>JACQYI010000016.1 GCA_016208305.1 Oscillatoriophycideae cyanobacterium NC_groundwater_1537_Pr4_S-0.65um_50_18 | reverse complement strand
ATGATCTTTGACTAATTGCAGTTCGGGTTGATAGGCCGTAATTTCTTGTATCCCACACTGGCTGAGTGGGCTTTCTAAATCTAGGCTAACGGTGTACACCCATTGATCAGAGTCAGTAAACTTCATGCCCACAATCCGCCCCGTTTCCCAACTTCGGTCTTTGCCGTACCCTTGGCAAAACTTTACCCGTTCCCCAAAGTGAAATAACGGTTGGCAGAACTCTACTCGTTTGGGAACGATGATGAGCCAAACTAGATCATCAGTTTGTAGAGGAATGGCCTGATTCATTCTAATCCTCCCAACATGGGCGATCGCTTCAAGATCATGTGCTTCACCCCTCCCAGACTAGAGATCGCCAATCTGCGGGAATCACTCCCTCTCGCAAAGCACCGCTGATCATGCCCCGATGCGCAGGGCTGGCTCGTAAGGTATGACAGCCGCGACACAGCGTTCTTAAGTTCTCATCCCCATGCCGACCGCCACTCGACAACTCCACAATGTGGTCAATGTGCGCCTGCTTCAACGGCAAGGAACCGATCGCCTGCTCTTGACAGTAAGGCCCCTGACATCGACCTTGGTCGCGCTGCCAAATCCGTTCTCTTGTCTGCTGCCACACTTCTCTTGGCGGTCTGCGATTCCGTTGTTTCATCCTCCTACTGCTCCTTTCCTTTCCATGCCAAACCGTGCCTTGACGAGCCACCCGAACCGTACCTTGCCTGACCGATCCCTGCCACACCCGACCGCTCCAAACCGTGTAATGTTAATCCTGGTTGACCTCAAAACTCTGCATCTCAAACCGCCCATAGCCGATCGATCGCCCATCGCCTAATCCCACTAGTTTGCCTGCATCGATCGCCACCGCTTCTAACTCGCTGCGAGAGACAATCGTCTTGTCCCAATCGAGCAGAAACTGGCAGCGCCATCCACTCGATACCGCTACCCGATAGCGCACGTTCTTGGCTCCCTTCTTGCTCATCCCTCCGGTGATGCTCATGAACACATAAGTGGGAGCATCCGCATCCTCAGAATAAAACTGCGGCGCTTCGGGCAGATAGCGATCGAGCAAGATGCGGCGTTCACTCAAGGTCAAGGTGGAAGCGATCGCACTCACCAGATTGCCACGATTGCGTTTGGTGAACCGTCCGGCATCGCGCAAGCAGCCAAAGATATAGCTGGGCAGCAGGTAGAGCTGACGGGTCTCTGGCATGGCTAAGACACTGCGCTGCCATTCGGTGGGGTCATTGCCTGCGGTGCCACTGCGCTCTTGCCTTTGTCCAAACTCAGGGGAAGGGTACAGATGATTAAACAGCAAAGGACGAGTCCCCTGAATCGAAACGGTTGCTTGCAGTAAGTTGCCCATGCCAGTTGGTAGAAAGGTGCCTGTGTCTCCTCATTTAAAAAGCTGGCTCCTCCAGAGTCCAGCAAACCCTGTCACAGTGACAGCACCCTTGTTTCAGTTGGCAGAGTCACACCACAGGCGAATCACCTCTGGCGTGATGCGATCGGCGTTGTCCCACAGGCGATGGACGATCGCCAGCTGACGGCAGTGGAGGCTAGAGGGTTCTCGATGGGAAGCGCCTGAGCTAAACCAGTGCTCGACGGTGCTGAGGGACACCCCAGCCAGTTGCGCCAGTTCGCCGTAGGACATGGCCCAATCTTGCAGGAACAGAGCGGGATGGAGCGGGGAGGGGTGGCGCTGGTATAGAGCTAGGAGATAGAGCTGGCGGGCAGAAGGGTAAATCGGGGACACGATGGGACAGGAGCTAGTGAGAGGGGGGCAGAGAATCGAGTTGAGCTGTTGTCTCGACAAGGGGGCGATCGCCCCAAGGAGCCAGGTCAGATTCAAAGCCCCAATCGACTTGAATGCCGAAGCTTTGAGAAGGGCTATCAGCATCAAGCTGCACGACATAGTGGTAGCCGATCGCTTGGACGTTAGTTTCCTGGGCAAAGACGCAGCCAACGATGCGACCGTGGTCTTGAGTGGAAACCAGAGACCAATAGACCTGCTGCCCTATGTGGAATTTAGGAGCAGGGAAGGTTTCTGGCAGTGGGTCTGGCAAAGTCAACGGTGGAAGCAGGGTTTGAACTGGTGGCATGGGACTCAGCTTTTGTGAGGGGGATAACATCGTGTTCTCGTCTCGTGGGGCAGGGAAACAAATCGATCAAAATTGGAGCATTTGATTTAAAGCCTTTACAACATGAGGCTTTCAACAATCGCTCTTTTAAACGGAGCTTTTGATTAGTGAAATGAAAGAATGCGGGTTTCAGCGATCGAGTCCTGTGGAAACCCGTCAAATGGCTTTTTGTTGGTTAAACCGCTGCCATACCCCAAATAGAAGCTTGGCGACATTGCGTTTGGTATACAGGGGTTTGGTTTCTAGAGTCGGGCAGTAGGACAACCACTCATAGAACTGAGTAACGCTATAGATCTCTGCCTGTGCAGCTCAAAGCCTTCTGCCTTAGATCCTTACAGGTATAGTCCTCCAAGATTTGTGCTCTGGTCATTTGCAGTGGGTTGAAGTCACATGTGGGCTGAAAGTCAACCGATTATGGTCAGATTGCAGTGATCTTTAACTAAGCTTGCAATAGTATAGTAGCTTATGGTTGTAAATAGTCAACCATAGGTTGTAAATAACTTGATCTGCTCAACTGAGCGCTACTATTGGTGGAGGTTTAGAACCCGATGAACATGGCAAAGAAAGTGTTTGCAAGTGTTTCAGATCAACTTGCATTGAAATTAGAGAAGCGAGCCGAGAAGGAGGGGCGATCGTTGTCGAACTTGATTAGCTATTTGTTGGAGAGGGAAATGGAAGATTGGGAACCTGAGGTTGCTAAGTCGCAACAATCGAAGTGAGGTAGGCTTGCAGTGACCGATTCAGTCAAAGCTACACGCGCCATAGTTACTCTTGGTTCTCTAGCGATTGATGGCTTCATGCTGCCAGACGGTAGCTACCGAATGAGTCAAGCTGGAGCAGCTGAAGCTATTAAAGAACCGTCCGTTTACGCATTACGTTTTTTGCGATCAAGAGACTCTAAAGTCTTGTTGGGCGAGGCTTATACGGATTACACCCCTGAATCAGTAGAGGTAGAGCCATCTGGCGGCAGAGGTCAAACCCGAATCAATGCATTGCCTTTAGATGTGGTTGCAGCCTACTGGCTTTCAAGAGCCTATCGAGGCAACCAAAAGGCATTTCTGCTGGCTTGGGCACTCATCACTGAGACGTTAGAGCGCAGATTCGATCGCGCCTTTGGGGTGACTCGCAGTAGCTCTGAGGTTGACCAGAGGCTATCAGATCGCATGAACCAGCTACAGTCCGACCTAGAGCGACTTGGCGACACCTATGCGACTGATGACCTGCTTCGACAAGAGCGAGATGAGTTCTACCGCCTACTGGTAGCGAGTGGCTTAGACCCTTATGCACTCCCCCCAGAGGAAGGCGATCGTCTGATTTAACAAGCTATGATCCCGCTTAATTTGCTGCTCTCACTCAGCTTGCGAATTTACTCAATCTCTGTTGCGAACAGTTGATCTTTTTCCGCCTTTACAGGTAGCGTTACAGGATGCATTCTCCATCAACCGTGATTCACCTTCAGATCTTGCAAAACAGTCCGTCGCTCATCCCCGCTGCACTCTACATTTGTGCGGGCAAGCTGCCGATGGCTCAAGTTTGTTAGGTACCCAAGTTGTCATGCGTCTATATTAGAATCACTTTGCCTGAGTTGACAATACTCTTGTTGTGATTGTGTGTAAGCATCATGACTCTCTATTCCGCTCTACATATGGGATTGAGAGCTTTTTTATGTCTTTCAACAAACATTGTTATTGAGATGACATTGTTCGATAGCTTTTGCTGATCGAACAGAATGCTCTTGCTCCCGCCCTTCATTCGGACGGAGAGATTTTGTATGCCTACTTTTAATCGCTTTGGATCGGCAGCATCGGCTGTCACTTCTAGATCACTGCATCCTCTCCGTCCAGCTGCACAACTCAGGGACAGAGATATCGATGCTTTACCTTCACCACCACCAAGAGTTTCAGGCCAGCGCCATTGCTCCGGCTTTAGCCCAACAGAACTTCCAGTCCACCGATGACAACTGGCTGATTCGGCAATGGCTTAACTGGAAAGCGTCTGAGAGATGGAAGCCCTGCCCTTTCACCTCTGGCTGGTATTGCCATACGCTTGATCCCATTACCGGAGAGATGCGTAACTGGGGGCCATTCAAGCCAGATGATCCCTTAATCGATAACAACAAAGGCAAAGCCCGCAAGTATGAGCATCCAGCAGGCTATGAAACCTTAGCGATTCTCTTGGATGTCGATCGCCTCTCTTGGGAAGCGATCGCTCGTCGCTATCGCGTGCCTATTACACCCCTGATGCTGCGGCTGAGAGATCGCAACTCCTCCCCTCACTTCTGGCAATGGGTCTGGACTTACAACCTCCCCATCATCATCTGTGAGGGCGCTAAGAAGGCAGCAGCACTCCTTAGCGCAGGTTATGTGGCGATCGCCCTTCCTGGGGTGTGGAATGGCCGGAAGAAGCGTCAAGGCAAAACACCTGAGCAACTCATTCCTGACCTTCAGCACTTTGCCACTCTAGGTCGGGAGATCTACTTTTGCTTTGACCATGACACTAACCGCAAGACGCGCCAACAGGTCAGCCATGCCCTTGTCCGCACGGGTAAGCTCTTTGAGGCAGCAGATTGCCTTGTCAAGGTGATTCGTCTGCCTGGGGCTGAAAAAGGGGTCGATGATTTCATCGTGGCAAGAGGCGCAGAGTCTTTTGATCAGCTCTACCTCGATGCCATTACTCTGGCCTCCTATGACCGTCATTGTCAGCATGGATTAATGGGCTATGAACTCACCTATCCCATTGCTGTTGATCTCAAACAACAATACCTCTTGCAACCGGATCGTTTAACCTCCCTTGGCTCTGGATTACCTTTACCCGATACAGGTGTAATTGCCCTGCTCTCTGACATGGGCACAGGCAAGACTGAGTTGCTCAAAGCGATCAAGGAAGCTCATCCTCATGCACGTATCCTCAACCTGGGGCATCGCATTGCGCTGCTGCGGAACCTATCCACGCGTTTGGGCACTGCCATCTATTCAGATCATGGCTGGAATATGTGGCAAGAGCAGTGGTTATCCCTCACCGCTGACTCCTTACATAAGCTCAAAACGGAAGGCAATACCTATGACTACATCTTCCTTGATGAATGCGAACAGTTCATCCAACACTTGCTCTGCTCTTCGACCTGCAAAGAGCATCGTCACGCTATCTTACAATCGCTGAAGCATTTCATCTATTCCGCCAGGTGCGTGGTGTTGAGCGATGCTCATCTGTCCGATATCTCACTCCAATTTATCCTGGCCATGCGTCCTGATCCGACTGAGCAACCCTTCGTCATTCGCAACCGTTATCAGAATGGCAATCGCCGGGTCTTCTGGTATGAAGGAGGCGATCGCTCTGGCATTGTCCGTCAGATCAAAGCCTCTTTGTTTCGGGGCGATCGGGTGATTGTGGCGTGCGATGGTTTGGAGTTCAGTAAAGATCTGTATGAGGCCCTTCAATCCCTTTTCCCAGACAAGCGAATCGTCTGCATTAACTCTGAAAACTCTAATGAGCCAGGGATGCGATCGCTGATCGAGAACATCAATCAACTAGGCAAACTCGATGGCATTGATTGCTTTATCTATTCCCCTTCAGTCAATACCGGAGTCAGCATTGATACGCCTCATTTTGACAAGGTATTTGGCGTGTTTGTTGGCGGCTCTTTAGCTGGGACAGACTGCATCCAGGCATTGAATCGCTATCGGCCTAAAGTTGATTGGCATGTCTGGGTGGGTGCTCATCCTATTGGGGGCTATCGTCCAACGAGTGCCGATCGCATCCAACGTCACAAGCTTCAAGAGAATGACCTCTGTGGCTTCTTACTCAAGATCATCGTGGGCAGTGGGGAGAAGACTGTTGAGGATGCTTTTGCTTGGGAGGCTTGGGCTGCTATTCAGGCTCGGCGTAACGAGTCACTCAATAATCTGCGTGGAGATGTGCGCTATTTGATTGAGGCTCAAGGACATTCTTTGATGGCATTAGGGGAAGAGATTGATGGGGAAACTAAAGCAGAATTGAAGGCGGCTCGTAGCCTTAATCAACAGGCTCGCAGCCAAGGCATTTGTAATGCTGAACCGATCTCAGCCACTGTTGCTCGTCGCCTAGAGTCTAAGGAACGTCCGACCTTGGAGGACTATTACAAGCTAGAGCGTTATCGCATTGAAACCTCTTGGGGAAAGGCGATCGATCCGGAGCTGATTGAACGCGATCAAGGAGGACGAACCATTCGTCAGTTCACCTTGTTAGAAGCGCTCTTAGAAGCACCTTCTGAAGTCAGTACTATCAATGGCAAACGTATCCATTTTCCTCCGGCAATACTAGCCGCTAAAGACCAGGCGGAGCGAGAGAAGTTTCATGCCTTAGATTGGCGCAATGACTCTGTGGCTTGGTCGCTGCGCCGAGAGCTGGGACTCCACTCGTTTCTTCAGCTTGAGCGGGAGTTTCGCAATGATGATTTGGATTTGCTGGAGCTGCAAAGGCAAGCGCAACGTCATGCCCTGCTCATCAAGGATTTCTTAGGGATTACTATCCGTCGCAATGCTACCCCCATCCAAATCTTGCAGCAGCTCTTAGAGCAAATTGGCTTGCAGCTGCTGTGCGATCGTCGAGAAGGAGCAAGGGGCGACCAGGTGCGTGTTTATCGGTTTGATGCAGAAGTCTGGGCGATCGCGCAAGAGGTCTTGGAGTATCGACAATCAAAGCGGCAAGCGAAGGCTCAGCAGGGCTTTGAGCCTTCTGTCGAGTCGGTAGTCACAGGGGTGCCTTTTGCTGAATATATAAATAAAGGGGGGGGCGTGACTACCGAAGTTGCATCGCTCTCAGAAGAGCTAGCGGATGGGTTAGAGATTCTGACTCAGGCTGTGGCCGTTCAAGAAAGGGGGCTGGTGCGATCTCTCTGGATGGCATGGGATTTATCTCAGCGTTCTGCGGTGCTGATGCAGATGTCAGATGAGTTGCGATCGCGGGTGATGGAAACGCTGGGCTTACTGCCTGGGGCGATCGTTCGGTGGATAGGGCTAGCTGGGGATTGGGTGGTGGAAGCTGTGGAGGGGCTTCAGGTCAAAGTTCGTCAGGAGTCAGCTTTGGGGCAGGATTGGCGGGTGGTATTCGCTGAACTTGATCCGATCGAGCTAGGCTAACTGCCATTAAGCTGTGTTGGGTAACAACTAGACACATTCTGGTCATGGGTCTACGATTTCACAGAAGCTCCCCAAAAGTTTGATTGGATTGTGCCACCCCACACCTACTACGGCAAACTAGCGGAGATTCCAGAGTGGACAGTTTACAGATATATCTAGGGGCAAGATGCAGTCGAGTAGGACATCACTGCCCTCCCCTCTGCTGAACGGTTGGAGATGCAGATTGAGTCGATCGCAGCAGAACTAGAGGACAAAGCTGTCGAGTAAAATCATTGAATCACTGTGCTACTTCAGAATCACTCATTTGTTGACTTATGACCATATGAGCGATCGCCTATGTTCGCTAGCTGTATCTCTATTGAGTCCTACTTAGACTGTATTTACTATGCCACTTCCTTACCTCGTTGTTTCTACGGCTGTCATCATCATTTTCATTGGAATATTGATCGGGCGCTATTGGGAAAAAACTAGGCGTTATCAGTCACTTAAAGCACTGCCCTCTCCTCCTGGACACTGGCTATTAGGCAACATTTCTCAAGTCACAGCAGCGGTCAAAAAGAAGCAATTTTTTCAACTGCTATTGGATTGGAGTCAGCAGTATGGTTCCCTCTATGTTTTTTGGATAGGAAACCGTCCGACGCTGATCTTAAGCAAGCCCTCAACGATTGAAAATACCATCATTAACGGCATGAGAGACGGGAGTTTAATCCGGTCTCCCAAAACAAGTCACGCTTGGAACGATATCAGTGGTCCCATCTTACTGGGTCAAAGTGGGACAGAATGGCAATGGCGACGGAAAGTCTGGAATCCCGAATTTAGTTCAAGTGGGATTTCTCAATCCATGTCCGTTGTGCATCAAGCCTGCTCTGAAATCACAGAAAAAATTAGAGCCGCTGCCCCTTCAGAAATAATTCTCATTGATGCCCTATTTGTAGAATTGACCATGCGCGTGATTGCCTGCTTATTGTTGGGCATTCCTGTCGATCGCGAAATTGTCAGTCCAGAAGGTCCACCCCTTGACATTCAAAAAGTCTATACAGCAATGTCAGTCGTTGGCTATCGATTTTTGAGAGTGGCGGTTGGCGAAAAGCCCTGGATGAAATATCTGCCCACCCAATCGTCTTGGGATTACTGGTCGGCCAGACGCTACCTTGAGCAAATTCTCACCCATCGGGTCGAATTAGCTCTACAGCTTAGAGACAAACAGGCGATCGAGCTAGGCTCGGTCAGTTCTCTATTTCGAGAATCAATGCTGGTCAAGATCGCCGCTAAAGAGCGGCGCTATACCAAAGAAACCCTGATCGCTGAAGCCATTGAGCTACTGATTGCGGGGACTGACACCACAGCCCATACCTTATCCTTTGCTGTGGGTGAATTAGCCTTGCATCCAGAGGTATTCCAAAAAGCTCAAGCGATCGTAGATCAAGTCTGGCAGCAGCATGGATCGCTATCACTAGACAGTCTCAAAGACCTCTCCTATCTCCGAGCGATTGTCAAAGAAACCCTCCGCATTTATTCCGTGGCATCCGGTTCTACCTCATTACTGGTCATCCAGGCGACTGTCATTGAGGGAGTTACTATTCCTCCAGGAACGTCAGTCTTTTGGTCAATGTTAGGGGCTGGAAGAGATGCCGAGACTTATCCGCAGCCCGATGAATTCCAGCCAGAGCGTTGGCTCGAAGCAGGGCAAGGTAGCTTCTCTTTGCCCATGGTTGACTTTGGGTCAGGTTCCCATCGCTGCTTGGGTGAACATTTAGCTATGTTAGAAGCCACCCTGATGTTGGCTCAACTGCTACGACACTTTGATTGGGAGCTAGTCAACGGACGTTCATCCTTAGAGAAATTACAGAAAAATTTACTAATTTATCCACCGGATGGGATGCCCTTGCGATTTCATTTGAGGGAAGCCATACCCTTGGTACTAGCTGAATGACAAATCTATTAAAGGCTAGGATAAAGACTAGTCGGGAGACAGAGGCTAGTTTAAGCTGATAAGTCACTACTGTACAGTGCCAAATTAAATGACATCGAGACAAATTCGTGTCGCTGAGCAAAACCTTCTCTGTTGCAGGATTGCAGAGAGCTTTTCCTCAGCGGTCTAGCATCTGGCCATCAGCATTCCTAATCTGGCTTGAGGCGGAAAAGTCATTCAGATTTAGCTTTGCCTCTTTAACGACACTAACCTGTCTCCACGACAAATAAAAAGTCTCTGTACACAAGTAGAGGCTTCTGCCCTCAAGTTGAGTACCCAGTTCTGACAGTTTCAATACAACTGTAATACTAAGCGCGAATTGGCCGAGTACGAGATATGCACAGCTGTTGAGAGGGTGAAATGCACCCCGACTACAGCTCATTTAACGCAGCGGGTTTATCATCCAGGGATACAATAGCACTTGTGCTTAATCCCCCCACGCCAAACTGAATGATATGACTCAATCGCACAGGATTACCGTTTTAGCCATTGGCTCAACCGGAGATCTCTACCCGTTCTGCGCTTTGGCTTTAGGGCTGCAACAAGCTGGACATCAAGTTCGAGTGGCAACCAATTCTAACTTTGAAGCATTTGTACACGATTTAGGGCTGGAGTTTGCTGCGATCGCTGGAGATTTTCAGGCTTTGCTCAAGTCAGAACTCGGGCAGAGGCTGCTGCAGGGCGAAACAGTTAAGCTGATTGAGGACGACCTGTTAAGGCAGCAAATGTACGATGCGCTTAATGCTGCTCAAGACGCACAGGTGTTCATTTTTAATCAACTTTCAATCTGGGGATACCATGTTGCTGAGAAACTAAACGTACCCAGCTTTCTAGCTTCATCAATTCCCCTTAGCGCGACTCAAAATTATCCCTTTTTAAGCTTCAGCGAAAACCCAAACCCGAACTTGTTCAAGAGATGGCTCAACTATGGAAGCTATCTCTTACTAGAGCTTATATCCACCTGGCAAAGCCGCACTCTTATAAACAGTGTGAGACAGGCATGGAGCCTGCCAACGCTGCCAGCGCTCGGCGCTCGCTTCAGATCTGACAAACCGCGCTATCTCACTCCACTGCCTGTTCTGTATGGAGTTAGCCCGTTCATCTTTAGCCGACCCAGCGACTGGAATAGTTTGACTTATGTGACGGGCACATGGTTTCTCGATCGTGCACAGGAATATGAGCCTTCCGCTGTTCTGAATCAGTTCCTAGAAGCGGGAGAAACCCCGATTTGTGTGGGCTTTGGCAGTATGGTCGACTCGAACTCAGCGGCATTAACAAACATTGTGCTGGAAGCGATCGCGCTGTCAAAGCAACGAGCCATCATTCTTTCGGGCTGGGGCGAATTAGGAAAAACGGAGCTGGCTCATCAGCTCAAGCAGCAGGTTTTTGTGATTGATTCCGTTCCGCACAGCTGGTTATTCTCCAAAGTAAAAGCAGTAGTACATCATGGTGGCTCAGGAACAACAGCTGCCGTTTGTCGGGCCGGGTTGCCCTCAGTCGTCGTTCCCTATTTTGCCGATCAGATTGGATGGGGTGAACGCCTGCATCAGATAGGGGTTAGCCCAAAACCGATTCTGAGAAAGCAGTTGAGCAGTGAATCTCTTGCAAACGCAATTATAATCGCCACTAGCGATCGAGCCATGCAGCAAAAATCTGCTCGGTTGGGTTTGAACATGAGAAGCGAGAACGGTGTAGATCAGGCAATTTCTATCATTGAGCAATATTTACAGAGTTATTGAGGTCGCGTTTGACGTCCTCGTCACCGGAGCTAATGCTCCAGAACGTTTTTCTAACCAGCTTCCAGACGCAACCACAGCTTTACCAGTTGGGATGATTATCGCTTTGTAATTTACCCTCGACCGTCATTTAGGGTACGAATTGATGGGCAAAAGCTAATGTTTTTAAGGATTAAAGCCACGGAAGCTTACCCTAAACTTAAATCACCCACCTCGCTACCGCAGGGTCAACCTTCAGTAACAAAGCATCTACAGGGCAAGGAGATATTCTTAGGCTAATTCTCCATTAGCAACGCCCTCCAGAAAAGCGCTCAAAGCCTTGATGTGAGGATTGGTCGCTTGTGAAGCATGAAACGCTTACCGTATCATCTTTGAAGCACCAGCTATGCCATACTGAATCCGCTGTGACAATGGAAAGGTGAGAATGCAATTTAACTAGGAAAACTTCACCTACGACAAGGCTTGGCTAGAAGCGGTAAAACCTGAAAATATGCGGAAAGGTTCTGGCGATCCACCTTGGTCAGCGTAATATACGGAAAGGTTCTGGCGATCCACCTAAATTGGAGTGATATGCAGAAATCATCTGGCGATCCACCTCATTTAGAGTAGATGTGCGGAAACTTTCCGTCCAATAAAAAATTATACTGCCTCAAATTATCTCTAAAGACAATATCTGTGTTATTTGTCACTATTCAACATCGAATTACCTCAATGAGAAGCGTTAGAGAAGATAGCGATCGCGTCTATGCAGCTGTATGTTGTGGGTAGTGATTGAACTTGTATGAAAGAGACGTGGATTTCTGAGCGCCGTACCCTACAACTGCCTGGATTGATAGTTGATCGCCATGTCTCACAACCGAATGAGCTTAACTTCCCTGGATGTAACTATCATCTGCTTTGCCTTCTATTAAACGAAGGCAATCAGCAGAAAATGACTCGTATCGGTGAACAGAAATCTGAAAAATCTCAACTCAAGGGAGAATTCTGAATTTGTGCTGCAAAGACACCGGGACTTTGGGCATGGAACAGCACCGATAAATCCTTAATGTTTGTGATTGAACCTGGCTTGCTCAATCGAATTGCCGAAGAAGTCAGTGAAGTGGCTCCCAGCCCAGTTGAATTGCTGAATGCCATCAATGTTCGCGACTCACAGATTGAAGCGATCGCCCACTTATTTCAGGCAGAACTTGACGGGGGTGGCATAGCTGAAACCCTTTATACCGAGTCGCTGATGCAAGTGCTGGTCGTTCACCTGCTCAGACATTACTGTACGCTGCAACCCAAGATTCAATCGCGCGAAGAAAATCTGCCTAGCCCACGTCTTCAATCTGTATTGGATTACATCCACAGTTATTTAGATCAACCCCTTCATCTGGCTGAACTAGCCGCCGTTGCAAGTATGAGTCAGTATCATTTTTGCCGACTGTTTAAGCAGTCAATTGGGGTTGCCCCCTATCAGTATGTGCTCCAACAGCGAATGGAAAAATCAAAAGAACTATTGCACCAAGGGAAGTATACGATCGCAGAAGTTTCTTTGCTCGTGGGTTGTGCGGATCAAAGCCGCTTTGCCAAACACTTTAAGCGGCATTTTGGAGTCACGCCAAGTGCAGTACTCAATAAAAAGTTGCCATAAGGCATCAGAGCTTTCGTTGATGCTGAATTCTAGAACGCATGATCGACCTGCCCAATCGCAAGAATGACCTCAATCCTGGTATCAATTCCGCAAGAAACGTCTATCTTCCTATGCCATTATTCAGCTACCTTCCTAACCAAGAATAACGCTTGACTGCCGTTCTCTGACACTGATGATTAAACTGAAATCTACTAATATGCATCGAGCCAAACTTGCTAAATGGTTACTGACCGCCGCTGCCATTTCAACATTGGTAATACCGATCGGGGTTGATGCGGTGATCTTAGCGAATGGTCACATGAATAACCCTGCCTGGTTGCCTCACGCTAAACTCCACTGTGCCATGTCATTCTTTGCGGCGGCTTCGTTAGGCAGTGCAGCCTTAGCCATTTTGAATGTGCGTCCAACCAGCGATCGCTTCTGCATGGGACTGGCTGCATTCCTCGGTTCCGCCTTCTGGATTGGACTCATTGCCGCTGGTTTTTGGCCTGGAACATCCTATGGTTTTCTCAATGACCCGATTTTAGGTAACGTTCGTGAACCTGAGCTGGGTGGAATCCCAATTTATCCGAATGTTGTGGCAGCAATAATCACGATTGCGATCGCTGTTGTGGGCTATTGGTTAACCGGACAGGAAAAGTCAACTGAGCGATCGTTATAAGCGCTTAAAGTTTAGGAGAGTAGGAATGAACATTGGCATTATTGGCGCTGGCAACATGGGTGCTGGACTCGGCAGGCTTTGGGCAAAAGCCGGACATCAAGTCGTTTTTTCTTATTCGCGAGATGAAGAAAAACTGCATAAGCTGGCAACTTCCGCAGGTGTAACTGCCAAAGCCGGAACGCTTCAAGACGCAGCAGCACAAGATATCATTTTACTGGCTGTTTGGTTACCAGCCTTGGAAGAGGTTCTTCAAGGTGTGGGTTCTCTAGATGGAAAAATTGTCATTACCTGTGTCAGTGGACTTCAGCCAGACTTCACAGGGCAGACTATTGGCTTAGCGACAGACTTAAAAACTTCGGTTGCCGAAACGATTCAGCAACTCATACCCAACGCCAAAGTGGTGGAGGCGTTCAATAGCACCTTTGCTGAAATCATTGCTTCAGAGTCAAGGCAATTTGGTTCGGACTTTCCTAGCATCTTCTATTGCGGTAATGACATTGAGGCAAAACAAATCGTCGCCAATCTAATCGAGGACTGCGGTTATGAACCAGTCGATGCTGGTAATCTGCTGGTAGCCCGCACTCTGGAAACCCTAGCAACTGCCTGGGTTCAGTTTGCTGTTTCGAGCCACCTATTTCCAAACCTTGGATTGAAAGCATTGCGACGTTGAACGGTAGTATAACATAGTCCCTGAGGTGGACGGGAGTCAATAGCGAGTGCAAAATTATTGCTGACAGTCATTGTATCTCTATATGGTCGCGCGCTTTCTACCTATAGTTGAGATAAAAAGTATTGCTTTCATTCAATAATAGGTTGCTGAAATCTTCTATTTGTCTGTCGATATCAAGCTAATTCTGTTCTTAACTTTATCTCCTTAGCTGTTCTCTTTAAGCTTCTTTAAGTGAAAGAACATCGCTAGACTCAACACTTAAGAGCTTAATGAGCGGTGACTTCTTCCGTGTTAGTGCAGCCAAGTATTTCTCTTCGTCATAGGCTGTATTGGCTTGCCAACACCGCCAAAGGATTCTACCCCATTTGTAAGCCAGTGCCCGAATCGCTTTTTGATGAGATTTGCCCGCC
>JACQYI010000008.1 GCA_016208305.1 Oscillatoriophycideae cyanobacterium NC_groundwater_1537_Pr4_S-0.65um_50_18 | reverse complement strand
TCTCCATCGTTTGCTTGAACTCTTCGGTAACTTTCCGCCCGGTTTGATAAACGTTGTCCAGGATCGTTGCAAAGACAGTTAGCCCGGTTTGTGTCTTCGCTTTTGCCATCAGGTCTTTGACGATTTCGACACTCTCAAAGATGACACCTTGGCACACGCGTGTGAGATGAGGAAATAAACGGTGTTCGATGGGGTTGTATTTTGAGGTGTAGGGGGGATAGTGAGCAATGCGAATCTCAAGATTGAGGTCGTTGACCAACTGTTGCAAATCCTGCTTAAACAAGTACTGCCGTGAACTATTGCTGCCGCCCCCATCACAGAGCAACAGGATTGACGTTGCCGTGGGATAGTGATGTTGCCCATGCTTCAGCCACCAATCGCGAATGGCATCACAGGCAAATTCACCCGTGTTGCAACCCCTGTTGCCAGAGATTTCCAATCATGGTCAAAGACTGCAATCGCTTCGTCTTGGGTATACACTCGTCCATCACGATAGAGTTGCCCAATTAGCTCTCTTTTTTTGTGTCCATACTCAACACTGGATTGCCCACGCCTTGATACTGGGTTTTGAGTTGTTCAATGTTCTCAAATTGCTCGTTGCGTTGCGGGTGCCCTCCAGTCGCCAAGCGCTTTTGGGCTTTCCGCTTGCGATAGTTGTGTTTCTCTAGCAATTGGTCTACCACCGTCACACTGACGTTAATCCCTTTTGCGTTCAACAACCTGGCAATCTCGTGCCGTGTGAGATTCGTCCACTTGACGGTTTCATCCATCGGTGAGCCTGCCGTATGTTTGGCAATCACGCTCAAAAAGGCCTCATCGAGTCCAGCGATCGTTGCCAATGCAGCTTTACGTCCTCCTCCCATCTGTTGTTCGACTTCAATCGGATAACATTGCATCGCATCACAGCAAAAGGATAGATTCTTCTCAGTCTAACCTCTTTCCTGCCTCTCTCCGGTGTTATTTAATCCATGATCCTTAGAGCAATTGCGGACGTTGTTTGAAGCGGATTTGTTGGAGCATGGTTTTGCCCCCATCGATAGTGGCGGGTTGATCGATCGCGCTGGTAATCGGTTTTGGATATTTGATGTCGATGGCACTCACCAAGCAGCTCGGCAACGGTCTTTAGCCAATTCGCCATCCTATCCGAACGCTCGTCGTCGAACTCAGGGTGCAACGGCCAAGGGCTATCTGGGACGAGACCGGGGTGAGGTGACTCGGACTCGAACGACCGTTGCTCAAGCTCATACGAGTGAATGGCTGAGTACTTTTGGCGCACCTGGCAACGGCACACCAGGTCCGGATCTCCAGCGAGTCTGTGGCATCATTGGGCACTATCTGCAACAGCACCAGTTAGCGGGTCGTGCTGCCATTGTGCGACTTGACGGCTACTACGGGACACCTGGGTTCGTCAACCAACTGCAACAGCATCAGTTGGGCTATCTGTTGCGCTGCCGCGACTATCACCTGCTCAAGCACCAGGTCGTTCAAACTCGCCTTCAGGAAACACCGGCACAACACTGGTCCCACCCCGAGTGCCATCAGGTGCGCGAGGTGTTTGATTTAGGCTTTGTGGAGGATAGTTGGGTGGGCTACAGTCAACCTGTCCGGTTAATTGTCGTGCGAACCTCGCACCAGCCCAAGCGAAAGCATCGGGTTGGCAAACGCATAGGCGATTTCATCTATGAACTGTTTATCACCGCTCATGCTCAAGCTGGCTTAACGGGGTGTGACATCCTCAGCCTCTATTACGGTCGAGGTGGGTTTGAGAAGCTCCTGAGCGATGAAGATGTCGAGCAGGACTGTGACCGCTGGTGCAGCTGGCACCCCGATGGGCAAGAGTTTTGGCAAATTTTGAGCCAGTGGGTATGGAACTGGCGATTGTGGGCGGGCTTTGCCCATCACCCTCAAGCAGTGCGTCAAACTATTTGGGCTCCGGCAGAGACTGAACTATCGGTTGCAGCGTCACCCACTCCCCCCATTGATGAACCGTTAGTGCCTCCCAAGGGCAGACTCCTTGTCCCCCTGCCGATGCGTCTGACTACGATCCAATGCAAGTGGCAGGATCTTGGGCGAGAAGCCGAGGTAAATTTTCTGGTGCTGATTTCAAGCTCCTCGATGAGCGGACACTGCAATGCCCTGCTGGGCACTCCATGTATCGGCGAGAAGTCCGCCAGAATCGCCTGGGAGATCTGTTGATTCTGTTTGGGATTAATCCCCGCACTTGCCAGCAGTGTCCCCTCAAATCTCAGTGTTTAGCCGATGGCTCAAAAGGAAGCGGCGGACGACGCATTACTGTGATTCGCAAAAAGTTACCGGGTGTTCCACCTGAAGTGCAACCGCTTGCTCAACCGCATCCAGTGCTGGAGATCCCTATAACACCCCACTCCCCCTTGCCTGTTCTGTGGTTAGATTTTCCCGCGACTCGACTGCGGCGCGATCTGACTCACCGATTGCGACAGCATCAGATCGGGATTGAACCTGCCTGTGTAACCCTGGCACTGCCACCCTCGAAATCACCGTTGATGACACGTGACCAGAGAGCACACCGTCGCTTAGTTGGAAGCGAAATACCAGCACTGATGCAGTTCCTCATTGGCAGGTCAAGTTGTTTGGGATTTCCTCAGCCGTGCTGGATTGGCTCAGGAGCTTGAAACCCAGACCTGCTGTAATAATTTGAATCTCGTTGCGCATCTCGTGGGTGTGCCTATGTAATTGACATTCAACAGAATGTATTGCGGCTGATTTAAGGTGTGAAGATGAACAAAAATCCTTGAAAATTTCTCTATACAGGCATTTCAGCTATCTTATTTTTATTTCTCAACAGGTCTATTACTTTGACTAAAACTGATTTTTTAGATGTCCAGTTTTAGGGATATATTACAAACTTCACTCTTGCTCTGTGCCAACCCAAGTGGAGATGCAATATTTTTTAGATTAAGGTAATCAAGTACAGGGGGTTTCATTGTTTGAATGTGGTAATTCATATGAAACCCCCTCCTGTCATCCTTTTGCAAGCTTTTGTTCTGTACTTAGAGCAATGCTATGTCTCTCAAATGCTTACAAAATACCAGAAAATGATCGGGGTTTAGTAAGCGGCTGTCACCTCTTCCAGACCAACAGAGTTGAGCAGTTCATGCCAATCTTCTGTCAGCGCTGTATTAGTCGGCTGAGCCATCCGCAAATCGGTCAACATAGCAGCGCTATCATACCAAACCCCCTTTTCTGCCAGGATGTCTGCACGCTGCTGAGCATCACCTTGCTGTAAAGCTTGGGTGAGTTCAGCAGTGGGTTGAATCCGCTTGATCCAGGCATCAACGTAAGGAGTACTGGGAGAAAGGGTACCATCTATCATGAGTGCGAAGAACCACTGATAGTCTTTACCTACCTCCAACGCAGGTGCCTCTTCGGGTAATTGAACAGCCACAACACCAGCATTGTTTGGTACTGCCACAATCGTCTGGTAAATCGTATTTCCGACATCATCCTTTAAGCTGAATACGGCATCTTGGGCGTTTGAACTAGGAACATAGACCAAGATCGTTGGGCGTTCTGCCAGCGTTGTGCCATAAAAGTTTTGCGGAGTAACTGCCAACATGGGAACAGCTTGATCCCCTGATTGAGGCAAGTAACCGTACAAGTTTGTGCGAGAAGCCCCACCAGCGGCAGTTCGGGGTGCAGCATTGTCAGGTGAAGGTGTAAACGCTCCTCGCGAAGCTCCACCTGTGCTTGCTTGTGGCACGCTGTTATCTGTAGGTGGCATAAATGCTCCTCGTGAAGCTCCACCTGTGCTGCTGCGTGGCAGACTGTTGTCTGCGGGCGGGATGAACCCTCC
The DNA here is from genome assembly GCA_016208305.1 of Oscillatoriophycideae cyanobacterium NC_groundwater_1537_Pr4_S-0.65um_50_18. Classification (GTDB taxonomy): domain Bacteria; phylum Cyanobacteriota; class Cyanobacteriia; order Elainellales; family Elainellaceae; genus Drouetiella. Next base: position 76,068 of record JACQYI010000008.1, on the reverse strand, counting down.
TCGCGAGGCTCCGCCTGTACTGCTGCGTGGCAAACTGTTATCTGCGGGTGGCTTAAAAGAAGTGGCATGAGCCGCCTCTGTTTGCACCCCTACCATTCCGAGCAAAAGGGCAAGTACTCCCAAAGTCCCCGAAAGTAATAATCGTTCCATAATGGTTCCTAAATTTCTCAAGAATTGAGAAAACTATCGTACATAATTACTGAATCAATAAATGCAGTGGATTTGCGTACTTTAAAGTGATTACATCCAGCTACCTACGAGAACAAACGCAGACCAAAAGAAGGGTTCTTTGAAATCGGTTTTAGAGAGGAGGCTAACCTGGGCGCGTTGCAAAGCCTGAGCTTTTGTCACACCTGGTTGTTTGAGCTGTTCATAGAATTCAGTCATCAAGAGTGACGCTGCTTTATCTTTAACGGGCCATAAGGTAGCAATCGTGGAACGCGCACCCGATCGCACCGCAAGTCCAGCTAATCCTAAAACAGCCCGATCGTCTCCACTGGCAGTATCACAAGCACTAAGAACCAATAGGTCGAGAGCTTTAGACTGTTTGACTTGACGATCCCGCAACAGCTCAGAGAGTTCATTAACATTAATTCGCCCTTCCCAGGACAGCAGGAAAGTGTCTTCTCGCTTAGAGCTGAACTGTCCATGAGTTGCCAGATGAACAATATTTGCAGAACCGTTTTGAATTTTCTGAGCGATCGCTTCGCTGGTAAATTGCTGGTTCAGCAGCGTTGAAGCAGAAATTAATTGAGAAATTTTTTGGACTTCAGATTCCACCTCAGGCAAAGCACTAAAGCCATTTCTAGCATCGCTAATCCCGCCCACTAAGGCTTTAATTTGATCAGGAGCAAACGGCTGTGCCACCATTAGTTGTAAACCAGGAGAAAGCGAAACAGCATATTTTTCAATTAAGTATTTCTCGCCATCATGCAAAGCAGCCATTGGCACACTCCGCAGCAGACCATCTGGTACAAATACCAGGGTTTTTGTTTGGGTGAGTAGTTGAGCGGTTTCAGCAGGACGCACAAGCCAATCGTAAACTTGTTGGGAAAGGCGCGATCGATCCTGGCTATTCGCAGAGGGGTGAAGAGAGGCTAAAAAGGCGCGTAGCGTTGTCTCCACCTCAACTTGGGGAATTGGGGTGGTGTAATATTTTAATGATTGTCCAGGTGTAGAAACGATTGTGGCAAGGCGATCGCTCAACAAAATTGGATAAACCACGGTTGCCGTTGAATCGATCTGGTCAATTTGTTGAGGATTTGTATCCAGGCAGGCTTCTCGGAAGAAGTTGTCGAGTTCTGCCAACTGCAAGGATTCAATCAAACCTCTTGCTCTAGCTAAAGAGGTTTGATCAGGATTGTCATCTAGTAATAAAGCCACCATCTCACGATAGACAGGTTCAACACTTTCACGGAATGAAAATTGAATGTTTGAGTTAATGGCAACTAAATCGCCACGTAATGCCTTTAGTGACTTAATTGCTTCATCATAAGCAGCGATCGCTTCTTTGCCTTTGCCTTGCTGTTTAAGGATCTTACCTAACTGCCAGGCAGATTGTGAAGCAATATCGTCTGCTTGAATTTGACGAGCGATCGCTAGAGATTCCTGGGTTAACTTTGTTGCTTCTGCCCACTGTTGCGACTGGATATAAAGCTTGCCCCACTCCAGAAGGGCATAAGCTTCGGCTTGGGGATCTTTTAACGTTTTGGATGCCTGAACTGCATTGGCGAGTAGGCGCGCCAGTTGCTCAGCGGGAATAGGCTGTTGCACATCTTCTAACTTTGATAGACCTGCTGCTAGATTGACAGCCCCATAAGTCGAGGTGCGACTGGAGGGTAAGGTAGATAGCTGTTGATAAATTTCATAGGCAAGCGCTTGAACCGGATGCCATTGAGCTGGCTCAATCAGGTTGGTATGTTCTGTATAGAGCTTGAGTTGGTTGAGGCGAGCATGAAGCTGGTCAGTGGGGTTCACAGCCATCCGTTCGGCTTGCTGAAAATACCCGATTCCTGTTGTCAGATCACCCTGATCTACGATCGCTTCTCCCAAGGCTAGCAAGGAGGTGCTAATCTCAGTTGTCGCATTCAGCCGTTTAGCGATCGCCAAGCTTTCTTCTAAAGCGGTTTGACTGGCAGATAAGTCGCCAATCAGCCGCAGTGTCATCCCCAAATTACGTAGTCCGGCCAGCTTGACTCCCGAATCTGGCATCGCTGCCAATTGTTGCATGATCTTTTCTAGATGCTCTCTAGAACGGCGATAGAAACCTAGACTCTGCATTGCTTGAGCCTGGTTAATTTGGGCACCTAAACTACCTAGCTGATCACCAGCCTGTTGGTAGAGAGTTGCGGAACGTTCCCAAGTTTCTAGTGCGGTATCTGTCTGCCCTATGTGCAGAAGCAATCCAGCTTTCGTATTCAAAGCTTGGGCCAGAATAATTCCTTTGCCTTCCGAGTTCAATGTTTCTAAGACTGCTAAACTTTGCTCAATAGCATCAGTTGCATCCTGCCATTGATTTAACTCTTGATAGGCTAAAGAGAGATAGCTGAGGCTAAGAGCCTGGTTGAGGCGATCGCCATTCGCGGCATAGCTTTGAACTGCGGCTTGCCAAGCTGTAATGGCATCGGCAAATTGCCCGGCTGCATATAATTTTCTACCCTCCTCCAGAGGCGAGGACACAGTGGGAGTCGATACAACCAGGGGATAAGGAGCAGGAGCAGAAGCAATGACCTGTCCTGGAATAACACCAACTGCGATCAATAAACTCAAAATTCCCAGCAGGAAATAGCGTCTCCGCAAAGAGAACCAATGCTGGCTCAGGGATTTCAAAAATCGCCGCCATTGAACAAACATATATTTGACTCTGTTTTAGAAATGAGCAAGTTGCAATCTATCAAACTGATGGTGCTGAAACACTACCGTCACCTCACAACGGGTGGAGGGCTACAAGTTGCAGGAATAGTGTTCCCCAGATGTCCAGATTCAGACGTTGCAATTAATTCAATTTGTCCTTGTGGATTCAAGGTTGCTTCAGTTGCTTCAACGACTGATGAATTCTGAGACTTGAATTCCGAGGTGAAATCTGTTGCCTGTGCATTCGCACTTCCTAGATAGGCCGACAAATCACGGATATCATTCCAGGAGCGATCGCTCCCTAGCCCTTGTGTGGGATTCTCAGGAATGCCGCCTCGTCCTGTTGCTACAAACCGACTGGCTTGAGTGGCTGCACAAGTTTGGGCAATCTGCTGACTGGAATCCACTACTCCTTCAGGTAGTTCCACTAACCCTGAATCCGGTTTGACATCGGGATTACTGATACTGACTGACCCATTCAAGCCCAACTGAGAACTGGCGTTGATGTCACTCTCAGGCGTTAAGCTAGCTCTTGGAGCAATCCCCAGTACGCTGTTGGCGCTAATGTTGATGTTGCCGCCTGCCCCAGCTTGTGCTTGGGCCACAATATCACTGTTCTCCAACCCAATTAGGAACGGGGAGGTGATGGAAATATTACCCCCACTGGCTTGTCCAGTGGCGTTGGTGGTGATGGTGCTGCGATGGCGCAACAACAGAACACGATTGACATTCAGGGTGATGTTGCCTTGATCGCCTCCTGCCACTTCTGCTTCTAGAGCCGCTTGCTGATCCAGATGAAGGGTATCTGCCGCAACCGTTAAGTCTCCGGCTCCGCCTTGTCCTGCTCCACTGACCGAGATGGAGGCGCGATCGCTCAGGTGCAATTGGGGAGTTTGTAGCACAATGGAGCCAGCAGCCGCATTGGTAGTGGATGCAGCAGCTAGTCGGGTGTTGTTACCCCGAAGAGTAATGCCATCAGTGGCATGAATGTTGAGGCTTCCTGCTCTACCAGAACCAGAAGTAGACGCAGTGATTTGGGAACCGTTGGCAAGAGAGAGGCGATCGCTCTTGAGTGTCAACCGACCGCCTGTAGCAGACCCTCTAGCATTCGTTGTAATATCACTGCCTTGATCCAGCACAATCTCTGCTGCTGACAAACTGAGGTTCCCTCCACGTCCTGATTGTTGGGCATCTGCTACAATCTGACTCTGGTGGTTAAGCTGCAATCTGTCTCGCACTTGCAGTTGCACATCACCGCCTTGACCGGCTTGAGTGGAAGCATTGATGCGGCTGCGATTGTTCAGTTGTGCAGTATTTGCTTGAATGGTGAGTTGCCCTGCATCGCCCGTGGCACTGCTAACTTCAATTTGTCCCCGATTCAGAGAGAGATCGCTCACTTGCAGATTAAGTGTGCCAGCATTGCCTGAGCCAGTAGCACGAGTGGTGATTTCGGCGCGATCGCTCACCTGAAGACTGTCTGCGGTAATGTTGACTGAGCCTGCATCAAAAGCGGTTGTCGAAGAAGCGGCGATGGTGCTGGGTAAGCGGCGACCATCCGATAAAGGTTGGGAGATACCTTCAACATCCATGTTGCCCACTCGCAGGGTAATGTTGCCTGCATCTCCTTGTCCTGCTGTTGAGGAGAGGATCTGTCCACCGTTGAAAACCCGTAAGCGATCGGCTCTCAGAGTAACATTACCGCCCTGACCAATTGCATTCTCACCCACAGCAACTGTAATACCACTAATCGCTTGACTGAAACTATCGATAACCGGATTGCTCACTGAAACATCTGTGGCGCGAATATCAACATTACCAGCTTTACCACTGCCGGATACAGAACTAGAGATTGTACCCCCATTCGTCAGCCGCAACCGTCCTGTATCGATAGTAATATTTCCTGCTTGCCCTGTGGCAAATGGCTGAATCGAGCTAATCACCGCGCCCGTTAAACCACCACCTGTGACACCATCAATATCAAGACTTTCATCAGCCCGAATTGAGATATTGCCGGATGTTCCGGTTGTGAGAGATTCTGCAAAACCAGGAATGCTAAAGCCGATCAAATCAGCACTAATGCGTGCGCCATTGAGGAGACTCACCCGATTTGCATCAATGGTTATGTCACCACTCAGGTTCCGGTTTCCGCCGGTAATGAGAGTGGTGATTGCACTGGGACGAAAGAAGTTGGCTGGAAAAGGGTTGTATCCGCTCACTCCCACATCTGAAGCTCGAACGGTAATATCTCCAGTTCTAGAATCTGTGATGGAGAACGGTATGAAGGTGATCGGATCGAACCCAAAACTAATGATGGATTGAAGCCAACCGCCATTGGCAATCTGCAACTGCCTGGTTTCGACAGTAATATCCCCGGCCCTGGCTCCATTTCCCGATACGCTGGTGTATAGCCCAGGTGTGGGGTACTGCTCTGCGGCAGATACACCTAGCAAATTTGCAAACTCTGTAGTTTGGACAGTGATGCCTTGACCTTGTCCCCCTGCTCCAGTGCTCGATGAAATGCTTGATCCGTCTTGCAATGTTAGTCCCCGGCCATGAATGTTAATCGCACCGCCGTTAATGCCGCTAGTATCAATGAATGAGGAGTTCCGTAGGGAAATCGTTCCCCAGTCTGCTGTGGCATTAGAGCTAGCTAACTGCATTTTGGTTGGATTGTTTAATCCAACTTCAGCATTTTGCACCGCCCATAATTCCACCCGTCCATCTGGAACAATGAGACTGGCTGAATCCATATCAATTTGGCTACCCACCAGCGCGACGCTCTGCGCCTGGAACAACCGCCGGGGACGCAAAAAGAAATTGGCGGCAGGTTCTCCCTGCATTCGGATGGAGCCAGCATTGGCTCCCAATTGCAGCCCGACTGGAGCACTGACCGTTAACAGTGGAGTGCCTGATGTTTGAGCTGTGCTAAAGGTCACGCCATCGCCAAACCGGATGCTATTGGCGGTAGTTCCCACAAAAGCTCCCCCAATGTTCAAGGAAGCATTTGGCCCAAACAAAATTCCTGCTGGATTCAGAAGATACAGATTGGCTCCGCCATTCGCCCGAATTAAGCCATCAATGTTAGAGACAGTCCCTCCAGTGACGCGACTAAAAATGTTCTGAACATCAGCCGCATTGTTGAAGTGAGCGGAACCTCCTGTGGGAACCGAAAACTCGCGGAAACTGTGGAAGAGATTGCCGCCTGCGCGATCGCCATCCTCAATGGTAAAGTTGCGGTTATCCGGTGAAGTAATCCGAGTCGAGAGGGTGCCATCGGCAGCAACTTGAGCCAGAGTGGGAGGTGCGATCGCCAGAGTTGCAAGAGACAGGGTTGCAGCGAGAACAGGGCCAAGGGAAGAGGATTGCATAGCAGAGAAGATTATCGAACAGAATGCGGGCTGCTGACCTGGAGATCGCCGCCATACAGCTAGCTGTAGAGTTCCACTTCTTTCTGTCAAATATCTAAGCCAAATGGAGTAAGTTTGAGGCAAATTTTCAGATTCTTGGGCAATCTATTGCTTGATAAGCCTGCTTCAAGGCTGAGCCACGGCGGCACTGCAAGTCTCAGCTCTGTGGCTTGGTACTATAGATGCGATCGACACCAGTTCAACTTGTCCTTGAGCATTCACTCGCGCCTGGCTCGCTTCGACTAGGGCAGGAGGCTCTGGTGCTGACATCACTGCCTCAGTATTGGAATGAGTGAAGCTCGACAAATCACGGACATCATTCCAGGAGCGATCGCTCCCCAACCCTTGTGTGGGATTTTCGGGAATGCCGCCTCTACCCGTTGCCACAAACCGACTCGCTTGCGTCGCTGCACAGGTCTGGGCAATTTGTTGACTGGAATCCACGACCCCTTCAGGCAGTTCCACTAAACCCGAATCTGGTTTGACATCGGGATTGCTAATACTGACTGACCCATTCAAGCCCAACTGAGAACTGGCATTGATGTCGCTGTTGTCCGTTAAAGTCGCACTGGGAGCAATACCTAAAACGCTGTTAACACCAATGTTGATGTTGCCGCCTGAGCCTGCTTGTGCCTGTGCCACAATGTCACTGTTCTCCAGTCCAATCAGGAATGGGCTGGTGATATCAATATTGCCGCCACTGGCTGTCCCTGTCGCATTAGTAGTGATGGTGCTGCGATGGCGCAACAACAAGGCGCGGTTGGCATTCAGGGTGATGTTGCCTTGATTTCCCCCCGCCACTTCTGCGTCCAAGGCTGCTTGCTGGTCAAGTCGGATGGTGTCAGCTTGAACGGTTAAGTCTCCCGCTCCACCGCGTCCTGCTCCACTGACCGAGATAGAGGCACGATCGCTGACTCGCAGTTGGGAGGTTTGTAGGGCAATGGAACCAGCGGCTGCATCGGTGGTGGATGCCGCAGCCAGACGGGTATGGTTGCCGCTGAGGCTGATGGCATCAGTGGCATGAATATTGAGGCTTCCTGCTCTACCGGAACCAGAAGTCGATGCTGTAATTTGGGAGCCGTTCGTCAGAGAGAGGCGATCGCCCTCTATCCTCAACTCTCCGCCTGTGGCTCTGCCTTGGGCATTGGTAGAAATTCGGCTTCTCTCATTCAGTACGGTTTCGGTTGCTGTGACACTGACATTGCCTCCACGTCCGGCTTGCTGGGCATCCGCTAAAATCTGGCTGTGGTTATTCAGATTCAGGGTATTGCGAACCTGTAATTGCACATCTCCGCCCTGTCCCACTTGAGTCGAAGCATTAATTAAACTCCGATTGTTCAGTTGTGCTGAGTCGGCATCAATTGTTAAGCGACCCGCATTGCCTGTACCTTGACTCTCAACTCCAATTTTTCCACGATTCAGCGTTAACTCGCCCACTCGCAGATTGAGGGTGCCCGCATTGCCTGACCCTTGGGCTTGAGTGCTGATTTGGCTATTGCCAAAAATATCCAACCTATCAGTTGCAATGGCAATGCTTCCACTGTTGCCTGAACCTGTGGTAGCAGAAGTGATTTGGGAACCCTCAAACAGCGAGAGGCGATCGCCCTCTATCCTCAACTCTCCGCCTGTGGCTCTGCCTTGGGCATTGGTGGAAATTAGGCTGCGATCGTGCAACACTGTTTCAGTAGCTGTGATGCCAACATTTCCCCCGCGTCCTGCTTGTTGAGCATCGGCTAAAATTTGGCTGTGGTCATTCAGACGCAGGGTATTGCGAACCTGTACTTGGATGTCTCCTCCCTGCCCCACCTGGGTTGAAGCATTGATCAAACTGTGATTGTTGAGCTGTACCGAGTTGGCATCAATCGTTAAGCGACCGGCATCGCCTGTACCCTGGTTCTCAACTTGAATTTGCCCTTGGTTCAGATTTAAGTCACCCACCCGCAACTGTAGAGTTCCCGCATTGCCTGACCCTTGGGCTTCAGTGCTGATGTGACTATTACTCAAAAGATTCAGTGCGCCAGATGCAATTGCAATTTTCCCCCCGTTGCCTCTGCTTCCTGCGGTGGCTGTAATTTCGCTCTCTCGACGCAACGTGAGGGTATCGGTTTGCAGATTAATCCCTCCTCCTTCTCCTGCGTTTGTAGAGGCTGAAATACTGCCCCCCTGATCCAGTTGCAGCACGTCAGCATTAATCCTTAAGGTTCCAGCGTTACCATTTCCTTGATTTGCAACAAAGACTGTTGCTCCATCATTGATGTTAAGGAGTGGGGTATTAATCGTAATACTGCCAGCATCCCCATTGCCAGGAATCCCACTGAAACCGGGAGCCTTCACAACCCGAACAGTGCCGCTAATATAGCTAGGATCTTGTGGAGATACCCGACCACTGACCTCAATTGACTCAGAGGCATTGATGGTGACGTTACCGGCACTGCCCTGATTCAAACTAGAGGCTGATACAAGTCCACCATTTTGGATCGACAATGTGCGGGTGTCGATCGCCAGGCTACCCGACGTGCCAGTTCCAAAGGTTGAAGATGTTAACAGAGAAGGGGATGTAACGGGTCCAAGTACGCCATTGGGAGGAGGCGTTGGGCCGATCACCCGAATTGTGTCTGCCCGGACATTAACAGCACCGCTATTTCCCTGCCCGTAGTTTCTAGTTCCGACAGCGCCACTATTGTTGATGAAAAGGTCTTGAGTCGTAATGGATAGGCTACCTCCTGTACCATTGCCATGAGCCGTAGCAAAGAGAGTACTAGCCGCTGGGAAGGGAGTGACAGGGGCTTTACCACTGACTCTGATGCTAGAGGCATTCACCGTGATGTTGCCACCCGGAGCATTGCCAAAGGTGCGGTTTAGAACAACAGCGCCATTCTCGATGACCAGACGTGGAGTCGCGATCGTGATATTGCCACCCGCTCCAGTCGCTGCCGTATCATTGACTAAACTGCTAAAACTTCTGAGGTTTGGCGAAGCGCCACTTAGCTGGAAAGACTCACTGGCTGTCACCCTAATGTCACCAGAGGCTTGGCTGCCTTGATTTTGCACTAATACAATTGAGCCGTTTTCAATACTGACTCGCTGCCCTTGAATTTGAATAGATCCAGCGTTGACACCCCCCACAGAAGCTAAAGCTCGCTGAGTCATCTGGATATTACCAAACGTAGAAGCATTAGGATAGCTCAGCGAAAACCCCTGCGGTATCGCAGTGAGGGTTGCAGTTCCTCCAATCACACTGCCCAACTCAATGCGTCCTCCCGGTGCAAAAAGCAACCCTCCATCTACAGCAAGATTACCCCCCAGTAAGGCTAGCGTTCTTCCAGGTTTTACCTGCAACCCAGAAGTCGCAGAAGGCAATCCAGACACAGGAGTCGTAGTTGTTAAGCGGGCATTGTGTCCTGAACCTTGAACCGTGATAGAACCAGGATGACTGCCAAACTGTAAGCCAATGGGCGCAGTGATAGTGAGCAGGGGAGGTGCTTGAGGATTTGTGGCACTGAAGGTAAAACCATTGTCAAACAAAATATTGTCGGCTGTGCTAGAAACAAATGATCCGCCAATATTCAACCGGGCATGAGGACCAAACAGAATCCCGGAGGGATTGAGCAGAAATAAATTAGCTCCGCCATTGGCCCGAATTAAGCCATCAATGTTAGAGACAGTCCCTCCAGTGACGCGACTGAAGATGTTTTGCACATCACCCGCATTGTTGAAGTAAGCGGAACCTCCTGTGGGAACCGAGAACTCGCGGAAACTGTGAAACAGATTGCCGCCTGCACGATCGCCATCCTCAATGGTAAAGTTGCGGTTATCCGGTGAGGTAATCCGGGTCGAGAGGGTGCCATCGGCAGCAACTTGGGCAGTGCTAGGAGGTGCGATCGCCAAAATTGCCAGCGAAACCGTCGCCGCAAGAAGAGTACCAAGAGAAGAGGCTTGCATAGAAGAAGAGGAGTTTGTCGAACAGGACGGGCTGCTGACCTGAAGATCACTACGCAGTTAGCTGTAGAGTTCCACTTCTCGCTTTGGAACGTTCTAAGCCAGATGCAGTATATTTCAGGGTAACTCTGCGGATTCTTTCAATCTCTTGCCTCAGTTATCCGCTTCAGGCTGAGTTGCACTACATGTTTCCGCCCTCTGGCTTGGCACCCCCGCAGCAGTCGCCACTAGTTCCACCTGTCCTTGGGCATTCACCCGCGCCTGACTCGCTTCGACCAGAAGAGTGGCATCTGTGGCTGAAAGACCTGCCTCACCTGCTGCCTGAGTAAAGCTCGATAAGTCTCGGATATCATTCCAGGAGCGATCGCTCCCTAGTCCTTGGGTAGGATTTTCAGGAATGCCGCCTCTACCCGTTGCGACAAAGCGACTAGTCTGAGTCGCCGCACAAGTCTGAGCAATCTGCTGACTGGAATCTACTACGCTCTCCGGCAGTTCCACTAAACCCGATCCGGGTTTGACATCGGGATTGCTAATACTGACAGAACCATTTAAGCCCAACTGAGAACTGGCGTTGATGTCACTCTCAGCAGTTAAGCTAGCTCTTGGAGCAATCCCCAGAACGCTGTTGGCACTAATGTTGATGTTGCCGCCTGTCCCTGCCTGGGCTTGTGCCACAATGTCGCTGTTCTCCAGACCAATTAGGAACGGGGTGTTGATATCAATATTGCCTCCATTGCCTCTACCCCCTGCTGTGGTTGCAAGTTGAGCGCGATCGCGCATGAACAATGCATCTTGTATATTTAATCGAACATTTCCCCCCTCACCCGCCGCCGTCACGGCCGTGACCCGTCCCTGATTTTGGATGTCGAGCGTATCGGCATTAATGGTCAGTTGTCCAGCATTGCCAATGCCTTGATGCTGAACCGTAATCAATCCGCTATCTGCCACGGTGATGTCATGGGCATTGAGGGATAGCGTTCCTGTATCACCTCTGGGCACAGCAGGGATATTGAAGGCTTGTCGGAGGTTAGCTTCAGGGATTCTAGCCGTTGACAAGATTTGAGCTGGGCTACCATTTGTACCAGTCCCGCTTACGAGGATGGTGTTAGCATTAATTGTCACCCGACCTGCCTCACCTGCCGCCGCATTAAGCGATCCCACGAGACCGCCATCTTGAACCGTCAAACGAGGGGTTTGAATCATCACATCACCCGCATCCCCCCGGCTGAGTGTATAGGTGTCCAGCGATCCATAGAGATTTGTTCTTGAGTCAATGCCACGAACGGTTATAGAGTCAGAAGCATCAACCCTCACATTGCCGCCGTTTCCAGTTCCAACTCCGGTATAAAGCCCTTGACCAATTCCAAATAATGTTCCTGATCCGATTGATCCGCCTTGATTGAGCAGCAATCGTCGAGTGGAAATGTTAACATCTCCAGCGTTGCCTGATGTAATGGTTGCCGTGCCAATAGTACTGGAAGATACAGGGGAACGACTAACTCCAGAAACCTCAATTGACTCACGAGCGTTGATATTCACATGTCCAGAATTGCCGCTAATTACTCCTGAATCTGCTGAGCGAGAAATCGAAGCACCAGAGATACTCGCGCCATCATAAAGACCCAGATGATCAGTGGATACGGAGATATTCCCCCCATCACCAGCACCCAAAGTGTAACTAGTCAAACCACCAACCAAAGAAGAACTCGCTCTCCTGACGGTAATGGTATGGTTTGCTCTCGCAATAATATTTCCGCCGTCTCCTGTTCCTAACGAGAATGATAGGAGAACGCCGCCATCAAGCATAGTGAAGCGATCGCCCGAAATCCTTAAATCTCCTCCTGCACCCGCACCTACAGTGGTAGTTGCGAAACCGCTATTGGTCGTAGGCTTTAGCGGAGCGATGCCGATCGCCGTGATCGCCCCTGACGCATTCACCAGAACATCACCTCCTCGCCCTGTTGCCTGCGGCCCCACCAGAGTACTCACTTGTCCTCCATTCCGCAGTGTGATCTGCCGAGCCGATATGCGAATATTGCCGCCATTACCTGTTGCCAGTGTATCCGTTGTAATTCGACTGTTGAACAAGTCTTGCTGGGCAGGATTGGCGCTGGCAGGGGAGGATCCACCCACGAACACAGAATCTGCGTTGATCTGGATATCTCCAGTTGCACCACTCCCTTGATTTAAGGTTTGGATGCGACTTCCTGATCGCAACGTCAACTGTGGCGTATTAATCTGGATTTGCCCACTTCTCCCACTCGCACCTGCCGTGACTTGATTAACAATCCAGCTACTAAAGGGATAAATAGAATTGGTACCCATCAATTCCAGAGAGTTGGCTGCTTGAACAAAAATATTACCTCCAGGTTGTGAACCTGAAGTTGTCGCTGCAATTTGTGAGTTATTTAGCGTCACTCTGCCTGCATGAATTTGAATACTCCCTGCAGCAGTGCTTAAGGGCACCCAAAGAGACGATCGATTCAACAGTTGCACATCTCGAAAGGTATTAACCTGACCATAGCCGAGTTCCCAGCCCACTGGACTGGGCGCAAGACTGACTTCTCCATTGGCAACACTACCGACTTCCAGCCTGCCTGCTGCTGCTGTTGCAATCCCACCGTCAAATGTGACGTTTCCACCTACCAACGCCAACGTGTGCCCTGGAGCAACTGCCAGCCCAAAGTTTGTGGTTGGGACAATATCTGGATTCCCTGCCCCCTTCACCTGAATATTGCCTGGGCTAGCACCCAATTGCAACCCAACTGGAGTACTGACTGTTAGTAAGGGAGTTGTTGAGGTAGAGTTAGCGCTAAATATTGCTCCGTCAGAAAATCGTAAACTGTTGGCCGTGCTGCCGACAAAAGAACCTCCAATGTTTAACTGGGCATTGAGTCCAAAGAGAATACCGCTGGGATTAAGTAGGAATAGATTAGCACCGCCATTAGCACGAATTAAGCCATCAATATTGGAAACCGTACCACCTGTAACGCGACTGAAGATGTTTTGCACATCAGCCGCATTATTGAAATAGGCTGATCCACCTGTGGGAACCGAAAATTCACGGAAACTGTGAAATAAATTGCCTCCGGCACGGTTGCCATTGTTGATGACAAAGTTGCGCTGATCGGCTGAAGACACAGTGGTAGAGAGCGTGCCATCGGCAGAAACTTGAGCTTGAACTCCTTCAGGTAATAAAAGTTCAACACATAACAGCGTAAGTAAGAAAAGACTGTTGAATAATCCAACGGGGTGAATCAGCCGGGACATAGGTTATCTAAGATTGTAAAAGTGGGATAGAAAAAGCTTCTATTCCAGCATTCCCCCAAATAGAAACATTCTAATGAACCTGCTGTATTGAAGGTTGTGAAAGTAATGAACTTCAGATGCAGATTGATGCTAGTTAATCGCAGTTTTAGGGAACTCTAAAGCGGAATCCTTTGAATCTATCGATTCTTCCCTCTGGCAAATCATGGTTACTCAGCACCGTTTTCAATTTCCTCCACTCTATTTTTGGTGTCTAGTCGCAGTTATTATCGGATTGACTTCGGAAAAATCTTTTGCCAAAGGCGAAGAACCCACTCCGATCGCTGAGCCTGATGTCGCGATCGCCGTTCTTGCTTCTCCCATAGCACCTGTTCGGCAAGATACTCTTGAGCAAGATATTCTTAGGCAAGACATAAAAAGTGTAGATCTGCACGATCGCAGCCTTGAAACTTACTCAACTTTTCAATTACCAGAGCTGCCATTGGAGTAAGTAACTGCCAATCCCAGGCGCGTATTGCCCGAAACTCTACAAAACGCTCAAGTATCTGCGCCGCTAACCGCTGTTCCGAGCCTCAACCTTGTACCTACAACGGGCGATCTTTCCCAAAACCTACAGCGTCCTGAACCTCTGCCGCCGCAAGAACCTTTACCTGAAACGCCGTTACCTGCTTTACCGTCACCCGAACAACTGTTGCCCACACCAACAACCCCTGTAGCTCCGGATGAACCGACGAATGAATTTTCGACAATAATTAGAGTCAATCGATTTGAAGTTTTGGGTAGCACAGTATTTAGTGCCGAGGAACTGGCTGAAGTGACGGCACCCTTCACCAACCGTGATCTTTCCTTTGCAGAACTTCTACAAGCCCGTTCAGCAATCACTCAACTCTATGTCGATCGCGGTTATACCACTTCGGGTGCGTTTATTCCCACCCAAACGCTAACCAGTGGAGTTGTCAAGATCCAGGTGATTGAGGGAAGTTTAGAGGCGATTAACGTCACTGGCAATCGTCGATTACGCCCCAGCTACGTTCGTAGCCGTCTGGCTCTGGCATCCCAGGCACCTCTGAATGTCAATCGATTACTGGAAGGGCTGCAATTGCTCCAACTTGATCCCTTAATTGAAAATATTTCGGCAGATCTTCAGGCAGGAGTGCATCCGGGTAGCAGTTTGCTACAAGTTGGGGTCAAGGAAGCCGATACTTTTAGCGTTACCCCGTTGATTGATAATTCTCGATCGCCCAGTGTAGGAAGTTTCCGCCGTCAAGTAGAACTTAGTGAAGCGAACCTATTGGGCTTTGGAGATGAAATTCGTCTCAGTTATACCAATACTGACGGTAGTAATGGAATTGATGCCAGTTACACGATTCCGCTCAATCCTCGCAACGGCACACTCCGATTATCCTACGGTACCACTCATAGTAATGTAATTGAAGACCCCTTTAACGCATTAGATATTCAGGCAGATTCTCACTATTATGAACTGGCCTACCGCCAACCACTCTTCCAAAGTCCAACAGAAGAATTTGCACTGGGGCTAACTTTCTCGCGTCAAGAGAGCCAAACTGAGTTAGGAATTGATGATATTGGGCCGTTTCCCTTATCTCCTGGAGCTGATTCAGAAGGACGGACTCGCATTTCAGCGTTACGCTTTATTCAAGAGTGGACGCGCCGAAGCAGTCGGGAGGTTTTGGCCGCTCGATCGCAATTCAGTTTGGGACTAAATCTTTTCGATGCCACCACCAATCAAGATGCTCCAGACAGCCGTTTTTTGGCGTGGCGTGGGCAGGGGCAGTGGGTTAGGCTGCTAGCGGAAGATACTCCTTTACTGATTCGGGGAGATGTGCAGTTTGCTGATGCATCGCTTGTGCCCCTAGAACAGTTTGGGTTAGGTGGGCAAGAAACAGTCCGGGGTTATCGGCAAGATGCATTGCTTTCTGACAATGGTGCCTTACTCTCCGCCGAAGTTCGTCTACCGATTTTACGGGTGGCGCAGGTCAAGGGTGTACTTCAACTGGTTCCCTTCATTGATATAGGAACGTCCTGGAATAGCCAGGGTGCTGATCCAGATCCCAATACAATTGCGGGTGTAGGACTCGGTCTACTCTGGCGCATGGGCGATCGGTTTTCGGCACGTCTGGATTGGGGTATTCCACTCGTTAAGGTGGAAACGCAGGGGGAAACCTGGCAGGAAAATGGGGTGTATTTCTCGGTCAGCGGTAGTCTTTAGTAATTGCATTGAATATGTGGCTTAAGCTTAAACACCAAGTCAGGCATCTTTCCCCGCAGTGGTGTGTTCGGATGCGCCAAGTTTTCATCATTACTCCTAGCGTGGCAATTACCTTAATCGCCGCTAATAGTTTGGGTGTCTTCAATTTGCTGGAATGGGCAATCCGAGATGAGTTCTTTCGTCTGCGCCCACCAGAACCTTTAGAAAAATCAGTTGTAATTGTCACCATTGACGAAGCAGATATTCGAGAAGCGGGACACTGGCCGATCCCCGATCGCTCTTTGGCAGATTTATTGGTGACAATTCGTGCCCAAAAACCGCGAGCAATTGGACTCGATCTGTATCGAGATTTGCCAGAAGAACCCGGACACCAAAAACTGGTTGAGGTGTTTCGCTCGACTCCTAATTTGTTTGGTGTAGAGAAGGTTTCAGGTAATCGTGTTCCCCCTCCCCCCGCTCTAAAAGAACTAGATCAGGTGGCATTAGCTGATTTAGTTCTGGATGCCGATCGCAAAGTGCGACGTGGCTTACTATCGGCTCAAGACGATCAAGATGGAGCAGCTGTTAAAGCTGGATTGGCGACTCAAGTCGCGCTGAAATATCTAGAGGCAGAACACATTGAGCTAGAGACTGTTGATGCAAAGCAACAACAGTTTCGCTTGGGTCGAGCCAACTTTTCGCCACTGCGCGATCGAGAGGCAGGTTATCTCAAAGAGGATGTAGGTGGGTATCAAATCTTATTGAATTGGCGAGGAGGGCAAGATGCTTTCCCGACGATTTCAATGCGCGATGTCTTGGCTGGCAAAATTCCGACCGGATTGATGCGCGATCGCATTGTCTTGATTGGTTCCATTGCTCCCAGCACAAACGATTTCTTTGAAACCCCTTTCAGCAGCAATTGGTTTTCGTCGCAAACTTCCACACCCGGAGTTGTGGTTCATGCAAACATTGCCAGTCAATTAATCCGCAGCGCGAGAGAAGGGCGTGCCACGTTACGAGGTTTTTCTGGAATTGAGCAAGGAGCTTGGATTGTTGCATGGGTGGTGATTGGGGTGGGAGGAAGCTGGTGGTTAGCCAGCCACAGTGAAGGCAAGCGATCGATTTTGGGTGGCAGAATTTTATGGGCAACGATCGCTGCTAACAGTCTATTGCTGGGTGGTGCGTATGTCGGCTTTCTTGCAGGACTATTGATCCCTGTGATTGCACCAATGACAACATTAATTGCTGGTGTTGTGGCAACAACCAATGCTTACAAACATCAACGATTGAAAGATATCAATGCTCAGCTAGAGATTGCTAATCAACAATTACTAGATTATTCTAAAACGTTGGAGATCAAAGTAGAAGAACGTACCTATGAATTGGAGAAAGCAAAACTAGCAGCAGATACAGCAAATCAGGCTAAGAGCGAATTTCTCGCCAATATGAGTCACGAATTAAGAACACCTCTAAATGGAATCTTAGGCTATGCTCAAATTCTAGAACAATCAGAAACGTTAACTCATAAGGAACTAAAAGGTATTAACACCATCCACCAATGTGGTAAACACTTACTAACCTTAATTAATGACATTCTGGATCTCTCTAAGATTGAAGCCCGAAAATTAGAATTACATCCAGCGGAGTTTAACTTCTCTACCTTTTTGACAGGAGTGATCGAAATTTGCCGGGTGCGAGCAGAACAAAAAGGCATTAGCTTCCGTGAAGCGATCGCGGCTAATATACCCCTCTTTATCGTTGCCGATGAAAAGCGATTGCGCCAAGTGCTGATTAATCTCTTGGGGAATGCCATCAAATTTACAGATCAAGGTAGTGTCACCTTCCGGGTTGATTTGCTGTCTGTAGTAGATCAGTCAATCCCTGCAACGGTTAGACACCCTCTAAATCTGACAGATACTACATCTGTAGCGACAAAACCTTATGGGAAGATGCGGTTTCAAATTGAAGATACTGGGATCGGCATGACTCCTGCCCAGTTAGAAAAGATATTTCTACCGTTTGAACAGGTGGGTGAGGCATCCCATAAAGCTGAAGGAACGGGATTGGGGCTTTCAATTAGTCAACGCATTGTAGAGCTGATGGAGAGTCAACTGAATGTTCAGAGTCGCCGTGGGGAGGGCAGCGTGTTTTGGGTAGATTTAGAGGTTCCCCTCCTTCGTGACAAGCGATTATCAACTTCAGGGCAAGCAAAGCGCAAAATTACTGGAATTAGAACGAGCCACCCCACCCAAGTTTTAATTGTGGATGATGATCCCGAAACTTGTACTATCTTGACCTCGCTACTGGAACCTATTGGATTTTCGGTACTAATTGCCGAAAACGGACAAATTGGACTAGAGCTAGCTCAGCAATATTTCCCAGATTTAATCTTGACCGATTTGAGTATGCCTGTTCTAAATGGTTGGGAAATGATTCAACAACTGCGGAATCAAGAGCAATTTGGCACTGTGGCGATCGCAGTCACGAGCGCCAGTGTATTTGAATCCGATCGGCAAAGAAGCCTGGAAACAGGAGCAAATGCTTTTCTAGCCAAGCCCATTCAGGTGGATGAATTATTTCAAACGTTGCAAGCACTGCTTCAACTGGAGTGGATTTATGGAGATGGCGCACCTGCTAAAGCCTCTCAATCGACAGCAACTCCAGAAACTCCTTCCTCCAACCAGCCCATTCTTCCTCCCACTCTAGACGTGCTGATGCACCTCTATCACTGTGCTAAGACAGGAGATATCCAAACCATCGAAGAGATTCTAGAAACATTGGAAGGACAAGATGATCAGTTGTTATCTTTTGTCGAACAGTTACGGCAATTCAGCGATAACTTTCAAATTAAGCAAATCCGCACATTCCTTGAATCATTTCTGCCTTCGGAGCATCAGCCATGATTAGCACTTCTCAACCTATTCGAATTTTACTGGTAGATGATACACCTACCAACTTGAAAGTATTGTCAGAATCAATTAAAAGCGAAGGCTGGTTTACGCTGATTGCAAATGATGGAGAATCGGCGATCGAGCAAGTAGAATATGCGAAGCCCGATTTGATTCTGCTAGATGTGATGATGCCTGGCATCGATGGCTTTGAAGTTTGTCGGCGGCTCAAAGCAAATTCGGAGACACAGGCAATTCCAATCATTTTTATGACGGCTCTGTCTGATACTGTCGATAAGGTTAGAGGGCTAGAGTTGGGAGCAGTAGATTATATTACCAAACCCTTTCAGCGAGAAGAAGTTCTGGCAAGACTACGGGTTCACTTGAAATTGTGCCACTTCGCTCTAGCCCTGGAAAATCAGGCAAAAGTGTTAGAAGTGCAAAATCAACGCGCCCTGGAAGAAATTAAGAAACGTGAGCAGGTTGAGCAAATCTTACTTGAACTCAAAGAGCAGCTAGAACAGCGTGTTGAAGAGCGAACAGCTGAGCTTTCAGCTTCACTTCGCCAACTTCAAAGTGCTCAGTTACAACTTGTGCAAAGTGAAAAAATGTCTGCGCTGGGTCAACTGGTGGCAGGTGTCGCTCACGAAATTAATAATCCTATCGGTTTTATTTCGGGTAATTTGCAACCCGCTCAGGAGTACATCCGAGATTTGTTTGATCTGCTAACACTTTATCAGCAGCACTATCCTCAACCTCCTGTGGAAATTGATGAAAAAATTGAAGACATTGATCTGGAATATGTCCAAAATGACTTACCCAAACTGCTGGCTTCTATGAAAGAGGGAGTTATTCGGATCGGTAACATTAGTAACAGCCTGCGGATCTTTTCGAGATCCGATACTAACCAGAAAACAGCACTAAATCTACATGATGGGTTAGATAGTACACTGTTAATTCTCAAGCACCGCTTAAAAGGTAATGAGTTTCGTCCAGAAATTCAAGTCATTAGAAAGTATGGTGATCTACCTATCGTCAACTGTTTCGCTGGACAGTTAAATCAAGTCTTCATGAATATTCTAGCTAATGCTATTGATGCGTTGGATGAAGTGAGCTTGAAACGCAGCCTTGAAGAAATAAAACTTTATCCGAATCAGATTCAAGTTGCAACGGAGCTATCAGCAACCCAGAAAGCTGCTATTATTCGTATTCAAGATAACGGTTTAGGCATTCCTGATACGCTCAAAGAACATATTTTTGATCACTTGTATACTACGAAGCCAGTTGGTAAAGGAACAGGATTAGGATTATCAATTTCTCGTCAAATTATAGAGGAAACACATGGAGGTAAACTGACCTGTATCTCAATACCTGGAGAAAAGACTGAATTCGTAATTGAAATTCCTCTGTAATCAAGTTTAGTGAACTATGTTAAAAAGTGCTTAGGGAGTTTGGAGATAAGTATGTAATTAATTTAATCGGGTAAACCCCCAGTTCTGCTCTGACTATTACCCACAAATTTTGGGAAAGAGGCGAGAGCCAAGCAGAGTAGCATTTTGAAGGACAGTCCATCCTCTCCAGATGACCATTGGTTCAGGATCGCCATCGCCCTTGCGAGCTAAGAAGCCGCCCAGCTTAGCAATAGCCCTGACAGCTTGAGACACGCAGAAGTCTGAGAGTTGAGCCTCGCTAGGTTGAGGGGTCAGCAGCAACAGCGTCCGGATTTCAATTTCAGTCAAGATCGTCATCGCTGGAGCGGTGGGATAAGACCTTTGCATCCATGTTATCCAGAACAGTCGCCATGCCACAATGCTCATTAGCGTGATGTATCGATTCAAGCGGGCTGCTGATTGCAATCGACACTGCTCGACGGTGCAACCGTGCTGGAGAATTTTATGGAAGACTTCAAGTGTGCCAACGACAACAGTACCAATTCACTTTTTCCAGTGCCTCCTCTAACGAAGTGACACTAATGTTGGGCAAGAGCATCCATTCGATCTGCTGTTCGGGGTTTACGGCATCTACTTCCGTCACATATACCGCATCCAACGTTATCGGCGGCAACGGATAAAATAATGAATGTTTAGGGCGTTGTGTGGGAGCCAAAGTCACTACTCCAAAGCGAACTGCGAGCGTAGCAGTACGTTCCGGGTTTGAGTCACACTGTGGCACCGTGATTTGATAGTATCCTGCCACAGGTTGCTCTTGCAGGTGTGCCCATAAGCGAGGGCATTCGCTGTCTTTAAGATGCCGATTCCAAGCGGCTCGAATCACAAATTCGCCGTGGCAACGCTCAGCGGCAACAAAGAACTCGTAAATATCACTCTCTCTATCGCAGACGGTGATGACTCGGATATTCTCAAGTTTAAGGTTTTGAACAAACTCAATTCCTGGAATCCAACGGTAACTTTCTTTATACTCAATTGATGTATTTTTACGTTCTCGCTCACTTTACTGATTGTGTCCGTCTCTTGCCCATCCCGTTTGATTCAGTAACCCCAAGGGCAAGCCTTGAGGCGTAACTGCGAGAAGGTGCTGCGCTGACACTCTTGATTACGACATTTGTAGCGATCTTTGCCAGCACTGGAGCGACCATGTCTCACGATATCATCACTGCTACAATCTGGGCACAAAACAGGTTCTAATATCATTTGTCACGACACGAAAGACAGCTTCTCTGATTCTCTCATTTCCACACGTCTAGAACACTACCCCCGATTCAACTAAATACTTCAGCTCAATGTGGTGGTCGTGGGCGGCTTGCTGCAATAGTTCTAGGTCTGCTTGCTTGAGTTGCTTCCAGAGCAAGTCCTGTTTGTTGCGTTAGCTGTGGCGGGTGCGCTTCCAACGGAACCCCTTTTTTCATCATCCGGCGAATCCAATCGGCTGAGAGGGTGATTTGCCGCGCTCTGACCGTATGCTCATGACACTGATAAATCTCAGCGATCGCAGGCACGTTCCTCCCCTGGGCATTTAAGCAAATCATATGGGCGCGGTCGCGTGTCCGTTGGGTACCGTTTGAGCAACGCGCAACTCGCTCAACATGAAGTCTTCAGCTTCGCTTAAGATAATCCGAATAAGAGCAGGCATAATATTGAAAGAAAACTCCGTTTAGGGAAACTGTACCATCTTATATTTAGTTAGCCCTAGCTACTTAATAACTTAGAAATTGCACAAAAGAATAACGGAGATTTGAATGGAGAAATCGAGTCGTACAAAACAGCTATTGCTTTAAATTCTCAACTTAGTGTAGCTTATAGGAATTTAGTCATTGCTTAAAATACTTTGGGCAGCCAACTAGAAGAGCAAGGGTCATAAGATCAGGCGATTGCTGCCTACAACGAGGCGATCGCAATTGACCCTACCTTAACTTCACTAAGAAATTCTGACTCTCTCAATGCTGAGTACTACAATGCTTTAGAATTGGACTTGACCTAAACTTGCCCAGAACCAATAGACGAGAGGTGTTGCGTCAAATTGAGCAGGATGAGAACTTAAAGACAATTCTCATTGTTGTCCTTACAACATCTAACAATCTTTAGGATATTCAGGGCTGCTATCAATATAGCGCGAATAGCTACATCATCAAGCCCATCAACTTTGCTCAGCTCAAACGAGACATCCAAACCCCCGTAGACTACTGGTTTGAAGTCATAACACTTTCCAACGAAAGAGATAACTTACCATAGGCTGTCTATATAAGGTCATCCATATTAGGTTATTTATTATGAGTCAGCCTGACTGTGTTCTCCTCATCGTGGATGACACTCCAGAAGATCGAGAATTGTATCGGCGCTATTTGTTACAAGACAGCGATGTATCTTACTCTATTCTAGAAGCTTCTCTGGGGCAGCAGGGGCTTGATCTGTGGCAGCAACACCAACCCGATGCGGTATTGCTCGATTATCGTTTGCCCGACTTAGATGGACTTGAATTTCTCAACAGATTGCGATCGTTCACACGACAGCCCTGTTTACCTGTGATCGTGATTACAGGTCAGGGGAATGAAGCGATCGCCGTTAACGCGCTCCAAGCTGGTGCACAGGATTACTTGGTGAAAGGGCAGATTAGCTCACAAGGCTTGCGATTGTCTATCAGGCGAACGCTGACGACGGTCAATCTACAAACTCAGTTGCAACAGCAGTTAGAACGGGAGCAATTGACTCGGCGCATCACCCAGCAAATTCACCAGTCGTTGGAACTAGATGAAATTCTCCACACCGCAGTCACGGAGGTGCGTCAGTTTCTGCAAACGGATCGCGTCATTGTTTTTCAGATCGAGCCGGGTGGAGAGGGCAGGGTCGTTGCCGAATCGGTTGGTTCAGCTTGGCAAACTATTCTCCATCGTGATATCCATGACCCTTGTTTTACCGCAGGCTATGTGGAACCCTATCAGCAAGGACGAGTCATGGCGAAGGCCGATATTCACGATGGTAGCCTTACCCCCTGTCACGCTGAGTTCTTAGCGCAGTTTCAGGTACGAGCAAATTTAGTCGTGCCGATCTTGCGAGATAGTCAGCTATGGGGGTTGCTGATTGCCCATCACTGCGAGGCTCCGCGATCGTGGCAACCCATAGAAATTGAGCTACTCCAACAGATTGCCATTCATATGGGGATTGCTCTCCAGCAAGCGAATACCTACAACCAGCTAGAGCAGCAAAGTGAAGCCCGCTATCGTGCCATTGTTGAAGACCAAACCGATTTAATTGTCCGCTACTTATCTGATACCACTATCCTGTTTGCCAATAGCGCCTACTGTCGGTACTTTGGACTAAACATAGAGGAGATTATCGGTAAGAGTTACGAACCGATTATTTTTGAAGCCGATCGGGAGAGTGTCAATCAGTTGATCGGCTCGATGAGTGCCAACAACCCGACTGTCACCATCGAAAATCGGGTCGTTATCAATGGTGAAATCCGCTGGACTCAGTGGGTTAACCGCATGCTGTTTGATGAGCAAGGACAGTTTACCGAATTTCAGTCGGTTGGACGGGATATTACTTCTCTCAAAGAAGCAGAGGCTCAACTGCGTAATAGCAGCGAACGCATCAGTTTAGCCAATGCAGAGTTAGCCAGAGCCGCCCGACTCAAAGACGAATTTCTAGCTAACATGAGTCACGAGTTGCGAACTCCCCTCAACTCAATTTTAGGATTATCTGAAGCCTTACTGGAAGAAATATTTGGTGGCTTAACTGCTCGACAACGTCAGTTTTTGCAGACGATTGAGCAGAGTGGGCAACACTTACTCACCTTAATTAACGATATTTTAGACCTCGCCAAAATTGAGTCGGGCAAAGTAGCGATCGAACTCAACACAACTGATCTAAATTCAGTTTGCGAAACCAGCCTCAATTTTATTAGGGAGCAAGCTAGACATAAACAAATTCAGCTACTCTGCACCATTGATGAAACACTTTCAGAAATCGAGGCAGATGAACGTCGATTAATTCAGATGTTAGTCAATTTACTGAGTAACGCAGTGAAATTCACGCCAGATGGAGGGTGCGTCCAGCTTGAGGTGTACATGAACCCAGTTCAGCAAACCGTTGAGTTTCGGGTGAGAGATAACGGCATTGGCATTGCTTCAGAAAACTTGAATCAAATCTTCCAGCCGTTCCTCCAGGTAGAAAGCTCTCTCTCCCGTCGTTATGCAGGCACCGGACTCGGTTTATCGATCGTCCACCGAATTGTTGAGCTGCATGGAGGCAGTATTCAAATTGAAAGTGAGGTGGGGCGCGGCAGTTGCTTTACGGTGGTATTACCGTGGCATCCTGCATCGGCTCAGGATGACTCTCCATTACCAGAACTCTTACTGGAAGCGGGCGAGATCCATAATGTTTTAGTCATAGAAGATTCAGCTCCGGCAGCCGGCCAGATCAAACAATATTTGGCTGAAATAGGAGCAAAGAGCGTCATTCATCCGATTGGCAGAGGCGCATTGGGTGTGGCACTACGCATCAAGCCAGATGTGATTGTCTTAGACATTTTGCTACCAGATTGTTCTGGATGGGAGGTATTAAGCGAATTAAAAGCTCATTCCCAGACTCAAGCAATTCCCGTTGTTGTCATCTCAGTGGTCGATGATCGACACCGTAGCCTGAATATGGGAGCCATTGAACACCTCCTCAAGCCTCTCTCCCGGCAGAAATTTTACCAGGCATTAAATCGGCTATTTGCTAATGTTCAATCTCCTAATCCGGAAACTGCCCTGATCATGGCAACTGAAGAATTAGCCAACCGTCACAAAGTTCTATTAGCAGAAGACAATGAATCCAATATCATAGTTCTACTAGACTACCTAGAGGCTCATAATTGTCAAGTCATCCTTGCCCGCAATGGCTTAGAAGCCGTTGAAATGTCTAAACAGCAGCATCCGGATGTGATTGTGATGGATATTCAAATGCCAGAAATGGATGGCCTAGAAGCAACTCGACAAATTCGTGCCGATCGACAAGTCAGCTCCATTCCTATCATTGCCTTGACGGCTTTGGCAATGCCCGGAGACTTAGAACGCTGTCTCGATGCAGGCGTCAACGATTACTTTGCTAAACCTGTCAAACTGAGGCAGCTTTTGAATAAGATTATGCAACACTTGTCTCAGCCTTCCGATTAGCAATCGAAGTGGCAATGCCTGGAGGTTTGGAATGCTGTTTAGATACGGGTATCAATAACTACTTGACTAAACCTGTTAAACTGAGACAGTTTATGGACAGGATTATGCAACACCTGTCTCAGCCTTCTGATTAGAAACCGAATCTAACCAAGCAGCATAACGATGATAGCTCCGGAACAGCAGACCCTTTTGATTGTAGATGACTCACCAGAAGACCGGGAACTCTATCAACGATATTTGTTGCACCATCACGAATACGCTTACACTTTTTTAGAAGCATCCTTGGGGCAACAGGGACTCGATCTATGGCAGCAGCACCGACCTGCTGCAGTCTTACTCGATTACCGCTTGCCCGACCTAGATGGGCTAGAGTTTCTCAGCAGGCTGCGATCGCTGACCCAACAGCCACACCTACCAGCAATTATGGTCACAGGCCAGGGCAGTGAAGCGATCGCCGTTCAGGCCATGAAAGCGGGTGCTCAGGATTACCTGATTAAAGAGCAGATTACGCCAGAGGGGTTACACCTGGCTATTCATGGCGCTATTGAAACGGTAAAGCTGCGGACTGAATTGCAACAGCGGATCGAACGAGAGCGTGTAGTTGGGCACATCACCCGGCAAATTCATCAATCGCTGGATTTTGATGGCATTCTCCAGACTACCGTGACCGAAGTACGACAATTTCTTAAAACCGATCGGGTGCTAGTGTTTCAGCTACAGCCCGATGGTAACGGAACGGTGGTGGCAGAATCGGTTGGAGAATGGCAATCCCTCCTGTCCTCATCTATCTATGACCCTTGCTTAGCTCAGAACTACCTCCGGTTCAGCCGCCCCGAATCTCTCAACCTTGATCCCGCCTTTGCTGAGGATTATGTCAGACGCTATCGTCAGGGACAGGTGACGGCGATCCCCGACATTCACGGTAGCAATATTGACCCCTGCCATATTGAATTGCTGGCTCAGTTTCAAGTCAAAGCCAATCTGGTCGTTCCTATTCTGCACGACGATCGATTTTGGGGATTGCTGATTGCCCATCACTGTGCGGCTCCCCGTTTTTGGCAACCTCTAGAAATTGACTTGCTGAAAGAACTGGCTACTCAACTGGGGATCGCCTTACGTCAGGCTGAACTCTATCAGCAATCTCAGTCAGAACTGGCGGAACGAAACCGGGTCGAGGCAGAACTCCGAGAGAGTGAAGAACGGCTGCGATCGGCATTAGAAGCTTCGCGCATGGGCACCTGGGATTGGAATATTGCCACCGGACAGATTCAATGGTCAGACAACCTGGAGGCAATGTTTGGGTTGGAAGCTGGAGCATTTGATGGCTCCTTTCAGATGTTCTCAGAACGACTTCATCCTGACGATCGCGATCGCGTCATGGCAGCCGTCGAGCAGGCGATCGCCACCGGAGAAGACTACGAGATTGAATTTCGAGTGGTTTACCCGAATAGCACGGTGCGATGGGCGCTCAGCCAGGGCAAAGTTTTCTATGACCGGAATGGGCAACCCATTCGGATGGCAGGCAATGATATTGACATCACCGACCGCAAACTGGCAGAAATTGCCCTGCGAGAGAGTGAACAGCGCTATGCCACCTTGTCACAAATTTCCCCAGTCGGAATTTTTCGTACCGATGTGCAGGGCGATTGTCTATATATCAATGCTCGCTGGTGTGAACTGACTGGACTATCTCCTGAAGCAGCCCAAGGCAAAGGGTGGGTTAGCGCTCTGCATCCCGATGATCGCGATCGCGTCTTTGCCGAGTGGTATCGTGCCACAAAATTAAACCTGCCTTTTTCCTCCGACTACCGATTTCAAACCCCTGATGGCACAGTGTCATGGGTGATCGGGCAAGCGATCGCTGAGAAAGATGTTGAGGGGCATGTGGTTGGTTACGTCGGCACCGTCACCGATATTAGCGATCGCAAGCACGCAGAACACTCGCTGCAAGCCAGCGAAGAACAGTTCCGTCAGTTGGCAGAAAACATTGATGTCGTGTTCTGGATGAAAGAGGTGACAGAAGACCGAGTCAGCTATGTCAGTCCGGCCTATGAGCGGCTTTGGCAGTTAAACCCGCAGCAATTGTATGAGAGCCAACAAGCCTGGATTGACTATATCCATCCAGACGATCGAGAGTCGGTAGACCAAGCATTTCAAGCCAAAGCTACCGCGGGTCTGTTCGATGAAGAGTATCGCATTATCCTACCCAATGGTCGGGTTCGTTGGGTGCATGACCGCTGCTTTCCCCTGCAAGATGAAGCGGGATCGCTGTATCGGTTTACCGGAATTGCTGAAGACATTACCGATCGCAAACAGATTGAAGAGATGCTGCGCCTGCAAGCCCAGGTTCTCGACCAAACCCACGATACCGTCGTATCTACCGACCTGGATGGCAATATTACCAGTTGGAATAAAGGCGCAGAGCGAGTATTTGGCTACACGGCTGAAGAAGTGCTGGGACGGTCTGTCACAATGCTATATCCGTCCGATCAGCATGAGGTTTTCTACAATCAGGTGCTTGCCCCCCTAAAAGCGAACGGGGAACATGAGGTGGAAGTTGTGACCCAGCGCAAATCGGGTGAACGGTTTGACTTACTCCTCTCTCTCTCCCTGCTGCGAAACGAGCACCAGCAGCCGATCGGCATGATTGGTTTCTCTATGGATATTACCGAGCGCAAACGAACCGCAGAGGCACTGCGTCAGAATGAACAACTGCTGCGATTGGCACTAACGGGGGCGCAGGCAGGCTCCTGGGACTGGGAGATTTTGACGAACAAAGTTGTTTGGTCATCCGAGAACTTTGACCTGCATGGGCTAACTCCAACGCCATCCCTCCAGTACGAGGATTGGGCCAATACATTACACCCGGATGATCGAGAGCGGATCAATGCTGAAACCTGGCGCTGCATCGAGGAGAAGCAAGCCGAATATCGGGTAGAATTTCGCGTTATTCACCCTCAGCGGGGGATTCGCTGGCTCCAGGCCTTGGGTCGCCTGATCGTAGATGACCAGGGGGAGCCAATCCGACTGAGCGGCATCAATTTAGACATTACCGATCGCAAACTGGCAGAGGACGGGTTGCAGCAAAGTGAGGCGTTTAATCGTCGGATCTTAGAGAGCAGCAGCGACTGCATCAAGCTGCTCACTCTCAACGGACAGCTGCTGTACATGAACCCAGGCGGTTTGTGCATGATGGAGATTGATGATATTCGTCCCTACATCAGTGCCGATTGGGCGAGTCTCTGGCAAGAAGAGATGCGAGAGACGGTCGAAGCGGCGATCGCTACGGCACAGACTGGAGAACTCACTCGATTTCAGGGCTTTTGCCCCACGGCAAAAGGCACTCCAAAATGGTGGGATGTGGTCGTAACTCCCATTCTCAATTCGGAAGGACAGGGCATTCAACTTCTAGCAACCTCCCGCGACATTACTGAGCGCATTCAGTCTGAAGCCGCCCTGCGGCAAAGCGAAGAGCGGTTCCGCACGCTGGCAGATAATATGTCCCAGTTTGCCTGGATGGCTCATGCCAATGGCGACATCTTTTGGTACAACCAGCGCTGGTTTAACTACACCGGCACGACGCTAGAGGAAATGCAGGGATGGGGATGGCAAAAAGTTCACCACCCCGACCATGTCGATCGCGTTGTTCAACATATTCGCCACTGCTTTGAAACCGGTCAGCCCTGGGAAGATACCTTTCCCCTGCGCGGGCAGGACGGGCAGTATCGCTGGTTTTTGTCTCGGGCAATTCCGATCCGCAGCGAGCAGGGTGAAATTGCCTGTTGGTTTGGCACCAATACCGATATTACCGAGCGTAAACAGTCCGAAATGGAACGCGATCGCCTGCTCGAACAAGAGCAAGCCGCCCGCGCCTCTGCTGAACGCGCCAACCGCATCAAAGATGAGTTTTTAGCGGTTCTCTCTCATGAGCTGCGATCGCCTCTCAACCCCATTTTGAGCTGGACAAAGCTGATGCAAATGCGCAAATTTGATCCGACTAGAACAGCTGAGGCGTTGGCAACGATTGAGCGCAATGTCAAAATCCAGACTCAATTGATTGATGATCTGCTGGATGTCGCCAAGATCCTGCGTGGTAAGCTGAGCATGAATGAAACGCCAGTCGATCTGGCATTTGTGATAGAGCAGGCGATCGATACAGTCAGGACAGCAGCAGTCGCGAAAAAGATTACCCTCCATGCTGAGCTGCCTCAAATTGGTCGAGTCTCAGGGGATGCCGCCCGACTTCAGCAAATTATTTGGAACTTGCTGTCCAACGCCATCAAATTTACTCCAACTGGGAGACGGGTCGATATTTGGCTAGAGCGAATGGACAATCAGGCACAAATAGTGGTCAGCGATACTGGCAAAGGTATCAACCCCGACTTTCTGCCTCACATTTTTGAGTCATTCCGTCAGGAAGACGCTTCGACAACCCGCAGGTATGGCGGTCTAGGATTGGGGTTAGCCATTGTTCGCCATTTAGTAGAGGCACATGGAGGTACGATCTGGGCGAATAGTCAAGGGGAGGGACAAGGGGCAACATTTACGGTTCAATTGCCCTTACTGGATACCAAACCAGAGACGGTTTTGCCGAAAGAATCCTCCACAGATGAACTCAACTTAGAAGGAATTCGAGTCATGGCAGTGGATGATGATCCAGATGCCCGTGACCTGTTAGTCGCATTACTTCAACAATATGGAGCCGAGGTTTCGGTGTTTTCCTCTGCGGCTGAAGTGCTGGCAAATCTGGCAGCACTTCGACCCGATGTGTTAGTTAGCGACATTGGTATGCCTGGAATAGACGGGTACAGCCTCATTCGCCAAGTTCGAGCCTTACCCCCTGAGCAAGGAGGCCAAACCCCAGCGATCGCATTGACTGCTTACGCCAGAGAAGGAGATCACCAGCAGGCTATTAACAGCGGATATCAACGACACATTACCAAACCACTTGATCCAGAGGAGTTAGCTCAAGCTATAACGACACTCATGCAGCAGAACCCGATTGATATTACAGAATCAGTCGATCGCTAAGCCCTCCTATTTTTTCTAAAAGCTGGATTTTGTGGTGCGCGCCACAAAACCCTAATTTGCGATCTACTGAGAATGGTAGACTCAGCTGCTGCATAATTGACCAGATCTGGTATGGTTTCATAGAGTTACCAGGGGGTAAAGGGTGCTCAGTTAACCATTTGCTCAAAAGCCCGACTCCAGCTCATAGTTTGACGACGACTATAATCAATGGCTCAGGACAAGGGAGGAAACACGCTCAATCAGGCGACACTGCTTAGGACTAATATCACCCTGCGCAGCAATACTATAGCAGCCGAGGGGAAGGTTAGGACAATTGCCTGAAGGCATTATCCACTGCATCCCAAAGGTTCTGAAATTGATTCATCGTCTTGCGCAGGTAATGCTTGAGTCGTGCCCAAAATTTCTCAATCTTGCAGGATTGCAGAGAGCTTTTGCTCGGTAGCCTAGCATCTGACCATCAGCATTCCTAAACTGGCTTGAGGCGGAAAAGTCATTCAGATTTAGCTTTGCCTCTTTAACGACACTAATCTGTCTCCACGACAAATAAAAAGGGCTCTTCCCAGCTTTTGGTGAAAAAGGGCGTAGCCGCTGATCTTGATTACGAAGGTGCTAGGTTTCCAAGCTGTTGCAGAACCCAGATCACCAAAACCTGGGAAGAGCCATAAAAAGTCACTGTACAAATGTGCCGCAACTCTTGGAACACCTGACTGCTGACATCAATAGATTATTCTCTCTAAAAGGGTGACATGCTCCCAGATGTGTTGATGTCTCTCTAGTTATTGGCTGCGGCGTGTTCAATGATCTCGGCAACGGCATCTGGATGGGAAATCATTACGACATGAGATGCACCATTCACGACAATCGTCTCTCTTGAGTTAGCACGCTCTGCCATGAAGGAATGCGCGGCTGCCGGAATGTTTAAGTCGCGATCGCCATAGATAAACCAGGACGGGATAGATTTCCATGCAGCCTCGCTGGCAGCGTCGTTCAGGGCAGCTTCTGTAATCGGACGCTGGGTACTCGCCATTAATTGTGCGTCGCTGACCGGCACATCTGCGGCAAACTGGGCGTGAAACTTGTCCTGCTGGATGTAGAGATCTTTGCCGCCATCGGGCAGTTCGACTGGAGGCGCGAGCGTTGGGCCAAGTGTACCTCCGGGATACCGTCCTGAGAGTTCGACAGCCGTCTCGCCCACTTCAGGAGCGAAGCCAGCAACGTAAACCAGTGCCTTTACATTTTCGTTGCCATCGACCGCCTCTGTGATTACCATACCTCCATAGGAATGCCCAACCAGCACGATCGAACCGTCAATCCCCTTGAGGACGCTGGACACATAGTCCGCATCACTCTGAACGCCCCGCAGGGGATTAGCGACGGCAACCGTTGGATATCCTTTGGCAATTAGTTGGGACAATACACCGTTCCAACTGGACGATTCAGCAAATGCGCCGTGAACCAGAACGATGGTGGGCTTGTTAGCTTGGGCGATCGCAGGATGCATGGTGTCTCCTAAAGTGGTGATGATCGTGGTTCCTAAAAAGAGTGCGACGATCAAAAGTACGCGAATGCTATTTCTGAAGGTGAGCCTGTTCATGGTGTGATCTCCTTGATATGTGTTGATGTAACCGGGTCGTTATGCCATCGCTTCTACAGCTTCATCTGTAGACATCACAGCATTGGCAAGATACCCAAAATTGATCAGTGCAGCCTTGTAGCCATCGCCCAGATCTGGATGTTGCGGGGCAGCCGTAGCATCCTTAACGATGAGCACTTCAAATCCCTG
The DNA here is from genome assembly GCA_016208305.1 of Oscillatoriophycideae cyanobacterium NC_groundwater_1537_Pr4_S-0.65um_50_18. Taxonomy (GTDB): domain Bacteria; phylum Cyanobacteriota; class Cyanobacteriia; order Elainellales; family Elainellaceae; genus Drouetiella. Next base: position 44,078 of record JACQYI010000008.1, on the reverse strand, counting down.
TTCGATCAAATCACGTAGGTGAGCTTCCACACAAATGTTGGCTAACATCCCCAGCAGAATAACTTTGCTAATATTGCGCTTCCGCAGTTGCAAAACGAGGTCATTGCTCTGTGGCCCATAGGCTTTGTGAGGACTGACCACAATTGTTTTACCGTCTTCAATGAACGGTTTATAGCGATCGAGCCAGTCTGCACCTGAGCCTAAGAAACCGTCAAGACTCAACGCACCCTTGCGATCGAACTCTTTGACATCTAGCATCATGCGCTCTACAGTTCCAGCAAAGTTCCAACCATAATCGGTGGGGTAGTAATAGTGAGGAGATATAAAAACCTCAAATTCGTATTGTTTTGCAGCTTTAAAGATTCGCTCAATATTCTCAACGGTTTTGTTCTCCTTCACACTGTTACCCACTAAGTGCCAGGAAACTCCCTTCTCACTTAACACATCATTTTGCGGATCAATAATGACAACTGCGGTGTTACTCGTGTTGATATCCATCTCTCTCCTTAATTCATATTGATACTGGTTTCGCTAAAGACCACCTGAAATGATCAGAGTTTCTCCTGTGATCCAGGCTGAATCGGAAGACGCAAAAAAGGCAGCCGCAAGGGCAATATCCTGGGGTTGTCCGATACGCCCCAGGGGAGTTTGTGCTTCAATCTGTTTCTGGAAATCGCCCCCGATCGCCCCGATAGCTTGCAGTCCTTCCGTTTCTACCATTCCAGGATTGATAGCATTCACGCGGATATTGCGGGAACCAAGCTCTTTAGCAATTGACTTTGTAATCGCATCAACTGCTGCTTTAGTGCCGTTATAGACTGAGAGATTTGCGGGTGTAGCGGTGCTGGCAATCGAACTAATGTTGACAATATTGCCACCTTCTTTGCCGAAGTGCTTGACGGCTTGTTGAGTGGCAAAAAGTAGCCCCAACACATTCAGATTGAAATGCTCATAGAAGTGCTGTTCTGTGATCTCTTCGAGCGGTTGATATTGATAAATTGCGGCGTTGTTAACCAGAATATCGAGCTTGCCAAATGTCTGTTGGGTCTTAGCAAAAAGCTGTTCAACGTCTGCTTTTTTAGACACATCTGCTTGAATGGCAATCGCCTTTCCCCCTGCGTTGGTAATCTCTTCAACAACGCGATCGGCTGCTTCTTTGCTAGAGGCGTAGTTGACAACAACGGCTGCCCCCTCGGCTGCAAAATGCTGGGCGATCGCAGCACCGATTCCTTTAGATGCCCCCGTCACAATTGCAATTTTTCCGTCTAGTTTTTTCATGATTTAATCCATAGTTTTTGAGCTTGAAAAATTCATCTAAATTGAGGTGTGGAGGGCAATAGCGCAAGCGCGACAAAGTCGCTTGCATCCAAACAAACAATCTCTGCCTTTTCGTCTGACAATCCATGTTCTAAAACAAAGGCTTGTGCCGCATCAGCACCACTCACTTCAAACCGTTGTTCAGCATCAAATCGCTCCGTAAATCCCAAATCGTGCATGACAGCACTCAGGTACAACAGTTCGCGATCTGCGCTTCGCAGCAGCGCTTCGTTATCGCACTTGAGACCGTCCCGCACTCCTAACAAATCACCCAATAGAAATGTCCGAATGCAGTGATTGCATAAAGACATGGGTGAAACGTCTGTAACCAATTGCGTTGCTTTTTTACAGATCTCGCTATCTGGAATTAAATCGTGAATGAAAGCCATTTTTGCCTCGTTGATGATTTGGCGTGAGCGTCAAACCTGTGCCATGCCGCCATCGACGAACAGTTCAATACCGTTAACAAAGCTGCTGTCATCTGATGCGAGAAAGACTACAGCTTTAGCAATTTCATCGGGCGTACCCACTCTCCCTAGAGGAATCGCAACGGCTTGACTGTCGATGAAGTCTTGCACTTGTTCATTGCTCAATCCCAGGTGGTCATAGCCGGGAGTCGGAACTACGCCAGGACTAATGGCATTCACTCGAATCTTGCGATCCTTGAGATCGAGGGTCCAATTGCGAGCAAACGATCGCACAGCGGCTTTGGTTGCACTGTAAACGCTAAAGGCTGGAGTGCCTACGGTGGAAGCAGTCGAGGCGTTGAGAATAATAGAAGCGCCTTCTGGCAACAACGGCAATGCTTTCTGCACAGTAAACAGCAGACCTTTAACATTGGTGTTGAATGTTTTGTCAAAGTGTTCTTCGGTGATTGCTCCAAGTGGGGCGATTCCACCACCGCCAGCATTGGCGAAAAGTACATCCAGGCGTCCTTGCTCTTGCTGGATTGTAGCGAACAGGCGATCGAGGTCTTCCCAATTGGAGACATCACTCTGAACACCTGTAACATTTTCGCCGAGCGCTTCTACGGCAGCATTCAACTCAGCCTGACGACGACCCGTAATAAAAACATAGGCACCCTCAGCGACAAAGTGTTTGGCAGTAGCAAGACCAATGCCGCTGGTGCCACCCGTGACAAGCGCGACTTTTCCGTCTAATTTGTTCGATCGCCCACTACCTGCACTGATATAGTTTAATTCAGCACCATCAGACGTTTTGAATGTTCTTTGCATGTTGTGCTTTCCCAACGGCGACAATTTAACGGTTTGGTTTTAAAGGTCACAAATCGATCACAATTTTTGTAACAGCCGTGCCTTGCTCCACTGCTTCGTGGGCCGACAGTGCGGTATCTAACGTGAAACGGCGAGGGTCAACCACTGGACGCAACTGATTGGCTTCTGCCAATTGGGTCGCCTGACGCAGAATTTCACCATGATGAGCACGACCTTTGCCCGTCAATAGTGGCAGCAGGACGAACACGCCGGAATACGTCGCAGCCTTGCGGGAGAGGGGCAGTAGGGAATGGGTTCCCCAGCCGTAGTTACTGACGACGTGACCGTAGTTGCGGACTGCGTTGAATGCATCATCCAACGTGGAACCACCCACTGAGTCGTAGACAATATCAAAGCCTTGGCCATCGGTAAACGTTTCCACGATCTCTTCGATCGAGGTGCTGCGATAGTCGATCGGCACTGCACCCAATTGTTGCACCATGTCATGCTTTGCAGCCGAGGCAGTGGCGAATACTTTGGCACCCCGTGCTTTAGCAATTTGTATAGCAACATGACCGACTCCGCCAGATCCTCCCAGTATCAGCACTTTTTGACCTTCACAGACATTTGCGCGATCGCGTAGCGTCAGCTTTGCTGAATCGACCAATCCTTCCCATGCGGTTAAAAACACTAGAGGTAAGGCAGCAGCTTCTCGCATATCGAGATTAGTCGGTTTTTTTGCAAGCAGGTCGGCATCAACAGCCGCAAATTCAGCCAGCGAACCTTGTAGCCCACCCACTCCACCTGTCATGCCGTACACTTCATCACCAACTTGAAATGCGGTGACATCTTGTCCCACTGCTTGAATAATTCCAGCCAAATCAATTCCTAACACAGCAGGAAGAATGGGTTTGGCGTGAGGGGCTTTCCCGGTACGAATTTTGCTATCAAGCGGGTTAACTCCACTCGCCTTGATTTGCACTAAAACCTGATCAGCAGTGGGTTCCGGTCGTGGAATTTCAACACTGCGAAAGATTGCTGTCTGAAAATCATCGACAATTAGCACCCGCATCCTTGATGGTAACTCCATCTTCTAGCTCCTTGACTGTGATTAGCGAACGCGATTATCGATCGCAGCTAGCGATCGCCTTCTATTGCAGATACGTTTTGAGTTGAGCGGCAGCTTGGACAAAAAGCGCTCGGGTTTCTGGAAGGTCAGCTAAACCATTCAGCAATCCAAAATCGTGAATCATGCCGTTGTAGCGTACAGTTGTCACGTCTACTCCGGCTTCATCAAGCTTTCGCCCATACGCTTCGCCTTCATCCCGCAAGACATCACTCTCGGCAGTCACAATTAATGCGGGAGGTAAGTCTTTTAGTTGCTCAACCGTAGCCTGTAATGGAGAGGCATAGATGTCTTTGCGCTTTTCTAGATCAGTGATGTACATGTCATACATCCACTTCATTGTGGGTGTAGTTAGGAATCGTTTCTCACCAAATTGATAATAGGACTCTGTTTCAAAATCAGCATCTACGATGGGCCACATTAATATTTGCAACTTAATGTGCGGACCTCCTTTCGCTTTTGCCATCAAAGTGGTTACTGCCGACATATTGCCACCGACACTGTTACCAACGACTGCCAGATTTTTGCCATCGACCCCAATTTCCCCACCATGCTCGGCGACCCATTTGGTGGCAGCGTAGATTTCATTGATCGCCTGGGGATAGTTCGCATCGGGTGTGCGAGTGTAATTGACAAAGACAGCCGCAAACCCTGAAAGTACGACGAGATCACGAACCATGCGCTTGTGCGTTGGATAATCACCCAGCACCCAACCGCCACCATGGATAAAGATGAAAACAGGTAATATGCCTTGAACACCCTCAGGGCGCACGATGTTGAGCGTAATTGAATAACCGTCAGCCGTAATCGTCTTCTCAGATTCCTCAATACCTGAAAGATCAACATTAACGGAAGCCTGTGCGTTCACAAGGACTTGACGCGCTTCGATCGGAGTGAGTGTTTCTAACGCCACACCTGCTGAATTTAGCCCGTCTAAAAAGGTTTTTGTTCCTCTAGAGAGACGCGGATCATTTGCAACGTCCAAAACTTTTCCCGCTTGTGGATTGACTTGTACAACCATGACTTTCTCCTTTATTGATGAATGAGAACAGTTTGTTGAAATGCTACTGTCAGTTCAGTTGTCAGTTTCTGTTAACAGACAGTGGTTTTGAATGACAATCGCCTTCTATGAGCATCGTTTTCAAGGGGTCTATTTGCTGTTAGCGGCTAGCATAACGTTCTTGTGAACAACGCGAGTGGTCATAAATTGACGGATATAGTCTGCGATCGCTTCCCCATCTTCTTCCAAGGCAAAATGTCCAGTATCGAGTAGATGAAACTCAACGTCTTTCAAGTCACGCTGGTAGGGATAAGCACCTTCAGAGGGGAAGATGTAGTCGTTTTTGCCCCAAACAATTAGGGTTGGTGGCTGATACTTGCGGAAATATTCTTGCCATTGGGGATAGAGCGGTGGATTGGTGCCATAGCTATAGAACAACGCCAGTTGAATCTCTTCGTTGCCAGGGCGATCGAGAAAAGGTTGATCCATGTTCCAGGTATCCGGACTAATCGCCTCAAGATTACGAACCCCGTTGGTGTATTGCCATTTTGTGGCTTCCAGGGTGACAAGATATTTGAGCTTTTCAGCATTCTCAGGCGATCGCTCTTGCCAGTATGCCTTGATCGGCTCCCAAAATTCGCGCAGACCTTCCTCATAAGCATTGCCGTTTTGCACAATCAAAGATTGCACTCGCTCTGGATATTTTGCTGCAATGCGGTAGCCAATGGGTGCACCGTAATCCATGACATAAAGACTGTATTTCTTCAGATCGATCGCGTCAATAAACTTCTCTACAATCTCAGTGAGATGGTCAAACGTGTAGTCAAATTCATTCACAGTTGGCATCGAACTGTTGCCGTAGCCTGGATAGTCGGGAGCAACGAGATGGAATTTATCTGCAAGTGCGGGTATGAGATTGCGGAACATATGAGACGACGTTGGAAAGCCGTGTAATAGCAGAATAGTTGGATTATCACGAGAACCCGCTTCACGGTAGAAGATGTCTAAACCATCGATCGAAACGGTGCGATAGGTAGTCATGGGATTACTCCTTGTAAATGTATAAAGTCCAATGGTGATGTTTAACAGCAGGCTGATCTATCTCACACGACGAACCTGCTCTTGGAAGTAGTCGCGCCAACTTTCAGGTAATGCTTCTAATTGAATCGCACGTTGCAATAACTCTGGATCGTTTTTCTCACGGGTATACAACTGAGTGATATCAGCAACTGTGATATTGTTCTCATCCCGGCTCACTAGCGCTAAAGTGTCTCCGGCGACGACTTCGCCCTCTTGCAGTACACGGAAGTAAAACCCGGTGCGACGACTGGCAAGAAATCGTTTCACCATATCCGCTCGCCCAAATCGAATCCCAAGTTTGTAGCAGGGCATTCGCGGCTGTGTCACCATGAGTTCCACACTGCCGATCTGGAAGCGATCGCCAATGTTCAAGTCCTCTTCTTTCAACCCAGTAGTGGTGAAATTTTCACCAAAATTGCCCATTGTTAAGTCTGTGTCAGGCAGTTCAGTGCGCCAGTAGTCGTAATGCTCAAACGGATAGACATAAACGGCTTTTTCTAAACCACCATGAACAGTGAGATCTGCTTGTCCATCCCCGTCTAGATTGAGCGATCGCACCATGACTCGATCTGTGACTGGCTTTTTGAAAATTCCAGTGCTAACGGTTCTCCCTTTCCAGTTCACTTCTCGTGGTAGTCCAACATTGACAGAAATTATTTTCATGTTCAGCTCCAAAGTTTTGGACAGCTTTAAATCTGTGCTAGATCTGCTTGCTGCTGCTGCTTGAGACCTGCAACGAAGTCGGTTACTTGACATTGAGCTTCTGCGCTCAGCGAGTCAAAGTCGTCTAAGAAGAATTGACGTTCTAGCGTTAACTTGCGGGTATTGAGTAACCCTTCGATCTGCCAGCCTTCGTCACTTTTCGTTACGACATAGAGCGGTAGCGAATCTCGTGACGGTGAAGGTTCGGTTTGTCCGGCTAGTACTACCCTGATCACGACGTGCATGAGCGCGAGTTGCGAGTTCACAAAGCGAACGAAATTCACCTCACCCTCCAGACGTGTTCCCTTCACGACCGTGTCGAAGGCTTGCTGATGAAATGCAGCGATTTCTTCTCGACCTTTAAGATGCGTGCCCTCGAACGTGAGAAAATCGGCAGTTTCGCTGAACGGGGCAGCAAAGCCTTCACCACTACCTCGATTCCAGGCATCAATCATCTGACGATGGAAAGCACGGATTGCCGATTCGTCAGTAGGAGTGATGGTTTGAGCTGTTTGTGAATTCATAGTTTTGAGTTTTCCTTTTAAAAGACGATCGCCATTCTAAATAGCTGAACATGCCGAATTTTGGGCATTGCTGAGAACCGTTTGCGCTGTGCGACCTGCTTTAATGAAATCTGCTGCCTTCTCACCGATCATGATGGTGGGTGCGTTCGTATTGCCTGTGGTAATCGTTGGCATGATGGAGGCATCCACAACACGCAACCCCTCAATTCCATGCACCCGTAGTTCGGGGTCTACAACTGCCATTGGGTCAGTGCCCATTTTGCAAGTGCCGACCGGATGCCACACTGTACTGCAAGTCTCCCGGACGTAAGCAACGAGTGCTGCATTACTCTGTTTGTCGGCACCCGGAGCGATTTCCTTACCGCGAAACTCATCCAAAGCACTGGCACCGAACAAGTTACGGAGTAATTTAATCCCAACAACGAGCTTTTGCACATCCGCTTCACTTTGGAGAAAGTTCATTTGAATCATCGGTGTGTCTTTGGGGTCGGAGGAACGCAAACTGACACTGCCAATATTGTGGGGATGAGTCAAACAAACGAAACTTGTGAATCCTAAACCAGAGTGGGTATAACCAGGCGGCACCAACACAACAGAGCCGAAGAGGAACTGTAAATCTGGCGCAGCATCCAGATTTCCTTCAGTATGCAAAAACAAGTTAGCTTCACCGATACTACTGGTACTTGCCGTGTGTAAATCCTGAGTTGCCTCGTGTGCTACAGACACAACAGGGTGATCTTGAAGGTTTTGACCAACACCCGGCAAATCAACCACAATCGGAATTCCCATCGCTTTCAGGTGTTCTGCACTCCCAATACCAGAAAGCATGAGCAGCTTGGGCGAATCGAACGTGCCCGCACTTAAAATTACTTCTTGATTGACCCTAACCTGATGCAGGGTGCCTTCGTGCAAGTATTCCACCCCAACGGTGCGAGTACCCTCAAACAACAAGCGAGTCACCAATGCTCCTGTCGTTATGGTTAAATTAGGACGATCGAGAATTGGTACGAGAAAAGCAGCCGCAGCACTGTGTCGCTTACCATCCTTGACCGTCAACTGATAAAGTCCTGCCCCTTCCTGCTGCACACCATTGACATCAGGATTGTGGGCATATCCCAGGGCCACGGCTGCGTCTACAAAGCGTTGAGATACCACAGTAGGCGCGATCGGATCGGTGACACTTAACTCCCCATCAACCCCGTGAAATTCAGATGCGCCTCGCTGTTGGTGCTCCGATTTCTTGAAGTAGGGCAACACATCTTGGTAACTCCAACCGGAATTGCCTAATTCCTGCCAGTGATCATAATCATGAGAATTGCCCCGTATATAAATCATGATATTAATCGAACTACTGCCCCCCAAGACTTTGCCGCGTGGACAAAAGATTTTGCGGTTATCCAGGTAGGGTTCTGATTCAGAGAAATAGCCCCAGTCCACCTCAGAACCTAGTAGACTGAGGCATTCTCCTGGAATGTGAATCTCTGGCTTTGTATCGGGGCTGCCTGCTTCCAGGAGTAACACGGTTGTATCGCTGTCTTCAGTCAGACGGTTAGCAACGACGCAGCCTGCCGAACCTGCACCAATCACAATGTAATCGTAAGGAATCATAAAAACTCTCTACTATCTGTAATAGATGAATGTATTCAAATTAAAGATGAGTTGTTAATTATGGGTTTCTCAATACGTAGCCGACGCTCCGTACTGTATGAATTAATTGTTTTGCGCCCTGTGCTTCTAACTTAATTCGCAAGTATCGGATATAAACCTCAATGACATTTGAACTAGCGAAATTTTCGTAACCCCAAACATCATCTAGAATTTGCACACGGGTCAATACTTGTTTAGGATGCCGCATCAAATATTCCAACAAATCGAACTCTTTGGCAGTCAGCTCAATTTCTCGATCTTCGTAGTAGACCTGTCGTGCTTTTGAATTGAGAACCAAGTACTCAAATTGAAGGAGGTAATTTTTTTGATTTTGTCTCAAGTGTGCTCGAACTCTGGCGAGCAGTTCCTCTATCGCAAAAGGCTTGCTCAAGCAATCACTTGCACCTGCGTCTAAACTCATGACTCGTTCGCAAACTTTCCCTTCATGACATAGGACAATAATCGGTACATCGTTGTAGGTTGAGCGCAAGCGACGGCAGAACTCCAAACAGGAGATTCCTGACAAGCTCCAGCCCACTATAATGAGATTTGGATTGGTTTGACGAGCAGCTAGCAAACCACCGTTACCATCTTCAGCCAGACTGACACGATGTCCTTCACAACCCAATTCTTGCGCGATTAGCTGAGCAAGCTGACTGTCATCTTCAATCAGTAGAACATAGGATGTTACGGCTTCCGTTGTCGCTTTGTTAGGTTGGTTGCCAATACTGATTGGAACAATAGTTTGTAGCATCTTAAGGTTCTATCTAAGTTAACAAAAATCACCTTCAAGTCCTTGCCAGGTAGCTAAGAGTCTGGTTGCATAAACCAAGTAATGACCCAAAAACCTAACGACTGGTCGCGATAATAGCTGCCATCAATTGCTCGATGTTCCAGCGATCGCAATACCGAATTCCATTGATAAACAAAGCTGGGGCGGTCGTCACTCCACTTTCTAATCCACCTTCAATATCTTGATTGATCCGATCGACATGTACTGGTTTAGATAAATCTTGCAAAAATTGGCAAATGTCGAGTCCTAGACGGTTGGCATACTCGACAAGATAGCTGTCGTCCAATGCGTCTTGATGGGTGAACAGCATATCGTGCATTTGCCAAAATTGACCTTGCGCTGCGGCTGCTTCCGCTACCTCTGCTGCTTTTTGGGCTTGAGGGTAGGCTGAATGCTCATCGATAAAGTGACGAAACACGATACAGAGGTAATTCTCTTCAGAAAAACCAGAACTGAAAGGTTGCTGAACTTTCTGAATCAACTGATGGACTTCTCTGCACTGAGGGCATTGGTAATTTCCATACTCCACAAGCACGATCGGAGCATTGAGTACTCCCTGATAGTGATCACGTTGTGAGGGTAAAACCAGAAGTTGATTGAAATGACTATTTTGATTCATCAGATCGTTGGATATACTAGCCAAAGGAGTTTTCACAGCATCGAAAGATTGCCATGATTCCTGTCTGTGATTTTTGCGACCTCCGTTATTTGTATATCTTTAGCCTATGAAATTAATGCAGGTTTGTCGCCAACTCAAAGTTGAGTGATTGAAGGCATGAAACAACAGTTGCCCACTATCTCTGCAACGAGACCTCAACCGAACTTAAGTTCAGTTTTCATCTCTATCACAACTTAGCCAGCCCTCGCCTCAGTGCAGTAATCACCGCTTGTGTGCGATCGCTCACGCCTAATTTGCTCAAAATTCGGTTGATGTGGAATTTGACCGTACTTTCGGTAATATTTAAAGCTACGCCAATGTCATGATTACTCAAGCCAAGTGCCATCTGCCGCACAACCTCTTGTTCGCGATCGCTTAATTCTGGCACGTTCATCCGTTGCACTAACTTGGCAGCAACTTCAGAAGGGATATACTGTTGCCCGCTATGAACGATCTGAATAGCTCTGAGCAGAGTCTCTGGTTCGGCATCCTTGAGCAAATAGCCCTTGGCTCCGGCACGTAATGCTCGATAAATATCTTCGTCACCATCATAGGTAGTCAAGATGATAATGTGAGCCTGGGCAAATTCAGCACAGATGGCTAGAGTCGCATCAGCACCGCTCATCTGCGGCATTTGCAAGTCCATCAAAGTGACATCCGGTTGGAGTTGTCGATAAAGGGCGATCGCTTCCAGGCCATCCCCTACTTGACCCACTACCGTCATATCCGGCTCATTCTCAATCATCGCGGCTAATCCCTGCCGCACAATGGCGTGGTCATCAACAAGTAAAACGCGGATGGCTGTAGACTGACTCATGCTGATGCCTCTCGATGTACAGATACAATTACTTCAGTTCCCTGCCCCAATCGGCTCTCAATCGAAAGTTGTGCTCCAATGCGTTCCGCTCGTTCAGTCATCCCTACCAGGCCAAATCCCTGATTGAGGAGTGTAGGATTAGCTTCAAATCCTTGTCCGTTGTCTCTAATCTGTAAGAAGCATTGCGTCGTTTCATACACTAACTCAATCCTAATCTCGGTTGCACTTGCATATCTAATAGCATTTGTAAATGCTTCCTGTGCAATTCTTAAAAGATTGTTTTCAGTTTCAGCAGGTAGTTCATAGGGGGTGCCGATAATCTCACAGATTAGGTTGGTTTCGGTTGAAGCTTTTAGAGCCGCTACAAATCGTTCTAGAGCTGTCCAGAGATTGCCATCTTCTAGCAATTGGGGACGGAGTGCCGCAACCGATCGTCGAGCTTCTGTCAGCCCGGTGCGAGCTAGATCTCGCACCGTATTGATATGGGCTTGAATGGCTTCTGGGTTAGTTGTCATTAATCGGGAAGCGGCTCCCATATGAACCAGAATCCCCGTAAAGGCTTGCGCCAGAGTATCATGAATTTCTCGCGCCATCCGGTTACGTTCCTCTAAAATTGAGGCTTCTTCGGCTTTTTTGCGATCGCTGATATCTGTGTTTAAAGCATAAAATCCAATGACTTGAGCATTTGCATCGAAATCAGGAATTAAGGTTACACTCAAGTACTTTGTGCCTGCTGGCAGAGGTATTTCTGCTTCAAACGTGATTGTTTCTCCCCCTAACGCCTGGTTAATGTAAGGTTCTATCATTTGATACGACGTATGATCTACCAGTTCACGAATCGACTTGCCTAAAATTTCATCTCGGCTACAGTTGCGCCAAATTTCGTAGGTGCGGTTGACAAAGCGGTGGCGTTGCTCGGCATCAATGTAACTAATACCAACCGGAAGAGCGTCTGTGATGAGCCGCAATTCCTGTTCACGAGCACGCAGTTCGGCTTCGCTTTCTTGTAACGCCGCCGTTCGTTCTGATACTTGTTGCTCTAAAGTGCGATTATAATCGGCTAGCAATTGTTCAGCTTGTTTTTGCTGGGTGATGTCTTGAAAGGCGGCGATTGCATAAGCCACCTTACCCTGTTCGTCAAAAACTGGAGTCCCCCATACCTCAACTGGAATGGTGGTGTTGTCTTGGCGAATGTCTAGGTCGTCAATCGTGGTGCATTCGCCGCTCAATGCCCTAATAGCTGGTAGTTTCTCAGTTGGATAGTTTTGGTCTGTTCCCGCCAGATAAAATTGATAAACCTCTGGGATTTGCTCCGGCGCTACAGACGGATCAATCCCTTTGCCCATTAGCTGAATTCCCCGTTGATTGACGTAGTAAACGCGACCCGCCGCATCCAATACTCCAATGCCTACCGGAACTGCTTCTAGAAACTGTTTCATTCTACTTTCGCTAGCGCGTAGCTTGGAGTAGAGTTTGGCATTTTCGATCGCGATCGCGGCTTGAGTGGATAGCAAGTTTAAGACTTGCGATCGCTCTGGTGTAAATACTCCGGTTGCTAATTTATTTTCTAGGTACAACACGCCTACTAGCCTACCTTGATTCAGCAGAGACAAGCATAAAATTGATTGAATTTTATTGCGTTGAATATATGGCTCGTGAGTGAAATTACCTTCGCGAGTAGCATCATTTAAAATAACGCATTCATGAGTACGAATGACATAATTAACAATTGATTCAGGTAAATGATCTGCGGTTGGGAGAGATTGCAGTAAGTTTGTAGAATATGTATTATCGTCCTCCTTGAGTTCGCCGGATGCTTCAATTACCCATTTCCCTAAATTTTCTAAAATTAGAAAGCCTGTTTGTGCACCAGCATTTTTGATTAATATCTCCATCAAGGAACTGAGTAACTTATCCAGTTCAATTTCACTCGAAATCGCTTGTGACGCTTTCATGACCGCCGCTAAGTCGAACGTAGTAGGTGAGTAATTAGCGGTAGTGACAGAAGTATTATGGGTTGGTGGAACGACATCCGATAATTTAGGAAATAGCTGTGGGTAGCGAGCTTCTAAATCTTTGACTTTTGCAGTTGCTCCCCATCGCTCATAACAGTAGTGCGCCTCTTTCATGTACGTTTGAGCAAACTTGTCTCTACCACGAAATAGATAAAATTTGGCAGCTAATTCGTATGCTAATGCTTCTTCTTGAAGGTATTGATTATCTCTAGCACCTTGAATGGCTTGTTCATAGAATTCTTCTGCCTCAAGCAATCGACCCAAGATTCGTGCTTGCTCTGCCTCAATTAGATGATATTTATGTAAAAAATTCATTGGTGCATAACGTGCCCAATTTTTCATTACTTCCTGGTTAACAGCAACTTTTTTGAGGATTTCCGACTGTGTTTGAGCGCTGCTTTCAGGGTATATTGCGAGTCTTGCCAGAGCATCATACAGATAGTAAAAAGGGCTAAGAGGTGATCCTGCTACTCGGATCACATAACACTCTGCTACAGTTGAGTTTTCAACAGCCTGAACATAATTGGAAAATAGGTAGCACAGAAAGAGTTTATTGAAATAGACATTAAAGATTGCAGTACCATCATTTGCTATTTCATGTTGTGGTAACCCATTTTCCTCATTGTAGAATTTGCCAACAAGACGGGTTGGATTGACCGAGTAGTCCCTCAAATTTGCGATCGCCTGCTGAAATATTTGATTCCAGGTTAGTGCTGTTTCTTGTTTGATTTGACAAATTGCTTCATTGTATTTCGTCAACTCGCGTTCAACCTCCACGAGTTCACGTCCGACAGCATAGAAATTAAAGCAATAAGAATGAGCGCTATAGGCAGCAAACTCTAAATCTCCCGTTTCCAGCCCACTTTGATAGGCTTCTAGTAATGGCTGCAATGTGTCACTCAGATGATCTTTCCAGTGAATGATAAAGGTATTCACAATAACCAATGTTCTAGCTCTGAGTGAATGGGGTTGAGGTTGTGACAACTGCCTTAAAGCCAACTTTCCAAACTCGTAGCCAGTCTCGATACTCTCAACTTTCCTACACAAAATTAATCCAAAGTTAGCATAAACAAAAGGAGACGCAAATGTATTACCATATTTGAGCGACAAGCTGACTTGTTTAGATACCAGTAACGGCATCAAATTAGGAGCCGCGCTATAGGTGGAAATCGTGATCCCAGACAGGATTTGCATTGCTGCTAACTTATCTGGTTCGCGCATTTGGGGCAAATGAATCAAGTCATCGTAGACACTGCCCGTTTTGTTGCTAGACATTGAATTCTCACTAAGAAGGCATGAGATTACGTCTAGTTCACGCTGAATATCTGACTGACTTGGCTGTCCGGGAAAACTGATTTCCAGTTGTTGTAATACTTGCAATCCAGTATTAATTGCTTCTAACAGCTGATTTTGTGCAATGTAGCTTTGAATTTTGACTTCGTACACTTTCACGCTATCAAGAACCGTTTTAGCCCATTGCAGAACGATCGCTATCCACTGGTCAACCTGTTCAAACTCCCCACACAGAAATGCAACTTCTGTTGTTTCTAAATACAACTCTAAGCTCAGGTCATAATTTGTTTGCCAGCTAGAAGCATCTATCCATTCTCTAGCGATCGCCAAATAATGCTTGGCAACCCTGTAAGCAGTGGCCTTTTTTGCTCTCTGTCCTGCCATCAGATTCAATCTAAAAATCTCATCTCGTTTAGATTGATCAGTAATCAGTTCACTCCCATGGTTGAGATGATCCACAACTTCAAACAGTCGCTCTGGCAACTCCTCTGGTAAAGTCTTTTCAAACAGATTGCGACCAATTTGGAGATGAATCACCTGCTTCTCCGATTCATCAATCAGGGCATAAGCGGCTTGCTGCACGCGATCGTGTAAGAACTTATAGTCTTGAATTAACAAGTCTTCGTCTAATTCAGAGATAGGTTGGATAAATCCTACTTGTGCCGCTGCTAACAAGTCCTGAAAAACGATTGCAGGAGATTGTTCACAGACGATCGCCAACGTTTCTAAATCAAATTCAGCCCCGATACAAGCAGCTAATTGAAGCTGCTGCTGTGTCGCCTCAGGCAGCTTTTTTAACTTGCTCAACAGCAGTTCAACTACATTATCAGTAATATTTTGAGCTTCGATCTGAGCAATGCTCCATTGCCAGCTTAAATGTTCTGCATTGAAGCTTAAGAGATGCTCATTGTGCAGCGATCGCAAAAATTCACCGACAAAAAAGGGATTGCCCTCAGTTTTATGCAGTACTAACTCAGCCAGGGAACGTACCGTATGAATATCATGATGTAATGTCTCAGCAACCAGCTGAGCTAACGGTTCTAGGCTTAAGGGTTTCAGGACAATCTCCTGAAGCAACGCCCCTTGTTGTCGCAACTGCTCTAGGCTTAACACGAGTGGATGGGTTGAAACCACTTCATTATTTCGATATGCTCCTATCAGAAATAGGAATTGAGTTTGCTCATCGAGCAGCATTAGTTCGATTAACTTCAACGTAGCTGAATCAATCCACTGCAAATCATCTAAGAAGATCACTAGGGGATGTTCTTTAGAACAAAACACGCGAATGAACTGCTGAAAAACTCGATTAAAGCGGTTTTGAGCTTCCGTTGCTCCAACCTCTGGTACGCGTGATTGCTTGCCAATTATCAATTCAACTTCGGGAATCACATCAATAATGAGCTGCCCGTTTCTTCCTAAAGCAGTGAGAAGCCGCGATTGCCATTGCTGCAATTGTTCTTCTGGTTCACCCAGCAATTGTTGCATCAATTGTTGTAGAGCCTGGGCGATCGCGCTGTAGGGAATATTTTGCTGAAACTGGTCAAACTTTCCAGAGATAAAATAGCCGCGTTTTGCCGTGATTGGTTTGTAGAGTTCCTGTACCAGTGCTGATTTGCCAATACCTGCGTAGCCTGAAACTAACATCATTTCGGAGGACGCGGGGACATGGGGATGCGGAGACGCGGAGAGTCGCACTATCTCCGCGTCTTCTCCCCCTGCTACTCTCTCAAACGCTGCCCATAATGCTGCAACCTCTGCTTCCCGTCCGTACAGTTTTTGAGGAATCTGAAATTGATTGGAAACATCTTGCAGACCTAACTGGATAGTATTTATCTGTCCTGTTGTTTCAAGTTGATGCAAACAGTATTCTAAATCTGCTTTGATGCCCCAAGCACTCTGATAGCGATCTTCGGCATTCTTCGCCATCAGTTTCATTACAATATCTGAAACGGGCTTAGGAATTGTTGCATTCAGTTCGTGAGGTGGAACAGGTTGTTTAGCAATATGACAATGGACTAATTCCAGAATATCGGTTGTTGCAAACGGCAACTGTCCAGTCAGTAATTGGTAAAACGTTACTCCGAGCGAGTAAAAATCGGTGCGGTAATCGAGCAGGCGGTTCATCCGTCCGGTTTGCTCTGGAGACAGATAGGCAAGTGTACCTTCTAACACGTAAGGGCTTTTGAATGTGGGATTGGTGCGATTGAATCGGGTAGCAATCCCGAAGTCAATGATTTTAACCACGCCCGTATTCGGATTAAGAACAATGTTGCCAGGATTAATATCTTTGTGAATGACATGGGCGGCGTGGATTCCGCTTAGGGTGTTGGTGAGGGCGATCGCAAGCCGTAAAAAAGTGGCTAAGGGCATGGGGCAAAAATCGGAGCGCCGCTGCATCCATTGCTCCAAGGACTCACCCCCAAAGTCTTCTAAGAGAATAACAAGCGTGCGTTGATAATCTTGCTGGCTGTATGCCTTGACCACCCCTTCCAGATTGAGGGAGCGGGTAATTTTATATTCCTGTCGGTAGCACGTTAATTCTTGAGGCGAGGGATAATCTTGCTTCAGCAGCTTGATGGCGATCGCTCGACCATCTTCCTCACGGATGCCCCGATATACCAGAGAATTAGGGCTTTCGTAAATTTTTCTTTGGATGGTAATTCCAGATAAAGCAATCATAGAACGTCCTCCCAAAGAATATCGTAAGCTATGCCGCCAATTATATCGGTCTCAACAGGATTCCAAAAAATTAAGATAGTTTATACAAGATCAGGGAATTATTCCATCAGTTGTTGAGAATGTAATTCAATTAGGGTAAAAATATCCTGATAGAACATCTGAGACAGACAGGTACTACGACAGTTTAAATGATGTTACCGTTGTAGTAGACACAGTATCAGGTCGTTTAATCACTACTGATTTTGGTAACTTTAGTCCAACCGACTGCTCCATCTCTTCCCTAAAAAACGATCGCCCCTCAATAGAACAATATAGAGCGATCGCCCATTCGTTACTGCTGTGATTGCCCGGCTCGGAGTTGTTAGAGTTGAGCGATCGGAACTCCAGTTACTTGGGGTAAAACTGGCAGTGCGATGTAGAAGTCGAGTGTTGGAGGATTAAAGTAAATCCTCTCAAATGAATGGAGAGCCATCTCTCCCAGCGGAATCTGTCCCACTGTCTCCTATGAACTTAGCGTGCTAGACGGGTATGTGTTTGTATTGAAGTTTGACGGTCTCATAGATTTTATTAGATAGTTGGCGCAAGAGCCTAAAGCTAAGGCGGCGTTTCAAGATAAGTTGAAACACCGCCCTCATGTTTGTCTCTGGCTTCTCCTTGTGTTCAGGATTCACAGACTCGCGTCGCTTCGATTGGCGATCGCTCATCTTAGAAATGACGCTGAGAAATCCTTAAAGACCTTTGTACTGAGACTAGGCGAGGTCGAAGCGATCGAGGTTCATCACCTTGTCCCACACCGCCACAAAGTCATCTACAAATTTCTGCTGTGAGTCCTCAGAGCCATAGACCTCTGCAAGGGCACGTAGCTGAGAATTTGAGCCGAAGATCAGGTCAACACGGGTCGCAGTCCACTTGAGTTCGCCCGTTTTGCGACTGCTGCCCTCGAACTCATATTCATCTTCAGAGGTCGCTTTCCAGGTTGTGCCTAGGTCAAGCAGGTTCACGAAGAAGTGATTGGTCAGTGTCTCCGAGCGATCGGTGAAGACACCGTGTTTAGCGCCTCCAAAGTTCGTACCGAGGACGCGCATACCGCCCAAGAGAACCGTCATCTCAGGGGCTGATAGGGACAGCAGTTGTGCCTGATCAATCAGCAATTCTTCAAGCGATTCGCTGTGCTTGCCGCTGGTGTAGTTGCGGAACCCATCTGCGACTGGCTCAAGTACGGCGAAGGACTCGACATCAGTTTTCTCTTGCGAGGCATCTGCCCGTCCTGGCTTAAAGGGAACCTGAACCTCATGCCCAGCGCTCTTTGCCGCCTGTTCAACGCCTGCGCATCCGCCCAGTACGATTAAGTCAGCAATCGAAACCTGCTTTCCATTAGACTGCGAACGATTGAACTCCTGTTGAATTGCCTCGAGGGTTTGCAGCACCGTTGCCAGTTGCGTTGGTTGATTGATTTCCCAATCCTTCTGAGGCGCAAGACGAAGGCGCGCTCCGTTTGCTCCACCACGCTTGTCAGACCCCCGGAATGTAGAGGCTGATGCCCAGGCAGTCGAAACCAGTTGAGAAACAGACAGCCCGGAAGCCAGAATCTTGTCTTTGAGCGCGGTAATGTCCTGCTCATTAATCAATTCATGGGTGACTTCAGGAATAGGATCTTGCCACAAGAACTCTTCCGCTGGAACCTCGGTACCGAGATAGCGCGAGCGAGGTCCCATGTCGCGATGGGTCAGCTTGAACCACGCCTTGGCGAACGCCTCAGCGAACTCATCCGGGTTGTCGAGGTAACGCCGCGAGATCGGCTCGTAGATGGGGTCCATCTTCATCGCCATATCTGCCGTGGTCATCATGGGGGCGTGCCGTTTTGACGGATCATGTGCGTCGGGCACCGTATCCGCGCCAGCACCGTCCTTGGGTCTCCATTGCCATGCACCAGCGGGACTCTTTGTTAGCTCCCAATCATATTTGAACAGGGTCTCGAAATAAGTGTTGTCCCACTGCGTTGGCGTGGGAGTCCATGCGCCTTCGATGCCGCTGGTGATCGCATCAACGCCGACACCCGTGTTGAAGGTACTCTTCCAGCCGAGTCCCTGATCTACGATCGTGGCACCCCCAGGCTCAGCACCAACGTGCGTCGCTTCACCCGCGCCATGACACTTGCCAAAGGTATGTCCACCAGCGGTGAGCGCGACCGTTTCTGCATCGTTCATCGCCATCCGCCCAAAGGTCTCGCGAATATCGTGCCCTGAGCCAACCGGATCAGGTTCACCGTCCGGCCCTTCCGGGTTGACGTAGATTAGACCCATCTGAACGGCGCCGAGGGGATGTGCTAGCACTCGATCGCCTTCGTAACGCTCATTGCCGAGCCAGGCTTTCTCAGAACCCCAGTAGATGTCTTCTTGGGGTTGCCAGATGTCTTCACGTCCGCCCGCAAAGCCAATCGTCTTAAAGCCCATCGACTCAAGTGCGCAGTTGCCTGCGAAAACCATCAGGTCAGCCCACGAGAGTTTCTTGCCGTATTTCTGCTTGATGGGCCAAAGCAACATCCGCGCCTTATCAAGGTTGGCATTGTCGGGCCAACTGTTGAGCGGCTCAAACCGCTGACTACCCGACCCTGCACCACCGCGACCGTCGCCAATCCGATAGGTGCCAGCGCTGTGCCACGCCATTCGGATGAAGAGCGGGCCATAATGACCGTAGTCGGCTGGCCACCAGTCCTGAGAGGTGGTCATCAGTTCAAAGATATCTGCTCTTACAGCAGCTAAGTCGAGGCTCTTGAACTCCTCAGCGTAGTTGAATGTCTCACCCATCGGGTTGATTTCGGGTGAGTGCTGGTGGAGAATGCTCAGATTCAAATACTTCGGCCACCAGTCGCGATTCGACGGCTTATGGCGCGCTACAATTTTCTGACCTCCGCCCACAAAAGGGCATCCGCTTTCACTGCTCATGCTATCTCCTGTCTTTTGGAAAAACGCCCTCTACGGTTACAAACTAGAGTCGCCGAGAAAGCGAATTGATTACCATGAAATGGTTATGGGCTTAATTTCCGCCTCAAGCCAGTTTAGGAATGCTGATGGTCAGATGCTAGGCTACCGAGCAAAAGCTCTCTGCAATCCTGCAACAGAGAAGGTTTTGCCCAGCGACACGAATTTGTCTCGACGTCATTTAATTTGGCACTGTACACATTTTATGCGGAAGAGGATCAAGCTTTGCAAAAGGCGATCGCCAACTGGGAACAGCAAAGCCATACCAAAGTTGAACTGTCGCTATTTAGCTCAGATGATATTTTGAATCAGGCCGTGATTGCTTTGGAGAATGGTGCTCCACCTGATATTTTGTTTGCTCATCGTGCCGACTATACGCCTCTCACGTTGAAATTTATGATTTCTCTACTGGAAACCATCATCGCTTCAATTCTGAGCAAGAGGCACAAATTTGGCTCGATCGCGAACGCTTTTAGCAATCGAAAACCTAGCAACAACTGCTCAAAAAAACCTTGAGAATTCTGGTTGACTGACAGATCTTTGTTTCAGGAGTTTTATCAGTCAATCAGCTCTTCTCACTCTCTTTCATTTCTACATGTCTTAAAGGATGTCTGAAAAGTATTAAAAGTTCTACAGAAGAATGAATTCCGTCTCCTGTGGCACAGAGGCAAATATAAGTTGTGCCCATGATTAATCTTGGCGCGTGAGAATAAGATGCTGGAGATGCATCTCAGCTAATCGTTCAGCCCGATTTGTCTGAATGCCAAGGACAAGTTCACCAATGAGAGCATAGTAAACCATTCGGGCGCGTACTGTTGCTTCAAACGGTGCGAAGCCAACGTCTAAAAACAAATTCTTTGTGTAGTCGAGACGACGCTGATCAACCTGGTCAAGAATTGCAGCCACTCTAGAATCATTTGCTGCCCAAGCTCGAATTGCATTTTCGACTTGACCCTCATCTTGAATTGCAAGTTCAAACAAGTAAAGCAGTTTGGCTGACGCGTCACCGCCTGCTGCCTCAACTTGCTCAATAATGCTCTCAGTTTCGCGATTAACCCATACTTGCAAGATGGCTTCTAAAAGCTCTTCCCGATTTTTGAAATGCCAGTAGAAGCTACCCTTCGTTACATTCAGCAATTTAGCCAGTGGCTCAACTCGCACGGCTTCAACTCCGTTCTCGGCTAAAACCTCTAGCCCTAAGTTGATCCAGTCTTGCTGTCCAAGCCTAGAAATCTCATTCTTCTTAACCATACGGCAACGTATTGACATCTGCAAAACAGGTCATTAATCTATAACCATACGGCAGCGTATCCAAAATAATTTAATACGACAAAATTATTTAGAATTCAGGAGATTAAAGATGCTTCGAGTGAGTGGGTACTGGTTAATTGCGATAAGTATTCTCCATCCCCTTGTCCACGGATGGCTTTTTGCTGAACCTTTGATGGATATTGTGCAGGATGGTTGGTTTAATGCGATTGCACCCAATCCGATAGCTCCTTTTTATGACCGAGAAGATGCATTTTGGTGCATGATGATCACGCCGTTTCTCCTGATCATCGGATGGTTATGTTGTTGGGCACAAACAAGAGGTATTAGCCTACCCAGTTTTCCGGGTTGGATTCTCTTGCTAACGGCTGCTGTTGGCGTTACGCTTGAACCTTTGTCGGGATTTTGGCTGATTATCCCTCCTGCGTTGCTCATGCTGGTTGATCTACAACGATATAAATTAAGAGGCTAGGAGCATGCCAAAATCCTACAGGGTTAGGCATGGGAGGGCTGGAAGTTGGCATCACCCTGATGCGATCGCGTAGCTTGAAGCCTGAACCCTTCTCCCTATGTGGGAGAAGGGGATCTGGGTTGCAGTCCCTCACCTTTTGGGTAGAAGGCTACAAAGTGGATATGTTGCCATCACTACACCACAAGCGACGGCACTTCCATGCCTCTAAAGCGTGCGAAATCTACGGTGACAAAATCGGCAGCGGTGATTTGATTCGCGCTTACGTTTGAGAGAATTGCAAGTCGCTGATCGCCTACGCCAATCACGGTATTTTTACCTTGCTGCACAATATCGAGAATCTCAGGGTTTAACTCCACTGACAGCCCCAGTTTGTCGCTGCCGTTTTGAAAGTCTGTGATTAAATCCACACCATTGTTGAACGCCAATACAAAGGTGTCCCGTCCTGCACCCCCACTGTGGGTGTCGCGTCCTGCATCGCCAAAGCTAATATCGCGCCCGGTACCCCCGTTGAGGGTGTCATTACCGATGCCACCACAGAGAATATCGTGGCCGCCCATGCCAGAAAGGTTATCATTGCCGCCTTCGCCGCAGAGAATGCCGCTCTGATTTTGTCCAGTCAGATTCTGGCTCGCACTAGTGCCACGAATAACGGGTGTGCTGCTACTGAAGCCGGAGGTCGATGCGGTAAAACTATCGTAGTTGATGCGGAAAGCAATTCCAGCTGGGTCACCATCCCCGCGAAAGGGTATGGCTGAAAAGTTCATATCATTGTTGATAAAGATGCGATCGCCCTCTCGTCGAACGCCAACTCCATCACCTGTAACCTGATGGGTCAGAGTGTCGTAAGTCAGGCTCAAGCCTTTAACGCCCTTAACAGGATTAATATCTGCCTGCTGATCCGGCCCAGGGTCGGCATCAAAAACTCTCAGCGTAAAGGGAATTTTACTTGAGTTGACGTCTACCGGTTGGGAGGCTGTAAAGTTAACGATTGGAAAGTCATTATCTTTGAACGTTCTACTGGTTTGGGTCACTCCATTGATTGAGACTTGGGTATAGAAATCAGCTTTGTTGAACCCACTGATATCTCCCCCAAAGGGTGTAGCCAGCTCATCAAATATTGCGTTGGCACTAATAAACTCTACAGTCGAACTCAATTGGGCGCGATTAATTGCCGTACCATTTGCACTCAGCACATAGTCTCCGCTGCCGCTTGCTTTGCTGACGACTAGCGTGTAGTCACCCTTCGTTAAGTTGTCAAATGAAATGGATTCTGCCTTATTTACCCCCGCAGTGATAGACGTTCTAATAGTTTGACCGCTGCTGTTGAGCAAAACCAAGTTAGGATCGATGCCTTGAGGCACAATCGCGATACCGCCCTTGAGAGGGAAATCGACCTGAAATTTGTAGAAATCAAAAGCATCTGATCCAATCAAAGACCCTCGAACAAAGGGACTGTTGCGGATGTTGCCAAGCTGAGTTGCTGTGGTAAACGTATCATTGCTGGATGTTTCAAATACCTGTGCCATTGCTTAATTTTCCTTTGGATTGCATTAAATGGATTGCTGGTAAACCTATGAGTCGTAGTAACGGCGATCGAACTGGGCTTGTATGTCTCGGTCGGGCGGCTGTTTAGGCAATGGGTTTGCTGTGACAGCAGTTGCAAATTGACTGAGATTAAAGACAAGCGAATCTTGGCGGACACGGGGATGCCAGGTCGCGATCGTACAAAGTTTGCACATAGTTTTGGGTTTGCGTGCTTTAATTCTTGCGAATGATGTAATAGTCGTTCTGAAAATCGTGTGCTAGCTGCTTAATTTCAACCTGTTTAAATCCCGCTTCAGCCAACATTTGCAGCGCTTTTTCTTTGCCCCACATTGTTCCTAAACCCATGCCACCATAAGCGAGAGAAACGGTCATGCAGTGCATACAGGAAACGGTATAGAGCCAAGGAGCGATCGGATGCTCCATGTTGCCCTCTACGTTCGTTGCGGCGTGGATATCTTGCATCAGATAAACGCCATCAGGACGTAGAGCATCGTGGATATTTTGCAACACCACATCGGGTCTTGCCTGATCGTGAATGGCATCAAATGTGGTGATGAGGTGATAGCGATCGCGCTCCTCCAGCAGAGCCGCATCTTTAATTTGAAACTGGATATTGCTCAGTTTCCGCCGTTGAGCCTCGGCATTGGCCGTGAGGATCGCTTCTTTCGAAAAGTCGTAGCCAGTGAATCGACTGTTGGGAAAAGCTTCTGCCAGTTTGTTAAGCGCGCGCCCATAGCCACAACCCACATCTAGAACAGCAATGCCGTCCTGCAAGGCTTCTGTGAGTTCGGGAATCAGCGGCAACACATGATCGAATAGCGCTGATACAGTGGTTTGACCGCTATCCTCTGCCATCACCGCATGGAAGCGTTTGAACTCGGAATAGGGCACACCGCCACCCTTGTAGAAGCAATCGATAATTTTCTCCTCAACTAAGGCTAGAACCGGAATGAATTGAGCAAAGGCTGCTATGTTGTCAGATGCCGCAGCTTTGGTTAGAAATGCCGCATGTTCCGCAGGCAAGCCATAGGTTTTGGCGATTGGGTCATAGTCTACTAATCGACCTGTCACCATCGCACCTAGCCATTCACGCACGTAGCGTTCGTTAAGTCCAGCAGCAGCAGCGATTTGTTGGCTGGTTGAGGGCGGCAATTTTGCCATCGTGTCAAACAATTCGGTGCGATGTCCGATCGATGTCATCAGCGTAATGGCGGCGTTGTTGAGGATGTCTAGCATCCGTCCGGCAAATGCTTCTGCTTTAGTGGGGTCAAATGTTTGGGTTATCATAGCTTACTCCTAAGCTAACTCAGTGGGCGATGCTGTCTTTGCATCTGAACCTAAGTTAGCGATCGAGCCGTTCCCAAATCGTTCCCAAACCGTTCTCAACTTGAAACGCTGAGGATTATAGATGAGTCAAATCCAGACTTTAATACCTGAAAGCCTAGCTCAGAAACGCTTTCAGGCATTGAGATTTGGGTTTTCTTAAATTTTTGATTCTTAGCTAGCGCCTATTTCAATTGCTGAGAACACGCGCTGACCAGACGCGGCTGAAGGGAACTTCTGATTTGTGCGGTGCGCCCTGAACAAGTTCTAGCGTCGGTGCGTTCAGCTCATAAATTACTTTTTTGCGATCAAGCGACATATAGGAGTGCCGCCATTCAATGTCGTGTGCTGCACAGTACGCTGAGAGATTGTGGCTGATTTCGCTCCAATCTGATGCACTCAGCGGCGGATAGCTTCCTTCTATCACCTGTAGTGCCTTCACGTCGTCAAGAACTTTGTTTGGCTCTGGCCTGATTAAGCTGCTAGTCCACACAAGACGTGAGGGCAATCCTTGTCTGCGGTAGGCTTCTCGTACAGACTCCGCATCAGGTGCCTCAAAAACGCAGATCATTCGATGGCGATCGCTTGATAAAAAGGAGCGATGCCACCTTATGTTTCGTGCGGTCAAACAGGGTTCGACTCGACGATAGTTGTCAAACAATACTTCATCAGTCAGCGGTGGGTCGGCGTTGGTTTCAGCAATAACAAGAGACATTTTAATTGAAGAGAAAAAAGTAATTTAAAGAAGAACTATGGGTTTTCAAACAGCGTAATTTAAGATGTAGTGATTTGTTCTGCTGGCGTTATTCCAGCATGGGGCTTTTTAATCCAGGCACTCAGATCTTGGCTGGGATCTAGCACTTCTGATACCCAAACGCGCTTAAAGGCAACCGCCGTTTTGCGATACGCAATCCGCACTGATTCAGCATCGGGCGCTTCAAATTCGCAAATTGTACGCCGTCCATCTAGCGAAACTTGAGAGCGTATCCATGTTGCGCCATGAGCCTCTAGGCAGGGTAACAGCCGCAGATCTGCTGCATACCAGGCGTTTTTATCAAAGGGGGCATCGTATTCACATTCAACGACAACATGAATCATGTCAGTTCTCCTGATTTGGGTAAATCTTGTAAAGACTGGCTCATAGCTTGTTTCATGCAGTGGAGGGTCTGATCAAATGCCAACCGCGATCGGGCGCTTAAACTATGACGATCGATACCCTGTTGCGCCTCAAATGTTGCGATCGCCTGTTCTAAATCACCCAATGCTAAAGCACTTTGCACCAAAATCGCCCAAGCCAGAGCGGTTTCGCTGGGCTGATTCATAATCTGAGCTTCGCACAAGGCCGCTTTGGCTCGCATCGCTGCCACGTTAGCCCGATTTGACTTTAAATCAACCTCAGCCGCCCCAATCAGCACATACGTCAACATTCGCTTAGCATCTAACTGCTTTAGCGTTGCGATCGCCTGTTCTAAAATCGCTTCGGCTTCAGATTGACCCAGGGTATAGTTTGCTAGTGCCTCCAGTGCAGCAGCCACTGCGCCTTCACTGCCCTCACCTTGAATTTTAGCTGCAACGAGTGCCATTTCTTGACAGTAAGGTAGCGCCGCCATCGGATTGCCATCATCCAGTTCCAGCATTGCCACATAGCTCACATAAATGCATTCACGCCAGTGATCCTGTTCGGCTCGTGCTTGGTGCCACGCCTGTTGAAACAAAGCTCGTGCCTCGGTATAGCGACCATTATAAAAATGAACACCCCCTAATCCAGAATAAATATCCGTAATTTGTAACCCAACCCGGTCAGCCAGAGATTGCGCCTCTAGCAGCAACGCTTCTGCCCGTACCATGTCTCGCCCAATTTCAGCGAGACAAGTGCCGCTGTAGGCTAACAGGCGGGCTGCGGTGGCTGGACTGGAAACTCGGCTAATTTCAACGGCTTGAACCGAGTGCTGTTCGAGGCTGGCGAAGTCACTTTGGTTGAAATATAAGACCCACAACGCCTCCAGTCCCGTAACTTCGTCATCTTTAAAGCCTAACTGACTGGCTTCATGGGTCAACCGCTGGGCGTCGGCTTCCAGTTGAGCGGCCTGATCGCCCCTCACACCTGCGATCGCCCAGACCCGCAACAGCCCCACATGCACTCTAATTCGCGTGCAGTCATCCAGGTGTTGACAATGCTGAATGCCCCGTTGCGCGAGGGTGGCTGCTTCGGCATAGGCAAACAGCTTCAAACAGCGTTGTGCGGCTAACAGGGCAGCAGAAGCGGCCAATGCATGGTCGCCGCCCAGGGCAGCATGGTGGGCAATGTCTCCTGCGAGTGCGTGGTCGGGAGTCGCCTGTTGATTGAGTCGATGGGCAATTTGCCAATGGATTAAATGACGACGCGGTTCCGAGAGCTGTCGATAGACCACCTGCCGTACGATATCATGGGCAAAGTCATATCCCATCTCATTTCCAGTCGATTTACTAGGGCGAATCACCGCCTGCTGCTCCAATTGTTCAATGACGGCTAACAGTTGGGGCAGGGGATAGTCTGCCACCTTTGCCACCATTGTGGGTTTGAAGCTTCGCCCTAAGGATGCGGCCCAGGGTAAAAATTCCTGAGCGGCGCTATCCAACTGCTGGAGGCGATCGCTAATGAGCGCTTCTAAATTATCCCTGTGGGTTGACTGACCGTGGGCAGAATCGTGGAGCAATGCGCGAGCCACTTCTAGCGCAAACAGAGGATTGCCGCCACTGTCAATAAACACTTGATCGACCACTTCCACAGACAGCTTGGCTGTATTAACTGCCTTAAAGTTGCTAACCAGGGCTGCCGTTTGCCCCCGGTTTAATGGATGCACCTCAAGAGTTTTTAATCGCCGCTCTCGTCTGAGCGTTTGCACCACTTGCGAAACGGCTGCATTTTCTTTGAGTTCTGCTGTCCGTACAGTACAGGCAAATCGGATGGGCAAATGATGTAACAGCCGAATGGCATAGTGCAACAAGGCCGAAGATGCCTCATCGATCCATTGAATGTCATCTAAAATCACCACTACTGGAGCCTGCTGCGCCCACTCTGACAGTAGCTGCACTACAGCATCAAACAGGTGGCTGCGATTGGGTGGGGCGGTGCCAGGTTGCCCAATTTCGGGCAGCAAAAAGCCTAGTTCTGTTGAGCGGGTTAGGGTCGAGGGCAGCGCCAGCGATCGCAGGGCATCAATCCAAATCCCATAGGGGCGCACCATTTCTGCGGCAAACGCTCGTCCCCACACGACCTGACCTGTCTGCATTGTCTCTCGCAGTTCTTCCAGCAGCCGCGTTTTACCAATTCCAGGCTCCCCCATCAGTAACAGCAGTTCTGAGGGGGCATCATCGGCGGTCGTGTTCATCCACTGTTGGATCACGTCCCACTCTCGTTCGCGCCCTACCAATGGAGGCAACGCAAGACGCAGCGATGACGGATGAGGGCGGCTGGGGGATTGAGCCGTGGCATTATCGTTTGGCGACTCATCATTCCGTAACAACTGCTCATACAGCTTTCGGGTTGTCGAGCTAGGATTAACCCCCAACTCCTCCCGCAGGATGGTCATGCAGCGATGATAGACCTGTAGGGCATTGGCGCGATCGCCGCTCAAGCCATGTAGACGCATTAACAGGCAGTAGGTCGATTCGTTGAGCGGGTCAACTTGCAAAAGCTGCTGAGCATAGCCCAGAGCAGAGCGGTAGCCCTGCTGAGCTTCTAGCAAGGCAATTAATTGTTCCAAGACTTGGACGTGCTTTTGCTGAAGGCGATCGCGTTCAGAGATAATCCACTCATCGTCACAGTCAAGTAATAGGTCGCCTCGATACAATTCCACTGCTTTCTCTAGCATCGGTTGCGTCAGGCTAGAGTCTGTAGCCGCCATTTTAACTGCGTCTTCAAACTGGGCGACATCGAGTGCAAATTGAACGTCAGGATGCCACGCTAATGTTTTGGTATCAACCCACAAAAGTTGATCGGCATTGGGTAGAACACGACGCAACTGACTCAACTCCTTGCGGAGATTGGTTCGAGCCTGAGGGTCGGTCGAGTCGGGCCAAAGGTGGACGGCAATCCGTTGTCGGGGTTGAGGCGTTTGACGATGGAGCAGCAGATACGCCAACAAAGCACGCGATCGACTGGTGATGACGCCTGTTAGAGAGGTATCACCACAGCTCAAAAAAAAATCTCCCAGTAGTCTAGCGTGCAAAATGGGCATCATCGGCTCCTTTTGCTATTCAACAACCTTATTGAATTGGAGATAGTAAATATCACAATATAGCACTGCTCAAACCTAAACATGCTTAGCAGTTCTTTAACTCCTTAGTCCAGGCTAAAACATCCCAAAGCTTCCTTTTCTTGAACTATGCTCTCAAACCGTACCCTCCAGGGGTATAGATAGCCGATTCATAACCCTCTAAATTGATGAGAATGAATTAGGGAACCATCATGTTTCAATCCCGCAGAGTCTTGACCCTTTTGTTTTGCTTATTGCCCATCACGACCGGGCTTCTATTGTCTCTTAGCAGCACTGAGGCTAATTCTCAACCAACGCCCAGTGCCACGCCAACTCCCAGCGAAACTTCAGCCCCAGATGCCAACCTCACTGCCTTAGAACAGGCACTGACGAGTAAAAACTACCGAGAAGCCAGCCGTCTCACATCACTGCTGGTGCTCGACTTAGCTGGCAAAAGATCACAAGGCTACCTCAAAGCCGAAGATACCCGGAAGCTAGCTTGCCAAGCGCTGCAAGACATTGATCAGCGTTGGCTCAAAGCGAGTGACGGCTACTTTGGGCTGAGCGTGCAAGCCTCTATCTGGCGGGGAGTGCGAGGACAAACCTATGAAGACACCCAGATCTTTCAAAGCATTGTGGGTTGGAGGGGGAGTTCTACCTTTTCGATCGCTGAGCCTAGGGGTCACTTGCCGTTTCGCCCTGCAACAACTTCACCTGAAGGCATCATGGAAGCATCCGGGGGGGGCTGGATTCAGACAATCTCCAATCGACTAGACACCTGTGCCAAAGAGTAGATATCTGCGTTGATCAGCGGCTGATCAACACGGTGTCGTCCGCTTTCAAAGGAATGAGTTTGACATTGGCGTACAGGTGCGGAGCAGTCTGTTTGCACAGGTATTGGGATAGTGCGACTCGACTTTGCTGCCTTAGCCCCTACTTAGCATAAAGGTAGAGGTTAGACTAAGCCACTCTGTCACCGAGGCGGCTTAGTCTAACTCCTATGAGGTAGATCATATTTCCCTAGTTAGTGATTTGGCAAAGTAGAGGTATCTACATTGAAGAGCAAAGTCGAAGGGCAAAGTCATGACCCAATCAACTATCAATTTTGAGACAGCTACCGGACATCAAGTGATGGCAGCCGCTGGAAAGAAAATCTTACGTCCAGGCGGTAAAGCTGCAACGGAACAGTTATTTCAATGGGCTGAATTTAAGCCAGGAGAAACCGTTTTAGAGCTTGCTGCCAGCTTTGGCTATAGCGCCATTGCTTTAGCGAAGCGGTATGGTGTGCGGGTTGTGGGAGTCGAAAAAAATCCTGAGAGCGTTGCTCGTGCTCGTGCCAATATTCAAGCTGCTGGGCTGGAAGGGCAGGTGCAAGTGATTGAGGGCGATATTTTTCATCTAGAGCAGATTTCTGGACAATTTGACTACGTGCTGGCAGAGGCTATTCTAACGATGCAATCTTTGCCTGCCAAGATCAAGATTCTACATGGAGTCCACGACCGCCTCAAACCTGGCGGCAAGTTTCTCTCTCACGAGCTGCTAGCAAGCGATCGGGAAGAGGAGATCCACCGCGCTCTCGCCGCAACCCTGCGAACAAATTCTACCCCGTTGTCTGAAACCGACTGGATTGACACTTGCGAAGCGGCTGGATTGCAAGTTCTGCAGCATCAGATAGGCGAAATGGCACTCCTCAACCCAGCTCGCATCCTTGAGGATGAAGGATTGAGAGATGCGATTAAATTCTTCTGGAATGTTCTGACTCAAGCGAGAGTACGGAATCGGCTATTGGCAATTCGGCGTGTCTTTAAGCAATACAAGCAGGAATTAGGCTACATCACCTTATGTGCAGAACGGAAATAAGCTGTTAGGAGATGGACAGGACAGAATTGCCTCTCAATGTTTTTTGCCGTTTAAGGCAGATAGTTTATCAGCCTGTTTAGCAACGATCGCCTCTGGTTCAGCCGTTCCGTGGGCGATCGCGTCTAATCCCGCCCAGTCAAGAATCGTGATTTTTCCACCTCTTTTGTAGGAAATCACAGCATGAAGCTGCTTAAACAAACGGACGCATTCTTCATAGGTAATGCCAATACTGCGAGCAATTTCATAATGGGAAAGCTGTAGGCGGAGACAGGCTCCCTGCTGGCTCACTGGATTAGATTCACCCGCAGAGTATTGCATGAACCGCGCCAAACGCACGATCGCGCGTTCTGAAACCAAACCATGAACCATTTCGTGAAGCTGCTGAAGTCGCTGATTAAAAACTGCCATCATTTTCAGGGCAATTTCTGGATTGGTTTGAATCACGGCGAGCAGGGCTTCGCGATCGACCATTAGCACTTGCGCATCACTCTCAGCGATGACGGTGGCGGGCGCAATGCCGTTACCAAACAGGGCAGGAGCCGCGAAGATATCCCCATTTGCCAGGGTGCGAAGAATTGTCTCCTTGCCACTGGTGGCAGTTTTAGAAACCCGTAATGCACCATGAATCAGCGCATACAGACGGGACGGCAGGCGATCGCCTTCATGAGAGACAATTTCACCTGTTTGGTAAGTCCGAACAGTGGTGTGAGGCTGTAAGCTTGCGAGTTGGTCTAGCTGCAGCTGAGTAAAGACGGAGATCGATGCCAATTGCTCAACAGTTGCTTTCATGACTAACCGCTTTTCACTCGAAAATGAGTTCTTCTTGACGTCCTTCAATTCTAGAGGTTCGATCCAATCTTGGTGAAATCCTTCATGGGTAGTGGCCTAAAGGAGTAGTGGTCTAAAGGAAAGGAGGAGGAGAGAGCAGGAGGGTGCGAAAGACCCATCATCCTACCCTCTCCCCCTCCTGCATTTAATCTCCATCCTTCCCTAAAGAGAACTACCATTCGCTTTTTGTTGTTCGAGCAGAATGGCTTGAGGAAACAAGACATTATTTTCTTTGTGAATGTGCTGATGCATATCCTGTTCAAACGTCAGCAGCGCAGCAAACAGAGCACGATAGGTATTACAGGCCCACTCTGGAGGGGTAAAATCGTCAGTCAGCTGGCGCAGTTGGGCAAGGGCAACACCCGCTCCATCATGTTCAACCGTCATGCGAGTGATGGGATTGACCACCGTACCGCAATGAAAGCTAGGTAGAGTATCGCTCGCCTCCAACTGCCGGATCAGGGGGAACAACACCTGTTCTTCCTTCCTCAAATGAGTGGTCAGTTCTGCTGACAGTGCCAGGAAAATATCTTTGATCTGGGCAAGGCGAGGGTCTTTTTCTCCATGTACAGCGGCAACTTTCGTCACCATTTTCTCTAGGCGGGGCAGTTCCTCATGCAAGTAGGCATGGTGAATCCGTTTAATATGGTCTGCCAACTCCGTCAGGGAGAGTTCTGCTGGATTGACTTCTAAAGCCGTTTCTGAGCCCGCATAGTCTTCTAGCTGGGCAAGGAAGCGTTGAGGATCAATTCCTCGTTGACGACAGGCTTCATCCAACGTTCTTTGTCCACCACAGCAATAATCTACTTTAGCTTGCTCAAAGAGGCGAGATAGGGCAGGGTGATCCCGCACAATTGAACCGACCGTGTGATCAAGTTGAAAGGTTGTCATTGCTTTTGAACTCCGTTTGACGAATGGCTGGGGAAGTGTAACGGTGACTGGAAAGTTCCAAATTCAAAGCCAGCCTTTACTTCTTCTCTACTGTGCCAAACCCGCCGCATTGCTTCTATGAGGTAGCTCATAGAATCGGCTGGATGCATTTGACAGAGTAGAAATGACTTCCATCTAGACGCCTTAAAGGAATAGCTCCATGATTCGCTTACTGGTTGGTATTTTGGTCTTTGTCATTAACACGGTTTACCGCGATCGCCCCTATCCTCGCTTTTACGTGTTAGAAACGGTGGCACGGGTTCCCTACTTCTCTTATCTCTCTGTGTTACATCTGTACGAGACACTGGGGCGGTGGCGTCGGGTGGATTGGCTCAAGGTTCACTTTGCCGAATCCTGGAATGAATTGCATCACCTGCTGATTATGGAAGAACTGGGGGGTGGTGACTTCTGGCTCGATCGCCTCCTTGCCCGCAGTGTGGCATTGCTTTACTACTGGATTGTTTGTACGCTGTATGTTGCTTCACCCCGTTCTGCCTATCACTTTATGGAACTGGTCGAAGGTCATGCTTATCGGACTTACAACAAATTTTTGAAAGAAAATGAGGCAACATTAAAAGACCAACCTGCTCCTGCGATCGCAGTACAATACTACCGGGATGGCGATCTGTATATGTTTGATGAGTTTCAATCGAGCCATGTCCCTGCCGAACGTCGTCCTCAAGTCAATAATTTGTATGATGTCTTTCTGGCCATTCGAGATGACGAGCAAGAGCATGTGAAAACAATGGTGGCTTGTCAGCGATCGGATACAGATCTCACCTTAAGTCCTCATACCAAGCAACCCACTGTCGGACTCACTCCATCATTGAACGAAGAAGCTTCAGTATCCTAACCTGTTCAACAGCAAACTACAGAAGGTGACATGATGACCTCATCTCCGTTGTCCCCAACCCCGACAGAACCGTTGTCTCGAAAGTCCAGTTCTCAAGCCTGGTATCGTCCAACTGTTTCTCCTGAACACGGAGTCTATATCATGCTGCTGGTGTCCTTTCTGACAGGTGCAGCGGCAGCTCTTGACTGGACATGGGCGACAACACTGGCATTCATTTGCGCCTTCTGTGGCTTTCAGGCCGAACATCCCCTAATGGTGCAACTCAAGCAGCGGCGTAGCCTAAAACCGCGATGGCTCTTCTGGGGTGGCGTGTACTCTGGAGTGGCGATCGCCATTGCCCTCTACCTGTACTGGCAGCAGGGAAATCTTTTATCTCCCTTGCTTTGGATTTATCTGGGCGCGATCGCTGCATTTCTGATAGACGCAATTTCTGTATTCCGTAAAGAGCAGAAATCGGTTTTTAATGAATTGATGACCTTTGGAGGCATGTGCTTAGCCGCTCCTCTGACCTACACTGCCACGACAGGAACCCTTTCAACTTCGGCATTGGGATTGTGGCTGTTGAACAGCCTATTTTTCTCCAGTGCCATCTTTACCGTAAAGTTTCGCAAGCATAAGCAACACCCGATCACACCCAGCCTGATTTATCACACTATTGCATCTCTATGGGTCATTAGCCTTTGGGCGATCGGCTGGTTACTACCCGTCACAGCGATCGCTTTTAGTGTGGCGCTGCTCAAGTTTGGCATCATTCTTTGGCAGAAAGATTGGTACTGCACGACCCAGATTCAATTCGTTGCCATGCTAGAGACTGGAGCAGCCTTGTTATTTCTGTTAATCGCCACTCTGCCTGTCCTCCCAGCCCATTTACCTGGGTAAGCAGATTTGCAATTACAACATGCAAACTACCGATTCAGAGAATGGATCGGTTAATTTAGGCTGCTAACCCTATCCTAGAGCAGATGAATTCCACAGCTCAATGTGAGAAATTGCGTTTAGTTTCAAGGCTAGCTAGCGTACTTTCTAAACAATAAAGTTGAGGAAAAAATAGTGGCAGAGGAATTCAAGAAGGGCGATCGTGTCGAATGGGATACGTCAAATGGCAAGACGAGTGGAAAAGTCAAAAAGAAGCTGACGCAGCCGATGGATATCAAAAAACATCATGTTGCTGCATCTGAAGAAAATCCGCAGTACCTTGTAGAAAGTGAAAAGACAGGTAAAGAAGCAGCACACAAACCCGAATCGCTTGAGGAGCTAGACGAATCCTGAATAGAGAAGCTTTCTAATTGCTGCAAAATCGGCCGTGTGGATGATGTTGCACCTTACACAATTGCTGGAGGAAATCCCGCTAAGTTGATCCGCCAGCGCTTTTGTGATGACCTGATCTGAGCATTACTTGAAGTGGCTTGGTGGAATTGGGACACTGGGGAAATTATACGCAATCTGGAGAGGATTGTAGCGGCAGATATGGAAGCGCTGATAAATTGGGAGTAGCAGCACCGTAGAACAACTCTGTTAGAGCGGTAAGCAACGGTTTTTCGTTTCGTTTAGGGTTTGCGATCGCTGCTCAACAGACTCGTTCGACTGCCAGCCCCTTGAACTGATTATGAATCGATTCAGCGATCATCTAATAGAAATCGAGACGATGCTCAACGATTACCTTGGGTTCGATCCTGCTCAACCACTCAATGAGGGTGATACGTTACATCAATTTGTATTCTCGCCCACGTTCCACGCCCCCAGTACGCTCGTCCTTGAGCAGTCGGCACAAGGCACAACAGCGTACCTTGCATTCTTGTATAACTCGGCTCACAAGGAAAGAAAGAAAAGTTGCTGGCAAGACATTCAACCTGTTGATCCAGAAATGATGGCTGCATTCTCAACAGCAGCCTTGGTAGCCAAGCCCTGGGAACTCCCGAATGTCGATACCTATAGTCGGGATGGCATCCTCGCCGGGTATCGGATTCAGTCCACGGAAAGGAGCGCCCGATTTTATGCTTTCAACCCCATCTACGAAGATCATCCCAGCCAGATCGCTTGGCTCAAGCGAGGGCTTTGCATGGCTCAAGATCTCTTTCAGTCTGCGGATGCAGTTCTTTATTTTGAGTCCTTACCAAAGTACTTTGTTGAAGCGTAGTGAGCAACCGCAAGTTCGGTTGCAGCGAAGGGCGCGCAACAGGTACGCTTGACTCATCCAGTGGCGTGGCGCACACCCGCTTTTCGGAACTGCTGCCTTGCCAGCCACCCCTGTTGCAGCAAAACGGAGGATCGATGAACGAGCCACTCCACGAGATACCTCAACTGAGCCAGTTAGAGCCACGGGTGTCCACCCTGAATGCAGAACAGCAGCTCCAGCTTCGGCAAGCCTTGGTGCGACAGGTGATCCACTACGTGAGCCAGAGATTGCCACCGGAAGAGAGCGATGATGGTCACAGGTACGGCTGCGATCAGGCGGCTAAGTGGTTGAAAAACCCGACAGCAGAGTTGGCTCACAACCTTTACATGTGGGCGGTGGGCGAGTGTTGGGATGGGGGCGTGCGGTACTCCGATTACCCTGAGTACTGCCTGTCTCCGGTCTGGGCGCTTGAGGGCGAACTAGACGCGGCAGCGGCATATGCGATCAGGGCAGCCCCTGAAGACGATCGCGTTGCGGCTGTTGATTGGCAGATCGCGGCGGTACGAGCCATTGTGCAGGGTCAAGCGCCGTCCCTGGAGTCGTTAGCAGTCCATCCGGAGTAACAACAGTATAGAAGGGCAAATCAAATGTTAGCCACCCGCCAGTCCTGGTCGAATCTTCAGCCTTTGCCCGCCCAATTCTCAATCCTTTCCCTCCAGCGGAAATTCACTGAGCCGGAGTATGAGCGTCTCTGCGATGGCTTGATTCCAGACCGGATGGAACATAAGTGGTTCATTTTCCTGGAAGACAATATTCTTTATGTGCATCGCAGTTGGACGGGGTATTGCATCTATCAATTGAGCCTTACCAGAGAGGACTCCACGTATGTCATCAGTCGAGCCTTGGTCAATCGCGACCCGAACCAATACACCTGGGTTGACGATCGCTACGATGAGAAACTGTTGATGTTTCTGATTGATCACCTGCTGCTGGGTGGGCGTTCCCCATTGCCCATTGCGGCAACTGTGCCAGTTGGTATTGCCACAGACCTGCATCTTCAGCATGTTGTAGGGACAGGGCAAAGCACAGAGCGAAGTACAGCGGTAACACCCAAAGAAATAACGCTCTCAGAGATATGCGGGTGGCTCTGGCATTGGCTGCTATTGCTCATCCGGCGCTAAATCTAACGTTAAAACGAGGCTTGAGTTGTCATGGAAGAACCCCCAACTGCCCCTTTACGTGAATGGTATTTTGTTGGCTTTGATGACAGGGCGATCGCATTGCAGGTGTGTCCGCCCAATGGCATCGCCTGGGAAAAGACGATCGCATGGGAGCGGATCATCCAGGTCTGCTTCAAAACGGGTGATTGGATGGAGTCTGATGAAATCTATCTGTTCACGGATGAACGACCTGAGAGTTATGTCATCCCCACCGAAGCCGAGGGCGGACGCGCCCTGTGGTCTGAAATTTTGGCGCGACAGTTGTTTGATGCCGAGATGGCGATTCAGGCAGCTACCACAACCCACGAGCTATTTTGCTCCCCGCTGCAAGGTGGGCAGAAACCTGAAGCAGTCCGGCTCTCTTCCCCCAGTCAACTGCCGGATTTGGAGGGCGAAATGCTGCACCTAGAATGGGATCAGATTGAAGCCGATAGCATCATTCGTCATCGAGGCTCAATTATCTGGCAGGAAAGAACGGGTTGGGAAGTTTACGATCGCTTTGAGGAAATTGCCGCCATCCTCAAACAAAAGTATGGCAAGCGGTTAACAGATCTGGTGCCGACCACCAGAAGCTTCTATGCACTGTATGGAGATAGCACCAGAGGAGCCTTGCGCGTGAGCACCGTTCGACAAGCACTGGGTCAGGAGTTTCGCGAGGAGCAACGGAGAAAACGAAGTTTGGACGAGGTAAACCTTGCTCGGATCCGTTCTTACCTTAAGGACGCGCTTGACTGCGAGGAAGAATATCTCTACCAGGGCGAGATGTCTAACTATATGCGCTCCTATGCCTCGGATGCAGCCGATCAACTGAACAGCATCTTCAGACCCGATGGCCCCTTTGGTGCAGAAATTGACTGCTGCGTAGAGGCACTTTCTGATCCCGATCGCATCCGGAACGGTCGATCCAAACAGCTGCTCCTCCAGATGAGGGAAAACAGCCGTCCTATCCTCAATGCCCTTGCCAATTCAGCCGACCCTCAACTGCGGATCTTTGCCCTGGAAACTGCCGATACCCCCACCAATCCAACGTATTTCAGCCCTCTCGGAAGCTTCGATTTAAAGCAGCGGCTCCTCAACGACCCCGACGAAAAGGTGCAGATTGCTGCCATCTCAGCCTCGAAGCAGACGATCGATTACCAAGCCAAATACCTACAAAAGAGCCTTCAGGATGGGACAGAAAATTCGCTCGTTGAATTGCTGCGCCAACTTCTTACCTTGCTGAATGATGCGTCAGCAAACGTACGGACGGCGGCAGCAAAAGCGCTGGGTGTTTGGGCAGCTCATGCGGGTGAGGAGGCTCTGGATGGGTTGCTTGAACATGAGCATGATCCAGAAGCGCGGAAAGCACTGCTGATGGCAAAAGCGGCGTGTCGTCAGACATTAGAATGAACCCCTTCAATCATCCGATCGCTTGCACTTGTCACAAGAGAGTGAGCTGTTCCTCTTGACTCTTGGCAGGGGACTTTCGCGCATTTGAGGTTTTGGCAGGACGAGTAGGCCCCAAAAACCAAGTTCGCAACATTTGTGCTTGCTCCTCGTCCAGTTCAGCTAGATCGATCGCCGTGGGAAACAAAGCGCGATCGTCGAGTCTGGCCCAACTCACCTCACACTCAACCCGATCGCTGCCAAACGGCAGGAAGCTCTCTGGCAAAGGCGCAAGGTAAGGCACAATGTTGCCCGGTTGAATGATCTGCTGTCGTTGCTGCTCAAGCTGCTGCACTCGTTTTGCTCTGGCTTGCTTATAGTCGAGAATTGGTGCCGGATACCCCTTGACTGCCGGGGGAGTTCCTAGCTGTTGTGGCGAGAGGTGACGCAGTTCAGGCACCCAGCGTTTAATAAACGCTCCTTGCGGGTCAAACCGATCGACTGCGGCTTGCCCTGGGTTATAGATGCGCGTCCAGGACTTGTCAATTGCGGCTGTAATTCCGGCTTGCATCGCCCACTGATAATGGTCGATCGGGCAATCTCCATCAATCAGATGCTGCATGAAGTGCAGCGCTCCATAGCGCCAGTCCATCCCCAACAGGTTACTCAAGAAGCTGGCATAACAGGCGCGAGTGCGAAAGTTAAAGGTCTGCCACCCTCCGGTTGCCATTAAACACCGAGCGGCGGCATCAATAATCGGAAATCCGGTCTGCCCCTGTTGCCAGGCTTGGTACAGCTCTTCATCGAACTCGAACCCTTCTTCATCGAAGTGACCAAACAGCGATCGCACTTCCAGTTGCGGCAGGTAGCGAAAGCGTTGGGCAAACCCACTGTTCCATTTCAGGCGAGCGGTAAACTGCTTCCGGCTGCGCTGAACTCGCTCATCAGGAACGGTCTTGAGGGTTTGGGCGGCGTGATAGCACTGTCGCAAAGAGATGACCCCGAACTTGATATGAGGACTCAATCCACTCGTCGCAGCCGCACTGGGGTAGGACAACTGCCAATAGTAGCGCTGCGTTTTCTCCTCCAAGAAGCGATCGAGCAGTTGGTAAGCTGCCTGCGTTCCTACCGGAGGCAGAGGCTTGCCGTCATCGAGGAGATTGAGATCGGCCAGGGTGGGCAACGACGCACTGGACACCTCTGGCGGGACTTCAATCCGCTGGGGAGTAGGGACGATCGCCTCTCTCATCTGGTCGTACCACAGTTGACCATACTGTCTCGTGGTCATGAGGTCAGGCGTAGTCCCGGCTGGCTCAAACCAGCGGATCTTCAGATCTTGCTCGGTGAGAATGCGATTGAGTCGCGCATCTCGAACCCGACCATACAGGCGCTCAAAGTCAATGTGAGCATAGATGCCATCGGCCTTTGTCTCCCGAATCAGCTGCGGCAAGACGGTGAGCGGATCGCCCAAGCGCAAGATCAATCGTCCTCCACGCTCCTGCAAGTCAGCATCTAGCGATCGCAGGGACTTCAACATGAAGGCTACGCGAGCGGGAGCGGTTTCAGGATGATGCAATAGGGCAGGATCAAGGATAAATACGGGAACAACAGCGCCTCTCCGAGCCGCTCGCTCTAGGGGGGCATGATCCGAGATGCGGAGGTCACGGCGGAACCAAACAATGGTGCAGTTGCTCACAACCCTTACTTTAAGTACGCTTGCTCTAGCCTAGCAAAGAAATTTTGGAGTTTGCCCCAAGAGAGTTATGTTTTTTGAATGTCCAGCATCAGCCTTTGGATAGTGTCTTACATCTGGTGATGATGTAAGACATTGGTAGTTTCAGCTAGTCAATAAACTTAGAGGTTTTAGCAGACCACAGTGACGACATGTTTCTGAAGCTCAAACAGTTATTAGAACCAATTGAGAACATGAATCAAGCGACTGGCACGTAAAACGATCTGCTCCTCTAAATCTGAAATGATGCCCGATGTTGGGATTGGATTATATATCAACCGTCACGAGTTTGGTTTAGCCGTGTAATGAGTATCATCAACAGATGTAAAACATTACCTAGCTGGCTTTCACTAAAATTAGATTATTTTCAATCTTGGCTGTGTAAGTGGAAAGAGGTTGCTTAGCCGGACCTTCCTGCACCGTACCATTACTGGCAAATTTAGAATTGTGGCAAGGGCAGACAAAAGAGTCCTGATTTTTTTGCCATGCCACCGTGCAGCCAGCATGTGGGCAGGTGGGGTTAACTGCAATCACTTGAGCTGGATTAATGGGATCTCGAATAACCAATAATTTACCAGCAGAAAAATTCTCATTGAGGATTTGCCCCGTTTTGTCTATATCTACTGTGGTGCCTATAGCTTGAAATCCATCAGTACGGGGAGACACTGAAGGCGTTGAACCTTCAGAAGGCGCTGAGGATTCCAGCGTTTTGGGCGCACAAGCTGCGATCGCAATGGGTAAGGAGGTCATAATTCCGCCCACGCCAACCCAATTAATAAATTCACGACGATTCATCGATTAATATCTCCTGCTCACGTAGGAACATCTCAAAACTTTCAAACTTTCTTTTCTCCGCCTTGTTTTTCTCCAATCGGATACTCTAGGTCTTTTTGCAGCCTCTCTTTTCTGACTCAAGACGTTAGCGTAGAGTTCCCCATCAGAATTTCTTTGGTGAATTTCCAGCAAGTCCCAATGGTTCTAGCATTTTTATGAGCTAGCATTTTTATGAGCTACTCCCCTGGCTGCCTTTCATAACCCCGCGTAGATTGTCTCTAATAGCGCTTTTTGCACTGTGGGCGCGGGGTTTTCAGGGCATGGCGTTTGGGGTCGTAGGTTAGGATGTGCGATCGCCTTCAACCCTCTCCAAAATGACTGATTGGAGATGCAACAAGTTTGCATAGGCTTCCGGCTGATTCTTCATGAGATAAACCTCAGTGCTTGGCTCCAGCTTGTTCACGCTCAAATCTGTACCAAGCTGTAAAAACCCGGCACATTCGGCACAAATTGAGATGTCTCCAGGCTTCGGAGCATTCATCCCAAAAGGATCTCCGGCATGAGTCATTTCGTGACCACACCACGGACATGAGGTTTTGGGTACTTCAAATTCACTCATTGCGATTGTCTTCCTCTCGATTTTCTTGAAACTTCTATCATTTGACACTCCCACAGCTGAAGCCAGTGGAATTCTTTAATCTACGAGCCAACTTGCTCTGGCAGGATTGCTCCAACCAAAGTAGAGGTTGATTCTCCTAAAGCGTTGCTCATGTCTCGCATGAAGGTTCCGGTATGCCCTACCGTACCCAATCCTCGACTCAGGATGTTTCTCGCAGCATTATGGTCACGGTCTAGAACACATCCGCACTGGCAAACATGGGTGCGAGTTGAGAGAGACTTTTTGACCACAGTGCCGCATTGAGAGCATTCTTGGCTTGTACCAGCGGCAGGAACAGCAATAGTGATCTTGCCAAACACCTTGCCAAAGTATTCCAGCCAGCAACGAAACTGATACCAGGATGCATCGTTAATGGACTTAGCTAGACAGTGATTCTTCACCATGTTTTTGATTCTCAAGTCTTCATAGGCGACTACATCGTTAGATGAGATGACGCACCTTGCCAGCTTAATGGCATGGTCTTTACGCTGCCTACTTATCTTGAGATGGCGCTTGCCTAAGATCACTCTGGCTTTTGCCCTGTTTTTAGACCCTTTGACGCGCTTTGAGATGCGACGTTGAGCCTGTCTTAACCGTCTTGCCCCCTTGCGGAGAAATCGAGGATTATCAACCGTTTGATTATTGCTATCGGTATAGAAATCGTTAAGTCCAACGTCTAACCCAATAGCCTTGCCTGACGGCTCAATCACCTCAAGGCGGCCTACCTGAACGCAGAACTGTACATAGTACCCATCTGCTCGTTTCACCAGCCTGATTCGTTTGATTTGGTCAGGTTGATAGAAGTGCAGATCACGGGTGCCTTTGAGCTTGAGTTTGCCAATGTTTTTC
This sequence comes from Oscillatoriophycideae cyanobacterium NC_groundwater_1537_Pr4_S-0.65um_50_18, assembly GCA_016208305.1. Classification (GTDB taxonomy): domain Bacteria; phylum Cyanobacteriota; class Cyanobacteriia; order Elainellales; family Elainellaceae; genus Drouetiella. Next base: position 2,200 of record JACQYI010000008.1, on the reverse strand, counting down.
TTGTCTGTGAGCGTGATTGTTTTGCGATCGTCGGCCAGTTTCCAACCAGAAGTTTTGTACTCAACTGAGCGGTTACCCTTCTGGAATTGGGGATAGCTTTTCATTCCTGGAATCTGCTTTTTGCAGTTCTCGTAGAATCGACTAATAGCTGACCATGCTCGTTCAGCGCTGGCTTGTCTTGCCATGCTATTGAGTTCATCGACAAACGAAAACTCTTTGGCGAGTACAGCGCAATATTTATTGAGGTCGTATTGAGTTTTACCCAATCCATCTATCCAAAACCTGAGAGCTTTGTTGCGAATGAACTGAACGGTTCTCAGTGCCTCGTCAATGGCGCTGAACTGGCTGGCTTTTCCGTAGGCTTTGAACTCTAGTACAATCATTCTCTTATGTTAACATATCCCACATAAGAATTGACTCTGTGGCTGATTCAGCCCCGCAGGTACCCTAGCTACATCCCACGGCTATAGCACGTTGGCGAAGCCTGCCGAAGGCTTAGGGTTTTGCGGGTTCCTGAAACCTCCCATCTCTATAAAGCTTTTGGTACTTTAGAAGCCACAAAGCTTCTGGTGTAAACTGCTTCATCTTTAGCAAGGCTTAACGGCCTGAGCTTGTCTGCCGATGGAAGTTACAGAGTAGGACTTTTAGGGGTGTAATCAGGATAAGTGTTTTTTAGTGCCGCCGACGCTTGAAACCTTCATCCAGTAGAGCTTTTGGGATTATTAATTTCCTATGCAAATTTTGTTAGGGAAGTACGTGAAACTACGGAAGAAGCCCCTGATCCAACGCATCAGCCTCATGATGAAAACTTATCCAGAACTGAAGCCATTTGAAGAAGGAAGGCAGATGCGCAACGTAACTCGGAAAATTACAAATTTATAAAATTAACGGTAATCACCGGGTGTTTTTCCCGTCCAGCGTTTGAAGGCGCGATTAAAAGCACTGGGTTCTGAAAAGCCTAACAAGAAGGCAATACTATGAATGGAAATGGTTGGATCTTTGAGATATTGCAATGCTAGATCTTGCCGTGTTTGATCCAACAACTTTTGAAAAGACGTGCCTTCTACTTTTAATGCGCGTTGCAACTGGCGGGTACTCATCGCTAAATCAGAGGCGATAGCATTCACAGTCGGCAGTTCCCCCTTCAGTCTTTGCACAATGGCTAGAGTCACTTTAGCGGTACATAGATCGTCGCCACTTAATTGATCTAAAATGACTTCAGCCCGTTCTTCAAAGAAGGAGAGAAGATTCGCATTATTCGATAACACCAGCCACTCTAAACAATTGGCATCAAAGATCAATCGATTCACGGGCATGGAAAATTTCACATCACATTGAAAAATGCGATTATATTCTGATAAGTCGGCAGGTAGCTGATGACGAAACCATACGGCGACCGGGCGAAGTACTTTTCCGGTGAGTGCTTTAATAGTAGATAATGACGAAGCAAACGTGCATTCTGTATCGTAGCGAGCCGTTTCCAGCAAATCGTCATCTGGCTTACATCCAGGAATGCTATTACATTCAAAAAACGCCATTCCATCCGATATAGTAAGTTGCGTGAGCATCTCCTGGCAAAACAAGCACGTATATTTGCAAAACTTTTCAAAGACTTCGTTTAAAGTTTGGCAGTTTAGCAACACATATCCAACGATGCCATAGTGACTTAAACTAAAAACTTCTCCCAGATGTAAGGCGAGATTGTCGTCCCCCGTTTGCCTAATGGCTTCGCGCCAGATCGCATAGTGCAACGATCGCGAGATGGCTGTATCCGGCATTTTCAGTAATTCAGGATTAAACCCAACAGCAGTATAGAGTGTTTCAAGATCAACCCCCTGCTGCGCCACAAACTGAATCACAGGGCGGGTCATATAAATAGCAACTGTTTTTTCGCGCATACTCCAACTGCAATCGTAAAGCAATACGTCAAACCAGATCGCTTTTGCTCAAAATGGTGCGATCGGTTCATTTCCTGACAGTAATTGTCAATGAAAAGCCAAGGCCATCTATTTATTCTTAATAAAGAATTAAACAGCCAGCAACGTTAGGAAACTACACCTCCTGGCTGCCTGACAGAAGTGGGTGAAAGCCAATAGCAGTGGTCGATAGAGAAGGGTAGAGAGACATGAGAAGCTGGAGTTACCACACCTCAGTAATTCACCATGACACACTCTACCCAACTGTATGGTCAATTATTCGG
>JACQYI010000021.1 GCA_016208305.1 Oscillatoriophycideae cyanobacterium NC_groundwater_1537_Pr4_S-0.65um_50_18 | reverse complement strand
CCGGGCATTGCAGATGTTTGGCATCCTTCCACGCGAACCACTCAAAATGCCATGTTACTGACTGTTCATCTTAAACGAGGAGATCTCGAATTAGAGTTTTTCTCAACGATCGCCACCCTTGGCACACCCTACGACATTACCTTGCAAGAACTGAGAATTGAGTGTTTGTTTCCAGCCAATGATAATACGGAACATAGCTGGAAACAACTTTTGAAAGCTCAGAACCATTGAGGATGAATGCTTTACTTTAATCACCGTGCAATGCTGTTTTGACCTGAGCATCCCAACCAAGGGGCTGCATCCAACCGGGATAAAGGGCTGGTGGTGCAGTGAGCGTATCGAGTTGCTCAATTTCTGTGGCTGTGAGGGTGAGGTCTACCGCTTGCAAATTGTCTTCAAGCTGGTGCATTTTATTAGCTCCCACAATTACAGACGAAATAAAGGGTTTTGTGAGAATCCAGGCGATTGCTACCTGAGCAGGTGATGCACTGTGAGCTTGAGCAATTTGCTTGATTGCATCCACTACGTCATAGCCTTTCTCAACATCAATGGGAGGCAGCTTAAACTGATTGAGCCTTCCTCCATCGGGTGTTGGGTTTTCGCGTGTGTACTTGCCGCTTAAGAAACCACCCGCTAAAGGACTCCAGACCAGCACCCCAATGCCCGCATCTTCGACAAAAGGAACGACTTCCTGTTCCAAATCGCGTCCTAGCAATGAGTAATACATCTGGGCTGCAATGAATGGAGCATAGTTATAATGCTTTTGAATACCCACCATCTTTGCCGCTTTCCAGGCAGGGAAATTGGAATAGCCGATGTAGCGCACTTTCCCCTGACGCACTAAGTCATCTAAAGCGCGCAAGGTTTCTTCCAGGGGCGTAATGGGGTCAGGAATGTGAAGCTGATAGAGGTCGATATAATCTGTGTTTAACCGCTTGAGGCTGGCTTCTGCTGCCATCATAATGTGGCGATACGATGCGCCTGTATCTGTAATCGCCTGACCCGATCGAAAGCCTGATTTCGTGGCAATGATCACTTCATCTCTATGACCTGTTAGCGCTTTGCCAAGAATCACTTCCGACTCTCCATTAGTGTAGGCATCGGCGGTATCAAAGAGATTGATCCCAGCCTCCATCACGCGACCGACCATTTGATCGGCGATCGCCTGGTCAATACTATTCGTCACACCAGGCACTAATTGCCCTTCACCAAAGGTCATGGCTCCAAAAGAAAGCCGCGAAACCACTAAACCCGTCTTTCCAAGCGTTGTATATTGCATGATGTCTCCTCGTTTGGCTGATTTGCCCAATCGATCGCGATACAGCCCAGCTTATCCAAGTCCACCGCCATCGACACTGAATTGTCCGCCGGATACATAAGACGCATCGTCTGATGCCAGCCAAAGCACCATTGCTGCGACTTCTTGGGGTTGTCCGACTCGCTTGCTGGGATAGGGCTGCACGAGTTGTTCTTCGGTCACTTGCCAATCGCGTTTGACTCGATCCAGCATGGCAGTGTTGATCGCTCCAGGTAATATGGCATTGACTCGCAAGGCTCCGTATTCCTGTGCTGCGGCTTTCGTCATATGAATCACAGCGGCTTTACTCGCCCCGTATCCCACAATGTTTGGAAAGGCACGATAGCCCCCAATGCTTGCCATGTTGATAATGGCTCCTCCTCCGGCTGCAATCATGTAGGGAATTTCATATTTCATTCCTAGAAACACACCACGGGCATTGGTATTCATCAAATCATCGAATTCAGTAATGGGGGTGTCGGCGATCGCATGAGGTGGATAATCAATTCCGGCATTGTTGAAGGCAATATCTAACCGACCGTATTGGGCAACACAGGCATCCACAAAGGCTTTTACCTGCTCTGCCTGCCGCACATCTGCCTGCATATAAGTCGCTTTACCCCCTGCATTCTTAATTTCACGCTCAATGGTTTGTCCTAAATTCTGCCGCCGACCGCAAAAGAAAACCTTTGCGCCTTCCTGAGCGAATGCTCGTGCAGTGGCTTCTCCAATGCCGGATGTTGCCCCTGTAATCAGCACGACTTTATTCTGGAACTTGCCGTTTGGGTTCGCGATCGCAGGCTCAGAAGTTGGCGGCGTTTGTGCAGTGGTTTGGGACTGTGAGGCGATCGCCGTTGCCACCATTCCTGCGGCTCCCAGTGCGCCTGTGGTGAGGATACGACGACGTGAGGGGTTAGACATGGAAGTGACTCCTTGTAAGGGTGTGGAATGACGGGTTGTGAGTTCTGTCGCTTGAGTTGCAGGTTCTAACGTGCCAGATGACCACCTGTGACATCCAGATCCATACCTGTCATAGAGGTTGCTTGATTAGAGGCTAAAAACATGACGGCTTCTGCCATTTCGTGGGGGGTCATAATGCGTTTTGTCACAAATCCCTGAGCTGCCTGTTCATAGGTAATGTTTTGGAATGCAAAGGACTCACGTAATTGAGGCGTATCGACGGCTAAAGGGGAAATGGAATTGATGCGAATGTTGTGGTCAGCGTTTTCCTGCGCCGCTGCTTTGGTGAGTCCAATAATTCCGTGCTTGCTGGCGTTGTAGTGAGCAGTTGTCCGAAATCCTGCGTGTCCGGCGACGGATGCCATGTTAATAATGCTGCCACCCCCGGTGCGACGCATCTGGGGAATTTCGTACTTCATGCTTAGAAACGTGCCCCCTGTGTTGGTTAGGATGATATCTATGAAGTTATCGAAGGGAATATCTTGAACTTCAGCCGGAGTCATGAAGATACCCGAATTATTGAATGCCACATCAATTCGTCCATACTGCTCTACACAGTTATCGACAAATGTTTTGACATCGTTTTCACGGCGAACGTCAGCCCGTTGATACGTTGCTTTGCCGCCTACGTCTCGAATGCTTTGAGCGACCTGTTCTCCCAACGCTTCGCGCCGACCGCAGAAGTGAACAGTAGCTCCCTCTGCTGCAAATGCTCGTGCGGTTGCCTCCCCAATGCCGGAGGTGGCTCCCGTAATCAGCACAACCTTACCTGCAAAGCGACCATTCGGATTGATACTGGCTTGAGGTTCAGGTGGAGTCTGGGTGTTGGCTTGGGCTTTGTGGGTAGCAACCACTGTGGCAAAACCAGCAGCGGCGATCGCTCCTGTGGTTAAAATTTGGCGACGGCTAATATCTGACATTCCCCAATAACCTCCTTGCGGGTTCATAAACATTCAGAAAATAGGGCAACAGGCTTTTGTGAGTCTAGGAAAATATTGCTATTTTCCTGGCGTATCCTTTCGGCGTGACCCCAACCAGGCGTTTAAAGTACAAGCCAAAGTGACTCTGATCGTAGAAACCAGTCATTTCGGAAACGGCTGCAATTGAGATCCCTTGAAGCAACAGTTTTTTTGCCTCAGCAATTCGCAATTGAGTTTGGTAAACGTTGGGAGTGACTCCTAACACGTTGCGGAATACACGGCAGAAATGAAAACGGCTAAGCCCAGCGATCGCAGCCAATGTCTCCAAAGAAACATCCTCAGCATAGTGAGCATGAAGATAGTCGCGAGTTCGCATCACATTTGCAATTGCTGTCTTTAAGGGGGAAATAGATTGAGTTAATGAAGCATAATGACGAATCAGGTAGGAAAGAAACATCCAAAGCGCGACATCTCGATCCAATTCAGAATTCCTTTGATAAATGGTGGATTGTAAAGATAGAAACAAATGATTTAACGTTGTATCTGCAAGAGATGATGTTGAGAAGAAAAGAAGACTAACCGACTTCTCAGCGATCTCATCTGCGACTGTTTGCAACCACTTTGGATGAATATGTATCATCTCAAATTGAGCCGATTCTGCAAGGTAGGTGCGATCGCTCGGTGAGTGAACTTCGCCCGAATGAATCATGCTCAAACTGCCCATAGGAATCACGTGGGTTGCGCCTCGATAGGAATATTCACCCTGACAGTTAAAACTCAAGCCAAACTGGTACTCTTCATGGCAATGTTTGGGTAAGGGTTCTACAGAACCGGATGTGTAACCATATCGCTCCAGCAAAATACCATCTGACTTCCAGGCATGAACCGAAATTTCTGCTACTTTAGTTTTCATAGAGAGCAATCATTCTCATGTGATGCAGATTATGATTGGGATGCAAATGCTTTCGGAGTTACACCAAAGGCGCGGCGAAATGCACTGGTAAAGTGTGCCTGGTCAAAAAAGCCTACAGCTTGAGCAATTTCCATTAGTGAAAGTTGACGCATGAGCAATAGACGCTTCGCCCGCTCTAAGCGCAATCGCAGAACAAACTGGTGAGGCGAAACTCCTGTAGTGCTCTTAAACAGGCGAATGAAATGGAAAAGGGACATATTGACAGCAGATGCTAGTTGATCGAGGGTTAATCTGTCGCCTAATTGAGTCTGTGCCAAATCGATCGCCGCTCTTAGCTGTATTGCGGAAAGCTTTCCTTTTGGAATAAAGGGTTTTCCAGCTTTTCCGCTGTAAGCCGTCAAAAGGTGCAACGCCAAAGAGAGACAAAGAGACTCAGCGTAGAGCGGCTCACTCGGTGTGTCCAGTTCAGCAGCAAGTGCTCTGGCATGGCGATAGGCGATGTCATCTTGAAGGCAATGTTGCTCAACAAAGGTATCAATTGCAGCAGGGGTGCGATCGCTAAGAATAGTCGTGATGAATTTAGGTGAAATAGCGATTACGGCTACTTTCATCTCGTCTTGCCAAAAAGAGGCATTGGTTTCTCCATGCGATTGAAGGCAAATGCCAGTCGGTGGAAAGGCGTTTTCATACCTGCGACCCCCTGTCTGCCAACCACAACGAACGGTTTGACCTAAATTGACTAATAGGTGATGCCCTTCAATGTCATGCTCGGCAACCTCTGTAGGCGGCAGGCGATGAACTTCAAAAACAAATTCTGAACACCATTTTGTCTGAGTGCTAAATGGAACAACGAAGTCATCAGATTCGACTAGCGATCGCTGCTCATTTCTTGTCTCAGTTAAGTTAGTCCTGTTTGGTAATGACATTCAAGATTTCCGCCGAGTGTAGTGATTTTAGCGATCGCTAAGCTAAGACTTATTATGCCAAAGTACCTCAGTTTTGCCAGAGCGATTGCCTCACCGATTACCTTCCAGCAGTGCTCCCATCGAAGGTTTGAGCGTTCCAAAAACTAGTGTTTAGCAGCAGTGAGTGATTTTGGACTTCCGCCGACTCTCTGGATCTTGCCGCTGCAAAGCAATCATTGGCTCAGCGGTGTTGGGTGATCGCCTCTACAGGTGTCTCTACAGGTGCAAGTAGCGACTGCATCCCTCCACCGTGGCGATGGCTCAACAGAATCTAAACTCATCTGTATCGTTAGACTTGTCTCACATTGGGATGCCGAGTTAGGGTACAAAAACGCTTGTGTGCTGGCTGAGGCAGCGCGAAGAGCAGGTCTTAAAATGATGATCAGCATGGAAGGAAGCGATCGCACAAGCCTGATTTTGGAAATTCATCAACGCCTTCATTTGGCAACGGATGCTGTTGGCGAACCTACTATACTCGCTGCCTCTAAGAAATGGACTTTTAGATCTGCGATTGCATCAGCGATATGATGAAGTTATCCACTTCACGAGTGCAGGGGGACTGCTGGTATGATTTAGGTTGAATTTACTGAGCAGATGATTGAAGAGTTGAAGTACGAACGGTACCATTACCCCCACCCCAAAGTTCAACAGAAAATGGAAGTGTTGTATCTAAAAAGCCAAGGGTTGGCGCACCAAGATATCCGCCGACTGTGCAACATCTCCAAAACGACACTAACGGTCTAT
>JACQYI010000076.1 GCA_016208305.1 Oscillatoriophycideae cyanobacterium NC_groundwater_1537_Pr4_S-0.65um_50_18 | reverse complement strand
TCGCCACTTCTGCCAAAAGCGTCGCCACATCCTCATAGCTGTAGCCTTTGGCGAGTGCAGCCTTGATGATGTCTTGGAGCTGAGACACAGCCTCTCGCAGAGAGATCTGGTCTTTCGTTTTCTCCGGTAAGTCTTGCAGCAGAGAACCCACTTGGTCTAATGCAGTCTGAGGAACATTGCCCGCTCTTGATCGTTTGAGTGTTGCAGTTGCCATTTTTGAATCACCAGGAATCCATCACGATTTCCCCATTGTATTCACAGGCTGATTAAATGAACCCATGAACTCGGTTATTTCTGGGTTATTTCCGTATCTTTATCGGAATATATTAAAGGCAAGGTTGAGTCATGCTCGATCGCTTCCCTGTCGTTGATAACGCCTCGTTCAAGGCTGACAAAGACCCTATTGAGATAGAATGCGGTGCCATTGGGATGAATAGAGAGAGTTCAGCCCTTCCCATCCAGCTTCCAATCTTTCATGGCTATCTTACTCACAGGATGTGGCAATCGCTTTCAAACCCTTACACCCGGAGAACGCCGCCTCAGCCAGCGCCTGCAAGAGAAGCTCGATGACGATGCCTTGATCTGGTTTAATGCCCCGATCGGTCGAAGACGGCTGCATCCCGATTTCATTGTTCTCCACCCCAGCCGAGGGCTATTGGTTCTAGAGGTGAAAGATTGGCACCTCGATACGATTGAGCAGATTACCCCAGCGACCGTCACGCTGCTCACGCCAGACGGGCAGAAGGAAGTCGAGAACCCCTTAGAACAGGCAAGAGGCTACGTTCTGGCCATCAAGGAACTGCTCGAACGTGACCCCTTACTGGTGCAGTCATCCGGGCGATATCAAGGCCACCTGGCATTCCCCTATAGCTATGGCGTGGTTCTCAGCCACATCACGCGCCGCGTCTTTGAGTCTCAGCCTGCATTAGTCGGGGCGATCGAACCCAACTTGGTTCTCTGCAAAGATGAAATGACGGAGCGCGTGGATGCTGGGGTGTTTCAACAGCAGCTGTGGAACTTTTGCCCCTACGAGTTTGGCGAACCCCTGACGGCAGCACAGATCGATCGCATCCGCTGGCACATCTTCCCGGAGTTGCGTCCTCATCTACAGCTCTCTCTACTGGAGCCAGATGTACCTGAAATCGAGCTAGTCATCCCCGATCTGATCGAGGTCATGGACTTGCAGCAAGAACAACTTGCCCGCTGTCTAGGAGACGGACATCGCATCATTCATGGCGTAGCAGGCAGTGGCAAGACGTTGATTCTGGCCTATCGCTGCCAACGGCTTTTAGAAGAGATACATCAGCCGATCTTAGTGCTGTGTTTCAACGTGCCCTTGGCGGCACGCTTACGACAGATGCTGCATGCTAGGGGCATCCATAGCGATCGGATATCGGTGCGTCATTTTCATCGCTGGTGTGCTGAGATATTGCAAGCCCATCACATTGCCAACCCCAATTGGAATCAGTTCCAAGGAGAAGCTTACCTCAATGAACTGGTGGGGCGAGTGATGCGATCGCTTCAGCAAGGGTTAATCCCGGCAGGGCAGTATGGGGCAGTGTTAGTGGATGAGGGGCATGACTTCCAGCCCGATTGGCTGAAGCTGGTGGTGCAGATGATTAGCCCAGACACCCAATCCTTGCTGCTGCTGTATGACGATGCTCAGAACCTTTACGGCAACCCCAAACAGCAGAAGTTCAGCTTTAAGAGCGTGGGCATTCAGGCACAAGGGCGAACGACTATCCTTAAGGTGAATTACCGCAACACGGCTGAAGTGCTGGCAGTGGCTTATGCGTTTGCCCAAGAGTTCTTCACCTCAACCGAGGGTAGTGATGAAGATGCCCCTGTGTTGATTCAGCCGCAAACCGCAGGCCGACGAGGCATCAAGCCAGAGTTGATTCGTCTATCTAGCTTTCGCCACGAAGTGGAGTATCTAGCACAGAGAGCCAAGCAGCTCCATGAGCGCGGCACTCCTTGGCAAGAGATGGCTATCCTCTATCGCTCCAAGTTCATGGCCGAGCAGATCTGTCGTCAGTTTGAACAAGCTCAACTGCCGATCGCATGGGTGAGTCGAGATAGCGATAGCCGTAATTATGATGCACAGGCCCCCAGTATGAAACTGATCACCATGCATTCCAGCAAGGGGCTAGAGTTCTCCGTCGTCTTCGTACCCGGCATCGGCTTTTTACCGCATTCTCAACCAACGCCAGCGGCAGAAGCGCGGTTGCTCTATGTGGCTATGACTCGAGCCATTGACCAATTGATCATGACCTGCGATCGATCCTCAGCTTTTGTCTCTAAGGTTAGTAAAGCTTTGCAATGTGTCCAAGGATAGGGCGTAACACAAGTCAAACCTAAGAAGGGGTGTGATGCCGTTTCAAACAGGAGAAAATCTTCACCATCCAGCGGCTGGAGCAACCCTTAAGGTAGAACCCATTCAAGAGAAGAGCGCGATCGTTGAAACTAACCCCAGAACAATCGCCTCTAGCCAGCAGAACCCTTTGCCTTGCAGGAGAAGTACCACAGTTAAATCAAATTCCATCAGGCATACGCCTCAGATCAAGGGCAGCTGAAACAGCAGATTGAACGCCAGGGCGCTGCCCAAAATCTCTGCCAGATCACAGGCAACGATCGCCAATTCCGTAAACAGCTACAGCATTGAATTCACTAGCCGACTGAAGCGGGTTCGACAAGCTTACGCTAAATCTTGACCTCAAAAACAGCAAAATCCTTATCCGCCCACTTCTTTGCCCTGGGCAACGTGGGTGATTGCTCGCTTGGGAGGCTGGTCGGGTTATCGCTCCCAACGTCCCCCTGGAATGCCCACTCTGATTCATGGTCTGCGCCAGTTTGAGTCGATCTTCCTTGGATGGAAACTGACTCAGGCTCTACTTGTGTGTACACGGTAGAGACTTCAGCAGGGCAAAATGGGACAGTCGGAATTTTCGGCAGTTTTCAATGCATCATGGCAAGTGACGGTCATGACTCTGCCTTTGACAATACCTCAGATTTATGAAGGCAAAAACGATCGGATTAATATAAAGTCTAGGGTCACTTCTGGCATCAGCTTGCCCTACTTGATAGTATTACTCTCATTGGGTTAAGGGATAAAAATCGAGAGCTTGTCGTAGCACAAAGACTTAGAAATAATTCAGGCAGCGAGAATTGAGTCACTAAATTGAACCGTTTCATCTAGGGAGGATTTGATGATTACTCTGCCTGGCATCGCCATCCAAGACAAAATCTACGAAAGCCTTCACTCCCTGGTATATCGGGGCATCAGAGCGCAAGATGGAAGGGCGATCGTCGTCAAAGCGCTGAAGCAAGATTATCCCGCTCCTCAAGCATTAACCCGCTACCGACAAGAGTACGAAATTACCCGCTCTCTGAATCTAGAGGGCGTAGTCAAGGCTTACAGCCAGCAGGACTATCAGCGCACGCTTGTGATTCTCTTGGAAGACTTTGGGGGCGAGTCTCTGGAGCAATGGATGCGGCGGCACTCAGACTTTTGTCCCATGCCTTTAGCCAATTTTTTACGGCTGGCGATCGCCCTCACCGACATTCTGGGCAGAATCCATACCGCCAACATCATTCATAAAGACATTAACCCTGGAAACATTGTTCTCAATTTAAAGACTGGCGTTGTTAAAATCATTGACTTTGGGATTGCCACCCAATTCAATCGCACTAATCCCACGTTCAAAAGCCCGCATGGGTTAGAGGGCACACTTGCCTACCTGTCACCAGAGCAAACTGGGCGGATGAATCGGCTGCTCGATTACCGCACCGACTTTTACTCGCTAGGGGTAACGTTCTACCAATTACTGACCGGACAGTTGCCCTTTGAAACAACCGATATTCTGGAATTAGTCCACTGTCATATTGCTAAACAACCTGTTCCACCGCACGAACTGAATGCAACCATTCCCAAGCCCGTTTCAGATCTTGTCATGAAACTGATGGCAAAGAATGCTGAAGATCGATATCAGAGTGCGTGGGGTATTAAAGCGGATTTAAAGCGGTGTGTTGATCAATTAGAAGCAACAGGTCAAGTTCATAGCCTTCAACTGGCGCTTCAAGATGTTTCGGATCAGTTTCAGATTCCTCAAAAACTTTATGGACGTGAAGCAGAGATTAGTACCTTATTAGCAGCGTTTGACAGAGTAGCCGGAGGAGAACATGTAGAAAATTCTATGTGCAACGTTGAAATGATGTTAGTGTCTGGCTACGCTGGAGTTGGGAAGTCAGCCTTAGTGCAAGAACTCTACAAACCCATCACGGCAAGACACGGCTATTTTATCTCTGGTAAGTTTGATCAATTTCAGCGCAATATTCCCTACAGCGCGATCGCCGATGCTCTACGAAAATTGGTGCAGCAACTGTTGGGAGAACCAGAAGAACAACTGCAACAGTGGCGATCGCGTCTGCTCACAGCTTTGGGCAACAACGGACAACTCATCATTGATGTGATTCCCGAAGTTGAATTGATTGTGGGCAAGCAGCAACTCGTGCCAGAGGTAGGATCAACTGAGGCACAAAATCGATTTAACCTTGTTTTTCAGCAGTTCATTCGGGTGTTTTGCTCAGAGGAATATCCCCTTGTCATCTTCTTAGATGATTTGCAGTGGATTGACTCTGCCACACTGAAGTTAATCGAACTGATGTTGCTCGATAGGCAAACCCAATCCCTATTTTTGATAGGTGCCTATCGTAATAATGAAGTGAGTCTTGCTCATTCACTGACACTGACTCTGGAGAGATTGCGGCAACAAGGAGCAATGCTTCAGGAGATTGTTCTTCAACCCTTATCCCTCGAACCATTAGCTCGATTGGTTGCTGAAACGCTCTATCAAGATACCCGTACTGTTCGTCCATTAGCTGAATTAGTGCTGCGTAAAACCGAGGGCAATCCTTTCTTTGTGGGTGAGTTCATACGATTCTTGCATAGTGAAGGTCTGTTGAACTTTGATAGAGAACGCTTAATCTGGCAGTGGAGCATTGACCAAATTCAAATTCAGGATATTACCAGTAATGTGGCAGAGCTGCTCTTAAGCAAGTTGAAGAAGCTACCAGAAGCAACGCAACAGCTTCTTCAATTAGCTGCCTGTATCGGGGCTGCATTTGATTTGAAAACGTTGGCGATTGTGTGTGAACAATCGCTTAAAACAGTTTTTCGGAATTTGCTGGCAGCAATACAAGCTGGTCTCATTCAACCACTGTCTGAATTAGACAAAGACTTATTAGTTCAAGACTATAAGTTTTTGCACGATCGCGTGCAGCAAGCGGCATACGCTTTAATCGATGAGTCGCAGAAACAGGTGGTTCATCTCCAAATTGGTCGTAATCTGCGGGAAAAACCTCTGCCAGAGCATCGATCAGACCGACTATTTGAAATTATGGATCATCTCAATCATAGCATTGAGCTTGTAAGCGATCAAGTAGAACGAGATGAAATTGCCAAGCTGAATCTATTGGCAGGTCAGAAGGCAAAGGGAGCGATCGCCTACAGTACGGCTCAAAACTATCTAGCTACAGGCAGAGCATGGCTAACCGCTTCTAGCTGGCAAACAAACTATGACCTGACCTTAGAGTTATATCAAGAAACAACAGAAGTCGCATATTTGTGTGGTGAGTTTGAGCAGGTAGAGCATTGGGCAGCGATCGTTCTGCAAGAAGCTAAAACAGTTCTCGACACCGTAAGAGTTTACGAAGTCAAAATTCAAACCGATATTGCACAGAGCCAACCATTAAAAGCGATCAATACGGCACTGCAAATTTTGCAGCAACTAGGGGTCAGTTTTCCCGAAAAGCCCAGTCAATCGGATATTCAACTCGAACTCGACATGATCGCATTCCTTCTGAAGGAGAAGTCGATTAAGGACTTAGCTCATTTGCCCCAAATGATCGAGCCGAAAAAGTTAGCGGCAATGCGAATCTTATCAAGCATCACGATCGCTGCCCGACTTGCTGCTCCCGAATTGATGCCTCTACTTGCAGCTAAGCAGGTCAACTTATCAGTTCAATGGGGTAATGCATTTGTGTCTCCCTTTGCCTATGCCACATTTGGGTTGGTTCTTTGTGGGAGAGTGGGTGATATAGAGACTGGCTATCAGTTCGGGCAGTTATCTCTAACGCTGTTGTTACAACCGCACACCCAGTCACTTAGAGCCAAGATATTGTTCACCGTACATTACTTCATCATCCACTGGAAAAAACATAATAGAGAATTACTGGAGCCATTACGAGAAGCTCATCAAATTGGTCTAGAAACTGGAGATTTAGAATCTGCTGCCTATTGCGCTCACACTCACTGTTTCCAGTCCTTTATTGTCGGCAAAGAGCTTGTGGAACTTGAACATGAGATGGCAGCATATAGTGAAGTAATTCATCAAATTAAGCAAAAGATTTCACTAACCTTGCTTCAAATATTTCAGCAATCTGTCTCAAGTTTGATAGAATTCTCGGTCAATTCAACTCGTTTAATCGGAAAATTTTATAACGAGGAGAGTAGCCTGCCACAACTCAAAGCAGCAAATCATGGGATCGCTATCTTTGTTGTATATTTCAACAAACTTATCCTATGCTATCTGTTTTCTGAATATGTTCAGGCTATTGAAAGTGCAGCTATTGCAGAACGTTATGGAATTCGTAGCGCAGCAACATCGCTTGTTCCTGTTTACTACCTCTATGACTCGCTTGCAAAACTGGCAATATACCCTGGAAACAGCGTTCAAATGCAGGAACAAATCCTTAAAGATGTTGCAGGTAGCCAGGAGAAAATGAAACAATGGGCGCAGTATGCATCCATGAATCATTTGCATAAATATTATTTAGTACAAGCAGAACGAGCACGAGTTTTGGGTCAGTTGCTTGAGGCAGAGGAGTTCTATGAACAAGCAATTCAAGGGGCTAAAGAAAACGGATATATCCAAGAAGAAGCGTTAGCCTATGAATTGGCTGCCAAGTTTTATCTAGGGCGAGGTCGAGAAAAGATTACTCAACTATACATGAAAGAAGCTCATTACTGCTATGAGCGGTGGGGCGCAATCGCAAAAGTCAAAGATTTGGAAACGCGCTATCCAGAGTTCTTTTCTCAGTCGTCGGGTGTGAACGCTCCTTCAATCCGCACTACGGTTGGAACCATTTCTAATACCTCGCAGGTTGCTTTCGATTTAGCAACAGTGATGAAAGCAGCTCAAGCAATTTCTAGTGAGATTGACCTGGAGCAGTTGCTCAGTTCGCTAATGCAGATCCTCATCGAGAACGCTGGGGCACAAACCGGATGTTTGCTTTTAGAGGACGCAGGCGAATGGAGAATCGACGCGGCTTGTGAACTGGTTGAAGGTGAAAGTGGCGGCTGTACGACCCAAGTACTGCAATCGACTCCAATCACGAATCGCTTACCTGAATCAATCATTCAATATGTGATCCGAACTCATGAGTCTGTGATTTTAAGTGATGCAACTCGTGAGGGGAATTTTATCAATGATCCCTATATTCAGAATAATCAAACTCAATCGCTGCTCTGTTTGCCGTTGTTAAAGCAGAGTAAGCTTGTCGGCGTGTTGTATCTAGAAAATCAATTAGCAGCTGGAGCCTTTACACCCGATCGAACCCAAGTTCTGAATTTACTCTCCACTCAGGCAGCAATCGCGATCGAAAATGCCAAACTTTACTCAAAGCTCCGTGCTAACGAAAGTCAGATGGCTCAATTTCTCGAAGCGATTCCCGTAGGCATCGGCATTATTGACGCAATGGGTCGCCCTTACTATGTCAATCAGCGGGGCATTGAGCTGATGGGTAAAGGCGTTGATCCTGCCGTCACACCGGAGCAACTTCCAGAGGTTTATCAATTTTATGTGACGGGAACGGATCAAATTTATCCGAGTGAGAGACTGCCAATCATTCGCGCGTTGAACGGCGAACGCACCAGGATTGACGACATGGATATTCACCAAAACAACGCAATTATTCCTGTTGAAGGGTGGGGAACTCCTATCTTTGATGAACAAGGCAATGTTGCTTATGCGATCGCTGCCTTTGAAGACATCACCGAGCGTAAGCAAGCAGAGAAACTGGTAGCCGATTACAACCAAGCGTTAGAACAACAAGTCACTGAGCGAACGGCAGCGTTACAGCAAAGTGAAGCGGAACTACGGGCATTATTTGCAGCAGTTCCTGATCCGCTCTTTGTGTTGACGGCTGAAGGACGAGTGATCGAGGCAGTCGAAGTGGGGACAGGTCGGTTGTACAAACCCCTTGAAGAGCAGATTGATAAAACTCTGCATGAAATCTTTTCGCAAGCGCAAGCCGATGAATTTCTAGGCTACATTCACCAGGTTCTCAGCGCTCAACAAGTCCTCACCGTTGAGTACAGCTTGCAGATGGCTGGACAGCAAACCTGGTTTTCAACTCGCATTGCACCCATCCGATCCGATCAGGTGATTTGGCTGGCACGAGACATCACCGATCGCAAACGCGCTGAGGAAGCCTCAATTCTGGAAGAACGCAACCGCATGGCGCGCGAAATTCACGATACGCTGGCACAGTCCTTCACGGGCATTTTGCTCCAAGTCGGAGCGGCAACGCAAGTGCTGACAGACAATCGGGAAGCCACCCATGACCATCTAGAAATGCTGGAAATGATTGATGAACTGGCACGAACCGGGCTGTCCGAGGCACGGCGATCGGTGGCAGCACTCCGTCCCCAACTCTTGGAAGATGGCACCTTACAGAATGCCCTGCACCGCCTAGTGACGCAAATGAGAGCCTCTACCAGTAATACTTTGATCTATGAAAGCAAAGGCACTGCCTATCCGTTGTCCGCCGACGTTGAGAATCATCTATTACGGATGAGCCAAGAAGCTTTAACTAACGCCATTAAGTACGCGGAAGCTGATGAAATTCGGCTTGAGTTGGTGTATGAAGCGGCACAATGTATACTGTGCGTTAAAGATAATGGGCGTGGCTTTAGCGTTGGTACCGTTCCATCGGTTGGTGGGTTTGGACTGCTAGGCATGAGCGAGCGAGCAGAGCAAATGGGCGCACAATTGACGATTCAGAGCCAGCTTGGACAGGGTACCGAAATTGTTGTCATTGTCAATCGAGCGTAAAATCACGATGAGTCAACCCACTACAATTCGGGTTTTGATTGTTGACGATCATGCTATTGTCAGGCGAGGGCTGGCAACAATCATTAATCGTGATCCGGAAATGACAGTCGTTGCTCAAGCCGAAGATGGGCAACAGGCGATCGACGTGTTTCGAGAATATCAACCCGATGTCACCCTGATGGATTTGAGCATGCCCCAGATGGGTGGAGTGGCAGCCATTACGGCAATCTGTGCCGAATTTAAGCAGGCTCGGATTACCGTCCTTACCACCTACGATAGTGATGAAGATATCTATCGCGGCTTGCAGGCGGGTGCTCAGGGCTATCTACTCAAGGATGCGAAACCCAACGAGCTACTGAATGCGATTCGCACGATTCATAGCGGTCAGAAGTACGTGCCGCCAGCCGTCGGAGCGAAGCTGTTGCAGCGTATGAGCCACCCAGAGCTAAGCGAACGAGAGCTAGCAGTGCTTCGCTTGATGGCGCAGGGGATGAGTAATGCTGACATTGCAACTGCCTTAAGTATCGGCGAAAGCACGGTTAAATCACACATCAATCGGCTTTTAAGTAAATTAGGGGTGAGCGATCGTACTCAGGCCGTAATTGTTGCCGTTAAGCGTGGGCTGGTCAGTTTATAGGCTGTTCGATCGGCTCAAGACTGGGGCCTTGCTAATTTTGGTTGGCTGTTAAAACGGGCTAAAATACTTGGCTGATCATACGTTTGCCCCATTGCAATGGGTAGTGATTAGCCCCGCATTCATTTGAGAACGGGTTGTGAGGAGCAATGCTAGGGCGTGTTTTAAAACTATAGCCACAAGATGACAGAGGCTAAAGTCAGCATTGCCAGGTAGTTTGCCGCATTTTTTTCATATCGAGTAGCAACTCGGCGAAACTGTTTGAGACGGTTAAAACAGCGCTCAACTAAGTTGCGCTGGCGGTACGTCGCCTTGTCAAACTTTCCTCGGTGTTTCTCGTTCTCCTTTCGTGGAATGGAATAGCGAATGCCTCGACGACGCAAGTAGCGACGAATTTTACCACTGCTATACCCCTTGTCTGCGACCACACGTTTAGGACGTAGCCGAGGACGACCCCCACCGATACGAGGCACAGCCCCTTGCGCCATCAGCTCCTCAAACACAACCGCCTCATGGCGCTCCCCAACCGTCAGCAAAAAAGTCATCGGCAAACCATTGCCCTCGATTCGCAAATGAATTTTGGTGCTAAATCCCCCCTTCGACCACCCCAAGGCTTCGCGCTGCTGCACCTGCTGGGTGTCAGAAAATTCGCTCTGCGGATCTAGCTCCCCTTTTTTGCGCCTGCGGCATGTTGATGAGCACGAATGACGCTGCCATCGACATGATGGATTTCCCAGTTGAGTTGACCTTTACCATCAGCTTGCTGCTGGAGAGTGACTAGAATCCGTTGCCATAGCTGCTCCTTCCTCCAACGATAGAACCGTCCAGAGACGGTTTCCCACTTGCCATAGCGTTCCGGTAAGTCACGCCAGGGCGCCCCTGTTCTGAGAATCCAGAGAATGCCATTGACCACGGTGCGATGATCAAGACTCGGACGACCGACAGCAGGTTTCTGATCCGGTAAAAGGGGGTGGAGTCGTTGCCATTGGTCGTTGGTTAAATCACCACGACGATGAATAGATTGAGGAGGAAGTACCATTGAGAGTGCTTGAACCCGACAAATCTAGGGTTCCCAAGGTTTTAAAACACTCCCTAGATCTCAGCTAACTTACTGATCTTCCCTAGCTTTCTGCTACCGTTTGTTTTAGCTTGACTGAAACGATCGCTCTAGGAGCCACTCTCTCTTGTGGATCGCTATTGCGGAACAAAGGGAGCAGCATGAACCGATCGCACTTAACAGCATGGGCTTTGATGGGCAGTATCCTGAGTGCATCGCTTTGTACTCAACCGATCGTTGCTCAGGTGATTCCTGATGCCACACTGCCTGCGGGGGAGCGATCGCAAGTCATAGGCAATCCCAATATGCAAATCGACGGTGGGGCAAGGCGAGGTGGCAATCTGTTCCACAGCTTCAGCCAATTTTCGGTGCCAACTGGCGGCTCTACTTATTTCAACAATGCCGCTGATGTACAAAATATCTTCAGTCGCGTGACGGGTGGATCAATCTCGAATATCGATGGCTTGATTCGGGCAAATGGGACGGCAAACTTGTTTCTGCTCAATCCCAATGGGATTTTGTTTGGTCCGAATGCATCACTTAACATTGGCGGTTCCTTTATGGGGACGACTGCGAATGCGATCGGCTTTCCCAATGGCGAAGTGTTCAGCAGTGATGCGACACAGCCGTTACCGAGTCAGTTGCTCACGGTGAATCCCAACGCCTTGTTCTTCAATCAACTGACACCCCAGCCGATCGTCAATCAATCCACGTTCAGCGGCACAGGCTTGCAAGTCCCTGCTCGACAAAACCTGATGCTAGTGGGTGGAGCGGTGCGACTCGATAATGGACGGTTAACGAGTCCAGGTAGCTATGTGGAATTGGGCGGAGTGGGTGGAGTGGGGACGGTGAGTTTGTCAACATCTGGGGAAGATTGGCGGCTAGATATCCCTGATAGTGTACCTAGAGCCGATGTTTTCCTGAGGAATGGAGGTCAAATCGATTTCAGAAACTTTCTCAGAGTCAGAGAAATTAATGGCATTATCGTCATCGGTGACAGTGGCAGCATTCGGATTCTGGGTCGCAACATTGATCTATCAGGCAGTTCCCTTTGGCTGGAGATTCCCACTAATTCAGAATCCCCTGATGCCAAAACGAGAGGCATTGAACTTGATGCTACGGGATCGATCGCCATTAATGAGAGTGTGATTGCCAACCGCTTATTTAGTCAAGGCACGACTGGCAGTATCATCTTGACAGCGGGCGATCGCATTTCTTTTGCGAATAAAAGTCTTGTGTACAATACGATCGATTATGGCGGGGGCGGTAGGACTGGCGATATCAATGTCACGACGGGGTCACTATCCCTCGCAGATAGTAGTCAACTGATTTCTGGCACGAGGGGACCAGCAAATACAGGCAGCGTGAATATCAATGCCCGCGATACCGTCTTAATCGATGGTTCCAGGGATGGCTATAGCAGTAGTATCTACAATATTGTAGACGGAACTGGCATTGGTAACGCTGGCGGTATCAATATCATGACAAGATCGTTGTCCCTTACTAGGGGCGGTGCCTTGGCTTCCTACACTAATGGTCAGGGCAATGCAGGCAATGTGATTGTCAATGCCCACGATACGATCTTGATAGATGGTGGTGCGGCTAATGAGGACGGTAACTATACCAACAGCGGTATTACCACACAAGTGAGTCCAGCATTGATAAGTAACGGAATCGATATGAGCCAGGGAGGAGCGGTTGGTCAGGGAGGTAATGTTACTCTCTCAACTGGCTCCCTGTTTCTGACCAACGGAGGGAATTTGGATACCAGCAATACAGATGGAACAGGTAACTCAGGTCGTGTCACCATTTATGCTCGTGATTCTGTCCAGATTCGTGGAACAAACTCTAATTCTCTAAGTTCCGTTCCCAGTAGAGTGGTAACTTCGGTGAGTTCAGGTAATTTGGGCAGCAGCGGAGATGTCATCATCACTACAGGCTCTCTCTCAGTCGCTGAGCAAGGACAAATCAGCACAACTGCACAGGGGCAAGGCAGAGCAGGGGATATCCGAATTCGAGTGCGTGATGCTGTTTCGTTCGATGCTGGAGAAGCTATTAGTACGCTTGATCGAGAAGGAACTGGCAGGGGCGGTGATATCAATATCACCGCTCGATCGCTCTCCGTCCTCAATGACGCTCGCCTCTCAGCTTCTACCGCTGGCGCAGGAAACGCAGGCAACATTACCGTTAGTGCCGACACAGTGGGCTTAAGTCGGGGTGGACAACTGCTCACCACCACATCAAGTCGTGGTCAAGCGGGCAACATCACTCTCAATACGCCAGAGTTGCAGATGAGAGGGACAAACAGCGGCCTGTTTGCTGGCACCAACAGTACTGGCGATGCGGGTAACTTGACTATTCAACCCCGCAACAATCAGCAAGATCTGTGGGTGAATCTGCAAGATGGGGCGCAGATCTCTGCCTCTACCTCCAGTACAGGTCAGGGGGGAGATCTGACCATTACTGCTCCAGACTCCATTACGCTCACAGGCAGCGGTTCGGTCATTGCTGCTGGGACAGGAAGCAGTGGAGCAGGAGGTAACTTAAACCTCCGAACAGACACTCTTAATGTTCAAGACCAAGCAGAAGTGACGGTCAGCAGTTCCGGGACGGGGAGTGCAGGCTCCTTATTTGTGGATGCCGATCGCATCTTCCTCAACCATCAGGGTAGCATCCGGGCTGATACGACGGGTGGGGGTGGGAATATTAATCTGCGATCGCCCTTCCTCCTCCTCCGCAACGGCAGCAATATCACCACCAACGCCACGGGCAGCAACATTGCTGGTGGTGACATTGCAATCGATACCCGTTTTCTGATTGCGGTTGCAAACGAAGACAGCAACATCAGCGCCAATTCTGAGGATTTTCGGGGTGGTAATGTCAGCATCAATGCTTTTGCGATCTATGGCATTCAACCCCGCCCCAACGCTACCCCTTTGAGCGACATTACGGCTACAGGAGCGACTTCTGCTTTAAGCGGCACGATCGATGTCACTACAGCAGGGCTTGACCCAACCTCTGGCTTAGTGGCATTACCGAATATCCTTGTAGACTCATCGGGGTTGATCGCCCAAGGATGTTTTGCTAACCAGGGTAACTCCTTCGTCATCAGTGGTCGAGGTGGCTTGCCGCCCACACCGGAACAACAATTAGACGATGATGCCGACTGGCAAGACCGCCGTAGGCTAAGCGTAGCGCAGCAAGTAAGGCATAGGAGAGAAATTAGGAGTCAGGAGTCAGGAGTCAGAATGGACTCACAACTCACAACTTTTTCTGACACCCCAAACCCTAGACCCTACACCCCAATGACTGAAGCCACGGACTGGCAAATCGCTCCTACAGGCGAGATCTTCCTGGTTGCCAACATTTCTGACCCCACGGTACAGAATCGGTTGAGTCAAGCAGCTGCCTGCCAAGGAGAGTAGGATAACGAAGATTTTTATGACCGATTTGGATTCTCATGTAACTCAGTTGTGTCAGGCAGTCAGGGCTTGTCCTATTTCAAGGAATTTGAGCACCCGCAACGCGGAGCCTTCGCGCATCACGGGACAGATGGAGGGTGGAGCGTCACCGATGTTATGTCTCCTAATAACATATTTCAGCGCTTTGTAGCTGCTTGCATATCAATGAGATGTAACTATGTAAAGGGATGGTTTTGCTGAACTTTGAGGCTCTGATTCTCTCATATCAAGCCTTGGAGCCTTTTATATTCCCTGATGTCAGTGCCATTCACCTCTAAATCTATGTCTTTTGAATAGTTTAGAAGCAATTCATACAACTAAGACATGAACTGCAACAGCAGAGTGCCACGCTAGTTAATGGAAACAAATTCTGTAGAACAAGGTTGAACAATATGACTGACATTGTTGATACTGCTGTTAACGCTGGTTCTTTCAATACTCTAGTGGCTGCAGTAAAAGCGGCTGGTTTAGTCGAGACGCTCAAGGGCAAGGGTCCATTCACGGTCTTTGCACCTACCGATGATGCTTTTGCTAAATTGCCAGCAGGCACGGTGGATGCACTTCTTAAGGATATCCCCAAGCTCAAGAAAATCCTTACTTACCATGTTGTTTCCGGTAAGGTATTGGCAGCTGATGTTACGAAGCTGAAGTCGGCCACAACCGTTGAAGGCTCAAATGTGAAAATTGACGCTTCTAACGGAGTCAAAATCAACGATTCTACGGTAACTACCCCTGATGTAGCAGCTGACAATGGTGTTATTCACATCATTGATACTGTACTTATGCCTGCGTAAGCAAAGATTGAGAGAGTGACTATTATTGGGGCTATATCCCAAACTCTCTAGCTCTTTGTCAGAGGGATTGATTCTGCCTATCGCCCTGACAAAGCGGCGATAGGTTCCATAAAAGTTTCATTCACATCCAGACCTGTAGTTTTCTTGCTGGGGAAACTAAAGGTTTTGATCTGAAAATGGTTTATGCTTTTACGTGTCTAATTTTGGTCAATGATCTGAGAACAGGTGTTTCAGAAGCCTTTATTTCCTTCGGGTCAGTTCAGCAAACGGTTTATACCCTAATTCAGTAACGCCATGTTCAAAGAGAGCAACTATGTTTTGAGCAGCAGAGTTGGAGTGAATGGCATTATGGGTTTAGACTTTGGCGATATGGTAAAAAAGCTCGTCTGATAACCATTCAGCCGTTATTTTGAAGTTGCGGGCAGGGGTTGGCAACAGATCAATATAGGCTGCCTGACGAATCAAATGTCCTAGATTGCCTTTCACCTCATAGCGATCGAAAAGCTCAGCCACACTCTCATCTAACCCCAATTTCATTAGCGTTCCTCTTAAACCAATCTGCGTTGGAACAAGCACGCGACCTTCAGAAAGAGCTTGTAGATTATGGGCGATCGCCGCTCCTTGCTGATAAGCGACTTGTGCCGTGGCAGGCAGAAGGTTTTCCATCACAGTACAATCACCACCCGCAAAAACTTCTGGAAAATCGGGAAGCTGCAAAGTATGAGTCACCTTGAGCCGTCCTTGTTTATCTCGGTTCGTTTCCGTAATAGGCAATGTTGCTATCAGAGGATTGGTACTGTTGCCCATTGTCCAAACGATCGTTGCTGCTGAGAGTGTTTCTATTTGCTCTTTGTGTTTGAGGGCAACGGTGTTTTGAGTTAGCGATATTACTTCAGTCTCAAGCAGTAATTCAACGAGTGCGGTACGATGTTGCAGAGCAGTTTGAACGGTTTGACGCAGGCGATCGCTATCGCCTTTCAGGATCTCTTTGCCTCGTTGAATGACGACCACTCGAAGCTCTGTCTCCTGACCGCCTAAAGGAGTATACCAATCTGGTAATAAATCAGCCAGGGTTGCTGCCAATTCAATACCAGAGCGCCCTGCACCTAAGATAGCAACGGTTAATAAGGCACGTTTTTGCTGTAGATCTTGGGTCTGAGTCGCTCGTTGTAGACAATCGCGCAAATGCCGACCCAGAGCCATTGCATCTTCACCTGTACGAAAGGGAAAAGTCTGCTCTTTGGCTCCTTCAACGCCAAAATATCCTGCCACCCCACCCAAGGACAGCACGAGATTACCGTAGGTATAATGAAGTCCTGACGCTAAGTGAACCTGACGCTGTTGTAGATCAATGGCTTGAATCCTGTCCCGGACAAACACCACCCCGCTGTTATGCAAGAGATAATCGTAGCGAGGCCAGAGATTTTGAAGGTTCATCTCACCGCTGAGAAATTCATACAGCAGCGGCTTAAAAATAAAGTTCCACTCTTGATCAATCAAAATGATTGGCGGTTTGTAGTGTTGATGGCTTAAGTGCAACGCAGTAAATAATCCAGTAAAGCCACCGCCTAAAATTAGAGTTGGGAGAGTCATAGGATTCATAGAGAAACTGAGCATCTTTGCTGTAAGTTCCCAAATTTTTTAGGAAAAAGTGTGAGACAGAACGTAAAACGAAAACAGAGCAAAGGGAACTTCTGAATTTACTACTTCCCTCAACTCATCTTTTGCCTTAAAGAATAGTATGATGACCGTTTTTGTGACCATTGCTAGACTCGGATGGCGGAATAGTTAAATCTGCTTTATGGCATTGATGGGCGATCGCTTCGTCTTGATCACATTGCCGTTTGAGTTGACGAATCGTCTCTTGACTTGAACCTAGCAACAGACCTGCAATACCACCAATGATCCAATAATCGCGTTTCAAATTACAGTACATACTGCTTGCATAAGGTGTTGGAGCCATCTCAAATATCACCAAACCTAATCCAACGCCAATAGCAGAGGTGATTACACCCGAAAAGAGAATACGTCGTTTATTCATCGCCTGCCGTTTAAAAAATATTTAGGAATTTGGCATTAAAGGAATTCAAACTCTCGTCATTGTTTTCAATCTTTAACTCTTTGCTGAAGATGCTACTAAAGTGTTCTGTTAACCAAAGCATCGTTCTGAAAGTTGCGATTAGCTTCCCGGTATCGCTAGCTGATTCAGATTCGGAGAGGTTTCTCGTGCAGATAGCGGCGGCGCGGCAGGTGGATCAGTTTTATCACCAAGAAAGTGAGATTCTAAACTTTTGATCACCACGTACAGCACAGGCACCACTAGTAAGCTCAAAAATGTGGCAACGAGTAAACCACCGAAAACGGCAGTTCCCAGCGAGTGGCGGGCGTTAGCACCTGCCCCAGATGCAGTCACGAGCGGAAAGAAACCCACCAATGCGGCAAAAGCAGTCATCAAAATCGGTCGAAAACGTTCTTCAGCCGCTGTGATGGCTGCCTGGACGATTGTCTGACCCTCAGCCCGCGCCTGATTGGCAAATTCTACAATCAAAATGGCGTTCTTACTCGCTAGACCAATCAACATCACCAGGGCAATGTTGCCGTACACATCATTAGCAAGCGTGGGTTCCACTAGTCGCCGTAATGCGATCGCACCCAGGGCACCTAAAATGGCTAACGGCACCGTCAGCAAGATGATGATCGGGTCAATATAGCTTTCATATTGTGCAGATAACACCAGGAAAACCATGATGATACCAAACAAAAAGATTAGTGGACCCAGACTACCAGCGGCAACTTCCTGACGAGTCAAATCTGCCCAGTCGAATTTAATGCCGGGTAATGCAGTTTCTCTATAGGCACTGTTAATGGTGTCGATCGCCTGTCCGCTACTATAGCCATCGGATTGAACGCCCTGAAGCAAGATAGAACGGTAGCCATTGAAGTGAGAGATGATTGCGGGTCCAGTGTAAGGTTTGATCGTCACTAGCTGATCTAGTGAAATCATTGTGTTTGTGGTCGATCGTACATAAATTTGCTTGAGATCCTCTGGCTTATTGCGATACTTGCCATCCAGTTGCACATATACCTGATAATAGCGGGGGCCTAAGACAAACTGAGTCACGTAAGAGGAACCAATACTAGTCCCCAACGTTTTCAACGCATCACTAAAATTAACATTCAGTGCATTGAGCTGATCCCGATTAATATCGATTTCATATTGAGTTGTATTGGCAGCAAATTGCGTGAATGCACCCGGTGGCGAAAAGATGCCACTCTGATTGGCTTTTTGCAGGATATCCTGGGCATTGGTAGCAAACTCCTGAAAGCTCAAACGTCCGTTGGTAGTGTCTTCAAGCTGCATATTAAAACCACCCAGCGGGCTAAAGCCTGGAATGGGGGGTGGACTGAAACTCACAGCAGTAGCACCCGTAATTTTGGTCGCCAATTCTTGATTCAATTTCTTCAAAATGGCACTGACCGTTTGATTTGCCTTCGGACGATCGCCCCAGGGCTTGAAGTGTGCAAAAAAGATGCCTTGATTCACGGCATTACCATTAAACCCGGCTCCGCTAATTTCAGCGGTGGACTGCACCTCCTCAATCTTTGCTAATGACGCATGCACCTGGTCAAGGATATCGCGTGTGTATTGCAACGAGGCATTATTAGGGCCTTGTACAAAGCCCAACGTAGAGCCTTGATCTTCAGCCGGAACGAAACCGGACGGCACCGCTTTAAATACAGCAACGGTGGCAGCTAAACCGACGACAAACAGCGCCAGCACTAAGTAACGCAGCTCAATCAGCCGACCGACCGTGGCTTTGTAGTGATCCAGCACCCAGGCAAAGCCCCGATTGAATTTGGCAAAGAACCATCCTAATGGACCGCGTGCCTCTTGGGGTGGACGCAGCAGAATCGCCGCAATGCTGGGGCTAAAGCTAAGCGCGTTAAAGACGGAAACGGCTATGGAAAAGGCAATAATGAGGGCAAACTGGCGATAAAGTAATCCGGTGGCACCCGGGAAAAACGCAACGGGTACGAAGACCGCCATCAGCACCAATGAGGTCGCAATTACGGCTCCAGTGAGTTCATTCATCGCGGCATAGCTAGCTTGTCGGGCAGTCATGCCGTCATGCTGCATCTTGGCAGCGATCGCTTCCACCACCAGAATCGCATCATCTACCACCAAACCCGTTGCTAACACTAGACCAAACATCGTCAAGCTATTAATCGAAAAGCCAAATAGCTTCGCAAAAATCATCGCACCGATTAATGAGACGGGAATGGCAATGGTAGGAATAATTGTGGCACGCCAATCTTGCAGAAATATAAAGATCACTAAAACTACCAGTACGATCGCCTCAACCAGAGTGATAATCACTTCTTTGTTAGACTCTTCAATAAAACTCACAGTGTCATACACAAGTCGTGTCGTGACTCCGGGTGGAAAATTCTGCTTCAGTTCCTCCATCTTGGCAGCCACCTGCTTTGCTACATCCAGTGCATTGCTGCCCGGAAGCTGGTAAACCCCTAATGCGACCCCTGGCTTGCCGTTGATTTTGGCAGAAACGCTGTAGGTTTGTGCGCCCAACTCTGCCCGACCCACATCCCTCAACTTTGTCTGCGTTCCATTACTGTCAACCTTGATCACAATGTTTTCAGCATCATTAACTGACTTAAATTGTCCCTGGAGCTTAAGCGGAATTTGATAGTGTTGTCCTTGAGGAGCGGGTTCTGCACCAATCGCGCCACCACCCACCACCAAATTTTGAGACTGCACTGCATTCACTACGTCGTTAATCGTGATACCGCGACTTGCCAACGCATCAGGATTTAACCAGAACCGCATTGCATATTGCAACTGCCCAAACACGTTGACTTGTCCTACACCTGGAATGCGCGTCACTTCATCGGTAATCGACAAATCCACAAAGTTACTAATGAAGTTCGCATCATACTGATCGTCAGGGGAGTAGAATCCATAGACAACGAGCAAACTAGGAGACGCTGTTTTAACCGTAACGCCTTGCTGCTGAACCGATTCGGGCAACAGCGGTAGCGCTTGTTGCAAGTTATTCTGGACGTTTACTTGGTCTTCATTGGGGTTTGTACCCACTCCAAAAAACGCTGAAATATTGCTAGTACCCGCTACACTCGTCGAGCTGAAATACTGCATATCACGAGTGCCGTTCAGCTTGCGTTCAATCGGGGTTGTCACCGTTGTTTCGATCGTCTCTGGATCAGCTCCCACATAACTGGCACTCACCTGAACCTGAATAGGCGCAATTTGAGGGACATACTCAATCGGCAACAGTGGAATACTGACTGCCCCCAACAGGAGAATGCCAATCGTAAAAACGGTCGTTAATACGGGTCGCTTAATGAACGTATCGGCGATGGAAAGAATCATACAAGTTTACTGATTATTGGGGCGAATTGGCAGCAGTTGAAAGACCCGAACGGAAGGCATTACTGATTTGAGGGGCAACAAGACTCCCTTCGCGCAACTTGAGGATGCCCGATACAATCACGCGATCGCCCGGTTTCAACCCTTTCACAACCTGATAGCTCTGCCCCTGAATGGCTCCCAGTGTCACAGGAATCTGGTGAGCGATCGTTTGAGCCTTATCATTATTCGTTTTGTCTTCAGCCGTAAACACAAAGTTTTGTCCGCCGATCGTTGTAACGGCAGTGATTGGCACCATTACCCCCGGTTTGGTGCTCCAAATCACTCTTGCTTTGACATACTGAGAATCCCTTAAAGTACCGTTTGTATTAGCAAACTGTGCTCGCGCCAGAATAGACTGAGCTGTTGGATCAGCTTTAGAGGAGACAAAATAAATTCTCCCAACGCTAAGAGATGCTTCAGTGTTGGGATCAATTAATTGCACTAAAAGCCCAGTTCGTAACTCATTAGAACGGTTAGTGGGAATAGGGATTTGAAGATCAAATGTCTCATTTTGATTAATCGTAGTGAGTACTTGTCCAGTGGTCACGTAGTCACCTGATTTGAGCGTAATATCTCCTACAAATCCTGTAATTGGAGCAGTGACCTGCTTAAAATTGAGGCTGACTTCAGCGGTGGTCGCATCCGCTTGAGCCTTAAGGATATTGGCATTTGCCTGCTCTATTGCCACTTCAGAGGCTTTTACCTGATCGCGAGCTTGCTTCACGGCATCGGCTTGCACTTTGAGCGTGGTGGCATATTGATCGCCAGTCGCCTGACCTACGGCTCCTTGAGACACCAAATATTGATAGCGATCGTTATTTACCCTCGCTAACTCATATTGTGACTGTGCCGATGTCAACTGCGATTGCGCCACTCGAAGCTGTTGATCTGCTGTATTTCGCGCAGCCACTGTTGCATTAATATTTGCCTGAGCGCTGTCCACTTGGGGTGCAGTTTGATCCAGATTTAGAAGAAAAATCGGGTCGCCCTGCTGCACACGATCGCCCGGTTTCACCAGAATGCGATCAATACGTCCATCAATTTGCGGCTTCAATGACACCGTCTGCTCTGCCTCTAGTGTACTTACAAAATCGGTACTATCTTGAAGCGTTTTGGCTTGTAGTGTTTGCCACTGTACAGACAAGGGAGAAGAGCTACTCGCTTTGGAAGAGTTACCCGTTCGATCGCATCCTGTTGTCAAAGCAAATAGCAAGAGCAGGGTACTCAGTAATGGATACGGTTTCGTCAACATCTTCTCTTGTCTCCCCATTGTTGAAATTAAGTAAGTCCTTTTACCTTTCAGTCGGACTTACAACACTTGCCTCCATTGATCCACAATCAATCTATTTTATGAAGGGAAGATTGCTAAGTTAGAGAAGTTGGGCTTAATTAGGGCTTGCTGAAAAAGTAAAAATCGGGGTTAACAGAGGAAGGGAGGGGGCGATCGGAAATTAGGTTGCGACGGCAACCCATTCCATCAAACCGGGTTGTGAACTGTTTTGCTGCTCCTGCCAGAGGCATTGTGTGAACGCGGTAGTCCACCCGAACAAGAGAACAAAACATAAAGCCCAGAGCAGGCGCTCCAAGTTAATCACTAGAAAGGTGATAGCAATTGCCGTTTGGGAGGTGTTGGGAAGTTTTGCCATCACTCGGGCCAAACCAAAGCGTCGCTTGGCCTGGCCAAACTTGCCTTCAATCTGGTTACGCGCCTTAGCATCGGCGAGGGTCTGTTGACGTTGCTGGGCTTGGGTATCGGCGGCAGGTCGGCCTAAGGGCGGGCCACTCAAGCGAATCCCTCGCTCACGACAATAGGCTCGATTGGCACGGGTGCGGTAAATTTTGTCGGCATGTACCGAGGTCGGGTAATGCCCCCAGCGCTCCTTGTAAGCTTCAATTTGGGCGGGCAGATGCTCGGATTCGTTAAAGGCGTCCCAACTGACTTCATCGAGCGACACCCATCCATCTTGCACACTGACTGAAAGTTTGGCTCCAAACTCAACTGGGGTTCCAGCTTTGCCTCGCACAATCGGGCGCACATAGGGTTGGCTCAAACTGACGATGCGATCTTCGATGCGATGGGTGCGCTGCGCATACATCCATTGCTGTTGGCGCATCACTTCGCTGATCACCAACAACAACCGATACTGGCGAGCACTCAACGCCCTTAAAGAGGCTCCTGCCGCCAGCAGGGCATCAATGTGAGCTAGGTTGCAGCGGAGGTAACGTAACTGTCCTCCCACCGCTTTGCGCAGAACCTTGGCGTTGGGTTTGCGTTGTTTGGACACCGCCAGATACTCCCGTCGTGCCTTGCGACGATAGGTTCGTGGTTTGCACGCCAACTCATTGCGCACCTGCTCGTAGAGCACGTCAACAATCTCCTCACTCACTTCCCGAGCCTGGTTCAGTAAGCTCAAATCGGTGGGATAACGAATATCGGCAGGGGCACAAGTGGCATCAACTACCAGGGTTCCTGCATTAGGTTCTAGGGGAGGTTCATCGCCATTCGCATTGACGTTGACAGTAGTTTTGTCCGTTGGGTCTTCGGTTTCTGTATTTGTTTCCCCACGGGTCTCTTGAGACGTGGTCTCTACCGTTGCCGAACGACTGATATATTCATTCACGCGACCTACCATCTGCCGAGTGATCCGTTTGCGGAAGTGCACCATCATGGAGGCATCAAACGGAGCACTATCGCTGTACTCCCAAAGTCCTAAAAAGTACTGCAAGTATGGGTTCTCTCGAATCTGTTGTACCGTTTCTGCATCGCTGATGCCTAACTTCTCCTTGATGACGAGGGCGCCTAAGGC
>JACQYI010000020.1 GCA_016208305.1 Oscillatoriophycideae cyanobacterium NC_groundwater_1537_Pr4_S-0.65um_50_18 | reverse complement strand
GAAGGGAGGATTGATATAATTTCGAGTCAAGATACGGTTTTGCGATCGATTCTTAGAAAAGCTCGACTGATTTCTGATTTGTAGAATTTCTTTAATGTGATGTTTGCTTCTGGCTATGTGCTGAACTACCCCACCGTAATCGGACGGGTTGTTTTCGGCTAAACGAGTTTCATTGACTGCCTTCAGGTGACGACTTTTTTTAACGACTCAATGACGGCGGTTGGGCTAATGTCGAGCACTTGTGCCGTATCGCGAATACCACTGCCATTGGGTGCCATCTCCGTAACCTGCTGTCTGATTTCCGGTAGGTGGGCACGATAGGTATAGTCCCGAATAAAGGGGCCGCCCTGTCATAGAATACCTGTGTTACGTCGTAACGATCGACAAACGCAGCCAGACGAGATGGTAGCATTTTTGCAGCGCCGATTGAATGCTTATAACTTCCCGCTTAAGATTGACGGGTTCTTTGGTGCCAAAACTGAAGCAGCCGTTATTGGACTTCAACAAAGAGGAAGCGACCACAATCCTTCAATATTGGTGGATGGCATTGTTAGCCCACAAACATGGGAAGGTTTAGCCGCCTGCATCGTCATTCGAGAGCAGTAATCCTCTCAGTTGTATCGATCGCCGAATTATTAGAGAGAGGGGTACTGCTTGTCAGTACCCTTCTCTGCCTATGCGAAGTTTCTCAAGCTTAAAGTTCTATCCCATTTTTTACAGCCGCAAGCGATTAGTATCAAACAACAAGTCTTTAGAGAGATATAAATTGCCAGCGATTTCTGTTATTTGTAATCACGGCTTTAGAAAAGAAAAAGTCGATCGTTAGGTCATTGTCATGCTGGATCTTTGGTACAAGAACGCAATCATCTATTGCCTGGATGTCGAAACTTACATGGATGGCAACGGCGATGGAATTGGTGACTTTGAAGGCTTAACCCAACGATTGAATTACCTTGCTGGCTTGGGCATTACCTGCATCTGGCTAATGCCATTTTATCCCACCCCCAATCGTGACAACGGATACGACGTTATGGACTTCTACAACGTTGACCCGCGACTTGGAACGCTTGGCGATTTTGTAGAATTTACTCGTTTAGCTAATGAACGCGGCATCCGGGTGATTGTTGATTTAGTTGTTAATCACACCTCAACCGAACATCCCTGGTTCCAGTCTGCTTGTCAAAACAAACAGTCCAAATACCGTGACTTTTACATCTGGTCACAGGAAAAACCTAAAGATGCAGCAGAGGGGGTTATTTTTCCTGGAGTGCAAGAAAGCACCTGGACTTATAACCAACAGGCAGGTGCTTACTACTTCCACCGCTTCTACGAACACCAAGCAGATTTGAATATTACAAACCCAGCAGTGCGGGAAGAAATCAATAAAGTGATGGGGTTTTGGCTGCAATTAGGAGTATCTGGCTTTCGGATCGATGCCGCTCCATTTCTGATTGAGCTAAAGGGGGTCGAAGACGAGGCAGAGGGGGCTGATCCCTATGCCTATCTAAAGGAGATGCGAGATTTCTTGTCTTGGCGCTGTGGCGATGCGATTTTGTTGGCCGAAGCGAACGTGCCAATGGAACACGTACCGCCCTACTTTGGGGATGGCGATAAAATGCAAATGCTATTTCATTTCATGGTGAATCAGCACGTCATCCTAGCTTTAGCGCAAGAGCAAGCTGAACCGATCATGCGAGGATTAAAAGCACCACCAGAAATACCCTCGATCGCTCAGTGGGCACACTTCATTCGTAATCATGATGAACTCTCGCTAGATAAACTATCAGACAGTGAGCAGGATGAGATTCTAACTCGATTCAACCAAGATAAAGAACACGTCTGGATCTACGATCGTGGCATTCGTCGCCGCTTTCCACCATTGGTCGCGAATGATCCACAGCGGTTACGGCTGGCTTATAGTCTCATGTTCACGCTACCTGGCACTCCGGTGCTGTTCTATGGTGAGGAAATTGGTTTAGGTGATGACCTCTCTCAAGCAGAACGCAACTCGATTCGTCCACCCATGCAGTGGACAGGTGAAGCAAATGCAGGATTTTCAACAGCACCCTCTGACAAACTGTTTCGTCCGGTCATTTCAGATGACACGTATGGCTATCAGCAGTTGAATGTAGTTGACCAACGGCGAGACTCTAATTCATTACTCAACTGGATGGAACGAGCCATTCGAGTCAGAAAAGAGTGCCCAGAGTTTGGTTGGGGTACTTGGAGTTTAGTTGAGACGCATCACCCCAGTGTCTTTGCTCATCGTTGCGATTGGCGTGGAGGAACCGTTCTCGCGGTTCATAACCTGTCAAAGGAGACTTGCAAGATCACGCTAGATCTCAAAGCTGAAGATGGAAAATTAATTGACCTATTGGGTGATCAGCAGTACGAGGCGATCGACGGTGCCTCCCATGATATGCAGCTAGAAAGTTATGGTCACTATTGGTTTCGGCTCGGTGAGCATCACTTGTAACTAGTTGAGTGAGCAGCACTGCTATAGAGGTTGAGCTTCGACCACGAATCTTGTATTTCTATCTATCTACAGAAGGAAGCGGTGCAGGACAAATATACAGTAAGCAATAGTGACAAGTGGGGTAAAGGGCAAAAAATGACCCATATTGGCTATCACGCATCACACGAACAATTTAAGTCTAGTGAGCTTCTGCGATATGTTCAGCAGGCAGAGCAGGCAGGGTTCACTCACGCTCTGTCCTCCGATCATTTCCATCCCTGGGGTGAAGCTCAGGGACAGAGTGGGTTTGCTTGGTCCTGGCTTGGTGCAGCCATGCAAGCGACTCCTAGCCTTTCTTATCGAGTCGTCAATGCCCCAGGCGATCGCTATCACCCTGCGATTATTGCTCAAGCTGCGGCAACCCTGGCAGAGATGTTTCCCAATCGATTCTGGATCACTGTTGGTAGTGGGCAGGCCTTGAATGAACACATTACGGGTGGGAAGTGGTTGGCAAAGGGCGATCGCAATGCTCGATTGAAAGAATGTGTTGATATTATGCGGGCGCTCTGGGCAGGCGAAACCGTTAACCACAAAGGTTTTGTCTGTGTAGAAGATGCCAAGCTTTACTCTCGTCCTGAAATTCCTCCTCTGATTATCGGAGCCGCAGTAACAGCAAAAACGGCCGAATGGCTGGGAAGTTGGGCAGATGGTTTAATTACCGTTTCACAACCCCATGACAAGTTAAAGGAAGTGGTAGAGGCATTCCAAAGAGGTGGCGGAACTGGAAAACCAATGCTGCTCAAAGTTCAAATCTCCTACGATAAAACTGAGGATTCTGCCCGCCAGAAAGCTCATCAGCAGTGGCGCAACAATATTTTCAAGAACACTGTCATGACTGAGTTACGAACTCCCGAGCAGTTTGATGCGGTGGGACAGTTTGTGCAACCCAATGAACTAGATGGGCATGTCAGAATTTCAGCAGATGTGAATCAACATATTGGCTGGTTAGAACAGGACATTGAGTTAGGATTTAGTGAATTGCTATTACACAATGTCAATCGAGAGCAAGAACAGTTTATTGAAATATTTGGAGAAAAAGTTTTGCCCGCATTGCAATAAGGTCATAAACTAGCGACACCTGATCGCCAATGATCTTCTTGAGCTTTACAGCCTTTTCCAGGCTAATGAGGTACAAGATAGAGTAATGGAAATGCTATCTAAAAGTTGTTTGAATGAGACCCTATTCATTTGATCTGCGCCAGAAACTCGTAGAGCGATACCAAGAGGGCAACATCTCCCAACGAGAACTTGCTCGTCAGTTTCGCGTCGCCACCAGTTTCGTGCAAACGCTGCTCAAACGGTATCGAGAAACCGGGAGCGTTGAGGCAAAAGTTCGCACTCAACAAACCCCCACTAAACTGAATGCAGAGCAATTGCGG
>JACQYI010000083.1 GCA_016208305.1 Oscillatoriophycideae cyanobacterium NC_groundwater_1537_Pr4_S-0.65um_50_18 | reverse complement strand
GTTGCCGCTGTCCGCGCCGACGATGTTCCACAAGTTGTCGGTGTTGAGCGCGGTGAGCGAATCAATTGCCGCGCCACCAGTAACGGCGTTGATGTTCTTGAAGCCGCCGCTGATCGGTGCGACTGTTCCGTTGAAGCCGTCAGTTGCGCCGAGTGAAGTCAGCACTACGCTGAGGGCAGTTGTGTAATTAGTAAATAGTAATTGGTCGTCGCCACCCTTGCCATCAATCACGCCGTTAAATGTTTGTGCATCGGCAAAAGTGAAAGTGTCCACGTCCGTGCCGCCGTTGAGAGTTTCAATCGAAGAGAAGGTGAGCGTGTTGCTTCCAACTTCCAACTTCGAACTTCCAACTTCAAACTTCCAAGCGGTCGCCGCGTTCAAACCATTCAACATATCGCTACTCGCGCCGCCGACGAGCGTATTGATATTGCGGAACTCGCCGTTGAATGATGTCGCTGTTAAGTTGAAGCCATCTACATTACCGAGTGAGGCAAGCGTGAAGTTTTGCGCGGCGCTGAACGCGGCGAAGGTCAACGCATCATTGGCATTGCCGCCAACAAGAATCGCAAACGCCGTGACATTCAACGTGTTGCCGCTCACGTAATTGATCGTGTTCGCGCTTGTCACCGACCAAGTGGCATTTGCATCGAGTCCGGTCAACGTATCCAAACCGTCGCCGATGAGAACGTTGATGTTGCTGAAACCGTTAGTGATGTCGTCGGCGTTTCCGTTGAAACCATCGGTGCTGCCGACTGAAGTCAGCACTACGGAGTGTGCCATTGTGCTGCTCGCGTAAGTCAACGTATCATTTCCTGCGCCGCCGTCAATCGCGCCGTTGAAGGTCACACCATCGGCGAAGAAGAATGTGTCTGATGCTGTGCCGCCAACAAGTGATTCGATTGAGGAGAAGTTCAAGATAGTGCTTCCAACTTCCAACTTCAGACTTCCAACATCAAACTTCCAACTGCTCGTCACGTTTGCGCCCGTCAACGTATCGCCATTTGCGCTTGAACCAACGAGGGTGTTGATGTTGCTAAAACCGTTTGTGATAACGGATGTTGTTCCGTTAAATCCATCGGTGAT
>JACQYI010000082.1 GCA_016208305.1 Oscillatoriophycideae cyanobacterium NC_groundwater_1537_Pr4_S-0.65um_50_18 | reverse complement strand
GCCACTCGTACCACCAGATTTGAGCCAGAGCATCCGAGGGGATTTCCTGAGGCAGGTTCTCCCAGCCTTGAATTACCCACTGAAATAGCTGGTTGTGATCTTCTGTGAGCGGTTTAACGTGGAATAGGCGCAGCGCATCCCGGTGAGAGAAGCCCTGACGCTGCTGATATTTCAGCAGTTGATATGCCAATCCTTTCGCATCGGGATTTGATAACCAGGACTTACCCGCTTCACGAATAATCTTGCCAAACCCACGCATGGCTTTGGTATAGCTCAACCACTCGTAGAAGTGGCTTCCGGTTCTCACGACCTTGGGAAAGATCGATTGAAAAGCGTGCTTGGCTTCGACTGTCTCACCCATCGATAGCAACACTAACGCCAACAGCGGCGCACTGTTATTGATTGCCCGTCCATCACTGGCATAGAGAATTTCTGAGGCAACCCGATCGGGGTTGAGGGCGATCGCCTGTTTCAAGACTTCGACGAATTCCTCCGTCAACTCCTGCTTGCCTGCGTAGTAAGCCCCCTGAGCCGTTCCGATCAACAAACAGCGACGTAGCACACTCCAGATGTCGGCTTTGAACATCCAACCACCAGAGCGTCCCTGAATCATGTCTACTTCCCGTCCGGGAATCGGTTGGCTCTGCGGTGTCTGCGTTTTGTTTTGTAGGAAAAACTTGTAAGTCATCACAACCTCCAGCCCGTCAGGGCAATAACTGAAATTGGCAGGATGGGAGTTGCACCCACATCACCCGCTTGGAAGGCGATAACCCTCATTCGTCGTCCCTTTCGGGCAAGGTGTGAACAAGGATGTTTTAGGCGTTCTACTGTTGAACTACCTGCCAGTGTTTGGTGTAGCGGCGCGGGGGTTGCACCCGCAGCTCCGGCGATTAAGGGGGGAGTCGTCCACAGCGATAACCCTCAATCTGCGTCCCTTTCGGGCAATGGTTGGCGCTCTACTATTGAGCTAGCCGCCACATGGTTGAGCGTTGGGGGTAGGAGGTGCGGAGTATTCTCTTGCTTCCCTTCCCTTTGATGAATCCAGAATAGGCGGTTCATCTTCCCCTAGGCGAATTGAACATGAAAGACTGAAAGGTTTGTAATTATTGGGGTTCAGAAGCTAGGGGAGGTTCAAGACCTGGGGGATTCCCCTAGCTTTGTAACTGCCATCCCTAACCTTTTACGCAAACAAGTTGCTTCAGGGTTGCCACCACCTCTACCAGGTCAGACTGGTTTGCCATTATCTGGTCGATCGGCTTATAAGCTCCGGGGATTTCATCCAGCACGCCTTCATCCTTACGACACTCAATTCCCTGCGTTTGCTGGATCAGGTCTTCCAGCGTGAAGTTGAGCTTTGCCTTGTTCCGAGACATCAATCGTCCTGCCCCGTGGGAGCAAGAGCAGTAGCTTGCTGCATTGCCCTTTCCCCTCACAATGTAGGACTTGGCTCCCATCGAACCGGGAATGATGCCATAATCGTCTGCCTGTGCCCGCACCGCACCCTTACGAGTTACGTACACTTCTTCGCCGAAATGCACTTCTCGCTCGGCATAGTTGTGGTGGCAGTTGACGTTCAGGCAAGAGGTGAAAGGTTGACCGTTTGCCAGATGCTTTTCCAGCACTCGCTTCGATCGCGCCATCATCACCTCGCGGTTCACACGGGCATAGTTTTGTGCCCACTGTAAATCACGCCAGTACGTATCAAACTCTGGAGTTCCCTGAACAAAGTGTGCCAAGTCAGGATCAGACAATTTTTCACCTGCCAGCTTTGCCAACTCCTTTGCCGTCTCGATATGACGCTGTGCCAGCACGTTGCCAATATGTCGGGAACCAGAGTGCAGCATCAACCAAACACCATTCTGCCCATCCACACAGACTTCGATGAAGTGGTTTCCACCCCCCAGCGATCCCATCTGCTTGAGAGCCTTGGCTTCCAGGTGTTGTGCGCCAGCGTGTAGATGTTTGAAGTCTTGCCAGCCCTGCCAGTTCAGCACTTGTGCGTCCGCTGCATCATTTTCGTTGAAGCCAACGGGAATCAGGGCTTCAATATCCTGCCGAATCTGGTGCAGTTTACCGTCCAGTTGGTCAGCCACAAAAGGCGTTTTGATCGCGCACATACCGCAACCAATGTCCACACCCACTGCCGCAGGCACGATCGCCGCTTTCGTCGCCACAACTGAACCCACCAACGCACCCTTACCTAAATGAACATCGGGCATCAGGGCAACGTGCTTGAAGACAAAGGGCAGGGATGCCACGTTCTTTGCCATTTTGGTTTCATCTTTACCTAGTTCGTGGTTTGCCCAGGAGAGAACAGGCTTGGCGGTAGAGAGGTCTAACTTTTCGTAAGGCATGGTTTCGTGTCCTTTTTCCGTTTGTTTGATGTCTCAAGAATAGGAAGAACAACTTCCCCCAGGCGAATCGGCAAAAAACGACTGTAAGACTTGCTCCACAACAATTTTGAAGCTAGGGGAATGGTTAAACCGAAGGAATTCCCCTGGCTTCTTGGGGAAAATGTGAGCTAGAACCGTGAGGTATTATCAACTTGTCTCCAAAGTCCTCTTGCAGGATCGACTCTTTATACCGATGGCACGCCCCAGTTACGGACCTGAAGCCAAAAAGCGATCGCTCCACCTGTTCACAACCCTGCTCGACTACGCGAACGACGAGTTGGACTGTGATGAGGTGGCTCTCGATGCGCTGCGATCGCAGATTCAAGCTCATTGGCAGACCGAGCAACGGTTAGTGGTGCGGACAAAAGTTCGATTTCTAGAGGCTTTGACTAAACTGGCGAAATCTCCTCTGAATGGCGAACAGATCAAGGAGGCATTGCGACGATTTGAGGATTTTCTGGAGATCCTGGACGACAATCGCCCCAACAAGGGTGGATCGGAGGTGTGGCACTTTACCCTCAATCTGTGGCATCGACGGAGCGATCGCCCAGCAAATCTGCGTCAATTCGAGCAGGAATGGGAAAAACGTCGTCCTCAGAAATCGAAACAGGTGACAGGTGAGGAATCCATAGAGCCAAAAGATTCGGGAACGGATGAGCAGGATTCCTGGTGGCAACGTTGCCGTAACAGCCTGGAAGCACAACAATACGAACGGCTGACGATCAATCCATTGACCGTCAGCGATGGTATGACCTTCAACCTGGATGAACTCTATCTTCCCCTGGGCTTGATCGAACGCAAGCAGCGGCATCGCGAAGCTGATCGCTCATCAGTCGGTTCACCCGTTGAGGACGGAGACGAGCCAGAAGACATCCTCACCTTAGAGGAATTTTTTGATCGCCTGCGATCGCCCGCCAAGCAACGAGTGGCGATCGTGGGTGAACCGGGTGCGGGCAAAACGACGCTACTCCAAAAGATCGCCTTCTGGCTTTTAGAGCAACAGGCACTCCCTATCTGGATTTCGCTAGCAGATTTGCAGGGAGCGACCCTGGAGAACTATCTCTTACAGGACTGGCTGAAGCAGGCAACCGGGAAGATTAGCGTTCCATCAGAGCTTCAGGAGGCGTTTGCCCAACAGTTCGAGCAGGGGCGGGTTTGGTTATTGCTGGATGCGATCGATGAGATGGCGATGGATGGGGCAACCGCACTGACCAGTCTTGCCCGTCAATTGCGGGGGTGGATGACCCATGCCCATATTGTGTTCACCTGCCGCTCCAACATTTGGGATAGCGGCAAGAATGCGCTCGACGGCTTTATGGTCTACTGCAACCGCAGTTTCAGTCATGGGCGTGGAAGTGATGGAGACCAAGTGGGGCAGTTCATCGATCGCTGGTTTCAGAAGTATCCGGAGTTGGGCGATCGCCTGCAACAGGAATTGAACAACCCTCAGCGAAAGCGGATCAGGGATACGGTCAAAAATCCGCTCCGGTTAGCTTTGCTTTGCCGCTCCTGGTCATTAGCTCAAGGAGCCTTGCCGCAAACAAAATCCCTGCTCTATCGACAATTTGTTGAAACACTCTATGAATGGAAACAGGATCGCTTTCCTACCGCGATCGCCCAACGGCAACAACTGAATGAGGCATTGGGGCAGGTTGCGCTGCGGGCACTGTTACAAACAGAAACGCGTTTTCGACTGTCCCATTCCTTTGCTCAAGACGCGTTTGCTCAGTCATTAGACTTAATGACCCTGGCATTACAACTGGGTTGGCTCAATCAGGTTGGCATTTCAGCAACCACAGGTGAGAAGATTTACGCCTTTTACCACCCCACGTTCCAGGAATATTTTGCAGCACAAGCCATTTCAGATTGGCAGTTTTTCTTTGATCCGGCTCACGATTTTCCAGTCTTTCATGCGTCCTGGCGAGAAGTGATTCTACTCTGGTTGGGGAGAGCAGATGTTGCTATTGCCGAGAAAGAGGCGTTCATCACAGCACTCATGAATTTTGACGATCGCTGTGGCGGTTTTTATTCCCAGCGAGCTTACTGCTTGGCAGCGGCAGGATTAGCGGAGTTCCCGCAATCTATTCACGCCCAGCCAATCCTGGCTCAACTTCTCCAATGGCGATTTGGGGTATTTCCTGCTTCCGTCTGTGAAGGAGCCAGAATCGCGCTGCTGCAAACCGATCGCCAGCTTGCAACTGCGGCTATAGAAGAGTTTGTCCAGATTGCAGAAAATCCCTTTGCTTGTTGGCAAGCCGCTTACACCCTCGGTAAGACACTTGATCCGGGCAATTCAATGGCGATTGCTGCTTTAGTTCAACTCATTGATACGCTACAAAGTGAAGCTCTGAAATTGCAGATGATTGAAAGCTTGGGCAGAATCGAGCCAAATCATCCAATTGTGGTTCGTTCCCTGGAAGAGATTCTGGAATCAACCCAGGAGGATAATATTCGCCGGAGAGCCGCCTATAGTCTGGGAAAAATCAATCCCGATAACTTGAGGGCGATCGCCACCCTGGAGCAGATCATTGACTCAACTGATAATGCCACATTGCGACTGCGAACCGCAGAAAACCTAATCACGCTTGATCCACAAAATAGTGTCGCAAATGCTGTACTTCAGCCAATGAAAAAAATTGAGAAAACAGGTCGAAAATATCAAAATAAAACAACCAATCAGCCAGATCTAAAACATCTCATTAATACATTAGAACAACGACTATTAACAGCAGAAGACTGGGCGAATCAAAGGCGAATTGCCTATCGACTGGCAACTCTCCAGCCTGGGCATCTACAAGCGATCGACTGCTTATTGCAACTTCTGTTAAATGAGACTTTGACCCATCATAAACGAGTTGTGGAAGACTTAAAAGAGGTCACCTTAGAGAACCAATTCAGCCATATTGTTTCTCAACTAAGTTTATTATTCGCGGACATAGATCTTTCGATTCCTAATCAAGCCAAAACGCAAGCCCAAGAGTGCCATAAATTGCTATCCTACTGCGCTCAACAGATGCCTTACGCCGAATTCTGCAATGCATGGTGTCAAGGGAGGTTGAAGCCATGACAACAGCTCACACAGTTTTATCAAATGACGAAATTTCAACTATCTTGCAACAGCGTGTTGATCAAGAGAAACAAAGTGTTGGTATTGTCAAAGGGGTTATTGATGACAGTGGCGATTCTCCTACGGAGATGCTCTGCCAACGCATCATTGCTTATGGTCATCGAGATCAAACAGATTCCTGCCCGGTGGATGGAAATACCCTGTTTGAGATTGGTTCAACTACCAAAGTTTTTACGACACTGGTGCTGGCAAATCTGGTGGAGCAAGGCAATCACCAACTGGACGATCGCATCTCCACGCTTCTGCCGGATGATGTGAAAGTACCCACTCGCAATGGTCAGGAAATCTCGTTATTGAATTTAGCAGCGCATACCTCCGGGTTACCCCGCTTACCCGATAACTTGGCTCCGGCAGATATGAGTAATCCCTATGTCGATTACTTTGTTGAGCAGTTGTATGCGTTTTTATCTAGCTATCAATTGCCACGGGACATTGGTAGCCAGTACGAATACTCCAATTTAGGGGCAAGGTTGCTGGGACATCTTCTCAGCCTTAAAATAGGTTTGGATTATGAGACCCTCGTTAAGACTCAGATTGCTCAACCACTGCAAATGGATGATACAGCGATTCAACTGACTGCTGAGCAACACACACGGTTTGCGACCGGACATAACAGACTCAACCAGCCCGTTCCTTACTGGAACTTACCAGCTCTGACAGGTGCAGGGGCATTGCGATCGACCGCAAATGATTTGCTCAAATTCCTGGCAGCAAATTTACAGCTTGTCTCTTCCCCATTAAATTCAATCCTTCAAACAACTCATGTGGTTCAAACTCAAACGGGGATACCTGGACTGGCGATCGCCTTAGGCTGGCATGTTTTGAATCATTATGAGACAGAAATCATCTTCCATGACGGGGGCACAGGTGGATTTCGTAGCTTTTTAGGTTTTGTAAAACAGCAAAAATTCGGGGTGGTTGTGCTGTCGAATTCAGAAAATGATGTCAACGATATTGGCTTACATCTGTTGGAACCCCGTTATCCTTTGGCTAAACATCATCCACCCAAACAACGTCAGGCACCAGGTTGATCCCAACCTGTTGGATGGGTACGTGGGACGCTATGAACTCGCTTCAGACTTTATTCTCACCATTACCAAAGAACACGATCGACTCTATGCTCAAGCCACTGGGCAATCTCAGGTTGAGTTATTTGCAGAAACAGAGACTCAATTTTTCATCATCGGAGTTGATGCTCAAATTACCTTCATGCAAGATCCGCAAGGTCATGTGAAGCACTTGATCCTGTATCAGGCAGGACAAGAAATCACAGCCCCAAAATTGAATTAGGGTTCAGGCTAAACATTCAGCTTATTGATCGGCGATCGCTGTGAAATGTGAGCGATCTTGCTGTAATCCTTCCGTAATAACCTTGTTGAATCCGCTTCAAATTTCCAACCGCCGATCGCCATACCACTGGCTTAATTCCCGCTCAATGCACCAAATTGCAGCATTGCAGCTTCGCCAGGTTAACCCCAATTGCGTGTGATTAGGTTCCTAACATGCACCGCTCCTGCACAAGTTAAGGGTTTGAAAAAGTGAAATTAACTAGCTCCTTCTACGCCTTCCACATACCAGCCAATTGAGTTGATGCGAGGGTCTTTAGGGTTATATGCCTCCCCCGCTGGAATCACAATATTCCCCTTGTTGTCTTTGAGTTCTCCTTTGAAAATCGTTCGCTCTCCAGAAAGCAATTGTTGCTTCGCCGCGTCCACTGCTGCCTTAGCTTCAAGACTAACGGCAGCACCATAGCCTGAAATTTTGGAAAACTCCTCTTTAAGCCCACCTGCAACTACTTGTGGCACCCCACCATTCATCAATGTTTTACCGTTCTGAAACATCTCAGCATAGTTTTTGTAGATCTGCTCCCAATTCCATTCAACTCCTGTGAGAAATCCTTTAGGTGCAATGCTTTGCTCATTGACGTGATAGCCACAACTATAAGCTCCGCGCTGCTCAGCCGTTGTGATGACAGCTTTCGGGCTATCTACCCGCGTGATAATGACATCGGCTTGTTGATCGATCAAACTATTGGTCGCCTCTACCTCTTTGATGGGTAGTGACCAATCTCCTGTAACAATGGCTTGAACGATGATATTCGGGTTAACACTTTTTGCACCCAATGTAAAACTATTGACTTCTTGCAAGACAACAGGAATGGGTTTGGGAATGACAAACCCTAGTTTTCCAGTCTTAGACATAGATGCCGCTACGACACCGGTCAGGTAAGCAGGCTCCATCAAAGCACTAAAGTATGAGCCAATATTTTTGGGGTTAGATGGGTCGAGTGGATGGTTGGGATGAAGAAACTGCACTTCGGGATATTCTTGAGCCAGCTTCAAACTATGAGGATCAAAATAACCCCAGGACGTTGGGAAGATGACTTTGGCTCCGTTTTGCTCGATCATATTTCGCATCGTCTCTTGCACAGCCGTTGTTTCAGGAATGCTAGCCTCCTCAACCAGCTTGACCCTGGGAAATGCACTAGCCATGCTGGCAGCTGCGGCTGCGTGAGCCTGATTATACCCAAAGTCATCTTTAGGTCCGACGTAGATAAACCCAATGGTTATTGGCTCATTGCTTGAAGCCGCTGGGTTAGTAGATTCGCTAGAGGAGGGTGATGAGTTGGTGCATCCCGTCCAAAGTTGGGACGTTATCCCAAAGGCTCCGAACGAGAGTAACCCGCGAATGACCGTCCGTCGAGGTAGAATGAGGCGACCAGATTGACCCATGATTTTAATTCCCCAAAACTCAGCAACACTGTAAAAAACAATCTCTTCAAGCTGGACGGAGATCGCCGGGGGCTGCGCTAGGGTCCATGTTTTCGTAACTGAAGTAGCGATCGGGAATGCCGTTGTAAATGATGTAGTCATCAAATACATGAATTCCTGGCCGACCGTTTACATGAGCGATCGCATCTCGGACAGAATGCAGTTGCTCCACGCTCATCTGTAACGGACGTTCGTAGGGTTGGTAGTTGGTGCGAATTAGATAGTCTAAGCGAGGGTAGATCGACATCTCCACATGACACCCCAGCAGGTACGTCACCGGGTGAG
Source organism: Oscillatoriophycideae cyanobacterium NC_groundwater_1537_Pr4_S-0.65um_50_18 (assembly GCA_016208305.1). Taxonomy (GTDB): domain Bacteria; phylum Cyanobacteriota; class Cyanobacteriia; order Elainellales; family Elainellaceae; genus Drouetiella. Next base: position 4,396 of record JACQYI010000082.1, on the reverse strand, counting down.
TGTCGGTGAACGCAATCATCCGGTCAATGCTGCCGCAAAATTCATCCCAATCACGAATATAGAGACGACCGGGGTAGAGCAAGTCTCCGGTGAAGAGGAGTTGGGTATAGGGGTCGTAGATGGAAACTTCAGCATCTTCATGCCCAGGGCTTGCCATGACGTTCAGTACTCGCCCACCCAAATCAAACGGCACAACGTCCTTGGGCCAGTCTTGAAATTTATAAAACTCACGGGTAGCAGCTAAACTGCGTCCTACCATCTCTGTATTGGGGCGATCGTCAAATTGCGGATCTCCTTCAAAGTGATCCCGATGTAGATGCGTATGAGCAACCACGAGTGAGTAGGATGGACGGGGATTTTTATCCAACCATTGTTCAATCAATGCATCGACGGTTTGACGCAACGGAAAGAAATCTGGCGATCGCGTTGCACCCGTGTCGAGCAGAATGGCGCGATCGTTCCCAAATAGCAGAAACATAAACGGGGCTTCATAGTGCACCGCCATATTTTGGCGCAGGATGTAGGTGTGCTCGTTGTAGGCGTGAATCTGGATGTCGGGATCGGTATTGTGCTTTGGTGAGATAGAGCCATGAATCCACTGCACATCCAGATTGCCGGACGCAGGAGCCTCTAGAGTAAAATCAATCGTGATGGGTGAATAGGACGTTAATGGGGTCAAAACAGTCTCCTGTTTGCTATCAGAAGCGATCATCTACAAAAAGTATTCACAAACTATACAGGTTGTAAATCTAACGTTGGGTAGTCAATGCAACCGCGCGTATCACCCCCTTGGAGTATGGGTTAAACTTAGCGGAGCAGTCCACTCCGCTGAGTTTAACTCGACCCCTAGAGGGCAATACCGGACTTCAGCGGGCTGTTGCTCTAACCGTTTAGCGACAGTATTTAATTCAGTGTCAGCAGCAAACCAAGGGCATTGCAGACTCGCAAGAATTATTCTGCGTCAGTGCGTGTGCGACCCGAAATTTTGCGCGATCGCATCCTGCCCGTTATCGCGTCATGATGCATTATCAAATGCAACCGACTGACCCAGAAGAAGCTGAGGTGATACAAAACGCACTCAAATTCTTTCAAACTTCTTTGCATCTTCAAGACTTGAGCCATGATGCTCTAATTGATGTGATGCGAATGGTGAATGCAGCGATTTACGGCTTTATTATGCGAGAACAAGCTGAATTAATGACGATCGATCGCTCCACAGATGAAAGCTATGAAGTCATGCTAGATGCTTTATTAGTGGCGATCGCACACATTAAACAGACGAGTTTATAGTTGGGTCAAAACAACGTCTTTCATTGAAGAATTAACTCCACAGAGCGGCGTACATAAGTTTCCCAGGATTCAGAAATGGGTGGAAAAATCATGGCATAGAGCATGATACTGCTCATCGTGTCGAAGACTAGACCCGGATCTAAGTCAGACTTTACTTCCTGTCTTGCCTTGGCTCGCTCCAGGACAACAGCAAATGCCTCTCGTCGCGGTTGTAAGTATTTTGTCCAGTAGATTTGAGCAAATTCAGCATGACTCGACGCACTGCTGATAATCATGGCAGCCGTTTGTCGTCCCAGAGGATTGAGCGAGATTTGAGCCGCATTCTGAATCAAGACATCCATATCACCCCAAAGGCTCCCTGTGTCAGGGAGGGCAATCTCTTCCCGAATACTCTCGATCGCATCCGCCACTAGTTCCGCTTTGCTACTGTAACGCCGATAAATGGTCGTTTTGCCAACTCCAGCACGAGAGGCAATCGCCTCAATACTCATCGCTTCAAAACCAACCTCTGCCAGCAATTCTAGGGTTGCTTGCAGCATTGCCTGATGTGATTGGGCACTCCGGGGTCTTCCTGGCGACTTTTTACTGGGATTCGTCATAGCTGCTATTATAATTTACGATACTGTATCGTATCGATATAGGAAGCCGCACATGCAACGTCCTCATTATGCCGATAAAGCCAGCACCCAAACTCTCGAAGAAGGGTTGGCAGAATACTACGCCCTCAATCCCCATCTCACGCTACCTGAAACCCAGCCACCTGAATTTGCCAGAATTCTGCGTGCTCATGATGTCGGTCATGTCATTTATGGCTGTGATACCGGAATGTACGACGAGTTAAAACTCCTACCGCTGTTTTGGTGGACGAGTGAGTGTACCTTCCAACAGTTCCGGGAAATGAGAATGAAAAACGCTGCTGTGATTGACGTGATGTACAACGATCTGATTCGTGACAAAGGGACATTATGGTTGTATTGCAACATTCTCAAGGTGCTGCCACAACTTATGCCAAATCTGTTTGATCTTTGGTTAAAAACGCGCGATCGCACCCGTCAAGTTCCTTTTCTAGAATTTGAACCTTTACTCGATCGCTCTCTTCTAAATATTCGTCAGGAGTATGACTTGCTATCGCTGTTTAAATAGTTCATCAAGATCTCTTTACCAGGGCACAGGTTTACCATCTCGAAAGAAACCACCTGTCGGCCCATCATCCGGTAGCATCGCTGCCCAAACGACACTGGCAGCCCCATCCTCCACAGGTCGCCCACCTGATCCTCCCATATCGGTTGCCACCCAACCCGGACAGACCGCATTCACTAAAATTCCTGTCCCTTTCAGTTCAGCCGCCAGGGAACGGGTAAAGGCGTTGAGTGCAGCCTTGGAGACGCTGTAGGCAGGGGTGCTGTTGTCCATACTGGCGATTGACCCCGCACCACTGGAAACGTTGACAATCCGACCCTCTTGACTACGTCGCAGCAGGGGAACAAATGCCTTACACATCCGCCACGGGCCTAATGTGTTAATACTGATTGCTTCTTGCACTGTATCAAAATCCGCTGTACTGGGTTGCTGCCAGGTGTCGTAGAGAATACCTGCATTGTTGACTAAAATATCCAATCGCCCAAATTCCTGCTCCACTTGGGTGGCAAGCTGAGTCATGCTTTCTGGAGCAGTGACATCCAATTGGCGTGGAAGAACGTGTAACCCTGCACCGATCAGTTGCGCCGCTGCCTGTTCGCCTTTTTGCAAATCCCGCGAACCGAGAATAACGGTGATGCCTTTGTGAGCCAGTTGCCGCACCACTTCCAGTCCAATCCCACGATTTGCGCCTGTAACAATGGCAATACGTTCTGCTGGTGGCATGGGCGATCGCTCCTTCTACAAAGGGGACAATAATGTCAAGAAGAGGACAATTGTACAGCAGTGGCGATCAAGTGATTATTGATTAAAGGAGTAAGCTACAGATAGATCTTAAAGGAGTAAGCTACAGATGGATCTTGAATTAACATCTTATACAGCTTTAGTCAGCGGTTCTACGGCAGGTATTGGGTTAGCGATCGCCACTATGCTCGCACAGGAGGGAACCAGTGTGGTCATCAATGGACGCACGAGCGAGCGAGTTGATAACGCGATCGCCCCATCGCCTACCCCTCACCCAGCAATCGTCCTAGCCTTCCCAACGATGTTTAATTGAATGTTCCCTTCAATTTTCTTTACCTCAAGAGCTATTCCAAACTTATATTTAAATGGTATTCTTTTATACAGAATAGGTATATTGTCCTCACTAACGCATTCTAGTTGGGTTAAGCAGCCTCCTGAAAAAGCAATTCTCTTGAATACTCTAGTTGATAGCCACTGCATATTTTATTTTTGTCCCTTTCACTACATAGGAGGGAAGTAAGATGGCGATTACTGTAGATACGCTCCTAGATGAAAATGATGGTAATGTTAGCGCTGGAAATATTTCGCTACGAGAAGCAATTGCCTTCAGCAATGTCGGAGACAGCATTGGCTTCGCTTCCAGCCTTGCAGGCGGAACTATCATCCTGACTCAGGGTGACCTAGTGATTGACAAGGGGCTAACCATCACCGGATTGGGAGCAGATCGATTAATCATTAGCGGCAACAATGCTTCTCGTGTCTTTAAAGTTGATGATGGACAGAGCAGTGCTAGTAAAGTTGTGATTAGTGGGCTAACGATCGCTAATGGATTTCTTAATGAATCGCTCGGCAGCCAATCCCGTGGGGCTGGCATCTTCAATGCAGAATCTCTAACGCTAACCCACACAGTCATCAGAGATAACAAGGCGCTCTTTGGTGGCGGCATCGACAGCAGCGGCAATCTATCCATTGCCAACAGTACTATTAATAACAACTTTGCAACTCTTGGCGGCGGCGGCATTTCGAGCGGTAGCACCGAAGGAACTGTGCATGTAACTGCACTCACCAACACGACCATCAGCGGTAACAATATGCCCTGAGTTCGACAAAATCAAGAGCAATGGCCTTCAATTTATTTCTTTGCTCTTTTCATTTATCTTTTTTTTGACGTTCTCTTTCGTATTCTTTGCAAAAATTTCAGCATGAATGAGAATAGAATTGAGTT
>JACQYI010000081.1 GCA_016208305.1 Oscillatoriophycideae cyanobacterium NC_groundwater_1537_Pr4_S-0.65um_50_18 | reverse complement strand
GTTAGTACCATTGCGTCCAAATCGAGTTGAGCCTAGAGTTGTTAAACGCAGACCCAAACCTTTTCCCAGGATGCAGCAGCCTCGTTCAATGCTGAAAGCTAAACTGGCTGCTTAATTCTGCTTCCGTCAGTGCCATTCAACCAAAGATGATTATCCAGAAACTGGGGTGCAGCCGTTTAACGGTGATCCTGCGGATGAACAATCATCAAACAGTCCATGAAGCTTGGGCCATGAAGCTTGAGCCACAAAATTTGGGTATTTGTCAATTTCAGGGAAAACCATCAAGTGAGGAAACATAAAGATGCCAAAATCAGTTGTGAATCTGACAAAGTTAGTAGTGGACGCAGAAATTGAGCAAATTTTAGATACCTGCTATCATCCTCCCTATCGAAACATATTTGCTACTTTAGAGCTTCGTCAAGAGTTAGTTGCTTATGTTTTAACACGGACTCGCAATGTGCATATTACAGTGGAGCAGGGGGAAGAATCAAGGCTCAGTGTTGAGACAATGCCCTATCTTACAGAAGCAAAACTACAAATTGAAGAGTTTATTCACCACGGTATCCATGAGATTCTTCAGAGATACGAAACTTTAGTGAGCCATTGCCTTGAGGGAAGTTACGGAAATTTAACAACGCTTCACTGGTTGAACTGAAATCAACTGGATAGTGCCAATGACTTACCATTGTCCTATCTAGACGCTGACAGCCGAGGATGTTTACCAAGCGTTGAGTTCTTCTGCTTAGGGTCTAGCAGAAGACAAAGCTGCATTCAGGTTAACCCAACTGATTTCTAGCCAGTTTTTTTATATCGCAATACTCAAATCAGTACGGCAGAATCCACGCGCATGAACTCGAATCAGCAATTGTTCTGGGTTAGGAGTTGGAATTCGTAAATCGACTTCCTGTAAAGGTGAACCGAAAGTACTAAGAATCATTGCACGCATAGTTAAGTCGCAAATTTAAAAGAAATAGGAAGTCCAAAACGATATCGCGTTAGGAAATGTACCGAGACTGCAAACAAATAGAGCCGAATGGATGACAATAGATTTAGATAATCCTAAATTTATGAGCATTAGATTGCATTATTTTTTTTGCATGATGAGGGAAAGCTATGGAAATCAAATCGATTGAGATCGATCTTCCTGAAGCGTGCAATCTCATTTTAGGTCAAACTCAGATGTAAAGGTGCGCCAGGAATTTTTGCGGCAAATTGGATACAAGCTGTGAATAGCTTTCAATATCTGCCCTCACAACTTCCTCAACTTGTTTTCTTAATCTAAAGAAACGCGATCGCAACGGGAGGCAAAGATGAAAAGCTTTGATTACGTCATTCTCGGTGCTGGGCTGGGTGGGCTTTCTGCCGCTGCTTGTCTAGCTCGCCAAGGGTATGAAGTTGCCGTTTTAGAAAAACACTATTTGCCCGGTGGGTGTTGCCACACCTTTGATTATGGCGAGTATCGTTTTTGTGCCGATGTGCATTACATTTCGCAATGTGGTTCGGGACAAGCCATTGATCAACTGCTCAATTACCTGGAACGCACTGTTCCCTTCAACTCGCTTAATCCCGATTGCATCGATCGGGTCATTACGCCTGAAGTTGACTTCAACATTCCCCTAGGCTGGGAAGCTTTGCGGGCGCGTTTATTGTCTACCTTTCCAGACGAGCAGGCTGCCATCAATCGCTACTGTGATGAAATTCGCCACCTGCATCAAGACATCTATAACCTGACCCAAGAAGTGCGCTGGTACGACCAGAAATGGTCTGATTGGCTGAAGCTGCCCAAATATTGGAACCTTTTCTCTAAACGGAATTGGACACTGCAAGATTTATATGACCATGTTGGGCTTTCACCTAAGCTTCAGAACCTGTTAGCAGGGCAAAGTGGAGATTATGCCCTCCCCCCCAACGAAATTGCCCTCCTATCCCATACATCGCTCGTTTGGGACTATTCGGAAGGAGCCTACTATCCCAAACATCACTTCAAACATCTGGTTGACACGATTGTGGAAGCAATTACCAGCAGTGGTGGAGTCGTACAACTGTCAACGCCTGTTCAGCATATTGAAGTGTGCGATCGCCAAGTACAATCTGCCACTACTGCCGAAGGCGAGATTTATCACGCGAAAAAAGCCTACATTAGCGACCTCGATCCCAAACTCACTGTCCAATTGATGCATACGGCTGAGGCATTGAGTTCCCATGAATATCAACGACTGACGGGCTACGAGTATTCAGCCAGTGCATTCAACATCTACTTGGGCTTAGATGCTCGCTTTGAGCCAGAGCGTTATGGCATTGGCAACTGGAATATCTGGTACTATCCCACAGGCAACCTCAATCAGGAATATCAGAAACAGTTGCAGGGTGATCTCAGCCACCCCTGGATCTTTCTCTCTTGCCCCACTATGAAATCTCAGGAGCCAGGGATGGCTCCGGCGGGACATCATGTGCTAGAGATTGCCACGGTTTGCCCCTATGAACCGTTTGAGCAACTCCGCAACACAGATCCCAAAGCTTATAAAGCTAAAAAGCGGGAAGTCTACAAAGAGCTGATGATTAGCGTTCGTGATTTAATTCCCGATGTGGATGCCTATACTCGGATGAAGGTCTACGGTACGCCAACCACCAGTGAACATTATCTGGGGCAACCTCAAGGCAATATTTATGGTGCCAAGCTGATTCCTCGGCAGGTAGGGCTAAATCGGTTAGGGTATGTAACTGAATTGCCCAATCTTTTCCTCGTGGGAGCCAGCGCAGGTTATCCCAGTGTGCCCGGTGTTATTGGCAACGGCATGGATGTGGCGGAACTGATCACGGGGCGATCGATCTGGAATCAGAAATTTGAACAATTAGCTATGACCTGAGTCACTGTGGTTAGGACGGGGTACAGGAGTGGAAACCTGACTGGGGGCACAGCCCCCAGATCCCCTTGCCTTAAAGAGTGAGCGGCTACCACTACAACAGTAGGATAACTATGCCAGTAAGATATCAAGAAAAAATCATTACGCTGTGGGCAGTTTTTTTGTTGGGTACGCTGTTTCACACGCAGCTTGGATTAATGCCGCTGTTTCATGGTCAGGATGTTGCCATCTCTCACGCTCAGGGGACAAGGGATATTGCCTGGATATTTTGGCTGATGCTAGTCTTTTTTGCCATCCCCATGATCGCAATGATTGCGACTCTTTTCACCGCTTCAAAACCCTATCGAAAGCTTCACTTTGGCATGACTTGTATCTTCTCTCTGCTGAACTTTTTCCATGTGGTGGCTGACTTGCGTGTGCAACCCATTGTTTGGTACCAAATCGTCCTCATGGTTTTGTTATTTCTGATTGGGCTTTTATTGAATGGTGTTTCCTGGCAATGGATGCAGGAACGCACTCAAAGTAAATTATGGGAGCGTGCTAATAGTTAGTTGTCCTGAGGGAGGGAGAGAAGAGGGGAGTGAGGGAGGGGGTGAGTGTTTCTTGTACATTCCTGCGCTTTTGGTATCTTTCCTTTTCTTTGAGAGTTTACGTCTTGCTGTATCCCGACTTTATTCTCTGCTTTTGAGAACAGCAATTAAGTCTAGGCGATCGCACTGACGCCGCACTAAAAGACCTGAGACTAATGCTGCGATCGCAATCACAATCACGGCAAAGGCGTAGCTAGACTTCGTCACGATGAATGGAAAACGGTAGAGTTCGGTGCTGTAAGCCGACGACAGCAAAGCCGCAATGCCATACCCCAGGAGCAAACCCACGGGAATCGCGGCGATCGTGAGGACTGCCTGTTCCCCCAACAGCACCAGCGCAATCTCTGCTCGGTTAAAGCCGATAATCCGCAGGGTTGCCAGTTCGCGGCTGCGTTCAGAGAGGGCGATACGAGCCGCGTTGTAGACCACGCCGAAGGCAATAATGCAGGCAAATGTGACCTGAATAGTATTGGCAATCACCTGCGTTTTGGCGATCGTCTCCTGGAATTTCTCAATCATGTCTTTGCGGAGCGCCACGCTGGTCACTGCTGGGGTGCGTTTGAGGAAGGGATAGAGTTGCTCTAGCTGGTGCTCATCGACGGCTAGAAAGGCACCGGAAATGCTTCCTCCTTCGCCCAACAGGCGATTCAGCGCGTGAATATTCATGTAAGCGGTTAGCCCAGTCAGTTCGTCTACCAACCCCGCGACAGGAACTGTGAGCAGCGGTCTGTCTCCCTCTAACACTTCTACGGTCAGCATTTGTCCGGGCTGAACCCCCAAAATCTCTGCCAGTTTTGTAGAAAGCAGGATGCCATCCAGGGGCAGGTTGATGGCGTTAAGATGGCGATCGACCAGATGATGCAATTCGCTGGTGGGGTTCAGTCCCATTACTGCCGTCTTGCGGGTGCGGTACTCAAACCGAAGGCGAGTTGGCACACTGCGAAAGGGTTCCGCATAGAGGACTCCCGGCAGGTGGTCAACCTCGTAGCGGGTACGAGCCGGACGTGGCTCATTAAACACGATCGTGACATCATCGCGCTGCACGATGCGGTATTGGGTATTTATCAGGTAGTCTCTGGCATCTTTGGCATACCCTCCCGTCACTAAGATGGCCACTGCCAGTGCAATACCCAGAAGCGACAACCCTGCCTGGATCGGTTTGCGCTCTAGATTGCGTAGAATGATGCGTCCCACAGGCGACAGCCAGCGTTGCAGCCCCAACCGCTCCATCAGGGTGGCATGGAAGTGGGCAGGGGGTTCGGGACGCATTGCCTCGGCGGGCGGCAGAGATATGGCTCGTTGCACTGCCCCCACTGCCCCTAAAACCGCTGCACCGACGCTGATGAAAAGAGCGAGCATCACCATTCCAGGGCTGACTTTATACTGCAACACGGGAAATTGAAAAAACTGAACATAGACTTTGATTAAGGACGAGCCTAGCCACAGTCCGGCTGCAATCCCGATTGCAGCTCCCAAACAAACGATCGTCAGCACAAATTGCAAGAAGTGTTTGCCCACGTCCCGATTGCGATAGCCAAATGCTTTCAACACCGCAATTTGATCGCGCTGGGTACTAATCAAGCGAGACAGCAAAATATGCAGCAAAAATGCGCCAATGCCTAGAAAAATACCGGGAAGGATGATGGCATGTCCCCGCAGTTGCAGAATCTCATCTGAGATAAACCGATTGGAGATCTGATCTGCGCGATCGTAGGCTCCAAATCCACCATAGGCATTCAACAATTGGTCTAAACGAAAAATGACTTCTGCCGGGTTGGTTTTGGGCATCAGAGACAGCGCTACATCGTTAAATGCTCCGTCCATGTTAAATGCAGTGCCCAGCGACTCGCGTCCTATCCACAACACCCCAAACCGCTGATTATCGGGAAAAATGTCACCCCCGCGAATTTCATAAATGTATTCTGGCGACAGGGCAATGCCAACAATTTGCAAGGATTGCCAGCGACCGTTGATAACTGCACCCAGGCGATCGCCCAACTGCAAATGATTCGCCTTGGCAAAGGCTTCACTCACCAGCACCTCATCCGATCGGCGTGCAGTGATATACCGTCCTTGCCGCAGGTGCAGGTCATTCAGCATAGGGCTTTGCTGATCAGGAATAGATACCAACCGTCCGGTTACGGGTTCCTGTCGTCCGGGTACATCCAGGGTCACTTCCTTGACAACCCGCGTTTGCACCTGCGCCACTCCCGATATGGCTTGAATCTGCGGAATCAGAGAATCCGGTGCCCGTTTCAGTTGTCCAAATACCTGAGCAAAGCGGTACTGGTCATAGTAAGTTGCCTGGGATAGTTTGAGCGATTCGTAAGCACTCTGCATCGACACAAAGCTGGCAATGCCGCAGGCGACGATAAGGGCGATCGCCAGAATTTGCCCCCAGAGGCGCAGTAGATCTCGAAGAAGTTTGCGATCGAGGGCTAGCATAATCTCTCCCAATTAGAAAGCACAGCCTGTTTAAGACTCTCCTCTACCAAGCATGGATAATTTTGAACTCTCTGGAAGGCTGATGCAAATAGTTTCTAAATTGACTACTCGCGCCTCTAATGCCTTTACAGTTTGGAGCAGGCGTGTCTCTTCCTGCTGACGTTGATCTGGAGCGAACCAAACCGCAACCGTTCCACCCCCAGCACCGAGAATGACGAGCAGCGGCAAGATAATCCCGCTATTAGTAATCGCAACCAGAGGAATACATACGCCCAGCATCCCAATTGCGCATCCCCAGATTGCAGCCGTAGCCCGAACTTTTGGATTGCGTTCAGTAGACTTGTGACTCATATCGTTTCCTCCATATAACGGTGTGCAGTAGATCTTGAAGAAGTTTGCGATCGTCTCCGCATGATGGCTCTACCATTCAGTCTGACAATTAAAGATGACGAATATGTGAGGATTTGAAGGATACAGTAACAAAAGGAAGTTTAATAACCCACAGCAGTATTTGACTGCTTGCCAACAAAACAACCTCACTTAACCTTGAGTAGCAGATGAACTCAAATATACTTTGCAAGTGAGCCAAAGCTTGTTAACTTCCCAATTACCCACCGTAGAAACCTCAAACTCCCAATCAGAAAGCTCTCGACAGTCAGCGCGCATTATTGAGATTTCTTGCATCCGCTCGACTTATCAAATGCAGCAATTCTAATTATGAAAACGGTTCTCGTTTTTTGACTGAAATCCGCTGCTGAAATGCTCATTCTTCTGTTCACCAAGAGTTAAATCAAGCATCTTCAGAACTCAAAGAGCGATATAAAAGTACCAAAATAAGAAGTACTGTATCAGATATGTCCCCACTGATTCAAATCAATTACTTTCGCTAGTTCTTTGTCCTGACCAAGGATAATACTCTAATGTGAGAGCTTAGGAAACTCCTCTTGAAGCCTTATATTGTAATATTGAATATCAAAATTCATAACTTCTCTAGCAAATTTTTCTGCCTCTTTAATATTACCCATCAGTTTATTTATTAAAGCGAGATTATACTTTGCGTCTAAATTATTTTGATTAAGTTTTACAGCAAGAGATGCAAATGCCTCGGCTTCGTCTAACCTATAGCTCTTCCGAAGTGATGCGCTTGCAAAGCTATAATTTTTGCTTGCTGTTGCAGAGTCTCTTACTGTTCCCTTTGCAATCGCAAGACAGAGGGATTGAAGTGCAAGAGAGTGATTATTATTTTCGTTATACCAAGCGTGTAACGCAAGTAGTTCAGCTTCGCCTACGCTAGCTAAGAAATCAGACAAATTGGACTTCAAAATATCATTTTTCAAAGCTTTATAATCAGGGGCACTTGTTTGTTCAGACCATTTGAATGGAGCATATTCTCTAGGATCACCTAGCGTTCCTTTGTCTAAAGACGCTTTTGCTTCAGAAGGCAAAGTAGCAACGAAATTTTTAGTTCTAGCTTCAAACCCTGTAGCAGAAGCCTTAAATTCTGAGATTTTGTCAAGGTTTGCGAAGAAGAGAAGGACAACAGAGGCTGTTAGACCAGCAGCCATAACGCTGACATATCCTAAGTATCCTACATAAAGAGAAAATCCTAAAACAACAAGCGTAGCAAAATTAAATACCTTAACCATTTTCGTTTACTAAAAATGCAGTACAACTTACATGAAATTGCCGTATAACTATGTGTTTACCGTCAAATCTGCTGAATAACATCCCCCAACTTCCATCGTTACACAGTGTATTTGCAAAATAAAATCCTATCTTCAAGAGAATTAAATAGCAAATTTTAAGGTTAAGTTTGAGAATTTAGGATGTTGTCCGTCAAATTTAATCCTGATCGCTCGATGATAGATAACAATTTGATGATGCAACTAGCACGAAGTCACTTGAATTTCCTCCTTGATTGGCTCTGTGGGGTATAGAATCACCGTTTCTCTAGAGTTCAAGTCCTGTTTTATTTCAGCATCGCGATCGCCAGATTCTGTCACCACAGGTTCAGCAGATCTTGAAGGAGTTTGCGATCGAGAGCGTTCATCGCTCAAGACGTGAAACCACTTCTGTCAATTCACTTTAGGTCAGAAAGTTGAGGAACTTGTGAGGATGGCATTCTCAATGAATGAGCGCGATCGCCCTTCGCCATAAATTCAGATTGGCATTAGAAAACTCAACATTTCTGAGTCTCACCATCCTGGCATCTCAATTCGGCCACGCCTTTCTATGTCAATCTGTTTCAAAGTCTCGCAAATCAAAGAAGTAAAGAGGACAATATAAGTAAGTAGGTGGAGTTGAATTATAGAATGGGTTAGCGATCGCGTAATCCTTGTGGGCGTTGAGTTTCGCAACTTGACTCAACCTCCATAGAGTTTCTACTTAATCAGTTCCAGCTACTGATTAACCTGGCAGTGAAAGTCTCACAAAGAAGTCTCAGATTTTCAGGGATTTCAGCCTCAACTATGCAAGATCAATTGCTGCCGGAGTAATAGTTGAAATAAAATAGAGTTGAGCAGGAGGTGGACGTTATGAGACACACAACGCTTTTCCCCGAAGAATTCAGAGATTTAATCATTGGGCTAGTTGCCCTTGCCTTAGCCGTTATGATTTGGTCAATTCTCGTTGTTCCAGCAGTTTAGCCATCTGCTTAAAAATTGGTTTCTCCTCTGCGAACGTTGAGAAGATCTCTGTACGGTGTATTTAGAGCAAACAAAAGGGGTTTTCTGGAGGTCTATGATGAACCCAGTTCTTGTGGTTGTAGCCGATGGTGAAAAAGCGAACTTTCTCACCTTAAAGGAAAAAGATGTAGAGGGTGAATTTCATCCTTATTTAGTGGAAGATAAAACACTGTTAAACCCAGAGCAAAAGCTGTCAGGACAGCAACTTTGGGCAGGAGCAGCAAGTCAAGCTGGACATTTTCAGGAGGGAAAAAGCCAAGCCCATAGCTACGACGATCGCCGCCAAGATCATGAAGTTGAATTTGAGCGACGCTTTGCCCACTTGATCAGCGAGCAGATCTTGAGCCAAACCCATCAATTACATCATCTTCTTTTGATCGCTGAACCTCGACTCTTAGGGCTGTTGCGGGAAGCCCTGATACCGGCATTACCCAAAACGTTGAAGCTACGTGAGCTAGATAAGAATCTGTGTCACCTTAAGCCTCAGGAATTGTATGAATACTTGGCTGACAGGCATCTCTTAGCCCAAGATTGAAGCGGAATACATGACTCATATCAGTGTCTCCTGTTGAGGAAGCCGTTAGCGTGAACTCACTTGAATCCCCTCCTTGATTTGCTCTGTGGGATACAGAATCACCGTTTCTTCTGGGTTTAAGCCCTGTCTCACTTCGGCATCGCGATCGCTTCTATGTCCGACCGCAATCTGTCGTTGACGCGCTTTACCCTGCTTTACCACAAAGACGCACCAGTCAGATTGATGACAGCGAAATAGGGAACTAATGGGAGTCTTCAAAATATTTTCGCCTTGCCAAATCACGATGCGAGTATCGACTCGGTAAGCATCCCCCAACAACTGAGCAGAGTCAATAAAATCACCAATCACATTCACCCGCTGTTCTTCCACGCCCAATGCCGATACTTTGGTAAAGGCGGCAGGTTCGATCGATCGCACTTTGGCTTGAACTGAAGTTGAACTGATATCTTGATCCTGACCTTGATCCATCAAAATCGGATTGCCTGGTTTAATCTGCACTGCATCCGTGGAAAGCACGTCGATGACAAGCTCCAGTTTGGCAGGATCGCCAATTTCTAGAAGGGGCGTACCAGCCGTAACAAACTGAGCGCTCTTTTGATGAATTCTCAGCACCCTGCCCGCACCAGGAGCGTAAATATTAGTCCGCGCTGCTTCATCTTGTAGATTGGCAAGTTCGGCTTCGGTGCTGGCAATGCGAGCATCGTAAACGTGAAGTAAGTAATCCGGATCGCGTTGCTCTTGCTGCACCACCGCAAGGGCAGCTCTGGCAACCTCCACTTCAGAAGCCTCCGCTTGAGCCGCTAAAATTGCCGTTTCTAATTCCTCGGCTTTGGTGGTTGCGTTGAGTTCTGCCACTTCTCGGTCTTGTTGAGCAATGGCTCCGGTTGTGGCAAGCTGTTGGGCGCGATCGCGATCGCGCTGTGCTTGCGTTAAGGCTGCCCGTGCTTGACTGACACTAGCTTCTGCCTGCTGTTGCCTAGCTGTTGCGGCTTGAATGCGCGTGCGGGCCTGCTGCACCGTTTCTGCTTTGGGACGTTGGGTTGCCACCCCTGCCCGCTGCGCTCTCCATTCTGCCAACCGTCCCAGAGCTTCCTGTACCGACGCATTCAGCGGCAACGGGTCAATCTGAGCCACGACCATCCCAGGAGTGACTGTATCCCCTTCGCTCAGCGTAATGCGTGCTAAATGGCCATCGGTTTCGGAGGCAATGACAAAGCGATCGCGCACCCGCGTTTTGCCTTCGGCATCGATCGTAACTTGCAGATCACCCCGTTGCACCTGTTTAACATCAACCCCAATAGGGCTAGGACGAAACGCCCACACAATCAGCAGAAAGGTTGCAACTCCCGCAATGATATAGGCAGTTTTTTTCAGAGGCAGCTTTGGCAAGAAACGCTTGATCGGTTGACCTGCCCCCATCAAGTTTCGGTCTTCCTCCAACCGCTTAGGTAGTTGTTTCATAATGGATTTTCCAGTACCAATTTTCTAAGAACTACCACTCCAATTCATCCGGGGATACTTTCTGGTCATTTTGTTGAATTCGGACTATTTCACCACTCCGCATGGTGATTACTCGATCTGCCATTGCAGCAATGCCAGCATTGTGAGTAATTACAACGGTTGTTGTGCCCAGTTCACGATTCACCTGTGCCAACGCTTCCAGCACCAGCTTTCCCGTTTTGTAATCCAATGCCCCGGTGGGTTCATCACATAGCAGCACCTCTGGACGTTTGGCAATGGCGCGGGCGATCGCCACTCGCTGCTGTTCGCCACCCGACATTTGAGCGGGAAAGTGGTCAAGGCGATTGCTCAGCCCAACGCGCTCTAGCGCCTCTTCTGGACGCATGGCATAGCGGGCAATCTCTGTTACCAGTGCCACATTTTCCCGTGCGGTCAGGCTGGGAATCAGATTATAGAACTGAAAAATGAAGCCCACACAATCCCGACGAAAGTAAGTCAACTCGGCATCACTGGCATGGGTTAAATCACGAGTATGAAAAAAGATAGTCCCACTCGTGGGACTATCCAGTCCACCCAAGATGTTAAGCAGCGTTGATTTGCCACTGCCAGAGGGTCCTAGAATGACAACAAACTCACCGTCATACAGATCCAAACTCACGGACTGTAATGCCCGAACCTCTACCTCTCCCATCCGATAAGTCTTAGTCAACTCCCGCACCCGAAAGCTAACTCCGGATGGAACGGTGATCTGTGGATAGGATTTCACCATTCTGCGTTGATTCACAGTTTTATGTTCCTTATGCTGTTAATCCTCACGCCATTCCTCACAACCCATCAAATCTAAAATTTGGTCTCTTAACAGAAAGTCATTCCGTTCGAGTTCACATTCAATTGATTCCCATTCATCCCTAGGAAAAAATTGGCACAGAACGTAAATGGGTTGCTTGCGGTCAACAAGACCCTTACGAACCAGTTCGCAGGCTTCATTTCTAATCGCATCTAGTGAATATCTTGTATATTGCAACATGATTTCATCACCTCCCAGAGGTTAATGAACTGACAGACAGGGTGTATCGCGATACCCTGTATCTTTAACGGTAAAGCAAGACCTTGAGGAACTTGTGAAACTGCTGGTGCAATAAACATATTGTAATGCTGCAATAGCTTACTCAATTCTCACAAGTTCTTCAGATTGTTCCTTTAATCTCAAGACAGAGCCAATTAGCGGACTTGAGATTTCAGTTCTGGGTAGTCATCGCGCTGAGATAGATTCTTGTCTATCCAGGAGCAAAATTTGCCAGCGAACACCCGATATGCCGTCCTAGGAGAAAGTCATGGGTAACCGAACTCGATTCACTCATCCATTGCTTAGAAGAGACAGTTGGACTTTGTGGGAATGGTGGGTGTTAGCCACCATTGCAGGTGAAATCATCGGTATTGGAATTATTGCCGCTACAAGTGCGATCGCCAGTCATCTGACCGCAATCAATACGGTTACTCTCTTGCATATCGTCGGTGCATTAGAAGGTACGGTGCTGGGGTTGATGCAGTGGCTCGTTCTGCGGCGCTATGTCAAACATGCGGGCTGGTGGGTTCTGGCAACAATGATTGGTGCGATCGCTGCCTGGTTAATGAGCTTGCAGGTCACGATCGTCCTGATCTTAATCTTTTCTAACAATGTCTCGTTTGTCACAACCTCTGCTGCCCTCCTAAAAGCAGTTTTTTGGCTAGGAGCCTGGGTTGGAGCAGTGCTAGGATTTGCCCAATGGCTAGTCTTGAGAACTCATGTGCGATACGGTGCGCTATGGATTGTTGCCAATGCCTTCGCTTGGGGAGTTGGCCTATTAGTCGCCTGGGCCGGAGCAATGCTAGTAACCCCTGGAGAATTTAGATTTGAAACAGCCTTAGTGGGAATTACGGTAGGCGCAACTATAGGCGTAGTGGTTGGCTCGATTACAGGCATTGTCCTGGTTGGACTGCTCAAGCCCCGACTGCTCAGGCATCGTGAGGCAAGTAAAGGCGATCGCCCCCACCAATAGCGTAAACAGTATCCCTATAGAAATCGAAGTAAAAACTCCCTCACAAATTCCTCATATTCAAGTTTTATATTGAGCTAGGAAATATTACTAGGCAACGCTTTAAAGCCTTCTTCTTTTTTAAGAAGCATTGGGGGAAATTGCAGGTTTTAAAGCACGCTTTAGAGGGAATTAACCTATAATTCTCGCCCATAATTCTCACCCATAATTCTCATTGAGGCCGAACACAAGTAACTGGGACTCATTCAATAGAAAGCCTAGGTCAGTTGGGTAGAGACACGTAGTTCGCTTCCGCAGGGTGACCCAACGCCCGCAGGGGTTACGCGATCGCTTTTCTGAGATGCCAAAGGCTTTACCCATCCTACAATTAATGGTACCTACCTACTTACAGAGGCTTATAGCCATAGCGTTCATAGATTGCTTGTTCACAAGAAAGGAAATCACCCCTGCACCCCGTTCATAACTTGTGAAGGATCGCTACATATCCAAATTGCATCGAATCGTTGGAGGATTCTATGTATACAAACATTTTGGTTGCCCTCAGCAGTACTCAAATTGCTCACAATGACCTCAACATTGTTCAACTGAACTCGGTTGAGGAGGAAAGCTTTAGCATTAGCAGGGAAGCGCTAGATGAAGCGATCGCCCTTGCTAAACCTCTCAATGCAACCTTAACTCTTTTACATGTTTCGTTGTGAATCATGCCTCTTGTTCCGTCATGATTGTTCATCCTCCAGGGCTAAAGCCTGAGGTTGAAGCCTAAGATTGAAGCCCTAGTTAACTGACAGATCTTTTCTGTAAGTCGCTTCTTCAATTCACCCTAAACTTGAAGGGTAGAGCGATTAAGAGGCTAAAGTTGCTGTTGTTCAATCCCAGTTAAAGCGCTTAAAAAAGGGTGTAATTATGAAAACCAAAAACTCAAGCAATTTGTACAACAATCTTCCACAGGAAGAGCAGAATCATGATGTTGTTCAACTTTCAGTTCAGCCAATAGAGTCAAACGCTACAACCTCTGGCTCTAAACCTGACTCTCCTATATCTCGTCAGGAATTAGATGACACTGTAACTCATGTAGAAGATCAATCGGGTGAAGCACAATCTACAATTCACTCATCTCCTACAGAGCTTTCTGGGCAATCGAGCGCAATCATCATCACTTCGCCTCCTGCTCCCTTCCCCCAAAAACGTAAGCTTTATCTTAGGATGGCATTGCTATCCACTGGAATGCTAGCAATATTGGCAGGTGGTGTAATCGGTGGACTCAGTATTAGGAAAGCGCAATATGACAAAATGGCTCAGGCTCAAATTTTTTTTAATAAAGCCTGTCATACAGAAACGTTCTCAAATGCCCAAGCCTTAAAACTAGCTCAACAGAATTGGACAGAAGCAGAAAACTTACTGCGGACAGTTCCCTTCATGCCTGGTTTGGGTATTAGGGATGCTCAAGAAATAGGGTCAATGTTTGATCGGTGCAAACAAAATCTTGATGCCACCAGTTATTTTTTTGAAGCCGCTGACATGAGTAGGGATGCGCGTAATACTGTCAATCAATTACAAGGTATTCCTAAAGAAAGCTGGATAGCTCACCTACAACAATTAGACGCAGCCATTGAGCATCTGAAACTTATCCAAACTGTCCCACAAGACTTGTTAATTTTTAGAGCATCTCAACAGCGGTTAGACGAATATCAAGGTTTTCGAGTCAAAGTACAAAACCGACTCAACCAAGAACAGCAAGCTGTTGAGAATTTTCAAACAGCTGAGAAACTGCACGAACAGTTTGCAGCAAAACAAGCTTTCTTTGATACCCTATCGCGATCGAATGCTGAGCAGGCTTTAGTCTCTGCAATCGATTATTTAAAAAAAGTTCCTTCTGAAAGAACCACAGTTTCAGCGATCGCTATCCAGACTTTAGAGCGCTACAATCAAGAGCTTTCAGATTTTAGGATAGAGCCTGTTCGTCAAAATCTGCGATCGTTGGCAGACAGTTTTGCTCAGCTTTCAAGTGACTTACAGACAAATCTAACGTTTGATAACAACACCTTAGCTGCATTAGATCACCTAGCTAACCAGTTCACTCAGTTTCAGCAAGAGACATCTATCAACACCCATCCGTCGATGCCATATTTCGCGGTTGCACTACAAGACTACCAATTTGCCCAAGCTCTTTGGCAGGACTGTAATGAACAAACTCCTGAATCCAACTTGTGTTTCCGAAACTGGCTTGGTTCCGATAATTTATATCTAGGAGATGCATCTAAGTTCCACGATCGACTGATCGATCGCTATAGAATTCGTCCTCTCTGGATGAGCCGTGGAATTCGTCAAAAAGATGCTTTAAGGGCGGTCTTTAAACATGCTCAGCAGAACGTTGAACAAGCCAAGCAGTGGGTTGAACGTTGATTACAACATTTTGCTCAGGATGGGTCTGCCAACATTTTAATAGGATGTTTCGTTCATATTCGTAGGTTGGATAAGTTGAGTTTCACGTTGTTCAATCCAACCCTAGCAAGATTTTTTGGGTTGGCGCTGACGCTCACCCAACCTACGCGAGAACAAGGGTTTCAGGAGTTTTGTTAGTCAATCAGGAGGCATCCATTCAAAGCATCTTTTCAAACAGAAGAGGCATTGGCGATCGCCCGATCTTGTCCAAGTTCAAAATATAATTCGGCAATTTCCTCACAAATTCTTCAACTTATTGATCTACAGTAAAAATGATTCAGAGTTCCAGTTGGTTCCATTCCTGAACTCTGATTTTGCAAACAAATTTTGAGAGGTTGGAATTAGAAGATTTATGTAACAAATTGTTTTTAGCTTCGTAAAGTTTTCCACTCTCTAGCGTAAGAGCGATCGCAATAGCTTTCAGCAACAAGTTGTAAAAATTAGCATCTTCCGTGTAAGGGTAGATCGCTCAATTTGTGTATCAAATTCTTGACTCCTTTTTAACACCTTTAAATCTAGCGAAATGGAGAGTGATCTGAACTAGTTATCCTTTTCGCTGGAAACCTGTTTATCAGCAACACAGAGGATAAACCATGAATAATCTTATATCCAATCAAACACCACGAACTCGCGTTGTGATTATGGGTGCGGCAGGTCGTGATTTTCATAACTTTAATTTGGTGTACCGCGACAATCCGCAAACGGAAGTTGTCGCATTTACTGCCGCTCAAATTTCGGGTATTGCCGATCGCCGTTATCCTGCGGCTCTAGCAGGTTCTCTTTACCCCGATGGAATTCCGATTGTTGATGAATCCAAACTGGATGCACTGTGTAAACAACATCAGGTTGATCAAGTCATCTTTGCCTATAGCGATGTGCCCCATGCCCAGGTCATGCACCTGGCTTCGCGGGCGATCGCATCTGGAGCAGACTTTAGCTTACTCGGCTCCAGGCACACGATGTTGAAAGCCAAAGTGCCCGTCATTGCCGTATCTGCGGTACGGACAGGCTGTGGCAAATCACAAACGACCCGCTGGCTCTCGAAACTCTTGCGAAAGTGGGGACTCCGGGTGGGAGTGATTCGGCATCCCATGCCCTATGGCGATTTAGAGCGACAAGCTGTGCAGCGATTTGCCAGCCGAGCCGACCTAACTGCCGCAAACTGCACCATTGAAGAACGGGAAGAATATGAACCCCATCTCGCAGAAGGCAACATTGTCTATGCAGGCGTCGATTACGCCGAGATCGTCAGCTTAGCAGAGCAAGAGAACGACCTGATTTTGTGGGATGGCGGCAATAACGATTTCCCCTTTATTCGTCCTGATTTGCATATTGTTTTGGTTGACCCCCTGCGTCCCGGACACGAAACCACTCACCATCCGGGTGAAGCGGTGCTGCGAATGGCAGACATTATTGTGGTCGCAAAAGTAGATTCAGCCGCAACCGCTGACATTCAACGGGTGACGGAAACTGCCCGCTCAGTGAATCCGACAGCAACCATCGTTCGAGCGGCGTCACCGATTCGCCTGACCAACCCCGAAGCGGTGCGGGGTCGGCAAGTGCTGGTGATTGAAGATGGCCCCACAACCACTCACGGTGGAATGCCCTATGGAGCTGGATTTGTGGCAGCAACTCACGCCCATGCCTTAGAGATCGTGAATCCGCGTCGCTTTGCAGCTCCGGCGATCGCCCAGGTCTATGCCAACTATCCTCACCTGCACTCGATTTTGCCTGCAATGGGCTACTCCACAGAGCAGCTTAAAGCACTGGAGGAAACGATCAACAACACGCCTGCGGATGTGGTTGTGTCGGCAACCCCGATCGATTTAGAGGCACTCATAGATGTGAATAAACCGATCGTGCGAGCGTATTACGAGTTTGCCGAAGCCAGCGAACCTGGGCTTGCCAGTCAAGTCGAACAGTTTTTGAATCGTGCCGGAATTGGCACCAAGGGGCATTATGTTAGCTCAAACTGAAACGCAAACTGCCTCCCGTAAGCTGGGGCTGTGGATGTCTACGGCACTCGTCATCGGCAATATGATCGGCTCAGGCATTTTTCTATTGCCGTCCTCTCTGGCTCCCTATGGGGGGATTTCGTTGGTCGGCTGGTTATTTACGGCAGTGGGGGCAATCTGTCTGGCGCTGGTGTTTGCCAAACTGGCGGCGTGGGTTCCCAAAGCAGGCGGCCCCTATGCCTACACTCGGTTAGCCTTTGGTGATTTTGCAGGCTTCTGGATTGCCTGGGGCTATTGGATCGCAATTTGGGTGGGCAATGCAGCGATCGCCATTGCCTGTGTCAGCTATTTAGAAGTGTTTATTCCAGCACTCAGAGGAAACACAGGGCTGGCAGGAATCGGGGCGATCGCTCTGGTGTGGGTCTTCACCTGGATTAACTGTTTAGGCGTCAAGGAAGTCGGTGTCACCCAACTCCTGACCACCCTGGTGAAAATCGTGCCGTTGGTGGCGATCGCCACTGTGGGTCTGTTTTGGCTCAATCCCAGTCACTTTGTCCCATTTAACCCTAGCGGTGAACCTGCGTTTTCAGCCGTTTCGTCAGTTGCCGCACTCACCCTCTGGTCATTTATTGGCTTAGAGTCAGCAACCATACCCGCTGGAGATGTGGAAGATCCTACCCGAACGATTCCGCGTGCCACCATTGTAGGCACCTTGATCACAGCGCTCGTTTACATTCTGGGAACCGTTGCCGTGATGGGCGTGATTCCTCAAACGACACTCGCTAGCTCTGGTGCGCCCTTTGCCGATGCGGCGCGGGTGATGTGGGGAGACTGGGCTTACTATGCCGTCGGGTTTGGGGCAGTGGTTTCTTGTGCGGGTGCGCTCAACGGGTGGACGTTGCTGCAAGGGCAAATTCCGATGGCGGCGGCGGGCGATCGCCTGTTTCCTCACAGATTTGGGGTACTGTCGCGGCAAGGAGTTCCTGCGTTTGGTGTGATCATTTCCAGTGTGTTGATTACGCTGTTGCTGTTACTCAACTATTCGGGTAGCCGCAGCCTGGTTGAGATCTTCAACGTTGTGATTTTGCTAGCAACGCTGACCACGGTGATTCCCTATGTGTTTTGTTCGATCGCTGAGTTTATCATTTTCCTCAAAGATCCGGCTCATCTGGGTGGGCGCAGGCGATTTCGGGGTTCAGGCATTGTAGCCGCGATCGCGTTTCTCTATTCGGTGTGGGCCGTTTACGGTTCTGGAGCAGAAACCGTCCTGTATGGGTTCATTTTGCTACTGTGTGGCATTCCAGTTTATATCTGGCTGGTGAAAGAACAGCAGGAAGCGCTTCGTTCCAGTGAGGAGCGATCGCACGATGTCACCTCCGATGTCACCTCCGATGTCACCCCAACGGTTTAAGCGTTTGTCTCCGCGAGTAGGGTGGGCACTGTCCCACCCTATTTAACACGATCTCAATCTCTCAAGCGTGATGCACTTTTAAGGGCTTAGGAGAGTAGTCTGATGTCATTGAATCTCCGTAATCGCAGTTTGCTAACCCTGCTCGATCTGAGTCAAGCAGAGCTGCTCTATTTGCTCGATCTCGCCCATGATTTGAAGCGAGCAAAATATTCTAAAACCGAGCAACAGCACCTCAAAGGCAAGAACATTGCCCTGATCTTTGAAAAGCCCTCTACCCGAACACGCTGTGCTTTTGAGGTGGCTTGTTTCGATCAGGGTGCAAATGTGTCTGATCTTGATCCATCGGGTTCGCAAATAGGGCACAAAGAAACGATTCAAGATACGGCTCGTGTTTTGGGTCGCTTGTATGACGGCATTGAATATCGAGGCTCTAGACAGGTGATCGTGGAAACGCTGGCTCAGTATGCAGGTGTTCCGGTTTACAACGGCTTGACCGCAGAATCTCATCCCACGCAGGTGCTAGCCGACCTGATGACCATGAAAGAACACAGTGAGAAACCGCTGCACGCAGTTTCCTTTTGCTTTGTGGGCGACTGTCGTTTTAATATGGCAAATTCACTGCTGATGGGGGGTTGCCTGATGGGAATGGATGTGCGGCTCAGTGGCCCAGCCCAGTTCTTACCTGATCCAGACCTGACCGCGATCGCCCACACACAAGCAGTACAATCCGGGGCGACTCTAACCATTACCGAGAACTTACATGAAGCGATTAAAAATGTAGATTTCATTTACACCGATGTTTGGGTCTCTATGGGGGAATCGAGCGACGTGTGGGCAGAACGCATTCATTTCCTCAAGCCTTATCAAGTGACTCAGACGTTGATGCAGGCAACGGGCAATCCCCACACCAAATTTATGCACTGTTTGCCCTCCTTCCATAATCGCGACACCCAGGTGGGTCATCAGATTTTTGAGCAGTTTGGACTGGAAGCGATGGAGGTGACAGACGAAGTGTTTGAATCTCCTGCCTCCATCGTTTTTGACCAGGCAGAAAACCGGATGCACACCATCAAGGCGCTGCTGGTCGCCACCTTGGGAGATTGAATTTTAGGAGGTATCCCATGCGGATTGTCGTTGCCTTGGGAGGGAATGCCCTGCTGCGTCGGGGAGAACCCATGACCGCTGAAAATCAGCAGACCAATATTCGACGGGCGGCTGGCGCGATCGCCATTCTCGCGCAGGATCATGACTTAATCATCGTGCATGGCAACGGCCCCCAGGTGGGGCTGTTAGCCCTCCAAGCAGAAGCCTACAAAGGCGTTCAGCCTTATCCCCTGGATGTCCTCAATGCGGAAACCGAAGGCATGATTGGATACCTGATCGAACAAGAGCTACGCAATCAGTTGCCCGATCGCCAGATTGTGACACTGCTAACGCAAGTAGAAGTGGATGCCAACGATCCCGCCTTTACCCATCCCACCAAGCCGATTGGTTCCATTTACACGCAGGCCGAGGCAGAGCAACTTGCTGCCGAACGAGGATGGGCGATTCTGCCAGACAGAGGCTACGCCAACGCCCCCGATGGTGACGCATACCGTCGAGTAGTTCCCTCCCCAGAACCCCGTCGCATCCTTGAACTGGCTACCATTCAAGTTCTCGTTCGAGCAGGGGCACTGGTCATTTGTGGAGGGGGTGGGGGCATTCCTGTTGTTACTACACCCACAGGCGGCATTCGAGGCATAGAAGCGGTGATTGACAAAGATTTAGCAGCAGCACTACTCGCCACATCGTTAGGAGCCGACGCGCTGCTGTTACTCACTGATGTAGATGCCGTTTACACCCATTGGGGTACTGCAACCGCGCAACCGCTTCACCACATTTCTCCAGCCCAACTGCGTTGCTACTCCTTTGCCCCTGGTTCAATGGCTCCCAAGGTAGAAGCGGTTTGTCGCTTTGTGGAGCAGACAGGCGGCATGGCCGGAATTGGAAGGTTGGAAGATGCAGCCGCGATTTTGACAGGACAAGCAGGAACCTGGGTGCAGTGAGGTTCGGTAGTTCTATTTAGGGGAGAGTGGGAGAGTGGGTGGGAGAGTGGGAGAGAGAGGAGTAGTTTGCATTATCCTACCCTCTCACCATCCCACCCTCTCACCATCCTTCTTTCTAGGACAGTACATAGAGTTCTGCTGTGCGATCGCAGCGAATTAAAACTCAGCCTGTTTGACCGTCGCTTGGAAGAACTCGAAATATTGCTCTGAGCCAAACCACCAGCCCACACCTACTTGAGATGGAATGGTGAAGCCGTCAAATGTACGTTCTGCATAGCATTTGCCGCCCATTGGAATGTGCTTCCAACTGCCATCTTCTGTGCGATCGCCCCAACGCAAGGTGGAGCCTTCTAAGAGTTTGCCCTTTGAATCAATCACGAAGGTGAGAGTAACAGGTTCATCATCGACCCTTAAGTGGGCTTGAATCGTGTGGTCATCGATCGCCTGCCACTGCACGCCCTGTTGGGGGAGTAAAGCGGAGGGCAACCACATCAATTCTGCAACCAGTCGTCCAATAGCAGAACGAGCCGTATCAGGATTTTGCACATTCACAATAGGAACTAATCCCAATATGGAAAATTGCATTCGTCCGGCTCGATCGAAGTAATAATCAGACCCTTGAAATTGGGACAATCCACTGCCGATTTTTGCACTCCAGATAAATCCTGTTGGCGTGAGCGTTTCTTCTGCCTGCATTAGCATCCACGGTTTTTCTGGGGATAATCGAAACTGTCCTTGCATAATGAGTCGCACAGAGGTGGCAAGCGGAGTTTCAGGAGCGATCGCATGTAAAAAATAGCGTTGAACAGGGTCAGGCAGTTCTGCAATCAGTTCTTTTGTAAACCGTTGCTGCATTGGCTCAGAACGCAGCATGTGTTGAATTTGGGCTATGTTCTGACGGTTTCTGATTTGCAGGATCACCAAACCGAGAAAAATCGTCATTAGCAATACACTCACGCCAATCAGAATCAGTTTGATCACGAGAACCTCCGCACTGATGCTTGATCATTGTGTAACGCTAAGAATTAGGAGATCGCGTTCCACACTCTTTCATGCAACACTCTTTCATTCAACTCTACTTCAACGTATTCTTCAATTTTGTCAAAGAATAGAAAAAATCCTGTGAGTAAGCAATGTCACATTCGCTCAATCTACGTATTCCAGAATTGATATTAAACCGCTATCCTCGCAGATTTCTTATATTTGAAAGTTAACGCATATTTTTTAAATCCAGTAAGAAGATTTTAACGTTGCTTATTTCGATTTGCCGTCTGAGCCTGAATTTTCTCAAGGATCAGGCTACCACAATCATCCTTGATAGCACGATAATGAGTTGAAACCTGTTTTAAGCCTGACAACAGGCTTGCGCAGAGCAAGCAGTACTCATAAGCATTACTCATAAGCAGTGTCCGAGTATTGAGGAGATCTTTGTCCAGAGTGCAGTAATTTGGCAAGCCATCAGGATGCTTAGGTTAACGATTATTACAAAGTTCTGGTTTAGTGTTCTAGTGCTGTTGCTTGGCTCAATGCCTGTCGCAGCAAATCCCTCTAATGCAGCAAATTCAGCGACTATTCGTGCTCAAAGCTTAAATCATCAGGGCATCAGTCAACTTGAAACGGGACAGACTGAAGCTGCTCTAGAAACCTGGAAACAGGCTGAAGCTGCCTATGCCGCAGCAGGCGACGAAACAGGAATTTTGGGTAGCCAACTCAATCAAGTGCAAGCACTGCAAACCCTTGGACAATATCGCCGCGCCAGAAATCTCCTGGAACAGATTAACGCACGATTGCAGCCCCTCCCCGATTCTTTGTTGAAAGCCAGCAGCTTACAAAGCTTGGGGATCTCTCTATTTCGTGTCGGTGATTTGCAGGAAAGCTACAGCGTTTTACAGTCAAGCTTGCGCATCTTTCAACGCTTAAATGGAGATACAAGCAAGACCCTGTTGGCGTTGGGCAATGTGGTTAGAGGACAACAAAAAGATTCAGACGCGATCGCATCGACAAATATAGACTCTGCAAACGTGGAAGCAAGCCTGAACGCGATCACCTTTTATCAACAAGCTGTTGCTGCCGCACCCAATGACTTGATTCGGCTTCAGGCACAGTTGAATCTGTTTAGCTTCTTGATTGAAAGCAACCAAACTGCACAGGCATTAATTCTTTTACCCCAAATTCAATCCCTGTTAGCGGATCTGATGCCAATTCGAGCAACAGTTTATGCTCAAGTCAATCTAGCAGCAAGCTTGATGGAATTGCAGAGCAAACAATCGGAGGCAGCAGACAAAAGCCTTGCCCTGCCGCCTGCATCCTCTGAGATCGCACAACTCCTGGCCAATGCCATTCAACAAGCTAGAAGCCTCAATGATCCGAGATCAGAAGCTTACGCATTGGGGCAACTCGGACATCTGTACGAACGATCGCATCAGTGGTCAGAGGCGGAGCAGGTCACTCAGCAGGCACTCCAAATTGCTCAATTCATTCGGGCAGACGACATCGCAGTTTCCTGGCAGTGGCAGCTAGGGCGGGTTTTGAAGCAGCAGGGACGGATGGCAGAGGCCATTATGTTCTACAACCAGGCAGTAGAATCCCTCTCTGTGCTAAGAGGCGATTTAGTGGCGATCAATCCAGAAGCTCAGTTTTCCTTTCGAGAACAGGTTGAACCCATCTATCGCCAGCTTGTGCAGCTACTCCTAGAGAACAATCCAACGCAGGCTAACTTGGAGCGGGCGCGATCGGTCATTGAAGCCCTCCAGTTAGCTGAACTGAATAACTTTTTTCGAGAAGCCTGTCTAGATGTGAAATTACAGCAGGTCGATCGAGTTGATCCCAAGGCGGCAGTGCTTTACTCGATCATTCTGCCCGATCGTCTGGCTATCATTCTCTCGCTGCCCAACCAGCCGTTGCACTATCACTTTACAGCGCTGTCTCCAAATTTCAGCCGTACAACAGGCGGAAGAAGCGACGACAGTGAAGTAGATAAAGTCTTTGAGGATCTCTTTGCCACACTCAATCCATTTATCACAAGCGAAGCACCGCTGCGTCCCCATCAACAGCTATATGATTGGCTAATTCGCCCAGTAGAGGCAGATTTAGCTGAGAGTCAGGTCGAGACGGTAGTGTTTGTTCTAGATGGCGTTTTGCGGGGAGTGCCGCTGGCAGCCCTGCATGACGGTGAGCGGTATTTGCTTGAGAAATATAGCCTGGCTCTAACCCCTGGATTACAGCTGTTACCACCCGAACTGCTAACGCCAGAACAGCTCGCAACGCTGGCGGGTGGATTGTCAGAAGCTCGTCAGGGGTTTTCAGCCCTACCCGGTGTCGATCGAGAGATACAGCAAATTTCTGCCCTGGTGCCCACAATTACGCTGCTCAATCAAGACTTTACGCAAACGCAACTCGCCAAGGAATTAGAGGCTGTTCCTTTTCCAATCGTGCATCTGGCAACCCACGGGCAGTTCTCTTCACGGGCAGAAGACACCTTTCTGCTAACCTGGGATGGGCAAATTCAGGTCAACGATTTTGACCAACTGCTAGAAACTCGCGATCGTCAGAACCGTCGCCCCATCGAAATTCTGATCTTGAGCGCTTGTCAGTCAGCCGCAGGAGATAAGCGGGCAGCCCTGGGACTAGCAGGAGTCGCGGTACGCTCTGGGGCACGAAGTACAATTGCCACACTTTGGTCGGTGCAAGACGATTCAACCACAGAACTCATTACTCGCTTTTACGCTGCTTTGACCCAACCCGGTATGACCCGCGCAGAAGCACTGCGGCAGGCACAGCTCTCCCTACTCCGATCGCCTGACTATCAGCATCCTTACTACTGGGCACCGTTTGTCTTGGTGGGCAACTGGCGTTGAAGCATCATGGCAAAGGTTCATTCGCGATCGCACTCAGTCCAACCGTGGGCTGTGTCAAAAAGTTTGCCCAAATTTCGGTGAATGCCGGATCAATGGGTTGCGATCGTCGTGCTTCTGCTAAGGTCGTTAGGGCATCATACCAAATCCCTCGTTCCCCATACCAGGCAGCCCGTTCTAGCGATTCCTGTGGACGATTTATGCTGTCAGAAGGAGCAACCCGCCGTACCCAGGCAGCTACAACGGGATCGTTTGGATTAGGGCGATCGCCACAGAGCAGCACCACTGCCCATTGATAGGATTTGTCAATCTCTAACGGAGGCGCATTTTCATCTAGCGGAATTCCTACAATCCCTGGATCTCCTGTAAGGGGGAGAAAGCGTTGAGAGTGAGGCTGGGAGCCGTTTTTTCTGATGCTCAACACCATTTGACGCGCCGACGTTTTGGGCAAATAGACCCAAACAGTAGGACGCTCTGATTCAGTTAAACCTTCCTGACTGCTGGGGACAAGAGCAGTCAGTGCGAGAGGTGCAGGCGTTGAACTGCCTAAGCGGGTGGGTACATCTTGAGGACAGTGGCGATCGTTTCGGGAACCTGCGCCTCGCGTTCTGGGCGGTTGCCCGGTGCCCGATGGTTTGAAAAAAACCTGTGGAATAGAGCTTTGTGTCTCGTTGGAGAGGCGAGTCGGAACCGGGACAGCCTCTCGATAAGCGGGTTGGGCTGACTGGGAGGGGGATGCAGTTAGCAGTAGGTAACTGACAGCTATGAATAAGAACAACGGTTGAAGCTTCATAGCCATTGACTTCCCAATGTTCAACAAAAAGTTCTGGGCAAAAGGAAAGGTTAAGTTTCCTCAGAGTAACCTGCAAAATAAGCAATTTCGCTTCCGCTGATTTCATTCAGTCCAAACTTTCACGGATGTTTGACCCTCGTTCCTGACATTAACATCAAAACCTGCCCATCCTCTATCAATACAGTTCATAGCTCCTGAGCCAACTTCAATATATTCAGGGCTAGCTAGTGCTGCTTGAACACGCACTTTTCCTGAGTTCTGACTATCTAAGTTTTGAACACAAAGTCTTGTGCCTCTACCAGCATGCCATGTTGGAAAGCTTGTCTCCTCACTTGAACTTAGCTCATAGGGTCCGGCTGCCAGAGCAGGAATTTGTGCAAAGAGCGAGAGCATTATGCAGCTAGTACCGCAAGCAATATTTAGTAAGGCTCTTATCATGCTCGAATTCTCCTGTTTGTCATATCAGTCTTGATCAAAATTATTGATGAGTACACAACAGCCGTTACGGCTAAGCTCGAAAACCTAATGACTGTTGTATACTTCGATCAACTCCAAGATTCCATCGTTGGTGGAAGACCTTATTCAGTCCAAACTCTTACTGGTATTCCGCGCACATTTGCAACATTAACGATTGCCCCTCCCCATCCTCTATCAATACACCTTGTCTCCGAAGCAGGAACTTCAATTTCTTCCGGCGGAGCAGCAGCCTTGGCCTGCACCTTTACTGATGCTGAGTTCTGACTATCTAAGTTTTGAACACAGAGTCTTGTGCCTCTACCAACATGCCATGTTGGAAAATCCTGATCATTCCCTCGCTCTCTAAGTTCATAGGGTCCGGCCGCCAATGCAGAATTAGGTAATGAAAAGATTCCTAAAGTCAGTAAAGTAACTCCGAATACTACACCTTTGCGATTTAACATCTGAAATCTCCTTGCAAATTCTGGGATTAGATTAAAGTAGCTCTGCTGAACTAGAAAAACATTGCACAAATTTGCTACACATTAGAAACGCTTCTGCCGTTACACTAGTCAATCGACTGAGATAGCGCTTGAGATAACTTTAGTCAGTAAAGCCATAGGCAATCGCTACCTCACAAATACTCATCTTCTCTAATCTAGGCATGAAATTGGCTAACACTTATAGAGCAGGCATGCTGTCTCCCTTGAGCAACGGTTAAGACCACTGTTCTGGAATGTGCCTCTGTCGTTGTGAGTCACTTGCAGAAATTATTTACTGGCATCAACGCTGATACGGGCGAGGAAGTGTCGATGGCAGACGAAGACATTGCTGGATGGATTGTCGAGTGTGCAGAGAACAGAACGGATGGGGGTTTGGACTTGGCGCAGTGATGGCTCTGATAGCCACCTCAGAGCTGAGGCGATCGTTCGTCGAAAAGGTAGAAGTTTGTGTTTCAGACCATTGTCGAAAGTCCGATAAACTCAGATTAAGCGGATTAGAAGTGAAAGCAGCATGAGCGGGGGCGATCGTGCCAAAAGTGATTAAAGTCGCTGAGATCGCAACAGTGCGAGTACAATCAAACATTGTAAAAAGCTCCTTACGAGCAAATCGACTAGAACAATGAACCGAGGAGTCAAGGATTACATTGTTTCTGTTGGAGAAGCAATTGCTATGCGATCACTGTTTAGACAGCTTTTGTCCTAACTTCAAAAGAGTTACAACAAGATCGGTGATCGCTCATACTCAGACAGGTCTTCCAACGGGTCCAACCCATCGGCATCTCCTACTCCAACAGTAAAAAGCAACGGGTTGGTTCAATTCATCAATCGGTTGAAGATTTGGGTTAGCGCGATCGTTGCTAAGAGATAGAGAATGAACCTTGTCGGCGCTGAAATTGAGTTCGCTGCTAGTCAGAGCAATACTAGAAGGTATAAGTGCTCCGATCGCGATCAAGGTGGTTGAGGCTACAACTACACTAATACGATTCAACATTTGAAAATCTCCTGAGAATGGATAAGCTCAAAGCGTTTGGGTTTCGGTTGGGAAATGTCTTTTGCTTTGATGCTTCTCATCTTGCCAGTTTGATTCAGTTCCTCATATCCATAAAACTCATACAAAACCTCATGCAAAACCTCATAAGCGCACCGAGATTGCAGCCCGGTTGAAAAATCAAGGATTTGCTGGTTGCATGGGGAGAAGCTGTGATTACAGCCTTTAATTCACGTTCGTATCAGGAAGCGCACTATGGCTCAGAAATGGAAACAAAACATTCAATATCTGGTCACGCTTGCCACCTTGACGGGAGTAGGGATATTTCCATCCTTGCCCGCTGCTGCCCAGATTGTGCCGGATAATAGCCTGGGAGCAGAACGATCGACCATTTCTCCAGGAATCGATCGAGCAGGGCAGGCCGCTGATATGGTTGTGGGGGGAGCACGTCGCGGCGGCAACTTATTCCACAGCTTTCAAGAGTTTAATGTGGGCAATTTGCAGCGAGTGTACTTTGCCAATCCTGAAGGCGTGAGAAACATACTGTCGCGGGTCACGGGCACAAACCCCTCGAACATCCTGGGAACGCTAGGGGTATTGGGCAATGCCAATCTGTTTTTGATTAATCCTAACGGCATCCTCTTTGGGGCCAATGCGAGGCTTGATGTCGGGGGAGCGTTTGTCGCCAGTACTGCGAGTCGCATTGGCTTTGCTGACGGCACAGGATTTAGCACGACTGATCCGTCTGCGGCTTCTTTGTTAACCATTAGTGCGCCGATTGGGTTGCAGTACGAAGGCAGTCCGGGTTCACTTCAGGTGCAGGGAGCAACGCTTGAGGTACCTGCTGGTCAGACCTTAGCCTTGGTTGGTGGTGACGTAACTGTTGATGGTGGGCGGTTACGAGCTCCGGGAGGACGCATTGAGCTAGCAAGCATAGCAACCAGCGGAACTGTTGATCTGATTGCAAACAGCTCACCACTGCTTCTCAGTTTTCCGGCTGCCACACCAAGAGCTGACATAGCAATTACAGGTGGCTCTGAAGTCAATGTCCACTCCGATGGGAGCGGGCATATTGTGCTCAACGCTAGAAACTTGAGTATTTCAGGAGAAAGCAGAATACGGGCAGGCATAGAGCCAGGAATGAGGTTTGGCGGCGCACAGGTAGGAGATATTGAAATTAATACAACACAAGCAACAAGTCTTGATTTCAGCAGTGTATTGAATGAGGTGTCAGAAGGTGGCATAGGTAACGGGGGAGATGTCATTGTCACAACAGGGACACTGAGTCTTACAGGAGGTGCTGCGTTAGGCAACGTCATTTTAGGAACAGGCAGTGCAGGCAATGTGGTTGTTAATGCTCGTGACACTGTTTCTCTCGATGGCGTGGGTAGGAATGAAAGTAGTGTAATAGCAAGTGCTGTAGCTCCAATGGGCAATGGTAATGCAGGCAATGTAATTATTACAGCAGCATCAGTTCGGGTTACAGGGGGTGCTGGGCTAGCAGCTAGCACCTTCGGAGCAGGAAACGGGGGGAATGTCAGGATCAATGCCCGTAATGCTATCCACTTTGATGGGGTGGGCAGCAATGGGAACTCCAGTGGAGCATATAGTCAGGTGGTGCCAACAAGCACAAGCAGAGGTAATGGGGGGAATATCACCATTACCACAGGGTCACTCTTTGTTACTAGAGGTGCTCAGGTAGAAACTAGCACGGGCAGAGTAGGAGAAGCGGGTAACATCATCATCAATGCCCGTGATATTGTCCGCTTCGATGGCATAGGTAGCGATGGAATTTCCAGTGCAGCACGCAGCATTAACGCAGGAGTTGACCCACGAAACGGTACGGTATTTATAGGTATAGGAGATGGGGGAGATATCACCATCACAGCGAGATCGCTCAGGATTACAGGAAGTGCTCTGCTGTCTGCCAGCACATTTGGAGCAGGAGATGGGGGAAATATAATTATTAATGCTCTTGATACCGTTATTCTCGATGGGAGCACTAGCTCGATATCAAGTCAAGTGTCAGATGGTAGAGGTGATGGAGGCAATATCGTTATTACTACCCGATCGCTTAGTGTGACAAACGGTGCTGAATTAGCTACCGACACCTCTGGAATCGGTAACGCGGGCAATATCTTCATCAATGCCTTTGATACAGTTCAGTTTGCTGGTGTAGGTAGCGATGGAGTTCCCAGTGTAGCAAGAAGCAATGTGGAAGGCACAGGCAGAGGGAACGGGGGAAATATCAGCATTACGGCGAGATCGTTAAGCTTGGCAGAAGGCGCTCAGTTCTCTGTCAGCACTCTTGCAGCGGGTAACGCAGGTAATGTGATTATTAATGCTTACGACGCCGTGCGCTTTGATCGGAGTGCCATATTCAGCAGTGTAGAAGAAAACAGTACAGGGAATGGAGGTAATATCCAGATTAAGACTGGATCGCTGTCTCTTCTGAATGGCTCTCAGTTGCTTGCAAATACTGGTGGACAGGGAGATTCTGGTGATGTAAGGATTACGGCGCGAGATACTGTTTTATTTGATGGTGGTTCGAGTCCAGTGATTGCGAGTGGAATCATCAATACTGTAGGTTCTAATGCAGCAGGTAACGGTGGAGAAATCACAATTCAGGCACCAGAGCTAATCTTACGGTCAAATGCAGCCATTAACTCAGATGTAGACTCCACAGATGAGGTAAGCGGACGTGGACGCGGAGGAGATGTCAATTTAAATATTGAGGGCACAATTTCTATATTGGGAGGAGGAACAGCTCCAACTGGCGAATCTGCTAGAATTACGCTTGCTCTGACACCAAACGCAATCGGTTCTGGAGGAAACTTAAGTATCAGGGCTGGAGCGTTAGTCATGAGGGACGGTGGTCTGATCAAAGTCAGCACTCAGGGACAGGGAGATGCAGGAGATGTCTTTATCAGAACAACGACAACCGATATTTCAGGCAATGTTCCAAGTAGTGGCTTGCCGAGCGGCATTTTTACCAGTAGCAACACTGTCGGGAATGCAGGTGATATTGCTATTAAAACTCAGTTTTTTAGGATTGCAGATGGAGCTGCATTGAGTGCTCGCAGCAGAGGCGACGGACAAGGAGGTGATATTACGGTGAATGCTAATACCTCGTTTGAGGCGATCGACGGGGGACAGCTTATCACAACTGCCTTTGGGCAGGGACGGGCAGGCACAATTACAGTCAACACAGCAGGGCAAATCACAATTACAGGTCGTGACTCAAACTATACGGCTCGCCTGTCCCAATTTCCCAATCCCATCAGTGGTTTTGTTGCAAATGACATTCGTGAAACCGGGCCCGCCAGCGGCTTTTACGCCAACACAGAACCAAACTCCGCAGGGCAAGGCGGAGATATCAGAACAACAGCAAGACAAATGACCATTGGAGATGGTGCTCAAGTCACAGCCAGCAGTAATGGATCGGGAAGCGCAGGGAATATTAGATTCTCAGCCGCCGCTATCCGTTTAGACAATCAGGCATCGATCGCCTCTAACACGATAGGAGGTCAAGGTAACATTACGCTGCGATCGTTTCTCCTCACACTAAGTCGCAACAGCAGCATTACTACAAACGCCGAAGGAACGGGTACAGGGGGCAACATTGATGTTGATACCGATTTCATCCTCTCGTCCCCCAATGGGAACAATGACATCATCGCTAATGCTGAGCGAGGTTCAGGAGGACAAGTTACGCTGACTGCCGAAGGAGGGATTTTGGGGTTTGATCTCCGCACTCGTGAGGATTTGCAAGGCTTGCTCAACACCACCAATCCAAACGAACTGAATCCTCGCAATTTGCCCACTAATGATGTCGCTGCTTTCTCTCAAGCAAATCCCAGAATCGATCGCGGAACGGTCACGATTCAAAACCCCGATTTCGACCCAACGCAGGGAATCAATGCATTACCCACTGACCTAAATGACCCCAGCGCATTAATCGCCGCAACCTGTACAGCAGACGAGGGAAACTCATTTGCGATTACTGGGCGAGGGGGTTTACCCGAAGACCCCAGACAGCCCTTAATGGGACAGGACATTTGGCAGGATGAGCGGGGAACGGGAACAGGAGAAGCAGTGGAGCAACCCCGGACGGAAGAACCGATTGTAGAAGCGCAAAGATGGATTGTGGATCACACAGGCACCGTGGTTCTCGTAGCACAGCCCGGACGATCGGCAGCTTTGAGGTATCTCTCTTGTGCTACGTCTAGCGCTTCTTCACCCTAGTTTTAATTGAATTGTCGATCGATTTGTGCCTGATGCTCCTTCGTTTCCGATAGCTTCAAGTATTCGATCGCAATCCGTCCTGCCGTGGGATAGTCTCGCTGTGCGTCTAACAGTAGAGCAAGCGTGCGCTGAAACTGAAGCCGATCGCGCTGTTTGTCGGTAATGATAATGATCACGATTGCAGTTCCCCACAGTCCTAATAGGGAAGGCACGACTGGAATCCACCAGCCAGCTAGCAATGCGAAATAGCCGCCGCCCACTAATCCACTGCTCACAAGCAGAATGCCTATGATCAGCTTCAAAGGCGATCGCAATGACCAACTTATCGCAGCTCCAACCCCAGCCCCCAGCAGCACCCAGAGCCATTCAACTGGCTCAATCCAGACCCGAATGAGGGGTCGCCCATCCAAAGCAGCACTGATGATTTGACTGACGATATTGGCGTGCAGCGTCACCCCATTGATCGGCTGCGCCGAATTAAACCAGCCGCCGTTATTAGGAGTTCGGAAGCGATCGTTAACGCTCTCCGCAGTGTAGCCAATCAAAACAATGCGATCGTGGAACAAGTCAGCAGGAATTTGACGATTCAAAACTTGCCGCAGTGGAATCGTGAGAAAATTTGCCTCAGAACCTCGGAAATTTAGCAAGATCTGGTAGCTCTGTCCGGCTTGAGCGTTGATATAGCCACCGTCTTGCGGCTCAAATTTTTCAAAAATGGCTTTCCCTAGCTCAAACCGTCGCCCCGCTGCATCAAGCTGCTTCAAAGCAAGACCTTTAGTTACTAAATAAGACAGGGCAAGCTGTACCGCTAAACTATATCGAGCCGTATCTTCATCACCTACCGACAACAATGCCCGACGCACCGTTCCATCAGCATCCTCCACCTGATCGGCAAATCCAACTTGCTGTTTTTCAGCCAGAATTGGCGGTGGTGCAACAGGAGTACCCACTGCTTTCTCTATACCAATCAGGTTCGGTGTAGATTGAAACACTCGAACTAAGTCTGAATGTCCTGGCTCGACAGGTAAATCGCGATAGATATCCAGCCCTATGACTTGCGGCTTTTGCGTTTGAATAGTCTCAATTGCTTGTGCCAGCACGCGATCGGGCATTGGATACCCCACCTGAGTAATATCCTGCTCGTCAATTTCAACAATCACAATGCGGCGATCGATCGGTTCTAGGGGTCGCCAGCGCACAAACTGATCAAACAAATCCAGTTCCAGCCCTTGCAGCAACCCCAAGCCACGCAACAGCAGAACCGGAATTGCAACACTCAACGTCATGCCCGGCATCCAGTGCCAACCCATGCGGCGTTTTTGCACCTCTCGACTGGCACGCTGTCGAGCAGTCGCTAACATCTGGCTTGCCTGTTCCACAGCTTTCAGAGCAGTTTGCGCTTCTCGTTTCGCCAAATCTTGACTTGCCCCTAGAAACTGATAATCTTCATGGCTCAAACTCTTGCCTAATGTCCATGTCAGAGCATCTTGCAAAGTCTGTCCGCGCAGCAAATAAGATTCATCGCTTTTACCAGAGCTAATCCAGCTATCAAGAAATTCGGCATACGGACGGAGCTGCGCTAAATGGTGACGTACCCAATTTCGGTTAAATATGGCTTGGTAAATCGGATTCTTTACGACTAACTGCCCCTGCTGATTAGTGACCAGCCCTGAGAGCAAGAGTTCAACCTGTTCGCGGCTCCCATCAAATTCGACTGCCTCATCATCCAGAATTTGCTGATAAAGGCCTAATAGCTGTCCTGTGAATTGGTGATCACCTAGCAGACGATCGCGAATCGTTCGCAAGTGCTCTGGTTCATCCTGAAATTCCCAGGTTTGAATCATGTATTTTTGGATTAGCTGATGAATATGCTCGCGATCAGTCATAGATTGAGTCGAAACGGGGTGCTCGACCAGTAACTGACACACCTTCTGCATCAAGAAGGGCTGGCCCCCTGTCCAAATCAAGATTTCCTGCAAGGCAAGCGACGGCTCATGAACATAGCCCACCAACCCTTGCGCCAATGGTTGAGCATCCGCCTGCTGCAACCCGCATAAGTCGATCGCTCGACCAATATTAAATGGCGTTCTCTGATGATCGGTCATCAGATCAGACGGTGTTGCCACACCCAAAAGCGCAAACGTGAGCCGCCGATACTCAGGATGCAAACTGCGACGGTTATAGCAGGCACGAATCAACCCAAAAAAATCATTCAGCGAGAAATCTAAGCCTCGAATACTGTCTACTTCATCCAGAAACAGCACGAACTGCCGTCGAGATGGTTCTTCGTTTTTTACGTCTGCCAGCAGGATTTCTTCAATAAATTGACCCAGTCGCTGCACCGGAGACAGATCAAACCGCTCCTGCCACCATCGCTTCAGGTTCACCTTGCCCAACAAGTCAAATGCCTGCCACAGTTCTACCGCAAATCCTTTGTACCATTGCTCCAGTGTCAGAGTTTCGCTACCAATCCGAGATAGATCGATCGCACCACAGCAAACGCCATCTTGCTGCAACTGATGCAACACCTGCACCATCAAACTCGATTTACCCATCTGGCGGGCATTAAAGACGTAGCAAAATTGACCACTCTTTAAAGCTTGGTAAAGCTCAGTATCTGCGCGCCGTTCCACATAGTAAGGGTGATCTTGACTCAAACTGCCACCAACTTGGTACTGATTCATACGGAAAAATTAGAATACTGATGTGCGGCTAAAAGAACAAGTGGTAGAAGCATCTGGATCATCCATAACGATCGAAAATTTCTGCCACAAAAACTCGATTGTCAAGCGGTCTTAACTTTGAATGATTGAGCTGAGGCAGCACTTCAAGCCAGTTATAATTCCACTCTTTCGTTGAATAGCATTGTATTTCCATATCAGGCAACTCCTAAATCTCATAACAATTAAATCTCATAGCAATACATCCATTGTTTTTGAGGCAAAGGCCGAAACTTGCCCTCTGTTACCTTGACAATGCAATCTCTGGGTTCTATGCATTCTCAAATATTGCCAGAGTAATCTTATTAAGAGTTATTAGAAATTTGCTTTGATGAAAAGGCTGAAATCAGCATTTTATTGCCAGCACTTCTCATTGTGAAACAAAGCCTAAAAAAGCCCACCTGCGGCAGGCTTTTTTGGGCTTCAGGGCGAGCATTCCCCCTATAGAATCCATAATGAGAATTGCTATTTTATTGCTGGTGAACTAGAACTATCCAGACAATTGGCATAAAATATCCCGTGGAAACCCCATACTGTGCTCTAAAATTTCTCTAAAGTCCTCTACCCCCGCGTACCCATTCTCATGAATGTTGACACCTTCTTCGAGAGTCTTAACCGCGAGTTAGCTGATAGGCAAAACCGTCCGCTCAATCCGGCAGAAAAATTACTTTTGCGTGGGATTTGGCAACATCAAACCTATATGCAGATTGCAGAAGAAGTTGGGTATAGTCCGGGTTATTTAACCAATGTCGTTGCACCTGAACTGCTCCATCGACTTTCAGATCTACTTGGGCAGCGTTTGACCAAGAAAAACTGTCGCGTTCTGCTGGAAGAATATGCTGCATCCTGCTGTCATTCGAAGCCACAGGAACAACCTATTATCGCGTTCCCAATCCCCGATGCCAATCAAGCACTCGCCCCAGCCTTTCCCAGTGGGCCGATCGCGATCGATTCCCCGTTCTACATTATGCGTCCACCCATCGAATCACAGGTGTGCAACGAAATTTGTAAACCAGGTGCACTGGTTCGGGTCAAAGCACCTAGAGAGATGGGCAAAACTTCGCTGCTTCTACGTATGCTAGATCATGCTCAGAGACAAGGATATCGCACGGTTTACTTGAATTTAGAGCAGATGGATCAAGCCATTTGTGCCGACCTCAATCGATTTCTCCGCAGCTTATGTGCCAGCATTACTCATCAGCTTCAACTCGAACCAAAACTAGATGACTACTGGGATGATGATATGGGCAGCAAAGTAAGCTGTACTCTGTATCTGCGACAGCATTTATTAGAGGAGATTAAGACTCCTCTCGTTCTTGCAATAGATGAACTCAACCAGATCTTTGAATATCCTCATGTTGCTAAGGATGTTCTACCCCTATTGCGTTCCTGGTACGAAGAGGCAAAACGAGTTCCTATCTGGCAGAACCTGCGGTTGGTTATCGCCCACTCTACAGAAGTGTATGTCCCGCTACAGTTGAATCAGTCTCCCTTCAATGTAGGGTTAGCAACGCAACTTACGGGATTTACGTTAGCTCAAGTGCAACAGCTTGCTCAATGCTACGGTCTCAACTGGAGCGATGGAGAATCAGCCAAGCAATTGATGGCAATGGTTGGGGGACATCCTGCGCTGATCCATACGACTCTCTATCATCTTAGTCGGGAGGAGCACACGCTGAGCCAACTTTTAGCATCAGCTCCAACCTCCACAGGAATTTATCACCATCACCTACAGCGTCATTTGACAATTTTCAAACAACAGCCGGATCTGTTCCGGGCGTTTCATCATCTTCTCAATACCCTTGAACTGACAGATTTAGAAACAAGCCTTACTCATCAATTAAATAGTATGGGGCTAATCAGCCCTCTGGAGAACAAAGTAACTGTAAGCTGCGAGCTATACCGCCAGTATTTTCGAACGAAAACGTTCACTCCCACTTAACACTTCCACCTCTAAAGAGAGTGAGATTCTTGGCTCTACGCATGACCTTCGCTTAATAGCTGAGCTAGGATGAGTGCGACATCGGAGATCAACAGTGCTACGAATGCTCCCTCTAAACCTTTAAACATTGACCCACATGGCTAAGTAGGTGGGTGGAATGAATTGCAGGATAGGTAAAGCCAACCTACATGGGCTTGCTATTGAATGAGTCTTAGCCTGCTTAGTTACCAAAATTGCAACCCATCTGATCAAAGCGTACTGTCAGGGCATACTGCCAACATACAGTTTTAAAGGGAAGGGCAGCTATGGTTCGCGCTCATCGATCGAAAGCTCATGCAACGCTGTTGGCAATGGCACTCTTAGGCGTTTCAATTTTGGCAAGCTGTGGCTCAGCACCCCAATCGACAAAACAGGCTGCACCGCAGTCAGGGGTAGCCGTGATGGAACAAGCCTCTGATGAATCTGTAGCGACAAACGGTGGGCAAATGGCCGCAAATATATCTGCACCAGCTCCACGGCCACAGCTTGTGCGGACGGCAAATTTGAACCTTAGGGTTGACTCCGTAGAGCAGGCGATCGAACAGGCCACCACGATCGCTCGGCAGCAGCAGGGCGAGGTCATGAACCTACAAAACCAAACACCTGCCGCAGGTTCACAGCACATCGCTTCGGTCAAAATTCGGGTGCCGCAAGCTCAGCTCGATGTCACGATCGCAGCCCTTTCCAAACTGGGTACGGTACAGCAGCAAGTCCTGCAAGCTGAAGATGTGTCTGATCAGCTTGTAGATTATCAAGCACGGCTGCGAAATCTGCGCAAAGCCGAAGAAACTGTGCTGCAAATTATGGATCGATCGGGCAATATTGGCGATGTGCTCAAAGTCACGCAAGAACTCAACACGATTCGCCAGAGCATTGAGCAGATTAACGCCCAGCTCAGCAGATTACAAAATCAGGTCAGCTACTCGACGATCGATTTAGTGTTTGAGTCTGCGATCGCTCCCGTTTTAGCTCAGCCCGCAGTGCAAACGCAATTAGCCAACAGCTGGAACGATGCAACGCAATCGATCGGCAAGCTGACGGTTGACTTGATGCAGCTTGGCATCTGGCTCATGGTCTATAGCCCCTATTTACTGCTCATTGGGGGTGCAGCAACTCTACTGTATCGGCGACGACGCAGAGGAAGAGTTGTAGGGGAGTAGTTTGGGTAAGTGGATAAAAGTGATTTTTTCAAGAGGCTTTGGGCAAGCTAGAGCTAGGATCAGGTGGCGCAATCTACTGGCTAAAGCTAGGATGGCAACATTCTTAGCGCTACGTGCTGGTAGACAGCGTTGTCAGTCATAACAATAACCCTATGAAGCTAATTTCTAAAATTACAGCAGGCACTTTGCTTGGATTTGGGCTAGCGGTCACTCTAGCCATGATGACAAACTTAGCGGCAGATAATACGACTGCTGAAGATCGGTCTGGCGCGATCGCAGCCTTCGCATTCTTTGGATTACCGCCTGCGGCATTGGGCGGCTGGATGTTTTGGAATGGCCACCGCAAATACCATCAAGAGCGAAGCGATCGCCTCCGCAATACTTTCTTTAAGGTACTGAAAGCCAGCGATGGAAACATCACCCCCCTTCAGTTTTCTATGGAATCTGGGCTGGATGGGGCTGAAGCCAAAGTCTATTTAGACGAGCGTGCCAAAGAGTTTAACGCTAACTTTAACGTTACTCCAGAGGGTAATCTCATCTACTATTTTGAGCTGTAGTCCGTTGGAGTAAATACAGAGTTTATGATCTGGGCGAGACTGTGATCTGGGCGAGTCAATGGAAAGCGATCGCTAATCCTAATCCTAAAGCTAGGGCAATCGGCGTACCGCTAAGAGACTAAATCTATATCTTTTACAGAAAGCGTGATGCAATGCAGTTGCGATCGTAAATTGTACATCAGAAGGACTTGAATAATCACTCTACTAGATCGAAAATAATTCAACAGCTAGGGCATCAGTAGAGACAAAAAGCCCAGCTCTGTGCGGGTGGCAAGAGCTGGGCAAGGTGATGACTAAATAAGTGGAATTAGATGTTCTGATAGTGCAACTCTTCTAACCATGCGCGTAATTCCTGCGCAGAGACTTGCTCGATCGATATTCTTGTGGAAGGATCATAAGCATTCCAGGTGGTTTGACCTGCTTCTTGGCTAGGCCAAACGCGAGGTTCAAATGAGGGATTTAGGAAGGCGATCGCTTTTTGCCAGACGTTATTGAGCTTAGTCACTAAGCTATGCTGGGTTTTCTGAAAGATTTGAGAGGTAGCGGTTTCAGAATTTTGAGCGTCGTTCCAGTTCAGTTGAGATTTCATATTGCTTTCTCTCTCTAGGTTTTTGTTTATGTTCTTAGTGTAAGAAACCGTAGCCTAAGCTACAAAAACTAGCTTGCATCATTTCCATGAGAAGATTCGATGGTAGAAGCGTGGAGAGTCTCTGAAAAAAGTGAAAGCCAACCCTCAAAATCAATTGAAGCTCTCGCAACTGCGCATTTTGGTGAGGGTGGCAGACTATGAAAACTTTACTGAAGCCGCTTTGCAGTTAGAGATGTCTCAATCTGCTGTGAGTCACGCGATCGCAGCCCTAGAAGACCATTTAGGCATCGTTTTGTTTTTGCGGGGGCGGCATGGTGCTCGCCTTACCCCCGTAGGCCAGCAAATCGTTCAACATGCCAGAGAAATTGTGCATCAAGCCGATGAAATTACAAAAGCGGCAGAGCTGGCGCGAGGTCTACAGGGTGGACAGCTAAGAATCACCTCTTTTCGCAGCATTGCAACCTATCTCTTGCCCGCAGTGATTACAGAATTTCACCAACGCTTTCCGGCGATCGCTGTCAGCCTCTCCGAACAAGATGACTATCCTCAAGTGGAGCAAGCTCTACGGGAGGGGCGTGCCGATATCGGCTTTACCTTTATGCCTACAACAGCAGGGATAGAAGCCTGGGAAGTCTTGCAAGATGAATATGTGGCCTTGTTGCCGCCCCATTTCAAACTTCAAGTCGATCGGCTGACCTGGGAAGAACTCGTGGCTCAGCCGTTAATCATGCCGCCTATAGATTATGTGATGATGCAGCAGGTTTATGATCATGCTCGCAGCTTTGGGCACTCGTTGAAAGTGGCTTACGAGGTGGGAACAGATGCCACGATCGTCGGGTTAGTAGCCCAAGGGTTGGGCGCTACAATTTTGCCTCGGTTAGCCGCAGAGCCAATTCCACCCACAGTACAGATCTATTCGTTGCCTGTTCCACTCGCGCGCGTCATCGGGGTTGCCGTTTTAGCCGATGCGCTGCTGTCCCCAGCAATTTACGCCTTTTTAGAACTTCTCAAGCGCAAGTCTTAAATCAAAAAGGGAAAGATAAATAATCCTCGCTGACCTTAGCTGGGACAAAATCTTGAATTGCTACAAATACCGCAATATTTGAGAGGTGGAGCTATTCAGCGATCGGACAAGATTGGGATCTATTTTTCAGCAGACTTCGCTATAGTATACAATTATTGTGTGCAACTCAAAAGAAAAGATCGACAGCACTCACCAATTGTGAGGAGGAGTCCTGACTGTGCCTGATGCCCAACAGCATTCTGACTCGA
Source organism: Oscillatoriophycideae cyanobacterium NC_groundwater_1537_Pr4_S-0.65um_50_18 (assembly GCA_016208305.1). Taxonomy (GTDB): domain Bacteria; phylum Cyanobacteriota; class Cyanobacteriia; order Elainellales; family Elainellaceae; genus Drouetiella. Next base: position 108,505 of record JACQYI010000081.1, on the reverse strand, counting down.
CAGTTAAAGCAAAATCAACTGAAGATGTCATCTATACAGAGCTTTATGATGCCATTTGTGAGCGTCAGCTTCTACCTGATACCAAGCTGGGAGAGGCAATGCTGGCAGAACACTATGGAGTCAGCCGTACTATTATTCGGCAAGTGCTGCTCAAGCTATCGGGCGACTATCTGGTCAAACTAGAACCCAATCGCGGCGCATTTGTTGCCCGTCTAAGCTTAGATGAAGCAAAACAGATCTATGCTGCATGGCGGTTAATCGAGGCAGAAATTATTCGAGATGTAACAGCCTCAGCGACACCTGAGCAAATCGCATCTCTTCGGGCATTGATTGCAGCAGAACGGAAAGCCTGTGATCAGGAAGATTATCCACTGCTGACTCGTCTATCGACACAGTTTCATTTGCAGTTAGCCGATCTATGCAGTAACCGATTTCTCGGTCGATTTCTGAAGGAATTAATTCCACAAACATCGCTGGCCTATTTTTATGATGTTCGTAAAATGCCACTTTGTACAAAAGATGAACATAGCCTTATTTTGAATCATATTGCAGCGGGCGAGGCTGAAGCTGCCGTAACTGTCGCTATGCAACACCTTGACGGAATTGAGGCAGCACTTAATGCAAGAACTGCCCTAGAGCAAAAAGTTAGTTTAGTGGATAAGCTTAAATCCAGAGTTCCATCGCTTTCTTAGGAGCATGGAGCAATAGTCTTATCACCAGCTTCAGCAAAAACTCATCCCTAAAATTAGCAGCGTCCATAGATGTCAGGACAGAACCGGGAATACTACTGGGTAACCCTAGTCCCCTAGAAGGGTTCTAGAGGTTTCAGCAGCCCATTGTTTCTCGTTCCCCATGCAAAAAACTATTTTTAGCCGGAAAAAAAAATCACATCGTCTGCACTACGCCACCCTCACCGATCGATTACGCTACAAGTTTGACAACTTCATGTCTAGAGGAGCCGTTGCCCTAGTCAGCGGTTTGGCCTTAATCTCTTTAGCCTTTATCCTGCTGATGGGCGTTTTGGTCAGCCTATCGGGTGTTGCTCCAGAAGGCAGCGATCGCCTTAGCCTCCCCGAAGCCCTGTGGGGAGTGCTGATGCGGACGTTAGATTCTGGCACGGTGGGCGGCGATACAGGCTGGTTCTTTCGCTTGACCATGCTGTTTGTGACTTTTGGCGGCATCTTTGTCGTCAGCACCTTAATTGGTCTGCTTAGCAGCGGCATTGATGCCAAGCTAGAAGACCTGCGTAAGGGGCGTTCACGCGTCATCGAAACAGATCACATTGTGATCTTGGGCTGGTCGCTTCAGGTTTTCACCCTCATTTCGGAGTTGGCGCTAGCAAACGCTAACCGATCTGATACCTGCATCGTAATCCTCAGTGAAGAAGAAAAAGCGCAGATGGAAACTACACTTGCCGATACGCTGGGAAAACTGCCGCGAATTCGCCTGGTCTGCCGCACAGGTAGCCCTAGCAGCATGGCTGACTTGGGAATCGTCAATATTCAGGCAGCACGCTCGATCATCATCTTGAATACCGCCAGCGATCGCGCAGACACACAACTGGTCAAGACCCTGTTAGCCATTACCAATATTCCGCGATCGCTGCCGCAGCCTTACCATATCGTCGCGCAAGTCCAAACCTCCAAAACCCTGGATGTCATTAAGTTGGTGGGGCAGAATAACATAGAAACCTTGCTGACCCATGATTTAGTCTCACGTATCGTTGTGCAGACCTGTCGGCAATCGGGATTATCCGTGGTCTACATGGAATTGCTCAACTTCAGCGGCAATGAGATTTATTTTAAAGCAGAGCCTGCCCTGCGAGGAAAAACTTACGGTCAGGCACTTTTGTCCTATAACAACTCTACCGTTATGGGCATTCAACAGGCTGACGGAACCATTCAGCTCAATCCGCCTAGCGAGACTCTGTTACAGGCAGGTGAACAGCTCATCTTAATTAGTGAAGATGATGATACGATTCATCTAACGCATCACAGCGATACTCAGATCGATCGGCAGGCAATTCGCACAGCCGAACCAATTCCAGCCAAAGCAGAACACACCTTGATCTTGGGTTGGAACGATCGCGTTTTCAATATTATTCAGCAGCTTGATCAATATGTTGCACCTGGCTCTACTGTCAAGGTGCTAGCTGAGTTTCCAGCCGCAGAAGTTGATTTCTCAGAGGCAACCCTGAAGCTGCAAAGGCAGACCGTAAACTATCAACAAGGAGATCCGACCGATCGCGAGGTGTTAGAAAGCCTCAATTTGACCCAATATGATCATGCTGTTGTCCTCTGCAATCCAGAATTAGAGGCTGATCATGCAGATGCCCAAACGCTGGTAACCTTGCTTCACTTGCGGGATATTTCCGATCGCCATCACCATAACTTTCAGGTCGTCACCGAAATTTTAGATGTGCGAAATCAGGCTTTAGCCCAGGTTGCGCGTCCCGATGATTTTGTCATTAGTGAGCAAATCATTAGTCTGATGCTAGCTCAAGTTTCTGAACAGAAAAATATTAATGCGGTGCTGACTAACTTATTTAATCCAGAAGGTTCAGAAATTTATCTCAAAGCCGTCGATAGCTATGTTGCCATTGACCGTCCCGTCAATTTCTACACGGTGGTTGAAGCAGCCCGACAAAAAGGAGAATCGGCGATCGGATATCGTCGCAAAGCTGATGCCAACAACATGGGCAGGTCTTATGGTGTGGTGATTAATCCGCCCAAAGATCAGATGATTGAGTTTAAACCTCAGGATGCAATTATTCTACTCGCAGAGACTTAAGGGAGATTATGCATTTTGAACGGGGAGTTTGCGCCCACAGGAAGCAAACTTCCCCAGTTCACCCTGTGTCAGCCGTTATCGGTTAGGGCAGTAAGGAATCAGAGGCTTGTCGGTAAGCGTTTGGAGATCGGCCTCAGACAATAAATCGCTCCAACTGGCAGGAGCAGGCTGATCCGGTTGAGCGACTTGCAAATCAGCCAGCGTACTCAACGCGTCATACCAAATGCCCGCCTTTGCATACAGCAGCGCCCGCTCCTCCGCAGTGGCGGCTTCGAGTTGGCGTGTCATGTCTGCATCTGGCAGGCTTCGTTCAATCCAACCCTCAGTGATCACATCGCCTGAACGATCTTGAGGATCACAGACTAGTGTGAAGTACCAGTGATAGAGTTTGCCGGGTTCTAGCGTCGTTTGCTCCGATCGCGGCAGGTGAACTGGAATAATGCCCGCTGTTTCTGGAGTCGGCATTTGATCGGTAAAAATAATCTCATTCTGTTCGTTACGCAATTCAAACTCGATCAAGGTTGCCGCTGTTGTAGGAACATACCAAAACAAGGTGGGATGGGCTTGAGTAGTCAAACCAAAATTGGTTTTGGGAATCAAGGCCGTCAGGTTGGGTTGACTCGTTATACAAATTCCTCTAGTGCCACCACCCTCGCGCCGACCGGGCAACCCGCGATCGGGGGGAATATAGGTCTGGGCAAGGACTATTGACGGCATTCCAGCGATGCCTAAACTAGAGGCTAACAAGGTCAATACCAGTTTTTGAGTGAATCTAAGTCGTCGTTTTTTTTGAAGGGAGTTCATAGGATTAATTGTATATTTCACGTAACTTCTAAATCTTCATTAATCAATCCGGGATAAAGACACCTAACGTTACATAAATTTGATTTCAATCTATCTTCAAAGCTATAGAAATTAAAAGCAAATTTTGGTTACATGTTTTTCCCGATAACATGGTAAACCTCGACCTGATTTTGTTTTCCCTTCATGGTCATCGATCCCCAAGCCTCTACCAAAAATTTGTCCTGTATGTGCTTAAAAGTTTCACCAGACATGAGAACGCGACAGAGATCTTTCTGCATTTCCTTAGCACAACTTTCCAGCCTTGAGGCCGTGTTTACACTGTCTCCAATCACGCCATATTCCATCCGCTCTTTGTTTCCCAAACTGCCAACAACAATGGAGCCTGTCGAGATACCCACTCGCATTTGCACAACGGGTAAACCCTGCTGCTGCCAGGTTTGATTGAGCTGAGATAAGCGATCGCCCATCGCCAACGCACAGGCCACCGCATTATAGGCATCTCGATCGATCTCTTCGGAACTGAGTCGAGGAATGGGCACCCCAAATACCGCTAACAGACCATCGCCTGTGAATTTGTTGATAATGCCTTGATGACGCTGCACCTCCTGAATCATGGCTCCTAGATATTCATTAAGCCAATCTAGCAACGTCTCTGGAGGAATTGATTCTGAGATAGTACTGAAGTTTTGAATATCCGTGAATAGGATGGTAGCCATCAATCGCTGTCCGGGCAACTTGCCTGACGAGAGGAGGCGATCGTGGTGACTCCAGAGCGCATCCGCAATTTCTTTAGAGGTGTTTTGTCCCAGGAGGGTCATCACCATTTGCTGTTGCTGACGCGCCTGCTGTGCCTGCTGAACCACAACGACACCCATCGTCAGGAGAGCCGCGATCGCCGGAGTGACAACGGGTACCCAACCCGATGCCAAAAACAGCAAGAAGCTCATTCCGGCTAAGGCCGAGAGCACTACGGCACAACTCAGCGCCAACGCTAGGGGATGGCGAATACAGGTCGCTATAGTTCCTGCGACAACGGACCATAGCCACAGCCACAGCCACTCTTGCCCATTCGAAAAGAACCAAAACTGCGACTGCTGCTCCAACGCTACGCTGAGAAGCTGACTGACAATCTGAGCATGAATTTCGACCCCAGACATTTGGTGATCCTGGGTTTCTCCAGCGCTATAGGGGGTGTAGAACAGATCACGACTGCTGGGGGCTGTTGTCCCAATTAGAACAATGTTGCCTCTAATCCATTCGGGTTGGATATGGCCCTTTAGCACCTGATCGAGCGTGATCTGCCGCCCTACCCAATGGCGAGTTCGGTAGTCCAGCAACATCTGATAGCCCTGAGAATCATTGGTTTGGTAGCCGCCTGAGTCTGCCTCTAAGGGCACAAACGTGGCTGCCCCCAACTGCATATTCTCAGGATTTGTCGGGCTGGGAACGGGCGCAATGTCGAGGGTCTTGAGATATCGCAGGGCGAGCTGGAGTGAAAAAGAGGAATACTTGCCGCCAAACAGCAGGCTGCGCCGCACCACACCATCTGGATCTACCGGAAAGTCATTAAACCCGATGCGATCACCAGAAACCCCTGGAGGAGGAGGGACTTGAGCGTTCTCGTCATCCCCTAATTTAGTAATCGCAATCAGACGCGGTGAGCGAAACTGGGTCTGTAATTCGCGATATCCGGGCGGTTGTGAAACATCGCGATAGAGATCTAAACCAATGGCAACAGGCTGATACTGCTCCAACGTGGAGAGCACTTTGGCGATCGTTTGATCAGGAAGCGTCGATTGCTTTTGAATGCGGATATCCTCTTCGGTGATGGTGACTAACACCAGTCGCGCATCTGTTTTCCGATCAGGTCGCGATCGCATCATCTGGTCATATACTCTCAGTTCGAGAAATTCGAGTCCTCCTAACTGCTTGATGCCTCCTACTCCCCCAGTAACGACCAAGCTAAACAAAAGAATAGTGGCTGCTTTAAAGGGAAAATGCGATCGCAGCTCATCTAGGCCAGCCGATCGCAGGTACCCCTCTTTTTTTAGCCAAGGAAATAAATGGATCAGCTTAACCACAATTTCTGCAACCTTTGAGCCGCTTTCACCCCTTAGATTGCCCAGTTACGCGGCATTAGCTTCATTTAAATGCCTGGGGGGTGTTGCTGATTATAGCGATGAAATTTGTTATGGCAGACGCACGGAGCGCATCTCCCACAATAAATTTCATCGCCGGGTTAAGCAATGCTAAACCTCTACACCCAATTACGACGTTACTGGAGACAGAATGGCTGATTGTCGAATCGGAATTTGAATCACAAACTCGGTGCCAGACCCAAGGCTAGAGAAGCATCTTAGATGACCACCATGCTTTTCAGTAATGATTTGATGGCTAATGGACATGCCCATGCCTGTCCCCTTGCCGACAGGTTTGGTGGTAAAGAAGGGGTTGAAAATGAGTCGCTGAATCGCTTCCGACATCCCTGATCCATTGTCAGCGATCGCAATTTCTACCCATTGATTCTCTATAACTGAGGTGCGAACGGTAATCTGATCAGGCTGGGTGTCAATCTCTTGATACGTGCGGTTGGCGTTACTTTCTTCTAAAGCGTCGATCGCATTTGCCAGAATATTCATCAGCACTTGATTGAACGGGCCAGGGTAGCACTCTATTAGCGGCAGATTACCGTAGTCCTTTATGACTCGAATCTCTGGACGGTCTGATCGCGCTTTAAGACGATGCTGCAAAATCAGCAAGGTGCTGTCGATGCCTTCGTGAATATTGACAGCTTTAAACTCGGCTTCATCCATACGAGAGAAGTTGCGTAAGCTCAGCACAATCTGGCGAATGCGATCGCTTCCCATCTTCATCGAGTCAAGCGTTTTGATTAGATCTTTTTGCAAAAAGTCCAGATCAATCTCTTCCGCTTCAGCTTGAATTTCGGGTGCAGGGTTGGGATAATGCTGCTCGTAAAGTTGAACCAGGCGCAGTAAATCTTGAGAATACCCGCGCACATGCGTCAGGTTGCCGTAAATGAAGTTGACAGGATTGTTAATTTCATGGGCAACGCCTGCCACCAACTGTCCTAAACTCGACATTTTCTCTGCCTGCACGAGCTGCGTTTGCGTTCGCTGTAGGTCTGCCAGAGTGCGTTCCACCTCTTCGCGTGCCTCCGTAATGGCAGCAATTTGGGGCAAGCTTGTCCAGCAGGCGATCGCCACCCCCACAAAAGCAACCGTGATCAGCAAAATGCTAAACAACGCCATATGGCTACCCATGCCATGACGTTCAAGCCCCGCTCTCACTAACCAGCCAATGCTAACTGCACCACAGACTAAAAGGATGAGAATCGTCACTTGCAGGGCAATCCAATCTGCTTTCGGCCTACAGAGCGGCTGGCGATCGCGCTGTTGCCACCACGCGAGTTGAAAGGGCGCGAAACGTAGGCGCGGCAGCCCCACGCTGACCTGTCCAACTGCTAACGGCAGCAGCAAGCCGAGCAACAAATTCAGCCAGCCCCAGGCCAACCCACCCACGACTAAGACCGTCGCTTCTACACCCAAAAAGCCGAGGGATAACCAAGACCACCGTGTTTCTGGCTGCTGGCGACAAACCCATAATCCCCAATGAATGGCCATCATTGAGGTTAAGTAGCCTGTGCCCGTGACCATCACCACCTGGTCAACATCTCCCCACACAAGGCAAAACAAACTCAGCAAGAGCGTAAAGATTAAGCTGGGTTCAAGCACGCCCCGACGCGAAACAGCAGAGAAGACAGGGGGTAAGTACTCATCTTTTGCCAATTGGTACAGGATACGGGGACAGTTAGAGACAGCAGTTGCAGAACTCAACAAACAACCAGACGTCATCAAAAAAGTTACCAGTGCTGGAGCTAAAGTGCCCCAAAACGGATGAGCCGCTGCTACCAAGTTGAGATATGCACTATTCCCTAATCCCGGCTCAGTCGCTAGCCGCATCATCACCCACGAGCCAACAAAGTAGACGATCGGGATGAAGCCAGCCGTAACGCTTAAGCACCGGAGTGTCACAGTGGGTTGACGGCTCCCAGCCACAAATGAAGAGGCTGTTTCACAACCATAAACCGCATAGACAGCAATAAAAAACCACTTCATCCAATCAGTGGCGGCAATCCCTGTCCAAGTCTCCGGCAGCAAACCGGGACTCATTGAAGCAAAGCTGAGCCAGCCTAAACCTTGGAGGCAGAAGGTTACGAGAAACCCGATCGCTGGAAATACAAAGAAAGTATGCAAGATGCCTAGTGTGCGCGTTCCGCTAAACGCCACAATAAAAGGCAGCATTGTAAAGCCAATGCGGAGCAGTAGGCTGGGACAGGCGATGCCCAAGGGTTCTAAATTTGCCTTAATTAAGTCCGTTAGAATGATGGCATTCATCGGCGGCACCGAGACCCAGCCCAACAGGTAGCCAATTGCTCCATACCGAGCGATGACTGGAAAGCGCTTTAGCAGACGCGTTATGTAGTTGGGTGTGCCGCCAGCCACATCTGGGAAATAGGCTCCCAAGCGTTTGATTTGCAAATTCAGCAAAATCCCCACGATCGTTCCAGGTAGCCAAACCCAAATAGCTTGAGCACCCAAAGCAGCATGCATCGCAGGTGCAGTACCTAACCACAAAAGCAACCCGCTAAAACCAAATCCCCAAGTTTCAAGCGACGTTAAACTGCGGGGAAGTAAGACGATCGGAGCCGATGACTGATCCATACGTGCCTAGAGAAAGCAAGTTTCCCTCTCAAATATTCCCTGAGATACAGACTGGCAATCATTCCTGAGAGAACTTGCTTGCAGTAAACTCCTTTAGCCAACGATGCTGCTCGTAGATTATTCGCCACCAGTGGTGATTGAGAAATCACTTTTTGATTAAACAGTTCAATTAAACAGTAGGTGAGAATGCCTGCATCAGCATCAGGAATGTAAGAAAAGCAGAACCCACGATTCCAAAGGTGCGAGGCCAGTTGTAGCGGATTAATTCTCGGATCACTTCTTCCTGTTTGCCCCCCTTTTCCAGGCGATTATGACGGGGTATTTCTAACGCTACGGTCACAAAGAGTCCCAATAGCCCACAGGCAGCATTCGCCAAAGCGATCGCCAATGGCACAGGCGCAGGACGATAAAAGATCAGGACAATCGGCAACAGAAAGTTGGCAAACCCTGGAAGAATGACTGGAATAGGGATGTGGCTTGAATAGAACTTGTGGTAAGCCCTATAGTCTTCTGCACCGACTTTGGCGAAGAGAGGATAAACAACAAGTTGGGCAAACCAGATGGTACCAAGATTGTAGAAACCGAGCAGGGTGCAAAGCAATAAAAACCCGTGTGAAAAGTCCATATAAATCCCTGAGAATGAGCGATCGAAAAATCCATTTGCAGAGGCTTTAATGTTGACATCTTCTATCTGCAACCGCATCAAAGAGAGTGTGAGCCACCCTCTAGGAAGCAAACAGGTGATTGGGACAGAAGACTGAGTTGTCTTCATCTCTCCTCAGAATAAATAGCGGTGGCAAAATCGTCAGTCAGAAAAAGTCAGAAAAAGTCAGAATTTGAGTTAGAAAATATTGAAGAATCTATCACTTTTGTTGCTCTTACCCTCAAGCCCTTTTTCAATGCCAGGAAAGGGCTGAAATCCGGCTTCTTAAGGACAAAATAGCTATTCAAGTTTTCCAAAAAATACTTAATCTTTTCAGAGAAACATTCGATCTTTCCCGACCTTTGATCTGACTATTTCTGACTGGCAAAGACAACTTCATTTCTTATGATGGCGTTATTACAGCTAGGAGGAAGGTATGGCCTCAGGAATGTTGATCAAAGGTCAATGGACAAAAAACCGGAATGACCAAGATCAGAATGGTAAATTTCATGTGAAACCGACAACGTTTCGCGATCGCGTCACTAGCGATGGATCAAGCGGGTTTAGAGCAGAGGCAGGACGCTATCACCTCTATGTCTCTTTAGCCTGTCCGTGGGCACATCGCACCTTAATTATGCGAGAACTTAAAGGGTTGAATCATGCCATCTCAGTGTCGATCGCTGATCCAATTCTTGGCGACAAGGGCTGGAGTTTTTCCGAAACATCAGACAGTTCTAACGGGGTAAATCATGCTCAATATTTGCAAGAAATCTATGTAAAAACCGATTCTCAGTTTACGGGTCGAGTCACCGTTCCAGTATTGTGGGATAAACAAAAGCAAACGATCGTCAACAACGAATCTCGCGAAATTATCCGCATGCTTGATGTAGAATTTGCGGAATTGGCAACGCAGAAGAGAGACTTATATCCACATGAACTCCAGCAGAAAGTTGATGATGCGATCGATGCCATCTATTTACCTATCAATGTTGGCGTCTATCGTGCTGGTTTCGCGACTTCGCAAGCCGCTTACGAAGAGGCTGTAACTGAACTCTTCCAGCATTTAGATCGATGGGAAACCCTTTTAAGCAAGCAGCGCTATCTGTGTGGCGATCGACTCACTGAAGCTGATATTTGTATGTTTGCAACGCTGTATCGCTTTGACACCGTATACTACGGTCACTTTAAGTGCAATTTACGACGAATTCTAGACTATCCAAACCTCTGGAATTATCTCAAGGATCTCTATCAGCGACCTGAGTTTAAAGTTACGTGCAATCTAAAAGATACAAAGCACAGCTATTACATGAGTATGACGGAAATTAATCCCAATCGAATTGTACCGAAGGGGCCAATCATCGATCTCGACGAAGGGCACGATCGCGATCGCTTCGGCAACATTTAATAGGCTAATAGGCGATCGCGCCCTTATCTATCCTGTTGGCGATCCTTAGCCCTTAATAACGGGAGTCTTAACAATGGGACTATATTCCAGAGCGGCGCGATCCCAATTGCCTAAGTTAGCGGCGGCCTCGTAGGTGCTTTGCAAAAATTCCAGTACTCTGGCATCTGGGTCATCTGCTTGCCGCACCCTGTCGTAAGGAAAAATAAACTCCTGCATGTCCGGGCTGTAGAAAGCTGCTTGCGGCTGAATGGGATAGTCCTTGAAGCCTTCTGGTGCGGGATAGGCGTAAGCATAGAACAGCGCCTCGATAGAACCAGCGCCAAACCAAAAACCGCAGCTGCTGACTTCATGCGAGTAGGCTTCTCGCGTTACCCAATCGGCCATATTGGGCACACCCCCCGGATGCTCAGGCGCGCATCGCCCGGAGAAGCGCGTCACAGCTAGGTCAAAACTACCCCAGAAGAAATGCACCGGACTGCACTTGCCCGCGTAACGAGAGCGGAATTGCGTCAAGATGCGATCGGCCTGTACGAGAATTTGCCAAAATTTCTGAGCAGACTCTGGATCGTAAGCCCCAGGGCGATCGTCCTGCTCAAAGGGAATGGGATTCGTCACTTCCTGCGGCTTTGTCCAAATCTGTACTTCAATGCCGATCGATTTCAGAGTACGCATCACCTCCTGATAAAAATCAGCCACCGAACGAGGCGCGAGGGCAATACTGCGGGTAATGCCATCGCTAGTTTCAATCAAAAGCTGAGCCTTTAAAAAATCGAAGGTGATTTGAAAGTTGCGGGTGCCGTCAGGAATGGTCGAAGTCGTTAAGCCACGCGGCGTGACGTATAGAGTCGAGTGCCACCAATGGTTGACTTTTGGAGCCAAGGCTAAGCGAATTTTGCCAATGATCTGAGTCCAGAGATGCAATGTTTCATAGGTATCCTGCCATGCAGCAACGGGCAATGGTGGCCAGGACTCAGTCGATGGATTCAGTAATGGATCAAGCTGGGAAGTAGCCATGATGCAAACCTTTAGGCAAACTGCTTCGATCGTATGACGATTGGGTGGCTGACATTGTGTTCTAATGAAACCTTTTCACAGATCTGGACATTTTCAGTCGATCGCCACCCATTTGCAGCAGGTTTCATTACGGATCTCAGTATGGGAAGTTTGCGCCCTGCGGACTTTTTTCAGGCTTTGTTTCAAAATAAGAATTGCTAACCAATTTGTGAGGCGTGCCTCCATTATTTTTTGAAGTGCTATAGTGGGGGTTGAGAATAAGTATCGGTTGCAGAATTTGTTTCAAGTATTGAAAGTTTCGCTACGTTTAGTATGGGTAGACTTCTCTCCGAAATTTCTCTCTACACATTGTTCAATTTTGGAGATTAGTTGATGTCAATTTATATTGGTAATCTGTCCTACGAGGCTACAGAAGCTGATGTGACGGCCATATTCACAGAGTATGGTGCGGTTAAGCGCGTTCAGATGCCGATCGATCGGGAAACAGGTCGGCTGCGAGGATTCGGTTTCGTAGAAATGGGTACAGAGACTGAAGAGCAGTCTGCTATTGATGCTCTAGATGGGTCAGCCTGGATGGGGCGCGATCTCAAGGTCAACAAAGCTAAGCCTCGTGAAGATAGAGGTTCCTTTGGTGGAACTCGCAGAGATAGCTTCTCGCGCAACTAATCATTCTTCAAATGGTTTTCTGTAATGGGCTAGAGTCGTTTTCAATCTAGTTTCATCTCAGTTCATCACTGAATTCAATCTTAAAAGGATTAAGCATAATTGCTTGATCCTTTTTTTATCGACCCCAGGATTGACGACTTAAGAGGGCGTCTGAAAAGGGGTCAGTTATGATTTTAGGCACTTGTTAATCCCCCCTGCCCCCTATCCTGCGCTACGGTGTACACACAATCCTGATTTGTCTTCAAGCCCCTTTAGCCCCCTAAATTCCTCAATTCTGGGGGAATTTAAATTCCGGAAGTCCCCCAGAATTGGGGGTTGGGGGCGAAGTGCAGAATGTTTAGTCGGGGCTTTAAGTCCAGTACAGGAGCCTAGCATGAGGAAACCGTTGGGCGATTTGCTGCTCAAAGAAACGGCGCAGAGCCTTCATGGTGTCGGTATCATAGACATATTTGCTTCCACCAAATTTATTACGCTTCAGACTACGGCTCGACTCATCCATATCTAGCTTGGTATTGGGATACCACTGGGTGAGAACTTCTTTAGATGTGGGCGTGAAACGATGAGAAATTAGCTCAAACGTTAAGTCGCAGTCAAAATCTAAAGCTGCGCTGATCTGATCGAATAGGCGATCGTAATGCATTTGCCAGTCTTCAAATGCCACAATAGGCGCAATCACCAATCCAACCGGATACCCACCCCCTTTTTGGGTCTGGGGCAGAGCCAGTCGCCGCAAAGCCTGAAGGCGATCGCTTACAGCCGCTGTACCGCCCTCAAATTGCTGAGAGATGGGAGCTGCGTTAACGCTAAACCGACAGCGTGTACGGCCATTATGGGGCAAGTTTAGTAAGCCATCTACGTTATCGAATTTAGAAACCCAACGCAAATGCCCTTTTTTTCGGGTGCCAAAGTAACGAATGCACTCGGCTAAACTGCCTGTCAGGTGCTCAATGCCCAAGGGGTCAGTGTAGCAACTCACCTCAAAGCTTGTGGACTGATCGGCATGCTCATAGGCTGCTAAGTTGTCTAGAATCTGCGGTAAGTTGGCAAAAACGCGAATCACAGGAGGCCCTTGCAGGCTACCCGCCAAATAGCAATATTGACAGTGGGCAGGGCAGCCTTCAGCCAAGTGAAACTGCCAATCGGCGGAAGGAGGAATAGGGCTAAGCTTGAAACTGCTAGGGGGAGCAGTCACAACCGCTAAGGTGCGCTTAGACAGGCGATAAGTCTCTTGCTCCGTTGCACCTCGCAGTCCGGTAAGACGGTTGCGAGATAGCTCCTCTACGGGCAGATTGAGCGACTGTACTTGCGCTAAGATTTTCTGCCCCCAAGGTTCTTGCAGGGCAGCAGGTGTGAAGAGCACGCGATCGGGCAACCATAGCTTTGAGCGAGGGTTCTCTCTAGGGATGGCAGGATGGGCGATCGGTGAGTTAACTATTTCAGGGGAGCTAGACAAAATCGATTTTCTGTATTCATCTCTTTTGATCGTGACGCAACTTCATTAGATTTAACTATTTCAGAAGTAATGTTCTAGACATGTTGTTGAATTTTTTGAAAGAAGCCCTCACGCGATCGCTCTCGCTTCTGTTGCGCCGTTATTTATTTAATGGCTCTGTAGGCGGTCGGAGTGATGCCTGTCAGTTGGCGAAACTGTTTACTCAAATGGCTATGGCTGTTAAACCCACATTGAAAGGCAATCTCCATGATGGGCTGGTCGGTTTGCTTTAATAATTGTTTGGCTCGTTCGATCCGTTGCTGAAGTAAGTACTGGTAGGGCGTTATGGCGATCGCCTGCTTGAACAAATGGCTGAAATGGAACTGACTCATACTCAGCAATGCCGCTAAATCTGCCAGTGTAATCTCTTGATCCAAATGGTCATGGATATAGTCCAGCACTTGCGCTAGCTGACGCTGAGGTAAGCCGCCTCTATAGATAAAGACTTGAGGCTTCGACGTTGCGTATTGTCGGAGCAAATGCACCGCTAGGACGTTAGAGAGCGATTCAATATATAGCTTGCTGCCTGAATTTTTCTGTTGGAGTTCGGTTAGCAGCAGCAGGGCGATCGATTCCAGCTGCGGATCGCGCATCCGAAACTCAGAAGCCAATTCAATTTGGGCAGCCTGTTTATCTAAGGTTTCTCTGGCAACAGTCTGGATAAAGTGAGAGGCAATCCGAATCTCTAAAAAGTGATCTTCATCTTCCCAGCGCGCAAACAGCGGCACTTGAGCAGGTGTGATAGAAATGTCACCTTTCCCGTACAGTCCTGTATGGGTCTTGCCTCCTTTAATGTGCAAAGAGCGCACAGGTCGAGCGGCCAGCGATAAACAAACCGTATGTTCATCACTAAAGTGGCAGGTCGCCTCACCCGGTGGATGCTGAAATTGATTAACCAGAATATTTTCCCAGCCTTGATCCTGGCTCGACAAAATAGGTAGATATTGGGTTTCGGCCTGATGCTGACTTGGAGTTTGCACGATCTCAACTCAACTCATCTTGTTCTGATTGTAGTCATGCTCATGAGATTCCCACTCGCCTGATGAAAATTGATCCCCAGATTTTGATAGTGACGCAAGAATCAGATAGTTCATTCAATATTTGAATGGCTTGATTTACATACTATTTTTATGTACATTAATTGTATACAAATTTTGTACGCTTCATTTTTATCTGAAACTACGGTTTCGCCGATCCCCCAGTAGCCTATCCTCCCCAGTATTTAAGCTTCTATGACTGCCTCAACCGTCTTCTCCCCCAATTCAGTGCCTCCCGCTTCGGCAAAAACCTCTCAGAAAGCTGGGCGACCCGATCGTTTGCTTCAGCCCCTATCGACTGCAACGCTGAAACAAAGACTCATTGCCGCTGGGTCTGTCGTCCGTCCCTTCTCAGGGAGCATCATTCTCGGTATTGCCTTAATGGGAATTGCCTGCGCGTCTATTTTTGTAGTGATCGCAGAACAGGATCTCAATCCAGCGGCGATCGCTTTTAATCGTTTACTCATTGCTGCTGTCGCTTTTGGCGGATGGGAAAGACTACAACATGCCCTTGCTCAACGATCGGCAGATCCGTTAGAAATGGCATCCTCTCAGAAATCAGGGCATTCAGGAATTAGATGGCAAGATTGGGTGCTGTTTGCGATCGCAGGTCTTGGCTTTGCGGGTTCCTTTACCTGTGCGGCTTGGTCATTAACTCAGACCAGCGTGGCAAACTCGGCGCTGTTGAACAATATGATGCCTATCTTTACAACCTTAGGCGCTTGGCTGCTTTTGGGTAAGCAGTTCAGTATACGGTTTGTGTTGGGGCTGGGAGTTGCGATCGCGGGTGTCGTGGCGATCGGCATTCAGGATTTGCATGTTTCCAGCAGCCAGCTCATCGGAGATGCCGCAGCATTAGCCGCCGCTGTTCTGTTGGCCGCCGCAATTTTGAGCATTGAGCAGTTACGCAGCCAGTTTTCAACATCGTTCATCATGATGACGATCAGTTTGATGGGCAGTTTGGCTATTGCCTCTGTCTTACTGTTGAACGGTGAGTTGAACGGTGATTGGAGTTTCCCTTCCACCTGGACATCCGGACTGGCAGTTTTTGCGCTGGCGTTGGTTTCTCAAGTCATGGGTCATGGATTGTTAACCTACAGTTTGAAGCAGTTTGGAGCAAGTCTTATCTCTGTTTCTATGCTGACTATTCCAGTGCTTTCGGCAGTTCTCGCAGGAGTTTTCTTTTCGCAGAAAATCACTCTGGTTAACGGCTGCGCCTTTTTAATAGTTCTGACGGGAATCTATCTCTCTCTTTCTACAGCAGATCAGCAACCTACGGCAGATCAGCAGCCATCAGAATAAGTCAATCTCCTCAGATCAGCTCCCGCTCCATCACTATCTGAATGAATTTATAGTTTTGGTACGGCGCAAAGTGCTGCACCAAAGCTACAGCGTTCACAAATTACTTGTGAGCAAGAGGTATGGAGGCGTTGCCCCGACGCAGGGGGGAAACCCCTGCACCCCGTTCATACAGCGCTTCGCGCTTGGATATGTTTAGATTTTTTGTTGTATGCCGCGCTCCGCGCGGCATACAACAAAAAATCTGTGGCTTAAACAATTAAAAATTGCTGTAACTTGTGCAGCGAATAGCTCAGCATTCAATCACATTTACCGCCAGTCCGCCCTGAGAAGTTTCCTTGTATTTCACATGCATGTCGGCTCCGGTTTCCTTCATTGTTTTGATGACTTCATCTAGGGTGACAAAGTGGCTGCCGTTTCCCTGTAGTGCCATCCGAGCTGCATTAATCGCTTTCACCGACGCCATAGCATTCCGTTCAATACAGGGAATTTGCACCAGTCCGCCAACCGGGTCACAGGTCAACCCCAAATTATGTTCCATCCCAATCTCGGCTGCATGTTCAACTTGTCGGGGAGTGCCCCCCAAAACCTCTGTCAGCGCACCTGCCGCCATTGAGCAAGCCACCCCAACTTCACCCTGACAGCCGACGTCTGCACCCGAAATTGAGGCATTTTGCTTATAGAGCAAGGCGATCGCCCCTGCAGTCAACAGAAACTGAATGACACCTTCAGCATCTGCCCCTTTACAGAAACGGACATAGTAATGCAAAACCGCTGGAATAATGCCCGCCGCGCCATTGGTCGGTGCAGTAACCACCCTGCCTCCTGCGGCATTTTCTTCGTTGACGGCGAGGGCGAACAAGTTTACCCAGTCTAGAATTCCTAACGGATCTTGTGGAGCTGCGGTTTGGGGCTGGTTTAGGATGCGGTGTAACGCGGGTGCCCGACGCTTTACTTTTAAGCCACCGGGTAAGACGCCTTCGTGAGTACAGCCCCGATTGACACAATCCTGCATCACGTCCCAAATTTTGAGTAGCGCCTGTTTGACTGCCGTTTCAGACTGCCAAGTGGTTTCGTTAGCCAGCATCAACTGGCTGATGGATAACTGATTCTGCTGACACAACCCTAGCAGCTCAGCCGCTGTCTGAAATGGATAGGGTAAGACAACATCATCGGCTAATCGCATGGGGTTGCCGATGGTTGCTTCATCGAGAACAAAGCCCCCACCAATTGAATAATAGGTCTTCTGGGCAAGGACGCGATCGCCTGAGTCATAGCCCGTGAACCGCATGCCGTTGGGATGATAGGGAAGCGATCGATCGTGAAACACCAGATGCTCTGGCTCTCGAAATTCAATGGCTTGCTGTTTCAGGAGAGAAAGGCTGCCTGTACTGCGGATACGTTGAAGGGTTACCTCAATTGCTGCTTGAGTCACTTGATCAGGAACTTCTCCTTCCAAGCCGAGCAATACTGCTATGTCGCTACCGTGACCTTTCCCAGTCGCTCCCAATGAACCAAAGAGTTCTACCTGAATCGATCGGACTTGTGGCAATTGTCCGGCATTCAGTAAACCTGTCACAAATTGCAGTGCTGCTCGCATAGGGCCAACTGTGTGAGAACTGGAAGGGCCAATTCCCACCTTAAACAGATCAAAAACACTGATCGTCATTGTAGTTACTGCCTAATGCTGCCAGCAGTGGGCTACTCTTGCGGCCTTGTTTAATTGGGGAGCTAGTGGTCAATCAAGTAATAGTTGACGGGTGGATGGGAACCTTCATCCACTTCTCTACCTCAGCACGTCAGTTAATCATTGACAGACCACATAGGTTTTCATACAAGGGACATGGCGTACTCCTCTCATGAAAACCTTAGCTCTTAAGCCACTCTGGGTTTGCGTTCACTAGGATGATTCTAGTTGCAGATCTCCAGGTTACAGCGTTTCCCACTTAGCTGCGGATGCAAAGCCTCAAGCTTTGGTTTTGCGACCTCTCGTTGCACTAGAACGCTGAGCAGAAGCCTGAGAAGTGCGACCTCGACGAGGCTTCTCGACGCCTTCAGGCTGTTCTGCAACGGATGATTTCCGCCGTCCTCTGGTTGCCTTAGCCGCAGGAGGAGTCTCCGTATCCGGTTCAGTAGCGATCGCCTCAGGTTGTTCTGTACCCTCAGCGCTAGAAGCTTGGGGCGATCGCTTTGTCTTGCCTTTGGCGGGTGTCCGTTTCTGCGTCGTCCGGCTGCTATTGGTCAGCACATAACGTTTCAGCGTCGTTGGGCTGATGACAATGGTTTGCTCTGCCAAGAGGGCTGCCACATCTTCATAGCTATAGCCTTTGGCTAGCGTTGCCTTGATGATATCTTGCAGTTGAGCCACTGCATCTCGGAGAGAAAGCTGATCTTTCGTTTTTTCGGGTAAGTCTTGTAGCAAAGACCCCACTTGATCTAATGCAGTCTTAGAAACATTGCCAGCTCTCGTCCGTTTGAGTGTTGCAGTTGCCATTGTTTAATCACCAGGAATCCATCACGATTTCCCCATTGTATTCATAGGTTCGTCAAATGAACCACTTTATTGAGTTGTTTTTCTAGCTTGAGTTAAAGCTTAGATTGAAGGTTCAGGCCGTCCCAATCTGTCGATAGCGTGCCTGCACAATATAGTAAATACCGTAAGCAATTAGACCGATCGCCACAGTTCCCAAAACCCATGATCCATAGGGCTGCTGTGCTAGCGACTCTAAA
Organism: Oscillatoriophycideae cyanobacterium NC_groundwater_1537_Pr4_S-0.65um_50_18; assembly: GCA_016208305.1. GTDB lineage: Bacteria > Cyanobacteriota > Cyanobacteriia > Elainellales > Elainellaceae > Drouetiella. The sequence continues at coordinate 89,883 of JACQYI010000081.1, read as the reverse complement.
GCGCCTCCCAACCCTTTGACTTGATTGGGATTAGACTGCCGCGCCGCCTGAATCAAGAAAAAGCCAATGACCCCAAAGACAACGCCTCGTGCCGACAGACCTAATCTACCTAAGCGAACTGTCCAAGTCTGTTCTGCTTCACTCATTTCCTGAAGCTTCAATTTCTGCCGAAACTTTGCTTTGTAGGCTTCATAAAACTGATAAAAACCCAGCCCGATCACTAATGCACCTATCGTTCCAACCAACCATTGACCAAAGGGCTGAGCCAACAAAAGCGCTGTCCAGTCTCGTGAGGCATTGCTGCTGCCGCCACCCGTACCCAAAACGATTTTCACTGCGGTTAGCGCTAAGCTGGCATAGACCAAGCCATTAGCGGCATAGCTACAGCGCAGAAGAATGCCTTTAGTATCATTGCCCTTTTGATCTGGATCGGCAGCGGCCTCAACCCATCGCCACAGGGCATACCCGAAAAGACCGATCGCGACTAAGCTGAGCAAACCTTGTCCAAAAGGTTGAGTCACGATCGTTTGTAATGCGCCTTGGGTATCCGTCTTTTTGCCTCCTGCACCCAGAGCAGCCTGAGCTGCCAGTAGACCCACCAGTGCATAGACCATTCCTTTGGCTGCAAATCCCAACCGAGCCAGTCGTTCAACCCAGGTGTTGGCGGCAGCTTTTTTCGCAACTCTTTCGGCTTGATCGCCAACGTTTCCGGATGGTAATTTCTGTGGCTTCATGACTGTTATGCTCCCGGTTATACGTTTGCGGATTGACTACAATCAAGCTATGTTCAGTGTAGCAGGAGTGCTGATCCCAGCCATGAGAAAGTGATTCCTGTGAGGATTCAGTGAATGTTCTTATTCTGTGCTGTGTTAGAAGTGGCGATCGTCCTCCTAGTCTTTCTCTTTCAGCCTGCTTTCACCGTTGCCCAACAAGTTTGTGATTCCAGCTATCCTACAGTCTGCATTGCACCTGCACCGCCTGACTTAGACTGTCCAGAAGTCTCGTATCGGAATTTTGAGGTCAGGCAACCTGATCCCCATCAATTTGATCGAGACAAGGACGGTATCGGTTGTGAAGCTCCTTAGAATCCCAAGTTTAAGCATCCCAAATTTAATAAAAGCCGAATAATTTTTTGAACCTGGCTTGAGATCAGGAAAGAACGATGCCAAAGTTGCTTGCTGATCTGACAAGAGAAACAGTAAAACAATAGCGTGATCGGCCAGAGGCAAATTCAACCTGCGAGAGGCGATCGCGCAATATTCGATTTCGTTCCACATGACCTCATTACTATGACAGATTCTCCCCAGTCTCTTCCCATACAGCATCTGATTGAACCTCACGTTCAGGACTTGGGAGGGTTTCAAGCGCGTCGTCTGCTGCCCTCCGAGATTTTGACGTTAGTGGGGCCATTCATCTTCTTTGATCATCTTGGCCCTGCGGTTTTTCCACCGGGTAAAGGCGTAGATGTCAGACCGCATCCGCACATCAATCTGGCAACCGTCACCTACTTATTTGAAGGCGTTTTGCTGCATCGGGATAGCGTCGGCAGCGTTCAGGAAATTCGACCGGGAGCCGTCAACTGGATGACAGCAGGGCGCGGCATCGTTCACTCTGAGCGGACACCGGAAGCTGAACGAAACCAATCAGACACCTTACACGGCATCCAGACCTGGGTTGCGCTTCCGGATGAGCATGAAGAGACAGAACCCTGGTTTCGGCATCATCCAGCAACCGATCTGCCAACCTGGGAGGCGGCGGGCGTATTGTTCACGCTGATTGCAGGAGCGGCCTACGGCTATACTTCCCCTGTGCAAACGTTTTCGCCCATGATCTACCTGGATGTGCAGCTCGCCCCTGGAGCGCAATTCACCTTGCCGAGCCACTATACAGAACAGGCTGTTTATAGCGTTACAGAAGGGCTGCAAATCGCAGGAGTGCCGTTAGCCCAGCATCGCTTGGCCGTTCTAGCGGGTACCGAAGTGACTGTCTCAGCCGATCGCTCAGCTCGCTGTATTGTGATTGGGGGCGAACCTGTGGGTGAACGCCATAAATGGTGGAATTTTGTCTCTAGTCGGCGCGATCGCATTGAGCAAGCTAAACAAGATTGGCGATCGGGTCGCTTTGCGCCAGTGCCTGAAGAAACTGAGTTTATTCCATTGCCTGAAGAACCCGTTCGTCCAGCAGAGCAGCCGATGTAAGCCAACGACTAAAGGAACCGCTAGAGAGTCAAGGAAACTATGGTGATTGTCGTCATGGGAGTGTCAGGATCGGGCAAGACCACCATTGGGAGGCTGTTGGCGGAGTCGCTACAGTGGCAATTTAGCGATGCTGACGATTTTCACTCGGCTACAAATATCGAGAAGATGCAGCAAGGAATACCGCTCACCGATGCCGATCGCTTTCCTTGGCTACAGGCTATTCGAGTGGCGATCGAGGCTTGGTTGAGCCAAGAGGTGAATGTTGTGCTGGCCTGTTCGGCTCTTAAGTCTGAGTATCGCCAATGGCTTCAGCCCTCTGAGCCATTGCAGATGTCTCAGCAGCAGTCCTGCGTCAGATGGGTTTATCTGCAAGGCTCATTTGAGCTAATTTGGCAGCGGCTGAGCCAGCGCCAAGGACATTACATGAAGGCAAACCTTCTGCAGAGCCAGATGGAGGCTTTAGAGGAACCTGAAGATGCGCTGCGGATAGATGTTTTTCAATCACCTGAGGCGATCGTTCAGCAAATTAGATCAAGTCTGGTTCTCTAACTGCTTCAACTCAATCGCTTTAATTTAGGATCAGTCGATCGCAACCCATTGAGCAGGATGTGCGTTTAAGCTGCTTTCATTAAAGCGACGATCGTTTGCACCAAGATTTCGGGTTCGATCGGTTTGGCGAGATGGCGTTGAAATCCGGCTGCTAAAGCCTGCTGCTGATCAATCTCGCCCGCATAGGCGGTGAGGGCGATCGCTGGAATTTGGCCACCTCGCTCAGGGGGCAAGTTTCGCACCCGACGCATAAGTTCATAGCCATCGATTTCAGCCATGCCAATATCGCTAATCAGCAGATCCGGCTTAAAGCTATCCATTATATTCAAGGCTTCAACGGCAGAGGCAGCAACTTGTACCTCAGCTCCCGTCTGCTGCAAGATCGTAAAAGTCAGCTCTCGCATATCCGCTTCATCATCCACCATCAAGATTCGTACATGATTTAAGGGAAACGTATCTATCTCAGCCCTGGCAACCCCTACCTGATCCGGGGTTTCCCTTACGGCATTCCGAGATGAGGGCAATAACACGGTAAAAGTTGCACCCAATCCTTCTCCAGCGCTTTCTGCTTTCACCGTTCCGCCATGCAGTTCAGTGAGATACCGGACGATCGCCAATCCTAATCCCAATCCACCAAATTTTCGGGTTGTTGTGCCGTCCTCCTGTCGGAAATATTCAAAGACATAGGGAAGAAACTCTGGCGTGATCCCTTTGCCCGTATCTCTCACCTGAATTTGAGCATAGATGCCCACCTGTTCTAGCCGGATGTCGATCTGTCCCTCTGGAGGCGTAAACTTAATCGCATTGGACAGCAAGTTCCACATGACCTGTTGCAGCCGCCCGGCATCGCCTGAAAGCGGTTGCAGATCGGTTGCCCCCATCTTGTGAAGGGTGATATTCTTGGCCTCGGCTGACAGGCGCACCGTTTCTATAGCCGCATCCACCACCGTTGCTAAATTGACTTCACCCACATTCAACATCATCTTGCCGCGCAAGATGCGGGAGACATCTAGCAGGTCATCGATCAGTTCCGTTTGCAGTTTGGCATTGCGCTCAATCGTTTCTAAGGCTCGCTTGGTCACCACGTCATCAAACTGGCGCGTTTGCAGCAGCTTTGCCCAGCCCAAAATGGGGTTGAGGGGCGATCGCAGCTCGTGGGACAACACCGCCAAAAACTCATCTTTAATGCGATTGGCACGTTCTGCTTCGGCTCTAGCCTGCTGCTCGGCTGCGTAAAGCTGAGCACGCACGATGGCTTGAGCGCATTGACGGGTAAGCGCCAAAATAAAATCGCGATCGTCCTGATTCAACAGCTTGAATTTTGTGAACGAGAGAGACAGACCTCCTACGGCTTTTCCCTCTACGATTAATGGCAATGAAATCCATGCCTCAAAGGGAAAGCGTTTATAGATCTCTGCCAAGCCAGGGTAGCGGGACAGCCTTTCAGCCAGGGGTTCTGACCAAACGGGTTGCTTCGTCTGTACGGCCTCTGAGAGAGGAAAGGGGGAATGAATGGAAAATTTCTGTTGGGCTGCATCCTCTGGGCTGGCTTCATAGCCCACCATGCGCACCACCTCTAGCATGGTGCCATCTTCGCTCAGCAACGCCATCAATGCAGCATCTGCTTCTAGGGCAGCAATACTCTGCTCTACAATCACCTCTGCCACCTGTACGGGTGTCAAAGACTCTGAGAGAGCAGCGGTGACTGCTTGCAGACGGGTGGTTCGGTCAGCGGCGCGTTCGGCGGCCTGTCGTGCCTGTTGAGCTTCTTGATATAGACGGGCATTGTCTAGGGCGATCGCGGCTCTCCAGGCTAGCTCTTCTGCCAGAGACAGATCTTCTGGACTGTAGGAACGCCCTGACTCTGCCGCAACAAATGAAATCGTGCCTAGCGTCCTGCCGCGCGCATTCAGCGGCACTAGCATGGCAGAGCTAAAGCCGATTTCTCGTAAAATCCTGAGATGGTCGTCATCCCGTGCTGCTCTAACGATCTGCTCATCAGAAACGGTTGGATAATACTCCGATCGCCCGGTGCGCAATACCTGGGCAATCCCCTGGGGTGCGTTTAAGTCGGGTGGGTAGCGACGATGCAGTTCTATTCCCCATTGCACCTTAGCCGGATCAATATGTGCCGTTGCCAGCCGCTCTAGGGTGCCATCGTCTTTGAGAATATCGACGGCACACCAATCTGCCAGGGTCGGAACTATGGCTTGCGCGACGCTGTTGAGCGTGTATTCATAATCCAATGAGGAGGTCAAAGTGGTGTTTGCCTTGACCAAGAATCTTGCCCGCTGCTCGGCAATTTCGGCGGCTTCTCGGTTTGCCTGTTCCCGCAAGAGCAACTGTTCTCGTTCGGCCTCAGCCTGTTTGCGGGGGGTGATGTTGAGCGCAATCCCGGTCATTCGTGTTGGCTGTCCATCGGCATCATAAAAGGTCTGTCCGATCGCCGTTAACCAACAAATGCCTTGCGTCGGGTGCAAGATACGAAATTCTACGTTCAGGTTGGTTTGTTCTTCTAAGGCTGCCCGCACTGCTTGATCGACCCCTTCCCGGTCGAGTTCCATAATGGATGTCAGCCAGTTTTTGTAGCTGGGAGTTACCGTTGTATCCAGCCCATAGAGACGATAGTATTCTTCTGACCAAGTGACTTGGTTCGTCAAAATATCCCAATCCCACAGTCCAGCTCCTGCTGCCCGTTGAGCCAACCTGAGCTGTTCTTCACTCTGACGCAGTGCGGCTTCGGCTTGCCGATGCTCTGTGACATCACTCATGAGGGCGTAATATCCTTTGATACTCCCCTGTTCATCAATATCTGGGACAAAGTGGCTTTGGATATAGCGCCATCCGGCTGTTTTAAGCAGCAAATGTTTCTCAAAGCTCAGTCTTTGCCCAGACAGCACATGGTCAATATCAGCCTGCAAAGACTGGTAAGCCGCTTGACCCAGAACTTCTTCTACAGGCTTTCCCACAATGTCTTCAGGCAAAAGACCAAACCAGTCGGTATAGGTTTGATTGGCAAAGCGGTATCGCTGCTGATGATCGACATAGGAGATGAGAACAGGGAGCGAATGGGTCAAAAGACGGAGCTGATTTTCACTCTGGCGCAGTGCGGCTTCGGCCTGTTTGCGATCGGTAATGTCTAGCGCAGTTCCAAAAAAGGCGATCGCGCGTCGAGACTCTCCCTCAAATTCAAAATCTACCTGCCCGTTGGCCGACACCCACCGCTCAGTCCCATCCGCCCAGACCAGCCGATAGTCAATCTCATAGGTGCCCGAAGACTCTGGATTGAGGGCATTGGTGATCGCAGAGGCAACTTGATTGCGATCGTCTGGGTGAATTCGCGCTATCACCTCCTCCAAAGAGATCGTTCGGGTTTTATCCGTTTTGCCCCAAATTTCATGCATCCGCTCATCTAGCTCAACCTGATCGGTGTGGAGGCTGTAACGCCAAGTGCCCAGCCGTCCTACCTTAATCGCCAGCTGTGCCCGCTCCTCACTTTGACGTAAAGCAATCTCAGCCTGTTTGCGATCGGTAATATCCTGAATCACCACAATGGCTGAAGTGATTTGCCCTTGCGGATCAAAAATGGGGGAAGAACTGGCATCAATAACAATCGCATTTCCATCTGGATAACGGATTTCCATCTCTTCGTGAGTAATTACCTCACCCGTTCGCAGCGATCGGATCAGCGGATAATCTTCAGGAGCATAAATTTGGCCGTTCGGGTGATAGGCGTGAAACGGCACCTTTTGGTCATATTCTGTTAGCTCAAGATTCAGCTCATACGCGTACTGAAAAATCTGATTTGTGCGCTCATTGGCCAAAATCATTTCGCCTGACGCAGCATCGGCAATGATGACGCCCTCAGGCATTTGACGCAAAACCGCTTCAAACCGGGTACGCTCAGCCGCCAGTTCTTCGAGCAGTCGTTCTTGTTCAATTTCGGCCTGCTGGTGTTCATTTTCGATGCGCTTGCGTTCGCTAATGTCGGTGATGAGACTAAAGTACCCTTCAACGTTCCCTTGTCTGTTGATATGAGGCACATAGTCTGCCCTGATATAGCGAACTCCACCTGTGCGGTAAGGAATCTGGCTTTCAAAAGTCACCCGTTGGCCTGAAAAAGCTTGCTCCATGTAAGGCCGAACAATTTCGTAGGCAGCCTCTCCTAATACTTCTCGGATATGCTTGCCCGTAAAGCTGGCGGCAGGCTGCTCAAACCAGGTTTCATAGGTTTGATTGTTAAAGCGGTAGTAGTGATCTTTGTCTACATAGGCAATGAGAGCCGGAAGCGCATTGGTGATCAAGCGCCAATCTTCTTCGCGTCGTCGCAGCATTTCCTCTGTGCATTGGTATGCCGTCTGATCGATCGCCTCTTCCTTCAAAGGCGCTTCTCTTTCAGACTGCTCATCTGCTGCCGAAATTTGTGTCGGGAGAAAGGGCAGTAAGTCCTGCCGATCTAGAGAGCTTGCTTCAGCCACAGTTACTATCTCTAAGACAGCAGGATACCCTGTAGCAAAAACGCCCCTAATCTGACCCGTTTCATCCCAAATGGCGCTATAAGACCAGGTATAGTCTCGATCGCGCTTGTCTAGATTGCTCTTGTCTAGATTGCTCTTGCCCAAAGAGAAAAGCCGATCGCGCCTGAGAACTTGCCCCGTTGCCAACACCTGCTCAACATCAGCCTGAATATGATGCCATTCTGCCGTCCAGCGATCGTTTTGACTGAGGGAAACTAGAGGCTGCGTCTTAGCCAGCAGTGAGTGGTATGCATCGTTATAGAGAAGAACTCGCTCATCTACATCACGCTGAACCGCAGCATCCCAAACCAAAAACATGGGAGAACTGGAGTTCAATAGGATGGCAAAAGCACTTTTTAAGCTAAAAGGCCAAGTTTCAACGGTGCCAAGTGGCGTTTGTAACCCATCAGCCATATCCTTTGCACTGGCAAAATGCGATCGCATCTCAGTTTCCCCATTTCCACGTTATCCCCCTCACATTTTGGCAGAGCACAATGTTGGCAAAACATAAGTGGTGGCAAAATACGATGCAAGAGGCTCTTTTCCCTATCTTGAATTCGCTGACCTAGCTTGCATCTAAAAAATTGTCATCAAGCTGCACACTTCATCATTAAGCTGTCGAATCAGGAACACTTTGAACCCAAAGCTAGGTCAGATGGGCTGTCTCCGTTGTGGGGCGCTTAGAACATATTCATTTAAGATTTGAACCCATTCTCCTCCTGCGGACAGAATTTGCCATCTATCTCTTGAGAGATTTATTTTTCTCGATCGAGCATTTGCAAACCCCATTCGAGGGATGCGGAGGAGCATTACCTTAAAAGCCTCAGGGAGAAAGGCTCTTAATCAACGGATGGAATTAAAGTGCGGAGTGCCATTCATCCCCAATTCACCCCTAATTTACCCCCGATGCCAGCGAGGTTGATCCCCAAACCGTTCCTGAAGAAAATCAACCAGCAGCCGCACTTTGGTAGACAAATGGCGGTTGACGGGATAAATCACAGAAATGGTGAGTTCAGGGGGGTGATAGTCTGGCAGCACAATATTCAACAGACCTTGCTGCAACTCGGATTCCACGATAAAGGTTGGCAACAGCGTAATGCCTAACCCTCGAACGGCCGCATCTTTTAACACTTCGCCGTTATTAGAACACAGCACCCCCGTGACAGCAATAGTTTGTTCTCCTTCCGTGCCAATTAATGTCCACTGATTTTCTACAGCTAGCTGCCCGTAGTGCAAGCAAGAATGGTGACACAATTCCTCAGGACAGGACGGAATTCCATGCGCTTCTAAGTAGCTGGGCGCAGCACACAGCACTCGTTGAGCCGACGTCAACGAATGCACAATCAAACTAGCAGCCTCCTGGGGTTTGGCAATGCGTAGCGTCACATCAAAGCCTTCTTCGATCGGGTCTATAAAGCGATCGCTCAGCGTTAACTGTACGCGCAGATCGGGATACTGCACCAAAAAATCGGCCAGAGCCGGAGCCAGATGCAGGGTGCCAAAGGTCATGGGCGCATTGATTCGCAGCCGACCTCTGGGTTCCTCATGGAGCTGGGTAATCGATCGCTCTGCTTCTTCCAGGCTTGCCAAGATCTCGACACACCGTTCATGAAACGCTAATCCTGTTTCTGTGGGAGTCACCACTCGCGTACTGCGATGCAACAACTGCATCCCCAATTCATTTTCTAAGGCAATTACCAGCTTGTTGACCTGCGATCGCGACAAGCCCATCTCCCGAGCTGCTGCCGCAAAGCCGCCAGAACTGACGACTTGAGTAAAAGCGCGAATACTTTCAAACTTATCCATTCCTTGAGTATTGTAGCCATTTTAGATACAGTATGTTTATAAAATAGCATATTGTCTTTTGTTTGGATTCATTCCATAATCATAGAGTACTCAGAAAGGGAAAAGGTTAAAAAAAAGGGTGAAGATATCGTTTCTTCTCTTCTGCCTTTCCTGATCACTTCACCGAGGTTGTTCCCATGATTACCCTACGCCCTGCTCAAGAACGAGGTTCTGCATACTTTGGCTGGCTTGACAGTCGCCACACCTTCTCCTTTGGCAATTACTACGATCCTAGCCATATGGGGTTTGCTGATTTACGAGTGATTAATGAAGATAAAGTGACTCCCGGACAAGGCTTTAGCACCCACGGGCATCGGGATATGGAAATTATTTCCTATGTCCTAGAAGGTGCATTAGAACATAAAGACAGCATTGGTACCGGATCGGTGATTCGCCCTGGCGATGTGCAGCGCATGTCTGCCGGGACGGGCATTATGCACAGCGAATATAATGCCTCTAAAACTGAACCCGTCCATTTTCTACAAATCTGGGTTTTGCCAGAACAGAAAGGCATCGAACCGGGCTACGAGCAAAAGACGTTTTCTGAAGAAGACAAGCGGGGTCTGCTGCGGCTGGTTGGCTCTCGCGATGGACGAGATGGCTCGATCACGATTCATCAAGATATCAACCTTTATGCCAGCATTTTGCAGGCCGATGATGCTGTGTCTCATCCGCTGGCGGCAGGCCGAGTGGCTTGGTTGCAAGTGGTGCGCGGAGCCGTAAAGCTCAATGATCAGACCCTTGCTGCCGGAGATGGCGCTGCGATCGCAGAAGAATCTCAAATCACGCTGCAAGGTGTATCTGGCGATTCTGAAGTGCTGTTGTTTGATATGGCAGCATAGGGTATCGAGTGGGCTATTGCCCACTCGATCGGCTGATCTCAACTCTGCTTTTATCTTTACCAGGAGCTATCTCATCATGACTCACATTCTCCATCTCGATGCTAGTCCTCGGGGCGATCGCTCCGTTTCGCGCACATTGGCTAAAGAATTTGTCTCAGATTGGCAGGCGGCTCACCCTGAAGATACCGTGACCTATCGCGATATTGGTCATAATCCTGTTCCCTTTGTGAGTGAAGCCTGGATTGCCGGAGCCTTTACGCCTCCAGATCAACACTCGCCTGAAAGCGTTGAAGCCATGCGAATTTCTGATCAGCTCGTCGATGAGTTTTTGGCAGCCGATCGCTATGTCTTTAGTGTGCCCATGTACAACTTTAGTTTTCCTGCCAACTTCAAGGCATACATCGATCAAATTGTGCGGGCAGGACGAACCTTTAGCGTTGAACCAGATGGCAGCTACAAAGGCTTGGTGCAGGGGAAAAAGATGGTGATTATTACTGCGCGGGGCGGTTCCTACCCCAAGGATACGCCTTACCATGCCTACGATATGCAAGAACCCTATCTGCGGCTGATTTTTGGGTTTATGGGCATCACCGATATTGAAGTCATCCATGCAGATAATCTCATGGGTGGAGATGAGGCAAAGGCTACGGCGATCGCCAATGCCAAAGCTGCCTTGAGATCGGTAGCCAGCGTCTCGTAGGGTACTCCAACGGTATAAAACGCGGTAAATCACAATGATGAAACTGATCACGCTGTTGTTGATGAGCAGCTTAACCGTAATGGCAGGTGCTGCGATCGCCCCTGCGTTACCCCAAATTCAGCAAGCGTTTTCTACGACACCTAATTCTGAGTTCTGGGTGAAGTTAATGCTCACTCTCCCCGGTTTGTTTACGGCGATCGGAGCACCCCTCTCAGGCAGCATTATCGATCGGTTTGGACGAAAGCCTTTGTTGATTGCCGCTATGATTGTTTATGGCCTTGCCGGAGGGGTTGCGGGGCTAACTCTCACTTCAATTCCGGCCTTATTGGCAGCACGCGCCTTGCTAGGTCTGGCGGTCGCAGCCGTGATGACTGCCTCACTCGCGTTAATTGCAGATTACTATGACGGCGCACAGCGTAATCAGGTGATGGGCATTCAAGCTGCGTTTATGGGGTTTGGTGGCGTTGTTTTTCTAATGCTGGCGGGCTTCTTAGCCGGACTCAGTTGGCGTATGCCTTTCGTTGTCTATCTGCTGGCGTTTGCTGTCTTACCCTTTGTCTGGATCTTCTTACCCGAACCCCCACGCGCATCGACTGCCAAATTGGGTGACCTTGCGATCGCTAGAGACAAGCTGCCTGTTAAAACTCTAGCGATCGTTTATGGGCTGAATTTTGTCATCATGTTGGCCTTTTATATGACACCCGTACAGCTCCCGTTTTACCTTCAAACCCTGGGAAGCGTTAGCAGCAGTGAGGTGGGAATTGCGATCGCAGCCACAACGTTGGCCAATGCAATTTCTTCGATGCGCTACGGCAGCCTCAAATCCAAGTTTAGCTTTACCCATATCTTGGTCATTCTGCTGGTGATGATGGGCATTGGCTATGGCATTGTGGCATTGGGCAATGACTATTCCACCGTTTTATTAGGCCAGCTTTTGGTCGGCTTTGGGCTAGGGTTTGCCATGCCCAATATGAATGTCTGGGTCAGTGGCGAGACTCCAGCCTCGCTGCGCGGCAAAGCATTGGGTGGATTGACGACCAGCATGTTTTTAGGACAGTTCTTTTGCCCCATTCTGACGCAGCCTCTAGTGCAGCAGCTTGGCTTTAGACAAACCTATGGCGTCATTGCCGGAATGTTAGGGGTTATAGCACTGATCATTTACCTGATGATGCGCGATCGTTCTACTCATTTGAATAGCAGAGCGTGAGGGAAGAATGAAGCTCACTGAGCCGAGGGGCGATCGCTCCCGTTTACACTAGGGTGAAAGCATCCGATAATAGGGGCTACTCTCAGCAGTAAGGACGGGGGGATTGTAGTGGATGACTCTGTACATCCACTACAATGTCTTAAGCCTGATGATTACGGCTACAGAAGGGGGAAATCGCAGTGATTGATTCTGACATCCGTTGTCAAGAAAATAAGCGCATCTATTTTCCCTTTAGTACAGGGCAATGGCGCTTGAGTCTGGGCTTAAAAGCGCTGCAACTCGAAGATTGGATTCAAATTGACCAAGAATTTGTTCCTTATTTGCAGCGTAAGGCAGAGCTGCGGGTAGAGCGCTATGCTGATGTGTTTGCCAGTACTCCGGGAAGCGAGGCAGCCCAGCAAGAGGTACTCGATTTACTGTTAGACCACTTAACTCAGCGCTTCCCAGCCTATTTTCACCTTACAGCAGGAGCCATTGTCAATCGGCTGACTCAAGAAACCTGGCACCCTACAGATTTTGCAGCAGCACCGCTCGATTTGGCAGGACGATTAGTGCAGGAAGATCTCTGTCTGATGCTGCCGAGTGAAGAGGGCTACATTTTAGGTACAGCCTCCTTGAGTTTTCCATCCTATTGGCGACTGCATGACAAATTGGGACGGGCGATCGCTCCTATTCATGAGCCAGTTCCCGGTTATGCCCCCCAACTCCAGAATCCAGTCAACGTTTATTTCGATCGCTTGCGGCCTGAAAGCCCTGGCTATCGGACAAATTGGAGTATCACAGATACCCCAGAACTGTATTTAGGCAGCAATCATACTGAGCGCATTGACCCAGCCGGAGTGACGATCGAAACGGCTGGAGAGAAGCTTTGGATTCGTGTAGAACGGCAGACTCTACGGCGACTTCCCCTCACCCAGGCCATCTTATTTACGATTCGCATTTATGTCTATCCCTTATCTCTGCTTGAGCAATATCCGGCTGCTGCTGTTGGTCTTAAGACAACCCTCGATCAAATCCCCCCTGATATGCAGCTTTATAAAAGTCTAACGCCCATTCGTGACCCGCTAAAGCGCTATTTGGAAGAACTGACGCGTTAATACTCTGAGTCGCTCTAGCAGGATAAAAGTTTTCACAAAGGCAGACTCTACGTTCCCGATCGGGACTGACGGAGCGCAGTCGTGGCGGCAAAGTCGATCGCCAAAGTTGCTGGATCAATCACCACAGCATAATCCTCCTGAGCTTTCTCTAGGCTGAGATAATCATCTAGCACATCCTCTAGCACCTGCTGCGGATCGCGCAACAGCGGATCGCCATAGCCGCCCCCACAGGGGCTAACGGTGCGAAGGGTATCGCCCGATCGCGTTTTGCGGCAGGGAAATTTGGACGGTAAATCGATCGCGGCTTGTGACTCAGAAAACACCACAACGCCTCCTGGCGTGCCATCTTTGCCGCCAAAAATGCCCCAAGGTGCATACTTGTTGCCTTCTCCTTCCAGCGACATTTGACCGCTGCTGAGGAACTGAATATCTCGTACAGAACCTAAGCCGCCTCGCCACTGTCCTGCTCCACTTTTGTCTTCTAACAGCTCATAGCGAGTCACTCGGAGGGGCAGATGAGCCTCAATATCTTCGATCGGATTGTTACGCGTATTGGCATAGAGGGTATCCACGCCATCCATGCCGTCTTTGCCGTAGCGACCCCCATAGCTGCCTTCGGTGATGTCCATATAGACCCAGTAGTCTTCATCAACCACGCCGCTATAAGACACAACTTTGATGTTGCCAATGCCGCCGCTAATGTTGTGCGGTGCGACTTGCGCTAGCGCCTTCATCAGGGTATCGGCCACCACGTTGCCAGGGCAGCAGCGAGCAATCACCGGAGCCGGATAGATGGGGTTTGCTAAACAGCCTTTGGGTGCCACGATCGCAATCGGGCGAATTAAGCCAGAGTTTTGTGGCACATACTCCATCAGAGCCGTATCGAGCAGTACCGATCGCAGCGTCACAAAAATAGCGATATCTACCGTGCCCACAAACGGCATATTGATGGGGCGATCGTCAATTTGGGGAGCGGTACCCGTCAGATCGATCGTCATATTGCTGCCGTCAATCGTCACCGTTACGGCGATTTTCAAATCCTTTTTGGTGGGATCAGGATCATCGAGGAAACCGTCCAGAAAGCCTTCTGCGGCATAGGTGCCGTCGGGTAACTGGGCGATCGCCTGCCGCATCATCCGCTCAGAATAGTTCATTAACTCTTCGCTGGCTGCGAGAACCGTATCTAGCCCATACTGCTCGACCAGCTCTAGAAATCGCCGCTCTCCCACACGGCAGGCGGCAACTTGGGCTTCAATATCGCCCACGACCACATCCGCACTGCGAATATTTTGCCGCAGCATGCGCCAGACTTGCCGATTTTTTTCGCCCTTTTCGTAGAGTTTAACGGCCTTGAACTGCAAGCCCTCAGCATAGGCATCGACCGCATCCACAATGCCACAACTCCCCGGTGAACAAGAGCCGATATCCAAATGGTGTGCCGTCGTGAACGAGAACCCAATCAGCTGATCCTGCTGAAAGATCGGAATGCCGATACCAATATCTGGCCCGTGAGAGGCCCCATAGTAAGGATGATTATGGAGAATCACATCACCCGGATAAAACTCTTCGCCATCCTCTGCCATAGCCTTGAGTACGCCGCGCATATAGCCAGGAATAGGCCCTAATTGCAGGGGCGTACTGTAGGCACATTCAGCCAACTGCTGACAGTCGGCATCTAAGATAGCCGCGCCAAAATCTTCTGACTCCCGGATGATGCTGGAGTAAGACATGCGGGCTAATTTGTGACCCATTTCTAGCGCAATGCTGTTGAGCGCGCCTGCCAGCACTTGAGCTGTGACTGGATCGATCGCCGGAAGAGTCCGTTTTGGGGATAGGGAAGTGGGCATAGGGGGGTGGGTGGGAGAGTAGGTGGGAGAGAGGGGGTGGGAGAGAGGGAGAGAGAGGGGGTGGGAGAAGTTAGAAAATGGCTTCGATCGCCTGACGTTTGGCTTCTATCGGCAAGGGCATGAGCTGAACGAGGATATTGCCGTTGGGCTGAACGATCGCCCTTGTGTGGGGCGGCAGCAGCGTTGTGGAATCTTTTTGGAAGAGAACGGCAGGGGCTTCGATCGCGCCTCCGATGGGAAGGCGATCGCGCTCGAAGAACTGGGTCGCGTATTGTTCAAGCTGTCCGTTGACGCGGAAGTAGGTTTCAGTGGTTTTGATCCAGGCTTGTTCTAGCGTGCCGACGGGCGGAGGCGGCAGCTGCATGAGTTTGGGCATGGCACCTTTGCCTGTGATTCGCAGCGTCACCAACTCTACGGGGTTCTGAGGGAAGGCATGGCCATATTCAACGGTGTGGCGATCGTGAAACTGCTGCCAGAGGTGGCTGAGCTTAGCCTCGTCTAGTTCCCCTTCAGGAATCTGCACCCGCAGCTCGTAGCCCTGCCCTAAATAGCGGCAGTCTGCCCAGCGCTCTAGGATGACTTGCTCAGGATTGAAGCCATCGGCGGTTAGCTGGGTTTGCACCTGTGATTCTAGCGATCGCAGATCGTGATTGAGCTTACTCAGGTCGGGCTGAGTGCTGAGCAAAAATTCGTTTTGGATCAGGTCATGTTTCAAGTCCGTGGTTAGCAGCCCCATCGCGGAGGTAATGCCGGGATAGCGGGGAACGATGACTTCGGGAATGCTCAATGAACGCGCCACTTCAACCGCATGCAGGGGGCCAGCACCGCCCAGCGCCACCAAGGCAAACTGGCGCGGGTCATGTCCCTTTTGTACCGTGCGCGATCGGATGGCGTTTGCCATGTTGTTATTGACGATCGTAATCACACCCGCTGCCGCTTCGTACAAGTTCAGGTTGAGGCGATCGGCAAGGGCTTGCATGGCAGTAAAGGCGCGATCGGGATAGATATCCATTTCGCCTCCCAAGAAGTGATCGGGATCAAGCCGATTCAGCACAACATTGGCATCCGAGACTGCCGCCTGAATGCCCCCTTTGCCATAGCAGGCAGGGCCAGGATTGGCTCCAGCACTCTTAGGCCCCACCCGAAAGGCACCCCCAGCATCGACATAGGCAATGCTGCCCCCTCCGGCTCCGATCGTATGCACATCGATCATCGGTACCATCACCGGATATCCCGCAATCCAGGTATCGCGGGCGGTCGCTTCGACAAAGCCACTCGCGGTGACAATTCCGATATCCGTACTGGTGCCGCCCATGTCAAACGTAATCAGATTTTGGCGATCGGACTGTTGCCCCGTAGCCGCACCGCCCAGCACCCCAGCCGCCAGCCCTGACAGCAGGAGTGTGACTGGCTCTCGCGCAGCAACCGCCGCTGTCGCTACTCCGCCATTCGATCGCATGATATGCAGCTCGCTCTGGATGCCCAACGGCTGAAGCTGCTGCCACAGGCGATCGATGTAAGCTTTGACTTTAGGGCCAACAAAAGCATTAATACAGGCCGTCGTGAATCGCTCAAATTCGCGGAACTGCGGAAAGATGCTAGCGCTAGTGGTGACAAATGCTTCTGGGTAATGCTGCCGAATTAACTCAGCGACTCGCGCTTCATGGGCATCGTTGATGTAGGAGTTGAGGAAGCAAACGGCGATCGATTCAATGCCCTGCTGCTTTAGGGTGGCGATCGCCTCTAGCACTTCAGCTTCGTTTAGCTCCGTCAAGACTTCGCCTTTGGCTCCCAGCCGTTCAGTCACGGTGAGGCGATGGCGGCGCTGCACCAGCGGCTGCGTTTGCCAAGGAATATCCTGCATGATCGAGTAGTGCTGCGGCCGCTGATGGCGGCCAATGTGAACAATATCTCGATAGCCCTGGGTTGTAATCATGCCCACCTGAGCGCCTTCGTGGGTGAGCAGCGCATTGGTGGCAACGGTGGTGCCATGCAGAAGGTGATCGATCGAGTCGGGTGACAGGTTTGCCATTTGGCAAAGGGTTTGGATGCCAGAGAGCATGGCGATCGCCGGATCATCCACCGTGGTCGGAACTTTGTGAATCCAGATTTGCTGCTGCTCGGTGTCTGTCAGGATCAAATCTGTGAAGGTGCCGCCAATGTCTACGCCGATCAGTCTCATCTGTTTGCCGCGCTGTGCGTCCGTATAGAGGGTCTGCCGCTACTCTATAGAGTCAAAACTGAGAAGAATGTATTGGGTGACACAGTTGTCTAGCTTCGGTTGATGACGAAAATAGAGAGGGCTAAAAAGCTTTCTGCGGTTAGGGCTGGTTTAGCCGAAACGACAAGGTCTGACGCGATCGCTATTGCAAAACCTGCCCTTACAGATTAGGAACGTCACCTTATGAGTCGAGTTATTCGTGCTGCGCTCATTCAAACCGCTTGGACGGGTGAATATCCCAGCATGGTCAACCATCAGATTGAAATGCTGCATCAAGCCGCTGCCCAAGGCGCACAGGTTGCCTGCCTCCAAGAACTGTTTAATGCGCCCTATTTCTGTCAGGTGCAAGATGCAGCATACTATGCGATCGCAGAAGCAGTACCGAATGGCGCGATTGTTCAGCAAATGCAGCAAGTGGCTCAAGCGCTGAATCTGGTGCTAGTGGTACCGCTGTACGAACAGGACATGCCAGGGGTTTATTACAACACGGCTGCTGTGATTGATGCAGACGGCACCTACTTGGGGAAATATCGCAAAACCCATATTCCGCAGCTCCCTGGCTTTTGGGAAAAGTTTTATTTTCGTCCTGGCAATTTAGGCTATCCCGTCTTTGACACCCAGGTGGGAAAAATTGGCGTCTACCTTTGTTATGATCGCCATTTTCCCGAAGGGGCACGCTGTCTGGGGCTAAACGGGGCAGAGCTGGTGTTCATCCCCTCTGCCACAGCCAAAGGACTCTCAGATCACCTCTGGTTCATTGAGCAAACCAGCCATGCCATCGCTAATGGCTACTGGGTCGGCACCATCAACCGCGTGGGCGTTGAGCCATTGGGCCATAACGAGTTCTATGGATCGAGCTATTTTGTCAGTCCTCAGGGCAAGATTGTGGCTCAAGCCAGCGATCGCCACCCCGAACTGCTGGTGGCCGATCTCGACTTAGCGGTGATCGAGCAAACGCGCCAAACCTGGCAGTTTTACCGCGATCGTCGTCCAGATGCCTATGCGCCGCTTTGCCAACCCTGATTTATTTATCTTCAGCCATCTCTTATGCAAACTACCCTGATTTCAGTTAACGGCGATCGCCTTAATCAAACGCTTTCACAACTCGCTGCGATCGGGCAGTTATCTGCTGGAGGGGTCTGCCGTCTGGCCTACAGCGCTGAAGATCTTCAGGCACGGCAACAGGTGCAAACCTGGATGCAGGATGCGGGTATGACAGTCCGGATTGATGCCGCAGGCAACATGATTGGGCGGTATCCTGGACGACTAGAGTTGCCCGCCTTGGCTACTGGATCGCACATTGACACTGTGCCCACAGGCGGACGCTATGACGGAGCGCTGGGGGTGCTAGCAGGGTTGGAGGTGGTGCGATCGCTCCATGATCAGCGAATTCAGTTGCGCCACCCTCTCGAAGTGATCGTCTTTACGGACGAAGAAGGCGGAATGATTGGCAGCAAAGCCATGGCGGGCACAGCCCCAGCACAGGCGGCAGAGTATCGTCGTCCAGATGGCAGCGATATTCAGGACTGTCTGCGGCAGATAGGCGGCGATTGGTCGCAGCTGCATCAGGCTCGTCGCACCTCAGCCGAGATTGCCGCCTATGTGGAACTGCATGTCGAGCAGGGCGGCATTTTGGAAGCGGAGGACAAACAAATTGGCATTGTCGAAGGCATCGTCAGTCTGCATCGCTGTCATATCACCGTGATCGGCAGACCCAACCATGCAGGTACCACGCCGATGCACCGCCGCCGAGATGCTATGGTGGCTGCCGCGCAGGTCGTAACTGCCCTCAACGACATTGCGGTGCATACGCCCGGTGGACAGGTGGCGACGATCGGCTACTTTAATATTTCTCCCAATGCTGCCAATATCATTCCGGGTCGTGTGGAAATGGAAGCCGATATTCGCGATCTTTCAGAACCGCACATTGAAGCTCTGATTGCACAACTCCAAGCGAAAATTACTGCGATCGCTACCGCAACGCAAACTGAAATCACGCTAGAACGTGGGATGACCATTAAACCTACGCTGGCGAGTCCTGCGATTCAGGCGGCGATCGCTCAAGTGTGTGATCAGCTTCAGCTCAGCTCTTGCTCCATGCCGAGTCGAGCCATTCATGATGCGCAAGAGATCGGCAGATTTACCGAAATGGGGATGATTTTTATCCCTAGCATTGCAGGCGTGAGTCATGCAGAAGATGAATATAGCTCTCCCGATCAGTGTATACAGGGGGCAACGGTTTTACTCCAAACGTTGCTCCAGCTTGACACTCTGATGTAGCAAGAAGCGTAATCTCCAGACATGCTCTCTCCTTTAACCCCCCCTGAGCGAAACCTGCCCGATTCCACCGAGTCCCTGATCCTCTCCAGCCACGGATTTGACTGGCGCGGCGTGCATCTCGAATGTCACCATAAGCCTAAGGGCGAAGAGAACAGACTTTCTCTCGATCGCCTACATTTGATCTGTATCGAAACGACCCAGCGCCCCTGCGATGCCCACAAATGGATGGATGGACGCTTTCAGAGCCGACCGATTATTCAGGGCGATATCTTTGTGCTGCCTGAGAAAATTCAGTTTCGGGAGCGCTTTGAGGGCGCGATCGACTATATTTTGCTCTATCTGGAGGCTGACTGGGTGGCCACAGTGGCACAAGAAGCCGTCGATCCCGATCGGATCGAGATCCTGCCCTACTTTCCCCAACCCGATCCCTTTCTCTACCATTCTGGATTGCAGCTCAAATCCGCCATTGAGGCTAAAGGCAGCTTTAATCAGCTCTATGCTGAAACGCTCGCCGTGGCGATCGCGGTTCACCTGCTGCAACATTATGCAGGCAAACGAACCCGCCGCAATTTAGCAACGCTGACTGCCGTCTCGCCTCACGCTAGATTAGAGGAGGTGACAGAGTATATGCAGTGTTATTGCGATCGCAATCTCAGTTTATCTGAGCTTGCCGACCTGGCTCAGATGAGCCTGCATTACTTTGCCCGGTCTTTCAAACAGCAGGTCGGGCTGTCTCCCCATCAATATTTGATTCGCGCCCGGATAGAGCGAGCCAAGCAACTGCTGCTGCAAAATAACCTCACCGTTGCGGAAGTTGCCCATCGGGTGGGCTTCGCCGATCAAAGCCACCTCTGCCGTCACTTTAAGCAGGCGACAGGTCTAAGCCCTAAGCAGTGGCATCCTTAGTCAACACGGCTCTGAATACAGCTCTCTCGACACACTTGAGCAAGAACAGACTCAAACGACGCAGAAAGGCAAGAATGTTCAAGTCAGGCGGTAGGCAAAGCAGGCATAGTCAAAGCAGCCAGCTCTTATTCGGTATCTTTTCATGTTGACCTCAACGTTAAGTCAGTCAAACTGGAATTCCTACATTCATCAACAGAAGCCCCTGTGGAATGCCGCTGCACTGTTCTATACGATCGGCGGTTACTATGGCGGTATTTTCTTACTCAGCACTCAAGCGATCGGCCTGAATGCGCTAGGGATTTTTTTAGTCACCCATGCGTTGGTGCTGTCCGCTTATTTGGCGCATGAGTTCATGCATGGCACATTGTTTAGCAGCATCAAAACGAACCATCGGTGGGGTGCTCTTATGCAGTGGCTACATGGCACGTCCTATGCACGCTTTCAAGATCTCGCCCAAGGGCATATCGATCACCATATGAAGGGCGTTGATCTCTATCTTTTCGATCGCATTGCGTTTATCAACCGCCTGCCTGCCCCTTTAAAAAGGCTGATTGCGGCTCTAGAGTGGCTCTATTTTCCCGCTCTGTTCTTCATTCGTCAGGCGGCTGGGGTCGGTCTGATCTATCAAAATGGAACCTCTGCCGCTAAGATTCGCGTGATTGCGGTGCTGCTGCTGCGAATTGCGATGTTTGCAGCGCTTGGCTGGTTTTCGCTGAAGGGCTTGCTGCTCTATAGCTTGGCTTATGTGGGCGCAGTCCAGATCATTGCCATCATGGATTGCCTCCAGCATACCTATGAGCTGCATTCCTATGATGCCGTGATTCCCAAAAAGTCTCTGGCTTACGAGCAGTCCCATACGTTCAGTACGCCCATCTCGCGGCGATATCCCTGGCTGAATCTGCTGTTACTCAATTTCAGCTATCACAATGCCCACCATGCGGCAATGAAATGCCCCTGGTATAGCTTGCCTCAGCTAGATGCAGCCATCACTCAGCAGCAGGACATTTATCACATTAGTCTCTTGCAAGTGCTAATCAACTATCACCGTTTTAGAGTTCAGCGGTTGTTTGATGAAAATGAGGGTCACATCAGTTTTGATGCCCAGGGAAACCTCAATGTCGATCGCTTCTACGGCGTGATGGGTGGCACTAGTCTGCTCTTGGCTTAACCAAAACCCCACAGCTCTCAAAATTGGGTGACTTCCAAACCTGCTCAAAGTCCCCCGATTTTGGGGGATTAAGGGAAAAATGCAGCCTGTTGAAGCTTAAACAGTCGATAGGAATGGCAGGATCGCGCCAAGCCAGTATGACCCTGCCGCAAGTGAGCAGCCCTCTCAATCACCACCCAAACAACCCCGATGTCGCGCATTGTTAGCGGTCTTCTTACCGAGGGAACCCTGCTTTATAGAAAGCATTGTTTTACTCTAAGAAACCTCTATGCGCCTTCCGCCAATTGTCCTAAATTTTGTACTTGCGATCGCTTCATTTTCCTTAATTGTGGGATGCACGCAGTCTGCGCCAACCCCGCCCAATGCGGCCTCAGCGAATGCTCAGAGCAGCCTCAAAGTTGCAATGGTTTCTAGTGGCGTTCAAGATGATGGCAGTTGGAGTCAAGGCGGATACGAAGGACTACAGTTAATTAAGCAACAATTTAATGCAGCCGTTGAATTTAAAGGAACGGTCTCCGATAACCAAGCAGAAGTGCCTTTACGAGAGTACGCCAAAGCAGGCTATGACTTCATCATTGCCCATAGCGGGGGCTACATCGAAAGCGCTGAAAAAGTAGCCAAGGAATTTCCCAGAACCAAGTTTGCTTTGGTGACAACCTATGCTGGCAATAACCGCAACCTCGGAGCAGTGGCCTTCCGTTCTGGCGAAGCTGGCTACCTAGCAGGCGTGCTGGCAGCAATGAAAACAACAACCAATAAAGTTGCCTATATTGTTGGGGCAGATTATCCGGTCTATCAGGAAGAAGCAGCGCTATTTCGTCGAGGAGTCGCGGCCACTCAGCCCAATATTGAAGTAACGACTGAGTTTCTCCAAACCTGGACAGATAGCGAAAAAGGCAGATCAGTCGCTCTGAACTTAGTCAATCAGGGATATGACAGCTTTGCCATCAATGCCGATGAAGCTGGAATTGGCGCACTCAAAGCCGTCGCTGAACATGAAAATACCCACATCGTGGGTTGGACAAAAGATCAGTATGACCTTGCACCCAAGCATGTCTTAACAAGCGTTTTACAAGATATGCCTAAGCTGATCTTAAATGCAGCCGATCTGATGCAGCAAGGCAAGTGGGAGGGCAAGCTCTATAAGTTTGGGCTAAAGGAAGGCATCTATGACTTTGCTTCGTTTAGGGGATCGCTCACGCCCGACGAAGAGGCACAGTTCATGGCGATTAAAGAAAAGGTGATCACAGGTGAAATTGATGTGTCGCCAGAAAGCAGTGCTGCATCCTAACAACTGACAAGACATCCGTTGAGTTTGAGCTGCATTTCATAAGGTTAGGCAAAGATGACAGAGACTACGCCGCATGATCTGGGCAATTCTTCGTTTAAGAGACACAGCGATCGCCCTTCACCTCGCTGGCAACAGCTGCGATCGATCGTCACCCAAGTTCGTTGGGGTTTGCTGTTGGCTGTGGTGTTGAGTGCGCTGCCTATGGGCACTGTCCTGCTATATTGGAGCGCCCGCAACAACGCTACGCAACTGCTGGCGCTTCAACAAGAACGCAGTTCAGTCGTCGCCAACCGCATCTCTAATTATTTAGATGACTTGCAGCGAAAGTTGAGCTATCTCGCTCGCGTGCGTGGCCTCAGCCGCCTTAATCCTGAAGTGCAGCAAAACTTAATCGAAGGGTTGGCGCGCCATAACGATGCCTACGAAATGCTAGCCATCCTTGACAACAAGGGAAATGTGGTGAGCATGGCTTCCCCCTATGGCAACGTGCAGTCAGCAAACTGGGCTGATTCTCCATTGTTTCGGCGTGCCTATAAGCAGCAAGAAGAATATGTTGGCTCCGTCGTTCTAGATGCTCAAACGCAAGTCCCGATGGTAACGCTGGCGGTTCCTATTCGAGATGATGCCGATCAGGTCGATGGCGTGCTGCTGGCACAGATTAATCTCAACTTTTTGGGCTATGTGATTTCGCAAACGGTGGTGGGTGAGACAGGCTATGTGTATGTTCTAGACGAACGCAACTACTTGATTGCTCACTCTGGAGCAAAAGCCCCCATGACGAAGCTTGAAAGCTTTAGTCAAAAGCCATTGCTCAAGTCATTGGCGCAGGCGCGAGATGGTGAGGTTTCCGAATATTCAGGATTGGTGGGGACACCCGTCTTAGGAGCCGTAGCGCCCATCTCAGGCGTTAATTGGAAAGCCGTTGTTGAGTTGCCTACCCGTGAAGTCTATGCCCCTCTCCATCGCATCATGCTGGTGATGGGCAGCAGCACCCTGGGTTTGCTGGCCGTGGCGATCGCCATTGGATGGGCATTTTCCCGGCGGCTGTCTTCGCCATTGCAGCGGCTTACCGATGCGGCCATTCAGCTGAGTGACGGCAATCTAGACACCCGCGTCAAAATTGATGACAAAAATGAGCTGGGAATTTTAGCTCAAACATTTAACCGAATGGCGACACAGGTGCAGACATCGGTGCGCACTCTAGCAGAGGCCAACGAAGACTTAGAGAAACGCGTTGCCCGTCGCACCACAGAACTGCAACTCGCCAAAGAAGCAGCCGATATGGCCAACCGCGCCAAGAGCGAATTTTTGGCCAATATGAACCATGAGTTGCGCACGCCACTCAACGGAATTTTGGGCTATGCCCAAATTTTGGATCGTGATCCCACCCTAACGCCTAAGCAAGCTAAAGGCATTGAAGTCATTTATCAATGCAGTTCTCATCTGTTGACCTTGATTAACGACATTTTGGATCTGGCAAAAATTGAGGCACGCAAGATGGACTTGTATCCTCAAGATTTTCACTTTCCTAACTTCTTATTGGGTACGGCAGAAATCTGTGGCGTCAAGGCGGAGCAAAAGGGAGTCGCATTTGAGTATGTTGAGCCATCAGGGCTGCCAACCGCCGTTTATGTGGACGACAAACGGCTGCGCCAAGTCTTACTCAACTTGATCAGCAATGCCATTAAGTTCACGGACTATGGCCAAGTTATCTTTCAAGTCGATGTGATTAACCCCGGACAATCGCCTTTTCTAGAGTTGCCCCAAGCAGCACAGGCTCTGCCGCATCGGCGTATTCGATTCACGGTTAACGATACGGGAATCGGCATTCCACCGGAACGATTAGCCACGGTATTTAATGCGTTTGAGCAGGCGGGGGGACGCGATCGCAATTCAGAAGGCACCGGGTTAGGGTTAGCCATTAGCCGAAAAATTGTGCAGATGATGGGGGGAGATATTGCCGTAGAGAGTCAGATCGGCAAAGGCAGTACCTTTTGGTTTGAGCTAGATCTGCCCTTGGCTCGCGACTGGGTGGCAACGGCTCGCGATCGCGCTCCCATGATTGTGGGCTATCGCGGC
This sequence comes from Oscillatoriophycideae cyanobacterium NC_groundwater_1537_Pr4_S-0.65um_50_18, assembly GCA_016208305.1. GTDB lineage: Bacteria > Cyanobacteriota > Cyanobacteriia > Elainellales > Elainellaceae > Drouetiella. The sequence goes on along the minus strand of JACQYI010000081.1, from coordinate 65,136 downwards.
AAGCCTTACACCATTCTGGCTGTCGATGATCATCCCGAAAATCGGCTGGTGCTGATCAACATGCTGGAGCCTCTAGGGTTTACCGTCATCGAAGCTAGCAATGGGCAAGAAGGCTATGACCTGGCCTGTAGCAGGCATCCCGATCTGGTGATTACCGATGTTGTCATGCCCAACCTCAACGGGTTAGATATGACCCGCAAACTGCGGCAGATGAGTCTCTTTGCCCATACGCCCATCATTGCTTCTCCGGCCAGCCTATCTCAGGTCGATCGACAAGACAGCCTAGAGGCAGGCTGCAACAGCTTTTTCCCAAAACCGATTCAGTTAGATGCGCTGCTGGCAGAAATTGCCACTTTCCTCGACCTGGATTGGATCTACGATGCTGAGCAGCCTTTATCTACGGTGTCTCAAAGAGCGACCCGAAACGAACTCGCAGGGTTAGTGGCACCTCCCGCACAGGAGCTAGGCATCCTCCACAGAGCTGCACAAGGCGGCTTTATGCAAGACATTCAGCAAGAGGTGCATCGCATTCGCGAGTTGGCTCCTGAGTATGGCGCATTTGCCAATCAGATTTTAGAACTGGCTCAACGGTTTGATGATGAGGCCATTCTTCGCTTAGTTGAGCAGTATGTTTAGGTCGAACAAGGTAGAAACGAACATGGATACGCAATTACAAGAACAGCAACAAACGATCTTAGTCGTTGATGATAACCCCACCAATATTGAAGTATTGTTTGACGTACTTGATGCCTGTGGATATCGTGTGGCGATCGCCAAAAGTGGAGAAGTCGCCCTCAAACGGCTGCAAAGTAGCGTACCCGATCTGATTTTGCTCGATGTCATGATGCCCGGTATTGATGGCTTTGAAACCTGCCGTCAAATCAAGGCCAGCGAAGATCTGCGCGATATTCCAGTTATTTTCATGACGGCGTTGTCCGACACGGTAGATAAGGTGAAAGGGCTAAAGCTGGGCGCAGTCGATTACATTACCAAGCCTATTCAGCATGAAGAGGTGCTGGCTCGGATCAATGTGCATTTGCAGTTGCGTCATCTCAACCAAACTCTAGAAACCCAAGTTGCACAGCGAACTGCCGAGTTAACGGCATCCGTCACGCAGCTCAAAGAAGCTCAAATTCAGCTAGTGCAAGGCGAAAAAATGGCAAGCTTGGGGCAGTTGGTCGCAGGCATAGCCCACGAAATCAACAATCCAATCAATTTCATCTACGGAAACTTACGCCCTGCCGAAGAATACATTGAGGATTTACTGGGATTTGTAGACTGCTACCAGACTCATATTCTTGAGGCACCTGCGCCCATACAGGCTCGCATGGAGGAGATCGACTTACCCTTTCTGCGAAAGGATCTGCCTCAGCTGATTCGATCGATGAAACTGGGAGCCGATCGCATTCGACAGATTGTATTATCCCTACGCAATTTTTCCCGCTTAGATGAGAAAGAGTTCAAGCCTGTTGATATTCACGAAGGTCTCGACAGCACGCTGCTGATTTTGCAATATCGGTTGAAGCGACGCGATAGCGGCAGCCTTCCGATTACGGTCATCAAAGATTATGGGGTCTTGCCGCCGATCGAATGCTATCCCAGCCAAATTAATCAAGTGTTTATGAATATTTTGGCTAACGCAATTGATGCATTAGAAGAACAGCTCCAACTCGATCAGCAGACAAAACAATCTCAAAGCCCACATTACAGCGCAGAGCATCCACCTACGATTCACATTCAAACGCTACAGCAAGCAGCCGATCGAATCACCATTCATATCTCAGACAATGGCCCTGGCATTCCTGAAGCTCTGCAAGCCAAACTGTTTGACGCATTCTTTACGACTAAACCTCCGGGCAAGGGTACAGGCTTAGGACTGTCGATTAGCTACCAGCTTTTAGTTGAAAAGCATCATGGAATGCTGAGCTGTCACTCCAAACCCGGTCAGGGCACCCAGTTTGTGATCGAGCTACCCGTTCATCAATCGGTGGCCAGTCATCCGCTTGCGGCAATTTCATAAAATTTTTATGCGGTAAGGCGCGTGATTTACAGCATCACAATTTTCGATCGCCGGGCTTATCTCAGCGCTGACTTTTAAGCCGGGTTTAAGCTAGAGTGATAGCGGAAATGAGTTCGGAAACAACATGCGGCAATTAGGTCTTCAGTCTCGGAACTCGCGTTGGAGAATGTATCCTTGCCTACCGAGACGCTCCTCCATTAAAACGGCTCTCAAGCTTGCTGTCAAAACACTGCGTCAGGTTAAAGCTTTAGGGGTTGAAGGGGGATTAATTCTAGTCTTTTCCGCGCGTTTTCTAGTCAAGAATCTCAATTTCTCCATTGTTTCGGGTCAGCTCGTCATCAGCGGTGTCCCTTTCTCTATTATCCTTACTTTTTTACGAGATAAAACGGCGCGCAGAGCCTATTTCCGCAAGGATAGCAGTGCTCTACATGATCGCCTTTGGAGCATGGGGATAGAAGAACGGATCAAGGATTTTTATCGTCCACAGCTTCAGGATGAATTAGAAGTCGATCGCTATATCCATCAGCTTCTGTTTGAGCGTACAGGCTATGTTGGGAAGGATTATCAAGTCAACCCCGAAGGTATTCTCTTCTTGAAAGAGAAAAACTAAATGATCTCAGCGCGCCTTTATCTCTATTAAGAGTTTATCTCTATTAAGAGTTTTTCAATTCATCCATATCTGCTTCTGGCTTCAAGATTGGCGCTCTTCTAACGCTACCCACGATTTTCTCCATTCCTGAGCCATGAGAGCAATCATCTGGTTAACTGACAGATCTTTTCTGTAGGTTGGATTGAACAACGTGAAACCCAACACGAGCAGGATTTTGTTGGGTGACGCTGACGCTAACTCAACCGACTCAAAAATAAGGATTTCAGGAGTTTTGTCAGTCAATCAGGAGCAGTCATAGGCTCACCTTTAAAGATAATGAAATATGCGGCTCTACGAATTTAGACATTTTTGAAGGGAATAATATAGGATAAATGCCCTATTGCCCATGCTGATGCATACAACAGTTCTCACGCTATCAGAATTACAGGCAGCGATCGTCCGTAATCCTTTAACAGTGGCACCAGATACAAGGGTGATGAGCGCAATTGCTCATATGAGCGGTATTAGGGCAATTTGTAGCACTGCCAAAACAGAGAATGGTCAACTAGACGAACTGCATTTAGAGGCCCGATCGAGCTGCGTATTGATTGTAGAAAACGGACAATTGCTCGGTATTTTGACCGAACGAGACATAGTACGTCTGAGTGCTCAGCAGCGTCTTGAGGAAAATCTAACGGTTCAAGAGGTGATGAGTCGTTCAGTCGTTACCTTGCATGAATCTGAGTTCACCGATTTATTTTCTGTAGTTAATATACTCCAGCAATACCACATTCGTCACTTACCTATCTTAGATGAACAGGATCGTCTAGTGGGACTAGTGACAAACGAAAGTTTACGACACACCTCTCGACCCATCGACCTCTTACAGATACGGTTGGTATCTGAGGTCATGACGAGTCAGGTGATTTGTGCTGCGCCTGATTGTTCCATGCTCATGATTGCGCAACAAATGGCAGCCCACCATGTCAGTTCGGTTGTGGTCGTCAATGCTAAGGTTCCGCAACCAGACATTGAGCCACTTAATAGTCGCCAAGCGGCTCTGTTACAAATTCCAGTAGGAATTGTGACGGAGCGAGATATTGTGCAGTTTCAGGCTTTGGGCTTACAGCTAGAAACCTGTCTGGCTCATACCGTCATGAGTACGCCGCTTTTTGCCGTTCAACCCCACGATTCGCTGTGGGTAGTCCAGCAGATGATGGAGCAGCGCTTGATTCGACGGCTGGCGGTGACAGGTGAGCAAGGAGAGCTATTGGGCATTGTCACACAGACAAGTTTGCTGCAAGCCCTTAACCCATTAGAGATATATAAGCTAGCAACAGTATTGAAAGAAAAGGTGGTGCAGCTGGAGACAGAAAAAATTCAGCTCCTGGAAAGTCGTACCCTCGATCTAGAACAACAGGTTGAATCCCGAACGATCGCCCTCAAGGCTCAGGCCGAACGGGAGCAGTTAGTGGCAGAGATTGCGACGCAAATTCGATCGTCTCTCAGCTTGCAAATTATTTTAGACACCACTGCAACACAAATACGGCAATTGCTAAACTGCGATCGCGTTAATATTTGGCAGTTTGAAGCCGATGGGCAAATGATTGCCGTTGCCGAATCTACTGACTCATTGCCCTCGATGATAGGTAGACGGGTCAACGACATTTGTTTTCAGCAAGATCGGCTTGAGGCTTATCGGCAGGGGCAGATTCGAGTGGTGCCAGACATTCACACGTTTGAGATGGCAGACTGTCACCGCGATATGCTGGCTCAGATCCAGACCCGCGCCAAGATTTTGGTGCCACTGCTGTGTGGCGATGAGCTGTGGGGTTTGCTGATTGCCACTGAAAGCCAGCATGCCCGCGAGTGGCAACTGGAGGAAGTGGAGCTACTGAAAGTGTTGTCAGTGCAGTTAGCGATCGCGCTTCAGCAGGCCACTACCCACCAAAAATTGCAGGATCAGTTGGTCGAGCTTCAGCAAGCGGAAGCTCGGCTGCGAGAGAGTGAACATCGCTATATCACCTTAACGGCTGCTGCTCCTGTGGGCATTTTTCGCACAGACGCTGAGGGCAACAGTATTTACATCAACCAACGGTGTTGTGAGATGCTGGGATTGCCTGTAGAAGATACTTTCGGCAACAGATGGCAGGAGGCAGTACATCCTGAGGATCGAGAGCAGGTGATCGCTGCAACGATTCGTTCTCGACAAGAAAACCGTCCGTTTCAGCTAGAGTATCGAATTTTGCGACCTGACGGCACTGTGACTTGGGTGTTGGGGCAAGCGGTGGCAGAACGAGATGCTGCTGGGCAGGTGATTGGGTATGTGGGCACAATTACCGACATTAGCGAACAGCAGGCTGCAAGGGCTGAACGCCAGCAAGTTGAAGCCGCATTGATCCAGAGCGAAGCCCAAAGCCGAGCTGTATTAGAGGCAATTCCAGACTTCATGATTCGGATGGGAGCCGATGGGATTTATCGGGAATTCGTCACCGGCAATCGTGAGATCGACATTCTTCCTAAAGATTTCGATTCTACGGGTTTTGCGATGGTAGATGTTTTGCCAGCAGAAATTGCTGCCCGACAGCACTACTATTTAGCGCAAGCCTTGTCCACTGGAGAACTGCAAGTCTATGAACAGCAGATACAGATAGGGGATCGTCTGCAAGATGAAGAAGTCAGGGTTATAAAGAGCGGCGAAGATGAAGTCCTTTTTATGATTCGTGATATTAGCGATCGCAAGCGATCGGAAAAGGCATTACGAAAAAGTGAAGCCCATCAACGCGCTTTGATTAGTGCCATCCCTGACTTGATTATGCGGATCAATCGAGCCGGTATTTATCTGGAATTTGTTGCTAACCCTAACTTCCATGTGGTGGGTAATCTGAGTGAGATGGTGGGAACCCATGTGTCTGCCAGCTTGCCTCCTGAAGTAGCGAAAAAGCGCCTAGAGTGCATTCAACGGGTGCTAGAGACAAATTCTACTCAGATGTATGAACAAGACCTGTCTAAAGATGGCAGAACACAAATTGAAGAAGTGCGGCTTGTCCCTTACAGCGAGGACGAAGTGCTGGGATTGGTGCGAGACATTAGCGATCGCAAGCAAGCTGAAGCTGCCCTGCAAAACCTGATTACGGGCACTGCCGCCACCACCGGACAAGACTTCTTTCCAGCCCTAGTGAGCTATATTGCTCAGGCTCTGTATGTCTCCTATGCCATTGTTAGCGAACAGGTTGATGAAGAACTGCATGTTCTGGCTTTTTGGGCAAATGGTGCCCTCCAGCCGACATTTTCCTATCATCCGGCTCAGACCCCTTGCGAACGAGCCTTACAGGACGGGCAATTCTATTGCGTTTCTTATGTGCAGGCAGCGTTTCCTGAAGATTTAGATTTAGTTGAGATGGCAGCTTATAGCTATCTTGGGGTTGCCCTCAAAGACACTCAAGGTAGAGCGATTGGCAACCTTTGCATCCTCAGCCAGCAGACGATTCAAAATCCACAACGAGCAGAACAAATCCTGCGCGTGTTTGCCGCTCGTGCTGCCGCAGAGTTAGAACGTCAACGAGCCAGTACACAGCTAGAGCGGCTCAACCAGGATCTAGAAGCAAGGGTAGAACAGCGGACAAGCGACCTCCAGACCCGTGAAGCACAGCTACGCGAATCGCAAAAGTTTCTGGAAACGTTACTCGATACCTTTCCCCTCATTGTCTTTTGGAAAGATCTGCAATCCGTCTATCTGGGATGCAATCAAAACGCAGCCACCGCAGCAGGTTTCACTTCACCGTCAGATATTATCGGCAAAACAGACGATGAGTTGTGGGGAAGCCTCGCATCAGAACTCTACCAAGCCAACGACCGCGAGGTCATAGAGACGGGTACCTCCAAACTCGGCTTGGTCAAAAGCCAGCAGCATGCAGATGGTTCGATAGTTTGGATAGAAACCAATAAATTGCCCTTGCGGAACCTCAAGGGCGAAATCATTGGTATTTTAGGGACTTCTCAAAATATTACCGATCGCAAACAAGCCGAGCAAATCGTCAAACAACAGGCGGAAAGAGAGGCGCTCCTGCGAGAAATCACTCAGCGGATTCGGCAATCTCTCGACATTCAAACCATTTTTGACACAGCCTGTCAGGAAATTCGGCAGGGACTTCAGGCCGATCGGGTAGGTATCTTCAAGTTCTATCCCGAATCTAACTTTGATGATGGCGAATTTGTGGCTGAATCCGTTGTCGCAGGGTTTCCCTCAGTCGTAGCAATGCGGGTGTATGACCACTGCTTTGGCGAAAATTATGCTTCTCTCTATGCCCAAGGTAGATTTCACGCCATTGATGATATCTATCACAATGGATTACAAACCTGTCATACCGATATCCTGGCGCAGTTTCAGGTACGGGCAAATCTGATCATGCCCTTGCTCTGCGGCGATGCATTGTGGGGCTTACTGTGTGTGCATCAATGTGGAGTACCTCGCCACTGGCAGCAATCAGAAATTGATTTGACCCAGCAGCTAGCCAACCAATTGGCGATCGCCATTCAGCAAGCCAATCTCTACGAGCAAATCCAGTCTGAATTATTAGAGCGACAGCAGGCCGAAGCGAGGATTGCCCTGCAACTGCGACGACAGGAAGCGTTAGGGGCAATCGTTCAACAAATTCGAGAGTCACTAGATATTAATCAGATCCTGGCAACGGTAACTCAGCAAGTCAAAGACGTGATGCATGGCGATCGCGTCATCGTCTTCCAGCTTCATCCTGACGGCAAAAGCCAAATTGTTGAAGAAGCCGTGTCTCATGAGTTTCCCGCACTCAAAAATCTTCATTGGGACAACGAAGTCTGGTCTCAAGAAATTCTGGATTGCTACTGGCAGGGTAAACCTCGCATCGTTGCCGACGTCATGAATGATCACTGGACAGATTGCCTCATGACATACAACATCGAAGGTAAAATCCAGTCGAAAATTGTAGCTCCGATCTTGCAAGATGGGCGGGATGGCGAAATTCATCGCTGGGTTCCCCCTTGGAAAACCCACAAGCTCTGGGGAGTTTTGGTTGTTCACGCCTGTCAGAAAAACCGCGTCTGGCAAGAGTCTGAAGCCACTGTACTTCAGACCATTGCCAATCAGTTGGCGATCGCGATTCAACAGGCAAGTCTTTTTGAGCAATTGCAGCAAGAACTTGCCGAACGGCAGCAGACAGAGGCAAAGTTAACCGAAAGCAATCAACAGCTTGCGATCTCCAACCAAGAACTCGCCCGCGCCACCCGACTCAAAGATGAGTTCTTGGCAAGCATGAGCCACGAACTCCGTACCCCCCTCAACGCTATTTTGGGCATGACCGAAGGACTACAAGAGGGAATCTTTGGTTCAGTGAATCCGCAACAAATTAAAGCCTTGCAGACGGTTGAGCGCAGCGGCTCTCATTTGCTAGAGCTAATCAACGACATCTTAGATGTGGCAAAAATCGAAGCTGGACAGGTTGAACTCGACTACAGCCCGATTTCAGTCGCACACCTCTGCCAATCCAGCTTGGCCTTTATCAAACAGCAGGCATTACAAAAACGCATTCAACTCAGTATCAAACTTCAGCCCTATCTACTTGACCTGATCGCAGATGAGCGACGTATTCGCCAAGTATTAATTAATCTCCTCAACAATGCGGTTAAGTTCACCCCAGAAGGGGGACAGGTTGACCTAGAAGTCTTTTTACTTCCAGCAGAAGGGGGGGAAAGGGATTATCTGCGAATTGCTGTGACCGATACGGGCATCGGTATCGCTCCAGAGAATATCAAAAAACTGTTTCAGCCTTTCTATCAAATTGATAGTGCCCTCAACCGCCAATATCAGGGGACAGGCTTGGGGCTGGTTCTGGTAAAACGCATGGTAGAACTCCACGGCGGCAGAGTTGGGCTAACCAGTGAGCTGGGTGTGGGCAGTTGCTTTACCATTGATCTGCCTTGTACTCCCGATGGTTCTTCCTCCTGTGAAAGGACAGCCACCGCTCAGCTTACCGCTCCTCCAAAGGGAGATTTCCTGATGGCTGGTAAGGCCGAGCATCAAAATGTGATCTTGCTGGTAGAAGATCATGAAGCCAATATCAGTACGATTTCTAGCTACTTAAAAGCCAAGGGCTATCGTTTGCTGTTGGCAACGCGAGGGCAAGAAGCGATCGACATGGCCGTCACGCATCAGCCTGATCTGATTTTGATGGACATTCAAATGCCGGGGATGGATGGTTTAGAGGTAATTCGCCAAATTCGTACCCGTCCTGAATTAGATTTAGTTGCAATCATTGCTCTAACTGCGCTGGCCATGCCCAACGATCGCCAAAAATGCCTAGAGGCTGGAGCTAATGAGTATCTTACCAAGCCAGTGCGACTGAAGAAGTTATCCCAGTTGATTACAAGTCTTTTTACCCCGTCAACCCCATAGCGCTCCATAAGATGTATTCAGGCACTACCCTGTTCACTCAAGACTTGCAATCTGCGATCGCCCGTAACCCCTTAGTTGTCTCGCCAGATGCAACCGTGATAGAGGCGATCGCCCTCATGAGCAAAACGGGTTCAGACTATGTGTTAATTGGGGAGGGCGGCAGACTTCTCCAGGGAAACAGCTTGGTGGGTATCCTAACCAAGCGAGATCTGGTTCGCATCACGGTTCAATCTACGCCCTTAAATCAGTTACCGATCCAGGCAGTGATGAGTCAACCTGTCATCATCCTAAAAGAATCGGAGTTCACCGATCTGAGCGCAGCCCTAGCCCTATTTCAACACCATCGGATTCATCATCTCCCTATACTGGACAACAGCGATCGCGTGGTTGGGCTGCTACACCAAGACGCCTTAACCGAGCTACTAGCACAGCATGTTTTATCGGGAGGAGGTGAGCAGCAGGGAGTAGAAGGCGTTTCTAAATCGCAGCATGAATCTTCCCCCCCATCCCACTATTCTGAAGAGCTTTCAAACTCTCCCAGTCTAGAAAACTTGGAAAATTTAGGAAGTGATATCGATCGGAAATCCCGCTCATTTGCGCTCTCATGCAGCAATACCGAACTAGCCGCAATCAATGAGGAGTTGCAGCGACTCCTCAAAGAAGTAAGGGCTGCGGAAGAAGAGGTGAGGCAGCAGGCCATTCAACTAGAGATCAAGATAGAAGAACGCACTGCTGAGCTGCGCCGCTACGAGCGCATGGTTAATGCCTCTGGAGACAGCATGCTTTTGATCGATCGCCACTATAGGTATCAGGTGATCAACCAAGCTTACCAAGACAATCATGATAAATCTCGTGACGAAATTCTCGGTCATTCTGTGGCAGAGGTGATGGGGCAGACGCTATTTGAGCATGTCCTCAAGTCCAATCTGGATCAAGCCTTTGCAGGACAAATGGTTCGCCAAGAAATGTGGGTGACGCTAGCTGGCAAAGCCCCTCAGTATGTGAGCGTAAGTTGGTCGCCTTATTTAGAAGCCGATCAAACTATCTCAGGTGCGGTAGTCACAGCGCGAGACATTACCGATCTGAAGCAGACCGAAGCCGAATTGCGGGAAAGCGAACGGCGCTATGTCACCTTAGCGGCAGCGGCTCCAGTGACCATTTTCCGATTTGATGCACCTTTTCACTGTGTCTATGTCAACGATCGCTGGAGTGAAATGACAGGCAGATCCACAGAATCAGCTCTGGGCAGAGGGTGGATAGACGCGCTACATCCAGACGATCGCGATGAACTGTTGGCAAAATGGGCTGAAGAATATGCTCAGGCTCCTTCAGAGCAACAAATGATTATTCAGAGCGAGGGTCGGCATCTCCACCTAGATGGCAGCGTTAAGTGGTTTTATGTCCAGGTTGTGCAGGAAACGGATGACGAGGGTGCGGTGACAGGCTACATCGGCACCTTAACGGATATTACCGATCGCAAACAGGTGGAGGCAGCGCTACAAAAAAGTGAACAGCGCTACCGTGCCCTCATGGACGGTGCTAGCGATGCTATTGTGCTGGGAAATTCTCAGGGCAATCTGATCGAAGGCAATCAGAAAGCAGAGGTGCTCCTAGGCTATAGCCGAGAGGAACTGACTCAGCTACACATGTCTCAGCTTCATCCTCCCACCGTTCTAGAAGCGGCGTGCCAACATTTTAACCATGTCGTTTTGCATAAGGTGAATACCACTCTGCAAAGCATTGTGCTGCGCAAAGACGGTAGTCAAGTGCCTGTTGAGATTACCGCCAGCAGAATTGACTTAGACGGTGAGCACTTTGCCCAAGGAATTTTTAGAGATGTGAGTGAAAGGGTGCGGCTTGAAGCCGATCGCCAACGGGCTGAGCAAGAAAATCAACGGCTGCAAGAAAGGCTGCAATTTGTTCTATCTGAAAGCCCTGCGGTGATTTTTACCTGTAGACCTGGAGGGGATTATAGAGCCACCTTCATCAGCGACAATATCTATGATATGACAGGTCACACCTCAGCTCAATTCCTAGCAGAGCCTAGCTTCTGGGCTGACCATCTTCACCCTGATGATGCGCCTCAGGTGTTTGCTGAGTTACCTCAACTCTTGGAGCGAGGGTGCCATATTCATGAATACCGATTCCAGCATCAAGCGGGACACTATCTATGGATACATGCTGAACTTCGCTTAGTGCGGGATCACCAGGGAACCCCCATCGAAATGGTGGGGTACTTAGTTGATATCAGCGATCGCAAGCGCTTCGAAGACGATCAAAAACAGGCCGAAGAGGCTCTTCAATTGAGTGAGGAACGCTTCCGAAAAGCATTTGACACGACGGCAGTCGGCATGTGTATAGTCTCTCCTGAGGGCAAATTTTTAAAGGTGAATGGCTCTCTCTGTAATTTTTGGGGCTATAGCGAAGCCGAACTGCTCAATCTGACCTTTCAGGAATTAACCCATCCTGAGGATTTGTCAAAAGATTTAGACCTGTTTCAGCAAATGCTGGCAGGAGAGATCCACAGCTATCACCTGGAGAAACGGTATGTCACAAAGCAAGAACAATGGGTTTGGGGATTGCTCAGCGTCTCTCTGGTGAGAGATGCCCAAGAGCAACCGCTTTATTTTGTTTCTCAAATTCAGGATATTAGCGATCGCAAACAGGCAGAGATCAGGTTACAGCAGCAATCCGATCGAGAGCATCTCGTCAACAGTATCTCCCAACGCATCCGGGCATCACTCAATCTCCAAGAAATTCTCAACACGACCGTTTCAGAAGTGCATCAGGTGTTGCAGGCTGACCGAGTTTTGGTCTATCGAATCTTGCCAGATAACACGGGACAAACCATTGCTGAATCGGTTTCAGCGGGTTGGCCTGTCATTCTGGATCAGATCTTTCCAGAAGAGCGCTTCCCCCCAGAAAACTATAGCCGCTATGTGCAGGGTCGAGTGTTTGCCCTTAGCGATCGGGAAACAGGGCTGACCTTACGCTGCTTGGTAGATTTCTTGAAAGACATGCAGGTCAGAGCCAAACTGGTCACGCCGATTATTCAGAATCAAACGCTCTGGGGCTTGCTGGTTGCCCATCAGTGCAGTGCTCCCCGCCAGTGGCAGCCCTGGGAAATTGAATTAATGCAGCAGCTTTCTGGGCAGTTGGCGATCGCCATTCAACAATCAGAACTGTACGCCCAACTGCAAGCAAGCCACCAACAGCTCACCCACACCAATGCTGAGCTGATCCGCGCTACTCGTCTCAAAGATGAATTTCTGGCAAACATGAGTCACGAACTCCGTACCCCCCTCAATGTCATTCTGGGCATGACAGAGGGGCTACAGGAAGAAGTGTTTGGCACTTTAAACGATCGTCAGAAAAAGGCGGTTTCCACGGTTGAGCGAAGTGGGAAACATCTGCTGTCATTGATCAATGACATTCTGGAAGTCTCAAAGATTGCGGCAGACAAGCTAGAGCTAAAGATATCCATGACTTCAGTCACCCACCTATGCACCGCCAGCCTGATGTTCGTCAAGCAATTGGCCTTCAAGAAGCAAATTCATCTCGTATCGATCTTGCCTCCAGGTTTGGCAGACATCGCCGTTGATGAGCGCCGCATGCAGCAAGTGTTGATTAACTTATTGACCAATGCCGTCAAATTTACCCCCACTGGAGGGCGAGTGACGCTCAGGGTTCACCTCGAACCCCTTGAGACTAATTTGGCTGAGCGCATATCCTTAAGCCGCTCAAAGGCAGTACAGGGTTCGCCGGATAATGTCGAAGGCCTTTACTGCCAGCTGCAAGATTATTATCTTTGTATTTCTGTGATGGATACGGGCATTGGCATTGCCCCTGCGGATCAATCCAAACTTTTTCAACCCTTTGTCCAACTTGACAGCAACCTTAACCGTCAATATGAAGGGACTGGCTTAGGATTGGTGATGGTGAAGCAAATTGTTGAATTGCATCAAGGATTTGTCAGCCTTCACAGTAAAGTCGGGGAAGGCAGTTGCTTTACGCTGCATATCCCTTACATGAGTTCGTTGCCCCCTCGGAGAGCGATCCATCCCACCTGCCTTAACCCCGATGAAACTCTATCCCATACGTTGCCACCCCCGAATTTCATGACAATTGCATCTTCTAGAGCGATCGCCTCCCCGCTCATTCTCTTAGCCGAAGATAATGAAGCCAATATCAGTACGATTTCTAGCTACTTAAAAGCCAAAGGCTATCGTCTGCTGTTGGCAAGGCAGGGTCAAGAAGCCATCGACCTCGCCCAAGCCCACCAGCCTGACTTAATTTTGATGGATATCCAAATGCCAGGAGTAGATGGTCTAGAAGCCATGAGGCAGATTCGCCTTTGTAGCAACTTAGTCAATACCCCGATCGTGGCTCTGACGGCGTTAGTTATGGCGGGCGATCGGGAAAAATGTATACAAGCGGGAGCCAACGACTATTTATCTAAGCCAGTCCAACTGAAGCAGCTTGTATCTATGATTCAACAACTTTTAAATGCGAGAAACAACTTATGAATCAGCATTCTATCCTGGTTGTTGATGATGAGCCTGATAACTTTGATGTGATTGAAACGCTCTTGTCCGATTGCGGCTACGAGCTACACTATGCTGCCAGTGGCTATGAGGCGATCGCTGCGCTAGAGACATTCCAGCCTGATCTGATTCTGCTCGATATCATGATGCCTGGAATGGACGGTATCGAAGTTTGCCAGAAAATCAAAGCTACTTTAAAATGGCAGGCCATTCCCATCATTATGGTGACTGCGTTAAACACAAAAGAGGATCTTGCCCGCTGCTTGCAGGCCGGTGCCGACGATTTTATTAGCAAGCCAATGCATGGGCTAGAACTGCGTGCTCGCGTTCACTCCATGCTGCGAATTAAGCAGCAGTACGATCGCATCCAATCCTTTTCTAGGCTGCAACGAGATACCATCAATCTCTTAAGAAATAACTTACAGGCGCTACGCGGCAATCTTGCGGCCAGCCTGCCCCATGAATTAAATACGCCGCTCAACGGTATTTTGGGGGCGATCAGCACACTCAAAGAAAACATTGATGATATGGATTCTGGGAGCATTCATGAGTTATTGGATCTTTCACACGAATCAGCCTGTCAATTAGAAAGCTTGACTCAAAGATTTTTAAACTATCTTGATCTAGAACTTTCTTTCAATGAACTGAAAAACAAGAAAGAAACCAATACCACTCTTATCAACAAGGTTGGTTGTAGCAGCGCTTTAATTGAACATCTTGTCGCAGCGATCGCCAAAGAGATGGGACGCTCTCATGATTTAACCTGCCAAATTGAGGTCGCAGATCTAGCCGTCTCCCATAATCACCTTAAATGGATCATGAATGAGCTGTTGAGCAATTCCTTTAAATTTTCTCAATCTGAAACTCCTGTAACAGTGCGCGGTGAATGTCAAGGTAAAATGTTTCATCTCTGGATTAGCGACTGTGGACGGGGCATGACTCAAGAGCAAATCACTAGCATCGGAGCCTTCATGCAATTTGAACGTCAAACCTACCAACAGCAAGGTGCAGGGTTAGGGTTGAAAATTGCACAGAAGGCTGTCACATTATATGGTGGACGCTTTCTCGTTACCAGCACCCACAAAAAAAAGACAGCGATTTATCTCACCTTACCCTTAGAAAACTCCAAGCATCTGGCAAGTCAATCTTCAGAAAAATTGGCAGTCTTGCCGCTTTCGTCTGATGCTGATAGTTGATACCACTATTAGCAACATATACTCTGGCATTCTTATGGATCATCCCTCTCTCCTCATTGTTGATGATGAACCCGACAATTTTGATGTAATTGAGACACTCTTGTCCGATCAAGACTATCAGTTGCATTATGCTGCCAGTGGTCAAGAGGCGCTTGATTTCCTAGATCTATTCCAACCAGACGTAATTTTGTTGGATGTGATGATGTCAGGGATGGACGGTATCGAAGTCTGTAAACGGATTAAGGCCATACCGCAATGGGAATCTATTCCGATCATTATCGTCACCGCTCTGACCACCAAAACAGATTTAGCCAGATGTTTGATGGCTGGAGCAGATGACTTTATCAGCAAGCCTGTTAATCGGCTGGAGTTAATGGCAAGGGTGCGATCGATGTTACGCATCCGTCAGCAATATAAGCAATTAGCCACCTTTAATGCCCGGTTAGAATCTACAGTACAACAGCGAACGGCTCAGTTGCAGACCCTGATTTTTCAGGATGCGCTCACGCAGTTACCTAGCCGAACGTCATTACTTCAGAAATTGAGTGAGGTCTTACAATCAGGAGTATCCTCCTTTGCAGTCATTTATCTAGACTGCGATCAGTTCAAGCTGGTTAATGGTTCCTTTGGTCATGCTGTCGGAGATCAACTGCTGCTCGCTATTACAAAACGGTTGCAACAGCATCTCCGTCCCGGCGATGTATTGGCTCGCATGGGTGAGGATGAGTTTTGCTTTTTGCTTCATCAAGTAGAGGACGCGATCGCCCTTAAACCCTTCATCGAAGCTATTCTTCAGAGCTTTCGTTCGCCGTTTATTGTGGCGGATTGTGAAATGTTTATGACCGTGTGCATGGGCATTACTTTGGGCAGTAGTGCCTATCAGCAATCGGAAGAACCCTTGCAAAACGCCGATACGGCTATGTATAGAGCCAAGCTTCAAGGCAAAGGTTGCTATCAATTTTTTGATCGCCAGATGGCTGAGGCCATGCTAAGTCGCCTAACCTTGGAAAATGACTTACAGCGAGCGCTAGAACAGCAAGAGTTTGTCACCTACTATCAGCCAATTGTTAATCTAACATCGGGGAAAATTTGCGGTTTTGAGGCATTAGTGCGCTGGCAACATGCCGATCGTGGCATGGTTTCACCCGGAGAATTTATCCCCTGCCTAGAGGAAACAGGTCTGATCGTACCGGTTGGTATCGTGGTGCTGAAGCAGGCTTGCCAGCAATTGCGGGATTGGCAACAGCAGGGCTGGACAGACTTAACGATGAGTGTGAATCTCTCTGTGCGGCAATTTTCCTGTCCCGATCTCTTGAATGACATCGATCGAGTCTTGGCAGAAACTGCTGTCAGCCCCGCTCATCTCAAGCTAGAAATTACCGAGAGCGCCATCATGGATAATGCCCAAACGGCCATTGGGCTGACTGAGCAATTGCGATCGCGGCAAATTCAGATCAGCATTGATGACTTTGGCACAGGGTACTCTTCTCTGGGCTATCTGCACCGCTTTCCGGTAGACATACTGAAAATCGATCGCTCTTTCGTCAATCAGCTCCAAGCCGGGAATCGCAACTATCAAGTCGTAACTACTATTATTACGCTGAGCAATCAACTTGGGCTTGCTGTCACTGCTGAAGGTATTGAAACAGCTCAGCAGCTTCAGTGGCTACAGCAGCTTGGCTGCGAGTTTGGGCAAGGCTATTTATTCTCTCGACCGCTCATGGCAGCAGATATTGAGAAGCTCTATCTCAAAAAAGCATATCAGCCATTTTGCTAACTGATCAGGATCAGTCGATCGCTCAGGATCATAAATCAAATAAAATCCAAACGTCCTGACTGCTGAGCTATTGGGGTTTATTTTATCCCTGCTCCTTACGGTGAAAGGCGTTTGGCTCTCTTATGTTCGTACATTAATTGGTCAGCTTGTGTCAGTAATTGTTCTAGCGCAATGTCATCAGTTGATGCATAGACCTGAATTCCTGCACTCATCGATAATTGATAGGAATTACCATTCATTTGATTGAAGCGATCGATATTGGTCTGTAATCGTTTATAAAATTCATCTGGCTGGCCTGAACAACTGGGGAACACAACAGCAAATTCATCCCCCCCAAGGCGAGCCACAATATCTGCATCACGAAACGTTTCAGTCAGGAGTTGAGCCGCCTCAACAATCACTCGATCTCCTACTTCATGCCCAAAAGAATCATTAATCTGCTTGAGACCATCCAGGTCGGTAAATAAGAGGCAACAAGCTGTCTGGGTTCGGCGAGCAACCTTTAGCTGTTGCCCGGCTAGCAGGAAAAAGCCCCGACGATTGTATATCCCGGTGAGTTCATCAGTCAGAGATAGTTGCCTCACCGCTGCTTCAGCCCTTAATCGTTCTTCGATTTCTCGCTCTAGCCGCTGGTTTTGCTGCATTAGCTGTTGCTGTTGCTGTTGGATCAACAGTTGATTTCTGACCCTCATCAGCACTTCCAGTTCTTGAAAAGGTTTGGTGATATAGTCTTGGCCTCCTATTTCAAAAGCTCGAACTTTATCGTCCATGCAATCGAGAGCACTGATAAAAATGACAGGGATATTTGCAGTGGCTTCAGCTGCTTTCAACTGTTGGCAAACTTCATAGCCACTCATTTCTGGCATGGTGATATCTAGCAAAAGCAGATCAGGCGGATCACGATGAATTGCCTGAAGCGCCATTCTCCCATTTAAGGATTTACGAACGTTATACCCTTGAGACTCCAGCATCTTGGCCAATAGCCGTAGATTGTCGGAGTTATCATCCACAATTAGGATATAGATTGCCGTATTAGGTTTGAGGAGAGTAGCCATATTGCTCCTAAATCTGTGTGAGGTTAGCGATGGCTTCCAACTGAAAGTTATCAATCAGGGAGGTCATCGCCTCAATCAAAGCTTGTTCGCTTTTCGGGATCAGGGTAACCAACTGGCGCAGCTTTTCATCACTCAGATCGAGGGCTGCTTCATGAACTTGGATAATCCACTCAGGCGACATCACGTTAAAATCTTGTGAAGTCAATGGCTTTTGTGTCAGGTGATATGACGTTTGTGAACTGGGTTCTCTATAGCGGTAGCGCACGCCTAAATGGTAGGCGATCTCTTCAAACAGTACAATTTCGCTAAAGGGCTTAGCAATATAGCCATCACACCCTACTTGCAGGCTAGCCGTACGATCGTCCTCAAAGGCAGCTGCCGTCAGTGCAATGATAGGGGTTCTTTGCTGTTGATTAACCGACTCCTGTAAGCGAATTTGCCGAGTTGCCTCATAGCCATTCATGACGGGCATTTGGATATCCATCAAAATCAGATGAGGCTGCCAAGATTGCCACTGGGCGATCGCCTCTGCTCCATTTTCGACAGCACCAACCTCAAATCCGATCGACTCTAACAGCATCTTCATCAGTTGTTGATTTTCAAAGACATCTTCAGCGACCAGAATGCGGTAGGTCGGTTGCCCTGGCTCCAGGCCGACCACCAGATAGTCGGTTCCAGATTCCAGCAAATTCATCGCTTCGGGCTGGTGTAAAACAACCTGACAGGTAAAAATTGATCCTTGCCCTACTGTGCTTTGAACGGTAATATCGCCGCCCATTAAACGAGCGAACTGACGACTAATGGACAAGCCTAAACCCGTTCCTTCAACATTGCGACCTTGCTCAGTCTGCATAAATGCCTCAAAAACGGTTTCCCAATCGCGGCGATCGAGCCCACACCCAGTATCTTGCACGACAAACGCCAACCTAAGCGCATGACAGGGAGGTGAAGTGCTGGGATAACAGGTGCAATTTGGTTCTACGTCTTGGATAGGCGCTATACTAACCTGCACGACAACACTGCCCTGGGTCGTAAATTTAAGCGCATTACTAATGAGATTAATCAAGATTTGCCGCAATTTTGCTTCGTCGCTACACACGTAGTTAGGAACGTCTGGATCTTCTTTAAACAAAAGCTCTAGCCCTTTCTGAGCGGCTTTGAGAGTAAACATTTCTTGCAGCGATCGCAGCAAGCGGTGGAGATTAAAGTAGCGTTCTGCCAAAATGAGTTGCCCTGACTCGATTCTAGCCATCTCTAATACGTCATTAATGAGTGACAGCAGGTGTTCTCCACTGCGGTTGATAATGTTGAGAGGCTCTTGAAAATCTGTAGGAATGTTAGAATTGCGATGCATAATTTGGGTAAAACCCAGGATGGCGTTAAGCGGTGTTCGTAGTTCATGGCTCATTTTGGCCAAAAACTGGCTCTTGGCACGATTGGCGATCGTAGCTCGTTCGGCGGCTTGTTCTAACGCAGTTTGGGAAAATTCTAAGACTGCCATCATCAAGATATTTTGCATCATTCTGGCAGCTTCAACCTCAGTCAATTGCCAGGGTAGGGATGTTTCTCGCACCGTTTCTTTCCAAAGTTCAAAAGATTTGCGCGGACATAAGTGCCTGTTGCCTAGATCATCTATCACGACGGCATCCTGTGGATTGCCCGCCCAATTTACCGTCTGAACTTGCTCTGGACGGAACCACAAGATATGGTAGGACTTGTGATGCAGCATAATGGAAATGGCTAAAATACCGCTCGCCACTTGCGTAAACGCGCTCGCAGGTGGATACAACCGGATCAGGCAGTTAGTGGGATAGATGTCTGATTGATCGAGTTGGGGCAACCAAGTCAATAGAGCCTGAACCTCTTCTAGCGTTGGAGTTTGACCAAGGAGTGATATTTGCTGATCTAGCGCGATCGCCATTCCTTCGGCATGAACTAGATTCAGCAATTCAGTAGCATTTTGCGTGAGTACCTGCTGAATGAAATTCGGTTCTCGTAGAAAGGATTGCTGAAGCTTGTCTTGAATCGTTTTGATCTGGGTTCGGTAACGGTCTAGTTCTCGCTCTTGCTGACGAACAAATTCAATAGAGGCAAACTGGCCTAAGAATTCACAGGTCTTGCGTGTCTCATAATTGACCAAATTAGGGCTGTAATGATGACAAGCAATTAGCCCCCAAAGACGTTGATCGTCGATCAACGAAATGGTGAGCGATCCGGCAACTCCCATATTTTGCAAATATTCAATGTGATAGGGAGAAACCCCCCGTAAGATACAATTGCTCATGTCTATGGGTTGTTCAACATGAAAATCGTCAGCCGATATGAGCGGGGCAGGCGTGTAATTAATATCAGGAATTTGGCGCACCCAATTGCGAAGAAACAGTTTACGGGCAGGGGCAGGAATATCGATCGCCGGGAAGTGCAGCCCCAAGTAGCTCTCTAAATGAGTTTCCCGCTCCTCAGCAATCACCACTCCGTGATCGTCGGCTGCAAAACGGTAAATCATCACGCGATCGAATCCCGTCATTGCTTTCACTTGCTTGGCCAGCGTTTGGGCTAAATCAGTCACGCTGATCGCACTACGCAGGCTCAAGATTGAGGTTTGCAGCTGATGATAAAACTGGATGGAATGAGTCTTATTGATGAGAGACTGAGGCTCCAGCTCCAAAATCAAAGCATTGTCAATTCGATGCAGTGTACCTCTAAAAGTTTGTGCCCTTGTTTTCAACACAAATGGATTGCATTGCTCTAGGTTATCCTGTCGCAGAAACTCAGCCACCCGTTTAACTTGAGAGCGCGAAAATAATCGCTGTAACGGCTGTCCCACAAGGGCAGTTGCAGCAAGGTCTAAAAACTTCTCCACATTCTCACTCACTTGCAAAATTGTGAGATGGGGTTCTTGCAATATTAAAAGAACTCCATACGGTTGAATATAACCGGGTGCATACACCGATACTTCACTGCAATCCTCCAAAGCTGTCAGGGCGGAAGGATTAAATTCAAATTGTCCAGGAGCGATTAAGGGGTTCATGTTAAAGTCCTGCGTACAGGACAAAAGCTTGCAAAAGGATATTAGAAAAGGGTTGTATGAGAATTACCACATTCAAAAATGAAACCCCATGCATCAGACTATTCTAATCCCAAAACATTGCAGACCCCATTGGGATAGCACGGAGCCAGAGTGCAGTTCCTGGCTCTGTTTTGGGTTGCATTGCTACAGAAATGCTGTGCCTGAGTTCAATGACGGTTTGATATTGATGGCAGCAGACCTGCGGAGCTTCTACTTACAGCAATTTTCGATTGTATGAACCACAGTTATTTTTCAGAAGCCGCGCTCTGCGCGGCTTCTGAAAAATAACTCCCATCTAACCAAGCGCGAAGCGCTGTAGATCTAGCATAAACGGGACAGGAATCAGATGATCCCTGCCCTAGAACCAGTTTTTTCCCTAAAAAGTATATTCACCCCAGGGCTGGCGAACGCTATCTCAGCACAACCCTGTGGCATCAAGGTGAGCCTCAAGACTCTCGCGTTTTGAGGCTGTTGCAAACTGAATCGCTTAATCTACCAGCAATACAGCGTTTTTCCTGCCTTTTCGATAATAATCCTTTGGATGGAAGACTTGATCTGGGCGATCGCCATCTGTAACTTACAGTGCTCTTCGTCAAACCGCCAAGTGGTTGCATAATCCTTACAGTTGATGATCAAAGTATCGGACGTTGCAAAAGCGTAAATGACGCCATCTCTATTTAAACCGCTGAGTGCCAAAATTTGACAGCCAACTTCTTGAGCACAAGCGACTTGTTCTAATAAAATTTCTGCGATCGGATTCATTTCTAAACCTCAATTTTTCACATCAAAATTTGACCTTCTCATACAAGCGGGAAAGTCTAAAAATCAAAAAGAATTCAAAAGACGACTCGAATTAGGCTGCGAGCCGGGGTTACTTGTTTATTTCAGGATTGAAGGGGGAAATAGAAGATTTTCTATCTATTCTGTATCGTATTTGACAGACAGATAAAATGTAGCTGATTTTAAAAAACTTAAGAATTTATCCTAAGCTGTTATCTCATGACTGATCCATCCTCCAAAGACTGGCAAACACGCGATCGCTTCTTGGAACTCCACTCGCACTGGTTAACGCTGATCGGGGAGCATCTGCAAGACGATCGGGGAAATCTGCTGGAATACTGGCGGATTGAGAAAGCAGATTCAGTGATTGTTCTACCCATTCAGAGCGCTGGCCCAGCTTCTGCACAGGAGGCTTGCATCTTGCTTCCTTCTCCCAGCTACCGTCCTGGCATCGGGCAGGTGACGTTAGATTTTCCCGGTGGTCGAGTGCCAGCAGACCAAACACCTCAACAGGCTGCGATCGCGACCTTAAAGCGAGAATTAGGGATTGAGGCCGCTAATATCAGCCCATTAATGCCTTTAAATACCGAAGGGTGGGTAGTCAACAGCTCTTTTTCCAACCAAAAACTTTATGGGTTTGTGGCGTATATCCAGGACAGCTCAGACCTGAATCCTAACGCCATTGCAGCGACTTACCCCATCAGTACCCGTGGCGTTCATCATTTGCTTCAAGATCTCAACTGCTTGCAGTGCCGTGCTGTATTGCTGGAATGGACAATACTGAACCTGCCCTTGCAGCCAAGATAGAGAAAGTCGTAGCTACAAAGGCAGGTGGGATCAACATCCTACCCCACAGCCCCCCACAATCGATTCTCAGTGGATCGCAAATTTTATTTACAACCATATGGTTATATAATTTATAGAGCGCACTAATCCTCACCTTAAATCCCAAATTTATGGCACCTTTACCCTCACTCCAAATTGGTCAACATCGTGCCCGCTATCCCATCATTCAGGGAGGCATGGGCATCCGCATCTCTGGAGCACAGCTTGCCGCTGCCGTTGCCCATGCAGGGGGGATTGGCATAATATCCTCTGTGGCTCTAGGACTCAACTCACCCTACTTTGATATCACCCAGCCCAATGGTCGCAAACGTAGAGAGCAGTTTTTTGCGGCCAATCGGTTAGCGCTGATTGACGAAATTAGCAAGGCTCGAACATTAAGCCCTACTGGAATTTTGGGTATCAATGCCATGGTCGTTGCCCAAGATTATGAAACGCTGGTACGGACAGCAGCTGAAGAAGGTATCAATCTGATTATTTCAGGCGCAGGCTTGCCCTTGCAATTGCCAGAATATACCGCAGCGCACCCAGAAGTGGCACTGGTGCCGATCGTCTCTAGCACTCGTGCAGCTCGCATTCTGTGCCGCAAGTGGGAACGCCAGTATGGGCGATTGCCAGATGCGTTTGTGGTGGAAAATCCCAATTCAGCGGGCGGACATTTAGGAGCTAAGTTGGAAGACCTGGGCGATCGCGCTTTAGAAGCAGAACAGGTCATCCCAGAATTGGTAGCCTATCTACAACAAGAATTCGGTCAAGCCATTCCGGTGATTGCGGCAGGCGGTGTGTGGGATCGGGAAGATATCGATCGGATGCTGGCAATAGGAGCCAGTGGTGTACAAATTGGCACTCGTTTCATCACTACCGATGAATGTGATGCTGATATTCGCTACAAAGAATTTCATCTCCAGGCCAAGCCAGAAGATGTAGTGATTATTTCTAGTCCTGTCGGACTGCCAGGACGGGCGTTACGAAATGCTTTCGTGGAGAAGGCGATCGCGGGTTCCCCTGATTTGGAAAAACGATGTCTGTTCAATTGTCTCCAGACCTGCAAATGCCGAGATGAACAGCAAGACTACTGCATTATTCAGGCATTGGATAAAGCGGCACGAGGGGATATTAAAAACGGACTGGTTTTTTCGGGTAGCAATGCTGGACGTACCCAGCACATGATATCTGTTGCTGAGCTAATGGCAGAGTTAGTTGCTTGATCGAGTTCTGTCACAAAAACAGGTTGATCATCAGGGAGAAAACCCTAAAGATATTAGCCCTAAAGATATTAGCGAAGTCCACCTGTGATGAATAGCGTTTCGCCCGTAATCCAAGCTGAATCATCAGATGCAAAGAAAACAACGGCAGGGGCAATATCCTGGGGTTGTCCAATGCGACCTAGCGGGGTTTGTGCCTCCGTCTGCTGACGACCCTCGCTTTCGGCGATTCCCGCTGCGTGAGTTCCTTCAGTTTCTACCATACCAGGATTAATGGCATTGACGCGGATGTGCCGTGAACCTAGCTCTTTAGCCAGCGACTTTGTGATGGCATCGACCGCTGCTTTGGTAGCGCTATAGACTGAACCGTTTGCAGGCGCAAGCGTGCTGACGATCGAACTGATATTGATAATGCTGCCACCCTCTGATCCAAAGTATTTGACGCCTTGTTGTGAGGCGAGAATTACGCCCAGTACATTCAGATCAAATTGCTTGTAGAAGTGATCTTCTGTGATGTTTTCGAGAGGTGAAAACTCATAAATACCAGCATTGTTGACCAAGATATCGAGCTTGCCAAATGCCTGATGCGCTTCCGAAAAAAGATGTTCGATCTCTGCCTTTTTGGCAACATTTGCCTGAACCGCGATCGCCTTTCCCCCGTTGCTGACAATCTCATTCACTACGCGATCGGCTCCTTCTTTGCTGGAGGCGTAGTTGACAACCACGGCTGCTCCTTCGGCAGCCAAATGTTTGGCAATCGAAGCACCAATACCTTTGGATGCGCCTGTGACGATCGCCACTTTCCCTTCTAGTTTTTTCATAATTTTCGTCGAGTCAGCCAATTGGCAAATAGAATAGGCACAAAAGTCAAAGCAATAACAAACACTGCCGCCACGTTAGTGACCGGACGTTGACGAGGGCGAGTGAGCTGATCCAAAATCCAAACGGGCAAGGTCGCCTGCTGACCCGCAGTAAAAACGGTGACGATTACCTCATCAAATGAAAGGGCAAAGGCTAACATTCCTCCTGCTAACAGCGCTGTGCCCAGAGTGGGCAGCGTAATATAGCGAAAGGTTTGCAACCCATCTGCGCCTAAGTCCATTGAGGCTTTTGTCAGCGATCGCGAAGTGCGGCGAAGACCCGCTAACACGTTGTTATAGATCAAAACGATACAGAAAGTTGCATGTCCGACTACAATCGTCCAAATGCTAAAAGGTATCCCCAAAACATCGATCGCCGATCGCAAGGCAATTCCCGTCACAATTCCAGGCAAAGCGATAGGGAGCAGTAACACAAATGATATGGTTTCTCGTCCAAAGAACCGACTGCGGTAGACGGCCAGAGCAGCCATCGTTCCCAAAACGATCGCAATTCCGGTGGCAATGCTGGCAACCTGTAGAGAAATTTCTAATGCCTGCCAAAGATCTCGACGCTGCCATGCGACTTGAAACCAGTTCAATGTCAGTCCAGGTGGCGGAAATGTATAGGCAGAATCCTCTGTGGTGAACGTGTAGAGGAGAATGACCCCAAAAGGAAAGTAGAGAAAAAAGAGTACAGCCGCCGCCGCTAGCTTCAGCCCGATGCCAGCCTGATGAGAACCAGCCCGATTAGAGCGCATCAAAAGCCCCCAAACGCTTTGCTCCAGCGAGATAGATCAGCATAATCACCATCGGTACAACAGTAAATGCAGCCGCCAAGGGAACATTTCCGGCTGTCCCCTGCTGCACATAAATGGCTTGCCCAATAAAGGGGCTAGAATTTCCTAAAACGCTAGGCGTGATGAAATCGCCTAAGGTGAGGGAAAAAGTAAAGATTGAACCCGCGACGACTCCCGGAAAAGCCAGGGGTAAGAGCACATGGCGAAAGCTTTGCCAGGGCTTACCACCCAAATCTGCTGAGGCTTCCATCAAAGATTGTGGCACACGCTCCAGTGCTGCCTCCAGCGGCAGAATCATGTAGGGCAACCACAGATAAACAAACGCGAGAAACATGCCGATCGTCGATACCGACAGCGATGACCCGCCAATACCGGGCAGACTCAGTAGCAGATTCAACAATCCATCCAAATGGAAGAGATGAATCAACCAAGTCAGAATCCCCTCTTTCGCCAAGATCAACTTCCAGGCATAGACCCTGACCAAATAGTTCGCCCACAGCGGCAGCACGACAGCGAGATAGAGCGCTGCTTTAACAGGGGGCGTCGCATAACGCGCCATGTAAAATGCGATCGGAAACGCCAAAAAGATCGTCGTTATGCTGACAGCGATCGCCATCGTTACCGTTCGTAGGACGATTCTGAGATTAGCTTCAGTGAGTAAAGCCCGATAGGTAGAAAACGTGAATTCATGTACCACCTGTCCCGTAAAGTCATCCAGATGAAAGAAGCTTTGGAGCAACAGCGTCATCAACGAGCTGACATATACTCCACCAAACCATAGAAGCGGCAAACTCAACAGCAGCAATAACAGTACATTCGGGCGAGAATAGAGAAAATTCGCGATCTGTCGTCGTTTGGGAGAGGATGACATCAGTTTAAACCGCAACAAGCAGCGTAACAAACTTAGACCGTAACAAGCTTAGATCATCACCAGATGTTCGCGTTGCCAAAGCAGCCGAACTGCATCACCTTCAGCCCAATGCGAACTCTGGCGGTTTTGCTCCACAACAGACAGCAATCCTTCAGGTTGCAACCCAATCTCATAGCGGGTATACATGCCTAAGTACAGAATGTTTTTTATTTTTCCCATCGCGCTACACAGATCTGCGGGCGGCGGTAAATTGGGATCAAGCATTTGGATTTTTTCGGGACGCAGCACAAACGACTGCGCAGAACCCGTGAGCAACTGCGCCAGCTGACCGCTAATCCAATTAGAAACGCCGACAAAGTTAGCGACGAAGGCTGTAGCTGGGCGTTCATAAACCTCAACCGGGCTGCCCATTTGTTCAATCTTGCCTTGGTTAAACACAGCAAGGCGATCGCTCATGGTTAGCGCTTCTTCTTGATCATGGGTGACAAAAATAAATGTAATCCCCAACTGCCGCTGAATCGTCTTTAACTCTATCTGCATTTGTTGCCGCAGTTTCAGGTCTAATGCTCCTAATGGCTCATCTAAAAGCAGCATTTTGGGTTGGTTCACGAGTGCCCGCGCCAATGCAACTCGCTGCCGCTGCCCGCCAGAGAGTTGGGCAGGCTTGCGATGTTCCAAACCGCTCAACTGGACTAAATCCAGCATATCCGCCACGCGTTTTAGCCGTTCAGACTTAGGTACTTTTTTCAGCATCAAGCTGTATCCAATATTATCCCCAAGGGTCATGTGGGGAAAAAGGGCGTAGTCCTGAAAGACCGTGTTCACATCCCGTTCATAGGGAGGTAAGGCCGTCGCATCTTGTCCTGCAATCCGAATATGACCTGAAGAAGGCTGATCAAATCCAGCGATGAGTCGTAAGCAGGTGGTTTTGCCTGAACCCGATGGCCCCAACATGGCAAAAAACTCTCCCTGCTGTATCGTTAAACTCACTGCATTGAGGGCTTTGACATCCCCAAAGTGACGCGTCACCTCGATCAGTTCAACGGCTGGAGCGATCGAGTTCATAAAAATTTGCCCTGAAATTTACCGACTGCCAATCACCGCTAGATAATTTGATGCCCACTCTGAATAGGGCACGCATTGACGAGTGCCATCACCACAGTCAGCGATCGGGGTGTGCCAGAAGCTGATTTTGTCAAAGTTATCTGCTCCGTTTGTTTTGCAGCCCTCTGCGCCCAGCAAAGCATTCCCCTCACAGGCTTGAGGCACCGTTGGCACAGACCCAAACCAGGCGGCTACATCCCCTTGAACCTTGGGTGAAATGGAATGTTCGAGCCATTTATAGGCGCAGTTGGGATGGGGAGCTTGAGCATGGATCATTGTGGTGTCCGCCCATCCTGTCGCGCCTTCGGTAGGAATGGTGCTCTTAACAGAGGCTTGATTGCCCTGAAGCAGGTTGACTTGAAACGGCCAAGAGCCAGAAGCCACCATGCCCTCATTGGTAAAATCATCGACCTGGACATTGGCATCATGCCAATAGCGACTGACCAATTGACGCTGCTGCTTCAAAAGGGCGATCGCTGCCTTAAATTGAGGACGAGTTAGCTCATAGGGATCAGTAATGCCTAATTCTGGCTGGTGAGCCTTGAGGTAAAGCGCTGCGTCAGCGATGTAAATGGGGCCATCATAGGCTTGAACACGTCCTTTGTTAGACTTGCCATCCGGCAGGATTTGCTCCTCAAACACCACGTTCCAACTCGTAGGGGGCTGAGAAAACGTGTCAGTGTTATACATCAAGACGTTAGAACCCCACTGATAGGGAACGCCATAGTGCTTGCCATCCACGGTATGCCAAGAAGCATTCTGGAGCCGAGGATCAACCTGATTCCAGCTTGGAACTAAGTCGATATTGACTTCTTGCACCTTGCCACCCGCAATCAATCGGCGGGTAGCATCACCGCTGGCCGTGACCACATCATAGCGACCCTGATTCATCAGAGTGACCATTTCATCAGAGGTTGCCGCAGTCTTGACGCTCACCTTGCAGCTTGTCTCTGCTTCAAAACCCGTCACCCAGTCATAGCTAGGGTCGGTTTCTCCGCGCTCGATATAACCTGGCCAAGCCAGAATTGAAACTGCACCTTCACCACTGCCCACTTTCTTGACTGCGCCAACCGACGAAGCTGCGATCGCACCGCCCGTATTCACGAGCAGCAAAAAGGTGCAAAGGAGCACCGAAATGAGCCGCCTGAACCACAGACGGTAGAGAAATGCAGAGAATTTGAAGATTGAAGATAGCAGCACAATGATTGATGAGTAAAGTTTTTCAAGGATATGGCTGAGTTTAATATACATAAAACACTTTTGCTGGGTGGTTTTCTGTAACTAATCTTTCGCTTTCGTTGGTGCTCCTAGAAACTGCTCCCGAACCCGTTCACCCTATCGTTACCGTCTTGGGCATCATCTTAGACATCGCCTTGGACATCACCTCAGACATCTATAGACAGGTTTTTTGTTACATCTACAGACATCTCCACCCAGGCATTCCCACAGAGAATCAGATTAGGGAGCAGATGGGGAGCAGGAGCAGCACAGTCGTTAAACTAGACAATAGCTCAGCTCTAAAAGCGACGTTGCTGATTTTAGAGGTGAAATTTATTTTGGAAGCCTTACGTTGCGCCCCTGTCAAAATGCATTTCATAGCTGGATTAAGCCATGCCCTAAAAGCTAGCCTCATCGCTAAACAGCTTATGGTGGCAATTAACTTGCGGTAAATATTCGAGATAGTCAACTAGAACACATTATGTTGGGGTAAATCGCTTTTATAGTTGCTCCATCGTTTCGCTTTATCGATTCAAACTTTAGAGGATGTTTGAAAAGGGGTCGGCTGTGATTTTAGGCACCTGCTGATCCCCCCTGCCCCCCTACCCTGCGGGAAGCCGCTTCGCGTCTAGAGAAAGGGGGGAAATGAATTCAAAGTCCCCCTTTTTAAGGGGGATTTGGGGGGATCTAAACGTTTCGCTACCCATAGTTGGACCTTTCAAACATTCTCTTAGACCTCTAGTGTTTGAACTGCAATGAGAGTGAACGACTGAGAGTGAACGACATTCTTATCATTCCTCGGCTACATATTTGATAGCTTCTTAGCTTTTAGTTGTGACCTAACCTTGCATAAATCATGTCTCCAGAAGCACAGGAATTTCTAGGAACGTTTGCATCGGAAAGCTTCTACTACTGGGCTTCCGTTTTCATGCTGCTGATTCATGCGGGATTTCTTGCCTATGAAGGTGGCGCATCCCGCACTAAGAATGTTCTCGCGACTATGGTAAAGAACCTACTGACACTGGCAAGTGTGGGCTTGGCCTTCTTCTTCTTTGGTTGGTGGGTTTATAACGCTTTTCCTCTGTTTCCCATCACAGGTGGAATTTTGGGGCCTTGGACGAACCCAGAGCAAAGCGAAACTATCAAGGCTGCAATGGTCTATGTTGAGACTTCCTATCCCTGGTCTCCAGCTTTAGGGCCTAATACAGCCGACCATTTGACGGGTGTATTTTTCTTCGCGTTTGCACTCTTTGCCATGACCACCGCTTCTATTCTGTCGGGTGCATTGATTGAGCGGGTTAAGGTGGGTGGCTATCTCATTATGTCGATCGTTCTGGGTTCTTTTACCTGGGTTGTAGGAGCGGCCTGGGGCTGGAATGCCTTTGGCTGGATGTTTACAAAGTTGGGATATCACGACTTTGGCTGCTCAGGCATCGTGCATGGTATTTCTGGGTTTTTCACGCTGGGCGTTCTACTCAATTTAGGGCCTAGAGTCGGCAAGTATGATGAAAACGGCAATCCTAGGCCGATCCTGCCCCACAACCTGCCGCTCACGATGGTGGGGTTGATGCTCATTTTTGTTGGCTTTTATGCGTTCCTGGCTGCCTGCATGATTTATCTGCCTGGGTACGAAAAAGAGGCCACGATTTACGGTACACCCATGACCCTAGCCTCAATTGGTGTCAATACGACGATGGCCTTGGCTGCCGGACTGGTGGGAGCCTACATTTCCTCCAAGAGCGACCCCTTCTTCACGATTTCAGGAGGGCTGGCTGGCATTATCGCTGTCGGTGGCGGCATGGATCTTTACCACCCAGCATTGGTGATTGTGCTGGCGTTTATTGCCGCTTTCATCATGCCAAAAGTGATTATGGCGATCGAAAAGGTAGGCATTGACGATGCAGTAGGAGCCGTTGGGGTGCATGGGTTTTGTGGCTTGTTTGGCTCAGTGGTCGTCGGAATTGTAGCAGCGGGCTATCCTCAGGGAGAGGGCATCCCATCGATTAATTTCTTCGGTCAGCTCATTGGCGGTCTAATTTGTGTCGTCCTGCTGGGCTTTATTCCGGGGTATGTCACGAGCTGGATTTTAAAGAAATTTGATCTGCTGCGGGTATCGCGCGAAGAAGAGATCAACGGTCTTGATATTGCTGACCTTGGTATTGAGGGATATCCAGAATATGCCACTTTGTCTCTGGTCACAAAAATTGTGGATAACGGCAACGGTCAATTGGTAGGCCAGTCTTCTCATGCATCAGAACTTGCAGCGGAGTAAGCGGAGTATATAAATATGAGTAGCCCCTTTTCAACCTTCGAGGAATTCTCGAATGCAGAAGGTCCGATCTACACCTTCGCAAATAATTCGGTGATGATTTCTATCCTGCTGATCCTCAGTCTGATCATTTCTGTGTACTTCTTCTATGCATCGTTTGGCATGAGGCAGGAGTTAACAGCGCATATTGATGTAAAAGCGATCAGTCTATTGCTAATTGCAGGATTGACAACGCTCACAGGCTTTTTGTTCAACCCCCAAGTGTCCCAAAAAACTGAAGCTGTTCAGGCTCGTTCTTCGCGCCTAGAGCAAAACAGCCCTAAAAGTTGGACACCCCTGGCGCTACTGGGTTTCACCGGAGTGGGAGGAGCAGCACTCAAGCGGAGTAAACGTTCGTCTCGCAAGTATCGATCGGTGAAGCGATCGCGCTGATAGAGCGTTAGTTTTAGAGAGTCTCACAGCCTATGTATTGCAATAGCTTTGTGGGTGCATAACGCGCGCTCGCAAAGCTATTGTTGTCTGAACGCCTATGCCTAACAAGGAAACCAATGCAATTGGGATGCGCCAGCCGTTAAGGGCTGCGGCAAGACTTGACGTAACTGATGGGCTAGGCGATCGCCTCCTAGGGGAGATAGCAGATAGTCTTCAACCCCAAGTTGACGATCTGTCCAGGGGTGGCTAAATCGATTTTGGCAACTCAATGCCACAATTTGCACCCCCCGAAGTTGAGGATAACAGTCCAGTTGTCTTGCCCAAGCTTGAGCTTCTGACTCTGCAATATCGGCATTGATCAGAATTAAATTCACTGAAGACGGCAGCACATCTAGGGTAATGACATTGGGATCAGAAACAAACGTCACTTCAAAGCCATTCGCCCTCAGCGACGTTTGCAGCGAAGCGTCAGGATGGCACTGTTTGCCGATCGCCAAAACGTGAGTTATCCCTGTTTCGTTCTCACTTTCTTTTTCAATGCAGCGTTTTGAAGCTTTTCCCTGCTGGTTCTCGGATACCACAGGATCATGGCATAGCAAACAGTTCGGCGTGCTGTACACATGCCCTGACTCTGTGGGTATCGGTAACCGACAGCGGGCGCATTCTGTCACCATACATTCTCCACCTAAAAACTGACGAAAGGCATGGTTATCGCCTTGCAGATAGAGTTCAGAGAAGTCGGGTCGCTGTAGCAATTGGTGCCAAAAGTCTAGGAAATCACGATGATAGCCCCAGTAGTGATAGACTTCGCCTTCAAAAGGCAGGGTACCTTGGCGAGGGCTAAGAACCGTTTTGCCCCGGCTCAGATAATAGGCGACATAGCTCATCAACACATCTTTGTATGTAATTTCCTGACTTTCTCGACAGGGTAGCTCAACGGTAAAGCAAGTCTGCCCAGACTGGTGCTTTGCCCAAATTGTCCCGTCCAAATAAAGCGCTAAGGCT
The DNA here is from genome assembly GCA_016208305.1 of Oscillatoriophycideae cyanobacterium NC_groundwater_1537_Pr4_S-0.65um_50_18. Taxonomy (GTDB): domain Bacteria; phylum Cyanobacteriota; class Cyanobacteriia; order Elainellales; family Elainellaceae; genus Drouetiella. Next base: position 33,071 of record JACQYI010000081.1, on the reverse strand, counting down.
TTTGCAAGAGCCAGCCCCAAGCCTGTGCCTTGATGCTGCCAGGGATCATCCGTCGGAACTCGGTAAAACTTGTCAAAGATCCGCGTTAATTCGCTCTCTGCAATCTCTACGCCTGAGTTAATCACCTGAATTTGCAGGCGACCTGCTGAAGCAGAAGCCGCAACTGTAATTTGTTCTCCTTTAGGGGTGAATCTACAGGCGTTGTGCAACAGTTCTGACAAAAGGCGATCGAGCAGAGTGAAGTCAGTCGTTAAAGGCGGAAGGTTGGAGGGAATATCAATCCGAAGCCGTTGTTGACGGCTCAACATTTGCGCTTCAAACGGTGCAACCATTTGCAAAATCCAATCTTGCAATAAAAGCTGCATAGGTAATAAAGATTGGGTACCTGCTTCAATTTGCTGTAACACCAACAGGTCATTAATCAAGCCAATTTCTTGTTCGCACTCGTCGCGGAGCAACTTTAGATAGTCAGAAATTCTTGCGGGATTGGTGCCTGTATCTACTTGTTCAGAGGTAAGGACACCTTCTTGGCGCAAAAGCCTGTCTAGCATTTGAATAGCCAACCTCATATTGGAGAGAGGGGTTCGCAGTTCATGCGATGTGGTATTCAGGAAATCCTCTTTTAGCTGCTCAAGTTTTGCTAACTCAAGCTGAAGATCGACCTGCGGGTGCTGAAGGATGTCAGCAGGTAAATCGGGGTGGCGATCGCCGTTAGCTGACACAGGCTGAGTCGATGAGCAGGCTTCTAATTGCTCTGGAGATTGTTGTAGAGATTGTTGTAGAGATTTTTTGGGAGATTGTTGTGGAGATTGTTCTAGCGTCGAAGTTCGATCGATCCCGTAAGGAACATCTTGATAACAGTGGCAACAAAACCAATAGGGCTTCCCTGAAGAACTGTGGAGCAACAAGGGATAAGAACAGTAAGGACAATGGGTACGCGGAAACATAAGCTTTTATCGCCCAACGTAACGTTATGAATGCGGATTCCGCCCAGCACCTCTATTTGCTTAGGACTCACATGTCTAAGCTACCCCTGGGCTGAAAAAACGCTACATAACTATATAAAACTCTAAATAAAAGTACAAAACTTTATGTAGCCATAGCCCTTACCCTTAGAACATTTTTGTGGGGGCATGTCCCCCATTTGAGGCATTGCTTTAATAGGCATTGCTTCAATGTCAATAACGGATGAATCGCGCCAGCACAAACATGATCCCTGCTGCCAGCCATGCACCCACAACAATGCTGAGAATACCCGCATCAAAGCTGCCCGTCATCGCCACAATTGATCCCGGAATGAGAGAGCCACCAACACCACCCAACAGCACCGCTAATCCGTTATAAAGACCCGTACCTGCCCCCACCCGATCGACAGGTAAGATGCGCTGAACGAGAGCATATTCCTGGGCGCCATAGGCACTCTGACAAAAGACGGCGATCGCAAAAAAGAGTACCAACAGTCCTACCTGTGTTGTTGTGGAGGCAACATAGACCATTGCCCCCGCTAAGAGAAACCCAATCCCAGCAAGCTGTGTTCTACGTTGCAGCTTGTCACCCAAATAGGCCATTAAGCCAATGCCAACGATTCCGGCAGCAAAAACCAGAGCAAGCGGCCATCCCAATTGTTCAAAATCAATTCCTTTGGCGCGGTTGAAGTAAGTCGGCAACCAATTCAACAGGCCAAACGCACAGAACGCATTGAGACTGCCCCCTGCCACCATGAGCCAAAACCGAGCATCTCGACGATAAGCAACCTGAGATAAGCTGTCTGTCTCATCATCTGCTGCGATCGCAACAGGATCTTGCTGCCCTAACCGATTGGGTCTATCCCCCACTAAGAAGTAAACCAATGGAATCGACACCAGCATGCCGCCAACCCCCAAAGTCGCAAAGGTCGGACGCCAGCCCCAAAGCTGAATCAACGGCACCACAATCAGCGGAGCGATCGCAGTAGAAAACAAAATGCCGCTTCCCCAAATCGCATTGGCACGCGATCGCTCACCCGGCAAAAACCAGCGGCTCGTGATCGCACTTGCCATCGGAATATGTACCCCTTCGCCTAATCCTAAAAGGAGGCGCAAAATCACCAGTGCCATGAAAGAATAGCCCAAGGTACCGCTCAAAATCGTTACGAGTGAGAAAGCAGCAATGGCCGCAATCACGCTTCGCTTTGCCCCAAACCGCTCAGCAAGGGGACTCAGCAGCATGTTAGACAACGCATACGATAGGTAGAAAGCGGCTAAGAGCACTTCACCCTTAGATCCGATTTCGCGATCGCTCCATTCAAACTCTTGCGCCAAACGAGGAATCGCCAAAGACAGGTTATTCCGGTCTAAGTAATTGATAAAGACTGTTACAGCCAGTACAACAGGAATTTGCCAGCGCGTTTGGCGTTTGGAAGTTGTAAGGGATGGCATTAAAAATTTTCCAGATTAATGGCCTGATCAAAGAATATCAGGAGAGTAAGGGCTACGCGTATCGACTGAACTTGTTAGATTGATGTCTTTAGGGTGAAGTCTAAAGAGAAAGCTTCCTGCACACTTTTGATAGATTGCTCACCTATTGCCCAGTTGAGGCTATGCGCTGTATATACGGAGGGATTTTTGACTGCTTCTAATTCTTCTGAAAATATTTCGACTGCGACAGCAGCTTTGACCAGCGCCCCTCCTCAGCTCGAAGAAGCTCCCAACAGCGCGATCGCCCTTACTCAATTTCCCTCAAAATTGAGCAAACCGTCTGTTCGGACAAGCCTTCAAGCTTCAACGCTAGACGGTGTTTTTGCTGCCCTCTTTTCCAATATCACAACCGGAGTTCTGGTTACAAACTTTTTGCTGGAATTAGGAGCAAGCACCTTTGAAATTGGAGTCCTAACCGCTATTCCAATGGTAGCCAATTTGGTGCAGCCGCTTGGCGCTCACCTTTCGCAGAAAGCCAGCAGTCTCTATTCCTATAGCCTTGAGACGAATGGAATTGCCCGCTTAATGTGGTGGATGTTGGCGATCGGCATTGGCTGGTCGGTTTGGTATCGCGTGGACTCTGACATCCTCATTGGGCTAACGCTCATCACCGCCTTAGCTAGCGCTCTGTTAGCGGCTTTGAGCAGCGCTTCCTGGCTTAGCTGGATGGTGATTTTGGTACCGCGGCGGCTGCGCGGACGCTACTTTAGCATCCGCAACAGTGCCGCCCATCTTACTAATTTGATTTCTGTTCCAGCAACAGGATGGATTGTCTCTGAATGGCAAGGTGGCTCGATCGAGGGCTTTGGCATTATGTTGGTGCTGGCAACGATCGCGGGGTTACTGAGCCTCGTCTGCCAGAATTTTATGATAGATATTAATCCCCAAATAGAAGCCAACGTTAAACAAGAGCAAACCCTCACCCCCAAACCGACCGCTATTGAAGTCAGTACTTTAGAAAAGTATGCGATGGAGGCATCTGCGATCGCTCCAGAGCGGTCACTCCTGCATACTGTAGTCGATCGCCTCTCTCTCCAAACCAATCAGATCATCTTCTTGGTTTACATTAGCTTTTGGCTGTTTGCCGTGAATATCGGCACGCCATTCTATAACCTCTACATGCTGGATGTTTTGCACATTGACATCGCTAAAGTCTCTATCTACAACAGCTTTAGTGCTGGAGCCAACCTGCTGCTGCTAGTCGGCTGGGGAAAATTAGCCGATCGCATTGGCAATCGCCTGATTTTGTTAGGCATTGGTGTTGTCGTTGCCATTATTCCGCTATGTTGGCTAGGGACGGATGCCAGTGTTCTATCCCTGTGGCTATGGCTTCCTGGCCTACATTTGCTCATTGGGGGCACCTGGGCAGCGATCGATCTCTGCTTGATTAATCTTCAACTCAGCGTGGCACCCGTACATAACCCTGCCAGCTATTTTGGAACTGTAGCAGCGCTGTCTGGCGTTATGAGTGCGCTAGGAACGCTGACAGGAGGGTTCTTAGCCCAGTCGTGGCATCCCAATAGCGTGAGCGGCTTATTAGGGGTTTTTGTCTTGTCAAGCGGCTTACGGCTGCTGGCGATACTGCCTTTGTTCTGGGTCAAAGAGTCCGATCGCGTTTCTACGACCGTCTAGCGGCGTTCTTTTCTTCGCGAATTAGAGTTTTGTGGTGTGCAGCTCACGTTACAACACTCTAAAAGCTGGTGAATTTTGCAATCTACTACGGTTCTCTATCTTTGTGAGGTTTTTTCTGACTGCACGACAGGATATGGTTTCAGCAGTTGCGATTTTACTGAGTCCTATGGTAGATAACTTTGACAGAAAACCGCCAGAACCCACCGCTGAGGAACTCGCAGAAATTGCAGCAGAGCTGACGACTGAAAGCATTGGATCTACCAGTTTAGACAGCTTAGATGAATCTGACGAAGGCATTGATTTGAGCGAGGTGCCCACAGACATGGTGGGTGATCAGGCATTGGGAGGCACAGCTCCCACCCCCGATCAAGATTTGGTGGACGAACTTGGAGCTGCGGCGGGCATAGAGATGGACGATCGCGCTTTTCTGAGAACTACCGAAATATTGGAAGGGCGGGACGATCGCCGCTGGGAGCTAGAGCCAGAGTCTTCTGAAGATTACCAGTAGATTATCAGTAAGGGCAGCAGCAAAATCAGCATAGGGCAGCTTTGGGTTGAATTACAAACTGTTGCAAAACTTCCTCGTAGCAAGCAAGAAGTTGTTCAATCATCTCTGCTGTGAATTTTTGAGTACTGTAGTTCACCATTATTTGAACTGTTGTTGATAGTTCAAGATAAAACTCTAGTGGTGTGTCATCGGCGTACAGTTCTGAGGGAATGTCAGTCCATGATTGCTGATTGGCCAACACGTCAACCACTTCCCAGCCAGGAATTAACTGAACCTCCTGAGCCGAGGAGATTAGGGTGACGCTTGCCATAAATTGGACGGGACGGAAGCGTTTGAGGTGTTCAATCACCCGTTCGATGGGTATGTCTTTATGCGCGATCGCTTCTTTAATATCCGCTTGCAATTGCTTAATGAATGCAATGCCAGTCTGTTCAGGCTGAAGGGTCGATCGCAAAATTACATCATTGATAAAACAGCCCAGCATTCCTTCTGTCTCTGGTACAGTGCGGTTACCAACGGTGGTAACCATCCAAATTTCCCGTTGTCCACTCCATGCCGATAAAGCAACGTTTAATGCTGCCAGTAGGACAACAAAATGGGTAACGCCTAAGGAACGGCTTAAGGATTCGATTGAACTGGTGAGAGACTCTGACAGATGAATAGAGTAGTGATTGGCCTGTCGATCGATTAGTGGCAGAATGAGAAGATCTGGTGACTCAAGCGGCTCAATATCAACTAATTTGTGCTGCCAATACGCTAGCTGCTGGGCGATCGCCACCTCGTTGTAAGCCTGTTGCTGCCATAGGGCAAAGTCTGCGTAGTGAAAAGACACTGCTGGTAAGGGAGAAGCCATACCGCTTGAGAACGACTGGATCAGGGTGTGTAACTCTTGCACCAGTAATCCAAATGACCAGCCATCGGTGATGATGTGGTGCAGGGTAATCAATAACCAATGCTCCTCGGTCGTGAGTCGAAATAAGGCCGTCCGTATTAGGGGTGCGATTGCCAGATCGAAGGGGGGTTGGGCGATATGAATTGCTTGATTCAATGCTGCCGATTCCTGTTGATCGGGTGGGAGCGATTGCAGATCGGTATAGGTCAGCGGTAGGTGTAGCGCAGGTAAGACCATCTGCATGGGTTGACCGTTGACTATTTTGAACAGGGTGCGGAGGATTTCATGGCGACGCACTATTTCATTAAAGCTTTGCTCCACGATCTCAGGTATCAAAGAAGCTTTGACCCGCAGGATCAGCGAGCTATTCAGGGGGGCACCTGTACTGCTTGAGTGATGAATTTCCCAGATGTATTGCTGCGAAAACGTCAGAGGAACGGGCATTTCTGGCGATCGCTCTCCATGCCGCATTTTCAGGCTGAGCGGCGATCGCTCTTGTGCCAATAGGGTGGGCAAAGTTCGACGTTTCTCGATATGCTCTGCTAAACCTGCGACAGTTGGCATTTCAAACAGATCGACAATAGATAAATCAACCTGAAACTTAGGGCTTAGCTGGGCAATCAGTTTCGTGATCAGTAATGAATGTCCGCCCAATTCAAAGAAGTCATCCTCCACTCCAACGTCATCGATCTGCAAGATATTGGCAAAGATTTTGGCAATTTCAGCTTCCGTTGCTGTGCGGGGTGCCACATACGCAGACTCTAATTCTGGGCGAATGGACTCTGGAATGGGCAATGCCTGACGATCGACTTTACCGTTTGCATTGAGTGGCAACATTTCCAGGACTATAAACGCAGATGGCACCATATATTTGGGCAGCGTTTTTTCCAGAAATCGGCGTAGATTAGCCGATGTAGGAGCAGAGCTTGCCCTGGGAACCAGATAGGCTATTAATTGTTTTTCACCCCATTCATCTGAGCGAGCGATGACTACACTCTCTTGCACATCAGGATGTTCGCTAAGCAATGCCTCAATTTCCCCCAATTCAATTCGGAAGCCGCGCACTTTCACTTGATTGTCCATGCGACCGAGAAACTCGATCGCGCCATCTGCCTGATAACGGACGCGATCGCCCGTTTTGTACAGTCTTGCCCCTGAAACTTGACTAAACGGATCAGAGATAAATGCTTGCGCTGTTAAGTCGGGTCGGTTGAGATAGCTTCTGGCAACCCCAAGTCCGCCTATATAAAGCTCTCCAGGCACACCCACAGGGACGGGTTGCAGAAAAGGATCGAGGACATAGGTCTTAGCATTTCTGACAGGCTTGCCGATGGGTAGCGATCGTCCTGCCTGTTGGGTCGGGGTGAGTTGAGACAAATCAGCAGTGGTGGTGACAATGGTGGCTTCGGTAGGCCCGTAGCTGTTGACTAAGCGAACATTGACTAAGCGAACGTTAGAGTGAACATATTTTTGCCAAAGAAGGACACGATCGCCCAGGACTTTTTCCCCGCCCAGAATCACCAGGCGAATAGACTCTGGTAGCGTTAGCTCCAGTGTGACCATTTCGCTCACGAGCTGATGCCAGAAGGCCGTAGGCAGATCGAGGACAGTGAGTTGCCACTCGCCACAGGTTTGGAGAAAGATCGCCATTGAACTCAGCATTTGCTCTGTTCGCAGAATCAACGCTGCACCCTGAGTCAAACTGGGAAAAATTTCTTCAGCCGCCGCATCAAAGCTAATAGAGGCAAATTGCAAAATGCGATCGCCCGCAGAAATGTTGTATTCCTGAATGGCTGCCTCTGTATAGTTCACGAGTGACAGATGTTCCACCATCACCCCTTTCGGTTGTCCAGTCGAACCCGATGTATAGATCACATACGCCAAGCTGTTCGCTTGAACCGAGGGATGCAAATTTTCCTGCTGTTCTTGGGCAATATGCTCCCAATCCGTATCCAATAAAACAACGCAGGTTTCTAATTCCGAGAATTTTGTTTGGAGTGATGTTTGGGTCAACAGTACCGAAACCTGAGCATCAGACAAAATAAATTCAAGCCGTTGTGGGGGATAAGTTGGATCGAGCGGAACGTAAGCCCCACCCGCTTTGAGAATGCCCAAGAGTCCAACTATCATGGCAATGGAGCGCTCCACACAGAGTCCCACCAAGCTCTCAGCTTGCACACCCAACGTTTGTAAATACCGAGCCAGTTGGTTAGCGCGATGATTCAGCTCTTGATAGGTGATCTGCTCATGGTCAGAGATAACGGCGATCGCATTGGGCGTTTTTTCGACCTGCGCTTCAAACAAGTGATGAATACAAATCCTGTCAGAATAATTCGCTTCAGTTTGATTCCAGGTGAGTAGCTGTTGCTGCTCTGCCAGAGTCAGCATGGGCAACTCAGCCAAGCACCGATCAGGATGGGCAACAATGCCTGCTAAGAGCGTTTGAAAATGCCCCAACAGGCGCGTGATGGTGGACTCATCAAACAAGTCGGTGTTGTATTCCAACTTGCCGATTAACCCCATCTCACTCTCGACTAAATGAAAGGTCAGATCAAACTGAGCGGTAGGGTTATCAATCCGGGAGTGGTGAACCGTCAGACCAGGCAATTCGATATTTTGAATTGAAAAGGAATTTTGCAAAACCAGCATGACCTGAAACAGGGGTGCGTGGGTTAAGCTGCGGGCTAGTTGCAGTTCGTCTACCAGCTTTTCAAACGGTAAGTTCTGGTGCGCTAACGCCTCCAGCACCGTCTCTCGCACTCGCTGCAAAAGTTCCTCAAACGGGGGATTGCCGGAGAGATCCGTCCGCAAAACCAGGGTGTTGATAAAACAACCCATGAGAGGCTCAATTTCGGGCTGCTGACGGTTGGCGATCGGGGAACCGATGAGAATATCGTCCTGTCCGGTATAGCGAAACAGCAAGGTTTGCAATCCTGCCACCAGGGTCATGAATAGCGTCGTTCCGGACTGCTGTGAGACTTGCTTCAGGGATGCCGTTAACGGTTGAGGCAAGAGAAACGACAGCGTTCTGCCTGCAAAGGATTGAATGGGGGGACGGGCGCGATCGCTCGGTAGCTGCAACACTTCGGGCGCATTGCGCAATTTCTGCTTCCAGTAGGTCAGATCGGTTTCCAGCGCCTGACCCTGCAACGTTTGGCGTTGCCACATCGCAAAATCAGCATATTGGATCGGCAACTCCGGCAGAGAAGAGGGTTGATGGTTAGAAAACACGCCATACAGAGTACTCAATTCGCGGAAGAAGACACCAATTGACCAGGCATCCACCGCAATATGGTGCAGGGTCAGCAGTAGGACAAATTCATCTGCGCTGATCTGAAGCAGTTTCGCCCGCAATGACCCATCCCTTTCCAGGTTAAACGGTTCACAAGCCTGCTCGGTGGCGAGCCGCTGCACCTCGGCTGCTGATTCAACCGTCGGGCGATCGCACAAATCAACGACGGGTAGCATCCACTCCCCCAGAGGAGAAATCACTTGAGTCAGTTCTCCGTTGGTGCTGCGTAAGGTTGTTCGCAGGATTTCATGACGCTGAATGATCTCTCGGATACTTTGCTCTAGAGCCGTGACCTTCAGTAAGCCTTTGATCTGGAGGGCGATCGAGATATTGTTGGAGATGGCGCTGTTAACACCCAACTGATCTTGAAACCAGGTTCGCTGTTGGGCAAACGAGACAGGAATATTGCTGTCCTGTTCTGCCGACGAAGACCACTGATGCGCAACCTTTCGCTTTTGTATGCTCGAAGTTTGGGGCTGTAATGCCTGCTTTTGCTGGAGTCGTTGTTTGAGTAAGGCTTGTTGTTCGGGTGAGAGGGCGGCAATTCGCTGGGAGAACTCATTCATGGCTAAGGTATGGCGATCGCTGAAGACAAAAATTTCACTAAGTAACTGATGCTGATCCAACGCCTGCATGGGTTACGCAACGCCAACCCAGCCTACGTCTGCTACGGCTTTTATCCCAAGTCATAGCTTCCTGAAACCGCTATAGGTTTTGAAGCATATTCACGCTTAATGTCTTTGAGAAGACGAAGGCTTTCCATAACCCAGTCAAATTCCACGCCAAAGTCAATCAAAGCCGCGATTTCATCAACGCCAGCCTGTTGCAGATCCTCAATCATTTTTTTGCAATAGTCTGGTGTTCCCATCAAGACTTTGCCGTTGAAATAGGTTTCAAAGCTGAAGTCCAGTAAATCTTCCAAATCTTGAGTCGTCAAGGTTATAGGATCAATTGAAAACCTTAAGTTACCAGCAGATTTAACGACCAAATCAAAATGAGTTTTCAGATAATTTTTGAAAGGTACTTTAACTTTTTGTCGAATGTCATCCCTGTTTTCTCCAATAAAGGTATGGATCATTAGCGATACTTTACCTGCTTGGGGATCGTGACCGTATTCTGCTAGCGATCGCCGATACAGCGATATTTTTCTCAAAATCTCATCTAGACTTTGGTACAGCGGCGAGGTGAGGATATTTGCGCCAATTTTCCCTGCTTCTGTAAAAGAGTCATCCGATAGCGCAGTAATCCAGATAGAGAGATGATCCTGTAACGGTCTGGGGAATGTCTGGATTTGTACAGTTTGACCCTTTCCACCCATGCGCTCAACTGCATCTCCTTGCCACAACTGCTGTACCACCTGAATATCCCGCCACATGATTTCCTTCTTGTCAGCATACTTCTCTGGATAAAGGGCAAAGTCGTTGGGATGCCAACCGGGAGCGAAGGACAAGCCCACTCTGCCGCCCGAAAGATTATCGACCACAGACCATTCTTCCGCCACGCGCAGGGGATTTTGCAGCGGCATGACAATACTGCCAGAGCGAATTTGAATTTGTTGGGTGATCATGGCGATCGCGGCTCCCACCACCGCTGGATTGGGATACAAACCGCCGAAGGCATCAAAATGACGTTCGGGAACCCAAATTGCCGAAAACCCGTGGCGATCGGCAAACTTGGCACCCTCGATTAACAGACGATATTTATCGTGACTCGTGGTGGAGCCGTCCCCAGAAAAATAGAAAAGACTGAAGTCCATCGGGTGAATTTCTCAGGTAAATATCAGTTACAGCGCTTTGCGCTCGGATAGGGTTAGATTTGGCGTGACGCAGGGAGTGTGGCACGCCACAAAAAATCTGTGGCTTAGGCAATTAAACATGGCTGTAAGAGGATCTTTGAAAAGTCCAACTATGGGTAGCAAAACGTTCAGATCCCCCTAAATCCCCCTTCAAAAGGGGGACTTTGAATTCATGGGTAGCGAAATGTTCAGCTCCCCCCAAATCCCCTACCTTTCGGGAAGGCTTCGCCAACAAAAGGGGGACTTTGAATTCATTTCCCCCCTTTTTCTAGACGCGAAGCGGCTTCCTGCAGGGTAGGGGGGCAGGGGGGATCGGCAGGTGCCTAAAATCACAGCTGACCCCTTTTCAAACATCCTCTAAGTCTCTGTCTACAACTCTTGAGCCAGCTGCGCTTGAACTTCCTCTAGCGACAGATGTTCAATTTCCGCCAGAATGCGATTTATCTCTTCTGAAGCAGGGGATTGCGTCAGTTGGGTTGCAATCACAGCTGCCACTCCAGCGATCGTCGGTGCATCAGATAACAGAGTTCGCAACGACAAGTCAACCGAATAACGTTCCCGTAAGCGTGAAACAATTCGGACTGCCAGCAACGAATGTCCGCCTAGCTCAAAAAAATTATCGTGAATTCCTACTTGAGCAATGCCGAGATGTTCTTGCCACAGTGCAGCAATTTGGTATTCTATCTCGGTAGTGGGAGGCGCATAGGCCGTGGACTGGAGCGATCGCTGATGTCCAGACGCAACTTGAGGCTGGGCTGTGTTTAGGGCTGTGGTTGTCACTTGCCCACCGTGTTTTTGCCCATCGTGTTTTTGCGCTAGAACGGCTTGCCATGCTTTTGTCGAAACCATCACTTGACGGCACCCCCGTTGCAGGATACGGTTTAATCCATCCACGCCTTCCTGTGGAGTAATCCCAGTCTTGAGTGCCTCCAAACGTTGCTGTTTGAATGCTTCAGGGAGATCTACGAGATCGGCTGCCATGCCCACATCTTGCCAGGTATCCCAGTTGATTGTCGTGATCAGCGGCTTGAGTTTGGCATCAGCGGCATGGGCAAAGGCATCTAAAAAGCAGTTTGCCGCGCAATAATCCACCTGCCCAACTCCGCCTACAATCGCACTCAGGGACGAAAACAGAATCAAGAAATCGGGCGGTGTCTCTCGGAAAATTTGCCAAAGGACTTGTGTGCCCTGAACTTTGGGTGCCATCACCTGCGCTGCCATTGCAGATGTTTTCAGTTGAATCACACCCCCTCCCGGTACCCCTGCGGTATGGAAAACTCCGTGGATCTGGCCAAATTTCTGTCGAGCCTGATCAACTGTGGCCTGCATTTGCGCCTGATCTGCCACATCTGCATTGAGAACTAAAACCTCTGCCCCGATCGCTTCTAAGGCTTGAATTTTCTCAATCTTGAGCGTTATTTCCTTCTCAAGGTTACGGGTCGCCAACCCCTGTTTCCATTCATGGCGAGGGGGTAAAGGCGAACGGCTAATCAATACCAACTTTGCTTGAACCGTTTGGGCAAGGTATTCCGCAAGGGTTAGCCCAATGCCGCCCAAACCTCCCGTGATCAGGTAAACGCCTTGCGATCGCAACGATTCCAGCCGATCGGTGGCTTCCAGGCGCAGGGGTTCAGCCCTTGGTACCCAGCGATGATGACCGCGATAGGCAACAATTGAATGCGTTGAATCAGCGCTATGGAACGATCGCACCCAAATTTCGGTAATCACTTGATCTGCCAGCGCTTCATTGAATGCCAGGTCTGAATCAGACGGAATGACATCGATCGCGCCACAGGTGAGAGAGGCATATTCCTGGGGAATGACTTTACAAGGTCCCAGAATCGTTGCTTTTTCTGGTTGAATCGCTTCATCTCCGATTACAGCTTGCAGGTAACTGGAGACTACACCGATATGAACCGAATGATTGATCGTGTGTTGTCCCAATGCCTGAGCCAGATAAAGCAAACTATAGAATCCCATCGTCTGGGACGCTGCAAAATCAAGATCAGATGCGATCGTCCACAGGTGAGCCAGGATAGGGGCTTCATCGAACGATAGAACCTCCTGAATCAGCGCCTCATAATGGTCGCGATCGCCCGGATTGATGGTGTAAATATCAGAGCGATGGCTAAAGACATCCCCTGGCTTCACTTGAATCACTCGATGCCCCTGTTGCTGTAATCGCTGCACCATTACCGCTGCCAGAGGTGTGCGATCGACAAACACAACCCAACAGCGTTTTTGCTCCCAATTCTGGATCACTGGCACTACAGAACGCTTCCAGGATGGAACATAGAACCAGTCGGCTATATCAGATTTTTTGTCCAGTAATTCCTGACGGTCGGGCTGGGATGCTTGATCTGGCGGATCAATCCAATAGCGCTGGCGTTCAAACGGGTAGGTGGGTAGCGGCACACGATAGCGCTGCTGATGGGCATAAAACCCTGACCAGTCAATCGGCACTCCACTAATCCAGAGTTGCCCCAGGGCTTTTAATATCCATTGCACATCTGAGGGTTTGTCTTTTGGATGCGGCAATGAGGTTAACACCGTTCGTCCTAGAGCCTGTTGTTTAGCTAAAGTACTGAGGGTGCGTCCGGGGCCAATTTCCAGAAAAACAGCCTGGGAATCGGTTAAGAGTTCCGCCATTCCTTGAGAAAACTGCACGCTTTGGCGCAGATGTTTTGCCCAATAGAGCGGATCGATCGCCTCCTCTGCGGTGATCCAGGTGCCCGTGAGATTGGAGATCCAGGGCAACTGTGGCGGGTTCAGCTTTACGGTTTGCAGCTGCTTAACTAAGGGTTCGATCACACCTTCCATCAGGGGCGAGTGAAAGGCGTGAGAGGTGTGTAGCAAACGGCAATCGATGCCCCGTTCTGACAGTTGGGATTCTAGACGGTTGATTGCGGCGATCGCCCCTGAAACCACGCTGAGAGAAGGGCTGTTGCTGGCCGCTAAGGTCAGCGTTTGATCCAAAAAGGGCTGTACGGCATCGGCAGACAGACTCACCGCCAGCATGGCTCCAGCGGGCTGCTGCTGCATCAGGTGTCCTCGCAGGGCAACTAGGCTTAACACATCTTTGAGTGAGAACACCTGCGCCAGACAGGCAGCCACATACTCCCCGATGCTGTGGCCAATCATGGCTTGCGGCTGCACGCCCCAAGACATCCACAGCTTTGCCAGGGCATACTCGACAACGAACAGGGCAGGCTGCGTGATGGCAGTCTGCGTCAATTGCTCCGTTGCGATAGCCACATCAGCCGCTTGGGGATAAAGTATCTGGCGCAGATTAATCCCGTGGTGCGATTGCAGCATGGCAAAACAGCGATCGCACTCCTCTTGAAAGATCGGCTCAGTCTCATACAGCTCTCGCGCCATGTTCACATATTGAGCGCCCTGACCGGGGAACATGAACACAACCGATGGATTACTCGCAGCAGTCGCACCTGTGAACACTTGGGGGGAATCACCCGACTCAACTGCGTTCACCATCTCTGCAAGGGTTGAGGCAACGACAATCCGCCGATGCTGGAATCCCCAGCGGCCTAGCTGGAGGGTATAGGCAACATCTGCCAAATTGAGTTCTGGGGACTGCTTCAGGCGATCGCAGAGATGGGCTGTTGCGGCAGCCAAGGCAGACTCAGTTTTGGCAGACAGGGCTAAGAGCTGATAGGGTCTCTGTCCTGCCGTTGCCGCATCTGGCTGTTGAACCGCAGGGGCTTCTTCTAGAATGACATGAACATTGGTGCCGCCAAACCCAAAGGAACTAACGCCTGCCCGCCGGGGAGTGCCATTGGCTTTCCACTCGGTCAGTTGGGTGTTGACATAAAACGGGCTATTGGCAAAATCGATCTGGGCATTGGGTGCCTCAAAGTTGAGGCTAGGGGGAATCTGTTTGCGATCGAGCGCTAGAACCGTTTTGATCAAGCCTGCAATCCCTGCTGCTGCGTCTAAATGTCCCACATTGGTTTTAACGGAGCCGATCGCACAAAATCCCTTGCGATCGGTCGTAGCGCGGAATGCCTGAGTCATGGCTGCAATTTCAATGGGATCGCCTAGCGCCGTTCCCGTACCATGTGTTTCGAGGTAGGTAATGCTGTCGGCTGCCACTTCTGCCATCGCTTGCGCCGCGCGAATCACTCTGGCTTGTCCGCTCTCACTGGGTGCTGTGTAGCCCACCTTCATCGCCCCATCGTTGTTCATGGCAGACCCTTTAATCACGGCATAGATATGATCCCGATCGGCGATCGCATCTTCTAGCCGCTTCAGCACCACTCCGCCAATTCCATTGCCGCCTACCGTTCCATTGGCGTTGTGATCAAAGGCTCGGCAATGTCCATCGGTCGAGGCAATTTCGTTGGGGCACAGCGTCAACTCACTTTGGGGCACTTTGACCGCAACGCCTGCGGCCAGTGCCATATCACATTCCCCACTTAGCAAACTTTGGCAGGCCAGATGCACTGCCACCAAAGAGCTAGAGCAGGCAGAACCCACAATCAGACTGGGGCCTTTGAGGTTTAGCTTATAGGAAACGCGCGTGGCCAGGTAATCTTTGTCAACCCCGACGAGCGTTTGCAAAAAGCCTCTTGATTCAATCAGCCCTGGGTGGGGGCTAAGGTTATAGAGCAGATACGTGCCCATGCCAACCCCTGCAAACACGCCGATCGGACGTTCCTCGGCTTCAGAGCTATAGCCTGCATTTTCTAGCGCTTCCCAGGCGCATTCTAGAAAGAGGCGATGTTGCGGATCCATTGCTTCTGCCTCTCTAGGATTAAATCCAAAGAAAGCGGCATCAAATTGATCGACCTGCTTTAGTACGGCACCTGCTTTGGTAATTGCATGGGTTAGAGGAGAATCCTGAAAATTATTTTCTGCGTTCTGCGGTTGGGTATCTGGAAAAGGTGCAACGAGTTCTACTCCAGTTTCCAGATTTTTCCAAAAATCATCGATCGTATCCCCTCCAGGAAATCGTCCAGAAAGACCAATGACTGCGATCTCCAATCCAGTTAAGTTTGTATGCATAGTAGGTTATTTCTCAGGCGAACTTTGAGCGAGTTTTGATTTCTTCAATCGTTGTTTAAGACGACTTTTTCCTTGATTCAATTGATCATCCAAACTCAAGTCTTGCTGTTTGAGATGAGGGGTTGTTTGGGCTTGAGTGAGATACTGCGCTAATGTTTTAACGGTTGGATAATTGAATAAATCAATCAGTGAAAACGGCTTTGTTTCCTGGGGAAGAACGGTCGTTAGCTGTCTATAAACCGTTGTCATAAGCAGCGAGTTTGCCCCCAAGTCAAAGAAAGTGTCATTCACTCCCACCTTCTCTAGCTCCAAGACAGCTTGAAACGTAGAGGCGATCGCCTGTTCAACTGCCGTTTGGGGAGGTGCATACACCACCTCTAACTTTTGAAATGCCACAGATTCGGTTGGGAGTGCCTGCCGATCGACTTTGCCATTGGCAGAGAGGGGGAACGCATCAAGAAACAGAAACGCAGAGGGCACCATATAATCTGGCACCTTGCGGCTCAGCCATTGAGTCAGGTCTGCAACGGTGGGCGACAAGCTGGCCGCTGGCACAATGTAAGCAACCAGATGAGCTTGCGAGCCTTCTCCAACTACTTTGACCACGGCTGATTGCACCTCTGGATGTTGAGTCAATGCGGCTTCAATTTCACCAGCCTCAATCCGATAGCCGCGCAGCTTCATTTGAAAATCGACCCGACCTAGAAATTCAATTGTGCCGTCTGGCAAATAGCGACCCAGATCACCCGAACGATAGAGTCGTTCTCCTGTGCGGGGATGGGTGATGAAGTGAGCCTGGGTCTTGTCGTCATCCCGCCAATAGCCTTTTGCCAACTGCACACCAGCACAATACATTTGACCAGGAACCCAAGTGGGGC
Source organism: Oscillatoriophycideae cyanobacterium NC_groundwater_1537_Pr4_S-0.65um_50_18 (assembly GCA_016208305.1). Taxonomy (GTDB): domain Bacteria; phylum Cyanobacteriota; class Cyanobacteriia; order Elainellales; family Elainellaceae; genus Drouetiella. The sequence goes on along the minus strand of JACQYI010000081.1, from coordinate 16,596 downwards.
AATCTTCTAAGGCGCGATTGAAAATGTAGTATTTTGAGTTGGCCATCGGCTTACCGTAGGGAATACTTTTCCACGTCGGCTTAACCTGTTCGACTAAGTAGCCAATATTCCAAATCGTGGTTTCTGTGGGTCCGCCGATGCTGAGCAATTGGATATGGGGCACCTGTGCCCGCAGACGATCGGGCAGCGATACGGGCAGCCAATCTCCACCCAAAATTGCCAATCGCAAACTAGAGGATAGCGGCTCAGGGCGATCGCCCATTATATTCAACCACATCTCCATCATGGCGGGAACGGAGTTCCACACCGTCACCTGTTCGCGTTGGATCAGGTCAGCCCAATGATTGGGGTTCTTGACAAGACAAGCATCCGGCATCACGATCGCGCCACCTGCACTTAGCAACCCAAACAGGTCATAGACTGACAAATCATGGTTAAGAGCAGTCAGCGCCAGAATGCGATCGCGGGAGTTGATCTGAAATCGCTGGTTCGTATAGATCACCACATTCGCCACATTGCGATGGGTAATCATCACGCCTTTGGGCAATCCGGTAGAGCCTGAAGTGTAAATCACATAGGCTAAATCATCGGGAGTTTGAATGGGTTTAAGCAGCTCAGGCGTCGCTTCAGTCACCTCTTGCCTATCCAGGCACAACCGCTGAATACCATCCGTCCAGGGCAGTCTTTCATTCAGCCAGGATTGCGTCAAAACGAGTTTGACCTCACTATGGTTAAGCAAATACTGAAACCGTTCGGTTGGCAGTCCCGGATCAATCGGAACATAGGCTGCACCCGATATGAGCGTTCCCATGACCGCAACGACTTGCTCCCAACCTTTTTCCATCACAATGCCAATCAGGTGATTAGGACGTGCGCCTAACTGCTGCAATTGAGCGCCGAGTTGGTGGGCGCGATCGCTCAATTCCTGATATGTCAACGTTCGCTGGGATGTAATTACAGCAGGCTGATCAGGCTGTTGTTGCACCTGTTCTGCAAAGAGTTCCTGTAGCAGCGTCTCTGAAATGGGAGCCTCAGTGGAATTCACGATAAGCCGTTGAGCCAATTGAGCAGGGGGTAGGAATGAGCGAGTCGTTGCTGTCCAGCTTGCCTCTGAGGTAGCAAGCTGCCTGAGAAATCGACAGTAGGCCGCAAACATATCGGCAATCAAGCCATCCGGGAACAGTTCTTCAACGACATCCCAGTTAAAGGTTAATGTTTCCTTTTCTTCCCAAACCTGCACATCCATCCAGGCTTGCGATGCCTGACTGATGCCATAAACCAACTCACCAAAATGGCTGAAGGTCAGGGTTTCTTGCCCCATCGCGGCAAACCCTAGCGTACTGGTAAAGATCACGGGCATCGCATTGGGAGCCGTTCCTTGGCGGCGAGTTAGCTCTCGTGTGACACGCACCCCACTAAAGTAGCGGTGTTCTAAATCTTGCCAGAGTTGTTTTTGGAGGCGCAGGGCGCGATCGCCAAAGGGTTCGCTGGCTGAGTGATCAACCGCTAAAAGCGTGACAGAAGTAAAGTCTCCCAAGATCTGATTGACCTGAGGATGCAGAGGCAATCGATTAAACAAAGCCAAATTAAGCGTAAATTGCGGACTTCTGCTCCACAGAGTCAAGACTTCGGCAAATGCAGCCAGCAACAGCCCAGAAGGAGTCAACCCTGCATGAGTGGCTTTCTGCTTCAATTGCTGCCATGTAGCTGGCTCTATGCATCCGTTATATCGGCGGCAGCGGTGCTGTTTGAGTTCTTTCGGATTTTTTGCTAATGGCAGGTCAGGTGCAGGGGGGAGTTGATCAATCCGATTGAGCCAGTAGTCCTGCGATCGCTGATACAGCTCGGTTTGGGAGAGTGACTGCTCTGCCAAAACATAATCTCGGAAAGAGAGTTCTAGCGGCGGCAAAACGCAATTGGGGTTTTGATAAAGCTGGAACCATTCTTCAAAAAGACGGAATAGACTCCAAGCATCAAAGACTAGAAGATCGTAGCTGATATGCAAGCGCAGGCGATCGCCATCTAAACGGGTTGCTCGAAATTCAAACAGGGGCCATTGATCAGCCGCTAAAACCTGATGAGACATGCTTTGGCGAATGGCATCCAGTTGAGTGGCGATAGCCGTTTCACCCTGTCCCCTCAAATCCAAAACTTCAATCTGATAAACAGGCACATCTTGCAGAATTTGCTGCTGTCCATCGAGCGAGACTATTGCCCGTAACATATCGTGTCGCTGAATCAGCACTTGCAGGGTCTGGTTCAGTCGCTCTAGGTCAAGCTCACGACCTTCAATTTCGTAATAGCCATGATTGGAAACGTGACCCAGCTCCAAGATGCCGCTTCGCCCGACCCAGAATGCGTGCTGCATATCAGTCAGCGGGAATGGCTCATAGCGCAACGCTGGAGCAGGTGCAATTACAGGTAAATCATTCCCAGACTTGTTCACGTTATGTTGACGCAGCAGTGTTAAGATTTCTTCTTTGTAGTGAACCAGCGAGTCTCGCAATTCATGCGTGAGTGTATCTTTAGGAGCATCAACCCGCAGTGAGTCTCCCTTCGCCGAAAGTTGAATTCCATTAGCGATAAGTAAGTTCAGAAGTGATTGTAGATCCATGTTATATCCCAGAAAATTTGAGTGAGATATTGATTTATTGTCTTGCTGTAAACGCTTGCTGTAAGCGATCGCTATAGGAGTTTGGGCAAGGTCGTAACGTACCCCTAGAAGACTCAGAAAATGACTTGGCTTACAAACTCATAATTTCTCGTTCTATTTGATTTGACGAAATTGGGGTACCCGATTCAGTAACAATGAGTTGGGATACAGCGAGTTGATGCAGCAGAAATTGAGTCAGATGATCGATCGTCCTATCCCCAAAAAATTGCTCCATAGGTACGCGCACCTGCAAAACTGCTTCAATGTGGCTGCGAAACAGGATTGCCATCAACGAGTCCAGCAGTGTCACCAAACACAGTTGAGGATGAAGTTGAGTAGGAGAAAGCTGTTGTGAATTCGCCAACCAATCCAGCAAGTAAGCGGACAGAATGGAGTACTGTGCTTCGGGAGCCGTCGCCATCAATTTCGCCTTAAAGCCTCCATCCCCAGCAGCTGAGGTTTCACGCGAAAGAGGCTGCGCAGCAAGATACACTGGCTCTTTTAGCGGCAAAGGACTCACTGAGTCCGCTGAAACCCTGCCTAATGCAACATTTCCCCAGCGCATCACCGTCGCTGCTGCCGTTGCCCCCGCCCCATTGGTGTAGACCAGCACTAGGTCATTTTCACGAATTTTTTCCGCCAGAACAGCGTGATACAGATTGGCAACGGGGAAAACCGGGCCGATATTTGCGTATTGGGGATAGAGATTTAGGGTGCGTTCGGGCGCAATCCCCAGAGCTTTGACACAAACGTTAGCGTACCAGGCAGTAGGCGTATTAAAGACAAAGAAGTCAATGCGATCGAGACTGACATCTGCTGCACGCACAGCGGCCTGACAGCAGTCCCGGACAAAATCAACCGCTGTTTCCGCCAGGATGCTGACATCCTCCCCTGTTCGGGTCTGTAGCCAGGGATGACCGTGCGGATCGATCGCCAGTTCATGTCGATACGCGCCACGCGTATTTGCGGTAGACAGAATAGTTGTACTTAGAATTCCCTGTCCAGGTGAGGCACAACCCACAACAAAAGCCCCTGCACTGTCACCCATTGACCAAGAAAGCGTATCTGCCTCATGGACGGAATGAGATCCCATCTGTGAAACCACAATTAGCACATTGCGATAGACTCCCGTTTGCACCAAAGCTTGCGCATTTTGCAGCGCAATTAAGGCGCTAGAACAGGTAGATTCTAAATTCCAAGCAGGGCAACGTAATCCCAAGTCATGGGCAAGATGAGCGGCATGACCCGGCCCTACTGTCTCCGGAAACAGGGCAGCGACGATCGCCAAATCGACATCTTCAGGAGTAAGATTTGCCGCATCGAGGGCAGATTGAGCCGCGCGAGACTCCAATGTTCGGGCTGACTCATCTGCACTCAACACATACCGATTCACACTCCCTCGAAAGGGATCGTGGAGATAGGGAGTGACTTCCTGCAACCAGAGATCAAGACCATTTTGATCATCTGCTACTTCAACCGAACGAGGCGGTCTTGCTTGTCTTTGCAGGGTCTGAACGCCCCATTCGGGAAACTTTTGTAACCAGTACTGATTCGTGCGAATGCTGCGGGGAAAGCTGACTGCCAGTGATCGAATACCGACTGCTTGTGTCGTCATAGCGTGCGGCATCCTGGCAGATTTTTCAAAAGCGTGCTCAATCATGATTGCAAAACCAGGTTTGTCAACATCGTATTCATCTTGTTGACCGATTCTAAATACTCGTTTTCAGGGATGGATTCTGCTACGATTCCGGCTCCTGCATTGAGATACACCGCATCTCCGTACTGATAGGCCGAGCGAATGGCGATCGCAATATCGGCCATGCCTCGACTATTAACCCAACCAATGCCGCCTGCATAGATGCCTCTGGGTTCTTGTTCCAGGCGATTAATCCACTCCAATGCCTGCTGTTTATCAATTCCAGAAACAGTAATTCCAGGAAACAACACCGTCAGAGCATCCCATAACGTTTTTCCAGATTGAAGCTGTCCCCCCACACGAGAGGAGAGATGCTGCACCCAGCGATACTGCTTGACCTGCATAAAATCAAACACGCCCACCGTATGGGGTAAACAGAACTCAGACATTTCATTCTGGGCAAGCCAGATGGAAAGGGCATGTTCTTTCACTTCCTTGGCATCCGTGAATAGCTCACGGTTAAACTGCTGATCCTGCTCCAAATTATTAGCTCTAGGTCGCGTTCCAGCTAAGGGGTTTGTAACCACGAACTGATTAGCATCAACGGTCATCAAAATTTCCGGACTGAAGCCAACAGCGCTCACATCCTCAAATTGAAAACAATAGGATCGTGCCGCATTGTTGTTTTTAGATCCCAGACAATAGGTTCCCAGTACATCCATCAACCCGTTCACTTTAACGGAGCGGGCAATGATTGCTTTATGTAATTGTCCCGACTGAATTGCTTGAATCAGCTCGCCAACCTGAGTCTGATAATGTTCCCGATCGGTAAAGTTAACCTCTGGAGGCATAGCCACATAGTCTCTCAAGGGGCGATCGATCGATAGCGCTTCCAAAATCTTGGTCAGGGATTTGACACTTCTGATATGGATTCCTTTTGACGTGATGTGAAGCTCCGTTTCAGGAATCAAAAAGTGCAGCAGGGGTTGTTGAATGGCTTTATTGTAGGGAGAATAGAAACGCGCTATGTCAAAACCCACGTAACCATACGCTGTCCAATCTGCGATAGGCAATGATGCCAGCGCCATCTCCACTTGTTTGAATGGGTTCGTAACAGATTGAGTATGGACTTGTCCGGCGCTGTCGCATGAAATAGTTTCTGAGTTTACCGAAATGGTATACAGCGCATTTCCAGCAATTCGGATCTCATTTTCGCTGTGATACAGCATGTAGGTTGAGAATAGTCCAATGTCCAGCAGATTTTTCAACAAGGTCTGCGGATCTCTTTGAACAGGAACAAATAACTCGTGATAGGCGATCGAATGATGGGCAACTTGATACATAAACGGAATACCTGAGTGAATGAGTCGAGTGATTAACAGCGGGTGCGGCTAGTGTTGATTGAGAAAGGCTTTGCGATGAATTTTGCCCGTTGGAGTGCGGGGCAGGCTCTCCAAAAAATAAAGGTGAGTGGGTGCTTTAAAGTGAGGCAACTGCGCCTTAGCCACTTGGCGAATCGACTTCTCGAATTCCGCAGAGGGTGTAAAGCCTGGTTTAAGACTGACATAGGCAACCACCTGAGTTAAATCTTCTCCACGCTGAGATCGGGGGACTACCGCCGCATCTAAGACCCCTTCATGCTGGAGCAAAACATCTTCAATTTCAAAAGGCGATATCCATTGACCATTGACTTTGAAGAAATCATCGTCACGTCCCATGAACCAAAAATAGCCATCCTCATCTCGAATGTATCGATCGCCAGTGCGCATGGTTGTGCCAAGCAACGCATTGCGGGTTTCTTGGAGACGGTTCCAGTACCCCAGCATCAAACTTTCCCCTCGCACCTGAAGCGCACCCATTTCACCAGGCTGAGTCGGAATTCCCTGTTCATCCACCACCTGAACGTCATACCCCGAAACCGGACGACCTGAACTTCCCGGACGACATTCTCCAGGCAGGTTGGCTAAAAACACATGCAGTAACTCAGTTGTGCCAATCCCCTCGCAGATTTCTATCCCATAAGTCTCTCGCCACTTGAACCAGATTGTTTTAGGCAGTTGCTCAGCCGCAGACAAGCACAGTCGGAGCGAGGCGGTATGGAGCGGAGCAATCTCCTGTACCGAAAGCATGCTGGCATACATGCTAGGAATACCAAACAGAACCGTAGGCTGATAGTTTTGAATATCTGAAATGATATCAAAGGCATTGACTGCATCTGAGAGAATGGATGCTGCACCCACTGCCATTGGCATATAAAGGGTATTACCTAGACCATAGGCAAAAGGCATTTTTGCCACAGAATAAAGAATGTCGTCTTCGCGCAGGCCCAGTGTTTCTCGACCATATCGCTCTGCACAAATCACCATACTTTGATGCAGGTGAATCACACCTTTGGGACGCCCTGTACTGCCAGAGGTGTAAAGCCAGAAAGCGGCTTCTTCTCGATGGGTCGTAGCCCAGGGAATAGAATCATCCTGTTCCGCCAGCAAAGACATAACTGGTTTTTCTCCATCTACCTGAACAATATGTTGCAGAAAGGGAGATGTCAGGGGAGACAATGTCTCGAACCAGGCTTGATTCGTTAGCAAAACTTTAGCGCGACAGTCCTGCAACATATACCGAATATCATCCAGGGTAGACGCTGCATTGATCGGGACGGGCACACTTCCTAGCCAAATTGCTCCCCAGAACGCAAAGACAAACTCCGGAGAATCGGGTAAAAGAATAGCAATGCGGTTTTCCCGCTCCAAACCTAGTTTGGTCAGTAATCCAGCCATACGCTGAACCCAACCGTTTACCTGAGCGTAGGTATATGATTCATTGCGGTAGTAAAAAGCAATCTTGTCGCGGCGTTGCAGGCATTGATTATCTGCCAGAAAATAAGCAGCTACATTAAAAATACTCGGCAACTGTGCAGAAATACTGTCCATCTTAAAAATGCTCGGCAACTGTGCAGAAATCATGAGCTACAGAAAATCACGAAGATTGAGGAAACGGTGCTGTTTCGGCAAGAAGACAAATCTGCGCCAAAGTCATGTCCTGACGAGTTCCCAGCTTTAAGTCAATTCCCAACTGGCGTTTTAATTGCAGCGACAATCTGACGGCTTCAACAGAGTCTAATTTTAGGTGCCCAAACAATAATGTGTTCTCACACAGTGACTCCTCCGGAATACCCAGATCAGTCAGAATGGCCTTGAGTGTATCCATTACCTCTAAACGATCCATGAAAAAACTCCCTCTGAAAAGGCGATCGCTAAATTGCTGCCGTAGCAGTTCAGTCAAAAATCCGGTCAAATTTTCACTTGAGATAAGTTGGGCTGATGCTTTGATATAAATCCTTTGGCTGTACTCGACTGGCTTCTATGCGATCGCTAGATCCGATGAAATCCACATTTCTCTGTCGAAGTGCGCAGCCTTTGCTCCAATTCTTTCGCTGAGTGGCTAGTTATTGAGAACTATTCTTAATAGCTTAAGAAAGAGCTTATTATACAAGCTGGCCTTTTGGCAAGCTAAAACTGAAAGTTTAGTGATTAAGTTTAGGAATTCACTGGGTATGGACATTCTCAACTCATCGGATACTGATTTTTTCTTGTATGCTGCACTCTGTTTCATTCACGTAAGAAACGCTGTGGAAATAGGGAAGACAAATTAGACAAGAGCTTAAATTTACTTTTCATCCTTTTTTCATTCTTTATAGTCAGATCCATGAGGCATAGTGTCTTCTACCTCTCGTAAACGGCCTATTGCAAAACCACCTGTCCCTAATAACACCGTAGTGATTGCAATCAGAATGTAGAGTAGTGCTATTCCACTTCCCCGTCCCGTTCCAACAATTGCACTCAACGGTAAGGTAAACCCTTTTCCCGACTGCATCGCAGGCTCAAATACCTGATCAGCCAGCACCCCCGCACTCAGACCTGCCAACGCTTCAATCACAATCCCAATTAAGTGATCGGCAGCCAGCACTCGTCCTTGCAGAGTGGGAGCAATTTTGGCATACCATACTGCCATATAGGAGCTAAAAATCAGTGGGCTATGAAGCGATGTGCCAAACTGAGCCATTGCCCACACCAGAGGCAAAGTTCCTAGCCCTAACATCAGTCTACTCAAGCCTGTACCGATAAAACCAAACAGCAGCCCAGTTGCACGCCGCCGAAATCCGCTCCAGAGGCTAAGGGCGATCGCACCCATCACCCCTCCCACCCCAGAGGCCGCAACCACCATTCCCAAAATTTGGCCATCTCCCCCCGTTCGTGCCAGGATCATGGGCTGATAGAGGGTTTCACCCATTTGATTGAGAAAGCCAAACAATGACATAGCCATGACCATTGAGAGTAAACTCGGCTGAGCCGCAATATAGCGAAACCCAAACGTTGCTTCTCGCCAGATTTGCCGAATGTGCTTCACGGTTTCCGACGAGTCCAGTTGCTGCATCTGAGGAATTGGCAGGATAAGGAGTGAGACTGTAGCGATCGCAAAGGTTCCCATGTCGATCAGGGTAATTCCCCACAATCCCAGCTTTGGATATAGCACCCCAGCAAAAGCAGGAGCCACAATTCCTGCGGCGTAGCTCACCATTGCTGCCATACTGCTGGCACGCGAGTGATACTGGTCAGGGACTAGCAGCGGAATGAGAGTGGAATAGGTGAGAGACTGAATGTTACCAAAGCAGCCAATAATTGCAGCAATGCAGTAGATATGCCAGATCTGTAGCGTCTGAGTTGCTGCCAATATTCCCACTGAGAGCGTACAGCAGGCAGAAGCCGTATCGCTGATCATCAACAGGTATTTGCGAGAAACGCGATCGACCAACAGACCAGAAACCAGAGTAATCGCCACCTGCGGCAGTTGATAAAACACCAGGATTAGGGCGATCGCCGTAGTAGACTGCGTTCTCTCCCAAACCCAGAGGGTGAGGGCAAAGTAGGTCATACTGCTGCCAATGGAGGAAACAAGCTGCCCCAGCCAAAGGACAATAAAAGTACGCATTGTTTGAGCCGATCGTTATGCAACTTGTACTAAAGAACTCACGCGATATTGTTTTACCAGAATGGGATCATCCCCCGAATTGTGAGCAGTGATTACTGAACCGCAAACCTCAACTCTCGCTTCGTAGGCTCCACGGGTGCGGCGATCGGGAGATTCAAACTCTAGGCGAACCTCTGCCCAATCAGCGTCCCCGTCCTCGTGATCTGGGTCTTGAGCCAACACCTGTCCAGATTTTCGATAGTGCAGCCAGTCCCAGCCTCGCTGCATCCAGATTTCGCGCTCTGCAATTTGAGCATATTGCCCCAATGCAGACCAGCCTCGATAGAATGGGCGTAGCTCGGTCACGGGACAGTTTTGGTAAATTAACGACTCCAATACATGGGGTTCGAGGTGTCCCCAAACCTGCCCAGTCGGAAAGTCAACCAGAGTAGGGGCAAATTGATGCCCGCCAAAGTGCGAGCAACGCCAAACCCTCAACGGTTCATGAGACTGGGCAGCATAGGCTTTGCGAAGTTGAGCATAGATAGGCTGACCAAACCGAGCGCAGGCAATATCAATATTGCCGTGGGTGCATACCATGATGTCGCGGATAGAGTCGGTGGGCTGTTCGTAGGGCAAAAATCGATGCAAGTTTTCAGGCTCTGAGAGTAGCGCTTTAAGTAGAGGGAAAATTTGAGTCGGTGGCAGCAGAAACGTTTGGCGCTCAAACTGGGCAAAGGCATGGGTGGGACGACGATAGTGGAAAACATGCGCCAGTCCGGGCTGGGAATACTCTCGGTCAGAGGCGATCGCCATCGGAGCCACTTGAATGCCCCGATCATAGAGATCATGAAACAAATCGTGAATCGGCAAGAGAAGGGGGTCGCTGTGGAAGCGTTCCTCTGTCCAGGGGAGGGGCAATTCCATCACCATCCAGCCCTCGCAGGGGTTGGCGCTGCCGATCGGGTCTTCGCCATTGGTTTTGGAAATCACAGAGCAAAATTGGCAATCTGCTGTTAGGGATGGCATCGTCATGGCATTTGCTGGGGGAGTGAGAGCAGTTGAGCTTCAAGGTCATTGAGATAGAGTTCAGTCCCAATTGGGCCTGGGAGACCTAAACAAACATAAGCAGGAATGAAATAGACGCGTTTTGCCTGACTGGCCTTCAGAGATTGAGCGATCGCATTCTTATCCCAGGCTTGTTTTAGACGATTGAGTTGATGGGCCTCAAAGGTTGTCGTGTTTTGGGTGGGGGCGTCCCATTTAAAGCCAAACAAGATAATCGAATCAGCCGCATTCATCTGGGGCAAGGTTTCTAGAGATACGGAGGTAGGCGTACTGAGCGCTGACTCATCTAATCCCTGGGGATAGATCAGGTGAAACCCCAGATCATTCAGCAGGGAGCCACAAAAACTATTGGTATGACTCATCAGATTAAAGGTCTGGGCATCCTCAGAGGCTAACAGCAGCAGGTTAGGATGCTGCTCGACAACAGCGGCAAACTTAGCTTTAGCTGACTCAATCCGTCGTTTTGTTGCAGCCAGCAGGTCTGCCGCCTGCTCCGTTCGATTGAGCGCTTCACCAATTATGGATAGATTGGTTTGTCCCTTTTTCGTATCCAGGATCAGGGTCGGGGCAATTTTGGAGAGTGCTGCATATTGAGCCGCATTGAAATCAGGACTCAAAATCAGATCGGGCTGGACTCTGAGAATGGCTTCAATCGAAGGCTGATAGGCCAAGCCAACATTAACAGGGCGAGTGGTAATGCGATCGCCCAAATAGGGAATTTGCTGTGCGGGGTCATCATAATCGCCTTGATGCAGCGCCACATGGTCTGCAAACCCAGCCGGTTGTTCCCCTAGTGCCAAAACATCTTCCAACAGGTAAGGGCCAAGAACGACAATCCTCTGAGGTTGACCGCAGACTTCCGTTTTTCCCTGCTGATGCGTTATCGTTCGGCAGTCAGATGCAGCAGAAGAGAGAGGTTTCGTATCAGACGTTGTCGCTGTTTGGGAAATCCCACAAGAGCCTGATAAGGCAATAATGGCAATGCCCAGTAGTCGCGGAATCAAAGAATTTTTATGCATGATGTTCTGATTAAAATTCCACCGACACCGAACCCACAATTGTGAAAGGCTCACCTGGAACAATGCCATTGCGACGACTGTTAGACACACTGCGGATGTAGTTCACATCAAACAGATTGTTAATGTTTAAGCCAAATCGCCAGCGATCGCGCTGATAAAATAGGGCAGCATTGGTGATCAGATAATCTCCAACCTTAAAGCTGTTATCCAAATCACCTGCGCGATCGCCCACATAGTTCACCCCAATACCAAAACCCAATCCTTGCAAATTCCCCCTTTGAATCTCATAGGTTGTCCAAAGTCCAGCGCTATTGTAAGGAGAATTGAACAGGCGATTCCCTACAGAGATCACGTTATCTTCAGTAACTCTGGCATCGGTATAGGCATAGAATCCAATCACATTCCATCCCGGTAAAATCTCACCCGAAACATCTAGCTCAATTCCTTGGCTGCGCTGCTCTCCCGTCGATGCAGAGGCTCCTGTTAAGGGGTCGATTACAGTAGCCACATTTTGCTTGGTAATATCAAAGTAAGCCAATGTTGCGAATAGGTTGCCATTCAATAATTCAGCTTTTGCACCAATCTCAAACCCAGTTGCAGTTTCAGGTTCCAGAAAATCTCCGTCAACGCCTTGAGCAAGATTGGGGGTAAACGATCGGGAATAGCTGGCATAAAGAGACACCTCATCCGAAATTCCATACACCAGACCAACACGCGGACTCCAAGCTTCATCAGCACGCTGGGTGTTTTCTGCGGTGTTGCGAAAATCGATGCTGTCATAACGCAAACTGCCCACCACATTGAAGCGTCCCAATTCGATTTGATCCTGCAAATAAACGCCGATTCGGTCGTATTCGGTATCAAACGGAACTTGCGGCGCGACATCATCAAAGTTGGGTCGGGCAACCAATCCGTAGACTGGATCAAAAATATTGAGCAGTGAAGGACTCCCAAGGGCAACTTTAGTAAACTGTTCATCAAACCGATTCCAGTTTAAGTCCACTCCAGCTAGCAGTGTATGTTCAAGATCCCCCGTTGAGAATTCACCCACGATACTGGTTTGCAAGGAATAATCATCTGATACATAGTGTCGGATAGCCGGATAGCGAGTGATTACGCCATTTGCATCCACCGTAAAAGGTAAGAAAACCTCGACATTATAGTCTTGATGAATGTAGCGAAAGGCATTTTGTAGCGTCCAGTCGTCACTGATTTCATGCTCCAGGTTGTAGCCCAACAGCACCGATTCAGTCTCCCGAATATCATCAGGCTCGCTCGTAATGCGATCGCGCGGCACATCGGCAACGCCATCTCCGATCGCGACTAATCCCAAATCAAAAGGACTCTGATCGTTTAAGTATTCCAGGTTAAAAGAGAGCGTTGTGCGATCGTCTATATCCCAACTCAATACCGGAGCAACAAAAAACCGCTCGACATCCGTGTCAAAATCCCGAAAGCCGTCCTCGTGCTGGTAGGCAGCATTGAGCCGATAGCGCAACGAAGCATCCGTTGTCAGAGGGCCAGACAGATCAAAACTGGGGCGAACTAAGCCTAAATTACCAACCTGCAACTGCGCCTCATAGAAGGGTTCAGAGAGGGGTTGCTTGGTGACTAAATTAATCATTCCACCTGGAGCACTCTGCCCATAGAGAACCGATGGCAGGCCGCGTAGTACCTCAATGCGTTCCAGATTTGCCGTTTCTTGCACGCCTAAATTGTCATACAGCCGAAACCCGTCTCGCAGAATTGCTCCTGCCGTAAAGCTATCTGCCGTGAATCCTCGCAATGTTAGGGCGGAGCCGCCAAAGGGGTCAAAGCTCCCGGTCACACCGCTGACGTTTCTCACTGCATCATCAATCCGTAAGATCTGTTGATCCTCCAGAATTTGGGAAGGAATCACCTGCACCGATGCAGGCGTATCCAGCAGGGAGGTATTGGTGCGCGTGGCGGTATTGGCATTGGGCGCAAAATAGTCGCTGCCATCCGCTTCTCCTGTCACCACAATTTGCAGAGCGTCCCCGTCAGAGGCTTGAGCCGTGGGATCTCCCGATATCACGCTCACGGTGAGTCCGCTTGTCCCTGGGGTAATGTCAACCCGTGGGGGAGCATCGGTGCCCGTGACCGCAATCCGGACTCGATCATTAGGTAGAGTGCTAAGGGTGATCAACGCAATGCCTGTGGCGGGCGTACTGACCAAAAAGTCTTCACCTTCAGGCAGACTTAATCGGGCATTGGCAAGGTCGGCAATCGCTGCATTGCCAATGATCGAGGGTGCAGGAACTGCTAATTCGCCATTCGTTTCGAGCCGCAGCGTCACGCCTTCTGCTGTTGCTTCAACCTGAACATTTGTAATTTCAATGAGTTCGGTCTGGGCAATTTGGGTCACCCCCTCCCCCTCGGCAACGGTTGTTGCTTTAGATTCCACGTCACTTAGTCGGGCAGAATTAGAGTGTCCATCTTGAGGTAGCAATGGCTCTGGACTGGCAGCAGCCTTAACCTCAGCCCGATTGTCTGTCTCTAAAGCCACAGCGGGTTGCACTGCAATCAGCACAATTGTCCCTGCTAATGTCCCTGCCAATATTCTCAATGCTGCGCCGCACACCAAATTCATCATGCCATCTCACCCATACCCAATGTTTCGACTAGCTAATGAAAATAATTCCTATTAGCTTAACTATAGGCATCATAGGGAGGGATGGCGATCGCTATCTTTGTCAAACGGACTTTTTTCTTTGCCAACCGGACTTTTTGTATCGGCTATCCTCGATGGCCTAACTGATAAGCCTTTGGGCTGACAGCAAATCTTCGGCGAAAGGCAGTGCTAAAGGCTTCTGGGTTACGGTATCCAATTGTCGCCGCTACCTGCGCAATGGTGAGCTGAGACTGTTGGAGTAAGTCTTGAGCCTGCTGCATACGGTAATCATGCAAATAACCAAACACGGTTGTGCCAAACACCTGACGAAATCCTTGTTTAAGTTTGCGATCGTTCAATCCCACTTGGCGCGCAAGCTCAAGCAGAGATGGGGGATTGTTAGCATATTGCACCAATAAATCCTTGGCACTGTGCAACCGTTCCAGATCATCTGCGGGTAGCGTCTGTTTTCTAAGCGTTGGCAGTTTAGACTCAAGGCAGGCAAATTGGAGTGCGAATAGTTCCAGTGCTTTACTTTCTAAATAAAGCTGCTGAGTTGTCCCTTGGTAGGGGCAGTGGATAATTTGCTGAAGGATCTGGACGATCGCTGGAGACATTTTCCCCAACGACTGATGGAACCGTCCAGACCCTTGCATGAGTGTCTGTAGAAGATCGGGCAGAGAATCTGTACAACTGAACGTCCGGAAATAATCTGCATGGGCATGAATCATGACCAGCTGAATGGGTACATTAGCCTGCCATTCTTCAATTTTGATCAGGTTGGGTAAACGGGAAAGATAATGATGTCCTGAGATTTCTTCGTCCGGCTCCATCTCCGCCACTCGCGGCATCTTGACCCTAGATGCCCCTGATAGATAAAACTTTGCTGTGACTGGAAAGGTTGCGTCGTAATGCTGTTCGACGGCAACAGAGTGTCGCAGTTTGGCATCGCGAATATGTAGGGTTAACCCATGCCGTAGCTGAATCGAGCGACCGCATCCTTCTCCCAAGACATGGGGTAGATTGACCTGCGTCTCAATACCGTCGTTTTGATAGATACATTCTCCCTGTTGCTGAGCCTGATTCAATAATTCTTCAAGAGCAGCCTGATTTAGTGTAATGGTGCGATCGCCCAAAAGAATGGTCATTTCCCCGAAAGATTACTATATATAGATGAGAATTAGTCTTATCTGAATGAGTATACTATGGATTAATACGCTGCTCTAGAGAGGAGCTTGACTGCTCAAACCTCAGAAGGGAGAAGTTTAGGGTTTTGAGCATCGGCAAGCAATGCAAGATGCTTCAAATAGGCTCAGAAATCCTCATTTTGCAGATTTAAATCTGGGAAGTTCATACCTTTCGAGCACACGGTTCCCAGATCTAAACCCCATTTAGAATTGCTGAAAAAGGCTTGACAAGACCAACACTCCTATCCCTTAATAAGAATTACTTTTATTTGCTATGCAGGACAGTTTTTGAACAAATTTTGAGGCTCAAACCCTTCATCCAAGTGTGAGCTAGATCTTTAACCTTGCTCAATTGGGTGATGATTTTGGGCTGAGAGAGGCGCAGAGTGTTCGTCTTACTCCAAAGTCATCCTCAAAATTAGGGGAGTTACTCTTCTGAGTCAAGCCGCTTAATTTGTCAATCATTGATGGTTAATGTTCGTTTTTTCATTCCTTATGGCATCTTCAATCACGATGAGAAGTCTACATGTCGATTACTGATTTATTTGTCGCAGGTGGAATTGTCATGTATCCGCTGCTGGCCTTTTCCATTGTGGCGATCGCGTTAATTATTGAACGCTGCCTATTCTGGTACAAAGTCAACAAGCGGCACAAGCGCTTAGTACGAGAAGTATTGACAGCCTATCGAACCAATTCTGATACCCTATTGCCCAAGCTGAGGCAAAATATTGATTTACCGATTGCTCGGATTTTTTTGGAAGCTCTGGAAGTCGATTATGCGCCGCCCCAAGCTTTTCGCTTAGCCCTAGAAGGAGCAACCGAGGCAGAACTTCCTATGCTTCAGCGATTCAACACAGTATTCTCAACCATTATCACAGGTGCGCCACTGCTGGGACTGCTGGGTACCGTATTAGGGTTAATCCGCACCTTCGCTAGTCTAGATATTGGTGGCGCAGGGGGTGAAGGGGTGGCAGAAGTAACGGCAGGGATTAGCGAGGCTCTGGTCTCAACGGCCTGCGGCATGGTGGTGGCTCTGTTTGCACTGCTGTTTTATGGAGTCTTCCGAGGTTTGTATAAGCGGCAGTTGGCGCAAGTTCATGAACATGGTAATCAGCTTGAGGTTTTACATTTGTTTCGTCATGAGGAACGGCGATCGGGTGTACCCATGCGAGCAGAGTAAGTTATTCGCTCCATAGCAGTCCCCTTTGCGCACCCTAAGCATCAGAATTCTAGACATCAGGATTTCAGAAGTAGGATTTTGAGCTTGGCGATCGGCTGAGAATATCTTAAAGTTTCCAAGAAATTATATGCGTAGAAAACCTTTAGGACAATCAATATGAATGTACGTGATGATGATTCAGATGCAATGCCTGAAGTGAACATGATGCCAATGATTGATGTGATTTTTGCAATTCTCACATTTTTCATTATGG
>JACQYI010000085.1 GCA_016208305.1 Oscillatoriophycideae cyanobacterium NC_groundwater_1537_Pr4_S-0.65um_50_18 | reverse complement strand
TATCAAGCCCCTGCAAAGATACACTTCAGTAGTTAGGTTTAAAGTTTGTATAAATTATTGCAAAGGAGAACATTTGAAGCCGATGAGAGATTCCACCTTAAACTTCTACTAAAACTGTTTAGACAAAGGGGTACACTTTATCTAGTCCGCCCATCTTCTGCATAACCTGATCGAAGATTGCCTGACGATCCTCTGATTGCGTGACATCGGCAGCAACCTCATGAGCGGGTAAACCGAGTTGATTCCATAGTTCAAGCTGCTGTTTCACTGCCTCTGCATTGCGAGCAACAATCATGACTTCTGCACCCAATGCCAGAAACTCTTGGGCGATCGCTAGCCCAATTCCTTGGGTAGCCCCAGTAATCAAAGCTTTCTTGCCGACTAATGTCCAGCGATTGCGAAGTAGTTCAGTGGAATGTATATTCATCGATTTGTTACCTGATTTCTATTGGTTTTGGGCGTTCGTCATACGAACGCCCAATGACAGTTTCGCTATTAAGCATTACGCAGGTCGGTTGCCGTAATGCCTTCCAGCGCAAGACCATAGCCTATGCCTTCATTAACTAAACGCTTTAGGCGTTGAGTGAGGACAACACGGGTATAGCGCAAGTTGAGCGTGGGCTGTTTTGCGAGTTGTCTAGCCAATTCCCAGGCTCGTTCCATAAGGCGATCGGGAGGCAGCACTTCATTGACCACTCCGAGTTGATGCGCTTGCTGGGCGGTGAGCGTCTCCTGCGTCAGGAGGAAATAACGCCCACGCGACGAACCCAAAACGTGAGGCCACAGCACATGTACCCCATCACCAGGCACAATTCCGGCATTCAGGTGTGGCATATCCTGGAATGTGGCAGTCTCTGCGGCGAGAACAATATCGGTTGTCAGAATATATTCTGTATGCAGCAGTGCTGGTCCATTGACGGCAGAAATGACTGGCACTTCAATATCAAGCAGATTTTGCAGCACTTTCTTACCTTCCCAAAATGTTTTGTCCCACTCACGCGGGTTGGTGACATCTCCTAAGCTGTTGAAATCAATTTGCGCCATCCAAGCATCACCTGTGCCTGTCAGGATGACCACTCGGTTGTCGCGATCGCGGCTAATGTCATAAAAGGCATCTGGAAACTCTCTATGCGTTTTTCCAGTAAAGACGAGTGATCCACCATTGGTATGCATTCTGACTTCAAGAATGCCGTTTTCATCACGATAGAAGTGCAAGTTTTCGTACTTGGTGAAATAGTCGGGTTGAGTTGCCATGGTTGAATCCTCCATAAAAGTTGCTGATGTTCTGATGTTGCTTGGGTCTAGCTGCGATTCGGTGTAGCGATCGCTTTTTAGGCTTGTAGCGTTGTCGTCTGAGTGATTGCCCGAATTGCTTCTGTGGGTTCCAGTCGGTTGCGGTAATCGACATCGATATGCGCCAGCAGAATTCGACGCTGCGGATCAATCACAAACGTGGCTGGAACGGGTAGCTTCCAATCATTCGTGCCGTTGTGGTCGGGTAGTGGGTGCCCTAGCTCGGTGTATAGTGCCTTCAACGCATCGGGCAGCTCAAACGCAATGCCATAGGCATCGGCAACGGTTGAACCGACATCACTCAAAACCTCAAACGATAGGTTATTCTTCTCGGCTGTGCTGAGTGAGGCATCCGGCGTTTGGGGCGAAACGGCAATCAACGTAGCACCTGCCGCCTGAATTTGCGGTAAAGCCTGCTGATAAGCCCGCAGTTCTAGATTGCAGTAGGGACACCAACCGCCGCGATAGAACGTCAAAATTACTGGGGCTTGCGACAGGCGATCGGCCAAGCGAATGGGAGTGCCGATCGCGTTGGGAAGCGTAAAATCAGGAGCCAAATCGCCAACTTGCAGCAGAGGGGTGTCTTTGAATTTCCGTGCCAGTGTATCGGTAGCTTGCTGCATGATTGCAGCTTTTTCAGCCGGAAACTTTTTCAAAAACTCAGCCCGAAAGACGTTTAGTGCTGCTTCTAAGTTCATCAGATTCACCGTTGAGTTGTGTACCTACTCTCAGAATGATTGATTACTAATAATTTGAGAAGACGGCAAAATAGAATATGATTTATTCCAAAACGGAATCGCTGATCATGGATCGAATTGAATGCTTGCAAACATTTGTGCGGGTTGTAGAGGTAGGTAGTTTCTCTGCTGTGGCGAGAGAACTGGAAACGACACAGCCGACTATCAGTAAGCAAATCGCAGCATTGGAGGAGCACTTGGGCGTGCAACTGCTGCGGCGATCGACCCGCAGTCTCAACCTGACGGATGAAGGCGCGCAATTTTATCAACATTGCCAGCAAGTTCTAGAGGTCATGGCAGAAGCAGAAGCCAGTGTCGGGCGACAACAGAAACCTTCAGGTCTGTTACGGGTAAGTTGTCCGATCTCGTTTGGGCAATTTCAAATCGTGCCACGGTTGAAGAAATTTCTCGATCGCTATCCAGATATCAAGATTGATTTGACAATGGCAGATCACTTCATCAATCTGGTGGAAGAAGGCGTTGACCTATCCATCAGAATTGGCAACGTTCAAGATACTTCACTAATTTCGCAGCAAATCGGCGTGACAAGGCGCGTTGCGATCGCCGCTGTTTCCTACTTTGAGCAGGCAAGTGAACCTCAAACACCGGATGATTTGTTGCATCACAATTGCATTGTTTACACACCACTAGCAACCGGCAACGAGTGGCACTTTCAGAAAGACCAAAAGGTGATCAAAGTTGCCGTAAAGGGTAATCTTCGAGCGGACAATTCAACCGCCATTCGTGAGGCTGTTTTATCCGGTTTAGGAATCGCTGTATCCCCTATCTGGTTATTCGTTGATATCCTCGATCAAGGAGAGCTTAAGGTCGTGCTAAAAGACTATGAACCTACTCTGCTGCCAATCTATGCCATTCACTCAAGAGGTCGCTTTCGACCCGCAAAGGTTCATTGCTTTATTGACTTCTTAGCTGCTGAGTTTAAACATAATCCCTATCTGTCAGACTATGGGCAACCCTCTCAATCAAATATGAGTTAAGGAAAATGCTCAATTGCGCGGTCTAACAATCTGCTTACACGCCGACCGTATCGAGATGGTTGGCTGAGTAACAAATGATTCTCAGCGACAGGTGAAGCGGAGTGTTATCCTCACTCTGGGAGGTTCTTCTCAGAGGTTCTTCTCAAAAAAACTTTTACAACAGGCTTGTATCCAGAGAGATTATCTGATCGGGTGCCAGAATACCTCCGACTGTGATAACTTCGAGATTTTCAGTTTCCTGGAGATACTGAGTCTTGACTTTGGCGAGTCCTTCGGAAAGCTTACGTGCTTCGCACATGCTACGCGAACGCCTCCTCAATCCCTGCTGCCTGAGCGATGTAAATCTTGCCACCTGATCTAGACTACCTCTTCTAGGATTGTCAATGGTCACCATTAGATTTGCCCACACGGCGGTAGGGTAAATAGCCCCTAAACGTTACTGAGTAGGCGATATCGTTGTCAGTGGTCGACTGAGAGCAAGGTAAGTAATCTTTGGCGAGGTCAGCATGAATACAGAGTTCACTCAAGTTTTTGAGTTAACCCTCTCGGAAAAATTGCAGCTTGTTGAAGACTTGTGGGACAGTATCGCCCAAGTTCCAGAGCAAATTCCCGTGCTTGATTGGCAAAAAGAAGAACTGGCTAAGAGAAAGGCTGCCTACTCGCAGAATCCTAGTTCAGGCAGCTCATGGGAAGCAGCTAAGGAGCGATTCGCAACGGGCAGCATGGTGCTTAGAAATCTGATTATTCTACCAGAGGTGGAACAAGATGCAGCCCAAGCATATGGCTGGTATGAAGATCAGGAGTTTGGCTTGGGCGAAGAGTTTCTTCGTTGTGTCGATGCTTGTATTCAGTCTACTCTTCTCAAGACCCAAAGAAATGGCGTAGTCGGTAAGAGTTCTTTGAGTGCTTCTGTTGGAACATGGCGGAGGCTCAGAACCCAAGGAGTGACGCGCAGTTGGAATGACCAAAAACTCAATCTGGAGTTGAATCTGAGTTGCAATGGCATCAAAATCCGGCTCCATCAAAATGTGTCCTAAAAAGCTTTTAGCAGCCTTCAACTAAGCCAAGGGGATTGTAAAGGATGACTTATAGCGGAGTCGTCCATTGCACAGAAGGCAGGGGGGCTTTGAATTGGCTGCCTGTGGGTTGCGTCCAAACATTATCGAGGGTGAAGGTGACAGTGGCTGCGCCTGGAGCGATCGGGCTAGTCAGCGTATACTCCAATTTGATCCGACCGTTGGGGGGAACGACTTTATTCAAGCCCATGCTGTGACCTGTCCAGGGATCGAGTTCGTAAGTGTTGCCCTGATCGTCCGATAGAGTAAGCTGTTTGGTTTGAATCTCAACAGACTGATCAGGCGTGGCATTGACTAGCCAGAGAGTGAAGCGATCGCTCTCCCGCTGTAGCCCCTCGACCGATGCCTGGAGTTTCACTGGAGATGCACTAGCCTGGTTGCCCGACGGCATACCGAATGGAAAATTCTCTAGTCCCGATCCTGGAAAAGAGGTTCCACTAGAAGCAGGTGTACAAATGATGGTGACGCTCTGCCCCGAAGCCTGAATATTATTACAGTTACCGTCTCCAGACTGTTGAATCGACCCTACGGAGGAATTGGAGCCGCCAATCGCGATATTGCCGTTTCCCATAGCTTCAACGTTGTGAGAGCCTGAAGGCTTAACTGTGAGGGTTGGAGTCTGTATTGGCTCACTCCCCTGATCCCGCAAGGTTGCAACTAATTTTGGAAAACCCTCTGGCCCCACAATAGCCGTGATCAACCCCGTAATGGCTCCTAGCAAAGTCACTATGCCTACAACTGATTTAAGTGTTATGGGATTTTGAGAGGCCATCAGAATACCCTTGGGTTCAGAGGAGGGATCAAAGTTGTCTTTTCTAGAACGGGTGTGCTGAACACACTTTCCATTCTGGACAACTCAATCAGATCCCCACATTCCCCATAGGGGTACTTTGGGTGGTGCTGGCAGTTTTGCGGGTGGGTGTTGCTGATTGAGAGGATCACATCGCGATCCTCTCAATCAGCAACGCGCCTTTAACTATAAAGGTCAGATTGACGCAAGCGCCCATACAGATCGGTCAATTCTCGTAGGCGATCGCTCAGTTCTGAGGTCAAAGCGCCCGACTCATAGCGCCAGCCCCAGTTACCGATCGCTTGGCCGGGGGCATTCATCCGCGATCCGGTATCTAGACCCAAGACATCCTGAAGTGGGACGATCGCCTGATTGGAAACCGAGCTAAAGGCAAGGCGAATCATTTGCCAATGGATTTCATGCATATCGCCACAGCCCATATAATTCCAAACTCGATGCTGCTCTTGAGGACTGCGAGCATTAAACCAGCCTACCGTTGTGTCGTTGTCATGTGTCCCGGTGTAAACCACCGTGTTGGCACTGTACTGAAACGGCAGATAAGGGTTTTGAGAATCTGAGTCGAAGGCAAAATGCAGAATCTTCATACCCGGAAACTCAAACTGGTCGCGCAATGCCTCCACTTCGGGCGTGATAAAGCCCAAATCTTCAGCAATGATGGGCAAAACGCCAAGCTGGTTTGCCAAAACTTGAAACAGCGCCTCACCAGGAGCCTTCATCCATTCGCCGTTGATGGCAGTCGTTTCGCTCTCCTGAACCGCCCAGTAGGACTCAAACCCTCGGAAGTGGTCAATTCGGATTAGATCAACGCAGTCAAGCATTGCCTGAAACCGCTGTACCCACCATTTGAAGTTATCCTGCTGAAGCCGATCCCAGTCGTAGATCGGATTGCCCCAAAGCTGACCTGTCGGGCTGAAATAGTCGGGTGGCACCCCTGCCATCAGCGAAGGAATGCCCAATTCTGGGTCGAGGCAAAAATATTCGGGGTGTGCCCAGACTTCGGCACTGTCATGTGCCACGTAGATCGGCAGATCTCCTAAGATCTGAACGCCTTTTTCGTTGGCATAACGCTTTACATTTGCCCACTGTTGCGCAAACTCAAACTGAAGATATTTGTGGAAGAAAATCTGGGGAACCAACTGCTGCTGCCATTGCTCTACGGCTTCTGGCTTGCGCTGAGCGATCGCCTGATCCCAAGTATTCCAGCTAGCGCCCCCATGAGCATCTTTGACGGCTCGAAACAGAGCATAGTCTTCAAGCCAGTCGGCAGCGCCCTGACAAAAAGCCTCAAATTCTTGGTGTTGCTCAGGGGTCGCCCGCTGCTTAAAGTTGTCGGAGGCTTTGCGTAGCAGCAGCGTTTTGACATGGATGACCCAGCCAAAATCAATCCGTAGCGGCAGATCAGGAAAGTCGTTAAAATCTTCTTCGCTCAATAGCCCTTTGCCGCTGAGGACTTCAGGGCTAATCAGCATGGGGTTGCCCGCGATCGCTGAGAAACACTGATAAGGCGAATCGCCATAAGCCGTAGGGCCAAGCGGCAAAATCTGCCAAATCTGCTGTCCGCTAGCAGCCAAGAAGTCTATAAAGCGATAGGCTTCGGTGCCCAAATCGCCAATGCCAAACCGACTAGGGAAAGAAGTGGGGTGCAGCAGGATACCGCTTGCTCTGGAGAAGGGCATAAAAATTAGGAGCAACGAGTGGGTTAGAGTAACACGACAAAAAAGTCGAGCCTTAGCTATTGTTTGGCTGTTTCTAGAATTCCACCATCTGTCTTTTGGTGAGTTCCTCTGCTGTTTTGCCTGAGTCCAATGCTACCCATCTCATTTAGATTTGCCCCTGATGATAGCTTCGCCAAAATCTTTTTGAGAGAGTGTCCAGACGGGGAAATCTAGCTTTAATACAACCCTAAATCAGCTACAGCCATAAAACAGGCTCATTCGACTCTAGCATGCTGAGATTCCGTTAGAGATTTTGGTTCTAGGGAGTCTTCAACAGGATGACGATTTTAAGCTAATGATTTTTTGTACCGCAGGCACAGTATTCAGGACAAAAGACCGTTGCATACCCAAGCTGCTACAGCAGTGTCCACTCAAAAGAGAGTTGAAAAAAAGCTCGCCAGCGGCGAGCTTTTTGGGGCTTTACTTCTATCGGTTAGGAAGCTGACTTAGAAGTTTCCATCAGCCGCTCTTGCTCTTTACGCTCTTTATTGGGCGGAAAGAAGCGATCGTTCAAGCTCTTGGTAATGATGTAGAGAATGGGCACTAAAAACAGACTGAGGAACGTGGATAGCAGGTAGCCTCCAAAAACGGCAGTTCCCAAAGACTGGCGGCTGGCGGCTCCGGCACCCGTGGCGATCGCCAGCGGAAAGAAGCCCACCAACCCCGAAATTGCCGTCATTAAAATGGGGCGCAAACGACTTTCAGAAGCCTCGATTGCCGCCTGCGTAATGCTCAAACCTTTCTCTCGAAGTTGATTGGCATACTCGACGATCAGAATGGCGTTTTTACTCGCCAAGCCAATCAGCATCACCAGACCAATCTGACAGTAGGCATCATTGGCAAAGCCGCGAAAATATTGCCCGCTCAGTGCGCCCAGCACCGCCAATGGCACCGTCAGCATAATAATGACCGGATCAATGTAGCTCTCGTACTGAGCTGCCAACACCAAAAACACCATCAGTAAGCCAATGCCGAAAATCAGCGACGCTTGACCGCCTGATTCCACTTCTTCAAGGGCAGTACCTGTCCATTCATAACCTAGACCGGGTGGGAAGATTTGCTTGGCAGTCTCTTCCATTGCCTGCAAAGCTTGACCCGAACTCTTGCCGGGAGCGGCTGCCCCCTGCACCGAAATGGAGCGGTAGAGGTTGTAGTGGGTGATGGTCTGGGCGCTGGTTGCAGGGGTAATCGTCACCAGATTGCTCAAAGGAATCATTTGGTTATCATCCGATCGCACATAAAGCTGCTGAATATCAGCTGGCTTAGAGCGAAACTGCTGATCGGCTTGAATGTAAACCCGGTAGTTGCGCTGATCGAGGCTAAAGTCGTTGACATATTGCGAACCCAAGAAAGTTTGCAACGTCTCAAAAACGGTATCTACGCCCACATTCAGGGATTTGGCGCGGTTGCGGTTCACTTCCACCAGCAGCTGCGGTGAGCCAGCCGAGTAGGTGCTAAAGACCCCACTGAGGTTAGGATTTTGGTTTGAAGCTCCCATGAGTTGATAGAGATAGCCGACAAACTGATCAAGAGGTAAATTGCCCCGCCGATCCTGCATCTCCATCTGGAAGCCGCCAAAGTTGCCCAGACCTTGAATTGCAGGGGGGTTCACGGCAAAGATGCGGGCGCGGGTATCGGCAAAATACTTCATTTGTATCTGTCCAATCAGCGCCTTGACCTGCTGAGCCGCCTGTTTGCGATCGCCCCAAGGCTTGAGCAACGTGAACATAACCCCCTGATTGGATGCAACACCCGTAAAGCTGAATCCCGTAATCGCAAAATTAGATGCCACTTCAGGCAGTGTTCGCACGGTTTCGGAAGCCTCATCCAGGATCTTCTTGGTATAGCTCAAAGAAGATCCTTCTGGAGCCTGCACGATCGTAATGAAATAGCCTTGATCTTCTTCCGGCAAAAAGGCTGAAGGGACAATGCCGTACAGCCAGGCCGTCAACCCCAAAGACGCGATGAAGACCGCCAAAATGATGTAGCGAATTCTCCCCAAAAAGCCGAGCGATCGCTCATAGGCACGCCGGATTCTATCAAAAACCCGGTTGAAGCCGTCAAAGAACCTGCCCAGAAAAGAGTGATTTTCCTGCCGAGGGCGCAGCAGCAGCGCTGACATCATTGGGGACAGCGTCAGGGCATTAAAGGTAGAAATGGCGATCGAAAAGGCGATTGTCAGGGCAAACTGCTGATAAATTGCGCCTGTAGTACCGGGAAAAAAGGCGACCGGAATGAACACCGCCATTAGCACCAGCGAAGTCGCAATCACCGCGCCCGAAAGCTCTCGCATGGCTTCAATGGCTGCTGGAAGCGGATGCATTCCCCGATCTTGAACTTTTGCAGCAACGGCTTCTACAACGACGATGGCATCATCTACGACTATCCCAGTTCCCAGGGTCAGGCCAAACAGCGTCAGGGTGTTAATAGAAAACCCGAACAGCTTAGTGAACAGAAACACCCCCAGCAGCGAAACTGGAATTGCCGCCGTTGGAATCAGCGTTGCCCGCCAGTCTTGCAAAAAGATGTACATCACCAGCACCACCAGCAAGAAGGAAGTGATCAGCGTAATTACAACTTCTTCAAGCGAGGCTTCCACAAACATGGTGGTATCGAAGGCGATCGCATACTTCATGCCGGGTGGAAATGTTTCGCTCAGGCGCTCCATTTCTTCCCGAATCGCTTCACTCGTTTGCAGAGCGTTGCTGCCCGGACGCTGTGTTACCCCTAGCCCTACAGCCTCCAGATTGTTGTAGGTAAGATCGGTACCATAGTTTTCAGCGCCTAGCTCCACCCGTCCTACATCTTTGAGCTGCACCAGAGAGCCATTGGCTCCGGTTTTCAGGACAATATTTTCAAACTCTGAAACATCCTTGAGGCGGCTAATGGCTCGTAGGTTGAGCTGGTAGTCTTGATCACTCGAAGAAGGCTCTTGTCCAAGCTGACCCGCCCCCACCTGAATATTTTGCTCCTGAATCGCCTGACTAACATCCTGCGCAGTTAAGCCCCGGCTGGCGAGGCGATTAGGATCAAGCCAGATGCGCATGGCATATTTGCGTTCTCCAAAGATTTGAATCCCGCCTATCCCATTCAACCGCTTGAGATTATTGAGAATGTAAAGGTCGGCATAGTTACTCAAAAATAGGTTGTCGTACTCGCCGTTTTCGGTGTAAAGCGCTACCGCCATCAAGAAGTTGCTTTCCTGTTGGCTAACTGTAACTCCGGTCTGTACGACTTGACCCGGCAGTCGAGCCTGCGCCCTAGACACGCGATTTTGCACGTTAACCGTGGCAATGTCGGGGTCTTGAGCAGCATCAAAGGTGACGGTAATCTGGCTGGTGCCGTCGCTGCTGCTGGCAGAACTCATGTACCGCAACCCTTTTACGCCGTTGATTTCCTGCTCTAGCAGGTTAGTAATGCCACTTTCTACCGTTTCCGCATCGGCTCCGGCGTAGTTGGCCGTTACAACCACCTGTTTCGGTGAAATATCTGGGAATTGGGCGATCGGGAGGGTCAGTCCAGCAATAATCCCCAACAGCAAGATAATAATCGAGCAGACGGAAGTAAAAATCGGTCGCTTGATAAAAAAGTCAGCAAACATGGGTGAAGTGGGGGTGTAAGGTCGTGTTTCCAATGCCTCGCTTATCGCCTGAGAGAGTCGCTGGCTGCCTCAGACGATAAACAACTCCTAGAGATAAACAACTCCTAATAACGTCAGAAGACGTGTCCTACTGAGGCTGCTGCGCCCCTACAGGCTGGGCTTGCGCTACCGTAATGGGCGAACCATCTTGAAGATTAAGAATGCCGGAAACCACAATTTGCTCTCCAGGCTTAAGTCCTTCTAGCACCTGATAGCTATTTCCCTGAATATCGCCCAAGCGCACGAGCCGTTGCTGCGCTACCTGCTGGGGCTGCCCCTCTGTGGGTGCGGGTGTCTCAGCAGCGGCTCCTTCTGGTTTTTCACCTGAGCCAGTGCCCGCCACATAGACAAACGTTTGTCCGGCAATGCGAGTAATGGCATTGGTCGGCACTAGGATACCTGGAGAGGTCTGCCAAATGATTTTGGCACGAACCAGCTGACCATCCTTGAGTCTGCCATTGTTGGGAAAGGTGGCTTTGGCCAGTACAGCCTGATCGGTCGCATTAACTTCTGGAGAAACGAAAGAGATCCGCCCTGTGGTGAGAGGCTTGCCTTGTTGATCGAGAAGTTCTACTGCCAACCCCGTTCGCAGATCGACGGTGCGCTCGATCGGCACTGAGAGATTTAGGTCTAGCGCACCGTTTTGAATAATGCTGGTAATGGTGGTATCTGTTTGGGCATAATCCCCGACTTTGGCAGGCACATTGCCCACAACCCCGGCGATCGGTGCCCTAACCAAGTTATCGTCTAAATCGGTTGTCGCCACATCTTGCGCAGCCTGCGTGCTAGAGAGTCTGGCATCTGCTTCAGAAAGCGCTGCCTGGTTTGCCCTTACCTGTTCTTGAGCCGCCTTGAGTGCTGCCAAGGCCGTATCACGCTGATTTGCAGCTTGATCAAGCGTTTGCTGCGCTTGGGCACCCTCGCTGACCAAAGACGCTGTGCGCCGATATTCTGTGTTTTGCAGAGCCACATCGGCTTGCGCTTTTTCTACGTCAGCTTGAGCGGCTTGTAATTGGGCAGCTGTTGTGTTGCGGGCTGCAACAGCCGCATCTACATCCGCAGCAGCGCCAGTAACCTGAGCCACGTTGCGATCGGCTTTTAATTCAGCGATCGGTTCTCCTGCGGCTACAGATTGGCCGGGTGCAACAAAAATCTGCACGATGCGCCCATCGACCTCTGGCCGCAGCTCTACGCGATTTTGGGCTTCTAATGCGCCCACAAATTCAGAGCTGTCTTGCACCGTGCTGGCTTTCACCTCTTGCAGCTCTACAGGGGTAGGCGGTGGCGCTTGGGCAGTAGGTGCACCGCCACCGCAGCTGCTTACTAAGACTGAGAGCAACAAGGTAGCGCTGATGAGCCGCCCAGATAGCCCAGTTAATTGACCGGATATTCGTTGGGGCAGTCGCCTAGCAAGAGCATGACTGCCGGAATCAAGAGAGCTATGGAGAATGCTGAATTTTTTCATTAGCCACCTAACTGTGTGGAGAGGTTTCAGGGTAATTAAGGATTTTGGGGTGCAAAAGCACAGGGCTGGATTTCCCTAGAAGCTTCGATAGCCGATCGCCTGCCGACGTGTTAGCTGTATAGGTGTTAAGGGAAAGCGATCGTCAAGCCAGTGACTAAACAGGAGTCTTGAGGGAGATTACCTCAGTGAGTTAAGACCTAAATCACATCAGGGGTAAGCGCGGATCAGATCGAAGACCCCAAGGAGACCGCTTCTCCATTGCCACGAGCCATCATCTTGAAAACCCCCATAAGTGACAGAGCCTGTAATGAAGAACTGCTTCCGAATGCTGCATTGCAAATCCTAGAAATATGCCGCAGGTCGTATCGATAATGCAGCGAAAGCTTGGGTAAGTATGCGGTCAGTAATCGCATGAATGAGTTGCACAACCTCATGATCAGAGATACTTACCCAGAAGTTAGTGCCCTAACTATTTAGTACGCACAAGATAAAGAAGTATTAATTCAATGACAAGAAGTTTACACTACAATCCCGTACTTTTGTATGTCCACTGCTGAGATCTTACAAAGATTTTCTCAAAAAAACGGCTGAGCTAGTCTGAGTTTTACTTTGGTTTTGAGAGAGTAACATTTGCATAACTTAAATTTAGAGAACTGTCATCCTTCTAAAAGGGTATTGTCAGTTACGGATAAAAAATTTCCTTTAGTACACCTTGGTACAGGGGTGAAAATTCGAGGTCACATGTAAGGTCACATGCAAGGTCACACGCAAAATCAGCCCGCTTAGATTCGCTCAACCCCGAAATCGTGTCAAGTAAGAAAGTTGACACAAAATTTAATTAAAAATACGGGGATTAATCAAGTTGGCGATCGCGCAATTAGCCGCATAATCTTCCCAATAGCACCTAACGGTTTCACAACACATTAAGCACCAACAAAAGGGAGTCGAGGAAGTGAGTCAAAAAAGAGTTGTTCGCCTGTCGCGCCGCCAAATTCTGAGGGGTCTGTTAGCCACTGGCGCTTTTGGCATTGCCTCAAAGTACGGCATAGGCTGCGCCTCCACCCCTAGCACCTCCGATGCTAGCACTGGGGCGAGTCCTGCCGCTGCGGGTGGCAATCCCATCACCATTGGCTTCATCTATGTGGGGCCTAAAGACGACTATGGATATAACCAAGCGCATGCTGCGGGTGCAGCGGGCATGGCCAAGAAATTCTCCTGGGTCAAGCTGGTCGAAGAAGCGAACGTTCCTGAAACTGCCGCCGTGGCCGAATCCATGCGTAGCATGATTGACATTGATGGAGCTGTGGCGCTTTTCCCCACGTCTTTCGGCTACTTTGACCCCCATGTGCTTAAGATGGCGGCTGAGTATCCTGACGTTCAGTTTTTCCACGCAGGTGGACTGTACCAGGAAGGGAAAACACCCAAAAACGTGGGTAGCTACTTTGGCTACATTGACGAAGCTCAGTACATTGCAGGCATTGTGGCTGCGCTCACCTCTAAGAGCGGCAAGCTGGGTTTTGTGGGTGCCAAGCCGATTCCACAAGTCTTGCGGAACATCAACGCCTTTACTCTAGGGGCACGTAGCGTCAAGCCAGCGATCACTACGCAGGTTGTGTTTACGGGCAACTGGGCAGAACCGATTAAAGAAGCTGAAGCCACCAACAGCATGGCAGATCAGGGCATTGATGTGGTCACCTGTCACGTAGACAGCCCTAAAGTCGTGATTGAAACGGCTGAAAAACGCGGTATTTTCTCTTCGGGATACCATGCCGACCAGATTGCTCTAGCGCCCAAGGGTTACTTGACCGGAGCCGAGTGGGATTGGACAAACATCTATTCCAAGCTGGCAGAAGAGATCTATGCAGGCAAAAAGCTGATGGATGGGGGAATTCCTCACATCCTGCGAGGTGGCTTGAAAGATGGGTTCTGTAAAATCTCACCCTATGGCCCTGCCGTCGGTGCAGAAGCGAAGAAAGCAGCCGATGAGGCTCAAGCCAAGCTGATGGATGGCAGCCTGACGATTTATCCAGGCGGGCTGAAGGACAATACGGGCAAGGTTGTCATCCCAGCCGGAACCACCCTGAAGCAGGATGATCCGACGCTGGAATCCATGAACTATCTGGTCGATGGTGTGTTGGGTTCGATCGGTAGCTAAACCGCAGCGCAAGGGGAGAAGGTGATGAATAGCTGGCGTAGAAGTTTTGAATCGATTAGTTTGTCCTTTGGCGCAATCTTTGCAGGACTGCTGCTGTTTGGAGTTTTTTGTGCAGCAGTGGGGCAAAACCCGTTTGCGGTCTATGGCTCAATTTGGAAGTCTGCCTTTGGCAGCTGGCAGACCTTCCAAAATACCCTAATTCGAGCGGCTCCTTTGATGTTGACGGCACTCTGTACCGCGCTTCCCGCTCGGTTGGGGCTGGTGATTATTGGCAATGAGGGGGCGCTGGTAGTCGGTGGAATCGCAGCTGTGGCGATCGGCCTGGGTTTGGGCACTGCTCTGCCTCCGGTGATTGCTCAAGTGGCTATGGCGATCGCTGGCATGATTGCAGGCGGACTCTGGATTATGGCGGCAGGGGCGCTCAAGCATTACCGTGCCGTGAATGAAACCATTAGCAGCCTGCTGTTGAACTATGTGGCGATTGCGCTGCTCAACCATTTGGTGGGCGGGCCAATGCGCGACCCCAGTTCGCTCAACAAGCCTTCCACCTTTCCTCTGCCAGAAGCGATCATGCTGGGTAATATTCCCGGTTCGCGGGTGCATTGGGGTTTGCTCTATGGCATCGTGGCCTGTGCGATCGCCTATTTCTTGATTCAGCGCACGACCTTTGGCTTTGCGGCACGTACGGCAGGCGGCAACATTCGAGCAGCTCGGATTGCCGGACTTCCGGTGGGTCAGCTCACGCTAACGGTCTGTTTTTTGGCGGGTTCCTGTGCGGGACTGGCGGGCATGGTTGAGGTTGCGGCGGTTCAAGGTAGCGCTAATGAGTCGTTGAATGTGGGCTATGGCTATGGCGGTATTCTGGTGGCCTTTGCGGCTAGGCACAATCCACTAGCCGCGATTCTGATCTCGCTGCTGGTCGGAGGCATTTTGGCAAGCGGCGGTATTTTGCAGCGGGCGCATAACCTGCCCGATGCGACAGTGCTGGTGTTTGAGGGAATTGTCTTTTTGGCGGTGCTATATAGCGATTCGCTCTATGGCAAGATTCCCTGGTTCAAAGAAAAGCCGCTGATTGCGGCTCCCCCCAACCCGCCAACAAGCCCTGGGCAAGAGCCTGTTGTGATTAGCTAAACACAGGCGTGATGAGGGTGGGCGCTGCTCACCCCATCTCTCAATCCATCCATCTGGATATGACGGAGTGACGGCCAACTTTCCGGTTGGCGCAATAGGTGAATGATCCCTTGGAGCAATATGGTAATGGAGCAACATGGCAACTGAAGCAGCATTGGGATGGTGGGGCGTACCGTTGGCGATCGCCGCAGGCACCATGCGGGGCGGTACGCCGTTCTTGTTTGTCAGCTTGGGTGAATGCTTAACTGAGAAGAGTGGCAAGATCAACCTGGGTTTAGAGGGCACTTTATTAACGGGTGCGATGGCGGCCTACGGCACCTCCTACCTGACCGGATCTCCTTGGATTGGCGTCTTGGCCGCCGGACTAGCCGGAGCAGCGCTGGGCGTGATTCATGGCTGGCTATCTCAGCAGTTTCGGGTCAATGATGTGGCAGTCGGCATTGCCATGATTATTTTTGGTAGTGGAGTTGCTTTTTTCTTCGGCAAGCCCTTTATTCAGCCTAAGGCGGCTCAATTGCCCACGATCGATCTGGGCGCTTGGAGCGGCATTCCGGCAGTAGAGGCAGCTTTGCAAATTAGCCCCCTCTTTTTGCTGGGCGTTCTCATTGCCCCGATCATGCATTGGTTTTTTAAATCGACACGCTGGGGGCTGTTTATTCGGGCGGTTGGCGATAGCCCCGATGCCGCCAAGGCAATGGGCATGTCTATCTTTAAGGTGCGCCTCCTGAGCGTGGTTGCGGGCAGCTTTTTGGCGGGTATCGGCGGTGCATCCTTATCGCTTTACTATCCGGGGCTGTGGACAGAGCGAATCTCTAGCGGTCAGGGTTTGATGGCGGTGGCGCTGGTGATTTTTGCCCGCTGGAATCCGATTCAGTGTCTTTGGGCTTCGCTGCTGTTTGGCGGCGCACAAGCTTTAGGGCCTGCGTTGCAGTCGGTCGGTATTAAGGAAGGCTATTACCTCTTTAACGCTGCGCCCTATATTCTGACGCTGGTGATCATGATCTTTACTTGCTCACCGAAGCGATCGCTCACGGGCGCACCCGGCGCTTTGGGCACCGATACCTAGTATCCCAGGCTTAAACCTCCTGGCACAGGCGGTTTGGTAAGGGCGTAGCCTCTACTCAACCGCCTCTCAAAGCTCTAACTTGCAGGCGGTCTTGCAAACGCACATTCAGGTACATAACGTCCATTCAGGCATATTTTTAGGAGAGAGATTGTGAGCGGACTCGGTGGACTCAACAAATCCCCCAACGGCGTGGTGCTAGGACTGGTGCAGTCGCAGTTGCCTACAGTCGTTACCCCTGACGACCTGGCAGCTCAGACCGATCGCATCTGCGCGATGGTGGCTAAGGCAAGGCGGAATATGCCGACGATGGATCTCGTGGTGTTTCCAGAATATTCTCTGCATGGGCTGTCGATGGATACCAACCCCGACATCATGTGTCGGCTGGAAGGCCCTGAAGTGGCAGCCTTTCAGCAAGCCTGTCGCGATAACCAGATTTGGGGCTGCTTCTCGATCATGGAGTACAACCCCCAAGGCTACCCTTACAACAGCGGCATCATCATTGATGATAAGGGTGAGCTGAAGCTGTACTATCGCAAGCTGCATCCTTGGGTGCCTGTCGAGCCTTGGGAGCCGGGCAATTTGGGGATTCCCGTCTGCGAAGGGCCAAATGGCAGCACGATCGCCCTGATTATTTGCCATGACGGCATGTTTCCTGAAATGGCGCGCGAGTGTGCCTATAAAGGAGCCGAAATCATGATTCGCACGGCAGGGTACACGGCTCCCATTCGGCACTCTTGGCAGATTACCAATCAGTCCAATGCCTTCTGTAATTTGATGTACACGGCCTCCGTCTGCATGTGCGGCACTGACGGCAGCTTTGACTCAATGGGTGAGGGGATGTTTGTCAACTTTGATGGCGTGCCCCTCGTCATGGGCAGCCACCGCCCCGACGAAATTATTACGGCTGAGCTGCGCCCCGATCTCGTCCGCGAAGCCCGCCAGCACTGGAGCGTTGAGAACAACATCTACCAGTTTGGCCATCGCGGCTACACGGCTGTCAAGGGGGGAGCACAGGACTGTCCTTACACCTATATGAAAGATCTGGTGCATGGCAACTATCGGTTGCCCTGGGAAGAGGAGGTCGTCTACAAAGACGGCACTTCTTGTGGATTTCCGGCTCCGAGCCGCACCTATGAGGGAGAAGCGCTGCATGTGGTCGATGTCGCGAACTAAGCGGAGTTCTTTAACGGGGATTTCGCTATGGGCGTTCTCTCAAAGCAGTTCTCTAACGTCGTTCAAGCCTCTGGTTCGCATGACGGATGCGCATTTTGGCTTTCAGCTCGGCCATTAAACCTCTTGCAAATGAGGGTTGATGGGGGCACCGCTCCTATTCATCCTCATCTAAAACTCTAATCTGCAAGAGGTCTGTTCAAAGCTGAACTTTTCTAGAGCCAAACTTCTAGACCCCACTGGAGTCAAATGGGACTATTCATCGAAGCTAACCCCTACCCCTATCCTTTTAACGGCGATCTGAAACCGCAAAACACCGCGCTGCTGATTATTGACATGCAGATCGATTTTTGTGGCGAAGGGGGCTATGTAGACAAGATGGGCTATGACCTGACGCTGACCCGTGCGCCGATCGCCCCTCTGCAAACTCTGCTGCCAGCCATGCGATCGCATGGTTTTCACATCCTGCACACCCGTGAGGGACATCGCCCCGACCTGGCCGACCTGCCAGAAAACAAGCGTTGGCGATCGCGACAAATGGGGGCTGGCATCGGCGACCCTGGCCCTTGCGGCAAAATTTTGGTGCGGGGCGAACCAGGCTGGGAAATTATTCCCGAACTGGCTCCCCTCCCTGGCGAAGCCATCATCGACAAACCAGGCAAAGGCTCTTTCTACGCCACCGATCTGAATTTGTTGCTCAAGAGCAAAGGCATTCAAAACATCATCCTGACGGGCATCACGACTGATGTTTGTGTCCATACCACCATGCGAGATGCCAACGATCGCGGCTACGAATGCCTCATCCTCTCTGACTGCACTGCCGCCACCGATTTAGGCAACCACCAGGCTGCCCTCAAGATGGTGACCATGCAGGGTGGTGTCTTTGGCGCTGTCGCCGATTCTGCTGCTGTGCTTAAGGCGCTACAAAGTTTGTAGTATCCATCCTTTGTAGTATCCATTCATTGTTATCTCTCATTCATTCTCTCTATACATTCAAATTCCTATGACTATTGCCACCACCCCGCTCGCGATCGAAACGGAAGCGCCGCCCGAACTAGAAGTTGTCAACATGACGAAGCAGTTCGGCAAGCTGGTCGCCCTAGACAATGTTTCTATGCTGCTCAAACCTGGCACCTTTCATGCCCTCCTGGGAGAAAATGGCGCAGGCAAAAGCACCCTGGTCAAATGCATCATGGGCTTCTACCGACCCGATCAAGGCGATGTGTTAATTGGCAAAAGCGCTCGG
This sequence comes from Oscillatoriophycideae cyanobacterium NC_groundwater_1537_Pr4_S-0.65um_50_18, assembly GCA_016208305.1. Taxonomy (GTDB): domain Bacteria; phylum Cyanobacteriota; class Cyanobacteriia; order Elainellales; family Elainellaceae; genus Drouetiella. The sequence continues at coordinate 29,477 of JACQYI010000085.1, read as the reverse complement.
ACGATCGACAGCCCCAGGGATGCACAGCGCTACGGCGTGGGCATGGTGTATCAGCATTTCACCTCGGTTCCGGCCATGACCGTTGCCGAAAATTTGGTGCTCTCTCGCATTGATAGCCCCGCGCTGATCAACTGGAAAGATGAGTACGACAAGCTAAGTGCCTTCATGGCGACGGCTCCCTTTCGAGTGCCGCTAGAACTGCCGATCTCGCAGCTTGCCGCCGGACAAAAGCAAAAGCTAGAGATTTTGAAGCAGCTCTATCTCAAGAGCAAAATTTTGATTCTGGATGAACCTACCTCTGTCCTGACCCCAGATGAAGCCGATGAAGTGCTAGGGCTGATTCGGCAGCAGGTGACGGCAGGCAAGCTCAGCGTGCTGATCATCACCCACAAGTTTCGCGAGGTCACAAGCTTTGCAGATGAAGTGACGGTATTGCGTAAGGGTAAGTTTGCCGGAACTGGCTCAGTCAAGGATCTGAGCGTGTCTGACATGGCAGAGATGATGATGGGCGAGCGCAAAGAGCCGCAGCCTGTCTCCAAGGTGACGCATCTCAACGCAGTTCCGGTGCTAGAGGCTCGCGATATTCATGCGATCAAAGACAGCGGTTTGCCTGCGGTGAATGGGCTGAGCCTGACGGTGCATAGCGGTGAAATTGTCGGCATTGCGGGCATCTCTGGCAACGGCCAAAAAGAGCTGGTCGAGGTTCTGGCGGGACAGCGATCGCCCACCTCTGGAGAAGTCTTGGTCAACGGCAAGCCCTACAAGGCCACTCGTGCTGAGATGTACAGCAATAAGGTGTTTGCCCTGCCTGAAGAGCCACTGCGGAATGCCTGTGTGCCTCATATGAGCGTGGCGGAAAACATGGCGTTGCGGACGTTCGATCGCCCCCCCCAGGCCAAAGGTTTCATGCTGATCTTGAATGCGATTCGCAATACGGCGGATACGCTGATCAAGCAGTTCTCGGTCAAAACGCCTTCACCCGAAACGCCGATCAGCAACCTTTCAGGCGGTAACGTTCAGCGCGCTGTTCTAGCCCGCGAACTTTCCTCAGAACACATCAACTTGTTGATTGCCGCTAACCCCTGCTTCGGTTTAGACTTTGCTGCCGTGGAATTCATTCATGGCCAAATTGTCGAGGCTCGCAATCGGGGCGTTGCGGTGCTGCTGGTGAGTGAAGACCTGGATGAGCTGCTGAAGCTGAGCGATCGCCTCATTGTCATTAGCGGCGGCAAGTTTTCCTATGAGAGCGAGATTGCCAAAGCCGACTTCTCGGCCATTAGCCACAGCATGGCAGGGCATTAGGCGGATTTCGTCTCGCCTTGAGCAGGATTGACCGCCACCGCTGCATTAACCAAATTCAGCAGCGCTCCAGCCTGCTCTTGCCCCCCGGTCGCCAAATCACTGTGGCAGAGATAAATCCGATCGCCTGCTCGGTGCAGCAAATCTAGCACCTGCCGCTGGAGGCGCTGTTGATCCATTGCTAACGTGTCTTCGGGTGTCCAAAGCCGCCCGATTCTATCTTGGAAAAATAGCGGTGCCCCAAACAGCGCTCCGCCACCCGTCAGCCAAAATGGCGACCCGGCATCGAGCCAAAACTGCCAGCGGTGAGCCTGGCGATCACTGCGATATTGATAGATCGTTGCCAGCGTCACGGCACCGCTGGTGCCCACGGGACGCACCGGATAGGGATCAGCCGTAATCGTTCCATCCCGCAAAAGCTGAATAAACTGCCCCACCGCGTCAGCGATCGCCCATCCCGCTAGTTCAGACTGCGCCTGCTCAGCCACCTGCCGCAGCCGCGTCTCGACTTCCCAATAGTGCTGCATGGTTTCCATCAGCTCTCGCAGCGCCGACAGCTGGTCGTAGGGCAAATGGCTGCCCCCATACAAAAATCGTTGAATGGCGCGATCGAGCAGCACAATCGGGCTAGGGAGCAAATGCTGCTGCTGTTGCGATCGCTGCGATTCTAGCCATTGCCCAATCTCTTCATAGGCTTGAGTGGCCTGATAGCCCAATCGATCCCATCGGGGAAACGCTGTCACGGCCAGGAGTTGCGGCAAGTCTGGATCGGGCACAAAACAGTGATCGATTAACAGCCCAGCCCGCACGGGATCAATCCGAGGGGTGGCAGAGGCCGCAGAGGCCACAGGTGCTTCTGCGGCATGACTCGCCCAGTCTTCCGGTGCCGCCGCTGGACTCAGCAACACCAACAGAGCCGCCACAGATTCTCGATCGACCAAGCGACCCAGCCCCGGATAAATCCAGGCCAGCAAGGTCAACAGCGCCCGAATAATGGGAGAACTGGCCAACGGCTGCTGATCATTGAGCGATCGCACCGCAATGTTTTTTCGCCCTAAAATTTCTCGCAGGGTATACCGGGCGATCGCATCCATGCCGGGAGCGATAATTGCCACCTCCTCTGGACGCACCTGCCCCGACTGGATGGCGGTTGCAATCATTTCGGCGGTCTGGCGCAGCAGCTCAGCTCTCGAAGTAGTTTGAATCGTCTGGATAGAGGTCGGCAACTGCGGCAACACTAGCGGTTCGGCAATCCAGGCCGTGACGAGTCCGCCCCAGGTGGCTCCCAGGCTGTCACCCGGCCTTTGCGCCAGCGTTTCTGTCTGGGTGCAGCGATCGCTCAGGCTAGCCAGATAATGAGGGTCAGCCCCCAGACCCAGCCGAATCGCTCCATCTGGATTGTAGGTAAAGGCACAGGGAATCTGTCGATCGAGGAAAAACTCAAACAGCAGGCGGGCGATCGCCGGATATTCATCCAGATCATCGGCCAACACGGCCCGATAGCGCTGCTGCAAGTTTTTTTGATAAAGCGGATGGGGCAGCAAATAGCGCCAGTACAGCTCCGTGATGATGCCATAGGTGAGGAGTCCATGCTCTAGGCACCAGTTCCACCACTGTTGCAGCGCCTCACCCACAGCGTCCCACAGCTCAGAGGGGCCTTCCTGCTCCGGCAGACCCTGTTTTAGCACCCAGGCAATCTCTTCGTGGGGCGTGCCGCTCGCCGCACTGAGCTGCAACAGATCGAGTGCCCGACGCACCATAAAATAGTCGCTGACCCCCTCTAGGCGTAGCCGACCGCTGCTAAGATGCGATCGCCATAGCCGCGTGGCTAGCTCTTGTTCAGTTTCGGGGCGTAGCCGAACCGGAAATTGCGATCGAACCTGTAAGTTCTGAGCCAATTTCTCTGCCAGTAGCGGATAAAATAACCGCACCTCGTCCTGAAAAAAACCTAGGGGTGTTGCAGAATCGCAGGAAAATAATCCTGTGGCTTCTGCCGTAATTCGATCGGCCAAATCTAGCCGATTGTCCCCGATCGCGGCAAACACCAGGATGCGAGGCGGTAGCTGATGGCGTAGCTGCGGCAGCGAAACCTCAGCCCAGCGGCGAAACTGCTCAATTAGGCGCGTTGTTTTACCGCTCGCAGTAGAACCCGTAATCCAAACAGAGTCAGGAGTCACTCATTGCCCTTTAACGAATTTGTTATGATACAACGGACTTTATGGATACTTTGTTGAAAGATTCAACGGGGTTTTATGACAGGTTTTATTTGACAGCTTGGGGACGTAGATTTCAGGATGTAGCGCTTCTTCATCCTATCTCAGCCCTACTTTTTCGATCTCAGCAGAGGCTATTCAATTAAATTTCGTCTGAGTCAAATATGAGGAATTCACTGGCGGGGGTGGTGAGAAGCTATCTACGTAGCTCAAATCGTTGGCTGTTGAGAACACCCGAACGGGCGCTAAATCAAGCCTATGATGCTGCCGTATTGATCAAAGGTTTGGAAGATGCCCATTTTGGCGGCAACCGGGTGGCTTTTGACTCAGGCAGCTACAGCAAAAGTGCCCAGAGCTATTTTGAGTCGGAGCTAAAAAAGAATCTAGATATCATCAAGATTCGGCTGGCTGAATTTCGGGCAAGCAGCTCTATTGTTCGTCTTTCGAATCAGGCCACCACCGAGGTGCAGCTAGACGAAAACTCTAGCGAATTAAGCCCCCTAAATGTAGTAGACCAACCCAATCTCATCTTGAAGAAACTGCGCTTCATTGATGAAATTTTAGCCCGCTACGAAAATAGAGCCACAAACCCGCTTTCTCAGGTGGTGGTTACTGAACCCAAGGCGATCGTGACTGATTTGCCCGGACGGATGATCCTGCCGGCTAGTCCAGAGGCAGAGCGCAACTCCAAATCCATTACCGACAAAACTGGCGTGCTGCCCCGCTCAATTCTGGAAACCGTCGATCGCATCCGGCGAGATCTCGATCCCGAAGCCGAACAGCAGGTGGTTCAAACCTTTCGTCAATCCCGGTTTAAAACGAACATTGCCATTCGGTTTATGCTGCTGCTGGTGATTGTGCCGCTGCTGACGCACCAGATTTCCAAAAATTTCCTGGTGGGGCCAATTGTCGATCGCTTCAGAGCTGACCATGAAGCAGCAGAAATTTTCATGAACACGGAACTCGAAGAGGAAGGGCTAGATGAATTAATGCGCTTTGAGCAGCGACTGCGCTTTGAAGTGCTGATCGGCAAAATTCAGCCACAAGAAGAGTCGGAAATTGTGGAGCAGGTGAGAGAAAAGGCGGCAGAAATCGAATCAGAGTATCGTCTGATGGGATCGAATGCGATTAAAAACATCTTCTCAGACCTGCTTTCATTGGCTGCTTTTGCTATTGTCATCGTATCTAGCAAGCGCGAAATTGCCGTAGTCAAGTCTTTTATGGATGAGGTGGTCTATGGGCTGAGCGACAGTGCCAAAGCCTTCATCATCATTTTGTTTACCGACATCTTTGTGGGATTTCACTCGCCGCATGGCTGGGAAGTCCTGCTAGAGGGAGCCGCTAAGCATTTGGGTATTGCGGCAAACCACGACTTTATCTTTCTGTTTATTGCCACATTCCCGGTCATTTTAGACACAATTTTTAAATACTGGATTTTTAGATATCTCAACCGGGTGTCTCCATCTGCCGTTGCAACTTACAAGAATATGAACGAGTAGATTTTCCACCATGTCCCCCAAACTAACGCCCGATCTAATTTCTTCAACCCCGACTACTGCTGGTAGCCCTGCAAAATTTGGGGTGTGGAATCTGACGCTATTGGGCTTGGGTTCCGTTTTGGGAACAGGGGTTTTTGTGGGAATTGGCCTGGCTGCCGATATTGCCGGAACGGGCACGATCGCCGCTATTGTCTTGGCGGCTCTTTTGGCATGGGGTCATGAACTGAATGCCGCCCAGCTTGCGGTCAATCAATCGGCGGCGAGCGGCACCTATGAATATGGACAGAAATACCTCAGTCCCTGGCTAAGATTTACGGCTGGGTGGGCTTTTTTGCTGGCTAAGGTTGCTTCGGCGGCCACGGCTGCCTTGGGCTTTGCGGGGTATTTTCTCAATGCCTGGAGGCAAACTGAAATTTTCTGGCTGATGCCGATCGCCCTTGGCCTCATTGCCGTTCTCACCGTAATTTTGCTGCGGGGGCTGCATCATGCCAGCTTCTCTAAGCGGTTAATTCTGTCGGTGACGCTGCTTTCGCTGTTGGTTTTTCTGGGGGCTGGATGGCCGATCGCCCTTCAAAGCGATTATCTGTCTCTATCGGGGATTTGGACTGATTGGCTATCAACGGATTGGGAGACAGCCGACTGGCGACAGGCGATCGCGCCGATTTTGCAGGCAACGGCTCTGATGTTTGTGGCCTATGGTGGCTATGGGCGCATGGCCTATCTGAGCCACGCTGTGCGCCAGCCTCGCCGCACCATTCCCTGCTCGGTGTGGCTGACGCTGGCTGGGGCGATGCTGCTGTACTTGGGTGTGGCGATCGTGGCGATGGGTGCCATTGGCGCTGAGGCGTTGGGAGGCGCTGTCGAAATCTATGTTGCCCCACTCACCCTTGCGGTACGGCAGTTTGGCCCACCGGGAAGTGCCCAAATCGTGGCCATTGGCGCGCTGACGGCCATGCTGGCCATGCTGCTCAATTTAATGCTGGACTGCGCTCAGATGTTGCAGTCTATGGCAGAGCAGCAGGATATTCCCCGCAGCTTTGCCCGCTTTAATGCGGCTGGCACAGCTCCGACCTTGGCAATATTGACGGTCAGTGGCGCGATCGTCTGCTTTATTGCCGTAGGCGATGTCAAGATAACCTGGTCGTTTAGCGCCTTTTCAATACTCATTTACTGTGCGATTACCCAGTTAGCGGTGCTCAAGCTATCGGCTCAAGAGCGGCTCTATCCGCGACTATTTCCGCAGTTGGTGTTTTGGGGCTGTCTGTTTCTGGCCTTTTGGGTCGATTGGCAAGTTTGGTTGGTCAGCTTGGGGCTGCTGGTCGTGGGTTTAATCTGGCGTGGCATTAATCAGTGGGTCGAGCAGCAGTCGCGGGAGTAATGCCCTCTCTCAAAACAGTTCTTGGAGGAACGGAAATTCAATCAGTGCGATCCTAAGGGTGAGCAGATGCGAGAGAATGGCAGAACATTCGCAGGGTGGCGCTATGGCGTGGGTGAGGTGGACAAGGATCTGGCTGATCGGCGGGTTAATTATCGGCGCGATCGCCCTTAGCCTCGTAGGGTGTGCCACGCTCGTCAGCCAAATTAACCGCATTGGCAATCCCAACCTGCTGTTGGGCAACCCCAGCGCTGCGATCGCCAGCCTCTCTACTCCCGAAAACTATCTGATTTCTCGACCGCAGTATGCCCTGTCCTATAACCGCGATAAAGGAATTCCCAACTGGGTGAGCTGGCAGCTCAATGCAAACTGGCTGGGATCGCTGCCTCGGCCAGAGTTTACGGCAGATACCTCCCTACCCAAAGGCTGGTATCAGGTCAGCCCCAATGACTATACGGGCAGCGGCTTCGATCGCGGCCATGTGATTCCGGCAGCCGATCGCAACCGTGACCCCAGCGACAGCCAAGCCGTATTTTTGATGACCAACATTCTGCCCCAAGCTGCCGACAACAACCGGGGGCCTTGGGAACAGCTCGAAAGCTACTGCCGCGCCTTGGTCAAGCAGGGCAAAGAGCTTTATATCATTGCGGGTGCGGCTGGAACGGGGGGCATAGGCGAAAAAGGCAGGCAGTCTGTGATTGGGCGGGGCAAGGTGGCCGTTCCAGCCAGCACTTGGAAAGTGGTTGTAGTGCTCGATCGCCCTGGGCTAGGGCTAACGGACATTACGGCCTCTACTCGCGTCATTGCCGTCAATATGCCCAACCAACAGGGGATTAAAGATCGCAAGTGGCAAGACTTCAAAACCTCGATCGATGCCCTAGAAAAACTGACGGGATATGATCTGCTCTCTAACGTTGCCCCTGCCGTACAAACGGTGATCGAAGCCCTATGAGCCGCACGCCGACGCTGAAATTCGATCGGGGCACGCTGCTCCTGCATCCGCCGCCACGCGGCAAAGCCTGGGTCGATTTTGCCACCTGGGACGATCGCGTTGAGCGGTTTCGCGTGCCTGCCATCCAATATCGAGCGCTAGTGGAAACCTTGCAGGCAGAAGGTACGGCCTTCACTGACGAGGCCAAAGCCTTTGCGCCAATTCAGCTCAACGCCAAGCTAGAGCGATCGCCCTATCCGCATCAGCAGGAGGCTTTGGCGGCTTGGAAAGAAGCAGGGCGGCGTGGAGTCGTGGTTTTGCCCACAGCAGCGGGCAAAACCTATCTAGCGCAAATGGCGATGCAGGCTACGCCCCGCAGCACGCTAATCACCGTGCCAACTCTGGATCTGATGCACCAGTGGTATGCCAGTCTGCTGGTCACTTTTCCGGATGCTGAAATTGGGCTGTTGGGGGGTGGCTCTCGCGATCGCACCGCCATTTTGGTTGCCACTTACGATAGCGCCGCCATTCATGCAGAGTCTTTGGGCAACCGCTATGCCCTGCTGATTTGTGACGAGTGCCACCATTTGCCCAGCGACTTTAATCGCGTGATTGCCGAATATGCCATCGCGCCCTATCGCTTAGGCTTGACCGCTACCCCCGATCGCTCGGATGGCAGACATGTGGATCTGGACACTTTGCTGGGGGCAACGGTCTATCACCGCACGGCAGAAGATTTGGCGGGTACGGCGCTGGCTCATCACGAAATTATTCAGCTCAAGGTAGAGCTGTCTCCTCTGGAACGTCAGCGCTATGATTACCTCACGGCCTTGCGCAACGACTTTTTGCAGCGATCGAATATTTGGCTGGGCAGTATGCAGGGTTGGCAGCGGTTTGTCCAGGCCAGCGCTCAATCTCAAGCCGGACGTCGCGCCATGCTGGCCCATCGCGAAGCCAGAGCGATCGCCCTGGGTACAGAAGGCAAGCTGCGGATTTTAGCGGAGCTACTGGCACAGCATCATCCTGAGCAAACCCTGATTTTTACCAACGACAACGCTACCGTTTACCGCATCTCGCAGGAATTTCTCATTCCGGCTCTGACCCATCAGACTCCCGTTAAAGAGCGCCACGAAATTTTGCAAAACTTTCGCGAAGGCAAGTACAAAACGCTAGTGGCTTCCCATGTGCTAAACGAAGGGGTGGATGTGCCAGAGGCGAGTGTTGCCATTTTGCTATCCGGCACAGGCTCAGCGCGGGAATATATCCAGCGGTTGGGTCGAGTATTGCGCAAGGGGCAAGCTCAAAAATTTGCGCTGCTCTATGAAGTAGTGGCAGAAGAAACAACTGAAGAAGGAGTGTCTCGTCGTCGCCGCCAATCTCCCAAGACCCCTCAGCCTGTGCGTCAGCTAGAGCTAGTGCAGCCTACCGAAATCTTTCGCGCTGCCGATGCTCCCGGCTCTTATGGAACTGAGCCAAGTCCGATCGCCCCTGAGATGGAAGGGGAGACGCTTGAGGAATAACGTGAGGAATAATTAGATGAATAACGTGAGGAATAACCAGAGATATTGCCTATACAAATGTCCTGATTTTAACCACTGTGAACCCAGCTAAAAATGTTATTTTTGTAACGTATTTTTGCATCACATGATGAACATCTTGCAAGCTGATTTGAGCGGTAATAAGTTGTGGTGCGATCGTTTCTTTTGCTATCGATCGCGTTCATCATGACCGTACTATAGGATGCAATTACGCTTGATTTTGGATGACTATAGATCTAACTCTAAGATCCGAACTACAGATTTGCTGAAGCAGTTCAGCATTACTCAAAAATCTCGATCTCTAGACGCTCTCCAGACTTTATCTAGACGTATAGTTGCGCTTGCTAGGCGATACCTCAAACAGGCATCAAACGTAAGTTTCTGAGAGAGGAGTAGAAGAGACATCAAGGCGTTGAGGCGCAATTACGGAAACTCGAAATAATTGATAACATTCGCTTTTCTGCAACTCGATCTCAAGGTTGAAAGGTCAACAGAGAAGACAAAATAATCGGCAGAGCGATCGGTCATTTTGCAAATCCGGATGAAATTTCAAAATTAAATAAATTCCAACCCAACCAATTTTTCAACTGGTCGAGTGTTGATCACCGTACTTGGTTGAGATCAGGACAGTTTTCCGGAAAGAATAGGCGCAGTTGTTGTAGTGGCATAGGACGACATATGCTCGACTGGCTAGGTGACTTTTACTGTTGTTAAGCCTCTCGGAACGAACTACCACCATAAAAATCCGTAAATTCCCTGTTGTTAATTTGGATAAACGTAGAGCAACTTTTGCCTTCTGCGTGCCGTCCTAGACTGTCATATGTTGGAGTTCTCACGAGGCATCTACCGTTCATTAGCGAAAAGCCTCCATCACAATGAACTTTGCAATTTCAACTGCCAACAGCTCAGTAGTTAACAAGTCCGTTTCTGAGAAATCAGCCGCTAGCCCATCGGCCTCTAGCAAATTAGGTCGATCGCGGTTAGCTTCTGAGGCTCAACGAAACACCGTTCCTGAAAATGCATCTTTGAAAACGTCACCCCCAGAACCGATTGTGAAACCGTTAACTTTTCAATCATCTGCCCCGTTGTCCATTCAATCACCTGCTCAATCACCTGCTCACTTATCGATGATTCCAGACTCACCCATTCAGCGGTTAGACAACAATCTAACCTTGCTGCAAGGCGTAGTCGAGGGTCTGCCCGATGGCATTATGATCTTGAGCGATCGCGGCGAACTTACCTATGACAATAGCTGCGCGCGCCAGATTTGCCAAAACTTACTTTCTGCCTCAGCTTCAGAGCATGTTCCTCACCAGGTATGGCGATGCTGCCAAGCTTTAATGGACAGCCGCCGCCAGTTTGAGCAAACCATTGTGATTGAAGACGAAATTCAAACTGAGGAAGGAACAACGATTCGGATTCGAGTTCGCTGGCTTAATCCCCAGGTCGAACATCCTGCTTTCTTAGTCACCTTAGAAGATCAGCAGCAATCTGCCCAATACAGAGCCTATGCCGAAGCGCAGCGCTATAGCCTAACTGAGCGAGAAACCGAAGTTTGGGTTTTGAAGCGAATCGGACTGACGTATAAAGCGATCGCTGCCAAACTCTATATTGCCGAAGATACGGTCAAAAAACACATCAAAAACATCCATGCCCGCCGAGATGCTTCCCAATGGGCAAACATCTAACGGCAGCTAAACTGCTCAGAGCAAAGGGTTGTATTTGTCCCTTAATCTCCCCTGCTCTGAGCAGATAGCGTCATATCTTTTTCCATAGTGCCTTCATCTGTCAACTGCTAATCTCTCAACGCTGATCTATCAACCGCTAATCTATCAACCGCTAAACTGTAGCCCCCCAGTAGCCCCATGAAAGACACTCAAAAATACGGCTTATCTCCCGCAAATTCAGAAGCTTGGCACTCACAATCATCAGGCTTTACTTACCGGACAGCGGCTCAACGCCATCCGATGCAACCTACCGAACCCGCCATAACAAGAAAGGCTCAAAAAAATCAAAACTCATATCCTGAAGCTCAGGCGATCGATGTAGCAGCGATTGAAGTAGAAGCCATTGGCGTAGCCCTAGAAATGATCGAAATGGAGGTGACTGAGTTGCAGCGCATGGCCTACGAAAGTCAGCCTGCTTCAAGTGAGCCAGATCCCACTCCAACCCCGGCTCAAAATCAGAACACTAACGCTAACCCTGGACTCTTAGATATCGGGTTTTGGCTAAATTTGCCTGAATAGTCAACGCGATCGGGGTGCGAGAGTTGCTAGCCTTGAAGAAGTGTTTTTTCAAGGCAGCACGGCGAAATTATGCAAACTGCGATCGCTTCTCCAGCAACGGCAGCTCTACCCCCGTTGATTCCCCGAGATGTTCTATTTGGCAACCCAGAACGCACCCGGCCGCAGCTTTCGCCGGATGGCCAATATCTGGCATATATTGCGCCCGACGACAAAAATATTCTTCAGGTCTGGTTGCGAACCCTGTTGTCTGAGGAACCACAGACCCAACAGGACGACCAAAAAATTACCAACGACCCAAAACGCGGCATCCGCAGCTATTTCTGGACTTATGATGGCAGCCACCTGATCTACATTCAGGATGCCGATGGCGATGAGAATTTTCACTGCTACTCTGTCAATATCCAAACCCAGAGGGTGCGTGATCTGACTCCGTTTCAGGGTGTCAAGGCACAGCCGATCGAACTCAGCCCCGATTTTCCCAATGAATTTCTGGTGGGGCTAAACCTGAAAAACCCCCAAACCTTCGATGTGCATCGGGTTGACTTGCAAACGGGGGCTGTCTACTTTGACACCGAAAATTCTGGCAATATTGTGAGCTGGACGATCGATCCGCTGTTTCGAGTACGCGTGGCGATCGCTGCCACCTCCGACGGTGGTTCTGACCTGCTGTATCGGCCTGTGATGGAAGAGGATTGGGATGTCTTGCGTCATTGGGGAGCCGAAGACGAAGGTTATGCGGTCGGCTTCTCGGCAGATGGCAGAATTCTCTACATTGTTGGCAGCCACGACGCCAACGCCAAACGCTTGATCGCTCTGGAGCTAGACACGCGACACGAAAAGGTGATTGCTGAAGACGAGCAATATGATGTGGGTGGCGTCGTGACGCATCCCACTAACCACACCCTGCAAGCCGTTGCTTTCTACAAAGACAAGCTGGAATGGCAAATTTTAGACCCCAGCATTGCCGACGACTTTGCCGCGATCGCCCAGGTGCGCCCTGGCGAATTTAGCATTGGCAGCCGAACTTTGGCAGACGATCGCTGGCTGGTGTCGTACACCACCGATGATGGCCCTGTTTACTATTACCTCTACGATCGCGCTACTAAAACCAGTCAGCTTTTATTTAGCAATAAGCCAGTTTTAGAAAACCTGCCTCTGGCTGCCATGCAGCCGATCGCCTATGCCGCCAGAGATGGCTTGACGATTCACGGCTATCTGTCTACGCCCGTCGGCATGGCAGCTCAAAACCTGCCGACCGTGCTGCTGGTGCATGGGGGGCCTTGGGCGCGAGATACCTGGGGCTATGATCCTCAAGCCCAATGGCTGACCAACCGGGGCTATGCCGTTTTGCAGGTTAACTTCCGAGGCTCTACTGGCTTTGGCAAGGCGTTTTTGAATGCGGGCAACCGGGAATGGGCGGCAAAAATGCATGATGATCTGCTAGATGCCGTGAATTGGCTCGTGCAAGAAGGCATTTCTGACCCGGCAAAGATTGCCATCATGGGTGGCTCCTATGGGGGCTATGCCACGCTGGTGGGGCTAACCTTTACCCCTGAGGTGTTTGCTGCCGGAGTAGATATAGTTGGCCCCAGCAACATCGTGACTTTGCTGCAAAGCATTCCCCCTTACTGGGCACCTTTAAGGGCGCAAATGTACAACCGCATCGGCAATCTCGAAACCGAAGAGGACTTCCTTAAATCGCGATCGCCCCTGTTCTTTATCGATCGCATTCAGAAGCCCTTGCTGATTGGTCAGGGGGCAAACGATCCGCGGGTTAAGCAGCCAGAAAGCGACCAGATCGTTCAGGCTATGCGCGATGCTGGAAAGCCCGTTGAATATGTTTTGTATCCGGACGAAGGGCATGGCTTTGCTCGTCCCGAAAACCGCATTCAGTTCTATGGCATTGCCGAAGCGTTTCTAGCCAAGTACCTGGGCGGACGTTGTGAACCGTTGGGTGAGATTGCAGGCAGTACGGGCATTCTCAGCTAAAAGCGGCTGCAAAAAAAAGGCTTGAGAAATGCATCTCTCAAGCCTTTTTTGACCGTAAGCTATGGTCAGAGCCAGTGGATATTCGCCGCCTAGCCCTTAAGAATGAGGCAAGGTTTGACGATATTCCTTAAAGGATTGGTAGTAGCGATCGCTCTCATAGAGATGGCAATGCTCCACAATTTCCTTCATTAGCCCTAGCGAGAACTGGCGCTCTTGAATATATTCGCCCCAGTTCTCTTTCAAAATGCGATGCGCCATGCGCAGGTTATAGGAAGGAATCGCCGTTGAAATATGGTGGGGTACATGCACGTTAATGTCATGGCAGAGAAACTCAACCCAGCGCGGATAGTCGCAGTGAACCGTACCCGTAAGCTGCGCCATCGCTTCATTCCACTGGGTAGCTGGCGTAAAAGGAATCTCAGCATCCGTATGGTGCACTAGCGTAAAGGTGCTCATCCAGAAGTGATAGACCATCCAGGGCATGAGCCAAAACTTGACGAAGCCCCAGAAGCCTGTCGTGATGATGAGCGCTGGAAAAGCGATCGCCGCAAAAATCACCACAGACGCGATCGACAGCTTCACCTTATCGCGATCTTTTGGCTCAAAGTTGGATAGGTCAAAGTGCATCAGCCCCCAATGGGCGATCGACCCAACCCACCAAAACCAGCCGCGAATAGCCTGATAGCCCTGACGTTTGGCGGTACCGATGCTCTCATAAAACTCAGTCGTGAACGGCTGCCAAGCGTTGTCTACCTCTAGCTTGTTGGTATGGGCATGGTGATAGTTGTGCAAAATCCGCCAGCTGTGAAAAGGGTAGATTAAGGGTGCCATCATCACATGACCTACCAAATCGTTGACCCAACGACGGTTGGCAAATGAGCGATGCCCACAGTCGTGACCCACAACAAACCAGCCTGTAATGGCGGTACCTGTGTAGATCCAGGCGATTGGCAACAGATACCAAGGAGAATAAGCAATAGCTAAAAATCCGATCGCTGCCATTGCTACCGTAATTAAGGCCGTCATCCAGGCTTTAAACTGATTTTTCTGGAAGCATTCACGGGGCAGGGTGCGCAGAATATGTCTGAGTCTCAGGGCGGAAGGATCGGGAACTACGGCCGATGCCGAATTGTCAATCTTTGCCGTCGATATCGTCATGTATTAGGAAACTCTCTGATTATAAGAAAAAAAGGCGCACAGAATCGATGCGAATGGCGAACCGGACTGAGAGAGCCATAATCGCAGTAATATTGAGTATTATCTGACCTAAGGCAGATATGCTCTAAGACAAATTTGCCCTAGTAATGCAGGTACGCCTCAATTAGTATACCGTTGCTTAATACTACTTAAAGCTTTACTCATCGTAATAATCTACCTGCCGGGGTGGCTTAATCCGAGTTCGAGCCGGAGGCAAAAGCTGAGGCTGCTCTGCAAAGTTGTAGGGAGTTGGCACAGGGTGTACCACATGTACCGTCCGGGTTTGGCGACGACGAGAGGACATCATCACTAGCACAATGACGCCGACTAAAACCAGGCCACCGCTGACTAGAACCACAAGCAAGATGCCGCCGCCAATCCAGAGAATGGTGGTCTGAATCTGCCCCGAAGACGGGTCGTTGCGCAGCAAAGCCGTTGGCTCACCTTGCTTTTGAGCCGCCATGTTATCAATCAAGCGTTGCTGCTCTTGCAGTTGAGTAATGAGCTGCTCGGTATGTCGCTGCTGCCGTTCGAGCTGGACGCGCAAATCTTCGGATTGGGTTTGTTGCTTTTCTAGCTGACTCTTGATATCTTGGGTGTCGCTCTGCTGCTTCCGAAACTGATCGGTTAGATCGCGGGCGATGCCTTGCTGCTGCTCAACCTGGGTTTGTAGCTTCCACCCCTGCCCTGGGTCTTGAAAGATGCCTGATGGTTGCGAAGGCATGACTACAGGCTCTACAGGAGATGACTGCAACACTCTGGGCTGGCTAATGGCCAGGTCGTTTCGCAATAAAAATAGAGCTGCAACCCCTGTGACAGCACATCCCGCTAAAAATGCCGCAGTATCAGCCATTATTTCTCCACCTCTACACCACGGCTGGGCCACAGAAGATTCCGACTCCCAACACGCTTGCCCGAAATAGCAAACCTAGTAACTAATATTAGCAACATGCCACAAGAATGACCTACTATATCTTGTGCCCGTAGGATACTTTTAAGACAATTTTACGCAATTCTCACCGTAGTTTTGGGATCAAACAGGTGAATTTTATCGATCGCTACAGATAGCCACAGCGTTTCTCCCAAAGTTACGGTGCGATCGGGTTCGATGCGAGCCTGCAATAGGCCATCAGATCTGCCCTCCGAACTTGTGCTTTCCGTCAGGCTGACGGTGAGAAACGTCTCGCTCCCTAAAGCCTCAATGTGATTGACCTGGACGGGCAGATTTTTGGGAGCCGGAAGGCTGACGCTAAGATGCTCTGGCCGAATACCCAAAATCAGCGATCGCCCATCATAAGGCTTTAAAGCGGCTTCCCAGCTTTCGGGCAGCGTCATCCGAAACTGGGGATGCTGGATCAACAGCGGAGCTTTGACTTGCACAGGGATAAAGTTCATCGGCGGTGAGCCGATAAACTCTGCCACAAAGCGATTGGCAGGACGGTTATATAGCTCTAAGGGTGAGGCAATCTGCTGAATTTGTCCGGCATTCATCACGGCAATGCGATCGCCCATCGTCATCGCTTCAGTCTGGTCATGGGTGACATAGACCGTTGTTGTACCTAACTTGCGCTGAAGGTTGACGATTTGCGTGCGGGTTTCATTACGCAACTTGGCATCCAGGTTGGACAATGGCTCATCCATCAAAAACACTTGTGGATCGCGCGCCATAGCGCGCCCCAGCGCCACCCGCTGCTTTTGCCCGCCAGAAAGTTGTTTGGGATAGCGATCCAGTAAGGCATCAATTTGCAGCATTTGAGCCACAGTAGCCACCCGTTGGGCGATCGCTCTTTCTTCGGCTGACCAGTATTGTAAGCCTTGGGGCAGCGATCGCGTCAGGCCCACGAGCGCGCGTTCTGCCCAAAGCGGCCGCTGGGTTGTCGTCTTAGTGTAAGATTCAGCCCCTGCGGCTTCCTGCGCTGCGGCTCTCCATTCTCCGGACGATCGCCGTAGCCCAAAGGCCAGATTGTCATAGACCGTCATGTGCGGATACAGGGCATAGCTTTGAAACACCATAGCAATGTCGCGCTGTTTGGGGGGCAGGTCATTGATCAGGCGATCGCCCACCCAAATATTGCCGCCTGTGATGCTTTCCAATCCGGCAATCAGCCGCAGCAACGTGCTTTTACCACAGCCCGACGGCCCCACCAACACCATGAACTCACCGTCATGAATGGCAAGGTTAATCCTGCGCAAGACGCTAACGGCTGAGCTTGGCTCGCTGCCCGACTCTTTGAGATTTTCCTCAGAGGTCGGGGTCAGACGATTTGCCTTGCCCTCCTGCCGACGCGGAAAGCTTTTGTAGATGTTCTCGATTACAACCTGCGCCACAATGACCTGCTGCTTCAGCTTATTCTTGCCTATGGTTGAAAAGTTTAGCCGGAACTCTGGTAATTAGAACCCGTAGAGGGCGATCGAACCTGGGACTTTCTAGAAAGTTATGACTTAATTTAACGTAATAGGCTGTCTGTCACTGGGGTTGAGGATGGGTTTGGGAGCCGTAAACAGAGGCGATCGTTCCAGCCTGTCAGCGATGCCTCTGCATAGCCTGCTCTGCGTAGTCTGCATAGTACAATTCTGAGGATAAAAATGGCTGTCGTGCGATCGCGTTTCTTCTCATTCCCTCAATTTACAATTTCAAGCTGTTATCTAGGGTGAATATGAGATAGAATTTTTGGAGATACAGGCTAAGGCGCGAACCTCAAAATTTCGAAGTCTTGCTCGGAATCGATCTAGGGGCTATAGCACAGTTGGTAGCGCGTCTCAATGGCATTGAGAAGGTCAGCGGTTCGACCAAGCCCTGAAACCCCTATCCAGCAACGATTCTAAAGAATTTCCTAATTGGCTGTTGGACAAGTATATGGCACTGGGTGGCACAACGGCAACAATGCTTAAACTGCTCCCGCTACTCTCCAGCCTCAATATTGTCAGCTCTATCCCACTCCTCTCCAATTTCTAGCCTGGGCAATATTGCTAATTGTTGAACGGCAAACTCCGAACTCTAGTGCGATCGCTGCATGAGTTTTGCTCTCCCTCAGCGCCTTCTTGATCTGAGCGACCTGGAACTCAGAAAGTTTTCTGCTATTTGGAGGAGTCATCCTTCCCTTCTGGTAAGCATCAATTGCATTGTCTTTGGGAGTGCCAGCAAACAAATGTTCTGGGTTCGTACAGCGGCGATTATCGCAGTGATGACAAATGTACTGTCCAGGAGCTATGGCACCTTTAAAGAGCTGGTAGCTTAGCCTATGGGCATCCACCATCTTGCCTTTAGAAATCTTGAATTTTGGGTAGTGTTTGGGATCTCCAGGGGTCTGCCATTCCCAACATCCATCAGCGACTCTAATTTTGTCTGTGAATCGCAGGAAGTCAGAATTATTTAGTTGTGGGAGCATATTTAGTTGTATGAAGCTTGCCATACCCACATCGTAGGAAAAGATTGAGTGGGCATAATGGGCAATCTACAACTACGGCGATCGCTAGCTTTTCTATGATGCATACGATTTGCACCCAGTGGTGAGCAGGAAGTTTTGTACGGAACTACTGCCTGCTGCTTAAGGTGAGCCTCTATTTAGTTAAATCAGAAGCTAAGTAGGGGGCTTAGGTAAAGGTGCGACTACTTCCAAAGAAACCATTACCTTATGTTCACAAGTCTCAAGGAAGGCGGCTTCAATGTTTGGTACTTTTTCTAAAGCTATTGGAAAAAGAGGCGGGTTACAGAAACCAATTTTAGCTTCTTTCCCATTAAAGGATAGCAATCGCGCGCACTGACGCATTAGCATCTGCGTCCCTGGTGGTTTTAGACACTCGACTACTTTTTCCCACACCTGGTCTGAATCAAAAGAGGTAGAGGATAAGTTGCCAGCTTCTGGCTTAGATTCTGAACTCTTTTTTTCTTCCAAAAATTCTAAATAGCTCTTGAGACCTCCCATATACAGAAGTTCACTCATCTTGAGAGCGGCTTTCTTTTTACCTTGAAAGTCAGTCAGTTGGCTTTTATCGATATTGGCTGTAGGAATAAAACCTGCTGAAACTAGGTGGTACTCTGACTGAGCTTCTGTAACCTCCTCCTGGATTAGAAAACAGACTAAAACTGAATTCGATTCAATCTCTTCTAGGTCTATCCACCAAGAGATGTTATCAGCTGAGCCATTACGCGCCTTTACCTGAATTCCAACATCTGGAGCAGAAGTCAGCTTGAAGTCTACCTTGCCATCGCCGCCCAGTTTCAGTTCATAGTCAACCCCAGTAACATAGTCGCCCAACAGATTGACTAGAGCCTCTTCCCCTAGCTTTCCTTTCATAGTTGAAATGAAAATCTCTTTAGGTTGAGATCCTCTGAACTTACCGCTCATCTCCCAGCAAAAGTCTCTGAGATGTTTTGTACTCTCAGTTGAGATGATTATCGATTCACTGTGGCGACCTACTGTGGCACATCTAAGCAAGCTAGGGGGCGACTGATTCAGCCTCTCGATAAAGTCTTGCTGTTGCGATCGCAAAACTTTTGTTTGGTCTAAATCTGCTTTAGGAACTGTCTGTATAGATTTGGGAGAGTCTACCACATTGAAATCGACCAGATTTGCCACTTCAGTGAAGGCTAGATACTCAAAAGCTTTTCTGGCTCTATATGTACCAAAGAAAATATGGTCGAAAGCATCCTTTGGAATGGTAAGAGTGATATACCAATCGGGGCAGTCATCTGGCATTGTACCAATTGGCGTTGTACCAATGGATATTGAACACTGCCTAAGTGCATTTGCTAGCTCAAATCTACTTAAGGCAAGCATACAAACTGCTTTAACAAGGATTTCATCAGCAAAATCCTGGTCTAACTGCTCCATAGAAGCATTTCCCATATTAATTTTTCTAGCTAAATTAAAATATATTCACTAGGATACCAACTGTAGACGCGACAACTTCCGGCTGATAACCTGTCTTTATAGAATCTTCCTCAAGCTGGGCTTTTCAAAGTTCCAGAAATCACGCCACTAACCATTCCAATAAAAAAGCCAGCTATCAATTTAGCTGGCTCAGTCAACGATTTCGCTTGATCCTAGAAAGGATTCTCTCCAGGGGTGAGGGCATCGATTCGCTCGTACAAACTGTCATAATTCAGGCTGGACTTAGCAACCTTACTCTGGAGGTAGCTATGGAGCATCTCGCAGTCTGCAATGTACATCGAGCGGATGGGGCCCAGGCTCTCTTTGTGCTGGCGTAGATACGCTTGCTTGAAAGCTTTCATCGAGTTGCCTTCAATAAGTTTGTACCACCCTGGCAGATCTGCTGCTTTGCCTGGGAAGCAAAAGTTCTTTGCAAAATCTCGCAGCTCGTTGCCTACAGCTCGTGAAGCCTCGCTCATGACGAAGACTACTCTTCCATTGAACACAGTGGCTTTAATGTTTAGCTGATTCAGAAGTGCCGCAGTTTGCTCAGCAATGAGTGCGTCAGTATCGGCGCTATAAAATGAGATTAGAAGCAAGTTGGTGGTGAAGTTATTCATAAGAGCTTTTGAATAGTTAAATTTGATCCTTACTCCCTCAAGATACGCAAGAGTTCATAACATTTGGTAGGCACAAAAAAGAGCCATCTATTAATTTAGATGGCTCTTCGATAGGTTAGAAATTAAGCTGCTTGGGGCAAGCTGTACCCTGCTTTTTGCAGTCTTTTGATGATGAATTCAATGCCCTTTGGAGTGGCCAGAGTTGTCGTATGATTCGTGAACATCTGGTGCTTGCTTGGCGTGATGACTACGGTAAAGTACCCAGCGGTGATGAATTGTTGATAGGGCGTATTGTCTCTTTGTAGAATCATCTCGCCTCTTAAAAATTCAAACAGGTGATTGCGTCCCATGACTCCGATAACCTTGGCTACATCGCCCATAGAGACGTTGCTTTTGGCTGCTGAGACCGCTTGATAGATGGCGGCTTGAGGTAGTAGCTCTTGCACCTTTTCCTCTGCTACAGCGGCTTGTAGAGTCAGCTGCTGCTTCTCTTCTTCTGATGCTACAAGAGCTTTCAGAGCGTCGAGGTAGTTGGCAGGTAACTGAGGCTGAGGTGCTTGCTTGATTGCTTTTAACTCTTTTTCACAATCAAGAAAGTAGCGGCGAACTTCCTTGCCCTTCGCTGTACCTGCAAGCATTGCTAGTTGTTTGAAGCAATCGTTGGTGAGAGTGATAATCTGTCTACGATTGGCTGAAATGCCTGTGGTTGTCGCCTCGGCAGAAATGCTGAAGTCAACATCGCATTCAAAGTTAGAAACTAGAGAGCGCTTAGCCGTAGCCTTATCAAAGTAACCTAACCATTGCCAAGCGTCATCAAAGCTAACAGTGAACTCTTGATCTGACTCTACGATGGACTTGATGGCTTGCTGAACTTGAACGGTTAATTGAGACATAATCTTTTAAATATTCTTGTTGCTAATGGCGGCTGAATTACCGCTCTATACTTAACAAGATAGAGATTACGATGTTCATTTTGTGGGCAGCATTTGACGGTGCTACTACCAGTGAGACCACACAAAAAAAGAGCTAGCGTTTAAGCTAGCTCAAGAGGTTATAGGAAAACTTTTAATTTAATTGTCGCTGTAGGAAGATGCGATCGCTGTTTTGACCATCTCTTTAATTTCAGCTTCTTCTTGCTTGGAAGGACGGCGGGTAGAGGAGAAAATAGACAGAACTGAGTTGATGAAATTCATAATGGATGCCTGTTGCTTATTAACTTTATACTTGCAGTTTAATCAAAAGGGTAGGACATTTGGTGGGCATTCATCAGTAGATCTCACTAGCTGATTAATTAAAGGAATACATTGTTGAATCTTCATGAGGCTTTTAGCGGCGACTCAGTGTTTGCACAGAAGCTAATCAACTCTAATCTCCTTAAGTTTAGAAGAGACAGCCCCAAGGAGATTTGAAAATGAAGTACGAAATTGCAGAATACAATCTACCAGTTGATGGAGACAGGGCTCATGTTCTGGACGGGTTCAACCTAGAGAGTACTGTGAAGATGTGTAGTGAGTATGGGATAGAGTTTACTGTATTTAATCGCGCATCTCTTAAAGCAGATCCGAATGCGCTCATTTTTCCCACTAAACAGCCACTATTGGCTGGGGACTTAATCTTACTCAGGCTCATGGAGCGCATGGAACTGGGGGTGACGGTTGAGTATGGTCATTCGGAAGTTAACCCGCTTATTGAGCCGATTTATGGATTCAGTCGAAGCAGGTTGCTGCGGGAACTGGAAAAGATTGATAGCGACAAGTTTGAGAATATCTTTTGCCCCTTTGTAGAGAATTTCTTGAAGAATCCTAAGATGGTGCTTGTTGCCACGCTATCCGAAGAAGGAGTAGTGCTCACTGAAACTTAGCATCTACGTTGATGAGCCGTGTAGGTGCCTCTGGATGCGATTATGGATTAGGTACTATCTGACCTGAAGATGATTAACGCTTGTCTACGCGCATCCTGAACGCAGTTAATACTGCGATGGCAGTGTTGAGAGGGGCAAAAAGGGCAGATAGCGGTGTTGAATGAGGATTTAGAGAATAGATTAACCAAGCAAATTGTCAGGGTGATTAAAAAGTACTTTGCGGATCTCAACTAAGTTCACAAGCCTGTGTAGATAGGTTATTCCCGATACACTGTCAATTGACTTAAGAGCAGTCGGGCTGCTTTTATATTTGAAATGGATTCCAAATTTAAGCAAGCTCTTCCTAGGATTTGATTCAGCGAATTTTATCTGATCTCGAATAAAACTTGCTGAAACGCTTAAATGGGAAGCGGCTTGAGGTGGGCTTAGCCACAGTTCCCCTTCATCCACAGCGGGTTGATGGAAATAAACCTTTAAGCGCATAGCTTTCATTGACTCTTCTAGCGCCAATACTCTCTGCTCTAGCTTATCTATTTGAATTTGTTCAGGGCTTCTTCTAGTTGAGCGGGGCATTCTACCTCTGCCAAAAATACAAAACTAGCAGGTATTTTAAGGCTTGACAACAGTGAGATATTCCCCTTACAAAGCTGCTTGTACCTAACTGGAACTAGAGCCAAAATCAACATCATTTAGAGTGCCAATCGCTGAATGTTTATTTACTTCAGGGGAAGGTAAAAAGATGAAGCGGGGTAGGCGGCTGGAGTATATGAGTCTTTTTGCTAATGACCATATCAAACATCATATGGTGGCGATCGCTTAAGGGCGAGTTCATTTTAAGTGAACTCGTGTAGGTTCTCCTTAGGAGCAGTCGATATTGAAAGCTCAGTGGGCTTGCTGATTGAAGAGCGGGGTGAAGTGGTTAGAGTAGAAGTTCGCAGGGATTTCTCCTTTGTGAAGTAAGTAATCAAATCGGCGGAGTCAATAAAAAGATTGACTCCGCTTTCCTTTGTTTAAGGGCTGGTTCATTAAAAAGGAACTCGCTTAATTTCTCCTTAGTAGCAGGGCGATCGAATATTGAAAGCTCAGTGGGCTTGCTGATTGAAGTTGAAAGGTAGGGTGACTAGAGTGGGAGCATCTGCAAGCAGTTGGGCTTTAGCAGGTTTTTAGGAGGAAAGTTATGAAAACGGGATTAGTGATTGTGTCGATTTTAGTAGGTATGGTTATTGGCTCTGCGACTGTGAAGAAGGAATACAACACTATTTGCATGTACGGCACTGCTTCAGAAGGGTGTGCTATGGAGGGCAGTGCTTATGATCCAGACAAGTTTTTCCAAGACCGTGTAAAGCAGGGCTTGTTTGGGGGATTTTTAGGTCTTCTTGGGGGCAGCGTCGTTGCTTCCAATATGTCGAAGACTAAGCAAGCCAAGGATTAAGGATTCTGATCCCTTCAGCACTTCTCTGTTGTCTGATATCTCCCTTTCTCCTTAGTAGCAATCTAGGCTATGGTGGCTGAAGCCTACCTTGGAGTAAGAGTATGAGCTTGAGTGAAAGAATCGATTCTGTACTGAAGAGAATTGAGAATGAAGGGAAGATTGAAGGGATAGGTCGAGCTACCCCCGCCTTCAGAGTTTGGTCGAAGATTTCTAACCATCTAAAAATGATGAAGATGGTAGGGATCGAAGCAGAGGATAAGCAGCTCTTTGATTGGGCCGTTCAATTAGCTCAGGCTAGTACGGTAGAAGAGATAGACCTAAGCGTGAATCTGGAAACAGGCGATTTAGTAGAAATGGTTGGCTCAGTGTCAGATGACTTAAGGGCTATAGAAAAGGCAATAGGCAACATTGAGTGAAGGGTGGTCACCCCTGTCAGTCAGGCTTCTCACCTCTAGACCTTTGTAAATTCTGTTTTACCATCTTGGCAATGTCTTCCATTGGGTAGCCTTCTTTCACTAGAGCGGTCATATCCTTGGCTACTCGATCAATCAACTCTGCTCTAGATTCTGGCATGGTAGGGGATGTGGTGCTGTCCGTCACTAGTAATCAGTGCCTTATTCTACCAACATTAAACACCACGAATCAACCAGCCTAGGGATAACCCTAATAGGGTAATAGTCAAGATAATAGAAAAACCTCTTGCTTTACCATAATTTTGGAACAATTGACTCCTTACAGATTCTGGAATTGCTGCAGTACATTGGTTGATTAAAAATGTACCCATTATAGAGATTGCCCAGGGTGCAAAAAGCTCATCATCATGTCTGATAGCTTTATCCATGCTATAACCAGCCTTTAGTATGGAAACTACTATTAGTCCCCCCAAATAAGCACTGACCAAAGCAGCTGCTTGAACTTTAGTGTTAGGCTCGACCCAATGTTTTTGCCAAACCCACAAGGTACCAATCGATAATGGCAGTATTGGATTATAAAATGTTTTTACGATTGATTCTTCAATAACATAGGGAAAAGCTAAATCCCAGAAACCTTTAAAACTTAAACCGACCAATATATTCAATAACAGGCTTCCTAATAGCCAGCCCCAAGGTATATTTTCTAGCTTGAACGATTGAGATCTTGGAATATTGCAGTAAGGGGCAGTGTTAAGCTTTTCAGAAGGCGCATTTTGCGCCTCAAATAAAGCTCCCAGAGTCAGGGCTAGAAGAACGGCGACAACAGTTGCGGCAATACTTAAAGGGCTAAATAAATTATGTAGGATGTCATTCTGTACCCAACCAGCTAAAAGATTTCCTCCTAAGCCTGCTAGGAAATTCAGGACGGAGGTCAATAATTTTCTATCCACTTTAATCTCAATTTAGAGGATTTTACCCAATTATCTAAAGAATTCTCGATTATCTGTGTGATTTAGATCATAGCTGGCATTAAAGTTAAAAATATGAAAACTGCTAAATTCGAGGAATTATTATAGATTTTGGGACAATACATTCGTCATACAAAACAGCTAAAAAATCAAAGTCGTTATAAAAAACCATTCGTATATAGGACTCACCTGTTTTAAGTCTTATGATTTGATAATAGAATGCATCTGGATTTTCCCCCTTCTTATTTAGTCCTAATTCTATGTGCTTTTCACCATGTTTAAAAGCTTGATTAAGTTGATTTACTAAGCCACTATCTTGAGGCTTACTTAAATCTTTCATGAGAAGCTTAGAACTTTTTATAGCACAACTTTTTGTCCATTTTTCTTTGCCCGATGACTCATGGTAATAAAGTCCGCGAGCAATAGATTCGATTACGTGCTCAACTCGCTTCATTTCCCAGCTAATAGCTAGAGTTTTCTCAGGAATGAATATGCCGTTTTCTCTAGAAAGAATAGTTGTTTCTCTAGCAGTAGAGAAAACTCTTTTGCCCAAGCTACCATCGCGCCTGAGTAAGCTTTTGAACCACTTAGAGGTAAATATAGACATTGCAAGCTCATTATCAGAGTGCATTGCAATACACGTTGCTGCATACTGATCATCAAAGGATCTAGAGGTGTTGTGCATTTCACAAGAAGCTACAGTTATCAGGTTTTTTCTGTAATCAGGACTACCTTCTGGCAGGTACTTCTTTTCGGGAAAAAAGCACTTGGGCGGAATATGCTCTGTTGTTGTTGCAGGCTGCTCGCAGCAGTAACACAGTGATTTACTTTGATGTCTCATTGTTTTAACTTTTTATGGTATTCAGACTACTGCTATAAATATATCTAAGATGAAATGACCTCAGAATCATTAGGAGCAGGTCTCAGACTCCTGGAACTGAAGCGACGCAAACTCGCCAACGGTAGAATGAGGGTTTCAGGCTACGAAAACGAAGTAATTTTTGAGGATGAAACCCTTGCTGGGTATGGGTTATAGGATCTTGATAAAATCACTTATACATAGCCCCACTCTTTCCTCTCTCCCTCTCCCAACTCAACTCTCCCCAATCCTACTCACCAGACCTACCACCTACCCAACTCCACCTACCAGACCACCAGGAAATTGAAAGGATTTGATCAAGTAAAGGGGCTAGGATGAATAAAACGACAGGAAGATCCAAAGTGCAAATCGCTAGAAGCTAGTGATATCAACATTCCTTCTCTAATATTGGTATATATAGATAAGACTTCATGTAAGATGAAAGATCTCAAGATCCTATATCTCTAGATATGAGACCTAAATTGATTCAATATCCTATTCAATCTCCTATCTCTATTTCATTAGTCACTTAGAAAATAGTAGGAAGCGGTCGATTTCAGCTCTGCTCTCGCCCATAACGAATAAGCCGCCGCCCATTTCTAGACGACAGCTCAATCTTATTTATCTGCAATTGATCTAGGCAGCGTCGCAGACTCCTGGGGCCTCTTCCTGAGAAGTAACAGGCTTCTCCCATTCTAAGTAGGTAATGACTCCTAGTTCATCAGCCCTTTCTTGAACAGCAGCGTTGATTCTTTCCACCCAGCGCCCCCTTCTAGCTTCTGAATCAAAGTTAATGGAAAGTCCATCATGAAGGTGGATCACAATGTGGAAATCTTCAGTAGTCTTCGCCACTGCATAGACAGGGTAGATCAAATACATTTCCGTAGCTTGGGCTAGTTGGGCCAGGATAGAATTGATGCTTAAAGTGTCTAAGTCTAGCCATTCACCATAGATCGTAGTAGCACCATTAGCCGCCTCAATCTCTACCATTCTGTTGTGACGCGCCTTAGCCATTGCCTCGATGATGAAGTTAGAGAAGAATTTAGCCCCCATCCCTTTACCTAGCGATTTAGATAATTGCTTTTTAATATCAGCGATTTCCATTCCGTACATCAAACTGTACAGAGCTTTCTTAAGAGGATTTTTAAGGGATTCAAACAACTCTGGGTTATTATTCTTGAGATCATAGTCAAGTTCGCAGCTTTCAAACAGCACCTTCCAAACAGATTCGCCAGTCCTAAGGAATTCCATCACCACAGGAACATTCCATTCTCTAGCAGCAATAGACAATTGAGCCGACCGTAAATCGACGCTCCACCATGCTCCAGTAATCTGCTTGCGAATTTCTCTACTCAGACTCAACAGGCCATCACCATATCTAAAAACTCTAACGGTGTCTCCACCTGTAGATCCAGCATAAAAAGGTTGAGGCTGAGTATCGAAAGCTCGTAGTCCTCTAACATTTACGTTTAAAGTTTTTTCTTTAGTAGTAGGCAGCTGAACAACCTCCCAAGCCTTCTTAAGAGCATCCACCATTCGCTCTTGTGACTTAGTAAACAATCTAGAATCTAAGCTATTCAAATAATCCACGATCTCTTTGGCCTCATCACACTTAGTATGGTCAGCAAGAAGCAACTCAGCTCTGATCTCTTTACGGATAGCGCCGGGAGTGTTCTTATTCCATACTGTACCATCTCTAAAACTGACTTTGCCAGTCTTATCCATATTACTAAGCTCGTCTCCAATCATCTCTTCCAGAGGGCCTTTCAAGTTAATAGATAAAACGTGGCGACAGTAGTTTTTATCCCAACGAGTATATTCAAAGTCCAGATCTACTTCTGCCTTGAATCTCTCTAAAAATTGCTGACTATTGTATTTGCTCTTAATTGTTTTGTCACCAGCTTTAATGACTCTCTCTTTGTTGAACTCAATCTTGTGAAGAATAGATTGAGAAATAAACAAGCCGCCATGATCTTTATCAAAATTACTGCTGAACAGTAGGTACTCCATCATCTTAATGTAAGCTTCATTGCCCTTCATGGCAGGGTAGAAGCGGAACATCTGATCTCTGAATTCTCTGCTGACGTAAGCTTTAGTTAGAAACATTTTTAATAACGGGTTTTTTATATTTGGTAAGTTTTAGTAGGGGGAAGGTTTACCAGACCTTATCGAGTTGCAATCTCTATCCCCTCTATAATTCAATATTGACCTAAAGCTAGGCACATCATGTAGGCAACTAAGTGCTGCTTCTACTTGTTCAAGTAATCGTTCAAGCTAATCGTAATAAGGGCAGAGAGTGAGATGCCTCTTTTAGCGGCCTCAGCCTTCAATTCACCTTTCTTGATAGCTGATACCTTAAAAATGATCTGGTCGTCTTTAGTTTTCATTCTGTAATAACTTTGTTAATCCTTCTACTATTATAGTCTTGGCTTAATCTCAAATGGGGCGAATAAATCACTTAATTTCTATCGATAACTTATGTGGATCGATATCCAGATAAACATATGAATTGCCAATGATCTGGCTAGGATTTAATGCCTACTAATTGTTATCGGCAATTAGATAGAGTTGTAATTATAGAGCCAAGCAATTCACCCCTTAACTTAATTACTATGAAATACAATACGCTCCTAACCAAATTACAGGTAACATTAAACGTCACATCTAATGATTCTCAGATTGAATTAGATAGACAGCAGGTATTAAAGGGTATCGTTGAATCTTATGGAGTTCAAATTCCCACAAAAGAAGGGCTGCGTATGTTTGCTGCATACTATCCTCAGGAGATCCGCCACCTTGATGTTATTGAAAAATATACTGCGGGACAGGATTTTATTACTCCTTCTATCGTCCTAGAGATTTATGAAATCATACTTGCAATGGATCTAGCCGTTATCCTTCATCTTAAGGAAAAAACTTACATTACTAAATTAATAGGAAGTGAAGTAGAAGCCTATCGAGAACACATTGCAGATCAAGAGTATATTACTCAACATCTAAAGCGGCTAATAGACTTCTAAACTTCTTAGCTAAAAAACCAGCCCTAACCAGGCTGGTTTTTTAATGCGCCTAAACATCCTACTAATTGTCATCAACTATTTCGTATCTTGTATTCATAAAGCAAATACAAGATCTATGAAACCTACTACTACGAAATCAGATAAAGAATTCATCTATAGAAGAGCCTGGGCAATGTATCAACAAGGGTCAACCTTACGTCAACTTGCCGCCCACTTTGGTATTTCTCGCGGAGCACTTGAATACAACTTCAAATCTCGCTACGGCAAAGACTACGCCAAAGTCAAAACTCCTAATGGAACCCTTCTAATAATTGACGAAGCCATTCACACTCTCAAGCTTTCAGAGAGACAGCGCCAAGAGATTCACCAGTGGAAAGTCAATAACATTGAACGAATCATTAGTGTTGATCAAGCCCAAAAAGGTACCCGCCTTCTCACTTCTAAACAAGAGCAAGCTCTAACCTACGCTGAATGCTCCAGAGGAAAGAATGACTATCGACAACTATTCGATACCTATCTTTATCCCTAATCCTTAAAACTCTCCACCCTATTCAAACCACTATAAAAATCTCTAACTTATTATGAAAACTTCTTATATTGACACCGCTAACCTAGAGCAAGTACTGACCCTTCACTACGCCAACAGATTAGATGAACTACCAGAAGATCTAATCAGCATCATCCATAAGCCTGTTAGCGAATGGAACACCAGCAATAGCCTTATTGGTCAGATTGACTCTGGAACTCTAAACTGTCTCCTACAAATTATCAGCCCCCTGCACAATCTCGTCATCGACTACCACTATCTGCAGGATGACGAACTAAGAGACATGCTCAAAGTTGAGTCTAATTCTCACCCTGATTTCGATAGCTGGGTAGACGCTACCTATCTGCAAGCGCTCGAAGTCCTGTCAGTGGCAGTCCACGCGACTCTTTAAGCCAAAGCCCCTAATTTAGTAGACCTTTCCCTCACTGCAGATCAGTGGGGGTTTTTTAATACCTAACGGCTTTGTTGCATGATTAGAAAAGCGGTCAGATCCGTCTTGAGGTAGTCTTGGTGTTAGGCTTCAACTTCGTAGCTATCGGGCTTGGCGATCTGAATCATGCGGTTGAGCGCAGCACATTTGATGAACAACTCTACCG
>JACQYI010000084.1 GCA_016208305.1 Oscillatoriophycideae cyanobacterium NC_groundwater_1537_Pr4_S-0.65um_50_18 | reverse complement strand
TGACGTGCGCTTAGATAAGGCGCATACCAGTCCCACCAGTCGTGCTTGGCGTGCGTTTTCTCGTAGCGATCGTGGTGTTCTGCCGTCTCCCGCAGCAGGTCAGCCAGGGTGGCAACATCTACGGCTTGTGCTGGCGTAGAATCCCACACGCGACCGGGAAACCGCTCCTGGATCTCCTGAAGCAGCCAGAGGTTGCCGTCCGGGTCTTCAAACGAGGCAAATGAGAAGTAAGAACGCCCTTGCGGGTCGCGTCCGGTGATGCGCGGATTCTCCACAGCATTGTTGAAGGGGCCACCCGCGTAGTGGAAGATTTCGCTGATATTGACACCGCGATCGCTCAGGTCAGAGCGGACAGCATCGAGGTCGTCTACAGCAAGCACCAGGCTGTGCGTCGAGCCAGAATGGTTTGGAGTGACGCCTGTGCCAAAGATGATCGAGGCATCCGAGTTGGGCGGTGTCATCTGTATGGCACGGAAGCCGCCATCTACGAGGTCAATATCGAACCGCCAGCCGAGAGTTTCGTAAAATGCCTTGGTGCGATCGACATCGGCAACGCTAAACACCACAACTTCGAGTTTCATAGGGGGACTGTTCACCTGATAGCCACTCATTTTGTTCTCCTTTAGATTGTGAATTTGATGTTCGGATGAAGTACTTTTTATTTTTCTGCAATCGCCCTATTCAAACCACTCAAGTTCTTTGAGTTAACACGCGACTTAACCATTTGAACTGGAGAAAAGCAGCCGTAGGGGTCAGCACAACATCTTGCTTGAGCAGTTTGATCGCGATCGCCTGACCGTCTTCTTCCCTCAAGCTGGGTGCATTTCGTCGTTAGGGGTGCAGATATTTTGAGTGATGAGAGAGTGGATGGGAGAGCGAACAACGGCGATCGCATCATCCCACCCTCCCGATCTCGTAACATTTAAAGGCTTCTCCAACTGCTAGATGCGCCCCTCAAGCCTCAATAGATTCAAGAGGCCGAGCTTTCATACATTGAAACAAAGTGCAAAAGCAGAGGGTCATTGCAAGCTAGACGTTTATAGCTACTTATATTTTCATCCGGATGGAGTGATTAGAGCAAAGTATCTGCGAACTGTTTAACGAGGTTCAAAACAGCCATTGTTGGATCGTACTGATTGAGGCATTTTTGAAAATGCGTCATCTGACGGGCAATCTGTTGGTCAGAAAAGAGTTGGTGCAGGCTTTGAACAGTATGGTTGAGGTCAGCTTTGAACCGCAAGCCAATGCCTTGATGCACAATCCGGGCAGCGTGATCAAATTGGTCATAGTCATGCGGCCAAACCAGCATGGGAACGCCCGCTTTGATGCAACTATAAAGGACTCCCGTACCACCGTGGATGATGGCAGCATCGAAGTGAGCCATGTACAAGTCATAAGGTAGATAGTCGTAGTAATAAGTATTGCCTGAAATATTGCCTGAAGCATTGTTCAAGTGGTGACACCTTGGTTCCCCAACCTTGCCATAGGAAAAGTGGAAATGGACATGGGGCATTTGAGCAGCAACCTGTTGAACAAACTGGGCAGCTTGATCTTTTGCCCAGGGAATATGCGTGCCCAGACTCACCAGAACGTGACGGACATCCTGCTGAAATCTAGGAGGCGTATGGGAAAAAAGAGGGGACGCAGTTAGAGGGCCAATAAACTCTAGCGCTGCCGGGTAATCGCGTTCAAACTCAAACTCCTGCATCCCTAGCCCTAGAATTTTGGTCGGTGAGTAAATACGTTCTTCACCATTCTTCAGGTATATGCTGGGGATGTTGAGCGATCGCAACTCATTCCTGAACCCATACTCAACGCCAGTTTTAAATCCACGAATGAGTTTGCGTCCCATAAAATCACGAATCTGGCTCGGCAAATTTTGTCCGGGCGTCAGTCCACCCAGATAAGAAGGTGTCCCCGTTTGGGTTTCGATAGCACAGACGGTCGGCGTAGAAGTCCACCAGCACAAGCCCATTTCCTGAGCCAGAATGCCGCTAACGGGCAGTGTAAAATCAGCAATGACCAGATCGGGCGGGCAGGCTTGCCAGAGGGTCTGAAGCTGAGACTTCAAATCCTGCATCAAGGACAGGTTGGCGCTAAATTGCTGTAAGAGCCGCAGCGGATTGCTTTTAACCCGATAGGGGGGATTGGCGATCGCAGATATTGCAGCATCCTGACCTTGCAACAGGTACACCCCTTCGAGTCCGGATATCGATAGGGCAGGTGCCGCATCATCGGTGCTCAACACTCGAAGATTTTCCATCCCCTGCCGACGCAAACCACCCGCAATCTCCAACAGGGGATATAAATGCCCGGCAAACGGCGGTGCCACGAAATCAATCTTTAGGTTTTTCCACATCATATCGAATTTGATTTGAGCCGCATGAACAGCAAAGTTCGGCTTTTGCGCTTCTACACAGTTGAAGCTACACAGTTAAAGCTACACAGTGAAATCTACACCGTTGAAAGCCTGTGCCATAACGATCGACTGACCAGATCAAAAACCCTGCGATCGGTCACATAATCCATATGACCCATATCAGGAAGCCTCACATCCACAGTTCTGAAAAACAGTCGAGAGATATAGTCATGCGTGCCCTGAATCAGCAGACAAGAGGCAGCAGGAGGCTGGCGAGCCACTGGTCCCAACGCCACAACACTGACTCGATCGGGCGCGATCGCCTCCGTCCAAGCCTGATTCAAAATTTCCAGTCCACAACTGCCCACCACCAAAAAGAGCACATCAGCCGAGGCAAATACACTCGTCAAATGTCGTTGAGCAGACGCCCGGTAGAGTGGAGAGTTTGCCCCTAGAAATTGACGAACGTTGGACATGCTGGCATTTAAGAGAGATACCTTTTCTTCATCCTCAGCGCTCGGAATATAGGGAAAGTTGAGATAAATCTTCCAGCTCTCAGGACATCTCAATTCAGACATGAACTGTTGATATGTCCGACTCAGACTACAGCACTCTGGGTTACTTAATCCCGTCAAGAAGGCGACCTTTACCGGAGTATAAGGAAGTGACGCCGGAGGATGATCAATGATCATGGCTGCTCATAAGAAAATTTACCGCTTTTCCCCACCCGAATCAGTCGATTTCTCCAGCGAATCCGTTTCTCTAGCAGAGCATGCGTCAGATGAAACGGTTGCAGTAGTTCAGAGGTGATGGACATCACAAAAGAAAAAGCAACTGGCTTGGCGAAGATTTGCCGATGTAGATGGCGAATCGTCACATGCCGAATGATGAGAACGGCAAGCAGGCACAACAGCCCCAGGGAAGAGAAGATTAAGCTGAGCAAGCTGATCCACAACAAGAGGGGGGGTACACCTAGAAACAAGAACAACAAGGCTTGGGTTGGCGCAGGCTGATCGAAGACTAGGGTTTGGGCAAACACAAACCAGCGATGCATCAGTTTTAAGTAAGATTGAGCGTCTGGAACACTGGTCTGAATGGCGATCGGCGTAGTGCCCTGAATAATTCGTCCTCCCTGTTGTTTGAGCAATCGAGCGAGGGCGTAATCATCGCACAGGTCATGCAAAATAGGCGTGAAACCACCCATTTGCCGGAGTGTTTCTGTATCCATCAGGTAGAACATGCCGTTTAACGAGATCGGATTGAAAAAATTCAGCAAGGGGAGATAGGTCAAGATACTATTGTTATTGACAAAATGGGCGGTGAGTTCAGACCAACCCGTAGAACCCTGAAGATAATACGGCAATCCTGTAAATAGATCGCCATTTTGTAATTGAGACAGACCAATGCTGAGGGTGTCAGGCTCTAACAGGGTATCATCGTCCAATACTGCCAAATAAGGTGTCTCGATCTGAGACAAGGCATACTCTAGTTTAAATAGCTTGGGGTTGACTTGCGGAGGCACCGCCGGACAAAGCAGGACGCGCACTGACTTACCTCTACTAGCTTGATCAGCGTCATGGATCAAGACCTGAGCCAGTTGACGAGCCACAGTATCGTCTTCATCAATCAGCCAGAGAAATCTCGCCCAGGTTGGCACCACACTCAGATTATGCTGTAACGCCTTCTCAAGCAAAGGATCGCCGCTCAGAATGGGTTGCAGAATCGTAGTTTCCTCATCTCGCGAACCCTGGGGCGCTTGTCCCGCAATACGCAGGCTCAGGTAAGCTTTGACCCCCAGCAATCCGAGGTACAGGGCAAGAGAAAAGATGCCAAGCAAGGGAACGACCATAGGATTTCTAAAGTTTTTGCCAGAGAACGCCAGGTGACAGTTCAACGAGATAATAAAGAGATTGTAGGGTAATTGGATGCAATGCAAGTTTTGATTACAGGCGGAACGGGGTTTCTCGGCAAACGGCTGGCGCTCAAATTGCGATCGCAGGGGGACACCGTGACCGTTTTAGGGCGGAATCCGTCTATCGGCCAACAGCTCGAAGCCGCAGGGTTACGGTTTGTGGCGGCTGATTTGCGAGATGCTCCGGCGATCGCCGCTGCCTGTCGAGATCAAGATTGTGTCTTTCACTGTGGTGCCCTCTCAGCGCCTTGGGGCGACAGCCGCGAGTTCTATGACATCAACGTGTTGGGTACCCGCCATGTGGCGCAGGGGTGTTTGGCGCATGGCGTGCCTCGCCTCGTTCATGTTTCCACTTCGGCCGTCTATTTCACCTATGCCGATCAACTCCAGATTCCCGAATCCTTGCCGTTGCCCAAACCCATCAGTCCCTATGCCAAAACCAAGCAGCTAGCAGAACAGGAAATCCAGACGGCCTATCAGCAAGGGTTATCCGTCCTCACCCTGCGTCCGAGGGGCATCTTTGGGCCAGGGGACACCACCATACTGCCGCGATTGTTACGAGCCAGCGATCGCACAGGCATTCCGCTGATTCGTCAGGGCAAAGCCGTCCTGGATATCACCTATATCGACAATGTTGTTCACGCCCTTCAGTGCTGCCAACAGGCTCCCGACTCGCTCTCAGGTAGAGTTTATAACATTACGAATGGTGAACCTCGCTCTTTAAGGGTGCTGCTGGAGCAGCTATCCCAGAGGCTTGGCGCTGCACTGCAATTCAAACCGATGTCCTTTCCTCTGGCCTATGGACTCGCCGCAGCGCTAGAAGGAGCAGCGCTATTCTCTCGCTCAGAGCCAATTCTGACCCGCTATACCGTAGGTTTATTAACCTTTAGTCAGACGTTAGCAATCCAGGCTGCTATCACAGATTTGGGCTATCGACCCCCGATCACGCTTGAGCAGGGGCTTACCCAGTTTGCTCACTGGTGGCAGGAAACTGGAAAGGAGAAAGCCGCATGATCGATCCTCTCTCAAATTGCCTCGCAGATCTGACGCGGGTGCAGGTGACTTGGTTTAAGGCCGGATACTGTACCCATCCTGAAGCGATCGTCTTACGGCAAGGTCGGTGGAAAACCATGCAGTTTCCAGCGCTGTTTGCCCTGATTCAGCATCCGACGATCGGTAATATCCTGTTTGATACGGGCTACTCCGATCGCTTCTTTCAGGAAACGCACGCTTGGCCTCATCGCCTCTATGCCCTGGTGACACCCGTCTTTTTACAACCCGAAGAAAGCGCCATTCAGCAGTTGCAGCAGCAGGGCATTTCACCCGACTCAATCCGCTATATTGTGATTTCTCATTTTCATGCGGATCATATTGGTGGGCTGAGGGATTTTCCCAATGCTGAATTTATCTGTAGCCAATCGGCCTACGAGGCTGTCAAACATCAGGAAGGACTGTGGGCAGTCAAAGCGGGGTTTCTCGCCGGACTGCTGCCGCCAGACTTTGAACAGCGCGTGCGCTGGGTAGAGCAGCAACCCACGGTTTCCGCTTTACCAGGATGGTTCGACGTAGGATTTGATATATTGGGCGATCGCAGTTTGCTGGCGATCGAACTACCCGGTCATGCCACCGGACAGCTAGGACTGCTGCTGGTAGACACCCAGGAACAGCCCTACTTTTTAGTGGCAGATGCTTGCTGGTCGAGTCGCGCCTTTCAAGAGCTAGTGCCACCTCATGCGATCGCTCAGCTAATTTTTTCGGACGCAACGGCCTACCGCACCACCCTAGAAAAGCTGCACCACCTCCACCAAAAACATCCTGAGATTCGCATTGTTCCCACCCACTGCGCTGACTTTTGGCGCGCCCAAAACCCGATGGAATAGCACTATGAACGATTTGCTGCGTATTCTCTGGTATTACGGGCGCACCCGATATGGGCGGAAGTTCCGCAGTCCTGACGCATTACACATTTGGCAAGATCAGCAGGTCAAGCAATTCCTCCACCAGATCTTGCCCCGATCGCCCTTCTATCAAGCCTACTATCGCGGGTTAAATCTTCAGGATTGGCGACAGTTTCCTCTGATTGACAAGTCGATCATGATGTCCAACTTCGATCGCCTCAATACAGTCGGAATTTCGCAGGCAGAAGCGATGGAGGTGGCGCGAAAAGCGGAGGAAGACCGTAATTTTCGCTCGACCCTGCGAGGCTACACCGTGGGGCTGTCGTCCGGAACCAGCGGCAATCGAGGCTTGTTTCTGGTAAGTCCAGCAGAGCAACAGGCTTGGGCTGGAACCATCCTGGCAAAAGCCCTGCCCCAATCGATTTTGTCCCACCAGCGCATCGCCTTTTTTCTCAGAGCCAATAGCAACCTCTATGAAACGGTGCAGCAGCAGCGCATCCAATTCGAGTATTTTGATTTATTTCAACCCCTAGAGCAGCACATTGCCCGCCTCAATGGCTACCACCCCACTGTTTTGGTTGCTCCGGCCTCTATGCTGCGGTTTTTAGCAGAAGCGCGATCGCGAGGAGAACTGTCGATTTTGCCTCGCCGGATTATCTCAGTCGCAGAAGTCTTAGACCCCCTAGATGAACAGGTCATTTGCCAAGCCTTTAACCAGCCTGTGCACCAGATTTATCAATGTACCGAAGGCTTTTTAGCTGCCACCTGTGAGCATGGCACATTGCATCTCAACGAAGAGAGTTTGGTGATTCAGAAAGACTATCTCGATCGGGCATCGGGTCGTTTTATGCCCATCATTACCGACTTTCAGCGCACCACACAGCCGATCATTCGCTATCGGCTAGATGATATTTTAACAGAGCAAAAAACACCCTGTCCCTGTGGTTCTGTTTCAACGGCGATCGCTCAAATTGAAGGCCGTTGTGATGATATTTTTTATTTACCCGATCGCATTCACGCTCGCCTCATCCCCATCTTTCCCGATCTAATTCGTCGTGCTGTCATCCTCACCTCTGATGCGATTCAAGAATACAGCGTTGTGCAAACATCTGAGGCGATTCAGATTTTTCTCAAAGTGCCCGAAGACCAATGGGCATCCGTTACTGCTAGCTTAGAGACAAGACTCCAAGAACTTTTGCAGCGATCGAATTGCCAAATACCGCCTCTCGAATTCAGCCATTATCCCACCCAGACACCCTATGACAAAAAGCTGCGCAGGGTTCGCCGAGAATGCCCTGAGAATATTTTTTGTTCAGATTCAATAGGGGCAGATCCCGGTATCTAGCGGGGTCCGGCAAGGCACAACCTTTCACATTGAGATACACCATAGACCTTGCTAACGTTATTGAAGATCTCTGGTGTCCACATGAAAATTCTACTGGTAGAGGATGATCCAGCTATTCGCCTCCTCATTGAGAAAGCGCTTAGCCCTTATCATACGGTTGAGGTTGCAGAAGAGGGTCGATCGGCGTTGGCCTTAGCTGAGCAGATTGACTACGATCTTTTGGTGCTAGATATTGGCATTCCTGAGATTGATGGCATCAGCGTTTGTAAGCGGCTGCGGGCTCAGGAGTGTCAAACGCCCATTCTTCTGTTGACGGCTAGAGATCAGATGAGCGATCGCGTTCTAGGATTGGATGCAGGGGCAGACGATTACATGGTCAAGCCTTTCCACATCCCAGAACTTCTAGCCCGGATTCGAGCGCTGTGTCGGCGAGGTAGCACAACGGCTGCTGTGATTGTGACCTGGGAAAAGTTGCAGCTTAATGACTTGACCCATGAGATTTGCTATGGAGAGCAGCGATTGCACCTAACGCCGAAGGAGTACGGCATCTTAGAGTTGCTGCTATTGAACCCCCACAAAATCTTCAGTCGTTCTGCGATAATCGATCGCCTCTGGGAATTAGAGGAAACTCCGACCGAAAGTGCGATTAGTAGCCATATTAAATCAATTCGGCAGAAGCTCAAGGCCGCCGGAGCCAGCCACGACTTAATCGAGACAATGTATGGCTTTGGGTATCGTCTGCGTCGCCTTAAAGCAGAGGAAAACGCAGAGGGCAACACAGAGGGCAACACAGAGGGCAACACAGAGGGCAACGCAGAGGCCGTGTTTCTAGATGCAGCACCAGACTTTTCGCAAGAAGCGGCTGATGCCGTTATGCTTGACCTTTGGGATCGGTTTAAAGAGTCTTTTAATACCCAACTTGACCTCATGGATCAGGTGGTTAACGCGTTACAGGAGGGCAGCTTGACACCAGCCTTGCACCAGGAGGCCAAACAAACCATTCATAAATTAGTGGGGTCGTTGGGCGTATATGGCTTCCCGCAAGGATCGGTGCTGGCGAGACAAATTTCGGACTTACTGCATTCTTATCCTTTGGAAGCAGCCAAAATTCAACAGATGGCTGAGTGGGTAGCGGCTTTGCGACAAGAGACAAGCCAAAAACCTCAGAGGGTGACTTCCTCCTCAACGCCGATCGCCCCCAGACCGCATGTGCTAGTCGTAGATGGTGATATGGCCTTCATTGAACGGTTGCAGGCAGAAGCAGCGAGACAATCGTTCCATCTCACCCATGCGCCCAATCCAGAAGCGGCGCAATGTCTTCTCGATCGCGACCGCCCCGATGTACTTTTGCTGGATCTGACCTTTGCAGACCATTATGACGAGGGTCTCAATTGGCTAGCCACCTTAAAGCAGCAGTATCCCCAGATGCCTAGGCTGGTCTTTACAGGACGAGATAATCTGAGCGATCGCCTCACAGTTGCCCGGTCAGGGGCACAGACCTTGCTTCAGAAGCCGATGTCAGTGGAGAAAATTTTTCAGACGATACAGGAAGCGCTACAGCGGCAACAGCCACCTACAGCCAAGGTGATGGTGGTAGATGATGATCCTAGTATTTTGCATCGATTGTCGGTGGTGTTATCACCCTGGGGATTGAAGGTGACAACTTTGCTAGATCCGGGTCGTTTTTGGGAAGTGTTGAACCATACCGCTCCAGATCTATTGCTCTTAGACATCGAAATGCCAGGTTTCAATGGAATTGAACTTTGCGAGGTCGTTAGAAATGACCTGCAATGGGGCAATTTACCGATTCTATTTTTAACGGCACATCAGGAGGTAGACATGATTGTTCAGGCATTTGCTGCGGGAGGCGATGACTATATTCGCAAGCCGATTTTGGAGCCGGAGTTAGTTGCCCGTGTTCTTAATCGCCTGGAAGGACGGCAGCGTAGGAGGGTGGGAGAGAGGGTGGGAGAGTAGGTGAGAGAGTGGGAGGGTAGGAGTAAGGGAGAGTAGGAGAGGGGAAGCGGCTTTACGGCTTTATCTTGCTGACTTTAGATGGCGGGCAAACACTTACAACTTAATCAAAAATCGGCATTGCTGAATCTGGTTATGAAATTTATTTTGGAAGGTACACCCCGCACATCTTCCAAAATAAATTTTATAGCTAAGATCGGCATCCCCAAGAATCAATTCCTGAAGAAGGCAATCATCATGGTCGAGAAGTCACACACCCTTTTGAATATTGACGACTATGCTCAAGACCGAGAAATGGTTCAATTGGCGTTGGCATCCGTTCAGGTGGGCATCTGGGATTGGGATTTGGTAACGGGGCAACTTCGCTGGAACCGAGAGCATGAACAGCTATTTGGTTTGCCTGCTCACAGTTTTGATGGGAGATACGAAACCTTTGATCGCCACATTCATCCAGACGATCGCTCTATCTTGAATCAGGCTGTTCAACAGGCGCTTCAAAACCATACGAGCTACCACCATGAGTTTCGTATTATTAGGGCAGATGGGAGTGTTCATTGGGTAGAAGGGCGAGGCAGTGCTCTGTATGACGAAGCGGGACAGCCCCTTCGGATGATCGGCACGATTATGGCGATCGACGATCGCAAGCAAACGCAATTATTTCTTCAACAGCAGCTTGAACAACAGCGCCTCGTGATGGCAATGACTCAGCGCATTCGCCGATCGCTCAATTTAGAGGACATCCTGCAAACCACAGTCGATGAGGTACGGCAGTTCCTGCAAGTCGATCGCGTGATTCTCTTTGAGTTTTCGCCTGAGTGGGGAGGAAAGGTTACGGTTGAGTCGGTTGTGAATGAGACGCTGGCCATCTTACCCGCCAATATTTATGACCCCTGTATTAGCAATACCTATGTGGAACCGTTTGAGCAGGGGTTGGTCACAGCAAAAGCCGATATTTACAGTGCAGACATTAGCCCCTGTCATGTGGAGTTTCTCGCGCAATTTCAGGTGAGGGCAAATCTAGTTGTTCCTATCCTGAAAAATGACGCTTTGTGGGGCTTGCTAGTAGCTCATCATTGCACTGCTCCTCGTCAATGGCAAGATTCAGAGATTGATCTACTCCGGCAGCTTGCGGCTCAAGTAAGCGTGGTGCTTCAGCAGGCAGCATTGTTTGAACAGGTACAGACCGAATTGCTAGAGCGCAAACAAGTCGAAGAAGCCCTGCGCCAGTCGGAACAGCGTTACCGAACGCTCTTTGAATCGATTGATGAAGGCTTTTGTAGGGTTGAAATGCTGTTTGATGAAAACAATGTGGCTTTCGATTATCGTTTTCTAGAAACGAACCCAGCTTTTGAGCAACAATCAGGGCTTAGAGCGGCAGTCGGTCAAACAGCCCGTCAATTAATGCCCAATCTTGAAGACCATTGGTTTGAGGTTTTTGGGAACGTTGCTCTAACGGGTGAACCGATCCGAGTTGAAAATGGCGCTGAGCCACTGAACCGTTGGTTTGATGTCTATGCCTTCCGCTTTCAACCTACAAACCCAAATGTAGGCATTCTTTTTAAGGACATTACTCAGCGCAAGCAGGCTGAGCTTGCCTTACAGTCAATCAATGCTGAGTTAGAGCAGCGGGTTGTAGAACGAACAGCAGAGCTAACCGCCATTAACGATCGCCTGCTCATTGCGCTCAAAGAGCAAGCGAGAACTGAAGCGGCTCTCCGCGAAAGTGAAGAACGCCGCCGCTTAGCCCTAGACTTAACCCAGATTGGCGCTTGGGAGTTGCATGTAGCAACGGGCAAAGCGATCTGGGATGACACATCCTTCGCTCTTCTGGGTCTTTCTCCGGGTACAGCCGAGGCTAGCTACGGGCTATGGCGTCAGTACGTCCATCCTGATGACATCGCTTGGGTGGAACAACAATTTCAGCAGGCGATTGCCACCCAAACTGAATATGCGATCGAGTATCGAGTCATTCATCCGGATGGCTCTGTGCATTGGCTCATGGTGCGGGCACAAGGAACCTATGACGAAGCTGGACAGCCGTTGCGGGTGCTAGGAACTTGGTTGGACATTAGCGATCGCAAACGCGCAGAAGCGGCCTTACAACAGCAGACTATGCAGGAACAATTGCGTTGGAACGTGACCCAGGCCATTCGGCAATCTCTAGACCTGAATGGCATTCTCAATACCGCTGTAGAAGAAGTCCGACAGACCTTAGAGGTCGATCGCGCTGCGGTTTACTGTTTTCAGCCCGATTGGAGCGGCGATTTTATTGTGGAGTCAGTTAGTTCGGGTTGGGTGCAGCTTGTCGATACCAACCTCCAGAAAGTCTATGAAGATACGCATCTGCAAGACACGAAGGGCGGCCGTTTCCAAAATCACGAGACTTTTGTGATTTCAGATATCTATGCGGCTGGCCTACATCCCTGTCACATTCATTTGCTAGAACAGTTTCAGGCCAAAGCCTATGCCGTTGCCCCTCTTTTCTCTGGCACTACGCTATGGGGTTTGCTGGCCATTTATCAAAATGCAACAGCGCGCCAGTGGCAAGACTGGGAAGTGGAGTTGCTGCAACAGATTGCCAGCCAACTCTCGATCGCCCTTCAGCAAGCCGAACTTTACAGTCAACTGCAGGTTGAGTTACAAGACCGTCAGCAGGCAACAGCGGTGATCCGAGAAGCCGAGCGACGTTGGCGATCGCTGTTAGATAACGTGCAGCTCATCGTCGTAGGTTTAGATCAGAGAGGCAATATCAACTACGTCAATCCTTTCTTCTTAAAGCTGACTGGGTACACTGACTCAGAAGTGATGGGCAAGAGCTGGTTTAAAACATTTGTGCCGGCCTCTAGTCAAGCCTCTGTCCGAGCTGTTTTCACAGAAGTCTTAGCCCAAAATGCTCATCCCTACTATGAAAACACCATTCTGACCAAAGCGGGTGAAGAACGGTTCATTGCCTGGAATAATACGATGCTGCAAGATGCTAGCGGTAGCGGTACGGGCATCGTTAGCATTGGCGAGGATATTACTGAGCGACAAAAAGTTGAGAAAATGAAGAATGAGTTTATCTCGATCGTTAGCCACGAGCTGCGAACGCCGCTAACCTCTATTCGGGGATCATTGGGTTTATTGGCAACGGGTGTAATGAACGATGAACCCGATGCAATGAAGCGCATGATTGATATTGCGGCGATCGACACCGAAAGATTGGTGCGGCTGGTGAACGATGTGTTGGATCTAGAGAAGCTAGAAAGCGGCAAAGTTTCCTTGGTTCGCAAATGGTGCGATGCTGCTGACCTGATGCAGCGATCGATCGAGGTGATGCAAAGCAGCGCTCAAGAAGCAGAGGTGCAGTTGGTCGTACAGCCTTTATCCTTACAAATCTGGGTTGATCCCGATCGCATTATCCAAACGCTCACCAATCTCCTTAGCAACGCAATTAAGTTCTCTCCGCCTGGAAGTACTGTTTATCTCCAGGTTGAAACAAAGCAGGGGCAAGGGACGGCAGAAGCAGTTCTTCAAACTGCTACTCAGGAAAACCGAACTTCGACAAAACCTTCTAGAAGCGCGACTGGCTCCTCAAACCTCTCTCTAGCACCCCACATCCTCTTCTCTATCCAAGATCAAGGGCGAGGCATCCCCACCGATAAACTGGAAAGTATATTTGGTCGTTTTCAACAGGTCGATGCATCTGACTCCCGTGATCAGGGCGGTACGGGGTTAGGCTTGGCTATCTGTCAGTCGATCGTGCAGCAGCACGATGGTCAAATCTGGGTCGAAAGCACTTGGGGGCAGGGCAGTACTTTTTACTTCTCTTTGCCCCTACAAACGAAGTAAATGCTGGGATTTGGGTACTCTCAATCAGAGGTGGATAGCAGGATATGGGCATGACAACAAGACGCATCTTGATCGTAGATGACGAAGATCGCATCCGCGAAGTGGTTCGGGTGTGTCTGGTGAAGCTTGCCAAATGGGATGCAATGACTGCGGCCTCAGGAGTAGAAGCTATCCAAACTGCCCTAGCAGAACAGCCAGATGCCATTCTGCTAGATATCTCTATGCCAGGAATGGACGGGATAGAAACGTTTCAACAACTTCAGGCAAACCCGCAAACACAAGCCATTCCAGTTATTTTTCTCACTGCCAAAGTGCAGCCTGTAGAGCAGGCAGAATACAGGCAACTCGGCGCAGCAGGGTTAATTATCAAGCCTTTTGATCCGGTTCAGCTTGCCAAAGAAATCAGTCAATTGTTGGGGTGGCTCTAGTCTCAGGACGCAAATTAGGTTTTGTAGTGCGCGCCATAAAACCTAAAAGCTGGATTTCAGAGGCGCGGAGCGTCTTGGATCTCCAGCTTTTATTAAATTCTTAAGATCTATTTAAGGATTCAGACAGCTTCTCCAGAATTTCTCCATCTTTTGTGCTTAATCTGAAATCGTAGCAAGTTCAATTCTTCATGCAAGGGTCAAGTGGGCCAAAATGCTCTGGTCAAATCAGATTTTGCGAAACAACAAATCGGGGATGGTTGCAATGACCGTCAAGCGAATTCTAGTTGTGGATGATGAAGCCAACATCCGGGAAGTCGTGTCGCTCTGCCTGCAAAGGCTAGGAGGCTGGAAGGTTTTAACCGCTGCTTCAGGATGGGAAGCCTTGCGCCAAATCAAAGCTGAGCCACCCGATGCCATCATTCTGGATGTGATGATGCCAGAGATGGATGGGTTTACCTTTCTAAAACAGCTTCGTGTTGATCCAAGCGTACAGGCTATTCCGGTCGTGTTGCTCACCGCAAACAGCTATCTTCCAGACTTGCAGCTCTTTCCTAAGCTGGGCATTGTGCTCGTAATTCCGAAGCCGTTCCAACCTGTTGATCTCGTCCAGAAAATGCGTCAAGTCATGGGCTGCTAAGGCAGCGACCTGTTGGGCAAAGAGTGCGATCGCTCATGTAATCAAACTTAGTCCATCAAACTTAGTCAAATTTCAATTGATCTTCAAACTTTCTCCACAATCTTTTACTACTTTTAGCTCAGAAGCAATTAAAGCTGCATTTAACTCTCTTCTTAGCCGATGTTCTGCTGAATTTTTCTATTTAATGAGGCGCTTACGATGAACGACTGCCCTTGCTGCTCTAATTCAATGCTTCGCCATGTTCGCCGTCATGAGGTGTACTGGTTCTGTCGGAGTTGCTGGCAAGAGATGCCATTACTTGAGTCCCCTGTTGATCTTAGTGTGCTTTCAGCCTCTTTAAAGCGTCGGGTCGCAGCCACTACTTTGACGCGATCGATCATGACTGCTTAAAGCAATTCAACCTCCTTTAATATTCCGCTGGATCGTACCGCTCTCACCTTTATCCGAACTCAAAGTTTCAAATATGATGAAAATTATCGATCAATTCTATTCCTGCCAAATGCCGGGTCAAATGCCGGGTCAAATGCCGGGTCAAATGCCGGGTCAGGTGTCTGCCACCTGGAAGTTGCAGTGTCATCTCCGCATTTTTCGAGCACGTACAAATGTACATACTGTGCTAATCGCTGATATGGGATTTGAGCTAGGTTGGTTTAATCCTTATATCATTGAGAAACTGGTCGATCAGGTTGTAGAAGAGTTTCATCTCAATCCTGCTCAATTGATCTGGCT
Organism: Oscillatoriophycideae cyanobacterium NC_groundwater_1537_Pr4_S-0.65um_50_18; assembly: GCA_016208305.1. Taxonomy (GTDB): domain Bacteria; phylum Cyanobacteriota; class Cyanobacteriia; order Elainellales; family Elainellaceae; genus Drouetiella. The sequence goes on along the minus strand of JACQYI010000084.1, from coordinate 50,947 downwards.
TGAGCACTATGCCCCAACCAATCGAGAGTCAAGAGAGGCTGCATTTAGCCAGGTGGCTTTTGAATGGCAAAACGGCAAAGCAGCGAACCCCCAATGGATTTCTATTGATCCTGAAGTTGCTCAGGCATTGACCAGCGAAAACTTGCAATTGCTCATTCCCAGAGCCATATAATTTACACAATAAACCGACAGAAATATCTATAGAAATACCCGTAGAAATACCTACAGAAATATCTATAGAAATACTTAACTTAGAAGTTTACAGGGGTTCTGAGAGCCGTCATTCATAGGTTAGAAAAGGAAGTTTAATAAATGTTTCAATCTAAGATGATTTCTCAACATTCAAGTCATCTTTGCCAGGCTTCTATGGCTTTTGCTTAAGCTTGAATCATGGATCATTTAATTCAATAGATTGAAATTTAGGGTTTTGTGGGGTGCCACAAAACCCTAAATAGCTGGGTTTCAAAGGCACTGTACGCCGTTAAATTCAGCTTTTAGAAAATTAAGAGATTTTAGGTTCTCCTGAGTTGACAAACTTCAACCAAAACCTCAGCTCGACGGGCATCGCCCCTCATCCCACACTGTTTAGAAGCAGAGTTTTATGGTAGTTACCCTTCGTATTATTTATGATTCAACTTGATAGTTCAATGCAATTTCACCCCACTCAACTCATCAAGTGTCCCACTGGTATTCAAGGACTTGATGAAATTACCGAAGGCGGCCTGCCTCAAGGACGACCCACCCTAATTTGTGGATCTGCTGGCTGTGGTAAAACGCTGCTGGGAATGGAGTTTTTAGTGCGGGGCGCAACCCAATACGGTGAACCTGGTGTATTCATCTCGTTTGAAGAAACGGTTGAAGAATTAACCCAAAATGTCGCCTCTCTGGGTTGGGATCTCAATCAACTCATCGCTGAAAAAAAGATCGAAATTGACTGTTTCTATATCGACCCGACAGAAATTCAAGAGACCGGTGAGTACGATCTAGAAGGCATCTTCATTCGACTGGGAAATGCGATCGATAGCATTGGAGCCAAGCGCGTTGTCCTAGATACGATCGAGGTGCTGTTTTATGGGTTATCTAATGTTGCCATTGTCCGAGCAGAGTTGCGGCGGCTGTTTCGCTGGCTCAAAACAAAAGGCGTGACAGCCATTATTACTGGAGAGCGAGGTGAGAGCAGTCTGACCCGCCAAGGCTTGGAAGAATACGTCTCCGATTGTGTAATTCGCTTAGACCAACGCACTCATGATGAACTCTCGACCCGACGGCTGCAAATTGTCAAATATCGCGGGTCACATCATGGCAGCAACGAATATCCCTTCCTGATTGACAAAGACGGGCTTTCCGTTTTACCCATTACCTCAGTCGGGCTGAACCATGAGATTTCGATCGATCGCATCCCATCAGGCATTCCGCGTCTAGACACCATGCTGGGTGGGCAAGGGTTCTTTCGCGGCAGCAGCATTTTGGTAACGGGGATGGCGGGCACAGGCAAAAGCACGATCGCTGCTCATTTTGCTGCTTCCACCTGTCAGCGAGGCGAAAGATGTCTCTATATCGCTTTTGAAGAAGCACCCCAGCAGATTCTGCGAAATATGCGATCGGTCGGGCTAGACTTAGCCCCCTACATCCAGCAAGACTTGCTCCATATTCAAGCCCTGCGGCCAACGATTCAAAGCTTAGAAATGCATCTGGTACAGATTCATCGCTGGCTCAACACGTTTCAACCTACGGCTGTCGTGATTGATCCGATTAGCAACCTAACCTCATCGGGGAGCCTATTGCAAACAAAATCTTTCTTTGCGCGCCTGATTGACTCCCTCAAAGCACAACAGATTACCGTCCTCATGACCAATCTCATTGCAGCCGGAATGCCGCTAGAACATACCGAGATCGGCATCTCATCGCTGATGGATACCTGGCTAGAGGTACGCACTATTGAAGGCAACGGCGAACGTAACCGTCTGCTGCAATTGCTCAAATCTCGTGGCATGAGCCATTCTAACCAAGTGCGAGAATTTCGACTGACCAGCCAAGGCGTTGACCTGATCGATGTCTATTTAGGTCAAAATCAAGTATTGACTGGCACAGCCCGAACGATTCAGGAGGCAGCCGATGAGCAGGCACGGTTACAGCGGCAGCAGCAGGCAGCAGCCCGACGACGAGAGCTTGAACAACAGCGGCAAATCACACAGGCTCAGCTTGCAGCCCTTCAGATCCAAATAGAGGCAGAAAACGTCGAAATTGAGCATCTACTTCAGGAAGAAAGTTTGTATGAAGCAGGGGTTCTTCAGGATAGAGAGACGATCGCCCAGCTCCGTCAGGCCGATCAACCCTAATCTCTCCACTTTAATGAGTCCCATAGCTTATTCTGTTGGAACACCAGAAACTCTTATCATGAATCAGCCGAACCAACCCAATTCAGCAACAGATGAGAAATGGCAGCTGCGCCTGTACGTTGCCGGACAAACCCCAAAATCGGTGACGGCCTTTGCCAACCTGAAAAAGCTGTGTGAAGAACACTTGCAAGGTCAATACCACATCGAAATTGTTGATTTATTGCAGCACCCAGAGTTGGCCAAGCAAGACCAAATTCTGGCAATCCCTACGCTGGTCAGGCGACTGCCTCCCCCGCTACGTCAAATTATTGGGGACTTATCTAATCGGGAGAAAGTGCTGGTGGGGCTTGATCTGAGACCGCTAGATGAGGAGTAAAGGAATTGATGCAATTGTGAAATTAATCCGTATGGTGAATGATGTGCCGCAAGAAGAGATAAACAGCCTACCCGAAGAAGAGACCCTATCGCAGGATGAAAGCGATGCTATGACGGCCAGCTTTGAGCAAGCGATCGCCCTTAACGATCAGCAACACTACTGCTTGCGGTTATATATTGCTGGAACAACACCACGATCGCGGCGGGCACTCGAACGACTCAATTCACTATGTGAAACTTATTTGCAGGGACGGTATGAGTTAGAAGTCATTGATGTTTACCAGTCACCCTCACAGCTCGATGTAGACAATGTGGTTGCCATTCCGACCTTGGTGAAGCAGTTGCCCCTGCCGCTGCGGCGCATTGTAGGAGATTTGTCTAATACTGAAAAAGTCTTGTTGGGTTTAGATCTGATTCCTAAACAATGAAGATTCGGGCGCTGTGAAGACGCTCACTCCCAATAAAACGCCTTTTCTAGGAGTGACAAATGGAAGAGATGAAAACGAACCAGCCAACTGTAGCTGAACTGTTAGCCGAAATTCAAACCCTGCGCGATCGCCTAGCGACTAGCGAAGAAACCTTGCGATCGATCCAACAAGGCGAAGTGGATGCACTCGTCGTTTCGACCCCAAACGGGCCACGCATTTTTACCCTCCAAAGTGCTGACCAGTCTTATCGCCTGTTGGTAGAAGAGATGCAGCAAGGTGCAGTCATTCTTTCTGACGAAGGGTTAGTTTTATACTGCAATCGCAGCCTTGCAACCTTAGTGAAACAGCCGCTAGAGCAGCTCATCGGCTCCCATTTTCATCAGTTTCTTTCACTTAACGACACGCCTCTGTTTCAAGCGCGGATGCAGGCAGCAGCAAAGGGCGATCGCAATGTCATGGAACTCTTTCTCATCGCCTCTAATGCGACTGAAGTTCCTGTGTATCTATCCATCAACACGCTTAATCTCAATGATGTTTCAGTCAATTGTGTCGTCATTACTGACTTGACCGAACAGAAACAGCATGAAAGCACCTTGGCTTCAGAAAAGATGGAGCGTTTAATGCTGGAGCAGACTAAGGAGCAGTTAGAGGCTCGTGTCGCAGAAAGAACCTCTGAGTTAAGCCTACGCAATGCTGAGTTGCAGCAAAGTGAATCCATTCTCCGCAGCTTCTTCAACAGTGGAGCTATGCCGATGGGCATCGTGGAACTCCATGACAATGATATTCTGCACATTTCCGATAATTGGGCGGCGGCACAGTTTTTTGGCACCACGCAAGAAGCCATGCGTCAGCAGTATGCCAGCCTATTAGGCGTACCGCCAGAGATTATTCAGCAATGGAGCGCTTATTATCGTCAGGCTGAGCAAACCCAAATGCCTGTCCGATTTGAATATCTTCATACCTTGGGCACTCAGCAATTTTGGCTATCAGGCAGCGTTTGTCCTATTGCGACGAATCATAGTGGATATCCTAGGTTCTCCTACATTGTTGAAGATGTAACCGATCGCAAGCAAGCCGAAGAAACTTTAGCTCACCGTGAGGAGCAGCTAAGGCTTACCTTAGACTTTACCCACATTGGCACCTGGGATTGGAATGTTAAAACCAATGATGTGAGCTGGAATGACAATCATTTCCACCTAATGGGGCTGGAACCACAAACCACCACAGATCTGTACCAATGTTGGCGCAATCTCATTCATCCAGATGATGTAGAGTGGGTTGAACAAGCGCTGTTAGGAGCATTAGCTCAGCATACTAACTATGAAGCAGAATATCGTGTGATCCATCCAGACGGCACGTTGCGTTGGTTGGTTGGCAAAGGACACGGTATATATGACAATGCGGGTGAGCCGATTCGGATGCTAGGGGTGATTCTAGATGTCAGCGATCGCAAATCGATTGAAGAAGCTTTGCAAACTAGCGAAGAACGCTACCGGGCGATCATTCAAGACCAAACCGAATTAATAATCCGCTACGCCCCTGACAGCACGGTTCTCTTTGTGAACGATGCCTACTGTCGTTACTTTGGCTTTGAGCCAGATGACGCTCTTGGTAAGAGCTATAATCCCGTCATCTATGAAGCCGATCGGGAACGGGTCGCACAACTGGTGCGAACGATGAATGTAGAAAACCCGACACTGATGATTGAAAATCGGGTGATTGATGCTCAAGGTGGAGTTCGCTGGACGCAATGGGTTAACCGGATGCTGTTTGACCCACAAGGAAAGATGCTGGAATATCAGGCCGTCGGACGAGACATTACTGAACTCAAACAGGCAGAACAAGCCTTACGCAACAGTGAAGAACGCTTGCAGTTGGCGCTAGAGGCTTCAGGAGATGGGATCTGGGACTGGGACATTTCTACCAATGAAATTTATTACAGTCCTCAGTATTTTCAAATGTTGGGCTATGCAGCCGAAGAATTACCTCAATCCGTCAGCACCTGGTATCAGTTGGTTCACCCAGAAGATATGATCTGGGTCAGCCATCTGCTGTCAAACCATTTGAAAGATAGCTCAGTACGCTATGAGTTTGATTATCGTCTGCGCACAAAAGACGATAGCTGGAAATGGGTGGCTGACTATGGAAAGGTTGTGGCTAGAGATCAGCAGGGGCGTCCTTTGCGGATGATCGGAACCCACAGAGATGCGAGCGATCGCAAGCAAACCGAAGAACATATCGCCGCTTCCCTTAGAGAAAAAGAGGTGCTCCTTAAAGAAATTCATCATCGGGTCAAAAACAATCTGGGGATTGTCAGCAGCCTGCTCCAAATGCAAATTCGACGGACGCATGACCCGCAAGCCACCGTTATTTTGCAGGATAGCCAAAACCGGATTGCCTCGATCGCCCTAGTCCATGAAAAGCTCTATCGCTCTAAAGACCTTGCCCAGATTGACTGCACTCAATACATTCAGGATTTAACCATTTACCTGTTTGACTCTTACAACACGAGTGCAAACCAGATCAAGCTCATTGTAGAGGTTGAAAATGGGCATTTAGATATTGAAACAGTCATTCCCTGTGGTTTAATCATCAACGAACTCGTTTCTAATGCGCTAAAGCATGCTTTTCCGGGTAATCGCAAGGGTGAGATTCGAGTCCGGTTTTCTCAATCCAGCGAGACTTCTGAAGCGCCAGGACAGGAGCGATCGACCTTAGTGATTCAAGATAATGGTATTGGACTCCCCCAAAACTTTGACATTCAAACAACCAAAACTCTGGGGTTAACGTTGGTACAAGGTTTAGCAAAGCAGATTGGTGCCACAATCGAGATCAAAAGTCAGCAAGGGACTGAATTCACACTCACGTTTAGCCAACTCAATTTATGATGACCACAAAACCTCAAGCTATGGTACAGGAGTTGCAATCTGTACGAATCATGATTGTTGAGGATGAATACATCCTAGCCATGAATTTGCGAGAAAGTTTAGAAGCCCTTAGTTACACCGTTACAGAGATTGTTGACACTGCTGAACTGGCGATCGAGAAAGCAGCCGAACATCGCCCCAATCTGATTCTGATGGATATTCGCTTGCGGGGCAAGATGGATGGCATTCAGGCAGCAGAGCAGATCTGGAATCAGTTCGAGATTCCGGTGATTTATTTAACTGGACATTCCGATCGGGGCACAGTCGAACGCGCTACCCTGACCTCACCCTTTGGCTATATCCTTAAACCCATACGAGACAACGAACTGTATGTGGCCATTCAAACGGCACTCAGCCGCTATGAACGAGAACATTTTCTCAGCACGATACTCCAGGGTATGGGCGATGGCGTAGTTGTCGTAGACGCCCAGCTACAGATTAAGTACCTCAACCCGGTTGCCGAAACTCTCACAGGCTGGCCGCTCAGCGAAGCGAGAGAGCAAAATAGCACCGAGATCATCCAGTTTATTGACGAATCTACTCAGCTTCCTGTCGAGCATCCCATTCTCTCTGCCCTCCAACAAAACGCCACAATTTATCTCAATGGGCAGACGCTCTTAGTGACAAGAAATGGGCAAACATTTCCTGTTGCAGATAGTGCGACTCCCTTAAAAGATGGCCAAGGAGCCATCACAGGGGCTGTCATGGTTTTTCGAGACGATACCCCAAGACGGGTGATCGAAGCCCACAATCAGGCGCTTGAGCGTGCCCAGCAGATGGAAGTTCAGCTCAAAAAACTCCAGCAGCTTAACGACCTGAAGGATGACTTTTTAGCCACTACTTCCCATGAATTACGGACGCCCTTGTCTAACATAAAACTAGCCATTTGCATGTTAGAAACCGTCCTAAACCAGCAAGGTATTTTGAGGATGGAAAGTTTTTCTGATGCCCCACCTGTGGCTCGCTATCTCACTATCTTGCGTGACGAATGCGATCAGGAACTCAACTTGGTCAATGATTTATTAGAGATGCGATCGATTGAAGCAGGAGCTTATTCTTTAGAACCCGCTGCTATTCAACTACAAGACTGGCTGCCTCACATAGCCGAGAGTTTTCAAGACCGGGCAGTCTCTCAGCAACAGACGCTGCAAGTCACTGTTTCACCTGAATTGCCGCCCTTAATTTCAGATACTTTTGGACTGACTCGCATTGTGTCAGAACTGCTCAATAATGCCTGCAAGTATACGCCTGCCCATGAGCAAATCCAGTTGATCGCGCAACTGATTGAAGAACAGCCCATGACAGCAGACCCTGCCTCAGAGAATCAAGCAGAGCCTGATGCCCCAAGGCTCCCGATTCAGATCATCGTCCGTAACTCAGGAACCCAAATTTCAGAAGAACATCTCACGCACCTTTTTGAGCCTTTTTACCGCATTCCTTCCAATGATCCCTGGAAGCATGGTGGCACAGGATTGGGGTTGGCATTAGTTAAAAAGTTGATAGGCCATATGCATGGCACGATCGCAGTGACCCATCACGAAGGCTGGACAACGTTTACTCTACAACTGCCCTTGAGCTTATCGGACTGACTAGAAGCAAAGAGCTATGCTTTTGATAAGTTGAGCAACGAATCCACCTTCTTAATTAGCTCGACCGTTGAAAAGCCTTTTGTCAAATAATCTGTGGCTCCTAATCGGCTCGTTTCATCAGACCACTCCTCAGATAAACGAGAAGAAACCACTAATATAGGAACGGAAATGCCTTGACTGCGACAGCGATCGATGAGTGTAAAACCGTCCATATTGGGCATTTCGATGTCGGTAATGATCAGGTTAGGGTGGGGATGTGTTTGCAACCAATTCCAGGCTTCTTGTCCATCAACACAAGCATGGGTAATATAGCCGTGGGCATTGAGGCTGGCCTCTAGGCGGCGGCGCATTAAGGCTGCGTCATCGACAATGAGCAGCGTTGGCGCAGTATCACGAGATGTTATGGCTTCTAGATTTTCCGACTTTGACAGCACAGAAGGCGGCGACAACAGATGCTCTACCACAGGGAGAGCCTCAAGCACCGGAATCAAACAGCCGTCTTTCTGAAGGCTGACTCCGATCAAGCCATGCGGAGCCACCAGCGGTGTAGGTAAAGGATTGATAATTAACTCAGATTGTTCTAAGAGTTCGTCAGCCAGTAACCATAGCCCTTGCGGAGAGGCTGTCGTGGCCTGGGTGGTTGTCGAAATATAGAGGCAAACGGCAGTATTGGCGATCGCCCGGTTCTGAGACTGAGGCTGCCAATATTGCAGCGTATCCAAAATTGGCGTAGATTCCGTTTCGCCCTCTACCTGCCATCGGGTCTGATCGGCATTCTGGCTCGGCTCCAAGCTGCTAAACAGGCTGATGGTTTTAATGTCATCATTGGGAATAGCAAAAACTTGGTTGCCAGATTGCAGTAAGACGCAAGGAACTAACAAGCGCGGCACTGGAAACTTGAGTTGAAAAGTGGTTCCCGTACCCAGGGCAGTTTGAATCTCTAATTGTCCCTTGAGATGAGTCACCTGTGCCGCCACAACATCCATGCCAATGCCGCGCCCTGAGATTTCACTGACTTGTGTTTGAGAGCTAAAACCAGGTTGACAAATGACGGCTAGTAAATCAGCAGCGGTTTGGGTTTGCGTTAGGGGCAGCCCCAAGGCTTGCGCTCTCGCTTGTACTGTTGTGGCATCAATTCCATAACCATCATCTCGAATTTGCAGCTGGAAGGAATTTCCCCGTCTTCGCAGCGATAGCGTGAGCGTTCCCTGAGCAGGTTTACCTTGGGCAACGCGATCGGCTGGGGATTCCAACCCGTGATCATAGGCATTCCGAATTAAGTGAAGGAGGGCTGGCTCTAAAGCTCTGGCGATACTCACATCTAGTTCTATATGCTCCCCTTCTACCAAGAGTTGAGCCGGTTTCCCATAGCGCGTCGTTAGCTCTCGCAAAATCGCTTTGGCTCGAAAACTCAAGTTTTGGAATGACACCAATCGGCTTTCTTCGATCGTCGTCCGTAGCTTGGCGGCATTGCGATCGATTTGCTGAAAAGATGCGGCGACTTGCTGAGACGTTTTACCTGATTCTGCTCCAATCTCAGACAAACGCAGGCTAGTTTCTAGCAAGCGGTTAATAATGGAGTAGCCCTGACGATAGCGCTCAGGCGTAGGCCCTTGAACCTGCGTCGGATCTCTCATTTGATCGAGCAGCGCATAATCATCCTGAATTTGCCGCAGATGGGTAATGTATTGGGCACCTTCTTGAGCCAAGCCAACGAGTTGGGTAATTTGACCTTGTAAGGTTTGATAATAGCCTTGGGCAGTTTGTAGCGAAAGTAGCGTTTCCACCAACGATTGAGCAGATTGATCCAGCTTTTCTAGCGCTACAGGAATCTGCACCCGCTCTAGCGTTTCACTCGCTGGCTTAGCTGAGTTAGGTTTGCTCGAACTAAGAAAGGGCGGGTTGGTTGAGTCAGGTGTCGTCAGCTCTGAGGGTACGGCCAGAGTTACAGGCATAGACAGATCCACGGGCGCTGCCAGATCCACAGGTGCTGCCAGATCCACAGGTGCTGCCGAATCTACAGGCGCTGCCAGATCAAAGAACGATAATTCTTCGAGGGGCGCGAGGGTATCTAACCAGTCTGCAATTCCAGGGACTGATTTTTCCTCTGCTTCACTAAGTGCATCAAAGAAGGCTTCAGCATGAATTTGCTGCTCTAATTGCGGGTCTAGTAGAGGATAATCTAGATGAGTAACCTCCAGATGAGCAGCCTCTAAAGGAACAGAATCTAAAGGAACAGCCTCCAGATGGGGAGTATCCAAAGAAATCGCTTCTGAGGAAATCGCTTCTAGATGAACAGCCTCTAGCTCAAAACCGTCAAAACTTTCAAACTCAAACGCGATCGGCTCATTTCCCTGTTTAGCATAGGCTTTAAGAACCTGAAATAAGCGCAGCCATTGCGATCGCCAAATCGCATTAATAGGATGAACAAACAGTTCTTGGGCTTGATGCAGCAGATTTGTCCAGGTGGCATCAAACTGTAGCTCCTGCCCAATTTGCTGAAGCTGCTCTAGGGTATTTTGGGCGATTTTGAGTATGGGTTCGGAAACCTGCCCTTGATCGGGCAATTGCTCAAGCGCGATTTCTAACTCCAAGACAATCAGATCAAAGCCTTGTTCAGCAAACTCTTGCTGGAGGTGTTTAGCCTGATTCCACTGCGGTAGGTAATGTTCTCGAATTTCTTGATGCAGCTTTTGAATGCGGCTCAGGAGGGGGGCAATATCTTGGAGAGATTGAAAGTCTAGAGCCACTGTCAGCAACTCTCCACACTCCAGCAGCAACCGACTTAAATGGGTGTCGGCGAACTGAGGAGCAGGTTCTAAATAACGCAGATCAGACAGCACATCTTCTAAGGCTGAGGCAACTTGCAGAGCGGCCTCAGCTCCAACGGTTACGGCTCCACCTTTAATTGTGTGAACACACCGATAAAGTTCTTGAATATCGGCTCGCCAAGCCGACACCTGAAGATTTTCGGCAATTTGACTATAACGTTGCAAATAGCTTTGTGTATCAACAGCGAACATGCTGCTAAGCTCTTGTTGGAGTTGAGCATCTGCATCGATCGCTTGGGAAAAATCAATTTCTGGAATCGACATAATTTCAACAGGAGATTCAGATTTAAGACATCACGGTGGGAGCCATTGCAGGCGACGGGGTTAAGGACTGCTCAGCTTCAGATTGCAGTCGGAAGAAAGCAACTTTTTGCAGTAGGGTACGGGCAATTTGCTCCATGTGTTGTGCCTGCTCTTGGGTAATGTTGGCTCGCTCAGATGCCTCAACTGCGATCGTGGAAATCTGCCGGACAGACTGTAGCGTCGTCTGTGACGCATTTACAATCACCTGGCTCGATTGCGTCACACGCGCACCCATGTTTGCCACACGCTCACTCACAGACTGAATGGTGTTAAATGCCTGCTGAGAATGCTCAACCCCTGTCGTGAAATAACTCACCTGCTGGCTAATTCCCTGAATATCGTGATTGAGTCCAGATACTACCGTTTGCATTTGATCGGTTCGCTGTTGCAGCAGCGCCAAACTCTGGTTGGTTTGGCTAGCCAATTGGTTGACTTGAGCCGCGATCGTTTCAAACTCGCGTGCTATCACAGCCATTTGCTCTGGATCTTGCTGAGCAGAAGCCCGGTTTGCCAGCATCGAGGCATTCACCGCCAAGATTCTTGTCATTGCAGCAATCTGTTTTTGATCTTTGGTGAATTGAGCTGCAAGTTCTACATAGTTGCTGAGGGTTTGAGTCCGTTTGACGATTTGCTGCGTATCTTGTTGGAGCAGGTAAATGCCTTGGGTCATGGCTGAGATTTCTTGCTGCCCTTGGTCGATCGCCGATCGCGTCAGCTCGACCGCTTCACTGGTGGCAACCGCCTGAATCACAGCATCCTCAGAAAGCAAGTTGACATTCTCCATCAGCCCCTGAACTTGAACAACCGCTTGAGTCTGTTGTTGAGCATCATAAGCAACGGTTAAGGATAGCTGTTCTAAGTGCTCAGCCCCTAGCGTGACCTGTTCGGCTGTACTCAATACGACGGTCATAATTTGGCTGAGTCTCTCAATCAGCCGATTCAGCGTATCCGCAACAAGTCCCGTAACTCTAGGGCTAACTTCTGCTTCAGCCGTTAAGTCACCTTCCTCAACGGCTGACACAACTTGCAGCAAGTGATCGACCTCTTGACTCAAAGCCTGACTTTCCGATTGCAGGGTGGCCGTCCGTTCAGCCACTCGCTCTTCTAGAGATCGATTGGTCGCTTCTAACTCAATAAAGGATGAACGTAATTGCTGCACCATCTGGTTAAAAGACTGCGCTAACACACCCAGTTCCCCGATGCCGCCCGTCTCTACCGTTTGATCTAAATCGCCTTGAGCGATCGCCTGAGACGCTTGACTCAAGCGAATGACGGGATGGGTAATCCAGCGCGAGGCCAACAAACCCAGCACAACTGCGACCAATAGAGCAACTCCACTAAACATGATCGTGTTGCGCGTGTTGGCATTGGTTTGAGCCATAAAATCAGACTCAGAAGTTACCACAACAATGCGCCAATCAAGTCCTACATCATCCTGCCAAGGCAGAATATGAACGAATCTTTTCTGACCCTCAAAGTTAAAGGTGGATAGCTGAGTAGCTTGGATATTGTCGAATCCACCCAGATCCTTTTGCACATGTTGACCCGTTGCCTTAATCAGCGCATCAGAGCTATCGGCAATATTCACACGCTGGGGCTTACCCTCGTTGACGGTATAAGCACGAGCAGTCCCCGAATTCCCAACTAGGAGACCATTCCGCTCAGCGATAAACACCCGCGAGGAGGCACCAATTTGAAGCTGATTTAGAAACTGACTAATTTGTGAAAGAATCAGATCAATACCGATTACACCTATTAGCTTCTTATCATCATCGTAGACAGGGTAGCTCGATGAAACTGATAAGACCTCTGGCTTGTCATCCCATTGATACACTTTGCTCCAGACTGGCTGATTTGCCCGTACTGCATCTGAGTACCAGGCTTCAGTTCTAGGATCATAGGTTTTCTTCTCTAAGCGTTTGTTGCGATCGCCCCGATCATTCGTCTGGTAAACATAAAGTTGTCCTTGAGTTGCCGCCTGAGACACTTCATTAATTAGCAGTTTTCCATCATCCAGCCGTTCTACACCAATAAACTCTCCCTGCCGATTGGCATAGCTGATATAGCCAATATCGAGAACCTGCATTTGTCGCCAAAAGTATTTACCTGCTGCGTTGAAGTCCTGTAGGTTTAGCAAGCCGAGTTCTTCTGCGTCCACATTAATTTGATTGATCTGCTTGGGAACATTCAAATAGTAGTCTAGGTGGGCTGAAACACGGTTACCAACCTCTGTTTGCAACTGTTGGGATAAATTGTTTACAGACTCTTGACTATTGCGAATCGAGAACCAAGTTGTGAATCCAACTGCGGTCATCAGAGGAATCATAAACAATCCCATGACCAAGGCACGCAAGCTAATCTTTTGTTGAAATCGCTGCGGCGAGTTGGCCACAGGCGGCAGATGCGCATGAGCTAAAGCGGCCTGGGGTGATCCAGTCTGAGGGGTTGAGGGTTGCAAAATCGCAGTAGGTTCGGTATGGAGAGAGGTCATAAATCGTATGGATGAGTTTAAGCCTTAATTGAGCTGAAGCGCAGGATTGACAGCCATGTCAGCTGCTGAAACGGTCAGAGTCAGTTCTGAGGGTTCTGAAGAGTGTTCGCGATCGGCGGTTGTTCCGTTACCCTGTTGTTGAGGAGAAGCTGGGAGTTTGAAAAACTGAATGCTCTGCAACAGTTGACTTGACAAGACATCCATCTGTTCAAATTGAATTTGCGCTTGCTGTGTCAGATTGGTATTTTTGGCTGCCAATTCAGCAATATGGCGGATTGCTTCAGCCGTAGATTGAGTTGCATTCACAATTTCTTGATTGGAGGTAGTGACGGTATCTCCAACTTGTACTGCTGTTGCCATCACCGACTGCACTTGGTTGAACACTTGATTCGACTGCTCAACCCCTTGGTTGAATCGCCGCACGAGTTCGCCTAGCCCCTGCACATCAGAATCAACTGCCGCAACCACTTTATGAATTTGGGCACTGCGCTGTTCAATGGTGGTCAGTCCATCATTGGTCTGTTGGGCTAGCTTACTCACCTGGTCAGCAATAGAGCCAAACTCACGCGCTACCACAACAAATTGGCGAGGGTCTCTCTGTTCAGAAGCCCTTGCTGCAACCAACGAAGCATTGAGCGCCAGCGTTTGCGTCACAAAGGCAATTTGGCTTTGATCCTGAACAAATTGGTCAGCCAGTCCTACAAACTCTCCCAGCGTTTTCATTCGCTGCATAATCCGGTCAGAGCCTTCTTGGAGAGTTGTAATTTCTTGCGTTAGCGTATCAATAGCGGCTTGGCCTTCAGCCACCGTTGTACAGGTTACCCGTAAAGATTCACTGGAGGCTTTTACATTTTGAGCAGAGTCTTGAGCGGTCTGCTCAACTTGTTCTGTCAATTGTAGGACTTGTGCGATCGCTTCAGCCTGTTGACGAGCATTAACCGTGACTGTTTCCACCAGCTGCTTTTGCCGAGTCGCCCCTGCCGATACCTGACGGGCGGCATCTAAGACCTGGTTGAGGATCTGAGCAAATCGTTCAATCAAACGGTTAAAGGTATCAGCAACTAGCCCGATCGTCCGATCGCTGACGTGAGCTTGAGCGGCCAGGTTTCCCTCTTCCGCATCAGAAACTACGTCCAGCATATGATTGACTTCCTGCTGCAAATAATCGCTTTCTAGAACAATAGAAAGGAGATTGGCGATCGAGACTAAAAAGATTTGTTCGTCAGCTTGCCAGATGCGGGGTGATTGCACCTGATCACAGCGGATAATACCAATTGTTCGAGAACCCAGTTGAATCGGCAGGCTCACTGTGGATTGCGTATCGAGCGGCACTTGCTTTGCTGCCAGCAATTCTTGCATTGCCGCATCTCCTGACGCTATATCTGCCATCCAAATTGCGTCAGCTTGCAGGGCTTGGAAATATTGCGGCAAATCTTCAGCTTGCAGAACATCCCCTTGAGTTTGCTCATGCAGACGATACTGACCCAGACAGCTCAAAGCCGTTCGATCGCTGTTGTAGAGCCAGATTCCCGCTTGCTCGACTTTGAGGGTCTGGGCGATCGCTTCCGCAAAGCTCAGGGCTGCTGCACTGGCATTGCCTTGAATGACGGCTTCACCTTGAGCTAGCTGAGCCAAGACATGATTTTGATGCTGAATCTGGTCAGCGTTTTGTTTTAAGGTTGCCAGCAAACCTTGAATCTGATCGGCCATCCGGTTAATATTTAAGCCCAACGTTGCGACTTCATCGCTTCCCTGTATCTGTACGCGAGTTGTCAACTCACCTTGACCAATTTTTTCGACTGCTGTAGCAGAATTGAGGATTGGGCGAATCGCTCGCTTAGCCAGATAAATTGCAGCAATCGATATGAGAATGACACTCCCCCCTGCTCCAAATAGGAGAATCATGAGCTGGTTTCTTTGCGCCTCAAAGGCAACAGAAGTGCGAGTTGCTAAGACAATACTCCAGTTCAACGCTGGCGCTTTCCAATTCAGCTCAGCCAAGCCCGTTGCTTTTTTGGGTGGAATGTAGCTAACAAGCTGCTTGACCTTCGATAATTGATTCATCGTCACCAAACTGCCAATCTGCCGATTCCTTCTCAACGAGCTGATGGCCGGGAAAATAGTTTCGATTGTCTTCGATTGTGCACTGTTCCCTGCTTGGGGAGAACCATCAGAAGGGGCTGTGGGAAACTGCTCTACAGAACTATAAAAGACTTTGCCTTCACTATTCAGCAAGTAATAGTCGCTGCCGCGTTTACCTTCTAGCAGCGTAGAAAGTTTCGTCAAATGAGCAACAGGTATCCGAAGACGCACAGTACCTGTCACTTTTCCGGTGAGTCTATCTTTAATTGGAGCGGCAGCATAAACGCTAAAGGTACCAGAGCTAACCGAGTTCATGGGCTGGCTGAGCACAGGTTCTTGAGTACGGAGAGCGTCTTGAATATAAGGGCGATCGCGATGGTTTTCTAACAGTTTTCCTTTAGACTGAGCGATCGGATTCCCCTCTAGGTCAAAAGCCGCAATGCTGTCATAAATGGGATAGCTTTTGACAAAGCGATCGAGGACATCATTTTTCTGCTCAAGGGGTGTCGCCTTCCGTAAATCAAAATCAGCGAAGATATCTAAGTCAGCAATAATCTGTACATCACTGGCTCGCTCGGCCATCAACTGATTTAGCTGAATCTGAATCTCGGTAGCCAGGCGCTGCTCGGATTCCTCCGTTTTGACGCGATCTAGGTGACTAAAAGCAAGATATCCTGCTGTTCCAACGGTCAGCAGAGGTAAAGTACCGATTGCTGCCGCTAAAAGAGTAGCTTTGAAGCGTAAGCTCAGCCCCCAAATTCTGGCCAGTTTAGGAGAGCTGGCAGGGGTGTTAAGGTCGGGGGTATTCAAGTCGGGATTAACTACGATTATGGGCAAATGATCGGTTAGGGAATTACTCAGTTCTGGCATGGCGCTTTTTGACCTTATTACAGCAATAATTTCATGGCATAACTAACGCATTGCAATCTGCAAAGTCTGTCTGGATTCAAACTGGAGTTAAAGGAAAGGTGCTCTGTCGCAAAATGCGATCGAAGCTGCTAAAGCGGCTGCCAGATAGGGTTGGGGATATCGGCAAGCTGAAAGTGAATGGTCTGCTGCAATTCCTTAGGCTGAGTGCTGTCAACCCCTCGATCACGGTCAACCACTCGATCGATGACTCGATCCACAACAATGCCAATGCCTGCTAGATGCTCGGCAGATTGTCCCAAACGAATGACCGAAAGAGTTTCCTTTGGCATAGCCAAAGAGATATCTTGATTGCGTTCTTCAGGTAACAAAATGCGACCTGTAATAATAGGTAGAATCAATCCTTGATGATGAAAAACACCTAGCAGTAAAGGACTATAGAAAGGCAGAGCCAAAATCCGAGAGCGTTCTGCCAAAACGATCTCAGCCACCCACTGAGATGGGAAAGCGATCGTTTGGTTGCCAACATGAGTCAAAAGGTAATGACTTTGCAAATCCAGTAAGGTAGATGAGAAATTATCTTCCATATTTCCCATAAGTTCAAAAAGCTAAAGGGATAAGAACCGCCTACTCCTGAGTCTCAAATCTTTTGCAAGATTTGCTCCAAACGAATCCGTGTAACTGGTTTGGCTAGATAGTCATTCGCTCCAGCTCGCTTCAAACCATAATTGACTTCGACATTTGTCGCTTTGGTAGAGCAGAAGATAACATGCTGATTTGTAGTTTGCTCATTTAATCGCAACTCTCGTAAAAGCTTATAGCCATCTTTTTCAGGCATGACAATATCTAAGAACACAGATGAATAGTGCCCGTTCGCTATCTTTTCTAGAATTCCTGCTGTGCTGTCAGAAGCTTCTACTTGGTGACCCATTTCTTGCAGCAAAGAGGTTAGAAAGTGGCGATCGACTGCACTATCATCAACGACTAAAAATCTCATACGTTTCCCTTGATTAAGCTATCTTCAAGCTAATTTTTTTTTTAGTGTCTGTACTGAGTAATCTCTTGAGGTGGAATGTTGGCAGATAGGAATAAATTCTGCTAGCAACATCCGGAGTTCCATTTGAAATTGGGGAATTTCACTGGAAGTTAGCGGTTTACTTAGAAATCGGCAACCGCTTAACCGAGAACGCCAGTTGTTTGAAAGCGTTTTTTCAGCAGTCAACATCACCAATGGCAGCGTTGACAGTTTGGGCTGACGACGAATTTGCTTAATCAGATCAAATCCGTTCACCTCTGGCATATTAATATCTAGGAAGATCACGCCAGGATTTGAGCTGGGTAGCATTTGCAGGGCTGTTATTGGATTATCAAAGGTACGAACCGAATATCCCCAGCTTGCAACCAGATTTTCAAACTGTCTTAGCAATATCTGAGAATCATCAATGACGACAATCTCATGAGCAGCGTTTGGTTCTAAAGACGTTAAGGTAACCAATCGTTCACTAATTAACCTAGAAAAAACCTTGGCGGTTTCCAGGGGGTCTTGTCCGAGTTCTACGGAAATATCAGTGAGGGTCTTACCTTCAGATACCAGCGCCTGCAATCTCTGTTGCTGTACAGCAGTTAAATTTGCAGCACTGACTGCGGAGGCATTCAGCACTGGAAAGCTCTCCATGGATGGAATTAAGCTTTGGAGTTTATACCACCAGACCTGTCGCTCTTTGGCTTTGGTCAGCAAGTCTTCAATGTCAAATCCGGCGATCGATAGTTGAATATCTGATTCAGGTATGGGTAAACAACTTGCTTGACCCGCATAGTCGAACAGGTAAGTATCACAGTCCGATAGCAGGCTGAGCCATAGAGCCTGTCTCGCCTCATGGGGGCTAATAAGATTCAGATCATAGAATTGATTTAACTGCTCAAACAGAAAAGCGGGTTCATAATTGTACTCTAGCGTGAGTCGCTCTAATTTCAGGGCAAGGTCTTTAACATGTGCATTACGAAAGCGAGGGACATAGCGCTGGAAACATTCCAGCAGCCATTTCCAGGAAATTTTTTGATCTCCTGAAAATACGATTTGTGCTTTTGATAAAGCAAGATGCCATGTGTTCCTATGGGTTGTTTTAGATAAATCAGGAAATTCAATCAGCCAGTAGCTAGTGGGTATGTTTTTAGATATTTTCCTCAGTTCTTGAGACAGCTCCTGTGCCTGAAAAGTGAGATGGCAGGATTCTGGGGTGATCATAAATCTATTCATTCGCGCAGTGATTTAGCAAGAATAGATATAACAAAACCTATTGCAATCTCAAGATGTATTTGAGATTATCAAAGAAGATTTGAAAATCTATGTTTAAGACAAGAATATTGTTCCCTTTGCAAATCGACTAGGGATGGTAGATGTGCACAAAATGCTAACTTTGTAGGGCTACAAAGACTACAAATGATGAAATCAAATTCACTTACTAGCTTATGGGCGCGCATCCGAGCTAGCAAACTATTTGAAAACTTAGATCAGCCGGATTGCACCGTCAGTGGTAAAAATGCACCTCAGGCACAAGTAAAAACTCAAAGCCTGGTATCTATAAAGTAATTGGCGTAGTCAACTTCTAGTCGCTTCAACTCTCTAAACTTAACCCCATAACTTCGGCTACCGATAGCAAAGGTAAGATTTTTTAATGAAGCACTTTGGCTGTTTTACGACATGCTTTATAGTGGAAGATAAGATTTAGATTACTTTTATTTTGTTTTGAAAGCTAGTCCTCTATCCAGGATTTGTTGAAACTTCATACACAAAATCTAGAGTCGTTGAGAATACTACAGCTTATTCTAATCAAATAAAGTATGAATAATAGGGAATGGATAGAGAAATATCAGGGATATAGATGGGTCGATAGAGAAATTTCTCGTCAAATACGCAAAAAAAATAAGTTGGGTAGCGGATGTCTTAAAACGGCGAAAGATCAGTCACTCATTTGCAGCCTCTAAATATATAGAATTGTAAATTACAAAGAGAAATCGATCGCCTCAGCCCATTTCCTATAAAAACTGTGAAGATATAGAAGTGGTGTTTTGTATCCCTTGACGGCTTAGAATCGCCTGCGCATTTCCAGTGGTATGGGCTAGGCAGCATTTTTATCAAGCTGGTGCCTTGAGTCGTTCGCAATTCATGATTTTGCGGTACCTGTGAGCTTTAGGAGGCTGACAGCAAGGCCATGACATTGCCCGAAGCCTAAATTTGATCGCTCTCGTACACAGCCTTTCCCTCTTCAAGAGGCACTACCCCTGAGCCTTTACCAGCCATTTCCTGTACTACTTGTTACAGTTCTAAACTTTGAAAAGTTGTTCACTGATTCATTAGTGAACCTCTTGCAAATTAGGGTTGATGAAGGCGCTGCCCCCCTAACCCTAATCTGAAATTCTAATCTACAAGAGGTCTGGTCATTGAATCATTTCAATGCAACATCGGTGTGAGACCCCCTAGGAGCAAAGCGCAGAGATATGAGCAGGTTTTGGTTGAAGCATCGGATAAAGAGCTTGCTCTCAAGCATGGCCGACTGGACGAGGCCCCTGAGTCAAATAAACTGGCACCCAGTTTATCAGTCGCGCCGCCGCCAATGGCCCATTTGGGTGGGTATCAACACAGCCATCCTTTTGGTTATCGCAGGATGGGTTGGAGTTGCCTGGTCAACGCCTGCGACGGTTGGGCAACTGTACGAAGTCAAGTCAAGCCCTGAAAACGTCATTTGGGGAGAGTTGTTTAAGCCGGACAGTCAACCTATTCTCACCGTACAGTCGGGCGATCGCATTGTCATGCAAACGGTGTCCCATGAAGGGATTTTGGCTGATCAGGGAGATACCGTTCAATTTTTGACGGGTGGCGGCATCAAACAGGAAGACATTCTTGCAGACCAGCTCACGATTAAGTCGCAGGTTCAAAAGACTGGGCCAGGGCCGCATGTCATTACTGGGCCGATCTATGTCGAAGGCGCTGAACCAGGAGATGTCTTAGAAATTAAAACCCTGAATATTGATTACCGAGTGCCTTATGGCGTTATCTCTAACCGACATGGCAAAGGGTCGCTACCGGGGGAGTATCCAGAAAACAATGAGCCGATCTATACCAAAGTAATTCCCATTAAAGCCGAAGAAGCGATCGGCGTGTTCAAACCTACCAACGGTTTGCCAGAGATTGATATTCCGCTTAAGCCGTTTATGGGTATTATGGGCGTTGTCCCGGCTGATGTAGAGCAGGCGGTTAACTCAGTCCCTCCCGGTGTTTATGGGGGCAACATTGACATTAAATGGTTAGGTGAGGGCAGCAGCCTTTATTTGCCAGTTCAAGTCCCTGGCGCTTTATTCTACTCAGGCGATCCTCACTGTGCTCAAGCCAACGGAGAAGTGGCACTGACCGCGATCGAGTGTTCTCTGACGCCCACGTTCCAATTAGTGCTTCATAAGGATATGCCGCTAGCAACTCCAATGGGTGAAACTGAAGAATCATGGATTGCGATCGGCTTAAACACAGATCTCAACGAAGCGATGAAAGATTCGGTGCGGGAGTATCTGCGAATTGCGAATGAAGAATATGGCATGACCAAGCCGGATGCGCTATTGCTAGGTAGTGCTGCGATCGACTTTGAAGTGTCTCAAGTTGTAGATATCGTCAAGGGTATTCACGGTGTAATTCCCAAGAAATTGTTTCAGGCTCTAAAGCCAGAGTAGACTTATCGCAGCATTGCGCAAGGGCGGTATGTTTTTTGCAAAACGCCCAACAATCTTTTGAAGGGTTTAGCAACCGATTCATGCCTTCTATTTTTTCTAAAAGCTGGATTCTCCGAGGCGCTCTGCACCTCTGAAATTCAGCTATTAGGGTTTTGTGGCGCGCGCCACAAAACCCTAATTTGCGATCTATTGAACAGGTATAATGGTGCTGCTAATTTTATAGCTGGGCTAAGCAAAGCTCATCATTTCGGTGCGACACTTTGCGCCGCACCGAAATAACATTGGGGGTTTTCAACCGGAGCTGATAGCGTATCGAGTCTTCTAGAAGCCTTGAAATCCCGTAGGGAAAGCTCACAGATTTATGCAACAGTATCAGTCAGCCAGGAGAAAAATTCGCTCATATCAGGATACTTATTCCTCCCCCATTTCAGGCAAGACTGACCAGGTCTTCGATCCTACGATCCCGTCAACAACTAGGTGATTGCTCTTTTGCAGCGCTTTGACAAACGCCTCAGTCGCAGGGCCAAAATCGCCATCTACAGCCAGATCGCGCAAGATGGCCCGTCCGCTTAAGCGCATTTGTAGCCATTGAACAGCCTCACCTGTGCTGCCTCGACGCAAAATAGGCATCGCATGAGGCGCAGCCTGAAGCACAGACATGTACAATCCTTTCCAGGTTTCATGTTCGACAATGCCTTTTACCCCAAGATAGCAAGCTTGGGTTTGGAAGTCTTTGACGGCTAATTCAGTGGCTTTGCCGAAGATGCCATCGACCCGAAGATTGTGGTCAAACATATTGAGAAGCTGCTGTAGCTCTTTGACGAGTGCGCCTGTAGAGCCGATTTTGAGAACAGGATTGTTGATTGCTGTGACTGTCATGAGTAGATGTCCTTGAGGTTGGTAAGTGAATTCAACTAATAAGAACATCACCTGCGTTTTTATCTTTTCCAAGCCAGTTATGTCACCCGCTAGGGTACTTTTGCCTGTGGAGTCATGAAGCCACCTGTTAACCCAACGCAGGCTCCATCCGCTGATTCGCTGAATGAAAATAGCGATCGTTAAAAGCTAACGGTAGAAAACCTCTTGAAAGCAGGGAGCCTGATCTGATCACCCCTCATCAAACCGATAGATGGAGCGGTCTTCCAAATAACTTATGAAGGATCGCCCTATCATGTCGTATGTATTGCAAGCCACAAAACTGCGATCGCTGTTTCAGTAGGGTGAAGTCAGTTCATCTGAAACGACGGGCGCAGCAGCAATGGCAAGCAAAAAAGGGAATCAGGTCTTTAGCATTGTGTTTGCAGTAATTTGGGGTGTAATCACTGGCGTGCTGTGGGCATATGCCAACCCCATTCAACTCGTTCCTGGCATCATCCAGTGGCGCATCTTTGCCTTTCTGCCGCCTGTCATTGGCATTCTGTTCGGCCCCATCTCTGGCTTTATCTCTGGCTACCTTGGCTCTGTCGTTTGGGGATTGCTGGCAGGCACATTCATTCCCGCCCATACTTTGCTAGTAGATGGCATTATGGTGGGCGTAACGGGACTGGTTCCGGCACTCACAACCGGACGTAAATTTACGCTTGAGCAGATGGCAACGAGTGGACGGGCAATGGTTGACGCGACGGTCACTGCTGGGATTACGACCGTGGTTATGGTGTTTGCCGTCTGTGCCAGTCTTGCCGTCCTGGGGATCTTTCCCTTTTGGTGGGCCGTCCTGTGGATTGGGTTATCTGACATCATTCCCGTTTTAATTGGGACGCCCTTAGTAACCCGATACGGAGCCAGAGTGCTTCAGTCGGCAACCTGGCTACCCACACAGCGCATTTAGAGTATGGGTATTATTGAAGCCGATCGCCTTTGCTATACCTATCCCAAAGCGGCTCGTCCAGTTCTGCAAAATCTTTGCTTCTCGATCGCTCCTGGCACAGTCACAGCGCTGTTGGGCTGTAGCGGTTCGGGCAAATCTACTCTGCTGCTGGCATTAGCGGGCATCATTCCTGAGTTTTATGGTGGCGATTGGTCAGGTCGGTTGCAGGTCTATCAGGCTGTCGTGACTGCCGAGGAGCCACAGTCTGCTGAGGTGATTGAGCAGGTCGCGATCGTGCTGCAAGTGCCCGATACACAGCTCGTGGGCTTCCGGGTCGAGGAAACGATCGCCTTTGGGCTAGAGAATCAGGGAATGCCGCCTGTTCAGATTCGCGATCGGATTCAGCAGGTACTAGAAGAGTTGGGGATTGCCCCTTTGCGTCACCGCCTCACCGAAGCCCTCTCAGGTGGACAGAAGCAGGCTTGCGTGTTGGCGGCGATGTTGGCGCTTGACACCCCTGTGATCGTTTTGGATGAACCGACTGCGGCGCTTGATCCGGCGGGCAAAGCTCTCGTCAGTGGCATCATCGATCGCCTTAAGCAGTTGGGCAAAACCTTGGTGATTAGTGATCAAAGTTTGGATTGGTTTGCCCCTCTCGTTGATCAAACTCTAGTCCTCGATCGCTCCGGCAGCTTGATGTTTAGCGGCGCCCTAAGCGATTTCTTGGGCGATCGAGACTTGGTGCTTCAGTCAGGGGTGCCTATTCCGCCGCTCACTGCCGTTGCCTATGAGTTGCAACGGCTAGGGCATCGAGTCCAGCCTTGGGTAACGTTGGCAGAGGCGCGTCCCTGGCTCAGCCAGCAAATTTCACAGACTTCAGCCCAGCGATCGCTAACCTCTGTCCGTTCTGGGGCTGACGGCTCTGATAGCTCCGATAGCTTTAATAGCTCCGATAGCGTTGTTCACTGCACCGATTTAACTTACACCTATCCAGGGGCTAACACCCCCGCGATCGCAGAGGTCAGCTTTACGGCTAATGCCGGACGCATCTTAGGGATCATCGGACAAAATGGCTCCGGTAAATCAACAGCAATTCGGCATCTCAACGGTCTTCTCAAACCCCAACGAGGAACGGTTGCCATAGCGGGACAGTCGGTTGCGCGATCGACGGTGGCACAGATGGCAAAGCTGGTCGGCATTGCCTTTCAAAATCCTGATTTGATGCTGTTTAATGAAACGGTAGAGCAGGAAGTGTTTTTCTCGTTCAACCTATCTGCAAACCAGGCCAAAAATAAGCAACGCAAAGATCAAAGTCAGGATCAGGCAGAACTAACCCAGCAGAGAACCCAAATGCTGGCTCTCCTAGAGCAATTTAATCTCTCGCAGCACCTACAGCGATCGCCACTAGCGCTTTCAGTCGGAGAAAAGCAGCTTCTGGCCATTCTCTGTGCGATGGCGCTAAACCCGGCTGTTTTGGTTTTAGATGAGCCGACCTTTGGCATGGATCGATCGGGGCGTCAGCAGCTAGGGCGATTGCTACGACAACTGCAACAGCAGGGCAAAGCTGTGATTTGTATTGCTCACGATTTGCCGTTGCTGGCAGAGTTTGCAGATGATATCCTGGTGTTTCAATCGGGACGGGTTGTTTGTACTCGTCCAACGCGGGATCTGTTCGCAGATGTAGAATTGTTTGATCATCTGGGGATTCCCCTGCCGCTTGATATTCAGTTAGCGCTTGAGTTCCTTGGGTTTCCCTGCCTGACCCCTGCTGAGTTTGCTGATCACTTTAGGGCTGCCACCGTTTGATATGCCGCGTCTTCTCAGCTATACGCCTCGCCCCTCTCTGGTTCATGCACTAGATCCGCGCACCAAGCTGCTTTGGATCGTGCTGTGTAGCCTGTTGGCCTGGTATATTCGCAGTCCGTTGCCGCTGCTGGTTTTGCTGCTGGGGGTGGTGTTGTACTGGGTAATGGGGCAGGTTGCCGAGCAAGGCTTGCGTTTTGTCCTGACTATTTCACCGCTGTTAATCGCGTCTTTTGTCATGTGGAATCTCATTGGCGATCGCGGTGGCACAGTGCTGTGGCGCTTGGGTGCAATCCAGTTCACCGACTTTAACTTGGCTTTGGCAACCGCCGCAGTGGCGCGTATTTTGGTAATGTCTGGGTCTTTCTACGCGCTGCTGGTCACCACCGATTTTGGTTCTATGATTGCTGGGTTAAGCCGAATGCGGGTACCCTATTCGATCGCATTTGGCGTTGGGTTGACGCTGCAATTGCTGCCCTTGATTATTCAGGAGTTCTCAAATATCCTAGACGCTCAGCGCAGTCGTGGACAGGAACTCGATCGCGGTAATTTGGTAGAGCGAATTCGTAAATACTTGGCGATCGCGGTACCCCTGCTGTTGCGATCGCTACGGCTCGGACAAAATCTATCCTTTGCGCTGCTCACCTATCGCTTTGGCAGCAGTCCGCACCGCACTAGCCTATATTCGCTGAAATTTCGGCTGGGAGACTACAGTTTTATGACCCTGTGCTTGGCGATGACCGTCGGGCTGGTGGTTTGGCAGGAGGCACTGCGATAAAAGTCTGGGATAAAAGCCTGGGGTAAAACACGGGGATAAAAATGGCAACACAACGACCCTATCAAGCTCGATTTATTCCTAAGGGCGAACCACGACCCGCCTTAGAGCCTCCCTACCGGGATGCCTATCCCGTCTTGCTCCGAGATGGCAGCTGTTTGGAGTTACCGCTGCAACCTTTCCCAGAGGGTCAAATGGCAATTGCCCTCTTGATGTCGAACCAAACCCCCTTTACGGTAGAGCAAGGACTGGCTCCCTTACTGAGCGAGCTAGCCGCTGCTTTTGCCCCAGAAGCGATCGTGGGCATTCCCACCTTGGGATTAGACTATGCCCGTCTGGTGGCGCAGCAGTTGAAATTACCCGGTTACACGGCTCTAGGCAACTCGCGCAAGTTTTGGTACGAGGATGCCCTTTCGGTTCCGGTAGTGTCGATTACCAGCCCGGATGTGACCAAGCGGTTATATCTTGATCCTAGCCTGGTCGATCGCGTCGCGGGTAAACGCACGGTGATTGTGGATGATGTGATCAACACAGGCGGTACAGCCGAGGCAGCCATTCAATTGCTGCGGCAAGTTGGCGCAAAAGTAGAGGGGCTGGTGGTGGTTCTGACAGAAGGACAGGATTGGCAGCAGCGGCTACAGGCGATCGAAGTTGACTGGCAAAATACCGTTCAAGCCGTGGGGCATATTCCCCTCTTTCAACGGACTGAAGCAGGATGGATGCCCATTCCCGCAGCCTTGGGCTAAACCTGATGGGCTTTGCCTAAGCCTCTCCCGGTAAAACGCAGATGGCGAGTTTCCCCTGCACCTGCCGCTGTTCGAGGGCGCGAATAGCCACAGGGACTTCACTCAAGCGATAGCATCGATCGATTAAGGGAACGATTTTTCCGGCTTCAACGAGCTCTTTTAAAATCACCAGATCCGCTTGATTGGGTTTTGACATCAAGCACCTGACGGTTCGGCGGCTGATTTTTGAAATCAAAGACCCGAAAAGCAGCACCTGAAACAATCGAGCGTTAGAGCCGCCGACCATGACGTAGGTGCCCCCAGGAGTCAAGATTGGCAAATAGTCAAAAACGGAACGGTAGGCGGCAGCATCTAGGATCAAATCGTAGCGCTGCTTCGTTTGGGTTACGTCAGCGTCATGCATGACATGGTCAGCACCGAGCGATCGCACCCCATCCATTTTTTTTGCGCTACATACGGCGGTCACTTCAGCGCCCCATGCCTTTGCAATTTGCACGGCAAAAGAGCCTACGCCACCCGATGCACCCTTAATCAACACCCTTTGTCCTGGCTGAATCTGTCCAGAGTCTCGCAATCCCTGTAGGGCAGCAAGGGTTGCACCAGGAACGGTTGCCGCTGCTTCAAAGGAGGTGTTGGCAGGCTTGAGCGTCAACGCCGTTTCGGGAACACAGACATACTCAGCAAACGCCCCAAAGCCACACCCAGACAAGTCTCCATACACCGCATCACCCGGCTGAAACTGCGTAACGTCTTTGCCAACGGCTTCAACCCGTCCGGCCATATCACAGCCGAGAATCTTAATTTTGGGCTTGAGGAGTCCCCCAAATATGAGGCGGCTCAGGAACGGCGTTCCTCGCATCAGGTGCCAGTCGCCTGCATTCACGGAGGCCGCATGAATCCGCACCCGCACACCCTGATCTGACACGACAGGGCGATCTACCTCTGCTAATCTCAATACCTCCGCTGAACCGTACTCAGACTGGACGATCGCTTTCATCTTGGGGTTTGCATGATTCTCTTGGGCAGAGGGGAAGGCATTCGAGGCGGTCATAGGGCTTTCTCTTTCATGGGGGGCACGCATTCAGAAGCAAGCCAGCCTTTATCGACTAGACTTACAGTGTAAGCTTAACTTACAGCGTAAGTTTGTCAATGTAATGCGCGAAATGTAATGGGTAAAAGGCGAGATGGCTAAGATACGTAACCCCCCTACCCCCCCTCCGGTGCCGTTGAGTCGAGAACGAATACTGCACGCTGCCCTCCATCTCGCTGACGAGGGCGGCATTGAGTCGCTCTCGATGCGAAAGCTGGCTCAGAAGTTGAGCGTCAAGGCGATGTCGCTGTATAACTATGTGACGAATAAAGATGATCTACTTGATGGCATTGTTGACAAGGTCATCAGCGAGATTGAGGTGCCTAGCCTTGCAACAGACTGGCAACTGGCGATGCGGCAGCGGGCAACCTCGGCTCATGCGGTGCTGTTGCGTCACCCTTGGGCGACAATGGCGATCGTCTCGCGGGTGAATGTTGGCTCAGCCATGTTGCACTATGTGGATGCGACACTAGGCTGCCTGCGCGAAGCGGGCTTTTCGGTGGAGATGGCGGATCATGCCTGGAATGCGATCGACAATCACATCTATGGCTTCACGCTTCAAGAGCTAAACTTTCCGTTCGAGGCGACAGAATATTCCGCAGTGGCGGAGAACTACCTTTCATCCATCCCTGTTGAACATTATCCTTACCTGAATCAGCTGACGCATCACGTTATAGAGGGTCGCTATGACGGGATACATGACTTCGAGTTTGGGTTAGAGCTAATTCTCAGTGGCCTTGACAGGTTTCGTCACCCTACCTGAAGCAAGTTTTTCGCCACAGTTTCGCCACAGTTTCGCTACAGTTTCGCCACAGATGGAGACTCATCTCTTAGAGGGATCTTCGTAGCCTCACCTTTTGGAAAGTGGATAGGAAAGGTACAGTTAAACTCAAACAGGCGTTTAATCAATTCTTTAAGGAAAATATTTCATGGGACAAGGATCGGTGACGGAGTGGATCGTCGCGCAACAGGCTCCGATCGACAGCAATGCTGCTGTAGTGAGCCAAACGGTAGGAACTATTCCTGAACTGGTCATCATTTTGATTATTTTGCTGCTGCTGGCAACGGCTGTGGCTCTAATCACGCAGCAACTGCGAATTCCTTATGTCACAGGGTTGGTGCTGGCAGGCTTGCCCATTACAGAGGTCTTGTCTCGTCGCATTGGGTTAGACCCCTCTTTGGTTTTAAATCTTTTCCTGCCGATTTTGATTTTTGAGGCCGCCATTAATACCGATATCAGCCGCCTGCGCAGCACGTTTAAACCGATCGCTCTACTAGCAGGGCCGGGTTCTATTGTCTCTTCAGCCATTATTGCGGTCTTAGTTAAATTGGGGCTGGGGTTAGATTGGATTCCGGCGCTGCTGATCGGCGTTATTTTGGCGAATACAGATACGGTTTCGATGATCGCAGTTTTTAAAGATATTCGGGTGCCATCGCGACTATCTACCATTGTTGAGGGTGAAACGCTTTTCAACGATGCAGCAGCGTTAATTTCCTTTAACTTACTTTTAGTTCTCTATGCGACAGGCTCTCTCACCCCAGTTCAAGGCATTAAAGAACTTCTCGTAGTCGCTTTAGGAGGTGGACTCGTCGGGGGTGTCTTGGGCTACTTAAGCTTACCGATCTTAGTGCGGTTAAGTGACCCCTTAAGCAGCCTTTTGTTGACCGTGGCTCTCGCGTTAGGCACCTTTCAAATCGGCCAGTTTTTGGGGGTGTCAGGCGCAGTGGCGGTTGTGATTGCAGGTCTTATTTTTGGCAATCTTGGGTTGTCTCGCAGTGCATCTGCCTCAGATCGGATCACTCTGCTGAGCTTCTGGGAATATGCGGGTTTTAGCGTCAATACGTTCATTTTTCTGCTGATTGGGATTGAGATTAACCCAGTCACGCTGTGGAGAATTTTGCCAGCCATCTTGTTTGTGATTCTGGCGTATCAATTAGGCCGGATTCTCTCGGTCTATTTGCTCTTAGCAGGGTTGCGTTGGTTCGATCGCCCCATTCCACTCCCCTGGCAGCATGTTTTAGTTTTAGGCAATATCAAAGGTTCTCTCTCAATGGCGCTAGCCGTTGCCATTCCGCTCACGCTAACAGGACGAGAGTTCATCATTGAGTTGGTCTTTGGTTCCGTTTTGTTTTCCCTGGTTGCCCAAGGGCTAGCCTTACCCTCGCTGATTAAATGGCTGAACATCAGCCGTGTTTCTGAGGTTGTGCAGGAAGCTGGGCAATTGCAGATTCAGCTCATTGCGGCTAAATCAGCTCAGGACGAGTTAGACAGTCTGCTGAAATCGGGCGTCTTACCTAAAGCCGTATATGAGGAACTCTGGGCATCCTATCAGGCTCGTGTGGCAGAGTCAGAACGGGTGTTGCGTGAGTTTTATAACCAATATCGGACAGGACAATTGAAGCGCGATCGCAGCGGTCTAGACAGCATTCGACGGCGATTGCTTCTGGCCGAAAAGGTCGCCGTTAACGATGCGCTCCGCAAACGCATTGTTCCAGATGATCTGGTGCAGCACTACATCAAAGATTTGGATGAGAAACTTCTATCGTTGGACGATGACTAGCGTGAATACCCAGGTAATCAATCATGGGATGCACTAGCTCAAGGCGGGTGACCACCAAGATGGTTGAGCCAGCTTCAAGAACGGTATTGCCGTTAGGAATCTCTAGACTAGCGCAGGAATGGCATTGATACCCAATAATGAGCGAACCTGTCGGAAAGCGGGGATCTTGAGCGATTTGAGCCACAGTGCGGCCTGCCACATAGCAATCGCTCGGAACAGGCAGTTTTAGGACTTCGACTCGCCCTTGCTCAAAGTGCATCATCGATTCAACTTCGGGATATTCGATCGCATTAGACATGGTTGCAACAGCCAAATCAATGGTGCTGATGATGTGGCTTGCGGCAGCAAGACGATAGGCTTCTAAAAATTCGCGATCGCGCATTCGCACCACAACATGGGAAATACCATAGCTCCTAGATAGCGTCACCAATGCTAAGTTCAGGGCATCATCTCTGAGGGCAGCGACCACTGCGTTGGCTTGTTTGATTCCCGCTTCCAGCAAAACTGTCGTGCTGACTGCGCTACCCTCAAACGCCATGACTCCAATTTTTTCACGGGCAAAACGACAGGCCAGCGGGTCTAAATCGATGATTGCAACCGTATGCCCCAGTTTCAATAGCTGCTGGGCAATACCCAGTCCTAGCATTCCGGCTCCACCGATTAAGACGTACATGATGTTGAGAGCGAAGGTTGTTGATGCATTAAACGACTCACAGCGTTAATCAAATATCTTAGAGTTCGTGTATTCATAATATTCTAACTTCCACCTACCCTCAGTCGATTACAAAGGCACCCCCATCCTCTAAAAGGTTGATTTTCAAAGGCACTTTGCAGCTTTAAAGATCAACTTTTTGGGGTTTTAGGCACGCGCAGCTTAAAATTCCGTTTGCGATCGACTGAACCTGAAGAGAGGACACTCCCTGCGGCGGCGCGATCGGCACAAATGATTACGTGAGGATGCATCTGGAGAACTGACGCTGGACATTGGGGATCGACTTTACCTAAGAGGGCTTGTGAAAAGGCCGTCTGTTTTTCTGAACCCGTAACGACCCACAAAATTTCTTGCGCAGCCAGAATAGTCGCAATGCCCATCGTAATCGCGCGATCAGGAACAGATTCACCTGCTGGAAAAAATCGGGCATTTGCGGCTCGCGTTGAGCGATCGAGCGTAACGGCATGGGTTTGAGTGTCAAAGGGAGTTCCGGGTTCATTGAAGGCGATGTGGCCATTTCTACCCAGACCCAAAAGCTGTAGATCGATGCCTCCAGCATCCGCAATTGCAGCTTCATAGCGAGCCGCTTCCTGTTCAGGATTGAGCGCCATACCATCGGGCAAATGGGTGCGATCGAGATTGATATCGGTATGCTCAAACAGGAGGCGTTGCATCGTTGCCCGATAAGAAGCAGGATGGGTTGAGGCAAGGCCGACATATTCATCCAGGTTGAACGTTGTGGCGCAACGCAAGCTGAGTCCTGCTTTGAGGTGCCGGATCAGGTGCTCATATACGGCCTCCATAGTGCCACCCGTAGCGAGGCCAAGCACCATACTCGGCGATCGGCAAAGCCGCTTAGCCATCAAGCTTGCGGCAGCAGCAGCAGCCTCGATCGCAGTTTCATAAATATTGACTTGCATACCGTCTTTTAAGATAACTCCTCTTTTTCATGTGAAGCCGTAGCGCAAAATTCTTTTCCGGCTTTTATCCTTAAAACTGTTCAAAAACATAGGATCGAATTAGTCTAGACTTAAGCTAAGTCCAGTGATTGATTGATTGACTTTTCTAAGGTAGCTTATTCTATCGAGTAGTGTGTCAAATAGTAGATTAACGAGTGGATTGAATAGTATATCGAACGGTATAGCAATGATTAATTTTGACGTATGGAATGATTTACTGCACCAGTATGTCGATCGGCAGGGGCAAGTAGACTACCGCACCTGGAAAAGTCAGCAGCCTTTGGCCTTGGCGAATTGGTTGGCGGGCTTAGAGTCATTAGATTTGAACCCGAATCTGACTCGCGATCAGCAGTTAGCGCTCTGGATCAATCTCTACAATGCGTTCACAGTTTCTACAGTTCTAGAACGTTACCCGATCGCCTCAATTCGTCCCGTTATTGGGGGAATACCTAACTGGATCGCGTTTCTCTGGTTTTTCCAACGACGGATATACCGATTTTCCAATCAAATCTACAGTTTGGCTCAGATTGAAAACGAGATATTACGCCGTCGCTTGCAGGAACCCCGCATTCATTTTGCGATCGTCTGTGCTTCTGTAGGATGTCCGCTCCTGCGCAATCAGGCTTACGTCCCGGAGCAGATCAATCAGCAGCTTGAAGAGGAAACCCATCGCTTCATCCATAACCCTGACAAAGTTCGTTATGATGCCCCGACGGGGCAACTCTATTGCAGCAAAATTTTCAAATGGTATCAGCAGGACTTTATTCAAGCGGCAGGCTCAATTGCAGGCTATATTCGCCTCTACCGCCCAGATATTCCTGAAACAGCCTCAAACGCGATCGCATACCTTGACTATGACTGGAGCCTCAATCAGCGAATATCCTCATAGAACTGCTTCAAATAATCGGCCGATACTCCAACACCCCAGAGGCAGCCAATATACAGGTAAATGGCTACGGCTTTCCAGGTGCCCCAGTGGGCAACCCGACGATCTGAACTCTGAACAATACGGTTAACCTGACGAATTCGCCCCTTTTGCAGCAAGCGCAAGCAGAGATCACCATCTTCCATAATCGGCAGTCGCTCGTCAAATCCGTCGCAGTCCCAAAAATCAGCCCGACGACAGAACATCACCTGATCGCCAAACAACAGACGTAAGCCCCGGAAAAACAGATGGGGTCTAAATAGCAGCGGCGCATAATAGGTCTTTAGATAGTTGTGCAGCGAGATCCCCCAGCGCGTTGTTTTTGCGCCTTTCATCAGAGAAATAAAACCGCCACAGGCAACGGTTTTTTCGTCTAAAGTCTGCTCGATCACGGCAACCAGATCAGAAGGAACCCAAGTATCTGCATGCAGAAAGCAAAGAACATCGCCTGTCGCTGACTTTGCACCCTGATTCATTTGCACTGAGCGTCCAGGGCGATCGCCCTTCAGCACCGTCACGCCAGCCACCTGTGCAATGCTGACGGTGTTATCCTGACTGCCGCCGTCCACAACTAGCACTTCCGCAGGCGGAGGATCGAGAACGGTTAGAAGCCGCAATGTTTCTCCCAGGCTCTTGGCTTCATTTAAGGTAGGAATGATGATCGAAACACGCAGCATTTTGCTTTTCTAAAAGTGAAGAAAGAGAGACTTGGGCATGATGCCGTCGATTAAATTCTACTCCGGGGATGCTTTAAGAGCGCTCCCCATGCTGCGTTGTAAGGATGAACAAGCTGTGTAGGCTGTCCGTTATGCGTTAAGGATCGATCTTCGTTGACCCATTGAAAGACACCTCCTTCCAGGTTAAAAACATCGCTAAAGCCAGCTTGCGCGAGCTGCTGAGCCACTTTTGCACTCCGATAACCCACTGAGCAGTAAACGACAATGGGGATATGCTTTGAAACTTCTTGAAGCGCTTGTGCTGTACTTTCTGGTTCTGCGCTCAAATGGGAGGGGATCTCAAGTCGTCTCGCTGCTGCCAAATGGCTAACAGCATATTCTTCTTCACTCCTGGCATCTAAAATTAGAGGGCAAAATTCCGCAGAATTTTCTAATTTTTGGGCAAATTCCACGGTTGTCATCTTTTGAACCTGCGGGAATTTGATGCGGATAAATCCTTTGAGCAGGCTAAAGATCAGCGATCGCCCCATCCCTATCATTTGGAGTTCCTCGAATTGCTGATAAATGGGTTTACTATGGCGAGAGTATAATTCACCGGAGTATAATTTTTGTCCTTACAGATTGCCTGACATGTCGTTGATTATTCATGCGGCTGATCAATCACGTTGTTAAAGATGATAGCGCTATCATGTTGGGATAGATTCCGAAAAAGCGCTATCCATGTCTCATTACGATCTGTTTGTTGTGGGTGGAGGTTCTGGAGGGCTGACGGCAGCTAAGCGAGCAGCGGATTACGGAGCACGAGTGGCGATCGCAGAATCCACTTGTTTGGGAGGCACCTGTACTGCCCGTGGCTGCATTCCTAAAAAGCTGATGGTTTATGCATCAGGGTTTTCTCAGCTGTTTGAAGACGCGGTGGGATATGGTTGGAGTAAGCCGGATTCTCAGCTTGACTGGCAGAAAATGACAAAAGCCATCCATCAGGAAGTGCAGCGCCTAGACAATCGACATGCTGACGCTTTGGAGAAAGCTGGAGCCACCCTGTTTCGGGCCAAAGCAACTTTTGTAGATGCCCATACGTTAGAAGTGAGCGGGCAAAAAATTACCGCTGACAAAATTCTTGTTGCGGTTGGTGGGAAGGCGATCACGCCCGATATTTTAGGCAGCGAATATGCCTTAATTTCAGACCAGATGTTTCATTTGCCCAAGCAGCCTAATTGCTTGGCGATCGTGGGTGGCGGCTACATTGGTGTTGAGTTTGCAGGCATTATGCAGGGCTTGGGAACTCAGGTGACTCAAATCATCCGAGAGAATGTGATTCTGAAGAAGTTTGACGACATGATCCGCACGGAGGTACAGAAGGGGATGACTCAGCATCAGATTCGCCTCTTGACCAATACCGAGGTGAAAAGCATTGAGAAGACCTCTGAAGGATTGCGGTTAACCCTTTCAGACAGATCTCATGAAACCGTTGATGCTGTTTTATTTGCCATAGGACGAACTCCTAATTTCACGGGCTTAGGATTAGAAAATGCCGGGGTCAAGTTCGATCGTACAGCGATCGCAGTCAATGAACTGAGCCAAACTAGCCAACCCCACATCTACGCAGTCGGCGATTGCACAAATCGGGTTCAACTGACTCCGGTGGCGATCGCAGAAGGAAGAGCCTTTGCCGATACGGTTTTTGGCAAACGGCCTCGTCAGGTGAACTACGCCAATATTCCCTCGTCCGTCTTTAGTAATCCCCCAGCGGCTTTTGTCGGCCTCACAGAAGCTGAAGCCCAAGAGCAGTTTGGAGTCGAGCATATTGTGGCTTACTGCACTACATTTCAACCGCTGTTTTATAGCCTGACGAGCAGAGATGAGGCAATCAGCATGAAACTGGTAGTTGATAAAAAGAGCGATCGCTTATTGGGAGCGCATATGGTTGGAGACCATGCAGCAGAGATTATGCAAATGATGGCGATTGCCGTTACCGCAGGGCTAACGAAAGCAGAACTCGATGCAACCATGCCGCTTCATCCAACGTCCGCAGAAGAATTCATCGCACTATGAATTCATCGTGCAGTAGATAACATGACCCAGAAATGACGTGAGAAATCTCTCTCTCCTGAAGGAGCCAGATTTGAGGCATGATCGGTTACTTTGAGAAGTACGATCTGCGGCTCAAAACTTTGAGGCTCGTCTATTCCCAGAGAGGCATGACGGTAGCGCAAGACGATCGCCTGCTTTCAGTAAAAGGCTTGAGGCGATCGCTTAAAAAACTTTAGTGGCGACCTGCCTGATTCACACCTCTTGGTAATTCCTGGGATGGATTTTACTCACATCTGCAATTAGAGAGAAACACAAATCATGACGACAGCAAACCAAACGACAGCTAATCTCGATGATAAGGTGACGAAACTACGAGAACTCGTGAAAGAGATTGACTTTTGTATGCTGACGACGATCGCTGAAAGTGGTAGTCTGCACAGTCGCCCTATGTCATTGAATGGAGAGATCGAGGCAAATGGCGATCTCTGGTTTTTTACCTATGCTGATACTGCTAAAGTGACAGAAGTCGATCGGGCGGAACAAGTTAACGTTAGCTTTTCCGACCCAGCTAAGCAGCGCTATGTCTCTATGTCAGGTACGGCTCACACGATTAGGGATCGCGCGAAAATGCAGGAACTGTGGAAGCCAGAACTCAAGGCTTGGTTCCCGAAAGAAT
The DNA here is from genome assembly GCA_016208305.1 of Oscillatoriophycideae cyanobacterium NC_groundwater_1537_Pr4_S-0.65um_50_18. Lineage (GTDB taxonomy): Bacteria > Cyanobacteriota > Cyanobacteriia > Elainellales > Elainellaceae > Drouetiella. The sequence continues at coordinate 15,228 of JACQYI010000084.1, read as the reverse complement.
TGGATGAGCCTGAAATTGCGCTGCTCAAAGTAACTGTTGAAACAGCCGAATATTGGGATGCTCCAGCAAGCTGGGTAGCAAAAACGATCGGATTTATTAAAGCAGCTACCACGGGTCAGTCGGCCAAGAGTGGTGAAAACGCAAAGCTCAACTTGAAGTAGAGAACGAGATATCACTACAGACTGAGCTAGCTTGGTGCAGCAAAGAGCCGATGAAGCAGGCACACACCGCAAATAACCCAAAATCAGGTCAAAGTATCGCCATAGAGCGATCGTGACGTCGAGATTGAGTCTCATAATTTAGAGGCGATCGGTAAAGCGATCGCCTCTTTGCTGTTCAGCGTCAGCCCGTTGACTCTCAGCTTCAGATCGATCTACTTCAGTGAAGATGGCTTGCGCTGCTTAATCGCACCACCGTAAGCAGAGTCACATGAGGGCGATCGCCCAGTCAGCATATTTTTGAGGGTGCGCTCCGCGCACCCTCAAAAATGTAATAAAAGTAGCGGCTGTGAATACAGCTATTTACTGGACTTTAGCAGCTAGCTGCATTACAACATCAGCATGAGCCAGCACCACATCAGGGTTGCGTTGGAACATTGCATCGTACTTCATCGCAAACTCATCGCCCAGTTCATCCGGGGTGAGCCGAGTAGAGACATCTGTGATCAGAGCAGCGATCGCCTCTGGAGTCACAGGTTCATCGGCATGAAGTAACTCATCGATGCGCAAGATTAAGGCTGAGAGCTGATGTAACCAGGCAAACTGGTCATGGCTAATCACAAGCTGCAACAGCTCACCTCTAGAAACTTGCCCCCGCACCTGCTCATAGGTAACTCGTTCTGTGTCCAGCATCAGCTTATGCAGGCGCAGCAGTTTCAACCGGAGAGTGCTCAAGCGCTGATGTTGATTGATGCGAGATTGCAGTGTATTAAACATGGATACGTCCCATCCTTCCATTTTGGTAATCGTCGATCGCTTGGATAATTTCAGCTTCGCTATTCATGACAAACGGCCCATAGCGCACCACGGGTTCGTTGAGTGGCACACCTGCAATCAGCAACAGATCAAGGGGCTGTTGCGCCTCGGCAGAGTTGGCGATCGTCACTTCTTCTCCATCTTGCGTAAAGATCACCATTTGCCCATCCTCCCCCTGCTCTTGCTCAGCCCCAAATAGACCTGAGCCATCCAGCACGTAAGCAAAGGCATTGTAGGCTCTTGGTACAGGTTGGGCGATCGTTGCACCGGGCTGTAGCGTGAAGTGCAGGTAGATAATCGGCGTGCGCGTTTCAATTACGGCCTTTGCCCCTAGCGCCTCTCCTGCAATCACCCGCACCCGCACAGAGCCATCTTCTGTTTGAGCAACAGGAATCTGAGCGGCCGGAATTTCCTGATAGCGAGGAGCAATCATTTTGTCCTGCTGCGGTAGGTTGACCCAGAGCTGAATGCCGTGGAGCCTCCCACCTGTGCGAGTAAATTCCGCCTCTGGCATTTCGGAATGAACCACGCCCGCCCCTGCGGTCATCCACTGTACATCGCCTGGATTAAGCAATCCAGCATGTCCCTCAGAATCTTTGTGTTCTAGACGTCCATCCAGGATATAGCTGACTGTCTCAAAGCCGCGATGGGGATGATCGGGTGCGCCTTTGGCTTGACCGGGCTTGAGCTGAATCGGCCCCAGTTCATCCAGCAGCAGGAAGGGATCAAACGCTGAAAAGCTGCTTTTAGGGAAAGGGCGACGCACCAAAAATCCTGCCCCTTCTAGGGTTTCAACACTATTGACAATTCCGGCAATGGTTCGAAGCGTTTGAGTTTGCACGGTCAGGCTTCTCCTTGGAGATGAACAGATCTTGAGAGTTGGACAAATCTTTTTGTGTCGCTTTGTCCTATATATGATTAGTCCTATAGTAGCATAGGAGTATATCAATTTCAGGAGTAGGGCTTTCCCCCTGCTTTCGTTCGGTAAACCCGCTATGTCTCTCGCCCACGTCATTCTCGGTCTTCTCCAGCAGCAGGAGCGGACAGGCTACGATCTCAAAACTGAGTGCTTCAACCAATGCATTGCCCATCTGTGGCAGGCAGATCAGGCACAGATTTATCGCACGCTGGACAAGCTAGAGGCACAGGGCTGGATTGTCTGTACTGTTGAGATCCAGCACGATCGCCCCAATCGCAAGGTTTTTCAGATCACAGAATCCGGTAAAGCAGAATTCATTCGGTGGTTACAAACACATCAGCCCTTGCCGATTTTACGCGACCCTCTGCTGGCGCAGCTTCACTTTGCCGCGCAGTTGCCGAATGAAGCGATCGTGCATCTACTAGAGCAAGAGCTGGAAGCGCGACGAGAAAAGCTGGCGGAGTGTGAGGCGGTTGATGTTCCCTCTTTGGATGATCCGATCGCATCTCGTGACCAGAAAATGCATCGACTGGTGCTGGAGTTAGTGACGCAGCGCGAACAGACTTACTTAAATTGGCTCCAGAAAGCCATAGAAATCATCCAAATTCAGCCTTCAGACACCTAGCTTTCAAGAATACGGCATCCTCAAATTTTAGAAGCCCTTCTAATCATTATTTTATAGCTGTTCCGATGTTCAAAATTCGCTCTACCCAATCTCTGATTCTAAACTTATTTTATATCCAATAAAATCTACTTTATTTCTCCATCATGTCATTGTAGTCATGTCCACCCAGTTAACTGAAAAATCTTTTCTGTCGATTGGGTTGAACAACGTGAAACTCAACAGTAGCCATATTTTTTGGGTTACGCTGACGCTACCCCAACCTACTGGATAGACAAGAATAAAGATGGGAGTGCGATCCAAAAGGTGAGCGGCACTCCCATTGGGGTGTGAGTCTTGGGAAAAACGGGATAAAGATGAAATTTATTTGGAGGAGCGCACACTTCTCAACTTCATCACTACCATCAGTCACACCGATTTGTTAATCACAAGAGCTAAAAGAGCCATATTCCGTAGAGAAGTAAGCGCATTCCCCATCACTCGCGTAAGAACTGTAGCTGCTTGCGTTGCCTTGGTAGTACGAATGGGTTCCGCTTCCTGCTCCCGAAGAGGATCGGCTTTGGGGCGCAGCTAAAAGATTTCCCTGAACTGTAGCATCTCCTGCATATCCCCAGTCCCCAGTATTCGTATTGAGCCAGTAAGACCCATCTGGAACGGGTGCGCCGAGAAAATATTCCAACTGCGCTAATTCTTCTCCTTGGAAGAGATACCCGTTGATGACCACTTGGGCGCTTGCAGGGAGCGTAAACAGACTCAACAGAGAGCTGACAGAAAAGGCACAGGCGATTAAAAGCTTTTTCACGGAGATTTCCTCTCAATAGTAAGTTTACGTGCTCCAGCGCCCTCGGCAAGATCAAGGATGGTGGGGCACTATTTTTTAATCCGACTGAGTAAAAGTGTTTATGCAGGGTGTGGCAAACATTCACTTCTCTACCCATCCACCCGCCAACGCTTACTTAACTGACCACCAGTTATTTGTCAGCTCATCGACTGGGCACTTTTTAGATTCTTTGAGTTGTGTTAATTTCGCCTTGATCGTGACAGTTGTCATGATGCGATCGTGATATTAAGTTGATAAGCATAAAACCCATAGTCCAGTATTCTTAAATCATCACCTGAAACAGGAGACCCCATGCAACCTACTTCACACGAGACTTATACACTGCCTAGCCCCTCACTGAGCGATGCCTACGGATCATGCCATCTCTGGACAGCCAACTCATCCGAATGGACTTCAGTGATGCAAAAAGAGGCTCTAGACACCGCACAATCAAGCCTTGAGGCTGCCAAACCTGCGACTCTTAGCGCTACTACCGTTGGCATAGTTGCGGGGTTGCTATCCATTAGTTTTGCAGCGTTGACTTGGGGAGCTGTCCATCTTACCCAGAGTGCCGTCAGCTTCACTCAAACCACCGGGCAGCAAAGTCTGCTCTCCGATCGCTAAAGTTTTAAGTTTATTTGTAAAAAATTATTTCAATATGGCATCAAGGGTTTAGCCCGATCGCATAGACACCTTGCGGTGTTTCCGGGAGATGAAATTCTATGGGAATTGCTCTAAACAAACGCGATCGCTCCTACGTCCGATAACGGCCTCTTCTGTCTGTGTCTGGGCAACCAAAACAACTTTGCCGCTGGCATCTCTACTCAATTCATTCGCTTCTATAAAGGCGTTTTCAGAAGAACCCGCTTGTTCTACCCTGCGCTCATCCTGGCTCTGCGGTTGCGTCGTTTGTCGATCGCCCCTCTCTGAATCTAGAGCAAGCCAACCAGGAGAAACGATCGCGCGATCGCGCAAGGGCTGATCGGGACTGAGCGGCAAACCTCCCCGTCCAGTGGATATAAAGCGGCTCGATTCGTTACTTCCAGGGGTACAGCCGCGTGCGATTTGGGTAGCGCGATCGACAACATCGGTGGGAAGTTCAATCACGCCTCGGCTAGGATCAACATCGGGCTGGTTAATCGTGACCGTACCCGACTGGTTAAACCGAGAGCGAGCATCAATGTCGTTCGTTTGATTTTGAGGAGTCGATCGCTGTGGCTGGATGCTAAAAATCCCTTGAGCAGTAATGGAAATATTGCCGCCTCTGCCCTCGTCCGCGATCGCAATGATGTCATTGTTTTGTTCTGGCACAGCAGCAACAAAGCCGTTAGGGGCATTCACCGTTACGTTCCCCCCTATTGCCCGATTAGAGGCTTGCGCTGAGATCAAGCTATTGTTTTGCAGAAGCAAGCTGTCTACTTCCTGTAAGGTGATTCTGGCACCACTGCCAGCGCCCGCTGTAGCCGTGAGGCTCCCTCGATCTAAACTAATTTGATTTGCCGCGATCGTTAAGTTCCCGGCTCGTCCGGTAGGGCTACTCACCGTAACTTCAGCGCGATCGGATACTGCGAGTTGACGCGTTGTAATATTAATACTGCCGCCTTGTCCCGTTGCGTTTCTCTCTGTGCTAGCGAATAGTCCGCTATTTTGACCTGATAGAGTAATGCGATCGCCCACGAGGAGATCAATATCTCCTGCCCTGCTGCGGCTCGCAGTCGTAGTCTGCAATTCTCCGCCATTCAACAGGTCTACAATTCGGGAATTAATTTGAATATCGCCTGCTTTGCCATTACTGCCTACGCTGGCTTGTATTACGGCATCATTACTAACAGTCAGACGATCTGTTGTGATGCGAATATCATTGGCGTTCCCGACTGCGCCCAGAGCCGTTCTGGTAAAAACGCCGCCGATTGGCTCTCCACTTCTTATCGTACCCTCAATGAAAATATAATCGATTGCTTTTATAGTAATGCGACCTGCATTGCCTTGACCGTCAGACTCCACGGAGGCTCCCAAAGCAGCCCCATTTCGCAGCTCAATCTGGTTCGCTGAAATGTTAATGTCACCCCCATTGCCAAATGCTGCAACCGTAGACCGGCTTCCTCCAACGATACTGAAAACACCGCTAGGAATTGGAGCGTCAGTGAAGTCATCAAAAGTTGCCCGATCGCGCACCCGAACTGTAATATCCCCCGCATTACCGCGTCCGAAGGTAGCGGCTAACAATTGAGCGCCATTTAAGAGAGTCAGCGACCCAGCTTGAATATCAATGCTGCCGCTATTGCCTACTCCCTCAGGGTCAACAGTGGTGAAAATGCCAGACAAAGGATCGTTGAAGTCTGTGACACTACCATCGATAAATAAGCGATCGTCCACTTGAACCGTAATATTACCCGCGTTGCCGCGTCCAAGGGTATCAGCTATTAATTGAGCACCACCTGAGATAGTCAGTGACCCAGCCTGAATATCGATACTGCCGCCATTGCCCACTGCTCCAGGTAAAACAATGGTAGAAATGGAACTTACAAGACCGTCACTTGAGGTGCCATCAAGCCGTAAGCGATTATGCACTCGAATTTTAACAGCCCCTCCATTCCCCTGGGCGGACGTATAGGCTTGTAACCCTGCCCCATTCGTCAGTGAGAGGGAGCCAGCGTTAAGACGAATCTCTCCGGCGTTGCCCACTGCTCCAGATGAAACGACATTGAAAATGCCGCTCTGACTATCAGGACTATCACCCGTCAACCTTGCATCACCCCGGACTCGAACAACAACATTGCCACTATTGCCGATACCACTAGTGTTGGCAGCCAGTTGAGCGCCACCCGTCATGACTAGCGAATCTGCCTCCAGGAAAATGCCTCCTGTTGATCCGACCGCATCAGGTTCAATCGTATTAGAAATAAAGGCGCCCTCTGTAAGGATAACGGCATCTGTAACTTGAATCGTGACTCGTCCTGCATTGCCCTGGGATAATGTGGAAGCAGCGAGACTCCCGCCCTCATTCAACGTGAGCGATCGCGCCCGAATCGCCACATCTCCGCCTGTGCCACGACCTGAGAGTAAGTTTTGGACGGCACCTCCTGAAATTTCGATGTTTCGGGTCGCATTTAAGGTGATATCTCCAGCTTGGCTGTCCCTATTGCCTAAGCTCTCATCAATGCCAGCCAGCAAGAGGCTTCCAGATTGAATGGCGATATTTTTAGCGGCAATTTGGATATTTCCATCACTAGCCGCCGCCACATTCAGAAAAGCGTTGGGACGAATCAAGACATTGCCACGGGCAGTAGGAGAGGGGAACCGTTGGAGGGTAGGGCGCTGATTTGCGGTAAGTTCGACGGTTGCTGGCGCTGCTGCGGCGATGACTCCGAGTTGCCCACCCAGAGCATGTAAACCGCCTGCGATCGCCACCTCTCCCCCGATCAAAAGCAGATTTTGACCATCGGCCACTCTTAAGCCCAAGAGCGGATTTCCGGCTAAGCTTGCTCCTGCATCTGCAACAGACTGAGTTTGAATCTTTCCAGGTCTAGCTTGACTGAACAACAGCGCTGAGGGATTGATTGTGAGTAGAGGCGGAGCTTGAGGATCGTTAGTACCGAAGAAACCTTGTGTGCCAAATTGCAAGCGATTTGCAGTAGTTCCGACAAAGGAACCACGCAGATCTAACGTGGCGTTGTTGCCAAAAATAATCCCGTTAGGATTCATCAGAAACAGATTCGCGTTTCCCTGTACGCCCAACGTACCTGAAATATTTGAGGCACCTCGACCTGTCACTCGACCGATAATATTGAGGACACCCGTTGGATTGGCAAAGTAAAGGCGTTGTCCGTTACCGACATTAAACTGTTCAAAGCTATGGAATAAATTAGTTCCTCGTCTGGCTCCTCCCTCAATCCGATCGCTATTTCTACCGTTAATCATGACATTTCGGTTTACGGTAGACTGCTCTGATCCGAGGGTGCGATCGGGCGTGACTTGAGCCATGACAGCAGTCCCCGACACCACCACAACTGCATTGATCGCAGCCGCAATCAGGGCGATCGCATGGGTATGAATCCATCTGTACTCAGGGACTACTTTCATGGTTTTTCTGAAGTTTAGATATAGGCTCATACCTTTGCTTTTCCCTTTTATGCAGCCATTCTTATTAATCGGGGGATGAAATTTGTGTGAGAGGGGCGCAGAGTGCCCCTCTCACACAATTCATCCTTAAAACCAGCAACGCCCTTATGTCTTAACCTACAGCCAGTTGCCGATCAAAACATAGGCAGCCCAATAGCCAGGACGACTGTAATTGGGATACTGCTTGAGCAACGTGACCTGCGCCCGTCTCAGCGCTTCAGCTTTCGTCACCTTAGAGGTAGCTAACTCCTTGTAAAACTCCCCCATCAGAATAGCAGTAGAGCGATCGCCAATGTTCCACAACGAAGCCAGGGTACTTCTCGCCCCTGCCCGGACAGCCGCTCCCGCCAGACCGAGCGTTGCCCGGTTGTCCCCTGCTGCCGTTTGACAAGCGCTCAAGACCAAAAGTTCGATCGCAGGCGATCGCGTTTCATCTCGACGACGCAGAAATGTGTCAAATTGCGTCACGTTAATCGGGCCATCTGCCGCTAAGACGAAGGTATCTTCTGCCCGTGAGCTAAACTGCCCATGCGTGGCCAGATGCAGAATATTAAACGCCGCCCGATTCACCTGATTCTCTAAAGTTTGGCTTGTAAACTCTTGATCGAGCAGGGTCGTAATCGGCACCCCTGCCGCCGAGATCGAGTTGAACTCTGATTGAATTTCGGGTAATGGCGGAAAGTGTTGAAAATTTAACGGTGGCTGCACCAGACCTGCGGCCAGCACCTGTAACTGCCCTTGGGCGATCGGTTCCGGATTTAGCAACTGTAGCCCAGGACTGAGGGCAACGGCATATTTCTCTACCAAATACTGCTGGCTATCGTATAAAGCCGCCATTGGCACACTCCGCAATGCGCCATCCAGGACAAAAACAAGAGTTTTGATGCCGCTTTGTTCCAGCACTGACTCGGTCGGTTGAATTAACCAGCCATAGAGCTGCTGAGAGAGTGCCTTCACTTCTGCGATCGTGTCAGGTTCAGTGAGACTTTGCCGCAGTTGGCTCAAAACACGCTCTATCTCGGCCTGAGGCTGATTCACCGCATAGTGGCGCAGAGGCTGTCCCGGAACTTTCGCAATCACCTGAAGCTGATCAGGCAGGATGATGGGGTAAAGAATCGCCGTCGTCGGATTATCCTGGTCTACAACTTTGTCTAACAAAACAGTGGATGCATTTAAGCAAGACTCCCGAAAGAAGTTATCCAACTCCGCCAATTGCAAAGCCTCAATCCGTTGCCGAGCTTTGTCCAAATTTTGTTGACTCGCTTGTCTCTCAGTAGTCATCTGAGGCCGCAGCAGCAATTCGACCGACTGCCGATAAACAGGTTCTACACTGTCTCTAAAGGAAAACTGCACCTCTCGATTGACTGCGACCAAATCATTCCGAAGAAACTGTAATTCATCGATCGCCGCATCATAGGCAACAATGGCTGCCGCAATATCTCCCTGCTGTTTCAGCAGGCGACCCATCTGCCAGTGCCAGCGATAGGCAATATCGGACGCATTTGCCCTATCTGCTAGCCACAACGCCTGTTCTGTCAGGTTCTTGGCATCGGCCCATTGTTCAGTACGCTCATAGAGTCCTCCCAGCGTTCCTAGCGCATAGGCTTCTGCCCGCTGGTCGCCCAAGCTGCGAGATTGCTGCACCGCCTGAGCCAAGAGGTGAGCAATGACATCCGGTGCAGCTTGCGGATATTCTTGTCTCTCTAACTTGATCAACGCTTGAGCAAAATGAATCGCGGCATAGACAGTCGCTTGACTCATAGGCAAGCCAGCCAACTCAGCCGTAATCACGGATAGGAGTGGCTTATCTGGCGCTTGATTGGCATAAACAAGCAGGCTAACTTGATTAATCTGAGCCTGAATTTTAATTAGCGGCGAAGGCGCTATCTCGGCAGCTTGCTGATAAAAAGAAGTTGCTCCTGAGATATCCTGTTGCACCCTAGCGGTATTCCCCAAACTCAACAGCGCTGCGCTAATCTCTTGAGGGAGATGCAGCCGTTTAGCCAAATCCAAGCTGGTTTGCAGCGCTTGACGCGATTGCGCCAAATCTCCCGTAAATTGGAGCGCCTCTCCGAGCGATCGCAAATCTACGACCTTAGCTAAGGAATCTGGCTGAGAGTGCAGCCTCTGGCTTAACTCAGTCAGCAGTGTCAACGCTCGACGATAAAACCCCAGAACTTGTAAAGCTTGGGCTTGGTTAATTTGACTCCGAAGGGTGCCGCTGCTGTCGTTGATTTCACGGTGGAGTGCTTCAGATTGCCGCCAGGTTTCCAAGGCGAGTTCTGCCTGTCCCTGCTCTAGCTGCAGCGAACCCTGAATCTCAAGTGTCTGCGCTAAGATCTGTGAGCGATCGCCTGTCTCCTGATCTGAAAGTAGCCCGCCCTCCAGTAGCGTTAAGCTGTCATTGATCGCTTGAGTAGCGGCTGCAAACAGCCCGGATTGTTGATAAACCAAGGCAAGATTGCTCAAAGTCATGGCCTGCCTCAGCGTATCACCTTGTTTTTGATAGATTTGGGCTGCCTGCTGCAATATTTCCGCTGCTTCCGTAAGTCGTCCTGTGGCATAAAGCACCTTACCCTGCTGGACTAGATTTTGAGGATCGCTGACGCTCAACCCAAGCAAAGGCATGATATTTTGAGGCTGGGAGATGGCTGGACTACGAGTCAGCCATAGGCATAACAATAGGGAAGCGATCGCTAATAGAAGGTGCCAACAGAGAGAAACGATTAACTCTTTAATTTTTCTAAAAAAATATTTTTTGCTACTCATTTCAGCTTTATGAGGTGATGTCAAACCCAGAGAGAATTTTATACGGTTTTTCACTATGGATTGCTTTTACAAAAACGATCGCCATTCTGGCAGCCTTTTGTGGCGTAGACAGTTGGGCAGGGATGAAAAGCTCTAACCATAGCAAAATTTTGTGGGGTGACGCTAATGCTAATCCAACCCACGCAAGAATAAGGGTTTTAGAAGTTTTGTCCGTCAAGCAGCTTGGAAAGGATCGCTACAGTCAAAATCTTGTCTTTAGCATTAGCGGCTGAGGGGCAGTTGAATAATAAATTGCGTCAGTCCTGATTGACTTTTGACTGAGATTTTGCCGCCTAAATGCTCTACCCTTTTTTTCACAAGTGCCAGTCCTAATCCAGTACCGCTATGTCTCCAAGGATCATGACTAAAAATGCGGTAAAACTTATCGAAAATGCGATCGCATTCCACAGGAGAAATCTCAACACCCGAATTGCTAATGCAAATCTCCATCGCTTCTGATATGGCCTGAGCAGAGAGAGTAATCGTTTCTCCGCTTGGGGTATATTTACACGCATTTTGCAAAAGCTCAGTCAGAATGCGTTCTAGAGAAGACAAATCAATCCTTAAAAAAGGTAAGCTTTGTGGAATTTGGAGAATAAATTGCTGCTGTTGCTGTTGCATCCGTTCCAGAAAGGCTTCTGCAATGCGAGGAATATGAATTTTAAGATTGACGTTGGTGAAATTAAAGGGTTCAATTGCGGCATCCAGACGAGTGAGATCAAGTAAATCATTAATTAAGTTAATCTCTCGCTGTTGTTCTTCTTGAAGTATCTTAAAGTAGCGGTGAATAGAACTTGATTCATTAGCAAGAATGCCCAAGCGATTCAAGCTGATTTCTAACACATGGGTTGCCATTTTAATGTTAGACATCGGTGTTCGCAGTTCATGAGACACGGTACTCAGGAAATCGTCTTTTACTTGATTGAGCCGTTCCAGTTCTTGCACTTGAACCTGAGCAGTCCGGTAAAGCTTAGCTTGGCGCAATGCGATCGCACACTGGTTGATCACTTGCTTTACTAATCGAGCTTCTAAATCATCCAAAATACGATCGGCAGGGCTAACAAGCCAGATGCTGCCAATGACTTCTCCATCTCTTATAGGGAAGGCAAATAGAGCAAACGGATTATCCCCGAAGTGGGATCTCAGGGAGCAAAACTGTACCAGATCACCTTGAAGAAGTTGATGATAAATTCCTGGGTAGTCGTTTAAATGAATAGTTCGATTCAAATAGGTTGAATTAGAATTGGCATATTCATATCGAACATGAAACACCCGTTCATCTGCATCATAGATAGCTAAATTACAGCGAACCAGTCCTAAAGCACAGCCTAATTCTTGGACAACCGTTTGTAAAATTGTTTCTTCATTGAGAGACTCACGAACGCGATCGGTAATGTGCTTTAAAATAGTCTCAAATTCTAGCGATCGCTCCAGTTCAGCGGTTTGTTCTTGAATCATCACGCTTAATGATTGGGCGTAGCGATCCAATTCTTCATTCATCCGTTGTATTTGTTGCATCAAACGAGATTGTTGAATCAGTCGCTGAACTCGCTGACGTAACACCGGACGGTTAATAGGTTTAGTCACATAGTCGATCGCACCCGCCTCAAATGCCCGAATCACAGAATCTTCGTCATCTAATGTCGTAATCATCAGAATAGAAGCTGGAAAGGGGTGGCAAGATTGGCGCAACTGATGGCAGCAAGCAAACCCGTCCATAACTGGCATGACGGCATCGAGCAGAACTAAATCAGGGGAATAGTGATTGTAGAGTCCTAACGCCTCTTGTCCATTACTGGCTGTAATGACTTGAAGATTTTCAGACTCAAGTAGCTGCTTCAGAATTCGCCGCATCCCTAGATCATCATCTACAACCAACACTAGTCCTGCCGAAGTTGATAAAACACTTAACTGCTCATGTTGTGCTGTCATATCCAATAGCTGCATTCAGAATTCCTCTTGGGCAGGTAAGTACACCTTTACTGAAGTTCCCTGATCCACTTCGCTCAGAATGTGTAGAAAGCCTCCGTGGGCTTTAACAATTTCTAATACAGTTGACAACCCTAAGCCAGTGCCTTGACCCGTAGGTTTAGTCGTAAAAAAGGGTTCAAAAATGCGATCGCGCACGTTGGGTGGAATTCCAGTACCTGTGTCAGTCACCGTAATGACCACATAGTTTCCTACCTGAATATTCGCCTTAATGGAAGCAGAAGCCTGATCTAAAAAGCAATTTTCAGCAGAGATCGTGAGAACTCCACCATCAGACATAGCATCATGGGCATTCACGCATAGGTTCATCAAGATCTGATGGATCTGGGTAGAGTCCGCAGCAATTAACCATAGGGGTTGGTCAGAGAGGTGACAATCAATATGAATCGATTTTTGAAACGATAGCTGGGCAATACAGAGCACTTCCTGTAATAGAGAAGCAATCTGTATCGGTTGATGCTCTCCATGCGACTCTCTTGAATACGTTAAAATTTGCTTGGTTAAATTTGCCCCACGCCTAGCACTCTTCTCTAACATTTCCAGCATCTCTTGTGACTGCTCACCTAAATCAGGGTGGTATAAATACAGCAATTGAGAAATTGCCAGAATAGGAGAGAAGATGTTATTAAGATCATGTACAATTCGACTCGCCAAGATACCTAAGCTCTCTAATCGCTGGGCACGATTCAGTTGAGCAGGCTGCTCATAGTTTGCAGCATTAATGCCTGTATTCATCTCGGCAGCTTGTTTACGAATTTTTCGATGTGCTGCTCGCATCTGTTTTCTTTGCTGCTTGATTGTTTGATGAGCAATCTCTAATAGCTGATTTTTTTGGTGTAATTCCTCCTGAGCCGATCGCAGTTGTTCTAACGCTATTTGCAATTGTTCTGATTGAGGTACAAGTCTAGAAATGTTTGATTCAGTTGATTGCTGACTCACAGAGAGAGGCAAAATGGATGCCTGCTTTGATTGTGTTATGCTCACTTTAATCTCCATTTACGTCAATTCGGGTAATTCCAACCGCTTAGTTAAGAAAATGGCTGTTCTAAAGCAGTAGCAAATTACTAATTAGTTCAACCGCGGCTTTATCAGGTTCTCGCTGGCAATCTAGCAGACTCCTTTTCATGTCCTCACTCATTTCCAGAGCATAGTCAGCCGTAAAGCCAAAATTTTCTAAGGTGTATCCCCAAGAAAGCAGGCTTTGCGTTAATTCCTGAGCAATGATTTCCCTTGCTTGAATGTGTGGGGTTAACACTTCTGGATGCTGAAACAACCATAGTGCAGATTCAGGACAAGCGTAAATTAGCTTAACCACTGCAGCTTCTAAAACATCTTTGGTATAGCCAGGGTTTGGAATAAAGGTCAGCAAATCTTTGAGCGCCTGAACCAATCGAGGGCTTTTGTGCTTGAGTAAATTGACAGCGATCGCGATCGCTTTTTCGCGGTCAAGGGAAGGGTTCATTGCAGTACAGACAAATTGCGGGCTATAGGATTGCTGTAGGTAAAGAGGCATCAGAGCTTGATCCGAATCAACTTAGCTTAAAAATAGATAAAATTTATGAGCGATTTGTGAATATAGTCAAAAATATGGCTTACTCATGCCAGTTGAGAAGCAAGCGTATTTGGTTGATTAATTCATTTGTATCAAACGGTTTAGAGATTACACCCGTAATTGGAAGTTGGGCAACCGCCTCAGCGCCAATCTTTTTACTCGTAAATAGGATGACAGGAATAAATTGAGTTTCAGGATTTACCCTAAGCTGCTTCAAAACCATCATTCCATCCATACCTGGCATTTCTACATCCAGAAGAATTGCGTCCGGTTGCTCACCCTGGGCACTGGCTAGTCCTTCTTCCCCAGAAGCCGCAATCACAGGCTCCCAGCCAGCAATGTCTTTCAAGATAATTTTTGTAATCAGGCAAATATTTGGATTGTCGTCAATAATCAAAATCTTATACATAAATTTTCTCTAGGCTTAGGTTATTCGATGACCTAAATCTAGAGAAAATTTATGCATAATCTCTGAGTATGAAGCAAGATTACGCTGACGGGTTCCACTTAAGAAGCAAACACATTTGTTTTACTAACTCTGGGGCTTTAAATGGTTTTGTAATGATACCCGTTACTGGAAGCTCAGTGAGTTGCTGCTGCTCAAACACTTGAGCTTTAGCAGTTAGCAAAATAACGGGAATTATTTGAGTGCTAGGATTTGTTTGCAGATATTCCAAAGTGGTAATACCATCCATTCCAGGCATCATCACATCCAGGAGAATGGCATCAATTGCCTCTGTTTGAGCGATCGCGATGCCCTCTTGCCCTGACGCAGCAACCAGCACTTCCCAACCTGCGATCGCCTTGAGAGAAATTTGGGTGATTTTGCGAATACCTAAATCATCATCAATGATGAGAACACGCTTGAACATACTGTTTCCTTGAGCTATTCCTGTGCACTGGTTAAATCTCTATGAGTGCCTTGAAGGGTGTGAAGGAGGGTGAGTGGGTGGATGGGTGGATGAAAGGGGGGTGGATACGAAATGCTTACCATCTTACATTCCTTCTCACACCCTCCCTCACTCTCCCTCTCTTAAGTCCCTCCATTCTCCACCGGAATCGTAAAGTAAAACGTGCTGCCCTGCCCTACTGTACTTTCTGCCCAAATTTCTCCTCCATGCTGCTGCACGATGCTGCGACAGATGGCAAGCCCCAATCCAGTTCCCCCTTTTTCACGGGAATCTGAAGCATCGACTTGGTGAAAGCGATCGAAAATGCTCTCTAGCTTATCCGCAGGAATTCCACGTCCTTCGTCGCGCACTGCAAATAATAGAAACGATGGGCTTTGTTGCATGATTAGAAAAGCGGTCAGATCCGTCTTGAGGTAGTCTTGGTGTTAGGCTTCAACTTCGTAGCTATCGGGCTTGGCGATCTGAATCATGCGGTTGAGCGCAGCACATTTGATGAACAACTCTACCGCTT
>JACQYI010000080.1 GCA_016208305.1 Oscillatoriophycideae cyanobacterium NC_groundwater_1537_Pr4_S-0.65um_50_18 | reverse complement strand
ACTTTGCTCATCCTTTCAAGTGGGAATGGTCGTGTCGTGATTTTTTGTATTGGCTCAATAACACGCCTTCCCTGATTCGTTGCAAAACTTATCCACCAACCTACTAGTAGGTCGCCAAGCCTAAATTGATGGGCTGGTAAACTGTGGTTAAACTCGTCACAGGAGACCAACCCATGCCAAATGAAAAATATGTAGTGAACTTGCGCGACGATGAGCGCAAATTGCTAACCGATCTGATTAAGAAGGGAAAGGGAAGCGCACGACGCCTTACGCGTGCCCATATCCTCTTGCTCGCCGACGAAGATAAAACCGACGCAACGATAGCTGCCACATTGCACACGAGCATTCCCACTATCGAGCGAACGCGCACAAAGTTTGTGATAGGCAATGTAGAGTGGGCGTTGAGCGATAAACCCCATGCTAAACGGGGAGGCAAGTTAGATGCGAAGGGACGCGCGAGGTTGGTAGCCACGGCCTGTAGCACGCCACCGGAAGGTCGGGCGAAATGGTCAATGCAACTGTTGGCTGACCGTTTAGTCGAACTGAAAATCGTCGAGGAGATTTCGGATGAAACCGTTCGGCTGGAGTTAAAAAAAACGAACTTAAGCCGTGGCAAAAGGAACAGTGGTGTATCCCGACGGTCGGCAGCGCGTTTGTGAGCCGAATGGAAGACGTGCTGGATTTGTATGAAGAGCCATTTGACCCTATAAAACCAGTGGTTACCTTTGATGAGCGGCCGGTGCAATTGATCAGCGAAACTCGCCAGCCTGTTCCTGCTCAACCGGGTCAACTGGAACGCTACGATTATGAATACCACCGAGAGGGCACGGCGAATCTGTTCGAGTTCTTTCAACCCTTGGCCGGTTGGCGCCATCTCAAAGTGACCGACCATCGCACTAAAAGCGATTTCGCACAGTGTATGAAAGAATTGGTGGACGTTCATTTTCCCGAAGCCAAAGTGATCCGAGTGGTCTTGGATAATCTCAACACGCATGACATTTCGTCGCTCTACGAAACTTTTGAGCCTGCCGAAGCGCGACGGATCGCGCGTAAGTTGGAATTTCATTACACACCGAAGCATGGTAGTTGGCTGAACATGGTTGAGATCGAATTCTCCATTTTAAGTCGGCAGTGTCTGGATCGTCGAATTCCCAGCGTCGAAATTTTGAAGAGTGAAGTTGCTTGTTGGGAGAAGCAACGCAACGAACAAAAAGCAACCGTCCGCTGGCACTTTACGACTGAGGTGGCACGTGTGCGTCTCCACTCGCTCTACCCATCAATTTAGGCTTGGTGAACTACTAGCGTGAATCTGTGCCGTGGTGGAACTGTCCGGAGTAGTAGCAGGTGTTGTTTCTACATTGGTAATGAGCGCGGGTAGTTTGTCATCACAGGTCTCAGTGAGGTGAATCTTGTACCCCGTCCACTCCATCTGTCTTTT
>JACQYI010000079.1 GCA_016208305.1 Oscillatoriophycideae cyanobacterium NC_groundwater_1537_Pr4_S-0.65um_50_18 | reverse complement strand
TGTCTGGATTACCAAAGTTCGGGGCGACCGCATGCCGTTTGCCCGACCATCTGGAATAGATCTTTCGGTCGTGCCGGAGGTCTACACGATCCAGCCTCAAGGGGCCGCACTCGACAACCAGTTTGAAATCCGCTTCCCCAATACCCGAGGCGCCGCCCCCGATGAAGAATTCCTCTTCTGGCGCGATAACCAGGAAACCAGTGCCCTGCGGATTTGGGGCCGTGGGAGAGTTACTCCAGATGGGTTGCAAATCGTGCGTAATGCTCCATCTCAACCACCAGGAAGTTCTGTAGAGGCAAGACAAAGACAAGAAAATGCTCACGCTCACCCCAAGGAAGATGAATTACCAGTTGATTTTCGGTTTCGGGATATCTTTGGATGGTTTTCAAACTTGTATCCCTGCGAAGGTACAGCCCCACCTCCACCTGATGCTCCTCACCTGGTTGAATTTAAGATAGACCCTAACCAGTTAGATATGTATCAGGGACAGACTGTGAGCTTGCGAGCCATCGGTAAATATAGCGATGGGACTGAACGTGATCTCACCCATCTCTGTAATTTTGAAACATCAGAAAATGACCAAACTTACATATCAGTCAGCAGGTTTGGCACCATTACGAGAAAAGAGTTCAACTGCGAAGATTGTGCTGGAGTCATTGTTGCTTTTGTGAAAGCCAGACTTGAAATAGGAGTTTGGGCGACTGGATACGATTGTACTGGTACCGATGGTATCGGGATTACTAGAGTGATTCCAATTCGTATTCCGCTTAAAGGACTTCAATACCGATTCGAGTCTGATTACGCACCTGTTGCTCACATTAGAGGGAGTGGATACATTTTAAATGGGCACCCAACAACGCTCAAAATTAGCTCGTTACCTGGGAATGGTGGGATCCCCGTTGCTATCTTTGACCCTGGTGAGGTGTTGTCCACAGATCCAAATTGTTATTCCAACTGTGTTGGTCCGGTCCGAAAAATCTTTGATGGTGTGATTGGAGAACAAGAAATCTCAATACCAATACCAGATAACTTGTTCAACCCAGTATCTCATACATTGACATTATTCGCATATGAACGAGAAGGAAATGATTGTCCATCAATTGCTAATATTACAGCGGTTAAAGTTCCAAATTTGACATTGAGAGTGACACCTCAAAAATTACCAATTGAGGATTCTGATCAATCAAATCCAGATAATTTGGTTACCATAAGAACAGATGCAATCGTTCAAGTTCAATCAGATCTGGAATTTGATCAAGGGTCACGATTTGGATTTAGAGGTGATTTATATTTACTGAAAAATGGCATCATTTCCTCAATTGTAAATTCGGGAAACGAATTTCATTTTAATTATTTGGGAAAGGTTGATACTGTAAGAGGAATAACTCAAAAGATTTGGAAATCCACTGGCGGTAAAATTGATCTGAGATCTAATTATGAAATTAGCTTGGTTGGTGAAATTTTAGGTAACGGGTGGTTGGGTTATGCCATTATCTCTACCCGCGTTTTTCAGGGTGTCTTTCCTACAGATGATCCTTGTAGAAATAGTCAATCAGAGCGGTTTCGGACGGTGTATGGTGGAGCAGGTTACGGAAACTATTATCATAATTATTGGGCTCAGTTAGCGAATTGCTCTCAAAGCTTTTTTGGTCACTGCGCCTTCCAACTCGCGGCCACGCCGGTGCTATTCAGCGATGCACTGGTGGTGGATTACCACAAACGGGTGACGATCCGCCGGGAAAATGTGGACGACACAACCTGTTACAGCGGGGGAAGTTATTTTGCCCGTGTCGCGAGACCAGCCCATATCAAGCTGACCCAGTATATTTTCGGGCGCGATAAAGTCCTGTTTGATGAAGATGTTCCCGAAGGCGCATTTACCCATCCGGTGGCGCCCAATGTGCCGGGCGGGCAGCACTACGCGATATTGGAAGCGACGCCGCTTGATGGCGGACCGACGGAAACCTACAAGATTGAACTCAGCGTCGAGGAAATCACCAACAATGTCATGCCGGTTGGGCATACCTTCGTCAAAGGCGTAGACCTGTCGGACGGCCACATCGTGCAGTCGGCAACCGATTTTGTGCTGCTGGGGCGCGGGCTGTCGCTTGAACTGAGCCGGACCTATTCCAACGTCACGCTCACCGAAAGCAGCCCGTTTGGCGTCGGGTGGAGCGATTCGCTGCACTCACGGCTGGTGAAAATGTTTAGTGGGGACTGCGCCTACATGATTGTCGTGGGCGGGGATGGGCAGGGCCAAAAATTCCGGGTCGTTGATGACGATACCTTTGTTGCCCAGCGCGGCTACCATAGCAAACTGGTCAAGACGCCGATGACCGGTGCCGAGCCCGAGGGTGGATATAATTTCATCACCAAGGAAGGCGTCATCTATCACTACAAGGGCGTCCGGTTGATTGCTGCCAATGAACCTGAAATCTCGGTTGACCCAGGAAATCTGCAATTTATTCGTGACCCGAACGGCAACGAATTGCGGTTCACTTACGACCCCGGCACTGGGCGGCTCCTGAAGGTGACCGATTCAGCGGACCGGGAACTCGAATTCCACTATGGCGAAATGTGGTTTGGCGGGTATCCGCGGGTGGAACGTGTCACAGGCCCGCTGAACCTGGAAATCCTGTACACTTATGACTCAGTCGGCAACTTAAAATCAGTTCAGCGTGGAGACCGAACCTGGAGTTATGAGTACAACCAGACGGAACTGGATATTCGCTATCAGCACCGGTTGGAAAAAGTCCGGGATCCGAATGGAAATGAAACCGCTTACGAGTATTTCACTGAAAATGAAGTCTTCCCCGGTGAAAATATCAATCCGCCAAACTGTGACTTCACCAGCGGAAACTGCACGATTGTCACGGCCAAATACAAAGTCAACGCGGTCAAAAAGCTTACCGAACCTGGAATCACTCCGGGCGGCCAACCGTCAATCACGACGTTTGCCTATGATTACTCACGCTTTGGTTCAGCCGGAGAATACCGGTTTACTCACGATACCCAGGTTACCGATCCGCGTCAAAACACCACGACCTATGTGATTGATGCCTTCGGTGCGGCGGTGGAAATCCAGCAGCCGGGTGACATTACCACCAAAATTTCGTGGAATGACGGCGATGTCTACAAGGACGAAGAAATAGACGCCAACGGACGCCGGACGACTTACGACCACGACACCAGGGGCAACCTGCTGGAAGAACGGGTGTTTACGGACGATCCCGACTTTGGCAACCAGCAAATCGTCACTGAATACACCTACGAATCCAAATTCAACCGATTGACGAACAAGACCGAAGCGCACGCGCAGGGAACGCCGAATAACCTGCTCCACAAGACGACCTACACCATTGACCCGG
>JACQYI010000078.1 GCA_016208305.1 Oscillatoriophycideae cyanobacterium NC_groundwater_1537_Pr4_S-0.65um_50_18 | reverse complement strand
GTTGTCGCAACCCGAAGCTCGCTCAACGTTCGGTCTTCTTCCGCAGTCAAAACGATATGCACAGAAGCAGGCATCAGAGTCAAAAATAGGAGGGTTTGGTGTTCCTTTCTATCTTATGCTTAATTGCACCTACCTACTTACTCTTCGGGTACGGGGCAAATCTACTTCGGAGATGGTAGTTACCCAGGCAACGCCAATGGACTTCGCGACTTGGCCAAGGAGGTGGATGTCATTGCTCACGAGTTCACTCATGCTGTGATTGATGAATATCATCCTGGTATGTTTGGAAGTGAGGGGGCAGCCCTACACGAAGGATATGCTGATTATTTCGCTTGCTCTTTGTTGGATGAGCCTGACTTAGGAGAGTATGTCGTACCAGCCCCCGAAAAAGTGGGGATGATTCGTAGCTGCGATAATGATTTGAAATATTCCCAAACTTCAGCAGAGCCTCACAACCGTGGTCAAGCCTGGGCAGGAGCCTGCTGGCACCTGAGAAAACAGCTCGGAAAAGAAGTGGCAGACTTCCTCATCTTTGGAAGTATGCTGGTTCTGGGAACAACTTCACCGACTTTCAAATACGCTAAGGATATGCTGCTCCTCATTGACCAATACTGGTGTGGCAGTGAGTACAAGGCAGTGATCAAGCGGATTTTTGAAACTGAACGGGAAATTCCTGTTTAGTGACTTGCCTGGTTTAATCCAGCTAGAAGAATAGTCTAGTTAGAACTGGGGTACGTCACCGTACCCCAGAGATGGGTTTTATCGTGGATAAGCCTTTTTATCAAAAACTCGTTCCAGCCGCCATTTTAGTATTACTACTAGCGTTCATAACTCTTATGGCGATGAGTGCACCTCGTAATAATCCTTTTCCTACGCAAGATGCTCCCTTGGACACAGAGTTAGAGTTCCAAGACGGGCAGATGGGCTTTGTGGGGATTTCCGGTACAACTTGGAAAATTTTCTCTGATGGAACCTGTCAAGCGAGCCGTTTTGTTAACGATACCGTGTCATCTCCCCATCAAACATGCCACTTAGATCAACAGGATTTAGTCCTGCTTGCTAATACACTGTCTGATCAGAGCTATGCAGACCTGCCCTTTCAGATCTCATCTGAACCTACCCTCAATCCCCATCGTCTCACTATCCGCTTGGGAGAGAAATCATCGACATTGGTATTAAAAACGGGTGAAAGCATTGAGAATGCTTTGACAGCATTACACCATCAGCACGAAACGCCTCGTTCGAGATTTTTGACTATTGCACAGGCGATCGATCGACTCATACAGCAGAATTGCAGAGATGAGCAGAATTGCAGAGATGATTAGTGCGATCAACCTTTCTTACGGGATGACTTGAGAACGTAAAATTTATCCCTTCAAACTTACCGACAAAACAACGAAAAACTGAGGATACAAACCTGAGTAGATGCTGGGATAATCGCCCTGGAAAGATTGGGGCTACTTAAAGTTTAGTTTGTTGCAAGATCGTCATAATCCTACACGCAGATCATCACTATTGTCACTCAAATTTAATTTTAAGAGTATTAGTTAAATCGAAGGCTGTCGCATTAAGTCAGGTGGAATTAAATGTGAGATAGAGTGCGGGCAAGACACCAGCATTATAAGTGAGGCGCTCACACTACAATCTACGAAATAATCACGCCCACCTACTTAGCAGCGATATACCGCAGCTCACGGACGAAGTACATCAAAGTCTTACTGTGACAGCGTTATAGATGCCATGCTGTATCTTGCGCCAATGAAAACCCCCACAATACACCCAAGACATTTCTTTAAGAAGAGGAGACACTCATGTATTCATTACTCCGTTACACGTTTCTACATAAATTACTGGCAGAGCAGTTACTATCTGGTGGCGCTGCTTTTATCATCGCAAACCAATTCT
Source organism: Oscillatoriophycideae cyanobacterium NC_groundwater_1537_Pr4_S-0.65um_50_18 (assembly GCA_016208305.1). Lineage (GTDB taxonomy): Bacteria > Cyanobacteriota > Cyanobacteriia > Elainellales > Elainellaceae > Drouetiella. The sequence continues at coordinate 439,085 of JACQYI010000078.1, read as the reverse complement.
ATGTGTTTCATAGTTTTGCTTTAGAATGCCTAGCATTCTTAGCAACATGGGCTGGGCTAGATTTTTGTGTTCAAAAATTAGCTCGGTTGTTTGGTCTGCGCAAAAACAGATAGTAGCTCCAAGTCTAAAAAATTATCAAGTATGCACTAGTGGGAGAAATTGATGTATGCGCATCAGAATTGATATTGAAGACGATATCAGTATTGGGTTAGAAGAAAGAGACAACATTTCAATTCGAGAAGCTAGTCAAGCTCTCAGTCAAGAAATTGCTAGTCACTCTTCTGAGAAGTCTCTCAAAGGTCAGGTGTCTGGAGATAGCCCAGGGATACCGGCCACAACTCATCCCCCTCAGTTAGGACGGGAATCTACAACCTCAATGAGTTTTCCTACTGCAGTAGTTAACAATGCCGCAGCAATGGAAATGACCCACGGCAGTATAGGAAATTTTGGCGGCTCTCGAATCACAGTAGGTCCCATAGAGTTCACATCTCTCAGAAAGCGAAAATATGAAACCGGAAAGACCCGAGAGGATGAAAAGGGTGCAGCCGCTAATCGCCTCGAATGGTTTATGAAACCACGTCTCTATCCAGAGAAAGCTTTTCCTGACCTAGCTCCGCTCAATGCCTATCTTGAAACTCTGCAACTCGAACTAGCTCAACCGCCTGCACTTGACCGGCTCGCATCAACCAGTCAGTGGCAACTATTGGGACCGGGTAACTTTTCTGGTCGGATAAATGCCATTGCAGTAGATCCTGCTAATACCCAACGCATTTACGTTTGCACAGCCAGTGGCGGGGTATGGCGCACGATTGATAGCGGTAATAGTTGGACGGATATTGGTGGAACCTTAGGCAGTAACTTTACAGGTGCGGTGATCGTTGATCCCAATAACAGCAATGTCATCTATGTCTCCACTGGAGATCCCGATATCGGTGCCTGGGGGGTAGGACTCTTTAAGTCAGTGAACATGGGTAACACCTTCACACTAACAGGATTGACGAACATTGCTTGGTCTTCACGAATTATTGTCCATCCCACCAACTCTAATGTTATCTATGCAGCAACGGATCGAGGAGTCTTCAAGAGTACTGATGCAGGAGTAAACTGGAGCAACCTGTTCAGTGGAACCATAACAGACTTAGTGATTAATCCATCGACTCCCAACACTCTCTACTGCGGCAAATACGGTGAAGGAGTCTATAAAACAATTGATGGAGGGGCAGCCTGGACTCTTCAAACTGGCAAACCCACCAATACATTTTACAGAGTTCGATTGGCACTATGTAACAGTTTTCCTAACAATATCTACGCTTCCTTTGCTGTAGGAGATACACCAGAAATTTGGAAAACAACTAACGACGGTGTCTCTTGGAGTAAGTTACTCGATACTCCCCAAGCAGGTTGGAACCAGCTTTGGTATAACCACTATATTGCAGTGAAGCCCAACAATCCCAGCGTCATCTACACGGGGCAGGGGACTATTTATCGTTCAACCAATGGTGGTGCAGGTGGAGGGGTAGGAGTTGGCAAAGCCTGGCAGGAAATTAATGAACCAGTGGGTGCAAACTATAGCTATATCCATGTCGATCACCACTGCTTGACCTTTGACCCTGGGAACCCAAATACAATCTTTTGCGGCTGTGACGGAGGGATCTATCGATCTCGATATGGTGGCAATTACTGGGAATACATTGGAGCCGCGATTCCGTGTTCAGAATTTTATGCAATTGGTCAAGGTGTACAAGAACACTATGAGGTTGGTGGTGGAACCCAGGACAATGGCACTTGGCTCACCGATGGTGCATACAGTCGGTGGAATCATATATTGGGTGGAGATGGTTTCTATTTTGTCGTTGATCCCACCAATCCCAACACTGTCTACGCGGAATGGCAAGGTCTTAACGTTTGCCGTAGTGATGACAAAGGGAAGAACTTTGCTTACAAAGCAGGCGGCATTATGGAGGCAGACCCTAAACCTTGGATGGGAATCATTGAGCTAGATAGGCGGAATCCTTCAACACTCTACGTTGGCACCGATCGACTCTACAAAACTACCAACAAGATGGACAGCTGGAATCTCCTGTCCTGTGGGGATAATGTTGTCCTCATCTCCCTATTGAAAGGCAAGGATTCTTTAGTTAGGATTGAGCCGACATCCACCGCTGCAACTGCTTTAGGATTAACGGGGGAAGCCAAGGGAACGAATGATGCCAATAACAATCCGGCGACCTATGCCAGGATGGTTTCTTCTAAGCATGCTCCCTTTGCCTTGACTGATGGAATGACCCTTAAGATCAAGGTAGACGGTGGAGCTATTCAGACAGTGACCTTCAAAGCATCTAGTTTTACCAATATTGGTGCAGCCACCGCAAAGGAGGTTGCTCAGGTTATTGACGCTCAAACCAATAACCTGCATGCAGGTGCATCAGCTTATAGTACTTTCACCACTATCAAAGTTGCACCGTCCAACTCCTCTGTGATCTATGCCGCAGCCGTTAACCAACTCTGGCGTTCAACCGATGGCGGCAATAATTGGGCGGCAATTCACAAATCGCCAATCCCGGATCGATGGATTACAGACATTGATGTCGCCTCGTCAAACTCCAGCCAAGTATACATTACGGTATCAGGATATGGGACTCCCCATGTGTATTACTCCACCGATGGCGGTGCCTCGTGGACAGTGCGGAGCAGCGGGTTACCTGATTCGCCAGCTAATACCATCGAGATCGATCCGTCCACCCCTACGCGCCTTTGGGTTGGAACAGATACAGGGGTATATGTCTCTTACGACAGTGGCAACAACTGGGTGCGTTACAGCACAGGTTTGCCACGAGTCGTGATTACTGACCTGAAATTCCACCGCAATACAGGTCTTCTTCGACTAGGAACCTATGGGCGTGGAGTTTGGGAGATTCAAGCAACTGACCCATCCATCCAAATCAGCGGAGCGCGAACTGCCAGCCAAGGTTCAGCTAATCTTGATTCCTTCCGGCTGACGCAAGATGCTCTGACTCTGGTTCTGGATCTTGCGGCAACTCAAGATCTCTACAATCTAGGACTTCATTTTGATGCGGTCTTCCAAATTGTCGATTCAAGAACAAACAAAGTGGTGAAGCAAGTTTGGTGGACAGATGTGGGATTTAACTGGGGAAGATTCTTCTGGATTTCTCAAGGCAATAATTGGGGACCTACTCCAAATGACTACACTACACCTCAGAAGTGGGGACTAGCGACGGGTGTTTACTTTCTGCGGGGTGCCGTTCTTATGAAAGACTCAAATGCGTTTGCAGTCTCACCGAAGAAATGGTTCCGCGTGATTTAAATGAGAAAACCAACGAAGAGAATCTTAACTATGGAAACAAAAGGTGGTTCTGAAAACAGAAAAGAGCAGCATGAACAGTTTCCTCAGAGTATTGAGGGAACGAGAGGTTCTAAAGATTCCGCTTGGCAGGCAAGGCAATGGTTTCTAGGACAACGAGGCATTCAAGAACCCACCTCTACTGCCCCGATCGAGAGTACCGAAGTTGAAACAAGTAAGAGGATAAGGAACATGATGGCGCAAGAATTGGTTGCAACTCCATCAGATCTACAACCGTCTATATTGCCCTTGGGGAATGTATTCAATGGTGGCTCCTTAGGAGAGACGTTTGATGAAGCTGAAAAACTCTTAGCAACCAGCCTATCTAGTGCGATAGAAATGGGTGAAGCAGAGACAGCACGTTTAGCGCCTGTAGAGGGGATGGACATCAGTATTTCAGGGGTCCAGACCTTTAGCCAAGCAGGTACTCAAACCACGTTTCTTATTGATACGGATGCCTTAGCTTTGATTATTTACGTCTCAGCGACCCAGACGTTGGTAAATTCTGGTCGTAAGTTTGACGCAAACTTCCAAATCATCGAATTTGGAACAAATGCGGTGAAATTAAATCAGTGGTGGAGGAATATCTCCTTTGCCTGGGGCTCTAATTTCTGGATTTCCCAAGGCAATAACTGGGGACCTACACCCAACGACTATTCAACCCCTCGAAAATGGGGGTTAACTAATGGACTGTATATCTATCGAGCAACGGCGGAGGTTCAAGGGCTCAGTCCATACTCGTTCTCAAATGAACAAGTATTCCGGATTCGCTAGCTTGTTGGTAGACTCCACATCTCCTCGCAGGGTAGGTCAAGGGTAAGAAACTCGTCATCCCAAACTCATCCGCACAACAAAAAATCTGTGAGTTTCACAGGGGTTTAAGTCAGTCTACACAAGGTGGGGCAATTGGGTGCATCCCAGTCTTGTAAGTCTAGCGTTGAGACGGTTTTCCAAAAGTGCTTGCTAGCTAGGGTTTAGCATTTGAATATTTGTACGCATTGCAAAGGTGGGATGCACCTGGGCAATCACATTCGTCCAAGTCATTAAGTGCTAGACGAGCGTCTTGATTTCTTTTAGCTTTACTTTGGAGAAATTTCTAATGACTGAGATTTCACAAATCAGCTCTTCTCAACTTAAGCAATTACTAAAACGAATTGAGTACTTTACCACAGGTGCCTCCACGTACATTTAATCCGAGCGTATGGTAACATCCCCATCTTGTTTGATGGAATGCTAACCAAATTAAAAGAGATGCACGATCGCAATCCATCCTGGGGGCCTGCATACGTTGCCCATCCTAGAGATATTTTCCGTTGAACGACTTATCAGTTTAATGAATCGTGACTTAAGTCATGATAATTTATCGCTAAAAAATTCTTCGATCTTTTCTTAACGACGTTCTTAGTGACATCTATCTAAGAGAGATACAGTACGGCTCTTTAGTTCTTTAAATTCTTTTTTTTGAGGAACGTGTTATGTCCTCGCAACGATTATCAGATATCGATCTTTTAGCTCTTACTAGTTCACATACCTACTTTTCTTCTCCCATCGCCTGGGAAGATCAAGTCTTCTATTTTATGATGCTCGATCGGTTCTCCGATGGAAATGAAAATGGCTATCGAGATAATCAGGGCAACTGGGTTAAAACAGGTAGCACACCGCTTTATACCTCAGCGGATTGGGAAAACGCGCTTAAAACGCCGCAGGATGCTCAAGCTTGGCGAGAGGCAGGCACCCGATATCTAGGAGGAAACCTGAAAGGCTTAACGCAAAAGATAGGATATCTGAAGCGGTTAGGCGTTACTGCTCTTTGGGTCAGCCCAATTTTTAAGCAGGTGCATTTTCAGCAAACCTATCACGGCTATGGCATTCAGAATTTCCTGGAAGTGGAACCCCACTTTGGCACTGGCGAAGATTTGAAAGACCTAGTACGGACAGCTCACGAGAATGGAATTTATGTGATTCTGGATATTATCTTGAATCACGCGGGTAATGTATTTTCTTATGCAGGCGATCGCAATCGATACTGGACGGACACAACCTATCCGGTAGAGGGCTTTAATGATGCTCAGGGCAATCCAACCCTTCCATTTGTTAAAAACCCTCAACCTTTACCGAACATTAATGGAGCGATTTGGCCTGCTGAATTTCAAGATCCAGATGCGTTTACCCGCAAAGGCTATATCAGAAATTGGGATTATCCCTCTGAATTCCGTGAGGGAGATTTCGGTGATTTGAAAGATATTCGCCACGGATACGGTTCGGATGATGATTATCAAACTTCCGAAGCTCTGCACCACCTCTGCAAAGCCTACCAGTACTGGATTACCTATGCTGACATTGATGGGTTTCGCATCGATACAGTGAAGCACATGGACGTTGGTGCAACTCGCTACTTTGTCTCGGTGATTCGCGAGTTTACCCAAAATATTGGCAAGGAAAATTTCTTCCTGCTAGGCGAGATTACGGGAGGACGTATTCGAGCCTATGACACCCTGGAACTGACGGGGCTGAGTGCGGCACTGGGAATCGATGACCTTCCTGATAAGCTGGAGTATCTGGTTAAGGGATATCGCAATCCCAACGATTATTTCAGTCTGTTCCGCAACTCAGAGTTGGTCAATAAGGGATCACATATCTGGTTTCGCAACAAGGTGGTGACTTCGTTTGACGATCATGATCAGGTGCGGAAGGGCAAACATAAAGCTCGCTTCTGTGCTGATGATGGCGCTTCAAAGGTTGTGCTGAATGTGCTGGCACTGAACGCCATGACACTGGGTATTCCCTGCATCTATTACGGCAGTGAGCAATGCTTTGATGGAGAAGGTGGGGGTGATAGTGCCGATCGCTATATCCGAGAGTCCATGTTTGGCGGTGCCTTCGGAGCTTTCCGCACTAAAGGCGTTCATTTCTTCAATGAAGACAACCCTGTTTACCAAGAGCTGACCAAAATCCTGGGTATCCGCCAGAAACACATGGTTCTGCGGCGAGGTCGGCAATACCTTCGGGAGATTTCAGCCCCTGACAATGGGGTGAACTTTGGTCTACCTGAAATGATGGGAGGAGAAATGCGATCGGTGGTGCCCTGGTCCCGGATTTTCAATGATCAGGAGATGCTACTGGCGATTAACACGGATTATAACCAGCCTAGAACAGCTTGGGTGACGATCGACAACGGTCTGCATCAAATCGGGAATGTCTTGAAGTGCATTTACTCAACGGATGCAGCGCAGAGGGGTCAGTCAGTAACGGTGGAAGCGCGGAATGGCAAAGCCGTATTGGTTACCATTCCGGCAGCAGGATTTGTCATTTTTGAGTGAATATACAAGGAGAGATGCTATGGCTACAGGTATTGCAATCGCAATTGGCTTAAATGCCGTAGATCCTGCTCACTATGGTGGTTGGAGTGGGAATCTGATTGCCTGCGAGTTTGACGCTAACGATATGGCCGCGATCGCTAAAGCTCAAGGATTTACGGTCTCAACGCTACTAACACGGGCAGCCACAAGACAGGCGGTACTCAGTCACATAAGCGATGCAGCCCAGAAACTCCAGTCTGGCGATATCCTCATGCTTTCCTACTCTGGACATGGTGGACAGCTTCCAGATCTTAACAGCGACGAATCAGACAGACGTGATGAAACGTGGTGCCTTTTCGACGGTGAACTGGTCGATGATGAACTCTATGGCTCTTTTAGCCAGTTCGCGGCTGGTGTACGCATTTTGGTATTTTCCGATAGCTGTCACAGCGGCACAGTAACCAGAGATGCTTACTACGCCAGCATGAGGCGCGGACTGGGGGGGACAGCAAGAGATCGTTGTCTGCCTCGCGAACTTGTCATGACTGTTTACCATGCAAACCAAAGTTTTTACGATCCCATCTTGAAAAATCGAGCGATTGCTGAGCGGTTGGAAGCAATTAAGGCATCAGTTCTATTGATTTCAGGGTGTCAGGATAATCAAACCTCGGCAGATGGTGATTTCAACGGATTATTTACTGGTGTACTGAAGGAAGTGTGGAACGCTGGCAAGTTCAAAAGTGGCTATCGTTACTTTCACCGCAGCATTCAAAGACGGATGCCTCCCTATCAGACACCAAACTATATGATGATTGGGGCACCCAATCGCACATTTGAGCATCAGAAACCATTCACTGTTTAGAGGATGTTTGAAAGTCCAACTTTGGGTAGCGAAACGTTTCAGATCCCCCTTAAATTCCCCATAAAAAGGGGAAATTTGAGTCCGGCTTCCCTCTTTTTAAGAGGGGTTAGGGGAGATCAAACCCAGTTAGCTCTGTATCAGAGGACTTGTATGTACACGGTAGCCTTTTGAAGGGGAGCAGGGAGAATCTAACAGGTGCCTAAAATCACAGCCGACCCCTTTTCAAACATCTTTCTAGCGCATCTAGACTCATTTGTTGAGTTTTTCCAAGAGCTGAAAATTTTTGACAGCATGGGTTACGCTGCACTAATTCATTTTACAGAGAACCAACAGTTTCTAAACCCATTAAAAATACGATCGCTACAGGAAAAATAAAATGGCTCACACAGAAAACACTCAATTGGCTGAAATCACTAAAGAATTAGATGCAAGGTTTCAGAAAGGTCTAACGCTAACATCTTTCAAGTCTGAGGAATTAAAACATCTAGATCAAGTTGCCACTGCGTTGAGAGCCAAAGGCTATTTAGGAAAAATTGCCTTTGCAGGCCAGTCATCCAGTGGCACCTACTCTGTGCAGTTCAATGTTGACAATGATGGCGGCTATTCCTCAGTTTGGCCGCAGTGGGCTTATGAATTAGCCAAGCTATCGCTGCTGAATAACAAAAAACTGTACGTGATTTCAAACGGCGATCCCTTCGGGGCAAACCTAATCCAAGTACTAATTTTTGCGTAATTCTTTTCAATTTCAATCATTTATAAAGAGACTGAACCAATGCCTTTAGCAACCTATGGCGTTTTAAAGTGTCGAGCATTAGATCGCAAAATTGATCCTTCCTCTGATCCTTCTCCCCACTATCAAGTTTTAGTGGACGATGGACATAAAAAACTGCGAATTGCCGTCAATGTGAAATCGCAAGAGAGTCCTTCAGATTTGCTGTATTTAGTGGATGATGCCTTCCAGCATCCGATCCTAAGTCAGTTAGTAGATTTCAATCTAGGCTTTCACAAACTCAAACATCAACCCGGAGGTGTAGCCCTGGACTTTATTCGCGGCAATCTCTTTCATCCTGAAGCGATGAAACCACTACCGCCCGATCTTCCGGGGTTGGGCAATGATCTCAAAGAGCTGATTGATTTATATATTCAGCGAGCGATTCAATCTGAAGAGGCAACACTATACGCTTTTGGAGCGTCTTGGGGGCCTGAAGCCAGCATCCGGGACAAATACTTTGGATTTCTTCCCGGTGGCGGTATTCACGATATCCACATGAACCAGGGCAGCATCAGGGGATTTCAGGAGAGTAACGGAGTGTATCAGGATGGAGGACTCCTGATCCATTTCCCTGACCGCAACCAGTGGACGGGGATCTTTCTGGCTTTTCAGTCTCAATGTTTTCATACCGACGATCGCACAGGTGATGCCATTAAAGCAGCCTGCGAAAAACCAGTGAAGACAGACGTACAAATTCTGGCTGCATTGGTCAATCCGATTGGAGCCGATTCAAGGAAGCAATCCGTGACGCTGATGAATATTTCACCCGATGACGTGAATCTCAACGGTTGGGCACTGGCAGATCGGCAAAAGCGGAAATATCAATTAGGCGACATGAGTCTCAAAGCAGGTGATGTGATTACCATTCCACTAACTAACACAGATGCACAGTTGTCAAATAATGGAAGTACTATCACGCTGCTGAACCCTCAGGGAATTAAAGTTCACGGAGTTTCTTATACCAAAGAACAGGCACAACAGCAGGGCTGGACGATTGTGTTCTGAGCTGATGAAATACTGCCAGGAAATCAAACCCGATGAGAAAGAATTTCGCTCAAACGAGGCAATACTTTTGTTTCTTTATCAAGACATTTATGAGTAAGGAAGATAGTGATGAAAGGCACGGTGATCAAAGATCTTAAACTACTCAAAGTTGTCGATGGCGACACAATTAAGATACTCCTGAACAACGAACAAGAATCTATTCGATTTACCTGTCTGGACACGGAAGAAAGTCAACATGGAGGCGATAAGCCCGTAACCAATGCTGGTATTTTGGCATCGAAATGGGCAAAGCAGTATTTTGGGGCAAATGAGCAAGGCACCCCTAACAGCGATGTTCTGGTTAACCTGGAGTTTGACACCAATGACCCCGTTCACGTTTGTCTAAATAAGCATCGAGATAACTATGGGCGATTGCTTTGTTATGTCTACAAAGCTGGAGATCCAGAGAATTCTAATGTGCGCATTGTGCGAGAAGGATGGAGTCCTTACTTTGTCAAATATGGGCGATCGCGACTCTATCACCCTCAGTTCATAGAAGCCGAGGTTGAGGCACAAGCCAAAGGACTGGCAATCTGGAATCCGGCAACGAATGCAGGCGGCAACCACCGAGACTACATAACGCTAATTCCCTGGTGGCATCTGCGGGACAGCGTAGTACAGGACTATCGGTATCTGGGTCTGCAAGCTGGAGTGCTATCGGTGCGGTTGGATTATAGCCATTTGCTAGAAGCTGCCAGAGTTGGCAACGCAGTTACGGTATTCTGTGATCTGCAAGCAGGCATTGATCAATGGACTGGTAATGGTGCCCTGATCTATGCCGGGTCAAAATTTCAGAAGTTTAATCTATGGATTCCAGATCAAGATTCGATCGCTGCTCAGACCATCTTGCGCTTGATTAAAACTCGCTATGCCCACTCCGGTCGAGGCTATATATATGTCTCTGGAATCGCGAGTCTCTACCCACCCAATGCAGAAGGTAAGCCGCAACTTGTGATCACCGAGGCCAAACAACTGGCTGATTTTCCACCCGGAAAATAGGGGAGAACTGAATCATGAACACGAACCTACAAAATACTCGTTTCCCTAAGATTCAGTTTGAGTCTCTGGCAAAACATTTTGGGATGCTCATCCTGTTTCTAGGAGGTGCGATCGCTGCTTTTCCCTTATCAGCAGAAGCCAGAGTTCAGCACTATCTGGTGGGTAATGCTGCCAATGTTAATCCACCTCTGTCTGGCCCCGTTTATAACCTGGGAGGTGGAGGACGGGATGTCGATCCAGCGATTCAATGGATGATTAATCAGGTGAGAGGGTGCCGCAATTGCAGTACCAAAATTGATGTCGTAGTGGTTCGATCGCCTGATGACGACCCTAGGGACGATGATGCCTACAATCAACCTATTTTAAAGATGCAAGGGGTCGATTCCGTCGAAACTTTTGTAGTCGGCAGTCGGGAAGAGGTTAATCAACCGGATGTTTCCAACCGTATCCAGCAGGCAGAGGTGATTTTCTTCGCCGGAGGGGATCAGTGCAGCTATGCCCGAAATTTTCAGCGCACAAAACTGGAAGAGGCCGTGAAATCGATCTATGCGCGTGGGGGCGGGATTGGGGGTACCAGTGCAGGTGCCATGATCCAGAGTGAGTTTGTTTACAATGCCTGTTTGCAGGGTCACAAGAATATCACCAGTGATGATGCGTTACGCGATCCCTATGCTGATATCAGCTTTACTGATGACCTGTTCCCCTGGGCAAGCCTCAAGGGTACGATCATTGACACTCACTTTGATTCAGACGATCGCATGGGGCGCTTAATGGCGTTTGTTGCGCGTCAGATTCGCGATGGGATGGCAGATGAGGTGCTGGGCATTGGTATTTCACAGGCCACCTCGCTAGTGGTCGATCAAAACGGCTTAGCGCAGGTGATGGGAGTAGGGCCTGTCTACTTCGTTTTAGGGGATCACTTGCCTGAACAGGCTGAACCAGGACAATCGCTCACGTTTTCTAATTTCAAGATTTGGAGAGTAGAGAGTGGGCAGACGTTTGACTTGAAGAACCGCCCAACCACGGGTTACTCTCTCAGAACGATCGATCGAGGCCAGATCAGCGGCAATCCTTACTGTTCTAACGGATTTCAAATCGTTTAAATCGGTATCCTTTATCTGCGATCGCGATCGCATAAAGAAACATGTAGTAGCAAACGGCTCTGTCAAGCATCATATACGCAGATGATCGTATTGCCTCCAGAGTTCGTTTTGAAGAGTATTGAATTAAATACCATTCAGATTAAGTGTCGGCATACACTTGATTGCAAGGAGTAACAGCTCATGAGTACAACAGAGAGAGAATCTGCATTCAACCTGAAGCACGCTAGCAAAACCATAGAGCAACAGGTTGCAAAACTCATCAAGGAAACAGCTGACAAATCCGGCTTAGCTGCGACACAGCAACAGTCGGCTATTGTTGACTACTACTTACTCATTGATTTCGGGTTCACTTCAGGGCAGCCGTTTCAACCCAACAGCGTTCAGTTTTACAGCAATACAACGGGATTTCTTTGCTATAAGGTGGTGGATAATGCCTCCCTTACGTCACTGGTGCCCATTCTGGACAGCAAACAAATCAGGGTGACCTGGAATACTGCTACAAGTGAAGCTGTGCATGTCTACGGCATCCAGTCAAAGTAGCCGATGCACCGTTCAGGGTTAGCAAGCACAGGGTTAGCAAGCACAGGGTTAGCAAGCACTTTAAAGTAAACTATCTGAACCCTATTGGCTAAGCTCTACTAACGAATCTGCACACTGTTGAAATCGCAGGCCAAGAGAAACTGGAGTATCGATTTCTCTTCCCAGTGCTAACGATAAGTGCAGCGAAGCAGGGTCTGTAGATAATGATTCTGAAACGGAAGTCCAAGAAATTTTCATCTGCCAATTTTCCGTTGCTCAATACCTCTATCGATGCAGTTTCGCAGCTCCTTGCTGGCTTCTGGTCAGATGGCTTCTGGTCAACACCTTGGCTAACTAATCTTTTCTGTAGGTTGGGGCGAACAACGTGAAACCCAACACTAGCAAGATCTTTTTAATCGGTAACGCTGACGCTAACCCAAACCAGTCAAGAATAAGGGTTTCAGGAGTTTTGTCAATCAATCAGGGTCAACACCTGGCTAACCCGCATCTCTATTACCAAAACATTTACAGCAAACAAGTTTCTCTAATTCATCTAACAATTAAACCGGAGCAAAAAAATGACACGCACAAACAAACGCTACGGATGGGTTCCTGATATTCCTGACCATCGGGATCTGCTTTATTCTGCACCCGTTGCCGCACTGAGAGCTTTACCCCCCAAGGTCGATCTTCGTCCCAATTGCCCCCATATTTACAATCAAGAACAGTTGGGCAGTTGTACCGCCAATGCTATTGCTGCTGCCCTTGAATTTAACCAGATGAAGCAACAGATGTCTGACCGCTTTACCCCTTCGCGTCTGTTCATCTATTACAACGAGCGGGTTATGGAAGGAACGGTAAACGAAGATAGCGGCGCGATGATTCGGGATGGAATCAAAAGCGTTGGTAAAGAAGGAGCCTGCCCAGAAGAGCCAACGCAGCAGCATCCAGGGCCTGATGGGATATGGCCGTATAATCCAGACTATGAGTTCAGATTCCGTGATAAACCTCCCACAGAATGCTACAAGGTTGCGGCTAACCACCAGGCGGTTCTCTACTATAGATTGGTGCGAAACCTCAATCAGATGAAGGGATGTTTGGCATCGGGTTATCCCTTCGTCTTTGGGTTTAGCGTTTACGAGAGCTTTGAAAGCCAAGACGTGGCCAATACGGGTATCGCTTCTATGCCATCACCCAATGAACAGTTACTAGGAGGTCATGCCGTATTAGCGGTTGGTTACGATGATAGCCAACGACGGTTTATCGTCCGCAACTCCTGGGATAAGACTTGGGGTATGGAGGGTTACTTTACCATGCCCTATGCCTACTTATTAGATGAGAATTTAGCTGACGATTTCTGGACAATTCGTCGGGTTGAAAATGAACCGTAGAGTTTCATCAGAGTTACCCTGCGACTCATGAGCCGAAGAAGAGAATAGAAACGCTGGTAAAAAGTAAACTAACCCTTGAAAACTTCCGTCAGTTTAAACCTAGGAGAAAGAGATGACTCAAGTGATTAATGACAATCTTCAGATTAATGGAGATACCTACTTAAAAGCCGATAATCATGTTTCTCTACACTATGGAAATCGAGGAAGATTGGGTCAAACCCCCAATTTCAACCCTGATAATAACAGCAATGGCTTGTGGTTAGAAGCCAGCGCAGATGGTCTCGAATCTGGGGGAATCTTCTGTAATGGCAACACGATCGTCCTGTGGAGTCCCGGAGACAACGATACGTTGAGAATTTATGATGAGGACGAACTTGGATCAGCGAATTTGGTGCCTAAATTTGTCATCAATAATATAGGTAACGTAGGGCTGCCAGGCAGTATTGGCATCGGAACCCTGAATCCGCAAGCTGGCAAGGTAGAGATCAAAAGCCCGTGGGGAGATTGGATGTTTCTGCGGCAAGAGCGAAACGTAGAAGGGGAAGGTGGGTTCCATATTCACAATCCCTGGGGCAATTCAGATCAGTCCCAGGGTGATCCTTCCAGGAATCGTCTGGAGATTGCTTATAGAACTTCAACCGGACAGGATCTTTGGGGTCAATTCGTCATTCATGGCCCAACGGGCAATGTCGGCATCGGCACAGCAAATCCCCAGGCAAAGCTAGATGTGAATGGTGATATTAAAGTCAAGGATTGGACATTGTCTGTGCCTGACTATGTTTTTGCCCAGAATTACGAACTCAGAAATCTTGATGATTTACGAACCTATATCGATCGCCACAAACACCTTCCAGAGGTGCCTTCTGCTCAGCAGGTAAGTGAAGAAGGCGTTAATCTAGGCGAGTTTTGCATGTCGCTGCTCAAGAAAATCGAGGAGCTTTCCTTATACATGCTGCAACAACATGAAATCATACAAGCACACAATGAGCGACTCGCCCAGCTCGAACAACCTGCCAGTCTGTAGCGCGGAGGATTCTCATGTTTAGAATCAAGAAAGGCTCCCAAGAAGTGATTACCATCAGCGATACAGGAGATATCACCTTCTCTGGGTTTTATCAGGAAAATGCGCCGCGTTTCTCACGAACCGGGGAACTTCAAATTGCTAAGAGTTCAACCCCCAAGCTAGCCACTGTGCAGACAGGAGGAGGACGAGAAATCCAGCTCGAAAAACGCCTGTTTGAAACGGCTCTGCTGACAGGCCAAGGACTTCAGTTCAAGCACCCGTCTTTAGGGGTGCAGGCAGAACTTCACCCTGATGGTGATTTGTACCTGAAAGGAAAGGTCATTAATGCCTTAGCAAATCCTGCCCTGCCCGGATCATTTGCCTTTTCCCAGGCTGTCTACGCTGCACCCGGACTTATCTACTCAGGTAATCCTGCCCTGGCTCAGTACGTCGTCTTTCAAACTCCTACGCCAGGTTATCAAACTCGAAAGATCGATATCTCTGATTTTGCCAATCTACCTGCTTCTCCTGCTTGGCCTTTTAATGCAGCCAATGTTCCGATCAATGGATTGCTTCGTATTCCCCAAGGGGCGGGGCCGTTTCCCCTCTGTCTGATTGTTCACGGCAACCATTCCCCGCAAGAAAACTCGACACCCGGTTACATTTATTTGCTGGAGTTGCTAGCTTCTCATGGAATCATTGCCGGAAGCGTAGATTGTAACTTCCTGAATGGCTTTAACATGGGTGAGAATGATGGTCGGGCGATCGTTCACCTAGAACATATCAAGCAGTTTCAGATCTGGAATCAGCAAAGCGGCCATCCCCTGTTCGGTAAAGTAGATTTCTCTAGTGTGATGATTGCAGGACACTCTAGAGGAGGGGAGGCGGTAGGTCACGCCAGCTATTTCAATACGTTGGATGCAGTGGTTCCAGACCCCGGAGATCCTGCCGTACCGCTCAATGGATCGAGAGGTTTAGGCCCTTATCATTTCAACCTTAAGGCAGTCGTAGCCATTGCCCCTACCGAGAATCAATATCAACCCGTCAGCGGTCGGGTGATTATTCGGGATAACTACATCATCCTTCATGGCAGTCGAGATGGCGATGTCTCAGACTTTCAGGGCTACCAAACTTACGATCGCGCCCATTCCATCGATCTGAGCAATCCCACCCAAGAGGCTAAGGGGTTCAAAGCTCTGCTCTGGATCTATGGCGCTAACCACAACTTCTTCAATTCCGTGTGGAAACCAGACGGTAACCCGTTCCTGTCGCGGCCTGAACAAGAGAATGTTGCCAAAGTTTATTTGTCAGCCATTGCTCAGGGGACATTGCTGCGGCGATCGCAGTACTTGAACTTGCTCAAAGATTATCAGTTGAGCCAGCAAAAAGGTTGGATTGCCAATACCATCAGGTTGGTTAGCCAATATCAGGATCAACAACGCCTCTTTATCGCCCATTACGAAGAAGATAACGCCCTGACAACCCCCTCGCCACCTGTTGCTGGAAGCGTTGATACATCTAACATCGCCGCGCTGGAGTTGTCCTTTAACCAAGGCTCAAGCAGTAACCTCTATCAGCAAACAAAAGGGCTTAAGGTGGACTGGGATGTTTCGGGCAAGCGCTATGTGATCAACCTTAATCCGGGGGGGTTACCAACCGGAAAATTGCACCTGCTGGCTTTTCGATCGGGACAGTCTAACGACTCAAAAAACCTGATAGATAAGTTCCAGAACTTTACCATCCTACTCAGCGATGGCACCCATTTTCATTCGGTAAAAGCCGCGAGCATTGCGCCATTACCTTATCCAGCCGACATTAATTTCCCTAGTGGAACGCGTCGTTCGGTGATGCAAACCCTGCGTCTTCCTCTGCACCTTTTTGCCGAACAGGGGGTGGATGTTCGTAACATCCGTCAAATTACCTTTCTCTTCGATGAACCAATTGTGGGAACGAGCACATGTCGCGGATCGCTGTATTTCGATGAAATCCAACTCAGCCATTAGTTCAGGAGGGATTAAATGTCTCTTGAAATTGTTCTAACCAACGTTCAGTTACTGCTTGCCCGCCCTGAAGAAGCCGATCTGCGGAAAATCCAGCACTATGCGGCTGCAAGAGGCGCTGAGATTGAAGAAGTTTCTTACATTGTAAAACTGTATATTCAAACTCCACCTGTTTATAACAGCATGGGCGTGGAACTCTATGTGGGCAACCAGCAGATCCGACAATATTCTCAATTCAAGAATGGTATCTACTTTAAGGTAAACGATCTACAGCAGCTATCGGACTTACAAGGAAAGGAAGTGCGGTTTCATAGACCTGGATCGGACGAATTTATCAGCACAGGAGTTCGCATGCCTACGAAAGAATCTGTTACCCAGAATTTAAGAGCAGCAGACGTAACTCAACTTCCAACTCAAGCAGAAGTCCTGCGAGAGTGAAAGGATTTTTATCCGTTGAATGAGATGACAAGAACTAGTTCCTGATTGACTGAGGAAACTCCTGAAACCTTTATTTTTACGTAGGTCGAGTTAGCGTTAGCATAACCCAAAAAATCATGCTGCTGTTAGGTTTCAGCATTGTTCAATCCAACCTACAGAAACAGTTTGTCAGTCAACCAGGTACTAGCTCTCAGAATATAGATTATCTCAGATTACTGATAACAGAAATATAGCTACAGCCCTTTTAGAATCTAGTACTAACAACCCATTTTCTCTGAATTTCATCTACAAAAAGAATCAGCATCAGCATCGCCAGGAGCAGAACAATGCGAACCCGAATGAGGGCATTGGTCGTTGGTATGGGTCAATATCAGAGTTCAAAGATAAAAGTATTAGGAGATTGGTCGCAAGATGCAGAGGCGATCGCTGATCAGCTTAAGACAGCAGGTTATTCTGAGGTCACAAAATTACTGAATGAAGAAGCAACCTTAGAAGCAATCAAAGCAGCTCTCAAACATCTCGTTAAACCCTCAAATACTGCTTCTGAGGAAATAGCTTTATTTTATTTTTCCGGCTATGGCTTGGGGGTGGACTGGGCATTGGGACTGGAACGCTCCCCTGAAAACCTAAAGGGCAGTTTAATTCCCTATAATTTTCAACCCGATCGCTTTGAAGATAGTCTTCTATCCTTGCAGGAACTCCATAACATTCTCGAAGAGGGAACGGCTCAAACACAACACATATGGTTAGATAGTGACTACAGCGGCAGATTTAAAGAAATTACTCAACATACTCAATGCCATCGTTCAATCATTACAGTGCCAGATGTGTCTTATGAAGGTAGCCCTTTGACTAAGAAACTCTTGACCACCCTCACTTCGGCACATCACTTAACAAGTCAGAGCTTAAAGTTAGAGCTGGAGCGGCAGCATTCAGATTTCTTAGCAGAGAACTACAACGGAGGCGGTACTATCATACCTGGCATAGATTTTCGGGGACAGCCTCTCTGGAACGATCTGGCAGAAGGAGAGGATTTACTGGGAATTAAAACTGAGGTAGAAGCCTTAGCTGAGATGTTACTGCTACGAGATGTTGAGTTGCCTTTAGCCGTAGGTATTTTAGGAGGATGGGGAACAGGCAAATCCTACATCATGAATTTGATGCAGCAAAGAATGACGGAAATCCGTCGTCAGCAGGTACAAGCCGATCAAGCCTGGAGTGAGAACCAACTTTTCCCTTACGTAGGACATATTTACCAGATCAAGTTTGATGCTTGGACTTATGCCAGATCAAATCTCTGGTCGAGCCTGATGGAGACAATCTTTGTTGAATTAAATCGCCAGCTTACGTTAGAAAAACAGCTTGAGAACGTTGGCTTTGAGCCATTGGAGTGGGGAGAAATTTGGCAGGTTCTCAATGAGATGTCTGACCTAGAACAGCAGTTACTCATTACTGAGGTATTGGGAAAGAAAAAGTGGAAAGATATTAGTGTAAAGCTAGCCTTGATCACATCTGAAAAACCCAGCGATCAAGATTTAGAAATTCTACTATGGGAAATTCTCAATGCTATTCCGACACTTGAAAGAGAGAAATTATTTCAGTCTGCCGGAATTGATAAAGAACAAGGGTCAAAGTTGCAGAGATGGTTAGATTTTAATGTAAATTCTACCAACGAAGATATTCAAATTGATCAGATATTACTCGATAAAATTATTGAAATTTTGAAGAGTTCTGAGCAGCAAAAGAACCTGTTTGATGTGATCGAGAAAGTTGAAGGAGCAAGATGGAATGACACGCGATCGAAAGATGAGTTAGAGAATCAATTGCTCAAGGCAATGGAAGCAACGCAAGAGCAAGGTGCAACGGTTTTAGCCTTACAAGAGAGGAAGTTAAATAGAGAAGCGGAAAAGCTAGATCAGGAAAAGCAGCAAATTGTAACTGATGTCGCCAAAAAAGCAAGGGAATCGCAAGCCCTTCAGCCTGTTAAGCAAGAGTTAATCAAGTTGGCTGGCCCTGTTTTTAATAGGATAGCTAAGGAAATCGATCGATCTTTAAAACAACAGGGGGTAGAAATTGATGTTAATGACATGACCTGGATTCAAGCTGCAATCAATCAATTTCGGGCAAACGATCTAATTACGCTTGATGGCATCACCAAACAATTTATTGAACATAGAAAAGAAGTCGGATCATTTCTTTTGTTTTTCATATTGCTTGTATTTTGTCCATTCATAATTTCACAGCTAGAACTAAGCTTGTTGCCTGCATTCACTGGATTTTTAGCTTGTTTTGTTCCCTGGTTAGCCACATTCCGTAGGCTTTGGATTCTCTTTGATCAATGGTATGATCAAATTGAGACAGGCTTTAAATCATATCAGCAAAAGTTGACTGCAATCTGTGAAGAACAGGTACAAGCAGAGCTGGAAAAACAAGGCATTAAGCAGGCAGAAGCAAGTATTAGCCAATTAAGACTTGATGTAGAAGACAAGAAACAAAAATTGGCAGCGATCCAAACTATCACTATTAGGGATTTTGTGAATGCTCAATTAAAAAAAGGACAGTACACTCAGCGACTTGGATTAATGCACCAAGTTAAGACTGATTTGTTTGAGCTAGCTGAATATCTCGCCCTTCCTCCCGTGAGTAAAGAGAAGAAGAGGGAGCATAAAATAAAAGAATTACGATCCATTTTTCCGCGAGGGCCAGCACGGATTGTTCTTTTTATCGATGATCTAGATCGCTGTCCTCCAAAACGTGTCGTTGAGGTGCTAGAAGCAATTCAGCTCTTGGTTAAAAATCCTCTGTTTGTTGTTGTAATTGCAATTGACGAACGTTATATCACAAGGGCTTTAGAAGATTTTTATCAAGGCATTCTAATTCCACAGGGCAATCCTTCTGCAATGGATTACATCGAAAAAATAATTCAGATTCCCTATAGAGCCAGAGCCATTCGATCAAATGCATTATGGACTTACTTAAAGAGACAAATGGTGCTTGAAAAGCCTGTCTCGAGAGAAACACCTGGCAATCAGCAAGTTTCTCTATCAACTCAAACATCATCCCCACAAGAGCCTGACTCACCCTCCTCCAACCCACCCTCGATCGATCAGAATCAAGATACAGAAAAAAGCACCTCTTCATTAAAGATTCTTGAATTCGAGGAAAAAGAGCTAGAATTCTTGCACAAATGCTGTCATGCAACTGAATTATCCCCACGAATGATTAAGCGATTAATCAATGTCTACAAGTTATTTAAGCTAATTGATTTTCGCTCTGAAAGCCCTCAACTAGAACATCCCAAGCGAAGAGAGGTGATTCTATCGTTCTTGGCGCTTTCAGCTCGCTACCCTATGTTCATTAGAGAAGTCTTTTCGGAACTTGAGCTTAGGTTTGGAAAATGTTCTGCACAGGATTTAGCAGGAATACATCTTGAGCAATTGCCTATTTTGAAATTAACTAAAGAGAACCAATCAGAGGAGTCTAGGCAGAAGGCTCCAGTTGATATTTCGTCCATAACAGGAGATGGAGGCAAAGAGTACGGGGGTACGGAAAAGCAGATTAACCTCTTTACAAACGGGTCTAATCCTTACTTGCAGAGAGAGTATGAAAAATTTATCCAAGATGTGGAGCAACTTGTTCCACTCGATATTACCCTCTCTGACTTTGGAGTAGAAGCCTTTAACCGCATTCATTCCTTCTGCTTTGTTAGTGACATGGTATATAACCCTAACGATAAGTCGATGATGCACTGGAAAAGCCCAAATGACACACTCAAGCAGGGAGTTGAAGATCAAGTTCATGCGTGAATGTATCTCTTCCCTTAAGCAATTGTTAGAAACAGTCAGAAAGCATCATTCTCACCAGACAACGATCGATTGGGTTTAGCGATCGCCTGCTAATCCTGTGGCGATCGCTGCTGCACAAAAGCGGCATGTTCCGGCGAAGTCAATCCTTGTTGTAGTACGGCTAATACCTGCACCATATTTCCCATCAGCAGCGCATCTACCGCCAGCCATAACCCCGGAAATATCCGACTCCGAATCACCCCATCTGCCGCCACAGGCAGTGATACATACCGCCTTCTTCTAGGGAAAACCAGTCCACTTTCTGGTCAAACACTTGCCAGACAATGCGCTCCTGAATGCCATTGCGACGATAGGCTCGCTTTTTATCGCCTAAATCAATGGCTGCACTACTGGCGGCAATCTCTGCCACCAATTCCGGTGCCCCTTCCACATAATCATCTTCACTGAGCCGGGACTGTCCCCCACACGACTACTCAACCATCAGCACCGCATCCGGTTGGGGTTCATTGTCTAAATCTAAACGAACAGTGGGTTTAATCCCTAGAGCAATACCTGGAGTAGCAACTTTGTAGGTTCCCAGCCAGATGAATAGATTACCGTGGGGTTCGGCATGACTTCTAAACCTCAGCGCAGCAGGCACGTAGACAACTCCTTCAATCAATTCGGCCTTTCTGAGATGGGGCATAGCATTGTAGCGTCGCTCGAATTCATAGCGGTTCAGGCGATCGCCATTTTCCAGGGGTGGCAATCGTTTTTGTGGAGGAGGTGTTTTAACCATGAGTTGCCCTGCAAGTCCAACTATCAAGCCTGCGTTTTTCAAACATATCGATTCAGTTCATGGGTCGTCCTGAAGAGGTCAGATTGACAACCCGGCAAACAGGCAGGAAAGGCTTGCGATGCCCTCATTGCATTATTGCGTTGCTCAAGGCGATCGGCGTGTTACTGAGTGAAATTGCGATCGCACAAAGCACATCAGAAAACCGATGTGGGTGAGGTTACGTGCCGTAACTTGCTTCCCGCAGAGTAACCCAGCACCCGCAAGGGTTACGCGATCGCCTTTCTGAGATGCCGAACCCATCCCACAATTCATTCCACCCACCTACTGAGTAGGATGGATAGGTGGACTAACCTTGGCTTTAGCGACCTGGATGTTCATCAGTCGTTACGCTGCGATCGCCTAACCCAGCCCTCTCGAAACTCCTGCCATGCCTCCTTTACCTGCCATTCACCCCCAACTTGTCGCAGCCGATAACCAGTTTGGGTTCAAGCTATTCTCACAGCTCGTGCAGCAAGACGCTACCCAAAATCTCATGCTGTCGCCTATCAGCGTGGCGATCGCCCTATCGATGCTCTATAACGGAGCCAATGGCGAAACCCAGCAGCAAATTGCCACCACACTAGGGCTGCAAGGCTTAAGTTTAGAGGCTGTGAATCAAGCCAATGCCAACCTAAAAACCGTCCTAGAGAATGCTGACCCTCAAGTGAAGCTAGCGATCGCCAATTCCCTCTGGGGCAATCAGCAGTTTGCCTTTAAACCAGACTTTATCGATCGCAGCCAGACCTTTTACAGCGCCGACGTGGAAACGCTAGATTTTAACGATGCCGATGCGGTGAACCAGATCAATCGCTGGGTCGATCGCCATACCGAGGGCAAGATTCCCACCATTCTGGATCAGGTACGTCCCGATGATTTGATGTTTTTGATCAATGCGGTTTACTTCAAGGGGCAGTGGCAGCGAGAGTTTGATGCCGCCAACACGAGCGAGCATCCCTTTACCTTACTGGATGGCCGCACCCCAAATCATCCCCTCATGCAGCAAACAGGCAAGTATCTTTATCAAGAAAATAGCCAGTTTCAGGCCGTGGGCTTGCCCTACGGAAATGGCCATTTGAGCCTGTATGTCTTTTTGCCGCAGCCGGATCTGTCACTCACCCAGTTCTATCAGCAGTTTTTGGTGGCCGATCGCTGGGAAGCTGCCATGAATCGCTTTACCCGTCGCAATGGCACGATTCAACTGCCTCGATTTAAGTACGAATACAAAACTCGCCTCAATTATGCCCTCATAGCGTTGGGGATGCCGCTGGTCTTTGATCCCAATACGGCTGATTTATCAGGTCTTACAGAAGATGTGAACAGCTATGTTAGCGAAGTTCGCCACAAGACTTTTATCGAAGTCAATGAAGAAGGAACGGAAGCTGCCGCCGTTACTTCTGTTAGCGTTCGAGCCGCCTCAATTCAGATCCCTACAGAACCCTTTGCCATGAAGGTCGATCGCCCCTTTTTCTATGTCATTCGAGATCACAACAGTGGCGCGATTCTATTCATGGGATCGGTGGTTAATCCTACAGAGTCTTGATGCAGCTTGATGAGAATAGATTAATCCAGTTTATGAAGCAGCCGCGTAGGCGATCGCAACTCAGCAGCCTGCCAAAATAAATTTCATAGCCGGATGAAGCAATCACCCGATCAGCGTCTTCTAGATCCACTTTTCTAGCACTCTAGATCTGCTCTCTTCGACATTTATGCACCATTCAATGAGCTGTTTAAACTACAAGTGATGCGTCAAAGCCCCATCATTCAAGGCTTCAGCAGTTGTTTACGCTAATTTCCTCACCCTGTTTTTATCTTGAAACTGTATAAGTATGAAGAATAAAATTTGATCAAGAAGCCTCTTTCATTTCATACAAATACGGGTGTAAAGCCCGTTTTTCGTAGCAGAATGTTTGATTTAATTTCAGTTTGTTTGATTTAATTTCAGTTTCATTAACAGCTAAAGCAAATTCCTCCGCTTTTGTATGATTTTATCAAGAAAAACCTCTTACCATAGAGAAGTAGGTTACGCATCCTATGTTTAGAAAAGTTTGAATTTTGAGTTTTAATATGAGCCTCTTGTTTTATGGTCAAGCGATCGCTTCAAGCCTCTCCTTCTGGAATTCAACAGGCTAAACGGGCGTTTGCCGTAAGGGGATGGACGCAGGAAAATTTATCAGGGGAGGTGAACTTAAAAACCCGACAGCCCATTTGGCGGTTTTTTAGCGGGCAGCCCGTTGATCGCCAAGTTTTTCTAGCTGTTTGCGCCGTCCTAGACTTAGATTGGCGAGAGATTGCTGACAATCCTCCCGCAGAATTTTCT
This sequence comes from Oscillatoriophycideae cyanobacterium NC_groundwater_1537_Pr4_S-0.65um_50_18, assembly GCA_016208305.1. GTDB lineage: Bacteria > Cyanobacteriota > Cyanobacteriia > Elainellales > Elainellaceae > Drouetiella. The sequence goes on along the minus strand of JACQYI010000078.1, from coordinate 415,354 downwards.
GAATCGATCGAGGCAGCCACGCCTCAAGATATCGATAGCCTGGTGCAAGAGGTGCGATCGCAACGCCGAGACACCATTCAAAACCAGTGTGGTATCTTGCAGCTCTTGGATATGAACCGTCCGGTCAGCATCGATGATATCTATGTAGATGTCAATATCTTGCAGGGAGTGACGAGCCAGCAATGGCTTGAAATTGCCGACCTGCAAAACTTGCAGCCTGCCGAATTCGATCGCGTTGGGTTAGGAGCCGTTGAGCAAAAGCAGCTATCGGGAATGCAGGTCGTTGAAGCACATTCAAAGATCAGAGTGCTGGGTAAACCCGGAGTCGGCAAAACGACTTTTTTGCAGCACCTGGCGATTCAGTGCGATCGGGGAGAATTTGCTGCGCATCGAGTGCCCGTCTTTATCGCCCTCAGAGACTTTGCCGAAGAGTCTAGAGACAATGGCAAATTCAGCCTGACCAACTACCTGCGTCAAGCCTTTCTCATCTCAGGCGTCACCCATCCATCAACTGTTGAAACCTTGCTGCAAGAAGGGCGAGTGCTGCTGCTGCTAGATGGCATAGATGAAGTGCTGAAACAGGACATCACAGACGTTCTTAGGGAGATTCGCAAGTTTTCGGAGAAATACCGCAAAAATCAGTTTGTGGCGACTTGCCGGACAGCCGCGCAAAATCTGCAACTCCAAGGCTTTACCGATGTCGAAATTGCCCCCTTTACCGAGGCGCAAATCACCACATTTGCTCAGAAATGGTTTGTGGCATTTACCAAAACGACAGCTCAATTGGGTCAGGCTCAATCTGCTCAGTTTATGCAGAAATTGGACTTGCCCGAAAATTGGCAATTGCGCCAGCTCATGGTCACGCCTCTGTTTCTACATCTCGCCTGCTGGGTGTTTCATGGTCGAGAAAAATTTCCGGATAACCGGACAGAGTTTTATAAGCAGGGGATAGATTTGCTGCTGGGCAAATGGGATGAAGCCAGAGGCGTACAGCGAGATGACATATACCGAGGGTTTTTATTACCCCAAAAACTAAGGCTGCTCAGCCAGCTTGCAGCCGTTACCTTCGGGCAGGGGCAATACTTTTTTGAGCAACGGGTAATTGAGCAATATATCGAAGATTACTTGAAAAATTTGCCTGGTGCCACCCTGGAATCTGAAGAACTGCAACTCGAAAGTGAGGCCATGCTGAGATCGATCGAGGCGCAGCATGGATTGCTGACAGAGAGGGCACGCGGCATTTTTTCATTTTCCTATCTGGCCTTTCAAGAATATTTCACGGCACGCAATATCGTTGCGAGCCACAACCTTCAGGCATTAGAACAGTCGTTGGGCGGTTTGGTGAGCCACCTTACCGATCCCCACTGGCACGAAATCTTTTTGTTGACGGCAGCCATGCTGCGCAGCGCCGACTCCCTCATGCAGTTGATGAAGCAGCAAATCGATGCACTAGTTTCTCAAGACCCCTATCTGCAAGAGTTCTTGATGTGGGCTAACCAAAAAACACAAACTGTACCAGCCGAAACCAAAGACGCCACCGTTCGCGCCTTTTATCTGGCGCTGGCGCGAGCGCCTCACAAAGTAGCTGACTTTGCCCTAGCTTGTACCCTCGATCAAGGCATGATTTTAGATGCGGCGCTAGATGCCCTGCTGCTAGAATGTGCGATCGAACAAAGCCCAGATTTTGCCCATGCTCATCTGTGCGGCGATGCCCTCAGCAATATTCTGAGTATGGTTTTGGATGCTGGCTTTCACAAATCACTCCAGCAGTTGCGAGATCAACTCCCCAATCCTCAGCACAATCAGGAACGATTTCAGGAATGGTGGCAGGTACACCATGCAGCCTGGATAGCCCAGTTGAGAGAGACAACGGCTCGTTACCGAAATATTAATCACCCCTGGCAGTTTAGCCCCGAACAACAGCAGGTTTTGCAACGCTACTATGATGCCAATCAGCTTTTGGTGGATTGCTTGAATAGCGACTGTGAGGTGACAGCGGCCATCCGAGAGGAGATCGAAGCTACTCTGCTGCTACCCCAAAAAGAGTTAGAAGATCGAGAATGGCAAGGAAATTAAGCGACTAGTCTTTTAGAAGTTTTGTCAGTCAAGCAGCCCAAACCCTCGCCCTCACTCTACCCATTGACTAGATTAAGATTTATATCGTATTCAATTAACTCACTCAGAAAATCAAACGGCGATCGCTCATAGTACAGGTTCAGCCCTGCGATCTACTCATGACCTGTTGAATTCATGAAGGGTTAATCGATGCGCGCTATCAACACAGTCCTCTCCAAAAAAACTTTTCACTTGAGTTCCATTGATCCCAGTCAATCCATGCATAACCGCTACACCTGTCCATGCTGCTCAAGCGTGTTGCTCCGCCATATTTGTTTAGGGAAGCTCTACTGGCGCTATAGTCGCTGCTATCAGTCAATGCCAGCCATGACGATCGGCCTAAACTAGAGGTCTTCTAGCTTCTGCCCTGAAGGTGCGTCTGTTGCAGCACAGCCAATCAAGTCAGTTCTCAAAGTCAATTTTTAACTGGAGTTAAACCATGTCACATGAATTGGTTAATTTGACCTTACCAATGGTGCTTCAAGAAATTGGCGATGTTTTAAATGAGTATCCTGAGCATCCCTATCAATCAGCTTTTTCGATTCATGAATATAGACAAAGACTTGTCGCCCATGTTCTGAGTCAAGTTCCCAACCATTACGCGATCGCCGGAGAACATCCACCGACCAGAAATCCGATTTCGCGCCACTCTTCTCGTCTAGCAGAACGGCTGCATCTGGAAACGGTCATTCGAGGTGGTATCCTCCACATTCTTAGAGAAAACGCCGATCGCTTGAGTCATATGCAACTGACATTGTAACGATCGCTGTCTCATGTTTTTGAGCTTGTTTTTGGGCTTGTTTTTGAGAAGTTTCTGCTCTGCGGGCGCAACCTCCCCCATTTGAAACTTATACGGAGCGCAACGCTGCAACCGTTCGCACCTGTTCTCCTGCTCCATACCCATGTCACAATAGGGGCGGCAACCCCACGGCAAAGCCGATTGGGGTTAGCCCTACGCAATCAGGTTGGGATTATTTTTTCTAAAAGCCTTGCAGAGTGAGGTTTTTAGAAAAAACATTGCTTAAATATGCTTAGATTTAAGCGTGTAGCGCCATAAACCGTGGGTGCAAAAACCGGAAGTTGTGAACTGTGGGTTGTGAAAGAGTGAGGAATAGAAAGAGTGAGGAATAGAGTGTGAGGCGTTCTCCTAATTTAGCTTTGAGTATTTTTTTATATGCAGCCGGAATGCTGCTGATTTTAATGGCGGGGATCATGCTGGTACAGGCTTTTGGCTGGATCAAAAATGTACCTGAAACTGTAATTTATGCGCTGGTGCTGCTGTCAATTGGTGCTGGCATCATGATGGGCTTGCGGAATCGGTAGAATGGGAGGGAAGTGGTGCGATCGCCCCATTGGGAACTCGACCCCTGACTGAATCAGTCCCAGCTCCTGAGAGGATGTTTCCTGAGAGGATATTTGAAAAGGGATCGGCTGTAATTTTAGGCACCTGTTGATCCCCCCTACTCCCTTAGAAAGGCTACGTGTACACACGTTTCGGATAAGGTTTCCAAGTGCTGTAAGATCCCCCTAAATCCCTCTACCCTTCGGGAAGGCTTCGCCAACAAAAGGGGAACTTTGAGTCCGGTTCCCCCCTTTTTAAGGGGGGCAGGGGGGATCTGAAACGTTTCGCTATCCATAGTTGGACTTTTCAAACATCCTCTTAGAGCGCGTCAATTACCCTAAGCCAAACCACCAGATGATCCGAACCCTCACCTCAACAACAACTGTTTTTCTAGCCTTACTCGCCGTAACTGCCGCTTTGTGGGTGCTGCGCGGCCTGGGTCTGCTGACGTTTTTGCCCGGTGGACTGCTTTGGTTACTGATTCTGTTAACGATCGGAGCAGGGGTTGTGAGCGGCCTGCAATGGACAAAACGCTGAAGCACTCCCGATCGCCCAGGGAACTCAAAAGAAATTTTTGTCAAAAGCGCAGAATATTTCTCACAAAAAACTTATCCCTTAACCGCACAATGCTGAAGAAAATGAGGTTTGGACTTTGAGTTTTGGGTTAAAACTCGTAAACTCGAAATTTAAAACTTGAAGCACTGACCCATGATAATTGTGACGCTAGAAGAAATTGAACGCTACCGAGCCGAACTCACAGATGATGCTGTCGCGCTGCGGGCGCTAGACATGATCGAAGACTGTGAGGGCGATATCGAAGATGCGGCGATCGCCCTTGCCCTGCAATCAGGCCAGGAACCCGACGTATCCGATCGCTGGCTAGAAGGATTAGCCAAACGCTGGCGATCGTTCATCTGTCAGGCTGGCCTCAAAGATTACCTTCTATCCGGCTCGATCGCCAACGCCGTTAAGTTATTGGCTTCTGAAACGACCATCCCGCCTGCCCTAGCTATTCCCGTAATTCTATATGCCGTCAAAACTGGAATTGAAGACTTCTGCAAACCCCTCCAGGAAAAACTCTAGATCACGGGTCACACCCTTCCCTACCATGCCGCCATCCGATACACTCCCCAACCCGATCGCTGCCCATGTCTTTGTCTCTGGCAGGGTTCAAGGTGTAGGTTATCGCGCCTCTACCTGGGATATGGCGCAGTTGCTAAAGTTGAGCGGTTGGGTGCGCAATCTGAAAGACGGGCGCGTTGAGGCTATGTTTGAGGGCGATCGCGCTCAAGTGACAGAAATGATTCGCTGGTGCCACCAAGGCCCTCCGGCAGCCGTAGTGAGCGAAGTCGTGACAGAGTATAGTCAGCCCGTGGGCTTAAAAGGATTTGCAGTGGAGCGATCGCGCTAATTGACCGCTTCCTCAGTTTTCTGTCTATCAGGGTTGCTCGCTGCTCGTTCGTGCGCCTCACAAACGAGCGGTTTATTCGATCGGCTGGAAAGTTGGGAACGCTAAGGACAAAAGTTGCTCTACTCAAACCTAAGAGGATGTTTGAAAAGTCCAGCTATGTGGCGAAAACGTTTTAGATCCCCCCCACCCCCCTTAAAAAGGGGGGAACCGGACTCAAAGTTCCCCTTTCTAACTCAAAGTCCCCCTTTTTAAGGGGGATTTAGGGGGATCTTGCAGCACTTGGAGACCTTATCCGAAATGTGTGTACATAGTAGCTTTTTTAAGGGGGCAGGGAGATCAACAGGTGCCTAAAATTACAGCCGACCCCTTTTCAAACATCCTCTCAGGTTGCCTGACTCAAAAGTTCCTTTCTCACAGCCACATCTCACTGCCCAATCTGTTGCCAGAGAGGTTAAAGGAACTTTCAGTCTGTTCTAACGGACTTTAGCCTTAGCCCAGAACTTAGGTTCTGAATCGGTTGGCGACATCTGCCCATCCGCTTTTGCCCTTTAATTCACGCTTCTACAAGTTTAGTACTCCTATGGAAACGCTCCCCGCCACCACCTCAGCCCAAGCCCGCCAAACTCGTCAGCAGTTTGTTAACCCCGAAGATTACCTATCCTACGAGCTAGGAAAAGCCGTAAGGGAACTGCCGCCGCTCTACACTCGCATGTTGGCAGGCACGCTGTCGGCATTGATCTTTGGGGCGATCGGCTGGGCGTATTTCAGCATTGTTGATGAGGTGGCAGTCACAGAAGGATCGCTCGTGCCCTCGGTTCAGGTGCGGCCTGTGCGGGCGCTAGAGGGGGGCGTTATCCGAGAAATTCATGTCAAAGAAGGGCAGCAGGTGAAAAAAGGAGATGTGCTGCTAGAAGAAGATCCTAAGCTCTCGCAAAGTGAAGTCGATCGCCTGGAGAAAAATGCAAAGCTGATTCAGCAAGACATCGCCCGCCTAGAGGCAGAAAGCAAAGGGCAGACGAATGCAGGCAGCGCAACTCAAGATCAGCTTTTGGCTGCCCGTCTGCAAGAGTTTGATAATCGCCAAGCCTCAGCGACAGCCGATGCTCAGCGACAGCTATCGACGATCGAGCAAAACCGAGTGCAGCTCAACAAGCTACAAGAAAATCTGGTGAATGCCCAATCTACCCTCGCCAATGCCCGTAACCGAGAAGCCAGCTTACGCCAGTTAATTGACGGGGCTGTACCTCGATTAGACTATCTGCAAGCCCAAGATCAGCTCACCGAAGCGCAGGATCGCGCCTCTTCTCTGGAGCAAGAAATCCTATCGCAACGGCAGGCGATCGCGCAGGCCGAGCAAGCTTATGAATCTGCTCAACAGGCAGCCGATCGCTTGGGGTCTGAGCGGCAAAGCGAAATTTTGACCCAGCTTAATCAGCGTCGGGAGAGCCTGACCGATCTTCAAGGGCAGCTTGCCCAAGCCCGAATTCGAGCGGAAGGGCAGGTGGTGACAGCGCCCATTGACGGCACGATTTACAACATAGAGGCAACGATGGGATCGCGGACGGTGCAGCCGGGTGACGAGTTGCTATCTATCTTGCCGAGTGGAAATGAACTGCTGCTAGAGGTCAAAGTGCTCAACCGCGACATTGGCTTTATTGAAAAAGGTCAGCCCGCTAAAATTAAAATCGCAACGTTTCCCTTTCAGGAATTTGGCACTATCAGCGGTGAGGTGTTGAGCATTAGCCCCAACGCTACAGCCGATAGAGATCTGGGGTTAGTCTTCAAGGCAACGGTTAAGCTCGATCGCAATACTGTCCGGGTGAATGGCAAAGATGTAGAGCTAGCGCCCGGCATGACAGGAACGGCAGAAATTGTCACCCGTAAGCGATCGGTCTTAACCTTCTTGCTAGAGCCTATTACAAAGCGATTTGACGAGGCTTTTTCTACAAGATAGGTCGCGTAAAGCTGTTATCAGGGAAGTGTTGTCGCGGCTCGCAGAGTGGCGGCAATATTTTTGCAGGATTTTATATTGAGCCGAGTTGTTCTATAGAGAAACGGAGGTAGTACCCTAAATAACAAGGGCTTTGAGCAACCTTAGCTGCTTTTGGCAATATTCTGGATTTGTTGCTTTGTAAGGACGTTATGTAACCCATTCCAAACAACAACAGCCAACGAAGTTGAAATCCCTCCGCTTTTCATCAGGTTTACCCTCTCAAATAGCATGCCCCCCACCTCCGAAACCCCAACGCGAATCTTAATTGTCGAAGATGATCCCATGATGCAGCTCGGCTTGGAGCAGTCTTTGTCCAATGCTCCCGGCATCTTGGTAGTAGGGCAGGCAGAGGATGGCTACTTAGCCGTTGAAGAAGCCAAGCGGGTAAAGCCAGATGTCATCGTGATGGATATTGGCCTACCGCGTCAGGATGGCATTGCGGCTACGCAGCAAATTAAGCAAGCTATGCCTGCCGTGCGAGTCGTCATGCTCACCTCGCACACGACAGAACATGAAGTGATTGGAGCTTTGTCGAGTGGAGCAGATGCCTACTGCGTTAAAGGAACCAGTGTCGATAATCTGCTAATAGCCATTCGAGCGGCTCGTGAGGGAGCCAGCTATCTCGATCCGCAGGTGGCAAGGCTGGTGATGGAGCATCTCAAACCTACCGTCGCAGCAGAGCATGGCATTGTGGGGCAACTCTCACAGCGAGAGCTAGAGGTGCTTAAGCTGATGGTTGATGGATTGAGCAATCCTGAAATTGCGGCAGTCTTGTATCTCAGCCCCAATACCGTCAAAACTCATGTACGGGGCATTATGAACAAACTCGCTGTAGACGATCGCGTGCAGGCGGCAGTCGTGGCACTTAGAGCAGGACTCATATGAGAATGAGTTAGTCAATGATCTAACCTTAGTGGGTTGAAGGATTCTCGTTAACTCAGAGTTGGCTCAGATTAGCTAAAACAAGATGCGATCGCCCCTTCTAATTTGCGATCGACTCAATTTAGTTGAAGAATTAATCTCAATATTTCGACAATCTTTATATTAAGTTTTGCAACAAGTTGCAGAGTTTAGGTCAATAGCGGCGAGTCTGCTAAAGATCAAATAGCCGCTACATATAGCGTTGCGCTTTTTTGACTGTAGAAAAACTGAGCCAATGACTTGCTTCAGCAAGCGGCACATACAGCTATTTAGCGTTGTCTTCTACCTATAGTTAGACAGACAAACCCTAAACTCAATGAGTACAATCTATTATTATCTGGCAACAAGCAATCTGCCCTACCTGCTCAGTTTCTAGCTAAAGCAGAGAAGGCAGCCAGAAGACTCAGTTTCTGAAGGGTGAGCATTTTCTACCTCATTAAGATAGGCAGGGTGCCCATTTTGCAGGGAAGCCATGAAATGAGTTCAGGAAGCATGAAGTTTAATAAGAGCACTTAAAAAGCGAACTGATTTTAGCTCAACTGTAGATCTAAGGTTTAGCAAATGCTTTTTTATCGCTTATTTTTTGCAACAGAGCACAGTCCTGTGTCTATGTTTACCCATTTTGCAGTTGTTCATTAAAAAATCATCTGTACAGAGATATTTCTCCTGTTGAAGTGAGTGCATTTATCGACTGACGGTGTGAGCCTTCAGCGTTTATGAAGCCAGCAGAGCTATTCAGCCCTGTAATTTCCGAACTAGACGATTTCAAGACCTTTACGCAGAGAACTGCCAGCGTCAATCCATTCGCTGAATTGGATGAGCAATATGACTACTTTTGAAGATATCTACAAATTTTTCCAAAGCCCTCCGCCCTTCTATCTCAATAAGGAGCTGGCGGTTTGCTACGTGCTGGCCATCTTGCTTCGTCAAGATTCCTATGGCACAGAGTTGATCAGCCTATTGGAGCAAGAGCATCCGAGCTATCGGCTTTCAGATACGGTGCTGTATAGCGCTCTCAAATTTCTAGAGGATTCTGATGCTATTACTGGCTATTGGAAGAAAGTAGAAGGGCGAGGACGACCCCGGCGCATGTATCAGATCTGTCCCGACTGGCAAGGCCGGGCAGAAGAACTGGCGCAGCTCTGGCAAGGATATGTTGGAGAACCCGTTCATGCGACTTTGCGTTGAGGGTTTGGCAGCGCTTTATAGACTTAATCCTGTTAATTCTATAACTTCATAGAATTGTGCGATCGCCCCATGCAGCTTTTGCGGCAAGATCAAGAGCAGTCCTCGGTTCACTCTTGAGCAGTAAGCCTTCCACAAATTTCTGATGCAAACCTCTATTCTCTCTTCCACCGCCCTGCTGACTGCTCTCATGTCAATTGGGCTGGTGTTTTTTATCCGCGCTTCTACCAAAGCTCGGATTCAGACCGCAAAACTGGTCGCGCCACAGCAGGGAGATCGGTTGCTAGAAGACCTTCAGCGTTACTTTATTCAGCGTGCCTATCGCATTGTTTCGGTAGATCAAGCCAAGAATCAAGTGACCTATGAGGGGCTTGTGCGACCTAGTCTGTTCTTAGCTATTTTCTTGACGCTCTTAGCGGCGATCGGGCTACTTTGCTTGGCGCTCATGCTGTCCTTCCGCTTTTCTAATGCAGCTCAGTATTTGCCAGGTTTAGCGATTCTCTCCCCGCTTGCAGGTCTGTTCTACTGGAAAAAATCGGCTCGACCTGAGCAAGTCATGCTTCAAGTCGAACCTTGGGCGGTCAATCCCTTAGCTGCTCAGCAGCCCAGCCCCGATTTAGCAGCTCAAAGTCTCCTCATTGTCACGGCTCATCGCGATGAACTAGCAGAGCTTGAGCGATCGCTTAAATTAAAGCCGCTAGAAGAAGGGTGAAATCTGTTGCCTTTCAAGCTTCCATAGAGCAGATTTGGCGCATTTTGTACCTTTAAAGATCTGCTCTTTGGGTAGATTGTTGTGCAGCAGAGCCGCGCAACAATCTACCCTCCAAATCGACCATGCCAAAAGTCCAATCAGCGTTGAGTCTTTAATCCAGATCTTTAGAGAAACTGCGGTCTAATTTGCTGAGTTTGAGTCAATTCGCTCTCTAGCGTTGCCCAATCTTTTTGCTCGATCTGCTGAATTACCTGCCCCAACTGCTGCTGGTAAGCCTGGAGCGATCGCAAGAGCGCTTCTCGGTTGTAGGTCGCCATCATCAACCCCAATTCTGGGTTGCCACCCCCTACACGGCTGGTATCTCGAAAGCCTGAGCTGGCAAATTTTTGGGCTAAATCCAATACAGTAGGGTCAGTTTCTGTAAGGCAGGCCGCTATTAAGCTGGCACTCACCATAACGGGCAAATGCGAGATCCAGGCAACAGCGCGGTCATGTTCGGCAGGGTGGCACTGGTAAACCCGACATTGGAGCGATCGCACCAGAGACGTTACGGTTTCTAGTGCTATGGGTGGCGTGGTTTCAATCGGCGTTAGCACATAGGCTTTATCCGTAAATAACCCAGAGAAGGCGGCATCCAAACCGCTGTCGGCGGTTCCGGCCATGGGGTGCCCACCAATAAAATTTGGCCAGAGGGGGGCGATCGTTTCAACAACGGTTGTCTTGACCGAGCCTACATCCGTTAAGACCGTCGTAGGCAAGAGGTGAGGAATCAGCTGCTCTGTGGTGGCGGCAATGGCGCTTAGAGGCACGCAGAGAAAGACGACATCTGCCGCTGACATCAGCTTAAGGTCTGAGCTAGCATCGTCTACAATGCCCCGATCGATTGCGGCCTGACAAGTTTTTGGATTGCGACTCACCCCCAAAATTGTGTGCCCTAATGGACGGAGATCGATCGCCAGCGATCCGCCAATTAAGCCCAATCCCACAATACCCACCTTCATAGCGCCTACCTGCATAGAGCCAACTTGCATGATTCTATAGCGAGGGGTGTTTCAGATTTGCAGTTTATTTTTTGCAAGGCTGGCCAAGCGTGCTTTTCAAACCATAAGCGCTTCGCTTCTGTCGTTTTTTGGAAAGGCCAGCCACTTTTTCAAAAAAACACTGTGTTTGATTAAATTTGCGATCCCTAGCCTCCCTTGTGCCGACCTCCATTTCTCCCGTAAGGTTTATGTCACAATGAGACTCAGGCTGCAAAGTCCAGTCCCTATGAGAGACACAAAAGCGCGTGATTGAGGTCGAAGTTCATCAACAGCTCCGTGCCTTTCTGCGAGAGCAGGGAGAGCCTTATTGGCACCATCACTTAACGATGGCGCGACTGGTGGCTCGTGCTTTGCGGATAGGGCGGAGTGCGCTAATTCAGGCGGGTGCCCCTTCGGGCTATCACGGCGGATATCGCTTGAGTTACTTGATGCCTCTGCTGCTGTGGCCAGAACCGACTGTCCTAGTGGTGACAGAAGCTGTGCAGCAGCGTCTGCTCATGGTCGAGATTCCTAGACTGCACCAATGGATTCCAGCCCACAAGGCGATTCGGACAGGCGATCGCTGGCCGTCTGACAGCTTTCAAGGTTTGCTGCTCACGTCTCCTGAGGCTTGGTTGGGCGATCGCCTAGCAGGGACGGGGCTGTTTCCTAACGACATTCCCACGGTGATTGATAGCGCCGACAATCTAGAAACTTGGGTATATCAGCAGCTCACAGCTCAGATTCACCCTCATGATTGGGAAGACCTGATGCTGGCTTGCCCCACTCAGGCAGAAGCTATTCGAGATGCGCGCGTGAGGTTAACGCGATCGGTCTTTCAACACCCCGTGAATCCTTACAATGCTTACCTGGTTGAAGCGCCTGAACAAGGCATTTTGACTCAACTCTATCAAGAGCTGCGGCTGACCCATACCCTTAGCGATGCAGAAGCAGAAGATCACTGGTTGAACAGCAATTTCTTACCTGCGGTCTGGCAGCAGTTTGGCAAAGCCCTTCAGCTGAGCGATCGCCTCATCTGGACAGAAGTTAATCGCCAGCAGGGGCAGTTCTCTCTGCACTGTAGCCCCCTCGAAATTGCGCCCGCCTTAAGCCAGATCTGGCTCCAGCAACCCATTGTGTTAATCGGTGGCTTTCTCGATCTAGAGTCCGAAGCCACAACTTATCGGCAGCGCCTCGGACTGCAAGAAGACATGACTTGCCTCAAGTTTTGTCCCGATCGCCAGCATGAGCTGATTCAGCTCTATCTGCCAGATGGCTTGCCCATGCCCAACACCCCGCAGTTTCAGCCTGCCCTGCTGCAAGAAATCCGCACGTTGATTGGCTCAACCCATACGGCTCGACAGGGGTTAACGGTCATTCTAGTCAGCGATACGCCTCTCAAAGCGCAGGTTGGTTCAGTGCTGGCCGCCGAATTTGGTTCGCGCGTTCAGGTCGAGAAGACCTGTTTAGATGAGCAAGGCATTTTGGTTTCGGACTGGGAGTTTTGGCAGCAGCACCAGGCTGTTTTACCTGCGCCTCGACTACTCATGATTACAACGCTGCCGTTTCCTTCTTTAGAGGAGCCTTGGGTGGCAGGACGCGTGGCCTACTATAAGCGATCGCGCCAAGACTGGTTCCGGCTCTATCTTTTACCGGAGGCTTTAGGAACGCTACAACGGGCGATCGCGCCTGTGCGAGATGCCCAAGGTGTGGTGGCGTTATTAGACAGCCGAGTGAATCATCGCAGCTACGGTCAGCAGGTTTTAGCGGCACTCAGTCCTATGGCTCGGATTAATTATGTAGATGCGAGTGTCTTTACGCCTTTAGAGGAAATGGGGATGCCCGACTAAGGGCACACCCGACTAAAGCCGTAAAAAACTCTAGAAGGTGCGTCTCAGTCGCCAACAGCATTTGGGGGAAGGACAGGCATTGTCCCTCCCCCACATGCTGTCGAGTGGAGTTGTCGAGTGGAGTTTAGGTTTAGCGCTCTCTGACAGACTGTAACTCTGCTGTGCGAACCGTCAACTGCTGCGAACCGTCGCCGCGTCTAATCGTGACCCGCAAAGGCTGACCCACCTGAGTGCGATCGACCAATCCTTGCAACTGGTCAGCTGTGGTCACAGCTTGTCCATCAATTTGCGTGATCACATCACCCCGGCGAATGCCGCCATTGGCTGCGGGCGAGTTAGGCACTACCCCCATCACCAAAGCCCCATTTAGCTCTGGCAGCATCACTGTAGAGTTGGGATCGCTGTTGTTTTGCTTCGCCAGATCTGGCGTTAGAGTCGCAATCTGCACGCCTAAGTAAGGATGAGACACCTGCTGCCCTTGAATCAGCTTAGGCATAATTTCCTTGGCTTTGTTAATGGGAATGGCAAAACCGATCCCCATCGCATTGGCACGAATCGCGGTGTTGATGCCAATAACCTCGCCCTGTTCATCGAGCAAAGGCCCGCCCGAATTGCCTGGATTAATCGCAGCATCTGTCTGGATAAAGTCCAAACGCTTGTCTGGAATACCCACCATAGCGCTCGATCGATTCAGGGTGCTGACGATCCCCAAGGTAACGGTGTTGTCTAGCCCTAGCGGATTGCCCACAGCGATCGCCCAATCTCCTACACGCACCTGCTCAGAATCTCCCAAACTGGCGATCGGCAGATCTTCACCCGAAACGCTGATTTTAACGACAGCGAGGTCTGTGACTTCATCTACACCGAGAACTTTGCCCTCCATGCGTCGTCCGTCCTTAAGGTTGACCGTCACGCGATCGGCCTGATCAACCACATGGGCATTGGTCAAGATAGTACCGTTCTTGTCTACGATAAAGCCAGAACCTTGACCCTGAAGCCGTTCTTCATAAGGAGACATGGACATGCCGCCTTCACCAAAAAAGCGACGAAAGAACGGGTCATTCGAGAATGGATCGGCATTGCGCGTAATCGTGCGTTCAGTATCAATCCTTACCACTGCCGCGCCCACGCGATCGACCACTGCCGCCACAAAGCTAGTGCTGTGAGGGATGGAACTGCTAGGAATCGCCTGTGCTGTAACGACCGACTGTGGCAAAGGAAGAGGGGCATTTGAAGCGGCCCAAACAGGAGAAATTTGGAGTGGGCATAGAGCTAGCACCGCTCCCAAAAGCATTGCCAAGATGCGAGTGATCATGCGTTCGTAAACCCAAAAAAAACTGAAACTGCTGCTTACATCAACGCAAGCTAAGCTGCTGAATTTTATTCTAGGTCGGCAGAGGAATAGATTAACAGGGTGGATGAGTTCGGTTAGCCACCCCTGAGCCAGAACTTAAGCCAGAACTTGAGTCAGAGCTAAGCCACAAGCTTGACGAGGGAAGATTTTTAGGACGTGAAACAGAAGCCCTAAAAACACAACCCCAACTTTCTGATGTAGAAAATTAGGGTTTACGTAAAACAATTAAAATTTGTGGCTCACGAATGAGAGTTTTATCCCTAGCTGAGTCGCGCTGTGCATTCCAAAATTAATCGCTGATTCTCTAGAGCATAGGGCTGAATCTCTAGAGCGCGACGAAAGGTTTTAATAGCGGCAAGATAGTCTTCTAGGGCGGCAAGGCAAAGCCCCATCCCATGAAGTGCACCAAAATGGGCAGAATTGAGCCGCAAGACCTGCTGGCAATCTGCCAGAGACTTGTGATATTCACCCTGCAAATAAAACAAGACGGCTCGCCGATTCCAGGCTTCAGCAAAATCTGGCTGGTCTTGAATCAAATCGCTCAACACTAATTCTGCTGCTTCGAGCTTTCCCGCTTCCAAAAGAGTTTGGCTCTGCCGGAGCAGGTCTAAACCATATCCCCCTTTCTGCTGAAACCAAATGCGCCAAAGCTCTTGAGTAGCTTGATTTCGCACGGTTTCATCCGAGTTTTTGAGATCTTCAAGCAAGAGGTCAATTGCAGGATTATTCATCAGTTCAGGAGCTGAAGTTTAAAATTTGTTGCCTTTTCTAAGATTTTGCCCAACGCCCGGTAAAGTGTAAATACATTAGCGAACGTGTTTGAAACTGCTATTTATTTTTCGGCAAGGGTAAATCTTCTCGAAAAATAAATAGCAAGTTTAGAAGTCTGTTGGTTCAAGCTGCTGACTCAGACCGTTGGTTTGCCCATCTGAAGATCAGTCAGGCTAGGAGTTTTAGGCAGGGCTTAGCAGGAGCTTAATCCAGAGCTTAACGAAGGGGCTTAGCAGTAAGACTGAATATCTTCACCGCACACATCTACCAAGTAGCATAGTGCCCGGAAGCGTAACCCCACAAGCTGTTCATAAAAAGGATTGAGCTTGCAGAGGGGTGGAATATGAGCCACCGTTCGACCCAGAAATTTTATGTCTCGCTCAAAGGGGCATTGGGCAGGAACGAGTTTGGCAATGCGGTGAGCGATCTTGCGATCTTGCACTTCGAAGCGATCGAGCCACTGACGGAGAGGCTTGAAGAAATCGCGTTGCGGTGCGTTGTTTGGTCGTAGCGTAGAAGAAGAACCCATAAAGTGTTGTACCTTTTTAGTTTGCCTGCTGATGTGTAGGCTATCTAATGCGTTAGTGGTTGACTTACTAACAGACGCGTTAACAGATCGATGCGTTGATGAAGATGCACGGATGGCGATGCGTTGACGGTTTATTAGGAGGGCTAACGCGCTGATGGTTTGTAGACTAGAGCGTTAGCGGATTTTGAGCGTAACAGGGAATCAGTTGTACAGAGAAACCAGACTAGGGGGCGATCGAATAAGGCGAATGCGGCCTTGACGTTGCGTGTACTCGGTAGAAATTTACCCCCTATCCAGGATAGCCATAGATTCGTAACATTAGGTAAAGGAATCCAAAATCCTCGATATTTTCCTAGACCCTGATAAATTATTCAGCCTCTTAGCCAGGTTTTATGTCGCCAAGATAACTTTGTAAACAGATCTTGGCAAGGATTTCATCTGGATGATGATTTCATTTCATCTTAAAAACATTTTTGTCTTGGTATAGCTCTTCGCGAATAGCTGTTATCCACTTGAGGTGCTCTAAAGTTGTTATGAGGTCAGCAGAACCAGCGTTGCGCTCATTTTGCGTCTTGAGGTTGAGCAAAAATTGAAAACGGTTCGCCAAGGCTCTGCTCAGGAGAAAATAGTTTCTCCCGATATCCGGCCAAAATATGGTTATGCTGCAAAGGCTGAAGGGGGTTGTACTCCCAGTGAGAGAGCGGAATGTTTTGCTGGGAAACTACAAACGCTGGCCGACTAGAGCGGGAGCGATTCCAGCGGAATGCCTTTGTCAAAATGCTGATCAATTCTGACTGTCTGAAGATTGGCTCGCCTTGAGCCGCAGGATTATCCTGCCTCACTTCAGCTTGCTGTACATCCTGTACCACAGGGTTTTGCTGAGCCTGAAATTGATTGACCGTTGCCAATCCGGATAACAGAAGCGTTATGGAAAGGGCACCTAAAAATCTCTCCATGTTTGCACTCCTTTAACCACACCAAGGGAGCTTGCGTTAGGGTCGAAAGTCTTACCTTCGCCTTTATCGATTCGCTTGCTCTAGGAAACAGCCATCGTTCACTCCTAACTTGGTTATGCCCTGTAATGAATCGAAACTATAGGGGTGGTGTGCCAGTCTCTCTGCTGTACCCCGATCGCCTAAACGGCTGCAATGCAAAACTTCAAATCTGCCCTTTCCACTTTTTGAGCAGTGCGCTACCCTTATGGCGGCTAAGCAGATTCATGGGCTAAGCAGATTCATGGGCTGAGCAGGTTCATGGGCTAAGCAGGTTCATGGGTAGGGGTCGCAGGCTTAACTGCTGTGAATACAGCCACAAAACATCAGCTGCAAAATCATCGGGGATCAGGGCATGGTCTGCATCAAGGATGGGGTATGACTTCCTCAATTCATCATCGTTCGACTCGTTTCACTTCCTCTCAAAAAGCGCTCTATCAACCTTCAGTCATTGAGCTAGCACAGGCAGGCAATTGCCAAGCGCTGACTTATTGGATGAACAGCTTACTGGCCTCGCAGGGCGTTAGCGTGCAGGTGCAGCCTGCTGCCAAGCATTACCTCAAAATTTTTGTTGATTTTCAGCCACTGACCCGCAAAGAAGTCTGCATCAGTTTGCGCGATCGCCTAGTACGCTTCATTTGCTATCGCCTGTGGACGCTGAATTCAAGCGAGATTTTTAGCGTACAGATTCTAGCTCGGGTGAGCGGCAGTTCCCGCGTGCTGTGGCAGCAGACCGTTCGCATCAACACACCTGCCAACAGTCAGCGACTGCGCCAGATCCGCGCTTTGCACCCTAAGTCTCGACAAGAATCTAGCTTTGCCTTTCAGTTTTTGCGATCGCTTCTGTTGAGCAGCGTCACCTTAGCCGGGTTTTACATCGGCTATCGCCTGCTTTATCTAGAAATTAGCAAGTTACTTAGCAAACCTTCGGCTGCACAGCCCACGACTTCTGCCTATCTAGCGCATCAGATGCCGTATGGGACTTTACAAATGCTGCCCAATAGCGTCAACTCGGATGAGGGGATCATTAGAGCTGACTCGGAGGCCAAAGTTGCTTCTGTCAAGCTGATCTCTGCCGAAATTCAGGGCGAGAGGGTACCAAAGCGATTTCAAGGCGAGACTGTGTTGCAGGTGGCTGGCCATCCTGAAAAGGCCATTGCTCTGACCTTCGAGGATGGACCTTGGCCAGGAGCGACTGAGCAAATTCTGGATATTTTGCAGCAACATCATGTGAGAGCCACCTTTTTTATGGTGGGGCTACAGATCAAACGCTTTCCAGAATTGGCAAAACAGGTGGCACAAGCAGGCCATGCCATTGGCAACCATACTTGGAATCATCCGCTTCAGGAGGTCAGTTTGGCTGACGCGGCCAGCGAAATTAACGACATGGAAAAGCTCATTTATGAGATTACTGGCGTAAAGCCAGAGCTATTTCGTCCGCCCGGAGAAGTGAGGGGTGAACTCACAGCCTATGCACGCCAGCAAAAATACGTAAACACCTTATGGTCGATCGATGCACAAGATCCTTATGTGTCATCGCCAATTTTGATTGACAATGTGCTCAAGCAGGCTCAGCCTGGCAGGATCGTCTTGATGCATGATGGGGGTGGCGATCGCTCTGCCACCGTCCATGCGCTACCGCAGATTATTTCTGCCTTGAAGCAGCAGGGCTATCGGTTGATCACCGTACCTGAACTCTTGTCAGGGGCTTACACAGCCGGGGCTCACACAAAAGCTTAGGAGTGCGAACGCGTCCCGTAGAGATGTTCTAAACACCCCCTTGAGCCGATCTATGCGACAAATCTTTTTTGAGGCCAAGACCAATGTGCCTGCAAAAACATTTGCCTGCAAAGACTTGGCTCTGCCGATACGCGCTTACCTCTGTTATGGGGGAATCCTTCCATCACCCGCTAGAATTTTTAAGGGTGACTTGCATCCCTCCTTAAAAATATTCTTCACTGTTGGCTCCTATGTCTGTTCGCGTTCGCATTGCTCCTAGCCCCACTGGCAAGCTTCACATTGGCACCGCCCGTACCGCCATTTTTAATTGGCTATTTGCCCGGCACAACAATGGCACCTTTGTGCTGCGGATTGAGGATACCGATCTGGAGCGATCGCGCCCTGAGCACACTCAAAACATCATGGAGGGCTTGAGCTGGTTAGGTCTGACGTGGGACGAAGGGCCGTTTTGCCAAACGCAGCGCATGGAGCTGTATCACCAAAAAATCCAAGATTTGTTGGATAAAGGATTGGTATACCGGGCTTACGACACGCCCGAAGAGCTAGATGCCATGCGCGAAGCTCAGAAGGCAAGAAATGAAGCACCTCGCTACGACAACCGTCACCGTCATCTGACTCCTGAGCAATGTGCTGCTTTTGAGGCAGAAGGGCGTAAGCCTGTGCTTCGCTTCAAGATTGAAGACGATCGCGAGATTTCCTGGAATGACTTGGTACGCGGTACCGTCACCTGGAAAGGGCGAGACTTGGGCGGAGATATGGTCATTGCTCGAGCAGCCGAAGGCAGCAATATCGGTCAGCCGCTCTATAACTTTGTGGTGGTCGTAGATGACGTGGATATGCAGATCAGCCACATCATTCGAGGTGAAGATCACATTGGCAACACGCCCAAGCAGATTTTGCTCTATGAAGCACTAGGCGCAACGCTTCCCCTGTTTGGGCATACACCGCTGATTCTCAATACGGCAGGAGCCAAGTTATCCAAGCGAGATGGCGTCACCTCGATCTCAGACTTTCAGCAGATGGGCTACACCGCAGAGGCGATCGCCAACTACATGACCCTGCTGGGCTGGTCGCCACCAGAAGGCATGGCTGAAATTTTTTCGATTGAAGAAGCAGCTGCAAACTTTGGCTTTGAGCGGGTCAACAAAGCGGGAGCCAAGTTTGACTGGGACAAGCTCAACTGGCTCAATAGTCAATATCTCCACAAGATGCCGATCGATCAGTTGACCGATCGGCTAGTCCCCTACTGGCAGGCCGCAGATTATGCGCTTGATCCACAGGATCGCTCTTGGCTAGAACAGCTCACGGCTTTGCTTGCCCCTAGCCTAGTCCGGCTAGAAGACGCAGTTGCAATGAGCAAATACCTATTCATTGCCGATGTCGGCTTTACCGAAGAGGCCGCAACCCAGCTCAGGCAAGACAATGTTGCCACAGCTCTTAAGGGAATTATTGCAGCCCTAGAAGCCACGCCATCGCTCACAGAAGGCAACGTGCAAGAGGTGATTCAGGCTGGAGTCAAGGCGGCCAGCGTCAAAAAAGGAGTGGTGATGCGATCGCTTCGGGCTGCTCTGACAGGCGATATGCATGGCCCTGATCTAGTGCAGTCTTGGCTGCTACTCAATCAGCATCAGATGGATTTGCCGCGACTGAAGCAAGCTTTGGCTCTGAGCATGGGAAGCTGAGTATGGGAGGGTGAGTATGAAAGGCTGAACCTGGGAGGGTGGGTATGAGAGGCTGAGGCTGAGCAGGAGGAACCCATAGGCCAACAATCCTGAAATTAACACCCGTCCATCAACGCTTGAAAAGATTTACCGTTTCGCCAAATCTTACCCGCACTGCATGAGCAAAAGGCTCAGGGTTGTCCCTTGTCTGCCATAGACGGCATGGGGATTCAGTGAGTTGCGCTTACGTTGTCTGACAATAATGGCAGAACCTGCTTGTAGCATTCTTGGCGATCGCATTGTGTTGCAGGTAGGTTCTGGGTAAATTCTCAGATAGCCTCTTAGATTCTCACGATACGCCTTACCCTTAAATCTAAAGATGACTACTAGAGATGGGAGAACAACGCCTGCTTGGGGTTCTCTAGTAACAAGGCACATTCTCTTGCCCGATCCACCCTTGACCTCTTGGCAAGCAACTTTTACAAGACTTATGGCTTCGGGTTTGAAACCATCTACGCTGGAATTACTGAAGCGCTTTAACCGAGCGTTCCCCCAGTTTTATGAGCAATTTGTCAGCAGCGAGATCCAATTACAGAACCTGAGGCTAGCCTACCAGCTCTACAAAAGCCGCCAAGCCGTTATTGAACTCGCCTCTGAGGGCAGCAAAAGTGCGCTACATTTTGCCTATCGCAATCAATCTTTTTTGCTGAGTGATATTTTTGGAGTCTTAGCTGCCTATGGGCTGACCATTCATAGCCTGAGCCTGTACGGGCAGATTTATCCTCCAATGCTGGTTTTTGTCAAACTCGTCGTTTCGAGAGGGGGCAAAGCATTGACGGACAAAACCGCAGAAAACGTCTGTCGTGCTGTTCGAGAAGCCTTGGCCGGAAGGTTTGAAGTTGAAGAAATGCTGGCTGTTGAATTTAATCTGGATGCAGGACTAGAGCAGGTAGAGACTGAGTTTTATGTTGATCCCGTCTTTCATCTGCCAGCGCTCTTGATCGAAGCCGATAACCAGCCAGGGCTGTTCTACAAAGTCATGTATGCTATCTGGCAGGAAGATTTGCTCGTTGTTAATGCCAATCTTTTGGTGTGGCGAGGGCGAACCCGGCTGATTCTGTATTTATTAGGTCCCAATGAAAGCCTAATTCCAGAGTATTTGGGGCAAAAAATTGCAGAAGGAATGCGGCAAAGATTGCTCGGTCGTAGGTTTTAGCAGCGTCATCCTGAGAATCAGGAACTTGAAGCAGAGAGGCTAGAGAAAATCTGGTCGATAATTTGTCGGGTCTTCTGATCGAGCCGCGTCCAGTCCACATCTCCTGTGTCATCAATCAAGCTTGTATCTATTTCAACCGTAAGATTGGCATCCATAGCATTTAGGACAGGACTATAGTTGCGAAAGCAAATTTGATAGCAGAGCTGCCAAATATCGATCGTTACCTGGCGATCGCCCTGCTGCAAACACAGTAAGTATCCTGGATGAGCGCTAGGGAGTTGCGCCAGAGCTGCCTCAATTTCATCTGCCTGTTCAGGCGTAGCGGTGTCAAGCTGGCTTTGAAGTTGAGTGACGATCGATCGCGTGGCTTCTGGCACATCTTCTGCCCACACTGCAACCTCTTGGTAGGTTCCCTTCCAGGTGGACTGCTCCAATCGCTTGCCAAAGTTATCTACCACTCTGATAAATACAGGCTGCATTAGCAAATCTGCCTGCTGCCATGCCAATGCTGTTGCAAATTTGGGCATATGTAGAAATTATTCGCACACCCACAGATCGAACCTTAAGCCATTGCCTATCTTAACCCTTGGATGATTCCTCACCTTAGGCAAAAAGGTTGATTTTTGATGCATTCTTTACACAAAGCAATAGCCGCTGATCCTAATTTACATCGCTGCACTTGCAGCCGTTGGAGAGGGGAGATTTTGTAAGTGCACTCCGCTCCTATAAAAATCTCCCCAACCTCGTAATCGTGGCGATGAAGCAATCTCGATACGGTAGGGCTGAGATCTCTATCAATACATATCTCTATTAATACATATCGTCACTATCGCCGCCGCCACCCGATTCATTGTCTCGCTTGGAGCCTAAGAGATCCAGGCGATCGACTCGAATCACAGGCTTCGATCGAGCCATGCCTGTGCCTCGATCCTGCCAATGCTCTAATTTCAATGCACCTGACACCCCAATTAAACTGCCCTTGCGCACATAATTGGCAGCAACTTCGGCAGTTTTTCCCCAGATTTCTAGATTAAACCAATCTGGCTCTTCGCTATTTTTTCGGCGGCGATCGACTGCCAGGGTCAAGTTGCACACAACACTACCTGACTCAAAATATCTCACTTCGGGATCGCGCCCCGCACGACCTACTAGCGTTACCGAGTTTAGACTCATTTTTCCTCCAAATTTTTAGTGAGCGCCTCATTGAGTCTCTAGATTTTGGTACAAATGTACGCATTCCAGCTTTGAATATTCTAGCGAACCTTAGGCAAAGCTTCCATAGCAAAAGCTGATAGTTATCAAAATATCCAATTTTTACGAAACTGCTCATCGTTATCCAAACCCTTGTGGATCTTCAACCTGCAAGCAATTACGTGCTTTTAAGTTTCAAATAATTCGTTTTCCTTCACCGTACTGCCATAAATTAAAGTATTTGTAAATCTTCTAAAAGGATTTTCCAACTCAGTACAATTGGTCTTCAAAATACCGTTAAATTTGGTAGCTCTAGCAAATAAATTATTCAAAGTAAGCAACGACCTTGATAGAACTGAAAAGTAGTAGTGGCATCTAAGTGAGGGATTTTTGTTACGTTGGCAAAGTCTAAGCAACAAAAATCCTTGCCCCTACTTGCCCCCATGAGGACTCCCTGAAAAGTTTCATTCTCACGGAATTTCATCGATCGCTCAGGTTGAATCTTTGATGGCCAGAGCCTCTATTCTGCAAAGTTTTACGCTTAGCTGCTAATATATTGGGTCTATACAGTCATTTTGAAGAAATTGTTGAAGCAAGGCAAATTATCTAATTTAGACTAAGTCAACTTTGGCGATTAATGACATTGACCAACGCTTATGAGTTGACTAGACTCTGCGCTGAAAACGTAATAGAATTCTTGGGTGTATTTTACTGTCGTGTGGTTTCGGTCTAAGGCATTGATTTTGGAGGCTTAGAAAGCTAGTGGGTTTCCGTAATCGCTTTTCACTATCTCGTGATATGGGTATCGATCTAGGTACCGCTAACACACTGGTTTATGTGTCCGGCAGGGGTATTGTTCTGCAAGAGCCTTCTGTGGTTGCAATGGATCAGGAAAACAAGGTACCCCTGGCAGTCGGGGAAGATGCCAAGAAAATGCTAGGACGTACTCCAGGCAATGTGGTTGCCTTACGTCCTTTACGGGATGGTGTGATTGCCGATTTTGATACGGCTGAGCTAATGCTGAAACACTTCATTCGCCGAGTGAATGAAGGCAGGACATTGGTTTCACCTCGAATTGTAATTGGCATCCCTAGTGGTGTTACTGGGGTTGAGAGACGAGCTGTGATGGAAGCAGCCTCTCAAGCCGGGGCGCGGGATGTTTATCTGATTGATGAGCCTGTAGCGGCAGCCATTGGTGCGGGTTTGCCAGTCGCAGAACCTACCGGAAACATGATTATTGACATCGGTGGCGGCACCACAGAGGTTGCTGTGCTTAGCCTACAGGGTACCGTGTTAAGTGAGTCTGTTAGAGTGGCGGGCGATGAGCTAAGTGATGCCATTCTCAGCTACATGAAGAAGGTGCATAACCTGGTCATCGGGGAACGCACAGCTGAAGAAATCAAAATTATGATCGGTTCTGCCTATCCGATGGATGACGATAGCGAGCTGGTGATGGATGTGCGGGGCTTGCATTTGCTATCGGGTTTACCTCGTACCGTTATGGTAAAAGGCCCAGAGATTCGAGAAGCGATGGCCGAACCTTTGACTGTGATTATCGAAGCCGTCAAACGCACCCTAGAGCGGACTCCACCGGAGCTGGCTGCAGACATTATCGATCGCGGCATTATGCTGGCAGGTGGGGGAGCTTTGCTTAAAGGTCTAGACACTTTAATCAGCCATGAGACTGGCATTGTCGTCCATGTGGCTGCCGATCCCCTGAGCTGTGTGGTACTAGGTACAGGGCGGGTTTTGGAAAACTTTAAGCAGCTTGAGCGGGTCTTTAGCGGTCGCTCTCGCAATTTCTAAGCTGTGTTTGCTGCTGGGGTCAATAGTTTTTGAGCTGGCTGGTTTTGAGCTGAATGTATACGCTGCGTCGATGGTGGGATCGCAATGGGATTCGGTTGGGGCTAATTGTCGCGGCCATAGCTTGTTCATGGGCAATTCGCCAAACCCAAGGCGCAGCGATTTTTGAGCTTTACCAATTTCTAACTCGACCTTTTGCGAACCTGGCGATACCTAGTGAGCCAACGAAAGATGTTTTGACTCAAGAGTTGCAGCAGCGCTTGGCTGAGCTGGAGAGTCAAAATCGCCAGCTGCGTGAGCTGGTTGGCTACACCGCAGAGCAGCCTAATGAAGGCATTGTCGCTCCTGTCATTGGCCGCAGTCCTGATCACTGGTGGCAGCAGATCATTCTAGGACGGGGCAGCCAAGATGGAATTCGCGTAGGGGCCATCGCTGCAAATGGTGGAATTGTGGGTCGCGTTACAGAAGTGACTGCCCACAGCAGCCGCGTATTGCTGATTAGTGATCCCACCAGTCAAGTAGGCGTCACCATTACGCGATCGCGATTTATGGGCTATGTCAGAGGTCAGGGCGCTAATCGGGTGATCATGGAGTTTTTTGATAAGGTGCCCGATGTTCGCCCAGGCGATGTAGTCACAACGTCCTCCATTAGCCGACGATTTCAGCCTGGATTACCTATTGGCATTGTTGAGTCAGTCAACCTGAACAAAAGCCCTGCTCCAGAGGCGGTTGTTGAACTGTCAGCACCTATCAGCCATCTAGAGTGGGTGATGGTTTACCCCCTGCCTCAAGCGGCAGCCGATCCGACGAACTTGAGTGCAGAGGACGAGCCTCAAGAATCGAATGCTTTGTCTCAACCTTCTGGCTCTCAGAGCGATAACTCCGATTCTCAGTCTAGGGGTGAAGGCTTTTGATCGACTTATATGAGCTGCATCCTAATACCCGCAGAATCCTGGACTGTCTGGTAACTGCGGGTTCGGTGCTGATCTGTTTGCTACTGTTACCCACACGCCTCCCCGGAATGGAGTTGCTGTCGGTCAATCCCAACTGGCTATTAATTTGGGTCGTGGCTTGGAGCGTCAAACGCACTATGTTTCAAGGCGCGCTGGCTGGGTTAACGCTAGGATTTATTCAAGATGGCATGACGTCACCTAGCCCTACCCATGCTTTGGGCTTGGCGATCGTGGGGCTTTTGACTGCCCGCATTCAGAAGCAGCGCTACATCAAAGAAGATTTTATTTCGATCGCCCTGATTGTTTTTGGCATGGCGGTATTAGCTGAAACCGTCACAGCCATACAATTCAGTCTGGGTACCGTAGGGGCAGAGGCAGAGGGCGGGCAGCGGACTCTCTCTGAAATCTGGATCTATCACCAGCAGATTGCGTTAAGTTCTGCAATTCTTAGCAGTCTTTGGGCACCTGTGCTTTACTACCCCCTGAGCCGTTGGTGGGAGCAGATTCAAATTTCTGAACAGGCACAGACTTAAGGACTGACGAAGGCTAGAGAATCTACTTGGCTCAATAGATCATGAGACTTGGCTCAATAGATCATGAGACTTCGCTAAAAGCTGCAAGGCTTAGATCTACTCGATGGGTTTGCAAGAGTAGGGAGTTCGGCAAGCGGGCATCTGGCTCACTAAGTAATGAGAAGCCGACAGCAGATCAGCGTGGATGCGAGTAGGCTCAAACCGCTGAAGGTAGGCTTGGCTACGAATGCCGCAGGTCAAGGCGATCGTTGGGATGCCCAGAGTTTGACCCGCCAAAACATCGGCTTCAGTATCCCCAATCATCCAGGCAGAAAAAGGAATCGGGCGAGCTGCCGATAGAGCGTCGGCTGAAGGCTGAGCAGCAGTTTGGCGGGAACAGTCTGCGATCGCGTTTGCCAAGAGCTGAGTTTTTTGTTCTGCCAAGTTTACATAGGCTGCATTTTGGTCGTGGGTACCCCAAATTTGGTCAAACAAATGCTCTAGCCCATAGCTGCGCAGAATTTGAGTCGCCTGTTCTTGGCAGCGCAGGGTCACCAGCACCAAGCGCACACCCTGAGCGTGGAGAAGAGCCAGCGCCCACTTTACGCCCTGCTGAAGCCGATCTTGATGCAGCAAATCAGGCTGATTCACAATTTCGCTAACGCGCTGGAGAAACGCATCAATTTGATTGCCTTGCAGACCTGAGCGCATGGCAATTTCCCGATCGGGCATTCGCTCTTGCTTCATGCTCCAAAACTGCTCTTTGCTCAGGTGGTTGAGATAGAGAGGATTGTGCGGTGCGGCTGTGGCCTGAATGTCAGCTAGACCAAGCTGGTAAGTATGGTAGTAGCGATCGGATACATCTACAATCGGGCCATCAAAGTCGCAGAAAACGGTCAAATTTTCCGAAAAATGAGCGTCGAAGGAATGGGAATGCATGTAGAGTTCGTTGCAATCAAAAGTGGCAAGCTTTGCCATAGACCTCTGCTTCAATTCAGAAAACGGTGCAATATTTCTTTACGTTAACAGCCGTCTTGATAAGCCGTCAACATATCTGATAGTTTATATGATTAGTAAAAGTTATGGGATAAATATTAACTTAAGAAAAAACGCATTATAGGATTGATAGAAGAAAAAGTCTACAGATTAATCTTAACAAATTATAAAATACAGCAGGCGCACCTACACTCAAGCTGTGTCATCCCCTCACCTGCCGCAGTGGCTGTGAAGCATATAGTAGCTATCGAACCAAAGGGCTACTAAACCCATGAGCCGTTTTTGTGAGTTTTCCCAATAGATTGGACATCTAAAGTCAGATGCCCTAGAGGTTTATGAGGCGATCGCCCTCATTCTAGCAATTGAGTTTTTGGCGATAGGGTCTTGAGCGGTAGGATCTTGAATAACAGAGGGTCAAGCGGTTCTTTGAGCAGTATCTTTACCGCGAGCAAATAGCCCTGTGCCCCGCAGCAAATCTAAAAAAGCAAAGACCGCAGGCGGATGTAGCACATTGGCCATCACTGCTGCACCGATGACTCGCTCTAAAGCCACAGGGAGCGATCGCACCACCACCCCATCGGGAATTGGTAAAGCTGCCAACCGGGGCAAAATCGCTGCGCCCAAGCCCTGTGCCACCATGCTCACGATCGTTGAATCTTCTTTGATTTCATAGGCAACCTTCAGAGACTGCTCGGACTGCATCCAATGATTGCGCACGGCTGAAGTGCATTCTGCGTAGTTGTACAGAATAAATGAATAGGTCGATAGCATAGGCCAAGTGAGCACTTCCGGCGGGCGATGGGGCTGAGGCAGCAGCACGACAAATTCATCTCGAGCAATTTCCCAAGTTTCAAATTCCTCAGACGATCGCGGCAGTGGCACCAAGCCAATATCTACTTTGCCTTCCCGGAGAGCCTGCTCAATCCCTAGCGGATCGTCTTCTGTCAGCGTGACTTCAATGCTGGGAAATCGCTGGCGAAATCTTGCCATCATGGGCGGTAGCAGATGGGTAGCAGCACTGCGGAAAGAGGCAATGCGCACCCGTCCGCCTTCTAGCCCTTTCACTAAATTGATTTCATAGTCAATATTTTCACGAGATTGCAAAATATCACGGGCATGGTGTAGCACCCGTTCACCCACGAGCGTGGGGTAGGCACCGAAGCGTCCCCGTGTCAGCAAAGATACGCCTAGCTCCTCTTCTAGCGCCGCGATCGCCCGACTGACGGCAGCTTGAGAAGTGTCTAGCTTCAAGGCTGCCATAGAAAAACTGCCCTGCTCAACAACCGTCAGTAAAATCCGCAAATGGCTGATATTCATTAATACATCAATGCACTTTCTGAATAGATGCCAAACGGCACCAGTTTTGATCTTGTAAAAATGCTGAGGTTAACTTGAGTTCACAGCAGTTAAATTATCTACACATTTGTGAATTGAGTTTCTGATCTGCCTTTGACAGAATTTTAAACTCATCTTGCAGCAGGAGCGATCGCCATGTTTGAACTCATCTCGTACCAAAAATTTCGCGACACACCCAGCGTCCGGTTTTTCGACATCACCATTTCTGACTCCAACGCCCGCGACTTGGTTTTTCATGAAGGCCCTGCCGTTAGCCCCAACAATAGCCCAGAAGGCTACTGGCAGTTTTATCTTCATCCCAATCAACAAGACAATCTGCTAGCGCTATCGGGTGGCCGGACATTCTATCTGGTCAACTTTTCTTGGGACTGCCCCTTTCATATCGTCCGTTTAGAAGCCAATGGCGATATTCTCAGACTGCCTCCTGGCACTTTTCACCGTTCTGTATCTGATCCAGAAGGCTCGTTAGTGCT
This sequence comes from Oscillatoriophycideae cyanobacterium NC_groundwater_1537_Pr4_S-0.65um_50_18, assembly GCA_016208305.1. Classification (GTDB taxonomy): domain Bacteria; phylum Cyanobacteriota; class Cyanobacteriia; order Elainellales; family Elainellaceae; genus Drouetiella. The sequence goes on along the minus strand of JACQYI010000078.1, from coordinate 387,259 downwards.
AAATCAAGCGGTTCGCACAGCCGTCGCTACCGTTGAGAGCGAGTTTCGGGTTTATAACAGCGGTGATATTCCTCGGCTGCTGCGGGCTACTTCTAAGGCTGCACAGCCGCCCAAATTACACCCATTTAATTTCAGCACGCGCAGAGCTGCTTAAGGTTACGGCCTTCTCTAGTTCTCGCGCTTCAGGTCATAGATGTTCCAGAAAACGCCTTTGAGCGGTGAGGGTTTCACACCCTGAATATCGTTTCGGACTGCCACCAGATAAAGCGAGTTGACCAAGTTGATGAAGGGAAGGTTCTCTTGCGCCAAAATCTGGGTTTGAGCATAAATGGCTTTGCGTTTGGTTTCATCTAGAGTTTGCGCTCCCTCAGCATAAAGCTCAGCCATCTTTGCCTCCCAATCGGCAATGACTCGGCCCTCGATCGGGTCTTTGTCTGAGGATGCAGCCTGATTGAACATATGCAATCTGCCATCGAGCTGCCAAACATTGGTACCGCCATTGGGATCAAAATCGGGATCAGAAAATCCCATGAGAACGCACTCCCAATCTAGCGAGACTCCAACCTTGTCTAACAAGACGTTGAATGACACAAGTTGCAGATCAAGCTGGATGCCAATTCGAGCTAGGTCGCGCTGGAGCTGTGCCTCTAGCTGATTTGTTCCCGTTCCCCCGGCTGTAGAGAGCAGCGTAAACCGGACGCGATTGCCATCCGCATCCAGGAGCTGTCCCTGGCTGTTGTACTTAAATCCTGCCCCCAGAAGCAGCTGCTTCGATTTTTCGGGATCAAAATCGTAAACTTTGATCCTGCCGCTCTCAGGTGATAGATAGTAGGGGTTGGGCACAGAAATGGTGGAGTTAAGCGGTTCTCCCAAGCCCCGATAGAGATTGTTGATCATCGTGCGGCGATCGATCGCGTAGGCAACGGCCTGCCGAAAGGCCAGAGTATTAAACCAACGCGACTTGACGGGATCAATCAAAGGTTTGCCGTTGCGCCTGCCTTGGTTCTGGTTAAACCCAATAAACGAGGCACCCGCCGAAGGGCCAGCATTGATGATTGTGAAGTTGCCACGCTTTTCTTCTTTCTTTAAGAGCGAAAAGGTAGCTGCACCCACGCCCGCCGCATCGAGATCGCCTGAGCGAAACTGCATGAGGCTAGCTTCGCTTGAATCTACGATCGACCAGATTAGCCGCTCAATGTAGGGAAGCGAATTGCCTTGGGCATCTTTACGCCAATAGTAGGGATTACGCTGAAAAATCACCCGTTCATTGGGGGTGTAGCGAGTCATCACATAGGGGCCATTGCCAACAATCTTGCTGGGATCAGTGTCAGTTCCCCAAACGGAGAGGAACTTGAGCTGCCCGTCACTATCAGTTTCTCGAACGCTTTTTTCTAAAATATGCTTGGGCATGATGGCAACGCCGCTGTCTGTGCCGCCAGCAATCGCCCTTAGCAGAGGCGCAAATGGCTCTGGTGAAATGAATTCAATGCGGCGATCGTCAATCTTGCGAACCTGAGGCAACAGACCTTTCTGTCCAATGCGCAAAGCGTCTCGGTTGCTGGTCGGAATTTTTTCGTTAAAAACCAGATCATTGAAGGTAAACACTACGTCATCTGCCGTCAGCGGCTCACCGTCTGACCATTTCAGCCCTTCATGTAACGTGAAGTTGATGCGGAGTTTGTCAGGCGAAACTTGCCATGATTCGGCTAGACCTGGCGAAAGCTCTCCCGTGATGCCGTCTTCGGTAAGCAGCCCTGAGTAGATTCGGTTAAATACGTTAGGCACTTCCTGGCTCAGCAGGTAGTTAAACGTCTTGGGGTCAACCCCTGCAACGACAATCTGCGTCCCTCTTGCAGATTGCACCCTGAGCTGATTGGCCGTACAGCCCCCCAAGGCGATCGCAATCCCTAGGGCAACTGCAAGCCAGACCGCCCATTTTCGGTGCCACCCCAATCTCAGTCTCCGAACCAGTCGATTGCCCAAAAGCATGGAAGTTTGTTTTCACAGAACTCTTTTGGATCATAATCCATTCGGCTCACCGTCTAGGCACAGGAGTCTGCCAAATCCAGTGAGTAGGATTTCTACTGAATTATGGGATACATAAAGTTGGGCACAGAGGCAATACGCCCTGTCCTTTGCACGCCAAGGAGGCCGACATCTACTGACCTAGAACTTCAGAAGCCGACATGGCTTGATCCAAATCAGATTTTTTGAGAGCGACCTCCCTCAAAACCATGCCCAAACGGCTAGTAGCCGATCGATTTTCCCGACTCTATCTGATACCCCATCGCTTTCCAGGCAGGTAAGCCGCCCTGCAATTCAGAAACGTTCCGAAATCCGACTTGGCGAAGTTTCTCAGCCGCTGCTGTTGTGTCTTCATCGGCATCGCTATAGATATAGAGATCGCGACTTAGTTCAAAGTTGACCAATGCAAGACCGACTAACCCCTCTGTGGGTAAACTCACGGCACCCATGATGTGGCAAAGGTTAAATTCGTCGCGATCGCGCACATCCACGATGGTAAGGGCAGGTTCGCCCCAGTCTAAGCGGGTTTTCAAGTCGTAAACGCGAGATTGAGATTTGAGGGGTGTCGGCGTTGGAATAATGCCAAATAGGAGGTTCATGAGAGTGCGGTGTGAGGGGTGAGTCTTCCCTGCAATGTAACAACTCTCCTATAGTTATGCAAATTTTTATTGAGGAAACCTTGACGAAAGGAACCTACGCCACATGGTCTACAAAACGATGGAAATGACGGCTATAGCCCTTGTACAACCTGCGTATTTTTTGAAATGCCCCATCTTTTGCAAAAGAAAGTTTGAAAAAAAAGTTAAGTATTCGCTAAATTTTGGCGGGTGTTCGTAAACTTCTATAAATGATAAGCATAAATACTTAACTTACTCAGATGCCATCTCTATTCCAAGAGCAGGGTGAATTTAGAGCGATAGGGTGCGATCGCCTGTGCTTTAGGCTGATGTTTCAAGCTGATGTTTCAAAAAGTAGACAGCAAACCTGGGGCACTACTGGCCTAGGCAATGCTGTGTTTTAGCCCGTGTTTTAAAGCTCGTATTTCAAATATGCGGAGAATGACTGCCCAAGATCTCTTGGCCGAATATCAAAACGGCAGACGCGATTTTAGAGAGGTTGACCTAAGCCAAATTGACTTATTTGAATGCAATTTACAGGATATTGATCTGCGAGGTAGCAATCTTAACCAGGCTTATCTGCCCTATGCCAACCTGAGTCGGGCAAATCTGCAAGAGGCTCACCTCCAAGATGCAGAACTGAGCAATGCTCGTCTGCATATGGCCAATTTGACCCAGGCTAAACTTCAAGGAACCCGACTTTTGCGGGCAGATCTCTCTTATGCTCAATTGCAGAGAGCAGACCTTTCCAAAGCAAATTTACGCAGTGCCGACTTGCGGAGCGCCTGTCTCAAGTTAGCGAATCTAATTGGTGCCGACTTATCGAATGTCAATTTAGAGGATGCTCAGTTTGAGGGTGCTGATTTGAGTCAGTGCAATTTGTTTCGCGCTCAGTCAGCAAATTTAATGCAGGCCGTAGTAGATGAATCCACTGTTTTTCCAGATGGACATCGAGAGCGCTAGGGCATAAAAGATCTGCACGACTATGGCTCAATCAACCCCGTTGGTGGCGTGATCTCAATGCGGCGTTGCACCAGGTCTACCACAGGCACGATCGCCTCTACAAAGGGAATCAAGACCTGGCGATCGTCATGCAGCTTAACCTGAAGCAAGTCATTTCCGGCAGCAAATATTTCGATGACCGTGCCGATCGACTGCTGTGTTGCCTGATCAAACACCTCTAAGCCAAGGAGATCGGCCACATGAAATTCGCCTGCCTCAAGTGAGGGGCGATCGTCCTTGGGTACCAAAATTTGGCAGTCTCGCAAAGCTTCTGCTTGGGCGCGATCGCTAACTCCGGCAAATCTGACGATGTACAGCCCCTTGCCATCGAGATAGCGACCTGACTTTAGCTCGATCGGTTCTGGTTGAGTGGCTCCTGGGCGAAGCAGCCAGCGGGTTCCAGGAATTTCAAAGCGCTCTGGAAAGTCAGTATCAGGATAAACGCGCAGTTCACCTTGTAAGCCCTGTACACCCACAATTTTGCCTATTTGCAGCCATGCTTCAGCAGGCGGTGTAGAGAGAGGCTGCATAGTTGTCCTTATGTTTCTAGAGGGTTTTCACTATATAAGATACCGGGTGGGCTTCCGATTGGGGTGGAATGCTGGAAAATCAACACTTGTACAGGTATGCCAGATCCCGTTGTTTATCTTAGGCTAATCAGTGGCTAATCATTTGGGTCAACGATGGATACCGTTAACTTTCCGCCAGAGCCATATGGCGATTCTTCCAAAGAAACAGCAACACTCATCGTTGGGGCAGGACAAGGCATTGGGTTAGGCTTTGTGCGGCAGATACTCCAGAGCGATCGCCCTCAGCGGGTCTATGCCACTTATCGCAACCTCCAATCTGAGCTGCTCACCTTGGCAGATTCTCGCCTGTGCTGTTTGCCAATGGACATTACCGCAGAAGAGCAGATCGCAGCGGTAGCTGCGAAAATTCGCTCAGAGGTAAAAGCCCTGCATACCGTGATTAACTGCGTTGGTATCTTGCATGAGGGCACGATGCAGCCAGAAAAGAGCCTGCGACAGATTAACACAGAGCAGCTATTGCGTTATTTCCAAGTCAACAGCATTGGGGCAGTGCTGTTGGCTAAGCAGATGCAACCGCTCCTCAAACATAGCGATCGCGCCATCTTTGCCACTATTTCTGCCAAAGTGGGCAGCATTGGCGATAACCATCTAGGCGGCTGGTACGGCTATCGCGCTTCTAAAGCAGCGTTGAATATGCTGATGAAAACGACGGCGATCGAATACAAACGCACCTGCCCTAGGGCGATCGTCGTGACCCTGCATCCCGGCACCACAGACACGCAGCTATCGCAGCCGTTTCAGCGAAATGTACCCCCAGAAAAATTGTTTTCGGTCGATCGCACTGTGCAGCAGTTGCTAGCGGTGATCGATCGGCTTCAGGAGAGCGATAGCGGCGAGTTTTTTTCATGGAATGGCGATCGGCTGCCTTGGTAATTGCTTAGGCAGAGGCTATGCTCACTCCTGGGTATCCGTGACACGCCAGCTCAGCTTTAGGTTGAGCCAAAAATTCCAGACGGTGACAATGGCGATCGCTAGCAGGTTGGCCACATAGCGATTAATCCCCAAAACGTTAAACAAGAAGTTCAGCAGCAGCACATTGAGAATCAGCCCTGCCAAACAGATCAAGTTAAATTTGACAAATCGCCGCAGCCGCTTGCGCTTGCCGCGCTGACGGCTAGAAATGTCGCCAAATGTCCAGCGATCGTTCCACAAAAAGTTATTGAGAATGGCGACTTCAGAGGCCATAATTTTGCTGCGTGTCAGCCCCCAAGCCAGCGTCGAAGGATCGCTCAAGAGATACAGCATGATCATGTCTACAAAGACACCGCTCAAGCCCACTAGCCCAAACCGGATGAACCTTTGCAGAGGAGGCTTCTGGTCTGTACCGATGGATTTTCCCTTCGTGCTGAAGCGCAGCCTGACCAAATGTAGCAGGTACTCGATGTACTGCTTCCAGGTCACTTTGCTTTCGCCTTCCTGGCGTTCCTGAAACACATAGCCGACCTCGGCCACATGCTGCACAGTACCGCGCCCTAGCACCTCCAGCAAAATCTTGTAGCCCAGCGGATTTAAGGTACAGCCTGCGATCGCCTGTCGCCGCAGCAAAAAATAGCCACTCATAGGGTCTGACACGCGCCCTACCACCTGGGGCAGCACAATCAGCCCTAAAATTTGTGCCCCTCTGGACAAGAATCGGCGTGCCGGACTCCAATCGCTCACGCCACCCCCTTCGCTGTTGCGGCTGGCAACAGCCAGATCGGCTCCCTGATCGATCGCCGTCAACAAATTCAACAAGACCTCTGGCGGATGCTGCAAATCGCCATCGATGACTCCCAAAATCTCACCCTGTGACGCCTGCCACCCTCGAATCACTGCGGTGGATAGACCCCGTTCTTGCTGGCGGCGCATCACCTGCAACTGAGGATAGTCAGCCATTAGCGCCTGAGCCAGCTCCCAAGTGCGATCGGGGCTGTCATCATCCACCACAATCAGCTCATAATCACCTGCCAGAACCGGATCGAGCAACTGAGAGAGGCGATCGACAATGGCAGCAATATTTTTTCCCTCGTTATAGGTGGGAATGATTAGGGAAAATCGGATTGGCTTTTGATGGTGTAAAGCCTTACCTGTATGCCCTTGCACCTGATTCGATCGCTCTGACAGCAGGTCAGGAATTTGGAGTGCCCCTGACGGAGCGATCAGCAAAGGATGAGTATAACGAGTTGTCATAGCAATGAAAAGGATTATAAATCTCTAATCGGTAAGCTCTGCTCTACATCAGGTGAGGTTGGAATGACAGCAGTCCCAAGCCTAAACATAAAAAGGGAATCTGTCCAGACTTCGGCAAGCGCTTGCCCGCAAACCCAGTAATTTATCCCTGCTCTAAGCCCCCTCTTCGAGTTCAATCGATCTCCCTAGCTCAGCCGATCGCCGCGCTGCATCAGCCACTTTCAAAGCATGCAGGCTAGATTGCGCCGTGACATAGAGAGGAGTACCTGTAATCAAGTAGTCCAGCACTTTGCCTGTATCTTGGGCAAACAAACCCCGACGACTACCCATATCTAGCTCACGGGTTTCGTCAGCCAGCACTAGCTTGCCCTGCTGCCCATCCACCAAAACTGCACCCTTCTCTCCCTGAATATGGAGCGATCGGTCATTCTGCCAAATGGCTTCGCCTTTACCGTAAATGACATCCGCAATTAGCCCACTCTTGAACTGAAGCTGGGCTGTGCAAAGGCAAGAAGTGTAAAGTTCTGAGGAGGAAAGTTGAGAATTATCTAGATTTCCATGACCAGAATCACACCAAAATCGGGCTTGGCAGGTAACGCGGCTGACCCAGCCAAAAAGATCCGTTAAGCGATGAATACGAGAAACTGCCCCCACTAAAGGAAAGCCAAACAGCTCCGGGGAGTAAGTCCATTTTTGCGGAGCCGGACGCTGGCTCGCAAGGCTGGCATAGCGCAGGTAAAAGGGAGTAGCGATCGCCCCTACAGCCTCTCGAATCGCGAGATGAATGCCGCTCAGTAGCTCAATATGCTCAATATGCAAGAGCTGATTTTTTGTAGCGGCTAATTGAATGAGCGCCTCAGCTTCTGAGGCATCCAGCGCCAGTGGGTACTCCACCACCACCTGTTTTCCAGCTTCCAATGCCGCTCTAGCGATCGTGCCATGATCGCGGTTAACCGTAGCAATGATCACCAGATCGATATCCGATCGCTCTACCAAATCTTGCCAAGCTGGCAGCGCCTCAGCATCGTAGGATGACCCAAAGGCTTGGGCGCTGCTGAGGTTATGCCCTGCAATGGCAATTAGACGCGATCGAGGATCGGTTTTCAGGGCATCAGCTCTGGCTTTGGCCGCATAACCTGTTCCTACCAAACCCACTGTGATTGGACTCATAAGGCTACTGGATTCATAAGACTACTAGATTCATAAGGATATTGGACTCATAAGGCGCTTAAAAATCAGACCCTGCGGTCATTATCCCCGCTAGAAGCCGCTTGCCTCAGCTTTAAGAGCGCTAGACTAAAAATATTAAGCAGTGTAAACAATCATGACAACCACAATCAAGCTGGGAGCCAACGAAACTGCGATCGCGCCTTTGGGGATCGGCACTTGGGCTTGGGGCGACAAACTCTTCTGGAGCTATGGCAAAGACTATGCCTCCTCTGATTTGCAAGCCGCTTACGAGGCGGCTTTGGCAGCCGGAATTTGCCTATTTGACACCGCAGAGATCTATGGTCTGGGCGAGTCTGAGCGGCTGCTAGGACAATTTATGCAGCAGTCCCACGAGCCAGTACAAGTTGCGACTAAATATTTTCCTTTGCCCTGGCGGTTTAGCCCCTCTGCCGTTGCTGATGCTCTCACAGCCAGTCTAAGAAGGCTCCAGGTGCCAACAGTCGCGCTGTATCAGGTTCACTGGCCGTTCGATTTTTTCATGGGGCAAAAAGCCTTGATGAATGCTTTAGCCGATGAGGTACAGCAGGGTAGAATTCGGGCGATCGGGGTTAGCAACTACTCAGCCGAACAAATGCGTCAAGCCCATCAGTTTCTGGCAGAGCGGGGCGTGCCTTTAGCAGTGAACCAGATGCAGTATTCTTTGTTGGCGCGCCAAATCGAGCGCAATGGCGTAATGCAAGCGGCGCGAGATCTAGGGGTGGTGATTTTGGCTTATAGCCCTTTGGCACAGGGTTTGCTAACGGGCAAATACACCTCGGAAAACTACATTCAGCCCTCAGGGGCTAGACGGCTCGATCCCAAATTTAGCCAAGGTGGTTTGCAAAAGCTAGCCCCTGTCATTGAAGCTTTGCAGAGGGTAGGGGCAGCGCACGATCGAACCCCAGCCCAAGTGGCGCTAAATTGGCTTATTGCCCAAGGCAACGTTATTCCAATTCCAGGCGCAAAAACAGCCAGTCAAGTGCAGCAAAATGCAGGAGCATTGGGCTGGTCTATGACCGAAACCGAACAGGCTCAAATTGATGCAGTAACTCGTCCTTGGCTGTGAAGCAATCCATAACGGCATAGGTTAGAATAATCGCTTCTATCTCTGTCTAACAATTTGCCCTTGCGTCCATGCCAGAAGCTAAGGGAATTGTTTATATTGGGAAGACTTGACCTTAGCGGTTGTTTGATCCAGTTCCAGGAGGCTACCTTGTCCTTTTCCACTGACGACTTTGCCAAAGCCCTTGAGCAACACGACTATCAATTTCAAAAAGGTCAGGTAGTCCGGGGTAAAGTGGCAAGCTACGACTCCGACGGGGCATACATTGATATTGGCGGCAAGGCGGCAGCGTTTCTGCCGCTCGAAGAAGCTTCGCTGAAGCGAGTCACAAACCTAGAAGAATTTTTGCCAGCTGACGAAGAACGAGAGTTCATGATCATCCGCGAACAAGATGCGGACGGTCAAGTGACGCTGTCCTTACGTCAGTTAGAAATTCGTAAGACTTGGGAGCGTTTGGCAGAGCTGCAAGAGAGCAACCAGACGATTCAAGCTAGGGTTAGCGGCTTAAATAAGGGGGGTGTGACAGCCGATGTGCAGGGAATTCGCGGCTTTATCCCGCGATCGCACCTGGTTGAGCGCAATGATCTAGAGTCGCTCATTGGCAAAGCCTTAACCGTGAGCTTGATTGAGGTAGACCCCAACCGCCGTAGGCTAGTGCTGTCTCATCGTATGGCGTCTCAGGCAGCCAGCCTCAGTCAGTTGGCGATCGGTCAGCTGATCGAGGGCAAGGTGGTGAGCCTCAAGCCTTTTGGCGTATTTGTAGACTTTGAAGGCACAACAGGCTTGCTGCACATCAATCAGGTCAGTAAAAACTATGTGGCTTCTCTCAATGCAGTTTTTGATTTGGGTCAACCTATTAAGGCGCTCATCATTGACTTAGATGAGGCAAAGCGGCGGGTTTCCCTTTCCACTAAGGTTTTAGAATCCTATCCCGGTGAGATGCTCGAAAAAATGTCTGATGTGATGGCAGAGGCCGATGTCAGAGCTGAGAAGGCTCGAAAAAACATAGAACAGCGGGGCGTGGAATAGGATGAGAAGGCTGGAACAGGTCAGCCTTCATCCTGACAGCCTTTCCTGGCAGCCCTCATCCTGAATTTTGCAGTTCTTCTTGCAGCATTTCATCGTAGATTTGCGGCAGGGCGCTGCTCATATCGTTCGTCTCAATACCATAGCCCAGGCTCGTCCAGGTAGGTGAAAGCAGATAGAGCACATCGGCTAACTGTCCATCTCGGAGCATTTGCGCCAGGTCAGCGCCACCCCAGGCGCTAGGGTCGCTGAGCCAACGATAGACAACCTGATCTTGGTCTTCTGGCTCAAAGCTATAGGACGAGTTCCAAAACATGAGCGAGTTGTTTTGACCGTGATACTCGCTGGCCTTATCCAACCAGGTTGAGGTCAGCATCTGGTATCGCCCTGCGGCAGTCGTGCAGTCGCCTGTATTCGGCCCAGCGACGATGGTTACACACAAATCTGGGTGATAGCTCAGATCGCTAACATGTTCTCCGCCATAGAGTAATGAGTACGGACGAGCACTATTGGATTCGCTAGCCGAAATAGTCCGCATTAGCGCCCGTAAATAGGGATCGCCTCCCTTCATCACTAGGGGCGCAGGTGTATAGTCCCACTCAGGATCAAAGGGCGATCGCCACAATCCATCAAATCCCTTAAGCTGAGCCACCAGCGTCAGGGTTGCCAAGCCACAGATCAGCGACCACCAAGGACTGGAGGAGTTACTAGAGGATTTCTGATCCGCAGAAGAGGAGTTGTTAGTTTCAGACGACACAGCGTACCTAGCACGATTTTTTAGCTGGCTGCAGCCTTATCCAATCTATCTGATTCCCCTCATTTCGGAACACTTTCGGCAAATTCATTGCTGCTCTTCTTTGGGCTGCTCCTCTCTATACGCTTGTGAATGGCCTACAGCATTAAACTACATGGGCAAACAGTGCCTCTAGGGGCTGTACTGGAGCGTCAGGCTTAGCAATAATTTCAACCACTTTGTTTTTGGCTCCGGGCTGAAACAGCGCCTCAACACAGACTTGCGCTACTTTGGCACGGGGAATACTGCCATCAAATAACGTATCGGCAGACGACAAGACGATCGCATCTGTGTTGTCTTCATTTTTTAGACCGCCTGGGCGAACGATCGTATAGGTTAAACCACTGCGCTGAAGATACTCTTCAGCCTGTTTTTTCCATACGAGAATCAGCCAAAACAAATTCAAGGGATGAAATAACAAAGAAGTGCAAAGGGATGAAACCATAACAATCTGGTGAATGCCTTTTTCTCGAGCGGCATTGACTAAGTTTTTGGTTCCCTCAAAGTCCACTTTGTAAGGGCCAGTCGGGTCAAAGCTGGGAGCGGCTCCTGTGGCAGATAGCAAAACCGTACAGTCGGCGATCGCCTCTGCTAATCCTGCAGGCTTTAAGACATCACCCATCACCAGCTCTACCCCCTCAGGCAAGATTTGCCGCGCTTTTTCTAAATCTCTGACCAAGGCACGCACCGGAATCTCGCGGCGGACGAGTTCTTGCACAATCTGCCGTCCAGTTTGCCCCGTTGCTCCAGCTACAAATGCTTTCATTCTTCTACTCTCTACGAAACTAAATAAATTTCACTTCATCACAAGAATAGAGGTCTGTTAATTTTTATAGGTCGGGTAGCCTGCCCATAAAAATTTCAATTTGACAAATTCTGTGACAGAACCCTAGATTGAGCCTGGGCTAGAGAAAGCAAGGATAAAAGCTTAATTGAAAGCTCTCTTGCGTCTCCGTAAATCCAGTGTGTTTATAGTCTCATATCCAGGAATATTCATGCCTCTTTCCGTAGATCAGTCATGGTTGGGAAGAGAATCCCAGGGATATGCTGGGCAAATAAAGGAAGGAAGGGGCTGACCCCTCACCCAGATGACTGCTAGACTGGGTGCTGGGTAACGGATTATGAAGCACAACCGCCTTCAGGACAGAGCGGCAGAGTCAGGGCATCGGGGGGTTAAAGGGTTCTTTAAAGTCATCTCTACCCCATGACCAGACCGCAACAGTACAGCAACGATTGCAGGAAAGCGTTTTATGCAGGCAAATTCGGCTGAATATTACTCCAGTGAAGCAGCGCACAGAATTGTTTTGGGTGCGACCTCAGAACCAATGGAGGGCAAGCTGGATAAAGAAGAGGCACAAGGCAGTGAAGTATCTTGCTTTCATGGTGCCTTTACGAGCTGTATGGAGATGTATGCAGAGGCTCAAACCGTCGCTCGGTATCTGGACGCTCACCGAGAATGGTTTCCCCGCTGCGCTCATCCCATGAAGGCTGAGCCGATCGGCGAAAATGGCTATGCTCTCACTATTGGCAAATTTGGCTCTTTTGGTTACGAAGTAGAACCTAAAGTAGGTCTAGATCTACTGCCTCAAGATCAGGGCATTTATCGCATTCAAACGATCGAGGTGCCGGGCTACGAACCGCCTGGTTATGATGTGGACTTTAAAGCAGCTCTACAGCTCGTAGAAGCTTTACCCGATGCTTCTCAATTTGCCAATGACGAGGTGCCTGCCTATATGACAAGGGTGGAATGGGAACTCGATCTAAAGGTGATGATTCAATTTCCTCGCTTTATCCATTCTTTGCCCCAATCTCTGGTTCAAACAACGGGCGATCGCCTGCTCAACCAAATTGTGCGGCAGGTATCCCGTTGTCTCACTCACAAGGTTCAAGAAGATTTTCACAGTACGGTCAAGGTTGCGTTCCCTAAGAAACGGCGAAAAGCTCTCTGGAACCGTCACCAACCTGGCTTGGGCTAGCGTCCTAAATACAGCAGTTAGGACGGGAAATTTTTAAGGGCGTGCTCCGCACGCCCTTAAAAATTTCCCCAGATTGATAATTACGGCCCTAAAAAAACTGGGTGGTGCTTGAGAAGCACCACCCAGTTTTTACAGAACTGTACTCACGTTACAAAACAAAACTGCTCGCGGTCAACCGAGTAGAATTCACACCTAGCACCGTAACCAAATCTCGGAAGCCTCCGGCTGTGTCTCCATTTGCATCGACGCTGACAAGCGTGCTAGATCCCAGTTGAGATAGCTTCACATAAGATCTAAACGCATTGCTGCTGCCATAGTTCGATCCGGTAAAAAGGCTGGAGAGAACGATTCTGTCCTGTCCTACCTGAAAATCGGTGATGGTGTCTCCTGCATCCGTAAAGGCATAGTAGACAAATTGGTCACGCCCTTTGCCCCCTGCCAGGGTGTCACGACCCCGGACTCCGATGAGAACATCGTTACCTACGCCCCCATTGAGCCGGTCATCGCCCAGACCACCTTTGAGCGTATCAGCGCCATTTCTTCCTAGAAGAACATCCTTGCCGTTGTTCCCATTGATGGAGTCTTGATTTCTACCGCCGTAGAGACGATCGTCACTCAGGCCGCCCTTGAGAACGTTATTTCCCGTATCGCCGTAGATGACGTCATTGCCGCGTGCACCGCTGAGGGTATCCGCACCTCTACCGCCGAAGATTCGATCGCGACCTAGACCTCCTGAGATTTGATCACGACCCTTATCACCCAGTATTCGATCTCTGTTCTGCTGGCCTTGAATGGTGTCATTATCATTGCCCCCTGAGATCCGATCGCTACCCCGACCCCCATCGATGCGATCGCCACAAGCTCGACCTCTGATGCGATCGTTACCTGCAAAACCAACGATGCGATTTGCCCGATTGCCGCCGAGCAAAGTCTGCCCTGAGCTATTTCCTCTGAGCGTGCGTCCTTTGATGCAATCATCAAACTCAGGAGCGTTACGAACGCCTCTTAGGGTGATGGTGGCTGGCGTGAGGTCACTGGCACCCAAGTTATCTGTAGCAGTGTAGGTAAAAGTCGCAATATTGAAGGTATCTGTGGCTTGGAAAAAGATCCGGTTGACCTGCGCTGGAGTCAACTGCTGCCCAGCCTGGATAGCTGTACCCCCTGTCGTTGGATTGCCCAGAAAGAGGGTGCCGTTGGCAGCATCGGGTACGGTGAGGATGGTGAAGGAGGCGATCGTGCCATCAGCATCAGTAGCCGTCAGCCCAGTCACGCGTTTAGGGATGTTGGGAGATATCTGATCAACACTGCCATTGCCCGCCACGGGTAGTTGATTGGCGCCCGGAAGCGTTAGAGAGACTGTGGCAGGCGTTCGGTCACTTCCGCCCCGATTATCTGTAGCGGTATAGGCAAAGCTGCCGCTGACAAAGTTAGGGGATGCCTGAAAGAACAGCTGTGAGACTTGGTTAGGCTGAAGAACCTGGCCTGCGGTAACGGGCGTTCCGCCTGCGGCAGGATTGCCCAAAAACAGAATCCCGGCATCGGCACCCGGCAAAGTTGTAATTGTGTAAGTGGCGATCGTGCCATCAGGATCAACAGCTGACAAACCCGTCAGGACTGTCGTAGCTCCTTTCGCAACTTGCACTGAAGTCGCTGTTGTTTCGGGTTCGAGATTCGGATCAATGATCAGGTTGCGAATTTCATGAATATTAGTTTGGCTGCCTGTACCACTGGCAAACCCAAATTTGAAGGTGGTGGGCAGTGCGCCATTGACCGCAGCCACATCAAAGTTGGTGATCACCTGCTCGCCAGCATCGGCAAAATCACCATCGCCATTGCCATCGACCTGCACTGTCAACACTCCAGCTGCCGTCAGGTCAATTTGAGCCGTGCGTTTAGAGTTCTCGCGAGTGGCTGCTGCACCCGGATTATCAATACTGTAGGGGAGTGTGCCGGTACCTGTCAGGTAGTTGTAGCCATTGGCGGCGCTGCCCCTGACAGCAACGGAATCAGGAGTCCTTCCGGGGCCACCAATCCGCCCTTCTGTGGGGCTAGAAAAGTTGCCAAATTCATCAAAAGCAAGACCTAAATAGCCGCCCTCAATCCCAGCAACCGTTATGGGAGTAGTTCTTTGAGCATAGCCAATGGAGCCTCCAAACGCGCCTCCTGCCCTGGGCGAAGCCGCTCCATCGATCAAGAAAAAGGTGATGCCGTCTGCGCCAGTTCCCCCATAGGAAAAGAAGTCAAATCTGATTTGCAGTCCACCCGTTGCTTGGACTGGCGCATTGTAGACGACAAAGGCAGCTTGGTCAGTTTTGGCACTGGTTAACCTCAGGGTGCCATCTCCTACTGCATCTGGGGTGCTTCCAGGCGGATTGCCCTGAAGCCCATTGGGTGATGCTGCTTGTGTCGTTCTGGCCGTGAGATAAGGTTGATCTTGACCTGTCGCCGAAGAGTCAACGCCAAATAGCCAAGGTGTTACCGTAACATCGCCTTGCGCAAAAGTTTCGTTAATGGTGACGACGAGGACGCCTGGGTAGGAGGCGATCGCCTCAGCAGAGAAAGCGAGCGGGCTTTGAATTGGCCCGGTGGTGAACTCAAGCCGCCAATCGCCACCTAGAGCAGAATGACCCGTCAGATGGGCAGATGCAGCGACATTGGCCTGGGTCAATTGACTCATTTTTTGGACAAACCGCTGACCGATCGCCCCTGCGGCCACCCGACATCCATAGAGCAAAATTTCTGCACCACTTGCGAGGGCATTAGCCCAACCCTGGATTTGGCTGGCGTAACCTTCAAGAGATTGCCAGGTGAGGTAGCTAGAACCCAGTTGAAGCTGTCCCGCCTCACCATGAGAAAGGATATGTAAACTTTCAATATCGCTGTGCTGAGCCAGGATAGCGCTAATTTGAGCAATCCCATCTTGATCTGGGCTAAGGATAGCGACGTGAGTTTGAGGATTAACGCTACTACTGAGGGTCTGATAGCTACTCACAGTAGGATCTACAACCAACAAAGTAGTGCCGAAATGATTGGATGTCATAGCTGAAATGCTCTTGGTGACTTAAAGAAACTACTTAAGGAACTGCTCAGAGAACAAATGACTAGCCGAAAACTGCTCTTAGTAACGCTCTCATTGCGCTTCAGTAGAAACAGCGAACAGGGATCTAATTTTTTATGGCTACAATAGCAACTTCAGTAAATATACCTTGACTAAGTTAAATTGAACACAGGTATGTGTCAAAAGATCCGTGAATTTTATGAGATTAATCTAAAGATCTATTTGAGCATGTCCTGGCTTCTGAAAATAGCAAGATCTTCTGAAGATACTGGCAGGGCTTCTTAATTTAAGGATTAATGTCATGCCCCGTAAGGCACGACATGCCGCTTTTCAGTCTGATACTGAGTCTCATATCCAGCAGTTAATTTTCTCCAAAATTTTTATAGAAATAATGAAAATTGATACTGAATTCTCCCTAGAGATACAGATTCAGCCGATCGCAGAATTCAACCCTTTTGCTTCTAAAGCCCTGATTTTGCACGCAAATTGTACGCAACCAAGACTTTAGGCGTTTGTCGCATTCAATATGCAACGAACACCTCGTTAGCGATTTTACTGAGATTGTGGGAGATGTGATTGGAGGCTAGAGAAAAGTCTAGTGGTTTACACGGTTAATAAGCTTTGTTTAAAGAATTTTTAATGGTTTAGCTCGCATAGCCTTAGCTGTAGTCCTACCAAGTAGAACAGAAATATTTCGTCGCTCAATTCATCAGGCTAAGGCAATATTTTCCCGAAAGTCTTGTAGGGATGGGCTTTCAGGAAAATACTAATAGGGCTTCAGCGCGTAGTGCTATGAAGAGGGCTGCCATACATACTAAAAAAGCTCAAGCGATCGCTTGAGCCAAGATATTTTGAGTTTCCCAGTATTGCCTCTATGAGGACATGCGCCTACAGAAAATTCAGGTGCTATCGCCACAAGCACTGTCTTTCAAGGCTTAAGCAAAATAATTGGTTGTAGTCAGCGTACCAGCGCTGGCATCACCCGCCCTAAAGCCAATGCCGCTAACATTTACGACCAAATCACGAGAAGCCGAGAACCCTTGGCTATTATCATTAACCGACAGGTAGGTTTGTCCACGCCAGCCAAAAAATACCGCCTCATTGCCTCGTAGTGATTGAGATCCAGAACTTCCTTGATTTTTGTCAGCATAGGCTGAGCGGGCGGCGGCAGTGAGATTATTGCCCCTAACCTGACCTGCGTTGAATAATCCCCGAGGGCGATCGCTCCCTCGGCCACCAAAATTAAGTTGAAACTTATCGCCTTGAGCAAATTTGAATCCCTGCACTTGATCAGGCGCGCTGACTAAAGCGTTCGATAGAGCTTCTGCCTGACTATTTCCGGCATAGAGGTAGCGATCGGCACCTAGCCCACCCGCCATCGTATCTGCTCCTAGCCCGCCTTCTAGCGTATCGTTGCCTGCCACGCCCAACAGCGTATCGTTGCCTTCTCCACCAACGAGGCGATCGTTACCGCTGTTGCCTACAAGCCTATCCTGGCAATCTAGACCAATCAGGGTGTCGTTTCCTTCCAAGCCTCGTAAGGTGTCGTTGTCATCTGTGCCGTTGAGGGTATCGGCTCCACGCGTGCCGCTGAGGACAATTCCAGGGAGGCAGGCGTTAACGGTCGTGAGGTTTATCCAGCGATCGGTGGCGTTGCTTGTTAGGGCATTTCCGGCGGCATCTCGAATGCCACTCTCTCCGGCAACCAGCGTCAGCGAGTAGTCTCCTTTTTGGTTGGTGAGCTTGCGAATATTGCCCAATGTCCAGTTGATGCCATCTGTTGACGTCAGGGTGGCCTTTGAGAGAGGGATATTGACATCATCTCGAGTAAGGCGCAGATCCGATAGATTGAAGCCACTGACCGCCTCGCTAAACCGTAGCGTAGCGCTGTCTACCTTATCTCGGCGTGGGTCTGGAGCCACATCTACAATGTCTACCGAGGGTGCAGTGCGATCGATGCTGTAGGCTTCGCCCAAGAAGTTGCCATTTCCCGATCCGGCACCTCCCAGCACAACGCCCAGAGTATTCAGAATCGAGTCGTTATCGATTAGGCTGAGTCCGATCGAGCCGTTACCGCTGCCTGCATTCACTCCTACGGTATAAAAGCTGCCATTGACGCGGGTAACAGACTCGATCCGAGCGCCAGAAACCCCCTGGGCTGTTAAGGCAAAATCGGCGGCATCAACCTGAATCACGTTCTCATTAAAGATGACCGCAAAGTTAACCGTGGCAGCATTGCTGGGGTTAGTATCCAGACGGCTGATAGAGCTAGCTCGCGGCGGCACCTTGTTGACGTTATAGGTTTGCCCGGTGAAGTTGCCATTGCCAGACCCTGTGCCGCCCAGCACCGTCCCGACCCCGTTCGCGATCGAATCATTATCCACCAGGTTTAAGCCTAGAGAACCGCTGCCGTTGCCTGTAGCGACTGCGACCGTGTAGGATTTGCCACTGCCCGAAACTCCGGTAATGGTGGCTCCCGAAACGCCGGACGAGGTGAGGGCAAAGTCAGCGGCATTCACACCCGTCACATCTTGATTGAAAGTAACCGCATAATTTACGGTGGAAGAAGCCGTTGGGCTAGGATTCACCAGCGAAATCGAGGATACGACTGGGCTACTTTTGATCAGCGTGTAGGCTTGTCCCGTAAAGCTGCCGTTGCCTGATCCTGCGCCCCCCAATACAACCCCTAAGCTGTTAGCGATCGTGTCATTGTCTGACAGATTTAGCCCCAAGCTGCCGTCCCCCGTACCCGTATTGACGGTAACGGTGTAAGTGCTGGTGTTAGAAGGAGCGACAGGTTGCACAGAGGCAATGTTGGCTCCTGTTATCCCGACTGCGGTTAGCGTGAAGTCAGCAGCATCAACATTCGTCACGCTTTGGCTAAAGGTGACGGTGTACTGTACCGTACCCGCCTTAGTGGGATTGGGATTAGCCAGAACGATCGATGAGACAGCCGGAGGCGTTTTATTAATGCTGTAAGCTTGCCCGGAAAAGTTGCCGTTGGCAGCCCCTGCTCCTCCGAGGACGACGCCCAATGTGTTGGCGATCGAGTCATTATCTACCAGGTTTAGCGCTAGATCGCCGTTGCCTGTCCCTGAGTTGACGACAATATCAAAAGTCTTGCCATTGACGGGCGTAACAGAAGCAATGCTGGCTCCGGTAATTGTTGAGCCAGGCGGAGTAGCAGAAACCGCTAGGGCAAAATCGGCAGCGTCAACCCCAGTCACATTTTGGTCAAAAATAACCGTATAGGTGAGCGTCGCTGCTGCCGTAGGGTTGCTACCCTTGCGCGTAATCGAGAAGACCTGAGGCGGCGTTTTATCGATCGTGTAGGTTTGCCCTGCAAAGTCGCCATTGCCCACCCCCGTAGAGCCTAACGGCGCGCTTGCACCATTTTGGATGGTGTCATCATCCACTAAATCTAGCCTGAGGGTACCTTGGCCTGTGCCTGTATTGACTGTAACGGTGTAGGTACTGGCACTCACTGGCGTTACAGAGACAATACCCGCCCCTATAATGTTTCCGGTTGCCTGTAGCGTAAAGTCTGCCGCATCAACGCCAGAGACATCTTGGTCAAATGTGACCGTATAGCTGACGTTCGTGGCTGCCGTAATGGCGGGCTGAACGCGATTGATCGCTGTAATGGTAGGCGGAATCACCACCGTCAATGTTCCAAACAAATTGGCGTTGTCGGTTTCAAGCGCCAGCGCATTGGTCGCAGTATTGCCATTAAAGGCAGGCGTGCGTTCGGAAACAACCGACGCGCCTGTATTGACAAACACTGCCCCACCTTTGCCCTGCCCGACCGTCCCGTTAATGGCTCCTGAGCCACCTGCGCCTGCCGTCGCAGCGTTGCTGCTAAAGCTGGTCGTGCTGATGCGTAAGGTTCCGGCATTGACGTAAACTGCGCCACCCTGCCCAAAGCCACCATTGCCACCCGCACCGCTCAGGCTGGTGCCCCCCTGCCCGCCGATCGCCTGATTGCTTTGAAAGTTGGCGTTAACTAGCGACACGGTGCCGCCATTCACCAGCAAGCCGCCGCCGCGACCAAAGCCTCCGTCGCCCCCCGCTTGGCTCGTCCCATTGGCTCCGGTTGAACCGATCGCCCTACCGTTGGCGATCGTTAAGTTAGAGAAAACGACGGTGCCGCTGTTAACGGTAAAAGGACGGTAAGTATTGCTACCGCTCACCGTGTAGCTGTTGCCCGCAAAAGTAATGTTGGATGCAATGACAGGCAGATTATCCGTCAGATTAATGTTGCCTGTCAGGTTGATGACATCATCTTCCGGCGTCGTCTGGGCGGCATTGATGGCATCTTTAAGTTGAGTGTAGGTGCTGACGTTGAAAGTACCGAGTACGCCACTATAGGCTTCTAAAGCTGCTGACTGAAAAGCGATCGCCGTCTCGATCTTGCCTGTGGAAAACTCTAGATCCCAATTGCCTCCTAAAGCAGCGCTGCCCGTTAAGGTCTTGGATGCAGCCACCGCAACACCCGTCAGCCGACTGATTTGCCGGACAAAAGCTTTGCCGCTGTCAGTAGATGCAACATTGCAGCCGTAGAGCAAAATGTTGGCCTTCTTAGCCAGTCCCTGGCTCCACTGCTGAATTTGCTCTGCATATCTTCCTAGACTGCGCCAGTCTAAAGGCGTTGACCCCAAGCGCAGACTGCCATTGCTGCCGTGAGAGACAATGTGAACGCTAGTAACCAGGGCAGGATGAGTCGCCCGATCGCCCGCCAGCGATCTGCTAATTTGCTGAATGCCGTCTTGGCTGGGGTCAAGCACAACAATTTCGGCAGTCGGATTAGCACCCTGGATAAGGCTCTGATAGTCATCGACCGTGGCGTCAACAAAGATCAGGGTAGAGGCAGTCGCAGCAGTCATGGTCAACGCTCTTAATGAGGGGATTCAGGAAGCGATCGCAGCAAAATGAATTAATGCATTTTCCCAAGCAAGCTGGGGAAGCAGTCTCGCATCGAGCTAACTTTGCTGAGGCACCAACAAGATTAGGCTTATGAGATTTGACGCGAGAGAATCTAGATTGACAAGAATCTAAATTTCTCACGGTCAATGATAGCGCTACTAATAGCGGTTTGAACGCATTTTCTCTTAGAAAAGCTCTACCTTTAGAGCACCATGACGTTACAAGGTGATCTACTGATGAAGCTGAACAGTCAAGCGAGGTGAAATCAGCACAGCTTTAGTTCAAACCTTTAAATCCGCTCATGATTTAGGTTTGTTATTAATTTCTTTGAAGGTTTCGCTGTCCGGTTTCACCGTCCGAATCTTTCTCAGCCATCAATAACCTTTTAAAACCATGAACTTTCAAAGTTCATCAAGCGCTCATGAACGGAATATACCCAGTTGACCGTATAAATCCCTCATACAAATTTCAAAAATTGTCGCGAGCAAGCGATCGCTGGGCACTCTAAAGCATGACGAAACAAGCATGCTCATTAACCCCGATTGTTTGCACTAATTGTTTGCACTGAGTTTGACCTAAGTTTGCCCTGAGCTGACTCAATGACATTTACCCAACCTGCCGAATTCACGCTGCCCTCAGTTTCTGAGGCTAACCGCCAGGGGCTTTCTCTCGAATCCACTCTGGCAGATTTACCGCTGCACCAGTTCCAAGTATCTGCCGAGGTTTCTGGCCAAGCCTTGGCGCATATGTTCGATCGCCATCCAATAGTGCCTGGAGTCCTCTTGCAAGAGGGCGATCGCTTTTTGGGCATGATTTCGCGGCAGCGTCTATTGGAGTTCTTGATTCGTCCTCAGGGCATGGCCTTTTTGTCGCAACCGCTCTCAGTTTTGTATCGCTACACGCGTGGCGATCGTTTACGGATACCTGCCACCACTCCGATTGTAGTGGCGGCAAAAATGGCATTACAGCGATCGCCTCTTGAGCGGGCTGAGCCGATTATTGTGCAGTTTGATGCCCATAACGCCCCTAATTCTCATGCGGATGCGCCGACCCATCAGATGCTCGATGTTCACGAACTCAACATGGCCTATTGGCAAATTCGAGGTCTAGAAGATCAAGTGCGCCACGAACGCGCCCAGATCCAGATGATCCAAATTGAGAAAATGGCGAGTTTGGGGCGGTTAGTGGATGGCGTAGCCCATGAGATCCTCGATCCGGTGGGCTTTATCTGGGGCAACCTCGTGCATGTCTCTAGCTACACCCAGCAAATTCTGAGGCTTTTAGAGGCTTACGAACAGTATGTTCTAGAAACTGCGGGAGCCAAATTTCCAGGCGCGATCGCCCAACTGCAAGCCGACATCGAGCTAGATTATCTGCGCCAAGACTTGCCCCAGACCATCACCAGCATGAAGAGTGGAGCCGATCGCCTCAAAAAACTAGCCGCTAGTTTGCAAAACTTTTGTCATGTGGATGAGGTTTACCCTAAGCCGGCTAACTTACATGAATGCCTAGACAGCATCTTGCTCTTGCTGAAAAGCCGCCTGAGTGGCGAGATCGAAATTGTGCGGGATTACGGTCATTTGCCGCCCATTTCTTGCTATGCCGGACAGCTTAGCCAAGTGTTTATCAGTATTTTGACCAATGCCGTAGAAGCATTACTGGATCGATCGGTGTGCCAAGGTTTAGCAGAGTTGGGGCAGCAGTCGGGAGAGATGCTTCAGGCTAAGCCACAAATCACAGTCAAGACTCAGGTACTACCTGCCTGTGAAGGGGCAAATTCAGGCCAAGAGCATTGGGTGTCTATTCAAATTGCCGATAATGGCTCAGACCTTTCGGCAGCAAAAAAAAGGCAAATTGAAGAGGCGTTGTCCGCAGAAAACCGAGCCAGTAAAGAAACCAGCCTAGGGTTGAGCTATCAAATTGTGACAGCCAAGCATGGCGGCAAGCTGATCTTTCGTTCCTTAAACCTGGAAACGACAGGCTCTGCTCAGGAAAACATGGGCACGCATCGTACCGAGTTTGAAATTTTGCTGCCTATTGCGTGATGCGGGTCTAATTTTGTAGGAAGCCTTACTGAACCCAAGTATTACTGAACGCGATCGCCCGTGGCTCGCGCAGCAGCTTCCTGTCCAGAGTACATAGCCTTCAACACATAGGCCGGATCAACCCAATTGCCGTCATATTTTAAGCCCCAGTGCAGGTGAGGGCCTGTCGTTCGTCCCGTCATGCCAACTCGCCCAATTCTCGCGCCTGCAATCACCTGTTGCCCTTGATAGATCTGGATGCCACCTTCGCGATCGAGCAGAAAAGTCCCCTGACCATCTGATTCAACATGCCCTTGCATGTGGCAATAGATATGTGTCCAGTTACCTGACTCAACCACCACAGAGGTACCGCAATTGCTATTGTCTGAAACCTCGACCACTTCACCACTCCACCAGTTGCGGACATAGCTGCCTTCAGGCGCTGCCATATCCAGCCCATAGTGAAATTCTTGGCTGTAGCCGCCGCTAGGAGAGAGTCGATAGCCAAAAGGCGAAGTATAAGCTTGAAAACCTTCGACGGGGAAAGAGGCTCCATTCCAAGCATTTACAGAGGCAGCTACCTGAGCGGACGAAAGTTGAGAAAGGGGCTGCTGGGCATCATTGGCGGTTCCTGTATTGAGAGCCGAGGTGCTGGAGCGAGTAGTGCCAATGTCAAAGCTGATGGCTTCAGGACTTTTACCTCCCGGTTGGGCGATCGCCCGATTCGCCGCCTGGGAACGCTCAGACAATTTAGGCGATGACGGCTGTGACAGACGAAGGGTACTATCCACGCCATTTAAATCTATAGCTCTAACCATTTGTTGGGTTGCCTCCAGAACAACCAGTCCTGACAGGGCAATGCCAACTAGCAGCAGTAAACCTCTTCCTAAATTTCTGATCTGTCGATTCATCATGGGTGGCGAAGACTTGGGTGCGATATCCTCTTGGGGCTGATGCATGGCTTTTTGATCGGCTGACTAAGCTAGACTTCCCCAGACATAAGTCAACTACCCAGAATAATTCAGTCTCTAAGCAAATGTACTAAAGATTTTATTAACTTTATTTAACAGCATTCTCATAATGTTTACATGCAACATTTGCGTGTATTTGGGGACCTTCTGCTCTGCAAATTCACTGAGTTTTAACCCGTTTTGATACAGAACATCCAAAGCCCATTTTGGATAATGGCGTTCAGACTATTTCTATATTCAAGATACAGCGCTAAGCGATCGCGCTCCGATAGGATAGCTAACTGCTGGCGTTTTGGACTCTGCTATCTTGGCTACGGACATACAACCTGCAAGTAGCGTTTTGCTCAAGATGACGAATCAAGCCAAGGATTTCTTGAAAAAGCAGGCTGCTGCTTCAAAAAGTCTTTCAGGTTAAATGATCCGCAAGCTTGAGCGATTTTTAAAGGACGGATGAAATCTGTAATGTCATTCACATGATTCTAAGAAAGGAAACCGTAAAACTTCTTAATTCACACTTACCTAACATGGAAACGCAGCATCTTCAATAAACCCGGTAGCCAGATGTATTGCAGATGCAATATAACAAAGATGTGCAAAAAAGGTGTGTGGTGCGTGAGGACTGGCAGCATTAGGTGATGTGCAGCCTTAGGATTAGCAATCTTGGTTTCTTGCGGGATGGGTCAGTTACCCATCTGGAGTGAGGCAGACAAATTGTCAGACAAAGTGTTCTGGCCGACAAGAGAATTCTGTAAGTCTGTGCCGCGTAACATAGGGTGTCTTCAATATCTGGACTGCGTTCTCGTCAATTTCAAAAGTTTTTATTGGGATGACGTACGCTGTTTCCTGATTTGGCGTTTCTCTGGTTTGGCTCCTGTAGTATGCCCCCGTGAACCCTCATGACAATCGCATCTTCCTCCAATGGTATGTTGGTCACCCTGACTCAGGCGAACCGCAGAGGCGACCTGACAAACCGAGTTAGGGATCTGCCCGTACCGCAGTTTGTGGATTTGTTAGATCAGATTACCCGCGAGTTTGAGCAATTCCTCCGGGCGATCGACATGATCAACAATGAAGCTCTGGAGACGATGCTAGAGCAGATTCTAGAAGCATTTACCCTAAAAATTGGGCAAATTCTTCAGGCCGATCGCACCACTATTTATCTAATAGACGAAGAAAAACAGCAGCTTTGGGCCAAGGTGGCGCAAGATGCCAACGGCAAACCCCTAGAAATTCATTTACCGCTGACTGTCGGTATTGCCGGACAGGTGGCAGTTACAGGGCAGTGTCTCAACATTGCCGATGCCTATAGCCATCCTCTGTTTAACCGGGATATCGATCAGCGCACGGGCTACCGGACGCAGAATATTCTTTGTATGCCCATTTTTAGCACTAAAAACCGCGTGGTTGCCGTGGTGCAGTTGCTCAACAAACGCGGCAGCGAACCGTTTAGTGAAGGTGATGAGCGACGGTTTCGTGAGTTTGCGGCCTCTATGGGGATCATTTTAGAGAGCTGCAACTCTTTTTATATGGCAGCCCGCAATCAGCGGGGGGTAACGGCGCTACTCAAAGCAACGGCTTGCCTGGGGCAAAGTCTAGATCTAGAAAAGACGCTGCGAGCCGTCATGGCGGAAGCGCAAAACTTGATGGGAGCCGATCGCAGTACGCTGTTTTTGGTGGATGGCGATCGGCGTGAGCTGTGGTCAAAAGTGGCGACAGCCGATGATCTGTCCATGATGGAGATTCGCCTGCCCAGCGATCGGGGCATTGTCGGCTATGTGGCTTCTACCAAGCAAAGCCTCAATATTACCGATGCCTACGAAGACCCGCGCTGGGATCCCAGCGTCGATCGCTTGACAGGCTACCGAACTCGGAACATTCTTTGTATGCCCGTTTACAACTCTGAAGGCACCTTGATTGGCGTGACGCAGCTCATCAACAAAAAACAGGGTAGCTTTACGGCATCCGATGAAGAATTTATGCGCGCTTTCAACATTCAGGCGGGTATTGCCTTAGAAAACGCCCAGCTTTTTGAACATGTTTTGTTAGAAAAGCAGTATCAAAAAGATATCCTGCAAAGCCTATCCGATGCCGTTATCTCTACCGATATGCAGGGTCGGATTGTCACGATTAATGATGCAGCGCTCAACCTGCTGGGCTGTTCGCTGCAAAGCAGTGCCGATCGCCAGCAAGCTCAGTTTTGGGTAGAAAAGCTAACGGGTCGTCTCGTTTGGGAAATCGTACCGATTGATTTGCTCCAGACCCATCTAGAGGCTAGCCTGAGCACAGGCAAAAAGAATTACATTCCCGAACAAAATCTCACCGTAGGTTTGTATGAAGGCATGGGAACCCATGAATTAATTTTGGCGATTGGCGATCGCGCTACGCCTGAGCGATTTATTCCCTGGAATGATCCCCGTGAGCTGCCTCATTTCGATCATCTGCACCTTGCTGCGACCCAGGTTCGCAAGGTCGAGCGCAGCATCAACCTCACGGTCAATCCGTTGACCAACCCTGAAGGCAGTGTGCGGGGTGGCTTGGTGGTGCTAGAAGATATCAGCCAAGAAAAACGGATGAAGACCACCATGTATCGCTACATGAATCCGGGAGTGGCAGAGCGAGTCATGGCTTTGGGCGATGAGGCGCTGATGGAAGGAGAACGAAAAGAAGTGACGATTTTGTTCTCTGACATTCGCGGCTATACCTCCCTGACTGAGGAAATGGAGGCTTCGGAGGTGGTATCGCTGCTGAACAACTACTTCGGCACGATGGTAGAGGCCGTATTTGACCATGAAGGCACCTTAGACAAATTTATTGGCGATGCCCTCATGGCTGTGTTTGGTGCCCCTTTGCCGCTGGAAAATCACGCCTGGATGGCCGTACAGTCTGCGTTGGATATGCGTCATCGCCTTGCCGACTTTAACGAAGAACGGCAGCAAACCTCCCAGCCGCAAATCCGCATTGGCATTGGCTTAAGCTCTGGAGCTGTGGTATCGGGCAACATTGGCTCTCAAAAGCGGATGGACTATACGGTGATTGGGGATGGCGTAGATATTAGCTCTCGGCTAGAAGGCGCGACCAAAGAATATGGCTGTGATATTATCCTCAGCGAGTTTACCTATGAGCTTTGCCGCGATAAAGTCTGGGTGCGAGAACTCGATCGCATTCGAGCCAAAGGCAAAACCAAACCCGTGCGCATCTATGAGCTAATTGGCGATCGCACCACGCCGCTCTCCTTGGCGACCCAAGACTTTCTCGATCTTTATCAGGCAGGCCGCGATGCCTATACTGCCCAAGATTTTCAGCGCTCCATTCGTCACTTTCAGCAGGCGCAACGTTTTCGACCAGAAGATAAAGCGATCGCAGTCTATATCGATCGCGCCCGACAATATACCAAAGAACCGCCCCCACCCTCCTGGGATGGCGTATACACCATGTTGACTAAATAGTGTGTTGACTAAATAGCTGTGTATTCGATCGCTATTAGCTCCCTAACGCAGAGGCTCTACAGATGACGTGTGCTATGGCTCCTGACAAAATTGCAACCCAAGACTTTTTTTGAGCTATTGCTGTGACGATCCCTAGCTGGAGGCCGCAAAAACCGCCTCAATGACATGGCAAAAATTTATCCTCCTCTAACGATCAACACAATAGACGATCGCGCCTCTGCTCGATACAGGCTGGACTTCACCACGTTAGAAGCAGGTGCCTCTGTCGCAGCCAGATCAAACGTAATATCATCTGGACTGGCCAAAGCGGTATCAATGACCCGATGCCACACTTCTCCCCGATCGAGCGGTGGCAGCTCAAACGTCAGCGGTTCCCAATAGGCATTCAAAATCACATGCAGATGTTCGCCTGCTTCGGGATGGCGTAGCGTGAAGGCCAGACTGTGAGAATTTTCACTCCAATCTGGCTCTCCCAGCTTGGTGCCATGCCAGACAATGTGGGGCTTGGAACTGGCAAAGGTCACGGTCAAAATTTCTTCGCAGCGAAAGATTTCTAGAGACTGAGCGAAGTGAATCAGCAGCTTCACAAACCGATGAAAGTCAGCCTGTTTTTCCAGAGCATCCCAGTTAAACCAGCTTAGCTCGCTGTCCTGACAGTAGGCATTGTTGTTGCCTTGCTGCGATCGCCTGACCTCATCGCCCATAAGCAGCATCGGCGTACCCTGAGACATCATCAATATCGTCAACAGATTTTTCATCTGGCGATGCCGCAGTAACTTTATCTCTGGATCTGAAGTATCGCCTTCCTGTCCACAGTTCCAGCTATAGTTGTCGTTGCTGCCATCTCGGCTATCTTCTTTATTAGCCTCATTGTGTTTTTCGTTGTAAGACACTAAATCATTCAACGTGAAGCCATCATGGCAGGTAATGAAATTAATACTGCGATTGGGTTCGCGATCGAGTGCCGGATAAATATCTGGGCTGCCCATAATTCTGGCTGCCACCTTGCTCACCCTGCCTGTATCGCCTTTAATAAACTGCCGTACGTCATCCCGAAACGGCCCATTCCATTCAGCAAAGCGATCGCCCGCAAACGAACCCACCTGATACAGCCCAGCCGCATCCCAAGCTTCGGCAATGACCTTGGCATTGACCAAGATGGGGTTAGAGTCGATCGCCCACAGCAGCGGCGGATCTTCTAAAATATGCCCCGATCGGCTTCGAGACAGCACCGAGGCCAGATCAAATCGAAAGCCATCCACATGCATTTCGGCAACCCAATACTGTAGGCAGTCAATAATCAGGCGTGCCACCACTTCATGGTTAGTTTTGACGGTGTTACCGCAACCGCTGTAGTTGGCATACAGCGCTAAATTATCTTCTTCAAGAATGTAGTAGGAGGTATTGGCTAACCCTCGAAAGGAAAGCGTGGCTCCTTCGTGGTTTGCCTCAGCCGTATGGTTAAACACCACATCTAGAATGACTTCAATGCCTGCTTTATGCAGCGCCTTCACCATGTCTCGAAATTCATCCACTGCCGCCAGCGGATCGCGGCAAGAGCTGTATTGCATATGGGGGGCAAAAAAGGCGATCGTGCTGTATCCCCAGTAGTTGGTCAAACCAGGCCGCACATCCTGTTCATCAAATTGGTGAATGGGAAGCAGCTCGACTGCTGTAACCCCCAGCTCTTTGAGGTAAGGAATTTTTTCAATCAATCCGGCGTAGGTGCCACGCTTGCTCGGCGTGACGCCAGAGCTAGGATGCTTTGTAAAACCGCCGACATGCAGCTCGTAAATCACCGTATGGGAGTAAGGAGTGCGTAAAGGTTGGTCGCCTTCCCAGTTGTAGTGATGCTCTTGCAGCGGCTGATCGCCTTCCCAGTTGTAGAGGCTAGAGTCTACGACAACGCTTCTCAGCGCAGAGGCACAGTTGTCTCCTGGAAGAATGGCGGCTTCACGGCTGTAGTGCTCCCAGCCCACGACCATACGAGCATAGGGATCAAGCAATACTTTCTGAGGGTCAAAGCGCAATCCTTTTTCAGGGGCATAGGCTCCGTGGGCGCGATAGGCATAAATCTGCCCCGATCGCACTTCTGGAACAAAGACATGCCAGTAGTGAAATGTGCGATGCCGCTTGGGGTCAAGCCGGATGGTCCTTGCAGGCTGCGGATCATTAGGGGCATCAAACAGCAGCAGTTCCAAATAGGCCGAATGTTTTGAGTAGACACAAAAGTTTGTTCCGCCCATTCGCACTGTTGCCCCCAATGGAAAACTGAGTCCAGGTAAAACATCCTCAGTCATTCCGCCTATTCCTCCCTATCCGCTCAAGGTATTGGGGCTTACGCAAGATTGCAGTTCATACAGAATTGCTGGCACAAACTCGTTAACCTATCTGAAGTACCGTGAACCTGTGCTGTGACCTCGATCACTGCATTTACTGGATGACTGCGTCCAAGATACGTAAGCCTGTGTATTAGATTGTAGTGCCGGACGTGTCGAGTTCAGCCAGCGATCGCTTCACGAAAGCTAGTCCATTGTCATCCAAATTTAAATTCACAGTCGAATTAAACCTTGTCCAAATAAATTATTTAAATAAATTATCCAAATCATTCAACTCAGAGATTGATTACCCAAAGGTTAAGGTAGCGAATTGCATCAAGCCCAAGATTTTTGCAAGCAAGAGTTTTCAGGTTCATAGGTTTATGATCCTGATGGTTCTTACTGCCAAAGATTCCTGTATCTGAGCCAAAGAATGATTCCGTAAAATGTCTTTACCGAGACACAATGGCGATCGCATTGTTGTTATGTGTGAAATTGCTATCTTGGAAAAAGACTTGGACTCAAACCCTCTCGCATCTACCGATTAAAGTCTGATCGCATTCCAATTTGCCTGAAACTGAAAGGTAGTGTTTCAAATGTGTTGTTAATTTTTTTGAAAGGCGCGCTCCGCGCGCCTTTCAAAAAAATTAACAACATGTCTAGAACATTACCAAACTGAAACCACCCTGCCTGATTCTTTAGTCTCCCAAAGTGGGAACCTTAGGCATACGTTTTGATTATTGGGTAAAACTCAGGATTTGCAGGTTGATTTTGGGATGAAGATTGGACAGCACCTCTCTGGAAAAAACAGCAAATTTGCAACGGAACAGGTCGATCTCTGGTTAGTCTACGGAGAAGTAGGAGGAGTATGGTGTCCGCATTGACCTTTTCAGGCTACGACCTGACTGAAGTGCTGCATGAAGGAGTCAATACGGTTGTCTATCGGGGGCAAACCTTCAGAAAAGACCTTCAGCCTGAAATTCAGGTCTCGCAAACGCTACCCCATCCCGTTATCCTCAAGATTCTCAAAGCAGAGTATCCCACACTTGAGCAAATCAGCCGCCTCAAGCAAGAGTACAAAATCACAGAAGCGCTGATTCTAGAGGGTATTGTCAGGGTTTATGAGCTACACAGCTATCAGAACCGTCTGGCGCTGATCTACGAAGACTTTGGCGGAGAATCGCTCAAGCGTTTCCTTCAGCAGCGACCTCTCCAGCCGATCGCCTTTCTCAAAATTGCCATCCAGCTGGCTCAAGCGCTGCTTTCGCTACATCAGCACGGCATTTTGCACAAAGATATCAAGCCCGCCAACATCATCTTCAATCCTCAGACTGGAGAGGCCAAGCTTACAGATTTCAGTATTGCCTCTCGCCTCACGCAAGAAGCCCCTCAGATCACAAGCCCCAATCAGCTAGAGGGCACTCTTGCCTACATGTCGCCTGAGCAGACTGGGCGGATGAATCGCTCGGTAGACTATCGCAGCGATTTTTACTCGCTGGGGGTTACTTTTTATGAAATGCTAACGGGAATGCTGCCTTTTCAGGGATCAGACCCGATGGAGCTAGTCCATGCTCACATTGCCAAGCAGCCGATTTCTATGCGGTATCTCAATCCAGAGGTGCCGTTAGCGATCGCCGCAATTGTTGAAAAACTGATGGCAAAAAATGCAGAAGACCGCTACCAGAGCGCTGCCGGACTCAAGGTTGATCTAGAATTTTGTCTCGCTCAGCTGCAAGCCACAGGCGATATTTCACCTTTGATGCCGGGCGCACGCGATCGCGCCGGACAATTGCTGATTCCCCAAAAGCTCTATGGACGCGAGCCAGAAGTTGCGAAATTGCTCAGCGCGTTTGAGCGAATTGCAGATAGCGCTTGCCCCCATAGCGAAATCATGCTGGTTTCTGGCTATTCTGGCATTGGCAAATCTTCTCTCGTCAACGAGGTTCACAAGCCGATCGCGCGGCAGCGGGGCTACTTTATTTCGGGCAAATTTGACCAGTTCAAGCGCAACATTCCCTATGCGTCGCTGATTCAGGCGTTTCAGTCTTTGATGCAGATGCTGCTGACCGAGCCTAGCGATCGCCTGCAAGATTGGCGAGAAAAGTTGCTGCAAGCACTTGGTCGCAATGGGCAGGTGATCATTGACGTGATTCCCGAAGTAGAGCCAATCATGGGGCAACAGCCGCCCCTGTCAGAGCTAGGAGCAGCCGAAGCCCAAAATCGCTTTAATCGGGTCTTTCAGTCTTTTATCCAGGTCTTTACGCAGCCAGAACATCCGCTAGTTCTGTTTTTAGACGATTTGCAATGGGCAGATTCGGCTTCGCTAAAGCTGATTCAGGTGCTCATGACCCATGCCGACAGCCAGCATTTTCTGCTGATTGGAGCCTATCGCGACAATGAAGTCAGCCCTATCCATCCCCTAATCAAAACGCTAGAGGAAATTCAGCAGACCGGGGTGGCGGTTAGCAACATTGTGTTGCGTCCGCTAGAGATGGCTCATGTTCAGCAAATTGTGGCGGATACCTTAAGCGATTTGCAGCCAACGCAGTCTTTGGCTGAGCTGCTGTTTAACAAGACGCAGGGCAATCCTTTCTTTTTGATGCAGATCCTTAAGACCTTGCACCAAGAGCATCTGCTGACCTTTGACTTTGCTCAGGGAAACTGGCAGTGGGATCTGGAAAAAATTCAGGCCACGGGCGTTGCTGACAAGAGCGTTGTTGATCTGATGGCGGGGAATATTGAGAAGCTACCCGAAACAACGCAAACCATACTGAAGCTGGCGGCCTGTGTGGGCGATCGCTTCAATATCAACGTGCTGGCAACGGTCAGCGAAACTTCATCGCTAGAGGTAGCTCAAGCCTTGCAGCCTGCGTTGCAGTCCGGTTTGATTTTGCCCCTCAACAACGATTACAAAATTCTTCTGCTGTTTGCCGATAGCGAACTGGATATGCTGGGCTTTGATCAAACCAAAGTCACCTATCGGTTTTTGCATGACCGCGTGCAGCAGGCCGCCTATTCTTTAATTCCGGATGCTCAGAAGCAGGCGACCCACCTCAAAATGGGGCAGCTTTTGCTGCGCAGCACATCTGCACAAGAGCTAGAAGCCAACATTTTTGAGATTGTCAATGCTTTAAATCGCGGTGCCGATTTGCTCAGCAGTTCGACAGAGAAAATCGAGCTGGCTCGACTCAATCTCATCGCCGGACAGAAAGCTAAAGCTTCTGCTGCCTATGAACCCTCGGTCAGCTATTTAAAGCAAGGAATAGCGCTTTTGCCGTCAGGAAGTTGGCTAACCGATTATGATCTGACCCTGGCACTCTGTACAGAACTTGCCGAGGCTGCCTATCTAAACACGGATTATGGGCAATCGGCACAGTGGGTCAATTTAATTGAGCAGCATGCCACTCACGATCTCGACAAGGTCAAAGCCTATGAGCTGAAGATTCAGTGCTACATTGCCCAATTGCAAATGTGGAAGGCGATCGCTCTAGGGTTGGAAACGCTGGCGATGCTGGGGATTCCCATTGCCTGCCAACTCGATCGAGCCCATGACTCCATCCCGTTGCCAGACTTGGCAGCGCTGAAGCATAGCCCCCGCATGACTGATCCAACCCAGATGGCGGCTCTGCAAATTCTCTGCACCCTGACATCGCCAGCCTACCAAACACAGCCTGAGATCTACCGCTGGATCGTCCTAACCCAGCTCGAACTCTGCGTCGAACACGGGCATTCAGCTTTAGCAGCGTTTGCTTACACGGCCTATGCCTGGTTTTGTGGGGCTATCCAGATGTCCGATCGCGCCTATCATTCTGGAAAAATCGCGCTGGCGTTGATTGAACAGTTTCAGGCAAAAGAGCTAGAATGCAGCTTCTATCAGCTCTTTGAAAGTTTTGTCAGACATCAGAAAGAGCATATTCAAGCAACGTTTGCTCCTTTGACAAAATCTATTCATACGGGGCTAGAAACGGGCGATATTGGCTATGTGAGCTACTCCGCAATGAATCTGGGCACCCACCTGTTTTTTAGCGGCAAGCCTCTAGAGGGCGTCATCCAAACCCAGGCTCATTACATTGAACTGCTCTTGAAACTCAAACAGGAATTTCAAATTTATTACATGCAGTTGTGGCAGCAGGTGATGCTGAATTTGCAGGGAAAAGCAGCCGATCCTTGCGTGCTGAGGGGAGAAAGTTTTGATGAGGCGTTGATTCTACCACGCTTAGAAACGGCTCAAAATCAGCAGTCGCTGTTTGCCTTTTATACGGCAAGGCTGATCTTGAGCTATACCTTTGAGCAACATCAGCAGGCCACCGAAAACGCAGCGATGGCAGCGCATTACGCGGGGAGCGGTGCTGGATTAGTGCTGGCTGCGGTTTATCACTTTTACCATGCGCTGGCGCTGCTGGCCGACTGCGACGCCGATCGCTGGCAAGTTCAATTACAAAAGGCGATCGCTCATCAGCAGGTGATGCAGCAATGGGCAGCATCAGCCCCAATGAATTATCAGCACAAGTCCGATCTCATAGCCGCAGAAATCGCACGCATTCAAGATCAAAAATATGAGGCTATGCAGGCTTACGATCGAGCCATTCAGGGCGCAACGGCTCAAGGCTACTATCAAGAAGCTGCTTTAGCCAGCGAACTAGCCGCAAAGTTTTATCTCACTCAAGACAAAAAGCATATTGCCCAAGGCTATATGACCGATGCTTACTATGGCTATATTCGCTGGGGGGCGATCGCCAAAGTTCATCAACTCGAAAACCAATATGCCTCTCTGATCGTGGGCACTCAGCAGACCGCTCTGCCCGTTCAGGCCACTGAAACTCTGGTGGCAAATCGTTCTCACTCTGCGAGCGGTACCACGAGCAGCCAAAATATCTTAGATCTCACAACCGTGATGAAGGCGGCTCAGGCCATCTCTAGCGAGTTGAATCTGCATCAATTGCTAGAGAAATTGCTGAGCATTATTTTAGAAAATGCAGCCGCTCAAACGGGGGCGCTGATTCTAGAAAAAGATGGGCAGCTGTTAATTGAGGCGATCGCCAAAGAGTCAGATCAGAGAGCGATCATTTTACAATCTGTTCCAACTGAAACCAGTCAAGATCTGCCGATTTCTTTAATTAACTATGTCGCTAGAACTCGACAATCTTTGGTGCTCAAAAATGCGATTCATGAGCCTATTTCAGAGTCTGATCCTTACATTCTCAACCATCAGCCTAAGTCCATTCTCTGTAACCCCATCTTGTATCAAGGTAAGTTCATTGGCGTTCTGTATCTTGAGAATAACTTGATTGCGGGAGCGTTCAGCCACGATCGCCTAGAGCTATTAGGACTCTTGACCACACAAGCCGCGATCGCCATTGAAAATGCCTGTCTCTACACACGCGAGCAGGAAAAGTCTCAACAGCTTCAAGCCTCCTTTCAGCAGGTACAGCAAACTCAGCTTCAGCTAGTACAGAATGAAAAGATGGCGACGCTGGGGAACCTAGTTGCAGGTATTGCCCATGAAATTAACAACCCCATTGGCTTTTTGAAAGGCAGCTTAAGAAATATAGAGGACTATATTCAAGATTTGCTGGCTCATATGGAATGCTATCGGCAGTCTTATCCTGAGCAGCTTCCGGCAGTACAGGCACATGCTACAGCAGTCGATCTGGAGTTTCTATTAAAAGATTTACCCAAAATGATCGGCTCTATGAAAGGGGCGATCGAGCGAATTCGGCATATCAGCACCAGCCTCAGAACTTTCTCCCGTTCCGATACCGATCAACGGATAGCCTGTGACATCCATGAGGGAATTGAAAGCACCCTGCTGATTCTTAAGTACCGCCTCCAGGCTAACGAACAGCGACCCGCCATCGGAGTAACCAAAGAATATGCTGATTTGCCTAAAATAGAATGCTTTCCAGGGCAGCTAAATCAGGTATTTATGAATATCTTGGCGAACGCCATTGACGCTCTTGAAGAACTCAAGGACGATTTAGCCACCCCTAACAGCGCCCTCAGGAAGATCACGATCACAACTTCACTATCGCAAGATCAATCCCGCGTGGTAATTAGGATTCAAGATAGCGGCATGGGAATTCCGGAGGAAATTCGATCGCGGATCTTTAATCATCTGTTTACAACAAAAGATGTGGGGAAAGGGACAGGGCTAGGTTTGTCGATCGCGCGCCAAATTGTTGAGGAAACACATGGCGGACATTTGATCTGCAATTCTGAATTGGGCAAGGGAACAGAATTTGTGATTGAGATCCCAGTCAGAAGCGGTGAGTTGCAGTAGTTCGGCGCTTGAATTTACAACTCGTCAGCTTCTCCACCGACGACAATATTGCGAATCCGCAGGCTTGGCCCACCGCAGCCCACCGGAAGACCGCTCTGCCCACTTTTACCGCAGCCACCCGACTCATCCCAATCAAAATCATCACCGATCGCTTCAATATCGGCCAAAGTCGTAAACACATTGCCTGAGAGATTGACATCGCGCACAGGTTCAGCCAGTTCACCATTGCGAATCATCCAGGCTTCTCCGGCGGCAAACGTAAACATCTCACCGTTGGTCATGCCATCAATCCAGTTGCGGGCATAGACGCCTTCCTTAATGTCTCCCAGCAGATCGGCGGTGGGGGTGCTGCCGCGTTCAATCCAGGTGTTGGTCATGCGGACGATCGGCGGATAGTGATAGCTGAGGCAGCGGGCATTGCCTGTTGGGGCTTCATCTAGTTTGCCAGCGGTTTCGCGAGAGTGGAGTCGCCCCACCAGCACGCCATCTTCGATCAGTTGAGTCGTGGTGGCAGGCACGCCTTCATCATCATAGTAGTAGCTGCCGCGATGTCCCACGGGGGCAGCCCCGTCAAAAATTTGCAGGTCGGGAGAGCCAAACCGTCGCCCCAAGGTCATGACTTCCAGCAAATCGGGATTTTCGTAGGTCATGTCGGCTTCCGATAGATGCCCGAACGCCTCATGGACAAATAGCCCCGTCAAAATAGGGTCAATTACCACGGTGTAGGTGTTGCCTTTGACCGAGGGCAGCGCCAAGGCATCTACGGCGCGGCGTGCTGCACTTACGACCTGCCGATCGAGGCTGGACAAATCTTCGTAGGCTTTGCGAGAGCCTGTGGTTTCCCGTCCGGTCTGCACCGTTTCGCCACTACGTGCCGTTGCCGCAAACCGCATTTCCAGATCAACCCAGGATTGCTCGATTAGCGTGCCTTCTGAGGTGGCGAGAATCACTTTTTGGGCGCTGTCACCATAGCGAACTGAAGTGGTGGCAATGCGGTGATCTACACTACGCAACAGCTCAGCATAGTGGCTGCAAAGCGCCTTTTTTTCGGCCAGGGAAATCTGGCGTGGATCGGTTCCTGTCAAGGGCAAATGGCGGCTATCTTGAATTGGATCGACAGCCGCCAACAGCGTTTCTTCGTCACCGACTAACCGAGCCGCGGCGATCGCCTCTTCAATGCGCGCCACCAAGCTCGACAGCCGATTGAAGCTAGCAAAGCCCCAGCCCCCTTTGTAGCAGGCTCTCACCTGCCCGCCAATGGAAATGTCTTCGCTGAGGGTTTCAACTCGATTGCCCCGCAGCAAAATATTGGTGCCTTCGGCTTCTTCCAAGCGGATCGCTAGGTAGTCTACCTGCGATCGATAGCGGGCAATCAGGTCAGACAGAAGGTTTTGGGCATCAGTCAGCGTAGACATAGAGCAAGTCTGTAAACAGCTTGCTTTCATTGTGAATCACCAGAGGGGTTTTCTGCTTAGCTGATGACAAAAATATCTGCGCGAGTGAGGGTGGCTCGATTAGTGAGTTGGGCAATTTGCACCTGTGCCTTGCCCCCCACCCCATCTGCATCAAAAAACAGCGCACCTGTAGACTTTTGGTAGATGAAGCGATCGCTTGCGTCCTGAGCGCTATCTCCCAACTGAAATTGAGCAGGCCGAATTCTGCCTAGCTTAAGGCTGCGGCTGAACCCCTTGCGGGAGACACAAATCGTATCGTCAATGGCGCGAAAATCGGTGATTCTATCGGCATCGGCTTTGCGAGCACTCGTCAGCCAGAAGCGATCCTTACCTATCCCTCCCGTCAAAACATCTTTGTCTTGTTCTCCCGTCAGGCGATCGTTGCCTTTGCTGCCCAGCAATCGGTCTACCCCTTTGCCACCAGAGAGCACATCGCCGCCATCGCCCCCGGTCAGGCTGTCACTGCCACTATTGCCTAAGAGAATGTCGTTGCCGCTATTGCCAAGTAGGGTGTTGTTGCGGCTGTTACCTGTGATTTTGTTGGTTAGGTCATTGCCCGTAGCAACGATCGCCTCCTCTCTTAAGGTGAGGTCTTCTAGCTCTGCACTCATCGTCCAGCTGACGGAGGCATAAACGCTATCAAATCCTTCGTTCAGCCCTTCAACGATCACGTCGCTAGAGTTGCTGATGAAATAGACGTCATCGCCTGTGCCCCCTTCTAGCGTGTTGAGGCCGAGGTCGCCCTCTAAGGTGTCATTGCCTGCGTTGCCAACCAAGCGATCGCTGCCGCCGCCGCCCTTGAGAGAATCGTTGCCCGATCCCGCAATCAGGCGATCGTTGAGCGCATCGCTGCCCAGCAGCGTAACATTGCCCTGGAAGCTGCCAAAATCGAAGTACTCAAAGTTGGTCAGAGCCGTGATGCCGCTGAAGATCCCCCGGATTTGATTCACCGAATTGCGCACATCTACCAGCGCATCACCCTCGCCTTGAGTGAGCACGAAGGTGTCAAAACCGCCCCCGCCATCAACTTGGTCATTTTGCTGCAAGTTCGCCAGCGTCGAGGTCAGCCTGTCGTTGCTGCTCGGCGCGTTGATCAAGTCTGTGGCGATCGTTGTCACCAAAGAAACCCCCTGAGCCGACGCATCGCCCAAGTTAATCTGGGTAATCTGCACGGCCGTTTGGGCAGGTTCGCTGCTGTTAGTCCCATCGTTGACCGAGAACAACATAATGCGTGTGGTGCGATCGGGATTACTTGAGCGATTTTGGTAGCGAATGCTGCGCAACACCTTGAGATAGGTCGTCGGGGAAGCGGCTCCTGTCAGGTTCAACGTTCCTTTGGCTGCATTATAAAAAGCGGTAACGCCTGTGCCGATCGTGTCTACCAACAGCTCCTCATTGCTGCCGTCAAGCAGGTTGGAGATGGAAACCTGCGCCGAAACCAGGGTAGGGCTATCGGAATCGGTGAGCTGGGCGCTGCTAGAGGCAATCGCGACCGGAGAGCCAGCAATCACAAACGTATTGCTAAAGTCTCGACCAATGCCAGAACCGTTTAAGTCTAGGCTAGGGGTCGTATTTTTCTGATCAAAGCGGATCTGGAGGCGGGCGGTCGCCGGATTGCTCGTAGCGGTGCCATCTGTGGCCGTAATCTCGATGTTTCGAGGACTAATGCTCTCGCTCTCACTGTTATTGGTGTAGATCAGCGATCGCAAAGCAGCCTGATAGGTGGTAGCCGAGGCCGAACCCGTCAGCGTCAGTTCTCCGGTGGCGGCATTAAAGCTGCCCGTAATGCCATCGCGATCGCTGAAGATCAGTCCATCCTCTCCGGCAACATAGCCCCCTAGCGTCACCGTTGCGCCTGCAAGCTGAGGGCTATCGACATCGCTCAGCGTCAGGTTAGCATCGAGGGTTAAAGCGCCAGCCGATCGAGCAAATGTCACCGTTTTGATCGAAGTCGTGACAATTGGCGCATCGTTGACCGTAATGATCTGGAGGGTGCGCGCCACAGAATTGCTGGTGGCAGCCCCATCAGTGACGGTGAAATTGAGCGTGCGATTCGCGCTGCTGGGGTTATCGCCAATGTTGGTGTAAGTGATGGAGCGCAGAGCCGTTTGGTAGTCTGCTAGAGCCGCCAAGCCGCTGAGGGTAAGAACACCCGTTGCAGTATTGAAGCTGCCCGTCACCCCCTTAAAGTTGCTAAAGCTAAGTCGATCTTGTGCGGCAACATAGCCGGAGATCGTGACCGTAGCGCCTGCCAAGACCGTGCTATCAGGATCGGTGACTGCAATCGCCGGATCGAGGGCGATCGGGCTACTTTTTTCGGTGTAGGTGAGAACGCTGGTCGAGGCCGTCAGGCTCGGAGCTGAGTTGATCGGTGAAATCTGGATGGCACGGGTCGCAATGTTGCTGGTTGCTGTCCCATCGGTGACGCTAAAGCGAGCCGTGCGGCTGGTCGTAGGATTGCGGCTGGTATTGGTGTAGGTAACCGACTGCAACGCCAACTGATAGTTCGCCAAGGAGGCAATGCCGGAAAGGGTGAGAACACCCGTTGTCGTGTTGAAATTGGCCGTAATGCCATTCTGGTTGGTGAAGCCTAGGACATCCTGCTGGGCAACGTAGCTGTCGAGGGCGATCGTTGCCCCTGCTAACGTGGGGCTATCAATGTCAGAGACGGTGACATTGGCATCAATGGCGATCGCACCGCTGTTTTCGGCATAGGTTAATCCGCTGGCCGAAGTTGCAATAACGGGGGCAGTATTGGTCGCCAGAATCTGAATGGAGCGCGTGGCAATGTTGCTTGTGTTAGTGCCATCGGTAGCGGTAAAGCGGACGGTGCGTGTGGCGCTGCTGGGGTTGCTGCTGCTGTTGGTATAGGTGATCGACTGCAACGCCGCTTCGTATTCAGCGATCGTGGCCGCTCCACTCAGCGTCAGGCTGCCCGTCGCCGCATTAAAGCTGCCCGTGATTTTGGCGGTGTTGGTGAAGGCCAAACTATCTTGACCCGGCAGATAGCCCACCAGAGAAACCACCGCACCCGCCAGATTAGCACTGTCGAGATCAGTGACTTTGATGGCCGTATCTACCTTGACCGCTCCGCTGCCTTCGGTATAGGACAGCGCTCCGGCTGAAGGGGTAACCACCGGGGCTTCGTTGACGTTCTGAACCGTGACAGTCAGGGTTTTGGTAAAGGTCTTGCCGCCAATGTCGGTGCTGGTGACACGAATGCTGTATGACGGCTTGGTTTCAAAGTCAGGGGAGCTATTGATCTGAAGCTGACCCCCGACGATGGTAAAAGCAGCATTGTCGCCAAAGCCAGCCACAAGCGAGTAGGTATGGCTATCGCCAGCATCCGGGTCGATCGTACTGAAGCTGCCGATCGCCGTATTGGGCGGGACATTTTCAGCCACGGTTGCATTGCTGAGCAGTAAATCAGTCGGTGGTGTATCTCCCGGACTTTCCGTTAGGTTATTGATGCCGACGGTGAAGGCTTTCTCAAAAAATTTGCCGCCCACATCCGTCGTGCGAACCCGAACCGAGTAGCTAGTCTTGGTTTCAAAATCGGGAACCACATTCAGGCGCAGTTCCCCGTTCACAATTGTGAAGGCTGCGTTGTCGGTGCTGCCCGTTCCAGTTACCAAGGCGTAGGTAAAGGTATCACCCGGATCAGGATCTTGGGTGGCAAACGTGCCAACGACCGTGCCAACAGGTCGGTTTTCATCTACGGTACTGGGCGAGAGCAGCAGATTTTGGGGAGCCGTACTGCCGGGAGTCTCGGAGAGGTTATTGACCGTGATGGCAAAGACACGCTCCACAAACTTGCCGCCGACATCGGTGCTGCGGACGCGAATTGAGTAGGCGGCTTTGGTTTCAAAGTCAGGAATGCCGTTGATTTGCAGTGCGCCATTGGCGATCGTGAAGGCTGCGTTGTCGGTGCTGCCAGCTCCAGTCACCAAGGTGTAAGTGAATGTGTCACCCACATCGGGATCAATAGAGCTAAAGCTGCCCACAACCGTGTTGACAGGCTGGTTCTCGTCAATGTCGGTTTTAGAGAGAGCGAGATCGGTCGGCGGCGTATCTCCCGGTAGCTCAGGCAGATTATTCACCGTGATGGTGAACACCTTGTCGAAGAACTTACCGCCCACATCGGTGCTGCGCAGCCGAATTTTATAGTTTTGCTTGGTCTCGAAATCGGGGACGGTATTAAGCCGCAGCTCATTATTGACGATCGTAAACCGGGTGTTGTCATCACTCCCGTCGCCAATTTCTAGCGAGTAGGTGAAGCTATCTCCCGCATCGGGGTCAACGGTGCTGAGGGTGCCAACGATCGTCCCCACAGGCAGATTTTCGTTGACGTCGGCTTTAGAAAGAACTAAATCAGTCGGGGCCGTTTGACCCGGTAGCTCAGGCAGGTTGTTGACGGCGATCGCAAAGACTTTCTCGAAAAACAGCCCTCCCTTGTCGGTGGTGCGCACCCGAATTGAGTAGCTGGGTTTGGCTTCAAAATCGGGAACAGCGTTGAGCTGTAGCGCATTGTTGACGATTTTGAAGACGGCATTGTCGGTGCTGCCCGTCCCTGTCGCGAGAGAGTAGGTAAAGCTTTCGCCGTTGTCAGGATCGACTGTGCTAAACGTGCCAACGGTCGTATCTACAGGCTGATTCTCATCAACATCATTTTTCGACAGTTGCAGATCTTGCGGCGTTGTGGTGCCTGCGTCTTCGGTTAGATCGTTGACCAGAATCGAGAATACCTT
Organism: Oscillatoriophycideae cyanobacterium NC_groundwater_1537_Pr4_S-0.65um_50_18; assembly: GCA_016208305.1. Classification (GTDB taxonomy): domain Bacteria; phylum Cyanobacteriota; class Cyanobacteriia; order Elainellales; family Elainellaceae; genus Drouetiella. Next base: position 345,567 of record JACQYI010000078.1, on the reverse strand, counting down.
GTCGAAGGTACGCCCTGTAGAGTCGGTGGTTCTCAGCCGAATCGAATAGCTAGGCTTGGTTTCAAAGTCAGGGATAGCTTTGATCCGCAACTCATTCCCCACAAGTTCAAAAGCGGCATTATCGGTGCTGCCAATACCTGCCACCAGTGAGTATTGATGGGAGTCTCCCAAGTCATCATCAATCGTGCTGAGGGTGCCGATCGCCGTACCCACGGGCTGGTTTTCATTGATGCTAGTAGCACTGAGAGCCAGATCGGTGGGCGCTTCAGGCAGATTTCTGATGGTAATGGAAAAGTCTTTGGTAACGGGGAGTCCGCCCGCATCGGTAGAGGTGACACGGATGCTGTAGGACGGCTTGGCTTCAAAGTTAGGAGGCGTGTTGATCCGTAGCTCATTGCCAGCAATGGTAAAAGCGGCATTATCGCCAAAGCCATTGACCAGCGTATTCGTGAAGGTGTCGCCAATGTCAGGATCGGTCGTGCTCAGCAGGCCAATCACCGGATTAGCGACGTTCTCATCCACGGCCAGATTGCTCAGGCTGAGGTTGGTAGGCGCTTCGTTAACGTTGATAACGTTGATGGTGAGCGTTTTTTCTAGGCTACTCCCCGTGGTGTCTGTGGTGCGGACTTTGATGGAATAGCTGGGCTTGGTTTCAAAGTCTGCTGGATTGCTCAAAAACAGCTGATCGCCATTGGCACCGCCGATCGTAAAGGCGGCATTATCCCCAAATCCATTGACTAGGGTATAGGTAAAAGAGGTGCTGTCAGGATCGATCGTCGTCAGCGTCCCGATCAGCGCATTGGGTGCTCCGTTTTCGTTGATATTGCTGTTGCTAATCAGAAGGTTCGTCGGGCTGTTATCTTCGGGGATATCGTTGACTTGAACCGTAAGAGCCTGGGTAAACTTCAAGCCGCCTTTGTCCGTTGTTTCTACCCGAATGGCGTAAGTCGGCTTCGTCTCGTAGTTGGGCGAAACGTTAATGATGAGCTGCCCAGCCGGGGTTAGGGTAAATACGCCATTGTCGGTATCTCCTACCCCCGCCACCAGCTTATAGCTATGGTTTTCGTTGGCATCTTCGTCGATCGCCTGTAGGTTGCCTAGCGAAAAGCCCGCAACGATATTTTCATCAACGCCCCCTGGAGGCAGCTTAATCTCTGTGGGCGCTTCGTTTAAGTCACCAACCGCGATCGCCAAAATCTTCTCGGTGCTGAGAGTACCATCGCTCGATCGCACCCGAATCGAGTAGTTGGGTTTGGCCTCAAAGTTGGGAGAGGTGTTAATTAAGAGCTGCCCCGTGGGAGAAATCGTGAAGGCGGCATTGTCGGTGCTGCCAGTACCCGCCACCAGGGTATAGGTAAAGGTGTCGCCTGTGTCGGGGTCAGTAGTGGTGAAGGTGCCCACGGGCGAAGCATCTAGCACATTCTCAGGAACGGTAAGGCTGCTGAGGCCGATATCGGTCGGTTTTTCATTAACCCCTGTGATGGTGACGGTCAGAGCTTTGTCAAAACTAAGTCCACCCGCATCCCGACTTCTAACTCGAATGGAGTAGCTATTTTTGGCTTCAAAGTCAGGCGAGCTGATGATTTGAAGTTGGTCACCAACAATGGTAAAAGCAGCATTGTCAGTGTCACCCGCTCCCGTCACCAGGGTATAGGTAAAGGTGTCACCTGCGTTGACATCGGCGCTGGTGAAGGTGCCGATCGCAGCATTGTCACCCGTGTTTTCGGCGATGCTGGCAGGCGCTAGGTTGAGATCGGTCGGAGCCACATTGCCGGGGGCTTCCGTTAAATTGTTAATGCCGACCGTTAGAATTTTGTCAAATGGCAGCCCATTCTGATCTGTGGTGCGCACCCGAATCGAGTAGGTTGCCTTAGTTTCAAAATCAGGCGAGCTGACGATGCTAAGTGCACCAGCCGTAGAGAGGGTAAAAGCCGCATTGTCGGTATCGCCTGCTCCCGTCACCAAGGCATACTCGAAAGTGTTGCCACTATCAGGGTCAGTGCTGGCAAGGTTGCCAACGAGCGAGTTAGCAGGGACGTTTTCGTCAATCTTGTCTGGCGCAAGGACGATATTGGTGGGCGCTTCATTCAGATCTTTAACGACGATCGCCAGCGCTTTTTCAAAAAATAGCCCGGTCGAATCGGTAGTGCGCACCCGAATGGCGTAAGCAGACTGGGTTTCGTAGTCTGGAGAAGCCGTGATTAAGAGCTGCCCCGTTGGAGAAATTGTAAAGGCCGCGTTGTCGGTGCTGCCTATACCCGTCACCAGAGTATAGGTAAAGCTGCCAGGGCCATCCGGGTCAACGCTGCTAAAGGTGCCTACAACTGAGCCAGCAGGCTGATTTTCATTAATTTCAGTTGGGTTAAGCGCCAGATCGGTCGGAGATTCTGTGACATTGTTAACGCCGATCGTCACAACTTTTTCAACAACGAAGCCGCCCAGATCGACCGATCGCACTCGAATAGAGTAAGACGGCTGGGTTTCAAAGTTAGGCGATTCCAGCAGCGTTAGCGTGTTGCCTGCGATCGAAAACTTCGCGTTATCCGTAGCTCCCGCACCTGCCACCAGCGTGTAGGTAAAGCTGTCGTTTGTGTCGGGGTCAACCGTACTGAAGGTGCCAATCTCGGTATTGGCCAGGGTATTCTCATTGACGCTGGTAATGCTGAAGGAGAGATCGGTTGAGGCTTCATTGACATCTTCGATCGTGATATTGAGAGATTTCTCAAAAAACAGACCGCCCTGATCGGTGGTTCTGACCTGGATCGAGTAGCTGCTTTTTGCCTCAAAGTTGGGAGATGCATTGATTAACAGCTGCCCGCTGGGAGAAATCGAGAAGGCGGCATTGTCGGTGTCGCCTGCTCCCGGTACCAGCGTATAGGTAAAGGTATCGCCCGGATTAGGGTCAGTAGTGGTAAAAGAACCCACGGGCGTGGCATCGGCAACATTTTCGTCAACGCTGACGGGGGCAAGCGCTAAGTTGGTCGGAGCCGCGTTAATGTTGGCCGTAGCGAGAAATCTTTGCCCATAAATACCGCCTGCCGAGTCAGTATCCTGATTTTGACTCGTCCACACGGTCGTCAAATTACCGTTTTTATCTGAGGCAGCAGAGGAGAAAAACTGATCACCGATCGTATAGGTGTTAACCTGAATTTCGTCCTCTAGCGGCACGCCTGACGAACTATAGCGCTTGAGAAAAACACCGTTGCCGCCGCCTGTGCCTTCGCCCGAAGTGCTAGACCAGGTGACGGCAAAGCCCCCTGCTGGCACGTTGGTGCTAACAGGCAGGATTGTGACGGTGGAATATTGCTGATCGCCAAAGGGATTGGCATTAACCTTAATCTCGGCTGTGAGGGGTGCGCCATTTGCCCCAAAGCGACGGGCATAGACTTCCTGGCCTTCTGTTAAGCCGTTATCGCTAGTCCAGCTCACGACAAAATTGCCGTCCGTATCGATCGCTACGCTGGGGTTACGCTGGCTGCGGGTAGTGGTGGTGTTGACAATGAATTCATTGCCTATAGGTTCTCCTGCCGCACTGTAGCGTTTGGCATAGATGCCCCAGCCATCTCCATCTTGGCCATTGCTCTCCCAAACCACGACAAAGCTGCCGTCTGGAGCCACCGCCACCGAAGAGCTTTGTTGATCACCCAGGACAGGCTCGGTATCGATATCCGCGTTAATATCGGTTGTTGCTCGCGGGTTAACGGCAATCTCTGTCCCGTTAAGACTGCCGTCAGCGTTGTATCGCTGGGCATAAACGCCCCAACCATCTCCGTCCTGAAGCTCGCTCGACCAAGTGATGACGTATCCCCCTGTCGCATTCATGGCGATCGAGGAGTTTTGCTGTCTGTCAAATTTGTAGGTATTGACCAGCGTTTCGCCGCCTTGCGCTACCCCATCCTTGTCATAGCGTTGTACAAACACGCCAGCCGCACTGGTATCGGCAGGACTGGCTGGGGTACTTGTCCAAGTAATGGCAAAGTTTCCCGTGGCATCCATCGCGATCGAGGGGCTGAGCTGATCGCCTGAAATTCGAGTGTTGACCAGAAACTCTGTGCCGAGCTTATTGCCCGTTGCATCATAGCGCTGGGCGTAAACCCCCCAGCCAATCGGACTACTCGGCTCATCTTGCCCTTGGCTTGACCAAACCACGACGAAGCCCCCGTTGGGGTCCATTGCGATGGCTTTGATCGGTCGCCGCTGTGTGACCTGCACCGAAGCAGTCGATTGATCGGCTGTTTCGGTGGTGTTGATATGAAGTTCGCCGCCGGTAGGAGTAACGGGCATAGCACAGGTCTCGTTGATGGAACTCGTGGATGGAAAGCGTGACGGAAAGGTAAGATGAACCCTCTGACTCTGAGGGTACCCACATGAAATGCAACAATTACAGTAATTTCATAGAGTCTATGTGGTAAACATTTGGCAAGTGTGCTAACAAGACAAGCCAGGTTCTGCCTCTGCTGCGCAGGTTTTTGATGCACAGGACATAACCCGCCTCTTAGGAACGAATGGCCACAAGCGTGGCGATCGCCCCAGACAAAAACGCTCCCACCGCTCCGAGTCGCGGTATGATCAGAAATCTGACTTCTCTGACTCAATGAAGATTCATAGCTAGACTTCTAAAATGGATCGAAAGCGCTGCTAATGGTGCTTCAAGCTAAGTTTTCCCTTAGCTTAACCCTAAGGGTAGCTTTGTCCAACAACCATGAAGTTTAGCAAAGGTCTCGGTTATTGCCGCTCTTGTCTAGAGATTTTATGCTCAGGGGTCTATGGCGAAAGGAGCCATCTGGGAATTATTGGGGCCGCATATGAAACATACGCTTTCCGTTTTGGTTGAAGATGAAGCTGGGGTGTTGACGCGGATCGCGGGGCTGTTTGCCCGTCGCGGATTTAACATTGAAAGCCTAGCGGTCGGGCCAGCCGAGCAGATTGGTTATTCGCGCATCACTATGGTGGTGCCGGGGGACGATCGCGCCATTGAGCAAGTGACGAAACAGCTCTACAAGCTGATTAACGTGCTGAAAGTGCAAGACATCACCGAGGTGCCCTGCGTCGAGCGAGAGCTGATGCTGATGAAGGTGAATGCCACTAGCGCTAACCGGGCTGAAATTATTGAACTCGCCCAAATCTTTCGAGCGCGAGTAGTCGATGTGGGCGAAGACTCCTTGACGCTAGAAGTGGTAGGCGATCCGGGCAAAATGGTGGCGATCGTCCAGGTTTTAAATCGCTTTGGACTAAGGGAAGTGGCGCGCACAGGCAAGGTTTCCCTGATCCGGGAGTCGGGCGTGAACACCGAGTACCTGAAGTCGCTAGAAGCCAAGGTTTAATTTTTGAGAGCGTAGATAGTTTGATTTAGAACAACAAAGGCGATCGCTGATTAGAAGGGCGATCGTCTTGTTTTGTCGTGGAGCTACGGTTGATTAAATTCGATCGGAAGGACAAGATCACCCGCGCTTTATCAGCTTCCCAGACTTTACCAGACTTTAAATACCAGTTGATACTGGTTGGCTTAGAGCAATGCAATTGCCTTCACTGTCTTCAAACTCAGCCACCCAGCCAAGCTCGCCAATAGATGTTTTGGGATACAGTACCTTTCCGCCCGCAGCAACCGCCATAGCAAGCGTTTCGTCAATGCTCTCGGTGTCAAAGTAAACTCGAATCCCTTGTGAGCCTGGGATATAGCTATCTCCTTTAGCTAAAGCCCCAGATGCCCCAGATCCTCCCGCTAATGAGGGAAAGTTAGCCATTTGGTTGCCATCAACATCAACGCGATCGAATTCGCAACCAAAAACTGCGCTGTAGAATGTGATTGCACGCTCCAAATCACTGACGGGAATCTCAAAGTAGTAAACCCTTGGGCGCATAACGTCTGACTGCATCAAGATTTACTTGAATTCTAGTTTGTTTTAGCATGTAGGGTGCATTGCTCGATCGAATAAACGTACCGTCGATGTTCGTATTACTCTACCCTTGCTGCTATTTCTCCAATCTGGTAGATAGATCCTAGGTTATTGGGATTTTGGCGTTGCTGCATAGGAATATGATTCACTGAGGGACAGGTACACCACTAAATCTGAGATAGGGCAGTAGCAATCGGATCGAGTACTTCAACATCTCTACGGATTTGGAATAGCACAATGTCTTGCGATGCAACCGAGCAAGGTCGTGCCGCAATCGCGTGTTTTCTCCCTTAACTCGCGTCATGTAGGTCTTGCTCACAATTGGGTCTCCGTCTGGAATGAAACCCGGATAAACACTCCAACCTAATGCCTTCGGCAACGCTACGCGAACAGTGACATAAAAGTAGCATTGCTAAGTCGAAACGATCGCTCCCAAAGGTCGAAATGTCTCCGCACTAGGTCGCCCAGAACCCACCCTAAGATCCCTTTTCGGAAGTGGTCAACGGCAGTCCGTTCAATGCCTCGAAATCCCATGCCGTTGACCTACATTTTGAGGCATTCACGCTTGAATTCATCGGAATACGGAGAAGGCGGGGCATAGGTTTCAATAAATTGATGACGACAGGCTTTACAGAGGTCATTTTGTTTCCCTCTGTGCTTGTCATTCTTACTGATACTGGTTGAGCCACATGCAGGACATTGCACTGGTCTCACTCTGACTTCATATTCTCGTTATGCAACGCCCGCTACCCTTACAAAATAGACGTGCGATCGGTTCAGCCAGCATAAGAGTCGTTCGCCAGTATCTCATGATGAACCTGACATAAAGATTTGGACTCTATGGGTTGAGTATCTCCGTGCAATCACGTATTTTATGTAGAAAAGTTGTTTCTTTAACTTAAGCCTTTGGGCTTGGGTTTGGCTAACGTCAAACCTTGGATGCCGCAACATTTAACTGGAATTCACTCCGGTCAAATTGCTGCGGCCAATTTTGTGATGAATTTATCGCATCAAGCTTACATTTTGGAGCATTCTATGCCGTCAATGCCTGGTTCTGTTGCCTTGCCCCAGTCTACGCAGACTATTGCCTTTATCGATGCCAATGTTGATAGTCTAGCGCTGCTGCTCAACGGCGTGCAGCCCGGAGTCGAAGCGCTTGTCCTCGATCCTCAGCAGGATGGCATGTTGCAAATCACCGTCGCCCTGCAAAGCCGTCCCCACATTTGCACGGTTCACTTGGTGGCACATGGCTCCCCCGGCTGCTTGCAATTGGGCAACACCCAGCTAAGCCTCGATACTCTCGCCCACTACACCTCTTACCTGCAAGCCTGGTTTTCCGCAGCTCTCACCCCCCAACTCCACCTCTATGCGTGCAATGTCGCCGCCGGAGATGCCGGAGCAGAATTTCTCTCCAAGCTGCATGGCCTCACCCAGGCCAGCATCGCCGCATCTGCCCAAGTGGTAGGCAATGCCGAACGAGGCGGAACCTGGCAGTTAGCCTCACACTGGGGCACCCCCACCCCTACGGTTGCCTTTGCCCCCACTGTGCTGCAAGCCTACCCAGGCGTGTTCGTCTCCTTTGACCCCGCCACCAACTTGGGGGTAAGCGATGCTCCTAGTGAAGTGGCGATCGGGGACTTCAATGGTGACGGCATCGCGGATCTGGTGACCGCAAACCTGTTTTCCGCCAATGTCTCTGTGCTCTTGGGCACGGGGTCGGGCAGCTTTGGAGCTGCCACCAGCTTTGGGGTGGGCAGTGATCCCGCTTCTGTAGCGATCGGGGACTTCAATGGCGATGGCATCGCGGATTTGGTGACCGGAAACATTAATTCCGCCAATGTCTCTGTGCTCTTGGGCACGGGGACTGGCAGCTTTGGCCCCGCCACCAACTTTGCGGCGGTTCCTGGCCCCTTTTCTGTAACGATCGGGGATTTCAACGGCGATGGCAAGGTTGACCTGGTAACCGCAAACCCCAGTGCCAACGCCGTCTCCGTGCAATTGGGCACGGGGTCTGGTAGCTTTGGAGCTGCCACCAGCTTTGCGGCAGGCAATACTCCCTCTTCCCTGGCGGTTGGGGACTTTAATGGCGATGGCATAGCGGATATAGTAGCTGCAAACCAGACTTCTAATACGGTCTCCGTACTGTTGGGCACGGGGTCTGGTAGCTTTGGAGCTGCCACCAGCTTTGGGGTGGGCACGAACGCCCAAGGTGTGGCGATTGGAGACTTCAATGGCGATGGCAAGGCCGACCTGGTGACCGCAAACCAAAGTTCTAACACGGTCTCCGTGCTGTTGGGTACGGGTTCTGGGAGCTTTGATCCCGCCATCAGTTTTGGAGCGGGCGTTCAGCCTAGTTCTGTAGCAATTGGGGATTTCAACGGCGATGGCAGGCCAGATTTGGCGACCGCAAGCACTAATAGGGACACCGTCTCAATCTTGCTTAACACCACTCCTCCTTCTAACACCGCTCCTACTGACCTGGCGCTCAGTGCCACCACCGTGGATGAAAACGTGGCTCCGGGAACCGTTGTGGGCACCTTCTCGACCACCGATGCCGAAGGCGGCAGCTTTACTTATGCGCTCGTCTCTGGCACAGGCGCTGACGATAATGGCACCTTCACCCTGAACGGCAACCAGCTCAAAATCAACGTGTCGCCTAACTTCGAGGCCGATGCCAGCTACAGCATCCGAGTCAAAACCACTGATGCGGGCGGGCTGTCCTACGAAGAAATCGTCACCATTGGCGTGAATGACCTGCTGGAGAACACTGCTCCTACTGATCTGGCGCTTAGTGCCACCACCGTGGATGAAAACGTAGTTCCGGGAACCATTGTTGGCACTCTCTTGACTACCGATGCTGAGGGTGGCAGTTTCACCTATGCGTTTGTTTCCGGTGCAGGTGACACCGACAACGCCGCCTTTACCCTCGACGGCAACCAGCTCAAAATCAATGCTTCGCCTAACTTCGAGGCCGATGCCAGCTACAGCATTCGGGTCAAAACCACCGACACTGAGGGAGCCTCTTATGAAAAGTCTCTCACGATCGCTGTGAACAACGTCAACGAAGCCCCGATCGCTAACCCTGACGTCCTCAACACTAGCCAAAATGCGCCCCTCAGCATCAATTTTTCAACCTTGCTAGGCAATGATTCTGACCCCGATCGCGACCCCCTGAGTATCACTAACCTGAGTGCGGGTAATGGCGGTACCATCAGTATCATCAACAGCGGTTCCCTTCTGTTCACACCCACCAGCGATTTTACTGGGGCTGCTAGTTTTAATTACACCGTCAGCGACGGTGGCCTCATAGATATTGGTAAGGTCACGGTGAATGTGGCATCTGTAGCTGGCATCAACCGCAATGGGGGCAACGGTCGAGACACCCTCAACGGTGGCTTGGGTCGAGATACCCTCAACGGTGGCAATGGCGATGACATCCTCAACGGCGGCGCGGGCGGTGACACGCTGCTGGGCGGCAACGGCAACGACACCTTAGTTGGCGGAGCTGGGGGCGACCTGCTCACCGGAGACAATGGCTCCGACACCTTCCGCTTTGCGCTGAGTGATTCACTGCTAGCCAATTTCGATCGCATCACAGACTTGCAAATTGGCACCGATATCATTGACGGCCCCACCACGGTCAGCGCCGCCAATGTCGCTGAACTGGGTGCAGTAACCAGCCTCACTCAGGCGGGCTTGAGCGGCGTGCTTACGGGGGGCAGTTTCGGGGCTAACCAAGCGGCTACCTTTAGCTTTGGCGATCGCACTTTTTTGGCGCTCAACAATGGTAGCGCTGGGTTTCAAGCCGCCAGTGATGGGGTGATTGAGATAACGGGGTACAGCGGTAGCTTGGTCAACTTGGCGATCGCATAGCCTCTGCTCAAGCCATTTTCAACCCATCATTGCCTTATTTTTTAGGAGTCTCATTAATGGCAACCTTCACCGTCACCAACACCGACGGCGCAGGCTCTCTGCACGCAGCAAGACTCAGATCAAGGTGGGCACCCCTATTCTGGCGACCGTGACGGGCGTGAACTCCAGCCTGATGACTGCTGCCGATTTTGTCACGGTCTAACCCGTTGGAAAGGCGATCGCTAGCTTTTTGCGTTATGGAAGTGGGGAGTTAGGAGTCGTGCTATGGCTTCCAGACTCCCTAATTGTTACCGCACCAAGACCGTCATATATTTGCCGTTAGCGAAGGGCGAGAGAATGACGGGGATAAACTTGGCTCGGTTATTCGTGACTCGCTTAACGTAAAATTCGGTGATTAAATGCGTGACCTAATTACATATCCACTAGAGCAACATACTATGTGCTTAATAATACCTACAAACTTTCCCGTACACATCTGAAGATCGGCGGAAAAATTCTCTCGATCCACCTTAAATTGGCATAATATACGGAAAGATTCCTGCGATCCACCTAATTTGGGGTGATATGCAGAAATCATCTGGCGATCCACCTCATTTAGAGTGGATATGCGGAAACTTTCCGTCTACTAATAGTTAGGTGGCTCAAGTCATTGGTATTGTCGGCGATTAGAACTTGTCTGTTGGATTCATTAAACGTAAGAAGTTGAGTAAGCTCATCCTCATGTGGCTTTGAAGCTATGGCATTTGAATTAGATCATCTCTTTATCTGGACTGACATTGGTGCTTATGAAGCTGAGCGCCTAGTATCATTCGGTTTGGTGGAGGGAACCTCTAATACCCATCCTGGTCAGGGCACAACCAATCGCCGTTTCTTCTTTCATAATGCAATGCTGGAGTTGTTGTGGGTTCACGATCCAGAAGAGGCAAGGTCTGAGCTAATTCGTCCCACTCGTCTTTGGGATCGATGGATGCATCGGAGCAATGGCGCATGTCCATTTGGGATCTGTTTGCGTCCGGTCATAGGTTCTGATGCCACAGTTGCATTTTCCAGTTGGGCCTATCACCCGCCTTATTTACCTAAAACAATGAGTATTAAGGTTGGAAAGAATAGTGATGTGTTGACTGAGCCGTTGCTGTTTCAGACTCCCTTTGGTCAACGTCCCGATCGCTATCCTGTTGAGAAGTCACAACCTCTCGATCATAGTATCGGTTTACGCGAAATTACTCGTGTAGAGTTGGTCAGCCCTGCTGCAAATAATGTGTCACCTGAACTTCAAGCAGTGGTTAATACAAAGCAGATAAAGCTACGGGTAGGAACGGAGTACTTTATAGAGCTTGGGTTCGATGGAGAAGTACAAGGGAAACAGGTAGATTTTCGATCCGGATTGCCGCTTGTTATGAGTTGGTAAGGTAAATCGCCACCTAACCAGTCGCTACACCGGAACGATGAGATTGGTTGGTTGGTCGAGAGGTTATCTGCGTCCAGTGAGCGGGGTCGTCATGCCGCTGGGTTATCAGTTAGGTCAATACTGATGTCAAGATCACACAGAAAAAAGCTTGAAGCATTTTTCTAAACAAAAACAGGAAGCATGATTTCTCCACAGCTTTATCGATTAATTGAAGAATGCTATTCAGTGGGGAGTATTCAAAATATAGATACTTTAACGGGTGGAGAGTGGAACCAAGTATTTCGTCTCAATTGTGATAGAAGTGCTTTTGTCCTACGAATCAGCCATCCAACCAATACCGCAGCGTCGCTTGCCTATGAACATCGGCTGCTGCAATTCGTCAGCCAACGGGTTCCAGAAGTTCCAGCCCCGATTGCCACTCATGATGGTTCGACTTATCTTCAGCATGATGGTGCGCTGATTACCCTATTTCCTTTCATGCCAGGGCGAATGCTGGACGATGAAAATGAAGCCGAGTGCATGACTGCGGCTCGAATGTTCGCTCGGTTGCAGCGGGTTGGACTAGAGTATCCAGATTTAAGCCCAAGACCCAATAAACCCCGGTTTTGTGAGCTGAATTGGGAGAATAATCATTGGTGGCGATGGAATGAGGTCGAAAATCTACTGTTTCATCGGGCAGATGCATTTCTCGAAACAGTCAGTGACCCAGATAAGCGTGCCCTCACTGAGCAGATTTTTGCCAAACGGACATTCATTGCTCAGGAAAGAGAGGTATTGCGAGATTGGGTCGCTAGGTTGCAAGATTCGGGGCGATCGCTACTCTTTGCGCCTACTCATTGTGATTACTGGTGCAACAACATTCTGGTCAAAGATGGTCAGATTAGTGCAGTAGTGGACTGGGACGGATGCAAAGCCGAGTGGCTATTCTATGCTTTAGGTCGAGCGACATGGGATTTTGGCAAGAACAAGCGTCAGCATAGGCTGGATTATCAGAAGGCTGTGAGATTTCTGCAAGCCTATCAAGCAGCCGGTGGACCCGTTCCCTCTGAGGAGTTTGATCTGCTGGTGCCAGTCATGCGGTGCATTTGTATGATAGAAGTCCTGGATGGGCTACAAGCAGCAACAGAGTTTGGTTTAAATGACCATGTGTTGCACCATCTACTTTCGTTGGAGAACTTGCAGAATGTTGAATTGATCGATTGAGCGATCGCGGCATACCGACCCGGATGGAGCGGACTGCTGAGAGATCTTGGTAGTGTTGCAAAAGTTGTTTGCAGCCGTTCAGCCAAAACGTTAGATTTCTTAATTCTCTATTAGGTTGTTGCCAGATTGATCTGTGGGTTGCAATGGGCAAACAAGCATGAGTGCGATCGCCCATCCTAAAGTATTGATGCAAAGAAATTGGGCGATCGCCATCGCTATTAAAAAACTCAAGAATCTTACGGGGTAAGGTTCTTGAGTTTTAGACCTGTCAAAGTGGCGTTTGTTTATGGATTAACAAATCTCGTCCTGATCAACCCATTCGTCGTGGGAAGAATCATAGTCGATGTAGTGAATAAAATACTGCTTACCCTGAATCTTTTGGATTGTGGCAGAATACCAAGCTTCTTCTTCGTCATCCCAACATTTGACTTTTTGCCCGACCGCAAAGCCATTTTTATCAGCATCTTTGCGATCGCGGATGCGGAGGTCATCTCCACTTAACCATTCGTCATCCGATGAGCCGTAGCCTACGTAATGAATCAGGAATTGATCACCGTCAATTTTTTCAATGGTCGATTGATACCAATCTTCGTCATCCTCAGACCAGGCTTCTACAGTTTGACCCACGGTATAGGCAGATGGGCTGGCATTGGGAGCTGAACTGGCATTGGCGGAAGGCTGGGCTGCCTGATGAACCTGTGCTGCTATATCGGCTTTAACGAGGGTGTGCGCTTCTAAAATCAGACTGCGGGCAACCGTTTGAATGCCAGTATGTTCGTAATAATTGGTGGTCTGATCTAGAAATGCTGCCACAACGTCTAAATTATCATCGGCAACCTGGATAAAGTTGCCCAGATGACTGGAGATCGATTGGGGCGTAATCCCTGTGTTGGCAACTAGATTACCCATCCAGCCTTGTATGGAGTTAAATCCCTGTCTGATAAAACCCAGCTTATCTGAGGGATTGTTGCCTGGTAGAAAGTTGCCAACCGCTAAAAATAGGGGATGTTGCGTGATCACGCTGACATCTGCACTATTGATAATCTCTTGAATTTTGCTGAGAAAATTGGGACCTAAGGGTAAAGTGCCATCCAAACAGACCAAAGCAATCATACGCATTAGAGATGCGCCTTTGTAGTTGTCTGCTAGCGATGTCGCAAACATCTGAGGGTTCGGTTGAGGTATGCCGTTCAGGTTGCAGAAGGCAATGATTTCTACCGCAATTTTTAGCACCAAATCAATGCTTTGAGTGGTGTCAGCCTTGGGTGTAATGTTGCTGAGAAACGAGAGAAATTGAATCTTTTCACCAACTTTATTGGCGAGGGCTGCGGCTGCCATGGCGGTGTCTGCTTTATCAATGGTTTGATAGAGCCTAATAGCAGTCTGATAGCCTTTCTGCGGGTCACGGTAAAGTGCCTGAGCGCGATCGCTAATTTTTTGAATAACGGTATTGTCTGTCTCTCCCGTGATCGCACGGACGCTTTGATTAAATCCGACGAGGTTATCCCACTGACCTGGGACGACAAAATCAAGCGCTTTGAGGACTTTGACTGTAATGTTGTCAGCCGGTAGCTCGTCAATCAGCTGAATAATGGATTTATCCATGTACTAGTTCTCACCTGTTGATTGTCAGGAACAGGGATTCAATCCGACCCAAACGGTTGCTTTTGGAAGTGACGCAATGCTGTGCTGCCACACCCAAACGTCTAGATTGATTTAATCCACGCTCCCTAGAGTGCCCAATAACGGCTCTGAAGCGCCTCAATCTACATCAGGTTGACGAAAATATAAGATTTTGACCGTATCCGTAACTCGGTATCCTTAAAACCCGGCTCAAGCTGATTAGGACAATCGGCTCAGGTTAGGTGCGACAATATCGGGGAAACTTTCAAAATTTCGTCGCACCCAGTCCATCCCCACTTCGTTATTTAGCTTGATTTTCTGAGGCGTGCCTGGATAAATCTTGCCTAAAATATCTGCATCTTGATCCACAACGACCTTGCCAAATTTGAGATAGGTACCGCCAAGCAGTTTAAAGATGGCATGTTTGGCCTGACCAAATAATAAAATATAAGTCCGGGTTCGATTCTCAGCTTCCGGCACAAAGATATGACACTGGGCGGCTTTACCCAACGGCATCTCTCCATGAAAGATCACCAGAGACGGAAAGTGATTTTCTAGATGCGCTTTAATTGTGGCAGGCAGTAAGCACAAATCTGGTTTTCTCAACTTTTCCATTAGGCTATAGGGTGCAGTAGGCATGTCATAGAAGGCATCGGACTGATGTCCGCGATCGATAAACTGATGAAACTCGATATCCGTAATGCGAAACAGCTCTCGATGGGTACCATTTTGATGGTTGTAATCATGCATGTTGAGCAGCAGGGATAACAAATCTGTTTCAATACGGCGATCGGCTGTATGTCCAATAAAGGAATATAGGTTCGCAATTTCATTTAGCACAGTGGGAATAGGAATCTTCGGTTCATATCCCCCATACGACCAAATAAAGTCACCCTGAATGATCAGCGACAGAGGATTCAATTGAGGTAATGTTTTCTTGCCGCCAGGTAAAACGGTGCAGCCTTCTGCATCAAACGGCAGGGCATGAAACGGACAAACGACGGTACTCATGCCATCCTTTTGCACGTCACACCAGCCTTCTGACAGCATTGCCCCCATGTGAGGACAGGCATTGGGTAACGCCTGAATGGCTCCCGCTTTGTCTTTCCACATCACATAGTCAACCCCGTACAGAGAAATTTTTTGAGGTTGATTCACATTCAGCATCGACTTGTGCGCCAATAACCAAGGCGCACCCGGAAGCATCGACTGCATAGTGTTCTCCGTTGAAGATAAAATTGTGAAAGATCCGTCGTGTTTTAAAAATATGACAGAACATTCACATTCGTCAAGTGTTGAACCCCCTGGCACGCAATCGGCCATTAACTTGCGTCGTCAGCCCAAGCAGCAGCGCGGTAAGGCCAGGGTCGAAAAAATCCTGGATGCTGCCGCTGCCGTATTTGATGAGGTGGGCTATGAGGCGGCAACAACGCATCTGATCGCAGCCCAAGCAGGAACGGCGATCGGCTCTCTCTATCAGTTTTTCCCCGATAAAGCTGCCATTTTTAAGGCAATGGAGCTACGCCATACCGAACGAGTCAATGCCTTTTGGAAACAGGCAGACATTCCCGCTATCGTTCAACTACCCCTGCGCCAGATGATTCATGCTCTGGTCACGGCGATGGTAGACCTGTTTCAGCAACCTGTCTCGCGTGTGGTGTTTGTGCAATTTTATCTGTCTCGGCAGATTTTTCAATCGATCGATGAAAGCATGACCCAGGACGCGATTCAGTTCATGGCAGCTATTCTGAAACAAAGAACGCCTACCCTACCCCAGGAACAGTGCAACCTACTCGCAGAAGTCTGTGTCCACAGCAGCAATGCAGTGATGCTGGCAGCGCTTCGCAGCCCGGATCAGGAGTACCGTCAACAGTTGATTCAACAAATTGAAGATCTGCTAGTGTCATATTTAGAGCCATCTATGCAGGGCGATCGGTTCAATCATGTAATGAAAGTAATGATTTGCCCTCACTGTCAATCTGAGCAGTTGTCTAAAAATGGGCACCGTCGGGGAAAGCAGTGCTATCGCTGTAAGGACTGCGGTAAGCAGTTTGTAGAGGCTAGCTTTTAATGATGCACTCTCAATAATGCACTCTCAATAATGCACTCTCAATGATGGCCAGATTCATATCTGGAAGGGTCACAGTTATGTCTGTGATTGAGTTAGAAGATACTGCGCTTATTGAAACGGCTCGTTCCGTTCTCCAGGCATGAGCGCCCGATCGACCTGTTGATAGAGGCTTTCCAACGTCGTCGAGTTATCCAGCACGACATCGGCTTGCGCGATCTTCTGCGCGATCGGCATTTGGCTGTCGATGCGGATCTGGGCTTGCTCTGGCGTCAGGCGATCGCGCTCTATCATCCGCTGCTGCTGCTGCACCCCATCCGATCGCACCACCCAGATCTCGGTCACTAGATCGGTCATTTGGGCTTCAAATAATAGCGGCACTACTACTACCACAATCGGTTGATCGCTCAGTCTTTGTAGTTCGCTGCTAATTCGATCGCGCACATAGGGGTGGATCTGCTGCTCTAGCCATCGCTTCTCAACTGCATCGCTAAAGATAATTTCCCCCAGACGGCGGCGATCGAGCGTCCCCTCTGTCAGCAAAAGGTCAGCTCCATAGCGATCGGCAATCGCTGCCAAAATCGGAGAACCTAGCGCCACTGCGTCACGGGCATAGAGGTCGGCATCCAAGACAGGCAAACGACGCGCCAGGTAGTTTGAAACCGTACTTTTGCCCATGCCCACACCGCCTGTAAGCCCAATAATGCGCCTACCCATGCGCACTCGCCCAATCGACGATCGCCTGCGTTAGTCCCTCTAGCGTATATTCCGCAGCCTCAATATCCACCCGGCCAAACTGCGTCTGACAGGCTGCCGAGGTTTGTGGGCCAATAGAGGCAATGCAGGGGGTGGGCTGCCAATTGGGTAAAGCCGCTTTGACCATCTGAGCAAAGCATTCTACGGTTTTAGAGCTGGCAAAGGTCAACACCTCAACTTTGGCTTGCGTCAAGGCTTCAGCGACTTCAGGCGCGATCGCACGGGCACAGCCCGACTGATAGGCCGCCACCTCAACCACTGCTGCGCCACCTGCCGTAAACTCTTTCACCAACACCTCTCGCCCTCCGGTTTCGACACGGGGAAACAGGATCTTCATTTTGCTCAGATGGCGGCGATCGGGAAAGCTTTCCACCAGAGAATCGGCCACAAAACTAGGCGGAATAAAGTTTGGCTCAACGCCTCGCTGCATCAGCCGAGCTGCGGTTTTTTGGCCAACCACAGCAATCTTTAAGGGTGCCAATAGCGCTAGATCTTGACCCTGAGCCATCAGCCGCTCAAAAAAATAGTCTACGGCATTGACAGAGGTCAAAATCAGCCAATTGAAGGTGTGGAGCTGAGCGATCGCTTCATCTAAAGCTTCCCAGCTTGAGGGCGGATAAATTTCTAGGGCAGGCATTTCTACTACCGTCGCGCCCTGCTGCTGCAACAGGTGCGTAAACTGGCTAGACTGTCCGGCAGCCCGCGTGATCAAAATTGTTTTACCCGTGAGGGGAAGAGTATCAGTCATGAGCAGAGAATAAAAATTGACCCAGATTTAAAGCATACGCTTTTCATGACCCTTCAAAAGAGGGGCAGAAGTTCATCTGCTGTTAGCTTTGAGCATCAGAGGGCAGCCCACTGAGCTTTTGATCAATGACAGCTAAAAGTCAACCAGCCTGAGCAATTCTCCCTTAAACTGCGCGATCGGCTCAGGTTTGAGAGAATAGGTGTCCTGGAGTCTTTGGATTAACGGCTCTGAGGGATGAAACAGAAAGCGATCGCCTCCACCCGCTAAGTTGGGAATATTGGGTTCGACCACTAGCTGCAAGCGGGCTTTCTCTTTGAGCAAATAGCTGAGAGAAATGACATTGCCGAGGGTGGTGTCGCCCAAGCTGCTAACGACCGTAGGTTGAGGCAGCTGATTTAGAAACTCTGCCACCTCAATATTGGCGCTGCTAACTCCTTTGCTCCACCAGGCTTTAGCTTGCCAGCTCAGACTACAGGAAATCACGCCCACGGTCAGCAAGAGCGCCAGCAAACCCCGACCCAGATATCGCTTCCCGTGAGAGGAATGCCGCATCCAGTCCATGATCAGATAGGCAACCGCCAACTGCACGCCAATTAACGTAGGGGCAAAATAGCGCGTCGTAATCGATCGCTGGCCTCCCAGCACCAGATCGGGCAGCATGAGCGCGATCGCCGGAACCCCAACCAGCAAGACCACCGGGAACCAAGTCTGAAACGGCTGATGACGGCAAAGCACCCAAAGAGAGACACCCAACAGGATGAGAATCAAAGGTGGCACTGCAAAGGTGTAAAAGTGGTCTAGCGGCAATCCCAGATCGACAAAATCGCTGCTGAGATGTAGCCCCCAAAACTTGATCAGCAGTGATTTAGGCGGCGATGCTTTCATCCATAGGGTTTTGGATTGCATCTCAGACTGATTTTGAATGATCACCCTCAGCCAAGGGACAAACGCGATCGCGCCCATCCCCAGCGCCAGCAGAAACCGCTGGAGCGATCGCCCCACAAAAGGACGTGCTAGAAGCACAATCAGGCCGTGACAGAGCAGCAAAAGCACCGACAGTAGAAAGGTGTAAAGGCTAAGGGCAACGGTTAGCGCATACAGCCCCCAATCTGCCCAAGTCTGACGGCGCAGGGCACGCAACAGCAAGGCCGTTGATAGCAAAATCACCAACGTCCACAGGCTCGACTGACGCGCCTCTTGAGCATAAAGCACATGAAAGGGAGAGACGGCAAAGAGGGCGATCGCCATCCACCCCACCTCAGCGCTGCCAAATAGTTCTTGACACAACCAGTACAGAGCCGGAAACGCAAGCAGGCTAAACAGGACAGATAGGCTACGTGTAGCGGTAGGATTGCTGCCAAACCCTTCCATCCAAAGGCGAGACAGCAGGTAATAGAGCGGTGGGTGTTCTGGGTGGGTCGTCAGGGCATGCCAGGTTTCTCGCCAACTGCGATCGGGCGTGAGTTTCTGGTACTGCAACAGGTCACTGGGGGCGATCGGCAGTCCTGAAAAAGCTTGCGCCACAATTTCCTCCTCAACATAGCCAGATGCCCGTATGGAGGTGAAAACTTCATCGTGCCAGTAAACTTTTCGATCGATATGGGTAACGCGAAAAAAAATGCCTAACGCCAGCGTTGCTAGCAGTACCAGCATCCATCGAGAACGTATGTTTGATTGCTTCATTTAACTCAATATTCTTTAAAACAGGTTAGGAAGTTGACTCTCCCGCAGCCCCACCAACAGTCACCAGAAGAGTATCTTATTTTTCTATTTCCTCTCAAGGTTTTGACGCTTTATTGTCTACCCCATAGTTCAAAGTATTTGCTAGTTCCTCAGATTTTTGTGGGTTGGGTTGAGGCACGTAGCTTGATTCCCGCAGGGTAACCCAACATTGTCTCAGGCTTTGGGTTTCGCAAAGCTCAACCCAACCTACGCAGGGTATTGCATCCACAATCCTGAGGTTCTGACTTTTCCAGACTTTGATCAGACTTTGAACCAGACTAGAGTCATGACTTTTTCAGACCGACTTTTCTCAACCCAAAACCTATCTTGATGTCATAGCCCAAACGGCAAGGAAGAACTTCCCCACCGCCCAGCTAGATTCTACGTCACTGAAAAAGGAGACCTGTTATGGCCAATGTAATTCTCTCGTTGCGTGATGATATTTTCACAGATTCTGACGGTAGCAATGTAATTCGTGCCCTATCTGGAGATGACAACGTTCGGGCTAGAGGGGGCAATGATGAAATTCGGGGAGGCTTGGGTAAAGACATTCTGCATGGCGATGACGGAGACGATCGCGTGTATGGCGAAGAGGGGAACGACAAGCTCTATGGCGATAACGGCAATGACAAGCTGTACGGCGGCATTGGCGATGATCTGCTTAAGGGTGGAGATGGCGACGATCTGCTGAAAGGAGAATTGGGCAATGACAAACTGTATGGCGATGCTGGAAACGATACGCTAGATGGTGGGGCAGGGAGTGATAAGCTGTTTGGCGGTGCCGGAAACGATACCCTCATTGGCGGCAGCCTTGGCAGCACCGATGAACTCTTCGGCGGCGCTGGGGATGATCTCCTGCGATCGGAAGGGGTCGGTACCGTCACGCTCAACGGCTTTGGCGGAGGAAGCAGCGAGCGAGACATCTTGGATGGCAGCGTCTCTTTGGATACCTTTATCTTGGGCGTGAACAACAACAAATATTATGATGGCCCTGGATCAGGCTTTGCAGAGATTCGCGACTTCAACAAGATACTCGACAAAGTGCAGCTCTCCGGGGGTGAGATAGAATACAGTCTCAGTAAGGAGAACTTTGGCTTGGGTGCTGCGGCCAATGACACAGTGCTGCGGCTGGCAGGCACTCAGGATGTGATTGCCGTCTTTGTAGACACAGATGGGCTGGCGCTCAACACAAACTACGTCAGATTTGTTTAACGCACAGCCATGATTTAGGGGAGGGTACGTTTTGCACCCTCCCCCAAAAAGCCAGAAAAAAGCCCGCCTGCGGCGGGCTTTTTTCTGGCTCTGTTTCAAAATGAGCATAGCTGCATCACAGAGTACTAGGCTGATTTAGATTCGATCGCCACTAAGGTTTCTGAGAAATGCCGATCGACCAGTGCCGAAACTTCCTCAGGGCGCACCCGCGTATAGCGCGTTTTGTCAGGCATCACCACATTAGCGCCCTCTTTGCAGCGCTTCATGCAGCCCGTTGCCTTAACGGTGACTTGTGCCAAGCCGCGATCGCTCAACTCAGCTTGCAGCGCCTTAGCGACTTCACGGCTGCCCCGCTTACAGCAGTCTGATTTTTGGCACATCAAAATGCAGGCCGTCGGAGCAGCAATTTGAGGAGTCGTTGAGGGTTTAGAGGCAGGGGGTTTAGAATTCGATAGTTTAGAGCCGACAGGCGCGATCTCAAACTGCGTCATCGGATAGAGATTGCTAGGTAAAGGCGCTTCTTTGAGCGTTTCTTGAGAGACAGCCACCGTCACTTCATAGGCTTTGAGTTTCACCGTACCCTGTTCTGCTTTGAGCTTTTGGTAGCCCCGCACCTGAATCCATTCTCCCGGCGTCAGCTCTCTTAGAAGGGACGATCGCAGCTCTTTGGCTAGCTTAATTTGCAGTTCTCCTGTAGCAGTGGCAATGCGGAGATACTTGAGCTTATAGCTGCCCTCTTCAGCGGCAAAGCCTAGAAACCTGCCCTCTAACTGAAATTCTGGCGAGTGGTCACGGCTGTGGGAGTCCCGATGGCGATCGGCGTAGCGATCGGAGGATTGAAGCTGCAAGGCGCGGTTGAATTTGCTCATAAAGTTAAGGGTCTCAGTTAGAAGGAGTTTGAAGTAAATTTTCTTGTTATCAAAAGGTCAATTTGGTGTATATCAAGGGGAGAGGGCTTTATTTATTCTAAATACTTGCTTTGCTATTGAGTTTCTTTCTCAATAGCGATTATATCAGCTTAATATAAAAGTTGCCTTTTGAACATGTAGGTGGAAGATTGGGCCCTGCTGATTTTAGAAAAGTTGTGCAAAAGAGCCTGGGAAAGTCCTCCTCCTACAAAACATTTGCCTCGATACAGCTTTGAAAATTAGGGTTTTGTAGTGCGCGCCACAAAACCCTGAAATGTAGCGCTTAGGAAAGAACCCGTCAAAATTCAGCAGTTTCAGCCTGTCTGTTCCTGTTTATCCAGCTGATCTAGCTGATCCAACCGATCTAGGTGTGGATCTGTCCTGTTTTGATTGAGAAAATCCATTAAATCTTGCAGCGTAGAGAGGCAAGAGACATCTAGGCGATCGCTAATATCCACCTCAAAGCAGTCATAGAAATCTTCACAAAGACTCAGCTCCCAGTCAAACCAGCAGATTTGTGTCCAGTGCAAATCTTCCTCAAGGCGATCGCTCGGCAAAACCTTGCCTATCGTTAGCCCAGAATACTGTTCTAAATGTTCGTAAGCGAAAGCAGCAATGACGGGGGCAATGTCTTGTTGCTTGTAATGGACGGTGAACCATTCATCCGGAGTCAAGGCAGGGCGATGATGCAGCGATCGCTTCACCCGTCGTCGCACCCTGAGGTCTGGACTTAAAACGTTATAAGTCCAAAGGCTAGAGAGATAATTTTTAAGCCTGTGCCACATAAAACACTGAAGAGACGACCGCTCGGAGCCTAATGACTGAGCCTTTTCTCCAGTATTCCCAGCCCATGAATAATTCTCGGTCGTCCTTCAAAGATATTGATAACCGCAGCTCAGCCACAGATCTGTCGCAGGGTGGCTGTAAAGTCTGGGTAAGAAACGGCAGCAGCTTCGGCTCGGTGAATCGTCGTGGTGCCTTGGGCGGCGAGGGCAGCGATCGCCAGACTCATGGCAATGCGGTGATCGGTATAGCTATCTACAGCGGTACCCGTCAGGGATTGCCCCCCCGTAATTTCCAACCCATCTGGCAGCTCCGTAATAGCGGCTCCCATCCGGCTCAGCTGAGTGGCCATGACGTTGAGGCGATCGCTCTCCTTAACCCGCAGCTCTGCCGCATCTCGAATCACAGTCGTGCCTTTGGCAAAGGCCGCCGCCACCGCCAGGATCGGAATCTCATCAATCAAGCGGGGGATCAAGTCTCCGGCGATCGTACAGGCTTTAAGGGCGCTGTGCCGCACGCGCAGATCGGCCACAGGCTCTCCTGCCACATCTCGTAAATTCTCCAGCGTCACGTCAGCCTCCATCGCCATCAGCGCATCTAAAACGCCCGTTCGAGTAGGATTAACGCCCACATTCAAAATCGTCAAATCCGAGCCAGGGACGATCGCCCCAGCCACGAGCCAAAAGGCCGCAGAGCTAATGTCTCCCGGCACAATTACCATTTGCCCGTAGAGCAACGAGCCACCCCTGACCGTAGCACTACAGGTTTCGGGATCGACCGCAATCTCGGCTCCAAATGCCTTCAGCATACGTTCGCTGTGGTCACGCGAGAGGGCAGGTTCGGTGACGGTAGTTTTGCCCTCGGTCAGCAATCCTGCCAGCAAAATACAGGACTTGACTTGGGCAGAGGCGATCGGTGACTGGTAGTGAATGGGCTGGAGCCTCTGCCCCTGAATCGCCAATGGAGCCAGCCCTCCGGCGCGATGCCAAATCTGTGCGCCCATCTGCTGCAAAGGCTGGATCACCCGCGACATAGGGCGCGATCGAATCGAGGCATCTCCCGTAACCGTAAAAAAGCGATCGGGCTGCGAGGCCAATAGCCCCAGCATCAGCCGAGTGGTAGTGCCTGAGTTGCCTGTATCTAAAACGTTGGCGGGTTCCTGAAGCTGCCCTAAGCCAATACCCTGCACCGTAACCAGCTCTGAATTGAGCGGCGAAATGTCGGCTCCCATCGCTCGAAAACAGTGAGCCGTACTGTGGGGATCTTCGCCTAGCAGTAGCCCCTGAATGCGGGTTTCTCCCTGGGCGATCGCCCCTAGCATTAGCGCCCGATGGGAGATCGACTTGTCTCCAGGAATTTTGATTGATCCCTGCAAAGCCAGCCCAGTTGAGGGTGGCTCAATTGTGAGGGAATGGTGAGTTTCAGTAGAATTCAGGGTGATGATGACGCTTGGCATTGGGATAAACTGGCTAGGGAGATTGAAACCCATCAGGGTTTTGAACATCAGGGTTTTGAACATTAGGTTTTGAATAAGCGGCCTGACATCAGTTCGTCTGACATCAACCCTCAAGACTCAAACCCACTTAGAGAATCTTTGAAAAGTCAAAATTGCTATCCGAACCGCCCCCTAAATCCCCCGATTCTAGGGGACTTTAAACAAAACCTGGTTCAAAAGTTCCCCAGAATTGGGGGGTTGGGGGGCGCATGCAGAACATTTGATACTTTTCAAACATCTACTCAGACATGAATCAAGCGTAGCGTTAGTCATCCTACCGTTTTTCCAGTGCTTACCCAACATCACAAAACTGTTTGCCTGTCTCTGACCTCATTTGATCTACCGATCGGGTCAACTTTAGAAACCAGTGCCACCCTTTATCAAAAAGAGCGCGATCGCTTTCACATCCTGCTCACCGAGCCTTTGGTCGAAGAAGCTCAGCCCTTTGCTCAGCAAATTGCCGCCTGGGAAACCTCGGTCAGCGGTAGCCCCGCCACCCCTCGGTTACTCTGGCTCGAAGTGTCTCCCTATCGTGTCACGATGACGATGCAGGGCAACGGCAAGTTTAGCTATCGGCACTTTTGGGAGCAAGGCGTCTATGGCGTCAGCCGCTACTGGCTGCAAACAGAGACAATGGTCGGAATGCTTTCCACCCGAAACATCAACAACAGTGGACAAATCCGCTTGCGAAACTATACCCGCAGTTTGGTCTTGCGACAAAGCGATCTGCCAGAACATTTGCCAGAACATCTGCGGATTGAGTATGAGCTGTGGTCAGACAAGATTCAAATCGGTCAGTACGTCATGAATTTAGAAATTCACCACTGAGGGCAAGCGATCGCCATCTCCAGCAACGGCTCACGCGCTAGATCAGGCGAATATATCAGGCGAACAGACTCTCCCGAAACACAGGCAGCGTGAAGTGAAAGTTACTCCCTTGGTTAGGCTGCGAATCTACCCAGATCTGCCCATAGTGAGCCTGCACGACCCGGCGACAGAGTGCCAGCCCAATGCCGTAGCCGTCTTTGGCTTCATCTCGCTTAAGCCGAAATCTATCCTCAAAGATGCGCTGCTGATTTTCTAGCGGAATGCCCAGTCCGTTATCGCTAATGCTGACCTGCACCTTTTGCGTTGTGCGATGTAAAACAGCAACCTGAATCACACCATTTTCGGGTGTGTACTTAATAGCGTTGTCTAACAAATTGATGATGACCTGGCGAACGCGCTCTGGGTCAGCATAAACCTTGGGCAAGTCAGAAGGTAGATCGGTACAAATCTGCTGCGACTTGACCTGAAACTGGCTTTGTAGCCGATCGACAATTTCGGCGCAGAGATCCACCAAATCTAGCTCTTGGGGATGGATGCGGATTTCGGCACTGCGCTCTCTGGCAGCTTGAAGAATATCAGTAATCATCCGATCGATCGCCTTGGTCTGCGTCCGAGCATGGCGTAAGAGTTGGGTGATCAGCTTGGGGTTAAGACGCGATCGCACCTGCTCGTCTTTAGAGCTGTTGCCCATCTCTAGGGTTTCTAGCGCCATCGACACGGCCGTTAAAGGATTCCGCAGATCATGAGCCAGCATGGAAATCAAATTATCTTTGAATTGCAGCTGAGCCAGCAAAGCCTCTTTTTCTTTTTGTAAGCGAAATATTTCATCCGACAGTTGAACCAGTTCTGCGGTGCGCGTTATCGACTGAATCTGTTCTGTTGCTGCCGCTGCTTTGGCTTCTTCTGGGTCGTGATCGATCTTGCTGAGATATTCTTCGACCGATCGCTGCCAGCGGGGGAGCCAATTTTCGAGTTGGGCGACCAGATTGCTGCCAGCTAAGGTCTGGCGAGGGAGGGGATGCAGCTTGATCAAAGAAGGCGTTGCCACCAGCCGAAACTGCTCTGCCAAATGAGGTTGCTCGGTCACATCCACGACTTGAAGCATGTAGCCACATTCAGGTTCTAGATCCCTAAGGCAACTGCGAATTTGCCGAATTCTCTCATTCGAGCTAGGGCGTTTGTCAACAAACAACACTAGCTGGAGCGGAGCTTCAGCAGCCAAGTCTTGGTTTTGCGATGCCTCCATATGAAGTTGGTTCATGAACTAGGGTGTAAACGCTAGAGCCTAGACGGTGCGATCGCGCCAGAGCCAAAGGCTTTGTGAGCGGGGCGCTCTTTATTTATAAGGAGATGCTGCGTGAACGGGCGCTTTGTAACCCAGAGCCTAGATGTCCCGTAAGTGAAGTAAACCCTGCCCTCTACAGAATGGGCTACGGGTAGGCTTTTGGGCACAGGACTGAAATATCTCCTGTTAAGTCACTGACAGATTAAGTCACCGAGGGATTGAGCCACCCACGAGTCAAGGCTGATGCTGGTCAAGGCTGATGCTGATCAAAGCTGAATATCGGTCGAGACTAGAGCCGTGAAGCCTTATCCTGTGAAATTTTGTTCAGTTAGTTCATTGAACATATAGATTTCTTAACTATTTTGACAGATTTACTAGTAGATTAGCGTGTTTTGGTGATTACAGCTTCGGTAGAGTGGATAACAGAATATTTTCTCCTCCCGATAAAAGCCGTCTAGCGTCAAGTTTTGCAAAATCCTGATAGCAATTCAGCGCTATTCAGGCAAAGTCACAATAGGGGTTGATAATAGCGATCGCCGCAGAGGTCAAGATGGAGAATCTTTTTGGGGAATCTTTTGTAAGGCATCCCCCAAACCTCCTACAAATGACGGCTACGGCTCTATCACAGGGCAAGATAAGCGGCAAAGCCTTTAGACAGCCTGTAAGTTCTAGAGAGATGGGCTATTCGGCAATCTGGTGCAGGACGCCTGCTCATAGGGGTTGCCATTATGCATAACGAGGGAGCTGAAAACCTTAACAATCAGCTACACTTGTGCAAATTTGTACAACTTTATATGGCGAAAATCCGAGAGCGCATCGGGTGAATAGAATAAGCTATGTAAAGCGATCGGGCATTCTTCAGCAAAGGGGCGAGGGGCAATGAAAATTCTGGCAATGGCTTGGGAATTTCCACCGCGAATTGTGGGTGGAATTGCGCGCCATGTTTCAGAGCTTTACCCCGAAATGGTCAAACTTGGGCATGAGATTCATCTGCTGACTGTAGAGTTTGGTCAGGCTCCCCACTATGAAGTTGTGGATGGCGTGCAGGTGCATCGGGTTGCCGTTACCGGAGGCGACGACTTTTTTCATTGGATCGCCAACATGAACGACAGCATGGGGCGGCATGGCGGCAAGATGCTGGCTGAAGAAGGGGCGTTTGATGTCATTCATGCCCATGATTGGCTGGTGGCTGATGCTGCGATCGCCCTCAAGCACCTGTTCAAAATTCCGCTGATTGCCACCATCCACGCCACTGAGCATGGACGCTATAACGGTGTTCATAGCCAAACCAATCATTACATCAACGAGAGAGAAGCTAGCCTTGTGGCTGAGGCATGGCGGGTGATTGTGTGTACCAACTATATGCGGCTAGAAGTAGAGCGCGCCCTCTCCTGCCCCTGGAACAAAATCGACGTAGTGTATAACGGCATTTGTCTGGAGAAGAAACAGCCTCGACAAGAGTTTGACTATCGACGGCTGCGTCGTAGATTTGCGGCCGATCAGGAAAAAATTGTCTACTATGTCGGTCGCCTAACCTACGAAAAAGGGGTCGATCTGCTGCTATGCGCAGCGCCCAAAGTGCTGTGGGAAATGGAAGGTAAGGCGAAGTTTGTGATTATTGGCGGCGGCAATGCCGATGGGCTAAAGCGGCTAGCTTGGGATCTAGGCATTTGGCACAAGTGCTATTTCACAGGCTTTATGTCTGAAGAAGATCTCAATCAGTTTCGCGGCATTGCCGACTGTTCCGTGTTCCCCAGCCTTTATGAGCCGTTTGGCATTGTGGCGCTAGAGAGCTTTGCGGCGCGGGTACCCGTCGTCGTGTCCGATACGGGCGGTCTACCTGAGGTGGTGCGTCATACCAAAACGGGAATTGTTACGCGCACTGGCAATGCCGACTCGATCGCCTGGGGCATTGTAGAAGTCTTGAAAAACCCAGAGTACGCCAGGTTTTTGACTGAGAATGCCTATGATGACCTCGATCGCCGCTTTAACTGGGCAAAGCTGGCTCAGCAGACCGAGGCGGTTTGTGGCAGAGTGCTGCATGAGCGGGCAGCAGCGGGGTGGTAAATGCTGCCGACTGAGCTACTCATTTCTCGCCAAAATGGTGAAGAAATTGCGCCAAAACGGCTATCTATTGACAAAGCTAATGGGGCGATCGCCACTGAGCTGATTGCCCTATTTCAAGGCTGCCAGGGCAAGACCCAAGGAGAACTCGATCGCCAGCTTTTGGAACTAGAGGGCGAAGAAACCAACTACCGCATTAAGCGGGGGCTGGCGCATCTGCTCAAGAGCGAAGCCTTCAGCACCTTCGAAATCGTCAGTCCGCTCGATCCGATCGCCCTACGGCAGCGTGTGTTTGCCCTCTCGGCTGAGGCGGCTCCCCTACCCCAAACGGCCATAGCCACCCTCAGCCGATTGGCGGCTCAGCTTAGCCAGGAGCTAGGGCAGGAGGTCTTGCCACCTCAAATTCAGAGCGGTTTGTATGCAGACCTCATGGAGAATCGGATTCTCACCCAGTTTGAGGCTCCCACGCCAGAGGCTCTCCTGCATCGCTACAACCTGTCGCAGGTGCAGGGCATCTTTTATAAGGCTAGCCAGATCAAAATCACGGCGCATCGTAACGATCCGGGAGAATATAAACTGCTGTTTCGCTACCTGAAGCTGTTTGGCTTGATGACCTACATTGAGGGCGATGCCGATCATGGATTTACGATCGCCATTGATGGCCCCACCAGCCTATTCAAACCCAGCACCCGTTACGGCCTAGACATTGCAAAGCTGATCCCGGCGTTGCTGCATGTGACCAAGTGGAGCCTCAGCGCAGAGCTGCACCTCAAAGACCCCTATACCAAAGCCACAAAAATGCGCCGCTTTAGCCTCGATAGCGGCTGCGGACTGGTGAGCCACTATCCTCCAGGCAAGCCTTACGACAGCATGTTAGAGGCTGCTTTTAGCGATCGCTGGGCTGCCCTCAATACCGAATGGATGCTAGAACGGGAAGTCGATTTGCTGCCGATTCCGGGTAGCGTCATGATCCCTGATTTTCGCTTGGTGCATCCTGACGGGCGATCGTTTTTGCTAGAGATTGTCGGCTACTGGCGACCTGAATATCTGCGCAAAAAGTTCTCGCAGGTGCGGCAGTCGGGTTGCGATAACTTGATTTTGGCGATCTCAGAGCGGCTTAATTTAGAGAAGGCGGGGGTTAAAGTTGCCGATACGCCTGCCCGAATGATTTGGTTCAAAGACAAGCTTTCGCCCAAGGCTGTGCTGGCCGTGTTGGAGAATGTCCCCTAAGAAAGCCAAACCTAAGCGTAATCCGGTAATGGAAATAATCTGACGGAAAGACGAGCTTTTATAAGGAATTACTTCAAAAAACCTCTGTCCTCTGACTGAAAAGTCTAAAAATGCTTCAGAACGCTGATATAGGGGCGATCGCTGATCGAAGCAGCCGTCTATTTTTTCGATCGGGGCAGAATTTTCCTCCCCCTTATGGGGCAGTCCATCTCAGAAAGGATATTCTATATTAGATTTATCAAATGCACATCTTGGTAAAAAAGTCTAGGACTTCTGTAACTTTTTTCACAGGATGTAACGATTAAACTGCCAACCAGGGAAAGGTAAGAAACAAGCGAACTAGCAAGCGCTGAAAGTTGATCGCCTCTACCGTTTTGTCTCACAGTCTCATTCAACTGTCTCATTCGACTATCTCGCTCAATATTGTCGTTTAGTTAGGAGAGGAACCATGACTACGATACCAACTGGCGGTCAAATGCTCTGGAAGCGGGAAGGCTCCGATCGCATCCTGCACCTGCGGCACAACCCTTCAGAGCCGTGGCGACCCTATGAAGAATTTCCGCAGTACGTGTTACCCGATCCACAAGACTTTTCTAAGGGAATCGCCACCTTCATGGCATTGCTCAAGAAAAACTGGGAAACCGTTAAATCAGATCACTAAGCCCTTCAAGCTGTCTCTGGGGGTGCGGCGAGTCAGCGGATGAGGCGTGTCGAGCTGTTGGTCAGGGTGGCTGAGCAGTCGCGATCGCATTTTCTCGCTCATGCCCTGAACCTGAGTAAAATCGGCTCCGGCAATGCTTTCAAATTGCTCAAATTCTGCTCCGGTCAGGTCTGCGGCTCGCAGGTCTGCCCCAGCGAGGTTAGCGCCATTCAGCCTTGCCTGACGTAGAAAAGCGCCCGTCAACCAAGCTCGACGCAAGTCGGCCTGACTCAGCTTTGCCCCTTGCAGGTTTGCCCCTGTCAGATCAGCACCCCCTAGATAGGCTCCTAGCAAATTTGCCCCCTGCAAGTCAGCGTTTCGCAAGTTAGCCGTGTTGAGCGGTGCGCCATTGAGATGGGCATGGCAGCCGATCGCGCCACAAGACTTGTAGGCAAACCCTTCTGGGAAAAGAGTCTGGCTGTCATATCTAGCTCCTTGCAGCTTAGCCCCTGTCAAATCAGCGCTGCTGAGATCGGCACCGCAAAGATTGGCTCGATACAGGCAGGCACCCTGTAAGTTGGCCTGCCGCAGCTGGGCTTTGCTCAAAGCAGCACCCCGCAGATCGGCAGCGCTGAGATTGGCAGTGTTGAGATTGGCAGCGTTGAGATTAGCGCGAATCAAAGTGGCCTTGTGCAAATTTGCCTTTTGCAGATCAAGCCCGCTGAAATTGAACTGGTACAGATCAATACAGCTCAGATCAGCATGGCTGAGGTTACCTCCTGCATCCAGGATTTGCAGAACCTGCTGAGGGGTCTTAGGAATCTCCTGACTTGACATGGCCTGATTTGACATGAAGTGAAATCGCAATATTAAACCAATAGCAAACACAGCGCTGCGAGTATTGTACCGTGCGCGATCGACAATCTCTTGTCTGCGATCCCTGGCGATCCCTGGCAATTCTGGGCGGCAATTCTAGACGGCAGATATGGGCGAGATATGGGCGACAATCAGAAGAGTGCGGCGTTTTATATGCCCTGACCGCTTAAGGCGAACTGATTAAGGAGATTTTATGCTGCCCACCCCCACGATCGCATCACCCATGACCATGATGGAATTCTTTCAGAAGAGTGCAGGCGTTTGGTTTACCCAGCGCACAGTCCATCACTTTGATGCGGTGGCCGATGAGTCGGGCGAATCTAAGCTCTATGTGGGCATGGTTGCGGCAGACGACCCGCGAATTAGCGCCATTTGCCAACCTCAAGGCATTGATCCCGCCAACGCTCAGGGGGGAGCTAGCTTTATGTGGCAAGCCCATGACGATACCCAAGATCCTGATCCTGACAAGGCGGCTGTGCTGGTAGATGTGCCGGATGATGCGAGCGGGCGATCGGGCAAGTTGCTACGCAACCAGGGCTATGTCGAAAAAATTCCGGTGGTTAGCCGCTACTGGTTTGGCAAAGACGGCATTTTGACGATCGACACTGATTATGACAATAACCAGGGACAAGAGCGCTGCTGGTTCATTACCCATGATTTTCGCGTGCGGGTAAGCACCGTGCGAATGATGAACGGCATTTACCTGATGACCTACTGCTCTGAACGTCGCTGGGTGACGGACGCAGACTTGGATCACATGGTGCAGGAGAATGCGTCTAGAGCGGCAAGCTAATCTGACTCGCTGCGTCTGGCCGCAATCCGCAGCTTTGCCGAACGCGATCGCCCATTGTCTCTAATTTCTTGCTCTGTCGGCACGATCGGCTTTTTCGTTAGCACCCGCAGGACTTCAGATTCTCTAAAACGGTGTTTGACAATCCGGTCTTCTAGGCTATGAAAGCTGATGATGCCAATCCGTCCCTCTGGCTTCAGCCACTGGGGAGCAGTTTGAATCAACGTTTCCAAGACCTCTAGCTCTCGGTTCACCACAATCCGCAAGGCCTGAAACACGCGTGTCGCCGGATGGATGCGTCCATATCGATAGGAATGGGGTACCGAGTAAAAAATCAGCTCTGCGAGTTGATCGGTCGTATGCAGCGGGCGCTTTTCTACAATGCGTCGTGCCATCTTGCGAGACAGCCGCTCCTCGCCGTAGGTGTAGAAAATGCGCGCCAGCTCTACCTCATCCCAGGTATTGATGATCTCTGCGGCAGTGAGGTCTTGCTGCTGATTCATTCGCATATCCAGCGGAGCCGCATGACGAAAGCTAAAGCCCCGATCGCCTCTGTCAAACTGCGCTGAGCTGACGCCTAAATCTGCAATGATGCCATCAAACAGGCGATCGCCCGGATCGTACTCGGCAAAGTTAGTGTGACAAAACTGCACGCGATCGCCAAACTCAGCCAGATTAGCAGTTGCAGCCGCGATCGCCTGTTCATCTTGATCGATCGCCGTCACCGTCACCTCTGGGAAGGCCGCCAAAATCAAACGGCTATGGCCGCCGCCCCCGACAGTAGCATCCAGATAATGTCCGTAGGGCTGCAATGCCAAGCCCTCTATCAGCTCGTGGCTCAAGACAGGCACATGAGCAAACTCAGGAGCCGATGGCTCAGCAGGCGGCTCAATAGGCAACTCAATTGGCAACTCAATTGGATCGGCAGACTCTAAACTCACAGGGTTTTCCGGCTCTACCCCTCTACCCTAGCGTTTTAAGGCAACAAGGCGATTATTTGCCAGAGAAGCTCTACCTCACTTGCGATTAAATTCGCGCTTCCCAAGGCTGCTTACAGAAGGAAAGCCAAAAAAATTTGAGAGCAGGCAGCCCCGCTACCCACTCTCAAAAAAGTTCTTCAGGTTATTTCTGTGAAAATCCTAAGCTGTTTGCAGGGCAAGCGTTGGGTAATCGATGTAGCCCCGTTCGTCGCCGCCATAAAACGTAGAGCGATCGTAAGGATTTAGCGCTGCATTGGCTGCAAACCGCTCAACTAGGTCAGGGTTAGAGATGTAAAGCCGTCCGTAGGCCACCAGATCAGCCTTGCCTGCCGCAATCACCGCATTGCCCTGATCGCGATCGAACCCGCCCGCCGCAATTAGCGTGCCACTGTAGAGCGGACGGAAGGCGCTGGCAGTTAACGCACCCAAATCTGTCTCAGTCGTCTCGCTCGTCCAGCGCGGCTCAACCAGATGCAGATAGGCCAGATCAAATCGATTCAGGGCGCTGATCACATAGCCAAAAAGCGCTGTCGGATCAGAATCTGCCATGTCGTTGAACGTGCCGCTGGGCGAGAGTCGCACCCCCACGCGATCGCTTCCCCAAACTCCTACCACTGCTTCCATCACTTCCAGCAGCAAACGCGCCCGATTTTCGATCGAGCCGCCGTAGGCATCTGTGCGGTGGTTCGAGCCATCCTGTAAAAACTGGTCGAGCAAATAGCCGTTTGCCCCATGCACCTCTACGCCATCAAACCCTGCTGTCAAGGCATTCTCAGCAGCCTGACGATAGTCAGCCACAATGCCAGGAATTTCATCAAGCTCCAAGGCGCGTGGCGTGACAAAGGGCTGTTCGCCTGTGAAGGTGCTAGCCATGCCTTGAGGCGCGATCGCGCTAGGGGCAACGGGCAGTTCTCCATTGGGTTGCAAAGACGGATGCGAAATCCGCCCCACATGCCAGAGTTGCAGGAAGATCCGTCCGCCTTTTTCATGAACAGCCTGAGTAACAAGCTGCCATCCTGCAATCTGCTCAGAAGAATGGATACCCGGCGTCAGCGGATAGCCCAATCCCTGAGGAGAAATTTGGGTGGCTTCAGACACAATCAGTCCCGCAGAAGCCCGCTGTGCATAATACTCAGCGTTTAGCACTCTGGGCACATTGCCCTCGCCTGCTCGATTGCGGGTCAAAGGAGCCATCACCATGCGGTTGGGCAACTCATAGCGACCTAGCTTAACCGGAGAAAAGAGAGAGAGTTCGTTCGCCATAAGAAGGTTGTGTAGAAGTTTAGTGCAGAGGTTTGTGCAGAAATCAGCAATGCCGAGTTTTTTGATGCCTGTAAGCCAGGATTTAGCCTACAGGCATCGGAGGCCGTTTTAGAGATCTAATTTCAGCGGTCTGTGTTCAGAGACAGCGATCGATTAAGCGACCTGAGAGACAGGCTGACGATCGGCCAGAACCGCATTCAGCTTGTCGGCCAGCTCTTTCTGAGGCAGCACGCCCACAATTTCATCGACAATTTGACCGTCTTTGAAGATCAGCAGCGTCGGAATGGCATGGATCTGATACTGAGTGGCAATGCGATCGAACTGATCGGTATTGAGCTTGGCCACTTTGACGCGATCGGCAAAGTCTGCCGCCAAAGATTCAATGATGGGGGCAATCAGGCGACAGGGGCCACACCAGGGTGCCCAGAAATCTACTAAAACAGGCTGCGTACTGGATAACACTTCTTGCTGAAAGCTGTCATCTGTGAGGGTTATGACGGATGCAGAGTGGCGCGTCGCATCGGTGAGTGTCTTGTCCATAGGAGTACCTCCAAATTTCTCATGGCTGCTTTTCTCATGGCTACTTTTTTCATGGCCGCTTTTGTCAAGCTGCTTTTGTGAAGTAGTTAAACAACCATTTGAATATAATAGTAGAAGATACTACACTGGAAAGTCAAGTAGTTGTTTAACTATTTCAATACCAAGGGCTGGAATGTTGAGTCATCGCCTATCTTGCGCCACATTCTGGTGAAGGTGGGTGAGGGTTCGCGCCGCTGAAACCCGCAGATTGAGAAAGGTGCAAGATGGGGGCATCTCAAAAATCTTGACCTCACGGCCACCGATGTTTTGGAGAGCAGCATTTAACGACTTCCAAGACAACACCCTCTAAAATGGGAGTACAATTCAAATCCTTATTAAATGCTTGGTTCAGTAATTATTTAGCAAGTAAAATTCCATGCCTGGTCACGAGATTAGATCAACTTTTTCTACGGCAGCGATCGCCAAAAGCGACACCGAACAAAGAGCGAAAATTTTTGCCTCTCTGGCCGACCCTACCCGATTGGGGATCGTAGAACTGCTGTCGGTACAGGGTGAAATGAGCAGTTCAGAAATTGCCAACCAGGCTGAAATTAGTCTGGCGCTGCTTTGCCATCATTCTAAAATATTGTCAGAGTCCGGCTTAGTGCATACCCGCAAAGATGGGCAAACTCGGTATTACCGACTCAATCAGGATTTACTGGCCGTCTGCTTTGAGAGTCTGGTAGCGCCAAAATGAAAATCCCGCTGGGCAGGGGAATTCTAGCTTGCACTCTTTATCATGGGGTAAACCCCTTCACCCGATCGCCTTCACATGCTCAGCCGCATCAAAGACATTGTCGCCAACCTTTCGCCGCGCCTGATCGAAATTCGCCGCCACATTCATAGCCACCCAGAGCTAAGCGGCCAGGAATACCAGACTGCTGCCTATGTGGCAGGTGTGCTGTCTTCCTGCGGATTACAGGTGCAAGAGTTAGTGGGCAAGACGGGTGTCGTCGGCGAAATGGCGGGCAGTGGCGCAGATCAGCGGCAGCTGGCGATTCGAGCCGACATGGATGGGCTGCCGATTCAAGAGCGCACGGGGCTAGACTTTGCCTCACATCAGCCCGGTATTATGCATGCTTGCGGACATGATGTGCATACCACCGTGGCGCTGGGCACCGCAATGGTGTTGTCGCAATTGGGTGAACCGCTGCCAGGAAACATCCGCTTTTTGTTTCAGCCTGCCGAAGAGACTGCCCAAGGCGCAGGCTGGATGATCAAAGATGGGGTGATGGCAGGGATAGATGCCATCTTTGCGGCACATGTGTTTCCTACGATTCCCAGCGGTTCGATCGGCATCCGATATGGGGCATTAACTGCTGCTGCCGATGATTTGGAACTCGTGATTATTGGTGAGTCGGGGCATGGGGCGCGTC
Organism: Oscillatoriophycideae cyanobacterium NC_groundwater_1537_Pr4_S-0.65um_50_18; assembly: GCA_016208305.1. GTDB lineage: Bacteria > Cyanobacteriota > Cyanobacteriia > Elainellales > Elainellaceae > Drouetiella. Next base: position 309,960 of record JACQYI010000078.1, on the reverse strand, counting down.
CACATGAGGCAATTGATGCCATCTGGATCGCTTCGCAGATTATTACGAGCCTCCAGCAGGCCATTAGCCGTACCCAAAATCCTCTGCGTCCGGTCGTGCTGACGATCGGGCAAATACAGGGCGGTCGCGCTCCTAACGTCATTGCCGATCGAGTAAAGCTGTTGGGCACTGTGCGATCGCTCCATCCTGAAACCAGCGCTTTGCTGCCCGACTGGGTAGAGAATATCGTGGCGCAAGTCTGTCAGACCTACGGTGCAAAATATGAGATCAACTACCGTCGAGGTGTGCCTGCCGTCTTAAATGACCTGGTGCTAACCCAACTCATGGAGTCAGCCGCGCAGGAAGCCTGGGGAAGCGATCGCGTTCAAATTCTTCTGGAGCCGTCTCTGGGCGCTGAAGACTTTTCGCTCTATCTCAATCATGCACCTGGCACGATGTTTCGCTTGGGGGTGGGTTCTGCCGATCTGCCTAACTATCCCCTACATCACCCGCAGTTCCATGTGGATGAACAGGCGATCGTGACTGGAGTGGTGACGATGGCCTATGCAGCCTGTAAATACTGGCAATATTAGGAGAGCGATAGTTTGTAGCTTTTGGATGGTGGGATGGTGGGATGGAAGGGAAATTCCCATCGACCCAATCACCCAACTACCCGTCCATCTGCATTCCTTAGAGATCTGCTAAGGTATCTGGCGCAACTTCGATGCCGCCCTCTTGCAAGATGGTTTGCTGCTCAGTAACGAGATCGCTCAGCTCGGCAATCTGGATACCCATGCGATCGCCTGCTTCCTTGAGGGCTTGATAAAATGCTGCCGTGTCTGTGCCGTAGCCGCAAAGTTCTGTTGCGACATCAGCCCCCTGCTTGGCATTGGCTTTAGCACAGTCAATCAAATCTAGACCCTGAAGCGGTTTGGAGGCGGACATCGGGGTTAACCTCTCGCACAGTTAAAGTTGCCTTTTTAATCTAGCGGCTTTGGCGGGCTGAGCAGTCTATCTATGGGTTGGGTTTCACAGGCGCAATTAAACGCGACCAGTTAAACGCATCAAGATATTGCGCGTCATCTGCTGTGCCGCTTCACTGCGAGAAGAAGCGCGCAGTTGAGGCACATTTTCATCATCCAAAGCCCAACTCCACTGAATCGTGCCAGTCGCAAAGACGATCGCCCCACTCTGGGCTGTATAGAATGTCGTGTCTGCGTAGCGAGTTTTGCCGCGATGCCGATAGGGAGAATGGGCGATCGCTACAGTTCCAGCAGGGCTAGCCGCCGTCATGCGATCGACTTCATAGCCCAAGAGTCCGGGTAAGGTGTCGCCCGGTTTTAGCCCGGTGTTTGCCAGCACCCAGTCAGGCGCAGTAGGGGCGATCACCAGATCAGCCAGTACCGGATCAGATTGGTACATTACCCCAAGCAGAGCCGCCTCTGGCAAATTGACCGGAGGCTGCCGCCAGCGCGTCGTGATTTGGCGATCGTTCTCTGGCAAAGTATCGTTACTAAACGGATCTAAGTCCGATCGCTCTTTGTAGGTGACGATAGTGCGGTCAATTCCGCCTGTAACCCAGCTCTCTTCAAACCGAATTTGCCAGTAACAGGTGTTGGCCGCAAAAAATCCCAAGCTGACCCCCGCATCTCTAGCCGCTTCGACGTTTTGCCGCATCGACCAAGACCAATATTCATCATGCCCCACCACCAGAAACGCCCGGTGCGATCGCAATAGATTCGGTCTAGCATGGGTATCGACATCCGTGGCATAGGTAACGTCATAGCCTTCCTTTTCTAGCCAGCGCACCATGCTGTACTCCCAACCTGCATTGGAGGTGCGGTGCGGCGGCTGAAGGTTGGTGAGAAATTCTCCGGCTCCAACGCCATAGGCTGCTGCCGGGTTGGGGCTAATGGCGTAAGGTCGGTTAAACGAGACTTTGGCGACAGGCCGCCCTGCACTATTCCACTCATACAGCGACTTGCCCCCCCAGTTGTTATAAGCCTGGTAGGTGGTAACGCTAGATTGAAATAAAAAATCTGAAGGACGGCGATCGTCTCGCACGACAAAAATAATGTAGCTCTGTTTGCCGCTGTTAGCCGTCAGCTTGGCTAGATAAAAGCCGCTCGTCCAGTCATCTGGAATTTGCAAAACATAGGGATCTTGCCAGTTGCATTCGATCAGCGACTCTGACTTGCCCCACTCAACCGATCGATTGCCCTGCCCCTCATGATTGAAGCCCTGATTGAAGCCTTGATTAAAAGTGCGGCCTGAGGCTGCAATGGGCAAAGGCTGCCGCAGACCTGGGCGATCGCTTTCGGTAAGCATGCGCCGTCCGCCTGTGCCGCTATACCAGCCCATGCGAAAAATCTCGATGCTGTAGCGTGGGGCAATCGTATTAACAAACAGCTCAATCTTGCCGCCTCGGTTCACGCTGGTCAAAGACGCATAGCCTTCGATTTCTCGGCGTAGAGCCGGATCGGTCAACCGCCAGTCTGCACTCCCCAACTGCTGATTTTCTAGGGCGATCGGATTGACCACAGACCAGGAGGGCGCTTTTACCCCAGCATTACTTTTGACCCAAGCATTACAGGGATGGGCGATCAGCAGAAAAATCGCTCCGATCACGAAAAGATATCGTATGCCTGCTACTTTTTTGAATCTCCAACCCACAGTCCGCAATTTCTCCAGCATTGATCTTCGTAACAGAGGAGGTGGAGCTAAGTTGAGTCAGGCAACAGCGAAATCTTACGGTCGCCATTTGTCTCAGATATTCTTAGACTTAACCCTATCAGGTTGCAGTATTTGGGTAGTGATTTTTTGTTGCAGCGGCTCCACCCAAGCCCAAAAATCATTACCTTTTGAGAACAACTCTCAATTCGGTTGAATAGACATTTGCAAAATTTATTGAAACTCTTCCTTTTATACCCAACGTGTCTTACTCCAAATTAGTCATTGGTGCGGCGGTTTTTGATATCAGCGGTTTGCCAAAAGAATATCTTATTTCTACCGAAAGCAGCGATGTTAGCTGGGTTCAAACGATTTTTCAGGCGTTAGGGCTACAGTCGCTGCTCACTTCTTCGCTCAAATTAGAGGGATTTCGATCGGTCATTGTTCATGCTCATGACTACCGGGCGATCGTCGTTAAACAGAAAGCCTGCTACGTGGCGCTGCTGCTGGGCAAAAACGAAACTGAGGTTTCAGCAGAATTGATCCAGTGGGCACAGGAGTTTCAATTGGTAACGCTCAAGTCAGATCCGAGATTTAGCGTAGTTTAAATCTTCAGTCAAACCTTCAGAGGCTCTAGGGACATCAGGAGGTTTGGGAGATATCGAGTCAGGTGATGCTGTCTAAGGAAACTCAGTATCATGCACTGACCTACCCTACTCTGATGATTAAGGAGATAACACTAAAGTTAATAGTTCGAAACGCCTTAGAGGAATCTCTATGGAAACTCAACTTTTTCGATATGTAACACTTTAGTACACGGATTGTAACTGTCTCTTTAGATGCATAGAGACGCCATCATTTCCGTGATAGCATTCTCATCAATAAAAGGCTGGTATCCAACATGCTCTTCAAGTCACCAGCTTAGAGATAACTAATGCTCGATTTAAAAACAAGTAATATTCTGCTTCAGGCAGCGGTTGCCGACAAAGCCGAAGCTATTCGCCAGGTCGGCACATTGCTCGTGAACAACGGCAATATGCGATCGGAATATGTGGATAGCATGATGGCGCGTGAAAAAGTTGCTAATACATATTTGGGCAACGGCATTGCTATCCCCCACGGATTGCCGAAAGACCGTGATTTTATCTTGCAAACCGGGATTGCCGTGGTGCAAATTCCTGAGGGCATTGAGTGGAACGCTGGAGAACGGGTTCACCTCGTTGTGGGCATTGCCGCCAAATCGGACGAGCACCTGGAAGTTTTGGCGAACCTCACCCATATTCTGGACGATGAGGCCACGATCGCTTTTCTCGCCAAAACCACCAATCCCCAAGACATTATTCAACGCCTCACCCAAGGATCTGCCAGTCCGGCTCCCGAAAAAGTAGGGCTAGATTTCACCAAGGGCGTAGAGGTCAAAATTGCAGGCAAGGCGGGTCTGCATGCCCGTCCTGCCACGACGTTAGCCAATTTGGCAAAACAGTTTGAGTCTGAAATTCAGGTGCGCTACGGCAACCAGACCGCGAATGCCAAAAGCCTGCTTTCGCTGCTCAAGCTGGGGGTAGAAGGGGGGCGATCGGTTTTGCTGATGGCGCAGGGAGCTGATGCCGATGCAGCGCTTGACGCTTTGCAAACCGCAATTATGGCAGGGCTAGATGATGAGCCAGAAGAAAAAATAGCCCTGCGTTCGGAGCCGCTGCCTAGCTTTGGCTCTACAGCAATTTTAGGAATTTCTGCCTCTCCAGGGCTAGCGATCGGCACTGTATTTCAGCTCAAGCGCGGCAAGATCTCCTTTGATGCAACGGCAAAAGATCCGGTGGCAGAAGAGCTAAAGTTGCACCAGGCCATCGAGATGGCAAAAGCCCAGCTCCAAGAGCTTTACAACGATGTTAAAGGGCGATCGGGTGCTGGAAAGGCGGCGATCTTCCTGGCGCATCAAGAGTTTTTGGATGATCCTGATCTGATGATGGCCACAATTGCCGATCTTCAGCCCAATCGCAGCGCGGCCTGGGCTTGGCAGCAAGCCTTTGAGCAACGGGCACAGTCTTTAGAGCAGCTCTCTGATGCGCTAATTGCCGGACGCGCCACCGACTTACGAGATGTGGGGCGGCGGGTGCTGCGGCTGTTGGCAGACAAAGTAGAAGATGAGCCAAACTTGCCCGATCACCCCGCTATTTTGATCGCGGAGGATTTGACCCCTTCCGATACCGCTGGGTTAAATCCTAGCCTCACCCTGGGATTCTGCACGGCCTATGGTGGCCCTACGTCCCACAGCGCCATCATTGCCCGATCCCTGGGCATTCCGGCGATCGTGGGCGCCGGAGAGACCGTGTTAAACCTGGTAGACGGCATTCGCTGTATTTTGGATGGCGAGAGTGGGGCGCTATATCCGCAGCCGGCTCAGGCTGATCTGGACAAAGCGGCGATCGCTCAGCAGAATTTGCAGGAAATCCGCGCTGCCGAACAGCTTTCTTGCTATCAGCCTGCCTTGATGACCGATGGACACCGAGTTGAGGTGGTTGCCAATATCGGCGCGCCCGCAGAGGCAGAGCAGGCGGTGAATGCCGGAGCAGAAGGCGTGGGGCTGCTCCGCACAGAGTTTTTGTTTCTCAATCGCGTCGAGCCGCCCTCTGAAGAAGAGCAGTTTGCGGCCTATCGCCAGATGACCCGTGCCCTCAACGGCCTGCCGCTGATTATTCGCACCCTCGATATTGGCGGCGACAAAGCGGTGCCCTACCTCAACCTGCCCTCTGAGGAAAATCCCTTTTTGGGCGTGCGCGGCATTCGCCTTTGCCTCCAGCGGCCTGATCTATTTCGCCCTCAGCTCCGAGCCATCTTTCGCGCCTCGCAAACGGGGGCGATCGCCATCATGTTTCCCATGATTGCTACCCTCGAAGACCTGTGGACTGCCCGCCAAATCGCTGAGGAGGTGCGGCTAGAGGTTGGAGCCGAACCCGTTCAGATCGGCATGATGATTGAGGTGCCCTCAGCCGTTGTGATGGCGCCTGAGTTCGCCAAAGAAGTAGATTTCTTCTCGATCGGCACCAATGACCTGACTCAGTATGTGCTGGCAATGGATCGCGGCCACCCGACGCTGGCTAAACAGGCAGATGGTCTGCACCCTGCCGTTTTGCGGATGATTCATCAGACGGTGCAAGCGGCCGATGCCGCAGGCAAATGGGTCGGAGTCTGTGGCGGCATTGCCGGAGATCCCAAGGGCGCGGCAATTTTGGCAGGGCTGGGGGTCAAAGAACTCAGCGTCAGCATTCCCAGCGTTGCGGCTGTCAAAGCCAAGCTCCGCACCCTTACCTGGGCAGAAACTCAGGCTTTGGCAAGTCGGGCTTTGAAGTGTCGCACGGCTCAAGAAGTTCGCTCGCTTTAGCCCACCTGTGAATCTGCGCCGCCCGTGAATTTTGAGCTTTAATCGCGATCGGTCAGCGATCGCCCTCCTTTAACAGTTCGCTACAACTGCCATGAAGCCCAGCATTGCCACCATTACCTTTAACCCAGCCGTCGATCAAACGGTTTCTATTCCCAACTTTCAAGCCGGAGCGGTGAACCGTGTGGAGTGGGAGCAGTCTGATCCGGGCGGCAAAGGCGTCAACGTGGCCTCTTTCTTAGCAGATTTTGGCTGCTCCATCACGGTTTCCGGGTTTCTGGGCAAAGACAACGCCGAGCTGTTTCAAAGCTTCTTTATCCAGAAGGGCATTGAAAATCGGTTTGTGCCGATCGCAGGTAAAACCCGCGTTAACGTCAAAATCATCGACAATTTGCAAAATCAGGTCACGGATGTTAACTTTCCCGGTCAGTCTCCGACTCCGGCAGATATTGCAGCTCTATATCAGGTACTCGATCATTTAGCCACCCTTTGCGACTGGTTTGTCTTGGCGGGAAGTCTCCCCGGTGGCTTACCCTCCAGCATTTACGGGGAGTGGGTGGCTCGCCTCAAAGCCCAGGGCAAAACCGTGGTTCTGGATGCCAGCGGCGAGAGTTTTCGGCAGGCGATTCCTTTTGCGCCCTATGCCATTAAACCCAACGTTGAGGAATTGCAGGAGCTGTGCGGTCATCGCCTAGAGAGCGAAGCGGCGATCGTTCAAACGGCTCAAGATTTGTTGGGCAAAGGCATTGAATGCGTCGTGGTCTCGATGGGTGCCCAAGGAGCCATCTTTGCCGAAGCGCAGGAGGTCATCCTGGCGCGTCCTCCCAAAATTGAGGTGGTAAGTACGGTTGGGGCCGGTGACGCTATGGTTTCTGGACTGATTGTCGGGAAGCTGCGCGGTTTCTCTCTTGCGGATTGCGCTAGGCTGGCAACCGCTTTTTCGATGGGCGCACTGAGCCAGCTAGGCCCCAGGCTGCCGCCACAAGTCACGATCGAATCATTTATGGAGCAGGTTATGGTCAATACGCTTTAGCAGAAATCTTGCCCATTACAGAACGCTTTTAACTCGCACTTTTAACTCGCAACTTAGACATTATGAAACCCACTCAAAAGATTGTGGCGGTGACAGCCTGTCCTACAGGGATTGCCCACACCTTTATGGCAGCCGAGGCGCTTAAAAAAACGGCTGAGATCATGGGCTATGACATTCAGGTGGAAACACAGGGTGCCAATGGTGTGAATTCACCCCTAACCGATGCAGCGATCGCCGCTGCCGATGTGGTGATCACAGCAGCAGATATTCATGTGGATGCCTCGCGGTTTACCAACAAACCCATTTATGCGACCTCTACGAGCCGTGCGATTCGAGAAACCCGAACGGTGATTGAGGAGGCAATCCTTCAAGGTGAGCAGGCGGGCAAGGATATTTATGTCGAATCTTTTGCCAATACAAAATCCTATGCGCCTGATCAAGGCGTGGACAATGGCGCGATCGTTCCTCCAACGCTGCCTATCCCTATACCGCCTACTCCTGTGCCACCCGCTGTCGCTATGCCTTCAGTGGACACTTCAGCCGCCAGTTATCGGGCACGTCTGGTGGGTATCACCGCTTGTCCGACGGGCATTGCCCACACCTTTATGGCTGCCGAAGCCTTGCGCAAAGCTGCCGTTGAAATGGGGCATGACATTCGAGTAGAAACCCAGGGTTCTGTCGGAGCCAAAAATGCGCTAACCGATGAAGAAATTGCTCAGGCTGATGCAGTGGTGATTGCCGCTGATACCCATGTTGACCTGTCTCGATTCGCAGGCAAAAGGGTGTATGAGACTTCTACCAAACAGGCGCTTAAGTCTGGGCGATCGGTGATTGAAGCGGCTCTGGCACTACCTGAAGCGGCAGTTGCAGGTCTACCTGCGGGCAGCGATGCAGCGGGGGCTGATGGCTACCTTAAGTCGGTGCAACGCGCCAAAGCAGAACAGTCGGCCAAGCGATCGGGACCTTATAAGCACCTGCTAACCGGGGTTTCCTATATGCTGCCCGTGATCGTGGCGGGGGGCTTGATTATCGCTCTGTCCTTTGTCTTTGGCCTGAAGCCAGAACCAGGAAGCATTGGCGATGCCCTGCTGCAAATTGGCGGCAAGTCGGCTTTTGCGCTGATTGTGCCTGTGCTATCGGGCTTCATTGCCTTTTCCATTGCCGATCGACCCGGACTGGCTCCCGGCCTGATTGGTGGGATGCTGGCAGCAAACTTAGGCATGGGATTTTTAGGCGGCATTCTCTCCGGCTATCTAGCGGGCTATATTGCCCTATTTGTCAGAGAGAAGGTGAACCTGCCTGCCAACTTTGAAGGGCTAAAACCTGTGCTGATTATTCCCCTGCTTTCAACGCTGGCGGTAGGGCTGTTGCTATTTTACGTATTTGGCACCCCCATCAAAGCCGTAATGGATGGACTGACGGCCTTCTTGCAAAGCATGGGACAAACCAACGCTGTGCTGCTGGGTTTGGTGTTGGGCGGCATGATGGCGATCGATATGGGTGGGCCAGTCAACAAAGCCGCCTACACGTTTGCGGTAGGGTTGCTGGCTAGCAATATCGATCAGCCGATGGCGGCAGTGATGGCCGCTGGGATGACGCCGCCTCTGGGTTTGTCATTGGCCACCCTGATAGCCAAGCGGCTCTTTAACGAAGATGAGCTTCAGGCAGGGCGGGTTGCCTCAGTGTTGGGGATTTCCTTTATCACCGAAGGGGCAATTCCCTTTGCAGCCAAAGACCCGATTCGCGTGTTGCCAGCCTGTGTGCTGGGTTCTGCTATCACAGGCGGACTGTCGATGTTGTTCGGTTGCAGTCTGAGGGCACCGCATGGTGGCATCTTTGTGCTGGCGATTCCCAATGCTGTTACCCAAGGGGGGCTATATGTGGTGGCGATCGCAGTCGGAACTTTGGTGACTGCCGTTGCCGTGACTCAATTCAAGCGCTGGCAGCCCAAGGTGCAAGTGGAGCCAAAGCCGCTCGTCTAGAGGCTAAGAGGATGTTTGAAAAGTGGTCGGCTGTGATTTTAGGCACCTGTTGATCCCCCCTGCCCCCTTAAAAAGGGGGGAAATGAATTCAAAGTCCCCCTTTTTTCTAGCGCAGCGGCGCGATAGCGCGGGGATTTAGGGGGATCTGAAACGTTTCGCTACCCATAGTTGGACTTTTCAAACATCCTCTAAGCAGATTGTTGTAGTGCGAGCAGGATGCCCGCACTACAAGCTTTCCGAACCAGCAACATCATCTTTTAGTATCTCGGCTGCCCAGTATAGGTTTGGCCTTTGGGCATGACAGCAAAATCGATCCGGGCATTGTCAAGATTTGCGCCATCTAATTTGGCCTCTGACAGGTTGGCATAGCGCAAATCTGCATCACGCAAATCAGCACCGCTGAGGTCAGCATGTTGCAGCAAGGTTCCATAAAGGCTGGCCTCTCGAAGATTGGCGCGGTTGAGCTTAGCGAAGGTAAGATCAGTCTCTCGCAGCTCTGCCTTAACTAGGGTTGCGTCGGTTAGATTTGCTTTGGAAAGGCTGGCATTGATCATTTCAGCCTGACTTAAATCAGCATCCTGTAAGTTAGCCTGTTTCAGATCCGCTCCATTGAGTTGGGCTTTGACTAAATGAGCGGTCTGCAAATTTGCCTGAAACAAGACTGCGTTCACCAGCTTAGTGTTGGCAAATTTTGCTTGCTTCAGTTCAGCTTGAGTTAATTCAGCTCGGCTCAGATCAATATTGCTAAAGTCTGCCCCTGCCAAACTGCATCGGACGCAGCGATTGTTACGCTTCACCTGATCGATCGCCGCTTTTCCAGCCAAGTCATCCGGTTGGAGCACCGCTTTAGGCGTCCTGATTGCCATTGACTGCATAGGCGCAGACAGCGGCTCAGGGCGCGAAAAAATTTCGGCCATATGAAGCGCCATAGGCAGGAGAGCAGCTACGACGGCGAAAACAGTAATGATAGACTGAAAATTCATAGGAGATGCATGAGAGATATTCAGGTGAACATTAGGATAAACATTAATACGAACGTTAACGCGTGAATTTAAGCTAAAAAGAATCAAGGGTTGCAGGAAGCGATCGCGTTTGCACCTGCAACAACTGCTCAAGGTTGAGTAGAAACAAGGGAGATTCTGCTTTTATGACAACCAAGGCACTGATACAGCGAATATTTCCCGCCACCAAGTAGGCAGTCGGTAAAGGCTTAAAGGCCGAAAGAGGAACACGCCGCAGCGTAGGCTGGGAGTCTAGCGGGATACCAACAGACTCGCCTTGCAAATCTTGAACGATTAACAAGTAAGCCGGAGGGAATACTGGCAAATCCGCATTTGGCGAAGGCTGTAGCTCAGCCGTCTGCTGCGGAGCAATGAGCTTGATCGCTTCGCGTCGGCCAAAGATTCGCTCTTTTGCATCAATCACTAAAATCTGCCGATCTTGGTAATGGGTGAATCTCAACCCTTGTCCATCCGGCGCGCCATAGACCTGACCCAGGGAAACCACCTTCTCGGCAGCCTGAATGGGTAACGTAAACCAAGTCTGATGAATGCAAAACACAATCAGCTTTTGAGTGGCTTCCGCCCGACGATTGGCTAAACGGCGCGAAAGGGAGGATGACATGGGAACATTTCTGAATGTTGGATTTTAAATGTTGGATGTCGGCAACCTGATATTGTTGGGAGAAGATGATCTGAGCCTGTTGTCCACTGTTTGGCAAGGCAGCGGCGACCTTACCCCACAGCAAACAGTTCCTGCATTTGCTCTGGCTGCATTCACTCCGGCTGCGTTTATCCGGAAGAGGTCAGCCAGATCGCACTAGATGGCTGCTTCCAGCTCAACTAAGCTTTCGAGCGTTTGCAGCAGCATCTGCTCGTTATAGGGCTTGGAAAAGTAGGCGCTTGCCCCTAAGCTCATGGCCAGTTGGCGGTGCTTTTCACCACTGCGGGAAGTCAACATGGCGATCGGAATGTGCTCTAGAGGTGGACTCGCTTTGATTTTGGCTAAAAAGCCATAGCCGTCTAATCGAGGCATTTCAATGTCGCAAATCACAACTTGAACCTGCAATCCGGCGCTGAGCTTATCGAGAGCATCTTGACCATCCTTAGCCTGTGCCACCTGATAGCCCGCTTTCTCTAGCGTCAAAGCCAGCAGCCGTCGCACATTAATCGAGTCATCGACCACGAGGACGGTGGGCTGCCGTTCGAGCGGAGAGAAGGGTTCGGGTTGAGGGTGAAGTGATTCAGGCAGAGCACCTTGTGAGCGACTGGGAGCATCTGCCTTAGAGCGTTCGCAGCTCGCAATCCAGTGCAGCAGTTCCGGTACGTTAACCATAGGTACGACCCGGCCATCGCCCAAAATGGTGCAGTTGGAGAAGCCAGCGGGCATCGGCAACCCGCCTTCTACCTTACGAATGGCAACTTCTTGCTCACCCCAGCTGCGATCGACCTGTAATCCGACCAGTTGGCTACCCTGAGTCAGCAGCAGTACCGTAGGCACATTAATACTGGCCTGGGTTTCCAGTCCTTCAGGCTGGTAGGCGCGACGAAATTCTAGCCACTGCGACAGGCGCACAAGCTGCACCATCGTATTTTCCCAGGTAAAGGCTTCGTTGCCCGCAGTGGCGATGACTTGCTCTGGAGGCAGCAGCAGCATTTCTTCGATCGCATCAATTGGGAATGCCATTAACATCCCGTGGCTTTCGGCAATCAGCACCCGCGCCACAGACAGCGTAAACGGTACTGAAAGCGTGAAAGTGGTGCCCAGACCTGGCTGAGTATCCACTTTAATTTCGCCCTGAATCTGGCGGAGGCGATCGCGCACCACATCCATGCCCACACCTCGCCCCGACAGTGCTGTGACGCGATCGCTTGTGCTAAATCCGGGTTCAAAGATCAGCGATAGCAGCTCTTCGTCAGAGGCAGCCGCCAGCAACACCTCATCTAGCCCCATTTGACGGGCTTTAGCTCGCACTTTGTCGATGGGAATGCCACCGCCATCGTCCCGCAGCGTAATAATGGTGCGGTTGTTGCGATGTAGCGCCCGAATTTCGATCAAGCCTTGGTTCGGCTTGCCGCGATTGTTCCGCGTTTCGGCATCTTCAATGCCGTGATCAAAGGCGTTGCGCAACAGATGCATCAGCGGATCGGTCAAGGCTTCCAAAATGTTGCGATCGACCAGAGTATTAGCTCCGTAGATCTGAATCTGCACCAGTTTGCCATGCTGAAGCGACAATTCGCGGATGGCTCTGGGGAAGCGATCGGTGATGTCGGAGAGAGGGCGCATTCTCACCTGTGTCAGCTTAGTGCGCAACTGGCGTGAGGTTTTGTTTAACTCTCGCGAAGTTTGTTCAACATCTTCTAAGCTAATCTCAATATCGCTGTTGACCTCCTGAATCTGGACGATCGTTTCCATCATCTCTTGAGACATGAGATGCTGTTCGCTGTACCGATCCATTTCTAAGGCATCAAATCCACCCAAGTTGACATTGTGGGCGGCATCTGAGCCAATGAGCAGGCGATTGTGAGCAGAGGGCTTTGAGCTAAAATCCAGCAAGGGCAACCCCAAATCTGACTGGTTGGCAACCCGATCGTAAGCGCTGCGAAGTTGGGCATTCGATCGCTCTAGAGTGAGCACTCTTTGAGTCATAATCTGCACCAAATTTCGTAGCCGCTTCAGGTGCAAATCCAGTCCGTTGCGCTCGATCGTTAGTTCTCCAAATAAGTCACTCAACTGATCAAGTTGCTTGCTGGGAACCCGTACTGAATTTTCAGTGGAATCTTTCGGATATTCTTTGACCGTAGTGGGGTCAAGCGCCGCTTCTGAAACTCGAAATTCCCTAGCCTGTCGCGTGGAAGCCGCATCTCGCTCTGTGACTTGAGCCACAGGTTGACTTGCTGCCTGGATCGATCGCACTGTTATTGTTTCAGCGGCAGTATCCGTAGAGGTTTCAGGAATGGTATCTGTTAAGAGGTCTGTAGAAATATCTTGAGAGAGGTCTGTAGAAATATCTTGAGAGAGATCTGTAGAAATATCTTGAGAGAGATCTGTAGAAATATCTTGAGAGAGATCTGTAGAAATATCAGAAAAAGCCTCAAAAGCAAGGCTTTGATCGATACCGCCAATGTCAGACAGCTCTGATTCTGAAGATACAGAAGCATCGATCGCGATCGCGAAATCTTCTGAAGGTTGGGAATCTACTGGAATCGCTGCTTCTGGCGCTGCATCTAGCGTTTCTGCAAGTGCCCAAGTTTCTGGATTACCCCATTCTTCTGAGTTAGCCCAAGTTTCTGGATTAGCCCATTCTTCTGAGTTAGCCCATTCTTCTGAGTTAGCCCAGTCTTTTGAACTCGCCCAATCTCCTGCGCCCGTCAGTTCTTCGGCAAACTCCAAAGATTCTGCCTCTGCCAGGTTGGGTTCTGCTTCAGCAAACGATGTCAACACAAGTTCTGTGGGCATCGATTCTAGGTGCCCTGTGAGAACGAGGGCTTGCGATCGCCGCCATGCCTCTAACGCCAGCTCAGCGACGGCCTCAACGCGATCGGCAGGGGCAGCCGTAATGGATTGAGAGACAGAACCGCATAACTCAGTGAAGGCGGGCAACTGCAACATTTCGCCCAGTCCGCCCAATTCCTGTGCCAGAATATCGACCTCTTCTCGCAAGCAGGGAGAATGCTCAGCGATCACGGCTGCCAGCCGCTCTAGACAGCCTTCCACCTCTGTCTGAAACAGCATGGGAATGACATCTTGACCCTCTTCGGGCGACAGAATTGAGTTGGCATCTTCGGCTTCTGGATCGCCCAATCGTTCATGCAGCTGATCCAGAACGGGATTTGCATGATTCTCTATCCAGTAAGAATTGACTGCTGCACCGCCTTGGTGGCTGGGAGAAAAAGCGGCGCGATCGCACTCAATCACCTGGCGTAGACAGTCAACACCTGTGAGCAAAAGCCCTTCTAGTTCAGCATCCACCTCAATGGTATGACGCTGAATTTTTAAGACTTTGAACGAATCTTCTAGCCGATGCGCCAGGGCACTCAAGACCTGAAAGCCCATCATGCCAGCCCCGCCTTTGATAGAGTGAGCTGCTCGGAGTGCCGCATTGACGCGATCGATATCAACACCGCTGCTGGCTAAGCCTAGCAGGGCAGTCTCTAGCGTCCCCAGATACTCCTGAGCTTCATCGAGAAACTGAAGCTGTATTTCGAGTTCCTTATCCTGTGACATAAGTGTGGCTCGGTAGATTGGGGTTCAGGGTTTAGATGTAAGGTCTGGTTTCGAAAGCAAGTTCAACATAGTTCAATTGGAACCAAAGAGAGTTAAGAATCTAATTAAAAATCTGTCCCCACTTCAAACTCGCCCACAGAATCCTGTAGTTCTTGGGCAACTTCTACCGTCTGCCGCAGCGCTAGCGATACCTGGCGGGAAGACTGAGAGGTTTGCTCAGAGATTTGGGCAATCTGTTTCATTAGCTCGGTGACCACCCCCGAAGTTTCCACCTGGGAGACAGTGGCTTCAGAAATAGACTGCACCAGCACATCAATTTGGCGAGATACATCCACAATTTGGTTAAGGCTGAGCTTGGCATCTTCCACAAGATGCGTGCCCTCGACCACCTGAGCTGTGCTTTGCTCCATAGCCTCGACCACCTGACTGGTTTCGCGTTGAATCGTGTCTACCAGCTTTTCAATCTCTTGGGTTGCCGCTGCCGATCGCGCTGCCAGTTCGCCCACTTCTTCTGCAACCACCGCAAAGCCTTGCCCTTCTTCGCCAGCACGAGCCGCCTCAATGCCTGCGTTAATGGCCAGCAGATTGGTTTGCATGGCAATCTGGTTAATCAGAGAGACAACTCGAGAAATTTGCTGCGATGACTCACCCAATCGCTTCACTTTCTTAGCCGTTTCGCCCACCGTTTCTCGCAGCCCAAGAATATTACGCACCGTCAGATCCATTGCGGCACCGCCCTTTTCGGCAGTGTTTGAGGCTGTGCGTGCCACCTGAGCGGCTTGACGGGCGCTGACTGCGACCGCCTCCATCGATTGCGTCATTTGCTCGACGGAATCTAGCGTGCGATTGGTTTCTTCCACCTGCTTCAGGGCTTCGTCTGCCAAGCGCTGAATTGCGCCTTCGTTTGCCCCCAGCGATAGGTTTACCTTGACGGCTGCCTCTTTCACCTTGGTGACAATCAGCCGCAAGCTTTCTACGATCGAGTTAAAGAAGTCGGCAACCGTCCCAATTTCGCCAGCCGTTACATCTGCCCGGACGGTTAGATCACCACGGGTTGCCCCTTCTACATCGCTGAGCAGGTTAATCAACTGCATTTGCAGCGATTCTCTCTGGCTGCGCTGTTCTTCTAGCAATGCCTCTGCTTCTAAGCGTGCCTGTTCGCGCTGGGCAAATAGGTTGGCTTGCTCTAGGGCAAATCCAAGCTGTATGGCTACCTGTCGCAGCAGAGCAATTTCTGTTTCTTGCCATGCGCGTGGCCCAGAGCATTGATGGGCGATCAACAGACCCACTAGCTCATTTTTCATCAGAATCGGCGTAACAATATTTGCCTTGACTTTGAAGGGTTCAAGCTGACCGATATGACAGGGCGTTAAGCCTGCTTCATAGATATTTTCGGTCGCTTTGACCCGACCCAGTCGATATTGCTCGACATATTTTTCTGCAAAGCAAGGATCGCCAATCTTGGCTCCTAACGCCTCTGGATAGAGCCGATCGACAGATTCTGCGACAAATGTGCCTTCCCACTTATCGTTAAACCAGTAGACCGCAACGCGATCGGCACTAAGGGCATCGCGCAGATCTTGGGTGACGGTGTTGAAGATCTTTTGCTGATCGAGGAACTGCCGCATCCGCGAGACAATGTAGTTGGACTGCTGCTCTTGGCGGGCAGTCACCTGCTGCTGCTGAAGCAGAGTAGCCTGGGTGAGCGCATAGCCCACTTG
Organism: Oscillatoriophycideae cyanobacterium NC_groundwater_1537_Pr4_S-0.65um_50_18; assembly: GCA_016208305.1. Classification (GTDB taxonomy): domain Bacteria; phylum Cyanobacteriota; class Cyanobacteriia; order Elainellales; family Elainellaceae; genus Drouetiella. Next base: position 293,970 of record JACQYI010000078.1, on the reverse strand, counting down.
GGTGGACAACTGCTGCATCAAGTCAATTTCATCAGACTCCCAGGTGCGCGGGCCAGAACATTGGTGAATGCAAAGCAAACCGACCAGATCATCGCCTGTGATGATGGGGGCAACCATGTTGGCTTGCACCTCTAGCCGCTCTAAAATTTCGCAGTGGCAGCGGCTCAAACTCGATTCTGCCAGGTTCTCAACCGTAGAAATTCTGCCGCTCTTGAACCGTTCGATCGAACCGGGTACGAGGGGGTCATAAATAGTCTGACCGAGTGCCTTAAGCCATCCTTCACCCACCGATTCCGCTACGATTAAGCCGCCCTTATAGTCGGGTGTAAATCTGTAGATCAACACGCGATCGCCTTTAAAAAGCAGCCGTACCCCTTCTACAGAGGTGTTGAGAATTTCAGCCACATCAATACTCTGGCGAATCCGCAGCGTCACGTCTGTGAGGAGCTGCGCCCGCTTGGTGGCGATTTCTTGGCGACGATATTGATCCTTGAGCACGGCCTCAGAAGCGACTACATCATCGGCTATTTTGTTAAAGGACATCGCCAAAGTCCCCACTTCATCATTCGCAAAAACCTCAGCTCTTGCGGCTCGATCGCCTTGGGTAAATCTGCGGGTTACTTTTCCGAGCACTTCAATGGGGGTAGCGATCGAACGTCCTAGCAAAATAGCCAGCCCAACATCGGCGGCAATGGCGAGAGCAGCCACCGCAAGTTGCAGCAGCAAGCTTTGCTGTAAGGCCGCATTGAGCGCTGCTTCAGATGAACCACGCACCAAGATGGCAACGGGCTGACCCTTAAAATTATTCAGAGTTTGAGCCGCCATTGTATAGGTTTGGCCACCGAGAGTAACGCGATCGGTAACGGCTTTACCTTTCGCATCTGCGGCACGTTGCAGCAGATCGGAATCTGGGGGCAGCGCCACGCCTGCTTTGGCCTGCTTCAGATCGGCTGAATCAGCTAAATCTAAGGAAGTTGATAGCGCAAACTCTCCGTTGGGCTGGCGTTGATAGACGGCGCTATAGCCATTGTCAAACGCATCTAGCGTTCCTTCGACGATCGGCGTTTTGGCATTGACAATATCGCCCGATACCAGAGTTCCAATCACCGTGTCGCTCTCCGAGTCTTTGACTGGGGTCACGGTATAGCGGATCAGTGCATCCTTTTCGCTAAAGCCATCGGGCAAAGGGGGGGCTTCTCTTTTTAGCTCTGACCAATTGACAATAGAGTTGGCCTTAATCTGTCGGGGGTTGGCGACGACTGTTCCCACTAACCCATCTGGATCAAACTTATCTCCAATGCGTTCAGCGTTGGCGCTAGAGATAATTCGCAAATCAGGGCCAACCAGTGTAGCGTATTCAATGTTGCGAGCTGTGACCTCATTTTGCAAGATCTCTTTGACGCGTGCCCGTAGCTCTGGCGAAACTGATCGCCCAGCCGCATAGTCTCTTGCCGCCTGTACGATCGTCGCGTTATCAGACTGACCGCGAAAGCCAAAGCCCATCTGATTGACCTTAATGTCATAGGTGACTTTGGTCACGGCCACTTCAGACTTGGCCTGGTTGACGAGTTGCTCGTGCCCTGCTCGAACAATGAGCCAAGAACCAACCCCCACGAGTCCAATAGCCGACAGAGCTTCTGAGGCAAAGAGCGCCAAAAGCTGCTTGCGACGCACAGGCATCGCGTGAAACCAATGCAAGCGAGTAGAGGTGGACTTTGCATCTGGCTGCTGCCCTACAGCAGCCGAACGGCTAGCCAGATCAGGAGACAATTCTGAAGAATGGGAAGAAGAGTCCTCAGAAGGGCGATCGGATTTGGTAGAAATTGGGCGGGGTTGAATCGTCATAGCGAAAAGGCCTCAGGGCGCATATGATTCGGATGAATGGAAGAAAAATTTAATCAAATTTAGACAGCAGGCTAACTGGGGTTGCGAAGGATAGAAGATTGGGCGATCGCCTCGCCGTCCAGCACTAAGAGAATTTCTTGTTTTTCTGATTGCTGCTGAAGAACGCAGCCGCGCAGATAGGGCACTAACGAAGCAGTCACCTGCCCTACAGGAGATTGAATCGCATTGGCTTCTAATCGGGTCATGCCTTCAACTTGGTGAACCGCTAATCCCAAAGGGATGCTCCCCACCTGAATTAAAATCAGCATGTATTGCTGAGTACTGCTGGCATCTAACACCGACAAACCCAGAAGCTGCGCCAAATCTATGACCCAAATCACCCGGCTGCGGCGATTCATCAAGCCCATCATGGGGGCAGGCATGTTGGGCATGGGCGTAAGGCGACGCGAGGGGAGAATCAGGGCTTCCTGCACATAGCGCATCGAAAAAACGGCTGGAATTTGCCGATTCACATGGAACTTCAAATACGCTTCTCCTGGGATTTTCTGCGATTGTAGATTCTCCGGCAGAGAGAGTGCAGATGGATTCATAGACATGGCTTTAGCGTTAGCCCCCCACTGATTTCACAACACGAACAAGCTGTTCACGGGTAAAGGGTTTTGTAATATATGCGTCTGCACCCTGCCTCATTCCCCAAAGGCGATCGATTTCTTGATTTTTTGAGGTGCAGATAATGATAGGTACTTTTCCAATAACAGGATGTTTTTTCAAACTACGACACAGCTCAAATCCGCTCATACCTGGCATCACTACGTCAGTAATGATGATATCTGGCTGCTGCTCAACGGCTTTATTCAACGCTTCTTTAGCACTAATTGCGTTAATCACAGAGTAGCCACTTTCTCGCAGGTAGTAGCTCATCAACTCCATTTCAGAAGGTGTGTCTTCTACAACCAAAATCGTGCCCATGAGCGTCGTACTCATCTTTGCCTTCCTCTAGATCAACTACTTATTTCGGCAGGAAAAATGGGTGTCCGGATAATCTTCCAGTTCAGGAAGATTTGATACATCGGACATGAAATATTAGGTATAGATTGGGTACAGATTGGTATTGTGAAGCCCAATCTAAAAACGTCAATCTAAGTTAAATGCTTGAACACAACCTTGATCAAATCAGGCTGAGTGAATGGCTTCGTCAGATAGCCTGACGCCCCAACCAGCTTGGCTTTGGCGCGATCGATAAATCCGGTGTTACCCGTTACCATCACGATAGGTGTATGCCTAAAATTAGGATGTTTTCGGAGCAGAGAGCAGAGTTCATAGCCATCTAAATTGGGCATTGTTACATCCAACAAGATCAAGTCAGGTCTGCTCCGGATGACCTGCATTAGAGCTTTTACCGGATCGCCAATCGCAACGACAGAAAAGCTTTTGTCATCTAGAAATGACTTAATAGCCTGTAGAACCGTGGGGCTGTCATCAATGCAAGCGATCGTATAGGTCGTTTTGGCAGGTGCAGGCTGCTCAACTCTAGGGGAACCATTGTTAGCCAAGTTGCTAGCAGGGCTGTTTGTTGGGGTGTAGCTTGTGGCCTTAGCAGGGCTAGGTTCATAGCGAGCAGGTTGATAGTCAGAATAGGGCGGTTGAGGTTTCTGCTCCGTTTTCTGCTCTGTTTTCTGCCCAATCTCTGGCTCAACTTTTGGCTCAGTCGCTGGACGAACCCCGTTTGAGTTCATAATCCGAGGTTGCTCACCGACCCCAGGGGACTGCCCAGAGAGATGTCTGCGCCGCAGATGGTTTTGGCAATATTCCACGAGGGGGCGTGGGTCAAGCTGACACAGCCGGGGCAATTCACTCAGCAGATCTTGCTCAATGACTTCATAGCTGCCCATTTGAGCCAACAGAAAGGACTCCAGCACCTCTTTGGCCAGATCCTCAATTAATTTTGCTGCTTGTGCCGAAGTCAGGTGCTGCTGCTCAACCAGCCAGCAAATTGCCTCGTAGTCTCGACCGTGGGGCAGACGGCTGTTCGGTGAATTTTCAAATAATAGCCGTAGTTGGACACGAACCGCACTGATCAAACTGGGAACTTGGGCACTGAGGCGACGTAGCTGGCGATCGAGTCGTCCAAACGAATCCACCGTATTGGAAACATAGATTAGCTTGCCATGCTCTAGATACAGTGACCAAGTGACTGTTCCACTGGATACTTGTAAACATCCGCTGGTTTGACGGCTGGTCAGTTGGGCCAAGAGGCTTAGCGGATGTAGTTTCTGGGAGGGTCTATATGCGCCCATAGAGATGGTATTCATTGGATGCTCCGGCTCAGGTTATTGGGGTTAGGGGCAGTTGGCATTCAGTCTGGAGATGAGAATGATTGAGGCAAAATTAGAGCGTTGAGTCTTATCAACCTGCTCAGGTTTTGACAGACGAACTTGCTAGAGAGTAAAGTTCGGCTCGATGAAATCTCACGCCAAATCATTGAAAGGATGCTTAAAAAGTTTCTCCGCACACAGCACAAGCCCAACAAATCTGGAATACTCTAGCAGTAGATCAGTACCCTGAAAACTCTGAGCAAAATCCACGCCAGCATGTTCAATCGGTATAAGCTTTGCGGGTAGTGCATCCCTTGCTGACCGTGCATCGTTCTTGCACAAGGCTTAGCTAGTATGGGTCTCAGAAATTTCATCAGAAGTCTCAAACGTAGGATTCTGATGTCGTCTGATAGTGCGGTTCTTTATTTGCTAAGCCTACCAGTTTTTACGGACAGTCGTATTTTCGGTTGATAAAGATGTCCCTCAAAAGCATAAAGAAGATATGAGCATAAATGCATCTCTGCAATACAAGATTATGCCAAGTGTTTTACGAGAAATGTAAAGTATAAAAGTAGCGATTCAAACATCGATCTAAACATTGTTGAATCGTGATTTAAACATCGCTTAGGAGACACTATATCGTCAAGTGATCGAGATTAGAGTCATCCTAAATCAGATTCAAATGTTGATGGCAATATCTGTATCTATTCAAGCTTAGATTTCTTAATCCGGAAATTTTTCCTAAAAAATTTGATTTTTAACGAATATTAGAAAATTGACGCTTCTCCTTCATGTTCTAACATACTGATACGGCTGTCGCCCTCTCTTGATAGGGGCTATGGGGCTGATTCTACAAAGCCTGTAGCCAAACCGAACGTAGCAAATAGACCTTGTGCGATCGCGAAGCGCAACAAAAAATTGAACTGAGTACAAACCCGGAAAGATTTGTGTTCCCTTTACACAAAATCGTGGAATTCATCACGCTTCCTTAAGAGTTTTGCAGGATAAGCAGATAGAATTTAGCCATATCGCGCTTTCTTAAGCTTCTCCTTTTAGAGACAATAGCAAAGCTATAAATGCACTACCTTTGCGACAAACGGCCTTTGCTGCCGGGTGCTCCAAAATTTGAACAACAAGTTCTACATCTTTGAAAGATGACTATCAGGGTTGATAACGAGATAAGCCAAAAATATTGCATTCCAGGCATGATTTGTATCTAGCTTTACTAAAGTTGTATTCATTCAATCTGGAGCGACATAGCGATAATCTGATCGCCTATGACAGCGCTCCTGAATGAGGAGAGGTTGAGAAAGGTCAGATCTGATATGGGTTTACAGAGAGCTGATTCTCTTTTCCTTAGCTTGGTTTAAATCAGGCAATACTACACCCTTTTGTTTGTCTTAAAGCCCCATCAGGCAGCTCAGTTCGTTTTGCTAAATCAGCATTCTATCCTGAGCACATCTACCCGAATTTGTAATATGGGCTGGGGGCAAGGGATAGCCATTATCCACTCGCCATTGACGCATCAAAGCTGATGATGAGTATCCATATTTTTGAGGGAGATCGCATTGATCTCGATAGCGCCAACGTTCAGTTCTGGAGTAGATTCCTGCGATCGTTTGCAATGTATTAGGCATATACCCCTTTGGGATTTTTTCAGAACATCTGGTAAGAAGAATGCATCCACAAGCGCGTAAAGCTATCCATCGTATGAGTCGATCGGCTCATTCATCTCAAAGAATTTTTATTTTAGCTGGAGTCCTCTCTACTATTTTAGTTGTGGGAGCAGATTGTGTATTAAAAGTAAACTCTGCGCAAGCGGGAGTGATAGAAAGCGGCGATCGCTCCACTCCTAATCCATCTGCTGATCCATCTGCTGATTCATCTGCTGATCTATCTCCCGTTCAGTCACGCGATCGGTCATTTGAGACATCTCTCGCAGTTGGCAGCGATGAGTCAGGATTTCCAACTATCGCAGATTTTCCTGACTCGCCTGATATGAAAGCGCTAGAGCAAGCCTCTACCGCTCGGTTAGATCTACCGATGGCTATGGCATCACCCCCTGCACCCGATGCAATCTCAGCTTTTGAAACATCTTCTGTTCTAAATCTAGCGCTGAATCCCGATCGGAGTTCAGATCAGAACCCAGCACCAGAAGTTTCACCCGCGATCGATGCCAGCCAGTCGCCTGACTCTGCCCAAACCGAGCCGCTTAGCCTAGCCCAACAGCCTGACTCTGATGAGGCAGTGGCAGACGCACGAGACGCTAACCCCACCGAAGTCACTAAAACCAGCTTGGTAGGGGAACCGTTGGTGCATGTTCAGAGCGCCTATGTCTTACAAGATGGTGAGTCTTCTGGGCGCATCAGAGCCACAGGTCTTTACGTGGTAACGCCCAATCTATTATTTGGAGCAACGCTGGATCTGACAGCAGGTGAAGGGTTTTCCGATTCTAATGCCGTCAACCTAGATTTAAACGAGCTGTATGTCACCTTCTCACCCGACTCGTTAGCCAATTTGCGCATCACGGCAGGGCTGATCGATCTGACCTCCTATTTCGATCGCAACAGCTTCGCCAAAGATTCTGTCACCCACTTTTTTAATCCTGTTTTTCAGACCAATCCGGCTTTGGCAGCAACCGGAATCGGTTCTCGTCCAGGGGCGCTGGTGAACTGGGACGTAACCGACATCCTCAACTTCAAAGCCGCTGCTTTTTCATCGAGCCGCAACTTAGGCGACTTTGCCTTCGATGGCTTTGCGGGAGAAGTGGGTCTGCGATTGGGCAATCTTGTGGTGCGCGGTACCTACAGCCGCGATCGCGATGCCGGACAGCAAGATGGTTTCCGGGAAATCTTTCAATTTTCTAGAGGCGACGACTCGTTTGGCTTGGAATCGGGGGATGAAGAAGAGGCATTTGGCATTAATGCCGAGATGTTTATCCCTGAGCTAAATCTAGGCTTGTTTGGTCGCTATGGGCATTACCAAAACCTGGAACTCGATCGGGGGGGCCATACCTACAGCTTCGGGATTAACCTGCTGGATTTGTTTATGCCAGACGATCGCTTGGGTTTAGCTTATGGTCGGCTGCTCTCAAACGATACGCTGCGGCAAGATCGTGGCGACAATATCCCCGATGTGTTGGAACTGTTTTATGACATTCGGCTAGCGTCAAATCTTCGGGCGGGTGCAACGTTTCAACAGCGAGACGGCTTCTCAGATACGGTGCTGGGTCTTCGCATTCGCGCAGATTTTGACCTGAAGTTTCGACCTTAAGTTTTGATTTCAAAGTTTTGGTTTTAAGTTTTGGTTTTGGCAGCGCCTTGCGTTAGCGGCATTGATTAATTAAAGCGGGATTGGGGAAAGCGATGAATCAGAATTGGAGACGGCGGTTGATGATTTCCGCAATGGGGCTGTCAATCTTAGGGATTGCCTGCAACGCCCCGCCAACTCAAGCCCAAGCGGCTGATGGCTATACACTGCTCAATCGCGGCTGGGTCAATGATGCGATTGCGGCCTTCCGGCAAACGCTGCAAAGCAATCCGCAATCTCGTGAGGCAAGGCTGGGTTTGGCGATCGCCTATCAACGCGCCGGACAGGATGCCAACGCTTGGCAAGCTTATCAGCAGGTGGTGGCGCAAGACCCGCAGAATCGGCAAGCCTTGACCGCCCTAGGGCAGTTGGGCAGCTATCGCCCAGAATGGCAGCCCGGAGGCATTGCAGCCCTGACTACGCTCCTCACCCTTACCCCGACAGACACTGCGGCTCGGACGCAGCGCGCCTTACTCTATGGCTATCAAAGCAACTTTGCAGCGGCGATCGCCGATTATCAGCTCCTGCTAACGGGCAACCCCACAGCCGATGTAATTTTGGGAGCCGCTCAGGTCTATGCCTACAGCAATGATTATCTAGAAAGCCTCGCCCTATTCGATCGCTATCTCGCCACGGGCAAAACGATTCCCAATGCGGCTATTCCGGCCTATGCCCTCTCGCTGCAAGAGACAGGCAGCCCCGACCGCGCCATTCAGGTCTTGCAGCCGAGGCTGCAATCGTCCCCTGAAGAAATCTATCTGCGCACAGCACTGGCCTCGGCCTATGCCGCTGACTACCAGATTGACGCAGCTTTGAACCTGCTGGAACCGCTGATCGATCGCCCTGATGCCATGCTGCCTTTGGCTCGTGCCCTCAGCACTATCGGGCGTCAGGCTCAAAACGCCGATCTATACAGCAGCGCCATCGGGCTATATCGCCAGGTCTTGCAGCAAACCCCCGATCCGGCTCCTTCGTTACTGATTGAAATAGCCGATGTGCTGAGCGATGAGCCATCTACTCAAGCTGAGGCACTGCCCCTCTATGAAAAAGCTGCCGCTCAGCAGCCGCAAAACCAGAGTGTTGCCGTCAAGCAGTCGGTGCTGAAGCAGCAGCTAGGGCAAATCTCAAAAGCTGAGCTTCAGCAGCAGCTACAGCAGACCTTGAGCACATTGCCGACCCAGCCTAGCGATCGCCGTTCCCTAACGCTGGCTTTGCTGCGGATTGATCCACCCCAGCCCGAATTTTTACCGCTGTTTCAATCTGCGCTGCAAACGGGCATTAACGTGCCGTTTTTTAACTTCCGCATTGCCCAGATTGCGCTACAGCAAGGCGATCGAGCGGCTGCTAGACAGGCATTAACGGCCTACGATGCCACACCTGTGGGTAGCAAAGATCCAGCTACAGATTTTCTGTTTGCCGAAATTGAGCGCCAAGAGGGCAACCTAGAGGCCAGCGCTCAGCGGTATCAAAAAATTATCGATCGCAACTTGGGCGAAGCCGTGATGCGAGATGCACTGCGGGGCTTGGCAGGCATTTATCTGGCGCAAGACAAGCCCACAGATGCCCTCAGCATTTACGACAGGCTAGTCGCAGCCAATCCTGAAGATTTGGCGGGTCAACTGGGGCAGGCCGGAGTCGCGTATCGGCTGCAAAAAATCTCTCAAGCCCAGGCAGAGGCAATTTTGGCGCAGGGGCAAAGCGATCGCGCCACCCCGTCAGAACTCTTTTTGCTGGCAGGTGCCCTGCCTGCTGACGCACAGCGAGAGGCTTTGTATGATCAGCTTTTGGCGATCGATCCCGACAGCATTGGCGTTAATCTCCGCTGGGTGCAGCTTTGGGCAGCCCGCGATCCGGCCAAAGCCCAGGCGCGCGTTGAGCAGATTTTAGCAACCAACCCCGATCGCATCGGCGCAGCGTTTATTCAAGGCGATCTGGCGCAAAGATTGGGCAACCTGCCGATGGCGAGCCAAGCCTATGAAGGCATTTTGAACACCCAGCCTAACAATCCGGCGGCGCTGTCGGCCTTGGGGGGTGTGCGCTTTCAGCAAAAACGCTTCGCCGAAGCTGAACAGCTCTACACCCAGGTTTTGGCGCTCCGCACCGACGACACGGACACTCAGCGGATTTTGGCAGAACTCAAGCTGGCGCAAGACCGACCGCTGGATGCCCTAGAGAGATTTCAAGCCCTGCAAAAATCCAGCCCCACGTTGGAGACTGAATTGAGCGATCGCACTCAGCAAATCCAGGTCGATCTGTTGAGAAGACGCGGCTTCCAGCCTTATTGGGAGCGCTATTAAGGGCATTTTTCTTTCCTAGATTGTTCTTTTCCATGTTCTCCTGTCTACGTCGATTTTCTCATGTCTAAACTTGATTCCCCTACTCCCCGCGTGCATTTCCTCACCTTATGAAAAATCCTTTCCAAACTTTGTTCTCGGCTGCATCTCAAAAGCAGAAATCTCGTTCTACACTCAACCGTCCTCAGGCGAAAAGATGGCAATCTTTTCTATTCCTAATTCTATTAAGTTGCAGCATAAGCCTGGGTGGTGTGATGTCTCTTGTGCAAGCGCAGACTGATCCCCCTGCAACGATCGAAACTTTTCCCAAAAGCTCGTCTGAAGAACTTACTGAATCGGGCGAAGCTTTTGCATTACCCAATCCACTCCCTGCGGTACCCGTGGTCGCAGTGCCCGACACCGGAAAGTATGTGCTAGAGCTAAATCGCAGTCCGTTGGTGGGCAACCGGCTACGGCTAGAAAGCATTTATGATGAGGCACGGCTGCGATTTACGCGCCCGCGCAACTGGAAGCCCCAAACGGTAAAGATGTCGTTGCGCTATCGTCATTCGCCAGCGCTCTATGCCAGCCGCTCTAATCTAACCGTGCTGATCAACGGCACCAGTATCGGCAGCGTTCCCCTTAACCAACCTGAAGCCAAAATCGGCACAGCCGTGTTTGATGTCTCTCCGGATCTGATCCAAGACTATAACGAAGTCACGATCGCGGCACTGCAAAATAACTCCCCCACCTGTACGCAAGATCCTTATGATCCGTCCCTGTGGACTGAGGTCATGCCTGACTCCAAGCTAGTGTTTGACTTCCAGCCGCAGCCGATCGCAATGGATTTCAACCGCTATCCTTATCCCATTTTCGATACGCTCAGTCTAGAAGCGAATCAGATAGCCTATTTGCAGCCGCAAACCCTCGATGAAACCTGGCTCACCGCTGCGGCTCGGTTGCAGGCAGCCTTGGGGCGAGTTGCCGTCTATCGCGATATGGAGACGCACCTGATTAGCACTGTGGATGAGGTGAAGCTAAATCAACGGCTGATCGTCATTGGTACGCCTGAAGATCAGCCTGCGCTCAAGTCATTGAAGCTGCCCCTAGCGCTAAAAAATCAACAAATTCTCGATGGCAAACAGCAGCCCTTTCCTCAAGATGTAGGTTTGCTCATGTTGACGACGGCCTCTGAGAACCGGACTCCTGTGCTGATCGCTACCGGAAACGGAGCCGCTGGCGTTGCCAAGGCAGTACAGTTTTTGGTGCAGACGCCCGATCGCCAAATGGGGACAGGCAATGTCATTGTTGTGAGTGAAGTGGCTTCTGTGCCATCACCTCCGATTCGAGAATGGTCGGGATACCTGCCGACACAGAATCGCTTTAAGCTTAGTGATTTGCGAACCTATGAGCAAAAGCCCTATACAGATGTCTCTGTGCGCGGCTCTCATGCGCCTGCTCTAGAGGTTGACTTCCGCGCCCTGCCGGATGACCTCTTTGTTCCGGGTAGCACCATGACGCTGAACTACAGCTACGGAGCGCAGGTCAATCCACTGACTTCGCTGGTCGAAGTGCTGATCGATGGCGTGCCGCTGGCGGGCAATCGCCTAGCCTCTCCCGATGGAGCAACCCGCCAGTCTATGAAAATTGAAATTGCTCCCGATCGCATCAAGCCTAGCTCCAAGATGCAGATTAATTTCCGCCTTGATCCTCGCGAACGACGCTCATGCAGCCGCGTGACTGACCAGCAGCTATGGGGAACGATTCACGCGGATACCAGTTTTGATCTGAAGCGAGAACATGCCGCACGATTGCCGGACTTAAAGCTGATGCAGTCCGCGTTTCCGTTTGCTGCCCCCCAAGATTTGTCGAGCACCGCGATCGTTATGCCCCAAAAGCCCAGCTCCGAAGAGGTGGTTTTGCTGCTGGAAATGAGTGCACGACTGGGGCGACTGAGCCAATCCGACACGGTTCAGCTTGAGGTATTTCGCGCTGACAATCTGCCGCCCGAAAAGCGGGCAACCGATCACCTGATTGGCATCGGCACCCAGGCCACGTTTCCCCTTCCGGAAGCCTTTGAAGCAGATGGCTTTGCGCTGAAAAGTTTGCTGTCTCGCCAGCAAGGGCAAAGTGCCTTGCAAACCCTGCCCGATAGTGAAGGGGTGCTCAAGGAAATCGTTTCACCCTGGAATAGCGATCGCGTGCTGCTGGCGCTCACGGGTCAAACCGAGGTGGGGCTGAAGCAAGTCGGTCAGTTAATGCATCAAGACCCGCTGTTTTACCAGCTTGAAGGAGATACGGTTCTAATTAGCGCCAACCAAACTGAGCCATCTCCCTACAGCACGCAGGATTACAATTTGGAATTTTTGCGGCAATCGCCCCAGCGAGAAGTGTCTAGCACCAGCCAGCTTGAGCGGCTGCTGAGCATGCTACGAAACAACTGGTTTGTCTTGGCTCCAGGGCTAATAGCCGCAGCCTTAATGCTGTATGGAGTCGCTCAGCTTTATCTGAAAAAATTTACGGGGCAAGAACAGAGAAATGGCTAGTACCTCAACGGATACACGCCGCCGGACACCGCGATCGCCCAACTCACGAGTCAACCGTCAGCTCAGAAAGCGGTTTAACAATCTTCTCACCCGCATTTTGGTCGATCGCTTGCCGCATGTCTTCGATCAAATGCTGAAGTGGTTGACTAAATGGCAGGTGATTGCCCTACTGGTTTCGCTGGTTCTGTTTTTCTTGCCGCTGATCATGCTGCGGCCTAACATTTGGCAGCAGGGAATTGTTGCCGCGATCGTGATTCTTCTGGGTCGGCTGTTTCTCCATTTAGAAGAACGCCAGCCCGAAAGTAAGGCCAGTGAGTTGCTGCATCTGTTGCTCATGGCGCTCAGCATTATGATGACGCTGCGCTATTTATACTATCGCGCCAGCTACACGCTTAACTTTGACGAATGGATAGATGCCGCCTTCTCGCTGCTGCTGTTTGCGGCTGAGATGTATGGGGTAATGACCCTGGTACTAGCCTATTTTCAAACGCTGAAAATGCGCAACCGCAAGTCTGTTGATCTGGCGGGGTTTCCCCTTGAGCAATGGCCGACCGTTGATGTTTACATTCCTACCTATAACGAAGAAGTCGAGATTGTTCGCAAGACTTTGCTAGGGGCATTGGCGATCGACTATCCCGATGACAAAAAGCAGGTTTATATCCTGGATGATGGGCGAGCAGAAAAGTATCGCGATCGCCGAGAACAGCTTATGCAGATGTGTGAAGAGCTGGGCTGTGCTATGCTGACCCGCGACAATAATGATCACGCCAAAGCCGGAAACATCAATACGGCCTTGCAAAAAACCAATGGCGATTTGGTGATGATCTTAGATTGCGATCATATTCCCATTCGTGGGTTTCTCAAAGAAACAGTAGGCTTCTTTTTCAGGGAAAAAGTTTCTCTAGTACAGACTCCCCATTGGTTCTATAATCCTGATCCTTTTGAGCGAAATTTGTTTACGCAGGGTCGGGTTCCGGTCGGCAATGAATTATTCTACAAAGTGCTGCAACGCGGTAATGATGCCTGGAATTCAGCATTCTTTTGTGGATCGGCAGCCGTTGTACGGCGATCGCACCTGCTGGCTGTAGGCGGCATTGCCACCGAGACGGTGACAGAAGACTGTCATACCTCTTTAAAGCTGCACTCTGAAGGCTATGAAACGGTCTACTACGACAAAATCATGGTGGCCGGATTAGCTCCCGAAAAGTTCTCTTCTTATGTGGGGCAACAAGTGCGTTGGGCGCGCGGCATGGCGCAAATCTTGCGTCTAGAAAATCCCCTGTTTAATCCCAAACTCAAGCTCAGACTCTCTCAGCGTGTCTGCTATTTTAGCGCCACATCTCACTTCTTCTTTGGGTTTCCGCGCTTGATGTATGCGATCGCCCCTGCCATGTTTTTGCTGTTTGGGATTAATCCTGTCAAGGGTCTAGGACTAGAAACTTTGGCCTACGCCCTGCCGCACATCATCTTATCGATGCAAACGAACCATATTCCCTATAAGCGGGTTCGTTTCTCCTTCTGGAATGAGATTTATGAATTTGCTCTGTCCTTCCAGGCAGGAATTGTGACCATTTTGGCTTTGTTCAATCCCAAACTGGGTACCTTTAACGTCACCGACAAAGGATTAGTCGTGACCGAGCGCAGTTTTGACTTAGAGTCCATGCGGTATTTGGTGCTGGTAGGTGCCATTACCGGAGCTTCTCTGATTGCTGTGCCGTTTTGGTTAATTATTAGTCCGATGGAAACCCAGGCAGTGATGATCAACGCCCTCTGGTGTTTGTTTAACCTGCTGTTGGTTTCTGCGGCTTGTTTGGCTGCATTTGAACAGCCTCAGCTGCGACGCGCCCACCGTTTACCGCGCAACTTAAAGGCTATTATTCATAGCGACGAGAATCGTCTGATTGGCGTAACCGTTGATATCAGCGAATCAGGCGCACAAATCTTGCTGGATGATTGGCCGAATATCCCAGACGAGATTCGAGTAGAGCTGGTGGGTGATTTTGGCGCGCGCGCCTTGCTCAACGCCCGCGTGGTGCGTGCCAACGCGACAGACAAACTCCAGGCCATTCTTGCCGTTGATTTCATTGACCTCAACCGCACGCAGCTCGATGATTTGGCCGTTGTTCTGTTCTCTGATGTGCAGGAATGGTATGCCCAATACCGGACTGAGACAGATAAGCCCTTCCAATCGCTGCGGTTTATTGCGACCAGTCTCCGCCGCGCCTTCCGCGAGCTAAGACCCGCAGATGGCGTTAAGGTGCGTAAGCAGGTGAGAGCGATGGCACAACTCTTTTGGGAAGAATGGGGAGAGCGGTCTTACCCAACCAAAGTGGTTGAACTGGGTATGCATGATCTGCGCGTAGAGGTGAGCAATCTGCCAGCGCTTTATCTCGACCCGCTGCGATACAATCGCCCTGTGCTAGCGCTATTAATTGAACCTGGGTATGGGGATGCACTACCGCAGAGTCTCTTAGTTCAGGTAGAAAGCCTGGAGGTTTTGGCAACGGGTCTGAGCCAGGATGTGGAATTTCGGCCAGATGGGGTCGAACAATCTGAAATAGAGGTGCTGCGGGTTTCGATGGAACTCAGCTTTCCGACTTCCCTCGATCGCCAACAGCGCAGTAAAATTCAACAAGTTTTGCGATCGTTCAACTAAATTAATGCTAATCTTTTGGATGCCTGTAGGGTAAACCCAATATTCTCGGAAAGCAAAAATCGTTTGCGCTGAGATGGGGGCTAAATGTAGCCTACATGACCTGACAATTGACTTAAAATCCGCTACATAATATCAGCGGTACTCTCGCAGAGCCTATCTTTATGAAACTGCCCCAGTGGGTGCGTCGCTCAGCCTTTCAAAGCCGACCCTCCGTTCTCCAGCGTTCCCACCTGTTTTATAAGTTTGGTTTAAAGGTTGCAGTCTTTCCCGCGATCGCGCTCTCGCAAACGATGGGAATGGCCACACCTCCAGGAATAGCCCAGCTAGAGACCTCGGCTTTGGAAAGCCCCGTCTTAGAAAGCCCGGTGATAGAAAGCCCAGCCTTAGAAAGCCCGGTGATAGAAAGCCCAGCCTTAGAAAGCCCGGTGATAGAAAGCCCAGCGGCAGCAAGCCCTGCACCAGCCAGTCCGGCACCCGAAAGTTCGGCGCTAGAAAGTCCGGTACCCGAAAGCCCACCGACCTCGGAAGTTTGCAGCCCTGACACCCAATTTGCCACCGCTCAAGTCACACAGGTGCGATCGTCAGATTCGCCCGTGCTGATGGCTCGAACGTCCAAAATGGGGGACTTACTCAATGATCTGAGTCCTGTCTTAGCCGCTCATTTTGCCGCGCCCTTTCCGCAAATTAGCGGTGCAGCCCGACGCGCGAGGGTGCCCGTGATCATGTACCACGACATCTTGCCGGAAAAGGAAGTCTTTTTTGATGTCACGCCCCAAGAATTTACGGCAGCCTTAAACCTCATTCGGGAAAACGGCCTAACGCCGATTAGCCTTGATCAGCTCACCGAACATCTGGCAACCGGGGTGCCGCTGCCTGAGAAGCCGATTTTGTTGACTTTCGATGACGGCTATAAAGGCCACTACGAGCATGTTTATCCTTTGCTGAAGCAGTACGGCTATCCAGCGGTGTTTGCCATCTATCCGGATAAGGTGGGCACCAATATTGGCCGCTCTAGTATGTCCTGGGAACAATTGCAGGAAATGGCGGCTGATCCCCTCGTGACGATCGCCTCCCACAGCTTCACCCATCCCGAAGACCTGACCGTACTGCCAGACGATCGCCTGCGTTACGAAATCGTTGAATCTAAGCGCGTGCTAGAAAGTAGGCTGGGCATTACGCTCAAGTATTTTGTCTATCCTATAGGCAAAAACGACGAGCGGGTACAGCGCTGGGTGCAAATGACGGGCTATAAAGCCGCCCTGACGATGGACGATACCGTCAACAAGTTTGCTGGAGAATCAGAAAGCCTGCTGAGCATCGATCGAATTGGGCAGTCTAATCTGGCGGAAGTGATTCCTGCGGCCTATGGTGGCGCGCCTTTACCTCCCTTTGGCAGCCAATTTAATTTCAATTCCCCGGTGCAGTTGAGCCGTCTGACGGTTAACGAAGTACCGCTGATTATGGCGTCTGGCGGTCGGCCAATCACAATTCACGCTAAGACTCGCTATCAGGTGGAAGAAATTATCGCCGGAACCCCCGCTGTTGCGGCAGTCGATGGCGGCTTTTTCTCGCTGGAATACCTAGATTCCAACGTCATGGTAGGACCCGTGATGAGCCAAAATACGCAGGCGTTTATGCCCAGCAACCCCAAGGAAGTCCGCTTGCTGACTGGGCGACCGCTGGTTTTACTCAGCCCAGACAAAGTAATGTTTGTGCCGTTTGACCCCGAAAAACACAATACCTTAGCCGGAATTCAGGCTGAGCTACCGGATGCGACGGATGCCTTTGTGGGAGCGGCCTGGTTGGTGAAAGATGGTCAGCCCCAGCCCGCTGAGGCTTTTGGCAGGCTGTTTGATTTTGATGCTGCCCGCGATCGCGCCTATTGGGGCATCGACTATGCAGGTCAGCCTGTCGTGGGCGTATCAGGCGACTATGTGGACTCAGTCTCTCTCGGCAAAGCCCTCAGCAAGGCTGGATTGCGCGATGTGGTCATGCTAGATTCTGGAGCCAGTGCCTCGCTGGTCTACGAGGGCAAGTCTATGATGAGCTACGAACCTCGCCCAGTACCTCATGTCGTGGCGCTCTTGCCGCCTCAGCCCACTTTAGCCAACTGTTCGATCGTCTCTAAAAAACAAGCCGAAAATTAAGCCTGCTCTACTAAATCTCTGAGCCAGAAAGCTCCTGATCAATTAAAACCTAGAGCTTTTGAGAGAGTGTAGCCCCGCCGCACTCTCTCAAAAAGATGCCTCAGGCTTTTTCTGTAGAAATCCAAGATGAATTTGCCTCTAAAATTGCTGGATTTGCACCTTACTTGATTTGCACCTTGCTCAATGGGCGGGTTGTAGCACTCCTGAAACTCGCACCTCCCTTTGGGGCAGGATAAGAACAGACTCAGTCGATCGCAAATTAGGGTTTTGTGGTGCTCCGCGCCTTTGAAATCCAGCTTTTAGAAAAAACTAGGAGGACTTTGCGATCTACCGAGACTGACTTGAGATCTAAAGAAGACAAAATGCTAAAATCTCCTCCTGTCAATCTTTCGCTTGACGTCACAGGAATTTTCCTCTAGCTGCCATGAAAACTCACCTTACTGTTCTGTTGACGCTGGGTTTGTCACTGGGTCTGCACGCGCCTCAGATGGCTCAGGCCGCTGGCCCCATTCCAGAAGCCACATCTGCTGCCCGATCGGCACAGCGGCAGCAGGAAGTTCGGCAGGTGCGTCCTGACAACTATGACCTCCGCCAACACCCACCCTCAGACTGGCAGTTTTGGCGAAATTTGCTCTGGACAACGGCGATCGTTGAACCCCAAGAAGCCTTTGTAGCAGACGGCATGACGCAATTGCTGGCTCTGACCACGCAAAGCAACCTATCCAGCACGCAAAAACAGGTGCTAGATATGGCCATGACGATCGGCAACCAGCTTTACCTCAGCAATCCTGACTTCTATGTCAGCATTGGGCAGCAGTTTAACCAAACCCTAGCGCAAAGCCCTGACCCCTACTGGGTGGCAATGGCTCTTTCTGCCCTCTCTAAAGGCAACTCTACCCCTGAGCAGCGGCAACAGTGGAGCGATCGCGTCCGGCAGCGCTTCCCCAACTGGGCAAATGATGTCTATCTCAACTCAACGCTGAAAGAGGTCGAGGCGATCGATCAACCTGTAGCATTGCCCCCTCTCACTGACTTGTTGAACAGCACCATTGCCCCTAATCCATCCTCTAATCAGGCGATTATGTATGTGTTTTGTCGTCCCGATCGCGGGGTGCTGTGTCAAACAGTGCTGAAAGACGGCAAAGGCAACTTTGTGCGAGAGAACGAACAGCTTTGGTCAGTGCCGCTGCTGCTGCGATCGCTGCACAATCTCTCTTCAGTATTTACGCGCGGTCAAACACCCCAGGGCATTTACCGCATTGAAGGCATCACGCCCCAGCCCGATACGGACTATTTCCGAGCCTTTGGCCTGTTTTCGTTGGTCAATCTCTATATTCCATTTGAAACTAGCGGTAAGTTGCCCAACACGCTCACCGCCTATCAAAGTTTGTTGCCCGCCTCATGGCGCAACTACTTTCCCATCCAGCAAACCTACTGGGCCGGAAAAGGCGATCGCGATTCTTTCCGAATTCACGGTACGGGCGAATCTCCTGCTTTTTTCAGCAGCAACGCTCGCCATGCTAGCGGCAATTGGAACCCCTCGATTGGCTGTTTGTCGGCGCTAGAGCTTTACGATGAAACGGGACGATTGCAACAGGCCGATATGCCAAAAATTCTTGGAGCACTGCGGGCGATCGGCGGACAAAACTTTACCGGATACCTGGTTGTCGTGGATGTGCCGGGAGACAATACACCCGTTTCTTTGGCAGAAATTGAGGCGGCAATTTCAAATGTAGCTACCACTCAGCCCAGCAATTCATTCTGATCTTGCAGGTAACTCCCAAAGAGTCAGGATTATTTGTCGCATAATCTGCACAGGCAAAGGTTGCGCAAAAAACGATCCTGACAGCAATACCATCATTTTTACTCGTCCTGGCGTTTCTTCTTGCCTTTTCCTCTGGGCTTTTCACCCTTTTCATCCTGATCAATCTCCTGAGGAGCTGCTCCAGTCACCCCCATTTGATTGACAGCAGGTAGCGGAGACACTTGTGTTGGAGAGGCGGGCGCTGTTGCCGTTGGACTGGCAGTAGGTGCAGATGGAGCTTGCAGCGATCGCTGAACCACGATTGGAATTGCGGTAGTGCCTGCTAAGGCAACAGCACTGACAACCCCTTTGACCAGGAGTGATGTTAAACCTTGCTTTTCAGGGGAAGATCCGGAGTTGCTCATATGAGTGAATTACTTACTTAACAACCTGTTTACTCAACTATCTGTGGGGAGTGAGCTGTATTCACAGCGATTAGGAGAGGGACATTTTCATGGACAAGCTCTGCGCACCCTCAAAAATGTCATAAGCCCGATGATTATTGCCTTTTAGGGCTAGCTCTGTGTAAAGTAGTATTCCCATTAATTGGGTAGATTTGTCACTCTGCACAGTTGATCGTCTTAATTCCGGCGTTGCTGAATATAGGCTTGGTTGAGTGCTTGCAACTTTGGTAGCCCCTCGATTCTCCCCTTTTGGAGGACTTTGAGAAATTTGGCGTACATCTGTTTCTCTGCGTATTTTTCAACATCATTTCAGAATCATCTTAGAGTCTGAAATGTCCTTCTAGATACGTTACTGCCTCTCCTGAAATTAAGCCTGTTTTACCCAAATTTTCACAGAAAAGTTTTTCAACTCTTGATGATAATGGCAAGGCAATTATAGATTTCTTACCCGATCTCTTACTCTAATAGGGAGTTAATGAGCAATGGGCAGGTTACGCAAGCAGTAGAAAAGCAGAGGCCAATTTCAGCCCCACCGTCTTTCCGCAAATGCCCAGAACCTTAGACCCCAGAATTACCGGCAACTATTACTTGACTAACCACTAGCCCCAGAATCTGTAGATCATCAACGCCTGCGATCGCTACTAGGCTAAAGAGAATAGATTTTGTGATTGCGACAGAGGGCATTGAAACCTCTAAGGACTCATGTTTCCCAAGGGGTGTTTTGTAAAACTACACGGTATCCATCTGGATCTTCAAATGTTACTCCGCTCCTGTCCCAATAGGGATTGTAGGATTCTACGGGTTCATATCCGATCGCTTTCATTTGATCAACCGCACGTTGCCACTCTTGTGGATCTGGAAGGTAAAAAACAATTAGATTATCTTGTGTTGGAGCACGACCTACAAAGTGTCCTTGATGATGCGTGAACTCAAAGTGATAAGTCTCTCCAGGGATGCCAATCATGACACCATCAAATCCGTCGTGATTCTCAAAACGGTACAGAATTTGAAATCCTAAGCCGTCTGTATAAAATCTGACGACCTGATCTAATTGATCGGTTGGGCGAGCAACACGCACTATCTTGCCTTGAAGCATGAAAACTCCTCTGAAATCCTATGTAGTGCTGATATAGGTCTAGAGTGTGTCCTTGTTGAGAACATCACCACCTCTATCTTGAACACTCTCCCGGCATTATTGCATGAATGAACTCATGAAGAGCAAGGCTTTCAGCTATTTCAATACTTGTATTCATCCCTCGATCTAACGCGATCGAGTGAGCGATCGCGTTTATTCTAAGGGTTATTGTTGTGAAGAACCTTCTCCTCAATTCAAGGCGCATTTTGACTTTTCAGCCAAGCCTTGGCCTCTTGGGGCGATCGCAATTCCACTACCTGCAAATGCGCCGCTTCTGGCTGTTGGAACCATATGGGGTACTGTCGCCGCTTCTTGTCATAGGTCTTCAGCATCCACAAAATCATCGAATCTTTGCTGAAGACATTGCCCAAACTCTCCCGATTGCCATTCCAGAGTTCTTGTCGGGTTACGCCGCGCCATAGCGTTCGTCGGACAATGCGGCCAAACACTAGCCAAAACGGATAATTGAGCCAAACGACCGTATCGGTACGACTCCACACTAGGTCACGCACACGGCTATAGTTGCCGTCGATCACCCAGCGATCGCCTGTCAAGGCTTTCTCCAGTCGCTCCCGAAACACCTCTGTAGACACATTCGTCCAGTTGGCATCCCAATGCAGTGCATCCATTTCCACATGCTGGATCTGAAGCTGTGCCGCAATTTGCTGAGCAAAGGTCGTTTTGCCCGAACCGCTCGTGCCGACGACATGTATTCGCTGACTCAAACCCATATGCTCAAACTCTCTGTCGCCGCTCACTTTTATCTGGACAAACAACTAATTTTTGATCTTTTGATCTACTGAAGTTCGGTTTCTAGACAAAAGCGCTGGCATTGGGTGACGGGTGAGTCTGGGTTTCCCTGCATGGGGCAGCACTCGGTAGCGCAGTTCTGGCAGTTGGCGTGGGTTGGCAATACCACCTCATGGGTGGCATAGATGCTAATGCCTTGGCTCATGTAGCCTTGAGCTTCTAGGTCAGAAATCTGGCTACAAATCAGCAGCGCCTCGGCAATGCCCAACCGCTGCCTCGCGTAGTTAATTTTCTCTAGCGTCTTGCGGAAACTATGCGTTTCAGTGCCGATTTCCACCAGCACCTGTCGATCTTGGCTCTTAAAACAGGGGGGCTGCTCTTCTGTAAAAAAGTCCTTGTACTGGATCGTCAAAGTGCCGTTGGCATAGTGGCGGGTGCGGATGAGCCGCTGAAAAGGAATCGTGAAACTGCCGCTGGCATCTAGCGTAAACCACCCCGACTTATACCAGGCATCTTGAGGCAAATTCAAAATGGCATGAACCTGTTCGGGCGAAAACTCTGCCTGAGCCAGCAGTGCGATCGCCTGAGACAAACTCACCATTTGCCCCAACGTACTCAGCTCAGCCGCACAACGATTTAGCTCAAGGTAGCCCCGGCGATTGCCAACGCTATGGTTATAGTCCAAAATGCCCTGCTCCCAGTCGGCGTTAGAGTCGGCCAAGGTGCAGCGAATCGACTCAAACTGAATGATGCCGTCGATCGCCTTGCGAGACTCAACCGGAATGCCAATCTGACTGCTAATGCCGCCAATCTGATGGGGAAGGGCGATCGGGGGGGTGCAGTCGGTCAGTAAAGTCTTGAGCAAAAGCGGCTCGGCGATCGCCAGGGCAATCTGGACGCGATCGTGCAGGGGCATTGCATCAGCAGGCTCATGAATTGGCTGAGTCAACATAATCAACCCTCCGTTAGGCGTTACGTTCCATCGCGGGTCACAAGCATTTAACTTGCAGGCAAGTCTAAGGGACTCTTCGATCGATCAGCTTTCGATCTTTTAACTATTGTGATTCCTCAATGCCGACCCCAGGGAAGTCCTATACTTCTCTTAATGCAAACCCACAGGTTTGGTGGCTGGGGTAACAGAAGTGCTCAATTTACTTTAAATTGCTTAACGATCGCCAACCGATTTCCTGCCCCCTGGTGCCTTCTGTCTCATGAGAAGCGGTAAGATGTAAAGGCTTCATATACTGCAACCGTTGCCGAAAAACCCTATGGAAATGTCTCTCATCATTACGCTGGGCATGTATGTCGCTTTGGGAGGAGCCTACCTTTTGGTTCTGCCAGCCCTCACCTTCCTTTACCTCAAGCAGCGCTGGTACACCGCCAGTTCGGTCGAGCGGGTGCTGATGTATTTCATGGTATTTCTTTTCTTTCCCGGTCTGTTGCTGCTCAGCCCCTTCATTAACCTGCGTCCTCAACCTCGGCAAGTCACTTAGAACAAGTCACCCAGAATATGCAGCGATAGAATATGCGGCGAATTGATGTAATTGGTATTGGGTTCGGCATTTTTGCGGCAGGTGGAATTGCCTACCTGGTTTTTAGGCAAGCCGGACTGGATGACATCAATGCGGGTATTTGGAGTCAGGTTTTGCTGGTGGGAGGGCTGCTGGCTTGGCTCGTCACTTATTTGACCAGAGCTTTGACCCATAATATGACCCTCAACCAGCAGCTTAAAGATTACGAAGATGCGGTGCTGCAAAAGCGCTTAGAAGAACTCACCCCCGAACAGCTAGAGCAGCTCCAGGCTGAGGTGGAGCAGGAAAAGCAAAAGCTGAAGGGCGAAGGATAGGATGCTGCTCACGGCTTAGAGCTACGGGTGAGCACTTGCCAAAAAATAAACGCCGTAAAGGCAATGTAGCCTGCCACGGTCAGCCACTCCAATGAGCGATCGGCAGTAGAGTAATCCATGAGCCAAATCCATGAGCCAGTAGAGCAAGATTGAACGATTTCTTATCATCAGTCATATCATGACTTGCCTCCATAGCCTTCATCAGTGGGCTTAAGAGATTTTGTGGGTACGCAGAGTGCGTCCGCAAAATGTTCTTGCTTCGCTATGAATACAGCTGTAAAAACAGGCATGGCGGCATCCCGCTAGACTGCATTCCAAGATTCGCAATACTTTGTTACAGTTTGGCTGTAACCCGTTTTTCAGTGCCCTGCTTTTGCAGCACCCTCTTGATTAAATGCTGATATCTCCCATTCCAGTTCTGTCTAATCGACCGCTGTGGCGACTGGCATGGCAACGATTGCGTCAGCGTCCTTTGCAGTATGCCCTTTGTATATTGGGCATTGCTCTAGGTGTGGCGATGATGGTGTCGATCGATCTAGCCAACGGCTCAGCGCAACGGGCTTTCTCCCTCTCGACCGATGCCATCACCGGACGGGCAACCCACCGAATTGTGGCGATCGCCCCCACCGGAGTCGATGAGGCCGTCTATGCCCAACTCAAGCGCCAGTTCGATCGCGTTCCGGCGGCTCCTGTGGTTGAGGGCTATGTGCGGGTGAGCGAACTGGGCGATCAGCCGATGCGGTTAGTCGGGGTCGATTTGTTTGCCGAATCCCCGTTTCGCAGCTACTTTCAGGATGTGAGCCAGGAGGTGGGCAGTCAGGGAACTGGATTTGTGCAGTTTCTCACCCAGCCCGATACGCTGGTGCTGCCTCAAGAGGTTGCCGATCGCTATGGCCTTGCCCTCGGTGCAGCGCTGCATCTTGACATTGCCGGACAGGCGCGGACGGCAAAATTGGTGGGAGTCTTGGAAACTAGCGATGCGCTCAACCGTCGGGCGTTGAGCAACTTTTTGTTTGCCGATATTGCCACTGCTCAAGAAGTTCTAGGACAGGTGGGCAGCCTCAGCGAAATTGATCTGATCGTGCGAGAGCCAGAAGAAGTGGAGGCGATCGCCGCTCTCTTGCCCCCAGACCTCAAGCTGGAAACGGCTGAAGCCCAGAAAAATGCAGTGCAGCAAATGACAGCCGCGTTTGAGCTAAATTTGGCGGCTCTGAGCTTACTGGCGCTGGTAGTCGGCATGTTTCTGATCTACAACACCGTCACCTTTAGCGTGATTCAGCGTCGCCCCATCTTTGGGATTTTGCGCTGCTTGGGCGTAACGCAGGGGCAGTTGTTGACGCTGATTTTGGGCGAGGCGGCTCTGTTTAGCGTCATCGGCTCAGTTTTAGGCGTGGGGTTGGGTATTGTGCTAGGGCGCAGCATTGTCGGCCTGATCACCCAAACGATTAATGACTTTTACTTTGTGGTTAATGTCCAGCAGGTGACTTTAGCCAACAGCACGATCGCCAAAGGACTGGTGGTTGGCATAGCCTCGGCACTGCTGGCTTCAGGGCTACCTGCCTGGGAGGCGATGAACACTCCCCCGACACTGACGCTCCAGCGATCGACCCTAGAGGGCAAAGTCCAGGCGCTATTGCCTAAACTGGTGCTGGCCTGGGCAGGCTTAACGGCTCTAGGAGTGCTGCTGCTACGGTGGCAGGGTTCTGGACTAGTGGCGGCGTTTACTGGCCTGTTTGCCATCCTGCTGGGCGCAGCCTTGCTGGTGCCCCCCCTGATGACTCTAGCGATGCGAGGCTTTGTGCCGCTTGGCGGTCGCACTTTGGGCATCTTGGGACGACTGGCACCGCGCGACATTTTGCGATCCCTGAGCCGCACTTCTGTGGCGATCGCGGCCCTGATGGTGTCTGTCTCTGTGATTGTCGGCGTGTCGATTATGGTCGGGTCTTTTCGCGGTACGGTGGTGCAGTGGCTCGACCAAACCCTGCAAGCCGATATTTATGTGTCGCCTCCCACCACCACGGCTAATCGAGTTTTGGGTAAGGTCGATCCAGCGATCGCCCAGGCGCTGCGTACCTTTCCCGGCATTGAGCGGGCTGTCACCTACAACGATGCCGATGTCAGGGTTACAGGCTTTGACGACCTCACCCGCGACAAGCCCGCTAAGCTGATCTCTGCCGATGGGGATGTGTCCCACGGTCAGCGCCCCTATGCCTGGATTCGAGCCGATTTGGGAGTCGATCCCTGGGATGAAATGGATGCAGGACAGGGCGCAATTATTTCTGAAGCGCTGATTATTCGAGAGGATTTGGAGCATCTCCCTGAAACCATCACGTTAGAAACCCCTGAGGGCGATCGCACTTTTCCTGTGCTGGCAGTGTTCTATGACTATTCTTCGGATCAGGGCACCATCATTCTCGACAATGATATTTACGAGTCACTTTGGCATGACGATCGCATTGCCTCTTTGGGTTTATTTGTGTCTCCTAATGCGTCTGTCGAAGAGATTGTTGATGCTATCCGCGAGCAGTTCAAAGGCAAGCAAAGTTTGTCGGTGCAGTCTAATCGCAGCTTGCGGCAAGGATCGCTGGAGATTTTCGATCGCACCTTTGCCATCACGGACGCTTTGCGTCTGCTGGCCGTTGTGGTGGCCTTCATTGGGGTGCTGAGTACGCTCATGAGCCTCCAGCTCGAACGGACACGCGAGATCGGCATCTTGCGATCGACGGGGATGACCCCGCGCCAGTTGGCCGCCATGACCCTGCTGGAAACCGGATTGATGGGCACGATGGCGGGTTTATTTGCCATGCCGTTGGGCTTTGCGCTGGCCTGGATTTTGATCTACGTGATTAATGTCCGCTCGTTTGGTTGGACGCTGCAAATGGTGCTAGAGGGCAAATACTTCTGGCAGGCTTTTCTGGTGGCGATTGTTGCGGCGCTGCTGGCAGGGCTATATCCAGCCATCCGTCTGGGTCGAATGAATATCTCTACCGCCATCCGTCAGGAATAAAGCATGTTACAAATCTCTTCTCTGCGCTGCCTTGACGCTCTGTATTCTCCCAGGCTGGATTCCTCAAAGCTGAGAAACTGGCGGAAATGGGGACGATCGCCCCTCCAGGTTTTTCTTACCGTTCTGATGGCAGGCTGCCTCAGCTTAACCGGACTTGTATCGCCTGCCTATGCCGCCAACGCCCAACTGACTTGGCTGGAAACCCCCACCGATAACCCGATCGGCACCTCAGCGTTTCGTCAGGCTACAGCTCCGCAGGTCTGGCAATTCCCCCAGGACTTTGGTGCGCATGAAGACTACCAAACCGAATGGTGGTACTACACGGGCAACTTGGAAACCGCAGCAGGCCGTCCATTTGGCTTTCAGCTCACCTTCTTTCGACAGGCGCTGATGCCGCCCGATCAGCAGCCGATCACGCCATCCTCTCACTGGCGCAGTCGTCAAGTCTATTCGGCTCATCTGACGGTCAGCGATATTGCCGATCGCCAGTTCTACCCCTATGAGCGTTTCAGCCGAGGCAATGTCAATCTGGCGGGGGCAACGGCAGCACCTTACCAAGTTTGGCTAGAGGACTGGTCTGCGGCAGAGATTTCGCCCGGTGTCGTGCAGTTGCGGGCACAAACCGCAGAAATAGTGCTGGACTTGCAGGTGACTCAGAGTTTGCCGCCTATTCTCCAAGGCGATCGTGGCTTTAGCATCAAAGGCTTAGAACCCGGAAATGCATCCTACTATTACTCGCTTGTGCAACAGCCAACGACTGGAAAAATTACCATCAACGATAATCATTATGAGGTAACAGGGTTAACCTGGAAAGACCATGAATACTCTACTAGTTCCCTGAGTTCAGGAACTGTTGGATGGGACTGGTTTTCCATGCAGTTTGACAACGGCTCAGCCCTGATGCTGTACCTGCTACGCCATGATGACGGTACCCCAGAATCCACCTCTGCGGGAACCTACATTACGGCAACCGGAGAGACGCAACCGCTCAATGCCCAAGACTGGCAGATCAAAATTTTGGATACTTGGCAAAGCCCTCAAAGCAAAGCGATTTATCCAGCACAATGGACGATCGCGATTCCCAAACTCGACCTGACGCTTCAGGGTAAACCCTTGATGCCCAATCAAGAACTCAATACTGCAACCGCAACCTATTGGGAAGGTGCCGTCGCTTTTCAGGGCAGCTCACAGCATCAGCCGATTCAAGGCAAAGGCTATGTCGAACTAACGGGCTACGCCGATCGCCTAGACACACTACTCTCCGCCAGAACCCCTTAACCGTCCCTCTCTCCCTCCTCTCCTCCCTCATGACCACCCCTCCCCGCATCAAATGTGTCATCCCCCAATCCTGGCAGACTGCCCTAGAAGCCCTCGCCCAGCAGACCGGAAAAAGTGTTGAACAGGTCGTGTATGAAGCGATCGCTCAATATCTCAATCCAGATCTCAACCCGAATCTCAGCCCAGATCTCAACAAAACCGCAGCCTTAGACAAACAGCCTTCTGTCCCGGCGGAGGCACTGACGCAAATGCAAAGCCAAATTCATAGACTAGAAAATCGGCTGGCGAAGACCGACCTGGCGATAATGCAGACTGCTGCATTGGCGGCTAGAGTTGTGGCGATCGAACAAACCCTGCGGCAGATGCCCAATACGTCAGCAGAGGATAAGCTACAGCCGCTTGAAGACGAGCCTGAAGAGGAATTTGAAGATGAACCGGATGAGATCTTGGTCGGCTTTCTAGAATCCGATGACTTTCAGGATCGGTTGCAGCAGGCGATCGATCCGGCCTCTAGCCGATCGACCTCCTACGCCAGTGATTCTGATGAAGATGAACCAGGCGAAATCCTTTACGACTTCATCGAACCCTAAACATGTAGCTGTGAACAGCGAGGTTAGGTCGGGGATTTTGGTGGCGCGCTTCGCGCGCCACCAAAATCGTCCCAAGAAAAGTGGCGCTGCTGCTTGTAGAAACCCTATTAAGGTTTAGAAGCCTCGCTCTGCGAGGCTCCTATCGCTGTAGACAGCCTACTGAAAGCAGGGCGCAGCCCTAGACCTGTTGCTGCAAGTTGAGGCTTAACTGCTGCAAAAGCCGCACTTGCATGCCCCCATCCGATCGCTTAAACCCACGGTTCACCGCACTGATCACCGCCAACAACGCTGCCGTGGTGAAATTAGGGTCAATGCCGACCCCGTAGACCGAACCTGAGACCAACGCTCCCGTGATTTCAACATAGGCGATCGCCAAGGCATCACTCCCTCGGCTCAGCGATCGTTCCTCATAGGAGTGAACATTCAAATCCATCTTTAGAGAAGTATTCAGCGCATTCACCAAGGCATCGATTGCACCGTTGCCGTGACCTGTTAACTGATATCTGCCAGTCGAATTTTCCACTGAGACTGAGATGCTCTGAATCTGCTGTTCCGACAAACTCTCTGAACTGCCTGAAGACAGACTTGAAGACAGATCATGGGATAAATATCTCAACGGTGAATCAACCTTGAGGTACTCGCGATCGAACAACTCCCAAAGCATGGATGCTGTCATCTCCATACCACTCGTATCCATTACCTGCTGCACCACTTGGCTGAACTCAATCTGCAATCGACGGGGTAGCACCAATCCATACTCCTGCTCTAGCAAAAAAGCAATGCCGCCCTTGCCAGACTGACTGTTCACCCGCACCACCGATTCATAGCTTCGCCCCAAATCGGCAGGATCGATCGGCAAATAAGGAATTTGCCAAACCTCCTCTGGCTGCTGAGCCGCAAAGCCTTTTTTGATCGCATCCTGATGCGAACCTGAAAAAGCCGTGAACACCAAATCGCCTACATAGGGGTGACGCGGATGAATCGGGAGCTGATTGCAATATTCCACCGATCGCGCCACTTCGTTGATGTCTGAAAAGTCAAGCTGGGGATGAATGCCCTGAGTGTAGAGATTCAGCGCCAATGTGACCAAATCGACATTGCCCGTCCGTTCACCATTGCCAAACAGACAGCCTTCTACCCGATCGGCTCCCGCCATCTGTGCCAGCTCTGCTGCGGCAATGCCGGAGCCGCGATCGTTATGGGGATGCACGCTCAAGATGAGGCGATCGCGATAGGCTAAATGGCGGTGCATCCACTCTACTTGATCGGCGTAGACGTTGGGCGTTGCCACTTCGACGGTGGCAGGCAAGTTGATGATGGCTTTGCGGTCTGCGCTGGGCTGCCAAACCTCTAAAACAGCATTGCAAATCTCGCGAGAAAAATCTAGCTCTGTGGCGGTAAACGTCTCAGGCGAGTACTCAAACCGCCAATGGGTTTGGGGCTGTTCGGCGGCAAGCTGCTGGAGCAATTGAGCGCTGGAAACCGCCATCTCGATCGTTCCGGCTCGATCGAGTCCAAAGACAGTGCGGCGAAAAATGGGAGAGGTGGCATTGTATAAGTGAACGATCGCCCGCTTTGCGCCCACCAACGAGGCAAAGGTGCGGCGAATCAACGCTTCACGGGCAGGAGTCAAAACCTGGATGGTGACATCATCGGGAATTAAATCTTGCTCAATCAAATGCCGGACAAAATCGAAGTCGGTTTGGGATGCAGAGGGAAACGCAACTTCAATTTCTTTAAACCCAATCTGCACCAACAAATGAAACAGGCGCAGTTTACGAGTGACGCTCATGGGTTCAATGAGCGCCTGATTGCCGTCCCTCAAGTCGGTACTCAACCAGATAGGGGGGTGGGTGATGGTTTGGGATACCCAAGTGCGATCGGGCAAATCAACAGATGCAAACGGGCGATATTTACGGGCAGGATTACTTAACACGATCGCTTTCTCCGATGTCGTATAGGACTGTGAATCAAATAATGGATGGCTACGGCAATGAATTTTTTAGGAAAAACTACGCTAGAAACATTGGAGCTATCAGGCTGCCGCAGACTCAAACTCTGATAGCCCATTGGCAGTCGAAGTGACAGTGCAAGCAGCAAAAAATGGAGTTCCATAAGAACCTCTGAAGGAAAGGAGTAAGGATAAACTCGTGACAAAAGATACTGCGATCAAAGATCGAGAGACAGAATCCTGTGCCTCTACTAGATCGCTCTCTATTGGATGGCTTCTATTCCGGGCAGAACGGCTCTGCGATCGCAGGCTGTAAGGGTGCAATCAGAATAGATATTGGGGTTGTGGGTCAAAAATTATTTGCGCGCCAGGCGCAGTCGGGAAACCCCCGACAACAGCAGAAGGAATTGTAGAGAAAACTGCTTGGCGAAATTCATACAAACACCGTAGTTCAATTTCATCATAGAGGATGGTCACTGAATCGGTCAAGATTGTTCAGCAGTACCTCATGCAAATGGCGTATTGGCTAAAGCGTTAACCACGATCGCTCATGCTTACGCCAGTAGCGAGAAAACCGACGTGGTGAGGTTGTATCTGTGACGGGAAAGATATCGGGATAGGTGGTTAAAGCAACCGATCGCTGAAGTTCGTTTTGCCAGCCTCTAATGATGTGGTTAGGCGTTTCTGTTGTGACCACTTCGCGAATCGCCCAATCTGCGATCAGCTGCAACAGAACTGCAACTGTTTCGCCCTGATAAATTTGGATAGATGGAATCTCTAGTAGCGCCTCGTAAATAAATTGAACGCGATGCTTACTAATCTTTTGTCTTTGTAATTCAGGCACATCAAAAACATAGACTCTAGGAGCATCTGCGTAGTCTTTGACCATCTGATGCCCAGGGTTCAACCCATCTTCGTTAAACCAAATGAGAGAAGGCGATGAAGGTGTTGATTGAGGCATTTATTGATATTGTCCTGTCGGTCTTCCAGTCGGTTCAGGGGTATAGGCTCCCCCAAAAAGTCTTTCGGCTAGCGCTTCGTAAGAGTAGTTAAACGGATCGCCCTTTTTGGGATCACCTGGCAGCACAGAGCCAGCGTAGCGCTCTAAATTTTCTCGATTAAAAATGTAGGGCTTTGTGGAAAAAGTAGAGGCGACCCACTGCCAAGATAGATGATTACTGGCAAAATCTCCATCAATCAGCAGGCTATACATCCAGTCGGCTCCCGCCCGCCAAGACACCTTGCGAAAGTGAACCACATAGCTCGCGAGATACATGCGGGCATGGTTGTGCAGATAGCCTGTCTCCCGCAAGATCTGAATCAGCGTATCCATTGAAGGAATGCCCGTTGTGCCGTTGGCAATGTCTGCGGGCAGCGATCGCTGATGCTGACCCATCGGCACTTTAGGTTCCTCCAGATCTTGCAGGATGCGATCGCCCTCTTCCCCATACACCAGATGGAAAAAGGCTCGCCAGCCCAGCTCAAATACAAAGACTTCTACTGACCGAGAGCGAGGTTGCTTTAGCGCCCATTGCCGCAGTTCTTCTAGCGTCAAACAGCCTCGACTGACATAGGGCGAGAGGCGGCTGACTTCGCCATCCAAAAAGTTGCGCTGTTTGCCATATTTCTCTAGCTGAAAGCTTTGCAGACGCTCAAGCCCTGCTGCTCTCCCTCCTACGTAAGGCGAGAGCGTCTCTGCATCCTCTAAGAAGGGAAACTCAGATTGCAGATAGGTCGCGATCGCTGCTCGATCGGCTAACTCTAGATCGGTGCGTAACTGCTGCATCATGAAGAATTGTATCGATACCTTCTCATTCTACAGCAGTCGCTATCCGGTTAGAGCGCTATGAATTAGGGAGTAGGTGTCTTGCCGGCACCCACTCCCCCATCTAGAATGCATTGTTTATAAAGCTCAGCCCATGAAGCTCAGCCCATCAAAATCACGGTATCAATCACATGAATGATGCCGTTATCGGCGGCAATATCGGCAGCAACGACGGTCGCATTTTTCACCTCAAAGCCGTTAGCGCTGTGAATTGGAATGGGAGAACCTTCTACCGAAGTGACCGTGCCCATCTGCACCAGATCTGCCTGGGTCAGCCGACCCGGAACAACGTGAAACTTGAGAATGCGCGTCAGTTGAGGAATATTTTGCACCAGCGTCCGAATGGTTCCGGGTGGAAGCTTAGCAAAGGCTTCGTCATTGGGTGCAAAGACGGTGAAAGGCCCCGGACTTTTCAGGGTTTCTACCAAACCTGCGGCCTTAACGGCTGTCACCAGCGTTGAAAAAGCACCCGCACTCACTGCAATATCTACGATGTCTGCCATAAGCTAACCTGATGTAAATTCTTTCACCCAACGTCAGTGCGACAGCCGCAGCTTACTCTTGAGAATCATGGATCAATTAACCTGAAATAAAAATATCTGGGTTGATTTAATCGATGATCCTTAGGATATCTTTACGGCTATCGCTATCTCTAGCCTAGTAGAACGAGGCTAATTTTTTGTTAAAGAAACGCAGCGCCATAGATAGGAGACCACTTTTCCGCCTCTGGATCTGCCAAAGGAATGATGGCTTGAATCGTCGTTTGCTGCCCAACCGTACTGTCAATCACTAGCTGCCCTCCATGCAGTTCTAGCGTTCGTTTGGCGATAATCAGCCCCAAACCAGAGCCTTGCTGCTCATAGAAACGGCGATCGAACTGCATATAGGCTCCTAAGCTGGCGATTTGCTCAGGCGTCATGCCGCGTCCTTGGTCGGCAATCTGGACTACGTAATGTTCCTTAGTCAGGTAGCTGCTAATTTCAACAGCCGTCCCCGGTTCGGAAAATTTGAAGGCATTGTTAATCAACTCCTCCATCGTCTTTTGCAGGCGCACATCTGACATACGCACATTGGCTTTTTGCAGATTCAACGTTAGGTCGGTAGGTCGATGTGCCTGTTGAGCGAAACATTCCGCGATTTCGGTAATCTGCTTTTCTGCATTAAAAGTCACCCCTTTGCATAGCTCAGCCTGCCGTTCCGGATCATGGGCGGCAATTTCGAGCTGGGCATACGCCAGAAAATTTTGGATTAGCCGATAGAGGCGATCGGCTGAGCTATGAATGCCTTCCGCAATTTCTACAATTTCGCTGCGCTTGATCGATTCATATTCCCCCATCAAAATTTCTGAGAACAGCAAAATACTGTTGAGGGGCGTGTGCAGTTCGTGAGGCAAAAATAGGGCGATATTGTTCCGGAGCGTTTCCAACTGCTCTTGAGATTGACTCCGAAACAGCTCATGTCGGGCAAATCGACAGGTGATGGCCTCCAATAGCTCTTCTGCGGTACAGGGTTTCACGAGGTAGTCATCTGCACCCGAATTCATGCCACGGCGCAGATCTGACCTTGTGCCTCTGGCAGTCAAGAAAATGAATGGAATGGTCTTAGCAAGCGGGTTTTGGCGCAATGTAGAGAGTACCTGATAGCCATCCATATCAGGCATGTTGACATCGCAAAGAATTAAGTCGGGCAGGCGCTCTTGAGCCATCCGCATCCCTTCGTCGCCCAGGCCAGCATTCATCACGCTGAATCCTTCAATTTGCAGCAAGTCGCAGATTGACTCTCGAATTGCTGGCTCATCTTCAATCACCAGGATGGTTTTCATAGCAAGATGGTCTTTATAGTGAAATATCTTTTACAGGCGATGCCTTGGAGGCTAGAAAGGCTCAATCAAATAATATACACCCCAAATTACGCTCTACAAGTAGGTTCTAGCCGTTTTTTGTCCCATTCAGACAGGGCTGAATCGCTAGGGGGGCTGAAATAGCAAAGTCTTTACACTGCGTTTTGCGCAATACCTATCCGCCACAAAACCTAATTGGAATCGGCTGCTTTTTTCTTCAGGGATAATACGGAAATAAGCACAAGGAGCAAGCGCAAAATTCTTAGAATTTACTCAAACTTCAAAGGGTAGCGATCGCCCTGACCGATAATTTGCGGAAAAAGTACCGATAATTTGCGGAAAAAATGTCGAAAAAAGCGCTGCAGCTGCCCTCTATGCTGGCTGAGTTTCATGAGCCATAGGTAAAAACTCAAATGATGCTTACTTCACTCAGTAGAGGCACTGAGCCTATAGACTGAGCCAATAAAGCGGGTAAGCCAACAAAGGCAGAGACAGCGCTTTCTGGAAGGGAAGTTATTGTTACCAATCTTTAAGTATCATAGCCGTAAAAAGCATAGATTAAAATCACTAGTTACAATCTCCATGATAGATTAAATACTATGGATGTAACTATCTTCTGGATGTAACTATCCAGGCTGCAGGGGTGCGCTAAACACAACATGCGCAAAGACTGCAAGTGAACGACTGCAAGTGAACGACCATCAGCTAGTTTAGGAGAACCCTCAGTGATACATGCAACCCTGCACCAGCTCAAAGTGTTTGAGGCTACTGCGAGACATGGCAGCTTTACCAGAGCTGCTGAAGAACTGTTTTTGACACAGCCTACGGTTTCTATGCAGGTCAAACAGTTGACGAAGGCGATCGGGTTGCCGCTGTTTGAGCAGGTCGGCAAAAAACTCTTCCTCACCGATGCCGGACGAGAGCTGTTTGCCACTTGTCAAGAGATCTTTCAGCGGCTAGAGCAGCTAGAAATGAGTGTGGCTAATTTAAAAGGCATGAAACAAGGCAAGCTACGGCTAGCTGTGATTACCACGACCAAATACTTCATGCCACGCCTCTTAGGCCCTTTTTGCCAGCAGTATCCCGGCATTGATGTCTCTCTGACGGTGACAAACCATGAGCAGGTCGTCGAACGGCTTGCGGCTAACCAGGATGATCTCTATGTCATGAGTCAGCTTCCCGAAAATTGGGATATTAAAGCGCATCCGTTTCTAGACAATCCGTTGGTGGTGGTTGCGCCCTACAATCACCCGCTGGCCGGCAAAAAAAAGATTCCGCTGGAGCGGCTAGCCGAAGAGATATTCATTATGCGAGAGCCTGGATCTGGCACCCGCAGAGCCTTGCAGAATCTGTTGGATGATCACAACCTGGCTGTGAAAGTGCGCTTGGAATTAGGCAGCAATGAAGCGATTAAGCAAGCGATCTCAGGCGGGTTAGGACTCTCTGCCCTATCGCGCCATACGCTGGTCATGGATGGCTCTACCAACGAGCTAACTATTTTGGATGTCGAGCATTTTCCGATTCAACGAGAGTGGTATGTCGTATATTTGGCGGGCAAGCAGCTTTCGGTGGTGGCCAGCACTTTCTTGGAGTATCTGATCGCAGCCGCGCCCAGCGTATCTGACAGCTTTATGCGCCTGCCAGGAGGGGGGCAGCCAGAGAAGCTAGAGGGAAAGGATGGAATCAAGGTTGAGGCGTGACGGGCTGAGCCATACAGCACCCCAGATCAGCGTCATCATCCCCACTTACAACTGCGATCGCTATTTGTCGGAGGCGATCGAGAGCGTGCTGAGCCAAAGCTGTTCTGATGGCGAGATCCCTGGGGTTGAAATCCCTGAGATAGAAATCCTTGTGGTAGATGATGGCTCCACCGATAGCACCCCAGAGGTTTTGCAGCGTTACGCAGGCCAAATTCGCGCTGTTCGGCAGGCAAATCAGGGCGTAGCGATCGCCCGCAATCGGGGAATTGATCTAGCTCAGGGCAAATGGATTGCGTTTTTGGATGCCGATGATTTTTTGTTGCCCCAGGCTTTGGCCGCAAGGCTAGCGATCGCTGAATCGAGTCTTAAAGCTCAGCCGCATCTGGGCATCGTTCATAGCGGCTGGCAGCGGGTCAACGCTCAAGGCGAACTGCTGATGGTGGTAGAACCTTGGCAGCAAATTCCCCATCTCGATTTGGCGAGTTGGCTCCGCTGGAAGCCTGTTTTGCCCAGCGCCATGCTGTTTCGGCGCGACTGGCTAGAGCGATCGGGCGGCTTCGATCCGCGGTTTCCTCCGGCTGAAGATACCGATCTGGTGCTGCGGCTAGCCCGCATGGGCTGCGAGGCCGTATGGCTGCCCCAGATCACCGTCGGCTACCGCCAACATGAGGCCAGCGCCATGCACAAAGGGTTGCCCCAGGCGCGATCGCTGGCCGCAGTCATTGATCATTTTTTTGCTCAGCCCGATCTACCTGAAGCAATTCGGTGGCTAGAGCCACAGGTACGCTACAACACGCTAGTCTGGATCGCCTGGTATCTTTACTACACCGGACATCTAACCGAAATGGCGGAGTATTTGCGGCGATCGCTGATCCATTCTCCCTACTCGCGAGTAGAAGCGATCGTGCATTGGGCAGACAGCTTCACGGCGTTTTCTAAGAACTGGGGTAGCGAGTTCAATGCGGTTGATCTGGTGCGATCGCCTGAGTGGGCAGCCCTAATACGTGAGTCGGGCATGCGTGAGTCGAGCGTCACTAAACCTGACTAACAGAGGCTAAAAGTCCAAGGTTGCCCAATTTGGCTCGCGGTAGTAGCGAGTCATGTCGTCAAACTTGCGGAGTTCAGCTCGATGCAGCCCGACGTCGTGCATTTCGTCAGACTCTAGCCATTGGTTGTTTAGCTCGATTAGCGCTTGGCTCAGCCGATCGCTATCTGCACTGGTAGCCGCCTCGCCAAAATAGCCTAAGGTGATGTGAGCCGTAAAGTTATATTGCTGCTCTACGCCTAGCGCAATCAGATCAGAATTTTGGTAGAGGGTGCGCCGGAGCTGAATGACGCGATCGTAGGAATCTTGTTCTCTGGGAACCAGGCACACGCCCAAAGCCCGCGTCCGTAAAAACAGCCCGATAATTTGCCAATAAATGGGCTTCTCACCTTGCACTGAGGACTCGCTTTTAAAAAAGCTATCTGCCACGCGATCGTGAAGCTGCGTTTCAAACGTTGGGTCTTCGCAAGCGTGATTAAAGGCACTCGCCCAAATCAGATCGGCCAGCGTGAAGTGAAAGCTGTCTGCTGGGACAGGAATCAGCAAGTTTGGCTCTAGCTTGTCTAGAATTTGCTGCTGATATTGCTGGAGGTGAGTGTAAACAGCACCGTTTTGCCGATCATCCACCCAGGGAGGGGTAATGACGGTGTAGCCTGGAAAGGGAGCAGGTTGAATGGTGCCATCTGGCTGCTGCTCAAACTTGGGAGAGGGCTGAATGTACTGTACCTGCGACTGAAAGGTTTCAGGCAGCGTCGCCCGCACCACTCGGTTTACGTAGACTTGATAGTTGTCGTCCAATCTTGCCTGCCTTCTGTTCCAACTGTAGGAAGATCTAACTAAATTGCGGGAGTGAAATTGCAAGTCCCCAATTCAATTTAGCGGTAATTTACCCTATTGTTCTGCTATGTCAGTGTATCTATTTTGGGGAGATGATGACTTTGCCCTCGATCGCGCCGTGAATGAGCTACGCGATCGCACGCTTGACCCCGACTGGGCCAGCTTTAACTATGACAAGCTGCCGCCTGACGCCTCAGATGCGGTCATGCAGGCCATTAACCTAGCGCTAACTCCCCCCTTTGGCACGGGGCAGCGGCTAGTGTGGCTGGCGGATACAACCCTCTGCCAGCGCTGCTCTGAGGAGCTGCTGAGCGAGCTAGAGCGATCGCTTCCCACCCTGCCTGACACCACAGTACTGCTGTTGACGATGTCCGGCAAGCCTGATGGACGCATCAAGTCTACTAAGCTGCTTCAAAAACATGCCGAGATCCGCGAATTTACCAACATTCCTCCTTGGAAGACCGAGCTGCTAGCCCAGCAAGTTCGGCGGGCGGCTCAAGAGGTCGGGGTAAAGCTGACGAGTGGCGCAGTGCAGCTCTTGGCAGAGTCGGTTGGCAACAACTCCCGGCAGCTGTTTATGGAGCTAGAAAAGCTGCGGCTCTACGGTGGAGATAGCCCGCAGCCGCTAGGTGAAGCTGCTGTGACAACGCTTGTCACCACCTCTACCCAAAATAGCCTTCAGCTTGCCGCCGCTTTGCGACAGGGAGACACCAGTCGATCGCTAACGCTGATCACCGATCTGATGCGCCAAAACGAAGTGCCGCTGCGGATTGTGGCCGTGTTGGTGGGGCAGTTTCGCACTTGGCTGTGGGTCAAGCTCATGCTAGAGACAGGCGAACGGGACGAGCGAGAAATTGCCCGAGCTGCCGAAATTAGCAACCCCAAACGGATCTACTTTCTTCAGCAAGAGGTAAAGCCGCTGTCGTTGGCTAGTCTTCAGCAAACGCTGCCGCTGTTGCTAGAGCTGGAATGGGGGCTAAAGACAGGTGCAGAACCTTTGGCACTGCTGCAAACTAAGGCGATCGAGCTATGTCAGCTTTATCAAAAGTAAGAGGATGTTTGAAAAGTGGTCGGCTGTGATTTTAAGCACCTGTTGATCTCCCCTGTCCCCCTTAAACAGAGGGAAATGAATTCAAAGTCCCCCTTTTTTTCAAAGTCCCCCTTTTTAAGGGGGATTTAGGGGGATCTGAAACTTTTCGCTATCCACAGTTGGACTTTTCAAACATCCTCTAAGGTCTGAGGTTTTGTAGATTTTCTTCTGCAAACATTTTTATAGGTGCGCGGAGCCTGCACAGATTTGGAAATCAGCTTTTTGGAGGTTTAAGCGACGCTACGGGCAGCCCAAAACCCCTGTTGCGATCCTAAAATCAGAGAGTTGTCACCTGAAGCCTGCCCCCATGTCTGCTAAATTTCAACTTGCCGATCGCCTGGAGTCGCTTCGATCGAATGTGTTTGCTGACATGGATCGGGCAAAAGCCAGAGCCAGAGCTGCAGGGTTAGACATTATTGATTTGTCGCTGGGTTCTTCTGATTTGCCTACGCCTAGCCCCGTGCTGGAAGCGATCGCCCAATCTCTGCCAGACTCTAGCACCCACGGCTATCTGTTGTTTCACGGTACTCAGACCTTTCGGCAGGCAGCAGCCCAGTGGTATGAGCGCAAGTTTGGCCTTGCGGTCGATCCAGAAACAGAGGTGTTGCAGCTAATTGGCTCTCAAGAGGGCACCGGACATTTGCCGCTGGCGGTGCTCAATCCGGGAGATTTTGCCCTGCTGCAAGACCCTGGCTATCCCTCGCATGCGGGGGGCGTTTATCTGGCAGGCGGACAGATCTACACCCTGCCGCTGCTCGCCGAAAATCACTTTTTGCCTGTGTTTGCCGATATTCCCGATGCCGTACTGGCGCAAGCCCGCCTCATGGTGCTGAGCTATCCCCATAATC
The DNA here is from genome assembly GCA_016208305.1 of Oscillatoriophycideae cyanobacterium NC_groundwater_1537_Pr4_S-0.65um_50_18. Taxonomy (GTDB): domain Bacteria; phylum Cyanobacteriota; class Cyanobacteriia; order Elainellales; family Elainellaceae; genus Drouetiella. The sequence goes on along the minus strand of JACQYI010000078.1, from coordinate 254,929 downwards.
CGACGACGGCAACGGCTCCTCTCGCGTTTTTTCAAGAAGCTGTCGCCTTTTGCCAGCAGCATCGGCTAATTTTGGCTCATGATTTTCCCTATCCCGACATGGCGTTTGACGATGCAGCAGACGCGCCACCCTCGGTGCTGCAAGCCGATCCTGACAAAACGGTCTCGATCGAATTCTTCACGATGTCCAAGTCATACAACATGGGTGGGTTCCGAGTCGGCTATGCCATCGGCAATGCCGAGATCATTGGGGCGCTGCGGCAGGTAAAAGCCGCAATCGATTTCAATCAGTATCTAGGCATCTTAAATGGGGCAATCGCCGCTTTGTCTGGCTCCCAAGACAGCATTAGAGATTCTGTCGAAGTCTTCCGTCAGCGGCGAGATGTTTTTGTGGCAGCGCTGCATCACATTGGTTGGCAGGTCGAAATGCCCCACATAGCGCTGTATGTTTGGGCTAAGCTCCCGGAGCGTTGGGCTGCCGACTCGATCGGGTTTTGTCAGACGCTGGTGGAGAAGACAGGCGTAGCGGCAGCGCCCGGAGCAGGGTTTGGCAAGTTTGGCGAAGGCTATGTTCGGTTTGCGCTGGTGCATCCGCCAACGGTGTTAGAGGAGGCCGTGCGGCGAATTGCGCAGGTTCTGTAGGCTGCTATCCCGTATTTCACCCCAATCCCCATAAGCTTCCATTAACAAAGGCAGACCATTGGGGCGCAAAAGCTGATTGGGAGAGGTCGTTGACTTCTGGAGCAGAGCCGCGATCGGAAAAATAGAGAGATAGACCTGTGCTGCGGTTGGCGATCGCCGTGTAGTTATGAATCACGGTGCTGCTGTAGGCGCTGAGCACCACTCTTGCTGCTACTTGCAAGGAGGCTGAGAGTCCTGGGCTGCTGGCAAAGCCGCTGAATAATCTGCCCACATCACACAGATCGTCAGGCTGAGCGCTAGTGTCAAAAACATTGGCTAGGCGATCGCGCCACAAGTTTAACAGGCTGAGATCTTGGCTAGTGGCGCTAGAGGCTAGCGTGGTGGCAAAGCTGTTGAGCGCATTCGTCAAGCTGTTGGGATTGCTGCTTCTGAGCGCAGTTAGATCAATTGCCGAGAGGGTTTCATTGCGTGGAGAATAGGCTTGTGCGTAGCGCGTCACTAGTGAGGAGCCGAGCTGAGCTGCCGTCATGGCTGGATTGGTTTTCAAATCTTGAATGACGGGTGTGTAGTTCCATCCGGTGCCGGGTTCTAGCTCTTGAGAGCCGACAAAGACTGAGGCGTTATCGGCAATTTGAGCGGCAAAGTCTGTCGTGCTCATGAGGCAGGCATCGGTGCCCACCAGATCGACCTCAGCGGCAACCCCAGCCAATACGCTGTTTAGCTCTGCCCCACTAATACCGTTGGCTGTTGCATCATCGTAGGAAACCTGATGGCCGTCGCCATGTCCCCACATCACCAACGCATAATGCTGGGCTTTGTAAGTGTTGGTGCCCCAAGTGACAAAGTTTTTGAGCGCGGTGGCGCTCCCCATATTGGCTTCACCCACCCGACTGCCCCAGCTAGCATTGGGCTTGCTGTTTTTTTGCACCTTTCCCCGGCGTGTGTCAGTCCAGTTGCCGTAAGAGGAGTCATATCCAGCCGTGCGATCGATCTGCACCACAAGATTAACTCTGCGATCTGAGCCAGCTGCCGCCAGCTCTAGAAAGTCTTGAATGGCGTAGCTTTCCAGGTTATTGCCTGCCATGTAGACCATAACCGTCCATTCAGCCGTCGTGTTTTGCGTCGCTTTTTTAAGGTTGACCGATCGCTGTCGTTGGGCTGTAGTGCGAGTTATGGCGCGAGACGGGCTACGAGCCGCTAAGCCTCGCGTCAATGGCTCAGGTGTAGCGGCTTGAGTCTGCCAGCCAGAACGAGATGAGCGAGCCGCTTGCCGAAGAGATGCGGTATCGAATGAACGGGACAGATCGCCGGATGGCTGAGCGGTAAGGTCAGAGGTAGAGCGATGAAGGGGAGCGCGATCGCCAGATAAAGTTGTCCTTAGCCGTTGCGTCATCATGGAATTTCTCTCTGATTTTCGCTAAGGGTAATCACCGATTTTTGTAGCATATTTAATGCTACTTCCGTAAAAACTACTTAATTTTACGGAGGGAAGTTTCCATCCAAGATTATAGAGTTTCTGCTTCCCATCTGCCAAGCTATCGCAAAAGCGCCATTTAAACCTCTGTTGGCAAAAAAAGTGGCAGCTTAACCAAATGTCTTGTAACCTACAGCCTTAATGCCTGTCTGTGATATTTATCACATCAGATATACTCAATGCGATCGCTATTCTTGCTGAAGCCGCTGCGCCAACAGCGTATAGCGCTGCTGATCTTTGACTTGACGAATGGCTAAGGCGATCGCCTTCTGGGGTGCAACCAAAATGGCCAGCTTGCGGGCGCGGGTTAGCCCGGTGTAGAGCAAATTGCGGCTAAGCATCAGGTAATGCTGCATGTAGAGCGGTAGGATTACCACCGGATATTCGCTGCCCTGGGATTTGTGGATGCTGACCGACCAGGCAAGGGTGATCTCGTTAATGTCGGCAGAGTCATAAGTGACGAGGCGATCGGCAAACTGTACTTGGATCGCCTGTTCTTCAAGGTCAATAGAGTCAATCACACCCATGTCGCCGTTAAACACTTCACGGTTGTAGTCGTTGACCTGCTGAAGGATGCGATCGCCCACCCGTAGCGTCATGCCGCCTCGCGTCAGTTCGGCTTTTGAGTAGCTGGCCGGGTTGATTAACTCCTGCAAGACTTTGTTGAGGTTGCGAGTGCCAACGATGCCGCGCGTCATGGGGCACAGCACCTGTACGTCGCGAGATGGCTCGAAGCCAAGGCTGGGAATCAAATCGCTGATCAAATCTCGAATGGCCTGCACGCCCGGTTCTGGTTCGGGGGCAGCTAGCCAGAGACAGTCCGACTGCGGCTGATTGGAGACAGACTCCAGCACCGGAAACTGCCCGTGGTTGATCCGGTGGGCGTTGCTGACGATCTGGCTGGCCTGAGCCTGACGAAACACTTCCGTCAGCCGCACTACGGGAATGCGACCCGAATGAATTAGATCGGCTAACACGTTTCCGGCTCCGACGCTGGGCAACTGGTCGATGTCGCCCACCAGCAGCACTTGGGCATCGATCGGCACTGCTTTAATTAAAGAATTCGCTAGAAACAAATCCAGCATGGAGGCTTCATCGACGACGATCGCCTCTATTGGCAAAACATTCTCGACATCGCGCTTGAACTTAAAATTGCTGGGGTCAAACTCCAGCAGGCGATGGATGGTTTTGGCCTCCTGCCCGGTCATTTCGCTGAGGCGCTGGGCAGCCCGCCCGGTGGGGGAGGCTAGCGCGATCGCCTTGCCCATAGCCTTCCAGAGGGCCACGATCGTCCGGGTACAAAAGGTCTTGCCTGTGCCGGGGCCACCCGTTAGCACCATGACCCGCTGCTGCGCCGCCATTTCTACAGCCTGCCGCTGCTGCGAGGAGAGCTGAAGCCCCGTTTTTTCGACAAAGCGATCGATCCAGCGCTGCACCCGCTCCAAATCTACGGTGATCGGTTCGCTTAGCAGGTAGAGCAGCCGCTCCGCCAGCTTAAACTCTGCGCCATAGAAAGGCGGACTGTAGCAAATCACCTGCTCCTCCAGATCGCCTACGCCCATCTGCACCACCAGTTCGCCATCTTTTGCCATCGTCAAAACCAGAGCTGAGATTTCCTCAAGGTTGGGCTGATGATCTTCAAGGGTGAGGCGTTTGACGGTGCGATCGCTCAGTTCAGCCTGGGGCAAAAAGCAGTGTCCTTCTTCAGCAGCTTCGCTCAGCACATGCAGAATGCCGCAGCGGTAGCGAAACTCTGAGCCAGGGTGAATGCCGACCTTACGGGCGATCGCATCGGCAATGACAAAGCCAATGCCGTAGATATCGGTCGCTAACTGATAGGGATTTTTCGTGACAATGGCGATCGACTCATCCCCATATTGTTTATAAATCTTGACGGCATAGGTGGTGGATACGCCATGCCCCTGCAAAAACAGCATCACTTCTTTAATCGCTTTCTGCGCGGCCCAGGCTTCCTGGATCATCTTCACCCGCTTCTGGGCAATGCCAGGAACTTCGCTTAGCCGTTCAATTTGGTTTTCAATAATGTCTAGGGTTTCTAGTCCAAAGTGCGCCACAATCCGCTTGGCGGTGACGCTGCCTACACCTTTGATCAAGCCGCTGCCCAGATACTTCTCTAGTCCGGTGAGGGTGGCAGGCTTGGTTTCACGATACTGCGTCACCTGAAACTGCTGCCCGTACTTCGGATGGTCGCGCCAGATGCCCTCAAGCTGGAGCGTTTGTCCGGCCTGGATGTTGGCAAAATTGCCGACGATCGTGATTAGCTCGCTCGTGCGGGGCGCTTTGACCCGCGCCACCGTGTAGCCTGTCTCTTCAGAGTGAAACGTCAGCCGCTCAATGACGCCTTGCAGCGATTCGGTTGGCGGAGCGGCATTTTGCGAAGAGGCGCTGTAGGAAGGGGAGGAATCAGACACGGTGGGCGATCGCAGGGGCTTATTCTAGTTTGCCAACCTCATTCTAATTGGGTAGGCGAATGGGGTTTCATACCTGAATACTTTTTCGCAGGCGTGAATCGTTGCACGCCACAGGTCTCTGTCCTAATTCAACTCTGACCTGATTTAACCCTGGTGGAAACTTTTAAGGCTAGTTTTCAGTCTTTTTATCTTCATCTAAAACAGGCTTGAAAATTAATTTAAATAGGTTGGAAACATTGAGATTAGCTTCTCAGTCATTTTCGCCTACTTGTCATCGATTAGTTGTTTATCAAATTATTGATGCTCCGATCGATTGGATTAGCCTAGTGAAAAACTTTGATCTTCATTAGGGAACCTATTTAACTCCGTCAGGTCATTTGAATTCATCAGACGCAGCTTCCAAGAGCTTTTACAAAAATGCTTCAGGGAACAGAGACATCTCTATCGCGTCTGTGAATCTATCAACAACGACCCTCAAAAATTGAATTTCTTATAAGTTTTTGAAGTGGAAGTTTGAGAAACAAAACCATCATTTTAGATGTCATTTGTATTAACAAGCTGCGCCTAGAAATCAGCCTTTTGCAGCAAAACATTTTCCTCACACCTCACAGAATCAACCTGAGAATAATCATGAAACCTGCTCTTCGTCGCATGGCTGCGATCGCTGCCGTTACTACCACCACTCTTGCTAGCGCCCTGTCTGCCGTTACACCCGCCTTGGCTGCACAATTTGGTGAAAAAGAAGTCGATCAGAATAAGTTTGTTGCAGTTGCTTCTCCTTATCGTGGTGGCGCAGCCCACCAACTCTTGATTCTGGAGCAAGTTGCCGATAGCCGTCCTTGCTGGAGCGAGTCAGGCACGCCAAATGCGCTGATTGCCATTAGCCCCCTGCTGCTAGAGTTTGATTTCACCGGAATATGCAGCCGCAGCACCGACAGCAACGGCTACTCAATCCGTGTCAATGACGAAGACCTAGGCTTACGCTACAGCCTCCGGATCGTGAAGCAAAACGACGATATGCTGCTGATTGGTGCCCCTAGCAACCGCGCCGATAAAGCTCTATTGATTGGTCGCACGAACGGGGTCACGTCTGACTTTGCTAAAATCACCCTTGATCCAGGCTGGCGCTTTACTAAGCGGGTATTTGGCGAACAAACGCTCGGTCATGTCTACCTCACCTATGACGGTGACAACGTTCCGGTCGCCAACATTGGAGGTTCTGGCAGCGGCAGCACAGGCTCTACGGGTTCTGGCTCTACGGGCGGCGGCTCCGGCTCCGGCACCCCGACCCCTGTTTCTCGATTTAGCGATACCGTCAATGATATCTATGCTGCTGATATCAATCGTGCGGTTGAAACCGGATTTATCTCTGGATTTGAAGACAACACCTTCCGTCCGACCGCTTCTCTGACCCGCGAACAGCTAGTGTCTATAGTGTTGGGTGCGTTGGGTAATTTGCCTAACGTCAAGCTCAATATTCCGACTCAGGCGGCGGGCAACCCCTACTCTGATGTGGAATCTAGCCGCTGGAGCGCTGCCAGAATTCAGTTTGCTCGCGACAACAACATTATTACGGGCTACCAGGATGGTTCCTTCCGTCCGGCTCAGCCTGTGACGCGTGCAGAGCTGATGGCAGTTCTGCGGCGGGCAGCAGAATATGGCAAGACGCTGCAAGGTCAGCAGCCCCAAATTCAGGGCAACCGTCCGGCTGCAACCTTTGGAGATACGAACGGCCACTGGGCCAGCCCTCTGATTAGCCAAATGTCTTCCTACTGTGGAGTGGCTTCTCCGTTGAACGAGACAGGTTCGGCTTTTGCCCCCGATGCGGCGGCTCAGCGCAACTATGCTGCGGCAGCGACGCTGCGGACGCTGAGCTGCTTGGGTGGCGCAACGGGAACCAATGCGTCTCGATAAGGCTGGCTCGATAAGGTTGGCTCGATAAAGCTGGCTAGTGCTTGATGCTGTGATTCAGGTTGGGTGGGGCAATCCAGGATGCCCATAACACCCAACCTTTTTTTGTGTGGCTTCTCTGCCTTGCCACTATGGATCGTGGGTTAAATAGGATCGTGGATTAAATAACACCGGAAACTCAAGCGTCAGGGTTTAGCATTCGGCAGGTGTGCCCTAGGTCGTAGCAAAGAGGATTGCCCGAATGCTAAACCCCTACGGGTATATCGGTTTATTTCGTTCTCGTTCCTATGAGAGCGGCCTTTACGAAAACTTTATATGGACTCTAGCTTCTGCCCGCAGGGTGGGGGTGAATTCGGGGGGCTGGCTACTCGCTGGGTGCTTCTGCCTGTGGGCTTTTGGGGCTATGGGGAGGTAGCGATCGCTTCGCAGCTTAATGTTTCCTAAAGTCAGGCTTGAGGAGAACTTAGCCGCTTCTTAAAGTCTCCGTGGGAACTTGGTTGGGGACAAATTTTTTCCTCATTCAGGAATCCACACAAGCCATGACAGATGTTGTACTGAAGAGTTTTGCGTCACTGCCCGCAGATACTTTTGCTCCGGGACCTGCATCTGGAAAAGATGTATCTGCCAACGATCGCACAGGCCCTTTTGTGGGGCAGCCCATCCAAGGATTCAGCGGAGTTCAGTTTTTTGATCAACATAGCTTCTGGTTTATGCCAGACAACGGCTACGGCGCTCAAACCAACAGCGCTGATTTTCTGCTGCGGATCTATCGCGTTGATCCCAGCTTCCGAGGGACAGAGGGGGGAGATGGCAGCGTCAAGATCTTCGATCGCTTCATTCAGCTAGCCGATCCTGACCAGAAAATTCCCTTCAAGATTGTCAATGAGGAAACAGGCGATCGCCTGCTCACAGGCGCAGACTTCGACATTGAATCTTTTGTGATTGCTGAGGACGGCACCATTTGGGTTGGCGATGAGTTTGGCCCCTTCTTGCTCCACTTTGATGCCTCTGGCAAGCTGCTGGATGCGCCCATCGCCACACCCAATCCGGTCAACCTCAACACGCTAGATGGCAAACCGCCTCTCGTGATCGGACACCGAGGTGCCAGTGGCGAACTGCCAGAACATACTTTGGAATCTTACAAATTGGCGATCGAGCGGGGTGCCGACTTCATCGAACCCGATCTGGTTTCTACCAAAGATGGCGTGTTAATTGCCCGTCACGAGCCAATGCTCGGCGGCACCACAGATGTGGCGAGCCGTCCTGAATTTGCCGATCGCAAAACCAAAAAAATCTTGGATGGGGTAGAGGTTGAAGACTACTTTGCCTCAGACTTCACCCTGGCAGAGATCAAGACGCTCCGTGCAATCATGCCTCAAGGATTCCGCACCCAGGCATTCAACGGCGTGTTTGAAATCCCCACGTTTGAAGAAGTGATCAATCTGGTCAAGCAGGCGGAGCGAGAGACGGGCAAAAAAGTCGGCATCTATCCGGAAACCAAGCATCCGACTTTCCATGACCACCTGGGACTCTCGCTAGAAGAACCCCTGCTACAGACGCTGCACAAAACGGGTTTCAACGATCCTAGCCGTGTCTTTATTCAGTCCTTTGAGGTCGGCAACCTGAAGGAGCTAAACCACAAAACCGATCTTCCTCTGGTGCAGCTCTACGATGCCTTTGATGTCAACCCTGACGGCACGCTGATTGAAATTCGCCCCTACGATTTTGTCGTCAGCGGCGACACCCGCACCTATGGCGACTTGCGCACCCCCGCAGGTTTACAAGAAGTTGCCACCTATGCGGATGGCATTGGCCCCTGGAAGCGGATGATTGTCTCGGTCAAAGAGGTGGATGCTAACGGGGACGGCAAAGCGGATGATCTGAACAGCGATGGCGTGATCAACGATGCCGATAAGGTGACAACTGCGCCCACTTCTCTGGTTGAAGATGCTCACCAGGCCGGACTGCTGGTGCATCCCTACACCTTCCGCAATGAGGAGCGCTACCTCGCTTCTGACTACAAGGGCAATCCTGCAAAAGAATTTGAGCAGTTCATCAATCTAGGCGTTGACGGCTACTTCACCGATTTTCCGGGCACAGGCGACCTAGTTCGCGATCAGATCACCAGTCCTTTTGTGCGATCGCCCCAAAATCCTGATGTGCAGCAAACGACGTCATTCAAGACGCTGGATGGCAAAGCGCCTCTAGTCATCGGCCATCGGGGTGCCAGCGGCGAACGCCCAGAGCATACGCTGGCGGCTTACAAAAAGGCGATCGCTGACGGAGCAGACTTTATCGAACCCGATCTGGTGGTGACAAAAGATGGGGTGCTAATCGCCCGCCACGAACCCATGTTGGCGGTATTGACTGCAACTGGCGCACTCAACACCACCGATACCAGCACCGACGTTTACCTGCGGCCTGAATTTGCCGATCGCAAAACCACCAAAGTTTTGGACGGAGTTTCGGTCACAGGCTGGTTTGCTGAAGACTTTACCCTGGCAGAACTCAAGACCTTGAATGCGATCGAGCGTTTGCCTGCCATCCGGGGAACAGAGTTTAACAATGACAATCTAAAAGTGCCTACTCTGGCAGAAGTGATTGAGTTGGTGCAGCAAGTCGAGAAAGACACTGGGCGCAAAATTGGTATTTATCCTGAAACTAAGCACCCTACTTTCTTTGCGTCCCAAGGCTACAACACGAGTCAATTGCTGGTGGATACGCTGGTGGAAAAGCAGTTCACCGATCCCACCCGCATTTTCATCCAGTCCTTTGAGGTAGCTAACCTTAAGGCACTCAACACCACCCTCATGCCCCAGGCCGAAATCGATATTCCGCTAGTGCAGCTGTTTGGCGGCTCAGGTCGTCCCTATGACTTTGTGGTGGGTGGCGACACTCGCACCTACACCGATCTCTCTACCCCAGCAGGATTGGCGGAAATCGCCACCTATGCGGAGGGCGTTGGCCCCAACAAGCAGCGGATCGTGCCACTCGCGACAGTAGACCTAAACAACGATGGCCGACCGGATGACTTAAATGGCGATGGCCAAATTAGCGATGGCGATCGCGTCACAGGCACGCCCACAACCCTCGTTGCCGACGCGCATCAGGCCGGATTGTTGGTTCACCCCTACACCTTCCGTAACGAGAGCTTCTTCTTGCCCGACAGCTATAAAGGCGATCCTCTAGCTGAGTTCAAGCAATTTATTGAGCTAGGGGTGGATGGCTATTTTGCTGATTTTCCTGGCACCGGAGAAGATGCTCGCAGCACTTTTATCACCCCGGCTCCGGTGGCTAACCTAGGTCGTTCCAATGGCTTCGAGGGTATGGCGATCAGCCCAGACCAGAAGACGCTCTACCCGCTCTTAGAAGGAACCGTTGTAGGCGATCCGGCAGGTACTCTACGCATCTACAAGTTTGATGTTGCCTCAAAGCAGTTTGCAGGTCTGGAAGGTTACTACAAACTCGAAAGCGCAACGAATGCGATCGGTGACTTTACCGTGATCAACGCCAACGAGTATTTGGTGATTGAGCGGGACAACGAACAGGGCAATGCGGCTAAGTTTAAGAAAATCTACAAAGTAGATTTCTCTCAGAAAGATGCTGATGGCTTTGTCTCTAAGGTGGAAGTTGCCGATCTGCTGAACATTCAAGACCCAGACGACCTCAACCAAGATGGCAGCACCACTTACAAAATGCCTTTCCAGACGATCGAGGATGTGTTGGTGCTAGACAAAGACACCATTCTGGTTGCCAATGACAATAACTACCCCTTCTCGATGGGTCGGCCTCCGGCGATCGATAACACCGAAATCATCACGCTAAAGTTGGCAACCCCTTTGAAGCTGGACGATCGCGTCGGATTGGCAGGTCTGGAGGCCGACGCTCTGGCTGGCTCGGCGTCAGCGCCTTCCCTCAATCTAGAGGCTGCGGATAGCCAGTTTGACAGACCCGCTGCCAAAGCCGAAGGGGGCACTTCAGCCAGAGTTTCTCTAGCGGAGGTAGAAATTGTCAATACGCAAGACTCGTCAGAGCTGCTGATGGGCAACTCTGGGCAAGGAGGACAGCTTTTATCTACGCCTGTACCTATAGCGCTTGAGATGATCGATTTGCTGTCGATCGTTAGCTTGCCTATGGTGGGAGGCAGCACCGTTCTCAGCGGGTTAATTTAGCAACGACTTGAGTTAGAGCTTAGCAACCCGAACTCCCACGCGGGAGTTCGGGTTGTTTTGTTGGCACGGGTGCCTTTGTTGCCCCTCGCATAAGATATTGATATTAAGGATGGCGACAAACTCTAAGCGATGAACTCTATCGGAGACATAGCTGCATGAAGCGAAGCCGGAAGATCGCAAGGTATTAAGAGAGGGAAACTGCGTGAAATTAGCCTGGATAGTGGGTTTAGCTTTTGTCGGATTGGAGGCAATTTTATTCTATGTTTCCACCTCTTCGTCGGCGATACCGCCCACTCCGGCACCCCAAGCCGCTACTTCACCAACCGCCAGCCCGATCGCTCAGCCCATTCGCTATGAAGTGCGATCGCTGCCTCAATCTGAGGTGCATCTTCTAACGATTCCGGCGGGGAGCCAGTATCGCGTTATGCCTGCTCTGTCAGAAGGGGTGGCGACCTTAAAAGACTTTGCGGCTCCGGCTGGGGCGATCGCGGTCATCAATGGCGGCTTTTTTGATCCTGCCAATCAGCAATCCACATCGCATGTTACTTTAGACGGCAAATCTGCGGCTGACCCCAAGCAGAACGATCGCCTCACGCAAAACCCTGACCTTGCCCCCTATCTGGACAAGATTTTTAACCGCTCAGAGTTTCGGCAATATCTTTGTAACTCGGAAGGCAGTCCGTTCGTGCGCTATGACATTGTGCTGCATGGGGATGCGCCGCTTGCCAACTGTCAGATTACCAGTGCGCTAGGGGCAGGGCCGCGTTTGCTGCCTGATCTGAACTTGCAGCCAGAAAGTTTTCTAGAAGTTGCGAATGGGACGGTCATCCGTGACCCGATCGATCACAATCGCCTTAGCCCTCGTAGTGCGATCGGCATCCTGCCGGATGGTGGGGTAGTTTGGGTCATGGTGGCGCAGAAAGCCGGAGCGATCGAGGCTTCGGGCATGACCCTCCAGCAGCTTGCCGATTTCATCAAGTCTCTGGGAGCGGTGAAGGCGCTGAATCTGGATGGCGGTGGCTCTGCTTCGCTCTACTACAACGGCACAACTTATTACGGCACGTTAGACGCGCAGGGCAACCCGATCGAGCGTCCGGTGAAATCGGTACTGCTGGTGAAATAGCTACCGCGTAACGGATCTTGTTTTATGGGTGTGACGATTGCCCCACCTAAGCCAACTGTCACCTACCGCACAGTTCCATTTCACTCCACTCCGCCACACTTAGCCTAGAGTTAGGATGTCCTAGAGTAGGATGTGCCTAGAGTTAGGATGTCCTAGAGCAGGATGTTGCATGGGCTTAGTCTTGCCTTAAGCATCTTCTGAGGCAGGTATATGTCACAATGTAAACGGTTTTGCCAACTCAATGGAAGCTTTGGAGTGGGCGTGAGTCATGGAGCCAATGTATAGTTACGTCTGGTTGATTCCTGTCCTGCCGCTGGTAGGCGCGATGATACTGGGCTTGGGTTTGATTTCGTATGGTAAAGCAGTTGGCAAGCTCCGCAAGCTATGTGCGGGGTTTATCGTCTCTTTGCTAGGAACCACGATGGTTCTGTCTTTTGCACTGTTATGGAGCCAGATTCAGGGGCATGAGACCTATACTCATGTAATTGAATGGGCATCAGCCGGAGACTTTCGGCTGACCATGGGCTATACCGTCGATCATATTACCGCTCTGATGCTGGTGATTGTGACCACGGTGGCGTTTTTTGTAATGATTTACACCGACGGCTACATGGCTCACGATCCGGGCTATGTCCGCTTCTACGCCTACCTCAGCCTATTTAGCTCGTCGATGCTGGGATTGGTGATTAGCCCCAACCTGCTTCAGGTTTATGTGTTCTGGGAGCTGGTCGGCATGTGTTCCTATCTGCTGATCGGCTTTTGGTACGATCGCAAGCCTGCCGCAGATGCCTGTCAAAAAGCGTTTGTCACCAACCGCGTGGGCGACTTTGGCCTGCTGTTGGGTATGTTGGGCTTGTTTTGGGCAACGGGCACATTTGAATTTGATTTGATGGGCTTGCGGCTAGAAGGACTGGTGGAGTCAGGGTCTTTGAGCGTGGCGATCGCCTCTCTTTTAGCCATCCTGGTATTCCTGGGGCCTGTCGCCAAGTCGGCGCAGTTTCCGCTGCATGTGTGGTTGCCCGACGCAATGGAAGGCCCAACTCCGATTTCGGCGTTAATCCATGCGGCCACGATGGTTGCCGCTGGGGTCTTCCTGATTGCCCGCATGTACCCCGTGTTTGAAAACCTGCCCACCGCGATGAACACGATCGCCTGGACGGGAGCCTTTACGGCTTTCTTGGGAGCTAGTATCGCCATTACCCAAAACGACATCAAGAAGGGCTTGGCCTATTCCACGATGTCGCAGTTGGGCTACATGGTGATGGCAATGGGGGCAGGAGCCTACGGCGCAGGGCTATTTCACCTCATGACGCATGCCTATTTTAAGGCGATGCTGTTTTTGGGTTCCGGTTCGGTAATTCACGGCATGGAAGGCGTAGTCGGCCATGATCCGGTGTTGGCGCAAGATATGCGGCTCATGGGCGGCTTGCGCAAATACATGCCGATTACGGCTATCACCTTTTTGATCGGGACTTTGGCCATCTGCGGAATTCCTCCCTTTGCTGGATTCTGGTCAAAAGATGAGATTCTTGGCTCGATGTTTGCCGTCAATCCTGCCCTGTGGCTGGTCGGCTACCTGACCGCCGGAATTACGGCCTTCTATATGTTCCGCATGTACTTCAGCACCTTTGAAGGCAGTTTCCGGGGCAACAATGCTGATATTAAAAAGCAGCTCAAGCTAGCCCAGTTTCAAAAAATGGGTATGTCTTTAGGCCCTGGAGCTATGAATCCGCAAGAGCTGGCGCTGACGGCGGATGAGCATGAAACGCATGAAGATCATGATGATCACGGCCATGACGACCACGGCCATAGCCATGAACCTCATGAATCACCGATCGCTATGACGCTGCCCCTGATGGCGCTGGCTATCCCCTCGATTTTGGTGGGTCTGGTGGGTACGCCCTTTGCCAACTACTTTGAGGCGTTTATCCATCCGGCTAGCGAAATTGTGGAAGGCGTGCCCTCTGAGGTGGACTGGAATGAGTTCCTGATCATGGGCGGCAGCTCGGTTGGCATTGGCCTCATCGGGATCTCGCTGGCGGTGCTGATGTATCTGCAAGGCAAGATTGATCCGGGGGCGATCGCTAAAACCATCCAGCCCCTCTATCAGCTCTCGCTTAACAAGTGGTACATCGACGATATTTACAACGTCGTGTTTGTTCAGGGCAGTCGGCGCTTGGCGCGTCAAGTCCTGGAAGTAGATGTGCGGCTGGTCGATGGCGTGGTCAACCTGACAGGGTTCATTACCTTGGTCACAGGCGAAACCCTAAAATATCTGGAAAGCGGACGGGTGCAATTTTATGCCCTGATCGTGTTCGGAGCCGTGCTGGGTCTGGTGTTGGTGTCTGGCATCACTTAAGGATCACTTAATTTGTGGGGTGTAGGGTATGGGGTGCGGCTCAAGCTATGCCCACACCCAGCCCCCCCTTCTAAATCCCCAAACGCTTATAGAAACCTGCAATGGATACTGCTCATTTTCCCTGGCTGACCACGACAATCCTGTTGCCGATTGTGGCATCCCTGCTGATTCCGTTTATTCCTGACAAAGATGGGAAAACAATCCGCTGGTATTCCCTGGTTGTGGGATTGATTGATTTCGGCATTTTGGTCTATGCCTTCTATACTCAATATGATTTTTCTAGCTCTGATCTTCAGCTTGTAGAGAGCTACTCTTGGGTATCGTCTCTCGATTTACGCTGGTCGGTGGGGGCAGATGGCGTATCCATGCCGCTGATCTTGCTGACTGGATTTATCAGCACGCTGGCGATTCTGGCCTCTTGGCCGGTGACGCTGAAGCCGAAGCTGTTTTACTTCCTCATGCTGGCGATGTATGGCGGCCAGATTGGAGTGTTTGCGGTGCAGGATATGCTGCTGTTCTTCCTGATGTGGGAGCTAGAGCTGATTCCTGTTTATCTGCTGCTCTCGATCTGGGGCGGCAAAAAGCGGCTGTATGCGGCAACCAAGTTTATTTTGTACACGGCAGGGGGTTCGCTGTTCATCCTGGTGGGCGCGCTAGCGATGGCGTTCTATGGGGACACAGTGACCTTTGACATGCGATCGCTCATGGCAAAAGATTACCCGGTCAACTTTCAGCTGTTGGTCTATGGTGGCTTTTTGATTGCCTATGGCGTGAAGCTGCCGATTATTCCGCTGCATACCTGGCTGCCCGATGCCCACGGCGAAGCCACGGCTCCGGTGCATATGCTGCTGGCAGGTATTCTGCTGAAGATGGGCGGCTATGCCCTGATCCGCATGAATATTGAGATGCTGCCGGAGGCGCATGTCTACTTCGCGCCCATTTTGATCATCCTGGGCATCGTCAACATCATCTATGCAGCACTGACCTCCTTTGCCCAGCGTAGTCTCAAACGCAAGATCGCCTATTCTTCGATCTCCCACATGGGATTTGTGCTGATTGGCATGGCCTCTTTCACCGACTTAGGGTTGAGCGGTGCCATGCTGCAAATGGTGTCTCATGGCTTGATTGGAGCCAGCCTGTTCTTCTTGGTGGGCGCAACCTACGATCGCACCCACACCCTGATTCTGGATGAAATGGGCGGCGTAGGCAAAAAGATGCCCCGGATTTTTGCCATGTTTACGGCCTGCTCAATGGCCTCTCTAGCGCTGCCAGGAATGAGCGGCTTTGTGGCGGAACTGATGGTGTTTGTTGGCTTTGCCACCAGCACGGCTTACGGGTTGCCCTTCAAGATTATTGTGGTGCTGCTAGCAGCGATCGGGGTGATTCTGACGCCGATTTATTTGCTGTCGATGCTGCGAGAAATCTTCTACGGCCCTGAAAACAAGGAGCTGACCTCGCATCAAATCCTGGCCGATGCCGAACCCCGCGAGGTGTTTATCATCGCCTGTTTGCTGATTCCGATTATCGGCATTGGCTTTTATCCGAAGCTGATCACGCAAATCTACGATGTCAAAACCTTGGCGATTACATCACGGTTAGAGGAAGCCTTGACCCAAGTTGCCGAAAACCCAGCTCTACCCAAATCGTTAGCCTCAAAGCTACGCATCGCCCCGGCCTTACCCAAAGCCTAAGGGTTGAGTAGAATTCAATCAAAGAGACGCTACCCTGGGTAGCGTCTCTTTTTAAGTAAAATAGCCGTAATCATCGGACTTAGGACATTTTTGAGAATGCGCCTGCGCGCCCTTAAAAGTCCCCGTCCTAACCGCTGTAAACACAGCCATACCTTTTGAGCCGCTCAGTTGCTAGAGATGATGCACCGTACCCTACGGAAAATTTGGATCACTGCTTTTCTGATGGGCTGGAGCTATCTCAACGCCCAACCCACCTGGGCCGACTCAGCCGTTACCTACCGCGAGCTAGGCATCACCTACCGCGACCAAGGCGACCTAACCGCCTCGATCGCCGCCTTCCAGAAAGCCGTAGAGCTTAGCCCCGAAAACTTAGAAGGGCGGGTGAACCTAGGCTGGACGCTACACTTGGCCAAGCGCGATCGCCAGTCAGCCCAAGTCCTAGAGCAAACTATTCCCTATGATCCCTACAACGTCCAAACCTTCAATGCCCTAGGCATCGTCTACCTAGTCAATGACGATCTTGCCGCCGCCGTCCTCACCCATACCTGGGCAAGCTGGCTAAAACCCAACAACGAGATTGCCCATTACAACCTTAGCCTCGCCTATCAGCGGCTGCAACAATACCCCTGGGCGATCGCCTCAGCCCAAAAAGCTGCCCAGCTAGAACCCGAAAATCCGCACCCCTGGGTAGCCCTCGCCATTGCCCAGTGGCAGCAAGGCGATCGCCAAACCGCCCTAGAATCTTACCAGCAGGCGATCGCCCTAGACGACCGATATAGCGATCGAGAATTTCTAGAATACCTGAACGAATCCGGATTTAGCCCCGCTCAAATTCAGCTCTCTCAGCAGATACTAGCCGCCCTCCCCTAAACTTCCTAGAAAGCAAAATACCTATAAGGGCATAACCCCATAACCTGCCCTAACCCCATGCAGCCAAGCAATGCGAAGCGCCCCCTCACCTCCCACCATCAAACCCTACTGAAGGGGGTACTCCTTCGGAGAAGCAAGCTACGGGGGACGGCTGCGTCCCCTGATTCGGGGGTTTGGGGGTCGCCCCCAAGGCTCGGACTTCCCAGATTAGCTCTCTCAAAGATCACAGAGCAAATAACATTGACTTTTGTAGGTTGGATTGAGGCACATAGATTACTTCCCGCAGGATAACCCGACATCATCTCAGGCGTTCGGTTTCGCAAAGCTCAACCCAACCTACGCAGGTTAATTAGTTTGCGATCGCTAAGTCGTGTATTCAGCATTAATTTTCACATAGTCATAGCTCAGGTCACAGCCCCAAGCCATACCCGAACCACTGCCCCCGCCAACGCTAACCGAAACCAACACCGTATCAGCCTTCAAATACTCTCCAGCCGCCGCTGCCTTAATATAAGCACTCGCCGCAGGGCGATCGAACGGCAAAGGCTGCCCATTTTCCATCAGCAAAAAGTCACCCAGCTGCACCCGCAGATGATCCTGCTCAAACGGTACCCCAGCCCGTCCCGCAGCCGCCGCAATTCTGCCCCAGTTTGGATCACGCCCGAAAACTGCCGCCTTAAAAAGCGCCGACCCAGCGATCGTCCGAGCAATTTGCCGCGCAGCCTCATCATCCGTAGCGCCCGACACCCGCACCTCAATCAAACAGGTTGCCCCCTCACCATCACGAGCGATCGCTTTCGCCAGATGCATACAAACCTCAGTCAGAGCAGCTTCCAGCTTATCCGCCTCTGGCCCCGGCTCCGTAATTGCAGGCGTGCGCGACTGACCATTGGCCAGAGCAATCAGCGAGTCATTCGTGCTGGTATCGCCATCCACCGTAATTTGGTTAAAGCTCTTATCAGCAGCGCGACTGACCATCTGCTGCCACAGATGCGGCGAAATCATCGCGTCGCAGGTGACAAAAGCCAGCATCGTCGCCATATTGGGATGAATCATGCCAGAGCCTTTGCAGATGCCGCCAATTCTGACCGGGCGACCGTCCAGAGTCGTTTCCAGAGCGATCGTCTTAGCCACCAAATCAGTCGTACAAATTGCCTTCGCCGCCTGATCCGACCCTTCTGAAGACAAAGCCGCTACCACTTGAGGAATGCCGAGCCGCAGTGGCTCCATCTTGATCCGCTGCCCAATTACCCCTGTAGAAGCAACCAACACCGCATCTGCCGGAATCCCTAACGCCTGCCCCAAAATCTCTGTGCTTTCGACCGCATCTGCCCACCCTTGCGCCCCAGTTGCTGCATTTGCCTGTCCGGCATTGCAGAGAATGGCACGTGCCGCAGCCTTGGCTTGCAGGCGCTGACGGCAGTAGTCTACGCAAGCCGCTTTCACCTGGCTAGTGGTAAACACCCCCGCCGCGATCGCCTCCACATCTGACACAATCAGCGCTAAGTCGGGTGCGCCTGAGGGCTTCAGTCCTGCGGCAATTCCTGCGGCCTTGTATCCTTTGGGAGCGGTGACGCCTCCCGGAATCTCGTGCCATTCCGACATGGTTTTCTCCTCTCAATCTCTCAGTCGTTACGTCTCATCTCAAGCGTTAACTCTCGTCAGGCAGGGCGCATTCAAGGGCGCGCATACATAGGATTAGGGTTCGATCGTGACAGACACCATCTTGTCACCCTTGCGAATTGCCTGAATCACGTCTGTATCTGTTGATTTACCAAAGGCCGCATATTGCCCGTCTAGAAATGAGGCATTGCCCAAAGTCAGGAAAAACTGGCTGGTAGCGCTATTGGGGTCATTGGTACGCGCCATCGAAATTACGCCTGCCGTATCGTGCTTAATCATCGGCTTTTGTCCAGGGCTGAGGGTTTTGCCCACGGTTGGTTCTGCCGCACCTTCTGCCCAAATCTCCAGAGGAATCTCTTTGTCTGAGCCGCCTGTGCCGTTGCCGCGAGGATCACCCCCTTGAATCACAAATCCTGGCTCAACCCGGTGAAAGGTCAGGCCGTCATAGAAACCGCTCTTAGCCAGGTCAACAAAATTCTGCACAGTGATGGGCGCTTTTTCATCATCTAGCGCCACACGGATGGTTCCCTTCTCTGTCTCTATCGTGGCCTGAATCATAATGGCTCCTAGCTATTGCCTACAGTCCAATGTGAAGCCTAGTTTACGGCAATCTCGCGCCCTTTGAGCCGATAACTTAGCCACAGCCCTATCTTCATCGCAGGCTAGGCTTGTCTTCCGAGCGCATTTTGCCGACTTGCTCTAAAAGCCCTCGTCACAGTAAGCTCAATCAAAAGTCAACAAATCTGGATATATTAGCCGTGGCGACGCAGGAACACACGATCGAAGTAGGCGAGCTGAAATGGTTTTACCGAGCAGCAGAACCCATGAACCCCTCGGCAAAATCTCCTGTGCTGCTCCTGCATGGTTTACCTTGCCAGAGCTACGGCTGGCGTCATGTGTTGCCTGCCCTGGCAGGACATGGCTTTAGAGCGATCGCCCCCGACTGGATCGGCTGTGGCGCTTCGGCAAAGCCCGACAAACGCAACTTTGCCTATAGCCCTGAAGCTTACATCACCGCTTTAGCCGCATTCGTCACCGCTCTAGGTCTCGAAAAATTCTCTCTTGTCGTGCAGGGATTTTTGGGTTCAGTAGGCTTACAGTATGCGCTGCGTCACCCTGAGCAGATCGATCGCCTAGCGATTCTCAATGCCCCTCTCTCCCCTGCGGCAAAACTGCCCTGGAAGATGCGGCAAATGGGCGTGCCGCTGGTAGGCGAAATGCTGACCCAAGATCCGCTGCTGACCGAGCGCACCCTCGAGGGCGGCGGGGGCTATGTGATTAGTGAAGCCGATCTAGATGTCTATCGTCGCCCTTTTCTCAAGAGTTCTGAGGCGGGCAGAGCTTTATTGGCGATCGTCAAAAACCTCCAGCTTCCTGAAGCCACTGCCGAAATTCAAGCCGGATTTGCTCAGTGGCAAAAGCCCACGCTGCTGCTCTGGGGAACGCGTGATCCTTGGTTGCCCTACAGCCTTGCAGAGAATTTTGCCGCTCCTGATAAAGAGCTAACCCCACTGAACGAAGCAGGGCACTATCCTCAAGAAGATCGGGATGAGCAAGTCAGCATGGCTCTGTCAGATTTTCTCCGTCGCCAGGTTCTTTAGAATCGCAGACCGCTTGAACTGGATTATCTTTTTCAAGCATCCCCTTTTTCAACCCGGTGATTGGGCGCTGTTAAATTTGCGATCG
The DNA here is from genome assembly GCA_016208305.1 of Oscillatoriophycideae cyanobacterium NC_groundwater_1537_Pr4_S-0.65um_50_18. Classification (GTDB taxonomy): domain Bacteria; phylum Cyanobacteriota; class Cyanobacteriia; order Elainellales; family Elainellaceae; genus Drouetiella. The sequence continues at coordinate 234,947 of JACQYI010000078.1, read as the reverse complement.
ATCCCTGAGATTTTGGGGTGGCTCAGTCAGGTTGAGAGCTTGCTTGTATAATAATGGCTTGATATCCGTGAAAATTATGGCAGGGAGTCGATCTTTTAGCTTTCACGTCCTTACAAGCTTTCATTAAACCCATCAGCTCACGCTGAACCTGTATCAAAGAGAACCTGCAAAAAACCGTGATTGCGATTTATCCCGGCAGTTTTGATCCTATTACCAGAGGTCATCTAGATATCATTGAGCGCGGCCATCGGCTCTTTGAAAAGGTGATTGTGGTCGTTTTTCGCAATCCCAACAAAACGCCGCTGTTTTCGGTACAAAAGCGCATCGAGCAAATTCGTCAATCGACTCAGCATCTACCCAACTTAGAAGTGGACAGCTTTGATGGTCTCACCGTCACCTACGCCCGAATGCGGAAGGCCGACGTGCTGCTACGCGGACTGCGCGCCGTCTCCGATTTTGAGATGGAGCTGCAAATGGCGCATACCAACAAAACCTTAGCAACCGATATTGAGACTATCTTTCTCGCCACTTCTACCGAATACAGCTTCCTCAGCAGCAGTCACGTCAGAGAAATCGCCAGATTTGGCGGCCCGGTCGATCATCTTGTTCCTCATACCGTCGCCTTAGATCTTCACCAATGCTACGCCAAAACTCCAATCGCACTAGCCAACGACGATCGAACCCTAACACCGGAGGAGCTGCCGGACGCAACGCTTACGGAGAAACCCGCATCGGGGGCATCGATATCCAGCGAGAGCTAAACAAGCTAGAAGAAATGATTCTAGATAGCATCCGCGTGCCGTTGAGTCGGTTGACGCTAGTGGATGAGGAGCAGTTGCTCGATCAGCTTGACTTAGTGCGGTTAAACCTGCCGACCGCTTTTCAGGAAGCCACCGAAATTGTGCTGCACAAAGAAGATGTGCTGGTCGAGGCTGAGCAATATGCCCAGGAGATTATCGCCGGAGCCGAACAGAGAGCAGCTCAAATTCTGGATGAAATCAGTATTATTCGCCAAGCCGAAGCCGAAGCTCAGCGCATTCGTCAGCAGGTGCAGCTAGAATGCGAAGCCATGCAGCAGCAGACTTTGGGAGATATTGAGCAAGTGAGACGACGGGCACAGCAAGAGCTAGAGGAAATGCAAAGACTGGCGCTGGCCGAATGTGAAGAAATTCAGCGCGGTGCAGATGACTATGCCGATCGCGTCTTGCGAGATATGGAAGACCGCCTAGGCGAGATGATGCGGATCATCCGCAACGGTCGGCAGCAGGTGCAAACCAACCCACCGACCCGGCCTCCAGAGAATTATGCACCCAATCGTTTGCCGCCTTCGGGTGGACGATATTAGGGGTTTACTGTTTGAATCGAGGCACTCTGTATGCCTTTTCCAGTATCCCTTTTCAATAGTAAACTGCACAAAAATCAACGGAGAGGGGGAGATTCGAACTCCCGGTGACTTTCGCCACACTCGATTTCAAGTCGAGCGCATTCGACCACTCTGCCACCTCTCCAAGTCTTGCCCATACTTTTTGAATATGAGTAGGTGAATTCTACCCTAAATTAGCGCTTGTTGCACCTATTTTGAATAGGCATGAAATGAGCTATAACCAATCTAACCGCTATCCCCACTTTGGTAAAACTAGCTCAGGTTATGACTTTGGCAGATGCAGATCTTCTTAATTTCTCTGCTCATGCAAGAGTTTTGCTGAGCATGACGGCGATCGTTTGGTTCATTCATTTGATTAATTGGGGCATTTTCGGCGGCTGGCTCAACTATGCTTTAGGTCTACGGCCTAGAAATCTTTGGGGATTAGTTGGTATTCCTCTATCTCCGCTGCTCCATGTCAGTTTCAAGCACCTGATGGGCAACACCCAGGCTTTCTTGCTGTTTGGCTGGTTCATTTTGATGCAGGGTATTCACCTTTTTTATGTGGTGACGATCGCCACGGCATTAGTCAGTGGATTAGGTTGCTGGCTGTTTGGTCGCCCGAACAGCATTGGGGTTGGGGCAAGCGGTGTCACCTACGGATATATTGGCTTTGTGCTGATGTATGGCATCGGTTCCGGTAGTGGTATTGCCCTGCTGCTGGCGCTGATCGTTGCCTTTAGGGATGCTTGGAGAATTACGGGGAATCAATACAATGAGTCTCAGCTCTTGCCTGTAGAGCGATCGCCCCGAATGGGCTGGAGAGCACATCTGTTTGGCTTTTTAGGTGGCGTGCTCATAGCGTTAGTGCTGAGCGATATGCGACTAAACTAGCGGTTTGGCCGGGAATTGCGTTAATTGTAAAGTTTTTAGGGAAAATTACGCCATCGTCAAAAAAACTGAGATATAAGCCTTCTCAGATCTTTTCGAGCCTTGAACTGACATGGACTCTGAGGTGCTGGCACTGCTTAGGAATTATTTGGAGACTGATCCATCCGACCTATCTGCGCAGGTCAGGGTATTAGGCAATCTATTGGTGATTACTTGGGCGATTCATACGCTAGATTGGGCTTTTCGAACCGGAGATTTGGACGGTCGAGAAAATGGCAATCTGGGTGGCTTCTTGGGAATTCATCCAAGAGAAATAACAGGATTACCTGGTGTCGTTTGCGCCCATTTCCTACATGGGTTAGAAAGGCGTAAAGGTTTAAATGATAATTCTCACATTATCGGCAACAGCATGGTTTTTGCTGTTCTGGGTTTGTGCCTAGCGCTGCAAGGGGTTAGATTTTTTTACGTAGTTTCAATAGCTGTTCTATTGAGCAGCGGCATTGGCACTTGGCTTTTTGGTAGACCCGGTCCCCATGTCGGAGCCAGTGGCGTACTCTTTGGCTACATGGGCTTTTTGATGACTTATGGGTTCACTTCTTTTAATATTGGGGCGCTGCTGGTTGGCTTTCTAACCTTAATTTTATATAGCCGATTGGTTGTGGGCATTTTTCCACAAGATGAAGGCACTTCCTGGGAAATGCATTTGTTTGGATTTTTGGGCGGCGTGTTTATGGCGCTAGTTCTCACCAGCTTAAGACCCAGCTTTTAGCCCGCTAGAGAACTAAAGTGCCAGTCGGCTCAAAAAGATTTCACGGCCTGTGAGGCGGGGTGAGAGGACTGATGTAGAACAGTCTCAGTAATAATCTCAAAATCAGCGTTTAGCCAGACGAGCGATGCATAAGTCACAACGCCTGCCTCTAGCGTCACCAAAGAGAAGTTGCGAATTTTGCCCTGCTCTGTCTCTCGAATGCGGGGAACACTAGCGGCGTTAAGGTAAACCGTGCCATCCTCGACAGCACTCATTTGCCGCAGACGGTCTTTGGTGTGGCGCAAACTGTGGTGCATGTGCCCGAAGGCCACCAGCGGCACCTGCCTCCCTTTGGCGCGCGTTTGGGCGATCGCCTCTCTCAAATCTGGATCACCATGATCGCCGCCAATTGGCTTCCAGTCTTTGCCACAGAGATCTTCTGGCGCTTCACCCAGCCCTGTGGGGCCGCAGTGACCGATAAAAATTACGGTGTCGCAGGTTGCTTTGTCCGCTGCCTCGACGATTTTTGTGGTTGACTCTTCAAAGCTGTCTACCCCAAACCGAGTCTTATAAAATTTGCCATGCTTCCAGCTTGACCCACCCCAGCTAAAGGGGCGGCCACCCACTACGCTCAGCCCTAGCGCCGGAAAATCTAGCTTACCATAGCCCACATGAGAGTCTCCCAGGAGGTCAAGCTGTTTCTGTACGCCATCTTCTGACGCAAAAACTCGCAGCTTTCTTCCCCAATCTGTAGCGGTATACCAAGCATCGTGATTGCCCAGAATGACAGCTTTGGGCAGGTCGAGATTGGCAACGGCCTGCACTACCGCGATCGACTCATTGCCAAAATCGCCCACCAGCAACACCAGATCAACTCCTAGATGCTGGAGAGCAGCTTCGTCCTGGCTATCCCACAAATCATGCACATCGCCCACAACCGCGATTTTGATCGGAGCAACTTCAGCAGATAAAGAATTAGAGACCATCTATCTTTTCAATATGTTCACGAATATCGTTAAGGTCAATATAGCGATCGGTCGCATTGCGTAGCTCACGGGCAATCATGCCTTCTGTAGAAACTACGGTGATATGCGTATTTTTCCCGCGTAGCAGCTCGATCGCCCGCTCAAAATCGCCGTCACCGCTAAATAAAATCACGCGATCGTATTGGTCAACGGTGTTAAACATATCCACGACTATCTCGATATCTAGGTTTGCCTTTTGCGAGACTCGCCCTGAGCTATCGTCATAGTATTCTTTCAGGATTTTAGTGCGTACTGTATAGCCCAAACTAATCAATGCATCCCTAAACCCTCGTTGATCTTGGAGATCTTTTAATCCGGTATACCAAAAGGCATTCGTGAGCGTCACTTCCGAGTCACTTGTGAAATGATCTAGAACTCTACGGGGATCAAAAAACCAGCCATTCTTCTGTTGAGCGTAGAACATATTGTTCCCGTCTACAAAGATTGAAAGACGGTTCATTGAGGAGAGCGACATAGAGTTTTTAGACCTAAGATTTTTAGCAGAAATTTTAACTAAAGAATTCAAACTTAACGATTTACTCCGCAGCTTATGGGGCAGAAAAAGTTTTGAAGAATCTAACCCTGGCTATTCAAGTAAAAATCAAAATAGAAAGTAAAAGTTAGAATAACGTTTCTCGATAGAATCCTGAAATTATGAACCTCTCAGCAGCCCTCCTCAATCTAGCTTAGTCAAGTCAATTCGCAAAAAAGTAGCACATAAAAGATAAGGCAATATCCATGAAACAGCATGAATATTGCTAAAGCCATAGGAGGAAGCCTGATTTACGGAAAAATAGTGGGTATACAAAAGTTTAGAGAACTAATGGATAAACTCTACTAATCAACAGGCTCACGCCTCATAGATTTTGCTTTACTGCAAATATTATAGGATTATAAACTTTTCGCTGGAGTCTGCTCCATCTCTTTAAGTTAATGAGCCTGAACTGCCTAAATTGACAGCACTTTGGCCTTTAGCTTTGGGCAGAGGGTAAAGGGTTAAAAGCTATCAAAAAGCGATCGCATTCAACAACTGCCCTAACGCTTGAAAGTTTAAGGGCTTTGCTGCTCCACTCAGTATTCAGTTGGACATTCCATAGGGCATTCAGTAAACGCTGACCTCAAAATGTCGGGTCGTCACAAAGAAGCTGAACTGAATCAAAGAAGCTGAACTGAATCTCCTATAGCCGCGAACACCAATCACTCCAGCTTCCAGCATAAAGCTTGCCCGTTGGGATGCCTGCGATCGCTAAAGAAAGCAAGTTGACGCAAGCCGTAACTCCTGAGCCGCAATAAACCAGAATCTCTTCCGCAGGCCGCAGGGCTGACCAGCGCTGCTGCTGTTGGGCCAGAGGCTGAAGATAGCCTTGAGCATCGGTCACCTCTTGCCAGGGATAGTTCACGGCTCCCGGAATATGTCCGGCGATCGGATCAATTGGCTCTCGCTCTCCGCGATAGCGTTCTCCCTCTCGAGAATCTACGAGCGCCACTCCAGGCAAATTCTTGCGGCGTTTAACGGCTTCAATGTCCACGACCCAATCAGACTGAATCTGAGGAACAAACGTTTGGGGCTGTGCTACCGGGATCTGGTTCGTTACAGGATAGCCCGCTGCTAACCAGCCACCCCAGCCGCCATCCAACACTGCAACGCGATCGAACCCCATGTAGCGCAGCAGCCACCAGAGACGCGCCGCATAGGCAAAGCGAGAATCGTCGTACACTACTACCCATGAGGAGCGATCGGCTTCTGATGACACCCCAGCAGATGCAAGCTTGGCGGCAAGCTGGGTCAGATCAGGCAAAGGATGGCGGCCGCCCTGTGACCCGACTAAACCCGACAAATCTTGATTCAAGTCAAAATAATGTGCGCCCGGAATATGGCTGATCTCGTACTGCTGCCGGCCTAGATTGGGATCACTGAGTGAGAACCGACAGTCAATCACCACACCGTTTGAAGCTTGGAGGTTTTGATGCAGCCATGATGTAGATACGAAAAAATGCTTAAAACCTTTATTATCGTTACTTAAGTCACAATCCATACCGGAACTCGCTAAACTTTCAATCATAATGGTCAAAATTGCTTTGATTTAGACCTCGTGCAGTATTTCACACGAAATTCCTTGACCTCTCTAATGTTTGAGGAAATTTGGGGAAATCTGAGTAAGATTGCCTGAGGAGAGCTGCCCCAGAAACCCTACCTGAGGAAAACGCGCAGATGTAAAGTCAATAGGCTGGCTACCCTCTTTGCCAAAAGATACAATGAGCATTCATCTGCTCGGCTTATGATTAGCACTAGAAAGCTAGAGTATGCAGCAGAGTAAATCTCAGTGAAAAACCTGATCCCTTGGTGCTTGAGATTAATCATACTGATATAGACGTAGGCAAACCTGCGTATGCCCTGAGAAAGATCGAGCGCCTCATTAGTTTTTCATCCCTCATCAGCTTCCAGCTCTCATTGTTCTGGGCCTTGAATGGTTTTGGCCTTGATAGCAGGCACCTAGCTAAATTAGTTATCTGGATAAGGTTTTCATCCCAATTTAGCTCAGTGCCTCTACAGATTTATCTCAACGGACTTAAGCGAGAAATCTTGTGAACTGCTTTAATTCTGAAAGACCGAAGATTTTAGTAGTGGATGATCACCCCTCTAGTCGGATCACCGCCGTCGCGCTGCTGTCGGTTGAAGGATACGAAGTGCTGGAGGCAGAAAATGGTCAACTGGCACTGGAGGCGATCGCCCAGATTAATCCTGACCTCATTCTTCTAGATGTGATGATGCCAGGCATGGATGGCTATGAAGTCTGCCGTCGCCTGAAGCAAGATGAGCAGACTCGGCTGACTCCGATCGTATTTGTAACGGCCTTGAACGATCGTCGTGCCCGGTTACGCGGCATTGAGGCGGGCGGAGATGACTTTCTATGCAAGCCGTTTGATCAGCTTGAGCTGTCGGCTCGCGTCAAGTCCCTCATCTACCAAAGACGGCTGAATGAAGATCTAGATCATGCCAGTAAGGTGCTGTTTTCGATCGCCCGCACTGTTGAGCGTCGAGATCCCAATACGGGCGATCACTGCGAACGCTTGGTGTCTCAGAGCAAAGCCTTTGGAGAATACCTACATTTGCCACGGCTTGAAGTGCGCGACTTGATTTGGGGCAGCTACCTGCATGATATTGGCAAAGTGGGCATCCCCGATGCAGTGCTGCTCAAAACAGGCACCCTTACCGAAGAAGAGTGGGCGATTATGCGGCAGCATGTGGTGATTGGAGAGCAAATTTGCCAGCCTTTGCGGACGATGAAAGGCGTAGCACCGATTATCCGCCATCACCATGAGCGCTGGGATGGATCGGGCTATCCCGATCAGCTCAAAGGCAACGAAATTCCCTTCCTAGCGCAGGTGTTTCAACTGATCGACATCTATGATGCCCTGACGCATGAGCGCCCCTACAAGCGTGCCTTTACGCCTGAGGAATCCCTGGAGATGCTGTTTCGAGAGGTTGAGTGGGGCTGGCGTAACCCCGAGCTGATGGAAAAATTTGCGGCCTTTGTGAATCCCAATGCCGCTGCGGCCTGAGGTCTTTGAGTTCTGCGCTGTTACTTTTGCACCGCACCACAACCGCGCTATACTCCGGTAAGTTTAATGAAAGGCAAGCATGTTAGCGGTAGCAATTCTGGCGGCAGGGCGTGGAACGCGCATGAAATCTCGCATTCCCAAGGTGTTGCATGATCTGGGAGGGCGATCGCTGCTGGAACGGGCTTTGGCATGTGCAGCCGGAATGCAGCCCTCCCGCGAACTGGTCATCGTGGGATATGAAGGGGAATGGGTGCAGCGATCGCTGGCGCACTTACCCCAGATAGAATTCGTTGAGCAAGCGCAACAGCTTGGCACAGGGCACGCTGTTCAGCAGCTCATTCCTCACCTTCAGGGATTTGAGGGTGATTTACTCGTGCTAAATGGAGATGTGCCTTTGTTGCGCGCTCAAACCCTGGAAGGGTTGCTAAAGACCCACCAGGAAAACCAAAACAAGGTGACGCTTCTCACAGCACAGTTGACTGAACCCAAAGGCTATGGGCGGGTCTTTTGCGATGAGCGAAGTATTGTGACGCAGATTGTCGAAGATCGAGACTGCACCCCTACTCAGCGGCAAAACAATCGCGTCAATGCAGGTATCTACTGTTTCAACTGGGCGGCGCTGGCAGAGGTTTTACCTAAGCTACAATCCAACAACAATCAGCAGGAGTTCTATCTGACTGACGCTGTTGGCTTGCTCTCTCCGGCTATGGCTGTGGATGTAGAAGACCATCAAGAAATTTTGGGAATCAACGATCGCCAGCAGTTAGCGACAGCCTATGGCATTTTGCAAACGCGCATCAAAGCAGACTGGATGGCTGCCGGGGTGACGTTGGTTGATCCAAACAGCATCACGATCGATGATACGGTCACGATCGCCTCGGATGTCGTCATTGAACCTCAAACCCATGTGCGGGGCAAGACGACTATTGCCACAGGATGTCGAATTGGGCCAGGCAGCCTGATAGAGAACAGCGAAATTGGTGAAAATACAACCGTAGTCATGTCCGTCGTCTCCGACAGCACGATCCAAGCTAATAGCCGCATTGGCCCTTATAGCCATCTGCGGGGACATGTACAGGTGGGCGAAGGCTGCCGCATTGGCAACTTTGTGGAGCTAAAAAACTCGACGCTGGGCGATCGCACTAACGTAGCGCATCTTTCTTATCTAGGAGATGCAACGCTGGGCGATCGCGTCAACATTGGCGCTGGAACAATTACTGCTAACTATGATGGCGTCAGCAAGCACCCGACAGTCATTGGCGATCGCACTAAGACAGGAGCCAATAGCGTATTGGTAGCACCCATTACGATCGGGGCTGATGTGACGATCGCTGCTGGATCGACGGTCACAAAAGATGTCGCTGACGACTGTCTCGTGATCGCGCGTGCCCGTCAAGCAAACCGACCTGGCTGGCGACTCAAACCGTCAGTCCCTCAACCTGATTAAGCTCTTGCTCTTAGGTTGTATGGGTGGGCGCGCTCCGCGCGCCCACCCATACAACCTGTTCTAGGATCGTGCCTGTAGCTATGTTGGGTACATTTACCAAGGTTCTTCTTGGTTCGGGGCATCGTAGCTAGGCTCATCGTCAGACCAGCTTTCATCAGACCCGTCTGCACTATCTTGCTCGGCATCCAGAGAGTAGTCTTCTGCACTGTCTGAAGCAGCCGAAGAGTCAAGAACTGGCTCATTGAGAACCTCTTCGGGCAGCGTAGGCTTGATTTGCTCCATCGTGATTAAAGACTGCATCACAGACTTGACGATCGGCGCAGCCACGGTGCCACCATAGGCGTCTTCCCCTTGGGGTTCATCGACGACAGCCAACACCGCATAGCGGGGCGCATCAGCAGGCAACAAACCAATAAAGCTTGTAATTCTGGCTCCGTCGATATAGCCACCATCGGGGCTAGCCTTTTGAGCGGTTCCAGTTTTACCTGCAATCCGATAACCGGGAATCTGAGCGGCCTTACCCGTACCGTCTTTGACTACATCTTCCATCATGCCAACCACAGTCTTGGAATGCTTAGGAGAAATGATCGGCCTGGGTGGAGGCAACTCTGGCTTCCAGCTAAAGTTGCCTTTGGCATCGACCAAACCTTGAACAACATGAGGGGTGACCAACCGTCCCCCATTAGCCACCATGCTATGAAGCTGGATGAGCTTCATCGGCGTCAGCGAAAAGCCTTGCCCAAAAGCCGTTGTGGCAGGCTCGATCGCCGTTTCGGTGAACTGTTGATAGGTCTTCATCTGTCCTGAGACTTCGGCAGGTAAATCAATGCCCGTCGTTTTGTCGAGTCCGATCCGCTCTAGCCAGCCAAAATAGACTCCCGGATTCATCCGTTGCATGATGTGAACCATGCCGACATTACTGGAATATTTCAGCACCTCGGACACCGAAAGATCTCCTCTACCGCCCGCCGACTCGACATCAGAGTTGTGGATGGGCCAGCCTTCGATCTCGATCACTCCTTCGTCGTATACGGTGGTATCTGCTTGAATGGCGCTGGATTCTAAAGCGATCGCCAGATTGACAGGCTTAAACGTAGAGCCAGGTTCGTATAGGTCGCTGAGCACCCAATCTTTGAGCCGCTCTAGCTTGGCTTCGTAGAATTTATTGGGATCATAAGACGGCTCTGAAACCAGTGACACGATCGAGCCATCGTGGACGTTCATGACAATCACCGCACCCCGCTTGGCGCTATATTTCTTCATCATCTGCTTTAGCGCATAGCGGGTTGCACGTTGAAGGTGCGTATCGACTGTGAGCTGTAACCGTAAGTCATTTTTTCGGGACTGTAAGAAATCTTCAGGCAGGCCAACCGGAATAATCGAGCCATCTCCCGATCGGCTCAAATCCATCCCCCCGATTGGCTGCTGCAACTCTTCTTCTTGAGAGGCTTCTAGCCCTGCTTGTCCTTGGCGATCGAGGTTGACATAGCCCACGATATTGGCAAACAAATCTTGCTGCGGATACAGTCGCTGCTGATGCGGCTCTAAATCAAGCCCGTCTTCGCCCAATCGCTCCACCCGGTTCGCCAAATCTTCAGGAATGGCTTCCAGAAGGCGAATGCCACTATCTGCCGAGCCAAACTTTTCGAGCAGCTGAGCAATGGGAATATTGATCAGAGGCGATAGGGTTGCCGCAACCAGTTCCTTCGGCTTGCCAAACATGTAGGGATGGGCATAGAGCGTATAAACTGGGCGATCGATCGCCAATACATCCCCGGTGCGATCGACAATGGGACGGCGGGGTGTGATGGGGTTAAACGCAACCATATGCTGCGATTTTGCTTGAGCTTGCAGCCGAGAAGCTTGAAGAACCTGAATCCGAAACAGGTTCAAAGCCAGCACCAACATGCCAAACAGCAAAACAATCCAAACCAGCATCAACCGATGCTTAGGGGCGCGGGTGAGCGACCTTTGCGGTAAGGGCGGCAAGCGACGACGTTGCGACTCAGCGAAGCGAGACGAAAACCCCAACGGTGATTCGGCCGATCGCGTACCTCCGCGCTGTGCGGCTTTGGCTTTGCTGGGCGATCGCCCAAAAGTGGAAGCGTGAGAAACCGACTGATGAGAACCGGAGCGTGGCGATCGCGGCTCTCTCGATCGCCCACCTATTTTCGCGCCAAGCTGACCCGTTGCAGACTCAGAAGCAGCACGTCTAGTTCCGGTACGGCGAGAGCGAAACGATGGAAACGAAAGAGCCATCAGAAAACCTCGAAAACAGTCTCAAACAGAATTGGGTAGCGATCTCAAGCTATGGCCTGTTGAACCCGATACTAGGCTGCCGAGAAAAATCACAAAGATCATCCAGCCGCCTGCTTCAGACCACAAGCCTCTTACCTAAAAGATTCAGAATCTAAAGCAACAGACAAAGTACTAAAAATCACGATCGACGAACAGCGAGCAGCCGTAACTAGTAGCCTAAAGGACGGGCTGGAATAGGCTGTGGTAGAGGCAAATTGACCTCTGGCTCGACGGGAGGGCGCTGTGGCGCAGGAATTAAAAACACGGTGTTACCTGGCTCAGGTAGCATCAGACCTACATCAGGAAGTTCAGCCTGATTCGCCATTTGATTTTTCAGAACTTCGTTGGCTGCCGTCATTTGTCGCTCTTGCTTCTGCAACGCTTCCAAATGACTGTAGGCGCTGCCCCACCGCTGCTGGGTATAGACTGTCCAGCCATAAACCGCCAGGAGGCCGATAATTAAAGAAAAGGTGAGAAACGAAGAAGCCCGTTGAACAGACAGCAGCGTCTTGAGCCAAGGCGGAGCCGCTTGAGGTTTCGGTAACTGCTGCACCACAGAAGGATGAGCCGACTCAACAGAGCTGCCCGCCGGATAGCGCTTTGCTGCCGATCGCTCTGTTCGCTGAGCTTCGCCCCGTCTTCTAGCGTTGACTGAGGCGATCGATCGCGGTGCAGGCCGACGGCGATCAGCAGATCTCTGTTCAGATCTCAGGGCCGATGCCATAGCGCTAGCCTCCCACGTCGATTCGTAAAATTTGCGATCGTTTTCATGCCCACACCACCTTTCTCAAGACCTTGCCGAATCAAGCTACACCCAGTCTAAGTCGATATCTAAGCGGATATAACTGCTGATATAACTAATGTGCCCATCACTAGATATTCAAAGAATTACACTCAAAATAATGTTGTCTATACTGCCAAGCTCTACAGATTTGCCTATTTAAGTTCCCACAGTATAAGGGGGACTGACAAAATGATCACCTGTTGTAAAAATATCTTTTTCAGCGCTTTGTTCTCTTACTTGAGCACCCCATGTTAATCACCTCTGCTTCCCTAGATGCTGCGCTTAATCAGGCTTTGGCGGGTCAAGACCTGACCGAATCGGACGGCGTCAACCTGCTGCTGCAAACGGATGCCGGAGCGATCGCCGCCATTCGTGAAACAGCCGATCGCTTGCGTCAACGGCAGTCTGGCGACACCGTTACCTATGTGATTAATCGCAACATTAATTTCACCAACATTTGCGAACAGCACTGTAGCTTCTGTGCATTTCGGCGCGATGAAGATGAGGCTGGAGCCTACTGGCTAGACGAAGGGGCAATCTTGGAAAAAGCCAAGGATGCTGTAGAACGGCAGGCCACCGAAATCTGCATGCAGGGAGGCTTGCATGTTAAAGCCAAACTCGACAATCGTGCCTTGCCTTACTATCTGCGGCTGGTGCGATCGATTAAGCAAGCCTATCCCCATCTGCATCTGCACGCTTTCTCGCCTCAGGAGGTGCAGTTTATTGCCCGCGAGGACGGTCTTAGCTACGCCGAGGTCATTGCTGCTTTACAGGAGGCAGGCGTTGGCTCTATGCCTGGAACCGCTGCCGAAGTGTTAGACGATGCTGTGCGTCGGGTGATTTGTCCAGAAAAGATTGACACCCAGACCTGGTTAGAGGTGGTGCAAACGGCGCATCAGTTAGGGATGCCGACAACAAGCACAATGATGTCAGGACATATTGAAACTCCGGTACAGCAAATGCGGCATCTGGGGCTGCTGCGATCGCTTCAGCAAAACTCGCTTAGTCAGGGCTATGTGGGCATTAGCGAATTTATTCTATTGCCTTTTGTCGGGCAAGAAGCCCCAAAACCGCTGCGCCGCCGCGTCGGACGCGATCAGCCTGTGTTAGCGGATGCACTGCTGCTGATGGCAGTCGCCCGGATCTTTTTGGGTAATTCGATTCCTAACCATCAGCCAAGCTGGGTAAAGTTGGGTTTGGCAGGTGCCATAGAGTCTCTGACCTGGGGCTGCAACGATATTGGCGGCACTCTCATGGAAGAGCACATTACCACTATGGCAGGGGCGATCGGCGGTACCTGCATGGAAGTAGAGACGTTGCGATCGGCGATCGAATCTTTGGGCAGACCCGCACAGCAGCGAGATACGCTATATCAGCCTGTGGCAGCATAAGCCTGTGTGAGGGCTTGCAGGGGCAGTCATCCGGCTTAGGAAATTTTTAAGGGCGCGCGCCCTTAAAAATTTCCCGTCCTAACCGCTGTGAAGACCGCTATAAGTCCAAACCCAACAAAGCTGCAATATTGGGAGCTTCAGGCAAAGCGGCGGGATCGGAGGGATCGGTTGTCTGGTTTTTTTCTGGAACTCTAACCCTGGTTGCTGTGCCGGACAGGGGATCAGAGCCAGAAGAAAGTACAGAGCTGCCAAAATCAGTCATGGCTTGTGCAAAGAGGCGAGCGATACCGAGGTCTTGAGGAAGTTTATGGGTAGGTGAGGCTGTCAAAGGGGCAGTAGGAGGCGCAACGGGGGAAGGTGAAGCGACTGCCAGAGAATTGGATGGAAGAGGGGACTGTTTATAGACCGCGATCGCCCGATTGATCGCCAGCATCCGTCGCTCTTGGTCAGAGGAAATTCTTTCCTCCGTGTTGCCTAAGCCAGGCGCATCCCATCGCTGGAGGTTGGGATCAAAAAAGGACTGAGTTCTTGCCCACAGCACGGCATCAGAACCTGACAATCCGTTTTGACGCGCTTTTGCTAACCAGTCAATATAGCCCTCTCGATCCAAAACGGCCTTGGGAGCTTGATTGGCGAGGTCAATCCCGTTGAGCGCTTCCTCAAGCGTCAGGGAAATGCCCTTTGCCTCAGCTTTGGCCTGCATGACACTCGCCTGAGCTTGCAGCCGATTTAACTGCTTGACATCGGCTTCTTCGGGCGTGGTGGCTCCATGCTGGTAGGAAAAACTGCCCAGATTCCAAGCCTTGTTGCCCGGATCAACATGACCAAAGTAAGCAGGATTGCGATCGCCCTCAGGGGTACGGGTGCCTTCTGCACTGCCTACGGCCTTGGCCACCAGAGAGTCAGAATTTCCTACAAATAGGTCGGCTAGCGGTGCAGCAAGATTAACATTGGCTACTGGGGTGCTTGCAGCAGGGATGACTTGGGGGAGTACAGCGCTGGAGGGAGGCAAGCCAAAGGCCAACTCAAGCGGCTTTGCCACCGATTCTCTTTTGCTCGTTTCGGCTGGGGCTGTCTCGGCTGAAGCTGTCTCGGTTGAAGCTGCCTCGGTTGAAGCGGCCTCGGTTGAAGCGATCTCGGCGGGAGCAGGCTCAACGTTACCCGTTTCATCAAGGGTGCTGGCTTGAATAGTCTGAAGCAGAGCAAGAGCGATCGGCGGCTTTTCTGTAGCGGGTTCAGGAGGTGTAGATGGAGCGGCTGCGGCTAGGGCAGGCTGCTCAAGAATAGGCTGCTCAAGAACGGGCTGCTCAGGCGGTGGCAGCTCTGCCCAAGACTGCTCAGAAGGACTGCCTACAGGTATTTCTACAGCATCAGCAGGGATAGTTAGACGATCGCCATTCCCGATCTCTGGCTCGGCTGCAATCCGCAGATCATTGGCTCGATCGCCCACCCATACTTCTGCTTGAGCCAGGGGGCTGTACCCCAACGTGAGCAAAATTAGCCCCATCAACACCAGCGGCCGACTTAACCCATAAGAGCGAGATGACAAATCTTCTGGAGATTGGGCACAGCCAATCTGCACCATTTTTAAGATCCAGCTTATCCAGTCCATCTGTTTCATAGTCGTTGCGTTTTAGGGGGGCTTAAGAATGCGTTCTAAAATATCTTTGGCGGGTTCAACAATCGTCCATGTGCCGTCGGGCTGCTTCCGCAGCGTGGCAAAGGCGAGAAAATCTCCGGAGCCGATCGCTTCTCCGGCTTGCACTTCGCCTAGGTTGAGGCTGCCCAGCCCACAGAGGCGAAACAGATAGGCGGGCACATCGGGGCTAGAAAACAGCACGCATTCACTGCTGTTGGGCTGTACCCGTCCTGCAAAGGGCGCATAGGCTTGTCCCCCTAACCGAATGGAGATATCGCCTAATCCAGCCATGACGATATGGCCACCAATGCGATCGCCCGGTTGAATGACCCAGTTTTGCTGAATTTCGATTTGCCGGATTGGTTCAGTGTTGGGATTGAGACTACAAGCTGTGGTGCATAGCGCGATCGCCAACCCCCTCATGTATTGCTCCACCCGATTGATCTGAACCATGACGCTTTACTCAGCCGCTTGAAATCGAAATTGGTATCCGGCGTACTCTTCACCCTCATAGAGGACAACCAGCCAAGTCTGGGGATCAAAGGCTAGGGGATAGACGGCTCGTTCCGAAATCACGCCTGCCCTGACCTCAATACCGGGGAGTTGACAATAAGGCTGCTGCAAAATCTCCTGGACGCGAGACTTTAAATCGCGCTCTGATATGGTTAGAAAAGCGGCCAACTTCTCTCTCGAAAGCACGACATCTGCGTGAATGTCGCCCTGACAGATTTCAGGGGGCGGCGAAACGCTGAGGGAGTTACTCACCAGGCTACCGACTCGTCGCACATCGGCCATGAGGGCAAATCCCATCAAAAACAGTCCACCTAACAGCAAAAGCTTTAATATCGGTAGATCGCCTTCAAGATCGCTCATTGCGGTTTTCCTTCGGCTCCATGAATGCAAAACAAACAGTTACAACCAATAGCCACATTGCTCCTAAAATTACAGGACTCATAATCTGCCTCCAATCCAAAAGCCCAACATGATGAAGGTCAACCGATAGCCCCAAGCCAAAGTCGATTTTGGCGTTACTCTAGAGCGGTAAACGGCGATCGCTCCGGGCGTCACCATTAAGGCAATGGCTGGAAACCACAAGCCTGGGTGAGCCGATAGCAAAAGATTTAACAGCACCCGCACTACTACCGCGCCAAACATGAGCGATACCCCTTCACGGAAATTGAGGCTGCGCGCTTTGCGTCGGCGCATCCGATGATGGGGGTGGTCATCTGGCGATCGCTGCGGTTCAGCGGGCATGGGTCTAGAGGCAGGATAGGCCGCCTTGTTGACGTTGCGCTGACCCAAAAGTAGCTGACTAAACTTTCTCGTCCAGCTCGATCGAGGCTTAAAGGTAGGAGCAGTCCGAAACCGCAGCGATTGAGCTGTGAGGGCTGCCTCTCGCTCGGCTTTGAATAAGTCCACCGATCGCGCCGTCAATACCAGCACGCCTGCCTGGTTTTTCTCAACCTGAGGCACACTAATTGACCGATACTCGCAAACGGCTGGAATCTCAACCGTTGAGGCATCATAGCCCGCTCGTGCTGCATTCACCACCTCTAGCGTCTTCCAGTCTTGTTCAATCTGCTGAGCGATCACCTTGAGTTCCAATAGGGCGGCTTCCTGAGTTGCCGCAAGCTGATTGATCTGCTGAGCCTGGGCTTCTAGCCGCTGTAGTGCCGCATCAATCTGGGCATTGGGCGTATCTGGCGTGGGCTGAACAAACTGCTGCAAATATTGAACAGATTTTTGCTGGAGGCGATCGATCACATCAGACTGCGTGACGGGGCGCACAGGCTCCCAATCAATATCGTCCTCAGAGGGAGCAGCCCCGCGTCTGGTAAAGCTTTGGCTCGGCGCAGGAATGGGAGGCAGGTCGAGCGGTGATTTTGACTGTGGCTTTTCTGGACGAGAATTTTCTGGACGCAGCTGCTCTAGCTGTGAGTTTTCTGGCAGCGGCCCTTCGATCTCTAAATTCTCTGAAAGCGGCCTTGCCAATCTCTCAGAAAAAGGCAAAACCGATCGCCGTGAAGCATGAGAATTTAAATGGGTAACATTGACCGGAGCAGAATGCATCTGGGCAATCTTGCTAGGGCGGGTGGGTGACGAAAGAATTTGGGATGGGGCTGCTTTTGCCGGACGATTCGCAATGCTCTGAGTTTGAGTTTGCGAATTGACCTGATACAACCGTAAGGTTTGATTAATCGCTCTCAGTTCTGCTTGCGACTCGCTCATATTGGCTCCTAGCTCCTGTTAGCTCTCGGTAGGGGGGCTACCTAACCCAGTTGAAATGCAGTGAAACTGCTCTCAGTACTAATGTACTATCAATTTAGTACATTAGTACTGAAATATCAACCCATTGAGCAAACTTTTTCTGCTAGAAGGCCATTTGGGGCGATCGCCTCTCCGCACAGACTATAGTACACCCGAACTTTATCTGCATTCTTATAAAGACCTACCATGAAAGCAAAAGCTTTGGATAGGCACATCTAGCAGTTGGGGAAGCCTCGGGCGCATCAGACAGTTGGGGGAGCCTCTAAAGGTTACGAGAGCGGGAGGGTGAGATGATGCGATCGCCGTTGTTCGCCCTCCCATCACCCCACTCTCTCATCACTCAAAAGATCTGCTCCCCTAACGACGAGATGCACCCGCTTTGGATCTATTCTGCATCTCCAAGAGCGCTTGGCTCTGGAGCAGCTTGCACCTCAGGCTTAAACATTGACCAGGGAATAGATGGCACAGTAGCCAGGTAAGCCCCGATCGCAGCTGCACCCCGATGATTAATATGGCTAGGGTCGGCAAAATAGCTGTTTTGCATCAAGTCTCGCTGCTGGCTTAAATCGCAGAAAATAAACTGCTCTTGCTCAGCTAGCCTCTGCATACTTTGGCGAAACTGCTGCTCGTAGTTCAGCCGCGTGGCATCTAAATAGTCTGCGGTTAGCGGCAAATTGACAAACACCAGCGGCACGTTTTGGCTTTTGGCTAGCTGAGCCACGGCCACCGTCGCTTTTTGCTGATCGCCGTTGAGATTAAAGCGAATATAGTCTGCATCATAAGCCCCTGGAACCCAGGGATAGCGCTGATAGTAAGTCTCTGGGTTATAGACGGCTGAAATCTTTTGAAAGCCATAGGCATCCAGATCAGACGGATGCTCAGCCGCAGTTGCAGGGGTAGCCAGCGCTTTATTGGCTGCCGCCCGCAAGACAGGCAAATCCCAACGGGCATGGGAAGGAATGGGCCGATCGCCGCTAGCCAAATGGCGATAGCCTTCAGAGGCAACGATGCCGTTATAGGTCAGGTCAGGGCGGCCATTATTAAAGGCGCGTGAACCATCTCCCCAAATAATCAGCCGGGGAAGCTGTTCGGCCGTTAGAATGCGGCGCAGCAGAATTTCGTTGACTTTTGCTGTGCCGCCGTTAATCCCAAAGTTAAAAATTTTCAGCTCTGGATAGCCCTGCTTGACCAAAGCCTGTTGCAGCGCGATCGGATCAATCCCTTGGAGCGATCGCGAACTGCCTACGATCAGAACATCGGGCGTTCCTGTCGTTCTCAAATATTGCGTGTAAATCCTGAGTTCCTGATCGAGCCGATTGCTATTAAACGACGGGAAGTTATAGGGGGGCAGCAGTAAATCGGGAATCAGCAGCGGGGGCAAAGGCAAAACGAGCGTAGAGAGGAGAAACTGGTGGAGCGGAGCATTAGTACCGGGGGGTTGGGGCGTTGCTAACGGTTCTTGTTCTGCCTCACCTGCCTCCAACTGAGGTTGAGATGCTTGAATCTGAGAGGTTTGAGTCAGGTTTTCTGGAGCATCGACTGGATTGACCTTAGCGAGAGCCGTTCTTCCCAGATGCTGAACCCAAACCAGTAGTGCGCCCAGAAGCAACAGTTTCCTAATCACAATCAATAACCTGATCTGCTAATGTTCACCTAATCAGATAATCGCTCCCACTTGACGCCTATCAGGAGCATTCATTTCTAAAGCTATCGTTAAGAATGCTTTACAGTCAACCGCCATCGATCTTAGGCCGTGAAGCTTAGCAGGTCATCTAAGAACTACTGAGTTCACGCGATCGCTCTTTGAGTCAACAGTCAAAAAGTCAAAAAGGAGCCGAGATTGCTCAGCTCCTTCAATCTATTTCTTCCTTAAATCCAATGTCTACAGCGCTTTGCGTCTAATGCCGTGACGAAGGGGACGCAATCGCATTTCTGTAAGACCCGGTTTAGCAGCTTCAGGGCGATCGCTACTGTGCCAACAGACAAAACACCGCTAAGACACCCCCAATCATGTAGAAACGGGAAACGACTTGCGTCTCTGTCCATCCGGTTAACTCAAAATGGTGGTGGAGCGGAGCCATCTTGAACAACCGCTTGCCAATGCCGTTTGCATCCTTAGTTGCTTTGTAGTAAGCCACTTGTGCAATGACCGAAAGCGTTTCTGCCAGAAAAATACCGCTGAGAATGAGCAAGCCAAACAGAGAATGACTCAAAAGCGCCACCGCTGCCAGAGCACCTCCCAAGGCCAGAGAGCCAGTATCACCCATGAATACACGAGCCGGATTATGGTTGTGCGCCAAGAATCCCAAACAGCCGCCGCTGAGACAGGCACAAAAGATCATCAGCTCTGGAGAGGTGGGTGCGACCAAAGCGCCTAACCCCATGAGAGCGATCGCCGCTGTGCCGCCAGCCAAACCATCTAGCCCATCTGTTAGATTGGTCGCATTGCTTTCGGCCACTAAAACAAAAGCCGCCAGCAGCCAGAACAGCGCACCCATAGGCAGGGAAAACCCGAAAGGCAGCAGCAGCGTTGTAATCTCGATCGGCTGAGTCAAAAACATCCAAAGGCAGAAGAGCAAGCCAAAAGAAACTTGCAGCGTCAGCTTTAGCTTAGGAGAAATGCCCTTATTAGACTTGAAGCGCAAAATTTGCCAATCATCTAGCCAACCGATCGCCCCATAAGCCAGCGTTAGCGCCGAAACAGCAACCACACTAGGCGCAAACTGCGTCCAGAGCAAGGCAACTAAAATCGCAACAGGGACAAAGAACACACCGCCCATGGTCGGCGTTCCTGCCTTTTTGAGATGCGCCTGCGGCCCATCTTGGCGAATCACCTGTCCGGCCTTCAGATTTCGCAGCATGGGCACAACCCACTGTCCTGCGAGGGCAGCTAGCAATCCGCAAATCCACAGCGGCAAAGTTAGCCCTACGCCCGACAGCAGCGGCCGTCCTGCAAACCAGTCGAGTCCCAATGATGCAACGCTGAGTCCGGCACTCAGGGTTAGAAACAGATGATTGCCGGAAAGACCTAAGGGTCTATCTGGAATTAATTTGGCATCCACGTCTTACTCACTCCACTTCACACCACACACTACAAGAACAGTTCGCTTCACTTCGGAAACTTACCTGACTTTAATTGCCTAACTTAACGGGACGCAGCTCACTCCGGTCTGTAATCTCGTAATCACTCCGGATAGAAATCACTACATAAAGAATATATGAAGATCAATCATCTAAATCAAGTGCATCGTCGTCATCATCATCAATTTCAAAAGAATTATCTTCTCCTGCCATGAGTTCGTTGATTTCTTGCTCATCATCACGGTAGTCAGGTGCCGAAGCATCTCGTGACAGCAGCCGCCCTGTTCCCTCTAACCAGTCTAAGATTGAGGCATTCCGCTGAGGAGGAATGACAGGCGCAGGTTGATTGCGAGGCACTTCGTATAAAGCAGGATTATGCATGGTCAGCTCCAAATGATCTCACTAGCTTGGTTAATTTTTGTGTAGGTATAGCGCCCGTTAAAATATGGCCTGCGCTGTATCGTAGCAGACTACCCTCCCATAGATTATCCTGCAACCGACACAGAGATTCTGTTTTAGGCTTCCGTTTCAGGCTTTCTGTCCACTCTATAAGGGCAAAACGCAGTGAGCCTTGCCCAAAAATGAATCGAAAAATTGGAACGTTACCCATTGCAGCAGGTAGGTTTAGGAGGGGCATCTAGGCAAAGGTTTCCCAAAGCAGGCTAAATGAATTGCTTACCTTAACACATTGCCCCGTACTCTAGTGTAAAGCGGAGATCTATCAAATGCTGGGGAAAACAGAGTTACTAGAAGCGATCGCCGGAAAAAATCGCGGCCTGCTGGCATCACCCGGCGATCGCCAGATGATTTTGGCATCCGTTGCTCAGCTAGAAGATCGCAACCCTACCCCTCGCCCCGTCGAGGCAACCGACAAGCTCAATGGCAACTGGCGGCTGCTCTACACCACCAGTCAGGGCTTGCTCGGCATTGATCAAGTGCCTCTGCTAAAGCTAGGGCAGATTTATCAGTACATTCAAATGGAGACGGCAAAAATCTACAACCTTGCCGAAATTTCAGGGCTGCCCTACCTTGAAGGCTTAGTTAGCGTTGCCGCAAACTTTCAGCCGTTATCAGAACGACGAGTCAAGGTCAATTTTGAGCGATCGATCATTGGCTTGCAGCGCTTGCTGGACTACAGAACTGCGGATGAATTTATCCAACAAATTGCCTCTGGCGATCGACTCAAGGCGATCGACTTTAGCATTAGCGATCGGGAGCAGCGAGGCTGGCTGGACATCACCTATCTAGATGATGACCTCAGAATTGGGCGTGGAAATGAGGGCAGTGTGTTTGTGCTGACTAAGGTGCTATGAAGCTAAGGCTCTGTGAAATCTAGTGCCGCGCTCTAGACTTTGATGATTTCTTTGAGGGCTGGATTGAGGTCAAACCATCGCCCCGTTTGCCCGCGATATTCAAAAACATAAAGGCTGGCTAGGAGGTGCTGATATTTGGGTTCATTGCCAATTGTCTTTTTCTGAGCCACTTCTTTAAGCAACGGCCATTGTTCATCTTTGACGGTCAGCGCTAAGTCATCTTTGTATGTGCGAATGACGGCCTCTAAGCAGGCTAGGGAAAAGGGCGGATCTTGCTGCTGAAGACAGCCGAACAGTAGCCCTAGCAGATTGCGCATGTGGCCGCCGCTAAATTGGCAGAGGCGATCGAGTGAGGTGGGGTGATCAAAGAGTTCAGAGAGGCGATCGATCCGCTGAGAAAAGTGGGTTTCCGGAAAGGCGCGCGCCAGCACCATTTGCTGCAAAAGAGCCATGCCTTCTAAATTGACCGTCCCATCTTCTTGTAAAACGGGCACCATCGGTAAAACCTTGGGCGCAACGCCGCCACCCAAGCGGTTCTTTAAAGCTTCGCCTTCGCTAGAAAACATCAGCGCTAGCGGCACCGTGTAAACCACATGGCAGTTAAGTTCACGAAGCTGCATGCCCCGATCGATAAACAAATACTCAGGCTGCAACCGTCCAGAGCCGTTGAGACGATTCTCGACCCGATCGAGGTTATCGACAATCACCACCAATCCTCGCTTTTGCCGTCGCTGTAGCTCGGCGATCGCTTTATCGAGCAATTCTTGATTGAGCGATTCTAAAATGCTGCCTGTGCGGGTTTCTAAATATTGCCGTAACTGACTGCGAAACTGAGGACTACTTTTGGTTCTGGCGATGACTTTGCCAATGCCGATCGAAAACTCAGCTTCGCCCGACAGCTCAATGGGTGTTTTTAAAATTGCGCCCATTTCGGCAAACATCCGCTCAAAGTAGCTGGGCTTGAGGCGAATACCGATTTTCTCTAACCCCTCGCTGACTTGACGGGCGATCGCCAGCAAAATATCGGTGACATCCACATCATCGACCTCTAGGTCTTGATCGGCCTCAAAGTAGACAACGTAAAAATTCTGCTGCTCCAGGTCAGCCTTAAGTCGATACAGCTCAGTCGATTTACCGCAGCCGATATGCCCGGTAAAGAGTTGGCAGGTTGGTTCATTGGGCGAAAGGCGGGCGATCGTTCGTTCCAGCGCTTCAATGATCTTGCCCCCTCGAACCGAGGCAAAATCAATATAGTACGGCTGATCTTCCGCATTTCCTACCATCAGCGTTCGGCTGGGATTACAAGCCTTGGCAAATCGGGTTAGATCAAGACTCATGGATCTCTCGTACTCGGTTTGGATTTGCGATTTTGGATGGGGAAGCTGCCCCAAACTGCTCCCATTCTAATGCTCAGCCTAATGCTCAGCTTTGAGGCTATTGGCTAATTGACGCAGCTTAGGGGGAATGCGATCGCTAGTTCACCCAGTCTTCATGAACGCGGCAAAATCCTACCGATGCAGTATTTTGCCCTGAGCCAAACCGCTCATATTTAGCCTTCTGATATTTAGCTTTCTAAACATTTAGCGATTGAGGCTAAACCAGCCTGCAATATCCCAACTTTATGTAGAAAATCCGTAGATTGCTGGAATTTACGGAGGTATTAAGTGAAATTCCTGATCCTGTTTACATGAGCCTGAGGCAAATTAAGCAAAATACTTAATCCTGCGCTTCACCTCTCCTAATCTCCGAGGAATACGTACATGCTTTCCATGGGCAATATCCTGATTGTGGATGACACACCAGATAACCTTCGCCTTCTGGCTGGAATCCTGTCGCGGCAAAACTATGATGTGCGTACCGTAATCAATGGACGTATGGCGCTGATGGCCGCTGCAACGCTTCCTCCAGAGCTGATCTTAATGGACATCTGTATGCAGGATATGGATGGCTACGAAGTATGTCGGCAGTTAAAGGCGATGCCTCAAACCCGCGATATTCCAGTTATTTTTCTCAGCGCTTTAGATGGAGTCATCGATAAAGTGATGGCCTTTGGTGCAGGGGGCATTGACTATATTACGAAGCCTTTTCAAATGGCAGAGGTGCTGGCTCGAGTCACCACCCACTTAACTCTATGTCGGTTACAAAAACAGCTTCAGGCGCAAAACGAGATTCTTCAGAAGCAGGTACGCGATCGCCAAATGGTGGAAGAGGCGTTACAAATTGCCAATCAAAAACTTCTACATCTCGTCAATACAGATGAATTGACGCATTTGGCTAATCGGCGTCGCTTTGATGAGTATTTGGGTTACGAATGGAAACGGATGATGCGCGAGCAGCAGCCACTCTCGCTGATTTTTTGTGATATCGACTTTTTCAAGCAATACAACGACGCCTATGGACACCTCAAAGGTGATGCTTGTTTACAAAGCATTGCTGCTGTCCTGAAGGCAACTGCCAAACGCACAGCCGATCTTCCGGCTCGCTATGGGGGTGAAGAGATGGTTGTAATTTTACCCAACACCCCGGCTTTGGGCGCGCTTCAGGTTGCCCAAGAAATTCAGTCCAGTATTCAACAGTTACAAATTAGCCATATAGGTTCGCCCGTCAGCTCCTGCGTTACCCTGAGTTTTGGCATAGCTACACTCATGCCAAGTGCAGGTCTAGCTGTGAAGCATTTGATTGCGGCTGCCGATGCTGCGCTCTATCAAGCCAAGTTTGAAGGACGCGATCGCATCATTACAACAGACTATTCACAAGTAGCTGCCAATGGCACAACCCACAACACCGCCTCTAGCCTGGAGCATGCCGAAGAGATTTCACAATCTATTCGGTAACGCAGCTATTATCCAATAGCGCAGTTGGTAGAACCATTCAACAGAACCTAAAGCAAACTGCTAACCAGATAGAATGTTAAGCCAGCAAGATTTTGGAAGGACACTCACAAATGTCGTTCCCTTTGTAGGGTGACAGCTATATTACAGGTACCCTAAGAAAAACAATTCTTTTGCTAGCTTTACGATAGATGGCGCACGTTAGTGAACGGGATAGAGTGCATCCTATGCGCAGATCTATCAGGTTGTTGTGCAAGCATCTGGTTCGTATGCGTGGGTCAGAACTCTTCCACCGAAGAAGCAAGAGACTCACACGACAAGCTCATTCACTGAAATGCATTCTTAAGGATCATCAGAAGCCGTAGGCTCCTTTGCCCTGACACCATCGACTTCCCTGGCTCTCCGATTAGGTTGATTTCTCCCATTCCTTCAGGCTATGCGATTGTCCATTTTTAAGCGTGGGCTGCCTCAAACAGCGAAAATCCTCTCTTTCAGATTTGTCCTGATTGTGCCATTTGTCTTGCAAACTGTGGGAGCCGTAGGGCTAACTGGATATGTGTCTTACCGCAATGGCCATAAAGCCGTGAATCAGCTTGCAGCTCAACTGATGGAAGAAGTGGGCGAGCGCGTTGATCAAACCCTGACGACCTATCTAGAAACCCCCTATTTGGTGAATCAACTGACGCTAGATGCGATCGAGCGGGGTGATCTGACGGTGGATTTAGATCGATCTGACCCTCAGCGCGATCGCTTCCTTTGGCAGCAGCTACGTCGCTTTGGCAACCTATCTTGGATATCGCTCGGCTCCGAACGAGATGGGGCTTATGCCGGGGTTTCGCGTGACACTGGCACATTGCAACGGGTTGCAGCTAATCAGCAGACGCAATTCAATCTGACGTATCATGCTAGCGATGCTCAAGGCCATCGCCTTGCTCCTGAACGGCCAGTCAAAATCAAGCCAGGGCCTTATGACTCGCGCCAGCGTCCTTGGTATCAGTCCGCAGTTCGGGCGGGCAAGTTTACCTGGACAGGACTGTATTCGGGCTACGCCACGGGTAACTTATATTTCTCTGCCAGTCAGCCCATTTATGATGCCTCAGGCAAGCTTCTAGGAGTTAGCGCAGCCGACTTGTCGTTCCAAAGCGTCCAGAAATTTCTGGAGCAAACCCAGGTTTCGCCATCGGGGCAAGTTTTTATCATGGAGCGATCGGGCGATCTGGTGGCTAGCTCTAGTCAAGAATCAGTTTTTTGGGCAGCACCACAGCAATCTGTTCAGCGGCGAAAAGCGATCGATAGTCAGATTCCAGCCATTCAGGCCACAGCTCGCTATATTCAGCAACATAATCTATTGGGCACAACTGATCACCGATTGCACTTTAGCTTTCAAGCGGCAGAAAAACGCTACTTTACCGCCATTCTGCCCTTTGCCGAGCCTAATTTTACTATCACGTCCAGCCTAACTAACGCCTCGTTCAACCACCCAGATTGGCTGATTGTCGTGGTTGTGCCAGAAGCAGATTTCATGGCACAGATTCATGAGAACATGCGCCACACCTGGATGCTGTGTGGTGCCGCTCTACTCTTGTCTACTGGTGTAGGCATTTTAACGGCACAGTGGATAACGGCTCCTTTGCTACGGCTAACGCGGGCAGCTCAAGGCATGGCAAAGGGAGATTTTAATCAAACGGTCGAGATCGATCGCGCCGATGAGGTGGGCGATCTAGCGCGATCGTTTAACCAGATGACAATTCAGCTCAAGACATTTCTTACTGCCTTTGAGCAGAGTGAGCAAAAAATTACCCAGCTACTGGAGAGTCTACCGATTGGGGTGGCGACGCTCGATGTTACCGGAAGGCTCACCTATATGAATCCGGCAGGGCAAGAAATTTTTCCGCAGGGCATTACTCCAGATGCTAGCCATACAGAATTTCCTGAGATCTACCAGATCTATCAGACTGGGACGCAAGATCTTTACCCTTCTGATCAGTTAGCTGTGGTTCGAGCGCTCCAGGGCGAATTTGTCACCAACCAATTGATAGAGGTAGTGCGACCGGATAAGGTGATTCCCCTAGAGGTGCAAGCGGCTCCTGTGTTTGACCATTCAGGCCATGTGATCTACGCCATTTCGGTGTTTCAAGACATTAGCGAGCGTCAAGCAGCCCAGCGAGAACGCCAGCGCGCTGAGGTGGCTATTCAGCGCAGCGAAGAACAGTTGCGGCTTGCCTTAGAGTTTGGTCAGATTGCGAGCTGGGATTGGGAGATTGAGACAGGGGGAGAAACGGCTTGGAACGATAATACGTTCACTGTATTGGGATACAAGCCAGGTAGCTTTGCGCCACAGCATGAACGATGGCGCGATCGCGTTCATCCAGAAGATTTACCCCAGGTTGAGCAAGCAATTAAAGCGGCTTTAGAAGGGCATACAGATTATCGAAAAGAATATCGCATTCTCTGGCCAGATGGCAGCCTGCATTGGCTTTTGGGGCAGGGGCGCGGCATTTACAATCAAGCGGGTGAAGCGGTGCGGATGGTCGGCGTTTTGCTGGATATTACCGATCGCAAGCAGTCTGAGGCCGCCTTGCGCGACAGCGAGGCTCGATTCCGACGGCTAGCCGAAAATGTCCCAGGCGTGATCTATCGCTATATCATGCACCCTGATGGCACCGATCAATTTACCTACATTAGCCCGCGCTGCCGAGAAATCTACGAGATAGAGGCCGCTGCGATCATGCAAAATTCTGACCTGCTGTGGAATCTGATTCATGCTGAAGATCTGAGCCTGATGCAGATGATGACCCCGATCGCCATACAAACCCTTCAGTCTTGGTCAATTGACTACCGCATTACCACTCCATCGGGGCAAGTGAAATGGATTCAAAACTTTGCTGCGCCGGATGTACAGCCCAACGGCAGTGTGTATTGGGATGGGGTGGCGATCGAGATTAGCGATCGCAAGCAGATTGAGCAGCTTTTGTCTGACTATAACTACACGCTGGCAGAACAGGTCAGAGCACGCACTGAAGCGCTACAGCATAGCGAAGCTCGCTACCGCGCCATTTTAGAAGACCAAACTGAGTTTATTGTCAGATTAGACCATGATGGCATTATCACCTATGCCAATGAAGCCTACTGCCGTCGATTTGGGCTAAACCGCGAAGCGCTCCATCAGGTTTATTACGGTTTTGCTATCTATGAAGCCGATCGCAGCTACGTTGCTGAGAGCTTTGAGCAAATTAGCCCAGAAAATCCGGTGGTCACGGTCGAAAACCGAGGCGTTACCCCCTTGGGCAACCGCTGGACACAGTGGATTAATCGCGGATTTTTTGATGAGTATGGCAATCTAGTGGCCATTCAGTCGGTCGGGCGAGATATTCACGATCGCAAGCAGGCAGAAGCAGAATTGCGTCAAGCCAAAGAAGACGCTGAAGCGGCCAATAAAGCCAAGAGCATTTTTCTCGCTAACATGAGCCACGAGTTGCGGACTCCGCTCAATGCCATTATTGGCTTCTCTCAGCTCATGACGCGCGATCGCCTCACTTCGCAACAGCACAAGCAGCTTCAAACTATTAACCGCAATGGCGAATATCTGTTGCAGCTGATTAACGATGTCTTATCCATTGCCAAAATTGAGGCGGGGCGCACCTCACTGCAAGAAAACTCCTTTGACCTGTATGCTCTGCTCAGAGATATTGAGGAAATGTTTAGTCTGCGTGCCCAACTCAAAGACATTCAGCTTTCCTGCGATCGTCATCACAACGTTCCTCAATTTATTCAAGCAGACGATCGCAAACTGCGTCAGGTTCTTACCAACCTCCTGGCAAATGCAATCAAATTTACCGAGCGTGGATTTATCAGGCTTCAGGTTCGTAGGGTGCAGAAAACCGAGTTGCAGGCGGCTCAGCGTTCCACAGACAAGATTTGGGAGCGACCCTATCGCCACTCTATCCGTTGGGACTCTCATCAAAACGTGCAGGAGATCCTGCTTTTCACGATCGAAGACACCGGATCTGGCATTGCCCCTCATGAACTTGATGGGCTTTTTGATGCCTTTGTGCAAGCCCAAGCAGGCGTTAATTCTAAACAAGGAACTGGGTTAGGGCTAACCCTATGTCGGCACTTTCTCAACTTGATGGGGGGCGAGATTTTTGTCAGTAGCAGCTTAGGCAAAGGTACAGCCTTTCAATTTACCCTACCTTGTGTGCCTGCGACTTCCCTACCCAATGCTAGCTTTGCCGTCCCTACGCAAGGGGTAAAGCTAGCACCACACCAACCCCCCTGCCGCATCCTAGTCGTAGATGATACTGAAGCCAATGCGCAGCTCATGATGCACTGGCTGATAACAGCCGGATTTGAGGTACAGACAGCCGACGATGGCGCAACGGCGATCGCCCTCTGGCAAACCTATGCCCCTCATTTGATCTGGATGGATGTTCGCATGCCGATCATGGATGGCTTGGAAGCAACTCGCCAGATTCGCGCCCAAGAACTTGAGCAGCCTTTTGCCCACCCCACCAAAATCATTGCTATCACCGCCACAGTTTTTGAGGAAGAACAGCAGCAAATCATGAACGCAGGCTGTGATGGCTTTGTCGGTAAGCCCTGCTCAGAAGAGGTTTTTATGGAAACGATGCGGCATCACTTAGGCGTTGAGTATATCCCTGAAGACTCCAATGCCTACGCTCCGAGCAAGAGCGTTTCAGCCCCAAATTTGATGTCCGATTCGACAGACTATATAGAGGTTCTCCAACATCTCCACTTACTCTCTGTGATGCCGTCTGACTGGGTGTGTCAGCTCAACCTAGCTGCCCGCAGCGCCAACGAACAAACGATCGCACAGTTGCTTGAAGAAGTCCCAGAGGCTTATGACGACTTGAAGCAAGCGATCGCCCATCTCGTTAGCGAGTTTCAGCTAGAGCCGCTGATCAAGCTCACGCAGTTTGCCCAATCCCGACCTAATCCCTAATGGCATTGCTCAATCTGGCTATGAAATTTATTTTGAAGGTTTCACGCTGCGAGGTTTTCAAAATGAATCGGTTAAATTGAAGCGCAGAGCGCTCTGCCATCAGTACTCCCTCTACCGCACCCCCTCTATTGGCTCATTATCCTGCAAGGCCAGCCGTATCTCATGCTTCATCTCTCTCAAGGATTGCTTAACCTGCTGAGCTTATGCCCGCGCAAATTTCAGCACACCTATCTAGATCAGCTCAATGTGCCGATCGCGCCTGAGCAGCAAGAGCGAATTAATTGGGGCGATCGCTTCCATTTGCTCATGCAGCAGAGAGAGTTGGGGCTAAGACCTAACGCCACAGAGCCAGAGCAGTTTTCTGAAGATTGGCAAGTGACTCAGTCAGTTCATGCTTTTACGCAAGCGGTGCCAGAACTGTTTGCGCCAGAACAGCCTGCCTTTGACACCAGCGCGTCGGGCACAGCTGCTCAGATCTCGCGACAGAGCGAACATGCGCGATCGCTTCAGTTTCAGGGCTATCTCTTTACCGTCATCTACGATCTGCTCATCCTCGACCCGCAACAGGCTCAAATTCTCGATTGGAAGACCTATCCGCGTCCTCAGAATCCGAAGTGGCTTGAGCAAAACTGGCAGACCCGCCTCTATCCCTTTGTGCTAGCAGAAACCAGCCCCTACGCACCCGATCAAATTTCTATGACCTACTGGTTTGTGCAGCCCCCCGCTCATGCGGCTCCTCTTGATTCGGCTCGCCCTACTCCAAAACCAGAGTGCTTTAAGTTTGCCTACAGCGAAGCTCAGCATCAGCAAACCCATCAAGATTTGACCCGCCTGCTGCATCAGTTTCGGGAGAATCTACAGCAGTATCAGACCCATCATCAACCTTTTCCGCAAACTCTTTCCTTAAAAACCTGTGAGAGCTGCGCCTTCGCGTTTCGCTGCCAACGGGGGCTACGCCAACCCGAAGAGCCAATTGTTACGCTAGAAGAGATTGCAGAAGTTGCGCTCTAACCGCCAACTGTCCATACTCCGCCCGACAAACAATTGAAATGGCACACCTCAACCAACGCCGCCCAGAAAATGTTGAAGGCGATTTCTATGTCGATCGCACCTGTATTGACTGCGACACCTGCCGCTGGATGGCTCCCGAAGTCTTTCACGACATTGGCGATCAGTCCGCAGTCTACCATCAGCCGACACACGCTAGCGATCGCCTCCAGGCGCTTCAGGCGCTCTTGTCTTGCCCTACGGCCTCCATTGGCACACTGGCAAAGCCGACCGATATTCAAGCTGCACAGGCGAGCTTTCCCCTGCTGGTAGACCACAATGTTTACCACTGTGGCTATCATGCTGAGGCTTCATTTGGCGCAGCCAGCTATCTGATTCTGCGGGAAGGGGGAAATATTTTGGTCGATTCTCCCCGGTTTGTCCCTCCCCTAGTCAAACGGCTAGAGGCGCTAGGAGGCATTCGTTATCTATATCTCACCCATCGCGATGATGTTGCAGACCATCAAAAGTTTCGGGAGCATTTTGGTTGCGATCGCATCCTTCACCAAGACGACATCAGCAAGGACACCAGCCGCATCGAAATTCAGCTTTCTGGCTCTGATGCTGTCCAGCTTGCCCCTGATTTACTGATTATTCCGGTGCCCGGTCATACGAAAGGCCATACCGTTCTGCTCTACAACAACACCTTTTTGTTTACAGGCGACCATCTGGCCTGGTCAGATAGCCTCCAGCATCTCCATGCTTTCCGCAATGCCTGCTGGTATTCCTGGACGGAATTGGAGAAGTCTATGAGAAAACTCGCCGATTATTCGTTTGAATGGGTGCTGCCCGGACATGGCCGCCGCTATCACGCCGATCGCGACACCATGCATCAGCAGATGCAGCAATGTCTAACGTGGATGAAAGCCTAAATTGCTTCCTTAAGATCAGCTTGCATCAGGCTGAGGTCAAGTGCTGTAACCCATAAAGTTCACTGCATACAGCTTTATTTTGCAACTTCGGTATTCAATGGCTAGTGACTTCAACGTGATGACCGAGGAGCGCAAGGTATGAGTTCAATGGCTGGCAGTTCAATGGCTGGCAGTTCAATGGCTGGCAAAGTAGCGATCGTGACCGGAGCAAGTTCTGGGATTGGTCGTGCAACCGCCCTCTCGTTTGGTAAGGCTGGAGCCAAAGTCTTGGTGGTGGCTCGTCGGGCAGACAAAGGAGAAGAAACGGTGCGCCTGATTCAGGCAGCAGAAGGCGAAGCGATATTTGTCCAAGCGGATGTCACCAAAGCCTCTGACCTTGAAGCGATGGTCAAAACAGCCGTTGATACCTATGGCCGTCTCGATTATGCCTTTAACAACGCGGGATCTGGAACCTCCGGCAAAATTGCTGATCTCTCGGAAGCCGATTGGGATTTTGAGATTAATGCAAATCTCAAGTCTGTTTGGCTATCGATGAAGTATGAGATTCCGGCGATGCAGCAATCTGGCGGCGGGGCGATCGTCAATACGTCCTCGCAAGGGGCGCTGCTGGGGGTTGCTAACTATGGGGCTTACGGAGCAGCCAAGGCCGGGGTTATTGCCCTTTCGCGGGCGGCAGCCGCCGAATATTCTGGCGATCGCATTCGGATTAATACCGTGAGTCCAGGGGCGATAAAAACAGACTTATGGGCAGCCGCGCCTCCCGATATGCTCGACCAAGTTGCGGCTGGCATTCCGCTACAGCGGATCGGCACTCCTGAGGATATTGCTGAGGCGGTGGTTTGGCTCTGTTCAGATGGGGCGGCGTTTGTCACAGGTCACAACCTGGTTGTGGATGGCGGATTCACGGCCGTTCAGAAATAGCAGATGCTTGCGTGATTTTGAGAAGTCACGCAACGCCCGAAAAAAGAATCACCCCAGCACAATTCCTGTGCGTGCCGGAATTTCTAAAAACAGATTATCGATCGTCCAAGTCACCCCAATGCTGTCGTGGTCTTCTGTACTGTAGAGAACCTGATTTGGCTGTGCATTGAGTCGCGTTCCGACCGATGCCAGATCAATTTTCCCCAGCGTTTCCCCGGCATTGACCGCCACGATCAGCACATCGCCTTCCCAAATGCGGGCAAACACATAGACCGACTCTTCAGCCCCCAAGAGACGATACTCGCCCACTCGCAACGACAAACGGCTATGGCGCAGGGCAATGAGCTGGCGGTGGCAAGCTGCAATCTCTGGATGCCACTGCGCTCTGGGTGGAAAACTGCGTCGCGAGTCGGGATCTAATCCTCCCTCTAGGCCAACCTCATCGCCGTAGTAAACGCTAGGCGCGCCCGGAAACGTCATCAGCAGTAGATTGGCTAGCTTGACCGTCTCGACATCACCCCCCACGATCGTCAACAGTCGAGCTGTATCGTGACTGGCCAGTAAATTGAGTTGAGTCAGCTGAATATCCCAGGCGTGAGCATGTAGCAAAAGCTGGATTTTATCGGCGTAGGTCGCTGCATCGATCGCCGGACGCGCCTCATAATCTCGATCAGCAACATGCTCTGCCTGGACGCGATCGCCTCCGGTAAAAGCGATCGTTGCGCCTGCAAACCGATAGTTCATTACCCCATCAAATTGGGTGCCATCAAGCCACTTGCGCGCATCGCGCCAGACTTCACCCACCAGGTAAGCATTGGGATTAATGGCCTTAACGCGATTGCGAAACTCTTGCCAGAAGCCAGGTTCATTAATGCAGAAGGGCACATCTAGCCGCCAGCCATCAATGCCTGCCCACATCCAGTACTCGGCCACCCGCATAATGTACTCCCGCACAGCCGGATTGGCATGGTTAAACTCAGGCAGGGCGCGGTTATCAAACCAGCCTTTGTAGTTGGCAGGGCGATCGCCATCATAGGCAGACACAGGCCACCCCTCGACCTTAAACCAATCTAGCCAGGGTGAATATGAGCCATTCTCTAAAATATCGTTAAAAAAGAAAAATCCGCGCCCGACATGATTGAAAACACCATCAAGAACGACCTTCATGCCTCGCCAGTGAGCGGCCTCTAGCAGCCGATGCAGCGCCTCGTTGCCACCCAACAGCGGATCGACCTGGAAGTAGTCATGGGTGTGATAGCGGTGGTTGCTGGTGGATTGAAAGATGGGCGTGAAATAGATGGCGTTAAATCCTAAATCCTGAATGTAGTCAAGCTGCTCAATCACGCCCCACAGATTGCCCCCTTTATAGCCTTGCAGCGTTGGAGGTGCTTCCCAGTCTTCCAAAGGCAGGCCATTCGTCAATGGCGAAGACTGACTGCCTTTGGCAAAGCGATCGGGGAAAATTTGGTAGAAGACGGCTTGTTTGACCCAATCAGGTGTGTGAATCGGCATGGAGCTTGACCAAGGTTACGCAGAAGATTGTAACGCTGAACGACCGAAAAGTAAGTTCTCCACCCGACTGATAAGACGCTGTCAGGCTGGCAACACTTTTCATAGGCTTTCTAGCAATTTGCGCAGAGATTAGATAGCGCTCATTTGAGGCGTAAAGATTTCGTAGTGTGCGTATCTTGCCCATGACGCTATAAGCAATTTACTTCTGCTGTAAGCCAGCTTGAATTAAGGAACTCGTCTAGTCATTCACTCCAGTTCAACAGGTTCTTAAGCGCCTGGTTTCATGTGTCTTTCAAGAGTATTGATGTGAACTTCGTATGAACTGCAAATGTCTATCCATCCCTCTTGAAACTCTTCACGAAGTAGCTGAAATTAAGTTCCCAAATCTGTGACACTTCAAGAACAGACCATCGCTAGGTTAACTGCTTTTTGCTAACGCTATAACTAAAAGAACAGAGTCGAACGCAACGTATTTAAGCCAATGATTTCCCAAAGACAGAGCTTTAATTTGTGGATGCCGCGATCGCTGGCAATGCCCTAAATCAAGTGGCTTGAGCCGACATCCCATCTTGACCCTTGACCTAGAGAGCTGATTAAAACGCACCTAAAAGCAAGTCGCTTGAACCTGCTTCTCTTAAGCAATCTCTCAGAACTCAAGGGTTGAATAAATGCCTCTGAATATGCCCCCTGGAAGTCGCGAAATCCGAAACTTAAATATGGATTGATTACTACAATCTTTCTGAATTCATCTAGATTAAATCGATGAAATATCAGCGATGAGAAATAGCGATCGCTAGCCTTAAACTCTGCATCTTAGTGATTGCAATTCCAACCCCTTCAACGATACAAAAGGATGTTCCCGATGAAAGTCTCACTGAAAACCACAGTTCTTTCTGCTTTGTCTGCTTTAATCGCTTCTCCCCTGCTCATGGTTGGCGCTGCATCGGCACAAACCGTTGCGGCTAACGGGATGTCAGGCAGCTACATCGGCGGCGGCGCTTCAGTCGGTATCAACAATGACGCAAGCTTTGGTGGCAATGTGCAAGTCCGGCTGAACTCCTCAGAAGCCCCTGTATCTGTTCGAGGATCGGCCTTGATCAACGGCGACAGCACGGCGATCATGCCTACCATCACCTACGATGCGGCGATCGCCCCTAATACCAACCTCTATGTTGGAGGTGGCTACTCTTTCGTGACCGACAAAGGAGCCAGATCTCCCTTGGGTGACAAAGATGCAGTTGTGCTAACCGCAGGTGTAGAAACAGCCGTTCAACGTCACGTCACCTTGTACAGCGATGTCAAAGTCGGTCTGGATGCCTTTGAAAATAGCAACGATGCGGCTGTTGCTTTGCAGGTAGGTGCAGCTTACCGCTTCTAACGATCGCGCCTCCTGAATTTACCTAAGAACCAGCGCTAAGAGGTTGTTGTCCTAAATCATCAGGACAGCAACCTTTTTTTTGGGGTTGAGCCTCGAATAGCTTTACAGGATGAGGCATAGCCGTCGTCATCAGGCTTAGAACATTTTTGAGGGTGCGCGGAGCGTGCCCTTGCGTAAACAGGCGATCGCTGATCCTGCCGCGTCAAAAATTTAAAATAGGGCTAGAAATTGCTTGGGTCAGCACAAATAGGCTGGAATCGCTTCAGCTAGAATTGAATCTGCTCGAAGAGTGATCCGTCATAATCTAGTAAAAACTGGTTTGAGCAGGATAGAGGTTTTGATCAAGTGACCGCCTTTACTTGCAGAAAATGGCTAGAGATCTGGATTCGTGACCCGTATGTGCAGGGGTGCAGCATTCGGGTGGGGTATTGTGGCAGGATTTGTTCGCAATACCTCAAGCGCTTCACCACTACAGAGGCTGACTTTGATGGGGGCTTTGGCTCAGCGTCTTAGCCTCATATTTTGACCCAACACTCATAAATTTCAAGAGTAAACCCCGAATGCAGCACATCTACCTCACTGACTCCCCCGATCAAAATGGGCGTAAATCTTTTGAGCTACCGGGAGCAAAACCCCATTACAACCCCGATCGCCCTGGCCAAGTCGAGCATATTTTTCTAGACTTGATTCTCGACATTCCGCGCCAAAGCTATCGCGGCACTTGCAACATTCGGTTAAACCCTGTCCGTAGCGGCATTGACCGACTGACGCTAGATGCAGTCAGCTTACAGATTGAATCGGTGCAGATCGCAGGGACGCCGCAAAATTTTGACTACGACGGCGAGCAGCTTCAGGTGCGGCTCAAAGACACAACCGAGGCAGGAAAGCCGATCACGCTAGCGATCGCCTATCAGGTAGAACAGCCCCAGCGCGGCATTTATTTCATTGCGCCCAATGCTGACTATCCCCACAAGCCCCTTCAAGTGTGGACACAGGGCGAAGATGAAGACTCGCGCTATTGGTTTCCCTGTTTTGACTATCCAGGACAGCTCAATACCTCCGAGATTCAGGTGCAGGTGCCCAGAGCGTTTTTGGCAATTTCTAACGGTGAGCTGGTAGAAACTCGCGAAGTTGGAGACACCAAAATCTATCGCTGGCTGCAACAGCAGGTGCATCCCACCTATTTGATGACCTTAGCGGTCGGAGATTTTGCCGAACTCCAAGATGAATGGCAGGGCAAACCCGTCACCTACTACGTCGAAAAAGGACGAGAGGCCGACGCTCAGCGCACGATGGGCAAAACGCCCCAGATGATTGAATTCTTCAGTCAGGCGTTTGGCTATGCCTATCCCTATCCCAAATATGCGCAGGTTTGCGTGGCAGATTTTATCTTTGGTGGCATGGAAAACACTTCCACGACGCTGCTAATGGATCGCTGCTTGCTCGATGAACGGGCGGCGATCGACAACCGCAGTTCTGAAACTTTGGTGGCGCATGAGCTAGCCCATCAATGGTTTGGTGACTTGGTGGTGATTAAGCACTGGTCACATGCCTGGATCAAAGAAGGAATGGCGACTTACTCAGAAGTGCTGTGGATCGATCAAGAATATGGTGCAGAAGAGGCGGCTTACTATCGCCTGGGCATTGCCCGTAATTATTTAACAGAAGACAGCACCCGCTACCGTCGCCCGATCGTCACCCATGTCTACCGCGAAGCAATTGAGCTATACGATCGCCACCTCTATGAAAAGGGGGGCTGTGTCTATCACATGGTGCGATCGGAGTTGGGGGACGAGCTGTTTTTTAAAGCCATCCACACCTTCGTGCAAGACAATGCCCATAAAACCGTAGAGACGATTGATCTGCTCAGGGCGATCGAAAAAGCCACCGGACGCAATCTCCAGTTTTTATTTGACCAGTATGTGTTTCAAGGCGGGCATCCTGACTACAAAGTGGCCTATAGCTGGGATGGGGACAGCCGCTTAGCCAAGCTCACCGTGACCCAAACCCAAGCCAAAGATGGAGACACCAGCAGTCAGAGCGGGCGGTTTGATCTAAAAATTCCTATCGGCTTTGGGTATGTAGAAGCGGCTGATGCTCTCCATCAGCCTGTTCGCCACCAAACTTTTACCGTCAGAATTCACGAGCGCGAACAAAGCTTTTACTTTCCACTAGAGCAAAAGCCAGATTTTGTTAGCTTTGACCTTGGCAACCATACCCTCAAAACTGTGGTGCTGGAATATCCGGTAGCCGAGCTAAAGGCTCAGCTTCAGCATGATCCCGACCCCGTTTCTCGGATCTATGCGGCAGAAGCGCTGGCCAAAAAAGGCGGGCTTGAGGTCGTCAAAGCTCTCTCTGAAGCTCTCGTTGGCGATCGCTTTTGGGGGGTTCGAGCCGAAGTTGCCGATCAGTTGGCGACCGTAAAGCTCGATCAGGCATTGACGGGCTTGCTCAAAGGACTCCAAGACCCAGAAGCGAGAGTGCGACGCGCCACTGTAGAAGCTTTGGCGGCGCTCAAAATAGAAGCGAGCTATGCCGCCCTGAAGCAGGTGGCCGAGCAGGGCGATGCCAGCTACTACACTGAATCTGCGGCACTGTCGGGGCTGGGCGCAACAGCCGCCCTAGATGACACCAAAGAAACAGCGGTTTTGCAGCTCTATCGGTCAGTTTTGCAAACGCGATCGGGCTGGAACGAGATGGTCAGGAGTGGAGCGATCGCCGGACTTAGCAAGCTGAAGACTTCGGAAGCGGCTCTCAGTTTGATTTTGGAATATACGGCTGCGGGGACGCCTCAAGCCTTGCGGCTGTCGGCCATTCGGGCGCTAGGTGCCATTTCTACGGGGCAAACCAATCCCAACCTGGAGCGCATCCTCAGCCGCCTTGCCGAACTCTCACGCGAGTCTTTCTTTTTGACGCAGGTGTCTACGGTTGTGGCCTTAGGGCAAATGGAAACTGTGAAGGCGATCGGCATCTTGCAAACCTTGGCAGATCAAACACCCGATGGTCGCGTTCGGCGGTTAGCAGAGGAGTCGGTTCAAAAAGTTCTAAAAGCCGTTGAGCAAGATCAAGCTGTCTCGCAGCTTCAAGAAGCCTTAGAGCAGGTGAAAAAAGACAATCAAGAACTCCGCAGTCGTCTGGAGTCGCTAGAAGCCAAAGCTCAGCAGCCATAGGCAGAACCCGAATTTTATCTAGCCCCCAGCGTGGGATAAACCTTGACCTTAGAGACGGAACCCAGGAGATTTTTGTGAGCGCCCACGAAAATCTCCACAAGATCATGGCGGGCACTGCTGATTTTATCGATGAAATTTATTTTGGGAGATGCACAGCGTTCGCCTCTCAAAATAAATTTGATGGCCGAATTTAGCAATGCCTCATGGCGCTCAAAAAATCTTTGAGGGAATTTAATCTTTGTCTAAAGCTCGAAATAGGGCAAAACGCTGAGAAATGAGCCGATTTTGACCTCCGAGCTTCTACTCTTGACAATTGACATTGTTTGTGCGTTTGAGTTCAATCATAGTTAAAAGGCGTTAACACTATCCCCGCCAAGAGACTCGTTAACGCCCTACTCCAAATTGGAATAAAAAATATCATGCCACAAAACCCTGATTTCGATAATTCAGCGGCAGAGATGCCTATGCTCTCTTACCGCGATCGCCTGAACCATTGGGCTATTGTGCGCCTATTGCCTAACACGCAGCAAAGGATAGTGGCTCGGTTTCGCAGCCGATCGGATGCCGAAGGGCATTTGCGTTTTTTGCGGAATAGCATGCCAGAGAGCAATTTTTTACTGAGTTTTGACAGCCCCAAAAACATTGAGGGCATCAGTGGCTAGCCGGACGAAACAGATGGGAGTGGGCAGGGTGATAAAGGTGCGATCGCCCTGCATAAGTCCCTTGAGCGGCTAGGGCAGGGCTAATGACATACAGGGTAGTGCGCGTCAGATCTTCTTGCTGCGTCCGCTCGGCCATGAGGCTCAGCGGCACGACCCGTATTTTCTCGTCTGCCCAGCCCAGCCGAAAACAAATGGCGATCGGTAAATCGGCTGGGTAATGTTGCAGCAGTTTGTCTTGAGCTTCTTGCACATGGCGAGCGCTGAGATAGAGACATAGGCTGGCCTGGTGAGCCGCCAAAGCTGCCAGTTCTTCGGTTTCGGGCACCTGAGTTCGGCCGCTAATTCGCGTCAGAATAATTGTCTGTACCAATCCGGGTACGGTTAGCTCTAGCTTGAGCTTTGCGGCTGCGAGCTGGAAGGCACTAATGCCCGGTACCACCTCAAACGCAATGTCTGCTGCTGCTAGAGCCTGCATTTGCTCATGTACGGCACTGTAGAGGCTGGGATCGCCGGAATGCAATCGAACAACGAGTTTTTGCGATCGCACCCGTTCTACCATGATGGGCAGAATTTCTTCTAGCGTCTTGTGCGCCGTAGGAATCACTTCTGCTTCTGGACGGACTAGCTGCAAAATTTGTTCGGGAACAAGAGAATCGGCGAACAAAATCACATCTGCCTGCTGAAGCAGGGTTTGGGCTTTGACCGTCAGCAGTTCTGGATCGCCAGGTCCAGCTCCAACAATGTATAAAAGCGGCACAAAATTTACCTGTTTTTGCTCAAAGATTTCCGTAATCTCAACGATATTTCAGAAGAAAGAGGCGGCTTCTAGGAGGTCTATCACAAGACTAAAATCCGTAGAAACTTCTAAAATCTGGTCAGAATCTTAAAGGGTTGATGAATTGGCTAAGCGAATCCGGACATCTATTGCATCTTGAGTAAAAGTGAGTGGTAGATGCACCCTGATTCAAGCCCCAGAGGAAACTCTGGGGTTTTTTTTTACTTCTAAAACCTGACTTCTGGGGGTCTAGGTTTTGTCTGAATCTGCAATTGCACCCGCAGAACTTTCTCCCCCGACGTGGCTACCCGGCAATGGGCGACGCAACCCATAAAGCCAAATTAGCCCCGCTGTTCCCAGGAATACACCGATTAAGCTGATGGCTTGCGCTGTGCGAATTGGCCCAAACATCAAGCTATCCATGCGAAGTCCTTCTATCCAAAACCGTCCCAAGCTATAGGCCACGAGATAGACCAGAATTAAGGTGCCTACTTTGGGGCGGGTTGTGCCTCCCTTGGGCAGACGGCTTAGCCCCCGAAAAAATAGGGTCATCAGCAAGACAAAGACGCCCAAATCCCAAACCGACTCGTACAAAAATGTGGGATGGAAATAGTCAAACTGGGTATAGCCTGGCGGGCGTTGAGCCGGAGGAATGTATAACTTCCAGGGCAAATCTGTCGGGCGGCCAAAAGCTTCCGAGTTAAAGAAGTTTCCCCACCGTCCGATCGCCTGTCCCAAGATCAGCGAGGGCGCAACCAGATCGGCCAACTGCCAGAAAGAAACCCGGTTGAGCCGTGAAAAAATCAGTGTGGCGATCGTTCCTCCCAAAATCGCGCCATGAATGGCAATGCCGCCATGCCAAATCGCCAGAATTTCTGCCGGATTCTGAGCATAGCTTTTCCACTCAAAGGCAACATAGTAGAGCCGAGCCGCAGGAATAGCCGCCAGCACGAGCCAAATGACCAAATCGCCAATTAAATCAGGATTGACGCCGCGCCGCTTGGCCAAATAGGTCGATAAGCTGACGCCGATGAGCACCGC
This sequence comes from Oscillatoriophycideae cyanobacterium NC_groundwater_1537_Pr4_S-0.65um_50_18, assembly GCA_016208305.1. Classification (GTDB taxonomy): domain Bacteria; phylum Cyanobacteriota; class Cyanobacteriia; order Elainellales; family Elainellaceae; genus Drouetiella. The sequence continues at coordinate 193,963 of JACQYI010000078.1, read as the reverse complement.
AGAGGCGATTAATAGCCCATACCACCGCAGGGTGATAAATCCCCAGTCCACCAGAATTGGCCCTGGCGAAGAGAATTGAGCCAGTAAGGAAGGAGGCATACAATCCAATAGCATGAGAATATCCGCGAAGGAGATAGGGGCTAAAAGCAGCTTCCAGAAGGCTGAGATATCAGGAATGTTGAGATACCCGCAACTTAGAAGCGCTACCCGCGATCGCCGTGCCTGACCCAGGCATAAATCTCTCTCGCAAGGCATCCAGCGCTCTTGGCAAAAGACTTATCCTGAGAAATCATCAACGCCGATCGCCTTCTGATTGTATCGATTTCAGCCTCAATTTCTCCAGCATCCCTGTTGGCGCTACATCACCCTTCACTCACGCCTGTTTCCGTCAGCCGCTTGAGTGAAATCTGGGCAGACTCTGAAACATGCGGATGGCTGTCTTTCTCAAGATATTTCAGCGCCGAGAGACTTTTGGCTACGGGCAAATTGCCCAAGGCTTCTGCTAGACGCTGGCGCACCAGCCAATCGCTCGATTGCACAAACCGCAGAATTTGATCAACGGCAGACACATCTTTAATTTCACCGATCGCCGCGATCGCCGCCTGCTGCAAAACCACCTCTTCACTGTCTAGAGCCTTAACCAGAAGGTCATGGGCGCGCGGATCTTTGAGATTACCCAGAGATACGGCTGCGCTGAAGCGCACCAGCCAGTCTGTATCTTCATAGAAAGCCCGCGACAGCGGCTCAAAGGCTCGAATGTCTTCCAAATAGCCTAATGCCCCAGCCGCATCGGCACGAATGCCATAATCTGGGTCAGATTCCAGCAGGTTCACCAAAATGGGGTAACAGTCTGCCGTTTGCTTTAGCCCAAGGGCAAATACCGCCATTGAGCGAATTTGTAGGTTCTCGTCTTGTAAAACTTTCTTGATCAGCGGCACCGCTTCCTCGGCAGACACACCCCTGAGAGAAGCCAGCGCCACCATGCGATCGCGAGAGTTGGGGCTTTCCAACTGGAGGGCGATCTGATCTAAACTCAATTGGCTCATGAATAATCTTTACATAATTTTACAATCTCTCATTTTCATTATACCTTTCGGCTTTTGGTTTCTTTTTTTGAGCCGCTCTCAGCCTCAAATTGCCGATCGAGCAACCTCAAGTCATCTAATGCATGCGTGAAGGCTGTTCTACACCTGAAATCTGTTTTGCCGCGATCGCTAATGCTGCGCGGCTAGGGTGGCAATGGCGGCTCCGGTCACGCGGCAAACCCGCCAGTCGGGCAAGATCGTGGCTCCCATGCGCTGATAGAAGCCAATCGCAGGCTCATTCCAATCCAAAACGCTCCATTCCAGCCTTCCACAGTCGCGCGCGATCGCCAACTGCGCCAAATGTGCCAGCAGCGCTTTGCCAACGCCTTGACTACGGTATTCCGGTTTAACAAACAAGTCTTCTAGATACAGTCCTGGCTTGGTCAAAAACGTTGAATAGTTGGTGAAAAAGAGCGCAAAGCCAATGGCCTGCCCTGCCGACTCTGCCTGAGTAGATTCTGCCAGAACTGCCTCAATACAGGGGCGATCGCCAAACAGATGCTCATGCAAAAGCGTCGGGCTGCCCGTCACCTGCTCGGTGAGCCGTTCATACTCTGCCAAAGCTTGAATTAACCCAAAAAGCGTCGGCACATCCTGAGGCTGAGCGGGTCGCAGGGCAAAACTGGGTTGGATTGCAGAAGGCGCAGAATCTGACATAGGGCAATTTTTACTGATTCACTGAAGTGAGGCTTACAAATAATAATCTGGTTTGAGTTGAGCGCAAAGTGCCACAGCGCTACAAAAGCTGCCCTCAAAAGTTTCTAAGGCTTCTGACATTAATCTGAAATTAAAACGAAGGGCTTTTTGAGAGCATACGACTCCGCCGCCCGCTCTCAGAAAAGTCCTTCAAACTATTTTTGTGAAGATCTTCAGGCTAGAGGAATCCTTGAACAGGACTATCGCCAACCGCGATCGATTTGAGATAATACATCTAGCCTATTTTTTCGTGCTGGGAGTTTTAATGATGACCCTTCGCCAACAGTTAGATGCGATCGTGGCTCAAAAGCACTTGCTGACGCATCCGTTTTATCAAGCCTGGACAGAAGGCAATCTGACTCGTGACCATCTCAGACATTACGCCGAGCAGTATTTTCATCATGTGCTGGCTTTCCCGACCTACATCAGCGCCGTTCACTACAATACGCCTCACCTGGCTGTGCGACAAGAAATTCTAGAAAACCTTGTCGGTGAAGAACAGGGCGAAAAAAACCACCCAGCTTTGTGGCGTAACTTTGCGATCGCTCTGGGCAGCAGCGCCTCTGACCTAGAGGCTACCCCTCAGCTCGAAACCACGGCTGATCTGATCTCCACCTTCCGCAACCTTTGCCTGAACTCGCCGTTTTACGCAGGGTTGGCGGCTTTGTACGTCTATGAATCGCAAATCCCTGAAGTGGCCGCCGTCAAAATTGATGGTTTGAAGCGCTTCTATGGCATGGAAAACCCTGCTGATTACGAATTCTTTAGCGTGCATCAGGTAGCAGATGTTTACCACGCTGAATCCACTGCGACCTTGATCGAAACCTATGCCCAAACCGAACAGCAGCAAGCCGAAGTTCTAGAAGTGGCATCGACAGCCGCCCAGACGCTGTGGAAATTCCTAGATGGTGTGTTTGAAACCTACTGCCAGGATGTCAAAGCCCCCGTTACAGTTTAGGAATTCTTTATAGCTGGGATGTTTGTAACTCAGGATTCTCTCTAGAAGATTGAGAGCATAGAAGATTAAGAGCAGCATTCGGGCAAAGCAATTGTCTTGCACAGTTTCTTTTGTCCGAGTGCTTTTTTAGCGCTCTTTTAACGACCACACCCTGTAGCAACTTGACCCTAAACTTACCGTAACCAGGTCTTGAGTCTCGCAGCCACTTGGGGACGACGCAGCTTCCGCATAGCCTTGGTTTGAATTTGCCTCACCCGCTCACGTGAAAGATTGAAGATACCACCCACTTCTTCTAAGGTGTGGGTTTCGCCCGTGGTCAAGCCATAGCGCAAGGCAATAATGTCGCGTTCGCGCTCAGTCAAGACTTCACCCAAGACGGAATAGATTTCCTGCCGCATCATCGTTTCACTCATCTGAGCTTCAGGAGATTGCGTACTGTGATCTTCCAAAAGTTCCATGAGTTCAGTATCTTCGCCTTTACCAACCCGATGATTGAGTGAAAGCGATCGCCGACGTACCTGTTGTAGGTTACGGAGCTGTTCGGCAGTCATATCCAAAGATGCTGCTAGCTCATCCTCGGTCGGGTTGCGATTGAGGTCTTTACGCAGTTCTCGATGCGCTTTTTTCAGCTTGTTCAGCTTTTCAACAATGTGGATTGGCAATCGGATCGTGCGGGCATCGTTAGCGATCGTGCGGGTAATGCCCTGACGAATCCACCAATAGGCATAGGTCGAGAACTTGTAGCCCTTATCTGGATCAAACTTTTCGGTAGCGCGGTTTAGCCCCAAAGCTCCTTCTTGAATCAAATCTAGAAACGGCACGCCTCGGTTGAGATAGCGCTTGGCGATCGAAACCACTAGCCGCAGATTAGAGCGAATCATTTTGCGCTTAGCCACGCGGCTCAAATACAGCCGATGCTCTAGCTGCCGCTCGTTCAGTTCTAGCGCCTTGGCAATTTCGGCTTTGACCGGGGGACGATCGAGATCCTGCTTGAGGCGCTCCCGCAGTTTTTCTACTTCAGCTAAAAACTTAACCCGTCGTGCGAGTTCGACTTCTTCATCGGCTTTGAGCAGCGGATAGCGCGCCATTTCTTTGAAGAATGCACCGACGGCATCGTCTGTAATCGTCTTGCGATAGCCTGAGTCTCGGCTTGCCATCAAATCGGCTAATTCGCTGTCCAGGCCAAACTCAGCCATAACCCCAGCATCGCTATCGGTCAGGCGATCGTTCGAGACATTGCTGCCTTGAAAATCTGCATCAGGAACGCTAAATAGATCTTCTTCCGTCAAAGAGATCAAGTGAATTGGATCTGCTGAGTCTATAAGGGAGTTACTCTTCATTTGCTGCAATTTAAGGTTGTTAACGATGTCTATTGAGAGTACAAAAAACTAGGATTGCGCCCTGTAGCCAACCGATCGCCTATTTAGTGCGTAGCCGATTATTTCAAGGGTTGATCAAAAGAACAAGAACACATCGCGGAATGTAGCACGGGGTTGTTCAAAAACACACTTAAAGAAACAAATCACCAAATTTTTTTAGAATTGTTGGACAGGATTGTGACCTCGACCGCTGGCTAAATTTAAACTTGTTTTGTGATCGATCTATGAACCGATCGATCGCTGCTCAGATCCAGACCTAGCCTCGATCGCCCGTTTTGCCTAGCTCAAATATCCTTTAGATAATCGACTTTGTTTCCGATTAATTCATTAATCGGAAATCGATCGGATATTAATAACCTGCTGTTTCAGTCAATAGCCGAAACAGGCAAATCAAACTGGCTAAAGCGAAAGCTCCTCTAACCTCAGATCAAAGAACAAACTGATCTGTTCTTTAAACCTGCATCACGACTGAAACGGGTAGACAAAACGCAATTCCCCACTAGCCTATTGGGATGCGAGTTGAGCCACCTTGTCATGCCTCAAATACTTCAGTCTTCGGTAATCCAGCTACAGAGTAATGCATGATCCCGTTAAATGCAATCTAATTAAGATAGAAATACAAACAGAAGATCAACGCCCGACTCCAATCTGCTGACTTCAATTGCGCCAACCTGTCAGCAATTGGCAATGCCAACTTAAGCAGGGAGGCTTCGGAAGCCCACAGAATGCACCTTCCGAATGAATCGAACCTCAGTCAAAGCAATACCCAGGAACACCTTAATCTCGCCTCTGCCTTTGAAACAGAATATCGAGGTAAGAAAATTATCCACATCATCAGCCGATCGTCTAGATAAATTAACGTAACTTAATCACAAGTGAGACAAATCAATCTGGCAGTTGCGGCTAAGACAGGCTACACTCTTGGGACGTTGCGATCGATCGGATGTACTGAATACCCTCGAACGCCTATGCCACTCAGCCGCTTGTGTCCCCGATGTCCTTTGATTCGCCAGTTCTAGCTGTTCGTCTCTCGACTTCTCTCTCTGTGCCGATCGTCGCCGAACCCGATCGCGCCTATGCTATGGCCATGCCAAGTGCTCAATGGGTTGAAGTTTTGGTAGACTGCGGCGGCGTGCAGGATCTTTACACCTATCAGGCCGCCCCAGACTTGCATCTTCAGCCCGGAGATATCTTGAGTGTGCCGTTTGGCGCACAGCAGGTTGGGGCGATCGCCATTCGCCTGCTGACCCATCTCCCCGATACGCTTGCACCCGAAACTATTCGTGCGGTTGAAGAAGTAGTCAGCCGTGGTTTTTTTCCACCTCACTATTGGTCAGTGCTGCATCAGGTTGCCGCTTATTACCAAACCTCGCTCATGCAGGTGATTCGGGTGGCGCTGCCGCCTGGATTGCTGGGGCGATCGCAGCGACGGATTCGCCTCAAGCCAGAGTCCATTCCGGCTGAAGCTGATCTATTTCTTCAGCCTGCCGCCCAAAAAATCTTGGCGCTGCTGCGATCGCAAAAGCAAGGAAACTATTCCTGGCAGTACCTGCAACGGCAGGTGACAGGAGCCAGCCGAGGGTTGCGCGACCTCCTCCAACGGCAGTGGGTCGAAAGCTATTTAGAGCCACCCGCTGCGATTAAGCCAAAGCAGCGGCAAGCAGTGACGCTGGTGGCATCCGCCTTGGAGCCATCAACACCGTTCACACCGCGCCAAAGCGAAATCCTTGAGGTTTTGAAACGCCAAGGAGGTGAACTCTGGCTTCAGGAACTGCTGCAACTTTGCCAAGTCAGCTCCTCGGTGCTTAAAGGGCTAGAGCAAAAAGGCTGCATCACTCTGCAACCGCGTGAAGTTCTGCGGCTAGAATCGAGCCTAGCGCCCCAAGCCGATCGCCCCAAAGAGCTGACAGATGAGCAAACCTGCGCTTTGACAAGCCTGAAGACTTACAAGAATTTTGCCCAAGTGCTGCTGCATGGCGTTACAGGTTCGGGCAAAACAGAAGTATATTTGCAGGCGATCGCGCCTTTGTTGCAGCAGGGCAAGTCTGTGCTGGTGCTGGTGCCAGAAATTGGCCTCACGCCTCAGTTGACCGATCGCTTTCGGGCTAGATTTGGTCAGCGCGTATGCGTTTATCACAGCGGTCTTTCAGATGGCGAGCGCTACGACACTTGGCGGCAAATGCTAAGTGCCACGCCGCAAGTGGTGATTGGCACTCGCTCTGCCATCTTTGCGCCCTTGGCTAATTTAGGGCTAATTGTTTTAGATGAAGAGCATGACAGCAGCTTTAAACAAGATCAGCCTGCTCCCTGCTACCATGCCCGTACCGTCGCCCAGTGGCGCGCCCAGCTTGCCGACTGCCCTCTTGTTTTGGGTTCTGCAACCCCTTCTCTAGAAAGTTGGGTGGCGGCTCACAGGCCGAGGGCGACCCTGCTTTCTCTGCCCCATCGGGTTCACGATCGCCCTATGCCGCCGATCGAGATTGTCGATATGCGGCAAGAGCTACGCCAAGGCAATCGGTCGATTTTTAGCCGATCGCTCCAAGACGCCTTAAAAGAGCTGCAAGCAAACCAAAAGCAGGGTATTTTATTCATTCATCGGCGCGGACACAGTACCTTTGTCTCTTGCCGCAGCTGCGGTCACGTTATGGAATGCCCGCACTGCGATGTGTCGCTCACCTACCATCAGCCCAAGCCAGAGGGTCATGCATCGCTGCGCTGCCACTACTGTGGGTACGGACAGCCCCATCCTGAGCATTGTCCGGCCTGCGCTTCGCCCTATTTAAAGCATTTTGGCAGCGGTACGCAGCGCGTCATGGAGGAGTTGAGCCAGCACCTACCCGATCTGCGCTGTCTGCGTTTTGATAGCGATACCACCCGCGCCAAAGGTTCCCACAGAGCGCTGTTGACTCGATTTGCCGCAGGGGAAGCCAATCTGCTAGTTGGCACGCAAATGTTAACCAAAGGCATTGATTTGCCGCAGGTGACGCTGGTGGGTGTTGTCTCTGCTGATGGGCTATTGCACCTAGCCGACTATCGCGCCAGCGAACGCGCCTTTCAAACCTTGCTCCAGGTTGCAGGACGTGCCGGACGCGGGGAGGAGGAGGGTCGCGTGATTATGCAAACCTACTCACCGCAGCATCCTGTGATTGAGGCCGTGGTGCGTCAAGACTATGCCAAATTCGCCGCATCCGAGCTGCAGTATCGCGAAGCTCTGCACTATCCGCCCTGTGGACAGTTGGCGCTTCTCCGTATTAGCGGCATGGACATGAATACCGTACGCCAGACCGCAGAAGCGATCGCCCATCATCTTGGTCAGCTTTTGGGTCAGCTGGATCATTCATCCGACTATGTCATCCTCGGCCCCGCTGCTGCTGCCATTGGCAGAGTCGCTAGGCGCTATCGCTGGCAAATTCTTCTCAAACGCCTGGGCGACCGCCCTTTGCCGTTGCCTGATCTAACCTGTTTAAGAGCGCACTGCCCCACTGCTATAAGTTTGACGATCGATATTGATCCCCTGAATTTATCCTGATAGAGCTTAAATCGATTCAGTCGATCTTTGTCGCGCTCGCTTCTGTCGCCGCCGCTCTGCGGCCATCATCGCCTTATCTACTGGGAAGCCTGCGATCGGGATGACCTGATATTTGCGTTCTTCTTCTTGCCGCTTTAAATCGGTGTAATCTAGCCAGTGAATGCAGTCTACCGGACAGGTGTCGATCGCTTCCTGAATAGTATCTTCTGTGTCGCCATCCTGACGGATCACCCTAGAACGTCCGTAGTCTGGTTCAATATAAAACGTGTTCCGAGCCACATGAGCACAGTGTTTGCAGCCAATGCAGGTCACTTCATCTACATAGACTCCCTTCTGACGGATGACGCCGCCCAACTCAGGCTCAAACCCGGTTCGTTCTGGGGCATCCCGCAAGCTGCCGCCCAACTCAGGCTCAAAACCCGTCGGCTCTGGAGAGGGACTGGCGGCAGAGGCTGAAAAACTACTCATAGGCTTCATTTACGCTGCGTCAAGTAATCAGGTCTAGAACGGATACAAATTCTTGAAAAAATTCTTGAACAAAGGCCGGAAACCAAGCCGTCGATCGCTCAGCTTCCGACCCTAAGGATCTGCACAGAAATAACTTGAAGAACTTTGTCAGAAACCTAAATTCATAGATTGCAGGCTGTTTATACCGACTTTCTAGGGGAAATCTTGCCTAGAATCGTTACCCCGCAAAGTTAAGCAACCCAGCGCTGCATCACAAGCCGAATCGAACCATCTTGCTGCTGCTGTTGCTCGGCCAGCTGAAAACCCTGGCGGGCAGTCTCCTGCATGACGGTGTGATAGGCGTAGCGCTGCGTCACCTGGTTTAGAAAGCCTTGGACAGACAAAGGCTGCTGCCAGTATTGCAAATCTGCGATCAGCTCATAGGACTGATCATGAGAGCTAAATCCAATGTCGTAGCCGTTTTCCTGTTCAATCACAATTTCTGCCATGTGTGTCTGCCCGCGATAGCCCTTTACAGGCTGCGGCCCAGACTTCCACTGAATTCCCAAATCGGTGAGAGCAGCCTGAAGAGAGGTGAGATCGCGGATTTGAGTTTTAATCTGGCTAAAGTGGGACATAGGTAGGTTTTATAAAACGAGTTTGGACTAAAGATGTAAAAGCGCTAACCAGAAATCAGAGAGGCTGACCAGATTACCACTCGCCATAGCTAGACTGGATCTGCGCTGATGCAGATTGTTGCAATGGCTGGGCAAAGTACTCGGAGGTTGCTTCCTGACTGACCACCTGACCCAGTTGAGCTTCGATTGCCGCCGTTACCTCAGCGCATGATGCGCCAACGATGCCCGTAACCTTTTCCTGGACTCGACCGTCTGGATAGATGATGAATTCCAAAGTTTCCATGCTTCTTGATCTAGTCTTGAGAGGTTTACCAGGTCAACGTTAGCTATTACGCAGTTGCCTGAAGCCGATCGCTTAATGCGCCACCTAATTAAACAGAGAGGTTGCTTCCGATTGCTTAGAGGTGGCTCAAGAGCAATCTCACCCAACTCAGATCCTTACTAAACTCAACCTAATGACTTACATCGAGTCGAAGCGTAAAGAAAATTAGTGAAATCGTGAGGCGCTGCTTCAGTGCTTTAAGTTAGTTTCGCCTAACTTAAGAAAGCAGTCAAGGTAGCTCTCAAGCAATTCATCCTATAAATCCAGGGTCTATTTCTTACGGTAGAGAGAGAAAGCTGCTTTAATCTCAAACTGCTTCTGAGTCAAAATCGGGATCTTGCGCCAAGCATGGGCAATTGAAAAATTAAGCCTGACAGAGAAATTTCTGTCTGAAGCCTGGATTCTGTCCGCTTTCTGAAGCGTTCAACGATTAATTTTTATGAAGCTATGGCTGTCTTCACAGCGGTTAGGACGTTTGTAAGAATGCGATCGCCAACTCCGCCAGATTTAACTTTCATCCAACCCAAAGATTTCTGATGACAGAGCATCATTTAATCCAAAGGGATTCTCTTCAGCGTCAGTCTCTAAACCCGACTGGATGACAAAGGGCAAATCGGCTCCCCGTAGCCCCCGCTGAATGCGATCGGGAGTTTCGTCAAATAGCACAAACAGGGGATGGACTTCCTCTGAGCCTTCGCTGAGAATATGGCGATGGCGATCGGGCATTATCCACTCATAGCCTTTATTGAGATACATCTGAGTTTGCCGCCAGCGACCCAGGAGATCAGAAAAATCTTCGTCGGCACGGTGAATGAACACCAATATTTCTGCGCCAGTTTTAATCTTCCATTCTGGATCACACATCAAGATCGCAACATCGCACGGCAGTCGCACCATTTCTCCGGTAGCCCCAACACTGCCAGAGCTATGCCGGACACGAATCAGGGGTAGCGGAATCGTAATGACGCTCTCACTCGGACGACGCATACTAGGAATCATCTCCAGGTAAGGGCGATGTTGCTTCAGCAGAGCGATCGCCCCTCCGTGATCGCTGCAATCTGCCAGAACCTCTTCGTAGTGAGATGGTGGGATAGTCATAAGTACTTGTACAAAATAAATTGCCCAATTTTGGCAGCGTGCACCTCGCGGGCGGTCAGCCTGCCAAAATTGGGCCTGTCAATAATTCTGTTCATATACCTAGCGCTGATTCGCGATCCTTAAAGGTACGCCAGATGCCATTGTGAAACATAAGCTTTCGAGTTAAAGCCCACGAAAACTCAATTGGCGTTGCTCATCATCCTTACTTAATAGCATCCATAATGGAGAAGATCGGGAGATACATCGCCACCAGGATAGAACCCACCATTCCCCCCAACACGACAATCATGATGGGTTCCATAATGCTCGTGAGCGATTTCACGGCCTGCTCTACCTCATCCTCATAGAAATCGGCCACCTTCATCAGCATGGTGTCAATTTCACCCGTTTCCTCACCAATGCTGATCATTTGAATCGCCATGCCGGGGAAAACCTGCTCCTTTTGCAGCGCCAAGCTAATCATGCCGCCCGTCTGAACCTCTTTACGAGCCTCATCAATGGCATTGGAGATCACCTGGTTTCCGGCTGTATCTCGCACAATCTCAAGTGCCGTGAGAATAGGAACACCCGATCGCGACAAGGCTCCAAAGGTTCGGCAGAAACGCGCCGTGGCCGTTTTTTGAATCAGGTCGCCAAATAGAGGCATTTTCAAGAAGAAGCCATCCATCGTCAATCGACCCACGTTAGTGCTGTAAAAGCGATTGTAGGCAAACACAATCACAACGATCGCAACGACCAAAAATACCACATAGAAGCTTCTGAGGAACTTGCTCAGCGTGATCATGAGCTGAGTAAATGCGGGCAAGGGGGCATTCAGTTTGTCAAAAATATCTGCAAAAATGGGCAGCAGAAAAACGGTCATGCCCAAAAAGATCAGGACGGCAATCGACCCCACCACCACGGGATAAGTCATGGCGGACTTAATCTGGTTTTGCAGGCGAGCTACATCTTCCATCAGTTTCGCCAGACGATTCATGACTTCATCCAGCACACCGCCCACTTCTCCCGCCTGCACCATGCTGACGTAAAGACCATCGAAGCACTTGGGATGCTTCCGCATGGCGTCCGATAGGTTGGTGCCCTGCTGCACATCAGCACTAATCTCTTGCAGCGCTTTCTTCATCTTGGGGTTGGAGCACTGATCAGACAGCACCCCCAATCCCCGCACCATAGCTACACCTGCGTTAATCAACACTGCAAACTGACGAGAAAAGATGGCTTTGTCCTTAATGGACACGCTAGTCATCGCCGTTTGAATTTCGCTCAGATCGAAGGAATTGAGGCGATCGAGCAACCCCTTATCTTCACTGATTTCCTGAACAAACAGCCCCTGCTCCCGCATCGCTGTCCGCGCCTCAGAGGGCGTATTGGCGTTGACTCGCTCCCGTCGAGCATTTCCTTTGGTGTCTCTGGCACGAACAAGGTAGGTAGGCATATCTTAAACCCGTTGAAAACAAGTAAGCTGAACGCTCTGTAACCCTAACAATTCTCCCGTTTAGTTTATCTCAACTGAGGTAAACCGCATCTCTTGTCGCTTGTGTTTCCAGCTACGCACCCTTGTCCTTAGCTGGCACCCCTTGCTGGGCAAGACCAATCTTTAGCAAGACTTAGCAGGCAGAAAAATGTAACGCCCCAAAGCTATCGAGCCGCAGGTACACCTGGCTTGCCTTGAGGAACGGGTGCACCCCCGATCAAACGCTGCAACTCATCAGGCCGAGAGGTTTTAGACATGGCCGACTCAAAAGAAATTGTCCCAGCTTTGTATAGGTCAGCCAGCACTTTTTCCAACGTCTGCATGCCCAACTTTCCACCTGTTTGAATGGCAGAGTAAATCTGAGAGGTTTTCCCTTCCCGGATCAAGTTAGAAATAGCAGGTGTAATTACCATAATTTCCTGCGCCATGATCCGACCAAATTCATTAGGCTTGGGGTTTTTACGAGAAACCAGCGTTTGGCTAAACACCGCTACCAAAGAGTTAGAGAGCTGAACCCGTACCTGGGTTTGCCGCTCTGAAGGAAAAACGTCAATGATCCGGTCAACCGTTTGCGATGCCGAGCTAGTGTGCAGCGTGCCAAAAACCAAGTGGCCTGTTTCAGCGGCTGAAATCGCCAACGAGATCGTCTCCAAATCCCGCATTTCCCCCACCAGGATGATGTCCGGATCTTCCCGCAACGCTGCCTTCAAGGCATTGGCAAAGCTTTTTGTGTCTTCGCCAAGCTGACGCTGGTGGATCAGGCTCTTGACAGGCTCATAGACAAACTCGATCGGATCTTCGACCGTGAGAATATGCTCGGCACGGGTGCGGTTGATCAAGTCGATCATGGCAGCCAAGGTCGTCGTTTTACCCGAACCTGTCGGCCCTGTCACCAGAATTAGACCTCTGGGCTTCTCTGACATCTCTCTTACTACATCGGGCAAGCCCAGCTTGTCAAAGTTAGGAATTTTGGAGCTTAGCGCCCGTAGACAGGCAGCATAGGTACCCCGATCTTTGTAGACGTTGACCCGAAAACGGGCTAACCCTTTGACCCCATAGGAACAGTCCAGCTCCCAGTTTTGTTCTAGGCTTTTCCGCTGAGTGTTGTTTAGCATGCTGAAGATCAGCCGCTGACACTGTTCTGAGGTCATCGGCTCATCACCAATGGGGGTGAGATGACCGCTAATCCGAAAGTAAGGAGGCAGACCCGCAGAAAGGTGCATATCGGAGCCACCCATCTCGATTAGCTGCTCCATCAAATCTTCGATCATCATCTCCATGGTGTTCTCTCCTTGAACAAGGTCTTGCTTGAAATCGATGAACGGAACGTTTCTACAGGGATTATTTATTGCTTAAAGGGTCTGAGCTGTAGACCTCATTAATCCATAAGCAACCGTCAAAAAGCAGAAGGGTTAGCCTTCCTGCGCGAAGTGCAAGGAAAATTAACTTTTAAAGTAGAGCTTAGAACATTACTCATGCAAAAGACTAATCTTGGAATCGAGGAGTTGTGCAGTACGGGCAATCCAACCATTCTTGTTTTAGCTCTGCCCCGCAGCAGCGACAGGTCAATGAGGTTTTCCGTTTTGCTTTTAACTCGGCTTCTAGTCCCGTGTCAGTAAACGTGACCCGCTCTACTTCTTCTAGCGTTGTCAAACCTTGGCGCACCAAGTTGAGGCTGTAAGCCAGCAGAGTTTTCATACCCTCCTCGACAGCGGCCTCTTTGATTCGCTCGGTAGGCGCACCTTCAGTAATGAGGGTTTGGAGACGTTCGGTAACGCGCATCACTTCGTAAACGCCAGAGCGCCCTTTATAGCCAACTCCTTTACAGCTCGAACAGAGTGACCCATCCTCCTTGGCTGTATGAATTTCCTCGTTGCTGAGGGTGTTGGCTCTGTAAAAGGTGACTTCTGCCTCGCTAGAAGCAGACAGGCCGAAGCGTCCCAGTTCTTCTAGCGTAGGAGAGTAAGGAATACGGCACTCGCTACAGACACGTCGCATTAGCCGTTGAGCCAGCACGCCCAGCAAAGAGCTAGACACCATGAAAGACTCTACGCCCATTTCATCTAGACGGGCGATCGCGCTAGCAGCATCGTTGGTATGCAGGGTGGTTAAAACCAAGTGTCCCGTGAGGGCCGCTTCGATCGCCGTCTTAGCCGTCTCTTTATCGCGCGTTTCACCCACCAGAATTACATCGGGATCTTGTCGGAGGAAGGCACGCAGAATCGAGGCAAAGTCCATGCCTTTTTCTCGAATCACCTGAACTTGTGTCAGACCGGGCAAAGAATATTCGATCGGGTCTTCAGCTGTGCTGATGTTGACGCCTGGATCATTGCGTTCTGCCAGAGCCGAATAGAGAGTCGTCGTTTTACCCGAACCTGTAGGCCCTGTCACCAGGATGAGGCCGAAGGGACGCGCCACCATGTCTTGGACGATGTGCAGCGTTTCAGGATCGGTAATTAGCTTATCTAGCCCCAGCTGTGTAGCAGAGTTGTCCAGAATCCGCAACACGACCTTTTCACCGTAGCGGCTGGGCAGCGTATTGACCCGGAAGTCTACTTTGCGGGCATCAAACAGGCGGCGAATGCGGCCATCTTGTGGCATCCGACGTTCGGCAATGTCGAGATTGGCCATGATCTTGAAGCGAGCTGTAACGGCCGGAATAATTTTCTTAGGCAGAGACTCTAACCCTTCACGCAGAACCCCATCCTTACGGAAGCGAATGCGTAGATACTCTTCTTGTGGCTCAATATGGATGTCGGAAACGCCTTCCTGAAGAGCTTTGGCTAAAATTTTGTTGGCCAGTGCCACGATCGGAGCAGCATCCGCGTCTTGTAGTGCGGCATCCAGGTTGGCTTCCAGATCCTCGTTTTCTTCGACTAGCTCCAGGTATTCTAGGTTCTCAATGTCGCCCTTAACATCTACCTTGGCTTGCTGATCGGCCTGTTTCTGTCGCTCGACCTGATCGTCAAGGTATTGAGAAATCAGCCGTTGATAATCTTCTGCGGTAATCACCATGCGCTGGAGCGCTAGACCTTGAGGCCGCAAGATGCGGTTGAGATCGTCTTGCGCCGCTAAATCGTCTGGATCGACCATTGCGACCAGTACAAATGCCGGATCGGTATCGGTGCGAGATAGAGGTATCAGCCGATAGCGACGGCAGATATCGACTGGAATTAGGGTTTCGATGAGCTGATTGAGCTGATTGCCGTTAATCTCGCTGATTTCTGGATCAAGCGATTCAACGCCGTAGAGAATCTTTAGCTCAAACAACTGCTGCTTTTTGTACTGACGGAGCAGGTCAGGCGGCAATTGCTGACCCGTCATCATCGCCAACACATCCGTTAGCGGTCTGCCTGTTTTGCGGCTTTCGATCAGCGCCTGCTGCATCTGCTCGACATTGACGATGCCAGCCTGAACCAGCTTATTGCTGAAGGGGGAAAAGTTATTTTGGACGACTAGGGCGCGTCTGGACGAGGAGTTAGCCATAGCTGATTCAGAAAGTTTCCTTACAAAGTAGATTGTTCCCAGAAACAAAGGCAGACGCTACCACGGCCCGATAAGAATGTGCAGGAGCAAGATAGCAAAAATGCGCAGGAGTCAAGATGGCAAAGGGAGCCATAAGGCAGAGGTAAGGTTATTGTAAGCTCTGCTTCTATTTGAGACTAGCGGAAATTTGCTGAAGAGAATGGCACAATCTAGACGAATTGCAAAATCTTCTGGTAACAAAATTGCCAATAGCGATCGCTCCAGTATTCTAAGGTGTAGGCTACATCGTATTTTCTAGCAAGTTTTCCAACTAAGTTTTCTAACCCAGTTCTCTAACCCCTATTGCTATGCTTTCACAAATTGTGCGTCCGATGGTTCGTACACAGTTGCGATTATTGGCAAACAGTCAGGCAACGCGATCGACCTTGATTGCTACGGTAGCCCAGTGGCTAGGCTTTCTGGGCGTACAAGCCAAAGTAACTGATCTGGGCACAACCTCCAATCAAATTCAGCTTTCTTTGACGGTGGGCAAGCCTGAAGCCTGTGATGGTCATGACTGGGAGCAGATTCTCTCGAATCTAGGGGAATCGGAGTCTTTGCCTGACAATTCCCATGCCGTTGCTCTGACTCCGCAGCAAGAGCGAAAGCTGCAAAGGCTGATGGCCTACATGGTGCAGGTCAGCGATCCCGATCATGTTGTGAATTGGGAAGGGCTTTATCCCCAGCTACAGGCCTTGGGGTTTGAGGAGCCGATGCTGCTGGGCATTAAGTCAGCCGCCAAAGTACCGCAGTCGCTAGAGCTGCTAACGGAAGAACTCGATGCAGATGTGGCGGCGATCGCCCTCTCTAAAGCCGTAGGGATTGCGCTGCTCGATCGACAGGTAAATGCAGGAGAGGATCAGGCGCTCTCAGCATTTTTGAAAGCGATGAAGCATCAAGCCTAAGAGGATGTTTGAAAAGTGGTTGGCTGTGATTTTAGGCACCTGTTGATCCCTCCTGCCCTTTATTAAAAAGGGGAAAATAAATTCAAAGTCCCCCCTTTTTCTAGCGCAGCGGCGCGATAGCGCGGGGATTTGGGGAGATCTGCAACGTTTCGCTCCCGATAGTTGGACTTTTTAACCATCCTCTTAGAATGGCTAGCTCTAGGAAGCGTCTACGCGCTGATTTTCTTGGCGCAGGTAGCTTTCTATGAAATCGTCAATTTCGCCATTCATGACATCACCGATCGCCGTGGTTTCAGTCCCTGTGCGCAAATCTTTCACCAACTGATAGGGGTGAAAAACATAGTTGCGAATCTGGTTGCCCCAGGCCGCTTCTACCATGTCGCCTCGAATGTCGGCCACCTCTTTGGCACGCTGCTCTTGGGCAATCACCAACAGCTTGGCTTTCAATCGCGCCAGAGCCTTCTCCTTATTCTGAAGCTGCGATCGCTCTTCGGTGCAGCGCACAGCCAGCCCGGTTGGAATATGCTTGACCAATACGGCTGTCTCAACTTTGTTAACGTTTTGTCCGCCTTTACCGCCCGATCGAGTGGTTGTGATTTCGAGATCTTTGTCGGGAATGACGAGATCGATGGTGTTGTCGAGAATGGGCATGACTTCAACGCCTGCAAAGCTGGTTTGACGCTTGTCATTGGCATTGAAAGGTGAAATGCGCACTAGACGATGAGTGCCTTTTTCAGATTTTAGGTAGCCATAAGCATATTTGCCTTCAATCTCGATCGTGACAGATTTAATCCCCGCCTCGTCTCCTTCGGAGATTTCTGCCATCTGCACCTTGTAGCCCTGGCGTTCTGCCCAGCGGGTGTACATGCGCAGCAGCATTTCTGTCCAGTCTTGGGCATCGGTGCCGCCTGCTCCCGCATTGATGCTGAGGACAGCGCCTCCCTGGTCATAAAGCCCTGATAACAGCTGCCGGAGTTCCCATTGGTCAAGTTCGTGTCCTAAGCTGCTGAGATCTGATTCGGCCTCTTGTAGCAAAGACTCATCTGCTTCTAGCTCTAGCAGCTCTAATATGGCCTTGGCATCCTCTAACCGCGATCGCCACTGCTCTAGCTGTTCGAGATCCGATTTCAGCTCATTTAGCTCTTGTAATGTTTTTTGTGCCTGATCTTGGTTGTTCCAAAACTCAGGTTGAGCTGCTTGCTCTTCCAAATCCTGAATTTTTGCGTTTAAAGCCGGAACGTCAAAGATACTCCTGAGTTTTACCCAGGCGCTCAGACAACAGTTCAACGTCGCGTTTAATATCGAGAGCTTCAAGCATAAATAGAGCGATCCTTATACCGATGAAGTTTCCTATGGAACCCTATGGAACTTATGTAGATGCAAGTGACCATAGCAGATATATTATTGCTCAAGATTGCCCATGTTCGCCTGAGCGAGGCTGTGATTTGGATGCGAGCGACCGATCGCAAGGGCTGATCTAACTTTTATTTTTGAAAATCCTTTAGTTCTTAAAAGACCGTGCGAAATTTTTTGCGATCGATCGCCCGTTGGGGCAGTGATGAGAGCTTCTTAATGGGGGTGAAAAAGGTTGAAACCTTAGCCGCCAAGGTAATGTCGATCGCGATGGTCGTGATTATTTTGGTCGCTGTTGCAGAGCTATGTCTCTTTATTGGTCAGGAAATCTTATTCAGCAATGCCCTCGTAGACCCAGATCGGTTTTCGACTGTAACTTTAATTAAAGTATTTGGGCTGTTTTTAAATGTTTTGATTGCCCTTGAGGTCATGGAAAACATTACAGCCTACCTAAAAAAGCACGGCGTGCAGCTAGAGTTGGTCATCGTAACCTCACTGACTGCTGTAGCGCGAAAGATTATTATTTTTGACTTCAGCAAATCATCGGGCAATGAGCTAATGGCATTGGCGATCGCTATTCTTACCCTATCGCTCAGCTATTGGATTGTGCGGCGTGGCGCTCATTAGAGCAGGCTTCTAGTGTAAGAAATACACAGCCATACAATCATCACGCTCTCTTCGAGATTCTCTGATAGATTTAGAGGCATTCAGATCTATGTGGCTTTAAGCTCAAATGGATGTTTCCATCATTGGTGCCAGCGGCGACTGCGGTAGAGAGATCGTTACACAACTGCTTGTTTCACGCGCCATCTCACCGTCTGAGCGTCTACAGCTTGTGGGGCGATCGGGCGGACGCAGTGCCCAAGTGTTGGCAGGCATTTGCAGCGATCTCAAAGATGCTTACGCCGAAATGGCTCCAGAACTGGATGTGGCACTGCACCCAGAAGAAATTGTTGCAGATGTGATTGTGATGACGGCAGGCGCAACCATCGGCGGGACGCTGACGAGCCGATCTGAGCTGGCCAAGGCCAATCTAGCTTTATTTGAGCTATACGCTAAAGCGATCGCCCAGCATGGACATGGGCATGAGGTGATTATTATCGTCACCAACCCCGTAGAACTCGCAGTCGAAGTGTTCAGTCGATACCTGGGGCGGCAGCGCGTTATTGGTATCGGCGCTTACTCTGATTCTCTCCGCTTTCGTCGAGAGATTGCCAACGATTTAGGAATTCGCCGCCAGTTGATCAAAGGCTTTGTGGTAGGAGAGCATGGCGACAACATGGTGCCCCTGTGGAGCAGCGTTCAGGTGCAGGGCATGGATACTGAGGAGCTAGACACAATGCTAAAACGACTGCGGCGCGGTGGCTGCATTCGTGAATTTCCCGCCGATCTTCGGCGAGAAAAACAGGTGATTTTTGACTGTCTGCGGCAGGGACAGGTCGCCGATGCCTATCAGCATGTCGATCGCCTTTCTCCGGCTCTGCGGGTCGTGCTTAAGCCCTATGTCACCCATCTGTCTGGGGCAAAAACCATCTCTGCTACGGCTAACGTCACGGTAGATCTGGTGAAAACGCTGCTGGACGGACGAGAGGTTGTCATTTCGGGTCAGGTGCAGTTAAGTGGCGAATTTTATGGCATTCATACGCCGCTGGGAGTGCCGATCGTGGTCACGCCCTTTGGCTGGACGCAGGTTGTGCCCATTCAACTGTGGGAGGAAGAAGTGCAGATGCTAAAAATCATGGCAGCAGAGATGAGCCAGCGGATGAAAGAGGATTTGGCATGAGCGAGCAGCGCTGGGTGTTTGTGGTCAAAGCGTTGGATCAGCCTGGAACCTTGACGGCTGCGGCTTCAGTTTTTTCAAACCGGGGCATTTCGCTAGAGGCAGTTTTGGGCAGCGGCATTGCTTCTACGGTCATTGAAGAGGGGCGACTGATCCTGAGTTTTCGGGCCACAGAACGCAAGCAAGACATGCTGCTACGGGCACTAGAGCGCTTGTCGAGCGTGTTGCAAGTCACGAGCTATCTGTACGATGATCCGAGACTGCGGACGATCGCCATTGCCAAAGTTTCTAGCCTTCAAGATATTTCGTTTGATCCCGACCTGATCCAGATGGAAACGATCGCCACTTCTCCGAATAGCTTGCGCCTGCTGCTGACGGGAAGCACTCTAGCGGTTGAGCAAGTGGTGCAAACGCTACGGCAAGCCTCAGTCTTGCTCGATCTGGTGACAGCCACGATCACGCTGTAAATCTTCGCAATCCTATCGGGGAGCAAACACTGCGATCGCCTCTGGAATTACCTTCAATCGGGCTGGGGTGACGGTGGTAACTTCGCCATCTGTATCGATCGGATAAGGCTTGAGCGTTGTAATTTCAATCTCCGACCCTTGCAGGGTGCGAATGCCTCGACCTGTAGCATATTCACCGCGCATCAGAGCAGGCAGCAGCAAAAAAGGCTGCCACCAGTGCTGAATTTCCAGGCTGCACAGGTCGAGGCGCTGGTCATTGATGGCGGCATCGGCGGCCACCTTTAAGCCACTGCCATAATAGCGACCGTTACAGATTGTAATCTGATAGGTGCGGACTAAGAGGGTTTGCCCCTGGCAGTGAATTTCTGCCCAAAATCGTCGCTGCTTCAAAATTAGACGTAGAGCCGTTATGACATAGGCAATGACGCCCCAACGTCGCTTGAATCCTTTATCAACCTGCTGATTGACATGAGCGCTTAGCCCGATGCCTGCCACATTGAGGAAATATCGGCCATTAATCCAGCCCAAGTCGATCTTTTGCAGATGTCCTTGGGCGATCGTTTCACAAGCCCCGCTCAAAGACTGAGGAATGCCCAGAGTCCTTGCCAAATTGTTAGCCGTACCCAGCGGCACAAGACCTAAGGGCAATTGGGTTTCTAACAAACCTTCGATCGCCGCATTGACTGCCCCATCGCCGCTGCCAATGACGACAACATCGACTTGATGTTGGTATTCACGAATGCGATCGGCAAAATATTGAGGGCTTTCAGCAAAGGTAGCCACGAGGTCGAATCCCAAGTCCTGCAAGGTCTGCCTCACTTGCGCCTGGGTAGCTTCTCCCCGACGAGCAAAAGGATTCGTCAGCAGAAGCGCTCTCTTCATTACAGTTCCCACCACGACAGTCCTGCTTAAATATTATCTGCGAGTTGTTTACAGGGCTTCAAAAAGGTTTTTAATGCGAATTGAAGATTTTTCACATCTTCCCTCAACCCGTCGCTTGCCTCCTATCTTAGAAGGTGGCAGCTTTGCTCACCCGACCTGATGCAACTCAGCCGCACCCTAGCCGGAGTCTTTGCCTCGCCTATGAGCACCTTGATGAATCTCCTGCGATCGCTTCTCATTACCAGCATCCTCAGTTTCTTAGCGCCGCTCTTATGTATCGGCACACTTCTGTCCTGCTTGCTGATCGTGAAGCTTGTCCCTCCGCTAGAATCCCTCAGCCAAATCGGGCTAGATCAGCTTTTGGGATTTCTTACCGTGTTTGGCACAGGTAGCGCGGTGCGAGGGCTGCTGATCATTAGCGGCGTCAGCAGTATCGTCAGCATTTTATTTGATACCTATACTTTCTACCGCTATCAGATTCTTCGCGATAGCTAGACGGCAAATGCCACAGATCTTTTTTGAGAGTCGCGCGGCTTTCAAAAAAGATCTGCCTTGTTTAGCTTTTCAACCGTCACACTTTTCCCGCAGAACCACAGGAAAAAGCAACGCTGCAAACCAAAGCCTGTTTTCTGTCGATTGCGATGGCAAAAGCTTCTCTCAGGTGTGCTCCATTCTCGCAGATTGGGATGAGCTGTTCTGTGAGCATCTCTCTTGAGGATTTTTTAGCGCATAAAATGCGCGATAAAACTTTAAATGGCGATCGCAGCACTGCTAAAAGCGCATAAGATACGCGACAAAACCCTAAATGGCGATCGCAGCACTGCTAAAGTGATTTAATCAACAATTCCTCAGCCATTTATAGGCGTAACGGATATAGTACGTAAGAGAGAAAAATATGGAGACTGCGCTAGGTCTTTAAGGTGCTAAAGAGATGGGTGCAGGTCATAGAAGTTTTTTGTGCGGCTGCTCCGGTCACTAATGCGGCAAATCGGTCTGTGCAAAAGGATTGGTGGATTGCGATCGCTCTGGCTTCATTGGCGATCGCCCTTGTTTTAATGTGGCTTTTAACCTGGCGGAATCAGCAGCGATTCCGGGCAGCCCATTTACAAACCCAAGCTGAAATTGCGCGGCTAGAGCGGCTGTCCTTAGAAAATCAGCAGCGCCTTAGCCGCATGATGGCCTCTCTACCCACGTCAGGAGGGCAAGAGGCTCTGTTTAACCGGATTCGGCAGGCGCTAGCTACTTCCTATGCCCGGACTCAAAATCGACTGACGACCCTAGAGGCGATCGATCTAGATGCGCTGCGGATTGATATCTCTCAGCTCCAATCGGACTATGGCACCCTTCAAGCCTCTTTGCACACGGTGTTTCAAGAGCTAGATCGCCTGCACATGCTGGAGCAATACATCGTATACCTGCAATCCTACTCCCAACACCCATCATCCCAATACTCATTATCCCAACACCCATCATCCCCCTCCCCCATACCGCAAATCCAGCCGCCTGAGCAGCCGGAATACGTAACAGAACAGCCCAGCCTCATCGCCCCTCCAGTGCTTCCAGATCAGCCCGCTCTAGAACAGCAAATTGAGAGTTTGCGCGACCAGATTGCCAACTTGCCCAACGGTGTGGATGAGTTGGGCAGCCGCATCGACGCTCTAGAGCGAACTTTGATCCAAGCCGAACTGCGACTCGCCCATCTAGAGCAGCGGTTTAGCGAACCTGCCCGACCACTAAGCACCTCCGATGAGATGCGGGTGCTGCAAGTTTTAAAGCAAAGAATCCAGGAGCCGGAAGCTATCTTACATCCTGACCAAAGCGTTGAATTGCCAACGGGTATGGGCGTAGAGATGCGCTTTATTAAGCTGATCAAACGTTCAGATGCGATCGCCCTTTGCGATAAGCTCGCCCGAATGCCTGATCTACAAGTTCCTGCTGCTACGATTTCTTGGGTGCGTAGCCGTTTTGTCATGGGCATTCGCAGCCTAGAAACGATCGTCTATCGCAACCGCTACGGCGGCACCGATCGCTACATTCTGCTCCATGAGGCCATGCAGCTAATTGACGACCTAATTCGTGAATTTGAAGCTAACCAATGGCGATCGATCGATAGTTTGTAGAGGCGATCGGCCTGATAGAGAGATTCAGTAGATCACAAATTAGAGTTTTGTGGCGCGTGGCGCGCCTTTGAAATCCAGCTTTTAGAAAAACTAGGAGAACTTTGCGATCGACTGAGATTACGTGCCGCTCAAAATTTTAGCCACCTGATTGCAGATAATGACTGGAT
The DNA here is from genome assembly GCA_016208305.1 of Oscillatoriophycideae cyanobacterium NC_groundwater_1537_Pr4_S-0.65um_50_18. Lineage (GTDB taxonomy): Bacteria > Cyanobacteriota > Cyanobacteriia > Elainellales > Elainellaceae > Drouetiella. Next base: position 171,138 of record JACQYI010000078.1, on the reverse strand, counting down.
TAAACGGTTTAGTAATCATGCCTGCAACGCCCATCTGAGAGAATCGGGCTTGATCTTCTGGTAAAACTTTGGCGGTGAGCAAAATGACCGGAATCGATCGCGTGAGGGCATTTTCTTGAAGAATTTCAAAGCAGCGAAACCCATCCATCTCGGGCATAGAAATATCTAAGAGAATGGCATCCAAGCACTCAGTCTCCGCTTTGCTCAGCCCTTCTCTTGCTGATGCAGCCGTCACCACTTCCCATCCGCCTAAGTCTTCCAAACAGGCTCGAACCACCTCTCGAATTTCTTCTTCGTCATCAATTACCAGAATACGTTGAGTTATCATGACTGCCCTCTCGGCGGAATCGGTAACGTAAAGAAAAAGCTGCTGCCCTGTCCTAAAGTACTCTCAACCCAAATTTCTCCGCCATGACGCTGCACAATTTTGCGGCAAATGGCTAACCCTAAACCTGTTCCTCCTTTTTGGCGAGAGTCTGACACATCAACCTGTTGAAACCTTTCAAAAATAACCTCTAATTTGTCTAAAGGAATGCCGCGTCCCTGATCTTTAACCTGAAAGAGAACAGACTCAGGCTGTGGGTAGGTCAAAATTTGGACAATGGTATGAGGAGGGGAAAATTTAATGGCATTGCTAATCAGATTCGTCAGAGTTTGAATGATGGCATCGGGTTCGCCCCAAACCTGGGCGGATGAATCAACGGCCCCAGACTCAGTGACGATCGCGACAGCAGCATGATCGGCGATCGCCTGCACCCCTTCAACCGCTCTTTGGAGCAGATCAGTGACGCTGCACACCTCCCGCATCAATTGCACCTTATCGGAAGATAGCCGTTCTAAATCGAGAATATCGTTGACGAGCCGCACTAGGCGATCGCTATTGTTAACGGCAATTTCAATCATCCGCCTTGCTTTCTCCGGCTTGTGGTCGTAAATGCCGGTGGCAATTAGCCCTAAAGATCCTCGCATTGCCGTCAAGGGGGTGCGCAGTTCATGACTAATGATGGAAATAAATTCGTTTTTCATCTGGTCAAGGGCATGTCGTTCCGTAATGTCTTGAATCTGTAGCACATAGTAGATCGGCTGGTTTTGTGCCCCACGCACCACCGACAAACTGAGCAAGGCCCAGACGATGCGCCCTCCATTGCAGCAGTAGCGTAACTCCGCCTGAGCGGTGTAATTTTCGTTGGCTAGAGTCTGCTCAACACAATGGCGGAATTTTGCCATATCTTCTGGATGCACCGATGCCGAGGCATTCATGCCCAACAGGGAAGATTCGGTATGACCCAATATGGTGCAAAGAACCGGATTGATCTTAATCCAGCGATCGTCCAACCCCATCAGGGCAATGCCAATCGGAGCAGCATCAAAGGCGCTCCGGAAGCGCTCTTCACTTTCTTTCTGCGCCTCCAAAAGCTGACTTTGAGCCAAGACAATACCCGCCTGGTTGGCCAGCTCTTGCAGCAGATCGATTTCAAAATCAGACCAGGCGCGTGGCTGGCGGCAATGGTGAGCGATCAGCAGCCCCCAAAGCTGATCGCCAACCAAAATAGGCACAACGAGCTTGGCTCTGACGCCTAGCGATCGCAAGAAGTCGAGGTGGCAAGGTTCGACCTCAATAGCCTCAACATCTGGCACGACGCGAACCCGCCCATGCCGATAGAGAGCGGTATAGGCTTCGGGAAAACAGCGATCGACAAATTCTTGGTGCAGCGTCGTGGCAATGCCAGGAACGATCGCCTCTTGCACTACTTTGCCCGAACCATCGGTCTGGAACTGGTAGATTATCACCCGATCGACCTGAAGAAACAACTGCACTTCGGTGACGGTCGTTTGCAAAACTTCCTCAAATTGCCAGGACTGCCGGATCTTGAGGGCAATATCGGCAAAGAGCTGCGATCGCCGGATTTGCCGCCTCAGATCGGCTTCAGCCTGTTTCAGGTCTGTCACATCAATGGTGTTGCCTACAATGCCTGGGCTTTGCCCCTGTGCAGCGATTAAAGGCCGCAGCATCGTTTGCACCCACCGCTGCTCACCTGTGGCCTTGACGATCGGGTAGGGGGGAGTTTGCCGGGGCTGCCCGCTGGTCATCACCTCTAGATTATTGGCGAGGCATTGGGCTAGCTGTTCTGGAGTCGCCTTAGGATTGAAATCTGATTCCAGCTTGCCCACAATTTCATGAACCGGACGGCCATAAATCTCTGAAATGGCCTGGTTAGCAATGAGGAAACGCCCTTCAATATCTTTGACAAACACCGAGCTAGGGATAACGTCAATTACCTGACGAAAGAAGGAGCGCTGCGCCTCTAGTTCATCCTCTGCCTGCTGCCGCTGAATTTCATTGAGCTTTCGTTCAGTAATATCTCGCACAATCACCAGAATGCGATCGCCATCCACATTAATAACGCGCACTTCCTCATACTGGAGCTTACCTTGAACTCTCACCTGATGTTCATACATCTGGACTTCTGAAGTTCGCAAGGCTTGCTGCACAGCCGCCATTCTAGCGGGCACCAAATCTGGCGGCAGCAGTTCATATAAATTTCTTCCAACCGCCTCTGCTTTCGTGTAGAGATTAGTACCGACGCTACCATCAATCAGATCTAGACAGATGCCATCGCGCGTCATCCAAACGATCAAGTCAGGAATGGCTTTTAGGATCTGTTGTTTTGTGGCCTCACTTTGGCGGAGACGGTCTTCAATCTGTTTGCGATCGGTTACATCTAGCAGCACACCATACCAACTAATATCACCATTTTCTTGGCGTTCGGGTCGAGAGCTAAGGCGCACCCACTTGACTCTGCCCGAAGGCGTGATCAGGCGTAGCTCGTAATCTAGCGGGACAAGTTCCTCAACGCAGCGAGCGGCAGCCTCTAAACAAAGCGTGCGATCGTCAGGGTGCATTTGCTCAAAAAAAGGAGCCGCGTTTTCGAGAAACACCTCTGGCTCCAATTCATGGATTTCTCGACAGACCGGACTGATATAGTCAAAGCTGATAGAGCCGTCGGCATGGGAAGTCTTAATGAAAATCTCGCCCGGTGAAGTTGCCGCCAGCTTTTGAAACCGAGCTTCGCTCTGGCGCAGGGCTTCCTGAGACTGCTTGCGATCGCTCACATCCAGCACAACCCCATGCCAGCAAATATCACCATTCTCTCGCCGCTCCGGTTGAGAATAGGCTTGCAGCCACTTAATTTTGCCCGAAGGCGTGATGACTTGCCATTCATAGTTAAAGCGTTCTAGCGTCTCTGCACTATGGGCAACGGCCTCTAGATATCCGGCTCGATACTCTGGATGCATCTGCCCCATGATGATCTGAGCCGGATCTGCCAAAAACTGCTCCAGGCTGACTTCATGAAACTCTTCTACCACCCGATTAAGGTACTCAAACTCTATCGAGCCATCGGGATGCTGCACCATTGAATACACATTGACCGGAGCCGCAGAAGCCAGATTTTGTAAGCGAATGTTGCTCTGACGCAGGGCGGCTTCAGCTTGCTTGCGATCGCTAATATTTTGCACCTGAGTCACAAAATAGAGCGGCTGCTGCTCCAGGTCTCGCACCAGCGACATGCTGATCAAGCCCCAAACCACATGCCCCTCTTTGTGCAAAAATCGCTTCTCTAGCTCGTAGCAGGGAATCTTGCCCGCCAACAGCTTGCCAATGGTGTTGTGGGGATCGATCGCCCGATCGTCAGGGTGAGTAATGTCGCGATAGGTGAGGTTAAGCAGCTCAGATTCTGAATAGCCCAGCATTTGACAGAGTGCCGGGTTGACCTGCAAATACCGTCCCGTCATCGAACGGATGCTAATGCCGAAAGCACTTGTGGCAAATGCCCCCCGAAAGAGCTGTTCGCTTTGCCGCAGCGCCTCTTCAATCTGTTTGCGATCGGTAATATCCAACGTGGTTCCCACAATCCGCAGCAGATTTCCCTGCGCATCAAAAATAGGCTCTCCGCGCAGTTCCACATAGCGGACGGTGCCATCAGGCCGCAGAATGCGCATGTCGTCCTTATAGGTTTTTCCCTCCGCGATTGCATCTCTGACGAACTGATAATGGCTGCACCGATCGTCTGGATGGATCATTTCCGCAGCTTGATCCAGATTGAAAAAGGGTCGAGGCGCAAGCCCACAAATGCAAAACAATTCTTCTGAGGCCGTCACAGTTTGCGTCTGCGGATTGTACTCCCAACTGCCAATATGGGCTACGCGCTGTGCCTCTCGCAGCATCGCCTCGCTCTGACGCAAATCGTCCTCCATGCGCTTGCGATCGGTAATCTCATTGGCAATGCCAATAAAACACTGCTGCCCGCCAATGTTGATGCTTTCAGCCGAGAACAGAGCCGTTACCACTGCCCCCGACTTTTTGCGAAACCTGCATTCCCAATTGCTGATGCGTCCGAGGGTCGCGATCGCTTGCACATAGTGGTTTCGTTCCTCTAGATCAGCCCAGAGTCCCACTTCTGAGGCTTTATGCCCAATTACCTCTGACCGAGAGTAGCCTAACAGCTCTACAAAAGCATCATTGACCTCTAGATACCGTCCCTCTGGCGTGGCAATGGCGATCGGGGCAAGCGTGCTGCGCAGCATTTTGGCAAATTTTTCTTCCGATTCCTCTAAAGCTGTCGTCGCCCGCTCAAACAGCTCTTGCAGCCGTTGGGCGGTTTGGTTAAACGCTGTTGCCAAAGTTTGAACTTCTACCAGGTGGCTACTTGCTTGAAAGGTTTGATGCCAATTGCCCTGGGCTAAGGCATGGCTAAAGCGGCTAAGCTGCTGAATCGGGCGGCTGATGCATCGAGCCATCAACAGCCCTAGCGCGATCGACCCCAGTAATCCGCCTCCACAGAGCAACAGGATCGTATGGCTATCAAGATTAATTTTTCCTAGAAACGCTGCTTCTGGAACCGTGACCACAATCAGCCAATTGAGTCCGTCACTGTCTCGAAACGGCATCACCTGCAAAAAGTGCCGATTGCCCTGCTGCAAAAAAGCCATCTGCTGAGGGCTGTCTATGAGAGAGAAGTCGCCAAATTTTTGAATCAGCGATCGCCCTGCCCCCTGAATCACCGGATCGGGACTATCGACGAGATTAAACCGCTGAAAATGAGCATTGCTTTCAGCCCATCTTGGCTCAGAGGTGGCAACCGTCCAGCCGCTAGGTTCCACAATGTAAACTTGGCCAAATTTTGCCAAGGGCAGCTGGCTGAGGAACTGGTTGATAGCATTCAAAAAAATAGCCGAAGAGAACACGCCCCTGACCTGTCCCTGCGGATCAAAAACGGGCTGAGTTGCCGTGAGGGAAACATCGCCCGTTGAGGTTTGAGAAATGCCTTCCCAGGTTGGCCTCTCTAAAAACAGAGCCGTCTGATACCAGCGTTGGTTGCGTACCGGGGTGATGCGCGACGTGCTGAGCAGCTCACGTTTGCCCCCGCTGAGGACGTACTCTTTGATCTCAGTAGGATGAGCCGCATCGGTCTGGAGCAGCCGCAACCCATTCTCGCGGGTCACGAATCTGAAATCATTCTGGCGATTACCCACCTGAATGCTGCTCAGAGATTCAAACTGCTTCAATTGCGTCAATAGATGCTGCTCTACGGCTGGAAGATCTTGCAGATCTAGCTCACCCAAAGCTACGGCATCTGCATTCAGCCGATTAACCAGTTTAGGCGTTTGCAAATAGGTGTCGAGGTAAAGCTCAACGCGACCGCTGACATCCTCCATGAAACGATTGGCAAGGTCTTGCGCAGCTTGCTGCCCATTCCAAAAGAACAGCGTCTGGACAAATCCCACCGTTCCCACCGTTAGCAAAACAAACAGACCCATTAAAACAAGGCGTAGCGGCAGGGTCGGACGATTGGAGGAACGGGCGACAGCAAGCCGAGACACGGGCAAATTCATACGCATGCGGAAGCTAAGGGCGACCGGGAAAAATGGATGCGATCGAGCTGGTTGAGCACCCGCGTAATCAGTTCCGATTTAACAATCGGCTTGCTAATAAAGTCATTCGCCCCGGCTGCAAACACTTGCCGCAGAGAGGGAATATCGGTGTGAGCCGTTACTACCAGAATAGGCAAGTTTTTCCAATTTGGGTTTTGGCGGACTTCTTGGCACAGGTCAATGCCGCTAAAAGCAGGCATTTCTAGATCGAGCAAGAGCAAATCAGGGGCGATCGCCGTCAGCACTTCCCAAAACTGCTGAGGATTTTCTAGAACGCTCACCTGAAAGCCTTGAGGCTGCAATAGCGCGCTCAATGCTTCTAGAATAACCGGATCGTCATCGACAATCATCACCCTGGCGGCCTCTTGAGCCACAGCCTTGCCCCCCGGAGCGGCAAGTTGCGTAATAGACTCAAACACCTGAGTGGCCAAGATAGGCTTTGGCAAAAAGTACTGTCTTCCTAACCGAGAAGACAGATGGGGCAGGCTCTCAGGCGCAATAAATGCCAGCACCGGAAGAGTGGGAAACTGCTGGATCAACTCTTCTAGCAATGCCGATTCTGACTCAGTATCCAAGTCAAGCAGCACGATGTCGGGTTGGGCGTGAGCTAGCTTTTGTCGGGCTATCAAATATTGCACAGTTAGATAGGGCACAACCTCAATTTGACATCCCCAAGCATTCGCTTCTGCCTTCAGCCGCTCTACCAGCGCCCCATCGTAACTCACTACCGTCACCCTGCGAGGTGGAACGGGTGACAGTAGCTCTTGGGCTAGGGTTGTCAAAGATTGGGGCGGGCGGGCGAGTTCTCGCTGTAAGTCTTTCACCTGTTGAGACAGCTGAGCGGCATCGGATGACGTCAAAGGGCGATCGCCTATCAGCAAATGTTCGATCGCTCTTGCCAGCCGCGACCCTGCTTCATAGCCAAACATGCCTAGCCCACCCGCCAGTTTATGAGCATCTTCATAAGCGCTCAGGCGTAGCGCTGGGCTGAGGTCGCTCAGGCGTAATGCCTGTTCGGCTCGCTCTAATGAGGCAATCCGATCGATGAAGGCTTCTCTAAACCGATCCAGCACTTTGTTGACCGATGCCAAGCCTTGCTGCTGCTTTTCACGCTCTCCGTTAGCTATTTTTCCACTAGCCGCCTCTTGACTGGCCGACTCTTGACTGGCCGCCTCTTGACTGGGCTGCCCTGCCGCTGGCGGCGCTGTCACGGGTTCTGCTGGGGGCAGGGGTGTTTTAAGACGATAGCCCAACCCATAAACGGTTTCTAGCATATCTGCCACCATGCCTACGGCTTTCAACTTTTGCCTCAGGTTTTTGATCAGATTGGTCACTGCCCCTTCAGAAGGGAGGTCGTCAATTGACCAGATGCGATCGATAATGGCACTGCGATCGAAAATGCGCTGCGGATTACGTAGAAATAATTCCAGCAGATTGTATTCTTTGGGCGTGAGGGATAAGGCTTGCGATCGGTAGGTCACTTCTGCTGAAACGGGGTTGAGACATAGCTCACCCCAGCTCAACACAGCAGGTGCCAGAGTCGTTTCTCCCCGTCGCAGCAAAGCCCGAATCCGAGCGAGTAATTCAGTGATTTCACAAGGCTTTGTCACATAGTCATCTGCGCCTGCATCAAAACCCTGAATCACATCAGCGGTAGAGTTTTTTGCTGTCAGAAGCAAAATGGGTTTTTGATACCCTTTCGCCCGAAGCTGGCGACATAGGCCAAGCCCATCTAGTCTGGGAATTTGAACATCTAGCAGAATCAGGTCAAAATCCCAGGCCGTTGCCAGATCTAGCGCTATTTTTCCATCTGTAGCAAGATCGACTGTGTAATGCTGAGCGGTGAGAGCCTCTGACAATAGGGTAGCCGTGGGCTGATCATCTTCTACTAGCAAAATTTTCATGGATTTTAGGTGCCCTATGATCTGCGATCGCCCCTAGCGCTTGCTCAAGAGATTATTGAGATTATTGCAAGTCTAAAGCACTTATGCAATTCTCTAGGGCTGAGTCTTGCCAGCTTGAGTTTTACAATCTACTCAAAATCTAATCTGTGCTTTTCAGAAGATGATTTCACTTGAGTCAAGTACAGGGTTTCATGAGCAAGATGCCGCATGGACAAGATGCCTGATTTCTCTAATTCAACCCTTTCCATAGAATTTTAATGTGTCTATGAAATACCCATATCAGTTTGATATTTCCTTACTCTATCTTTATGATTAGGAGCATGGATTCAATGAAACCCAGTAGTTTTTTTGGCAGTGCCGCGCGGAGTGCGGCACTGCCAAAATCTATCGCAGGTGAATTGATTAGCGATGCTTAAGGCATTTGAGATGCTGCTCTAAAGAGGCTGAATATACTTCTTAACTCAGCGCCTTTAGTTTAGTAAAGCTACTGAATAAGATTATCTAGCAAGGTGATGTAGCCAGGTCGCATTTGTTTAAAATCCGCTCGGCTCACCTACTCAAAGCCAATCCCAAAGAGGTTAGAAAAGTGTTGCTGATTAGGCGAATTTGATAAGCAATATTAAACAACAAGATACTCAGATCAGAAAAGTTTAGGTTGGGCATCTTAATAGAGTGATAAGGCTTACTTTGAGGTAAGGATTCAGGTGTTTCTGGACAGGATAAACGCAAATCTAAAGATTGATTGAGAGATGGGCTGAGAGATTAATTGGCGCAGATCTTCCAGAGCAGAGCGATCTTGTGCCGCGCTTCGAGTTCAAATCTGAGCAGCCCAGTCATCAACCCACCCAAAACCGAACAGGTGCCCTTTGAAGTGCAAGGAAACCCCAAATTTAAGCCAGACTGGAAGCTTGTAATACAGGCTGAATGCTCAGCTTCTGGAGACTCAGTATGTAGCAGAGCTACTGAAACCTACGCTCTAGGGTAGGAAAAGCTCCCGGCTTCTATTAGTGGGGAAACTTATTGTGAGAACTTATTGTGGGAAAACTTGCTTTTGCTAATGTCACTGGATGCTGACAAACCCTACAGCTCTGTTACAGACATCCAGAAGCCCATGTAAGGTGTCTTAAGATAGAGATTTGGCTTGACACGGTTTATCTGTCGTTTGCATGAGCTATTTAATCAACTGCTCGAAGTGAAGCCGATAACTCGACAGTCTAAACGGCAGTCTGGAGCCTTGGTTTTCTTCTAAAACTTTGTCTGCAAATTCGCAGCATCTATCTCACACTGACACAATTAGGTTTCTTATGAGTGCTTCAATTCGTTTTCTCATGTGCGCGCCCGACCACTACGATGTGGACTATGTAATTAATCCCTGGATGGAGGGAAATGTCCACAAATCCTCTCGCGATCGCGCCGTTGAACAATGGACAGGACTGTTTCATATCCTGAAGGAGAACACCACGGTTGATTTGGTGCAGCCCGAGAAAGGCGTACCCGACATGGTGTTTACGGCCAATGCTGGACTGGTTTTGGAGAATACGGTAGTGCTGAGCCGCTTTTTCCATAAAGAGCGGCAGGGTGAAGAGCCGTTTTTCCAAAAATGGTTTGAAGATCAAGGGTTCACGGTGCATGTGCTACCCAAAGATTTGCCGTTTGAAGGGGCTGGAGATGCGTTGCTCGATCGCGAAGGGCGTTGGCTCTGGGCGGGCTATGGCTTTCGATCGGAGCTAGACTCCCACCCCTACCTGGCAAAATGGCTAGATATTGAGGTGTTATCGCTTCGGCTGATGGATGAGCGCTTCTATCATTTAGACACCTGCTTTTGCCCGTTAACAGACGGCTATTTACTCTATTACCCTCCCGCGTTTGATGCTTACTCAAACCGGATGATTGAAATGCGCGTTCCCGAAGCCAAACGGATTGCCGTTGACGAAGCCGACGCCGTTAACTTTGCCTGCAATGCAGTCAATATCGATCGCCTGATTGTGATGAACAAAGCCAGCGACAACCTCAAAGCCCGCCTATCTGAGGCGGGATTCCAGATCATCGAAACCCCCTTAACGGAGTTTCTTAAGGCTGGCGGTGCGGCTAAGTGCCTGACCCTAAGAACGACTGAACCCTTGGAACCCCTACATCAGGCAGTGGCCACGATCGAAACCCGCACGATCCAGCTAGCAGGTCATTTGCTAGATTCTGGGCTGATCAATCGCGCGCTTGATCTAATTGTTGAAGGAGGGGGCACCTTCCAAGTCTTGAACTTTAACTTAGGCGAACGTCGCCAAAGCACCTCATCAGCTGATATTCGCGTCACGGCTCCCTCTCATGACGTGATGGAAAATATCATGGCGCAGCTCATCGACATGGGGGCAGTCGCCACCCCTGATGAGGTTTGCGATAACCCCCTAGAAGTGGTTTTGCAGGATGGCGTCGCGCCCGATGACTTCTATGTCTCCACCATTTACCCCACCGAAGTTCGGGTTAACTGCCAGTGGGTGCGGGTACAAAACCAGCGAATGGATGGGGCGATCGTCGTTTCTCCGATGCCTGCGGGTGCTTCTGCTGACTTCATTGCCGAGTGCAAGCTGCTGCGTGATCTGAAAAAGGGCGATCGCGTCATTGTTGGGGTCGAGGGCATTCGCACTGTACGCAAGGCGGAAGCGCGGGATACCCGCTCCGAAAAAGAATTCAGCTTTATGGGTTCTGGCGTTTCGAGCGAACGCCGAGTAGAGCTGGTAGTGGAGCAAATTGCCTGGGATCTGCGCCGCATTCGTGATCAGGGGGGTAAAGTCGTGGTCGTGGGTGGCCCGGTGGTCATCCATACGGGTGGCGTAGAGCATTTGTCTCACCTGATCCGGGAGGGCTATGTGCAAGCGCTCTTGGGTGGCAATGCGATCGCCGTTCACGACATTGAGCAATCAATGATGGGCACTTCGCTAGGCATGGACATGAAGCGTGGCGTTTCGGTACGCGGCGGACATCGGCACCACCTCAAAGCCATCAACACGATTCGCCGCTATGGCAGCATTGCCGAGGCGGTTGAGCAAGGGGAATTAACCAGCGGCATTTTCTATGAGTGTGTCAAGCACCATGTGCCTTTCTCGCTGGCTGGCTCCATCCGCGATGATGGCCCTCTGCCCGATACCAAGATGAACCTGATTGAGGCGCAAGAAGACTATGCGCGGCTGATCGAAGGAGCCGACCTGATCTTGATGCTGTCGTCTATGCTGCACTCGATCGGTGTAGGCAACATGACTCCGGCAGGCGTGAAGATGGTCTGTGTGGATATCAACCCGGCCGTGGTTACTAAACTGAGCGATCGCGGTTCTGTCGAGTCGATCGGCGTGGTGACGGATGTGGGCTTGTTCCTGAGTATGCTGGTGCAGCAGTTGAGTAAGCTCACTAGCCCTTATAAGGTCGTCCAGAAGGTTTAGTCCGGCGCTCTAAACTCCGTTAGGGAAAGCCCCTGATAAAATTTTGGTGCGGCGCTTCGCGCCGCACCAAAATTTTGAATACCGCTTTGGGTGTCAGCTTCCTATCAAGATTCTTGCTGTTGGGCTTTGGGCGTCTGCGAGGAAATGACCGAAAGGTGAAAGTCTTGAGCGGTTTCTTGCAGCTCAAAATCGATAATGTAGCGGCGGTAGTCTGCAAAAGATCTGCGTTTTCGGTTGGTTAATTCTTCTAACACTTCTCGTATATCTTGTTGAGCCTGACGATCTTTACCTAGACACATCTGATCGATGATTTCCTGCATTTGCTTCTGCTGCTCCTCTTCAGGCAGAAGCGCCAGATTCCAAGCCAGAAGTGCGATCGAAAACATTTTTCGCCGCTGCTCTAAATTATGGGCAAATTCTAGATGAGGCTCAACAAAGGCTTGCAGAACCTCAGACATTTTGGCTTCGCCTTTGGGGTTTTTCTCGACGCCTGCAATCTTCCCCTTCCAGCCTTTCTGCACCCTTTGGGCTAGCTTGTTCATCGATTCTTCTTGGGTTTTCGCCTGCTGCTGCTGGTAAAGCAGCTCGCTGAATCCTTTAGATTTTTTTGCCATGTAATCCACCGATTCAAGCTGGTCTGTATTTTAATTATCCGATAGGGCTGTATCCACTCCAGGGGGGCTATCCTTTGGCAGCAGCGGGAAAAAGTGCCCCACTGGGCCTTGTCCTTTGCCAATCCGGAGAGCATAGCGCAGCGCCATCGTCACATAGTCCTTCGCATTTTTAGTCGCCTCGAATGGCTCTTGCCCGATCGCCAAATTTGCGGCGATCGCTGCCGACAGAGTGCAGCCTGTGCCGTGGGTATCTTGAGTGTCGATGGTTTCGGTGTGCAAAACCTCCATGCGATCGCCATCAAACCAGATATCGACTCCGCGCAGGTCTGCCGCCATCCCCCCGCCTTTGACCAGCACCGCTTTAGAACCCAACATCAGAATTTTTTGAGCGGCCGCCTGCATTTCCTGCTGCGTGTTAATTTCCATGCCGCTGAGAATTTGGGCTTCGTGGCGATTGGGGGTGAGGACGGCAGCCAAAGGAATCAAGCGATCGCGCAGGGTGGCAATAGCGGCATCGTCAATCAGCTGCGCCCCGGTTCGAGACACCATTACCGGATCAACCACGAGATGAGAAAGGGCGATCGCTTCGACCTGTGCTGCCACAGCCGCAATGATGGCCTGGTTCAGCAGCATCCCTGTTTTTGCCGCCTGAATGCCGATGTCTTCTGCCACGGCCGATATTTGCGCAGTCACCGCTTCGGGCGGCAGCGCATCGACTCGCATCACGCCTAGCGTATTTTGTGCTGTGACACAGGTAATTGCACAGGTGCCATGCACTTGATGAAACGAAAAAGTGCGCAGATCTGCCTGAATTCCAGCACCGCCACCGCTGTCAGAACCAGCGATCGTCATGGCAACCGGAGGAGAAAAAATAGGGTTTGGCATGGTTAGCGATCGGGTAGCAAGACTGACACCTAACCATTGTCCAACAGATCCAGCAGTCGGAGCCGAGCAATCTGGGCAATTTCTGCCAAAGCCTGCTGGGTTTCTGCTTCTATCGTGTTTTGCAAGCGGCGATCGAAGGCGGCAAAAATGCTGGCCTTGGTCTGGGTTCTGACGGTTGTGATGAACGGAAAGCCAAACTTCTCTTTATAGGACTGATTTAGTGCCTGGATGCGATCGTACTCCTCAGGCGTTAGCTGATCTAACCCGGCTCCGGCTTGCTCTTGCACAGAGGCCGCCGCCATCTGGGCTTTGCTGCCGAGATCCGGGTGCGCTTTGATTAATGCCAGCTGCTCCGCTAGGCTCATGTGCTGGACGATCTGCACCATTTTTTGATGCAGATCGGAGACATCCTCAAAAGGACGATCGTTCCAGGCGTGATGCGCGATCGCAGGCGTATCTTCAAAGACTGCCCCCAGAGCAGCCGTAAAGGTATCCTGGCTCATCTGGTTGAGTTCAGAAATCGAGTAAGGTTGGGTCATCGTTGCGATCGCAATTTTAGCGTTTTTCCGGTCAGGCTCAGTTTAATGCAATGGCCCCGCCAGAATCGTCTTAGAAATCGCACTCATGATATCGGTGCCATCTTCGTGCTTGAGGCTACTGTACCACTGCTGAGTTTTTTCGGGGTCTTTGCCGTGGGTGACATCCGATCGCTTGCGGGCTTTGATCACCACATCTGCCGCCCGATCTTTACGAATCGCCTCATAGCGCTTCAGCGAATCTTCCACGCTAATCGTATTGGTCACCAGCGAGTTGGCCAATACCCAGGCATCCTCCATCGCCTGACAGCCGCCCTGCCCCAGGTCAGGTGCGGTGCTGTGTCCGGCATCGCCTAGCAGCGCGACCCGTCCTTTTGTCCAGGTGGGCAATTCCTCGACATCATGAATTTCGACCCGATTGGTCTTAAACGGATCAAGACGCTGAATTAAAGTCTGCACAGGAGCAGCCCACCCCTTGAAAAAGCCCGCCAGCTCTTCGGAATAGTTTTCTGGCTGGCTGGGGGTGCCCTTAGGCAGCGGCACATCCAAAAAGAAATAGAAGCGATCGCCAGAAACAGGCATCAAGGAAGCCCGTTTGTGATCGCCTACATAGAGCACCCAGCTATTTTTGGGAGCCAGATCTTCGCTAGCCGGAACGAGTCCATTCCAGTTGACATAGCCGACATATCGCCGCTCTGCCGCATATCCCAACACATACTGCCGAATGAGGGAATGGGTGCCATCTGCGCCAATCACCAGATCGCCCGTTGCCTTGCGGCCATCTGCAAAAATAGCGGTAGCGCTGTCGGCATCTTGCTCGATCGCCACACATTTCGAGTTGAGCTGTACCTGATCGGCTCCAAAAGCATTGAGCAGCATGCCCTGAAGCTCTGTCCGAGCAACAGGATAGGGGCGCTGACCCACTTGTTCAATCAAGGGCAGCAGGCTGAAGTCCGTTAGCTTTTCTCCGGTGCTGCTGTAGTACGCCATCCGATCCATTTGGCCGCCAATGCTGGCAATCTCTTTGCCTAAGCCCAGGCGATTCAGAACTTTTACGCCATTCGACCACAGCGAAATCGCGGCTCCAGCCGGACGCAATTCACTGACGCGATCGTAGATTTCTACTTCATATCCAGCCTGACGCAAGGCAATACCTGTAGCCAAGCCGCCCATACCTGCCCCAATAATCACCGCTTTTAAGTTTTCCACTGTGCTTGCCCCTTTGCTGCCTTGCCTGTTCGCCTAACGTTACCGCCCGCTCTGAACAAGGTACAGAAAAACTGATCTGAGAGGTGTGCCTCAAATAACATGTGATTTTGGCATTGAATTCTGCCGGGTTTTGCGGCCGGATGTTGAGAGATAGCCAGAAGGTCGATCGCGCCAAAACTTTATCCTGTCACCAGCTCAGCCGCTATGCGATTGTGACGTTCAATGAGCAGAGGCAGATCGATCGGGGTTAACTGCCCTTGATCAACCACCTTTCTGCCGTTGATGAAGCTGTAATCGACCGTGTGAACCGGGCAGAAAATCATCGCCGCCACCAGATCATGATGTGCCCCGGCAAACTGAGGGCGATCGATATTCACCGCAATGAAATCTGCCGACAGCCCCGGAGCCAGATAGCCGATATCGTCTCGACCCAAAACCCGCGCACCGCCCAGGGTTGCCACCTCCAAAATCTGTCGCGCCGTCAGGCTTGAGGCATCACAATCGCGCACCCGCCCCAGCAAAAAAGCCATGCGGGCTTCTTGGAGCAGGTTGCCCCCGTCATTAGAGGCAGAGCCATCGACGCCCAAACCGACCGGGACGCCTTGATCTAGCATTTTGCGAATAGGGGCAATGCCGCTGGCGAGCCGCATATTGCTGCAAGGACAGTGCGCCACGCCCGTTCCGGTTTTGCCAAACTTAAACAGCGAGTCATCGCTGAGCTGCACACAGTGGGCATGCCAGACATCCTCGCCCAGCCAGCCTACCGATTCGGCATAGTCACCCGGAATCATGCCGTAGTTTTCTAGGCTGTAGGTGACATCTGACTTGTTTTCAGCCAGATGGGTATGCAGCCTCACCCCCGCATAGGATCGCGCCAAGGCAGCAGACTCTCGCATCAAGTCTTGCGAGACGGTAAAGGGAGAGCAGGGGGCAAGCGTCATCCGCAGCATGGCGTGACGGGAATTGTCGTGATATTGCTCAATTAGCCGCTGCGAGTCTTTGAGAATATCGGTCTCCTTTTCGACCAGAGCATCGGGCGGCAGTCCTCCCTGGCTTTCGCCTAGACTCATGCTGCCCCGACTGGCATGAAATCGCAGACCCATCTCGGCGATCGCTTGAATTTCGTCATCTAACTTACAGCCGTTGGGGTAGAGATAGAGATGATCGCTGGCGGTGGTGCAGCCTGACAGCATTAGCTCTGCGGCTGCTGTTTGGGCGCTAACCTGCACCCCTTCAGGCGTCAGCTTTGACCATAGGGGGTAGAGAGCCTGAAGCCAATTGAACAGGTCGCAATCTTGCGCGGCTGGAATCACTCGCGTCAGCGTCTGGAAAAAATGATGGTGGGTGTTGACTAAGCCGGGTAAAACAACATGGCGATCGCCCAAGTCTAGAACTTCATCTGCGGTGGAGGGCAACTCTGCTGTGGTGCCAATTTGCTCAATCACATGGTCACGAACGAGGATGGCTGCGCCACGAATCTCTCGTCTGGCGGCATCCATTGTGACCAAGGTGTGAATATTTTTGACGAGTAAGGTAGCCATTTGATTGCAGCCTGTAGAACTGTCCCTAAGAATATCAGCCCCGCTTAGCGCAAAATGCTGCCCTTACGAACTTTATGGCGTTCTTGGCTTGAATTCACTCCAGATTTTCACCCCGGCACATTTTTTGACCCAGACCGACTGTGCCGATCGCAGCCTAAACCCCAAGAAGCTGATTTGCGGGTGTGAGATCGGCTAATCTTTAAGTCAACCTTCAAGTTGACGATGCAGTAACGTCAGCGTTTGCACCAATTGCTGAAGGCGATTTTCAAGCACCTGCTTTTTGTCGAGCAAGATTCGCAGCTTTTGGTAACGGGCGATCGCTAAGCTGATGTAGGGAATCTGCGGAGCCGGACAGGGGCGCGACCAAAGCTGACCATCTGTATCCAATCCGCAAAGACGATAGCTTGTGCCGATCGCTTCTTCGGGGGGTGTAGTCTTAGTGCTACAAATTTCTTCGATGTAGTCCATCAGGCGATCGACCTCCGCATGGCGTAAGGTCGCTAGCTGGACGGACGGCATGGCCTGTGGAGTGCCACCTAAGGCATGAGACTCTAGCCAGCCATCTACAATTGGCCCTTCTTCGTAAAGCGATCGCATTTGCTGGATCACCTGCTCTAGCTCTTGCTGCCAAACGCTGATCTTGGCCTCAATTTCTTTGAGTAAACTCACAGCCAGATTGGGGTTGGCGGCATGGCGATGGCTGCTAATGCTGGGGGGCTTCGATCGCGGCAAAGAAGGTGTTTTGGGATTGCCCTGAACGGGGAAAGCCTGAACGGGAAAAGCTCTGGCGGAAGCGGGTGGTGTGGCTGGGGCAGGCCGTGTAGTGGGGGCTGCGCTGGAGTTGCCCAAAGGAGTCGGGTGAGATGGAGCGATCGCCACCGGATTGGCAGAGTCTTGGGGCAGCGGGAAGGCTTGCAGGGTTTGGGGTTGCCGTAAATTTTGTGAGGGAGAACTAACGCACCTCTGAGCATCCGTGGGCACCTGCCGAATACTGATGCTTGGATTGAGCTGACCTAGCGTTGCCTCAATTCGTTTTAGTTCAGGTTTCATCGTTCGCCCCTACTCCCCAACAGGCATTAAGATTCTCAAAGCGGTTGGCAAAGACACCCTTTGGGGTCTATTCTAGCGACTTCCACTCTGTAAAATTACGTTTTAAGCGAATAATTTACGCAACGTAGGTTTTACTGAGTAGCCCACCGTGAGCCAAATTTCATGACCTCCTCTCCTTCGATCGCCCAAATTACGCTAGTGACCGGAGCCGCCCGATCGGGAAAAAGCGAGTGGGCAGAGGCTTTGGCAGCGCTATCGGGTCAATCGGTGATCTATGTGGCAACCGCACAGGCCGATGCTCAAGATGTGGAATGGCAAGCCCGAATTCTGTTGCATCAGCAGCGTCGTCCTGCCACCTGGCAGACCTTGATGGTGCCGATCGCTCTGGCGGCAACGCTTCAGGCCGCAAAGCCTTCAGAGTGTTTGTTGGTGGATTCTTTGGGTACCTGGCTGGCGAACCTGCTAGACCAAAGCGACTCAGAATGGCAGCAGACGGTTGCAGAACTGTTGCTGAGTTTGTCGCAGGTGCAGGCACAGGTGATTTTTGTGGCGGAAGAAACAGGCTGGGGCGTTGTGCCTGCTTACCCGATCGGTCGGCTGTTTCGCGATCGCCTGGGCAGCCTCACGCGTCAGATTGGGGCGATCGCCCATCCCGTCTATCTGGTTACAGGCGGCCATGTGCTGAACCTGAGTCAGTTGGGTACGCCCTTGAAACTTGTGCCGAAAATTCGCGATCGTCCGCAAACATAACCTTAGTTACAGGTTTCAAATGGGCAGAAGTCGTAAGGTATTCATTAAGATCAGATCAGCCCCTTGCAACTCAGTTTCTTAACTCTTATGGCCTCCCCTGAACAAGTCAAACGCTATCTAGCCTATTGGTTTCAGTTGGGTAAAAAGGTGAAAGTTGACAATGGTGAAGCGGAGTTTTTTCCCAAGTCAGTGATTCAGGGCGATCGCTACAGTCCTGAGTTTGAGCAATGTTGGGAGCAAATTCTGCGATCTGACTTGGCTAAATGCTATCTGGAAGGCTCTAACCAAACGCTGAGCCAGCTCCTACAGCCCAACTGGGACATCTATCCTTGTGCGCGGTGCGATATGCCTGTGCCGATTTTGTCGGTTGGTTTACAGTCGCCAGAATGTGCCTGTGCCGATTTGCCGCTTTGGCCGGACACCGAACTGCCCCAGCCGCGATCGCCCATAGACAGCCGCGATCGGTTAGACAGCATTCGCGATCGGCTGACGCAAAAGCCTTAGCCCTGAACGCGGTATAGCCGACCGTTGTGAACCTGCACGACCGGATGGTTCGACTGTCTGACCAACTGTTCATCGTGGGTGGTGACGACGACCGTAATCCCCATTGCATTTAGCTTTCTGAGGATCTTAATCACCTGCCAGGAGTTGTCTGGGTCAAGGTTTCCGGTCGGCTCATCGGCCAACAGCAAAGGCGGGGTATTGACTACAGCACGGGCAATGCTGACGCGCTGCTGTTCGCCACCGGAGAGCTGATCGGGGAAGCAGTCGGCTTTGTGCTGCAAGCCCACCATTTTTAGGGCGGGCTGCAAACGGCGATGCACTTCTTTGCGGGTGAAGCCCTGCGCCCACAATACAAAGGCCACGTTTTCGGCTACGGTGCGGCGGGGAATCAGCTTATAGTCTTGAAACACGATACCGATTTGGCGGCGCAGCATTGAAAGCTGATTGCCCCGCAGATTGGAGATGAGGTTGCCGTTAACGGCGATCGCTCCCTGGTTGACTTGCTCTTCGCCATATAAAAGTTTGAGCAGGGTCGATTTGCCTGAGCCAGAAGGCCCGGTAATAAACAGGAATTCTCCTTTACGAATTTGCAGATTCACATCGACCAAAGCCTGACAGCCGTTTGTATAGATCTTCGTTACCTGTTTGAGGCTCACCATGATCTCGCTCGGCTGAGGGGTTGACGAGTCAGAGGGTGGCTCTAACGGCTGAGATGGAAACGCACGAGCCGATCGCCCAGTAATACCTTGAATCATATTAAAAAACGAATATTGATAATGAGAACCAGCGTCGGACAGGTCTAGTCGTGGTCAATTCTATCTGAAAATGAGAGAGTAGTCTTAAAATTTGGCCATAGAGGGCGATCGCTAGCATTTACGCAATATTGCTTAATAGCTTGCCCAGCACTAAGCGGATGCCTGAAAAGTATTAAATATTCTGCATTTGTCCCCCCAACGCCGCTATTTTGGGGGACTTTCGTTCGCGTGCATGTGCGCAGCATGTCGTTTTGTTCAAAGTCCCCCAGCCATTTAACCCATGACCTAGCCGTTTGTCGGGCGATAGTGGGTGCTGATGGCCATTACCTTCTGCGGATCAGGCGTGGGCAACAGCGGACTCCAGGTGTCGATCGTCCGAAATCCTCGCACATGCGATTCGTGAATCGTGGCTCTCACCGCATCGCGGGAGGCAAAAACAATCACGCGAATCACCTCTCGCTCTGGGTTGGGTTCATCCCCAGGCTGCAATGCGGGATGGTTGAAGAAGTTGAATTCTCCGGTCATTAGTCTATTCTCCTTGTTGTTTTGGTTGGGTTCGCTTGTTGAGTTCTCGCTTGCGATAGAAACAAGCTGAGAAGGAACCCCAAAAACATGGCTACTCACGATCGATTGAACAAGTAGCGCCAAGGAGTGTAGCTAGAAAGCTAAACTAACTTAAGCCCTACGGACTGGGACTTTCGGTCTGTGGGGTTAGAGGTATGTTGTAGGGCCTAATCTACTTCATGCCTCGCCAGAGGTTTTTGGGTGGATTAAGGCTGCTGGCGCAGAACACGAAAAGCAACCTTAGCGGATAAGAATAGATGGAGAAGGGGGCGATCATCAAGCCATTTCTTACACAAGTTCATCTGTATTTTGGGGTGCAGGGGGCGATCGCTCTCATGTTCCAGTGAGCAGCTAGACAGCAAGCGATTGATCAAACGCCCAGTCTTTGAGAAGAGGCTATAATTTCTATTTACTGGGCATCAATCTCTTTTTGGTGTTGTTTAACGGGAATAGAAATGGTTACAGCCTTTAACAAACCATCGTCACTGATTCATGAAATTCAGCTTGAGAAAATTGACGACTGGAATCTATTCAAGTTCAGTGAAGTGCTTCAACTTCGCATGGAAAGTCTTCTCGAAAAAAAGAAAGCTGACCTGTTAACCCCAGATGAAATTAATGAACTAGATGCGATCGGAGAGTTAGATCGCATTTTTACTCATATTAATGCCATGCTTGCGGCTCAAAATGCCAATTAGCAATGAAGTTAAGCGGGCCATTCGAGAGCGGGCTAACTATGTCTGTGAGTATTGCCATTCTTCAGAACGCTTGAGCGCAAATCGGTTTACCGCTGATCATGTCATTCCAAAGTCTCTGGGCGGTTCTGATGAAATTGATAATCTTGCTCTTGCCTGTCGTCGCTGTAATGAAAGGCGTTACAACTTTGTTGCAGGTGTCGATCCAGAGACTCATGCGATCGTTCCTATTTTTAATCCTCGTAGGCAGGATTGGAGGGATCATTTTGTTTGGGTCAGTCAAGGCGTTGTGATTGAAGGAATCACGCCAACGGGTCGCGCAACTTGCATTCGTCTTGATTTGAACGATACTCGTTATCCAGAGAATGATTCGATTCGAGAAACAAGACGATTTTGGATTAAAACTGGGTTACATCCTCCCGCTACTGATCCTTGTCAGGATTGAATTGTACTTGTGAGCTGCGATCGTCAAGCCATTTGTCGCACAAGTTCATCTGTATTTTTTTGCTCCCATAATTTGCATACTAAAAAGCTAGTAGGAGTTATCCCGAAGAAATCCTGAAGTTTTTAGAATAACCCTTAGATTAAGAACTATACCTGGGAAAGATGTCAGCCTGACACCCAAAATCGAGGATTAGATGGAAAATATTCGGGCTAATGTGGCGATCGAGTGATTAACCCGACAGAGTTTTACGTAATTAGTAGTTATGCAGCTTTAGTCGGCTGGTAAGGGGAGAGTTCTTTAAGATATTGGAAAATTCTAAAACTGTGCATTTTAGTGCCATGTATGATCGTAGTAGATTGAGGCGATATGGAAATCATTAGGCGCATTATTTCAGACATACGTAGAGGTGAAAACATTGATCTTTACCTCTTCGCATTCGCAGCACTAGCACTAGCAATCCTTAATGGATTAGGTTTGGCTTCCAGAACTCTTATTGAATCGGTTACGCTAGCTTTATTGGGATTGCTAGCAGCTTATAGTCTCGGAATTCGAGATCGCTTGAATGGCATAAATGACAAACTCACAGGAACAAGTAATCTTCTCTACGATGAGCTTCCATCTGATTTGCGAGACACTGCTATATCCAGCTCGAAAGAGTTGTTTATCATTGGCATATCCCTAAATCGCACCATAGCAACGTTTTACTCTCAGCTAGAGCAGAAATTAAAAGACGGTCAGAAAATCAAAATTCTTGTTGTTGACCCCAATGGCGAAGCGGCCAAGTTGATACCACAAAGGATATACCGACCTATATCTAATCAACGACTGAGTGACAAAATATCAGATACTTTATTACTCGTTCATAGCTTGCATTCAAAGGCACCAGATAAAATTGAAATTAGGACGATTGACTTTCCAATTCCGTTTGGTTGCTTCGCATCTGATATAGAGATGAGCGATGGTTCTATCTACATCGAGTACTACTCCTACAAAACAACCAGAGATTTACCGTGCGTGGTAGTTTCTTCTCGAAAAAATCCACATTGGTATAGTGTGTACAAAATTGAAGTTCTAAACATTTGGAATGCTGGTAAAGAGTGGCCTTACAAGTCTTAGTTCATTCGCTGCATAACAATTGAGACGGAGCGGACGGAACAAAGCTCTTTATTTTGAATTCAAAGCTACTGCCACCGCTTATCTCAACCGTTAGGCAGAAGTTGCTTACTTACTAAGTCAATATCCTTTATTCACATGGCGTGAAGAATGAGTACCTACACAAGTATTCAATATCTCCTAGATGATTATCCAAAGACTCTATTTCCTCTCTCAACCACAAGTGTGGTTGCGGGGAACGCAGGGAATGAAGTTCTTAAATATATCTATGAGAAGGTACTCAATCGAAATGAGCCTGCACATTCTTTCTTGTCACAGGCTAGATGCCATGCTTCAAAACAAGGTTTCCATTTACGTCGAACAGTAAAACTTGATCCAGTGGCAGAGTTATTTATTTATGACATCGTTTATAGAAATAGAGCTTTGTTCCGACAAGACTTTAGCCAAAATCGACGTAGCTTTGGCTATAAATTTGAGCAAGGAAAGCCTATATCTCCATCTAAAAGCTACGGGGAATTTAAAAGTCGTCTAGCCTACGCAAAAGCACATTACAAATTCGCTCTTAAGTTTGATATAGCGACATATTTCAATTCTATATATCATCACTATATTGTTAGGTGGTTCAGTGATATTGGAGCGGTTAGTGACGATGTTGAATATCTTGGTCAATTTCTCAGAGAAGCTAATACAGGAGTTTCGATAGATTGTTTGCCTCATGGAATTCATGCAACTAAAGTTATTGGTGCAGAGTTTTTGAAATTTATTGATAACTCTGTCAAGCTGAAGTGCAGCTTGTTGCTTCGATTCATGGATGACTTTTACCTATTCTCCAACGGGAAAGTACGCTGATTGACGATTTTCTGACAATTCAGCGCTTGCTTGGAGAAAAAGGACTTTCACTAAATTCTGCAAAAACTATTCTAGGTCAAGTTAGCGGACTTGATGTGGCGAAGAAAGTTGATGAAATAAAAGCTGGTTTATTGAAAATCAGGAGGACAATTTTTGGGACTTATGAAGAAGTCACCTTTAAAGAAGAAGAGTATTATGAAAAGCTAACGTCTGAACAAGTTGAGTACCTATTGAATCTTTTAAAAGAACCAGATATCGATGAATCAGATGCAGAATTAGTCTTGGCTTTACTTCGAGATCATGGCACTGATATTCTAGCTCGGATGAATGTTTTCCTAGAGAGATTTCCAAGTTTAAGTAAGAGTATATACTATTTCTCAAAGTATGTAGAAGATCAAGAAGCCCTTGCTAGTTTGGTTTTGAATTTTATCAAAACTGGAAAGAATACTACTGAAGATCAATTATTTTGGATGGCTAAACTTTCAGAAGACTATCTTTCCGCAACTTCCTGCTATCCAAATATTTTAATTGAGCTATATGAACATCCAAAGGCAACTTTAATATCTAGAGCTAAAATTTTGGAGATTCCAGAACAACGATTTGGCATGATTGAACTAAGGGAAGAGCATCTCCGTACTGGCAAATCAGATTGGCTTGCATGGGCAGCGGCAGTAGGTACTCGTGGAGCAACTGCAATTAGTAGAAACCATACTTTGACTTATTTCTCGAAAGCAAGCCCTATGAATAAAATCATCGGGGATTGTATTCAAAGGTTGTCTTGACTTGCTGCCCTTGTCTACCCATAATCCTGTTGGAGCGGATTGAGTGAGTAAGGGCCCTGGTTATACTGCAAAATTTGCTGAAACTGCTCAACAGGAGCGTTATGCAGCTTCGGTTATAATTTGGGAAGGTTCTTGAAGGTAAATGGCTAGACGATCGCTCGATCACCGAAAAGAATTGGTTTGACCGATCCAGAGCCGCAATTTGAAGGTTTGGATGCGATCGCATAGGCTCAAACTGATAGGCAGTGGGTCGAGTAGAAACTGCATCATCTAGAGTGAAGCGATCGCAGCCCAAGTGAAAATCACAGCCTGCACTGTACATTTTATTGAACTTGGGACAGTGACCCGATCGTGATGCAGGCTGCTGTTCCTGTTTTGCCAAACGATACACCTGAGACGCTGCATCAACGAATTCAGATACAAGAGCATCGTGTTTTTCCAAAAGCAATTGCGATCGCAGCAGGGCTTAGTATTAGCTAATTTGGATTGGTTGATCCGGGCTTAATTTGGCTATAAATTGCATTCCACAAGTTGACCGTGCCACCCTAATTGCTTTCATAGAGCAGCAAAAAGCCCTAAACCATTCCTTTAGAAAAAGTTTAGGGCTTTATTACGCTCAAATGCTTCCATAAACATTAGTTTCTTAGTCAAAGCACACGAAATTCTAGGTCAATCTTTCTTCATTGATTGTTTACCTGGAATTCCACTTAGAATCTTACCTGTTGTAATCCGAACGAGTCGTCGTTGTTGTCGCAGGATCAACATAAGTATCAGTCCGGCGATTCTCTTGGGGCTTACGAACTAAACCAGCCAATCCTAAGAGACCGAATAGACCTAACCATCCCCAATCTGTTTCATTGTCAATGTCATCAGTCGTCGTCACATCAGAATCAGGGGCGATCGTGGTACCCGGAGCTGTTGAGTCAGGTAAGGGGCTACTCGTCTGTGCAGATACAGGTAATGCTACACAAAGACCTGCTGTTGCCAAGCTCAAAGCAATTGCACAAACTTTTTGACTGGGGTTAAAACGCTTCATCACTTCATCTCCTGAATTTATCTAAACGCTAGAATACGAATCTATTGAGAGTGAAGTATTCTATAAACTTCATCTGTCTACATAAGAGATTAAATAAAATCCTGGTTCTTTTCATCCGACTTTAGTTGTAAATACAGCACACAAAACATGCTGTGAAACATAGAAGTTGTGAAATGTAGAGTAAAGTCTATTCCCTACGATTCCATCACTCAATCTCACAGCTTATTTAAAGCTGCTCTAGCGTCAAAATTTTGCAAAAGCGTAACCTTGAAGAAGGGTCGAATCAGCTTTGGCTAAATGGTAATCCCAAATGAGTTACAAGCGTTGGCAGCAGGCTGCGTTTGCCCAACCGCTCTCAACTCATCTCACAAATGATTTAGAACTGCTATGGATGGTATTAGATAACATGATGATAAACAGGTCAATTAAGCCTCAGCGTGGGTCAAAAGACCGCCTCAGGCAGTTTTCTCACAAAATGCAGCGCTAGATGGCCTCATTAATTTATGGGTAAAGTAAAAGCTAAATCTTAAGAAATAAAGCTTAATTTGTTGCTGTCGCTGCTTTTCAGGCATTACTAAAGAGGTAAACTAGGGATACACAACCACCCGGTTGGGTGAGACAGGTGCCGAATCAAGATGGGTTATTCTAGGATATAGATACCCAAGGGACGAATAGAGTCAAACAAGGCGATAAAAACTATGAGCACTATCCAAGACCAAATTGAGCAAGAGCGGGCACAAGCAAGAGAAGTTTGTGGAATAGAGGGCGGTACCTCATCAGCTTGCGCCGCTGCTTGGGATGCAGTAGAAGAACTTCAGGCAGAGGCAGCTCACCAGCGCGACAAGGAACCTGAGAAGAACTCCCTGCAACAGTACTGCGATGACAACCCCGATGCTCTAGAGTGTCGCGTTTACGACAACTAGACTACGCTCCGTTATCGATCGCTTCAGTCACGATCTGTTTAGGCAAGACGAGAGCGATCGCAAAATGCGAGTTGCTGGGTCGCTGAGATAACCAGCAATTCCATAACACAAGCGGCATTGACAGAGATAGGTTAGGGTGGTCTTGCGATCGCCCTAATTTTGTCTTTTGGCTAGTTTTTTAGCAGAGCATTCCTGCCTTTCTCCCAGACTTCTCAAGCCATACAGCCGAGTTTTTATGATGCCTCTGAGCCTTACATTGACTGATAGCGCCGCAACCCAAAACTTGGGCTTTACGCTGGGTCAGCATCTCGCAGTCGGCAGCATTTTACTCTTGAGAGGAGAGTTAGGCAGCGGCAAAACGACTTTAGTCCAAGGAATGGGTCAAGGCTTAGGCATTACCGAGCCTATCAGCAGCCCAACCTTTATTTTATTAAACGAGTATTTGGAAGGCCGTATTCCGCTTTATCACCTCGATCTATACCGCCTTCAGCCATCAGAGGTAGATGCGCTGTACCTAGAAACCTACTGGGAAGGGCTAGAAGTGCCTTTGGGAATTGTGGCGATCGAGTGGGCAGAAAGGCTACGTATCCTTCCCAAAAATTACATTGAGATTTGCCTATCCGATTCAGTCACAGGCGGAAGGCAGGCCGAGATGCGATCGGTGGGCGATCGCGCCGAAGCATGGCTCTCTGAATGGACTATTAAATATGGACACAACTGGACTCGAACCAGTGACCCCCACGATGTCAACGTGGTGCTCTAACCAACTGAGCTATGCGTCCGGAACAGTCACTTATGGTAGCACATCTGCAAGAAGGTCAGCAAGTGGACATACCCAGGAAAGCCGTCAGGCTCCAGCGCTAATCTTGCAAAGGCTTGACCATCCAAAGAGAATGGGGTTGATAGCCTAACTTTTGATAGAGATTCAGAGCAGTCTGATTATCATTAAAAACCTGCAAACCGAGCTGTCGATCGCCCCGTTTTTTTGCCCAACTCTCAGCCCGAAGCATCAGAGCCGAGCCAATGCCCCGATGTCGATGTTCTGGGCTGACATAAAGCAGGAAAATATAGGCATGGCGATCGCCCACAATCTGGTCGGTGGCATTGCCAATCCATAAGCAGGCGATGGGAGAAGTCTCGCCCTCCGCCCTAACCCACCACAGCAAAGTATCTGCTGTAAGATGCATCTCTACCGTTTGTGCCAGGTGAGCAAAACTCTGGTCTGGGTAGAGTTCTTCATAGGTGCGCTGCATAAATTTGACCAGCAAAGCGCGATCGAGCCTAGAACCCGATCGCAAACTGTAGCCCGGAATAGAAAAATCCACGGTCAAAGGCCCAAGCCGCTAAAGCTGTGTTCCAGAATTTGCCCCAATAGGAGACAGACCTCGCACCAGCGCCTCAAGCGGCAGCGGCAACTCAGCCACATCTTGAATCGGTTGCCGAGAGGCTTGATCCACTTCCTCAATGGGTGCGGGTGCCGCCATATCCTGCGGTAAGAAAATTCGGGCGCTCACCGCAACAAGAGACAGTAGAAAAATAAAGACCACAATCAGCGGAGCAATATATTGACGAAAAATAGCCATATTAAATGAGCAGCCAGGATCAAAAATGAGGGGTACCGAGGCTTTTCATCTTAAATAATCTCAAGATTCATGAAGCCCTCTCTCATATACTACAACTTACGCTGCGTTCACTCTGCCTCATCTTTCGAGTTTTCTAATCCAGGGCGAGATAATTCTGGAAACTGAGGCTTCCAGGGAGCACAAACAGGCAACAGCAGCAGCCCCGGTAACGCGGCCACAAGCGATAGCAAAAAGAAAGGTGCCCACCCCGTCGCTTTAGCGATTTGCCCCGCAGGCGCGACCAAGATATCTCGACTGACGGCCATCAGGCTAGACAGCAAGGCAAATTGAGTCGCTGAAAAGCTGGGATTGCAACAGCTCATTAAAAACGCGACAAAGGCTGCTGTGCCTAAGCCAGCACAAAAGTTTTCAACATTGATTGTCAGCACCATCAGCATATAGTTTTGTCCGACCTGTGCCAGTGCCAGGTAGGCAAGGTTGCTGAGCGCCTGTAAACCGCCAAAGATCCAGAGAGAGCGGTTGATCCCAATGCGGCTGAGAACTGCGCCGCCCGCCAATGCCCCGACGATCGTCGCCAACAGACCCATACCCCCTTGAATCTGGCCAATGTCAGTCTGAGTAAAGCCTGTTTGCAGCAGGAAAGGGGTCGCCATATTGTTGACCAATCCATCCCCAAATTTGTACAGCACCACAAAAATGAGAACGATCGCGCCCCGCAGAACGCCCGATCGCTGGAAGAATTCTATGAAAGGCAGTTTGACGGCCTCTGCCAAGGTTTCAGGCGGATGAACAAGGCGCTCCGGTTCGGGTGCCCAAAGCGTAAAGCCAATGCTTAGCGCCATCAGCCCAGCCAAATAGAGGTAGACGATCGGCCAAGGCATGCGATCGGCCAAAATCAGCGCTAGCGATCCCGTGACCAATAGGGCAATCCGGTAGCCCAGCACCGTAATAGCGGCTCCGGCTCCTGTCTCTCGCGCTTCCAGGACATCGACGCGATAAGCATCAAAGGCAATATCCTGACTCGCACTCAAAAAAGCGATCGCCAGCGCGTTAATGGCCAGCAGCTCAAGATTTTCACCAGGATTTTGCAGCGACATTGCCCCGATCGCCAGCACCAGACCCACCTGAGCTATTACCAGCCAACCCCTTCTGCGTCCCAAAAAAGGAGGCACAAAGCGATCGAGCCAGGGCGACCACAGAAATTTGAGGGAGTAGGGCAACGCCACTAGGCTAAATAACCCAATGGCTCCTAAATCAACGCCTGCCACCGTCATCCAGGCTTGCAGCGTTTTGCTGGTCAAGAACAGCGGCAAACCTGAGGAAAACCCTAGCAGCAGCAAAGCCAGAATTTTACGACTTTGAAAGACTTGAAGCAGCGATGACATAAACGCAATGGGCGATCGGGATGAGTAGAGCGATCGGATCTTGTCATCTTCCCATATGTGTCGTCATCGCTACTGAGCGATAGACAGGCAATTCCCGTAGCAGCCTATACCAGAAGCGATCGCGCCCTTAAGTCTTATCTTTATAATTTGCCCTTACATATCAAGGAATGATGAAGACTGCGCACAGCCGTCGCCCATAGCAGATCAAGCGAAAGTTAAGATTCGATTAACCCAGAATTAACCCCCGTTTAACGTGAAAACATCATCTTTAACTCTCTTGAAGCTTTATGCGCCTCCATTTTGCTTTATAGCCTTAACAATTGTGGTTGCAAATTTTGCGGGTATTCCTATGCGATACCTGGTTGCTGATCCATCAGAGATTACACAGCAGGCTTCCTACATCGGGCTTTTTTCGCAAGTTGGTAACCTGCTGTGGTGTGCAACCGCTGCCATCTGTTTGTTCACTGCCTCCATTTTTCGAGCTGAACGACTGGCCAAGGGAAAACAGCTATTCTTTTTTCTGTTGTTCTCAGGTCTATTCTCAGGACAGCTCTTGCTTGACGATCTCTTCCGGTTGCATGAAAAATCCGGCAGAGTGCTGTTTGGTTCTGAAAATCCCATTTCTACAACGTTTCAAAACTTGGCTGAACTGCTCGTTTTTGCCATCTATGGTCTGGCAACTCTGATCTTTATCACTAAATTCAAATCTTTAATCCTGCATTCAAATTATCTATTTTTGCTGCTGGCGATCGCTTTTTTTGGGCTGTCTATCTTAGTGGATTTGTCAGGCAACCTAGTGCCATGGCATGATGCTGTCGAAGAGAGTTTTAAACTGTTAGGAATCTTCAGTTGGTTTGTCTACTTTTTGGTATTTTGCACAGACAATCTTCGATCGCGCTCCAGGTTACTTTCTGAGTAAAGGCTGAGGGCTGTAGGTAGAGCCGCAGGACGCCTTAGATACATAAATTAGCCCGGTTCTGGTGTAGAACGAAGAAACAGTGTTTCACGTTGATCCAGCATGATTGAGCTACTGAACTGTATCGTTCTCCACGGAACTGAACTTGAGCCTTATTGGTGCGATCGCTTCGTTGCTGATGGCGATACGATTCAGCAGCTATCGCTAAGAGAACCCTGCTCTAGCCTTGACCAAGGGGCATTGGTGATCATTCCGGGACTCTACAACTGCCACACCCATGTCGGGGACTCCTGCTTACCCGATGGAGCTACAGGGATGACCTTAGAGGCAGGTTTCTTTCGTCCTAATGGGTATAAGTATCGAGAACTAGCCAAGCGCTCGGAAGAGGAGCATCTGTTTCACATCGTCAACCACTTGCGCTACATGGCGCGAACTGGAACGATCGGCCATGTTGATTTTCGAGAGCAAGGAGTCTATGGCAGCCAGCTCTTGCGCCGAGCGGCTGAGGAAACGGGGGTGGATTCTGTAATCCTGGGGCAGTTCAACACATTGCCCTTTTCGGCAGAGGAACTCCAGCAAAATGCCGCCAGCCTTTCTCCTGAAGCCATCGCAGAGCTGCGATCGATCTTGTCCGTTGCCGATGGATTTTCTGAAAGCACGATGAATGACCTGACTGATCCCGCCTGGATACAGATTCAGGAGATCACACAGCAGTCGGCTCAGTTTCGGGCTATTCACTGCTTAGAGAATGAGGCGTATCGAAACGAGAGTCTTGCTATTACCGGGCAAGGTGACTTAGAACGGGCGATCGATCGGTACCAGCCCCATTTAATTATTCATGCCACTGTAGCGAACGATGCAGAGATCACGTTGCTTTCAGCAACTCATGCCAACGTGGTTCTCAATCCGCGTGCCAATGCGAATCTGGGGCTGCCTCTGCCGCCCATTGCAAAGCTGATGGACAGTGAGGCGAATCTCCTGCTGGGTACAGATAATGGTTTGCTGAATAGCCCTAACTTATTAGCAGAGCTAGACTTTACCTATAAGGTGGCAAAAAGTCAGTTTGGGGATGCCGTACATCCGGAGCCAAAAGAGATTCTAAAGATGGCAACCCGCAATGTCGGTTTGTTTCTCAAAGACAGAGGTTGGGGGTACTTAGAGAAAGGACTGCCTGCTGATTTCGTTGTTCTAGATTTCACCCAAGCGCATCTCCGAGCCAGCCGCAATATTTTGACATCGATCGTTACGCGAGTTACCCCTGAGGATGTGCTGGCAACCGTAAGACGGGGGCATTTTCTGTATCAAGCAAAAGAATTTGCGCAGGGCTAATAGGCCGTCATGAGCTTCTGTAAAAGTACGCCTGTGAAACGCAGCTTGTGACCGCAATCTTCAGCCTCAGCGCCCGTAAAAGATTTCTTGCCAGTCGTCAGCACCAAACTCTTGCTGAAACTCTTCGATCACCCAAGACAAGTCTTTGCCCTGGCGTTGGGCGATCGCCCCTAAGTAATCCCGGTAACTCCGCTTGTCGGCTAAAGTCGGCTCGTCACCAAATATAGCCCCCCTGCCCCAGGCGGCTTCTGGCATGCGATCGAACTTTTCGTAAAACATCCGCTTTGCCCAGTTGGGTGCGGCAGACTCGCGGAAGGCTTTTTGACGCTGCTGCCGAAAAAACTCAATCATGGGCAGCATTTGTTGATGCTTGCTCAAGACTTCTACCAGTTCAGCCGTATGGACTTGCACTTCAACCTCCCACTGGTAGCCACAGCCCGGACATTGCAGCACAAAGCCCCACACCAGACGATTGCAGCAGGGGCATTGCTTCATGGGTGAAGCCGATTGCTCTCCCGGATCTTTGCGCGTGGGCAGATGGTAGGCTTTGATGTCTTCTGGGAAACCCAAGCGCTGCAAATTTCCCGCCTGATCGAGAATGGTGCCGTGGGTCTTGCCCGTAGCCGGAGAGATGCGCATTACTCTGCCAATTTGCTGCTGGTGTAGCGCTCTAGACTGGGTAGGACGCAGCATCAGACCCACCTCAACACTCGGTTCATCAAAGCCGATGCTGATAACGTTGCAGGAGGTTAGCACCCGCAGTTTACCTGATCCGAGATCGCGATAGAGCCGCTGCCGTTCTTTGATGGGCGTGTTGCCATCAACCACATCGGCTGCAATATCGGCTGCTCGAAAGGCTTCGGCAACGTGACGCGCATGTTCAATATCGACACAAAATGCGATCGCCCGTTTCCCTGGAGTCAGCCGCTGATATTCTTCAACAATTCGCTCAATTAACTCTGGGCGATCGCAGGCATTTTTCAAGTCACGTTCATCAAAATCTCCCGCTACAGTTCGCACATCTGACAAATTAATTTGCGAGTCACGAGGTACACCATAGTACTGCATGGTTGCCAAATAGCCCATGCGCTGCAATTCTGACGGCACCGGAGAGGACACTAAGGTCTGCATATGATCGCCAAGCTGCGCTCTGCCCAAGCGATAGGGGGTGGCAGTCAGCGCTAGATGCACGGATTTGGGGTGGGTTTCGTACATGACGGTTTGCCCCACTTGGCTAAATACCGTGGTGTGCCCTTCGTCGTATAGAATCACCTGCGCCTTCCAGTTTTTCCACCACGATCGCTGCGCCATAGTTTGAATGCTGGCAATCTGAATCGGAGCATTCGGATCTTCTTTCCATCCGGCTTTGATAAAGCCGCAAGGTAAGCCGAAGGCATGCATTTTTTCGTAGGTCTGCCCCACCAGCACATCGAGATGTACGAGAAAGAGCAGCCGACAGCCTCGCGAAGCGGCATCGGCACAGATTTTGCCGCCAATCACAGTTTTTCCGGCTCCGGTACCTGCGATCACAGCAACGCGCCGATAGCCTTCCCCAAGCTTGGTGTAGAGATCTTTGACTAACCTGGCCTGGTAGGGGCGGAGCGTAGGGATCGGGGGCTGCGGTTCCAAATACATCAGAGGGTTCTCCTGCCAGAGTGCAAATGCCAGAGTGCAAATGCCAGAGTACAAACGCATTAGCAAGGCACCAAATTGTATAGCATCTTGGAGGTGCCTGCAAAAAATAGCATCTGTTTATTAACCCTTCGAGTTTTAAGGATCGCAAATTAATCTGGAATAGTTTTTTGGGAGTGCCGAATTCCGCCCAGCACTCCCAAAAAACATTCGGTTTTATTTTGTGTGCGATCGCTAATAGCGATCGCCTCAGGCTACTTCATACCAAACTGCACCGATACCACTGCGGTAATATCCTTATCGATCGATGAGGTATCGTAAATACCCGAATCACTGACATCAGTTGAGTTGCGGGAGGTAATCTGAAACACGCCTGTCTCTGCACTGCGCACGGCACCCACCTGATTGCCAGTGCTTTGAGCGATCGCCTCTGCTCTGGCCTTTGCATCCTTCGTCGCTTCAGCCACCATCTCAACTCGGACTTTACTCAGTTGGGTATACAAATATTGCGGCGGTTCAGATACCAAAGAGATGCCCTCGTTGATCAAATCTGTGGCTCTTTGAGAAAGCTGGGTGATCTGATCGACCTCACTAGAGCGAACTTCTAACCGCTGGCTAAGGCGATAGGCGATCGTTTGACCGGTTTCTCGCCCGTTAGCAGAAACCTCAGGTATCGCATAGGTTTCGATCGCGTTTAACGTAATTGCATCATCCGGCACCTGTTGATCTTTGAGGTAGCGTTGCAATCGCTCGGTTTGCCGCTTCAGATCTTGATAGGCGGCTTGAGCCGTAGTCTGTTGGCTAGAGACAGAGGCACGCCAAACCACATAGTCTGAACGAATGGGGCGTTTGGCCGATCCGGTGACAATCAGCGCATCATTGGATTGTTTGAAGTTGCGAATGACATTGGCACCGATAAAAGAACTAATGACTAACGCCACTGATAAAGCCGCTAACCCAGCGAAGAGTTGTGGGAAGCGATCGCGAGAAGATGAATCTTGCATAGGTTTTGTGTTTTGTGCGAAATGAGAATAAGCCCATGACCACTGCGCCATAGGCTGGTTTTTAAGGCTGGTCTTGCAGCTATGCCAGCTCTAAAAACTCGACTCCATATTTTTCAACTAAAGTGTGAAAACCCGTAGCTTATCAGCTTTAGATTTTGTTAACTTCAGATTTTGTTAACTTCAAATTTTGTTAACTTAGCGGTGATGCGACCCTAACTCAAGTAACCTGGCTCAAAGATTCTGCGAGCCGGAATGATAACTACCCCGTCAGCACGCTGTATTCCTGATGCGGCTCTCAAATTTCTCGGCTGATTTTGAGGGGGTTCTATCCACGTCAGTTAGACCGGGGGCATTTGTAAGCATGTGTGTCCTAAGCCCAACAATTACGGCTCTACCTATACCGGCTCGGAGCGGCTGTATTTATACCAAAAGGAGGTTTGTGTCGGTAAGGATTGACGATTTTCTCAGGGGAGTGATAGCCTGTAGGCAACCCATAAGTCAGCCTAATCTATTGTTTGGTCAGCCCTGATGACGAAACAAAGAGCGGAGGAACCAAATCTTGGGGCGTATCTTTCGGAAAGTCGCATTTCTGTCTTTCCTTAGAGGGGCACCTCTCAGCCCTAGCCCGTCAGCTAACTCCGTCGGCATTGAGGGGAGACTGAAGAGTCAGCATTTTTCATTGCTCGATCGCCTTCAGTGTCCTCTGGTCTGGTCAAGGAACGCTTCTAAGCATCATTGAGTTGCCCTATTTTTAGGTGCTCAAGGTTCTTGCAGAGCGTTGGATCATCGTCCGGCAAGCGCAAGATGTGCCTGCCTCGTACTATCAGGAGGAACTGATGCTGCTGCAATTTAATATTTTGGCGATCGCTGTAGTGGCTCAGGCTGCATGGCGAAAGTCTATCCGCCCGACGCTGATTCAAGACGTTGTTTTGCTGCCGCTGCTGGGAATTTGTGGCGTGATTGCGCTGTGGTGGGCGGTTGCCACCTTTATGTCTGAGTTGCTGCCAACCCCTCTCGAAGCGCTGCTGGCAAACCTGGATTACGTTACCCACCCCTTTTATCGGCGCGGCCCCGGAGATTTGGGCATTGGCTGGCTGCTGTTGGCCAGTCTGCGGCGCGTGTTTTTAGGATTTTTACTGGGTTCTATCGTGGCAATTCCGGTGGGTTTTTTGATTGGCATGTCGCGCAAAGCCATGTTAGCGATCAACCCGCTGATTCAGATTTTTCGCCCTGTTTCTCCGGTTGCCTGGTTGCCGATCGCGCTTGCCATTTTCAACCTGGCGAACCCTTCCGCTATTTTCGTGATCTTTATTACCTCTCTCTGGCCGACCATTATCAATACGGCACTGGGGGTTTCTAGCGTCTCAAAAGATTATCTTGACGTCGCGCGCGTGCTGGAAATGTCGCGCTGGCGGAAGATTACCAAGATTATTCTGCCAGCCAGCCTGCCCTATATTTTTACAGGGCTACGCATCAGTCTGGGCATTGCTTGGCTGGTGATTGTGGCTGTAGAGATGCTGACAGGCGGGATCGGAATTGGCTTCTTTGTCTGGGATGAGTGGAGCCGCCTCAACCTCAATTCTGTCTTCCTAGCGATTTTGGTGATTGGCATCACGGGTTTGGTCTTAGATTATCTCTTGGGTCGGCTGCAAGTCTTGGTGACGCATCGATCGCCCACTTCTGCCTGATTATTCTCTCACCGAATTTGTAGCCGTCATTAATCTTAAACTCTTCAATCGAGGTTTTTATGCGTCACCTGAGCCGACGATCGCTGCTCTATGGCTTAGGCGGATTTGCCGCAACCAGTGCTCTGGCAGCTTGCAGTCTGTCATCCGGAACAGCCGCTAACTCTAGCGCTATCATTGCCCAAGCCGAGATCGAACCTGTGGTTGATCCCCAAAGCTTGGAAAAACCCAATTTAGCCATTGGTTTTGTGCCCGTTAACGATTGTGCGCCCTTCGCGATCGCCTACGAAAAAGGCTTATTCCGCAAATATGGGCTAAACGTCACCCTCAGCCGTGAGGCCAGTTGGGCAACATCGCGGGATGGCGTGGTTTTTGGACGGCTGGATGCGTCTCCTGTCGTGTCGGGAGCTGTGACCAACGCCCGCATTGGGGCAGAGGGCGCTCGTCATGCTGCTCTTTGTGCCGGCATGACCATTCACCGTCACGGCAATGCCATGACCATGAGCAAAGATATGTGGGAGGCTGGCCTGCGTCCTTTGCGAGAGTACAATGGCGACCTTGATACGTTTGGGCGCGATTTCCGCCGCTACTTTGAGGGTCTGCCGCCGGAGCGGCGCGTCTGGGCTGTGGTGCTCAGCTCTGCAATCTATGAGTATTTCGTGCGTTACCTCTCTGCGGCAGTCGGCATCAATCCGCTGAAGGAGTTTCGCCTCATCATCGTGCCGCCACCGCAAATGGTGGTCAACATGCGCATCGGCAATATGCAGGGCTACATGGTAGCCGAACCCTGGAACACCCGCGCGATTCAGGGCAATGAAGGAGTAGGCTTTACCTTCGCGCAGGGGCGAGAAATCTGGCGCGGCCATCCCGATCGCGTCCTCGCTGTGCAGGAGTCGTTTATTAACCAGAATCCCAAAACCTATCGATCGCTGATTAAAGCGATGATCGAAGCCTGCCAATATTGCAGCCAGCCGGAAAACCGGGATGAGGTCGCCAAACTGATTACAGCGCGATCGTTTACTGGCGCAAAACCACGCAAATGTGTGGCTCCGACCGTGATTAACCCCGAAGATGTCAGCAAGCTGCCTGAGTGCGTTAGCCAGTTTACGGCACCCGGCATAGTTGGCAACTACAACTACGGCGGATTTGACGGCAAAAAGCGGATCGTTCAATCTGATGAAACCACGATGTTCTACGATTTGCCCCCTGAGCTTGCTGCAATTTCTGGCGATCATTCCACCTTTTTGTGGCAGTCTCAGGCCATTTGGTTAATGACCCAAGCGGCACGCTGGGGACAAATTGCAGAATTTCCTAAAGATGCTGAGGAAAAAGCTCGGAAAGCCTGGAGAACAGATTTATACCGTGAGATTGCTACCGAAATGGGCATCTCCTGTCCAGCTGAAGACCATAAAGTAGAACCTGCGGAGATGTTTATCGATCGCAAAGCCTTTGATCCGAGTGATCCGGTACGTTACCTCAACAGCTTCGAGATTCGTGCCAACGCAGCAACACCTATTTACATGACCTAGTTGACATGACCTGATGGGGTTGGGTATCCAGTACCGCACCCGACAAAAGACATATGCTATCGGAGGAATCCATTATGGTAAAACCCAATTTAAATTACGCTACAGACGATCGCTTTGCTTCCACAACTCAAGAATTCTTGGCGATCGAAAATTTGACAAAAACCTATAAGACAGGCGATGGCGGCCAAGCCACTGTCCTAGATGGGATTAATTTAACGATTCGAGAAAATGAATTTGTTGCCGTCATTGGTCATTCTGGCTGCGGCAAATCGACCTTGCTCAAGATTGTGGCAGGTCTAGAAAAAGCCTCTTCTGGGTCAGTGCGGCTGCAAGGCAAAGAAATCCGTAAGCCCGGTGCCGATCGCATGATGGTGTTTCAGCAATATTCCCTGCTGCCCTGGCTAACGGTGCGGGAGAATATCCGGCTGGCTGTCGATGAAGTCCTAGGGCATTTGCCACCTGCCGAGAAGAAGCAGTTGGTCAACGAACATTTGGCAATGGTCAACCTGACGGCTGCAGCCAACAAATACCCTGATGAGCTGTCTGGCGGCATGAAGCAGCGGGTGGGCATTGCTAGAGCGATCGCCATTCGACCCATTATGCTGCTCATGGATGAGCCGTTTGGGGCATTGGACGCGCTGACGCGGGGCAAGCTGCAACGGCAGGTGCTGGATATCTGGGAGAACCAGCGTCAGGCCGTCATGATGGTGACCCATGACGTAGATGAGGCGTTGTACATGGCCGATCGGATTGTGCTAATGACCAACGGCCCTGCTGCCAGCATTGGCGAAATATTGGACGTACCGTTTGACCACCCGCGCAATATTCAAGAAATCCGTGAGTTGCCAGCCTACTATGAGCTGCGTAATCATGCCCTGAACTTTCTCGATCGCCATTTCTCTCAAGACGACTAAGGATCGTGGATTAAATAACACTGGAAACTCAAGCGTAAGGGTTTAGCATTCGGGCAACCCTCTTTGCTACGACCAAAGGCACATCTGCCGAATGCTAAACCCCTACAGGTATATCGGTTTTATTTCGTTCTCGTTCCTAAAGGCGTTTAACAGCCATCCTCCGTAGATCGCAAACGGGTTTTGGACTGCGCGTAGCGCAGTCCAAAACCCTAAAAAGTTGATTTTCAAAGGCGCAAAGCAATCTATTGGCAACCCGAACCGCTAAGATCCAAAGGAGGAATCGCGGCGGCATTTTTTCATCAGCCGTAGCCATTCTTCTCCGGTCATTAGGCTTTGCACAGAGCTGTAGGCGTGCAATGTCACCGTCCAGCCCCTGTGGCTAAGGCTATCGATCTCTCCCATCATTTACGGCGTAGGCAACATGACTCAAGCATTACGAGATCTTCAGGCAGCAGCAGGCGCTACGTTCACTTCAACAGCCGGAGGAGATGCGCCGCTGAGCTTTGGCAATGATGAGGCAGCGCTTTTGGCTAGTCAGAAGGGAATGGCGGTCTGCGATCGCTCCCACTGGGGGCGGATTGAGGTATCGGGAGCCGATCGCCTGCGCTTTTTACATAATCAAACGACCAACGACTTCCAAGCTCTAAAGCCGGGTCAGGGTTGTGAGACGGTCTTTGTGACCTCTACCGCTCGGACGATCGATTTGGCAACCGCCTATATTTTAGAGTCATCCGTCTGGCTGTTGGTTTCTCCAGGCTACGGCCAAAAGCTCATGCAGTGGATGGATCGGTATATCTTTTTTGCTGACAAAGTAGAGCTAAAAGAGATTACCAACAGTACGGCGACCTTTAGCCTTTTAGGTGCAGAAAGCCATGCTTGGGTAAAGCAGATCGGGGGAGGTGCGATCGAGGGTCAACCTTCTGGCAGCCATCAAGCGGTTGAGGTAGAGGGCATTCCTGTACGCATTGCAGTTGGCAGCGGATTAGCTACGCCAGGCTACACCCTGATGGTAGAGAGCGATCGGGCAGCCGACCTCTGGAACATTCTGGTAGCAGCAGGAGCCGTGCCATTGGGCGATCGCCTATGGGAGCAGCTTCGGATTACGCAAGGCCGTCCTGCGCCAGGGCAAGAGCTAACGGAAGATGTTAATCCTTTAGAGGCAGGGCTGTGGCAAACGATCTCCCTCAGTAAGGGCTGCTACATCGGGCAGGAAACGATCGCCCGGTTGCATACTTACAAAGGCGTGAAACAGCAGCTCTGGGGCATTCGCTTAAGCCAGGCAGCGGCTCCTGAAAGTGTTGTCAGGGTAGGTGAGGAGAAGGTCGGAACCTTGACCAGCATTACCGAAACTGAGCAGGGCTATCAGGGTTTAGCCTACATCCGCACGAAAGCTGTGAGTCCTGACTTAAAAGTGCAAGTGGGCGAAACTGAAGGGGAACTGGTGGCTCTGCCCTTTGTGTCTCATGAGTATCCTTAAACGTCGTTGCTGGTTTTGTCGGACTGTTCTCCAATTCCCGATCTAGGTATATTCTTGCTTAAGAATTAGCCTGATTTCAGCATCCAGTTTAGGGATTTTATTAACTACAACATCCCAAACAATGTCATAGTCAACGCCAAAGTAGTTATGAATCAGGCGATCGCGCATTCCAGCCATAGCCCGCCATTCAATAGCATCATATTTTTGACGCAACCCATCTGGTAACTGTTTGACAGCTTCGCCGATTACTTCAATACTACAAACATAAGCACGCTTCAGCGTTTCATCCTGCACAAATTTCGTCTTGTCTAAACTCGCAGAACTCGTCATGATGTAGGTCTTTTCATCGAGCATGTGCTGTAAATATTCACGAGCCGACGGAGACATACTCGACCTCATCTAAAATACGTGGACCAATATAAAGGCTTAATGACTCTACAGTGATGAGGTCAACTGCTCTGTCAAAAAGATCTTCTAGAAAAAAGGATAGGTGTATAAAGTTATCAAACGTTTTCTGGTCTGGCTCAAAAGCAACCAAAATATCGACATCACTTTGAGGATGAATTGCGGTGTCACGGGCAAACGAGCCGAAAACGCCGCAACGTTTCACTCCAAAGCGGTGTAACTCCTGGTGATATTCCTGGAGCAGAGCTATTACCTGGGCTTTCGTTTGTACAGGCATCGCTTACATAGACTACTCATTTGATGCTGAGTCTATCCCAGCACAAGAAGCTGGCAGATAGCATTCAAGCATCACCATATTGCCTTGCGGTTTCAGCGTCACATCCCAATATCGTGCTGTTAGCAACTAGCTCATCAACTCTCGTTAAGTTTGCTTCCACTCGTCCTGACTTTCTGGCTCCATAACACAACTCACCCATTACAAAACTGGGCATTGCTTAATCTGGGTATGAAAACTTCGTTTGCTGAGCTGCGATCGCTTGCTCACGCTTAACACTTGGAAAATGAGCTAAGAATTCATTCAGTGGATCACCTGCTTCGAGATAATTGAGTAACGTTTTCACGGGCACACGAGTTCCAACAAAAACAGGGGTTCCTCCCAAGATGTCGGGGTCACTATGAATCACGCGCGCTACGGTTGTGATAATCAGCTATCCAATAGCAGAAATCTCTTTGATCTTAGCCTACAACTTCTGCTCAAAACGCCTACCAGAAGCGATCGCATAGTGCCAGTCCTGGGGTAGCTTTCAACCTTATATTACGAACAGATGCGCTTTCAGTACGGTCACCATTGGGAACTAAGCAGCACAACGTCCTAGTTGTGCAGCAGCAGATGATCTTGGACTTTCACCGATAACCTCTGTCTTGTCCGCCTTGTCCGCACTAACGCAGTGTTAGCTGAAGCATGTAAGCGTTAATGAGCGGTAAGTCTATCGTGAAAAGAACCCAAAACAAAAAGCGATCGCCCCTGCTGATTCAGAAAGGCGATCGCTCCTACTCAACCAACCAACGTTAAACCGCAATAAAGTCGCTTTGCGTCAGGGTTGCAGTATTCACGCCCGTCAAGGTTGCCAGCACCTCACTCCCTATCGAGATTGTGTTGCCGCTGCGCGAGAGCTGAGCAAAGCTTAATCCGCCAGACAAGCCAATCACATCGGTTCCAATTTTGAAGTCAGTCATCGTATCCGTGCCCGCCCCTGCTGCCAGCACAAAGACATCGTTACCATTGCCGCCTGTCACCGTGTCGTTACCCGTGCCGCCAATCAGCATGTCGTTGCCATTGTTGCCGTTGAGGATGTCGCTCCCAGATCCCCCATTGATGAGGTCATCCCCGTTGCCACCGCTGAGGGTGTCTCTACCCAAACCGCCAATGATGGTATCTCTGCCGTTGGTGCCAGGGCGATTGATGCCTGCCACAGAAGCAACGGTGACGGTGACGGTTGTGGTTGCGCTCTCCTGTCCATCGCTGATGGTGTAGTCAAAGCTGGCAGCACCTGTGAAGTCTTCGTTGGGTGTGAACAACACATTGCCATTATTGAAACTGACAGTGCCGCCACTGGCATTACTGACTGCGGTGATGCTGAGGGTATCGCCATTGGCATCAGTGTCATTAGCCAGAAGTTCGGCACTGCTAATGCTCAGGGGAGTGTTTTGGCTAGTGGATGTCGTGTCTGAATTGGCAACGGGCGCAACGTTTTCTAGTAGATCATTGACGCTGAGGGTAAAGGTGTTGCTGGCATCGGGTGTGCTACTACCCACAGCGGCATCATCGACGTTGACCGTAACGCTGTAGCTGGTTTGGGTTTCAAAGTCGAGGATGGTTCCGGCTTTCAAATACAGGGTGGTGCCAACGAGTTCAAACGCATCGGCATCGCTGCCACTCAGACTCAGAACGTTAGTGCCCTGTCCGTCATCGGTGATGGTGACATCTGCGACTTTGATGCGGTCAGTGGTGTCGCTGTTTTCGTTAAGGGCGGAGGCGGGGGGGGTGAAGTTGACGGCGGTGGGGGCTTGGTTGGGAAAATCGTTATCGACGATCGTGCCCGTAATCGATCCTATATTGAGGGTGAACCCACCTGCACCCGCAAAAAGTGCTTCGATTTGAGATGGGTTTAAGCGTATCCGGCTACCATCCTCAAGGTCGATGGATAGGTCATTGAGTATCGGTTGCAACGAGAACGTTTCATCTCCCTCAATATCGCTATCATTAATCGTTCCGACTGGGGGCAAACTCACCGAACCATCGAGTCGAACAAAATAAGAGAGGTTTAAGTTTCCCTCGATGAAGTCTGCACGTTCGGTAGTGCCAGCCACTGACAAGTCAAATGTGAAAATTGTTTTGAATAGATCTGCCGTGGGATAACTGGCTAGAATCACTTCCCGAATATTATCAAACGTGGCGGTCAGCCCTGTAGGATAGCTGAAGCGAGACCCTTCATTCACATTTCCAACGTCTATTCCAGAAACAGTTATCGATGCCATTGTGGTTTAAACCTCGTTTTTGCTAGGACTAAAGTTGACATTCGTCAGGACAGGCACATCCCGATTGCTTGCACCTAAAGCAGAACGCGATCGGCTCTCAAGTTCTGATGGTGGATGCCGTTGAATCAGCCGTTGCTGCTTTGCCCCACTACACCACAGCCGCCACACATCCCCATGACAGGAATCGTGCGATCGGAGTTAATGCACCCAGGCATAAGCAGCATCCAGTGGCACATCTGCTGAGATGAGCCAATCGAGCAACGGTAATCTCGTGGAAGAGTAATCTGATTTACGCTTTCAACGGAATACGAGGGAGTCTACGAAATTTCCCTTGCTAAGCGTCTAACGATGAGAAAGCTCACCTATCAATCTGTTCGCAATTTTTCTAAGGCAATTGCTCTGCAAGGTTAGAGGAAACCCTGCGTCTGCCCTGACTGACATCAAGCGATATTCATAGAGAAGCCTTAATAAAGAGGAATGGTCTAACGCAAAACGATCAGAGCTTGCGCCTATTGAATTAATATTTCTCAGTAAATATACGAGGACTTGTCTTTTTTTTCAA
This sequence comes from Oscillatoriophycideae cyanobacterium NC_groundwater_1537_Pr4_S-0.65um_50_18, assembly GCA_016208305.1. Lineage (GTDB taxonomy): Bacteria > Cyanobacteriota > Cyanobacteriia > Elainellales > Elainellaceae > Drouetiella. Next base: position 128,662 of record JACQYI010000078.1, on the reverse strand, counting down.
TCACTTAATAAGATTTTTATGTTTGCTTTGTAATAGCTTCTAGCGATCGTTGGCTAGCCCAGCTAGTCTTCAGGTGGCAATAGACGGAAATTAATAGGGAGTCCAGTATTACAGATTTTCCTCATTCACCCAGACATCTCCGCTTGCTTCATGGACATAACGGTTATGCCGATTGCCTCTACTCACCGCTAAATATCGATCGCGACTAGAACTTAGTGGAAGGGGCGAGCTTCATCAGCCGTCCTTAACCGATCGCTACTAGGACTAAGCATTGCTGAATCGGGCAATGAAACGGTTTCTGAAAACCTTGCGGTTATGTCTCCAATCCGGCAAAATCATTGCGTCATTCAGCAACGCCAGACTACTCAGAGAACCCGATCGCATTCATCTACGAGTGCAAGGTCTGATTGCGGAGCCAGCTAACGACGGAGGTGTCGGTTCCAACGAAGTGTTGTTGGGGGTGACAATGCTTTTGCGATCGCTCTAGAGAGTCAGCTTAAGAGTAATCACGTTTAAGAAGATGTTTGAAAAGTATTAAAAGTTCTGCATTCGCCCACCAGACCCCAATTCTGGGGGACTTTCATTCGCTTGCGTGTGCGAAGCACGTAGCCAATTTTTGTTCAAAGTCCCCCAGAATTGAAGAGGGCTGTCCGGCTAGCAATCGGCACTTTTTAGGTATCTTTTAAGAACCATCACAGTCCCTCAAACCTAACCTTCAAACTGTCCCGACAGCCGCTTCAAAACATCTTGCATTGCAGAAGGCAACTGTCGCATGATCTTGCCCTTCTCTAAGTCAACGGCCACCAGCACCACCTGAGCCGTCGCATAGGTTTCTTGACCATCGGGCGACTGGATTTGGTACTCCCAGTTGAGCCGCACGCCTTCCATAGCCGCCATCCTGGCTCGGACGATCGCCGCCATTCCCAGCTTAATCGGGCGATGATAGCGAACGGATAACTCGACCACGGGCAAATCACAGCCGATCGCCACCAAATCAGCAAATTCAATGCCGAGCGATCGCAAACATTCTACGCGTGCTTCTTCCATCCAGGAAATATAGCAGCCATGCCAAACAACACCCGAATAGTCGGTATGGTGAGGCTGGGCACGCACAGGATAGTCGAACCAGGTATCTGATTTGCTCGACGGCTGGATTGCTTCAGTAGACTGTAGCTGCATAGATTTACCTACGATTAAGCTAACTGGATCATAGAGATTTTCTGCGGATTCTTGCGAGCCGATCTTCAACGGCAGCGCGCGATCGCCCCATCCAGACTAGCGAATATTTCAGCTATTTTTCAATCTATGACGGATTTACAGATTGGTGATCTAACCGTCATAGACTGAGCATAAAGAGTCCTATTCGCAATTAAGCTCAAGCTGATTTAGCCAGCCCATTGGCTGAGGAAGACCTTGACTCAGGAGTAACCGATGATAGAAAAAATTTTACTGGCAAATTCAGGTACCGGACGTACCGAAGAAATGCTGAAATCGTTGATGGAAGTGCCATTAATTCAGCGTGCTACCGTAACGGTGCTGCATGTGGTGGCACCCCAAGTCACTGCCGAAGGCATGACGGAAAAATGGCAGGAGGGTGGCAAAACCCTAGCGAATTCGATTCAAAAGCTCAGCCTTGATCCAACGCGCGTCACGGCCATGCTGCGGGAAGGTGATCCCAAAGATATAGTCTGTCGGGTTGCTGATGAAGTCGATTCTGACTTGATCATTATGGGTTCACGCGGACTGAAGCGCATCCAGTCGATTCTAGAGAACTCGGTGAGCCAGTACGTCTTTCAGCTCTCTTCTCGCCCCATGCTGCTGGTCAAAGATGACATTGTGGTGCGCAAAATTAACCGCATTATGGTGGCGATGGACAAGTCTCCGTCAGCCCAACAATGCTTGAAGCTGGCGATCGCTTTCCTAAGAGACATTAAAGGCAGCCAGTTGGTGCTGGTTCATACCAACCCGGATCTCAAGCTAAAGCCCGGTGAAATTTCCGCCAACCCCAACGAAGATCCGGTGCTGGTTCCGGCAATCAACGAAGCCAAAAAATACGGGGTTAACTATAAATGCGTTGCACCCGAAGGCAAACCTGGTGAACGAATCTGTCAGCTTGCTGAAGATTTGAACGTAGACTTGCTGATTTTGGGTTCGCCCGAAAGCCGCCCCTCGATCGCCAAAGGTCTGCCCGATCTCGATCGCCTGTTGGGTCAGTCTCTCTCAGACTATGTGCGGGTTTATGCCAATTGCCCCGTGCTGCTGGTGCGATCGCCAGCTTAATCACCCATTAACTAACCTGCAATAGTTTTTTGGAAGTGCTGCGCGGAGCGCAGCACTTCCAAAAAACTATTGCATCAGAGCCTGCGCAGCCGCAGCCACGCCTGCTCCTGCCGTGAAGTTTTCGTAGGCCAACTCGCTCAGCGCCGCTTCTAGAGCACCGATCGCCGTTAGAATATCGCGATCGCTGACAAAACCCAGATGACCGACTCGGAAAACCTTACCGTTGAGATGATCCTGGCCGCCCGCCATGACAATATCAAACCGCTTGCGCAAAATCGCCCGGATTTTCTCAGCCTCTACCCCCACCGGAGCCACTGCCGTAATCGCAGGACTGCCCGCCCCATCAGGAGCAAAGAGGGGCAAGTTCAAGGCTTTCATGGCAGCGCGAGTCGCATTTTTATGGCGGTTATGCCGCGCAAAAATATTCTCTAAGCCCTCTGCTTTCATCATGCCCAGGGCCACCTGAAGCGCAAAGAACATGTTGACAGGTGGAGTAAAGGGATGGCTGTTTTTAGCCGCCTCCTTGCGATACTTACCCAGATCTAAATAGAAGCGTGGCAATTTTGCTGTGGCGTAAGCTTCCCAGGCTTTGGGACTCACGGCGACAAAGCCCAATCCGGGGGGCAGCATAAAGCCCTTCTGTGAACCTGAAGCCACGACATCCAGACCCCAGGCATCGATCGGCACGCTGGTGGCTCCTAAACTCGTGACCGCATCAACCATCATCAATGCACCGTGGGCTTTGACGTAGCGGCTGATGGTTTCCAGGTCGTTAATGACACCCGTCGAGGTTTCGCTGTGGGTAACGATGACGGCTTTAATTTGCTTGCCAGTATCGGCTTCTAAGGCAGCACGCACAGCTTCGGGATCAATGACTTTGCCCCACTCAGCCGTTATTTTTTCGACGTTTAGCCCGTAGACTTCGCAGATCTCAACCCAGCGATCGCCAAATTTGCCGTTGGTGGTAACGAGGACGCGATCGCCCTGGCTGAGGAAGTTAATGATGCCTGCCTCCATTGCGCCCGTACCGCTGGCGGCCAAGATCAGCACATCATTTTGGGTTTGGTGCAGCCACTTTAGCCCTTCGGTGACTTCGGCAATAATTTTAGAAAAATCACCGCTGCGATGCCCGATCGGGTGCTTCGCCATCGCCAACAAAACCTTTTCCGGTACGGGTGTCGGCCCCGGAATCATCAACATTAATTTGTCATCCATTGCTCTATCCTGCCTTAGCCCCAGCTCTCGATCGACATAAACTCTGCCGACACAAATTCTATCGACACAGACAAGGATGATACAACTTATTGCGATCGTGTTGGCTTTTTAGCGATCTGTAACTTTCTAGGCATTCGTAATTTGCGATCCTAAGCTGATAGCTGGCGACGAAAGAACTTCAAGTCGCCTGATCGCGGGTTTGGGCACGCCGACGCACCAGAAAATTGGGCAACTCAACTGTACCCAGACGCGGCAGAGGCAGGGCGATCGGCTCTAAATGTTCGGGAGGCATCGCCGGCTGAATGGTTTGAATCGCAGTCAGCAGCTCAGCTAGCACGAGATGCGCCTCATCGGGCGTTTCGGAGTGCGCTGTTTCCTCGGTTAGCTCCGAAAGAGAATGTTCTACCAGATCGCGAATGTGAATGATCTGACGTTGGCTGGTGGCATGGCGATCGCGCCAATACTGAATCGCAGTTTCATGCTCAGCCACCTGCTGGGCTTGCTGAAGAATTTGTTCTTGCATTTCAGCAATTTGCTGCTCTAGAGAAGCCTCACGCGTTTGCCAAATCTGGCGATCGCTCTCTAGCTCTTGATGGCTCTGCTGCAGCCGAGTGTGTTGAATGGACTGCTGAGCCAACTGATCTTCTAACGCTTCAACCTGCCGCTGAGCCTTAGTCAGATCTTTTTGGAGGGCGATCGCGCTGCTTTGTTCGGCGGTAACGGTCTGGGTGCGGCGCAGATGGGCACCTCTAGTGTGGCGTTCTTCTAGCACCACATGGGTTTGTTCGATCTGAGCTTCGAGCTGAGCTAGGCTTGAGCGATATTGCCGCAGGCTAGCAGAGAGTTCTCGAATCTGCTGCTGTGAGGATTCGAGCTGTCCCTGGAGGCTGGCTGTTGCTGTACGGGAGGCTAGCATCTCAGCCTCTAGCTCAGAAACCCGCTGATGCCGAGACTCTAAGGCTGTTTGCAAGTCTTGCACTTGCTTGCCCATGCGGTTCCGGTGGTTTTGCGCCTCCTGCTGATCTTGAGACATCCGCAGTCGCAGCCGCTCAACTTCTTGCTGTTGCGCTTGAGTCATGGCTTCGATGGTGGTCAGCAGTTCTTGAATCGCCTGGTCGCGCTGCTGAGTCTCCAAAATTTGAGCTTCTAGCGCCTGCTGCTGTTCGCCCATTTGCAGCTTTAGCCGAGCGATCGCCTGCTGCTGTACAGAAGCATAGTCTTCGGTAGCCGCTAATTGGCCTTCCAAAATGGCCTGGTCTTGCAGCGTTAGGCGCAATTCCTCCAGGTAGGCCAAGGCTTGATCGAGGGCTTGCTCTAGATGAAAGATCCGGGAAACTTTTTCTCTGTCTAGGACTTGGGCCTGCGCTAATTCTTCTAACAGAGCTTGATAATCGGCTGGGGTAAGCGCCAGTTCGGGTTGAGCAGCATGGGCAGAGTCAGCCGGATCAAGGCCAGAGGTCTGAGCCAGAAGCCGCTGAGTCATGGGGCGATCGCCCACCCAATCCATCGGCGCTAAAGGGGTTTGAGTCACCTCTACCGAAACGATCTCTGCCGGAATTAGATCGACCTGGATTAAATCTGCCTGAGATGAATCGAGCTGAGACACCCAGAACCTCCCCATGAAATAATTCGGCTGCCGTTTTCGTAAGGCTGGCTTTTCGTAAGGCTGACTGATGAGCTGCCCTGAACTTCGTCACGCCAGATGCTATCCCCCAACAAGCCACACCACAGCCGCATAACGCTATCTAACCCTGCGAGTCTAGGTGAAACGACCCTGGGCGAAACAGCCATAGTGTAGCAGCAATCTTTGCTATGGCAATGGATTAATCAGAAAATCTCTTTGGCAGTCTTGAACTTAAGCATCCTATAGCGATTTACCGATTGACCACATCCCCCAGCACATCGCCATGAGAAATCTGCTCTGGTGGGCTAGAGAGCGGCTGATTAGGCGCAGGATGATTAAGCGACCAGCGGTAATCCACCGCAAGCCTGTCACGCTGGCAGCTATCTTCTAGCTGCTTTTGCTGGGTCAAAGCCTTACGTAGAGTGCTAATTAGCTCATGGACTTGCTCTCGCTGAGGAGATTTACGACCCACTGCCATCATGGTCTGCCGCTCTAGCAGTTGCAGTAGCAGCTCGTAGTGAATATGAGATGGGAGAGGGATGGGATCCATGTAGCCTACAGAGGAAAAGGGCTGATTCAATCTAAGCATGAGTTTCGAGATACACCAAGCTTTTTAAAGAGTTGGGAAAGTATCTCACAGCGGCTATTTCAAATATCCTGATTTGTTTTTAGAAGGAACAGAGTTGCTGTTTTAACCATAGCGTGCTGAGCAGAATAGCGTACTGAGAAAAACAGCGTGACCAGAGTAAACGGCTAAGAGAACAGCGTGGCGATCGCCGCTCCTGGATCGGGCTGCTTGACCAGTGACTCGCCAATCAGCACAGCCGCTACACCGCACTGCTGCACGCGATGCAGATCGTCAGGCGTATGCAATCCAGACTCGCTGACTGCCAAAATACCGCGTTCGCGAATGTCCTCCCCTCTCGCAGCCAGTAGATCGCAAGTCGTTTGCAAATCTACTGAAAAATCTTCGAGGTTGCGGTTGTTGATGCCCACAAGTGCCACGCCTTCCAGCGCCAGAACGCGATCGAGTTCTTCGAGGGTATGCACTTCAATCAAGGCCGCCATGCCTAGCACTTTGGCGATCTTGAGGAAGTATTGCAGATCTTTGTCGGGCAAAATGGCAGCGATGAGCAAAATTGCATCGGCACCGTGAATTCTTGCCAGGTAAATCTGATAGGGATAAACCAGAAAATCTTTGCAGAGCAGTGGCGTGTCTACAGAGGCTCGCACCCGGCGCAAATTCTCGAAGCTGCCTTGAAAGAATTTTTCGTCAGTCAAGACCGAGATGCAGGCCGCTCCCGCTTGGGCATAGGCTTGGGCGATCGCCACAGCATCAAAGTCCTCCCGAATTACGCCTTTGCTGGGAGACGCTTTTTTGACTTCGGCAATCAGTGCAGGCTGGGTTTTACCCTGACGCAACGCCGCAATGAAGTCTCGTGGTGCAGGCGCGTCTTGGATTTGTTTTTGCAGCTCTGCCAAGGGCTGCCGCTCTCGCATCCGATCGACTTCCACTTCTTTTTGCCAGACAATTTCCTCCAAAATATGACGGGGTTGAGCATCTGGCACCTTTGTCTGATAGCGCAAATACTCGACAGCAATAGCAGGATTAGGAGAACGACGGCGAATTTGCATGGGGAAGAATGTTCGGGATGTTAGGGTTGAAGCTTTGGAGGCTGACCGCTTCAGCAGCTCAAAGCTGGCGCAGCGGTAAATTTGCCTCAAGGATGCAGCGTTTAGTGAGTGCCGATCGCCCGTTTGTAGGCTTCATCCAAGACTTCCGAGAGGGTAGGATGCGTATGGACGAAGTAGGCCAGCTCATGCACAGAGCGACGTTCGGCGATCGCATTGGCAGCTTCCTGAATCAAATCGGCAGCATGTAGGCCGATGATGTGAACTCCCAGCACTTCGCCTGTGTCTTTGCGGTAGATCAGCTTAGCTAATCCGTCCGTTTCCCCTTCGGCGATCGCCTTGGCATTGCCCTTAAAGTAAGAGCGTACGGTCGCAACCTCAAAGCCTTCTGCCTGACCTAGCTCCACCGCAGCAGGTTCAGTCAATCCCACAAAGCTAACTTCGGGATGGGTGAAGGCAGCCGCCGGAATACTGCGATAGTCCATTTGGCGCGGACGGCCACAGATGGTTTCAATCGTCGCTACGCCTTGCGCCGAGGCGGCATGCGCCAGCATCATCTTGCCCGTCGCATCGCCAATTGCCCAGAGGTGCGGCACAGGCTGACCCTCGATCAGCACTGCCATTTCATCATTGACCGGAATGAAGCCTCGGCGATCGACTTCTGCCCCAACGGACTCTAGACCTAAGTCTCGCGTTGCCGGAATGCGCCCCGTGGCGATCAGGCAAGCATCGACTTCTAGCACCTCAACGATTTCCTTGGTCTTGGCATCTGCCAGCTCAATCACCACTGGAGAACCGGGCGTCACGGTCTTGGCCAGCAGCCCCGCCCTAGTTTCAATATCGCGGGGGGTAATCAAAATCCGCTGTGCCAGCTTGGCAATATCGGGATCAAACCCTGGCATGAGCTGATCTAAAGCCTCAATAATGGTGACTTCACAGCCCAAAGCCGTATAGACATCGGCAAACTCTAGCCCAATGTAGCCGCTCCCTACAATGGCAATCCAGGGTGGCAGAGACTCTAGCCTGACCGCATCATCGCTGGTAAAAACCGTTTTGCCGTCGATCTGTGCCCCAGGCGGAACAAAAGGAACTGAACCTGGAGCCAGAATAATATCTTGAGCTGTAATCGTCTTCTCACCATCTGGGGTGGCAATGCTGAGCTTCTGAGTACCCGCCAGCTTAGCTCTACCCTGAATAATATCTACGCCGATGCGCTTGAGGCTGCCAATCAAGCCTTCTCGCTGTTTCGTCACAATGCCTGCCGCATGATCGGCGATCGCCTGCCGCTCAAAGGCTACGTCGCCAACTTGAATGCCCAATGCCTTGAGGTGGTGGGCATCGCGTAGCTCCCGGACGCGCCCCGAAGCTGCTAGCAGCGCCTTAGAGGGAATACAGCCTCGATTAACGCAGGTGCCGCCCATGTCGCCAGCTTCCACGATCGCTGTCTTTAGCCCGCAGCTCACGGCATGAAGCGCAGCACCATGCCCGCCCACACCAGCACCCACAATTACAAGGTCGTAGTCCAATCCGTGAGTCACTTCAGTCTCCCTATGGGTAATCGCCTAGTTCAATTCTCGACGGTCACGGAGGATTAGACAACTCCTGGGGAAAGTTTGCCCTCAAATCTTTTCCCAGTTCCGTGATTTCACCCTGGGGCAATTGCTCCAACTACGGGAATTCTAGCTTTTGATGATCTTGGGATACTTTGGGAGTTTGAAATGGATCAGCATCAGCAAGAACTTCGCCGGATTGCGAACCAGGCTTTTATGCAGTCGTTGGGACAGCTCAAAGAAAGCCTTAATCTCTCTGAAACAGGCGATCTCTCTGAAACAGAAAAGCTGCCCGATCAGAAACCATCCGATAAAGCGGCTCATAGCCCTCAGCCCTCTCTCGATTTAGAAGCTCTAGAGGCCGCTGCTGCCGATATCGAACAAGCCATGCAGTCCACAGCAAACGAGATTGACCCCCAGATCTAGCGCATTTCCTCCTGCCGCTGTTTTCTAAGGCTGTCTACCCTCAAACTTGCCGAAAGCCCTGCTGCCGTTTCGCTTCATAAAGCATTAGGGCAGAAGCGATCGCCACATTTAACGACTCTACCTCTACCGCCAGCGGAATTTTGACAGCAACATCGGCAAGTGCCGCCAGTTCTGGCGACAGCCCAGCACCCTCGTTGCCCATCAAAACCAGCGTTGGACAGGTAAGATCAACCTCCCAGTAGGTCAGCGTCGCAGTGGGTAAAGTAGCCACCACCTGCACCCCCTGAGCGCGGAACTGTTGCACATCAGCACAGAGATCGTCGCTAACCCGCATGGGCAGGCGAAACCACTGTCCGGCTGAGGCGCGCAGCACCTTAGGACTATCAATATCGACGCTATCCTGACTGAGCCACAACCCCTCTGCCCCTGCTGCCGCAGCCGTTCGGATGACGGTTCCCAGGTTGCCCGGATCTTGTAATGTCTCTAAGGCAATGCCAAGACGGAAGCTTTCTGGCATTGGCAAATGGAACTGCCGTTGAGCCGTCGCAACGACTCCGTCAGGCTGCACTGTAGTAGCGATCGCCTCTAGCACTTCTGGGCTAACAATTTCAGTGCGCTGCGATCGCTGGATGGCCTGCTCCCACAGATCGGGATGCTGCTCTTGCCAAGCGGGCGTACAGCACACCGTCACCAAAGCCAGGTCTACCGCATAGGCTTCCTCTAATAGATGCGTTCCCTCTAGCAAAAAAAGCTGCTGCTCTCGCCGTTCTCTAGGGCGATGCAGCTTGCGCAGTTGCTTAATTAAAGGATTTTGAAGACTAGTGAGCATAGGGAAATCTGTAAACAATACGCTGGCTATTGCATGGCTTAGCCAAACCTTAAAAGTTTTTGTGGCTCATAGCTCACGTAACGATTAATATTTTGTAACGGATTGTACGCCAATGATTAAGTATTTTGAAGTGTTCGCAAGCCATGATTTGCAAGACTGGGCGTTCTGGATGACCGGGCGTTCTGGGTAGAGTATGGAGCGATCGCTCTTAAAAAAATGGCTTCGGACAAAGCGTTTGCTGCCCAAAGCCATTTCAAAATCGACTGTTTCAAAGTTAACCGTTAAGAATGCGGAACCCGGGACTTGAACCCGGAAGTCTTTGCAAACACTAGAACCTGAATCTAGCGCGTCTACCAATTCCGCCAGTTCCGCAACTGGAAAGCCTAAATTTGCTGGGAAGCAATTCTTAGACTGCGATTTACAATCATCCATTACCTCACGTCGTTCGTCAACTGTCTGGCAAAGTTTTTTTCATCCAGGCTTTCGCCCAGATTGATCCAAAATTTTCTGGTGGTTTGCCAAGCACAAAATGGCGCTCAAAAACTTTCTAGACAATTCAAAACTTTTCGGTAGAATCAATACCAAATTATTTAGAGGTAATTTTGTTAGCTTAACGGGCTATCGTATCGATGGGTGATCAGATTTATCGTTAAGTTTTCCTAGGACAGGTTGCACAAATGACTCGGTTTTAAAAGTAACCTAGTCTCACAAGCGACCCAGTCTCACAAGTAACTCAGTCTCATAGTCAAGTTCGATGCCCGCTTATTTTGGAGGACAGAGCCATTACAGCCTCTCTCAACATCTCAAGCCCCCTTTCTCTGCCTGAAGACGAAAAAACTGTGCTTCAGGTATGGGGACGAAATTCTCTCTCTGGACAGGTCAAAATCAGCGGTGCCAAAAACTCGGCTTTGGTCATCATGGCTGGTACATTGCTTTGCGATGGGGACTGTCTGCTTCACAACGTTCCCTCGATGGTTGACGTTAGCCGCATGGCGGAACTTCTGTCTGCTTTGGGCATCCAGCTCAAGAGGCAGGGTGAAGTTTTGGAGGTCAATGCCCGCAACATTACTCAATCGAGAGCGCCCTATGAGTTGGTGAGCCAGATGCGCGCCAGCTTCTTTGTGATTGGGCCGCTACTGGCACGCTTGGGCGAGGCTAGGGTACCTTTGCCGGGTGGCTGCGCGATCGGGGCTAGACCCGTAGATCTGCATGTTCGAGGATTGCAGGCTCTAGGCGCAGAAGTGCAATTTGAACATGGTACGGTCTATGCCTATGTTCCTGGAAAAAACCGCCGCTTGCAGGGAGCCAAAATTTATCTGGATGTGCCCAGTGTCGGTGCAACAGAAACGCTCATGATGGCGGCAACGCTGGCAGAAGGCGAGACTATTCTAGAAAATGCAGCCCAGGAGCCAGAAGTCGTCGATCTGGCGAATTTTTGCCGCGCTATGGGGGCACAGATTCAGGGAGCAGGCACCAACCGCATCGTGATTACGGGCGTGCAAAGCCTGCATTCAGTGGAGTACAGCATTATTCCCGATCGCATTGAGGCAGGCACCTTCCTCGTGGCAGGAGCCATGACTCGCTCTGAGATCAGCCTTTACCCGGTGGTGCCTGAGCATCTGACTCCCGTCATCGCCAAGCTAAAGACGATCGGGGTTCATGTCGCCATTGATGAGGCTCATACAGTGCGCCTCATTCCCTCGCACACCCTCAGCGCCACTGATATAAAAACGCTGCCCTATCCTGGCTTTCCTACCGATATGCAGGCGCAATTCATGGCGCTACTCACCCTCTGCGAAGGCAATAGCGTCATTACAGAAACCCTGTTTGAAAATCGGCTGCGGCATGTGGCAGAACTCAATCGCATGGGGGCTGATATCCGCGTCAAGGGCAATATTGCCATTGTTCAGGGGGTGCCTAAGCTTTCGGGTGCGCCTGTGCTGGCGACCGATCTGCGGGCTTCGGCTGCCCTGGTAGTGGCGGCTCTGGCAGCCGATGGCATGACCACGATTCAGGGGCTGCAACATCTCGATCGCGGCTATGACAACCTGGATGGCAAGCTAAAGGCGCTAGGAGCCAATTTGCGGCGCGTCAAAGAAGACACCGAAGAATCTGCTCCGGCCTCTCCGGTAGTTGTACCCCCTGTGGTTGTGTCCTAGGGGTAAGCTACCCTACCGACAGAGGACTGTAGTCAAAGGATTTTCTAGGGTCGCAACCTCTGCAAAATCCTTGATCCCGACTCTAAGCTCCCTGCGGTGAAGCACCGTGAACAAGAGTTAGCGCCTTCTGAAATCTCACGATTCAGGGGGCGCAATTTCTTAGGGATAAGCCAAAGCTGCATGGCCTGCTATTGGAACTGGATCTCGACGCGATCGCCCACCTTTAAGCCCAACTCTGCCGCCCTACCGCTGCGTAGCTCGATGACCTGGTCAATCTCTGTCCAAGGCCCATAGGTTGGACAGGGGCTGCTGGTGCAGGGAGGCACATTAGCTGCAATATCCTTCACTTCTCCCTGGTAAAGAAACACCATATCCAGGGGCGAAGGCGTATTTTCCATCCAGAAACGCACCTGCCGAGGCGGATTAAACGGAAACAGCATGCCGCGATCGTCTGGCAAAGGCGGGCGATACATCAAGCCCATCTGCTGCTGTTCGGCTGTTTGTGCCACTTCCAGCTGAATAATTTGACCCGCCATTTGCGCTTGAGCCGTAATGGGCAGCATTTGTCCTGCGTTGCTACTGGGGGGTAATGAGGCCGTAGGCGGTGCCGGGGCAGGCAACGGGGTTGGCGAAGGGGAACAGCCCAAAAGCAGTACCGCCATCCCTAGCCCGATCGATTTCTCTAAAAGTAAATAGCCCATACTCACGCTGGTAAAGATAAAGTCTAGGGCGAAATTCATCGACGTCAGGTTCCGCAAGACGGCTAATCCTATGCCTCTAACCTACGCCTCTCGCAGCACATAGCCAACGCCCCGCACTGTCTGAATGAGCCGTTTCTCACTCTCATCTTCGATTTTGAGGCGGAGATAGCGGACGTAAACCTCAATCACGTTAGACTCGCCCACAAAGTCATAGCCCCAAACATTTTCTAGAATCTGTTCACGGGTCAGCACCTCACGGGGATGCTCCATCAAATACTTCAGCAGCTCAAATTCCTTCATGGTCAGGTCAATGGCGCGATCGCCTCGCAAGGCACGCCGGGTAGCCAAATCCAGCACCAGGTCGCCAAACCGCAACTGCTCACTGCTGGGCGCATCAGACTGAAGGTAGAGCCGCACCAGCTTCAAAAACTCATCGCTGCGGTAGGGCTTCAGAAAATAATCATCTGCCCCGGCTTGCAGACAGGCTGCCCGATCTTCGACTGCATCGCGAGACATTAGCAGCAGCACAGGCATCTGCGCCCCATTTTGCCGGAGATGATTGCAGAGCGATAGACCTGACTCTCCAGCCAGCATGCGATCGATCACCACCAGCGACGGCTGAAATTCTTTGACCTGTCGCAGCCCAGAGGCCACATCATGGGCGATCGCCGTTTCATAGCCCGACTCTTGCAAATCAGCCCTGACATGCTGAGCCAATACTTCGTCAGTCTCAATCACCAAAACACGCGGGTTGGGATCTAGGGGGGGAGCCATGTGAAGGTAAAGATGAAGGACATCTGGCTTAAGCAATCTGGCTTGAGCAAACAGTCAGAGAAAGCTCATTTTAGAGCAAACCATTAAAATAATTTGATTCACAGGAATTTAAGGCAGCTCAACCGAGGCAGGTTTGGCTACATGGGGCAGCCCCCAGCCTAACTTTTCCCGGAGAACATGAAAGAACTCATTAGGGCGAAGGCGAATAAAGCGCGCCGAGTAGGGCGATCGCAGCATCCGTACTCGATCGTCAGGCAGCACCGAGCAGCCCGCGTTGCCATCCACAACCAGCACCAGAGGGTTTAAGTTGGCAGGGTAGATGGTGACAGGTTCGCTGTCGGCAAACACAAGCGCCCGCGAGGCCAGAGAATGGGGGCAGATGGGCACTAGCTGAAGCGCCGAGACACCCGGAGCAACGACAGGGCCGCCTGCCGAGAGGGAATAGGCTGTAGAGCCAGTAGGCGTTGAGATAATCACGCCATCTGCGGCAATATCCACTGGGGCATGGCTGCCCAGCTCAATCTCAAAATGGCACATGCTGGTCAATGGCTCTCGGTGCAGCACCATTTCATTCAGGCAAAGCGCCTCCCAGATCAGCGCATCTTCACGCCAAACCTGAACCGAGAGCATGGCACGCTCTTCGACAGCGTACTTATTTTCGAGCAGCGCATCAATGGCCTGAGGGAGTTGATTGACATAAGCCTCAGTCAAGAAGCCCATATGCCCTGTATTCACCGTCAGCAGTGGCAAACCGCAGGGTGCAACCTGGCGAAAGGCCGAGAGCACCGTACCATCTCCCCCCAGCACAATGCCAAACTCCATACCTCGCTCAAAACCGGGCGGAGCCAGTTGATCGATCGGCGTATGGCAAATGGGACGACCCGCTTTGGAAAAGCCCAAAATTCCGCCGATGCCTGACGCAAGGCAGACTTCCCAGCCGCGAGAGACCAGCTTGTCCTGCAATTCTTGCGCGATGCGACAAGCGATCGGCTTAACATCGTTATAGATAATCCCAGCTTTGGGCACGCTCAGTAGTCCAGGAAGATAGAAAATTAGAAAGCCTTGCAACTTTCGATTGAGCCAAAGTTTAATCTAAAACTCAACCCAGGTGCCGCTTTTTATATAGATTAACGCGGAGCGCGCCCAACAATACCGAAATTATTGAGGTCAGCCTCATAGAGCCTTTTCATAAAACTTATTTAATCTTTACCAGAAGCAATTCCTATCGTTGAATATTGTCGAAACTGGTTACATTTTGTTACAAGTGATAGGCTGGTCGTATAGAGAACGCAAAGCTGTTGTAAACGGGTGACTGTATGTTTGGTGGTTTCTTAGGCTCCAAAAGCCAACCCGGTACAGATTTCGGTGAGCGAATGATGAACGCGGTCGCAACGCAATCCATCCGCCATCTGTTTACGCAAAGTGAATCTATTGAAGTCTCAGTCCGCTGCTACCCTTCTAGCAAGCTTTTACAGGGCAGCATTGACAGTTTTAAGATGAGCGGGCGCGGGCTAATCATCCGCCGCCAGTTTGATGTCGAAGAGATGTCTTTTGAGACAGATGCAGTGGCGATCGACTATGCCTCAGTCTTGGGGGGTAAGCTACGGCTGAAGCAATCGACGCAGGCTGTGGCGCGGGTCGTGCTATCCGAAGCAGCCATCAATCGCGCCTTTGAGGCCGATCTGGTAAAACAGCATCTGCAAAAGGTCGATCGCCCAGAGTTAACTAATCTGTCTGGGGGTGAGCCGATCTCATTTCGGGCGGTAAAGATTAAACTTTTGCCTGAAAACCAGGTTGCCATCGCTGCCGAAACAGATTTACCCAACCGTAAAGATGTGCCGATTCGGCTGACGGCCACCCTAGAAATTGAGAAACGTCGTCGCGTGGGCTTTAAGCATCCACAGTTCGATGCGGACTCTGTGCCTGAAGACATGCGTGGCCTCTCGGAAACCTTGTCAGCTGCCTTTGCCCAAATTCTCGATAGCATGGTCGATCTCGATCGCTTTGACCTAGATGGCGTAATGTTGCGGCTCAACCGACTAGAAACCCAAGACGATCGCCTAGTGTTTAGCGGCTATGCCCAAATCGATCACTTTCCAGGCAATGGGTAAGCGCAAGGCGACTTGCGCTCTGCTCTGGGGAGAAGGGGTCTATCGAAAAGGTGGGCATCGAGAAGGGGACACTTGCACATTGCCATAGCGGCTGAATTTCATCGGCTATGGTTGCTCAATCACCGACTCAGGTATGCTGAGATAGCGATTTCCACATCGGTAAGCCGCATTTAGACAGCCATCAGCAGGAGAACCATGCCGATCGCTAACATTTTTGTATCGGGCGGAGTCGTGATGATTCCCTTGCTCGGTCTATCCATTTTGGCCGTAGCGCTAATTTTGGAGCGGAGCCTGTTTTGGTGGAAAGTCATCCGCCGACAGGACAAAATCGTGCGAGATGTGCTGGGATTGTATCGCCGCAGCGCCAAAGCCGCGATTCAAAAGCTTGAGCAAAATGCCAATTTACCGATCGCCCGCATCTTTTTAGCCGCTCTAGAGCTAGAGCAAGCCAATTCAGAAGAGTTTCGGCTGGCTTTAGAAAGCGCGGCTCAGGCAGAGCTACCCTTACTGAAGCGATTCAATACCGTATTTGACACAGTCATCAGCCTCTCGCCTTTGCTGGGGCTATTGGGCACCGTCTTGGGGTTGATCGGCTCCTTTGCCTCCCTCAAGATCGGTGACTTGGGCGGCAGTTCCACGGTCAATGTCACGGCAGGCATTAGCGAAGCCTTGATTTCTACCGCCTCAGGACTGGTGGTGGCAATCTTTACGCTGCTGTTTGCCAACGTATTTCGCGGCCTGTATCTGCGGCAAATGGCGTTGATCCAAGAATATGGCGGGCAGCTAGAGTTAATTTACCGTCGTCGCTATGAGCGCGGAGTGCCCCATGCGTCTGCCCAATGAGCCAGAACCCCCCTATCAGATCAATATCGTGCCGATGATTGATGTCATCTTCGCGATTTTGACTTTTTTCATTATGTCTACCCTATACCTGGCGCGATCGCAGGGTTTGCCTGTCAATTTGCCCAGTGCCGAAACTGCTGAGGCTCAGGCTCAAACGCCGAAGGTGGTGACCATTGATGCGGCTGGAAATATTGCCTTTGAGCGTCAGCCTATGGGGATCGAGGTCTTAGAGGCTCAGGTGCGTGCCTTGGCGCTTACGGGTCAGCAACCCTTAGTTGTGATTGATGCCGACAAAGCCGTGACGCATGGCAAGGTCGTAGAGGTGATGGATCGACTCCGGGCGATCGATGGCGTCAAGTTGGCGATCGGCACAGAGCGTCCTTGAAGCCTTTCAAAATTCTTTAAAGCAAATCCCTTAAAACAAAAGAGCGAGTCATCCGACCCGCTCTTTTATCCAGACTGTATTTGATTGTTTTCGCTCTGAGCTATTTCGTTTTAAGGCATTTCTCTGAGATGGCGCTGGGCGCTGGATGCTCAACATAGCTTTACTCCTGCTGGAAAAAACAGCTCATACTCTTAATTGACACACTAGCTCATGCTCGGGGCATGCAAAAGGGTGCAAAGGCTAAGGCTGAGAGGTTTCCAACCAATCAAAGATGCGATCGAGCTGTTCCAACGTCACTAGTCCATACTGCCAGAGAATCATGGGCAGGGGGCCTGGATCTTGCTCTCGATGCCGCAGCGCGATTGAGATCGAAGAGGCAGACAGCGCCAAATCTTCTTGTAAAAATCGAATAAACCGAGAATAAGTTGTGGGGGTCATATCTATAATGTGTCTCCTGAAATAAAGCTTTCCTTAAAAGCTATGAGATTTGAAATCAACGATACTGACCTGAGCCAAAATGCAATCGTGGCATCAGCCAGTCTTTGATCTGTCCTAGTAGCCCGTAGCCGCGTTGCCCTGATCTGAGTTAGCGCTTCTGAATGAGCGATGCTCTGATAAAAGCTATCAGCTAAGGTCAGATAGATTACGCTGAGCCAAGTAACAGGGTCAGAGGGAGCGATCGCGCCTTTAACCTGTCTCTCGTCGAGCCTAACCCTGACTCCAGCAAAGGCCGTATGCAGCCTCGCCTTAACCTTAATTAGAATCAATATTTCGACCGCTTTCCGAAACAGTGACGAAATATTGAGCTATTTAGAACTCTTAAAGATCTCAGTCCTGATTTAGGCTTCGCATTCCGACAAATGCATGGAACACTCTAGCCTCAGATGCTCTAGCCCTAAACCTGTCCTACTCACACCCTTATCAGCTTTTTCACGAGGCTTGATCAGCGAATCTGAGAAAACCAGCGGCTCGCTTTAGAACTCGAATGCTGACAGGATCAAGGATAGATTAAAACTTGAGAATTGACTTACATCTTCCGAAAGACTACCTCTGTTTTTCAAACAATCTGGGATTACCCAGGTTGATGTCTCAGTAAATTCCGTTGTTCTTCATGTTCACGGGGGCTGATGTTCAACGAGATATCCGATTTAACTCAAGCGATCGCTACTGTGAAACCGCTTGATTTCTATCCGTACTTTATTCCTCCATAAAATTTGTCCACTTAGGAAAGCAAGGTTAGCAAATTCCTGCACATCTGAACAGTCTAAATGTCAAGAAGTTCAGGCGAACTACGATAAGTTTTATAAAGGAAAGAAAAAAGCTTCTGTTCTTAAGGTGATTTCCTGGGGGAAACCCTGGATGAACCTTTACTGAGGTAAACACCGAAACAGTTGATAGGGAAAGCCTATGCGATGGTAGCCCTCTGGATCGATCGCACAGAGATTGCGTGCCCGCCGCCGAGGATACTTCGGATCAAGAATTCGCAGCCGATTAGGGTAATCCTGAGTTCGCATTCCAGGAGAGGCCACCACCCACAAGTTGAGCGGTAGGGGCAAAGGCTGCCGCAGTTCAGCCAGCGTTTTCCAAACCTGTGGATAGCCTAAAGCTTTATTGAGAAATGCGATTTGATTGCGATCTTGAAGCTGCGGCGAATTCTGTTGCAGCGAGTTCTGTTGCAGCGATAAGCTTTCTAGCGGCGGATAGAGCTGCCGCAACTCCATCGCAAAACTTAGCCCCAGTGCCACTTCCTGAAGCGAACTATAGGCAACAACAACCGCAGTCGGTAGGCCAGTAGATAGGCCAGGCTCCGCCATATTTTTGGCCACGCGATCGGGCGCATAGGATTTGAGAAATACCCCGCCGTTGACCACCAGCACACTGCTCAGCAAGCCCACCAACAGGACGATCGCCGCCGATCGCTGCCCGCCAACTTTGGCAAGGCCAGACTGCATCAGACAAGCCCCCGCCAGCGCGCAGATACCGGGAAAATAGACAAAGTTGTAGCGTGGCACAACCGTAATATCTTTGTTAAGAACGTAGGCAATGGCCAGAAATTCGGTGATCACACAAAGGGTAAAGCCCAAGAGCAGCACGATCGCAGGGCGTAGAGCGACCTGATTCCAGAGCAGCTTAAAGCCTAGATAGAGCTGCCGACCGAGCCAAATCACAAAAGCCAGCGTCAGAAGGGTCGAGACAATCAGCATCGGCTGTGGCTGGCGCTCGACAGGTAGGGCAATAAACATCAACGTCCAGCCCACCAGCGTTTGATACAGAGGGGCTAGGCGATCGAGCCAGTCGGGCTGGTAGGGAATCAACCAGTCGGTTTCGGGTCGCTGAATATGGCTGAGCAGAGTTGGCAACCAAGGTAGGTATCCCAGCAAGATGCCGCTGAGAGCCAAAGCGATCGCGCTCCACTGGCGGCGAGTCAGGGGTGGACGCTGCCACACGATCCAGCCCAGCAGCGCCAAGACCTGAGCGACGATCGCCAAGATGCAAAAGTAGTGAACGTAAAGACTAAGGAGGTTTAACCCCACCCAGCCTAGCCAAACGGCAGGACGCAAGCGCGGATGAGCGGAATTGCCCTTGAGATTCGTGTGGAAATCGGTTTGGAGATCTCTTTGAATTTGAATTAATCCTGCCAAGGCCAGCGTAATCAGCAGCATCGGCAGCGTGTAGTGGCGCGCCTCTTGGGAGAGATAAACCGCGAAAGGAGAAACCACCATCAGTCCTGCCCCCATCCACCCTGCTGACGGGAAAAAAGCCAGACGATTGAGATGATATAGAGCGGCGATCGCCCCTACACCGCATAGAGCAGGCAAGAGGCGCATTGCCCAGAGCCAATCAGCACCGGGCTTTAGCCAGCCCAGCCACTGATACATCAGACAAAAAAACAGCGGCGGATGCACCGATTCGGTCGCGACCGTTTGCGCAATCTGACCGCAGGACAAACCGGGCTGATAGGCAAAAATAGCGTCGAGGGTGCTCAGGGGCAAAAATTGGTTGAGCGGTAGATTGTCCGATCGATGCCCGGTGGTAAAAAGCGCCGTCAACACTTCGTCTAGCCACAGCGGCTTAGTGTCTAGATGCCAGACCCGCAGCGCCAAGCCGGAGAGCAACAGAACAACCAGGGCGATCGCAGGAGCTAAAGATCGAAGGGAGGAGGCTTTCAGGCGCACTAGAGAACCTAAGTTTTTTTACGAATGGCTTGAGGAAACTGTTTGACCAGAGCAGGCAAAACTGGACAGGGCGATCGCCCATCCAAATTATCAGGGTTGCTCCAGCTAAAGGGGGCTTTGTAAGCAGCCGACATCCACAATAGCCGCTTCGCGCGCGTCATGGCGACATAGAGTAGGCGATATTCTTCGGCAAGCTTCAGCCATTTTGCCCGCTCCCAGGCGATCGAGATATTGGGCAGAGCGGAGGGCGATCGCCCCGAAGAGGCGTGACCCGAAGCCTGGTGAACATGGGCGCGAATTTGGGCGCGAGCCACCTCCGATAGGGTAAAGTCTCCTAGAAACTGCATTTGTGGCAGTACCCGCAAGTTTCCCGGCAGCACATGCTCATGCAAAAACGGGATGAAAACAAAATCCCAGTCCAGCCCTTTGGCCTTGTGCATGGTAATGATGGTGAGTTGCTTAGGGCGAATGTAGCGCTGCTCAGGATCATCGGTTTCGACAGGCTCAAATCGCTCCGATCGAACAATTTCTTCGAGTGCCTCTAGCACAGCCGCCATCGCCGGATTGCCTACCGTCTGCTGCGCCAGCCGTTCGGCCAGTTTGTCGGCAGTTGCCAGCTCTGATTGCTCATATTGCAAGGTCATCGCCAAAAAGGGAATGAGCTGATATTGCGGCAGTTCTAATCGGGCGCGCAGCAGACCTGTACAGTAGCGTCGCGCTTGCAGCACTGATTCTGCCTGGGGCGGATCGAGCGGTGTGGGATAAAGGAACTGTTCAGGCAGCACCGCCAAGGCATTTAAATCTTGTGTAGGAATCAGGCGGCGATCGACCAGGGTTTGCAAAGCTGCCTTTAGATTATCGGGAGAGTGGGGACGATCGAGAAATTGCAGCAGCGAGAGCATCTCTGCCGGAATGTGGGAGTGACGATCGCGATCGCCCACATCATAAACATCAATGCCTTGCTGACTCAGATCAACATCTAGGCCGTAGATTGTCGGGTTTTGCAGCCGTTCGGCAATATAGCGACCCTGGCGATTTTCTCGCACCAGCACCGCTGCACGGGCTTCGGGATGCAGAGCAAACAGTTCAGCAATCCGGAGGCCAATCAGGTTTACCGTCTGATGCACGTCTGGCGGAAAGCGAATTTCGAGACCGACCCCCTCAGGGGCTGGGTTGGCATTGGGCTGAGGATCGGTGGGCGGTACGGGATGAATGGCCTGCGTCCGAAAAGGCGCTTCGTTCTCGCCCTCACCGGGATATTTTTGATTTACCCAACTTAAGACAAAATTTGCCGCTTCTATAATCAGGGGGCTACTGCGTCCGGCTTGATCCATTTCGGCAAGTTGACCCAGGCGATCGCACGCTTGGCAAAACGCTCGGAAAAACAGCGGGTCAGCCGGGGTAAACGTGGAGTTGATAGCCTGATTGGGATCACCCACACGAATCAGGTTTAGCAACTGCGAATCTACCGGATCGGTCGCCAAAATTTTCAGGAGTCGGGTTTGCAGGGGCGAAGAATCCTGAGCTTCGTCTTCAAACACGGCACAGACCTGCGTTTGCCAATGCCGTCTTGTGGCTTCATCTTCTAGCACCCGCAGCGCCGCCAAAATCATGTCGTCATAGTCGATAAAGTTGCGCGATCGCAGCAAAACCTGATAGCGCTCATACAGTCCGGCGGCGATCGCCAACACATCATAGTCTGCGCCCTCTGCCAGATACCGAACCGTATCTCTGCCCAAATTTCGCAGGTCATCGGGCAGCAGTCCTGAGCTTTTAGCCTCATGAATCACAGTAAACGCCAGGTCGGGCAGCACCTCGGTACGCAATACGGACTGTCGTCGCAGCCGCTCTGCCTCTTCGCCATCGAACTGCTGTCCCTCAATCAGCTGCTGATAGATTTTAGGATGTGCCGAAATCCATTGCTCGACGCAGGTGCGAATTAGGCGGCTGCTTTGATTGGGAGATACGAGCGTCGCCTGACTCAGGTTCAAGCCCGATAGCGTCGGGTGACGTGTGGCAATGTTAAGCGCCAAGCCATGCAGCGTCGAAACTGCAAACCCCTGAGGCGCTAACGCTAGCGCTTTGAGGTATTGCCGCACTTTGCTCTTAAGATTGGCAACGGCCGATCGAGTAAAGGTAACGAGGATGAGCTGGCCAGAGGGAAAAGTCGCTGAGAGCGCCTGAGAATCGCCTGCTCCTGCATTCAGCTCTGGCGCATTCAGCTCCTCTGCCTCTAGATGCGATAGGTATCGCCTTGCCAGAAATAGAGCAGCCGCGATCGCCATCCCCGTTGACTTCCCTGAACCGGGTACGGCAGATACCGCCAAAGCCCCCCCTTGCCAGTCTGCCATGCGCTGCTGTCCAGGCCGTAGGCTCTGCCGTAAGCGATCAAACATTTGGGAGCGCGAAGCGATAGGTTCTGAAGCGACGGGTTCTGAAGCGATCGGCTCTGGGGAAATAGACATGGGCACAGATTGAGGGTGACGCGGAGAGAATAAACCCCTTCTTGATCCTAGAAGATTCGCTTTGCTCAAGGTCAGGTTTTAGCCGATAATGTTACGGCTCTGCTAGATCGCGATCGCCATGAGTTCTGAAAAACCTGCTCAGCCGGAAGATATTGAGGCTCTCCCAGCCCCCCAATTTGGCTGGAATGACTATGCTGAATTGATTAACGGACGGTTTGCCATGGTGGGATTTGTAGCGCTGATTGTGCTGGAAGTCCTCACTCGCCAAGACTTTTTTACCTGGATCGGAGTTCGTTAAAACCCATCTCAACAGCGATAGTCCTTTTATCGTATGGCTTTTGCTTGAAGAAATTTGTCTGGCAAGTCGTTTAGAAGCCGAGTTTAGAGCTTGACTGAGCTAGCGTTTGAGTTGGGTAAAATTCGCTATTCATACTTTTGATTCCAACAAACCAAATAATTTCTGTATTGTTAAGCACTGTTTTAATTTATTTTTGTATCTTAAACTACGGAATCCTTGACGCATGTTAATATGAAAGCTGATGACTTAACACACATGTTTTCAAAAGGATGTCCACCGTGAACAAAAATCGTCAGCAAATCGTGATGAAGGCTGCTGAAGCTCATCGTGAAACTCTACGCAAAAATATTCAGCGCCGCTTGGAAGCTGCGCGGGTCAAAGGAGATGAATCTCTGATTCGCCAGTTGGAAGCAGAAGCGCAATACATCGGCTAAATAGCACATTGGCTAAAACAGCACATTGGCTGAAAGGTACATTGGCTAAATAGCACATTGACTGAAAAGCCCAGGACTTTAACTAGCGAGTCCTTTGGCTAACGACAACCGAGCTGACTGATAAATCTTGAGCACTTATTTGAAGACTTGGCGATGTGAAGATTGGGCACATTGGGCATATCCAAATAGAGGGGGTTTCTAGTTGGATGTGGTACGAATAACCCAACATGAACAGCCATGAAGAGAAGAGGGAACGTGACTCGATCGCGCCCTCTCTTCTTTTTGCTAACCAATCTTTTGGCTAGTTGAGAGAAATTAATTCACTGCGTCAGCGCTGAGCCAAGAAATCTATTGGGCAATCTATTGGGCATAGATGTACTGAAGATCTAGATACTCTGCCAGCTTGATCAGCAGCGTTTGCTCTTTAAAGGGCTTACACAGCAGATCATCACAGCCCGCAGCAAAAATGTTAGTCCGCTCTTCCTCTAAAACGCTGGCTGTGACAGCAATAATCACCGTCTTCTCGCCTCTTGCAGTCGCCTTAATTTGCCGCGTCGCTTCATAGCCGTTGAGATTGGGCATGCGCATATCCATCAAAATGACATGGGGATTCCAGTTATTCCAGAGGGCGATCGCTTCTTGCCCATCTTCGGCTGCCCGCACATCAAAACCGCTGCTGGTGAGCCATTGAATGAATAAAAGACGATTTTCTTGCGTATCTTCTACGACTAAGATGCGCCAAGAGGGCTGACCTGGCTTTAACCTGAGCGCCCGACGAGCCGACTGAACTGCCGCATCAACGATTGGCGCATCTGGCAGACCCACCGCAACATGACACTTAAAGCAGGAGCCTTGCCCAATTGCACTTTCAACAGCGATGTCTCCCTGCAAAAGTCGCAAAAGCTGACGGCTGATGAACAGCCCTAACCCAGTGCCTTTACGCGATTTGCGGCCTGACTCAGTTTGGACAAAAGCCTCAAACAGAGAAGGCAATTCCTCTGGAGAAATTCCCTGTCCAGTATCCTCAATCTCAAAGTGGAGGGCATGGAAAGGGGAAGGGAGCGCCTCAGATAGAGCCAGGTTTTGAGAGGGTAGATTTTGGAAAGGCAGATTTGGAGAAGACCCGTCTAAGGCAAGGGGCATAGCTTTGGGGTGGGCAGCGATCTTGGCGCGTAGTGTCACCCGCCCAGCGGTCGTAAATTTAATGGCATTGCCCAGAAGGTTTAGCAGAATTTGCCGCAGCTTGCTTTCGTCTGTATGGACGTAGTTTGGCAAGTCTTCAGCCAGGTGAAACACCATCTCCAAACCTTTGGTTGCCGCTCTTAGCTGTAGCATTTCCTCTAAATTTTTGAAAAGGCTACGCAGATCAACCATGCTTAAGTTGACAACCGCTTTGCCCGCCTCGATCTTAGAAACTTCCAAGACGTCATTGATCAAAGCTAAAAGATGCTCACCGCTGTTGTTGATGATTTCCAGGCTTTCCTGCTGAAAAGCAGACAAATTTTCTTCTAAAGCCAGCAATTCAGTGAAGCCCAGAATGGCATGTAGAGGCGTGCGTAGCTCATGGCTCATGCTAGCCAAAAAAGTGCTTTTGGCAATGTTGGCAGCGTCTGCTACGTCCTTGGCACGTTGGAGTTCGGCCTCCATCAGCTTGCGATCGCTAATATCTCTGCCCACGCTCTGAAACTCTAGGAAATTGCCCTGCTCATCGCCAATCCAACGATTAATCCAGTGCGTCCAGCGCATCTGACCTTCTACGATGACCGGGTGATCAATCATTTTCACCGGGTGGTCTGAGGTTAAGGAATCGAGCAGCTGCGTCAGCCGATCGCGATCGGCATCGGGGAGTTCAGGAGAGTAGCGGCTCCCCACGATCGTCTCAGGGTTTTGCTGAAAGTAGCGACAAAATGCGTCATTGGCAAACGTGATTGTGCCATCTTTGTGAAAGCGCATGATTAGCTCGGTCTGATCTTGGACAATCGCTCGATAGCGGGCCTCGCTTTGACGCAGCGCTGCCTCTACCTGTTTGCGATCGGTAATATCTAGAGCTGTGCCAAACAGCCCCACAACTTCCTCAGCTTCATTCAGAACGGCTTCCCCTTTGACTTCTAGATACCGGATGCCATCGGGTCGGCAGATACGCGTGTCAAACTCAAAGGGTTTACCCGTCTGCATAGCATCCTGAAGGATCTGAATTACATGAGGACGGTCATCGGGATGGTAACACTGAAACTTTTCTTCATGGCTAGGTTCTGACGCATTGGGATCAAAGCCAAAAATCCGGAAGATCTCCTCTGACCAGATGACCCTATCTGTTCTCGGATTACATTCCCAATTGCCAATGTGAGCCACTCGCTGCGCCGATGCCAGCGTTTCTTGGCTTTTGCGCAGCGCTTCTTCAGCATCTTTGCGATCGGTAATCTCTAGGCAGGTGCCCACAAGCTGATGAATATGCCCCTGAGCATTGCGCAAGGGCGTGAGCGTCGTTAGCCACCAGCGATCGCTCCCTGCAAACGGCACAAACTCTTCATAGATAATTGTTTTGCCAGCCGCAATGCAGGCTCTGTAATTCTGATGCCAGGCAGCCACCATGTCAGCCGGAAACAGATCTTCATAGCGCCGATCGAGAAGATCATGGGTGGTGTAGCCTGTCACCTGCTCGTGGAACGGATTGATGCCACCACTGCGAAACTCACCCGCTTCTGACACATTGACCACAAAGATCGAAATGCCTACCCCTTCGTAAATGCTGCGCAGAAACTGTTCTTTTTCTTGCAAAACTGCCGCCGTCTGCTTACAGGTGGTGATGTCGTAGGTCATCGCCAAGACACAAGGCACGCCATCCACCTGAATCACCTCAGCAGACACCAAGAGAGTGCGGATATCTCCAAGTTTGGTGTAAATATCTAGTTCGCGTCTATGGACAACGCCATCCGTTCGGAGGATTTGAAACAGGCTATCTCCCGCCTCCGGGTTCACCCACAAGTTGAGATCACTGGCGGTTTTGCCGCGAATTTCTTCTTGAAGATAGTGGCTAATGCTGCTGAAGGTCTGGTTAACTTCTAAGAACCGACCCTCCGCCAGGGTGGCGATGATCATCGGCCCTGGGTTAGAGCGGAAGGCTTTGGAGAACTTTTCTTCAGAGCTGCGCAGCGCAGCTTCGGCCAGCTTGCGCGATCGCACTTCTTCTTGCAGCAAAGCATTTCGCTCTTCTAGCTGTTTGGCAAGGCTACGCAGCTTAAGGTGAACGTTGACGCGGGCGATCACCTCTTCATGCTGTAGCGGCTTGGTGACGTAATCTACAGCGCCTAGGGTCAGACCTTTAATCTTGTCTACCGAGTCTGAAAGCGCCGTCATAAAAATCACGGGAATATCGCGCGTCATAGGCGAAGCCTTGAGCAAGCGACAAGTCTCGAATCCATCTAGACCAGGCATTAGCACATCCAGTAAGATCAGATCAGGCACCACTCGCTGCAACTTTTGCAGCGCATTTTGCCCATCTTTGGC
Source organism: Oscillatoriophycideae cyanobacterium NC_groundwater_1537_Pr4_S-0.65um_50_18 (assembly GCA_016208305.1). GTDB lineage: Bacteria > Cyanobacteriota > Cyanobacteriia > Elainellales > Elainellaceae > Drouetiella. The sequence continues at coordinate 102,253 of JACQYI010000078.1, read as the reverse complement.
GATCAGTACCTCAAACCCATAGTCGAGCAGCAAATCCGACAGGACTTTGATATTGGTGGGCAGGTCATCGACGATCAGGATTCGGGATTTCGAGTCGAAATTCATGAGTCTAATACAGCTGGCGTGATCTGAGGTGATGTGAAGTACGGCTCAATCAGATTGGCGATCGCCACATCATCGAACTGTTCAGCAAGTTGCTTCACTCTAGCGGCAAATGCTCCGTAACGGGAATCTAGCGCTCTAAGGCGGGTTGCTTCCTGCACGATCCGCTCAATATGCCCAATCTGAGCAGCTTCATACAAAGCCTCCAGCTCTGACGGGGGCGGTACCATTAATTCCCCTGATCGATCAAGCGTTTGAAGAGACGCATTCTCTTCATTGTCGCAAATCCAAGAGAGGCTGAGGTAATGTTGCAAGATCTTCAGCAAGTCTTCGGCCTGTATAGGCTTGGGTAAGAAGTCATTGAAACCGACCTCCTGACTGGTTTTACGATTAAACTCAAAGACGCTAGCCGAGGAAGCAATAATTGTTACATTCTGAAATACTGGCAGCTGGCGCAGGTGGCGCATCAGTTCAAATCCATCCATAACCGGCATGATCAAGTCTGCAAGGATAGCATCAGGCTGATGCTGCAAGGCATACTCTAGACCTTCTTGCCCCTGTGTGGCTTCGATCAGATGGAAGCCCAACGGCTCCAATAAATCGATGATGACGGCTCGATTGTCGGGGCGATCGTCCACAACCAAAATTTTTCGTCTGGGGCCTTCATAGCCTCGAACGGTAGAGCAGAGATGCGTTTGGGGAGGCAAGATCGTATCGATCGCTCCAGGCAGCTCTAGCTCAAACCAAAATTGGCTGCCTTTTCCCAAGGCGCTCTCAACATACAGTTCGCCGCCCATCAGCCTCACTAGCCTGCGCGTAATGGTCAGCCCCAGCCCTGTGCCTTCGACCTGCCGACGGCGATCGCCCACCTGCTCAAACGGCAGAAAAATATTTTCTAGATGGTCTAAGTCAATGCCCACCCCCGTATCTTCGACCTGAAACCGAATTAGGTACCCTTGCGTTTTGACAGCTAACTCTTGAGTCTTAGCTGTCACTCTGAGCGTCACACAGCCTTGATGGGTAAACTTAATCGCATTGCTCAGGAGGTTTAGCAAAATTTGTCGCAGCCGTTTGTCATCTCCATGCACCGCCGCAGGCAAGTTTTCGGCCACATAAACCACCTCTACATCTTTTTGATCAGCCTTAATGCGGCAAAGATCCACTACACCCTCAAGGCAGGTGGTGAAATGAAAATCTTGCGGGGCTAGCTCTAATTTTTCGGCTTCGATTTTAGCCAGATCCAGGATGTCATTAATCAAGGTGAGCAGATGAGAACCGCTCTGCTGAATCACCTGCACCCCTTCTTTTTGTTTTTGCGTCAGGGTGCGATCGCGCAGAAGAATTTGGGTATATCCCAGAATGCCATTGAGAGGCGTGCGCAGTTCGTGGCTCATATTGGCCAGAAAAGCGCTTTTGGCATGGTTAGCCACCTCAGCCGCTTCTTTAGCCGCTCTCAAATCTATCGTGCGATCGTTTACCTTTTGCTCTAGCGATAGATTAAGCTGCTCTAGCTCTTGGTTGATCTGCTGAAGCTGCTGATTTTGCTCGGTCAGCTGCTGATCTTGGCGATAGCGCCGCAGGGCTTCTGTTACCGTCAGGCACAGATCAGTTTCATCCCAGGGTTTGGCGATATAGCGATAAAGGCTAGCATGGTTGACGGCGTTGCCCACTGCTTCGGCACTGGCTTGCCCCGTCAGCAGCACCTTCAGAATTTTAGGATAGCGGGTGTGAACCTGGATGAGTAGCTCGTCACCCTTCATACCCGGCATGATTTGGTCAGAGATAATCAGCGCCACTTCAATTTGCTCTAGGCGCAATTCTTCTAGGATGTCTAGAGCATCTTCGCTGCTCTGAGCCAGTTCAATGTAATAGTCTTTGCCGAAAGGCCGTTTGAGCTGTTCCTTTAGGCTTTCTAGGACGATATTTTCGTCATCAATGCAGAGAATCGCGAATTGGGGCATAGGTTAACCTTGCTCGATCGTCCCTTGCTCAAGACCCGAAATAATAGCATCGGCCAGATCTTCTTCAGACCAGGGTTTGCTGAGGCACCGATGCAAATTTGCCTGTTCGTAGGCGCGGGCGATCGCTGCTTCATCGGCTTGCCCCGTCAACATAACTTTGACGATGCTGGGATACTTTTGGTGAATCTGAACTAGGAATTCGTCTCCTTTGGTTCCGGGCATTAGCCAATCTGAGACCAAAATCAAAACCTCTACATCCTCTATGAGCAGATCTTCTAAAACTTCCCAGGCTTCGTCAGCGCTGCTGGCCGCTTCATAAACATACTTATGCCCAAATAAGCGCTTAAGCTGCTCCTTTAGTGCTTCTAAAATTACCCCTTCGTCATCTACAAACAAAATGGCTTTCGTCGGCTTCTCTATCATGGGTTGGATTTAGGCTGCTCACCATAAGAAAATTCCAAGCTAAACTATAGACGGCTTGAAGGGGAGATTGAGTTCACTTTTAAGCAGATGCAGAAGATAAATTTTGCTCAGCGACGACAGGCGCTATCTCACTAGCCTGTGGCCTGTCATGAATTTAGCCTGTTATGAACTACCGTAAATTGCCGTGAATTATTCCATCGGTAGCCATACGTGAAACATGGTGCAGCCTGGCTGGCTCTCGATCGCAATTTGCCCTGAGTGGCGGTCTATTATTTTACGACAAATATCAAGTCCGAGTCCATTGCCTTCACCCGCGAGCTTGGTGGTAAAAAACGGCTCAAAGATGCGAGGCATAACTTCAGGTGAAATGCCACAGCCCGTATCGGATATGGTGACGACTACAAATTTTGTCCCTTCCTGACTGGCTTGCCGCACGCCAATGCCCAGCCTCCCCTTCCCATTCATTGCCTGAACAGCATTGTGGATCAGGTTTGTCCATACTTGATTTAGCTCATCAGGATAGCAGAGTATGGGGGGGATAGGCTCGTAGCTGCGCACCACTTCAATGCCTTGTTTGATCAGGTTTTGGTAGAGCGTCAGAACTGTTTCTAGCCCATCGGTCAACTGCGACAGGGCTTTCTGCCCGGTGTGGTCGTAACGGGCATAGTTTTTCAGCGCAAATACGACTTTGGCAGCCCGTTCGACAGCCGTCGTGATATTTTGGCTATTGCCCTGCAAACGAGCCAGATTATAGGCCAGATGCAAAATAAAGTCGGCGTTCTCATCTTTGAGCAGGGGCAAGAACGGCTCTATCTGGTCGCAAATTCCTACATCAACTAGCGTGTCGGCCACTGTGCGGGCGCTTTCAATGCCGTGAGCTTCTAGATCATCGGTCAGCGATCGCTTCCATTGCCGCTTTTCGCGAGCTGTGATGTGCAGTTCGCTATGCAACATGCGATCGACCAGCTTAAAGAAGCGCGTTTGCTGATCTTCTGAAAGCAACTGAAATAGCCGGGGCAGTTCTTGTAGCGATTCTTCTAGAGCTTTTGCTGTGTTGCTACTGGCGGCACGAATAGCGCCTAAGGGGGTGTTAATCTCATGGGCGATCCCGGCAACAAGCTGACCTAGAGCGGCCAATTTTTCGGCTTGAATCAGCCCTTGCTGGGTGGCCTGCAATTGCTGCAAAGTCTCAGCCAATTCCTGATTTCTTTGAAGCAACTCCTGCTCAGCGCGTTTGCGATCGCTGACATCTCGTACTATCACCAGCACTTCATTGTCGCCGCTCACAACCAAGCGAACTTCTTCATATTGCAGCCGATCGCCAATGAGAATTTCCTGCTCATAGACTTGCGGCTTACCCGTTTCTAACGTTTTTTGAATATAGAGCATCCGCTTCTGAGCCAGTTCATGCGGCATCACATTAAAAATGCTTTGGCCCAAAAGTCCATAGTCGGTGGGCATTAGATCGGCAAATTGGCTGGATCTCACATAGTCTAGGTAGTTGCCTTCAGCACTAATTCGCATAATCAGATCGGGCACAGCAGAAAGAATGGCGCGATTTTGAGCTTCGCTAATTTGCAAGGCAAGCTCAGCCTGTTTGCGATCGCTGATGTCTCGCACCATCACCAGCACCTCATTGTCGCCACTGACCACAACCCTCACTTCTTCATACTGCTGGCGCTCGTTAACCCAGACTTCCTGCTCATAAGATTGGGGTTGCCCCGTGGCCAATGTTTGCTGAATCGCCTCCATGCGTCGCTGTGCCAGTTCGGGTGGCAAGGTCTCAAAAATGCTCTTGCCGATCGCGTCATACCCTTCAGGCAGCAGGTCATAAATCCGCTTTGAGGTCACATAGCCTAAATGAATACCATCCCCTCGGACGCGCCCCATAATATCGGGAATTGCCGCTAAAATTGCGCGATTTTGGGCTTCGCTCTGCCTCAAAGCCTCTTCAACCTGCTTCAGCTCAGTGATATTGGTCGAAGCTCCAATGATGCCCAGCACTTCACCTTGATCATCCGTAAACGGGCTAATGACCGTCTTATACCACTGGATTTCGCCTTGAACGTTTGTCATCGGCTGAGCCAAAAACGTCATGGGCTGACGGGATGTCATCACCTGCTGATTGTTGGCTAGAAACTCTGCTATCTCTTCGTGATGGGGGTTAAAGTCGGCATCTCGCAAACCCACAGTTTCCTCAACCGTGTTGCCATACATAGCGGCTCCCGCCTGGTTGATCGCCAAAAAACGACCCGTTGGATCTTTAACAAAAATGGCGCTGGGTACTGCATCTATCACCTTGCGCAGAAAGTTTTGCTGGGCATTTAGCTCAGCTTCGACCTGCTGACGATCAGCCTCAATGCGCTGACGTTCGGCTTCGCTTTGCTTCGCTTCGCTAATATCTTTGACGACACCCTCATAGTAAGCAGGCTGTCCCTGATCGTCTTGCACAACCCGCGCTGTTTCAGAGATCCACATCACATCGCCATTGCGGCGATAGATCTGAGATTCAAAGTTAGCCACTGCCCCCTGTTGCAGCATTTGTGTGACAAAGGCATTACGGCGATCGCCATCTACATAGAGGCGATTGCCCAGATTGGGTTGGTCTGCGATCAGCGCCTCAGGCGAATCGTAGCCATACATTCTCGCTAGAGCCGGATTGACCTGAAGGTATTGCCCCTCAAGGCTGGTCTGAAACATCCCATCTAGAGCGTTTTCAAACATGCCCCGATAGCGCTCTTCGGCCTGTCTTAGCGCAGCCTCTGTTTGGATGCGATCGGCAATTTCGCGCTGGAGATCGGCGGTGCGCTGACTCACCTGCTGTTCTAACTCCTGGTTAACATTGGCAAGCTTTTGAGTCGATTCTTGCAGCCGCACAGCCATGTGATTAAAGGAATCAGCCAGTTCGCCCACCTCGTCCGATCGCTGGATTTTCACGCTCTGCTCAATCGGGTCAAACTCTCCGGCAGCAATTTTGCGGGCTGCTGCATTCAATCTAGCCAGCGGCTGAGTCACCCATTTTGCCGTCAAGGAACCCATCAACGTGGCGACCGCCAAAGACGCAAGGCACAGCAGAGCCGTTGTGCGGGTGTTGGCGTTGATCTGATCCATAAAATCGGCTTCAGGAATGACAACAACGATCAGCCAATCCAGCCCATAAGCATCACGCCAAGGCGTCACCTGGACAAACTGCCGCTTGCCCTCCAGATCAAAACTCACCTCTTGGCGCGTCCAGATTTGCCGGAAGCTGCCAAAATGCTGCTCTAGAAACAGCGCCGTAGAGCGAACCAGCGGGTTTTTGCTCTCCATAGCCGTTAGCCGCTGATTCACCTGACGCAAGGCTGCCTCTGGAATGGAGCTAGCAATCATTTGGCCATTGCGATCGATGACAAAACTTTGGCTCGATCGACTCACCTCAAGCTGTCTTAAAAAGGAGCTGATTTGTGAGAGCAGCAGATCAATGCCGATGACCCCAACCAACTGTCGATTTTGATCATAGACAGGATAGCTAGAGGAAATAGATAAAACATTCGGTTTATCTTGCCACTGATATACCGGACTCCAGACAGGGCGACCTGTTTCTGCTGCTGCGCGATACCAGACTTCGCGCTGATCTTGCTCCGGATTGGGAATAATTTCTTTGAGCTTAACGCGATTCCCTTGGCTGTCGAGGGTATACACAAAAAGCTGATTAGGAGATGCCGTAGGGACTTCATTTAAAAGCAGCGATCGATCGTCTAATCGTTCAACTCCAATAAATCCCCGATCCCGATTTTCAAAATTGATATACCCCACATCAAAGAGCTGAATTTGCTTCCAAAAGAAGCGTCCCGTCGTGTCAAAGTTATCCAGATCGAGCAGGTTGAGCTGAATGGCATTGAGATTGATCTGATTGAGCTGATTAGGTATCGATAGGTAGGTGTCGAGCTTATCTTGAATCCGATCGCTAATCTTGGTGCGCATCTGCTCAGAAAGTTCATTCACGGTCTGCTGGCCGTTGCGAAACGAAAGATAGCCCGTCAGCCCAACTGCCACGACAATTTGCAACACAAAAGGGGCAATGAGCACAAAGCGTAGCGGCAGTTTCTCAGGGTTGAGCCAAGCAGGAAGCCAGAACGATCGCATAGAGCAAATTGGGGTAGAGTGAAGTGCAGATTAAGCTCAAAAGCCTCACCTCACAAGGCTTTTAAGCATGATCTGGTTTTGGCTAAGCGCACAGCGCCACGGTACCCATGCAAAACAACTTGTGCATGAGTCTAACCTAAAGTCAGCAGTGTCACCCAAAACGTCCCTATCCTAACCGCTGTAGCTATAAAACCTCTGCTATAAAATCTCTGCGTAGGCAGCCATCATCTGCCGGGCGATCGCCTCCCAGCTATAGTGCTGTGTGGCATAAGCCTGGGCATTGGCTCCGCGTTGACGGCGTTCGGCAGGCTGGAGCAACGCTTGACGGAGGGCATCCGTAAAGGCAGCAATCGTGCACGAGGCAACCCAACCCGATTGCGATTCAGCGATCGCAGGCCATATATGAACCTGGTCAGAAATCACCACGGGTGCACCGGCCACCATCGCTTCGGCTACTGCAATGCCAAAGTTCTCATAATAAGAGGGCAGCACAAACAGATCGGCTGCTTGCAGCAGCGCCGTTTTGGTATCACCTGAGACAAACCCCGTCAGGGTAGTGCAGTCCGCTAAAGGGGAAGCTTGCACCTGCGCATGAATCTGGTGCTCGTAACTCGCATCTTGAGGATTTTCCCCCGCCAAAACGAGCTGGAAGGCATGGCCTTCTCGCTGGAGTTGCTCTAGGGCAGGCAGCAGCAAATCTAGCCCTTTTTTGGGATCGATCCGAGACATAAACAGGATCAGGGGGCAATCGCTAGAAATGCCAAGCTGCTGTCGTAGGGCAGCGATCGCAACCGCGCCGATCGGCATAGCGGCCTTAACACCTAGCGGCATGACCCAATCTCGCGTTACGACCCCAAATCGATCAGAAACCTTGGCTTCCTGATCGCTGGTAAAGTGCAGAGCTGCCGCTGCCGCCAGATTGGGTCGCTCGATCGCCATACCGTACAGACGCTTTAATTGACGCTTTTTTTGCAGATCAGCCGGATCGAGAGTGCCCAAGGGCCGCAGCACATAGGGCAATTTTTGGACACGAGCGATCGTCGCTGCTGCCGAACTCACCGGCGAAAATAGGGCATGGATATGGGCAATGTCAAACTCATGGGCATGGCGCGCCAGCCAGGTTAGCAGCCCCACTGAAAACTTGTAGCGGCGAAAGGGAGCACAGCGAAAATAGCGGATTTGATAGCCTTCTTGATCGATCGCACAGTTTAAGGGCACAGCCAGCGGCGCTTGGCCAACATCGCCATTGGCATCAGTCGTCAGCAGGGTGACTTCTGCCCCCTGTGCCGCCAAGGCAGGCGCAAAACCCAGCACCATCTGGCTAGGGCCGCCGTAAACCCGTGAGATCGAAGGCACAATTTGTAAAATCCGAAGCGATCGGCTCATGACGGGTTCCTAGAGGGCAGGGCGATTTCAAGACTGTTTGGGGGAGGCGAGCAACTGTCTGTAAAACCCCAGCTGCTGCTGAGCCAAGGTGTGATTGGTGTAGCAATTGAGGGCGCGATCGTAGGCTTGCTTCGACAGGTCGATCGCCACTTGCGGCTGCATCAGCCAGAGCAAGCTTTCCCGCAAGGCAGCGGCCTTGCCTTCTGGAAAAATGAGTCCCGCCTCGCCAATCACATGGGGAATTTCGCCTGAGTCAGAGCCAATTACCGGAACCTGGCAGGCCATTGCCTCAATTAGCACATGACCAAACTGCTCTTTCCAGCCTTTGGCTGTGAAGGTAGAAAACTGCACACTCGTCTCGGAGGGCAACACCAGCGTATTCATTAAGTTGATGTAGCAGGGCACCCGATCATGGGGAACGCTCTCCACCCAAATCAGGCGATCGCTCAACCCTGCGGCTTCTGCCTTCGCCATGAGCACAGGCTTTAAGTCTCCCCGACCCAGCAAAAGCCATTTCCAGGGGCGATCGCCCATCGCTGCCAAAGCCTCCCAGAGGGTGAGCAAGCCTTTTTCAGCCACAAACCGTCCCACAAACCCCACGACAAAATCATCAGGCTGAAGCCCCAACTCAGCGGCAAGCTGGGGCTGGGGCTGGGGGCGAAACAGGGTTTCATCGACCCCCAATTGCGGCATGACTTGCGCTGCGCCTACATAGCCCCGCTGCCGCAGCACCTCTACTCCATCTTGGTTGCCCACGACGGCACCGTCGGTATGGCGCAAGTTATAGGCTTCTAAGGCCGAAATGGGGAACTTGAGCGTGTAGGGCAGATTCCACCAGGTAAAAAACAGATTTTTGGCACCGAGCCGCAGCAGACGGTTGAGGGTAATGAGCTGGGCATAGGCGATCGACTTGGCTCCCTGCTCGACTTGGATAATGTGGGGGCGAAACTCTCGTAGCAACGTCACGATCTCTGTGCCAAAGCACAGCAGTCCCTGGTTGTTTTGACCAAAGTTCGACACAGGCACCACCCGAAAAGCACCATCCTGCCAGGGGCGGCTTTCAATCATGCAGTTTTGCACACCACCGGGTCGCCAGCGCCGAGGCACCACCACCGTCACTTCGACGTTGGGTTCTCGCGTCATGGCTCTGAGCTTCTCGCAGTTGAGATCGACAATGTAGGTATGGCTGACGACTAAAATTCGCAGAGGGGATGGAGAGGCGATCGCTGGCATGGAGTTGATCAGAGACATGCAAGAACAAGGAGTAAAGAAGTGAAGGAGAGAGGCAGCTACAGAGGATCGGCATGACCCGCAGACCCCATACTTTTTCAGCTATTTTCTAGAGCGCGATCGCTCTGGCTATAGACTTGCCCACTGTTGTAAAGGGACTTAATTAGCGTTCCCAGGGCGCTAAAGAAACCCGCAACATAAAACAGGCTGCGCGTGATGATTTTGAGTGGAGAGCCGCTTTTGTAGCAGGGCGGATGCCCCAACACATGACAGTCAAACAGCTTGGCGGCGAGGCGCAACCCTTGCCAGAGGGTGAGATTTTTAAGCGCCATGAGGAAATGGTTGTGGTAGAAGGTCATTTGGTATTGCAGCGTTCGTGTGCTCAGATCATGACAGCCGCCTGTTTCCTCACCCAAATGCACCAGATGCGCCGCTGGGTCGTACCAGATCTTTAAACCTGTCTTGCGGATGTGCAGACAAAAGTCAGACTCTTCTCGCACGGCACTGCCGCGAAAGCGCTCATCAAACCAAATGCCGTAGTGATGAAAGATCGATCGCCGGAAGGACATATTGCAGCCTCTGGCCGTGATCACCTGCTGGGGTTTGATGGTATGCACGAGATCGAGGTGATACCAGGCAATTCCGGCATCCATCGCTTCGGGGGGCAGGTACTCAATTTGCAGGCCGGGAATGGCATCGGCTAACTTCATGCGATCGAAAACTCTGCCCGCCACGGCTCCAATGTCGGGATCATGATAGTTTCGCGCATGAGCGGCCAAAAATCCGGCTGGCAACAGCACATCATCATCCAGGAAAAGAATGATGTCTCCTTGGGCACGCCGCACGCCATAGTTGCGCGCCCCCGGTAAGCTAGCCCAACCCACCCGAAACCAGCGAATTCGATGTTCTGCGGCTAGGGTTTCTAGATAGATCTGAGTTTCTGGCTGATGGGTATCGGTTTGGTCAATTACCAGGACTTCATAATGCTGATAGTCTTGCTGCAAAACACTGGCGATCGTTTCGCATAAAATCGCTTCGCGGCCATAGGTGGGGATGATGAGGGAAAGGAGCATGGGGTGACTTTGTAGAAATGGCTTTGTGGAACGGCTTTGTAGAACGGCTTTGAATGTGGGGTCGGTGGCTGAAATCAGGTCACAGGATTTGGGTCACAGGATTTAGGTAAAGGCCGATCGCCTCAACTTGCGATGCGATCGCTTTTTCAGAGGTGTGTTTTCCGCCTCTAGATCTGCGGCCTCAAGCTGGGCAAGCCGTTCTAGTTCGGGCAGCTTCAGGGCAACTCCGGCAAAAAACCAGAAGTAAACGGCAACCGGATCGACATCCAGCGGGTAGTAGTAGGTGTTGTAGCTCATGAATAAAATGAACCAGGCCAGCGCAGAGCCATAACCCCGCAGGCTGCGATCGCGTACCAAACGGTAGGCTTTGAACGTGGTGTAAGTCAGGATGGAAACCAAGGCAAGGAAGGCGATCGTGCCAAAAGGGCCAATCTCGTACAGCATTTTGGGGTAGTAGGTTTCGACGAGCTGAGTTTCGCCCAGCGCCCGTGCTGAATTGGTAGCGCGACCTAGACCGTTGCCTAAAAAATTGCCGTCTTTCATCGCCCATTGAAACTGCCCAAAAATGAATTTGTAGGGCGGGGCAGCATTCCAGCGGCTAATAAAGCTGTCGGTGCGTTCCTGCACGGTGGTCGGGTTTTGCAGGGCAGCAATGCTGAGGACAAGGGCTAATCCGGCGGCGATCGGGATAAATCGCTTGAGGTTCGCAATTTGTCCGGTGACGAGCAGCAGGAGGCCAATGACGGTAGGTACTAGGGCTAGGGCAATCCGCTGGCCTGAAATCACCGCCATGACAAAGACGCTGCCCAGCGCCACCAAACCCAAGATTCGCCAAATGGGCTTGGGTTCATTGAAGGCGGAGGGAAAAGCGAGAAAGCTGCTGGAAATCAAAAACCAGCCCCATTGCCAGGGGGCAACAAAGGTTCCTGGCAACCGAATCACCCCTTCTTGCGGGCTGTAGAGGAGCGCCCCACCGACAAAGCAGCGGGCTTCTAGCGAGGCTTTAAACAGGCTGCTGCCTGTAGCGAGGCGAGTCCCGGCACATTTGCCTGTCAACAACATTAGGTATTGCACCATTGCCAAAGCGCAACAGATGATGATCAGCACGAGCATCAGGCGCATGAGGAAATAAAATTCTTGTTTGCTGCGCAGCAGATAGTAGGCACAGGGAATCAGCGGCAGGTAGCCCAACATGACCTTCATGCCGAGGATGCCCATCGCGATCGGCTGTTCGCCCCCTTTGCCAAAGAACTGCTGATAGCCGTTGACAACCAGCAAGGTCATGGCACACAGCAGCAGCAGCGCTGTGAGGGCAGGCAAAATTTGTTTAGGGAGCAAGAAGGGAAGGCGATCGCGTTTGCAGTGCTGAACAACGCCAATGAGGGCTGGAATGTACAGGCCGTCTTTTGCCAACTGCAAGAGAGGACTGTTGCCGATCGCATAGGTAATGGTGCCGCCAAAGGGCAGGTAGATCAGGAAAGCCCACAGGGCAAAGCGGGGGTATTTGAAGGCGAGTGCCAAGATCAGAACGCCAAAGGTGCTGGCGATCGCAATTTTGATGCCGCCGATGAGACCCAGCAAGATGCCGATGAATAAGCCGCAGGACAGGGCGCTGATTGAGAAGCTGATGATTTCTTTGCGGATGCGATTACGCTGCCGCTGCTCTGCCATCTGCTGTTTCAAGCTGAGGGGCGGTTTGGCGCTGGCGGCTGAGGTTTGAGGCTTGCCTTTAGATTTGCTTTTAGATTTGCCTTTAGATTTTTTTGAAGCGCGCTTTTTAGACAGCTTTTGGGTGGCGCTTTTAGCGGATGTCTGAGCGGGCGCTTTGGAGCCACTCGCAGATGGATCTGGCGGTTGGGTGGTTTGACGAGTTTTTAGCACAGTCTGGCATTCAGCCGCATCAGGCATGTGGGGTGGCGTTGCTGATTTTTAAGAGCAAATTTTTGTTAGAGGCAGGGCATCTTTCTAGCAAAAGTTCATGTGCTCTTTCAGCAATACTGACGCTTTAGTTATTCCCGCTAGCTTAGGTGGGCTAACGGTTGGGGCGCTGATAGAATTGGCGTAGCTTTTTGATGGCGGTCAAGCTGATGGCGAAAAGATTAATGGCGAGAAGATTGATGATGTTAACCCGGTCTGGCGCTGAAGGATGGCTTGGCTCAAACTCTAAACTCCAAAATCTAAGCGAGAAAAGCGATGCCGCCTGACATAATTGGCCTATTGCCCGCAGGGGGACGCGCTACCCGCCTTGCGCCGCTGCCACTCAGCAAAGAGCTATATCCTGTTGGGTTTGAGGCGATCGCCCCGCAAGGTGATTTGCGACCTAGTGATTTGCGGCCTGGTGATTTGCGGCCTAAGGTGGTGAGCCATTATTTGTTGGAAAAAATGCGGCAGGGGGGCGTGCGTAAGGCGTTTTTTATCCTGCGTCCCGGCAAGTGGGATATTCCGGAATATTTTGGGGATGGATCACGGCTAGATATGCATTTGGGCTATCTAACCGTCCATGTGGCGCATGGAGTGCCCTATACGCTCGATCAGGCTTATCCCTTTGTTAAAGATGCGATCGTAGCCTTGGGGTTTCCAGATATTTTGTTTCAGCCGATGAATGCCTTTGCTCGGCTGCTGGCTCGTCAGGCACAGAGTCAGGCAGATGTAGTACTAGGGCTGTTTCCAACCGAGAACTATCGGAAGGTGGGCGTGGTTGATTTTGATGCAGCGGGACGGGTGCACCAGATTATTGAAAAGCCCCAGGAGACTCACCTGCGCTATATGTGGGCGATCGCCGTCTGGACACCTGCGTTTACAGAGTTTTTGCACCATTACCTGAAAACGTTTGTGTCCGAGCGTGAGCTGCCAATTGGTGATGTCATTCAGGCGGGTATTGCTGCAGGGCTAAGGGTAGAGGCAGAAGCATTTGCTGACGGCAGCTACCTCGATGTCGGCACGCCAGAAGATCTGATGCGAGCCGTGAGGGAAGGGGCGACAGAGAAGAGGAGAGAAGACGCTACAAAATCCTAAAAGCTGGAGGACTTTTCGATCTGCTGAGCCTTTACTCCCTGCCGCCTAAACTTCAGATTGCTTGATACCTGTGAACGATCGCGTCACAATAGTAGAGAGTCACAATATGAACAAATGTGACAGACGCACTTCAGCTAACAGATACGCTTCATCAAAGATACGCTTCATCAAAGTCTTCACCTCTACATTTCGTATGGCACTGACTCAGCCCTTATCTTCATCTCAGCAGCATCCAGACCATCGCCCACAGGCCGATTTCTTGGGTTCTCACGCCCCCGATTCTGGCCCTATCGATTTTGACGTGACGATCGCTGGAGCGGGCATTGTTGGCTTAACCCTTGCCTGTGCCCTCAAAGATGCGGGACTCAAGGTAGGGCTGATTGAAGCCAAACCCCGCGAAGCTGGACTCAGCCAACGTCGCGCCTACGCGCTCACTCTGATGACAGAGCGCATCTTCCGAGGCTTAGGCGTTTGGGAACAGATGCTCCCTCAAATTGCTGGGTTCAATCAGATTCGCCTTGCCGAAGCCGACTATGGCGCGATCGTCCATTTGCGGCCAGAAGATCTAGGCGCAAAATCTGTCAAAACAGGCAAGCTAGGCTATGTGGGCGAGCATTACGTCTTAGTTCAGACCTTGCTAGACCAGCTCAAAGACGCCGCATCGGTAACCTGGCTTTGTCCGGCTGAGCTAATCCAGGCTGATTACCAGGCCGATGCCGTAACCCTGACGCTGGCGACCGCCGGAGATACCGCCAAACTCCAGACTGTCCGGACGCGACTCTTGGTGGCTGCCGATGGTTCGCGATCGCCTATCCGTACCGCCGCCGGAATTGCGACTCATGGCTGGCAATATTGGCAGTCTTGCATCACCGCCGTGATCCGTCCTGAAAAGTCTCATGAAAATATTGCCCGTGAGCATTTTTGGGAAAGTGGCCCTTTCGCTACTCTGCCCCTGCCTGACAACCGCTGCCAGATTGTTTTGACGGCTCCCCATGCCAAAGCGCAACAGATGCTAGAGGTGAGCGAAACCGAATTTTTGGCAGAACTCGATCGCCGCTATGGCGGGCAGTTAGGCAAGCTGGAATTGCTGAGTCCGCGCCTCCTATTTCCGGTGCAGCTGATGCAGAGCGATCGCTATACCCAATCTCGTTTGGCGCTCGTAGGCGACGCAGCTCACTGCTGCCATCCGGTGGGTGGACAGGGGCTAAACATGGGCATTCGCGATGTGGCCGCTCTGGTGCAGGTGATTACAGCAGCGCATCAACGCGGTGAAGATATTGGCAATCGGCAAGTCCTCAAGCGCTACGAGCGCTGGCGCAAAATCGAAAACTTGACGATTTTAGGATTTACCGATCTGCTCGATCGCATCTTTTCCAATCATTGGATGCCTCTAGTCATGCTGCGTCGGCTGATGCTGCAAGTCATGCGCCTTGCCCGTCCGGTTAAATTTTTAGCGCTCTGGCTGATGACAGGCGTAGCCGGACGGCATTCTAATCTGGCGAAGGCGGGCAAATTGAATCAAATCCAGTAATTTTGTGCGGAGGCAAGCTATGTTGCTTCCTCGCAAAAATGTCCCTGCCCTCACACTTGTGTCTATAGCTCTATTGCAAACCTGCTATTGTTTCGCCTGACGCAGCAGTTGAAAGCTGGAATTTCGTAAGGGCACAGGCAAAATAGACAGCCCCAACCCTGCCCAAGCTTTGAGCGGATGGGCAGCTTTGCCGAGCTGTAGGAGCGATCGCCCCTCTTGAACTTCGCCCACGTTAATCAGCCGCAAGCCCAGCAATAGCTGCGTCTCGGTGAGGCGAAACTGGCGAATGTCCTCCAGCGATTCATCTTCAAACCTGTAGCTTTCAAGATACTTCAGCTTGTCTCTGAGGTAGGGAATAGCCCGCTGCAACCCCTGCTGCTCAGCATGAACCCGATACTCCATTAGGCGATCGTTCCAGTAATATCCCTGCTTTCCGGCAAGCGCAAGCCGTACAAAGAGGTCATTGTCTTCACAGTTTTGGAGATTGGGACGCATGAAGCCCACTTCTAGCAGCGATCGCCGCCGAAATAGGGTTGCGCCCACCTGAAAGCTTTGCTGGACAAACACAACCTTGAGCAGGTCTGGCACTATGCCCTCGGACAAGTGGGCACGCCCCCAGTGCAGCGAGTTGCGATCGCTGGCGGTCAGATCGCGCTGGTTGTGGATGTCAATAATCCAGTGATCGGTGCCGACAAAATCGGCTGAGCTATGATCTAAAATTTCAGCAGTAACGCTTAAGAATTCCGGCGTAAGACGATCGTCATCATCGAATTTGACGAAATATTTTCCAGTCGCCGCCTCAAATCCAGAGCGCATATTGTTGCTCTTGCCAATGTTTTCAGCATGGCGAATGTAGCGAATTCTAGGGTCGCCAAACTGCAAGAGCTGTGTCATCAGCTTATCAGTCCCGTCTGTTGAGCCATCATCGCAAACAATCAGCTCAAAGTCGGTTTCGGTTTGTTCTAAAACGCTAGCGATCGCCTCAGACAAAAGCTGCGATCGGTTATGGGTAGGAATGCAGACGCTAATTTTAGGCACGGCGGAAGTAGAAAACGAAGAGCCAGGATGTAGCCCTAGCGTTCCCGCAAACGGGATGATTCTCTAAATCAGCCTTGTATCAATCAGCCTTGTATAAATCAGCTTTGCATGAGTGGGTGAGAGTCCCCATTAATTGAGCGAGTTGCCTGTCCAGGTGCACTTATCCCAGCAAGTATTTGTGACATTGGATCTGCCAAAATCGGTGCTTTGAAGCACGGCTCGGCTAAAATCGGCGTTTGTAAGGTCAGCTCCCCGAAAGCTAGTGCCCCACTTGGTCGATAAGAAATTGGCAATGAGCCAAGTGAGCGTATGTTTGCGATCGCCCTTTAAAGTACGCCAGCCAATGTAGGCTGACAGCGGCAGCACAATGGCAGCAACCGTGATGGCAGAGCTAATGCTGCTGGTTGCCGCAAAGGTTTCTGTCAAGATAATTACCAGCCCAAACGCCCCGATAAAAGTGGCCGCAAGCATCAGAGCCACGGTAATTCTAAAGGCCAATACAGCTGCCACCATCAACGCACTCATCGCCGCTGTCGCAGAAGCAACGAGGGCATTGACAATGATGAGCAGCGCAATTCCACCTGCCACAGGTATCGCACTTGAGCTAACGATCGCCAATGATGTGGCCGTTAAAAATGCCAAAGCAAAAATGCCAAAGCCCATCGCCATACTGCGGGTCAGGGCAACGAAGGTAAATCCGATAATGACGATCGGAGTGATCCAGCCATAGCCAAACTGCTCTGTTGGCTGAACTGAGAAAAATCTAATTTCTGCAAATGCGCCAATCACACCTGCCGCTAAGCCGAGTAAAACCGCGAATAAAAACAAAAGCCCTAAGAGAATGGTTGCCTGACGCTTTTGCAAGCCTGCCGTCACGTTTACGAACAGCGCATCTCTGAGAATTGAATTTGTAAAATCGGCTCCTCGAATATCAGAACCGCTGAAGTCTACACCTGAAAGATTTTCTCCTCTGAAGCATTTTCCTCTCAGATTTTGCCGTTTAAAGCTGCGCTCTCCTAGCTCATACAGCCAAACAACTTCCTCTTTCCGCGCGTTCTTCATAAGTATCTACCTCATCAAAGTTTGCCTTGTAAAGTAATTTTTAGGCACCCTGTTGTGGTAGCTACCCTGAACCCATCAACTTACAGACGCACTTCAGTCGCTTTTGGTTTCTACAATGCCGCCTGCTGCTTTACCCGAAAGAAGCTACGAGCCATAAGAACTCAAGCCTCATTTCATAATCCATCTAAGCTGCTACAGCATCAGCACAAAGAATTAAGTGACAAAAGAAACTTCCTACTCTTCATAGACTACTGCAATTTTTTTACTTTTTCCACTCACGCCAGAGGCTAGGGTGGTAGGTTAAGGGTCATTAAGCAAGGCGACTTTAGGTTGAGTGTGATGGGATTTTTAACAGCGTTGACGGCTGCGATCGTCTTCTATACCTGTCTGCCTGTCCCCTCGGCTTGGGTAGGAGATTTTCGATTTGTGGCTCGGTTTGCGCCCCTGGTCGGTCTACTAATTGGCGGGTGGCTGGGTCTTATAGATTGGGGGTTACAGGCGATCCATTTGCCTAACCTGACCCGCAGCGTCGTGATAGTCATAGCCTGGGTGGGCATCACAGGCGGGCTGCACCTCGATGGGGCAATGGATACAGCAGATGGGCTGGCCGTTCCAGATTCCCAACGCCGTTTAGAGGTGATGACCGACAGTGCCACAGGAGCATTTGGCGCTATGGCCGCGATCGCTCTCATGCTGCTGAAAACCGCTGCACTCGCAGATCTGCAAACTCATCGCTATCTGGCACTCATGCTGGTAGCGGGTTGGGGTCGCTGGGGACAACAGGTGGCGATCGCCCGCTATCCTTATCTCAAGCCGACGGGCAAAGGCGCATTTCACAAAACCGCCATTCGCTCTTTAGCAGACACTTTGCCCGCTCTCGGTCTGCTGCTGGCATTGAGTACCCTGCCCATTTTGATCCCTCCTGCCGTTAGTTCGGCACAGGTACACCTGAGTCTGCTGCTGATTTTAGGGGGAGGGGCGATCGCGCTGCTGGTTCCGGCTTGGTTTGCCCGCAAGTTGGGAGGACATACAGGAGACACCTATGGGGCTGTTGTCGAGTGGACAGAGGCGCTACTCTTGGTCTTGTTAACGCTGGCTTAAGCTCTTTACAAAATTAAAACCTAGACTTTTTTAAAGCGCGCTTACAGCAATTCCTGGCTAGAACTCTAGAACAAGGCTGCCACTGCTATCCTGAAGGAATGTTCACGGAACTTAACAAGTGATATGAAGTGCATCATTAATCGTCGGGCAGAGTTCTCGGCGAGCCACCGCTACTGGCTGCCTGAGCTAAGTGAAGCGGCCAACATCGAGCAGTTTGGGCTTTGCGTCCGCGCTCCCGGACATGGGCACAACTATGTGCTGTATGTGTCGATGGAAGGAGATCTGGATGAGTATGGGATGGTGCTCAATCTCTCCGACGTGAAGCAAGTGATTAAGCGAGAAGTCACCAGTCAGCTTGATTTTTCCTATCTCAATCAGGCTTGGGATGAGTTTGAGCAAACCTTACCCACAACCGAAAATATCGCACGGGTAATTTGGCAGCGGTTGGCTCCGCATTTGCCCCTGACCCGCATTCAACTTTTTGAACATCCTGAACTTTGGGCCGACTATGAGGGAAATGGCATGGAAGCGTATTTAACAATCAGCACTCACTTTAGCGCCGCTCACCGTCTGGCATTGCCGACTTTGACATTAGAGCAAAACTCTGAGATCTACGGCAAATGCGCCCGCGTGAATGGACATGGGCATAACTATCACTTAGAAGTGACAATCAAAGGCGAAATGGATGCCCGCACAGGCATGATTGCCGACTTGGTTGCTTTTCAAAAGGCCGTCGAAGATTATGTGGTTGAACCGTTTGATCACACGTTTTTGAACAAAGATATTCCTTACTTTGAGCAAGTTGTGCCAACGGCTGAGAACATTGCCATTCACATTCGCGATCTGCTACAGCAGCCGATCCGAGCGATCGGTGCTAGCCTGCATAAGATTAAGCTGATCGAAAGTCCTAACAATTCCTGTGAAGTCTATGGCATTAGCGACGAACGGCTAACGGTACCCCAGATTCAGGAAGCTGCGATCGCCTAGCGTTGGCCTGCAAACTTGGAGCTGATGATTTTTGGGGGGTGTAAGGTTTATCCTCACCCCCAAAAATTGCGCTTACGCTCCTTACCCAATCAAAACCCAGAACTTTTTGAGAGCGTGCGAAGCCGCATTCTCCCAAAGAGTTCTTTATGTTATTTCTGGGCAGATCCTTCGTTAACCCTCAGCGGCTGCGGACTAAAAACTTTGAGAATGCGATCGGCCATTTGAGGAGGTGTTAACCCCAACTCTGCCCAAGACTCTTCCGGCAGGGCATGATCGACCAGTTTGTCAGGGACACCAATGCGCGTCATCGGCACCATCACCTCATGGTCAAGCAGCGATTCGGCAACGGCTGAGCCAAAGCCCCCCATCAGACAGCCTTCTTCTAGCGTAATCACGCGCTTCACCTTTTTCGCCAAGGGAATAATGAGTTCCGTATCGAGGGGTTTGGCAAAGCGGGCATTGACAACTGTCGCTTCAATTCCATGTTCACTGAGAATCTCAGCCGTTTGCAGGGCTGGGTAGACCATAGAGCCGTAGCCCAGCAATAGCAGATCATCGCCATTGCGCAGAATCTCACCCTTGCCGATCGGCAGCGCCTCCCAGCCTTCTTCCATCAGAGGTACGCCGTGACCATTGCCACGAGGATAGCGCATGGCGATCGGCCCCTCAGTATGCTCAACACCCGTCACAATCATCTGCTGTAGCTCGGCCTCATCTTTAGGAGCCATCAGCACAATGTTAGGAATGCAGCGCAGATAGGCAATGTCGTACATGCCTTGATGGGTAGGGCCATCTGAGCCAACAATGCCGGCGCGATCGAGGCAAAAGAACACAGGCAAGTTCTGGATGCAAACATCGTGAACAATCTGGTCGAAGGCGCGCTGTAAAAACGTGGAATAGATGGCGGCTACCGGACGCATCCCTTCACAGGCAAGACCTGCTGCCAGGGTAACGGCATGCTGTTCGGCAATGCCCACGTCAATATACTGCTTGGGCAGCTTTTGCTGGAGTTTATCCAGTCCGGTGCCCGTTGCCATTGCGGCTGTGATGCCAATAATCTTAGGGTTATTTTCTGCCAGCTTGGTGAGGGTGTGGGCAAAAACTTTAGAGTAGCTAGGGGGCTTGGGCTTGCTAGAAGGTGCCGCTTTACCCGTAGCGAGATTAAAGGGCGACTGGGCATGGTAGCCAACTTGATCTTGCTCAGCGATCGCATAGCCCTTGCCTTTGGTCGTAGCCACATGCACTAGCACAGGCCCCTGCTGTTGGTGAGCCAGTTGGAAGGTGGCGATCAGCTCTTCTAAGTTGTGGCCGTCGATAGGGCCCATGTAGGTAAAGCCCAATTCTTCAAACACAGCACCGACTTTAGGAACAGCCAACCGCTTCATCCCTTCCTTAATCCGGGTTAGCTCAGGAGGCAAAGCACCCCCAACAAAGGGTAAATTCTTGACCTGTTCTTCCAGGTTGTCTGTCAGGAACTGCATTGGAGGGCTAAGGCGCATTTTGTTCAAGTAGCGAGGAATTGCGCCCACGTTTGGCGAAATCGACATTTCGTTGTCGTTTAGCACCACCAGCAG
Source organism: Oscillatoriophycideae cyanobacterium NC_groundwater_1537_Pr4_S-0.65um_50_18 (assembly GCA_016208305.1). Classification (GTDB taxonomy): domain Bacteria; phylum Cyanobacteriota; class Cyanobacteriia; order Elainellales; family Elainellaceae; genus Drouetiella. The sequence continues at coordinate 81,645 of JACQYI010000078.1, read as the reverse complement.
ATTTGTTTTTGGCATATGACCCGCATGGTTGATGGCTTCTAGCGCCATACCGCCTGTCAGTGCCCCATCTCCAATAACGGCTGCCACCTTAAACTTTTCGCCATTCAGATCACGCGCCATTGCCATACCTAGCGCTGACGAGATGCTGGTAGAAGCATGTCCGGCACCAAAATGGTCAAACCGACTCTCGCAGCGTTTGAGATAGCCTGCCACACCGCCTTTTTGGCGTAGCGTGTGGAAATTATTGTAACGTCCGGTGATCAGCTTGTGAGGATAGGCTTGATGCCCCACATCCCAAGTCACTTTGTCTCGATCGAGATCTAACGTTTGGTAAAGTCCTAGCGTCAGTTCTACTACACCTAATCCGGGTCCCAAGTGTCCCCCATAGGTTGCGACGGTTTCCAAATGTTTTTCCCGAATTTGGAGCGCAATTTGTTTAAGCTGCTGGATCGAGAGACCGTGCAATTGATTGGGATGGGTCAATTCGCTCAGATGCATACAGAGCAGATACCTCTTGAGTTTTATAAAGTGGGCTACTTATATTTTTCCACTCTAAATCAATTCGAGGGAAAGATTAGTGTAGCTTCTTGGAGAGATAAGTAATTCTTCTCAACAAAGCGTTATGTTAGGCCGAAGCTACCTTTTAAAGTACCGCCCGCGATCATCTACTGAGGCGATCGCGAAGAAACCGATAAGGATGGTTTGGCAATTGAGCAAGCTCGATGATTAGGGCTATCACCCAATAGGCCAAACAAGAGCAAAAACAACAAAGCTGAGAGTTGGGCAATCCCCAGGCTCTCAGCTACTTGAAACAATTTTTTTTGACCACGATGCGCCTTTACGCTAGTGAAATTCAAACTTTAAAGGTTTTGTCCCTTAACTCTGAATTAACTCTGGAGTCGCCCCCAGTTACTGCGGCTCCCCTCTCTTTTCTTAAGCGTTGCCAACATTTGCTGCCGGACTGCCACTGCCCACATATCAAAGTCAAAATCGGTGCCAGTGGAGCCAGTGAATGCTTGGAGAGGAAATCTTGGCTGTCTGCTAACCTGCGTTTGGCTGTCCATCACACGCTTAAGAGTATACATCAGACATAGTGTGCCGCACTTACAGAAAATCGCCTGTATCCTTTGGGCACAAAAATTCTTGACGCATACGATTTTCACATTATGTTCATACGAATGTCACATAAACCCGTACTTTTACTGAGGAAATTTCAGTCATTAAAAGCACAAGGGGGTGATCCTTAAGAGTCATTTTCTCATTTGCCCTTGCGGTTGAAATATTTTGGAATATGTTTCATGTGTCCCAAAACATTTTTGCCCCAGCCGCAGTTGAGAAGAGTAGCCTTTAGGGGCGGCTAGGCACTGCACTTCCAGTTGCAGGAGTTTTGCTTGAACCTGAAGGAGCACTGGGCTGGCTCGGTGAAGTTGAATTTGGTAGAGGCTGATTCAAATCGTAGGGAGAAGTAGCGTCTGGCAGCGGCACACCAGAGCTATTGGGCGTAGACAAGCCGTTTGAGCCAGGTAATCCAGTCGAACCAGGTAATCCGGTCGAACCAGGTAATCCAGTCGAGCCAGGTAGAGGACTTGAGCCTGCCCCTGGAGAAGTCAGCTCTGGGAGTTGCGCACCGGGTAGAGTTGCCAAAGCCACCCGTCCGCCAACCGATTGCAGCAAGTCTAAGACCTGCACGACATCGTTATAGCTGGCTGCTCGTGAAGCATAGAGCACCATTGTGCCTTCAGGACTGGTTTGTTGAAAGTTTAGGAGCGCTTGATAAAGCTGCTCTCTAGAAACAGGCTGCTTCTCGACATAGGTTTGCCCGATCGGATCAACCGTGACAATCAGCAGCTTACGCATCTGAGTCGTACCCGTGGCAGCTCTGGGGAGGTCAACGTTGATGGCATTTTGCCGCGTTAGCGTCACGGCTGCCAGAATGAAAAAAGTGAGAATGCAGAAGATGACGTCAATCAGCGGCACAATCTCAATCCGGACTTCAGGTTCGTGAGAGTCGCTATGGATTTTCATGGCGTTTCCTCTGCTACGGAAGGAGTCATAGAATCGCCTGCACCCAGCTGGCGATCGCGTTGCCACATGCGGCCTTTGCGGTAGAGCAACTCTAGCTCATTGCCCGACTGCCGGAAAATTTTTGCCTGTCCGCCCACAAAGCTTTGGTAGAGCCGATGAAAAGCCAGAGTCGTAATGGCAATAATCAGACCCGTAGCCGTCGTGATCAAGGCTTCAGCAATCCCCAATGTTGCACCCGCAGTTGAGTCAGTGCCCAAATCTCCAATCCGAATGGAGCTAAGAGAGCCAATCAGACCCAGCACAGTGCCCAACAGCCCCAACAGAGGTGCGATCGCGATCGTTGCTTCCAAAAGTTTTTCGCCGCGTCGCATGGCGGCAAGTTCTTCATCGGCTGAGGCTTCTAGGGCAAGCTGAAACACTTCTGGGTCAGGGCTTTCTAGCTCTAGCGCTGAGTAGAGAAAGCGTCCAATCGGTTGATTGCTAGATTTTCGGGCAATTTCGGTGGCTGCTATCCAATCTCGCCGCGCCGCCTCCAACACCCGACCCGCAATTTCGCGATCATGGGTGAGAATTTTTGACCAAAACCAAGCCCGCTCAATAATAGTACTGAGTGCCAGAAACGAAAGCAGCAGCAGAGGCCACATGGCAAGGCCGCCTCTCGCAAACAGGTCAGAAATATTCACCGCTTTGTCTTCCCTCCATCAACGCAAAACGTTTTGAGCGCTACCGATCGCCAAATCTGAGCATCCACTCTATTTTGAGGCAACAGCCCTTGGCTCAGACCATAGCCCCTCAAGGCACCTTTAATTTTAAGGATTTCCAAATGCCTTCGACTATTCATTCGCCTGCGGATCGGCACCAACAGACCAATATAGATCCAATTGACTAAAATTCTTGCAAAAGGTTCGTGTCACAGCAATTCTCATTTTTCTAGGATTTCTTTCAGGAAGTTTGCGCCCTGATTTAAAGTTCAATGCTTAGAGTTGCTGCTCATGTCAGAAAAAAGAGTGAGGCCATAATCTTGCAAGTGCTTTGCATCGGCACTTTTGCAAGATTATGACCTCACCCTAAAAATTTGCACCCGAAATTGAGCAAGCCGTGAATCAGCCCGTCGTTCGACGGACATGATCTTTAATCTGCTGCTTGCGCTCCTCCGTCATTTTCATGCTGGGTTTGGAAAAATCATTGATACTGCGAGCCAAATGCTCCATGATCCGCTTTTTACGATCGTCTGAACTTGCCATAGGTTTTTGAGAGAGCCAATTTGTGGAGCTGTCCTAATTGTAAAGAAATTGTTTAAATAAATCCAAAAAACTTCACGCTCTCAAAAAAGTTCTTGGTCTTAATTTTGTAAGTGTAAGGAGCCTTAGCCGCCGTCCCTAGCCCAAAACGCTATTGTTGGAGAATGCATATTTCCTCATCCAAACGGCTGTTGCAGGCTTTTTCTCGGCCTCTATCGGTCTTTCAATATTGCGGTCGCGCTATTCAGCTCGTCTGGACAACCCATCCTCAGCTCACCCTCAGCCTTGCCCTACTAACGCTGCTTTCAGGACTCTTACCCGGTGCAATCGCCTATCTCGGTAAATTAATCGTAGATGGCGTCATTCAGGCCACGCAGTCGGGCTTAGTGAGCGATCGCTGGCGCGTGCTGGAATATCTGGGCATCGAGGCGATCGCCGTAGCACTCCTTTCTGGAAGCCAGCAGATCACGGCACTCTGCCAATCGCTGCTGCGTGTCTTGCTGGGGCAAAAGGTGAATGTGCTGATTCTCGAAAAAGCCTTGACTTTGGACATGGCGCATTTTGAGGATTCGGAGTTTTATGACAAAATGAGCCGCGCTAGACGCGAAGCCTCCACCCGGCCTCTGGGTCTGGTGATTCGGACATTTGGACTGATTAAAGATACGTTGTCGATCATTACCTTTGCAGGACTCTTGCTGCGTTTCTCAGGGTGGGCAGTACTGCTGTTGATGCTGGCCGCAGTTCCTGCGTTTGTGGCCGAAACGAGATTTTCTCAGACCGCCTTTCGGCTTTTTCGGCGGCGTACCCCAGAAGCGCGATCGCAAGACTACCTAGAGTTTCTCATCTCCAATGAGTCGAACGCGATGGAGGTAAAGCTCTACCAGCTGGGCGATATGCTGCTAGAACGCTACCGCGCTATCTTCAATCGCCTTTATGCCGAAGACCGCAATTTGACCATTCGCCGTAGCCTCTGGAGCTACGGCCTGAGTCTAATTAGTACTGTGACTTTTTACGGCACCTATGTTTGGATTGTGCTGGAGGCGATCGCCAGCCGCATTTCTCTGGGCGACCTGACCCTATATCTGGTTGTGTTTCGTCAGGGGCAATCTACCTTTGCCTCAATCTTGACGGCAGTGGGCGGCATGTATGAAGACTCGCTCTATCTCTCGAACCTGTATGAATTTCTAGAGGAGCCAGTTCCAGAGGCGCTGGGTTACGCAAAATACGGCACGCAGCCAGAAGACGGCATTCGATTTGAACAAGTCTCGTTCACCTATCCCGGTAGCACCCTGCCCGCCCTCAATCAGGTGTCCTTTCATCTGCCGCCGGGACGAAAATTGGCGATCGTTGGCAAAAATGGATCGGGCAAAACGACGCTGATCAAACTACTGACGCGCCTTTATCCGCCAGATTCAGGACGAATCTTGCTCGACGGACGCGATCTGCAAGAGTGGGATATTGAAACCTTACAAAAGCGGATTGGCGTCATTTTCCAAAACTTTGTCCGCTACCAGTTTCAGGTCGGAGAAAATGTAGGCGTGGGAGATGTCGATTATCTTGAAGATCGAGCGCGATGGGAAGACGCAACTCAAAAAGGCACAGCGCGATCGTTCATTGACACCCTACCCAACGGATTTCAGACCCAGCTTGGGCGTTGGTTCAAAGATGGGCGCGAACTATCGGGTGGGCAGTGGCAAAAAATTGCTCTGTCGCGCGCGTTCATGCGTACCGGAGCCGATATTCTGGTGCTGGATGAACCGACTTCTGCCGTGGATGCCGAGGCCGAAGTGGAAATCTTTAATCAGCTTCGTGCCGTGACTCAAGACCAGATGGCAATCTTGATTTCCCACCGGTTCTCGACCGTTCGCATGGCCGACCAAATTATCGTGCTGGTCAATGGCGAAGTTCAGGAGCAGGGCACCCATGAGCAGCTTATGCAGGTAGAAGGGCAATATGCCAAACTGTTTGCCCTGCAAGCGGCTGGCTATCGCTAGCCCCAGTATTTTTGTTGAGCCGTTTAGGCTTCAATGGCTTAATTTCAAAAAATCATGCTACTTCAAAAAATCTCTGCTATCATAATCAACTGACCCACGCGGATGTGGCGGAATTGGTAGACGCGCTAGATTTAGGTTCTAGTTTCTCACGAAGTGAAGGTTCAAGTCCTTTCATCCGCATTTAGTCAGCAGTTCTCTTCTTTCAAAGAAGTTTGAAAAAAGCAAAAGAAGCCTGAAGAAAGCTCGCCTGCGGCGGGCTTTTTTTCGGGGGAGTTTGCACCCTGCGGGTGCAAACTCCCCCATATGAAATCCATAATAAGAGCGGCTGGCATTGAGTTGATTACATGAGGCTTTATGAACAGAAAGCGCAGACCCCTGTTCATAAAACCTTACCTGTGAGAATTTGCAACGCTGACTTGCGTCGAGGGTTACAAAATACAGCCGTTAAACGGTAACAAAACTGGATGAAACCAGTTGATTAGCCGTTACTCCAGTTAACAGCGCTAACGTATCAGCACCAAGGCGAATGGCAGCACTGCCGTTCACATCGGCAAAGCTCAGTTGGCCAAAGCTCAGTCCTCCTGACAAGCCAATCTGATCTTGCCGCAGCGCAAAGTCCTGGATGGTGTCGGTGCCGTTGGCAGCAAGCACAAAAATATCGTTGCCATTGCCACCGTTGAGCGTGTCGTTGCCTATTCCTCCATTAAGGACATCCACGCCGTTTCCGCCCATCAAGGTATCATCCCCTCCATTGCCTATCAGGGTGTCTTTGCCATTGCCGCCCAGCAAGAGGTCATCGCCAGCGGTTCCCGTTGCGGTATCTTTGCCATTTCCAGTATCAATGGTCTTGCCCACTTCCAAAGTGACGATCGCCTGACTGGTTAAGCTACCGTCGCTCAGGGTGTATTTGAAGCTAGCTGTACCGCTGGCATTAGGCGTGAAGACCACGTTACTGCCACTTAGCGCAACACTGCCACCTACAACATCGCTAAACCCGCTGACCACAATAGATAGCGTTGAGTTGGCATCAGGATCAGTATCATTGGCGAGCAAAGCAGCGATCGGGATTAGCTTTGCCGCATTTTGATTGGCTGTGAAGCCGCTGTCATTATTGGCGATCGGTGCGCGATTCGCCACAGGTAGATTAAAGCGGGCAATAACCGGATCATGGTCACTGATCTGATCCGCAAACTCAGAGTTGATATGAACTACATCAAAGCCATCCAGGTTGCTACGCAGATTGCTGCTCACCAAGATATGATCCAGCACCTGAGCATTCCCCTGAAAGTTGTAGGTGTAGCGCTCGTTTGCTGGCAAAGTTTCGACCAACGTTGTCAAGCCGCCACTCTCTAAGATGCTGAGCGGATTGGAAAACTCAAAGTCATTCAAGTCACCTGCTACAACCACATTGGCGTTGGCGGCTGTAAGCCCTTGTACGAAGTCTTTAACGATCGTGGCTTGCTGGTTGCGTTGCGCTTCGCTATTCAAAACCGGAGGTTGGTTAGGGCCAAATAGAGGTTGATCCCCCCCTTTAGAATTGAAGTGGTTGCCGACGACGGTTACGTCCTGTCCGTTGAAGACAAATTTGCCGACCAAAGGTTTACGGCTGCTGGCAAAGGCATCTCCATCGGCTAGGTTGGCATCGGTCAAGCGTTGCAGCGATCCTTCAACAAAGCTGACCCGGCTGGGATTAAACAAAAAGCCTACGCGGATATTGCCGCCCGGTTCGCCGCCATCTTGATTGTTGACCGGGTTGAGTTGGCGGTATTCATAGGTAGGCCCTCCGGCTGCTGCGATCGCATCAATCAGCGTTTGCAGGGTCACGTTGGCATCCACCACACCATTATTGGTTGCGCCGTTATTGTCCTGAATTTCTTCAAGGTTAATGATATCGGGTGACTTCAGGTTGCCCACGATCGCACTTGCCAACCCATTAAATTTAGCTGCACCATCGCCAGGATCAAGGTTTTCTACATTGAAAGTGGCAAGGGTGAGCTGGGTTGCGCTGGCCGTTAGATTGGTGACTTCTTTCTGTAAGGAAGAAGCTTGCACGATCGTAGGAGCCGTCGAAACCAAAACTTCGTAGTTATTGAAATCGTAATTGACAACTCCTGTAATCGTGCTGAGTTGCGCCCCCACGTTTACGCTGGGTAGCCCCAAAGAATTGTTCAAATCATCGATCTGAATCCGCTCTGGGTTGAAATCGCTTGACGTAATCAGGCTTCCTCCCCGACTGGTGCGGCTGGTTGCATTAGCACCGTTGTCTGCCAACACCCAGATTTCCTCAGAGGAACCAAAGTTGGCAGTAGGAGAGGTGGCAATTGGATTGTTAACTTGAACAACCATGCCTTCTAGACTTTCGTAGAAGTCAATGCCATCTTGAGTAGGATCAAAGGTGCCATTGCTCTCCACATTGGTGGCATCGTTTTCAATCACCGATGTGGGAATTGTCCGTCCGTCATTGCCCAGAACAGTCGGGGCGATCGTTGCGGTAGGAGCATTTGTCCAAGCGGTGACGCTGAGCGATTGCACGCTGCTGTTATGGGAAATTTGCGTGATGGTTAAGTTATTGGCATTACCACCCGGACGAAATTCACTAACCGTACCGCTGACCAACACCGCTTCGCCCACAGTGCGCGCGCCCAAGAGTCCGGCAGTGAAAACGAAAATTCCTTCTGAGGTCGCATCGTTGGTATCGGGCGTAGGGTCTTGAATGTAGAAGCCATTTGAGGCGATCGCGGTCACGATGCCTGGCACACTCTGCACGGCCTGACCATTCAGCGGTGAAAGGTGGGCAGAGCCTTGAATGTCGTGAATCCGAGTCGCACCCGCTGCCGCATCATTATCTGCGATCGTCACGGTTGCTGTGTTAGCAGATCCGACATCGTAAGCGTCAGCGTCAACCAAAGTCAGAATCACGGTTTCGCTGCTTTCTGTCAGGGCGTCATCCACAGGCGTAATCGTGACATCTGTAAAAGACTGCCCAGCCGCAAGGGTAACCGTTCCTGTAAGGGCAGGCGTGAAGTCATCGGTCGTGGCCGTCCCGTTAAGGGTATAGGCTACAGTCAAGGCGTTGGCAGTATCGCCTGTACGCGCAATCCGGAAGGTGCCGGGATCTTGTGAAGCTTCGGCAGCGGCTGCGTCTTGAGCTGCAAGGGTGACGATAGGCGTTGTCGGCACCGAGCCAATGGTTGGGGTGATAGAAAAGCTGTCGATCGCTAAACCATCATCCGCTCCCAACGCATCAACGCTATTCCAGCGAATCCAGACGGTTGCTCCGGGTGGAATTGACAAGCCTTCAATAGAATTGCTGAGGGCAGTAGCAGCAGCATTGCCATCGAGTAAGCCTACAGTGCCTGTGGTGACTGGGGCTGTAAAGTCAAGCGCATTCACGTCAGTCCAAGTGCCTGTCGTTAAAGAATTCGCATCTAGACTGTATTGAAAATCGATGCGATCGGCTCTGTTTAACGTTCCTAAACGCCACTGCTCTCCCGTATAAGCAAGGGTCAACGCCGTAATGATAGAACCTGTGTCGTTGGCAAAGCTTGCGCCCACTGTTGGCACTAAACTGCCAGATTGCAATCCCCCTAGCGATCGTTCAGAACTGCTGGCGGCTCCAAAGCTATAAGTATCGCCCGTATTTGAGCTACCTGTCCCAGCTGTGTAAGTTGCATTTGCATTTGTTCCAGACTCAGAAAATACCCAACCATTAGGCAAAGTAGAGCTAGTGCCGGAACTTGCTAGAGTATCGAAGTTTTCGGTGTAAGTTGTTCCGGTTAAACTAATTGCTGCCATTTGAAGGAACCTCAAAAAATGAATGGAATAGAGATGCGATCGTTTTGGCATGAGCCAAAATCTTGAAATCAGCGCACGAATGACTGAACACCATCCCAAAAAGACATGGGGATGCTCTAAGTCACACAAAATTGAAATGCGCTTTACTCAAAAAACGCACCTAGCTTGACTATGAGATGCTCGACTTAATGCAGAGTTGGGAAACCGTGAAAGCGATTGCTGTTGCTTGGGCGAAGCCAAAGCAGAAAAATCACTCCCTGGATACCCTTACCCAGGCTGGCGATCGACCTGTCTCAGGCTGGCTGGATTGGCAGAATATTGTGCTTAGATCCAAAGAACTCCGCTCACGACCGGGTCAGATTAACAGTTAAAGCATTGACGGCTAGAGAGAGGTTGCACATTGTGTTATCTGGTGAAATCACAGAGAGGCTGATGTTATTTACGCCTGCAGTTAATCAGGATTTCATAGCTGGATTAAGAACTCGATAACAGCATGTTAATTTGTATGGAAATATACTGAATCTTCATAATTACGCTACCTGCTGGCCTTAGGCACCTCAAAACAGTTCTTCTAGCTATTTCTGTGAAGATCTTGAGGCAGTGCTGACTAGACCCGTGGCAGGGTCAGTCTGCTCTCCGCATGCTGATGGGTCAACCTAAAGCGGCAGACTTCCCCGTCAGTAGCATCCAGCGTTATGTTCCCCTAAATTTCTCACAGATAGTTTCACTAAGACTATCTGTGATCCGGAGGCGGCACCTCTTTGACTATCCAGCCCTGTGCTTCTAAGGCTGCAATTTCTTGTGCGCGTTCTTCGGCCAACTGGTTGACCGCCTCTAGCTGTATAGGAAAGCGTTTTGGCAATTCAGCAGATGCCACATGGAATGCAAAGGTTACCGTTCCTAAAGGTGGCAAAGATTTCATCACTTGACCTTCTACGCCCTCTTGAGTCAGGCTGACATGATAAAAAGGCGGAAGCTGAGCAAAGTCTTTGCGTGCCAGCGTTTTGCCCGTTTGAGAATCTAGCAAAAATGCCGACATATTGGTCAATTGAGCGGTTTTATCTTGCTGGCTGGCGATCGTGATCATCAGGTTTGGCTGCTGTGGATCGGTGATGGCAGCGTTGTAAGACAGGTTTAGATGAATATTGTTGCCGCCCTCTTGTTGAGCCACTAAGCCGCCTTCAGCATCATGCTCTCGGCTATATCCTTCTCCTTGCCATACCCCCTGCCAGACATAATGCTGAGGAGCGATCGGGTTTGCCAAGAGATCGGCCAGATCAATTGCAGTCACGTAGGGCGATCGCGTACCGTCCAGCAGGGTTGCCCAACCGTCACGAGTGCCGCTGTTGCTCTCCGAGTCAATGGACTCGATCGCCTCAGGTGCAACATAGGCCGTCACCCCTTCCGAGACTTGAACGGCCTTCCAACCTTTGGGTGCAGCGATGGCTTTGGGGATAGCCGCTAAAGCCTCGGACTTTGGCGATGCAGGCTTTTGCAATGCCAGCTTTTGCGATAGGGTCTGAGATGGAAGCTGCCGAGGGTGAGGCTTTCGGGCAGCATATCTCTGAGCCACAGGCTGCTGAACCTGCGGAAGATCTCTAAAGGCTCTATTCAACTGGGGCACAGCCGTCGAGGATAAGTCTACAGGCTCTGTCAGATAGGCTTCTTGGGTTTGGGTCATGTTGTAGTGATCGATCGTAATAAGAGAAGCGATCGCGGCTACAATTCCAATACAAAACATCCATCTCTCCAAAGAGAGCGGTTTCAAAGATTTATGAGGCAACATAGTTAGAACATCCTGCGCAATAACTTGCTAAACGCTTAAGAGGTGCTAGGGGCTGTTTAAACAATCTCTAAAGCTTTGAATGAAAGTTCTTTAGACGGAGAGATTCAGCGAGCATTCATACAGCACATGAAGTCCTTTGCGACCCTCTTTTAGGGCTCTTATAAAAGAAGGGTTAGCCAAATAACACAGCTCTGTCCAGCTGCCGATCGAAAGCTTTGAAATGCTTGAGTCAAGTGATTTAAAACGAAGCTATTCATTGCAAATCTGCAACTCAAATCGTTAGGGCAAGATATAGGTGTCTCCTGCTCAGTCAATATTTTCTAGCGCCGCTGCTGAGAATCGCGGATCAAGTAATCTGAAATATCTTTGAAAAAGCAGACTATTTTATTAGCTGGCATATCTGCTTTTTTAGATTAGGCTGAACAGCATGAAGTCCAGTACTTATGCTGATGATTCCTGTTGATGTTAATCTACAAAATTTAGGGATTTCAGAAGTCGGTTCAAAGATTTTTTAATCCACTCAGTATGGATTTTCGATCGTAATTCATAGCATATTGACCTATTAACGGGAGCGCAACAGATGAGGATCTGCCAATGATTATCGGTCTTAGTTGTTAAGACTTAACTCTTAAGATAGTAGACATAGAAAAGCTGTTAAATACCACGAGCGGGTACTCTTTCAAAGACGGCTCTAATATTCATCTAATGATTCGCTCAATCACCAGATAGCCTGAATATAGAGTTCGTTGATGTGCGATTTAAAAATCAGAACGATAACAGGTATCTTTAAAGGTTTTAAGTTGGTATCGAAGCTATATTTCAGGTCGCACAGGGTGCGCTTAAAATACATCCCCAGATTCATATCCGCTGCAGTATAGCTAAGAGTTGTAGTAAAGATTCAAGGCGTAACCGTCAGACGACGATCGCTCGTATCTGCCAAAATTTCTGCAACCTGAGTTGGAGTCAGGTTAGGGTTAGCACTGAGCATGAGCGCGACTACGCCTGACACATGAGGGGTCGCCATTGAAGTCCCGCTATAGCTGCTGTACAAGCCACCCGCGACAGTAGAGCGAATCTTGACTCCTGGAGCCACCACAAAAGCCGATCGCTTCCGACCCGCAGGATTAGAGTCTGTAAATAACCGACTGCCATTCGTTGCGCCTACCGCAATTCCCAGTCCGTTAGCAGCAGCATAGGCCGCAGGATTATCGGGCTGAATCGTGCCCAAAGTTTGCCGCCGATTGCCCGAAGCCATCACAACGATCGCCCCACTCTGGTAAGCAAGTTGCAGTGCATCCTTAAGCGCCTGAGATGGCTGCGTGCTAGATTCTTTGCCAAGGCTAATATTGATCACCTTAGCGCCGTTTTGCACTGCGTAACGAATGCCTTTCGCCACGGGTTCATCGGATGTATTTTCGCCATCGATGACTTTAATCGGCATGATCTTGGCGCTATAGGCAACCCCCGTAGAGCCAAGGCCATCGTTCGCTGAGGCAATAATTCCCGCCACATGAGAGCCATGCCCATCTGATAGTGCATCGGCAGGGTCATTATTATCCCCTGTAAAGTTCCAGCCGCGTACATCATCTACGAAACCATTGCCATCATCATCCATGCCGTTGTTGGCAATTTCTTGCGGATTCGACCAAATAGTTTGCTGCAAGTCAGGGTGGTTATAATCAACGCCCCCATCTAGCACTGCAACAATAACGCCCTGTCCGGTATAGCCCTGCGCCCAAGCTGCGGCAGCATGGATTTGATCTAGATGGGCGCGATCGCCTCCTAATTTCACAGCGTCAGCAAAAGGACTTTGACCCACAGCGCGGGCAACGGCCGCCGCCGCATTGACCAAACCTGACCCATAGAAAAAATTGAAGTCGGGGCTAGCAGAAGCGATCGCCTCAACTTGTAGCCTGTAGCTCCCTGTTTTGCCAAACGATCTGAAGCCATAGCTCAATGGGTCATTTCCGGAGGCAGTGCTAATTTGCACCCGGTACTGCACCCCAGCCTTTGCCGTAAAGACCAGACGCGGCGAGGCATTATAGCGGCTGGTATCTGCGCCATATAGCAAAACCTTGTGGGTGCGAGCATCCATCAGGCGCAGTTCAGCATCTAGCACACCAGACTTAAGGCTAACTTGCACAATCTGTCCGGCTCGAATACGCTTGAGGCGATATTCATCGACATAAGAGCTGAGTTGCGCCTTGTAGAAGTCCGATCGCGTCAGGGCACCGCTCAGAGTCTGCCGCAAATGAATGTCAGTCTGCGTTGTTTGCCCTGGGCGCTGCGACGCTGAGTTGCGTCTGGGGCGAGGCTTTTGGGGTGGCTCATCTGTAATGCTCAGCGGGGTACCAATTTGGCTCGCGACCTGTCGCCTCAGATGACCGGATACGGAGCGAGCGATTTTGGAGTGGGGCGATCGCTGCCAAGATAAGCTCGCTTCGGTTAAGCCACGCCAAGATGAATCGATCGCGGGTAGAGACACAGATGAGAAAAGCTTCTCGAAAGCAGGCATGGCTGATTTTGGAGAGAGGATTTGGCAGTGAATCCGTGAATATATGGACTGTAAAAATAGAGGCCAGAAAAATATATGCCAGTGAAAATACAGACTTGCTCTCTCCAATTTAGACAGAGGTCGCAGATAATGCCTACTCCTCCGTAATCTTCCTCAAAAATCTCCCTCAAGATTTCGTCGCTTTTTCTGCCTGGGCGATCGCCTCCCGCTAGGTCAGTGCAAGGACAGCCTTGGCTCAGCGTTTCTTTAAAGAACAAGAAAGAACAAGCGTTTAAAAAACAAGCAGTTAGCCTAGAACCTTGACTAGGCCATTCACCTCTCTACCCAAGCGGCAAATTTGAAGCTTGAAGTTCCCGCAATCCACAATGGTTGGAGATACAATCCTTAAGATGTCCTTAGCGTTTTTTGCATAAATTTGCCGTGACTCTGACAGAACCCGGAAGCTACAAAGATACGGTCAACTTGCCCCAGACTAAGTTTGATATGCGCGCCAATGCCGTCAAACGAGAACCTGAACTGCAAAAATTCTGGGCAGACCACAAAATTTACGAGAATCTGTCGGAGCATAACCCTGGAGAGCCGTTCACGCTGCATGATGGGCCACCCTATGCTAACGGGGCGTTGCACATCGGCCATGCGATGAATAAAACCCTCAAGGACATCATCAACAAGTATCAGCTTTTGCAGGGGCGCAAAGTTCGCTATGTGCCGGGTTGGGACTGCCACGGACTGCCGATCGAGCTAAAAGTTCTTCAGGAAATGAAGCCAGAAGAGCGAAAAAATCTCACGCCTCTGGAGCTACGCCAGCGCGCTAAAGCATGGGCATTGCAGCAGCAGCAGCAGCAGTGCAAAAGCTTCATGCGCTACGGAGTTTGGGGCAACTGGGAGCACCCCTACCTGACGATGCTGCCCAAATATGAAGCGGCACAAATTCATGTGTTTGGTCAGATGGTGCTGAAGGGCTATATCTACCGGGGCTATAAGCCCGTGTATTGGAGTCCTAGCTCTCGCACAGCCTTGGCTGAGGCAGAGCTAGAATATCCAGAAGGGCATACCTCGCGCAGCCTGTACGCGGCCTTTCGCATGGTCAGCCTGTCGGAGTCGGCAGCAGCACTCCAGCCGTATCTATCAGAGCTGGGCGTTGCCATCTGGACGACGACACCCTGGACGATTCCGGCAAACCTGGCAGTCGCGGTCAATCCAGACCTGAAGTATTCCGTGGTAGAAGCGGCAAACCTGCCGTTTAAGTATCTGATTGTGGCAACCGAGCTAGTAGAGCGTCTCTCTCAGCTATTCGCCACTGAGCTGACGGTAAAGGCAACCGTCACGGGTAAAGACTTAGAGCATTCTACCTATCAGCACCCCTTGTTTGACCGCCAAAGCCCGATCGTCATTGGTGGCGATTACGTCACGACCGAATCGGGGACAGGGCTGGTGCATACAGCTCCCGGTCACGGTTTGGATGACTTTATGGTGGGGCAACGCTATGGTCTGCCGCTGCTGTCGCCTGTAGACGATGCCGGAGACTTTACCGATGAGGCGGGTCAGTTTAAGGGTCTCAACGTCCTCAAAGATGCCAACGGGGCGATCGTCGAAGCCCTCACCGCAGCCGGATCGTTGCTCAAAGAAGAAACCTACGCCCATCGCTATCCTTACGACTGGCGTACCAAAAAGCCCGTCATCTATCGCGCGACTGAGCAGTGGTTTGCTTCAGTGGCTGGGTTCCGCGATCAGGCGTTAGAGGCGATCGCGGCTGTCACCTGGATTCCGGCGCAGGGGGAAAACCGCATCACGGCAATGGTGGCTGAGCGATCGGACTGGTGCATCTCGCGCCAGAGAAGTTGGGGTGTGCCCATTCCGGTGTTTTATGACGAAGCCACGAATGAGCCGCTGCTCAATGCCGAAACGATCGATCGGGTTGAGCAACTTTTTGCTGAAAAAGGCTCAGATGCCTGGTGGGAAATGTCGGTAGAGGAGCTATTGCCGGAGCAGTACCGCAACAATGGGCATACCTACCGCAAAGGCACCGACACGATGGATGTTTGGTTCGATTCTGGCTCCTCTTGGGCGGCAGTCTTGCAGGCGGGAGCCTATGGCGGCGAGCCTTTGCCCTATCCCGCAGATTTGTATCTAGAAGGCTCCGATCAGCATCGCGGCTGGTTTCAGTCGAGCTTGCTGACCAGCGTGGCGGTGAATGGCTGCGCCCCCTACAAAACGGTGCTAACCCACGGCTTTGCTTTGGATGAGCAAGGACGCAAGATGAGCAAATCGATCGGCAATGTCGTTGATCCGGCAGTGGTGATCGAGGGTGGCAAAAACCAAAAAGAAGAGCCGCCCTATGGCGCAGATGTGCTGCGGCTATGGGTGTCTTCGGTGGATTACTCCAACGATGTGCCGCTGGGCAAAAACATCCTGAAGCAGTTGGCCGATGTCTATCGCAAGATCCGCAACACCGGGCGGTTTTTGCTAGGCAGCCTGCATGATTTTGACCCGGCAGATGCCGTCCCCTACGACGAAATGCCGGAACTCGATCGCTACATGCTGCACCGGATGACGGAAGTTTTTGCAGACGTCACCGATGCCTTCGAGAGCTACCAGTTTTTCCGCTTCTTCCAGACCATCCAGAATTTCTGCGTGGTGGATTTGTCTAACTTCTATCTAGATGCGGCAAAAGATCGGCTCTATATCAGCACTGAGAACGCCCTGCGACGACGGAGCTGCCAAACCGTTTTGGCCGTCGCGATCGAGAACTTAGCCAAGGCGATCGCCCCAGTTCTCTCTCACCTAGCCGAAGATATCTGGCAATACTTGCCTTACAAAACGCCCTATCAGTCAGTATTTGAGTCGGGTTGGGTGAAGCTAGACGACGCCTGGAAGCAGCCGCAGCTCGCAGAAACCTGGGAGCAATTGCGCGACATTCGCCAAGAAGTCAACAAGGTGCTGGAGCAGGCGAGAGTTGCCAAGGCGATTGGCTCTTCCCTAGAGGCAAAGGTCTTGCTTTACGTGCCCGACCTGACGCTGAAGCAAAAGCTGCAAGCCATGAACCCCACGGACAGCCTCAGCAGCAATGGCGTGGATGAGCTGCGCTATCTCTTCCTGACTTCGCAAGTGGAGCTATTGGAAACGCCCGATCGCCTTGCAGACTCCAAGTTTCAATCGCAATCGGATGCCTTGGGCATTGGCGTGGTTGATGCGGAGGGCAAGAAGTGCGATCGCTGCTGGAATTACTCCACCCATGTGGGCGAGTCAGCAGAGCATCCTTTGCTGTGTGAACGCTGTGTAGAGGCGATCGACGGTCAGTTTTAAACGCAAAACCGTTGTTCGCCCCAGACCAGCAACTCCTGTGGACAACCTCCCCGTGATTTAAACAACTTGCCGAGCGTCACAGAGAGTTTTAAGGTTAAATCACCGGAAAACGCTGTAATTGTGGGATTGACGATCGCCCAGGAGTGAGGAACGTGTTGGGGAAAAACAGGACAGGCATCACTCAAAGACTGTTGGCCGCGCTGTTGGCCGTCATTTTGAGCTTTGGGTTAGGAAGTTGTAGCACGGCTCCCAGCAGCGGGGGCGGGCGATCGGCCAGAATTTCTGGCCGATCGCCACAGATGGTCAAACTCTCAGAGGTTCCCCCCCCGATCGCCCTGCGGGAACTGCGGCAAGATTTAGATGCATACCAGCCTCAGGTCAAGATTCTGAGTCCGCGATCGGATGAAGTTTTGCAGGACACCGAAGTGTCCGTTCGCTTTCAGGCCAAAGATATGCCGCTGTTTCTCAACGAGGAGTTTGGGCTGGGGCCGCATTTGCATGTAATTGTCGATAACCAGCCCTACACGGCTTTGTATGACACCAGCGAACCGATGATCCTCAAAGATCTCGAGCCTGGAACCCACACGATTCGCGCATTTGCCTCTCGCCCCTGGCACGAAAGCTTCAAGAACGAAGGAGCCTACGCCCAGACTACCTTCCATGTGTTTACCAAAACTCCAGAGCATAATCCTGATCCCCAGCAGCCGTTGCTGACCTACAGCCGTCCTAAGGGCAGCTATGGCGCAGAGCCAATCATGCTGGACTTTTACCTTGCCAATGCTCCCCTCCATTTGGTGGCGAATCAAGACACAGAAGATGACATTTTAGATTGGCAGGTGCGCTGCACCATTAACGGTGAAAGCTTTATCGTCGATCGCTGGGAGCCGATTTATCTCAAAGGTCTCAAGCCTGGAAAAACCTGGGTACAGCTAGAGCTACTGGATGAGAATGGCAATCCTTACCCCAATGCCTTCAATAACACTGTGCGACTGATTGACTACCAGCCCGGCGGCACAGATACCTTATCTAAGCTTGTCCGGGGCGAACTCTCGGCAGCAGAAGCGCGGAGCATTGTCGATCGCGACTATGTTTACCAACCAGAACCTCCGATCGAGCCAGACCTACCTGAACTGACTCCAATCGAGCCTGTTGTCCCTGAATTTCCTGAATCTCCAGCCCCTGAATCTCCGACCGAGCCTATTGTCCCTGAATCTCCAACCTCTGAACCTCCGATCTCTGAAGAGCCTCAACCCGAAATTCCCTCGGCCTCTGAGCCAACGTTAGAATCGCTGCCAGAGATTCCTCCAGCCCCCGCAATTCTGCCGCCAGAATCGCTGCCGCCGATCGTGAATTCGCCCAGCAATTCGTCCAGCAATCCGCCAGATGCTGAGCCTACCCCAGTTCCCGATCTAAAGGCACCTAGCTCAGACTTGCCGATTCAGATGGAAGCGGAAATTAAAGCAGACATCGAGGAAACGGTTAAGCAACAGCTCCCAGATGCCGTAGAGAAGGTTTTGGAAGACAAAGCTCTGGAGCCGTCACCCGCAGAGCAGCCGATCGCCCCTGATCTGCTCGACAGTCCAGCCCCCGCCACTCCGCCGATTGTGCCCATGCCCGCCGATCAGCCGCTATTGCGACAATGGCGCGCTCGCCTGAAGCAAGTCGTGCCATTACCCGAACCTGACAAAGCAGAGGCCAAGCCTTTCTTTAAAACATGGAGCGATCGCGCTAAGGATTTTCTAGGCGGCACAAAATCACCTGATTTAATCCCAGAGCCAGTCCAAGAGCCAGATTCTTCGCTCAAGCTGCCCCAAATCATGGATGTGCCACCCCCGGAGAAATTAGACATCCAGATTGCCGAACCAGAGCCTAAAGCCCTCTCTCCGGAACCTTCTCCAGCCGCTAAAGCGCTTCAGCCTCAGGGGATTCAAGGGGCGATCGAACCGCCAGCGACCGATTCGGTTAGCGATCTTACCCCGGAGCCACCTGCTCAGATCGCTCCTTCGATTCCTCCGGAGCCTTTGCGAGTGCTGCATCTCTGAGGCTCCAGCGCTGGGTCTTGCCTCTAGGTCACAGCTTTGCCTCCAGCGCTGGGTTAAAGCTTTGCCTCCGGCGTTGGGTTAAAGCTTTGCCTCCGGCAAGATGACCATCGCATCGCCAAAAGAATAAAAGCGGTATTGCTGGGCGATCGCCTCTTGGTAAAGCGTTAGCAGCCGTTCTCGTCCAATTAAGGCACTGACTAACATCAGCAAGCTTGACTTAGGGAGGTGAAAGTTTGTGATCAGTCCATCCACCACCCGCCACTGATAGCCGGGATAGATAAAAATTTCTGTTCTGCCACAGTAAGCCTGGATAGTGCCATTCTGGGATGCTCCTTCCAAAGCCCGGACTGCTGTGGTGCCGACTGCAATAATTCGTCCCCCAGAGGCTTGGGTTTGGCGAACTTTTTCGGCAGTTTCGGGCGGTACTTCTAGCCACTCGCTATGCATATTGTGCTGCGTAATGTCTTCTACCTCGACCGGACGAAAGGTGCCCACCCCCACATGCAGCGTGACAAAGCTCTGCTGAATGCCGACTGCTTGTAGGCGGTCGAGCAGTTCTGGCGTAAAGTGTAGCCCTGCGGTAGGGGCGGCAACGGCTCCGGGACGATCGGCATAGACAGTCTGATACTGCTCTGGATCGGCCTGTGAATCTGTGATGTAGGGCGGCAATGGCACGACACCCAGTTTCGACAACAGCGGCAGGAGCGATCGCTCTGGTGGTAAGTCAAACTGGATCAGTCTGCCGCCTGTTGCCGGATCGATCGCCATCACGGTTGCCGTTAAAACGGGGGCATCTCTAGATTCCAGCCCAGACTCCAGCTCTGAACCGCCAAATTCGATTTGCGTACCCGGCTTCATGCGTTTGCCCGGTTTTACCAGTGCCAGCCAACAGTTTTGCTGCTGCTCTTCCAACAGCAGTAGCTCAATTTTTGAGCCATCCACTCTGCGACCATATAGCCTTGCCGGAATCACCCGCGTATTATTCATCACCAGCAAATCTCCAGGGCGCAGCAGCTCTGGTAGCTCCCGAAAGATGCGGTGCTGGTGAGAAGTGAGAGAATCGATCGCCAGTAGTCGAGAGCTATCTCGTGGCGAAACCGGATTTTGGGCAATGTGTGTTTCAGGCAAGACGTAATCGTAGGCAGAGAGAGACAAATCAGGGGTAATGCTATCGCCCTGGCTCTCGCCTGTCATGGAAACTGTAAGGCGATCGGATGGCATGGTTTGTGGTTCAGAACGTCTAAATATCAGCATTATGTCGGTAAGCTCAACGCTTTGAGCACCAGCACGCCTACCACTTTAGCGGTACAGCGTCGCGTTTTGAAACCTCTTCAGCATCAGTGTTCTAGAGCTGGATTCACAGCAGCTAGGCTGAGGGAAAAGGCGCTACTCGCCTAAATTGGGTGAACCTCCCCATACCATATAGGGTGCTTCTCCCCTAGGCTACTGCATTAATCTTGGCGAACATAAAGAAGTAGCATTTGCCAGGACTGACCGCTATGGAATATATCTATTACCTTGCGAATGCCAGCCTGACGTTACGAGTGGTTGAACACCTGCATCGGATGCCCTGGTTTCCAGTTCGCTTCATGACGGTTATCCATCAAATCGACGGCTGGGTGGTCAAGGTCAAGTTAGGTCGCGCTTTAGATGCCCAAGAAGACGGGGATTTACGAGCATTTCTGAATGAATTAGGCATTCCCTACGAGCCTGAAGTTCGAGTGCGGATGGCCATGTGGGGCTTAGAAACAGGGCAGTCGCCCATTGAGGTGATGCGCCGCTACCAAGTGGCTGTTGTCTCTCATGGAAATCCCGATCGCACTGAGATTGAGGAGTTTCGCAAACAGTTTGTTCAGGGCTTAGGGTACTGTCCGGAAACGCTAGCGTAAGGGTAGCCCTTAGTCAAACGCTCCAGGAAGATAGTGTTGAAGTATAAGGCAGTGGTGAGCGATCGCCACTGCTTTTCCAATTTCTACCCGGTTCATGTTCATTGGCGTATGCATTGGCGATTGAGTTTCTGGCTTCTCTCTCGGCTCTTTGCGCCAAGGCGATCGCCGTTCTTGACAAGAAACCAAGGCGACATCAAAGCGGCAGGGCAAGCCCGCCAATTGCGGATGCTCAGCCAAAAATAACTGTGCCGATCGCCACAGCTTTTCCTGCTTTTGCGGCGTAATCGACAGCAACCCATCCCCATCCCAGTTGCCACTGCTGCGGGCTTTCACTTCCACAAAAGCTAGAGGCGTTTGGGTGCTGGCGGGGTTGGCAGTATAAACGACCAAATCCAACTCTCCCCATTTACAGCGCCAGCGTCGCTGCAAAATCTCCCAGCCCTGCCCCACTAGCCATTGCGCTACCAGATCTTCAGCCAATCTGCCTCGCTCCAAACTCGCTTGTTTGGATGTTTTGGGCAATTTTGAATCGGAAGAAAACTCTGAGGCATTAGCCATAGGGTGAGCTGCATTTGCAAGACTAAATTTGCAAGACTAAATTTGTAAGACTAAGGTTAGGTTGCCCGATCGCCGTCCTAGATCTTCTAGAGCAAGACTCGATTACATATCTACTTTGGAATAGCGATGAGCAAAGCAACTGACCCTCTCGCTACAAAGAAACCACAGATTTGCTCCAGTGATAGGATATGTCTGAGTCGCCAAATGGTAGTTTTAAGCTACGCAATTTTGACAGACCGATGCAGTCTTTCTTCTAAAGTACAAATGCGGGATAAACAGCTCATTAGGCAGCTACGCGAGGAATTTCAGCCGAAGCGATTGTTGCCTAATCTGACAATGGGTTTAGTCGCTACGATTATCGATGCCATCTATGCGATCTCCTTTGCCGCCCTAATTTTTTCAGGCGTGCTTTCTCCCTACGCATCGACAGGGATTGGGTTAGCGCTGCTGTCAGTGGCAATTACCAGCATTGTCATTGCCCTAACATCCTCTTTGTCTGGCATGTTGACTTCGCTGCAAGAAGGCCCCACGGCGATCGTCGCTTTAACAGCCAGCCTGATTGTCACTCAAATGCCCGCCTCAGCTTCGGTCTCCGAAACCCTGTTTACCGTCATGGCCGCGATCGTTTTAATCAACATCCTGACGGGCATTTTCTGTTTTGTCTTTGGCAGGTTGAAACTCGGCAATCTTCCCCGGTTTATTCCCTACCCGGTGGTGGGCGGCTTTTTGGCCGGGACGGGCTGGCTGCTGGCTCAGGGGGCCATCAGCCTTATGACCGACTTTCCCCTAGACTTGGCGCATCTGCCGCAGTTATTTCAACCCAATCATCTGATCCAATGGCTACCGGGACTTGGGTTTGCCATTCTGGTTCTGTTAGTTCTGCGTCGCTACAGCCACGCTTTAATTACGCCAGGACTGATACTGGGCGCGATCGCCCTCTTCTATCTCATCCTGGCAGTGACCCATACCTCGATCGCCACCGCCCGCACCTCTGGATTGTTTTTAGATCCTTTCCCAGAGGGAGGACTCTGGCAACCGCTTCCCCTTGCAGGTTTTTGGCAAACTGACTGGCAGGCGATCGCGGCACAAACGGGCAAGATTCTGACGGTTCCCCTGATTACCGTCCTGGCCGTATTGCTAAAGTCAACAGGCATTGAATTAGCGACGAAGCAAGATCTGGATCTCAACCGCGAACTGCAAGCCGCTGGCGTTGCCAACCTGGTATCTGGGCTGTCAGGTGGGCTGATCATTGGGTTCCAATCCTTAAGTCTTTCGACCTTAAGCTATGCCAAGGTGGGGATCAAAAGCCGCATGGTCGGTCTATTCAAAGCGCTGCTTTGCATCATGTTGCTGTTTGCAGGCGGAGCGATTATTTCCTATTTCCCCAAGCCCGTACTGGGCGGAATGCTTTTATTTCTGGGACTCGATTACCTGGTGGAGTGGCTATACGATGCTTGGTTCAAGCTGCCCAAGCTAGATTACCTCATGGTTGCCCTGATTCTGGTTGTGATTGGGGCGGTTGGCTTCCTAGAAGGAGTGGCGGTAGGGCTAGTGGTGGCGATCGTCCTCTTCGTGATCAACTACAGCCAGGTCAATGTCACCAAACACATTCTTTCAGGCGCAACTTACCCCAGCCATGCGGCTCGTTCTTGGCAACAGCGTCGGCTCTTACAAACAGAGGGCAATCAAATTTATATTTTAGAGCTGCAAGGTTTTCTCTTCTTTGGCACGGCAAATAAGCTAGTTGAGCAGATTCGCCTACGCTTACGCCAGATGCCTCCCGTAAAATCTGTAGTTCTTAGCTTCCAGGCAGTCACTGGATTGGATTCCTCATCCGTCCTCAGCTTCAGCAAGCTCCAGCAAGTGGCTCAACAGCAACAGTTCAACCTTATTTTCACTCACGTCTCGCCAACCATCCAGCGGCAGTTACAGCAGGGAGGCTGCTTACAAGACCCCTTCTGCCAGCTTTTTCCTGACCTCGATCGCGGCATTGAATGGTGCGAAAATCAGATTTTAGAGGAGATTCCTCAGCGCCGCCGCCGTGCTCTGCCGCTTGCCCTCCAACTCGACGATCTGTTCCCCAATGTCGATCATGTCCCGACGTTCATGAACTACTTAGAAGAACTGGTGGTAGAGGCAGGGCAGGCATTGTTTCAGGCTGGCGATGCCGCCGATGCGCTTTATCTGATTGAAACAGGAGAAGTGACTGTTTGGCTGGAACTTGGATCGGGTCAGATGCGCCGTCTTCAGAGTCTAGGTGCGGGAAATCTGGTGGGCGAAACTGAATTTTTCTTACAGGCTCCGCATCAGACCTCGGCTATTACGAATCAGCCTAGTACCCTCTATTGTCTCTCTCAAGCTGCACTGCAACGGCTCCAGCAAGACCATCTTGAAGTAGCTGCAACGTTTCAGAAGTTTGTGATTCGGGTAGTGAGCGATCGCCTCTCTTCAACCTATAAAGAAGTGACAGATCTGTTGAAATAGAGGGCAGGCTTTTTTGGACGGAAGAGAGTTCCTGTCCTTGCCCAGTCCAGCCTCAACTCGTTTCAGCTTTAATGAGGGAGGCGATCGCCAACACGGCAATGAGCGCGACACCCGCATACAGTCACCCGTAGGCTTTCGTCCAAACTAGAGTTGTCTGGGCATTTCAGCCTAAGTCGCTATATTTCCAGAGTGACAACAGATTCAGGTAGGATCTAGATTGGCGATGTTTCGAACCGAATCCAGAAAACTATTGCAGAGCATTATCTCCACAAGTCACTTCAACGTTTTGAGTCGATCGATCATGATGAGTTTATGTCGTTCTTTTGCAAGTTTGGCGCTGAGTCTGGTGCTAAGTCTGGCGATCGCCCTTGCTTGCTTTCTCTGCGCTCCAGTGGCACTTGCCGAAGATTTCAACCGAGCCTTCTTGGTGGGTCAAGACTTCTCAGGTCGCGACTTGACAGATGCCGAGTTTACAAAAGCCAATATGCGCAGCGCTGACCTCAGCCATACCAACCTTGAGGGCGTTCGTTTTTTTGGCACTAATCTAGAGGCAGCAAATTTGGAAGGCGCAAACTTGACGAACGCCACGCTAGATTCTGCACGACTCGTCGAAGCCAACTTGACCAACGCTATTCTTGAAGGTGCCTTTGCTTTTAACGCCAAATTCAACCGCGCGACGATCGAGGGAGCCGACTTTACCAACGTGCTGATGCGAGAAGACATGCATGACTTGCTTTGCGAAGTGGCTCAGGGCAAAAATCCGGTTACGGGACGTGAGACACGCGAAACGCTAGAGTGTGACTAGCGAATTTTTTGCAGGCGACAACAAACGGAGCGATGAAAATTCTGCTGGTAGAAGATGACGATCGCATTGCTGGGGCGTTGGCAGAAGCCCTCACCGATCAGCATTATGCGGTTGATGTAGCGCCCGATGGCCTAGAAGGCTGGGACTGGATTGAGGCTTTTCCCTACAATTTGATCCTTTTGGATGTGATGCTACCGGGACTCGATGGCATTGCCCTTTGTCAGCGCTTGCGGCAGCGAGGTTACACCATGCCTGTGCTCATGCTGACCGCCCGTGATACCAGTACAGATAAGGTGCTGGGACTGGATGCCGGAGCCGATGATTATGTCGTGAAGCCCTTTGATTTGAAGGAGCTGCTGGCGCGGATTCGGGCGCTGTTACGGCGTGGGAGTTCTACCCTACCACCGCTGCTGACCTGGGAAAGTCTGCGGCTCGATCCGGCAACCTGTGAAGTCACCTATGGCGATCGCCCATTGGCGCTCACCCCCAAAGAATATAGCCTGCTGGAATTCTTTTTACGCAGCAGCGGTCGTGTCCTCAGCCGCAGCGTCATCCTCGATCATCTCTGGTCATCCGGTGATCCCCCCGGAGAGGAAACAGTGAAGGTGCATTTGCGCAGTCTCCGGCAAAAACTTAAGGCAGCAGGAGCAGCCGATGACTTTATTGAAACGGTTTACGGCTTGGGGTATCGGCTCAAGCATTCCTAAGAAACGTCTCTCCCATTCACTGACAAAATCTCGATCGCCTGTCAGTTCGCTCCAGTTTCGAGCGCTCTATTGGCGGCTGCTGCTATCCTACCTAGGCGCAATGGCGGCAGTCGTAGGGATTTCAACCACGGTTGTCTATCAGGTCGTTGCCCAAAGCCTATACGATCGCTTCGATCGCCAGCTCATTGTTCTTTCCGATGCAGCGGCTCACAGTTTGGCCGAGATTGCCGCCGATCGCAATGCAGTCGATCGCCGCATTACGGTCTTTGACAACGATGGCGATTTTGATTTGCCCTGGCAAGATGTGCGAGCAACGAATCAAACGATTGAGTGGGTCGATGCCCAACATCAACCGCTGGTGATTGTCGGCTCGGCTTTGCCTAACGCAGTCGGGGGTACCGGATTTCAAACTTGGCCTGCCCAGCATCTTCGCGCCTTCACCATTGCGGTTTATACCGCGAAGCAGCCCAAGACTCAGGAAAATTTACGCGGCTATGTGCGGGTCAGCGAATCGACAAAGGCCATCGAAGACGAACTCAGCCGCCTTCTCTCTGGATTGGGCATTGGGGGGTTAAGTGCGATTATCCTGATTGGGCTAACGGGAAGCTGGCTGACTCAGCGATCGCTTCAGCCGATTGAACAGAGCGTTTGGCAGCTCAAGCAGTTCACAGCCGATGCCTCTCACGAGCTACGCAGCCCTCTGACGGCGATTCAAACCACCACTGAGGTGATTCAAAGCCATCCTGAGCGCATCAATCCCGCTGATTTCAAAAAAGTAGAAGCGATCGCCAGCGCCACCCGCCAGATGGCAAGTTTGGTCGAAGATTTGCTGCTGCTGGCTCGAAGTGATGCCTTACCCAATGCTGAAACGCACCGCCTAATCCCTATAGATGACATTCTGGAGGATTTACTCACGAGGGTACAGCCCCAAGCGATCGCAAAAGATATCACCCTGGTGGCCGAAGACATCATCCCAGTTTGGATCAACGGCAATGGCGACTCGCTCTATCGCTTGTTTGCTAACCTGCTGGAAAATGCGCTGCAATACACCCCAAAGGGCGGCAAGATCAGCCTCATGCTGTACAAAACGCGATCGGAGGTCTGGATTACTGTAGCCGATACAGGTATTGGCATTGAACCTGCGCACTTGCCTCTGGTTTTCGATCGCTTTTGGCGCGCCGATCGGGCGAGATCGCACCGTGCCGGAGGTACGGGTTTAGGTTTGGCGATTGCTCAGGCGATCGCCCAGGCGCACGGCGGCGAAATTACGGTTACTAGCCAGGTGGGTATCGGCAGCTGTTTTCAAGTCAGGTTGCCGATTGTAGCCAAAAATCTAGCCTAGTTTTATGGCTATATTCGCAGCGGTGAGGGCGCGCAGAGCGCGCCCTGTCTTCCCCAAAAATTGAGCGTCGCGCAAAGCGCGACGCTCAAAAACGTTAGGTAAGAATTTCTCCGAAAGCTTCATTGAGTCGGGCTTTCAGAGAAATCTTGAGGGCTGATTAGCCTCCCGTTGGGCTGCCATCTCCTGGCCCTGCAGTGACAATCACGAGATTGTCGGGATGAATCAAATCCGCAATCACCTGCTGTACCTGCTCGGCAGTCACCGCATTCAGCTTCTCAGGATATTGACGAATTTCCTCTGGCGTTAGCCCCAAGACATCGTTATCCAGGATGGAAGCAGAGAGGTTGCTCGGATCAGCCAAATCTACCGAGTAGCCGCTGATCAGCGATCGCTTGGCAGAATCTAGCTCAGCCGCAGTGACCCCTTGCTGACGCATTTGCTTTAACAGGGCGATCGTACTGTCAATCGCCTTGGGTGCATCTCCCGGAGCGGTTTGCATAAAGATCGCAAATGGTCCAGGCTCCAGTCCTGCCTGAAAGAAGCTATAGATGCCGTAGGTCAGACCCTGGCGATCGCGGATCTCAGTCCCCAAGCGGCTCGAAAGCGTGTCACCCCCCAAAATCTGATTCAGTACCAAAGCTGCATAGAATCGAGCATCTTGGCGATTGATGCCGCCGTAGTAGCCCATGTAGGTGACAGCTTCTGTTTTACCGGGAATCACAGGAGTTAACTCAGTCATAGAGGCAGGCAAAGAGACCTGAGGAAAATTCAGCGTAGGCTTATTGCCTTCAGCCTTCCAGTTGCCAAAATTCTCTGTGATCAGCGCCTGAACCTGCTCTGGGTCAAAGCGGCCGACCAACGTCACAATCGTATTGTCTGGACGATAGTGCTGCTGATAAAAACTAGTCACATCCGCCTGGGTAATAGCCGAGAGCGTCGATGGCGTCGCAAACGATCGATAGGGATGACTAGCAGGATAAACGGCCTCTCGGAATACTCGCCAGCCGAGCTGTTGCGGATCATCTAGCTCCACCTTAAGCCGTGTGATTGCTCGCTGGCGGGTTAGCTCTAGCTGATCGGCCGGAAAGGTAGCATTTTGCATGACATCGGCTAGGGTTTGAATCAGCGTAGGCAGATTCTCTGGCAAGGCATAGCCACTAAAGTTCATGCCCTCGCGACGAGCGCTAAAACCCAAGCTTGCGCCCTCGTTTTCCAAGGTTTTAGCTAAAGTCAACGCATCCTTCGATCGCGTGCCATTCATTAAATTATCGGAAGTCAGGCTGGCCAGCCCTGCCTTATCGGTAGTGTCAAAACTCGATCCCGCATTGATCCAGCCGTTGAGGTTGATCATCGGCGTCCCGGCATCGGGCAGCAGCAAAACGCGCAAGCCATTTTCCAGCTTTAGTTGCGTCGGCAGCGGCTGAGCATTGGCATTCGCAATTGGCTTGATTGGCGGCAAATAGCGCGCCACTTCCGCCGGATCGACAGGCGCACCCGGATTGAAGCTCTCAACCGCTCGATTAGAGCTGCTACCAGCGCCCGATTGTCCATCAATTACGGTAGGTTCAAAGTAACCCACTGTACGCTTGGTTGGCTCCAGATAGATTTGCGCTACCCGCTGCACCTCAGCCGGAGTCACTTGGTCGATCGCGGCCAAATAGCGATCGCTATATAAATAGTCTCCTGTCACCGTTTGATTAAAGGCAAGCTGGCTCGCCTGACTCGAAATATCTTGATTGCTCAAGACAAAGGAAGTCTTAAGCTGGGTTTTTGCCCGGTCGAGTTCCTCAGCCGTCACCCCTTTCTCGCTCAGTACAGCAAGCGCTTCTAGCAAAACGCGATCGACTTCAGCAATATCTTTGCCTGGAGCCGCCGTTGCCGACATGTTATACCAACCTGGCTCAATCATTTCGGCAGCATAGGCACCCACGCCCGTCGCCAATCCCGTTTCCACCAAGGCTTGGTAAAGGCGAGAGCTGCGTCCCCCCGTTAGCACCATGTCCATGAGATCGATCGCAGGTACGTCAGGATGGTTAATGTCAGGGAGCGGATAGACCGCCTGAAGCAATGCAGCACTTCCAGGCTGTTTCATCACAATCGGTGACGACTGTAAGGGGGTTGCCATCGCCTCTGCACCTGGGGGTACAAAATCACTAGGACGATTTTCAGCCCGTTTGGGAATCTGCCCATAGAGCCGACGCACCTGCTCCAGAGCCGCCTGGGTATCAAAGTCACCTGTGATTACCAATGTGGCGTTGTCGGGGCTGTAATAGGTTCTGTAGTAAGCCTGCACCTGTTCTGCGGTAAACTGCTCTACGTCAGATTTCGTCCCCCCTACAGGCAGTCCATAAGATCGATCGGGAAACACCGTTCTCATCACCTCTTTCCCAAGCCGATATCCAGGGTTGTTTTCGTAGCCCTGCAACTCCGAAATCACGACTTTTTTCTCGCTGGCAAGCTGTTCAGCCCCCATCAAAGCATGAGTCATGCGATCGGCTTCTAACGTTAGAAGCGCCTCTAGCTTATTGCTTTCTACCGTGCCGAAATATGCGGTTTCATCGTAGCTCGTAAAAGCATTCGACTGACTGCCTAAGGCGCTAAAGAAGCGGCCAAACTGAATGGGGCGATCGGTCGTTCCCTTAAACATCAGATGCTCAAGCTGATGAGAGATGCCGTTTTGTCCTGCGGGTTCGTTGCGCGATCCCACCCGATACCAAATCTGCGCACTCACGACCGGAGCCGTATGAATTTCTTTGGTCAAGACAACTAAGCCATTGTCTAACACCGTTTTTTGGGTTCCCTCTGTCAAAGAAACCGAAGACGGCGAAGTTGCAGGAGTAGAGGCAACAGTTGGGACAAAGGAAGAAAAGACAACAATACCCAAGAAAAAACTGAAGAACAGCCCCACCAGCAAATAGGGGCGCAGTCTAAGGTTTAAAACAGCCATAGCGTAAAAGATAGTATTGAGGGAAGGAGGCGAGCAATTTCAGGTGAAGAAGACAGATGTTAATGTAGCGATATGCAATCTGAATGCTGCTTTCTCTCTAATCTAAGCAAAAAAATCAATCTCAGCAAAACCCAGATGGGCAAAAAACACCCAGCAAAAAGCTGGAGTCACCATCCCAGGTCGGGAAAATCACTCCAGCTATCATAGATACAATGAAATAAACACACAGCCACAGGACAACTGCAACTCACGGTTCAACTACTGAACTGTGACTTTACCTGCCATGCCTGCGCCCCGATGAGGTGCACAGTAATAGTCATATGTGCCAGGGGCATCAAAAGTCACCTCATAAGACTCACCAGGAGAAAACATCATCTGGTCATGAGACTTATTGGCCATCCCTTTATCAGCAAACACAATGTTGTGGGGAGGGAGTTTGTTGTTCACCCATTTAACGGTATCGCCCGCCTTGATGGTGACGTTTGCAGGTTGGAATGCCAACATGCCATTGTCAGCGCCCATTTTGACCGTGACGGTATCAGCAGAGGCGGGAGACACCACCATTAAAAAGCTGCCGACCACCAGCGCGATCGCGCAGAGGGCGAGACTGAAACTCCGGGAAACCTTAGTAATCAGCTTCATGAAAAACCTCAGGAGACTTAAGCAGAATTCTTTCTCAAATAAAATCTTAGCTTGAATGCGATCATTCATGGCGTATCAAAAGGAAGAAGTCCCCCAGCCTGGGGCTTTTTGTGCCGCTCTTAAAATAAAAGCAGCCAAATTTTCTACCTTCTCTTGCGACAGCCAGCTTTCTGGAATTTGCCGACACCAAGGCGTTTCTTCACTGCCATCATAGGTCATGGGCTGTCGGAGAAAAGCGACTAACCCATTCACTGTGTCACGAGGGGGTGTAGCACCTTGCAAAGCCTCAAGAGAGAGGGGCTGGGTAGGATCAGGCAGTGTGGCACCACCAACATGACAATTTGTGCAGCTTTCTCCAAACAGGCGCTTCCCTTCAGACAACTGCGCTGCTGAGAACAATCGGGTTGCTTGAGTCTCGTCGATCGCTAGCTCAACGGGTTCTGCCGCATCCAAGTATCTTAAGACATAGGCATCTATCGAAGCCTGAGCGCAGGAACTGCCGACCGTGATGCTGCCACCGACAATTAAGAGTACAAGCAGAACCTTAGAGAGCAATCGACGAAGCATTGAAACCATGAGGAGTAAGTAACGTCGGAATCGTCAGAAGCCTGGGGACTACTAGAACACTAAGCCTTAGTAGTAGATCTTGCCACCGCCCCACTTTTGACCCACCACTTTGGGTTGCAGCAGGATGTGACCCGCGATCGCCACCAAATCATCTTCTGTTAGATTTCGCATCTTAGGAAAAATATCGGTGCTCTGGGTACTGGGGTGCAGTTCAGCAATCGAATCAAGACCGTCATAGGTCGTCGGATTCTTCATGTAGTCAACCAGAGATTCAATGTTGTCGCGGGCAGGCGAAGCCAGAGCCAGCGTTTCTGGATCAAGACCAATATTGGGATCAGTTTTGGTGACACCTCCAACATGGCACTGACCGCAGGCATAGTTGAACATGCGCTTGCCTTGGGCAACCTGTTTCAAG
Source organism: Oscillatoriophycideae cyanobacterium NC_groundwater_1537_Pr4_S-0.65um_50_18 (assembly GCA_016208305.1). Classification (GTDB taxonomy): domain Bacteria; phylum Cyanobacteriota; class Cyanobacteriia; order Elainellales; family Elainellaceae; genus Drouetiella. Next base: position 50,585 of record JACQYI010000078.1, on the reverse strand, counting down.
CTCAAGACAACGGTTTCTCCGGTATCGCTGAGGGGCACAGTTCGGGTGGCTGCATCGAGTTCAGCAGCGATCGCGCCACCTACAAAGCCTTGAAATGCAAAGAACAGAGTGACCGCAATCAGCCAAATGTATTTCTTAAACATGGTTCTCCTTGGAAGCGTCCTCAATTATCAGAAGGTCAACACAGCGAAGCTCAGTCTGTCTAAGGATCGGGGATAAAGTGACCTAAAAGATTTTTTGCACAAAGTATGCCTACTTTTTCAAAAAAACCTTGGGTTTTATTAAATTCGCGATCCTAAGTTTGTGGAAATCTAACCACAAAGCTGAGGCACAGATTGAGCGAGATTGAGCGGTTCTCATTCAATATCATGCCACTGAATGGACGCTTTCCCAAGCAGGTTTTGGGTTTCAGGGATCAAATCGAATGGAGTATGAATTAGAACATTATGTAGAGAGGTTACAAACAAACCCTTTGCTCTCAGGGCTTGATTTTGACTGGATTTTCCACTGATTTTCAACCCCCAAGCATTGCCTTAGAGAAAATCTCTTCTTTCAGAAACTGTGCCAGCGGCATCCCTCAGAACCTTGCCTCTGAAAGCCTTCAGCATACAGAGGGCATCAAAGTGCCGCAGTAAAAATTTACAGGCTAATCTACGAGCTATCGATAGTTTGTAAATTGCAGCGCTAAAGGATAGTCTTCTTGTCTCAAACGCTGCATCACCAGCTGCAAATCATCTTTGGACTTGGCCGAAACTCTGACGGCATCGCCTTGAATAGAGCCTTGCACCTTCTTAAACTCATCCCGGATCAGCTTAGAGATTTGCTTCGCAATTTCTGAGCTGATGCCTTTACGCAGCTTAATTTCTTGTCTTACCCGATTGCCACTAGCAGATTCAATCTTGCCGTAGTCAAAAATCTTGAGCGAAAGATCGCGCTTGGCCGCCTTGGTTTGCAAGATGGTATGAATCGCATCTAGCGTGAACTCGCTGTCAGTATTGATAACGATCTCATCTGCTCCTAATTCCACTGTTGTTTTAGTGTCCTTAAGGTCATAACGGGCAATAATTTCGCGCGTCGTCTGATCAACCGCGTTAACGAGTTCTTGCCGATCGAAGTCGCTGACAACATCAAAAGAGAAGTTGGAAGCCATAGGTCAATTTATCCATGAAGACTTTGAAACTCTACCTTGTCTAAGCTCTAGCCTATCTAAACTCTAGCCTGAGACAAACTCAAAATCATCAGCGTTGCAATACTGGCTGAACCCACTGCAAACATCAGCGATCGCCCAATGGGCACGTTCAAGATATAGAACAACGAGTAAAGGAAACGCGCTATCACATAGGCAATGGCCGCTTTAGCCGCCAGCGGTGAACTCACCTGTGTCACATAGGCCATCAAAGCCGCTGCCACAAACAGCACAAAAGATTCAAACGAATTTTCATGCGCCCATGTTGCCCGCTGGGCAAAGGCAGGCATTTTGTCAAATAAAGATCGGGGAGCCGATGCATCGTAGCCCGCCTTAACCCTACCGTAACCAACCACTAGAAAGGGAAAGTAGACTAAAGCTGCGGATGCCACAATGCAGTAGAGCAAGGTGCCCGACACCGAAAGCTGTTGCAATAACGCCATAAACTTTCTGCTTAAGCCTTTAATTTAGAGTTTTCGAACACAGTACCCCAAGGGGTCAACACAAATCTCAATCCCGGCGATCTCAATCAAAATAGAACAGCGTCACCACTTTTCGCTGATCTTCTGCATCACTACAGGTCTTCAGCAAAATTTGGCTATCGTGAAACGCGAAGCAAATGAGCTGCTGACAGCGAGAAATGATTTCCTGATTACACAGGGCGCTGGCCTCACCCAGAGAGAGGTGATCATTTTCTGGACTTTGCACCAGGTGAATCACTTGCTCTAGCTGATCCCGCGACTCGCGCGGCTGGCGCTCCATGCTCTGGGGTAAAATCACCGTCAATAAATTAGGATCTGCTCTCATTGCCCCCCGAATGGCTGCCGAATTTGTGCCGGTTGCTCCAGAAGTAATGATCTGGTTGCCTGCAAGCACAAGGGCATAGGTCATCAGCTCAATCAGGTGCTGATGGGTAATAGGTACATGACGCGACCCCAATATGGCAATTCGCTTTGACCCAATCTGCTGGATCGCTGCTAATTCCTGTAAAAAATCGTCTACTTTAGGCAGATCAATAGATTGACTCAAAAAATACATTCCAGGAACGACCCAGATATTTTAGTCGGGTGGGAGATCAGGGTCAAGGGCTTTGCCTTAAGACTCTGCGTCACCGGACATGAAAGTAAAGGTTCCCTGTTGAGAATTAATGAATTCATCTCGACCCTCAGACGGCATGACCCGTCCAGCAGAACGCAGCTCCGATAGGGCAGGTCGCTTTGCCTTTGGGTGAGTCAATTGTGGGTAATCCCGTGTCTCAGGCGACAGAGGGGCTAAAACTTGCGCGGTTTGGCAGATGAAGAAAACAAATGATAGGCTGCCTAGCCGCACCCGATCGCCATCTTTGAGGAGAGTCGATCGCCAAACCCGCTCGCCGTTAATAAACGAACCATTGCGGCTTCCCAAATCCACCAAAAAGAATCCTTGCCCGGCTACGTATTGAATGGCCGCATGGCAACGAGACAATCGACTGTCTTGAATAGCAATGCTGGCTTTGTGGGGGTCACGTCCCAACACCCAAACTTGCTGAGGCTGCACCAATGCCTGAGTTTTGCCCTGCAACAAATTGGTTGCTAGGTGAACCCGACCCTCTAACAGCACCCCTTGCACGTAAGGTAGGGTGACGCCTGCCAGGGATTTGCTGCCAGAGTTTTCTAAATGCAGGATTTCATCTAGCAAGCCGCGATGATGCTCGTAGAGCTTGAGAAATACCTGATAGAGGCTAAGGCGATGTTGCAAGTCTTCATTGGCGCAGGTGTCAATTGAAGCGGAGGTATAGGAGACTAATTCATCAGCGCTGAGCATATGCGGCTTGCCAAGGTTGGAACCCAGATCTTGTTAAATAAAGCGTAAGGGTTACAGTCTCGTAAAAATAACCGCATGATTACGGAGAATTAGCAAAAGTCGCTGCAAGTTAGTAAACGGTAACAAGTAGCAATATTATCCATTTACATAAATTCACAAAGAAGCAAAATCATAGAGGCGATCGCAAAAAGTCTAGCAATTCTCGATTAACCGTTTGTGGGGCTTCTTGCTGCACCCAGTGGCCACAATGCGGCAAAAACTTCAGCTTTAGCGGCGCTGCCACAAGATTTTCAAATCCTTCCGTTATTTTATGGCTAAAGAAAAAATCCTCTTCGCCCCAGAGCACCAGGGTTGGCGTAGAAATAGGAGTAGGCGATCGTCCTAAATTGGGTAGCCAAACCTGAGGCGACAAGAGCTGACGATAGTAGCTCAACATAGCAGAGAGCGCGCCCGGTTTTTCTAAAGCGGCCTGGTAAATCTCAGTGTCTTGAGCCGTAAAAGCCCCTTTGCGAATCGCTTGATCTTGAAAAAGCGTTTTGACGAAGCTCCGTAGATTCTGCCGAATGAGCCACTCTGGCAAGGCTGGAACCTGAAACGCCAACACATACCAGCTCCGACGAAGCTGATCTAAATTACTGGCCAATTCTTGCACAAAGCGCTGGGGCGGTGGAGCGTTGAGCATGGCTAAGCGATCGAGTGCATCTGGAAATTTCTGAGCTAGGTGCCAGGCGATCACTCCGCCCCAATCATGTCCCACGACATGGGCTTTAAGGTATCCCAAATTTTCCATCAAGCCCCGAATATCCCGACTGAGGGTATCTAGGTCATAGCCGCTATCGGGCTTGTCGGAGTCGTTATAGCCCCGTAGATCCGGCACAACCACCTTAAAATGCTGCGCTAAAACCGGAATTTGATGCCGCCAAGAATACCAAAACTCTGGAAATCCGTGGAGGAGAATCACCAGATCGCCCTCACCTTGCATAACGCAATGGAGGCGAATGTTATTCGTCTGAATGAAGTGATGTTGCCAGCCCAGACCAAATGCACTCATGGAAATAGCTCAGTGAGAACTCAGGAAAAACTGAATAGCATTGAAAGGAATACTGTCGCAACAGCTACTGAAATGTAGTTCCTTTCCTATAGCTTAACTTTTTGTTAGATCATGAAGGTAGATCGGGTAATACGCATGAATAGCCTGAAAGTTGAGTAGAGCCATGTCACCCCTGTTTCCAGTTTTTTATTCTGACGAGTTTTTAGAACATGACACGGGCGCTTACCATCCAGAGCGATCGGGGCGGTTAACGGCCATAGTTCAGAAGCTCAAGGCACAGCCTTGGAGCGATCGCCTAGACTGGCGACTGCCCACTCCTATTGTGGCTCAACGCAATCGACTCACCCAAGCCCTGCAAGCTGTGCATCCCGATCGCTATGTTCAGGCCGTGGAGCTTTTATCGCAGACGGGTGGTGGCCATATTGACCCGGATACTGTCGCTTCACCCCGCAGCTACGATGTTGCCTTGCTGACGGTCAATGCTTGGTTGGATGGAGTAGATCAAGTCCTTCAATCTGGAGAAGCGGCTTTTGTGCTAACGCGCCCTCCAGGACATCACGCTTTGCCAGAGCGAGGGATGGGATTTTGCATTTTTGCCAATGCGGCGATCGCAGCTCTCTATGCGCTTCAGCAACCTGAGGTTGAACGGGTCGCTATTGTAGATTGGGACGTGCATCATGGCAACGGCACTCAGGCGATCGTTGAATCCCATGCCAATATTGCCTTTTGTTCACTGCACGAGTTTCCACAATATCCCGGTACAGGCGCGGCTGAGGAGCATGGGCAATCTGGCAATGTTTTAAATTTTCCGATGAAAGCAGGCAGCACGATCGCCGACTACTTACCGCACTTTGAGCAAAGCATTGTTCCCTTTCTACAGCGTTTTCAGCCCGATTTGTTAATTGTTAGCGCTGGCTACGATGCCAATCAAGCCGATCCGCTAGCCAACATTGCTCTACAGCCTCAAGATTACGCAGCTTTTACGGCTCAATGCTTGCGTGTAACCCGACGCATTTTGTTTGGGTTAGAGGGAGGCTATGACTTTGACGCTTTGGCGCAATCTGTAGCAGCAACCATCGGGCAATGCCTCGCCTAATCAGCAACGCCACTTGATTCTGCCTGAGCCAGCGTCTGCAAATCTACGAGTCTGTAAATCTACAGGTCTTCTAATTCAGCACTCCTTTGCTAGATTGCACCCCCAAAGCCTTAGACTAGAGGATGCATCATTCTCATGCTTACCCATTTTTACATTTAGCATACTGAGTTAACTCGTGCGTAAGGTCATCATTGCTGGCAATTGGAAGATGTACAAAACTCAGGCAGAAGCCCAAGAGTTTTTACAAGGATTTTTAGATCAAATCGATGAAATTCCAGACGATCGCGAGATCGTTCTCTGTGCGCCCTACACATCATTGAGCGCCATGTCTAGAAATCTTCATGGCACTCGCATCCGAGTAGGGGCACAAAATGTCCATTGGGAACCCGCAGGTGCCTACACTGGAGAGATATCCGCGCCCATGCTGACAGAAATGGGGGTGAGTTATGTGGTCGTTGGACATAGCGAACGGAGACAGTTTTTTGGTGAAACCGACGCAACGGTTAACCTGCGTTTAAAAGCAGCTCAAGAGAGCGGACTCATTCCGATCTTGTGCGTTGGTGAAACGAAGCAGCAGCGAGACATGGGCGAGACAGAATCTCTCATCTGTGGTCAGCTTGAGAAAGATTTGGTCGATGTTGATCAAAACAACCTTGTGATTGCCTATGAACCCATCTGGGCGATCGGGACAGGAGACACCTGCGATGCTAGAGAGGCCGATCGCATTGTGGGGCTAATCCGCAGTCAGCTTGACAATAAAAATGTGACGATTCAGTACGGAGGCTCTGTCAAGCCGGGAAATGTGGATGAAATCATGGCACAACCCGAAATTGATGGGGCATTAGTCGGCGGCGCAAGTCTTTCACCTAAAGAGTTTGCCCGCATCGCCAACTTTAATGCCGATTTTCAACGGTAGATGGGATGGCTGAGCTTTCTCCTTCGCAGGCTGTGTACAACATTTCTCTAGAAGAGGCTGAGCAGCTAGAGCAAATTTACCACTTTCGGCGATCGCCAGAAATTTGGCGATTTTTGCAGCAGCATGCCTTCATTATTCCTCTACTCCTAGAAGCCCCTACCCATATTTGCCGACGTTTTCCCGATGCAGCGATGTACCTGGAAGTTTTGGTGCATCCTCAAGGCTCTAACGCAGATGATGATGAAATGGTGATTCATGTCATGACGCATCTGGATGCCGACGATGCTCTAGAACTTCTCTGGAAGCTAGATCGAGATTGGTGGCTCAAAGCTTCAGAGACCGTTGCAGGCAGGCTGATGATTGATGTAGATTTTCAGGAACTTTGACGCGGATGACTCTAGATCATCTCTAAATCCTATGAGCTTTAATTGGGAAGAATATCTGCATCTGGCAGAGGAACTCACCGGAATCGCCAATTCGATCGCAGGAGAAGAAGCGCGCCTCCGCTCAACCATCAGCCGTGCCTACTATGCCGCTTTTATTCGCGCCAGAAACTATCTCCGCGTTCACCAAGACATAGACTTACCTAGAAATGGTGATGTGCATCGCTATGTGCGCGAGTACTTCGATCGCAGCAGCAATGAGCTTCATCGAATGATTGCCAACGATTTGGCGAGGCTGCGCATCAGCCGAAATCGCGCTGACTCCGACGATATTATGACGCAACTGCCAGTGCTGGCGCGTATGTCTCTTAAGCTAGCAGCTAGAGTGCTGGCTAATTTGGATGCTCTGTTGCTGCAACAAAGTGAAGTCAAACGTCTGCAAACCTAAACGAAGCGCCAAGCCAGAAGGCGTCAAGCAGCTCTTTGAAAAAATTAATTTTTGAGCAAATTGAGCGCCAAGCCTAGCAGCAGCAAAGCCCCAAACCCTAGGCGGTACCAAACAAACACCCAAGTGCTACGCCGTTGCAAGTAGCGCAGCAGCCACGCGATCGACAAATAGGAAAAGATAAAGGTTGAGATAATCCCTGCCACCAAGGCAATAATGCTGTCTGCACTGCCAAAAGCTTTGCCCGCTTGATAGAGGGTGGCGATCGTCAAAGTTGGAATGCCTAGCAAGAAAGAGAACCGAGCGGCGGTTTGACGCTCTAGCCCTAAAAATAAAGCGGCGGTCAGGGTCGAGCCAGAACGAGATGCGCCTGGGAGTAGAGCAATCATTTGCCCAAAACCAACTAGAATGCCGTCAATGACTTGCAGCGATTCAAACCCTCGTTTGCGGCTGCCTATTTTTTCGGCGAGGGCAAGCAAAAGTGACATGACGATAGACATCACGGCAATCACTCCTACACTTTCTGGCAAAACATCTTTGAGGATGAACCCAACCACCAAAGCGGGCAGGGTACCTACGATAATGCCAACAAACAGCTTCCACTCTTCTCGCTGCCAGTCTTTTTGTTGAAAGGCTGACCACGCTCCAGTCAGGGTCTGCCGAATATCTGACCAGAAGTACCAAACTACCGCGATGACACTACCAAACTGAATGGCATCCACAAAGTATTTTTGTCCGACATCTGACCAGCCAAATAATTTGGTGAATACCAGCAGATGGGCAGTACTGCTGATGGGCAAAAATTCGGTAATGCCTTGAACAATACCTAGAACGATCGCTCGAAAGACTTCTTGAATCAGATTCACGGTGTTACCTAGCAGTTTATTAGTGTAATTGGCGTCGTCTGCAATGCTCCCAACCTATTATTTGTTTTTGTCAGAGGGGATGCCCTCTTTAAAAATAAATAACCTAGGCTGCAATATCGCATTCGTTCCGGGGGGCTTTCCTCAAACGATTTTAAAACCGCTATGCCAGGTACAGCTTAGGAGCTTATTCCGTTCCAAGCCTAGCTTGGGACATCTTCTTCAAAAAAATTTTATCTTAGGCTTGAAATTATTAAGCAGTAGATCATTAGCTCGATAAAATGCGAGAATAAATATGCCCCCCAGGGGGATGTATTCATGCTATGTTAAGAAAGTTGAACTGACTGATTAGAAAATCTTGTCCTCCTTCACCCCCTTTTCTGAAAATCTCTATTCAAACGCTTTAGATGCCCTCCCTGTTCAGACAGACGAGGTCGGCGATCGCATTCGTCTGTCTCGCTTGCTGTTTGCCGCAGCCGCTTTTTTGGTATCTGTTCCTGTATTCCTTCAGGCTCCTCTGGTGCGGGCTTTCCCATGGCTAAGTTTGGTGATGACAGGAGGATGGTTTGGGTTGAGTCTGTATTTGCGTAACCGCAACGCCACAGCTCTATGGGGAGATTTGATGCTGGGGTTTACCTGGACCTGGCTAGCTGGATCAGTTTACTGGGGTTGGCTGCGTTGGGAGCCTCTGTTGCACCTACCGATCGAATCGATCGGCCTGCCTTTTGCTTGGCTTAGCCTCATGATGGGTCGAGATAAGATAGGCAACTGGTTTTATCTCGGTTCGCTATTCGGCACATCAGTGACAGATATCTATTTTTACTTGGTCAATCTCATCCCGCAGTGGCGGCAGTTGATGCAAGTAGAGCCAGATCTAGTCCAGCCTATTTTTCAAAGTGCGGTCATGCAAATTCAGACTCCTTGGGGGGGCGGCTGTGCGATCGCCCTCGCTTTAGTGCTGATAGTAGCCAGCAGTTTACCTTTGCGGTTGCATCAGCTTCACTGGTGGGGCTTTAGTGGTGCAGTATTCAGCACTATTTTAGTAGATGGTCTCTTCTGGGTAGTAGCGACTCATGCCTAGAGTCAGGATATAGTTGAGACAACCTTAATCTTGTAGAAGGATGGCTCAAGTCTCTCTTCATCAAATGCATCATAAAATTCCGATCGTCCAAATCCTTTAGCCAAGCGGCTAGAGGCAGGTATAGTATGTCCGAACCTGCTTCACAAAACAATAGCTTGATCTAGAACTGCACATTGCGTTACATATTTGCATGGCATTTTACTGAGCAATGTTATTTTGGATGAAGAAGTTAGTGATTAATCCGGAGTCCATTTCAGATGAAGTCTTCCTATAATGCAATAGCCAGAAGCGATCGCTTTTTGCGTTGAATGAGTCAGGATAATACCAATCCGGAAACACGAATGGTTTCTCAGCGTGTGGCAACTGCACAACCCGTTCCCCATTTAATCCTGCGAACTGAATCGGGGAGCCGTTATCTCTCTCTAGTGGGCAGCAGCTGTTGGACTGCCGGACGGGGAGATGATAACAACTTTGTTCTGCCCGATCGTTGGATTTCCCGTAACCATGCCATGCTGCAACGCATGGAGACAGGCGAGTTTTATCTGATTGACCTGGGCAGTCGAAATGGTTCTTTTGTCAACGGCAGAAGGGTCAGTGTCCCTGTGACGCTGCAAAATGGCGATCGCCTCACTTTTGGGCAAACTGAACTTGAGTTTTATACACCTGACACTGAATACTTGAACCAGCCAGGGGTTGGGTTAGACTCGCAAGAGTTCACAGCTACAGCCACCCTCCATGTGCGTCGTCTGATCTCAGTGCTAGTCGTTGATATTCGCAACTTTACAGGGATGACTCGTCAACTCGATGAGAAAATTCTGTCTGAGGTGATCGGCACCTGGTTTCGCTGTGCAGGCGATATCATCCGTGAATATGGAAGCTGGGTCGATAAGTATATCGGCGATGCTGTGATGGCAGTCTGGATACATGGAGCACAGGGCATTAGCCCTGAGGAAATGGTGCGTATTACTCGCGCACTAAGCGCCATGCACAAAATGACTAGTCAACTGCATGAGCGCTATCCGCTGCCTTTTCCTCTGCGCATTGGTGCTGGCTTAAACACAGGCTATGCCATGGTAGGAAACACAGGCACGGGCGATCGCCCAGATTACACCGCTTTGGGCGACACGGTTAATGCTGCATTTCGACTGGAATCTTCGACAAAGCAAATTGGTGCAGACATTGCTTTGGGCGAAACAACCTATCAATATTTGGCAGAATCAGGGATTAGTCCTGATTTATTTAAGCAACATACCGTTAGCCTTAAAGGGTATGACATTCCAACATTGACCTATGCCGGTTCGTTCGATGATTTAGATACGTTTCTTAAGTTGGTGCCAAACGATTGACTGAAGCAATCGGCCTGAACTCATATCCTTAAAACCAAGCCACTCATTCTTAAAATCAAACCACTAAAAAGCGGAGCTTGCGCAAACAAACTCCGCTTGCCAAGTTTTTATAACTTTGCAGCCAAGCTAAGCTAATTCAGCCACAGCTTCAGTCGCTGCCACAGCATAAACGCTGACCTTCTTACGGCTCTTACCTTTACGCTCAAAGGTTACGACTCCATCCACTAGCGCAAACAGGGTATCGTCGCTACCGCGCCCCACATTTGAACCAGGATGGATTTTGGTACCCCGTTGCCGCACCAAAATATTGCCTGCTTTGACAACCTGACCCCCGTAACGCTTAACGCCGAGACGCTGAGCATTAGAGTCCCGTCCGTTGCGAGTACTGCCTGTTCCCTTTTTATGAGCCATGTGAATTCCTGCCTCTTACTAACGATGTCTTCAAGTTTTAAGCTGGATTGAAGCTTGAACTGTCTATTCTGCGGATTCTTCCTCAGGAAAAAGCTCTGCTGCTGGAGTGGGGGAGGGTGTAGAAGCGGCTGACTCGCTTGCTACGACCTTACCACCGACAGAAATAGAGTTGATCATCAAGCGAGTCAGTTCCTGCCTGTGCCCTTGCTTCTTGCGCGTCTTCTTCTTGGGGCGCATCTTGTAGACAATAATTTTGCGGCCGCGCAAATGCCGCAAGACCGTTCCCTCAACAGTTGCACCTTCGACAAAAGGTTGACCTACCGAGGCTTCTCCGTCATTGTCGATGAAAAAAACCTTGTCTATAGTTACAGATGCTTCTTCATCAACTGCAAGCCGCTCTACATCGTAAAAACGACCGGGTTCGACCCTAAGCTGCTTCCCACCTGTCTCAATAATTGCGTATGTCATGAACTTGCCTTAAGTTGTGCCGTACAGGTAGCTCGATCGACTCTAAACTCCGACAATTTGGTAGGCAGCCAGCTTGGTTGAACCACGCTGGGTTGACCTAACTCATATTTCACAGTTCAAATCAATTTGGCTCAAGCATTTCTAGTGAGGTCTGGAAAATCCGATAGACCTCAAACCTGATCCGAGCAATATGGATAAACGATCAGTATACAATTTTGACGAAAAGGATAGGGAAGTGTCAAGAGGGGGGCGATCGCAACTTTCTAACAGCTCAACTTCAAAGCTCAACTTCAAGCGGCCTTTTCTCTTCCCAGCGCAGGGCAATTGTGGCAGTCGGCATGATCCCCCTTTTGTCATGACTCCCCACGACGAAGTTAAACAACGAAGCTTGTCGATGCTCCCTGAGTGGCTTGCCAGCTTCGAGCATCGTAATAGAGGTCTTCTAACATAATGTTGTAGAGGGCTTCCTTGAGCTTCTGATGCAGCTGATGCCATAGGGTTAACGTGACCCAATCTTCTGCTTGCTCAGCTTCGGGCGCGTAACGAGGCAAAGGCTCAACTGCTTCGCCTACGGCTTCTAAAATTTGCCCCAACGAAATGCTGGCGGGCGATCGAGCCAGTCGGTAGCCCCCATGCGCACCCCGAACGGATTCTATCAAACCTGCCTTGCGCAACTCGATCAGCAGTTTTTCTAAATAGGGAGCTGGAATATCTTGACGTTGGGCGATCGCTCTGACTGAAATGGGCTGACATCGGGGTTGTAAAGCCAAATCAAGTAATGCTTTGACGCTGTAATGTCCACGAGTCGTTAGTTTCATTGGGCTGAATCAGCAGTTTTCTTTATCTATTCATCGAGTTTATCGGCTTACCTGCTCAATATGTTTTACGATTCAACGAAGTTCCGTATTCAATCAAGCGACTTACGTGACCTAATTGAGTAACCTCACAGGCGAAATCTTACAGACATAGGAAAGAATTTTCCACTAAAGCCTATTTCAGTCGAACCTATTCTAAAAATTATTGAAGACCGTTCTGTAATTTTACTCAGTTTTGTCATCTTTCTAGGGCTGTCACTCTCTAGAGCTGCCACAAAACTTTATTCAACCCACTTAATTTCTTGTTGGACTGAATTGCTCAACTGCAAGCCCCCAGACGTAAATTTTATAAGTTCCTCCTGACATTACAGAAATAGCACTGTAAACAAAATGAGAAGGGTAAACAAAATGAGAAGAGCGATCGCAATAGGTTATATCAAAATTCTTGGTAAGACCTGCCTGTATCATCGTAACTAATAGAAATTAGATTAAAACGAGTAATCTTCAACCTAATTTAAATAAAAAAATCAAGAGCAGGGTAATATAGTCGTTGAGGGCTAGGGTAGAGCAAATAGATAAAGCGCTATCATTGGGTCTTAACTGACAGAACAATGTAAAACTTTTCATCATTTGATATAGATTCAGGCTAATGAGTAAGAAGAAAAGAACTGAGCCGCTGTTAGGTGAAGCGCTCCTTGCAAAAGTTAAGGAACTAGAGAACCTCAGCAAAGAAGAGAAGGCTAAGCAATGCGGCTACTACACGATTACAAAGAATGGTGTAGAGCGCGTCAATATGATGAAGTTCTATAATGCACTTCTAGAAGCGAAGGAAATTGAGCTGGATGGTAAGCAGGCCAGTAACGGGCGTGGAGGGCGAAGTGCCAGCTATCGCATCACGGTTCAAGCCAATGGTAATTTGCTGATTGGAGCTGCTTATACAAAGCAGATGGATTTGAAGCCAGGGGACGAATTTGAAATTTCTTTAGGGCGGAAACATATTCGACTGAAGCAAATTGACTCAGAGGAGATATTTGAGGAATGAGGCTGGCCAAAGCCTTGAGAGTGAGTCTAAATCATTAGCTTTGAATTCCTGATCAAGGCATTGGACTTTCGGAAGAAAGTATGAAAAGGGGGAGGACGTTTCTCATCGAAAAGTCCTCCCCCTTTTTTGTCAAAAAATCATTGCAGAGAATGGTTTAACGCCTGTCAAGAGAGGAAAGACAAAGCCATCTTTAGGCCACACCTTGCGCCCCTGCTTAAACGTTCCTCAAAAGTTGTCCTCAACGACCTATAACCAGACTTCTCTTTAGCTAGAGACATCCTCGAACTTGTAACCTACGCCAATCACTGTTTTGAGAAAAGTTGGATTGGCTGGATCAGGCTCAATTTTTTTACGGAGACGCGCTACATGAGTATCTACCACGCGCTCATCACCAAAAAAGTCGCTACCCCAAAGCCTTTCAATCAGCTGAGTTCGGTTCCACACTCGCCCTGGGTAGCTCATGAAGGTAGTGAGCAAGTCAAACTCCAAAGTGGTCAGCTCTAACGGCTCTGATTCACCACCTTCTATTTGACGCGTCGCAACGCGTTGATCGACATCGGCAGAGAAGTGGGGTGTTTGAAAAGCGCGTGTTTGCCCACCCTGACGCAGCGTTCGCCTGAGCAAGGCTCGCACACGCGCAACCAGCTCTCTAGGGCTAAAAGGCTTGACCATGTAGTCATCTGCGCCCGTAGAGAGACCAATGATGCGATCGATCTCTTCACCTTTTGCCGTCAGCATCAAAATGTAGGGATCTTTGCTGCCTGGCTTTTGCCGAATGCGAGTACAGACTTCTAAACCATCCATACCTGGAATCATTAAATCCAGAATAATCAGGTCAGGTTGATAATCTTGAAACATTTGCATTGCCGTTAGCCCGTCTCGGCAAGTACGGCAGTTAAACCCCTCCTTTTCCAGATAGATCTGGATGAGCTGGGTAATTTCGGGTTCGTCTTCAACGATCAGGATGTCCATCTTTAGCTCGGACTCTGAGATTTAATAAGCAAGTTTGCTCTGTCCCCTAAATCTTATCTTCTGAAGTGAGGCTGAGGTAATGCCTCCTGGGCGGATTTACCAGATGCTCATTTACCAAGCGCTTAGGTTTCACTCAGATCAGAATGACCGTATCTAGCAGAAACATCTTAGCCTGCAACTCAATCTACAAAACTCAATTCATGAGACTTTATTGCAAAGTTTTCAATAGAAATTGAAGTTTCATAGGCGCTTGATCAGTGATAACTTGGCTCCCAAAACGCCGCCATAACAATGCTTCAACTAACGTAGCTTTTCGCTTCTCGCCTAAGTGAGTACCCCATACAGCTAAGTCTGGATCGCCTTGAGCTTTCCACTGATCAAATACTTTTGCCAGGTAAAAATCAGATTCTAAACTTTGTAAGTATTTTGATTTATCATCTGCACTCTTTAAAGCTGCTGAAAGATATACCCCTAGCTTTATGAGTGCATCCCCTGCTTGTGCTTCCACATTCAACGCATTCCAGGGAATTACGAGATCTGGATGGTCGTTACGCACTTTATCAAGGGCAACTTGTGCGGCTGCAATATCAGCCTCAGACTTACGCCTCCCTTGACCTGTTCCTTCAACTGTACGACCATCTGGAAATCTTACGATTACAGTGGACTGGTGAAGAGGAGAAAGAGCTGTAGATGCCAAAGTAGTCTGAAACTCAGCGCAATCTTCAATACAGCCAAGATTTTTGAGTAACTCTAGAAGCTGGTTCTTCGCATTTTCACTCATACATCCCTTTCGGATTCATTCAGGTTATTGAGAGAGTGTACACTGCCGGCTTTTCGATACCTTAAGGCAGTCAAGCTCGATTTTAATGCGCTAGAGGTATCCAACGTGTGATCAGCTATTGGATGAATAATGCATATTCCCCTTGAGGGTACTTTGCCTTGGTCGAAGCATTCTTCACAATAGGAATCACTCCCACCCAGTTTTGATCAAAGCAATCATGTAATATCTGTAGTATATGTAGTATAATTAGATCGATCCAATGAATTTTGGATGAATGAACAAGTTTTGGAGCGTTATGCAGACAGATAGAAAACCAGATTTGAAGCTTTGTACGCTCTCATAGGATTTACTTATCGGTTTATACAGTCAAAAATCATTAGTGAAAAATCATTGCCCGAAGGCTACTACCCATATTGTATGAGTATGTACCTAGGGGCTATGCGTACAGAATGTGATCGGCGATCGCAGAGGCAAGGGGGAAGAAAAGTTCAATGCGAAAAGATGAAATGAGCCTCATACTTGAAACTCAGAGACTCCGCTTGAAACCTATCTTAGAGAGCGAGCTGACTCTGTTGCATCAGATTTTTATTAATCCCTACGTTAGAGAATACTTGTGTGATGGCGAAGTCTTTTCTTTGCAACAAGTTAAAGAGATGTTAATGGAGAGCCAAAAGCTCTTTGATGAAAAGAAATTTGGTCTTTGGTTTGTTGAGACTCAAGAGGAACAAGAAACGATTGGATTCGTAGGTTTATGGTATTTCTTTGAAGAGAAACAGCCTCAGCTAATATATGCTCTGCTGCCCCATGCCACCCATAAAGGCTTTGCGACAGAGGCTGCAACCCGAATACTAGAATACTGCTTTAGCAACCTTAGCTATTCGTATGTTTTGGCAAGCTGCGATCGTCCAAATTTAAGTTCACAAAGAGTTGCAGAGAGGATTGGTATGAGAGAAGTCGAGAAAAGGTTTGTAGATGGCAAGCCCATTCTCTTCTTTAAAGTTGAGAGGCCATAGATGAAATAAAGATAGAGATTGGCAAAGCAAGCCATGTTTCAAACTTTATTTTTTTACACTGTATTGATCCAAACGCCAGACATATTTACTGTCATTATTCACCTGTGCCCACTGCTTTTCGCTCTAATTTGCGCCCTATGAATACGCTAATTGTGCGCTCCTATGTAGGAGAAGCTGATTTAGAATCGATCGCTCATTTGCTCAATATCTGCGCTAAGTTCGATCGCATTGAGCGCTATTACTCTGTATCTGGGTTGAGAGCAGAATATGCCGAACCTGGATTTGACCCCGTGCGTGATTTACGCCTGTGGGAAGATGCAGAGGGACAGCTGATTGCGATCGCAGAACTTTGGGTGCCTGAAGCCTCTAGCAAGCCTGAATCATCAGGTTGGCTAATGTTTCACGTTCATCCTCACCATCGCGATCGAGGTTTAGAATTTGACATTATTGCCTGGGGCGAGGTGCGAATGCAGGCACTTGCAACAGAGCGGGGGCTGGCTGCCAAGCTTTATCTGGGCTGTCGCGAAGATCAGCGCAATCGCAGAATGCTTTACGAAGTCTGCGGCTATGAGCTAGAGCGAGAGTTTTTTCGCATGGCGCGATCGCTAGCAGAGCCAGTTGACAAACCAGAGTTTCCCAATGGCTTTAGGTTGTCTCATAGCCAAGGCGTCGCGGATGCAGCGGCCTGGGTTGAGGCGCATAACGAGAGCTTTAATGATCATTGGGGATCTCACCCCATCACGGTCGCTGAACACAGCCATTGGCTGACACAGCCCGATTACCAGCCAGAACTTGATCTCGTAGCGATCGCACCAGATGGAAAATTCGCCGCTTTTTGCTTTTGCCACATTGACATAGAAGATAACCAGCACCGCAACTGCTTAGAGGGCGGCATCCATATTTTGGGCACAAGGCATAGCTTCCGTCGGCGCGGGTTGGGGCGCGCTATGCTGCTGGCAGGGCTGCAAAAGCTTCAGGAAAAAGGCATGAAAACGGCTCTGCTGGGGGTAGACGCCCAAAATTCCTATCAGGCGCAAAAACTCTACGAATCGGTTGGATTTCGCAAGCTGCATGCAAAGCTATCTTTTGCAAAGCGTTTAGAGTAGTTAGGCTCACGAATTGCAACACCCTAATTTGCGATCGCAGGTTCTTCGACGGGACGAATAATCGTTGCATCTGGAGTAACCTGAGGTTTAAAGATGGCTTGCAAGGCTTCTTCTAGGGTGGGTGCCATGACAATGCGATTTTCGTAAGCAACAATGACCCGCACCAAGGTTGGCAAACTGTTTTGATCGGCTTCTAAATAGAGCGGTTCCACATACAGCAGCGACTGCTCGATCGGAATGATAAGCAAATTACCCTGAATTGCCCGTGAACCTTGACGATTCCAGAGCGAAATCTGCTGAGAGATGACCGGATCTTGATTGATTCGCGCTTCAATTTGTTCTGGCCCATAGATTAGCCGTTCTTTCGGAAAAACATAGAGCAAGAGTTTGCCGTAGTTCTCACCGTCCGATCGCGCAGCCAACCAAGCAATCAAGTTTGTCCGCTGCCGAGGCGTATAGGGCAACAGCAACATAAACTCTTCATACGGTACAGTGGGCAGGCTGGTAATGACATAGTATGGTTCGACCGGACGAGTCTCATCGCCATAGACCTCATTGGGAATCTGCCACTGATCTTCCCGGTTATAAAACACCTGCGGATCAGTCATGTGATAAGTCATCAATCGCTCTGATTGCAGCTTAAAAAAATCTACTGGGTAGCGCAGATGGCTCCGCAGGCTAGGCGGCATTGCGTTGAGCGGTTTGAAAAAGTCAGGAAAGGCTTTAGAGAATGTCCTAACAATGGGATCGCTAGGATCAGCCACATAAAAATTGACAGAGCCATGATAGGCATCAATGACCACTTTGACGGAGTTGCGTATGTAGTTGATCCCCTCACTACCTAAATCAGAGTAGGGATAGCGAGCGCTCGTTGTGTAGGCATCCACAATCCAGTAAAGATAATTTTGATCGTTCTCGCTGGATGTTTGCACATTGGCTGACACCAAATAAGGGTCGCTATCATAGCGCAGGAAAGGGGCGATCGCCTGAATCCGGTGTCTAATATTGCGTCGAAACAGCACCTTGGTATTGGGCAAAAAATTACGGGTGAACAGCACAGGCCAGTCGCGCAGATACACCGAAAACAGCCCCCGTCGCCACCAAGAGCCAATATTGATACCTCCCTGACCATCGTAGACATTGTAGGTATTGTCGCTGCCGCTGGGATAATCTAGCTCTCGCGTCAGCGTCTGAGTCATGACATAGGTGTTAGCAATTTCGCCATAGTAGATGCGAGGTTGCCCTATGGGAATGCTGGCTCGAATAGCAGGGCTAGAGGTCGTTAACGCTCCAGACTCACCTCCCGTAATATCTTTGACAAAATATTCTGGCAATCCACCTGCACCCACGGTATTGACAGGACTCAGCGTAAAGCCATAGCCGTGAGTGTAGATAAGGTGGCGGTTTACCCAGGTTTGAGCTTCCTGGGGTACAGCACTATAATCCAGTTCTCGTGGAGCGATCAGAACCTGTCGCTGTTCAGTAGAACCATTGGATGGGTTAGGGGATGGCTCTGGCGAAGTTACAGGGGGCTGGGGTGAACCATCAGCTTGCAGGGTATAGCGATCGATATCTGCATCTGGAAAGCGATAGTAGGGACGAATCTGCTGCAACTGACGGTTGGTTTCTAGCAAAGGTCGCTGATCCCACAGACGAATGTTACGAATCGTCAGATCATTGGCCGTTAAATCCGCTTCTGTCAGGTTTCCTTCGGGGTTAAAGTTGCTGGCGTCAATGGCTGTCAACCCAAAAGCTTGACGGGTTAGAGCGATCGTTCGCTCAATAAATGGACGTTCGCGCGCCAACTCATTCGGCTGCACGATGAGATATTGTACGGCTTCTGGAACAATGACTCCCACAATAGCCAGGATTCCAAACAGTCCCAGCCCAATCTTGACCCAGTGCCGATGAAACTTTGGTTGCCAAAAGAGCGCCCGCCATAGAAAATAGGCCGCGATCGCTAGTGCCAGCAGGCTTGCTCCTGTGTAGATGGGCAGTTGAGCGACAACATCGGTATAGCTAGCACCAAAGGCAATCCCACGAGGCGAGTATAGGAGTTCATATCGGCTAAGCCAATAGCTCAAAGCAAGAGCACTCATGAGGCCACTGCCAACCCCATACAAATGGCGCTGTTGAGCCAGAGAGAATCCTGGAAAGCGCCCCTGACTGAGGCTATCTGCGGAGAGCAGGTAGGTGAGCGCAACGGCAATACAGCCAAACACCAACAGACCCAAAAGCCACAGTTCCACCAATTCTCCAACTGGGAGAGCAAAGACATAGAAGCTAATATCTCGCCCAAACAAGGGTTCAGAACTATTGAATGGGGTGGAATGCAGATATTGCAGCAGGACAGCCCATTGTTTTGACAACAGCCACCCCAATACAAGGCTCAACCCTCCTGCGATCGGCCTCAACAAGACGCGAGGATAAATTAAGAGAGCGATCGCAATGCCCGCGACTCCACCGAGCAGCCCTATCTGATCTATGAGCCTTGTTGCTGTTCGCCAGAGATTTGTAGGATTGAAGCGAAACACAAACGGGCTGGACAGCACAGCACCCTCTTGCCAATAGGAGACGGCTAGCTGGCCGTAATACAGCAGTAAAAAACCCGTCAACACACTTAACCCCAGGGAGATGGCGAGGAGCGATCGCAATCCCAAAGCAGGGGATGAAGCAAACGGTAGAACACCTGACTGCACCACTGTCTTAGCCAGAGCTGTTTTGACTGAAGCTGTTTTAACTGAAGCTGTTTTGACCGAACTTAGAGAGAGCTTTCTAAGTTCCTCATCTTGGCGATCTGTAGAAGTATCAGAGTACTTTAATCGTTGGGCTAACGCTAGATTGCCGAATAAATAAGCAGCCGAAAGTCCTGTTACAGCAGCCCATAGCAACAGGCGAGTCTGCAATTTAAGCCAAAAGACTGGAAGATAACCCACTTCCTGAAACCAGAGCATTTCAGCGCCCAAGCGAGATACCAGATCTAGCAGCAGCCACAAGCCCAGCAGTGCAGTTACCCATTGAAATAAACGTTTCCGAGTCACAAAAAGTACCAACCAAATTGGCGGAGGCAATAGGTCTAGTCGCAGATCTTCAAGATATAGCAACTGCCGTCCTAGTTAGCATATTTCTAGGAGCACCTACTGCATTCCTTAAGCCTTAAAGGTTGATGAATTTAGAAGACGAAGTTATGCCATCCGAGTTTATGCCATGTGTCTAGGGTTGAATTCGTCCGTCGGGCAGGGTTGCGCCCGTCAAGATTGCCCCTGTTAAATTAGCGCTGCTCATTTCTGCTCGTACCAGATTGGCATTGGTCAAATCAGCATTGGTAAAATTTGCTCTGGCTAGATAAGTCTCGATGAGGTGAGCATCGCGGAGTGAGGCTCCCCAGAGATTGGCGCGGCTGAGGTCAGCCCGATTCAGTCGAGCGCGTGTTAGGTTGGCTTTTGCCAGATGCACTCGAATCAGCTTGGCATCTGCCAGGGTTGCGCCTTGCAAGTTAACACTGGCTAAGTCGGCTTCTGTCAAATCAGCACGCTCTAGCTTCGCATTCATAAGATTAGTGCCCCGCAAGACAGCACGCGCCAAGTTGGCTTCAGTGAGTGTGGTGCCTTTGAGGGTCGCTTCCGTCAGGTCTGCTCCGCTAAGATCTGCCCCCCGCAAGGTGGCTTCGCTGAGGTTAGCACCGCGTAAATCAACCCGCGCCAGATCGGCTCCGGTCAGATTGGCACCCCGCAAATCGGCTTTTCTCAGGGTGGCTCCTCGTAAATTGGCAGAATACTTGCGGTTCTCTTCACGCAGATTGGCACCCCGCAAACAGGCTCCGGTCAGGTTGGCTCCACTCAGGTTGGTGTTGCGGAGATCAGCATCGATCAGATTAGCATCCAGCAAGTTAGCCAGGGTAAGGTCGGCGCTACGCAGATCGGCACCCTGAAGAATGGCTCCGTGCAGATCGGCATCCCGCAAATTGGCACGAACGAGATTGGCTTGGCTGAGGTTAATGCCGCCCAAGCGAGTTGCCATCAAGTTAGCTTTGGTCAACTTGGCACGGTTGAGATAAGCCAAAACAAAAACAGCGCTATGAAGATCTGATTCTTGTAAATCGATGCCAATTAAATCCGCGCGCGTTAGATTAACCCCTGTGAGGTTTTCGCCACAGAAGCTGAGTTCACCTGCACCATAGCGTTTTAGTAGTTCGTTGGCATTAATCATGACTTGAAGCCCCTGCTTGAAGCTCAGAAATTTCAATCGCCCGCTCAAACGTCAGCACTTGGCAAGTATGGTCAGGTCGAGCCGAGGGAGAGCCATCGCCCTTCTGAGAATTTGGCTCTGTAGTGCCGGGTAAACCTGCCTCTACGCTGACAATGTTGGTCGCTCCTTCATCAGCGGAAGTTGGCAGACCCGCCTTGAGCGGTAGATAGGTATAGAAAGGTTTGAGCGATCGCAAAAGGACTTGAGCCACCTGAGCATATTCGTCTGACTCTTGCAGCGATCTAGCCGCACTAAGCAGCTTAGACTCCAGATCACTTAGCAGTTTGTGGGTTTGCAGAAGGATTTGTAGTAAATCATCTAGCTCATGATTTTTGAGCAGCGAATCATGTTCTGCCCCCGGCGTAAACACTTCGTGCATTAGCGTAAAGAGCAAAATTTTCACCCGCATCGGGTTGGCAGACTGCATGATACTGACCCGCAGATCAAAGAAATCTGGCAGGGCTTGCTGCCGAATATAAGCATAGGGCTGCTGAGGCTGAGCCATGGCCTCACAGGAAGGCTCAGGTAGAGATTCTGACGAAGCCCCTAGCGAAGCCTCTAGAATGCCTTCCGTTAAGGTAATATCCAGCATCTCCAGAGCTGGAGCCGACAGGTTAATGAAATAAAGCGACTGAAAAATGAGGCAAACTCGCTCAGCGATCGCCTCATATTCGGTTTTTTTGCTCAATGTTTTAGCCAAATTGTCTAGAACAGCTTTGAGGCTTTCTGGCGTTGGCGTCAGGTCATGGACTTCTTGCACCAAATCTAGAAATGGCAAAGAGTTAAGCCGATTTGCGTCCGTTTCCCAGATATTTTTGCTGGCTAGAATCAGCAGCTTTTTGATTCGCAAATGATCGGGATCACAGGCTAGAATTTGCGCCACTGCTTCATAGTCTTTAGCTCCTGCCCCTGCCCCCACAGGACAAGTTTCCAGATATAGTCGGCTGACTCGATTAATGATGGCGTTGGCTATCAGCGTATATTCCGCAGATTTATTCAAAGAGTTGGCAATGCCGTGAATACGCGACTGAAGTTGCTCTAGAGTAGGGGCGATCGCCAATAGGCGCTTTACCAGCTCTAAGAGATTTACCTCTTGCAGACGGTGGGAGTCGTTTTCCCATTTTTGAGTACAGGCAAACAGCATCAGCTTCTTGATGCGAAGCGCGTTTTGGTCGCTTGCCAGCTCCTTTGCCACTTCAGAGAGAAGCGAGGAAGCAGCGATCGGCGGAATAACAGAAGTAGCAAGAACCATAAGCTTCTGGCACAGAGATTGTAGATGCTCTCTTGCCAGCGTGCCCAATCATACCGTTTGGGTCATCGTTATTATCACGGGTGTTTGTCCTGCTAGAAGGTCAAGGGCTATGTAATTGATGCTAAATGGCTTCCGAAAATCAGATCTGCTTTTAGAATGCAAGCGATAGGCTTATCTAAAAAACACCTCTGAACTCGAAAAGACACGGAGATTTGCTCAGTACTCTTCAGTACTCTTAGGGGGGATGACGCAGCCCGATTCTGTCCGGCATGATCGGATTATATTTTGGATGCAGAGCCCGTCTAGGAGCTTTGCACAGAGCAAAGCGTGGGGTACAATCCCTTAACCAATGTTCCAGTGTTCAGCTCTATTGCTCAGCAAGGCTTACTGTTTAGAAAGGCTTATTCTTTAGAAAGGAAGCTTCACCATGACAGAATCTGGAGTGCAGACCTGCCCTAAATGCCAGGTCAAGATTGTCAAAATGATTGGCGGCGATCGCGTCTTGTTTTCCACTGGCTCTCCAGGTACCCGTGCTATTCTTTGGGCAAGGGTTTGCCAATATGCCAAAAGTCCTGCCTGTATCAATCAAGATCGCGATCGAATCGGTACGGTTCAAACGCAAGATTACTATCAGCCTGAAGTCAACAAAAAGACAGATGCGATCGGATAATTTTTTGCCATGTTTTACCCAATCTGGATTGAGACATGGGTCTAAGTTGGCTAAACTAACGCTTTCGGCTACGCTAGACACTGTTTTATCAGGAGAAGACCGTCCATAATTTAAATATGGAGAAATTACTCTTCACTGATAAGGTCATGGTTAAAGGTCGCGCTCTGTTTTTGGGAGAGCGACTGGACTTAAAGGCATTAGAAAAGACAGGCTACTTGGCAACATTGCCCCTCGTGGTTGGAGCAGGCGATCGGGGTTGTGCAGTGCTTTTTCGCTACGGAGCCATCGTTTTATTTGGATTAGACCCGGTTGAGGAAGCCTCTTTTTTGTCTTACCTTCAGCCGCTGGTCATAGAGCCATTTACCACGCCTGAGACTGAAGAAGCTATCTTAATGCAAGATAACGTAGGCGGTAGAGTTGAGAATGGCACAATCTGGCTGCAAGAGTTTGATGTTAGACGGATTCAAATTGTGGCAGATGTGCTAAGCAAAAGCGTGGTGCTGGCTCACTATGAGGGGGGCACAGCTAAGGTATTTGACCAACTTGAACCTTTTGCTGACAGCCTGCAACGCAGTACCAAAGACGAGCGTTGGGGTAAAGAGCTACTCCGGCAGCTTGGCCGGACATTAACCATTCAGCACAAAATTGTCGGACGGGTTGAAATTATTGACAAGCCAGAATTACTGTGGGACTCCTCACCTGATTTAGAGCGGCTTTATGCCCGACTCGAAAACGAGTACGAGATTCGTGAGCGGCATTTAGCACTAGAGCGTAAGTTAGATCTAATTTCTCGGACGGCAGAAACGGTACTGAATTTGCTTCAGCATAATACGGGTCTGCGCGTGGAATGGTACGTAGTGATTTTGATCGTGGTGGAAATTGTGCTGTCGCTGTTTGATTTGTTTTTAGAAATCCGATAAATCTGATGAAGTTCGCTAGAGCAAAATTAGGATGTGAATTCTAGCTCTGCCTTATTTTTCTCTAGGCTTATTTATCTTGAGCGTTATGCCGTTGAAACGCACCAACTTGAGCGCGTTGAGAGTTAGCCTGACGATCACAAGAAAAGATTTCAATGTTGATCACATTCAACTGGATTGGTTTGCGTCCATTCACTGAGAGCAAGAATGCAGCCTTTGAAACTTCAGGCTTTCCAATCGATTCGTCTCGTCGCTACCGATATGGATGGCACGCTGACACAGCAGGGAAAATTTACGCCGGCTCTGCTGCAAGCGATCGCTGATTTAGCCCAGGTTGGTATTCAGGTGCTCATTATTACCGGACGATCGGCAGGGTGGGTCAACGGCATTGCTAGCTACTTACCTGTGGTAGGTGCGATCGCCGAAAACGGGGGCATTCTCTTTCGGAGTAGCGCTGAGCACGACGCTTTTTCACCCTATAGAAATGGCGCAGAGCCAGAATTTTTAGGCGCGATCGATTCTAACCATCGGCAGCGTCTTGCCGAAATGTTTGATAAGCTACGCGCCGAATTTCCGCAGATTCAAGAGTCTGTAGACAATCGATTTCGCCTGACCGACTGGACATTTGATGTGTTTGGGCTGGGTCTTGCAGAGCTTCGTGCTATGGGCGATCGCTGTCTGGCAGAGGGATTAGGATTTACTTATAGCACCGTCCAATGTCACATTAAGCCGCTGCATCAGGACAAAGCGATCGGACTCAGTAAAGCCCTGAACCGCTATTTCCCAAATTATCAGCCGACCGAAATTGTCACCGTGGGCGACAGCCCCAATGATGAGAGTTTGTTTGATGGGGAGCGGTTTCCTCTCTCCGTTGGCGTCGCAAACGTCAGAGACTTTGCCACACAACTGGCACATCAGCCTGCTTACATCACGCAAGCCCCTGAAGTCGAGGGATTTTGCGAACTGGCAAAATTCATTCTGCAAGCTCAGGCAAAGCTTTAACCTTCGGAAGAGTTCGCTGTGAGCCTTAGACCGTTTCCTGGGTCTGCGTCTGAATCACACTGCTCCAATCGTCATTTTCTACCGCTGCCGCTAATTTTTGCTGGCGCTCATCCGCTGCTGGCTGGAGTTCTAATTCTCTACTGAGCTGACCGTCAGCCATCGCTTTCCGCAGCTTCAGCTTTTTCTCCTCATAGGCATGGCGTTCTACCTCAGACATGGCGGCCTTTGCCACCTCGCCAATGGTTCCCGCCCAGCGATCGCTCGCTTCTGCATTTCCGGGTGGAACGGTGGCCAATGCCGCTATCCAGGCATCTCGCAATTGCTCCATTTCGGTGCGCTTGGGAAACTTAAATGACTGCACCCGCACGAAGGCACAAGTCTCTTCATCGTTTTGTGCAAGATGTCCATTCAACGACAGCAATACATTCCGCGAATAGCCCACATATTGGGTTTGCTGTTGGGAGTTAAGTACTGCATAAACCCCCGCAACTTTGGCATTTGCCACCCGATCGCACCAGCTTTGCCAGGATTCGATCGCACCCCCGTTTTCGATTGCGATATTGGCTTCAGATACCCCATGCTCATCCTTCGAGCTATAGAGAAAATCATGAAGGCTGCGATGCTCTACGGGCACCTGCTGATGTTCGATCGCCGTCTCTTTATCGCTTTCCATACGCTCCAAGCTTTGTTTTCCGGGCTTTTCTGATCCTATCGCGGACTCAAGCTACCGCTGACCCAGGTATCGACCTGCCATAGACATAGCATCGGCAATATCTACATCGCCATCGCCATCTGCATCTAGAAATGAGTTCAGTACAGGATTAGAGCTGCCCTGCCCTGCTGGTCGAGCTGCCCCTGACTGATTGGCTGCCCCTGACTGATTGGCTGCCCCTGACTTCAGCAAATTTAGCACCACCGGAATCAGCATCGGCAGCATTCCCAAGATGGCATCGGCGCTGATGCCCGTGCGCTGAGAAATGGCCTGCGCGACTTGCTGCTGCTGTGCAGGGTTAAAAACGGCGCTGAGCGCTGCTGTACTGGGACTTGTGCCCCCAAACTGATTAACGATCGATTCTACCTGCCCCCGTCCCCCTGTTGCGGCTTGCTGCTGCAATGCCGATCGCACGTAGCCACCCAGCATAGAAACGACATCGTTTGTGGCAGAGGGTTGTACACCCTGAGCGCTGCCTGCTTGCTGCACGGTCTGCAAGATAGTGCTGAGCTGGTCAGGATTTGCTTGTTGGCTGGGATTATCGATCGCTGCCAAAATCTGATCAAAAAGTCCCATAGGATACTGCCTCGTTCAAGTTCAATTTGAGAATTTAAGCTTCTTAAAGTTTTATGTTTCAGCCAAGAGCTTAGTTGTGACCCTCAAACATTGGCTTGGGTCTTGACTTAAACATTAGGTATTCAGATATTTGCCCAGAGCTTCAGAGAGGCATTTTTTGGAAAAGGGTAGCTATTTCCCTTTTCCAAAAAATATCTAGTAGGTTCAAACGATTATTAGAGCTTTGATCACAAGATCAGAGTGCTAAAACAAGCCTTAACTAGCGACTAACCGATCGCGACTAACCGATTGTAACGCCGCTGGTGTCTACGCCTTCTGCACCTTCCACACTGGAAGCTACTGACACTGCTTTGTCCAATAGTTCTTGACTAGGCACTTTTCCTTTCAAAACAACTTTGCCGCTCAGTTGGGCGACCCAAAGCGTTTCAATGTCATCTAACTGAGCATCGTCATCAAAAGCTACGACAACGCGCTTAGCCAAACCGCTCTCATCAAATTCACCATTCAGCCCTACTTTCGCCGGAGGAATTGTTTCCCCGGTTGGAGTGGTGGCATTTGCGACCACAGGAGGAGTCTCTGGCTTCTTGAGTCCGGGAAAAATTCTGCTTAACCAACCCATGTGTATATCTCCAGCGTTTCAAATGGAATGTTGCACCCAATTTAGGGATTGACAACAGATTATGAGGCGATCGGCTTAATTTCTCAAGAAGGACAGGTTAAATTAAGATTCTGACGATCGTCTACCCTCACGCCACTTTGAAGTATCGCAGCCTTAAGCGTCATCCCTCTTTGGACAGTAAAGTGGGTTTCCCCCTCAGATATTACATTCTTTGAAGTTTTTTCACCGTTTACAGAAGTGTGTAAAACCACTGCTGTAAACTGAGTCTCGAGTGGAGAACGTTATGACTCGGTCAAATCTGAGGGTTTAGCGATCGTGCGATAGCCTCATGTAGAGACCGCTAACATTACGACTCTTAACATCACTAGTTTGGAGCCGCTATATCAATGTCTCATTCAGTCAAAATCTACGACACCTGCATCGGATGCACCCAGTGTGTTCGGGCTTGTCCTACTGACGTTTTGGAGATGGTTCCCTGGGATGGCTGTAAAGCAGGTTCGATCGCATCTTCACCTCGCACAGAAGACTGTGTTGGGTGCAAGCGCTGCGAGACAGCTTGTCCCACAGACTTCCTGAGCATCCGGGTTTATCTGGGCGCAGAAACCACTCGCAGTATGGGTCTGGCTTACTAGGTACTCAAAACGCCTTTATATACTTTGCGTATCTCTAATACGTGCGTTTCTCAATGCGTGCGTTTTTGGGTGCGCCTTGATTTATCATCTACAGAGGGTAATTACCCTCTTTTTTTATGGTCTATCTGCTGCTTTTCTAGCTGTTGATCTATGGCACTCGATTTTTGGACACGCACGAGCGGCACTTGGATCAACGTTGCCACAATTTTATTAGGCACTGGATTGGGGCTACTGCTACACGGACGGTTACCGTTGCGCATGCAAAAAGTGATTACTCAGGGCGTAGGGCTAATTGTGCTGTACGTGGGCATCAGCATGGCGGGCGAGCTGAGCAACGTCCAGGCCGGGCGGGTGGCAGGGGTCATTGTCGGGCTGCTGGCGATCGTCGTTGGAGGGCTGCTCGGAGAACTTTGCCAAATTGAGGAACAGCTAACGGTATTGGGCGACTGGTTAAAGCGGCGATTTAAGGGCAAAGGCAGCTTTACAGAGGGCTTTGTGGCCACTAGCTTGCTGTTTTGCATTGGGCCAATGGCGGTTATTGGTAGCTTGAATAATGGGCTAACGGGAGACAATACGATTTTGACGCTGAAGGCTGCAATGGACGGGTTAGCGGCGATCGCACTCACCAGCAGCTATGGCATTGGCTCTGGCTTTTCCGTGTTGCCTATTTTGCTGTACCAGGGCGGCATGTCTTTGGCGGCCGGATTTTTAGCTCAGGCGTTGCCCAATCCAGCCGATGCACCCCAGGTGCTGTTAATTACGGGCGTTGGCGGTTTGATGATTATGGCGTTGGGGTTCAACATGCTTCAGATGGGGCAAATTCGCGTGGCCTCTTTTTTGCCAGCGCTGCTGCTCACGCCGATTTTTTACGGAATTGCGGATTGGATCAGTTAGAGAGTGGGATGATGGAGAGCGAACAACGGCGATCGCATCATCCCACCCTCCCGCGCTCACAACATTTAGAGGCTACCCCAACCGCTAGATGCGCCCGTTGTCCAATCTGTGGCCTTCTACGGAAAGGCATTTGGCGTAACGCAGCGGTTTATGGATGAAACGCATCAATATGCAGAAATCGAAACCGATGAAACCACGCTTGCTTTGGCCTGCAATGACTTGGCGCATTCTAATCTGCCCGAAAACTTTCAGAGAACCAGTTTGTCAGCCTCTCTGGCTGGAATAGAAATCGGGTTTGTCACAGAAGATGTAGCGGCTGCCTTTTTGCGCGCGGTCGAAGCTGGCGCGATCGCCCTGACTGCGCCTAAGGTAAAGCCTTGGGGACAGACCGTTGCCTATGTATGCGATCAGGATGGGATTCTCGTTGAGCTTTGTAGCCCGATGTAGCGCTTTTAATTTCCGTTCCTTAGAACTTAATTCCACGCTGCGCCAAGACATAGAGCAGATGCGTCATGCTCACCTGAGGAGCCTCGATCGCCGCTGCGTAAAGAATGGCCTCCTGAGCGATCGCACCAATCTCTCCTCCCGTCAGCGAAAGCTGCTTCGCTAGGGCTTTCCAGTCTATGTCTGTGGCAACGGGCACCTGAGGCGGAAAGGCGCGCTGCCAGAGGTGCAGGCGATCGTGATCTGAAGGTCGGGGAAAAGTTAGGGTTGAGTCTATTTGCGATCGCCACTCTGCCGAAACGGTGCAGGAAGGCAAGACGCTCAGCAGCGTTAGGGCTGACTGGCTGCGTCTTCGTGCCAAAAACTGATGCAGCGCAGCAGCTTCTACCTGGCGCGATCGCCCCAGCCAGAGGTGAGCAGACTTGATCAGCAGGACAGTTGGCGCTTGGCGCACAAGCAGTTGTAAAAGCTGAGCATAGTCTTGTGCAGCGACTTGAGCCAAATCGACTTGAGTCAGAGGCGTTTGTAGGGCATGGGCAATGGCTTGAGCTGCGATCGTTTTGCCTGTGCCTTTCGCGCCTGTCAGCAGCGTCACAACACCCGCAGACCGGGGCTGAACCCCCCAGAGTTGCTCAGCTTGAGCACAACCCCGAAGGCGCTGAGTCAAATATTGCAATGACTCTAATAAAGGCGGAGGCAAAACCAAGTCTTTCCACTCTGTTTTGATCGCGGTCTGCTTCACACCTAGAGGACGAGCAGATGGAGATATGGCGATCTGCATTTCTTCCTGTCGGTTAAGCAGATCTTCTAGCGTCTCTAGGGTAGGTCGTTCTGAAACCAGGTAATTCAGCAGCGTTGTTTCTAGCTTCAGCGAGGAATTGAGCAGCGTTTCTTCGGGGGTGGGCAACAATTGCAGCAGGCGGTAGCGGCTGAGCGGCGAATTTGCCATGAGGCGATCGCGTGCCGATCGCCATTCCGTATCGTTTCGGCAAAACAGCCGTAGCACTAGCTCAAGACTAGGCAAATCTGTCTTAACTGCTGCTTCTTCCATCCGCAAAAACCGATACAGCTTGGCATAGCGACGGTTTAGCTCTGGAGCCAGACTCATCAAAACGAGGTTTTTCTCAAAAGGGGTAAGCTGTAGCCGATCGCCCAAGGCAGGCAACGCCAGCACAATCCCCTGCTGCCGACTGGCTCGGATACGCTGCTCAAGCTGTTGCGACTGGGTTAGCTTGGGAACGCCGAGGGGTTGGCTGGGCTGACGGTACTCATCATAGGCTCCGCTGCCTTCTAGAGAAACTACACCTTTCCACCAATGGCTAGTGGCGCGATCGGCTTTGGATTGGGCAATGCGATCGATATCCTTCGTATCCTTTTTCTGTCGCGCTACAGCCACCATCAGCATGCGATCGAGCCACTGAAGCTCTGCTTTCAAATATGTCCAATTATCAGTAAAGCCTTTGTCGGCTAAGCCTCTATCAGTCAAGCTTTTGTCATTAAAATTTTCCGCCGAGTCCATGGGTATAGCAGATTGTTCGCGATCGTTCTCCTATTGTGGCTTGATTAAAAGCATTTGGGCGTGATTGGTGCCTGCATCAGCCAGGTGAGCCATCACTCATCTTTAAAAAATTCCAAGCTCCAACACAGTGAGATGAGGTGCAGTTTTAAAAGCAGGGAGAACTATACCTGTGCCCATTGCACCACCTATGCCACGCAATATCAAAAATCGCCAGATGTGCCTAAAGTTAAGGATTTTAGCCTGTTCTGTCGGCTCCAGTTCTGCCGCATGATACAGGGTTTATGGCTGCTGATTCCTTAAGCTGAATTGCATAAGGACATTAATACTTTGCAATTGAATTTGCAACTTAATGTTCCAATCCTTTAGGAGAGTTCAACCATGTTTTTTCACAAAAAAGACCCCATTCATCTCGTCAAAATTGATGCGGCGAATCCTAAATTTGCTCAGCTATTGCTTGAACAGTTTGGGGGGGCAACAGGCGAACTCACTGCCGCTCTGCAATATTGGGTGCAATCTTTTCATTGCGAGAATGCAGGCATTCGCGACATGCTGCAAGACATTGCGATCGAAGAATTCGGGCATTTGGAAATGGTGGGAAAACTCATCGAATCTCATACCAAAAATGTCGATCAAACTGATGCTTTCAAAAGCAGCTTGTTTGCAGTACGGGGCATGGGGCCTCATTTCCTAGACAGTCAAGGCTCAGCTTGGACAGCGCAATACATCAATGAAGGAGGCGATGTGGTGCGAGATTTGCGAGCCAATGTTGCTGCGGAAGCTGGGGCAAGACAAACCTATGAGGCGCTGATCAAACTGGCTCCAGACGAAGGGACAAAGAGTACGCTCGTTCATTTGCTGACGCGCGAAATCTCTCACACAAAGATGTTCATGAAGGCACTCAACTCAATGGGCAAACTGGATGATCCTTTCTTCGGCAATATCAAGCCCGATGAGACTGTAGACATCTACTACAACCTGTCTCAAGGTGAAGGCGATCAACGGGGAGACTGGAACGCTGAGCCAGATTTCAGATATATTGAGAATCCGATGGAAGCAGGTCAGTCCAATTCGGCAAAACAACCCCAGCTGAAGTAGGCTGTTGGGCGACTGGAGCTAGACGACGGTTCAGCCAAACCCGTCCCTCTATGATTCGTAGGGATTTTACAAGTCATTCTACAAATCATAGAGAAGACGCTAGTGAAAGCATCCAAGAAGGCTAACCAAGCGTCGGAAGCTTAGAAGAAAGGGAAAGCGGCGAGCTATCTGCAATTTTCATTTTGAAACAAAGCCCGAAAAGAACCCGTCGGCAGCGGAATCTTTTCGGGCTTTGTTGGGGGAGTTTGCGCCCGTATGGGCGCAAACTCCCCCTATGAAATCCATAATGGGAACTGCTGGCAATCTATCTGATTGGTTATCTGATTCATAACTGAGCTGTCATGAATTAGATAACCGATCGGATGATTCGCTGACCGGGTGCGAGACTGATAGGATTGACCCATACTTTCCCTGGACTTGCGCCATGAGAAGAGCCTTAGGATTATGGATAATGCCCTTCGCGTCGCTGCTGCTAACCAACGCTGCGATCGCTGCCACTCGCGTCACCGTATCTTATGGGCTGCTAGAGCGATCGATCTCTGTTAGTTCTTTGTCTATCTATGCACAAGAAGGCAGGATTACCAGAGATTTTAGCCACTACACGCGCTTTTTAGACGCAGACCAGCTCTTGCAACTGCGCCAGCTGTTGCGTGCCAAGTCTGATCTCTCTCCTGTGGCGGTTTCCCAGTTTCTTTATACCGAACAAGGAGAGGCGCTGCTCGATCGACTAGGTAATGTGATCCAGATTGAGGGCAACTTGTCTGGCTTTTACGCTTTGCGATCGGCCATGATTCTGGCGGCAGCTGAACCAGACGGACTAACGCTGCTCAATGTACTAGAGAAATTTCCTATTGATAGCATTCGCATTGATCTCAGCCGCGCTTTTGCCATTCTGGGTGATTTGGAAGCGGTGGTGCGGCAGACCCAAGGGGCGATCGCGCTGATTCAGCAGCAGTCTATTCTAGAAGCTCAAAGCGGTACGCCTGTCTCGCTGCTGACTGCGCCTGACCTACGATTGCCTGGAACGATAGCTTGGGACAAATACACGCTCAACTTGCGCGATCGCCAGCGCGATCGAAAGTTTCCGGTAGATATGTATGTGCCCAAAACTCAGTCTCCCGCGCCTTTGGTCGTCATCTCTCATGGGTTAGGCTCCGATCGTAGTTCCTATGCGTATCTGGCAGCACAGCTTGCTTCCTATGGATTTGCTGTTGCGGTACCCGAACATCCTGGCAGCAATGCCAGCCAGCTCCAGGCTCTCATTTCAGGCAGGGCAAGCCAGGTGACTGAACCCGCAGAGTTTATCGATCGTCCCTTGGATATTAAGTTTCTGCTGACTGTTTTAGAACGCCGCTCAACCACAGATGCTCGCTTCATCGGGCGGCTAGACATGCAGCGTATTGGCGTAGTAGGTCAATCTTTTGGCGGCTATACAGCTTTGGCTCTGGCTGGAGCCAATCTTAATTTTGAGCAATTGGCTAACGACTGCGCGCCCAATGACACCCTTAATTTGTCCTTATTACTTCAATGTCGAGCACTAGAACTGCCTCAACCGCTCCCAAACCTGCATGACGATCGCGTCAAAGCAATCATTGCCATCAATCCCATTGGCGGCAGCTTGCTGGGCGAAGCAGACTTTGCCGCCATTCAAATTCCGGTGATGATAATCAGTGGTGGAGCTGATACCGTAGCCCCAGCCTTGCTAGAACAGATCCGTCCTTTTACCTGGCTACAAACTCCTGAAAAATACCTGATGCTGATGCCTCGCGGCACGCATTTTTCAACGATCGATGTTCCCAATGCTGACGGTAGGGTGGTTGAGCTGCCCTCGGATATTATTGGGCCTGACCCCACTCTGACTCATACCTATCTCAAAGCCATCAGCGTAGCCTTCTTTGGCACCTACGTTGCCAATCAATCAGAGTATCGGCCCTATCTCAGTTCGGCTTACGTCGAAACCTTAAGTCGGGCACCGTCGCCCGTTAGCCTGGTGCGATCGCTCACTTCAGCCCAGCTCGCCAAAGTGTTTCGGGGACAGCCTGTAGAACCGATCGCACCCACCGATCCTACCTGGACAGGTGGGCAGATTCGACCTTAGATCTCTGGCATAAAAGATCGCTAGCTTAAATCGGTAAGGGTCTTGAGGTCTGGGCATGGCTTAATCAGGCTATGCAATCTATTTTGCTAGGCGGTGTGGCGCAGCGATACGTTCAAACCTCCCAAAAAGCATCCCTACAAAAAGCCGCTGGCATCAGGCAAAAAATCAAAATTGCCCCAGTTAGCTGACTCGGTTCTCTGGGCATTCTAGCGGGTGAAAGCCTCGTGGATAAGTTGGGTGGGCTGCTCCGTGCCCGCTAGTCAAAACCGCGACTCTAAAATTCCCAAGGGTGCCCGTCCATGTTCAAACCGCAGATTTCTGCGATTATCTGTACCCACAACCGAGAGCAATATTTAGGCGCAGCGATCGATAGTCTCTTGGCACAGGATTTTCCTGGCGAGTTTGAAGTCATCGTCGTGAATAATGCCTCTAGCGATGGTACGCCACAAGTGGTCGAGTCGCGCGCTCACCCTCGGCTGCGCTATTGCTATGAAGCGGTTACCGGACTCTCGATCGCCCGCAACACAGGAGCCAAAGCCGCCCAAAGCCCCATCTTGGCCTACCTCGACGATGATGCCGTCGCCAGCCCGCAATGGCTGCAAGTTTTGTCCGCCGCCTATCAACGCAACGAAAAGCTGGCGATCGCCGGAGGCAAAGTCACGTTGCTCTGGGCAGAGGGCACGCATCCGCCCATCTGGCTTTCATCGGGTTTGGCGGGCAACTTAGGAGCCTACGACCTGGGCAACCAAACGCAGCTGATTACCCAGCCCGGACTCACCCCCCGCGGACTCAATTACTCCATTCGCCGCAGCTTTTTAGATCAAGTCAATGGATTCGATCGCCATCTGGGTCGGGTCGGGAAGAACTTGCTGTCGAACGAAGAGCTGCATATGACTGAACTGGCGCTGGCGCAAGGCTGGCAGGTTGCCTATCTGCCCGACGCTCATGTGGCTCACAACGTTGCCCCAGAACGGCTCCGCCCAGGTTGGTTTCTCAATCGAGGCTGGTGGCAGGGCATTAGCGAAGGCTATCGCGAACAGTTAACCCAATCGGTAGGGTTGCCCCAACTCGCTCAAGGCGGCGAAAAACTGCTAAGGGGGCTGTGGCGATCGCTGAAATACTGGCACGATCCCGCTCAGCGCTTTGACAATTTTGCCTACGCCTACGGACAGATCGGCTACCTCCAGGCCACCCTCCAGGCCATGCTCAAGCACAATGCCCGATTCTCTCAGACTTCAAAATCTAAACTCTAAAATAGCCCATGTCCAAACTTCCCGTCTCTGTTCTCATTCCGGCCAAAAACGAACAGGCTAATCTGCCAGCCTGCCTTGCCAGTGTGGCACAGGCGGATCAAGTCTTTGTGGTTGATTCTCAAAGCAGCGATCGCTCCCTCGAAATTGCCCAGCTTTATGGCGCAACAGTCGTCCAGTTTCACTTCAACGGACGCTGGCCCAAAAAGAAAAACTGGGCGCTAGAGAATCTGCCATTCCGCCATGAGTGGGTGCTGATTGTAGACTGCGATGAACGGATCACGCCAGAGCTATGGCAGGAAATTGCGATCGCCATCCAAAATCCAGACTATGCAGGCTACTATCTAAACCGCCGCGTCTTTTTTCTGGGGCAGTGGATTCGCTTTGGGGGCAAATATCCCGATTGGAATCTGCGCCTGTTTCGCCACACCCAAGGGCGCTACGAAAACCTCCATACCGAAGAGATTCGCAACACAGGCGACAACGAAGTTCATGAGCATGTGATCCTGCAAGGCAAAGTCGGCTATCTCAAAAACGATATGTTGCATATCGACTTCCGAGATATGTATCACTGGCTTGAACGTCACAATCGCTACTCAAACTGGGAGGCGCAAGTCTATTACAACTTGCTGACGGGCAGCGGCGAAAGCGGCACGATCGGCGCAACGCTCTTTGGAAATCCGGTACAGCGCAAGAGATTTCTCAAAAAGATTTGGGTGTATCTCCCTTTTAAGCCATTGCTACGGTTCCTGCTGACCTACCTGATTCGTCTGGGCTTTTTGGACGGTAGGGCAGGCTATATCTATGCGCGTCTGCTCAGCCAGTATGAATACCAGATTGGGGTAAAACTGTATGAACTTCGGTTTGGCGGCAGTCTTAACCTTGTCCCACAGACTGAGCTAAGTCCTCCTGATGCGATCGCTCCTTCTCTCCCTCAACCCGAAGCCTAGAGCCATAAATCTCATGACTTCACCCATCTCTAACTACCCACTATCCGAAGCGGATGAATCTGCCCCGCTGCCGATCGCACCCTATGCGCCTGCTCAGGTTGATTTGCGCCAATATGATCAGACAGGGTTCGATCGCGGTCGTCCTGGCTGGCAGATCTTGCTGTGGTGGCTGGTGCAGAGCATCGCTTTTCCCCTCACACCGCACTTTGCCAACTCTACGCGCGCGGCCTTACTCCGAGGGTTTGGCGCTCAGGTGGGACAAGGGGTAATCATTCGCCCCACTGCTCGGTTCACCTATCCCTGGAAGGTTAGCCTGGGCGACCATAGCTGGATTGGAGACAATGTCGTGCTGTATAGCCTCGATCGCATTGAAATTGGACAGCATTGCGTCATTTCCCAAAAGAGCT
This sequence comes from Oscillatoriophycideae cyanobacterium NC_groundwater_1537_Pr4_S-0.65um_50_18, assembly GCA_016208305.1. GTDB lineage: Bacteria > Cyanobacteriota > Cyanobacteriia > Elainellales > Elainellaceae > Drouetiella. The sequence goes on along the minus strand of JACQYI010000078.1, from coordinate 14,522 downwards.
ATCTCTGTACGGGCAGTCACGATATTCAAGACCCTGCTTTTGGTCTGAAGACGGCTCCGATCGTGATTGGTAATGGCGTTTGGGTGGCGAGTGACTGTTTAATTGCGGCGGGTGTGACGATCGGGGCAAATGCAGTCATCGGCGCTCGTAGCCTTGTCACTCACAATATGCCCAATCAGCAAGTGTGCTGGGGCAGTCCTTGCCGTCCACAATATTTGAGAAAAATCCAGACTTGAGAAAAGTCCAGCCTCAGTCCATCTGAAGAGTAAGTTTTTGTGAGTATGGCGCGCCACAAAGCCCTAAAAGCTAGCTTCACTGGATTCAAGCGAATGGGGTAGCGTATACCTTAGTAAATAGCTTTAGCAATATAGACCTCTGGAAAATTAGGTTTGGTGAGGCTCAGCCTTTAACCCAGTCCACTCCCAAAACTCTAGGTCTACGTATTCATCCATGTCCATTAGCCGTTTGCCCATGCCTTCTGAATCTGCCCCCTTGACCTATCCCCCCGCCCGCCAGCTTGACCAAACAGATGATTATCACGGCACGCCTGTTGCCGATCCCTACCGCTGGCTAGAAGATCCCCAGTCCCCTGAAACTCAAGCCTGGATTGAGGCTCAAAATCAAGTAACGTTTGCCTACCTAGAGCAAAGCCCAATTCGGGAGCAACTCAAGCAACGAATTACTCAGCTCTGGAACTACGAGAAGTTTGGTACGCCATTTAAGCAGGGCGATCGCTATTTCTACTTCAAAAATGATGGTCTGCAAAATCAGAGCGTTCTCTACACGCAGCCCAGCCTAGAGGCCGAACCCAGAGTTTTGCTTGACCCCAACAAGCTTTCAGCCGATGGCACAATCGCCCTTGCCGGACTAGCCATTAGCGAAGACGCTAAGTTCATGGCCTATGGTCTGTCTGCCTCTGGCTCCGACTGGCGCGAGTGGAAGGTGCGAGATATCGAAACGGGAGAAGACTTGTCTGATCACCTCAAATGGGTGAAATTTTCCGGCGTGTCTTGGACGCATGACTCCCAGGGATTTTTCTATTCTCGCTACGACGAACCCAACGAAACTACAAAGCTAGAGGCCGTTAACTACTACCAAAAGCTCTACTATCACCGCTTGGGCACGCCTCAGTCGGATGATGCGTTGATCTACGATCGCCCTGACCAAAAAGAGTGGGGCTTCGGCAGCTTTGTCACCGAAGATGGTCGCTACCTGATTATTTCGGTGTGGAAGGGAACCGAATCTAAAAATTTGCTGTTTTATCAAGATTTAACCCAGCCCGATCGTTCGGTCGTTGAGCTAATTAGCCAGTTTGAGGCGAGCTACAGCTTTATTGATAACGATGGCGAAACTTTTTGGGTACAAACCGACCTAGCTGCGCCGCGCCGTAGAATTATTGCGATCGATTTAGCCCATCCTGCCCCCTCTGACTGGCGTGAACTGATTCCCCAAAGTGCTGAAACGCTAGAGGGCATTGGCTTACTCAACAATCAATTTGTTGCTTCCTATCTCAAAGATGCTCACACCCAGGTGAAGATTTTTGATCTCGACGGCACGTTTGTCCAGGAAGTCACCTTACCCGGACTCGGCTCAGTCAGCGGCTTTGGGGGCAAACGTTACGACACGGAGACTTTCTATAGCTTCACCAGCTTTACCACGCCACCCACCATTTACCGCTACAGTCTGCTGACCCACGAAAGCACGCTATTTCGTCAGCCTCAAGTAGATTTCAATCCAGAAGACTATGAAACTCGGCAAGTGTTCTATGCCAGCAAAGACGGGACGCAGGTGCCAATGTTTATCACCTCCAAGAAAGGGCTGAAGCTGGATGGCACGAATCCCACCTATCTTTATGGCTATGGTGGATTCAACGTTTCGCTTACCCCCTCTTTCTCTCCTAGCAATATTGTCTGGATGGAGATGGGAGGGATATACGTCATGGCAAATCTGCGCGGCGGCGGCGAATATGGCGAAGCTTGGCATCAGGCGGGCATGAAAGCTAATAAGCAGAATGTGTTTGATGACTTTATCGCAGCGGCAGAGTGGCTGATCGCTCAGCAGTACACCTCACCCCAAAAATTGGCGATCGCTGGCGGCAGCAATGGTGGGCTGCTGGTGGGAGCCTGCATGGTTCAACGTCCTGACCTATTTGCCGCTGCCTTACCTGCCGTTGGGGTAATGGATATGCTGCGATTCCACAAATTTACGATCGGCTGGGCTTGGTGTGCAGAATATGGTTCTGCGGAAAATGCAGAGGACTTTCCGACGCTCTACGCCTATTCGCCGTTGCATAATCTCCAACCCGGCACCTCATACCCCGCAACGCTGATTACGACCGCTGATCATGACGATCGCGTGGTACCTGCCCACAGCTTTAAGTTTGCCGCAGCGCTGCAAGCTGCCCATCGTGGCTCCGCTCCTGTGCTGATTCGAATTGAAACGAAAGCCGGACATGGAGCCGGAAAACCGACCGCCAAAGTGATTGAAGAAGTTAGCGATCGCTGGGCGTTTTTGACCCGGATTCTAGAGATTAACCCTGAATACTAGCCAAATAACAATGCTCAAAAACCGACCCAAAAACCGACTGAAATAGAGCGATCGCGCCTTTTTGCTGGCCTCTACAAAACTGTTCTTTACAAAGTTAACATCAGGAACAGTGCTATCTTGAAAAACTTTTCGGGCTTTATCCTTAACTTTCTGTTAAGTTGGTGAAGAAATTTTGTAGAGGCGTCCCTGATTGGTCAACTGGCTCAATGAATATAGGCAATGTGCAGATTTCTGTTCAGGTTAACCCTGAGATGATCTGGAGCGAAGATAAACGCATGAAGTGCTCTCCATTCCAGATCTTTTCGGCTTCTCAAGACCGATCTGTAGGTAAGGGCTGCTTCCCAATAGCGGCTCGGCATGGAGTAGGAGGGCTTGAACTTTTGTTCAAAGCTAGGTTAGAGCTTACTGCATCGTTTGGCGATTGAGGGAGTCCCATTGTTTATCACCATCCGCTCAAGATTGACAGAAATCTATCCAGCTTTGAGTTTTCTACTTCTGCTTTTCTGCAACTTCTAAGGAATTCAGCATGACACAAAAAAAACGCGCGCTAATTACAGGAATCACGGGTCAAGATGGCTCCTACTTAAGCGAACTATTGCTTGAGAAAGGCTATGAGGTTCATGGCATTATTCGCCGCACTTCTACTTTTAATACCGATCGAATTGACCACATCTACGATGATCCCCATGATGAAGCTGCCCGCTTATTCTTGCATTATGGCGATCTCACTGACGGCACAACCCTGCGGCGCATTATTGAGGAAATTCAACCCGTAGAAATCTATAATTTGGGTGCTCAATCCCATGTGCGGGTTAGCTTTGACTCACCTGAATATACGGTTGATACCGTTGGGATGGGTACGCTGCGAATTCTGGAAGCCATTCGTGACTATCAGCAGCGAACCGGGATAGAGGTGCGTTTTTATCAGGCGGGTTCCTCAGAAATGTATGGTTTAGTACAGGAAGTTCCTCAACGGGAAAATACTCCGTTCTATCCCCGTAGCCCTTATGCTTGCGCCAAGGTGTACGCCCACTGGCAGACCATTAACTACCGCGAGTCGTACAAGCTCTTTGCCTGCAACGGTATTTTGTTTAACCATGAGTCGCCACGCCGAGGCGAAACCTTCGTGACTCGGAAGATCACTAGGGCGATCGCACGGATTGTGGCAGGGCGGCAAAAGAAGCTCTATATGGGCAACCTAGATGCCAAACGGGATTGGGGGTACGCCAAAGACTACGTTCGCGCTATGTGGCTAATGCTTCAGCAAGAGCAGCCCGACGACTACGTTGTGGCAACGGGCGAAACGCACTCTATCCGAGAATTTCTCGATATTGCTTTCGGCTATGTCAATCTAGACTGGCATGATTATGTAGAGTTTGACGAACGCTATCTCCGTCCTGCGGAAGTAGAGTTGCTGATTGGTGATCCCGCTAAGGCGAAGCAAAAGCTAGGATGGGAGCCTTCTGTCACCTTTGAACAGTTGGTCAACCTGATGGTAGAAGCTGATTTAAAGGCGTTGGGATTGGTGCCTTTAAATGGTCACACAATGCAGCCCGTTCTTGATCATGCCACCGTGCGGGAGAGCCTAAGCCAGATCAGTATGTAAGCATAGCTAGGATGGGAGCGATAATGCAAACATCCTTTTCTTGTCTCGGAGCTGTGCCCGATCGCGTCTCTTATTAAGTTGCTTATTAAGTTGCTCCTTCTATCTCATGAGGGCGGTTCAACCCTGTTCATGAGCGACTCCTTACCGAGCACAATCGTGAGAGCGACGGGCAAAATATTGACGCTAGGGTGCTGATACCTCATCGTTCTGAGAGTTTTTGAATGCTTCAGGCTGAATACTATAGGCTAAGGATCGCACACAAAGTCAAACCGAATAGTTTTTTGGAAGTGCTGCACAGAGCGCAGCACTTCCAAAAAACTATTCCAGATTAATTAATTTGTGAGCCTAAAGGCTTCATGCCAGATGCTTCGTCACTTGACGTTCAATGTCCCTTAGCAAATTCACTAGGCACCTAAACCTATGTCAACGCAGTTAGAGCCAACGCAATTAGAGTTCAGCAATCAGCGCATTCTGGTTACGGGTGGAGCCGGATTTTTGGGTCGCCAAGTTGTTGATCAACTTTGCAAGGCAGGGGCAGACCCAGCAAAGATAACGGTACCGCGATCGCGTGACTATGATCTTTGCACGATGGAAGCTTGCCAGCGCGCCGTCGATCAGCAAGATATTGTCATTCACCTTGCGGCTCACGTCGGCGGCATTGGCCTCAACCAGGTCAAGCCTGCTGAGTTATTCTACGATAACTTAATGATGGGAGCGCAGTTGATTCATGCGGCTTACCAAGCAGGGGTAAAGAAATTTACCTGTGTAGGCACCATTTGCGCCTATCCCAAGTTCACGCCTGTGCCGTTCAAAGAAGAAGACATTTGGAACGGCTACCCGGAAGAAACCAATGCACCCTATGGCGTTGCGAAGAAAGCGCTTCTGGTGCAGCTTCAGGCCTACAGACAGCAGTATGGATTTGATGGCATTTACCTGCTGCCCGTTAATCTTTACGGCCCTGAAGATAACTTTGATCCCAGCAGTTCCCATGTGATTCCGGCGCTGATTCGCAAAATTTACGAAGCGCAGCAACGGGGTGACAAACAAATTCCGGTTTGGGGAGATGGTAGCCCCACGCGCGAGTTTCTCTACTCTACGGACGCAGCCAGAGGCATTGTCATGGGAACACAGTCTTACAGCGATGCTGAACCCGTGAACTTAGGAACAGGCTACGAAATCTCTATCAAAGATCTAATCACGCTGATTTGCGATTTGATGGGTTATGAAGGTGAGATCGTCTGGGAGGTGGACAAGCCCAACGGACAACCACGCCGCTGTCTGGACACTGAACGGGCTAAAGCCTTTGGCTTCACGGCAGAGGTAGAATTTAAGCAGGGACTGAAAAATACGATCGACTGGTATCGGCAGCATGCCGTTTAGGGTTCTACTCGGCAAACTCGGAGTCAGCAAACTCTGAGTCAGCAAACTCTGAGGGGAGCGGCTGAGGGTTATTGTAAGACTCTCTTGCATTAAGGCTCCGTTTCTACCCAGAGAGCGCCAATTTGGTCTCGAAGAAATCTTTGCAGGGTCGTAGATCTTGCAAAGATTTTTTAGGAAAACGCTAGGCAATAATTTTATCTGACACAGTAGCATCTTTCATCAAAGCAGCGCTCAGACCAGATAGACTCGCCTAAACACCTTTTAGAGAATGTTTGAAAAGTATCAAAAGTCTTGCATTCGCTCGCAATTCTAGGAGATTTTCCAGCCAATTTTTGTTCAAAGTCCCCAGGATTGAGGGATTTAGGGGCTATCCGAGTCGAAATCGGCACTTTTCAATGCATCCTCGTAGAATCTTAGGTTTATCCTGTTGGATTTTGTAAAAATTGAGCAACGATCGCCTCAGTTTTTGCCATCAATTGCAGATCTTGATCACAAGCTTCAGATTTAAAAAAGGCAGCGATCGCCTGAATTTCCTGAGTGTTGATGGGCAAACCAAACACAGCTTTGACTCCAAAGGCTTTGGCGATTTGATTGCGTAAAAAATACGATTCCGATTCAGCAGATACATCGGCAATCCACTCAGGCGTTTGAGAAGCCCAAACTCTCCCTGGCAATCCTTCACTGAACTTCAAGGTAAACTTTTCGCTACAATAGCGGAACTGCTGCCAAGAGAGTCGGCGATCGCTTCCTAATCGATCGCTCACATGCCAAACTAAACTCAATTGCAAAATGGGGTTATCAGGTTTGGGAAGCCAAATCTCACCATACTCCCAGCCTGTTGTTTCACAGACTTGCTGAATGACATTAGCCAACAAACTACAATAGGCTGGCTGTTCATCAATCCATTCATTTACCAAATCACTCATATATTCAATCCTCTAGATAAGATTTTGAGTTATGCGGTAATTTTTATTCTTTACATTGCACATAGCTTCGTTGACTTGAGTTTCAATAAAGTCTTCTAGACTTCATTGGATCGTGTTTTACACTGTATCTAGAATAGATCGTTGGAATCATAATCTCCTTCTGATTTTCATTCTTAACATCGGATTTCTTAACTTGATAGCTATTTGTGAGCCTGTGTAATATTTCTTGTAAAACTAGGTACTCAGTTAAGATCATGCTTTTCGAGGAGCAGGATTGTATAATCCGTCACTCTTTATCAGCGATCGTTCAGGATTGCACAGATTTATCAATTGCTGCTTCACCAGTGGCTCGTTTTACTCGCTTTAGAGCCTATTTAGCTTTAGAGATATTATTATTTCACCCCCTTATTTCCATCCCGTTGGATGACGCTTGTTTAGCGTTGAGTTACACAGTCTAAAGATCTATATCTGACCGTGCAGATAGCCTCCTAAAACGTGCTTATTTTAGTATCTTTTGAATATCTTCAAGAGATTATTTTTATCCCAGAACTGTATCCTTTAGGGCAAAAGGAGCGCACACCTTCAACAACCATAGTCGGTGCCTCACCCATGCTGAGCCAAACCCAGCCTGCTAGACCATTAGATGTTTAAGAAGCAATTTAAATAAGCGTTGATTTTTATATCGAAAAACTATCTTCTCACGTAATTAGGGGAATCTTAACCTTAAAGCTGGTGTTTATTCTCAGCGCATTCCCCTATGGTTTTTCCTGCATCCGTGTCTTCAAAGGTTCCCAAAAAGTTACCGCTTCAAGTCATATTGGTGGTTCCATTTGTCCTCCAACTAATTTCCGTTGTCGGGATAACGGGGTATTTGTCCTTTCAAAACGGGCAGCGCGCCATCAATGATGTCACGGCTCAATTGCGAGATGAAATAGCAAGTCAGATTTCTCAACATCTCCATCAGCGGCTCAATGTTCCCCATCGCATCAATGCAATTAACGCCGATGCGATTCAACGCTTTAATTTGCGGAATCCTGATGACATGAAGCCGCTGAGTGATTACATGTTTTGGCAACTGCTGCAATTTCCCGATGCTAGCTACATCAGTTTTGGCGGTACTCAGGCCGAATATGCGGGGGCAGGCAAAACCGCAGATGGTAGTTTGGTGATTGAAACCAGCGATCGCTCAACAAATTTTGTTGACACCATTATCCACGTAGATAAGCAGAAAAAGCCAATCGGAAAAGTGGAAACTTACCCAGACTACGACCCGCGAGTTCGCCCCTGGTATAAATCTGCGGCTACAGCCCAAAAGCCAGTTTGGAATGCGATTTATCAGTATTACATTGAAGAAAATTTGGGTATCTCTGCGAGTCAGCCTGCATACGATCGCAATGGAACCTTTGTGGGTGTTCTCAGCACCGATTTATATCTTTCTAAGATCAGCGATTTTCTCAAAGAATTAAAAGTAGGGCAAACGGGCAAAACCTTTATCATTGACCGCCAAGGCGCAATTGTGGCCTCTTCAGCCGATGAAGCGCCCTTTGTGATCCGTCCAGGTCAGTCTCAAGCCGATCGCATCAAAGCCTCAGAGAGTCAAGACTCTCTCATTCAATCGACGGCTCAAGATCTAGAGGCTAAGTTTAAAGACCTGCGTCAAATTCGCCGCAGCTATCAACTGAGCTTCACCCATAACCGTGAACGCTCGTGGGTTCAGGTGTCTCCCTATACCGATGGTCGAGGTTTGGACTGGCTGATTGTGGTGGCAATTCCAGAGCAAGACTTTATGGCTCAAATTTATGACAACACACGCAACACCCTCTTTCTCTGCCTAGCGGCACTCACGTTTGCGATTCTCTTAGGGCTACTGACTGCCCGCTGGATTACTTACCCTGTGTTGCGGATGAGCAGAGCTTCAAAGGCGATCGCAGATGGCGATCTCAACCAGACCGTAAGCGCTAGAGGAATTCAAGAACTCGAAACCTTGTCCCAATCTTTTAACCAAATGGCAGCCCAGTTGAGGGAATCCTTTGAAGATTTGGAACATCGCGTCGATGAACGCACTGCCCAGCTTCAATTAGCCAAAAAAACCGCCGATGATGCCAATCGAGCCAAAAGCGAATTTCTCGCTCGCATGAGCCACGAACTGCGGACACCTCTAAACGCCATTCTGGGCTTTACCCAACTGCTTCAGCAAAACCCTGCCCTGTCCAACGTCAAAAGTGAGCTAGACATCATTGGCCAAAGCGGTGAACATCTGCTGGATTTAATTAGTGATGTCTTAGAGATGTCAAAAATTGAAGCTGGACGGGAAAACCTGAATGAAAGCAAATTTGATCTGTATTATTTGCTTGACATTGTTGAAGAGATGTTGCGCCTACGGGCAGAGGCCAAGCAACTACAGCTCATCTTTATCCGAGATCCAAACGTACCGCACTACGTGCAAGCTGACGAACTAAAACTGCGGCAGATTTTGATCAATCTTGTGGGAAACGCCATTAAATTTACTGACCGAGGCGGCGTGACACTGCGCGTCAATGCCTATAGCAGTGATGAGTCGGGCAATCGTGAATTAGAGAATCGTGAATCGGGCAATTCCAGCGCTGAACCCCAAGACTTGACTCTATCCACAGCCCAAAACTCACAGATGAGGCTGTACTTCAACGTAGAAGATACCGGGCCAGGTATTGCCTCTGAAGAATTAGCCACCATTTTTGAACCCTTTGTGCAATCCGAATCCGGACGGCAGTCTCAGGAAGGAACAGGGTTAGGCTTGAGCATTAGCCAAAAATTTGTGCATTTAATGGGCGGCAGCCTCATCGTGCAAAGTGCTGTTGGTGAGGGCACAACCGTTACCTTCGATATTCGAGTTCGTTCAGTTGATGCCATCGAGCAGCCTAGCGAACCGGAAACAATGCGCCCGGTTGTGGGTCTAGTGCCGGGGCAGCCCCAGTACCGCATTCTAGTAGTAGACGATCGCTGGACAAACCGCCGCTTGGTCGCTAACCTGCTGACTCCGTTGGGGTTTGAGGTACAGGAAGCAGCCAATGGACAGGAGGCGATCGCTCTGTGGCAAACCTGGCATCCTCACCTGATTTGGATGGATATGCGCATGCCCGTAATGGATGGATATGAGGCGACCCGCCATATTAAAGCCCACTTAAATGGACAGGCAACCGCCATTATTGCCTTAACCGCCAGCACGCTTGACGAAGAGCGGGCTATTGTCTTATCTGCGGGGTGTGATGACTTTGTGCGCAAACCGTTTCGCAAGGAAGTTCTCTTTAGCAAAATGGCGCAATATCTAGGCGTTCAATATCTCTATCAAGAGCTAGATCAATCGCCTGCGCCTGAAACCTCTACGCTGCCTGCCATAGCTCCGAGTGATCTGGGCACCCTGTCTGACGAGTGGATTTCTCACCTGTACGAAGCTGCCACCCAAGTTGACAACCAGGCGATCCTGCGGCTATTAGATGAACTTCCCTCTGAGCAGATCCATCTCAGCCAAGGATTACTCAGTTGGGTCAACAACTTCCGCTGTGACAAAATTATCAGCCTGATTGAGCGTTGGCAAGAACAGAGTCATGACTAATCCGAACAGCGGAAGAATCCTGATTGTGGATGATGTGCCAGAGAACCTGCGTCTGCTGTCTAGCACACTCACGGATGCGGGCTATGAGGTGCGCGGTGTGGTTACAGGCACTATGGCAAAGCTAGCAGCGCGATCGGCAACCCCCGATTTGATTTTGCTCGATATTCGCCTGCCCGATCTCACAGGCTACGAGGTCTGCCAACAGCTCAAAGCCGATCCACGCACCTGCGACATCCCCGTGATTTTTTTGAGCGCACTGGATGACACCTTAGATAAGGTTAAAGCCTTTAGCGTGGGCGGCGTAGATTACATTACCAAACCGTTCCAGTTAGAAGAAGTATTAGCCCGGATTCAAACCCACCTAGCGCTCCAACATGCCAAAATTCAGATTCGCGAGTTAAATACAGACTTAGAACAACGGGTACAGCAGCGCACCACCCAGCTAGAGCAAATCAACCAGCAGCTAACGCGAGAAATTGCAGAGCGAGAACATGCTGAACGTGCGCTGCGGGAAAGTGAAGCTCGATTTCGGCTGCTCGCTGAGAATATGAGTGATTTAGTGTGTCTGCATGAGCCAGATGGCAGGTATCTCTACGTCAGTCCATCCTGTGAGACGCTCTTAGGATTTTCTGCCGACGAACTTATTGGCTTGAGTCCCTATCAGTTTTTCCATCCGGATGATATAGAACATATTCAACTACAAACCCATCAGCCTATTCTTCGCGGAGAATCGATTTCAACCACCTATCGCTTTCGTAAAAAGTCGGGGGAGTACATCTGGTTAGAAACGTTAGCCAAGCCCCTGCTGAATGAGTCAGGTCAGGTGATTTGTATGCAAACAGCGTCGCGCGATGTGACAGAACGGGTGACGGTGCAAGCCCAGTTAACCCACGATGCCCTCCATGATACGCTCACCGATTTACCCAATCGAGTCTTGTTTATGAAACAGGTTGAGCTGGCGCTAAAGCAGGCAACCCAGCGGGCAGAATATCTTTTTACGGTGCTGTTTATTGACCTCGATCGCTTCAAATTGGTCAACGATAGTCTAGGGCATCTCATTGGCGATCAGCTCTTGGTGGCGATCGCCCGTATCCTCGAAAGCTGCCTACGTCCCAATGACATCGTGGCTCGGCTGGGGGGAGATGAGTTTACGATTTTGCTAGACAATACGCCTGACTTATCCACGGTCATCAAAATTGTCGATCGCATTCAACACAACCTCAATGTTCCTTTGCTGCTAGAAGGACATACTGTGTTTACGACGGCCAGCATTGGTATCGTGTTTGGTTTGCAGCGTTATGAACAGGCCGTTGATCTGCTGCGGGATGCCGATACTGCCATGTATCGCGCCAAGGAAGGAGGGAGAAATCGCTACGAAATTTTCAATCACGCCATGCATGTTCAAGCTATGGAGCGACTCCATCTTGAAAACGCATTACGCCAAGCGCTAGACCGTCAGGAGTTTATCCTTCACTATCAACCGATCTTTGAACTGAAAAGCCAAACCTTGGTTGGGTTTGAGGCGCTCGTGCGATGGCAACACCCAGAACAGGGCTTAGTGTATCCTAATGCATTCATTCCGGTAGCCGAAGATAGCGGACTAATCTCAAGGTTGGGTCAATATGTTTTACATCAGGCTTGCCAGCAACTCAGCCAGTGGCAGGCTCAATATCCCAACGCTCGCCATCTGACCATGAGCGTTAATATTTCTAGCCAACAGTTCCGCCAGCCTCATTTCATTCAACAATTGGATGAAGTTTTAGAAGCCACGCATCTGAATGGAGCCTGTCTCAAGTTAGAGATTACAGAGAGTATGCTGATCGAAGATTTAGATACCGTTTCTCAACTGCTAGCGTGTATTAAGCAACGTCACATTCAACTCAGCATTGATGACTTTGGCACAGGATATTCATCGCTCAGCTATCTGCATCGACTCCCCATCAATACGCTCAAGATCGATCGCTCCTTTGTGGCTCAAATGAATGCAGATCTGGACAGTCAAGAAATTGTGCGGGCGATCGTCAGTTTGGCGCATACCTTGGGCATGGATGTGATTGCCGAAGGAATTGAGACATCAGAACAGCTTGAACATTTACACAGGCTTGACTGCGAATTTGGACAAGGCTATTTTTTCTCACAACCCATTGATGCAATGCAAGTGCAGGATTTTCTAAGCTCACTGGCGTGACCCCTCAACGAATGCCCCAGCGTCGCCGCCAGCTAGAGGTAGATTCTTTCTGGCACTGCTCTTGCTCTTGCTGATGTCGTGCCAAAATCACCTCGGCTGCATCTGACAAATTGGCATCGCGGTAAGGAACAGAGGCACGGGTCTGGAGATGCTCCTGCTCAAGTTGGGATAGAGGACAAAGCCGATCGCCGTTAAAACTTGCAACCGTACCTTGCGACCACTCATGAGACGAAGGGCGATCGCTGATGAGATTGTTTAAAGCATCGCCACCGATGGGAATTGTGCCGATCTTTAAGCCCACCTCTAGCAGCGCCGATCGCACCGCAGCAGCACGGGAGTAGGTGGCAAGCTTGCCGTCTGGAGACAGCCTTTTAGACACCTGGCGCAAGAATTCGACGGTCCAGAGCTGCGGACAGCAGCGAGGCGAAAAGGGATCGAAAAAGATGGCATCTGCCTCAAAGCCAGCAAGCTGCTGAATCGTTTGGCGGGCGTCTCCAATCCAGAGTTTCGCCTGAAGCTGAGGGGTTTGGTAGTGATGATCTTGGGCGATCGCCTTCAGCGCTTCCTGCACCTTGGGCGACCAGGATTCGAGTAAGGCGATCGCAGCCTGGGGTACGGTCGCATCTAGTTCCAGCCCATGCAGCTCAATCTGGCAATTTGGGTTCGCGGCCCAGATGGTTTCTAGCGCTGCTGCTGTGTTGTAGCCTAGCCCATAACAAACATCGAGCAGACGCAGGCAGGGCTGATGCGATCGCGCCACTAAATCGGTGGCGGCAGCAAATTTGAGAAATGCCTCGGCTCTTGCCCCCTGACGGCTGTGGAAGGTTTCACCAAATTCTGGGGAGAAAAAGGTAAAGGAGCCGTCTTGTGTGGGTTGGGGTATCCAGGCGATCGAGTTTTCAGGAGGCTGGGGTACTCGCTCTACGAATGAAGTTTTATTTGTCATGGATTGTCTAAGATGGACATCTCTTTCTAGATTGCCAATCTCTCCTCAATTTGCAGAGCGATCATTACATTGCCAGGTTACAGCAATCTCGGAAACTCAACACCTAAAATTACCTCATTTGCGATCGTGCCTCAGCAACGGTTGACTCGCTCAATTTTATTCCACTTGCTTCTGACCATTCGTCAACTAAAACAATGTTGCAGAATTTCGCTCTTCGACATCAGATGTACAATCATGGGAGTTAAATTGATGGTAACGCTATGCCTCTTCGCGATAGTACTCATCCTTTCATGAAGCAGGCTCTCATCAAGGAAGGATGGGAAATTACCGACGATCCCTATGTTATATCCTACGGTGAGCGGTTTCTTTTCATCGATTTGGCAGCAAAGCTAAATACGCCCAATGACAATAAAGGACGTTTCATTGGAGCTAGAAGAGGAAATCGACAAATTGCCGTTGAGATTAAGGAATTTCGAGGCAAATCAGCGATCGCTGATCTAGAACAGGCGATTGGTCAATATGTTCTCTACCAGGTGCTTCTCAAACAGGTTGATCCAGGACGTAATCTTTATCTGGCGATTGCAGACAAAACCTATGATGAGCTTTTTAGCGAACCGATCGGTGAGTTGGTGATCCGTGAGTTGCCGCTAAAATTGATTATCGTAGATGTGGAAGCGGCTGAGGTAAAGCAATGGATACCCCCCGAAGCGATCGAGAGATTGTCAAGCAAGTGATTCAGCATTATGCCCAGTTTAAACCGTCACATGGGGATATTCGGCTGGATACGGTATTCGATGAGATCCAAGATCGTTATGCCTTGATGCAGGTGGGTTGGGATCGAGGACGACGGGTGAGGGGAAATCTCATTTATGTCACGCTGCAAAATCACCAGGTTTGGATTGAGTATGACGGGATGGAGCAGGGAATTACTGACGATTTGATTGCAGAAGGTATTCCTTCAGAACGGATTGTTCTAGCATTTTTATCTGAACCCAAAACTGCTTTAACTGCTTAAACAGAGAATTGCAAGGATTGTGAAATGCATTGAGGCGATCGCCCCTTTAGATTAATTTTCTCACTTGAAGGAACGATCGCCCGTCATCGGTAAAAGCGATCGCCTCTCTGATTCTCGCTCAAAACAGGAGCAGTAGCGGAGCACTGCCGACTAGCCAGTTTGCTCGTTCATTTAAGTTGTCTAAGTAGGTAGGTGCAATTAAGCATAAGATAGAAAGGAACACCAAACCCTCCTATTTTTGACTCTGATGCCTGCTTCTGTGCATATCGTTTTGACTGCGGAAGAAGACCGAACGTTGAGCGAGCTTCGGGTTGCAACAACT
>JACQYI010000077.1 GCA_016208305.1 Oscillatoriophycideae cyanobacterium NC_groundwater_1537_Pr4_S-0.65um_50_18 | reverse complement strand
GACATCTACCATGCAGACTTCTTCTAAACCCACACCAGCCACAACCCCTTGTCATAGAATGCCTGTGTTACGTCGCAACGATCGGCAAACGCAGCCAGACGAGATGGTAGCGTTTTTGCAGCGTCGATTGAACGCTTATAACTTCCCGCTTAAAATTGACGGGTTCTTTGGTGCCAAAACTGAAGCAGCCGTTATTGGACTTCAACAAAGAGGAAGCGACCACAATCCTTCAATATTAGTGGATGGCATTGTTGGCCCACAAACATGGGAAGGTTTAGCCGCCTGCATCGTTATTCGAGAGCAGTAATCATTTCAGTTGTATCAATACATGGAACTATCAAAGAGAGAGGGGTACTGCTTGTCGGTGCCCTTCTCTCTATTCATTAGATTCAAAATTGTGTGAGCCAGAGCCGCATCAACAATTCAGGGGCGACGCTTTTAGCATCGCGGCTTTAATCAACACACTTCGAGGCAAGTGCGATCGCTCTCTTATTTCAAGCTTTTGACCGCATTAACGCGCTGCTGATACCGTCGGCTCTCAAACTTTAGCTCTTGCGCTTTCGGAGCGATCGCATCTTTTGCATTGGCAAGATGGAGTATTCAGCTTGTATCGACTTCGCAACAGTGGCTACGAGCAGATCTATTGGAGCAAGATCCCTGAGCTGTCAGCGCTTGATATTGAACTGCTGAGCCGATGCATCCTAATGGCTGAAACCTCAAGGTTAGAAGCCATTCAAGCATTTCGCAAGGGTTATGACGTTGTCTAGGTAAATATCGGATAGGGCAATGATAAAAAGAGTAAAGGGCCATTTGATGGATTTTCACTAAACTCAATCGCTGAAATCCGTATCCTTTCGTTTTACCAATTAAAAATTCCGTTCAAAAAAGCGATTGCCGAAAGCTAAATGTGGTAGAGATTTCAAATCAAATGCCCCATTTTTGATCAAATCGTTGTCAGCCCATATTAATGATCTGGATTCCTGTCTAGCGCATAACTCAGATTCTCTCGCTACCATTCTGATCGATAGGAAGACGCTGGATTGAGGTTTTTCAATTTGCTGTTGGCTCTGCTCTCAGCTCGCCCAGTATTCACATTCAAGTATCCGCAGACGCTCCAGTTCTTGGGCGATCGATTTATCTCTGCTGCTATACGAAAGAAATTAGAGCCAGAGTTCCGCCAAGACGCTTAGGAATAATTATGTTAGCAAGGGAAAGCTTAGAGTAATAAGAGTTTGTTATTCCTAATCTAGCTGTTCGTTATACGTTAAGGGCATGAGATTAATGTTTTAACAACTCTATTCTGCAAATTTTAAGGTGTTTATTATGTCTACCGTTGTGATTCCTGCAACCAATCAATTGCGCACCGAATTGGGTGATTTTAGCAGCATTATTTGTTTCAGAGCAGTGGTTGTTGGCGCTGAAGAAGCTTTAGGTGAGAAGGCAGCAGCGATCACCCTAATTGCTGCGGGTCGCAATCGTGGTAAGCAAGTGGCGGAACAGCTTGGTTTGACCGGGAAAGGAATTGATTGCGAGAATCTTATCTCTCTCCTTCAAGTAGCGTTGGGCAAGGATGGTACCCGCCTCTGTATCGTAGACAAGATTGCCGCCAGTGGCGAAACGATCAAGGTACACTGCCGAGAAACCATTTGTTCCGCTGGTGAGCCTCAGGGGTCTCCTCGTAAATTGACCTTCACGCTAGGAGCCCTGCAAGGGGTCATGGAGCAAGTCACGGGAAAACGTCTACGGGGTAAGCAAATCGAGTCGGTTCTACGGGGCAGTTCTCACGATGTTATTGAGTTTGAAACACTAGGGTAGTATCGATTCGATTCATCTGTTTTCTGCATTACTTTGTGAACCATAGTCTTTATAGGAGAAACTCATCGTGGCTATTAATACTGAAAAACTGGGTAATGTTCTGCAAAATTTTGTAACCTCAACCAGCGACGTTCAAGGTGCAGCGCTCGTCACTCCAGATGGTTTACCCTTGGCTTCTACCTTACCAACCACAATGGATGAAGAACGGGTTTCTGCAATGTCTGCTGCCATGCTTTCCTTAGGCGAGCGGATTGGGCATGAACTGGCACGCGGCACTATCGATCGCATTTACGTTGAAGGTGATAAGGGCTACGGCATCTTGATCAGTTGTGGCGATGACGCTGTTCTGCTGGTTCTGGCTGATCAGAAAGCAAAGCAGGGCATTCTGATGTTGGAAATTAAGCGGGTGGTTTCAGAGATCAAACTGATTCTGATGTAAGTACCGAATGCCAAGGTGTTGGCGATGGTTGTGTAGAGCAGTTGAACAGTCGATAACTTTTAGCGAAGGATAGAAGAATTAGAACCCTCTCAGATGCTTAATAGACGTGTTGCGGAATAGCAAAGCTACGCTTTATGTAGACCCAAAAATCCAATTTTCTGACTTTTCAGGCGCTATCGATAGCGTGGATCTCTTATTCCGCAACAGGTCTAATAGCTCTAAGCGAAAGATCCTTTCATCTCTTCACTTTAAGCAGAGGGGCTATGTCGGCTAGAAGAATTTTCCTTAAGAGGACAATCATTGCACCCCTCTCTGATTTCCATCGCTTTCACTGAAGATTTTCGAAAAATTGGCGTTCCCTGTTTTTTCTATCCTTTGTTAGAAAGGACTATCGAACAGCCTATTGCTGCATCTGCACAGCTTTGCAAGTATTCACCCTAATATCTCTGAAACAGTCTATGGAAATCATGCGTTTGGTGGTGACTGGCCCGGTAGGGGCTGGCAAGTCTACCTTTATTAGAACTGTCAGTGAAATTGAAGTTGTTGACACAGACCGACAAGCAACGGATGAAACCGCAGCTTTGAAGCACAAAACCACTGTTGCTTTTGACTTCGGTAGGTTGCAGTTTGGTTCTGATATGGCTCTACACCTGTATGGTACTCCTGGTCAATCCAGATTTGACTTTATGTGGGAGATTCTCATTCGGCAAGCCCATGCCTATACATTACTTGTTGCGGCTCATCGCCCATCAGAGTTTCATTACGCTCGTCGGATTGCCAACTTTATGAATCAACAGCGAAAGATACCGATGATCATTGGACTAACCCATATGGATTGCCCTAGTGCTTGGACGCTAGACAATATTGCGATCGCCTTGGGATATAGCAGTCCACAAAAGCGTCCTCCATTTGTGATGGTTAATGCTGCTGAACAGGCATCGGTAGCACAGGCCATTATGGTACTGATTCAGCATTCAATGCAGGCTAGTCTAGTTTAAACAAGAGGTAAATCATGGCTATTTCAGGATATCTCTCTGAATTCTCCCTGCCAGAAATCTTTCAACTTTTAGAGCAGGGAAACAAAACAGGCCGTTTAAGCATTCAAGAACAATCAGATTGTCCATCCTATAAAGGAAAGATCTTCCGCATCTGGTTTAGTCAAGGTTGTATTGTTGCAGCGGCTGACCGAGTCGACAGACAGGGGCTAATGTCTCTTATTCAAAAACGGGGATGGATTAGCAAACAAGCTGTTAATCGAATCACTGAAGTTTACACCGTTAATAAGCCCGCAGGTCTGTACCTAAAAGAACAAGGCTTACTAGAAGCTGAACAATTGAAACTGCTCTTTAGCCAGCAGGTATTGCAACAAGTTTGCAAGCTATTCGAGTTGCAAGATGGGCACTTTCAATTTGATCATCAGATGCCGTTGCCCAAGGCTGAAATGACGGGATTAACGGCTTCACCTAGGGAAGTCACTCTAGCAGGCTTACGAGTTCTGCAAAATTGGGATACGCTTCACAATAAGCTACCAGAGGGAGCTTCTGGGCTAGCCAGTGTACTCACCGGTAAGCCCAAATTACACCTGAGCCAATTGGAATGGCAGGTCTGGGAATTTGCCAATGGATCTGTCCCCATTCAGGACATTGCTAAGCAGCTACAATTACCGACCAAGAAGATTCAACAGGTTGCCTTTCGACTGATGGTTACGGGGTTAGTCGAGGAAGTTCCTTTGCTGACCGAGAAAAATCCCGTACTGACCGAGGAAGTTCCTTTACTGACCGAGACATTGTTACAGTCAACAGATTTTGAGATGCCTATGTTGAAGGTGGAAGAAAAAGTAACTATGCCTCAGACCCTTGTTAGTCAATCATTTCTACAAAATCTTGTAGGTTTCCTTAAGGGCAAAGCTTGATTTCTCAGCAAACATCTACTGAGAGTCTCAGTAGATCGCAAATTGGCAAAGAAAGGGGTAGTGTCAAGGCAAACACATTGAAATCAAGCCATGACGAACTACCCCTCCCCATTATCGAACACTCCTTCTTTGACCGATGAAACAACATTGCGATCTGCAATCGATTGCTTGTCAGAGCATGTGCCCCTGGAAATGACGGGGGACTACAGGACTCAAGACCTCTTTGAAATCTTGCTCAGAGCAGCCAGTTGCAGGGATAGCCTGGAACATACGGTTCGGCAGTTAGAAGGAGCACCCAGTGGCAATGGCGTTCGCTATCACCTCGATAAGTTGAATGACATGGCAACCGTAGAGCAGCAACTGAACCGGGCACTGCAAAGCCGGATTCCCCCGAAGATTGCCAAACACTCGCAACGACTCGCCATTGACCTGCACCTGATTCCGTACTACGGCACCCCCACAGAGGCTGAAGCGCCTTACATCTACCGCTCTCAAGCCAAAGCAGGAACCACGACCTTTTTTGCCTATGCGACGGTTTATGTCATCTGTCGCAACAAACGAGTGACCTTAGGCATTCATGCGGTGCATCGGCAGGTGTTGAATGTCAATTACATAGGCACATTATTTTGAAGATACTTTCTACTTCGTTTGAGTCGCTGAGATGGGCACTAAGAAACTTGAAAAGAAGAGATCGCGGCACCTATCAGGCGACAACTATAACGTTGCTGTACTAACGTGATGAACTTCCTGGTCAATCAGTCCTAGAAGCTTAAATTCACTAAAAATAGACAGCACAATTTGAGGCTCTACCTGCTCAATGAGTCAGCAGAGACAGGTTTAGGGAACTGAGACCGCCTCCTAATTTATAGAGAATTCGTGCGAGAGATCGCTGATTGTTTGCGAAAACTCTCTGCTTTGAGTTCAATAATGGTCGCGTGATGGACTAAGCGATCTATGGCAGCAACCGTCATCATTGAGTCGCTAAAGATACTATCCCATTGACTGAACGGCTGATTGGCTGTGACTAGCAAACTCCGACGCTCATAGCGATGAGAAATCAGTTCAAACAACACAGAGGTTTCAGCTTCTGTCTTTTTGACATAACCGAGATCATCGATGACGATCAAATCAAAGCGGTCCAACTTGACTAGCAAGAGTTGTAGTTGCAGTTGTAATTTAGCCTGTTGCAACAGTTGCACCAACGCGGTCGCCGGAAAGAACTTCACCCGTTTACCGAGTTCTAGCATGGCGCGAGATAAGGCGCTCTCCACATGGGTTTTTCCCACACCCGAAGGACCAAATAACAGGCAATTGCCGCCCTGTTCCACCCAGATTGAATCTTCTGCTAACTGCATGATTGCCGCTGGATTGAGACTGGGAACATGAGTGAACTCAAAGTTGGAGAAGGACTTTCCATAAGGCAGTTGTGCCTCGCTCAAGGCTCGGCTGAGGCGGGCTTGATCTCGGCGTTGGCTCTCCCCTTCGCACAATGCCAGCAAGAATTGCGCATACGACCAATGCTCCTGAGTCGCTTGCTGTTCGATTTGCTGCTACTGGGATTTCATCTGGTTGAGGTGGAGGCGTTTGAGGTGGTCGTTGAGGCTCTGGTACGGGCTGCTCAAAGGTGCCGCTGAGGAGTTGGTCATAGGTGGCAAGATGGTGTTGAGTCGTTTCGATGAACGTCAGGGTGTGGGCATGGGGAATCAGGTCAAAAGCTTGCTGCAATTGCCGCAGGGTCAAACTCTGAGCGGCTAACTGCATCGCCAAATAGGTGGCAACCTCTTCTTCTTTGTCCTGGGTGGCTGCCACATAGAGCGCTTCAACCATGACGCGGGCAGCACTGTCGGGTTCTAGTATCTGTTTCATCTGCTGCCACAATTGCTGCCACTGCTCATTGGGCAGCACATCCGCTTGCCAATCACAATGCAAAAAGGCGCGGGGCTTGCGGCGAAAACTCTCCACCAAATGGCGATAATTAATGCTGCGTCCCCGGCGAATTCTCTCACTGCCGTGGACATGCAATCGTGACAGTGACAGGACTTCTATTCTGCCAACGAAGCCCGTGAGTTGGTCATGGTAAAGATGAATCGTCAGGCGTTGTCCCACCAGTCGCGATGGCACGCTGTAAATGATGCTGCGAACGTTAATCGTACTTTAGCAACTGACTTTGACGCTGAGGACTTCATAGTTAGGCGAGCGATAGCGGGGTAACGCTTGCAGCAGCGCTTTTTCAACTTCAAACTTTTGAGTTCGTTTGGCATTTTGCTTGGCGACCACTTGCTCAATTAGAGCTTGATACTCTGAGACTGATTCAAAATCCAGACTGCCCCAGCGGAATAAAGCTTGGCAGAGTTTGCGCTTAAAGTGTCCATGAGGGGACTCGATAGGGTCGAGTGACAGGTCGCCCTGTCACCCTCCCGTTCAAAACCGTGCTTGCGAGTTTCCCAGCACACGGCTCCTCAACCATACGGCTGTTGTCATCAGCACCCTTTGCCCAGTAGTTAATGTCCTTTGATAGGGTCTAGTCCAGGTAACTGTTCTAAACCTTTTCTACGAGCATTATCACGAGCGGTTTTGACATCATGGCAATGGCGATGCAGCGGTTGCAGATTATCGAACTTATCCGTTCCACCTTCCTGTTTAGGAGTTTTATGGTCAACCTCTATCAAGTCGTTTTCAACAAATATCAGTCCACATTCTGGGCATCGTCCTTTGTACTTTTTGAGTAGCATCGCTACTCGTTCGGGTAGTTCAGGATGTCTGCCCCTTCTTGCACTCCAGTAGAGAATGTCCCCGTCGAAATAGCTCTTATCTCCTCGAACTTTGATATGGCGTTTGATTGGAGTGTCAGGATGACTGATTAACCTCAGTCCATCTTTAGTTGAGAATGTCAACCGATATCCAATGTAATGCCAGTATTTGTTCAAGGTTCGATAGCTAAAGTTGCCGGTTCTGTATCTTGCCCAAGCTCGCAACTGCGACCAAACAATGTTTTTGCAGTTGCTAAAAGTTTTCTTACTGCTCACGGTTGAGTAATAGTTGCACCAGCCCCGAATCACGGGATTGAGTCTGCTGATTAACGCCGTTTGTGGCGCGCTCTTATGACTCTTTATAATGCTTCCTATTGTTTCCAGATGGGCAGCAATCTTCTTCTTGCTAGGCTGGATGATAGTCTTAAAACCCAGCTTTGAACCGCTGCCATTGCAGCCAGATTGGTGTTTACCCACTGGATGCTGTCTGATGTTAAATCCGAGAAAATCGAATCCAACTTTTCCGTCGTGCGGTGTTAATGTATGCGAGATACACGTCTTGCTGGGCTTTAGTTCTAGAGACATCTCTTTGAGCCAGTCTTCCGCCGCTTGCTTACACTTCAAGATGACATCCAGCGATGGATGAAGTACAACAAAGTCATCAGCGTAAATTACAACGGTTAACGTTCGCTGTGCTCTACCTGGATTGACGCATCGTCTAATCGCTGTTTCTAATCCATGTAGGGCTATCAAAGCGAGTAGTGGAGAAATTACGCCGCCTTGGGGTGTACCCTCGTCAGTAGGAAACAATTTGCCATCCATGACTACCCCTGATTTCAACCAAGCTTTAATTTGCCTGGTCAATGTCGGGAAAGTATTGAGCTTGGCTAACAGCTCGGTCTGGTTGATTTTATCGAAGCATTTCGTAATATCGGCATCTAAAACATATTTGCTTTTGTACCGAATACTATTGAAAATTGCCTCAATCGCATCATGAGTGCCTCTTCCCGCTCTAAACCCGTAGGTGTTTGGCTCAAATATCACCTCCCACTCAGGTTCTAATGCCAGTTTTACTAGCATTTGCCGTGTTCTTTCTGTCATGCAGGGAATGCCTAACGGTCGCTTCTCCGTTGTGCCAGGTTTTGGAATCATTACCCGGCGTGTTGGTTTAGATTTGTCCGTCAGGGACAGGTTACTTGCAAGGTCAAACCGTTGCAGTGGGGTCAAGGATTTAATCCCATCCACGCCTGCAGTTTTCTTGCCTGCGTTATCCTGTGTCACTCGCCTAACTGCTAAAAGCTTGGCAGAACGAGATTTCATCAATAGTTTCTGGAGTCTGTGAACCTGTTTGGTATCACCACGACGTTTGGCTTTGAAGATTCTGGTTTGGAGTCGATAGACCATTTTCTCGACTGATTTCCAGTCAATGCCTATCTATTCATCACTACCCATTACTGAGTGTGTCATCGTCTTTACTCTGACTAAAGGCTCTTCATTCCGTACTGTCGGGTCTACGTCTGCATATCCTAGACATTACTCCAGGCATTGGCTTCTTAGACCATCCTGCACGCCAGTCCATTCGGTTTAGTAAGTAGCTAGGTGGATTTAAGCGTAAGACGCTCCGATGTCCACCCGCCTTGTTGACTGCGATTCTCCATGCCTTCAATGATGGCATTCGCTAAGTTGTACTCATTATCAAAGATCCTTCCAGCGATTTCATGCGTCTTG
>JACQYI010000011.1 GCA_016208305.1 Oscillatoriophycideae cyanobacterium NC_groundwater_1537_Pr4_S-0.65um_50_18 | reverse complement strand
GATTTAATGTGGACGTGAAAGTGTTGGCGAAGGAAAATGGTCTGCCCGAAAGCGGGCAAGGCTTACGCACCGGACAAAAAATTTCCATTCCGTTATTTGCGCCGCGCGCGACGACAGGACCCACGCCGACGGCGACGAGTCTTCCACCGTATCCTGCGCCATCACTTCTCAACCCGCCTAACGGCGCGGCAATATCAGCAGCAGAACAAAACGTGATTCTGCAATGGGCGGCGGTGGATGTGTTGAAGCAGGGTGAAGCGTATATGGTGACGTTGGAAGATGTGACGTGCAACTGTGCCAAGCGCAAACAAGAAGTGACGACGACCACGCGCTTCATCGTCAACGTAGATATGAAACCCGTCGAAACGAATCCGCATGTTTTTAAATGGAGCGTGGTGACAGTGCGCCGACAAGGCACCACCACGAAGGGCGATCCGATTTATGCCCCGGCGGGCGCGACGAGTGACGAGCGCACCTTTAGCTGGACGGGCATCGGTGTTGCCGCGCCCGCGCCGACGAAGTCACCGTAATTTTTCGTAGAGACGTTGCGGTGCAACGTCTCTCTACAACCAAATTATTTTCTCCTCCCCATCATCCTCCACCTCAACCGTCTCTTTCCTCTCCATCCCATGCGGACGAACAATAATTTTGCGTGACGGCGGCGCATAATTTCCCTCGCGCTTGTGAATCTTCAACCTTGAATCTTTAATCTCCAATCTCGTCAACGCAAACTCTCCACGCTCATAACCAAACGTATGCCCGTCATCTTCATACAATGTAAATTCGCCTTCGCCTGCGTAAACATCCAGCGTCAAGGGCGATAACGGTTTCTCGTCAGTGTAGTTGAGATCGGGACCGGAGGGGATGACCGCGCCCGCGCGCACATAAAGCGGCATGACCTCTAACGGCGCGCGGGCGGTGATGTGAGTCGCTCCGCTAAACTTTTCATCCGTCCAATAATCAAACCATTCACCTTGCGGCAGATACACGGTTCGCTGATCGCAATTCGCTTTGGTGATCGGCGCGACTAAAATAAATTCGCCAAGCAATATCTGATCATGTAAATGGTAAGTGTGTTCGTCGTTGGGATAGTGGTAGAACATAGGTCGCCAGATCGGCGCGCCGTGTTGCGATGATTCGTAGAATAAAGAATAAAGGCAAGGGAGCAGGCGATAGCGCAGACGCAAATAG
>JACQYI010000074.1 GCA_016208305.1 Oscillatoriophycideae cyanobacterium NC_groundwater_1537_Pr4_S-0.65um_50_18 | reverse complement strand
TCTTCAAATACACTATCTGCATCTCGTGGCGGCAAACACATGCTTTTTTCCTCTTCTTTCTTCTTTCGATTTTTAAAAGCATGAGTTTGCCCTTTTTTTTCTATTTGTTACAGTCATTATTTTCTTATCCTGGCGCTTATGCCAATATCCCTGGGCAACACTCGATCCTGAAATCCAGATTTCACCAATTGTGTCATCATCGGCAGTCGTTTCGGTTGCCGGATTGGCAATCACAATCTGTTGACCTGCCGCCGCATCACCACATCCGACCAGAGCGGCTGCCGTCTGGTCATCTGCCTGAGCAGTTACCACGGCATTGAGCCCAATCGCAGCGGTGTCAACCCGGCAAACAGTTGGAACGGCTGAAACCGCACCCCCGGCGGCAAAGAGCGTGGCTTCGGCCAGTCCATAACAGGGGAAAAAGGTGTTTGGGTTGAACCCACTCGGGGCAAAAGCACGGGCAAAACGGTCTATCGTGTCGGCGCGCACCGGCTCGGCACCGTTAAAGGCCACACGCCAGGAACTCAGATCAAGCCGGGCGCGATCTTCGGGGGACGTTCGCCGCAGACAGAGTTCATAGGCAAAATTTGGGCCGCCGCTCACGGTTGCCCGATGGCGGTCAATCAATTCCAGCCAGGCCAGCGGACGCTGGATAAAAGCCGATGGCGACATCAGGACACAACTGGCGCCCATAAACAGCGGATGCAGGACATTGCCGATCAAGCCCATGTCGTGATAGAGCGGTAGCCAGCCGACAACCACGGTTTCCGGCGTCGTTTCAAACGCCACCTGCATGGCGCGTTCGTTGTGCATCAGGTTTCCGTGCGAAACCATGACGCCTTTGGGGATTGCAGTGGAACCTGAGGTGTATTGGAGAAACGCCAGTGAGTCAGCCGTGAGTCCGGGGCGACGCCAGGTATTGGTGGAAATGTGGGCTGACCCATCAGTGGCTATCCAGTGCGGACTGGCAAATTCGGGGGCTTCAGATTGGACGCGGGCCGCGAGTGGCAAAACCGCCTGGGTTGTTAAAACCACGGCGGGGGCTGCGCTGGCTGCAATTGACCGGAGGCGGGGGAGCGAGCGTTCGAGTTTGGAAGGGTGTGGCGGATAGGCTGGAACGGCCACGACGCCGCTGTAGAGACAGCCAAAAAAAGCCGCGATAAATTCAAGCCCCTGGGGATACAGGAGCAACGCCCGGTCTCCGATCTGGGTACAGGTCTGAAGGTCAGCCGCAATCGCCCTGGCTCTGGCATCCAGTTCCGCACAGGTCAGCGTGGTTGTTCCTTCATTTCCATCCGAAACATAGGTAAACACACATTTGTTTGGTTGGAAAACCGCCTGGGTTTGTAAAAGATCAACCAGCGTCTGATTGGCTGTACATACGTTGAAATCATCAAAGTGCAAAGTCATTGCGTGGCAGAGCCTCCGTCTGAAGCAACGCCTGTTTGTGCCGAAATTGAAGCTGACTGGCTGGCGGAAGGTACACCTTTCCCAGCAACCGGATGAGTTCAGGCATACGCCAGCCATCCCGAAGTACTGGGGGCACCACAGAAATTCCCGCCCCGTTCACCTCTCGCCATGGGTTGAAACACACGTCGAGGACGTTCGACACGTCAGGCAGGTGAAATCAATCGGTTTGAGTCATACAAACCGACTGATCAGGTTTGGTAGAGTGGGAAATTACCTCACGCACACATTGACATTTCTTGCATTTTTTTGCGGAGACTGAGCGGACGCATATCGGTCCAAACTTCGGAAATATAATCCAGGCACTCCTGTTTGGTACCAACTTTGTGAGCATCAAACCAGCCGGCGGGATTGTCGCGATGGGCCGGCCAGATCGAGTATTGCTCTTCGTGATTGAAAACAACTTTATAGAGGGTGGGATCTTCTTTATCAAACGCAGTCATAGGAGGCTCCTAATAACGATGCCTTTACCTCGATTGGAAAAAAGGTAAAGGGCGATAGTAATTGTTTTTTTGATCTGATGTATGTTCTGACGGAGTCATTTTTATTTCGATATTTTGCTGTAAATGCGGGGATCCGAAATCTTGATTCACACAATGCGGACCTTACTGCAGTTTGATAAATTGAACAACCCGCGAATATATGTAGGGTCAGCCTGAACCTTCAGCCTGACCAACTGGCGGTTTTGAGACGAAAATGCTGGACTATCGCTCGGTACAGACTCACTTGTTCACAAGATACAATACTGACACTTTATCCCAACCTGACGGGGTCAGTTGAGAGAATAACCACCACCGAAATGCCTTCATTAGAGGGGGTGCCCCAGGCGATTTTCCACACCAGGAAATGTCGGTAAGGAAAATGCCCGATACCAGACTGGCTGTATTTTTCCAGATTTAACAATTACTTTTCCGGTTGATTTTTGTTTTTAGAAGTTACATCCAGTGCTCACTCCCCAAAAACGTCTGAGTGGTAGACCCAAAGCGGCCAACCGACCAGCTTTCTGAATGGCAACCTGGGCCAGCGGCTCATAAGCACCAGGATAAGGAATGTTGGTCGCTTTTGAGACCAAGAGAGACAGGGAGACAAGGCATAAGCGCCAGGATAAGAGAAACTGAACCCTTTCCGTGGGCACCGAACGACGATCTTACCGGGACTGGGGTTCGTCCTGGCCGGAACCGTGGGCTTCGCACCACGGCTATTGAACTCGGTGAGCTGGCCGAACGCCTCAACCTCATGGCCCAGGACCTCAACCAGGTTGTTCAACTCCGGCAACGAGTGACGCTGCTCGAAGAACGCGCCCGACTCGCCCGCGAGCTCCACGATACGGTCAAACAACAACTTTTTGCGACCACACTGCAGCTTGGGGCAGCCACCGCATTGATGGCTAGCAATCCAGAGGTCGCCGCGAATCGGATCTGCGAGGCCGAAAAATTAACCCGCCAGGCTCAATCCGAATTGAAAAACCTGATTGAAGAACGGCGTACCGAACCCCACCAGCCACTCGATGAAGGCTTGCGCCAATACGCCACCGGACTGGTCACGCCAAAGCTCGATTCCCTGTATCTTTCAGGCACAAGATGTTTTTCAACTCACCCCTGAAACCCAAATTGGTCTGGTACGAATCGTTCAAGAGGCCCTGGCCAATATCCAGCGGCACAGCCAGGCCCGCAACGTTATCCTGAAGCTCATCAGTTCAGAATCTGGGCTGGTCCAACTCAATATTGCGGATTGGTTACCACCGACTTGATCCCTGCTTTTTCAACTCAAGACTGAGGTTATATTAAAGGATATTGAGCCAGTCGGACTTTCTGAAGCTGTTCGGAAAGCCGCTCAGGGTGAAGTCCCCCTGCATTCACGTATTGCGGCCAAGATGATCCAGTTGCTTCAGCAACCAGCACCTGGTTCCACCGATGAAGCGTTCAAATGACTGGCTGATTTAAGCAAACGTGAACTGGAGGTGTTGGAGCTCATTGCTACGGGACTTTCCAATCTCGACATTGGGAATCGGTTGTTTAAGTACCTTTCCATAAGTTTACTGAGAAATTGAATTTTGTAAGCGGTTGATTTTTTTCGTGTTTTTCGTGTTTTTCGTGGTTAAAAATGTCTTGGAATTTTCGGTAAGAGGTACTTATCAGCGAGAAAACCGTCAAATCCCACGTCAGCAACATTCTCAGCAAGCTCCATCTGGCTGATCGGACACAGGCAGCGGTTTTTGCCTGGCGTAAAGGGGTTATCAAAGCCTGAGATTTATTTCAATCAAACTTGATGTTTAACTCAAGATAACGCGCCTACTCGGTAGGTGAGAGGTTGGGGTGACTACTGGAAATGAGATTATCGGAAGACGCTCAAAACAAGCCGAAGCTCCTGGCAGTCCTGGTTTCATTCGAGGGCAGTGATGTCTGGTTTGTATTCAGCGCGGGTTTGCGTGGGGCAGGTCT
>JACQYI010000070.1 GCA_016208305.1 Oscillatoriophycideae cyanobacterium NC_groundwater_1537_Pr4_S-0.65um_50_18 | reverse complement strand
TCGCAAAATACGATTGACCGAATTGGCTGCCAGCCCCCGATCTTGCAAAAGATATTGCTTGAACTGTGCCACCTGCCGTCTGGTGACATTTGCCCATGCCTGCTGCGTCCAGTCCATGAAGGACTGCAAATCGCGTCGGTAAGCTTGCTCACTCTTGGGCTTGAGCGATCGCGCCGCAATAAACTCATCCACCTTGGTCTGTCTCAAATCTGTAAGAGAGGCAACCCTAACCGCAGGAACCGTAGGAGTTTCCTTACCACCCACAAGAGGCACAATGATGGGATCTGGAATAGCTGGACGTTTCATAGCAAGTAAAGTAGTGGCGACACGTTGCGGATGGAACCCTGTCCTTTCGATTAAAGCGCGAGGCAAGGAGAACGAAAATACTTCATTTCAAGCAGTTGATAATAAGCAATTATACTTATTCTTCAAATTCTTATCCCCGATATTTGACCAATATCGGGGATAAAACAAGCCTAAGACAATATGAGACAATCAGCAAAGCCTAAAGCGGAAAACCTGAGTACAGACGGGATTTGGATGAGTAAAAGCCATACCCAAACAAGCTCAACCTGATGCCAGTCCATCCGCCGGGAAAAAGCGATCGCTACCTGAGAAATGTTGTAAGTGTGGAATGTTATCAGCCCAACAGTCTCAAGCACTACATGGAGCAGACGGCGATGGTTGCTGGAATCCGGCTATTTGCTATAGCCGTAGATCCTATGCCAGAAACCGCGATCGTATCAACCAAACTCGCAGCCGCAAACGTAAGGAAGGCGAGTTAGAGCAAATTCCAGTCGAGTTTGAGCTACTCAGTCAATTAGTGTTTGGGGTGTGGGTCGTTTATCGTCAGCCTGGAGCCGTTACACCGATTCATGCGATCGCGGCTAAAATCTGGCAGGCACTGGATGAGCAGATGAGACCAGTATCTCGGCTTAACTGACGTCGAGGCGTTTAATCAGGCAACGAATATTGCTCACAACGAGGATGTTTCGATCTGGGTAGAAACGATCGCCCAGTGCTTGCAGGAGGTCAAATGACAACCATTCCGCTCATGCAGCTTCAGAGAATGATGTTTTGGTTATTCTGTTGGCAGCGATCAGTTTGCTCTCCTGATAAAAGTGTCAGAATTAGTACTCATCCTTTCTTATTGAGAATTCCACTCCATCTTTTCTGCTGAAAACCTGATTTTTTCGTTCGACTTATTGAGAATATTCTCATTGTTATTAAGAATCAGGGTCTGAATACTCAGTTCTGACACTTTCCAAACTTAGAGAGCGAGTAGGATCTTCCTTTACGGACAAAGGTTGCAACCTGCCGATCACCATAGGTTGTGAAAAATAGAGGTTCTCCAAATATCCAGTAATAAGGAGGAACTAGTGAAAGAGCTATAGCTGCCAGAATGATTTTCTTTTTGTGATGTTGTAGAGAAAGGTTCACATCACTAGATGAGCTATTATGGACGATGCCAAAAATATTAAAAACAAATAGAAGCGATACAAAACTGCCACCACTCCTCCTCGCTAAGGCGATGCATCTCTGAACCATCCGTGTTGATCACCGTTAACTGTCCATAGATTACATTTGTCTTCTCGATAAAGGAAAGCTTTTTACCATTGGGCGACCATGCTACACTGTTCGCCTTATGTCCTAAAAAGTTGAGTCCGGTGCCATCGACATTAATGACGCAGATAGACTCTAAATCTGAAGTCTGGTTTTGTCGACAAATAAACGCAATCTGCCGACTATCAGGTGACCAAACGCCCGATCGCCCCTCTACTAACTTTTTAGAACGATTGGGATTTTGGCTATCAATTACCCATAAACCAAGCGATCGCGGATTAGCAGATGTGCCTGATTGATGCAAAATATGTCGACTGTTAGGTGACCAAATATCGTACTGGTCAACCTCTTGATTAATTCGTTTAGGTTTGTCTGAGCCGTCAGTATTGATTAGCCAAGTGTTGCCATTTTCTTCGGATTGATCCTGGTAAATCATCAGGCGGTCGTCAGGTGACCAAGAAGAAATAGAGGCATCTTTTCCCTGAGAGAACTGAATAGGGTTTGAGCCATCCGTATTGACCACTGTAATCCCTTGACGAGAAGAAAACGCCACACGCCGACCACTAGATGACCAATGGGGATAATAAAAATCACCTTTCTGGTACAGTGCTTCCAAGGGTTGCAGAGGAGTCGGTAGGAGAACTGCTTCACTACTTTGGTACAATCGCCGTGGTAAATTGGAATCAGCAGGTTCGGTGACAAATACAATGCGGCGATCGGTTGTCCATTGGTAAGATTGAACTTTCTGACCAATCTGAGTGAATCTTGAACCTTCTGATTCCACCACATTAAGACTGGGAAAAGCAGATGTATTAACGCTACCGATTTCATCATTTCCAGAATCGAAACGAATCAAGAATGCAACTATTTTGCCATCTGAAGACCAACTAGGCGGATCAAAGAAATTTCCTCCCCGAGGTGCAACTGCCATGAGTGCTAAGCCTGTGCCATCAGCGTTAATTTTGTAGAGCTTGCTACCTCCTGTGAAGAGAAGAGACTGTCCATTCGGTGACCATACAGGCTGGGATATTCCTGTTCTATGATGTGAACTGAAGACCCAACTGATAAAATAACCGAGTCCTACGGCGATCGTTAAACTCACTAGGAGTGGTTTGACAAATTGAGGCATATGTATCTAGGGTCTAGGAGAGTGGGGAACCTGTAGGGGGTTACTTCAACGTTATCTGAAGACAATAGTCCGGACAGTTTTGGAAGGGGAAAAATCGGGCTATGTAGACAAAAAGCTACCTCTCAGTTTAGGGTGCAGATATTGAAAACTAGCACCTGAGAAATAGCAGTATGGATATTCTACAAGCCCTCTTGTCCAAAATGGGGCATTTAGCAAACCACAGCAAAAGTTTTTGCTGAGCTTGATTCCCACGATTCTGCTGCTGTGTGGCAACGTCAACTTTACAAATTTGAGTCGCTATGGCGAATATTCTGAGAAGACGTATCGGCGACACTACAGTCAACCCTTTAGCTTCATGAGCTTGAATGAGCAGTTGATTGGCGAGGCGATGCCCGTGCGAGGCGATCAGATTGGGGGAATGGACTGTTCATTTATCCCCAAAAGTGGCAAAAAGACCTACGGGCTGGACTGGTACTACAACGGCAGTGCCAGTCGGACGGAAAAGGGATTAGAGATTTCAGTCATCGCTATCATTGATGTAGAGAGCCATCAGTGCTACACCCTCTCAGTGCAACAGACCCCTGCGACCCCAGCCCACACTAGCAAACTTAAGCGTAAAGGCAAATCTGCGCAGCAACAGCATCCCGGGCACCCCTCGATTTCTAAATCAGCGATCGAGCAAGCGCGAATCATGCTGGGACAACTCCCACCCAAACCCAACTCTACGGGTGACGGCGAACCTGTTGCTGCCGAAGTCACTCGGATTGACCATTACATCCACCCAATCAAAACTACCTATCCTCATCTGCCAGAAGGGCTGAAATATTGGGTTGTTGATGGGTTTTACAGCAAGAAAAAGTTTATCGATGGTGTGATTGCACTCCAGTTGCACTTGATTGGTAAACTGCGCAGTGATGCTGATATGCGCTACCTCTACACAGGAGAGCAAAAATCTCGCGGGGCTAAACGTAAATATGACGCTAAAGTTGACCTGGCTGATTTATCACGCTTCACCCACCTGGAGCCACTGGAGCCTCAACTCAACCTTTACAGTGCCGTCGTCTAGCATGTTTCCCTCAAGCGGCAGATTCGAATCGCTTGCCTCGTTGATACCCGTAAAGTGGGCAAAACAGGATTTGTTCTCTTATTTTCTACCGATGTCGATTTGGATGCTAAGCAAATCATCAAGTCTTACAAAGCCAGGTTTCAAATTGAGTTTATTTTTAGAGATGCTAAGCAATTTACTGGATTCTGTGATGCCCAAACCCGTAACTCTAAAAGGTTAGATTTTCACTTCAATGCTTGTCTTACTGCTTTAAATCTCGCCAAATATGAGGTTCAACTCCGTCATCGCCAAGGTGAAGCGCAATCGCCACCGATTCCTTTTTCCATGTCCAGCTACAAACGTCTAGCTTTCAATGACCATCTGCTTTCGCGCTTTATTTCGATGTTAGACTTGAACCCGACTTTGATTAAATCCCATCCTAACTACCCAAACCTACGCTCCTACGGCATCATAGCTCCCTAATTCTGTCCAGAGTATTGAAAGAGGCAAAGCTCAATCTGAATGACTTTTCCGCCTCAAGCCAGCTTAGGAATGCTGATGGCCAGGTGCTAGGCCGCTGAGCAAAAGCTCTCTGCAATCCTGCAACAGAGAAGGTTTTGCTCAGCGACACGAATTTGTCTTACTATCATTTAATTTGGCACTGTACACAACTAGAAACAGAGCGAGGAAATTCACTCTGGCTCCGTACCATCCCAAGTGAGGCTGCAATGTTTTTTAAATCAGATTACTCTGATGCATGAGGTTTCATGTTAAGTGTGGCAATTCTCATACCCCCCCTCCTGCTAACCTTTTTCAAGCTTTTGTCCTGTTGAGATCTAGGGAAAGTAACTACAGAAGATAGGAGCTAAATGAGGCAATCACTTAAACAACCTGGAACTGGGATCAGATTAGCGGATCGTTCGATCGTAGGCTAGAACTATCTCCATTGAAAGTGTACTTTGATTGCTGTGTGAGCAATGCTTCTGTTTGAGGTGAGAGGCTAAGTATGCCTGAGCGCAAATGTAAATCTCGTTGGGGGAAGGGAATTTCAATTTGGTGCTCTTGCAAAAGTTCAAAAATGCGAAAATATAAATCGCTCTTTAAGATAAACTGGCGGCTGGGTTGAGTTGTCCAGACCAACAGATCAAAGTTGAGCGCACTGTCGCCAAAGCCCGTAAAAAATACTTGGGGTGGAGGACTCTGGAGCACGTCAGTGTGGCTTTGGGCAGCCTCCAGAAGGACGGTGCGTACCATTTGAGGATCGCTATGATAAGCAACACCAACGGGTAAATGCAGCCGAGACACTGGATTGTGATGGCTCCAGTTGATCACTTCTTCTGATAAGAAGCGAGAGTTGGGAACGATAATCGACACATGATCGAGCGTGCGGATTTCGGTGCTACGTCCGCCAATCCGCTCGACTGTGCCTTTAGAGTTGCCAATTTCCACAAAATCTCCAACTTGGATAGGACGCTCCAGAATCAAGACTAGACCACTGCCAAAGTTCTTAGCAATGTCTTGTAACCCAAAGCCAATGCCCACACCCAAGGCGCTGACCAAAATGGTGAGTGAACTGATATCTAGTCCCCAAATCTGTAGGACAATCAGTGTGCCAATGCTGATCAAACTGTACTTGGTCAGAATCGCCATGATCTCTTGTCCACCCCGGCTTAGCCCTGCTAAGTGGAGGATGCGCGATCGCATTACATTTGTAATCGTTCCCGCAAACGCGACTAATCCAGCTAACACTCCGGCAAGCAGCAACAGGTTTGTGACTGAATAAGCATTTCTCCCTAATGTAATAATGGGGGAGGTGAAACTAGACACTAAAACATGTGTGATCTGATAACTCCAAGAGCGGGTCACTGGAAACAGATTAGTGATATAAAGAGCCGCAATGATCCAAATTCCAAGGCGGGTGATTGCGAGCAACAGTTGTAACAGTCCTTCGAGTGGACGAGAAGAATCTGGGGTTTCTGTTGCAGAGGGTAACCGATGGCGAAGCGATCGCAACATTCGCTGTTTAAATTTGCCCAACAGCCAGTGCATGAAAGCGACCGCTAGCACAATTCCCCCTGCCAGAAGTGCCATTTCTTGAAAATAAGCTGCGCTACGCTCTAGTTGGGCCTGCTTAACGGCAGCCTGAATCTGCTGTGCCCAGATGTCAGCTTGTTCATCTGGTGTACTGCCCGGTATCGCATCTGCTTGGGTGACGGTGAGTAAATAGTGATCGTTCAGTAACAGCGTAGGCGACTGGTTCCGTTGTTCAATCCTAACGCTGACCCGATTTCCAGATTGCACAGCTTCTTTTAGTTGCAAGGTGACCAAACTGGCGCGTTCTTCAGCAGTGTACTGACCAGAATCGCTGACTTGAAATAACGATCGCCCATCGATGGCAACGGTGGATTGAGCGGGAGATTGCGCGATCGCCGGAGATAACCACAAGTTCAGAATCAGCAAGAGTAAAACTCCAATCCTGCCTGCTGCTTGTGTATATTGCTGTAAAGACATTATTTGTACTGCGATTGCTGAGGAGTGAACACCTCCAAGCTATCAACTTTTTTCTCAGCCTATCATTGCAATCATTCTGAGGATAGAACATGTGAGTCTGCAATCTCAGGTGTCTACTTATACTGAGCGTGCTACCTCAGAAAGCTCAATGAGTATCATGAGAATAGTGAAAGTTATAAAGACACCGATAGAGCAGCACTGTGCAGACGAATTTCTGAATTAAGGCGAGATAGATGAAGCAAATTGCGTCAAAACAGGGGCGATCGCGTCTGAAGAAACGGCTCCGCCGGAGTGGAATGCTAACGGTTGTGGTGCTGTTACTTACAAGCGGCTTAGGCTACCGCTTTTATCATCAGCCCAAGCTTGACGTAGACACAGTTGCCCCTCAAACGATCGTTGCGCCCGCTTCTGCCAGTGTTGAAGATGTTGAAACAACAGAAAAAAAGCGTTTGGAAGCACGAAGCGGTGTGTTTCCGGCGGTTCGTGTTGACCCAGCAGCTAATCAACAAATACAGCAATTGCTTCGGCTACACCTAGAGCGGGGCAACTCAATCCGTGCAACGTTAGGCGAATTTCCCTTTGTTAGAACGTCAGTGCTTTCTACGGCGACGCAAATTTATCTACGACAAGTAACTGCGTCAGAATGGCAAACCGTTCAGCAGAGAGTAAATAGGAGCTTGCTTTTGTCCACCCGCTCTGAAAATCTGCCTCGTCTCAGTCCAGATCAGCAGCAGGCCGTCACTCAACTGCAAGCCTATCGTCAGGCAACCTCGCCTCAGGAATTTGCCCAGCTTCTAGAAGCGATCGCCACCGCCCGTCATCGCTACTCTGCTACTTTATCGGCATTAGCTGCACAACCTGCTGTACAGCCAGAGGGTACTCCGCTCTACAGCAAAACTTTTTTGAACCTCTCTGATTCTGATTGGCAGTCTACTCAGATCGAGATGCAGAAGGTTTTAGACCGACTTTTAACTCAAGGCATTTATCCCGGCTTGTCTGAAACTCAACTTAATCAGGCGATCAATCTGCAAGTCAAAGCTTCAGTTCCAGTCGCAGCTCAGCCGCTGGCAATGCAATTGCTCTCCATAATCCTTTCGCCCAATTTAATTAAAGACCCGGAACAAACCAAGTTAATGGCGGCTCAGGTGGCTCAGGCGATCGAACCCACTCTGGTCACTATCCAAAAAGGAGACATCATTGTCCGTGCCGGAGACCCCATCACTCAAGCAGATTTTGTTCTGCTCGATCATTTCAACTTGAGTCAAAGAGGGATTGACTGGTTGGGATTGTTCAGCTTTGGTGGACTGATTGCAGGCGCGATTGGAATTTTTAAGCTCATCGATCGACGAACGAAACGCAAGCTGCGACAGCGGGACTATCTCCTCATCTTAGTACTAGTCCTTAGCGCACCTGTAGTGGTTGCTGTGAGCAAATCGTATACTGGTCTGCCCGCGATCGGTCTCTTGCTAGGGAGTTTCTATGGGTCGGTGATCGGGGCCACCGTCATGAGTTTGTTAACGATTTTGCTGCCCCTTGGTACAGAAGTCATCTGGCGCTATTTGATTCCGAGTGCCGCAGGTGGGCTTTTAGGGGGACTAATAACAGGACAATGGCGCATCTTCAGGCGAGAAACACCCCGCACGCGAGAAGATTTGGCGAGTTTGGGTGTGCTGATGGGGCTGACTCAAGGCTTGATTTATTTAATTATCAATACCGCAATTGTTCCATTTTGGTATACTGCCCTGGGTGGAGCGGCGCTGTCTGCGCTCTCAGGTATCGTCTGGAGCATTGTGGCAATTGGGATTAGTCCGTATCTGGAACGTTTGTTTGATTTAGTCACGCCGATTCGGTTAGCAGAGTTGGCTAATCCCAACCGCCCTCTGCTGAAACGTCTGGCGCAGGAAGCTCCTGGAACCTTTCAACACACGCAATTTGTCTCAACGCTAGCAGAAGCAGCTGCGCGATCGCTGGAATGCAACGTCGAGCTAGTCAGAGCAGGAACGCTGCACCATGATATTGGTAAACTGCATGACCCGCTTGCCTTTATTGAAAACCAGACGGGTGGTGTGAATAAGCATAATGCGATCGATGACCCGTGGAAAAGTGCCGAGATCATTAAAAAACATGTGAGCGAAGGGCTAGTAATGGCACGCCAGCATCGGCTTCCTAGCGCCATTCAAGCGTTTATTCCAGAACACCAGGGCACGATTTTGATTGCCTACTTTTATCATCAAGCCCAACAGCAGCAGCCTATGGATCAGGTTGTTCAGGAAGCGGATTTTCGCTACGACGGTCCCATTCCACAATCACGGGAAACGGGAATCGTCATGCTAGCAGATGCCTGTGAAGCGGCATTACGCTCTTTGGGAGAGGCAACCCCGGCAGAGGCGCTAGCAATGGTCAATAAAATTTTGAAAGCTCGCTGGCAAGATCAGCAGTTGGTTGATTCAGGGCTGACGCGGCAAGAACTTTCGCAAATCTCCCATATTTTTGTGCAGGTCTGGCAGCAGTTTCACCATAAGCGCATTGCTTATCCTAAATAATCATGTTGTTTGCAGCAAAACTGCTTCTGAGTGTGCTTGAGCTGGTAAAGGCAGGAGAGTTGAGTGGCTTTGACTCAACGTTGGCATTTTGACAGATGAGGCTTTATCCAGCAAAAAGGTGATGCGATCGCCCGTTTGCCAGGGTTCATTAGCAAGCATAATTTGCATTTGATCTGCTCGATTCAGCAGAAGCGGCAGCAAATCACCTGCTGCGATGCACGCTTCTAATTCAGCTTGCTGTGTAGCAAAGTCCTCTGACTGCAATACCACCTCGGCCAGCTCCACATCATTCTTGGTGAGAGCTTGATTCCACCGAGCAAGAGAAACTTGAGCTGCAAAAGCAACCTCAATGCCCGTTGTAGCAAAACTAGGATGATCTCCATGATTCAGCCGGGGTTGGGATAGCGTGGCTACTCGATCGGGGCGGAATAATTCTAAAGCCCGTTGCGCCAAGATGCCGTTTAATTCTGGATTGTTAGTCAGTGCCAAAAATGTGCTCAATGATGCTGTCCCTTCTGCCTCTAGTTCCTCCAGATCTAAGTATTTGCTGATGATAGGAGTGTCATCGAGCTGAACTGGATTAGCATCGCTAGCGTTGAGGTCAATCAACGCCACTATTTCTCCTTGCTGTTGCAGGAGCTGGGCTAGCAGTTGACTCAACGGAGTATTTCCCACAATAGCGGTTCTGACCTGCGTGGTCTGTAACCCCAGACAGCGAGCAACCCAGCCTGCTGTGAGTCCTTGAATCAATACCGTCATCAGAATGGTGAGAAAAACAAGCGCCTTCACTGCCTCGCCCCCTGCGATGCCTGCTTTTGTGAGAGAAAGTGCAAATAAAGATGCCATTGATGCAGCGACAATGCCACGGGGGGCAATCCAGGACAAAAAGAACTGCTGTTTCCAGCTAAAGCTCTGATTCCAGGTTGATAGCAGAATGTTGATGGGGCGCACGATCAGCATCAGTGTCAGCACCGTCAGGACACCTCCCCAACCCAAATCGAGGATGCTAGCGATCGACAAATCAGCCGCTAATAAAACAAACAGCACCGAATTTGCCAGAATCCCCAACTGTTCATTAAACTGCCGGATCAAGCGTTCTTCGGGAATTGCGGATGCCCGCAAGATCACACCCATCAATACAGCGACTAATAGCCCTGATTCACTTCGCAGTGCTTGTGCCAGACTGAAAGCTCCCCACACTGCTGCAAGTACGACTAGATTCTTCAATTCTTGCGGCAAAGATTTAGATTGCTTCATCAACAAACTTAGCAAGCCACCCCCAATCAATCCGATCGCAGTACCAATTCCTAGTCTCAGTCCTAATCCTTTCAGCAACAGCAAGGGTATTGCCGTTCCCACCAGAACCAAGGGCACCTCATGCCGACTTAACACGACTGTGAGGGTAATCACTGCCACAATTGCCCCCAGCGGATCAATCAAAATACCCTCGCCCTCTAAGAGCGTGTCAACTCGCCGTTCCACTCCAACGAGTTTCAGCAAGGGAGTGACGACGGTTGGACCTGTTACTACCACTAACGAGGCGTAGAGAAAGGCGATCGCCCAAGGAAATTGATTCAATGCATGAGCCGTGATCGCCCCACCTGAACACGTAATCAGCACCCCCACTGTCACCAGATTGCGAAGGCTAACCGAAACGCTGCTCAGATCGCGAATCTGTAAGTTTAGCCCACCCTCAAAGAGAATCAAGGCGATCGCTAAAGAGACAATCACTTCTAAGCCGCCACCCAGAAGCGACGGCTCTAGCAACCCTAAGCCACTGGAGCCTAAAATGATACCAAATAATAGCAGTAACACAATGCTGGGAATCCGAAGCCATCGGGCTAAAACCTGAGCACTGATACCAACCCCTACGGTTGTGCTAATGAGAACTGTAATGAGTAAGGAATCTTCCATTCAAATCAATCTGTTAAAGTAAGCTGATCTAACGCTGCCAAGGCGATCGTGGCTAGATGACCGATTTCGTTTTGAAGTGTTAGGGCACCAAAAGATTCAGATGTCGCAGCGCTCTCAATACTGCTGAAAGCTAATGTTCATGCGGTGCAGATCGGCTTGAAGTTATCTCCTGAGGAACTGTCCATCGGTCTAAAACATCTTTCACCCACACTTCTTTGAGCCAGATTTGTGCAACCACTAAAATTGGTAATCCTAAAAATAATCCTAGAACACCAAAAAATGTTCCAACGGCAGTCAGCAAAGCCAGCGTTGTTGCAGGTAGGAGAGATACTCGCTGCTTCATGATGATGGGCGTAATCAGGTTGCCCTCAACTTGCTGAATTAAAAAATACAGCAGCAGGACTTCGATCGCTTTCCAAGGAGAATTCAACAAAGCTAGTAGAGCAGGCGGGACAACGCTGGCGATCGCCCCAAGGTAGGGAACAAATGCCGATATGCCTGCAATGACTCCATTCACGAAGGGTAAAGGAACATGTAGCATAAGCAAACCGACTGTTGAGGCAATGCCAATGAAAGCCATGCTCAGAGCAATCCCACCCAGATAATTAATTAAACCAACCTCGCACTTTGAGAGAATGCTATCCGCGCGGTTTCGATAGAATGCAGGAAATCCTTGAATCAACAGATTGCGATACTGCTTTGGATTTGCCAGCAACATCAACGTTAATACAGTTAGCAGTAAACCATTAAGCAATAGGGATAGAGAATTAGAGAAAACTTGATAGAAATGAGTAATTGTCCAGGTTGCTACTTGCTGAAGCTGAAGACTCAAATCATTCAAGTTAGGAAGATTTTCAATCATCTGACCTGGAATCTGCTCCTGTAGCCAGTAGTTGAGATTTGCAACTTGTGCAATCGCATCTGGAATCAGTTGGACTAGTTGGTCAACTTGCTCAGTGATCCGGGTAGCCACTAAAGCCAAAAGCAGTCCTAAAACTACGATGAAGAGCGCGATTGTTAGCCCGATCGCAACCCTTCGCTTAAGTCTATATTTTTGAAATTGACGGACAACTCGGTTCAGCCCAACAGCAAAGACAATCGCCATGAAAAACAGCAGAACGATCGCTCGAATTTGCCAAAGCACGTAGAGCGAAATCACTAGCGAAATCAATCCAATCCAGCGTCCTAATGTCAAAATGATGCCTTTAGCTGAGTGGAAGGGAGTAAGTGCTCGATCTATACCTTATCAACCTTCTGATTCTTGCTGATTTTGATTCAGCTTAGGCTAAAGAATTTCTGCCACAAGAAACAGATTAGGCTCTATCCCATGAGGGATATCAATACAGAAAGTAAATATAGCAAATGTTTAATGACTTATCTGGTTCAAAAGGTACACGACTTTAATTCTATTGATGATTAAGGTCTGGGTGAAGCGACAAATTATGGGAGAACAGTGATGAAACTTCGTTTTCAGATCTGCTCCAGCGTTAGTTTTATCGAGGGAGAGCTTTTATGCAAACGGTTGAAAGACAATCACTAGAGTCAAAACTCGAAAAAATCGGCAATGTTTTGCGCCTAACGGGGTGGCTTGGACTCTCTGCCCAAATTGGCTTTGGCGCGATCGCTTTATTGCTGGTTGCGTTTGCGATCGCGGGTCGAAATTTCAGTCAGGCGACTGCACTTCCACCGGGTGTATCTCCCGGTATTGGTGTGAATTTTAACAGTGGTGTCACTCCAGGTATTGGCATTGGCATCTTTTGGGCAGTCTGTGGCATTCTAGCGCTGCTAGTGGGGATATACTTTGCGTTTCGTCAAACACGATTTGCTAAACGGTTGCGTCATGCAGACACCATGAGACACCCTGCAAAATCAGAAGTCATGAATGTTTTGCGTTTAGGCGCGATCGTCGGTTTAGTTGGGATGCTGCTGACGATCTTAGGTGGAGGCGCGACGTTAGGGGTACTGTTCTCTAAAGCGATCGCGCAACCCCAAGGTGTTGCTATTTATGATCCGACTCGTGTAATTCGATCGATCGATATTATAGTGGCAATGGCAAACATGAGCGGCATTGCGGCCCACTTTGTGGGTGCGGTCGCTTCTCTGAGCGTGTTTGAGTGGCTGCATCGTTAATTCACAACCGAGCCAATATTTAGGGATACCTTGCTGTGTGGTGTATGTTCAGCGCCAGCCAGAGACGACTCGATCGATTGAACAAGTCCGCGCTGATTTGACTCAGGCGATTCAAGCTCACCTGCTAGCACAGGGTTTCAATACAATGCCCCTGGTTAACGTGATCGTGCTAGAAATACCTGCTAGCAACCATGACCTTCAATTATCGTGATGAAACCTGTAAATCGATCCGAAAAGCAAGCCATAGAATACGAGCAACAGCAAATCTTGCAGCAGCTAGAAGATTGGCTGGAACTGCCAATGCTCGTGTTGAGTTTTGCTTGGCTCGGTTTATTTGTGGTGGAACTAACTTGGGGACTGACTCCTTTTTTAGATGCAATTAGCCTTGTTATTTGGGGCATATTTATCCTGGAATTTATTCTTAGGCTATTGCTTGCGCCCCGCAAGGCTGCTTATCTTAAAACAAATTGGATTACAGCCATTTCACTGCTTTTACCCGCCTTGCGCGTGTTGCGATTTGCGCGGGTGATGCGAATTTTACAAACCACGCGAGCCGTTCGAGGTTTACGGCTGTTGCGGGTTATGACTCGCACCAATCGCAGTATGCGATCGCTTGCAGGCAACTTTGCGCGGCGTGGTTTCGGCTATGTGGTAATGACGACAGCAATCATTACACTGGTTGGGGCTGCGGGAATGTATGCATTTGAGCAAGATGCTCCAGATTTACCCGGATTCGATAGCTACAGCACTGCGCTTTGGTGGACAGCTATGCTGATGACCACAATGGGATCAGACTACTTTCCAAAAACGGTAGAAGGGCGCATTCTCTGTTTTATTCTGGCGCTGTATGCGTTTGCTGTATTTGGCTATGTAACAGCAACGTTAGCCACATTCTTTATCGGACAAGATGCTGACGATGACGAAGCAGAGATTGCCGGCGCAAAATCGATCGATGCCCTGCGAGATGAAATTACAGCCCTGCGAACCGAGATTCAGAGCCTGAGACAGGAGCATTAACAACCTCAGGGGGAAGTTGGTTCTCCTAATTTCCATTAGCGTAAAGGTGCTTCCTAGGACGATTGTGCAATGACTGAAGAAATATCAACTCTTTTAGACAAGATGCAGGCAATGCTGAACGGCTTCATCTTTTTGTTGCCTAATATGGTGCTGGCATTGATTG
This sequence comes from Oscillatoriophycideae cyanobacterium NC_groundwater_1537_Pr4_S-0.65um_50_18, assembly GCA_016208305.1. Classification (GTDB taxonomy): domain Bacteria; phylum Cyanobacteriota; class Cyanobacteriia; order Elainellales; family Elainellaceae; genus Drouetiella. Next base: position 9,589 of record JACQYI010000070.1, on the reverse strand, counting down.
TCTTTGCGATTTTTTTATTCATTGCTAGAACAATTAAGAAAATAGTCAAAAGATTGACACGCGATCGCCGTCAGGCTCGCAACCTGGGTATGGTACTGGGGCGATTGGCACAAGGGATAACTATTTTAGTGGGCTTGTTTATTGCACTGTCGATCGTCATACCCTCGCTCAAAGCTGGTGATCTGGTACAGCTACTAGGCGTTAGTAGCGTTGCGATCGGCTTTGCGTTTCGAGATATTCTACAAAACTTTCTAGCGGGTATTTTAATTCTATTGACTGAACCTTTTCAAATCGATGATCAAATCGTGTTCAAAGATTTTGAAGGAACTGTAGAAAATATTCAAACCCGCGCAACGACGATTAAAACCTATGATGGTCGGCGGATTGTCATTCCAAATTCTGAGCTATTTATAAATTCTGTCACGGTTAATACTGCGTTTGAAAACCGCCGTCTAGAGTATGACATTGGCATTGGCTACGGGGATGACATCAACGAAGCAAGACGATTCATTTTAGAGGCAATTCATGAAACAGATGGGGTATTAGAAACGCCTGCGCCAGATGCGATCGTGGTTGAATTAGCAGGCAGCACGGTTAATATTCGCGTTCGCTGGTGGGTGCAACCCCCTCGTCGCGCCGATGTGCTAGACCTGCAAGATCGAGTGTTGACTAACATTAAAAACAAGCTAACGGCAAACGGCATCGATCTGCCCTTCCCGACGCAGCAAATTCTATTTCATGACCAGACTGAAGCAACGGATGGCGATCGCACACGTCAACGCGAAGGTTGGCCTGCTGGGAAAGGTCAAGTGCCGCAGCCACGCAGCATCAGCCGTTCGCTCAACCGCCTTGCCGAGATCAAGGTTCAGGGAAATGGGTCAGGCAGCACAAAGCCTGCTCCAGCAGCAGAGGAATAGCCAATGAGAACCAAGATTAGCAAGCTTTTGGACTCACTGCACTCTAGCTTCTGGTTCATCCCGACCTTGATGGTTGTGCTGGCGATCGGGCTTTCATTGATCACAATTGGCCTTGACCAACGGCTAGAAACCGACATTATTGGTGATTTAGGCTGGGCGTATGCGCTGGGTCCCAACGGTTCACGGGCTATTCTCTCTGCGATCGCAGGTTCAATGGTGACTGTTGCCACAACAGCATTCTCGATTACCATCGTGGCGCTTCAGCTTGCGTCTTCGCAGTTTGGTCCGCGTCTGCTGCGTAATTTTATGCAAGATACTGGCAACCAGATTGTACTGGGAACCTTCATTGCCACCTTTGTTTACAGCCTCATGGTGCTGCGAACCATCAATGGTGTTGCCGAGAATGAGTTTGTGCCACATCTCGCAGTCACCTGTGGGATTGGATTGGCGATCGCCAGTATTGGCGTTTTAATCTACTTTATTCACCATTCCGCCACATCCATTCAGGTTGATCATGTCATTTCTAGGGTGGGATGTGAGCTAGATGAAGTGATCGATCGGCTCTTTCCCAAACAGATAGGACGCGGCGCATCGCAGCATCGAGCAGAACCGCTCACCTCAGATATCCCAGCCAATTTCGATCGCGAGGCAACCGCTATTCCATCGACTAGCAGTAACTACGTGCAAGCAATCGATACAGATCAGTTAATGCAAATTGCAACGGAGAGCAATATCCTGCTTCGGCTTCAGCGTCGTCCTGGAGACTTTGTGATTAAAGGCAGTCCACTGGTTCTCGCTTATCCCACAGAATCGGGTAGCAAAAAGCTGGTTAAACAAATCAATGATGCCTTTGTCTTAGGTTCGCAGCGTACCGATCAGCAAGATGTCGAGTTTTCGATTAACCAACTGGTTGAGATTGCCGTTCGCGCCCTCTCACCTGGCATTAACGACCCATTCACCGCCATTCGCTGTATTGATCAACTCAGTGCGGCGCTGTGTCACCTGGCACAAAAAGAGATTCCCTCCACCTATCGTTATGACAACCAGGATAAGCTGCGTGTCATTGCCGCACCCGTAACGTTTGCAGATGTGACGGATGCGGCTTTTAATCAGATTCGGCAATATGGGCAAACCAGCGTAGCCGTGACGATGCGGTTGCTAGAAGCGATCGCTGTCATTGCCCCTTTTACCCATACCAAAGCCGACCAAGCCACACTGTTGCGTCATGCCAATATGATTGAGCGCGGCAGCCAGGAGGGAATTACTGAAGAGTTAGATCGCCAGGATGTTAAAGAGCGCTATCTAGCTGCCGTAAAAGCGATCGGGCAAGCTTGATATAAGGAGAAAAGATGCTGTCTATTAACTGGAAAGGGTACCGCTTTGCTGCCTGGATGGGGCAAACGCTACTTGGAATTGCTGTTCTTGCCGCTGCTACTCAAGGAAAATGGCAAAACGCGATCGCCTTAGCGCTTTTTCTAATCGTCTCTCTTGTGTTTGTAGTGAAAGATGACAAACTACCAACTCTGTTTGATTTTCTGTTTGTTCTCGCAGCTTTACTCAACGCTGGAGGTTGGGTGTGGGGCTGGTTTTACGCCCCTGGACCTTATGACGAGCTGGTTCATGGGTTCACCATGTTTGCAATTACACTAGCGCTGAGTTTTCTAGCTTATCGCCCCATGCTACCGATTTTTCGTCAACATACGCTCCTGTACTTACTGACGATCGCTAGCTTTGGTATTGCAATCGGAGCATTGTGGGAAATCACTGAATGGTCAGCAGGCAAAATTTTGACAACCGATGTGATTGGTAGCATTGATGATACAGTTATTGACTTAATTATGGACACGCTAGGATCAGGATTAGCAGCTACTATTAGCCTTTGGGTATTGCAAAAGTGGATAGATTTAAGTGTAGGGGAGGAGCCAGTAGGAAATCATCTGAGTCATCATAAATAATGAGTCATTAGTCAGTTTTTAATTAGTATTGATACTGTTTGGAGAAAACAATGAACCATATATCTTCCATTCTTGTGACCGTTGTACTGGTCAATACATTGAGTCTGTTGCCGAGCTTACCAGCAATCGCTCAATCTGGCTATTGCTCTGATCCAGGTCCAATTCCAGCGACTGAAACGACCCGAGAATTGGAGCTACCCCAGTTTGGCGTAACCCTCACGATTCCCTCCAACTTCAGATCAATTCTTCGCAACAATGGTGCAGTCGAAATTGTGAATCCTGGAACGTATCAAGTTCTTACCTGTGTTGCCCAGGGTGGGCAGGCACTAGGACGAGGATATGCCTCTATCATTGTTCGCTCAGTCAATAATTCTGAGAATATCGAGTTGCAGCAATTTGTTGAGCAGAATACCCGCCTTCAAGGGCGGATTTCTCCTTACGCTCTAGGCAATCAACCAGGATATTTAGTGCAATCCCGTTCAGATAGCAGCGCTCAATTCTGGCTCAAACCAGCAGATCGTTCAGACGTTGTTGTGATTTCAGCCGGCTGTGACTGTAGGGGAATGCGCGATCGCTTAGTTTCACTTCTAGATCGGTCTAGCCTACTTACCTCCAAATAAATGGATGAGATTAGTACGATCGCGATCGCCATCCTTGTCACTTTTACCTATACCAAAGTAGACCGAGCTGACTGTTACGTTATGCAGATATGATTGACCACGGCAGTCAGAAGACTGAAGAGTGAGATCGCAAGAATGTCAAAGAGCGTTATCTGGCCGCCGTGAAAGCGATCACTCCAATGTTAAGGCACAGGTTTAACGAGGGCTGCATCATGGCAACCTTTGCTCAAATACGAGTCTGTCAAACACTTGGCTGCCTAGTGTTTGACAGCAGCAAAACCCAAATGTGAACAAGACGATTTATCTCTCAAGGTAGATGTTGGTAAACCCTATCTTTGAGAGCCTAGATGCAAAGTGTACCTGTTTATACTAATGCCTCATGTTTTGCTAGTAGACGACGAAGCCCCACTCTGTGAAAGCCTCGCTTACTCACTGAAAAAAGAAGGTTATGAGGTTACTACAGCATCAGATGGACACAGCGCGATTAAACAATTCCACAAGCAAGCACCCAATGTCATTCTGCTCGATCTAATGATGCCAGAGGTTGATGGGATGGAAGTATGTTGGCGTATTCGAGCTTTTTCTAATGTCCCTATCCTGATGCTAACGGCTAAAGACCAGGACGTGGATAAAGTGCGGGGCTTAGAAGCAGGGGCAGATGATTATGTAACTAAACCCTTTAATACGCGTGAATTGCTCGCACGGATCAAAGCTGTGCTGCGCCGCCATCAGGGGGAATCTGCTTAAAAGCAGTTAAAGCATTATGTAAGGGTTTGATGGCTCGATTAGCTCAAGCCGTGACAAAGGTTGCGCTAGGTTAGGATAACTTGCAACGATACGTCATTCAACTGAGCCATGTTTGAGTCAATGAAACTATTTGCCCAAGATTCCTTCGCGAGCAGATGGTTAGCCTCACTTCGGTGGAAATCAATCCACACAAAGCTCTTGACTAATTACCTGCTCCTAATCGTCTTGGGAACCTCGTTCATGTCGGGGTATATCTTATGGACGTTTTATGCCTTTTTCATGCAGTCTCGTCAGACAGATTTAGAAAACTGGGCAACAGCCCTGAGCGAGAGCGTTGCAGATGTCCTCGAAGAAAAAGATACGCAGCGGGTGCAGAGCATTGTCCAGCGATATGGGGCACCCGACAACATCACACTCCGTGTTCTTGATGCCCAAGGTTCGCTGCTAGCCACTTCTGACCCTCAAACAGATCGACAAATCACCAATTGGCTGCCGATACCTGGCGTTTTAGATGCCCTGCGCGGTCGTTCGGTACAGGGCATTGCTAAAGGGGTGTTATCAACAGACGATCGCCTCTATATTGCCAAACCGATGACCCGCAATGGTCAGATGTTAGGAGTATTGCGCATCTCGATTACGTTAGAACAGTTTCAGAAACAGTTTGTCAGGGTGATCTGGGCAATTTTAGCCGCTCTTGGACTTACCACTTTTGTCTGTACTTTGGTCAGCGATCGCTTAGCCCGGAGTCTCTCTAAACCCATTGAGATGATGCAAAACTTTGCGATTCGCGTGGGTAGAGGACAGTTTGATGACAAACTTGTGATTCGTCAAAGCAATGAACTAGATCAGCTCGCGACTGAACTGAATCGTATGAGTGAACGATTGAAATCATTGGACGAGGAACGCAGAGCCTTCCTAGCGAATGTTTCCCATGAACTGCGAACCCCTGTGAGTAATGTTCAAGTTACTATAGATGCGCTGGAGCGTGGGGCTGTGGATGAGCCGGAGTTACGCGATCGCTTCTTTCAAACCATTAAAGAGGAAACGAAGCGACTTTCGGGTTTGATTCATGATTTGCTGGACCTGGGACGCTTAGAAGCGGGCGTCACGCTATTAGAAATCCAAGCCATTACCTTACAAAGTGTCATCAGCCGTGCGATCAGAGCCATGGAAGTTCGTATGCAGGCTAAAAACGTGACTGTGCAAGTTGATGTTGATGATCTGCGAGTTATGGGCGATTCGGAGCGTTTATTACAGGCGTTTCTAAATCTCCTAGACAATGCGATTAAGTACTCTAACCCCAATGCTCGTATTTTCATTGCTGCTTCCTGCAACAAGCAACAGGCTCTGATTTCAATTCAAGACCAGGGAGGCGGCATACCTGAAACCGATTTACCTCGAATTTTTGAACAGTTTTACACTACAAGCCACTCTAGTAAGCAAAGTGGAGTTGGCCTGGGGCTGGCGATTGCCAGACGCATTATTGAAGCGCATGGAGGCAGTATTACAGCCAGTAGTAAACCCGGTCAAGGAGCTATATTCACCCTTTCACTGCCTTTAGAATCATAGGTCGTTGATCCCGTTGTTTGGTTCCGTGTCACTTCTTCTACCTGGCTCACCGCAAAAATCAGTGTAAAGGGTCGTCCCATCTCCCGTTTGACAAAGGCTTCTAAAAGCTGCACTTGTTTGGGGGTGACTGGTTGTTGCGATCGCACCGTCAATCGTATCTGTGGTGGAGTGCTTAACCAGTCGGTATCAAAGCTCACGAGTTCTAGAGACTGAAAGGTAATAGTTCGGGTCAGTAACGCGGCGCGAAGACTGCTTTCCAAGCGCGTTTGTTGTACTAGTCTGGCAAAGCTGACACTCAACGGGAGCAACAGCAAAACTGTTAGGGCGATCGCCCAGATTAATGCTTTCTGGGCTTGCTTGAAGGGAGTGTAGCCAGCCAGTAAAAATGTCACCATACAGGCAAGCGTAATGCCCAGCAGGTTTGTCAGGTAAAGCAGCCCTGCACCTAAGCTGAGAGACCAGTTTCCATGTGACAGTCCTAAGCCCACCACGCAAAGCGGGGGCATCAAGGCAACGGCGATCGCGGTGCCTGCCAGACTGCTTGCCAGTTTGGGTTGTACTGCGGCGTAGCCACTGATACCACCTGCGGCAACCGCAATGCCCAAGTCTAGTAAGGTTGGCTTCGAGCGAGACAGCACCTCACTCCCAAAGCTAGAAATCCCTGTGAGCAGTCCCAGTCCGGCAGCCAGGACGACTGCCAGGACAGTGCCGACTATCACTGCCAGCAAGCCTTGACGAAAGAGGGGAAGATTACCAGCCAGTGCCCCAAACGCCAGCCCTCGGATGGGCAGCATCAGGGGGGCAATAATCATGGCACCAATAATCACAGCGGTACTATTGGTGAGGAGTCCGAAGGTGGCGATCGCGCACGACCCCACAATCAGAATCAGGTAAATGGTGTTGAGGGTTGCTTCTGACGCGAGATTATCGTGTAACTGCTGAAGTTTCAAAGGCTCAACCCGCCTCTGCCTGAGCAGCCTGAACCGACTACGAAGCGGCGTTAGCACCACAGATAGCGTTTGTCGTAGAGTTACATGCCATGATTTCATGATTACCTTGAGACATTGTTTGCCAGCAATCTGTCTATGATAAGACGGTGAATCTCAACGGGACACCTGTATGGCAATTGAATCGACGGTGGGAGAAGTGGCAATCGACGCAAACTTAAAGCAATTTGTGCTGGTTCTCTGCGTCTCTCTGGGCGTGGCGACCTTGCCCCAGATTGCTCCTTGGTTTCGCAAGATTCCTTATACGTTGCTGCTGGTGATTGTGGGATTAGGACTTGCTTTACTCGATGTGCGGTTAGTTAACCTTTCGCCAGCATTAATTCTTTCGATTTTCCTACCGCCTTTGGTCTTTGAAGCAGCTTGGAATTTACAATGGTCGCGTCTCAAGCGGGATCTGGTGCCGATATGTCTATTTGCGATCGTGGGAGTCCTGATCTCCATTGCCGGGATTACCATCGGTCTGACTCAGGTTGTGGGACTCTCCTTACCCACCGCTTTACTGATTGGAGCCAGCCTGTCTGCAACCGATCCCGTCTCGGTGGTTGCTCTCTTTCGCGCATTGGGCGTGGATAAACGGCTTTCGACCTTAATGGAGGGAGAAAGTTTATTTAATGATGGCATGGCGATCGTTGCCTTTAGCTTCCTGTTGTCCTTTGCACTCGGAACGGCAAATTTTCAGGTTCAGTCGATTCTGATCCAATTCTTTGTCGTGGTCGGTATTGGCATCGGTATTGGTTGTTTAATTGGGTTTGGGCTTTCGTACCTGACCCAGCGGTTTGATCTGCCGCTAGTAGAACAATCTCTCACCTTAGTTTCTGCCTATGGCACCTATCTCCTGGTCGAAGATCTAGGCGGGTCAGGCGTGATTGGGGTCGTCACCACTGGTTTAATTTTGGGAAACTTTGGTTCTCGCATTGGCATGAATCCCCGCACCCGCATCATCGTGACGGAGTTTTGGGATTTCCTCTCATTTTTTGTCAATTCCATTGTGTTTCTACTGATTGGTGACCAGATTCGCTTTGCCATTTTGGGCAATAATTTAGGTGCGATCGCCGCCACAGTCGGAGCCATGCTGTTGACACGGGCGATCGCTGTTTATGGGTTGGGCTGGTTGAGTAACCGCATCACACAAGTAGATATCTCACTTCCTGACCAAACCGTACTCTGGTGGGGTGGTTTGCGAGGTTCTGTGTCGATCGCGCTTGCCTTGAGCATTCCGGCTGTTTTACCTGACCGGGAAGGCATTATTGCAACCGTGTTTGGTGCCGTTCTTTTCACGCTCTTGATCCAGGGGTTAACAATTCCACCGTTGTTAAGGCAGCTAAATCTACTGGGGAATCAGCCCATTCATCAACACTATGAGGAATTGATGGCTCACCAAGTAGCCTTAAACCGAGTGCTGAACCATCTTACTCAAGCAGAACAGCGTTCTGGCATTGAACCTGAGTTTTACCGTTATCAGGAAACGCTTGTGAACGGCGAGCTGACTCGATTAAAGAGTGAAATTGAGCAACTGCAAGACGAATATCCTAACCTCCAGAATTTTGTGATGGAGCAGCTCCGTGAGGAACTCTTGGCGATCGAAGCCACCACCTATGCCGAACTTGTCCGATCGGGTCGCTTGAATCAGGAACTTGCACCACTGCTACAAACTGTGTTGGTGGACGATCGCGACCAATCGTAATTGACTAAAGCAATATGTGGTTTAATTTGCTTCAGGTTGAGGCAGCGATAGTGCTTGCAATTCCTCCCAGGAGTAGTGAGCTGGTAATTCAATTTCTTTGGTATCTGCACCCAGTCCTAAGCCAAGGGAGGGGTTCGTTGGTAGTGTCTTACATCTGGTGATGATGTAAAATGTTAGCAGTTTCAGCGAGTCAATGAACTTAGATACTCCTATGGCACTGATCTCCGTCTTTTGTCCTCATTGTCAAAGTGAAGAGTTCGTCGTCAAGAATGGCAAAAGCACAGAAGGGAAACAGCGATATTTGTGCCGTAGTGAGATCTGCCAGAGACGGACTTTTGTCTTGCATCCCGCTTACCGGGGACGGTTGGCTTGTGTCAAAGAGCAAATTGTCGATATGACTCTCAATGGCAGTGGGGTGAGAGATATTGCTAGGGTGCTGCAAGTCAGTACCCGAACGGTGATTGCAGAATTAAAAAAAAGTCGATGACCTGAGTGCGATCAATCAGCCTGTGTTAGCCCAGATTAACCCCCAACAGGTTGAGGTCGAGATCACGCCAGCCCAGCTTGTAAGCGATGTCTCATGCCCAGAAGGAGAACTCGATGAAATGTGGAGTTTCGTGCAGAAAAAGGAGAATCAACGATGGCTGTGGCATGCGATCGATCATTTGACTGGGCAGGTGCTGGGGTAAGTTTTAGGAGACCACAGTGACAATATGTTTCTGAAGCTGAAACAGTTATTGGAACCGTTTGGGATTAGCAAGTTTTATACAGATGGATGGGGAGCTTATCAACGAAAGTTAGCCCCAGACCAGCACCAAGTGGGCAAGGCAAACACGCAGAAAATTGAACGGAAGCATTTGACGTCGAGAACGCGAATTAAGCGATTGGCGCGTAAAACAATTTGTTTCTCTAAATCTGAAGTAAGTAGCTCAACCTAATTAAACTTAAAACAATTTACGATATATCCTCCATTCCTACCTCTGTTCTCTAGTCCTTCAATAATCGCATCCGCTAAATCGACCTCATCCTCAAACACTCGCCTGGCCAATTCATCCCGTTTGAAATGTAACCACTCTTCTTCAATGCGATC
>JACQYI010000075.1 GCA_016208305.1 Oscillatoriophycideae cyanobacterium NC_groundwater_1537_Pr4_S-0.65um_50_18 | reverse complement strand
CACAACGGGAATTGGTCGAGCAACCGCGATCGCTTATGCCAAACAACAAGCAAAGGTGGTGGTAGTGGGTCGTCGAATTGATGAAGGTGAAGAAACGGTTCGATTGATCAAGGAAGCTGGCGGAGATGCTATTTTTGTGCAGGCAGATGTCACGAAAGAAGCCGATGTTCAAGCAATGGTTGATAAAGCGGTTGGCGTTTTTGGTCGGTTGGATATTGCCTTTAATAATGCAGGAACGGTCGGCGAAAATCCCTCATTGATTGAGCAAACAGAAGCTGAATACGAGCGCATGATGAACGTCAATGTCAAAGGTGTTTGGTTGTCGATGAAATATGAAATTGCTCAGATGTTGAAACAGGGAAGTGGTGCAATCGTCAATACGGCATCTGCGAATGGAGTAGTTGCACTTCCTGGCGTACCTCTCTATACCGCGAGTAAACATGCGGTAGTAGGCTTGACCAAAGCTGCTGCGCTCCAATATGCCAAAGCAGGTATTCGCATCAACGTCGTTGCACCAGCAGCAATCGAAACAGATATGTTTGAAGCAGCTACAGGTGGGCAGGATGAAGCCAAAGCTTACATAACAGGACTTCACCCGATCGGACGAATTGGAACACCGCTTGAAGTTGCAAATGCAGTCCTGTTTTTATCATCTAACCTGGCATCGTTCGTAACAGGTGAAACATTGATGGTAGATGGTGGGTATGTAGCGCAATAGTCGAACGACAGTGCGAGATGACAACACTTGCAGACAAAGTTGCACTGGTATAGCTGTAGCCAATTAAATTAGGACACAGACTATAAGCCAAGATAGTCGCCGTAAAACAACCATCATTAATCACGTAACTAAAAAGGAGTTTGATCGTGCAGAACATCACACTTGACACTATCACTGAAGCCGTCATTAATCATGGTGATCGTGGTAAATCTCACCCGCGACTGTATGAAATTTACACGAGCTTCGTTCGACATTTGCATGACTTTGTGCGTGAGGTGAATCTGACTGAATCAGAGTTGCAGCAGGGACGTAATTTTCTCAACCGGGTTAGTTATCACACTCAGGAGATTCCCGCTGGAGAAATGCAGGCGTTAACAGATCTACTCGGAATCTCAGAGTTGGTAGAATTGCTGCACGATGCCCATCGTGGTACAGAAAGCAATTTAGAAGGACCCTTGTATGTGCCGAATGCACCAGAACGGCAGATGGGCGATCGCTTGGGTATTGATCCAGAAGGCGACACGCTTTTCCTGTCAGGCAGGGTTTTAGATTTGAACGGTCAACCGATCGCCAATACTCTGATTGACGTTTGGCAACCCAATTCCCAAGGATTATATGATATCCAAGAGCCATCTCAGCCGTTGGGGAATTTTCGCGGACGGTTCAAAACGGATAAGAGTGGAAAGTATAGGTTTGAAACCGTGGTGCCACTAGGTTACAAAGTGCCAAGCAGTGGTCCATGTGGCGAGTTGCTGGGACTCTTGGGACGGCATCCCTGGCGGGCGGCTCACATCCATGTCAAAGTCAGTGCCCCAGAATACACTCCACTGACAACACAAATCTTTATTGCTGGCGATCCTCACCTGGATTCAGATACAACCTTTGCAGTGCGCTCGGCGGTTGTTCAATTGCAAAAGCACGAAGCACTAGACGAACTCAAGGCACACAATCAAAGTAAACCGTTTTACACGACTGAGTTTGATTTTGTGTTGAAACCCGCTACTCTCTAGCGGAGAATCATTAAGCAATGGTTGCACATTATGTCTACACCATCAATCCAGAACAGTCTGCTAATTGGCATTTGGAAGTTAATTTCTGCAACTGCCATTTACGCTGATGGGAGGGTGGCTCCAGATGTGTATGGAGCAAATCCTACTGGTTACATCACATACACACCCGATGGTCACATGATGGTGATGTTTTCCAGGAGCGATCGCTCACCGCTGAGTCAAGAGGTCAGATCACCGCTGACTCCCCAGATGCGATCTTTACCCGTGGAAGAGCTTGCTCAAGCATTTACAACATTCAATGCTTACGCTGGAACTTATACATTGAGCGGCAACACAGTAACTCACCAGATCAAAATTGCATCAATTCCTAATCGCGTTGGTACAACGTTAGTTCGCACCTTTACTCTTAATGAGAGCCGACTAACGCTCGTGACACCGCCAGTCTTGAGTGATGGGGTTGAAGCGGTTTTTGAGCTGCTGTGGGAACGCATGTAGCAAGGGGAGTTCGTTGTCGATAACGAAGTAGAGGCAAGTACGATCACTTTTCACTCACTGAAAACGTCGCTATCCTCAGTTATCTCGACGGACAAAACTGGTTCACTGGCGAACGAGTGATTGACCCTCCCTACCTGTTCGTCATCCCGTGCTGGGCGATCAACACTCAAGCTGGTTGTCATTCCCAGCGGGCCGCACGCCATCAACTGGACTCACGCCGATCAGGTCAATCCCCTGTTACTGGGCTTTCTTCAGCAGAAATAATCAGTGATCTGCTGCATTTCTAGCTTGCGAAAAAACTCTGTGATTTACCCCGCTGAGGTAGGTTTACAGGCTAGGGCGTGATTGTGTCTTCGTCCACAACGTCAACTAAGAATGGATCGTAAAAAATGAGTATTCAGCAATTAATCACGCCTGAAAAGCACGACTTAGGTGGGTTTAGCGTACAGCGCATCTTACCGAATGAAACCCTAAAAATGGTTGGACCTTTTATCTTCTTTGATCACTTAGGCCCATCTATTTTCCCGGCTGGAAAAGGCGTCGATGTTAGACCCCATCCACACATCAATTTAGCAACGGTTACCTATTTGTTTGAAGGAAGCCTTCTGCATAGAGATAGTCTAGGTACAGTACAAGAGATTTTTCCGGGCGAGGTGAACTGGATGACAGCGGGCAAAGGTATTGTTCATTCTGAGCGATCGCCCGAGAGCTTTAGAGAGAAAGAATCTACTCTTCACGGTATTCAGACCTGGATTGCCCTGCCCGAAAGCGCTGAAGAAGTTGAACCCAGCTTTTCACATTATCCGGCGACTGATTTACCCAGGTGGATTGAAACAGGCACCAGCGCGACCTTGATCGCCGGTAGCTACCAGTCTCACCAATCACCCGTTAAAACCTACTCTGCTACTCTTTACCTAGCGCTCGTTTTCACGGAGGGTAGTGAATTTCAGCTAGCGCCAATAGAAGGTTTAGAAAGGGCAGTTTATAGCGTCACATCCGGCCTATTCGTAAATGGAGAGCCGTTAGAGCCATATCATCTAGCCGTTTTAGCGCCGGATGAATCAGTAGATATCCGTGCGGGGACTGAGGCAAAAGCAATGATTATTGGCGGGGCACCAGTGGGCGATCGCACAAAGTACTGGAACTTTGTGTCGAGCCGCTCAGCGCGTATCGAGCAGGCAAAACGAGATTGGCAAGACCGCCGCTTCCCTGCGGTTCCCGGTGAAACTGAATTCATTCCGCTCCCTGATAATTCAGATCACGGTAGTAGCGCGCCCCCTCTGAGCTGACGATAGTTAGGCGTTTTTGCTGAGCGAGAGAACAGCAGCTTAACTCGCACACCAAGGCTTTTTACTGTTTTGGATTAAGTCTATTTCATTCGCAAAACGCTTGGAAAATGATATGGAAGTTGGAATTGACAGTTTTGCCTCGGTTGGAACGAGTGAAAAAGGTGAAACGGCGGATGCCACGCAGGCTATCGCCGAACTGCTGGAGAGAATAGAGCAGGCGGATCGTTCCGGCTTGGATATCTTCGGTATTGGCGAGCATCATCGGCATGAATTTTTAGATTCGGCAAACGCGGTTATTCTCGCCGCTGCCGCCGCACGCACCGAGCGCATCCGTCTAACCAGTGCCGTTACGGTGCTGAGCGCGGCTGACCCGGTGCGCGTGTTTCAACAATTCGCCACGCTCGATTTGATTTCAAAAGGTCGCGCCGAAATGGTTGTCGGGCGCGGCTCGTTCACCGAAGCCTTTCCGCTATTCGGATTTAGTCTCGGCGATTACGACGAGATTTTCGCTGAAAAGCTCGAACTCTTGCTCAAAATTCGGGACAATGAAACGGTCGATTGGTCGGGCAAATTTCGCCCCGCGCTAGAAAACCAAGCGATTTATCCACGCCCGCTGCAAAAGCCGTTTCCTATCTGGATCGGGGTCGGCGGTACGCCGCAATCTTTCCTCCGTGCCGGAATGCTTGGACTGCCGCTCGTGGTCGCCATTATTGGCGGCGAAACGCACCGCTTTCGCTCGCTCGTAGATTTATACCGAGATGCCGGAGCGCGCGCCGGGTACGCGCCCGAAACATTGAAAGTTTCATTGCATTCCATCGGTTATGTCGCCGACACGACCGAGCAAGCCGTTGAAGAGTTCTTTCCAGGCTACGCCGAAACCTTCACTAGAATCGGCAAAGAGAGAGGCTGGCCGCCTGTTACGCGCGCCGCTTTTGAAGCCCAGCGCGGCGCAACCGGCGCGTTACTGGTCGGCAGTCCCGAAGAAGTGGCGGAGAAAATCCGCCGTCACAGCGAATCGCTCGGCGGCATTTCGAGAGTAACTTTTCAAATGGACAACGCGCAGATGAATCACGCCCAACTGATGCGCTCCATTGAACTGATTGGAGTACAAATGTCGCCACTCTTAAACAATTAAAATGTGCGGGCATGGTTCAACTTAAGTTCCGCTAGGGTAACAAGACAGAGAAAACGGATACGAAATTGGTTTTGCAAGTCTGGCTGAATGGGTAAAAACGGATTTTAGCGATAACCCTTCAGGATAGCTTCGCTTACCGCAGACATTGCTTTACAAGTTGGTTTCTCCAGTCAAAGCCATTTGACCCAACAGTTTAAGCGCCTGACTGGAATGACCCCAAAACAGATTCGCTAACTCTATGACGCACGAGTCAAGGAGACAAAGATGAAGTTCAAAGCAGTCAAAGGAAAGCAGGGAATCGGAACGGAAGTGAAAGACACGACTTACGTGGAGACTGCGAGGTGGGGTAAGTATCGGGGGTGGCGGTATGTTCTGGGGTTGGTGATCATCCTCTTTGCGTGGCTAGTGGTCGGAACTGGTGCCAGCGTACTCGTCGCGATCGCGTTTAGCGGCCAACCGAATTACTACGTGCTTGGTCCTTTCGGGAAGTTCCTGTATGTCATGGCAGGTTTTCCGTTCTTCCTGGCGGGAGTTCTCATCGCCGTTACCCTTATCCACCGCCGTCATCCCCTGACGCTCATCACAACACGGAAGAAGATAAGCTGGCGTCGCATCGGTCAGGGGTTTGTGGCGTGGTCTGTTCCAGTGTGTCTGATAGGCGTGCTGGGACAGTACCTCTTCTACCCCGACACCTTTTCCTTCAACTTCGACCTGGCGACATTCGCGCTCTTCGTGCCACTGGCACTGGTCTTCACCGCGATCCAGACCACCACTGAGGAGCTTTTCTTTCGCGGGTACATCGTGCAGGGCGCGAGCATAATCTCGACCAACCGCATTTTTCTGGCGCTCGTGGCGGCCGTGATATTCACCCTGCCGCACCTCTTAAACCCGGAGGTGAGCGCAGGCGGCTGGCTCACGGTCTTCTCCAACTACTTCCTCGTTCCGGGTCTGTTGTGGACCGTGGTCTCGTTGATTGATGGAACTACTGAACTCGCCATCGGCGTACACTTCGCGAACAATATCATCAGCATACTCGTGATCAACGGAGACGGAAGCGCCTTGCCCACACCGGCTCTGTTCAAAATCAGTGAGTTCCACGCGACCTATGTGGCGCTATCAGTGCTGGTTGTAATACCCGTGTTCCTGGCGATCGCTTACAAGGTGTTCAAACGCGACGAGGCATTCGACCCCGTTTCCCAGAGCGATCGGATTGGTCGTCGGTGATCTTGTCAGTTCGTTGCTGAAGGTCAATCTTGATTGAAACAGGAGAAACGAAATGACACTGCAAAATGAAGTGGCTTTAGTGCCGGGAGGCACATCGAGAATTGGCAGAGCATCTGCTAGATATCTCCTTGCGATTGCATTCCTGAACCACAGCAACGATTGACCTTGGAGTATAGACCATAGTTTAGAGTGGTGTAGATCTAGATTACAAGTTATCAACGGGAAAGAAGAAAATGAACAATACTGATAAAGTTTGGTTGATTACTGGAAGTTCCACAGGATTGGGGCGTGCTTTGGCGCAAGCCGTGCTAGAGCGTGGATATCATTTAGTTGCAACTGCCCGTCAGCCTGAACAATTACAAGAACTGAGCGATCGCTATCCGGATCGGGTCACGACGATCACGCTTGATGTCACTAATGCTCAATCGATTCAACAAGCTGTAGAAGCTGCATTGAACGCTTATAATCGCATTGATGTACTCGTCAACAATGCGGGTTACGGTACAGTAGGCGCGATCGAAGAAGTGAACGACGATGATATCAGACAGCAGTTCGACACGAATCTATTTGGTGCAATCAATGTGACTCGTGCAATTTTGCCAACTCTGCGTGAACAGCGAAGTGGTCATATCCTCAACATTTCTTCGGCGAATGGGATTAGCGCGTTTGCAGGAGTGGGAATTTATAGTGCAACAAAATTTGCTTTAGAAGCAATTTCTGAAGCGCTGGCACAAGAAGTGAAGCCGTTGGGGATTAAAGTCACAATTATTGAACCTGGCTCCTCTCGAACGAATTTTAGTAGTCGAGCGCTTTCCACACTATCCCATCAAATTAATGACTATGCTCAAACGAGTGGCAAAATAGTGCAACGGCTTCAGGAGAGGGATGGCAAACAACCTAATGATCCGGCGAAGGCAGCAGCAGCAATGATTCAAGTGGTTGAGAGTGACAATCCACCCTTGCGCTTAGCATTAGGCGAAGATTCGGTGAATTTGATTACTCAAAAACTCGAATCGATGAAAGCTGAATTAGAGGCATGGAAAGACGTGTCGATGAATACAGCGTTTGAAGAAGTAAAAGCGAGTGTGGGGTAGCCTCCTTTCCAAATCATGAATCGACAGGAGACTCACTGCACCCTTTCAACAGATATGAACCATTCCAGACTTTCACTCAGAGTTGCTCCGTTCGGTATTATTTGGATGATTTGGGAGGTTCAGAGTCAGAACTGGACAATGGAAGCAGTTTTACAAGCGCTTTCTTGGCTATTAGTTGTTTTACTACAAGCAGAACTCATTGTGATTACGTGGCAAGTAATTCTGAACATTAGGATCTAAATCGGATGTTGCCGAAACGAACTTGTGATTCACCCTAAGAATCTGGAGGAAGTCAAGCATTATAACTTAGTACGCTTCTGATCAATGCAACGAAATCAATGCTAGGAGAAGCACAATGATACTTCAAGATAAGGTGGCGTTAGTTACTGGTGGCACAACGGGAATTGGTCGAGCAACCGCGATCGCTTATGCCAAACAACAAGCAAAGGTGGTGGTAGTGGGTCGTCGAATTGATGAAGGTGAAGAAACGGTTCGATTGATCAAGGAAGCTGGCGGAGATGCTATTTTTGTG
>JACQYI010000069.1 GCA_016208305.1 Oscillatoriophycideae cyanobacterium NC_groundwater_1537_Pr4_S-0.65um_50_18 | reverse complement strand
GCCCAAAGACCCAGAACCTTGTTTTGCCTCGCATCAGGCTGAACGAGATTTTTATGACCAGTTTTGGTTTACTCGAATTCGTTCCTTATCCTGCAAGCCTTGATTTATCTGTCACGCACTAAGATGTGTCAGGCAGCCAGCTACACCTCTTGAATCGATAGTTTCGTATTTTCTGAGGTTTTCATGCTGATTTTTTGCAGCCGATGGGGCGATCGCGTCCCGACAACCGATCGGGAACTGCCCGTAATCTTGGCAAGCTGTGACTACGGCTACAAAATGGCGCGATCGGTCAATTTTTTGGCATCGATAGTCAAGGAATATCGATGCTTAGTCGATTAACTTAAATATATTGCAGTTAAAGAAATAGTTAGGACAGCCTAACTCACAAACAATGTTGCTGTAATGAGTTTTTGTGATGAGTCTCTGTGATGAGTCTCATTGTAGGACTACCTTTCTCCTATCTTCACATTTTTATGTCCTTTAACGATCAACACAACATGCGATCGCAATTGTCTGACAACCGTCTCAGTGAGGCTCGTAAAATCGGCTTTCTCAACGGCAGACGAACATTTCGAAACTTTGTAGGAAGCCCTGATAAGGTCGATTACCACTCGTTCAAACTCACAGGACGGAGTAGTTTTAATCTATCCCTCAGTCAGCTTCAAAATAATGTGGATGTGTTCTTGTTAAAAGCTGGCAGAGTGATTGCTCGCAGTGTTAAAGGTGGGAAAAGAAGCGAAGCGATTAAAACCACGCTCGATGCTGGCACTTACTTTATTCGAGTCAATCAGAAAGCAGGTAACAGCCGTTATCGATTGGTACTGGGTGCAAACCCCTCCACACCTCCTGCACCTTCGCCATCTGTTCCCCGCAGAGCGATCGTTGCAAGTAGTTTTGCAGGAGGACTCGGTTTTATCCATCCAAGTACAGGAAAACTCACTCGACTGGATATGACAGGTCCCGCAGCGGGGATACCATTAACTGATATTGCAATCCGTGGAGATGAGCTATTTGTCACGTCCCCTATCAACGATCTTTACAAGGTGGATGCAAACACAGGTGCCTCAACTTTAATTGGCAATTTGAGTTTTACGGGTACTTCGGCTACAACGAAACCCTCCGTTACAGGGTTAGCGTTTGCTCCATCGGGTACTCTCTATGCAACCACCATCAATATCAGTTTTACAGACGAAACCAACTTTGAAGGACTCCATACGATTGATTTAAATACAGGAAAAGCCTCTTTAGTGGCTTTGTTTCCTGCCAAACAAAGGATTCAGGATATTGTCTATGATGATTTTACAGAGCGCTTCTTTGGCGTTGGACAGATTTCTGGAGCTAAGTCTGATCTGTATTCAATTGGGCTGAATGGAGACATTCAGTCTCTTGGAGCAACAGGCTTCTCCCAGGTGCAGGGTTTGCTGTTTGAGAATGGCAATTTATACGGCTATACTTGGAACGCAGCCAATCAAATCACTTTCCCTGGGATACGACAAGGGAACTATCAGGCAACGCTGGATAAGTCTGTCACCTTCAACAACGGAGTGATCGGTGCATTCTCAGGTGCGGCTTGAGTTTGTCGTTTATTTTGTATTATCTTTACTCAACCATTTGCAAAAAATATGCGATCGCAATTATCCGACAACAGACCCAGTAGCGCTCAAAAAATTGGTGTTCTAAATGGAACCAAAGCATTTCAAAACTCTGTTAGTTTAAAGGACAAAGTTGATTTCTACTCATTTCGGTTAACAGGAAGTAGTAACTTCGGGCTGTCCCTAAGTCGTTTACAAAACAATGTGGACGTTTTTTTCTCAAAGGAAACAAAATCATAGCTCGTGGTGTGAAGGGTGGCAAAAGACCAGACGCGATCAATACCAAACTGGAGGCTGGAACTTACTTCGTTCGAGTCAATCAAAAAAACGGTACTAGCCAATATCGGTTAAGTTTGAGCGCATCCTCCCTTTCTGGTTCGCCTTCTAACCCTAATCCGCCTAGCCCTTCTGTCCAGAAATTAGTGTCTTTAGCCAGACCTGCCGGTACTCCGCTCGCTCGGTACGGGTTAATTAATTTGAGTACGGGCAGTATTTCAACATTACCCATTGGCGACTCCACAGGGCTAAACCTGGTTGACATAGCCTCTTCTGGCAACGACACATTTGCACTTGATAATTTAACCGGTCTTTATAGGGTGGATCTGAATACGGGTAACTCAACCCGCATTGGTTTTCTCGATAGTGCTCTTGAAGGAATTGGCTTCACGTCCCTGGGGTTTGATGCTTCTGGAACACTCTACACCGTTGGAACGAACAAGAGAACTCGGCAGTCTGCCTTATACACGATCAATGTGGCAGCCGGTGGACAGACGACATTAGTCGCTAACCTACCCAGCGTTGTGGATATTGGGGATATTGTATACGATGCGGCATCTAATCGTTTCTTTGCTTCTACCAACACAGCCTCTATCACCAATAGTCTCTTATATTCCGTTAGCTTGACTGGCAATACCCAACTGATTGGAGATATTGGATTTTCAGGCATTGGAGCGTTACTCTTTGAGAACGGTATTTTATATGGCTACACAAGTACTTTGAGAACCCCACAGAATCAAATCATTATCAACACAAAGACTGGTACTGGAACGTTTGATAAACAGGTCAATACCAACGACTCATCGTTCTCAGGGGTAAGTGGCGGAGCTTGATTGAATTGGGGGTAACCTCCTTTGATTTGTCTCGATGTCATTTAATTTGGCACTGCACAAATTTTTTCAATGAATTTGACACTTTTAACCGTTTTGAAGCAGTTTTTTACTGGCGGTTTTTTTGCTGGCTAGCCTCAGACTGTTACAATTTGAGCTGCATGATTGAGCAAACCGCTTCTAGCATTGCCCCAAACCGCTGCTGAGAGCCGCGATTCTATATCTTCCTAAATAGCGCCTCTCTTGCTGTCTGTCGGCTTGCACAAGCAGGGAGTAGAAGTCAGCACAAAACTCATCACAGAGCCTTAGCAATCACCCTTCGATCAAGTTACTCTCAAGGCTGATTAACATAAAGAAGCACCCGCTGATCTAAGCTCTAATCTGGTAGGCTTCCCCCAATTATGGCTGACACTTCTCCTCGCTTACTCAATGGCCCGCCTCAAACTTCACCTTGGCAGCGCCGCCTTTGGGGTCTGCGGTTCCTGTTTCACCCGCTAGAAACTCTAGAAACGCGGACACAAGCTTATGGTGACAATTACCGAGTAACGCCGCCCGACTCCAAACCCGCTCTAGTCTACTTCAGCTGTCCCGAAGCTCTTGAAGCCATTTTTACTGCCAAACCAGAGCAGTTGAGCGCCGGACGGGGCAATCAAATTCTCAAGGCACTATTGGGTGAGCATGGCATTGTCTTGCTGGAGGGCGCAGCACATCAACGTCAACGACAGCTCTTAATGCCACCTTTTCACGGCGATCGAATGCGGTCTTATGCTCAGGTAATCCAGGAAATTACGAACCAAACGATGAGCCAGTGGACGATTGGCACGACTTTTTCGGTACGTCCGATCATGCAATCAATCTCCTTACAGGTGATTCTCCAGGCAGTATTTGGGCTTGAGAGCGGACAGCGCTATAAGCAGTTGCAGGAGGCTTTAGGCAAGATGCTGGATGGCTTTGGCTCTCCAGTCGGAGCTATGTTTTTGTTCTATCCATTCTTGCAGAAGGACTGGGGAGCTTGGAGTCCTTGGGGGCGGTTTTTACGGCTACGGCAGCAGGTCAATGACTTACTCTATGCTGAAATCGCCGATCGCCGCCGTCAACCGGATGAGGGCAGGACAGATATTCTCGCTTTGCTGATGGCAGCTCGTGACCTGGAAGGGCAACCGCTGAGCGATGTTGAATTACGCGATGAGTTGATCACACTGCTATTTGCCGGACATGAAACGACAGCATCGGCACTCGCTTGGGCCTTGTACTGGGTCGCCTATTTACCAGGCGTGCGAACGCGGTTATTGGCTGAAATTAATGCACTGGACGATAACGTTGAACCTATGACGATCGCTCGGCTGCCCTATCTCAGTGCCATTTGTCAGGAAACCCTGCGGCTCTACCCGATCGCTATTAGTTCTTTCCCTCGTGTAGTCAAGCAACCGATAGAGGTTGCAGGCTATGCCCTAGAACCAGGAACGGTGATCATTCCCTCGATATATCTGGCTCACCGCCGCGCTGATGTCTATCCTGAACCCAATCAATTTAGGCCAGAGCGTTTTTTGGAGCGGCAGTTTTCACCCTATGAGTATTTACCTTTTGGTGGGGGCGATCGGCGCTGTATTGGTTCTGCTTTTGCGCTGTTTGAGATGAAGCTAGTGCTATTTCAGCTTTTGTCAAACTTTGAGATGACTCTAAGCAGTGCCAAGCCAATTCGACCGATTCGGCGTGGTTTAACGGTAGCACCCTCTGATCGGCTCCGGATGAAGA
Source organism: Oscillatoriophycideae cyanobacterium NC_groundwater_1537_Pr4_S-0.65um_50_18 (assembly GCA_016208305.1). Taxonomy (GTDB): domain Bacteria; phylum Cyanobacteriota; class Cyanobacteriia; order Elainellales; family Elainellaceae; genus Drouetiella. The sequence continues at coordinate 25,051 of JACQYI010000069.1, read as the reverse complement.
TTACAGGTAAGCGTCAATTGGAATAGATGGGTATCAACAGGGCTTGACTCTCTAGCTAACTGGAGAGTTTAAGATAAAACTATCGCATTGGTGAGGTTGCTGTGTTAGCTCAAGAAACCTTGAAACGCATTGGTTCAGTAGCGAAAGAGAGTGGACTACCTATCAAAACCATTCGCTACTATGACGAGTTAGGTCTGCTGAAAACCTTTGGCCGCACCGAAGGCAATTATCGGCTGTTTAGTTCAGATGTGTTCGGTCGTTTGCGGTTCATCAAACGTGCTCAAAGTCTGGGTTTAACACTGCTGGAAATTAGAGAGTTTTTGAATGTCCGTGACCAGGGTGATTTACCCTGCAACCATATCAAGGTCAAGCTCGAAGATAAGCTGCAAAATATTGAACAGCAAATTCAACAGCTACATGTTCTAAGGCAAGAACTGAGTGGTCTTTTGTCAGGCTGGGAAAGTATTCCTGAGTATCCTGAAGAAACAATTTGCCCAATAATTGAACAAATTTAGATCATTTAACTATTGTCTGGTTTTAGGCAATAGTTAAATCAATAATTTATGAGCTAATAAGCGTAATTCTTGAGCAGCTTATTAGCTCATTTTTTTCAATCAATTTATTATGATTCTACTCTGCCTTATATGGCTGCGATCGCTTCAATCGCAGTTCATAGTTCTCCTTATTCTTGTGAACACACACCTGGTTGACTGACAAATCTTTTCTGTAGGTTGGATTGAACAACGTGAAACCCAACAATAGCAGAATTCTTTGGGTGACGTTAACCCCACCGACGCAAGCATAAAGGTTTCAAGAGTTTTGTCAGTCAATCAGGAAGACACCCTAAAGCTGTTCTGAAGACTTAAATCAACTGATAGATTTTTCTACTATCTCTATTGACTCTCCAGTCAGCCGGAGAATTTATGCTGAATTTCAGTGAAAGGGAGAGTCAAATAACTGCTGAACTCCAATTTCACTCTACAGAATTTCAACATTCAAATACTGGAGATCTCAAAATGGCAATTGTACCCAAACATCTTTCTGATCCGTTTCAAACTCATCAGGAACAGGAATGGACTTCTGCAAAAAGATCGGATGGCTTTAGGCTCCGATTTGAGGACACTAGCCAATGGCTGAATCAGACAGCAAGAGCGATCGCCCGTGCCCTAATCGGCAGTTCAGATCCATTCATTTGGCAAAAGAGCGATCGTCATGGCAACACCTGGTGGATTATTGATGATCCACTCACCGGAACTCGCTTTCATGCCCTATCGGAAGAAGAAGTGCGTGCCTGGATTGATCAGCGTTATTATGCTCAACCCAAGTCTATCGAAACTACCTCTTGCCAGATCAATCCACGTTTGATTGAGCGGTGGTGAGCTATGAAATCATCTGAATTTTCAATGTCTGCTCAGAATGCTTCTCAATCCTTACCAAAGCCAGCAGGATGGCGATCGCCTCTCTCATTACTTCTCATAATGTTGCTCTTAGGTGGTGGCGGATTTGCCTGGTGGCGTGGATTGACTCCAGTAGATCAATCCACTGCAACGGCTCAACAGCCGCCGATGCCTGTGCAAACCATCACATTACAGGCAGAAACGATTGAGGAGCGATCTGAATTTGTCGCTAATCTGCAATCGCGTCGTTCTGTCACCTTGCGTCCCCGCACTCAAGGTCAAATTACCCGGATTCTCGTGACTCCTGGTCAACGGGTAGCGGCTGGAACCGTGTTGATTCAGGTTGACCCCTCTGAGCAGCAAGCGGTGGTTAACAGCGCCCATGCGAGTGTGGCTTCAGCACAGGCGAATGTGGATAATGCGAATGCGGTGTTGCGATCGCTGCAAGCAGAGCGATTATCCAAAGTTGCAGAGATGGAACTGAGCCAGGTGGAACGCGATCGCTATGCATCACTTGCCACCGAAGGAGCGGTTTCTGCCCAAACACGAGATCAGTACGCCAGTCGGTTGGAGGTTGCCAGAGCCAGTCTACAAGCTATTGATCAACAAATTCAGGCGCAACGAGCATCCATTGTTCGGGCTGAGAAAGCGGTTCAGGAAGCACAGGCACGCATTCAAGAACAGCAGGTACAGCTTCAGTACTTCCAGATTACGGCTCCATTTGCGGGTGTGGTGGGCGACATTCCTGTGAAAGTAGGAGATTTTGTGGATACGTCTACATCGCTTCTCACCGTTGCAGAGAATGATCAGCTTGAAGTCAATTTTTCAGTTCCGGCGGAACAGGTATCCCGTCTGCAGATGGGTAGTCCGGTTGATGTGACAGATGGACAGGGAAATCGTTTAGGAACGAGTCAAATCGTTTTCATCGCCCCCAATGCAGCGGGTACCACTCAGTCGGTTTTGGTAAAAGCTTTGCTCAATAACGCCAATGGACAACTGCGAACCGATCAGTTTGTCAGGGCTAGTGTTGTCCAAAATCAACGAACTGGAGCGCAAGTTCCCACAACGGCGATCGCCCGTTTGGGGGGAGAAACCTTTGTATTTGTGGCGGAACCCGCTGAAACGGGATTTGTGGCACGGCAACGATTAGTGGAACTGGGCAGCATTGAGGGTAACGAATACCAGATTCTGAGCGGATTAGAGACAGGGGAGAAAGTGATTGTTTCTAACCTGTTTGCTTTGCGAGACGGAATGGCGATCGCACCGTAGGGGCAAAGCATTTGCAAAGTAAGCTTTGACTCTCCGCTAGAATTCCTGCCGCAAATGCTTTGCCCTTACTAATTCACTTTATTTCCTGGATATTGGATATGTTTGTCAATTTTTTCATCAAGAAGCCCATCTTTGCGATCGTCTGTGCCCTGGTTATTCTCATTGTTGGGCTGATCAGCATTCCAGCGTTACCAATTGAGCAGTACCCCAACATTAGCCCACCCCAAATTGTCGTGACTGCAAACTATGTCGGTGCCAGCGCTCAAGTCGTGGAAGATACCGTGACCACGGTGTTAGAACGACAAATTAACGGGGTGGAAGGGATGCGCTATATCAGTTCCACCAGCAGCAATGATGGTACGAGCCGAATTGTGATCACGTTTCAGCAAGGGTATGACCTGAATGTAGCGGACTCTGACGTGCAAAATCGAGTGCTGCAAGCGGAACCCCAATTACCTGAAGCTGTGCGACAGACGGGGGTAACGGTTGCCGAACAATCCAGTGCGATCGTTCTGGCAATGGCGCTTTATAGCGAGGATGACCGTTACGACGACACCTTCATTAGCAACTATGCCGACTTATACGTCTTGGATTCCCTGCGGCGTATTCCAGGGGTTGGTCAGGTGGTTGCCTTTGGCGATCGCCGTTACGCCATGCGAATTTGGCTCGACCCCCAACAGTTAGCCAGCCGTAGTCTGACCGCTCAGGATGTCATGACTGCCCTGAATCAGCAGAACTTGCAGCTAGGGATTGGCAGCATTGGACAGCCCCCTGCCCCGGATGGACAACTGTTTCAAATCGATTTGCAGACCGATGGACGGTTGAAAGAAGCCAGTGAGTTTGAAAATCTGATCCTCAAAGCGAATTTGGATGGCACCACCGTTAAGCTGAGCGATGTCGGGCGGGCTGAATTAGGAGCCGAAAACTACAGTACATTTGCCAGCTACAAGGGACACGTTGCTGTTGGTTATCAAATTCTGCAAATCCCTGGTAGCAATGCGTTGGAGATTGCGAAAGCCGTCAAAGTAGAGATGCAAGAACTGGCACAAAACTTTCCACCGAGTTTAACCTACGAAATTCCCTACGATTCTTCACGCTTTGTTGAAGCGTCCTTTCAAGAAGTTGTGATCACGCTTTTTCAATCCGTCGGCTTGGTGATTCTGGTCATCTTCATTTTCCTGCAAGACTGGCGAACGACCATCATTCCCGCTGTCACCATTCCTGTTTCGCTCATTGGGACATTTGCCTTTGTCAAGCTCTTTGATTTTTCGCTCAATAGCCTTACTCTGTTTGGTTTAACGCTTGCAACCGGAATGGTGGTGGATGATGCGATCGTGGTTGCAGAGGATGTGACTCGATTGATTCAGGAAAAGGGCTTAAGCCTGATTAGAGCCACCGCAGAAGCGATGCGTGAGTTATTTAGCTCGGTGATTGCCAGCGGAATTGTCTTGATGGCAGTGTTCATTCCCGTGGGCTTCTTACCGGGAACAGCAGGACAACTGTACAAGCAATTTGCTCTAACGATTACCTTCTCGATCGCCATCTCCACATTCAACGCCTTAACCCTCACCCCTGCCCTATCTGCGCTCCTACTCCGAGAACAGGAAAGACCTCGTGGAATTTTGGGTTGGTTAGCCAAGCGGATTAACGGATTTCTCAACTGGCTGAGGCGGAGATATCAGCGATCGCTCCAAATTCTCACCCGCTTCAAACAGGTGGTGATGATGCTGTTTATCGCTTCTCTGGTGCTGACGGTAGGACTTTATCTGAAAGTCCCCAAAGCGTTTCTACCCCAGGAAGACCAGGGATACTTTATCAACCTGATTCAGGCATCCGATGGTGCGTCCCTCAACTACACGCGGCAGATTGTAGACCAAGCAGAGCAAATCTTACTCCAGGAGCCAGAGATTCAAGGCACGTTTGCGATGGGTGGGGTTGGCTTTAGTGGCAATACGCCCAATCGAGGATTAATGTTTGCTCCGCTCAAACCCTGGGACGAACGGCAAGCACCAGAACAATCCGTCTCTGCCATCTTGAGCCGGGTGCAGGGACCGTTGATGGGTATTCCTGAAGCGCCAGTCCTGGCAGTCAATCCTCCCACCATTCCCAGCCTTGGCAGCACGGGAGGATTTGTCTTTCAGTTGCAGGATCGGGGCGACCGCAGCACCAGCGATATCAGCACATTAGACCAAATCAAGATGGAAATGCTGACTCGTGCCAACCAAACCCCTGGCTTGCAGGGAGTCTTTAGCATCTACACGGCTAACGCCCCACAGTTGAAAATTGAAGTCGATCGCAATAAAGCAGAAGCCCTCCAAGTTCCCGTTGAAGAAATCTACAGTACTCTGCAAGCCTACATTGGTTCACGGTACGTCAATGACTTCAATGCCTTTGGTCGCACCTACCGGGTCTATGTCCAGGCAGACCAGCAGTTTCGCTCCAATCCAGACGATATCGGTCAGTTGTATGTGCGATCGCATCCAGGAGAAATGATCCCCCTCAGCAATCTGGTGACGATTACTCCCACCACAGGGCCGCAGACGATTAACCACTACAACCTGCATCGTGCCATTGAAATCAATGGGGCAGCGGCTCCCGGCTATAGTTCCGGGCAAGCAATCAAACTGATGGAGCAACTGGCGGCTGAAGTCATTCCTGCCAACATGGGATTTGAGTGGTCTGGAATTTCGTTAGAAGAACTGGAATCTGGCGGAAAAGCACCCCTCATCTTTGGCTTAGGCGTGTTCTTCGTATTCCTCGTTCTCGCGGCTCAATACAACAACTTTGTGGATCCGCTGATCATCATGCTGTCCGTTCCCTTAGCCGTATTAGGCGCACTATCCGTGCAATGGATGCGGGGATTGTATAACGACATTTACTGTCAGGTTGGGCTGCTGATGCTAGTTGGACTCGCCAGCAAAAACTCGATCCTGATGGTGGAATTTGCTAATCAGTTGCGATCGCAAGGACTCCCCCTCACCAAAGCCATCATTGAAGCCTCTCAAGATCGTCTGCGTCCCATTTTAATGACAGCGATCGCCGCTTTGCTAGGAGCTTACCCAATGTTATTTCCCTCCGGGGCAGGTTCCGCCAGTCGTCTGTCCTTAGGAACCGCAGTCTTTGGCGGCACCTTTGTCACTACGTTTCTGAGTCTATTTGTTGTGCCTGTTCTCTACATTGTGATTGGCAAAATTCAAGAGCGAGTCACACGCCGCAACCTCAAACACTCGGTTGATGAATGGGTTTAGCAAGGCAAAAAAACGTTCGATGAAGGGGCTTGACTCTCTAGCCAACTAGAGATTCTAGGATGACAACAAGCGTTAAAACATGGGCTGCAAAAAGAGCCAACAAACGCTAAAGCTTTTCAACGAACGATCATCCAAGGAGAGAAATGAATCGGTTTATCACTGCGATCGCCATCGTCGCGACATTATCCATTGTTCAAGGCTGCACACAACTTGCTCAAGTAAAGGAGAAATCTGCTATGACAACGACAACACATTCCAATGCAGCTCATGCAGAGGAAACTAATCACAGTCATACTACAACACACATGACAAATCATGGTGAACATGGAGATGATCATACAAACACATCTACATCTACATCTACTCAGGCAAAGCTCACAACCACGGGTGTGATTACCCCAAATACACCGACTATCCTTCAGATTGATGTACAGGATAGTGAGGGGAATGCGATCGCTCAGTTTGATCAATTTCAGGAGCAGATCATGCACCTGATTGCCGTCAGCAATGACTTGCAGGTCTTTCAACATCTCCATCCCATTTACAAAGGCAATGGACGATTTCAAGTTGAAACACAGTTTCCCCAGTCTGGGAATTACACCCTCTTTAGTGGCTATCAACCGACAGGGCAAACAGAACAAGTCTCTGTTCTGAAAACCCAAGTTGCTGGAAATCATTCTGCTGCTGATGATGTGAATTGGAGCCGTACCAAAACCTTTAACGAAACCATTGTTGGCTTTGCTCCAACCCAAGCAACGATTCGAGCAGGTCAAGAAATTGTTTTGCGGTTTAACTTGCAAGATGCAATCAGTTATCAACCGATCGCTGATTTACAGCCCTATCTGAGTGAAAAGGGACATCTGGTTATTGTGCGCCAGTCCTCTGAACTCACACGAGAAAACTACATCCATGCCCACGCGGTGCATGATACAGCCGCTCATCAAGTCCACTTCGCAACCCGTTTTCCTCAGCCTGGAAAGTATAAACTGTGGGGACAGTTTAACCGCGGTGGTGAAATCATTACGGCTGATTTTTGGGTAGAGGTAGTTCCGTAGTAGCATATCTCCATTTCTGGATTAACGATGGAGATTATGGCTGACCAGACTGAGGGTTTTTACCGCCGTCCATTACCAACCTCTTGCATTGCCTTCTCTTCAACGGAGGGGAGGCAGCTTTTCCGAGAGGCGCTAGAACTGGGAGGAATGGACGGATACTTTGCCCTAGCCGAACAGTTTCACACTCAAGCCGAGCCTGCATTTTGCGGTCTAGGAACAATGGTGGTTGTGCTAAATGCCCTAGCGATCGATCCAGGGCGAATCTGGCGGGGTATATGGCGTTGGTATGGTGAGGAAATGCTCGACTGTTGCCAATCTCTCCCGGTTATAAAAGAAACAGGCATTACGCTAGATGAATTTGTCTGCATTTCCCGTTGTAATGGGGCAAAGGTGACTGCTCATCGTTACACCGAGAGAAACTTAGACGAGTTTCGACAGGATGTAAAGCGCATTACTTCTACAGCACATGGGATTCATATGATTGCTGCCTACAGTCGCAAAGTTTTGGGACAGACCGGAGACGGGCATTTTTCACCCATTGGAGGCTATCATCCACAGCGAGATCTCGTCCTTCTACTGGATGTCGCCCGATTCAAGTATCCGCCTCATTGGGTGCCCTTACCCCTTTTGTGGGAAGCCTTTGAGCCACCCGATCCTGAAACAAACCGCAGTCGAGGTTATATTCTCCTACAGAAAACGGAGGAGTTATATGAAACCTGCTTTCATGTTGCGCTCAATCCCCAGCAGTGGTGTGCGATCGCCGCACCATATTTTGAAGATAAATTACCAAATCTACTCAAACGAGCTGACTCTCTACATGAAGTAGTTACCATACTCTTAAAACATTTTCCATCGGAGTTTGCATCACTTCTACAAATCTCGATTCATTCGCTAGATGCGCTCTCCATGTTGCGAAAAGCAATTCAAGCGAACCCATTGTTTGAAATTGCTCAACAAGCTGTGTTAAACCTGAACGGGGGAGAGGCGATCGCCCACCAATGGGACCGACTCAATGGAGATTTTGCGCTTCACAAAGTTGATTTCACAGAGTGGCTAACCCTACTGTTACTGTCCTGCCCTCCAACACTTTACAAAGCACTCCGTCCCAATTTAGAGACTTGGTTTGAGCAAATTCGCAATCCGGTTCAGTTACCTGAGCCACTGAATCGAGAAGTCACCCGATTACAAGAGCAAATGTCTGCATTACAAGAATTTTGGGGTACATCAAATACTTTGTGTCAAGGATCATAGTTTAGCTAAAAGCCGTTTGTAAATAACTCTCAAATGCCTGGGGCAAGGAAATTTGAAGATATGACCACAACTCAATCTGTTCCAGCAGATAGCGAAATTGCAGCCATCTTAGAACAACGCATTGATCAGGAGAAACAAAGTGTTGGTATTGTCGTAGGGGTTATTGATGAGAGTGGCGATTCTCCTACGGAGATGCTCTGCCAACGCATCATTGCTTATGGTCATCGGGATCAGACAAATTCCTGCCCGGTGGATGGAAGCACCCTGTTTGAAATCGGTTCAATTACCAAAGTATTTACGACCCTGATGCTGGCGACCCTAGTGGAGCAAGGCACTCTCAAACTGGGCGATCGCATCTCCATGCTTCTGCCTGATGCTGTGAAGGCACCCACTCGCAAGGGTCAAGACATTTCCTTGCTAAATTTAGCAACGCATACCTCCGGGTTACCTCGCTTACCCGATAACTTTACCCCAGCGGATATGAGTAATCCCTATGTCGATTACTCCGTCGAACAGCTGTATGCATTTCTATCCAGCTACCCATTACCACGAGATATTGGCAGCCAGTACGAATACTCCAATCTGGGTGCAGGGTTGCTGGGACATCTTCTTAGCCTTAGAACAGGCATGGATTACGAAACGCTCGCTAAAACCCAGATTACTCAACCGCTGCAAATGCACGATACGAGTATTCAACTGACGGCTGAGCAACACACACGGTTTGCGACCGGACATAACAGACTCAACCAGCCCGTTCCTTACTGGAACTTCCCAACCCTAGCAGGTGCAGGGGCATTGCGATCGACAGCAAACGATTTGCTCAAGTTCTTAGCCGTAAATTTACAACTTGTGTCTTCCCCGTTAAATCTAATTTTTCAGACAACGCATACGGTTCAAACCCAAACGGAAACACCCGGACTGGCGATCGCGCTGGGTTGGCATCTTTTGAATCACCATGAAACAGAAATCGTCTTTCATGACGGTGGTACAGGTGGATTTCGCAGCTTTTTAGGCTTTGTGAAACAGAAGCGATTAGGGGTTGTTGTGCTATCGAATTCAGAGAATGATGTCAACGATATTGGCTTGCACCTGTTAGAATCCCGTTATCCTCTGGCTAAACATCATCCACCCAAACAACGTCAGGCAATCCAGGTTGATCCTAACCTGTTTGATGCGTATGTGGGACGCTATGAAATCGCTCCAGACTTTATTCTGACCATTACGAAAGAACACGACCGACTCTATGCTCAAGCCACCGGGCAATCTCAGGTTGAGTTATTTGCAGAAACAGAGACTCAATTTTTCATCACCGTAGTTGATGCTCAAATTACCTTCTTTCAAGATCCGCAAGGTCATGTGAAGCACCTGATTCTGCATCAGGCAGGACAAGAAATCACAGCCCTAAAATTGAATTAGCTTTCAGGATAATCATTCAGCTGACTCATTGGCGATCGCTGTGAGAGATGAGCTGTCTTGCTGCGATCGCGCCATCGCGACCTTGTTGAATCAGCTTCAAATATCTGCCATTGATGTGTGATGGCAAGGCAAATCCAATTCCAACCCATTTTGAGATAACTCATCCCTTTTTGGTTACTTTAAGGAGAGAGAAGTCGTTTAACTGCCTTCAAAATGATAAATTTAGTGAAAAGTCTTTTGGTCTTTCTTCTATCAAAAGAGCCTAAGTATATCTCATGCCATATCATACAAACAGCTATAATGATGCGTTTATCATTTAAAACCTTTTTGATTATAAAACGGCTTTTAAGGTATTCATAAATCAGGCAAGCGTATACTTCAGATTTTAATTTACATTTTTGATGAATTTTACTCACATATCTTCTGACCCATCTATAATAGTTAACTGACCTAATTGATAGAAAAATTGAGCAGTATGGCATTAAAAGACCTGACGCCAGCAGAAAAAAGCAAGATTGCACTAGGGGCGATCGTGGGTGAAGTCCTTGGGAAGTCAACTTCGGAGGTTGGCGCTCAGTTTGGCGTCAGCGCCAAGGCGGTGACAACACTACGAAAACAGGCACTTGATGCAATTCAGCAGTCTTTCTATGGCGTACAAACCCAGGCTCCTTCAACTGGGCTAAGCGATGAAGAAGTCTCGGCAAGACTAGAGAAGCTTCTGGGTAATGAAAAAGTCTCGTCAGTCTCTTCGCCAGCTTCTTATAGAGCTGAGAAATTTAATGACGATGAACTAGAAGATGAAGAGCCTATTTCGATCGATGAGATAGTTTCGGCTATCCAGGAATACAACAATACTGCTGGGAGTAAAAAGAAGATCTATATCTCGCGTGCGATTGTGGCTGAAGTCTCTCCTCATTCAACCAAAGAGCTTGAAAGCTATTTCTCTGAGCATAAAGCTGAAATTGATGCTCACATTGAGAAGCATGGGCTAAAGCGCAGCACAAATAGAGCGCTCAAGGGCGAAGACTGGATAAGCTGGCTGAATTTGTAAGTGCTTGTCGCCGTCCCTAAAAAAGTCGAGGATTAAGCGATCGAAGATGCTCCCTTGCCTGGATTGGAAACTAAGAAGTGGTCAGCTTTGCCGTATCCAATCACAGGCTCATAGAGCTTCGCTCTGCCGCAGGCGTGCGCTTGCAGATCGAGCTTTGTCGTAGAACCGGACATCGGTAGGAAAAGCAACTGCTTCTTGAACGGTGGGATCAACCGTGACTTGTTTGAGGTCACTCTGAGTGAATGCTTTTTGCATGGCTGCTCGCAAAACTTGTTTAAGCTTCAATGCTCAATTGCCCCTAACGCTTTCAGGGTATACTTTTGAGCCGTGGTCAGCCCGGTTGCGCCTTGAAGATTCATCCCTTCATACAGGCGATCGATGGTTAACGTGTTAATACAACGTCCTGTCTTAACATCCCATAGTTTTATCGTGCGATCGTAACTGCCGCTAATTAGAATTTGACCGTTGGAGCTAAACAGAACTGACGTGACCCAACTGGTATGCTCACCCAAGGTTTGAAGGCAGCGTCCCGTTTGCACATCCCACAAGCGGATGGTTTGGTCATCACTGCCGCTGGCTAAGATTCGGCCATCTGAACTAATGGCAAGCGTCCACACCACGCCCGAATGTCCCTGTAATAGCTTCAGACAGGTTCCGGTTTGCACATCCCACACGCGAATCGTTTGGTCGTGACCGCCGCTTACCAATCTTTGGCCGCTGGAATCAAATGCCAGTGCGAAAATGGCACCCGTTTGCTCCTGCAATACCCTCAAACATTCTCCCGTTTGCACATCCCACACGCGAATGGTGTCATCAAAACTACCACTAGCTAACCATTGGCCACTGGGATCAAACGCGATCGCCAGAATACCGCTCTCATGTCCCCGTAACACGCGCAAGCAATGATGTGTTTCCACATCCCATAGTCGCACTGTGCAATCATAGCTACTGCTTGCCAAAATCTTTCCCCCTGGACTGAATAACACAGTCCAGATAGATTCGCTGTGTGCTGTCCACTGGTCGAGGTGCCCGGTTTGAATATGACCTACGGCGATCGCCTCATCATGTCGATTGATCGCCAGCAGTTGAGCATCAGGACTAAAGCTGACGTTGCTTAATGCTGAAATCTGATGGGCTGGACTAGAAAATGTTTTGTAGGGGTGAAGTTGCGACAGATGACCATTTAGCTGCAAACGCCACACCTGAATCGTTTCGCTCTGACCACTACTCGCAAGCAGTTGATCATCCGAACTGAGGCTGAGGGAGTGAAGCCCGCCAGTATATCCGCGCAATGTTTTCAGATTTCGTCCGCTTTGCAAATGCCATAGCCGCACCGTATGGTCTTTTCCGGCACTCACCAACCATTGACCGTCGGCACTAATGGCAAGCCCGTGAACGTCATGCGTATGGCTGTCGAGCACATAGATGGGTTGCCCATCTTGAACATTCCAAAGGCGTAGAGTGCCATCCCGACTGGCACTGGCTAAAAAGCACCCATCCGGGCTAAAGGCGATGTCCCACACCCAATCGGTATGTCCCTGAAGCACCTGGAAATTAAGTGTTGACGATTGCTCACTCGCGAGATCACCATGCCATAGCCGAATCGACCCATCCCGACAGCCGCTAGCAAGCCATTGACCATCCAGGCTGTAGCACAGACACTGAACCCCGCTGATGTGCCCCTGTAAGACACGCAGGCAGTTCCCGGTGCTCACGTCCCAGATCCGAATGGTTGTATCATGACTGCTAGTGGCTAAAGTTTGCTGATCCGGAGCGAAGTGGGCAGCGTAAACGCTCTGGGTGTGCTCTTGCAAAACCCGGAGACACTGCCCTTGCAAATTCCACAAGCGCACGGTTTGATCCTCACTGGCACTCGCTAATTGCTGACCATCGGGACTAAAACTCACAGACCAAACACAGCTTTTATGCTCTGTCAGCACCTGTAAGCAGTGTCCACTCTGGACATCCCACAAGCGCACCGAACTATCCGTACTGCCGCTGGCTAACGTTTTGCCATCCGGACTAAAGGCAACCGACCAAACCCATCCGGTGTGACCTGCAAAAGTGGCTAAGAGCTGGGTTGTAATGATGTTCCAGAGGTAGAGGTTGCCATTGGATGCCCCAACTGCAATGATCTGAGCGTCTGGACTCAGGTCGATCGACATGGCATTGCTGAAGGTTTCTGAAAAGATGGACGTGGCTAAATTGGCATTCTGAAAATTGACTCCGGCTAAATCGATCTGTCGCAGGTCTGCTTGCTGCACGATCAGATCAGAAAAGTCTGAGCCGCGCAAATTCACTTGAAGCTGCACCAGCAGGTTAATCAGGTTGCCTGCCACATATCCCGGTTTCTTCTTCTGTTGCGTTAGTATGTGCCTTGCCTGCGCCTCGATCGCTGCCACACTGCCAAAACGAAACAGCAACCGTTCTATCACGGGTTGCATAATTAGGCGCATTTGAATCTCTCGAACGTAATCTTTTGCTTGTACTCGCAATAAGGAATGCGTCTGCCAAATGTTAAGCTGCTGCGTCTCAAATTCGATGCAAAGCTGCTGCACAAATCGTTCTGTGACATATTCCATCACCACGGGTTGCAAGAAGAATAACCCATCGGTCTTTTCGAGTAACGATCGCCGCAGTAGTGAGTTGATTAGATTGGGTACACGTTGCTGATCCTGCTGCTCAACGATGTTCTCTCGAATCTCTGGGATCGAGATTGGCTCCCGATGAATGGCAAACCAGGACAGGGTTTTCTTTTCTGCTTCGGAAAGGCGAGCGAACTGACGGTCTAGCAAATCGCGGATGTCTTCAAACACAGCCAATCCCTGACTGAGATAGGGCATCACCTCGGTAATGTTGCCGCTAAACAAATCCTGAATTGCGCTTGCTACCAGTTTCAATGCCAGAGGATTGCCACCGTAATGATTGATCAAGGTTTGCCATTCTGCTTCTGAACCTGTAAACGCTCCTTTTTGTCGAAAGAGGGCACGGCCATCAGCAGGTGTTAATCCCTGTAAGAGCAGCGATCGCACCAGTGCCTGTGCGCCTTCCATCAGCGCTATTTCCCGTGGCTTTTCGCGGCTGGTGAGCAATAAACAGCTTTGATGAGAGGTTTCACCAATGGCTCTCATCAATTGCCCATACCCTTCATAGCCCGATCGCCAGTGCCCGACTAACTCACGCTGCAAAATGGTTTCTGCATTGTCCAGAATCAATAAACACCGACGCGATCGCAGATATTGGATCAGTTTGGAAAGCTGCTGATCGAGCGTGGTGGGAATGATCGGATCTTCCCCAAACAGCGGCATGAGAAACTTCAGCAGGCTCGACAAAAGTTCATCCAGGGGTGGCGCATTTGCCAGCGATCGCCACACAACGATCTCAAATTCTGTCTGCATTTGCAGCGCCGCTTTAGCCGCGATTGTACTTTTGCCAATGCCCCCAATGCCCAGCAATCCGACCAGACGACAGCGGTCAGACACTACCCACTGCCACAGCTGCATCAGTTCTGCCTCACGTCCATAAAACACGGAGGCATCAACTACCGTATCCCAATCTTGTTGGGGATTGCTCCAACGGCTCTCAGTCTCTTCAGAAGAGGTAGGGGATGTCACATCTGTCTGCGTCAATTCCAGCCCAAACGCCCGGAAGAGGTACTCCAACGACTGACGATCGACCCCCTGTTCGCGCTTAAAAATGCGGGAAAGGGTATTGAGGGAAAGTCCAATGCGATCGCTCAGATCTTCTTGGGTAAAATGCTTGCCCCAGGTTTCGTCAGATTCCACCTGCTGTTTTGCCGTCTGAAACTTTTGCCATCCTTGCGGCGATAGGATAACGCCCCGCACTCGCCCAGAGGCAGATCTCCCCCGCCCAGATTTTGATGGGTTGGAATCCATAGATTAGCCAGCGAGATAAAGGACAGAGCAAGCCTTTCCTCAAAATACCGAGCGTTGTTCAGTTACACCTTGGCGGAGAGTCTCGGTAACACCGCCCAATCGACGAATAGTTTTATCTCTACCTGAAGCATATCAGGTTTAACGGCTCCCGTCTCGCTTCTTGCGGCTTGCCTTCCCTGCAAAACGATTAAATGGCGTTTTAACTCAACGAACTTGCGTGGTTTGAATGCGGCGATCGTTGAACAATGAAATGTAATCAGGACGGGCAGCAAGCTCACTAACCTAGCAGCCCCTTCATCGATAGGTTGTAAACCAATGAGTACTCAATTCAATCAAAGCAAAGTTGCAATTGTCAGCCGGGGTGAGAATCTAGATTGGTTCGATACAATGCTCGGCGAACAGATGGCTATCCGCGTACACAGCAAAGATGTCGGTGGGGCTTTCACAATTGTCGAAGCGCGCGTTCCACCGTTTGTAGGACCACCGCTCCACTATCACGAAGACAGAGAGGAGATCTTTGAAGTCCTTGAAGGCAGATTTCGCTTTCACTGCGAGGGCGAAGAGTTTGAGGTCGTGCCTGGAACATCGGTTGTGGTGCCCCGTAACAGCGTGCATGGATGGGTGAATCTTGGGCCGGGAACGGCTCGGTTGCTCTTTACCTTCATGCCGGGTGGCATTGACGAATTCTTCCCCCAAATCGGTCAAACGCCACCAGAAGATTGGACAGATCTGGGGCATCGGTATGACACTACGATCGTTGCAGCCCCCCTCTCTGTTCAAGCTCCATCTGCCAACGCTGCTCATCCTCCCATGTAAAACGATTAAGTTGCATCTTTACTCAACGAACTTGAGTGGTGCGAATGGGGCGATCGCTGAAGAATGAAACGTAACCAGGTGGGCAACAAGCTCACTCACCTAACGGAGAACAAAATGAACAGTCAAACGATGAAACTCGAAGTTTTGACATTACCTGTCTCGGATGTCGATCGCGCTAAGGGCTTCTATGAGCGGTTGGGGTGGCGGCTAGATGCCGACTTCGTCACTAGTGAAGACTTCCGAGTAGTGCAGCTAACCCCTCCTGGTTCGGAGTGTTCGATCATCATCGGCACTGGAATTACCTCAGCTGTGCCGGGTTCAGCGCAGGGTTTACACCTGATTGTTTATGACATTGAGGCCGCTCACGCTGAACTCGTCGATCGTGGCATTGAGGTCAGTGAGATCTTCCACGACATCGGCGGGATCTTCCACCACGCCGGAACCGAGGGCAGGGTCACGGGTTCCGATCCAAAACGTCGCGACTATGGCTCGTTTGCTTCCTTCAGCGACCCAGACGGCAACGGTTGGCTACTCCAGGAGGTGAAAACACGCGCTCCCGGTCGGTAACGGGAAGATTTCGGACTTGCTCAGGAAACGAACTGAGAATTTTGCAACATCACATATTCAATTTCTATAGGAAATGACGATGAAACTTAAAGGGAAAAAAGCATTGGTTCACTGGGTCATCCAGGGCAAGCTGCCTACGCCGCAAGCAAAGCGGGTATTCGCGGCATGGCGAGAACGATCGCATCCGAACTTTCTCCCCGCAATATTCGAGTTAATGTTGTCGCACCGGGAGCAACCAAAACCCCGATCTGGAGCCGCGATTCTACCCCCTCTCCAGAGGATGCTGAACTGGCGGCAAAAATGGCAGCAATCATTCCACTGGGGCGGTGGGGAGAAGCGGATGAGATTGCCAAAGCCGTTCTCTTTCTTGCCTCAGATGATTCATCTTACGTTCACTCTATCGAGCTTTTTGTCGATGGTGGCAATATCGGTTCCCCCAATGGGGGAGCGGCTTTTCGCAGTGCATAATTTTTGGCATTGCAAAATAACATGCAAAGAAAAGTATGCAAAGAAAAATATTTAGAACCTCTGATGGTGCTGCATTAAGCTACATCAGCGCAGGGCAAGGCAAATCGATCGTAATGCTTCACGGTTGGTCGCAATCAGCAGAACAATTTAAATATCAGATTCCTGCTTTTGCCAAACATTATCAGGTAATCGCGATCGATTTGCGAGGACATGGTGAGTCAGAAAAAGTACCGTTCGGGTATCGAATCTCACGCTTGGCTCAAGATGTCCGGGAAGTGATCAATATCCAAGTAGAACTTCAAAATGCTACAAACCATTTCTAAAATCAGTTCTAAAAATCATGTTAACAAAGCTGTAATTGAAACAGTGCCAATACATGTTCTACTAGTCGAAGATGATAAACAGCTTGCTCAGCTCATCACGCAGGAACTGGGTTGTGAAGGGTATCAAGTCAGCTTAACGGAGGATGGCATCAGTGGATTGTTGGCTGCTCGCCAAACCAATCCGCATTTTATCATCGTAGATTGGACTCTTTCAAGAATCTCCTGCACAGAGTTCTGTCGTCGATTGCGCTCAATCTACAATCCAGAAGTGTTGAAAGAAAGCTTAAGACAGAAAAAAAGGGGGCAGAAAAGAGTATTCTGACCCCTATTCAACAAAAAATGATGCCTAATGCTATCGTCGTTTCCAAAAGTTGTCAAATTGCTTCTCAAGCAACTGTCGCCGAGTGACTACCCCGTTTTGAACACACGCTTGTTCTTTGAAATCTGGCTGACGTTTGTGCTGGACACGAGTTTGACGAGCATGAGAGACCTATTTTATCGCCTCAATCATGCTGGAATTGGAGTTGATATTTCAACTTTTTCTAAAGCCTGTAAAACTCGGCAAGGAGAGAATTTTTGCCGCATCTATGTGGAATTGCTCGAACGCTTGAAGCGCCAGCACCCCGCAACGGCACAGATGCTGGTTCCGATTGATTCGACGGTAATTAGCTTAACAAGCAAGTTGTTTTGGGAGCAGGGCTATCACCAAGTTAAATTGCTCAATGGGATCAATTTAGAGCAGGGCAATCCGACCGAATGTTTGATTCATTTTGGGCAAGGACACGATGCTCGCTTTGCTGAAACCGTGAATAGCATGATTCCTGAAAACGGCATCGGTGTCATGGATAGAGGCTTTGCCAGTTGGAATTTTCTCGATGAACTCAGCACCACTCAAACCCGCTTTGTGGTGCGAATCAAAAACAACATGAAAACCGAGTTTGACCATCAACGGTATCGCGTTGTTTGGTTCTGTGACCTTGAGAGGCGAAGCGAGTTTCGCTTGGCAACAAATTTAGATGAGATGACGAATGAGGAGATTGGTGAAATCTATCGCAACCGATGGCAAATTGAGATTTTGTGGAAGTTTTTGAAGATGCATCTCAAACTCGACCACTTGATTAGCAAAAACGTCAACGGAGTGACGATGCAAATCTATATGGTGTTAATTGCCTATTTGATTTTAGAGTTGATAGAAATTCCTGCGTTTTATGGGCATCGATTGTTGGATAAGTTTCGCTATTTACAATTGGAATTGAGTCGTCGCTGTTCCATCGTTCACTGGAGCTATGATTTACTGCCTGACGCTCTTGTTCGCTGAAGTATGAAGTTTTATGTCCGGATTCAACACTTCTGTCTACAATCATGTACCCATCATTGTCTTAACCCATGAGGGACAAGTTTCTGAACGAGTCATGGGGTTAAATGCAGGAGCTAGCGATTGCCTTAGCAAACCCTTTGCTATTGAGGAACTGATCGCCAGGGTTCGAGCGCATTTAAGACAAGGACTAAAAGAAACTCATCTTCTACAGTTTGAGCAGCTTGTTCTCAATCGAAAAGCGCGGCAGGTTTACTATGGCAATCAAGAAATTGAACTGACTGCTAAAGAGTTTGATCTGTTGGAGTACTTGATGCGGCATCCTAACCAGGTATTAACCCGTGAGCAGATTCTAGATGATGTCTGGGGTTACGAAAATTGTGCTAGTTCCAATATCATTGAGGTTTATATTCGATACTTGCGAATCAAGCTAGAAGCGCATGGCGCAAAACAATTGATTCACACAGTGCGTAGTGTTGGCTATGTGTTGAGAACTGGTGCTTACTAACATCTCTTTTTCTGGTTCAATCGGTGCTACTCCCTTTGAGCCTAGCTGCCTAACAGATCTTTTCTGTAGTAGCGCATCCAGACTAATTTTCCAGGCTTGTCCAAGAGCTGAAAATCTTTGACAGCATGGGTTGCGCTAGCCCATCCTACAGGAACCCAACATTTTAGCCTTGTCGCGCTAGTAGATTGGGTTGAACAATGTGAAACCCAACAATAGCAAGATCCGATTTCTGAGCAAAAATGCCTTTCGGATCCGAAAACTTCATGCATCTACTCCTGTTAGGAACCTAGTCTTTTAGCAGCAGCAATTTCAGGACTTTCATATTGCTTCCGGTGGCGTGCAGCAAATTGCAAATACTCTGGATCAGTCTTGGCCAATTGCCACTTTTCATAAAAAATTTTGGCCGATTGAGCCTTGATCGGATCTTCTTCACGAGGCAGAACCGTTTTGGAGCCTGATGCATATTTGCGTCCCGACTTGTGATTGGCATAGCGACGCGATCGAGTGTGTCCCATCTGCAAAAATTTTCGTGCCATGTCCATGCCGACGAAATCGTCTTGGGCTTTGTATTGGAGAAAAAGGCTGTAGATTTTGTCAGCAGATTGACGGGCAATTTCTGGAGTTTTGAATTTCCAGTAGGGCAAAATCTCACTCTTGTAAGGTTCAACCAGCAAAACGCCCTGCTCGCCACGACCAATCCGGTACAGTTCTGGATGCTGACGAAAGTCGATCGCTTTAAAATCAAGCGCGTAATCAAATTCTTGCATCTGCAAAAGCTCAGCTAAATTCTAAACGATGGATTTTGATCGAGCTTCTTTATCTTGACCGAATCCATTACCGATGGAATCACCCTACTGACATACCGCAGGGCTGGCATTGCAATACGATTATGCGCAGCTGCATTTGTTTGTTTAGTGGTACTCCCACCCAGGGAGAGGTAGGCAGCATCAGCCCCAAAGTCACTGCAACCGATGGGTTTACTGGCTGAGGTAAGTGACACCTTTGAGCTGACCACTACCAATGCCAACGATGCGCCAACAGGGACAGCGCCATCCTCGTCGCTGGTATGGAAGACACGGCCTATACCCTCAGTGCCACTAACTTGCTTTCTGGCTTCAACGATACTGATGGAGATACACTCTCGATGGGTCAGGGTGACTCGCTGAAGCCAACATTCTGGCAGCGATCGGCACTCCGGCTCAAGCCTCCAAACCTAGCGGTAAATCCCCCGGTCGTGCCCCAGAGCAGCACCCAGTGCCCCACACCCGCTACCCGAAGGTAAAAAAACGAGTCTCAAAACTCACTACGCTCAAAAAGTGACTGTGCCCAATTTGAAAAGCTGTGGTATCTCTTATATAACCGATAGAGCATATCCCCACCTGAAAGTTAGCTATGAGCAATGGCCAGGACAAGCAAAGCCGTAAAGGACTAGGACAGTATTACTCAGAGCCGAAAAAACCAACCATGATTGGTCTAACTCCTACAGCAGTTGAACAATTAGACGAACTAGCCGCAGAGTTTCACCTCTCTCGATCTGAATTTATTGAGCGAATTGCGCGACGGGTGATTCCCGTAGGCGCACCTTGGCTCCACAAAGTTTCTTCAATGGATGAGCACAATGCCACGTAAAACCGAGGGTAGAACGCCAGAGCCTGAAGCTTCCTCTCAGTTAGAGTTAACCGAAGTAGAAGTCCTTCCACCCCAATCTACCCGCACCAAAATTCGCAAGCCGCGTAACTTGCCGCGCACCGAACCACCTCTATTCACGACCAAATCGATCGAGATGATGGCCAGCGGGGCACCCGTGATCAGTGCTACTCAGGCTTTTCTTAAACCACCTGACTGGAGCGAGTATGGACAAGATCGCCTCTACTTCCAAAAGCAGTTTGGCAAGGGGCGATACATCGAATTCTACGTTCTCAACAAGCAGAAGCACCAAGCTGACTCTATTTCTACGCAAGCAGAGCGCGAGATTTTAGAACAGTATGGGGTCATGGCGGCTCGTCTTCATGCCGTATTTGCCACCTATGCTTCGCTCCAGTCTGAACCCTGGAAAGAGCCGTTTTATCTGCTGGGCACAGACTTGATCAAAACGCTCAAGGTTCACAACAGCAACAAGTTTACCAAGTCCCAAAAGCTCAAGGCGATCGCCGATCTCGCTTGGGTCGTTGGAACTCTAGGAGCGGTGATCCACTGGTTTGAGGGCGATATGGATCTGTGCGTTCGAGAGCGCAGCCTGCTGTGGATTGTGAGCGTCCAGGAATACACCCAGCCGCATGTAGATGGCCAAACGGAAGAGTTACATGAGGTTGTGATTCGAGTCCAGCCAGGACTCTGGACGCATAGCTTCCTCAACCGGGAAGGCGCACAGCAGCGCAAGGCGCTGTACCAATACGGACTCATTCCTAAAGAAGTTTTTGATATCGACCCCCATCGGCGCAAGCTAGCGACGGCTATGGCACTGTACTTGATTCAGAATAGCCGCGCCCGCCCCAATGGCCTTTACACGATCGAAAGTTTGCTGGAAAGCGTTTTATCCAGCAGCGAAATCGAGAAAGCGTTATCCGATCGCCGCTATGGCTGGAAGCTGAAAGAATCTGTTGATAACGCGCTTCTGGCGCTTAAAGACAGCCTCAAAGTAGAGATTGACTTTGATGATGAAACCTATCCCCTCTGGCTCAGACCCGTTTGGAGTTTGCCGGATGAAGTCGCAGATTTGCCCACCAAAGAGCGCAACCAGAAGCTTTTGGGGTCAAAGTGGCTGCCTGACAACTATATTTCGAAGCACTGGTTCGCAGCTAAACTCACCTTCAAACTGCCGTCTCAAATTCAGGAATGTCTGGATGAGATTGAAGCAAGACGGGCTGAGAAAGTAAACCGAACGACTGCTTCCAAACGGGGTAGTCGCAATGGGGTCGCCCAAAGCCCACCCGCGATCGCTCAGCTTCCTGCCTCTGAGCTAACAGGAGCAGCGGTAAAGGCTGCTCGACAGACGAGAGGATGGACGCAGGCTCAACTGGCCTCTATGGTGGGTAAAAGCGTCAGTTGGGTGAAGTTGGTCGAAAGCGATCGCCGTCGTGCCGTTGACAACGATCAAAGCTTGCTTCGTCAAGTTCTAGGGCTGTGATCAGGCAGGAGTGTGGTTACAAAAGGTGTAACCCTGCTGTAACTACTGCTCTATAAGGATTTCAGCCTTGATTTAGCATCAAAAATCCCTACAGTCGTGACATTAGCTTCCCCCAGTCGTGACTTTGGACTTAAGATGTACTCTGCTCTGTGCATGTAACCCTCTGTAACCCTTAGTAAATCAAGGTTTTCGATCGTTATCTGCTTTCAGATGTCCCCTGACTTTGACAACAGCCCCCCTTCCTGTGACTTGAGCCAGATCTAGCGTCATTTCATTAGTCTTGGTTACAGACCTATTGAGCGAGGCTTAAGTCAGGACAACGCTATGGGTAGGGTCATCTCTAATCCGTTGTGCTATAGATAGGCCGATCGCCTAAATCTCCGACTCCGTGAGGCAGCCAAGCCTCTCCAAGTTTAATGTCTCTGTAACCTAGCTGTAACTCTGCTGTAACCATTGATTTATCGTGCATTTAGCTCATTTTAGCTATGGTTACATATCCCCTAGCGATGACATCAGCACCCCCTAGGGGTGACTTGGCGATCGCATTTCAAGTCCCATTGAGTTGTAACCCTACTGTAACTAGCGTCAGTCCTTGGTTTCAGCCGATTTTGGTTACAAATTCACGAAAGTAACCTCCTTTGGCAGTGACTTTAATTTCCCCTACCTCTGACTTCAGCATCCCCTGAAGATGACTTCACCTTCCCCTACCGTTGACTTTAAAAACTCTAAACGGCATATATCGCAGGGCATTTGAGGATCGTTACAAACCTGATCAGATCAATTAGATCGATCACTCTGTAACCCTCTGATCCTTCTAATCAAGAGAGTACTCTTTAAAAGCAAGAAATCTACTGATCTTGCCGTGATGCAGTTTTAATCATTTCTCTTTGTTTTGAGCGGGGTGATTTGCATTCATGGATAAAGCCAAAATAAGTCTGACGCAAAGGAGAAAGCGTGATGAACTAAAAACAACCTTTGAACCCTGAAAGCTTCATCTAGGCGATCGGGTCAATCCTCAGAATTCAAGCAGAGTTCATTGTGAGGATAGGTTGTAAAAACGCTTCTAAATGTCAAAAGTTGGGATCGTCAACGTTACAAAACTCATCTCAACTGAGTTTTCTCAAGGCTTGTTAGCCTTTGGGACTCTTTCTTTTGCTTTTCTGAAGAAGTGTCGAGTATTTTACTCTACACCCTGTCGGAAATGGCAAAAATCTGTATTGAGTCTTGGCTAGCGTGATGTTTTGATACGTTGCGATCAACTCTGAATAACCAATTTCTTCTCTGCTTGAGATTGGTAAAGATTCTTTTGGCAATTTTTTAAATCTTTTCTAAGAACACCCTCAGTTCTGCCCTAAATCAGGGTTGAGTACTCAGGTGAACCCCATTGGGTTTATTTGTTGCTCTATTTTCGTTCGTCTATTGAGGACAAAACATAGTATGAATCTGCATCTTCGCCGTCGCAGCTCCGAAGCTTTACCTGGCGATCCGCTAGGGCAACGGCTATGTCAAATTTTCCCCTATCGATGGCAAGCGATCGCCAAAAGCAATGATCCTGAGGCACCTTGGGAGACCATTACCCGATACCCGCTCACACCCCGCAAGCTATGGCATCTCTGGCAAGATGCAGCGCAGATTGTAGGTGTCCGGTTTGGACACAGCACATCCTACGCCATGATTGATATAGACAGTAACAGCCCCTACCATCCTCGGCAGGATAGGCAGGCTATTTCTAGGGTACGAGCTACGCTAGAAACGATCGGCATCACGAGAACCTTCCTCACACAGTCGAGCTTTAGCGGAGGGTATCATCTATGGCTCCCTCTACCAGAAGAAGTTCGAACCTTTTGGTTGGCAGCAGCCCTGAAGCAGTGCTTAGAAGCCCAACATTTTGTGATCAAACAGGGATGGTTAGAAATTTTTCCCAACTGCAAGAGTTATGCTCTGGCAGGCCACTTTAGCGAATATCAAGGGCATCGACTCCCCTTACAGTCCGCAACGGGTGCCCAACTCATAGGTGATGATCTGACCCCTATCCTGGGAGGATTAGAGCGCTTCTTTGAGCTGTGGGATCATTGTGCCTCTGGGCAGTATATGGATGACTTGGCTCAGGCAATTCATCAGGCTGAAGCTAACAAAAAAGGTCGGCATACGCGTCGCCGTTCTTCCGTTGTGCAAGCATGGCGTGATGACCAAGAGCTGGAGATTAGAGAAGGATGGACAGGCGCAGGGCAGACGAACCATTTACTCAAGACGATCGCTTGCTATGGTGTCGTATTTCAAGGGCTAACAGGTGAGGCTCTGATTACCTATGTGCAGAACACTGCCACAAGCTGCCCTGGATATACCCAATGGTGTCGGCATCAGCATGAGATCACAATGCGCTGTGGCATCTGGGCAAGAGCGGCTGAAGGCTACTATTGGTCGTTGGGGACTGAAAGAACCCGCCAAGGAAACATTTACCACGAACAAGGTCATAACCCTGTCAATAGCTTCAATCAACAGCGATCGCAGGATGCTCAGTCAAGAATTCAAGCTGCCTATAACCGACTGCAATTGGCAGGTAGATTACCTGAAGGAAAGACGGCAAGAGAGAACTTGATTGTTCAAGAAGCCCGTTGCAGTAAGCAAACGACTCGCAAATATATACACTTGTGGTATCCCGAACAGCGTAAAGCACAAGAAGTGTGTACTACTGATGCTAAGCCAGTTTTGAGCCAATCAAGCCCTGTTACAGATAGATCGCTTGGATCTCTGAAACCCTTACGAATCAACCCAATACACACCTCTCCCTATATGAAGGGTTTAGCGGTCTGTTCTAAATCTGAGTCTAATCTTTCTCAACTTTCTCTAGCATTGGGGGGTGCGGGGGGGTTATCCACAGCCAAAGAGCCTTCACCGCAAATATTGCCGCCGCAAATATCAGCCTTGCCACGACCACAGCAATCCCAATTTGCCATAAAGCCTCTGGCTCGTTCAACAAAGCGAGGGGTAGATACTAAGCCCTCTCAATCTTGGAGTGTTGAGGATACAAAACTAGAGAATACAAAACGAGAAGTTGGAAAACTCATTAGGCAATTAGGATGGTCGCTAGCCAAAGTAAAACAATTTATGGATCAGGCTCTTGGGAAGTCTTTGCAAGCTTTAGTAGAGGATGACTGGATTTTATTACTGTATAAGATGCGGAATCTTGCAGCACCATCCTAAGAGGATGTTTGGAAATACGGAGAAGGTAAACAAGGCTCAAGCCAGTCTGCGTAGCATCAGTCGAATCATTGCGATATGAATGAAGGCTTCAGAAGAAGCAGGTAAGCGCTCATAATCCACATTCAAACGACGACACCAAT
>JACQYI010000068.1 GCA_016208305.1 Oscillatoriophycideae cyanobacterium NC_groundwater_1537_Pr4_S-0.65um_50_18 | reverse complement strand
TGCCGTGTTCCTGATCTACCCGATCGGCCAAGGTTCCTTCTCAGACGGGATGCCCCTGGGTATCTCTGGCACCTTCAACTTCATGTTCGTGTTCCAAGCCGAGCACAACATCTTGATGCACCCCTTCCACATGCTCGGTGTAGCGGGCGTCTTCGGTGGTAGCTTGTTCTCCGCGATGCATGGTTCCTTGGTCACCTCCTCGCTGGTACGTGAGACCACCGAAACTGAATCTCAGAACTACGGTTACAAGTTTGGTCAAGAAGAAGAGACCTACAACATCGTTGCGGCTCACGGCTACTTCGGTCGGTTGATCTTCCAATATGCTTCGTTCAACAACTCCCGTTCCTTGCACTTCTTGTTGGGTGCATGGCCAGTCGTGGGTATCTGGATGACGGCCTTGGGTATCAGCACGATGGCGTTCAACCTGAACGGGTTCAACTTCAACCAGAGCATCATCGACTCACAGGGTCGTGTGGTGTCCACCTGGGCAGACATCTTGAACCGTGCGAACCTGGGTATGGAAGTGATGCACGAGCGCAACGCTCACAACTTCCCGCTTGACTTGGCTGCGGGTGATGCGGCTCCTGTCGCTCTGACGGCTCCTGCCATCAACGGTTAATTTCTCAGACTGAATCGAAAAGCGCTCTCCTCACGGAGGGCGCTTTTTTAACTGCTACATCCTGCATTAAGGCTGATTGGTGGCTGTGTTAACAAGGTGAGAGGACTGGATAATCCCCAAAAGCAATCATTGCTTAAGGATGCCTATCACTTTATTCTCTATCTTGTTGAGAGGCCATGCTGAAATTGACGATGATTCCCTGGATGTTGGTCGGACTCAGGTTCGCGATCGCCCCCTTCCTACTGCTCGATGCACTCGATGGCAAAACGGGTATTGGCTTCATCGGAGGATATACGATCGCAGTGCTCTCGGATATTTTCGATGGCATCATTGCGCGGAGATTGGGCAGCAGCAGCGTTGAACTGCGGCAGGCAGATAGCTGGGCAGATGTTAGTTTATATCTCTGTATTGCGGTTAGCACCTGGCTGATCTATCCTGGCGCGATCGCTCAATTTCAGTTTCCGTTGCTCATGGCGATTGCTGCACAGACGACGCTATTTGCCGTCAGCTTAATCAAGTTTGGCAAGTTTCCCAGCTATCATACTTACACTGCAAAAGCCTGGGGAATCTCTTTGTTCATTGCCGTGGTGGGGTTGTTTGGATTTGATATGCCAGAGACACTCTGGGGAGCGATCGGCCTATGCTGGGTCAACAGCATTGAAGAAATTATCATGACCTTGATTCTGCCTGAATGGACTCATGATGTGCTGAGTCTGAGTCATGCGCTCAAATTGCGATCGGCTACTTCCCTATAGCCGTAAGGAGATTTTTATAGACACGCCGCAGAGCACCCATAAAAATCTCCCCTTTCTACTTTCATAAGTGCAGCTATAGTTCAATCAACTTGTCGTACAGACATCCTACCTGTGATCGCAAGTGAGCAGGAGTCTAGTACAGTGCACTTAGAAATTTAGGATTTCCCGATCGTATCCTTCTGGAGGCGGGTCAATTTCCCAGACTATTCCTTCTTCTGGCTCTAAAATGACATCGACATAGAGCCGATCGCTAGGTTCAATCGCAGTATCTTCGTTGTGATCAAAAGGCTGTAAATCTTCAGTTAAAAGCCTTAACTTGAAGCCCGGAGGAATTTGGCGATCGGCTTCTAGCGGACGCAGCTCAAACCGCCAGATGCGATTTTCTGAATCCTCTCTCGGAAATACCTGTAACTCATACAGATTGCCTGCGATGCTCAACTGGCGCGATACGCTCTCTCCTGGCTCTACACGGCTTCGCATGCCTGGAACAAGGGGTAACGCACGCAGGCTCCAGCCGAGCTGTTGGGCTAAATCCGACAAACCTGACTGCAACCACTGGGGCACTGAGCCAGCATCTAATAATCCTTGTCGTCGCTCATAAAGACGTTGCCGCCAGCCGCCATGTTCTAATAGGGCTGCCCAAAGCGGAAAGGGCACAGCGAGTCGGGGGAAAACGATCGAGGGGTTGCCAAGGCGTTCCAGCAAATTTTTTGCCTGCAACAGCGGTAGCGTAGGAATTGCCGCAACTGCTGCCCGTATAGGTTCTTCTGGGCAAAGTTGATGAGCGATCCAAAGGACGTTGAGATCCTGAATTAGCGCGTCTTCATCTAGACTGTAGGTGCGATCGCTCGGATTATAAGTGCCCTTTGTTTTGAGCTGATTATGGGTGGCGTAACCCCAAATCCTGATCCAGCCCGCATCAAGGTTAACCTGTACTGCCAGATAGCAGTCTGCGCTCCAGCTCGCAATATCGACCCATTCTTGCGGCACCCGCAGTTCTCTCAGATCAATATCGGTTGTGGGCAAGATCACTAACCGCAGGTCTTCACAGGCGATCGCCGTTCCATTGACAAACTCCCAAAAGCTAGGTAAAGCCGCTTCAGAGGGCCAAACTCTAGCTGTCCGTTCTTCCTGTCGTTCTTCCTGTAGCCAAGGCAAGATGGCTTCTAGACTGAGCTGGTTTAGGCGCGCGCGCCAGCCTGCTCCTGAAGTTGAGAAAGCCTGATGCGGCTCTAGAGCTACATCAGGAATCTCTAAATAGAGGCGATCGGTAATTATGGGAAGCGGTATCGCATCAGAAGACATCATGGGGACTCCGTTGCAGCTACAGTAGATGACAAATAGTAGGCATTCAGCCATTCTTCAATGGCGTTACTCATACTCTCCAATACCGAAGATGTCAAGGAAATATGCAGAGCTTGTTGGCTCCATTGCGCCAGTTCCAAGAGCAGGGTTTTTCTGAGGCGGTTCAGTTGACGAGAAACCGTGTATTGTTTCACCCCCAAATGCTGAGCAATCTGCTGTTGTGTCAATCTTTGTTGATAATAAAGATGCAGCAGCGTTTGAGCTTCAGTATCAAGCTGTGTCACTGCTGTTGCCAAAACCTGATTAATTTGTATACTCTGCGTTTCACGAATCTCTGTTTCTTCTTGAGCGATCGCTTCAGCTAATAAAGACTCCTGAAGATTACTAGGCAGATAATCAAGCAGTTCCCCGGTTTCCTGTCCTGGCGTAGGCGTGTGAATGGAAACCTTTGTCGGATAGAGGAACCTCCGCACAGCTTTGGCACAGGCTAGCAGCCATTTCTCAAGGTTCTCCGGACTACAGATTTGAGTCGAGCTGAGTTGGCTCAGCTGCTCAGCATTATAGACCTGAGCGATCGCCTGCCAGATATCCGGGCTGGGTTTCTCTAGTCGATGTGTGGTGTTGGCGCTGGGTACATACAGTTCCTTGAAACAGTTCCAGGCTAAAACATAGCGGGCGATCGTATCAGGGCTTTCTCCCGAAAACTGCAGCGCTTCGACCAATCGTTTGTGGCTGGTTCGATGCAACAATGCCCAATCTGTACAAATTCCCACTTCCTGCTGTTTTTCAACGTGATTTTTGATCGCACCGCTCAGCACCAACTCTGCGTAGCTTTTAAGGCTGGAGTTGAACTGGGGATTGAAGTTTTTGAAAACTTTGTCAATGCGGGCGATCGCAGTTTGGAAAAAGTCAGCGATCGAGTGGTTGCCAGCCAGCTTTAGGGCGAGTTTTCGCGCAGTCCAGTAGCAGACTTCTTGAAGGTATGCCGTCAGATGGTCAGCCGCTAGCGCATTGGCTGAGGTCTGCCAGATCTGATGCCAATACATTGCCCAAAAAAGTTCAGATTCTTCTTGAGGGAGCTGACTGATACAAGCTTGCATGCTGCGGCGCAGTTTCGGTTCGATGACCCACCCCCCAAAAGCATCAGCTTTAAATTGCAGAAAGGTGGAAAAGATCTCAAGAAGTCCCTGCCGGGTTCGCATAGGTTCACCTGATCAGACTCAGCGAAAAGTTAGAACCATCCAATTGTAAGTCAGCCGGTTGTCTGCTCTGCGGGCTATGGGCGATCGGTTCTAGGCGATCGCACTCTACAACATTCTGCTATCCAGACCTGCATAAAAGGAAAAAGCATCGGTAGAGAGCAAAGGAAGGGATTGTACCATCCAATCTTCAATCTTCAATCATCAGTTACAACTGATAAGGACAAATCGTATGGCAATTACAAAGCGCGGCTCTTTTACCTATAACGGTGGAGAGGCAGTCTTGGGTATTGGTGGCAGCGGCAACGATCGGCAATTCTCTGGATATGGCAACGATAGCCTATACGGCTATAGCGGCAATGATTTGCTCAATGGCGGCAATGGCGACGACTACCTGGAGGGGGGTGACGGCGACGATCAACTCTTTGCAGGTGACCAAAATTCTTCTCAGTATGGTGCTGATACGCTCCGTGGGGGTGAGGGCAACGACTATATCAGTGGCAATATCTACGCTGGTGGCTTTAGCAATGGCAATCGCTATCTCTATGGTGAAGGAGGCAATGACTTTATCCAGGGAGCAAAAGGCAGTAATGCTCTCTACGGCGGCACAGGCGACGATAAGATCCGCAGTTATGGTGCCAGCGATCATATCGAGGGGAACGAGGGAAACGACGAAATTTACCTTCAGGGTATTACGGGTACTGCCTACGGCGGCACGGGCAATGACCATATCGCTGCCATAGGAGAATCTTCCCATACCCTGCTGGGTGAGGCTGGAAAAGACTCGCTTTATGGCGGTAGAGGTAACGATCAACTATTGGGTGGCAATGATGATGATTACCTCTCTGGCTTCCTCGGTAATGACACCATCAATGGGGGCTTCGGCTATGATATCGCCGTCTATAGTGGGCAATTCACAAGCTATAGAGCTGCTTTTACCAGCGATGGAGCGGTTCAAATAACGGGTAGCGAAGGCACTGACCGACTCTATGGCGTTGAGCGGATCAACTTCACATCGGGTGGATTCTATAACGTATACACCGGAGATGCATCCAATAATAGCCTTACTGCCGATCCGAATGTTTGGTCTTTGCTGTACGGGGGAGATGGCAACGATACGCTGATCGGCAGTAATTACAACGATACTTTGCAAGGTAGCAATGGCAGCGATTTCCTCAATGGGGGCACTGGCAATGACATCCTCAGCGGCGACTTGGGGTATGACACCCTTGTCGGTGGAGCCGGAAACGACTACCTCAATGGCTATGGTTCCACCGTTACCAACGATACCCAGTTTGATTGGCTCTCTGGCGGAGCAGGTTCGGACGCCTTTGCGCTGGGTGAAACAGGCAAAGTGTTCTACAACGAAACCGGCGATGGCTATGCCGTGATCAGAGATTTTGAAGTTGCCGATCGCGTCCATTTTTCGGGTACACCCAGCCAATACAAAGTGGAATTCACCAGTGTTAATGGCATTGGCAATAGTGCCAAAGATACCGAAATCTTCTACAGATCTAACAATAACTGGGAACGCATTGGCATCATTCAAGACTCGATCAGTTTCACCTTTAGCGGCAATGCTGTGTTTTTATAAGTCAAATTTGTGTTCTTGAGTGCTTCTGATAAGTGGTGTTCCGCGATCGCCCTTCAGCGTCTTCGGACTTTGTGCGCGATCGCATTTCTTGTTTTGTTTAGCAAAAATTTGCAGACCTGCATAAAAGGAAAAAGCATCGGTAGAGAGTAAAGGAAAGGGTTGCAGGGAATTCCTATTACATCACCTACCTATCGACACAAGCGTTCTGCAATTAACTATGAACCTAAGCAATAGTCTGCATCAACTCATCATTTTTTAAGGAGTAACCGACATGAGCATTCTAGGCGACATTGGCGACATTCTCGCCAAATATCTTCTTCCCAAGGGTTTCCAGGGATCTCATAGAAAAAGGCGCGGCTCTTTCACCTACACGGGCACCGATAACATCTATGGTATTGGCGGTAGCGGCAACGATCGCCAAATTTCTGGGTTGGGTCACGACATCCTGTATGGCTACGGCGGCGACGATTTTCTCGATAGTGGCACTGCCTTCGACTACATCGATGGCGGCGAGGGCAACGACACCCTCTATGGCGGCGAGGGTGACGACACCCTTATGGGTTACAACGACAATGATCAACTCTTCGGCGACAGCGGCATCGACTACTTGGCTGGCGGCAACGGCAACGACACCATCAGCGGGGGCGAAGACAACGACAGCCTGTTTGGTGGAATTGGTAACGACACGCTTGTCGGTGACAACGGCAACGACTATCTAGCTGGCGACAACGACAACGACTATCTCTATGGCGGTGAGGGCAACGACACCCTGGACGGTGAGTACGGTAACGATACTCTCGTGGGCGGCAACAGCTACGATATTGCCAACTACATTGGACAATTCAATACCTTCAGAACTGCTTTTAACACCGATGGATCTGTTCAAATCACAGGTGGCGAAGGCACTGACTTGCTCTATGGAATCGAGCGGATCAGCTTCGGAAATGGCGGATTCTATAACGTCTACACCGGAGATTCATTCAGCAACAGCATCACTGCCGACCCCAACGTCTGGTCTTTACTCTATGGCGGCGCTGGCAACGATACCCTGATCGGCAGTAACTACAACGACACGCTGAATGGGGGAAATGGCAACGACTTCCTCAATGGCGGTGGCGGTCATGACATCGTGAGTGGTGATTTGGGATCTGACACCCTAGTCGGGGGCAGCGGCAACGACTCCATCAATGGCTATGGTTCCACCGTCACCGACGAGAGTCAACATGACTGGCTCACGGGTGGTACGGGATCTGACACCTTTGTGCTGGGCGAAACGGGTAAGGTGTTCTATAACGAAACGGGCGATGGCTACGCGGTGATTCAGGATTGGACTTCTATCTCAGGAGGGTTCTATGTTGAGTTCGATCGCATCCAATTAGCCGGAAATGCCAGCCAATATAAAGTGGAATTCTCCAGCATTAGCGGTATTGGTAGTAGCGCTCAAGATACCGAAATTTTCTACAGATCTAACAATAGCTGGGAACGAATTGGCATCATTCAAGATGTCACAAACTTCAGTCTTAGTAGAAATGCGGTATTCGTCTAGTACCCGTTGAATAGTTCTAAATAGTTTCTGAGTGGTTCTAAGAAGTAGTATTGTGCGATCGCTGCTCAGTATCTTCAGACTTTTTCTGCGATCGTATTTCTGGTGATGCTGCACTTTAGATATCCATTCATGTCCCCAGGCTTTATATGGTGTGTTCCTGATTCACTCGCATACAACTCTCTGTTTTTTACTCATTCTTAGGAATTAAAACAATGCATTTCTCTCAACGGCAATCTCGTGCAGGTTTACTGACTCTATGTGTGGCGATCGTAATGTTAGGGGGCTGCACCACGCTTAAAACCCCCTCTAGTGCTTCACCTGACGGCTCTATCAGCAAGTCTAGTCCAGCTTCTCCTCAGACCGAAACAGAGACTGCTGCTGCCAATCGTTCAGCTAAAGAGCAATTTGTCGCTATCCTTGGTACCCAACAAGAGGGCTGGCTGCCTAAAGTGCTCGCAGGCAGAGGGCTGAAGAAAGGGCTTACGCCTGCTGCAACTGGAAAAATTATTCCCGGTGCAGAGCAAGTCTCTGAGTTTGGCTTTAGCAAAGTTGCTGTGCAAGATATTCCAGGTCTTAAACAGTACGAGTTTTACTATGCCGGAAATGGTGAAGCTGCTCAGCTCGAATCCGTAAAATTGCAATTTGATCCGAACATGAACGAGGATTACTCTGACTTGGTTGAAGCTACAACTCAAAAGTATGGTGCAGCCAAACCAGAAGATATCGAACAACAAGCGATCGTCTGGGTCGGTTCCAATTTCGTGACCGCTCAACTCACCAAACCCCTCACCAGCTTTGATGGCTATGAGTTGAACATTTCTTTACCCAAAGATTAGCAAGGCTCTGAGTTAAAGACAGCAAACAATACTTAAGGACGGACATCATGGCAACGCAGACAAGGCGGGGTTCTTTCACGTATTACGGTACTGATAATATTAATGGCATCGGCGGCAACGGCAACGATCGTCAAACCTCTGGCTCAGGTAACGATGTCTTGAAGGGCTACAGCGGCAACGACACCCTAAATGGGGGGAATGGCGATGACTACCTTTATGGTGGGTTGGGCAACGATGTGCTGTATGGAACCAACGGCTACGACCACCTCTACGGCGAAGGCGGCAACGATATCCTGGTTGCCAGCACTTATGATGGCGGCACGCTAGAAGGCGGCGATGGTAACGATACTGTCTCTGGTGGCAACGGCCAAGATATTCTCCGAGGTGGCAACGACCAAGATTTAATCTACGGCGGCTACGGTAACGACATCCTTAGCGGTAACACGGGTAACGATGCCCTCTTCAGCGGCGACGGCTACGACCTCCTGTTTGGCGGTGATGGCAACGATCGCCTAGAAGGTGAACAGGGCAACGACACGCTCTATGGTGCAACGGGCAATGACACTCTCAACGGTGGCAGCAGTAACGACACCGTCTACGGCGACGAGGGTAACGATAGCATCGAGGGGGGTGATGGTAGCGATGTTCTCTATGGGGGGGAGGGCAACGATAGGATCTTTGGCGGCATCACTCCTTTTGGCGATACCATTTACGGCGGCAATGGCGATGATGTTTTGCAAAGCGACTACGGTCATGCCTACATCTACGGACAAAATGGCAACGACAAAATCTATGGTGGCAGCAAAGGCGATGTTTTTGACGGTGGCGACGGTGATGATGTTTTCTATGGCAACTATGGCAACGATAGCCTTTATGGCATGAACGGCAGCGACACCATAGATGGTGGCGGCGACAACGACGTCCTTTATGGGGGTGAGGGTAATGACTGGCTTGATGGGAGTTCTGGCAATGACTGGCTTGATGGCGGCAACGATAGTGACGTGATGACTGGCGGCTGGGGCAATGACACCCTTACAGGTGGCTTAGGCGACGACACCCTCAACGGCTACAATTCCGTCACCATTGACGATAGCCAATACGACTGGCTTACGGGCGGTGCAGGTTCTGACATCTTTGTGCTGGGCAAAGCGGGTAAGGTGTTCTATAACGAAACGGGTGATGGCTATGCGGTAATTCAGGATTGGAACCCCCGATCGGGAGATTTTGATGTTGAGTTCGATCGCATCCAGTTAGCGGGTAATGCCAGCCAATACAAAGTGGAATTTACCAGCGTCAACGGTATCGGTACAAATGCCAAAGATACCGAAATTTTCTTCAAATCTAACAATAGCTGGGAACGGATTGGAATCGTCCAAGACTCGACCCATGTCAATCTCAGTCGTAACGCTGTGTTTGTGTAGAACATTTTGCAGGGCGGGCATTGCCCGCCTTTCAAAAGAATAAACAGCAAATATGAAACGCAACTGACTCTGAAGGGCGTGATATTCTAGTAGCCTTCTCTACCGTTGGAGAACTCACCGTGAGTAAGTTAGTCATCTTGAAGTTTGGGGCAGGGAATTTTGCCCAAGGATTCCCCGTCACACTTCAGATCGGGCGAGAAAACACCCGTCCCTCTAGCGAAGTCATCGGTGAGCTGCCTCCTGCCCCTGATCTACCCTTGATATTCGATCGCTGGCAAGCCCTGTATCGCAGTCTCGGCTTGCATGCTCGCCCCATTGGCTTACCTAAACCAGCAGTGTCTGTCAGCCTTGAGGCTTGCACCCAAGTGGCCGGAGAATTGCGCGATCGGCTCAATCATTGGCTACAGGCAGAGTCCTTTCGCCCCATACGCGAGCAGTGGCTAGAAAAGCTCCAGCCTGCTGAAACCATTCGGGTGATTTTGCAAACCTCAGATCTCCAGATCCAGAAACTTCCCTGGCATCTCTGGGATTTGATCGAGCGCTATCCTAACGCCGAATTTGCGTTTAGTACAGCCACCTATGAGCAGGTTCATACTGCTGCTTCCACGCCATCCGTCAAGATTTTGGCAATTCTAGGAGATAGCACAGGGATTGATACCCAGACCGATCGCGCCCTGTTAGAAAAACTCCCAGATGCCACCATAAATTTTCTAGTAGAACCCGCTCGAAGAGATCTCACAGATCAACTCTGGGAACAAAACTGGGATATTCTCTTTTTTGCCGGACATAGCGTTAGTTTGGGAACGAGCGAAACAGGTCGGATTTATATTAATCCTACAGAGAGCCTCACGATCGATGAACTCAAGTATGCCTTAAGAAAAGCGGTCACTCGCGGATTGAAACTGGCCATTTTTAACTCTTGTGACGGGCTAGGACTGGCGCGGAAATTTGCCGACTTGCAGATCCCGCAAATGATTGTGATGCGAGAGCCTGTGCCCGATCGCGTTGCCCAAGAATTTTTGAAATACTTCTTAGAGGCGTTTGCCCGATCAGAACCGCTGTATCTGGCCGTCCGAGAGGCCCGTGAGCGGCTCCAGGGTTTAGAAGGAGAATTTCCTTGTGCCACTTGGCTGCCTGTGATCTATCAAAATCTGGCAGAAACGCCGATGACTTGGCTCTCGTCCAATCCAGGAGCCAGGACAACTGCTAGGATAAGCCATGCGCGTTCTGCTGTTCGTCCTCAAGTTACGTCAGCAGTGCTGATCAGTATAGCGATCGCTTTGCTGATCCTGGGAATTCGATATTTGGGGTTATTGCAGCCTTTGGAACTCCAAGCCTTTGACCAATTTTTGCAGCTCCGCCCTGAGGAAAAGCCCGATACGCGCTTACTCGTCGTAACGATTACCGAAGAGGATGTCCAAGCCCAAGCACAGGAAACGCGACGTGGCTCTCTTTCTGATCAATCTCTGGCGAAGCTGCTAGAGAAGCTGGCCTCTTATCAGCCCCAGGTAATTGGGTTAGATATCTATCGGGATTACCCAGTAGAAAAAAGTCTGCCGATGCTGGCAGCAAAGATGCGGCACAACGATCGCCTCGTCACGATCTGTAAAGTCAGCGATCCTCAAGTCGGACGGATGGGGGTTGCTCCTCCTCCAGAAACTCCGCCCGATCGCCTGGGATTCAGCGATCTTGTGCTGGATACAGACAGTGTGGTGAGACGGCAGCTCTTAGCCTTAACGCCGCCCCCCTCTTCTGCCTGTACTGCCGCCTATGCCTTTAGTATGCAGCTTGCACTACGCTATCTAGCCGCTCAAAGCGCAACTCAAAACGCCGATCAACCCGTGCTGCAATTTTCCCCTGATGGATCTTGGCAACTTGGCAAAGCTCACTTTCAGCCGATAGAAGCACACACAGGTGGTTATCAAGGCATTGATGCTTGGGGTCATCAGATTTTGTTGAACTACCGCTCTTATCGATCGCCCAAGGAATCTTTTCCGCAAGTGACGTTAAAGCAAATCCTAGCCAATCAAGTCGATGCGACTGTCATTCGGAATCGTGTGGTGATTATTGGAACAACGGCTGAAAGCTTTCAGGATTACTCGTTGATACCTTACAAAACGAATCAGAATATGATTCAAAAAATACCTGGTGTTATCCTACAAGCGCAAATGACCAGTCAACTAATGAGTGCCGCTCTAGGAGAACGATCGCTGTTATGGACTTGGCTCCTGTGGCAGGAATCTCTTTGGGTGATGATCTGGTCTATGACAGGAGGCTTATTGGCTCAGTTTGTTCGATTACCTGCTTGGGGTATTGCCTTAGGAGGCGCGATCGTCATTTTATATAGTATCTGCTTCATTGTTCTGGTGCAGGGGAGCGGATGGATACCGATGGTTCCGGCTGTCCTTGCTTTACTGGGCAGCAGTGGCACAGTTTACGTCAAGACTTTGGCACAATTCCAA
The DNA here is from genome assembly GCA_016208305.1 of Oscillatoriophycideae cyanobacterium NC_groundwater_1537_Pr4_S-0.65um_50_18. Classification (GTDB taxonomy): domain Bacteria; phylum Cyanobacteriota; class Cyanobacteriia; order Elainellales; family Elainellaceae; genus Drouetiella. The sequence goes on along the minus strand of JACQYI010000068.1, from coordinate 33,416 downwards.
TCTTTAAAACGCGTATCGAGGAGTGCCTTATGAAACTCTCTACAAAATTGTCTGTAAACCTTTTTTTACTTTTGATCCCTACCTTAACGCTGACCTTAGCGCTAAGTCTGATCAATAGCTTGAGCCTATCTACCCTACAGGCCGCACCGCTGACCCGCTTAGCCTCTTTTTCCTATACGCCGCCCCCACCCCCGCCCGATCGCGGCGCACCCGGAAGTCGGGGAGAGGGCGCTTCTCGGAGCTGTAAGGCCGGAAGTCTGCCCCTAATGGCGCTAGTGCCGGAGCAAACTTTGAGCGCTACTCCAGGCGCAGCACCTATCACGCAGGTTTGGGGATTGACCAGCACAGATCATCCTCGCTTTTGGTTCGCTATGCCTTACGCTGCTACACAAGTCAGCGCGATCGAGTTTGTCTTGCAAAACAGTCAAGATCAGACGGTCTACCGCACGCCAATTTCCGTTCCGGCAGCGCCCGGAATTATGGCTGTGTCACTTCCCACAACGGTCAATGGGCTGGAACCGAATCAGCCATATCATTGGTTTTTTAAGGTAAGAGCCGTGTGTGAGCCAAACCAAGCCGCAACGCTAGATTACGTAGAAGGATGGATACAGCGAACCCCCCTAGATCCAGGACTCCGCGATCGCCTCACTCAATCCACACCCCGTCAGCAAGCCGTACTTTATGCCGAGAATGGCATTTGGTACGATGCGCTGACCACCTTGGCAGACCTGAAGCTAGCACAGCCAGATGATCGGGCGATCGCTCAAGACTGGACAGATTTACTCAAAGCCGTTGGGCTAGAAAATCTGGCAGATCAACCCTTGCTTAGGTAGAGTAGTTTGTCAAATATGATACGCTTCCTCAACCCGCTCGATTGCCTGAAATTCTTTGCCACCGACATGCATTTTGAGACCTTCTCGTTTGAACTGGCTGAAGTAGCCTTTGAACAGTTTACACAGGTCAATAAATTAGCGGTCACAACTCACACAAATGTAATTTTAGTTACTCTTTTCTTTCCATTTTTACGGATATAACGTCGGTTATATTTAGCACATTGCCTGGAGACTTCTCCTAATTTAAGTCTCTATTCTGCAACGCTATTTTTGCTTTTTTACTTGAGGCGTACCGCTTGGCACGCCTTTTTTGTGTTCTCTTCTCTTCTCGCTAATTTTGCTTAAACTTCCCCAATTTCTGGATGCACCCTTGCATCTCATATCAGTTATGGGCACACTAGGAACACAGGGTATTATAAAGTTTCAAACAACTTACCATTCACGTAGTTGAAGCTGACTTCTGATCATTCGCGTCATTAAATAGGAGAATTATGAAGTAATTGGGTATTTTAGGAGTACGTTTTATCTCTTAAGCCCCACATATGGATTTTTTAAATAAAGAATTCTTCGCAAAAAAAGATCCATAAAGCCTGAAAAATCCGAGTTCACAGTGAAAAAAAGTACCTCCGAACGAAAAGGTTTATTTTCCCTTGTGCCATTACGTAAGCGGTAAGTACATATCTTCTAAGTATCTCTAAAAATGAGTCTTTCACCATCGCCCAAAGCGCCATCGCAGCAATCTTTACCTCGCCGGATGACGGCAGTGGAAACCTGGGGGTTCGGGTTAAGTGGGCATATTTCTTGGTTCTCTACGCTACCCCTGCTAACGGTGGCGCTAGGAGCAAACAGCTTTACTGTACTGATTCCTGCTGTATTGGTAGGAATGGCAATCAATTTTCAAGTTAAAAGGCTGGGTGAGCGTTGGGTTGGAGTTGCTGGCGGTACGCCCAACTATGTGACGCGCCTGTTAAAAAGCTATCCTGGCCTCGGACGATATGCTGCTATTGGTTACTGGATTGCTTGGGTTTCGACGATTCCCCTGAATGCGATCGTCTTCACAGATTTGATTCAATCAAGCATTGCTCCGCTTAAACTTGATTCGTTTCGTTTTGGGCTTCAGCTAGTTTTAACGGTACTCCCTTATTTGCTAGCCTTCAGCGGCACTCGTTCACTGGCCATTTTGCATCTTTTCTTTGTTGTTCCGGCCGTAGGGCTATCCTTAATTTTTTGCGCTCAAGGGCTGAGCTGGTTGGCTTTTTCTCCAGACAGCCCTGGATTGTTTGTCTTCACGCATCAACCTGCCGCAGCTTTTAGCTTGTTCGATTGGGCAAAGTGGATGTTTTTTGCGTTATGGGTAACGACAGCTTGTGAAACAACAGCCTCCTTCGTAGCAGATAGCCAAAATCCGCGCCAGACTTTAAATTTTTTGAAGATTGCGGCCTGGTTGATCTTGCCTGTGACGTTGGGTATTTCTTGGGTTTTGGTCAATTTGACCTCTGCTGCCCCTGCCAATGCTAGCGTCTTTGAGCTAGTGCGGATAGCTGCTGTTCCGTTTTGGGGTCAGGGCGCTTCGTTAGGAGTCACCTTGATGCTAGCTTGCGCTTGTTTACTCAATAATGCGACGGCGGTTGCAAACACGCCCCGAATTCTTTACCAACTTTCTTGCGATCGCCTCATTGCACCCATCTTTTCTGTGATTTCGCGAGAAGGTGTCTTAAAACCTGCTCTGTGGGCTGGACTGGTTGTAAGTCTTGGGTTTTCGGTTTGGGGAGATCTGGCTCGAATCGTTGTCATTGCTGGAACTGGATGGCTTGCAAGCTTCTTGGGGCTATTCTTTGGGCTTTGGCTACAGCGGCGTACTCCGGCTGTCCTTTGGTCAACTTGGTGGCTGGTGTGGACTTGCATTATTGGATTCGTTATTGCCATAGGCGGCTGGTTCTGGGGACGGCAAGATCTCTTGATTGGGTTAACCTTACCTGCATTAGTACTGCTGGCCGATAGGATTCTTGTCAGCCTGCCGACTTTTTCCATTCGGCTCCCTTTTTTATCCATTCTGCCAAAGTCGGTACAGCGCATTCGAGTCATTCAGTCAAAGCATCACGACTTTTTCATGATTCAAGTCATCATCCTATTGCTGCTTGTCTGTGGAGCGACAGTTGTAGGTTGGACGATGAAATCATGGTTGGTTTCGCTATCGATTTACCGCAATGATCTATTTGCTGTGCTGCTAATTTTGATTGCGTTCATTGCCATCACGATAGCAGGATGGACTAGCTTACCTCAAATTTTAGCGATCGATGAAGCCCGCGAGCGGGCAGAAAGCTTATTCATAGCTGCCTTTGATACTGTTCCTGACACTATTTTAGTCGTTGATCAAGAAGGCGTCATTCAGCAAACAAACACATCCGTTGAAAGCTTATTTCAAGAGCCGCTTCAGCACTTGTTGGGGCGATATCTTTGGGAATTGATTCCGACCTTGAGCCAAGTCCCATCACAATGGATTTCTAAAAGTGAACATGATGTCAGAGTAGGCTCAAGTTATAAAGCTCAAACTCAATCGATTGAAGCAACAGTCTCTATTCGTTCTAATCACCAGCGGCAAGAGTATATTGTAATTCTGCGAAATATTACGGAACGTAAGCGCACCGAACAGACACTACGGCAGTCAGAATCTGCGTTTCGCCAGCAGGCCAAAGAGTTACATCAAGCATTAGAGCAATTGCAGCAAGCACAGTCTCAACTGATCCAAACTGAAAAGATGTCAAGCTTGGGTCAAATGACGGCCGGCATTGCTCACGAAATCAATAATCCAGTAAATTTCATTCATGGCAATGTTGACTACATTGTTAATTACGTTAAAGGGCTTTTGAGCTTGGTGAGCGCATATCGACAGCAATATCCTCAACCGGGCGATAAAATTGAAGCTCAGATTGAGGATATTGATTTAGATTTTCTGCTTAACGATTTTCCAAAACTTATGCATTCCTTGCAGGAAGGAACTCGCAGAATCAAAGAAATTGTGCTGGGGTTGAGGAATTTTTCCCGATTGGATGAAGCTGAAAGTAAGCTGGTGAATATTCATGAGGGGTTGGAAAACACGCTGTTGATTTTGCAACATCGACTGCGCCCATACCCTAATCATTGTCATATTCAGGTTGTCAAATCCTATGGAGATTTGCCACTAGTCGAATGCTATCCTGGCCAGCTAAATCAGGTGTTTATGAATCTACTGGCAAATGCGATCGATGCTATAGAAGATCGAATAGCTAAGGCATCCCAAAACGATGGATTTCAGGGCTTAATTACGATCTCGACCTCTTTCGATAAATCGGATCAAGCCCGAATTTCGATCGCTGATAATGGGAGTGGTATAAGCCCTTCAGCGGTTGAAAAGTTATTTGATCCGTTCTTTACAACAAAGCCAATTGGTAAAGGAACTGGGTTGGGACTATCGATTAGTTATCAAATCATTTCCCAACATCACGGTGCTTTAAGCTGTAACTCAACGCCCGGAGAGGGAACTGAATTTGTTTGTATAATTCCAGTTAAGCTTCAAAAACTGAACTGTTCTTTCAATGAGTCGCGAAGTGAGTGTTAGGACTCATGAATGATAGGCTAAATTATGGGCGAAATTGAGAATTTGATCAGACATGCTCGTCTGAAGCCAGATGAGTTGCGGTTATGCTGTTCCAGCTTCAGACTCAAGCGGCTGTCAGGTATTTCATCACGAGTGATTGAAACAAGTGAACGCCCATTTCACGGCTTGGACAAAGGCGACCAGGACGATACCCTTGAGACTCAACGCCCATTTGAATTTTTGGCATAATTTGCAGGTCTTCTTTCATCAAGTCGTCAAAAAACTGAATTAAATTCTGTAGCTTTTGAGGATTAGACGCTACACCCACAGGAACCAACCAATCGATTCTCAATCGGGTACGCTGCCCTCCTTGGGGATCGAATAGAAAGGTAATACAGTAAGTGGGATCCATCACAACTGTTAGATTTGGAAATAGGCAAATCATTTGAGCACACTGCAATTCCTGAGCATTCAGCGTTTGAATATACTCATCTGAATTCAACTCCTTTAGCGAAACTGAGGCAGGAGCGTGTTGAAAGTAATAAAATTCATTGGTCTCAGCAGTTGTAGTGGTGCATTCGTAGAGCTTTCCCCATGTTTCTTGATGCACAAACGGTTCGTGATAGCTCTCTGCTGTGATTTCGGTACAAATTTTCCAGTTCACATCAACCCAATAATCTTGAGTGTGCGCCCTTACCAGATCCGAAAAACCATATCGCTGAAATCGAGTGGGTAAATCACCCAAATAAACAGATAGCGGTGCGGCGTGTAGATCTAGATTGACAAATATGAAGGGCCCCCAAGTATCGACTGCAACAGAAGTCAGCGCATGATCTGCACGATTAAAATTCATTGCTGAATCCATCTCAGGTGCAGCCCGCAACTGCCCATCTAAACTAAAAGTCCAGGCATGATACTGGCAAGTTAGAGAATTAGCGTGTCCACAGCCAGAAGCAAGTGGCCCTCCACGATGCGGACAAACATTGAAAAAGGCTTTCAATTGCCCAGATTTGCGAACGACAATTAAAGGCTGCTGTGCGACCTCAACCGTAAAAAAAGCACCCTCTCCTTCAAGCTGAGCCAAGTGACCTACGTAAATCCAAGATTTCCCAAAAATCAACCGTTGCTCAAGCTGGTAAATCTCTGGATTGCTGTACATCAACCCTGGGAAAGACCTAGACTCTGCTTCTAAAGATTGCTGAGTCCAGGTCGATAAAAACTCAATGGCTGATAATTGGGACAGCCCTTTTTCTGTAGAAATCATGAGATTCTTAGACATAAATTAGTTTAAGACTCAACTCTTACCGCTAAGGATCGCAAATTAACCTGTAATAGTTTTTGGAAGTGCCGCGCGGCACTTCCAAAAACTATTGGATTTTATTTAATCCCCGATCCTAAATCAGTTTAAACAGCTTGAAGTTGACTATGCTTGCCACAAGCAATCACATGCTGTGAAAGTTGCCGCCACATATCCAGCTGATGTTGCCCAATAAACTCAAAAGCAGATTGAACCACTTCGGGGTTCGCATCCCAAATAGGCTGTAGCAAATCAACGGATGCCTCAAAATGTTGTACGGTTCGATGGACATCAAAAAAGATCAACCCTCGTTGTGAGAGCTGAAATTTTAGGCCCAGTTGATATAAGTTTTCATAGTCTGGATTGTCCAATTTTTCGTAAGCTGCAAATGCCGCAAATAGTGCATCAGGGGTATGACGCCTCTCCGCTAGCCACTGCAAATGCTCTTGGTTATAGAGCCGAATGAAGGGCAGATGCGTCGTTTGATAAACAACCTCATCCACTAAGTCATGAACCTGAAGTGCTTCCGCAAATTCATAGTAGAACTGTTCATGCGATCGCCCCATGCCCCCAAATTCTTCATTGATATTTTCTAAAATTAGCTGCTTAACCTCATCTTGAGTGTGGTTTGCAACGAACCAAAGAAAATCTTGAAAGTGCCCTCTAATGTGATAAAAAGCGCGGCAGAAAAAAGATTTTTGTTCAGCGGAAAACCCTGAGGAAATTGTAGGATTAAACAGCGCTATGGTAGCTGCATTCTCTCGATACTGAGATAGCCATTCTGAAACAAACAGATCGAGTGTAACAGGCGCAGTTTGGGAAATCATATGTAAACCCTCAGTCAATTAAATGTTAGCTCTTAGGAATGCTTGAACGGAGTTCTCGCTGGCAGTGCAATCTGCTCTAATTCCCTTGAAAATTGGAATTCTGAGTCTAGCCTTCTCTTTCAAATTGGGACTGGGAACAACAAGCTTTAATGGCTAGATTTAACGAAGTTCTAGAAACGCTGTCCGTATAAAAGCGTTAGTCAGGCTTAAGTGCAGTAGCATTTTTATGGATAAGCACCCTATTAGCCCCGAATCGCGCTTTCTATAAAGTAGCAGTTATCTAACGCTATAACTTTATCACTACTTTATATTTTCGCAAAACCTGGCTCAACGGACGGAAAATATGGACAAGCCGACTTTCCAAACGAGTCAGAAGGTCTACTATTGAGTAACAAATAAAACATAAAGGCGTAATGCTTTTATCCGTAAAGCAAGCTCAATCTATTAGCTAGCCTAGCTTTTGAAGGAAAATAAAATTGTTGTATTTGTCAAAATAGCTTAGGTTTTTATTCACGGCTTAAGAGGGTTTTGGGTTGAGAGTGACGAGATTGGGTCAGCAGTCCATTAGGTGCAATTTTTTGATTAGAACTCAATACAGACGTTTGTTTCGGGATCTTTGACAGCGTTGCTAACAGCTTTTCAAGGGTAATTACCTAGCGCTCTGAGTAATTGCCTTGCTAAGATAGCCCTATTCGCAATTGTTTTTAAAACTTGAGAACAAAATAATAGTAGATTTTGACGGTACAGGCGGTCTTTCCTGATGTCGTGCATGCTCTCTAGCCCAGAGTTTCGATTGGTGTAGCCTAGAACTAAGGATTGATATTCAGGAGAACAGGCAGTAATTTGTCACATAGCGAATGGCTTCTCCTGATATTGCCTGCGAAAATACAAACAGCGGTTTGTTCGAAAAACTTGTCGATTCGATGTCTGTAACCTGTGCTTTTATACGAAGTTATGCAAACAGCTCTATCTGAGTACGAATCGGCTAGACTCAGTGCCCTCTGCCAGTATCAAATTTTAGATACTGCGCCAGAAGCTGTATTTGACGATCTGACGGCTCTGGCTGCAACCTTATGTGAGACGCCGATCGCATTTATTAGCCTGTTGGATGAACAACGTCAATGGTTTAAGTCTAAAGTCGGCATTGTTGTTACAGAACTTCCTCGTGATGTTGCTTTCTGTAGCCACACCATTTCGCAATCCGAAACGCTAATTGTGCCGGACACCTTAGCTGACGAGCGCTTTGTAACCAACCCCCTGGTGGTGGGCGAGCCTTACATTCGCTTTTATGCGGGCACACCCTTAATTTTTTCCAATGGATACAGGCTTGGAACGCTTTGTGTCGTTGACTTTGTAGCCCGCGAACTGAGTTCTAAACAAATTGAGTCACTGCAATCCCTCGGCCGTCAAGTCGTGGCACAGTTTGAGCTGCGACAAAAGCTGCTACAAGCAGAATGCATTGCACAAGTGTTGTGGAAGAGCGAGGCTGCCTTATGTGAAAGCGAAGAGCGGTTTCGAACAATGGCAAATAGCGCCCCTGTTCTAATCTGGGTAGATGACTCCGCTGGAAAATCCATCTTTTATAATCAAACCTGGCTGAAATTTACGGGGCGATCGCTTGATCAGGAAGTGGGGGAAGGGTGGAGGCAAAATGTGCATCCGGAAGATCGACAACATTTGGCAAATAGCCATACTACAGCATTTAAATCGCGAGTTGCTTACACAACTGAATACCGCTTAAGGCGTTTTGATGGCTTTTATCGATGGTTTCTAGAGACTGGAGTTCCTCGGTTTTTACCGGATGGCACATTTGCTGGCTATACAGGTTCTTGTGTCGATATCACAGAACGCAAAGCAGCAGAGCAAGATAGCCAACTCCTCCAAACCGTAACACATGCTATTGTGACTTCCCAAGACTTCCATTCTGCCTTGCAGATCGCGCTGCAAAAAGTTTGCGAAGCAACGCAATGGGAGTTTGGAGAAGCGTGGGTTCCAAACCTAGAGAGAACCGCAATGGAATGTAGCCCTGCTTGGTACAGCAAGAGCGAGCATTTAAGAGAGTTCAGGCAGCAAAGTCAGTCTTTTCTGTTTAAGCCAGGTTTTGGTATTCCTGGTCGTGTATGGAGTACCAAGCAAACTGAATGGCACCAAGATGTTTCTTTAGAATCGCACACTATTTATCTTCGATCGCACCTAGCATTGGCAGCAGGACTCAAAGCGACCTTGGGTGTTCCAATTCTGGCAAACGATGAAGTCGTCACTGTTTTGGTCTTCTATATGTCTGAGTCTCGCCCAGAAGACCGTCGCTTAATTGACTTAATTGCAGCATCTACTGAACTGGGGTTATTCATCCAACGCAAACAAGCTGAAGAAGAAGTTCGTAAGTCTTTAGCGAGAGAACAAGAGCTGAATCGGTTTAAGTCCAATTTCATTGCCAATATCTCTCATGAGCTACGAACGCCGTTAACCTCAGTTTTGGGTCTATCGACGGTACTCCTTCAACAGCATTTTGGCACGCTTAATGAACAACAAGAACAGTACTTATCTCTGATTTATGAGAGTGGTGATCATCTGCTGAATTTGATCAACGATTTGCTAGATCTGGCCAAGATTGAAGGGGGTAAGCAAGAACTCAACAAAACGGTGGTTGACATCGCTGCCCTTTGCCAAAGCGCTTTAGAGATGGTGTCTGTTCGCGCGATCGCCAAAAAGCAAAATCTTTCTTTGATATTGCCCGTAGCAGTAGAGTCTATCGTTGCAGATCAGCAGCGAGTTCTGCAAATATTACTCAATTATCTATCGAATGCCGTGAAATTTACGTTAGACGGTGGATCTATTACTCTCAGTAGTCGGTTAGCAAACGGATTAGAATTAGAAGCAGAAACTTTGCCCGTAGAAATCTCAGAGAGTTCAGGTTCTCAGCATGGAGTAGACCACCTCTTTCTTGTTCTATCGATCAGCGATACAGGGATAGGAATTCCTCAAGAAAAGCAACCTATTCTATTTCAACGTTTCCAGCAAATTGATGGGGCGAGTGACTACCAATATAATGGCTCAGGGTTAGGACTGGCTCTATCTAAGCAATTAGCTGAGCTGCATGGTGGGCGAGTTTCTTTTAGCTCAACTTTGGGTATAGGCAGTACATTCTCAGTTTGGTTCCCTTTGTTTTTAAAAGATAACTTGGCGTCAGAATCCCCCTAATCCGTTAGCTTTAGTCGATCGCAAATTAGAGTTTTGTGGCGCTATCTGCCCCAAGTCAGGACTTGGTAACGCCCATGCTGCACTACGAACCCTGAAAGGTTCATCACTTGTCCTCAGCTAGATCCAGTTGCCCTCGGTAGCCTGTGATAATTCGACTACCATCTTTAAGAATGTGAATCTCCATTTGATCACTCGCCCAAGTCAACTGATTCTCAAAAGCCGGATTAAACAGATGCACACGCTGATTGCTGGAAGAGACAAGAGAGTCGGGGGTGTGAATCGCCAAAGACTGCACATAGGCACCGTCAACTAAAATATCAAGCTGATCGAGCAATTCTTGAACCCCAGCAGGAGCCTGTTCCGATCGCAGTTGTTCTAATGTGAAGCCTGTAAAAGACATGACGTTGAGTCCTGCGGCTCTAATCTGACGTGCCAAATCTGCCAGGGCAGGCGCTTGCCAAAAGGGTTCTCCGCCCGAAAAAGTGACACCTTGGTTACGAGGATTGCTGAGAATCTGGTGGACAAGGGTATCAACAGCAATGAGTTGATTGATCTCGAACGACCAAGACGCCGGATTAAAGCACCCTACACATTCCCGTAGACAGCCCTGCACCCAAATTACGGCTCGACAACCGGGGCCATTCACCTCAGATTCGTCTACATATCCCATGATGTTGAGATAGCCAGGCGGGATTTCTAAAAGCTTAATATAGGGGTTCATTTTTTGAGGGTGCATGGTTCTCTTCCTCCTGTGCTAGATGTGGATAGCACACTGGAATTCCCAACATGCCTTCAATCCGATCGCTTAGCCTTTCCAGTACCTCAACATTAACCCGCTTCAGTTGCTGGGTCGGGTAGACGCAAGCACCAGGCAGGTGATTTCCTCGTGCGCTCAACTGATGCGTTAGGGGGCGAGGTCGTGTGGGTGTGTTGAATTGGATTTCGTCTGGCAGCAAAGCCTGCATCCGTCGGATGTATTCCATTTGATCTGGCTCGCTCCATTCTGTGAGCAGCATGGTCTGAATGGCCAAGCGTCCTGAATAGATTTGACGAAATTGCAGCAGTCCCGCCCAAATATCCTTGAGTTTCAGAGCTGGCATAGGGCGATTGATGCGGCGAAATACGTCATCAGAAGTAGCATCTACTTTGACGGCCACCCAATTGGCGATCGCGAGTTCCTCACGCACCGCACGATCGCGCAGCAAGCTGCCATTGGTCAACACACCAATCTGCTTGGAGGTTATCCGTTTTACCGTCGTTAGAATTTCACCTAAATTCTGCGCCAAAGTCGGCTCACCGCTACCGCTCAGGGTAATCGTGTTTACATCCCAAAGAGAGAATGATTGTAGAGCCTGCTGGATTTTCTGGGTTGGAATAAAAATCTGGCGGCTGCAACTCTGCTGCTGAATTTCACCTAACTGGCAATAGACGCAGTTAAAGGAGCATGTAGGAGTTGAGCCAATCGGATCAATCCCTAGCGATCGCCCAAAGCGCCAAGATTGGACTGGGCCATAAACAGACGTAAAGGATGGGGTGGCAGTCGGCATTGCTTGAGATTGATCTCCGATGTTTAGGATGGAGTAGTGGTATTCATCTAATGATTTTTTGCTGCCTAAGCGAATCTCAGGCAACAAAAAATCATTACATTTTGAAGGTGACCTAGGTCGGTGGCATCACTACTTTTCGGGCAAGACCCAGGCTCTTTAACAGCCAAATTGCCCACCAAGTCGGATCATATTCCCACCAGCGCCAGCCCGCCTTGGCCACATGGGGATGGGCATGATGGTTGTTGTGCCAGCCTTCGCCATAGGTGAGAATGGCCGCCCACCAAAGATTACGAGAATTGTCATTGGTTTCAAAAGTGCGATATCCCCATAGATGCGTTACCGAGTTAATGAACCAGGTGCTATGCCAGAGCAAAACGGCTCGAACCACCATCCCCCAGATCACAAATGACCATCCTCCCAAGGTATAGAGCAGCAGTCCTAGGGGAACTTGTAGCAGTAAAAAGTTGCGATTCAACCAGCGATAAAATGGATCGCGTGCTAGATCAGGCGCAAACCGCTGGTATTGCTCATATTTGAAAAATTCTGAATGGGGGTAAAAAATCCACATCATGTGGCTCCACCAAAACCCTCGTCGAGCAGAATACGGATCTTTATCGACATCCTCAGTATAGGCATGATGTAGCCGATGGCCTGCAACCCAGAAGATCGGGCCTCCTTGCAGTGCAGTGGCACCGACTATGGCGATCGCATATTCTAGCCATTTGGGAACTTGAAAACTGCGATGGCTTAATAGGCGGTGATAGCCCAAACAAATGCCAATGCTGCCGAAGAGCCAGTGCAAAAGCAACGTTACGCCCAAAGCTGACCAAGAGAAACACCAGGGAGCTAATAATGCCAGAGCATGAACGCTGGTGAAAAATATGACAGCGATCCAATCTAGAGGAGGCTGCTCCGATGATGTTGATAAATTCTTAACTGTCATGAATAACGTCCTAAACCACACAAAAGATGAAAAGAGGATTGGGGAGTAGAGAATTTGCTATGGCCTGTCACTCCCTCACCATCACGACTGGCTCTATGGCAGAAGCGATCGCCGGATCTTGATATGTTCCGTGACGATACGTAATTCTGACTGCGTTGACGAGTTGCTCGATGGGAGCTTTTTTGGAGCAGATGCCATCTGCTCCAGCCGCGATCGCATCTGACACGCTAGAGAGTTGCTTAGGATCGACCAGAACCAAAATTTTGGATGGAATAACGTAGGAATTAGCTTGAACTTTGCGGGCAGACCGAATGAACTTTGCCAAATCCATATCGGGCAACGTGCTATCCACAACAGCAACATCCACGTCAATGGATTCCAGCAGCACCAATCCGGTTTCAGCATTGGTTGCTTCGCTGGCAACTTCAATGCCGGGTTGCGCCCGCAAATCTACGCGCAAGCTAATCCGGGTTTGCTCATCTGCCTCTACCACGGCAACCTGAATCACGTCATTATGTTCTTGCTCTTTGGTGTAGCTATTGCCGTCTGAAGAGTCACTCGGCCCACCACATGCAGAGATAGTGCCTAAGGAATCAATATCCGGCGACTGCTGCTGCCTGAGTTGAGCCATTTGCTCGTTCGAGAGAATCTTAGATTCATCAAAGCCAAACTCAATTTCAGTATGTAGCCCTTTTTGTTTCACTCGCTTCAAGTTATAGAAGCGTTTGTTGAGCGTTGTTTTAACAAACGCCCAAAGACAGCCCAGCAAGTAGCGCCGTTTAAAGGGATCAGGTTCAAACCAATACTCCAAAAATTTCCAGGCGTAAAACCGGGCATAGTTGTGCAGCACACCCTTAAGCACATCTTCCCGCGTCATGTTGTCGGGCTTAATAATGGGCGTGACAAAGTTGTAATGAGAATAGTCTCGAATCTCTACTTTGTCTTGTAAATCCTGAAATAGCTCCGAGAACGGCCAAGGGGTGTACATGTTCCAGTTGGTCATGTCGGCCTTCCAGTCACGCGCCATTCGATAGGTTTCCTCGATGGTTTCAGGCGTTTCACTGGGCAGCCCCATAATGAACTGAACCTCTGCCAAAATGCCGTTATCGCGTAGAAGCTGCACCGCTCGTTTGTTATCGGCGATGGTTGTTTCTTTACGGAACAAGTTGAGATTTAGCTGTGCCGCTGCTTCCGTTCCTAGAGAAACATGAATAAGTCCAGCTTGGCGATACAGCGGTAATTCCTGCTCATCGCGCAAAATATCGGTGACGCGGGTATTGATGCCCCAGTGAACGCCTAAGTTGCGATCGATTAATTCACGGCAGAGTGCTACAAACCGTGACTTGTTGATCGTCGGCTCCTCATCTGCCAGGATAAAAAATCCGATGTTATGATCTTTTACCAGCCGTTCAATTTCATCCACAAAATGTTTGGGCGATCGCGATCGATACTTGCGCCAAAACTTCCATTGGGAACAAAAGCGACAGCGAAATGGACAGCCGCGTGAATAGTTGGGAACCGCAACTCGCACATTCAGCGGCGTATACATATAGGTGTCCCAATCCAGCAAACTCCAGTCGGGAGTAAGCGTGTTTAGGTCTTTGATCGGTGGGTGAGCAGGGGTAGCCACAACTTTGCCGTCTTCAAGAAAGGCAAGTCCCAGGATTTGGCGACGATCGCGCTCATCTGTGCCATCCGCGATCGCCCGTAATAGATTAACCGTAATCTCTTCTCCCTCACCCCGAATAATGTAATCGACCTAAGCGGCTTCACTCAATACCTCCCGGTACATATAGGTTGGATGCACCCCACCCATGATGGTTTTTGCATCTGGGCAGATCTCTTTTACCAGCTTCAACGTCCGCTGAGACTGGTAAATCATAGGCGTAATTGCCGTTGCTAGAACAACATGGGGTTGGTACTCTCGAATGATCTTCGCTAGCTCTGCATCGGCAATGTAGTGAGTCATGGCATCAACGAAGCGAATCTCGTTGAAACCTGCGGTCTTCAAAGCACCACCAACATAAGGAACCCAGCTAGGAGGCCAGTTTCCAGCAATCTCAGCACCACCAGAATGATAGTTAGGCTGAATCATCAAGATACGCATGGCTCCCCTCCTTCTGGGTTGCATCCTTTTATCATTCTGCTATCTCCTACTCAAACCGCTCTTGAAAAACTAGAGGTTTTTTTCTGTCTGAGATATGTGTCAAATGCTGATGCAATATTGCGAATCAGCAACCGTCCAGATGGGGTAACTTCAACATGATTGGCGGAGAGCCGGATCAATCCGTCTGCTTCTAGTCGGCGCAGTTGAAATTTCTCCTGAGCAAAATACATCTCAAAATCTAGATCGAAGCCGAGATGATATTTTTCTTCAATGTCATCTGGGGAAAGCTGGAATTGACACATCAACTCCATGATTACGGTGCGTCGAATAATGTCATCTTGATCTAAGGTGACTCCTCGCTCGATCGGCAATTCTCCCGCATCGATCGCTCGATAGAAATCCTTCAAGCGCTTATAATTCTGCACATAGACATCGTTCAGCATACTGATGGACGTGACGCCAAATCCAATCAGGTCAGATTCTGGCTTAGTCGTGTAGCCCTGAAAGTTGCGGTGGAGCTGTCCTTCTCGCTGCGCGATCGACAATTCATCATCGGGTTTGGCAAAGTGATCCATGCCAATATACTGATACCCGTGTTGAGTCAATTCCTCGATCGCCATTTGCAAAATCTTCAGCTTTTCATCAGCCGAAGGCAGGGCATCTTGAGGAATGCGACGCTGTATAGGCTTGAGCCAGGGCACATAGGCGAAGTTGAATACAGCAATGCGATCGGGATTGAGCTGAATTGTTTTGCGAATCGTGTCGCGGAAGGTGTCCAGCGTTTGGAACGGCAATCCATAAATCAGATCGACGTTGACGCTCTCAAATCCAGCCTCCCGACTCCATTGCATCACATCAAACAGCATGGATTCTGGCTGTACCCGATTGACGGCTTCCTGCACCTTTAAGTTAAAGTCTTGAATGCCAAAGCTAATTCGGTTAAAGCCTAAGTTCTTTAGCGAGAGCAGATAGTGCTGATCTAATGATTTAGGATTGACTTCAATCGAAATTTCGGCGTTTGGATCAAAGTGAAACTGTTGATGAATCGCTGCCCACAGCGTTTCAATCTGGCTCAGGGAAAGATAGTTGGGTGTACCGCCCCCCCAATGCAGTTGGTGAACCACGCGATCGCTATCAATCAACTGAGCCATTTGCTGAATATGTCGCATCAGATAGGCCAAGTAGGGTTCGGCCATTTCTTTGCGCTGCGTAATCACGGTGTTACAGCCACAAAAGTAACAGACCGTGTCGCAGAACGGGATATGACAGTAGAGCGATAGGGGTGTTTTCTTGTAGTTGCTAATGGCGAGCGCAGCTCTAAAATCAACAGTTTCAAAGTCTGACGTTAATTCAGTCGCAGGCGGATAGCTAGTATAGCGAGGGACAGGCTGGTCATATTTTTGCAGGAGTTGCGGGTCAAATTGAACAGTAGGCAGCAGATGGTGCATGAATGAATAGGCTCCTAGCAGGATAAGCAGAGAATGGCATGGGGAATGAAATTCGCTCTAAATGCTATATTCCACAACAGATGCAGGATTTTTGACTGCGCCATGAGGGGGACGCTCCGTTGCACCCGGAATTTCCTGACGAGTCAGCAAATCAAACACATGCTCACCAATTAAAGCTTTGACATCCGCTTCTAAGTCATGCATCACATCTCGGTTGAGATGAAAGGCATAGTTTGCTTCAGCAACAATGCGCTGAATCTCTGCTTCATCCAAAGGCAAGGCGTTTAGCGCATCCCGGTACTTCTCTTTGAAGGCACGCTTGGCTTCGACCGTTGGCAGGTGCTCAAATTCATGTAGCGCCGTCCCCTGATTAGGTGGCAATTTCAATGCTGCGCGAATAATATTTTTCAGGGCTTGCCCCCCCGAAAGATCGCCCATATAGCGGGTGTAGGCATGGGCAATCAACAAAATCGGATCGGTGTTGGCGACTTCGTGAATGCGATCGACGTAAACCTTGCCCGCAGGCAGAGCCGCAATTTGCTCACGCCAGTTGTCGCCGTAGTAAAAGGCTAGATCGCGCTCTAAATTGGCAGCACGATTGATTTCAGAAAATACAATCGGTGCGATCGCAGGATGATTGTAATGCTGCTCAAGCTCTGATTCCAAGGCGCTGTAGACCAAATACAAATTTGCCAGCAGCTTGCGGAAGGGTTCGCGCTCCACAATTCCCTTCAAAAAGCATTTCATAAAGGCTGTATTTTCAGCGGCGGTGTGGGATTTTTGAGTGCCTTCCCGTAAACAAGTCGATAATGCAGTCATGGTTAATCTCTCTTAACGGATAGTATTTTTGGAAGATTCAGTATTGATTGAAGGCAGCAGGTAAACCCGCAACAACTGCCACAGAATTACGGCAATCCAGGGCAATTTTTGCAGCCATTGGATTGCAGAAGGACGATCGCTGTTCGCAATTGCTGTGAGCTTCTGATTGGCAATCGCACAGCGTTCTAACCGGGGAAAAAATTCTGGATGGTTGGTATCCAAAATGCTGGGGAAGGCTCGCTCAGCGGTTGCATTGGTTTTGTGAATCACCTGCCGATTGTATTCATGCGGATCGATGCCAATTGACTCATAAAAGGTCGTCCGCTCTAACACAGTTAATGTGTGCGTGGCAAATACCGTCAGCAGAAAGAAACGTGACCACAGCCTTGATTTCCAGTTGTTCCAGAGTTTGGGTTGCGATCGCAGCAATACCTTAAAGAAGTCACCATGTCGATTTTCGTCCTGACACCAGCTCTCAAAATAGCGAAACAGCGGATAGTATTGATTTTCTGGATGCTTTTCAAGGTGGCGGTAGACCAAAATATAGCGCCAGTAGCCAATTTTCTCAGACAGATAAACCGTGTAAATCACCCATTCTGGTGGGAAGAAGATGTAGGTACGGTTTTTCGTCAAGTAGCCTAGATCCAGAGATAACCCAAAATCCGCCATCGCTTTATTCAAAAAACCAGCATGACGGGCTTCATCTCGCGCCAGCAAGCTAAAAGCCTCTGATAACAAGGGGTTGCGATCCTTCAGCTTGCGAGAAAGTTCTTTAAATAACAGAAAACCCGAAAATTCTGAAGTGCAGGAACGTTCTAAAAAATCGATGAACGCTCGTCGAGTTTCGCCATCCACATGATCCCAACACTGCTCAAACTCCTGATCACGAACAAAATGATAGCGATTGTAGTCAGTGCGTAATTCCGCTAAAACCGCTTCCATTTCATCCATATGCCCAGACAGATCCATCTGAGCAACAGCATCAAAATCAGTAGTATAAAAGCGTGGGGTCAATAGCGTTTCTTGCACAGGTGCTTTAATGCCTGGACGAAGACTTGCTGACTCAGGTGCAGGAATGGAACTGACCATAGAATTGATAGTTCTAAATTGTGGCTGAGCAACATCTTTTCTCGAATCTATGATCCTTCGCAAGTCAGTTACCCTATCTGGCTCATAGTTACCACAAGTAAAGGATTTGCTCTCTGCCTGGGTTTGAGGCAGTTCTAAAGAAATAATATTTTTTGTTGTGCCCTATGATAATGGCGCTGCAAAGCCTCTAGAATGCTCAAGATAAGGCAATTTTCTATTGCTCTTTACTACCGGATAACTTGGATCGATGCTAGAAAGTAACCCCTGTTTCAATAGCCCCTGTCCTATCCAGTTTGTATTGGACTTATTGGGCAATAAGTGGTCGATTCTCATTCTGCGAGAGCTGTTTAGGGGCGATCGACGCACTCATGAACTACTCGCCGCCCTGCCAGGAATCAGCACCAAAACCCTGACCCAGCGGCTGCGACAGTTAGAAGCACAAGGGCTGGTCGAACGCCGCATCTATGCAGAAATTCCACCCCGCGTAGAATACTCTCTGACGCGCAAAGGGCACGAACTTAAGCCTGTAATGGTTGCCCTACATGAGGTGGGTTCACAATGGCTAGAGCAGGAACCCTGTGTTTGTCCGTTAAACCCCGTTGAACCCCAAGAATTTGTGCCTAATTTGATGAGTGCTACAGCGACTCAAAACTAATCGCAGAAACCGGAAAAAACTTAAAAAAAACTATGGCTGTCGCAACCTGCTCGATGGCTTGCTCGATGGCTCAGAGGTGACTGCGATCGGCAAAGAAAATCTACACAATTTGTCTTCAACCTGAACCGATTATGTCAAGCTCTTTGACCTGAAAGTAACTGTCATTTGTCATGCAACTGTCATGCTATGGCGATCAGTGCAAGTACCTAAAAAGTATAAGTCTTTGAGAACGTCAGCTCATATCGGGCTACCAAGGGGTGCCAACCATCGTGAATGCTGCCCAGTAGTAAGGATGTGTTAATTGGCGATCGCTATTCAACGCCTCAACAGGCAATTGCAGCGTCTCCACACCCGGCATACCTTTGATCTGATTGCCGTCTAGGTGAACCTCGCCGCGCAGCAGCGCAATTTGCGCCTGTCTTAAGGCTTCTGCCTTAATGGGGGCAGTCTGGAGAGCACTATAAAACTGGCTCATGAGAGCCGCCGTTGCCGAATCATTAACATACCAGAGGCTGGCAACTGCCGTTTTTACGCCCGTCTGTACGGCTAGTCCGGCAAATCCCAACTCTGCTTCTTTATTGCCGAGAGCTGTTCGACAAGCGCTTAGCACCAGCAACTCCACAGGCGGATTATTCCAGCCGAGCTGCCGTACCTGATCTAGCTTTAGTTTTTCATCCCAGAACTGAATGTAGGAATTTCCGATCGCACCGGGCGCAAAATCGGCATGGGTCGCCAAATGGATAATCCCAAACGGGCGTTCCTGCCGAATGGTTTCCAGATTCGCCAGCGTCGCCTCAGTGTTGAGCAGCAGACTTCCCCCTTTCCATAGATTAGACACTAGAGCAGAAAGTTCGATCGACACCGCAGGCAGAGGCTCTTGTCCCTGTGTGCTTTCAGAAATTCCCATAGCCAACATCTGAGAATTGCGAATGTCAACATAGCGCGTATCCGTCAGGCTGAGGCTGGGCGTTAAGCCAATGCTATATTGCTCAACTAAAAATTGTCCTTCATGATGCAGAGCGGCAAAAGGCAGCGATCGCAGTCCAGCATCCGGCAGAAACACCAGATTAGTGATAGCTTCAGTTTCCAGATCGGCTGCGATCGGAGCAATCATCCATTGATAGAGCTGTTCTGCGGTGGGCAAATAGCTGGTTGTTTGGGTGTTGCGAGGATTGGTCACCTCGTTCCGAAAAGTTTGAGCCGTTGCCAACACCTGCGATCGGGTCAGATGAGGCATGCGATGACGAATCACGCTTTTAGCAGTTACCACCAATAGCTCTAGCTGATCGCTTTCATGGGCAACGGGTGGCTCCGTCAAAGACTGCACCTCACCCGGAATAAAATCAATATAAATGAAGGCAGGCTTGGCTCCTGTATCTCGCTCGATCGCCTGAGCTAATTCTTTGGCCTGATCAACTGTGGTAACGGGTGAGGAAGGTATTCCTAAATAGCTGCTAAAGTCATCCGTAAATTTTTGCTCAATTCGAGCGATGTCCGTATCGATCGGGACATTGGGAATGGATGCACTTGGCTGAGGCAGGTCGGGAGGAGGGGGGAGATCTACGCGAGGATCGTTGAAGCGGGGGGAGGGAGTGGGAGTGGGAGTGGGAGTGGGAGTAGGAGTGGGAGTGGGAGTAGGAGTGGGGGAGGGAGTGGGAGTGGGGGAGGGAGTGGGTGAGGGAGAAGGGGTTGGGACAGGAAGGGGTGAGGGAGTGGGTGCGGGCGTAGGGGCAGGCGTAGGGGCAGGGGTGGGGGTCGATATTGCCGCAATATTGAGCTGAATGGGTAATCGATTAGAGGTTGAGAGGAGAGGTTCACCGTTATCTAGATCAGCGGCATCTATCGTAAAAGCATTCACTGTACCCGATGCATTAGCGGGTGGCGTGTATACCAGAGAATCACCTAAAGTAATCACATCTCCAGGTGCTAACGTATCACCATTGCGGGTTAACGTACCGCCTGCTGCGATCGCCTGAATTCTCAACACCAGATTATCCCGATTAGGATCTGTAAAATTCGCTGCTAGATCAGCATAGGTGAATGAAACAGGCTGATCGGCAGCAGTATTGAAAACTGTATTGGCAGAGAGCAACTGCGGCGGCGAATTAACGGAGGTCAGCGTAATTCCGGCTGGAGTGGTAGCGATCGCGCCATTGGCAGCCACCGGAAAATTGCCCGTTGCCAGCGTTCCGATGCCTGCGTCTAACCCCCCTGCTGTGCCGTTCGTGCTGGGGAAGCCGATGACAAATGGCCGATTATCAGCGCCCCCTGCATGTTGAATGCTGATGGTGCCAGAGGTGGCTGGTGAATTGCCTAGCGTGCTAATGCTAGGGTTCCCTGCGATCGCCAACGTACCAAGAACCTGCACCTGATCGCCTGCTAGCGTAACATTTCCCCCTCGGCTTATCGGACTTCTAGCTGAAATAGACTGGACGCTGATATTTCCTTGGGTGCTGGCGATCGTCACATTTCCTGCACCTGCACCAAAAGTGGTCAAATCATCTGTCAACAGCTCCCCTGCCTCAATATTGCCCGGAGCCGTGAGCGTCAAATTGCCCGATCGTCCCGATGGCGAGCCAGTGGTGATGCGATTCAGCGTAATACTCGCGCCAGAAATCACTAAATCTCTGCCATTAGAAGAAATATAGCTGGCTGGGCCTGCCAAAAAGGAGCCAACTCCATTGTTATCGGCATCAGCGGTGAACCGGATCGTGCTGCCCGGAACAAAGCTAAAAGCAAAAGGGGCAGGCACCGAGTCATCAATGACAATATCGTTGGTTGCTTCTAGGATGACGTTGCCGGGTGATCCCTGAAGCAGGGCATAGTTAACCGTAATATCTTGATCTGGAAAATCACCTGCCAGAATATCGGGTAGGCTAGCTGTCACCGTTGCCGGATCGCTAGTCGCATTCGAGATCACAATGTTGCGAGGATCGAGAAGCAGCGTTCCCCAATGGCCGGAAGTTGCGCCCAGATCGGCAGAGCCACCAAAAGCCAGACGCTCTCGCCCCGACACTTCGACAAACCCACCCCCTCCATGAGCTGCACCCCCTCTGGCGCTGATGCTGCCCCAGAACCCGGTATAGTCGTTTGCCCAAATGACGGCTCGTCCCCCATTGCCTTGAGCCAAAGCATCAACATTGATCGTGGTATCTGAACTGACGACCGTCCGTAGAGCATTAGGAACCGTTCCCTGACCGTGAAAGTCGCCGCCGATTCGTAACGTGCCGCCACCGCTTCCCCCAGCAGCATTCAGAGTAGCCGAGAATACGCCAATCTGCTCGCCCACCACCGTGATAGAGCCACCCGTTTGCCCTAAAGCGCTCTGGGCGGCATTGACCTGACCAGAAACGATCGCCGTTCCTGCGGTGGTTGGAATTGTCAGCCCTGATCCGGTGAGTTGCACAGTGCCGTCTGGTTTAACTGTTACCCCACTGGCGTTACCGACTTCTCCGCCCGTTAAGAGGGCAGGCAGCGCGGCCACCGTCCAGTCTGATGGGCGATCGAGCGGCTGAAACTCTAGACTCAAGAGCTGCCCCACCTGGCTGAGGCGAACCAGATGCTGGCCTGGAACAGCGGCGATCGTGATCTGTCCCCCTGCAGCCGAGAGCCGTCCGGTATTTACCACCGTACCCCCCAACAGAAACAGATTCTGACCTGCCGCCACGCTCAAATCTCCAGCATTGAGAATGGCTCCAGGCTGGCTGAGGGCAAAGGCAAAGCTGTTTGGATCACCCACCAGAGCCGCATAGTTATTCTGGCCGATCGCATTGAACCAGCCCCCCTCAAATCCAACCCCGGTGGCTGTGGTTGCCGTAAACGCCGCAGGTAGATTGAGCTGCGCGTGGGAGCCAAAGATAATCCCTGCCGGATTAATCAGAAATAAATTAGAGTTGCCCCCTGAGACTTGCAGGAGTCCATCAATGACAGAGGCATTGCCCCCTACTACACGGGTCAAAATATTGCGAATTTCTGGATGGGACTGAAAATTGGCAATTTGCTCTCGGCTCAAGCCCAGCTCCTGCAAGCTGTGAAACAGATTTCTGCCATCGCTAGAGCGCTGCCCCCCACCAATATCAAAGCGATTGCCTGTTTGAGTCACCCGCGTCTGCGTCCCATCTTGAGCAGGAGTGATCCGTTGGGCTGTGGCAGGTACTACCCATAGAAAGGCAGCGATCGGCATCAGGGCAATGACCGTTTTGAGCTGCTGTGCAGATAAGATGAGTCCAGCCATGATTTACCTCTATGTGAATTGAGTGAGGGGCACTCTCATTCCATCAACTCTCTCAAAATGCCCAATTCTGAGGTGTGCCTCTGCATGGAAGACGGATGGCAATTTGAAGAATTGTCTCTGCCTAATCTCCGTTAGCTAATATTCCATGAGAACCATCTATGCAACAGGATTTAAGAGGAACAATGAGCAGGAGAGGCACACTGGCGATCGTTCTTTTGGCCACTGGTTTTTTAGTCACCTGCCCCTGTGGCTCTGCGGCTGCGTTACCAGAAATCTCTGAGGCAGAAACGCCCAGTTCTGAGCCTGCCTCTAATTCTGAGCCTACCTCTAATTCTGAGCCTGCCTCTAACGCTGAGACATTGCCGCTGCCTGAAGCGAATCCCTTCCCTCCTGGAAACGAATCTCCATTCCTTCAGCCTGTCCCTTTGCCCCTTCCCTTACCCAACGAAGCCGCGCCGCCAATCGCCCCTGAGCCACTACCCAATGCCGCTCCTGCGCCCTCTGTGCAGATTCCAATCCGTCAGATTCAGGTCATCGGCAGCACGATTTTTAGCGATCGCGATTTTGCCTCTCTCATTGCACCCTACGAAGGGCGATCGGTCACGTTAGAAGAGCTGCGCCAGCTTGCCGATGCCCTTACCCAGCTCTACCTAGATCAGGGCTATTTAACCTCCAGAGCCATTTTGGTCGATCAACAAATCTCAGAGGGTCTGGTTCAGATTCGGGTGATTGAAGGCGCTTTAGAAGCGATCGACATCGAAGGCGTGCGGCGGGTCAAGCCCCAGTATGTGCGCGATCGCATTGCTCAAGGAGGCAAAACGCCTGTCAATCAAGGACGTCTAGAGGATCAGTTGCGGCTGCTCCGCCTCGATCCCTTATTTGAAAACATAGAGGCAAGTTTGCGTCCGGGTAGCGCCATCGGTCAGAGCGTGCTTGTGGTTCGCGTGACTGAAGCCAACGCCTGGATTGCCGGACTGGGGTTCGACAATTACTCTCCGCCTAGCGTTGGGTCAGAACGCGTCAGCTTGGTGCTTGGGCATCGGAATGTGACGGGCTTGGGCGATCAGTTTGTGGCTTCTTATGCGCGGGCGATCACAGGTGGCTCGGACGTGCTGGATTTTTCCTACCGCCTACCGCTCAATGCTATGAATGGCACATTGCAACTGCGGGCAGCCCCTAGCTTTTATCAAATCACCGATCCAACCTTTGCCGATCTCAATATTGAGGGCGACTCTAGACTGTACGGAGTCAGCTATCGCCAGCCCCTCATTCGCACACCCAGAGAGGAATTAGCCCTGTCGATGGGTTTTACCTATCAAGACGGCAGAACCCTCATTTCTTCATTGCTCAGCGATGCCAGCACCACCAGCGTTATTCAATTTGGACAAGACTATGTGCGACGCGATCCCACAGGAGCCTGGGCATTTCAATCGCAGTTTAACATTGGCACTCGGTTATTTGGCGCAACTAATGCGGCTGGGTCAGCACCCGATGGTCAATTTTTCAGCTGGGTGGGACAGGCGCAACGGGTGCAAATTTTGAGTCTCGATCAGCTTTTGATCGCTCAATTGGATATACAGCTCACCGCTGATCCCCTACTATCCTCGCAGCAGCTTGTGATTGGCGGTGGACAGTCTGTGCGGGGCTATCGTCAAAATGTGCGTTTGGGTGATAACGGCTTTCGACTCTCGCTTGAAGACCGAATTGCCATTTTGCGGCGTGAAGATGGCCGTCCTACTTTTCAGGTGGCTCCCTTTGCCGATCTAGGGGCAGTTTGGAATGCTGCGAATAACCCGAATCGTTTACCGAATCAAACCTTTCTGGCCGGAATTGGGGTAGGGCTGTTGTGGGAACCGCTGCCCAACCTCAATATTCGGACTGACTTTGCGCTGCCCTTGATCGATTTGAGCGATCGCGGTGACAATCTTCAGGATGACGGGATTTACTTTAGCGTCAACTGGCAGTATTAAGATTGACTCAAACGAGATACTCTGCCTTTGCTGCCCATACGGGTGCCCCCGCCGCTGCCTCTAAACAGCCGATTCTCACCAAAGCGCGCCTTGCCAAATTCAGAAATCATGAGATTATGTGCTCACTTATCTTTTCTTGCAGGAAGTTTGACTGTAAATTTACTGCCTTTGCCCAATTCACTTTCTACCTGAATGCTTCCTTGATGGGTCTGCGCAATCGCCTGCGCAATCGCCAACCCTAAGCCAGCTCCGCCTGTGTGCCGAGAGCGATCGCTATTAACCCGATAAAACCGATCAAAAATATGCGCCTGTTCTTGAAGGGAAACGCCAATTCCTGTGTCTTGAACTTGGATGAGGGCGTGATGGTCTTCTTGCTGAAGAGAAACGGTAACTTTACCCCCCGCAGGAGTGTATTGAATAGCATTCGTGATGAGATTCGCTACCAATCGATAAAGCTGCTCTTCACAGCCATTAATGGTAACTAGAGTATTCGCTTGAATATTTGCTGTCAATGAGATATCAGAAGCGATCGCCAGGGCTAAAAATTCCTCAACCAAGTCACTCACGAGATCATTAAGAGTACACAGTTCTTGTTTAGCAGGAAGTTTCTGTAAATCCATACGGGAAAGGATCAGTAAATCATGGACGAGTCGGGATAAACGACTGTTTTGCCGCTCTACAGTCCGCAAAGTGTCCCAAGCATCATCATCGCTTGCTTCCGGGGTCAGGGTAGATTCTAGATTGGCTTGGATAGCTGCTAGAGGTGTTCGCAGTTCATGAGCTGCATCGGCTGTAAACTGCTGCATCTGGCGATAAGATCGGTATATGGGCTGCATTGCTTGTCCGGCAAGCCACCAGCTAGAAAACACGACGAGCAGCATCGCGCTTGGTAAGCCAACTAGCAAAATTAGCCGCACCCAAACCATGTGTCCATCAAGTTCGGACAGCGATCGCCCCACCTGCATATATCCCCAAGGCACCTGATTTGCAGTCTTCAGCCTTAAAGAAAGCTGTCGATAACGGCTGCCGTCAGATGCTTCTAGGGTTTGCCAAGGTTCAGCCTCAATCTGGATGGGTAAGTCAGTCGGCACCTGCCCCCCGCTCGCCAAGATCTGTCCAGATAAAGTAAGGAAGCGAATGTAATAGCCATTCTCCTGAAATACGCCCAAGTAGTGTAAGGCTCTAGCGTTATTCGAGCAGGAGGTGCCAGACAGACAAAGGGTTGGGACGAATTTCTGGACAATAGGCTCTAGCTTGTCTGGTTCTTGTAAAGAGGCTTCTAGTCCGTCATGCAGTGTTCCAGCCACAGATTCAATCCGGTGATTTAACTCAGAAACATGACTGCGCGCCATGGCTTCATAAAAACCCGCAGCACAAATTGTGAGAATTATTCCCATTGTTCCGGCATACAGCCCAGCTAAACGTAGTCGAGTGGCATGAAAAACCTGGCTATATTTCATGGGCATTGAGTTTATATCCAATACCATAAACTGTCTCAATTAAATGATCGTAGCCATATTCCAAAAGCTTTCGCCTTAATAGCCGCATTTGAGCTGCAACAACATTGCTGTTAAAATCTGCCTCTACCTGCCAAATACGACCAATAATTTGGTCACGAGACAGGATTTGATTGGGATGTTGCATGAAATATTCTAGGAGTTGAAACTCTTTGGCTGTTAACAGAATTTTCTGTGCCTCTCCTCTAGCCATAGAGATTGAAATTGTGGAAGTACTGTAATCAAGAATGAGATTGCCAACTTGCAATTGCGGAGGCTGAATCTGAAGCGATCGCCGCTGAAGTGCTCTCAGTCTTGCCAACAGTTCCGCCATACCAAAGGGCTTAATCAGATAATCATCGGCTCCAGCATCTAGTCCCATCACCCGATCTTCCATCCGATCTCTCGCAGTAAGCATCAGTATAGGTAAAGGGCTTTGTTCAGCTCTGAGCCGTTGGCAAAGCTCCATACCGGATAATCCTGGTAGTAGCCAGTCAAAAATCGCTACCGTGTACTGATTCAAGTGATTTTCTAGAAATTGCCAAGCTTCTGTCCCATCCTTAACCCAATCGACGACATATTTCTCCCGTTTGAGAGTGCGCTCTAGAGCTGCGCCCAGATCGGGTTCATCTTCAACTAATAGAACGCGCATGATGATAATTTGTAGCTCATAATTTGGGAAAAATTAGGATTGATATAGCGATCCTTCACAAGGTATAAACGGGGTGCAGGGGGCAACTCCTGTGTGAGAGGAAACGCCCCCACCCCCCTTGTTCACAAGCAATTTGTGAATGCTGTAGATGTTGTTTGATTTGAGCGTACCTTTAGGGCAACGTCAGTCTTTAGTGCATTGTGACGATATCTGTATCTGCTTTATCAATGGCTTCAAGTTGATGCGATCGCTGAGGTGATTGGGGTATCAATATCTTACCGAATCGGGCATAGAGGGCAGGAAGCACCAGCAGCGTTAAGGCAGTAGAGGTAAATAGACCCCCTAGCACTACGATCGAGAGAGGCTGCAAGATTTCTTTTCCGGCTCCTCCAGCTATGACTAGGGGGAGTAGCCCAAGTGCAGAAGTAAAAGCAGTCATCAAAATGGCATTGAGTCGCTCCATTGAGCCTTTAAATAAGACCTGCCCCAGGGGCATTCCCTGCGCCAATTTGCTGTTGTAGTTATCGACTAATAACAAGCCGTTACGTGTGGCAACGCCAAATAAGGTGACAAATCCAACTAGCGAAGCGACAGAAATAATTCCGCCTGTCAGTGC
The DNA here is from genome assembly GCA_016208305.1 of Oscillatoriophycideae cyanobacterium NC_groundwater_1537_Pr4_S-0.65um_50_18. Taxonomy (GTDB): domain Bacteria; phylum Cyanobacteriota; class Cyanobacteriia; order Elainellales; family Elainellaceae; genus Drouetiella. The sequence continues at coordinate 6,105 of JACQYI010000068.1, read as the reverse complement.
AACAGAGAAGACCCCGCCTACAAGCGCCAGAGGCAAATTGATCATGATCATCGCGGTAGAGGCAATGGATTTGACCGAGAGATACATGATCACTGTGATAACGACAAAGGCGATCGCGCTAAAGACTAAAATGTTCTGCGTTGCCCGTTCTTCGGCTTCAAACTGGCCGCCATATTGTGGGAAGTATGAAGCTGGGAACTGTACCTGCTGCTTCACTTTTGTGCGAATTTCGTTGACCACCGATCGCACATCCCGTCCATCTACGTTGGCGGCAACTACAATCAATCGGGATACGTTTTCGCGGTTAATTGTGTTAGGCCCTGTACCTGTGCGGATTTGAGCAACCTGTGCCAATGGAATTTTCTGTCCGCTAGGAGTATCAATTAGCAGATTGCCAATCCTGCCGAGATTGTCCCTAGCTTCTGGTTCTAGCAATACCACCAAATCAAAGGTTTGCTGCTGCTCTAAAACCTGGGACACCACTCTGCCATTCAAGGCAGTTTCAATCATGCCGGACAGTTCACCCACTGTTAACCCATAGCGACCTGCGGCGGCTCGATCGAATTGAATTTGAATTTGCTCGATCGGAATTTGGGGTTCCAACTGTAAATCTACGACCCCTTCAACCGTCTGCATGATCTGTTCTACTTGCTGGCCGAGGGTATGCAATTGTTCTAAATCAGAACCGAAGATTTTAACGGCGATCGCACTTCGCACCCCCGACAACACTTCATCCATGCGGTGAGAAATGAAGCCGCCTATATTCGGAGCCACACCGGGAAGTTTGGCAAATTCTTCCCTCAATCTTTCAATACTGCCCTCACGGTCTTTCAGCCCTGCCTCACTCAGATCCACATCCATGTGAGCGGTGTTGACAGCCGCTGCATCACTGTCTCCGGGCGCACGTCCCGATCGTAACTGCACATATCGAAAGCGCGGATCATCTTTAAGGGCATCTTGAATGGCAAAACCAGCACTGTTAGTGGCTGCCAATGATGAGCCGGGATAAAGCATCAAAGTGTTGACTAATGTCTCTTCCTGAAACTCTGGCAGAAACTCTCGTCCTAACGATGGCACAATCACTAGGGCAGCCACGAGAGCCGCAGCAGCGATCGTCAGAATCAAGCTAGAGCGGCGCAGGGAGAAATCAAGCCAGGGTTGATACAGCCGTTTGAAGAATCGAGCAACCCAGGATTCTCGTTCAGGCAAAGGCCCATAGGGCAGCAGGATAGCGCATAACGCCGGAGTAACGGTGAGCGCTGTCACACTGGATGCCAGTACTGCCACCATGTAACCTAATCCCATAGGGATAAAAATACTGCCCTCTACGCCACCCAGTGCAAACACAGGCGAGAAGACAACTACGGTAATGAGAGTTGCTCCAAAAACGGAGTCCCGAACTTCTTTGCAACCATCCAGTACCACCTCTAGCACCGGACGGGGTTGAGTAGAATGTTTATTTTCTCGCAACGCGCGATAGACGTTTTCAGCATCCACGATCGCATCATCAACGGCTGAACCGATCGCTACAGCGAGTCCACCTAGGGTCATGGTGTTGAGTCCCTGCCCTAATGCATTCAGTGCTAAGACACCCAAGAGCAAAGATAACGGTAATGCAACCAAACACACCAATAGATTGCGCCAGTTCATCAAGAAAGGAATCAAAATCAGGGCAACAATGATGCTCCCTTCAATTAAAGCGGCACGCACGTTTTCAATCGAGGCACTAATGTATTTATTCTGGCTAAAGGTGACATCGACCTTAATATCATTGGGCAAGCCCGCCTGAATCTCCTGCATCGCCATTTCGATAGCCTGAGTCACCGTGGGAGTATCGGCAAGCGGCTGTTTATTCACCATTACCACCACCGCAGGGCTTCCATTCAAGCTGCTATCGCCCCGTTTGATCGCGGCTCCAATTTGTACCGTTGCCACATCGGTCAAACGAATGGGGGTGCCATTACGAGCTGTGATCACAGATTGCTTCAAATCATCAATAGTTTCTAGTCGCCCAATCCCTCGGATTAAGGTTTCTTTATCAGGGGTGGTCAAAAAGCCCCCAGGTGCATTAACGTTGGCTGCTTCAACGGCTTCTGTTAACTCCTGCAAAGACACATCAAGCGCTTGCAATTTTTTCAGATCAACTAATACCTGATATTGCTGCACATCCCCACCATACACCACGACCTGAGAAACGCCGGGTACGGCTAAAAGTCGATTTGTGATCTGCCAATCAGCAATTCGCCGTAGTTCCATTAATGAGGTTCTAGGTGTTGTTAGATCAGATCCTTCCACCGTAAATGCGACCATCATCACGGTGCTAATCGGAGATGTGATTGGAGTAATTTGGGGTGTTTCAACGTTTTCGGGAATCTTGTCTTGCACCTGTTGCAATCGCTCGGTCACAAGCTGTCGCGCTTGGTAGATGTCGGTATCCCACTTAAAGATCACTTTAACGACAGAAATTCCAGCAGCAGACGCAGAGCGGACATCAGTTACTCCAGGCGTACCATTAATTGCACTTTCGATCGGTAGGGTTACCAAGGATTCGACTTCCTCTGGGGCTAATCCGGAGGCTTCAGTTTGAATTTCGACTTGGGGCGGAGCAAAGCTAGGAAAAACATCCAGCGGCATCTGAACAACAGTGCGAACGATCCAGACAGTTAGCACGATTGTGCCTAAAATAACTAACCAGCGTCGATCGATTGCCCATTTAATAATGGCATTGAGCATAGTAGTTCAAGGTGAAGATGCGATCGTTAATTAATTTACTGACTAAAGCTAAATCGTCCATTGACCTTTTCACCCTTAATGTCAGTTAGAATTGCGACTTTATATTCTCCAGCTGCTGTTTCAGGCAAAATCGCTACATAATGCTTTCCATCTACGTCATATTCAAACTGAACAGTTTTTTGCGTTCCACTTGGCAGTTGAATCTGTCCCGTTACATTTATATCTGGAATCGCTTCATGGGTATCTCCCTGCTGCAAATAGAAATCGAGGTGGACTCCGCTAGCTTCTTTCAGGGTGACTAGCTCTAGGTGATAAGGCCCTACCTCAACAACCTGTCCACCTTGCGAAACGCTTGTGTTGTGAGCTGCATCAATTTGTGTCGTTGCTTCAGGAGTAGTAGGAGATGCAGCAACAGGGGATGGTGAATTGGCAATAGGACTTTCTGTCGCTGCGCTTTGCTCTCTGTCACTGGCGCAGGCACCTAAAAGGAATCCTAAGCTAATCAGGATAGTGACAAAAGATGTACTGAATTTCACGATTTCATTCCTTATCAAATAGTTAATTAACAAAATTAGGCTGGTAGACATTCTTCAGCCTACAACTCTTGGTGCGGTGAAGCGGGTGCTTCAGAACCTCGTTGATGCATTTCTGTGGTGTAAAAGGTAGGCTTATGGTCTGGCTGAGAGGAGGCATGATCACCATTTTGAGAATCTTCTAGGTGTCCCAGGGCAATCAGTTTTGATGAGGGCTGTTTGTCGTTTCGACGATTAGACCAGAAAGCACCTGCTGCAAAAGTGCCAATCGCCAGTAATCCACATCCTGGAATGACGACCCACCAAGGGACGGCTCCAACAGCAACAGTGGCTTCAGCTACTCCAACAGCCTTTGCGTTCTCTGGTTGTGTAGAGCCATTTCGCAGCGATTGAGCATAAAGCTGATTGGCGCGTTGAGTAACAATAAGATCGCCATCAAACAACCCGCCTGTTACTTCAACTAAGTTCCCAGCTTGCTTTCCCAGCATCACTTCAACAGGTTGAAATTTGCTACCATTTTGGACGAAAACAAGCTGCTGACCATTGGCTTCGACGATTGCCGACTGAGGAATTGCCAAAACAGGTTCGGGGGCGCGATCGGTTAGCACCTCCAGTTCAGCAAACATTCCTGGTTTGAGTTTGCCATTTGTATTGTCTAACTCTGCTTTGACGGGCACGATTTGGCTTGTTTTTTCCACCGATGCTCCAATCGTGATAATACGTCCCTCAAAGACTTGATCAGGCAAGCTAGACACCATGATGCGCACTCGTTGCCCTTGAGAAACCTGATTTAAATCTTTCTCATAAATATTTGCAGTTGCCACTACAGTGCGATCGTCCACAATTGTCATCAGGGTTTCCCCTGCATCTTCTACCGATTGTCCCAAGGTGACTTCGCGATTGGCAATTACACCTGAAATTGGAGCTTTGATCGTAATTGTGCCATCTGGGTTTGCCTCTGCTCCCAGCTGTTGTAAACGAGTACTGTAGCTTCCTGTACTCAGTTGAGCGCGAGACTGAGCCACTTGAAGCGCCGTTTGAGAGCGTTCTACTTCAGTTCGAGCCTCCAATACTCCCAGCCGACTTTCAGCTTCAGTCAATGCGTTTCGTGCTGAGGCCAGATGTGCTTCCGACTCTAAAAATTCTCGTCTAGGAATCGCTCCTTGCTCTGTTAATTCTTGGTCGCGATCGTATTGCTCCTGAGCTACCTTCAGTTCCGTTCTAGCCTGCTCGACTGCTGTTAAGGCAATCTGCTGCTGTCGTTCATAGCTCTGTTGAGCCAGCCGCAAATTGGCCTGGGCTTCTTGCACATCCCCCTGCCGTTCTGCCGAGTTCTCTAATGCTGTAATACGCAGTTCCGCTAATTCTTCACTAGTGATCACTGCTAGAGATTGCCCTACTTCAACAATATCCCCCGGCTCCACAAGCAGCTTAACCACCGTTCCGCCTACAGGATTTGTCACCTCTACTTCGCGGTTAGGGGAAGCTTCAATCTGCCCAGTTGCAGGTACGCCAAATATCAGAGATTGACGAATGACTGGTTCCACTTTCAAGCCGATTCGGTCTGCCGTTGCATTATCAACCTCAATCGCATCTGCTGGTTGAGTCAATTGATTTTGATGAAACTCATCACCATGTCCTGCATGAGCTAGAACTTCAGTCGAAGCCATCAGCACCATTAGAGTAAAGCAGGTTCCAGCTACGTAATTGCTTATCAACGAATTGGAGCGGTTTAGAGTAATAGCCATCGGCATTTTCCAGAACAAGGCTGGCAGTAAGAACTTACAGTCTTCGTAACAATTCAAAAGGAGTATCACATGCAAATATGAAATCAAGATGAAATTTCAGCATAAAGACTCCTCTACTAATCGCTAGAGCCAAGGCACACTATCTGCTACGCCCAACAAAACCTCCACAAACCCAAAAGGATTTCAGCCTCTTACGTTAAGTATCAAGGCTTTAAGTATCAAGGAATTGCTGCAGGTGGTAGAGGTAGTTGCTGGGATCTGAGCAAATTAATCATTAACCGGACAGAAAGGTGAAACATGTCTAAGCCAGTCAATTCCCCCGTCTGTAGGTTCAATGATTCTGTCTGTGTGGCTAACCCTATTTTTGGGGCAAGGGCATTATTTTCACGGCGTCATTACGCCAGCTATTGTCTGTCTGGGACGCTCAAGGCCAAGGGCTACAACATAAGTAGCTGGGACTGATTAAATAGAGAGTCTATGGAGGTTAGGCTGAGGCGCGTAGCTTGCTTCGCGTAGGGTAACTTAACGCCCATATGGGTTACGCGATCGCTAACCCATCCTAAAGTTAATTCCACCTACCTACTTAGAACATATTTTCGGGTACGGTAAGCAGTGAGGAGAGATGTTGCTTGCGACTCTGAACATCTTGTCCCTGCTATTTCAGACGTTGCTAGAGCTATTGGATCATGGAGCACAAGTTATTTCGAGCACGCTTGCCCACCCGCAAGACCTTTACATATGTATGGAAGAGTCTTAGAGCTAGACATGCCTTAAATAGCAGCATGGCGTCGTTGCATAAATAAGCTCGGTATTAGCAATGCTTTTAGCCACCAAAATACCTCAAAGAGTCTCTTAACTCTAATTTTTCAAGGTTTTTCAGAGCTTGAAACCTTTGCACAGGCAAGCTTAGCGCATGGAGCAACGCCATTTCCCACACTGAAAATTTCTGGTTTCCACCGCTTGTGCTTGACACTTCGGGAATTGCGCCGCTATATTAGTAAAGCGGTCGAGGGGGAGCGAAGCGAAGCGAGAGCGGAGTGAGCGACCTCAAGGCATCCGAACCTAGACAATTTAATAGTTTGGAAGACAGA
>JACQYI010000067.1 GCA_016208305.1 Oscillatoriophycideae cyanobacterium NC_groundwater_1537_Pr4_S-0.65um_50_18 | reverse complement strand
GATATTGACCAGCACGCTGACTTTGCTGAGCAATGGATTCAATCACTGACTCAGACTGAAGCCTTACTCAAGGCTGGCATCTTATCAAAGAACTTTTGGTTGAAATCTTTTTTCAAATAACTTTTGCTAACTCACTTAGCCCAAATTTCACTTTCCAAACGGATGGAAAATAATGAGAGCCACCGCAGAATGCTCTTTGATCGCAAGACGTTGGAATATCGCTACATTGATGCCAATGATGAGATTTGTTGCTGGCATGATGTGCATCCAGTGATTTACGGGATTCCCGAATTTCAAGCTGCCTTACAAGCAATCCAGCCACCTCAGGTGCCTTGAGGTATAATCTATGACTCGCCCTCTCACCGAATGGGATACTGAACCAATCATCAGAGACCCTGATGAAGAATACCGGGTACTGGAACGCTCCTTGCGCCGGGTGAAAGGATTCGGTTTGTATTTTGTAGTTTGTTCACCTTTTGAGAGCAAGCAAATTATTACAAAAATGAAGGCCACCTTACCCCAGAAAAGAACAGGGATACTATATTTGCCTGAAGAAATTTATAATTTATACCAAATCATTGAACTCATTCCTGATAAAGACAAACTGAATATCTTATTTATTACAGGATTGGAGTATTCGCTCAATGCTTATATCAAGCCAGGTTATGGTGGAGAAGGAAATTATTACAATCTTGATTCATTACCGCCATTGCTGGGTCATTTGAATTTGCAGCGCGAACGGTTTCGAGACACTTTCAACTTTTGTTTTGTTTTCTTGATTCCTCGATTTGCCCATAAATTTCTCATCCGACGCGCACCTGATTTCTACGATTGGAGTTCCGGGTACTTTGAATTCCCAATGAATGCGGAGTTGTTAAAAACTGAAGTACAATCCTATCAGGTTGAACAAGATTTTGAAGAGTATGAAAACCTGACGCCACAAGAACGCTATCAGAAAACCTTAGGAATCGAAGCACTCCTTGATGAACCAGAATTGTCACCAGAGACTCGGGCCAATTTGCTGGTCGAGCAAGGAAAACTGCTTCTGGTTTCAGAAGATTATGAGCATAGTCTTAAGTGCTTTGAAAATGCAGGCACAATAAGTCCTGATAACTATAAAGCCGTATTCTATACTGGCTTGGTTTTGTCTGATTTAGGTCGTTTTGAAGAGGCTCTCACCAAGTATGATCAATTACTTACGATAAAAAATGACTGGAACAAAGCTTGGAATAATCGAGGTATTACCTTGCTAGAGTTAGGCCAAGTCGAACAAGCAATTAAAAGCTATGATCAGGCCCTTGCCTTGAAACCTGATGATCATCGGGCCAGGAACAACAGAGCTGGCGCTTTGTTTGAGTTAGGTCGGTATGAAGAAGCCATTGCCGATTACGATCAAGCACTTACAATTAAACCAGACAAGACGTTGGCCTTCTATGGCCGAAGCCTTGCTTTATGGAGATTAGGGCGTTTGGACGAAGCCCTTGCCAGTATTGATCAAGCACTGATTCTTCAACCTGACGATGAGCAGATCTTAAATGTTCGGGGGGCAATTTTAGGTGATTTGGGGCGATTTGAGGAAGCGTTGGATTGCTTTGATCGTGCGCTTGTTATTAACCCGACAGGTGATTCAATCTTGAATAATCGTGCGATTCTTTTATCAAATTTAGGCCGCACAGAAGAAGCCATCATGAATCTCGATAAAGCGCTTGTCTTGAATCCTAATGATGATGCAGCTTGGAATAATCGTGGGATTTTTTTGGGTACTGTTGAGCAATTGGAGGAATCTTTATTCAGCTTTGACAAAGTGATTGATCTTAAACCAGACAACGATGCAGCTTGGTATAATCGAGCTGTTACCTTATGGCAACTAAATCGTCTTGAGGAAGCACTCGCCAGCTATAACCAGGCAATTGCTCTCAATCCAGAGGAACCACTTTACCAGGAAAACAAAAAAGAGCTTCTTTCTCAAATCGAATCGTCTCAGGCTCACAAGCAAACCGCTGAGTAACCTATCTCCTCAAGATTCCCTTCCCTGAAGAAAACCGCCTAAAGGCGGAACTCTGAACTTTTCCCGCCTGAAGGCAGCAACGCTGGACTTTCGTGCTACACTTCGCCGTCTCTCGTTCACCAGACACAAGACACAATTTGATGATACCAGCTTGAATTGATTTCATTGGATGATGAGAAAGCTATCCCTTTGAAACTGAAAGGCTTTCTTCATCATTCAGACTTCATACTTCATACCTGGCAGAAGGAGCTTCCCCCCTATGCTCTGGACGGCTGCGGCGCGGCATTTCGGATGGCTGTGGTTGATTGGGTTGATTGGTATCGGCCTGTCAGGAATTGCTCTGGCTCAGACGCCGGTTCGTCCAGCTCAGGCCGGAATGCGGTTTGTGCGCAACTACACGGTCGAAGAATACAAAGCCGCTGACCAGAATTGGGCCATCGTCCAGGACCCGCGTGGCGTGATGTTCTTCGGCAACAGCCAGGGCGTGCTCGAATATGACGGTGTCACCTGGCGACTGACAAAGCTTGCCAATCGCTCCACGGTGCGCTCGCTGGCCGTTGATGCCAGAGGACGGGTCTTCGCGGGAGGCGTCAATGATTTCGGCTACCTGGCGCCAGATGTCAGAGGACAGCAACAATTTGTTTCCCTCGTTGAGAAACTCCCCGAAGACGCCCGCCGCTTTGCTGATATTTGGAGAACCTACGTCACGGCTGAAGGTGCGCTGTTTCAGTCCGTCAACTTCCTGTTTTTCTGGAACGGCCAGACGATTGAAATTGTCCGGCCATCGTCTTCCGGAGATACCTTTTCAGCGTGCATTGAGGTCAATCGCGAGATTTTTGTCCTGCAACGGTCACGGGGACTGTTCAAACTTGTTAATCGTACGCTCCAACCTGTCCCCGGCGGCGAATGGCTGGCTGAAAAACGGCTGGCGGGACTGCTTCCCCTGCCGGACGGCAAACGGCTGGCGGTTGTTCGGAGCGAAGGACTCTTTGTCTATGACGGGCAAACCTTTACGCCGTTTGCGGTTGAGCTTTCAAAGGAATTGATCAAATGGGATCCTTACAAAGCAATTGTCTTGCCGGATGGACGTTTTGCCCTTGCAACAATCACGCACGGTGCGGTGATTCTCCGGCCAGATGGTACGCTTGATGAGGTGATTGACAAGACAGCGGGCCTCCAAAATCAGCAGGTGAAACACGTCTTTGCCGACCGTGACGGAAATCTCTGGATGGGGCTCGATAACGGGCTGGCCCGAGCCGAAATCATTTCCCCGTTTACGCTGTTTGATGAACGACTCGGGATTGAAGACGTCGTCCAGGCATTTATCGAACATGCCGGGCGCTATTACGTCGCCACGGCCAGCGGGACTTATGTCTGGGATCCACAGGTGAACCGTTCACCCGGTGCTCCGCTCTTTCAATACATCCCCGGACCAGCCACCAACTGCTTTAATTTTGGAGTTGCCGGAAGCGACCTGTTTGTCGCCGCAGACACGGGCGTCTATCGGCTGGATGGCACCACCGCCACCCGTGTCCTCGATTCCAAACTCAAGGAAGTGTGCTTTTGCTTTTGTGCTTCGACCCGGTATCCCAATCGCCTCTACGTTGGTCAACAGTATGGAATTTCCATCCTGGAACGCCAGGGTTCAATCTGGGTCAATCTCGGAAAAATACCAGATTTCAATGCTGAAGTCCGTTATATCATTGAGCTTCCAAATGGTTCACTCTGGCTTGGAATGCAGGCGGAAGGTGTCATCAAAATCGAAATGGAGCCGATGCCTCCGCTGTCACCATTTAACCCGGAAACCACGCGGGTTCAAATCCGACGCTTTACTATCAAAGATGGACTTCCGCTGATGAGCCGCATCCGGTTGGCCACCGTCGCAGGCAGGTTGCTCTTTCTCACCTCAGAAGGAACGGTTGAATTTGACGAAGCGACGGGCCGGTTTCATCCATCCACGCTGCTCGTTGATGCTCACGCCAAACCGTTGCGGAAACTGGTTTCCGATGCCAAGGGTGTTCTGTGGGGCTATTTTGAAGACCACTCCTGCACCCGTTTGAAACCTGTTGGCGGAGGAAAGTATCGAACCGACGAAACGCTTTTGAAACGCCTGCCAACCACGTTTTACAACGTTGCGGTTGCTGATTCCCACGGCACCATCTGGTTTGGTGGCATTCAAGGGTTGATTCGGATTGACCCACAACAGATCAAAGAAAAGTCAAAGTCGGTTCCGGTTTTGATCCGGAAAATCCTGGCGGGCAGTAAACGCAATCTGATTTTCGGAGGTGCGGCTGAAACCAGCACGGTTTCACCGATTGAGCTTCCGTATGCCTCTAACCAGTTTCGGATTGAATATGCGCTCCCGACTTTTATCCAGGAGCAAGCCACCCGGTATCAATATTTCCTCGAAGGCATTGATGCCGACTGGTCCGAGTGGTCCACTGAAACGGTCAAGGAATACACCAACTTACGCGAAGGTCAGTACCAGATTCGGATTCGGGCTGAAGATGCATCTGGCTATCGGAGCCAGGAAACCGCACTTCGCTTTCAGGTTTTTCCACCCTGGTATCGAACCTGGTGGGCCTATGCCGGTTATGCTGCCTTCCTCGGAGGAATCGGATTTGGAGGGCTTAAATGGCGCGTTCGCACGCTTGAAACCCAGAAAAAAGCACTGGAACACCTCGTGGCCGAACGCACCCACACTGTCACCCAGCAAAAAGATGAACTCGCTGCCCAAAATCAGGAAATCGCCCAGCAACGAGACGAAATCAGCCGCCAAAATTCCGAACTCGATGCCATCAACCACCAGCTTGCCGACAACATTGAACAACTTCGACAGGCTCAACTGGAAACCGAACGCAAAAACCGCGAACTGGAATTTAAAAACCAGGAACTGCTCATCTCCCAGCAACGTGCCGACCGGATTTTTTCAGCCCTGGCTCAGGCATTGCCCGGCACAATTCTGGATGGAAAATACCGGCTGGATTCCCAAATCGGCGCCGGAGGCTTTGGCGTGGTCTTTCGCGGGACACATCTTGGATTGGACCGCCCGATTGCCATCAAGGTGTTTAAACCAATCCACGGCAATGACTCTGCCGATGCTGTTGAGCGTTTTCGCCGCGAAGGTGTTTCAGCCTCGCGGCTCAACCATCCGAATGCCGTCCAAATGCTGGACTTTGGGATTTCTGAGCAAGGGATTGCCTACCTGGTGATGGAGCTGCTGCAGGGACATTCCCTCTATCACGAACTGAAACTCTATCAGGTGCTGTCTCCAACTCGAACGGCAGACATTCTGGTTCCTATCTGTAGCGCTCTGGCCGAAGCCCACCGCCTGGGGATCATCCATCGCGATATCAAACCGGAAAACATCTTTCTCAACAAAACCCCCGAAGGCGAAGTCGTCAAAGTGGTGGATTTCGGCGTCGCCAAACTTGCTCAAACCGAAAGCGGCGACCAGTTAAAACAATTGACCGAAACCGGAATGGTCGTCGGCACACCAGTTTATGTCGCTCCGGAACGACTCAACAGCGATGTCTATGATGGAAAATCAGACGTCTACAGTGTTGGAATCATGCTTTTTCAAATGCTGACCGGCACACTGCCGTTCAATGTCTCTGGAAACAACCCGATGCAGGTGTTTCTGGCGACGCTTCACAAAACACCGCCAGAGCCGCACATCATCAACCCGAACCTTCAACCTGAAATCAGTGCTGTCGTGTTGTCCGCCCTGGAGAAAAGCCCGCACCAGCGTCCTGGTGCCTGGGAACTGGCCTGCGCCTTTGTCGAAGCCGTCAATCAGTCAGGCATTTCAGAAAGCTCGGAATGGATTCCTCCGAACCTGACGCAAGAAGTCGAACGCCCTCGCTTTGAAACCGATCCCGGCTGGAATGTTCAAACTCTAGGCGAACAGCCGATTGATAATGAACCAACCCAAATTGCTGAACCGCCAGGGAGGACGCAGGAATAGGGTTCAGGGTTCAGGGTTCAGGGTTTTCGAGTTTGGGTCCTTTCTGCCCTCTTTGTCTTGAGTTCTCTTTCCAGGAAAGCTGACTGAATTTGCCAACCAGTGCTACACTGCGGCCTTTCCGTTATTCCGCGGGCAAGGCACAAATTTCTCGGCACTGAGGGAATATCCCCCTATGGTCTGGACGGCAGTAGCACGTCATTTTTGCTGGTTGTGGTTGATTGGTCTGATTAGCACTGCGCTATCAGAAAATGTTTGGGCACAATCGCCGGCTCGACCAGCACAGGCTGGAATGCGGTTTGTCCGCAACTACACAGTCGAAGAATACAAAGCGGGTGATCAGAACTGGGTCGTCGTCCAGGATGTGCGCGGGGTGATGTATTTTGCCAACAATAATGGTGTCCTGGAATATGACGGGGTCAACTGGCGATCAATCCTGTTGCCAAACCAGTCTCCGGTGCGTTCGCTCGCGGTTGATCCCCAGGGTCGCGTTTTTGTCGGAGGCGCCAACGACCTTGGCTACCTGGCCCCAGACGACCAGGGGCAACAACACTTCGTTTCGCTCCGCGAGTTTATCCCGGACTATGCCCGCCGTTTCGCGGACGTCTTGAGACTATATGCCACTCCGAATGGCGTTTTTTTCCAGGCCAGTCATTTCCTGTTCATCTGGGATGGTCAGCGCATGACGGTGCTCCGCCCGTCACTGGCAAACGATACCTTTTCTGATTGTCAGGAGATCAATCACGAAATTTTTCTGGTGGAGCCGTTACGTGGGCTGGTTAAGCTGGTCAATCGAACACTGCAACCCGTTCCTGGAGGCCAGTGGCTGAAAGAAAAACGCCTTTCGGGACTGCTTCCACTGCCTGACGGCAAAATGCTGGCCGTCATTCGCGACGAAGGACTGGTTGTCTATGACGGGCAAACATTTACCCCCTTTGCGATTGATGTTTCCAAAGAATTGATCGTCTGGGATCCGCTCCACGCCATGGTGCTTCCGGATGGACGCTTTGCCGTGGCAACGCGGGTTCACGGCGTGGTCATTCTGCATCCGGATGGCACACTTGATGAAGTCATTGACAAATCTTCGGGACTCCAGAGCAAACTCGTGCATTTTCTCACCACGGATCGTGATGGGAATCTCTGGATGGCGCTTGATAAGGGACTTGCCCGGGCGGAGTTGATTTCCCCCTACACCTATTTTGACGAGCGGTACGGGATTGAAGACGTTGTCCAGGGGTTTATCGAGCACGCTGGACGCTATTACATTGCAACGGCAACCCGCGTCTACATTTGGGATCCACAGTCAGCTTCACCATTTGATACTCCGCGCCTGCAATCCATTCCCGAGCCAGTGACCAATTGTTTTGGGTTTGGCGCTTCGGGAAATGATGTGTTTGTGGCCACCGAAAATGGCGTCTTCCAGCTTGATGGAACGAAAGCCACCAAAGTTCCTGGTCCAAACGAAAATGCCCCGGCCTACTGTTTTTATCCATCAACTGTCTTTCCAGATCGGATTTACGTGGGCCACCGGTATGGATTATCCGTTTTGGTTCGCAACAGTTCGACCTGGGTGGAGGTTGGAAAACTACCGGAGATTGATACCCGAGTTCGGTATATTGGTGAACTCCCCGATGGTTCACTCTGGCTTGCGATGAATGCCGATGGAGTCATCAAAGTCGAGATGGGATCATTTCCGGCTTCGGAAAGTTTCAACCCGGCAACGGCGCCGATGAAAATCCGTCGCTTTACCACCAGTGATGGCCTGCCGATGATGACCCGGATTCGGGTAGTGAATATTTCCGGAAGGTTCTTGTTTTTCTCTCCAAACGGGACGTTTGAATTTGACGAAGCAACCAGCCGATTCTACCCGTCGGCGTTTCCCTCAGACAGTATCAGCCACTCAGCCCAATTTCACCTGTCCCCGTTTCTGACCAATTCGGTCATTCGCCTGGTCGAGGACCATCTATCTCCTTTTTTGCGAGCTTCAACCACCGAGGCGCTCCAACAACTGATCGCGGATAGCACCGGAACGTTTTGGGGATATTTTCACAATGACCTCTGTCTTCGGCTCAAACCGGTCAGAGGTGGATATCAAATTGATGTCGAAAGCCTGAAGCGAATTTCAGCCATGGGGTTTACGACCATGATGGTTGATTCACACGATACGATCTGGTTTGGCGGCACTCAGGGGTTGATTCGGGTTGACCCGCGCCAGATCAAGGCGCCGCCGCCGCCCATTTCCGTGTTGGTCCGCAAAATCCTGGCCGGGAGCAACCGGGAACTGGTTTTTGGCGGCACGGTTGAAACTGACGGGGTTCCAGCGATTGAACTGCCATATGCTTCAAATCAACTGCGGATCGAATGCGCACTGCCCACCTTCATCGAAGAACAGGCCACCCGGTATCAATATTTCCTCGAAGGTTCAGACACCGGCTGGTCAGAGTGGACGACCGAAACCGCCAAGGAATACACCAACTTGCACGAAGGCCGGTACCGGGTGCGGGTGCGGGCCCTTGATGCCCTCGGTCATCAAAGCCTTGAAACAGCCTGTGAATTTCACATCCTTCCGCCCTGGTATCGAACCTGGTGGGCCTACGCGGGATATCTGATCTGTTTTGGATGGACCGGGTTGGGGATCATTCGCTGGCGAGTTCGGACGCTTGAAGATCAGAAAGAAGCGCTCGAACAAATCGTGATCGAACGAACCCAAACCGTCACCCAGCAGAATGCCGAGCTGGATGCCATCAATCGCCAACTGGCTGAGAATGTTGAACAACTGCGGCAGGCACAGCTTGAAGCCGAGCGCAAAAATCACGAACTCCAGTCCAAAAATGAAGAACTCATTGCGTCACAACAGCGGGCTGACCGGATCTTTTCCGCGCTGGCCCAGGCATTGCCCGGCACAGTTCTGGATGGAAAATACCGGTTAGATTCCAAAATCGGTGAAGGTGGGTTTGGAGCTGTGTTTCGCGGCACCCATCTGGGACTCAATCGGCCAATTGCGATCAAGGTGTTTAAACCAAGCCATGGGAATGACTCCGCCGATGCCGTCGAACGATTCCGCCGTGAAGGGGTCTCAGCTTCACGACTCAACCACCCAAATGCAGTTCGCGTGCTGGATTTCGGGATTTCCGAGCAAGGCATTGCCTATCTGGTGATGGAACTCCTGCAAGGACATTCGCTCTATCACGAAATGAAGCTCCATCGCGTGTTGTCGCCAACTCGAACGGCGGACATTCTGGTCCCAATTTGCAGTGCCCTGGCCGAAGCCCACCGCCTGGGGATCATCCACCGCGACATCAAACCGGAAAACATTTTCCTCAATAAAACTCCGGAAGGCGAAATCGTGAAAGTCGTGGATTTCGGCGTCGCCAAGCTCGCCAAAACCGAAAGCGGCGGTCAGCTCAAGCAATTAACCGAAACCGGAATGGTCGTCGGAACACCAATTTATGTGGCGCCCGAACGCCTCACCAGCGATGTGTTTGACGGCAAATCAGACGTGTACAGCCTGGGAGTCATGCTCTTCCAAATGCTGACCGGCACGCTGCCATTTAATCCCTTTGCAAACAACCCGATGCAGGTTTTCCTGGCAGCACTCCACATTGCGCCGCCAGCCCCAAATAAAATCAATCCAAAACTTTCTCCGGAAGTCAGTGCGGTGGTGCTGTCAGCCCTGGAAAAAGACCCGAATCATCGCCCAACAGCCAGGGAGCTGGCGCGGACGTTTGTCAAAGCCGTCAATCAGACCGACATGCCGGAAACCTCCGAATGGATTGCCCCCAACCTGACCAGCGAAGCTGAACGCCCCCAGTTTGTCACCGACCCTGGCTGGAATGTTCAGACGCTTGGTGGCAAAACGATTGATCACGAGCCGACCCAGATCACCGAACCGGAATCAAGGACGCCGGAGTAGGGTTCGGGGTTCGGGGTTCGGGGTTCGGGGTTCGGGGATCGGGGTTCGGGGTTCGGGGTTCGGGGTTCGGGGTTCGGGGTTCGGGGTTCGGGG
>JACQYI010000073.1 GCA_016208305.1 Oscillatoriophycideae cyanobacterium NC_groundwater_1537_Pr4_S-0.65um_50_18 | reverse complement strand
GTTATGTCAACCCTGACGATTGAAATTCCAGATGATTTGGCTGCCCAACTTGATCCATTGGCTGTGCCTTTATTGCTTCGGGAGCTGGTCATTCAGAAATCTGAAAAAATGATTTCTGGCACTGAGTCAACTCAGGATACAGCGCCGATTTACCGTGAAATTACCCAGTTTCTGGCCAGTGGTCCAACTCGTGAACAAATTCTCGCCTTTAAGATCAGACAAGCCGCTCAGGAGCGATTGGAAATGCTGCTTGAGACCAACCGGGAAGCAAGTCTTTCCTTCCAGGAACAAGCTGAACTGGAGACCTATCTTCAATTGAGCGAATGGGTTTCGATCCTGAAAGCTCGTGCCCGGAGCGGTAAGGAAATCATGGGATAGCCGATGATCCGTCCACACATCCCCACCTCGCTTCGTCATGTAGTTACCGCGCGGGCAAAGCACCAATGTGAATATTGTCTGGTTCACGAAGATGACCGCCCTGAATCACACCAAATTGACCATGTGATTGCACTCAAACATGGTGGTCAAACCACTGAAGAGAATCTGGCCCTGGCGTGTGCCCTGTGTAACAACCAGAAAGGATCCGACCTGGCCACCATTGATCTCGAAACCGAGAAAATCGTCCCGCTTTTTAATCCTCGAAAGGACGCCTGGACAGATCATTTTCAGCTCTCCGAAGGGGAAATTGTCGGAATCAGCACTGTTGGACAGGCAACCGTTCGACTGTTGCGATTGAATGAACCTGATCGAGTTTTATTCAGAAGATTGTTGATTGAAATCAACCGTTACCCGATGGCTGAAGTGGCTGATTGAGACGAATGCGCTACAAATGAGGGCGTTAAGGGCTTATTGCTATTTCGTAGGCCCATGCCCCATCGTTAATCAGGTGGTCGTTGATCATTCCCGCAAGCTTCCCAGATGGTCGCGCATGTAGAAGTACTTGTCTGCGTCCTCCTTCACGCCCTGGGCGAAGTACCGTTTGACCACCGTTGTTCCCGGCACGCCCGGCACTTTGCTCACTTCGTGGCATGATTGCGCTCCGCACCAGATGAAGGTCCGCTCAAACACGATAGCCCCAGTCTGGTACATCATTTCGACTTGGGGACTTCGCCCCAGGTGCAGTACACTTCAACCCCAAAACATCACCCTGACTGGTTTCTTCTCAAGGAGCGTCTCCTGGATGATCAACTGGCATCGGCTCTTCGGCATTGCCCTGACCGAATTCTTCAGCGGTTCGCCCTTTGTGGTCGAACTGGAAAAGGACCTGTCGCAGAAAAAGCAATTGCTCGACATTGTCATCATTCGCCGGACCGACGGCCAGTGGGATCATCCGTTACCGGATGGATTTGACAATCTGGCTGATCATAACCTC
>JACQYI010000066.1 GCA_016208305.1 Oscillatoriophycideae cyanobacterium NC_groundwater_1537_Pr4_S-0.65um_50_18 | reverse complement strand
TGTGAACAAAGCCCCGCCGAATGTAGTTGAGAAAGAAAAGCAGAGGCTGGCTGAGGCGAAAGAGACGAGAGGGAAGATGAGGGAGAGGTTGGGATAACCAAAAGACCGACGCAGTTTCGCTAAAGGAGCCGCGTCGAGGTTTTTTATGGCTATGCACGATTTGACGTGAATACTTGAGATGTCATTCCGAGGAGCGTTCTTTGCGACGAGGAATCTCTCGGATTGTCCCAGAGATTCCTCGCGGAACAACACCGCTCGGAATGGCGTGTTCCTGGTTTCCCGTTAAACTCGGGAGAGCCTTTTTTATTAACGTCAGGACAATTTCTTTTTGACGGGGTTATCAAAAAGCCTATATAGCATCAGGGATGTTTGGCTGCCACTTATCGTAATGATATTTGCATAGCCAGCGATAATCGCCAGTGTAGGTGTGAACACGATGGAGTCCGAGTTTAGCTTGCGTGGGATCTAATTCATTGAGCAAGCGATGCAAGGCTAAAATGCCTGACCGTTCTGGCTCGGTGAGGACATCGCGTGGTGAAACGCCACGATGTTCAGTCTTTACGGCAGGGAGTTTATCAATGATCGCTTTCGTCAAATCCAAGTGATCTTTGATGCCCCAAGTCTCAGTCGTCTTTGCGCCAAAAGCCACGTTGATAGCGGGAGCGGCAATGGGCGAGACGGTTTTGAGCACACCCAAAACAAAATTGGCGTAGGGCGCAATCGCAGTGACCCAGTCACGGGTTTTATCAATCGCGTAAATGCCTTTATCAAAAACTGGATGTTGGCAACCTTCGGCTTCGCACCAGAGTTGAAGTTCTAGTGGTTGAGCAATGAGTTGCTTGGGCGACAAGCCTGCGTCGCGCGTATGGAGGGTGAAGAGGCGAGGTCCGTTCTTGGCTTCATCGGCGATGGCATGCATCATTGCCATAAAGTAATTTGCAATGCGGCTATCCAATCCAGCAAGCCGTTGGTTAATCTCCCGAAGTTGAATGTCAATCGGGCGATCTTCAAAGCCCATTAGTAACTCGGTAATTGAGTGCGGGGTAAAACATTCCTGACAAGGATATTCTCGAATTCCTCGCATTAAAAATTGGCGCAAGGCAGTTATGTTGAACCGTCCTTTGCAGGGCTGTCCATTAATTACTTTGGGACAGGGAACCATGAAACGGTAGCGACCTTCCATGCCGGGCCAGTTATCTTTGATCAATTTTTGAAGCGTTTCCTGTATAACGTTCATGAAGTACTCAGGATAAGTTGCCTGTGTATACACATGGAATTCACGGTCGCGTTTTTCGAGCATGGCTTCGCCGTGCGGTGAATGATTCAGGAAGACGCCTTTTTGCCAGTGTAGGTGATGCTTGCCTTGTTCAACAGAATAATCATGGGTGCGGACGATCATCCACGGCACCAAACCTGGCGGGTCTTCTTCCATGGCGCAGATCATGGCGATGCGGCGCAGGCTTTCTTGGGGCGCGTCTTCGGGCAGCCATGGAAGTTCAGGGCGTGTCTGCGGGACGTGTTGCGCGACCAAACTGGCTTTGCGGTCATCGGGCAAACGATAACAAACATCGTACTTCTCCATCAGGCGCAGGAAGAAGGGATAGAGATCGGGGTCGTAGCGCGGTTCATCTTTGAAGGAATGGTCGCGCCAGACCTGAGTCAGACGCGCGTCGGGCAGGATGCCTTCGGCGTCCTGCGTGGCGCGGTCTTCCAGCACGAAGCCGATGGCTTTGGTCAGCCATTCGGGTTTGAGGATGACGTCGTCGCGCAGTTTTTCTTCGTCGCTGTAGTGGACGATGTAGCCGAGGTCGTGCATGAGGCGCGCCAAAGTGCTTGTATCAATCTCGCTCAACCCATGCCGCGCACAGACTTCACGAAATACGGAATACGCAATACGGGGTTCGGCGCGTTGCAGCAATTCATCACGCGCCGCTTTCCAATCTTTATTGAATCCCATCCCCATTTGTTCTAGTTTTGATGCGTGTTCGGCGATAACCTTTTTCAATTCGGCGATGCCGACCATCTCACGCGTCTTCTTGTCGGGAACTAAACTATCCACTTCGTAAAAACCGACGATCATCTCGCCGTATTGCTGTTTGAAGACGGGCTGGTCAATGCGCGCGATGCGCTCGCCCGTTTTGCAGTGCGTGGAGACGATGATGACGCGCGCGTCGTCGCCGACCCGCAGGCGGATCATGTTCAGCCAGTCTTCCACCTGACCCTGCTGGACGCCGCGGCGCGGCTCCCAGACCAGCAGGTAGAGCGAACGGCGGCTGAAGAAGAATTGGTGCGTGACGCGGTAGACGTCCTGCCCGCCGAAATCCC
Organism: Oscillatoriophycideae cyanobacterium NC_groundwater_1537_Pr4_S-0.65um_50_18; assembly: GCA_016208305.1. Classification (GTDB taxonomy): domain Bacteria; phylum Cyanobacteriota; class Cyanobacteriia; order Elainellales; family Elainellaceae; genus Drouetiella. The sequence goes on along the minus strand of JACQYI010000066.1, from coordinate 1,175 downwards.
AGGCATTGAGTTGGATCTCGACGCCGTCTTTGGCGGGATGCGGCAGGCGCAGACCGTGAATGTCAATTTCGACGCCGTGCGTGGTGGGTTCGTGTTCCTGCGGGGCTTCGCCTGCCTTGCCTTTCAAGGCTTTGAGCAGGGTGGTCTTGCCGACATTGCCTTCGCCGACCAGCACCAGCTTGGCTTCGTAAAGCGGCTCGGCGTTTTCAAGACTTCGCAGGTAGGCTTTGAGTTCATCCAGACCAGCGTCATATGCGCTTTTTAGGGCGGGGTTGAGGGGGTTGCCGTCGAGTGCGAGTGTTTCCAAATGCTCAAGTTAGGCGAGGGAGGGAGGGAGGTCAGAGAGATTATTTTTTGTGACATGAATACTGTGTAGCCGAGTCAATTCTCCAATCCAATTTGGTATAGTTTGCAACTGGCTGTCTGACATTGCAATCAATTGCAAATTGGATAATGATCGAAGTTCTTCTGGAAGTTTCCTTAATAACCCTCTACCTAATTGGATATTCACCAATTTACTGAGAGTAATTATCCATTCGGGTAGTATCTCAATATTATTTTTCCACAATTTAAGTTCTTCGAGTTTAGTAAAATTTTTTATAACAATCGGCACTTCTTCAAATAAATTGTCTCCAAGATTTATATCTACTAACTGCGTGAGTTGTCCCAGCGAGTCTGGCAGGGTGGTCAGTTGGTTGTTGGAGAGATTCAGTTCTGTCAACTGCGTGAGTTGTCCCAGCGAGTCTGGCAGGGTCGTCAGTTGGTTGCCGGAGAGAATCAGCGACTGCAACTGCGTGAGTTGTCCCAGCGAGTCTGGCAGGGTGGTCAGTTTTGTGGAGGAAATTGTTAGCGACTTTAATTGCTTAAGTTTCCAAAGCGACTCTGGTAATTCGGAGAGTTTCTTTTCATCGGGCGCATTCCACTCGTTGCTGAGGTCAAGTTCCGTTGCGCCCGATTGCAGGGCTTGTCCGATTTTTTGTTCGGCTTCGAGATAGGGTTGGTCTTTTGCCATGGTGGTTTCCTTATGCCTGTGGCATTATATTCCTTATTGAGGCGACATGAAACTACGGATTTAAGAAAAAACACCGAGTGTCTTACACTGGACTTTATCCATTTTGTAGACAAGAGTGAAGAGGCAGAATAAGATGGTTCTCTGACACAGGAGAAACCAATGC
>JACQYI010000004.1 GCA_016208305.1 Oscillatoriophycideae cyanobacterium NC_groundwater_1537_Pr4_S-0.65um_50_18 | reverse complement strand
AAGATTGAGCATTGGTGGTTTGTACTCAAAAATTGGATGCGACAACGGTGGAGTGAATTTGATAGCTTTCGTAATTGTGTCGATGCCGCTTTCAAAATATGTCCTAACGTGCTTTCGTAAGGCTATATCTCTCAATCAATGCGTTTGCGTAGTTCAACGTACCCATCCTCAGCAACCTGAATAGTGAGTTGATAGCCTTCCATTAATGACATCCCGACCAGCAGATCTGAATCAGCTTCATCCACTGGGATGGTTAGCAATGCTCCATCCCAGACCACAACCGCTTCGTAAACATCAAAGACACACTCACTGCCATCTCCGAGAATGGCTCGTCCTCGTCTTTTCCAGATCAAATTCAATTCAGTAATCAAGTCAGGAGGCAGTGACAACCAACCATTAAATCCAGTATCTACGATCGCATCTTGTAGAAAAACTGCACCATTGGAACGACGAATTGACAATGGAATGATGGGTTCAAAATCTGCGTTGACCACTCCCGTAATCATGCAAGTCTCCGAACCCGTCCACCAAATCGACGAACGTGACGAGAACCGATGCGAACAATCCAGATTTGAGCATCGGGATAACGGGCTTCGAGGCGATCGCACGCCTCAATTTCGCTAGCATCGACTTCAAAGGCTCCGGTTTCGATGTCGATCGCCACAATCTTGCCTTGTTCTGTTTCGACCTGGGAGCGAATTTGAGATTCATAAATCTCGTCGCCACGTCGAGCAAATTCTTCTTTGCTGTAGCGGGGTTGTCGAACTGTCATGGCGTGACCTCGATGCAAGTTTCCCTATTTTAACGTGAGCGATCGCCATGCAGGTTGCGAGCGTTTTAAGGAAGCGATCGCGGCTCCGAAGCCTCCCTAGATTTGCCCTAGATTTAATAGCTCAGCAAAGAATCTTACTGCAAGTTCTTGAAATTCTATAATTCCATTCCGCCTGATTGCCGTAGCTCTTTGGTCAAACGTTCGGCTTTGGAGAGAATGACCAGAGCCTTATCAATGTCTCTTACTTTGATCGCTCTGAGAGCGATCAGGATGGATTTAATCTGGGCAATTTCATCGTCTGAAAGAGTCATACCCGTAGCCTCTGACTTGAGAATTAAACTTTGCCCAAGTGTATAACAATTAAGGCAATAGGGCAATAGGGCAGAAAGCTTTTTACCCTATATGTCTCATCTGACAAGAGAGAATAGCCTTACAGGAGTTTTAAGCAATCCTGATTTAGCACTTTTATGGGCAGTGATGAAGTCATGGCTGAGAAGAAAGCCCAGATCCGGGTGTACTTGCCTACGGACATAGACAAGGTTCTCAAAATCCTGGCAGCAGTCAAGGAGTCTTCTGTGAATGCCATTGTGAACGAAGCGATCGAACATTGGCTGGAAGAAAATGATCAGCAAGAAATCATCCAGAGGCTAAATCTAGACACATTAGACGAACTGTAATTTTTCTTGTCGCCAATCGCTGAATGAAGGCTGACCCGCTTGCCTAAACGAAAACCACAAATCAGAGCCTATGTTGACGAAGATATAGACAAACTCCTGAAAGCGTTAGCAGGAGTGATGGATAGCTCTGTGAATGCGATCGTGGTTGAAGCGCTGGAAGACTGGCTCAGTAAACCTGAGATTCAAGACAAAATTGACAAACACAGATTAGACGAGCTTGAGTAACAAAAACAGCGATCGCCCTCTGAAGTATCTCTCAATCAGTACGTTGGAGAATAGAGCGATCGCCATGCAATGTTGCGTCGCTCCCATCAAAGCGATCGCCTCTCTGATTCTCGATCGATGCTTTAGAGAATAGAGCGATCGAGTTGTAGGTAAGTTTTTATTGAAAGTGTTGGATTATTAGACCGTACCTCACCGATTTCCTCTGCATACAATCACAGCGCTTCAATCTTGACGATACCGCCCTCAACATTATCGACCTGCAATCGATATCCACGAAACATTGCCAACCCTAGGAGAGGTTCCGTCTCTGATTCGGCAATATCGATTGAGCGGTACTGACCATCCCAGATTACGGTTCCGGTGTAAAAGTCAAACAGGGTTTTGCTGCCATCTCCCAAGGTCGCTATATTGGAAGTCCTCCAAGGCAATCCAAGACGAACAATGATTTCAGAGGGTAAAGACAAGAATCCATCAAATCCGGTATCAATTACGGTATTGACGAACTCTCGTTGCCCGTTCGAGTTTCCGATCACAAGGGAAAGCGTTAGTTCATAACGGAAATTAACAACTCCATGAATCATTAATCCTTCTTCAGGCTTCTCGCTCCAAAATGATAGACAGCGCTGTGTCCAATCCGCAGCGTCCAAGGTTGAGCATCAGGCTGGCGTTCAAATAGCCGATCGGTGGCACCCATGACCGTTTCATCGACCTCAAACTCTCCGGTTTCAATGTCGATCGCCACAATTTTGCTCTCATTTCCAGCTTCAACCTGTTGGCGAATGCCCGACTCGTAGAGTTCTTGCCCACGCCGAGCCATCTCTTCTTTGCTGTAACGACGTTGGCGGACTGCCATAGAATCGCCCTCAGTTGTAGCTTTGCCCTTCCATTTTACCCTGAGCGATCAAGATGGCGATTTCTGAAGAGAGACAGGCAAAAGAGATATGGTTGGGTTTCTCATCACTGAAGTGTCTCGATCGATGCGTTGGGTAAAGCGATCGCCATGCATGTTGCGTTGCTCCCACTAAAGCGATCGCCCCTCTGAAATATCTCTCGATTAATGCGTTAGGGAATGCAGCGATCGAGTTATGGGTAGGTTTGTGCTGAAGGCGATCGCAATACCGTCTCTACTGGAGAGTTGAGTCGCCGCAGATAACCTCTTGATGGTCGGCTTCAACGATTTGTTCGACCGCAACCACTACTCTGACACGTTCGCTTACACTGAGCTTATAACAAGTTGCAGGTTGATCCCATTGCTCTATGCCCGAAATCATTGAGATCCCCATTGAGTTGACCCGATTTCAACTGCCCCAAGCGGTACAAGCACGCTTACAATTTTTGCTGGATCGCCAAGATGAAGGGAATACACTGTCTCAGGCAGAGCGACAGGAAGCGGAGGGTCTGGTTGAACTGGCAGAATTCCTATCTTTGTTGCGGTTGCGCTCAACACGAGTGATGCAGCAAGGTTAAATGACAACGATTCCAGCGTCTCTGCGTCGATCGGTAATTCAAAGAGCCGACGATCGCTGCGAGTATTGCGGTATTTCTCAGGTGGGGCAAGTGGCAACGTTTCATATCGACCACATCATTCCCGTGGTTGCAGGTGGCGAAACTACGTCTGACAATTTAGCGCTTGCTTGTGTCTCCTGCTCACTCCGTAAGGGCGCGCGTCAGGAACTTAAGGATTTAGAAACAGGCGAAAGGGTTATCATTTTCAACCCGCGTCAACAGACTTGGAAGGAACATTTTCGTTGGGATGGCGTAACCGTGGTTGGATTAACTGCTACGGGACGAGCAACAGTTGCAGCACTCGATTTGAATCGGGCAGCGATGCTGGCAATCCGTGCAGAAGAAGAATTACTGGGTCGTCATCCACCCCCATGAATACAAAACATCTACAGCGCGATCGCTCCTCTGAAATATCTCTCAATCAATACACTAGAGAATAGAGCGATCTCCATGCAATGCTGCGTCACCCCACCAAGCGATCGCCCCTCTGAAATATTTCTCGATCGATGCGTTGGGAGATGAAGCGATCGCAACATATCATCTCTACTAAAGATTCAAGTTGCCTAACGACCTAGCTCACCGGCTAGCGGGGCGCGGGAGCCTACACGCCTTGGAAAGCCATCATGCCCCGTCGATCAGGTGCAGCGCCTGGTTCGGCGTCTGCCTGACAGTTCTCAGAGACGACATCTCCTATACCACCTACGGAAGCCTGTGGTAAACCGGAGCCGTCTTCATGTATCCGTTGATGGTTCCATTCCAGTCAATTTCAGGCAAGTTGATCCATCCCATCGCATGCAGGAGAAAGAAGGTTGCGAGACCAAGCCCCTGGTTCTCGATTGGAAACCAAACATGCTCTGTTTCCTCGTACAAGAAGGGGTTGGCAGTTCGCTTTATACTCCCGTCCTCCATTACCTCTTTACGCATCGGCAGCAGACAACCATCAGGTGTTGCTACAAAGTCGGTGGTTAACGGGACGCCCAAAGAGTCAATCATCGTTGGGAAGAAGTTGCTGCTGGTTAGCTTACCCCAGTCTACCTTGCGGCACCAAACAGCTGTGTACCATGGATTGCAGTACTTGGGCATTCCGGGAGCAGGCTTTACCTGCGCCCCCAAGTCGAAGTAGTTGAATCTGTACCGAGGCTCCAGCCTTTCGCGTGCCAGTGCCTTTACCGCATTCGTTTGTGTAGACGACTTGTATAGCGACTGCGGACCTGTGCCCTGTATGTGTAGAGTGTGCTTCGCTTCAATGTATGCCAGAACAGCCTCTGCCGGCACCTTCTGCTTGCGGGACAAGTCTTCGCCCAAACTCCGTAAAACAGGGTAACGATCGGCTTCAAAGACGATGATATCGTCGCCAGCTGTCGTTCCGTCTTTCGCTACTACAAATCCGCGGCAGACCCCGTATCGCCGGGGAAGCAGGCCCCGCAATACATTGCAAATGGCGATTTCGAACTCTGGACCAAGGTCGAAGTTATATTCCGCTTCGATCTGTCCGAAAGCGTCTTGAAACTGCCTTGTCACCGACGATAACCAGTCCCCGTACATGAATTCACCCCTGCTACCTGCAACGCGCCATCTACCGCCGAGCTGTTATTAGGCTGAAAATTTCTGCCTATTACCGTAATTTGGATAGATAGACGGAAGCATTCTCCATAACATACTAGCTTGGGCGGATAGGCAGAAGGCTCTCCCATCTGATCGTCACCCCCCACAATCCGATCGCCCTCTCTCCCATCCCATTGTCACCACTCAACATTCAATTGCAGAGCTAACAAAGCCATTGCAGCTTGACACAATGCGATCGCAGCTCCTACAAAGCCATTGCGACTCGACACAATGCGATCGCAAACGTCCGGTATGCCAAAAAGCCGCTAGGTAAGCTTTCACGACTTGTTTGATAAAGAAGGGCGATCGCTCTAATGCCTAAGAATGCTGCTGATGGAGCTTATAAATTGCTGCGTTCATATTCTTCGATGATGTCTTTTAACTCTCCGTCCATGACATCATCTTGGTCAGACTTGCTGTAAAGCGTCATCAATAAAATTTGATCGTTGGTTTTGAGATAGTAAATCAGCCGATAACCACCACTCTTCCCCTTTTGATTGTCACTGTTTTTGATTCGGAGTTTAAAGACTGGATAGCCTACACCTGCGACTTGATTACCGAGGATTTCACCATTTCCTAGCTGTGTAATGATCGGTTGAATATCACTGAGAATGTTGCGGTACTTTTTGATGAGCGTCCGAATATTGCGAGTAAACGTAGGTAAGGCAATAACGGTAACACTGGAGGCATCCATGTTCTAGCACTTGCCGCTCTCTAGCTCTTGCCATAGTTGAGCGATCGGAATTCCCTGTCCGGTCATGGCTTCGTGCCAAGCTTGGCGGAAATCTTCGAGGACTTGCTCTTTGGGAATATCGTGGGGTGAATCAGATGCTTGTGCATGGAGTTTGAGCAATTCCATGAAGTTGGCGATTTGTTGGAGTTGCTCTTCAGTGCAGGTGTCGAGCTGCTGTTTGAGGGCTTCGCGGGTAATCATGGGGATTCATTCCAGCTGTTCTGCTGTTGTGATTATAGCCCGATCGATAGTGTCGATATTGGGCGGGTCAATCTTGGGATTACTTAGCCATGACTGCAACCCAGGAGCAATTTAGCCATAAGGTCGATTGCCGCGTTACGATACGGAATGCGTTCAACTGCTAGATTCCGTCATGCTAAACATTCCTCAGCTACTGGCAACCGAGCTTTCCCTCACCCCCCATCAGGTCGAAAGCGCTCTGCAACTGTTCGATGAAGGCGCGACCGTTCCCTTTATCGCCCGCTACCGCAAAGAACGTACCGGAGAGATGAACGAGATTCAGCTACGGGATTTGCTCGATCGCTTCACCTACCTGACCGAGCTAGAAGAACGTAAGGCGGTCATTCTCAAATCGATCGCCGATCAGGGCAAGCTGACGGCAGAGCTAGAGCAGGCAATCGCGCAATCCCTGCAAAAAAACGAGCTAGAAGACCTATATTTGCCCTACCGTCCGAAGCGGCGTACCAGAGCCACGATCGCCCGTGAAAAAGGCTTGCAGCCGCTGGCAGATTGGATCAAAGCCCTGAATCAGCCGAGTGCTGCCGCCACGCCACTAGAGCCGGAAGCCGCAAAATATGTCTCTGAAACTCAGGGCGTGAAGACTGCCGAAGAAGCACTGAAGGGAGCCGCCGATATTCTGGCCGAAGAAGTCGCTGACCAAGCGCACTTGCGATCGCACATCCGGGAGCATCTGCTAGAGTCGGGGCTGTTTGTGTCGCAACTCAAGCCCGACCACCCCGAAGGCTCCACCAAGTTTGAGATGTATCGGCAATATCAGGCAAAGGTAAAGACGATCGCCCCACACAACCTGCTGGCGCTTTGTCGTGGCGAGGCCGAGGGCATTTTGGAATTTGATCTGCAATTTGATGAGGCAGCAGTCTTGGGCTATCTGGAATTGGAAGAGATCCACAGCAAGCAGCGCCCCATCCGCGACTTTTACCGCGAGATGCTGAAAGATGCCTTCAATCGATTAATGAAAACCTCGCTGATTGGCGAAGTTCGGGCAGCCAAAAAGCTGGAGGCCGATGTGGAATCGATCACTACTTTTGAAACCAACCTGCGGGAGCTGCTGCTCTCTTCTCCGGCAGGCATGAAGCCGACTTTGGCGATCGACCCCGGATTCCGCACTGGATGTAAAGTAGCGGCTTTGGATCAGACGGGTAAGTTTCTGGAATATCAGACGGTGTTTCCGCATCAGGCGGCAGCTCAGCGGGTGCAGGCGGGACTGGCGATCAAAAAGCTAATCGAGAAATATCAGATTGAGTTAATTGCGATCGGCAATGGTACCGCCGGACGCGAAACCGATGAGTTTGTGGCCGAGGTCTTGCAGGATATGGAACGCAAGCCAATTAAGGTCATCGTCAATGAGTCGGGCGCATCGATTTACTCGGCAAGTGAGGTGGCGATCGCCGAATTTCCCGATCAAGACATTACCGTGCGGGGAGCCATCAGCATTGGTCGGCGGCTGCAGGATCCCCTAGCAGAGCTGGTGAAGATTGACCCCAAATCGATCGGCGTGGGGCAATACCAGCATGATGTGGATCAGAAGTTGTTGAAGAAAAAGCTGGATGAAACGGTAGAAAGCTGCGTCAACTATGTGGGCGTTGATTTGAACATGGCCTCCAAAGAGCTGCTTACTTTCGTATCCGGCATTTCGGCAGCAGTCGCCAACAACATCGTCGCCTATCGCAATCAAAACGGCGCATTTGGCAGTCGGCGGGAGTTGCTCAAGGTGCCGAAGCTGGGGCCTAAAGCCTTTGAGCAGGCAGCAGGGTTTCTCCGCATTCGCAACGGCAAAAATCCGCTGGACAATACGGCAGTCCACCCCGAAAGCTATGGCGTGGTAGAGGCGATCGCCAAAGATCTGAGCGTGCCTCTGACTCAGATTACGCAAGTCGCAGAGAAGATACAAAAGAACGATCTCAAAAAATACGTGACGGAGACGATCGGGGAACCCACCCTACGCGACATTTTGGCAGAGCTAGAAAAACCAGGACGTGACCCGCGTGCCGAATTCAAATACGCCACTTTTAGAGAAGGCATCAAGGAAATTGGCGATCTCAAGCCCGACATGGAGCTAGAAGGTGTGATTACTAACGTGGCGAACTTCGGCGCATTTGTAGACATCGGCGTGCATCAAGATGGCCTGGTGCATGTGTCACAACTGGCCGATCGCTTTGTCAGCGACCCAAAACTGATTGTCAAAGTCGGGCAGGTGGTGAAGGTGCGTGTCTTGGAAGTGGATGAAAAGCTGAAGCGCATCAGCCTGACGATGCGAACAGGAGAGCGAACGGCAGGAAGCAAGGAGCGGCAACAGCCCTCTACCAAGCCGCAGCCTAACGCGCAATCGGCAAAACCGCAGACTGCAAAACCCCAGACGGCAAAACCTCAGACGGCAAAACCGCAGGACAGGCAACCCGAAACGCGATCGGATAGTCAGCCGCTTTCTTTAGAAGACCTAAAGCGAAAGTTTGGCAAAAAACTTTAGCAGATTCCACGCTCAATGAAAAAGGCAGAGCCATTGGCTCTGCCCATACACAAGGTCGAAACTAAATCTAAGTAGGATATATTTTATACCGTCTTGGGTCACAATGGCTTTATTTTTTAAAGCGCCTGACGAGATACAAATTTCTCAAAGTCAGCCTGAGTTTGGTGAAGCAATTGCTCCCGACTGCTAGCAGTTTTGGTCAAAGTTGGAACTAAGTTGCGCGCCTGTAACGCCATGTGAAGCTGAAGGTGAGCAACATAGTCACTCAGGTCTTCACGATTTGAAGAATTGGGTAGGGGTTGAAGGTTGGCGATCAAAGTGTTATCCCTCTTTCCAGGACTCAGTGATGTAAAGCAACGGTATTGAACTTAACATATCTGCGTTTATCGGTATTTCATTTCGCAATGAAGTGTAACTTTTGAGAGATGCAGGCTTACAAAACTTGTTATGGCAAAATTTCTACAATGCCCTGCTGCCCATCAATCCGCACCCGCTGTCCATCCTGCAAGCGTTGGGTTGCGTGAGCAATGTTCATTACAGCCGGGATGCCGTACTCACGGGCAACGATCGCCCCGTGGGAGAGCTGCCCACCCACTTCGGTAATCAGCCCGCCCGCCTGAGCCAGCAGCGGTGCCCAGCCAGAATCGGCATAGGGAATGACCAAGATGATGTCACGGTTGACTTCAGGGTAGGTTTGCAGACTTTGCAAGACCACAACCCGTCCCTCTGCCTGTCCCGGACTCGCGCCAATGCCGTGGAGCTGTCGGCTCGATGCCGCAAAGACGATCGGGCGGCTGTCATCCTTTGCCCTCGGCGGATCATTGCCATACACCAACTGCGGTGGGGTGAGCTGGCGATCGCGCTGAAGCTGAAGTCGCCGTGCCTCAATTTTTTGCGTTAGCTGCTGTTGCAGGTCGGGTTCAGGTGCCGCAACCCAGGCTTCAATCTCGGCATACTTGAGAAAGAAGATATCTCCGGCCTGCGTTAGCCAGCCTGCCGCTAAGCCCTGTTGCTCTAGCGCCAAAAAGCTCCAGCGCAGCTCCGCCAGCAGCTGGCTATAGAGGGCGGTGACTTGCCCCTTAAGGTCGAGCCGTTGCTGCACCTGGCGATGTTTCCAGCCGGAAGCCGCCGTGGGCTGCGCAGGCGTTACGGGATTGAGCAGCAGTTGGGTAAACAGGGCTTTTGCGGCACCCGGATCTTCTTTCCAGTTGGGTACGGCAATATCGGTGGCGACATCGCTAAGGTAGCCATAGTCTGACAAAAAGCGATCGAACGCTCTCAGAACCTCTTGCCCCTGAGCCGTTGCCGCTAGGTCAGTCCACAGCGTTTCAGGAGACTTGTCCCAGTTGGGCAGGGCATCACGGGCTTGGGTGGCTAGAGCCTGGAGCGATCGCATTGAGGCCACTTCGGGGGTTTGGCTGTTATCCAGCGCAGTCTCCGGCACTGAGAGCATCGCCTGACGCAGGGCGGCACTGAGGGGTGCCAGAATGCTGTAGTAGGTGACCCGTCGCAGCAGCGTCAGGATTTGCTCGATGCGCTGCAACAGATCGGCAGCCGAGAGGCGATCGGCTGTTTGATCCAACGTCTGCTCTGCCAAAGCCGCCATTCCAGGCTGAAAGACCTTCTGCCAGTCTTGGCTAAAGTCTTGCCGCAGCCGCAGCTCTCGTTGTAGGAGCCTGAGTAAACCCGGAGCGTTTTGCAGGGTCGATCGCAGGGGCGGCTTGCTAAACTTGGCTCCACGCGTCAAAAACTCTAGGCTCTCGGACGGTAGCCCCATCCGCAAAAACAGCTGCCCTAGCAGAGAGGCGTTGAAGTAGGCGGCTGCATGGTGCAGGGTCGCGGTTTCGGTAAAATCTAGCCCCACAGCGCGATCGCCCAGTACGAGCGTGAACAAATCACCCCAGGCCCCGCAGGTCAAAGGCCGATTAATTGACCAGGTGAGCGGATGGATATAGCCCGGAATCACCTCAGCGGCAATTTTGCGCGTCCAGATGGGCAGCAGCGTGGTAATCGGGCGGGATTGCAGCAGCCAGAGATGCTGACCGTCATAGCTCCATTCAATGTCTTGAGGAACGCCGTGGTATTGCTTTTCGATATGGCGGGCTAAAAACGCCACCTGTTTGACCAATCGGGGCGGCAAATCGCCTGTGCCCTCCAGATCGAAATCAACCCAGTCAGGCATACGCCAGCTAGGGGTCAGCGGACTGGAGTCCGAGATAGGCTGGGCATAGGCTTTGCTGTCAATCTCTTCCCGAATCCAGACGCGATACATCTCTGGAGTTACCTGTCCAGACACCACTTCCGTCGCCAGTCCGGGCAAGCCTTCCACCACCACCGCATCTCCCTGACGAGCGATCGGATCGCGACTAAAGGCCACCCCCGAAAACACGCCCTGCACCTGGATCTGCACCACGACCGCCATAGCTCCATCGGCAATGCCTTTGTCTTGACGGTAGCGGATGGCGCTCTCGTCATTGTAGGAAGCAAGGCAGCGCAAAATCGCCTGCTCCAAAGCCTCTTGGCTGGTGACATAGAGAATTGAGTCATATTGTCCGGCTGCCGAGGCCGTTTCCGAATCTTCACCGATCGCTGAAGACCGCACCACCAGAGGAATTTCAGGACTGGGATGCAGCATCTCAATCAAGGGAGCTGGATCGTCTCCTGGCGGAATCACCCAGCCGATGGGCACCGGATAGCCCCAGCGGCGCAACTGCGATAAATTGGCGGCTTTGTTGCCCACCTTGGCGGCATCTAAGGGCTTATCTAGCGAAAGCAAGGCGCGATCGCCTCGAAAAAATTGAAACATTTTACGGGAGTCGCTGCTGGCGGTATCGGAGGACAAATCGAGGTCGTCAGGAATTCGCTGATAGATTGCAGCCATCAGCAGACTGAGCAGCATCGTGGCAAAAATGCGATCGCCCTGCCCAGGATGCAGCACAGCCACTACCATCGGCAGCAGCACCAGCACGCCAATGCGTCCCCACTGGCGTTCGCGTAGCAGCGTAAACCCGACGCCGCCCAGCAAAAACACCCAGCTTGCCGTCACCCAGTCATGCACGACAAAACCCCAAACCACGTTGGTGGTGCCTGCACCTTTCCCCCAGGCATAGCGACCCATGACCAGCGCCATCAGCGCAATTAATTCCCAGACGGGGCTATTGGGGAAACAATAGCGGGCGAGCAAAACGGCTGCAATGCCTTTCAACGCTTCTGACAGCACGGCCAGAATGCCTGCCGTTTGCCCCCCGTGGTAGAAGGCTGCCGAAACGCTGATGTTGCCTGTGCCGAGTTGGGTGAGCTGGCGTTGAGCCAAGGCTTGGGTGATCCAGGCGATTAGTGGCAAGCCCCCCAAGATCGGGCAGACAATGAGAATGAGAAACGCACCCAAGACTGGCGATAGTGTCATCTGCGATGGAGAATCAATTTCATATAACGGCACACCTGTAGGGCATACCTAAATTAATGTCAGCGGCTTGACTCTTCACAGAAATATTAACCCGGCAATAAAAAATCTTTCATCAATCTAGTCTCATGATGGCCAAGTTAATCACTTAAGAATATGCTGCCGAATTACAAATCCGATGCCGCAAGCCGCCCTTCAATTGGCTCATATTCATCCTCTAGTAGCCAATTTTGAGCTTCACTGTAAGTTGCACTGCTAAACACATAGTTTTGTAGCCTTCAGCCGGATCGTAAACATGGCAACAGCCTGCTGAATCACTCAGCAGCATCAAAATGTAAGGGGGAAAAAGATTGGGTCAATCCAGATTTCGACAAAATCCCAATCACGCTTGGCTGGGTCGAGTGCGGGGAATGACGTGGTATCGATTTTCTGCATCAATCTTTATCTCTCTCCATCAAATAACGGAGTGCTTGAGCGATCGGCCAATTCTATAGCCAATAGCCTCAGCGAAAAACATACCGTAACGCTCGTAGCCTCGAACGACTCCTATAAATTCTCCTCTCTCCATAATGGGATATATCAGGAATGGGATATATCAGGTAGATGCTTGGCCGTATGCCTGAAATTAAGAACGATCTCACGATCGATGCCACTCATAGAAGGGCAAGCTCTTAGGATGGCTGATGTTTGAGGTATTCAAACACGCTTTTATCCCCAATATCATCGGGGATGGCTTGAACCGTCTTGCGGAGGGCAAAAATCACAAACAAAATTGCCCAGGCTGCCAATAACCCTTTTTCTAGGGCGATCGGCAAAACTCCTGTCAGGTGTCCCAGCAACAGCCCAGGGACAATGAAGGTGAGAAACTTGGTTTCTAGGCGATTGAAACAAAAGGCTTCTTTGAAGAAAATTCCGGTTAGCGCCGCAAAGGTGAAGCCAATTCCCAAAATCGTCAAAGGCTGCTGATAGACCGTCAGGGCAAAGGGTTCGGGGTTAAAGTGCGCCACCCCGATCGCGGCGATCGCCCCAATCAGCCAAAAGGCTTGCAGCGCTCGATGCAGCACCCCCATGTAAATATGAATGGTGATCAGACTGACCGCTAGCGCTCCGGCAAACAGCGTGTAAAGGGGCGTTAGCGCCACCAGCACCGTTGGACTGGTTGGACTATTGGCCTGTCTCAGCACCAGCGCCACGCCGATAGCAAAACTCAGCGCCGCCACCAGCAGTCCAGCTCGATAAATTCTGACGCCTTGGCGATCGCTTTCTGTAATCGTAAATTCTCCAAACTGTCCTTGATAGCTTTCGGTGGGCTGATCGGCTACTTGCGCATTCATAGTCATCGCTCTCGATCGTCATTTTTGGAAGAATCAAGACTATTATCACCTTTTCATCTCGGCTCAGCCGATCAAAGGCTTTGATAGTTGAGGGCAGAGGCCAAGCCTTCCCGATTCGTAATGCCATAGCCGTGATGCTGTCAAGATGTCAAGACGGCTCAATCACGACTTTGACGGAATCCGTCCAATTCAGCCGCAGTTGAAAATGGGCATCGCCACCATTGACCGCAATCTCAACCCAGCCATGACTGCCGATGAGCGCCAGGGGCTTTCCGGCAGCGACATCGCCATAGACCCGACAGCCCGGAATCGTCACCCGATTGACGTGAATCGACCAAGACTGGTCGCGCACTGCATCGCCCGGAATATTGGTAATGACATTGCCAAAGCGATCGATATGCTGAATATTGCCCTCAAAGCCTGTGGAGGTTGGCATACAGGCCGCAAGCGGCAGCTCGACTAGGGTTGCCGGATCGATCACTGTACCAATGTCTTGAATGGGTACACCGCTAGCGAGATGCGCCCCCACAGGTGCAAAAATATCTCGTCCGTGGAAGGTGGCGCTGGGTTCGGTGGCTCTCCAGTAGCGCGAATGGGTCAGCTCAACCGCCTGCCGGATCGATTGCCGTTGTGCCAGCTTCGTCAGCAGGCCGTTATCGGCACCGACGAGAAAGCCGTCCGCTAGCTCTAGAGCGATCGCTCGTCGCGTGCCCCCCACGCCCGGATCGACCACCGCCACATGGACGCTGCCCGTCGGGAAATAGGGATAGGCGCTAATCAAGTGAAACTGAGCGGCAGCAATGTTTTGGGGCGGCACCTCATGGGTCAGATCGACGATCGTTATCGCCGGATTGATCTGATAAATCACACCTTTCATCGTGCCCACGTAGGCATCGTTAAGTCCAAAGTCGCTGAGCAGGGTAAGAAGTCGAGTTTGAACCATAGGTTAAGAGGAAGCAAGGGACTGCTGACGCATGTACTCATAAATGGCGATCGCTGCCGCAGTCTGGACGTTGAGCGATTCCACCATGCCCGCCTGCGGAATGCTGAGGGTGCGATCGCAGATCTCCAGGAGGGATGCCGGAATTCCGGTTAGCTCTTGCCCCAGCACCAGAACCGTTTTTTGCGGAAACACAAATTGGGTCAGCGGCAAGGCGGCAGGGTTTGCATCCAGCGCAATCAGACTATAGCCCAACTGCTGCTGCTGCCTCAGCCAATCTGGCAGGGCATCTGGGGCACAGGCGATGAGCGGCTGCCAGTGGTGCGCCGAAGCTGCCAAATTGCGAAAAGGATGGGTTTGGGCGATCGCCAAGTCTGCCAGCACCAATGCCTCTAGCCGAAAAGCCTCAGCCGTGCGGCATAGCCCACCCAGATTCACAGGACTCTGCACCAGCGCCGCACAGATGACAAGGGGCTGGCGAGGGAGTTGGGTGTAGCGATCGCGGCTGATGTCACGGATGACGGGGGTTCGGGACATAGCTGAGGGGAGAGTGGGAGAGTGGGAGGGTGGGTAAGGGGTGAAGGGGAGGTTAGTAATTGACGGACTCTTGGAGGTGTGTTGGCAAAATCCATATCGATCGATAGATGCTGCCTGGATGCAGACCCAGCATTCTGAGGATAAGAGCCGATTTTAGCAAGCAGGAACTTATGTTTTTACAGAATAAGCAGACCGGAGTTTTGGTTGAGGTAGAAGATACCGTGGCTCTGATTAATCCCGCAACGGAAAAAATTGTGGGCAGAGTGCAGTCGGGTGAAGAGGAGCAAGACCCGGAGGAAGTCTCCAAGCAGGAGCTGATTTTCCCTTCGGGTGAGGCGTTGCCGCGCTGCTGGGTTGATGCAGAGTATCAGGCATCGCTTTAGTAACAAATATGTTGAGCTTTTTGCAGAAGGTGTGCCTTTTGCAAAAAGCTATCTTTATCTGCCGCCGACAACCACGTTTTGAATCCGCACATGGGGACCGCCGACGCTGACGGGTAGAGGAGACTGGCCGCCTTTGCCGCAGCCGCCGTTGCGATAAACTGAGTCACTACCGATCGCATCAATATCTTTGAGCGTCTGGAACACGTTGCCGCTGAGGGTGACATCACTGACTGGCTCAGCAATTTGCCCGTTGCGGATCATGTAGCCTTCAGCAGCGGCAAAGGTGAAGAGTTCGCCGTTGGTTTGTCCGCCTAGCATCCGCACCGCATACACGCCTTCTTCAATGTCGCCAATCATGTCGGCCACAGCGCGATCGCCCGATTCAATCCCTGTGTTGGTCATACGGACGATCGGCGGGTAGGTGGCGCTGAGGGCGCGAGCATTGCCTGTGGGGGCTTCATGCATTTTTCCGGCAGTTTCGCGGCTGTGCAAGCGCTGGGTAAGAATGCCGTCTTTGATCAGGTATTTGCGCTGGGCTGGAACCCCTTCATCGTCATACTTCAGGGAACCTGGCAAACCGGGAATTGTGCCATCGTCAACCACGTTGAGTTGGGGAATAGCGATCGGTTTGCCCAGCACCAATAGCTCCTGCATACGCGGATTTTCATAGACAAAATCTGCCTCAGACAAATGCCCAAAGGCTTCGTGGATAAACACACCCGACAGATAAGGGTCAAGCACCACCGGATATTGCCCCCCTTTAACGGGCTTTGCGTCTAGCTGCCGCACTGCCCGTTCGGCTGCACTTCTGACCTGCGCCTCTAGCCCTTCTAGCGCGCCGTAGTCTGAGCGAGAATGCACCGACTCAAAGCCTTGGCGCACCACGTTTTCGCCTCGCGCTACGACCCCAAATCTGCCATTGACATCCAAGCGTTCTTGCACGATGCAGGTGCCGGAAGAGTTGACAAAATAGTTAGTGCGAAAGCGATCGCCATAACCCACCATCGTGGTTTGAATGCGCGGATCGTAATCTAGCAAAATCTGGTTATAGGATTCGATCAGCTGCCGCTTGCGATCGAGGGAAATGCCGCGTGGATCGTGACCCAGATCGACAGCCACATAGTCCTGAATCGCGTCCACTGCCGCCAGCTCTGTGGTTTCTTTGCCGATGAGATGCGCCTGGGCAATCGCGTCCTCGATGCGATTGCCCAGGTCGCCCAACCCGTCAAAGGTGACAAAACTCCAGCCACCCTTGTGGCAGGCGCGGATGCCGCCCGACAGGGAAAAGCTGCGATCGACTGCATCGAGCTGCTTGCCGCGATAGGAAATGGCCGTTGCCTCGCCTTGCTCTAGCCGAATTTCTAGATAGTCTACGCGATCGCGGTAGAGGGCGATCGTATCCACCAGCCGATCTTGCAGTGATAGCGCTGTAACCACGGGCTTTTCCTCTGATGCTTAATAAGTTAAAGGCATTTCGGTGGCGCATTGGTGGCGTAGATTGCCCATGCCACAAAAATGCATCAGCCTTCAGTTTAGCCCTTCTGAGATTCTTGCTGATCGAGCCAAGCTTGCCATAGGTCGGGACGGCGATCGCGAGTGCGATCTTGCTGTTGCTGCTTGCGCCATTGGGCGATCGCTTGGTGGTTGCCCGACAGCAGCACCTCTGGAACCTTGAGGCCGCGAAACTCAGCAGGGCGCGTGTATTGCGGATAGTCTAGCAGTCCGGCCTCAAAGCTTTCTAGCTTCAGAGATTCTTCCTTGCCCACCGTACCGGGCAGCAAGCGAATCACGCCATTGAGCAGGGTCAGCGCCGGAATTTCGCCACAGGTGAGGACAAAATCGCCTAGGGAAACCTCACGGGTAACGAGATCGAGAACGCGATCGTCTACGCCTTCGTAATGTCCGCAAATCATCACAAGCTGCTCGAAGCTGCCCAACTCTTGAAACATCTTTTGGTTCATTGTTTGCCCCTGGGGAGTCAGCAAAATTACCTCTCGACGGGGCAGAGCGGGCAGCGACTCCACAGCCGCAAAAATCGGTTCGGGTTTCAGCAGCATGCCCACGCCGCCGCCATAGGGTTCGTCATCGACGCGATGGTGCTTGTCGAACGTGAAGTCGCGCGGATTGACTAGATTGACGGTCGCAATTTCTTTGGTTAGTGCTCTAAACCCTAAAAGCTGGATTTCAAAAGCGCTCCGCGCTTTTGAAATCCAGCTTTTAGAAAAAATAGGAGAACTTTGTGATTGGCTACGCTAGATGTCTAAACGTTTAGAGATCTCATCGTTCAGATCATCAGTGAATGCGCTGGACAGGGGGTATTGCATTCGCGAGCTTAAGCACAGCCTAAACAGAAGTAGAAGCTGGAGTCTTCTCTAATACCAGTTTCGATCGCTTCACGGGTTCGGGAACGGGGACGGGATAATCGCCCGTAAAGCAAGCCGAACAGAAAGTGTTGGTATCTTCGCGTGTGGCCGTCAGCATGCCATCCCAGCTCAGATAGGCGAGAGAAGTCACTCCTAGCTGCTCTTGAATTTCAGCGATCGATTTGGTGGCTGCAATCAGCTGATCTTGGCTGTCTGTATCAATGCCGTAAAAGCAAGGATGCGTCACAGGCGGTGAAGAGATCCGCATATGCACTTCAGCAGCTCCGGCCTCGCGCAAAGCCTTGACTAGCTTGCGGCTAGTGGTTCCTCGCACGATCGAATCATCCACAATCACGATGCGTTTGCCCTTCAGCACATCCTTCAGGGGGTTGAGCTTCATGCGAATGCCCGCTTCTCGCATGGCCTGAGTGGGTTGGATGAAGGTGCGTCCCACATAGCGGTTTTTGATCAACCCCTCTGCGTAGGGAATGCCCGACTGCTGAGAAAACCCGATCGCGGCTGGAATGCCGGAATCTGGCACACCCATGACCAAATCAACCTCTCCCAGCGGCGGCGATTCTAACGCCAACTGCCGACCCAGCCGCAGCCGATAGCTATAGAGGCTTTCCTCATGCATGACGCTATCGGGGCGCGCGAAATAAATCATTTCCAAAATGCAGAGCTTGCGCTCTGCTTGGGAAGCCCACTGAAAAGAGGCCAACCCCTGCTCGGTGATCCAAACCAGCTCACCTGGCTCCACATCCCGGACATACTCTGCCCCAATAATGTCTAGGGCACAAGTCTCTGAAGCAATGACATAGCGATCGGGCGCTGTTTCGTCACTTTTAAGCACCCCCACGACCAGCGGACGAATGCCGTTGGGATCTCGCACACCCATAATGCCATTGGGAGTAGCGATCGCTAGACTGAAAGCGCCTTGGCATCGTTTGAAAGCGCTAATGGCTCCCTCTAGCCATCCCTTGCCTGCGTTAATTTCCTGGGCAATGGCGATGGCAATCATTTCAGAGTCGGTCGTGGTGACAAACTCTACCTCCGTGTTTTGCAGTATCTCTTCCCGGAGGCTAGGCGTATTTACCAAATTGCCGTTGTGCGCCAGCGCCAGCTTTCCCAGCCGCGTATCGACTACGGCAGGTTGGGCATTGACCACGCGGCTCGATCCGGTTGTGGAATAGCGGGTATGACCCACCGCTAAATCACCCGCCATCTCTTGAAAGATCTGCTCGTTAAAGACCTGAGAGACTAGACCCATGCCCTTGTGCAGATGAACGGTGTCTCCAGCAAAAGCGGCAATTCCGGCAGATTCTTGACCGCGATGCTGCAAGGCATATAGCCCAAAATAGGTGAGTTTGGCGACATCCGTTTCGGGAGCGTAGATGCCAAACACGCCACAGGCTTCCTCAGGTTTATCGGATCTTTCGGGTTGGTCAAAATGCTCGACAGAATCTGTAGACCAAGAGTCGGCAGACGAAGAATGGACGGAGTTTGGCTTCATGGATCGGCTTTACTTTTTTGAGTGCGGTGAGTGGATGAACGTCAGACGAGAGGTCTTCAGACGAAACCTTCAGGCAAGCGAAAATACTTTAATTAATTTTTTCTTAACAATCCCACTCCATAACAGTAGCGTAATCGTTCCGTTTACGGTTGTATCTGGTTGGATCTCTAGACCTGAAAACATCAGTCTAGAGGCGGCGTTCGATCGCCTTTGACCAACGATCGCCCATCTCTTCTAGGCTGGCGCTGATTAACGTCAGGTTATCAACCGTTAGAGATAAGGTTGTGCCACCCACCTCTCCTAATTTTTGCCAGGAGGCCGATAGGTGAGACTGCATATAGGATTCCCAGGTTTCTACCTGTTCTGCCGCCACCGACACCAGAATACGAGCGCTGCCCTCGGCAAACAGCAGATGATCCCAGCGGGCTTCTGGATCTGGCGCAGAGAGCTGAATTTCTGCACCTAGCTGACCGCTGATACAGCATTCCGCCAAAGCGATCGCCAGCCCCCCTTCAGCACAGTCATGGGCTGACTTAACCCAGCCTTGGCGAATGCCCTGACGACAAACCGACTGCACCTGACGCTCTAGCGCGAGATCGGCAATTGGCGGCTGTCCCGCGATCGTCTGGTGCAGCACCGCCAGGTATTCCGAGCCACCCAGGGTTGTGTTGCTATTCCCACTTCCTAAGAGATAGATGGCATCACCGGGCGATCGCCAGCCCTGTCCGCAAACTTGGGTAATATCTTCGACCAAGCCCACCATGCCAATCACCGGAGTGGGATAGATCGATTGCGGCTTGCCTTCAGCATCCAGCGTTTCGTTATAGAGCGAGACATTGCCACCCGTCACTGGAGTAGCCAGCTCTCGGCAGGCATCGGCAATACCGCGACAAGCTTGCGCCAACTGCCAATAGCCGATCGCCTTCTCAGGGCTGCCAAAATTGAGGTTATCCGTAACGGCTAGCGGCTCTGCACCCACACAGCTCAGGTTACGCGCAGCCTCCGCCACCGCCATTTTTGCCCCCTCATAGGGATGCAGGTAGACATATCGGGCGTTGCAGTCTACCGTAGCTGCTACGCCTTTGGTAGAGGCAACTTCTCCCAACTGAGGCCGGAGTCGAATCACAGCCGCATCAGCTCCACCAGGCAGCAAGACCGTATTGTTTTGCACCTGATGATCATATTGGCGGTAGACCCACTGCTTAGAGGCGATCGTTGGGCTATCGAGCAAAGCCAGCAGTACCTCAGTCCAGCTATGAGCCTTCCCGGCTAGCTCAATCCCTGCAGCTGTGCAACCCGGCAAAGCAGACTCCTGCCACTCCCAGGCTTTGCGGGCGTACTCTGGCGGCTCCTGCAACAGCTCTCGGTGATAAATTGGCGTATTGTCGGCCAGTGCCGTCGCCGGAATCTCGGCAGCAATCTCGCCCTTGAAAAGAATGCGGACGATCGCCTCTTCAATCACGGTGCCAGCCACTACGGCATGCAGCCCCCACCGCTCAAAAATCTCAATTAGCTCTTGCTCTCGCCCCTTATGTGCCACAAACAGCATTCGCTCTTGCGACTCAGACAGCAGATACTCATAGGGCACCATACCCGTTTCCCGCACCGGAACTTTGTCCAGATCTAGCTCAATGCCAACACCGCCTTTTGCCGCCATTTCTGAAGTCGAGCAGGTGATGCCCGCCGCCCCCATATCCTGAGCTGCCGCCACCGCTCCGGTCTTAAAAGCTTCCAGACAGGCTTCGATCAGAGCCTTCTCTAGAAACGGATCGCCAACCTGCACCGCAGGGCGATCGTCCATTGAGGCATCGCTGAGTTCGGCACTGGCAAAGCTAGCGCCCCCCATGCCATCTCGCCCAGTCGTCGAGCCGACATACAGCACCGGATTGCCAATGCCCACCGCTCCTGAAGTGACAATTTCCGGCGTTTCCATCAAACCCAGCGCCATCGCATTCACCAGCGGATTGCCTGAATAGGAGGGGTCAAAGTAGACCTCACCCCCTACCGTCGGCACACCCACACAGTTGCCGTAGTGAGAAATTCCAGCCACGACGCCATTCACCAGCCGCCGGGTGCGCGCCTCTTCTAGCGAACCAAACCGCAGCGAATTCAAAATAGCGATCGGGCGTGCCCCCATCGTAAAAATATCCCGCAGGATACCGCCGACACCCGTTGCCGCACCCTGAAACGGCTCCACCGCTGAAGGATGGTTGTGCGACTCAATCTTGAAGGCCAACTGCAAGCCATCCCCCATATCCACCACACCCGCATTTTCACCAGGGCCTACAAGGATGCGATCGCCCGTGGTGGGAAACTGCTTCAGCAGCGGCCGCGAATTCTTATAGCAGCAGTGTTCTGACCACATGACACCAAACATACCCAGCTCAGCTTTGTTGGGATGGCGTCCTAGACGACGGAAAATTTCTTCGTACTCGTCAGGCTTAATGCCTTCGGATGCAATTTCTTCGAGCGAAAAGGGAGCTTCAGCAAGGGCAGACATGAGCGCAGCGACAAAAAAGTTTGGCGGAATCACGACAAGCTCAATTCTATCGGTTTAGGCCGAATTGGGCGATCGCGCCATTTCGCCATTCTTACCCCTTGCCCCTTCGATTAGACTGCCTGCTTGACTGTCTGCTTGAAGGTGTGAATATCGGCGCGGCTGTCACGATTTACACCAGAGAGATATTCTCTGCCAGACGAGCGGCAAGCCATGCCTTGCTCATTTTGCTTTCTATTACCTGCAATACCAGACGGTAGGCTTCGTCTTGAGAGAGGTTGAGTCTACAGCCATTCATCTTCAGAAAAGTCGTCATTGTCGCAAATGCAGTACGCTTGTTGCCATCAACGAACGGATGATTCATCACAAGGTGAAACAGGTATGCTGCTGCCTGTTCTGGCAACGCAGGATGTAAAAAATCTCCGCCAAAGGTTGCTTTGGGCTGAGCTAAAGCAGACTCTAATAGCCCCATATCTCTAATACCCTCAGTGCCACCAAACGCTCTAATTTGGCGACGGTGTATCAAAAGAATTAGGTCAAGTGTAATGAAATTAGGAGTTGGCAAGACGACGATAAACCTCAGCCCACTCCTTTTCAGTCTCTAGATACAGCAAGAACGCATCAATATCTTCGCAGGATAAATTGATGGATTGTGCTGCCAATGAGTTTTGAACAACCTGAGTTTTGGCTTCCAACGTCATCGCTGCTGACTTCATGGCTGCTGGGTGACCAGCTTCGGGTTGCTCACGTTTTGCCTCAGCCTTTGAGGATAATTCAGTTTGATCTAATTCCATAATCAACTCCAAAGGTGGCTGGCATCCAATACAGGACACCCCTCAGTACCAGCATAGTGCATCGCTCAATCAGCCTAGCTGCGATCGATTTTCACCCAAATGACCAATGCCTTGCTCGCCACAGGTTGGCCTTGAGCGATCGCAGGTTGAAAGGCCCAGTTCCAGTTTTTGACCAAACAAGTCGCCAACTGATCGTTCAGCGAATTCTGGCTGGGCTGCCAGACAGCCGTATCAATCACCTGGCCGACTTCATTGGTCGCCACCTGCACGCCCACTTCTGCTCCCAGCGTCAGACCTCCCGGCGCATTGAACTGTGCGACTTCAGCCTCTGGTATGCAAATCGTGTCCTGAGGATTTGGGGCAAACGTATAGGCACTCACTGTAGGTTGAGCGATCGCATCAGGGGGCGGCATCTCTAGCTGTTCTGGCGGCACAGCAGCCACCTGCAAAGAGGCAGTCAGCGTCAGCGGAGTCGGCTGACTTTCAGCAGAATATTGACCTGAAGTATCTGGGATAGCCGCCGAAATCGGTTCTGTAACGACCAGAGGAGACGGCAAGCCAGCACCGGAAGGCACAGCTTGTCCGGCCTGCTGAGGTGGCGTGGCAGAAGCCAAAGGCTGAGAGGGCACAGCAGAAGCGCCCGGATCAGGCGTAGAAGATTCAGGGACGGGAGAAGGAAACTCAGGTGCAGGAGATGCAGGGACGGGAGATTCAGGTACAGGAGATGCAGATGCAGAAGGTACGGGAGAAGGAGACTCAGGCACAGGAGATTCAGGGACGGGAGAAGGAGCGATCGACGTCGCAACACTGGGTTCTACGCTCGGTTCTACGCTGGGTGCAATTGGCGGCTCAGGTGATGGCTCAGGTGGCGGCGCAAAACCAATCTCTCCAGAATCACTTTGGCTCACTGGTGCAGGAACAGCAGGAGGAGGAGCCGCGATCGCCTTAGGACTTGTAGATTTCTTCGTACTCGAACTGGTACTCGGATTCGTACCCGGAAGCGCCACAAAATCGATCGGGCTGATCTCCAGAGGCTTGTTTTGCATAGAAGCCCGACTCGCGATCGGCAGCAAAATTACCACAGCCAAAAGATGAAGGGCGATCGACCCACCCCCCAACGCCAGCCATAGCCACGAAGGCTCTGACGCACGCATCCGGCGCGCAGGGGGCTGAGCCACATTTGGCTTATTGGTCAGATGCGTCATAGTTGAGAAACTTCATCACTGCTTGAGTCTGCATCACCGGAGGCGATCGCTTGAGCTTAGAGGATGTTTGAAAAGTCTAACTATGGGCAGCAAAACGTTTCAGATCCCCCTAAATCCCCCTTAAAAAGGGGGACTTTGAATTCATTTCCCCCCTTTTTTAAGGGGGGCAGGGGGGATCAACAGGTGCCTAAAACCACAGCCGACCACTTTTCAAACATCCTCTTAGAGTCATAGGGCAACTTACTGGCTCGAAAATTAACTGGCTCGAAAATTAATTGGCCTAAAAAACTCGCCCAGCCCTGTCCGATCATAGCGATCGATCGCTTGGAATTGCGAAGTTCTCATGAAGCAGCCGCTCAACCCCATCTCAACCCGTGACTATACCTTCCCAGCCCAAACCCACAAATTCCGGAAACTCTAAGCACTTTAGGCTTATCTCAAACCAGACTCAGTAGAGCGCAAATGAGGTTTGAATGCGCAAATCAAAACCGTCCCAAACGCCCGATCGCCCCACAAATGCGAAGCGACCCATATTCCCCTATCTCACACCTCATGCAGAGGGGGTGTGGGGGACGTGCCCGTCCCCTGCCGGGGGTTTGGGGGAGACCCCCAAGGCTGTGCGATCTTAGCCCAAACTCCCCTCACGTTCAACGCTAGCATCCGCAAAAAACCGCTGAGTAATCCACCCTGTCACAATATGAGACAGCAGACCCATAGGCCCCGCAAACAAACAGATGATCAGCGAATGCCTTGTCCAAACCCCAGTCCGCTGACCCTCCCAATAGATCCAGCGTCCCACAAATAGATCCATCACCAAAAAATGCACCCAACCCGCCGCTGCCACATTTTCATTTGCAAACAGTCGAGCAATATCTGCCAAAGACGGATTAGCAAACGACTG
This sequence comes from Oscillatoriophycideae cyanobacterium NC_groundwater_1537_Pr4_S-0.65um_50_18, assembly GCA_016208305.1. Taxonomy (GTDB): domain Bacteria; phylum Cyanobacteriota; class Cyanobacteriia; order Elainellales; family Elainellaceae; genus Drouetiella. Next base: position 8,433 of record JACQYI010000004.1, on the reverse strand, counting down.
AGCCGAATCAGGATCTAAGCTCATGCTAAACAGATAAATGTAGACCCCTGCCAGCAGCACAAACGGCAGAAAAGACTCCATCACCCTGCGGGTAACGCCCCAGTTGGGCAAGCCAATCATCAGCAACCAGAAAGGCAAAACGAAAAAATTAGCGCTGTCGAACAGGAGAGAAGGATGCATAGGGCGATTTTCAGACGAGTGAGGGGATGACGAGTGAGGGGATAAGGGGGTAATGCAAAAGCTGGAAGGGGTGAATCGTGGCGCAGCAGGGCACCCCGATTCACGCCGAGAGCGCATCCTCAAGTTTTGCCGTTAGCCAGAAAACGGACGAGCCGCAGCCGCAGCATGAGACTGAGCCAACTCAGCAATATCAAGATTTTCGTAAGTCTCAAAAGGCTGATGAATCCAGGGATTATCCGATAAATAGTCCACGTAATAGTCTGGAGCGATCGTCGAGCAAGCCTTATACCACAGCACACCCGTTCGCACTTCCTCAATGTAAAACCCGTAGGTGCGATCGAGCCAAGTCAGCGTTTTTTGCAAACTCACCCCCGAATCCACCAGATCATCCACGATTAAAACATGGCTACCCAGATTGGGCGTAGTCATCGTCAGGTCGCGAGAGAACACAATATTGCCTCGAACCTTACCCCCTGCGCCCCGATAGGAAGCCGTAGCCAAAATAGCCAACGGCTGATCAAAAATGCGAGATAGCAAATCTCCAACCCGCAGCCCCCCTCTCGCAAGGCAAATAATCTGGTTAAATTCCCAGTTAGACTGATAAATCTTGACGGCAAGCTGCTCAATCTTGTAGTGATAGTCTGTCCAAGAGACATGCAGGTCTGGCATAGCTGGCTTCTAAGTTGCGGATGGATGACTGATGAAGAGCATCATACAGGGGATTACCAAATGGGTGAAAGTAGGAGCCAGGCTGGAGTCCTGCTAAAGCGCTGTTGTTTGTGGACATTCCCGTGAGCAAACCCGTGAGCCAAAGTTAGACGCCGAATATTTTGCGCCTGCGACATTACACCTCAAAAAGGCAGCGCATCCCGATGTAAAGTACATTAATTACGTCGATATGCAGGGAATCCAGGTAATTTGAGACACGATCCCTCACTCGTTAAAGAGGCTTTCTGTTGTGGGCATTATTGTTGAGCATGTATCCAAGCGATTTGACAATTTTCAGGCGGTCGATCAAATAAACCTGGAGATTAAAACCGGATCTTTAGTAGCACTCTTAGGGCCTTCTGGATCAGGTAAATCAACCCTCCTGCGCCTAATTGCGGGTTTAGAATTGCCCGACTCCGGCAGAATCTTATTGACCGGGCGCGATGCCACCTACCAAAGCGTGCAAGAGCGCAACATCGGCTTTGTGTTTCAGCACTACGCCTTGTTTAAGCATCTGACCGTGCGGAAAAACATTGCCTTTGGTTTAGAAATCAACAAAGCGCCCAAAGCCAAGATCAAAGCAAGAGTTTCAGAGCTTTTGGAATTGGTGCAGCTAGCCGGATTGGGCGATCGCTATCCCTCTCAACTTTCCGGCGGTCAGCGACAGCGCGTTGCCTTAGCGAGAGCCTTAGCCGTAGAACCCAAAGTGCTGCTGCTAGATGAGCCATTTGGGGCGCTCGATGCCAAAGTTCGTAAAGATCTGCGCATTTGGCTGCGGCGGCTGCACGACGAAGTGCATGTCACCACCGTATTTGTCACCCATGACCAAGAAGAAGCCATGGAAGTTGCCGATGAAATTGTGGTGATGAACCAAGGCAAAGTCGAGCAGGTCGGCACCCCCGCCGAAATTTATGACCATCCGGCCAGCGCCTTCGTCATGAGCTTTATTGGCCCCGTGAACGTGCTGCCTAGCGACTCCAAAATTTTTGCAGGCAACGGCTTCGAGTCTCCGCATCCTGAGGTGTTTGTGCGACCGCAGGATGTGGTGATTGAAATTCAGCCGGGTGAATCTACAGTTCCCGCCCGCGTCAACCGCCTGATCCACCTGGGTTGGGAAATTCAGGCCGAGCTGGCTTTAGACGACGGCCAAGTCGTGACAGCGCACCTCACCCGCGATCGCTATGATCTGCTCAAGATTCAGCCCCAGCAGCGGGTCTATGTTCGCCCCAAAGAAGCCAAAGCCTTTCCGATCTTCTACTCAATCTAGATTGGGTTCTAGAGTGAGCTTCAGACATTACAAGCATAGGGACTCAGACGATGGAGATTTTGCGCAGGCTCAAAAGCCGGATATTAGAGAGCAGGGTGAGGCGATCGCTCCTGCGGCAGCTTGGACTCTTTAGCCTTTGTTTGCTGGTGGCCGTCAGCTGTGGCACCCCCAAAACCGCAGCACCCAGCAGCCCCGCAGCCAATAACGGACGGGTGACGATGGGCACCACCCTTAAAGCCGAAACCGTTGATCCGGCTGATGCCTATGAGCTATTTTCAGGGATTTTGCTTTCTAACCTGGGCGATCGCCTCTACACCTACAAGACAGGCACCACTGAGCTAGAGCCGCAGTTGGCTAGCGCCCTGCCTGAGATCAGCGCCAATGGGCTGACCTACAAAATTCCCCTGCGCTCTGGCGTCACCTTTCACGATGGCTCTCCGTTTAACGCCGAAGCGATGGCCTTTTCCATCCAGCGATTTATGCAAAACGGCGGTCGTCCTGCCTTTTTGCTGTCCGACAAAATTGCCCAAGTCACAGCCACAGGCGATGCCGAACTAACGATTACGCTCAAGGCACCCTTTGCCGCTTTCCCGGCTTTGTTGGCTTTCTCAGGCGTAACGCCTGTACCGCCCAAAGCCTACGAGATTGGCGCGGGCAAATTTAAGCCCAAGGCCTTTATCGGCACTGGCCCTTACAAGCTGGCAAACTTTGGCACCGACTCGATTCGCCTCGATGCCTACGAAGGCTATTGGGGCGAAAAACCCGCCAACAAAGGGATGGATATTCAGCTCGTCACCAGTCCAGCCAACCTCTACAACTCCTTTCGCACAGGCGGGCTAGACATCGCCTACCAAACGCTTGATCCCGATCAAATCCGCACCCTAGAGCAGGGGGCAAACCAGGGGGGCTGGCAGGTGATTCAGGCGGGCACCAATACCGTCAATTACATGGTGCTCAATGCCAAAAGCGAGCCATTGAATAATGTGAAAGTGAGACAGGCCATCGCCGCCCTGATCGATCGCAATCTGTTAAATCAGCGGGTGTTTCAAGGGCAGGCCGAACCGCTGTATAGTCTATTGCCCACGACTTTTCCCCTGTATAAGCCCGTCTTCAAAGACAACTATGGCGATGGTCAATATGACAAAGCCCAACAGCTTTTGACTGAAGCCGGATTTTCGCCAGCCAAGCCGTTGGCGTTTGAACTCTGGTACTCTTCTAGCTCTACTACGCGTGGTTTAGTCGCCAGTACGCTCAAGGCAGCGATCGACGAAAAGCTGCCGGGTCTGGTCAATCTCACGCTCAACAGCGTCGAGTCTGGTACCCTGTTCGATAATTTGGACAAAGGCACCTATCAAGCCACCCTGCTCGATTGGTATCCTGACTATTACGATGCTGAAACCTTTATCGATCCCTTCCTGAGCTGCGACAAAGGCTCGGTTGAGCAAGGCTGCGAATCGGGGCAAAGTCAGGCAGGTGGATCGTTTTACTATAGCGATCGCGCCAATACGCTCTTAAAAAAGCAGCGGAGTGAGACAGATTCCAAAGTCCGAGATGCCGACTTTATCCAGCTTCAGGATTTATTGGGCGAAGATGTGCCCTACATCCCCATTTGGCAAAACAGAGACTATGTCTTTGCGCAAGGCACCGTTCAAGGCGTTGCCATCCAACCCAGCCAGCAGTTTCTGTTTGGGCAAATCAAAAAATAGTTCTCTATTGCGTTTTGCGGTGGCGCGGAATGCCGCTGCAAAACGCAGCAACTTTATCAACCTCCCCGCATGTCTCGCTCTTCTGCGCTTCGCTACTACGTTTTCTCCCGGCTGCTGCTAGCGCCATTGATGATCTGGACGATCACCACCCTGATCTTCCTGATGATGCGCGCTACGCCCGGTGATCCGATTGATGTGCTGCTAGGGCCGCGTGCGCCCGAAAGCGCCAAACAAGACCTGCGGCATACGCTGGGGCTAGATTTGCCCCTGTGGCTGCAATACTTTCGCTATATGGGCAACCTGCTGCGGCTCGACCTGGGCACCTCGATCGCCACGCAGGGCGAAACGGTTTGGCAAATCATCCAGGCTCATTTTCCGGCGACCGTAGAGCTGACGGTGTTCAGCATGACGGTGGCTGTCATAGTCGGCGTCGGCGTCGGCGCTTTGGCGGCCTCCAGACCCAACACGGGTTTTGACGTCGGCGGCAGGCTATTTGGCATCTTCACCTATGCGGTGCCCATGTACTGGTTTGGCATGATCCTGCAGCTAATCTTTTCGGTGCAGTTGGGCTGGTTTCCCTTGGGTACGCGGTTTCCGCTTTCTCTTCAGCCGCCGCAGGGCATAACCGGGCTGTATGTGGTCGATAGCCTGCTGAGCGTAGACTTCAGCGCTTTTTTCACCAGCCTCTACTACTTGACGCTGCCCAGCGTGACCCAAGGCGTTTTGATTAGCGGTATTTTTGAGCGCATGGTGCGCGTGAACCTGAAGCAAACCCTGAAATCAGATTATGTAGAAGCGGCCAGGGCGCGAGGCATTCCCGAACGGCAAATTGTAGTGGCGCATGCGCTGAAGAATGCGATGATTCCTGTCATCACCATCTTGGGGCTAACCTTTGCGGCGCTGTTGGCAGGTGTGGTGCTGACAGAGGTAACTTTTTCATGGCCGGGATTGGGCAGCCGCTTTTACGATGCTATTCTCAAACGCGACTACCCTGTGGTGCAGGGCATTATGGTTTTTCTGTCGGTGATTGTGGCGATCGCCAGTATTCTGATCGATATTCTCAATGCCTACATCGATCCGCGCATTCGCTACTAGATCTGTGGCAGATGAAAGACGGGGCTGGGTGAGAGTGGTGTCCTCACCCAACTGAATTGACAAGGGTTAGCTCATGGCTAACATGCGCTGAATCGGCTTGAGTGCCGCCAAGCGAATCTCTTCTGGCAGGGTAATTTCGGGCGATCGGTTTTTCATGGCCAGATACAGTTTTTCTAGGGTGTTGAGCCGCATATGGGGGCATTCATTGCAGGCGCACTGGTTCATGGGTGGTGCCGGAATAAACGTCTTGTCCGGCGCATGTTTCTGCATCTGGTGAATAATGCCTGGCTCCGTCGCCACAATAAAGGCAGAGCTAGCGCTGCTCTGGCAGTACTTCAGCAAGGCTGTGGTAGAGCCAATATAACGGGCGTGACGCAAGACCGCAGGTTCGCATTCGGGATGGGCAATCACTTCGGCTTCTGGGTGCTGCATCTGGAGCTGCACGATTTTCTTTTCAGAGAAGGTTTCATGCACCATGCAGCTCCCTTGCCAGAGAACCATTTCGCGTCCGGTTTGCTCCATGACATAACGCCCCAAATTGCGATCGGGGGCAAAAATAATCGGCTGATCGATCGGGATTTGCTGCACTAGCTTGACCGCATTGGAGCTGGTGCAAATGATATCGCTCATGGCTTTGATCTCAGCCGTGCAGTTCACATAAGACACGACAATATGGTGCGGGTGTGCAGCCTTGAACTCAGCAAAGGCTTTGGGGGGGCAGCTATCGGCCAGCGAACATCCTGCATCGAGATCGGGCAGCAAGACCAGCTTGTCGGGGTTGAGGATCTTGGCGGTTTCGGCCATAAAATGCACCCCGGCAAACACAATGACATCGGCCTGGGTGCTAGCTGCCTGCTGTGCCAGCCCCAAAGAGTCGCCAATGTAGTCGGCAATATCTTGAATATCGGGATCTTGATAGTAATGCGCCAAAACGACCGCATTCAGCTCTTGCTTTAAGGCCTGAATGGCGGCAAAGAGGTCGATCGGCAGCGTAGCTTGAGGAGAATTTTGGTAAGAAAGTGTAGTTGTAAACACGGTCGATGGCGTTTTCCCTAGATTGAGAGTGGAAAAATCATGCTTGTGCTTTTCGATTATAGTTCTTTCTACCAAAAGTGTTGAAGATTGAAGTGGTAGTTTCTCATACAAGCTGCTGCCATCGGCTGCACGCCTTTAGGTTGTTAGCTTACAGACCTCAAGCCTCAAAAAAAATGCGAATCGTGGCGCGACAGAGCCGTACCACGATTCACACCCAAGGTCTAAGCTGCGATCGGCAAAGCTAGGAATCTCTGGGAATGCCGTCTTCAGGAAAGACCCACTGTGTGGGTGCGCTGGCTTTTTTGCGGAGGGCTTCTTCGGCGATCGCCAACATTTGATCCAGCGAAGTCTCTTGAATAAACTTAGCCGTCTGATCGCGAAACTCCTGATTGGGGCATTTCTCGCCCAAGACACAGCCGTTGGCGCAAGCTGTTGCGCAATCAATTGTTGCCGGATTAAGGTCTGCCGGATTCATCGATCGATCTCCTCTCTCATAGTTTTGGCGATGGTGGGCAATTGCCAAAACCATTATCACCTTGCAAGTCCGCAGTTTTTTTAAATTGCCAGCTCTGCCAGCCCCAAATAGCACACGCCTGCCGGAGTCACCTCAAAGCGACAGGGCAACACTTCTAGACCTTGGGCGATCGCCTCTCTCAGCAGCTTTCCATAAACCGGATCGGCACTATCTCCGGGGGCAAATTGGGTGCAGTCGCTGCGGTTGATCAGGTAGAGCATGACCGATCGCGCCTGGGGCAGCAGTGCCGTTAGCTCTCGCAGATGCTTTTGACCGCGCGTGGTGACGGTATCGGGAAATAGGGCAATTTCGCCTTTTGTCCAGGTGGTGTTTTTCACCTCTACGTAAATGGGGCGGTCTGTCTCTGCGCCTGTCAGAAAAAAATCGATGCGGCTTTTTTTGTCGAGTCCGTAGGGCACCTCACCTCGAATTTCGCTGTAGCTGTCCAGGGTGGGAAACAGCTTGTCGATTAGAGCCGCTTTGATCAGTCGATTGGGCAGAGCTGTATTCACCCCAACCCAAGTGGGTCGGATGTCATGGACTTCGATCGCCTCCCAGGTGTAGGGCAATTTGCGCGTTTTACTATCGCTCACAGATACCAAAACGCGATTGCCGGGAATATTGATGCCTGTCATCGGTCCTGTGTTGGGGCAGTGCGCCACAATTTCGTCGCCTGAGTCGAGCAAGATATCGGCAAAAAACCGCTTATATCGTTTGATCAGCGTTCCAGTCAGCAGCGGCGGATAGGCGTAAACCCAGTCAGTCATGGTAGTTTGGGGGACTTTGAGCTTTGCAAGTCTCCCAGAATATAGCTTTTTGGGCAAATCCTACAGTAAGTTACAAAAAAAGGGGGCGGAGTATCCTACAGCATGTTGAGCTGCAACAAGATGGATACTCCGTAGCGTCCCCCTGCTTTCCTGGTAGCATTCGTTGATCAAATGCATCACCTGCTCGCGGGTGCCAATGAGCCAGATCTGCGATCGATCGGCAGGATGGTCTGTCAGCAGTTCGTTGAACTCTGTCGTCATGATGGTATTACCTTGCTAATGGGTATTTGTAGAAAAGAAAAGCTTAAGGCGTGGTTCGCCAACCACTTGTTTTTGCATTAGCAAGGCATTCGATGACTTAAAATCAACTCAGCCAGCCTTCTGCTATCCCAGAACGGCAGGTTAGCTGGTGGGGGTCGCGGCAAACTTCCCTCATCAGCGTCCATACCTTAAGCTCGTTTCACTGGCGTCTCACCAGTTCGGGAAAGCATAAAATAAAACCGAGCATCAATGCAAGCGTACTGAGAAATTTGTTACAGCTTTTGTCAAGATTCTTTGATGGTTGAGGGGGGCGATCGCCTTTTGTCGCGAGTGGATGCTGCCACATTCTTCTCAACGGTCAGATGTGATAGATAAGCTCTGATTTCAGCTACTCCCATTTCATTAGGATGGCGTTTGTTATGAAACAGAATAAATTCTCGAATGTAGTAGACGTAAGACTTTTCGGTTTTGAGGCTGAAATGTTTGAGGCGAATGGATTGTCTGACTTGATCGAGCAGACGAGGTGATTGAGGTTGCAGCATTGGCAGGTGATGGATAACTCCGGCATTTGGAGTGTTATCTCGTGTAAATGACGGATAAGCACCCCAATCTCTAGGATTAACCCTCAGATATGACGGATAACACCCCAAAACTCCGGACTTAGACCGCAAAGTTTCTATTTAATTCCTTAAGAAGCAGGTGTTATCACGCAAATGTGCTGGATAATCTCGGAAAAGTAGGGACTTATCTAGCAGATGTGACGTTGAATATATAGTTGTATTCGACGCGTGAATAACTGTTAGCGCTTGGGAATCCTATAGGAAAGCGCGCGATACAACACTTCGTTGGAACAGACACCTCCGTTAACCGCCTGAAGGCGATTAGCCGGAGGCGCGGTTC
>JACQYI010000064.1 GCA_016208305.1 Oscillatoriophycideae cyanobacterium NC_groundwater_1537_Pr4_S-0.65um_50_18 | reverse complement strand
CGGTAGAGTTGTTCATCAAATGTGCTGCGCTCAACCGCATGATTCAGATCGCCAAGCCCGATAGCTACGAAGTTGAAGCCTAACACCAAGACTACCTCAAGACGGATCTGACCGCTTTTCTAATCATGCAACAAAGCCGTTGGACAAAGAAAATAATGACTAAAGCAGTAGCAAGAAGTAAGCCCACAGTTGACCCAAGTGAAAACCCTCAGAATGAGGCCAAAGGGCGTAGACGGCAAATCGCAAAAATTAAAATCCGAAGCAAGGACTCTTCGCTGATCTCCTATCAACGGGCAACTGACAGCGGCGAAGATGAAACTTGTGAGCTGCACTTTTTCGGAGAGATTCATCCAGACTTTCAAAAAGCATTGGATGTGCTTTTAGGGTTGGTTGTTGAGTCTGTGGGACTAGATGAAGTCGCATGGGAGAAAGGGCGCGTTACGGGTGTCAGCTTCAAGCATGAATCCTTAGAGGCGATCGGTCTGACAATTACCGCACAGCGCACCCTAGAAGAGGATGGTTTAGGGGTAGTAGTGAACACGCCTTATTTAAAACCTGAGTACGTGTCTGGCGATTTGCATCTCATCAAGTTGCTGCTCAAAGAAGCTGAGCTTTGTATGGACGGCAAGCGGGCGCAACTGAATTTGTTCAACAACTGACCTATGAAAAAGCGATCGCCCGTTGACCAAACGCCCCTCGGCTTAAAGATACTGGCGATCGTCCGTGCCCATCCAGGTTTGTCAACTGTTCAGATTGCGAAAGCGGTAGAGAGTACGCCAACGATGGCTAGAAGGTATCTCGATCGCCTCTCTGGAGAGGGTTTTGTGTACAAAGAGGGGAATATAAATCTGTTTACTTGGTATCCGAAAAAGGTAAAAGGTGACGCATGAGCTACGACGAAATTCTAAGCAAGATTGGCACAAGCCAAACCCCGATCGAATTTGCCACTACGCCCGCTAGAGCATTCATTCTCATTGCTCAACTGCAACTCGCTCTGAGATGCCCAGGCAACACGGGTGAAAGCGCGGCGATCGCCCTCCAGATCATTGAGGGCTTAACGAACGCTATCTGTTTCCATATCCCAGAAGCCAGAGAGCTAATTGAGCAAGGTTCTGACCCTGCCTATGACGTGACCAGAGATTACTTTGAAGCTGAATTTCCCTTTGTGGAGAGCGATCGACCATGACCAATGCATCACTAGAGCAGCAATTAGAAGATCTGACTGATTTCCAGGATTATCTAAACCGCCAGCATGGACGATCGATCGCTGGCAATGCCCGAGCAGACTGCGATTGCCCGCTAGCAAACTACCTTAAAGTTTTATACCCAGATGAACCTATCAGGGTTGCCTGTGATGGCATTGCGATCGGTGATGGCAGGTTGCGGCATTCAAAACTTAGCTACGAATTCACACGGCAAATTGACGATGGACGATCTAATCAAGAGCAGGTTTCTTTTAGTCAGGCAAAGCAGGCATTGAACTACGCAAGGCAGGCACTAAAACTAAGGAGCGATCGCTAATGACACCGACAGAGCTTAAGCGAATTGCATCTAAATTGTCTAATCAGTGCTTCACTCGTTACTGGCTGCACTACAACTATCCGGCAGATCCGCCAATAATGATGATCGCAATTTTTGGCAATGCAGACATCAACAAATTAGATCAAGAGATGGCTGAGAAGGGATTTAAGTTTGACCCTCAGAGCGAGTTTGTTTGCTGGACGATCGAGAGAACCGATCTAGAGATTGAAGCGATAGAGGAGGGCGATCGCCCATGAATCCCAAGAATATCATTCGCTTCCAAAATGGAATGGTTATGGTTTTTGGTGAAGATGGGCAGCAAATGCCGGAGTATCAAGGTTGGGATGCTGAGGTGTATTCAAAGCTTGAAGCTCTCGATCTAACCAGCACTTCTTTTAGCTTTGGAGTGTGGAAAAGCCACACAACGCCAGTTTCAGCAGAGGAATTCTTTCAGACTTGCAAATTGTCGCAAGAGCAAGGTTGTGATCCTGTCTGGGGGGCACGACTATGAATGCACCCGAAGCCGAGCTGAGAAAGTCACCCAACCCAACGGCGGCAGAACTGCTTGTAATTATGATGTCTGACATTTCCGAGGAGGCATGGTGCGCGGGTTGGAAGCACGGCTGTGAGTATGACATCTGGAAGATTGCGATCGGGGAAAAGACTACGTTTGGGCAATGGGATATTCCGCCTGAAATTGCGGCAAAGCTAAAGCGATTGGCCTCGGAGTGCAGGGGTTGGTGGTGTTGGGATGATGGCCCGGTATTTGTGAGTCTTTCGGATTGGCAACGGAAATTTGAGGAGGGCGATCGCCCATGACAACCCCAACCTTCAACGAACTGCCAAGACTGCCAAACGGTGATGTTCTGCACGAAGGAGATCAATTGATTCCTCTTGCGATCGTGGAGCCGTGCTTCCAATGCAACACCTCTGCGTCATGGGTCAGTATCTCATTTGAGCGATCGTTTTGCAGTCCGAAATGTTTGGATGCGACTTGGGAGGATTATTTTCGATGTTTGAAGGAGGGCGATCGCACACCATGAAAAAGCAAATCAATTCGTTGCGCGGTTTGGATGAGCTTATCGCTGAGAAGGTTTTTGATTGGAGCGATTTTTGGCATGGCCCCTATAACTTGATGGGCTATCCCCCAAACGAGCGAGCAATGGGCATCGACGCGGAGCGGTGCGAAGTGTGGGAGTATTCCGCAGATCTAAATACGGCTTGGTGCTTGGTGGAAGAGATGCGACGACGTGGGTGGTTCAGCCAGCTCACGGATCTGAGTCTTGGCAAGGGGTATGAACGGTATAGCGTCATATTTGGACATCAATCAATTTCGCCAATAGTGATTTATGAAGCGTCAACATTGCCGATCGCAATTTGCCTTGCTGCTTTGAAAGCTGAAGGAATTGAGGTTGATTTGCAGGTTAAAGGAGAGGGCGATCGCACAACACCATGACCAAACAAATTGAATGCTCCACTTTTTCAGATCAGGCAAACTTAGGATAGACATTGCTCAATTCCCATGTCCGACGAAACCATTTCCCGCCTTGAATACGCCATCCAACTGCTAGAAAAGACATCGGCAGCACTCGAGCAGCTGCAAAGTCGGATGGATGTCATTGAACAGCAATTGAACCCCCCTTCAGTTGATAAGCCCGATCGCCTTTCCACCAAAGAAGCGGCTGAGCTGCTAGGGGTGCATCGGCTAACTCTGGCCCAGTATCGAGATCAGTACTGGCAAGAAGGAATCCATTATTTTCCTCAAGCAAAAGAGTGTCTTTACAACCGAGAGTTAATTGACGACTGGCAACAAAATCGCACCAGCCCAAGTACTCACCAACGGGCGATCGATCTGTGGCTGAGTCGGCAAATGGGCAACCAAAAGCGTAGTAGGAAGGCAAGTTAAAACAGTTCTGGCAGTCTCACTTTGTTGATGGAACCAGCATAATGCTTGAACAAAATCGCAACGCTATGCCCAGTCAACTCGCTCACCTCAACCGGAGACATCCCCTGATCCAGCGCATGAGAGGCCAGCGTCGATCGGCTGATATACGGCTTGCGGTATTCAATCCCAGCTTGCTCAATCACCTTATGCCACGGGCCATTCCTAAAGTTATTGTCATGCAGCGCTCCGCCTTCGGGAGCCGTGAACACTAAATCATCAGGATTTACCTGCACTAGACGCGATCGCCTCTCTAGCAGCATTTGCTGAAGCCTTGGCGTTAAAGGCACAGTTCTTGCCTTATTGGTTTTTACAGACTTCCGCTCATTGCGGGTGACAATTTCCCCTATCCACGCCTGCGAGCAGTCTGCACTCAAGTGTTTCCAGCGCAGACCGATCGCCTCACCCGTCCGGCAGCCTGTGCTAAATAGAAACTCTACAAAATCGACATAGTGATTGTAATAACGACTCTCACGAAATGTTTTGAGGATTGTTCTCACCTCTTCAAGCGTGAAGGGATTAGGCGGTTTTTTAGGCGGAACCTTAAGCTTCACCTCCAACCACGGGCTTTCTTTCACCAACCCCTGCTTAACTCCCCAGGCCCAGCACGATCGCATGATGCTTAACCTGTCTTGCACCGTAATCGGAGCCTGACGAGCCAATAACCAATCTTTAAACCTATCTGCCTCGCGATCGCTCACCGTTGCCGCCGATCGCTGCTCAAAATATTCGGCAATCCTGACCCTAACTGCTGCATACTTTTCTAGAGTGCGCGGGTCAATCTTGCCAGTCTTCCACTGAACGAAGCGATCGAAAAGCTGAACCACCGTAATCCCTGCGGGTTGGCTTTGCCCTTGAAGTTGATACTTCTCAAGGGAGCGATCGAAATTCTCTAGGGCAATGTCTCGCTCAATCAGCCGCGCCTTAAGCTCTGCGGCGCTGCGGTTGACGGGTGTATCTGGCAAACCCAAGCTCAAGAAGTGGCGATCGCCATTAAATGACCAGACTAAACGCAGTCTGCCCTTAACAGTCCTTACCACAACCGTTCCCTTCGTTGCTTTACCCATGCATCAGGATCTCAATTCGATCTCGATTCTCCCATCAAAACCTTGCAAAACCCTACAAAAGCTGTCAGAATAGCAGAAGCCTAAACGCTTAAAGCTGACTCTACGTAAGGCTTACAACGGTTGATATGCAACGATTTTAATGAGATGGAGAATAGGAGATTCGAACTCCTGACCTCTGCGGTGCGATCGCAGCGTGGTACCACTCCACTAATTCCCCGTATCGACCTATTTTAGCAGGACAGATGCGAGAGTATGATAAAGCAGGGGCGAACCCTATACCACCATCATTTTCCCATAGACTTCTCGCACGCGATCGAACTCTAACTCCGACAGATAGTCCACTGCCCAATTAGATTGACGCTGCATCATGTGGAACGGATAGGAATTGGCTACTCCTACCACCTGCATTCCCGCCTGCTTTGCCGCCTGAATACCTGCCGGGGTATCCTCGATTGCCAAGCATTCCTGGGGCTTCAGGTGCAGATTAGGATAGTGTTGGTTGAGGCGATCGACCCCTAATAAATAGCCTTCTGGATCGGGCTTGCTGGTCTGAATCTCGTCACCCGACACAATCACCGGAAAGTAGGGAGCCAAATCAACCCGATTTAAGACCAGATCAATTTCTGAGCGTACCGCACCACTGACGATCGCCATCGGCATCTGCGCGGCGCGGATTTGAAAAATTAGATCGCTTAAGCCAGGATAGATCGGCAATTTATCAATTTCGGCAAGCTGCTGCTGATAGGCGCGAGACTTGCGGGCAATCAGGTTCGTCATGTAGTCTTCTGTGACGACTCTGCCCCGATTGGCTAACAAATCCTTAAGACAGGCGCGATCGCTCCGTCCTAGACAAAACTGCCGAAATTCTCCGGCTTTGGGGCGCAGGTTTTCCTCCAGCAAGATTTGTTCAATCAGCTTTTGATGCAACGGTTCATCGTTGATGATGACGCCATTGAAATCAAATAAAACCGCCTTAAGAGCCATAGATCGGAGTCGCCTAACGTTAAGCTATGCCCGTATGGGACATTCTGCACCGTTATCATAGCGCTCTGACCCAGACAGTTTCTAGGTGTGGGTTAAAACAAAGCATTTTTGATCTAAAACTTTCGTCCTTCAACTTGACATTGATAGCCATCATCATCAGGCTTAGGCTTTTTCAGGAACGCGCACCCACAAAATGCCCTCCTCCTAACCGTGAGGAGAACGATGGAATGAAAGCATTTAGATCTATGAGGCGTGGTGGATGCGGCAGTAGAAAATTCCTTTTACACTAAAAGCAAATCGTGTGGGAGAGCGGGAGAGTGGGAAGTGGGAAGCGTGACCTTTATCAGATGACATTCATCAGAGACATAAGAGATTTAGAGGAAAAGTATGGCGGCCTACATCCATGACTACGTCAATTTAGATACGCTGATTGCCATCATGTTGGCAATTAGTCTTAGTGCGGCAGCAGGGTTCCGCGTTTTTGTACCTTTGTTGGTGCTGAGCGGAGCAGCGGTGATTGGGCATGTAGACTTGCCTGCCAATTTCGACTGGATTGAAACTCAGCCTGCCCTAGTTTTGTTTGCCGTAGCCTGCCTCTTAGAGATTGGCGGCTATTACATTCCGTGGTTTGATCATGCGCTAGATTTTGTCTCGACTCCTGCTGCCATCTTAGCTGGCACTGTCGTGACGGCTTCTTTAGCTCCTGAGATGAACCCGTTAGTGCAATGGACTTTAGCCTTAGCCGCAGGAGGGGGAACTGCGGGTATCACTAAGGGGCTAATGAATATTTTCCGAGCCACCTCAACTGCTACAACAGGCGGACTAACTAACCCGATATTTTCCACTTTCGAGTTGATTGCCGCCGCTGGACTTTCCATTTTGGCCGTGACGATTCCCCTCGTTGGGGGTGTGGCCGTTATCGTGATTCTGACGATCGCCATTCGTCAGCTTTGGCGACTGTTGGCGCGGTTTCAACCCCAAACGCCTGAACCGCCCATGCCGTAGCTATATCGCGATAGACGCGCTTAAGATCTTTACAAAAATAACTTGAAGAACTTTTTGAGAGGTTCGCTCTGCGAACCTCTTGAAGTAACTTTCATAGCCGGATTAAGCAATGCAAACGTGGCTACTGGAGTCTTTCGATCAAGTGATCGCCAACGCGCAAAGCGTTCGCCATGATGGTCAACGCAGGGCTAACTCCCGCATTGGATGGGAAGAAGCTGCCATCTACCACATAGAGGTTGTCTAAATCATGGGTACGGCAGTTGAGATCGAGCACCGAGGTCGCCGGATCTTCGCCAAACCGACAGGTACCACATTGGTTCGCCACCACCTGAATGGGGGTATCGCTCCGGGGATAAATGCCCCGATGAAACACAGAATGCTCTGCGGTTTGATCGACGGTTTTTAGCACCTCAGTCCAGCGATAAATCAAGCGATCGTGGGCTTCTGCATTGTTCGCCACATAGTCTAGATTCAGCTTAGCCCCCGTGACGCGCACCCGGTTCTTAGCATCCGGCAAGTCTTCTGATTGCAGCCACCAGCCAATCGAGTGGGTCGCCAACTGCCGCAGGCCAAATCCAGGAATCAGTCGAGACAGCAGCGAGATCAGCGGTGGCGCTTCAGCCGGAATCATTTCCTGGAGAACGTTTCCGGTATTTTGAATATGTCCCATCGGATAGGGGTACTCTGGCTCTCCCCAATAGAAATCATTGATTGCAATGGTTTTTTGAAATCTGGCAGGGTTGGGCGTAGGGCTAAGCTGCACCATCGCTGTAATGACATGCTTCATGAAGTTACGCCCCACCTGATCAGAGCTATTGGCGAGTCCCGTCGGATGCTGATCATTGAGCGATCGCAGCAGCAAGGCCGCCGAGTTAACGGCTCCACAGGACAGCACCACAATATGCCCAAAAAATAGATAGGACTGCCCGCCAATCTCGGCTTCCACAGCCTTGACCTCACGCCCCGACGGACTAGTGTGCAGACAGACAACCTTGGCCTCGGTCTTGAGGGTAACGTTGGCATACTGAAGCGCAGGAGCGATCGCCTCCACTTCAGCATCGGCCTTGGCATGCAGCTTGCAAGGAAAGCCATCACAGGTATTGCAGCGAATGCAGGGGCTATCTGGTTCGTCATTGAGTTTTAGCCCTAGAGGCAAATGGGAAGGGTGTAGCCCTGTGCCCGCAATGGCATCGCAGATTTCCTGCATTCGTCCTTCATGGCTAACCGCAGGATAGGGGAATTCTTCGCTACGGGGCGGATCAGTCGGATCATCTCCCTGTTTTCCATGCACGTCATAGAGTTTCTCAGCCTGGGTATAGTAAGGTTCAAAATCTGGGTACTTTAGCGGCCACTCTGGAGAAATTCCTTCTTGGTGTTTGACTTCCTCAAAGTCTCTCTCGCGCATCCGCAGCAGCGCCGCACCATATACTTTTGTATTTCCACCTACCCAATAATTAATTTGGGGACGAAATGGTTCTCCAGAAATGTCATACCACTGTTCATAGGTATGGTAACGCTCTTTTCTAAATACCTCAGTTGCATTCCAGTTTTCCTCTTCCTGAGGCAAGAATCCACCCCGTTCTAGAATCAAAATCTTCTTTCCGGTGGCAGCCAGCCTATGAGCCAGGGTACCGCCTCCCGCACCTGTGCCGACAATAATCAAGTCATACTGCTGATCATCAATAATCATAGGTGTTCTCAATCATTAGGTGTTCTCCTCGCGATCGCGCCTCATCCCGGTGAATGCAATCAATTCAAATCACTGCCAGACATAAATCAGAACAAACAAAACAATCCAGATGACATCGACAAAGTGCCAGAAAAGCGAGGTGGCGTTAATACCAAAGTGACCGCCTTCGTAGTTACCTGGGATAAAAGAGCGAGTCAGCATAATGCCCTGCAACAGCACGCCCGTCAACACATGCAGCCCATGAAAGCCCGTCAGCAGATAGAACAGACCGCCATAGGTGCCCGTGGTAACGCCAAAAGGCAGCCCTCGCCATTCCGTTGCTTGACCCCAAAGGAAATAGCTACCCATTGCCGCAGTGGCCAGCAGCAGTATGCGAAAGCCCCAGAGATTTTGGCGATCGAGCGCTTTTTCGGCAAAATAAATCACGAAGCTGCTCGACACCAAAACGATCGTATTGATGGCTGGCTCTCGCACCTCCAGTCCAGAAACCCCTGCGGGTAACCAGTCTACGGCTGTCAGCTTTATAGCAATGTAGCCCGCAAAAAAGCTGAGGAAGATGACGCTTTCTGAAATCAAGAACACGATGAAGCCAAACATGCTGTTGCCTTCTGCATCATGGCCATGCTCGGCGGCAGCGTGCAACGGTTCAGCAGAGATAGAACTTTCCATAGGAACTCTCTAGAGGTGGGGTCGTTTCCAAGATAGAATTCGAGAAATAATCGGCGTGAAAACTTATGCCTCTTGTGGGGCAGCCCCTGCCACGAGCGGCTCAGACTTACCGTAGCCATAAGGCTCTGAAATCACGACGGGAATCTCTTCAAAGTTTTCTACGGGCGGTGGCGAAGAGACGAGCCATTCTAGACCGATCGCCCGCCAAGGATTCGCAGGTGCTTTTTTGCCCTGCACCCAAGAACTCACCATGTTCAAGATGAACGGCAGTGTGGACATACCCAACAAGAATCCGCCCAAGCTTGCCAGAACGTTCCAGAAAGCATATTCCGGATCGTAAGAAGAGACGCGGCGCGGCATGCCCATCAATCCAGCTGGGTGCATCGGCAAAAAGTTGAGGTTGGTACCAATGAAGGCCAGCCAGAAGTGCAATTTGCCCAACCCCTCATAGTACATGCGGCCTGTAATTTTGGGGAACCAATGGTAAAGGGCGGCAAACATCCCCATTGTGATCGTGCCGTAGACAATGTAGTGGAAGTGCCCGACCACGAAATAGGTATTGTTGACGTGAATATCAAAAGGAACTGAAGCCAACATCACGCCTGTAATGCCAGCGAACAGAAACATGAGAATTGCGCCCAAAGCAAACAGCATCGGCGTATCCAGACGGATCTTACCGCGCCAGATCGTTGCAGTCCAGGCAAAGATCTTAACGCCAGTCGGCACAGCTACACACATGGTGGTCGCCATAAAGAATATCCGCATCCATCCGGGAGTACCGCTAGCATACATATGATGTACCCAGACCAGGAGACTCACAATAGAAATTGTCAGAGAAGAAATGGCAACGACTTTGTATCCAAACAGAGGCTTACGGGCGTATACAGGCAGAATCTCAGAAAAAACACCGAAGATCGGCAACACCATGACATAGACAGCAGGGTGAGAATAAAACCAGAAGAAGTGCTGATAAAGTACCGGGTTGCCACCCTTTTCAGGATTAAAAAAGCTAGTTCCCAGCGTTAGGTCGAGCAGCAGCATGACCGCTCCTGCCGTCAGAGCGGGGAGTCCAGCCAATTGAATCAGTTGGGCGCTTAACACCGTCCAGACAAAAATTGGCATCCGAAAAAAGGTCATACCCGGAGCGCGCATCTTGACGATCGTTGTGACAAAATTCACGGCTCCCATAATAGAAGCTACTCCCGAAATCGCCACCGCCAGCAGCCAAAGCAGTTGTCCGTTAATCAGATCGCCGGACGGATTTTGCAAACTCACGGGAGGGTAAGCCCACCAGCCCGACTGGGAGGTGCCGCTAGGCAAGAAAAAACTAGCCATGAGCAAAATGCCAAATACAGGCACCATCCAGAAAGCAACAGCATTAAGCCGAGGAAAGGCCATATCTCTTGCCCCAATCATCAGCGGCACCAGAAAGTTGGCTAACCCTAGCAGCGAGGGAAAGATCCACAGAAAGATCATGATCGTGCCATGCATGGTAAACAGGCTGTTGTAAAGAGAGCGATCGACCAGATCAGATTCTGGCGTAATCAACTCTGCCCGGATCACCATAGACATCAATCCGCCGATCAAAAAGAAGATAAATGAGGTGACAAGATACTGAACGCCAATTACCTTGTGGTCAGTGCTAAAGCTAAAATAGCGCCGCCATGTCGGGGGCTTTTCATCTGCCAGCGGGATGGCTTCAATTGGAATATTGGTCATGGATGCCTTACCTTCTTACTGACTGTAGGTTTTGAGGGATGTGGCGCTGGGTTGATTCACAATGGGCGCAGGTGCAGGTACAACGGTCGGCCATCCCGGTTTGATAGCCTTATCGGAATAGCGGCTGTATTCAGCAGCGGCCTGGTTATAGGCAGGTGAGGGTTCGCGCATTGCTGTGCTCACCAACCACTGCTGATAGTCCTCTGGAGATTCCACCAGCACATCGGCCTGCATAACGGCAAAATAGGTACCGCTAAACTGAGAGTCTTCGAGCCGATACTTGCCAATGCGAATAGGCGTAAACTCAAAATCGATCGTGCGATTGGGAATAATATCTTGCTTGAGGCGAAAGGCCGGGATGTAGAATCCATGCAGCACATCCTCAGACTGGAGCGCTAGCTTCACCCGGCGATCGACTGGCAAATGAAGCTCGGTACTGGTGACATTCTGGTCAGGATAGCGAAACTCCCAAGCCCACTGGCGCGAGTGCACCTCAATCTCTTCGGGCGGCAGCATAACCGCGCTCTCAGGTGCCCCTTGGGTGACATTTTCCTGCGTTTCAGGGTTCTTCTCAGGCGCAGCATAGGCCGACTGCATCTCCACCGGATTGTGCAAATGCACGATTTCCATCGGCCCCCGAATCGCCATCTGGCTATAAATCTGGTAGCTATAGCTTGCAATCCAGATCACTAGAGCAATCGGAATGACTGTCCAAACCACTTCCAGAGTAATGTTTCCCTCAATCGGCGGCCCATCGCTAAAGTCATACTTACCCGCTCGAAAAAACAGAATAGAGTAGAGAATTGTGCCCCCCACACCCAGAAAGATGAAGGTGCCCAACACCACCAAAAAGCTAAATAAATCATCAATCAACTTCGACTCGGCAGAAGCTTGGGGAGGAACCCAGGAGTAGGCTTGCTGCCCCATCCACAGGCTGATGAAGGTGATGAGAATTGCGATCGCAATTAGTGTAAAAATAGTCTGGACTTTCATAACGATTTATCCTGGAAAGCCGTCCTAGAGAACTGTCCTCAAAAACCCCATCGGGTCGCCTTACTTCAAAAACAGGCTGGGATTTTTGCCCTGTTGCAGGAGACCTGCCGCCGTATTGTGCACATCAAATTCACCCGCTAGATGGGCACCCAGCGTGCCATGCACAAACATCAGAAACAAAATCACCAGGCCGCCAGCCAAATAGCTCCACTGCACCTGTCTCGCCATGTCGTTCCGCCAGGCAAACCGCTGAAAGCCTCGCCATACGGTCATACCTACGATCAGGAATAGCAGCACCACACCGCCAACACCATGCCAAAGCATGGTTTCCATAGCCTGTAAGCCCCAAGCGCTTTTGATGTCAGCGGGGGGTTCTGCCAGCATGATTTCGTAGAAGCCTGTCGCCACCGTGAAGAAGGTGATCACGGCTGAAGCCAAAACGTTATACCAGCCGACATCAAAAAAGTTCGATCGCACCACCGTCAGCGACAGAAACTTGAGGATTTGTTTTTCTAGCGGAAACAGCGCCCCTGCGATATCAAAGGCAATGCCGATAATGAACAAACCCAGCGTCAGGTGGACTAGGTTAGGGTGGATGGGAATCGCGTAGGGTAAACCATTGGCTCCGAGCTGCGAGCCGAGTTGATCGATCAGTTCAGAGTTCATCGCAGCACGCCCTCCTTAATCGCCTCAACGATCGGTACCGTGTGCAAGCCATAGACCCACACGAGTTCATCACCCAAGTAGACCTGATAGCAAACCAAAACCGTCAGCAGCAGCCCTGCTCCGATGAAAGAGAAAGGCACCTTGAGGGGATCTTTAGCGCGAAGATTGTAGCGCCATGCCGTGATTGCCGTAATCACCGCCGATAGCGACCAGCCGATCAGCGTGTGCAAATTCAGCACAGGTTCTACAGCATCATACGGTTCTGAAAGTCCTGCCTCGACCTGACCAAATAAAACGGCAATAAAGATAGAAATAGTGGCAAAAAACAGATTCCACCAGCTCACCTCATACAGACGAGTATTTTTGGTGAAGTAGCCGATCGCATCACAGACAAATGAGAACAGCACCATCGCAATCACAAAATGGACGACGATCGGATGAATGGTGTCGGGGTACGGCAGATTGTGATCATTTAACGGTGGAAGATAGTCAAGCATCAGATTCTCCTTGCCACATCTTCTGACTGCGTAAGTCCAAAGGATTCAGAGGGTTACCTTGCGAAGTTTAACATTTCCCATCAATGAAGGATTTATTCCTTAAGCCAACTTACGGATTTGAACCGACAGGCGGTGCGATTCCATACTCTGGGTAAAACTGCGATCGACAAGAGCGGCATAATGAGATACAACATTGTTTTGTATTTTGGAGTACAAAACAGAGGAGCAATTTAGGTGGCAATTGTAGTCTTTCAAGCCTTCTCTCAGGTTTAAGTCTTCACTGAGGCAAAACCAAGAAGATGAATTTTGCAGCCTCTATAGAGGAAAGCAAGGTAACTTTTAGAAGATTTTCCTCACACAACTTTTATGCCCTCAGCCCACTCCTAGATGTTTTATCAAAATACCTATCCTGATTGAGTTTACGACGTTAAATTTTGGCATTTAAGTCCTATCGGCATCCCATCGCATCATCGATCGAATTTATTATCCAAGACTGTAATCAGATAGCGATCTATGACGCTGAGATTATGACGCTGAGATACTGTTTTTGATAGCCACTTTTCAAGAAACAGGCTAGGCTCTTGTCAGATGTAGAGGGTGGTATAAACAAAGAATTATGCTAACCGCGCTATGCATCAGATAATCAACGGGTGACTACATGACAGACCGATTTGGAACTCCTAATCGAGACATTCTTTATGGTGACAGCAACTTCAATGCTTTAAATGATGCGATCTATGGCTATGACGGCAATGATGTCATTTTTGGGAGAGAAGGCAACGATCGCATTGACACAGGCAGCAACAACGATTTGGCTGTAGGCAACAGCGGCAACGACACGCTGATCGGCGGCGCAGGCAATGATTTTTTAGGGCAAGTTGGCGGCTCAGGTGTCAAGGTGGATGCCGCCTTTACGTCCTATCTAATTGACCCAGGCAACGATTGGCTAGAGGGCAGTGACGGCAGCGATATGATCAGCGGGGGCGAAGGCAGCGATCGCCTTCTAGGCGGCAACGAAAATGATATTTTGGGAGCCTACGACTTTAACTACCTATCCAGCAGCAATCCTGCTAGCTCTTACACCTTGAAAGGATCAGACGCAGGCAATGATCAAATTGACGGGGGCACTGGCGACGACTACCTCAGCGGCGGCGAAGGCAATGATCGACTCAGCGGCGGGGCAGGCACCGATGTTTTGGGCGACTACAGCCTCAGCTACAGCCTGACGACCGATCCCTCAGTCACCATTTCGCTAGCTGGATCAGAGTTGGGGAACGATCGCATAGAGGGCGGCACAGGCAGCGATCGGCTGCATGGGGGTTTGGGAAACGACCAGCTTGTGGGAGTCGATCCGACAGCAAAACGCGCAGGGTTTGCAGAAGCAGATGAGCTAACGGGCGGCGCAGGACGAGATACCTTTGTGTTGGGTAGCAAAGCCACTGCCTTCTATAGCGATCTAAAGCCCTCCCAATCTGGCAATACAGATTACGCCAGTCTTAAAGACTTCAATTTCGCTGAGGGCGATCGCATTCAGTTGAGAGGCAAGGCCAGCCATTACGCCTTGAGAAAGTCAGGCTCAAATACCCTAATTACGCTGACTCAAGGACAGCCGAGGCCAGAGCTAATCGCTGTGATTGACAACAGAACGATCGTGAGTTTCAGCAAAGGCTTTAGCTTTGTTTAGGATCTTGTTTGTTTAGGATCTTGGAAGTGCTGCGCAAAGGGTAGCACTTCCAACAAACTATTACGGGTCGCCGCTACGGTGAGACAGCCCTGCTCTTATCCCGCTGGCGGCGTGACCGATCGCACGACCCGACAAGGATTGCCTACAGCCACCACATTGGCCGGAATGTCTTTCACCACCACACTCCCGGCACCGATCGTCGTGTTGTCACCAATGGTCACACCCGGACAAATGATGACGCCACCCCCGATCCAAACATTGTTGCCAATGCGAACCGGAGAAGCCAATTCTGCCCCCGTAAGGCGAGTAGCCGGATCGGTGGGATGGTGCGCCGCATAAATTTGCACATAGGGCGCACAAAGTACGTCATCGCCAATTTCAACACGGTTGCAGTCGAGAATAACACCGCCATAGTTCATATAAAAGCGATCGCCCACGACAATATTGCTGCCGTAGTCGCAGTGAAAGGGGGGAATGATCCGGGGCTTAACGCCAGTAGAGGCAAATAGCTGGCGCAGAATGGCTTCGCGGCTGTCCCAGTCTGCCTCAGTCGTCTCGCGATACTGCCGCAAGAGCTGCCAAGCCCGTACTGCCTCAGTTGTCAGTTCTGGATCAGTGGCGAAGTACAGCTCTCCCGCCAGCATCTTTTCCCGTTCGCTTTTTTCAAATTCAGCCATAAAGATGCAAAACTCTCACGAGCTAGCTTCAAGGGTTTCGTTAATCTCAGAAGATTCTACAATCTGATGCTGGTCAATTAAGGTACAACAGCCTTCCACCGACAGCCCCATTTCCATCGCCACAACCAGCGCTTCGTAGGCATCCCAGTTAGATTCCAGCAGCGTTTTTGCCCGCAGCTTTGACCACCGCTCTTTCATTTCACCTTCTGCCGGGGGGCGACGCATCTGCGCCCAGAGCAGCCGCAGCTTTTGGCGATCGTCTGCACCGCCTTGCACATCTCCATAGACCATTGACTCGGCCATCGTTCCGGCCATGAGCACCGTACAAAAGCGATCGACCAACTGAGCCGAAATTGTGCCCTGCTCTAGAGCCGTTTCCAGTTCTGCCGAGCCAAAGCTAACGCCCCCCTGTCCGGGCTGTCCTTGCCGAAAGGCTTCCCAGGCGCTGAGGGTGTAGCCCGTCACCGGAATTTCGAGCAGATGTGCCGTGAGAAAGTGCCCTGCTTCATGGCGTGTGACGCGGGCGCGATGCGCTGGAGAAAAGCTTGCCAACCAGTCTAATAGCAGCGTTCCGGCTTGCCCTTGCCAATTGAGTGTGTCTAGTGTGGCGACACCCAAAATGCCAAAAGCTGCGATCGCAGGAACGTACTCTGGAATATGCAGCAAAGGCCCCAGCAGCGTAGACATGACCAGGGCAAAAATAGTGACAGCAACGAGGTTGAGAGTAGTTTGGCTCACGGCAGTAGAAAAGAGGTAGGGCGATCGCCAAATGTTAAGCAACCTTAGCTTCTATCCTACACCGTTTAACTTTTAACCCAATTGACTCGATAATCTGGTCAGCAATTCTCATTTTGAAACAAAGCCCGCCTGCGGCGGGCTTTGTTCGGGCTTTGTCAGGGAAGTTTGCGCCCACAGGGCGCAAACTTCCCCATATAAAATCCGTAATGAGGGGCAGAGCTGCAGCAGCCTTACTTCGCCGCCTTTGAGGGGGTCAAGGCTTTGGCTCGATAAAAGGTTTCCAGGCTGTTGCGATCGCCCACAAACCGCCAATGCCAAGGTTCATAGCTCACTCCTTGGGTATTGTCTTTGGGAAAAGACAGCTCAAAGCTGTAAAAAGCCGCATTTTCCTTTAGCCATTGGAACGCCTGAGCCGTTTCAAACTCAGTCTGGAGATTCAGATCAGGGCGATCGCCATCGCCAATATCCACGGCATAGCCCGTATGGTGTTCGCTGTAGCCTGGAGGCGCACTCACTTCTAAGCGGGTGGCAGTGTCCTGACCTCGCTGAGCTTTGACATCAAAAAAGAGATGGTTTTGGTCTTCCTGAGAGCGAAAGCCTGAAATCGGCTCTAGGCTGATGCCTGCGGCTCTGGCGGCATCCTGCATTTCTACAAACTTAGCCGCAGCAGCCTTACGCATCAAAATATCGCCATTGGGGGTAATGGGCGTCAGTTCCCCTTGGGGCGCTTCACTGTAGGGGAAATGATTCATCGTGGTTTGCGTCGGAGAGGCTGTAGCCACCTCCGAGCTGACCTGGCTGGATGCCGCACCGGGAGAAGACTGAGCCGTTGGACTCGCGACCGTGCCCACCGTAGAGTTGGCAGACTGCGATCGCATCGCCACAAATGAACCAACGGCAAGAAGGGCGATCGCGCTCATGCTGCCCAAACCCAACAGCAAACGGCTTGACTTGACTGTGGCCTGAGGAGCCAAGGAAGGGGCTTCTCGTACAGCCATTGGAATATCGTGACTTGAACTTGGAAGATCCCTCAAAGGTTCTGCACTCATTGGCTCACTAGAAGACTCACCGGATGGCTCAGCACTTAAAAACTCAGAGTTAAGAAACTCAGAACTCAGTAACTCAGAACTGGATGGCTCAGCACTGGGTGGCTCAGAACTGGATGGCTCAGAACTTAGTGACTTAGAACTCAGTGGCTCAGAAACCTGAGGCAGACTGCTCTCATTCACACTTAAACCCTCCTGCATTGCGTTGACCCACCGCACCCGGAGTCAATATACTCGATCGACCGCAGATTGGGTAGTAGTGAGTGCAGCTTCTGCCAGTGCCACAGGTCGCACCCCAAACCGCAACTGCCGTTGGCGCATCATCCAGATTTTTCCAGCGATCGGACGGGTGAGAGGGGCGGCAGCCGTCAGCATTTGCTGGAGCACAGCCGAGCGACAAATCTGAGTAACCTGATGCTGCTCCCGATATTGTAGATCTTGGCAACGCAGAATTTCTGGCTGTCGCTCAGCTTGAATCGTCTGAAGCGCCACATCGATCGCCGCTAGCCTAGATGCAGGCAGGGCATCCGGTGAGGCAGCATCTAGCAAAGCAGGCTGCAAGATTGGCAGCAGATGATTAACCGCTACCGCCACATCTCGCAGTGCCACATTAATGCCCTGGGCACGAATAGGAGCCATCGGGTGCGCCGCATCGCCCAGCAGCAAAACGCCAGGTCTGTGCCATAGAGGACAGCACCCAAACACTACCTTGAGCAATACAGGCGGCTCTAGCTTATCGGCGTTGGCGCGGACATGCTGGGCAAAAGCGGGCGGCACAAGGGCAGCAATGCGGCTAGCCCAGTCGATCGCTTTCCAGTCGATCGCCTTTTCTTTGAGCGGCTGTTCATCGGGCAAAATATAGGCGATTTTCAGGCTGTCATCCCAAGAGGTATAGGCTCCCAGGCTCTCAGTTCCTCGAATAAATCCATAAAAAGTAGCGCGATCGCGCTCTGGCAAAGGAGCCGCTAGCCGCATCCATAAAACGTTGGCATCATAGTCTCGCTTTTTAAGAGACAAGTTTGCTAACCGCCGCACCGCAGAGCCGCGCCCATCTGCCCCAATCACCAAGTCAGCCGCGATCGCCAAAGTGCTTTCGGCTTGTCGCACCTCTACGCCACAAATTCGCTCGTTTGCATCGCGCAACAAAGCCTGAACCATGCCCTGGATGAAATGAAAACAGGGCAATGCCTGCGCCCGACTTAGCAGAGCTTCCAAAAACAAAGGCTGTGAAATGATGGTGGGGCGATAGAGTCCCAAGCTTTCTGGCTCGTGAGCCTGGATAAAAGTGCGATCGTTTACGATAAATTCCCAGGTGTGAATCTGCCGCGTGGGCAACTGTTGCAGCAGGTGCAGTAGCCCCATTTGCTCTAAAACCTGCAAGCCTCCCGGCATCAGTCCTTCGCCACGAAACACCCGATCGAAGCTCGATGCCGCTTCAATTAATGTCACTTTGATCGATCGCTGAGCCAGGAGATAGGCCAGCGTCATACCCGTGACTCCCGCTCCGACAATCACGACATGATGAGCAGCATCAGACATTATTACGGCTTCCTCATCGTTATGGTTCGCCTGGGTATTGATGAAACGGTTGCTTATGAACTAGCGGTCATGACTCCCGTTTTGCGCCAAGCTAAAAATCCATGTAAGGCCGCCAGCGCGATCGTCCAAAGGGTTTCCTTAAACAGGAGCAGCGCCAGGGTTGCCCCGGTAAACACATGAGTTCCGGTGAGCAAAAAGCCACAGGACAGCACCAATCCCTCAAAGATCAGAAAGCCAACGCTGAGGGCGATCGCCACCCAGGCCGCATGTCCTGAAGCTCTACGGCGGCTAAAGTCGGGTCGCAGGGCAGCCAGCAGCACTACGGCCAACATGCCCAAGCCCATAACCAACCCCCAGATCAGAGACTCGGAAGTGTGAGGATAGCCCCTTAACACATAGCCATAAAGCTGACTCGCCAGCCAAACCGTCAGGGCAGACCCAAGCGCAGATTTGGGTTTGAGGGTCGTCCCGGCGATCGCCGCAAAAGCCACCAGAGGCGGGTGGGCATAGGTAACGCTGCTAGCGCAGCCAATCACGGTCAGCAACAAAAACCAGGCGCGACTTTGCGCAATGCTTTGCCAAGAGGCTGACCAAGTCCCAGATCCAGTCGAGTCTAAGGGAACATCAGGGTGAGCACTAGAGTAGGCGGAGTTTTTCATTGTGAGGCAGGGGGTAGAGGCTTGCCTTCATCTTACCGAAAAGCACTTTCAAGCCGCAGATTCGGGGTTTAGGAACGAGAACGAAATAAAACCGATGTACCTGCAGGTGTTTAGCATTCGGCAGATGTGCCCTTGGTCGTAGCAAAGAGGGTTGCCCGAATGCTAAACCCTGACGCTTGAGTTTCCAGTGTTATTTAATCCACGAAGCCGTCGATCGCAAAACCCTCATTTGCGATCAACGGCTTCGTGAGGAACTGCCCACAATCAGACCTGCTGCCCCAAACCCGCAGACCCCTGACTCGCAGACCACAGACTTTCAGACCACAGAGCGATAGAATTAACAGGGTCAACTTTGACAAATTAGACTTCGATCGACAGAACACAGGCGGCGCAATGCGGATCTCATTGAATTGGCTACGGGAACTGGTAGATTTCACCCTCACCCCTGAGGATCTGGCAAATACGCTGACGATGGCAGGGTTTGAGGTAGAAGAGATTGAAGACCGCCGCACTTGGGCCAAAGGTGTCGTGATCGGCAAAGTCTTGACGCGCCAGCCGCACCCCAATGCCGATAAGCTCAGCGTTTGTACCGTTGATATTGGGGCGGCAACTCCTTCGACGATCGTGTGTGGAGCCGCCAACGTCCGAGCCGATATTTTCGTGCCCGTGGCGACCTTGGGCACTTACTTGCCCAAAATTGACCTGAAGATTAAGCCCCGCAAGCTGCGGGATGTGCCCTCAGAAGGGATGATTTGCTCTCTGGCCGAAGTGGGCTTAGCCAAAGAGTCCGAAGGCATTCATATTTTTACGCAACCCGACCTCAAGCCCGGAGCCGATGCCCGTCCTGAACTGGGGCTGGACGATGTGGTGCTGGATTTGACCTCAACGGCCAACCGAGCCGATGCCCTCAGCATGGTCGGCATTGCCAGAGAAGTGGCTGCACTCACGGGCGGCAAGCTCAACCTGCCGGAGGTGCCTGAAATTCCGGTGAGTCAGGGCGATCGCCTCACCATCAAAGTCTCTGAACCGATCGCTTGCCCGATTTATATTGGCACCACAATCGCCGGACTAAAGATTGCGCCTTCTCCGCTTTGGCTACAGCGCAAGCTGCTGGCGGCTGGAACACGCCCGATCAACAACGTTGTGGATGTCACCAACTTGGTTTTGCTGGAATGGGGACAGCCGCTGCATGCCTTTGATGGCGATCGTCTAGCTGGAACGGCAGCCAGCTCTGAAAATCTAGCAATCGGCGTCCGCTTTGCCCGCCCTGGCGAAACCCTGACCACCCTCGACAGCCAAACCCGAACGCTGCAAGACGCGGCGCTGCTGATTACGGCCAACGATAGACCCGTGGCGCTGGCAGGCGTGATGGGCGGTGAAGAGACAGAAGTTTCTGCCCAGACGCAAAATATCCTATTAGAGGCGGCGATCTTTGACACGGTGGCGATCCGGCGATCGGCACGTTCTCAAGGGCTACGGACTGAAGCCTCGGCTCGCTATGAGCGGGGGGTGAACCCGGCGGCACTAGAGACAGCCCATCGGCGGGCGCTACATCTGATCACCGAGCTGGCAGGGGGCACCGTTGGCATTCAGGCCGTAGATGATGCCCGTCCCGGACGAGCGATCGCCCCTCGCACGATCGAGCTGCGGTTAGAGCGGGTTAACCAAGTTCTGGGTCTGGTGATTCTTAACCCTGCGGTCAAAGCCGATGATCTGACAGAAGAGGATATTGGCGAATTGACAGCGGCTGATGTCGAACGGACGCTGACGGCGCTAGGCTGCCAGTTGGCTCCTATCAGCGAAGGGGTTTGGGCTGTGACCATTCCCCCCTACCGCTATCGAGATCTTGAGCGAGAGATTGACCTGATCGAAGAGGTGGCAAGGCTTTATGGCTACAACAATTTTTGCGACACCCTGCCCGATAAGAGTGAGGCAGGATACTTGCCCGACGAAGCAGCGGCACTGCGCAAAATTCATGCGGCGTTTCGAGCGGCAGGGCTAACTGAGGTATTGCATTATTCTCTGGTAAAAGCCGCCGCCGACAATCAGGTTTCCCTGGCAAATCCGCTGTTTGTCGAGTATTCAGCTCTGCGAACGGAGCTACTTTCAGCGCTGATTGATGCCTTTCAATACAACCTGGAGCAGGGCAATGGCGCACTCAACGCTTTTGAAGTAGGGCGGGTGTTTTGGCGCGAAGAAGACGGACTCAACGAAACCGATCTGGTGTCGGGCATTCTGGGGGGCGATCCCGTTGAGGGGCGCTGGGTACAGAGCGGTAAAGAAAATCCGCTAACCTGGTTTGAAGCCAAAGGCGTTTTGGAGAGTGTCTTCAAGCGGCTCAGTCTAGATGTGGAATATCAGCCCGATCGCCGTAACGCTTTGCTGCACCCCGGACGCACAGCATCCCTATGGATTAACGGCAACCGTCTAGGCACCTTGGGTCAACTGCATCCTCAAATTCGGCAAGAGCGCGGCCTGCCCGATGCCCTGTATGTGTTTGAACTCAATCTTGAAGTGATGGTGAATCACATGATTCAGGATGAGGTGTTGGTACCGCTGTTTCATGCCTACTCGGCCTATCCGGCTGCCGATCGCGACATTGCCTTCTTTGCCCCAACCCAATTCTCGGTGGCCGAAATTGAGCGTGCCCTGAAGCAGGCGGGGGGTAAATTGCTAGAGTCCGTGACGCTGTTTGATGAGTACAAAGGCGAGAATGTCCCCGAAGGTAAGCGCAGTTTGGCTTTCCGATTGGTGTATCGGACGGGCGATCGCACGCTTACAGATCAAGACGTAGACCCGATTCAGCAAAAAGTCCGGGAAGTGCTAGAAGAAAAGTTTCAGGCAGAGCTGAGAAGCTAGCCAGCTTTTGGATTGCAAATTAAGCCCTTTATCGTCTCAACAGGTCTATGCCTAAATATGTTCTTTGGGGCAGCTACTGCTCTAATGTGCTGGAAAAACGTGCGCCCTATCGTCAGGCTCATCTCGATCGCCTGGCCGAACTCAAGGCCGCAGGGTCGCTGATAACCATCGGGCCAACGAAAGACTTAACTCGTGTGTTTGCCGTATACGAAGCTGATGATGAGGCCGCCGCTCGTCAGTTGGTAGAAGCCGATCCCTATTGGCAAAACGGCATCTGGACAGAGTATGAAATTCTGGAGTGGATTCAGGCGTTCTAGAAGCCACAGGAAAGCGCAAGCTTTTTAAGCGTCAAGAGGTTCTCAATCGCGTTAGCTGCTGAATATCGGCATTGCCGCCACTGATGATGACTCCAACCCGACCGCCTGGAGCGCTGGCAATGCCCTCTAGCAAAGCAGCCGTGGCTAAAGCACCCGTCGGCTCTACTAACAGCTTCATGCGCTCCCAAAGAAAGAACATCGATCGCAGCAGCGCCTCATCTGAAACTGTCACCATCCCTTGCACATAACGTAAAACCAGCGGCAGCGTTAGATCGCCAGGTCGCAGCGTGCGTGCCCCATCCGCGATCGTGTCTGGATGAGTCACCGATTGCCAAGTCTGGGTTTGAAACGATCGGGTCATGTCATCTCCAGCTTCGGGTTCTACGCCCACAACTCGGCATCCTGGTGATAGGGCATCTGCGGCGATCGCACAGCCCGACAGTAGACCACCACCCCCACAGCACACCAGCAGCAGATCTAGCTGACCCACCGCTTCAATCAGCTCTTTGGCAGCTGTGCCTTGCCCTGGAATTACGTCAACATGATCAAATGGCGGGATAATCAACGCGCCTCGCTCTTGGGCAAGCTGCTCACACAGTTCCTCACGCCGGATGCTGGCGCGATCGTAAAAAACAATTTCTGCGCCGTATCCCCGCGTTGCCTCTTGCTTCACCACAGGGGCATCCTGCGGCATCACGATCGCCGTGGGGATACCCAGCAGTTGCCCCGAAAGGGCGATCGCCTGGGCGTGGTTGCCGGAAGAATAGGTAACTACGCCAAGCTGCCTTTGTGCCGGAGACAGCTTAGACAGAGCGCTATAGGCTCCTCGAAACTTAAACGATCCGGTTCTTTGAAAGTTTTCGCACTTAAAAAAGACCTGACTGCGGGTGCGATCGTTGACCGTGCGCGATGTGACGACGGGCGTTAGGTTTGCCGTTCCCTGCAGGCGGAGAGCAGCCGCTTCTACATCTTGATAGGTGACTAAATCAGAATCGGTTGATCGCATGGGATCGCATAGTGAATGGATCGCGTTTGCTTATCGGCTTCAGCCACATTTCAGAAATGGAGCCTAACCCTGCTGTTATTACTTAACTGATTTGCTCTACCTCGCCCGTCAAACTAACCCGTCAAGAACTCGCTCACCCCCAAACGCTAAAACCACCCATGATTAGAACGTTTCGCACCGTAGCATTCATTCTTTTTTCGCTTTATCTGCTCTATCTGGTCAAGTCAGCTTTGGGGATTAATCTTTCCGATCGCTACAGCGCTTGGGCAATCTTCAAGTTACCGATTCAGTCTATTTTGGATGCGCGAGCGCACTCGGTCTAAACACTCGGTTTAACCACTGGGTTCAAATACTTAGGGCTAAACAGGACTAGAGGAGTCCCGACTCAATCTGGCTGAGGGGAACAAAACATTCCTTGGGCAAGAGGATAGGTTTTTGACCAAAGATCAGCTTGCCGCGATGGTTGTTGCGATCGATCGCAATGCCAATGGGGCGGCGAGTTTGCTCAGGATGCACTTCGTAATACGTTCGGTAAATTTGGCGTGCGGTTTGCAGCAGCGAAGGGTCGAGGAGCGATGAAAAATCCATCGGTTCGAGCGGGCTAATCATTTGAGGATCTGGCTTTGAGGTATATACCATTCTTGTAGACCTACAGGTGTAGCTAGACTTTAATCGATTTATATTTTTGTGGCAACAAAAAAATGCCTTTACGCCCAGACCTAGATTGACTCTCAACTCACATGAATGCTGATGCTCTGCCGTTTTTATAGGGAAGCTATCTCACCCTAAAAAATTTAATTTAAGCAAGTTTTAAGAGGTCAGCCCCTTCTAGCCCAATTCGACAGCACAACAGCCGCTCAGAGAACAATCAGAATCCGTCGATCGCTAAGTCCTCCTAGCTTTTAGGGTTTTGTGGCGCGCCACAAAATCCTCATTTGCAAGCTGCTGAGAGTTGTTGACTCAAAATTGACAAACCGCTAGATCCATCATCAGTCAAACAACTATCATCAGCCAAACAAGGTGAGTCAAATAGGAGAGAGCCAAAAACATCTGAGCGCAAACAATACTCGCAGTGATGATACGTCTGCTGGAGCTTTACCCATTTCTTTTTTTACATTCTGTTACGTTACCCATCTGTTCCATTCTCCAATTGAGTAAACTCCCTGCCTGTGTCTGTAGTCATAGCAATAGCCCTAACGACCAGGAGGCTTAACCACCTCAGCATCCCTCTATCCCAACATCCCTCTATCCCAACATCCCTCTATCCCAACATCCCTACCTCTGGGCAAGTCGCCTCAAGCAGATAAGCATAGAACATTACGCCAAATTCAACCGTCTCTTATTCAGGATTTGTTTGCCTGATGAAAGTGCATCCATCTGCTTCGATCTGCGACGATCGAATTATTCCACTGCCCTCTACCTCAATCACGATCGCCATGACTCCGCTCAAGCTTACGACCTCGCTGCTCGGACTGGTTCTTGTGGGTTTGGCTGCCGCCACAGCCCTAACCAATCCTGACCAGGCCGCCTACGAAAGATTTGCCGCCCAAAAACTGGGGGAATATTTGCAGGAAGACACCTGCGCCAAGGCGGGTATTGCCCTACAGGCTCCCTGCAATTCGCTGGTCAAATCCAATCAGTCTCAGATTCAAAACCTGATTTCGGCCAATACCCAACGCCAAAATTTTCTTTTCCTTAGCATCTACAAAACAGATCTGGTGCCGGGAGAGCTGCTGCCCGATTTTCTCAGCGGTGCGCTGCCTAGCTACCACTTTGAAACAGCAGGGATACTAAGCAGTTTCCATGTCTATAAAGTGGAAAAGCAGTAGAGGGCAGCTAGGGGCGGATGACCGACGACCCTATCACTCCTGCGATCGCCCCAGTCAGCAGCAGCGGCGTTAGCCAGTCGCCCCACTGCACATAGAGCGTTTGGGTCTGACGACGGTAGATAGTGTGGGCATGGATTTCATAAGTGCGAAAGCCAGAGATCCACTGAGTTCTGCCCTGAGGATCAACAATGCCCGAAAAGCCTGTATTGGTAGCACGCACCGCCCAGCGATCGGTTTCAATGGCTCGCATCACATCTTGTGCATGGTGCTGAGCCATCATGGCCGCGCTGTAGGGATCATTGTTAGAGGCCGTCAAAATAAACTGTCCGCCTGCGATCGCCTGGTGGCGAAAAATCTGGGAAAAGGCTGACTCGTAGCAAATCCCGGCGATCGCCTTGCCAAAGGGCGTATCCATCGTTTGATCGGGATCACCCGGCAGCATAGAAGCCCCTACGGGCGAGAGCCGACCAATTACCCCGCCCACCACCGACTCAAACGGCACATACTCGCCCAAGGGAACCAGCTTGACCTTGTCGTAGCGGCTAAAAATCTCTCCAGTCCCCGTAATCGTAAACAGCGTTTGGGTAATGTGGCTCTGCCGCACCCCCACTGTGCCGACCCAAGCCAGCACCCCACGCGATCGAATTGCCTGATAAAAAGGATTTTGTGCCTGATTGGCACGCCCCACCCACAGCCAGGGAAAGCTGCCCTCAGGCGTGAGAACTGCCTCTACCCCTTCATCGACCAGCTTGTTGTAGCCCTGAACATAGCGATCGATCGCCAGTCTTTCTCCCTGTTCAAACAGCTTGATCCGGGTTGGCACATTGCCCTGAATAATGCCAACCTTGAGCGAAGACGCAGGATCATCGGTAATGGGCTGACGGTATAGCCCCCAACCCACGAGATGCAGGCTGATCAAGCTCACCAAACCTGCCAGCAGCAGCAGTCGCGCCCGGAAAGCATTTCTCAGGTTTAGGGCAATCCAGGCTTCGGCTAAGCAGGCATTGACCAAGATGATCGCCGCCGTCACGGCAGACTCTCCTGAAAGCTGACCCAGGTGCAAAATCAGCAAATTATGGGGACTTTGCGTGTAGGACAGCGATGTCCAGTACAAGATTCCCTGACTCCAAAACGCCTCTACCGCACACCATAGAGCCGTTCCTATGAGGATGCGCCAGAAAGGAGATTGTCCTTTGCCTTGCCTCACCCGATGGACTCCACGCAGCAGCAGACTCACGCCTGCCGCCCAGGTGACGGCAATTGCCGCCCCCCACAGCGTCACAATGATCCAGCAAGCGATCGTAATCATCACGCTAGCCATCCAGGGCACCCCCATCCAGGTCAGCGGATGTAGCCCCGTAATCCAAGACAGCGCCAAACCGTGATAGCCAATGCCCCAGACCAAGGCATAGCGGAGAACAGCAGCAAGCTTGCTTTGGTTAGGTTCTTGGCCTACAACCAAAACCCAGAGGGGAGCCAGCGCCACCCAGGCCAAAATCCAGAGATTGGCTGGAGCGGGCGTCAAACCCATGAGAATGCCGCTACCGAAGGCCAGCAGTAGCGGCTGTACAGCAGGGCGGAGAGAAGAATTATGCGGTTTTTGAGAAGGCGTTGGAATCACAATGTGCCGGAGTTACTGCGCGTTGAGAAGACTACAGGTTAAGTTGTAGGGTGAGCAAGGCTGCCCTGATACAACGGTGGAGAAACATGGCGCTTATCAGATTCAAAGGCTTGGCGATCGCGGTTCTTCTTACCTTAGCTCTTGCAGGCTGTCGCGAAGCCAGTCAGGAAAATCTAGAAGAGGCGAGCGTGCCTTTGCAGGCTTGGTCTGCCGCACAAACCCAGGGCAAACTCCAGCCTTTTCCGCCCCAGGTGACAAATCGGCTGCAAAGGATGCTGAATCGCAACGTAGGTGAAGACGAGCTGCCGGGTATCGTTGTGCATATTGTCACATCTGACGGGGTCTGGATGGGTGCCGCTGGCTTGAGCGATCGCCAGACCGGGACTTTGCTCAAGCCTACCGATCGCTTCCGCATTGCCAACCTCACTGAGTTGTTTATCGCAGTAATTTGCCTTCAGTTGTCTGAAGACGACATCCTAGATTTGGATGAGAAAATCAGCACCTATCTGCCCAAGACCGTTATGGCTCAGCTAGAAGACAGCAAAACCGTCACAGTCCGGCAGTTGCTTAACCACTCTAGCAGCTTGGCAAGACCCAATCCCCAGGCTTTTAAACAGGCAATCCTCGCCAACCCCAAACGGGAATGGAAAGCTGAGCAAGTCTTAGCGTTTCTGCCTCAGCGGGAAACAGCCGTGCCCCGCAATCTGTATTTTCATTCCACTACTAATTATTTGCTGCTACAGATCATCATTGAGAAGGTGACCGATCAGCCTTTGGCAAAAGTGCTAAGGGATCGGATCTCAAAGCCGCTGAAGCTTGAAAATACTTTTCTAGAGCGGCATGATCCCATTCCGGGCGGCTTTACCCAAGGGTATGAAGACTGGAACGGCGACGACAAGCTGGACAACGTAACCCAGCCGTTGATCAATGCGGGCTTGGGGTTGGGCGATCGCGGCATTGTTTCCAACACCTCGGACATGACCCGATTTTTTCAGGCGCTCTTTCGAGAGAGTGCAGCCAGTGACAGCTCAGGGGGAGCCGATGCTTTGCTCTA
Organism: Oscillatoriophycideae cyanobacterium NC_groundwater_1537_Pr4_S-0.65um_50_18; assembly: GCA_016208305.1. Taxonomy (GTDB): domain Bacteria; phylum Cyanobacteriota; class Cyanobacteriia; order Elainellales; family Elainellaceae; genus Drouetiella. The sequence goes on along the minus strand of JACQYI010000064.1, from coordinate 73,823 downwards.
TCCCAGTACGCTCGATCAAATGCTGACCCTTGAGGACGGCAAAGGCGGCTATGGGCTAGGCGTCCGGCATACGATCACCTCTTGGGGAGAAGCCTGGGGACAGATGGGCACCACCACAGGGTTTTCCTCCATTTTGCTGTACTTACCTGTGCATGATTTGACGATCGCCGTTTGGACAAACAAAGGCGATAGCCAAAACTATGAGCCTTACGAAATTGCCACCCGCAGTCTAGATATTATTCTGGGAGATCAGTGAGATCATCGGCAGTTTCTGTCTCTGCTTCGGCTTCTGCTTCGGCCTCTGCGCTAATACCCACACCCAGCGCTGCACTGGACTCTGCATTGATATCTGCACCTGACTCGGCATCTGACTCGGCATCGGTATCAACCGACTGACTCAGTACATCAACCGTAGTCTCAGCCGTTCCATCACCGATCGTCGTGGCCTCTTCACCCGAAGGAGGCACCAGCGCAATTCCCACGATCGCGTCATCCTCATCTAGTCGCTGCACCCTCACCCCCGTTGCCGCCCGCGACTGGCAAGAGATCGCGTTAACGGTCTGACGAATGATAATGCCCCGGCTGGTGATAATGATAATTTCGTCGTTTTCATTGACAACTTGCAGAGCCGCAAGGCGATCGCCCGGTTTGCGGAACTTGATGGCACGCAGCCCCAAGCCTGCCCGCTTTTGTAGGCGGAATTGACCTACTGGAACGCGCTTGCCCAGCCCGCCCATCGTGATGACGAGCGCCCAAGGCCCTTGGCTGCGTTCATCCACCTCTAGCTCTTCCGATTCAGCCTCAACTTCAGCTTCCTCGCTCTCGGCAATGCTGGCAACCACCTGGCTGGGCAAGATGTCCATACTAATCAGCTCATCGCCTTTACGGAGCGCCATTGACTTCACGCCGCGTGTGGGTCTGCCCAACGGACGCAGCTGCTCATGGTTAGAGCGGAAGTGAATGGTCATGCCCTGCCGAGTGCCAATCATCACGCTGTCTTCGGCGCGTGCCAGCCGCACCCAGCGCAGTTGATCTTCCTCTTCCAGCGAAATGGCGATCAGGCCGTTCGCCCGGATATGGCTAAAGGCAGACAGCTCAGTTTTCTTGATGAAGCCCTTTTGCGTCAGCATCACCAAATATTCATTATCGGTAAATTCTGAAACCGGAATAATGGAGGTGATTTTTTCCTGATGGGAAATCGGCAGCATCTGCACGATCGGCGTTCCCCTAGCCGTTCGGGAGGCAGTCGGAATCTGATAGGCTCTGACGCAGTAGGAGATGCCGCGATCGCTAAAGAACAAAATACTGTCGTGATCGTTGCAGGTGAGGAAGTGCTCAATGCCGTCATCTTCCTTCATGCGGGTGCCCGCCTTGCCTCGCGTGGCGCGGCTCTGGGCTTCAAAGGTGCTGACGGGCATACGCTTGATATAGCCCTGCTCCGTCAGCAACAGAATCGCTTGCTCATTGGCAATCAGGTCAATATCGCCCAGCTCGCCATCCGCCGTTTCGATAATGGTGCGGCGTGGCGTAACGTGAGCTGCTCGAATCTCTGCCACCTCTGTTTCAATGATTTGCAGAATCCGTTCGCGCCGCGCCAGGATATCCAGCAGGTCGGTAATTTTGATTTGCAGATCGTCATGCTCTTTCTGGATTTTTTCGGCCTCTAGCGCCGTCAACCGACGCAACTGCATTTGCAGAATGGCATCGGCCTGCGTTTCCGAAAGGCTGTAGGTTTCCATTAGCTCTTGGCGTGCTGTAGCCGTATCGGCAGCATGGCGAATAATGGCAATAAGCTGATCTAGATTGGCAAGCGCCACCAGCAAACCTTGCAGAATGTGATCCCGGTCTTCTGCCTTACGCAATTCGTAGCGGGTGCGGCGGGTAATTGTCTCTACCCGGAAGTCTAGAAAGACTTGCAGCGCCTGCCGAATGCTCAAAAGCTGCGGTTCGCTGTTGACCAGCGCCAGCATATTAACGCCAAAGTTGGCCTGAATCGGCGTCTGCTTATAAAGGTTATTCAACACCACGCGGGCATAGGCATCTCGCCGCAGCTCAATCACGATGCGCATACCATCGCGATCGCTCTCATCCCGAATGTCAGAAATACCTTCCAACCGATGCTCATTCACCATTTCGGCGATCTTTTCAATCAAGGCCGCTTTATTGGTCTGGTAGGGCAGCTCGGTGATGATAATGGCATCGCGATCGGGGCGACCCCGCTGCTCTAGGGTTTCGATCGTCGCCACACCCCGCATTGTGATTGAGCCACGTCCGGTGGTGTAGGCTTCGCGAATGCCGCTGGTGCCCAAGATTTGCCCCCCGGTGGGGAAGTCAGGCCCTGGAATGAACTGCATCAGCTCCAAGTCAGTAATCTCAGGATTGGCGATCAGCGCCAGCAGGCCATCCAGCAGCTCACCCAAGTTGTGGGGCGGAATGTTGGTTGCCATGCCGACGGCAATACCTGAAGAGCCATTCAGCAAAAGCTGAGGAATTCGGGACGGCAGCACCAACGGCTCCTGCTGAGAGCCGTCAAAGTTATCGGTAAAGCCTACGGTTTCTGACTCAATATCTCGCAAGAGGGCGTTAACGGTCAGCGCATGCAGACGACATTCGGTGTATCGCATCGCGGCAGGCGGATCGTTATCAATCGAGCCAAAGTTTCCATGCCCAGCAATCAGCGGCGATCGCATGGAAAAGTCTTGCGCCATGCGCACTAGCGCGTCATAAATAGAGGTATCGCCGTGGGGGTGATATTTACCTAGCACATCCCCCACGACGCGGGCGCATTTGCGGAAAGGGCGATCGTGGGTTAGCCCCAGCTCATGCATGGCATAGAGAATACGCCGATGCACTGGCTTCAAGCCGTCTCTAGCATCGGGTAGCGCTCGCCCCACAATCACGCTCATGGCGTATTCCAGGTAAGATCGGGACATTTCATTCCGCAAATCTGTGGGAACAATCCGCTCTTGAGGAATACTCATAGTAGTTAAGACAAGTAGTTAGAAGACTTTATTGATTACGAAAGGTTAGCTCAAAACCTCTAAAAAGCTGAGGTTTTATGGCTAACTTTTCAGCCGATCGCCTTGGAGAAGAGAGACCATCAGGTGCTGCTAAATCCCGTTGTGTTTTGTCTCAGAACATTCAGCAAGACAGGGCTAGAAATGTGCTTACTCTTACCCAGAATTTTAACATATTCTTGGCCTCAATCGGGCTAAAAGTTTGCTGGTATACCGTTTTCAGTGTTTTGAGCTGAATCGCCGTCTGCAACGAATCTTTACAGATTCTTCATGCTCTAGCGGCAGCCTTGCAACAATTCTTCAACGTCAGCTTTGTTATGCTCGTCTTGATGATGGAGGGCGTATGTTTATCGTTAGCAGAGGACAACTCTATGCTTCTAGCCTCTATGCTTTTCGCCTCCATGATAGACTCATCCGCCTGTGCGGTGCGTGCGGGTAATTGGCTAAGCGAATGGCTTTCGACGAAAGGGTTACTGTCTCACTGGTTGACGGAGCCGCTTTTGGTAATGCCTGTGTTTGTCATCTTGTTTCAGTTGCTGAGCTTCATTCCGCGTCGGTTGGGTCGTCGTCCACTGCGGCTGCTCGTCTGTGCTTCAGCGTTGGTCTATCTCACAGTGCTTTTTCCTCCTACCATTCGGCTGGCCGAAACCGTTTTGGTCAAGCAGATTCCCCAAGATTCTGGCAAGGTTGCCGATGCCGTTGTGGTGCTAGGACGGGGAGAGTCGCTCTCGCCTTCACGCGTCGAGGTGGCCGCTAAGCTATGGGAAGAGAAAAGAGCGCCGATTATTTTTACTAGCGGCATCTGGGATGCGCCCAGAATGGTGCAGCAGCTCCACAGCAGAGGCATTCCTGACCAAGATCTATCCGGAGAAGGCTGTTCGCGTACCACCTATGAGAATGCGAAGTTTACGGCGGATGTGCTGAAGCCCCAAGGCATCAAACGCATTTTGCTGGTGACTGATGCGCCCCATATGCTGCGATCGCAGCTCACATTTCAAAATTTTGGCTTTACCGTCATTCCTGTGGCGAGTTCGGGTTCGCCAAACTTGAGCCAGGGCGCTAGAGCCAAAATGGTAATGTACGAATATGCGGGATTGGTGAGCTACGGACTCATGGGTCGGTTTTCTGCTAAAGAGGCACTGAAACTCAGCTTTCTGCCCGTAATCGAGAACGTCGAGAAAGCAATCACGCAATAGCGCAAAAGATTCTGGCGATCGCCGCGACTTTCACACCTATCGCTGGAGTAACAATCATCCTTTTGAAAACCTACTCCTCTGAGTTTTCAGCCGCGATCGCCTCATCAATTTCGTCTGGGTTCTGAGCGTAATAGGTGCGGGCAGCTTTTAGGTCATCTCGTGTCAACTGGGGGTAATCGCTGAGCAGGTTGGCATCGGAGCAGCCTTGAGAAGACAAAGCGATTAATTGCCAGACTGGGACTTGTGTCCGACCGATGCAGGCAGCTCCATTGCAGATTCCAGGGGTTTTTCTGATTTTTGTCGGTGCCATAGCTGATTCAAAGGTTTTGATAATTTTGGGCGGGTGTTGCGCTACGCGATCGCGTTTTGCTGGTTGAGTTTTGCTCATGAGCTAGCAGCCCACCGTTAGCGGTGCTTATCTATGCTAACAAGCGAAAAGCGATCGGTTCGTTCATAAGCGCAGTCGGCTTTTCCTACGCTGGGGTTTATTTCAAATCAAGCTGCCAAATCAGGCTGCCAAGGCTAACGCGATCGTCCTCCTGGCCCAAACTCATCGGGCAACTCTTCGATCGCAATTTTTAACTCCCGACACAAGGCTTTGACCTGTGGGATGTTGGGTCTAGCGGCTGATTCACCCGATTCCCACCGCTGATAGGTGCGAAGAGGAATGCCACACCGTCTAGATAATTCTTCTTGGGTTAGCCCTGCTTTCTCTCTCAACTGCTTTAACGGTGATTCACCCGCTTTCGGTTGTCTGTCTTCAGCCATGACGATAGCGACAAATCCTCGCGACAGATTGACGTAAGAGATGGTTCATGGCAAGATGATTCACAGATAGAAATTGAGTGATTGTCGGCATTCAATCAGCCTTCTAGGCGGAGAATGTCGCCCCAGCGCCTAAGTCGCCCCAGCGCCTAATTAGAACGGTCGCGTGATGAGTGTTTTACTCACCACCGCTTTGTCCTGCCTTAAATCCTAAACCAGAGCCGCCCTTATGACCTACTTCGATCGCCTTCATCCTTGGTGCATTATTCGTTTGCTGCCCCATATGCAGCGAATTGTTGTGGCTCGATTCCGGTCACGGGGGCAAGCTGAGGAATATCTGCGCATTCTGCAACGGCTGAATCCAGAAGCCGAGCATGTTTTGGTGTTTGACCCGCCCAATCGTATCTGGGAAGGGACGATTGCTGCCCTAAATCTTCCACCAGTTTGATCATATCCACATCAACAGCCATGAATATCTGCGATCTCAACAATCACAGCCTTTAACAGTGGCAAGCCCTCTTGAACCGTTGCCAAACTGCATGAGTCATAGATAAACAACCTCAGACAGAATGCGATCGCGCATTCTTGGCTTTAATCCATTTTTGGTCACAAGATCGACCTTCATTTCCAATACTTTGCTTAAATCCTCCCGTAGCTCTACCAGCTTAAATAAAGTTGGAGCCTGATCATAGTCAATCAAAACATCTACATCGCTCTCTTCAGTCTGCTCTTGGCGAGCATAAGAGCCAAAGATGCCCAACTCCGTCACCTGATAAATTTGCTGCAATTTGGGCTTAATTTGGATTAAACACTGCTTAACTTCCTCAAACGTTTTCATGCAGATTGCTCCTTCATTAGCCCTAGGAACTTTGCTCAAGTTTAGCGCTCAAGTTCAGCCCAGAATTGACCTCTGCCATAGTTCTGCCACAAGCTTAACCAGCTTCAGGGCAGCAATAAAAAACAGGGATGCAAATTCATGCACCCCTGTTTTACTGGAAAGCTAGACCTTAAACCGCAGCCAGTTCTGGAGCCGGACGCTTGCTGTTGCGAATGCCCTCGATCGCCGTGGCATAGTCAGCCGCATTAAACACTGCCGAACCTGCGACGATCGCATTGGCTCCCGCTTCCAAAACTTGCCAGGTGTTGTTCACCTTCAGGCCACCATCCACCTCAATCCAGGGATCTAGACCTCGCTCATCGCACATGGCGCGCAGCTTACGAATCTTAGGCACCATTGTTGGAATAAAACTCTGACCACCAAAGCCAGGGTTGACGCTCATAATCAGCACTAAATCGCACAGATCCAGCACATTCTCGATTAGCTCTAGGGGGCTACCCGGATTGAGCACCACACCCGCCAGCTTACCCAACTCCTTGATTTGCCCCAAGGTGCGGTGCAGGTGAGGCGAGGCATTATGCTCAGCGTGGACGTAGATATGGTCTGCGCCTGCTTTGGCAAAGTCGGCAACATATTTTTCCGGTTCCACAATCATCAGATGCACATCCAGAGGCTTCTGGGTGCAGGGGCGAATGGCCTCGACAATCAGGGGGCCGATCGTGATGTTAGGAACGAAGCGACCATCCATCACATCCACATGAATCCAATCTGCACCCGCAGCATCTACAGCCTTAATCTCTTCTCCTAAGCGGCTAAAATCTGCTGATAGGATAGATGGGGCAACCACGATGGGTTTTTGCGATGCGGATGTCTGTAACTGAGTCTGTGCCATAGCTTGTGCTCTCCTGCGTCCTGTCTTGTGATTCGGTGTGCCGGGTCTAACTGCGGATCTAATTAAATTGTATTCAGTGTAACAAAGTATGTTTCAAGGTTGAATTACGCGATCGCACCTCATTCCATTGGAACATACAAGTCCATCAGAAATTTACGGAAATTTGTCCTTATGCCCCTGGTAAAGCTGCGATGGAAAACGATCAAGCGACTGATGAGCGGGCTGAGCGGGTTAGCGCTGTCATGGTTAATGTCATGGATGCTTCCCCTGCTGCTAGCCCTGCCTCTAACCTTGGTGAGTTTGCCAGGACTGGCGCTCATGGATTCCGCAGGCGAAAACGGCATTGATGCCTACCGTTTGCAAGATGCGCCCTACAGCCTTACAGGACGAAAAATCGCCATCGGTCAGGTCGAAATCGGTCGTCCGGCACTCTTTGGGTTAGACAAAGCCGCTGTCAATAATCGATCGCTTCACATCGGCAGGCTGTTTACTGGAGAGTCTGTCGCTACTGCCAATGAAGGGGTAGATGACCATGCCGCCCGCGTTGCCAGCATTATGGTGAGCCGCGACAAAACGGTGCGGGGGGTCGCACCCGATGCCATCCTCTACTCGGCGGGCGTCGGCTCTGAGCAGCGCAGCGGTCAGACACAAGAATGCCTCGCCAGCCAAACGATCGCCCTGCAAAACGGTGGCGATGTGCGCGCCATTAACTTTAGCTTTGGGGAATCGCTCAACCGCGATCCGCGTCCCGATGCCGTACTAGATGGCAATGCGCTGCTCACTCAATGTGTCGATTGGTCAGCCAGAGTGCATAACGTGCTGTATTCCATTTCTGGCAACCAGGGCAGAGGCGGTTTTCCCATTCCTACAGACACCTTTAACGGCATGACGATCGCCAACTCCATGCCGATCGACGGCAAGTTCACCAAAGTCGATTTTTTTAGTTTGGGCAGCACGCCCACGATGGTGATCGGACGAGATCCAGCGACCGAACGCAACGTGGGCGATCGGCGATCGGTGGTTTTGGTGGCTCCCGGACGTGCCATCACCACACTGGCACCGGATGGCACAGTTACGGCTCCTGACACAGGCGGCACCAGCTTTGCCTCACCCCATGTCACGGCAACACTGGCGCTGCTGCAAGAGTTTGGCGATGCCTCCATTCGTAAGGCGCTAAAAGACAAATCAATTCAGCATTGGGGTCTAGAAGCGCGTCGCCAGGAGGTAATGAAAGCAGTGCTAATGAACTCAGCTGATAAGGTGCAGGACAGAGGCGATGGCTTGCGCTTAGGCATGAGCCGTACCCTGCTGGATTTGGGCAACAAAAGCTGGTTAGAGTCAGATGCCTATGCCGATCCAGAGATTCCGCTAGATGCGCAAATGGGCACCGGACACCTCAACGCCTATCGCGCCTATCAGCAGTTTAGCCCCGGTGAATGGAGTGACGAGCAGCCCGTTCCAGCGATCGCCTGGGATTTTAACCAGGTCGGCAATGCGGAAGACATGCCCAAATACCGAGACTATCTGTTTGAGCAGCCTTTGCAGCAGGGTAGTGCGATCGCTGCAACGCTGGCTTGGAATCGTCGGGTAGAGTTAACCGACCGCAACGGCAATGAAGCTTTTGATGCAGGTGAAACCTTCGAGGACAAGGGCTTAAACGATTTAAATCTTTACCTTATGCCTGCCGATGCCAGCCGCACCTCAAAAAGTCTCACCGCTTCTGTCAGCAAGGTCGATAGCGTTGAACACATCTTTTACTCCATTCCATCTACCGGACGCTATAAGCTGCGGGTGGTGTATGGAGATCGCGTCAACGAGCCAACCCAAGATTATGCGCTAGCTTGGTGGGCAAAGCCTAGTTAGGTCTGCACCCTCTCAGCTTTTAGGGATTTGTGAATCGCGCCACAAATCCCCAATGCCGATCGAAGGGTTACAGTGCGCGCAAGAGATTTACAGACTCTAGTTAACGGCAAAGCCGCGCTGGGTTTGGCGATTGCGTATCACCTCCAGGCTGCCTACCGGAATTGCATTAATCAAGTGCTGCGTATAGGCTTGCTGCGGTTCACGGTAAATCCGCTCAGCCGTCCCAATTTCTTCGACCTTGCCTCGGTTCATCACCATGATGCGATCGCTCATAAACTTGACGACGCTCAAGTCATGGGAGATGAAAATGTATGTCAGCTTAAACTCTTCTTGTAGCTCCTTCAGCAAGTTCAGCACCTGCGCCTGCACCGACACATCTAGTGCCGACACCGACTCATCGCAAATAATAAATTTAGGGTTTAGCGCCAGGGCACGGGCAATACAGATCCGCTGCCGCTGACCGCCCGAAAATTCGTGAGGATAGCGAGTGGCACAGTTAGCCTCTATACCAACCCGTTGAAGCAGATACATCACCCGCTCTTGGCGATTGCGGCGGCTGTTGCCGACTCCATGAATCTTCAGCGGCTCCATGACGGCAGCACCGATCGTCATACGCGGATCAAGCGAGCTAAACGGATCTTGGAAGATAATTTGAATCTCACGCCGAAATCGCCGCATCTGCTGTCTAGGAAGCTGGGCAATGTCTACGTTATCAAACAAGATCTTGCCTTCTGAAGGCTTGATCAAACGGATGAGGGCGCGCGCCAGCGTCGTTTTGCCACAGCCCGATTCTCCTACTAGCCCTAGAGTCTCGCCCGGACAAACATGAAAGGAGACATCATTCACCGCCATGACATAACGCTGGGTTTGTCCAAATACGCCCCGCACGGGATAGCGCACTTGCAAATGCTCGACCGCCAGCAGCGGAGATTGCTGCTCTAGTTCCGTTAGCCGTTGAGAAGCTTCTACCGGGCTAATTTCTGTGCTAAAGCGCATTACCTGCTCTGGGTTCATCTGTCGCTCTCGGATCAGCAGCTCTCCCGTGGGCATATCTACCACCTCCATGAAGTCCGAGACTGTGGGTAAGTACTTCATGCGATGACCGGGCTGCGGGCGGCAGGCCAGCAATCCCTTAGTGTAGGGGTGCTGCGGATTGGAGAAGATTTGCCACACCGAACCATATTCGACAATTTTGCCTTGATACATCACCGCTACAGAGTCAGCAATTTCGGCAATGATGCCTAGATCGTGGGTGATAAAAATGATCGACATGCCCCGGCGATCGCGCAGTTCCCGCAACAAGTCCAAAATCGTAGCTTGCACAGTCACATCTAGCGCCGTCGTTGGCTCATCGGCAATTAGCAAAGACGGATTGCAAGAAATGGCCATCGCAATCATCACCCGCTGAATCTGACCACCCGACAGCTCATGGGGATAACGCTCCAAAATCGCGTGCTTCTGCTGATTCACCCACTGCATAATTTGCTTTTCCGAGGGTGGCGTCGCAGATTCTTTACTCCACATCTCTAGCGCATTTTGCTCTAGCACCTGATCGCTAGGCAGCAGCTTTACCTCTTGCAGCAGGTTAATTGCCCGTCGTCGTGCCTCGGCAGGAGAGATGTCAGGATGGTGCTGCCTTAAAGCCTCAGTCATCTGAAAGCCGCAGGTATAGACCGGATTTAGCGAACTCAAAGGCTCCTGAAAAATCATGGAAACCTTTCCACCTCGGTATTTCTGCATTTGCGGAGAAGAGAGCGATCGCAGATCTACCGCCTCATTGCCCTCGCCAATACCCCGAAACCAGATTTCGCCCGCAGTCACTTTGCCCGGAGGATTGGGCACCAGCCCCATCACCGCTAGCGAAGTCACCGATTTGCCCGATCCTGATTCGCCTACAATTCCCAAGGTTTGCCCACGCTGCACCTGAAACGAAATGCCATCCACGGCTTTGATGCAGCGATCGCCGCTCTGGAACTCTACCTGGAGGTTGCGGACATCAAGAATAGTGTCAGTCATGAAGGGTCAACAGACATGAAGTGATTAGCAGAAAAAACAACAGACTTTGGAACGAGTGTAACCTATCCCAAAATATCGTCTAGATTAGCTGGATTGTAGCAGTTTGCTGAGTTGCGCTAAACGGCTCAAGCTGAGTGGTTCACCCTCAAGGTTGAGGGAAACTGCGCCCCTATCAACTCTAAGTTGCAAGCAAGTATCCCCTAGAGGCACCAGTTTAGAACAGGGGTAGGAAGGCTCAAGTATCTGAATTTACGGATTTGGAGCGATCGCTTCAGGTTTTCATGGCCTTGAGTCAAGGTGCTCCAATAGCTCAGACGATCGCCTGCTAGCCCAGAGACATAGGGCAAGAAGCCAGCGGATTATCGTAGCTGAAATAAATATTCGCTCTCCGATATCAATTCATGCTATCTTTATGGTGATATCTTTCGAGGATATCAAAGGGGTGGTTTCTATCAGCAGGTCTTTATCAGTATCGAGGCTTAAGCCTACTCAGGTCGGATGTGTTCCCTAGCGTGTTCAGTCCCAGTCCTGCACTGATTATTTCCCAACGCTCATAATTTCTTACTTTCATCAATTGTCTCTAGTTGTTTGCGTTCAAACGTCTAGCCCACGTTTGTGCAAGGCATCTCAGTTCAAGCTGCATTTTTTTACAGGATGATCACTGATTATGGAACTACTTTTCCTGGGTCTTGCCGCCATGTTTTGCTCTCCCTTGCTGAATAAAAAAGACGGAAAGCCGTCTGAACCGCCCAAAGATAGCGGCGATCGCGTGATTGTCGTCGTCATTGACAAAGATGGAAAACCTAAGGCCAAAGAAGACAAGTAGGCTGGAGCGCTGTCTCTGGGTTCGTTAGAGTCTCTAAGAGCCGACAATAGAGGAGCCTTAGCGGTAGAATCAACGTCTACCGCTATTCCGCTCAATTTTTATGAAAAGACGTGATCTGTTGATGGCTTCATCGGGCATCGCCGCAGCGACCCTGTTCACCCGAGCAGACGACCAGAAAGCGATCGCCGCTTTGCCCACAGTGCCCGCCTTGCCCACAGCGCCCGGTGAAACGGTAACGCTAGCAGGCAACCTCAAAGGCTACTATGTTCGTCCGAGTGGGACAGAAACCTATCCGGCTGTCATCGTCATCATGGAGGCTTTTGGCCTGAATGAGTACGTCAAAAGCGTTTGCGATCGCCTAGCTCAGGCAGGTTATGCTGCCCTCGCTCCTGACTTTTACTATGGCGAGGTGTTTGAATACACCAACGTTCAAGGTGCAGTGGCTAAACTCAAAACCCTAACCGACGACAAGGTGATGACGGAGTTTGGTGAAGGACTAACATTTTTGGCAGGTCGCACAGAAGTCAAACCAGGTGCAGTAGGCGCGATCGGCTTTTGCATGGGGGGGCGATTTGTCTATCTGGCGAGTGCCACCCATACTGACAAGATCAAGGCAGGCGTTTCCTTTTATGGAGGCGGCATCGCAGCTAACCCTGACCCCCTCGGACGAAAGTCGCTGATCGACCTGACGCCTGCGATCGCATCACCCATCATGCTGCTTTATGGCGCAGAAGATCAGTCCATTGCCCCTGATGAGCATGAGCGGATTGCGCTGGCGTTGTCTACCCATAAAAAGCGCTATGCCATTAATGTGTTTCCCGGTGCCGCTCACGGGTTCTTTAGCGATCGCCGAGAAAATTACAATGCTGCGGCCTCAGATGAAGCCTGGGCGATCACCCTAGCGTTTTTTCAGCGGCATTTGGCTTGAGCAACGTGGCGGCTAATCGTCCCGATTAGCCGCCACACCGACCGCCACACTTAACCTATCGATCTGCCTGACGCTAGTGGTGGAGGAAGTGCCCTATCTGTTCGATCGCTGAGCCAATCCCAACCTCTGCTGTATGAACGCTCTCGCTAACCGCATGAACCGCAGATTTAAGATCTGCACCTGGCTCAATGTATCCCAGCGGCTCCGCTGCGGCACTAGGCAAGCTTTCTGATGGCTGACCGGGTTGCAAGTTCCAGCCAGTACTGCGAACTTTCAGCAGATCGCGACAGGAGGCTGCAATTCCCCAAGCGACTGGAACAGCGACTAAAACGATTGGCAAAAGATGCATGGCTAATCCTCTAGCGTAAATTGCCCAAGCGACTTGCTTTCATTCTGGCTGTTCCGTTACTTTGATGCCAAGGGCTACAAGGGTCGGTAAACCCGATAGTTAAGGGAAGGAAACACATTATCGATCGCTTCGACTTTTTCTAGCCAGCCCGAATCAATTTTTTCCTGCAAGATGTCTTCCCAAAGCTTGTTAAACCGCTGTAGGTGAGATTTTGTCCGGCGGACGGCATAAGGCACCATTGTGCCCGTTCGCATGATGAACGCCCAGTCAGAAGACTGCGCCAGCAGCAGCTCGCGGGCAGCCTGATTGAGCGATCGCCACTCTAGCTCATCTACAGGCTCTCGCTTAGACAGCTCAATCATCCGCTCTGCCGCCTTGTGCAAATGCGGGTAGATCCAAGAGTTGGTTTCGTTGAGCCAATATTCATGAAAGCCTCGAAAGCCCCAGCTCGACTGCGCCGGACGGCAGACCTGTTGCGTGGGATGCTTTTGCAGGTAATCTGCCAAATGCGTCATTTCATAGGTGCTTTGGTCAAACCAGGTTTTACGGAACAGATAGTCAATAAACCACGGCCCTTCATACCACCAGTGACCAAACAGCTCTGCATCATAAGGAGAAACAATGATCGGCGGACGCTGCATAATGCCATGTAGATGCTCAACCTGCTGCACCCGATTGCGCATAAAGTCTTCAGCATGGTCAGCAGCTTTCTCTTTAGCCCAGTAAGGATCGTAAAGATTTTTTTCGCTGAGGCTCAGCCCTTTACCTGTAATTTTGTGGTATTTGATGCCCGTATTCTTGCGCTGTCCGTTGGGCATGACATAGGGCTTGATGTATTCGTATTCCGCATCCCAGCCCAAATCGCGGTAAAACTCACGGTATTCAGGCGCACCTGGATAGCCAACTTCCGATGACCATACCTGCTGCGAAGACTCATGATCGCGTCCAAAGACTGCCACTCCAGTTTCTGTAAAGATGGGAGAGTAAGTCCCAAAGCGGGGGCGAGGACGTGCATACAGCACCCCATGACCATCGGTGAGAAAGTAGCGAATGCCTGCATCTGCAATCAGGCGCTCTACGCCGTCATAGTAGGCACATTCGGGGAGCCACATGCCCACAGGCGGACGACCAAAGTTCTCTTCATAATGCTCACAGGCCACCTGGATTTGCGCCCAGACTGCCTGTGGATACATTTTCATTAAGGGAAAGTAGCCGTGAGTCGCACCGCAGGTAATGATTTCCAGGTTGTTGCTGTCCTGAAACTGCTTGAAGGCTCCTACCAAATCTCGCTGATAGCGCTCCCAAGTTTGCCTGACCTTGTTAGACTCAGTGGCATAAAATTCTGCCAAATATCGGAGGTGCCCATTTTGAGCGTTATGACCTATTTCTCTCTCGGTTAACTCTTGGAGCTGAGCCAAGTGGTGATCAAACCGATCTTGAAGCAATGGGTCGCGCAGCATCGACACCAGAGGAGGGGTCATGCTCATGGTTATCTTGAAATCTACACCGTCTTGCTTGAGTCCCTCAAAGACATGAAGCAAGGGGATGTATGTTTCTATAATTGCCTCGAATAGCCACTCCTCTTCTAAGACATAGTCGCTTTCTGGATGTCTGACGAAGGGCAGATGGGCATGGAGAACGAGGGCAAGATAACCAATACTCATAAGTGTGCAGGAAATAAGAGGCTGAACAAACTGCTAGACAAACTATTGGGAGACCTATTGGGCAAACTATGTGTATCAGGCTGGCCTATATCGAGCTAACCTATATCGAGCTAACTTGCATCGGGCTGACCTGTATCGAGCTGACCTATATTTAGGTACACCTATATCAGACTAATCTGTATCGGGCTGATGATTAGGCTTAGACCAAAGGCTGCCAGTGAACTGGAGATCTAATGAATATTAATCTCTAGACATCAATCTAGATATCAATGATAAATATCAGATCTATATCAGTAAGCTGAAATAAACCAGCGCTAAATGGGAGCAAAACAAGCCAATGCCAAGATTGTAAAGCAAAAATTAAGCAAAACAGTTGATGAGCTAAATAGAGTTATGACACAGCCACATATTTTAGAACTAGCCAAGCAGGGAGATCCAGAGGCGATCGCCCTCTTGATGAATCAATCGCTTCAGCCCAGGGGTATGACGGCTACCGTCGAGCGTCAGGAAGACCTATTAGAGGTTGTTCTGGAAGCTGAGCGAGTTCCCAGTCGCGAAGCCCTGACGGCATTTGTCCAGAAAGGAATTGCCAACTTGGGCGTTGAATCGATTCGATTTGTTCGCATTGTGGGTCAGCAAAGCGGGGCAATGCTGCCTGCCTGGATGCAAGAGCTAGATTTAGCGATCGCAATGCCCGATCTAGACACCGAACTGGCGGTTGCAGTCGATCCAGACCCAGCAGATCGAACAGTAGAGCCTGATCTAATCGCAGATCCAGATGGGCAGACCGATCTGAGTGCTGATCTACTGGCAGCAGATACCGATTTGGGGATTGATCTCTCTAGTTTAGAAGAGTCTCCTCTAGAAGAGCCTGCACCCTACCGCACAGAGTCAGAGGACTTGCTGTTAGAGGATGCGCTGCTGGGAGAGCCGTCACTCGAAGACGCCTTGGCGATCGCCCCAGAGGAATCGCCGCTTTTGTTTAACGAATTTGCTGAAGATACGGCGCTGCCAGAATCCTTACCCGACACATTAGATTTTGCAGGGCTAGACTTTGAAGAACCGACCGATGTGCCACAGCCTCTCAGCACTGATCCTGAGCAGCAGCAGCTAGAAGCGCAGCTTGCAAGCCTTTGGGCAGAGCAATCTGCCGAACCATCGCAAGATTTTGACCTGTCTTTGGATGCTGAAGAGCCAATCTCTGAGGCCGAGTTTCAGGATTTATTTGCAGAAGAAGCCCCAGAAGTCTCCAGCGTCCCCGATGAGCTTCCCGAAAGAAATTCCTCTACTGAAATAGCAGACTTGTTTGCAGCAGAAGAATCAGATGCCGCTGCAACACCGACGGCTGACTTGATCGACGCAGACTTATCGCCCGACTTCACCAGCATGGACGATCTATTTGGTGAGGAACCCTCTTCAGAGGACTCGTTGGAGCTGCCGACTCAAGATCTATTTTCAGACGATGCTCCTGTCTCGATCGCTGAATCTGACAGGGATTCTGAAACAGATTTCTTTTTAGATGCAGCCGCGATCGATCTGGATGCCGAACCTGAGACTGAACTCACCACCGATCTGTTTCTAGATGAACCTGACGGCTCATTTGATCTGGCTTTGAGTGATTCATCTGAAACGGCAGATTCGGACGTAGATTCTGCTCTAGATTTGTTTGCAGACTCCTCATCCAACTTCGAGACTGATATCACCATTCCGGATGTGTCCATCCCTGATGTGTCCATCCCCGATGTCGCCATCCCTGACGTCACTATCCCTGACGTGAGTGAATTTAGCGAAACGCCAGCACTAGAGGATTCATTCCAGGATTTATTGGCCGACGACGCCTCTGAACCAGCAGATTCATTGCAGGATTTATTGACTGAAGAGTCTTCTGATTTTTCTCTAGATTGGCCGACTGAAGAAACACCAGCCGATACAGCGATCGCAGATTTGTTCTCCGAAGAATCAGCAGATCTCCAGCCTGACTTACTGGACTCTGATCTCTCATTCACCGAAAGCACCTCAGAATCGGCAGATAGCTGGCTAGCAGAAGCAGAACTATCGACTGACCCACTGGCTGACCCCCTAGCTGTGCCTGATTTCTTCGCTGAATTGAATGAAACTTCTGAAGCCTCTTTAGAACCTCAGCCTGACTTACTAGACTCTGATCTATCATTCACCGAAAGCACCTCAGAATCGGCAGATAGCTGGCTGGCAGAAGCAGAATCATCAACTGACCCACTGGCTGACCCACTGGCTGAGCCTGATTTCTTCGCTGAATTGAATGAAACTCCCACAGGATTAGAGGAGTTTTCGTCTCCAGCAGGAGCTGAAGATGAGCTGCAACCTCTCTCCGATCCTTTGTTTACAGAAGATCTGCAAGGCTTGACTGAAGACCCGATCGAGTATGTCTTTGGAGACCCTACAGTAGACCCGATCGCCCAAACGACGGAGCCTGTGACCGAGCCAACTTTAGAACCTCAGCAGGATCTGCCTTTGCCCTTATTAGAAGAGCAGCTTGATAACCTTTGGGCAGAAACTGACGAGCATTCTTTTGAGTTAGAAGAGGAGCCATTGTTCGATCGCACAGAAGCTTCAGACCCGTCAGAAGATCTATTTGCTGAGCAGCTTTTGCCCGAAGAACCGATCGATCTATTGTCTGACGAGCCTGACTTATTTTTAGAGCAGTCAGAGCTAGAACTGGAATCAGAGCTAGATACTGACCTATCGCTCGCAGCCTTGGGTGATTCCCTGCAAGAATCAACCTCTGAGGTGGATGATCTATTGCTCTTTGACGAGCCGCTTCAAGATAATCCAGCCGATCTAAGCGATGACAATGCCATCTTGCTAGACTTGCCCTCTGGCAATCTATTTTCTGAAGATCCAATCGCCGCAGACCTACCGATTGCATCAGAAGAGTTCTCTTTGGATGCGTCAGATGATCCATTGAGTGACCCTTCTGAATCACTCTTTCAAGAGCCGCTGGAGCACGATTCTGAAGAATCAATCTTAGATGAAGCCGATCTTCTGGCAACTCTGTCTCTAGAAGATCTAGGGGAAGAACCTGATCCTTTCTTAGAGGACTCAGGGCAGATGCAAGAGGATCTATTTAGTGATGAGGTTTTGAGTGACGACACACTCATTGACAACGCCATTGCTGACTTACCGACAGAATTCCTCAGTGACCTTGACGATAGCCCATTGGATAACGCTGTTGAGAATTCATTGGCGATCGACTCTCTGGAATCTGCTGAAGCCGATGCTTCCCCTGATCTGCTCGACTTTTCTGATTTTTCGGACAACACACCCGATGAGCCGTTAGCGAGTCTCATGCATGAGACTTCACCGGATGATTTGGGCATTGAATTTTTAGATGCAAACGATGAGGATCTGACAACTACAGCTGAGACAGCCTCCCAACCTGTTCCTGAGCTTTCTGACGCAAATGATTTTAATACAGACGATAATGATCTCGATCTGCCCTTAGATTTCTTGGACGATCGCCGTACAGGTTCATCCCTACAAGGTTTTTCAGGCAATAATCTCAACCATGCCTCTAGCGATTTAGAGAACGATCTAGAACTTGATAGTGATTTCCTCAATCTCCCCCCTGACTTGCTTGACCAGCCCGACGAAGAAGCGATCGACTTTTTGGTAGATGACCTTTTGGTCGATTCGGATGACCTATCGATAGATGCAGCAGTCAATGCCGCCGTAGATGCAGAAACAGAAGAGACTGCAACAGACTTTCCTAATTGGGATGAAGAATTTACGGCTACACAAAGCTTGGAAGACAGGGATTTCAGCACCTTGGATGAGGAGCTAGATCAGGATCTCAACCAAGACATTGCCAATCTTTCTTTGTCAGTCGAACCAGAAGACTATTTTGCGGAAGAAGCTAATGTCGCCTCAACGGTTGATGAACAGGCTTTAGAAGAAGAGTGGATTGACCCCTTGAATGATGAAGTCGAAACCCGTCGAGAAATAGACTTACCCATTTTCACAGAATCCAGCATAGAACCCAGCATAGAACCCGTTTGGGAAAGCTCGACGAATTCTTCAGAACTCTCACAAGAGCAGCTCGAAGCCCAACTCGAAGAATTCGATCGGGATATGTCATCTGAAGCTTATGTCAATCAGGGATATAGCCAGCCGGAGTACGGCAATGGAGGTCGAGATGTGGCAGCCTACACTGCGGGAAATGGTCAGGGAGAAGGATATTTGCCTCCTGCCTTGGTTAGCCCCGAAAGCAGCGGCACATCCTGGATTTTCTCGGCAGTGTTGATAGGCGTGAGTGGTTTAGTAGCGGGGCTATTGGGCTACTCGCTGTGGTCAGAGATAGCCTCTCCACCCGCACCTCAGCCCTCCATTGTGCCCACTCCTGAGGTTCCAGCCCCAGAGGCGACATCTCCCGTGTTGCCCTCTGCTCCTCCTGCTGAACCCGCAGCGCCTGCCGAACCCCCGGTTTAGCCAGACGTCTACCGCTAAGCCTATGCGGTCAGGAATGTTCATGGCTCAATCTCCACAAGGCTGACCTTTCAAGGCGTACCCCTGATGAGAGCATGTCACTTTTGCCAATCCCCATCCGATCGCGGCTACAGTCAAGGCGGTTAGGGTGGGGATCTTGGGCAGGAACAAGGCTATTTCTCACAGTTGCCCCAGGTACAGTTATGCAAGCCCAAAGCGCTATTATTGAAACTAGAATTGAAGCCCACTAGAGCCGCCTTCGATCGCTCAAAAGCCAGGAGACTCGCGCATGACCACGATTGCCGTGATTGACTACGACATGGGAAACCTCCACTCAGCCTGCAAAGGGCTAGAAAATGCGGGAGCCAAGACCCATGTCACCGATTCGGTTAAAGATCTAGAGCAAGCCGATGCCGTTGTCTTACCCGGAGTGGGAGCCTTTGATCCAGCTATTCAGCATTTGCGATCGCGTGACCTCATCCAGCCGATCAAAGACATTATTGCCAGCGGCAAACCATTTCTGGGCATTTGCCTAGGTTTGCACATCTTGTTAGACGGCAGTGAAGAAGGAGTAGAGCCAGGGCTGGGCATCATTCCGGGAATGGTGCGCCACTTCCGTCCTGAGCCAGGACTCACCATTCCTCACATGGGCTGGAACCAGCTCCAGATGACACAATCTCGCTTGCCGCTCTGGAAAAACTTGCCCCATGATCCGTGGCTCTATTTTGTCCATTCTTACTATGCTGATCCCAGCAATGCTGCGGCAACAGCAGCCACGATTACTCATGGCAGTCAAACCGTGACAGCCGCGATCGCCCAAGATAATCTCATGGCGGTGCAGTTTCACCCCGAAAAGTCATCGGTCAGCGGGCTGCAAATCTTGTCAAACTTTGTGGCGCTGGTGCGCGATCGCTCATGTCTCTCCGAATCTACGGCAATCGCCCGCTAAAAACCTTACCAGGACTCGCCACTCGCCCCACTCCTTCACGGGTGCGGCAGGCATTGTTCAACATTTGGCAAGGCAACATTGAGGGGTGTCGTTGGCTAGATTTGTGTGCGGGCACAGGAGCAATGGCAGCCGAGGCTCTCTGCCGGGGGGCAATCGATGTCGTGGGTATTGAGGAGTCTGGCCGAGCCTGTGACATCATACAGCAAAACTGGCAGCAGGTAGCAGGCTCAGGGCAAAAATTTCAGGTGATCCGAGGCAATGTTACTGCTAAACTGCCTTCTTTAGCGCAGCGATCGCAAAAGTTCGATCGCATCTACTTCGATCCGCCTTATGCAGGCAACCTGTATTTGCCCGTGCTAGAGGCGATCGACCATCACAGCCTTTTGGCAGAGTCTGGTGAGCTGGCTGCCGAACATAGCCCCGATCGCGCTTTACCAGAACGCATAGGCCATTTGGCGATCGTCCGCCAAAAAGTATACGGCAGCACTGCCCTAACCTTTTACAGCCTCCAGAATTTGGACAGCTCGCCGCCCTAAATTAAGCAGAAATAAACGGAAATTTAAAATGCATCCAGTTCTTTTCCATCTGGCCTTTCCAGTCTCAGACATAGCCCAAGCCAAAGCCTTTTATGCCGGAGGGCTGGGCTGCGAAATCGGGCGAGAAAGCCCCAATTCAGTAATTTTGAACCTATATGGTCATCAGTTAGTGGCCCATCTGGCTGAGCCAAGCGCTCCCCAGAAAGGAATTTATCCCCGACATTTCGGGCTGATTTTCACGGCTGAGTCAGATTGGGAAACGCTGTTAGAGCGATCGCAGCGGCAGGGACTGTCTTTCTATCAGCAACCCAAGTATCGGTTTACGGGTCTGCCTCTCGAACATCGCACCTTCTTTTTGGCAGACCCGTTTGACAACTTAATGGAGTTCAAATATTACGCCCATGCTTCTGCCATTTTTGGCGAAGTGGAGTTTGCCCAAATTGGCGATCGCGCCTGAAGCCTGATCGCACCTGAAGCTTGATCACTCCTGAGGAAAGTCCACACCCACAATCCATTGGCGCGTGTCATCAAAAATGATCACGAGGTTATCGCTGACTTTTTCAAACTGGGTATCTGCCAGCACCACAGTTTCGCCATCCTCGCGAAAAGTCGTGAACTGCTTAAAAGCTCCTGTGCGATCTTGCAGATCATGCCAACTTTCCTGCATGTCTACAGGCGACCAGCTCGTGCGCAGAGAAGGATGGATGTATTGCCAAGCCTGCACAAAGTCTCCCTGCACCATCAAGTTTGCAAATTCTTCAGCTACTGCCGCTATAGGTCGCGTCTGAGGCACTGCAGGTGCCTGGGCGATCGACAGCGCAGGCTGAGCCAGCGAAACTGGAGCAATCGGTTGAGCTTTGACGGGCAGCAGAGCAATTGACAGGGCACAGGCCAGCAAGCAGGGCTGCATCAGAGCTATTCGGGCGATCGAAGAATGCTGCGACATAGGGTTCAAGTCAAAAATTAGAGTGAAGCCAATGAAATAAGGCATGATTCTCACCCGCTATCTTAACCGTTCTGCCTTCACCGTTCGGTGAATTCGCAAATCGTGTCGTGGTAGCGTTCTAGTGTCGCGTCAAGTCATCTCTAACGGCTGAGATATTGCGCTTTTTACAGCATTTCGACGGGTCAAAATGGAATTGCAAGCAAAAGTCAGGTTTTACCTAGAAGATATCGAGACGACCTTTGGCAAAGCCACAAATCTCACGATCGCAGGTCTGGTGCTGCTCTCTTCTGCCATTTTTGTCGCAGCTACCTACAGGCTTCCTAGCGCTGTTCGCGTTTCGCTAGATCTGCTTGACCAGATCATCCTAGCCATTTTCACCGCAGAATATCTTTTGCGGCTGTGGAGTGCAGAACATCGGCTGCGCTATTTTTTTAGCCTCTATGCCTTAATTGATTTGGTCGCCATCCTGCCTTTTTTGTTTACAGCGATCGATATTCGCTTCATTCGGATTTTTCGCTGGTTTCGGATCTTGCGGCTGCTGCGCTATGTCGAAGGCAAGACCATTTTTGGCTATGTCAGCCGCGAAGACAGCGCTATCTTAGTGCGCATTTTGTTTACGCTGTTCAGCATTATTTTTATTTATTCAGGGCTAATCTATCAGGTCGAGCATTCCGTTAATCCCAATGCCTTCGCGACCTTTTTAGATGCCGTTTATTTTGCCGTAGCCACCATGACGACCGTGGGCTATGGAGATATTACGCCTATTTCCCAGCCAGGAAGGCTGCTAGCCGTCATGATGATTTTGACCGGAATTGGGCTGATTCCCTGGCAGGTAGGTGATTTAATTAAGCAGCTCGTCGGCACATCCAAGCGCAGTATCGTTGCCACCCTCTGCGCCAACTGCGGATTCACTGCCCATGATACCGATGCCCGCTTCTGCAAGCTCTGCGGCAAACCGATCGTCAAAGTCGGAGATGCTTGTGAACTTCCGTCACAGCAGGCGCAAGAGCAGCAGGCGCAAGAGTAGCAACAAAGCTTTAATTTTGTGAGGGGCGCTTCGCACCCCTCTCACAGAGGAATCTGTGCCCTTTTTTACCGGATCAGCCTATCTAGAATCTGCCGAAAATCGCTGACGATCGCCCTACGGTTTCCCATCGTCAGCACAGGCACATGCACAAAAACACAGGGATAGGCCGCGCTCAGGATGGCATAGTACAGGCTATTGCAAACAAAACGGCCTGCATTAGCGCTGATATCGGTCATGGGTAAATCTGCGGTCAGGGTCGGCAAATCAAAAGCGGTATAAATCTGGCGATCGCCACGCACCCCGTTAGATTCGACGCTAAGCCTGTCGCGAGATTCAGCCATGCCGCAGAGAACGACTGCCTGAGGCTGAAGCTGCTGAATTTTAGCGATCGTCAGATCTTTAGCCACAGGCAGGTTAACGGGCAATCCTCGCAAGAAGGCCAGCGAAGGCGGCGGATTGTTTTGCAGAATCTCTAGCAACAGGTCATCGGCAGCATTAGAGGTTTGCCCAACAGCCCAGGTCACAAACGAAGTTAGCAAGATCTGTGTCATGCGATCGGGTTTCTGGTTATCGCCTCAAATTGTCTGAAGTTGATCCGCCTCCTCTTGAGTCGTAATTCGGGCATCGGCAGGAACTTGGGCACCATCGCGCAAATTAACGCCGACCACGATCGCCCCTGTACCAATCGAGACATTGTTGCCCACCGTAGAGCGAAAAAGAATGGCATTATCTTCGATCGTCAAACCATCTCCCACCTGCAAAGGCCCGTGAAACACAACGTTATCAGAAGTGTTCAGGCCGTTACCGATGCGGATATTAGTGCCTTTTAGCGCATGAAACGTCACCCGATCTTCTATATGAGCCTTCTCACCAATAACAATGGGAGAACCCTCATCGGCACGTATGGAGGTTCGCTGGCCAACGCTGCTATTGCGTCCTAGCCGCACATCACCCACAATACGCACAAACTCATCTAGCTCAATGTTTTCGCCAAGCTGAGGGCTAACGGGCGTCGCATTCCAGGAAGTCGCGGGTGCAGGGGTGATTCCTGTTACCGCGTGATAACCGTCGCTGTTATAGAGGGCGCTGTAGTCATCTGCAAATTCTTCGTTGACTTCCAAAACTTCATTTTGAAAATCGGCATTGGCTTCTGTCTTCAAGGGAAGCGCGTCGGCAGCGGCTTGCGTAGTGATGACAGCCCCAATAGGCACTAGTTTATCTTTGCCGATCGTGACATTTTCCAGCCTAGCACCATGCAAAACAAACGCCCCATCTTCTAGCACTACATTACTCAAGTGGGCATTGAATCCGACAAAGGTAAAATTTCCAATTCGAGAATTTTTAATCACGGCCTGGTGAGCAATGCTAACCTTTTCACCTGTGCTACTAGAGGTAGAAGCACAAGGAGATGCGGGAGCCGGAGTATTATCTAAAGCCAAGAAAAAAACATTGTCTTGAAGATTGGTTTCGCTGCCAATGCAAATTCGCGTTTCTGGATCAGCGCGAACGCTCGTATTGCTGGCGATAAAGCTTCTTGATCCGATCGCCACATTGCCAAATAGCTCCACTAAAGGGCTAACGAAACTGGAGTTCACTGCCACCAAAATGGGGCTAGAGACATTTGTCAGGCTGCTGCCTTCAGAGGCAATCGCGCCAGTTCCCCAAGCCAGTAGACCCACCATGAGTCCCAGCAGTAGCGAAACCCTAAATCTTTCTTTGATCCTCAACCTCAGCATGGATGCTCCTCTTCGCAGAATTGAGTGAAATCAAGATGAGCTATTGCCCAGTGAAAGTAATCCTTAGAGGACTACCGCTCATAGATTCTATTGACTCTGATTCAGGGGAAATTTTAGGTTAAGTTTAAAGATAAAAAATTGAGCCAATCTTTACGATCGGCTCAACCTTATGTCGCTTTCGCAGCTCCCTCTATCTCGATCTCAGTCGCAGCGATCGCGTCCCCTCATCCCACACTCCAGTTCATTTGGGGTATCGTCCCCATGAAAACCTAAGTTGAAGCCATTTTTAAGGAGATCGAGAACCTCTTAAACAGGGCTAGAAAATCAGTAGGGCTAGATGAATCACTAGATCAAACGCTAGACCCTAGCGAATCACCAGCGGCGCATCTAGCGTCACATCTAGATCGGTGTCAGGGCTAATAGAAATCAGCGTAATTTCGTTGCGACCCAGATACAAACCGCCCAGTGCTCCAGCACCTGCGCCCCCCAGAACTTCTTCAGCAGTGATGGTGCGATCGCCCGTCACTGCCGACACTCCAGCAGCAGCGCCCGCGCCTAACACACTGCCCGCCAACACTTCTAGCAGATTGGCGCTCTTGCGCACCTGCTCAGTCGTGCGAACAATTTGAGAAGTAGCGCTGAGAGCCACCCGTGTACGATCGGGCAACACAATCTCTTGAGCATAGAACTGTGCGCCACCATCCACAACCCGCAGTTCGCCAGAAACGCGGCTATTAGCAGGAATCAAGACTCTGCCATTCGACGACACGACATCGCGTGCAGTCGTCAGCGTCACAGGCACCGGATCGGGTTCTTCAAGAGAAATCAGAATTTTTTCTGCGGCTTCATAGCGCATGGGCAGGGTGGTTCCGGCTGGAATCTGCACCGCAGCCTGTGAGCCACCATTCGAGGGATTGCCCACCGTGCTTTGGCTAACGACATAGGGAGAAGAAATGGCGCTGACTTGTCCGGCGTTAACCAAAGCCTGGTAGATCACCGCAGCAACTTCTGCTCTGGTGGCATCGCGGTTAGGATTAAGGGTCTGCACGTTGGGGTAGTTCACCACAATCTTCTTTTCGGTCGCAGCCGCAATGCTGGGGCGTGCCCAAGTTTGAATGGCGCTACCATCGCTATACACTTGCAGCGTGCCGTCAACCGAGCCATTGGCGGCATAACCCATGCCATTTGCCAAAGAAACCAAGACCTGCGATCGCGAGATGTTGGCATCTGGCAAAAAGTTACCTTCTGGGAAACCCGACATAAAGCCCGTTGTGTAAGCCTCTCGAACTGCACCGATCGCCCAATAGGTTTCGGGCACATCCGTAAAGGACACAGCCGGACGAATCGGAGATTTGCGGAACGCCTGCCGCACCATAGCCGCAAACTGTGACCGGGTCACAGGCTGGTTAGGGCGGAAGCTGCCATCCGGAAAACCGCTGAGGATGCCACGATTGGCAAGCTCTTGGATAAATCCTTTAGCCCAATAATCAGAAGAAACATCAGAAAAAGTAACGGTTTGAGCCTGAGCTGGAGCTTGAATCACCAGTGGAGCTGCTGCACCGGCTGTAAACATCAGCGCAGTCAACAAAGCAGCACCTGACTGCCAGGAGCGAACGTGAGTCATGGAAAAATCCTCTTTTAAGAAATGCAACTGTCGAGGATGCACAACTAGAACCTGCACCCCCCGCACAAAACTGTTGATTTCTCGACCGGGCTGCTCAGATTGCCCAGTTTGCCACAGGCCAGAAGCCGCAGAAGAATCATTCAGTTTCGGACTATATCTCAGTAGACATTCAGAAAAGGGTTCAAGTTCCCCAACTCAGCAGAGATTCTATAAGCCCTCTAGGTATTCCAGCAAATCCGCCATTTCTTGACTATCGGGCTGAAATTGCGGCATCGGAGGCGTTTCACCGCTAATCACCTGATGAATAATTCGAGAACGAGATTTGCGAGCAGAGACATGATGTAAGCTTGGCCCAACCAAGCCATCAGCCCCCAGCCCATGACAGCCAGCGCAATTCAGCTGAAAAATGATTTGCCCTTGTGAGGAGTCGCCCGTCAGTGACAAGACGCTTTGAGTGTAGGGGTCTGCACGCCGAACCTGATAAACTACCAAAGCCGTTACTGCGATCGCCAAAATGACTGCCAATATCGTTAGGACAGCTTTTTGCAAAAGACCAGGTTCTGTAATCTGATTGTTCAAAAGCGCTTTAGTCAAAGTAGGAAGAGAGCATAGAACTAACAATATGATTCAAGAATTTAACTTACTTCACGTTGAAGCTAAGCTTATTTTAAGCTTTCAGCCTAGATGGAAACCGTGTTTGCTCGATCGCTCTTAGCGCTTCTCAAGCTTGTGATCTCTTAAACCCTTGCTAATCAGCCATTTTGAGGGATTTAGCAAAATTCTTCGTCAGATTAGATCCCGATCTGAAAGCAATCAAGAATTATGATAAAAGAATAAAAACCGTTAAGCAACGGGTACTGTCTGTAAGTTTGATAAGATTCTAATAACAGATAAGGAGATAGCACTGTGGTTGAGCCATTACTTGTGGGAATTGTCTTGGGTTTAGTTCCTATCACCCTAGCGGGTTTGTTTGTCGCTGCCTACTTTCAGTACAAACGTGGAAATCAATTTAATCTGTAGTGTCTTAGCCTAAGTAGTGTCTTGACCTAGCATCGAGGCTTCAGTAAAGCTTTCACGGTCTAGGCTTTCACCGTCTGGAACTGAATCTGAGCTTGAAGCTGATCTAAGCAGCTCATGAGTAGGGTGGGCAACGTTCACCCTACTCATGAGTCACACCTTTTCTATTGGATTTATTGGCAACAGGGATTGGGAAAAGACACTTCACCTCGTACTGCCCATCAGCAAACAGCCTCAAGCTTCAAACTGGATGCGACCCTGCCTCAAGATCTCCCAGCCCTTGCCGACCCACTTCACCACTGTCGAGGGCTGTCCTTCGCAAGAGGGCACACTGAATAATGACAGGTCTTTAGGAGAAGGAGTCAAGACTTCAGGAAACTGAGCATTGATTTCTGTCATAGTTTGCAAAGGTGGCTCTCCCGATCGATTAACGCTCGTGGTCGCAAGCGGCTGAGTCTGAGACAAAATGTGGCAAGCGATCGCACAGTGGGGCACCCTTAGGCCAACAGTGGTCGGATCGGTGGGGTTGATACCCGGTGGCAAGCGATCGCTAGCGGGCAACACTAACGTTAGCGCTCCAGGCCAGTAGCGATCGGCAACCTGCTGCCAAATTGCCATCTCCGCCTCACTGCCCCGCACGTACGGCCATAGGTCTGCCGCCTCTGCTGCCATCAAGATCAGCGGCTTTGTTAGGCTACGCTGTTTTGCCGTAAAGATCAGACTGGCCTGTTGAGGCCGTGCTGCCAAAGCAGGCAACGTATCCGTTGGGAAGCTGATGAGGCGATCGCCCAATTGAGCCGCTGCAATGAGATCAACCAGAGAAACAGAAGGCATAGGGATGGATCAGTCAATGAATGAATACAGAAATAAAGGAGTAGAGAACTTATGCTACATCTACCCTTCCCTACCTCCACTTTCTTACCCCATATTCCCTATATTGAACTTAACTGCCGTAATTTCTTTAAATCCTTAAGAATAATCGATTACAATGGCTGACCTTAAATAGGCTGACCCTGCAATTATGCATAATCATGCTGAACCCTCTGAGCTGATTCAACCGCTTCAGACCCCTCTCAGTCAGATCACTCTCAACCAGACCACATTCAACCAGATGAAACTGGCGCTGGCGCATGTGGAAGATGCGATCGCTTGGGTCAACCCTCAGGGGCGTATTGAATGGTGCAATGCCGCATTCGATCGCCTGACCCATTGCGCGCATCGGGCGCTACCTCACCCCTTACTTGAAGAGGTCTTGGCGCTGACGATTCCGGGATCAACGCCACTCTCCATTGGCGCTATTTTGTCTTCTCCTGCGGAACAGGCTGAGAGTTGCTACGAGGTCTGCCTTGGCGATCGTCCTTTATGTCTTAAAGTGATTCGGGCAGAGGGTGGGGCAAGTGCAACAGGAACTGCCGATAGCGCCATGTTGATGATTCAGCCTAGGACAGGCTCAGCCCTTGACGATCGCCAGTCTGAGCAGCTTGAGGAATCTTTGTCTAGGGTACCTTTGCAGCCAGAGGCGCGACTCAAGACCACGCTGGAGTATACCAATGTGGGCAGTTGGATGTGGGATATTGCCACCAACAATGTCGTGTGGGATGACAATGCTCAGCGATTGTTGGGCATCGTTCCTAAACACTATCAAGCCAGCTACGAGTCATGGCGCAACTGCATTCATCCAGATGACCTAGAGGGCATTGAGCAAGCGATCGCCCATTCTCTAAAAAACGCATCTGAGATTGACATTGAATATCGCGTGGTGCACCCCGACGGCAGCCTGCACTGGCTCAGCGGCAAAGGGTATGGAGTACGCAATGAAGCAGACGAGTTAGTTCAAGTAATGGGGCTAATCATCGACATTACCGATCGCAAGCAGGCAGAGCTAGCCCTTGCCGAAAGCGAGGCCAAACTCCAGCAGCAGCAAGAGTTTCTGCGAGCTGTCATTGACACCGACCCCAACCTAATCTTTATCAAAGACAAAGAAGAACGTTATGTGCTGGCCAATCAGGCGATCGCCAGCTTCCATAACGTGACCGTTGAAGAAATCTTGGCCAAAAAGCTAGAAGACTTTAATCTCCCTACAGAAAGAGTCAATTTGTTCGCTGAGCAAAACCACTGGGTGATTCACAATCAGCAAGGTCTATTTATTGCCGAAGAAGCCGTTGAGCCAGAACATGACGGGTTTACCTGGCTCCAGTGGCAAAAACAGCCGATTTGGCTACCTGAGCGCAATGAGTATGGGGTTTTGGGCATTGGGGTAAATATTAGCGATCGCAAACGCACAGAGGCGGCGCTAGAAACTATCTTGCAAGGAACGGCCTCCGCTATCGGGGAAGATTTCTTTCCGGTGCTGGTGCAGAGTTTGGTCGAGGCGCTCAGAGTTTGTTATGTAGGAGTCTCAGAGCTAAGCAGTTCTCAGACCTTCAGCCCCCTTGCCTGCTGGTCGATCGAATCATTCCAGCCTAAAAGCAGCTATGACTTCGCTGAAATTCCCCCTTGCGCTCAAGCTCTAGAACATGGAGTCTATGTTTGCCCTAGCCAGATTCGAGAAATCTATCCCAACATCGCCGTACTGGAACAGCTACAGGCAGAAAGCTATGTGGGTGTGGCCATGCATGATCAAAAGGGCGCAGCCATTGGCGTTCTCTGCATTATGCACACTCAACCGATTGCGGATCTGGCACGCGCCGAGGCGCTGCTACGCATCTTTGCCATCCGAGCAGCGGCTGAACTAGAACGTAAGCGATCGGCTACGGCGCTCCGCCAAATTAATCAAGAGCTAGAAGCTAGAGTGGCTCAGCGCACTCAAGAACTTGTTCAGTTTCAAAAAGATCTGCAAAAACAGACTCACTTGCTACAAGCCATCCTAGACAATATCGGGGATGGTCTAGTCGTGACCGATTTAGAAGGGCAGTTCCTGGTCTTTAATCCAGCAGCTCACCGAATTTTAGGCATAGGAGCTGAAGTAGTTTCCTATGACAAATGGGCAGAGCATTATGGCGTCTATCTAGACGATCGCCTAACGCTCTGTCCCGTAGATAATCTGCCCTTGATGCGGGCCATTCGTGGAGAGGCAGCAGACAACGTAGAAATTTTTATCTGCAACTCCCAAAGACCGCAGGGCATTTGGCTAGACATTACCATTCGCCCCTTTCACGACCCAAGCGGGCAAATAGTCGGCGGTGTTATGGCATTTCGGGACATCACCTCCAAAAAGGAAATTGATGAAGCCCTACGCCAGCGCGAGCAAGAATTTCGCACGCTCGTCGAAAACTCTCCCGATCTGATCATTCGCTTCGATCGCCAGAATCGCTACTGCTACGTCAACCCCAAGCTTGAAAAGGAAACAGGCATCTCAGCCGCAGAATTAATTGGCAAAACGCCTAGCGAGGCAGGCTTTCCAGCCCCCCTCACGACTAAATGGACAGAGGTGATTCAGCGCACCTTTGCCACAGCAGCAGAGCAAACTCTGGACTATGAGCTTGATCTACCACGAGGCAGAAAAGTGGCTTCGGCTCG
Organism: Oscillatoriophycideae cyanobacterium NC_groundwater_1537_Pr4_S-0.65um_50_18; assembly: GCA_016208305.1. GTDB lineage: Bacteria > Cyanobacteriota > Cyanobacteriia > Elainellales > Elainellaceae > Drouetiella. Next base: position 43,654 of record JACQYI010000064.1, on the reverse strand, counting down.
GTGTATTCCTGAACTGGATGACGAAGGCGCTGTCCAGTCTGTGTTAGTTGTAGCCAGCGATATCACGGATTTGAAGCAAACTGAAGCCCTCTTGCGCGAAAGCGAAGCCCAGCTTAGAGCCATTTTTGAAAGTGCGCCCATTGCGATCGGTTTGGCTGATGTCGTTACCCATCGGCATATCCAGCGCAATGCTGCTCACCGCGCCTTGTTTGGCTATGACGATGATGAAATGAGCGATTTGACCATCGAAAATATTACCCACCCCGATGATTTTGCAGCCGACCTCCTGCAAATTAATCAGCTTTTGGCAGGAGAAGTTAGCCAGTTTCAGCGGCAGAAGCGCTACATTCGCAAGAATGGCGAGTTGCTCTGGGGCAATCTCACCTGCACGCTAATCCGCAGTGCTAGCAATCGCCCACTGTTTATCATGGGCATGATCGAAAATATTACCGATCGCCAACAGGCCGAACACAAGCTACTGATTGTGCAAGAGCAGCTCTTTATTGCCCAAGAGCGACTCCACCATCTGCTGTCTTCCAGTCCAGGCATTATCTATACGGCAACCCCCAGCGGCGCTCTAGATGGCGATTTAACCCTCACTTTTATCAGCACCAATGTCATGCAGATTCTGGGCTATGAGCTGTGGGAATGCCTAGATACTGATTTCTGGATTAACGGTATTCATCCAGACGATGTGCCTTTATTCATCACTGCCGAACAGGAAATGCTTCGGCAGGGTCAAGCTACCTGCGAGTATCGGTTTCGCCATAAGAACGGCAGCTATCGTTGGCTCTATGACCAAACCAAGCTGGTACAGGATGAGGGCGGCTACCCTCTAGAGCGGATTGGCTCCTGGATGGATATTAGCGATCGCAAAGCGGCTGAAGCCCAACTTCGCCAAACCAATGAGCGGCTTGCCATAACCAACGTCGAACTAGCGCGCGCCACTCGCCTCAAAGACGAATTTTTAGCAAACATGAGTCATGAGCTACGCACTCCGCTCAACTCTATCTTAGGTCTGTCAGAGGTCATGCAAGAGGGAGCGTTTGGCACCCTTACAGACAAACAGCGCCAGTTTCTCAGCATTATTCAAAGTAGCGGCAAGCATTTGCTAGAGCTAATCAACGATGTTTTAGATCTCGCCAAGATTGAGGCAGGTATGCTAGACCTGCACATTGCCGAAACCTCTATTCACAGCCTTTGTGAGGCGAGCCTGACGCTGATTCGCCAACAGGCTAATCAAAAAAATATTTCTCTCACTTGCACCCTGTCCGACAATTTAGGAACCTTGCAAGTCGATGAGCGCCGCATGCGACAAGCTTTATTAAATTTGCTAAGCAATGCCATTAAATTTACCCCTGAGGGCGGCAGCGTCGTCTTGGCTGTGCAAGAAAACCCCTCCCAGAGCAGCCTCAGCTTTAGCATTATTGATACTGGCATTGGGATCGCCCCAGAAGACATGGGCAAGCTATTCCAAACTTTTGTGCAGCTTGATAGCAGTCTGTCTCGACATTACGAAGGCACAGGGCTAGGTCTAGTTTTGGTCAAACAAATTGTCGAAATGCATGGCGGGCAGGTCACGGTCTCTAGCGAAACGGGACAAGGAAGCTGTTTTAAAGTGACGCTGCCTTGGAAAACGCCAAATAATCGGGAACTCTTGCAGGATGGATCGGTCTTAGAGAGTTTGCCAAAGTTAGAGCCCTCCCCTCTGGCTCAGCCGCGCCTTCTCCTTGCCGACAATGATCTAGATAGCGTTGCCACCCTAACCGACTATTTGCAGACGCGAGGGTTTGAAATCATCCTCGCTCAGGAGGGAGCCGATATGGTGCAAAGGGCGATCGCTCAGCACCCTCATCTGGTTCTAGTCAATGTCCAGATGCCAAAAGTTCAGGAAAGCAACAGCCCGGAAAGAGATATCCAGGAGAGAGATATCCAGGAGAGAGAGATTCAGGCTGTAGAACTAGATGGGCTAGAAGCCATTCGCCAAATTCGAGCGCGCCTGGCCCAAATACCCATCATTGCCTTGACCGATGGCGCCCCATCAGAAGAGCAGCAAAAGAGCCTTCTAGTCAGTGCAAATGATTATCTGATCAAGCCAGTCCGGCTAAAACAGTTAGCTGACCTCATTCAGCAGCAGATTGAGCCACTGAAAACGCAGCAAAAGCCCATTGAGTAAAGCATAGGCAATCGCAACTTGTGGATAATAAAAACTCTATTTTGATTGTGGATGACGAGCCGAGCGGCTTTGATGTGATTGAAGGCATCTTGTTCGGTGAAAACTACGAGCTGCACTATGCCTCCAGCGGTGCAGCCGCAATAAAACGAATAGAGACAGTGCCGCTCGACTTAGTTTTGCTGGATGTGATGATGCCCGACATGGATGGGATCGAAGTTTGTCGCTGGATTAAAAGTAGCTCAGCTCAGCATATTCCAGTGATCATGGTAACGGCACTCAGTTCCAAAGTTGTTTTAGCGCGCTGTTTAGAGACAGGCGCAGATGATTTTGTGGATAAACCCGTCAACCCCTTAGAACTGCGAGCAAGGGTGCGATCGATGCTCAGAATCAAAAAACAGCATGATGCCTTACAAACCGCGCTTCAGCTTCGGCAAGACATGTCTGACATGGTGATCCACGATTTGCGAAATCCGCTAACCAGCATCATTTTGTCTTGTGCCATCCTCAAGCGCACTGAACTACAGGGTATGCAGCATCACAAAGTTGAGCAAATTCTTCAGGCAGGGCAGCAACTTCAGTCCATGATTGATAGCCTTTTGCTCATGGCAAAACTCGAAGCAGGCAAAATGGTGCTAGAGCGATCGTCTGTCGATCTTTGTGATCTGGCTCAGCAGTGTCTGGCCGATTTTCGAGCGATCGCTGCCACCAAACAAATTGAGCTTTGTGGCCATTTGCCTACCCAGCGTCACCCTGTCTATGTCGATGCCACCCTGTTTCGCCGTGTCTTCGACAACTTGCTGTCTAATGCAATTAAGTTTTCGGTCTATCAAAGCCAGGTCACAGTGCGGATCAGTTTCCCTTCGCCAGCAGGCGCGCGGATAGAGATCGCTGATCAAGGGGTGGGGATCAAAGCAGAGCTGCGCCAGACCATTTTTGAAAAGTATGCTGTGGGAGACTTAATGAATGGAGTTCCCCAAATGGGTCTGGGGCTTGCTTTTTGCAAAATGGCGATCGACGCACACAATGGGAAAATCTTTGTCGAAGAAAATCAGCCTACAGGCGCTATTTTCATCGTAGAGATTTAGCCTGAGGCATGAAATCCAAGGACAGCCATCCTGCTGATGAAAGCTTACGATTTGCTGAAATTAACCATTACTTTCATCTTTACAGAGCCTTGATGGGAATGCTATTTGCAGTCCTAATCTATAGCCACAGGAGTTCGGACAGGGACAGTTTTGTGGGCGTGCTCCGCACCTCTACAAAAACCGTCTTAAAACGAATCGCCGCTAGCTTCAAGAAAGGATGCTCCAAACTTTATCTTCCGATTAAGCCATACCCAAAATAGTCAGGTTTGCCGTAGCCTATCCGGATAGCCCCACCCTTTGTTTGGAATAGCAAATTAAGAGTAAGTAAAGCACCGTAAAAACACTGGTCATGAGTGTAATCCTCATGCCAAAATCTGAGCGATATTTTTACCGATCGTAGAGTTTTGAGCAACTGGGTGCCGTAGCTCACCACTGCCCCCTAAAGCTCTAAGCGATAAGACTTAAGGAGATTCTTGTGTCTCACAGGTTTAGCCAGATTGAAGCTGTGTCGTTCTTTAGGTTCCGATGAAGCATTTCCCAAAATCTATTGGTCAGTCTTTAATGACCATCCTCATGACTTCAGCCGTGCTTGAAGCTCAAATGCTGCCTATCTTTGGCGCATCTAACCCTCAAGTTTCTTCTACTCCCTCGGCTGAAGCCCCAGCCGATGCGTCACCAGCAGACGTAGCTCCTGCGGAGGTGGTGGTTGAAGTAGTCACACCAGAAACGATCGCTTCGCCAGCCGCAGACTCTGCCGATAGTCCTGAGGTTGTTTCTGCGCCCGATCCTGTGCCGGTTTCTGCGCCAGATCTTGAAGTCAATAACCCTGAGTCGGGCGCTCCTGAGGTTAGCGAACTTGAGAATCAAGCCGTTGAAGCTGCTGCACCCGATATCCAAGCTGAAGAGGCAACAGCTCCTCCTCAACAACCCGGTAACTCTCCGGCAGCAAACGTCAACACTACCAGACAAAATTCAGCAGCATCAGAAAAAACTGAGCGACTGGCCGCTGCCAGACAGGCTGTTTCTGAGCGATTGGCGACATTGGTCAATCGCGATCGCCTTTCCAAAGAGGCCCAACTGCAACAAAACTTGGTAGCACTGGCGCTTTACTATGCCCAACTGGGCGAATTTGAAGATGCTCGGCAAGTTATTCGGAACCCAGCCCTTTCGCCCGATATCCAAGCCGCAACCCTCGCAGAAATTGATCAACTAGCGCTGCTTGCCCAACCTGGCGCGATCGCATCAGCAACCGCACCGAACTCAAAGACGACAGCAGCAAAGCCAGCCCGTCTCCCAAATACCAGCCCAACAGATCCCAATGTTGCCCTAGCAACGCCAGAAGTAGCAGGCACCCTGCCCACCTACGGCGCACCCGCAGGAGGGTACTTGACTGTGCCTTCAACCCCAGAATTGCTCCAGCCCTACTTGAGCGATCGCTGTCTCAACTCTGCCAGCGTTGGTTTGTCGGATTCTGGCAAAGCCAGCAAGTCTGTCCAGCCCAGGCGCACCTCACCTTTCTTGCCCATCGGTCACCGGGTGGCAGCGCAGCTATCGGTAGAGAAGAAGGCTCAAACGGTCAAGCCTGCTGCACAACAGGTCGCACCCTTGCAAATTTTACGCACAGTCAAGGTCAGCCGAATTGCGCCGATCGCATCCTCAAATGTGCCTGAGGCAGGCAAGCCTCCAAGGAATAAGCTGTCCTCAGAGACGGCGCGTGACAAAACGGTTAAGGCGATCGCTCCTGGCATGCAGCCTGAGCAGAGTGCTCTGAAGGTTCAGGTTCGCAGCGTTCAGACTCAAAGCATCCAGACTCCAAGCATCCAGGCTCCAAGCGTTCAGACGAGGCAATCCGCCAGTTTACCCAATTTTGAGGCCAATCTGCCCCGCCTCGAAACTAGGCAATCCTCTCTACCGCAGTTAATTAAACTCTCTAGAGGGGCATCCAAAATTGGCGCTAATCCACATCTTAACAAATCCGTTAAACAGACCGTAAACCCAGCCATTAGCCCAGATGCTAGCCAGACTTCAGGCTACTGGAGAACGATCGCTGCTAACTGTGGTGGACTGGAAAGCGATAGGGTAACAGTCGATGCCTCTAGCCGCATGGTCAGCAGCGGCATGATCTTTCCTCTTCCTATTCCAGTACCGCTAACCTCCGGCTTTGGCTGGCGAATTCACCCCATTAGGGGCGATCAACGCTTCCACAGCGGTATTGATCTAGGTGCGCCTTTCGGCACGCCCGTTCTGTCCGCTTTGTCGGGGCGCGTTGTCGCCGCTGAAGACATGGGGGGCTATGGGCTAGCCGTAATTGTAGAAGCGAGTTCTATGCGACAACAAAACCTCTACGCGCATCTGTCAGCGATCGCTGTCAAACCAGGCGACTGGGTAGAACAGGGCAGCGTGTTAGGGTTGGTTGGCAGCACTGGAAGCTCCACAGGGCCACACCTCCACTTTGAAACGCTGCTGCCTTCTACAGAAGGCTGGACAGCCGTTGATCCGCTAGGAGCCGCTATGGCAGAATCGGTGGCACAAGTTCCTTAAGGTTGCGGCGAGAAAAGCAGTTTGAGTTAGGCACCCATCAGGTTTGAGCCTCACGGGTGCCTCTTGAATAATGGGCGATTTTCGTTTTGAGGGCTGTATTCACAGTGGTCACGGTTAGGACTATGGCTTCGGAAGCATAAAGGAAAATTTGCGATCGACCGGGGGTGAAATTGCAGTAGTTCGCATTATGGGTTTCATATAAGGGCGCACACTCCCTGCGGGTGCACACTCACCCAAAAAAGCCCGCAGCAGGCGGGCTTTTTTTCAAAATGAGAATTGCTGGTGAAATTGAGAAGAAATTGCCAAAAGTTTGCTATATTGAGAACCGGATTGCTGGTGTAGCTCAGTTGGTAGAGCAGCGGTTTTGTAAACCGCCGGTCGCAAGTTCGAGTCTTGTCACCAGCTTCTTAGATTTTTAGGCTATGGACTTTCTACTGCCGTGGTGAGTTGAGTAAACCGCAAGGGAGCCTCGCTGCCTTCGCTGTAAACCAGCAGGAAGGAGCCTTCTAGGCGAATTCGCTCAGCTTTTTCTAATGCTTGAAAATAGCGAGCTTCTTGATTCATGGCGGCAGGGGTGCACAGCATTCGTGTAGATGCAACGGCATCCACAGTGAAGCCCATTTCTATTTCTTGCTCCGCCTGAGCTGTCAACTGGGCTGTGGCTCTATAGCGATTGCACCCGCCATACCCAGAGATGCGATGAGTTTCATCAAAACGAAGCGTCGTTTGCAAGTTATCAATCACGCCTGCACCTGCCAAGTCTTCGAGCAACCACTCTGTATTGACGAGGCGATCGCTCAAAGGCTGAGTGATAGGGGTGTCAGTCATTTGAGCTATAGATAGAGCCGGGAAAGCTGGAGCTTGAGAGGCCGTAAAATAACCCAGATTGGCAACCATAACGCTCGCGCCCATCGCCAAAGCAAAAAATTTTTGATTCACTGGATAACCTCACACATGGGCTGGTAGCTTCTAGCGATCGCAGAATTAATAAGCCCCAAGCCATTTACTCTTTTACCTTAGCGATTGGCTCATGAGCTAGAAGGCACGTTTCAAAAAATGATATAGGGAGTTTCAGGCTTTATCGAAACTTTTCGTAACATTTCACTCATAAAAGAGTAGAATAAGAGCCGTTTGTGATTTGCGTTCTGCACCTTCAGCAGGAACATCAGATTTTTCCATGCAGGTCAATCGGCGATCGCAGCATCTTCTAAGGTGTTGCAGAGGGCAGGGTTGGCAAGTTACTGCTGCGTGGACACTCTAGCTGGCCTGGGTGATTTTGGGGGCGTATTTGGTGGGTAGAGTATGCAAAGGCATCCTTTCTCAACCAAATACGCCCCTGCGATTGAGCAATACCCTCCAGCCTTGAGGGGCTGATTGTGGCCTATGAAGGGAGGAGCTGAGGTACTCATATCAAGGTAGATTGAAAATTTCGTGCAATCCAATACTCATACCAGTTCAGCGACTGCCCAAGTTACCCGTACAACGGAGCTACCCTTTACGCTCCAAGAGCTGAAGGCAGCAATTCCAGCCTACTGTTTTGAACCCTCGGTTGGAAAATCTCTCGCCTATTTTTTTCTGGATATAGGCATCATCGCAGGGCTGTATGCGATCGCCCATGCACTCAATTCCTGGCTCTTTTTCCCCCTCTTTTGGGTGGCGCAGGGAACGATGTTTTGGGCGCTGTTTGTCGTGGGGCATGATTGCGGTCATGGATCTTTTTCCAAGCTCAAATGGCTTAATAACTTAGTCGGACATTTAGCTCATACACCCATTTTGGTACCGTTCCACGGTTGGCGCATCAGCCATAGAACCCATCATGCCAACACGGGTAATCTAGACACAGATGAAAGCTGGTATCCTGTCTCAGAAGCCAAATACGAGCAGATGCCCTGGTATGAAAAGCTATTTCGCTTTTATCTGCCGCTGCTGGCCTACCCAATTTACCTATTTCGGCGATCGCCCGGTCGGCAAGGCGGCTCTCACTTTGATCCCAAAAGCCCGCTGTTTCGCCCCTCCGAAAAATGGGATGTGTTGACTAGCTCTGCGCTACTCGTGTTGATGGTCGGGTTTTTAGGCTATCTGACTTTCCAGTTTGGCTGGGTCTTTCTGGTGAAGTATTACCTAGCTCCCTATATCGTGTTCGTCATGTGGCTGGATTTGGTCACATTTCTACACCATACCGAGGCGGATATACCGTGGTATCGCGGTGATGACTGGTATTTCCTTAAAGGAGCGCTCTCTACAATCGATCGAGACTATGGATTTCTTAACTCCATTCACCACGATATTGGCACCCATGTGGCACACCATATTTTTCTAAATATGCCGCACTACCATCTGAAGACGGCAACAGAGGCAATCAAGCCGATTCTGGGTGATTACTATCGCAAATCTGAGGTGTCCATCTGGAAAGGCTTCACGCGCTCTTACTGGGCTTGCCAGTTTGTGCCCAACCAAGGTGGTAAGGTTTACTACCAATCTGCAAAGCGATTGAGTTAGAAGCGATCGGGCTAGAGGGAACAGATAGCTGACATAGCTACATTCACAGCAGTGAGGGCGCGCTCTGCGCGCCCTCAAAAATGGTCTAAGCCCGATAATGACGGCTACAGATCATAAGGTGCGGAGAATGGAAACCTACCAACCCTACCCGGCTCTCCCTCAATACCCTTACAGGATTGTGGGAATATGGAACCTGTATATTTCAGTCAGTTTTGAGGAGCTTGCGCAATGACGGAAGAACTTGATCCGGTTAAGGTAATGAAGCAAGAGGTAGGTCGAGCAGCGGCAGCGCGGGTGCAGTCGGGTTCGATCGTTGGGCTGGGAACCGGATCGACCACCGCCTTTGCCATCCAATTCTTGGGCGATCGCCTCAAGTCAGGCGAACTCCAAAATATTAAGGGAGTGCCGACATCCTTTCAGGCTTCAGTGCTAGCGAAAAAGTATGGCATACCTCTGGTGACGCTAGATGATGTTGATACTATCGATATCGCTATCGATGGAGCCGATGAAGTTGATCCTCAAAAGAATTTGATCAAAGGGGGCGGAGCAGCCCATACGCGCGAAAAAATTGTGGACTCTCTGGCCAAAGAATTTATTGTGGTCGTAGACAGCAGCAAAATGGTCGATCGCCTTGGCTCAACGTTTGCGCTGCCCGTCGAAGTGCTGCCTATGGCTGTAACTCCTGTAACCCATGCGATCGCCAAGCTGGGGGGCAAGTCAGAACTGCGCATGGGAATTAAAAAAGATGGTCCCGTGATTACCGACCAAGGCAACATGGTCTTAGATGTCACTTTTGCAGCGATCGAGAATCCGGCTGAGCTAGAGAAAACCCTCAACAATATTCCTGGCGTTTTGGAAAACGGGCTGTTTGTGGGTGTAGCGGATCTGATCTTGATCGGCGAAATTATTGAGGGCAAACCCAGCGTTCGCGAGTTCTAAAAACAGCGCTACTGATTTCAGCAATAAGATTTATTTTGGGAGCTACCGCTCTGTGCGTCTCCCAAAATAAATCTCATCGCCGGGTTGAGCAATACCGAAAGTTTTTATGCCTTATGCAGCTTGAGCCTCATGCAGGTTTTGAGTAATGGCTTTTGAGACGGCGAGCCAATTGCTGAGATTTCAGCCCATACTCGATCGCCTCCAAAACTCTAACCACACCTGTTGTGTTGATCATTTCTACATTTTTGCCTGCTCTTTGCGCCGCTTGCACAGCTTTGTCCGTCAGCTTATGGCTTGTGTAGCCTGTGATGATCAAAATCAGGTCAGCCGTGACAATGTGGCTCTCAGACTGTCCGGCAATTTGCGGCCCCGCCTGGGCAGTACACCAAATTAAGTTGACATCCGAATCGCGAAGGCGGTTTCGAATCACGGTTTCCAAGCGATCGTGTCCGCCAAAAATTACGACTTTTCCTGCAAGCACACCATAGGGATTAGGACGCTTTTCAGAGGTGCGGTGGCGCACGCGAGGCTGAACATCGGGCGCACGCTCTACCCGCGATCGATTCTCTAGTGCCTTGTTGTAAATAAATGCCAGGGTTTGCTCATGGCTGCCCCGTAGACGGGCGACAGGGCCTTCCTCACTATGATCATTGATTTGGGTAATTAAAGCATCTACCACTTCCTCTAAAGCGCCGATCGCTTTGAGATCATGCACATAGGCTCGAACGGCAATCGAGGCATCGGTGGCGCTAAAGAAGTCTTCTTGTTCCGAAATCATTTCTAGCAAGTCGGCTTTTAGCGCCTGTCGCCAGCGATTGGTTTGTTCAGTGAGTCGTTCATCCAGCAGCCGTTCTTCGTTGAGCAGCATTTGGCGATCGATCGTTTGAGTCGCTAGCAGCGGCGCATCATCCAGTTTTTGTTTGAGGTCAGCCGCTTTTTCTTCTAGCTTTTGTCGAGTCATGCTGTCCACAAAATCTTCTGAAACGAGCTGAGACAGCATTTGTTCAACTTGGGCGAGTAAAGGCTCTAATCGCTGCTTAATTTTGCCTATTTCCTGGTGAATCTGTTCATCACGCTGCTGCTGTAGTCGTTTTTCTTCAAGCTCTATTTTCGCCAGTGAAAGTAAATCCTGAACTGAACTTTCCAAATCATCAAGGTCTGAAATATCCATAAGATTTCGAGGGAACTTTGTAAAACTATGTAAAAGGAGCCGATTTGAATTGAGAAATCAACTTAAGGCCAGCCCTACTTGAGATTAGCTTTGCTTATCTATTGTCTCTTCCGTCTAAAGACGGATGAAGCAACCTTATCAGCTTTTTCTAGCAAGAAAAAGAGATAAGCGCTATCCATAAAAGTGATATCTAGCTTATCGATCGAGAATCGATCGCCATCAGACCGGACAAGAACGATCGCTCACGGCAGATGCAAGTCCACCTCCCGTAAAGCAGTAATCTATCAACTCTAGCTATCTATCATTATTGCTATTTTTGTAGTGGGTTGAGTCAACCGTAGCAACACATATCTTCCTTAAGTCAACAATCCAAGAGACTATGCAATATCGAAGATTTGGGCGTACAGAGCTATCCATTCCAGTGTTCTCCTGTGGAGGAATGCGCTATCAGTACAGATGGCAAGATATGCCGATGCTGGAGATCCCAGCCAGCAGTCAGGCTAATCTAGAGGCCACAATTCAGCAAGCACTAGAGGTTGGCATTAATCATATCGAAACTGCAAGAGGTTATGGTACCTCAGAACTTCAACTCGGTGAAATCTTGCCAACTCTGCCCCGCGACAAGCTAATTGTGCAAACTAAGGTAGGAGCCGCCGACGCCCAAGAGTTTCAGCACAACCTAGAGCAATCTTTTGCCAATCTTAAGCTGGACTATGTTGATCTATTGGGACTGCATGGCATCAACAGTGCCGAAGCGCTTGAGCAATGTATGCGGCCAGGCGGCTGTTTGGATGTTGCCCGTAAATTTCAACGGCAGGGGCGGATTCGACACATTGGATTCTCGACCCACGCGCCCACAGATCTGATTTTGCAGGCGATCGCCACCGATCAGTTTGATTACGTCAACCTACATTGGTACTACATTAACCAGGGAAACTGGGCGGCAATCGAGGCGGCTAAACGTCACGATATGGGAGTATTTATCATTAGTCCATCTAACAAAGGCGGAAATCTCTACGACCCACCTCAAACGTTGGTAGACCTTTGCTATCCCCTGAGTCCGATAGTGTTTAACGACCTGTTTTGCCTCAGTCACCCCGAAGTTCATACCCTGAGCATTGGCGCAGCCCGACCTCAGGATCTGGAGGAGCATCTGAAAACCCTAGCATTGCTCGATCGCGCTGACGAAATTCTGCCGCCTATTATTGAGCGGCTAGAGCAGGCGGCAATCGACAAGCTGGGCGAAGACTGGTTTCGCACTTGGCATGTGGGTCTACCGCAACATCATGAGACTCCGGGTGGAATCAATATTCCGGTCATTTTGTGGCTGCGCAATCTAGCCATCGCCTACGACATGGTGGGCTATGGCAAGATGCGATATAACCTGCTAACCAATGCGGGCGACTGGTTTCCTGGAGCGAAGGCCGATCAGGTTAGCACGCTAGATCTAAGCGCTTGTCTGGCGCAGAGTCCTCATAGCGATCGCATTCCGGCATTGCTAACTGAAGCGCATCAGCTTTTGGCCGGAGCAGAAGTAAAGCGGCTATCTCAGCAGTAGCCTTGGGCTTGCAGGGAGTTTCGCACTTTCTCGGCGGCGATCGCCATCTGTTCAGAATCGGGGCTTCCCTGAGACAGTCGGGCAACCTGCAATTTCCAGCCCTTCAGCCCCGCTTCCGCAGGATCAGGGTAGCGAGGCTGAAGGACAAAATGGACATGGTAAGGACACTGATCGACCCAAAGGCTGACATAAACGCGATCGGCTCCTAGAGCCTGTACCATAGCGCCCGATAGCGTTTTCAGCACATGACCCAATTCCGCCGATTCTGCTGAAGTCAAATCCCATAGGTTTTCACAATGCCGCCGAGTTTTGAGGACGATCGCCCCCAAACCCAACGCACCCAGGCAATGATCGGCAACCCAGTGATCGGTTGACCAAATGACTCCGCCAGGAACAGCGATCGCTCCCGTTAGCGTTTGGCAAGCGAGGCAGTCCGGCTCATTTGCCAAAGCCCTTGCCGCGATTCTTGGAGGGGAGACACAAGCAGTCCTGGATCTGCTGCCGCAGTTTTTCAGACTCTAGGTTTTGCCCGATTAGCACAAGCTGATTTTTGGGTGCGCCCTTCCACTCGGTGTCATCTAGCGAAAACCGCTTGCCGCTAAGGTGAAAGATGTGACGCTTAGGGCTTTCATCAAACCAAAGAATGCCTTTGGCGCGAAAAACTGAAGCGGGAAGCTGCGTATCCAGAAAATGCTGAAACTTCTTGATGGCAAAAGGGCGATCGCTCTGGAATGAGATAGAGGTGAAGCCATCGATCGCTAAGTGATCGGAATGCTGGTGGCCGTGATCATGTTCGCAATGTCCGTGATCGTGGTCGCAACCCGCATGGTCGTGGGTGTCATGCGCGTCATGGTCGTGAGCCTGTTGGTCAGGGTGGGCATGACCGAAATGCTCGTGAGGTTCATCGCTCTTGTGATCATCATGGGCATGATCACCGTGGTCGTGGTGCTCGTGATCATGATGCTCGTGATCGTGATGCTCGTGATCGCCATGACCTTCTTTCGTCTCAAAGTACTTGTCTGACTCAAACAAGCCGACGCTGAGAATCAGCGGTAGCGGCACGTTCGACTGCTTTGTGCGGAGAATTCTAGCGCCCTCTTTCACATCTCGAATTTTGACTTCCAGCGAATCTAGATCGGCTTCATCTACCAAATCAGCCTTGTTTAGCAGAATGATGTCGCCGTAGAGAATCTGATTGTGGGCAGCTTCGCTGTTGAACAGATCTAAGCTGTAGTTTTCAGCATCCACCAGAGTAATAATGGAATCTAGGCGGGTGAGGTCGCGCAGTTCGGTGCCCAAAAAGGTGAGGGCGATCGGTAAAGGATCGGCAAGCCCTGTAGTTTCAACGACGAGGTAATCAATCTGATCGCCGCGCTCCAGCACCTTATAGACTGCCTCTACCAGATCGTTGTTGATGGTACAGCAGATGCAGCCATTGCTCAGCTCCACCATGTTGTCATCACTGTTGTCTAGGGTGATCAACAGCTCGTTATCAATGCCGATTTCACCAAATTCATTCACCAAGACAGCGGTTTTGATCCCTTCCTGATTGGTGAGAATATGGTTAAGCAGGGTCGTCTTGCCGCTGCCCAAAAATCCGGTAATGATGGTAACGGGGAGGCCGTGTTTGGCATCATCCATTTGAGAAGATGCGCGGGTGGAGGTCACTACTGAGGTCATAGCCAGTCGTTAAAAAAGTTCAGGATAGTGGAAGCGATGGGTTCAGACAGCCTTAGCTTAGATAGCCTTAGGGGACGGCTCCTGTTTTAGACCTGTTTCAGACCTGAGAACTCAGGAATGAGAACGACTCTCGCTTATCATTATTATTGCTTGTCTACCCGTAAGTTGTGGCTACAAGTTGTGGCGAGTTTTGTATTTATTGTGAAATTGAGAGCGTTGAGATTGAGGAGCGATCGTGCAGCAAGACTACACTTTGACCGATGTTGTACTAGCTTGGCATAGCTTAATTAAGGGATAATTTTTTGCTGGAAACGTCCGCTCCGCCACCGTTTCCAGCAAAAAATTATCCCAGAGAAGAGCAACGCCCTAAATTTCGTACTGATTTGTTGTGATGTTTTGTTGTAATGTCGCTGCTTTGCATATCTCTCTAGAATCTCTGAACTCACCATGCCGCTCAAACTTTACAACACGCTGACCCGCCGCAAAGAAGTCTTTGAATCCCTAGAGCCAGGGAAAGTCAAGATGTACTATTGTGGTGTGACGGTATACGACTATTGCCATCTGGGTCACGCCAGAGCCTGCATTATTTGGGACATTGCGCGACGCTACTTAAGCTGGCGGGGCTATGACGTGCGCTATGTGCAGAATTTTACCGATATTGACGACAAAATCTTGAATCGCGCCAAGGCAGAAGGCTCGACGATGCAAGAAGTGGCCGAACGCTTCATCCAGGCTTACTTTGAAGACATGGCGCGCCTCAACGTCATGGAAGCCAACGAATATCCGCGTGCCACCCATACCCTCGACGGCATCAAGCGGCTGATTCATGATTTGGAGCAAAAGGGCTATGCCTATCCTGCTTCGGGGGATGTGTACTACTCTGTTCGGGCTTTCCCAGAGTATGGCAAACTCTCCGGACGCAAGCTAGAAGACATGCAAGCCGGAGCTGGAGGACGCACGGATGCCGATCCAGAAGCGACTAAGAAAAAAGATCCGTTTGACTTTGCCCTCTGGAAAGCGGCAAAGCCCGGAGAGCCATCCTGGGAATCGCCTTGGGGGGCAGGTCGTCCGGGCTGGCACATTGAATGCTCAGCCATGGTACGCGATCGCCTCGGTGACACAATCGACATCCACGCAGGCGGCAGCGATCTGATCTTTCCCCACCATGAAAATGAGATTGCCCAATCAGAACCTGCCACAGGTCGGCCCTTGTCGCGCTACTGGCTGCACAACGGCATGGTTAATGTCGGCGGCGAAAAAATGTCTAAATCTTTGGGCAATTTCACCACGATTCGCAAGCTGCTCGACTCTGGGCTAGACCCTATGGCGCTGCGGCTGTTTATTCTACAAGCCCACTACCGCAAGCCAATCGACTTTACCGACGAGGCGATCGCCGCTGTCCAAAATAGCTGGGAAACGCTGAAAGAAGGGTTGCTGTTTGGTTATAAGTTTGGTGAAAAGCTCGGTTGGACAGATACCGCAGATCCTTTCTTTGGCGATCCGGCAGCCATGCGGATCAATCTAGAGAGCGACCCAGTTCAGCGCTTCCAGACCTCAATGGATGATGATCTCAACACATCGGGCGGGGTGGCTGTTCTATTTGAGCTAGCCAAAGAGTTGCGGAAAGAGGGCAATATCCTAACGCACGAAGGCAAGACAGAAGCTGATGCCCAAACGCTGCGCCAGCAATGGCAAACCCTCGTCGTTTTGGCAGAAATTCTGGGCTTAGCAGCAAAGCCTGTGGAGCCAGAAAGCCTCAAGCTCACCGATAGTGAAATTACGGCGCTGATTGAGCAACGTCAGATAGCTAAGCAGGCGAAAAATTTTGCGGAGAGCGATCGCATTCGAGATCAGCTCAAAGCTCAGGGCATCGTCTTAGTCGATAAACCGGGTGGCGTAACGGAGTGGCATCCAGGCTAACTATGGTTTCCTCTTCTCTACGGTTGCTTTTTCTCTCCACTTCGGTAGGTGCCCTTGGCTCAGGTCTCGGCGGCGGCGTTGAGCTGACGCTGCTTAACATTGCTCAAGCCATGCAGCGTCGAGGCCATCAAATCAACATTGTGGCTCCCGCTGGCTCAGTCTTAGCAGGTTTACCCATCACACAAATTCCCGGAAGGCTGCAAGAAACGGCACAAACTCAGGGTCGGGATGCGCCCATTACCTTGCCTGTCGATGCCGTCCTGGCCAATATGTGGGACGCTGCAAGGCAAATGCAAGGCAAATATGACCTGTTGCTCAATTTTGCCTATGACTGGCTGCCGTTTTACCTAACTCCCTTTTTCGATCGCCCTATTGCCCATCTCGTTAGCATGGGTTCGCTCACAGATGCTATGGATGCAGCGATCGCTCAAGTCATTGACAGCTATCCTGCAACGATCGGCGTGCATAGCCGCGCTCAGGCAGATACCTTTGCCTTTGGCGATCGCTGTGTCATCTTAGGTAACGGCCTAGACTTATCGCTTTACCAGTTTCAGCCACAGCCAGAAGATTACTGGGCTTGGGTGGGTCGGATCGCACCTGAGAAAGGAATTGAAGATGCGATCGCCGCTGCTCAAACTGCCGGGGTTGCCCTAAAGATTTGGGGAGCTATGCCCGATGAAGCCTATTGGCAAACGATCCGTCAAACCTACCCAGAAGCAAACATTAGCTACGAAGGCTTTTTGTCTACGACCGAGCTGCAACAGGCGATCGGTCGCAGTCGTGGCTTGCTGATGACCCCCAAATGGATAGAGGCTTTTGGCAATGTAGCCATCGAAGCTCTAGCCTGCGGCGTTCCGGTGATTGCCTATCGGCGGGGTGGCCCAGCCGAGATTGTGGAAGACGGCAAAACAGGCTGGCTTGTAGAGCCTGACAGCGTTATGGGACTGGTCGAGGCTATGAAAAAACTAGAGCAAATCGATCGCTATACCTGCCGCCAGCACGCCGAAACCACCTATTCTATGGCTGCTTTAGGCGATCGAGTTGAGGCATGGCTGCAACGTATTTTAGTTCTTTAAACACTCGCCTTTCAGAGGACTGTAATCCCTAGAGCGCACCACAATCCTCCACTTTTAGGCCTTGTTAGCCAGAGAAAGCTTCATTGAAAGGCTTTTGTTGAACGACGATGACCTATGTGAAACATTTCACCTGATGCCACTGGTGGTTTTCGTCCTGACAGTAGTAGCAACCTTCCCACCAAGTACATTGCACGTAGGAGAGTTCAACTAAACGGCTTTTAGAAGGCTGTTCGTCGCTGAGTAGCTCTACAACTTCCTCTTTGCGATCGCTTAGCCTAACGGCAACTCGATTGAGTGTTTCCTGGAGTGTAGGAGACACCAAAGTGTAAACAGTCTTCACGTTAAATTACCTTGCTTTAACAACATTGAACAAAAATGAACCCAACGAGGGCTGCTCTCTAATATCCTGAGTATCTCGAAAAAGCAAACCGCACCCAAATTAATTCATGTCAAATTGATGCGCATAATTAATTTGACCCTGAATCTAAGTCAAAAGTTTCACGGGTGGATTTTAAAGAATTGATCTTCATAAAGGACAGGAGTATCTCAGTGCAAATGCTGACCCTGAATTAGTTTTAACTTACTGAAGCAAGAGGAAAGGTACATCCTTAGCATTATTTAAGACAGGCTTCAGTGAAGATTAATCCGTAGAGTTTTCAAAAACTCAAGCTCCAGTAAATATAGCGACGGCTTATTAGAGGGCATTTTTTGCCCGAAAAACTTGGTGCCCGTGTTACAAAAAATTACTCCTGTAAATTAGCAGTACCGACAGATGCGTGGGTAAAAAAATACCTTAGGCAGCTGTCAAGGCAAGGCAGAGAGTCCAAGCCTCAATCTAGCGTTTGCTAGAAGATAGTCCTGCACAAGTTTATAAACTTAATGAAACTTTGCATAATAGGATAAGAAGAACAAATCAAACGCAGATTCAGGAGATATCTTTAGTGAGCGGAATTTTCAAAGGTTTGACAGGAGTTATCGGCGGTCTGTTCAGAGTTCTAGGAAGCATCTTTAGCGCGATCGGAGGTCTATTCCGCTCAAAGTCTCAGCCCCAAGAGGTTCAATCTGAATCACCTCAGCAAAACGGAGCCTACTTTTTAAACGCCGATGATGCCATCACGCTGGGCAACGTTGAGTACATGCGATCGAGCACATCTACCCGTAGAACCTTCCCAAAGGCCAAGCTAGGGAAAGACAATGCCTATGTTCAAAGCGTTTCTTCGCTGAAGAAGGCTGATTTAAAGGCGCAGGCGATCGCTGAAGAGAAACTCTCTACTCTATCTGAGAAGCCCAAAACCGAGCGCCGTCGTGCAGACAGCAGCCTAGATATGTTTCGTAACATGGCTCGTGACATGAAAAAAGATTAGCCTCTGGGCTTAAAAGTTGATTTTGGGGAACTTCACCTTCAAAATCAACTTTACCTATAGGGCTGTAAATTGCACTGCCCTAATCGGTTTCTAACAAGTGCCGTTCCAAGAGACCTTCTGAGTTAATCTGGGATTGTCAAATGTGTTAGTCAAACCAGGAGTCACCTTTGGAACGGACATTTTTAGCCATCAAACCCGACGGCGTACAGCGGGGTCTAGTCGGCGATATCATTAGCCGCTTTGAAACCAAGGGCTTTACTCTAGTGGGCTTAAAGCTGATGAAAGTTAGCCGTGAGTTGGCAGAGCAGCACTATGGCGTTCACCGGGAAAGACCTTTTTTCGCAGGTCTAGTCGAATTCATTACTTCAGCGCCTGTTGTAGCTATGGTTTGGGAAGGGGATGGCGTCATTGCATCTGCTCGTAAACTCATTGGAGCAACCAACCCTCTAACGTCTGACTTAGGCACCATTCGTGGCGACTATGGCGTTAGCATTGGTCGGAATATTATTCACGGCTCAGACGCGCCAGAAACCGCTCAGCAAGAGATTAGCCTTTGGTTCAAGGAAGACGAGCTAGTGAGTTGGCAGCCCACTATCACCCCCTGGATTTATGAATAGATTCTAGGCTTGTACATCTTTTCAAGCTCTTGAGCCGCATTCATAGGCAATCGCCTGTGTAATGTGTGTGGGGACATTGTCGAGGACGCGCTTACCAATGTCTTAAGCTTAATGGTTACGGCTATATCAGTCTTAAAAATCCCCTGCTGCTTTTTAGAACGCAACAGGGGATTTTTAAATTGGAGCGTAGCTTTGGTTTCGTGACTGGCTATTCTACCGATATTTCTTGAGGTTCAGGCTGAGGTTGCAATTCAGACTCAATCGTTAGCCTCTCTGCATCTAGGCTAGGCGTTTCGGACAAAGGCAGTTCAGCAGGTTCTGCCCGTTTGGAAAAACCCCAAGTAAACAGCAGTCCGATCAATGCCACCATGAGCCACTCTGGGGGCACAAAGTCGGGCGTAATCACTCGTAACAGCAAACGCAAGCCAACCAGTGCCACAGTTGTGTAGCCTGCATCTTCCAGATGAACAAAGTCATCTAACCAACGGATAAACAATCCTGCCATGAAGCGCAACGTCAGAACGCCAATTAGCCCGCCCGTCAAGACGAGCCAGGTATCTTTAGAAACAGCGATCGCAGTAGTCACGCTGTCTAAAGAGAACGCCAAATCTGTAACAGCAATCATGGGAATGGCTTGCCACAGCCCAGCAAACCTGGGGCCGTGGTGTGGATGCTGCCCCGACTCATCACTATCGCTAGATGTAAAGTACTGGAACACTAACCAGAGCAAATAAGCTGCGCCTAGCAGCTCAAACTGCCAGTATTTTACAACCCAGGTTGCCGTCAAAATCAACACAACCCGAAGGAAAAAGGCGATAACTAGACCAAAATTAAGAGCGCGACTCTGCATCTGCTGCCCCTCTAGCCCCTGAGCGATCGCCGCTAAGGCAATGGCATTGTCGGCTGACAATACCACTTCAAGAGCGACTAGAACGGGCAACAGCAGCAAGGTATCAACACCAATGTTCGGAGAAAAGCTCAAGAGTTGGTCTAGCATTAATCAGGTATGAAAATCATGAGCAAATGAGGAATGCTGCTTAGCTTTGACAGCAGCCTGGGGATTGACAGACTAGAAAGATGTCACCCTTATACCCTTCAGCTTAACGCCTAAATTGTCGAGATCGACTGCCAAAAATTGATAAGGGTCTTCTATACTTTCTCAGAAGCGATCGCAGAAGGGGTGAAAATTTCCTGGTTTTATCATTCCCCAAAACGCTCAAATGGCTTAAATCTGCCTTTACAGTTTTGAACCCGTCATTATTTTTCAACCTAGCCCCAGTGACCTGCCTTGTTAGCTAATTCTTCATCTCTCTCTACGCTACTGACCGAGTTTAAGACCCGTTACCCTATGGGCGCGGTCATTACCGAACTTGTAACCGTCCATCAGGACAGCTATGTCGTGCGTGCCTTAGTGCAGCTAGGCGGCAACTCCTTTGCCAGTGGCATGGCAACCGAAACCGATATCGAGAAAGCAGAAGATCGGGCAAAAGTCAGAGCTTTACAGGCGTTTGGGATTTCCGGTAGCGCAAGCACTCCAGCCCTTTACACCCCTCATGATTCATTTGTTGCAGATCAGAGCTATTCTCAGCTCATGCCGCTTCCACCTGCCCCCAATAATTTACCTTTAGAGTTTCCATCTCAAGAATCTTCTTTGACCTCCAACCAGGAAGAAAGTTTGGTAGAAGCAGCGATCGCGCCTGAGTTTGAAAGACCTGCGCCTCCAAGCCTTTTCTCAGATTCCGACTTAAGCCCTCCCTTAGTTAGTTCTGCTCCAGACTTTAATCTTGAGTTGCCGTCGCTAATCCATTCAAACTCTATAGAAAATCCTGTAGAGAATTCTGTAGAAGAAGTGGAAACAGCGAAGTTTCCTGACCCTGCACTCGACCTTACTCCAGAAATATCTCAGTCTTGGACAGAACTGCCACTTGTCAGCCCAGAGCCTAGCCTGCCGCCAAAACCCGAAAAATCGAGCAAGCGAAAGGCAGAATCCAAAACATCTCCTCCTGCCGCAAAACCTGCCGCTGAAACAGATATTGGGGAAACAGGCGATCGCTCCAATGAAATCGCCAGAATCGGCGTTGAAATGAAGCGCTTGAGCTGGACGACGGAGCAGGGGCGCAATTATCTCAAACGAACCTACGGTAAGCGATCGCGCCAAGAACTAGACGACATCGAACTTTTAGACTTCTTGCGGTTCTTAGAAGCTCAACCCTCCCCTTCCCAATCTCTGTTTTAATTCGGTAGCATCGCTACTCTATAGCGTTGCGCCGATCCTGAAGAGTTCACACATTCTCAAAACATTGTTGTGGGTACGTTCCATGCGGTCACAACAACGGAAATTATGATTTTAGCCTGACATTTATTTGGGAAGATTCACGGAACATGCCTTCCAAAACAAATTTTATGGGCAGATTAGGCGAATGCTTCAAAAAGCCTTAGCTCTAAAAACTCCAAAGATCAGCTGAATTGTGTTCAGACACTTAAAAATTTGGGAGAGGTACTCTGCACCCCCTCCCAAATTAAAGTTCAGCTCTACAGCAGTAAACTCAAAATCTTACTCAAGCGATCGCTAAGAGAGCCACAAGCCTTTAGCGATCGCTTGCCAAAACCATTAGCCAACAAGTGCTGCGTCAGGACGGCTACCCACAGCGCGCTTGTCAATCACCTGATCGATCAAGCCATACTCTTTAGCTTCAGCAGCCGACATAAAGAAATCACGCTCGGTATCTTGCTCAATCCGTTCGAGAGGCTGCCCGGTGTGATCAGCCAGCCACTCGTTCAGCATACGCTTATGATAAAGAATTTCTTTGGCTTGAATTTCAATATCAGTAGCTTGACCTTGTGCCCCCCCCGAAGGTTGGTGAATCATAATGCGAGAGTGCGGTAAGCTCATACGCTTGCCCTTAGCCCCAGCACTCAGTAAGAAAGCGCCCATGCTAGCAGCCAAACCCACGCAAATGGTGCAAACCTCAGGGCGAATATGGTTCATCGTGTCAAAAATGCCCAATCCTGCCATCACCGAGCCACCGGGTGAGTTGATATAGAGATAGATATCCTTCTCTGGATCTTCGGCTTCCAGAAACAGCATTTGCGCCACAATCAGGTTGGCAAGATCAGAGTCAACCTGTTGCCCTAGAAACACAATTCGTTCTCGGAGCAATCGAGAGTAAATGTCAAACGCTCGTTCGCCGCGACCAGACTGTTCGATAACGGTAGGAATCATGGAACCTGTTTTATGGTTTAGCTTTGTCTATCATTCTAGCGATCGCTTGTCCCTAGAGCAGTGTAGAGTCGGTTATCCGTACTCTATATCTCAAGGTGCACCGACCGATACCAACAGCCCAATATTAAAACTCAATATTGAAGCCTAACAGTCAAACCTCTACTCCAGATGAGGCAGCTCTTCTCCCAGCTCTGTCATAAGGTTTGACAAAAATGACTGTAACTTCATTCGATGAATGTAAGGCCAGCCCCCCTCTGTCTCGATATCTCGCAGTAGCGCATACAGAGCCTGCCGATTGTCAGGCAGAGATTTTTGAAACAAATCATCCCGAATTTCTTGATGCAGAGACTCTAGCAGCCTCAAGATAGCCAGTAGGTCAGAACTCTTGCCTTGACAATGTTGAGCAGTTGTATGGACAAGGTCAGCGATCGCTTCCAAACTCAGAGGCTCAGCATCCAGTCGCTCAGAGGTCTGGCTAGTAGGAGCAGGGCTAATGTGCGATCGCTCTATCCTCATCTTCTCCGACTCGTTCATGTTTTCTCCTTAACTACTGCAAACCTAAGTCCATTGATAAATTCACTTATAGGAGTAAAAGCTTAGAAGTAAAAAGCTAATTTCTAAAACCTTATGCAAAACCCCACAAACTCAGGAGTTTAGATAATTCTCAGTTAAGTCATAGTCTTATTCAAATTTACATAACTTAATGAAACGCTAAACCCCTTTAAGACTCTGAGATCCTAGAGTTACAGGCTCAATCCCTGACTGTAAACGGCATTAACGCCCCATTTTTGGATCTTCACCTTACGGAATTTACTTAAAGGGTCAGAATAAAGGCTGCAAGGTCTTGTAAAATTCAGTATTGGAGTCTTAAGGTAAGCCGCTGGGTTGTGTTACAAATCTGGCGTTTGCTTTTGGGGAGGGTTCACATCGTGGACTTTTCAAAATAGTAAGCGCGAAAAATAAATAATCAGGTCTAGAACATACACCGCCATTGGTAAAAAAGGACTTTGCGTTCACATACCAAAACTCAGCAAGCGAAAACCTGATCAGCGAAAATGCCGAGGTGGCTTATTCACCGCTCTGGCTCCAAACCGCCAAACCTGGATAACCAGGGCTTAATACTTGTAAATCATACGGGTAAATCACACGGGTTAGGGTTCCATATTAGATACTAGAGGTTGACCATGAGGTATCGTGCTTTGATTGCTGCCTTTCTGGCAGTATGTTTAGGTTTTCTGACTGCTTGTAGTGATGGCGGTTCAACAACCGCAACTGCCGCGCTTACCTATGAGGACATCAGAGGCACAGGTCTGGCAAACTCCTGTCCTCAACTAGATGACGTGGGTCGTGGCTTTATTCCCCTCGACAGCAACAAGTCATACACTATGTCTCGACTTTGCCTGGAGCCAACCAGCGTTTTTGTCAAAGAAGAGCCAACCAGCAAGCGCCGGGAGGCACAGTACATTCAAGGCAAAGTGATGACCCGCTACACTTCCACCATTGATCAGGTGAGTGGCAAGCTCAAGATCGACCCCAACAAAGGTTTAACTTTCATTGAAGAAGACGGATTTGACTTTCAAGCGGTTACGGTCAAGATGCCCAATGGTGAACTTGTTCCTTTCCTCTTCACCGTTAAAGGCTTAGTTGCCTCCGCAGATGCTACGGATAGCATTAATACCTCGACTGACCTAGTTGGAGAATTTAGAGTCCCTTCTTACCGAACTTCTAACTTCCTCGATCCTAAGGGGCGGGGTTTAACCTCAGGGTATGACAATGCCGTTGCTCTGCCTTCTCGTGCAGATGATGAAGACCTGCTTAAGGAAAATCTGAAGCAGTTTGAGACAGGGAGAGGCAAGATTTCCCTTCAGGTGGCCAAGATTGACAGCACGACGGGCGAACTCGCTGGAACATTTGAAAGTATCCAGCCTTCTGACACTGATATGGGTGGCAAACCCCCTCTAGACGTTAAGATTCGGGGTTTGTTTTATGCAAAAGTTGACGCTGACGAGGCTTAGATCACCAGAATCGGAACTTATCAGAATCCAAGGTTTTCTTCAAGAAGATCTTCAGTAGGTTATTGGTCTGTGCTCCTTAAGTAGCCTTTGGGCTATGGTCTGTTATTGCTAAACCAGCTTTGAACTCAGTAATTTTTGAATTTTGAGTCAGGAGGAGGGCGATCGCCCTCCTCTTTTTGCTGGGCTATCAGAGGTTCCGTAAAAATGCCGTTGTTGCACTTCTCTAAAAAGAATATTTTTAATTTGCAAGCCTAAAAAGATACCAAATTTATTTAGGAATTCTGGCTAATCATGAAATGCTAAAAGCAGACGTTGAGCAAGCTATAGGCTTAAACAAACCTCTATTGGAGTGCATCTAAATGCTGCATCTCAATTATATTTCGGCCTCAATTTTGACCTAATCATCAAATTGCTTTAACTTTAACTATGGCAGTGTTCAACTGTGATGAAGTGTATTTCAGAGAATAGCAAGCGCCCTATGTTAATTCCAGACTAGGCATGCCTGACACTCTAAAGCCCATGCCTTAACCGCATCCAACCGCGACAGGTGCAACCTTAGATTGCTAGCGAGTTTGATGCTCTAACTTGGACAGTGTGCATCTGTCGATTTAGGCTCCGTCTACTTGAAGCTCCGTCTACCTGAAAATTGTCATGCCTACCCCAGTGCCACAAGAACTCACTTCAGTTGCCACCGAACTCAAAAGCGAAAGCTTACAGCTCCTACGGGAATACCACAACGCACCCTGCGCCGAGATTCGCAACCAGCTTGTGCAGCTTAATTTTGGATTGGTCAGAAAGGAGGCCCATCACTGGGTCAATCAATGTACCGAAGGTTACGATGACCTTCTGCAAGTTGGCAGCTTGGGCTTAATCCGAGCGATCGAGCGATTTGATATCACCAAAGGGCATGCCTTCAGCTCTTTCGCCATTCCCTATATTCGGGGCGAAATTCAGCACTATCTGCGCGATAAAGGCTCCACGGTACGCATTCCCCGTCGCTGGCAAGCGCTTCAGCACCAGGCCGCTCTCATCACACGCGACCTCCATGCTCAGCTTCATCGCCAACCCACCGATGCGGAAGTGGCAAAAGTTTTAGAAATTTCTGTAGCAGAGTGGCAAGAAATTAAGCTTGCCTATCGCAATCGTGCCCCATTGAGCTTAGACGCGCCCATGCGGGATGAGGAAGAAGGCGCAGCATCCTTGGGCGATCTGGTGCCTGATGTGCAATACCACAGCTTCCAATTGGCGCAAGAAGATCAGATTCGCTTGCAGCAGTCTTTAGTGCAGCTAGAGAACCGAACGCGCGAGGTGCTGGAATTTGTTTTCCTCCATGATCTGACCCAGAAAGAAACCGCAGAGCGTTTGGGTATTAGCTCTGTCACAGTTTCTCGGCGCGTGAAGAAGGGCTTGAAATCCCTAAGAAAGTTGATGATGGGCGCAGCGACCTGTTAATGTTCGTTCTATAAAGAATGTTATTCCGCAGGTTCGCCCGAAGCGGTTCGGGATTTTCTATCCCCATGCCAGACGCTCCTCCATTGCGCGATCGCTATCTTGCTCTCATTGATCAAGTGGTGCAGATGACCCTCAAAGGGCAGATCCGCTCTAAAGAGCAGGTCTACCAAATGCTTCAGGAAGGCGTAGACGCTGGAACGGGGGAAATTTTTGAGCGCCATTTGGGCGATCGCCTTGCAGAAACTCAGCAGCAGGCAGACAACCGCGACAACGAGCTAAAGCAAGCCAAAGCCACCCGTATTCTCCGAGCGCTTCAGACGATTCGGGGAGAATGGGATCGCTGGCAGACCCAAAACCAGGCCACTGTGGTTCTGGACACGGCATTACGGCAGATCATTGCCGCAGACGATCGCCTCAGCGTCTTTCTGCGAGTTACTGACCCTAATTTGCCCAAACCTCTCAATCTGTCTCAGCTCCAGCAATTTGCCCAAAAGATGCGATCGGTTCAAGAGCTGGGTGACTTATCGGCAGGAGATCAGCAAGAGGTTCAACAAGAGCTTCAGCAGATTTCTCAGGGCATCATGCGTGGTTTGGAGTCCTGGAACCATCTAGAAAATCATCTCGTGAGCTGGATCTATGATCAGAGCCAGGGTCAATTAGGCTTTGGGGGTGCCCCTAGCGATCGAGGGCCTTGGATAGCTTGGTCTAAGCAGGTAAACAGCGTTACTCTTAAATCGCTGTTTCAATCACTGGCAGTAGGGCAATCTCCAGTTGAATGGATTAACCAACGGCCAGATTTTAACCTGAGCGACTTTGTAGAGGCGGTTAGTGTCTTACGCTATCTACAGCTAGGTCTAGTGAACTGGTTTGATAAGCTAGTCTACGATGCCAAGGTGGGAGCTAAGCTATCTATCTCAACTTTCCTGGGATTTGCCGTAATTTGGTCACAGCTGGCCAACGGTTTTAATCAGGCTGTTTTGCCCCGCCGCGATCGCTTTGCCAACGGCTGCTTCCAGATGACGCTGCAAATTTTGCGCGTATTTGCCCAACGCCCCTACTTTCCACTTTACGGCAATATTTTTGCCTCTTTTTCAGGAGAGTATCTGCGGGATGCCCTTAGCTACCTAGATGAGCCACTACGGCAGGAAGAAGGCACTCAGGAAAAAGCGCGCATCCTCACCTTGTTGGGATCTTCAATGCGCGCACTCGGACAAATTGAACGAGCGATTGCTCTGCATCAACAGGCTCTTAATATTGCCCGTACTGCCGCTGACACTTCCTGCGAAATTGCAAACCTCAATCATCTCAGCCGTGCCTGTGTGGCTCAATCTAGCTACACCGAGGCGATTAACTACAGCCAGCGAGCCGTAATTTTGAGTCGGCAGAAGGGCGATCGCCTAGGTGAGGCAAACGCATTGGCTAATTTGGGTTACAGCGAGGTGTTTCAGGCACAGCAGCTAGAGCAGGCCGATCCGGATCGGTTTGAGATGGCGATCGACCGATTGCAGCAAGGATTAGAGCTATCGGAGAGATTGGGCGATCGCCAGAGTCAGGCTTTGTGCCTTAGCAGTTTAGGCATGGCTCAGATCTTGATTGAAGAGCCTCAGATGGCGATCGAATATCTGGAGAAAGGCATTCAGGCAGCTCAAGTTTCGGGAGATGTTTATCTGCAAGGGCAGAACTTGTCCTATTTAGCTGAAGCTTACTATCGGCTACAAAACTCCTCTCAAGCCATCCAGATGGCTTGTTTAGGCATGTATTTGCTAGAGCAGATTGGCTCAGCAAGCTGGCGGCAAGCCGCAGGTTTACTAATTGTTCTGAGGGGACAGTTGGGTGAAGCAGCGTTTGGCTCTCTCCTAAAGCAGCAGAGGGGAAGCATTATCGCGGCGATCGGCGTCGATGGATATGATCACCTGCCTGATCTGCTGGAGCTGTATTCGAGTTAGAGCGTTTCTTCTGACTTACAGATTCACTTCTGACTTACAGAGTTAGGAATTACCCCTTAACGATCGCCCCAAAATCTGCCAGAGTTCGCGCATGATTTCTGAGCAGTCCCAGTAAATTTAGGCGGTTCTGCCGAATTTCTGGATCAGCATCCATCACCATTACACTTTGTGCCCCATCAAAAAAGTTTTGGATCACAGGCACCACTTCAATTAGCGCATCTAGAAGAGTTTGATAATTTCGTTCGGCTTGAGCCGCCTGAGTTTGGGGCACAAGTTTAACGATCGCATCATAAAAATCTTGCTCAGAGGGCTGCTGAAAAAGACTAGGGCGAACGATGGCCACTGGCTCTAATTGCAGGGTATCTAGATCCCCTTGAGTAGCCAAACGCGAGGCGCGATTGACCGTTTCATAAATTGCATCTAGCGCTTTGTTCTGGCGGATGCTCTGCAAAAATTGAGCGCGATCGCGCACATCTAGCGGGTTTTGCAAAGCGCGATCGGCATACTCAGGGTCATTTTCTCCTAAGACTGCATTGACCAAATCATAGTCAATTCCCTGATCTTCCTGAAGTAAAGTTCTAACTCGCTGCAAAAAGAAATCGCGCAGCTGTTGATTTAAGGTCGTAGCTGTTGCTGCTGCTTTTGGATAAGCTGCTACAAAATCAGTAATGACCTGTTCCAAAAGCTGGTCAAGGTTAAGCTTCAGGTCAGCCGACCAAGTGATGTTAAGAACTGCATTGGCGGCTCGACGCAGGGCAAAAGGATCAGAAGATCCCGTAGGCAACATTCCCAAGCTAAAGATACCTACCAGCGTATCAAGTCGATCGGCTAGACCCACTACTTGGCCTGTCAAAGTTTGCGGCAGTTGATCGCCTGCCCCTCGTGGCAGGTAATGTTCAGAAATTGCAGTTGCCACTTCCGGCGATTCACCGCTGCTCAGGGCATACTTTTGTCCCATAATGCCCTGTAGCTCAGGAAATTCGCCGACCATTTGAGTAACCAAGTCTGCTTTGCAAAGCAGCGCCGCCCGCCGGATAGTAGCCCGATCGCTGACATCGATCTGAAGCTGATCGGCAATTCGATCGCTGATTTGGACAATCCGATCGACTTTTGTCCGCACCGAACCCAATTCTTCCTGAAAGGTCACAGTGTCTAGCCGAGGCAAGTAGTTTTCTAACGGCTGTTTACGATCGGCCTCAAAAAAATACTGCCCATCAGATAGGCGCGCTCGAATGACGCGAGCATTTCCGGCGGCCACAATGTCAGCTTTGGCAGGGTCACCGTTGGAAATAGTAATGAAATAAGGCAATAGCTCAGATGAGCCGACTGTTTTGACGATGGGAAAATAGCGCTGATGGCTTTCCATCTCCATGACGACAACTTCAGGCGGCAGTTCTAAAAACGCTGGGTCAAACCGGCCTATCACCGCTGAGGGAGACTCCACCAAGTCTCGCACTTCTTGCAAGAGGCTAGGCGTGATCAGGGCATGGCCACCCACAGATTGGGCTGCTGCCTGAGCTTGTTGCATGATTGCAGCCTGCCGCAGGTCAGGATCAACTTCAACAGAGGCCGCTCTCAACTCTGTCAGGTAGGTAGAGGCATGGGCGATCGCAATAGGGCTGGGATGCAAAACGCGATGACCTTGCGTCAGGCGATCGCTAGTGCAGCTTTCAGAACCATTGACCAGTGTGATGGGCAAAATCGTGTCGTCGAGGAGAGCCACCAGCCAACGAATAGGGCGAGGAAAGCGCAAGTCTCCGTCGCCCCAGCGCATGAATCGCTTGCCCTCTAAACCGAAAATCCACTGAGGTACCAGCTCTGCCAGAAGGGCAGCCGTTGAGCGACCCACAATTTTCTGCCGTACAAAGATAAATTCGCCTTTGTCGGTCGATCGCACCTCAAAAGCCTCTAGCGAAACGCCCCGAGAGCGGGCAAAGCCCTCTGCCGCCTTGGTGGGCTTGCCATCTTTGAAAGCTGCTTGAACAGAAGGCCCTTTGACTTCTTCCTCGCGATCGGGCTGCTGGGCGGGCAATCCCTCAAGCACCAAGGCCAATCGTCTAGGAGTACCGTAGACTTCGACCGACTTAGGCGTCAGGAAAGCCTCGCTTAAGCTATTGGGAATCCGCGATCGCCACTGTGCCAGCGCCTCTTCCACAAAACTTGCGGGTAATTCTTCAGTTCCAACTTCCAACAAAAACGTGACCATACACACCAGGAGTTGAGCGATTAAAGCGATTAAACAGCAAGCAAAAGCCGAGCTAAAACACGATCGCCGCTGGTTTGCGGCACTGTGCCAATTTCACTAGTTTACTGGCACAGTGCTGCGAGTGATAACCCTGGCTGCAAAACCCGTGCAAACCCTGAAGGACGTGAGTTGTTTCAAAGCGACTCAGCATTTTCCTCATTGAGGGTATCACTCAGCAAAAGATAGAGTTGCAAGGCAAGGAGGCAGAGCGGGTGATTTTAGCTCAGTTACTTCACTGAGTCTTTACTCGACCTAGGTGTTAAAAATTACATTTGATCAGTCATAACTAAAAAAATAGCTTCCGATAAATTCACTCTGAGCACAGGTCTTCTCTTCACCCAAATCTTCAACTTAATAAAAACTAAAGACTGATCGCCAACGTCACTGTGTTTGAAACGTCACTCTTTGAAACGTCACTCTTTTTACAGGTTGTATTGGAGATTTTGCTTTAAAAGGTTTTGCTGCGCAAGGGTCATGCATGTGATACCGAGCCTTAGTCCGCTCGCTGATGAAGTTATTGATCAAGGCTTACCGTTATGAGTCTCCCATCCACTATTCCATTTGTCGATTTCAGCCTGCAACATCAACCGATACAAGATCAACTAGAGCGAGCCATTCAGGACGTTATCCAGAAAGGCGACTATGTTTTAGGGCAAGCACTTTTAGATTTCGAGCAAACTTTTGCTCAAGCCTGCGGCACCGCTTATGGCGTAGGGGTAGCATCGGGCACAGATGCAATTGCTTTGGGTCTGCAAGCCTGTGGTATTGGGCTAGGCGATGAAGTGATTTTGCCTGCCAATACTTTTGTCGCCACACTGATTGGGGTGATGCGATCGGGTGCAACGCCCGTTTTCGTGGATTGCGATTTGCAAACGGCACTCATTGACCTAGCAGCCGCTGAGAAAGCCATCACAGCCCGCACTAGAGCCATCATTCCGGTGCATCTCTATGGTCAAATGGTTGCTCCAAATCGGCTGCTGGACTTGGCTAGCACCTATGATTTGTTGATTTTTGAAGATGCTGCCCAAGCGCATCTAGCCGAACGGGAGGGATATCATGCTGGCGCAGTAGGCATCGCAGCCGCATTTAGCTTTTACCCCAGTAAAAATCTGGGTGCATTTGGGGATGGCGGCATGCTGGTAACGCAAGAGGAAATTGTGGCTCAAACGATGCGATCGATCCGCAATTATGGAGCCACTCGCAAGTATTTCCACACAGACCAAGGTACAAATAGCCGATTAGACACGCTTCAAGCAGCCGTTTTGCAAACAAAATTACCTCATCTCCGAAGCTGGAATGCCGATCGCAATCGCATTGCTCAACGATACGATGCCTTGTTTCAGCCTTTGGCAGATTATGGTATCATACCGATCGTCAACCTGAGCGGCGAAGGGCATGTCTATCATCTTTACGTAATTCGAGTTTTAGAGGATTGCCCAATCGATCGCACTGCCCTGCAAGAGGAGCTAAACACTCTAGGCATTCAAACGGGTATTCACTATCCAATTCCCTGTCACTTACAGCCTGCATTCCAGCAGTTAGGCTATGCCGTGGAAGACTTTCCCCATGCCGAAACGCTGAGCCAAGAGATCTTATCACTGCCTATATATCCGGGGTTGCACGAAAGCCAGGTAGATCAGGTTGTTTCTGCGATCGCAAGCTTGGTAGGTTGTCCTATAGGAGGTTTGAAGCTTGACCAAGCACTATCTGCTCAGCCTTCTCTAGTTTTGGGTTGAGCAGATAGTGCTTCCACCCAGAATGGGGGTGGTTTAGCACATTTCAGTTGATCCTCAACTCTCAAAGTAGATTCCTTGGGCGTGCAGTACACGCCCAAAACTGCTGTCTAGGTGAAGCTGTCTGAGTGAAGCTATGCCATGAAGTCAGTTTGGAAGAATTGAGAGAGCGTGCTTGGTCTACTGAGGTTGTCTCACTCGCGCTTTAGTAAATAATTTGATACAAAATGAGAGCGGCATTGTATTGGGTGAAAAACTCGGCAATGCCACGCATTTTTTTTTGACGGATTATTTTTCTCCACTCAGCTATTCGGCATAAATTATGTACTTTTGATAGCAAGCTTTGGATGCACGTTATATTGTGTGTAGTGGGGTGAGATGGCACTAAACCACCGTAAATGTATTGCCATCAAGGTCTATAGGTGTTTTGAAGCGGTTTCTAAAGCTGTAAATTTTAGAGACAGTTGCCTGAGAATTTGTTAACATGCGTAAATATTACATTTCGTAAACTCGTTTAAGAATGCTCATTATTATATTCTTGGTCATCGGTTTGATTGCATGGGCGCTGCATCTCATGCAGGAAGCAATCCAACGCCGCGAATTTTCCCTGATGCTGGCGGGTTTTCTCGTGTCTTCAACGGCAGCAGCCATGATGGCGGTCTATTTTTTAATGAGTCATTACGTTGGATACATGTCTGAGATGGCTGAGCGAGCTTATGGCTCGACTTACGTTTCAAGCCAACCCTATGAGTCGATCGAGTGGGCTACGTTTAGTGAGTCTTTGAGTGAAAATCTTTTAGATACAGCTACCCATTCTTTTAGTCGATAAAATGCCTGGGTAAGCCAACTTTGGTCTACTTTAAAGCTATGGTTTTTCTTAAAGCCGATTTCTCAGAAAGCCTCTACGTCTTTGAGAATCGGCTTTTTAGATTTTAGAGCGTACTGCAAAGCCCGACCTTGCAAACCTCCAAGTCTATTTTTGGGCTGTACAAAATTTTTCCACGCAGCGAACGAAAATTTCTACGCCTAGCCCCAGAGCTGTTTCATCAAAATCAAAGCGAGGATGATGGTGAGGATAAGCGAGATCCTTACTATCATTGGCTGAACCCAAGAAAAAATAGCAGCCTGGAACTTCTTTCAGGAAGAAAGACATGTCTTCGCCACCCATTGTTTGACATTCTGGTACAACACCCATTGGGGTTTCTACCACCGCTTCAGCGATCGACCGTACCAGGTTCGCCATTGTGCGATCGTTAATTACAGGAGGATAAAGCGACCGATAGGACAATTCATAGGTTGCTCCGTAGCTTTGACAAATTCCAGCAATCACTTGCTCAAGCCGTTGCTGAAAGAAACCCTCAAAGGCTGGATCAAAGTAGCGAACCGTTCCCTGCATTTGAGCCATCGCAGGAATAACGTTGTGTGCATGCCCTGCGTGCAGCGATCCAACAGTCACCACCGCAGACTTGAGAGGATCGACGTTACGAGCCACGATCGCTTGGAGGGCGTTAACAATTTGGGCGCTGACAACAATGGGGTCAACCGTCTGGTGCGGCATGGCTCCATGCCCACCTTTACCCCGAATTGTGCAATCAAATAGCTCAACCGCAGCCATCATTGCTCCCTCCCGCACGCCTACCGTACCCAGAGGCAGGTTATTCCATAAATGCAGTCCAATGATGGCATCTACATCTGGATCTTTGAGCGCACCTGATTCAATCATTGGCTTTGCGCCACCTGGCCCTTCTTCAGCAGGTTGAAAGATGATTTTCACCGTTCCAGCAAATCGATCGGGGTGCTGAGACAGATAGTAGGCAGTACCTAGAGCGATCGCTACATGCCCGTCATGACCACAAGCATGCATGATGCCGTCATGCTGCGATCGATATGACACAAGATTCTCTTCCTGAATCGGTAATGCATCCATATCGGCTCGGATACCCAGCACAGGGTCAGCACCCTTCTGCATGCCCCTCAGAATCGCTACGGTTCCTGTTTGCGCTACGCCTGTTTGATGCTCAATACCCCACTCTGTCAATAAGCGCGTGATCAATTTTGCCGTCAGCGTTTCCCGAAAGCCTAATTCTGGCCTCTGGTGCAGCAACCTGCGCCATTCAACCAATTGAGGCTGCAAGGTGCGAATATCCAAGCGAATAGAAGATAGATTTTGATCAAGCGTCGGGAAATGGGTAGAAACCATGAGTTGAGAATTCTTCGTTAACAAACGTAGCGTCAAGCCGAAATATTCTTTAAGGTAGCGCACTCTTTAGGTCATCAGCTTAGACAGGCAGAATTCTCTCTATGTCAAGGTTTGAGGCAATTTGAACTAGCTTATCCAGATCGTTCGTTTTTTTGAGATGGGGAATGCAGCCTAAGATCGGCTTTTGCGTTAAAGAGCGGATGAGATCAAGCGGCACCCAATCTTCTAGATCCTGGGCATGACAAGGCTGCACACAGTTGAGGATAATCCCCTTGAGGTGGACATGGCACTGACTTGCCAACGCAACATTTGCGACTGCTTGGGCGATCGCTCCTGGTTGTACGGGCACGACCAGAAGGGTTGGCACGCGCCAATCCCAAGCAAGATCCGCCACGGTCGTTTCATGGCTAATGGGAGAACCCAATCCACCTGAGCTTTCGATCAAGACAAACTCTCGTTGTTGACTCAGAACTTCAAACTGCTGCCATGCTTTTTCTAGCGGGACAGCCAAGCCTTCTCGCTCTGCGGCGATCGGTGGAGCCAGACGGGTTGGAAAGTAAATGGGATTAATCTCCTCTAAAGTCTGCTTTAGATCGAATAGAGCCGCATAGTGAGCGCGATCGCCTCCGGTTTCTCGTGGATCTGCACCACATTGAATCGGCTTCAAAATCCCCAAACTTTGCGCTGCACGATATCGCTGCCAATAGGCAGCTAGGGCAGAGGTTAAAACTGTTTTGCCAACTCCTGTGTCTGTCCCAGCAATCAGTAATGCGTTCAAGCAAGCAGCTCCTACAGTCATAGCGCGATGTAAACAATGTTCTAGAGCGTGTTTTAGGACGCAATTGCCCTGTAATTTCTAATCAAAGTTAGGATTACTCAAGAGCAGAAGTTACATTCTCCACCAAATTGCTCTAGAATAGGAGACTGTTGCATCGGGATGTAGCGCAGCTTGGTAGCGCGCCTGCTTTGGGAGCAGGATGTCGCAGGTTCGAATCCTGTCATCCCGACTTTGTTTTATAAGGCTCTGGTTTTGTAAGGCTCATATCTTACAGGCCAGTATCAAAACGACCCAGAAACGCTAAGAATCGGGGACTGATTAGCTTGAAATAATTTTTCAGAGCAAAGAGGCTAGGCTTCTTTGCTCTGAAAATTATTGGGTTTTATTAAATTCGTGCTCCTTACGGATCTTAATGCTTTGCAGCGATCGTAAACTCAGGTCGCAATCGTCTCCTAGACTGAATCATTCAAAGGGCACTTTTTGCGTAGAAGAGCGCCCGAAATAGAGAGCAAAACTGAGCGATCTGTTATTAAACATTAACAAATACAGTCTCGATTTCCAGGTTGGGATCACCCTAAAACAGATGATCCCCTTGCTTTGCCGCAAGGGGATCAAGAATGTTGTCAGGATTTGGCTGAGCCGACATAATAGTATGGAAAATAATAATAAAGCTTGCAAAATCGTAATATCTGCACTCAGGACGACTTGAACCATAGCAAAAGTCCGTTACGTTAAGAGAACAAGCCATCCTCTATAGGCATCTTGAGCTCTTAACCATTGAAAAGGTTGAACCTTTACCAAAATCTATAAAATCATCAAAATGACGACAACCCAAGAAATCTGCTGCCCTAACTGCGGTAGTCCAGCAGAGCGCCAGTATATTCATATTCATCAACTGATTCAGACCCAATGCCCGACCTGTGATTACTTTATGGTGACTTGTTCTGACACTGGCAAAGTAATCGAAGCGCATGCGCCCGGTATTCCAGAGCGACTCTATTCTGAGATAATCTGCCAAGCGATCGCCCAGGCTAAAGCATTACAGGCCGAAACCCGATCCGTTAAGGCGATCGCTCCAATCACTCTTCTTTAAGATTAGAGATCGCTTGAAATTTGAAAGGCACTTTCTGAAAAAACGGCTCATTTTTTCAGAAAGTGCCTTTGGGTCTTATTAAGTTCGCTATCCTTTAGTCACTCGTAACGTTTTCGGGAGGCGCAGCACCTTTGGGCTGCGTGCCGTTAAAGTAAGCCTCTAGCACTTGCCGTACCATGGGTGCAGCTACAGCTCCACCCCCACCTCCTGAGTTTTCACCAAAGGCAACGACTACAATTTCCGGCTTCTCCAAAGGCCCGTAGGCCCCAAACCAGACATGAGACTCGCGGGGCGGGTCTTCTGCTGTGCCGCTCTTACCTGCAACCGGGGGAATACTTGACACATTCACAGCTTGACCTGTGCCACCTGCCACTACACCCCGTAGCCCTGCCTGTACAGTCGCGATCGTTTCAGGCTTCAAATTTAAAGATTCGCGCCAGTTGCGTGCATCCTGGTTATCCAGCAACAGATGGGGTTTAACTCGATAACCTCCATTAGCTGGAACCGCAAACATAATGGCAACTTGTAGGGGAGAAGCTTGGAGATAGCCCTGCCCGATCGACATGTTGACGGTATCTCCCGCGTACCAGGGTTCCTTTAGCTCTTTCTGCTTCCAAGCCTCATCGGGTACCAGACCAGAAGCCTCCTCTTTCGCCAATTCAATTCCTGTTTTCTGCCCAAAACCATATTTGCGCGTCCACTGAATTAAAGGCTGTTCGCCCATGCCCATCGCAATCTGGTAGAAGAAAGTGTCACTGCTCCAAGTCAAAGCGCCTGGAAAATCCAGAGGGCCAAATCCTGCCCGATTCCAATCCCAGAACTGAATGCCTCCCACCTCAAGATAGGGAAAGGTACTCAAAACAGTATAGGGAGAAAATTTACCTGACTCTATGGCAGCAGTGGTTGTAATGATCTTGTAAGTGCTAGCAGGAGGATAGCCCTGTAGGGCACGGTTGACAAAGGGAAATTCCTGGCTTTGCAGTCGCTGCCATTGTGCATCAGTAATGTAAGTAGAAAATAAGTTCGGGTCAAAAGCAGGACGGCTAACCATTGCCAGTACTGCTCCATTGCGTGGATCAATAGCAACGATCGCCCCTTTTCGATCACCCAATGCCCTTTCAGCGGCTCGCTGCACATCTAGATCTATCGTAAGCTGCACATCGTTTCCGGCTCGAGCGGGCTTTTCACCCAAAACTCGAATCACCCGTT
Organism: Oscillatoriophycideae cyanobacterium NC_groundwater_1537_Pr4_S-0.65um_50_18; assembly: GCA_016208305.1. GTDB lineage: Bacteria > Cyanobacteriota > Cyanobacteriia > Elainellales > Elainellaceae > Drouetiella. Next base: position 7,134 of record JACQYI010000064.1, on the reverse strand, counting down.
GCGATCGATCAATTTCAACCTGCTGCCCGCCCCACTCACCCCGAAGCTGGCTTTCAAAAGCTGACTCTACGCCCATCTGCCCAATCACATCTCCGAGGCGATAGCCTTGCTCTTGTCGAGCTTTTAGCTCTTCATCGTTCATCTCACCCGTATAGCCCAAGACATGTGCGGCCAAATCGCCATACGGATAGTTGCGTACTGCTTCTGCCTCTACTTGAACGCCGTTTAGTTCCTGGCTAAACTCTGCTAAAGCCGTGACTTGAGCAGGGCTAAGTCCTCGAGCAATCCGTAACAGCTCTGGCGAACCATAGCCGGCCTGATCAAGGCGTTCTTCAACATTTTTCAGTGGAATATTCAACAAGCTTGCCAGACGTGGCAAAATCACTGTCCACTGCTGTTTGGAATTGGCGATCGGCCAGAGAAACACGGCGTAGGAAATTCGGCTGCCCGCTAAAATTCTGCCCTTGCGATCAAGGATCTTGCCGCGCTCAGGCTGACGCGGAATCAGTCGAATGCGATTGTTTTCTGCCAGTTGTCGATTGCGATCGCCCTGAACAAGCTGAAGGTAAGCCAACCGACTGCCAATGCCACCCAATAGCGCTACGCTAATCACCAGCATGACAATTAGAGACTGATACTGTCGCCCAACTGTGCGATTAGACTGCTGAGAAATAGGAGAATTTTGGGTGAGAGCCATAGCAAAACCCGATCGATAGGAACAACTGCTTTGCAAATCTTGCAAAGTTTCTTCACCAGTCTACTCTCCCTATGTCTACTTCTGTAGGCTTACTTACTGTAAGGACACTGTGAATCCTGTACTGAATAACTTCAGTAGATCTCAGCTTGGGATCTGAGCACAAATTGTTTTAGACCAGGGTTTGTATGTATAGTTCAGCTCATTCCAGTTCAGCTCATGTTCGGCTCATGAGGATTTGAGGGCGAGTTTGGAGATTTCTGCCTTTTATTTACAATCCCTAGTTCTTGAAACGCATTTCAAAAGTTAAGCTCCATGTTTTTGGAAGACTGAAAAACTTGCGATCGGCTAAATCTACAGAATTGATATGGAGTTTACTGGTATGTTTAGAACATTTATTTGGGATATTTGAAATTTATTTGGGATATTTAAAGCTGATGGCAGCTTTTGCCTCACTATTCTTCGCTGAAATCTTTTAGGCTTGCTTGTAGAAATGTAGGAAATCTGCCAACTATGTCACAGACCGCCACACGGGATCGAAGCGCTTTGGGCACAGATACGCAATTGGATGTAGAACTCCGCAAAGTTTTTAAAGTCTACAACGGAGAAACAGCCGTCCGGGGCATTGACCTAAACATCCACTCAGGAGAGTTTTTTAGTATCTTAGGGCCATCAGGCTGTGGCAAAACGACGACATTGCGAATGATTGCCGGATTTGAAGAGCCATCGGGTGGCGAAGTCATGATTCGGGGTAAATCAATGACGGGCGTGCCTCCTTACAAGCGCCCTGTGAATACTGTGTTTCAAAGCTATGCGCTATTTAGCCATTTAACAGTGTGGGATAATGTGGCCTTTAGTCTGCGACTCAAAAGCTGCGGCAATGCAGAGTTGCGAGACCGTGTTGGGGATGCCCTGAGGTTGGTCAAGATGGATGACTTTGCTCGTCGATTTCCAGCACAGCTATCGGGTGGACAGCAGCAGCGGGTAGCGTTGGCAAGAGCGTTGGTCAATCACCCCACTGTGCTGCTGCTGGATGAGCCTTTAGGGGCACTCGATTTAAAGCTGCGGAAAGAGATGCAGGTCGAGCTGTCTAATCTGCATCGTGAGCTAGGTTTAACGTTTGTGATGGTGACTCACGACCAAGAAGAGGCCCTCAGCCTATCCGATCGGATTGCGGTCATGAGCAATGGAAAAATTGAGCAGATTGGTACGCCTAGCGAAATCTATGAGCATCCCAAAACCGCATTTGTAGCAGATTTCATTGGAGATACCAATTTGCTCAAAGGACGGATTGAATCGATCAATGCTGCAACCTTGCAAGTTGTGACCGACAATCACTTGCGGATTGAGGCAAGACCCGAAACGCCCTGGGATAACTCTAATTCCCCGGAAGTATTTGTCAGTATCCGGCCTGAGAAAGTCCACCTTGAACTGAGTGCTCCGGCTAACCCGGTAAACTGCTATGAGGGTACGCTTAAACATGTCATGTATTTAGGTACCCATGTTGACTACCAAGTCGATCTGACTACAGGCGATCGCATCACCGTGTTGCAGCCTAACCGTTCTGACCGCCTACTGGCATTGGGCACCTCAGTCTATGTCTACTGGGCTGCCGAAGACTGTTTGGCTCTAACCCCACAGGAGTAAGGGAATGCCTCTAAGCAATCAAAAAAATGGCTCTGATGGAGATTTTGATAAATCTGAGTCACTAGCATCTCGTTCACAGGGGCGATCCCCCTTGCCACGATTCTCTCCGGCAAGGCGGCGATTTTTAAAGACTTCAGCAGCGGCGGCTTCAGGGCTGGCGTTGGCTAACTGTGCCCGCAACCTATCCAACGCTAATTCTGGCTCAAGCCCTACTGCTACGGGCAGCCCTGCCTCAAGCCCCAGCCCCGCTGGAGGTAGCGCTAGCGAGCTGTACATTTATACTTGGGCAGGCTACACAGACGATGCGCTAATCGAGGGCTTTCGAGAAAAAACAGGAATTCAAGTTGTTGTCGACCTGTATGACTCTAATGAAGCCATGATGGCTAAGATGCAGGCTGGTGGCGGCAGTGCCTACAGCATTATCTATCCATCAGATTACACAGTCATTGAGATGGTGAAGTCGGGAATGCTAACCTCACTCGACAAGTCACGAGTTGAAGGCTTGGATGCGCTTAAACCCAAATGGCAGAATCCCGTGTATGACCGGGGCAACGCCCACAGCATTCCAACAATATGGGGTACCACCGGATTGATTTATGATCCCCAAAAAGTGGGCAAGTCCATTGATGGCTGGAACTATATTTGGGATAACCGTAAAAATCTCACTCGAAAAGTCACTCTGATCAATGATGTCCGTGAGGTATTAGGAGCGACATTGCGGACTCTCGGCTATTCCTACAACACCACCAACCCAGACCAAATCAAGAAAGCTTTTAATAAACTGGTGCAAATTAAGCCAGCGATCGCCTCATTCTTAACGACAGGTTGGGAGGATCAGTTGGCCAGCGGTGACATCACGGTATCGATGGCGTATTCGCAAGATGCGATCGCATTGATCGATGAGAAACCCAACCTCAAGTACATCGTTCCCCAAACAGGCAGCTCAGTTTGGACAGATACGATGGTCATTCCTAAATCAGCTCCTAATCCCGAAGCGGCCTATGCGTGGATCAACTATCTGCTGCAACCTGAGATAGCCGCAGAGATGGTCAAGCAATTGGGGATTGCTACACCTAGTCAGGCAGCCTTTGATCTGCTGCCGCAAGAGATCCAAAAGGACGTTCGCCGCTTTCCGACAGAGGCTACGCTCTCGAAGTGCGAAGGTATAGCCCCCGTCCCCGAAAAAATTACGGAAGTCTATGACCAGTACTGGACTCGCCTAACTAGCTCCTAGCCCCCATATCTCTGCCCATGTCTTCTTCAACACCCTCTTCTTCACCCCTTGCAGAGCCATCGCCACTTGCCCCCTCCGGATGGCGAAAATTGACTCGGTTGGTGGAACCGATCGTGCTCTTGGTACCCTCTGGGGTATGGTTGCTGCTGCTCCTAGTGGCTCCAACGCTGCTCATTTTAGAGCTGAGTCTAATTCCAGGTTTTCGGGTAGGGCAGGCCGCAGGTGGCTATGGCATTGGCAACTATATTGAGGCGTTCCAGCCCATCTATTTCCAGGTAATCTTGCGCTCTATCTTGTTCGCAGTAGGCAGTACTGTCATCTGCATGATGTTAGGGTTTCCCGTTGCCTATTGGATTGCAATCATGGCACCGTTACGCTGGCGCAACCTGCTGCTGGTGTTGTTTGTGCTGCCGCTGTGGACATCTTCGCTGCTGCGCGCTTACGCCTGGATAGCTATTCTTAGACCTAGCGGTGTCCTTAATAGTCTGCTCAATGTGCTGCACCTACCCAATCAAGACTGGCTCAACCAAACTCCGGCAGTCTATATCGGTATGGCCTATAGTTTTTTGCCCTATATGGTGCTGATCCTCTATGCCTCGTTAGAAAAGTTGGATAGGCGTTTACTAGAGGCTGCATCAGATTTGGGGGCCACACCACAGCAGACTTTCTGGAAAGTTACGGTTCCCCAAACTTTGTCTGGTATTGCCGCAGGGGGGCTGCTGGTATTCATTACCAGCTTAGGAGAGTTTGTGGTGCCTGAGCTATTGGGCGGAGCATCCAGCATGACGATGTCTCGACTCATCTACAACCAGTTTCTAGGCGCAACCCGCAACTGGGGGTTGGGTTCTAGCTTCAGCATCTTGATGATTACTGGTGTTAGTATCGGCATTGCCCTATTGCTGAAATACGGCGATCGCGACACCACAGTGACCTAATCTAAACAGTTGTCCAATATAAGCTTCCCTCTTTGGGTTAGCCCCGGACATGATTCATTAACCTGATGCGCGACGACAACCTCAACCATGATGCAGACGCCTTCGCCGAAGTCGAACTTCAAAGTCTCCTGGCAGTTTCTATTTACCCTGCTGATGTATGGGTTTATGTATCTACCCATCTTGATTTTGGCAGTTTACAGCTTCAATGCCTCTCGCTTCAGCACAACCTGGGAAGGGTTTAGCCTCAAATGGTATCAAGCTCTATTCAAAGATTTGCGGATTTTTGATGCCTTACAAGATAGTCTAACCGTAGCTTTAGCTGCGGTAGCCGTGTCAGCGGTGCTAGGGACGATGATGGCTGTAGGGCTAGCAAAGTATCGGTTTCCTGGTAAAGGGCTTTACCAGGGCACAGCATATTTGCCGTTGATTATTCCAGATATTGCGATCGCCGTTGCCACTCTGGTTTTCTTTAGTTCAATCTTTGGACTTTTAGAGCCGATCGTACAATCTCTCAATGTCTCTCTGTTGAATATGGGGGTTCCTTTCAGTCTGCCCCTACCTGCCCTCAGCATTGGCACTGTTATCATTGCTCACGTTGTTTTTTGCTTGTCGTATATTGCAGTAGTCGTTTCAACTCGCCTGACCAATCTTGATCCTCACTTAGAAGAAGCCGCGCTCGATTTAGGCGCAACTCCCTTTCAGGCTTTTATCAAGGTCTTACTCCCCGAACTCATTCCTGCAATCCTTTCAGGCTGTTTACTCGCCTTCATCCTCAGTATGGATGACTTGCTAATCTCTGGATTCACGGCTGGTAGTGGAACGACAACGCTGCCGATGTTGATTTATAGCCGGGTGCGGACTGGCGTTAGACCGGATATCAATGCTCTTAGTGTGGTGTTGATCTTGATGTCTGCCTTCCTAGCTTTAGCCTCTGAATATATGCGCTATAGGGGCGATCGGAAGCGCTTAGGTTAACGGCATAGGAATTTTGGTTCTCCTAGCAAACAAAATTTTGGCTTAACTCAACCGACTTCCTAAACGTTCATCATAGATGCGCTCATTGCGGTTATCTACCATTAACACCCGAACTTGCTTAATAGGCGACTCTTCAATCACATAGCAAATTCGATAATCGCCTGAACGGATGCGGTAAATTTTGCCATGTCGAGAAATAAACTTTCTTAAGTAGTCGCAGTCGCGAGGTCTTGGATCGACTTGCAGCGCAAAGATCTTACCCATAACCTTCTTGTACTCACGATCAGGCAGATCTTCCAAATCGCCCAAATATTCAATCTTTAACCCATAGCTACCGCTCGTTTTCTCCAGTTCATCATTTTCTAGCAGCTGGTCTACTCTGGTAGTACCTAGCTTACGGTTGGCCTGACCCAGACTTTCTTTAAGGACAATATTTTCAGCACCTAGAGCTTGAATTTGGTTTGAGTACCTTTCTACTAACTCCTCAAATTGCCGACGCTTGCTCTGTTCTTCATCGATCGCGTCATGCATCAAACTAATATATTCATCTCGGTTAGCAATTTCTTGCTGCAAAACCTGCTTTTTAGAAAGCTCTCGCTCTAACTTACTAATCTTTGTTTGGTACTCTTTGTGAGAGAGCCGGCTAGATTGAAGTTGCTCTGACAGCTCACGGGTTTTCAGTTCAATCTCAGTCTTACTTTGTAGTTCTGATTGCAGCTTATCTGCCACTAGCTGCGATCGAATCTTAACTTCCTTTAACTCATTTTGAAGCAGAGCTGTTTCAGTCCGCATCTCTCCAAAAATCTGGTTCTCAAGCTGTGTCTTCTGAATCAGCTGATGTGCTGTGTCAGTTTGCTCCCAAGCACACCAGCCCAAAAAACCTGCAAATAGCCCCAGAAAAACCGTGTAATTCAGCCAGTTGAGGACAACAGTTATCAAGAGCGTCCCTGAAGCAACGATTAATCCTTTGACTAGTCGGTTTTTCAACATAGGCTGTGTCCATGGATGTGGATTACGGAGGGCTGATCTTAGCGCCGAAATCATCTTGTATCTAGGAGTGACGCAGCAGCCTTATTAGTACCTACAAGCAAAATTCAATCTTAGTTGAGAGACCTCAGCCTATTCGTGCCTTTCGTAACGAATTTCAGTAAAGGTATTTAGGTCAGTCTAACTTTTCGCTCCATTAATTGCCTACCCTACTAAATTCTATAGAAAGCATAATTGAGAATTACAGGTTTTTGTAGACTGCCCACCCTTCACAGTTACAACCTAAGCTGCAAGGTATATTGCAGCCGTGCAACAAAGTAAACGCATAAGTAAGAAGCGTAAGTGAAGGTATGCCACATCTTCGAGATCTATCGCAATACTCTCGTTCTATAACTTAAACGTGAAGAACAAACTGAGAATTGTCAAGCAAACAGCAACCCCCCTCTCTTGAATCTCAAGAGAGGGGGGTTGCAATATCTACATGGCACCGAGCTATTTTTGCAGGGAGCTACCCCCCAACGATCTTCGCCGCAGGTGCGTTTCACATCTCAGTTCGGGATGGATAAGCGTGGTTCCACACCGCCATAAGCACCAGGAAAGCTTTCAAAACCTTGAAGGCTGCATAGTAATTTGTCTTGCTACTTCTACCAATGTGTTTTTTG
>JACQYI010000071.1 GCA_016208305.1 Oscillatoriophycideae cyanobacterium NC_groundwater_1537_Pr4_S-0.65um_50_18 | reverse complement strand
TCACTGAAGCAGGGACAAGAGACGAGTGCGTGCGATATTGTTATAGACATCGGATGTCACCCAAATGCAAAGTCGTCACTCGCCTCCTCCGAGTTCTGAAGTCGAGTTTACTCCTCAATTTCAGTCTCGTCCCCCCATAATCCCAATGCACTCCGACCGCTGAGAGATTATCGGTTTGAGTTCAAGCTTGTCTGCGGCGGGTGATTGGGGTCGTTAGGTTGCTGAAGCTCTTGGCGAAGACAGCTCTGTGAGGGGGTGCATCTAGCAGTTGGGGGAGCCTCTAAATGTTATGAGAGCAGGAGGGTGGGATGATGCGATCGCCGTTGTTTGATCTTCCATCATCCCACTCTCTCATCACTCAAAATATCTGCTCCCCTAACGACGAGATGCACCCTCTGTGAGGTTATTTGTGAGGCACTGGGTTTAAGTTTTTGTAGAATAGATAGCAAAGTCAGTCCACAATCACAGACCATGCCGCAAGCACTTCTCAATCAAATTCTTAATCAGTTGCAGTCGCTAGAGCCATCTGAGCTGCAGCAGCTTAGCCAGGTAATCCAAAGATACTTAAAGGATGATGAAGTGTTTGCAAAGCGAGCGGCATTCCATCAGGCATTAGTAGGATCTGGTCTGGTTCGGCAAATTAAGAACCCAAATTTTGAAGGGAGAACACATCAACCTCTTATCCTGGTTCAAGGTGAACCTATTTCTCAAACAATCCTTGGGGAACGCCGCTAGATAGCAGTCTACTTTAGATAGCAGTCTACTTTCTAGACAGTAGTGCGTTTGTCTGAAAGAAATCATTCAGTATTCGTGAGCAGGAAGCAAAAAATCATTCTGGGGAGAATCACCCCCTCATCAATTGGGTGATTAGCGATGATGCGCCATATATTTACGCTATAGCACTCTGACAGCGGGAGACTGGCTTGCCGCGCAGGTATCTAGAACGAGGCCCCGCAGCCAGCGATGCGCTGGATCAGCATCCAGGCGTGGGTGCCAGAGCAATGAAATCGTCACCTCCGGTGCAGGAACTGGAAGAGAAAAACTATGCATTCCCAGGCGCAGGTTTCCGGTTTGCCATTCGGGAACAGTGGCGATCAGGTCAGAGTTTCGAGCGAGTGCCAGTGCAGCCGAAAAGCCATCGACGATCGCCACAATTTCTCGTTCTAGCCCGAACGGCATTAAGGCTTCATCAATCGGCCCTTGAGCAAGACCCCGGCGCGAGACACAGATGTGTCGGCCTTCAGCATAGCGAGAAGGCGTGATCTCGCCTTGGCTCAGCGCGTGTCCTAGGCGCACGACGCCCATAAACCGATCCTGAAATAAAGCCTGTGCCCGAACCTCTGGCCCCGTTGTCTTGCCCACAACGCCCGTTTCCAGATCGACGCTCCCGTCGCGCAGAGATGTGCTTTCTTTGTTGGGTTTCTGCACAAAGCAGAGCCGCACGCCCGGAGCCTCTGCGCTGACGCGAGCAATCAGATCCGCTCCAAAATTCTCAACAAAGCCTTCGCGGGTTCGAATCGTGAACGTTCTGACCAACTGGTTCAGGTTGAGCTGTTCCGCAGGACGGAGAACCGCTTCTACCTCCTGCACCAGCTGGCTGACCTGCTCACGGAGTTCGATCGCGCGGGGGGTGGGAACAAGACCGCGTCCGGCTCTGACCAACAGTGGATCGCCTGTCGTCTCTCGCAAGCGTGCCAGCGCGCGGCTCATTGCCGATGGGCTAAGCCGCAACCGTTGGGCAGCGCGCACAACGCTTCCTTCTGCGAGTACCGCATCTAGCGTGATGAGCAAGTTGAAATCTGGGGTTGACATGCCTTGATTCTAGCGCAGCTCGTTTTTGGCATGGCGTCAAATGCACGAATAAAGTGCAAATGGTGCGTCTTGCGCCTTATCAAACAAGGGGATAGGGTTCAGATAACTCCATTGCGAGAGTTTCCCCCAAAGCAGAGTTTATTGTGAAGTCAATCCTTAAAAAACGATCGCAACGCCCCTCTTCCGTTCGCTGGGCGCTGCTTAGCCTTTCGCTTTCCATGCTGCTGTCTTCGCTGGGCACCAGCATCGCCAATGTCGGTTTACCAACGCTGACGCTGGCGTTTACCGCTTCCTTCCAGCAAGTTCAGTGGGTCATCCTCGCCTATCTTCTAGCCATCACCACCCTAATCGTCAGCGTTGGACGACTCGGTGATCTCACAGGTCGCCGCCGCCTGCTGCTGGGCGGTATCTTCCTGTTCACGCTGGCCTCCGTCCTGTGCGGTGTTGCCCCTACGCTGGGGCTGCTGATTGCTGCACGGGCGGTGCAGGGACTGGGCGCGGCCATCATGATGGCTCTCACAATGGCTTTTGTCGGTGAGACGGTACCCAAGGCAAAAACTGGCAGTGCTATGGGACTGCTCGGAACCATGTCTGCCCTGGGCACCACGCTTGGTCCTGGATTCGGTGGCGTTTTAATCGCCGGATTCGGTTGGCCTGCCCTCTTTTTCGTCAATGTACCGCTGGGCATCCTGACGTTGGTTCTCGCACATCGCTTTCTGCCCCTAGATCGGCGGGAGCCAAAGACCGATCGGACGGGCTTCGATCCGGTGGGTACCCTGCTGCTTGCCCTGACTCTAGCGGCCTATGCCCTCGCCATGACGATGGGGCGCGGCAGTTTCGGCCTGCTCAACCTGGCACTGCTGGGCATGGCTGTCTTTGGCGTTGGCCTCTTCGCGCTGGTTGAAGCGAACACCGCATCACCGCTGATCCGATTGGCGATGTTTCGCAATCCAGTCTTGAGCGCAGGCTGTGCGATGAGCACCCTGGTCACCACCGTGGTGATGTCCACCCTAGTGGTCGGGCCGTTCTATCTCTCTCAGGCGCTCGGACTCGAAGCCGCACTCGTGGGACTTGTCTTATCGGTTGGCCCGCTTGTTGCCGCGTTGACAGGCGTTCCCGCTGGCCGCCTCGTGGATCGGTTTGGCACACACCGCATGACCATTGCCGGACTAATTGGCATGGCGGCAGGTTCCTCGATTCTGCCCTTAATGCCGACGCGGTTTGGCGTTCCAGGTTACGTTGCCCCGATCGTCATCATTACCGCTGGCTATGCGCTGTTCCAGGCGGCAAACAACACGGCCGTCATGACCTATATTCGACCAGAGCAGCGGGGCGTCATATCCGGCCTGCTCAACCTATCGCGCAATCTTGGGCTGATCACCGGAGCATCCGTTATGGGTGCGGTGTTTGCGATCGCATCCGCCACAAACGACATCACCACAGCAGCTCCTGAGGCCGTTGCCATTGGTATGCGTATTACATTCGCTGTTGCAGCGGTTTTGATCGTCATCGCGATCGCCATTGCCATTGGCACGTACCGTCACACCTTACGCAATCAGGCCAGGATACAAGCAAATTCATTGGCGGACAAATGGGATTCAAGATGAACTCACAGCCCTTTGTGATCCCTGATCCAAATCCAATAGTAATCGTCGCCCTTTTTCAACAGTTTTGAATCGGGGAGTCCGCGCCCCACGATCGCTGCCCCACGATCGCGAAACGCGGACTCTAGGTTTTAATCAATCGAAAGAAACGTCGCAAAGTTACTCAGGGCTTTCCAAGTGCGATCGCCAATCACACCATCGATCGGCGATTCCTGGCCTCGCTGAAAAGCTTTGACGGCAGCTTCGGTCTTGACACCAAAATCATTGTCGATCGCTTCTGTGTAGAATCCACCCATTTTTAGCACTTGCTGCACAATACCGACCTGTTTGCTGACCATACCGCGACGGAGAATGGGCATATCAACAGGGGCATTGGCGCGCAGAGACTTCCAGGTTGCGGTACCCACAATACCGTCTTGCTCTAGTAGCAATTGGAATTGTACTGTTTTAACGGCGGCCTCAGTTTTGCTGCCAAATATACCGTCAACCTTAAGTCTGTCTGCTACGAGGATACGTGGATTGATCAGCGTTTGCAGTTCGCGGACTTTTGCACCTTGAGAGCCGATTTGAAGAAGAGGATCGATCGCTTGAGCTGCTGTGAACATGATAGATAAACCTGAATAAAGAACTAATAGAGTTCATCAGACTATCTGGAGAATATTACGGAGCAAAAGCGGTACCCCTAAAGGTACTTTCTGGAGAATCAGCGATCGCTCACTCCTCCTATGTCATTCAAAAGCTGGCGATCGGCATCACACTCAGGATTGCCCGTGGTCAACAGCTTGTCGCCATAGAAGATGGAGTTTGCCCCGGCCATAAAGCATAAAACCTGTGCTTCGCGGCTGAGGCTGCTGCGTCCAGCACTGAGGCGAACCCGCGCCTGAGGCATAAGAATGCGAGCCGTGGCACACATACGAACGAGATCCAGGGGATCGATCGGCTGCTGCTCTTGCAGAGGAGTCCCTGCGACGGCAACCAACGCATTAATCGGCACACTTTCAGGATGAGGCGTCAGCGTTGCCAACACTTGCAGCATTTGGGCGCGATCGCTCAAGGTTTCTCCCAAACCAATAATGCCGCCACAGCAGACCGTAATCCCTGCCCGCCGCACCGCATCTAGCGTCTGGAGGCGATCGCCATAGGTGCGGGTGGTAATGATCTGATCGTAAAATTCGGGACTCGTGTCTAGGTTGTGGTTGTAGGCCGTCAGTCCGGCTTCAGCCAGTCGCTGCGCTTGGGAGTCGTTGAGCATACCCGCCGTGACGCAGGCTTCTAAGCCGAGCGATCGGACGCCCCGCACCATCTCTAGCATGTCGTCAAAGGCTTTGCCATCGCGAATTTCGCGCCATGCCCAGCCCATACAAAAGCGATCGGAACCCAGCTCTTTAGCTCGCTCAGCTGCCGCCAAAACTTCTGCGACAGGCAAGATAGGCTGCTTTTCTACAGTCGTTTCGTAATGGGCAGATTGCGGACAGTAGGCGCAGTTTTCGGAGCAGCCGCCCGTTTTGACGCTCAGCAATGTGGCCAACTGAATGTCGTGATCCGGATAGTAGCGGCGATGAATCGTCTGGGCGCGATAAACCAAATCGAGTAAAGGCTGCTGAAGAAGCTGCAAGATTTCAGCCGTTGTCCAGTCATGGCGGATTTCAGCGTTGGTCAAGGTGGAGGCAGTGTTGAGCATGGGCGATCGCCGTTGTAGGGTTTTGTAAGAGAGCCGCGTTTTGCATCATACCGTCAGACGAATTCACTTGCTCAAGCGGGGTGCTGGTTTTAGCAATGAATTTTATTCGGGAAGGCGCTTCATAGACCGATTACAGCAATTTTTAGGTGAGAGGGCGGGTGAGTGGGTAGATGAGAGTGTGAGTGGGTAGATGAGTAGATGAGAGGGCGTGGCTTATGTAAGGAGAAATGGCTGTAAGTAATGCTGATCAAAGATCAGGGAATTAACGTGATGGGGTCAAGTCGTTCAAAATGTCGGTCATTCCTTGATAAACGATCGCTAGCTCTTCATCGGTGATGCAGTAGGGCGGCATGAGATAGAGAACATTGCCTAAGGGACGGAGCAGCAGCCCTTTGGCGATCGCCTTCTGCCGAACTTCCAGAGAGATCTGGTTGAGGTACCCAGGTTGATGCGTGATCAGATCCATTGCGGCGATCGTACCCGTTACCCGAATTTTCTCGACTTGAGGATGCGTTTTTAAGGGGGCGAGGAACTCAGTATGCTTTGCTTCCATGCCACGAAATATCGGCTCGCTAGCTTGGGTTAGCTCAAAAGCAGCCAATGCCGCCGCACAGCCCAGCGGATTAGCGGCGTAGCTATGCCCGTGATACAGCGTTTTCGCTGGGTTATCGCTGTAAAAGGCATCATAAATCTGTTCTGAGCAAACGGTAACGGACAGAGGCAGGAAACCTCCGGTAATCCCTTTAGACAAACAGATAATATCCGGCTGAATCTTAGCTCTCAGACAGGCGAACCATTCTCCTGTACGCCCAAATCCTGTCATCACTTCATCGGCAATCACCAAAAGGTTGAATCGTTGAGCAATAATACAGACCTGATGCAGAAACTCTGGCCGACACATCCTCATGCCATTTGCGCCCTGCACTAGAGGTTCCAGAATGAATCCCGCATAGCGATCGCCTGCTTGACTCAATTTCTTCTCTAGCAGACTCAGAATATGCTGCTCTCGCTCCATAACGGTGCGATCGCCCATGTGAGTCTCTGGGAACGGCAAATACTCCACTTCAAACAGCAGATCGGTGAATGCCTGAGTGAATAGAGATTTCCCTGCCGACATCGCCCCAAAGGTATCGCCATGATAGGCTCCCTCAAACGCCAAAAAAGTCGATCGCTTTTGCTCTAAGTTAATCCAGTATTGGTAGGCCATTTTTAGCGCTACCTCAACCGCCGTCGAGCCATTGTCGGAATAGAAAACGCGGCTCAATCCTGCGGGAAGTTTGCTCACCAACTTTTCGGCTAGCTGTTCGGCAGGATCGTGGGTAAACCCGGCAAAGATCACCTGCTCTAGCGTCTTGGCTTGCTGATAAATCGCCTCTGCAATTTTGGGATGGGCGTGGCCATGCAAATTCACCCACCAGCTCGAAATGCAGTCAATAATTTTGCGATCGTCTGCTAATTGCAGCCAAACCCCCTGAGCCGATTTGACCTTTAACGGTTCAGGTGCAGTTTTAGCTTGCGTGTAGGGATACCAGAGATTAGGGTGCATGGGAGAGGGGAGAATGAAACATAGCGTGGAAAGCTTTCTTGAGTGTAGCGGGATTCATTTCATCCAAGCATTCTAATTCGCCTAGAATCGTGACTTTGCCGTAGTGGGCGATCGCTTCTCGATTAATTTGATTTTTTACACCATTCAAAATTACGCCCAAGATGGGAATTTCTGCCTGTCGTAACGCCTGAATGGAAAGTAGCGTGTGGTTGATCGTCCCTAACGAACTGCGGGCGACTAAACATACAGGCAAGTTGAGAAATCGAATCAAGTCAATCATCAAATCTTGCGGATTGAGCGGCACCAGCAAGCCGCCTGCGCCTTCTACGATGAGGTGGGGTTTCTCGTAAGCTACGGGCAATTGGAAATCAGCAAGGTTAATATGCAGTCCGGCGATCGCAGCAGAGGCGTGAGGCGACAGCGGCTCAGGCAAACGAAAGCGTTCTGGCAAAAAATGAGACGCGTCTAGCTGGGTGACTTGCCGCACATAGTCTGTATCGGTGAGGGGTTCTAGACCCGACTGAATCGGCTTCCAGTAGGCAGCGCCCAAGCCCAAAGTCAGCATGGCCGAAACGATCGTTTTGCCAACGTTTGTGTCTGTTCCTGTGACAAAAAATTGTTTTGGGAAAGGGGGGTTTAAGAAATCTTGTGAATTCACTTTTGCAACACTCCAAAGGCAATATGAAACTGCACAGAGATCTCGTCTGTTTGACTATCCCAATAGTTGATCAATTGCCGCATTTGGGAAAGAGATAATCGCTGATCTTGCTGATTGAAACCTGCTCCGATCGCCTTGAGGTTTCTAAAGAAATCAGCGGCGCTATTGAAGGTTAATTTCATACTTTGATCGTAGGTTTGAAATAGGCTAAACTCTTGAGCAAGCGCTGTCCAGATTAACTCAGCATTTGGCAGCGGATTGGCCGTAAAAGGCAAATTTAATTTCCGACACACTTGCCGCCATTCAGGAAAGCTCTGATCCGTTGGAAAGGAAATCAGCAAAATTCCCCCAGGCTGAAGCTGCGATCGCCAGTTCCGTAAAGTCGCGATCGGATCTTTGAACCACTGGATGGTAAAGCCGCTGACGATCATGGCGTAAGGTAGGGGGTGAGGATCGATCGCTTCTCCATCCATCTGATGAAATTCGATCTGGCTCTTGAAGGGCTGATGATTTAAGTTCATCTGCAAATGAGCCTGACAAAATTGCAGCATTTCTGGCGATAAGTCCGTAATTTCTAAGGAGCGATCGCCAAAACAATCCACCAGTTCTTGTGTAATGAAACCTGTTCCACAGCCCACTTCAAGGATTTTTCCAGGGGGCAACTTAAGCGGCTGAGGTAAGGCTTTAAATAGATAGTTGATCAGATCGTTTGCACAATCTTTTTGCATCTGTGCCTCAGCATGATAGACCGCTGCGGCTTGCCCAAAACGAGTGGCGATCGCTTGTTTGGCGCTATGAAAAATAGGCGGCATAGGTATTTAGGGCTGACCAACAGGTTTGAAAATGGGTGAAGGGGAGGGCATGACCTGCATCAGGAATTTTAATATATTCGGCATGACTTCCTAACAGATTCAGCAGGGCTTGAGCGCGATCGGGGGAAACAATTTGATCTTGAGTCCCGTGAAAGATGATTTTGGGAATTTGCTGCCATCTCTCGCAAGTCATAGCCAAAGATAGAGAGGTTTCACCCAAGCTGATTAAGTCACTCATTAACAGCTCCAAATTATAGGATAGATGTCCTTCCGGCTGAAGCGGTTCAGATTGGGGAAAATAGCACTTCGAGCGAAAGTTTTCCAGCACAAGCTGTGGGTTAGCGTCTAACTGGTTCAGCATTAGCTGGAGGATCGATTGCGATCGCCGCCTTAGAGAGACTCGTTGGGGATGAAACTCAGAAAAGCTGCTAAAGATAATTAGCAAATCGGCCTGTTGCAGTTGAGCGATCGGGCAAAGATGCAGCCCGTAAGAGTGAACCAAGAGGATTTTTGGCGATCGCTCAAAGCCAACTGCTTGCTCAAAGCTGGCTTCAGCCGGATGGCCAAAGTAGCCGCGATCGAATGCCTGAAATTTCACCTTGGTTTTGTCAAATTGCTGCCCCCACGATCGCCAACAGGAGGCATTAAACCCCCAGCCATGATAGGCAATCGCCACTGGGCTATTCATGCCGCTGGATCGCATCGACAAGACGATCGAGATCTGCCTGCTGATGCTGGCTAGACAACGCCAAGCGAATGCGTGACGTTCCGGGGGCAACGGTGGGCGGACGAATGGCGATCGCCAAAATTCCGCTCTCCTCTAGTCCCTGACAGAGCCGCAGCGTTTTCGCTTCATCGCCTACTAGCAGCGGCACAATCTGCGAATTAGATCCGGCAGTGTCGTAGCCCAACAGGTTGAGCTGCGTCCGCAAATAGGCGGCAGATTGCGTTAAGTGCTGACGCTCTAGCTCCAAGGTGGGCATTAGCTCTAGGGCAGCCGCGATCGCTCCTATGACGGCAGGCGGCAAAGCCGTAGTGTAAATGAAGCCACCACAGCAATTCACAAAATAATCTTTCAGCTTATGGGAACAGGTCACGAACGCCCCAAACGCCCCAAACGCTTTGCCGAAGGTGCCGACCACAACATCTGCTCCGGTCTGATGTGCCGCAAGACCCATGCCCACCTCACCCAAAACGCCCAAGGCATGGGCATCATCCAGGTAGAGAATGGCGTTGTGCGTTTGCGCTAAATCCACAAGTGCCGAAACATCACTGCGATCGCCATCCATGCTAAATACTGTTTCGGTGACAATCACTACGCGGCTGTAATCTTTGGCCTGATGCAGCAGCTTTTCTAGATGGGCGAGATCATTGTGGGCGTAGCGCATAAACCGAGCTTGGCTGGCTAGAATGCCCTGAATTAGACTGTTGTGAACCAGACGATCGCACAACACGAGCGATCGCGCATCCAGCAGCGAGGCCAACAGCGAAACATTGGCCTGAAAGCCCGAATTGAACAGCAAGGCAGCCTGCCGTCCACAGGCGATCGCCAGTTTTTCCTCTAGCTGCTGATGAATGTCGTAGGTGCCTGTCACCAGCCGCGAAGCCGTCGAACCCGTTCCGTATCGCGCTGTGTAATCCTGTGCAGCGGCAATTAAGGCAGGATGTTTCGATAATCCCAAATAATCATTAGAGCTAAAATTCAGCAATTTTCGCCCGTTTTTCAGCACCTGCACTGCATCAAGGGGCGTAATGGACTGGAGCGATCGCCAGCGCTGGGTTTGCTGCCGTTCGGCTAAGGCGCGATCGACAAAGGCCAGCTTGTCGGGTGGCAGGTCGGACGGGAGTTGAGAGGGGGACTGCACTGTGGACGGCACGGTATGACACAATCATCGCGTGATAAATCATAGCAGTTCGAGCGGGTGACTCTTCAGCTCGTAACTCAAGCTCAGGGAACTGGATGTCTCTAAAGTGATCCAGCGCTGTGCTAGTTTCCACTAGCTTTTCACCAGAACGTAGTAGCTCTATTGCTTCTGGTAAAACCGAACTTAAAATCTCCTATAGCCGGACATTTGACGTATTTCCGCAGGTCAACCAAATAATTTGTGGGGGTGCTCCCAATCGCTCGACCAAATCTACAAAATCACTGTCTTTGGTCATGAAAATAACTCCTTGAGCTTTTGCAGACTCAAAGATTTCTGGATCTTCGGCATCTCGCAACCCAAGATCACGTAAAGCTATTGCTGTCACCCCAAATATATCTGTAATCCAAGTTGCGATCGCAGGTGACAAGTGCGCATCAATCCAAATCATTGTCACGCAACTAAAATAGGATGATTGAGTTTACGTGAAGCATAGACAAGTGCTGCTCTCAAATCATCCATTTCCAGATCGGGCATTTCCTCTAAAATCTGTTCAGCGCTTAGCCCTGCTGCGAACAAATCCAACACATCAGACACTCGAATTCTCATCCCACGAATACAGGGACGACCACCACACTGTCTGGAATTTACTGTGATTCGTTCAAGCAGCTTTGACATTTGAAGCAACCTCCATAAAATATCATCTATCGAAAAGCGCGTTCATTCATTTCCTCAAAAAACAACTCTTCACTTTGAGTCGCCATGCGTAAGGCTATGAGGTCTTGATGTTTCTGCTTTCGCCTGCTGCCGTTGCTTGAGGAAAAGACAAAAATCGAGAATCTGCTCAACCATTGCATCGGGCGCGTGTTCAAGTTCGTTAAGCAACTGTTCTTTAGCACTCATCTGATTTTGCGCCTCGTGTCTCTGCTGTACTCATTGTAGGGCGATCGCATTCTACAATGTCATCAGGCTATACCGCGATCATAGTTCGGCAGGAAGTGGATCAACTATCTGTGCCTTCCTCAGCGCTAGCCGCAGGTATTCTTGTACGCAGCACTTGATTACGCCTTTGAGCGCTGAATGACAACAATAAAGATAATCACTTTTCATCCCTAAGCGATGCGTTTATATTCCTCGACTAGCTTACGACTTAGCGTCATCAGATTGGTGGCTTATTGAAATTCTGATTGGCTCAGAGCGCATATTAATCTATCCAATGCACTAGAGCTGTACTTCAATTTGGGAAAGATCAACCTCCTCTGATTTGATCGCTCGAATATATCGGAATTTCCATATTTCAGTATTTTCAATTATTCTAAACCCTGCTAGTTTAAGTCCTCTAACAAACCCTTGAAGATCTTTAAAGTGGGATGTTACCTCATAAATCCAGAGTTGCCCATCAAGTTTAAGTGTACGAGCTGCTTCTCGAATGTAGTCAGTGGTATTCAAACCCATAAGTGACAGATTAAACATAGCGACATCCAGACAGTTATCTTCTAAAGGCACACAAGCCACATCGCACTCAATAACTGAATTATTGATTGCAATGAAATCAAAGCTATGAATTGTATGTCTATCAACAAGGGCTTTAGCTATTAGCGCTTCCCCACAACCAAAATCAGCCACAACTAGATCAGATCGCTTCTGAAGCCACTTGATAGCCTCCTCGCAAGGAATAACTGCCCAGGTCTTCCGAGCCTCTTGATAGAGCGTATGATATTGCATCCACTCTTCTGGATTGCTTTGTAAACGTTCATAGGTAGTATGACTATAGCTGCTATTCCAACGAGCATTCATACGGCTGAAGTCACCATATTGAACATTTCGTCGTTGGCTATCTATAGGATCAGCATCTGGAAGTGGAACAAAAATTCTAGGACGAATAATTGATTTCTGTTCACCTATTTTCAACCGTTCTAACCACTTCCGCAGATCTCGAAATGCTTGAGATTCACTGCGTAGTTGACCTTCAGGCATTACACCATCAACCGCAGCGTCGGCAACTGTCTGTTTATTTTGTAGCCTAGCTAAACGCCCCTCATCCCAACTCCAATGTTCTCCATCATCCAAACCATACGTTACAGGCATTAGGATTGTGAGGGTATCGTGGACTTGTCCCTGCCGATTCAATCGTCCTTCTAGTTGCTCTAGTTCAGCGCTTGTCCAAGGTGGAATATTGAGGATGAGGCGATCGCAAACTCGTTGAAAGCCATCAACACCAGTTGCCATAGCACTACTGGCAATTAAAACGTCAATGGAACCATCAATAAAATTGTTACGACCGCTCTTATCGCCTCCCATATGAAAACCAACAGTCCATCCGTCTGCCTCGATTGCCTCTTTTAGCTGATCGACTATGCCCTCAACGTAATGGGTATAAACAATAGTTTTGGGACGGAGTTCCTTGAGAATAGCTGGAATCCTAGCACGGGTAAGGATCTGCTCCATCTTCAAGATAGACGTGCCTTCTTCCCGAATTTTATCAACTAAATGTGTACAGTCAATTGGAAGTCTAACTCTATTGATTTTGATTTTGGGTTTGACTCTAGAACGAATTCCCAGAGTCACAAACGCCTGATGCAGTCGCATACAGTTATTAAGGGTGGCTTTCTCATTTAAGTCAGGACGTTCTACACCTGTCACTAATTCAATCAAGCTTTTTCCTTCTTTTAGATTGTTAATAACGGGAGTTGCACTCATGCCAAGCACATGAAGATTAGGATTCTTCTCTGCTGCGTTAGTAATCAAAGCAAGAACCATCTGCCGCCGTTTAGATGGATCATCACCACGTTGTTTACAACGATGAATCTCATCCACAATGATGAAGTCAATTTGATATCGCTCTAGCAGTTGCCTAATATGAGTAGGTGTTGAGGGTTGTTGGAACATCTCATGATTTAGAAGGATGTAATGATGTCCCTCTTCAATATCTATCCAGTGAGGATCAAAGTTTTTGATTGTAACTCGGCTATCTGGAAAAACATGTTTGACTTCTCCATGCCAGTTTTGCACCGTATCTAATGGACAGATGATAATTGTGAGATGAGCATCAATGATGCGACTGCTGAGAATACCACCAATTGTCTTACCTGTCCCTGTCAACGAAAGGTTTAACATTCGCTGCTGGTTACGTAAATTCACCGCAGCCAATTTTTGCATTAAGTTTGGAGGCGTGATCTTCCCATCAACTCGGAATGCCCAACCTGATGGAATTGCCATATCTCGCGCTTGGTTGTATTCGTCAAGAAATTGACCTCTCACTTGACGACCATAGCCGTCATCCGTAAAAGCTTCAATTGCTTCAACGGCAGATTCATCCTCAAAAACTTCTGCCCAGATTCGATTACGTCTAGAAGCAATAAAAAAGTCAATTGCTTCTTGATCAGCCGAAGCAACAATTTTGCTGCTCAAAAACTCCAGACTTTTCTGTACCTTGATTTTTGGTAACTCATTAGGCTCGTTAAGTTGCTCTTCAGGAGCACCAGTTGTTTCAAAGGTTTCAGACGCCTCAGATATGCTCAGTGATGAAATAGTATCGACAATCTGTAATTCAGTGTCAGCTTTAAGAACATCAACTGAATCAATTTCAGTCTCAGACGCTTTGGCTTCCTTTCCTTGAACTACATCTCGAAGTTTTTGACCTGCTAGTTTACCTTTAATGATATCTTTAGCAATCTTCAATCCTTCAATATTGTGCGTATCTAAAATACCTGATTGCTCAAAGATTTTATATAATTCAGCCTGCGTCAGATTAGGAATATGATCTTCCAAGCTGGCAACGAACTGGCGGATGGCTTCTAAATTCCAGCCAAAACAGCGAGCACAACCACTATTTCCTAAACTCCATGAACTCTTAGTGATGCCGCCTACTCTGGTTTTCCACTTATATCCATCATGTGGACACTTGAACCATACTTCTCGCTGAGAGCCTCTAGTTACCTTGTTAGGGAATATGTCTAGTTTATTATTCTTTTCATAATCCCAATACTGAGCTACATAGTCAGGATAAAGAGCTAGTAATGATGTGGTTTCAGTAGCGATGAGTCCTCGACACGCTGGGCAACCACTATTTTCCTTCTTCCAGGAGCCTTTTGCAATAACTGTAATTGTTGCTACCCATTCATGACCATCAATAGGGCATTTAAAGAAAGCTTCTTTACTTGATCCAATAGTCAACTTCTTTGGATCAAGTCCTAGTTCATTATTAGCTTCATATAACCAATACTTAGCGACTTCTTCAGGAAACTCAACTGCTATTGGATCTCTACGTTGCCATTCACCACACTTACGTTCAGCAGTTCCATTGCAAACCCGACAGCCAGCATTGCCCTTTGACCACTGTTGATTGATCGTTGAGGCAATGCTTGCTTGCCACCCATTACCATCTTGAGGGCACTTGAAACATGCCTTCCTATTACTTGCAAGGGTCAGTTTCTCTGGGTCTAAGTTAAGTTTGTTATTTTTTTCATAATCCCAGTATTGGCTAATAAGTTCTGGATAAACTTCTGTAAGAGCAGGCTGTTTTTCAGCCTTTCTCTTCTTACCTGAACATGCTGGACATCCACTAGTTCCATTTCTATCCCAGCTCTGCCTTACTATTTCAGAAGGCTTTTTCTTCCAAGAAAATCCATCAATAGGACACTTGAGCCATATATATTGCTGTGTAGTTCCGGAAGGAACATCTTCAGGATTGAGATTTCCATTTCTCTCGCAATCCCATAATTCTGCAATTCGTTCTGGGTAAAGAGCAGCTAAGCTTCTTGAATAAAGTTCTTGCTTGGCACTTTCTTTTTTTTCTTCTTCAGCCGCCGCCTCTGCTTCCTCACGCTCTTTTAAATACTCATGAAATGCAGGATTGATGTTAAGGATTTGTCTAACCCGCTCTCTACTAATTCCATATTGATCACCTATTTGCTGCCTGTTAAGTCCTTGCTTATAAAGTTCCAGAAACTGATTACTTTTCTCAAGTTTTACTTGTTTTAATTGAGTTGATTTGGATGGCTCTTTTTTCTGATCATTGTCTAATTCAGACAGAAAGCCTAACTTACTATTGTCATCCTGCTCTCGCCAAGATTCACAAACAGATTGACCAAAATCTGTAAGAGAAATTTGATCATTTTCCAACTGAACTAGACCTCTATCTTGAAGATTAAGTATTGTGTTTCTAACAGAAGTAAATTTTTTGATTGATTGAGGATTCAAGTATAGTGAACTAAGAATAAGTCTCTGGTTTCTGCCAAAACCTTTTGTAGCTTCCCGAATACTATACATATCTTTCATAACTCAACAAACCGCTAGAAGTTCCTGTGTACTATTTTTAGGCTATTACGTATAAGTCTTCCCTTGTGCTAATCAAAATTCACGGTTCTTTTACATCTTCAGTCGATTCTAAAAAGATTAATATTTCTTATTGAAAAGCTGAGGCTCTTTCCTTAGTTTCGCAATATGTGCTCTGTACATGTTGTTTCGATTGCTCTTACTCTTTCCAGATAAGTTAATAGGCAAAACAGACATTTGCTTTCCTATTTTGCCTATTAACTGTCTCAAACTGCGGTTTGCTTTCTCATCTGGGTATTTTCCGTAAGAAAAAAGACTATTTGCTTTTTCAAACGGCAGTTTGCTTACTCATTTCAGTAGATCACGCATTCATTTTGGTATTTTCTGCAAGCAAAAAGACTATTTGCTTTTTCAAACGGCAGTTTGTTTACTCATTTCAGTAGATCGCGCATTTCTAACCCATCATTGTTATGTATCAAAAGCGATCGACAATTTGCCGAAATTTGCTCAGGTTGATCCATTTAGGAATTTCTTAACGTGAAAGAATATCAACTTTAGCCAACCACACTATACTCACAATGGCTCGTCGAAAAAGAACCTCTCCTGTCTTAGAAAAAGCTGTCCGCCGTGCTGCCAGCATGAGTTCCATCGATCCCAATTTAGATGTTGGTAATGGACTGACGCTCCCCTCCTTCTCCACTCTGATCGAAACCATGCGAACCAGAGAAAACGCCTACAATACAGCCCTTTCCAACCTGGATAAACTCTATCGCGAAATGCTCGAAACCGAACGCGACTTGGGAGACATGGCAGAACACATGCTCTTGGGCGTTGCTACCAAGTACGGCAAAAGCAGCGTCGAGTACGGCATGGCAGGCGGTGTTCCCAAAAATCAGCGGCGTACAAGGCTGCGCGGCGAGTCAACCCTATCCAGCGCTGAACAACCCTCCTTTATTGCCAGCGGCAACGGCAGCACCAACGGCACTACAAATGGCAAGACCGTTGCCGCAACGGCTGTGCGATCGTTGGAATGAACCTGGGTTGGCAGAGCAAAGATATTGTGCTGGCATTCCATGAGCCTAAGATGCGGCAGTATACAGATTTTGCCGTAGTGTCATAGTATCTCTTAGCTTAATGGATGGAGATTCGCCAAATGACAGTAGCCGCACTTAACTGGAATGCCTTGGATTGGGATAAATTTGCCGCAGAACTAGAGGGCATCGAAGTCATCCGCGATCCGGCTCAGGTCAGCAAACTCTCAAAAGATTACTACACCTATAGCCCCATCTTGGTGCCGCTATTGAGCGACAAAGTAGGCGATGTGGTCGTGCGTCCGGCGAGCGAAGCAGAAGTGCTCAAGGTGGCAGAAATCTGCGTCCGGTACAAGATTCCCCTGACCGTGCGAGGGGCAGGCACAGGCAACTATGGCCAATGTGTGCCGCTTCAGGGGGGCGTCATTCTCGACATGACCAAAATGCAGGCCGTTAAGTGGATGAAGCCCGGAATGGCCTGCGTCGAGCCAGGGGCAAAGCTATCGGCGATCGACAAACAAACCCGCGAAATCGGCTGGGAAATCCGCATGGCTCCTTCTACCTACCGAACAGCCACGATCGGCGGCTTCATTAGCGGCGGCAGCGGCGGCATTGGCTCGATTACCTACGGACAATTGCGCGATCGCGGCAACCTCAACGCCGTGCGGGTGGTGACGATGGAAGATCAGCCGCGTGTGATTGAGCTGCGGGGAGATGAGGTGCAAAAGGTGAACCATGCCTACGGCACCAACGGCATTATTACCGAGCTAGAGATTCCCCTCGGTGCCGCCTATGCCTGGGCAGAAGTGATTGTCACCTTTGCAGATTTCATGACGGCCGCTCGATTTGGGCAAACCCTCAGCGACTCCGACGGCATCATCAAAAAGCTGATCTCTATTCATGCAGCACCGATCGCCAACTACTTTACTGCCCTCAAAAGCTACATTCCACCCGACAGCCACTGCGCCCTGCTGATGATTGCCGAATCTAGCCTAGAAGCTTTTGGTGAGCTAGTCAAACAATTTAACGGCGCGATCGTCTATCAAAAGTCGGCACAGGAAGCCAGCAAGGGCACCATGCTGTGTGAGTACACCTGGAACCACACGACCCTACATGCCCGCAGCGTTGATCCCTCCCTCACCTATTTACAAACGCTGTTCCCACCAGACAAAGACCTGAAGCTGCTAGAGCATATGTATCACCACTATGGCGATGAGGTGATGATGCATCTAGAGTTTCTGCGCTCTCATGGAGCCGCCATCCCAGCCGCTCTGCAAATTGTCCGGTTTAGCACACCCGATCGCCTCCAGGAGATCATCCAATACCACGAAGACCAAGGAGCCTTTATCGCCAATCCCCATACCTATGTGTTAGAAGATGGCGGTCGAAAGGCGATCGATCCGATTCAGCTTCAGTTCAAAGAGGCGATCGATCCCTATGGGTTGCTCAATCCCGGCAAGATGAAGGCATGGGATCAGCGAACAAAGGCATAAGCCCAAAAGATCCTTCAGTGTGGGAGCGCGTAGCTCCCACACGGGTTCAGGGAGCCTGCTTAAACCGTCAAGCTCAGCGTGTAGTTTGTGGATCGACTCGTGGTTTGCGGTCTCACTCTCATGAAGTAAGTGCCAGCCTGTAAGTCTTCGGTGATGTTAGAAAGGAAGGTGGTACTAGAATTAGTATCAGATTCCACAACCTCATTGTTGTCAATCAAACCATTCCCATTCGTATCTCGAATCAAATCAATCCGCGTATTGGTAGAAGTAGCCGTTACTCTGGCCTGAAGAGTCTTAGCGTCATTTAACGTGAACTTGTAGAAATCATCTGAATCGATGATGCCCACATGTTCTTTGGCAGAAAAAGTGCTGGAAAGCACGCCGATATCTCGCGCAGTAGGCAGCGTATTGCCTGGATCAGGCGCGCCATTGCCTCCAAAGGGAGTCGCGACCAGATTTAGCTCATATAGACTAGAGTTACTGGTATTCGAAGTTTCTACCTTGATAAAGTAAGCCCCCGATGGTACGTCTTGCGTGATGCTAGACAAGAAAGTAGAGCTGATATTAGAGTCAGAAGCTAACACCTCGCCATTGTCGATTAACCCATTACTGTTAATGTCGCGGACTAGCTGAATTCGCGTGTTTGCAGAAGAGCCTTTCACATTGATCTGAAGGTTTGCAATATCCGTGAGGGTAAATTTGTAGGTATCGTTTGCATCCAGTTGGCCAACATAATCTTTGGCCAGCAAGGTGCCTGCGAATGCTCCCAGATCGCGCGCGGCTGGCAGCGTATTGCCTGGATCAGGCGAGACATTGCCCCCAAAGGGAGTCGCGACTAAGTTGAGCTGATAGAGGGTAGAGGCGCTAGTGTTCGAAGGTTCTACCTTGATGAAGTAAGCCCCCGATGGCAAGTCTTGCGTAACGTCAGACAGGAAAGTAGAGCTGAAATTACTGTCAGAGGCGAGAATCTCTTCGTTATCAACGAGTCCATTGCCATTCCCATCCCGAATTAACTGAACACGCGTATTTGCAGAGGAGCCTGTGACTCTGGCTTGCAGGTTAGCAGCATCATTTAAGGTGAACTTGTAAAAATCTACCGGGTCAGTGGTGCCAACAAAATCTTGATTTGTGTAGGTGCCTGAAAGAAGACCAATATCAAGGGCTGAACCCAGCCCTTCTACCGGAGGAACGGGAGGAGCCGGGGGAGTTGGGGGAGCCGATGGAGTTGCTAAAGCAGCCAGGTTATAGTTTATGTTGCCCTTGAGGCTCTGCACTGAGATATAGTAGCTGCCTGCGGCTAAGCTGGCTGCAATGGTTTTGGGCTTTGCTCCACTCTTAAAATTCTCTAAAACGGCACCTCTACTATTGCGTAAGGTGACTCTAGCACTAGCTCTGCCCGTTACTCGTCCTAGCGTTAATCCAAATTCACTTGCTCCAGATAAGGTGAATTTGGCGAAGTCAATTTTATCTCTTGATCCGACAAACCCACCTATACGCTTGCTTCCACTTAGGGTTCCAACATTGCGAGCGTTTCTGAGAGTATTGTCTTTGTTGCTAATTGACATAACTTTTTGCGGTAAGTTTACAGGCACGAAAAATCAGAGGTAGCCCTCAACAGGGAATGATTTTTCTGCACAATCAGAATCATTGCCTGTTGAGAACTATGGCACTACGGCATTAGATTAAGACAAGTTATTTTTTGAAAGCCGCGCGACTTTCAGCAAACAACTCATTTGGATCTAAGAGGATGTTTGAAAAGTCCAACTATGGGTAGCGAAACTTTTCAGATCCCCCTAAATCCCCCTACCCTTCGGGAAGGCTTCGCCAACAAAAGGGGGACTTTGAATTCATTTCCCCCCTTTTTCTAGATGCGAAGCGGCTTTCCGCAGAGCAAGGGGCAGGGGGGATCAACAGGTGCCTAACATCACAGCCGACCACTTTTCAAACATCCTCTAAGCGCATAGCGTTACACTCAATCAGGTTAGGGGCTTGAATGGGGTTCACAATGCCAACCTGAAGTTTTCTCTGAAGTTTTCCAAGGATTGCTCTCAAATCTTAAGCCTGGACTATCAATGAATGGAGCAACTTCAGCATTTCTTCATCGTAAGTATCACCACTGATAAGGTATTTCAAAGATTTTATTAAGCGCACGGATTGTTCCCAACACAATCTTCTCGACATGGTGAAGGCTATTCTCCTAATCTGTCACTCATAGGAGAGTCTTGTGACAGTCAACAGGTATAGAAAAGGTACCGTTAGATCTATAAGCTTTACTTTATTCAGATATGCAGTTTATTGGAGCGGATGCGTCTTGAACACTTGCCAAAACAAAGTTCATCTCCATAGTCAATAAAAAGCGGCATGGAATGACCTTTGCGATCGCTCCATGCCGCTTTTTTGGGTTCACAGGGGTTTAGAGCCGCCTGCACCTTGCCCTATCCTTGGGTCTACAGCTTAGTGCCGCACTCTGGGCAGAACTTGTGAGTCGCCGCATTTTCTGCGCTGCAATTGCTGCAGACCAAGACTTCAAGCTGCTGCTCATGGGTTAACTCAGGCGGCTGAGGCAAACCCACCATTTGGGCATTGCTCTTGCCAGGAGCCACCATGGGGTAGCAGTTTTCGTCTCGCTTGACGCGCACATCCATCAGCACAGGGCCATCATGCGCCAGCATTGTGGCGATCGCCTCCTGCAACTGGTCACGGCTGCGCACCACAATGCCCTTCACGCCAAAGGCTTGAGCCAACAGCTCAAAGTTAGGCATACCAGGCTGCATATCCGATGAGGAGTAGCGCTCACCATAGAAGGCTTGCTGCCATTGGCGCACCATCCCCTGCCAGCCATTGTTGATAATCACTGTTTTAACGGCAATGCCGTACTGCGCTAAAGTGCCTAGCTCCTGGCAGTTCATCTGGAAGCTAGAGTCACCGCTAATGCAGATCACCTGCTCATCGGGAACTGCAACCTTTGCCCCCATAGCGGCAGGCATACCGTAGCCCATCGTGCCCAGTCCGGCACTCGAAATCCAGCGACGGGGGCCATTTTTGAGGAACTGCGCGGCCCACATTTGGTGCTGCCCTACATCTGTGGTGTAGTAGGCATGAGGAGCCTGACGACCCACCTCAGAGATAACTTCCTGAGGAGAGAGTTCATCGGGGTAAATGGGAGCAACCATTGGGTAGTCATGCTTCCAGCGATCGATCCGACGCAACCACCCCTGCGTTTGTTCGGGATTGGCTGACTTGTGGGCTTCTCGATCGCGCTTCAGCATCTCGATCAATACCTGCCGCACATCGCCCACGATCGGCACTTCAGGAATGCGATTTTTGCCCACTTCAGCCGGGTCAATGTCGATGTGAATAACTTTGGCATGAGCCGCAAATTCATCTAGCTTGCCTGTAACGCGATCGTCAAACCTGGCACCAACCGCAATCAGCAGATCGCATTCAGTCACGGCAAAGTTGGCATAGGCCGTACCATGCATACCCAACATACCCACCGAGAGGGGGTGATGCTCATCAAATGCGCCAATCCCCATCAGCGTCGTGGTGACGGGAATCTGATAGCGCTCTGCCAGCTCTTTGACTTCGGCATGGGCATCGGCTGAGATGGCACCGCCCCCTACATACAGCAGCGGACGCTGAGCCTGACGAATCAGCTTGAGCGCCTGTACCAACTGCCGAGGGTTGCCCTTCACCGTTGGGCGATATCCTGGTAGCTTTACGGTTCCTGGCTCTACGGGCACATAATCACATTCTCCCAGACCCACATCTTTGGGAATGTCAATCAGTACAGGGCCAGGACGACCGGAGCTAGCAATGTGAAACGCCTCGGCCACAATTCGCGCCATGTCAGCCGGATCACGCACCACATAGGAATGTTTGACGATCGGCAGGGTGATGCCGTAAATATCCGTTTCCTGAAAGGCATCGCTGCCGATCGCCGCCAAGGGCACCTGCCCCGTAATCACCACCATAGGAATCGAGTCCATTTGAGCTGTGGCGATGCCCGTCACCAGATTGGTGGCTCCTGGCCCAGAGGTGGCAAAACACACCCCTACTTTTCCTGTAGCGCGAGCGTAGCCATCTGCCGCATGAGCCGCACCCTGTTCATGTCGTACCAGGATGTGCTTGACATGGCCTGCCGCCTCTGACCGATAGATTTCATCATAAATCGGCAGGATCGCTCCGCCGGGATAGCCAAAAATATGCTTCACCCCCTGCCGCCGCAGGCTGTCCATCAGGGCAAAGGCACCCGTTGCCCGAATGGGACTTACAGTATGAGGAAGCGAGCCATTTTGAGTCGTTGAAGCTACCTGAGCCGCTGAGCCATTCTGGATGGATGGGCTATTCTGAGTCAGCGCACGAGTTTGGGCAGGCGCGGAAAAGACTTTACGCATAGAAGTAGAAGAGGTAGGCAGAGGGGATTAAATTGTATCTATTTGCACAAATATTTTAATACTCCAGTCTAGTTCTGCAACGACCGTTCTGTCTAGGATGTAGCGATCGCCAAAAGCAAGGAGCGATCGCTCTAAACTCAGTTCAGAAGAGACTTTCGGCAAGCTATCCGGTCGCCTACTGCGCTATATTTTATGTCAGGATTTCATCACGCTGAGACTGGATTTGCGACTGTTCGCTTCTCCCGGAGAGGCGCGTTTTTCCCAGAGCATAAGTATCTTAATGCTTTCTGCCTCCCCATCTCTTACTTTCTGCCTGTAGCATGAAGGAGTTGGTTGTCAGTCAGCTATCCACCCTAGATGCCTTTACTAAATGAGTGATCTGGAGCGCTACTACACAGTTTTAGGATTAGAGCCAGGTGCTTCTCTTGAGGAAGTTAACCAAGCCTATCGAGACTTGGCGTTTATTTGGCATCCCGATCGCATGCCCAAGGACAACGTGCGCTTACAGGAAAAAGCTCAGGAAAAGCTCAAAGAGTTAAACCTAGCGCGGGAGCATCTGCGATCGCAGCGTAGCAGCGCCAAAGCTACCCCGCCCTCGCGTCCTGCGGCTAAGCCACCTGCCAAGCCTGCGGCATCCAGCCCCTATTCACGCTCTAGCTCCCAGTCTTACAACTCACAGTCTTATAACTCCCAGTCCTACAACTCTCAGTCTTATAATTCTCAGTCTCACGCCTCAAATTCTCAGGCTCACACCTCGCAGCCCCATACTTCACAGTCCTACACGCCGCCGCACACGGTACCGCCTCGCTATCACTACTATCAGCCCTCGCAGCAGCAGCAGTCCACCTACTCTTCTGCACCCGGATCTCAGGCCGGATCACAAAAACCGCCTGAGCCGCAGCGTCCGCCTTCAACCCGAAAATCTCCCGCAGATTTAACCGGAGCTAACCTGAGCGGCGTTGACCTGCGAGAAAAAGACCTATCAGGGCGAAATCTCAGTCAGGCAGATTTGAGCAACGCCAACCTCAGCGATGCTTTCTTGCACAGAGTCAATTTAGCAGGAGCAAATTTGTCAAACGCCAACTTGTTTCGGGCGAACTTGCTGCAAGCAGATTTGAGCAACGCCAACCTGCAAGGCGCTAACCTGATTGGAGCCGACCTGAGCGGGGCAGACCTGAGCGGTGCCAACCTCAAAGGAGCCAAAGTGATGGTGGGCGATCGCCTCATGGTGAAGCTCACGGGCACCCTGCTCAAGGGCGCAACTATGCCAGATGGCGCAGTTCACGCATGACAAGTCTGATAGGTGGGGCATCTTATCGAGCAGCCTATCCATCAGACTTGCCAGATTCTAGGCTCCAGATTCTAGGCTGCTGAGGCAAAAGACTGGGCAGCCAATACCGATCGATAAAAATCCTGGAGTTGTCGCGTTGCCGCCGCCCAGCCCCAGCGCTCTGCCTCTTGACGGGCGTGGGTTCGCAGGGTTTCCCGTTCTTGGGGGTTGGCCAAAAGTCGCCGCGTCGCCACGATCGCCCCTTGCTCATCCATCGGATCAAACAGGTAGCCATTAACGCCATCCGTGACGATATCGGGAATGCCGCCCGCATTTGCAGCAATCACAGGACATCCAGCAGCCATCGCCTCTAGCAGAACCAGGCCGAGGGTTTCGGTGCGAGAAGGGAAAATGAAGGCATCCGCAGACGCAAAAGCCGCTCCCAAATCTTTGCCCGTCAGGTAGCCCACAAAGTGGGTGGGGGTGTCTGCAAAATGCTTTTCTAGCTCAGCTCGATAAGGGCCGTCGCCCACTAGCGCCAGCCGAGCGTTGGGAATGGCCTCTAACACGGGCTTAATCCGATCGATCTCCTTCTCAGCCGATAGCCGACCGACATAGAGCAATAGCGGACTGTCGGGATTGCCTTGCGTCAAGCGCGATCGCATCTCTAAACTCGCCAATTCTGGTTGAAAGAGTTCGGTATCGACGCCGCGCTGCCAGACCTTGACCCGCTCAATGCCGTGTTCGGTCAGCGCTTGCCGCATTGCCGTAGAGGTACAGAGATTGACCTGCGCCTGATTGTGAACTGCCTTGAGCAATTCCCACATCACACCTTCCAGCATGCCTAAGCCGTAATGCTCTAGATACTTGGGCAAGTGCGTATGATAAGAGGCGACTAGCGGCACATCCAGAGATTTGGCGTAATACAGCCCCCCCAGCCCCAGCACTGCCGGATTGACCAAGTGAATCAGATCAGGCTTAAACTCCTCAAGCGCCTGCCGCATTGAGGGACGAGGCAGCGCCAGCTTTAGCTCTGGATATAGCGGCAATGGAAACCCCGGCACGCCGTAGATTTTTGCGCCTTTGTATTCGCGCAAGCCACCATCTGGCGAAAACACCAGCACCTGATCGCCCAAGCGCTGAAGATGATCGACCGAGTGGCTGAGCCGCGTCACAATGCCATCAACCTTGGGCAGAAAAGTTTCAGTAAAGAGGGCAATTCGCATAGGTCGGAGCGATTCCTAAGGTTTCTAGAGATTCCTGGGCGATCGGTCTGGCGCAGGTTGGGATGCAGGGTGTGGCAAAGTGCAGACGCCGTGAACCCCAATGGACAAGATGATGCCCCCCAGCAAAACGCCAATCCCCTCTGCAAAACAGTTGAGGCGGTGACGGTTTTCAGCCGCTTCAGCGATCGCCAAGTCACGTAAGGTCGAATTCGGATCTTGTGCCAGCTTTTGATAGTTTTGATGGCTAGCCGACAAAGCTGACCAATCGGGAAATAGATAAAAGGCGCTGCTACCGCCCAAGGCCGCACCAGGTAACATCACACAAAGTAGAAGAATCCAGAAGCGGCAGTTCACTCTGATCTCTCCAATCCGCAATTACCCTTTCCACTTCACCTTCGGCATGATTTGACCCTTGTCCACCCGATCTTTGTACTTCATGCTGAAATTCAGCAGGGAGTCAATCAGAGAATCAGACAGGAAGTGCGGCTGCAAGCCTAGACTCAGCAGGTTCGTATTTTTGGCGTTAAAGTAGTGTTCTTCTTTTTCGACTCTGGGGTTTTCAATAGAGTTGATTTCAACCCCTAGACCCAGAGAATTGCCAGCATTTTTCACCATCAGCGCCAAATCGCCAACGCTGAACATTTCAGTAAACTGGTTGAAGACGCGGAACTCGCCGGAATCTGCCGGATTAGCGATCGCAATTTCTACACAGCGCACAGTGTCGCGGATGTCGAGGAAGGCACGCGTCTGGCCGCCAGAGCCATAGACCGTTAGCGGATGACCGATCGCCGCCTGAATACAGAAGCGATTAAGCGCCGTACCAAACACGCCGTCATAGTCGAGGCGGTTGATCAGCAGCTCATCCATGCCAGTTTCATCCGTTAGCACGCCGTAAACCACGCCTTGGTTGAGGTCAGTGGCACGCAAGCCCCAAATCTTGCAGGCAAAGTGGATGTTGTGCGAATCGTGGACTTTGCTGAGGTGATAGAACGATCCGGGCTGCTTGGGATAGGGCAGCGTGTCTTTGCGCCCGTTGTGCTCGATCGTAATGTAGCCTTCTTCAATGTCGATGTTGGGCGTGCCATACTCGCCCATCGTGCCCAGCTTGACCAGGTGGCAGTCGGGGAAATGCTCATGCATCGCGTAGAGCAGGTTCAGGGTACCCACTACGTTATTGGCCTGAGTCAAAACCGCATGTTCGCGATCGATCATGGAGAAAGGAGCCGATCGCTGTTCGCCAAAGTGCACCACTGCACCAGGGGCGAATTGCAGCATCGCCTTTTTCAGAAAATCGTAGTTGTTAATATCACCAATGAACAGGTCAATGGTTTTGCCTGTCAGGTCTTTCCAGCGCTGAATTCGAGATTGAATTGGA
The DNA here is from genome assembly GCA_016208305.1 of Oscillatoriophycideae cyanobacterium NC_groundwater_1537_Pr4_S-0.65um_50_18. Lineage (GTDB taxonomy): Bacteria > Cyanobacteriota > Cyanobacteriia > Elainellales > Elainellaceae > Drouetiella. Next base: position 263,932 of record JACQYI010000071.1, on the reverse strand, counting down.
GCGATCGGGGTCAGTGTTTCAACACAGAGTTCCGCATCCCAATGCCGCCGAACAAGGCTGTCTAAAATACCAACTTCGTAGCCTTTATTTGACAGGTAAAGTGCGGTTGCCCATCCGCAGTAGCCATCACCACCAATAACTAGGACTTTCATCGGAGTTCCGTCTGTGTACAGATTACAGATACTCCGCTAAATCTACCATTCTTAGTGACCTATTCAACCCTAAAAAGAAATAGATCCAATTCCATCTTGGTGAGGGTATAACCTGGCAATTGAAGAGGGCACCCAAGTTTTTTATTAGAAAACGCCTAAGATCAAAACAACGACCGTCGAGAAAGTACCATGACTCAAGCCCAGGCAAAATTCCCGACCTTTGAGGCGTATTTGTCCTATAGCAACGACATGGACAGGGAAAGGCGCTGTGAATTAATCAATGGGGAGCTAGTTGAATTGCCACCCGAATCAGAGCTAAATAGCTGGATAGGGCGTGCCCTCTTTCTCTTCTTAGCCAACAGCGGCATCATTTCGCCCAGGTTAGTGGTCGTTTTAGGCTGTGAAATTCAAGTTCCTATTCTTCAACCCAAAGACTCTGCTAACCGATTTCCTGATCTGGTGGTGTTGCGCCAAGAACATTTGCAGCTTACCCAAAAGCGACTCACCATTACGCTGGATATGCCGCCCCCACGCCTGATTGCCGAAGTGGTCAGCCCTGGTAAAACCAACCGCGATCGAGATTCCCTCCACAAACGATCGCAATATGCGGCGATCGGCGTTCCCGAATATTGGCTGCTTGATCCGGTTGCTCAGACGGTGATGGTGTTGGCTTTAGAGGGCAAAGACTACCGGGAAATTGGCGTATTCAGTGGAGAGGGAGCGATCGCCTCGATCGAATTCACGGAATTAAAGTTAACGGCTGGGCAGATTTTTGAGACAGAGATCTAGAACGATCGCTTCTTCAACGTCCAATGCTCAATTTCCTGCATTTGCTGATTTCAGCACAGCCTGAGGCACGATGATTTAACCCATCATCTCAAAAGCATTTGCCTCATGCAGTCTACGGCTTGCCCTCTTGCTTCTTAGCGCTTGAGTCTTGCTTCAACTCCTCTAAACGCTCAGAAATCAATCGCCGCAATTTTTGGGAGAGCGAAAGTTCAGCCCAGAGTGGATTGCTTGCGTATGCAGTCTCAATCTCATCTCGCAATCCTTCAATATCAACCGTTACCCGATCGGCCACCGCTCTACTCTGCCTTTCAAAACTCTCCATAAGCTTACCCTCAGAATCCTGCATTGAGTTTAACTGATGTAGTGTGATGCATATTGCATTAGTATTAATCATATTGTAGGATCTGATGCATTAAACGGTTTGCAACCCGTTCAGAATTTCTACAAGGAGCATTACCCATGTGGTCAATTTGGTTATACACGCCCAGCGGAGGGCGTAAATTTATCGATCGCTTTAATACTCGCAACGAAGCAGAACATTACCGTCAGAGATTGGGACGGCTGATCGGCGCACCTGAAGATGTGATTGTTTGTTTTGATCCAGATTGACGGTTGGCGCGATCGCCCCTTCGCAACAGACCTCGGTTTTGAAAACCTCCGAGGTCTAGAGCCTGAAGAAATTACAAGGATATAATCGATCGCAAGCCCTATTCAGACCTTGCCGGAGGAGTTGGTGTCAGAGGAAATCATCAAGCTCTTTTACTCTTATTCGCGCAAAGATCTGGATATGCGGAATGCGTTAGAAGATCATCTCGCTGCTTTAAGAGAAGCAAACAGAATTCAGACTTGGCACGATCTTGAGCTGGAAGCGGGGACAGAGTGGGAGCCAGCCATCCTCAACAAACTCAATACGGCAGATATTATTTTGCTCTTGGTGAGTCGCAACTTTATTGCTTCTAAATACTGCTACGGCACAGAGCTGAAGCGGGCGATCGCACGGCACGACGAGGGAACAGCGCGAGTGATTCCTATCATTCTCAGCTCATGCGATTGGAATCATCCCCATGTGCCCTTCAGTAAGTTAAATGTTCTCCCCACTCATGCCAAACCCATTAAGAACTGGGCAGATCCAGATGATGCATTCACGATCGTGGCTCAAAAAATCCGAGAAACGGTAGATCAGCTAATAGACAAAAAACAGGCTGAGCAGGAAGCGGCGGAAGTGAAATCCGATCGCGGCATCGACTACAAACCATTACGAGATCTGCTGAAGGCAGGCAAGTGGAAAGAGGCAGATCAGGAAACGGCAGAGCGGATGTGCGAAGTCATGGGGCGACAGGAAGAAGGCTGGTTGCGAGAGGAAGATATTGAGCAGTTTCCCTGTACTGACCTCCGCACGATCGATCAACTCTGGGTGAAGTATAGCGACGGTAAATTTGGCTTCAGCGTCCAGAAGAAAATTTGGAAAGAATGCGGAAGCCCAATGAAACCTAATGACGATTGGGAAAAGTTTGGCTATCGCATTGGATGGCGCAACCATGGAAAATGGATGAACTACTCACAACTCACCTTTGACCAGAGAAAATCTCTCACTGGAGAATTACCTAAGCTAGTCACGTTGGGGTTGTACGGTGTTAGCTTATGGTTTGGTTTCTCTTCTCTCGCGCAGAGACTTGTAGTCTGTAGCACGAGCCAGTTCTAGACGTTTCTTAAGATTTGTAACAGCGCTTTTTTCTACATAAAACCCTGCCTTTCAGCCATTCGATACCTGGCACTGCCTACTTTTTTCTCTCTAAGGTTTTTCAAATCTCAGGCTGGCAAACTGAGGATCAAAGCAATTCGCCATCACAAATTTTTCAGCCACCTTACGAATTTCCCCCTCTGGGACATCCCACTCTTCCCAGAGAGATTTTTGTCCTGGGCTAACTTATAGAAAGACTTCCCGGCATTCCGATCGCGTTACACGAAATTCTCGGTTGTTGCAGCGCACGGTAACGTGATAGCCATCTTGAGATTTGAGATTGCGAGGAGGGCGAGTCATTGGAGTTTCACTGTTGCACAACAAGGTAACGATCCCCCCTAGCCCCCCTTAAAAAAGGGGGGAATCGAGCTGAAATTCTCAAAATTCTCTCTTTTATACTCAAAATCCCTCTTTTACGCTCAAAATCCCCCTTTTTCTAGCGCAACGGCGCGGCAGCGCGGGGATTTAGGAGGATCATCTCCCAAAGTTGCCGATACACATCCTCAAAATTGTTCATCACCTGATCATTCGTAAATCGTACAACCCTCAACCCATAGCCTTCTAGAACTCGCGATCGCTCTTCGTCATAGGCTTGATCTTCCTGAGTAAAGTGACCTGCACCATCCACCTCGATCACAAGCTTCAAGGCTGCGCAATAGAAATCCACAATGAAGCGATCGATGGGGCGTTGACGCAATACTCGCAGTGGAAAAGTTCTGAGACAGCTTTGCCAGAGTTTTTTCTCCGCAGGGGTAGGGTTTTGACGCAATTCCTTTGCTTTGGCAATCAGTTAAGGATGATAGGGAAGATGAAAGTTAGTGATGTTGGGGTTTTGCATAGAGTCCCTTCACTCTTTGTTGAAAGAGCGCTATTACAATTCGATCCGATCCCCCCTAACCCCCCTTAAAAAGGGGGGAATCGAGCTAAGATACTCAGAATTCCCCTTTTGCACCCAGAATTCCCCTTTTGCACCCAGAATTCTCTCTTCTACACTCAAAGCCCCCTTTTTGCGCTCAAAGTCCCCCTTTTTTCTAGCGCAGCGGCGCGACAGCGCGGGGATTTAGGGGGATCATTCCCCAAGACTGCCATACAACCTGGGTTCACAGAACCTCCCAAACTTCAGCCCGAAAGACGATCGAGAAGCCTTAACTCCCCTGCAACTTGAAAAAATGCCCAATCAAATAGAGCGATCCACAGAGGACGATCGCCGCTTCAGCTTGCTTGTCTGACGCAGCCGCATTCAACCCGGCAATGACATCTAGATAAATTCCGCAATGCTGCAAGTCCGGACAAATTTCCTGTGCCAGAGTTGCCAATATTTCCAAATCCACAGGCAAATGCTCTGGTACAGGCACCAAATAGAGAGAATCTCCCGGACGCAGCAGTGCCGCAAAAACTTCAGCATGGTCTTTGTTGGCGATCATCCCCATCACCCAATGCATCGGCGCTTTGCTGTGCCTGCGATCGAGATAAGCCCGCAACACCTCAGCCCCTGCTGGATTATGTGCGCCATCAATCAGAATCTTTTGCCCTTGCCAGTCATACCATTGCAGCCGACCTGCCCAGCGCGTTTTCGCCATGCCTGCCGCAATCTGCGCCTCTGAGATCGACCAGCCTTGGGCTTGCAAGATCTGAAGCGTGGCGATCGCCACCGCCGAGTTAATCAACTGGTGCGATCCTAATAGAGGCAGTGGATAGTGAATTGTCTCTGCGCCACTGCCATAAGCTGCCCAGCCTTCTTTTGCCTCTCGCGCAGGCTGCACCCAAACTGCCGGACAGCCCAATTCTGCCAACCTCTGCGTCAGAACGGCTGAGGCTTCCGGCGGCTGAGGTGCGATCACCGCCGGACAGCCCGGTTTCAAAATGCCTGCTTTTTCATAGGCAATCTTGTCTAGAGTGGGGCCGAGTCGCTGCCAGTGTTCGCGGCTCAGGGAGGTGATGACGCTAACAAGGGGGCGATCGCACACATTGGTCGCATCTAATCTGCCGCCCAAGCCAACTTCCATCACGGCAACCTCTACCTGCTGCTGAGCAAAGTACAGCCATGCTGCTGCCGTAATCACCTCAAATTGAGTCGGAGAGGAGTGGTTGGGATCGATCGCCTCAATCACTTGATGCAGCAAATCCTGTAGCTCAACCGCAGAGATATCAACTCCGTTGAGGCTAATCCGTTCGCACCAGTTCACCAAGTGCGGCGAGGTATAGCGCCCAACCCGATAGCCTGCCTCCGTTAGCACAGACGATAGATAAGCACAGACTGAGCCTTTGCCGTTGCTGCCCGCCACATGCAGGATAGGCACCTGTTGCTGAGGATTGCCCAAGGCTTCCAGCAGCCGTGTGATGCGCTCTAGCCCTAGCTCGACGCCAAAATGAGTGAAGCGATCGAGCTTAGCTTCAACGTTCTTTAAAGCCGCAATTTCCAAGGCATCGATCGGGTTCATGAGATTTGGGAGCGCCAAAGTGGCAAAAACTGCCTCAAAATTCTACGATCGATATCTTTTACTTTTAATAAAAGAAAACATGATGCCCAAAGGCTTTTAGAGATTCAGACCTAGCCTGAAGCGATCGAATTTTGTCACCCTTGCTGCAAAGCCAGATAATACTCTATAATAGTAAGGCGCAATCTAAGGGCGGATGGCGGAATTGGTAGACGCACCACACTCAAAATGTGGCGCCGAGAGGCGTAAGAGTTCGAGTCTCTTCCCGCCCATTGTTAAATCAAGTGAGCAACCTCCGCAGGCAACGTGGAGGTTTTGCCATCTGATTTTTCACTCTGTGATTAGCTGGCTGTCTCTCAGATGAGAGTTAAAGGCGCGATCGCAAGTTTATAGCTGTTACGTTAGATCAATGGTGAGGTAAATAAGTTTATGGCTCAGCGTTTGAAGCGGTGGGAGTCTCCCCGCAGTGAAGGCAGAAATGATAAAGGTCGAGGCGGTAGCGCTAGACAACGGCAACGGCGCAAGCAGATGAGAATGCTGAAGCAAAAGCTGAAGCAGCAAGATGGAGCCGAAGGCGAACAAGGCAAAAGAGGAGAGAAACAGGTCTGTTTCTCTCCTCTTTTTTTTGCAACTTGCAATCCCTGAGATGAGCGATCGCTTTTAGCTATCTGCGATCAGGCTGCACCACCAATATTGTTGGTTAATCCATCCCAGGTCACAGCTTTATCGAAAGTTCCGACTCCTGTTGTTGTATCAATTTTGATCTGCTGCTGTGGGGTAAAGCCGAAGAGAGTACCATTCTCTACCAATAATCCCCAAACTCTTATAAAACCAGTATCGCCAATCAACCTAGCATCACCCGTCAGACCGATAGAGTATAGAGAATCGTTACCACTTGAATTACGGGATGTGGCAAAGAAACGACCCGATGTTGCATCATAGGTCAGATCTCCACTGGCTGAAAATCCTGGAATTGTAGCAATCAGCGTGGCTTTCCCGGTGGTCGTGTCAACCGTGTAAAAGTCACCATTTGAACCTGCTGCATACAGCGTACCGAACGAAGTAAAGCCCAATGAAGTGATATTGGAAGTTGCAATAGAAACTAAATTGCTGACGAGCGTATAGGTGCTCGTGTTGAGATCAATTCTGTAGAGATTGTTGGGATTAGCAACGGCAAAGGTGTTACTGCCAAAGGTTGCGATGTCTTGCAATGCAGTACCCGCCATGTTACCTAGCGGTAGCTGTGAAACATTACCTGTGCTGAGATCGATTAAGCCTAGCCTAGAGGCGGTTGAAGATCCTGATGTGAACAAAGATAATAACTTGCGCGACGTTGGGCTGGGGTTAGGGTTGGGACTAGAGCCTGAATCGGAGAGCAATGCATTGAGCGTGAGATGATATTTGCTGTTGCCGCGCTTTTGGTTGACTCGAATGTAGTAAGTTCCAGATCCCAAGGTCGTCTTGATAGCTTCCGATTTTTTGCCTCCCTGAGCTGAGCGAGATACGACCTTTTTGCCTTGAAGCAGAGAAACATCAACGTTGTTTTGGAGCTTAGTCAACGATAAATTGAAACTGCTTCGCCCCGTTAACTTAAACGAATAGTAGTCCACGCGATCGGGCAAACCCACAAAGCCTTTAAATAGTTTTTTCCCTTTGAGGATGCCAATGTTACGAGCACCGCTCAAAAGATCATCCGATGAACGTGTATTACTTTGAAAGCTGCTGACCATAAAATCTCCAAACGACCTGAAGCAAACACCCAACGAGTCGGTTTGCAATATCTCTGTCTTGCAGGATTAAGGAAATCTTTTTTTGCAGCAAGGAAGTCTGCATCCTTGGCACAAAAAATTTATCCGTAGAAGCCGCAATACCAGATTTCTGCCTATCTATATCTAGTCGGGCGTCAATTCTAGCCGACCCACCCCCGCAACCGCCACATCTTAGATCTGAAGTGAGCGAGCAATTGCATGTTTGTCATAGGCTATGCCAAATACGCCAATCCTAGGGTTAAGTTGATGCGAAGTTGACGCGATCGAACAACTCAAGCAAAAACACGGTAAGACCACCGTATGATCAGCGGTTCTCTCAGTAGAAACCGCTAAAAAATCACTAGAATTACTGAGCGCGCATCAGGATACCACCGCTTAAATTGGCATCAGCGCAAAAAAATCCTTCACTGAAAAATTATTTCGCTCCTTCCGCCACCTTTTTCAGGCTTAAAGGACTAGTTTGTGTTGCCTATTTTCTCTACAGGCTGTTTCCAGACTGTTGATGCATCGGTAATTTAGCCCTCACCTTAAAACAACGGTCTTCGTCACTTATTCAACACCTATTCAGGCATCTCTCTTATGTCACGTACAACGTCAGATACGATTCCAACTTCATGCTCTTACAACCCATCCCAGCCAATTCGGCTATCTCCGCACAACTCTTTCAATACTTCTCAAACCGTACTTGTTGTTATTGACTCTGGCGTTGATCAATGGGCTGATTTGGCATCAGGAATCGTAGAAGGCGCTGGTGTTGCGGTTCTGGCAGACGATCAAGATGGCATTACGCAAATCACAGCTTTATTGAAAGCTTGTCCCTCTGTTACTAGCCTCCATATTGTCTCTCACGGTGAACCGAGTACGCTGTACCTGGGCAATACGCAACTTTCTCTCAAGACGATCGATCGCTATGCCTGGGATCTACAATCTTGGTCTGTTAGCTCTCTGCTCATCTATGGCTGCAACGTTGCAGCAGGGAAAGCAGGTGCCGAGTTGATTGAAAAATTGCACCGTTTTACAGGTGCAGGAATCGCAGCCTCTACCAGTCTGACAGGCAACACTGAGTTAGGCGGAAACTGGCGGCTAGAGATGAATTTGGGCAAGGTTGATACAGCGTTGGCGTTTCGAGCAGAGATAATGGCAGCCTATCCTGCCGTTCTGGCAACGGTGCAGTTTGATGTCAGTTCAGTTCTGACAGACGACATCATTGTCAACCAAGCTGGAGGCGTTACAGATACCACTCAAACGGCCATTGATCTAGAAGATAGCGCCCTGATCACACAATCCTTCGCTACCTCTATAGGGGGAGCTGCGGGTAACGGTCTGCCTGACGACGGGCTGTTCGCGGCTAATGCTTTCCACCCAGAGATTCAGCTTGCTTACCGCAATAGTGATGACGGTATTAATAGCCGATTAATTCAGACCTCAACTGGCTCCTTTACTTTTGCTGTAACGCCAGGAAATTACTCAGAAATTCACCTGGCCACCACCTCTACAGAGGGAAGTAGCGCTGTCCAAGCCACATTCACTTATGCGGATGGCACGACCAGCACAACCACAACTCAAACAGTTCCTGACTGGTACAACAGCATCACAGAATCTGCGTCAAGCTACTACCTGGTTGATGGAATGGATCGCAGCTATGCAGATGCTACAACCTTTCAAAATGTCAGCAATCCTGCCGTTTTTGGACTGCGTTTTACACCCGATTCAGCAAAAACGCTTCAGAGCATTACGATTGAGAAAACAGCTTCTACAGGGTGGCTGTTATTTTTTGGCGCAACGGGAGTCACAGCAGCCAATGAAACCCCAGCCGGCCCTTTAGAACTGCGAGTAGACCTAGCCGACGCAGGCACAAATCCCACAGGCAACTGGAACACCATTCCTGGCAGTGGTACCTTCAACGCCCTCAAAGACTTCAACAGCGGTGCTGCCACAGGGGTCAACCTCACAATTGAGAATGTCTACACTGAAGTAGGTTCCAATCAGTGGTTTGCTGGCAATGTGGGCTGGATTGACAACAACGCTGGTAGCGACAACTTCTTTGGCTACAAAACAGCTCCACTCACAGCTCGCTTTTCTGGATTGACGGCTGGAAAACAGTACAAGATTGAGGTTGTCTCGGCAACCAACGCTGGAGGAGTCAGCTCAGATGTGCAGGTGCAGGGCAGTTTCGCTAGCCGCAGCAGCGATGGTCAAGGAGGCACAGGCGATGACTGGAACGGCAATATTGGACTTCAGCGCTGGCTGATTTGGGACACCGTCACCGCCAATGCATCGGGCGAAATCTTGGTGACAAGCTCTGCTGGAGCTGGGTCTGACCTAAGCGTGCTCAATGACATCCGCATTGTTGAAGTGGCACCCAATACGCCACCCACCATCACCGCAGCTCAGAGCTTCAGCCTTGCCGAAAACAGTGCAGCTAACACGGTTGTGGGTACAGTCGCAGCCACAGATGCCGAAGGCAATACTCTCCAAGGCTGGCAGATTACCGCTGGCAATACGGATGTCGATGGGGATACTCAAGCTGCGTTTGCCATCAATGCCACAACTGGGCAAATTACGGTCAACGATGCAGACGACCTCAATTTTGAGGGTACTTCTGTCTTCAATCTGCAAACCACCGTCAGCGATGGAACCGTGACCAGCGCCGCTCAAACGGTGACGGTTAAGCTCACCGATGTAGTAGAACAATCCACTGAAGCACCTACAAACATTCTCCTTAGCAACAGCGCTGTTGATGAAAACGTAGCCGCCAATAGCGTAATTGGCAGTTTCTCTAGCGTTGATTCGACTGCCAATGACACCTTTACCTACAGCTTGATTGCAGGGACAGGCAGTACCGATAACGGTGCATTTTTGATTGTCGGCGATCAGCTACAAATCAACAGCTCTCCTGACTTTGAAGCCAAGCCTAATCTGAGTATTCGTGTTCGCACCACCGATCAGGGCGGATTGACCTTCGATAAGATCCTGGCGATCGCCATCAACGATGTCAACGAAGCTCCAACTGATCTCAGCCTCAGCAGCCTGCAAGTTGCCGAAAATGTTCCAGCAAATACGATCATCGGCACCTTTGCAACGATTGATCCCGATACAGTGGACACCTTTGCCTACAGTCTGGTAGCCGGAACAGGCGATACAGATAATGCAGCGTTCACGATCACCAACAATCAGCTCAAAATCAACACCTCACCAGATTTTGAAACAAAGGCAAGCTACAACATTCGGGTGCAAACAACCGATCAAAATGGTCTACTCTTGACCAAATCGTTGACGGTAACGGTGCAGGATATGACCGAACCCTTTGGTCAGTTTATGGCAACCCAAACGGCTGATGGGCTACAAGTCACCCTGAGCAAATTGCAAGAGATCTTCAACAGCCATTTGCTGCAAGCCAATTTGCCCATTGTCGGCAAAATGACAGGGGCAATTCCCAGCTTCTTGACCACGCTTCGCGATCAGATCGTGCCTGCAATTCGAGGGGCGGGCAACCTGACCGCTGACGCAATGGAAACCTTGCTGAAAGGGACGCTGCCGGGTGCGCAAGTGGTCAAAACCAGTACTCTCAATGAGACGAGCTTTGAAGTCACCATCAACCAGCAGAGTCAGGTGACCAAGGTCGCCAGTGATTTGGCACTGCCCGGACTGGGATTGAGAGTAGACAATGCAAAAGGGCAAGGCACGCTAAACTCACAGCTCAAGCTCGTGTTTGGTTCTAACAAAGATCATGGATTCTTTGTGGATAGCGGCAGCACTCAGCTCAACTCCAAGCTGGACTTTGGCTTAGGGGCTAACTTTAGTGCTTCAGGCAAAATGGGCTTGTTCAAAGTCAAGTTGGCCGATGAGTCGGGTAGCCCCACACGCGCTGATGCCAAATTCTCAGCCAAGCTCAATGACATTGATGCTGTAGGAGCCGCCAATGACGGCAATCACCTGACGACGGCCGAACTGCAAACCAACACCAACAACAAGGCGCTAACGACCGCTACCTTAACCAGCGACCCTAATTTGGGGTTGAAGATCACCACAGATATGGGAGCAGCCGCCATTCCGGGCGTTAACGCGAGACTGTTTGGCGATATCCCACTGTTGAACTACAGCAACGGGGCGATGGTCGGCACACCCGCCACGAAATTTACCTTCAAGAATACTGAATTGTCTTTGGGATCGATCGCCAACAATGTCGTTCTCCCGGCATTGAAGAAAGTCGATACCATTATTGCACCCATGCGGCCTGTGCTGGATGTCCTGTACAGTGACCTCAAATCGATCGGTATTGGCTATCTCTTTCCCGACATCGATAAGGATGGCAAAGTTACTCTGATTGATATGGCCTCTGCCATTAAACCTGTGGGGCTGGGGTTCATCAAGAACATTAAAACCTTATCTGACCTGAGCAAACAGGCCAGCGCTAGCTCCTCTGCGGGTCTGGCGATGGGGGATTACACCGCCACCAGCTTTAATCCGTTTGGTGCAGCCAACAGTCTGCAAAGTGCGGGGCTTACCAAAGTTACTGCCGCCGCAACTGCCGATCAGCAGTTGAACAGCAACGGGGATAGTGGCGCTAGCTTGATTAAAAGCTTCAAGAGAATGGAAGGTCTGAAGTTTAACCTGTTCGACGATTCCAGCAATGCCGTTCGTCTGCTAATTGGGCAGCCTGTTACGCTATTCACCTACGATCTGCCCGAACTAGAGTTAAGCTTCAGCGTTGAGAAGAAAAAGAATCTGGGCACCACGCCTTTTGTCATTGGGGTAGGCGGCAGCATCTCAGCCTCTGCGGATCTTGCGTTTGGCTACGATACCTTTGGTCTTCAGAAATGGTCAAACAGCAACTACGATTCCAGCAAAGTCTCTCAAGTCTTTGACGGATTTTATGTGAGCGATCGCGAAAATGCCGATGGCACGGGTGACGATGTCGATGAGTTTAAGCTCACGGCAGGTCTCACCCTCAGCGGTGGCGTGGGGCTAGCCCTAAAACCTGCGGTGGAACTATTTGGGGGATTGGTTGGTGAGCTAACTGGAGGCCCCTCGTTTGACCTCAAAGATCCCAACAAGGACGGGAAGGTTCGCGCTGATGAACTCTTTGCAGGTAATCCCCTGGCGTTTTCTGGGGTTTCAATCGATGCTGCCATTGGTGCAGAAGTCTCTGGAAGTCTGGGGCCTCTGTCTGCCAAGCTATTGAGCGTCACCTTCTTGGAAGGCAACCTGTTTAAATTTGATGCTAGAACTCAGCAAGTTGAGCTGTTGGGGCTACCTGCCAAAGACCTGATTAATCTGGTCAATGATGCCGTCAACAAGATTAAACGAGCCGGACTTGAACTGGCTGCAAGAGGGGCACAGCTTGCCCTAGAGGCGACTAAAAAAGCAGCTGCCATTGTGTACAATGCAGGGACAAAAGTGGTCAACTCGATCTTTAGCGAAGTCAAAACAGTGGCGAATGTGGCCACTCAAAGCTTCAACAAGCTGATCAGTGTCTACGATGCAGGCAAAGCAGCCGAACAGAAGCTCAAAGCGGGCAAGCCTTTGAGTATCCAGGAGTACAGCTCTTTAGGCGCTGCAAAGGCAATTGATGTAGTGAAAGCACCCATTGTTGCCGTGAAAGCCACGGCGACAAAGGCCGTTGCTCAAGTCACCAGTGTTATCTCTAATGCCGGCAGTTCTGTTAAGAGCAGCGTCAAGTCATTCTTCAGTAAGGTCTTCAACGAAGATATTGCGGATGCATTGGTCATCTTTGATCAGAACTTCAATGGCGTGCTGGACTCAGGCGAACCTTTCACTATCAGCTATGACGATGGTAGCGTCGCCCTTACGATCGACCTAGACACCTTTGATACCAACCAGAACGGTTTCATCGATGATACCGAAGGACAGCGAGTGGCGATCGGTGGCTATAGTCCTTACACGGGACTGCTCAACGACATGAAATTTGTCGCTCCAGGTGACTCTTTTGGCATCAACTCTCTCACAACTTTAGTGAGCCAAATGATGCAAGACGGCAAAAATCAGAGTGAAGCTATTCGGGACGTCAATCGGTCTTTGGGCTTACCCGAAGATTTAGATGTAGGAGCATTTATTCCAGAGCTGGCGCTAGCAAGTGGCGATGCGGCGCTAGCAGCAAAATTTGAGTCTGTGCAATCTCAAGTACACACAGCCATTGTGCAAATTAGTCAGGTGCTAAACGGTGCTTCTAGCAAGCTCTCGGCAGATGCCATCAACCAGAAAGTGATCCAGGCGATCGTGGCGCAGGTTGCCTCCGGAGCTTCCCTGAATTTAGGCAATGCAGCAGATATTCAAAAGCTGTTGACAGACTCATTGACGAGCGTCCAGGCAGCCGATCCAACAACCAAGACGGCCGCTATTACGGCGATCGCCAGCCAGCTTGCTCAAGTTATTGCCGAGTCTAATCAGCGCATTGATGCAGCGTCAAAAGCCGCTCCTCAAGATGTACTGCGGATGATTGGCTTGACCGAGCGTGTTGCGTTGGGTCAAGTTGCGACAGATTTAGCAGCCGTTGGGGCTGGCAAAAAATCAGTCAAGGCACTGGTGAGTGAATATACAGGTCGCGGCTTTGACAAGCAATTGGCGGCAGCGAAAAAGGCGATGACTGATGGAACAGATCAGAGTGACATCCTGCGGGGCAGCCGGAAAAACGATGTGCTGCGCGGACAGAAAGGCGATGACAGCCTGTTTGGCGACTCTGGCAACGACCGACTGTTTGGCGAAGCTGATGCCGATGAGCTGAGTGGCGGAGTTGGCAAAGACAAGCTAGACGGAGGGGTAGGCAACGATGATCTGAATGGCGGTAACGGACGCGATCGCATCTTGGGCGGCGATGGCAACGATATGCTGACGGGCGACAACGGCAGTGACCTGCTGATGGGCGGCAAAGGACGCGATCGCTTTGGTCTTGGCATTGGGGAACTGGGGTCAGATCGCATCGCTGACTTCTCTGTTAAAGATGATCTGCTATTGATTAGCGGGCTTTCAGGTATCGCGAACTTTAAGTCTGGCAAGGCGATCGGCGATAAATTCTTCCACATTGGGCAGAAAGCAGCCGATAACAACGACTACTTTATCTTTAACAAGTCCACTGGAGTCTTGTCTTATGACGCGAATGGCAAAGGCAAAGGGCAGCAGATTAAAATTGCTCAGCTCTCTCCCGGACTGGCGATCGATGCAAGCGACCTAGTTATGGCATAGGCGCGTTACCGTAAGCTAGAACGGTCTGAATACAATCAGGAGATTCAGCTATAGCCGTAGCCATGACTCTTAAAATTTTGTGGACGCGCAGAGCACGCCCACAAAATTTCTTCTCTAGCACTTGTGACGGTAGTGATAAATTTAATCCAAAGCGGGGTTGCCCTTGGGCAACCCCGCTTTTCTTCTAGCCAGGATTTTGCACCAAGTCATCTAGATCGGCGTAGTCAGGCAGCGTCTGGTCGATCGCCTTTCCTTGTCGTAAAACAGTGCGATCGCTCTGGAAGCGTGCCAGCAACTCGCTGTAGTAACGGGCTTTGAACAACACCAAATCGGCAGGTAAACCCACCCCAATTTGACCAATACCCGACAGCCCCATCAGCTCTGCCGGAGTCTCGGTCACCGTGCGGCACCAGTCGCCATAGGGAGCATCAAAGTGGGCAATGCGGGTCGATTGCGTCAAGACTTCCAGCATATCGTGATCGCCAAATCCGTAGAAGGGATCGCGGCAGTTGTCACTGGCAACCGCGACCGGAATGCCGCTGTGCTTCAGCTCATGCAGCAGGGTAATCCCTCGCCAGCGCGGGGTGTGGGTCGGCATTGCGTCGGGCGTAAGTGCGGCAGAGCCAGAGCGAGTTTGGGCGAAATATTGAGAGGACTGTTGGTTGCGATCTTGCAGATAAAGATTGCACATAGGCAAACTTACAATGCCGATTCCGGCCTGTTTGACCCAATCCAGCGTTTTTCTCACCTCATCAGGGGGCTGCACCGAGAGGCTGCAGCAATGGCCACAAACCACCTGGCCTGCAAACTGATGACGCACCGCTGCTGCCGCCACATGACGCAGCGTAATGTCCTGGGGATCGCCACTTTCATCGGTGTGGAAGTCAAGATTTAAGCCCCGCTCGCTTGCTAAAGCAAAGACGCGATCGAGCTGCTGATCAAGATTTTCGTTCATCAGCACCAGGCCACCCAGGACACCGCCTGCTGCTGCAAACTGATCGGCAAACTTCTCGCCCTCTGGCGTGAGAAAAACATCGAGCGGTACCAGCGAAACAGCCTGCAAGATTAGCCGTCCCTGCCATTCAGCTTGCAGTTTTTTCACAGCTTCCAGACTGACCGCCGCCTGTCCGTCGAGAGCGTCAATATGGGTGCGAATTGCCTGGGTGCCGTGAGCATAGCTGCACTTTAGGCCAAACTCCATACGGCGATAGACATCTTCCAGATGCCAGTTTTTTTGGCGATCGTCCTGTACGGTCGTCAAGGCATTGTCAAACGTGCCCTCTAGGTTGGGCGATCGTCCCCAGGTATGCCCTTTATCCAAGTGCGTGTGCATATCGACAAAGCAGGGAAACACTAAGCCTTTGCGTAGATCGATCGTCTCTCCGAGCATCTCAGGCAAACTATTGGCGGGTACAATCTGAGCGATCGTCCCCTCTCGAATTTCAATATCAACGCAGGATAACCCCTCAAAAGTTTGTTGAGCAGCGATCGTGGCATCGGGTTGGCTCAACAAAGCCACAGGAATATGGGCATTTTTGATCCAGCGAACAGAAGCAGGGATGCTATGCGGCATGGGGCAGTTATGGATGAGTGGGAAATTTGGCTCTAATTCTCTCGTCTAACGGCACTTTCATGCCAGTTGCGCAGCACCAAATCAGACAAAAGCGTAAGAAGTAGGAAAATAAACACTCCGAGAGCCGTCGTCATAATCAGAGCAGCAAACATGCGCGGGATTTGCAAATTAAAGCTGGAAATCAAGATTTGGTAGGCAATGCCCGATCGCGTTCCTCCCGTTCCGGCCACAAATTCTGCAACGACTGCCCCAATTAATGCCAACCCCCCGCTAATGCGCAGCCCGCCCAAAAAGTAGGGCATGGCACTGGGGAGGCGCAGGTAGCGCAGCGTTTGCCACGGCGAAGCTTTATAGAGCTGAAACAGGTTGACTAGGTTATGGTCAGCGCTATTTAGCCCCAAGGTGGTATTGGAAAGAATAGGAAAAAAGGCAACAATCCAGGCGCAAATGACCAGCGAGACAAAGGTAGAGCTTTCGTCTGGCACGACGCGCCGCACCCAGAGAATAATCAGCGGGGCGATCGCCACAATCGGCGTGGTTTGCAAGATGACGGCATAGGGAAACAGGCTACGCTCGATCCATTTGCTTTGGGCAAACAGAATGGCAACCAACAGACCCGAAACCACGGCAGCCATGAAGGCGACGATCGTAATTTGCAGGGTAATCAGCAGAGATGGAAATAGCGTATTCCAGTCGGAGACTAGCGTTTGAGCCACCAAAAGGGGGCCAGGCAGCAGGTAGGGCGGCGTATGGGTGACTCGAACCGCCACTTCCCAGAAGATAAGGACGGCAAGGCCAACTGCCACAGGGGCAAGAACATCAGCTGAAAGCAGCGGATGGGGGGCAGGCGATCGATCGGTGCTCCTGAGATCTGGGGAGTCAGCAATAGGGGTGGAGGTGCGGTTAAACAGGTTCACGGTAAGAGCGCCAAGCATTAGGTCTATCCTAACGTCTTGGCGCTCTAAATCCGATGGGCAATTTTTCTAAGACAGTGAGTTCAGCTCATCATGTCTTTGCTGCCGCCCGTCACATCAAAGTCTTTAGCTGTAACACCCAAAGCAGCCAATCCGCCGACATTGATAAACTTACAGAGTTTGACGATAAAGGCATCATTTCCCCCAAACGCTTCAGGTGAAAAGGCCACAAAGCCGCTGAGGGCAAGGGCAATGCCGATCGCTGTAGTTTTCCAATTTTTGCTTACAGATTGAGACAGGCTGGGTTCAGAGCTTGAAACATGAGATGAAGCTGATGGATTAGACATGGAGATATTCCTCTGATGGTTAAGGTATTGCGTGATTGTCGATGCTGACTCAATTATTAAACAGCTAAGCGTGCGATCGCATTCCCAGAAGGGGTACCTTTTTTATCGTTCACTATGTCTGCATCAAGGTGATTATTGCCACTGAGTCTTGTCTATGACTCGTCTAGGATCTATAGGCATGAGATCAGCCCGTCATTAGCAAACAGGCAATTGCTGCCGCACCATTCCAGGTTTTTATCTACCGTTAGAGATGTGCAGCGTCAAGCCCTCACACAAGGCTCTCAATTCTGTTCTTAAAGTTTCTAAATAAAGCCTGAATGGCGTACTGGCACTGAATTTTAGAGATTAGACCGGCCATTCACTAGCCCAATGTTTGTGTTAGGCTGCATTCGATTTTGCATTTCATTTAACGCATGCATATGGAAACAATCGAACTGCTTCGTTCAGGTCAATTAACAGGCGCTAAAAGACTCAATCTTCACGAAGGATTTACTCAATTTCCAACAGAGATACTTGACTTAGCAGATTCTTTAGAAATCTTGGATCTATCAGATAACCATCTCACCTCTTTGCCCCAAGCATTTGCTCAGCTCAAAAAGCTTAGAATCGTTTTTTTTAACAACAACGCCTTTGAGGAAGTTCCAGAAATTCTCTCACAATGTCCCAATCTTTCAATGGTGGGCTTTAAATCAAACCCGATTAAAAAGTTTGCAGAGAACGCGCTACCGCCGACCGTTCGTTGGCTCATTCTCACAAATAATCGGCTTGAGCAGCTCCCTGCCTCGATCGGCAACTTAAAGAACTTACAAAAGCTGATGTTGGCCGGAAATCAGCTAACCTCGCTCCCCGATGAGTTGGCTTTATGCCGCAATCTAGAGCTGATTCGGCTAGCGGCAAATCGGCTGACGGAACTGCCTGAATGGTTACTCACGCTGCCTCGCCTATCTTGGCTGGCCTATTCTGGCAACCCCTTTTGTCAGGCAATTCCCTATCCTGAGCGATCGCTTCCTCACATCGACTGGGCGGATATAACGCTGGGAAATACGTTAGGCCAAGGGGCATCTGGCATCATCTCTCAGGGCATCTGGTCTGCAAACCAGAGTGCGCCCCAAGAAGTTGCCGTCAAAATATTTAAAGGGGAGATCACGAGTGACGGGTCGCCCTTAGATGAAATGCAAGCCTGTATAGCGGCAGGAGCGCATGAAAATATCGTGGGAGTGCTAGGAAAACTACACCCTGGCCCTGAGCACAAGGCAGGGCTGGTGCTGCCCTTTATTTCTTCAGACTATCGAACCCTGGGGAACCCGCCCGATTTTGATTCTTGTACCCGAGATACCTACAGCCCAGAAACAAACTTCTCTTTGGCCGTGATCTTACGCATCGCACAGGGCATTGCTGCCGCCGCTGCACACCTGCATAGCCGAGGCATCATGCATAGCGATCTCTACGCCCACAATATTTTGGTTAATGAAACAGGACACAGTTTTCTAGGAGACTTTGGGGCTGCTTCTTTTTACGATCGCCGGGATGCCTTCACGAGTCAGGCGCTGGAACAGTTAGAAGCCAGAGCTTTTGGCTGCCTGTTAGAAGATCTTGTCGATCGATGCAAGCCGGAAGATTTTCTGGCTCAAGAAGAGGCGATCGCCATGCTGCGAAGCTTGCAGCAAGACTGTATGCACCCCATTCCCGCAATGCGACCGCTGTTTGGCAAAATCTGTGAACTCTTGGCTAAAACGGCTCGGAGCATGGCCGATTCTAGAGATGAAGTTGGGGTGAGAAGTTTGCGCTACCCTCTTGCCGCGTCATCTTAGGATCTAGTTTTTGGAAGTGCCGCGCGGCACTTCCAAAAACCTATTCGGTTTTATTTTGTCTGCGATCCTAAGATTGAACAGGCCAAGGAGATCAAACAGGTCAAGGTGCTGGGGGGCGGTACCATCAACGCCTAGAGCGATCGCCCCTTCTCCGTCGTTTGTTTTAACCGCTACTATGCAAAACCATGACATGAGTTCATACTAAAACAAAGTTTCCTCCCAAAACTTGCACAGCTACGGATATAACGATGATGAACAATGTTCAACTGGTTCAGGGTCGCTGGATTTTTACAGGAGACGACACCATAGAGAATGGCGCGATCGCCATTCAGGATGACACTATTCTTGAAGTAGGAAACTGGGACAGCTTAAAAGCCAAATATCCCCAGGCAGAAGTTCACGGTTCCAGCCAGTTCGCGGTCTTTCCAGGGCTGATTAATGCCCATCACCACAGCAATGGAGTCCCCAACTCGCTACAGGGGATAGATGACGATTTTCTAGAACTCTGGCTGTTCTCCAACATTGCGTTGCGATCGCAAGATCCCACCCTCAAGACCTTACTGAGTGCAGCAGCCTTGTTGCAGAGCGGGGTGACGACAGTGCTCGATGTCTGTACAATTTCCGGCACACCTGAAGCGGGTCAGGCAGAACTCAAAGGTCGGCTTCAGGCTTATGAGCAGGCAGGAATGCGGGTCGCTCTGACTCCAGGAGCCAACTACAGCAGCTTTTTAGTTCACGGAGATGGAGAGGATGAAGCCTTTCTATCTAGCTTGCCTGCCCCCCTACGGCAGCAGGTTCAGGCGCTAACCCTGCTAGAGCAAACGCTGTCGCCCGAAGATTATCTAGAAGTCATCAGCGACTTGGTCATCAGCTATCAGTCGCATCCTCACATTTCAGTCTGGTTTGGCCCTCCAGGGCCGCAGTGGGTGACTGACAAGCTGCTAGTCAAAATTGCCGAAACCGCAGAACGCCTCAATACTGGAGTTCAGACCCATGCCGTAGAGTCGTTCTACGAAAAGCTAGCTGGCCCACGCTGCTACGGCAAGTCTGTTGTGGCGCATCTGCATGATTTGGGAGTGCTTAGTCCTCGCTTCTCGATCGCGCATGGGGTGTGGCTCAGCGAAGAGGATATTCAAATCTTGGCGGAAACTGGAGCTTCGGTCAGCCATAACCCTAGCTCCAATCTGCGGCTTCGTGCTGGCGTTGCCCCCCTAAATCAGATGCTTCAGGCTGGCGTGACCGTGGGCTTGGGCATGGATGGAACCACCATTGGCGACGACGAGGATATGTTTGCTGAAATGCGCTTGGCGGCAAGGCTGCATCGCACGCCTCAGCTCAATCTACCCGCACCCACCTTTACCGATATTTTGCAGGTGGCGACTCAGGGCAGCGCCAAGCTATTGATGCAGCCAACCCTGGGCAAACTTGCCCCAGGGTACAAAGCAGATCTGGTGCTGGTGAAGTGCGATCGCATTACTTGGCCTTGGGTTTCTCCAGAGGCAAATCCGCTGCATTTGATGCTGATGCGCACCCGCGCAGGCGATGTTGATACGGTGCTGGTGAATGGCAAAGTGGTTCTGCAGGAGGGTCAACCCACAGGATTTGATCTCCAGGCGATCGGGCAAGCGGTTGCCGAACAGCTCGAAGCTTCTCCCAATCATGAGCAATATTACGCTTTGGCCAAAGACCTGCGTCCCCATCTAGCCCGTTGGTACGGCAATTGGGAAGTGCCTACCCTAGAACCCTATGCCGCCTTCAATACGCGCGGGTAGATTACGCAAAGTAAGCAAAAAAGATTTTTGGGGATGCGCAGAGCGCATCCCCAAAAATCTTTTTTGAAGAAAACCCTATGGCGATCGTTAGTTAAAAGACTGCGTGAATCGTAGACAGATGACCCAATGACCGACTTAACCGGGTCATCCGTTTTTAGTCTTGAGAGAAATCCTATTTTGTTGTCTGTTGTCCGTCGAGATAGCGAATCAGTTTTGTATTACATGATTTCACGGGTGTGGACAGGCTGGGGAATCAGCTTAGACAAAACAATGTAAAGAACAGCCGCTACAATTACGCCATTCAGCGGCCCAATTCCCAGATTGGCTTGGCCTGAGAAGTAGGCGATTACCGAAGCCGTAATGTAGGAAACTACACCCGCCCAATTAAAGGCAGGTAGGCGGCTTTCTAGCGAAGGGAACTGCCCCCGATGTCTGATCCAGAAATCAGCCATGATGATCCCCCCAACCGGAGGAATCACCGCGCCCAAGAAGATGAGATAGCTAATCAGACCTTCGTAAAGCCCCGTCAAGGCAAACACCAGAGCCAGCGTCGCGCCACCCAAAACAAACGCATGACGCTTGCTAGTGCGAAAGAAGTTAGTTCCTGCTACTGAGAAGGCATAGATCGTGTTGTCTTGCGTTGTCCACACGTTCAAGATCAGCAAAATCAGACCCCAGAATAGTAGCCCTTGCTTGCCCATAGCCTGGATCAAATCGCTGGAGCCGTAAACCAATGTGCAAAATGCGCCCGTGAAAATCAGCAGTCCGTTGATGAAGGTGAACGATAGCAGCGTACTCACAACCGCGTTTTTGGCAGAGTCAGCAAATCGACTCCAGTTCGTTGCCTGCGTTCCGCCAGAGATAAAGGTGCCGATGGCGATCGCCAATGCTGCGTTAAACGACAGCTCCTGAGTGGGCTGGAGAGCAAATAGATCGCCTGCATCACGCACGCCTAGGAACAAGCTGATTGCAATCAGTACCAGCATGGCAGGTACCGCCAGCCGACTCAGCCAGTCCATAGCGGTGTAACCAATATAGGCCGTCACGCAAAACCCATAGGTTGCCACAACGATCAATATCCACTTAAAGCTGGGGGGTAGACCCAGTAAACTGGTTAAGGCATCTGCAACGAACGCATTTGTCACCGCATACCAACCAATTTGGGTAAAGCCGAGGATGAAATCGACCCAGCGAGAGCCAAAATTACCAAAGCTAAACCGTGACATTAGCACCGTTGACAGTCCGCTTTTGTAGGCAATATAGCCCAAGGCAGCACAGTAAGATCCCAAAATCACGTTGCCAATTACAACGATCCAAATCAGATCGGTAAAGCCAAATGCAGGGCCAATCGTGCCCCCAGAAATCATCGTGGTAGAGACGAGCGCGAACCCCATCAGGAGTGGAGCGAGCGACCAGATAGGTTTTCGCGCACTCATCGGAACTGCCGAAAGGGGATAGTCTTCAGACGCCTGTGCAGAAGTTATGGTCTCCGGTTCTGTTGTTAAGCTCATTGCGTAATTGCTCTCTAGCCCTGTATAAAGTTGAATATAGGTTTCATTCTTAGGCTGTTTCACCTGCTAGATTCTGTAAAGAACGACACCAAATTTTCTAGGGGATGCTCTAGATTAGCCAAGTCTTTTTAAAAAGAACGGATGAGTGCCCTTTTAAGTTCGACCAGCCAGGTTAGCAACGATCGCCACCAGATGATCGGACTTAACCGGTTTGGCTAAATGGATTTGAAACCCTGCGGCCAGTGCGGCTCTTTGGTCTACATCACTCACATAGGCAGTCAGCGCAATAGCAGGAGTTTTTCCGCCGGCTGTATCACCGAGCTGCCTCAGCTGCCGAATCAGAGCAATTCCATCCTGCTCTGGCATGCCAATGTCGCAGAGAATCACATCAAACTGCTCTGCGGCCAACGCCTGAAGCGCCGCATGAGTCGAGGCAACTGCCGTAACAGCAGCTCCATGCTGTTCGAGGATTTTACTCAGCAAGGTTCGCACATCCGCTTCATCATCTACGACCAACAGGCTCAAGCCTGAGAGCGTCGGCAAAGCTTCTTCTAGCAGCTCTGGCGGGCTAAGCAGAACAGGATCTTCTGGCTGATCGACGAGCGGCAGCTTAATCGTAAAGGTGGCGCCTTGCCCTTCTCCTGGGCTTGCAGCCTGAACAGTGCCGCCATGCAGCTCGACAAGATGCTGAACAATCGTTAGCCCAATGCCCAGCCCGCCGTAGGCACGGGTATAAGAGCCATCTGCCTGAAGAAAGCGATCGAACACATAGGGCAAAAAGTCGGCGCTAATGCCCTCCCCCGTGTCGCTGATTTGGATCTGAGCATAGGGAAGCGAGAGGGTCGAAGTCGGCTCGACGGCCATCACAAGCGACAACTCAACTTCGACTCGTCCGCCCGCAGGCGTAAATTTAATGGCGTTAGCCAGAATATTCCAGATCACCTGCTGTAGACG
Organism: Oscillatoriophycideae cyanobacterium NC_groundwater_1537_Pr4_S-0.65um_50_18; assembly: GCA_016208305.1. GTDB lineage: Bacteria > Cyanobacteriota > Cyanobacteriia > Elainellales > Elainellaceae > Drouetiella. The sequence continues at coordinate 240,958 of JACQYI010000071.1, read as the reverse complement.
AACGGCATCACCCCAAATGCCTTGAGAGAGAAGCTCTAGCCGGGTGACAATCTCAATATTTTTAGCCTGGGCTTCCAGCGAAACTGTTTCGATCGCCGTCTCAATCACGTAATCGAGATCCATCAATTTGGCATCTAAGCTGAGTCGCCCTGAAATGATGCGAGAAATATCTAAAAGATCGCTGATAAGCTGATTTTGAATCTTGGCGTTGCGCTCAATAATTTCTAAAGCAGGCTGAATTTCGTCCTCACTCAAAAGCCCCTCTCGCAGCAGTTCAGACCAGCCCAAAATAGCATTGAGGGGGTTGCGTAGCTCATGAGAAAGCACCGATAAAAAGACATCCTTGGCTCGGCTAGCTGCTTCAGCAGTCGCCCGCGAGGCTTGCTCTTGCGTCAAAAGCTGCGTGCGTTCTGCCTCAAACTGCTGCCGCTCAGTAATATCTTCGATCGCCAACAAAATCAGATGGCGATCGTTAGAGTTCAAGATCTGTCGCGCATTAAGCAGCAGAGTCTTGCGCCCAAGGGGGGCAAACTCAAACGCCACTTCAAAGTTTTGGAACGGAATATTTTGCGTGAGGGTGGCTTCGAGCAGCGATCGCAGTTGCGGAATATCCCAATGACGATTGCCCAGATCGTAGAGCAGGCGGTTTTCAGTCTGAGCCGATGACACTTGAAACATCTCGTAGAAAGCGCGATTGGCTGTGACGACATGCAGATCAGCATTCAGAACCATCAGCGGGGCGGCCACAGTTTCTACAATGGCGGTGGCGTAGTTACGCGCTTCCTGAAGCTGCTGAGCGCTGTGTTTTAATGCATCAATATCAACCAGCACAATCACACCTCCCATGATCTGATTGTCTCTGGTTTTGTAGGGACGGATGATCAGGTTATACCAATGCCCCTCTTGATCTTGCACCTCTTGCTGATGAATATTGAGCGTATCGATCACATGCAGCGTTAACTGCTCCAGATTCGCTAAGTTGAGGTTGTGGCGAATGTCGCTAAACGATCGCCCGACATCAGTTGGGATCAGGTTGAACAACTGCTCAGCCATCGGCGTAAACCGCCAAATCTTCAGATCAATTCCCAAGATTAAGATTGGCAGCGTGGCGCTATTGAGAATATTCACCAGATCATTATTGAATCGATCGGACTCCAGACTGCGACTCCGAAGTTCATCGTTAACGGTTCTCAACTCTTCATTCGAGGCTTGAATTTCCTCTTTTGCCGTTTGCAATTCCTCGTTGGTACTTTGCAGCTCCTCATTACTAGAGAGAATTTCCTCATTTGCCACCCGCAGATCTTGATTGCTGGCTTCCTGCTCCTCAATGATCGTTTGCAGGTGAGCTTTTGTTTCTTCTAGTTCATGCATCAGATGAAGGATGCGTTGCTCTGCGATCGCCTGTTTCGAGCTTCTGCGAGCGGGGGCAGGGGCAGCCTCTTCTATGCCAGTCAGAGAAAGGGGAGTCGCCTCAAACAAAACCAGAAAATAGCGGTCTTCGCTCAGAGGCAGCCGGAAGGGAATCACCTCAATACTGATGCCGCTGGATGTAGCGACTCCAGCAACCCGCAAACCCTGTTTTCGCACAAGGCTATTTTGCTTTTTGGCCTGACGCAAGGCGGCACGCAGCTCTAGCCTCAGGTCTGGATGCGCCATTTTGAGCAAGTCAAAGCTGGGCTTGCCAGGAGCAGGAGATAGATAGGAACGGGTGTCTCCCCGAAATTGCAGAATTTCTAGATCGGCATTGATGACCACCCCGGCGGGTGCATATCGCTCCCAAACAATGCGATCTGCTGTCTGTTGCAGGTTGAGTTCATGGGTGGCGTCATCGGTCATGGGGGTCGGGAGGTAGGTGCTTTTGATCGGATTCGGCTGGATAAGACTCAGATTTAGCCGAGCAGGAGCCAGTTTTTTGGCATAGATTTTGTACTTTGTGTCGATCGGGGCAAAGAGATCGGTAAATCCGTCTACGGTTTCCGAAGTGCCCAACATGAGATAACCCAGCGGCTTTAGCCCATAGTGAAAGGTCGGCAACACCCGCCTTTGCAGACTGGTTCCCAGATAAATCAGCACGTTGCGGCAGCTAATCAGGTCTAGAGCCGAAAAGGGAGGATCGCTAATCAGGTTTTGTTTAGCAAACACACAGAGTTCACGCACAGCCTTGCCAATCTGATAGCGACCTTCAATCGGCGTGAAGAATTGCCGCAGTTGCTCAGGTGAAACCCCTGCCACCTCACTTGCTTTGTAGATGCCAGCACGCGCGATTTCGATGGCCGTTTCATTCAAATCGGTGGCAAAAATCTGAATTTGCGGTTGCGTGATCTGATCTTCAAGAAACTCCAAAAGGCAAATGGCGATCGAGTAGGCTTCTTGCCCGGTCGCACAGCCCGCCACCCAAATACGCAGGGGAGAGTCGGCTGATTGATGCTGAATCATCCGGGGAAACACCTGCGCTTTCAAAATTTGGAACGCTTCGGGATCTCGAAAAAAGCTGGTGACGTTAATCAACAAATCCTGTTGCAGCGCCTGCAATTCAGCCGGGTTGGCCTGAAGGTAGGTCACGTACTCTTCTAGCCGTTCGAGCCGATGCAACGCCATGCGCCGCAAAATTCGTCGATTGAGAGTAGCCTGTTTATAGTCTGTAAAGTCAACCCCTGTTGCCGCCCGGAGCAGCGTAAACACCTGGCTGAGCGAGATGGGATCCGGCGAGTTGATCGGCGGCGTAGCCGTTGGGATTTGGGTACCCTCACGGCGGCTAATCTTGCCCAACTCCTCCGCGATCTGGGGCGGCGGCAGCACAAAATCTACCTGCCCTGTGTCAACTGCACTTTGTGGCATGCCGCCAAATTGCGACGAGGCCATGTCTTGCGCAAAGGTGATTCCTCCTGCGGCTTTGATGGCCTCTAAACTCACTGCGCCATCGCCATCGGTTCCCGATAACACAACCCCGATCGCATCACTACCCCGCTCCAGGGCTAACGATTGAAAAAACGTATCCACTGGCATCGGCTTGCCATGAGCCTCACGGGCTGAGAGTTCGAGGGCATTGCCCACCAAGATCATCTTGCGGTTGGGCGGAATCACATAGACCTGATTGGGCGCGATCGCCAAACCTGTCGTCACCTCGCTAACGGGCATTTGGGTTTCTCTCGCCAGTAGCTCAGTCAGCAGACTTTTGTGGGTTGGGTCTAAATGCTGAATCAGCACGAATGCCATGCCCGTATCGGTGGGCAAGTGGCGGAGCAATTGGGTGAATGCCTCCAGCCCGCCTGCCGATGCCCCAATACCCACTACCCGAATTGAGCGGTTGGCTGCATCTATGTTCTTGATGCCCTCGGTAGATTCAGCAGAATCAACAGGCGATCGGTCAGCGCTATCTTCAGAAGACATAGGCTTTGTTCCGGGAACTGATCTGGATAGCTGTGGCAATATCGAGTTTTGATCCGCCGATGCGAGTCAGAGGTGCATCAAGCAACTTTTTTGCCCAGGCAATCGAAACGCCTGAATTCATTGCTTCATTAATCGCTTAATCAAAGTTCAAACTGTGAATGAAAGACGCTCAGGTGTACTCTACGTTGTACTCAAAAACTCGGACAATTTTCAAAAAGATTAGCAATACTGCCCTTTCAAAGTCAGTGTTGTCCCCTATCTTAGGTACAAATTCAGAGTGCACTCATCAGGATGAAGCCCTCTTCTTAATAACATTTGTATTAAATTTATACACAATCAACCCCAAATCAAACGAAGGTTGGCGATTATGAGATTACACCGTTCGCGTTACCAAAGAACGTTGAAACTTCGTTACAAATTCGCTACATCTAACACAAGGAAGCAAAGTTATGGAACTTCACGCTAGCCGTCCTCCTCAACCGACTCTGCAAGAGTTAGCAGCTTTTCTCGATGAACAAGGACTAACCATGGCAGACTACAACAGCCTGCCAACCTGGGAAAGAACAGAACTGGTTCAAAAGTGGCAGCAGCAGACACAACACCTTAGTCATATAGAATCTCCAGGTTAATCGCTACTGCCCAGAGAGTGAAAACCAGGGTATTTTTTGGCGCACTGCACCCTAGAAAATACCCTAGAGGGGGCGTTTTTAAATAATCGAAGGACAGTGAGCGGCTCGTTCACGTTCAAGATGGTGCAAGTTTCTCATCTTTATTCAGTAAGTCCCCTCCTGATTGAGAACCCACCTAAAATGATGGACGCTACCGCTATTCTGGATCAAGCGACCAGAGTCTACCTACAAAAACAGCAGGATTTAGCGAGGCTGAGAGCGATCGCGGCTATTGTAATCGCTCATCCTGAATGGCAACAGCAGGAGAGCAGTCTGCTCGAATTGCTCAGAGAAGACAGATAAAGACTGGGCTGATTTGATCGATGAGATTGATGTTGAAGGGCGCGCGCCTCAATATCAATCTCATCGCCAGATTAAGCGCTGAACGAGGCAAAGGTTTAGCGCTCTCTAAATTCCACTTCATTTTGGCGGATGGTGACATCATAGTTGCCAAAGAAATCGTGACCGAGTAATCCAATGCTCAACTGTGGGCCTGCAACGGCCACAAGAACGTTTTGAGCCGTCGCCCCCCCAACGCTAATGGAGCTGACGTAGCCCAATGGCACTGAGACATTGCGTTCGCTGGCAGTATCTACACTGGCTTGACCCACAGGCACGACGCGCAGAGCGCTGGCCATCGCGCGTGTAATCAGAGTGCCGCTGGCTCCCGTATCAACAATCATGTCAAAAGACTGATTGCCGTTGAACGTGACCTGAATCACAGGCGTGCTGCCTGCTCGGCGAATAATAGGCACCGAAAAGCTGCGCGGCTGAGCTGAGCTAGAACGTACCTCAGCCGGAAAATTTTCAGCAGGACTCAGGGTTTGATTAACGGTAGAGGGGGGAATCGCAATCGGTCGAGCGCTCGACAAAGAGGGTTGGGGAGTTGCAGTCGATCGCGGCGATAGCACCGTCACACGACCAGACAGGCTAGGGGTTGGCTCGGTAGAGCGGCGCGTCTGCTGCTGAGCATAGGCCAAATTGCGACGATATTCCGTTAGTTTCTTCTGCACTTGGACATAGCGACTGTTGGTTTTGGGAATTGTCCCCATGAATTGGATGGCCTGCTGCCACCGATCGACCACCAAACGCCAGTCATCTTTAGACTGAGCCGATTGTGTAATAGCTGCCGCAGCCGTTGCCCGATCGATCGCTTTCTCGTAATTGTTGTCACCATTGTCGGCTGCGGCAATAGCCTTGGGAGAAGCCGCAGTTTGAGGCGAGGGAATGGCAGCAGGCGAAGAGGCGATCGAGTCAGCATCCGATCGCTGTAGCAAATTCGCGGTACTGTCTTGACAGGCGGCGGTTGTCATCGCCAGACTGCTTAGGAGTAGAGCAAGCATTGCCTGATACTGAAATCGCTGGGTCATAGCCTGTGAAGTGACGAAGGATGATTTCTCCAGTCTGCCCTCAAAGTTCAATCGGGGTGACAGCAATATGTCCTGAAAAACAAATATCTACATCTGAGCCGGGGTCACGAGCGCGCTTACCGTAGTCTCCAGCATAGTGCAGATGCTCCTTTTCTAACCGATAGGCAGAGGGCAGAGGCTGAGTACAGAGAGGGCAGATGATGATTTCTGGTTCTGGAGAGTCGATATCTAAGTGAGGCAGATTCACATTCCAGTAAGTTCTGGGCTGAAGCGGCTGAAACATCAGCTTATCCAAAACTTTGAGGCAAAGTTGAGCCGCGAGATCCCAATCGATTGGACGCCTGCGCTGAATGTAGTGTGAAATGGCAATGCCTGGAATTCGGTGAAAGGCAGCCTCTCTAACGGCTGCGACGGTTCCTGAAGTATAGACATCAGCACCGAGATTGCCACCCGGATTGATCCCTGATAGAACCAACTCTACACCATCTTGAAAGAGATGGCTCAGAGAAACGCGGGTGCAGTCGGCGGGTGTGCCATCTACTGCAAACTCAGCCGGATTACGGCATTCAATCTGAAAAGGACGGTGGGTCGTGACCTGATGACCGCAGCCTGAGTGAGGGCGCTGCGGAGCGACGATCGCCACATTCCTCATATTTCTGAGGGTCGTGACCTGAAGGAGCGATCGCAACCCTGGCGCATCGATGCCATCATCATTCGTCAAGATAATCGTCATGGAGCTTGCAGGGTTCGTTGCAATTCATCCGCCAGCCCTGCTTCCTGAAGGCAAACGGCATAAATTTGAGGAGAATCCATTTTGGCCGACTGCTGAATTTGCTCAAGTGAGGTGCCTGGGGCTTGGCAAAACTGGCTAACCACCTGCTCATATTGCTCAGGAGTGCCGAGCAACGTGGTCAAATTATTGGTCTTTTGTGCGGTTGGCAGCAGCCGCTTCATCACCTCATCGGCCAACAGCTCTGGAGAGGCGGGTGATTGGGTAGAGAGGATACCCATTGTCCCCAGTAGGTTAGAGAGGGCATTGCGCAGCGGAGCCGCCGACTCTGGGCTAGACAGCATGGTTGAAACCATTTCAGGCTGGAGCTGCGTATTAGACAAGAAGGCCACCCGGATGCCCAGCAGCGTGCTGGCAGCCATCATATCTGAGAGGGTGCTGAGGTAGGTGGCATAATCGACCCCTGCAACCGACGAGCCATCACCGCAAACCACCAGGCCCTCTGAGTTAGAGGTCAGATCTACCCCCCCTTGACCCTGCTGACAAACGTTTAGCGTTCTCCGAATCTCTGAAGAAAACATCGTTTCCAGCCTTTGCATAAAGGGAGCAGGCACCGTTAGTCCTTGGGCTGGCTGACCTGTAGCTGGCTGACCTGTAGCTGGCTGACCTGCGGGCGCATCAGCAGGCGACGGAACAGGTTGAGCTTGAGCGATCGCTTCTGGATAGGCAGTCCCTGGCGCAACGGCGATCACGGTGCCTAACAAGCTCATGCCGATCGCGGCCACAACATGCCCTGCGGAGCGGCGAGCCAAAGAGCCGTTAATCATACCCGTTAAAAAACCTGTCATGAAATCACAAGAGAATAATCTTTTGAATTGTAACGAGCTTAACGCCTAACGCCCACACAAGACCTGTCGCATCTTTTGCATATTCGCCGGTAAATCTAGCCGCATTGCCTGTTGAATCAACTGGCTGGGAATGGGCAACGTTGGAGTAGCTTGAACGGTGTAGGTCAACAGAGTGCCCGATCCAAAGTCTTGCAGGTGCAGGTTGGCCGCAAAATCATGGAAGTTACCTCTTTCCATTTGAAATTGAATTTGCTGCCAGGTGGCTTGCACAGTTTCCAGCACTTTGAGATAGATCTCGACCTGAGCCGTCAGCAGAAAAAATGCCTTACGCGCAACCTGATAGAGGCGCTTGCGTCCCTCTCTTCCCTCTATTCGATCGATCACCTCACTCTGGACGAGATCAGGAAAGAACTGTACCCAGCGAGGATAATCAGTCAACTGCTGCCACACTTCCGATCGCCGCAGGGGAATGTACATCTGAGCCGTGACTGCGCCGCCCCAAGAAGTATGCGATCGCGTTTCTAGTAAAATTTCTCCTTGCAGCAATTTACCTTGCTCGCTAACCCCGCAGCCGACCTCAGGACGTGAGGCGATCGCTGCATCTGAAACTGCTGCATCCGATAAAGGAAAAGATATGACTCCAGTCATGACGTTCAACTGCTCCTAATCACGCAAACACACACACCAAGAGGGGGTCAGGCTTCAAACATCTTGCTTTTGGCATCTTGCTTTTGCCGCGACCCATACCGCTGATGGATAAGGCTAACTCCATTCAGCTTGCTTCAGTTGTAACGAGAATTCACTAAAGATATAGTCTGCGATCGCGTGAAAAGATGTAAAGTAATGAACAATTTTTTTCAAATGTCAACCGAGAAAATCTTGAGCTTTGGGGTCTACCCTAGAGATGGTCATAGCTCTCCCAAATCTATAAAGTGATTGGGCAAGTAATGGGTGGCGGGTGGATGAGAGTTTCCCATCTACCCATCTACCCACTTACCCATCCACACTAGCCTTGCCCCAACGTTGGCAGCTGTGGCAATAGAGCCTGAAACGCTAGACCTCGGTGGCTAATCTCGTGCTTGACGCTAGCGGGCATTTCGGCAAACGTCATCTGCTGTTGCGGAACATAGAAAATGGGATCGTAGCCAAAGCCCCCCTCACCCTGAGCAGCCGTGAGAATTTCACCGTGACAAACTCCCTCAGTTTGGAGAGCGATCGCACCATCAGGGCGGGCGATTGCCACCGCACAGATAAACTGCGCCTGTCGGTTGGTCACGCCTTCTAGCTCTTGCAGCACGCGCTCAATTCGCAGGGCGTCGGTAGGGGCATAGCGCGCCGAATAAAGGCCGGGTGCGCCTCCCAAAGCATCAATCGCCAGCCCAGAATCATCCGCAATGGCCCATTCGCCTAGCGCGATCGCTACCTGAGAAGCTTTCAAACAGGCATTTTCCATAAAGGTTTGCCCTGTTTCTTCAATATCCAACTCCTCTGGCTTCAGGACAAGCTGCCATCCTAGAGCGGGATCGGTGAGATAAGCCTGCATTTCTTTGAGCTTGCCAGGATTGCCCGTGGCGACGACGAGTAGAGGCATGGGAGGAAAAATAAAATTCTGCAAAGCATTTTAACGGTTTGTGCGCTGAGCGCAGCCCGCTACACAAACCGTTTTCTTCAGGGAAGTTAGATGGAGTTGGCCCAGTCTTTTGCCCAAGCCAAATTGCGGCGCACTGTTTCTGAAGTCAGCGCCTCAGAATAGAGCCGCAGGACGGGTTCGGTACCGCTAAAGCGAATCAGCAGCCAGCTTTCGTCGGCAAGCTGAAACTTGTAGCCGTCGATCGTCAGGCATTCCGTCACAGGCTGTCCGGCGATTTCGCTGAGGGGATGGTTTTGCAACGATTCAATCAGGCGCGATCGCACATCCATACCCGACAGCGGCAGATCAATCCGGTCATAGTCAGAGGCATAGCCTGTTTTATATTGCAGATCGGCATAGAGATCGCTGAGGTCTTTGCCAAATTGAACGATCGCCTCTAGCACATACAGCGCCGACAGCAGCGCATCGCGTTCGGGGATGTGATTGCCGTAGCCAATTCCGCCCGACTCTTCGCCGCCCAGCAGCACCTGTGATTCCAGCATGCGATCGGCAATGTATTTATAGCCGATGGGCGTTTGGTAGAGCGGCAGTCCGTACAGCTCAGCAACTTTGGGAATCAAATTGGAACCGCTAATGGTTTTAATCACCTCGCCGCTAAAGCCGCGATGGGTCGCCAAATGCTCGATCAGCACAGGGATTAGCACCTGCGAACTGAGAAAATTACCATTGCCATCGACTGCCGCCACGCGATCGCTGTCGCCATCAAACACAAGACCCACTGCCAGACCTTTGCCGCCCTGATGCCGAAACGCTTTGATAGTTTGAAATAGCAGCGGCAGATAGCGGGGTAGTGGCTCTGGCGCCCCCCCGCCAAACAACGGATCGCGATCGCTATTTAGCTCTTGTATGGGTGTGCCTAAAAGCTGCTCTAGTCCGCCAGCCGCCGCACCATGCATCACATCTGCAAAAACGGTCAGCTTACCCGAAGCGATCGCCTCTTGAATCAGCGGAATATTAACCTTGCCACGCAGCGCCTCACAGTAGCTCTGCCAAGGATTAAAGGTTTCTAATGTACCGGGTTTTGCGGCTGGGATCTGAAACCCGTCTTGGAGCATTGCCTCAATTTTTTTCGTAACTTCTGGCGGCACTGAGCCTCCAAAGCCCCCTTTGACTTTTAAACCTGAATAGATACCGGGATTATGGCTGGCGGTAATGACGATCGCCCCAAGCGCCTGATGCTGATTGGCTGCCCAGCTAAAGGCGGGCGTGGGGGCGTAGGTATTGGATAGCAGTACATCAAATCCGGCAGCCTGAACGGCTTCAGCCGCAGCCTGAGCAAATTCTTCTGCCAGAAAACGGCGATCGTAGCCCACAATGATGGTGCGGCTGCCCCCGTAGGCTTGCTCTAGGGCGATCGCGGCAAGGGGTGCGACCTGAATAACGCGCTCAAAGGTAAAGTCGGCGGCAATGACGCCCCGCCAACCATCTGTACCAAAGGTGATGGGCTTTGCAGTCAAAGACGCAGGAGAAATAGAAACTGCCATATGCTGTGTCTGAAGAATGGGTCTAAAGGGGACTTATCTCAAGAGAGACCTGATGGAAACCATGCTGTTTCGAGTCTACTCGTCTGCCCCATTATCTGTGCAAGGTAGATCGAAAGAGGGCAAGGTTGACGCATTGACCCTGCTACTCATCCACTCTTTAAGGTGACTTCCCAGGAATACAACAAAAAGGATTGCAGAATTCAAACTTTAGCCCTGCATTTGTGGCTTTTTAGCAATCTCTTGAGTAAAGTTCCGGAACACCTTCAATCCTCATCGCCTGAGCGCACAGGCAGTTCCACCGCATGAACCCGATCGCGTCCTCTCCGCTTCGCCTCGTACAGCGCTTTGTCGGCGCGCTGCATCACATCCCAGGCGGTGCGATCGGTCGTGGGGCTTTGCTGCGCCACCCCAAAGCTTGCCGTCACCTCTAGGTCGCCTGCCTGAGTCACCATAGCGTGACCCCGCACTGCGCGCCGCAGCCGTTCTGCCACATCGATTGCTTGGTCTAGCGGCGTTTCAGTAAGAATCACGACAAATTCTTCACCCCCGTAGCGGTAGGCAGGCGTGCCGCGCCGCAGCTGTCCCTGAATTCGCTGCGACAGCTCAATCAACACTTCGTCACCCACCAGATGCCCGTGAGCATCGTTCACCATCTTGAAATAATCAATGTCGCAAACGATGACGCTAAAGGGAGGCTGCACCGTCCAGACGGCGGCCATGCTGAGCTGCTCTAGCTCCCGCTCTAGCGATCGCCGATTCATCAATTTTGTCAGCTCATCTCGCAGTACCTTTTGCTGCAACGAGTCATTTTGCACCCGCAGATCTTCCTGCCGTCGCCAGAGGCGCTGATAGTTTTGGGCGTTGGTCAGGGCGATCGCCGCTTGGTCAGCCACTTGTCGCACGGTTTGCAGCTCGTCGAGCAAATAGGCTCGCTCTTGCTGATAAGACAACAGCGCTACCGCCCCAAAAAACTCTTCTTGGATGAACAGCGGCACCAGCAGCACCGACATAACACCGATCGATCGCATCCAGTCTTGGAGAGGGTCTGCTTCAGGATCATGAACCCCCATTTGCAGATAGGAAGCTCCGCCCTGCATGAACATATCAATAATGTTTTGCCAATATCCACGGGGGATATGCCGCTCTTCTAGCGCCACCATTTGCCGTTCGGGGTAATCCCACACAGCTAGGACTGTGACCGGGCTATCGCGCAAATCGACCAGAATGGAGCGATCGCACTGCAACCCATAACCCAACTCAGCCACAATGCGTCCGACCACCTCATCAGGGTTAAGCGTCGAGTTGAGCAGCCGCGAAATCCGTCCAATCAGCGCTGCTTGCTGACGCGATTGCTCTAAGCGCTGTCGCCAGTAGAGGGCGCTATAGGCCAAACCCACATGACTAGAAACCACCTCTAGAGACTCTAGTTCTTCTGCATTCCAGCCGCGAATCGGGCAAATGCTACTGGTCAACTCTTTGCCCAAAGAAAACAGCGGTCGCTGAGCATTGGAATCAAACACAGGTAGCCCTGCCAGCGATCGCCGCAGTTGCAGCACAAACTGCAATGGATTGGTCAGTGATGCGCGCCCCCTCGGATCCTCGATCGCCATGCCGCGACTGGTGATAGGAATGACTAGCTCACCCGTTTCGAGCTGGATGATCTGCGGCGCATTTTGCTGATCGAGCAGCCAAGCGGGCAAGGATCGGGGGACAAACGCCTGAATGGGATCAGCCGGGAGGGCGCTAAAGCGATCGCTGCCTTCAAGGGCAGGTTCTAGAGCAAAGTTAGCCGCATACTTGTTGACGACTTCTGGCACGCCATAAACCCGTAGCGCATCAGAAACCCCCATTTCTAGACCCGCCCAAAGCAGGCATTCGGCTTCATAAACAGTGGCAATTTTTTCTACGACCTGTCTCAACAAAGAATCAACCGACTCTAGATTCAGAAGGGCGGTTTTAACCCAAGGATAAATTTCTTTCCAAGACGGTTGCATAGTCATCCTCAGGAACAGATTGAGAACACGAAGGAGTGTAGAAAATATATGGCTTACCACAGTGTCAATTTGCGTCTCATCAGCCATAGTGCCCAAAGATCTAGCCGCAGATGATCCACCTACAGGAGATTAATCATATTGGGACTGTGGCTTGGAGAACGAGAATTGCAAGATAAAGTCAAATCTATAGAGGGAGATAGCTACAACAGCACTCACTCTTTTTCCATAAAGTCCACTTTCTGCTGGCTTCTTATTCAATCTCGCGATCGCTCAATCCATTGAGGAATATAGCACCAGGCTTTGCTCAATTCTGCATCATGAAACCGATAGTCTGGCTCTTTTTCTGCCACTAATGACCAAAAGCGATTGGAGTGATCGAGATGAACCGTGTGGCAAAGTTCATGAATAAATACATAGCGAACCAAGTCGGGCGGCAGGAAAAGCAGCTTATAGTTGAGGCTAATGTTTTTTTTACCAGAACAGCTTGCCCAAATCGTTTTTTGCCCTCGCACAGAGATGTTGTTGCAAGGCAAGCCAACCTCTTGACTGACCTGACGCAGCCAGGGGGTCAGGTGCAGTTCGGCCTTGCGGGTCAGCCAATGCTTGAGAATGCGGTAGCAGGGGGGAAGTTGGTCAACTGCCCCTGCCACTAACAAATGATGGGGCCGATCGGGGTGGGTATGGAGCTTCCAGGTGAGCTGTGGCTGATAGCCAATCGTCCAATCTTCAGGGAGCGATCGCAAACTGAGCTGGGTAGGCAGCGCTAGATCAGATTCTGGCTCTGCCCCAAAAGACTGCCGCTCCGCCACAATGCGCTGGGTCGTTTTGACAATCCAGTCTTGCCGTTTTTCTAGAATTTCGGGCAGCTTGCGGCGATCGAAGCCTCTGGGAATGACAATTTCGACTTCACCTAAATGAGAAACTTTGATGCTGACATGCTTTGCCTTGGCGCTTTCTCTAACGGTGTAGGGCTGAGACTCAGGGTTTTGCGGTTTCGCCTGAGGACGGATCTGAAAACCAGATTTTTGAGATTTTGAGGATTTTGCCTTTGCCATGCTGATTGTGTGTTGCTCGGCGATCGTTCATGACATTGCTTTTTGCCGAATAAAGTTCAGCAGAATCTCTTGATGGGGTTTGCCCAGTGGGTAAGCTTGCCCCATCTGGTGAGAGTAGCGACTGCCCTGCTGGATCTCTTCTATGGTAACGAGTCCCATGTCGCATCCTTCGTTCAGTTCTAAAGTCTCTAGCTCGACAAGCAGCGGCGCATAAAAGACATAGCGGATAAAGCGAGGATCTTGCGTATTGATTTCAAACGGCAGCAGATCGGGAGGAGCATAGCCAATTTCTTCGATCAGCTCTCGCCGCATCCCTTCTTCTGGCAATTCTCCTGGCTCTAGATGGCCGCCAAAAAATGCCCAGCAGCCCGGATAGGCAATTCCGGGTTTATCTTCTCGAAGCTGCATCAAAAATCGGTTGTTTTGGTAAAGCAGGGCGATCGCCACTGCGGCACGAGAATCAGCAGGCATACCCATGAGCCATCGTCCTAGATTTCAAGAAAGGCAACCAGACTCAGGATAACCGTTCAGCGCCATTTTTCCCTTATCATGAGCGCGACATGAAGGCTGCCCTTACTTCACTACTACTTCTGACTGCTGTTCTTCAATGTAGGCTTCTCCGATCGCTTTCTCTTGATCTGCCTGTCCTTCAGCCTCTTCTCCAGTCGGTCTTTCGGTCTGCTCAGCGGTAGTGGTTGGCTGAAACCGGACTTTCCCTTTGATCAAAACCGTGGTGCCCGATCGCACGTCTTGGCGTGAAGTTAGCACCCAAATCGTGCCCGTACTATCTTGTAGCTCATAGACTTGGGCATCAATTAACGGCACGCGATCGCCCACGATTCCCTGAAGCCGCACAGTGGAGGTGAGCCAGTTGCGGTGGGGGTGGGCTTGGACATCTTTGACGGTGGTAATGCCATTGCAGCCTGCTAATCCAATCAGCAGGACGCTCCACATCAGCCTTTGCGTTACCCATCTCCCAGGCGATCTGGCCGACATCATCTTTTAATAAATTCAGAAACATCATTGCAAGCTGAACAAAGTCGCGCCTTGCAATATTAGCAATAATCAGGAGATCACAAATTAGGGTTTTGTGGCGCGCCACAAAACCCTAAAAGCTAGATTTCAGGCCAACAAAATCGCAAAAGAGGGCTTTGCGATCTGTGCCACAAAGCCCTCTTTTGTTTGTGCCTCTTGATTTCTACGGTTTGTAGCCGTCTTCAGCGCTACTCGACTTTAGGGGCTACGCGGCTACTCGCAGGGCGCTAAAAAACAGAAGCTCCGGCTTTTCTGAGCTTGGTGAAGCGATCGCCACGCTGCAAAGGCGACAGTGACGGAGCCGATCGCTGCAAAATCTTTTCCATTAGACCCGGAAAGATGCGATCGCCCCATACGGCCAGATGGCTTTGCCAGCCCACCAAAATCTCAGGAGATTCTCGCTTTAGCCCAGCAATCAGCGCTTGCGCTACCTGTTCGGGTGACATGGGCATGACCCAGCGAAACCAGCGAAACTCTCGCACCATATCTGTATCGGTCAAGGAAGGCAGCAGCGCCATCACCTGGACATTGTGGGCAGCCAGTTCGCCTCGCAGCGCTTGAGTAAATCCGAGAATGGCGAACTTTGTAGCCGAGTAAGTTGCCATCGTAGGAGCTGCTAACTTACCCATCAAGCTGGAGACATTAACAATTTTGCCCTCGCCCTTGGCGACCATCCGCCGCGCCACAAATCGCGTGATCGTATACATACCTACTAGATTGACGGCAATCTCTTCCTGCACATCGGGCAGCTTTGTCTGCAAAAAGGAAGCCTGATGCGCTACGCCCGCACAGTTGATTAACAAATGAATGGGCCCGTGGTTGCGCCAAGCTTGGGCGATCGCCACATTCACTTCCACCACCTGGGTGAGATCGAGCGGTAGCACCACAGCTTCTACACCCAGTGCCTCAACCTCTTCAGCCACTTCCATCAGTCGTTGCTGGTTTCGCGCTACCAGCAGCAATCTTGTGGCACCTTGTCGGGCAAGCTCCAGGGCGATCGCCTTTCCAATTCCCCGTGAGGCTCCAGTAATTAGAGCTGTTTTACCTGAAATATTCACTGTCAAAACCTCCTAAATACGAGTTTCACTGCATTCAAGAAGTTGAGATATTGCCAAAACTTCGATTGTCAAAATCCAGCTTGTCAAAATCCAACTTGTCGCAGTCCAACGTGTTGAACTTTGAGCCTCTGGAATGCAGCCAAACGGAATACACCTTGTGTGAATTAGCTTGTGTGGATTTTGAGCGGCTTGCGTCCGAAACATCGTCCTTACAAAGGACGCAGCCTGTAGAAATTTGCTGGGGGCAGCAGTTACGAAGACATAGCAGCCATAAAAATCATTGATTCTTAGCCTTAATTCCTAGAGATCCGGATTTCTAAGAGACACAGCGCCTTCCTATCTAGCCTGTGAAAGAAGTAGCTCGAACAACCTGGGGTAGATTGCCTTGAATAGTCTAGGGAAACAACGCTCGTCAACAGGGGCAATTCAAGTGATCGTTTAAGAAACTGTTCAACAGGGGGCTGTAGGTATCGAGATACAGCATCATAGCCTTTCTCTTGAAATTCCAGACGGAGCATTCGGTGAATCACTTGCACACCTTAACAACAGGATCAAGCATCCGCAACATTTCATAAAGTTTTTCAATGTTCTTTTACATTGGGGATCACGCCTTGACGGCGATCAATCGGCTCACCCGTAAAGAACTGAGCGGATTTAATACAGACGATCGCTTAATATTATCGATCGTTATCAATCAACTCAGTATTTGTAGTCCATTTGACACATTGCTGCTGCTGCGAAATCGGCATCAGATAGCGATCTCAAAAAGAAGGAGCGCTGCTTTCCAGGCAGCGCCCCTTCTTTTTAAGCACTTTAGTAACTTCAGAATCTGCACAGACATAACTTGAAGAACTTTTTTGAGAGAGTACGGCTCTGCACGCTCTCAAAAAAGTTCTTGACTTTAATTTTGTAAGCAGCCTTAGTAATTGGTAGAACTTTGCTCTAGACCTTTACGATCCATTGACTGCGGGTATCAGCACTGAGAAAAGAGGCCGGAACAACGGGAATATCTACACCCAACGATACGAAGGCAGCCCGAATAGCTGTGGCGTGAGCCGCCTCATCTGCGCCAATGCTGGCTCCTGCTGTGATGAGTGCCGGAGTTTTAAGTAGAGCAATTTCCTGACCATAGGCGATCGCCGCATCGGTTTCCAATGCCAGCGCCAGCTTAGCGATATTGACATCGTTATCAATATTGCCTTCGCCTTGCTCAATATAAGCCGAGAGATCATAAGTGCTAGCCGCGACAGCCGGAGTTGCGCCTAAGCTTTTAACCACTTCAGTCAGCGTGTCGCGGTGCGCCATGTGATCTCGCAAATTGCTTTGAGCCACCGCCAAAACTGCCTTTCCGACATCCGAATCACTTAATTTGCCTGCTGCAAACTGATAAGCCCAGATAGCCTGATGTTCATAAAATAGGGCTTTGTTTAGCACGGCGGCATCGCCCGCAGCAGCAGAATGGGTAGAAGCTTGACTGGAACCTGCCGAAAGGGCTGAAAGACCCACGGCACTTGATAAGCCTGCGATCGTTCCCCCCATAAGTACTCCTCGGCGTGAGAAGGTTTTGCTCCGATGGGATGGCATTTTGTTCAGGTCAAAATTATCACTGTTCACGCAAGTGTCTCCTATATTTCTCTCGAAATATTGATTTGGGTAACAGCTCAGGAAAAAGATGAGTCACTCTCTCTGGCTGTCTTACATAGGAATACGAGACTGAAAAGAGATTGGATTGGTGAAAGGGTTCATAGTATTCCAGCGTTCCTCTGGCTCAAAAAACGGAGGACGTTAGGGTTATGGGTGGTGGCGATCGCTTCCTCTGTAAGCGTTTAGCAGATCGTGACAGATGTCACGGTCAGAGCGTGATACTTGCTGGATGTGGAGCAGTGCTTTTGTCCCATAAAGTAGGGGCATCAACCGAAAGAGGTCCTTCCCTATGCAACTCACACTTTCCCTCTCCTCAGCTCTATCCCAAACTTCAGACTCCCAGGCTCACGCTTCTCAACTGCAAAATGCCGCTTCTTCGGCACAGTGTCCCAAGCTGTCGATGGTTTGGCATCAGGAATTTGACGGCAAGCGTACATGCATGGTCGCTCGGTGGATCGTTGCTTAAATGCGGGGGACAACTCCCCTCACGTCTGCAACGGTGGCGAACCATTCTCATCTCAACTGTTTTCGCAAACGACCCAAGCTACTAGAGAATATAGAGCAGAGCAGATGCAGACAGTTTAGACAAAGCTTATGGTTTACGCGATCGATTTTGGCACAAGCAACACAGTAGTCGTGCGGTGGAATCCGGTGACTCAGCAACCAGAGACGCTGGCCTTGGGGGATTTATCGATCAAGCTAGGGGACAATCCGCCGCTGATTCCTAGCTTGCTGTATGTCGAAGATGCGCTACGGGGTGACGTGATTGCCGGACAGATGGTACGCGATCGCGGTTTTGATCTCAGCCAGAATCCCCGCTTTTTTCGCAATGTTAAGCGGGGCATTGGCGCAGAAATTCAGGGCTTTTTGCCAGAGCTAGATGGGCAGCCTGTGACGTTTGAGCAAGCCGGACAATGGTTTTTGACCCGCGTTATTCACGAGCTTCAGATCCTCGATCCTAACCTCGATGCTCTGGTATTTACGGTACCCGTAGACAGCTTTGAAGCCTATCGGCTGTGGCTGACGCAAATCTGCAAGTCTTTGCAGATCGAGCAGGTACGGATGCTAGATGAGCCAACGGCTGTGGCACTGGGCTACGGATTAGAGCATTCAGGAACGCTGCTCGTCATAGACTTTGGCGGCGGCACATTAGACTTATCACTCGTCAAGCTAGAAGTCTCGGCGCAGGCCAAGCCTGTAGGTTTTTTGCTGAAGTGGGGCAAAAAAGTTTTGGAAGACTCGACCCAGCGACCGAAGCTGGCGCGCGTCTTGGCGAAGGCCGGACAAAACTTGGGCGGAGCCGACATTGATAACTGGCTGATCGATTACTTTGCTCAAACTCAGGGGCTAACGGTTTCACCGCTGACGCTGCGCTTGGTGGAACGGCTGAAGGTACAGCTCTCCCAGCAGACTGAAGCCACAGAAATTTATTTCAATGACGAAACGTTTGAGAGCTACGAGTTGCAGCTCGATCGCGATCGCTTCACTGCCATATTACAAGACCATCAATTTTTCGAGCGGCTAGACGAATCCCTTACCCAAGTGTTGCAGCAGGCGCAGCGCCAGGGATTGACGGATGCCGATATCGATGCCGTGCTGCTGGTGGGCGGCACAGCCCAAATTCCGGCTGTCAAAACTTGGATCGCGCAGTATTTCCCTGCCGAGAAGATTCGGTCAGACAAGCCTTTCGAGGCGATCGCCCAGGGTGCCCTGCAAATTAGCCAAGGCATGGAGGTCAAAGATTATCTCTACCACAGCTACGGCATTCGCTTTTGGGATCGCCGCAATAATTGTCATGCTTGGCATCCGATTATTCAGCAGGGGCAGCCTTACCCCATGCCCAACCCGGTCGAGCTGACCCTGGGCGCTTCTATCGAAAATCAGCCCAAGATTGAACTGGTGATTGGCGAATTAGGCACAGAGACGGGCAACACCGAGGTGTATTTTGAAGGCGATCGCCTGGTGACTCGAAAAACCATGAGCGAAAAGCCTGTGGTGAAATCGCTCAATGAACAGAACGAAGCACAGACGATCGCCCGCTTAGATCCGCCTGGGTTTCCAGGGAGCGATCGGGTGAAGCTGCTGTTTCGCGTGGATGAATCTCGGTTCTTGCGAATCACCGTCGAAGATATTTTGACGGCACGCACGCTGATCGATAACTTTCCGGTCGTGCAGTTAAGCTAATCTCGCACCACAACAGGCGTGCCAACAGAGGCCCAGTTAAATAACCATCGCGCATGATCGACGGCAACATTGACGCAGCCATGACTGACCGGAGTGCCAAAGCTTTGATGCCAGTAAGCGCCATGAATGGCATAGCCGCCGTAGTAATACATCGTGTAGGGAACATCAGGCACATCGTAATCATCGCCCTGCATACGGGTGACGCGCAGCTTGTTTTCGATCGCAAAGGTGCCTGTCAGGGTGGGATGTTCGTCTGTGCCCGTCGAAACGATGACGGCATAAACGGGTTGGTTGCCTTCCCAGGCAATTAACCGCTGCGTCGAGACGTTGACTTCAATCCAGCGATCGCCCGACTGCCGCAAGCTGGATATATCTTGGCTGGCATCATGTGCTTGAGCAGGCGGAATCAGGCTGCCTATCCAAACCTCCGGCATTCCCAGTGCCAAGCCCAACAGTGCTCCACTGCCCCAGAGGCTCAATTGACGTAAGCGCCTATCCCATTGACGATTCATGAACTCACCTACAAACTTTATGAATGCTGCGGTTTTGCTTAATCTAATGTCTTTCTTTTCAAAGCGTTGCTAATTTCTGGGATGGATTTTGTGGGATCGCTCTCACAAAATCTATCCTCCTATTAAGCAATGCCCTTTTCGCAAGGTACATTTTCTGAGGGTGCGCCTTACAAAAATCTTGGATGTGATCCCATTCGTAACTCTAAATTTGTGACTCTAGATTTATTTATGCCCAAAGTAGAGAAATCTGTATCGGCGTGATCTCAGGCTGCCCTGCACCTCACTCCAGGTATAGCAGCAACTACACTCTGAGCGAAATGGGTTTCACAAAATCCATCAGACAGCGGGGCAAATCTTTATGATTTATGGGGGTTGATCAAAAAGCTGCATCAGACAGCTCTAGAACCCTGATTTTTGCGGTATGAGCTTTGCCCAGATAACAAAAATTATTCCCGTTTGAGAACGATCTATGAAACTTGACCGGAGAGATGCATGAACCTTGAATCTGCTCGAATGCTGGCGGTACAGTCACCCATTATTCCCACGGTGGGAGCCTTGATTCAGCAAACGCCAGGAACGATCTCGCTAGGGCAGGGTGTCGTGTCTTATCCACCTCCAAGCGAAGCGATCGCCCAAATTACCCGGTTTCTAGCCGAGCCAGATAATCACAAATATCAGGCGGTCGAAGGGATTCCTGAGCTACGGCAGGCGATCGCCCTCAAGCTAAAAGCAGAAAACGGAATTGTCGTTGATGAAAACAGCCAAATTGTGGTGACGGCAGGCAGTAATATGGGCTTTGTCAATGTCCTGTTGGCGATCGCTGATCCGGGTAATGAAGTGATTTTGCAGGTGCCCTATTACTTTAATCATGAGATGGCGATTCGTATGGCGAACTGCCAGCCCGTTCTGGTGTCTACAGACGATCGCTATCAGCTTCGTCCTGATGCCATTCGTCAGGCAATCACGCCACGCACAAAAGCCGTAGTGACGATTTCACCCAACAATCCTAGCGGTGCCGTTTACGGAAGCGATGCCCTCCGAGAAGTGAATCACATCTGCCGTGAGCATGGCATTTATCACATCAGTGATGAAGCTTACGAATATTTTACTTACGATCGCGCTTCCCATTTTTCTCCCGGCTCAATTCCAGATAGCAATCCTTACACGATCTCTATTTTTTCCCTTTCTAAGGCTTATGGCTTTGCGAGCTGGCGAGTCGGCTACATGGTGATTCCGGCACATCTGAGGGCTGCCGTTATGAAAATCCAAGACACGATCGCCATCTGTGCCGCCGTAGTTTCGCAACATGCCGCCGTAGGAGCGCTGCAAGCCGGAAGGGGCTACTGTCAGTTTCACTTAGAAGCGATCGCCCAAGTGCGGCAGGTCTGTCTCCAAGAGCTAGCGGCCATTGCCGATCTTTGCACCCTTCCGCCTGCCCAAGGAGCCTTTTACTTCTTGCTGAGAGTCCATACAGACATGGACTCTTTTGAGCTAGTCAAGCGGCTGATTACAGAGCACAAAGTCGCTGTAATTCCGGGTTCTACCTTTGGCCTGGAAACAGGCTGCTATTTGCGGGTGGCTTATGGCGCACTGCAACCCGAAACGGTGATTGAGGGCATGGGCAGATTGGTGCGCGGGATACGGGCGATCGTCGGGTGAGGCGATCAAGGGTGAGGCGATCGATAGGGCGAAATACCTTAAAGACTATGAACAGAAAAGACTATGAACAGAGCTGGCGATCGCTTTGATCTAAATGGGGCGAAGTTCGCAAATAGTCTTGCAGGCGATCGCAACCTGTCTTCAGCAAGCGATCGAGATCGAGATCCCAGTGATGAAACCCGCTGGCTTCACTGGCGCTAAATAGAGTTTTGTCATCGGAGCTAAAGTTGAGGCTGAGCAGCGGATCAGTTTGTCCTACGAGCGTTTTGAGCAAATCGCCCGTTTGAGGATTCCAAAATCTCAGGGTTTTGTCTGCCCCACCCGATGCCAAGATATTGCCTTCTGGACTAAAGACCAGGCTGGTTACACCATCTTGATGTCCAGTCAGGGTATGCAATAGCTGGCCGTCTTTCACCTGCCAAAGTTTGATCGTATTGTCCCAGCTTGCAGAGGCTAGGGTATTGCCATCGGGGCTAAAGGCGATCGCCGCAACGGCCAATCCATGACCGGCCAGGGTGTGCAGCAATGTGCCATCTATGCGCCACAGTTTGACGGTGTTGCTGTAGCCTCCAGTTGCCAGAAGTCTGCCATCAGGGCTAAAGGCAACGCTGCTGGGGCTGTCGGGAGCCGTGCTAAAGCTGCGAACCAGTTGACCATCTGTGAGGTTCCAGAGGCGTAGCGTCTGGTCATCGCTGCCAGAGATCAACAGATTATCGGTGGGGCTAAAGCTAAGGCTGCTAATGCGGGCTTTGTGTCCGGTCAGCGATCGCACCAGTTCGCCTGTTTTGGCATCCCAGAGATTCACAGATTGGTCGTCGCCGCCAGAGGCCAGCAGACTGCCATCGGGGCTAAAGTCGAGGGCTGAAACGGGCAGCTTATGACCCGCCCAGGATTTGAGCGGTTGCAGTTTGTCCTGGCTCCAGAGGCGAATATTTCCATCCCACCCGGCCAGCGCCAGGATGCGATCGGTGCTCAAGCTCAGGGCATAGGCGCTATCGGTTGGCGGCTGGATCGATCGAATATCCCACGATCGCACCGTTTTGTCGGCGCTACCCGAAAACACAGTCTTGCCGCTAGGGCTAAACTGCGCCGTCAGCACTGAGCCGCCATGCCCTTTGAGGGTCTGCACCCAAGCACCATCTTGCGTGCGCCACAGCCGCAGGGTGGCATCACTGCTGGCAGAGAGCAGCAATTGACCATCGGGGCTGAAGGTAACACTGTTAATGGGGGCACGGTGCCCTTCTAGCGTCTGCGCTTTGCCCGTCGCGATCGTCCAGAGGGTCAGGACAGCATTGCCATTGGCCTGGGCAATATCGCCTGCTGCCACCAAGCGCTTGCCATCGGGGCTAAAGGTGACGCTGTTAATGGATGCGGGATGACCCTCAAAATTGCGGATGAGCTGCGACTTCACCACATTCCAAAGTTTGACAACGTTGTCATCTCCTGCCGAGGCCAAGGTGCGGCTATCGGGGCTAAAGGCGATCGTTTTCACCCAGCCTTGATGCCCAGTCAGGGTTCTCAGCAGGGTGCCGTTCTGAGCATTCCAAATCTTCGTGATGCCATCGCGTCCGCCTGCGGCCACAAACGAGCCATTCGGGCTAAAGGCTAAGCTCGTCAGTAGGGTAGGTGCATTGATCTCTCGCAACAGTTTGCCGTCTGCCATACTCCAGAGCGCCAGCACCGATGCCTCGTCCTTGAGGCTGGCTGTAGCTACCGTTTGGCCATCAGGACTAAAGGCAACTGCCTGCACCCGTCCCGATGTTTCCCAAGTGCGCAGGGCTGTGCCATCCGATCGCCAAAGCCGCACGATCGCATCGTCGCTGCCTGAGACAATCCTCTGGCCATCTGGACTGACGCTGAGGCTGTTGACCTGAGCGCTATGCTCTAGGCGGTTTTGCTCCTGAGATTCCTCTACGGCCTGTTGCAGCGTAGCGATCGTCTGGCTTTTGACATCAGCCGCATCGCCACTAAAATAACCTAACCCATCAATCCAGCCTAGCTTTTGCATGCGTCGCGTGGCCTCTAGGGCAGTGGTCAGCGCCTCTAGAGAGTGATTGCTCAAAAGCTGTGATTCTGACAGAGCATTCAGAGTTTTGATTTCGTTGAGCTGCGATCGCTGCCCTTGCACATAAGCAAAGCCTCCCAGCCCTGCGGCAGCAATGCCCAAAGTGCCAATGAGCGCGATCGTCCTTTGTGCCCGTTTCAGCCGCTGCTGGTTTTGGCGATCGGTGGCTTGGCGCTCCTCTAAGCCTGCCTCAATGAACTGCTGTACATCCTGCGACAGCTCATCCGTGTACTTCACATAGATTTCTTCAGCCGCATCCAGCCGCACGCCACGCAACAAAAAATCAGGCTGTTGGCCGCTCTGCTGCCATTGGTGAGCCGCCAGCTCAATCTGCCGCTGCGATCGCAAGCGGGCGCGGTTTTCTTCTAGCCACCAGCGCAGGGTAGACCAATGCCGAATCAAAATTTCATGGGCAACTTCGATCGTCGTCGTCGGCAGAGACAGAGCCGCCAGATCGGATTTGGGAGCGAACGGATTGAGGCTCTCTGGATCAACTAAGGCATCTAGCTCCAGATCGGCTAGAGAGCGCGGAGCGGCTGCCTCTACCCCTTCGATCGCATCGATATCGATCGCATCCGTAGCCACAATGACCAGCTTGGCAGCCGTTAAAGCCTGCAGGGTGCGATCGACCAAAGCGACCGGATATTTGTTGACGACCAAATCCGCCTTGGTGACGCGACGGCGGGTGTCTTCTGTGCCTTCGCCCAGCTGTGTCAGCGACAGAAAAATCCATTGGGCGCAGGCTTGAGCAGCCGGATCAAGGCCGTCATAAACGGATTGCGCCTTGCGCTCTAGTGCGCCTCTCAAACCGCCAATCTGCTGCTGATACACCTGAAGCGTCAGCTCTCCTGGCGCGCGATGTTCCCAGAGCTGCTCTAAGACAAACTCCAGCAGCGGCAAATCTCCGGCGCTGTGGCTGAGATCTTGCAGCAGCACTTCCACTAGCTCAGGCTGAACGGCCAGCCCCACCTTTTCGGCAGGGCGCAAAATCACCTGCCGATAGTCGGCTTCGCTCAGCACCGAAGGCACCAGCAAATTTGCCCCTTGAAGCTGCTCTGCCAAAGCCGGGTATTCCAGACAGGCCGCCATAAAATCGGTGCGCAGGGTCAAGATCAGCTTGAAGCGATCGCTGGCATGTTCTAGCCCGCCCAGCAGCAGATCGAGAAACCGCTGTCGCTCAGCCACAGAAGCCAAGGTAAACAGCTCCTCAAACTGGTCAACCACCAGCACCATAATGGGTTCAGGGCAAGAGCGCAGCCAATGGACAAATCCTTCTGCGCCTTGATAAAGCAGCCCTTCGAGCTGAAGCTGATGATATTTGCGATCGGCCTCAGTGTTGCCCTCAGCCAGACAGTGAATCAGCGCTTCTACGGGATGCGCCCCCGGTCGCAGGCTACCCATCCACCACTCATCGCTGCCCGGAATGCGCTTACCTTGGCGCAGCTCTGCCATTAGCCCCGCCATCACCACCGAAGATTTGCCGCTGCCGGAGGCTCCCACCACGGCTAAAAGCGATCGATCTGCCGCCTGAATCAACTGCTGAATCAACGGCTCTCGGCCAAAGAAGAAAGGAGCATCCTGCTCGGCAAACGCTTTCAGACCCAGATAAGGGCAAAGATTGAGATCAAATTCTGCCTCTTCCTGACGCAACCCACTACGGCTCGGCAGAACCTCAATCACCCGGTTGCCCGAAAGCCAAACATAGGGAGCGATCGCGTTACCCACCATCATTGCCTGAATCTGAGCAATCCATCCGGCGATCGGTAGCCCCGCCTGCGGATCGGTGGCGGTCAAAGTCTCCAGCAAAACGCTGGCAAAGGTATCCGGATATGTCAGAGGGGATGCGGCAGCAATCACGCATTGACCGCTCTCAACTTGCAGATCTTCGACCCATTCACCCAAATCGGTCGCACCGGGGCAGTCCAAGATAATAATCTGGTGAGAAATGGGCGATCGCCGCAAGACCTGCCGCAGCCAAGAGCGACTGATCTCCACCCCATCTTTGAGCAGCAGCCGAGCCTCTCCGGCCTCGGTATGGGCGACCCGTCCCCGCAAGTACAGCAGCACGGTTGCCGCTTCCAAATCCTCGCCCGGATGCCCCTCTAGTTGCCCACTCGGTTGCCCACCCTGAGCCTTATCCAATTTCAGCCCTGCGGCGATCGCCTCTTTCACCCTCGCCCAACCTGTTTTGGGCTGCGGAAAATAGCGGAGTTGAAAACCGCCCTCTGCCTGCAACACCTTGCTCATGGAGAGCGTGACAGCATTGCCACCCAGCCCTTCAATCATAAAAGCTTGGCGGGGATGTCTCAGCGGAGCAGCCTCTGGCTTTAGCCCCAAAATCAGCTCGCCCACCCCTTCAACAATGCGCTTGGGGGTTTGTAGCGGATACTCAGGTTGCAGCTGGGTTTCGCCTCTGCCCCGTTTTTGCTGATTAATCAACCTTAGCTGCTGGTTAGTTTTGTCGATGTAGCGCAGCGTTTGATAGTAGACATACTTGTACAGCGCATCGACTTCAATCACGCCTTGCTCATCGGCGGCCTCGCCCAGCAGCCCCCGCATCAAGAAATAGGTGAATACGCCATGCCCCAACTCTGGAAATTCCCAAGATTGCTGCGCCTGATCGCAAGATAGCAAGGCATAGAATCCTTTGCTTTGCGCGGCTCGCTGCCGCAATAGCTCGACCATTTGTGGCGTGGGGTTAGGCAGGGGCATTGTGCCCAAATCTTTTCCTTGGGCAGCGCGAAAGGTCATGCTGCCGCTGTGACAGGCATCCAACCATACCAACTGCTGGTGGGCAGCACATTGGTTGAGCAAATTCAGCAATGCTTCAACGCTCAGCCCTGTTTCGGCCAACGCTTGCTTGCGGGTATCGGTCAGACACAGCACCGCCTGATGGCTGTCGTCATCGAGAATGCCGTGACCGGAGAAGTAGAACAGAACGGTATCTTGGGGTTTTGCCTCAGCCACGATCTGCTGAAGGCTGGCATAGACGGCTCGCAGTTTAGGCGGCTGGGCTGGCTGTCGCGAGGGCATGACCGGATGCGGCTGACCGGGCGGCAACCGCCCTGGATGCGGCTGACCCAGATAGGGGTATCGCTCAAACGAGTCGTGGTGAACCTGCATCGCCTTTTGAGGGAAGGTTTGAGTGGCTGCGGCGATCGCCTCTCCTAACCCCTGACAGTCCAAAGCCGGACAAGATAAGTCCGGTAGATGTACGTCTTCATACTGATTCACCCCCACCAGCAAAACCCACAGCTTGGCTTCCCCCGTTTCCAGGGCACGACTGACACGGCTGGTTCTAACGCTAGCTGGACACATGTGTTTTAGCCTAATTCTGCTCTTGGGTGATGGCACGCAACCCCAGATCTTTGACGCAGCAGGGAAGCGGCATCTTAACGTGGTCGCCCCAGCGTGGTGATGTATAAAACTGCTTCGTCAGTGGGGATACCTAACACCTCATTCACTTCGTCATCAAAAAATCCGGCAATACCGCTCACCCCCAAGCCTAACCGAATCGCCGCCAAATTCAGCCGTTGCCCTAAATGTCCGGCATCCATATGCAGGTAGCGGTAGACGCGATCGCCATACTGCAACGTAGCTCTGCCCAAATCTGCCGTGTGAAAGAGAACTGCTGCCGCATCGCGTCCTAAGTTTTGACCCAAACACAGGCGATGAAGTTCCTGCCGAAAGTTTTTAAAGCGAATCTGCCGCAATTCTTGCGCCTTGGGGGCGTAGTAGTAACACCCCTCCTCTAGCCCCTCAATACCCGACACAGCAATAAAAGTTTCAATCAGGTTCAAATCAAAATAGTCGGGGGTAGGGTCAAGGCTTTGTTCAACATAGTTTTGCGGCTGGTAGGTAAAGTCTAGCAAAGCCTTTAGCTCATCCAGCGTTAAGTGTGCACCGCTCAGGACGCGCGTCGATCGCCGCTGCAAAATGGTGCTAGCTAGATCGGCGAGGTTTTCTCCCCACAGCACAGAAGCCAAGGTTTTCGTCGAAACCTTGAGGCAAAAGGGAAAGTTGTACTTGTCTGCTTCGGCAGCCGCAGAAATTTGTAGGGCTTGTTTCTCAATCAGCTTTTTGAGGGAAGGCGCATCTTGCGTCGCGGGAATTTGCGTTGCCTTGTGAAAATAGGGCAGCAGTTCACCATCGAGCAGTTTGGGGTATTCCATCTGACGAGACGAAGGCAAACAGGTGGGCGCTAGGGGCAAGTTCTGCCGCACATCTAGGCGATCGGCCAAGGCAAGAATGGCGATCGTTCCCTCCTGTTCAGGATCGAGATACAGCATCTGGTTAACGGTTTCGTCCATAAACCCACCGATCAAGTGGGGGCGAAAATCGCTAATCGCGCTAGCCAGCTCAATATTGGCCAACAAATGCCCTGTGTCCAAAAGAATGCGGCGATAGGCGCGGTCTTGATAGCGCCAAGCCGATCGGTAAAAGACAGATGTAATCACGATCGCCATCTGGGTTTGATCGAGGGTGGGATGCCAAAAGCAGGCATCCTGCAACGTTGACCAAACCTCGCTATCCCAAAAGCGAACTAGCGAATGGCTTTGAGCCTGATAGCTATATAGTCCTGCTGCCAAGAGAGGCGTACCTCTCGAAATCAAATACATCTCAGCCGGATACAGCCCTCCCGCAGAAGGCGAAGCCCGCAGATAAATCATCTCTCCGCTCATGCGAGTCATCATTCTGACCGTCAAGCCATAGCTATGAAATAGCAGCCGCGACAGCCGCTGCCAGTTCAGCTTTTCGTCTAAACGATTTGTTTCAGCGCTATCTAACGCTTTCCCGCCCTGTTCGGGTTTTTCGGTGAGGTAGGGCTTGAGATCAAAAGCTGCGCCAATTTTATATTCTTTGAAGGGAATGGGCTGTTTTGACCAGTCTAGCTCCGTGTCCTTCAAGGTGGCCGGATGATATTTCGTGCGTTTGTGGTAGTGCTGCGCGATGGAAACAGGACGGTCTGCCATAGGAAGTTATGCGCGGAAAGCTGAGCGGTTTGGGGCTACTGTTCTGTTTATTTATGGAGTATTCCACAAATGAGAAATGACTAGACAGAATAGGATGCGGAATCTTGACTCTAAGAATCATGGATTAAATAAAATCCAATCGTTTTTTAGCAGCGCGGCACTTCCAAAAAACGATGACAGATTAATTAATTTGCGATCCCAAGCTAGACACCTTCTGAATCTTGACACTCAAATTATGGGAATGATTCACTCTATAGGCAGGAGCGAGGGCTAAAGTTCCGAAATTTCATCGAGCCATTGCTGGCCTTAACTCTCTACGATTGAATCTCTACCATAGCGATCAGAAGTTACTTTTGAACTTGCCTACTGAACTTGCCTACAAAAATTGCCTACAAAAATTGCCTGTAAAAAAGGAGTTCATTCCCTTATGCGAGCTACCTTTAACCGAGACTGGAAGCCTCTCATTGCGCCGATCGCTTTTCTGTTGGTCTGTGTGGGTGCGATCGCCTCTCTACAATTCCTCCAAATTCAGCGGGTCGCAAACCGCAGCCAAACGCTCTCTGTTGAGCAAATTCGGCAAGATATTGAGTTGGAGCAGGTTCGCCTCAGTCTGCTCAAAACCCTTCCCAATTTTGGCTACAACAATTTGATCGCCGATGGGACTTTCCTCAGCTTCCTCCAATACTTTGGCGATGATGCCGCCCGCATCAAAACAGACTATAGCCTCAGCCCTGAGTATTTCGAGGTGATTCTGAAGCGCGATCCCTATTTTCTACAAACCTATATCTTTGCCTCTACTAGTATCTCGCTCTATGCAGGGCAGCCTGAAAAGTCCACGGCTTTGATGAAGCAAGGATTGCAGTCTCTGAAGCCCAACGTGCCTCCTGGCTCTTACTATGCCTGGCGGCAGCTTGGTATTGATCAACTGCTGTTCTCTGGAGATGCCCAAGGCGCTCGTCAATCCTTTGAAACTGCCGCAAACTGGGCGCGTCTCTCTTCTTTACCAGACAGTGCCGGTATTGCAGAAGCCTCTCAACAGACGGCAAACTTTTTGGCGCGCAACCCCAACAGTAAAACAGCTCAGGTTTCTGCCTGGGCAATGGTTCTCAGCTCTGCACCTGACGATCGCACTCAAAAAATGGCGGTTAGCCGCATTGAGGCTCTGGGAAGCAAAGTGGTGCAGACGGCTGACGGCTCTTACAGCATTCAACCCCCGGCTCAAGATTAGATGGGGCTAAAATC
This sequence comes from Oscillatoriophycideae cyanobacterium NC_groundwater_1537_Pr4_S-0.65um_50_18, assembly GCA_016208305.1. Lineage (GTDB taxonomy): Bacteria > Cyanobacteriota > Cyanobacteriia > Elainellales > Elainellaceae > Drouetiella. The sequence continues at coordinate 211,396 of JACQYI010000071.1, read as the reverse complement.
CGCTAAAATCAGGGCAATTCAGCAAGACGGTTCAGCAAGGCAGTAAACAACATGGCAGTCAAAAAAGGGGATGTGGTTCGAGCCATCCGTGAGCAGCTTGAAAACAGCCTAGAGGCGAAGGCAAGTGATGTGCGCTTTCCTCCCTACATCTTCGAGACCAAAGGGGAAGTCTTGGAGGCCAAGGGTGACTATGTTTTAGTTAAGTTTGGTTACGTTCCTACCCCCAATTTTTGGTTAAAAGCCGACCAATTGGAAAAGGTTGGTTAATTTTTGCGGGATTCATGGCATTTGGGGGGCAAGATCTGGGTTCTAACAGAGATTTTGTCCCTTTCCTTTAAGTCATGACTTCTTCAAATTTTCCGTCCTGCCGCCCCACCCGTGTTTCAATTATTGGCTCTGGAAATGTGGGGGGCGCACTGGCGCAACGCATTGCTGAAAAAGATCTAGCGGATGTGGTGCTGCTGGATGTTTTACCCGGTCGCCCGCAAGGAATTGCCCTAGATCTCATGCAGTCCAGCGGCATCGAGAGGCACAATCGCAAAATAACAGGGGCTTCGGACTATGCTGACACCCACGGCTCAAATGTTGTCGTGATTACGGCTGGTTTACCCCGCAGACCTGGCATGAGTCGGGATGATTTGCTGCGAACAAATGCTGAAATCGTTTCTCATGCAGCGAAGCAGGCGATCGCCCATTCTCCCGAAGCCTTAATTATTGTGGTGACAAATCCGCTCGATCCGATGACTTATCTGGCCTGGAAGGCCAGCGGTCTGCCGCCTGAGCGGGTCATGGGCATGGCAGGCATTTTGGATTCTGCCCGATTCCAAACCTTTATTGCGATGGAAATGGGGATCTCGCCAGCCGATGTGCGGGCAATGGTGTTGGGAAGTCATGGTGATTTGATGGTGCCGCTACCGGGTTACTCGACGGTCAACGGGGTGCCCATCACCGAACTGCTGTCAGCGGAGGCGATCGCCCGAATTGTAGAGCGAACTCGCAATGGCGGAGCCGAAATTGTAGAGCTGTTAAAAACAGGAGGAGCCTACTATGCCCCAGCCTCTTCCACCTATCTCATGGTTGAAACGATTTTGCTAAATCAACCTCGCCTGTTACCTGTCGCGGCTTATCTACAAGGACAGTATGGCTTACAGGACTTGTACATTGGAGTTCCGGTCAAGCTCGGCTGCGGTGGCGTTGAGGAAATTTTTGAGCTAAATCTGACTCCAGAAGAGAAAACAGCACTTCACCAATCAGCAGCGGCAGTGCGGGCTAGCCTCGATACAGTTCTAGCAATCTGAATCTGGCAGTCTGACTTGGCAACCTGAATTTAGCGCTTAAATTGGACAGCCTTAATTCAGTAATCAGCCTCCCATCTGGTGAAGCACAACCTGTTTAAAAACGGAATTCGCCATTAAGCTACTTGATCATTTCTGCCGATTGGTTATGATGAGAATGTAAAGTCAATCACATACATCGCTGAGCTGGGGATTCCTGGCTTTGCAGTAGGCTTACATGGAAGGAGCTGTTCTAAGTGATGGATTACATCGAAAGAGTGCTTGAGAAGCTAAAGGACTGGGCTGGTAGGCTCATCGAAGCCTTGCTGGGTCCTGAAGCGCAGCCTGAACCTGAGCCTATTCCCGTTCCTGTTCGCAATGACGATCGCCGTCGGCGTTAGAGCTGAGAATAGTTTAGGAATACAGGGCACTTCCGGGCTTGATTATCGGCAGTCTGTCGGCATGTTTGATTCTCAAGTGCTGAAGAACGAGTTTGCTTAGCTGAGTTCTGGCAAGGTCGAGTTCCGCAGAACTTCTAGGGGAATCTTAGGCAAAGTTCTGAAAACTCTTTCAAGACCAATCTAGGCTCTACCGGAAAGTATGTGATTTTGCAGTCACTCTCTTGGGGTTGCCACACATTGCTGAGCATTCTGGTATTGCATGGGGCAAATCTCAATTTGCTGGGTAGACGTGAGCCTGGAATATATGGCCACGAAACTTTGAAAGATATCGATGCTGCCCTTGAGCAACAGGCGATCGAATTGCAAGTCAAGATTTCAAGCTTTCAATCTAATCATGAAGGTGTTCTGATCGACTGGATTCATGCCGCATGGGATCAGCATCAGGGCATTTTGATCAATCCTGGAGCCTACACCCATACCAGCATAGCGATTCGGGATGCGATCGCGGCTGTGGCGCTGCCTACGGTTGAGGTTCACTTGAGCAACATTCATCGACGCGAAGCCTTTCGCCATCATTCCTATATTGCTCCGGTGGCGATCGGTCAAATTAGCGGCTTTGGTGCAGAGAGCTATTCCCTGGGTCTGCAAGCCCTCGTTCACCATTTGCGCCAAGACGCTTTACGGCAAGACAAAGCATAACTCTCGCTCAGATTACTCTACTCAGATCACGCTCTAAGTTCGCTACCCTAAGAGAGAATCGCAGGCCATTGATACTGGAAAAGACAAAGCCCGCTCTTTTCCTCTGAAAGCTACATCAGCCTAAACTCAACGCACACTTGCAGAACTGCCATGTTGACTGAAAAATTAGAAAGCCTCAGAGCGCTCTTTGCAGAAATGGATCGAGCGCTGATTGCCTATTCAGGCGGAATCGACAGTACCTTAGTCGCTAAAATTGCCTACGATGTTTTGGGTGATAGAGCTTTAGCTGTTACTGCCGAATCTCCTTCGCTGCTACCCGAAGATTTAGAAGAGGCTCAGAGTCAGGCTGCTGCAATGGGGATTGCCCATGAGGTGGTTCAAACGCATGAGATGGATAATCCCAACTACACATCAAACCCCATCAACCGCTGCTATTTTTGTAAAAGCGAACTCCATGACACGTTGAAGCCGCTAGCGATTGAGCGGGGCTATCCCTATGTTGTCGATGGGGTCAATGCCGATGATCTATTGGACTACCGACCTGGCATTCAAGCAGCTAAAGAGCGGGGAGCGCGATCGCCTTTAGCCGAAGTGGGAGTGAGCAAGCTAGAGGTGAGGGAACTCGCCAAAATGCTAGGGCTATCTTGCTGGGATAAACCTGCGCAGCCCTGTCTCAGCTCTCGTTTTCCCTATGGCGAAGCGATTACAGCAACGAAGTTGCAGCGGGTAGGCCGAGCTGAACGGTACTTGAGAACGCTAGGGCTAAAAAACTTACGGGTGCGATCGGTAGAAGATACAGCGCGAATTGAACTGCCGCCTGAGCAAATCAAAGAATTTGTCTTGACGACCGACTTAGCCGTTTTGGTCAGTACGCTTCAGTCCTATGGCTTTCTCTATGTCACGCTTGATCTAGAGGGCTATCGCAGCGGCAAACTCAATCAGGTGCTGCAACTGGCTCAGCACCGTTAAGCCGGATTTGGGATGTTCTTAACCCATAAAACTTAGGAGGAGCGCTGGCCGCTCCTCCTAAGTTTTATGGGTCAATTTTCACAGCTCAATTAAAGGGTAAGCAACGCACAGCAAGCCCTTAAGAAACCCATTCATTTACTGCCGCATCTTTTGTGTTTGTCCGGCGTATTGGAGTCTCACGGCTAAACTTCATGTGAATTGCTCGGTTTTGCTCACCATCAGCAGCAACCGCCAGAATCGGATAGTCAAAATTACCATCTGGGAACATCACCTGAAATCGAAAGGTTCCATCTGGGCTGAGGCGAACTGTTTGTCCGGCGATCGTAACAGTAGCATCCGGCTCTGTTGCGCCATGAACGATTAGCTCGGCATCGGCAATCAGCCAAAATTTTCGGGGTTGCGGGTCTGGTGTTGCCGACATGCCAATCCCAGACATGCCAATCCCAGACATGCCAATCCCAGACATGCTGTACATCCCCACGCCGGAGGTGCCATATAGCCCAATTCCTGACAGGCTATACAGACCTACACCTGACAGGTTAGCTAGACCTGTGCCCGACATCATGCCCATTCCAGAGGTATTTGCAAAACCCATGCTGGAGGTGCCGTGGTCGTTTAAGCCAGACATGCTGTACATCCCAACGCCGGACATTCTGCCCATTCCTGACGTGGTGTACATCCCAACGCCGGACATTCTGCCCATTCCTGACGTGGTGTACATCCCAACGCCCGACATCCCCGCTAGTCCGACACCAGACAGTCCTGCCATGCCGATACCGGACATACCCACACCGGACATGCTGTACATCCCGACGCCAGACATCCCAACACCCGACATGCTGTACATCCCGACGCCAGACATCCCAACACCCGACATACTGTACATCCCAACGCCAGACATCCCAACGCCAGACATACTGTACATCCCAACGCCAGACATCCCAACGCCAGACATGCCAACACCCGACATGCTGTACATCCCAACGCCGGACATCCCAACGCCCGACATCCCTGCCAGTCCTAAGCCCGACATGCTGTACATCCCAACACCTGACATCCCGACGCCAGACATGCTGTACATCCCAACGCCCGACATCCCGACCCCAGACATACTGTACATCCCAACGCCAGACATCCCGACCCCAGACATGCTGTACATCCCAACGCCCGACATCCCCGCTAGTCCTAAGCCAGACATGCTGTAAATCCCAACACCCGATATCCCCGCCAGTCCTAAGCCAGACATGCTGTACATCCCGACACCCGACATCCCGACCCCAGACATCCCAACGCCCGACATCCCGACCCCAGACATCCCAACACCCAAACCACTAGGAAACACAAACGAACTGACGATCGCTTGAGGAACCTGTTGCATAGAGCCAAATAGCGACCCAGAAACACGTTGCTCCTGAAAAACCTCAGCCAACTTTAAGAAACGATCGTAGGCAGGATCTTCAGGTTCAGATCTTCTGTAGGGTTCTTCTAGTCCTTGAAACATGCGGGTACGAATTTCTTCTTCCCAAGGTACCGTCGTGAATTTCTCCTCATACCAATCAGAAGGATAGACAGGCGGAATACGCACCGGAATCGATCGCGCCAGCATCGACCAATTGCCTTCGCCCGTCACATAGCCAATTTCCACAATATAGTCGCGATCGCTAACCGGGACAGGAATATACCAGTCTCGAGCCATCTCATCGCAGTGATACTGTTGCAGACTGTGAGGATTTTGCACCTCCAGATCTACGTCAGTCACATCATAAAAGCGCAGAGCCAAGCTTGTGACTCCCGCACGATGCACCTCTGCCCAATCTTCAGGTGGAATGTCCCAGTAGGCATAAGCCCAGTGGGGATCGCGTGCCATCAAGGTAATGCGGCTCTCACCATAGCCCGCAGGCAGGTCAGGCAAATCAGCATCTACCGAGGCCAAATCTTCGCCATTGAAATCAGCAGGTTCTAAGTCAAATCCTGTGGCTGCCGGAGAGCGATCGCCATTGGCATACTGAGGTATCGGCAGAAAAGCATATCCGGCATCTAGAGAGGGTTCTGCCTCCGCCTCCGCAACATCGTCATCTCCCGTATCGGCTGTCATAATGGCAGACTCAGCCGCCACAGGCTCAGCTTCAACCAAGAGCGCATCAATAGATTCAGCAGCGTCAACGGGCGGCATGGCAGGGACGCGGATCGGCTCTGAGCGCGCCAAAAGCAGCCACTGATTATCCTGAGTCAGATAGCCAATTTCAGCCATATAGTCGCGATCGCCCATTGGAATAGGAACATGGCGATCGGTTTCGGTTTCAGCACAGTTAAACCGCTGCACGTTGTACGGCACCTGCGTTGCCAAATCTAAACCCGTGACATCGGAAAGCAGCAGGGTTAGATGTTCACCCCCCTGCCGACGCAAGGCGGCTTTGGCAGCTTCGGGAGTTTCCCAATAGGCATAGGCATCCTCAAAGCTGCGGGGAGTAAGAATAATGCGGCTAGGTGGAATCGGCTCTGGCTCGGTTGGCTCTGGCTCAGCTGGCTCTGGCTCGGCTGGTTCAGACAACATGGCACCCAGCCCCACAGCCGCCACCGCTGCCCCTCCAACCACGGCACCCAACCCGTTAGACTGTGGTTCCAGCACAGGCTCAGCCACAGGAGCAGGCGGTACTCTCACAGGAGCCGATCGCGCTAGCATTAGCCAGCGGTTTTCGGGCGTTACGTAACCAATTTCTGCCAGATAGTCGCGATCGCTTTCAGGAATAGGCACATGCCGATCTTGATCCGTTTCCGCGCAGTCATACTGCAAAACGCTGTGCGGAGCCTGACTGTCTAGATCAATATCTGTCACATCGTAGATACGCAGCTTCAGCGCCTCGCCACCCTGACGGCGCAACTCCGCTTTGTGTGCCTCAGGCGTTTCCCAATAAGCATAGGCTTGCTCTGAGTTGCGAGGTGTCAAAATGATACGGCTCTCTGGACGGCTAGCCCCCCAGATTGCAGCCCCGACTCCGGCAGCCCCGATTCCGGCAGCCAAAGCACCTGCCCCTAATGCCGCCCCAGATCCTAATGCTTCTACTGGAAAGCTGGGCGATGGAGTAGGCGGTTCACTCAATGCGGCCTCAGGGGGCTGGGTTGGGGCGACAGGCGGTACGGCCATAGGAGCGGCTGGCGGCTGTGCCGGGGGCGAAGCCTGACGCTGCCGACCTTTCAATGCCCAGAATAAGAGGCCAAGACCGCCCAGTAAAAGCAAAAGCAACCAGGGGAGCCAGTCATTGGCAGAGCTAATTGGAGCTGCGACTGGAGCGGTTGCTGGGGCTAGCTCTGCTGGGGTTTCGCTAGGAGAAACGGCGGGTGCTTCAGCCGTTACTGAAGGGCTAACAGCTGAAGGGCTAACGGTAGAACTAGCCGCCCCGACTGGAGGAATGGCTGCCGCCTGGGTCGCTTCACTGGCTCTTGCCTGTTCGATCGCCTGTCGATTAGAGGCATCCGTTGCAAAACCCAGGAATGCCAACACCGCAGGGTTGGGGCTGCCCTTGTAAACATAGGTCAGCGGCTGAGAAAAAGGATAGCGGGGATCGGTCGGCAATGTCTTGTGCATTGGCACAATCTTGACATCTTGGCGATCGAGCGCTTGGTCAGCGATCGAGAAACTGATGCCATCGGTTCCCAGTTGCTCGATCACAGCATCGGTTGTGTCTTCAGCAGCCTTGACCGCATTTGCCCCTGTCTGGAAAGGAGCTGATTGAAATACCGGATAATTGTTAAAGGCCAATCGCGTATCGCTGCTGTCGGGGCGATCGACAAATCGAATAGGGCCGGGACTGCCGCCTAGCTCTGACCAGTCTGTAATTTCTCCTCGAAAAATTCTGGCAAATTGCTGATAGGAGATATCGCCTGCGTAAGGATTATCAGGGCCGATCAAGATCGCAATTTTGTGGCGGGCGATCGGCACAGCAGACAACCCCTGGGCTTTTTCTGCATCGGTCAGTGGGCGACCAATTGCCGCTAAATCTATGTTGCCGTCCAAAACAGCTTGCAGCGCGGCATCCGTGCCAGAGTAGCTGTCTTGCACCTGGGTGCCGCTGTACTGCTGCTGAAAACGCTGCTTCAAAAGCTGGTTGATGGTCTGTAAACTTGTCGAGCCATCGATCTTGACGATCGTATCGCTAGCTACACTTTCCGGGAGATTGAATGCTGGAGCGGCAGGAGCCTGCGCCAGAATAGGGTCGGTTCTAAATGAATCTGCTGGCGTCTTGGGAGCCGCAACCAAGGCAAGGAGCAGAGTCAGCGCGATGACGGGGGAACTTCTTCTATGGGACATCATTTGAAGTGAATGTTAACCAACCCTAACTGTTGTTAATCTTTACAAAAGATTTGCCAAAATTATATACCCTGCGTCAAGGGCTATTGGTTGACCTCTACCCAGAATCAATTCATGATTAGCCCATGAGGAATAAGGCACAAGCCTGAGGGATCAAGGGGATCGTCGGGATCGCAAGTCAGGGGATCATGACATTGAATCTAGAGAGATCGCCTCAAACAATAAACAGCAGATTTTAACGCACCGCTCCGATGATTCTGCCTCCTGCTTCACCCAACGCTCCGATACCGCCCAGCCCAGATCCACAAGATCCCACTTTTCAGCAGCAGGTGCAGCGACTGCATCGGTTAACCATCTACAGTCGCTGGGTCGTTGTGGGTGTGCTGTGGCTAGTTTTGGCACCGCTCAGCCTTTGGGGGCTGCGCTTTGAAATTCCACTCTGGCAGGATCACCTGACGCTGGCGGCTGTTCGGTATGCTTTGATCTACAACCGTTTACCTGCGATCGGTTTGGGTTTATGCATAGGGATGACGGTTGCCGTTTTGGTGGGGCAAAGCCGCAATATTCTGCTGGGACTGCCGCGATCGCACAAGACCTATCTCGAAAAACAGGTTTTGCACATTCGCCAGCAGGGAGAAAGCCATCCGCTGTGGAGGTGGGTATGCGGAGCCAAGATTGAATAGAGTGACGGCTTTGTGCGACTCATTTAAGGTTTTGCGGGCTGCACAGCGCAGGCTGCGGGTGCGGCAGGCGGCTGGCAATTGTTGATATAAAGCTGCTCAATGTAAGGATTTTGCCAAGCTAAAGGAATTTCTAGCAGATCGCGAGTGCCCGTAAACCCTTGGCCAATGAACAAGAGCAAAGCAAAGCTATTAAGAATAATGTGAACGTTGCGCCAGCGATTGGTGCGATCGTGGTAAATATCAGGAAAGATAGCCAGGGAAAAGATCATCAACAGCGCTGCTAGAATCCCGTAATGGTAGTGAGAAATGTACCACTCAAACCCACGCCGATAGACCTCAGGCTGACAACCTAGAAGAATTAGCCCCATTCCCGTCAGGGTTGCAAAAACGCCTCGCCAGACTTTGGCTCTCGCTTTGTTGAGCACAACCAGAGAGGCGATCGTTAAGGCAAACATGAGCACCACAAACCCCACCCGCAAGGATTCCTGGTTCCAAGTTTGTTTGTCTAGAAACTTAGAAAAAATAGGATAGGCCAGCCCAAGGAGCGCGAGAGCAACAACGGCATTGCTCAGCAGCCGTCCTAGCTTTAAATGTTCGGCACCCACCGTTGGCGGAATTTTACTCTTGCCGCCTTCTTCTTTCGTTTTGAGGCGACGGTTGCGAGTCAGCATCGAGTAATGAACCACAACCCCCAGCAAAGGAAACACAAAACCGATCGCAATAAAGGGATGAATCAGGGCAGCAATATCTTTAGAATCCATACAGAACAAACCTCTGATACCGAGACTTCAACCAAGACTTGATTAAGGGCAATACGACCAAAGTTACCCAGCGGATTGCTGACTTAGGGACGTTCTGCCATAAGTTAGGCTACTGAGAATCATAAGGGCGATCGCCCATCAGACAGGTTAACTCACGCACAAATTTTTGCTAAGCAGCTTTTATCCGTTGCAGTGCGATCGCTCATGCAGTTGCCAAGAGGATTACGGGGTAGTCGATTGTAGCCATCAATTTTGTTTTGACAGGAGCAGGAAGCACCCTTCCTCAAACAAAATTTACGTCCGGATTACGCAGCGCTAGAGATTGACCCGTATACGCCTATTATCCGGTTCGGTTGACAGGGTTTCGTTCACCTCAATTACTATCTGTATCCTGATCGTTGCTACACTTGCTTACCCAGTAGCGCGTTCTTCACTTAGCAGCAAGTTCAGCCATTTGGCGGTTTTTTAACTTGTGAATCCAAGTATTAAATTGAGCATATAAAGTTTTATTCACGCGACCCGCCCATAACTTGTGGGAAATGAGTTCAATTGACAGCATCAGCCAAAGTAACATGCAGAAAAATTGGCTAATTTGAGCCAAAAAATATTGATTGTAGGGAAATTGGCGTTGCTGAATTAAAGGCAGAATCTAGCAAATTTGACATTTTACTCGCTTCCTATAAGCCTTCCCATTCTAGGAAACTTTGAATCCGGAGGCTACCAAAATGGAGGCTTTAAAGGGCAGTTCATCCTTGAATTCAGCAACCCTGAGCAATCCAGAATAGAAAATAGCGGCGCAAGTTGAGTAAGCTTTTAAGTCACCTTTAGTAACCTTCACAGATCTTTCATTTTGGAGACTTATTTTAATTTGAACTTCATTAAGGCAATAAGCTGATTTCAGTTTGACAGAATTCATCATTTTTCAAATCCCATTGTTTACTTTTTTATAGTGCAGTCCATTTTTTACTTAGAGGATGTTTAAAAAGTGGTCGGCTGTGGTTTTAGGCACCTGTTGATCCCCACTACCCTCCTACCCTGCGGGAAGCCGCTTCGCGTCTAGAGAAAGGGGGAAAATGAATTCAAAGTCTCCCTTTTGTTGGCGAAGCCTTCCCAAAGGGTAAGGGGATTTAGGGAGATCTGAAACGTTTCACTCCCCATAGTTGGACTTTTCAACCATCCTCTTAAGCCCTTACTCACTTGGAACATAGAAGACACCGCTTCCTTGGGCAACAGGCTTGAGCTGGCGGAGTCTTCATCGCGATTCATCCCAAGTTCTACATAATCGGTTGGGTTTACCCAACTTTTACATCTCATGGTTCAACAATTAGAGGTCGTTCAGCAATTGCAATCACAGCGACGCAAACGAGGAGTCATCCTCAGCCCAAGAGGATGGCAGAGGCTGCAAGCAGCCGAGCAACGTCTAGCTGAGCAAACTAACTCTGGAAAGCCTTACACACTAGAGCAGTTGGGAGAGTTAATCGATCTCAGCCCTAACACGATCACCAAAGTACGACGTAAGCGGCTAGCTGTCGATCGCCAAACATTAGAGCTTTATTTCAATGCCCTTCAGCTGAGTCTCAATGCGAGTGACTATATTAGCCTTGACTCTGATGCAATCGCTCAGAGCCTTTTGCGCAAGCCCCTGCAAGGTCAGCTCTCCCTAGACTCAAGCTTGTATATCGATCGCTCTCCCATTGAGCAACAGGTGTGTGAAGAGATTTTGCAGCCTGGGGCATTCATTCGGATTAGAGCGCCTCATCAGTTTGGTAAAACTTCGCTCATGACCCGGACTCTCGCCTGGGTACGAGATAAAGAACTCCCCGGAACTATTTTAAGCCTGCATCTTGCCGATTCAATGGTGTTGGCCAACCTCGATCGATTTCTTCGCTGGTTTTGTGCTGTTATTACTCAAAACCTTCAGATCTCTAATCGGGTTGATGACTACTGGGATACTATCTTTGGCAGCAGCTACAACTGCACGCGCTACTTTGAGAGCTATTTGCTGCCTGAGATTAACGCTCCTTTGATACTCGCGCTAGACGGAGCAGATGTGTTATTTCACTATCCAGAGATTGCCAGCGACTTTTTTGGTATGCTGCGCGCCTGGTATGAAAAAGCCCGCTACGGCAATAGCAACATCTGGCAGCAGCTGCGGCTGATTGTCGTTTACTCAAACGAAATTTATTTGCCCCTAGACTTCAACCAGTCTCCTTTTAATGTGGGGTTGTCTGTTGAACTTTCTGCTTTTACTCAAGAGCAAGTGCTGGATTTAGTGCATCGGTATGGGATAGGGCCAGCTGAAATTTATGCTGAGCAGCTGACCCAACTGCTGGGAGGAAATCCTTACCTGACACAGTTGGCGCTCTATCACATCAGCACTAAGGAAATTGCTTTAGAGCAGCTATCGCAGCAGGCGATCGCATCTGACGGCATTTTTAGCGCTCACCTTCGACAGCAGTTTGCGCAACTCCAGCTTTATCCCGAACTGCTAGGGGTTTTGAAGAAGATGACTCAGTCTCTCGAACCGATCGATCTAGATCCATTATTTGCTTTCAGGTTACAGAGCATGGGATTGATTCGAGTAGAAAATTTTCAGGGAACCATTAGCTGCAAGCTCTATCAGCAATATTTTGAAAGGGCACTGAGGCTATCTGTTACTCCAAGTACATAACTCGCTGGCTGAGGGTTGTGCTGCATCCGGTACAACCCAAAACTTGCGACGGCACTTGCATAGGACATAGCCTGTGCCAACGTGGGAACCTTGCTAAGCTCAACCGATCGCCAATTAAGCGAAACCCACCCCTCCCAAACATCGCACTGATCGAATTCCCCTTCCCAACGACTAAAAGCCTGATTTTGGCACTGTGCTCTGCGCCACCAAAACCAGGCTTTTAGCCATAGAAATATTGAACTTTGCGATCGCCTGAATTTGCGATCGCCGGAAAGAGTCTTGCCCAAACCTGAATCACAAACGCGTAGCTTAAAAATCCTAGTTCTAGCTCAACGCCACGTTAGTCTGCTCAGGTCACGACAGCGCATGGCAGCCCTTAAGCTCCTGCCTTCTTACGGCCTCTCCCAGAAGTAGAGGTTGGCGTAGAAGTTGTTTTGGCTGCACTGCGCCGCCGACCTGTCGTTTTTGTTTGAGCTTTTGGAGCCTCTGCAACGGGTTCTTCGATCGCTTTGGCGCTAGAGCGGCGTTTGCGCTGACCTGTAGGGGCTGACGCAGCAGCAGGGGTCTCAACGGGGGCTTCAGGAGTTTCGCTCACTTCGGTTGCAGTCTTGCGAGAGCGGCGTGGCGTTTTGGCAGCTTCTTTGCGTGCCTGAGCTGCTCTACCCCGACCCATAGAAACATAGCGTTTTAGGGTTGCAGGGCTAATCAAAATGTCTTTGTTTGCTAACAAACCTGCAACATCAATGTAGGTATAACCTTTGGACAAAGCTTCTTTGATCTCTTCTTGGAGTTGGTCAATGGCGTCTCGGAGAGACAAGTTTTCCTTGGGCTTCTCTGGCAGTTGACCCAATAGAGCACCTGCTTGATCCACTGCCTGCTTTGAAACACTAATTGCTTTAGGTCGTCTGCCAGTTGCTACAGCCATGTTTATCTCACCAACGATATATTCACTACCCATTCTACTCTTGAGTCCATAAAATGGATACATTTCAATCGCAATTTGAATCACAACCGCAATTAGTGACCATCTAAGGCTGTCCTTTAGAAATATCTGAGCCAGACTTGGCTAGATAAAGGTTCAAGTATGGGCTTGGTTTTCTTACTCTAGAGTAATCAACAGAGTTAGCAACGGCTCAGGTAATCCTATGGTTTTGTAATATTTGCTGCCAAATGACTCGCTATCGAATGATTAGAGGTCGAGGCTTCGCTAATGGATAAAGCGATCGCGCTGACAACCGATGAAAAGCGGAGATTTGCCATTCAAAGATTGGGAAATTATGAGGGATTGGATCAATCACCTCTTCCAGTCCTACCTTTTTAGACGGATTGGCATACTGAATCGATTGAATGACGGCATAGAGTTGTTCCCAGCATCTAAACTCAACTGTCACCATTTCCATTCCTATAGAGCCTTCTAGGTAAACTAGTGCCTTTGCGGCTTTCATCTGTCCATGCTCCTAGCCAATATATCCTGGGTAAACCATGTGACACTCCCACAGCTTCAGTCAGTGGGATTTTTAATCTACGAGCCAGCTTGCTGAGGCAGGATTGCTCTAACCCAAGTAGAGGTCGATTCTCCTCAAGGGTTGCTCACTTGCATGAAGGTTGCGGTATGCCCTATCGTACCTAATCCTCGACTCAGGATTGTTTCTCGCAGCATTGTGGTCACGGTCTGGCACACAGCCGCACCAATAAATGTGCGTGCGGGTGCTGAGAGACTGTTTAACCACAGTGCCATATTGAGAGCATGCTTGGCATGTTCCTGCGGCGGGAACAGCAGGGGTGATTTTACCAACCACCTTGCCAAAGTATTCTAGCCAGACTCGGAACTGATACCAGGATGCGCCGTTAATCGACTTAGCCAGACAATGATTGACGCTCCATGCTGTTGAGGTCATCGGCAAACGAGAATTCTTTGGCTAGTGCAGCGCAGTATTTGTTGAGGTCATATTGAGTTTTGCCTAGTCCATCCATCTAAAGACTGAGAGCTTTGTTGCGAATGAACTGAATGGTTCTCAACGCTTCATCAATTGCGCTGAACTGGTGAGCTTTTCCGTAGGCTTTGAACTTCAGTGCAATCATATTCTTGTAGTTATCCCCCATAAGAATAGACTCTGTGGCTGAAGCACCTTGGCAAAACCTGCCGCAAGTCTTAGGGTTTTGCGGGTTCCTGAAACCTCCCATTTCTGTACACTATGATAGAGGCTCCTACCAGAGACCCAGCAAATCTCAACCCCATAATTATGAATCCATTGCTGGATGAAACACTTTCCCAAGAAATTGCCAAACAGATTAAAAGCAAGGCAAAGTCACCCTTTGATAACGCTTACCGAGCAGCCTTAGCCACTGAAGGCGTAAGTTATGTCCAAGGCTTTTTGGTCATTGCAGACAAGCCCTATGCGCCCATAGAGCATGCTTGGCTCGAAATGGGCGATCGCATTGTCGATCCAACTTTTCCTTATTTAGGAAGCGCACCTACGCAGCTTCATTACTTTCCGGCTCAGCGAATTAAGGTAAAACAGCTCAAGGCAATGGTTGAAGAAGCGAAGGAAGACTATCCCGAAGATGATCCATTACCCATCTATGGCGCAACGCCCTACGCTTACTATGGCGATGTAATGTTGGGAGGCAAAGAGTATCTAGAGGCGCATGAGAATGCAGCCAAGTTTTCTACAGAGTTGATTCGTCAGTCTGGAGAACTGAACTAATAGTCTGCCTTAAGCTCTCCTATTTTTTCTGAAATCCAGCTTTTAGGGTGTTGTGGCGCGCGGAGCGCGCCACAACACCCTAATTTGCGATCGACTGATGCTGACTGCAAATAGGATTGCCACAGTTTATAGGGTACTTAAGCAACATGCCTACGTTTCTTGAATGTTAACTCTGGAGGAACGCACGGTTCGCATTGCTCCAGAACATTTCTCTGAAGTAAGGATCTATGGGATGCGTTTTTCAGCGCGTCAGATTCCGAAATACTTCGTACTACAATGTAGTATAAGTAAAGGCTGATTTTAAGCGGCTATGATTTTGATTAATATCTGAATTCTGGGTATGTTCTAGAAAGGTTGCTTATTTTCTGGCAGGGGTACTGCCTGCGCCTTACTCTAAAACAACCTTACTCTAAAACAAACAGTCAACAAACAGTCCACTTGTAAAAGCCATCCAATTCAACCCTAGCAACGTTGTAATTTTGATTAGCAATCCATTCAACCATTAAAGGGGGATGTCATGCGTAAGATTCACCATCCGCCCAATTTAATCAGCCGCCGACTTGAAGAAGCCCTTCAGCAAGGGATTGAAGTCTATTTGCAAATAAAGGATGCTCGATTTTCGGGCGTTCCTGTCTATTTAGATGAAGAATTCGTCGAGATTCTTTATCTGCATGTGCCTGAGCATGAATCTGAGGAAGAAACCGAAGCGCCTTATGGCCGTACCGTTTGGTTGATTAAGCTGTCAGAAATTGTAGCGATCGCCTACTCTACTGAATTTTGGTCAAAGAATCGTTTTGAGGAATTGCTGCCTCAAGATCAAAAGCAGTTAATTGAATAAACCTCTGGCATAGATCTCTGGGAGATATGGCGGATGATTAATCAGTACAGATTAATCAGTACACTAGAGGTTCAGCCATCCACCCTCATCCCATGACTTCTCCTCCTATCCAGTGGTATCCCGGTCACATCGCCAAAGCCGAGCGATCGCTCATTGAACAGCTTAAAAAAGTTGATGTTGTTCTAGAGGTACGCGATGCCAGAATTCCTCTCTCCTCACGCCATCCTCAGGTTGCCACCTGGATTGGCAGCAAAGAGCATGTGCTGGTGCTGAATCGGGTGGATATGATTCCGCCTCAAGTGCAGCAATCCTGGACAGAGTGGTTTCGGGCGCAAGGGGAACTGCCTTATTTCACCAACGCAAATCAGGGGCAGGGAATATCTGTGCTGTTGCAGGCCACTAAAGATACGGGCGATCGCATGAATCGGCGGAGACGCGATCGCGGCATGTTGCCCCGACCTGTGCGAGCGGTGGTCATTGGATTTCCCAATGTGGGTAAATCGGCACTGATTAACCGCTTACTGAAGCGCAAAGTGGTCAATAGCGCTCGTCGTCCGGGTATTACCCGTCAGCTACGGTGGGTGCGAATCTCAGATCAGCTCGAGCTATTGGATGCACCTGGCGTGCTGCCCTCACGCATGGAGGATCAAGAAGCTGCTTTGCAGCTGGCGATCTGTGACGACATTGGCGAAGCAGCCTATGACAATCAGCGCGTAGCGGCTGCCTTCGTCGATCGCCTCAAGCTGTTGCAAGCTCAAGCTCCCGAAATCGCGTTTGAGGCACCTCTGCGATCGCGCTATGGTCTTGATCCGGCGACGATTACAGGGGAGAGTTTTGTGGAAGTTCTGGCAGAGCAGCGCTACCAAGGCAATAAAGAACGCACCTCCGTCCAGATTCTAAATGATTTTCGCAAAGGACTTTTGGGAGCGATCGCGCTGGATTTGCCACCCAAAAGCCACCAGATTGTTTTAAAAGAGTTAGAAGAAGAAAAGCTAGAAGAAGAACAGCAGGAACCATAGCGGAATTAAGAAAAACCGTCTTTTTCGTTACGGTAGGTAATCTTTTCTAACGATCGTCTTACAAACTAGGGCAATTCTACGGATCAACTGCTTTGATAGCTTGTAAAGGGATAGTCAAATCTACCGATCCCTATAGGGGTGCTTTCTTCTTCGTGCTCCATCGTCACTCTTCATTTCATCGATAGTGAGACATCCTATTCCTGTAGTTTTCCGTACAGGATGAGATGGTCTATGACACCGAGCTATTTAGCCTTAATCTGTAGCCTTAATCTGTAGCCCAGCGATCGTTCCGGCTGCTCGACTTCAGTACAGCCGAGCATTAGAGCCGTATGTTAGAGCCGTGCATTAGCCCTGTATTGCAGCCCCAATCTTATTAGCTTTAATCAAGCCAGTAAGCCAGCCCCAGGCAAATTTACCCTAATTCAATGAGCTTCAGGTTTGTCAGCTTTTGCTGGCAGTAGGTTTTTTAGCAGATACCTGAGGCAGGTTGCCTATTCTTTGCCCATTCTCTCTAGAGGTAAGGTAGTCGGCAAGAAAGTGCTTTGACTGGCGCAGTTTCATCCCCTTACCTATCCGCTACAGCCACCCCAAAATTATCAAAATAGTCACCGACAAGGAGAACGTCTGATGCCGATCGCTCCCACTTATCCAGGTGTTTATATTGAGGAGATTCCTAGCGGTGTTCGCACTGTTACAGGCGTTGCCACCTCAATCACAGCTTTTGTCGGACGGGCGTTGCGCGGTGCAGTCAATGAACCGATCGGAATTAATAGCTACGGCGATTTTGAACGCATCTTTGGTGGATTATGGCTTGAAAGCTCGCTAGGCTATGCTGTCCGAGACTTTTATCTCAATGGGGGCAGTCAGGCGATCGTGGTGCGGTTGCACAAACCTCCGGCCACCAACAGTGTCGCTAAGCTGAGCATCGGCACAGCACAGACGTTAGGGCTAGTGGCGGCAAGTCCTGGCACTTGGGGCAACAAGCTACGGGCCAGAGTCGATCACGACACCCGCGCCCTCTCCCCGACTGAAGCAGCAAACAGCCTATTTAACCTGACGATTCGGGATACCGGAACCGGACAAACTGAAGTCTTTCGCAATGTGTCTGTCACCGTGGGGCATCCGCGCCAGGTAGACAATGTGTTGGTGAACGAATCAAGCTTAGTCCGAAAAGATCCTGCTGTGGCCTTACCCGCTCAGCGACCCGACAAACAAGATGCCCCTGCCGCAGGTGAGGATATTTGGAGTGACCATGTTGCACCCCACGTTACGAGTATTAAGGTAGAGACTGCGAATCTGGTAGCCACAGATGGAGCAGCCCTAACGAGGGCAGAATTCACCACAGGCGTTGGCTTAGAAACCAATAAACAGGGGCTATATGCCCTCAAAAAAGCTGATCTGTTTAATCTCCTTTGCATTCCCCCTCATGTTCTGGGCGGCAATATTGAACCCGAACTGGTGGGAGAGGCCGCACAATTTTGCGAAGCGCAGCGTGCTTTCCTTCTGGTCGATCCGCCCAATAGCTGGAGCAGCAAAGATGCAGCCAAGGCGGGTATCAGCAGTGTCGGCACCCGCAGCAACCATGCCGCGATCTTCTTTCCGCGCCTGAAGCAGACCAACCCTTTACGAGACAATCAGCTAGAGGATTTTGCTCCGTGTGGGGCGATCGCCGGAATTTTTGCCCGTACCGACACGCAGCGCGGCGTCTGGAAAGCTCCGGCAGGTCTGGATGCGACGCTGGTGGGCGTACCGCAGCTTAACGTACCGTTGAACGATGCTGAAAATGGTGAGTTGAATCCTTTGGGCATTAATTGCCTGCGGGCTTTTCCGGCGGCAGGTCGTGTGGTTTGGGGTGCGAGAACGCTGCAAGGAGACGATCGCCTTGCCTCCGAATGGAAGTACATTCCGGTGAGAAGGCTGGCGCTTTACATCGAGGAAAGTCTGTATCGCGGAACGCAGTGGGTCGTATTTGAACCGAATGACGAACCGCTGTGGGCGCAAATTCGGCTGAATCTGGGTGCATTTATGAACACGCTATTTCGTCAGGGCGCATTTCAGGGAAAAACACCGCGAGAAGCTTATCTGGTGAAGTGCGATCGAGAAACGACGACTCAAACCGATATTAATTCAGGCATTGTCAATATTGTCGTGGGCTTTGCGCCGCTCAAGCCTGCCGAGTTTGTCATTATCAAAATCCAGCAGTTGTCAGGGCAGATCATCACCTAGTTCGTTAACTTGAGTCCGTTAAGTAAGGATGAATGGGTGATCGACTTGCCGACTAATCCATTCATTTATTCGCTGACTCATCCATTCATTTATTCATCTACTCAACTGGATAGTTATATACCCTAAGGAGATCGGGATGGCTCAATTTAGCGTCAATGCCCAGCGATTTGATCCCTACAAGAACTTCAAATTTCGCATGAAGTGGGATGGACGGTATGTGGCAGGAGTGAGCAAAGTCGGCTCATTGAAGCGATCGACAGAGGTGGTGAAACACCGAGAAGGCGGCGATCCGAGTAGCTCTCGGAAGTCGCCCGGACGCACCGAATATGAAGCGGTGATGCTAGAGCGCGGGGTAACCCATGACACCGAGTTTGAAAAGTGGGCAAACAAAGTCTGGAACTTTGGCTCTGGGCTAGGGGCAGAGGTTTCGCTCAAAGACTTCCGCAAAGACATCATCTTGGAGGTGTATAACGAATCTGGTCAGCTTGCCTTGGCCTACAAGCTATTTCGCTGCTGGGTTTCCGAGTTTCAGGCTCTTCCTGATTTAGATGCCAACGCCAATGCGATCGCCATTCAGCATATCAAGCTAGAGAACGAAGGCTGGGAGCGAGATTATGAAGTGGCGGAACCAACGGAGCCGAGTTTTACCGAGCCGCCGAATTGAGGGAGTGAGGGGGTGAGAGAGCGTGAGGGATTGAAGAATTAAGAGGTTGAGTAAAATCATTATGCGATCGCCATCTGCTTCAGAACTTTTGAACATCTGGGAACGGGGACTTTATCAAGCTCCAGTGCATCGCGCCTTGAATTTGCTAGCGGCTGCCTACCCAGAATGCTCCTTAGATCAGTTGGCAAGCTTGAGTTTGGGTCAGCGAGATGGGCTGCTGTTAGCGCTTCAGGCCAGTCTATTTGGCAGTCAAATCACGGGCTTAGCAACCTGTCCTCACTGTGGCGATCGCCTAGAGCTAACCTTTGCCGTTGCCGATCTGCAAATAGGGACGCGATCGGATATGCCTTTGGAAACGGCTGCGGTTGGGGTAAAGGCGATCGAGGCATACACCGTAGAGTTTCGGTTGCCCAACAGCCTTGATCTGCTGGCTGTTTCCAATCAGTTTAATGCTAACCAGCCTAATGTCGATCAGATCCGGCAGCAGTTGCTCGATCGCTGTTTGTCAGTCCAGCAGGGCGCTCGCTCCCTGTCTGTGGGAGATCTGCCGGCGAACGTCTTGGAGGCCGTAGTGGCAGAGATGGAACAGGCCGATCCTCAGGCCAATGTACAGCTTGCCCTCGCTTGCCCTGCCTGTGGGTATGAGTGGCAAACCTTATTCGATATCCTGTCGTTTTTGTGGAGCAAGCTGCATGTCTGGGCGCGACGAACCTTGCAAGAGGTACATCGACTCGCTGCGGCCTATGGCTGGCGTGAGTCAGAGATCTTGGCCTTAAGTGCCCAACGACGGCAACTTTACCTGGAGATGATTGGCTATGAGTGACTCTAGCGACTATCTCAGCAATGTCGTGCGGCGCAGCTTTGACCCGACGATCGCAATTCAGCCGCTGCTGCCGTCTTTATTTGAGCCAGCCCGCTTGCAGCCTGTAGATCGCTCTTTGGAGGAGGACTCTAGTTTCCTGCCGTCTGAGTTACAGCCTGATTCCCAGATAGACGGCTCAGCCGAAATTTTGGATCGGCGATCGCCCCTCTCGGCAGCGGATACTTTTCCTGCGGCCAGAAGGATGGATGGAACGACCCAAGCTGCAACAGTGTCACCCCTTGCCGCTGGCTTGGAGCGATCGGCCTTCTCGCCTACCTCAATACAGCCAGGTTCAGACCAGATACACCCTGACTTAACAGCGCAGTCTGTTCCGGCTCCAGATCTTTCGGCTCCCCATCTTTCGGCGGCACATCCGTTCTCAGCATCATTATCCGTTCAGCCGCCAGCACAGCCGCAAAGCCAGTCGCAAAGCCAGTCGCAAAGTCAGCTACCAACACAGCCACAAAGTCAGCCGCAAGCAGTATCGCGATCGCCCTTCATGCCCCTTCAGCCACAAATCACGATCGCGTCTAAGGATGCGTCGCCTTGGGAAGAGGCAAGGCAAAAGCCGGACGCCCCGCCGACCGTACACATCACGATCGGTCGGATTGAGGTACGTGCTGTTGCACCCACGGCTTCGGCTCGTCCGGTAGCAAAGCCTAGACCCAGCCTAGATCTAGAAGGCTATTTGAAATCGCGCACCGGAGGCCGATCATGAGTAACGCTCTGGCGTTGGGGGCTGTCTCGGCAGTGGTCAAAAGCCTGCTGGAAAATGACCTGATTCGACGAGGATTGGCGGCAACCCTGGGCGGCACTCCGGCTGTTACGCTATTGCCGCCCGATACCGGACAACCCGGTGGCAACCCTGCAAAGCCCGATCGCCTTAATTTATTTCTCTACCAAACAACGCCCAATGCAGCTTGGCGCAATGCCGGGTTGCCCTCTCGCAGTGGGGGGGGCGATCGCCTCACCAATCCCCCTTTAGCGCTAAATCTCCATTATTTACTCACGGCCTATAGCCAAGAACCCTTTCACGCCGAGATTCTCTTGGGCTATGGCATGCAGCTCTTGCACGAAACGCCCGTCCTGACGCGAGATGCCATCCGCACAGCCCTTAGCAGTTTGTCGGCTCCTGGCGCTCCGGTAGCGCAGCGCGCCCTAGCTGCCGCAGATCTGGCAGAGCAGATCGAGCAAATTAAAATCACGCCTGAGGCGCTAAGTCCTGAGGAGATGTCACGGCTGTGGTCAGGGTTGCAGTCTCCCTATCGGCTGACGGCAGCTTACCAATTGTCGGTGGTGTTAATTGAAAGCCATCGCGCCACAAAGTCAGCCTTGCCCGTGCGCGATCGCCGTCTTTACGTGCTGCCGTTCCACCGTCCGCAAATTGATGCCGTCTCGCCGCAGGTGGTCAAGGTGGGCGAAAGTTTGACGATTTTGGGGCAAAACCTCAAGAGCGATCTCGTGCAGGTGAAGTTTGGCAGGGTGACCGTTACGCCAGGGGCGATCGAAGATAGCAAAATTCAAGTTGTGCTCCCAGCAGGATTATCGGCAGGCGTGAATGCGGTTCAGGTGGTGCATTTGCTGGATTTGCAGACGGGTAGTCCTGACGAACCGCACCGAGGTTCAGAGTCCAATGTGGCAGCCTTCATTGTGACGCCAGAAATTACGGGCTTGCCTGTGCCGCCCCTCACCGTTGCGCGAGGCAATACCTTGACTTTGTCCGTCACACCGCCCATAGGAGCCGATCAACAGGTGGCGCTGCTGATAGAGAGTCAGGCGATCGCGATTCCGCCCCGATCTGGAACCACAACCAGCCTCAACTTTCCCATTCCCAACGATTTCCCCATCGGCACTTTTTTGCTGCGGTTGCAGGTTGATGGGGCAGAGAGTTCGCTCCAGGTCGATGAAAATCCGGCTAGCCCTACCTTTAATCAGTACGTGGCTCCGAAGGTGCAGGTGACATGAGCATCAGTAATATGGCGACGGGCGACAGAGCGACGGGCGACAGAGCAGCAGAGTACGAGAGCGCTCATCAGGCCACCTTGCCACAGGCTGGCAGACATACTGCTGCTCCGGTGGTAGACCAGATCGCCAACCAGCGCTACCTGACCTTAGCCCTCACTCCGGTACGGGATGCCCTACAGCAATTCGTTGCGCATTCAGCCACTCCTGCTACGCCTTTAGCAGAGCCAGATTCACCGATCGCTCCCACTCCAGACTCCACTTCGGCTTTTGCCCTCGATACCCTTTGTGCCCTCTTTCAGCTCAGCGAATTTGAGCGATCGCTACTGCTGCTTTGTGCTGGCGTTGAGCTGAGCGGATCGCTAGCTCACCTTTGCGCCACGGCCCAAGGCGCACCCCATCTGAGCTATCCCACCTTTAGTTTGGCGCTAGCGGCTCTACCCGCTGCCCACTGGAGCGCCCTCACTCCGGTGGCTCCCTTGCGCTACTGGCGATTGATTGAAGTCTTGGAGGGCAACAGCTTGACCCAGAGTCGCCTCCGCATTGATGAACGGGTGCTGCATTATCTCACCGGGGTGTCCTATCTTGACGATCGACTTCAGGGCTTGATCGCGCCCCTAGCCCTTTCTGCCGGACTGCCGCCCTCCCACCAACGTTTAGCTGAACAGGTGGCCGCCTTTTGGTCTGATCCGGCCAGCTCATCGGTGGTGCAGATCTGTGGTGAGAATGGGGTTGGCAAACAGGCGATCGCGGCTCATGCCTGTGCCCTTTCAGGACTTCAGCTTCATATCCTGCGGGCTGCTGATGTGCCAAGTGCAATGGCTGAACGGACTGCCCTCATCCGCCTATGGGAACGGGAAGCGTTGCTGAGCCACAGCGCCCTGCTAATCACCTACGAAGGCTTAGAGCGAGGCGAACAAATTTTGCCCCTGATTGAAACCATCCAGAGTCGGGTGGCGATCGCCGGACGAGAGCCTTTGGAGATGCGGCGCCCTAGCTGGCGATTGGATGTGAGCCGACCCAGCACGCGCGAACAGCGCTACCTTTGGCAGCAGCAACTTGCGCCGCTCAATGCCGAGTCTCAGTCTCAAGCCGAGGCAAATGCAGAAAGTATAGAAGTCTTGGTGTCTCAGTTCAATCTGAATGCAGCAACGATTCAATCGGTGAGCCAGTCGGTAAGCCAGTCGGTTGATCACAGCCCTGAAGCGATCGCCCCACTGCTCTGGGACACTTGCCGCATCCAGTCGCGATCGCGTATGGCCGATCTGGCTCAACGCATTAGCCCTAGCGCTACCTGGCAGGATCTGGTATTGCCTACATCTGAGCAGCAAATCCTTGAGGAAATCACGGCGCAGGTGCGGCATCGCGCCAAAGTCTACGACACCTGGGAGTTTGGCGGACACAGCCCTAACGGATTGGGCATTACCGCTCTATTTTCCGGAGCCAGCGGTACTGGAAAAACGTTGGCAGCAGAAGTTTTAGCGCAGGAGCTGCGGTTAGATCTGTACCGCATTGACCTGAGCCAGACCGTGAGCAAATACATTGGCGATACCGAAAAAAACCTGCGGCGTGTGTTTGATGCAGCCGAAATGGGTGGCGCAATTTTGCTGTTTGATGAGGCCGATGCCCTGTTTGGTAAACGCAGTGAGGTCAAAGATTCGCACGATCGCTATGCCAACATCGAAGTCAGCTATTTGCTGCAACGCATGGAGGCTTACCGAGGGTTAGCCATTTTAACGACCAATCTGAAGCAGGCGATCGATACGGCATTTCTGCGACGGCTGCGGTTTGTGGTGCAGTTTCCCTTCCCTGACTGGGCACAGCGTTTAGAGATTTGGCGGCACATCTTGCCTGAAAACCTGCCCACTCAAGATCTAGATTTCCAAAAGCTGGCACAGCTCAACGTTGCCGGAGGCCATATTCGCAACATTGCTTTGAATGCCGCATTTCTAGCGGCTGATGCAGACACGCCGATGCAGATGGTGCACCTGCTCAGGGCGGCACAGCGAGAATATGCCAAGTTGGAGAAACCCTTGACGGATGTGGAGATAGGCGGATGGGTTTAGGCGTTCAGGTTTGGAGAATAACCCCAGTATCGCTGGAGTCACAAGTCGTTAGGACGGAAGCGCATAGCTAAAGGCTATAGAAGAGAACTCAGGTGAAGGAGAAGCCAAATGAAAAGGGATGATTTAGTGAACCTGGAATTGCAAATTGAGGAACTGATCTTGTATGGATTTGCACCGAGCGATCGCACCCGTATCGGCGAATCTGTGCAGCAAGAGTTAACCCGACTATTGACAGAGGCGATGCCCGACTCTCTGGCTCAGGGCAGGGCGATCGATCAGATCAACGGCGGCACGTTTGAAATGACTCTCGGCATGAAACCAGAAGCTGTGGGTGTCCAAATTGCCCAGTCCATCTATGGAGGTCTAAAGGCATGAATAGGCGATCGCTCCTTTCTCGATCTCCGCTCCCGGCTGCCCCAATCGGGCAGAATTCTGCGCTGCATCTAGAGGAATCACCGACCCAGTCCGCGATCGCGCCCCCAATTGTTCATGAAGTTCTAGATACGCCTGGTCAGTCGCTTGATCCGGTGACGCGCCAGGGCATGGAATCTCAGTTGGGTCACGAGTTTGGCTCTGTACAGGTGCATACCGACGCCAAGGCTGCGGCCTCGGCTGAAGCCGTCAATGCTCTGGCCTATACCGTAGGCCGCAATGTCGTATTTGCCGCAGGGCAGTATCAGCCAAAAACACCTCAAGGGCGATCGCTCTTGGCGCATGAGTTGACCCATGTTGTGCAGCAGTCCGTCCATGATGCGGGAGGCGATCATCCGATAGAGATCGGTAGAGCTGACACGATTTATGAAGCAGAGGCAGAACAGCAAAGCGAACACAGCAGCCAATCCAGCAGCCAATCCAGCGGCAAACAGTCTACATCAGGGCATCAGGAAAAGCCGCAACAGGGAATCCCCCATCGAGTGATGCAGCGGAGCGTCAAAGGGGGCATTATCGGTGGCATCTTGGGAGGCGTAGCGGGAGCTGCTTTAGGAGCGTTTTTGGGGCCAGTCGGGGCGATCGTCGGAGGATTAGTAGGGTTAGTGGTTGGAGCTGCGATCGGCAATGATGCGACAACGCGCAGCCGCAATCTGGCACAGCCAGAAATTGACATGGCACAGGAGATTTTTCAGGACAGCCTCAACTACCGCGACATTACTATTACGCGAGATAGTCTGTATGCGGTGGGCGCACCCCGGACGATCGGCAACACCATTCACCTAAAGTCTGATTGGGGACATTTTGTGGGCGATACGCTAGAGCTGAGCGATCGGGGCAAGGAAACGCTCATTCATGAAATGACCCATGTTTGGCAGTACCAAAACGGTGGGTTGGCCTATATGCCGTTGAGCATCATCGCGCAAATTAGGGCAGCAGTGGGCAGCGGCAATCGCAATGCTGCCTACAATTGGCGGGCGGCTCATAATGCAGGCACGCCGTGGGAAAACTGGAACCCTGAGCAGCAGGCAGAAGCCGTTGAAGACTACAACAAGCTGCTGCAAAAAGTTCGGGCTGGCACTGCTACGGCAGAAGACTATCAATCGATCTCGATTTTGCTGCCCTATATTAACCGCATCCGACGACGGCAGGGTGCCCCCACCTTTGGCATAGGCGGTGATGATGGCGGACAGCTAACCGGGCGGGGGGCTTAGCAGGATTCAGGGTGCAGCCCAAACCTCTGTCAAAGCTAAGGAACGTCGAGAAATCTGACTCCTCTAAAGTTGAGGGTTAACCTACCAGGTCGGGACACAGGCAGCAGGCCATCTAGCCAACATCGAATCTACAAATCTAGCCAACATCAAATCTAGCCAATATCAAATTTTTTAAGAGGACAAACTTCCATGACCTCTTTTCCAGGTTCTCCCCGGTTGCTCAAAGGGGGCATTGTGTTACTCGATCCTGACACCTCGGCGGTACTGCGAGTGATTAACCTGCAATACAATCCGGATACCCTCAACCGCAACTTGCAGATTCAGGGCATGGGAGATGGCGATCGCTCAGAAGCCCTACGCCTTAAAGGTGCGCCTGTTGAAACGATCAAGCTCGATGCTGAGCTAGATCTGACCGATCAGCTAGAGTTTCCTGAGCAAAACCCCAAAGCGGCACAGTTCGGCATCTATCCTCAGTTGGCAGCGCTAGAAACGATCGCCTATCCCAGCAGTAGCCAGCTTCAGGAAAACCATCGGCTCTCGCAGTCGGGCACGCTAGAGATTCTGCCGATGATGGCTCCGCTAACGCTATTTGTCTGGAGTAAACATCGCATTGTACCTGTACGGTTAACCGATTTCAGCATCACCGAGGAAGCTTTTGACCCCTCGCTGAACCCGATTCGCGCCAAGGTCAGTTTAACGATGCGGGTTCTCAGCGTTACCGATCTGCGGTTTGACAGCAAAGGAGGAGGGCTGTTTATGGCCTATTTGCAGCAGAAAGAGGGGCTAGCCACCCAAAATCAGGGGGGCAGCCTGAGCGCTTTTGGTATTGGAGGAATTCCTTAAATGAACCCATTTCCGGTTACGAGCCGCTATTATGCGATCGAAATTGCCCAGCTTAATTTAGCAGGCGATCGCCCCATTGCCTACCTGCGCCGCCGCTTGATTTCTCCTCCTGAGCGGTTTGCCCTCCTGCAAGAGCATCAAGTGGTAGAGGGCGATCGGCTAGACAATATTGCAGCGCAATACCTAGGCGACCCTGAGCAGTTTTGGCGGATTTGTGATGCCAATGCCGCGATTCGCCCCCAAGAACTTGAAGAGGTAAGCCGTCGGTTGCGGATCACGCTGCCCGAAGGCATTCCGGGAGTGCCCTATGCTTAAAGGCGTTTACCTAACGCTAATGGTGGGCGTGGGCGTTCCGGTGCCCGTGCCGCAAGTCGTGCTGGATGCCCTGACAGATGTGACGATTAGCAGCGGCAGCGGGGTGAATAATGGGTTTCAGCTCACCTTTGCCTTGAGCAATCGATCGCCCCTGCAAACGCTGTTTCTTTTATCTGGCGGCAGTCCAATTCCGCTGCTGCGGGTGATTTTGGTAGCCACCCTCAACGGTACTCCAGATGTGCTGATTGATGGAGTGGTGACGCACCATCAGATCTCACCGGGACGAGACGCTCAGCACTCTATCCTCACGGTGACAGGAGAAGATCTCACCAAGGTCATGTCCTATTCGCTGTTTAGCAACCCGCCCGGTACGCCTTTTCCGGCCATGCCCGCCGAGGCCAGAGTGGCGCTAATTCTAGCTAAATATGCGGCATTGGGCATTATCCCCTTGGTGATTCCCAGCATCTTAATTGATGTTCCCATTCCAGTCGATCGCATTCCTCGACAGCAGGGCACTGACCTGGAATACATTCGCCAGTTGGCGAGCGAAGTGGGCTATGTGTTCTATCTCGATCCAGGCCCGGCTCCCGGCACCAGCGTCGCCTATTGGGGACCCGAAATCAAAATTGGTGTGCCCCAACCCGCTCTCAACAGCAATATGGATGGCTTTACCAATGTCGAGTCGCTAGATTTCACCTTTGACGGCAGCGCCAAAAAGCTGCCCATTTTGATGATTCAGAACAAAGAAACCAAGGTGCCGATCCCCATTCCCATTCCCGACATTACGCCGCTCAATCCGCCGCTAGGAGCCGTTGCGCCTATACCCCAATCGTTTGAGTTCATTTCTGAAACTGCCAAACTTTCTTTTGTGCAGGCAGCAGCGATCGGTCTGGCGAAAGCGGCTCAGTCTGCCGATGCCGTATTGGGTACGGGCAGCTTGGATGTCTTGCGCTATGGACGGGTGCTAAAGCCCCGCAAGCTGGTGGGAGTCAGGGGCGTGGGGACAGCTTTTGATGGGCTTTATTACGTCAAAAATGTCACCCATCGGATTCAGCGAGGAGAATTCAAGCAAAACTTTACCCTCAGCCGCAACGGTCTGGTTTCGACCTTACCCAAAGTTCCTGCATGACCGTTTATTTTGATCAGTTTATTTTTGCCCGTTTATTTTTTATCAGGGCTATGCCTGGTTGACTGACAGATCTTTTCTTGAGAGTCGCACACAAAATATTTCAAGCTAATTCATTTGTGATCCTTAGAAACACAACCCGGAAGGTGATCGGACATGAGCGATGGACAAAAGTTCTACGGCAAATATCGCGGCACTGTCGTCAACAATATCGATCCTTTGCGGATGGGTCGGCTCCAGGCGATCGTCCCTGATGTGTCGAACTTAATTCCCTCTAGTTGGGCAATGCCCTGTGTGCCTTGGGCGGGGCTACAGATGGGAGCCTATGTCGTGCCGCCGATCGGAGCCGGAGTCTGGATTGAATTTGAGCAAGGCGATCCAGATTATCCCGTTTGGGTGGGCTGCTGGTGGGGTTCGACAGCAGAGGTGCCCTCTCTAGGTGCCTTGACGACTCCTGGCGCACCCGTCGTGGTGATTCAGACCGTGACTCAGAGTGCGATCGTTCTCAGCGATGTGCCGATTCCACCGATGAAGGCACCGGGGGCAATGCTGATTAGCGGCGGCAGTTCCATCACTCTGGATGCAACAGGGGTAACGATCACAGCACCCACGATCACCTTAATGGGCGCAGTCAATATCACGGGGGTGACCAATATTAACGGGGGGGCATTGGTCGTGACCTAGAGCCATCTTTAGAAGCGTGGATTCAATAACTGTGGGTCAATGAAGCGAGTCCAAAATTCAGCACTTTATGGGAGCAAACAGCAGGAGCAGCAGTATGCCAGGTTTTATTCTTCATGCCGGAGCCAGCGTTTTATGCAGCCACGGGGGACAGGCTCAACCCACTTCTTTTAATCTTCGAGTGACCGTCAGCGGTCAGCCGATTGTGACTCAACCCAACACCTATGCGATCGCAGGCTGTACCCTACCGCCTCCCACCGCTGCGAATGGGCCTTGTGTCACAGCGCAATGGATAACAGCCGCTATCCGCGTCACCTCGATGGGTGCGCCCGTGCTGTTGTTAGACAGTCAGGCCATTTGTGCCCCGACAGGAACGCCCCTGATTATCGCGGCCACTCAAAGTCGGGCTACCGCCTTGTAGCGCCAGTACCAGACTCGTTCAATCTCTAAAATCTAGCTTCTAAAATCCAATCTCTAACATTGCGCTTTATGACTCACTTTAAATTTCCGTTCCAAATCGATGCGCGGGGGCGAACGGCGATCGCAGATACCGATACCCATATTCGAGATTTGATTGAGCAAGTGTTGTTCACATCCCCAGGCGAACGGGTCAACCGTCCCACCTTTGGCAGTGGCTTAATGCAGCTAGTGTTTGCCCCCAACAGCGATACCCTGGCGGCGGCCACTCAGGTGACGGTGCATAGCGCATTGCAGCAGTGGTTGGGCAACTTGATTTTGGTGGAAGCCGTTGAGGTGAACCATGACAACAGCACCTTAGCCGTCACTGTGCAGTATGTGGTGCGGCGATCGCAACAGCGGCAGGTGGCTCAGTTTACGCGAGGAGGGGGATAACATGCAGTATTTTTGCTGTGATCAGCGGCGTCGCAGTGCGGTGCTGGAGTCGGCTCACCTCAACGGGATTGACTATCTCGAAGTCGTGGATAGCAGTGCCGCGAATCCTGCCGATCGCCAACGGGTGCTGCTGGTCTATTTGCTCAAGCCTCTAGAGAGCGCTACCCTGACGCAGGGCAATATTCAGATTGCCGGGGGCGATCGGATTCGTCAGATTCAAGTCACGCAGGTGACAACGTTCCCAGACTCCAAGGTGGTGCGGGTGCGGGTCAACCAATGGGGAGATTTTTCTACCTATACGCTGCATCTGGTTGCCGCTAATGCTGCCGCCAATCCTAACAGTCTGGCAGGCTTTGATCCGCTACTGCGATCGGTCGATTTCTCCTTTAAAGTAGAGTGCCCTAGCGAATTTGACTGCGAAGAGTCACAGCCCTGCCTGCCAGAAAGCGCAGCCCTGCCCGACATTAATTACCTCGCCAAAGACTACGCCAGCTTTCGTCAGCTCATGCTCGATCGCATGGCACTATTGATGCCGCAGTGGCAAGAGCGCAACGCCGCCGATCTGGGCATTACCCTTGTAGAGCTTTTAGCCTATGTGGGCGATTACCTGAGCTATCAGCAAGATGCGATCGCCACAGAAGCCTATCTGGATACTGCCCGCCGCCGCATTTCGGTACGGCGACATGCCCGCCTGGTGGATTACATCATGCATGAGGGCTGCAATGCCAGAGTTTGGATACAGATTCAGGTGACGATTGATCAAGTGACCTTAGCCAGACAGGCGAATGATATTCGTACCCGGTTTCTCACCCGCGTGCAGGAGGATGCTTGGCTAGACAACGATCGCTTGCCGCAGATGATCGCGAGCGATCGGCCAGAAGTCTTTGAACCCCTGCACGACATCACCCTCTACTCGGCGCATAACGAGATGAACTTTTACACCTGGGGCGATACGCGCTGCTGTTTGCCTCAAGGCGCGACTCAGGCCACCCTGCAAGGACATTTTTCCCATTTGCAGCGCGGCGATGTCCTGATTTTTGCAGAAGTCCGGGGGGCAAAAACAGGGCAGCCTGCCGATGCCGATCCTAGCCATCGCTGGGCGGTGCGCCTAACGAACGTGAGTTTGGCAGGCGACCCTCTCTATCTTCAGCCCGCCGCCGAGGGTGAAGAGAGCCAGCCATTACCCATCACCGAAATTGCCTGGTCGAGCGAAGATGCCTTACCGTTTCCTCTCTGCATTTCGGAGCAGGGTACGTTCGAGCGGCAAAACGACAGCCTTCCGGTCAGCGTGGCATGGGGCAATATTGTCCTGGCCGATCACGGGTTGACGATCGCCCAAGAGTCCCTCGGCACCGTCCCCGCCCCAACAATGTTTAAGCTGCCCCTTGCCGAGGGCGATCGCTGTAGCCTATCCCAGACTATTCCGGTCTTGCCGCGCTTTCGCCCAAAGCTGCGATCGGCTCCGCTCACCTATGCGGCGGCCTACACTGCCAGCCCATCGGCCAGCGCCCAGATGCAATGGGCAGTGCAGGAAGCGGTGCCCGCGATCGATCTCAAAAGCAGTCTAGAAAGCCAACAGCTCACCTGGCGATCGCAGCCAGATCTGTTGCAGAGCGATCGATCGGCTGCCGTGTTTGTCGTGGAAGTTGAGGATGCAGTGTCTCTCCGCTTTGGCGATGACCAGCAGGGACGCCGCCCCGAAAGCGGCACGACCTTTAGCGCCACCTATCGCGTCGGCAACGGCAAAGCGGGCAATGTGGGCGCAGAAACCCTGGTGCATTTGGTCAGCAGCAATCCGGCGATCACGCCAGAGGTGATCAAGCGGGTGAGCAATCCCTTAGCGGCACAGGGTGGCAGAGATCCAGAGAGCCTCGAAGACGTGCGGCAGCGTGCCCCCAGCGCCTTTCGCATCCAAGAGCGAGCCGTTACCGCCGCAGACTATGCCACAGTAGCCGGACGGTTTCCCACGGTACAGCGTGCCGCCGCAACCTTTCGCTGGACGGGAAGCTGGCGCACGGTGTTTTTGACGATCGATCGTCAGGGTGGAGCCGAGGTGACTCCTGAGTTTGAAGCTCAGCTCCGGCAGTATTTAGAGCGCTATCGCCTCGCCGGACATGATTTAGAAATTGAGGCTCCGGTGTATGTCTCGCTAGAGATTGAGATGGGGGTCTGCGTTCAGCCAGGTTACTTTCGCAGTCAGGTGAAGGCGGCACTCCTAGATCTGTTCAGCAGCCGGATTTTGCCCGATCGCCGTCGGGGGATCTTTCATCCTGACAATTTCACCTTTGGGCAGTCGGTCTATCTCAGTCGTCTCTATGCCGCAGCGCAATCGGTGGCAGGAGTGGCCTCGGTCAACATCACGCTGTTTCAGCGTCAGGGAAACGCATCCAACGCGGCACTCCAGTCGGGTCGCCTAGATCTAGGACGACTGGAGATTGCCCGCCTCGAAAACAATCCCAACTTCCCCGATCGCGGTTTATTTCGGCTCAAGATGGCAGGAGGGAAATGATGAACGCAAACCGCTCACAGACTGACTCGGCTTCCCCAGGGCTAGACGACTGCGGCTGCTGCCAAGGCATCACAGCGCAAACCCCGGTCGAGATTGCTAACCGTCCCGGATTGGATGCGATCGCCTATCGCGTCGGCACGCAGCCCCAGTTCAAGCACAGCCTGCTGGCGAGTCTGGCAGATTCCCAGCTCAAGACCCGCGAAGATGATGATCTGGCGATCGCCCTGCTGGATGCCTGGGCAACCGTAGCGGATGTGCTGACCTTTTACCAGGAGCGCATTGCCAATGAGTCCTATTTGCGTACCGCCACAGAACGGCTGTCGCTGCTGTATTTGGCGAGGCTGATCGGCTATGAGCTGCGTCCCGGCGTCGCCGCCAGTACCCATCTGGCCTTTACCCTTGAGGATGCCATCGGCGCGACCCCGCAGACGACAATCGTTAGCGGCGCAAAGGTGCAAAGCGTTCCCCAACCGGGCGAACAGGCACAGACCTTTGAAACTGTAGAAACGATCGAGGCGCGGGCAGACTGGAACGCCCTCAAGCCCCAGCAGACATTGCCCCAGATCGTGTCTAAAGGGATGTCCTCTATTCGGTTGGTCGGCAACAACACCCGCCTAAAACCTGGGGGAGGCTTGCTGCTGGTGACAGAAACCGAGAAAGCGTTTCGGCGGATTCGGCAGGTCGGGGTAGACAACGCCACACAGCAGACGATCGCTGATTTAGAAGTGCCACCCATCCCGCCGCTGTATTTTCTGCTGCCCTCGGCAACGGCGGCCTTTACCCTCACCGCGCAGCCGTTGACCAACACCACGATTCAAAGCACGATCGCCCATCAGACTTGGAAGCAGAGTGACCTAGCCTCCTATGCGCTGTTTCAAGGCTGGAATCTCACCCAGCTAAAAGGAGCCATTGCCGCTCTGGCGCAGCCTGCCACCCCGACGGGCGTGTTTGCCTTCCGGGCGATCGCTGCCCCCTTTGGCTACAATGCCCCACCCCGACTTACCTATGATGAAGCGGGCAAGCCGAATCGCAATGATGACGGCACGCTGGCAACCTCAGAATGGCCACTGGCGGGAACAGAAGCTAAAAACAAAATTTCCTTAGATAGCACCTATGAGGAGATCACGGTCGGCAGCTTTATTGCCCTTCACAACTCTGATTTTTCCGAACCGAAGATTCGTAAAGTGACCCAGGTGAATACCCGTCCTCGTACCGATTACGGCATGAGCGGAAAAACCACGGTGCTGACTTTGGATAGCGAATGGTGGAATGCCGATAATTTTCCACTGCTGCGAAAAACCACGGTTTATGTCCAAAGTGAACCGCTGGAGCTGGCAGAATTACCCCATCCTGACCCGATTCGGGGCAGCACGCTGTTGCTGAATGGCTACTATCCAGAGCTAAAAGTGGGACAAAAAGCCATCCTGACTGGAGAACGCACCGATCTCAAAAGCGTTGAAAGTGAAGTGATGGCGATCGCAGATCTGCAAATCATCAACGGGCGCACCCAAATTGGTTTAGGCAAAGATCTGCTGCATTCCTACCGCCGCACCACCGTCACGATCAACGCCAATGTCGCTCTAGCTACCCACGGGGAAACGGTGCGAGAGGTGCTAGGCAGCGGCGATGTCAGCCAGAGCTATGCAAAATTTTCCCTACGCCAGCCGCCTCTGACTTACATCAGCGCCTCGACCCCTAGCGGCAGCGCCTCAACGCTTCAGGTGCGGGTCAACGATCTGCTGTGGCACGAAGTGCCGACCTTGTACGGGCAGGGACCCGATCGCGTTTTCGTTAGCCGCATCAGTCCAGAGGGCAAAACCACGATCGCCTTTGGAGATGGCCAAACGGGAGCGCGTCCTCCTAGCGGGCAGGAGAACATTACCGCCACCTATCGCAAAGGCATCGGGCTGAGCGGGCTGGTGAAAGCCGGACAGTTGAGTCTGCTCATGACCCGGCCTTTGGGAGTCAAAGGTGTGATCAATCCCCAGGATGCCGAGGGTGCCGAAGATCCAGAAGGGCTAGATCAGGCGCGGCGTAACGCCCCCCTGACCGTATTGACCTTCGATCGCATTGTCTCATTGCAGGACTACGAAGACTTTGCCCGCGCCTTTGCCGGAATTGCTAAAGCACTAGCCACCTGGACTTGGAACGGACAGCAGCGAGGCGTTTGGGTCACGATCGCTGCCGCCAACGGCACTCCCCTCCAGCCCGATAGCCCCCTCTACAAAAACCTGCTGGAGCAGATGCAGAAATCTGGAGATCCCTATGTGCCTTTGCGGGTGCAGCCCTACCGTCCGGCCTTTTTTCGGCTGGCCGCTCAAGTCAAAATCGATGCCGATTACCGTCCTGACCTCGTTTTAGAGAACGTGCGGCAGCAGCTACGCCATCAGTTTAGCTTTGAGGCGCGATCGCTAGGTGAAGGCGTGGCTCTGAGTCAAGTCATAGCCGTCATGCAGGCCGTGGCAGGTGTAGTCGCCGTAGATGTCGATCAGCTTTATCGCTTTGAGAATAGCCCCAGCCTTCAGCCGCTCTTAGCTGCGGCAGCTCCCCAACCCGGAGCCGCAATGTCGATCGCCGCCGCCGAACTCCTCACCCTTGATCCCGCCAGCCTAGCCCATATCCTAGCCTCACCCTAACCCTCCCCCTTACCCACTCTCCCACCCTCCCCCACTCCCACTCACTCCCACTCTCCCTCTCCCTCCCAAAAGTAACGCCATGAGTAACACCCAACGCTTTGATACCCAACGGCTTTACGACCTTCTCCCCGATATTTACCGCATTCGAGATGCAGAACAAGGCGAACCTCTCAAGGCCGTCCTATCGGCAATCGCCCAACAAATTGCCGTCTTAGACGAGAATCTTGATCAGCTGTATGAGGATCAGTTCATTGAAACCTGCGCCGATTGGGTGGTGCCTTATCTGGGAGATTTAATTGGCTATCGATCGCTGCATGGTGTCACCACTACTCTAAGCAGCCCGCGTGCCGAAGTCGCTAACACGATCGGCTATCGTCGCCGCAAAGGAACTGCTTCTGTCCTGGCACAGCTTGCCCAAGATGTCACCGGATGGGAGGCAACCGTGGTGGAATTCTTTCAGCACTTGGGCACGACGCAGTTTCTCAACCATATCCGTCCTCAACATACCCAAACGCCCGATCTGCGACGCTGGCAGTCTCTAGAGCGAATCAATACCCCTTTCGATTGTCTCGCCCATACCCTGGATGTTCGCCGGATTGAGAGTCAGCAAGGTCGCTACAATATTCCCAATATCGGTGTTTTTCTGTGGCGGCTGCAAGGATATCGCATGGTTCAGGGAGTCGCAAGGGCGATCGCAGCTGACGGTCGCTACACCTTCAATCCACTGGGTCTGGATGCGCCGCTGTTTAATCAGCCTCAAATTCATCAATCTCAGCCCATATCAGAATTGACGCAGGCTGAGCCAAAAGACTTTACGGCTCCCCTCTCACGGCGTGAGCTATATACAGAGCTAGAAGCCCGTCGAGAAGCGATCGCCACTGCTCAGCCCATCTCCCAAACCTACTTTCAGGACAGTAGCGCCGATGTTTTTCAGGTCTTTCTTGATCAGCCAACTGCCGTTAAGCCCGAAGACCTCCAGATCTGTGACTTAAGCGACTGGCGCAGACCGCAAGCCCCCATCCAAGCCGCCATCGACCCGGTTTTGGGGCGGTTAACCCTGCCGTTGGGAGTCCTGCCGCAACGGGTCGCCGTCACCTATACCTACGGCTTTAGTCACGCGATGGGGGGCGGCTCCTACGATCGCAGTACCTCCGTTTTGCCGCTGTTGCAGCGCCCTGTCACTTGGCAGGTGGGCGTCAGCCAGACCAAGCCTGCCGTTGCCGATCAGATTTTTGCCAGCGTCAGCGAGGCGATCGCTGCCTGGAATAGCCAGCCTCCGGGCAGCAATGGCATCATCGCCATTTTGGACAACGGCACTTACTCTGAAGCCTTTCCCAGCATCAGCCTCACTGCCGGGAGTCAGTTGCTCATTGTCGCTGCCGATTGGCTAGAAGTCGATCACCCCGATCTTCCCGGACAAATGCAGCGGCTGCCAGGAAGCCTCGTGCCCGTGGGTCTGCGACCGCATCTGCAAGGCGATCTGACGGTGCAGCATCCTGTCGAGCCACAAACTACGGCTTTGGGGCAGCTCATCCTCAGTGGATTGCTGGTAGAAGGAGGTTTGGCGATCGCAGAAGGCAATCTGGGCAGCCTCCACATTGCAGACTGCACCTTCAGAGGAACAATCCTAGCGGACGCCAATCCCCAGCTTGCCCTGCACCTCACCCAGAGCATCTGTAGAGCCATCACCCTCTCCGAACAAGTGCCCCAGCTTCAGATCAGCAACAGCATTGTAGAGGGAGCGATCGCCACCAACACCGACACGACGCTGCAAACCAGCACTCTGTTCGGCAGCACTACCGTCCGCAGCCTAGAAGCCAGCAACAGCATTTTGGTCGGCAAGGCGATCGCCACCCGGCGGCAAAAGGGCTGTGTGCGGTTTTGCTATCTGCCCATCGACTCTCAGGTGGCTCAGCGCTATCGCTGTCAGCCTGAACTGGCGCTGACGCAGCGGGCGACCCAACTCCAGCTCAGTGCCTTTACCCTGCTTTCTGCTGCCGAACGCAACGCGATTCAAGCTCGGCTGACTCCTCTGTTTACCTCTACCCGCTATGGCGATCCGGGCTACGCACAGCTCAGCCGCCGCTGCGCCCCCGAAATTCGTCAGGGAGCTGACGATGAAGCCGAAATGGGTGCCTTTCATGACCTCTACCAGCCCCAGCGAGAGATGAATCTGCGGGTGCGCCTCGATGAATATCTACGCTTCGGCCTAGAAGCAGGCATTTTTTATGTCACATAAAGGCGCATGACAGGCTCATAAAAGTGCGGCGTGAAAGTGCCTCAAATTCCAGCAGCGCTAACTTCGCCCGCTTGCGAAATTCAACTTCCAACCTCCAACATCCAAAACCCAGGAGCCTCCTATGAAGGGTGATTTTAGTCGTCAAACCTTCGATGCCCAAAAACACTACAGTGCCGTACTGATGCAGCAGGGACGGGTTCAAGTCGATGCCGACTGGAACGAACAGCGATCGATCGATCAGCACCGCATTAAGACCCAGACCCAGGATGTCATTGGCACCTGTGGCGCACCCCTCAACGCCGCAGGCTTTGCCATCACCACCGACGGCAAAACCCTAACGATCACCAAAGGCCGCTATTACGTTGACGGTATTCTCTGCGAGAACGAGCAGGATCGCAACTATCGATCGCAGCCCGATCTGCCCTGGACTGCCGACTTAGCCGATTTACCCACCGAAGAAAAGCTGTTGAGCAATCCGGGGGGCTGGGTCGTCTATCTGGATGTGTGGCAGCGGCACCTGACCGCCCTTGATGACCCGCAGCTACGAGAAGTCGCTCTAGGCGGAGCCGATACCACCACCCGCAGCAAAACAATCTGGCAAGTGAAACTTCTGCCGATCGCCCTGCCCGACTCTTCCCGGCAGCTCGAAACGCTAAGAAGGCGACAGGCAGAGCTGCAAGTTGAACTGCAAAAGCTGAAAGAGAATCAGCGCTTTGACGAAATTCTAGAAGTTCAGAAAAAATTGGCGGCGATCGAACAAGAAATAGCAGCGCTCTCTTTGCCTCTGACTTGCAGCACCCCGCTGCCTGAGTGGGACAAGCTGACTCGCCGCAGCAGCGGCAAACTCAACGTGTTTACCCATTCGCCCACCGCCCCAGAGAGTCCTTGCCTAATTCCCCCTAGTGCGGGCTATCAGCGCCTCGAAAATCAGCTCTATCGCGTTGAAATTCATCAGAGCGATGGAGCCAAAACCACCTTCAAATGGTCGCGCGACAACGGCTCAGTGGTCACGGCGATCGTCGCCATCAGCGGTCAAACGATCACTGTTCAAGACGTTGGCTTGGATGAAGTTTTGGGATTTGCTAACGGGCAATGGGTCGAACTGATTGACGATCTCAAAGATCTCAGCGGGCAGTCGGGGCAGCTTGTGCAAATTGAGCAAGTCGATCCGGCAGCTCAGACGATCACCATCCGCTCAGATATGCCGATCGCGGCCCTAGATCTCAGTCGCCATCCTCAACTGCGCCGTTGGGATCAGACCGGAGCCACTGCGACAACGGCAGGCGTTGCCATCTCGACTTCTAGAGTAGCGATCGAAGGCGGCATTGAAGTTGAGTTTTCCAACGGCACCTATAAACCCGGTGACTATTGGCTGATTCCGGCACGCACAGCAACAGGTACCGTCGAGTGGCCTGATCAGGCAAACGCGCCTGTGCCTCAGCCTCCTCTGGGTATTCACCATCATTACTGCCGTTTGGCGCTGCTGGGATCGGCCAGAACAAGGCTGATCCTGCGGGATGACTGCCGCCTCATCTTTCCGCCCCTGACGGGTCAAAATGCTATGCATGTGATCCGCACCAACTGGAACAATGATGACCTGTTGACCCTAGAGGAGTTACTCAAAAACGGATTAGA
Organism: Oscillatoriophycideae cyanobacterium NC_groundwater_1537_Pr4_S-0.65um_50_18; assembly: GCA_016208305.1. Classification (GTDB taxonomy): domain Bacteria; phylum Cyanobacteriota; class Cyanobacteriia; order Elainellales; family Elainellaceae; genus Drouetiella. The sequence continues at coordinate 172,805 of JACQYI010000071.1, read as the reverse complement.
AATCACCCTAGATGCTGCGCCTGTTCAGCAAGAGGCCGGACTCAGAACAGTGACGCCAGCCACCCTCACCGTCAATCTTGAATCCCCTTTGGGCTTTAACTCACCCAATACCACAGCCGATACCAGCTTCATTCTCGACGGCAACATTAGCGTCACGGCCAACACTATTCGCTGGCTTCCCGTTAGCCAGGAGATTTCTAGCCTACGGGAGTTTTTGCTCAAAGAAAGGCTATTGCTGCGGATCAGGCTGCGGGGAAACGTCATCTGGAGCGAAAGGGGACGCGATCGCCTCTACCTAGATGGACAAGCCTTGGGTCAACCGGGCAGCAACCGCCGAGGCACTGCCGAAGCCCGTACCGATCTAATATTTCCTTCGGGCACAGGAATGCGATCGAGCGATTTTGAAAGCTGGCTCTGGCTAGGAAATCCTCAACCAGGTTAAGGTCTAGCTTCACAGACTCATATATCTGTTCGGGCATCTACTCTGCTTCAGCCGTTAAGCCCATCAGTCTAAAGGAGGCTTTATCTTGCTTAGAATCTCTACCAGACGAACGACGACTCTGTCCAACTGCATCTCCTATCGTAATGGGATGTAAACAAATATGAAGTCCGTACTCACAGAGCGTGAGGCTTCATAGTTTGGATTTTGTTAGGAGAGTTACGATGATGAAGAGAAACTCGATTTCTAGTAAGCTGATGGTCGGATTGGCCGGATTAGGCTTGGCTGCCACCCTAGGAGCTTGCACAGCCGGAACAGATTCTGCCTCCACAACCACGACTGAATCACCGCTCTCAGAAGCACCCCAAAGCCCGATGGCGGATGGCACCATGTCTGATGGCACAGCGCCAACTCAGGGTGGCAGCACTACTCTCGACCAAGTTGTGGCTGACAATAGCTCTTTCAGCACCCTAAACTCTGCAATTCAAGCCGCAGGTCTAGAAGCCACGCTGAGTGGCACAGGCCCTTACACGGTCTTTGCTCCTACCAACGAGGCATTTGCAGCTCTGCCTGCCGGAACGCTTGATCAGCTCTTGCTGCCTGAGAACAAGGCCAAGCTTCAGCAAGTGATTAGCTACCACGTTGTTCCTGGCAATGTTACCTCAGCCGATATCACGCCTGGAGAAGTCAACACCGTAGAGGGTGCTCCGGTAAATATCACCAAGAACGCAGGTGAAGTGACGGTAGGCGATGCCAAAGTAGTCGAGACAGACATCACCGCTAGCAACGGCGTTGTTCATGCGATCGACAAGGTGCTGCTACCTCCCACTCTAAACGCTCAGTAATGGTTTAGCGATCGGAGAGTGTAAAGGTGCGGAAGCTCAAGTATGGAAATCTAGGAACATATTTGAATCTATGCCGATCGGTTAACGCAACCTAGTTAATCAAAGCAGTTTAGCTGAATCGCACCCGTGCGGCTCCATCCAGAACAGTAGTTTTGGGTGGAGCCGCACAAGTTTGTTAAGACGAACTATTGTCTAGCACTCAACCAATATCAGGAAAGGTTTAGAGAAAACTTGACATTCCACGACTATTGTCAATGAATTTCAGCAAATAGAGAGTCAAGCCAAGCAATAAACTAAAAATCTACGTAATCATCAAATTCCCAATGTCCATACTTATTTAGATAAGAGCCTACCTCTCTCCATGAACTTCTGTTGGCTAATTTGCATCTTCCATCTATGGCGTTCCAGATTATCTCAAAGTCATAATGACTGATGATTAAATAGTGTCTTCCAAAAAGAGCTTTATTACGGGCTATATGGTTTACGATCCACTGAGGCGTACACACCAAAAAATCGAACGACTCTTCTCCCTCTTCATCTTTAGAGCCGATCATCGCCTGAACTAATATACAAAAATTCTCTGGGTCTTCTGGAGTTGAAAACTCTAAATCAAGCAGATCAGGGCTATGTAGCCTTCGTAGCTCTGCTAACATTTATTTCTTTGCCTCCGTTAAAATCTATTCCTCAATTGACGATCGCTACTTTGGGTTAAACCCCAATCACCTTTGAGTTGTGCAGGGTAGCGGCAGTGCAAGTTGTTCCAAGCGCCTAGCAAAAATTTGAGTCAATAAACTCGTTCTTCCAGCTTTTTGCTCTGCTTTAGCCTCCGTTGCCGCTTAAATACCAGCCTCAGCATGTTGGCGATCGCACTCATCTTCAGCCAGATTTGCTGCTCTCTGGTAGTTAATAATAGCCGTATCAAAATCTATGGCACCAGCAGCATGAACAGCAATCCGGAAGGCGCGATCCAGATTAGACTCAGAAGAAACGGGTCTCGAATCAGGGTTAATGGGTCTCGCCAAAACTGATGCGCTGACACTCAAAAAGATTACAATTCCAGAGACACAAGCAGTTCTAATCCTTACTGTCTTAACACCCGTTTTTGAAAAGAGCATGGCTAAAGTCCTTGACCACATCACCGACGAGCTTCAGAAATTTATTGCTGCCCAGCAGATCTTTTTTGTCGCAACCGCCCCACTTAGCGCTACCGGACACATTAATCTTTCCCCCAAAGGGCTAGACAGCTTTCGCATCCTGTCGCCCCACCAGGTTGCCTACCTAGATCTGACGGGCAGCGGCAACGAAACCTCAGCCCACCTGCAAGAAAATGGGCGCATCACCTTCATGTTTTGCGCCCTTCAGGGTAAACCGCTTATTCTGCGCCTGTTTGGGCAGGGACGCACCATTCTCCCCAATTCTCCCGACTGGAATACGGTCTCTCCTCTGTTCTCTAGCCTGCCCGGAACACGGCAGATCTTTGTCGCGGAGATCGATCGCGTCCAAACCTCTTGCGGAACAGGAGTGCCGTTATTTGAGTATCAGCAGCAGCGAGAAGAGCTTGTGCAATGGGCTGCCCAGAAAGGAGAAGCCGGGATTCAAACCTATCAGCAGCAGAAAAACCGCGTCAGCATTGATGGATTAGCCACCCCGCTGGCTTCAGAAAGCTAAGCCAAAAATTAAGACATAGATCAGCAATCCTGAAATGATGCCATAAGCACAGCCCACCAGAGACTTAAAGGGGATTTGGTCAGCTACCAATATGAACAGGCTGAGGGTAATCGATAGCGCTACTTCCCCTAAGGGAACAGACCGATTAAAGTAAAGTACCGTATACCTCGTGAACAGCATCAGGAAAATGATCCAGATGGCAGACAGCACAAAGGGAATGGTGTTGAGCATGCCGTGAGGCAATCTCAGAACATTCTTAGGTTTATCGGGCGATCGGTTAGAAAAAGAGATATATCCAGTAATTAGCAACGGTAATACAGTTGCCGCCAAACTTCTAACACCTGTTTCTGCATTTAGACTAAAAGCTTGAATAATCAAGTTCAGCAACAGTCCCGCAAGAATCAACTGCGCGACCATCACCATAATTCGGTTTAGGGTATATCTCAATGACTGAGCATGACCCCTCACATATTCTGTTTTATTAGTAGGTTCTATATTTTGAGGCATGGGTAGCACCGTATTTTAATCAGGTTTAAGGTCTATGCTAATGGGCAGACTTCCAATCTTAAATTAATAGCACTTGCGTTTAATCCCCGTCGCTGTCTTAAGGCATATTTTCTCAGCCTTGCTTTGCCCCGATCGCGCTACTGCTTTTTTAAAGGCATAAATCGTTGTGCGGCGAAGCTGCACAACGATTCATACGAGAGGATGGGGCGATCGCCCCACTCTCAAAGCATCAAGTCACCTACCGTTGCCGGACAGGATAGGTAACATACAAGTCGCGCTGAAGCGTGACCTCTACTGGAGCCGCCGGATCGTAGTAAGTAAGGGTAGAGTAGCCATAAGCTGCGGAGGGCGGCAGATCTGCCAAATCGCAGGGAGAAGGATAGGGGTAGGAAACACCTGGAGTCAGAGACACCGACTCTGCCACCGAAGGCACTTCACTCAGCTCGACTTCCATCGCAGTAGCCAAAATCTGAGCGCGATCACGGGCATCAGCCACTGCTGCAACATAGGCTTTTGCCTCTAGGTCGTCGCAGCTATTGGTGACATAGCCAATATAGCGATCCTGAAGATAAAGCCGATCGCCTGTAGCCTCTTGAGCGGTAGTCATAATTGCTTCCACCCGATCGCTCGTGGGTCGATCGATCTCAAAAGCGATGGCAGCACTTCCTTCGCCGTAATAGTTATAAGAGCCGGGGTTAGGCTCAGTACCCAGCGTTATTTCGATGTCGCTAGCAGACACACCCGCCGATACGAGTGCCGCCACGATCGGGTCAAGCATCGCCTCGGTCAAAGGTGGAATTTGAGGTTGCTCAGGGGATGAGCTTTCTGCCACGCTCGGATCAGGAACGGCATAGGGGTCAAACGTAGAGACATCGTAGCTTAGCACGATCAATTCAATCGAGGCTTTGTCAGCAGGTCGGCTGATCTGCCCATGCCCGACCACCATCAAAACCTGATGATCATCTGTCGCAGGGGGATAAAAAAGCTGTGCAACTTGAATGGGCTGGGCAGCTTGAGCAGGCAGTACAACGGGTACAGCCGCTGCATTTGGCGTTTCGGCATTGACCGATTGGCTAATGGCGCAAAGCGACAGAGAGGCGATCGCAGCACTCAAACCAGCAGTCAACAAAGACTTCCTCACCATGTGTAATTCCTTTGTTCCCAGTTAAATTCAGGCGAATTCATCCAAACTAACCTGCATTTTTCAAAATTCACCCGCTGAAATGAAAAAACGAAACATTAAGCGCAACATTACAGCGCAGATTTTGGCGACACAGATTTTGGAGACAGAGCGATCGCCCTTATTTCTGCAAAAAGCTGGACTTTAAAGGCGTAAACCACCTTTGAAGTCCAGCTTTTTGGAATTTTTTGGAATGATGTGGGGCGCAGGTTCCTCTAACCATTTGAACCTCAGCCTAACTCAGGCTAACTTAGCCTAAACAGCGTCGGTTTTATCTTCTGCTTTATCTTCTGCGGTTTCCACCATTGCTGATTTGGCACGATTCACCAAAAATCGAATTCGTTCCATCTGCGCCTCGCAGGCTGCTTTCTGCTCCGGAGCCATGTGAGTCGTGTCAATTTTCAGCATCTGCTCATAGGAGCGAAAAATTTGAAACGCATAGCTAGCGATCGCCACTTGGTCTTGCGTTAGCGAATCAATATGTTGCACCAAATCTGCGCAAGTCGCTGAGGGAAACAGCCCAAACACATCGGCATAGAGCGGCGGCAGCGTATCCGATCGCTGCTGCAACTCATCCAATATGCTCAAAGCCGCTTCTGGAACTTGTCCATCATAATCGGCCAAAGAATTCAACAGCGCCAGTAGCAGAGCGTTGGTGTGTTTCTTTTTCAATTCACGATACCCCAAAAATCTCTGCTCTTCATTTTAGCAAGCTGCCGCTCTCCCTGGTTTAGGCAGGCATAACGGGCAACAGGTTTCATGCTGAACGCCAAATCAGAGATCTGTACCCCATAGGCACAAACCCCACAAAATAAAAGCCTAATAGGTAACACCGTCTAGAACATCACTCATGCTAAGGGACTATCTCTGAAATAATGAGCCTCAGTGATTCAGGATATTTTTTATGAATAGTCGAGGAGTCGTTTATTGTGGCGCAACCCATACGGCCTATCTTGAAGCGGCCTTAATCAGCGCCATAGCGTTGCGTCAGCAAGACCCCCAAATACCCATTACCCTTATCTCAGATCAGCCCTTACTCAAATTTTTACCCCTCTATACCTATCAAATTACGCCCAAATTTCTTACGCCCGACTTTCTTACGGCAGAATCTCTTACGACAGAAACCGATACTTACGCTTTTTCATCTAGACAGATTAAAACTCGCTTAAATACCCTTAGCCCTTATCAAGAAACCCTTTTTCTCGATGCAGATATTCTGCCGCTTCAGCCTATCCATGATTTGTGGAGCTATCTCGCTCACAGCGATCTGGCGATGGTGGCCGATCGCCTGCCAATGGTGATTCTCTGCGATCACATTGCTCAAGAAGAGAAAACCTATACGTTGCAGCAGGTGCCCGGAAATACCGTGCAGTTCAATAGCGGCGTCATGCTTTGGCGAGATACCTTTGCCGTTCAAACGCTATTTGAGCAGTGGCACCGAGAGTGGCAAAAATTTCGGAAACATGATCAGCTGGCGTTGGTCAGAGCGTTATATACAACCCAGGTGCCTGTGTTAAAACTGCCAAAAACTTACAATATTTCCCCCAAGGATGCTGAATCTGCCCTCTCAGGCAAGCTTGATGCTCACCTCCTGCATTGCTGGGGCGGAATGGTGGCCTCCGGAAAATATCGTCAGTTTGCGCGTCTGTTTTATCCGGATGCTGTTGATCAAGCCGCTGAGTTGATAGCAAATTATCGCGGCTCGTCTCACGATTCGTCTCAGCCGATCGAAGTTGAGCAAGCCCTGTGAAAGATCTGTAGCTGCAGGACAGACTAGCCGATCGCTCATACCTTTTGAGTCGCACTCTAACGATACAACCTCCCGATTCGTCTTCATTCACCTGCCTCAGATGCCTGCCTCAGATGCTTGTCTAAGGTGCCTGCCTAGAGATGTCTGCCTACAGATGCCCTGTCGATCATCTCCTCCTCGCTGATAGGATGGAGATGAAGCTCAGCGAATCTACGGATCGCATTGGATTATGGCATTGGATAACTTGCGCGATCTCTACCAACAGGTGATTTTGGAGCGCTATAAAAAGCCCCGCAATCGCGGCAAGGCAAACCCGATCGATCGCTACCAAAAGGGGCACAATCCTTCCTGCGGTGACACGATCGAGCTAACGGTGCAGCTAAATGCCTTGGGCGATCGAATTGAAGATGTGAAATTTGAGGGCGAGGGTTGCGCCATTGCCTTGGCATCCGCCGATTTGATGGCCGATGCACTGCGCGGCAAAACTACGGCTGAGGCACTAGAAATGGTGCAGCGCTTTCAGTCTATGATGCGGGGCGAAGCTGAATTTCCGCAAGAGTTGCGTAAGCTCAACGTGATGCAGGGCGTCGCCCAATTTCCTGTGCGGATCAAATGCGCCAATCTCTCCTGGCACACCCTCAAAGCCGCTCTGGAATCCTCTGAGGCCGCTCAGCCCGCAGCAGTGAGCAATGAGTAGAGGTCGATACCGCCCTCTTCTTTCCCATAGCCCCTTCATTCATTTTCTTCTATGCTTACTCCCGCTGCATTTCAACTCTACGCTCAATGGGTCGGCATCGCCACGCTGGTATTTGGCACGATCGCCGGACTCGGATTTCTATTTAAATGGGGCATTCGGTTTCGCCTAGTGGGCATCACGGGCTTTAGCATTGTGTTGACGGTGGGGCTGTTTGCCCTTAGCGTTGTGCCCTTTACCCGCACGGCGGTTCCCGGAGCCGTCCGGTTTTTGACGGTGTTTGACTCAGGAGCCGATCAGGCCGTGATTGTGGTGCCTGCAACCATTACCGCAACAGAGCTAGATGCCACGCTGCGACAGGCGGCCAGCGATCTGTTCTCGGTGGGTCGGCTGAGTCGAGGACGGCAACAGCTCACAATTCGTGCCAGAGCGGTTGTGCATCCAGAACCGGGGGTAACGCAGCCTTTAGTTCTGGGTCAGGTGAAGCGATCGCTGTTCGATCGAGAAGATGAACAGATGGAGGTTGAAATCTTCTCGGAAAATCTAGCTAAGCTGCCGCCCTCTCCTGCCAAAACCTTGGCAGATAGTTAGCTAAAATGCAGGCTTGGATGGAATATAGGGTTAGATAGAATAGCAAGTGTAGTCAAGATAACTTGACTTCGCTTCACTTCTCTTTTGTGGATCTTGATAAAAATCCTCTGACTATGACTGATGCACTGCTGACTAATGAGTCTACCGCTGCGCTTCTGCCTATCTTGACTATGGCTCCAGCGCAGGTGATGCGCGGCGCAGGAATTTTGGCACAGGCCACAGCGGCGATCGCCCGTCTGGGCAAACGGCCTTTGATTGTGGGGGGCGATCGCACTTGGGTAGCGGCGCAGCCTTTTCTCGCTCCGGCATTGCAAGGGTTGGCGATCGCGCAAGCCTCCTATGGGTTAGATTGCAGTGAGGCCGGGTTAGCAGACCTGCTAGAAGCCATAGCCCATCATCAGGCAGACTTGATTATCGGGGTAGGCGGCGGCAAAGCTTTAGATATGGCGAAACTGGTGGCGCATCGCTGCAACCTGCCTGTTGTCACGGTTCCCACTTCGGGAGCAACCTGTGCCGCTTGGACAGCTCTCTCAAATGTGTATTCTGAGCAGGGCGCATTTTTGTACGATGTCAGCCTGGTCAAATGTCCTGACTTGCTGATTCTTGACTATGACTTGGTGCAGACTGCCTCCCGCCGAACGCTGGTGGCAGGTATTGGCGATGCCCTAGCTAAGTGGTACGAGGCTTCGGTCAGCAGCGGCCATTCTGAGCAAACGCTAATTATTGCGGCGGTACAGCAGGCTAGAGTACTGCGGGATCTGCTGTTTCAAAAATCGGCGGCGGCGCTGCAAGCTCCGGGAAGCGAGGCTTGGCGCGAAGTGGTCGATGCAACGGTGCTGCTAGCCGGGGTGATTGGCGGTTTGGGCGGGGCGCAGTGTCGCACGGTGGCAGCCCATGCCGTCCATAATGGCTTGACGCAGCTCCCTCAAAGTCATGGCGTGCTGCATGGCGAAAAAGTCGCCTACGGTATTTTGGTGCAGCTCCGTTTAGAAGAGCTGATGCAGAGCAGCCTCTTGGCCGAAACGGCGCGGCAGCAGTTGCTTAAGTTTTATAGTGAGCTGGGCTTGCCCCAAAGCCTCGATGATTTAGGGTTAGGGGAGATTACCCTAGCAGAACTGCATCAGGTGGCTATGTTTGCCTGTCGTCCTGGCTCTGATATTCACCATTTGCCCTTTGCCGTCACCCCAGAGCATTTGATGGCGGCGATGGTTTCAACGACCGCTTCTGCCACCCGCAGCCCTGGAGCCTTGGAATCTGTGCCATCAGGACAGCTCCAGCCTGAACAGACCTGAGCCTGGGTTAGCTTACAAAATCTAGGCCGCTAAACCGCTAGATGATCGTCCTTAATTTTTTCACTTCTTTTGCAGCATGAACTTAGACTGGATTACCCCTGCCGATCGCCTACGGAGTCTCCCTCCCTATGTCTTTGCCCGTCTAGATGAGCTGAAGGCACGAGCGAGAGAGCAAGGGCTAGATTTGATTGATCTGGGCATGGGTAATCCAGATGGAGCAACCCCGCAGCCGATCGTGGATGCAGCGATCGCCGCTCTACAAAATCCTGCCAATCATGGCTATCCGCCCTTTGAGGGCACAGCCGACTTCCGGCGCGCCATCACCGACTGGTATTACCGCCGTTACAATGTGGCGCTTGATCCAGATGGCGAAGCGTTGCCGCTGCTGGGTTCAAAAGAGGGATTGGCGCATTTGGCGATCGCCTATGTGAATCCGGGCGATTTGGTGCTGGTGCCTAGCCCCTCCTATCCGGCGCATTTTCGGGGGCCTCTGATTGCAGGAGGCAAAATCTATCCGCTAATCCTCAAGCCCGAAAATGACTGGCTGATCGATCTGGCTGCAATTCCAGATGCGATTGCGCAACAGGCAAAAATTCTCTACTTCAACTATCCCAGCAATCCGACTGCTGCTGTTGCCCCCCGCGAGTTTTTCGAGGAGATGGTCGCCTTTGCCCGTCGGCACGAGATCATGCTGGTGCATGACCAAGCCTACGCTGAGCTGGCGTTTGATGGCTATCAGCCCACCAGTTTGCTAGAGATTCCGGGTGCTAAAGACATTGGCGTAGAATTTCACACCATGTCTAAAACCTATAACATGGCGGGTTGGCGGGTTGGTTTTGTCGTGGGCAATCGTCACATTATCCAGGGCTTGCGGACGCTAAAGACCAACCTGGACTACGGCATTTTTGCGGCTCTGCAAACAGCAGCCCAAACAGCGCTGAATCTTCCCGACATCTATCTGCATGCCGTCCAGGATCGCTACCGCACCCGGCGCGACTTTTTGATTGACGGACTTGCCAAGCTAGGGTGGGATGTGCCAAAACCCAGAGCCACAATGTACCTCTGGGTAGCCTGTCCTCCTGGTATTGGCTCTACAGATTTTGCGCTGTCGGTGCTTCAGCAAACTGGCGTCGTGGTGACACCCGGAAATGCCTTTGGGTCAGGCGGAGAAGGCTATGTGCGAGTTAGCCTGATTGCCGATTGCGATCGCCTCCAAGAAGCTCTCGATCGGTTTGACAAGGCAGGGATTCGCTACGCCTGAACCTGGAAGGCTCTTTAAAATACAAATCCTGGCGCGGCTCTGCCGCACCAGGATTCATGCTGAAGGTCTAGAGCTAAAAACTAATAGGCGTCTTGAAGCTCGTAGAAATCAGGCGAAATGTAGTCCTTACGCAGCGGCCAGCCGACCCAATCTTCGGGCATGAGCAGCCGCTTCAGGTTAGGGTGACCTTCGTAGATGATGCCGTACATGTCATAGCTTTCGCGTTCTTGCCAGTCAGCTCCCTTCCAGATCCAGTAAACCGACGGCACTCTGGGATCTTCCCTGGGCAAAAACACCTTAATCCGCACTTCTTCAGGGCGATCGGCGTTGTCGCTCACTTTAATCAAGTGATAGGTGCTGACCAATTCGTCCCCTGGGCCTGTGTCATAGGCAGCTTGACATTGCAGGCAGTTAAACCCGTAGGCATATAGCGCTGTGCAGAAAGGTAAGAGAAAATCACGATCGACCTTCAGCACCTCAACGCCAACATGGTCAGTTTCTAGCACTTCATGCTCAAAATCATTGGCGGTTAGCCATTTGGAAGTCTTGCCCGCCTCAACAATAGCGGTTTCAGGCGCCTGATTTTCTTCAGCCACGATCGACACCCTCCTTCTCTGGCTGCAACTCCGGCGACATGGGCATACCCATAGCTTCCATCAGCTCTTTCGGCGGCGCTTGGCGTTCAGCAGCCTGCATATACTTCCCGGTCAAAATATCGGGGACGGGCTTCATGCTGTGGGCGGTGCTGTAATAGCGATGGGTTTGGCTAAAGGTACCCCGCTCAGCCAGTGATTCATTCGAGATTTTTTTGCGCAGCTTGATGATGGCATCAATAATGGCTTCTGGGCGAGGGGGGCAGCCTGGGATGTAGACATCGACCGGGATTAGCTTGTCTACGCCGCGTACTGCTGAAGGCGAGTCCATGCTAAACATGCCACCTGTGATGGTGCAGGCTCCCATTGCGATCACATACTTGGGGTCAGGCATTTGCTCATACAGCCGCACCAGCGCCGGAGCCATTTTCATTGTTACTGTGCCTGCCGTGATGATCAGGTCAGCTTGACGGGGAGTCGATCGGGGCAACAGACCAAAGCGATCGAAGTCAAAGCGGGAGCCAATCAGCGCCGCAAATTCGATAAAGCAGCAGGCAGTGCCGTACAGCATCGGCCAGAGGCTAGAAAGGCGTGCCCAGTTGTGCAGGTCATCTACCGTGGTCAAAATCACGTTTTCTGATAAGTCTTGGGTCACCTGAGGACGACCGATCGGATTTAACAGCTTCTCGGCCATATCGCCAGAAGTTGTAGGGTTCATGACCATTCAAGTGCTCCTTTGCGCCAAGCGTAGACCAGGCCGATAAGTAAAATGCCGATAAAAATCAGGGCTTCAATAAATGCCAGCAGACCAAGCTGGCTAAACGCAACCGCCCAGGGATAGAGAAACACGGTTTCTACGTCAAAGATGACGAATACTAGGGCAAACATGTAGTAGCGGATGTTGAACTGAATCCAGGCTGCGCCCAACGGCTCCATGCCCGATTCATAGGTGGTGCGCCGCTCTACACCAGTTCGACGAGGAGAAAGCAGGGTGGAGAGGATGATTGCCGCAGCACACACCAGGCTACAAACAATCACGAATCCCAGAAGATATTCGTAACCGTGAAGGACAAACACAATGGCTGCTGTTGTATGGTTGACTCACCTTTAATGTTACCTGGTTTTTACCCTGTCGCAAGGCGGCAAACAGGGACTAGCCATACAAAGAGCTAATCGTGAAGATTGGGAAATGCTTCAAGTGATAGGTCTCAAGCAGGTGGCACGCCGACTTTGAGCGCTGCGATGATCAGCCCTCGGTGCTGCCCATCCAGAACCGCGATGTTGGGCAGATGCCCCTGCGGCTGAAAGCCTAGCCCCTCAAACAGACGTTGGCTACCCAGATTGTGATCGAAATACATAGCCAGGAGAGTCGTCACCCCCAATTTGGGACAGACTTCAATGAGCTGCTTCACCAAGTATTTGCCGTAGCCCTGCCGCTGGTGTTGCGGCGCAATGTAGATGCTAATTTCGGCGGTGGCATTGTAGGCAGGTCGCCCCGCATAAAAAGAGGAAAGGCTGAGCCAAGCGGCAATTTCGTCATTCGCCTCTAAAACCCACAAAGGCCGTTTGTCAGGATTGTATTGTCGAAACCAGGCTCGGCGGCTCTCTACCGTAATTGGCTCCAGATCGGCAGTCGCAATCCGAGAGGGAATAGCGGCATTGTAGATCTCGATAATCGCAGGTAAATCAGACTCCAGAGCATCCCGGATATGCATGGCGATCGCCTCTCTCCCACAGCAGTACTGCCCCATTAAAACAAATGACAGCTTCTAAATAAGTTCGCAATTGATCTATTGTTTGACCCCAAATGTAGTAGGTTGTCAGGCAGCAGTTTGGGTCTGAGGAGAAATGATGGAAGATGTGCTGATTAAAGGCGGACGCATTGTAACCGCTGTGGATGACTATGTAGCGGATGTGCTGGTGAGAAATGGCCAGATTGAGGCGATCGCCCGCAATATTCCCGCAGAGGCGGCGATCGTGCATGACGCGGCAGGGCTATTGGTGATTCCAGGCGGGGTGGATGTGCATACCCATATGGAGTTTCCCTTAGGCGATGCCATCACCTGCGACACCTTTGAAACCGGAACGCGATCGGCAGCCTTTGGCGGCACCACGACGATCGTAGACTTTGCGCTACAGCAAAAGGGCGAAACGCCCAAACAGGCGCTCGATCGCCGCCTTGCGGTGGCACAGCCCAAAGCCTGCGTAGACTATAGCTTTCACATTATTCTGACAGACATCACGCCCGATACCCTAGCGGAGCTGCCAGATCTGATCGATCGGGACGGCATTTCTAGTTTCAAAATGTTCATGGCCTATCCCGGCGTGCTGATGGTGGATGATGCGGGAATTTTTAAGGCCATGCGGCGGGTGGGAAACCACGGCGGCATGATCAACATCCATGCCGAAAACGGCAGCGTGATTCAGGTGCTCATTGAGGAAGCCCTGGCACAAGGCAACACCTCACCCAAATTTCATGCCCTGACGCGACCCCGAATTATGGAAGCGGAAGCCAGCCATCGCGCCATTCGCCTCGCTGAGCTGGCCGAAGTTCCGGTTTATCTGGTGCATTTATCGGCAAAAGAGGCTTTAGCAGAAGTGGTAGAAGCCCGCGATCGCGGTATTTCTGCCTTTGCCGAAACCTGCCCCCACTATCTGTTTCTCAGCATTGAAGAATACGATCGCCCCGATTTTGAACCCGCTAAATTTGTCATGACTCCACCCTTGCGCGAGCATGATTGCCAGGATGCCCTCTGGCGCGGACTCAAGTTTGATGACCTGCAAATTGTCTCGACCGATCACTGCCCTTTTTGCTTCAACGAAAATCCTTACGGCATCCATCGCTCTAAGCAGCTCGGTCATGACAACTTTGAGCGCATTCCCAACGGCGCACCGGGCGTAGAGTTTCGCTTACCCCTCATGTTTGACGGCGGCGTAGGCATGGGCAGAATTTCAATCAATCGCTTTGTGCAACTCACGGCCACAGCTCCTGCCAAAATGTTTGGGCTATTCCCCCGCAAAGGGACGATCGCCGTGGGCAGCGATGCCGATCTGGTGCTATTCGACCCGCTTAAGGTTCACACTCTCAGCGCCAGTACGCACCACTCTAACGCCGACTACACCCTCTACGAAGGGCGCAAGGTAACTGGCAAAGTTGAGAAAGTCTTTTTGCGCGGCAAGCTAGTCGTAGCGGGTGACACCTGGCTGGGTCATCCTGGTCATGGTGCCTTTCAACGGCGATCGGCATCTGGTCGCGTTTAGGATCTGCACAGAAACAACTTGAAGAACTTGTTTGAGAGGTGTGCTGCATGTGCCTCTCAAACTAAATTTCAGAGCCGGATTAAGCCATGCCAGTTGTTGAAAAACCGCACATTTTTTCAACAAGATCTTTCCAGTTCATTGCTCTACGATCCTTGAGTGATAGCTCTAACGGCTGCTCTCTCTTCCACCAGTCGGCATCTTAAGCCACCTTGCTGAAATTATTAAGCCATGAGGAGAACACGGGTGTAATTGCCTGTTTCCATGAGGAACCATGGGAACACCGGGGTGCATTTGTCATTCTTAGCCCCCCTGTCTTGTCTGCATGTATGTTTCTCCTAAGGGCCACCACACTCGTAAGGTATCGCTACATCTAATTCTGGTTATTCCTTTTGCCTTGCAAATTTTTGCAGCCGTAGGACTAACGGGGTGGGTTTCACTTCGCAATGGACAGAAAGCCGTGAACGAGCTTGCCGATCGCCTGCGACTAGAATCGGGCGATCGCATTGCATCTCATCTGGACTGCTATCTTGCTGTCCCTCAGCAGATTAACCAGGCTAACGCGGATGCCATTGAGCTGGGGTTGCTCGATTTACGAGATTTGAGAACAACCGGACGCTTCTTTTGGAAGCAAATGCAGATCTTTGATGTGGGATACATCAACTTTGCCTCGCCTCAGGAGGAATTTATCGGCGTTGAGCGATTAGACAATGGCAATCTGCTCATCAACGAAACCACCCGATCCAATACTGCAATCATGTCGGTTTACGAGACCGATGGGCAAGGCAACCGCAGCCGCTTGCAAAGCACTGAGATGGTGAATGAGCCTGTGCAGCTTGAAGCCTGGTATGCTGAAGCCGCCAAAGCCAGGCATCCTGTGTGGAGCAAGATTTATCAGTGGGATGATAAGCCCATCCTCTCGATTTCTTCTAGCTATCCCATTTATGAGGGGACGCGTCTCGTCGGCGTCATTGGCGTTGATTTAATCCTGTCGCAGATCGGTACCTTTCTCCATGACTTCAAGCTTAGCCCCGCCAGCCAGACTTTTATTCTGGAGCGAGATGGCTTACTCGTCGCCAGTTCCGATCTAGAGAAACCCTTCAAGTTAGTCAAAGGTGAAGCACAGCGTCTGAAGGCCACAGAGAGTTCTCAGCCGCTGGTTCAGGCCACCAGTCAATACTTAAATCAGCACCTTAGCCTGCTCAATCGCGATCTGAGTCAAATCACAACCCGTCAGCAGTTTCAGTTTGATCTCAACGGCACCCGCCAATTTGTTCAAGTTACGCCCTGGAGCGATCGCAGCGGTTTAGACTGGCTGATCGTGGTGGTTGTGCCAGAGTCAGATTTTATGGAAGTCATCAATGCCAACACCCGCACGACGATCTTGCTTTGCTTGGCCTCTCTGGCGATCGCAACTCTCATCGGCATGATGACATCCCGCCTGCTCGTCAAGCAAATTTTGCACATGATTGAAGCTGCCGAAGCTTTATCTCAAGGCAACTGGCAGCAAATGGTTTCAGAGCCTCAGTCTCATGAGTTGGCGCTGCTGGCAAAAGCCTTTAACCGCATGGCAGGTCATCTTCAGACCTCCTTTACGCAGCTAGAGCACAATGCTCACCATGATGCGCTAACGGGCTTGCTCAATCCAACGGCCTTTAAAGTAAGGCTAGAAGAGGCGATCGCTCGTTATGACTATCAGGCGGTAACGGGCAACGCTCAGCTTGCATCTGACCAGCCTCTATACCAGCCTCCATACCAGCAGGGACAGCAGACAGGGAGACAGGCTGGATACCCTACAGGTAGCCTTATGGGGAGCAAAGGAAGCAGCAAAGGAGGCAGCGATATAGCTGAAAGCTGCCAGTTTGCCGTTCTTTTTCTCGATTTAGATTACTTCAAGCTGGTCAACGATAGCTTAGGGCATCTGGCAGGCGATCAATTGCTGATTGCCGTAACAAAACGCCTCATTAACTGCACCCGCACCTACGATTTGTTAGCCCGCTTCGGCGGCGATGAATTTATGATTCTGCTCAACCCTATTACCACCTCTGCCGATGCCGCCCAGGTTGCAGAACGCATTTTGCAGGAGTTGCAGTATCCTTTCACGGTAGATGGCAACGAAGTCTTCATCAGCACTAGCATTGGCATTGCACTGAGCAACAGCGGGGCTGAAAATCCAGAGGCTTATTTGCGCAACGCTGATATTGCTATGTATCACGCCAAAGCCAAGGGAAAAGCAGGGTACGAAATCTTTAACGCCCAGATGCATACCGAAGCCGTGAAGCGGCTGCAATTGGAAACTGACTTACGCTGGGCGCTTGAACGGCAAGAATTAGAGGTTTATTACCAGCCGATTTTAGATGTTCCAACTCAGAAAATTGCAGGATTTGAAGCCCTGCTGCGTTGGCATCATCCCACGTTGGGTATGGTGTCTCCCGTGGAGTTTATTCCGATCGCCGAAGATACAGGGCTAATTATTACGCTGGGTTGGTGGGCACTGCGGCAAGCTTGTCAGCAGATGAAAATTTGGCAGCAGCAATATGAAAGCTGTCAAACGATGGTGATCAATGTCAATCTATCGTGCAAGCAGTTCCTGCAATCAGACTTGCTAGAACAGATCGACTGTATCCTCAGCGAAACCGATCTTCAGCCCCAATACCTCAAGCTAGAGATTACTGAAAGCCTGTTTATGAGCCATACCGAAGCAACTCGCTTTAAGCTCAGGCGGCTGCGCAATCATGGGGTGAATCTCAGCATTGATGACTTTGGGACAGGATATTCTTCGCTCAGCTACCTACAACGCTTTCCCATCAATACGTTGAAAATCGATCGATCGTTTATCACGCATCTCGGCACAGGCGGCGAGAATTCTGCCATTGTTGAAGCCATTATGGTTTTGGCGCATAAGCTGGGCATTAGTGTGGTTGCAGAAGGCGTTGAAACCGTAGAGCAGTTGGACTATCTGCAGGCGATCGGCTGTGAGCAGGCGCAAGGCTATCTATTTTCATGTCCCGTTGCGGCTCATAAAATAGCGGAGCTGCTGAGTTCTGAGAGCGTGCATAGCTCTATCCAGGCGCGGTCACTCCACAGGTTGTCGAGCGAGCATTGCGATCGCAGATAAATTAACTTGAGAAACGTCAATCTATAGGCGCAGCAAAAAAGGTCGGCATAGCCGACCTTTCAAAATACTATTGGGGTTTGTTTGATCCCTGATCAGGCGCACTTACAGTTGGGGGAGCCTCTAAATGTTATGAGAGTGTGAGGGTGGGATGATGCGATCGCCGTTGTTCGCTCTCCCATCATCCCACTCTCTCATTACTCAAAATATCTGCTCCCCTAACGACGAGATGTACCCTCCCTGATCCTAATGGTGATGATGCCCACCGTTGCCATGATCGTGACTGTGACCGTGATCGTGACCATGAGCGTGGCCATGATCGTGACTGTGACCGTGATCCTGCGCTTGGGCGATCGCCAAAGTCGGATTCACTGCCAAAGCCTGCTCAGACAGTAACGCTGCGATGTGCTCATCTGCCCAATCTGCCGCCATGTGCAAAAAGTCGTGATGATCGTTGACGCAGGGCATCTGTACGTAGGTAACGTCAGGGTGCTTGCGGCGCAAGTCATGAATGATGTGATCGACATCCAGCAGCGTTTCGTGATTTTCGGTGGCAAAGCCAATCGGCATAAAGACGAGCGCTGTTGCACCCAGATCAATCAAGTTGCGGGCGGCCAGGTCTGCGTTGGGCTGCGTCCATTCGATCAAAGGCGTTTGGTGATTGAGCCAGCCCACCGAAATCAGCGGATAGCGGTTGATCAGCTTTTCGCGCACGCGCTCGTATAGAGCCTGACTTTCGTCAATACCGGAGGTGAAACCCTTCGCCTTGTGCGGACAGCCGTGATTCATCAGAACGATCGCCGTTTGGGAAGGCAGATGTGCCACCGCCAAATCTTTGGCGATTTTCTGATGCACCATATCTGCCATCAGATCAATGTAGGCTGGCTCATTGTAGAAAGAGGGAATGTAGCGGATGCCTTTGACCCAATGCTCAGCGCCATTCCACAGCTTCGACAGAGCCTTATTGACCTGCTCAACGGCAATGCCGCTAGTGAAGATAGAGTCTACAACTAGCAGCGGATAAATCAGTAGCTTATCGAATCCTTCTGCTTTGACCTCAGCCAAAACCTGCTCAGGCAGGAAGGGAGCACAGAAGTTAAAGGCTTTGAAAACCTTGATGCGATCGCCCCATTTCTCTTTCAAATGGCTTTCAATTCCTGCCCGTTGCTGTTCAAAAATAGCATTGTGGGGCGAAATAAAGTTGCCATGCTGGTGGCTCCACTCATGCAAGTCAAACACAGCCAGCAGCTTTGCCAGGGGGGGGTATACCCAAGTGGGCACAGGAGCAAACTTGGCGGTAAGCAGGTTTAGCGCCTGCTCGTTATAGTTGGCAAAGTCTTCGTAACTTTCCACTTCGCCATAGCCCATGAGCAATACAGCAACGCGATCGGTTCCTGCATCAGAGGCTGAGTCAGGAGTCTGGATTTCTTGGAGTTGCAGTTTTTCTGGGGTTGCGACCACGGTTTTAACCTCTCTTTCTGCGCCATTCTCTGCGCCGTTGTGTAGGGTAGAGCAGCAGTTTAAGCCTGACTCTGAACTTTAGGATAGCATCCCCTCGGGGGGGATGTCTTAACTTTTGTAAGGGACAGCCAGCCGGAGGCTAATGCCCTGGCGATCGTCAAGGTATTGGCTATGTCTCTTCCGGGCCTACTCTGGCTCATCGTTTTGGGCTGTCAACATTGAAAGTTTGCAACCGGAGTTGAGATCCGTATTGGCAATCGCCACAAAAACCGGGAAAATGGCGAACGTAGATTTACTCTGGTGCGGCCATGTCTTTGAGCAGAATCACCCCTGTTGCCGCCTCTGTTTCTGCCTATGCCTTTGCCACTGTCTATACCTCTCTGCATCTGTGGGCCGTCTTTTGTGTTTCAGCCTCTGCCCACTCCAGGCTGACCTCGCCGCATCAGCCTGGGTTCGATCAGACGCACCTCTCCTTGACTTCAGCTCAGGCTACTCCAGCTGAGTCCCCTCCGTTACAGCAGGTTGCCGATCCGTCTTGGCAGCCTGGAACCGTCACCTTAATCACCATTACTAAGGATCAAGGAGGACATTCTGCCCCTGTGCGCTCTGTGGCCTTTAGTCCCAATGGTCAATTTTTTGCCAGTGGCAGTGCCGATAAAACCATTAAAGTTTGGAACTTGAAAGCGGAAGCATTGGAACGATCGCTGACTCAAAGCTCAGATCAGATCAATGCGATCGCCTTTAGCCCTGATGGACGATTTTTAGCTGCTGGCTGTCTGGACGGCAGCGTTAGGCTATGGAATTGGCAGACGGGGGAACTCCTCAAGACCTTTTCTGAGCATGAAAATCTTGTCACCTCTGTAGCCTTTAGCCCCGATAGCCGCATCTTGGCCAGCGGGAGTGGCGATAAAACTATCCATCTGTGGAATGTGCCAGATGGAACGCTGCACCAGCAGATTGTGACCGAACAATTTATTCAAGCGATCGCCTTCCAGCCCAACGGCAATATCCTGGCCAGTACAGGTCTGGGGATGACGGTTGATTTATGGGACTGGACTACAGGAGACTTAAGACGATCGCTTGGGCGCTATGCCAGCGCTATCTATGCCATTGCCTTTAGTCCCGATGGGCAAGCGATCGCTTTTAGTCCTGATGCGGCGGCAAATGCGCCCATCACGCGCAATGGGGCTGACCGCAACACGGTGCGGCTATGGAATTTGCAGGGTCGGCAAATAGATCAACCGCTGCAAGGACACACAGATTACGTCAATGCAGTGGCATTTAGCCCCAGCGGCCAAACGCTGATTAGCGGCAGTCTCGATCGCACTGTGAAAATCTGGAATGTGCAGACGGGAGAATTAGTTCGCAATTTCCTTGAAAATGAAAAGCGCGTTCTATCTGCGGCCTTTAGTCCAGATGGCCGAACTTTTGCCCTAGGTAGCGCCGACGGTACGATTAAAGTCTTTATCTCATCTGAATAAGCGAACTCAAGCAAACTCAGCGCTGCTCTTTGCCCCAACCGCTGCCGGATGGCGCACTTGCGGGCGGTGGAGCCGGATTGCTCTGAGACGGATACCCTGGTAAATAGACTGGATCGCCAGGGTATGGCTCATTAGAGTCACTTGGACTGTCTGATACCGCCTGTGCTTGTGCAGCCGCTCGTGCAGCTTCTGCGGCAGCAATTTCTCGTTCGGCTTTCGTGGCGATCGGCTCTATTTTAGCTTTCCAATAGGGGCTGTTCTGAGGAACGGGCTGTGTCAACAGCCGGAGTTTGTCTGTCTCCGCCAAGGCATTATCCCACTGCTTTTTGTCTAGCGCTTGCTGTGCCGTTTTGAGCAGGGCTTCATTTTTATTCCATTCCGATCGCCATTGGTCTAAGTTCTGCTGTGCCTCTTGCGCCAAGTCAGCATCGGCTGGAATGGCTTTAACGATCGCTTCTGCCTCTTGCAAATTTCCTTTGCGATAGGAATTTGTCGCAGTTTGAAGGATTTCTTTCGCCCACTGACTAATTAGCGTTTGCGCTTCAGCATAGACAGGCAAATCGGCAGAAACTTGAGCAACTTGGGCGATCGCATCTTTAAATTTGCGTTCTCCTGCCAAGGTCTTGGCTTGCGCCAGTAAACACTCACCCAGCAGTGTCTGCGATTGCGTCTGTAAATCTGAATAGCCGCTCGGAATCTCTTTTGCCTGCTGAATACAGTCCTGATAGCGACCCGCCAGCTTTGACGACTGTACTGCCTCCAGAGCAGCCTGAGCGCTCAGATAAGCCTGACGCTGCTGGAACCAATAGACCGAGCCACCCAGCAGGGCAGCGATCGCGATTCCTCCCCCGATTCCTGCCATCCAACGCCATTGGCGAGTCGCTGCTGGCGCAGGGGCGGGATCTGCCACAGGGGAGGCAGGAGAACCAGCCGCAAGCGAGGGAGAAAGAACTGTGGCTGTAGGGGTGGCGATCGCTGGTGGCTGCGCAGGCCGAGAAGATTTCACGGGCTGGGAAAGCAGCGTTGGAGCGCCTTGGGTCTGAACAGCGCCATTCTGAGCAGAGCCATTCTGAGCAGAGCCGTCCTGAGCAGAATCAGCCTCGAAAGGAGCAGCCTGGAGAGAGTGGGCTTGGGGAGGGTCAACTTGAGGAGGGTCAACTTGAGGAGGATCGGCTTGGGGATCAGGAGAAGCTAAGGCGAGTGACTCAGGAGCTTTGCCCTTAGCAACCTCGTCCAGCACTGGCAGAGATAGCATCGTCTGAACGGGTTCTGGTGATTCAGCCGTTGGAGAGCGATCGGTTAGTTCAGGTAGCTCAGAGGTCGTAGCCGCTGCTTCTACAACGGTCGGAATGTTCGTCTCAATGACAGTCTCAACATTCGTTTCCAGCTCTGTCACTTCACCAGATAGCGGCTTTTCGGCCTTAGTAGATCGCTCAGATGAGTTTGCAGCCAATGATTCCATGAGCGGCAAAGAGAGCGCCGTCGCCGCTTCCGCAGAGGGTTGAGACAGAAGCGTCGGGGTAGAAGGGAGATCTAACTCTTCAGCTTCCACAGAATCTGTCGCAGACTCTGCCGCCCTCGGTTGCACCCATAACTCAGTCTCAAGTTCAGCGATCGCTGGCTCCTGATCCATTAAAGGTTCTAAGTCTTGAAGCGCGTCTTCGGCAGAGGTGTAGCGCTCCTTAAAGTGATAGCGCACCATCTTCTCTAAAATGGCGGCGATCTCCTCGCTACAGTTTGCCCAAGGCCGCCACAGCAGTTCTCCGGTGGCCAAATCCTCTTGCAGCTCAGAGGGCTTTAAACCCGTGAGGGCTTGAATACCAATGATTCCTAGCGCATAGATATCGCTGCTGGGGCGAGGCTTACCCCGACCCTGCTCAGTTGGCATATAGCCTGGGGTTCCAGCAATGATGGTGGTGTTGGACTGACCTTGATCGGCAACACTTTGCTTAACCGTGCCAAAATCTACCAGTACAAGCTTTTGATCAGGTCGCCGCCGAATCAGGTTATCGGGCTTGATGTCTCTATGAATGACATCGTGACGATGGATAAAGGACAAAATGCCCAGAATCTCCCACAGCAATCGATAAACTTGTGGCTCTGTCCAGACTCGACCCGGTATCAATTCGCGAGTTAGGGTATGTCCTTGAATTAACTCTTGAACCAGGTAAAATTCGCGGTTTTCTTCAAAATAGGCAAGAAGCTGCGGAATTTGGTCATGCTTCCCCAGCTTTTGCAGCGTTTCTGCCTCAATTAGAAACAGACGCTTGGCGTTTTCCAGCAGTTGGGTGTTGGTGCTGCTGGGCTTCAAGTGCTTGACAACACATTGAGGATTACCGGGAAGGCGCGTATCTTCAGCTACATAGGTTTCTCCAAACCCGCCTTTTGCCAAGGTTCGTAGAACTCGGTAGCGTCGGTCTAGGAGTTTGCCTCGAAAGATCAATTTCATTCGGGTAACGATCGCTAACAGTAGATTTAACTAACCGTTACCATCTCTATAGCTTGCTTCAGAGCGAGGAGCAGAAGAACGGCTGACCGTATGATAAACAATATCGACCTGATTATGGGGATCTTGACCAATTGTGAGCCGATCGCCATCTTTTAGCAAGTGTCCCTCAGGGCTAATGAGCAGACCTTTGACCGCAATGCCATTGGTGCTGAAATTGCCTTTGCGATCGCCATCATAAATTCGGTAGCCTTCCCCATCTCTCTCAAGGGTGGCGTGGCGCTTAGAAAGCACTTCCCAGCCGTCATCAGGAACTTTGAGATCCGCCCAGGTGCGATCGCGCCCTAGTTGATGGCGATCTTTCCGTAGAACAAAATGCACCTCCTCTCCTTGAGCATTTTTTAGCTCAAGAGAGGGCTGTAGCGCTATGACCGTAGCGGGTTGGCGGCGCTCTGTGCTAAGAACAGTCATGGGCTGAGCGGTCGATTTGCCCGATCGCTGATTCCGCACAAATCTTGTGTCAACGTCATCGTCTAGCGCTATTCCTGACAGGTCGCCCGCCAGAACAGGTGCAGCGGATCGGCGTCGCACAATGAAGTAAGCCGCCAGCAGTCCGGCCACAGCAACGCCCAATCCTGCCACCAAGGGCAGACTCGTATTGGTGCTAACTGTTTCAGAAATCTTTTGGTCAGTTTCACGAATTAAGCGATTTGCCTCTGAATGCTGTGGAAAGAGGGAAATAACGGATTGGAACTTGATCTTCGCGCCTGCATAATCTTTTTGCAGAAACCGCTCTAAGCCTTCACGATACGTAGAGTCAACTAGCCCCATCTGATTAACAGCACCAGAGGCTCTTGCATATTCCTGAATAGTACTCGTAGGAATCGCAAAAGGAATGCGGCTGGCTCCCCCGTCTGCTAGGCTATTTAGCGCAATAATTCCAATCACCTCTCCTTGTTCATTCAGAACAGGGCTGCCCGAACTCCCTGGCTCTACTCGCACATCAACCTGTATAACTGATGAGCCACTTTCAAGTGTTTTATTGGGATTGGAAACGATACCTTCTGTAATAGTGGCCTCAAGCAGCGATGTAGAATTTGCGCTGGGGTTGATGTCTGCTGCTCCTGGATAGCCGATGACAACGATCGGTTGAGACTGCGACGGAGCGGAGGAAAGTAATGGTAAGACGGGCGTATTTTTAACCTCAATTTTTAAGATCGCAACATCCTTGCCTCCCTTATCTCCCGCAGACCCTCGCTCTTTAATCTCATAAAGAAACGGCTCTAGCTTCGTATCAGAATTGGTGTTAGGCAAGATCACATGGTTGGCGTGGTATACCTCAGACAGCACGATCTGTTTCCTATCCAGCAGGTTTTTGATAGCCTCTTCCGTTAAGCCTTCCCCTTTAAGTTTGTCCCTCAAATTGCGTCTAAGAATGTCTTTACACTGTTGTTCACTACCTGGCGAGTTTTCTACCACATGAGCATTGGTAACGACATAGCCATCAGCGCTAATAAAAAAACCAGTTCCAGCGCTATATTGCCTGAGGGTCAATTTTCTCCCCTGTGGATTATGTATGAAAGGATACTCGTCGTAGGTGCGCATGTCGCGGTATACCCCAGAACATCCTGTCAGAATTCGCACCACGGCAGGTTTAGCATGCATCGCAAGCTGATTGCTTTGCTGTGCCTTGGCGCTGGGCAATGGCAACTGAGCCAATAGCAAAGCTGGAATCACTGAGAATGCTGCAAGGGAAAGACGCATAATTAGCCCCTGATGATCAAGATTCACGACAGGTGTTTACAACACTTATGACCTTAATCGAGCCATAAGAATCTCTACGCTTACGCTATTGATACTATTTTTTCTTAGTTTAGTAAAGTGCTGTTTAGGCAAAATAAAGAAGACTAGCGCTCAAAAAAATTAAAGCCCTAGATTATGTCAGAACACCGTATCGGTAGCATAATCAATACTATGTAGCTTTGTTACCAGACACTTGAATCAGACATAAATCATCGATTGTCGCTTGATTTCCCATGACCTACCGCGTTGATCTATCTCTAGAGCCATCTGATCTCTATTTACTAAAATCCGAATGAATGATCGGACTCCTCAAAAGACAATCTTGATTCTGGCAGCTAACCCCACCGATACTGCACGCTTGCGACTGGACTTAGAAGGTCGGGAGATTTGCGATAGTTTGTTGCGATCGCAGCACCGTGATCAATTTATCTCAAAAAAGCATTCGGCGATCAGAGTCAGAGATATTCGACGGGCTTTACTAGATGACAAACCGGGTATCGTTCATTTTTGTGGTCATGGTCATGGCGAGAATGGCTTAGCCGTAGAAGACGAGAACGGTGAAACCCATTTGTTTAGCACTCAAGCGCTCGCTAATTTATTTCGATCGTTTCAAAATAAGGTCGAGTGCGTTGTTCTCAATGCCTGCTATTCAGAAGTGCAAGCATTAGCCATCAGTGAATACATCCCCTATGTGGTTGGCATGAGTCAAGACATTGGGGACGAAACAGCGGTTGAATTTGCAGTTGGATTTTATGATGCTCTGGGGGCAGGACTCTCTTACGAAGAAGCCTACAACTTGGGCTGCAATGCGATCGAGGTACGCAAAATCTCATCTGCCTTGATTCCCAGACTCTATGCCCATCGCAGACTTTGGGTTTACCCTTCCCTGCCTCGCATTTCTTCTCCGCCACCTTCGCCACCGCCTCGAACAGCGTCGCCCCCTTCAGGCAACTCGCCTAGGCGATCGTCACCCAGCACCAAACGTAAGCCGTCGCGATCGTCTCATTCAGACCGCCAGAGTCATGCAGACCGCCATAGGCTGAGTGCATCCTTGCTCTTGCCGCTGGTACAAAAAACATGGTTCTTTCTACTTCCGACTCTATTGATCTGGATGGGGGCGGGCTGGCACCTGGAATCAACGCTTGATGATGCCAGCATGTCCGACTTTGTTTTTAGGTGGTTTGCCATCGGTGGTCTAGCCGGTGGATTTAGTGGCTGCTTAGGAGGATGGGCACTCCAGAGAGCCACATCTTCAGTCCAATGGGATCAATTTTTACTGAGCTGTCTGGCTGGAGTAATGGCGGGTAGCATAGGTTGGCTGCTGACCATAAAAGTGATTCAAGCCGTCAGTGTAGGGTTGAGAAATGGCAACGGATCGGCTCTGGGTTTCATCGTAGGTACGGTTGTCACGGCGCTCATCTTTTGGAGAATTAGCTTCAGCCAAGCTAGGGCTTGATTACTCCGTTGCATGGTCTAAACACCTACTTCTAAAAGCCTCCAATGTTGAATTTTGCCTTCACCGATCACGTCCTTGATGGTTTAGGCAAAGTCTTCGATCGGTATTTGGTATTGGCGCGGTGCTGATAGTGCAAATCGATTGCGATCGCAGCAGGTTTACGCGCTTCATCCATTCTTCATTGGTGAAGCAGTCATACACTTCAATAGTATTGAAGAAGCGCAGCGTTGAACCCGTCAGGGGTAACGCTGGAGCCTGCGAGGCGATCCACTTTCACCTCATCAATTCACCCATTGGGTTGCGATCGCCTTGAACGAGAATGTGAACACACTGGCTCCATTACTCCATCGCGATTTCATTCAAGCCGTTCACAAAGCGGTTGTGATAGAGGTTTTATGTTCTAGAAAAGTGGCTTTGCAACGTTCAGGGTTGCAGGGGCGCTTCTACGCCCGAAAAGGCCAGCACTTCATCTGGCAGACGTGCCCCACGAATCTGGATCGCCGAAACAGACTGACTCAGTTCGGCGAGTTCGGCAGGCGTGAATCGAACGGCTGCCGCGCCGATGTTCTCGATCATGTGCGGTATCTGTGTCGTACCGGGAATGGGCACGATCCACGGCTTCTGTGCTAGGAGCCACGCCAGCGCGATTTGGGCAGGAGTGGCTTGTTTCCGCTCCGCCCAGGTTTTGACTAAATCCACGAGCGCCAGGTTGTGCGGCAGGTTTTCGGGCGAGAACCGAGACTCAATGCCGCGAATGTCACCGGGAGCAAACCGCGTCTGGGCGTCAATGGCACCAGTCAGGAAACCGACGCCCAGCGGACTCCACGGCACAAAGCCGATACTCAGTTCCTGGCACAGAGGAATGACTTCTGCTTCCGGCCCACGCCACAGCATCGAATATTCGTTCTGAACGGCGCTCACGGGCAACTCGGCATGAGCGCGGCGCAACGTGTTCAGCCCCATCTCGGACAGCCCCCAATGCAGCACCTTGCCTTGCGCCATCAACGCCTTGACCGCGCCAGCGACATCTTCAATTGGAACCTGTGGGTCAACTCGGTGCTGGTAAAGCAGCTCGATGCGATCGGTGCGGAGGCGTTTGAGCATACCCTCGACTACCCGCTTGATATGTTCTGGACGGCTATTGAGTCCCGGACTCCGCACGCCCGTTTCCTGATCGATGTTCCAGCCAAACTTGGTTGCGATCGCGACCTGATCTCGAAACGGCGCTACGCCTTCGCCTAAGATTCGTTCCACCTCATGCGGCCCGTAAGCCTCCGCCGCGTCATAAAAGGTGACGCCCCGGTCAAAGGCTGTCCGAATAATATTAAGCATCTCAGACCTAGTAGGGAGGGTCTGTTGATAGGTACGGCTCATGTTTTGAACACCAAGACCGACAGCAGAAACTTCCAGGGTGCCGAGACTGCGGCGTCCCTCAAGCGTAGGCAACAAGTCTTCCTCTGCGGGGAGATTCGCCGGATCAGACTGCGCACTGGCGGACATATGACCCGACATTGAGGCTGTGGCTAAGCCTATCCCTGCGCCCAGAAATGTGCGGCGACTCGGCAGAGCAGAGCCGTGTTTTCCATTTCGACCTTTTCGTTTTTGCATGTTTTTCCTTTCAGGGAAGTTAGAAGCTCTGCTATCGTTCGGTGTGAACCTCTGTTTGAGCCAAGTCAAACGGGAGTAGAGTGATTCTAAAGCTTAGCGACCCGTCATTTGCTCCAGCTTTTCGGGATACCGCGCTCCTTGCACCGCGATCTTGGCGGCAGCAGCATCAATTTCGCGGAGATCGGCAGACGTGAGTTCGACAGAGCCTGCCCCGATGTTCTCCTCCAATCGATGTAACTTTGTGGTGCCTGGAATGGGCACGATCCACGGTTTCTGGGCGAGCAACCAGGCAATGGCGATCTGAGCGGGTGTCACCTGCTTCTGTGCTGCAATACTGCCAAGCAGATCAATCAGGGCTTGATTCGCCTTGAGCGCTGCTGGGGTAAAGCGAGGCAGGGTGCTGCGGAAATCGGAGCTGTCAAAGGTTGCGTTTTCATCAATCTTGCCCGTGAGGAAGCCTTTGCCCAGCGGGCTATAGGGGACAAAGCCGATACCAAGCTCCTCAAGGGTCGGTATCACTTCCGCTTCAGGCTTTCTCCACCACAGCGAGTATTCGCTCTGAAGCGCCGTGACGGGCTGAACGGCATGGGCGCGGCGAATCGTTTGCACGCCTGCTTCCGAAAGTCCAAAGTGCTTTACCTTACCTGCCTGAATCAACTCCTTGACTGCTCCTGCCACGTCTTCGATCGGCACATCTGGATCAACCCGGTGCTGATAGAGCAGGTCGATCGCCTCCACTTTAAGCCGCTTGAGCGATTCTTCAACAGCTTCCTTGATGTGCTTTGGTTGGCTATTCAGTCCAGGGGAACCTTTCATGCCACGCGGATCGGAATTCGGGCTGATATCAAACCCAAATTTGGTGGCGATCGCCACCTGGTTGCGGAAGGGAGCGAGGGCCTCACCTACCAGTTCTTCGTTAGTGAACGGACCGTAGACCTCAGCAGTGTCAAAGAATGTAATGCCGCGATCGACCGCAGCCCTGAGTAGAGTGGTCATCTCCTGAATGTCTTTGGGTGGACCATAGGAAAAGCTCATGCCCATGCAGCCTAGCCCGATCGCTGAGACTTCCAGATTGCTGTTTCCAAGTTTGCGCGTTTGCATTGTTTTGCTCCAGTTATTCAGATTTCAGGGATGCCATATCAATCACGAAGCGATATTTCACATCAGACTTGAGCAGGCGATCGTAGGCTTCATTAACCTTTTGGATGGGAATAACCTCGACATCAGCAGTGATATTGTGCTCGCCGCAAAAGTCGAGCATCTCCTGAGTTTCGGTAATGCCGCCGATCATAGAGCCGGAGAGACTGCGACGACCCGTGATCAAGCTAAATGCCGCAATCTCTAGAGGCTTCTCAGGTGCGCCAACCAGGGTGATGTTGCCGTCGAGGCGAAGCAGGTTGAGATAGGCGTTGATGTCGTGTTTGGCAGAGACGGTGTCAAGGATGAAATCGAAACTACCCGCGTGCTTCTGCATTTCGTCAGCATTGCGGGAGACGACCACTTCATCGGCACCGAGGCGAAGCGCATCTTCCGTCTTGCCGGGTGAGGTGGTAAAGACGACGACGTGGGCACCGAGGGCATGAGCAATTTTCACCCCCATGTGTCCCAGTCCACCCAGACCGACTACACCCACCTTCTTACCTTCGGTGACTCCCCAGTGACGCAGGGGCGAATAGGTGGTGATCCCAGCGCAAAGGAGGGGTGCCACTCCAGCCAAATCGAGGTTGGTGGGAACGCGCAGCACGAAGCCTTCATCAACGACGACGCTATTGGAGTAGCCACCATAAGTGACCGGAGCGGTCTTGTGCTTGTCTGGGGAGTTGTAGGTGAAGACTGTATTTTGGCAAAACTGCTCAAAACCAGCTTTGCAATTGGGACAGGTTCCATCCGAATCAACCATGCAGCCGACTCCCACTAGATCGCCGGACTTGTACTTAGTGACTGCCGAGCCGACCTGAGTGACCCGTCCGACAATCTCATGACCGGGCACGATCGGGTAGGTCGTGGACATGAAATCGCTCCACTCGTCCCGCACTGAATGCACGTCAGAATGGCAGACGCCACAGAAGAGGATTTCGATCTGCACGTCATGTTCAGTTGGATCGCGCCGGGCGATCGTATCGGATGCCAAGGGTGACGTTGCGCTGACTGCAGAATAAGCTTTGGCGTTGTACATGAATGGATACTCCTATGGGTTAACGTTTAGAGATTGGTTTAGTAATTGGTATTGTTCGTCACTGACCTGTTCTATGCAATCCACGCATTGGTTAGTAGCCCAATCCTAGAGATTGAACACCGATCGCCTCCTTTATTCATAGGGATGAGATTTTTTAAGCAGCAAGGTTAGCCTTGATATCCGTTTGATAATCAGCCAGGTGGATCTCCGACTCCATCAAAACCGGGTTTTCTCTTGAATAAAAATCTAGGCTGCCGACAAGAAGCTGAAATCATGTTTCGTTGCTTTAGTCTCATTCTATGGATCTTCAGGGACAAGCCATAAAACGATCGTCTAAGATCGTTGTATAATCCTGCAAACTTAAACATGAATGCCGCCCAATCCAGTGAAACGTCTAATATCGCTTTAATCGATGATCCACAGGCAAAGCGTGAGGCAGGCAGAGCGCAAGCCAACCGAGACGAACTGACGGAGCGGATTGCTCAGACTATTCATCAGGATGGGACGATTGAGCCACTGCAAGGATTGCACTTCAATCGCTCCTCCTCGCCTTCAGAATGCGTTCATAGTGTCTCTAGCCCTGCCTTTTGCGTAATTGCTCAGGGCAGCAAAGAAGTGCTGCTGGGCAGCGATCGCTACCAGTATGATCCGATGCATTATCTGCTGGCGACTGCCGAACTGCCCGTTGCCAGCCAAATTCTAGAAGCATCTCAGAGGCAACCCTACCTGAGCCTGCGTCTCGATCTCGATCCGATCCTCGTTGGCTCCGTCATGGTTGAGGCCGGGTATTCCTCATCGTGCAGTCGGGCTGAGGTGAAAGCGATCGATGTCAGTCCATTAGACGCAAATCTGCTGGATGCTGTAGTTCGGCTCGTCAGGCTTCTCGATGCTCCGGCTGAAGCGCCTGTGCTTGCACCCCTAATTAAGCAGGAAATTATCTATCGACTCCTGATGGGAGAACAGGGGAATCGCCTGCGTCATATTGCAGTTCTGGGTGGCTCTACCCACCAGATTGCTAGAGCCGTCGATCGCCTGCGTCAAGACTTTAACCAACCGCTGCGGATCGAAACCATTGCCCGCGAGCTAGGCATGAGTGTCTCAGGCTTTCACCATCACTTTAAATCGGTTACGGCCATGAGTCCGTTGCAGTTTCAAAAGCAACTGCGGCTTCAGGAAGCGCGTCGTCTGATGCTGGGAGAAAATCTGGACGCTAGCAGTGCGGCTTACCGCGTGGGGTATGACGATGCCTCACACTTCAACCGGGAGTACAAGCGGCTCTTTGGTGCCCCACCGATGCGCGATGTGGAGCGGCTGCGAGAGGCGGCAAATGGCTAGTTCAATCCGCATCTATCAAATAACACTTGCGCCCCTCGCGATAATTCAGCAGGAAGTCGGTAGAGTCGCCAGAAAAACGCGATGATGGAACAAGGCATCGTGATTGAGTGATTTCGCTATGATTCACGGACTTCTCTGGCTTCCGCTCTTAGTTGTATTTTTTTGGCTGGCATGGGCAGGTCGCAGCGAATTTCAAAAGCTGGAGGCTTACCGCATCTGGGCAGAGCCGTTTGACCATGCCAAATATGATATTTATTCTGTTCTAGGTCAAAAGGGCAGCGATCTCACCTGGGGCAAGCCCGATCGCCAAACGCCACAAAATCTGCAAACCTTCTCGCTGAAGCAGGTAGAAGAAATTCAGGTGGTGGGCGATCGCCCCATTGACCTAGACAACCCACCCGCCAAAGCTAGAAAAGTCGCCCTCGCCTTTAAGCTGCCAGAAGCGGAAATTAAGATTCCTTTTACCGAGCTGTCGCTGGCGATCAAGTGGGCAAAGCATTTGCAGCAAGATTGGCAGAATCTGCGGGCAGATGTGGATACGGTAAATACCTGAAGCGAACCCATTGAGTAGACATACCTGAGGTTTTTATGGAAAAGCTAACGCATTATCCTATGGTGATTGGCAGCGAACTCGTTGCCACCGGAAGCGAGGACTTGATTGATCCGGCAACGGGCAAAGTGTTTGCCACTGTGGCGCTGGGCACCGTAGAAGATGTTGATCGGGCGATCGCAATTGCCAAACAAGCGCAGAAAGGCTGGGCGGCGTTGTCCTATGGCGAACGCAGTAGCGCATTGATGAAACTGGCGGATGCCTTAGAAGCCCGCAGCGAAGACTTAGCTACGCTGGAAAGCCAGAATGCCGGAAAGCCCATGAAGCTGACAACGGGCGGCGATATTCCCTTTGCGATCGACAACCTACGGTATTTTGCCTCGGTGGTGCGTCGCCCTGAAGGATCGGCTTCGGGTGAATATGTCGGCGGCTACACCAGCATGATTCGGCGGGAGGCGATCGGCGTCGTCGGCGCAATCACCCCCTGGAACTACCCGTTTATGATGGCCATCTGGAAGCTTGCTCCCGCCCTGGCAGCAGGCAATGCCGTGGTGATTAAGCCTGCGCCCAATACGCCCATTACGACGATCGAGCTAGCCAAAATTGCCCTAGAGTGCGGGTTTCCAGCCGGATTGATCAACGTGGTCACCGGGGGTGCCGCCGTGGGTGAAGCCCTCTGTACCCATGCCGACATCCGCATGATCAGCTTTACAGGCAGCACCCGCACAGGCAAGCGCGTCGCTGAACTGGCCAGTCCGAGAGTCAAGCGAGTCACCTTAGAGCTAGGCGGCAAAGCGCCCTTTGTGGTGTTTGCCGATGCCGATATTGAGGCCGCTGCCAGGGGTGCCATTCCAGCCGCATTTATGAACACCGGACAGGACTGCACAGCCGCAACCCGGATTTATGTGCAAAACGAGGTGTTTGATCAGTTCCTCAGCCGCTTTACAGAGCTAACGCGATCGCTCAAAGTCGGCAATCCCTTTACCGAAGGGGTAGACATCGGCCCCCTCACCAGCGAAACCCAGCGGCTAAAGGTGCATGGATTTGTCGAGGAAGCCCGACAGCAGGGCATCCAAGTCGCGACGGGCGGAACCCTGCCGGAGGGCGATGGCTACTTCTATCCGCCCACGATTTTGGTGGAAGCCTCCCAATCGGCAAGCTGCGTCCAAGACGAAATTTTTGGCCCGGTCGTGGTGGTGAATCGGTTTTCTGATGAAGCCGAGGCCATTCATCTCGCCAATGACGTGCCCTATGGCTTGGCCGGTAGCGTCTGGACGCTCAACGTCCAGCGAGCCATGCGAATGGCAGCAGCGCTAGAGTGCGGTACGGTTTGGGTCAATGACCATTTGCCGATCGCCAGCGAAATGCCCCACGGTGGTTTCAAGCAGAGCGGCATTGGCAAAGATATGTCCTACTATGCGCTAGAGGAATACACGATCGTCAAACATGTGATGTTAGATATCACGGGCGATCAGAAAAAAGCGTGGCATGCCGTGGTTTTTGATGGCTAAGGCTGGGTCAAAACAGGTTGTCAAAAACAGGTTACAGCCTCATCCTGCTTACGGATAATCCTCCAGCCATTCCAGCCATTGACTTAGTTCCAACTCACTCAACCGCGATCGCCTTTCTTTGCCAAACAGAGTCAGAAGGCGATCGCGGATTTGGGGTTGTGTCCAACCCAGTCGCCGCACCTGTACCGAGATCGCAACTAGCAGATCAGAAAGATCGCGATCGTCCGAAGACCCAATCAAAGAATTACGACCTATCTCTAAAACATCTCTGTCCTGAACAAAGCTAGAACACTGTCCAGGTAAAGGATTACTGCCTGTAGTGAGTAATAAGCTTGTAGGATGAGTGTCGATGAATGCGGATCTAACGCAATTCATCGACCTCTCCTCAAATGAAGTTGGGGGGTGCGGGGGGTTATCCACAATAGCTACTTCTGTGGATAACTCAGCAGATAACGATTCCATTCCAGCTACTTCTACTTCAGTCAAAAAAGCCGTCTCTTCTGGAGGCAATACCCCCGAAGATTCATCAGCAACTAAGAAGTCTGGATGCCATAGATCTCGATGACGATAGAGAGAGCTACCACCCACTCCCGCTTGGGTGAGTAATCGAAATCGAGCCGTTGCGCTAGCAGGAAGTGAATGATGGTCAAGATGAAAGGCGATCGCCCCTCGAATTCTTTCTCTAGCGTTTTCAGACTGCTGCTGATTCCAGCTCGGTGCCGGATTCTCTAATGGGTCAGAAGGTTTTTCTGCAACATCAACAGCTTTACGGCCATAGGGATAGTACCGACTCGCTTCAACACATCTCGCCCATTCTGCCGATCGCTGCTCAATTTCATGCTGATGCCGACACCACTGCTGGTATCCCGGCAAAGCCTGAGCAATCCTAACAATTTCATCCACTAAAGCCTGCCCCTGTAGCGGCTCTACTGCTGACAGGACGGAATGGAAAACGTAGGTACGCAGAGCAATGCGACCCAAGAGATAGTTAGTTTGGCCTGAGCCTGTCCAACCCAGCTCAATTTCTGCATTCAAATCATTGAGAAACTTATCGGCTTTACCGGAGATGCGATAGTGACGGCGCTTCACCTGACGCAAAATTCTGCGCAGCGCCACCGCATCAATATCGTTGTGAATCTCAACCTGATGCCATTGCGTGACAAACCGATCGCGATCGCTCCAGATCGGCTGAAAGTCTGCATTCAGCAAATAAGAGCCAGCCTGCATGGGCAATCGATGAGCATTGTAGAGGCTCAGATTGTCTTCAGTCCCATAGGGCTTGGGGTTGGGGAAAACTTCGAGCTGCCCTGGCGCTAGTTTGAACCCAGCCGTTTCTAAGCTAGCCGAAAGGGCGATCGCGATTTCCCAAGATCGCTGCGCTTTCTGGAAAGGGAAATAGAGATGTAAACCGCCACTATAGCTAGAGGTGCAAGCCAAATGAGCAGCCAACCCCAACGGCTCTAAGGCAGCCAAAATACGAGAGATGGCTAACGCATCCCGCTGCGGATGGTAAATACTGCCCATGTCAATGTCAAGCAGACAATACTGGGTTTCGGCTGCAAATCGCACCCCATAAAGCAAATCTCCCTGCAACAGCACCCGATCGGCTAGGGGATAGCGGCGTTCGGTCTGCCAGTCAGGAGACTGCCCAGGATGGGGATGTTCGGCATAAATGTAGTCAAACCGATGAGGAAATAAAGCCAGAAAAGCATCTGGCTCTTTCACATAAACAGATTTTTGCAAAAAGCGATTTGGCTTCAGCAAAATCTGATCAGAGCAAACAAAATTTTCCCGAAGCTCTATGACAGAACTCCGAGACCTGCTACGATCCTGAGACATATGAATTTGTTTCCCAGCTATGGGAGATGAAGCTAGAAACCCTTTTGCTGACTGTGGTAGGGAGGCAAAAGGGTTTTCATTGAGAGTTTCACCAAAACCAGACGGCTAAAATCCTCCTTTTTGATCGTTTTCGATCGATTTTGTCCAAAATTCCTGCGTTCAGAATTCCAATGGACGCAAGGTTAGCACCGAAGTTTTTTGATCTCAATAGGACAATCGATCCTATACGGGGGCGTTACAGCGCTTCTATACGGCAAAGTTACAGGTAAAAACCATCCGCCAAAGTTACAGGTAAAAACCATCCATTGGCCTGGAGAAAACAGGTGAAAACCATAAGGCGCGATCGCTCACAGCCTCAAAAAATCTAATTGTGTGACGATCGACCCCACCTCTGCTAAAGTGATGCGACCCCCAAAGCGCTGATGCCAAATCAGGTGACAAAGATTGAAAACAATACGCAGGCGTTACAGGCAAAAATAGCCGCCAAAGTTACAGGTAAAGTAAGCAAAATCATACGCGGGCGTTACAGTCTCTAAACTACCTATAGCGTTCGGATGCCGTCTTAACGAATTTCAAATACTATATGCAGGCATAGCCCTCAGATCAGCACTAGCCCTAGTGGCGATCTTGAGGCGGGTGGTGTTCTGAAATGGTGGATTGAGAAAGGGACGTTACACCCTTCTCGACTCCAAGGCTTGGCCGTAACCGTTTGGGAGATTGTTGTACACCCACAGCAATCTCCCCTTCCTATCCCCTATGGCTACAGCCTTGACAGACCGTAAATGACAATAGACACAGTTCAATTGGGAAAGCAGCATGGGACTTCACACAACGACTCGACAATCTGAAACCTTTCCAGTCGATGGTCATCTCCTCATGGTGCTGCCCCGCGCTGCTGCCTCCCTCAAAAACCCAGATATTCGTTTGCCAATTTTGCGATCGGATGAGAGCGGCTGTTATTTAGAAATGAAGGTCGAAGCGGATACCCGTGAAACCAGCGAAGTTGCCGTCACCCGCCGAGTGCCGTTAGACAACCTCTCCGCTGAGGAATGGGAAGAACTCAAGCAAGAATACGCCAAGCTTGACCTCAAAACCTGTACGGATCAAGGCATCAGCAACGGGCTAGAAAAAATTCAGGATCGCAAAATTCAGCGGCTGTTTATGGCGCTCCTGACGTTTCTTAACCCCAGACAGGTGTCGATCGTTCTCTATCTTTATAGGCTGGCAGCGCGGCAGGGCAATGGGGCGATCGTGTCTTTTCGCTCCAATGATTTGCTAGAAAGCTTGGGCTACACACGCACCAAAGATGGGGGATTTGCCTCAAAATTGCGATCGCAGCTCAACTGCGATCTGGTAGCGCTGCACCGGACTGAACTCGTGCTGGCGCAGTCTCTACGCAAGGGCAACAGCATGGGCGCGAAGGTCGTGATCAAGAGCGTCTTGCGCATCAAGGATTACGAAATTGACAATGTGCCGCGAGATTTTGACCTGGCTAAGGCGGCAGACTATACCTACGAACTGGCAGATGCCTACACCGTATCTCTAGAGTTTTTTGAAGGGCCAGGACGCACAGGCGATTATGTGTTGTTTGCAGGGGATATTGACATTAGCCAACGGCTAGGGGGCAATACCCAGAGTGACTACAAAACAAAGCTCTTGATTTATCTTGCCAGCCGCATGAAGTGGGATACGCCGCAAGAGGGGCAGTATCTAGTGATTTCCAAACAGTTTCTGTTCAAAAACCTCAACCTGTTGGGCAGCAACTCCTCCCGCAACAACCAGATCTTTTGGCGCACCGTAGAAGAACTGCGGCAGGAGGGCTACATTTTGGGAGCGCAAGAGTTACCCGGTAAAAAGAGAATATCCAGCATTCAATTTCAACTGAATGCTGAGAAGATGCGTTGCAGCTAGGATCAGGGATTAAGTAAGGTAGGGGCGGGTTTAGCCAGTGATTGAGTAGAGAAGCATAAAGCTATCTGCAAAACCCGCTCGTACAGAAGATTTTCATTTTCTTAGCGTTAAGCCCAAACCGCAATAATGGAAGGTAAAGCCCAAAATATCAGGAGTGATTATGTCGATTGTGCAACCCGAACTGCATGAGCAAACGCTCCGCTTTTCTAGACTAATTCAAGGCGTCTGGCGCATGGCAGAGTGGCAGCAGACCCCTCAAGAAACGCTGTCATTTATTCACCAATGCCTAGAGCTAGGCATTACTAGCTTTGATCATGCCGATCTGTATGGGGACTATACCTGCGAAGCAATATTTGGGGCTGCCCTCAAAGCCGATCCTTTTCTGCGATCGCAACTTCAACTCATCAGCAAATGTGGCATTAAACTGGTTTCCCAAAACCGACCGCAGCACAAAATCAAGCATTACGACACCAGCCGCGAACATATTCTGGCGTCGGTCGATCACTCGTTGCAAGCCCTCCATACGGACTATTTGGATGTCTTGTTGATTCATCGACCCGACCCGCTGATGGATGCCGATGAAGTAGCGGCGGCCTTTACTCAGCTCAAGCAGGCAGGTAAAGTGCTGCATTTTGGCGTTTCTAACTTTTCGCCCAGCCAGTTTAACCTCCTCGCTTCGCGCCTGCCTTTTGCGTTAGTCACCCACCAGATCGAGATTTCGGTGATGCATCTAGCTGCCTTTGCCGATGGCACGCTCGATCAATGTCAGCAGCTTAGAATTGCGCCGATGGCCTGGTCGCCTTTGGGGGGCGGAGAACTTTTCTCTGGAAGCAGTCCCCAAGCTGTGAGACTGCGATCGGCTCTAACAACGATCGCTCAGCTCCATCATGCCACGGTCGATCAGGTGGCTTTGGCTTGGCTGTTGGCTCATCCGGCTAAGATTCTGCCGATTTTGGGTACGGGCAATCTCGATCGCATTCGAGCGGCGGCAGCAGCAGCGACGATCTATCTCACCCGTGAGGAGTGGTTTCTCATCTGGACAGCTTCTACAGGGACAGAGGTGCCTTAGGGAATTCTGCAAAGGCTGTTTGCAAGAAACCAAGAAGCTATTGAGCAAGGATGCGATGGATGGTTTTCCAGGTGGTTTCAACGTCTAAAAAACTGGTGGCGTAAGTTTTGCACAGCAGATCTTCGCTTAGAAACAGATCATGTTTTTCGGTAATTTTGTTGCGGACGGCAGCAGCAAGCAACACCGGGTCAGGCGGATCTGCTTTGGCTAACTTCTTCAGGTATCGCAGCAGTTGCGAGGGGCTAATGTCATTCAGGGTGAGGGCGATCGCCCCTTGATCCACCTCCAGATGATCCTTCAAGCATTGAATGAACAGCGTATTCATTACCAAACTTCCCATCCAGGGAAACAGCAGGGTTTGATGGCCGTGCTCCATGAGGGGCGACTGATCCAAGCCATACATCAGAAAATTTGCTCTGGCTTCCTGGAGCAGATCTTTGGCCGTGGCATCCAGAAAGATGGGGATTGTTTCGGTGGTGTAGATCTGAAACATCTCTTGGCGGATGCGATCGTGAACCAATCCCGGCTCACCGCCAAAGTAGGGCACGCGCCCTGCCGAAGCATGGGCAACGTCAATCACCCGATGCAGGCGATCGACGGTCAGCACCTGCCAGCGTTTTCCAGCAAAGATCAGGTAGCTGCCTTCTAGGATCGGATAGTCGATCGGCAGCGTTCCTAGCGTTTTGCCAACGGTTGTGATGCGATACTCTTCCGGCGTTTTAAAAGCGGTGTAAAAGCTATAGTGATTGACTAGGCGTTCGCCCGTTAGCCCTAGCAGCAGCAATCCTTCTTGGGTCTGCTGAATCAAGTCTTGCTCTCCCAAGCAGCGCAGCAATTGCACATAGGTGCTTTGATCCACTTCAGAAAATGCCCCGCCTGCACATAGCGCTGTCCAAGCTTGATCGGGACGAATGCCACCCCGCTCAGCAATTAAAGAGAGGAGTTGCTGGACGAGGGTAGACAGGTGCAGCTTGCCGACTCTGGGAGGTTCATACCAGCCTTGCAGCAGCAGGTAGGTCATGGCGATCGCCTGCACCAAGGATGGATGCAGCGTCTTTTCGGGGTGGGTGTAAGGCGTGATTTCTGGCTCGGTAATGTAGATGCGCAAAATGGCGGGGTCGCTGGGTCGTCGTCCCGATCGCCCTAGTCTTTGTCGCGTGCTGGCAACTGAATAGGGTGCGCCGATTTGAGCGATCGAGGTGACAGCTCCAATGTCAATGCCTAGCTCTAGCGTTGAGGTACAGACTACATTAGCAGGGCGATTGTCTTCTTTGAGGGCGGATTCTGCCGCCTCTCGCAGCTCTTTCGACAGGCTGCCATGATGGGGCATAAACTCATGAGGCACATGATGCATGTCGCAGAATCGGCTGAGTAAATCAGCATACTTCTCGACATCCTGACGACGGTTAATAAAGATCAGATTTTTGTCTCCGCGCAGGACTTTAAACAGATGGCTGGCAATATCAATTTCATCCCTAGAGCTATCTTCTTCAGGGTGATCCGATGCCTCTTCTAGAAAAACGGGCGCAACTTTTCGATATCCTCGAATTTGTAGCTTAATCTCTTGACCCGCATCAGTAGACTCAATTAAGCGAACCGCATCGGCTTCTCCGGCTCTCAAATAGTCTTTTGCCAGGTTCATTTCGCCCAGCGTTGCGCTCAGCCCAATGCGGGGAATGCGGCGACGAATGGCTAACTCTAGACGGTGCAGCAGCGATCGCAATTGCTGGCCTCGCTCAATGCCAATAAAGGAATGTAGCTCATCGACTACGACATACTGAAGCGCGGCAAAGATGGCGGTTAACTCATGCCCTCTCAGGACAAACATCGCCTCTAGTGCCTCAGGCGTAATTAACAGCACACCAGAAGGCTGGCGCAAGACGCGCTGCTTGCGGCTAGCGCTGACATCTCCATGCCAAGGATGAACCGGAATCTCTAGCCGTTCTCCTAACGCAGACAGCCGCCGCTCCTGATCGTTAATTAACGCCTTAAGGGGGCTGATATAGAGAACCTGAATGCCTACCGTTTCAGGTTTGCGATCGCTCATGAGTTTAGAGAAAATCGGCAAAAATGCGGCTTCTGTTTTCCCTCCAGCGGTAGCAGCCGCGATAATCAGATCGGTATTGGCTGAGAGAATAGGAGCGATCGCCTGTTCCTGAATATCCCGTAACTCTGTCCATTTTTGTTCCCAAATCCATCGCTGCACCTGTTCATGGAGTTGATGAAATCCAGAAGAATTGCGATTAGATCCAGAAGTAGGGGAGGAGGGCATGGGGGGTTCACAGCATTTTATTCAACAGCATAAATTTTGAGGAGGCCATAGCAGGACGCAGCCCGAAAAATCATAGCTGCAATCATCAATGCATGGATTCAAATGCGTGGATTCAGTGGTATGAATACGGTACCAGTTCATTGAAGGCAGCCTTATGAAACGCGCACTCCTAGTGATCGATGTGCAGCAGGAGTATTTTACAGGTCAATTGCCAGTTACCTATCCTTCTGGCAGTTTAGACAATATTCTTCAGGTCATGCAGATGGCTGCTGATCAAGAGATTCCAATTATCGTAGTGCAACATACAGAATCAGATCCAGCTTCTCCGATTTTTAACAAGAGCACCCCGGCTTGGTCGCTTCACCCGGAGATTGCTAAACAGCCCCACACGCTGCTGATCGAGAAAACGTTACCGGGCAGCTTTACGGGCACAGGGCTAGAATCTTGGCTGAGGGAACAGGCGATCGATACGATCGTGATATCGGGATACATGACGCAGATGTGCTGTGACACAACGGCTCGACAAGCGGCACACCTGGGATTTTCAGTAGAATTTCTCTCCGATTCAACCGGAACCCTGGCTTTTGAGAATGAGGCTGGGAGCGCGACTGCCGAAGAACTGCACCGATCGACTCTCGTGAGCCAGCAGTCTTTCTTTAGCAAGGTCATGTCTACATCGGAATGGGCAGGCAGTTTGAGCGATCGCGAGTAAAGTTACCTAACCGGATCGCAACCGGGGTTTTGGGCTGACGCGCAGCCCAAAACCCTAAAAAGTTGATTGTCAAAGGCATAAAGGGCTGGATCAAACCGAGTGAAATTCAATCTGAAATGAGTTGTTGGGATGTCTCCTGTACGGCCAAAAAACAGCTTGAGCACGATAGCGCAGGTCTAAAAATGCATCCAATAGCATATTTTCAAAAGAAGCATTTTTGTTTAGATCTAAAGAACGGAATATTTAACACAAAACCTTTTGCCTCATAGCAGTGAATTTGCAGAGGAACTTTTCACAATCCGGCAAGCAGGTCTTGCTCTGGAGAGTGTTGCAGGTTAGGTCAAATGTGATATCTAATCCTTAGAAACTTTTGCTACTTTGGCTGTTGCAATAAGTTAATGCTGATGGGTGCTACGAAATATAGCCATTGCAAAATTTTAGTGGAAGCATGAGTGCTGCCTAGAGCGATCGCGCCCCACTTCTTGCCCAATCTGTTGACTGCCCGCAACTACCCCCCCAAGAAACTAGCAGATGACACTTTCCATGAATTCTCCCAAATCGCCCGCTCTGGTCATCATTGACCCTAATGTTGACCATTACGAGAGCCTAGTTCAGGGTGTTTATCCTGGCACTGAGGTCGTCATTTTAGACGCGGCTCAAGATGGCGTAGCGCAGATAACTCAGGCCATTGCGCGCCATACTGCACTGAGCGGACTGCCTCTGAACAGCTTGCATCTGGTATCGCATGGGCGATCGGGCGAAATCCACTTGGGAACAAGCATTCTGAATCAGCAGACCTTAAAGCAATATGCTCAGCAGATGCAGGATTGGGCTAAGGCTCTGGCTGCTCAGGCAGAAATTTTGCTCTATGGCTGCCAAGTTGCGGCTGGAGCGGTAGGGCAGCAGTTTGTGCGGCAGATCAGCCAGTTAACCGGGGCGAACATTGCCGCCTCAGCAACGTTGACGGGCAGCTCTGCCCAAGGTGGCAACTGGGATCTGGAATACATGACGCAGGGCAGCAGTGCGTCCCTTGCCTTTCGATCGCAAACTCTGGCAGCCTACCCTGGCGTTTTGGCTATCTTGCTTAGCGAAACGTTCCGAGAAGCCGATGTTACAGAAAAACCTTGGCGGTTTGGGATTGGCGAGGGCACAACTTCTGCTCAGCCCTTTTTAACAGCGCGATCGACGGTTGCCGCATCCGGAGATGGACTGCCCGGTGCGGGTACCGCCATCGATGCCCCTGGAGATGGAGCCTTACGGCTGACAGGAGTGGCTAATAATCAGGCGGCTTTTGTCGTTTACGATCGCCCGCTTAGCCAAGACGATGGACTGACGATCACCTTTGATTCCTATGCCTACGGGGGCAATCCGTTTGAAGGCAGCAATGGGGATGGCATTAGTTTCTTTCTCATCGATGGCAATAATCCTGTACCCATCACTGCGGCGGGTGCATTTGGTGGCTCGTTGGGATATGCCCAAAAGCTCTTTCAGGGAATTCCGGGCATTCGTGGCGGCTATTTGGGCGTAGGCTATGACGAGTTTGGCAACTTCTCTACTTCGATCGAATCCACGACTCTGCAACGTCCTACTCCAGCAGGCGTCAGTGTTCCCGTTCGAGACTCGATCGCTGTTCGGGGCAGTGAGGCTTCGCAATATGCCTTTTTGGGCGGCACGCCCACGCTAGACATTGGGGTGGATAATCCTACGGCCACCAACCGTAATGCGGCACAGCGCCGGACTCGAATTGATCTTTCGCCCACTGGCGTTTTAACAGTTCGGGTCGATCTCAACTCGGATGATGACTTTGCCGATCAGGGTGAAGTTGTTATCAATAACCTGGATGTCACGCCGATCAATGG
The DNA here is from genome assembly GCA_016208305.1 of Oscillatoriophycideae cyanobacterium NC_groundwater_1537_Pr4_S-0.65um_50_18. Classification (GTDB taxonomy): domain Bacteria; phylum Cyanobacteriota; class Cyanobacteriia; order Elainellales; family Elainellaceae; genus Drouetiella. The sequence continues at coordinate 130,123 of JACQYI010000071.1, read as the reverse complement.
GGCTGTACCTTCTACCTTCAAGCTGGGGTTTGCAGGCTCAACCGGATCGGCCACCAACATCCACGAGGTTCGGAATCTAGTCGTGCGCGATTTTGTGCCGCCCGAAGTCATTATTCCTCCAGGTGTTGTTGATCCAGACCCAATTGACGATAACTGCCAACCGGGTCGCAACATTAAGGGTAATGCCGATGCCGATCGCCTTCGGGGAACGATCGATTCTGATACGCTGGTTGGCTTTGCGGGAAATGATTTACTGCAAGGTCGAGGCTGTAACGATCGCATCAATGCGGGGCGCGGCCATGACCGCATGTTTGGCAATGGCGGCACAGATACGCTGCGAGGTCAGCAAGGCCGCGATCGCGGTTTTGGGCAACGGGGTCGTGACCAGCTCTCAGGCGGGTTGGGCAATGATTATTTAGATGGCGGAGAGGATCGGGATGGGTTGGTCGGGGGGCGGGGTGTTGATACCCTGCGCGGCGGCAATGGTTCCGATACGCTGGGTGGGGGGCTGAGCACCGATCGGCTGTTTGGCAATGTTGGCAGCGATACTCTAGGGGGACAGCAAGGCCGCGATCGCCTCTCAGGTGGGCGTGGCGATGACCAACTCTCTGGCGGGCTAGGCAATGACTTCCTCAATGGCGAGGGTGAGCAAGATGTTTTGGCGGGAGGTCGCGGTCGCGATACCCTGCGCGGGGGAAAAGACTCCGACACTCTAGATGGCGGTCTAGGGAACGATCGGCTATCTGGCGGTTTGAGCAACGACCAGCTGCGCGGTCGCCAAAACAACGATGTGCTGAGAGGCAATTCTGGCGATGACACCCTTGGCGGCGGTTTGGGCAGCGATCGCTTAGGCGGAAACCGCAAACAAGATGTGGTGTCAGGCAATCGCGGCAATGATGCGCTCTATGGGGGCGGAGGCAGCGATACGCTTGATGGTGGTCTAGGGAATGATCGGCTAGAAAGCAATACCCAGGTTGATCGACTGATTGGGGGAGCCGGAGCCGATCGCCTAATTGGGGGCAACGGGGGGGATGTAATGACAGGGGGCGTCGGTCGCGATCGATTTATCTACAGAGCGGAGCAAAATGGGGTCGATCAGATCACAGACTTCCAAATCTCTCGACGGGCGATCGATTTGATTGACCTGAGAGGTATTGTGTCCAAGCCTGGCTATGGTGCAGAAAATCGCTTTAACCGATACGTCAGGCTGCGAGATTCGGGCAGTGGCACAGTCGTGCGGGTCGATTTCAACGGCAACATCGCGGGTGGATTCCAAGCCCTCGTGACCCTTAATGACGTTGCAGTTTCTAGTCTAAGCGCCAGAGCTTTCCTAGTCTCATAAAATGGAGAAAGAGATAAGGCGCTGGCCATCTTAGCGCTTTATAGGGCGGGCATCTCTGTCCGCCTATCCCCTTTCATCCCTTATTTCTCCACCCATGAGCGCTTCTGCCATTCGCCCTGCTGTCATTACCCGTGTCTTGCCCGATTCGATCGCGGCTGAGATTGGCTTCGAGGTGGGCGATCGCTTGGTTTCCATCAATGGGCAAGCCCCCCGTGACTTAATTGACTATCAGTTCTTTTGTGCCGATGAAGTGCTGGAACTAGAAGTTTTAGATACTGACGGCAAGGCGCATCAGGTTGAGATTGAAAAAGACTACGACGAAGACTTGGGGCTAGAATTCGAGTCGGCATTATTCGACAGCTTGATTCAGTGCAACAACCGCTGTCCCTTTTGCTTTATCGATCAGCAGCCCCCTGGCATGCGGCAAACGCTTTACCTGAAGGACGACGACTATCGTCTTAGCTTTCTTTACGGCAGCTACCTGACGTTGACCAATCTCACCCAGCGCGAGTGGGATCGGATTGCCCAAATGCGCCTTTCGCCGCTTTATGTCTCGGTTCATGCCACCGAACCTGAGGTTCGCACCCGATTACTCAAAAATCCGCGTGCGGGTCAATTGCTCGATCAGTTGCAGTGGTTTCAAGATCACGATTTGCAGATCCATGCGCAGGTGGTGGTGTGTCCTGGCATTAATGATGGCGAGCATCTGGAGCGCACGCTGCGGGATTTGGCAAAGTTTCACCAGGGCGAGGTTCCGGCTGTGATTTCAGCAGCAGTGGTACCCGTTGGTCTAACGCGGTTTCGCCCCACCGAAGATGAGCTGATTCCGGTCACGACGGCCAAAGCCCAAGAAACGATCGCCTTAGTGCAAAATCTTCAAACCCAGTTTCGGCAGCAGTTGGGCAGCACGTTTGCTTGGCTGGCCGATGAGTGGTTTTTGATCGGACGACAGGAGCTACCCCCCGAATCCCATTATGAAGACTACCCGCAGTTGGGCAATGGGGTTGGCTCGATTCGGCAATTTATCAAGCAGTTTCATAAAGCGGCTCGGCAACTGCCGCCAGAAATCTCTCCGCCTCGCCAATTGACCTGGGTACTGGGTAATGCTGTTGAGCAAGCTTTTCAGCCGATCGCCGATCGACTCAATCAGGTGAAAGGATTACACCTCAACAAAGTTGCGCTCAATAGCGAGTATTGGGGGCAAGAAATTACGGTGACTGGGTTGCTTACCGGACAAGATCTGGTGCGCGTGCTGAAGGGACAGGGCTTGGGCGATGGTATTCTGTTGCCTTCGCTAATGCTAAAACATGATGACGATCGCTTTTTAGATGACATGACGATCGCTGAAGTCTCGGCGCAGCTAGGAGAAATTCCTATCCGGCGGGTGGGCAGCATTGAGGAACTGCTGGCGGCTTGTGTGGGGTCGGGCTAGATCGAGACCTCAGAGGCGGATGTGATTTTGATGTCGTTTGGCCGAGCCATCCCCCTAATTAAGCAATGCTACAAAAGCTATGCCTTCTGGCAGATTGACATTTAGCTCGGCATTTGTTGAAGATTCACAACTCATTCAACCTTTACGACCAACCCCATTGGAAGATAGTTGAGGCTCTATCGCTCCTAAAATACGGATTTGGGATTGTGCTTTCACCTGAAACTCTCGTCTAGCAGAATTTTCAGAGGCCAGCAGTGTTCTGATTAACCGTAAAGCCCTCAATCCTTTCTCTAGAAATCTTTTCTCGTGATTCTTTCTGAGGCTACCTAGATTAGGGAATAGAGCCATGCTTCTCTAAATTCAACGAATGTTTTGAGGAACAAGGCATGGACTGGTATTTAACGGTTTTGAAGAAGTATGCAATTTTTAGTGGGCGAGCACGACGCAAAGAGTATTGGTATTTTGTTCTCTTCAATTTCCTAATTTCTTTTGGGCTGGGCTTAATCGATGGCTTAATTGGGTTAACGGTTGGAGATTCGGGACTGGGATTGCTGGGTGGACTCTACTCCTTGGCTGTCTTAATTCCTAGTATTGCCGTAGGCGTGAGAAGGTTACATGACACGGGTCGTAGTGGCTGGTGGCTATTGCTTGGAATCATTCCCATCATTGGCGCTATCATCCTTATCGTCTTTTTAGCGTCTGGAACTCAACCTGGACAGAATCAATACGACTCATAATTTAGAACTGTTGGCTTTAGCTATGAAATTTATTTTGAGGGGCGCGCGCCTCTCAAAACAAATTTCATAGCTGACAGATTGGCAAAGTCCTAAAATAGGAGAGATAGTCCTGAGAAAGTCTTAAGTTCACGCTTTTTTCTCAGCGCTTCAGCAACGCAAATCGGCAATGCAAAGATGGGTAGGGGTGCAGGGTAGAAGCTATGAAATATTGGGTCATCAACGGACTTCTAATTGCGTTATTAGAAGTACTCGCTGCCGGAAAAGTGATTGCTCAAACTGTTCCTGATGGTGCAAGAGGCGCAGGTAACTTACTCAATTACCCGGCCGGAACGCAGGTGTATCCTAACGGAGTGATACAAACTCCCCGTGGCGAGAATTTGCCTCCTGCCGCTATCATTCCTCATGGCGACGGTTCCACAACTTTCTACTATTCCAATGGCACTCAAATCACAATTGAGCGAAATGCGGCTAACCCATTAGGCACACCGCTGCGACCCGGTAGCCTGAACGGAGGGCTTAATCGTAATTCTCTCATACAGCACACTTCGCCTGCTCCATTAGATATTTTTGAAAATAAGAAATAGCGTGCCGGATGGATTCGCCTCAAGGCTGCTAGATTTGGTGATGTTCTAGACATGTTGTTAATTTTTTTGAGAGGCACGCTCCGCGCGCCTCTCAAAAAAATTAACAACATGTCTAGAACACTACCGCTAGATTTAAATGCAAAAGATTAAATGCAAAAAGGCGTTCTTTTAGAACGCCTTGTAATAACCCATCAACCTAATTTTTAAGAGGTCTATGACCTAGGAACCCATCGATCGCCGTCTATTTGTTAGGCTGAGGAGTCAAACGCAAGTAAGGCTTAACTGCTGTATAGCCCTTGGGAAACTTCTCTGCCAACTCTGCAGGATCGGTGATGGAAGGCACAATGACGCAATCATCGCCATCTTTCCAGTCGGCAGGGGTGGCAACGCTGTAATGATCTGTCAACTGAAGTGAATCAATGACTCGCAGCAGTTCATCAAAGTTGCGTCCGGTGCTGGCAGGATAGGTCAGGGTGAGGCGCAGCTTCTTGTTAGGGTCGATGATGAAGACCGATCGCACCGTCAATGTATTGTTAGCGTTGGGGTGGATCATGTCATACAGGTCAGATACCTTGCGATCGGGATCTGCCAAGATGGGGTAGTTGAGCGCTGTGCCCTGGGTTTCTTCAATATCGCCCACCCAACCCTTGTGAGACTCGACGTCATCGACGCTGAGCGCTAATGCCTTAACATTGCGCTTGTCAAATTCAGGCTTGAGTTTTGCAACTGTGCCGAGTTCTGTGGTGCAAACTGGGGTAAAGTCTTTGGGGTGAGAAAAAAGGATGACCCAGCTATCGCCTGCCCATGCGAAGAAATCGATATCGCCGTGAGTAGAAGCTTGGGTAAAGTTGGGAACTGTGTCACCGAGTCTGAGTGGCATGATTGAACTTCCTGTCTGTCGCTTTAAGTACAAAATTTTAGAGCATTAATGATCATCTCACAAACTCCGGTATTCCGCCCGGAGTTTAGACCTTTCTTTATGTTTGAGGAAATAGATTCAGCAACGCTATCCTCAGCTACTATTATTCTCTCTGAATATTGTCCGTTGGATCACGCCCAGATTTGCTGCTTAGCTACCCCAACTGAGCCAGCCCGACCTGTTGCCCAACGCATCGAACCCTGAATATCATCTCCCCGCATGTTATGGCAGAACTCACCCCCAATAAACAGCAGTCCAAAGACCAACAGCATCCTCAGTGGGAGAGCGATCGCCAGGTTGCCAATACGCTACTAGCCGGAGAACCTAACGACTTTAATCTGGCAGAACTGGCTCGTCTTCGCATTCGCTATCGCGGCTTTCCCGGAGCTAGAGATATTCAAGCCGATATGGAGAAAGTGCTGAACCGCTGGCAGCTCACTGAAGAAGAGCTATTTGCCAAAACGCGCCAAATTCATCAGACTTCTCAGATTTACCGAGGACGAAGCAACCAGCGAGAAGACTGGAGCTAGCGCATCGGCAAGAAAATTAGAAAGTAGCCATTTTGCCATGCTTCCGTTAGATCCTTCAGATTGGATTAGCATTCTTGCCCGCTTGAGCCTTGCTATTTTTGTGGGAGGCTTAGTGGGTTTAGAGCGACAAATTGGCCGTAAGCCAGCCGGGTTACGTACCCACATGCTCGTCAGTTTAGGATCGGCTCTATTTGTGATGACAGGGCTACAGTTTGGTCAAAACAGCCTGGACAATACGACGCGCATCATTCAGGGCATCGTGTCGGGCATCGGCTTTTTAGGAGCGGGAGAAATCTTTGCCAAATCTAGAAGAACGCCGGATGAGATCAAAATCCAGGGACTCACCTCCGCAGCGGCTATCTGGGTTTCGGCTTCTCTGGGTGTGGCGGCGGGTTGTGGCCTGTGGTTTATGGCCTTAACGGGGGCGATCGCCACTACGCTTGTTTTGCATGTGATCAAATATGCTGAAAAACGACTCGACCGGGAAAAATAACATTGTGGGGTTGGCTACACCCAAGACTTGCAGGGCAAATTGCGGCTAGAAATTGTATACAATGACGCTGCAAATCCTATTATAAGACGAGGGATGAGGCTTCTCCATAGATCTGCCAAAAGATCTGCCAGAATCCTGAAGCTGCAAAAAAATCAGAAAGTCGCCATCATTATTTAATAGGGGCTTGACCCTGCCTGAGCAATGGCTGCCCCTTCGCTACTTCTCCTTCAGATCTAAATTGTTGTGAAAGTCTTTGATACCTTAAGTCCAGCACTCCGGCGCAACCTGCTGATCTTATTCGCGGCAGGTCTTTTGTTTTGGGCAGGGCTGGCGGCCATGTTGCCTACCTTGCCGCTTTATGTCGAATCTGTAGGCGCAGACAAGCATACGGTCGGCATTGTGATTGGTGCCTTTGCCTTGGGTCTGCTACCTTCTCGCAGCTGGCTGGCTCAGTTAGCAGATGATCGCGGTCGGAAACTCGTGCTACTAATTGGCATGGCTGTGATTGCGATCGCCCCCCTTGGCTATATGGCAACCGAAAGCATTCCGCTCCTGATTGGGATTCGCGCCTTTCACGGCATCAGTATTGCGGCGTTTGCCCTGGCTTATAATGCGCTGGTGGTTGACCTGTCGCCACCCCAAAATCGGGGAGAAGTCATTGGTTACATGAGCTTGGTTAACCCGGTGGGGATGGCGATCGGCCCTGCTCTGGGCGGCTTTTGTCACGAGTGGTTTGGCTATACTCCTATGTTTTTGATGACGGCTGGGTTGGGCGTGATTGGGCTAATTTTTACGGCTCAAGTCATTGCCCCTCCGGTCATGCCGTACCAAGCCAATCGAACTTCTAACCAGCCTTTTTGGAGTCTGTTGGGCGATGCGCGGATTCGCATACCCGCCTTAATTTTGCTGATGATTGGGCTGGCGTTTGGAACGCTGAGTACTTTTGTACCGCTGTTTATCCGTGAGGCGGGGGTAAGCCTCAATATCGGGCTATTTTATACCGCTGCTGCGATCGCCAGCTTCAGCATTCGACTGATTGTTGGCCCTTTGAGCGATCGCTACGGGCGAGGCGGCTTTATCAGCATTAGCTTGGTGCTCTATGCCCTGGCAATGGCGATTCTCTGGCAAGCTCAGAATGAGACGATGTTCTTGATGGCGGCAATTCTGGAAGGCATGGGTGCGGGCATCTTGATTCCGATGATGGCGGCATTAATGGCAGACCGATCGCACCCAGACGAACGAGGGCGAACCTTTGGGGTCTGTATGGTCGGATTTGACACCGGAATCGCCTTGGCAGGCCCGGTTTTAGGGGCGATCGCCGCAGACTGGGGCTATCGCGGATTATTTGGGCTTTCTGCGGCTCTATCTTTTTTGGGACTCCTGATTTTTCTGACCTGTGCCAGCAAAACTTTGCCCACGTCACTGCGATATGCGCTAGGGCAAGGGCGAGATGTCTATGCGGTTGATCTGACGATCGCTCAGCATCTTTCCTAATGCTGACCTGCTGCCTATCGCTCCATAGAAGAATAGAGGAGATGCTTAAGCATCTCCTCTATTCTTACAGGCTTTTCTGTTTGTACGGGCGAGGAGGGATTCGAACCCCCGACACCGTGGTCCGTAGCCACGTGCTCTAGTCCACTGAGCTACACACCCAACTTTTGCGCAATTTCTTGCACTGATTGATATAGTAACACACAAAACCCCATGATAGAAAGAGCTGTGACACAAAATCCTTTATCTTCTGCGTCTCTGACGCATCTCGATGCCCAAGGGCAAGCCCAAATGGTGGATGTTTCCGCCAAAGTGCCAACGGTGAGAACGGCGATCGCCGTGGGGCGAGTGCGAATGCTGCCAGAAACGTTCGCGGCTATTCAGTCGGGCAATGCGCCCAAAGGAGACGTGTTGGGCACTGCTCGACTCGCGGGCATCATGGCGGCTAAGCAGACGGCAAATTTGATTCCGCTCTGCCATCCTTTGCCACTGCACAAGGTAGAGGTAAAGATTACGCCCGATGCCGAGCTACCAGGTTATCAGATCCAGGCTGAGGTGAAAATTAAAGCGGAGACAGGAGTAGAAATGGAGGCGCTGACGGCTGTTTCGGTGGCGGCTTTAACGCTGTATGACATGGCGAAAGCGCTAGAAAAATCGATTCAGATCGAGTCCATCTACCTCTTACAGAAAACAGGCGGCAAATCAGGCGACTATTCCCTTCTACAATAGAAGAAGACAAGTTAGAGAAGCCTTACGGCATTCAGCGATGAATGCAGCTGTGCCCTCAAAAACAAGGGTCACTGTTTGTTCCCGTTCCTTTTTCCCCATTCCTTATCCTGATTGATCTATGCCTCCTCGTTGGTCTCGTAAACCCGATCGCAAAGACCCTGATTACCGCAAATTAGACGATCGGATGACTTTTGCGGTGCATGTGGCGGCTTTTGGCTGCTTCAATTCTGGAGCCTGGTTCGCCCGCATTATTCAAAAAGCGGATTGGCCATGGACTATTTGGTTCACGGGCATCACGCTGGCAATCTTGGTGGCTCATGGGCTGTACATCTTTGCGATCGCAGATTATTCTGATCCCACGTCATCTCGTCAGGGCTAGTGTCTAGGAGACAAATTTTATGGTTGGTTCCAGTGAAGCGATCGAAAAATTGGCCGGGGCGATCGGCGAGAACGTCTACATGGATGTGGCTAAATGGCATTTGTATCTGCGTGATGCCCATTTGCACACTGCCCTCGCCGAGCAGCTTTATCCGCTCCTGAGTAAGGGCAGCGTTTTGGAAGATCAGGTTCTAGACATTCTAAAAGGTATCTCTATTAAGTTAGGGGGCGGCAAGCGAGAGGTTCCTCTGTCTGATCTGCTGCCGATGCAGTCTCAAGTACATCTCATGGATGTTATTGAAGAATTTCAGCATGACTTGTAGAAATAGGAGCAGTAGATTGCAAAGCGCTACTATTTTTCTGAAATCCAGCTTTTAGGGTTTTGTGGTGCGCGGAGCGCACCACAAAACCCTAATTTGCGATCTACTGAGGATATAAAAAAGGAGGACTGCGGCTACCGCAGTCCTCCTCTGTATTTGCGGGACACCCCACAGATCAAACCATCAATTCTACAAACGCATCAGAACATGAGCCTAAACATGCTCTCTGACACGCTCTTCTAGGGGGCTAACTTCAAATACAGAGTTGTAGAGGAAACCCGCCAAGACAGCGCCCAGAATAGGTGCTAGCCAAAACAGCCAGACTTGACTAAGGAGTTCAACACCCGCAAACAAGGCTACACCTGTGCTCCGAGCAGGGTTAACGGAGGTGTTGGTGACTGGAATGCTGATGAGGTGGATAAGCGTCAAAGCCATGCCGATCGCAATGGGAGCGAAACCTTGAGGAGCGCGGCGATCGGTTGCTCCCAAGATGATCATCAAGAAGATAAAGGTGAGAACCACTTCAGCAATGAAGCAAGCTACCAGCGTGTAGCCCCCCGGCGAATGTGCGCCGAAGCCATTGGTGGCTAGAGGGTTGCTTCCTGTAAGGGCAAAGCCTTCCCTACCGCTAGCGATCAGGAAGATGAGTCCACCTGCCAAAGCACCGCCCAAGACTTGAGCGATGATGTAGGGCAGTAGCTCTGAACCGGGGAAACGCTTCCCAGCCCATAGACCAAAGGACACAGCCGGATTGAGATGACAACCGGAAATGTGACCGATCGCATAGGCCATGGTGAGAACCGTCAGACCAAAGGCCAAGGACACGCCCAAAAAGCCCAGACCAAAAAAGTTGGAATTGCCGTCGGGGGCAGCAGTATAGGGAAAAGCCGCCGCTAACACAGCGCTACCGCAACCGCCAAACACGAGCCAAAACGTGCCAATAAACTCAGCAATACAGCGTTTTGTAAGTGGCATTTTATAAACTCCTTACAAGTAATTCAGGTGAAGGTGACATCAGATGTAACGGTTGAGAGGGGCTATGGGGTAACCCTCTCCAGGCTTCAGTGCCGCAGGGCATCAGCATTTTGGATTATTGCAGCCATGAATTTGGCGCTAATTCCCTGTAATTCTACTGAAGTTTCAGAATTTTACAGTAGGGCTGTACTGTCTCAGCTTTTGTGCAACCAAACCTTAACAAACGCAAGGCCACGACTCGATTTCTCGATGTCCTCAACCAAAATATTGAGAGATTATGCTTTTGACTCTCATACTTCAAGGTTTTTATACTTTAAAAAGATATGAGAATCATATCGATACTGTGATTGCTGGGGGGAAATTTGAATTTTTCAAATCAGCTGCTGCTCACCCTGAGTCATGACAAACGAGTTAGCCTGTAATCCTTTATTGAAGAACAGTTGATCGCGCAACTTCGATCGCTTCCGAAAACTGAAGGGGCATATTCGCATCATTGACAACAGCACCTAAAAACTGAATGTCTTCAGACTCAACAAATTGCTGTGTCGCTTCGTTGAGCGGCCCTGATTCTGTATAGCCTGGGCGAGTCACCAAGAGCAGACCGTCGGTGTAGGGTTCTAGCAGCAGGGCATCGTTGTAGCGATCGAGGGCAGGTGCATCCAGAATCACCAAGTCAAAGCGGTTGCGGGCATCCTCTAGCAGGCGATGCATCTCGCTAGACTCCAAAAGGGCAGCGGCCTGTCGTTGGGGGCCGACACTAGGCACAATGTAAAGGTTCTCAATGGCGGGCACCATTTGAATGCAGTCTGATAGGTTGCCATAGTAGCGCAGTGGCTCAAGCTGGCTGTGGGAATCAAGCGTGACTTTCAGGGCGATTGCAGGAGAGGGCGATCGCAAGTTGGTTTCTATCAGCAGCGTGCGCTTGCCAGCCCGCGCCGATGCGATCGCTAAATTATAGGCCACCACGGTTTTGCCTTCTTCGTTCAAGGTGCTGGTAACGAGTACCACCCGTAACCCTTTACTGCCTCCCAGTCGCTGAAGGTTGCCCCGCAGTCGCTCATAGGTTTCTGTATAAGCAGTGGGCAAAGCATCGGTGGCGATCGCCAAACTGGCGGTTTCTCCATCCCAGGGTAAGGTCGGCAATAGCCCCAAAATTGGCACATCCTCTGCTTTTAGGGCATTTTGCAGGTCTTCTAGGGTGTAAATAACGGGATCGATCGAATCGAGCAACAGCACCAGGCCACCTCCCACGACCAAACCCATCAAGCTGCCTATGAGTAAAATCGCCAAGCTGCTGGCTGCTTTGACAGGCAGGGCTTCGACTTGCGGCGGTTGTGCAATGACTAAGCTGCCCACTGTTTCCTCTTGTGCTAGCTTCACGTCAGCTAAGCGAGCTTGAATCTGGTCATAAAAGGTCTGCTTGAGAATAACCTGCTGTTGTAGACGCTGTTGCCCCAGCTGCTTGTTGGGAATGCCCGAATATTCCTGCCGTAGCTCTTGTTCCGTTTGACTCAAAGCTGCCAATTGCTGCTGCGAAATTTCTCGCTGCGTTTGTAACCCCACTAAGGTGCTGGCAAGCTGTTGACGTGCTGGGTCGAGGTTAATTGATTGCCGAATTTGGCTGTCTTGCAGAGGGGCACCCAAGACTTCACTTACGCGAGACTGCAAGAGCTGCGCATAGGTACTTAACTGGTTTTGCAAATCCACCATGAGTGGGTGATCGGGTCGCAGCGTTTTAGCTAGCAGATCGCGCTGGGCTTCGGTCTGGTAAATTTTGGCACGCAGATCGCCAATAATCGGGTCGGCGCTGAGTGCCGAAGAAGCATAGGCTTGATCGGGAGTCATCCCCAGACGAGATTGCAGGCTCACAAGCTGTGCCTCGATGCCAGACAAACTCAGGCGAAGCTGCCGCTGCTGCTGCTGGTTGGCCGTAATGTTGCTGAGTAACGAGCCGCTTTCGGCGGCTTGCAGGGCAGTTCCCTCTTGCCGCACATACCCTTCAAGGTTTTGTTCGGCCTGTCTCAACTCTTGCGTCACTTTGGGCAAGAGCTGATTAAGGTTGGCGTTGATGCGGTTAAGCTGCTGCTGGTTAAACTGGCGACTCTGCTCTACCATTGCGTCCATGAGGGCAGTGGCGATCGCAGTGGCTCGCTCTCCTCGGCTATCGCGGTAGGTGACAGAAACTTGTAAGCCTTGGGTCTGTTCTTTGGCCTCAGGTGCAGCTTTGTCATCCCCCTGCCCCGCGATCACTACTTTGGTGCTCTCTTGAATCCGCTTAACGGATACCTTGATGTCTTGCTCCTCAAGCTTTTGCAGGGTGTACTCCAAGACAGGACGAGAGAGCAGCATCTCTGGGGTAACGGCTTGTCCCTGCTGTTGCAGTTTTGCCCCAGTTGTCGAAAATATCTCAGGTGGCGCGCCATAGATCAGCAGTCCTTCAGCCAAATAAATGCTGGAGGGTGGCGGCTGGAGAATCGCCACACCGCCCGAAAGCCCCGTGACGGCAATGAATCCGGCTAGAGCAAACCATTTGTGGCGATCGAGTGCGAGGAGATAGCGAGTGAGTAAGGGAGGAGCCATGAGGAGAGCCTAGCGAGAGGTGCTGCCGTCGGGTTGGAAAAGGTTTTGGGCGCTATTAGAAAGAGAGTCGAAAAACAGCAGGAAGCCCAGAATGTCGCGAAAAGGTTGGGTAAAGGTGTTGAGAGCGTAGGTAATGCGAGCAACAAAATTTCGCCCAATTACAATCACATCGTTTTGCTCCAGCATGGGATTTTGAGACGTATCGCCCAACATGGCATCTTTGCCATCTAGCTTTTGGGTGACGGCTTTGCCCTGCTGTAGGTCAAAACGAACTAGGGCAATATGTCGGATATCGGCGCTGCTCAGGTCGGGGGAAATGGCGGTTAAGGCATCGACAAAACTGCTGCCATTGACCAATTGGAGGGTACCCAAGCTGCCACCTCGACCTGTGGCGTAATTGAGCACGCGAATGCTGATTTGGGCTTGTGCCAGATTGGATCGGGCGATCAGGTTGCGATCGTATCCTTCACTCTCGGCGGTTAGCGTGGGGATGATGATCGTGTCTCCATCATCCAGGCGTAAATCGGGGACAGACTGGGCATCGCGGAGCGGCGTAAACAGATCAACCTCTCGCTCGGCGATCGATCCGTCGGCCAAGGTTCGCCGAATTTTGACAACACGTAGATCGGCCAGCCCTGTGCTTCCCCCTGCGGCCAGCAGCGCAACGGAGAGCTGAGGCGCGGGCAGAGGGTAAAGTCCAGGTTTCACAACCTCACCTAAGATCGTGACCTGAACGGGTCGCTGGGCAATCAAAATTACATCCACCTGGGGATTCACCACATAGCGATCGAGCGCAATTTGAATCTGGCTTCGAGCCTGTGCTGTGGTTAATCCTTTGAGGTGCAAGACTCCCACGAGCGGTACGAGCAAATTGCCCTCCAGATCGATCGTGCCTTGAAACGATAGATCTGGAAACCGCAGAACATTGACATAGATTGTGTCACCGCCACTCAACTGATAGCCCAAGAAGGGATCTAAAGGCGCAGCTTCGGTGTGGGGTGCGTTGCCTGTTTCGTCAGGTGACCCGGTGAGTTCACCGCGATCGATCAGTCTCTGGCGCGCGTCTTTTAAGAGCTGCTGGGTGGGAGAGGGAGAGTGGGAGGGAGGGAGGGAGGGAGGGAGAGTAGGAGAGAGGGTGGGAGGGAGAGAGGGTGGGAAGGGGAGGTTTGCTGGATTGTGTAGGGGTTGACTGAGGGCGACGAGTGGCAGTAGACCTGCTTGCAGCAGCCAAAATAGCAGGATGCTGGGCACAAACCTAGAGGCAAGGGGGGGCTTGGGGAGAGGAGGGGCAGAAACCATGAGTGCTAGATAAATCCAACAAGACAATCTGACGAGAGCGATGCGGGAGGCAAGAACTGGGTTGAGATGACTGGGTTGAGCGGGCTAAGAGATGACCGTGAGATATGGAGCTATAAGAACTAAGAGATATAAGCACTGAGTAAGTGCGAGACAAAACTAACGTTATGGGAAAACTTCTGTCGCTAGCCTGGATTGAATCAGCTGACCCAGCGCCTCGGCCTGAGGTTGGATGGCTTCTAGTTCGCTCAAGGGCGGCATGGGCAGCAGCAGACTGACGGCTACCCAGGGTAAATGCTGCCGATCGCGCAACTGTGAGAATTGCTCTGCCCAAAACCATTGGCTCGGAGCTGAGTGACCGCCATCCTTCCAGGCGTACCATTGCAAGGCGGCATAGGTTTTGTCTGCTGTCCAGCCGCGCAGAAACCGGGCATTGACCAGTGTGGGTGATGCCGCAGCGGATTCTGGCTCAACGGCTACAGAGAACCGGATCGATCGCTCCTCTTCTTCTGTCCAGTTACGTCCGCCTCGAACATCCATCCAATCCACTTGCGGCAAGTCACGATGCCAGGTCTGGGGACGCAGCATGAGCAAAATGGCGGGATCAGTGGGGCTAGATTGCGGCACGATCGCCTGGGTTGACCATTTATGCCCGCCAATCTCGATCGTTTTTTGGTTTAGCGTCTGCCAGCCTGGTAAACTCAAGCCTGACTTTTGTAGCCTTTGGAGCTGGGGAACATTGCTCAGTTTGGGCACTCTGCTGAGTGACCAATTGCCCGTCAGGTAGTTGGGAATGGCGCTGGCAAGGGCGATCGCCAACACAAACAGAATCAGCCAAATTTTGTAGGGCGATCGACGAGAGGAAAAGTTAGGAAGGGGTTGCAGCGTCATGTCAAATTCCAGGTTGTGGCTCAGTTTCACAGCCGTTTTCAGGGTCGCTTTCGAAATCGTCTTCGGCAGCTGCGTTCCAAGCTTCCAGGCTGCGCAGCCACAAAACAATTAATCCCAACATGGCCGTAGAGTAAACATCGCCGCCCCAGCCGTCATGGAGCCATTGAAACGCTGCATCTTGCCCTGTGCCATGAAAAAAGGTCAGTAGGGTATTGCGGACAATATTGGCGGTAACGCTGATGAAGATGATGCCTGCATAGAAGTAGGCGATCGTTTGTCGTGAGGTTTGTCCCGTCCAGTAAAGCAGCAGCAGCCCTACATAAAAGCTGGTGAACAGCATCTTTAATCCGGCGCAGTAGGGAGCCACTTCGACAATGCGATCGTTGACAAAGAGGTAAATCTGATCGACCCGCACATCCATGCCCAACTGCGTCAAAATAAAGCCCGCTACACCTGCGATCAGGCTTTGTAGGGGCAGCGTGTAGGGTGTTAATAGATATGGAATTTCGTTGGGGGTGGCCAACAGCAGCAGCAGCAGGGGAAAAGCTTGCAGCCGCAGCCCTGGCCAGCCTTTGAGTCCGATACAGAAGCCGATCAAAAGCGTGAAGAGAGATAGATTGATCAGATCCGTCAGGTTGCTGAGATAAAACGATACGCCCAGAATCAAGAGCGACAGCCCTAAAATTTGCCTTGTCGGATTGGTTGTATCAGGCATGTGCCGCCAGCGCTCGCGCCGATGCCAGCAGAGGTAGGCTGCAAAGGGTAACCCTAGCAGCCCGTGGCTGAAGTACTCATGCTCAATGCTGATATTTTTAGTCAACCAGCCATACACCCAATAGGCCAGCAGCGGCACATACAGGATGAGCAGTAGGCTGAAAAGGGCGATCGTGGAGCGATCGAATGAAAGCTTCCGGCTTGTCTCTAGGGTCATATCGGTTAGCGTTCTGACAAACTAACCGTAGAGTTCCCGAAAATGAGCCGGGTTAACCTACCGCATGAGGGTCGCTAGGCTCATCCCCCCAGCCTTTAGGCTGATTTACCTTTAAGCTATCGATCGCACCAACACTTCTCGCTCGGTCAAAAATTGCTTAATTTCGGCTACCGTTAGCTCCCCAAAGTGCAGCAGCGAGGCCAGCAGTGCTGCCTCCGCTCTACCCTCGGTGAGTGCCGCATGAATGTGCTGACAGTTGCCCGCGCCCCCTGAGGCGATCACCGGAACTTCTACCTGCTCAGCGATCGACCGAGTTAGCTCTAGGTCATAGCCCGCGTAGGTGCCATCGGCATCCATACTGGTCACTAATAGCTCACCTGCGCCCAGCCTTGTCACCTCTTTAGCCCAAGCGATCGCATCTAGCCCCGTATTTTCGCGCCCGCCTCGCACATAGACATCCCAGCCCGGATTGGCCGGATCAGTCCGACGACGCGCATCGATCGCCACCACAATGCACTGGTTGCCAAAGCGATCGCTCGCTCGATTGAGAAACTCTGGATCGCGGACAGCAGCCGAGTTGATGCTGACTTTATCGGCTCCGGCGCGCAGCAGTTTCTTGATCGTATCTAAACTGTTTATTCCACCACCCACCGTCAGCGGAATAAACACCTGTTCTGCGGTGCGATAAACCACGTCGTAGATCACATCTCGATCTTCGTGGGTGGCCGTGATATCCAAAAACACTAGCTCATCTGCGCCTGCCTGGTTGTAGACCTGTGCCAGCTCTACCGGATCGCCTGCATCTCGCAAATTCACAAAGTTAACGCCTTTTACCACACGTCCTGCTTTGACATCCAAACAGGGCAGGATTCGCTTCGCTAGCATAGGTCTACCCTCAAAAAAAATTCCTCGATTCAAGCTCTCAGGATAGCTTAATCAAATGCAATACACTGATAGACTGATGCAAGATCCTTTGATGATGTGGAATTGTGATGGAAATAGGTCAAAGAGTGCGGGTTCAGCGTTTACGCGATCGCTCTAGCAAGGAAGTTGTGGCTCACTTAGGCAAAATTGGCACGATACAGGGCTTTAAAGTAACTGACGGTCAAGGCATTGGTGTAGTCGTCAAGTTTGACGACCAATTCAGCACCTGGTTTTTTGAAGATGAGATCATGCCAATGGGCTGAGTGACGAGATTAACCCCAGATTAACCCAGGGTAGGACATTGAAGCATGGCGCTAGTGGTAACGTTTTTGGGCAAAGGTGGAATGGGTCGCACGACGGTGGCGATCGCTGCTGCCAGACAGTTTGCGGCTCAAGGCAAGCGAGTTTTGCTCTTGGGGCAAGATTCCAGTCCGGCTTGGGGACTGCAAGTGGGTGTTTCTCCCAGTGATACGTTGAGTCCAGAACCGCAGACCCTAGCGCCTAATTTGCAGGTGAAACAGCTTCAGTCAGCGGCGCTACTGGAGCAAGTTTGGGAAGAGCTAAAGAAGCAAGAAGCTCAATATTTGCGCACTCCCTTTTTCAAGGCAGTTTACGGGCAGGAGTTAGGCATTTTGCCGGGTATGGATGACTCTCTGGCGCTTAATGCCATTCGTGAGGCTGATGCTAGCGGCCAGTACGATGTCATTGTCTATGATGGCGAGGGCAATCAATCCACGCTGCGGATGCTAGGCGCACCGGAAATTTTTAGCTGGTACATGCGTCGCTTTCGTCAGGTGTTTGCCGATTCAGACTTGGGCAAAACCCTGTCGCCTTTTCTGCAACCCATCGCAGCAGCGGTGCTAAATGTGGGTTGGACGGGGGGCGATATGTTTAACCAGCCTGCCGCTAATCAGGCTACGAATATGCTTGACCAGGGCAGAGCCGCCATTGCCGATCCTAAGCGTGTCATCGCCTACTTGGTCACGAGCGATCGTCCAGAAGCGATCGCCACCGCTAAATACCTCTGGGGCAGTGCCCAGCAGAGCGGCATCACCGTAGGCGGTGTTTTGGTAAACGCAGCCTTAAACAGAACTCCGGGTAGTGAGTCGAGTGAGGCGCTCCGCACCGAATTTGCCCCGCTGACCCTCAGCCTAATTCCCGAAAAAGCAGCCGAAGACTGGCAGCCCCTGATGACTGCAATGCCTGACTTTGGCCAAACTGCGCCGCAGCCGATTCGGATTGATAGCGCTGAGCGCAAGGTTTATCTCTTCCTACCGGGATTTGATAAGAAGCAGGTCAAGCTAACGCAATATGGCCCTGAAATCACGGTGGAAGTGGGCGATCAGCGCCGCAATGTATTCTTGCCGCCAGAACTACGAGGGAGGCAGGTGACAGGCGCTAAGTTTCACGAAGGCTATTTGATCATTTCGCTCTAGCCTCCTGCCAAGATATCTTTAAGGGATTGCAAACTCCTTTAGGAGGGCTGCAATTTGATTTTTTGTCTACTTCTCCTTGCTCTGTTCCTTTAGGTAAGCCAAGCCGTCATGTCTGAGCCTACGACCTCTTCTCCTGCGCCCGAACCCTCTCTGCCTGGTATTCCTGAGGTTGCTGCCAATACGGACGATCGCAATGCCAAAACTCGACAGCTCTTGGGTATGAAAGGCGCGCAGTCGGGCGAAACTTCCATTTGGAAAATTCGCTTGCAGCTTATGAAGCCGATCACCTGGATTCCGCTAATTTGGGGCGTGGTCTGTGGTGCTGCTTCTTCAGGCAACTACGTCTGGACGCTGGAAAATGTTTTGATTGCAGCCGCCTGTATGCTGCTGTCGGGGCCCTTGCTTACGGGCTATACCCAGACGCTCAACGATTTTTACGATCGCGAGATTGACGCCATTAATGAACCCTATCGCCCCATTCCATCCGGCGCGATTTCCATTCCTCAAGTGACTGTGCAGATCCTAGTGCTGCTGTTTGCTGGCATTGGCATTGCCTTTGCGCTCGATCAGTGGGCGGGTCATCGGTTTCCCACCATTACAGCCTTGGCGATCGGCGGTTCTTTTCTGTCCTATATCTACTCAGCGCCGCCGCTAAAGCTGAAGCAGAATGGCTGGTTGGGCAACTATGCTCTAGGCGCAAGCTATATTGCCTTACCTTGGTGGGCGGGTCATGCGTTGTTTGGCGAACTCAACGCTACGATCGTCATCCTGACGCTGTTCTACAGCATGGCGGGTTTGGGCATTGCGGTCGTGAATGATTTTAAGAGCGTCGAGGGCGATCGCCAGCTGGGGTTGGCTTCGCTACCCGTCATGTTTGGCATTGGCACTGCCGCCTGGATTTGTGTGCTGATGATCGACATTTTTCAGTCGGGAATTGCGGCGTTTTTAGTTCACATTCACCAAAACCTTTCTGCAGTACTGCTGGTGCTGCTGATCATTCCGCAAATTACGTTTCAAGATATGTACTTCTTGCGTGACCCACTCAAGAACGATGTGAAATATCAGGCAAGCGCCCAGCCTTTTCTCGTGTTGGGAATGTTGGTAACGGCGCTGGCGCTAGGTCATGCAGGCGTATAGCAACTCTTTGTAATTAAAGACAGAATCACCTTGTAATTAAAGACAGAATCACCTAGGTTCAGGTGAGTCAAGTCAATGGTCTTGGCTTGTTGCAAACGTTTTAGCCAGAGGCATCCTGTTCTCGTTTTAGAAAACAAATCATCTGCTGAGAGTGATTTCGATTGAAGCCAATCCTTTGTGCCAAACTTGTACTTTGCTCCAAAACAGACTAAGTTTAGGTGAAGTTAAATAAAGCTAGGGTTATGCTGGTTGCTAACAGCAGTTCAGTAAAGCGCTGTTGAGCAGGTAGCCTTTGGGCTGGCAGTTTTTGCCTCTCGCAATGGCTTTCAGGGGCTGCAAGTGAGAACAAAGTTCTGCCTGTGGTGGTTTGTGAGGATGTACCGTGACTAATTTTCTTGCCAGGTTTAGAGCCATGTCCAGCCGACAGGGCAAATTGAATAAGTCTGCTGAGCACTCAGCAAATGGTCGCAATGGCAAAGCTCACTCCAAGACTTCTGAGTTCACGATTTTAGAACAGGTGAGTGAAACTAAGCCTCAGCCCCGCCGCAGGAGGCAAGCTTCACCCAAAGATGCTAAGCCACCTCGTCGCCCGCTTTACCAGAAGTGGTGGGCTTGGGGAATTGTAGGATTGGGGCTGGGTGCAGGTGGGATCGCGATCGCAGGTAGGGACGCGCTCGTCGCGATCGACAAAGATCTGCCCGATATGAAGGACGTGCTGACCTATACCCGAGCCGGATCGCTAACGCTAAAATCTTCTGATGGCACGGTTTTGCAGCAGATTGGGTCTGCAACTCGTCAAAAAGTCGCCATCACACAAATGCCGCCCCGTTTGCCTGAGGCATTCATTGCCTCGGAAGATCAGGGTTTTTATGGACACAAAGGGGTGGATTACGTTGCGATCGCCCGTGCCTCTCTAGCCAACGTCATGTCGGGACAGGTGAAAGAAGGGGGCAGCACCATCACCCAACAGCTTTCCCGCATTGTCTTTTTGGATCAAGAGCGCAGCCTGGGACGCAAGGTACGCGAAGCTCTGCTGGCTCAAAAGATGGAGGAGGAGCTTGATAAAAAGCAAATTCTGGAGCAATACCTCAATCTGGTCTATCTGGGTTCGGGGGCTTATGGCGTTGCTGATGCAGCCTGGATTTTCTTTAGCAAGCCCGTTGATAAGCTAACGCTGGGAGAAATGGCGCTGATTGCAGGCATGGCTCCCGCACCTAGCGCCTACTCTCCGTTGGTTAATCTAGAATTCGCCCAAGAGCGCCGCAACGTTGTGCTCAAGCGGATGATTGATGTGGGCTTTATCTCTGAGGCTGAAGGCAATGCCGCGATCGCTACGCCAATTAAGCTCAAGCCCGGTGCCCTCAGAAATGCCACTAGCCCAGTTCCCTATTTCACCTCTTACGTTCAGCAGCAGCTTCCTCGGCTCATCTCAAAAGACGAGCTAGAAGTGGGGGGATTGACGGTAGAAACCACCCTCAACTTGAAATGGCAGAAACAGGCTCAGGCAGTGGTGAAAAATGCGATCGCCTACTATGGCGGAGCAGAAGGATTTGAACAAGCCTCACTGGTTTCGGTTGATCCGCGCAACGGTGAAATTAAGGCGCTCGTGGGTGGAGATGACTTTGGCAAGAGCCAATTCAACCGAGCCACCCAAGCTCAGCGTCAGCCGGGTTCTACATTTAAGGCGTTTGTCTATGCCACGGCGATCGCCGCTGGATTTTCTCCCTATCGGGGCTACATTGATGCCAAGTATGTTGTGGATGGCTATGAGCCACGCAACTACGGCAAAAACTACCGTGGTTCGGTCAGCATGAAGGATGCTCTCACCTCTTCCATCAATATCGTGGCCGTCAAAACCCTGGTGGATGTGGGGTTTGATCCGGTCGTGAAGATGGCGCAGCGCATGGGCATTAAGTCGAAGCTGCTGCCTGCCTACTCTCTAGCCTTGGGCAGCTCTGAGGTGAATCTCCTGGAGCTAACCAGCGCCTACGGTACTCTAGCCAACAAAGGTAACCATATTGAAGTGCATGGCGTGACGCGCATCCTCAACCGATTTGGCAAGGTGATTTACCAGGCAGACTATAAGCCGAAGCGGGCGATCGATGCTGACAGCGCAGCCATCATGACCTGGATGCTGCAAGGGGTGGTGCAAGGCGGCACTGGAGGCGCGGCAGCATTGGGCGATCGCGCTGTTGCCGGAAAAACTGGAACCTCTGAGAAGAGGCGCGATCTGTGGTTTGTCGGCTATATTCCTCAACTGGTCACAGGGGTATGGATGGGCAATGATGATAGTAGCCCCACCTATGGTGCCAGCAGCACGGCGGCAGCCACCTGGTACGATTTTATGAGCAAGCTGACGGCTGACATCCCCGTTGAAGAGTTTCCGGATCTGCCTGATAATTTGGACTACCGAGATGGCACAATCAAGGCGCAACCTGTTCGCCCAGGTCGGGTCTTTGCCTCTACAAATAGCGGCCCTAGTGGTGATGACGGTAGCGGCGAGGGATCTAGCCGCAGTTGGAGTGACTCTAACTCAAGCTATTCCAACGATTCCTATAGTGGTGGTTCAGAGTCTTCTGGTTCTAGCCAGGTAGATACTGCGCCTGAGCCTGCCCCCGAACCGGAACCTACTGTTGCTGAGCCAGCACCCGCAAGTGCGGCAGCTGAGCCTGAACCCGCAGCCGCAGAGCCGCTGCCCGAAACTGTCGCAGAGCCGCCGCTCCCTGAGCCTATTTCTGAACCCCCTCCTGTGGTGGTTCCTGCTGAGCCAGTTGCACCGCTGCCCGAAGCACCTCCTTCGCCGTAGGCTAGGCATCAGGGACTTTTCTGAGGGTGCGCAGAGCGCACCCTCAGAAATCTTCTAAACGGCTATGAGATTAGACAATCCTTATTTCACGCCAAAATAGTTAGAAAGGTCTTCAGATCCACCAATGAGTTCACCATCAATGAAGACTTGGGGAACGGTTGTGGCTCCGGTAATCGCTCTGAGCGATCGCAGGGTTGCATCCCGACCCAGTACGATCTCTTCATAAGCTAGACCCTGCTCTTGCAGCAGAGCTTTTGCACGGGCACAGAAAGGACAGCCTACTTTGGTGAATAGCGACACGACTTTGGGTTTGACAGCTTCACCGTTGATGTATTTCAACATCGTTTCAGCATCAGACACTTTAAAGGGGTCGCCCGGTTCTTCAGGCTCGATAAACATCTTGTCTATCACCCCGTCTTTGACCAGCATGGAATAGCGCCAAGAGCGTTTGCCAAAGCCCAAGTCAGACTTATCGACCAATAGACCCATGCCTTCGGTAAATTCGCCATTGCCGTCGGGAATCAGCCTTACATTTTCGGCGCTCTGCTCTTTTGCCCATTCGTTCATCACAAAGGCATCGTTGACCGACAAACACACGATGTCGTCTACCCCATTCTGTTTAAATACAGCTGCTAACTCGTTGTAGCCAGGGAGATGTGTCGAAGAACAGGTGGGGGTAAACGCTCCGGGCAGTGAGAAGACAATCACCGTTTTTCCTGCAAACAGCTCGTCTGTGGTGATGTTGACCCAGTCGCTGTCCTTGCGTGTGCGGAATGTGACGTTGGGCACGCGCTGTCCTTCTTTATTCGGCAACATAAAATCTGACTCCTTTAAGTTGAATCTAAAGCGTACCCGTTATGAGTATGTTTTGTCAAGCAGCAGAGATAAGCCCATGCAGTTTTTTGACCCACTGCCACCCGACCAGACTGCCCGTTAAGTATGCCGGAAAATCTGCCCAGCTAAAGGTGTTGCCCAGCACCAAGCGTCCTGGTATTGTGGCGCGCAGCGCCTGCAAAAAAGGCGGCTGCCAAAGCTGCAAAAATTCGATCGCACAGGTAGCCAAGCCTACTGTGATCGCCACTCTCGCTGGAGAAACCAGCGGAAATAAAAAAACGCCCAGCAAAATCCAGAAGATCTCATAGGCCACGCTGCCCAAGGCATCCTGCAATCCGCTTGCCCCTAGTGGAGCAAACCTGACCCAGTAGCCTAAAGGAACGATCGCCACCAGGCTGAGCAGCAGCGCCAGACGATATTTCAACAAACGACGGCTCAAAAGTGACATATCTAGGATCTACCGTGGCGGCATCCAATTATCTAATAAATTAGGGCGATCGGCGGGCGTGCTAAACAGGCGACGGAAAACCGTATGGCGAGATGGATGGCCGGCCAAGGTCAGACTATTGAGGGTATAGTCGCCCTGACCCGACAGATTCCACAGCGATTCGTAAAAAAAGAAAGAGATGCCTGCAAACTGGCGATCGCGCACAGAGGCGACCTGTGCCTCAACTTGGTCAATAGAGACAGGCAGATCTTTTAGCCCAGTCAAGATGCCAATGCTGACTGGAATATGCTGTTTGGCAGCCAGTACTTCTGGGCGCGCCAGATCGGCTACAAAATCTGACAAGCTATCTCGATAAACCTGCAAGGTCAGCTCTTCGATCAAGCCGCTCCGCTCCCAGGTTTTCCAATCTTGGAGATAGTGGCGATAGGAAAAAGCATAGGTGTTGGGCGATAGGGCAACGACAACGTTAGGCTTTTGCGCTTTAATCGCGTGAAAGACTTGCTTCGTAAAAGCCGTAATTTTGGCCGCACGCCAGCGCACCCACTCGGCATTGCCTGGATCAGAACTAGGCAGCCGCCCTTGATGCTCTTGCTGATAAAGCCGTTGGGTAAAGTCGTCATAGCCAAACTCCGCAGGCAGACCAAAGTGATCATCAAACTGGATGCCGTCTACATCGTAGCGAGTGACGATCTCCAAAATTAGGCTTTGAATAAACTGCTGTACTTCTGGCTTAAAAGGATTTAACCAGCGCCGTTGATAGATGCCATCTTGCCAAATTTGGCTACCATCCTGGCGATCGCTGATCCAGTCGGGATGCTGGGTAACAAGTTCTGAGTCAGCCGTGGTCATAAACCCAAACTCAAACCAGGGCATGACAGTCAACCCCTGCTGATGCCCTAACTCAACAACATCGGCCAAGGCATCCCAAGCTTTGAGATCGGGCACTCTGGGATCTGTCGCATGCCCGATCGCCTCTGCTGCTGTCTGGCTGGGGTATAGGGTGTAGCCCCAGTTCCAAACGGCTGGGTACACCGTATTGAAGTGCAGATCGGCCAGAGTTTGCAGGGCTGGCTTGAGGCGATCGTGGCTAAACAACACATCACTATCTACCGTCGTTAGCCAAACGCCCCGCAGCTCTTGTGCGGTTGGCAGTCCCGTTTGCGTCAGGCCAGGACGTGCTAAAGGCAGCAGCAAACTGCAAGTCAAACAAAATAGGCTCAGCCAAACGCCGAAAAACCGTCTTCTCATCACAGATTGCATAATATTTGAGATCTACTGAGGCTTGTTGGTAGTACATCACAGCTCAGCTTAGATCCGGGTTCTGAATAAAAAATAAAAAATTATTTAGCAAATGAGGGGCACATTAAGGGCGATCGTCCTCACAAAGTGTACTCGTTATGAGTATGATATAAAGAGATAAGACCTGCTCGTTGTCTACGTAATGCATTTTGAGTTATGAAAGTTCAAGCTATTCCCATTAACGAAATTCGTCGTCCCTTATTTCGCCAAAATGATGCTGCTAAAGTTTCTGCGCTGATGGCATCCATCCAAGAAATCGGCCTACAGGAGCCGATCGATGTCCTGGAAGTCGAGGGGCAATACTATGGGTTTTCGGGCTGTCATCGCTATGAGGCATGTTCACGCTTGGGCCATGATACCATCCTCTGCAATGTGCGGCGTGCGCCCAAATCTGTCTTAAAAATGCATTTGGCTTGAAGGCGTGAAGTCCAATACGGCAATTGAGCTTTGGCAACAATGGGGCTTTGGCAAATTAGAAGGCGGTAAAGCAGAGCTATGCCAAAACTGGGGATAAAGTCTCTTTGTCCCCAGCCTGCGGTTTATATAGCTTTGTCTGAGCTTAGATGGGCTAAATTAGATGAACTAAACCTTAGGATCTTCCGCGTTGACTTCGGGTACTACGTCAGGGCGCGACTTGTTTTCCCAGCCGGGTGGGCGCTTCGAGTTGTACCAGGCAACCGAACCAATTGCCACAGCAGCAATAAAGCCAACGACATAGACGGCGGTAAATGCCCAGGGGAAAGAACCTGCCTGAGCCGCTTCCATGAGTATCATTCTCTCCACTCCGATTTAATTGAGATAATATCTGCCAATATAGAGCGAGGCCAAAAAATAAGCCTCCCCCTTTTTCAGTATTTCAGAGATTAAACCTGTATGGAGTGTTTGACGCTAAAGTCTGAAGACAAAATCTTCAGTTCATGACTTAAGCAACAAGAAAAAGCTTATGGATTAAGCCCATCTTTTGCCTAGCGAATTTCCTGATTGTCAGGAGCCGTAATCTGCCCCGGCACTGCCCCTGTTTGTCCTTGCTGTTTCAATAGCTCGGCCTGACGTTGGCGAAAAGTAGAGGCTTCAGAATTAATGCTCTGCTGCTGGTCGCGGCTGAACTGATAGGGATCGCGGATGCTACCCTGCTGGACTCGGTGGATCAAGTCAAACATGCCGTTGAGGCTATCGAGGCTGCCGTTATTAGTATTGGCATCGCGATCGCTGCTGCCTACCGGAGTCTGGAGATCGGCACTAGTGGTTTGGGCTTGAGCGGGTAGAGAAATGATCGCCAATAGCACCGCAGCCAGAAAACCTGCGCCCCACAGGCTGACCGAAACAGAAGGCTGAGAAATAGAGCGAGTTGTGATGACGGCTTTCATAGGGATTTTGGATTCAAGTACCCAACAATAGTTCTTATCTTAGCGAAGACGCAGTTTGCCTGAAGATTGCTCCCTGATTTTAGAGAGTCAATGATGAGAGTTAGGTGAAAGAGCGGCGCAGCAAGGGGCGGATTGAGAGAAGGGCGATCGTACTAAACCCTACCAGAATCAACAGAGACAGTCCCAAGGTTACAGCACCAAAGGGCGTTTCCATAATCACGCTTCCTAACAGCCAGTGTGGATGGGTATAGATGTAGCGAATCGGTTCGATCGCGTAGCTGAGCGGATTGAGGCTGGCAACAATTTTGAGCCAGTTGGGCATAAAGGTGAGGGGAGCAAGAGCGGTGCTGGCAAACAGCAAAGGCAGACTAGAGACAAAAATGACTGCGATTAGCTCAATATGTCCCGGTAGGGCAAAGGCCAACCCCAAGCTCAGCGCTGTGACACCCAACACCAGGACGAGCACGATCGCTATCACTAGCCCCAAGCCCAACAGATGTGGCAACCCTGCCCCAAGAAAGGCACTCATAGCAATAATGACCGAAGTCTGCACTAGGCTGAGGGTGGCAATGAAGATGGCAGAAGCCAGGACAATGGAAAAGCGGGAGGCCAGCGGTGCTACCAAAAGACGATTGAGAAAGCCAAACTCGCGATCGAACATCACGGGCAATCCGGCGTTGAGCGCTCCACTAAAGGCGGTGAACACAATTACACCTGCCGCCAAAAACTGTCCATAGTTTTGGCTACCCCCAAATAGTCCCTGAGGCATATTCTGAAACAGCGCTCCAAACAGCACCAGCCACATCACAGGCTGAATGATGCCTGCCACTAAGGTTGAAGGGCGACGCTGAAGCTGAATAAACAGGCGACGAGTCAAAGCCAGCGTTTCTTGAGAAAATTCGGCAAGGCTGAACGTGGCAGAAGGGGCGATCGCTGGACTGGGCGCTTGCGATCCGTTGAGGTTGCCAGATGAAGGGGTAATGGTTTGGCTCATAGAGCAGTTCTTCTAGGTATCGGGGAGGGTGGGTATGGGGGAGGGTGTGTGTTGGGAGGGTGTGAATCGGGAGGGTAGGTGTTGGGGATGCTTAAACTTAGAAATTCTTAAATCTGGAAGTTAATCCTATGAAAGGTTGTGAAAGCGGTTAACTGGAGGGGCGATCGCCCTTGTCTAGCCTAGCGCATGTTCTGCTTTCGCTCTGCCTTTAGGTCACGTTGGCTTGAGGCTGCCATTTCGGCATCCATAAGGGTTTGCCCCGTTGCCGCCAGATAGACATCATCGAGGCTGGGACGAGACTGAGAAATGCCAAAGGTCGGCAATCCAGCTGCTTTGAGCGTCTGCTGAATCGCGGACAAGGCTTCACTTTGGGCGGCCACGACAAGATTGAGCGAGTTGCCTTGAGCCGAGTTGATGATCACATTTTGAACAAACGGCAGATCTTGCAGCAGAGCCTTGGCACGCTCGGCCTCTTCGGGAGGAGTAAACTCGCGAATGCGCAACGTCACCCGATCGCCTCCCACCCTATCCTTCAGCTCTGAGGGCGTACCAGAAGCAATCACCACACCCCGATCGATAATGGCAACGCGATCGGCTAAGGCATCCACTTCTTCTAAATAGTGGCTTGTCACCAAAATTGTAGTGCCGCTGTCTCGCAGCTGACGCAAAAATCCCCAGACAATGAGGCGGCTCTCAATATCTAGCCCAACGGTCGGTTCATCTAGCACTAGAACATCGGGTCTGTGCAGCAATCCAGCCGCTAAGTCTAGCCGCTTTTTTAAGCCGCCAGAATAGCTGCCTGTTTTCTGATCGGCCCATTCTTGTAGTCCTAGAA
Organism: Oscillatoriophycideae cyanobacterium NC_groundwater_1537_Pr4_S-0.65um_50_18; assembly: GCA_016208305.1. Taxonomy (GTDB): domain Bacteria; phylum Cyanobacteriota; class Cyanobacteriia; order Elainellales; family Elainellaceae; genus Drouetiella. The sequence goes on along the minus strand of JACQYI010000071.1, from coordinate 102,415 downwards.
GATCGATCGCTTGTTCAATTTGGGCTTTTACCGATCCGCGAGGCAAGTGATAGATCGCGGCTTGAAGCTGTAGCAGCTCTCGTCCCGTGAGTACCTTATCTAGCGCCACTTCTTGAGCCACATAGCCCAGCTTTTGCCGTGCCAGTTTGGGTTCGTCTAAGACTGAAATCCCAGAAATTTCAATCTTCCCTGAGTCAGGCGTTGCCAATGTACAAAGACAGCGCAGTGTTGTGGTTTTTCCGGCACCATTTGGCCCTAGTAAACCAAAAATCTCTCCGGGTTCTACCTGTAGCGACACATCTTTTACCGCCTCGACCAAGCCGAAGCGTTTCTGAAGTTTTTCGATCGAAACCGCAGGAGCCATAAATTGCTTTCTTGAGCTTACGCAACAAATCTCAATCTTTATTGTAAAGGCTGCAAAACCAGCTCAACCAAAAAAAATGAGGGACGATCGCCCCTCAATACTTAATTTAATGCTGATTAATGCTCAATTTGCAGCGCACCCCAGTCTTACCGGATGGGCAAATGGCTCAATACTGTTGTCAGATTGTCGGTCGCGATCGCCACCAGGGTATGCGTAATCGGCAAACTGTCGATCGCCATACCAGCTGACAGCAGCATCATGTAAAGAATAGAGTACTTAAACAGCGACCGAGCCACGGTTAAGTCAGACGGGGTTTGCAATAGCGCCCAAGCTTTGGCAATGAAGACACCCCCTAAGAACAGGGCGATCGCCGCATATACTGCACCCATGACATGCAGCGGATAGACCATCACCAACGTCATGGGAATCAGCAGCAGCGTATAGATCCAGATTTGGCGGGCGGTTGGCACCTCACCCACAATCACAGGCAGCATTGGCACGCCCACCTTGGCATAATCTTCTCGAATCATCAGCGCCAGCGCCCAGAAGTGGGGCGGAGTCCAAAGGAAAATGATGGCAAAATACGCCCAGGCTGCCCAGCTCAGCTCACCCGTGACGGCAGCCCAACCGACTAGGGGCGGAATAGCACCTGCCGCACCCCCAATCACAATATTTTGAGTGCTGTGACGCTTGAGCCAGTGGGTGTAGACCACCACATAGGTAAGAATGCCTGACATTGCAAGACAAGCGCTCAACAAGTTGGCAAATACCGTCAGCAGCGTAAACGATAGCCCTGCCAGCAGAATGGCAAACACCCAGCCATCTCTAGGCTGAATGCGGCCTGAAGGCAAGGGGCGGTGGCGAGTGCGCTCCATGTCATAGTCAATATCGCGATCGTACAGACAGTTGATCACGTTAGCGGAGGCAGAAGCCAGCGCACCGCTCAGCAGCGTAATAATTACCAGGAACGGATCAACCTGTCCGGCAGAGGCAATCCACATGCTGCCAGCCGTCGTGACCAGCAGCAGAATAATAATGCGAGGCTTTGTGAGTTGCCAGTAGCTCTGAATCACCTGCCAAAGATTTTGGTGATGGCGATTTGCTTCATTCCAGGTGGTTTCGTGCATTAGGATTCTCGTCTTAAACAGTTGGGCAGGAAAAATCAAAGGATCGAGAAAAAGGTGTGAAGAGAGGTGGCAGTGCTTTGCCGCTGGTTCGGATCTTTGTCGCTGGGCTGGACAAGAGGGTTAACTGGCTCCTTCAGGAAAGGCTTTTGAGAGATGGCGATCGCGCCATGCCAGAACGGTAAAGCAAACCAGAGTTCCCAGTAAGGAAGCTCCGATCGCTTGGTGACTAACGGTGAGCAGCTCGACTTGCAGGTGCAGTCGAAACGTGGCAACGCCCAAAATTACCTGAAGCAGCAACAGCAGCCCTGCCAATCTGCCCAATCTTCTCAAAGAGTCACAGAGAGCCGCTGTCCGCTGGGTGACGATCGCGACTCCTAAAGTGGCCAGACTGGCTGGCACCACCCCAAACAAGTGCGTATTCATGACGCTGCAAAGCTGTGAAACCAATAGGCACTGATGCAATGCCCATTGAGAGCCAACCAGACCTCCCGAAAGGCTTTGCAAATAGACGAGCAGAGCGGCAGTCAGGCCGATCCAAGGCAGCTTCCCGGTTGTTCCCGTTGCTTGATAGGGGCGCAGCAGTGTGCCCATGACCAGCAGCGTGGTGAAAAAGAGGAGCGCTGTTCCCAAATGAGCCGTCACGATGTCAAAGCGCAAAAGCTGTGTCACGGTGAGTCCTCCTAGGACACCCTGAAAGAGGATGAGTCCCAGCGCCAAGAGCGCCATCCAGGGAGTCCAAGGGGGCAAAACCCGGCGATACCAGACTGTTAGACCTAGCAAAATTAGGGTGGAAATGCCGATGAGAGCGGCATCCAAACGATGAAACCATTCCAGAAAGACTTGGAGATTCATCTGCTGGCTAGGGATTAGCGTGCTATAGCAGAGGGGCCAATCGGGACAGGCGAGTCCGGCATTCATGACGCGGGTGGCACTGCCGATCGCCATCAAGATCAGGGTGGCAATGGCAATCTTCCAGATCAGCGATCGCACCCGCTTGCTGGAGGGACTATTCGGCTCAAATTTTTCAGAATCGAAAGCTTGAGAGTCAGAAGCTGCTTGAATTTGAGCTACCTGAGATGCAGCTAATGCAGCCAAATCTGGACGGAGACTGGAGTCAGCCATGGGTCAACTCTCCGGAGGCAATTGAAGGCAACTGAAAAAAATTGACAAATCGATTCAAACGCATTGCAGTTTGTGCTTCAAGTCAGAACCAGGCTTTCTTACAACTTTTTTACAATAGGCTATGCCTTTACTCTAGTGAATGCACTCAAAGAATGCGAAAAGCCTTAGCAATTTCTTCCGATTGTTTTAGAGACAGAGACACTAGAACAGAACGGCTCAGCTCGGTATTGGCAAATTCAACTCACTTGCTCAAGCGGTAGAGATTTGCCTATGCAAACAAAATTTATGAATTTTGACATCCACTTAGTACTCAGGACTACACAAAACTGGCTTGATCCCAAAAACATGCTTAAGGATTGTCGAAATTTGGATCGTTTTTGCCGAGATCGCCAGATAAGCCTGGTTGAATGGAGCTGATTGGTTTAACGTGTTAGGTGGACAGACCCAGAATGGCCTTTAAGATTGTCCCCTTACAAAAGCGATCGAAATTAAGCAACTCTCTTAACTCTTTCTTGAATTTATCCTCCAGTCGCCTTTCGCACTCTTAAATAGAGTAGACAGCGCTTAAATCGAAGCAACTGCCCAAACTTCTTCCCTTCGCCCAACCCGGATTAGCTGTGAAAATTCCAAGTAACATTCTGACAATGCTGGCTGGCATCCTCCTGACGCTGGTTAGCATATGGTACGGAAAAAATCATGGGCTGATGCCTGTGCAAGCTTCCAGCGATGCTGCCCTGGTAGATGGGCTGTTTGACACCATGATGATCATTAGCACCGCCATCTTCTTGCTGGTGTGGGGCGTGCTGATTATCTGCCTGCTTAAGTTTCGGCGTCAGCCCGGAGACGAGACAGATGGGCCAGCGATCGAAGGCAATATTCCTCTAGAAATCGTCTGGACGGCAATTCCAGTGGTGATTGTCCTCGTGCTGGGGGTCTATAGCTTTGACGTTTACAACAGCATGGGGGGCTTTGACCCAGATGCTGCCGGAGACCCAGGCGTTCAGGTCGCGATGGCCTCTGAAGATGGAACGGCTATGTCTTTGATGGATGCGGCTCCGAAAAAAGCGCACCATAACCACATGGCGTTGGGCATCGGCGCTTCACCCCAAAACATCGGTTCGCCTCCTGATCTGACGGTTAACGTTCTAGGCATGCAGTATGCCTGGATCTACACTTACCCTGATTTAGGTATCACCACCGGAGAGCTGCATGTACCTGCCAATAAAAATGTCCGCCTCAACCTGAAGTCGCAGGATGTCATTCATGCCTTCTGGCTCCCTGAGTTTCGCATTAAGCAAGACACCATTCCGGGTATGGAATCGGAGCTGCGATTTACTCCAACCCGCGTAGGCGACTATCCCATCGTTTGTGCCGAACTTTGCGGTGCGTATCATGGTGGCATGGCTAGCCGTTTGTATGTTCAAGCGCCTGAGGATTACGACAAGTGGGTTCAAGAGCAGATGCCCGCTCCTGAGAGCGACTCTCAAACGGCAGCAGACTTAGAAAAGCTGATGGCTGCCCCGACGGGTGAAAAGCGATCGGATGCTGATTATCTCGTTCCGGTGGCTCACCAAATGGGTCTTGATGCCCAGACGCTAGATCATCTCCATCACACGATGCCGATGCCGTCGGATGCTCTGAAACAAGTTTCGGCTAACCTTGCTACTCCGGCAGCTTAGCGCTGGTAGGGCGCTCATGCCGCTGGTGCTCAGCTCCACCCCTAATCGATCGCTGTGTTGATTCTTTAACCCCAAGCCTGTTGAACCCGCTATGACGACCCAAGCAGAAATGCAAATCGCTCCCAGCGCTCATGCCCATGCCGAGCGCAAGTGGTGGCATTACTTCACTTTTTGCGAAGACCACAAGGTCATCGGTTTGCAATACCTTGTAACAGCTTTCTTTTTCTATGCCATTGGCGGAGCACTGGCAACTGCCATTCGCACAGAGCTAGCCACGCCTGCCTCTGACTTTGTCACCCCAGACACTTACAACAGTCTGCTAACGCTGCATGGCACGATCATGATCTTTCTATGGATCATTCCTGCCGGAGCGGGATTGGCTAACTATTTGATTCCCCTAATGATTGGGGCGCGCGACATGGCTTTCCCCAAGATGAATGCTATGGCGTTTTGGATGGTGCCACCCTCTGGTATTGCCTTGGTGCTGAGCTTTTTCCTGGAATCTCCTCAAGCCGGTTGGACTTCATATCCGCCTCTGAGTCTGATGACTGGAAAAGTGGGAGAAGGAATTTGGATTTTTAGCCTGCTCGTTGCAGGTACTTCCTCCATCTTGGGTGCGATCAATTTCTTGGTCACCATCCTTAAGATGCGGGTACCTAGCATGACTATCCATCAGATGCCGCTATTTTGTTGGTCAATGCTGGCGACGGCTGGGTTGATTCTGGTGGGAACTCCGGTTTTGGCAGGCGCACTGATCCTGCTGGCTTTTGACCTACTGGCGGGCACCTCCTTCTTTAACCCCACGGGCGGCGGCGACCCAATCGTTTACCAGCACATGTTCTGGTTCTACTCTCATCCGGCTGTCTACATCATGGTGCTGCCGCTGTTTGGGGCAATTTCGGAGATTCTGCCCGTCCATGCCCGGAAGCCCATTTTTGGCTACAAGGCGATCGCCTATTCCAGTCTGGTTATTTCCTTTTTGGGGCTAATTGTTTGGGCGCATCACATGTTTACCAGCGGTACTCCAGCCTGGCTGCGGATGTTCTTTATGATCACTACGATGATCATTGCGGTACCCACAGGCATTAAGGTGTTTGGTTGGCTGGCTACCATCTGGGGCGGCAAAATTTCCTTCAACAGCGCCATGCTGTTTGCGATGGGTTTTATTGCTGTATTTGTGATTGGCGGCATTACTGGAGTTATGCTAGCGGCAGTACCCTTTGATATCCACGTCCATGACACCTACTTTGTCGTGGCTCACCTCCATTACGTGTTGTTTGGCGGGTCAGTCTTTGGTATCTATGCTGCCATCTACCATTGGTTCCCCAAAATGACGGGGCGCATGGTGAATGAAACGCTGGGGCAAATTCATTTTGTCCTTACCTTTATCGGCATGAATCTCACCTTTATGCCCATGCATGAGTTGGGTCTGCTCGGCATGAATCGCCGGATTGCCTTCTATGACGCTCGGTTCACAACGCTGAACCAGGTGGCGACGGTAGGAGCCTACATTCTGGCCGTTTCTACGGTTCCCTTCTTGATCAATGCCGTCTGGAGCTGGGTGAAGGGTGCCAAAGCCGTAGATAACCCCTGGAATGCGCTGACCCTAGAGTGGCAGACCTCTTCTCCACCCGCGATCGAAAACTTTGAAGTCTTGCCTGTTTTAATGACGGGTCCTTATGACTACGGCGAGCATCATTCCGAAAATGGCGCATTGCCTCCTAGCGCTGAACCTGTTTTGACCGGAAGCTCTTCGGGTTCTTGAGTCTTTCTCACTCCCTAGTGGGCAGTTTTTACCCTGGCTTTGTCCTCCTTTTCCCCTCGCAACTTAAGCGCTATGCAAGGTACTGTCGATCCAAATAAAGCGGCTCTAAACTACCACAACGAAGAAGTCGTGGCTCCTGCCCATGAGGAGCATCCTGATCTTCGCTTGTTTGGTCTGCTGGTCTTCCTGGGTGCAGAAAGTATGATCTTTCTGGGGCTGTTTGTGGCCTACCTCACCTTTCGTGCGGTCTACCCTAGCTGGCCACCTGAGGGCACTCCAGAGCGGGAGTTAGTTTTGCCTGCCATTAATACGGTCATTCTAATTGCCAGCAGCTTTATCATTCACAATGCAGATACGGCTATTAAAAAGAATGATGTCAAAGGGCTGCGCACCTGGTTTTCGATTACTGCCATTATGGGTGCTGTGTTCCTGATGGGGCAGCTTTATGAATACAGCAAGCTAGAGTTTGGTTTGACGACTAACCTCTATGCCAGTACGTTTTATGTGCTAACGGGCTTCCACGGTCTTCATGTCTTTTTGGGCGTTTGCCTGATTCTGGCAGTGCTGTGGCGTGCTCAGAAGGCTGGACATTATTCTGACCATGACCACTTTGGTGTAGAAGCTGCCGAACTTTACTGGCACTTTGTCGATGTGGTCTGGATTGTGCTGTTTATCCTGCTCTATCTTTTGTGAAAGTTGTCCTATGTGAGAGATTGCAGCCGATCGTTTGATCAGTGAAGCTTCTACCCCGATTAAATCAAGCCCCTGCTCAGCCAGGGGCTTTGTTATTAGATAAACTACTTTGGCTGTAGCCGTCATGAAATTTTTGAGGGCGTGCAGAGCGCGCCCTCAAAAATGTCCCCGTCCTAACGCTGTGAATACAGCGATATCTTTTAAATCTCAGTTATGAGTCAGGAAGCAATTGAAAGACGTAGCCTTCTCTGACGGGTGAACAATCTCTACCTCGCACGACTCTAACTAAAAGAGGTTCTTTTATAGGTTCACGTTCGTCGTTGAATTGAAGTGGAGTTCCCGATGTGCGGGGTGAGGAGAGTTTTACTGCTTTGAGTCTATTAATAATATCTCCACGCAATTCATCTCTGTTTAGCGTTTCGTCAACTGAGGACAGAGCGCTCGTGAAGGCTTGGGCAGCATCATAGCTATTGGCAGTGACCCAGTTGACTTGACCTCCCCACTTCTCTGCGGCTACCTTGGCATAGTCCTCCGTCTCAACAGAGGAGCCAGCGAACCAAGGCGCGATCAAGATCATGCTTTCAAACGCTGAACCGTTTGGCGTTAGGGTGGTGGAAGAGTATAAAGTGCTGCCTCCGATGAAAAGACTGCCACGCTTCTGTGAGAGCTTTTCGGCAATTCTGGCAGATCTCTGAAAAATCTCAGCATCAGATGCGAACTTGCCTGTACGGGTTGAAGGGGGAATCAAGACATACGCATGATCCGCATTGGATTGGCGATCGATTTCCTGTTCTGCGGTTGGATCGCTTAGCTCAATTGCGTCAGCACGGATTCCGTCTGCTCGGAGAAGCTGCTCAACTTCACTCCATTGGTTACGACTATAATCGTCCAGAGGGTCAATAAAACCGATCACCTGCTTGACGTTATATTTTCGTATTTGATCAACAATCTTTTTTCCATAAACTTGACTAGAAACCGTCGTTCTGAAAAAGAACTCGCTTTGCAAATCCGAGCTGGTACTTGTCGGAGAAATAACGCCTAATCTGTACCGTTCATAGATAGGGAGGGCAATCTTAGTTGAGTTACTGGAGAAATGCCCAATCACCCCCACAACATCTTTGTTTTGGGCAATCTCTCTAGCAACTTTAGGGACAATTTCTTCAGGATCATTTGCATCATCGACCAGCTTGACTTCTAACAGATATTCTTTGGGATTATCAGAGCAACTCTTCTGAGCTATGTCATTAAAACAAGCCTGAGCATCTACGATTCCACGCAGCATTTCCTCAGCTCGATTTCTTCGAGTATCACTACTTGCAGGGATTGCGGCTACCAAAATATAGGGCTTGCGAGCTTGCGCTTTTGATTGATTTCGCGCGATCGCATTGTTCAGATAAATGTAGGCTTCTGGATTACTTTTATCTTTCTTAATAGCTTCTCTAAAAAGGGAAATTGCAGACTCATAATTTTGATCTCCTTGCTCTGCTTGTCTAAAAGCAGCAGCCCCTTTTTCGATAAGATCGGCGTTTGCTCGATAGGTTAGGAGTACCGTTTCTCCACTACTGATGAGTCCTTTTTCTTGAGAAGATGGAACAATGTCAGTCGCTTGTGCCGCAGCCTGTCCTACTTGATCGCTACAAAGAGCCTCGGATACAGCCTGGGAGTTTAATCCTTGATTCACAATGCTCAGTACAAGCGCTAGCGAAACCCCAATGCCGATCAGCCCCGTTAGAAACAGAACGCGTTGTCCTATTCGATTGCCTACGATAGCTAAAGTTCCGAAGATAGAATGCTGCGCACTGTGCCAAAATTTTTCAAAACCGTTGAGTGGTTTTTGTTTGAACAACTCTATAACTTCATTTTTATTGAAAAAATGAGCCGCTACACTGCCTCGCTCAAACGCAGATTCGATGGTCTTGCCATCACCTAACGCTTTATAAAAACCGCTAGCAAATGCGATCGCTGTCTTGTCTAATATGGCTCCTTGAATACCAATAACATAGGGGACATGTTCACTAATAGATTCAGCAAGCGTTTCTGAGTAACAAGAATTTAAAAGTACGCACTTGACATCATTTCCGACAAGCCGAAATAGCCTTTTTAAGGCATCGTTACTAACGCGATGAGAAGCTCCATTGTCGTTTTCAAGGATCAGCCCGTCTTCAGTTCCATGCCCACCAAAGTGGATAATCTCTGGCTTTTCATCCTCGATATCGTCCAATAAGGTACCCGGTCGCGCACATTTGAAAACAATTTCAAATTGACACTGTTTCTTGGGATTTCTTAACCTATCTCCTCTGAGCTTGTCTTGAATGCTTTGTATCTCATTATGCACCTGCAATCTTTCAGCATCTTTAGGATTTGCGGTCAGGATTAGGATTTTTCTAACCATACTGATTACGATTCACTGAAAGGAAACAGGCACAGAATTATTCAAAAAGATGCTCTTTAGTGCAATTTTAGACGATTTCTCAACCTTTAGAGAGAAGTAAGCTTTTCTGCAATCCCTCTATTTTTTACTTCAAAAGCATTTTTTTATTGACGGTTCCACCTCAGATAACCTGGCACAGATAAATAAGTGGAACATTGAAACTGTTGCTGATGGAAACAAGAGAAGCATCCTACAGCTGAAGCTCGATCCAATCTGTTTCCTAATTCAACCTACTGAAACTGCTGCGCATAGAATTTGGCATACCGATCGCCCTTCTCTAAAAGCTGTTCATGGGTGCCCGCCTCTACCATTTGACCCTGCTCAATCACCAGAATGCGATCGGCACGGCGGACGGTGGCGAGGCGGTGGGCGATAATGAACACTGTGCGGTTTTGCATCAGCCGTTCCAGGGCTTCCTGTACCAGAGCTTCTGACTCGGAATCTAGGGCAGAGGTGGCTTCATCCAAGATCAGAATGCGGGGATTGAGCAGGACGGCACGGGCGATCGCAATTCGCTGTTTTTGTCCACCCGACAGATTGACGCCCCGTTCCCCCACCCAGGAAAAGTAGCCGTTGGAGAACTGGCTAATGAACGAGTGAGCGTTGGCGACTTTGGCGGCTTGCTCGACGGCAGCAAGGTCAAATTCCTTTTGGCCAAAGGCGATATTTTGGGCGATTGTCCCGGAAAATAGCGTTGTTTCTTGGGGCACAATGCCAATTTGACGGCGCAGGCTCCGCAGCGTCACATCCCGAATATCAATGCCGTCAATCAGAATCTGTCCGGCTTGGGGGTCGTAGAAGCGAGGCAGCAGATTGACCAGCGTGGTTTTGCCTGCGCCCGAAGGCCCAACGAGCGCGATCGCTTCTCCGGGGTGCGCCAAAAGGCTAAGGTTTTGCAGTACGGGCTGCTCGGCATCGTAATAAAAGCTGACGTTGGCATATTCGACTTTGCCTGTGACGGTGGGTAAAGCGATCGCGCCTGACTTTTCCATCACTCCAGGCTGAAGGGAAATCAGCTCAAAAATGCGATCAACGGAGGCTTGTCCCTGCTTAAAGGTGTTGTAGTTTTCGGTGAGGTGGGCGATTGGGTCTATGAGCATGGCGACGGCCACCACATAGCTGCCGAATTCTTCGCCTGTCAGGTTGCCTGTAGAAATCTGCCAGCCGCCCAAGATCAGCAGCAGCAGGACGCTCAGGGCATAGAGAAAACCGACTGCCGGAAACTGCACCGCCTGAAGCCATGCTGCCTCATATTTGGCCTGACGGTTGCGCTCGGCCTCGATGCCAAAGCGATCGATCTCATACTCCTCTGCCGCAAACGCCCGCACCAGCCGAATGCCGCTAAACACTTCCGTCAGCAGGGAAGATAGGTCGGAAACCAGGTTTTGGCTGCGGCGAGAAAACACCAGCATGCGTTCGCCAAACCAGCTAATTAGCCCGCCCAGCAGCGGCACCACAATCAGGCTGGCGAGGGTGAGCTGCCAGTTGAGATACACCATGTAGCCAAAGACGGCGATGAGCTGCAAGATGCAGGGCGTTGAGTCATGAAACACCTTGTTGACCGCTTCGCCAATCCGATCGATATCTTCGGTGAGCCGATAGGACAAGTCTCCCGTCTGCGATCGCTCAAAGTAGCTGAGGCTGAGCTTTTGCAGATGGGCATAGACCTGCTTCCGCAAGTCTAGGGCGATCGCCAATGCCGCCTTTGCCATCAGCGAATCTTGCCCATACTGAGCAAATTTCTGCACAAAAAACACGCCCGCTACCACGCCTGCGCCCCGCGCCAGGGAAGACACATCGCCCTTGACCAAAAACCCCAGGAGCTGACCTGCCAATGCCGCCAAGATCGGCCAGCAGGCCGTAAAGACCACGGTGCAAACTAAGGCTCGGGCGATCGTCTGCCAATGGGGACGCAGATAGGGCAGCAGTTGCAGATAGCTAGAGCGCGGTTTCATGGGAGAGCGGATAGAAATGAGGTAAATCTAGCCTACAGGACAATGGTAAGGGCTGTGTGAGTAGAGACCATAGCTCTAATTTGCCTGAAGTCGATCAAGATTTTTTCTAAAAGCTTTGCCCTGTGAAACCCTCAGAAAAAATTCTCCTCACCCGATGGCACAGGGCATACATAAGACTTTGTGTGGACAAACTCAAAATTTTTAATAAAAATATGGAAAATGAGATACTTCCAATGTAGTTGGGGAAAGATTATAAGAATCGCCGTCTGCAATAAGACAGAAATTTTGGGCAGACATTTAGAAATATTGCGTGCTTGATCAACCTTCGGAGAGAAAACCATGTCGGTCACAGGTCTGATCCAAGGGCTAAATGCCTTTCACGACAACTACTTCAACGACCATCGTGAGCTTTTTGAGCGGCTGTCGGCGGGGCAATCTCCCGATGTTTTGTTCATCACCTGCTCTGATTCGCGCATTGATCCCTGTCTGATTACGCAGGCGCAGCCAGGTGAGCTATTTGTGATGCGAAATGTCGGCAATATCATTCCGGCCTATGGCTCGGCAAATAGTGCTGAGGCGGCGGGTATTGAATATGCGGTGCAGGGATTAGATATTAAAGATGTGATTATTTGTGGGCATTCGTCCTGCGGGGCCATGCAGGGATTGCTGCAAATTGGTAGCCTGTCTGAGAAAATGCCTCTGGTTTATGACTGGCTGAAACGTCACGGGGAGGCAACCCGTCGCTTGGTGTTAGACAATTACGCCGGACTGGAGCCTGAACAACTCTGGAAGATTGCCATCGAGCAAAATGTGCTAACTCAGGTCAAAAATCTGGAGACTTATCCCTCTATTCGCTCTAAAATCCATAGCGGCAAACTCAACCTTCATGCCTGGATCTATGAAATCGAATCTGGGATGGTTTTTGCGTACAATGCCGGACTACGAGAATTTACGCTGCTCGAAAAGCGCTCTTTCCCGGTGCCCGATCCGCTGATTACAACTCAAGGTTAGGTTCAGCTTCGCTCAATCTTTTCTGCTGCTGGCGGCGTAATTCCCCGGCGGATCAAACCTGCCTCTAGCTCTCTGAGCAGTTGAAAATCTGCTTCTGGAAGCAGCGCCGCGCTAGAATTCTTTTCTAAGAAAGCGAAGGCTTGCCGAAACTGATGCGGATCGGTTTGCAAGGGCGAGTCTAAGTGACAGGGAATGATGCGCTGAAAATTCCAGCTTGAGACGCGGTTTGCCCAATCGATTGTGGCTTGGGGCGATCGATTCAAAATCAACGCCTGCAAGATGGGTGCCACAAAGAGCCGACCGTTACCCTGAAGCGCCTGGAACGATCGCTGCCAGTCGGTTCTCCACTCAAAGGGAAACCAGCCGAAGTAGTTGGACTTAGAGCGATCGGGGGCTTGGCGCGCATCTCGAAAGGACTGCCTAATTTCGGTGATTTTGATGGCGCTGGGACGAAAGTAGAAGGCGAATAGCGCAATTCTTTGCCAGCCCTTGCGGCGGTTTTCGGGCGTGTCTTCGACGGTATCAAAGACGTGATCTTTGGCATGAAACAGCAGTGGCTTAGGGTCTAACTGCACGATCGCCGGAGGTTCTAAAGGCACAGATAGAATCGTGTCGGTGACGAGGAGGGTGCGCGATCGCCGATGGAAAAAGGCGGCTTCTTCAAATGGCCCTAACCCCAACTGAATCGGGCCTAAAATTGCATAGTCAAACTCATTGCCAAAGGGGGTTTTGCTGCTGTCTGGGGGCAAGACATGGGTGCGTTTTGCGGGTAAGCCCAGCCAGCTTAGGGGCAAATTGAGGGGAAAGCTCCACTGATCGGGAGCGACAAAAATTTGGGCTGCGGGAAAGTTGCGTGCGAAAGGCCCTACAAAGACTTTGTGTTCAATACCCGAAACGGTGGGCAAAATGATGTATTTGACTGCGCCATGTTGTGCGGCGATTTCGTTAACCAGACGCAGGCATTCGCGGGTAGGGGCGATCGGCGCATAGACTAGCAAACCGCCTGTTTCGAGTTTAACGATCGTCATACGGATAGGCACAACGACGTAGAGAATGCCTTGAACTTGCTCGAATGTCCAGATCGTGTCTTTGACGACTTCGGTTCGCAGGGTGCGCCGTTTGCCATAAGGATAGAGGGGTACGGCATACCAAAAGCGCCATGCCCAGTCGCTGGAAGGCTGCTGTGTTGCTATCTGATGCAGGGACTGATCCAATTTGCTGTTACCCCTAGACTTGAACCCTATTTTCTCATGAGGGGGGAGTTGGGGCGCAAGGTTGTAAGGGTTAGCTTAATTTTTCTGAATCAAGCGATCGGCAAGTCACGTAGGAAATAGAAGCGATCGCTATTGAGGCTGTTAGCTCCTACTCGCCCTAAGCAGCCAACCAGCGGCGAAGCAAGCTCTTTGAGTAAGTCATAAGCTGTTTCTTTGTCTAATTCATGGCTGTAGTTTTCAGCAAATTTGATATCGTAACAGGTGCTAATTTCTACAACTCCTATTTGAGTTTTCCCAGGTTTAGTAAGATGCTTCACTGACTCAATCAGATCTGATCGAATTTTAATTCCTTGCTCTATTTTGTCCATGTATTTATGGAGTTTGAGATCAGAATCTTCACCGAAGGGTGCTGATTCTAGGCAAGGCTTTAGATCAATCAGGTTGATGGAGCCTGGATACTTCTTCTTGAGTTCAACTAGCCTTTGTAGAGTTTCTGGATGAATCACATTCATTTGATTTTCAAGAGCTGCTTTTTCGGCGGGTTCTGTCAATATTCCAGGTGTGAAAATGACTTTGATAGATTGATCAAATTTCTGTTTTCCTAAATGAGTATTTCCCAAATGAATAAGTTGAGCAGATACGCTGTTAGGTACTTTTTCATACTTGCTTGCCTTGCATTCTCCTACCAGCGGAAAGGGAGCCTCACAATATACATCAAGTCCACCTGCACCCCCTGTCGCTTTAGGATCAAGGCTGGCTTTTGGATTTTGATTGGAATTAGAAAAACCAAGTTCAATCAAGCTTTTACGAACCATCTTTTCAAACAAATCTCCATCGCTAGAGCTGCCACTTGTGACGAGCGTTTTAATCCAAACTGAATCTAGATCGGGTTGAATTTTAGGTGAATCATCAGTCCACCCAAGAAATACTTTGATTTGATGGTCGAGAGCTTGAGATGCAGGGCTAGATGGGGAGAGTTGAGCGATCGCGCTTTGTAATTCCTCAAGTTCAGGATGCATTGGAGGACGCAGTTCTTTTAACTGTTGACTGCGTTGATTAAATACAGCGTCATTTACAACAGGTAAGATCTGAGTGATCTTGAAAGGCTTATTGAACTGCTCACCTAAAATAGGTAAGCCCACAAATTTACCAAATTTCTCAGGTGCCACAACGCTACGATCGACTTTAATTAATTTGGGCATTCGATAGACGCGGAGAAAAGCTAAAAATAAATGTTGCCTTTGATCTAAAGCTTTTCTCAGCGCCTCTTTTGTCCAAATACTTAAACTTGACAGAGCTTCTACCTGTTCAACTTCCGTCAACATCTTGCAATACTCACATCTTGCCCATGCTTCGATCGCCACAGTTTCAGATTGGTTGTAAGCGATCGTTGCTCTAGTTAAAGGTAAAATGTGCGAACGGTATTTCTGCTCAGTGGGTAGAGCAGTTGCTGCTTCTACGTGAGGATAGAGCATAAACTTCCATCCTTCTTGCACAAAGACATTAGGCAAAGCCGCTATAACTTGCCCTTGCAAAAGTGCTGCAATATCAACAGCAGGTAAAGATAAAATCCTGTCAAGTAAAACTGCTTCAGACATGTATCAACTCTTGTAGATCTTCTGTCTCTGTTGAATCTAAGTCGTTAGCTACATTTTCTGGTAAAGATTCAGGCTCATCTTCAATTCCTTCAGGGATTTGATAAGAAGGATCGCTCAAGATTTCTTTAAGCAAGGGGTTGTGAATTCCTAACCAGTACTTTGCTCCGTACTTGGAAATGAAATTTGTGATATCTTCTTCAGTGATTTTATAGTCTGATCCACGCTTCTGGTAAACCGATCGAAGCGCAATGAGAGGCTTAATCTCCTTCTCGTTAAGCTCAACAAACTCACCGCCTTCTTCAATCAATGGATTAAGATAGGTTGAGATGAAGTAATTGTTGATAGGCTTATTTTTTGACCGAACTAAACATCCACGAGTGAGATCGAATCGCTCTTCCTCGTCTACTAACCTTCGTAGACCCGCACCAAGCGCTCGTCCCCCATCGTATTGTAAAACTGCAACGCCAATGCTGACGATATATCCTGCTTCTTCGCCTAGAATTTTGAAGTTGAGATAATCATCCCTTTTTCCTTTTTTGCCGACTCCCGTAGTAACCTCTTCAAGAGTCACTCCCTCAACTGTCTCACCAATTATGGTCTGGAAGCCTAGCAATAAAGCTTCTGCCAGAAGATAATTGTCATCTAAACTATTAATAATATCCTCATCCAATTCATTGATGAAAGCCATCTCCACTGGATCAGTTTCAGAGATGAGTAAAACCGATGATTTTTTACCGTTGTCAACTGACAGATCCTCATCAATTTCAGCTGTCGGCTTACAGTTTTCTCGACACCACTGCAATACTTCTCGAACAGTAGGTTTCTCACGTCCAATTGCTCTGATCGCTCCCTCATCAAATGGATAAACTTGATGAGGTGGACATAGCGATCTTGATTCGTAGAACTCTTTGAGGAAAAAGGCGACTAGTTCAAGCGCTGAATCTCCATCCATGTACCTCAAGTCATAGGGATTACCCTGAGTAGTCATTTTTTGTGAAACGCCTCCGGGCAATTCTTTTTTGATTCGATCCGTCCATGTACCTGGCATCAACACACTGAGGATAACACCTCGCTTGAGGTTCTCAAATAGCTCTTTAACAAGACTCGCTACGATTTGTGACTTATGCAGACCACGATCGTCAAAATCAAGAACATCAAGCTCGTCAAAACAGATGACGAGTTCGTTGTACTCACTAATGAGCGCCAAAATCTGGAGAGTTGCATCAAAAGACTGCTTTTGATCAGGCAACCTTAAATCATTAGCCTTGAACTGAGCGAGTGCTTTGCCTGCCAACCAGTTAGACGCAAAAGCTGCTTCATCGTCTGAAAGCGTCCAAAAGATGGCTCGAACAATATCAGGGTCTTGAACAGATCTGGTTTTACAGAAAGCTTTAGTTAACTGATTAATCCACCGCTGAACTTTATCCTCATCATCAATAGTTTCAATACGCTTGACAAAATCTTTGGCAGCAATGGGTTTTGCATCTGCACTGACAAACTTAAGAGCGTCATTTGCCATTGCAGCAGCTAGTTCTTGCCACTGCTTAACTCCTTGGCTGCCAATATTACTCAAGCTCTCAGCTAAAATTTGCTGAAATCCCTGCTTAATCTGATTGAGATCATTAAACTTGTTAGCGAAAACGAATAAAGCTCCGCCCTGGGCTTGTAGACGATGACGAATTCGGCTAATGATGTGGGTCTTTCCAGTTCCATCTTGAGCCGTAATTAGAATAGATGTCGTGGAGTAATGCCCTAAACGAATCTCTTCCAATGCTCGAAAAACGGCATCAGAAGCATGAGCATTCAGAAACTCAACATCTGGAAATCCTTTACCCCAAACATTATTGGCATTAACGTAAGGAGGCTGAGCAAAGGGATTATGGTCGTGAAGAACAGCGTTGATTTCTTCGAGGGAGGATGTTACAGAAGTAGTCATAATATGCCGACAGATAGTGAAAAGCTAATAAACCTGATTGAGATGAATAGAGAACGCAAATTAGCTACAGATGTCTCACGTAGTAGCGAAGGCCACCCAATGCTGTTTTGATAGAATCTTCGGCTTTCTCAGGTGTGATGTCTGGCATTTCACCACCGATAAGCTGGCAAATATCTTGAGCTTGCATTTCCATCAGCCATTCATCGAATTCAGCCCGACTCAACCGATCGCCCACTTCTCTCCGAATCCGATAAATGGGCACGAGATTATCCATGTTGTAATCCCGATTTAGCTGATCGAAGACCTCCAGCGCTACAGACTTAAATTCGTCATAAGAAGCGATCGCCTCTACCACTTTTGCTCCTGCGGCATTGCCGTTGCCGTTAGATACCGCAATCCCAGCACTCTGTCCTATCACTAATTCCAGAGCGTCTAGCGACTCTCTAGAGCTAACCACCGTTCCAGCAAAGCTAAATTCAGCGCTCATTAGACCTTTGATTAGTTGACTTTTGCCTTCATCTGAAATTGAGAGGTATTGATATCTACTGTTGCGGGTAATGTTGACCGTCCCTGCCGTTTCCATTTCTTCAAAAAGCGCTTTGTGCTTGCTCAGCTTTCCTGCACTAACAGCTTTTCCCTCTTTCTTCTCCAGACTCCAGAGAGACAAAAGGGCACGCGTCTGAAAACAGGCGTGAGACTCAGGCTTTGGCTGATGGGTTGCTAGATGAGCTTTGCTAGATTTAATCTCTGTTGTAGGCATAAATAATCTCTGAATAATTGCTGTTATGGCTTCCCTCTATCCGTTATGACGCGATCGCTCCGACCTTGCCGGAACGTCACGCAATTTTTACGGATTCTTTGAAGCCCCTTCACGGACGCTTGCCTCAGAATTCCCGTGTTTTCTCGATCAGCCACATAGCGGAGGAATTTTCGTAAAAGCGCGATCGCTCCTGCCCGAACTTGGCGCGCCAGAAAGGCATGAATGTTAAAGCAGCAAATTTGATGGTCAGACCTGCCTTGGAGCGCTGGGACTGAAGTCCTGTCAGAGACGGTGAAATGCATTAGCCAATCGAACTGTCCGATCGCTTTCCCGTATACTACCTGTGACTCTGCGACTCAGTTGAGCCAAAGAATCGCGATCGTCATAACCCACTCCATCCATGAAACAAAACTTGGTTCAGACAGCCTGGTTTCAGCCCTGCCTGCTGCTGCTGTGGATTGGCATCGGTGTCGCAGTGCGGTTGACCCATTTGACCGCCAAACCTCCCTGGACAGATGAATTTGCCACACTGGTATTCAGCCTGGGGCATAGCTTTGAGACAGTGCCGCTCGATCGGGCGATCGCCCTAGATGTTTTGATGCAGCCGCTTCAGCTGCCGCCTCAAGGCAGCCATGCCGTCACGCAATATCTGTTTGCCGAAGATGTGCATCCGCCGCTCTATTTCCTCTTATCTAATGCTTGGCTGCAACTGTTTTCCGGCAAGACAGGGTTGGTTTCACTAGGTCTAGCGCGATCGCTTCCGGCACTATTGGGAGTTGCGGCAATTCCGGCCTCGTTTGGGTTGAGTTGGCTGATGTTGCGCTCGCCCCTCGCCAGCCACCTGACCACAGCCCTCATGGCCGTCTCTCCCTTTGGGGTTTATCTGGCTCAAGAAGCCCGCCACTATACTCTAGGAATCTTGTGGGTGATTGCCTCTTTGGGCTGCTTAGTAGTAGCAGGGCGGCAGATTTTGCACCGTCGCCCATTGCCAGCGTGGCTTGTGGGTTTGTGGATAATCGTCAATGGTTTGGGCATTGCCACCCACTATTTCTTTATCTTGAGCCTCAGCGCGATGGCCTTGGCTTTGATGGGGTTGGCGATCGCTCAGGCGCGATCCGATCGGCGCGTGCTACTCTCCTCGTCTTGGCGGAGTCTCTACGCAGTAGTGCTGGGGACTGCGATCGCCAGTGCCATTTGGCTACCCATCCTGCAAGATATCCGCAGCCGCGAAATCACCCAGTGGATTCAAAATGTTCAGCCGTTCAACTGGCTCGATCTGGTCAATCCGCTGGCCCAATCTCTAGCGGCCTGGGTGACGATGCTAGTGTTGCTACCGCTCGAATCGGATGAGCTGGCCGTGGCGATCGCCGCAGGCACCATCATGGTGCTGTTTATCCTCTGGGTGGTGCCGCAGCTTTGGCGAGGATTACGGCAGCAGATCGCTACACCGCAGACAGGAGCCATTGTGCAACTGATGATAGGGGTAGTACTGGGCGCGATCGCTCTCTTTTTCTTTATCAGCTATGGGTTGCGAGCCGATATTACACGCGGCGCCCGCTACAGCTTTGTCTATTTCCCCGCCGTGATTTTGCTGCTGGGCACCAGTTTGGCAGCCCTCTGGACTGGCAAAACGAAGCGCACCGTTGGGCTGGTGCTGGTGTTGGGATTGCTCAGCAGCCTCACGGTGGTCAACAACCTGGGCTATCGCAAATACTATCGCCCCGATAGTCTAGTGCCCCTGATGGAAGCGCGATCGCAAGTCCCTATATTGATTGCTACGACGCAAAATACGCTGG
This sequence comes from Oscillatoriophycideae cyanobacterium NC_groundwater_1537_Pr4_S-0.65um_50_18, assembly GCA_016208305.1. GTDB lineage: Bacteria > Cyanobacteriota > Cyanobacteriia > Elainellales > Elainellaceae > Drouetiella. The sequence continues at coordinate 82,964 of JACQYI010000071.1, read as the reverse complement.
TGCAGACGGGCGAAATCATGGGAATTGGCTGGCAGTTTTTACAGGAAGGGCGATCGAATCCTCCTGAGTTTTTGTTGGCTCACGAGCCGCAAAACCCCTGCTCTGCTGCCTGTGTAGCCACCTCTACTCTACGACAAGCTCTGGCGCAACGCTCTGACCCGATCGATCTGTGGTTGGTTAATTTCCATGCCCCTGTAGACTTGGATGAACGGCGCTGTCAGCTAGATTCTCAGCCCAAAACCTATACGAGCGGCTATGAGTATCAGCTCTATCACTGCAATTGACACTCAGGTGGATGGGTGGATGGGCAAATGGGTGAGTAGGAGGATGGGTAAATGGGTAGAGGGGAAACTCTCACCCACTCCACTACTCATCCACCGTCCTACTCTCTCATCCACCCCCCTACTCACCCACTAGCCTGCCAAATGAGTTGACAAACTCACGGCATAGGGGTTAACAGCTTGCTAAAATAGGTGATATGATTTTAACTTTGGAGCCAAGGTTCTTGGAGCCAAAAGTAGGCTGCAAGACCGTTGAATTGAGTTCAATTTCAAATTGAATTCAGCTTCGCCAAAAGCCTCAACCTTACAGGAACTCACAGGAGTAAGATTTTCAAGCATGATTAAGATACGCTTAAAGCGATTTGGAAAGAAATTTGAGGCTAGCTATCGGATTGTGGCGATGAATAGTGATACTCGCCGCGATGGCCGTCCTCTAGAAGAGCTAGGCTTTTATAATCCCAGAACCGATGAGCTAAAGGTGAATGTACCTGCGACGCAAAAGCGGCTAGAGCAGGGTGCACAGCCTACCAAAACCGTCCGTCGGCTGCTTGAGAAAGCCAATGTTTATGAAGCGGTTGCTGCTGAAGTAACTCCCACTGCTTGAGGATTAGCCTTGATCATGGGCTGTCAGAAGTTTGATGTCATCAACTGAATGTCAACTGTGCCAGATCAGATTCCCTCTACACCTGCCGAAGCCGTAAGTAGCCCAGATTATGCTGGGCTAGTTCGCTTCTTGGTTTTGCCTTTTTTAGAGTCGCCTGACTCTCTGCGCGTAGACTGCGAGATTTCGCCGCGTACCTCGCGGGTGCTGGTGCGCGTGGCCTTTGAAGGTGAAGATAAAGGGCGGGTCTTTGGTCGAGGTGGGCGCAATATTCAGGCGATTCGCACTGTGCTGCAAGCGGTGGCACAGTCGGCAGGCAAAATGGCGCACCTAGAGGTGTTTGGCAGCTCTTCAGCTGACCGAGAACCCGTCGAAGAAAAGGCCGCTCCCCCTCGCGTTCCGCCCCCTCGCCCCATTCGTTCTCAACCTCGATGAGATTTATTGTTACTTTCTCTTACCTCCCCTATCGCTTCCCCATAGCCACTGCATGGGAACAAATTTAAGCATCGAACTCCCCACCCCTGAAAGCGCGATCGCCATTGCGGGTGAGCGGGAAGAAAACCTCAAACAGCTTGCACAGCAAACAGGCGCAACGATCGTTTTGCGTGGGCAGTCTTTGGTGGTTGCAGGTACAGAGGCTCAAGTTGCCCTAGTCGAGCGTTTGGTGCAATCGCTAGAGCCTTATTGGAGTCAAGGTAAGCGCATCGACGCTGCCGATATTTTGACGGCACGCCATGCCTTGAATAGCGATCGCCAGGATGAGCTACGCCAGATTCAGCAAGATGTGATTGTCCGCACCCGTCGAGGTGAAGACATTCGCGCCAAGACGTTTCGGCAGCGCAGCTATGTTGAGTCGATTCGAACGCATGACCTGACCTTTTGCATCGGCCCAGCCGGAACCGGGAAGACTTTTTTGGCGACGATGGTGGCCGTACAGGCATTATTGGCGAACCAGTATGAGCGCTTAATTTTGACGCGCCCTGCGGTTGAGGCGGGTGAGAAGCTAGGATTTTTGCCAGGAGATTTGCAGCAGAAGGTCAACCCTTACCTGCGCCCGCTTTACGATGCGCTGCATGAGCTGGTTGACCCTGAGAAAATTGCGAGCTTGATGGAGCGGGGTATTGTGGAAGTTGCGCCGATCGCCTATATGCGAGGCCGCACCCTCAACAACGCCTTCGTCATTCTAGATGAAGCCCAAAACACCACGCCTGCTCAGATGAAAATGGTGCTGACACGATTGGGATTTCGATCGCGCATGGTGGTAACGGGTGACATTACCCAGACTGATTTACCAGCCTATCAGCAGTCGGGGCTATCGGTAGCACAAAAAATTCTCCGCAATGTGGAGGGCATCGCTTTCTGTCATCTTTCTAAAGCAGATGTGGTGCGGCATCCTCTGGTTCAGCGGATTGTGGCTGCCTATGAAACCCATGAAACGCCATCCTAATTTCTCGCTTAGAAAATCTTCTGTAGGGGCGGGTTTTGCGGATAGCTTTATGCCTCTCTCTTTAATAACTCGCTAAACCTGCCCCTCCCTATCGGAATTTGAATGATAAATTCTGTACCCTTGCCGGGTGTTGAGAAGCACTCCAACTTGCCCTGATGTTTTTCAGTAATGATCTGGTAGCTGATAGACATGCCCATTCCGGTGCCCATACCGCTAGGCTGAGGGGTGAAAAACGGATTAAAAATCTGTTGCTTAATCGGTTCAGGAATGCCAAGACCATTGTCAGCGATCGAAATCTGGATGGAATGGTGATCGATCAGAGCGGTTTGAATTTTGATCCAGCTAGGCTGCTCTACAATCGCTTCATAGGTGCGATCGGCATTAAATTCTTCGAGGGCATTTACCGCATTGGTCAGAATATTCATCAACACCTGATTGAGCTGACTGGGGTAGCACTCTATTAACGGCAGATCACCATAGTCTCGAATGATTTGAATGGCGGGAAGCTGCGGCTTTTCCTTGAGGCGATGCTGCAAAATCAGTAAGGTGCTCTCAATGCCTTCATGAATATCTACCGCCTTAAATTCAGATTCATCAATACGGGAAAAATTACGTAGAGAGAGGACAACTTGACGAATGCGGTGGGTACCCGTCTGCATAGAATCTAGAACTTTGTAGAGATCAGTCTGGACAAACTCTAAGTCAACATCTGCTATCTTAATTTGAATTTCTTTTGCGGGCGTTGGATAGTGCTTTTGGTAAAGTGTGACAACGCTCATGAGATCGTTGACATGATCTTTGACATGAGAAAGATTGCCATAAATAAAGTTGATGGGATTATTCACTTCATGGGCAATGCCTGCAACCAACTGCCCTAAACTCGACATTTTTTCGGCTTGTACGAGCTGAATCTGTGTATGCTTAAGCTGAGCAATCACTTGCTGAAGCTCCTCATTTTGCGATTCTAGCTGAACTTTAGAAGCTACAATTTGGCTAATTTGAGCTAAAACATCAAAACTTTCATAAAAGCTGAGAAATCTGACGGCGACCAGCACAGTGATTAAGTCTGCTGCGGTTTGCCACAAGAGTAAATCGCTCCATTGCATCATTTCTAAGACATGCAATCCATGCCCTAGGGAGCAACTAAAAAATATTGCCGAAACGGCCACAATGACTGGACTAATTCCCGCTGCTCGATTACGCCAAATCCCTTTAGCGATGGTAATTCCGATCGCCATATAGCAACCGGAAATCAGCAAGTTTTCACCTGTCATGAGCCAAGGAAGATAGCTCGTTAGTGGTGCAGAATGATTAAGCATGAAGTTTGCTCTAAAGCGACATAAAACCGGACACCCCATTAGGCATCGGTGCTGCTCAATCTGAGGCTGAACTTATGAGGAAAGGCGCGATTCACCTGTTCAAAATAAATCCAACCTTGCAAGAGCAATGCCGACCTATGATCTAAAGTACCCAGGCTTTGCCGATCGCACACGCTGCGCTATGTGCTAAAAGTTGCATTTACTGCTCAGTATTTTACTGAATAGTCTCAGCCAATCGGCTGAGACTGCTTACATAAACGCTTTTTCAAGAAGTGAATCGTTACACGGCGCCGCGTGGCACAGGCCGCGATCGAATATCGACTTAATGCCCATTCCAGGTGCTGGGAAAAGTGGGCGTGAGGGGGGTTGCCTGCCCATTGCGAGTTTCTTGATCTAGCGCTTGAATCACCTTTTGGTAAATAATCTCGGCTTCTTGGGGCGAATTGCCAATGCTGGTTAGCCCCAGTTTGCCGAACTCTGAAAGGCAGCCAATCAGATGAAAGACGGTGCCTGTTTCAGTATTGCTATTGAAGTGCAGATTATGTTGAGCAATGATATCCATCAAGTCACGGGGGCTAAGTCCCTTATAGGCATCTTTTTGCAGGTTGTCCGTGGCGACGTAGTATTTGGGCTTGCCTTCCTGGTTGTAGAAAGTTCCGGTGGCAAAATCATAGCGCCCATGCGTGAGCAGTTTTAGCGTCATGAAGGGATGGGTAGTGCCGCCCTTGCGCAAATTAATCTCGATCGCCTGAATATCCCATTCTTCAGGAGCATCGGCTGTGGGTGCAGGCTGACGCACAGCAATAAAGTCGAGGCTAAAGCGTTCGAGTGCGCCTTTGGCCGCTAATGCCTCACCCACCTGCATCCCAAACCGATGGAGCCGCACGCGATAGGCTTCGTCGGCTGGAAAATGACAGCCCAAAAAGACCTGTCCATCGGGGCCTCCCAAAATCTGGTCATGGGTAGAAAGAATCTCAACTTCGCCTGCTGGCGTAATTTTGCCCTGAACGCTGGGCGATCGCTTTTCTTCGCCTTCGATAAAAGCCTCAACGATCGCCCCTAGCTCAGGAATGCGGCTGCCAAAGTTGTCCCAGGTTTCGGTGTCGGTTTGGAAACTGAGAAAGGCAAAGCGATCGGTAATGGCTGCCACCCGTTCTGAGGAAGAGGCCAGACCGGGCGCGACGGCCTGGAGCGGCTTAAGGTTGAGAATGGCATTACCGCCTCCCGAAAAGCCTTCGTTGAGCTTGACGACGATCCGTTTGAGGTGAGGATTTCTCTCCCACAGCTCTGCTGCCGCCACCGCCAGATCTGCGGCATTCCACACTAGATCACTGCCATCGGGGCAAGGCACTTTTGAGGTTTGAAAGATTTCACGACTGCCACTCTTGGTTCCCCAATAGAGCAAATCGGGATCGACGGCCAAGAGCGGAATATTGAGCTGAACGGACAGCGCCCGCTCTAGCGGCGTGGCGTTGTAGCAGGTCATGTAAGCCCGATCGCTCCGCATGGCATTTCGCAAGCGCGCCATCAGCCGAGGTCGCTCCAAAATCTTTTGGCTTAAGGGCTTCAACGAGGCATCGTAGGCGCAAAACAGCAGTAGGCGATCGCGGGCATGGGAAAAGGGAACGCCAGGTAAAAGCTGGAGATAGTAGTCGATGACGCTGGGGTGAATAGGCTGCGAGGTGATGTAGATCAGTCTGGCACGCGGATTCTGGAGCCGGATGAGAGAAAACAGCAGGCGTTCTTCATAGTGGTGTACCCCTTTGACTTTGCGCAGTTCGCCCTGGTCTAAGCTGAGCGACGGCACAATCAAGATATCGGAATCATCTTCGCCATCGGCTTGCCAGCGATCGCGTAACTGCTTTTGCAACAGGCGAAACTGTTCAGAATGGGCAGTCTCTGCCTGAGCGGCGTCTTGAGATTTTGAAGAAAGTGAACCCTGCATAAGACTAGCCCTACCAAATCTAAACGCGGCAGATATGCAGCCATCTTATCCAGACAACGGGGCTTTCTCGCTACTTTCTAGAGAATGAATTTTGGCATGGGGCATTGACTTGGTTGAATCGGAGGTTCAATTTTTGTTGAAGAGAGGTATGCAGCGCTCTTTTCCAACGCTGCTTCCCAACCAAAAATCAGCCCAGAGAAATGTTGAGATTTTTGACAAGAAACGTCGCTTTTGCCTGCCCTGTCACGGAAAGCTGATAATTCACCCTCGATCGCCACCGATCGCCAAGCCAGCCTCTAAAATAGCTATTATTGCTACAGTTTTTCGCTTCCCTTATTTTGCCTTCAACTTATGAGCGTTCAACCCCAACCTGGATCGCAGACTGACCGGATTATCATTTTCGACACAACCCTGCGGGATGGCGAGCAGTCACCCGGAGCCACCCTCAACGTGGACGAGAAACTGACGATCGCCCGTCAACTGGCGCGCTTGGGGGTAGACATCATTGAGGCTGGGTTCCCCTTTGCTAGCCCTGGCGACTTTGAGGCGGTCAGCAAAATTGCCCAGCAGGTGGGCACCGAAGATGGCCCAACCATTTGCGGTTTGGCTCGTGCGACGCGCTCGGATATCGAAACGGCTGCTAGGGCTGTGTCTGCTGCCGCTAAGCCCCGAATTCACACCTTTATTGCCACCTCAGATATTCACCTGGAATATAAGCTGAAAAAAACGCGCCGAGAAGTCTTGGAAATTGCGCCAGAGATGGTCGCCTATGCCAAGAGCTTCGTTCAGGATGTGGAATTTTCGCCTGAAGATGCCGGACGCTCTGATCCAGAATTTCTCTATCAGGTGTTGGAAGCGGCGATCGCGGCTGGAGCAACGACGGTTAACATTCCCGATACCGTAGGCTATACCACGCCTGCCGAATTTGGGGCAATCATTAAGGGCATTAAAGAGAACGTGCCGAATATCGATCAGGCGATTATTTCGGTACATGGGCATAACGATTTGGGTCTGGCTGTCGCGAACTTTTTGGAAGCCGTGAAGAATGGCGCAAGGCAGCTAGAATGCACGATCAACGGCATTGGCGAACGGGCAGGCAATGCGGCACTGGAAGAGCTGGTGATGGCGCTGCATGTGCGGCGGCAGTATTTTAATCCGTTTTTGGGTCGTCCGGTGGATTCGGAAGCGCCGCTAACCCAGATTGACACGCGCCAAATCTACAAAACTTCGCGCTTGGTGTCGAACCTGACGGGGATGCTGGTGCAGCCGAATAAGGCGATCGTCGGTGCCAACGCCTTTTCCCATGAGTCGGGAATTCACCAAGACGGCGTGCTGAAGCACAAGCTGACCTACGAAATTATGGATGCTCAGTCGATCGGGCTGAACGACAACCAGATTGTTTTGGGCAAGCTGTCGGGACGCAATGCCTTCCGAGTGCGCCTAAAGGAGCTGGGTTTTGATCTGGCCGATCAGGAGCTAAATCGCGCCTTCCTGCGGTTTAAAGACATGGCGGATAAAAAGAAAGAAATTACCGACTGGGATCTAGAGGCGATCGTCAATGACGAAACGCAGCAGGCTCCTGAACTGTTCCGGTTAGAGCATATTCAAGTCTCCTGTGGCGATCATGCCCGACCCACGGCCACCGTCACCCTACGCACACCTGAAGGAGAGGAACTGACCGATGCGGCGATCGGCACAGGCCCTGTGGATGCGGTCTACCGGGCGATCAATCGCGTGATTGATATTCCGAATCAGCTGATTGAGTTTTCGGTACAGTCGGTGACCCAGGGCATTGATGCGCTGGGAGAGGTCACCATTCGCCTGAAGCATGAGGATGTGATTTTCTCAGGTCATGCGGCTAATACCGATATTATTGTGGCTTCGGCACTGGCTTACACCAATGCCCTGAACCGCCTCTATGCCAGTCTGCAAGCGGGTAAGGCGCTACACCCGCAGCATGATGCGGCTCAGCCTGTGGGATAGATTGACCTGCAATAGATTTACCTACAATAGATTAAAAAATCAGGAGGCGTAGCCTCCTGATTTTTTAATGCCTGCCTAGCTGACGATCGCCCTACCTTGGGGGCAGCTATGACATCCGTACAGTGCAAGAGTTGCTTACTCACGAAGAGGGAAAAAGGTGTTTCAGCCCTCTGAGCCTGTTATAAGGGTAACGACTGTTGCTGTTGCAAGAACTGACTGAAATCAGCCAACGGCATCGCTTTCGCAAAGAGCCATCCTTGAACATACCTGACGCCAGCCTGTTGTAGATAGTCGCATTGTTCTACGGTTTCAACGCCTTCAGCAATCACTTCTAAGCCTAATGTATGCCCCAACTCGATCAATGTATCCATGATGGGACTGCCCTCGGCGGTTTGAATGCGCTGAATGAAGCATCGATCGATCTTGAGATAATCAAACTCAAATTTGTCTAAATATCTCAGGCTGGAGTAACCCGTGCCAAAATCATCGAGCGCCAAACGTATCCCCAGCTGGCGAAAGCTGCTCAGACGATTAGCATAGACAGGTTCAACCAATCTGGTTTCTGTCACTTCAAACAAAATTCGTTGAGCCGGAAGCGAATGTATTGCCAAAGTTTGAGTCACGTAATCTAGCAGATCTTCAGAACCCAGCAAGGTCGGTGACAAGTTAATCGAGATGTATCGAACCGCATCCTCCTGCAACTCAGCTTGGTCTTGAATGACTTGCTGAATCACCCATTCACTCAATTCCTGAATTAGCCCTGTTTGTTCAGTGATAGGGATGAAAGCATCCGGAGCAATCAGACCCAGATTAGGGTGCTGCCACCGCACCAGTGCCTCTGCACCGACGCAACGCTGGGTTTTCAAATCTATGATGGGCTGATAGTAAACTACAAATTCATGGTGAGTTAAACCTATCCGAATGTCATGCCCAATGCCGTAGGTGCGACGAGCAGATCGAATTAAGAGTGCCATGAGGAATCCACTGCACAACAGCGAAAATAAAATCCCGATCGTGAGATCATGCCACCAGTATCGCAACACCCAACGGAGCGGAATTTGTCCAACGATCGTTATATCGTGCTTACGGGTCGATCGCACGACCTGAATTTTAGATCGATCGATCGACGTTTGAGCAGACGTTATATCGAGTCGCTCATCTGGCAACAGCCCAACCCCTCCCATTAAGTGACTATCTTGTCCGACAAAGGCAATAAAACCATTAGGCCCTAATTCACTATCATCGAGAAAATGCGTTAGAACTGCTGGATCAACTAGCAAGTTCACCTCTCCTTCTCCGTGTGTCGGCAAACTCAGGATCAAAGAGTTTTCTTTCATCAGCACTGTTTTGACAGGCCCCAGAACCTGAGTGACTCGACGGCTAGGATTGGCACGAAGTGCTGCGGGAACGAGGATAGGTGGGTTCACAACACCCAGACTCGAAAGAACTAAAAAGCCTCGCTCATCGATAATGCCGACTTCACGAAAACGTGGATCGTTGTAGGCATACCGACGAATTAGATTAAAAGCCTCTGGGCTGCTCTGTCCACCCGTATCGGCAGCAATCCGAGTTAAAAGGGTATCGGCAGTGGTCAACAGGTCGTTCGTGCGGCGCACCGACTGATCAATCTCTGCTGCTAGTTGTTCTTGGCTGCTCTGAATAGCTTGATAGTAAGAGACTGCTAACAGCACGACAACTGGAACAAAGCTGGCAAGCAGTACAACCAGAAGCAGCCAGTAAAAGGAGGGCAATCGCCGCATTGCAGTTAAGCACCTAGTCAATAGAAACGATGAAACCCTTATTCCTCCTCACTTGTAAGCTAGAGGATTTAGCGAGTAGAGTGCTTATGCACAAATGATCTAAGGAGTCTATATATCTTAAGAAATAAAATTTTACTAACTCAGTATCAACTATTACATACTATAGGAAGATACTGAGGCTTTTGCATAGGCAGAAAGGCTGATTTAGCAGACTAAAGCTGAGGTTGTGAGTTAGATGAGCGGTTGATAAGAGCGATCGCCTTGCTGAGCAACTGATAGTCGATGGCTTGTTTGTTAATACCGTTCCTGCTGTGGGTGGCTGCTGAATTCGGTTGGTCGATTGATGAGGCGTGAGCGGTTAGCAAGTCAGTCTGTCGAAGGTATTAACTAATCTGAAACCCAGAAATGATCAATGATGAGAAGTCTAAGTAGACAAAAGAGCATATTGAGTGTGTCTCGAAAGGATACAAAGACGGGAACTGATTTGAGATTGATTTACAACGATCGATCGGGCAACGTTCGCCTTTACGGTAACCCTACCTTGTACATACGGGCGCAAAGTCAACCCGATGGAAGAAATGGAGTGGCTGTATGCAACTGTGACTTGGCGCATTTGCTGAGGGTGGGTTTGCCTTTAGAGTGAGATCACTATTGCAGTGAGAAAGCTATGGCTGAAATTTTGTTGGAAGTGCAGGGGATCGATGCGATCGCTGCCACGGAGGAACTGCTGGCGATTCCGGGGGTTGAGGGCAGTTGGGAAACTGAAGAGGAGGCGCAGCGGGAGGGAACGCTAGCGGTGATTGCCACGATCGTCGGCATTGTGGGCGGCACGATGGCGATCGCGGAGCAGATTCGCAAGTGGTATCAAGAGTATCGCCGCAGTCAGTCGGGGAAGAAGATTGAGAAAGTCTTGATTGTGGGACGCAACGGGCAGCGGTTGCTGTTGGAAAATGCCACAATTGAGCAAATTCAAAAGATTTTGGACGCTTAATCTCAAATTCTGGATGCCGGGGCGAACCTGAATGCGAATTCTGCATTTTGACCTGAAGGAAATCAGCGGGGATGCGGTGGAGCTGCGATCGTTTGGGGATAACCCGAATGCGTATGACAGCCGATCGCTGGCGTTGGGGGATATTGCCACCCTGATTCGGCAAGCGGAAGAGGGGTATTACGTTTCGGCGCGACTTCAGGCGGATCTGGCGACGACCGGACGGCAGCTTTTTCGGTGGCTGGATGGTAGCGATCGCTGGCTGGTGCAAAAGCTGAAGGAGCTTTCGGGGGAAGGGGTGGTGCTGGCGATCGCGGTTGCCGGAAGGCTGGCGCATTTGCCATGGGAGGTGCTGCATGATGGGGCGCAGTTTTTGGTGCAGCGACTGCCTGCGGTGGTGCCGTTGCGCTGGGCTGCGTCAGATCAGGTGACAGAGCTGACGATCGAATCGCAGCCGCAAAACCGGGCGTTGAATCTGCTGTTTATGGCAACCTCGCCGGAATCGGTGACTCCGGTGCTGGACTATGAGCAGGAGGAGGCGCAGATTTTACGAGCTGCCGCCCGGACGGGCATTGGGTTGACGGTAGAAGAGAGCGGCTGTCTGGAGGAGTTGGGTTATCTGGTCGATCGCCAAGGGCAGGGCTTCTTTGATGGGGTGCATCTGACGGGGCACGCCACCTTTCGGGAGGGACAGCCGCGCTTTATTACCGAAACTGCCACCGGAGAGGCGTACTATGCCAGCGCCAGGGAGATCGCCAGCACCCTACAGCCGCCCTTGCCGCCGCTGGTGTTTTTGTCGGGCTGTCGGACGGGGCAAGCGGCAGAGCAGGGGGCAGTGCCCTCAATGGCGGAGGCGCTGTTGCAGCATGGGGCAACTGCGGTGCTGGGCTGGGGGCAAAATGTTTTGGATACCGATGCCACTGCCGCAGCGGCAGCGCTGTATGAGGCTTTGGCGCGAGGCAAGTCGCTAGCGGATGCGGTAGCGTTGACCTATCAGGCGTTGATAAAGCAAGAGGCGCGAGACTGGCATCTACTGCGGCTGTATGCGGCGAAAACGCTGCCGGGAGCCTTAGTGAAGCCCGCCAGCACACCGGGATGGAAATCTGCTCCCAAGCCTTCGATGGCGACTGAGTTTCTTGATCCGCTCACCCGCCAAATTAGGGTGCCGACGCGGGAAAGCTTTGTGGGGCGGCGGCGACCGTTGCAGCGCTGTCTGCGATCGCTGACGACCGACCCAGAGACGATCGCCGTCCTCATCCACGGCATGGGCGGGCTGGGCAAAAGCAGCGTCGCGGCAAGGCTATGCGATCGCCTCCCCCAGTTTCAGCGGCGGGTGTGGCAGGGACGGATTGATCCGGCGAAGCTGGTGAATGAACTGACGAAGATGCTGGACGATCGATCGCTGCGGCAAAGATTACAAGATCCAGAAGAGGAGTTGCCTTTTCGCCTGCGAGGGGTGTTCCAGCAGTTGGCAGAGCAGGGAGAGAAACCATTTCTGCTGGTGCTGGATGACTTTGAGCAAAACCTGGAGGCAGAGGGGACGGGCTATATTCTGAAACCGCCTGCCGCCGCAGTGCTGAACGCGCTGTTTTGGGCAATTCAGGAAACCGATCTGCGCCATCGGCTGATTCTGACCAGCCGCTACGATTTTGATATTGCTCCCTTGCAGGGGATGATGCGGCAGCCGTTGGATGGGCTGCAAGGGGCAGATCTGCAAAAAAAGTGTGATCGGCTGTCGGCATTGCAGCCGCCGCCCCGCCAGTCCGATACCGCAGCCGCCGAGATCGAGCTGATCCTGAGCTGGCAAGCCCAAGCGAAACTGCTGGCGGACGGCAATCCGCGTCTGTTGGAAACGCTAAACGACAGGGTGCAGCCGCAACCCCAGACCGATCGCGCCGCCACTTTAGACCAGCTTGCCGCAGACCCGACGGAGCTACGGCAGCAGGTACTTGAAGCGCGGCTGTTGCAGCAGATCCCTGATGATCTCCGCATCGTGCTGTCACGAGGGCTGGTGTTTGAGCTGCCCGTACCGCCTGCCGCCTTTGCCAGCGTCACGGCTGGAGAAGAGTGGATCGATCGCGCCATTGCCCTGGGTCTGCTGGAGGTCAGCCCCGATCAAACCCTGCGCGTGCCCCGAATTTTGCCGCTGCATCTGCCGCAGGAGGCAGAGCCGCTGTATGCAGCGGCAGCGCAAACCCTGTATGAGTGCTGGTGGCAGGGCATAAATGCGACAGAAATTCAAGCTCTGGAAGTGCATCGGCTGGCAATGCTGGCGAAAAATGAAGCAATTGCCGCCGAACTGGGTTCAGAGCTAGGGCATCGCTGGTATAACCAGAGCCGCTTTCGAGATGCCGTGGCGCTGGGTGAAAAGACGGTGGCATTGACGGCTGACTACCGGATTCATCACAGCTTGGCACGATCGCAAGCAACATTGGGTGCAGTTGTCTCAGCATTAGAAAATTACCAAAAAGCGCTTGCCACTTGCCCAGAGGAAGATCAACAACAAAAGGCAGCGATCCTTCATAACTCAGCAGGCATTTACGCCCAACAGGGACAAGTGAACGAAGCGATCGAACTCTACCAACAGTCCTTAGCGCTGCTTGAATCGATCGGCGATGTGAAAGGCAAAGCCGCGTCGTTGCACTGTATGGCTATCCTTTACGCCCAACAGGGACAAGTGAATGAAGCGATCGCGCTCTACCAACAGTCCTTAGCGCTCTATGAATCGATCGGCAATGTGCAAGGCAAAGCCGCGTCGTTGCACCAGATGGCAGTCATTTACGCCCAACAAGGGCAAATGGAGGATGCGATCGCCCTCTTCCAGGAATCGCTAGAAATTGAGGAAAAAATTGGCAATGTGCAGGGCAAAGCCATGACGCTATGGTGGCTAGGAGGTTTAGCAAACCAGCAAGGCAATCCCTCTCTGGCGCTGCCCTATCTTCAGGAAGCCTTTGAGATTTTGCAGCATCTGCGCTCTCCTAAGGCGGCACAGGTTGAGGCATTGCTCCAGGCGGTGCAGCAGCAGCTTGAGTAATGGGGAGGGAGGAGCGCCTGACTTTATGGACTCCTGGCTCCTGAATGCTCAACTCACGTAAAGTCGATCGGCATAGTGAATGCCTGTAGGATTCTGTTCATTGCTGGAGGTTGAGAATCCGAACCGTGGGGGGAAGCCTTCCCCCCACACCCCCCTTGCTGAGGGACGGGCGCGTCCCCCAGACCCCCTCCGCAAGGGGTGGATTGTGTGACGGATAAAGCGCTTCGCATTGCCACCTCGGTGTACGGTGACTGGGTGCAGGTGACTGGGTGCAGGTGACTGTGTAGATCGAGGCAACCTTGCAGTCCCCTCCCCTCTCCCTAACGAACCGAATGAACCTCCCTGCGTCTCCTCCCATGCAAAGCGCCCCCTCACTCCCACCTGATACCTCATCTGGAGGGGGTGTCGGGGGACGCAGCCGTCCCCTGACAGGGGGTTTGGGGGTCTGCCCCCAAGTTCGGATTCAGCGACGCAGCCGTCCACTGACAGGGGGTTTGGGGGTTTACCCCCAAGTTCGGATTCAGCGCAGTCTGCTCAATCGCCCTAGAGCGCATCAGGATCAACGCCCAGCGATCGCAACTGCGCCTTCAATCGCTCAACCTGGTTTTCTGCTTGCTGCCTTGCCGCTCTTTCCTGCGCCAGAGCCGCTGCCAACTCCTCTGGAATCAGCAGTTTCTCACCCGTATCTTCTCGATAAAACCCAATGAGCTGTTCCTCAGCTTGCAGCCGCAGCTTCAATGGCTCACTCCGCCCATCCGTAATCAGGGCATAGCCAGCATCCTGCAAACGATAGCCCCGCAACTGTGTGCTAATCCACTCGCCCTTCGGGTCAAATAGCCAATATTCCTGAATGCCCAGCCGCTCATACAGCGTCTTCTTCTCCCGCATATCCTCGGCTCTGGTGCTTTTCGAGGTGATCTCAAACACCACTCTAGGCACCTGCTTCTCTTGCCAAATTTTGTAGTTGTCCCGTCCGCCGGGAGCCACGTCAAAAATCACCATGACATCGGGTGCCACCCGCAACTTCGGGAACCCCTCGGCATAGTACAAAAACTGATTGCCTAACACTGTGGCATTGCGTCCCTGCAAATACTGCCTCAAGACTTCCAGCGTCACGAGCAGAGCATAAAAATGGACGTAGGTTTCAGCCACAGGTTTACCATCTGCACTGGGGTAAAAAACGGCCATCGATGGGGAGGCCGATTGAGCATCAGATTGAGCATCAGAGCGGGAAACGATCATGATCAGAGACGGCAACGCTAGGTATATTTTACTGCGATCGGCAGCAAGGCGAATGAGCCTGGGGCGATCGCAACAAGATTCAACCCAATGGCTCGATCGACTCAGTAGCCAGCGATTGGTCAAAAGCAGTTTTTAATCGGCTGCGGAGCAGACGTTGAATATTCAGGTGTTTCCCCGGTTTTACCTTCGTTAGGGTACGCAGCACCAAGTTATGTTCACCAAAGTTTTCTAGCCCATCCACCTGCGTAGATTCCAAAACATCCGGATACTCTGCCTTGAGCTGCTGCCCAACCTGCTCAATCAGGCGATACACCCGCTCTAGATTAGAAGAATCTGGGACAGGCACATCCAGTTTTGCATAGGTATATTGCTTGGAGTAATTCACAATTGAGCCAATTTCTCCATTGCGAATAATCTGGAGCTGACCGTCAGGATGACGAATTTGAGTCGTTCTCAGTTCGATCGCCTCCACCACCCCTTCTACCGATCTTTCCTCCATTTTGCCCGCCTCAATATAGTCACCGACCAAATAGTAGTTTTCAAACAGAATGAAAAATCCGCAAACAATATCATTAATCAGATTTTGTGCTCCAAAACCAATCACCAAACTGGCTAAGCCTGCACCTGCCAGCAGGGGAGTCGGATCAAGCTGCACCAGCCTCAGTACAATCAGCGCGGCTGAGAAATACGTTGCATATTTTAGAAAACTTTTAAATAACGGAATGATCGTCAATCGGCGCTGCCGCTGGAGGTCGGTTAAATGTTCAGTTCTTAAAACCAAATCCTCTAGAACGACATTGACCAGCTCAATCAAAATGCCGCTGGCAAAGTAAATAGCAATAATGGCAATGATTTCATCGGCAAATCCGGCAATCCAGGCGATGAACTCAATATCGTGAATGATCAGTGTGGCAATGCCGACATAGAGAATATATTCCAGACACTTTTTGAGGACGGGAACCAGGTGACGAAACCGCTCATAGTGGCGCAGTAAATTGTCAGGATGCGAATGCTGGAGGCTCAGGGCATCTACCGTATCGACTAGTGCCGCGATCGCCTTAATTAAAAGTCGCCCAACGGCAATAGCCACATAGGCTTTGAGCGCAATCAAAAGGTACTTAGGAATGACATCCGGCAGATGCAGGAATTGCGTACAAAAGATGCCCGACAGAATCCAGATGCTGCGCGTTAGGATGATTTTGAGATAGCTAAAAAACGCCTCAACGCTCTCATCGTTCGCCACAATGCGATCGTAGTTTTGAGCCAGACGGCAGGCCCAGTCCAGCAGACGATGCATCAGGGGAAGCGTGAGCTTGACCAACAGCAGCAGCATCACACTTTTGCCGATCGCAACCCCCAGCATTGTCCAAAACTGGGACGGAATACTCTGAATCAGACCGAGTTGAAATGCCTCAACACTCTTGCCCTGGTAGATTAACACCGAGTTGACGCTAACCAACACAAGACAGCTTCCTGCACCCAGCAGCAGCAGCAGCAAACTGATATTCTGCTGCTGGGCTTCGAGTTGGCTAGAAAATCTCTGAAGCCAAGTTCTGGTAAGAATCTTAAAGCTGGCTTTCACTAAAGCATTGAGAATCGTGAATGCAACAATGAGTGCACCGACTTCAACTGCTGTGATGATAAAGTCCACGAATCTTTCCTAAACGATGTGATTTGATAAATGAACGGAGTCGTTAAGGAAACTTATACCAAAAACCTGACCAGAGTAGGGTGAGCGAGACGAACAAACGGTGAGTTATAGAGTAGCTAACGCCTCTTGACCATGCTGCCGCAACAGATCCATTAGCTCATCCCGGTAGTCGTGGAAGACAGACTGGCGCTTTACCAGATGCGTGCGATTGGGCAGACTGATCGTCATCACCTTGCGCACCGTACCGGGACGTGCACCCAGAGCATAAATGCGATTGGAGAGGAACACGGCTTCCTCGACATCATGGGTAATCATAAAAACGGTAATACCTGTGCGTTGCCATAGATCAATCATAAATTCATGCATCGATTCCTTCGTGTGGATATCTAATGCGCCAAAGGGTTCATCCATGAGCAGAATTTTGGGTTCCGAGGCTAGCGCTCGAGCGATCGCCACCCGTTGTTTCATCCCGCCTGACAACGCCTTTGGTAAGGCTTGAGCAAACTGAGATAGCCCCACCACATTCAAGTAATAGCTGGCTTGTTCGCGCCGCTCTTTTTTCGGCACCCCTTGCAGCTTCAGTCCAAACTCGGTATTTTCCTGCACCGTCTTCCAGGGAAACAGCGTATAGTGCTGAAATACCATGCCGCGATCGGGTCCAGGCCCCGTCACAGAATTGCCTTCAATTCTGACTTCTCCGGTCGTGGGGTGATCCAGTCCGGCAATTTGGCGCAGCAGCGTTGACTTGCCTGAGCCAGAAGCCCCAACCGCACAGATAAATTCACCTTGCTCGATCGCCATGTCAATATCTTTGAGTACCACCAGCGTTCCAGACTGCGTCTCAAAATTCTTGTTCAGCTTATTGATTTGCAAAAACATCGGTTTAGTTTCCTTAAATGGAGGGAATTGAGAGAAAAGGGGATTGAGAAAACCTAAAACCTCTCTATCGCTTCTGACTCGCCCAGCTACAGGTCAGCCGCAAGAGATACTGAAACAGCAGATCAAACGCCAATCCGATCACGCCAATCACAATCAATCCGACAAAAATCTCATCGGTTCTCAGGAATCGACCCGCCACGCTGATGCGACGACCCAACCCCTCTGTGGCTGCAATCAACTCGGAGACAATCACCAATTGCCAAGCGGCTGCTAAGTTAATGCGGCAAGCATCTAAAATTCCTGGCAGCACATGCGGCAAGATAACTTGAGTCAGCGCCTCCCAGCGGTTGCCCCCCAGCATATAGGTGGCTTCAATCAGCTCTTTAGGCACAAATTTCACCGTGTCCATTACCATCAGCGAATTGAAGAAAAATACGCCGATAAAAATGAGGGTGATTTTGGGTTCTTCTCCAATACCCAGGTAAAGAATCAGTAGGGGAATAAAAGCCGGAGCAGGCATATAGCGCATTAGGCCAAAGACGGGTTCTAGTAGAGCGCGGATGCTGGGAAAACTGCCCATCAAAACGCCCACCGGAATCGATAGTAGCGCTGCAAACAAAAAGCCGACTCCGACCCGCCATAGACTGGCCACCGTATCTTTGAGCAGTTCACGGGTGCTCCACAGCCGCCCAAAGGCTTCCATCACCTTGGCTGGAGAAGGCAAAAATTTAGGATCGATATTGCCAAATGTTGTGACCAGCCACCACAGCAGCAGGGGAATGGCGATCGAAGCAATCATCAATACTGTGTTGAGCGGTCTGGGGATATCTTCAGCGAGCCGCCAGAATACCGTGGGGCGAATGGATTTAGGCTTGATCAGAGATTGGATAGAGTGAGGACTAGTACTTTGGCTCATAATTCATGGGGGAGAAGGGTGTCAATAGAAGGATAAAAAGACTGAATAGAGCAGTGAATGAGCATGAAATCAGGCAGGATTTTCGGTTTTCTGGACGTAGGCTTTGACAAAGCGATCGTCAAACAAGAGTGTCGTATTGGGCTGTGTTGTGGCTAAGCCCACCTCGGAGAGAAATTTGCCCATCGCTTCTGCGGCAAACAGCAAAGAGGTCATATCTTTACCCGGCTGAAACGCGGCTAGATTCTCCTCTACGGAAAAGAGGCGAGTTCCATCGGCATAGGCTTTGTACTCATCGATGGAAACGCCTGCTCTCTTGGCCATAATTTCGTAGGCAGCGGCCTGATTGTTCTTGATAAAGTCCAATGTGGCGAACCAGGAATCGACCAGTGCCTGTACCTGCTCAGGATGCTCGTAGATCACCTGACGCGTTACCACGAGATGATCGGAAATGGCTCCAGGAAAATCTTTAGAGCTGAATAACTCTTTACTGTTCGATCGCTTTAAGGCCTGGGTCGTAAAGGGGGCAAACACCGCAACCGCATCCACTTGCCCTGCCGCAAAGGCGGAGGCTGCTTTACCTGTTTCTAACGGCACGAACTGAATGTCTTGAGGTGATAGCCCTGCCTTCTGCATCCCCAGTAAGAGGAGGAAGTGATCCACGGTGCCTTCCTCCGCTGCCACTTTTTTGCCTTTCAAATCGGCAATAGAGTTAATTCCCTCCCGGACAATCACCTTATCGTTGCCCGTTGAGTTGTCATTGACCAGCACAATCACCTGCTCGGCTCCTCCTGCCACGGAGCTAACGGTATCTCCTAGCGTTTGGCTGTTGGCGTCAATTTGTCCAGCCGTCAGAGTGCTAATCGACTCTAGATAGCCATCAAACCATTTCAGATCGACTGGAACATTGTGGGTTTCAAAAATGCCCTTTTCTTGGGCAATTTGCCAGGGAAACCATCCCGGCCAAGCACTAAAGCCCAGATGGACAGTCTTGAGTCCGCTGGGGTCAGCGACGGCTACTGTTTCAGTTGCGGTAGTGGTTTGAATATAAACGGCAGGATTGGTACAGCCAACGATAAAGGTTATACTAATGATACAAAGAGCACTGTATAGCGATCGGAACTTGAAACGATTGAGATACGTGGAAAAGACAGGCATTTTCACGATGTCCTCCAAAGGTTTTTCTGTAGCGTTTTCGAGACTGAGAATAGAAAGAATAAATAATTGGCGATGAGAATGGGATCATTGGAGTTCCCTTCTTTTGGGTCGCAATGCGACTCAGCTCTGGGTGACTAAGGATCACAAATTAATTAACCTGGAACTTTTTTGGAAGTGCCGCGCGGCACTTCCAAAAAATATTTGGTTTTATTTTGTGTGAGACTCTAAGCTATGGGATATAGCTCTGTCGTGACTAGACAGCCGCAAGCGATCGCTGAAGCTGTTGGGTTTGCTGAATGCGATCGCGCACCCAGGCATACCAAGCTTCCAAGCCTTCTCCGGTCTTGGCTGAAACGGGAATAATGGCGCAGTGAGGATTCATCTGGCGAACGTTAGACACAATGCGATCGATCTCAACCTCCAGATGGGGAGCCAGATCCATTTTGGTGATCAGCAGGCAATCGGCTTGTTGAAACATCACCGGATACTTTAATGGCTTGTCCTCTCCTTCAGTAATGCTCAAAAGCGCGACTTTCGCATGTTCTCCCACTTCAAACTCGGCGGGGCAGACGAGATTGCCAACATTCTCAACCAGCACCAGATCAAACTCAGTTGGGTTATAGTCATGCGCTAGACGATGAATTCCGCCTGCGACCATTTTTGAGTCCAGATGGCAGGAGCGTCCGGTATTGATAGCAATCACAGGCACGCCATACTGCCGCAGGCGATCGGCATCCAGTTCGGTGGTCATGTCGCCCTCAATCACAGCGATACTAAATTCGCTCTGGAGAACTGCCAGCGTGCGTTCTAGGAGCTGAGTTTTGCCAGCGCCAGGACTGCTCATCAGATTGAGGCAGCTTATTCCCCAGGTATCAAAATGGGCGCGGTTGTGATCGGCTCCGGCCTGGTTCGCATGGAGCAAATTGATTTCTAAAGCAGCATCGAAGGTTTGGTGCATGGGGTTTCAGGGTATATTTCAGCAGGTCGTATTTGAGACGGAAACGGATACAGGCGCGTACTCAATCCGATCGATTTTGAGTTCCCGACCTGAACGAATATCATCCAGGGGCGATCGGCAATCTGGGCAAGCATATTGCAGGCCAATCACGGGAGAGTATTCTGTTTGGCAGGTGTGGCAGAAGGCAATCAGCGGCGTCTCTCGAATCACCAAGGTTGCCCCCTCTAAGAACGTGTTGCGGGTCTGGACTTCAAAGGTGAATTGCAAACTCACGGGTTCTACACAGGTAAACTGACCCACCACGAGATGCACCTGGGAAATGGCGATCGGCTCAGGCTGGGCTTCCCACCACTCCTTTACGGTCAAAATCAGCGCCTTGGTCATATCGGTTTCATGCATGGGGCAATCCTCACGACCAGGGTGCATCCACAGCCATATTGGCTTCTGGATGAATGTAGGCAGGTTTTTGGCGCGGCAGTTGACCCGATAGCACCAGATGCGCCATAGTGTCACAAATGACGCGGGTTGCCATAAGGGCTGTCATGTCACTGACATCATAGGGCGGAGAAACTTCCACAACTTCCAGCCCACAGACCGGAGCACGCTGAACAATTTTGCCTAGCAGCGCCAGAGCCTCACGCGGCAGCAAACCGCCCGGTTCAGGCCAGCCCGTCCCTGGGACAAACCCTGCATCAATACAGTCAATGTCGAAGCTGATCCAGACGCAATCGGTGCCATCTAGCGCCCGTTCTAGGGCAAAGTCAACGGCAGCATCGATGCCGCGTTCCACAATGTCGGTGACGGTCAGAATATTGGTCGATCGCTCACGGCAGACTTTCACGCCTTCACGGGGTACCTGCCAACCACCAATGCCAAGCTGTACCAGGTTCTTGGCGGGGGCATTTTGCATGTTGGTGGCATGGAACCAGGGGCAGGTGTGCATGCGTTCATCTAGATCGGTTTCCTGTGTGTCTACATGGCGATCGAAGTGAATAATACCGACTTTTTTGTCGCCCAAATGCCGACAAATGCCCCGAACGGTGGGAAAGCCAATGGAATGATCGCCTCCCAAAACAATTGGAAAGGCTCCAGAGCTAAAGATGTGGGCAATCCCTTTAGAAATCTGGTCAAAGGATTTTTCGTTATTAGCTGGAATGGTGAAAATATCCCCGACGTCGCAAAGGGTAATTTGCTCGCGTAAATCAACGCCCAACTCAAAGTTGTAGGGGGTGTAAAGGGCTGAGATGCGGCGAATTCCTTGAGGGCCAAATCGCGTGCCGGGGCGATAGGTTGTACCTGAGTCATGGGGTACCCCAACGATCGCGACATCGTATTCTCCCACCTTGCGAACATCTTCAAGATAGGGCGCTTTCAGAAATGTATTGATGCCCGCATAGTGGGGCAACTCACCCCTAGAAAAGGTGGGAATGCGGCGATCGCGGATGCTGTCTGCGGCTTCTAACCCATAGGTTAACCCTTGATCCACTTCTTGCTGCCAACCCGTCAAAGGCAACCTTGACTCGCGTTCTAGGGCTTGCTGAGCCTCGCTAGGCGCAGAGGCATCTGGGTTTTGAAACAGGGGATTGTCAGAAGAACTTTGAGTCATGAAACCACTCCCAAATCGATAAAAATATGCAAAAAAGCCCGAGATCAAGCTAAGCTGGCTCAGCCAACCTAACTTTCTCCCGGGCTTTTCTCCCGCCGTGTAATCAGACTTTGAAAGACTTAGCGCATCCATTCAAATCCTGATCGACACCTCTCGGACCAAACGCCAAACTTTCATATCTGAGAAGGCTTGAAAGGTGGAATTTCCTCAATGCTTGAAGCAAAAGAATTAATCTTGCAAAGCGCCTTTCAGTAACCTTCCCCAACGGAGTCATCTAGCTGGAACCCTAGGTATCTTTGAAATATTTAATTACCGAAAATGTTACTCATGAGCAATGCATCAAAAAGTATTAAAAGCTACAAAATATCTAAGGTTCTTGCTAAAGTCAGGGAATGATTACAATCCCTATAAACGACACCTTTAGCGTGAATTGTTGTGTGGCGCGCTCATACAACGATTCACGCCTTCAAAAAAGTATTCACGTAGGCAGTCTGTTGAATGTTGAAGTATAAATTTTTGTGAGAGCTGCGTTTGAATGGCCCACTCCCCAAAATTTACCCCTAAGGGAACAGAATGCTGAAGTGTTGGGATAGAGCTGATACAGAAATGTAGCGATCGGATAGATTGCAGTGCATGACGACCCGGTACTCTTCTGGAGAAATGACATAATGCGATCCCTCCTACGTTTGATTCTGAACTGGTTGACCGATCGCGTTTCTTCAAGAGAGAAATCTGTGGATACTTGTGCAACCCCGCTAAGAAAACGAAACACCTCTGATGCCTGGAATCAAGCGTGGATCATACGACTGGCATTGGGGATATTTCTAGGTGGGCAGGTGTTGGTGCATTTGTTTAAAGGCAAATTCTATCGGCGCAATGTGCTAGAACATATGACCGATGTAGCCGATTCTCTCAATCCGGTACTGATGACCAACTTTTTTGCGGGCATGATCTTTACGGTGCAAACTGCGCGGCAGTTGGTTCATTTTGGTGCAGTCAGCATGGTGGGTGGAGCCTTTGCGATCGCCTTTTGCCGGGAGCTAGCGCCTATCTTAACGGCTTGCGTGCTGGCCGGACAGGTGGGATCGGCGTTTGCAGCAGAAATCGGCGGCATGCGCGTTACCGAACAAATTGATGCTCTACATATGCTGAAGACCGATCCGGTGGATTTTTTGGTGGTGCCTAGGGTCATTGCCTGCTGTCTAATGCTGCCGACGCTGACTATGCTGGGATTGGTTGCCGGAATTGGTGGCGGAGTCTTTGTTGCCGCCTATTTCTATCATCTGCTGCCTTCCGAATTTCTCAGCTCGGTGCGCTTGACGCTGCAAGTCTCAGATTTGTTTAACCTAGTGCTAAAAGCTTGTATTTTTGGGGCGATCGTGGCGATCTTGGGCTGTAGTTGGGGACTGACGACAACGGGCGGGGTCAAGGGAATTGGTCAATCAGCGACGGCTGCCGTGGTAACGACCTGGGTTTCTATTTTTGTCGTCAACTTTTTTCTATCGTTGAGCCTGTTTCAAGAACTGGGCGTGCCATAAGGGTGAAATCTGGCGGGACATGCCCGATGAGACTGCCCGATAGGACTGCCCGATAGGACTGCCCGACGAGATGAGCGGTCTGCTTTCATTTCCTGCAAACGTCCTGCAAACGTAAATGAAGAGCGATCGTCTCCCATGAACAGTTTTCATCATAAAGTATGGTTTATAGATGTCATGGTTTACAAGAATCATGGTTTACAAGAATCATGGTTTACAAGAATCATGGCCTACAACAAAGTATTGCCAGCAAGCACTTTTCATTCCTTTGGCGCTAGATTGCGAAGATGACTAAAAAAATCCACCTAATCTCCACTGTTTTGAGTTTGCCTCTTCTGGCCTTGGCTGCCTGTACGCCTTCGACGCCCAGCGCTTCTACCAGTCCTGCTGCTGAAAAACAGTCGGTGGGTGTCGTGCTGGATACAGGCGGAGAAAACGACAAATCCTTTAACGAGTACACGATCAAGGGTGCTAAAGCAGGGGCAGATGCTGCCGGATTGGGCTTTGCCTATGTCGCCTCTGCGGGCAGCAGCGACTACGAAAAAAATATTGAAACCCAAATTTCTGAAGGAGCCGATCTGATTGTCACGGTCGGCTTTTTGATGGGGGATGCTACGGCGGCAATGGCGAAAAAGTATCCCGATACGAAGTTTGTGATTATTGACTATGCCTATGCCCCCGGCGCAGAGGGTGTTGATCCCTACACGACAGAGTTAAAGAACGTGACTAGCCTGATGTTTGCTGAAGATCAGGCGGGCTATTTGGCGGGTGTGCTGGCCGGATGCGTCAGCGAAGCAGGGAAGGTCGCTACCGTATCGGGCATGGAGATTCCGCCTGTGCAGCGCTATGTGCAGGGCTTCCAGGCAGGTGCGAAATCTGTGAATCCTAGCATTGTCACGCTGAACCAATACATCCCAGATTTCAACGATCCGGCTACCGGAAAGTCTGTGGGGCAGAGTTTTATCAGCCAAGGTGCCGATATCATCTTTGCGGTAGGCGGCAATACGGGCAATGGTGGTCTGCTGGCCGCCAAAGAAGCGGGAAAAATGGGAATTGGTGTCGATGTCGATCAGTACCTCACCTACCCCGAAGTGAAGGATTCTCTGTTGACCAGCGCTACCAAAAACATTGATGTGGCGACCACAAACGCCATTCAGGAATTTGCGGCTGGACAGCTAAAGCCAGGCATTGAACTGGCGACGATCGCCTCTGGGGGGGTGGGTTTAGCGCCCTACCATGATGCCGAGAGCAAGGTTTCTCAAGAGTGCAAAGCCAAAGTCACATCGGCGCAGGCAGCCATTAAAGCCGATCCGAAAATTACGGGAGTGAAATAGCGGTGTCTGCCTCTTTGTCGCCTCTGCCTGCTTTGTCTCATCCTGCCCTAGAAGCCGTCGAAATTACCAAGCGCTTTTCTGGGGTAGTCGCCAACGATGCCGTTAGCTTTAGCCTAGAGCCTGGAGAAATTCATGTGCTGCTGGGTGAGAATGGCGCGGGCAAAAGCACCCTGATGAATATCCTCTATGGTTTGCAAAAGCCAGACCAGGGAGAAATTTGGGTGGGGGGTAAAGCTGTGCGGCTTGATGGCCCCAAAGACGCGATTCAGCAGGGTGTGGTCATGGTGCATCAGCACTTTATGCTGGTGCCTGTGTTTACAGTGCTGGAAAATATTGTGTTGGGCGTAGAGCAAACGCGGGGGCAATGGGGTCAGTTGGGGGTGTTGGAACGGGCAAAACCCGCCCGACAGATTCAGGCGCTGGCCGATCAACTCAGTCTTCAGGTCGATCTCAATGCCAAAGTTGGCGAATTGCCCGTTGGCGTGCAGCAAAAGGTGGAAATCATCAAGGCGCTGTATCGGGGGGCGCGCATCCTAATTCTGGATGAACCCACTGCTGTGCTGACCCCCACGGAGGCCACAGAGCTATTTGAGCTGCTGCGCAGACTGACGCAGCAGGGGCTGTCCATTGTCCTGATTACCCATAAGCTGAAGGAATGCTTGGCGATCGCCGATCGCATTTCTGTCATGCGCCAAGGCAAGATGGTGGGCACCGTTTACCCGCAGCAGGCAAGCGAATCTTTGCTGGCTGAAATGATGGTGGGGCGCAAGGTGATCTTGCAGGTCGAGAAACCGCTCATGCAAGCGGGTGCTCCTGTCTTGCAAACGCGACGGCTCGTGGTGTGGGACGATCGCCATCAGCCTGCCGTTAACGGTGTTGATCTGACGGTCTGCGCGGGCGAAATTCTCGGTATTGCTGGGGTGCAGGGCAACGGTCAAACGGAGCTTTCGGAGGCGTTGACGGGGTTGCGATCGCCTGCCCAAGGCCAGATAGACATCCTGGGGCAAGACCAAACGGGGGCATCGCCGCGACAGCTGATCGAGCAGGGGTTAGCCCATGTGCCAGAAGATCGGGGCAAGAACGGCATCGTCAAAACCTATTCCTTGGCGGATAATGCTGTGCTCTGTACTTACTACCAGCCGCCCTTTGCCAAAAAAGGACTCATTCGACCCGGGGCGATCGCTCGTCAGGCGACTCAGCTGATCCAAGAATTTGACATTCGTCCTGCCAATCCACGGGTGCTGGCGGGTTCGCTTTCGGGCGGCAACCAGCAAAAGCTGATCATGGCGCGGGAGCTGTCTAGGGGGGCCAAGTTGCTGATTGCCTGTCAGCCAACCAGAGGCGTTGATATTGGCGCGATCGAGCTGATTCATCGGCGGATTATTGCGGCTCGCAATCAAGGCATGGGCGTATTGCTGATCTCTTCGGAGCTAGACGAAATCTTGGCGTTGTCCGATCGCATTGCGGTGATGTATCAAGGCAAGGTCTTGGAGACTTTAGCGATCGCTGAGGCAACGCGAGAGAGATTGGGATGTTTGATGGCGGGAATGGTGCAATCATGAGGCGATCTCTGCAAATAAAATTATCTCTGGGTTGGGGCAGTTTTGCCAAAACCCTGGCATTAAACCAATCCGCGAATGCTAAGCCTGCTGTTTTCTAGAAATCGCCTTAGCTAAGCCAAATTCTAAAATAGGAGTACCCTGCTAGGGCTACACCCATGACCATTCTGCGAGAGCCTTTAACCATTGACCTTTCTACAGCTCAGTTGAGTGATGAGCAATTCTATCGGCTCTGTCGGCAGAATGAAGCTTTGCGGTTTGAGATGACGGCTGAAGGACAGTTGGTAGTTATGACCCCCGTAGGTGGAGAAAGTGGCAGGCGCGAATCTCGTCTGATTGCGAGAGTCGATCGCTGGAATGAAATCTCAGACTTAGGCGAAGTCTTCAGCTCTTCGACAATCTTTCGGTTGCCTAATGGTTCGAAGCGCTCTCCAGATGTGGCCTGGGTCAGACGCGATCGCTGGATCGCCCTGCTGCCCGAAGAGCGAGAGAAGTTTCCGCCGATCGCCCCCGATTTTGCGCTTGAACTGCGGTCTAACACCGATGACCTGAAAACCTTGCAGTCCAAAATGACGGAATACTTAGCCAATGGGGTGCACCTAGGTTGGCTGATTAATCCCCAGGATCAACAGGTCGAGATTTATCGGTCAGGTCAGCCTGTGCAGCCGATCGATTTGCCGACGCAGCTATCCGGTGAGGCAGTGCTTCCGGGTTTTGTCTTAGACATCGATCGCTTCTGAATGGTCATGTGATAATGACTGGATTTATAGCTCTACCTTGATTGAAGGAGCCTGAGAGGGTGGCAGACGTAAAACAAAAGCCTTTCATCACGATCGGGCGACAGTTGATTACGCCGCTGTTGGCGATCGCCACCGCAATGTTGATCACGGTGCCCATTATCGGCTTTACCCTCAACTGGGATTGGGCCAAGGTGGCTGTTACCTATGGCGGTCTGCTGGATGGGGCACTGTTCAAGCAATATGCTTTTGCCAACACGCTGGTTTCGGCCATTCCGCTGATGTTTACCGGGCTGGCGCTGGCGTTGGGCTTCCGCACGGGTGTGTTTAACATTGGCGCATCGGGACAGTTTCTTATGGGGGCAACCTGTGCCGTCTTCGTCGGCTATGCGATTCCGCTGCCGCCTCTGATTCATCCGCTGGTGGCGCTGATAGCTGGGGCGATCGGCGGCGGGTTGTGGGGTGCTATTCCTGGCTTCCTCAAGGCTCGGTTCGGCTCCCATGAGGTAATCAACACGATCATGCTCAACTACCTGGCGTTTTTTCTGCAAGACTGGTTGGTGAAAAACCCGATGAAAGACCCGTCTCCCACGATCGTTCGGACTCCTGAAATTCTTGCTACTGCTATCATTCCTCGCTTCTACGATCGCCTGCATTGGGGACTGGCGATCGCCCTGATGGCCGCCTACGGTGTCGGGTGGCTGTTGAGCAAAACCACCTTTGGCTTTGAGCTACGCACGGTGGGCAGCAGTCCAGAGGCAGCACGCTATGCAGGGATGAAAATTGGCAGGTTAACAGTCTTGAGTCTGACGCTATCTGGAGCGTTGGCGGGATTGGGGGGTGCCGTACAGATTTTAGGAGTCGATCGCGCTATGCCTGTGCTCTACTCCAGCGACTATGGCTTTGATGCCATTCCGGTGGCGCTGCTCGGACAAAATCAGCCGATCGGCGTGCTGCTGGCGGCAGTGCTGTTTGGGGCGCTGCGAAACGGCAGCGATGTCATGCAGTTGCGATCGGGCGGTGCCGTTTCCAAAGAGGTGATTTTTATCGTCCAGGCCGTGATTCTTCTGTTTGTGGCTGCTCCGGCGATCGTCCGCTGGATCTATCGCTTAAAACTGCCCAAGAGCCAGCTTGAAACAGCGCCGTTGACGCGAGGATGGGGGTAATGGAGGAAATCACAGGTTTTTTGAAGCTGGCGCTGATCACTGCTACGCCGATCGCCTTGGGTGCTTATGCAGGCATTCTCTCAGAGCGGGCAGGCGTCGTGAATATTGCCATTGAAGGCATGATGCTGACGGGTGCTCTAGTGGCGCAGCTCACGGCCATGTATCTCTATGCGCCCTTGCAGGCGGCAGGCATTCCGGCAGCAGAGATCGCCAGCCTCTGCCTGGGCGTGATTGCCGGAATTTTGGCGGGGGCACTGCTGGGCGGATTGCACAGCATCACCTCGATTCGCTTCAAGGCCGATCAAATCATTAGCGGTACGGTGATCAACCTGCTGGCTTGGGGCATGACGGGCTGGATTTATCAGCGCTGGATGACCGCCACTGCCCCTACGGCTCCGGGCACGTTCCCTCGAATACCGATTCCGGGGCTGCGGCAGATTCCTGTATTAGGCGACTTGCTGTTTAACCACCAGCCGATCGTCTATACCATGCTGCTGCTAACGGGCGTGATTCACTACGTCCTGTTTTATACGCCTTGGGGTTTGCATGTGCGATCGGTGGGGGAGCATCCGCGTGCGGCTGATACCGTGGGCATTAACGTAGAGCGGGTGCGCTACATTAGCACGATCGTGGGTGGGGCGATCGCCGGACTGGCGGGGGTGTGGCTGACCCTAGAGCAGGTTGGCTCTTTTACGCTGCGTATGAGTGCCGGACGCGGCTTCATTGCCCTGGCCGCCATGATTTTTGGTCGCTGGACGCCGCTGGGTGCATTTGGCACCTCGCTGCTGTTTGGGCTAGGGACGGCGCTGCAAATTCGGGCGGCCAGTCTGGCTTCGGCGAGTGCTGGCTTGGCGATGATTCCGACTCAGCTCTATCAGGCCATTCCTTACTTGTTGACCATCATTGTTCTTGCAGGGTTTGGCGGCAAAGCCACTCCGCCTGCGGCCAGCGGTCAGCCTTACGAGAAATAAGTTGTAAACTTCAAAATTCAAAGCCCCAAGCCCGAAGTGGGAAAAATAACGGAAGGCTAGAATGCAGTATGTTCAACCCTCCAAGTCTCTATGTCCCTTAAGGTCTTTTGGAACCAAAAAAATTGGCTGCGATCGGCGCTGAAGCTGCGCGGTTCGGTTTTGCCCGCCGTTTTTTCACGCACGCTGCTCTGTGGCCTGTTTGGACTGTTCGTTTCTTGGCTCCACTACTTGGGGGTGCCTGTCGCTTTGCCCATTCTGGCAGGGGTCATTCCCAATATTGTTTTGGGTCTCATGCTGGTCTTCCGCACCAATACGGCCTATGAGAGGTTTTGGGAAGGACGCAAGCTCTGGGGCAATCTGATTAACTCTGTTCGCAACTTGGCGAGAAACATTTGGGTTTCAATTCGGGAAAAAGATTTGCACGATCGCACCACCAAGATCGCCACTTTGCATCTGGTGATCGCCTTTGCGGTAGCGGTGAAACTGCATTTGCGCCAAGAGCCAGTTAACCCAGAGCTAGAGCCGTTGCTGTCTAAAGCCCGATACTCGACGCTCAAAACTATGAATAATCCGCCGTTAGAAATTGCGGTCTGGATTCAAGATTACTTGCAGCAGCAGTTTCAGCGAGGCTGTTTGGATGGGTTCCAGCTCAACACGCTGTTAAAAACTTTGAATGAAATGGTCGATTGTTTGGGAGGCTGTGAGCGCATTCTCAAGACTCCTATTCCGTTGGCTTACGCCATTCACCTCAAGCAGCTTCTGCTGATTTATTGCCTGACGCTGCCGTTTCAATTTGTGGGGGACTTGCAGTGGCTGACGGGGGCGATCGTCGCACTCATTAGCTTTACGCTGTTTGGCATCGAAGAAATCGGGCTAGAAATTGAAAACCCGTTTGGCCGTGATGCCAACGATCTGCCTTTGGATACCTTTTGCGAAACGATGCAGCGCAATATCAATGACATCATCACGCTAGAACCTGTTAGCGTCAGCGGTTTAGACGAAACATAAGCTGTCCTGCCTCTGTAGAAAATCTGCGTAGAAAATCTGTGCCCTGCCAGAACTGATGCAGCGTGGTTCGGTAGATTGCTAGGGTTTTGTGGCGCGCTCCGCGCGCCACAAAACCCTAAAAGTTGGATTTCAAAGGCGCAGAGCGCCTTTGAAATCCAACTTTTAGAAAAATTGAGGAGGGCTTTGCGATCTACTGAGGTCTGACATCCATAATGAGAGCGGCTGCAAACAAAGCCTGAAGAAAGCCAGTTATTTTACGAACAGTTAAGATAAGATCATGACGGCTTCTTTACACGGGATTTCTTCTAAAAACAAGGAAAATTCTATTAAGAAGCAGTAGATCACCTAGTAAGGCTTCTAGTAAGGCTTCTCCTACATTTCACTACCGGAACTTTTTTATGACTCTGCCTATTCGCAATGTTGCCATCATTGCTCATGTTGACCACGGCAAAACTACGCTCGTTGATGCTCTGCTGCGACAGTCCGGCACATTCCGTGAGGGCGAAGAGGTTCCGGATTGCGTCATGGACTCCAACACCTTGGAGCGGGAGCGGGGCATTACGATTCTGTCTAAGAATACTGCCGTGCGCTATGGTGAGACACTCATCAATATTGTAGACACCCCCGGACACGCTGACTTCGGCGGCGAAGTAGAGCGGGTTTTGGGCATGGTCGATGGCTGCATCTTGATTGTGGATGCCAACGAAGGGCCAATGCCTCAAACTCGTTTTGTGCTAAAGAAAGCGTTGGAAAAAGGGTTGCGCCCGATCGTCGTGGTTAACAAAATCGATCGCCCTCAGGCTGATCCCCACGGTGCGATCGACAAAGTGCTAGATCTTTTCTTAGAACTGGGTGCAGATGATGCCCAGTGCGATTTCTTTTACCTGTTTGCTTCAGGGTTGGCGGGCTATGCCAAGAATGCTCTAGAAGAAGAATCGACCGACATGAAGCCGATGTTTGAGGCGATTCTTCAGCATGTTCCACCCCCAGTAGGCGATCCTGAAAAGCCGCTTCAGCTTCAGGTGACGACGTTGGATTACTCCGACTATTTGGGTCGAATTGTCATTGGCAAGATCCACAACGGCGTCATTAACATGGGTCAGCAAGCGGCTCTGGTGAAGGAAGATGGCTCGATCGTCAAAGCAAAAATCACGAAGCTGTTGGGTTTCGATGGTCTGAAGCGCGTCGAGATGCCTACCTCTTCGGCAGGCAACATTGTTGCGATTACGGGCTTTGCCGATGCCAACATTGGTGAAACCATTACCGACCCCACAAATCCGCAGGCTTTGCCGCTGATCAAAGTGGATGAGCCAACCTTGCAGATGACCTTTTCGGTCAACGACTCGCCCTTCTGCGGCCAAGAAGGCACCTTTGTCACCTCTCGTCAGGTGCGCGATCGCCTCATGCGTGAGCTAGAAACCAATGTGGCATTGCGCGTAGAAGATACCGACTCGCCGGACAAACTGGCGGTTGCAGGTCGGGGTGAATTGCACTTGGGCATTTTGATTGAAACCATGCGCCGCGAAGGTTATGAGTTTCAGGTGTCTAAGCCTGAAGTGATCTACCGCGAAGTGGGCGGACGACCCTGCGAACCTTTTGAGCAGTTGGTGCTGGATGTGCCAGAAGAGGCAGTCGGCGGCTGTATCGAGCGGCTAGGTCAGCGTAAGGGCGAAATGCAGGATATGCAGGTGGGCGGTAATGGCCGCACGCAGCTAGAGTTTGTCATTCCGGCACGCGGCTTGATTGGCTTCCGGGGTGAGTTCATGCGTCTGACGCGCGGCGACGGCATCATGAACCACAGTTTCCTCGACTATCGTCCCATCATTGGCGAATTTGAAACCCGTCGCAATGGCGTGCTGATCTCCTTTGAGGAAGGCGTTTCTACCTTCTATGCGATGAAGAATGCTGAAGACCGAGGCGCTTTCTTTATCTCGCCCGGAACCAAAGTCTACAAAGGCATGATTGTGGGTGAACACAATCGTCAGCAGGACTTGGAACTGAACGTCTGTAAAGCCAAGCAGCTCACCAACCATCGCGCCTCTGGCGGTGAGGAACTGGTGCAGCTTCAGACCCCGATCGATATGAATCTAGAACGGGCGCTGGAATACATCGGCTCTGATGAACTGCTGGAAGTTACGCCGAAGTCGATTCGTCTGCGTAAGGTTTCCAAGAAACTGGCGAAACGCTAGATCGCCGGGTTCAGTAATCATTTCTAAGAGGGCTGGAGATTTGTCTCTAGCCCTTTTTTGTTGCCCTAGCCAATCACGCGATTGCCCTCACACCGACACAAAATCAAAGGATTACCTTTCCTCTTCAAACGACAGCAAAAGCTGACGCAGCAGTCGCGTCAAGCTTTCCCGCTCTGACTCTTGCAACACGCTAAGAATGCGGTGTTCATTGGCGACATGGGCAGTGACAGCCGCCTCGATTAACTCAAAGCCTTTATCGGTTAAGGTAATCAACATTCCTCGGCGATCGTCAGGATCGGGAATGCGCTTGACCAACTCCGTTTTTTCTAGGCGATCGATCCGATGCGTCATGGTGCCCGACGACACCATTAGCATATTGAACAATTCAGTGGGTGAAAGCTGGTAAGGCCGACCCGATCGCCGCAGGGTGGCCAAGACATCAAATTCTCCACTCTGTAACCCAAACTCCGAGAAGGTTGACTGGATGGCTCGATCGAAATACTTAGACAGCCGCCCCACTCTACCGACGATCGCCATCGGTGAAACATCCAAGTCAGGACGCTCTCGCTGCCATTGCGCCAAGATTTTATCGACTGGATCGCTGTTCATATACCCCTGGCTAAATTGCTTGATGCCAAGTATCTTAACGCTAAGACAAATGCTATAATCTCGATATTAAATATCTTGATATCAAGATACTTCTTAAAAAGATACTTAATGTCAAGATAAATAGATCTCTCACAGATTTTAGGTTTGACGAGGGCGCAGCCCCCACTAAACCCAATTCAAAAATCATAATTTGCAAGTCTAGTCACCCAGTTTAATTACAACGAGGAGTCAAGATGGACGGACGCACAATTTATCTGTTAGCGGCTCTCATCGGGGGGGCAGTTCTACCCGTTCAAGTGGCGCTAAATACCCTGCTGCGGCGCTATGTGGGAGAACCGATGCAGGTGACTTTTATTTCATATCTGGCGGGTACTCTGGCCTCGCTGGTAATCTGTTTTGCGGCGCGGTATCCGGTGCCTGCCTGGACTTCTCTGGCTCAAACTTCCTGGTGGATGTGGATTGGGGGTTGTCTGGGTACTTTTTATGTCTGGTCAACGATTTTTGCGACACCCAGAATTGGTGCTGCCCTGGCGCTAGGACTGACGATCGCCGGACAAATGATTGCTGCCCTGTTTCTGGATCACTATGGGGCGATCGGTCTAACTCGCTATGCGGCCAGTCCGACCCGAATTGCTGGAGTTGTACTGGTGATTTTGGGCGTTTCAATGGTCGCCTACACCCGACGCTAAGGCTGTGAACCCGCCTCGCCTAAATAAATTTTCCGGCTGCATCGCGGGAACATTCCCCAACTCTGCGACAATCTCTGAACAGGAGAGTCGGTGTAGGAGCTTGTGGCGTGGATGGCATGACAGACGGAGTTACAGATAGAGTTACAGGCGGATCTATTCATAGCGCCACAAATATCAGAACTGCAGTCATTCACGAGTGGCTTGTGACCTATGCCGGATCAGAACGAGTGGTGGAGCAAATGCTGGATCTGCACCCCCAAGCTGACTTGTTTAGCCTGGTCGAGTTTTTGCCAGACAATCTGCGGGAATTTATTCAGCACAAATCAGTCAAAACCTCTTTCCTGCAACATCTGCCCTTTGCCCAGCGCCACTTTCGCGCCTATCTGCCCTTGATGCCTCTGGCGATCGAGCAGCTAGATGTCTCATCTTATGATCTAATTCTCTCTAGCAGTCATGCTGTCGCCAAAGGCGTGATTACGCGGCCTGATCAGCTCCATCTCTGCTACATGCATACGCCCATGCGCTACGCCTGGGATCTGCAACAGCAGTATTTGCAAGGGGCAAGGCTCAATCGCGGCGTTAAATCTCTGATGGCTCAGGCCATTCTGCATTACCTAAGGCTCTGGGACTTGGCGAGTGCCAATCGCGTCGATCATTTTGCTGCTAACTCTCGCTACGTGGCGCAGCGTATTTGGAAAACCTATCGACGATCGGCTCAGGTGATCTATCCGCCTGTAGCGGTCGATCGCTTTTACCCCCAGACCCAGCGCGAGGATTTCTACTTTACGCTGGCTCGATTTGTGCCCTACAAGCGAGTGGATTTGATTGTAGAAGCCTTTAATCGGCTGGGGCTGCCATTAGTGGTGATTGGAGATGGAGCCGACTGGTCGAGGCTGGCGGCGATCGCTCAGCCTAATATTCATCTGATGCGGCACCAGCCTGAGGAAGTGATCGTCAACTATATGCAGCGCTGCAAGGCATTTGTCTATGCGGCGGCTGAAGATTTTGGCATTGCGGCGGTAGAGGCTCAGGCCGCCGGAGCGCCTGTGATTGCCTATGGCCGGGGCGGCATTACCGAAACTGTGATTTCTGAGAAAACAGGGCTGTTTTTTCCGGAACAAACGGTGGAAAGCTTGATGGCATCTGTGCGTTTGTTTGAGTCAGGGGCTTACTACTTCAGTGCCGATCTGCTGCGACAAAATGCCGAAAAATATGCTCCAGAGCGGTTCCGTCAGCAGTTTTCTGGGTTTGTTGAGGCGAAATGGTCAAAATTCCAGCAGAAGAACGGCAGACATGGCATACAGTAGTAGCGTGAGGAAAATGTATTGCAATGCAACTTAATCGCGCGTTACAACCCGCTATTTTGGCGATCTCTATATCTACCCGTTCCTGGCCGACCTTTGCACTGATGATTGGTGCCGATGTGTTGGCGCTCAGCCTTGCCTGGATTGGCAGTGTCCAGATGCGGATGCTGGTGGAAGATCAGTTTCACCCATCAGTTTACTGGCAGCTATGCCCAATGCTGGCGCTGTTTATCCTAGCCTATGCGATCGTCGGTCTTTATCCTGGCGTTGCCAACAGTCCGGTCGATGAGCTGCGCTGGACAAGCCTCTCGACAACGCTGATCTACATGGCTTTGGTGGCGACGCTGTTTTTGCGGCGCGAAGGCGAAATTTATTCGCGGGAAGTGTTTATTACAGCCTGGATCGTCTCGATCGTGCTGGTGCTAACCTTTCGCGCCCTGGTACGGCTGATTTTTGCCCCCTGTCGCTGGTGGGGCTACCCCGTCATGGTGCTGGGGGCAGGCAAGACGGGAGAGATGGTGATCCAGACTTTAAAGCAGCGTCCGGGCATTGGCCTCAAGCCCGTTCTCATGTTAGATGACAACCCGAAGAAGCAGGGCTTTCTGCATGGTGTGCCTGTGGTCGGCGGTGTCGAGATGGCTCCCGCCTTGGCGCGTACCCGCAAAATTCCTTATGCGATCGTCGCGATGCCGGGTGTGCCGCGCGATCGCCTAATTCGCCTGATCGAAGATTACGGCATTGCCTTTGCCCATCTGCTGATCATTCCCGATTTGTTTGAGTTTTCTAGCCTCTGGGTTTCTGCCAAAGACATGGGGGGCGTTTTGGGTCTGGAGGTGCGCCAACGGCTGTTGATGCCGGGTCCTCGCTTTGCCAAATTTTCCATTGACCTGGCCGCGACGCTGGTGGGCGGGTTGCTGATCCTCCCGCTGATCTGTGTAATTGCCGTTTTGAT
Organism: Oscillatoriophycideae cyanobacterium NC_groundwater_1537_Pr4_S-0.65um_50_18; assembly: GCA_016208305.1. Classification (GTDB taxonomy): domain Bacteria; phylum Cyanobacteriota; class Cyanobacteriia; order Elainellales; family Elainellaceae; genus Drouetiella. Next base: position 47,146 of record JACQYI010000071.1, on the reverse strand, counting down.
TAAGCTAGACTCCCGCGGCTCAATTTTTTATCGACAAACGCGGATTGGGCTAGGAGGCAAACACTTTAAGGCTTGGAAGTTTCGCACGATGGTGCCCAATGCTTCTAAGATTTTGGAAGAATATCTCAGCCAGCATCCCGAACTGCGAGAAAATTGGACGAAAGACCAGAAGCTCCGCTACGATCCACGCGTCACGCGCATTGGCAAGTTTCTGCGGCGGACAAGTCTAGATGAGCTGCCCCAGCTTTGGAACATTCTCCGAGGCGAGATGAGTTTGGTGGGGCCTCGCCCGATCGTCGATGAAGAAATTGAACGCTACGGCGATAAGTTTCCCCTCTATACTAAGGTGATTCCTGGATTGACGGGGCTGTGGCAGGTGTCAGGCCGCAATAATATTACCTACCAAGAACGGGTCAATTTGGATGCTTACTATGTCCGCAACTGGTCGGTTTGGCTAGATATTTACATCTTGATTCGGACGATCTGGGTCGTTGCGACCGGAGAAGGGGCGTATTAGCGCAGAGGAAAGGCGGATGAAGGAGCAGCCCAGTCGGTTGAAGCGCGATCTAAATCTGTACGATCGCCTATTTGCGGCAGGTTTGTTTAGCCTCCCCTACTTGAGCTACCTCAGCTTTGTGGGCATTGGGGTAGCGCTGATCTATTTGCTGAAGACTTTTAGGCGATCGCTCCTCGACTCCTTCACCCGCAACGGCCTCTGGCTAATCAGCGGCCTGATGGTGATCAGCGGCTTGTTTGCTTTCGATCGGGGTGAAGCTTTTTTGCAGTTGACTAACTACTTGCCCTTTTTCCTGCTGTTTGCTTTTCTGCCCTACCTTTTGCGGGGAGCCGAGCGGCTGGAGCAGTTGGCTTTTGGCATGGTGATTGCGGCTATCCCGCTCAATCTTTTGGCCTTGGGAGATTACATTCTCAGGGCAAGCTGGATACCACGCCCGCTTCAGCGCATTCCGGTGATCAAATGGATTCGAATGCGTCCCCATGCAGGCAGGGCATTAGTCACCTTTGACCATCCCAATGCGCTAGCCTCCTATCTGGTCGTGTTGCTGGGGCTGGGGCTGGGGCTAATTGTTTGTCACAGCTTGCGGCGGTCTAGTGCGATCGCTCCCGCTAAAGGCTGGGCGCAGCGATTCTCCCATCCGGGCTGGCTCTATGGTGGCACCTTTATTAATCTCTTAGGCATCTTTTGCTCTGGCTCTCGCAACGGTTTGCTGGTGGCGGTTTCGCAGCTAGTTCTCTTTGGCCTCGTGACACAATTTAGTCCTAAGGCTAGTATCCAGGCCAGCACCAAAGCCAGTCGGGCGATCGTCTGGGGAGGACTGGTTGGCCTGGTGGGCATTGGCGCAGGCGTTACTGCTCTGGGTATTGGGGGGCGATCGCAGCTTTGGGGCAACTGGACGGACGAATCTCGGCTGGTGATCTGGAGAATCGCGCTGGACTTGATGCGAGAGCGACCGCTGCTGGGCTGGGGATTGGGTAACTATAAGTTTCTCTACCCCTCTCGCATTGTGGGGCTAAATCTCCAGGAAACCTATGTCGGCCATCCTCATAATTTATGGTTAATGCTGGGCTGCGAGGGGGGCATTGTGCTAGCGCTGGCCTTCAGCTTTTGGGTGGGCTATCTCTGCTTTCGGGGTGTCAGAGCCTTAATCTTGCAGCAGATCCCGCCGAGCGATCGCGCCATCCTCTTAGGCTATTTGGCGGCGTTTTGGGGCTGCGTTGCTTTTGCCCTGTTTGATGTGCCAATATTTGATGCCAGACTCAACGTGATCGGCTGGGTGCTGCTGGCGGGAATTTACACGCTGGTGAGTGGCGCATCAGAAAGGACGTCGAGCAATATGATGAATGAAGATCAGAACTGAATCCAGATCAGAATTGGGGAGCCATTGACCACAATGAACAGCGCTAGCAATTTGCCCAACAGCTTGCCGAACAACTTACCCAGTGGCGAACGCTATCTTTATCAGCTTCTAAGCTTGATTGAAAAAGGATGCCTCACGGTCGTTAATCCCCAGGGCAAAGAATTCAAGTTTGGCACGATCGGCTCTGCGCCTGAACTGAAGCTGATCATTCACAATCAAAATACCTACGATCGCGTTCTGACCTTTGGTGCGTTGGGGTTTTGCGAAGCCTATATGGAAGGCTGGTGGGATGAAGCCGATGATAATCTGGTTGAGTTAACGGGACTGTTTTTCCGCAATGGGGTGTATGCAAAAGCGCTGAGTAAAGCGACCCTACCGCTCATCTTTAAAGTGATTACCCAGCGGTTGCGAACGGTGCCCACTCAGATTCAAAATAGCCGAAAAAATGTTCAGTCTCACTACGATGTGGGGAATGAATTCTACCAGCTATTTCTCGATCGCACGCTGACCTATTCCTGCGGCTATCGAATTCGTGAAACCGACTCGCTGGAAGAGATGCAGCTTCAGAAATATGAGTTGATTTGCCGAAAGCTGGCTTTGCAACCCGGAGAGTCGCTGATTGATATTGGCTGTGGCTGGGGGGGAATGTTGATCTACGCTGCCGAACGCTATGGCGTTTCTGGAACGGGAATTACCCTCAGCACTGAGCAAGGCAAACTGGCCCAAGAGCGCATTGAGCAGCGAGGGCTGAGCGATCGCATCAAGATTGTCATGGCTGACTATCGAGAGATTCAGGGTCAATATGACAAGTTCGTCAGCATTGGCATGTTTGAGCATGTGGGCAAAGATAGCTACAGCACTTTTATGAGCCAAGCCAAGGCGCTGTTAAAGCCCAATGGCATTGGCCTGCTGCATACCATCGTCACCGAAGGGACAGAAAGAATTGGAGCCTGGGTGGACAAGTACATCTTTCCAGGTGGCTACATTCCCCAGCTTCAAGAAGTGGCCTACGCCATGCGGGAAGAAAGGCTGACGATCGCCCATAGTGAAAACCTGCGCCCCCACTATGCCGAGACTTTGAAGCGCTGGGGCATCAACTTTACCAAAAACAAAGCTGAGATTAGGGCGCTATCTTCGGCTTATGACGATCGCTTTCTCCGCATGTGGTATCTCTATCTGCAAACTTCCGAGTCTTCGTTTCGCGACGGATCGTTGCAAGTTCATCAGATTTTGTTTTACAGAGACAAGCAATGGCCGCTGAGCATCCCCTTAGATTTTTCTGCTGTTCAAATTGCTGAGGCTGTTCAAATTGCTGAGTCCGTGAAATAGCGCTCAGGCTCTTTACAACATTAAAACCAAGAACTTTTTTGAGAGAGTACGGCTCTGCATGCTCTCCAAGAAGTTCTTCAAGTTTTTTCTATGTCGATCCTCAGCAGAGTTGATGCTGTTGAGAAACCGCCGGATGAGTACCTCAAGTGCTACAAAAAACGAGCGCAAGCGGGAGGGTGGGATGATGCGATCGCCATTGTTCACTGTCCCATCATCCCACTCTCTTATCACTCAAAATATCTGCTCCCCTAACGACGAGATGCACCCTACAAAAAACCCTCACCAGACTGATGAGGGCAGAGCATGACTGTGTGTCGTGGGTGAATTGTGATAGTTCAATAGTACTATACTTTTGGCGATCTGGCAAAGAGTGCCGGATACGGCGATTTTAAACTGCAAAATGGATAAGCAACTGCAAAATGGATAAGCGCTATGGTGATTGCCAAGCCTCATGGCAACGGCCATATGCGAAACTCGACTTTGGATTACTTTCGGTAAAAATTGGATCAACAATGATGAATCGATTCCTAATTTCTTTTGTGGCATTGGCAGCTTCGTCTGCGGCGCTGGCCTTCTCTGCGATCGCTGAGGCTCAGACGACATCGCCCGAAACTCCTTTTTCGATTACGCCCACCAATCCCCTCAACCTACAAATTCAGGACTCTGCGGCTCAGGCGGGCAACCTCAACCGAGCCAAGAATCTGGCACGACAAACGGCAGAAAAAGCCAACGGCGGCTTGAATGTGTATCGTGCTGAAGCGGCGATGCATGGCCCTGCGGCTGAGGCTCCCTTTGTAGACAATGGCGATGGCACCTATACCTTCACCTTTTTGGGTGGAAAGCCTGGAGCTGCCGTTCCTAGCGTCAAGTCGGTCGTTACCGTCAGTGCTCTAGATTGGTCAACCCGTGTGGACTATAACGGCGCTATCCGATCGACTGCGGTGGCTCCCGTGACTCCGGCGGAAGTTGCGCCCCGGTAAAGGCTGTGGGTGCATCGGCTAAAGCTCCAAGTTTTGCAACGCTGCAAAAACTTCGCTGCTAGCCGTGGCTGTGCGCCGAAATGGAGATGCACATAGGAGGCATGAACCTGATGGCGCTGCCAGCCCTCGTCTGGAAATTGCAGCTTGGAGTCATAGCCTTGAAGAGATAGGAGAGAGCGATCGCTCAGTTCCACCGATTGCCCACCCTCGGTCTGCCTCAAAGCCGATCGGTGAAATTCATGCCCCCAAAAGCGATCGCCCTTCTGTACCAGTGGGCTATCTTGCAGTGCCGTTGCCTGACGGTAGCCCAGGGTGAGCCGCTTGCCCATCGCTGCCGTCGTCGGCAAGATGCCCACCATCGGGTAGGCATTTCCCTCAAAGTCCACAATCTGCTCACAGAGATACATCAGGCCGCCACACTCCGCATAGGTTGGCATCCCAGACTCGATCGCCAACCGCACCGATCGCCTTGCCGATACATTTTCCGCCAGCGCTCCCGCAAACACCTCCGGAAAGCCGCCTCCCAGATACAGTCCCTGTACTCCCTCCGGCAGCATATCCTCCATCGGACTCCAGGGCACCAACTCCGCCCCCAACTGCCGCAGCAAATCCAAATTATCGGCATAGTAAAAACTAAAAGCCCGATCCTGAGCGATCGCCAGCCGTACCGTCTCACCTCTTCCCTCCATCTCCCCAGATCTCCCATCCCCTTTATCCACTCCCCCTCTCTCACTCCATGCCAACAGCGGCAGCAGCTTTTCCCAGTCAAAGCAGGTTTCGCCCAAGTGTGCCAGCCTCTCGATCGCCTGATCTAAATCCTTTAGCTCTGCCGTGGGTACTAACCCCAGATGGCGATCGGGAATAGCAATATCTTCCTGACGACGCAATACGCCCAAAATCGGTAGATTGAGTGGCTCTAATGCCTCAGTCAGCAGCTCCAGATGGCGATCGCTACCCACCCGGTTCAGAATCACGCCAGCGATTTGAATCCGTGGATCGAAGCTGCGGTAGCCGTGGGCGATCGCGGCAATGGAGCGAGAGGTGCTGCTGCAATTCAAAATCAGGGCGATCGGCACATTCAGCAGTCGGGCAATGTGGGCGGTGCTAGCCGTGTCATCTTTGCCGCAGGCTCCGTCAAACAGCCCCATGACTCCTTCAATCAGGGCATACTCGGCGGTATGACGGGCAAAGCATTGCTGTACATAAGTTTCTGAGGTCAGAACCGGATCGAGGTTGCGGCAGGCGCGCCCGGTCACATAGGTGTGAAACATCGGGTCGATGTAGTCTGGCCCTACCTTAAAGGATTGCACCGCAGCCTGGGGCAAACGCGATCGCAATGCCGCCAGCAGCGACAGAGTCACGGTAGTTTTGCCCACGCCGCTGCGTTCACCTGCAATAATGAGAGCCATTGCCCGTTACCTCTATCCGCCATGCATCGCCTTGCCACTATACCAGGAGGCTGGAACCCGTCCGCAGAGGGCGTGATTTTTGTTGAGCAGCAGCCTGCGCCAATCGTCGTGATCACAGCAGCCGACACGGATATTCAAACGCTGGCGGCAGCCACAGCTCATTTGCCCGCCGATTTTCCGGCGCTCCGAGTCGTGAATTTGCTGCAACTCCAGCAGCAGTTGACGATCGATACCTATGCCGATGAAGTGTTGGCCAGCGCTCAAGTGATCATCGTGCGTCTGATTGGTGGACAGGCTTACTGGAGCTATGGGCTAGAGGTGGTTGAGGAAACGGTAGCGCGATCGGGAGCAACGCTCATCGTGCTACCCGGAGATGAACGCCCTGATCCGACGCTGGTTAGCCACTCTACAGTCGCTTTGGGTCAGGTCAATCAGGTGTGGCAGTACTTTATCGAAGCGGGCGTAGAAAACTACCAAAATCTGCTGAAGTTTGTCGCGACAGAATTTTTGGCGCACCCGATCGCCTATCAGCCGCCTCAACCTGTGCCGCGTGTGGGCATCTATGGCACCTTCACCCAACCGATCGCATCAGGTGTGGGCATTCTTTTCTACCGGGCGCATTATCTGGCAGGAAATACGATGGCGATCGATGCCCTCTGTCGGGCTTTGGTGGCGCGCGATCTCACCCCTGTGCCGATCTTTGTGTCGTCGCTCAAAGAGCCAGATGTGCAGGCTGAGCTGGTTCGCTATTGCCAGGGTACGAAGTGTCAGAGGCCAGAGTGTCAGATTGTCGCGTGCCAAAGCGCAGCGTGCCGAGGCGTTAATCTGCTGCTGAATACCACCAGCTTTGCCCTGGCCAGCCTCAAGACCGACATGCCCCAAGTGGATTTATGGGAAACCCTGAATTTGCCTGTGTTTCAAGTGATTTTAAGCGGTGGTACAAAAGCGGCTTGGGAATCGGGTTCTCAGGGTTTGACGCCGCGCGACATGGCGATGAATGTGGCGCTGCCCGAAGTGGATGGCAGAATTATCACGCGAGCCGTGTCCTTTAAGGCAGTGCAGGCTCAGAATGCAGAGCTGCAAACGGATGTGGTGGTCTATGAGCCAGAGCGATCGCGCATTAACTTCGTGGCCGACCTGGCGGCAAAATGGGTCAAGCTGCGTCAAACTCCGATCGCCGATCGCAAAGTTGCCTTGGTTTTGGCAAACTATCCCAATCGCGATGGACGCTTGGCCAATGGCGTGGGGCTAGATACGCCTGCAAGCTGCATCGAAATCCTTAAAGCCCTTCAACAAGCCGGATACACCGTTGGAGAAATTCCCGAAACGGGCGATGTTTTGATGCAGCAGTTGATTGCGGGAGTCACGAACGATCTAGAGGCGGTGGGATGGCGATCGGTCAGACAATCGCTGTCTCTCGATCAGTATCACACGCATTTCCAAACCTTGCCCCTCGCCGTGCAGAACGGTATCCAAGCCCGTTGGGGTCAGCCTGAAGCAGGCGATGATTTTCCGATCGCAGGAATACAGTTTGGCAATATTTTTGTCGGCATCCAGCCCGCACGCGGATACGATCGCGATCCAACCCTCAACTATCACGCGCCCGATCTAGAGCCACCCCATTTCTATCTCGCTTTTTACCATTGGGTAAGCACGCAGTTTGCTGCCCATGCGATCGTCCATGTTGGCAAGCATGGAAATTTAGAATGGCTGCCCGGAAAGAGCGTGGCGCTGTCAGAAAACTGTTATCCGGAAGCCGTGTTTGGCGCAATGCCACACTTTTACCCGTTCATCGTCAACGATCCAGGAGAAGGTTCTCAGGCGAAGCGGCGATCGCAGGCCGTCATTCTTGACCACCTCACGCCTCCTATGACTCGCGCCGAACTCTATGGCAGCCTGCACCAGCTAGAGGGCTTAATTGACGAATACTACGAGGCACAAACCCTCGATCCGGGTCGGGTGGGCTTAATCCGCGATCGCCTGACTCAACTCATCCGCCAGGAAAATCTCCAGAAAGAATTGGGTCTGGAAACGGAGCTATCGGATGAGGCGATCGCGGCTGCATTATCTGCTGCCGATGGCTATTTGTGTGAGCTAAAGGAATCCCAGATTCGAGATGGTTTACACATCTTGGGTCAATGCCCCACCGAGCGGCAGTTGCGAGACTTGGTGGTGGCGATCGCCCGTAACCCAAACGCCAGCCGCATCGGACTCACTCGTGCCATTGCTCAGGACTGGCTGCTAGATTTCGATCCGCTCACGGCCAACTTGGGCGATCGGCTAGGGAAGGATCAGATTGAAGTGCATCCCCTTCTGCAAACCTGCCGCATTGTTGGGGATGCCGTTGAAGTTATCGAAGCGCACGCCGCAGAACTTGTTGAGGCGATCCTTTTTGGGGGTGACTTTGGGAGCGCAGAGCAGCCCAAAATTCATTCTCCGACTGAGGAAGGCTTTCAAGAGAGAGAGGTGAATGCGATCGGGGAGAAAACACAGCAAGAATTGAACTGGGTGCGCGATCGCCTTTTGCCAGCGCTGCATCAGACCGATCGAGAGCTAATCAACCTCTTGCGCGGTTTAGAGGGGGAGTACATTCCTAGCGGTGCTTCTGGCGCACCCACGCGAGGTAGGCCGGAGGTGTTGCCAACGGGTCGCAATTTCTACTCGGTCGATATCCGCGCCATTCCGACGGAAACGGCTTGGGGCATTGGGCGCAAAGCTGCCGAGGTGCTGGTCGAGCGTTATACCCAAGAGCAGGGCGAATATCCTAGAACCCTGGGACTTTCCATTTGGGGCACCTCCACCATGCGAACGGGTGGCGATGATTTGGCGCAGGCATTGGCGCTACTGGGCGTACAGCCGGTTTGGGATGGTGTGTCTCGACGGGTCGTAGATTTCGAGATTTTGCCCCTGTCACTGCTGGGTCGGCCTCGGGTCGATGTAACTTTGCGGATTTCTGGCTTTTTCCGAGATGCGTTTCCCAATCTGATCGATTTATTTGACAGTGCCGTGAATGCCGTTGCCAATCTGGAGGAACCTGCGGATCAAAACCCGTTAGCGGCTCAGGTACAGCAGGAAACTCAGCGTTGGCAATCTGAAGGACTCACTCAAGAACAGGCAGAGGGGCGATCGCGTTACCGCATTTTTGGCTCTAAACCCAGCGCCTATGGAGCCGGGTTGCAGGGTTTGATTGAATCGCAAAACTGGGAGAGTGATGCCGACTTAGCTCGCGCCTATATTAACTGGAGCGCCTACGCCTACACGGGCAACGCCGAAGGCAAATCGGCTCCAGAGGCTTTTACCCAACGGCTAGGGACAATGCAAATCGTTTTGCAAAATCAGGACAACCGTGAGCATGACTTGCTCGATTCTGATGATTACTATCAGTTTCAAGGGGGGTTAACGGCAGCAGTAAAATCTGTGGCGGGTGCTGCTCCAGAAATTTACTTTGGCGATAATGCCTGTGTGGCACAGCCCAAAGTCCGGAAGCTGAGCGAAGAAATTGCGCGTGTCTATCGCTCTAGAGTCGTGAATCCTAAATGGATCGCCGGGGCAATGCGGCATGGTTACAAAGGCGCGTTTGAACTCTCGGCCACGATCGACTATTTGTTTGCCTACGATGCGACGACCCAGTGCGTCGAAGATTTCATGTACAAAGGCGTTGCGGAGGCATATCTGTTTGATCCAGCGGTGCAAAACTTCATTCGCCAGAGCAATCCTTGGGCGTTGCGCGACATGGCCGAGCGCCTGCTAGAGGCTAATCAGCGCGGCCTATGGGCACAGGCAGCTCCTGAGATGTTGGAGAGATTGCGATCGCTCGTCCATGAAGCCGAAGGGGTGATGGAGGCACAGCATCCTGGCAGTATGGGATAGGCGTGAGGAGCATCCCCCCCTACCAAAGGCCCCGCTTGCCGCTGGGATGGATGGTGGCCCAATTGGTACGCGCCATCGCGAGCTGCTCATCCGCGATTTTTGCCCCGGTTAAGTCGGCTCCACAAAGATTGGCTCCCCGCAGGTTGGCGTTGCTGAGGTAAGCATAGCTCAAGTCAGCACCTCGCAGATCGGCTCCGGCTAAGTCGGCATGGTTGAGATAGGCTCTAGCTAGGTTGGCGTTCCGGAGGTTTGCCTGGCTGAGGCTAGCTCGACCAAAATCGACGTTGGTCAAGGTGGCATTCTGAAAATTGACCTTGTGCAGCTTTGCCTGGTGAAAGTTAGCGCCGGATAAATCGGCTCTGGGCAAATTGAGCAGGCTTAGATCATGGCAGGTAAAGTCTCGCTTGCCTTTAGCATAGGTAGACAGGAGATCCTCTGCCGTCGGTTTAGCAATCAGCGAGCCTGTTTTTGCGACTGAGCCGCCACTAGAGGTCAGCCCTATTGCGTTGTGGGTAGCCGTTGCCGCAGGCTGTGCGGTTCGCCGTTTGACCGAGCCAGTCTGAAGGCTGGTGACATCCGATCGCGTCATTTCTGATTTATTGGCGCGGGCGCGAATCGCTGCGGCCATACGGGCTGTCGGTGAGGAGGGCATAGAGGGAAGCAATTCCTCTGACCCGCCACCACTCCGGACGTTACCGCGATTGGGCTGATTTACCATGCTCTTGGCTAAGCTGTCGAGGTATGGCTCTAGATCAAGCGCTCGTAGAACCTCATTTGAGCTTTGATAGCGGTGGCGCACCGACACTTCCAGCATTTTTTTCAAAACTTCTGCGAAGTGATCGCTAATATGCACCTGCTGCCGCCAGAGAATTTCGCCCGTTGCCGGATCATAGTCCATGTCTTTGGGAGATTTTGCCGTCAGCAAATAGAGGCAGGTGACGCCCAAGGCATAAATATCGCTGGCGTAGACAGGGCGCATCGCCATTTGTTCGGGAGGGGCGTAGCCCGGAGTGCCGATCGCATATTGGGTTAGCGCCGTCTGGTCAGAGGCTCCAGGAACGCTGGGATTGACCTGATCTTTAACGGCTCCGAAATCGATGAGTACCAGCTTTTTGTCTTGCGATCGCCGAATTAAGTTAGCAGGCTTAATGTCTCGATGAATCACCTGCTGCCCGTGAATATATTGCAGCATCGGCAGCACTTCGCTGAGAAACTGCTTCACGCCTGCCTCGCTGAAGGGGCCTGACCGTTTCACCTCCTGTTGCAGCGTTGAGCCACTAATATATTCCTGTACCAGATAAAATTCTTGATTAACCTCAAAATAATCCAGCAGACGCGGCACCTGGGGATGGTTTCCCACCTTGCCCAAAGTTTTTGCCTCTCGCTGAAACAAGTCCCGCGCCATTTGCAGCACATGAGCTGAGGACGTAACGGGTCGGAGCTGTTTGATTACACAGTAGGGAATGCCCGGTAAAGACTCATCTTTTGCGAGAAAGGTTGCTCCAAAACCGCCCTGCCCCAAAGCTTGGACAACTCTGTAACGATCTCGCAGCAACAACTTTGAGCCACAAGATTGACAAATTTCTGTGTGGGTTAAGTTTTCAGGGCTTTTGCAGCCTGGATTTAAGCAGTAGCTCATTAGGGCATCACTCGCTTGATCGATCGCTGGGTGTTGCAACTTTTATGCCTACCTAGGCTTAAAATTGCAGGTTTGGAATTGGACAACCCATACCTTCAATTATCTTTCCAACATTTGTGGAACAGAGCGCCATTTTTGCGGGAAATCTCTTGAAGAGTTGCTAAAGTTTGCCGCTTTTTGCTTCAAATCTAGATAAATCTCAATAGATCTACGATCTACCTGAGGTAGCAACGCTGGGATAGCCTCTCCAAACCGATAATCTTTGGCAAAAAATAATTCTTTCATCCCAAGCCTCACCTTCACTGCACCCGTTGTAACTTAACTTTCTAGCAATGATGGTGAGGGGTGAATGCCCCTTGTAACCCACTAACTGCTTTGCTCCCAAAAATTCTTTTCTTAGGTAGCAAAATACATCAACGCCACTTGCTTAAAGCAAAAGCCGCATTGATTCTCTCACTATAGTTCAGGTTTTTGGATACTCGTTAAAAGTTTTAATTGTAAAACTTTAGTAAAGTGCTTGGGTTAACTGTTTGCGGTAGACCTTTGTCAGGGGATTTTCATCTCCCATCAAATCGAATATCATGACCATCGCTTTTCGGGCACCATCATTGCGATACTTACGACTTTTACCAACAATCTCCAGAAAACCTGAGAGTGCCGCTTCATAGTTTTCAGAGAGCGTTTGCTGGACAGCTCGAAAGAAGGGAGGGTCTAACTCATGGTTCAAAATTGGATCAATGCTCTCTAATTTAAGCTGCATCAGCTCTCGCAGCGCTCTGGCAGCGCCAGAATATTCACGATCGCTTTCATCGATAAACACCAGCAGCTTTTCGGCAGAGTCTAGCCGATCTTGGCTAATGAGAAACTTGGCGGCGGCGATCGCCAACTGTCGATTTTGCGGATACTTTTCCATGAGATCGGTAAAGCCAGCCTTGGCGACTTCGAGATTGCCTGCCCGAATTGCCGCTTGAACTGTTTCTAGCTCCATGTCCAGCCCTGACTTGAGATTGAGCTGCGCTAAGAACTGTCTTAGCTTAGGCTCTGGTAGGGCACCGACAAATCCTGGCTGCATTTGTCCTTGGCTGACAACCCGCACATCTGGCACGCCTTCAATACCGTAAGTGCTGGCTAGCTCTGGATTTTGATCGATGTCAACTTTTGCCAGCACAAAATCATATTCCTGCACCAGCTTTTCCAAGAGCGGCTTCAGCATTTGGCATGGGCCGCACCACTGGGCAAAAAAGTCTACGATAACCGGACGCTGAAAGGAGGCTTGCACCACGTCACTCTCAAAGTTGCTGCCATTCACTTCAACTGAGACTCCCATCCTCACAACCCTCCTAATATGCAACTAGACTTTACAAGCGAATGTTGGCGTTGATCGTTCTCAATCTGGCCATTTATAGGGCATACCCTGTAGAAAAATCATACCCAAATTAACCTGCATTCGTTGCTCTCATGAGAGTAAATTAGGGGCGGACGCGTGCTTGGGTCAGGCCAGAAACCTTACCCCGGCAAATGCTCTAGCCAATGCGGGCACAGAGAAGCAGAACTTGCTATCAATATTCGCTAATACCAATCAGCCATCCTTTCTCAGTGGTCGTGAGTTTGAAGGCGCGGCATGACCCCAGAAAGGTAATGTATCTCTGGTTGCTGTGCAGACTCTGCAAGACTTGTCTCATGGTTTGCCCATACTGCCTCTGAAAGTAGGTATGCAGTTCGGCGATCGAAATAGCTGACTTGTTGGACTGAGCAAGCAGGTCTTCCAAAATACTCAGCAGCGCTTCTTCCAGGTGCTCCTCGGAGGTGATAACCTCAAACGGGGCAGATTCTAGAACAGAGGTATCTGGAACGACAGGCGGTGTGGCGATCGCCCTGTCGTCTGGTGTGTTGTTTGTTGGCGGAGCAGCGAACAAACACACATAAGTTTCACCTCGTTGAGCTGATTGGTGAACCACGAAAACACGGGGATGATCGAGAAAAATATCTTTAATCCGTCGTCCTGCCTGGAGGCGCATCACATCGCCCAAGGCAGTGCCATGATCGGCGCTAAATAGGGAGTTCAGGCGCGACAATTTCACCCAAGGGCAGCCCGTTGCTTGGTGCTCAGTTTGGATGATTTCTTTAAGCCAGATGACAGCCTGAGCGATCGTCGGCACTTCCCGAATGGCCTCAGGGGTATAGGTTTCAGTTTTGCCTGTTTCTGAGTTGCGCACTACTAGCATGTTTGAGCGCTGACGAACAGAATAAACAGTCAGCCCGTGAGCCTGTAGTGCATTTTTGAGATGGGCTAAGTCCTGATCAGACGAGCAGACAAAGATGGCTTTAGCGTTGGGATAATGAATGAAAATGGACGAGCCGATCGCCGTCATCTTCATATCGGCGCTGTTTTTGCCGGGTGGAACATGGATGAGCTGATAGCCGCGACGATGAAAGTCAGCATCATATTTGCCCATCGTGCGCCAGTTGGCAAAGGCAATCTTGATCTGAATGGAATAGTTGCAGCTACTCTGTAAAAACTGCTCTTCTTCTATCGAAAGCTTAATATTTTCGGCATCCAGTAAGAGGATGGCGATCGCCTTAGGTTCTGAAGTCTGTCGGCCATTGGTAAGTGTTGTATCGACAGCATGAGCGGCTTGTTCTGATGAATGCGCAGGTGCCTGGTCAGGCTCTACCACGACTGATCTGATCTGTTCGATTTGCGCCATTAAAGATTGAAATGCGTTAAGCCGGAAAAAATCGGCTACGAAGACCGCCTTCAAAATTTTTTCAATTCGTTTCATCAACAAGTCAGAGGACGGCTGTTCTAGCCCCTTGGCAATTTCAGCGGCAGCAGCTCGGATAAAATCTGCCTTACGCTGCGGATGATTCCAATCGAGCGATCGATACTTTTCCATCAAGAGATTTATCTGCTGCTGCTGCACAACCACCATGGCTTTGTGAATCAGCGCGCTCATTTGATGACTGATTTGTTGCGTGACAGCCGTATCGTTCACAAACACCTCAATGCCAGTAGATCGAGCGATAGGAGTAGAGAGCGGTGGGGAGCGCTGGATGCAAAATTAGCTTGCTCCACGCTGTAAAAAATAAACTTGAAAAAGTGGTTTAAAACATTAACGCAAAAACGCCATAGCCAATAGTACCTTTGCTATCTCTATCTAAAGCAAAATATCTAGATCAAAATTAATTGGGCATTGCTGAGCCTCTTGAAAACCTGGTTTTTAAAGCTTTGCAGCCCATCGGTCTCTGAAGAAAAGTGCTGCATGACTGGAGTTGGTGAGAAATTTATCTATCGGGCATATCTCGTCGTTAGGGGAGCAGATAGTTTGAGTGATGGGAGAGGGGGATGATGGAAGAGGGGGATGATGGAAGAGGGAGATGATGGCGATCGCATCAGCCCACCCTCCCGCTCTCGTGCACATTGAGAGGCTTCCCCAACTGTCAGATGTCGCCTAGTCACGTTGCTGCCCTTGCACATGACCTAGATGTCCTATCTCAGCCATAATGATAATGAGCCGCTTCACATTGCTTTACTTTCAAATAGCTTTGTTTCCAGGCGCTTTACCTTTACAGGGTTAAATTATGGCGAGAGATCTGCGGGGTTTTCTAAAACAACTTGAACAGCGGGGGCAGCTGCGTCGTATTAGCGCCCTGGTTGACCCTGATTTGGAAATTGCCGAAATTTCAAATCGCTTGTTGCAGCAAGGTGGCCCAGCTTTGCTGTTTGAAAATGTTAAAGGTTCTCCCCATGCGATCGCCATCAACGTCATGGGTACCGTAGAGCGCATCTGCTGGGCCATGAACATGGAGCATCCTGAAGAGCTAGAGACGCTGGGCAAAAAGCTGGGCATGCTGCAACAGCCAAAGCCGCCCAAGAAAATCTCTCAGGCGATCGACTTTGGCAAAGTTTTATTTGATGTCGTCAAAGCTAAGCCCAATCGAGATTTTTTTCCGCCCTGTCACCAGGTGATTGTCGAAGGGGGCGATCTTAATCTAAATACCGTGCCGATGATTCGTCCTTACTCAGGCGATGCCGGAAAAATTATTACGCTGGGGCTGGTGATTACGCGAGATTGCGAAACTGGAACCCCGAATGTGGGCGTGTATCGGCTCCAACTCCAGTCAAAAAACACCATGACCGTTCATTGGCTGTCGGTGCGGGGGGGTGCGCGTCATTTGCGGAAGGCGGCAGAGCGCGGACAAAAGCTAGAAGTGGCGATCGCCTTGGGGGTCGATCCGCTAATTATTATGGCTGCGGCAACGCCGATTCCGGTTGATCTTTCTGAATGGCTGTTTGCTGGGCTGTACGGCGGCTCAGGTGTCCATCTGGCAAAGTGTAAAACCCTTGATTTAGAAGTTCCTGCTGATTCTGAGTTTGTCTTGGAGGGCACGATCACCCCTGGTGAAATGCTGCCAGATGGCCCCTTTGGCGATCACATGGGCTACTACGGTGGCGTCGAAGACTCGCCCCTGGTGCGATTTCACTGCATGACCCACCGCAAGAATCCCATTCATCTGACGACGTTTAGCGGTCGCCCGCCCAAGGAAGAAGCGATGATGGCGATCGCCCTTAACCGCATCTATACGCCCATTCTGCGGCAGCAGGTTTCTGAAATCGTAGATTTTTTCCTGCCGATGGAAGCCCTCAGCTATAAGGCAGCCATTATCTCGATCGACAAGGCTTACCCCGGACAGGCGCGCCGCGCTGCACTGGCATTTTGGAGCGCTCTGCCGCAGTTTACCTACACGAAGTTTGTGATTGTGGTCGATAAAAGCATTAATATTCGCGATCCGCGTCAGGTGGTGTGGGCGATCACCTCCAAAGTTGATCCGGTACGCGATGTCTTCATCTTGCCAGAAACGCCTTTCGATACGCTGGATTTTGCCAGCGAAAGAGTCGGTTTGGGGGGACGGATGGGGATTGATGCCACCACCAAAGTATCGCCAGAAACGGATCACCCTTGGGGGGCACCGTTGGAATCTGATCCAGCCGTGGCGGCTATGGTAGAGCGACGTTGGGCTGAGTACGGGTTGGCTAACTTGAAGTTGGGCGAAGTGGATCTCAACTTGTTTGGCTACGATATGCGGTAATTTCTTTTGCTTATGTGGCACTCGATCGCCTCTCACATCAGTCAAGTCACCCGCCAAGCCTTCCAGATTAGCGATCGGCACTCAGTGGGGGGTGGCAGCATCAATCAAGCCTATTGGGTGAGCAATGGCAGCCTCGCCTATTTTGTCAAACTCAATCAGGCCAGCCGGATCGCTATGTTTGAGACAGAAGCCTTTGCGCTACGACAAATGGCAGAGTCTCAGACCATTCGAGTGCCGCAGCCCCTGTGCTATGGCATAGCCGAAAACTTCGCCTACATTGTGCTGGAGTGGATCGATCTGGGTTCTGGCAATGCTTTATCTTGGGAAAATCTGGGGCGCAATCTGGCGGCAATGCACCAAATCAAGGGCGATCGCGGCTTTGGATGGTTTCACGACAATGTGATTGGCGCAACGCCGCAAAAAAATTCCTGGATGGCAAACTGGGCGGAGTTTTTTACTCAGCAGCGATTGGGCTATCAGTTTCAGCTTGCCGAGCGGCGAGGGGGGCGTTTTCCTCAACAGCAAAAACTGTTGGCAGCCGTACCGGAACTCTTGGCAGGACATCATCCCTATCCATCGCTGGTGCATGGCGACCTGTGGTCGGGCAATGCGGCAGTCACGCAGCAGGGCGAACCCATTATTTTTGATCCGGCGGCCTACTATGGCGATCGCGAAGTTGATTTAGCTATGACTGAGCTGTTTGGCGGATTTCCAGCGTCTTTCTATAGCGGCTACAGTCAGGTTTTGGCGATCGATCCAGGTTATGGGCATCGCAAAACGCTCTACAACCTCTATCACATTCTGAATCACTTCAACCTGTTTGGCGGCAGCTATGCTGCTCAGGCTAATCAAATGATGGCGACCTTGCTCTAGAAAGTAGCAAGGCTCGAAAAAGCCAGCCAGTGGCATGACTATTCAGGCACAACTATTCAGGCACAACTATTCAGGCACAAAAATAATCTCGGACTCCGGCTGGAAAATATATCCATAGTCAAAACAGAGCGAATTGCCATGCCGAATTACGGTAAACCCAAAATTGGAAGTGACTTCTGTGGTGAAGGTGGCAATCACCAACTCTATGAGCTTTTTGGGCGAAATTTCGGGACGCTGCACAAAGTAGTTGCGTTTGGCGAAAAATACGGATTCATCTTTGGGAACGACAATGCCATTAATCCGATGGGCATGCTGGATCGGTCGGATATAAACACTGATGAATTCATCCTGGTTTCGTTGCAGGCGATAGAGGCGCTCATGCTGAAGCCAGCTCATGCAAAACATCATCTTGAGCAGCTCAAAGCCAAGAATGTAATTGAACACATGGTTCCGTTCCTCTGAGCTGAAAACGAGCCTCAGTGCCGATTCCAGGTATTGGTCGGGCTGTCTGCGGGTGTCTTGCGCTGAGTGAATGTAAAACTGCTTGATGTAGCTGCGTAGGACGGGTTCCGATAGCTCAGTTTCAATATGAAACTCGTTAAGATACTGAGTCACCCGCTGTTTGGTTTCTTGGTCTTCCAGCTTACGCGAAACCAGACCATCGGCAGTGTAATCATCTAGAAACTCTGCCTGAATTTCTGGTGTAGCCGCACACATGAGATGGCAAAGAGACAGCATATAGCGCCGCTGGTGCCAGGATAGGCTTTCTACCCAGGTGCGTGCCTCATCTGGAAGCTTTGCCAGAATATTGTCAACTCCGCCATTTACCGCAGCGATCGCCCGATTCATACTGCTAAACCCTGCTATCAAGGATTGCAAGCTGTCAGATCTAGTTTGCCCAATCCACCTATGAAACCCGCAATGGCAAAAAAACGACGCTGCTGATTTTTGGGGTGAATTTTTGTTGGAGGGGCGCTCCGCGCCCCTCCAACAAAAATTCATCCTCCTAGTTAAGCAATGCCAAAAAACCTACCAGTAGGTCTGGTAGGTTTATAAATTTCAAAAATTAAGCGGGTGAATTAGGAGCAAGTTTCCGTAATTCACTCACTAGAAAATGAAGTTATCTTCAGCGAATGTATTCCTTAAGAACGCTGTTACGGTTGGGATGACGCAGTTTCCGCAAAGCCTTCGCCTCTATTTGGCGAATTCGTTCACGAGTGACGTTGAAGATTTGACCAATCTCTTCCAGCGTCTTCATTCGGCCATCGTCCAAACCATAGCGCAGACGCAGCACATCGCGCTCGCGGGGGCTAAGGGTACCCAACACGCTTTCCAAATCTTCGCGGAGCAGGTTTTTGGAAACTTGGTCTTCAGGCGTTTCGCCATCCGACTCAATGAAGTCACCCAAACGCGAGTCTTCTTCTTTACCAATCGGGGTTTCCAAAGAGATAGGCAACTGAGCCGACTTGGCAATGAACCGCAGCTTCTCGATCGTCATTTCCATCCGAGTCGCAATCTCTTCTTCGGTTGGCTTGCGCCCCATTTCTTGAGAGAGCAGTTTGGTGGTTTTTTTGATGCGAGAAATGGTTTCGTACAGGTGAACTGGAAGGCGAATCGTCCGAGACTGATCGGCAATGGCGCGAGTAATGGCTTGACGAATCCACCAGGTCGCATAGGTCGAGAACTTGTAGCCCTTTTCATGGTCAAACTTTTCAGCCGCCCGAATCAGACCCAAGCTGCCTTCCTGAATCAAGTCTTGAAAAGACAAGCCCCGATTCATATACTTCTTGGCGATCGACACCACCAAGCGCAGGTTAGACTGCACCATCTTTTCCTTTGCCCTACGCCCTTCATAGAGACGGCGACGGAACTTAGGCAGAGGCTGGTTAACCTCATTGGCCCACAGCTCCATGTTCCGCTCAAAGTCTTGCGCAGGTCGATCCAAACGCTCAGAGAGGCGATCGCGAATCCTCTCCAACTCCAGCAGATCGGCAATTTTGCGGGCTAACTCAATTTCTTCATCAGCCCGAAGCAGACGAATCCTACCAATTTCTTGGAGGTACAGCCGAATAGAGTCTTCGGTGTAGTGCTTTTTCTTCGCCTGTGTTCGACGACGAGCAGCCCCTTTTACCGCTTTGCCGTCTTCCTCCTCAGGTTGAGCATCTAAGTCGTCTCGATCATCTCCGTCATCTCCTATTAAGGCCTCAAGATCTTCCGCCTCAGGTTGATCCAGTTCCAGTTCGAGTACGCCATTTTGCTGGGTCATGCCGCGCTCCTCATGCTCCTTGTGTCAGATAATTTCAGGTCGATTCAGTCTAGGGAAGTTGACGAAATTCCCTTGTCCTG
The DNA here is from genome assembly GCA_016208305.1 of Oscillatoriophycideae cyanobacterium NC_groundwater_1537_Pr4_S-0.65um_50_18. Lineage (GTDB taxonomy): Bacteria > Cyanobacteriota > Cyanobacteriia > Elainellales > Elainellaceae > Drouetiella. Next base: position 27,732 of record JACQYI010000071.1, on the reverse strand, counting down.
GCAAATTTTTCTCAAAAAATGAGAGCATTTACCAGTAAAATCTACCGGGGGGTAAGCCTGATAGATTGTTACCCATAGCCATCCTTTGGCACACATTACCTCTCCACAGCTACGAGAGCGCTGGGCAGAAGCACCGATTCGGAATTCCTTGCCTTCTAATGGATGATGCTGAGATTCTCTCCGATTGTAACTTTTCTCACAAAAATTGCACGTCTTTTCCCCGCTTTTTGTCACATTCGTGTGACGGAAAGGCTTGACATTAACGTGAAGTACCCGTGATTGTGCTGAATCGGGGATAAAAATCTAGCATTTTCTGTAATAGATTAGGCAAAAAGTCGGTAGCCAGGTAGCAAGTAGACACACTAGGTCAGGTATACCGAGCCAGATGAAAGTCGTTGCAATACAAGACTGGGCTATGGGTCTAGATATGAATGAGAGAAACTCGTTTGCTCTCGCTATTTTAATAAGTTCAACATAATTACAGGCCAATTGCCTAGAGATGAAAATTATGAGTTTTTATGCTAGCCGCAACTCGCAGATCTTTTTAAATAAGTCCTAGAAATCAGACGGGTTGCGAGTTAGGTGAATTGCAAGTTGAGTCACCGCATAGGTATCAACTTAATAATTAGTAATATTTATGGATAGAATCAAAAGGGAGACTGTGCTTTTGAGGTTTTCCGATGACCGACGGCAATGGACACAGTGCTTTATTAAAAACTGAACGATTAAAAACCTACCTAGTATAGAAGCCCTAGTTCAATGCCTAAAAAACAAAAGTATCCCTACTTAGTGGGTTCTAAATGGACGGCGCAGCAAACCACTTGGGGATGGCGGCATTTTCAGGTCGTGAATCGTAAAAATCAGGGTCGATGGGTCTTTGCTGAGATTATTGCAGCCTGTGACCCGACGGTTCGTTTTTGGCTCAATGCTCAACAGCTTAAGGATCGGCGTCTGTGGCAGGCAGGTTGGCAATCGCTGCAAGAGATGACGGTAGCAGACTTAACTGAAGCAGATGTGAAGTAACGCAGAAGCGCTAAGGGTTGCCCTCTACGGCACCTGCTTGACAGTCTCTCAACCAGAGACGAATGGCTTGGGCAATGACCCCTTGATTGGCATCTTGCGGTGCTGAGGTGAGCTGCTGGACTGGATATTCGCCGATCGCCGAAAACAACAGCACGAGTTGCCAGCCATAGCCCTCGGTTTGCGTGAGAAACAGCCAGTGATAATGCTGCAACTTAACCGCTTGACCGGAAACATACTGCCGCTCTAGGGTGGTGAAAAAGATCTGAGGTGGACTGCTAGAGGAGCGATCGTCAGGGAGAGCAACAGCAGGTAGCCGCTCTGAGTCGAGCCTTAACGCCCGATAATCGGGTGGCCCTGCCACAAGAACATAGCCTGGGGTGTCAGAGACACCATCTAAGGCATAAGCATTCTGATTGACGCGATTGGCATAGCTAGGCAAGTCGCGTAGCAAGAGCGGCATTAAGTCTGTTAACTGATCGGGACAAGTAATTCCCTGTCGGATGGGATGGGATGGGGCTGCCTGAACCGCTCCGCTGAGCCATAAGCTGCTGATTCCGGCGATCGCTCCCAAAACCCTAATTTTCCAGACTGGCCGCATGGTTGAATCCTGAGACTGTTTGAATTCGATTTAAATTCGATCGCGTTTCAATACAGCAAATCACAATCTAGAAGATAAGGCTGCTTGTAAAACTGCTTGCAAGTTAGATTCATGAACGGATCGGCTAATTTGCAAAAGCGCGAAACCCACCCCTCCCAAACATTGCATTTATTGAATTCTCGTTCCTTAGAACTAACTTTCAGGTTCTGACTTGGGAAACTGGTGTTCGCGTACTTCAGTGCAAAAAGCCTGAGCCGCTTGAGCGATCGTTTCTCGCAGGTTGGCATAGGCTTTGGCAAAGGGCGGACTCCACTCTGACAAACCCAGCAAATCTGCCGTCACTAGCACCTGACCATCGCAATGGGCACCCGCTCCAATGCCGATTGTGGGAATCACCAACTTTTGAGAAATCCGCAGCGCTAGCTCTGCTGGGATATGTTCTAAAACGATGGCAAAAGCTCCGGCTTGCTCTAAAGCGATCGCCTCTTCCAAGATGCGTTCTCCGGCCTCAGGGGACTTGCCCTGTTTCCGAAAGCCACCAAACTGGTGCACAGATTGGGGTGTCAGCCCCACATGCCCCATGACAGGAATGCCAGCCTCGACCAGTCGTGCCACAGTTTGCACCATCGCGGGAGATCCGCCCTCAAGTTTGACGGCCTGTGCGCCCGTTTCTTTGAGCACTCGACCTGCCGATCGCAGAGCCTGCTCAGGACTTTCTTGATAGGTCATGAACGGGAGATCGACGACCAGCAGCGTTGTCTTGACGCCTCGCCGCACGGCCTTAGCGTGATGAATAATCTCATCCAGCGTCAACGGGATAGTGTTTTCGTAGCCCAAGGCCACCATAGCCAGAGAGTCGCCTACCATGATCAGATCGACCCCGGCTTGGTCGATCACTTGGGCAATTAAGTAGTCCCAGGCGGTCAGGACGGTAATAAGCCGCCCTTCTTTCTTGTAGCGGATGAGCTGTTGTGTATTGACTGCCATAGAAAAAGCTCCCTAAGGAGGTGGGGGGGCTGAAGATATCTGTTGCGATCGCTACTTAAATATTTTATCAAACCGCAGACTTTAGCCTCTTGGCGCATATTCGATGGCCTGCTCCGCTGGGGTTAGATCTTCCCAAACCACATCACGGCGCAGCACCTTACCGCCCGGAGAAGCAATCAGCTTGGGTAATTCTTGTTGATTGACTAGCTCCAGCGTTGTGGCATCTAGGGTGGTATAGAGCGTGCGAGCGGCGGCTAAATCTACATCAACGATCGTCAAAGTTTTGCGCGGGGACAAATCGCCATTGAGCAATGGCCGCACGCCTGCCCCCAAGATGCCGCAGTGCAACAGCTCCAGATCGCCCTTGTGCCCTGGATAGTAGGCATGGTCATGGCCACTCACATACGTATGAACCTGATGGCGTTCTAGGAGCGATCGTAGCCCCTCTGCATTTTCTAAGTATTCGCCTGCATCATCTCGACCAATGGCAATGCCATAGAGCGGCAGATGCCCAACTACGATCCGCAGTTTCGCTGCCTTTGCCGCCGGACTCGACAAACTTTGCTCTACCCAAGCGAGCTGCTCCGCAGAAATCTGGGCGCTAGAAGCATCCCAGCTGAGAAAGAAAACATCTTTTTTCTGGAAGGTGTAGTAGAAGGGAAATTTGGCGCGATCGACAAATTGCAACCCTGGATCATGTAGCGGATCGTTCCAGTAGGCGCTGGCCAACTCTCGCTCGGTGCCAAACAACAGGCCGCCATTGATTGCCTGAGCCGAAGAAGCATCGTGATTGCCCAAGGTAAACCCGTAGGGAATGTTGGCTTTGCGAAGAGGGGCGCTGACATGTTGGTCAAAGGCGGCCCACATGGCTTCAATTTCCGATCGCGTCAGCGAAGGCTGCTGCCCAGCCACCATGTCACCCCCACACAGCACCAGATCGGGCTGCCAGGTGGGAATACGGGCGATGGCGTTATCGACTTCTATTTCGTAGTCGGTAGAGCCGTATTGGCTGTTGAGATCGCTAATCACGACGATCCGAACATCGCCTCTAGGCGGATTGAGCGGATCGGTGGATGCGGTTGGACTGCTTGCTGTCGGGCTGGACTCTAGGTTGGACTCTGGGCTGGACTCTGGGCTGGACTGGCTGTATTCATTCAGATCGAGGGGGCGATCGGCTGGCAGAGAGGAACCTTGGCTAGCTGCCCATTTTTGCGCCGCTACCGATAAACCCAGCCCGCCCAAGGCTCCACCCAAAAGCAAAAACTGACGACGATTGAACGGCATAAGTTATGGGAGCTAAGTTTTCTTAAATCAATGATGTTCTAGGCAATCAACAGCACATTTAAAACATCACCTCTTGAATCTGTGATCCTTACTGTAGGAAGGTAATTAGCTGCTGCAATTTATCCCAGGCGGCTCCGCTGGCGAGAATGTCTTTTGCCAGGATAATGCCTCTGCGATAAAGCGCGATCGCATCTTCTCCTGGCTCTGCCGCAATGACGCCGCCCACCTTCAACGCCAGAGCCGCATTTAGCGCCACCACCTCTTGCTGAGCCAGAGTGCCCTTGCCCTGCAACACAGCACAGAGAATTTCTGCGTTTTCGGCCACTTCACCTCCTCGCAAAGCGCTGGTAGGAGCTGCGGTAAGACCCAAAGCTTCAGGGTGCAGCGCCACGGATTCGATCTGCCCGTGAGACAAAACTGCCAAATCGGTCACATCTCCTAGACCTGCCTCATCGAGACGCTCTCGCCCATGCAGCACGATCGCTTCCGATCTTCCTAGTTGATTCAGCGCCTGGGCGATCGTTTCAACCAGTGCTGAGTCAAATACGCCCATCACCTGTCCGGTTAAAGGCAAAGGATTGACCAACGGGCCTAATAAATTGAACACGGTACGCACCTTAAGCGCTTTGCGCATGGGAGCGACATATTTCATGGCAGGATGCCAGCCTGGCGCAAACAAAAAGGTAATTCCGGTTTCGACAACGGCTGCTTTAATCCGCTCAGGATCGGCACTTAGGTTAATGCCCAGCGCCTCCAGCACATCAGCCGAACCGACTTTGCTAGAGGCGGCACGATTGCCATGCTTGGCGACGGCCACACCCGCTGCTGCCGCAACAAATGCAGTCGTCGTAGAAATATTAAACGTGGAAGCGCGATCGCCTCCTGTGCCACAGGTATCAATCAGCGGAGTCGGCAGGGCGAGCCTTTCTGACGGATGAGCCAGAGGCGTTTTGCTGGCGAGTGATTGGGACAGAGATTGAGACTGCAAAACCTGAGCCATACCTGCAAGTTCGCTAGCTGATACCCCCTTTGCCTGAAGGGCAGCCAGAATAGCCCCTGAAATCACAGGTGCGATCGCTTCACTCAGCCACCCCTGCATCAAAGTAGCGGCCTGGTGAGTATCCAGAGACTGGCGATCGAGAAGCTGTTGCAGCAGCTCTGACCAATCTTGAGCAGGGATAGATTCTGGCGCGATCGCTGAGGGAGAAAGAGTCATAATTTGCGCAAAAGGTAGGCTGGCTAGACGACCAGAAACAGTCTAAAGGACTGGACAACAAGCAAATCTGTCTAGTGAATTATAAGGTTTCTCATGCGCTAAATAGTACTGAGGGGTCTTGCTAAATCAGTGGGAGGTTCACAGAAGTGCACAGAGTGCAGCTTTGACTCAAACTACTTTACAAACTCGGATTAAATTGATATTGGGTCGCTTTTAACCGTACTTCATGACGCCTACTGTCTCAGAGTCTATCTCCAGTAAAGTCAAAAGAGAACTGGGCCTGTTCCTTGGGTTTTTTTGTGCTGCTATCTTTTTCCGATTCTGGACATTTTTTCAGTCCGGACTAGATTGGGATGAAAGCCTGTACATGCTGGTTTCCCAAAGTATGCTGGACGGGAAAATTCCCTACATTGAGATTTGGGACAATAAGCCTGTCGGCATCTACTTGCTGTACATCCTGTCCTTTCTGCTGTTTGGAAAGTCAATATTTGCGCTCAGATTGCTGTCCTGTGGGGCGATCGCCGCTACCTGCTATGTTCTGTATCACTTCAGTCAGCTATGGGCGGGAAATGCCAAGCTCATGGGTGTCATTGCTGCTCTGCTGTACATCGTCTCTACGCTTCAGAACGGGGGAACGGCTGCAAATACTGAGATATTTTTTATCCCGTTTGTCGCGACAGCCTACTACTGGGTTGCTGCTCAGTGGCAGGAGAGAAATCAATCGGTCTCTCGATGGCGATACTTTGCTATTGGGCTTTGCCTGGGCATCGCATTCATCATCAAATATGTGGTGATCTATGATTTAGTTGCCATTTTATTGCTTCTAGCGGTTCCGCTTTTTTTAACCCCTTTACACATAGCCCCTTTACAGAAGAGCAGACATCAATATTTTCAAAGGGCAGGAGTCTTTTTAATTCTGCTGTTGGGATTTCTTTTGCCCTTTTTTCTCATGGCGAGTTTCTTTGTCTTAACAGGCTCCTTTTCTGACTTTTTCTATGCAAACTTTACGGCCAACAAAATCCGCAATATCGATCGCAACTTTTCTTTGAGAGTTGTCATAGAAACAGTTGTGTTCCAATTGCGCAAAAATTTTCCGCTTTGGATTGGTTTGGCACTAATCTGGCCTGCGCTATTTAAGCAAATATCATCAACAGAACGAAGGCTATCTCTCCTCATTCTGGTCTGGATTTTGATTCCCCTGCTGGGAATTTTACTAACCTTTAAAGTCAATTTTTACGATCATTATTTTTTGCCTTTGCTGCCTCCTTTGAGTCTGATAACGGCGTTTTTGGGGGTCAAATTGCTTGGGGGAAGAAATGCCCTCAGCGATCGCCACCCAAGACGATCGGCTCTTCCTGAAACATCTCAGACAGAGCCGTCTCCAGGCTGGAGAACAACGCGATCGCTTGCTCAAAAATACCTGCCGCTGCTCTTTGCGATCGCGTTATTTGTAGGATTTTATGCTGCTGCTGATTTGCAGAAAAGCGCAAAATTCTTCTATTTCTCTTACATCAAAGGCGTTCCTCATTATCAAGACAAAGCTGCTGAAGTGTCGGCCTATCTTCAGCCTCGCATTCAGCCAGATGATTATATTTACGTAGCGGACTATGATCCGGTTGTCTACTTTCTCTCTAAGGCCAAAATTCCAACTCGATATGCTTATCCGTTCTTCCTGATGGGAGAGAATTTGCCTAAAGTAGCGGGCGTGAACTCCATGCAAGAACTGTCTGCATTAATGCAAAAGCGGCCGCTTTATGTTGTGATGAGCGCTACGAGGAAAGAGGAAGAGTACAATCGCTTGTTTTACTCCAAGCTAAAGGCATGGCTAGAGCAGGACTATAGTTTGGAAAGGTTGGATGATGAGGTGAAACTCTACCGACGAAAATCTAGCTTATGAGTCAATCTTTGGCGCGAATTGTCTTTAGCGCGAATTAGTGGCGCGGTTTTCAAAGCGTTTATGTTGTAAGGAACCTTAGCCGAGAAAATTATGAATCAGACTCTGAACCGATGACCTCACGAACGCGATAGATAGGGCGATTTTGCGACTCGTGATAAGTCCGCATTGAAAGCTCTGCCAGCAGACCAAAACTGAGTAACTGAATACCTGTGAGGAAGAGAACGACGGCCAAAATTAGCAGCGGACGGTTGCCAATATCTTCGCCCATAGTTAGCTTGAGAAAAGTTAGGTAAACACCGACCACGACTCCCAATAGCATTGCCAGCAGACCAAACAAGCCAAACACATGCATGGGGCGCGTCAAGAATTTCTTCATAAAAAAGATGGTGAACAAGTCCATCACCACCCGGAAGGTGCGCCCAAGTCCATACTTGCTTTTCCCAAACTTGCGCGCATGGTGCCGGACGGGGATTTCGGCAATTCTGGCTCCTTCAATGAAGGCCAGCGCCGGCAAGAAGCGATGTAGCTCACCATAGAGGTTCATGTCCATGACGAGTTCCGATCGATAGGCTTTGAGAGAGCAGCCATAGTCGTGAATATTCACCCCCGTCACTTTGGCGATCAGCCAATTGGCAATTTTGGAGGGCAAAAGCCGAGTCAAGGCGGCATCTTGGCGCTGCATTCGCCAACCGCTCACCAAATCGTAGCCTTCATCTAGCTTCTCTAACAGTCTGGGAATATCGGCTGGATCGTTTTGCAAGTCGCCGTCTAGCGTAATCATGACCTGACCTTGGGCATGGTTAAAGCCAGCCGCCATCGCTGCCGTTTGCCCATAGTTGCGGCGCAGCAAAACTGCCTTGAGGTCAGTGCGATCGCGAGCAATTTGCCGCAACAGATCTCCTGAACCATCGGTGGAGCCATCATCCACACAAATAATTTCGTAGTTGAGATGATGAAGCTGAAGCGTCGAAGCGATCGCCTCTATCAGACGCGGAATGCTCTCGACCTCGTTATAGACGGGTACGACAATTGAGAGTTTAAGCTGGGCAGCCAGCGGGGTGATGGCCTGTCTCGATCCGTCTGGGAACAACGATGTACTCATGCTTCAACTCCTCACTAGGCCCTATGCGCTGCATCTTTGCCCCTACATTTTTGTCATGAAAAGGTGCAGAAGTAAATTTGGTGTTGCTGATTGCAGCTATGAATTTTTTTGAGAGGCACGCGAAGCGAGTCTTCCAGAATAAAATTCGTAGCCAGAGGGCGCATCCAGCCGTTGGGGTAGCCTCTAGCGGGAGGGTGGGATGATGGGAGAGCAGACAACGGCGATCGCATCATCCCATCCTCTCATCATTAAAAGTATCTGCTCCCCTAACGACGAGATGCACCCGGCTGCGCTATAAATTCTCTTTCATCTTGACGTATGGATTCGGCAAGAGTTGCTTGGGCAAGGGATTTGCGATCGCCCCTCCCACGATCGCGTAGGATAATGACAGCCAGTACATTTGTTTACTAGAAGCCATAGTCTTTTGAAAGTGCCGCGCGGTACTTCTAAAAACGATTACAGGTTAATTCATTTGCGATTCTAGGCGATTGCCAGCCGATCGCGCCAATCTTGCCACCCTATGCTTGAGCCATACCATGCTTGATCTGATTAAACTCGCCCGCCAGATGCAGGGCATTGGTCAACATCTGACTCAGGAGGCCGCCGCTACCCGGCAGCGATTGGACTTGGCACAGCAGCTCTTGGCGCAAGCCCGCCACCATCAGGCCGATTTGGTAGCACAACAGCAAATATGGCGCGATCGCCTAGGATTTGCGGCGGCGGCTCCGCTCGAACCGCTCGATACCCAAATTGATCTCACGCCTGCCCCGCCGATTCACACTGTTTTTGCCACTGACGGCTCCCAAATTGCCCCAAGCCATCATGAAATTGCCTACTGTTATCTAATCAACGTGGGGCGGATCGCCCTGCACTACGGTCAAAACCGCCATCCGCTGCTAGATAACCTGCCGGAAGTGTTCTATCGGCCTGAAGATCTGTATGTGTCTCGGCAATGGGGCATTCGCACAGAAGAGTGGATGGGCTATCGGCGCACTGTATCAGAGGCGATCGTCCTATCAGAGCTGGCTCTAGAGTTTGTCACAGAAGCCGATGCCACCAGCCTCGCAATGGTGGATGGTTCCTTGATTCACTGGTTTTTGGAGCCGTTGCCCGGAGAAGCCCGTGACTGTATTCTGCCGCCCATTCTCGAAGCTTGGGAGAAGCTGCGATCGGCACGCATTCCGCTAGTCAGCTATATCAGCGCGGCTCGGAGTGGTGAATCGCTCAACTTTTTGCGGCTGCACACCTGCCCTTTCTTGGCTCCAGACTGTATGACCCACTGCCAGGGGCAAACCGAACAGGCTCCCTGCCAGGTGTTTGCACCGTTGCGAGATACGGCCTTGTGGGGGTTAGTCCTCGAACCGGGGCAGCGAGGAGCCATCTGGCGCAGCTCGGCAAAAATTTTGGAGGCTTATGGCGAACATGCGGTGCATTTTTGCTATGTGCATATGGGTTCTGAGATTGCTCGGATCGAGTTTCCGGCTTGGGTGGCCAACGATCGCGAATTACTAGACAGAGCGCTGAGCCTGACCCTAACTCAGGTGCAAAAAGGCTATGGCTATCCGGTGGCTCTAGCAGAGGCGCATAATCAGGCTGTGGTCAGAGGAGGCGATCGCGCTCGATTTTTTGCCCTGCTAGAGCAGCAGATGATCCGCGCCGGACTGCGAAACGTGGGCACTTCCTACAAAGAAGCCCGCAAGCGGGGCAGCATTGCCTAGCCGTTTGCACCAATTGCTTACAATCAATTGCTTACAATCAGTGCAGCACTAATTCAGGGTGAAGCTGTGAGCCGAGTTGTCCTCACTACCATTGGGTCGTTGGGTGATCTGCATCCGATGCTGGCGATCGGGCTGGCATTGCGAGAGCGAGGTCATGAAGTGGTGTTTGCGGTTTCTCAGATGCTCGCTAGCAGAGTCGAGGCTTTGGGTTTTGAGGTTTATCCCATGCGCCCTGAACAGATTCCCACCGACGACACCGAAACGATCGCGCAGATGATGGATTTAAAGAAAGGGACGGAGCGACTCATCCGGGACTATATCTTTGCCAATCTGCGGGAGACTTACCAGGATTTGATGGCGATCGCGCAGGGTGCCGATTTTATCCTGACTGGGGAAGTCGTCTATGCCACTCGGCTCGTTGCCGAAAAGTTGGGGCTTAAATGGGCTTTTTGTGCCCTTTCCCCGTCTTCTTTCTTCTCGATCTACGATCCTCCGGTTCTGCCGATGCTGGCGGCTTTGGCAAATTTGCGATCGTTTCCTTTCGTCAATCGCAGCGTCCGTAACCTTGTGCGATCGGCAACCCGTGATTGGGCAGTACCGCTGCACCAGCTTCGGCAGGAATTGGGATTACTGCCCATTGGCAATCCGATAATGGATGAAAAGTTTTCGCCGCATCTGGTACTGGCTCTGTTTTCATCTGTGCTGGCGACGCCTCAACCCGATTGGCCATCCCATACGGTGCAAACAGGATTTACCTTCTATGACGGCGCATTGGCAGGGGCGATTGCCCCAGAGCTGCAACATTTCTTGCAGGTGGGTGAACCCCCGATTGTGTTTACGCTGGGTTCTGCGGCCGTGTTTGATCCGGGCAACTTTTTCCGAGATAGCATTCAGGCTGTGCAGCAGATCGATCGCCGCGCGGTCTTAATCATGGGTCAAAACCCCTATCCTGAGAACCTGCCCGATAGCATTTTGGCTTGGGACTATGTGCTTTACTCAGCAATTTTTCCTCATGCGGGGGCGATCGTTCATCAGGGCGGCATTGGCACCACGGCTCAAGCTTTGCGGGCGGGTCGCCCGACTTTAGTCATGCCCTACAGCCATGATCAGCCTGACAACGCGGCTCGGCTAGAGCGGTTGGGCACTTCGCGCACGATTCCGCGCCCGCAGTATCAGCCCACAAGAGTTGCCAAAGAATTGCATACCCTGCTGAAAAATCCGAGTTATGCCACCCAGGCTCAGGCCATGAGTCAGAAGATACAAACAGAATCGGGGGCACAGGCTGCCTGTGATGCAATTGAGAAACAGCTTGAGGAACCTAACCTGTGCTAATTCAGCTTGCCGAATCGGATGCTCAAATTTTGGGTTGCTTCCCCACTGTGGTGCAGCTACGACCGCATCTAAACGCCGATGAGTTTGTCGATCGCGTGCGGCGACAGATGCTGAATGGCTATCGTTTAGCGTTTGTTCAAGATAAGAAGATTCAGGGTGAGGGAGAGATAGATGCAGTCCCCGATCAGACGATCGCCGTTGCTGGATTTCGCATCTCGGAATGTTTGGCCTGGGGCAAATTTTTGTATGTCGATGAGCTGGTTGTGACGGAACAGGGGCGATCGCAAGGGTATGGTCAGCAGCTCTTGCAATGGCTGATGGATTACGCCGAGCAACAGCATTGCGAACAGTTTCATCTCGATTCGGGGGTACAGCGGTTTGAGGCGCATCGCTTCTATTTCCGGCAGCGGCTGAGCATTACCTGCTACCATTTTGCGCGGCTGCTGTAGTTGCCCCTGGCAAAATCTTCTATGCTCAGTAGATTGCCAAGTCTTCCAGCTTTTAGGGATTTGTGCCGCGCGGCACAAATCCCTAATTTGCGAAAACTATCGCTATACCCAAAACCATGATGCGATCGCTCTCCTTGTTCTGCCTGACGCTGTTTGCTGTTCTCAGCTTTGCTGCTGCGAAGGGACAAACGCAGCAAACGTTGCCCTTGCGACTCGTTGCCGAGCCGGACACGAGTCTATTCATGAGCAGTTTAGATGAGCAGCTTTGGGGAACTGTTGAGCATCCTGGCGATCGGGCGGCGTTGATACAGGCGATCGATCGCTCCTTGGGCTATCTGGAAACCCCAGCCGCCGCTACAGCCTATCGACAGTACAGCGTTGCTGTCTTTAGTCGCGATCGGGTCTATCGTAGCCTGATGAGATTTCGGCAGCTCTTAGAGGGGGCACGATCGCCAGAAGCGCTACAAGCGGCTGTGCTACAAGAATTTGATTTCTATCAATCTGTGGGCAAAGACGGCCAGGGGACGGTGGGCTTCACGGGCTATTTTGAGCCGACCTATGCCGCCAGTCGCACCCCTAGCGCCACCTATCGCTATCCGCTCTATCGCTTGCCGCCCAATTTTGGCCAGTGGGCAACCCCACATCCGACCCGCGCCCAGCTTGAGGGTGCTGATGGGCTACAGGGATCGCAGGGAAAGCTGCAAGGATTGGAGCTAGTGTGGCTCCGCGATCGTCTAGAGGCTTACCTGGTGCAGGTGCAGGGTTCCGCTCGGCTTCAGCTAACCGATGGCAGCGTGATGTCTGTAGGGGTAGCAGGCCATACGGCTTATCCCTATGTCAGTATTGGGCGAGCCTTGGTGGAGGCGGGCAAGTTTAAGCTAGAGGAGTTGACGTTGCCGCGCTTGATCCAATATTTTCGGGACTATCCAGCCGATCTCGATCTCTATCTGCCGCGCAACAATCGGTTTATCTTTTTTCAGACCACTGGGGGCGCACCCGCAACGGGCAGTTTAGGGCTGCCAGTAACGGCAGAGCGATCGATCGCGACGGACAAATCCTTGATGCCGCCAGGGGCGATCGCGCTCATCCAGACTCAGTTTCCAATTGCCAATGCCCAAGGACAGCTTGAGGTGCTGCCTGCTGTCCGCTATGTGTTAGACCAAGATACTGGAGGGGCGATTCGGGGCGCAGGCCGCGTGGATGTGTTTATGGGCACTGGACTTGAGGCGGGCGATCGGGCTGGATTGATTAACAGCAATGGCCAACTCTATTATTTATTGCTAAAAGAATAGCCTTCGCTGTGGCAATTCCTTAAGGCTGACTCTCTTGGCAATCTCGTCTAAAATTCAATCGGGTCTAAACTTCCAGTGAGGAGCGCGGGAATCACAGCCTGGATACCCCCTGTTGCGTTAATGTGTTGAGCTAGTGTGTTGAAGCTAATGTGATGTTCTGCCGACTGGCTCTGAGCGGTCTTTTGGGTTGGATGCTGTGCTTGGGTAATGATTCTGGGGAATTTTTGAAAGAGATTGTTCTCCTGTTGTGAGGCGTTGAATGGCTGAGGGTTGTCCTAAACCCGCGAGGGTGTGCTGCGTCGCGTGCCGCATCACTTCAAAATCATGATCTCTAGAGCACTACCAATGGTTAAATTTGAGAGAAAATTGAATGTAGGCTGTTCTGTCTTTGACCGTTCTGTCTTTGACCTTTTGACCCGGATCTATGGATGCAGCCCCTGAGATTACCCTGCAAATTGTCATTACCGTCATTGCAGGCATCGGTGCTCAAGTCCTGGCAGACTATCTGAAAGTCCCCAGTATTGTTTTTCTGCTGCTGTTTGGCCTGCTGTTGGGCGCCGATGGCCTCGATGTCTTGCACCCCAATTTGCTGGGCACCGGGTTAGAAGTGATCGTGTCTCTCTCGGTAGCGCTGATTTTATTTGAAGGCGGACTCAATTTAGAATTGCGCGATCTCGGCAGGGTTTCGGGCAGCCTCCGTAATTTGGTGACGTTTGGCTCTCTGATTACGCTAATGGGTGGCGGCATGGCGGCGCATTGGCTCAGTGAGTTTCCCTGGGCGATCGCTTTTCTCTATGCGGCCTTGGTGGTGGTGACGGGGCCAACGGTGATTAGTCCCTTGCTGAAGCAGGTGAAGGTGAATCGAGCGATCGCCACGCTGCTGGAAGGCGAAGGGGTTTTGATCGATCCCGTGGGTGCTATTCTGGCGGTGGTAGTGCTGGATATCATTCTCAATGGCGATGCCGATCCACTTTCGGTGATTAGCGGCCTGCTGCTGCGATTGGGCATTGGGGGCAGCATTGGGGCGATCGGCGGCTGGGGGCTGGGCTTTGTGCTGAAGCAGGCCACAACGCTTTCCGATGATTTAAAAAATTTAGTGGTGCTGGCGGGCGTTTGGGGCTTGTTTAGCGTGGCTCAGTTGATCCAGAGCGAGTCTGGCCTGATGACGATGGTGGTGGCTGGGCTGGTGCTGGGTTCCTATTCTCTGCCAGAAGAGCGGCTGCTGCGACGGTTCAAGAGTCAGCTCACGGTGCTGGCTGTGTCGGTGCTGTTTGTGCTGTTGGCGGCTGAGTTGTCGATCGCTAGCATCTTTGCGCTAGGGCAGGGAGCCTTGCTCACGGTTGCCGTTTTGATGTTTGTCGTGCGCCCCATCAACGTTTGGAGCTGTACCTGGAATAGCGATCTCAACTGGCGACAAAAGCTGTTTTTGTGCTGGGTGGCTCCGCGCGGCATTGTTTCGGCTTCGGTGGCTTCTCTATTCGCCATTGTCTTGACCGAGCGAGGCATCAATGGTGGCGCATCGATTAAGGCATTGGTGTTTTTAACGATTCTCTCAACGGTGTTTTTGCAGGGGCTGACGGCGGGTTGGGTGGCGCGGCTTTTGGGGGTGACTTCGACTCAAGCCACCGGAGCAGTGATCGTGGGCTGCAATCCGCTGAGTCTGCTGGTGGGGCGGCTGTTTCGCGATCGCAATGAGTCGGTTGTGCTGATCGATACCGATCCGGAAGCCTGCCAACAGGCCGAAGAGGAAGGCTTTAAGGTTTTTTCCAGCAGCGCCCTAGATGCCAATGTTTTGGAAGAGGCAGGTTTGGCCACAGCCGGAACATTTCTAGCGATGACGAATAATGGGGAGGTAAACCTGGTGCTGGCTCAGCGGGCAGCCGAGGAATTTCAGCCGCCCAGAGTCCTGGCAGTTTTCCCCAGTAGTGACTCTCAACCCAACGGCAGTACCACCAAAGTGCAGCAGGCGTTTACCCCACAAATTTCCCTCAAAACCTGGAATAGCTATCTGACAGACAAGGCCGTAAAGCTGGGAGAAACGACGCTGCGAGAAGAGAGTCTCCAGTTTCAACAGGCGCATCTGAGGGCGCTCATCCGGGCTGAAGAACTCATTCCAGTGTTGATGGAACGGGACGATCGCCTCATGGTCATTCCCAGCACTGAGGAGTGGCAAATGGGCGATCGCATTATTTATCTGCTTCATGATCCGCGTCCGAAGCTGTTGCGGCAGCTTTCGGGCAGCAATAACCAGCCGCTTTCGGTTGCTGAAAAGCTGCCCAGAGTGGAGGAAATTCCTATGGCTGCACTGTCGGCAGAAACGGGAGATTAGGGTCGCAAATTAGTCTTACGCTTTGCCGGGTAGCGTCAGGGTCAGAGCGGTTTGCCCCTCTGGCGTTAAGTCAAGCAACAGGTCGCCATTGTGGGCACGCGCAATTTCTCGCGACAGGCTTAGCCCCAGCCCAATGCCCTCAACTTTGCGCGTCCGGGCAGGATCGCCTCGGTAAAAGCGATCGAAAATACGATGGCGATCGCTAGCGGCCAATGTTTTAGAGGCATTGGTGATCGTTACCTGCACTGCGACTTGCCCTGCGGACTGCATAGGCTGTTGCATCTGGCGCTGCTGCGTCTGGATGCGAATCCAGCCGTTGGGCAAATTGTATTTGATCGCATTGCTGACTAGATTTTGTAGAACTTGCGTCAGCAAATCGCGATCGCCCCATACCCATAAATCGTCGGCAATTTCGGCCTCAACTTCTAGATGGGGAGCCAATAGCTCCATGTCTTCAACGATGATGACGAGCAGCTCTGAGAGATTCACTTCAACTTTGTGTAAGCCCATCTGTCCGGCATCAGCGAGAGACAGCAGCAAAAGTTTGCGAACAATGCCGCTCAAACGGCGCACTTCATCTAGCAGGTTGCTGAGATTTTGCTGCACTTCTGAGCCGGGTTCAGCCTGGTAGAGAGACTGTTCTAGCTCTCCTTGCAGAATGGCCAGCGGCGTTTTAAGCTCGTGGGCTGCATCTGCGCTAAATCGAGAAGCCTGCTTGAAGCTACGCTCTAACCGCTCCAGCATTTGGTTAAAGACTTGAATCAGCTCAACAAATTCAACGTCTGTTGCCCCCAAGTGAAGCTGCTGATCCAGCCCTGCAACCGTCACCTGCTGAATGGCGCTTGTCAATCGCTGAATCGGACGGAGCGCCTTGCCTGCCAGGTTCCAAGCTCCTCCGGCTACGAGCAGCAGCGTTCCCGGAATCGCCACCAGGAAGATGTTGCGAATCACACTCATGTCTTGGTCAATGGTCTGAAGGCTAACTGCGATCGCTGCCTCTGAGCGCGGAGTCTTGATGATGCCTATTCGCCATCCGCCCGCTGAGGTCTGCTGCGTCACAATGCGGGGTTCAGGAAATACGCCATCTGCGACTGGCTCAGTGCGAATATCGGGCTTTCGTTGACCTCTTGCGGGTTCTGGAGGGGTTTGGTTTGCGTGGGTGGGTGGGGGTTCGGGAGGCGGAGGCAAAGCCAACAGCAAATTGCGCAGATTGAGTTCTGGAGAATCTTCACCGGACTGATAGGCGACTTTGCCGTCATCCCCTATGGCGAGCAGAACGATCGGGGTATTCACATCGGCTCCCAACTCCCGAGGCAGCGACAGGTCAAAAGTCTGCCATCCATCTGGAAAGCGGGGACGAGAAGCCCGTTTGACCTGGCTTTCTAATCTGGCATCGAGCTGATTGACCTTGGCGACATAGATGAGCTGCCATGCCACAACGCCAAATCCCACCAGAGCACCCCCTGCTAGAGCCGCAGAAAACAGAGCAATGCGTAGCCGAAACGATCGCAGTTTCACGGTAGCTCAGGTTTGCGAAAACGATAGCCTACGCCGCGCACGCTCTCGATCCAGCTGGAATCATCTGTGGAATCGATCTTTTTGCGAATCCGCTGGATGCAAACATCGACGACATTGGTGTTGGGATTAAAGTCATAGCCCCAGACATGCTCAAGGATCTGGGTGCGGGTAAACACTCGACCCGGCGATCGCATCAAGTATTCCAATAAATTAAACTCACGGGTGGTCAATTCAACAATTTGCTGGTTGCAAGTCACCTCACGGGTGATGCGATCGAGTTTGAGCGATCCCACCGACAAAGAGTTTTGGCGATCGCCCGCGCTGCGCCGCACGACGGCATGCATCCGTGCCACCAGCTCCTCGACAAAAAAAGGCTTGGCAATGTAATCATCGGCTCCCAGGTTTAGCCCCTCTAGCCGATCGTCTAACTCATTGCGTGCCGTCAACAAAATCACGGGAGTGTTCTTCCCCGATCGCCGCAAATGCCTGAGGATGGAGAGTCCATCTTTACCCGGAACCATGATGTCTAGCAGAACTACATCATACTCATGGGCGATCGCCCGCTTATAGCCATCGTCGCCATTATCGCAATAGTCAACGACAAATCCTTGTTCTTTCAATCCAACCTGGACGAAGCTGGCAATTTTGGACTCGTCTTCCACAAACAGAACATGCATGGCTTTATCCACTGCTCCATTGTAGGGCGGTTAAGGGCTAACTCAAATTACAAAACTGTAATTCGGACGGGCTGCGAAGAGTCATGTTCAACGCATCTAATGAGTTGTAGATCACGTTAACTTGCTTAGGAAATGAAAACAATTAAATTTCGGCGTTTAGGCTTACTCTCTGCCGCACTGCTAATGGTTGGATCGATCGGCTATGCTGTTTCGGCTCAATCCTCTCCTATCCAGGGCGATCGGATTGCCCAATCCTCTCCTACCGACGCCTCCCCAAACTCCTCCGAGGGGCAGCGGCAGTCCGGCAGACGGCCACGCATTGACTTTGCAGCAGCGGCGACTCAGTTAGGAACCACTGAAGCCGAACTGAAGGAGGCCTTGGGACTGCCTGCTCAGCCTCCAGAAGGCGATCGACCTGAACGCATGCGCCCCAACCTGCAAGAAGCCGCCACCACCTTGGGCGTGACGGAAGACCAATTGCTTCAAGCCTTAGGCATCACGATTGATCCTGCGACCGGACGCCCCTCTCGGTCGGGTGAGCGGCCAGATTTACAGGCGGCAGCGACTCAACTGGGTGTCACCGAAGAGCAGCTTAAAGCGGCTTTAGGACATCCTGGGCAACGAGCCAATGGCGATCGCCCAGAAGGCCGTCCCCGGATGGATATCCCTGGTGCAGCCGCTAAGCTAGGGGTTACTGAAGACCAGCTCATCCAGGCGTTAGGACTTCCAGATCGTCGAGAGCGCCCACCCGTTGACCCCATGAACGAGCCGTCTGACAGCCCCTAGTGGATGGCATCGTCCTTGCATTCGCTGATCGGATAGCGGGTCAGGTGCAGACAATGCGCCTGACTCAAGATCGTACATTGGATAATGGCTATCTGCTTTGCAAGCATGTATGCATCCGGTATCCCGATGGTTCGCTTACCTCGTGAAGTTTCGTTCAGAGATTCGGTATAGGGCTTTCATAAATCATTGGGTATCCTGATCCGCGTTCCACCCACCCATCCACCCCAGCACATCAGTTAATAATCGACAGACCACTAGCCTCATCGCCTGCATCTCATCTCCAAGCCCCACGTAATTCAGCGAAAAGCGCTGTATAAGGAGAGTATGAAACTCGACTCACCTCCTCAAATGGCACCTCAGCCTTTTGTGAAAAACAAAATGAAACAGGCATGGACACGCTGGCTGGTTGGTCTTTTGGCTCTGAGTTTGTTTGCAGGAGGCGGATATGCAATCTACCGTCAGATGAGAGTTGCTTCGCGTCAGGAAGCCAGACGGCAAATGCAAACCATGACCGTCAAGCGCACAACCTTGCCCATTACCATCACAGCCAATGGTACGGTTCAACCCAAGCAGTCCACCAATGTCAGCCCCAAAGATTCAGGGCGATTGAAGAGCATCATTGTCGAGGAAGGAGATTCTGTAGAAGCAGGGCAAATCCTAGCCTATATGGATGCTTCAGATTTGCAAGGGCAACTGCTCTCGGCGCAAGGGCAACTGGCCTCGGCTGAGGCCAACCTGCAAAAGGCGATCGCAGGAAACCGTCCCCAAGAGGTTGCTCAATCTCAAGCACAGCTCAAGAGTGCTGAGGCTAACCTGCGTCAGGCTGAATCTGACCTACAGCGCAATCAGCAGCTTTATAGCGAAGGAGCGATTTCAGCTCAGACGTTAGACACCTTTCGCACGACCCGCGACACTGCAAAAGCGGATGTCGAGCAAGCCCAACAAACCGTCGATCTGTCGCAAGCGGGCAGCCGCCAAGAGGATATTGCCGAAGCGCGTGCTCAAGTCACTCAGGCTGAGGGTGGCCTGAAAACAGTCGAAACTCAAATTGATGATGCCGTGATTCGCGCCCCCTTTAGCGGCACCATCACCAAGCGCTATGCTGATCCGGGTGACTTTGTAGCGCCTACGACCTCCGCTAGCGATACCTCTTCAGCCACCTCTTCTTCTATCTTGTCTCTCGCTTCCACCTATCAAGTGGTGGCTAAGGTGGCAGAAACCGATATTGCTAGGATCAAGGTGGGGCTGCCAGTGACCCTCCAAGCAGATGCCTACCCCGACCAGACGTTTGAGGGACGAGTGGCACAGGTAGCGGCTGAAGCAACGGTCACGAGTAATGTCACGAGCTTTGACATCAAGATCGATATTCTCTCAGACAAGCAGCGGCTCTTGCGTCCCGGCATGAATGTGGATGTAGAGTTCAAGGCGGGCGAACTCACCAACGTCCTGACCGTTCCTACCGTGGCGATCGTTCGTCAGCCAGAGGGAGAAGGCGTCATGATCATAACTGAAAGCGGCAACCCTCAATTCACGCCGATCAAGACGGGCGCAACAGTAGGCAACGAAACTGAAGTGCGATCGGGTTTACAGGACAGTCAGCAAATTCTGCTTAGTGCACCGCCGTCGGCTTCTCAATCGCCTGCCGGAAATCGCCTGCCTATCCCTGGACTTAATCCTGGCAGAAGCCGCAGCAGATCCTAACCCCTGCTGTCTTTATCTTTCACGGTTCATCTTTCATGGGCAAAGTTTCATAGGCAAAGCGCACGAAACATTAACCCTGCCCATTCGCTTTAAAGTGCGTCCAACATGAACAAAACCTCAAACAGTACCCGATCTGCCCCGCCGATTCAGCTTCAGCCTGTGGCGATCGCTGAGATTTTGTCGATGGCGGCTGAGGCTTTGTGGAGCAACAAACTCCGCACCCTCCTGACCATGCTGGGCATCATTATTGGCATTACGGCTGTTATTGCCATTACCTCGATCGGGCAGGGTGTCCAGAAGGCGACTGAACAACAGCTTCAGGGCTTAGGAACCGATATTGTGCAGGTGCAGGCAGGTGCAGCTCGTAGCGGTAACGTCAATCAAGGGGGTGGCTCAGCTTCAACGTTGACCTGGGATGATGCTCAGGCCATTCAGAGTCAGGTTATGGCAACGCAGCTTGTCTCTGCCTATTTGCAGCAATCGGCTCAAGTTGTGGCTGATCAGCAAAATATTTCAACCACGATTATTGGCACAGATGAAAACTATGCTGAGGTGAGAAATACCCACCCTCAAGCCGGACGTTTTTTTACGCAATCTGAGGTGGCTGCCGCAAAACCCTTGGCTGTTTTAGGATCAACGGCTAGAGATGAACTGCTGGGTGTAGGTAGTGTAATCACAGGGGCCAAAATTCGGATTCAAGGACAGAGCTATGACGTGATTGGCGTTATGGAAACGAAAGGGTCACAAGGCCCCTTTAACCTAGATGAGCAAATCTATATTCCGCTGACCAATATGTCAGCCCGGTTGGTGGGCAACAACGCGCTATCTGGAATTGCTGTGAGAGGCATTTATGTCAAGGTAAAGCCTCAAGATGCAAATAATCCTGACCCGATGGCGGCGGCTCAGTTTCAAATTACGAATCTACTGCGCGTTCGCCACAAAATTTTTCCTCCGGCTGCCGATGATTTTAGAATTACAAACCAGGCGGATGTGATTAGCACGCTTAGCAATGTGGTCGGCATGTTCACGATTATGGTAGTGGCGATCGCTGCCATCTCTCTTGTGGTTGGAGGTATTGGTATCGCCAATATCATGCTGGTGTCAGTGGTTGAACGAACGCGCGAAATTGGCGTTCGCAAAGCGATCGGAGCCACCAATGCAGCCATCTTGAGCCAATTTTTAACAGAGGCTGCTGTGATCTCAATTATTGGCGGAGCGATCGGCATTGGACTAGGGATTACCATCGGTTTTGTAACGGCTCTGATCTTTAAATTTCCCTTTGTGGTGTCCCCCTGGTCAATCATTCTGGGGTTTGGTTTATCGTTTGTAATTGGATTGGTTGCAGGGGTAATTCCTGCACGAAATGCAGCCAAACTTGATCCGATCGCTGCGCTACGGAGTGATTAAATTCTCCACTTTTACTACACGACAGAGTGACTTAAATGCCTACCATGATCTGGATGGAGGAAATCCGCAAAACCTACCGATTGGGAGAACTGGATGTTCCTGTCCTCAAAGGCATCGATCTCTCCATCGAAGAAGGAGAATACGTTGCCATTATGGGAATGTCAGGTTCCGGAAAATCAACGCTCATGAATATCCTGGGAGGACTAGATCGCCCAACTTCAGGACTTTATGTTCTAGAAGGCTATAATCTCAGCGGCCTCACCCAAGATGAGCTTGCCTATATTCGCAATCGGCGGATTGGTTTTGTGTTTCAACAATTTAATTTATTGTCTCGCTCTACGGCCTTAGAAAATGTCATGCTGCCGATGATCTATGCCAACATCCCCAAAGCCAAACGTCGCCAGCGAGCGATCGAAGCCCTGACTCGCGTGGGATTGGCCGATCGCTTGTCCAATCGTCCTAGCCAACTTTCGGGTGGACAACAGCAGCGAGTGGCGATCGCCCGTGCTTTGGTCAACCGTCCTGCTCTAGTGTTGGCAGATGAACCCACGGGCGCATTAGATACCCAAACCTCTGATGAAGTCATGCAACTGCTCGGCGATCTAAACCGACAAGGTATCACGATCGTGATTGTTACCCATGAACCCGATGTTGCCGCCCAAACGCATCGCACAATTCATGTCAAAGACGGATTGATTATCTCTTAAGAGTTTTATGACGCCCGAAGCACGTCATAAAACTCTCATTTTCGATCTACCGAGCCTTAGTCTGTAAATCTCTAAATGTAGTACATGAAGTCTAGCTGTCGTCTCGAACTGCGTTTTTCAGCCAAATCTTGCAGCGTATACTTCTGTAAGACGGCATCCGTTGCCCGACCTGCCTCTTGCCAAATCTCTCTCACAATCATTTCTTCCACAGATTTGGCTTCTCGTCCTGGCTCAGTGGGGCGAGATTCTGCACCCTCGATGCAGCTCAATACCTCTAGCAAGGTAATCTTCCAAGGCTCTCGAGCTAGCAAATATCCGCCGCGCGCTCCCCGTTGACTCCGAACAATTCCAGCTCGCCTGAGCGCTGCTAAAAGTTGTTCAAGATAGCGATCGGGGATGTTCTGCTCGGCAGCAATTTGGCGGATTTGTAGAGGTTCGCCGCTGCTGTATTGCGTTGCTAACTCCATTAAAGCCAGCAATGCGTATTCACTCTTACAAGACAATTCCACGGGTAAAGCTAGTGATAGTTACTCCCTTAGTATACTCCGGTTCTCCACTGGGGTATGACTATTTTCGATAATTTCATCAAATCAAAAAGTGATTTAGGATCTTCACCGAAATAACTTGAAGAACTTTTGTGAGAGAGTGCGGCAGAGTTGTCCTCTCACAAAAGTTCTGATTTTAATTTTGTAAGGAGCCTCAATTGAAGAGACTCCACCTACTTACACAAATACTCCTTTAAAGGTATGAACTGTTATGCAGCGCCGCACAACAGTTCATAAAGTCTCCTATAGCTACAAGCTGATATTCTTGTCCCAACACCTGTGGCTACAGTCGCAGCATAACACTACAAACAACGGCTAGAACCTGAAGGTGGTTCTGACAGCACCCACAAAACTACTGTCATTATTGGAGTTGTTACCAGGAGAATCTAGATAAATTAAGCTGGGGGTGATAGCAATATTGTCGTTGACGTTATATCGATAAAACACCTCAGCCACAAAATTATTTCGCTGATTAAAGCGGCTATTCACCACAGAATCGGTTGGCACTCCTGCTGCATAAGGCGCAATTCCAGCTAAGATACCCAACATGTTGCCTTCTCCACCGAGATCTTTGAAGGCCAAAGTTCCCTGGAAACTCCAGACATTGTAGTCACCATCGCCAATCCGGCGAATAGGAATGTAGGCACCTCCACCTCCAATCTCAACAGAGCCAAACTTGAAGTTGAACTGCCCTGCATAAACGTTGGCGACTTCAGGGTTGCCTAAGTCTGTTGAATCTAAACTGTCTCTAAAACCAAAGAAACCGTTGCGTCTGTAGGTATTGCCGTAGGTGAGAGATGCATCCACCACAGAACTCAAAAAGTTTAACTGGGCTACAGCACTATAATTGCCATCAAACAAGCCGTTCTTAAGCTCTGAACTTGCCGCAGAGGTGCCTGATCCGCCTCCTGAGTAAGCCAAGTCTAGACCTAAATTGTCATTGAACTTGAAGAAGACTGTGGCCCCAGCGTTACCGTTAAAGAAATCATACTGAGCAGGTCTACCAAATCTCAGCAGAGAGCCAGCACCGTTGTTAGCCAGAGGACTTACCTCAGTAGAAACAAGATCATTCGTTTCAAGAGAGTTTGCCCAGATGCTGATCCGAGCCGGCCCTATTGGAAATCTATAGTACAAGTCGTCTAGGCTGACGTTGTTATTGCCCGTGGCCGTGGGTGAAGCTGAACTCAAAAACCACTGAGTCGATCGCGTGCTGCTGCCGAAAGCGCTATGGTTGTTGAAATCAAGCGCTTGCAGCCTTGCCCTCAGCAAATCTTCACCTGTAAAGCTAGTATCCAAATTCAAGCGAACGCGATAACCAAAGTTGACTTGGTCATCTTGAGCATTAGCGACACCATTCTCAATGGGAATCCCAACTTGAAAGATGGTTTCACCTCTAAGCTTGGTCGTTGTAGAGAATTGATTCGCTTCGAGTTCAGCAGTTCGAGCTTCTAGAGAATCTACCCGTCCGCGCAGAGTTGCCAACTCAGCCGCAAACTCTTCCTGTAAGCGCTGAAGCGTTGCCAAATCTTCTTGGGTTGCCAAATCTGCTGTGCTAGAGGCAATCAATTCACTAATCCGATCGAGGCAAGCGTTCATTCCAGCGGCAAACTCGTAGCGCGTCATGGCGCGACTGCCTTTGTAAGTTCCGTCAGGATAACCTGCAATACAGCCATAGCGTTCGACGAGCGACTGCAATGCCTGAAATGCCCAATCGGTAGGTTGAACATCAGAGAGCTGAGAGATCGAAGTCACCTGATCTTGAGAACCGACACCTTCGCCACTATATTGAGCAACTTGAGTTAAGGGTGCAACATCCGATGTGGAGATAGGAGAAGCTTGCTCAGTTACTGTTTGCGCGGCTTGTACAGGAGCTTGCTGTTGTCCAGAAGACTCAATGCTAGTTAAGGGCAATGCATCAGACTTGGGCTGAATCTCTGAGGCGACCGCCGAAGAAGCAACAATTAGAGCCGCCCCTAGTAGAGCAGGTGCAGTCAGAAAAGACTTCCAAAGAAACTTGGATGACATGTTTTGAATTCCTCACACTTAAGATTTAAAAGTCTGTCAAACCACACAAGCGCTATTCTACGTCCGTAGATATAGGAGCACAAGATCTGCTACCAGTGACTTTTAAATATGCTGTTGTGTAGGATACTGATTTGTCAAAAGTTTAACAAATTAATAATCACTGCTTAATTGCGTTAACTTCTGCTTAATTGTGTAGATTCGGCAGACCGTCTGGAATTTTATTACAAATAAAGTGTGCCTAAAAAAATTCCAGAGCTGATAAATGAATATTCCCTCATAAAAAATGCCTGGGTTCTTAACGAACCCAGGCATAAAGCTATTTAAGAGAAACTATGTCCAAAACTGAAACAGTATTTGAACAAGTGCCTTTCTAGAACTGGAAGCTTGTTCTGATAGCACCAACAAGGCTCTCATCGTTCGCATCATCATTACCAGGGTTAGTGATGAAGATCAGACCTGGTGTGATGGAGATGTTGTCGTTGATTTGGAAGCGGTAGAAACCTTCAACTTGGAAGGCGTTGTCTTGGTTGAAGACAGGGCTGTCAAGACCACCAGGGATGCTGGAGAGGTAGCCCGGCGTTCCTGCAAGCAGACCTAGCAAGTTGCCTTCGCCACCCAAGTCGCGGAAAGCCAAAGTAGCTTGGTAGCTCCAAAGGTCGAGGTCACCTACACCAATCCGGCGGATGGGGATGTATGCAACACCACCGCCCACTTCTAGAGCGCCAAACTTGAAGTTAACTTGACCACCGTAGGTGTTTGCAACTTCTGGGCCGCCATCTCCGGTGAGGCCAGTGAATCCACCTTCGCCGCCGAGGTAGCTATGACCAAAGGTCAAAGCCGCATCAACAAAGCTGCTCAAGTAGGTTAGCTGTGCAACCGTACCATATCCACCGTCAAAAAGACCATCGCCAGGAGCAGCGCTAGCAGCATCGGTAGCAGAGTAGCCAAAGTCAAAGCTGAGGTTATCAGTCAATTGAATGATGGCACCTGCACCCGCGTTACCGGGCATGAAGGCATACTGTGTAGGAGCACCAAAGCTGGTCAGTGCACCACCTGCATCATCATCAAAGGGGCTGATAGAGCTTCTAACGAAGTCAGAGTCAGAAACACCTGTAGCAGCCAAGATGACTTGAACGCGATCGCCCAATGGGAAGGTGTAGAACAACTTGCTCAAGGTGACATTGTTGTCAGCGCCTTCACGATCGCCATTACCAAACTTCCAGCTCACACCGCCCAAAGCATCGGGTGAACCAAAGTCACGCGCTTGTAGACGTGCTCTCAACAGGTCATTTCCTGTGAAGCTGGTGTCAAGGTTCAAACGAACACGGTAGCCAAAGTTGACTTGGTCATCTTGGTCATCGTCTGAAGCAACACCGCTCTCAAAAGGAATGCCAATACCGAAGATGGTTTCACCCTTGAGTTTGGTGGTGGTGGAGAACTGATGAGCTTCCAAGAAAGAAGTCCGAGCTTCCAAGGAATCTACACGTCCGCGCAGGGTTGCCAACTCAGCTGCAAATTCTTCTTGCAGGCGCTGTAGGGTTGCCAAATCTTCTTGAGTAGCTAGGTCTGCGGTGCTGGAGGCAATCAGTTCACTGATGCGATCCAAGCAAGCGTTCATACCAGCAGCAAACTCATAACGAGTCATGGCACGGCTACCTTTGTAGGTGCCGTCGGGATAACCTGCAATACAGCCGTAGCGCTCTACAAGAGACTGAAGTGCTTGGAATGCCCAGTCAGTGGGTTGAACATCAGACAGCTGAGAGATTGATGTGACCTGAGACATCCCAGTCTGGCTCTCGTTGCTGTATTGAGCAAGCTGGTCAAAAGAGGATACTTGAGTGGTTGCAGCAGGTTGCTCGGTTGCAGTCTGAGCGATCTGAACGGGCGCTTGAGGAGCGGTCTCAATTGCAGGAGCTTCAGCCACTGGAGAAGCGACAGGAGCGGCAACAGCTTGTGCAGGGGCAGCGCTGACCTCTAGGGGAGCTGCTTCAGAAGTTAGAGAAGTAGCAGATAGCGACTCAATGGTCGAAGCTGCTGCAACTTCATTCAGAAGAGCGTCAACATCAGACTTGGGCTGAACCTCTGCGGCGATCGCAGAAGAAGAAACAATCATAGCCGCGCCTAGCAGAGCAGGCGTAGCCAACAAAGATTTCCAGAAAAACTTGGATGACATATTTTGAATCCTCACACCTTCAACCTAACGGTTTGTAATCTCAAAACCCGGTCTGCACCATTATAAGCACTAAGATGGGCATGCATCAAGAGCAGAGCAGTGACAGGTTAAGAAACCCTTACCTGAAATGACTTGACATGCTGGTAGTTTAAGAAGTTCCTACCTGAAATAATTTTCGTCTCGGATGCTTACCAATCTCAGTGAAAAAGTGAAAACCTGAATCAAAAGTACATTTAAAAAACTATCCGCTCCCAAGCTTCAGCTTTCCGGAAAATCCTAGGCTAAAGTTTGAGAGCGGTCTAGCGGGTCTTCAGATTGAAACTTAACTGCCAGGAGGAACCCTAGCTTCATTGTTTTAGAAATAAATTCCTAAAGCAATTTCAGTTTCTAGAGAGCAGCCCCGGCACACAGCCAGCTTGCACCAATCTGATGACCCATGCATTTACTACTGCTATCTTGCACAGGCATCACCTCCTCATTCCTAAATGGTTGACTTGAAGGGCAGAGCCTATGGCTCCGGGTGTTTCCACCTATTGATGACGATAGCACAGTAGAAAAGAGTTGTGTACTCAAAAAATTTCTATTTGTAGTTAGGATTTTTATCTAATGCAGAAGGTAGCGCCCACAAAGCGTAAACTCTTCAAATCAAAGCCTGGAAAAACTTGCCGCAGGGGCGTTTTTCCAGGCTTTGGTTGTAAAACTAGAGCTACAAGATTTCCCCTATTTGCAGAAACCTTGTTTAAGACTGCCAAGGCAGGAACCCATTGCTGAGCTGCCTGACAGGCTAACTCTGCTCCTTAGAGAGCATTACCACGGGGCAACACTTCTTCGGGGAATACAAATTTTTCGTGAATCTGGTCTTGAGGAGCCATCCAAGCGCGGATGCCCTCGTTCAACAAAATGTTCTTGGTGTAGAAGGTCTCAAACTCAGGGTCTTCTGCTGCACGCAGCTCTTGAGACACAAAG
>JACQYI010000065.1 GCA_016208305.1 Oscillatoriophycideae cyanobacterium NC_groundwater_1537_Pr4_S-0.65um_50_18 | reverse complement strand
GCCCAAAGACCCAGAACCTTGTTTTGCCTCGCATCAGGCTGAACGAGATTTTTATGACCAGTTTTGGTTTACTCGAATTCGTTCCTTATCCTGCAAGCCTTGATTTATCTGTCACGCACTAAGATGTGTCAGGCAGCCAGCATCCTGACTTTTGCTCGTAAGATCAAGCACGAATTTCCTATTTGGAAGGCGGAAGAAGATCCCTTGACAGGTGTAGTCTATTGGAACGCATTAAAAGCCAAACTCCCTCGCTGGCGATCCTCAGGGGAAACACGTCAACTTTGGCAGCGGGCACTGCGCGATCGCAGCAAATCGGCGATCATCGATCCAGATCTCATTGGGCCAAGCGATCTGAAAAATCCAGTTCCAGGCAACCCCACTTTTGACCTCTGGCAAGCCAGATCAGGGGAGGTTAGTACGCAACTAGCTCAACTGGCGGCAGAACCCCAAACCTCAATAGGACTAGATATCAACTTCCAAGCCATCCTCGGCATATCGATCGCTCAGTTAATTGCAATTGCAGCCGATCAAGAGAAGGGTAATATCATTAGCGATCGCCTTGCTCAACTGTCTTTAGAAACGGCAGAATTTAACTATCTGTTTCGCATCGCCAAATTAGCAAACCAGGTACAACCCATCCTCGATTTGGAATGGGAAAACCTCTACTCAATTCTGGTTCAAGTTTGGAAACGGCGACAGGCTGCCCAGTGGCGATCGGCAGAAAAAGCCCAAATGATTTTGCTCAGTTCAGACCTTTTTCAGATTCCGCCCCCTGCTGCGCTTCAATTTCCACCCAAAGAGCGAACGGTAGTCGATATTTGGCGATCGCCCAAAGTTGCCTATCAAGATTGGCAAGACGGGCTGCAATCTCGCATAGACCAAGAACGAACGACCATTCAAGCACTGGCAGAAGCAGTCAGTTCCACTGAAGAAGCTACGCTGCCCCTGTTGCGTGATGCTTTAATTCTTGCCATTTCACTCCCTGGAGACTTAGAAGTCAAAGCAAAATGGGTGACTGAAAATTTGCTCATTGATGCGAAGATGAGTGGCTGCTCGCTGACAACCCGTGTCGCGCAGGCGATCGAAACTCTTCAAAGCCTCATTCTGGCATTACGCACTGGGCAATTAGAGGATCTCTACCGCACTTTTCAGCTCAATTTAGATGGCTTTGATCAAAAATGGAAATGGCTCGGCTCCTATGCTTCCTGGCGAGCCGCCATGTTTGTGTTCCTCTATCCCGAAAACATTCTGCAACCCAGCCTGCGGAAATGGCAGACCCCGGCGTTTCAATCCCTGCTTAAGGAGACAGGTGGAAACCGCAAACTTACACCTGCCGATGCCTGTCTCCAAGCCAAGAAGTATTCAGAATACTTGCAGGATATTGCGACATTGCGAGTAGAGGCTTCTTGCACTAGCCGGACTCGGCTCACCAAGGGTGATGGATGTAGTAAAACCGATGATGGCTACCGTTGTCTTTTCTATATGTTTGGTCGAGGTGGTTTAACGGGTAAGGTTTACTGGTCTGCCTACGACCTGATGGACTCAGTAAACTACACTCAAACTTTCTGGCGCGAAGTCAAAATTGAAAACTTTGAAAATATCATCAGCATTTTAGGTGCGGTTCCCTATCAGGTTGACTCAAAACAGAGGTATATCTTCCTATTCGGGAAAAAGCAAGATGGAGCAGTTGAGCGTCTAGTTTGTGCCAAGTACGACTTGGAGCATTCATTGACTTGGTGTAGTGAACTGCTACCGCTAGATGTTCCAGATAAAGAAACACGATTTGAAGCAGTTGTAAAACAAACTGAATTTGAGAATGAACCACCTCACCTAGTATTTCGCCTTTATAGTCCACGTACAGTGAAAATTCCTGTCGTTGGCACATTCATTGCAAACCATAAAGAACGGAAGATTAATATTTCAGGTGATGGCTGGGAGAGCGAGGATTTCAAACCTCTCTATGCTAGTCCAGCACGCAAATTGTTGAGTATGGTTAGTGATAAAAAGGATCGAAATTTGTTTCACCTGTTTCAGGAGGATAACCAGGGAAATATTAACATGATTCCCTTTTATCCTGGAACGAGTTTTTATTATTCTTACTCGGGAGTTACGATTAAGGATGAGGATCGTGATCGCTTTACAATAATTGGAGCAGGACAGATATTTTACGGAAAGTATGTTGGTGTATTCTGTCTAGGACAGTTTAGTCCTTTCCTTCTAATACTGCCATTCAAGATTACTGCGCGAATTCCTGAGTATGAGCTTTATGTAATCCACCATTTTGCTAACCGGACAAGTAAGATAACTTCCCCATTTCCTGTGCCTCTTGATAATCTCGGCATAAGACCAGCTCCGGCTTCCCTTATCCCAACATGGGGAATAGCAGAGTATGGCAATGACCAGAAAAAAAGGCTGGTATTTCGCTCTGATAATGCACCAGCAGAAATTTTCCGGCTTTTAGAAAACGATAATCCTCTTAGATTTACCCTAATGAGTCGGCAATCAGTAACGCCTCTTTTGTATGGGCTTTTTGAAATTCCTAATAGATTATCAGAGAGCGAGTTGCAAATTCGCCGGAGCTTGGTGCAAGCTGTGTACCAGAGAAATTTTGAACTCGGAGTTTCAGTCTACACTTACCTCGAAGAAGCTTACTATTTTGTTCCCATTCATCTTGCTCTTGCCCTGTATCGCAGCGGTGAATATCTCGCCGCATTAGATTTACTCCGCACCGTTTATGACTACACCACCGATGTCAACAGACGTAAGATCTACTATGGCTTGATCGCTGAAGAATCCATTGCCAATACCTACAAGCGCAGTCCCGACTGGCTACGCGATCCCTTAAATCCTCACGCCATTGCGGCTACGCGCCAGAACACCTACACACGATTCACACTCCTCACCATCATTCGCTGCTTACTAGACTACGCCGATGCCGAGTTTACCCAAGACACATCTGAATCTAACCCTCGTGCCCGACGGCTCTACCTGACTGCCCAAGAATTGCTCAAGACTCGAGAACTCCAGCAAAGCCTCAATCAATGCGAAGAAATTATTGGCATTCTGGATGACATCCCAGTTTCTGACGATCGCTGGCAAGGCAATATCCATCAAATCAAAGCCGAGCTAAAGGCAATTCCTGATGCTCAAAGGCTGCAACCCATCGTCAATCAAATCCAACAAGTTTTGATTGACGACGCACCCCTTGAGCAACGCTTTGCCAGCGCAAAATCGATTCTAGCCCAGGCGATCGCTGCCTTGCCACCAGCCTCCAACCTGACCAGCGTCATCCAAAAAAACGAAAGCTTCAGCCAGGTCGTCCAGCGTTCCATGCTTTCCGATGAGGCTCTGACAACAGCACTCGAATCCGTTAGCACCACTGCCACAGAAGACTTTCAGCGCACTGTCTCAATGGTCACAGAAATTTCAACTTCACGGTTGGCAATGCGATCCGTCAGTCTTCCCTGGCTACGCGAACCGATCCCTCGCTTAGTAAACCCTGAACAAGCGCAAGCAGCCGTAAAACTCACCAGTGCCCGACGCGACGCAGCCCGATTAGATGTCTTGGCTCCATCCTACACGGCAACCCTTGCTCAGGTTGCGGCTGGCCAACCTATGACGGCCATTAATCAGGCTGCTCAAGTGCCGATAGCCCACATGCCTCAATTAATCAGTAGCTTCTGCATTCCCCCCAACCCCCTGCTCAAATCCCTGCGTTTGCGGGCAGATTTGAACTTGCATAAGCTGCGAACCTGTCGCAACATTGCAGGCATGAAGCGGCAATTAGAACCCTATGCGGCCCCAACGGATACAACGACTGGGTTGCCAAGCATCGGTGCTGGTGGTCAACTCCTATTGCCTGGTGTTGTGCGTTTACAACCTACCCTCTATCGCTACCAAGTTTTGATTGAAAGAACTAAGCAATTAGTTCAACTGGCAGGGCAAATTGAAGCAGCCCTACTTGCCAGTCTTGAAAAACGGGATAATGAAGCCTTTACTCTCCTCAAAGCACGCCAAGAGCTAGGCTTGGCTCAATCTGGTATTCGGCTACAAAGTCTCCGCCTCAAAGAGGCAAATGATGGGACAAAGCTTGCCGAATTGAGAAAGAAACGAACTGAGATCCAAGTGCAAACCTATGGAGAATGGATTCAGGCTGATCTAAATGAGTATGAGCAACAAATGATTTCCGCCTACAAAGTTGTAGAGGAAAGTAGGAACAGTATTGCGCAAGTCGATGGGGCTATTCAAGTATATCAAGCAGCTATTGGTGTTGCTGGAGCTGGATGGGAGGGTGCAGCAGCAGCAGCATTTGCCGCCACTGGAATGGGCATAGCTCTTTTAACTAAATATAGTTTCCAGCAAAATCAGTCTAAAGCCGAAAAAGAATTGCAAATTGCTTCTCTCTATGCAAATCGAGAGAATCGAGAACAAGAATGGCAACTCCAATTAGAGTTATCAAATCAGGATGTCATCATTAGCGACCAGGAAATTGTCTTGGCAAGCGATCGTGTCGAAATCGTCACCCAAGAAAAAGTAATTTCTGAATTGCAAGCCAGCAATGCCAAAGATACGATTGAATTTTTATCCACCAAATTCACCAACGTCAACCTCTACGATTGGATGAGTGGCATTCTAGAAGAGGTTTACCGCTTTTTCCTCCAGCAAGCCACTTCCACTGCAAAACTCTCTGAGAATCAACTCGCTTTCGAGCGTCAGGAAGTGCCTCCCGCCTATATCCAGTCAGACTACTGGACTGCACCCTCCGATGGTACAGGCAGTAATGCTCTAGCACCCGATCGCAAAGGTCTAACCGGCTCTGCCCGCCTTCTGCAAGATATTTATCAGCTCGATCAGTATGCGTTTAATACTAACAAACGCAAGCTCCAACTTTCTAAGACCCTTTCCTTGGCAATACTCGCGCCCGCCGAATTCCAACGCTTTCGCGAAACCGGAGTGATGATCTTCGCTACCCCAACGGAGATGTTCGATCGCGACTTCCCTGGCCACTACTTGCGTCTAATCCGCCGCGTCCGCACCTCCGTCATTGCCTTGATTCCTCCCACTCAAGGTATCCATGCTACTCTAACTACCACAGGGCTGTCCCGCACCGTCATTGGCCCCGATATTTTTCAGACCGTCTCCATTCGCCGCGACCCAGAATTGGTTGCTCTCACCTCCCCTATCAACTCCACCGGAATATTGGAACTAGAACCCCAGCAAACCGACATGCTGCTTCCCTTTGAGGGCAACGGCGTTGATAGCACCTGGGAATTCCGGATGCCAAAAGCCTCTAACCAGTTTAATTACCGCTCGATCGCCGATGTCCTAATCACGATCGAATACACTGCCCTCAACAGCTTTGACTACCGTGAACAGGTGATCCAAACCCTGAAACCCAACTTGAGTGCTGACAGACCCTTCAGCTTCCGCAACCAATTCGCCGACCAGTGGTACGACCTGAATAACCCTGAGCAAACTAAAACTCCCCTGAAAGTCAAATTCCAGACTTTCCGAGAAGACTTTCCGCCCAACGTTGAGACCCTCAAAGTTCAGCAAGTCTTGCTCTACTTCGTCCGTACTAGTGAGAAAATCTTTGAGCTACCCATCACTACCTTGCGATTTACTGAACAGGGCAACCAGGGCACCGTCGGCGGCAGCGCCGCCCCGATCGATGGCGTCATCAGCACCCGTCGCGGCAACGCAGGTAGCTGGACAGCCATAATAGGCAAATCGCCTATAGGCAACTGGGAACTCATCCTCCCCAATACCGAAGAAGTCAAAAAGCACTTCCAAGATGAGAAAATTGACGACATTCTGTTTGTCATTACTTACGCTGGTCGCACGCCTGACTGGCCAACATAAAGCAACGTGAATTCGATAGCCCAATTTGGCGTGCGCGTCACACACACCAAATTGTTTTTGTTAGTTCGGGTATGTTGTCAGGTAGAGAAGACTCCTTCTAGAGGTAGCAAACTACCCCTATACAGAACAAGTCTTACAGACATTTTGCCGCCAGGAAAACTGGTAAAAATGAAGGTTGAAAGCTTTGCAGGGCAAGGGTTACAGACTTAGCGTTTTTTGTTCCATTCATAAAACTACCCCTACAAGAGCTTTTCAAGTTTTCGTGGCACTGTTTTACGCTTACCTCGGCTCGACCCCGATCTAGGCTTCAGATCCCCACGCAAGAGCTTTCTGCACGACTTAACACAGAAGTTTTGCAAACAGGCGGCGGCGGCGTTAGTGAGGCTGATTATCAGTCGAGCATGACCATACAGACCCAGCTCAATAACCAGACGATCGCCAATTATTACGAGGCTCAGTTGCAGCGGACAGGATGGACGCGATGTGCCGGTGGGAAAACGAATCCGTTTCAGTGAATCTTATAGACATTCACTGAAACGGATTCACATACAAATCTGTTTGACACTCTACGCCGACTTCAAGACGACAATCGGATTTCGCATAAGCTACGCACAGCAGAACGTACCCAGATGCCAAATGCTTTGGCTGTAAACAGCGGGCTTCTGCCTGGTCTATTTCTCCCTCGATGAGTTTGGCAGCGCAGGTGATGCAGACTCCATAGCGGCATCCAACCGGCAACTGTAACCCAGCTTGCTCAATAGCATCCAAAATATATTGATGCGCAGGGACATCAATTGTGAGACTGCCCCGATTCACCAACTCAATCCGATAGGTTTCCACAGTTTAGACCCAGATATCCGACGTGCAATCTCCTCCGGGATAGCGCATCTCATGGGCACGGGCAGCACCCTTCGGCTCTTTGCCAAAATCAACGTAGAAGTTTTCCTCGATCGCTAGTCCTCCTGTCTCAGTGTCGCAGTTAATCTGCAACATGTAAGACCCTGCTTTGTTCATGTCTGGATAGAACTGATTATCCCAAGTGCTAAACAGCGAACTGGTGACATACAGTCGCTTACCATCTAAACTTAATTGCAGCATTTGCGGCCCTCCTACTAGCTTTTGCCCCTTCACCTCAGGGCTGTTGCCCAGCAAGCCACCGCACCACACTTGCCCTGTCAATTGAGGATGACCCGGATCGCTGATGTCATACTGGCGAATGTCACCGTGCAACCAATTCGAGAAGTAGAGATAGCGATCGTCGAGTGAAATCAGCAGATCGGTAATCAACGACGGTACCGGGAAGGACCATCCCTCCAGCTCTACAGCAGGCACATCAATGACTTTATTCACCTGCCACTGTTCATCATGCTGATACCAGTGCCAAATATTACTGCTCAGAGCTGCACCCACATAGCCATGCGTACTGTCAGGATTGTGATGAAAACGGACTTCTAGGGGAATGAGTCCCTCTGTACCTAGATCAGCGGTTTGAATGATTTCCTGCTGCTGCCAGTCCCAAAAGTGGAGACGTTGCCCATAGTTACCTGCCGAGACATCCTCCAGATTAAAACCAGGATAGAACGTCTTAGGAGCAGCCCATTCGCTGCTCACCATCACATTATGCCGAGGCTGATACCAAAAATCATAGTTAAACTGCATTGCCTCGGCTTGATGCTCCCACCGTCCTGCAATGTCGAAGTTTTCGTCTAACAGCAGAAAACCACCAGGTGCATTGCCTTCGCCGTCTCCTAACATAGAAATCATCACCTGACCGTTAGCCAGACAATGAACGGTATGGGGAGCAGTGAGATTGACTTTGGTTTTAATGTCCTCCGGCTCAATTACTTTGTGGATTTTAGGAGCTTGACTATCAGCAGAATCTACAATGTAAATCCGACTGGAGCGAATGCCTGGAATTACTAAGAACCTGCGGGATTTGCGAATATCTTCATGGCACGAGCTACAAGTATTCCAACCAAAGTGATGTAGTTCATCGCCAATATAAGGCATTGGCAATCGATGAATCACCTGAGAATAAGTTAGCGAGTGCGGGTCAACGTCTACGGTTGCAAGATAATCCGGTTCTTCAACACCTGAGCCAGTGTAGAGGGCGATTGTGTAAAGCAACTTCTCAGATTCTGCGTGCATTGCCACTTCTGGAGAGGAGTATCCAGGTCCGCAGCATTCATGTGCCATTGTTCTACCTCCGAGGTTTACGCTTTTAGGAATTACCGATTCATCTCAGCAGGTTTTGTAGAGGCTTCATCTCACTATAAAGGAGATGCGCAACTGAAGAGCTTTAATCTACCTCTGACAAACCTAACAACAATGGGTAACGTTAGTAGTTTCCAAGGTCGAGTATACTACGGCAAATCAATGGACACTACTTACAGCGCTTTGCGCTTGGGTCGGTATGGGTTATTTTTCAGAAGCCGCGCTTCGCGCGGCTTCTGAAAATTGAAAATTGCTGTAAGGTTACTTCGACTCTGTATCTCGATCGAATTCCTCTACTACAACAGCCACTGCCTCAATCTCGTGTTGCAGATCCTCAATAGAAGGAAGTGTTGTCTTAAATTCTTCAGGTAGTGCAGCCGTAGTGCGGTATGTGGAGACACCAATCGGTTGACTCATGCCGCGAAGCGCATATTCAACGGTAGCCTTCTTTTTAGAGCGACAGAGAATAATCCCGATCGTCGGGTTATCAGTTGGGCGACGTAATTTATCATCAATGACATTGACATAAAAGTTGATCTGTCCCGAATACTCAGGCTTGAAGTCAGTTGTCTTTAACTCAATGACCACAAAGCAGCTCAGGGCAAGATGGTAAAAGAGAAGGTCAACAAAAAACTCATCGCCCTCCACTTCAAGACGATACTGACTTCCCACAAAAGCAAAGCCAACACCTAGTTCAAGCAGAAATTTCTGCATGTGTTCGAGCAAAGCACGCTCCAAATCACGTTCAAAGGCTTTCTCGCGCAGATTGAGAAATTCAAGATTGTACTCTGACTTAAGTAAACTTTGAGCCAGATCAGATTGAGGAGCGGGAAGCACCTGTTGAAAGTTTGTCAATGCACCACCCTGACGGCTGTAGAGATCGCCCTCAATCTGGTGAATAAGCACGCTTCGGCTCCAGCTATTCTCAATTGTTTTTTGGATATACCAAATCCTCTGCTCTAAGCTCTTGAGCTTATCAAGGATGACACAATTATGCTTCCACGGAATTTGTGCACCAAGCTGGTGCACGATCGCTTGATCAGGATATGCCTCGGCAAATGCTCGCATATATTTAAGATTTCGCGGTGAGAACCCTGTCATCTCTGGAAACTCCATTCTCAGATCGTGAGCTAATCGCTCGACAACCTTAGTACCCCAACCCTCTTCCTGCTGACGTTGAAGAATCTCCCGCCCAATTTGCCAGTAAAGGAAAATCAGTTCCTGATTGACCGCTAAAGCTGCTTTTACCTGAGTAGAACGAATACGTTCTTTCAAGTCTTGAAAAAAGTCGTCGTAATTATCTGGGAAAAGAGAAGTTTGCTTTGGCATAGTTGATTATTTTCAGTCTATTTCTGCTGATGAATAGCAGACTCAACATCCTTGACGGAGCCTTTTACATTAGCTAGAAAAGCAGGCAGTGTCTTACATAATGCCTTCTCTGATCGCCCAGACTGCTCTAGATCTAGCAGTTCAGCGAGTTCCTCTAGATCGGTCTCAATTTTCTTCAGCAGTTTTAACTTTTGAAAAATAGGAACTGAGTTCCTATTTTTCTGCTCTGACACTTCCGGCTTCTGTCCACTTAAAACTTTGCGGACATAGCGGGTTGAAACTCCGATTGCTACTGCTAGGGCTGGACCTAACGCCTTCTCTCCCTCCTTGGGGCGACCCCGAACATCGCGATAATTCAGAGATCGCAACCGTTCGGCAAGACGTTCAATCTGATCACGAGTATAGTTTACTCGTTTTTCATTTTCTGCTAATTCAACCTGGAGTGCCCTCTCAGGCTCACGGTCGGCATCAAACGCCAACATATGGATTTGAATTTTTTCATCTGGAAACTGCTGCTCATAAATTTCCGGATTCGTTTGCTTCAAAGATTGCAAAGCGGCCAAGCGATGCCCACCTGCTAGTAAAACACCCTTGGCATCTACTACAAGTGGTTCAATTAATCCTAGAGCAGCAATTGACTCCACTAAATTAGCCACATGCTGAGGATCAAGAGGCCGCGTGTCTGCTGCTCTGGATCTGATTTGACTCAGCGGTAGCTTAGTCTTCTGCATGCGCTCTCGCTCAGATTTGGCAGCAACTACCTGGTCTTGCTCATGGATAGCATCTGCTGTCGCCGCCGCTTCTGCAAATAAGTCTGCACTATTTCGTCTTCTAGCCATTAGATACCCAGTCGGCGATCGCCTGTAAATCTCTCACTCCTTTGCAGTTTGGATCATATTTGAGCAAAGGAACTCTCTCTGCCCCAGCCCAGGCAATTGCAGAATCCTGGTGAACTATTAATCGACTGATTAAGGGGTAGGCAGCGGCTAACTGCTGATTGAGTGATTGATCCATTGATCGCCGCAGATCAATTCGGCTTAGCGCCAGCGCCCACCGTTTTGCACCCCGTCGTCCCTTCTGTTGACGTAATTTCAGTTCATTAATAACTCGTCCAGCACCCATAACAGCTAATGGATGAGCATCAGTGCAAACTAAAGCAATATTAGCTGCCACTAACCCCAACCGCTCTAGATACTCCACCCCTGGTGGGCAATCAAAAATCAACGTGTCATAGTCCAGTGGCGCTACTGCATCTGCCAAATCTTCTGGATCTAAAGACTGAATGTTGTGTCCTGCCAAATCAGGTCCACCTGGCAGAACATACAGCCCAGGTGACGCCTCTAAGGGCGCTGGATTACCTCCTGACAGCAAATCAGCTGTTCCAGGCGCAGTTGGGTTTGTACCTAATACGTATGCTGCATTTGATTGTGGATCTAAATCAACTACAAGAACATGTTTGCCCTGGCTAGATAGGACAGAACCAAGCCCACAGGCAATCGATGTTTTTCCAACGCCGCCCTTTCGAGCCGCTACAGCAATTCGAGTTTGAGCCATTGTAGAAGCCCTATTTCCTAAGCTGTTCTTACATAAAAATGATAGTCGAGGTTGTAGGCAATTAACCTTTTCTTCGACCTGAATCGATACGATGGACTAGAAGCTTCGTATTTTACATTGGTTGGCTGAGATGATTGGTGTCCTATCTGTGTGGTGCAGTATGAAGCGATCGCTAAAATTGACAAACTGCTAATCTTTCCGCTACCAGCTACTTCCCAAGCAAACCTTGTATCACGCAAAGATAGACATTCGCTACAGAAAAAGAGCTATTCGTGGCTAGTCAGAGATTCTATCACAAGCATCATAAATGGGATGAAATGAGAGGTGCAGTAGAGCAAGAGAGTCCAAGAATTCACTTTATCCTCAGGAGTAGAGAGTCGTCGTCAGTAGAATCTGCTCCCACACACCCTCTGTAGAAAAGTTATCGACTCTAGGGCGTGTTTTAAAACCCTAAATCCAAAGCAGAATTGCAGCAATGGTTAACATGGCGAGGTAATTGTCTGCTCGCTTTTCATAGCGGGTGGCAATGCGACGAAATTGTTTGAGCCGATTGATCGCCCGTTCTACTCGGTTGCGCTGACGGTACGCCTGCCGGTCGAAGCGGGTGCCCCGTCGCGCCTCATTGGTTCGGCGCGGAATGACAGCACCAATGCCCCGTCGCTGCAAATAGGAGCGAATGGGTTGCCCAGTGTATGCCTTGTCTGCCGCCACTCGATGAGGACGCAAACGAGGTCGTCCACGGGCGGGTCGCTTGAGCGATCCTTGCTCCATCAATTGCTCAAACACAACGGATTCGTTGCGCTGTCCCACGGTAAGGACAAAGGTCACAGGCTTTCCGTTGCCTTCACACCGCAGATGGATCTTGGTGCTAAAGCCACCTTTGCTGTACCCTAAGGCTTCGCTCTCAGCATCACTTCCCGTTGCACCAGCGGCATGTTGATGGGCTCGAATCACACTGCCATCGACATAGTGGAGCTTTCAGTCAAACTCTCCAGCCGCATCGGCTCGTTGCTGCAAGCGCTCTAGAATCTGCTGCCACAAACCGCTCTTACGCCAAGCATAGAAGCGCCCTGATACCGTTTCCCATGCACCATAACAGTCAGGTAAGTCTCGCCAGGGAGCACCTGTGCGGAGAATCCATAGAATGCCATTGATGACGGTGCGATGGTCATTGGCAGGTCGTCCGCCTTTCGGACTCGGTTTGGGCAACAGGGATTGTAATCGTTGCCATTGTGGATTGGTTAAGTCTTTTCGTGAGATTGGATTACGTGCGACCAATGTCTGTTAGTTATCTTTGAATATGGCTTTTTCCATTTTAGCTTGGGGTTTTAAAACACTCCCTAGTCATGCTAGTAGCTAGCAATGAACTCAGTAGAATTTTTCTTATGTACAAGATAAAAGTTCTTATGTACATAAGCTTTTAGGCAGTTAAGCTGTACATAAGAAATGCTAAACGTACATAAGACTTTTGACTGTGCCCAACTTTTCGCAAGTGCTGCCTTTCTTACTAATAATCGACCCCAGCCTTCAGCATTTTCTGGTTTAAATCAGCTTTAGAATTTAAGGGGCACAGAGAGAAATGGTCAGATACAGAGGGAACTTTATATCTAATCGACACAACAGAGTTGCAGCTAAAATTCCAGAAGTGCCTGAATTTGGTTCTGGTGTTTTGGCTGAATCACTCGCTCCCCTTTAACCCAACGCGTAATGAGCGAGCGATCAACGCCCAAAGTTTTTGCTAAATGTGCCTTTGACCAACCTTTGGCATCCAGAGCAACTAGCAGTTCTGCGCCAGTGACCACTCTCGATCGCTCTGATGAATCATCTGATAGAGCTAATGGCTCAGATCTTTGCTTAGAAGAAGATCGAGCAGCCCCTAATTTCTCCTGAATTAGAACTGTTGGCTTAATCGTGACGATCGCTTTCAGCCAAATGAATAGCCAGTTGCGAGGGCGCGTCCTCAATTGTTCAGGTTCATCAGTCAAACTCCAATCTGGTCTAATGCATTTTGGATAAGTAGCTGCGTCAAAGTCGATCTGCCATCCCAGTTCATGCAACGTTAGAAGCGCGTTATCCCATTGAGTGATCAGTGTATTTCGCCGCTGCTTACTATTTTTTACCGTTTCCATTAGTTCCTTCGGCTCCAGCCGCTCCAGTAATGTTCCGACTTCGTAGCGCCCATCCCGCCGAATTCGGCTCATAATTGTCAGGAAGATTGCGAGTTTGGATGCTAACCGCTGACGATATGGATTGATCTGCAATGTACTTTTTGCCAGATAACCATATTGACAGAGCGCTTCCTTGCCTCCATTAAGATCCTTGGCATTGAGAAACTTCTCCGTCCAGCTTCCAGGGCGCACTTTAATATACAGTTCGTCTGGATCGCCTGCCCCATAATGAATCGAACCTGGCTGATCCTCATCTACTGTTAATGCAAGTTGCCCCGCATACTCTAGTTCTTCCAGCAGCCACATCGCTCCTCTTGCAACGTTGTAACGATTGGCTCCGACATTGATGTTACTAATGAGAACAGACAAACTGCACACAAGTTCAACTAAATGCCCGATTTTCTTCAGCTTTTGACCTAAGTTAATGTCGGTACGCTTATCCCAGCCAAAAAGTTTGATTAAGTCTGTTCCTTTTATGCGGAGCTGCTGTTCCCAGGGTTCGTCCGAATCAGTAGCATACGATGAAAAGATCAGCAGAACATACGCTGCTTCTGGACCAAACTGCTGAATGATTTCCCAAGCTGCTTTACCTGGAACTAATTCAAATTGCTGATTTGTTGAACTCTGGCGAACAATATTATGCTGGATAAAGCCATCGCCAACTAACTTCTTCCAGTAAGGATATTCTCCATCCTCCCATTGACTGTTAATTAGCGCCTGTGCACCAGTCAAAATAGGGTAACCCGTTGCTACCCGTTCGAGTTCCCGCCCTTCAAATAATACCGGATCAGTAACGGAAGAATCTGTTGAACGAATCCCTAAGAGCTTTTCAACATCCTCAACTGAAAACCCCGATAGGTCTAGGTTTCTCAGCCATTCACCTGCCGTGTAAAAAGCACAGGCACTCATAACGATCGATTCTTGCCAAGCCTCTTCTTCAGGGAGAGTAGAATCAGTTTCAACTGATAATATGCCTGGAATAGAACAGTCTGCTGGCATTCGTCTTTGCGATTTCCATTGATCTAAACGAGTTAGAATCCAGGTTGCTGTTTGTTCCCAAAAGGCTTCATTCTTTAGAACTGCTTTAAATAATTTTTCTAACCGAGCAATTGTTTGTTTTTGTAGCGCCCCAATTTTCTCAGTTTCGCTGTAGAGGCTAATGATATCCGCATTTCCCTCTCCCTGCAATCGCATTTGTCGCAACCGATGTTGATTGATTCCAGTTGCTACATTAATCAGTACTAGATTAAGAAATGATCTGCCACAACGTAGCTTTCCTACATAGGTTTGTAGTCGAACCACATCGATTGCAACATTTGGAAGGACGATCGCTGCCTGTTCCACTGATGCAACAACTGTGGAGGGCTGCATTTTTTTTCTACGCTTCACTACATTTGCGGACATGACTCAACTGTGATGCAGAATTCAATAAGTATACTCGTAGCCCAAGCCGTCCATAATCTGGATTAAGACGTGCATTGAGCTGTGTCAACAAAGTCAATCATATTGATAAGGCAATGCATTCTAGAAACTGCTAGAACGCTGACAGAGCTTGTATTTGACCCATAAGCAAACTTTGGGGATGTTGACACACACTCTAGAATCTAGCGACTTATTATCTAGAATCTAATGACTAATTCAGTGAAGAGAAACCTGCATTACCCACCCTGTACTATGGCTTAAGCCTTAAACCAGCTTGGAATCATTGAATCTCGTTCTATTATGAGGTTCGATCGCAGGGTAGCTACCAGACAGGTTGTTTACAAAAGTTTACATTTTCCTTGATGTTGACAGTGTTGACAAAAACTCTAGAATACCCTGACTAACACCCAAAATCCTTCGGGTTAAGGCGCCCCGCACTTCGGGGCATTTGACTACACCGAGATTATATTTCCGCTAATGTTGACAACGTTGACAAGATCTCTAGAATCTCATGACCGTAGCTCAAATCATTATTACCGGCAAAGACACCATCCTCTATTGTTGCCAATGTTGCCAAAAGTTCTAGAATCTCCTGACCATCAAAAGCTGTTGGGTTTCTCAGTGTTGCCAGCGTTGCCAGAATCCCTAGAATGTACTGACCACGGTCAAGCCTCTGTTGACAAACAGTTCTAGAATACCGTGATCAAATTTTCAGAGTTTTATGATCAATTCTCTAGGATCGGATGACTTGCTTTTTTTCAGATGCTCTCATTACCTTTGTTACAGCCATTGTTGACTTACTAATGATTTTTATTTGATCAATCTCTTTGAGCACCTGAGAGTGCTATTTGGTGGATGTTATATGTGCTCTATCCA
Organism: Oscillatoriophycideae cyanobacterium NC_groundwater_1537_Pr4_S-0.65um_50_18; assembly: GCA_016208305.1. Lineage (GTDB taxonomy): Bacteria > Cyanobacteriota > Cyanobacteriia > Elainellales > Elainellaceae > Drouetiella. The sequence goes on along the minus strand of JACQYI010000065.1, from coordinate 16,108 downwards.
GCTTTTTCCTGGAGTGAGTGCTGTTGTATGCAACCAAAAAAAACTCTATCCTTTAAAGGAGTGCGTGAATGGGAAAATGAATTTCTCACACTCTTTCCTCATCGCTTCGACTACATCTGGGCAGAGCATTCTGATCTTAGTGCCCAAGTCGAGTGGAAAACCGAAAGCCGTCATCCACTATCAGATCGCTTAATTCAACAAGGGGCGTATCTCCACGGCGTTCGCTTCGGTGCTGAAACAAGTTATTGCCTTCTCGACATTGATACGGGCAGTGCTTATCATCCAAAGCGAGACCCTTTGGCTATCTCGCGGATTGTTGCGGCACTGGAATCGCTTGGACTTGTGAGCTATGTCAGCTGTACTTCTAGTTACAGCGGCGGCTTGCATCTCTATTTTCCGTTTCAGCAAATCCAAAGTTCTTGGCAGCTAGCGATCGCTCTTGCCTGTCTACTTGAAAATGCTGGATTCAAACTTCAACCTGGACAACTCGAAGTTTTTCCTAACCCAAAGCCCTATGCAACGGACGGTAGCCTGAGTCTATTTAATGCTCACCGACTCCCGCTGCAAATTGGTTCATATCTTCTAAACGACGCACATCATCCTATCTGGAGTGATGCTCAAACTTTTGTCAGCCGCTGGAACCTTGCTCAACAGCGTAATGATATCGATGGTAAAACACTTAAGCAAATTCTGAAGCAAGCTAAACGAAAACATTTCGGGATCTCAGGCAAAGCAGAAAAATTTGTCAACGACTTGAATGCTGAGATCGAGCTAGGTTGGACAGGTCGTGGACAGACCAACCGACTTCTAGGACGTATCACCCTACGAGCATACATCTTTCATCACATTCTTTCAGGTGGAGAGCCGCTGGAAGGACAAACGTTAGTCAGTGAAATTATCGAGGTTGCTCAATCCCTACCCGGTTACCAAGAATGGTGCCGACATCAACATGAGATTGAACATCGAGCCGAGGAATGGGCGCGCTGCATTGAGAATAGCCACTACTTCCACTTCGGCGACCAAAGTAAAAAACAAAAACCTGAAATTCAAGATCCAGAGTTAGCTGCTGCAATCGATCAATCTCCTTCATGGAATCAACGACAATCTGCAGCCACTAGAGATCGAATTAGAAAAGCGATCGCAGATCTACTGGAGAAAAACAGTTTACCCATCCGAGCAACTGCTCGGTTTCAAGCGTTACTAAAATACGGCATTGGTGGTGCATCCCTTTACCGTCATCGGGATCTTTGGCATCCCACCTACTTTGGCATCGACTCAGTTCAAAGCCTAGCAGATGAGTGTGACTTGCCTGTGGAAAACCCCCCAGACCCCCCAAGTCTCAAATTGGACAGGCAGTTAGATCACGCTAATGGCGTGTCTAACTGCCTCAGTCCTCCAAGCTTATTACATATAAGTGATGGTGATAACTCTTCCTGTATAGCTTTGAGCGATTATGCTCCCTCCAACACCGCTCCTACTGATGGTAATTCTCCCGCAAACTCTGATGGGTATCTTCCTACCTCAGATTTCTCTCATGGTGCTCTGTACGTTCAACAAGCTTTGTTCAATCTCAAAGCTCAGCAAGATGCCATTCAGGAAGCGACTCGAATGACTCAATCTCAGCATCAGCGCGTCAAGGCTGAGGCAGCTCAACATCGTCATATTGCTCGTATGCAAAAATTCTTAGACTCGGGCGACCCGATTTTAATTGCCGAAGCGATGGCTTGGGCACAGGTCAACCCTGGTGTTCTTAATCTGAACCAGCTTCAGCTTTCTTTACTGACATCTCCCCTGGCAGAACAGCCTAGCGATCGCTCAACATTACTCGCTGCAAATACATTACAGATTCAGCAATTGGCGTGGTCGCATGAGCAAATCCGTCATGATCTTCAGCAACGTTTTGGCAAAGACTCTCTAGACCTGCTGAGTGATTGGGAATTGATGCACTGGTTGGAGCAATTGGCTCTTACAACTCAGGGTGACCTCTTGCGATCGTCTGATTGACCCAGATGTTATGTGAGGGTTTTTCGCAGTTTCAAGTTTAAGGAAAAGTCGAAGTGTTTATAAGCATGAAGCCATTGGAAGTCACTCCGTTCCTGCAAGTTATAGGATCTGCTCCACGTTTCTTATGTACTGTTCTTTTTTCTTGTGTACACCTTCGGGCGAGCATACGTTGTTTCAGCCTTACATAAGATTTCAGGTTTTGTACATAAGAAATTTTATCTAACGAGTTTTCTCAGCTACCAGCCCTTCACGATATGAACTTTGTTTCGCTGACTTCCCTTGTACCCAAGAAATGACTCTGTACCTAAGACCCTATGTCCAAACCTTCTGACTTCGTTAAACTCCGTTCTATGCTCGGTCAGCTCAGCCTAGATCAGGCAAAGCAACTCTATGCAGAACTGGGGGCGATCGTCCAAACTCTAGAACAACAATCAACCTCCCCGGAACCAGTTGAGAAAAAAGGTCGGGAAGTTGTAGAAGCGCAGCGTATCGGAGAGCGCCTCTACCAGTTGGAGCGAGTCCGTTGTGGCAAAATTGGCTGCAAGTGTGCCGGAGTCAATGGTGTATTGCATGGTCCCTACTGGTATGCCTATTGGCGAAACGAAGGCAAGCTGATCAGCCGCTACGTGGGTAAGCAACTGCGGCAAGTTGAATAAGATGAGCATGCACAGCGCTGGATTTAATGAAGACGATCGCCTGATTTCTTATGTACAAAATCCTATTTCTTATGTAATCGCTGACTCAACGACTTAATGATGAAGACTAAGAGAGCGATCGTCCAGCTCAAACCTGCCTGGAGTTGTAGAGGGCATTAGAATAATCAAGCGTCGATTTGCTCCATCAATTGCTAGTTAACATTGAGGAAGATCGTTTGGTTCAAACTCTAGTCTGCCCCACTCAACCGACATCATGGCTGACTCTTCTCTCCGATCGCTGAACGGCTCTCTGAACTCTCCTTACTGGCTCCGTCGCATTTGGGGACTGCGCTTCATCTTTCGTCCGTTTGAAACCCTGGATGCCCGTGCCAAAGCCTATGGCGATGACTACCAGGTTTCTGCGCCTGACTCCAAACCAGTCCTAATCTACTTCAGCAGCCCTGAAGCGCTCGAAGATATCTTTACAGCTAAACCTGAGCAACTGAGCGCTGGACGGGGCAATCAAATTCTCAAATTTCTTTTGGGTGAGCACGGCATTGTCTTACTCGAGGGCAAAGCCCATCAGCGCCAACGTCAGCTTTTGATGCCTCCTTTTCACGGCGATCGGATGCGCTCCTATGCTCAGGTGATCCAGGACATTACAGAGCAGGTCATGCGTCCCTGGACAATCGGCACGACTTTCGCGGTACGCCCGGTGATGCAATCGATTTCTTTGCAGGTGATTCTCAAAGCGGTGTTTGGTCTCGATAGTGGACAGCGCTACGACCAGTTGCGGCAGATTCTCTGCCAGATGCTGGATGTCTTCGGCTCGCCTGTGGGTGCGATGCTATTGTTCTATCCATTCTTACAGAAGGACTGGGGAGCCTGGAGTCCTTGGGGAAGGTTCCTGCGTCTGCGGCAACAGGTAGATGACCTAATCTATGCCGAGATTAGCGATCGCCACACTCAACCCAACGCAGAGAGAACGGATATTCTGGCGTTACTGATGGCAGCGCGTGATCCAAATGGGCAGCCGCTGAGCAATGTTGAATTGCGCGATGAATTGATCACGCTGCTGTTTGCAGGGCATGAGACAACGGCATCGGCTTTAGCCTGGGCGCTGTACTGGATTACCCATCTACCGGATGTTCGCACTCGACTTCTGGCAGAAATAGATGCACTGGATGATAAGGCTGGTTTAGATCCTATGACGATCGCCCGGTTACCCTATCTCAGCGCCATTTGCCAGGAAACGCTGCGCCTTTACCCGATCGCCATTAGCGCTTTTCCGCGCGTGGTCAAGCAGCCAATGACTGTTGCAGGTTATGCCCTAGAACCGGGTACGGTGATCATGCCCTCGATTTATCTGGCGCATCACCGGGCGGCAGTCTATCCCGAACCAAAGCAGTTTAGACCAGAGCGGTTTTTAGAGCGACAGTTTTCACCTTATGAGTATCTGCCGTTTGGTGGGGGCGATCGGCGGTGTATTGGCTCTGCCTTTGCTCTATTTGAAATGAAGCTGGTCTTGTTTGAATTGGCGTCAAAGATGGAAATGACAATAGCCAACTCCCAGCCGATCCGACCGATTCGTCGCGGCCTGACGATGGCTCCCTCAGATCAACTCCGGATGCGAGTCACGGGCATTAGACGATCGATTTCTAGTTCACCACTGATTCGCCGCTAGATTTATAAGAGCTATGGCGGTAGGAGCTATGGGTCGAACTATGACATGTCCTCTTGAGAGCCAGCCTTCCAACTCTTCAATTAAGAGTTGACAGTCCCCCATATGCGATTCAGTAAAAATATTAGTGTTCAAGCTGAAGCGACAGTGAACCTAAGAGTATTGATGCAGATTTCTAAGTAGCCTTTCCTGGACTACACATATTTACCACTCAAAGAATTTCTGTATTAATAAGGCTATTCATGCACATCGATAAGTAGATGCATTCTTTGCATCCGCAGACTAATAGAATAATCCCATGTACTAGGGCAAACTGCTTGTACGAACCATCATTATTTTGATCTCCACATTTGGTGCTTGATCTAAACCACCAGGGATCAAAGTAGAGCAAATTTTGAATATAGGTTAGAGGAAGCGTCACTCTTTTTTTTCTTTTTTAGAAATATACTTCTCCCGAAACTTTTCCTTTACCGCGATTTCTACCAGAAATGCAGCGAGGTTGGCAGTAGGTCTTCCCTCTCCATCTGCCCATTCTTCGAGGTCATCAAAGATGGCATCTGGCAAAGTAATTGTTGTTCTTTTACTCATGTCTTGAAACATAAATTCTCCAACAAATATTAGCTGCTCGTGTCTGCAAAAGTTTATTAGCTCTATATTAGTGCTAATTTAATGCTAATCGTGCTAATTTAATGCTGCACACTTTTTAAGGGAAATTTTATGAAAAACAAACAAATCACTGTTCCGCCTATGACGCTACCGGATGAAGTGCCGGAGTTGCTGCCAGAACTTAAATTTCAGTTGGGTCAGCAAGTGCGATGGAGCTGCGTACCAACACAAGACTATGGGCGAGTGATTGGCGTTATATTTAGCGGCGAGGGCAGTGTACAAGCAAATGGCTATCATTATGCGATCGCCTTAGACTCTTCCAGTCCGTCTTTTGCAGATGGTATCTTTGCGGACTGGGGGTATGAAGAAGACCTGGAGCTTGTTGATCCTCACGAGATTATGAGCAAGCGATCGGGGACAAGTTCATGAAACGCTACCCATCCCAGCGCCAGTGGGAGCTATTTCGACTTTATGAGAATTGTCCACCGCCCTTGCCGCCTATGACCTTTACTCAGCTTTGGGAGATTTCTTACCAGGAACTGAGCTATCTAACAGGAGCCTCGCGCAGCACGGTGGAACATTGGTTTTCCTCAGGGGACAGCAAACGGGAACCCGCTGAACGATTTTGCCGCCGCTTGGCTGAAATTCATTTGCTCTGGAGCCACACCGAACGGATTAAACCCAGCCTGATTCAATCTTGGTGCCGATTGGGGCGAGGACTCTAATACCCCAGATTCTTATCCTCTTGTTCCTTCTCAGTTGCTAACCCTTGACGCTCTCCCTAATTGCTGTCAGCCTGACAGCTTTTTGTTGCCCTCCACGACGAGGGCTTTTTTAATGGAATTTATCCCGATTAAATTTGCCAACTGACATGCCTAAGCCGATCGCCTATGAAATTATCCCAGTGATGATGCTTTACACAGCACAACATCGACGGAACTTTCCATATCGCATTACAGACCAAGGCTGCTTTGAACGCCTCAGCACCACGAGCGATCGCAGCTGGAACTACAGCCTGACAACCCTTGATGGAGAGAAGGTGACACTTCACCGACTCGCCCTAGCAGGAAAGCTGGGACGACCCATAGCGCCGGGGTATTGGGCTTGCCACACTTGTGATAATCCACGCTGCATCAATCCAGATCATCTTTTCGAGGGACGACCCCAGGATAATACTCAAGATTGCTTACAGAAGGGACGGCGCAACACCTACCGCATTCCACCTATGCCCGGATCTCAGAACCCAACCAGCAAATTGACGGAAGCCGATGTGGAATTGATTTGGCTGCTGCTAAAGGCGAACCTTCCTCACTCGGCGATCGCGGCTCTCTTTGGGGTACACAAATCGCTAATCTCACACATTAAACGCGGCAAGATCTGGTCACACCTCAAGCCCAGCACTGATGAATCGATATGAACTAGGACAGGCAATTCGCTTGACCTACCAGGGATGCGTCCGAGTTTTGCCGTTTGAAATCGATGCCCACGGATGCATGATTTACATGGGCAAGCGTAAAGGAAAAGCGGTGAAATACCCGACTGTCACCATCCACGCACAGATCTATATGATCCATCGCTTAATGCTGGTAGCGAAATTGGAGCGTGAGATTCGCGCTGGCTATTGGGCTTGCCATTCCTGCGATAATGCATATTGCATTAATCCTGAGCATTTAAGCGAATGCACGCCTGCTGAGAATTTACAAGATAGCTTGATGCGAAGCGGGCGAAGGCAGGTTCCTCCAAAGCCCACTAAAGGCTCTCTGAATCACAACAGCAAGCTTACCGAAAGTGACATTCCCAAGATTCGGAAACTTTTAGACCAGGGTACCTCTCAACGGGCGATCGCCGCGCAGTTCAATGTCTCCCCCAGTTTAATTGGACTCATCAAGAATAATCAGATTTGGCGGCACGTCCGTGAAATGTTGGAGAGTCATGATAACGATTGAGCGACATCTTTCAGATAGCGTTCTGCTCTACTACCCGCCGATCGCTTGTTTGCATTTTATGGGAGCGTGATACCGCTTTTCTATTAAATGACTCCACGCTGAGACTTAAGACATTCCTGCTGCCGATCGGCTTTAAGGTTGTGGAATGGCTGCCGATGTGCCGGAGCTAGGTCAGGATTGATTCCGCTTCTCCACCCTGGGTGATCCGTAGCCACATCGGCAGTTGAGTGTCGCCACCACCCTCAATTCGCTCTAACGCGGTCATCATCTCAACCCGCACATCAAATTCAGCTTCACGTTCGATCGCCTGACGTAAAGCATCCACTGCCGTGAGATCGCCCATTTCATTGAGGAAGCGAGCCGCTCTCCAGCGCACTAGCTTAGAGGGGTCTGCCAAGGCTTTACCCATTGTCGCCCTTGCACAGATATCGCCCAAATCGCTCAAGGCATCCCCTGCCGTTCGCCGCACCAGAGCGGAGGGGTCGGTCAGGACAACTCGACATAACGACTCAACCGCAGCAAGTCTGCCACTGGTACCGAGGAGTGCAGCTGCCCAGCGCCGAATTGTACTCTGCTCATCCTCCAACATGGCCAGAATCAGAGGAAAGGTGTCAGCCGTCACTTCAGTCTGTTGGAGGGCTTTGAGTCGATGTTTCCAGTTCGGGTGCTGCAATTCAGCGATCAGGGATTGCTGGAGGGCGGCATGGCTAGCTGGCTCAGGTTTTCGCTCTTGAGAAATGGCAATGGCTGCTATTCGAGCCAACTCGTCTTCGTCAATCAGGCTGGCAATCTCATCAGCGACAAGTTGTGCCACTTCATCGAGAGAACCTGCTGGAGATTGATAGGGTTCCCAGTGACGCTCAGCCACGTAATTGGCTTGAGTCGCTTGAACGACCCTTTGGAGCGCTTGATTGAACCGCTCTGGCAACGCTACTCTAGCCTGTTGCCCATCCGCAGCGGTGGCGCGCACCTGCACCGGAATGGCGCGAAAGACCTGAACGGCAACCTCAACCTGACCTAAGTTGGCGGCACTCTGAACTTGGCTTTGTGCCTGAGGCGGGGCGACCTGAGCGAGCAATTTGGCATCGGCTTCCTGAGCCACTCCAATGAGACGGGCAGCTTGAGCGAGTATCGGCTGCCACTCAGCGTTTCCTTGGCGGGTCAAGGTGATGAAATCCTGTACGAAGAAGACAGATTGCACGGCTTCAATGGTCAGTAACTGCTGAGCCAGAACAGGTGCCTCCGTCTGATTTCCGCCTTTGTCAAACGTCAGGGCTTTAGTGCTAATCACCCCATTGAGATTAAGCTTGATGCAGTTTGGGCTGGGAGTGGTTTCGATCGAGAGCAGTTGCATCGCCTCATCCTTAACTTGTCAGGATTAAACAGCCACAGCCTGATGAATCTGATTTCAGGAGCAGTGACTTCAGTTTGATCCTAACCTGCTGGAATCTGTTAAGGTGCCACCATCAATAGAACAGCTATTTTCTGAGGTTGGCGACTTTAGCCACAGGATTGATTTGCATCGAGGCTTCGTTCTGCCAAAGCCCTGCTCATGAACCTAGATCACGCAGTTGTTATCGGTGCCAGCATATCAGGGCTACTGACAGCCCGCGTCCTGAGTGACTACTTTAGGCAAGTCACCCTGCTCGATCGCGACTCTTTACCAACCAGTGCTGCACATCGTCAGGGAGTTCCTCAAGGTTGTCACCTGCATGTCTTGCAAGCCAAAGGGGAACAAATCCTGTCACAATTCTTTCCAGGTCTGGAGATTGAGCTACTCCAAGCTGGGGCAACCAGGCTGGATCTGGGCAGCGATTTATTCTGGTATCAGTATGGAGGATATAGGGTTCGCTTCAACAGCGGCATTACGGCACTTTGTTTGAGCCGACCTTTACTAGAAGCTAGTGTACGCCGCCGCGTTCTAACACTCCAGAATCTAACCTGCCTTGAGCGGTGCGCGGTTCAAGGTCTGGTTGCCCATGAGGATCGATCGCGTGTGACAGGGGTAAGGATACAACAGCGATCTGAAGGTTTACCCGAAGAAACGTTGGCAGCAGACCTGGTCGTGGATGCCAGCGGACGCGGTTCTAGAACTCCCACTTGGCTAGAAGCTCTGGGATATTCAAGACCCCAAGAAACAGTTATTAAAGTAGGGGTGGGCTACACCACTCGCATCTACCAACAGAAGGCTCAAGCTCTTTCCCAAGCTAAAGCGGTATTCATTCCGCCTGTACCGCCGCAGGGCAAACGCGGAGGAGGATTATTCCCGATCGAAGGTGACCGCTGGATTGTGACGTTGGTTGGTTGGTTCGGAGATCATGCACCGACTGAAGAACAAGGATTTCTGAATTATGCCAGGAGTCTTGCCTGTCAGGATATCTACAAGGCGATAAGTCAGACAGAGCCTCTGAGCGCTTTCACCACCCACAGGTTTCCTTCTAACTTGCGTCGTCACTATGAGCAACTGCAACGCTTTCCAGCCGGATATTTGGTGATAGGTGATGCTATCTGTAGCTTCAATCCAGCCTATGGACAAGGTATGTCAGCCAGCGCTCTGACGGCCGCAGCACTCGATCGCTGTTTACAGGCAGCGAGCAGACGCAACACCTGGCATCGCCTTGCCCAAGATTATTTCCAAAGTGCAGCCGAAGCTATCAGCAATCCTTGGAGGGTAACTGTGGGTGAAGACTTTCGTTTTCCAGAAGTGGAGGGTGCTAAACCCATTGGAACAGATTGGATCAATGGGTATATGGCAAATCTGCAAAAAACAACGTTGCGTGACCCTGAGATCTCGCGCACCTTACTTCAAGTCATGACTCTGACGCATTCTCCTAAAATATTGTTCAGCCCCAAAGTGATCCTCCGGGTCATTAAAGATCATTGGGAATTCCGATACGCTGAGAGGACTCCCTAATCTGTCGGCACCTGCTTATGAAGGACTCCATTAGGATTGAACCTGCACACCCTGATGATGCCGCAGTGATGCTGGCAGTCCACGCCGATGCAGTGCATCAAACGGCTGCCCCCTTCTATCCAGCAGAAGTAATCCAGAGTTGGGCACCTCTGCCCATCACAAGCGATCGAATCCAGCGAGTCGAGCAAAAGTGGATTTTGAATCCAGAGCATCGGACGGTGGTCTCCAAGCACAACGGTCAGGTTGTGGGCTTTGGTTTTATCGATAAAAATAGCGAACTGCAAGGGCTGTATGTTCACCCCAGTTGGGGTCGGCGCGGTATTGCCGCCAAAATCTTAGCAGTGCTGGAACAAGAGGCTATTTCACTGGGGTTGTTGGGCTTGCAGGTGGATGCTTCGATCAACGCTGAAGCGTTTTACAGCAAGCAGGGGTTTGAAACGATCGCCCACGCCACATATCGGCTGGGATCGGGGCAAGAAATGGCTTGTGTCAAGATGCGAAAGACTTTAGACGTTGACCACCCTATCTTGGAGAATCCAATCTGATGATCATCGTCCACCACTTAAACAACTCCCGCTCTCAGCGCGTGCTTTGGCTGCTGGAAGAACTCGGCTTAGAGTACGAGGTGAAGCGCTATGAGCGTGACCCAAAAACTATGCTGGCTCCCGCATCGCTCCGTCAGGTTCATCCGCTCGGCAAGTCACCCGTGATTACTGATGGTGATCTGGTTTTGGCAGAGTCGGGTGCCATTGTGGAGTACCTCGTCGATCGCTATGGGCAAGGGCAGCTTGCACCTCCGCCCGGAACGCCAGAGTGGCTGCGCTATACCTACTGGCTACATTATGCAGAAGGGTCTGCCATGCCGCCGCTCCTGTTGAAGCTGGTGTTCGATCGCCTTGAGCAGCAACCCATGCTATTTCTCGTGCGACCTATTGCCCGCGCCATATCGGGTAGCGTCAAATTGACGCACACTGAGGTTGCCTCCAAAAATCGTCTTGAGGCGGAACATCGTCGTTTTTGCAATTGAGCGGCGATGATAACCAGCATAACGCTTCCAGCGTTTGCGCCCATGCTTGCGAATTGCGCGCAGGTTCTCATCGCGTGGATGTGGCTTGCCTTTGCGTACGCCTTTGGCGGGGCGAAGCTCTATGCCATGCTGCCAGATTTTGGCATCCTTGCGGGGGGAATCACCGCTTTAGCTCCTTTGGCTTCAATTTCGTCATAGCAGCACATTGTTGAGCACTTCTCCATCGTGGAAATCATTGGTTGTGACGACCGTCGCCAAGATTTCGCCCGTTGCCTCATCGAATCCCAAGTGCAGTTTGCGCCACGTCCGTCGCTTGCTGATACCATGCTGTCGAGTTTTACATTCCCCTTCGCCGTAAACTTCCACCCCAGTCGAATCTACTACTAGATGGCGAGCACCCTGTTTCGGCACAACGGGTAGTTCAATGGATAATTGACCTAATCGCCGGGACAACGTGCTGTGGTCGGGTACAGGTAGGTCAATTCTCATCACTCGAAAATTGATTCAAGAAAGCCTTGGCACTGCCGTCCAGCCAGACGATAGACTGCTTTAACGGTCGCCATCGTTTGAATGGCAAGGTCACTGTAGAGGACAGACGCGCCTGGTTTCCGCTCAACGCTTCGATGACCCACTGTTCCAGGATGGATTCTTCAAGCCAGAAGGTGAGGCTTCCCCTCTGCTTGAGTCCAGCGTTATACTCAGACCAGTTGCGGACGCGGTATTGAGGTTTCATGGCAAGTTGTGGTGTCGTAACTACAACCTATCATCCCTCTTCCCTCCCCAACCTCTCTTTATGCAACAACGCCGATCGCCCACAAAGTCCATGCACAATTGGCAGATTGGTCAGTCAATCATATTGTGACCATTGGTACTCAAATTGGGAAGTGTATTCGCCATGCGGCGGTCACGGCCTAATCCTAAATTACAGAAATTTTTAGCGTTGCTGATTTGATCGGGCTGTACGCGATCGCTCCTCGTCGCCATGAAGAATCAAGCATTCTGGCTTAGCATTGCTGGAGCGATCGACGTTCACCACCCTGTAGCAGAAAGGGTTCAGGGTTATTCCCAACGACCTAGCTTTTCGTAAAGGAGAAGACGAAACTGCTGTCTACGACCTGCCCAGATATGGCAGTGCCGTTGGCATTCACGGTTCCTGTGAGCACAATACCTTGATTGCTCCCCAGGCCGTTCAAATTAATCGTCATCGTACTGCCTTGCTTCGTAGCCGTTAAGTTGCCTGAGTCCAGGATGCCGTCTTGTCCATCGATTTGCCAGGTGCCCTGGTAGTTTGAATTACTGCCGTTGATTTGTAAGGTCAGGTGCGTTAGGGCATCGTCACCAGCCGAATGCATGTTGCCCTGCCATGTGCCGCTGATCACTAGGGGGGCCGTCAGTCGCAGCGGACGCTGGGGCACAACTGTAGGAGTTGTAACAGTGCTGCGTCCTTGTCGAACCACTTGAGCCTCTGCTGGGGTAGGAGAAACTGTAAGGGCGAGTCCACTGCTGAGTGTGCTAACTAGAGCTACCCAGGCGATCGTCTGTTTGGCAAAGTACATAGCGGTTATCCTCGTTGAAGAAGTTTGTGAGTTGCAGAACTTGTGAACTTGTTCTGCTGTCTTCTCATAGGTAGGACGAAACACCTTTATGCATGTACTTCATTGAGCGGCCTGAAAACTTGCCAAAAAGCCTGCCGGGAGAGGCAGGCAGGAGGTCGGTTTTATGGCTGGCTCGATTGCACTATACTCTGGTCATTAGAATAGTGAAGCCAGGAAATCATAAAACAAAAGCCTCTCAAACTGTCTTTGCCTGGGTGGTAGTTGCGACTTATAGTTTGGATGAGTTAGATATGCACTGATCTAATCTGTGCTGGGTAATGGTTGATGTGTACAGCACCAATTTGCCTTTCAGTTGAAGCTGGTGAAGGATTAAATCAAGAAAATCGCCCCTCTGATAAGTTTGACTTATATAAGGTGGTGGAAGATTTTAGCCCCAAATTGTCTCGAATTCCTGTGTATTGGCTCCCAGTTATACTCCGCGCAAGGAAAAATGGATTAGATTAGATGCAAAAACAAAGGTGAATTGGTGGCTTATTTGTCTTAAAGGCGATCGTAATTTCACATGTTTTTAGATTACCCATCAATTCAGTAAAACTCTTACAGAGTAATGGTTTTGTCTTCACTATGCAAGGATCTTTCTAACTCCAAATTTGGAAAGATACGATGTGAGAATTCACCATTGAAACTCTAATTACATCGTAAGTCTAGATGGATGAAACACTTAAACTGCATAGTTTTCAGATCACTCTATAAATTACCAAAGAGACTAATTTCGTCAACTTTTGAGGCATGGAGTGATCTTTTGCTCGACCGCAACTTTTTGACTTGCGGTCGAGCAAAAGATCATCCTTGGACGGCTGGATGCATGGCAATGATAGCTTACAATAATTTAAATTTCTTTTCTTTTTATTCATCAAATTAAAATATAGAAAATTCAAATGTAAGATACTCTTCTCAATTCAAATTCAGCATGTTACACCAGTAATAAAGTTAACTAATTCAGTAGTAGCAGTTGATTGTCAAATCGCCAAGAATATTTTGCTAACGCAGGTATCAAGGCTTTATTTATAGATCTAGTCGCCACTGGATATAAACTGGGTTACTTTCTATCGTCTGTTATCAGAATTTTCTATTCTCAGGTCAACTTATAAAGAGCATCAATGAAGACTAAACCAACCATTTAAGAGCATGCATGTTTGAAGCAGTCAATCTTCTCGATTCAGCAGCTTCCCTTGGTGCTAGCTAAGTTGAGCTGCTGACAACGCTTTTGGTCTTCAAAAATAAGTCTTTATAAGTCGCAAATTTCAAGAGATTTCGGAGCCTTGCTGTTATTTCAGTATGGCTAGAACTCTATATGATTAAATCTTTTTCACAGAGCAACTCACTGTCATATCTACATTCAGTAGCGCTCAAAAGCTCACGCGCTTACCTCAAAGCAATCTAAGACCTTTACTAATTTACGGAAAGTAATTATGACCGCTACGATTTTCGAACCAGTTGTAGACATTGATTCTGCTTCTCGTCCTGAAACGTTGCTTGATATCTGGGAACGGTATAGCACGCACCTGCTATCAAAGCCTGACATTGATAAAGCTCGCCAAAAGCTGCGCTCAACTCAAACAGCCCTACTGCGCTATACTCTTCCCGGAATGGGTGGACCTGTGCCATTAAGTGAACGGCTTTCCCCCAATGAGATTGTGGCAGGATTGAAGTTTGCAGAATCAGTCAAATTGGTTCAGTTTCAGTCAGCGATCGCAGTTTTAGAGGCAGTCATTCAAAAACTACAGGCGGATCATCCTCAGCAACATTCAGAGCCTGAGAAAAACTGGGAAGTAGACTTTCAAAACTTGCTGAAGCGTAACAAGCACTATCTCAGCCAGCTCTGGAACTGGGTGAATGAGCAGGGATGGTTTGAGTTGTCTAACGCTCAAAAGCCTAAAGCTGAGAAGTATCGTTTTCACGAGAAGGTCGAGGGCAAGGTGCCTTTAAGGTTGTGTAAGATGACTCAGAGAACACAGGCAGTTAAAGACTCGGGTGAATCGACCAATAACTTAGTCGATTCACCTGATAACCTAGTCGAATCGCCAAAACCAAAGAATACTCCAGCACGCCAAGACGTTTTCGCTTTGGGTAAGGTAATAGGGGACTCCATTAACCCTGCTTTGCAAACTCAGCTAGAAGATTTTCAAATCTATATGCAGAGTGGCAGTATGGGTGAGCCTCTGAGACAAGTCTCAGTAAAAATGCATCTAGACCACGTATTGCGAATCTTAGGATGGTTGTACCGTGTTGAGGGAGTGCCACTTGATGATTTACGGCTAGAAAAGCTGGTTCCGTGGGTCAAGCTGTGCATTTCAGTAGAAAACCTCGAGAGTCTCGATCAATGGGCAATTCAATCTTGGTTTGCTCGAGAACAAGCGAAACGAGTGGCAGGTTCTATAGAGGCAACGGTAAACAAATACTTCAAGTGGCAAGATTCTCGGATTCCTGGAAACCCAGCTACACACCCATCTTCAAAATTACAACAGGTGACTGCATGGCTTGCTGTTGCCAAATTTATATACCGCTTTGAGACTGACCAAGACGAAAGGGATAATTTCGAGGATATTCCTGCAATACAGAGGCTTAGGAAACTAAGTCGTACATTGACTAAGCAAAGTAAGCATACACCCAAGGTGATGAGCACTGCTGCTAAGATGGTTCAGTGGCCAGTGCTGCTAGAGGCGGTTGAGAGGTTGCGCCTAGAGGCAGAATTAGATCGATGCCCTATTGGTGGAATCAAACGTCCACAAACAGCTCAAGGACAAAGCATGCAGCGATTCTTGCTTTTGAGTTTCATGTCAATTATGCCACCGGATCGCCAGCGAACTTACCGTGAGTTATTGATAGGTCGAACCTTAGTTAAGGGACAACTTGTGGGAGCAATCTTTACGCCACAGAACCTTATGGCTGAGCCACAAAACGCAAAGTGGTATATCCATCTAGAGGAGCCAGATTATAAAACGGGAAACACCTACGGCAGTTGGTGGGGAGAAGTGCCTAATGTAAACTATTCGGATGGCAAAACTTTCTATGGTTATATAGAGCAATGGCTGACACAATGGCGGCAAATCTTTGTTCCCAAACATGAGTATTTCTTCACTCAACCTCATGGGAAACCAATGAGTGATCATGCAATTACCTACTTAGTCAAGTCCACGCTCTATCGGTTGTTGCACATACCAATGACACCCCACATTTTGAGAGATAGTTTTGTCACCTATCTTTACGAGCAGAATGTACCGGCACATATTTTGGAATCGGTAGCCCTAGCTATGCATCACTCACGTCGCATACAGTCGAAAGTTTATAACCAACAGGAACAGTTTGATAAATTGCGATCAAGCTTTTCCTTATCGCTACAACTCGTGCAGCAGGTAGTAACTAAAAGGGTATAAAGTTCAGTTCTTCGCACATCTTTTAACGATCGAACAGTTAACGAAGCTGCCTACCATGAATTTGAAAGAGAATGCATTCTCGTCACTTTAGTCCTATCTCGTCAAAAATTTCCTGACAGACTACTAGTCCTGCTCAACTGGTATGCAACTTGCTAATAACTGTCCCAGATGCCCTCAGCCCAGGTAGGGCTGTAATTAGGGCTTGCTGAAAAAGCATGAAAGGATTGGTATTTGGGGTTTTCAGATAGCTCTAGAACTGCTAGAGTGCAGGGATAATCGTCTTTATGAACCAAAAACTTTGC
>JACQYI010000003.1 GCA_016208305.1 Oscillatoriophycideae cyanobacterium NC_groundwater_1537_Pr4_S-0.65um_50_18 | reverse complement strand
TTCGGCGTCCGACTGGATGTGGCGAATCACGCCGTGCCACTCATTCGGTTTATCGTAGACGAAACGCATAACAAACGAGACGACATTCGTCTCGTTAGGCGCAGGAGTTTCCATATTTAGTTGGAAGATAACGCCGGAGGGTTACAGAGGGGTTACATACGCGGCTATTTCGAGTCACAAACACCACGAAAGACCGAAGAGACTGCTTCTGTAAAGTGATATATACTTTTAGCAAGAGGTTGAATATGACAACAATTACACTTGAAGTCACCGATGACATTGCAACTAGCATTGCTGCAACCCGGCATCGCTTACCAGAGATCATCGCACTGGGTCTCAATAAACTTTCACCACTCCCGGCGCAAGTTTATTCTTACATTCTGTCTTTTCTCGCCAACGCGCCTACGAAGGAACAACTCATGCAATTCAGTCCCACAGCAGAAATGCAATTACGAATGCAAGAGTTGTTAGAAAAAAGCCAAGCCGACTCGTTGACTGAGACTGAGGAAAAAGAATTAGAAGAGTATGAACGTATTGAGCATTTGATCGTGATGCTTAAAGCCAGAGCCCTGCCCTATTTGGTCAAATGAGTACGCGCAACATTCCCGCATCACTGCGCCAACAAATTATTGATCGGGCAAACGGGCAATGTGAATACTGCCGCTTGCCCGATAGTATAGCGTTCTATCCACCTGAGATCGATCACATCATCGCCCGCAAACATGGCGGACAAACAACGCTCGATAACCTTGCGCGAATCTGCTGGCGATGCAATCATCACAAGGGAACAGACATTGCCACATTTGATCCACAAACAAATGACCTGACTCGGCTTTTCAACCCACGCACAGATAATTGGCATGAACACTTTCACTTATCAGACTCAGAGTTAATATCTGATACGCCTATCGGGCGTGCCACAATTTTTTTGTTGAAACTTAATAGACCAGACAGAGTCGCTGAACGCGCTTTGTTGATTGAAGCGGGAACATATTTATGATCCGTAATCTGAATAAGCCGTAGCAAAAAGCCGACTCACATCGAGTCGGCTTTTATTTTTCACCTTTCGCAATCTCCTCGTGCAAACTCGTTGTCGCCGCCGACGGCGCGACATCTAGCTCGCTCTTCAACATCTCTACACATCGCTGAAACGTCTTCAAGGCTCGCGGGCGGTTGCCTTGCTTGGCATAAGCCGTCATCATCAAACGGTAAGCGCGTTCCCAACACACATCCTTCGCCAAAATTTTTTGGCACAACTCTAGCCCCTCATCATATTGCCCGCGCTCGATCAACGCGCCCGCCAGTTTATCTGCCGCACGGAGATAGAGCGCCAATAAACGCTCGCGCTCTTC
>JACQYI010000002.1 GCA_016208305.1 Oscillatoriophycideae cyanobacterium NC_groundwater_1537_Pr4_S-0.65um_50_18 | reverse complement strand
CCGCAATTGCTCTGCATTCAGTTTAGTGGGGGTTTGTTGAGTGCGAACTTTTGCCTCAACGCTCCCGGTTTCTCGATACCGTTTGAGCAGCGTTTGCACGAAACTGGTGGCGACGCGAAACTGACGAGCAAGTTCTCGTTGAGAGATGTTGCCCTCTTGGTATCGCTCTACGAGTTTCTGGCGCAGATCAAATGAATAGGGTCTCATTCAAACAACTTTTAGATAGCATTTCCATTACTCTATCTTGTACCTCATTAGCCTGGAAAAGGCTGTATGTCTCATCCTTTTACTTAGTTGCTCTCAGTTGAGCTAATTCTGGTCAAAAATACTGGCTGTTGCTGTTGACAACGGGGCAGTCTTCATTGTGTCCATCGATCAGCACTGATTCGATCGTCACAACATCTTGACTGAATCTAGCGCAGGGCATTGGTCAGCCGGGTCATGTAATTTTCCTTGCAAAAACGTTCATTTACGCAAGGAATTGCAGTGATTGTTTAAACAAGCCTTTCAGTGTTGCAGAAACGTATTGCAGCATCCGATGGAATGGCAATGAGATTATGCAAGACTCTGGATATATGGATAGGCAATGCTATAACCCCAGCGCGACGTATTCCAATCTAGGGCAGGACTAATACCCTAGCTCTGTTCTTGTGTTTAGCCTGAGTTAGGGAAGCTTTCTTGTGTAACTCTCCAGGTTTTATCTTCCTAGCTACACAAGATCCTCAACCCATTTCTTCTGATACGCATACTCCTTGACCCTGCGAGGGGATAGCCCAAACGTATGTTGGGGTTGCGTCATCACCGTCGATTTATTTCCCACCCACAGTTCAGCACACAGCGCATGGATCACTACCGCATCATTGATTTGTGGGGGCTTTTCCACATAGGTATGGAGCACCACATAGGGAATTTCAGCAATCGGCACGACTAACTCTTCAATCTGGGTTTGCCGCCTGACGGATTGAGTGCGACCTTTGCGGTAATACGATCGCCGACTGCGGCAAGTGTCATCACGCCAGCAGCCATCGCCACCCCGCGCTGTCTCATGCAGTTTACGGGCTTCGCTCACCGTTAACAGGCTGCATGCCCAACACTTCTCGTTTGTGGGTCTACCCATGCGATAGATCTCATTGCCTTGACTCTGATGATAGGCGGATTTGGAGAGTCGATTGCTCCAGTCCATCTAATAGTCTGATAATAGTCTGGTATAGATAAGTGCAGCTGTCTTTACCTAAATATGCAGCTTAAGGCGATCGCCAATCTTCAGGTGATAAGTGGCAGAGATTGAGAACAAGCGAGGCGAGATTGCTCAAAAGTTGCGGGAGCAGGCGATTCTTCAGGTGCTGGACTTTGACCAGATGCGGCGGGAGTTTCAAGTTTCTCAGGAAGTGGCGAAACGGGATATTCTGCGGATGCAGGTACTGGAGATGGATTACCACTTTAATACCGGGACGATCGATACGCCCCAGTACCTCAGCCATGTGCTGCGACTCGATCGGCAAAAGGCGAGTTTGTTTCGGCGCTGAGCCCAGTTGCGATCGCAGTTGATACGGGTGAAGACGTTGGTTTTGGGGAGTGAGAATGCCTAGATTAGTCCCCTAAAAGGCAACATTTTCCAATCTTGCCAGCGTAGAAGAAGGCTCTGCATAAAGAGGGGATCTTCAACTTTGATACCCCGACAGCGGATCTCTATCAATTCTCCAGCCTTGTCAAAAACTGGAACATTTGCCCAAAGTAGCCAGTACCGAATCCCTTCTTGGTTCTGGTTTTCATTGATGTTAAGACTATAGAGATGTGGGCACGAACAGATATTGCGAATCAAGTCAGTTAACGATCGCCCACTCGTCTCAACTTCCGGGATAAAACAGTCAGTTGCTACTTTACCCATCACATCATCCGCATGAAAACCAAAAACTGAGGCTGCACCATCACTCCATCCAATAATCTGAGCTGTTGGACTAAGCATCACCTCGATCGTATCCACTTGAATACCTACACTACCTGTAACTTGGTGTAACCATGAGAACACCTCTTTAATAATCAAGCCCTTCAATGATAGAGTGGCTGAGGCTTGCGTTAATACAAAGTGTTGCTCAACAGCAAAAAATAAAAGGCTTAGCCCTCGACGAATTCGGTGAATGTTGAGACGAAAAACTCCCCAGAAGATTTGTCCTCCCCAGGAGAGAGAATGCCATGCAACCCTTAAATCACCGTACTTTTTTTCATCGCGCCATTTCTTCCTGACTTCTGCATAGTCCGACAACATACCCTCGATGTAATCATGGTATAGGGGACTAGCTGTATCGCGAACAGAATGAAGCCACCTCTTCACAATATTCTCCAAACTTTTCAACAGCCAAGCAGATGGGTAGTCGAGGCGCATCCAAGTTGTTTCCCTTAATTTTACGTTGAGTTATTCATTAAAACGGTTGTACTCCTATCTTGCATTCCCAAATTCTGCTAGGTTGAATAGCCTCACTTCGTGTGGCTAATGCCAATAAAGCTTCCCACTCTATATAAAATATCACACGATTCTATCGCAAATGCAAGGTATGCTTAAGCACTAGTCTCTATAGATATGGCTTTTGCGCTTTCAATTATCTAAAGAGTATAATATGATCTTGCGAGTGATATAAAGCGGTGCGCAAGATTCACGCGCTTTTTATATCACAAAATGATATCGTAACTCGATTTGGGATCGCTTGACAACTTAGGATGCAACTATCTGCACTATGTTTGCGCAGGACACTATTTTGCTTTCCTAATTTAGGAAGGCTTTAACAAGGAGGAACCATGTTCAATGAGGAACTCTCTTTAGGAAACAGAATGGATAGCGAGAGCAACTCTGCTAACCCTAAAGGGGTCAAGATGAACCAGAATGATTTGGTGAAAAAAAAGTCCTCTACTGAAATCCTCACACTTTCAAAGATGGAAGAAGAGATTCTTAGCGTTTTGACTGGGCGGGAGTTATATGGACTGCAAATTATTGATGCATTTCGCGATGCTAGTGAAGGTCAGCGTTCTATTGGAGTCGGGAGTTTGTATCCAACGCTCAGTCGATTGGAAGAAAAAGGACTGATCTTATCTTGGATGGAAGCTCGTCCAGAAGATGATAAAGGGGGGGCAAGGCGAAAATATTTCAAGGTGACTCAACAGGGTGTAATGGCTCTCGCGGCGGCTGAACAATTTCGTAGAAAGCTCTTTGAGTGGCGACCTGCAACCTAAACAGCCGGGTTCTACAATTCAATTTGTTCAAATTACGAGCTGCTTTCTCATTGAGATAGCCATAGGAGCGGCGCTTAGGCGATACAGTGCTCCTCTGGCTGTCTTCTTATAAGTTCTGAAATAGAGGATGCAAATAATATTTTTTGATAATTGAAGTACTAAGAATGTCTCTCTGAAAAATCCAACACAAATCAATTATCCGATTTGTATAATATGGATAAGTAATGGAGCACTCTTATGACAGCACCAAGACAGTTCCCACAGCAATGGAGCAGATGGCTGTGGATTATTCCCATGCTGAGCTTTTTGGGTTCAGCTAGTCTACTTTTGAGTTGGGTTTACACTCAGAACCAACACAATGAGCGAGATTGGCAAACTTTAACAAGAGCAGTGGCTCGTAAAGAAGAGCGTCAATTTGCTGATTGCATGGCTGAGCTAAGGCAAATCTCACATCAGTCTCTGGTCTATGAAACGGCCCAACTTGTCTTGCACGATTGCCAAACTGAGCAGCACAAACTTTGGCTAGATGAGTCCAACAATTTAGCGACACGTGGGCAATATCAGCAAGCTATTCAAGGCACCGATCGCATCTCTCAGGATTCTGTATATTACGACGAAGCTCAAGGACTGGCCAAAGCTTCAGCAGAACGAATCCTAGACATTGCCAGAGGGTACTATTTAGATCCATCGGGGCGGCTCAATGACGCGATCGCTGCCCTCAAAGAAATTCCTGCAACCAGTTCTATGTCTGCTCTTGCTTTGCAAAGGAGTCAAGCGTGGCAACAGACCTGGACATCAAATCAACAGCACTGGCAAACAGCAAAACTAGCATTGGACACGGATGACTTTGACGCTGTTCAAAGGGAATTGTCCATGATGATCAAACATCCTTACTGGGATACTCGTGTTCAAGAGCTGCTGGTTGAAGTGGATCGTAAACAAAAATATTACTTAGATTTGTTGCAACAAGCGCAAGACTATAAACGACAAGGTAGTTTTGATCAAGCACTTGCATCAGCGGAACAGCTGCCTGCCTTAGGACAATGGGGACAGCAAAAGGAAACTGTGTTGAATGAAATTAAGATGGCTCGTGAAGTACAACCCCAGTTTCAAACGCCTTGGACTCAGTTAACGATCGGCGCTCTTCTAGTTTTGTTTGAACGGATTGTACATGGTTCTAGGTATTCTCGACGGTAATATAGGGGTGTAATCAGGATAAGTGTTTTTTAGTGCCACCGACTCTTGAAACCTTTATCCAGTAGAGCTTTTAGAATTACCAATTTCCTATGCAAATCTTGTTAGGGAAGTACGTGAAACTAGGGCTTTTCAGCTCTCGTGGCACTAAATTGTAGCTATCCTGATTACACCCCAATTGGGGCAGTCCATAGAGCATTCGCTGGGTGGAGGTTGGAGGCAGCAGCCAGTCTATCAAGTAGGGGTTTCTGTCCTCAAGTCGAGTACCCAGTTCTGACAGTTTCCATCTCGATCGATCCAAATCCCTGCTGTGCTGATATTTCTAGATTTAGGCTGTGCTGATTGTCTCATATTGTCTTAGGCTTATCTTATCCCCGATATTGGTCAAATATCGGGGATAAAAGGTTCAAGAGTAAGTAGAAATGCTTATTCAAAAACACTCAAAATACAGCGCTTTCGTGCTGCGTGTCTCACGCTTTAATCGAAAGGGGAGGGATGCCGCCCCACACTTTGTTGTTACCCAGCGATCGCTATGAAATGTCCAGCTATTCCAGAACCTGTGATTGTGCCTCTTGTGGGTGGTCAGGAAACTCCTGCGGTTAGAGTTGCCTCTCTGACAGATTTGAGACAGCCTAAGGTGGATGAGTTTATTGCGGCGCGATCGCTCAAGCCCAAGAGTGAGCAAGCTTACCGTCGAGATTTGCAGTACTTCATGGACTGGACGCAGCAGGCATGGGCAAATGTCACCAGACGGCAGGTGGCACAGTTCAAGCAATATCTTTTGCAAGATCGGGGGCTGGCAGCCAATTCGGTCAATCGTATTTTGCGAACGCTCAAGACCTTTTATAAGTGGATGCTGGAGTCAGAGTACATCACCAGCGATCCGACGACTGGGGTGAAGCAGGAGAAGGTGCCAGAAGCTCAATCCCAGGAGCTAGAAGATGAGGAGGTCGAGCGAATCTATGCGGCGATCGCGCAGGTGAGTCGTGATCCGGTGCGCGATCGCGCCCTATTCTCAGTGTTGTTACATGGTCTGCGGGCAGAGGAAGCGATTAACCTCAATTTTGAAGACTACGATGGGCAGCAAGTGGTCATCCGAGAAGCAAAGCATGACAGCGTGGGAGAAGTCCCACTCACTCGACAAGCACGGGTTGATTTGGACGCCTATGTACAACAACGGCAGACACAAGCAGAATCAACGAAACAAGAGATTACGCCGCATAGTCCTCTGTTTGTCTCCAACTCTAACCGTAGTAGAGGACAGCGTTTAACCTACTGGGGAGTACAGGAAGTGATGAATCAGCTTGCTGAGTACACAGGAATTAACCTACATGCCCATCGAGGTCGGCATACCTTCTGCACTCATTTAATTGTCAAGCTGGAAATGGATACGGCTCTGGCAATGGAGCTATCGCGCCATCGAGATATTCGCAGCTTCAAACGCTATACCAACCGCAAGAATAAAGTAGCTGCAAAACGGGCATTTCTCAAGGCGACTGACCAACTAGGGGTGTAATCAGGATAAGCGTTTTTTAGTGCCGCCGACTCTTGAAACCTTTATCCAGTAGAGCTTTTAGAATTATCAATTTCCTATGCAAGTCTTGTTAGGGAAGTACGTGAAACTAGGGCTTTTCAGCTCTCGTGGCACTAAATTGCAGCGATCCTGATTATACCTCTCGATCGGCTGATGCAATTCTGCGATCAGTGTTGAGTGAATTGCAGATTGAGAGTGCATCAAACCACAGCTTCAGACGCACTGCGATTACTCAAATGCATAACGCTAGGGTACCGATTAAGCATATTCAAACTATCTCAGGGCATAAGACCCTGGCGGCGTTGCAGCGCTATGTCGAGGTGACAGAGCAGGATAAGGAGGCGGCGATCGCGACGTTGAGTTTCAGAACCTAGTTCTAATAGACCTGTCCGAAATATAAAAGATTGCTAAGGAGCGATTCCGTTTCCATTCTGATACTTATGAACAAGTGATTCTGACCGTTTGTGGTCTAGTGAGATTGCAATTAGGCATGATTATTTTGCCCGTTTCACCTCAGTCTTGAATGGGAGATGACATGGATTAGCGAACCCTATGTTCTGGGAGCTAAACTAACAGAAACTATCTCCAAGCCGCATTCTGCTGTTGAGCCTATGGTGAACGCAACCACGCTCAAAAACAGACACACCCTGGGCTGTAAGTTTTCGGACAGGTCTATTGTTGTTCATCTTTCTTGACAAGTTGTGCTCCTCTCTGCAAGCAAGATTGTCACGATCGCCCATTCTCCAGAGATTGAATCGCGATAAATTGAAGTTGTGATAGTCAATCGAAAGAATGTATCCATATGTTTGGATCTCCACTTGTCACTACCGTATCGGGGCGATTGGGTGAGCTAGGGGTGAAATGCCTTGAGACCAAGGCGTTTCAGCTTTTGGATTTAGCTAAAGATTTTTGAAGGTCATTAGAGATTCTTTAAGATTTAAAGAATCCTTGATAAATATCATGCGTAAGAGTGCTACCTTGCTAAATTATTTTCTTAAATAATTTATCGAACCTTACGCCGACTAACTGACTCTTAAGCCGCATAATGCTAGCCCCCAGCAAGAGGACTCATGAGCAACAAGTCCGGCACGTCGAGCCAGGTTATTTCGCTGCCTAAGGGTGGAGGAGCGTTGCATGGCATTGGTGAGAAGTTCTCACCAGATCTTCATACAGGTACTGGCAACTTCACCATCCCGATCGCCCTTCCGCCCGGTCGCAATGGGTTTCAGCCTCAGCTAAACCTGGTTTACAGTACTGGCAATGGCAATGGGGCTTTCGGTTTAGGCTGGAGTTTGGGTATTCCTGGAGTTAGTCGTCAGACCTCTAAAGGAATTCCTCTCTACGACAATGCCAAGGATATATTTGTGCTTTCGGGAGCTGAAGACTTGGTTGCTGTCGAGCAACAGCCTGGAAAGACTCGTTATCAGCCCCGTACTGAAGGATTATTTGCCAAGATCTTGCACCATCAGGATGCCAATAATAATTACTGGGAAGTTCGGAGTAAGGATGGGCTGGTTAGTCAGTATGGGACTCCTGTATTTGTCGGGAATGACCCAGCAACGATCGCCAAGCCCACTGACCGAACCCGTCTCTTTGCCTGGAAATTAACTCGTACCACTGATCCCTTTGGGAATCGAATTGACTATCAGTACGAGCGAGATGCTGTGCAAACGGATGGCCCGCATTACTGGGATCAGCTTTACCTTTCAGAGATTCACTATGTTGACTATGGAGACTCCGCTAATCCTCAATTTTTGGTGCGAGTGAAGTTCACCTATGAAACTCGACCGGATTCCTTCTCCGATTACCGAGCCGGATTTGAGATTCGCACCATCCGACGCTGTACCCGCATTGAGGTGTTTACCCAGCCGGGAGCCGAAATCTTAACCCGTACCTATGATCTGATTTATCTGGATCAGCGAGGCTTGCCAATCGATCGCCTACCTCTCAACCGTGCCTCACTGCTCAGCCAGGTGCAAGTGGAAGGGCACGATGGCGCTGCTTTAGAACAATTACCGCCGCTGGAGTTCAGCTACAGCCAATTTGAGCCGAAGGGACGAGACTTCTTCCCAATTACTGGGCCAGATATGCCGCCCGGGTCGCTGGCTCGACCGGAGTATGAGCTGGCGGATCTGTTTGGCAATGGGTTGCCAGATGTGCTGGAGATGAACAGTACAGTGCGGTACTGGCGCAACTTAGGTAATGGCAAGTTCGATCGCCCCCGTGAGATGAAGGATGCTCCGGCAGAGCTGCGGCTGGCTGATCCGGGCGTACAGATGATTGATGCAGATGGAGATGGGCGGATTGACCTGCTGGTAACGACACCGGGACTGTCAGGTTATTTCCCGCTGCGGTTTGGGGGTTTGTGGGATCGCAAGTCCTTTCAACGGTATGACGTAGCTCCTAGTTTTAATCTGGAAGATCCGGAGGTGAAGCTAGTCGATTTGACGGGGGATGGGGTGACGGATGCAATTCTTTCGGGCAGCCGCATGGAGTGTTTCTTCAATGACCCCAAAAAGGGTTGGAAAGAGACCCGCTGGGTTGAGCGTCAGTCATTGGAGAAGTTTCCCAATATCAGCTTTTCAGATCCCCGCGTGAAATGGGGAGACATGAGCGGAGACGGGCTGCAAGATATTTTGCTGGTTCATGACGGCAATATCGAATACTGGCCGAATCTGGGTTATGGGAACTGGGGCGATCGCATTTCAATGCGCAATAGCCCTCGCTTCGCCTATGGCTATGATCCCAAGCGGATTCTGGTTGGAGATGTAGATGGGGACGGACTGGCGGATATCGTCTATGTGGACGATAAGAAAGTAATTCTCTGGATTAACCAGAGTGGCAATGGCTGGAGCGACCCGATCGAAATTAAGGGAACGCCCTCTGTATCGGATATGGATGCGGTGCGTCTGGTGGACATGCTGGGCACTGGGGTGGCTGGCGTGTTGTGGAGCGCTGATGCAGGTGTTCTATCGCGCCAGAGTATGTTCTTTCTAGATTTCACAGGTGGGGTGAAGCCCTATCTATTGAATGAGATGGACAACCACATGGGGTCACTGACGCGGGTAGGTTATCAGCCTTCAATTCAGTTCTATTTAGAAGATGAAAAACGACCGGAGACGCGCTGGAAAACGCCGTTGCCATTTCCAGTACAGGTGGTGGCGAAGGTTGAGGTGATTGACCAGATTTCCAACGGCAAATTAACGACTGCGTATCGTTACCATCATGGGTACTGGGATGGGGGCGAACGAGAATTTCGGGGATTTGGTCGGGTTGAACAGCGGGACACCGAGATTTTTGAGGAGTTTCATGCCGAGGGACTGCATCCGGAACGTCCCTTTGAGCCGATCGTCTCCAAAGTGTTTTCTCTGCCGATGGAAACACGTACCTGGTTTCATCAGGGGCCGGTGGGCGATGAGTTTGGCGATTGGTACGAACTTGACTACAGCGATGAGTTTTGGTTAGGAGACCCGCAGGTATTGTCCCGTCCCCAATCCGTGACGGATATTCTCAAGAACATTGAAAATCGGCGGGCGAAACGGGATGCGATTCGGGCTTTGCGGGGCAGTATCTTACGAACAGAACTGTACGCGCTGGATGGTACGGATCTTCAGGATCGTCCTTACACCGTAACGGAATCGATTCATGGGGTGCGGGAAGAGTCGCCACCGCTAGAGACCGATCCTAATCGCCAACCCATCTTTTTCTCCTTTGCGCTGGCGGAACGCACGACCCAATGGGAACGCGGCAGCGAACCCATGACGCAGTTTAAGTTCATGGGCGATTACGATCGCTACGGTCAACTGCTCTCTCAGATTGGGATCGCTGTTCCACGAAATCGAGATTTCCGGGTGGAAGCGCCTGCCCCGCAATCGTCCTACCTGAGCACCTATAGCGAATCCAAGTATGCCCAGAAGGATGATGCTCAAAGATTCATCGTCGATCGCGTTGCCCAAACCACAACCTACGAAGTTCTCAACGATGGTCAATCGACGGTTTTTCAGCTTTGGGATCAGGTAAAGGTCGATCCGGCTTCCCGCAAGATTATCGGTCAAACGCTGAATTTCTACGATGGGGCAGCCTTTCAAGGATTGAACTTTGGACAGATTGGGGAGTTTGGGGCGCTGGTGCGATCGCTCACCTTGGTCATGACAGAAGAAGATCTCCAGGCGGCTTATGGAGCGAATCGTCCACCCTATCTAACCAATCCGGTGAAATGGACAGGGGAGTATCCCCAGGAATTTCGCGATCGATTACCAGCGTTATCGGGTTATGTTTTTCAGGCAGGTGGAGCCGGGTCACCGTTTGCAACGGGTTACTTTGTCGTTGCCGAACGACGCAGCTATGACTTCCAGGATGAAGGCACGGAGAAACGGGGTCTAGTCAGAGTGATGCGAGATCCCTTGGGGCGCGACACTACGATCGACTATGACGAACCAGGTCACCCTTACCGCTTATTGCCGACGAGGGTAATCGATCCGATCGGTCTGACAACTCAGGCGAAATATGACTATCGGGTGATGCAACCCCAAGAAGTGATTGACCCAAACAATAACCGCACGACGGTTACGTTTACACCCTTGGGGTTGTTGTCTAGTACCTTTGTCAAAGGGAAGGGCAATCAGGGCGACCAGATTAGACCCAGTGTGCGAATGGAGTATGGGTTTTTAGCCTTTGAGCAAAGCCCTGCCGGGAATCGCCAGCCGATTTTTGTCCGTTCGATTCGCCAGATCCATCACGATACGGAAACGGATATTGCCCTACCGAAGCGGGATGAAGCCATTACAACGGTGGAATATTCAGATGGGTTTGGGCGGTTGATGCAAACTCGGACGCAGGCAGAAGAGGTGCTGTTTGGCGATCGCACCTTTGGCGGTGGCATTCTGCCCATCGATCAGGCTGATGGGGTGGGCACACGCCGGGATGTAATTGGACAGACAAATGCCGACCTAAATAATCCCAATGTGGTGGTGAGTGGCTGGCAGATCTACGACAACAAGGGACGAGTGGTGGAGAAGTATGAGCCGTTCTTCTCGATGGGGTGGAGTTTCATTGCGCCGACTGATGCCCAAACGGGGCAGAAGGCGGCGATGTTCTACGATTCGCGTGGTCAGGTGATTCGTACACTGAATCCGGATGGGACAGAGCAACGGGTGGTTTACGGCATTCCGGAGAACCTGAGCCAGCCCGATCGCTTTAAGCCTACACCTTGGGAAGCCTTTACCTACGATGCCAACGATTTAGCAAGTTTAAGCAGCAGTCCAGCAGGAACCTTTCTTACTAATGCGGCACCGACAACTCACCATTTCACGCCTGCCAGTATTGAGATCGATGCATTAGGTCGCACGGTTAAAGCCGTGGAGCGGAATGGGCCTGACCCAGCGAAGGATTGGTACACAACCCGTTCGACCTACGATATTCGCGGCAATCTGCTGACAATAACGGATGCGCTGAGTCGGGTCGCTTTTCGGCATGTCTATGACCTGGCTAATCGCAACCTCCAGATTGACAGCATCGGTGCTGGGGTGCGGCGGAGCGTGCTGGATGCGCTGGGAAATCCGCTGGAGCAACGGGATGGGAAGGGTGCCCTGACGCTACACGCCTACGATCGCTTAAATCGACCGATTCGACTGTGGGCAAGGGATGGGGCGGGGCAGGTGATGACGCTGCGGGAGCGATTAATTTATGGCGATAGCCCGGAGGCTGGGCTGGCGGATGCTCAGGCGAGTAACCTGCTGGGGAAACTGTATCGCCACTATGACGAAGCCGGATTAATCACCCTGGCGGCCTGCGACTTCAAGGGCAATGTGCTGGGGAAAGTGCAGCAGGTAATTCGAGATGAACAAATTCTGAGTGTGTTTAATAACGCCCCGGCAAATAACTGGCAGGTGGCGGCGTATCGGGTTAATTGGGACAACCTTGCCAATACGTTGTTAGAGGAAACGGCTTACACAACCTCTATGACCTACGATGCGCTGAACCGGATTAAGGCGATGCGCTATCCGCAAACGGTTGATGGCACTCGCAAGGAATTGATTCCCCGTTACAACCGGGCGGGGGCGTTGGAGCAGGTGGATCTGGATGGCAAACCCTATGTGGAACGGATTGCCTATAACGCCAAGGGGCAGCGGGTGTTGATTGCCTGTGGCAATGGGGTGATGACGCGCCATGCTTACGATCCGCAGACGTTTCGGTTGGTGCGGATGAGGTCGCAGTCCTACGACCATCCCAACCTGCGGACCTATCAACCGAAGGGAGCAGCCCTGCAAGAGTTTGCCTATGAATATGATCTGGTGGGCAATATTACCAAAATTCACGATCGCACACCGGGATCGGGCGTTGCGGGCAACCTGCCGCTGGGAGCCAATGGGCTGGATCGCAGTTTTACCTACGATCCGCTGTATCGGTTGCTAACGGCGACGGGACGGGAGTGTAAGGACATTCCCCAGCCGCGACCCTGGGAAGATCAGCCGCGCTGTGGCTTTAACTCTGACAATCATGGCACCCCTAATCAGGACAATGCCCCCAATCTGACGGCGCTGTATCGGGAGGGGTATGAGTATGATGCGGGCGGCAATGTATTGAACTTGCAGCATCAACAACTAAGTCCGGGGGGAATCTGGGAAACCGCTTGGTCGCGCAATTTTGGCATGGGTGGGTTAACTCCTGATCAGTGGCAGCAGGAGTGGGGCACGCATTTGAACCAGGCGTGGCTCAATCCACCCAGCAATCGGTTGACGCATTTGGAGAACAGACGATCGGGGGTTGCTAATCCTCTAGTTGTCGCCCAGACTCACTTTTTTGATGACAATGGCAACTTGATTCGCGAGAACAATTCGCGGCATTTTGAATGGGATTATGGCGATCGGATGCGGGTGTTTAGAACGCAAACCGGGAATGCCGAGCCGACCGTTCATGCGCACTATCTCTACGATGCCAGCGGACAGCGGGTGAAGAAGCTGATGCGGAAGCAGGGCGGACAAGTGGAGGTGACGGTTTATATTGATGGGATTTTTGAGTATCAGCGGATTGTGCAGGGTGGGGTAACGCGGGAAAACAATACGCTGCATGTGATGGATGACCAGAGCCGCATTGCTCTGGTGCGGGTTGGGAATCCGTTCCCCGATGACACGACACCTGCTGTGAAATATCACCTGGGTGATCATTTGGGCAGTAGCAGTGTTGTGGTTGATGAGGTAGGCAACTGGATTAACCGGGAGGAATATACGCCTTATGGAGAAACCAGCTTTGGTGGCTTTGCACGGAAGCGGTATCGATTTACGGGGAAGGAGCGGGATGAGGAAAGTGGGCTGAATTACCACGGTGCTAGATACTACGCATCCTGGGTGGCAAGGTGGATTAGTTGTGATCCAGCAGGAATCATAGATGGATTAAACCTTTATCCATACACTAACAATCCTCTTTTATTTACAGATCCTGAAGGTACAGAAGCGCAAGAGCCGCAAGATCCGCAAGTTAATTCCGAAGAAACTGACAAGAACAAAGGTTTATGGGCTGGAGGACATTGGGAAAATGGTGAACCAGGAAAGACTGATCCTGTCACTGGAGTTCAGACTGTAACCGAATCCAAGCTTGTTGGTGATGTAATGCCTTATTCAGAAAGGGTCGCACGTGCTGATGGAAGAGGGCATATGGAGATGGGTGACTTGGAGCAGCTTGGAAAAGGAGCCTTGAACGGCATTGCTGGTTTATTTAACCACTTTCCTATTTCCCAAACTCGGAAGATTGTTTCTCTCGTCAATCCAGCGTTAAAAGGGAAAATACCTAATGTTCCTTTAGCTTCAATAGATTCAAGATACGGTGGGGCGGCAATTGTTGGTGAACAGCTTGCTCAGAATCTTGTCTTTGAAGCGGTGGGTGCTTTGCAGGCAGCAGCTTCGAGAGTTAGTGAAGTTGCCAAGGCTACCCACGCCGCTGAAGAAGGCTTAGCTATGGCGAAACAGAATGTTGCTGGAAAGCCTCTTTTTGACTCTAAAAAGTTTGCCAAAATACAGGCAAATCTTGAGGGGAAAGGAGTTATCTTCGATTCAAGTCCAGAAGCAATTGCTAAACTCAATGCAGCAAACGCTGAGGCAATGTATCTACCACATACCAATCCTGGCGGTCCTGGAACTTTTTTGTTTCGCCCCAATCCTTCACAAGATGCAGTAATTCATGAGTTAATTCACCTGGGGCAGCACCGAGCAAGACGTTGGTCTACAATTTTTGCTCGAAGTCCTATGGCAAAGGCTCATTTAGAAGCGGCAGCTTATTCTAAACAACTTAGTCTTAAGCTTAAGCTTTGGACTGCGGAAGAAAAGGCTGGCATACTTTCCCAATTCTTGGACTATAAGCGAAAGATAGAGCAAGGCATATTTTAGCCGATTTTTTCTAATTCTTAATTGGTAATTACTTTGTCAAAAATTCTAATTGAGTTTTTCTAGGCGTAGCAGTAAGAATCGTAATTTCTCGTCAGCAAATAACTACAAAAACTACAGAGTCCTCTAATTTTAACTAGGAAATAAGCCATGACCCAGCAATTTATCCTGATAGGAAACGTTGAACTTGTAGCCGATCGCCCTAGCTTCAGTCTTCAAGAATGCGACCGCCCCCTTCTATTTAACCTGTGGCATGAATCTGCAAACGACCTCACAGTAGAAGAGCGATCGCCAAAGTTTTGTAGTTTGGGTGGAAGGACAATTTTATGATTGAGTGACGAGCGATTGCACTTCAACAAAATATGCGCCATGACTGATATGCGAGACACATTTACAAGCGATTGAAGATGTCCAAACTGCTGCAAAAGACAATGAATGCAATCTCATCACCGAATCACTTGCACATCCAAAGCCAAACCGATGGTTGTCCAGATGCGATCGCAGGTCAAAACGGGAACATCCAGCCGCATTCCCACACTCAAACAAGCGCGATCGCCTAACGACAACCCAGCCTGCCGAGTTTGCAGCCACAGCCGCCCTGCCATTTCCCCATCTTCAGGCGTGAAGGAGACTATCTCCAAACCCAACGCCTCCAAATCCTCTCGCATTCCCTCCACAACCACACCCGCCGCCAGCGACTTCTGCACCACCTCTGCCCAATTCGCACTCGACATTACCGCCTCAGCCAAAACCCCTTCGATCGCCGCTCCCCCAGGCTCATCCTGCAAATAGGCAAGCAGCGCCGACGCATCCAAAACTACTGTCATTCGCCCACTTCCCGTTTGGCTTCCTCACGCCGTTCCGCGAGCAACTCAGCCGCCAAACTGCTTCCTGGCGGCAATTGCGAAAACCGAGCCTTCAGCCGTCGTTTAATCGTTTCTTGTTTTTCCAAAATTAATCGCCCTGCTTCAGCCCGAGCCACCAGGACATCACCTTCCTCAAAGCCCAACAGCCGCCGTAAAGCCGCCGGAATCACCAACCGTCCTTGCCGATCCAAATGGACTTCCATTTGTTTAGAGGATTCGACCATACTGTTGCCTTTTGTGCCACATCTCCATTGTACGTGCCACACAAACATGATCAGTGGCAATCACAGACTACTTCAACCCTTAGCTAGGAGATGAGCCATGCCCCAGGCGTTTGTTATTACCGGAAATATAGAGTTTCAAGGCGATCGCGATCTTCTCCTAGAAGGGCGAGTCGAAGCCTACGATCGCGATCTACCCAGTCTCGAACAACGGGGGGCAACGCCTCAACTCCTGGGTCAGTCCCCGATTGACAGCAACTTCGGATTCAGGATTGAGTTTACCGATGAGCAATTCCGCCGAGGTGAGGGTGAAACCAGTCAACGCCGCTTACGTCGAATCAACAAAATTCGACCTGATCTGAGCTTCCGGGTCTTTGACGCCACCGGGCAAGTTTTAACCATTACCAGCATCATTGCCCAACATCGTGAATACCGTCCTGATCAAATTATTTTCAACGTTCCCCCCAACCTAGAAGATATCGAAATCAGGGTCGAATTAGCCCCCGAGGCGGGCGATTCTGAATACGAAAGACTAGTAGCCGCGATCGCTCCTGCTTTAGAAGACCTTCCCCTAGCAGATCTGACAGAAGACGATGTGGTTTTCTTGATCAATGAACTGGGGTTTGAACAACAGCTTGAAACCCAGCAACAGATCCAATGGCTCCGCCGCAGTGCTTTGCTGTCGCGTCAGACCGATGTGCCGATCGAAGCATTCTACGGTTGGGGTCGCAAAAACCAGCCCACCAACTTTGCCGAACTGGCAGGATCTGACGTAGAAAAACTGCCCTCGATATTGAGAAAATTAATTTCTAGAGAAGATGCTGTACTGCGTCAAACCCTTTTAATTGCGATCGAAGAAAACATTATTCCGCGTAGCTTCCTCGATCGGCTTGACGAAATTCTGGCACAAATTGAGCAGCTCAAAATCGACCAAAATTTGTTATTGGCGCGTCGGTTCATTGGCAAACTGTTGAACGATCGCAGCAGTGAACCCCTTGTAGGATTTTCTGTTCAGGGGTTTGATCTAGATGCGGGGCAAGAGCCAAGAGATCTGGGTCAGAATATTAGCAACAATGAAGGTATCTTTAGCTTAAATTACATCACCCCGCCCACTCCAGCCGGGGCAGACCCCAACCAAGTGAGGCGCAGACTCCGGTTGCAGGTATTAATTAACCCCACAACCCAAGCACAAATTGAAATCGAAGTCCAGGCAGCTGGCGACCAAGATATCCTGGATATTCCAGTATCCATCCCAATTTCCCCAGAACCAGAATCTCACCAACTCTCAAATCTTGCACAAGTTCTAACGGTAGAATTCTCGCCAGACTTATTACCTTTCCTAGCTGACAACAACATCAACACCCTTGCCGATATCCGCAAAGCTGGAGGCATCCGTCAGCTAGAAGGACTGCCCGTTGCCGCAGACGACCCGGTTATTCCGCTTCTCGAAGCCCACGCCGACCTCAGCCGCATTTCCCCCGATGTAGAGGTGAATGGGTTGATGATCCAAAACCGTTACGATAGCGTTACCGCGATCGCCCAAGCCTCTCGTCCCGATTTTGTGGGGGCTATTCGCGATCGCGTCGGTGACTTCAAAGCGGCTCAAATTCAGGTTTCTGCCCGTGCCCAAACCCACTTCTTGAACAATCTCATGTTCCAGAAGCTTGCTAACCACGTCAATGGGGTGGAGCACAATTCTATGCTGGCAGAGCAGATGCGCTGCCAATGCCGAGATTGCGAAGCGGCGGTCAGCCCCCTAGCTTATCTAGTCGATTTGCTTAAATACGCCACTGAGAACATCAAAAACAGTAATGTTCCGATCTCGGCAGCCAACCTAGCGGCGATTTTTCAGCAACCCTTTGATCTGCCTGCATCCTGTGAAGCTGTAGATGTCCAAATTCGGCAGGCACGCCTCTGTGTGGAGGTACTGCGCGGCTTTTTGGGAGTCAGACCGTTAGCCGATGCTGACCAAGAGGCTGCACTAGTCAAGGCTGAACAAGATTATCTCCTCGCGGCTTACACTACAGTCTTAACCAAAATCGGTACAAATTATGCCGAGGTGCGACTATCTCGCACCAGTGAACCCTCTTTACGTCAAGCCCTAGCCGAACGTTTAGGGATTGATGTGAGTCACCTCAATGCCTCTTTTCTTGATCCAAATGCAGGTTTACTCACAGAAGCAAGCCTAGAGCAAGTGTTTGGCTTAGCCGATACCACCCGCGCCCCGTTTACCGCTGTTCCCATCGCTGAACTCCAAACTTGGCGGCTAGAGTATCTCCGCACCCTCTGGAAATCCCAAGATTTCCCCGCCGATCAGTATGAAGACGGGCAAAATGCGATCGCCCTCAAGCAACTACCTGCGGGTGTTGTCTTCGCCCCACCCCTGGATGCCAAATTTAGCTACGATGCCGAACGACAGCAGTTGGTCTGTCAAGGGGCAATGACGCTCGATGAGCGCAGCACCTTACTAGCGCTTGACCCCGCCGATCTAACCTATCAACAGGCAGTCAAGCAGTTATATCAAAGCTCTCAGCGCCTGCCCATCATTGACCCTGACCTGATTGGCCCTGATGATTTTCGCCGCCCCTTCCTTAAGGTCAACCCAGGCGATGCCGATCAAGCGTTCGATCTCTGGAAAAACCGTCGAGACTGGGTGGACGATCGCCTCCAGGTGTTTTCTGGGTTGACCAAACTGGTTCCGGGGCAACCTCAGCCAGTCCCTGACATCGCCGCGATGTTTGCCGTGATGTATCAACCAGTGACCTACGGTGCCATGAGTGCGATCGCCTGGGCAACGCCCTCCCCCGACACAGAGTTTGAGAACCTTCGCAACCGACTGACCCAAGGTATTGATGTGACTGCCAACCAGTTCAGGCTGCAAGACGATCTGAATCTGACGGTCGAGAGCTTCACTCATTTAATGGCGATCGCGGCCAAAGCCAAAGCGTGGGAAACCGACCTCCGCAGCGAACCAGTCAAGGATGACGAATGGCGCGAGGTGTATTCCATTCTGATCCAGGCTCAGAAGGTAAAGCTGTTTGCCGATTGGCGCAAAGAAGAAAGCGACGCGGGGATTCAATTCGATCCACAAACCTTCTGGGTGTCCCTACGACAACCCCTAGAGGGAGAATGGCCACCCCTGCGCTCTACCCAACTGCCCATGATTGACCCAGTGACAATCAAACTTAAGGATTTGGCAGAACCCATTGTCGGTGAAGGGGCGATCGCCCTTTGGCAAGCCCGTCAAACCAGGCTAGAGCAAATTCCCAGGGATTTGGCAACTGAGCGGCAAAATAATGGTTTTGATGCGTTGCTAAGCCTTGCGCTTGGACATCGCAATCCTGGTGATGCTTTGCAGCATGATCTGACAACTCTTAAGGCTGAATTGAGTGATCCCGATCCAGCCGTTGTTGCCAGTGCCACCAACAAAATCACCAACGATCTGCATTTGGGGGTAGAGAGCTTCAAGCGTCTGCTGGCAATTAAAGCCAAAAACGATGATCCTGACCCAGCGAAAAAGCCCACTGCTGCCGAATGGGCTGAACTCAACACCATCCTGACCTGGCTGCCTGACAGAAGTGGGTGAAAGCCAATAGCAGTGGTCGATAGAGAAGGGTAGAGAGACATGAGAAGCTGGAGTTACCACACCTCAGTAATTCACCATGACACACTCTACCCAACTGTATGGTCAATTATTCGG
>JACQYI010000058.1 GCA_016208305.1 Oscillatoriophycideae cyanobacterium NC_groundwater_1537_Pr4_S-0.65um_50_18 | reverse complement strand
GCTATATGTGTTATTCTGTCTTCCAAACTATTAAATTGTCTAGGTTCGGATGCCTTGAGGTCGCTCACTCCGCTCTCGCTTCGCTTCGCTCCCCCTCGACCGCTTTACTAATATAGCGGCGCAATTCCCGAAGTGTCAAGCGGAATTTAGTCAGTTTTTTTCAAGTGGCTTACTGGGTAATCCGCGCTTTTTAGGAGAACGACTGCTCCTACTAACTATAGGTAAGCATCAGAGGCAGCCATACTCAGAGGCAGTCATACATAGAAGCCGGAAGCCGCTCTACTGTGATGCCAGAAACATACGTAATCGCAGTAAGCTCAGCGTCTGCCCTAGATTGAGCTGCAATGGTGAAATTCCAGCCAAACGAGACTGTACCCAGCCTTCACCCCAATACCATTCTTGATAACCGTCAACGCCTTTGCTCATCAGCATTTGCAGCTCATTTGGCTTGACTATTTTGACTTGATGCTGAATTGGGATAGGGCCAATCCAACTTGTGAATATGGTTCCTGGGCACAGCCGTTCTGGCATCCCCGCTGAAAAAGATTGAGGGAAAAGCCAATTCTGAAATTGAGTAGGACAAAGCAGGCTGTCAGAAATTTTTTGTTCCGAGGCAGCAATTTCGATTCGGAGGTTACTCTGTTGGAAAGTGCCAAGCATAGTGGATTACAGGGGTTGATTTTAGGATGAGTTGTTAGATTTTGGTTTTTGAATTGCAATGGCTTTTATGGGATAGCCGCAATTAGTTTGCGTTGACTACAGGGTATACCTACAGAGTATCAAGGAGTTTTGGCTTAACACAGAAGGCTATATATGAGTAATTTGATCAAGGTAACAGTGAAACTTTTTGCGGCTTACCAAGAGACCTGCGGGGTTTCTGAAGTGGCTTTACATCTGCCTGAGGGAGCGATCGTGGCACAGGTGCGCGATCGCCTGCTTGAACAATATCCTGCATTAGAGCAATGGCGCGAGGTGACTCGATTTGGCTTAAATCTTCAATTTGTGGAACCTGATGCTGTTTTGCAGGATGGAGATGAAGTCGTGCTTATTCCTCCCGTAAGCGGTGGTTAAGAAATTGAGCCAATCTTCGCTGAGGGTAAACACACCCAGTCTTCGTTAAATAGGCGATTGAGCAGGCTGCGCAAACTGAACGAGCCAGTCCTTAACCCGATAGGTTGCCCGACAATCATCTTCGTTATAGCGAAGGATGGCCTTTAGATAGGCGCGATCGCCTGTAGCCAGCCATTGGTCATACCAGCAGATAGACTGAGCACCATTGGCTTCTGCATCGCGCCAGTTAAACCCAAGCCAACGGGCGATCGGCTTGAGCGCATAGCTTTCGACAGGGAGGATAGCAACTCGCGTGACTCGTTCATGCAAATCAACAAAGCGATGCAGCAGCGGCTCAATCAAATAGCTAGGCGTACCATAGTGCTGACCCAACCGCTTAACAGTTTGAACCTCGTAAGGGCAAAAGTGGAAAATTGGAGCATTGGGATATTGCAAAACTAGCTCCAAAAATTGATTCCAGACTTTACCTTCGTCAGCATGGTGCTCGGCCAGTAGAGGGCAAAATGTTTCGGTCTGGGCTAGGCGATCGACGACTAAAACGCCATGTAAGTACACTAAATTCTGTTCTGGCGCTGCTTCAATATCAAAGTAGAGTTCTATGTTTGCCGTAGGTAACTCAGAAGTTGATAGCAACGGAACCGGAGGTGAAGCTGAAGCTTCTACATGCGCGAGCGCTCGGTTCTGAAGCGTTGACTGAGCTTGTTTGACCAAGCGCTGAGCGACCTGCGCCCCAAATCCAGGCAGAGATTCCAGTTGTTTGGGTGGGGCTGTGGCAATGGTTTCTAGCGTTTTGAGCTGAAGGGCTTTGAGATGGGCATAGCGGCTAGGCGTAACGCCAGGTAGTAAAGAAAGGTGGCGATCGCTTTGCGCTGCCTCGTAACAATGATTGAACCAGTGGCAAAGATCGCAACGGCTATGGGAAATGAAAACTTCCGGTTCCTGCTGTTGTAGTAAAGTTTCCATGCAGCCTTGCAAAATCTCTTCCATGCGCGGCAACACATCTACCAAGCTGACAGCATAGGTGCCCCGCTGCCGCAAAATCAGCCAACAGTTTTCTGCCCACATGCCCTGCACTGCTGCCAAGACATAAGTATGAAACGCTACTGCGACTTGATAATCTAGCTTGGGGCGTTTTCCTAGGCGAATGTCTATAGGTGCGTAGAGCCAGTCACCCCAAATAGAATGCCCTGGCTGCTTGACGAGCAAATCAGGACAGCTCACCAGATGAATGCCATTGTCTAGCGTGACCTGAAGAACCCCATTAGCGATGCGATCGACCCCTTGCTGCATCAACAGGGTAGTGGCTGCAAATCCTGCCATCCAGTCTCGCCTGGGGTAGCTTGGCTCATAGAAAGGGGCGACCGACAGAACCTCCCGCTGGTGCAAAAAGCTATCCTGGCGCAATTTTTGCAGATAGTCAGGCGGACGGCTTCGCTGATCGCGATCGCCGTATCGATCTAAGAAAACCCGACGAGGACAGCGTTGATAGTTAAACAGAACTTCATCGGTCAGCCAGATTTTCATCGAATCTGCTGCATCGATTTCAGCCGAATTAGCCGAATTAACAGAGGCAGGCAAAGACGTAGGCAACTGGGCAGAGGCTTGAACAGTCACTGCAACACGGGAGGCGGGTAGGTTACCCTCAGCCTCCGTTGAATTAGGGGAGTAGGGATTAACCGACAGAACCCTCCAGCGTAGAACGGACTTGAAGGGGGAGAGACGGGAGCCACGGAGCTGGAAGAAAAAGGGCGAGAGCGCAAACCCTTGAAGCCGCGTGAAGCATCAAATCACGAAGCGCCCAAGCATGAAGCATCCAAATGGCAGCGATCGGCTGTGGCGATCGCTGCCTCCCAAAATCTATACGTTGCTGCCACTTTGCCATAGGGTGTCGAGTTCCCCGAATAGGTTAAGTATTTTTGCAGTTTATGCGCTATCTATGACTTTAGCTTGATTCTTCTAATTCCGCTCACTCTTAATCAAGTTGATCAGGCTGTAAGAGATTCAAGGCTAACGAGAGGTCTTCAGTTGATCGGATTTACCTTCATCCTGAGCTTCGCCCTGTAAAGGAGGGAGGTGAGCCATGATGAGTTCAACCACTCTCTCTTTTTTGTCTAGCTTGAGGAGGCGATCGCCGCTGCCCGTTCGGGTTTGGCTAGGAATCTGCTCTAAAAGCAATCGAGCCATGCGATCCGCATCGGTCAAAACTTTTACCTCTACGCCTGTCTCTGCCAAGGCAATTCCTACCAGACGATCAGTTTTGACCGCAAACTGGATAGCCTGTACCCCAATTTCTCCTCGGTTGACCGATTTGATAGCACCAATAGCCATACGCTTGACGTTGCCTTGGGCAGAAATCAGCAGCACATCATCAGCCGCAGTCAGCGCCAAGCAACCCACTAACTCCTCTTGCTTCGACAGCCGCAGTGCCAGCTGACCCTGAGCTGATCGCCCCATCACAGGTAGCTGATCATCATTGATTTCAAATCGCATGACTCGCCCACCAGAAGTTGCCAAAACAAGCTGTTCACCAGCTTCTGCAAGAGTCACATAGCGCAGTTCATCGTCATCTTTGAGTTTGAGTGCCGTTAGCCCTCGCCCAGTCAGGTTCGTAAATTCAGATAATGGCATGCGCTTTATCCGTCCCTGACGCGTCAGGAAAATCAGATCTAAGGTTTGCAGATCATCTGGGAACAAGACAAACTGCGTGACGATTGTTTCAGGATCATCCTGAGCCGTAGAGGGCAGCAAGGTCACCAATGGCGTACCTTTAGATGACGTACCTTTAGACTGACGCGAGGTAGGCGGAATATCGCTGACCTTGACCGTGTAGGCCTTGCCGCTGCGCGTTAGCACCAACAGTTCTTGATGGGCAGAAGCAACTTCTACCAATGTCGTAAAGTCTTCGTTTTCAATCAGGGTTTGTGCGGGGATTGACTCTTGTTTGGCTCGTTGGCGTTGAAAAACTTTGGGTGAGATCCGCCGAACATAGCCACGATGGGTAAATTCTAAAACCACATCCTGGGTTTCAGCTTCTCCCTCAGCCGTCACTTCGGCCAGTTGTGCCAGTTCAGTTGCTTGCTCTTCGGCTGTCAACAGGCGAGTCCGGCGGGGATCGGCGTACTTGCGTTTGAGTGCGCGCAGGTCTTTTTTGAGGGACTTTAGCAACTCTTTACGGTTGTCTAAAAGACGCTGAAGCTCTTGCATTCGCTGAGTCAATGCGTCATATTCGGTCTGAAGATTTTGCCGTTCTAGACCCGTCAAGCGGCGTAGCGGCATAGCTAAGATAGCGTCTGCCTGACGATCGCTAAATGCAAATCGCTCTTGCAAGGTAGCTTTGGCCGTGCTGCCATCTGGAGCGTGACGCAAAATATCAATTACATCATCCAAACGATCGAGCGATCGCAGCAATCCCTCCAGCACATGCGCTCGACTCGCAGATTTGTCCAACTCATAGCGATATTGGCGAGTTAGTGTCGTTTCCCGGAAGCTGAGAAACTCCTGAAGCATATCTCGCAGAGGCAGCTGACGCGGCTGCCCATCTACGATCGCCAGCATGATGACGCCAAAGTTACTCTGGAGCGGGGTTAGCTTGTAGAGCCGCTCTAGAATCAGTGTAGGTTGGGCATCTCGCTTTAGCTCAATTACGACCCGCATGCCTTCGCGATCGCTCTCATCTCGCAGATCGGCGATCCCCTCAATTCTTCCTTGGTTCACCAGCTCCGCAATTTTTTCAATCCAGCTTGCCTTGTTCACCTGGAATGGCAACTCGGTGACAATAATCGCCAAGCGCTGCTGCCGTCCTCGCCCAATGGGGACTTCTTCAAGCTTGACGACTCCGCGCACCGAAATACTGCCTCGTCCGGTGCGGTAGGCTTCCTGAATACCTGCTGTGCCAGTGATTTCGCCACCTGTGGGAAAATCAGGAGCCGGAATCAGGCGAAACAGGTCTTCGTCCGGTAGATCAGGGCGATCGATTAAGGCAATCAAGCCGTCAATCACCTCACTCAAGTTGTGGGGTGGAATATTGGTGGCCATGCCTACGGCAATACCGGAGCAGCCATTCAACAGCAAAAAGGGAAGTTGAGCCGGTAAGACGATCGGCTCTTGCTGAGAATTATCAAAGTTGCCGATGAAATCTACCGTGGCTTCGCCAATTTCAGTGAGTAGCGCCTCATTGCCCACAGGCGAAAGCCGCGTTTCGGTGTAACGCATGGCAGCCGGAGGATCATCATCCACCGAACCGAAGTTGCCATGACCCTCTAGCATGGGATAGCGGCTGGAGAAGTCTTGTACCATACGCACCAGCGCATCGTAAACCGACTGATCGCCATGCGGATGATACTTACCCAGCACATCTCCTACGACGCGGGCGCACTTGCGATAGGGGCGATCGGGGGTCAAACCCAGCTCATGCATAGCGTACAAAACACGCCGATGGACAGGTTTCAACCCATCTCGTACATCAGGAAGCGCCCGACCCACAATCACGCTCATGGCATACTCGAGGTACGACCGCTGTACTTCCGTGTGCAAGGCAGTCGCGATGATTTGCCCTGACGTAAGGATGTTCAACTGTTCAGCCATGCTTTAATGTCCTTCAAATTTTCGGGTTACAGGGAGCTTTGGAAATTTCTAATTAAGCCATTGGATCAGGCGCTAGGTGGGATATGGCAACTGAATTAGGCATAACTTTTCACTTTAATTTCACAGTAGTATCAAATTGCGACGACAAAGATCATTCATGCTGAAATTAGACTGGACTAGGCAGATAGGAAAAGCAATATGAAAACCGTTCTGATTGTGGAAGATGATCTGATTAACGCTCGCGTCTTTTCTAAGATTTTGACCAAACGAGGCGGGCTAGAAGTCAAGCACACTGAGAACGTAGACGAAGTTATGGAGATTGCCCAAGCTAGGGCAGCCGACATTATTTTGATGGATGTTTCTCTTTCCCACAGCATGTACCAAGGGAAACCCGTGGATGGCATCAAGATCACTCAAATGCTAAAAGCCGATCCGCAAACAGCCGACCTCCCCATTATTCTAGTGACGGCTCATGCGATGGAAGGCGATCGCGAACACTTTTTACGACAAAGCGGTGCAGACGACTATATTTCCAAGCCTGTTGTTGATCATCAGCAATTTGTCGATCAGATTGTGGCATTGCTTCCCAAGGCTTGAGTATTTTTGTACTACATGATATCTACTATACTGCCAGAATATTGCCAGATTTTTTGCCCAGAAGTAGATAAAAAGAAAACATCTGATGACACAGCGCAAGAAGTCGCTATGGCATCAGATGCCGACCCAACAAGGAGCAATCCAAAGCTTGAAGGTTAAGGTTAAAGGCTAGTTTTTATGTGTTTTAGTGCGTTCCACGCACCGCAAAACCTAAAGCCTAAGCTGATTGAGGTTAGAGCATGGCTCAAACAAGCTTGCCCAATAGCCCTGTAAAACTCAATAGCTCTATAAATAGGCCGTGTAGTCTTGCCCCAAAAACAGCGCCTTCTCTGCACTGCGGCGACGGGTTAGACCAGGCAACTCTACACCATCCCCTTTATTCCAACGGGCAAACTCACTGGCTGCGCCCTGGTAGTCGCCCTGATTGAGTTTTCGCAGCAGGGTTGAGCTACCCAAGGCTCCTTCGCCCACGTTATAGGTAAACGATACGAGAGCAGAGAATTGATCGCTAGTCAGTGGTACTTTTACGTTACTCTTCACCGCCTTCTCAAATCGGAGCAAGTCCTCCTGAAGATATTTTTCTGCCTGCGCTTCAGTGATTCGC
The DNA here is from genome assembly GCA_016208305.1 of Oscillatoriophycideae cyanobacterium NC_groundwater_1537_Pr4_S-0.65um_50_18. GTDB lineage: Bacteria > Cyanobacteriota > Cyanobacteriia > Elainellales > Elainellaceae > Drouetiella. Next base: position 147,429 of record JACQYI010000058.1, on the reverse strand, counting down.
ATTCCCGCCCTGACTCCTGAGGTTGTGCCATAGCCAATGGTCCAAACACCCACCGGATCAAGATAGGCATCGAGGCGCAGACCCTCAAAAGACTTGACGACCTTTAGACCTTTGGAGTTGATCTTGCCATCGGAACTGCCACCGCCGCCAGACGGGCTGGGCTGAGGGTTGTTATTGGAGTTGCCAGGCTGGATACCGCCGTTGTTAGGGGTGCCGCCATTGTTGTTGCTCGTGCTGCCGCCGTTATTGTTACCACTGCCAAAGTTTGCAATGCTATTGGAGCCACCATTGAGCTGTACCAGGTTAGATTGAGCCGCTACATAGCCCTTTTTGCCATCAGGCGTACTCACCTGATACCAATCTGGAACATTGGTGTCGTCGGCAGACTGGACTTTGCTCAAGATTTTGAGATTAGTGCCAGAATCTAAAGCTGCAATCGGCGAGTTATTCAGCGTTGAGGGTTTTGATCTGAGGTTCAGTGTAGAGTCTGTGATCACTTGAGCCGTAGGCTGCACTTCTTTGAGCGAAATATCGATCGCTGAGTCACCCGTCTTCTCGTAGTACTGCACATAAAAATCAAACGAGCCGCCTGCTTGTTCGGGCACACTCAGCAACTGTGTCCACTCTCCACTGCTGTTGCTGCGCCAGTCGCCATTTAAGCTGGTGACAACCTTGCCCGTCTTGCGATCGCGGAAAAAGAACCGCGTACCGTCATTAGAATCGCTCCGCACTTCATAAAACTTGCCTGATTTGAGCGAAACCTGCGTCCAGGCTTGCATAGCATAGTTGTCATCCTGGATCGCTGAGCCAGGACTCTCCGACCCATAATTTACTTTTAATCGCGCCAGAGTTTTGCCGCTCTTGCCGCGTCCACCCAAATTTTTCTTGAGATCGGGTCGGCTAAAGTTGTAGCTGTTGTAATCCGCGACGTTGGCAGCGGTGCGGTTAATAAAACTGCCATTCCAGCGGCTTGAAGATCCGCCGAACAGATTGCCAAACAAATCACTTAAGAAGCCCCGAGACTGGCTGGAGCCACTTTTCAAATATTGATAGCCTCCAGAAGTCTGCGAGGTGCTATAAGCAGGCTGAGTCGATAAAGCCAGTTGATAGGTTGCAGGGCGATCGGCTCCGACATGAACCTTGAGGAAGTAGGTGCCTCGATCCAGGTTCTTAAGATTGAGAGATTGCTTACCCTGCCTGAGCTGAGATCGCCCCAGACTTTCCCCAGAATCAATTCGGGCATTGCGATTGCGATCTTGAATCAGCTCGGCATAGGCATTGGCCTTATTTTCTTTAAGCTGCAAATTCAAGCTGCCTTTTTGCTTGAGGCGGATGCTGTACAAGCCAGTGGTGGCAGAATCGCCAAGTTCATTTCTTAGACCTTTTCCTTGGGCATTGAGGGCGATCGCCTCAACCCGCTTCAGACTATTTTCAGCAGTTTTTGACATAACTGTCCCCGTCACATCTGATACCTAATACCGTTGCGCTTCGTCGTAAAAACCTGTGCTTCGTTTCCTAGACGCAAAGGTAAAAGGACAAGTGCCCATGCAGATGATCTTTTTGAGCCATCCGATGTAGATCTAGGGAGAGAGAGGGAGAGAGGGAGAGAGGGATGGCTTTAATCAAGCGAGGGGGGTGGGCGATCGGCTGGCTCAAGGGCGCTATCGATCGTCCGTTTGCGAACCTGATATCACTTAATGCGTGGAAACAAAGCCCTTGGGAATTTATGATAGAGAGGGAAAGCTCATCTAAAGCTCATCATAGTGACGATTTACGGCTTTTCTCAGCCGAGCTGGAAGCAACGGAACGTACCGCAGTATGGTCAACACCATCAACATTTTGGGGTTTCCCCACGCTTATGAGCTGTCATCGCCTCCTGATACCTCACCTGTCTTGGTGTTTTTGCATGGCTGGCTTCTGAGTCGTGCCTACTGGCAGCCTGTTATCCAACAGCTCTCAGCAGACTATTCTTGCCTGTCCTACGACATGCGCGGCTTTGGAGAGTCGCAAATAGCAGTTGATAGGGCTGCGTTCAACAGAACTTCTGCCCCGATCGCTGCTGTTTCTGCCGAACTCGCTGCCGAAAGAGCACTTGAGACAATTTCAGTAGGGGTTTCTACTGCCCGAACTCCCGGCAGCTCAGGCTTAGCGAGTTTGGCCTCAACTCCTGCCCTGAGGGCAGGACATACGCCCGCAGCCTACGCCCAAGATTTAGCGCTGCTGCTGAAGGAGCTAAACATCACCAAAGCTTGGTTAATTGGGCACTCATTGGGCGGCAGCATTGCGATCTGGGCCGCAGATCAGCTCCCCGAAACGATCGCAGGTGTCATTTGTGTCAATGCCGGGGGCGGCATCTATCTCAAAGAAGAATTTGAAAAGTTCAGAGTGGCTGGGCAGCAGTTGATCAATCTGCGGCGGCGATGGCTCGCTTATGTACCTGGGCTTGCAGCTTTATTAACGCGAATGAACGTGGCTCAGCCGATCGAGTACCGTTGGGGCAGACAGCGCCTGCTCGATTTGTTAAGCGCTCAGCCTGAGGCCGCCATAGGAACATTGCTAGACTCCACGACCGAAGCCGAAGTTAACTGTTTGCCACAAGTTGTATCGCGGCTTCGCCAACCCGCCTACTTCATAGCTGGAGCCAAAGACACCATTATGGAACCTCAATATGTCCGTCATCTGGCCAGCTTCCACCCATCCTTTGCAGCCTGTGGCGACAACCTGATTGAAATCCCGAACTGCGGACATTTGGCAATGGTGGAGCAACCTGAAGCCGTCGTCAATGAAATTCGGCAAATTTTGGGTAAGTCATAGTCAGGGCAGGCAAACTGCATGGGTTTAGCAGGGCGATCGCCTTCCTGTACTGGATTTGATGGCAAACCTGCACCTTCCAAACATCGCACTTATTTAATTCTCGTTTCTAATACTTGCCGCTGCTAACGCTCATATAGCTTCATCACATCCGAGATGGCCATTCTTGACTGTGCCCCTGAGGTCAACTGCGATCGATGACCCCGATTAAAATGTTCGGCGGCAGCGCAGGCAATCATGGCGGCATTGTCGGTGCAGAATTTGAGTGGCGGGAACAGCACCCGCATATTGTGTTTCACTGCAGCCGCTTGGAGCTGATGCCGCAAAGCGCTGTTAGCCGCTACGCCACCTCCCACAACGATCGTCTCTAGCCCATAATCCAGGGCACAAGCGATCGCTCGTTTGGTCAACGCCTTGGCAACCGTTAGCTGAAAGCTAGCGGCAATATCTGCCACAGGCAGCTCAGGTTCAGACTGCTGCAATTTTTGCGTCAGCCGCAGCACTGCCGTTTTTAGCCCGCTAAAGCTTGAGTCATAAGGATGGTAGCCCCCCTGAGGCAGGGAAACCTGTCCCTCTGGCAACGCAAACGCGTGAGGATTGCCTTGTTGGGAGAGGCGATCGATGGCTGGCCCGCCCGGATATCCCAGATTGAGCAGTCGTGCCACCTTGTCAAATGCTTCTCCTGCTGCGTCATCGCGCGTTTGCCCCAAAATTTCGTAGGAGCCGCAGTCTTTGACGTAAATTAGGCTCGTGTGTCCTCCCGACACCAGCAGGCAGAGAAAGGGGGGCTGTAGATCAGGTTCGCTGAGATAGGCAGCGTAGATATGCCCCTCTAAGTGATGCACACCCAAAAATGGCTTTTGATGCAGCATCGCCAGCGTTTTGCCTGCCGTTAGCCCTACCAACAGTGCCCCCACCAAACCTGGCGCACAGGTAGCCGCAACACCATCGATATCTGTCCAGTGAACTTGAGCCTGCTGAAAAGCCTGAGCGATCGCCCCATTTACCGTTTCTACATGCTGCCGAGAAGCCACCTCCGGCACAACCCCGCCATATTGCTGGTGAATGGCAATTTGTGAGGAGACGACATTACCCAAGACATGGCGATCGCGGACGATCGCCACTGAAGTTTCATCACAGCTGGTTTCAATCGCAAGAATAGTAGACATGAATCGATCGGGATAAGTCAGGGCTGGATCAACAACAATGGAATAGCGGAGAAATTATCTAAACTTTCATTACAAAATGATTAGGTTGGAGTCTTTTATGATGTCATCTTGGGAGTCAGCAAAGCCAGTTGATCAGATCTGGAAAATGTAGGTTTAAAAGAGGGCGATCGCTCTCCTATCAACCCTTCCAGCCTCTGATTCCTGATATGTAATATTGACCTGCCCACTTTTTCAAAAACTCAGTAAACTTCTTTTAAGAGCTTAACTTTACTGTGTCAACCTTGGGGAGTATGATTGCTCTGACAACCCGAAAACTCTTGTACAAATAACTTAACGTTTTGTACAAAAAACTTTGTAATTTATAAATGAAGGGAAACAACTCCATGCGAAGATTGTTTGCTCTAGCTCTTGTTCTTTTCCTGTGCTTTGGTTTCGCGCCCTCTGCTTCAGCAGATGTAGCCGGATTGACCCCTTGCGGTCAGTCCAAAGCTTTCTTAGCGCGTGCCGCCAATGCCACAACAGATCAAGCTAAGGCACGGTTTGAAGCCTACGCCAATTCTAACGTTCTCTGTGGTACAGATGGCTTACCCCATCTCATCGTGGATGGTCGCCTTGATCACCTAGGTGAGTTCATCATCCCCAGCATTTTGTTCCTGTACATTGCAGGCTGGATTGGTTGGGTAGGTCGCGCCTATGTGATTGCCGTCCGTGGAAGCAGCAACCCTGAAATGAAGGAAGTCGTGATCGATGTTCCTTTGGCGATCAAATACATGCTGACAGGTTTTGCTTGGCCCCTAGCAGCCCTCAAAGAGCTGACAACGGGTGAATTGACTGCGAAAGATAACGAAATCACCGTTTCTCCTCGCTAGTCCCAATTTGCATGTTTGATGCGGCAATATTCATTCTTGGAGCATATCTATGGAATATTTTCTGAAGTACCTCTCTACAGCCCCCGTACTGGCAACCGTCTGGATGATCATCACGGCTGGCATTTTGATTGAATTCAATCGGTTTTTCCCAGACCTTTTGTTCCATCCCTAAGCCTAGTTTTAAGTCCAGAATGCTTGGGGTTCCCTGGAGGAACAAAGCCCAATTCGTCGGCCAAAGGATGAGTTGCAGCCCGTTTTGCAGCATAACTCACGCTTGGTCTAGAAATTAGTCAAAGCGAATCCTCAGAAAGAAAGCTGTAGCCCCTGAATCTACAGTTTTTATTCGGAAGGTTCGCTTTACTTATTTTTAGGGCACGATTCATCGCTAAACGCTCAGTTCCGAACAAGCTTCATATACCCCAACCTGCTAAAAATCCTCTGTTTCGCACGCAGGACGGGAGAAACAGAGGATTTTCTAGAAGCAAGATGTTGAGCTTTTTGACCTGCTCAAATGGGTTTGAAGAGGGTACATCTCGTCGTTGGGGAAGCAGATGTTTTTAGTGGTGAGAGAGTAAGATGATGGGAGAGTGAACAACCGCGATCGCATCATCCTACCCTCCCGCTCTCGTAACCTTTAGAGGCTCCCCCAACTGCTAGATGCGCCCGTTTGAAGGCTTCGCGCTGCAAAACTTTCAAAGCCGCCGCTCTACGCGATCGCTATAGAGCTTTACGCATCATCTAGAGCCGCAATGCCCGGTAGAACCTTGCCTTCTAGCAGTTCCAAGCTGGCCCCACCGCCCGTAGAAATGTGGCTCATTTGATCGGCAACACCCACTTTCTCGACGGCTGCGACCGAGTCACCCCCGCCAATGATCGTGGTAGCACCTGTTTTGGTGATGGCTGCCAGAGAATGGGCGATCGCTTCTGTACCCGCCGCAAACTTAGCAAACTCAAACACACCCATAGGGCCATTCCAGATCACAGTCTTACAGTCTGCCAAAGCGTCTTCAAACACCTTCACAGAGTCCGGCCCAATATCTAGACCCATCCAACCATCTGGAATACTCTCGACGCTAACCGTCTGAGCATTGGCATCGGGAGAAAAGTTGTCGGCCACTACTACGTCCGTTGGCAAGAGCAGCGCCACGCCTCTCTCTTTTGCCTTGGCTTCCAAAGTTTTAGCCAGTTCGACAAAATCATCTTCTACCAAAGACTTCCCGACATTGAGGCCGCGTGCCTTGTAGAAGGTAAAGATCATGCCACCGCCGATCAGCAGCTTGTCTACTTTTTCGAGCAGCGTTTCGATGACGGTGATTTTGCTAGAAACCTTAGAACCACCGATGATTGCCGCCAAAGGACGCTGAGGAACTTCGATCGCCCCCTGCAAATACTGCAATTCTTTTTCGATCAAAATCCCTGCAACCGAAGGCTTCAGGTAGTGGGTTACGCCTTCGGTCGAAGCGTGGGCGCGGTGAGCCGTCCCAAAAGCGTCGTTGACATACAGGTCAGCTACAGAAGCCAATTGCTGAGCAAACGCAGGATTATTTTTTTCTTCTTCAGGATGGAAGCGTACGTTCTCTAGCAACAGCACATCGCCATTTTGCATTTCGCCGACCTTGGCTGCCACCTGATCGCCAATGCAGTCGTCAGTTTTGACCACAGGCTTGCCCAGAAGCTCTGAGAGCCGAGTCGCAACGGGGGTAAGGCGGAACTTATCCGTCACCCGCGCTGCAAAATCATCGCCCTTAGGTCGGCCAAAGTGGCTGCTGAGGATAACCTTTGCCCCCTTGGAGGTGAGGTACTGAATAGTGGGCAAAGCCGCTCGAATGCGAGTATCGTCGGTAATAGCACCCTGGTCATCTAAGGGCACGTTGAAATCTGCTCGGACTAACACCCGTTTGCCCGACAAGTCTGCTGTTGTTAGACTCGTTACGCTTTTCTTGGACATGGCTGAACTTCCCCTTTAAATAAGTTTTTATACCTATGAAGCATTGTAAAGCGTCGGGGATCATTCCAAAAGTCCCAAATTGTCCTAGCGAATTAAGTTTCTGAAAAAATCTGTCATCGATCGCGTCAAATGGCGCAGAGCAACCGACCTGCTTTGAATCCTAATTTTCACCCAACCTAATTTGTGCTGAGGAAAAGAATAATGCAAAGCATTAATCACAAAACAATGGCACTTTGCAGTCAGGTCAACGGAGATTGTATTCCCAAAGCCTGACGCTACAAGGACTTGAGGGATGCAGCATTAGCAAATGCGATCGAAAATTGCTGTAAGATAGCTCAAAAAAGGTAGATCAAATTTGCATGGGTCAGATTAGGTTAGATTTGGCCATTTCACCACTTTCACTCCAGGTGCTGCCTTATCCAGAGTCCTCATAACTCTGGCCTACCTTTACCGCCTGTTTTTACCAAAGTCTATGTCCCTACGAGGTGACTATGTTTAAGACTGTTTTATTCCCCATTGACCAAAGCCCAGAATCCCGCGAGGCGGCAGAGACTGTAGCGTCCGTCGTCAAAACCTGTGGCAGTCGTCTTGTGATTCTTTCGGTCGTGGAATTGCCCGAAGAAGGGCAACCCCCCAAAACAATTGCCGAGCAAGAAATGACTTCTCCTGAATCGATCGCTAAGCTATTGGCCACGGCCAAGGCACTCTTTGCCGACTTGGGCATTCCGTCAGAACTGATGGAACGGCAGGGAAAACCCGCTTTCACCATCTGTGATGTAGCAGATGAGATTGACGCAGATGTAATTATTATGGGGTGCCGTGGATTGGGGCTAACGGATGAAGGCGCACAGGATAGCGTCACGATTCGAGTGATTAACCTATCACCTTGCCCCGTGTTGATTGTGCCTTAGCATCGCAAATTTAATAAAACCAAAAATTTTTCAAATCCTCTAGGCTAATCTGTCTACGATCCTTCGTCTCCGATCTCAAGTGACTCAACGTGAGCGACATGCGGCATAACAGTAGGTACCTCCTGCAAGGGTTGATGGTGACACTGGCTTTTCTGGCAGCGGTCACAACCTGGGGCTGCATTTTGCTGATGTGGATGACTGCGATCGTGCCCAGCCTTCGAGAAATCGTGAGCAGTACCTTTCAGGGCCAGCTTTTATTAGCGGCATCGCTGCAAACCATTACCTGGTTTTTTTTGCCTCAAATCCAGTTCATTCCCGAACGAATGGGGCAGAAAATGACGATCGTCATGGCAGGCGTAACGCTATTTTTGCTGGCCGTTGTCGTTTTTTCCCTGTAGCTGCGGTCTAGAGATGCGCGCAAACGCTTGCAAAAGCCAGTGTAGGAATCTAGCAGTCTGACAGAACTTCTCTCGGTGCTTTAAGGCTGATAAACCTGTGCTGGAATACCCTGCTGCTGTAGCTCTTGAACCCGCTCTTGAGCTGCTGCCTCGCTGCTAAATGCACCTAGCTGCACCTTTGCCCCACTCGGCAAATTTCGCACATAGGCATCGGGCACCGATTGACGCGCCTGCTGCAAGCTAGAGTCACTGCTATACTCTGTGCCCACGTAATAAAGGTTTTCGGGTGCAGCAGAGGGGCGAACCGCAATCTCAGGGCTGGCCGCTTTTGGCGGTGCAGGTTCAGCAGCGGGAGCCGTGGCACGCGCAGGAGGCAAAGGCTCGACGCTAGGGGGAGCCACCGGAGCCGATGCTGCCACTGGAGGAGCCGATTCCACTGCGATCGCAGGTAGCTCTTGAGGCACAGGCGCTACAGAAACCTGAGGCTGGCTGCGCGCCGGGGCTGTAGCGCCAGCATTGCGGTTAGCAGGCTGAGGCGATGCGGCTGTCTTAGGCTGAGTCGGGGCAGGCGATCGACGAGCGTTACTCGGTATGGTGCTGAGGGTGTCAAGATTTAAGTCTTTAAATTCTTCAGCGGCCAAATTGGGAGAGGGAAACACATCAATCGGCGTTGTGGGTACCCGCGTCAGAGGGCTAGGGGCAGTCGGTGAGTTGGCGGTCTGAGGCGTCAAGAAGCCACTCAGAGCAGCAGGATTCATGATCAGGTAGCCGAGTGTCGTGCTAGACAGCAGCAGCAATACCATAGAGCCAATGCCCATCGGCGTTAGCAGCGTATCTAGCAGATCGGGACGACGCTGCGCCCGCTGCGATGAAGTTTCTTCTTGAATACTCTTCAACAGCTCTTCTGAAGACTCTAGGTAGTCTTCTGGATAGTCTCTTGGGACTTCCAGCCGCTGAGTAGAGAGATTGCCGTGGCTGATGTGGTCGGGGTTAGCCTGACGCTGCTTGGCGTTATCTTGAATAAGCTTTTGCAGGGCAGCGTTTGGTTCATGAACCGACAGCTCTAGGTGCTGGGCATAGCTTGCAATGCCTTCATCTGGCATTTGCGGCGGTGTCGCAGGCTGGACCCAGTCAGGTTCCGCCAGAGGGGCGATCGCGGGAGCAGGCTCAACGGTTCTAGAAACACTTTCAGAGGCATTGCCCAAAATAGCCTTGACCGGATTCTGACTAGCCGCGCTATTGCCGATAGGAAACTCACCTGTCGGATGAAGATTCAAGGCATCGCGAACGTTAGGGAGCTGAATGCCATTTTGCGGTGCCCGCGCCGGGGTTCGGCTGAGGCTACGAGGCTGAGCTACAGCTTTGTGCCGCCCATAAGGCTCAGACTGAAGGCGCTGCTGCCGACGGTAGCGAATCAACTCTTCCTCAAGATTGACATCCAAATTATCAAGCACCGCCCGCAAAACGGGATGAGGCACTTGTGCGTCTGGAGAAGGAATAAAGGTTTCTATCAAAGCGGGTTGGCGCATTACAGCACTCCTACCATTCACGGGCAAAATGAGTAAATTTTGTAAACATTTGTGAGGCTCTGCTGAGTCTCTTCTTGACTGAGTTCTTTAAGGCATACCCAGATCGATCGCCACCCTGAAAGCTTTCTAAACCTATATCTGGGATTGAGAGCTGTAGTAACTCCCAGTTGAGCTAAACCCTGACGCTATATGTGGAGAGCAGAAGTTTTAACCTGCGGCTCTCAATGGCATATGATAACCAATTTCCAGAAAAAAACTGTTAGATGGCAAATTATGGCGTAAATATTACAGAGTTAGTCTATAGCTTTGCAGCCACCTTAACGACCTTTGGGGTGACCCTTAGCCCTTCGCTAAGAGGATGTTTGAAAAGGGGTCGGCTGTAATTTTGGGCATCTGTTGATCTCCCCTGCCCCCTCATCCTGCGGGAAGCCGCTTCACGTCTAGAAAAAGGAGGGAAATGAATTCAAAGGCCCCTTTTTTCTAGCGCAGCGGCGCGATCGCGCGGGGATTTAGGGGGATCTGAACCGTTTCGCTACTCATAGTTGGACTTTTCAAACATCCTCATAAGGCTAAAGTACGGTTATTTTGTATTGCTAGACTTTAGTTTCTGTCCTCTGACTCGTTTAGAGGATGTTTGAAAAGTGGTCGGCTGTGATTTTAGGCACCTGTTGATCCCCCCTGCCCCCCTTAAAAAGGGGGGAAATGAATTCAAAGTTCCCCTTTTTAAGGGGGATTTAGGGGGATCTGAAACATTTCGCTACTCATAGTTGGACTTTTCAAACATCCTCTTAGAAAATAGCGCCTATTCCATTTCTTTTGAGCATTTTCTTTTGAGCATTTTGTATGGCGATGAAATCTCTGCAACAGGTTTTGGGGGGGCTGGATCATCAGGAAAGCTGGAAAGGGCGGCGGCAGTTTCAGCAGCTTTTGCTTTGCTGGGGAGATGTCGTAGGTTCTGCTGTAGCCGCTCAGACTCGTCCGATCGCCATTCAACGCAAGAACCTCAGTGTGGCAACATCTAGCTCGGCTTGGGCACAAAATCTGGCCTTTGAGCGGCATCGCATCTTAGAAAAGCTCAACGATCGCCTAGCGCTAGATCTCACCGACATTCGGTTTTCGACGGCTCAGTGGCATACGCGCAGCCTCGCCCCCGAACGGCCAGAATCGACCCTCCTTTGGGAAAATCACCCAAGCCGCATTGGTGCTGAGGCGGTTTCTCCGCCTTCTACCGCCATTGACCCCCAGAGTGCTTTTCGCGACTGGGCCAGGAGCCTGCGATCGCGTTCCCAAAACTTGCCCCTGTGCCCCACCTGTCAATGTCCTACGCCAACAGGAGAGCTAGAACGCTGGTCGGTCTGCTCTCTCTGTGCAGCCAAGGAGTTTGGGCATGGCACACGCGATCGAGTCTGATGCAGCAGAGCGATCGAATTGGCCTGATAATTTACAGGTTTTTCAAATCTTGATGGTTCACTTTACAGCTTAAAACTTAGAATTCAAGGCGGCGTCTTCCCTACTCCATTTCCTGAATCCCATGACCTTTCTTTCAATTCTCTACGGCATCTTTCTGCTGAGCACCCTCGGAATTTTTTGGTTGGTAGAAGGGCGATCGCTCCGGCTGTGGGTAATTGTGGTCACGGGTGTGGTGTTTTACAGCTCGCTACAAATTCAGTATCTGCCGCTGCTGCTGGGGATGACGCTCGTTACCTTCTTTTTGGGCAAGGCGATCGGCGCACCGATGGATTGGCGGATTTCTAACGAAGACTGGCAATATGTTCAGCAAGATTGGGATCAGCGAAGGTTAAAGCTGCTGTGGGTGGGTATTTCGCTGATTTTACTGCTGCTCTTAGGGTTCAAATATGTGCCCTTCTTACTAGAAACGATCGGCTGGGTAGCACAGCAAGAAAGGCTGGTGCAAAACGCAGACTGGGTACGCAGCAATCTCATGGCTCCCCTCGCCATCAGTTTCTTTAGCTTCGAGTGCATTGCCTACCTGGTAGATGTCTACCGGGGAGCACCCGCCACCCATGACTTCCTGAAGTTCTCTGCCTACAAGCTATTTTTTCCCAAGCTCATCTCTGGCCCTATCACCCGCTTTCATCCTTTTGCTTCGCAGTTGCAAACCCTAAAATTTCCCATCCCCACTCAAATTGTGGAGGGACTCTGGTTGATTGCCTGTGGTGCTATCAAAAAGCTGCTGCTAGCCGACCATTTAGGCACAGTGGTTAACCTAATTTTTAGCAACGTCGAGCGGGCTGGCAGCGCTGACCTATGGCTAGCGACTGTCGCCTACGGACTACAGCTCTACCTCGACTTTAGCGGCTATGTGGATGTCGCTAGGGGCAGCGCGCTGCTGCTTGGGTTCGACCTGCCGCACAACTTCAACTTTCCTTACCTCAGCACCAACATTGCCGACTTTTGGCGACGGTGGCACATGACCTTGGGGGACTGGCTGCGAAATTATCTCTATTTTCCCTTGGGGGGTTCGCGAAGGGGGCTGTGGCGCACTTGCCTGAATCTCGTCATCATCATGCTAGTCGCTGGGGTTTGGCATGGGGCAGCCTGGGGATTCATTCTTTGGGGAGGGCTGCATGGGCTAGCGCTGGCCGTTCATCGGCTCACAGAATCCCTCTCTCAGCGCTGGAAGGTTTTGCAGGCTTTTTGGCAAAGTCTACCGGGCGTGCTGCTAGCCTGGGCGACCACCCAGATGATGGTCTTTCTCTCCTGGATTTTCTTCCGTTTGCCTAATCTCAACGACTCTTGGCTAGCCTTTCAAAGGCTGCTGGGTCAGGCCGGAGACATTCAATTTACTCAAAAGATTTATATAGAAACGCTGCAAATCGATCGCCTCCACATTGCCGTACTGTTGGGGATGATTTTTGCAGCGATGGCGATCGCCTATGCCATTCATCGCGGCCTCAAGCTGCACCTCAACTGGATTGTGAAACTGCTACTGGTGCCGCTTTGTCTGTTTGCCGCATGGCTGCTAGCGCCCAATGAGGCTCCGCCCTACATTTACTTTGATTTCTGATCGGCAAGCATGAATGCCTGCTCTCTCTCAAAGGCTGATGTTCAAAGGTGATTTTCAAAAGCGGGCTAAGACCTGCGCCTTGCCCTCAACTAAGAGCCAAATTTCTGCTTGGCTTGCTCATAAACCTCGACCGTGATTTCGGTGATGCCTGCCTCGGCTGCAAATTTCTCGATTTTCTTGCGGGCAGCCGGACGCACAAAAAACGGGATTTCCTTGAGGCGAGCCTCAGCTTCAGCCGCCCACTGGATCGAATCACTCATGGCTTTCTTTACTTTGCTTACAGATAATTTGCTGCCCAAGTTTAGCGCTTCAAGATTTAGCGCTCCAGGTTTGACGCTCAAGTCTCGCGATTGACCTCTTGCTGAAGCCACGCATCTACGGGTTGGCCGTCCTTGCGCTGAAGCTCGATGTCAATGGCGATCGTCTTTCCTGAGCCAGGAGGGGCAGGCTTTTCGTGAAACAAAATATTGTAGGCGCTCGGATCTTGATTATGCTCTTTTAGCCAATCTTGAACCTTGACCGTAGCAAAAAAAGACTGCCCCTGCTCAAACATGCGGGTAACTTGCAGTTGCAGCGTGTAGGGATCGAACCGAGCCATAGAGTTGCCTTAATTACGAGCCAACTCCATCTTAAGCGGTTAAGCGATCGCCAAGATCGTTCTGGCTGAGGTTGTGTGTCTGCTGACCCCACAACCTATCAACAGGCTGCCCTTATTGCCCTTGAATGACCGCCATAGCTTGCTGAATGCGCCCTGCCAAACCTGCATCTGACTTGTGCGCCACCGTGATTTCGTTGAAACGCGTAATCGTGAGGTTGTTACTTTCAACAATGGCGATCGCTTGATTGCAATAGTCAATGGCGATCGAGCGAATATTGGGATCGAGGCTATTGAGGCTACTGGGACGATGGCAGAGAATAGGCGGCACTTCGGCTCCGCTAGTCTGCTTGATATTGTCGTAGGCAGCTTGTCGAATCGGCTCTATTTGCAACACCGATCGAGCATAATCCTGAATTTCATTCTCAGTGATAGCGGCTTGGGCATAGGCTGCATTGTCAAACGACAAACCGACTGACGAGGCTGCCGACACCTCCGACAATGCGCCAACAGGATGCTGCTGCAAACTCGGCACCCATCCACACAGCAATCCGATTGCGGCAAAGGAACCCACCCAGAGCGATCGCGCCACCCGACGCTTAGAACCTGGCCGACCTGGAATCAAACGATTGGCCTTGAAACAACTCGAACTCAATTGAGGCAGCAAAGATAAGGCGGTCATCATAGCGGAAACGCAGAAACTCAGTATCAAACAGCTCACATACTTTGAATCATTCTAAGGGTGAGAAGTTCCAGGGATAGCACGTAAGTGTCGCTAATCGCTCTAGAATGATACTCTGATGGCTCTTGAGAGAGTAGCTTTTGAGGCCGCGTTTTCCGCCATTCAAGGCCGCTCTTTGCAGCCCGCCTTCTGTATTCCCCATCTCAACCGATCACTAGTGAAAGTTTTTATTTTCCACACACCTGAGCTAATTCCTACCGGAGCGCAACCCGATTGCGCGATCGCTATTGACGTTTTACGGGCAACCAGCACCATCTCAACGGCATTAGCAGCAGGGGCTGAAGCAGTTCAAGCCTTCAGCTCAATGGATGAGCTAATGCGGGTGAGTGAGCAATGGCCGCCCGACAAACGGCTGCGAGCCGGAGAACGCGGGGGCGCAACGGTAGAAGGCTGTGACCTAGGAAACTCGCCCCTTGCCTGCACGCCCGAACGCGTAGGGGGGAAGCGGCTGTTTATGAGCACAACCAACGGGACGCGCTGCCTAGAAAAAATTCAGCAGGCGAAAACTGTGTTAGCCGCTGCTTTAATCAACCGAGCTGCGATCGCCCAGTATTTGCTGCATCATCAGCCCGAAACGGTCTGGATTGCTGGATCGGGCTGGGAAGGCAGCTTTTCATTAGAAGATACGGTCTGCGCTGGGGCGATCGTTCATCAGCTAAGCAGCCACCTGGCAACCGAAGGGCAGCCCCTCGAAAAAATTGCGGGAAATGACGAAACCATTGCTGCTGTCGCTCTCTATGCTCAATGGCAAGATCGGTTGGTTGATTTACTTTGCTACGCTTCTCACGGTCAGCGCTTGCTGCGCCTCGACTGTTTAGATGACCTGAAGTACTGCGCCCAGCTCGATACTCTAGACATATTGCCCATGCAGCGCGAGATAGGCGTACTCGTCAAGCATTAGCGCAGCATACCAGCAATTCTCATTGTGGATTTCATGTTAGGGATTTCGCGTTCTGCGGGCGCGAAATCCCTAACAAAGCTCAAAAAAAGCCCGCCTGCTGCGGGCTTTTTTTGAGCTTTGTCTACAAAATGAGAATTGCTGGCAGCATACAGCTGTAGCTCAGCGATGAGGCCAAGACTTAGAACATTTCTAGCAATCCGATCGATCGCTCATTCCAGTAGGTTTGGTTCAAAATGGCGCGACGAAAATCCGCATTGTTAAGCAATGCCTGAGAGAAGTTTGCGCCTGTTAGATCTGCCCCTCTAAAGCTAGTGCCCCAGCGAGCAAACAAGGTTCTACCCAAAGTCCGAACGGAGTTGCGCTTGCGGAGGGTGCGCCAGCCCACATAAGCACTGAGCAGCATAGCCGTTGCCGCGATCGCCATCGCCGAAACTGCTGTGTGAGTTTGGTACAGCGCCAGAACAAAAGCAACGCAAAAGGTAGCAGCCACAGCCCAACCCACCTGGGCATGGATGGCAACACGCGCCACGATCGCCACCATTGCAGCCACAATCGTTAGAGCCGCTACACAAAAATCAATCACAATAGCAATGGCGATCGCCCCAGCTACGGGAATTGCCAGAGGATGCAGCAGCGCCGCCACAAAGGCCATCGCCATCGCCAGCGTAAAAACGCCAAACCCGGCAGTAATGCCTTTGCGCAGCGCAATCAGCAGAAAGCTAACATGCACAAGGACAGCGATCGCTTTTGCAGAAACCTCTAAGGCGTTGGTGTGAAACTGTAGGCCGATCGTAGCGCCAATAAAACCTGCCAGCATACCGATGAGCGCCGCAGCCAACAGCATTGCGACCGAAAACATCGCGGCTCTATTGCGATCGAGTCCATTCAGCGTTTGGCTAAAGTTAGCGTTTCTAAGAATGGCGTTCGTAAAATTAGCGCCGCGAATATCTGATCCGCTGAAATCTGCTCCAGACAAATCTCTACCCTTAAAGGACTGACCTCGCAAATCCTGTTGCCGAAAGTTAGTTCCCTCTAGGACAGAATGGGTGAATAGCTGTTCATTGTTCATGTGTAACCTCGACGGTACTTGACCCAATAAGTGCTTGACCCATGACAGATTGAGAGAGCTACCCAACAATCTCAGCCTGAGATTATTTCAATCGCATAAAAATAGCTCAATCAATGGCGTAGCATGGGCGAACTGATCGTAGATGCGCCCGGTTTAAATCTAATGGGTAGCTAGGGGTGGATTGATCAAAAGTAGCAATTGCTCCATAGAAAAACGTTTTTTGACGGAAAAGCATTTATCTCTCTACTGGCAAGAATTCATCTCTCAGAGTAGCAATGCCGAATGTAAGCGCAAAACTTAACAGAATTTGATGTTCTTGCGCCAGCCATCGCTAGCGCAATCAGCGAATGGGTCTGATTTTAAGCTGTTTGATGTAGAAACCTTTCGTATCGTTACACTACAAACCTGCATGGCTGCATTATCCATCAACTCATCGCTTTTTGGGTTTCTTCAGCACTAAAAATTTGCTTTAAGCAATCTGCAATGCGATTTGCGGCTCCCGGCTTACCCAAGCGGCGATGTCCGTTTTCAGCAATTTTTTGCAGCCGTAGGGGATCTTGTAGCAGCGATCGCATTTCTGCCGCAACTGCTGCCGGAGAAGACACCAGACTTACCGAAATTCCCAACAGGCGTGCCTGCGCTTCGGCAAATTTGGGCGTAAACTGCGGCCCTTTCCCAGGCAGTAAAATCGCAGGTTTGCCCAACCCCACAAATTGTTCTGTTGCCGTCCCTGCCATTGCGATTGCGATCTCTGCCTGATGCAGACAGTCGCTAAAGGCCGTCGTCAGGATCAGCGTGGCCTGCGGCAGACCCGTCTGCAAAACGCGGGTCTGCCGAAACATCCCATAGGGGGAGGTAGCGATTTGCTGCCAGCCCGTCTGTGCGAGCGCCTGTTGCAGAGAAACCAAGTCAAGACTGGGGGCAATCGCGGCTAAAAACAAGAGATCGGGATACCCCCCTTCAGCCTGAATCGCCGCAGCCGCTTGCAGGATGAGCTGCCAATTTTCGTAAGCTTCAGGCACTCTCGATCCGGGCAAGAGGGCGATCGTTAAAGGGCTACCGGGAACCTCAAACCGCATCCCCGTTGGCTCTAGGCCATCCATCATCGGATTGCCCAAATCAAATGCCGGAATGGCATATTTCTCTAGTGCTGCTGCCGTCAACGTATCTCTCGGAAACACTGCCTTGCAGCGAGGATGCGCCATTAGCCAGCGCTCCCAGGGCAAGTAGGCAGAACCCAAAGAACTCTCCAATTGTCCTAACCAAGACGGACGCTGTAGATTGCCCTGCTCGTCGCGCAGGTGATACTCCGACTTGGCGGTGCCTACAAAGGCATAGGGGGCACCACTCCACCAGGCAAAGAGCAGCGGCACAATGTCTCCTACCGCCAAGATCACGCCGCCTTGCTGCGCCCAGGCTTTAATGTTGCCTAGCTGTGTGCGCGTCAGATCGATCAAACCGCCCTGTAGGTCACGGGCGAGCTGCCGCCCATCCATATAGAGAAACCCACCCGACGGCAGCGGCTTTGTTGCTCCAATCAAGGGAATATCACTGCGCCTATAGGCTTGCCCTTCCCCCACGATCGGTAAAGCCGAGAGATCATGCCCCCTTGGAGCAGTTTGCTGAAGGGCTTGGAGAATGCGCAGGGCGATCGCATCTTCACCGTGACCGTTGCTAAGACAAAGAAGACGCATGGAGCTGAATTAGGCGAATTGATCGGACACATTGATTAAGCGCAGTCTTTTCCTTATACCATTTTGAATTCACCACTCGATTGATTTTTGGACAGAGCACAGAACCGCCCCCAAGGAGCGATCGCCTCCCATCTGAGGGATAGAACAGCGTTATGGATAGAATGGTAAAGTTCATTCGCGATCGCATCATGGCTGCTTTATCTCCTACCGCTCTGTCTCCTGAGCTTCAGGCTCGGCTATCTACGCCGCTGCAAATCGGCAACTTAGAGGTGAAAAGCCGGGTGTTGCAGTCGCCGCTATCCGGCGTCACCGATCTGGTGTTTCGGCGGCTGGTGCGGCGCTATGCCCCTGAGTCGATGATGTACACCGAAATGGTCAACGCCACAGGGCTGCACTATGTAAAGCAGTTGCCCAAGCTGATGGAAATTGACCCGAACGAACGCCCCATCAGCATTCAGCTATTTGACTGTCGCCCCGACTTTTTGGCAGAGGCCGCCCAGATGGCGGTAGAGGAAGGAGCCGATACAGTAGACATCAACATGGGCTGTCCAGTAAATAAAATCACCAAAAACGGCGGCGGATCTTCGCTCTTGCGGCAGCCAGAAATTGCTGAAGAAATTGTGCGATCGGTGGTTCAGGCCGTCAAGGTGCCCGTAACCGTTAAAACCCGCATCGGCTGGTCAGACAAAGAAATTAATGCCGTCGAATTTGCCCAGCGGATGCAGGACGCCGGGGCGCAAATGCTAACACTGCATGGACGCACGCGATCGCAAGGCTACAATGGCTCAGCCCGATGGGAATGGATCACCCGCGTTAAGGAGGTGCTCTCTATTCCGGTCATTGCCAATGGCGATATTTTCTCAGTCGATGCTGCCGTCCGTTGCTTAGAAATGACCGGAGCCGATGGCGTTATGTGCTCTCGCGGCACGTTGGGCTATCCCTTTTTGGTGGGAGAAGTCGATTATTTCCTCAAAACCGGACTGCGCCGACAGCCTCCTACACCGATCGAGCGCTTGGAATGTGCCCGTGATCATTTGCAAATGCTGTGGGCTTACAAGGGCGATCGCGGCATCCGTCAAGCCCGCAAGCACATGACCTGGTATGCCAAAGGCTTTATGGGCGCAGCCGATCTGCGCGGCAAGCTGGCGCTGGTCGAAACTCAGGAGCAAGGCGAAGAACTCATCAATCGAGCGATCGCCCACCTTGCTCAACAGGGCTGGCAGACCGAAGATGCCTCTGAACTCCAGCTCGTTGAAGTTTAGAATGCTACAGCGCCTAGTCTGGGATATCAAGACCCCGACGAGCATAGTGAATTCGCAGATAAATGCCTAGCGTGAGCTGCTTCATTAACCAGTAGAGCACCGTCAGGCCGCCAAAGGTGAGCAAGATGATCAGTAAAGGCTGCCGACTCGTGAGCGTGTTCATCGTTGTGGTCAGCACATCAGCCGGATCGGTGACTAAATCCCAGCTATTGAACCGGATGAATCTGCCCAGAAAAATGCCGATCGCACAGAGAGCATGAGCCAAAATCTCAGACCAAAAGACAAATTGACCTGCTCCTTGACGCTTGAGATAGCTGCCCTGGTTGAGCAAAGACACCACATAGGCTTCAAAGCCACCCAAGATTGCCATCAAATGAAGCGGAATAAAAATGAGGATAATCAGCCACATCGCATAGCCCGCTCGGGTGCCGCGAATGAGGTGGATAATATCTGTCAGCATGTAGGGCGCATTGGGCAAAAACGCCACAAACACTACAAACACCAGCCACCAAAGCAGCGATCGCTTCTGAATAGTCTTGCGGCGAAATAGCCAAAAGCTCAGCACCAGAGGAATAAAGGCAAGAAACAAGTTCCAAAGAATCCAGCCGCTGTAGATGCCGGAAAATGCCTCTAATGCCTGAAAAGCTCTGTCTTGCATACCCCATTCCTGATTTTGGTAGGATTTCTTCTCCCCAGCTTAACCTTCCGATCTTCTGACTGCGCCTCTCTGCTCACACCTGCTCATGTTTCAAAATATGTTGTTAGGCTTTGGAAGAAGTCTTTTGTTCTCTTGCTCTCCTCACCTATGGTAGTTCAAGTCTTTTTAACGATCGCAGCTATTTTGGGCGGCACCTCGGTAGCGGCTGGAGCCTTTGCCACACATGCCCTCAAGGAGCAGTTGAGCGAACGGGCGATCGAAATTTTTGAAACGGGGGCTCGTTATCAGATGTATCACGCCTTGGCACTGCTGTTGGTGGGGCTGTTGCTAAGTCGTGCAGAGTCGGGGCAGGCGCTGCTGACGTTTACAGGGTTTGCCTTCATGGCTGGAGTCGTCATCTTTTCCGGCAGCCTCTATGCCCTCAGCTTTTCGGGGATCAAATGGCTAGGAGCCGTCACGCCGCTAGGAGGACTAGCCTTTCTCTTGGGCTGGGGCAGCTTGGCGATCGCCGCCTGGAGCTTTAAGTAAAGGCCGCTCCTTTTGTCGCTCGAACAACTGATGTTGGGATTGCGTAATCCGGCTGTTGATATTACAGAATATTGAGCTATGGAACTGGGTTATTTTTTGCGAAACCCTTGTCTTGCCTGACTTATAGCCAATTTGCTCTCAACTGTGTTGGGTTTTAGAGATTAAGTGTTTTTGCGACTTGCCCCCAAACGCTAGCCGCTGCTTTTCAATAGAGGAATCCTTGGGAAAGTACCCAGGCAGAGCGATCGCCCAGAACATTCGCAATTGTCTCAACCTTAACGTCAGAGGCAAACCAATGTATCTCAGGCTGCTGGATTGAGCTGCGTTCACTACATTCAATAGTTGGAAGCAAGATTTGTAAAGGCCATGATCTTCTATTCTCAGCTAACACACCTGATTTTGAGCTTCTATCGCGAGGAGCCAGCTCCGCTTCAGACGCTGCAAATCTTGCACACCTGCAAACTCTCGCGCTGGTGGGGAACTTTTCAAATTCACTGTGTCACGCCCGAAATTGCCGAGGCGGTTGTCAAGGCGATCGGGTTGCTGAGAGAGCCGATCGCTCAGTTGCGTCTGGCACAGCAGATTAAGGTGTCGGTCAATGGCCATGTCTTTGCAGCCTTTCCCGTTAAGCCTGCGAAGTCAAAGTCCAAAACCTCAATCCACAAATCCTAAGTTTCGATTTCTGACAGGGATAAATCGAGGGATGATTTTGGGTGAACGCTCCGCATCCACAAAAATCATCCCTTACTCTGTAGCTGGTACTCTCTAGGATTAACCCTCAGATATGACGGATAACACCCTAAAACTCCAAACTTAGACTGCAAAGTTTCTATTCAACTCCTTAAAAAGAGAGTGTTATCACGCAAACATACTGGATGATCTTGGGAAAATAAGTACTTATCTAGCAGATATGACGTTGAATATATAGTTGTATTGGTGCGTGAATAACTGTTAGCACTTGAGAATCCTATAGGAAAGCACGCGATACAACACTTCGTTGGAACAGACACCTTCGTTAGGCATCAGTTAGGATTTCAATCAGGTTATGACTGTGTCTCTTAGCGATATTGCTGACAACATTGGAGAGCAAGTCGTCGTAGAGATTGCTGCTCATGGCTTCAGCACAGAATCGAAATCTCTTAGGGATCTAAAAACTATTGTCAGTAAATGATTCTGAGTTGCAAACGCAAGCCCAAAATATTTTGAATGCGATCGCCTTCACCCCCTTTGAGCAGTGCCAACCATTAAGTCGTGATTTTAATAGCTTTCCTGCACGTCCAGGTATTTATGCCATTCGTCACCGAACCCCCGTACAATGCCCAGATCCTGACTGAAAGGTGATGCCATGCAAGCCAAACTTCAAGAGCAACTTTCTCGCGCCGATGCTGAGGTTATTTTAGGGCGATTGCCTAAACGAATTCGGACGGCTCTGATTGAGCGTGCTACTGAGATTGAGTATCCAATCGAGGCAGTGATTGAGATGGCGATTGCAAGTTTTCTTGACTCAGAGGCGTTGGGTTTTGCAGATTGCAAACCAGGGCGTGGGCAGTAGAGTACTGTAGTTGACGGGCGCAGTAGTCTGACAAATTACTGTACTGGAACGCCGAAAGTGCATTGGTTAGGCTGCAAAAGTTATTTGCGTCCGGTGAGCTTTTTCGTTAAGCAGCTTAAATCTCCAGTAGAGACGATATGTTGCGATCGCCTTCAATGCAAACCTAGCCCCAACGACATAACGCGATCGCTCCATGCTTAAAGCTTTCAATGTTCTTTTGCCCGTTTCGCGATTGCTTAAAGAGTGTGTAAAGTGAAGGCGAGACAGGAGAACGCGTTCAACCGAAAGAGTCAGGGAGGGCATCGATTCAAACAACCTGGAGAGAAACGGTGCAGAGAACTGGATTATTCCTATCTCGATTCGCGATCGCGCTTTGGACTGTCTTGACGATCGCGTTTCTGATGCTGCTAATTTCAAACGCGCCTAGCGTTCCCCACAATGCTCCGTTTGCAAGCTTGTCAATTCGAGAAGAGAACTCGATCGTCTACTTGCCCAATCGCATTTTCCGCTGCGTGAGCGAAAACAAACAGTTTGAATGTCAAACAGAAATTCAAAATCGTCTGCTAAAGATAAACCTGAGCCGCAGCAGTCAGAATGGATTCGATGACTACCATTTCAGCAGTTGCAGCGCTTTTTATGAGGGCAAAGCGATCGGTTGTGAAAACAGAGGTGCAACCTATGCACCAGTCATAGCTCAAATTTACGAAGTCAACAATCTAGGCTTAAATTCTTCAGAACTGCGATCGCTCCAGCAGCAATATTGGGGAATGAATTTGTTGAGTCAGCTCGGAGAAACTCGCCTATTTTGGATTAGTACAGGACTATCGGTTGCTGCTGGTTTAATTGCCGCAAGTTTCGCTTGGCAATGTCCGAACATAGTTGCCAAAACTTTTGCCAGCTTATTTTGTGGATTTGGAAGCTTTCAGGTTATGGGAGGCTTTTTGGGGCGTATACCCTTTGATGAGGTAACACCCTACGGCTTTGTTCCAGAGACTTGGAGCCTGCTCGTCAAGGGAATTTCGATCGTCAGTGGCATTGTGATCGCGATCGCAACGTTATCTTTGCTGGCGCGGCGGACAAATCACCTGCTTACTGTGCTGCTGAGCCTTGGCAGTGGTCTTGGTGTTTTTGGCTTGTGCTGGCAAGCTCTAAGTTGGAACGTTCGCGAAATTCTCGGTTTTATTAGCTTCAATTTTGGGCTAGAAACATCAACAATTCCCTCCACCATTTTTCAAACCTTAATCATTGCAGTCGCGATCGTTCTGGCAACCGCTGCTGCAACTTTGCTTGGGTTGCGAACCCATCGATCGATCAAAGCGTTTATGCTGCTAAGCAGCGGTTTTGGAGCAGTAGCGATTGTCAGCAACTTCTTTTTATTGCTGCTGCTCGGTTTAGGCTATGCAGATTAGAGAATTCTCTGATGCTGAAGCTCTAACGCAGAGGGATAATTGCTGTAGGTAAGCCAAAACCGCCAATTTCAATTCGGTGCTGTGTCTATGAATGCTCCTGAACCCCATAGAGAAAAGGGTGACAGTGCGCCAGAGAAACAAAAACTAAATGCGTTCACGCAGCACTCTGTTGATCCGATTGATCCGGTTGGGATTGATCAGGTTGGGTCATCCACTCAACCAGTTGAATCACAACACCATTGGGGTCTGTCACTTGAAAAAATCGTTCCCCCCAAGGTTCAGTCTCAATCGGGGTCGTGATCGGTACACCTTCGGCCTGAAGTCGCGCATATTCAGTATCAATGTCATTCACTACAAACGCAATCAGCAGGCCATCTGCCCGATGTTCACGCATGTGGATGGGTTTAAAGCTTTTCAACCCCGTTCTCAGGAAAACCAGATTGAATCCCGCATCCTCCCTAGAAAGGGATACAAAGCCATCGGCTGACATCTGTTCGCTGAAGCCAAAGTGTTGCTTCACAAACGTAGCGGATGCCGTGACATCATCCACGTTGAGTGAAAGGGCTGAAGCGGTAATTTTCATCGTTCTTTCCTCAATGAAACAATGGGCGGTAAGTATCATTACTCGTCCAGAACATCAGGCTTGTGCATTTCGAGGTGTTTTTCTAGCTGTCGTAAAACTGTAACGGCAGTCCTTAACGCCTCTAATGACAGTGCATCACCGACTTGATTTGCCCAATCTACCTGACAGTGCTGCACATAATCCAGCGCTTTACGACCCTTAGGTGTCAGAGTCATTAATTTGGCACGACGATGGTGAGGATTGTCGGTGTAGATGATAAATCCGTCGGCGGCCAAAGCATTAGCCGTTTGTTGAACACTTTGGCGGCTTAGCCCCATGATACGAGCGACATGGGCAACGGATGTAGGCTGATGTTCTACGACACCAAGCACCTGCCAGCGGGCGCTACTTAACCCAACCGGATGGGTCAAGCGATCGCCCGCTTCTAACAAAAGCCCATTCAACCGAAAGACCTCAAGGATGAGTTCAGTGAAGGTACTACCATTAGCGCTCGGCTCACTCATATGACAGCATTATGTCATATTGACAAAGACCTGTCAATCCGTTTGGGATATAGCCCTAGCCACGCTACTTCAGACGTTCTTGTCGCTGTGAGTACCGCTACAACTCACGCTGCATAATGACTCGCTCCGTTATAGGCAATCCCGCTTCAGCCTCTTGCAACCGAATTTGCTGAAACCCTGGTGTTAGGTTGGATTCATCGAGCGGACAAAATCCCAGCTTTGAATAAAAAGGTGCATTCCAGGGAATATCTCGAAAAGTGGACAAGGACAGAAAGGCATAGCCTTGAAGTTTCGCCCAGGCCAGAACTATCATCACCAACGCCGATCCAATCCCTCTGCGTGCATGAGCAGGCTCAACATCAATCTGTTGGAGGTAGAGGGTGGCATCTACCTCCTGAGTCACGGCATAACCCACAATCCTGTTATGCAAATCAGCCGCAACCCAGACTTGTCCTGCTGCAAATCGTTGCTGCACATAGTCTAAGGGTAAGGGGTCAGCCTGAACTAGAAATGAATAGGGCGTATTGAGGAACAGCCTCGCCGCTGATAGTTCGATACCAGACAGTAAAGGAAGTTCCTCAATGTGAGCAGAGCGGATTTGATACCCCGGCTCAAGCTTTTTCATGCAGCCATTGCTCTCGGCGGTACAGAAAGTAGGGGAGAGAACAGCAAAGCCCTACGCCAAAGGTCAAACCGATGTACAAGATGATCCATGACCGAGAAACTTGCAGTCGCTTCAATTCAATCCAGGCAAAGTAAAAGAAAGCGATCGCTGAAAGAATCAAATCACTTGCCCAGGTCGTTGCAATGTTATTCACAAATGTTTTTTGTAAAAACAAGCTTGGAGACAAAAGCGCAGCCGGATCTTGCAACAGCCAGAACCAGGGAATAATCGTACCGACGATCGTCAGGAGTAAATAAATAGACTTCCTTGAGTGAAGTATTGGCGTTGTCGAGACAGTCGTTGATTTCAACATCAGGTTTACCTCCATTCGGTATGCTTTTATCATGCAGAAAGCAGATAATTGAAGCAATTACCTGCCAGGTAATCAAACTCAGATTTTTTCATGCCACAACAGACCCATACCCCCGATCGCCAACTTGACTCATTTGGACTGCTGCTGAAGCAATGGCGCAGCCAAAGGGGTTTCAGCCAGCTTGATTTAGCTGTCACCAGTCAAGTGTCTCAACGTCATATCAGCTTTCTCGAATCGGGACGTGCCAAACCCAGTCGAGAAATGGTGCTGCAATTGGCGGATGTTCTAGAAATTCCGTTGAGACAGCAAAACCTGATGCTGACGACGGCTGGATTTGCCCCAATTCATGCAGAGACCGATCTCTCGGCTCCTGAAATGGCTTCCGTTCGCAAAGCCCTTGATTTCATGCTGCAACAGCAAGAACCCTACCCGGCAATTGTGGTCGATCGCTATTGGAATTTACTCCTGACCAACAAGGCTGCAACTCGGCTGCTGACGGCTTTCATTTCCCCAGAGCAGCTACAAACTCACTTCTACCGAGATGGCAAAATCAACCTCATGCGAGCAATGTTTCATCCGCAGGGGTTGCGTCCGTTTGTTGTCAACTGGGAGGATTTTTCAGGGCATTTGCTACAACGGCTGCACCGAGAGGCGATCGCAGAAGGGGAAAGCGAACAATCCAAAACATTGCTAGATGAGTTAATGCGTTATCCGGGTATTGCTGAGGTTTGGCATGGGTCTGAGCGACTTGCCCAAAACACTCTGTTGCTTACCGTTCATCTCAAACGAGCGGATTTGGATCTGCAATTTTTCTCTACGATCGCCACGTTAGGGACACCCTACGACATTACCCTGCAAGAACTTAGGATTGAATGTTTATTTCCCGCAGATGAAACGACAGAACGCAACTGGAAACTTGTGGGATAGGAAAACCATTCGCCCTTAAGACCCAGGCGTAAATTGCAAGACTGCCATAAATATTAAACCCAGCAAACAAATGAATTGAATAGCTAAGCTCAAAATCCGTAATCTTGGATCAGCCCCCATAATGTGAACAACAGAGTGTAAAAGCCGGAAGGTAATGTAGACGCTGACTACCAGATCGACGGCAGTTCCAGATACCCCTCTTACTGTCAAGAGAAACACCACTCCTAGATACAGCGGCAGATTTTCGATCAAATTAGACTGGACTCGAAATAAGCGCCACATCAAGTTTTTATCATCCATTAAACCAAAATCTTTAGGGCTGCCTCCTGCTGCTAAATGCCGAATTCTCACGACAAGTAAGAAAACCACAACTGCGATCGTCCAAAGGATGAACAAGACTAGTCCCCACAGCGGAACCGTCATCGGTAGGACGGATAAGCTGTCAGCGATCGCCAGATTTGCCTGTTGTTCAATTTGCATCTTTCTTCTCCCATAAAGTCTGCTCCTACTGTAGGAAGTCAGTGCATCCAGACTCTAGAAAAAAGTTGCGGAGGTTTGGGATATTCTTGCGATCCTGTGGATTTGGGTCAAGCCCATCACAAAGCGGTTTTAGAAAGCGATCGGGATTGCAGGAGTTGTTTAGGTGTCGCACCCGTCATGCGTTTGAAATATCGCGTTAAATGACTTTGATCACAAAAGCCAGTTCGGATCGCAATTTCGACGATGCTCAACTCGCTATGGTGCAGAAGGTGGGTTGCCCGATTTAACCGACACTGCAAAATATATTGATGAGGCGTAATCCCCATACTTTGCTTAAACAGCCGAAGAAAATGATAGGGACTGATTTGAGCGATCGCCGCCAGACTCTCTAATTTCAATTCTTGATGGAGATGATCGTTGATATAGTCTTTCACCAAAGCTAACGTGATTTGAGATAAGCCACCTCGATACCGGGAGAGTTTGGGTCGAGTCGCACAGTACTCTCGTAACAAATGAACGGCTAATGCTGTTTTAAGACTGTCTACCAGCAAATGACTTCCCATTCCTCCGATCTCAGCCTCTCGTTTGAGGGTCGAAAAGAGGCTTTGGATAAACGCATCTGACTCGCTCATAAATCGGGGCAGCAGTTCAATCTGGTTAGGATTAACCCAGTCCTGCCCCACTTGTTTCAGGACAGTTGGCTCAACTGCCAGCACCATAAATTGAGCAGGCGTATCCCAACTACAGGAATGAGTTGCTCCTGCTGGAATAATTGCAATATCTCCGGCACCCCGTCTTTCGCGGGACTGCTTGCCATCGAGCGATCGCATTCCGGGTGCATTCCGGTTGGATGAATCCATCAGCCCGCAAGCCAACACATGCATTGTGTGGTGATGTTCATCGGTGGCAAAGGTAGGTTGCTGGTGGAGTTCAAGGTGCATCCCCTGCCAACCCATACTCTTTAGAGCAGCAGGTTTCGGAACAATCTGATCGGATGCACTCTCTTGGCAATAATCCAGTAGTTTGACGGGCTGGCTTGATTCTCTCATGACCTGTCACGGCTCAGGGATGCCTCTATTGTGCCTAATTCTTGCCTAGTCATTCATCGGTATGGCGCTACACAAGGCTTTCAAAAAATAACTTGTCTTAGCCTCATTACGTAGTGCCTTAGCCTTAAAAGAGGGATTTTGTAAATACGCAAATAGTTATAGTTTTACTCTAATTTTACTTGAACTAAAATTGCCGATCTAGAGAAAATTCCATCTAAAATCAGCAACGCTAAAAGCTTTATGTAGATCTAATTTTGATATAGTCGAAACTATGAAGATAGTAAGAATTAATTAACACTTCAAGCTAAAAAACCTGGATTTCTTGCAAGCTTTTGGTAGGTTGAAGCGGCTTGACTTATTAACACTCATTTAAGCATTCAAACTAAATTTTATGAAACAAGTGCTTCAGCAAGTTGCCAATCAGTTAGGCTATCGGATTTCTAAAATTCGCCCTTCTGTCGAGCTGCCTTACATTGATGTTTTGGATCTGGTTTTGCAAAATTATATGCAGCAGAATCAAGATCTTTTCTTTGTGCAAATTGGTGCCAATGATGGTAAGACCGCTGATCCTGTTACAGAGTTAATTCACAAACATCGACTGCGTGGACTTTTGGTAGAGCCTCAGCCCAGTATGTTTAAGCGGCTGGTAGAAAACTATAGAGATCACCCTCAGCTTGATTTTGAGAACTCTTTAATTGCTGCACAAAACGGCACTGCAAATTTCTATGCTATCCGAGATGACGGACAGTATCAGTTACCCATGTGGTGCTACCAAATTGCCAGCTTAGATCGAGATAAGATGCTGGATTTGTTAAGTGGTCAAAAGCAAGATTTGCATTTGCCTGGCGACATTGAATCTTTGGTTGAAACGATTCCCTTACCTGCGTTGACCTTCCAAACACTGCTGGAAAAACATCACGTCAACCAGGTCGATCTACTAGTGATTGATACGATCGGCTATGACTTTGAAATCATTAAGATGATTCCGTTTGATGTGATGAAACCTGCCATTATTAATTTTGAACATTCGCTGCTGTCTCTAGATGACCAAAAAGAATGCTTTGCGTTTTTGGCGCAGTTAGGATACAGCTTAATTCATGTTTCAGTGGATACGATCGCCTATCTCCATGCGCCCAGCCGTAAGGCATTCCATACTTTTTAGTTTTTAAGCCGCTTTAAGCCTTTGACTGAGCAAGGGGCAGATCCAGCTCAGTCACTTTGACGTTTTCAGGGACTTGCGATCGCCCCATTGCTGAAACTCTCGTCTGGCCATTCTTTGAGAGTCATCGTTGGGATGGGCGATCGCATTCCGGGTCAGAGGCGGCATACCGAAACAGATCTCTCTGCAAGACCAAAATATTACATCTTGGGCTGACGCTCTGCGTTCTCTTGTCCTGCTTTCTCTTGTCCTACTTTGTCTTGCCCTGCTGGCAATTCCTGAGCTTGCAATTCCTGGAGATAGCCATCTAGGCGATCGAAACTTTGTTCCCAAAATTGACGGTATGGTTCGAGCCATTGATCCACATCCTTAAGCGGGTTAGCCTCTAGCTGGCAAGGTCGCCATTGGGCTTCCCGACTCCGGGTAATCAATCCTGCACGCTCTAGCACTTTCAAATGTTTGGAAATGGCAGGCAGACTCATATCGAACGGTTGGGCTAGCTCAGTGACAGAGGCTTCACCCTGAGAGAGATGAGCCAAAATGGCACGACGGGTAGGGTCAGCGAGTGCAGCAAAAGTAAGGCTTAATTGATGCTCTTTAGGAGAAACTTCGTGAACAGTGGACATTGAAGATAGGAAACAGTATTTAACCGCGCAGTTAATTATGATTAGAGTAAATGCACTACTCAAAAATGTCAAGGGTGTGCCGTTTGCTTTATCGATTTACAGGATATGCGTAGATTGCAAGATCGCAAAATCCAGCTTTTGGAAAAAATAGGAGGACTTTGAAGCTAGAGAAAATAGAATCTGCTCAATCCATCCTTGGGTGCATCTTGTCGTTAGGGGAACAGATATTTTGAGTGATGAGAGAGTGGAATGATGGGAGAGCGAACAATGGCGATCGCATCATTCCACCCTCCCACTCTCGTAACATTCTCCCACTCTCGTAACATCCTCCCACTCTCGTAACATTTAGAGGTTCCCCCAACTGCTAGACGCGCCCTCTATCCTTTTTGCGGTTCTGCGACACAGCTTTATCAAGGCTTCTTACGTACCAGGGCATTCACAAAATATTCACATTTTTATTATTTATTAATTTAAGATTCTTGGAGTCACCTATGCAAATTGAAGGTTCAGTCGCCCTAGTCACTGGCGCAAATGGGGGAATTGGACAGTACTACGTTGAAGCCTTACAGGCTGCTGGAGTAGCCCGTATTTATGCTGGAGTCAGAAACCTGAAGTCGATCGCAGATATCACCGTTCCCGATCGCGTTATTTTTATTCCCTTAGATATCACCAACGAGGAGTCTGTTGCAACAGCGGCAAAGAACTACGGTGACGTAAACTTATTAATTAACAATGCAGGAATTGGTTTACTCAAAGGATTTATTTCTGCGCCTGATCTCTCTAGTGCCAGAGCCGAAATGGAAGTGAACTATTTTGGCACCTTAACAATATGCCGTGCTTTTGCTCCAGTTTTGAAGGCAAATGGGGGCGGTGCCATGATCAACATGCTGAGCATATTGGGGAAAGTCAATCTTCCTATGAATGCATCTTACAGCGCTTCGAAAGCAGCAGCTCTGTTGCTGACTCAGGGGCTGAGAGCAGAACTCGCGGCTCAAGGTACTTTGGTCGTTGGAGTGATGCCTGCCACGGTAGACACTGGGATGAGCAAGGATTTTCCACCCCCCAAAGTTGCGCCTGAGGTTGTGGTTCAAGATGCACTGCAAGCCGTGATCGATGAAGTTGAGGATGTCTATCCGGGTGAACAAGCTAAGGAAATAGCAGCCTATTTGCTGAAAGATCCCAAAGCGCTTGAAAAAATGATGGCAAAGATGCTTCCAGTTGTGTCGTGAGCGGCAGGAATGGCTGATAGCGCAGTGTTGTGTTGATAACCCAGTGTTGTGTTGATAACCCAGTGTTGTGATGGGTTTTGGTCTGCTTAGGATCAAAGATTAAATAAAATCCAATAGTTTTAGAAGTATCCTGCTCCGCGCAACACTTCTAAAAACTGTTACAGGTTAATTAATTGGCGATCCTTAGAGGATGTTTGAAAAGTATCAAATGTTCTGCATTTGCCTCCCAACTCTGGGAAATTTTTGTTCGCTTGCATGTGCAAAGCGCATAGCGAATTTTTGTTCAAAATCGCCCAGCATTGGGATCTAGCGCCTGCGGCAAGCCAGAAAAGGGGGCTATTCGGATAGCGATCGGCACTTTTCAACCATCCTACTTTTCAACCATCCTTTTAAGTCAAGTTTGAGCGTTTCTCAAACGATTTGGGTTCAGGTCTTAGAGATGTAAATGATCTAACAAAGCGAGAGACTCTGCATGAATTACAGTGAAAAATTGACTCGTGATAACTGCGTCGTTGTGTTGGTGGATTTTTTAGACGGCTTCTTTCCTGGGATTAAAACCATTGATCATGACCTGTTACGAAAGAATGCAGAGGCATTTACCCGACTTTCAAAAATTTTCAACCTACCGACTATCATGCTGGGCGAAGAAGGTGGATTTCGCGGCAAATTTTTTGCAGAAGTCATTGCCAATGCTGACCATGCCGTCAGGGTTGAACGCCATACCCCCAGCGCCTGGGATGAGCCTGCCTTTCGGGATGCCCTGGCTAAAACAGGTCGTCAGAAAGTCGTGCTAGGGGGAATTTCATTAGATATCTGCACCCTTCAGCTCACGGTTGATTTAATCGGCGGTGGTTATGAACCCTATGTTGTTGTCGATGTTTCAGGTTCCGACACTAGCTTAAACGAAACTGCCGCCATGCTGAGGATGACTCAGGCTGGAGCCGTCATGGTGTCTTGGGCTTCGATCGCCTCAGAAATTATGAAAGACTGGCAAACTCCAGAAGGGGCTGATGTCGGGAAGCTCTACCAAGAATTTAGCTATTGGGGCAATCGCTTTTAGAGAAAGGAAACATAGGCACGATGCAAAAAAACTATGATGTTCTGTGGGCAGCAACGGTTCGCACCAAGTCTTTTGAAGAACGCCTCATAGCAGCTGTAGTGGGAGGGTTCCCAGCGATGACGCTGTTTCCGATCGATGTGCAGCGATTCACCGCAGGCGGGCTATCCATTGCTGAGATGCGACGCATCAGTGCCGATTATGGGATTCGGTTAGCGGTGCTCGATCCATTGACGCAATGGCTCCCCGATTGGCAAAGCCCTGCAAGTCTATCGTCAGAGGATCTTGCCTTTGTGAATTTTGAGGAAACTGCCTTTTTACAGATGGCGGAGAGGTTGGGTGTGGAGTCTATCAACGTGATCGAAACCTTTGGCAGGGTATATCCATTCGATGTTTTTGTTGAGAACTTTGCGCGGATTTGCGATCGCGCGCGTGAGTTTGGTCTTAAGGTGCATCTGGAGTTTATGCCCTTTTCTAGCATTCCTGATTTAGCAACAGCCTGGGAGATTGTGCGTCAAGCCAACCGTCCTAACGGGGGGCTACTCATTGACTCTTGGCATTACTTTCGAGGTACGCCCAATCCATCACTCCTCGCCTCTATTCCAGGCGAGCTGATTTTTAGGGTGCAGCTTGCTGACGCACTTACAGAGCTGCATGGCTCTTTATTTGAAGACTTGATGCACCATCGCTTATTACCAGGTGACGGAGAAATGGATGTTTTGGGCTTGATGCAGATTCTCAAGACCATAGGGGGACTATCTTCAGTTGGGCTTGAACTCTTTTCAGATGCCTTTGATGAATTATCTCCTTCAGAAATCGGTCATCGGGCACAGGCAAATTTTGATCAATTAGTGTTGGCAATGGCCGATCGCCCCGATTAACAAGTGATACCGTTTTGGCTGGGTAAAACCTTTCATAAATCCTGTGATGTGTAGATTTTTTCCACTCTGGGTGATTAGCTCCCTCATGGTTTGGGTAGGAATGGTTGGGGCAGGAACGGGTTTAGCAACAGCCCAAACTCAGCCTGAAGTGTTTGTCAAAGATGCAGAGATATCCCCTTCAGCAAATGATGGGAGAGACGAGATCTCAGTTGGCGCGGATGCGGCAATCGCTGAACAAATGTCTTCAGTGAGTCAACTGACTGATGTGCAACCGACAGATTGGGCCTATCAAGCCCTTCAGTCGCTTGTAGAACAGTATCAATGTCTTGCGGCAAGTCAGACTTTTCAGGGCGATCGCGCCCTCTCTCGGCAGGAATTTGCTGCTGGACTCAAGGCTTGCCTAGACTCGCTGGCTGCAGGTGCCGATCGTTCTATCGCTGCGCGGCTCAACCGCGAAGATTTAGTCACCCTAGAGCGACTTCAGCAAGAGTTTTCTGCGGAGTTGATAGCTTTAGAGGGTTCAGTAGAGGCTCTAGAAGCTCAGCTAGCTCAACTGGAAACCCATGCCTTTTCAACCACCACTACCCTGTCGGGTCAGGCTATTGTGGCCGTTAATGCAGGTGGGTTTAGCGGCGATCGCATCATTAGCCCTCTAGGTGGGGTGATCAGCCGTGATCAACCCAATCCAACGCTGCTGTACCGATTTAGCCTTGACCTCAATACAAGTTTTAGCGGCACTGATTTGCTCAAGCTCCGCCTCTTGGCTGCCAGCCCTGGCTCCGGAGATAATGCTGCGGGCGCACTCGAACCTAACTTAGGGAGCGCAACGGATTTTGCCGTTCCTGGCACTCAACAACTGAGCGTAGCTCGCCTCTATTACACCTTTGCCCCTACGCCTGATTTAAGCCTCACCATCGGCCCTAGACTGGTCGCCACTGACTTTATTGATCAAAATCGCTATGCTAACGTCAGTTTTCGTGATTTCTCGACGCAGGCTTTGGTCAATAACTTTCTGCTCTTGCCCCGACCTGCGGGTGCGGGGGCTGTGATCTCTTGGCGATCGCCACAAGCAGCTATAGCCTTACGAGCCGTCTACATTGCGGCTAGCGCCACAGAAAACCTTCCCGAAAATCAGCAGCTCTTGGGGGGTGGGCAACCTGGCGACATTCGCCTGTTTCCGACACAGGGTGGGGGGGCAGAGGGAGGTCTGTTTGGCGATCCTTATTTAGGAGCTTTGGAGTTGGAATACGCTCCGGTTCCAGCCTTAAAGGTGCGGTTGCAATCCAGTATTGGCAAAGTGTTAGGTAGTAATTTCCATACGTTAGGAGCCAATATTGATTACTCAATTAATCAACAGCTAGGTCTTTTTGCTCGCTATGCCTATAGTTCCTACTCGGACACAACGTTAGGAGATATTCGACCCAACTACTGGTCAGCAGGAGTTGCATTGCAAGATGTATTTGTCGAAAGCGATTTGGCAGGAATGGGAGTCGCGCAGCCCTTTATTTTGCGCGAAGTGGGTAACGCAACTCAAACCAACCTAGAAGTGTTCTACAACTTCCCCATTAGTCAGAATTTACGGTTAACGCCTTTGTTGCAGGTCATCACTCATGCAGGTAATCAAAGTAGCAACGACACCATCCTCGTTGGTACTCTTCGCACCGTCTTTTCATTTTGAGTTCTGTAGCTTAAATAGTTCAATCCACAGGTGATCTATGAGAAAAGATGGTTTCACACCCAATCCTGACTATGCCCAAGATTCATCGACTGAACCCGTTACTATTGCGATCGTTCATCAAGTTCGACAGGGACATGAAGCTGCGTTTGAGGAAACCTTGCAAAAGGTAATCCTGGCGGCTAGCACCTTCTCAGGCTATTTGGGAAGTGAGGTTCTATATCCTTCCACAAGGCAGGGAAAATGGCAGCTTGTTTTGCGGTTTGATACACTCAAAAACTTACAAAACTGGGAAAACTCGCCTATTTGTCAAGGCTGGATTGCGCGGGCAGAGGCTTTGGCAGAGGCTCCTCCTCAGGTGGAGCGGGTCAATGGTCTGGAGGCTTGGTTTGCCTTACCTGAACGACCCAATATCAGCCCGCCGCCTAAATGGAAAACTGCGATCGTCAGTGCTATTGGTATCTATCCGATGATTTCACTGATGCCCGGTTTACTCAGCCCTTTGACCCGTGGGTTGCCGTCTGGGTTGGCCACGCTGGTTAACATTGCGATCATGATGCCTATCATGACTTGGGTGGTGATGCCTCAAGTGACGCGACTGTTTAAGGGTTGGCTTTATCCAGTCAAACAGAGTTGAGCTGCGAACAGCCGAGTTCTAACGTTTGTGAGGGAACGCGGCATATAGGCAATCGCTGCGGTGAAAAAAGCATTCATTGAAATTATCTTCAAAGCTTTGTAGATGGGGTTTCAACAGAGAGATATCGTGCTTCGCTAGAATTCCGATAGGCGTAAAAGATTGCAGAGGTCGGCGTGAAAATTCTATTGGTAGAAGATGATGAGGTTCTAACTGAGTTGCTGACCCAAACGCTGACCGAGAAGATGTATCTGGTGGAAACGACTGCGGACGGGCAAATAGGATGGGAGTTGCTAGAAGCCTTTCAATATGACTTGATTTTGCTCGATGTCATGCTGCCTCAGATAGATGGGATTCGCTTTTGCCAGAAGCTGCGCGATCGCAAAGATTTTACGCCCGTGATCTTGATCACCTCCCAAGACAGTGCAATGCATAAAGTCGCAGGGCTAGATGCTGGAGCAGATGACTATTTGGTCAAACCGTTTAATGTGGATGAATTGCTGGCTCGGATGCGAGCTTTGCTGCGACGAGAAAGTTCCGATCGCTCGTCAATTTTGGCTTGGGAAGGATTACAGCTTAACCTGAGTAGCTGCATCGTCACCTACAACGGTCAGCCCTTGAATCTGACGGGCAAAGAGTACAGGCTACTAGAACTGTTTTTGCGAAATCAGCAGCGGATTTTTAGCCAAAGTGCTTTGATTAATCACCTTTGGGCTTTGGAGGAAGCTCCGACTGAAAATGGAGTACGGGCACATGTCAAAGCGTTACGGCGAAAACTCAAGCAGGCAGGATGTGAAGAATTAATTGAAACCATTTATGGATTAGGGTATCGCCTCAAGGTTAGCCAACCGCCTGAAGCGGACTGTCTTAAGCCTGAATCTTTCAAGCCTGAATTTCCTCAGCCTGGATCACGGGATGAGCCGTTACCCGCTCAACGTTCGGGCGGATCGGGTCAAGGCATTACACAGTCAGGGTTATCGATTCCACCTGAACTGGTTGAAGCCTGGGAACGCTACCGAGGAGAATATCGCGATCGCCTTAGAGTGATTCAGCAGGCAATCACGGCTTTGGCCGAGGGCAACCTCAACGCCTCGCTGCGTCAACAGGCTTGCCGAGAAGCCCATACGCTAGCAGGTTCTCTAGGCAGTTTTGAGCTGCATGGGCTGTCTCAAGCCTGTCGCCAGATTGAGGCTGTTTTGGCCAATATACCCGACTCAAGCGGTCTGCCTTCCTCAGAAACTGCGGCTTTGTTTGAACAGATCACCGCAATTGAATTCACTTTAAATATTCAATCTACTTTTCCCCCTTTCCCCTCCCGATCGCTAACGGCACAGCAACAGCGCATCCTGGTCGTAGGCAATACTGCATCATTTGGCCCACAGCTCTGCGATAACGCGATCGCCCAGACTTGGCAAATTAGCATCCTCAGCCCCGCTGATGCGATCGCAGCGATTTCCCAGGCGCGTCCAAATGTCGTTTTGCTTGACCTGAGTGTTGTAGAAGTCGCAGCCAGTGGCTTTGAGCTAATGGAAGCGCTGGCAAAAATTCAACCGCCTGTACCCGTTGTTGTGCTGACAGAACAAGACAATTTTGGCGAACGACTTAGAATTGCGCGGTTAGGTGGACATACTGTTTTGCAAACTCCTGTAACCCCCCAACGCATCCTATCGGCGATCGCTCAAGCTCTGCAAAATTCTGCGCCCCTAGAAGGCAAAGTCTTGGTGGTCGATGATGACTCTATCATTCTGGATCAGCTGTCTACTATCCTTCAGCCTTGGGGCTTTCAGGTAGAGCTTGTGAATCATCCCAGCAGGTTTTGGCCAGTCTTAGAGCAAACCAAGCCCGATTTAGTGATTCTCGACCTAGTGATGCCAGAGTTGAGTGGTTTAGATTTATGCCAAGTCGTTCGCAATGACCCTCGCTGGGAAGATTTGCCTGTGCTATTTCTCTCTGTCAACATTGATGCCGACTTAATCTATCAGGTGTTTAGAGCGGGAGCGAATGACTATGTAAGAAAACCGATTATTGAGCCAGAGTTGGTGGCTCGTATCATTAATCAGCTTAAGCGTAACAAGCCTAGGTCATAGCGCCTGGGCTTTTAATTTAGGTTATTTCAGCCTCTAAAATAGACGGCAAGCGCATTGCCCCTACCTATGACTTATCCCATTGACGACCTAGATAAAACCCACGAGCAGTTGCTTGCCGAAATAGAACAGTTACGAGCCGAATTGGGCGATCGCAAACGCATAGAAGAAGATCTGCGACGCAGTAATGCACTCTTGCAGGCACAGCGAGAAACTTCGGTGGCGGGCATTTGGGTAGTCAATGAACATCGAGAAGTCATCTTTCATAATCAACGGTTTTGTGAATTATGGCGCATTCCACAATCTGTCATTGCCACGAACGATTATTGGCTCATCTTAAAGACTGCTTTAACACAACTGCAAGATCCAGACCAGTTTGTTGCTAGAGTCGAAGCCGTTTATCAAAACCTAGAAGAAATTAGCCATGATGAGATTTTTCTCAAAGATGGGCGCATTCTTGAGCGGCACTCTGCCCCAATGCGATCGTCCGTAGGCGTCTATTACGGTAGAGTTTGGCACTTTCAAGACATTACTGAGCGTAAGCAGGCTCAAGAAGCGCTGCGCCAGAGCCAAGAGCGCTATGTGCTAGCCACGCGGTCGGCCAGGGTAGGCGTATGGGAACTCAATCCGCAAACGGGCGAATTTTATCTCGATCCGAATATCAAATCTTCTCTCGGCTATAGCGAAATAGAGCTTCCCAATAGTTGCGAGGCTTGGTTTAGCTATTGCCATCCCGAAGATCAGGCCGCCGTGTTTGAAATGTCAAAAGCTTGTGTAGAAGGCCATCGGTCAGACTTCGCAATTGAGCACCGTGTTTTTCATAAAGATGGCTCAATTCGCTGGCTGATGGCACGAGGGACTGCACTACAAGATGAGCAGGGCATCACTGTTCGGTTGATTGGAACAACTACTGACATTACAGATCTCAAACTTGCAGAACAAGCGTTGCGACGCAGTAATGCCATGTTAAAGGTTCAGCAAGATGCTGCAATCGATGGAATTTTAATTACAAACGAAAACCAGCAAGCCGTATCTTACAATCAACGATTTTGTCAGCTTTGGCACATTCCAGAAGAGACGATTTCTCGCATTGAACATGATCGGCAGCTCCGAGAAACAGTACTCGATCAATTAACAGATCCAGAAGAGTTTCTCAGGCAAATTGACTACCTCAATCAGCACCCAGAGATCATTGGTCGAGATGAAATTTTCTTCAAGGATGGCCGAATCTTCGATCGCTACTCCGCAGCAGTCAAGTCGTTTGAAGGGGATGATTTTGGCCGAATCTGGTACTTTCGAGATATTACAGACATTAAACAAATTGAGGCTGCACTCCGCCAGAATGAGCAAAAGTTTCTCCAGCTCACCCAAAATATTCGAGATGTCTTCTTCATTGCAGCACCCGACTATAGCCAGATGTTTTACATCAGTCCGGCCTACGAAGAGATCTGGGGACGCACCTGTTCTAGCCTTTACCAAAATCCTCGCTCTTGGATGGCCGCCCTTCACCCTGATGACCAAGCACAATTGCCGCCAACGGTAAAAACGGTTTGTAGCCCATTGGAACAGAGTTTAGAATATCGTATCGTACAGCCAACAGGAGACATTCGCTGGGTTTTAGCGCGAACTTTTCCAATTCTTGATCAGGCTGGACAAGTGGAACGAATTGCAGGAATTGTCAAAGATATTACCGATCGCAAACGGATCGAAGCAGAGCTGAAACAATACCAAGATCATTTGGAAGCTCTTGTGATCGAACGCACGACTGAACTAAATCAGATCAACCAACGACTTCAGAAAGAACTCAAGCAAAGGAAACAAGTTGAAGCAGTATTGCGAGAGGCTGAACGACGTTGGCGCACGGTAATGGAGGATGTTCGGCTACTGGTGATTGGAGTGGATACACAGCTCAACATTACCTATGTCAATCCCTTTACCGTCGAAGTTCTAGGCTACACCCGAAAAGAGCTACTCGAAAAAAATTTCGTTGAGACTTTAGTTTCACCTCAAAATCAAATAGCTGCCCAAACCTATGCTCAAGAATTGCTGATACAGCAGGTTCCTGCCTATTTTCAGAGGGATATTGTAACGAAGTCAGGGGAAACTCGACGAGTCGCATGGAACATTACCCAACTTAGAGATTCGCAAGGCGCAATTAATGGATTACTGGGCATTGGAGAAGATATTACAGAACGCCACCAAGTGGAGCAAATGAAAGATGAATTTATTTCAGTGATGAGTCATGAGTTTCGTACCCCCTTAACTGCAATTCATGGAGCCGTTGATCTTATGTCAGATGGGCTGATTGATTTACAGTCCGATCGCGCTCAACAACTCCTTGAAATTGCGGCTGAGGGAACGGAGCGGTTAGTTTATCTAGTTGATAATATCCTCGATTTAGAACGATTAGAATCTGGCAAGGTGGGGCTTGTAAAGCGGTCTTATGACATCGGAGAATTAATCTTAAGAGCGATCGATTTAATGCAGCTAGTCGCTGACGATGCTGGAGTTCATCTATCTGTTTCTCCCTTCTCATTTAGCTTGCAGTTAGATGGCGATCTCATCCTTCAAGTGCTTACAAATCTGCTGAGCAACGCGATTAAATTTTCACCCAGAGGGAGTACGGTTTGGTTAAATACTCAGTTAATGAATCAGCCAATAGAGGGGGAACAAGCCAATAGATTTGAACCCATTGAAGCGGGTACTCTTTCGCAGCCTGCGGGTACTCTTTCGCAGCCTGCGGGTACTCTTTCGCAGCCTACAGCGCTAGAAAATCAGAGTAAAAAACTCCTTTCTCTACCTTTTTCTCTTTCCTTTAGCCCTTACATTCTTTTTTCAATTCAAGATCAAGGGCGCGGCATTCCCCCTGATCAGATCGAAGCCATCTTTGAACGGTTTCAACAGGTCGATGTTTCTGATTCTCGCCAAAAAGGAGGCACAGGATTAGGTTTGGCTATCTGCCGGAGTATTGTTCAGCAACATGGGGGATATATTTGGGCTGAAAGTGTCTTGGGAACAGGGAGCTGTTTTTATGTTTTATTGCCTGCTTTGGAACCCGCCTAACGGCTCCTCTAACCGGCTGTCTTGTTCTATCACGCGACTGAAAAATTCAAAATGAACTCGTTGATGAGCCATTAATCCATGAGCAAGCGAATCTTAGTAATTGATGATGAGGGTGGTGTCCGCAAGGTGATTCAGATTAGTTTAGAGGCTGCGGCAGGATGGGAGGTTGTCACAGCCGCTTCTGGCGCAGAAGGATTGCTTAAGGCTCAACAAGAAACGTTTGACGCAATCCTATTGGATGTCATGATGCCTGAGCTAGATGGGCTAGCCACATTTGATCAGTTGAAATCCCATGAAACCACTCAGCATACGCCCATGATTTTACTGACCGCAAAAACAAGTCAATATGAACATCAGCAATTTATTCAGCGAGGCGTTATGGGCGTGATTACAAAACCCTTTCGGGCACGCCATCTAGTCGCTCAAATTCAGACTATTCTCAACTGGGTATCTTGAGATTAAGGTACGGCGCTACGCGCACCTCATCAATACTTCCCTGTATAACCCACTCTCTCACTCTCTCACTCCCTCACCCACTCCCTCACCCTACCTGCTTTTTGTGACGGCGGTATCCCTCTTGATTTCGAGCCAGATAGGCAACGAGAGCGCCATCTGGGTCATCTCCAAAGTATCCTTCTGGAATCCCGTTATAGATAATAAAGTCGTTAAAGACATGAACACCCGAACGGGCATTGATTGTCTCGATCGCATCACGCACAGCCTTGAGTTGCGCCACCGTCATTTGCAGGGGAGGTTCATCGGGTTGGTATGTGGTGCGAATTTTATAATCTCTGCCAGGGGTGCGAGTCATCTCGATATGGCAACCCATGATGTGCGTAATGGGGTAAGTTTCGGCAAAACTGATCAGGCGATCGATGCTCTCTGTAAAAGCTGGCCAATCTCGAACATAAAGTCGCCCTGGGTAAAAAATATCTCCTGTGACCAGGATTTGCGTGTAGGGATCATAGATCGAAACTTCCGCTTCTTCATGCCCTGGCGTGGCGATCACCTGAAGGACGCGCCCTCCCAAGTCAAACTCAACCCTTTCCTCAGGCCAGTGGGTAAACCCGTAGAACTCCTGTGTTTCTGACAGACTTAAACCAACAATTTCGGTGTCTGGGCGATCGAAAAACTGGGAGTCCGCTTCAATGTGATCTAGATGCAAATGGGTATGGGCAACAACCAGAGAATAGACCGGACGAGGATACTGAGCTAACCACCGATCGATTAGCTGATCGACTGTTTTGCGCAAGGGAAAGAATTCTGCAAACTCTGTCGCCCCTGTGTCTAGCAGCATGGCGCGATCGTTGCCAAACAAGAGATACATAAACGGTGCTTCAGCATGCACAGCCATGTTTTGGCGCAGGATATAGGTATGCTCGTTGTAGGCATGCACCTGAATGTCTGGATCTTGATTGTGCTTTGAAGAGATCGACCCGTGAATCCATTCCACCGCTAAATTGCCTGAAGCGGGATGATCAAGCGCAAAATGGATGGCTTGAGGCTTTTGGCCGGAATCGATTAAAGTCATCTGGCACCTGTGCAACACATCATTCTGAATCGGGCTGTGCCTCATCCACACTCGCCTTAAGCTGAAGTTCCATTAGCTCAAGCTTTTTCTTTTCTTGCTTCAGGTTTTCTTCAAGCTCTTGGATTTGATCCCGACGAGCCTCCATTTCGAGCGCCCGCCTCCCTAGCTCCTGGCTTTGCAGCGTCAGCGACTGTCTCCACTGTTCGGCACGCTGCACTTCATCTTGCAGAAAATCGGGCGTAATGCCCGTACTTAGATATTGCTTAACGATATCTAAAACCCAATGGGTTGCATCTTGAATTTTCTGAACTTCCTGAGTCGGAGAAATCTCTACGAGTACCAACGCTCCTTCATAACAATCCTCTGCGTCTACCCAAATAGCGCAGTTTTCTTCTGTCATCATGAGCCATGCGTACTCAGCTTTTTGCTGAGCAAGCAACTGTAACATCACCTTGCCCTCAAGGTCTTTCTTCTTCACCTGAGCCAGATGCAACATGCCGCAGAAAGGTAACAAATCTTGAGAGAAAGTATATCTTTTAATCTTGTCCGAGCGCCCTATTCCTCTAAGCTAACAAGATTTACCTCTGAGAGGTTGCTTTTTTAAAGGAAGATAGCTTTCAGACCAAAAATCTTCACTCAAGTGAACGGATTAGCTGACAAATTAGGATTTTGGGGAGGCTGGGCAGGCCGCAAAACCCTAAGAAGTTTGCTCTCTAAAGCGTAACCTGCCGAAGGCTAGATCAGATGCCAAATTAGAGAGTCCTAGGTAAGGATTTTTGTAGCCTGGGCAAAGTTTACGCAACAAAAATCCTGACCTCAACACTCCTATCGCCACCTTTACAGAGACGCCAAGCGATCGCGTAAGATTTCGGCTTGCTTTTGCGCTTCTGCCAGCGCCTCTCGCGCCGCTTGCACCACGGCCGCAGGAGCCTTATCGACAAAGTTGGGGCTGCTGAGGCGCTGCGTCAAAGACTGCACTTCAGCATCCACTTTGCCCAAGTCTTTTTGCAGCTTCGATTTGAGCGCATCCATGTCCACCACGCCCGCGAGGGGAATCAGCACTTGAATCGTGCCAACTACGCCCGCAATCATTTGAGGAACGGCTTGAGGAGCGATCGCCTGAGCCGTAGGCTGCTTCTGGGACAAGCGGCGTGGCGGAACGGTCGGAACTGGCTTTTTATCGATTAAGACATCCCACAGCACCTTGAGCATGACGCTGACGTAAACCAATGAATCTAGGAAAAAGTAGCCCATCGTCAGCAGCACCAGCATGACGATCACCGGGCGATCGCGCCAGCTATCTGATGCGGGGGTGATTTTCTCCTGCTCAGGCTGAGGAGCAGTGGGAACTGCGATCGCGAGATGCTCAACCTTGGCTAAGTCCTGAATGTAAGACTGGCCGGAAGTCAAAATCTGGCGTTCGCGATCGCTCTCAGAT
The DNA here is from genome assembly GCA_016208305.1 of Oscillatoriophycideae cyanobacterium NC_groundwater_1537_Pr4_S-0.65um_50_18. Taxonomy (GTDB): domain Bacteria; phylum Cyanobacteriota; class Cyanobacteriia; order Elainellales; family Elainellaceae; genus Drouetiella. Next base: position 104,460 of record JACQYI010000058.1, on the reverse strand, counting down.
TCGAGGAAGGCTTTGACTTTGACCCCCGGTTTAATGTCTGCTTCGGCTCTGAGGTTGCGGATGGTGCGGATCGTGTCAATCAGCAAATCAAACCGCTGCTCTAGATCAGCATCCATTAGCTGTGTATCTGCCGTTGGATAAGCTTGCAGCGCTAGATACTGGCTGTCTTCTGTCTGGGTGAGGGTGTGCCAAATTTCTTCGGTAATGTGAGGCATAAAGGGATGCAGCAAGCGCAATGTTCCTTCGAGCACATGACCTAGCACGTGTTGAGCCACCTGACGCGCCGGAGCTTCTGGCTGGAGGCGCGATTTGGCTAGCTCGATGTACCAGTCGCAAAAATCGCCCCAAATGAACTCATATAGCCCTTTGGCGGCCTCACCCAGCCCGTAGCTGTCGATGTCTTTGCGGGTTTGTTGAACGATGTGGTTGTAGCGCGAGAGAATCCAGCGATCGCTCAGCTCCAAAGTCTCGGCTTGAGGCTGACCTAGCTGCTCAGGCGTTTTGCCATCCAGGTTCATCATGACAAAGCGGGAAGCGTTCCACAGTTTGTTGGTGAAGTTACGGGAGGCTTCTACTGAGGTGGATTCGTCCGTTTTGCGGTTGTATTCCAGGCGAATATCTTGTCCGGCTCCGGCGACTTCCCGAATCAGCGTGTAGCGCAGGGCATCGGTGCCATAGCGATCGATCAGCAGCAGCGGATCGATGCCATTGTTAGCCGATTTGGACATTTTCTTGTTGTTTTCGTCCCGCACTAGCCCGTGAATATAGACGGTTTTGAAGGGCATCTTTCCGGTAAAGTGCCCCGCCATGAGCGTCATGCGCGCCACCCAGAAAAAGATGATGTCGAAGCCTGTCACCAGCGTTGTGGTGGGATAGTAGGCAGCTAAATCAGCCGTCTGCTGCGGCCAGCCCATCGTCGAGAAAGGCCATAGCCCCGAAGAGAACCAGGTATCTAGCACATCGGGATCTTGAACAAGATGGATCAGGTCGCCCCACTGCGATCGCGCCTTTTCCCACGCTTCCGCCTCGCTCTGCGCCACGACAAACGGCGTATTGTCGGTGATTTCGCCCCCGGTATGCGCCACGTTATACCAGGCCGGAATTTGGTGTCCCCACCAGAGCTGCCGCGAGATACACCAGTCCTTAAGATTCACCAACCAGTCTCGATAGACTTTCGTCCAGCGATCGGGCACAAAGATCGGATCATTTTGCTGATCGAGATATTCCAAGGCGCGATCGGCCAGGGGGCGAATTTTGACAAACCACTGGGTCGAGAGCAGCGGCTCTACCGGAACCTTGCCGCGATCGCTATAGGGAACGGTGTGCTTGTAATCTTCAATTTTGACCAGGAAGCCTTCTTCTTCGAGGCGCTTCACCACGTTTTTGCGGGCGACGAATCGATCCTGCCCTTGGAACTCCCCGGCATTCTCGTTGAGCGTGCCGTCTTTGTTCATAATTGAAATCATGGGCAGGTTGTGGCGTTTGCCCATCTCAAAGTCGTTGGGATCATGGGCTGGAGTCACCTTGACGCAGCCTGTCCCAAAGCTGGCATCGACATAGGCATCGGCAATGATCGGGATTTCGCGACCCATCAGCGGCAGTCTTACAGTTTTGCCGACGAGATGGGTGTAGCGATCGTCTTCGGGGTTGACCGCTACTGCCGTATCGCCCAGCATTGTTTCGGGTCGAGTGGTGGCCACTTCCAAAAAGCCGGAACCATCCGTTAGGGGATAGCGGAAGTGCCAGAGGCTGCCGTTCACCTCTTTATTTTCTACTTCTAGATCAGACACAGCCGACTGGCTAGCGGGGCACCAGTTGACCAGATACTTGCCGCGATAGATCAAGCCTTCAGCGTAGAGCTGGGTGAAGGCCGTCAGCACGGCCTCCGACAGCCCTGTATCCATTGTGAAGCGCTCGCGCGTCCAGTCTACCGAAACACCTAAGCGCCGCAACTGACCGACGATCGTGCCGCCCGATTCTTCTTTCCACTGCCATGCTTTTTCCAGAAACGCCTCTCGGCCAACGCTGTCTCGCGTCTGCCCTTCAGCCTTGAGCTGCTTCTCTAAAATCGTCTGTACCGCAATACTGGCGTGATCGGTGCCGGGAAGCCACAGGGTGTTTTTGCCCAGCATACGGTGGTAGCGCACCAGGGTGTCAATCAGGGCATTCTCGAAGGCATGCCCCATATGCAAACTACCTGTGACATTGGGAGGCGGAATGACGACACAGTAAGGTTCACCGCCTTGCTCAGGGTTTGCCTTAAAGACCTGGTTCTCTTCCCAGGCTTTCTGCCACTTGGCTTCAGCGGTGGCCGGGTCATATTGGCTGGCGAGAGCGGGGATCGTTGCAGTCATGGTGAGAACGGGAGAAACAGAGGATAGGTCTAGGATCTACGTAAATTCTGGCACGTCGAGGCAGGGAACTGCCAGGGGTAAGGGGCTGATTTTTGGCTATGAAAGAGGCCAGAAGGCAAGAAGGTGAGGAGACTGAGGCAATATCAGACTGGGTAGAACATTCATCTACAGGCTGAGTCCTTCACAACCGGAAAATTGCGGACAGAAAATGAATGGCTTCACATGCCTAACTGACCTCTGCATCCTGTCCATTCCGGGAAATCTGGGTTTTGTCGGGCTTCTAAGGGAAACTGGCCACAATCTTGCGTTAGCTGGCTCACTTGAGACTGGGCGACGACTCGCCATTCCTGAATCAGCGCAATCGGAATCCGCAGAACGATCGCCTCTCCGTTCACCGTAGGCACCTCTAACCGCAGGGGTTGATCGGATAGGTTGGGCAAGACGGCCTGAAGCTCATACTGTCCTACGCTAGGCTGAGGAAAGGCTGCAATCTGATCAGAGCGATCGGCAGCCGTCCACACCTGACCCTGGATATTGCTCAAGAGAATCGGCTGAGGATGATCGATGGCAACACTGTCGGGGAAAGCCACCAGACGTAGGTAGAGGGGCTGATCGGACAGGTCGGGCTGCACGCGCTTGAAGGCGATCGCCTGCCAACTTTGCCGATTTTGGTCGCGCAAGGTGCGCCGCGACTGCACAACGATCGTCCCGGCGTCGGCGGTTCGCAGCAGGCTGGCGGTGGCGGGCAGGGCTGTCCCCAACAGGGCTGTTACCCAGAATACCGTCACCCAAACGAAGAGGAGAGAGGCGATCGCCACACTCCGCGTTAAGCCAGAACTTTTTAAGCTAGGGCTAACCCCAAATTTTCTCGGAGAAGACATTGATGAATTCCGCCTCTCATCCTGAAGATTTGCTTAATGCTGCCGCTGAACACAGCCCTAAGCTTCATAGCCCTGAGCTTTATAGTACTGCTTCCGGCACCCGCCGCTGGCAGTTCTGGATCGATCGCGGCGGCACCTTTACCGACATCGTGGCACAGCGCCCGGATGGCAAGCTGGTGATTCACAAGCTCTTGTCCGAAAATCCCGATCGCTATAGCGATGCGCCGCTGCAAGGCATCCGCGATCTGTTGGGTGTGGCGGCAGGTGCGCCAATTCCGGCTGAGCAGATCGCCGTAGTCAAAATGGGGACAACCGTTGCGACCAATGCCCTGCTAGAGCGTAAGGGCGATCGCACGGTGCTGGTGATTACCCAAGGCTTCCGCGATGCGCTACGGATTGGCTACCAAAACCGTCCTCATATCTTTGCGCGACAGATTATCCTCCCGGAAATGCTCTATGAAGCCGTGATTGAGGCTGAAGAACGCTACAGCGCCCAGGGTGAAGAGTTGCAGCCATTAGTCACCGCCTCGCTGACGGCTGCCCTCGCAGCGGCCTATGCTGACGGCATTCGCAGCTGTGCGATCGCCTTTTTGCATGGCTACCGCTACTCCGATCATGAGCAACAGGCGGCAGCGATCGCCCAGGAAATTGGCTTTACCCAGATCTCGGTTTCCCATCGCGTCAGTCCTTTAATGAAGCTGATCGGTCGCGGCGATACAACCGTGGTGGATGCTTACCTATCCCCGATTTTGCGCCGCTATGTCGATCGGATTGCGGCTGAGCTACAGGGCGAATTGCAGGACGATCGCCTCCCCAAACTTATGTTCATGCAGTCCAACGGTGGACTCACCGATGCTCAGCTATTTCAGGGCAAAGACAGTATTTTATCGGGGCCTGCCGGAGGCATTGTTGGCGCAGTTCAGACCAGCCTGAGAGCCGGATTTGACAATATTATTGGTTTTGATATGGGCGGCACCTCAACAGATGTGTCGCATTTCAACGGAGCCTATGAACGCACCTTTGAAACTGAGGTGGCGGGGGTGCGGCTGCGTGCCCCCATGATGGCGATTCATACCGTGGCGGCGGGGGGCGGCTCTCTGCTCAGCTTTGATGGCGCTCGCTACCGAGTTGGGCCAGAGTCTGCCGGGGCAAATCCGGGGCCAGCCTGCTATCGCCAGGGGGGGCCACTGGCAGTCACAGATTGCAACGTCATGGTAGGCAAATTGCAGCCTGAGTTTTTCCCGCAGGTGTTTGGGCGAGCGGGCAACCTGCCGCTGGATGCCGCGATCGTGCGCCAGAAATTTGCTGAACTAGCGATCGCTATCTCTCAAAAAACAGGAGAGCATCCCACTCCCGAACAGGTAGCCGAGGGATTTTTGGCGATCGCCATCGACAAAATGGCAAATGCCATCAAAAAAATCTCGGTGCAGCGCGGCTACGATGTAACGGCCTACACGCTCTGCTGTTTTGGCGGTGCGGGCGGTCAGCATGCTTGCCTGATTGCTGAGGCATTGGGCATGAAGCAAATCTTTTTGCACCCCTACGCAGGCGTGCTGTCGGCCTACGGCATGGGTCTGGCCGATCTCAGCACCATTCGAGAACGGGCGATCGAGGCGCAGTTGACCGAGGCTTTACTGCCGCAGCTACAGCAGGTTCTAGCAGACCTCACGGCAGAGGGGGTAGCGGATATTCGGCAGCAGAGTGATGCCCCAATCGAGATCTTGCCCAAAGCCCATCTGCGCTACATCGGCACCGACTCGGCTTTGATGGTGGACTTTGGCAGCCTTGCCGAAATGCAGGCGCAGTTTGAGCAGCTCTATCGTCAACGCTATGGCTTTGCCGTCGAAAACAAAGCCCTGATCGTTGAAGCGGTTTCCGTCGAGGTTATCGGCAAAACGGCGGCTCCTGCCGAACCCGAAATTTCTGTGGCGCGATCGCAGCCGCTTTCCCCGATCGCTACAGTGCCGATGTACAGCAAAGGCCAATGGCATGAAACTGCCGTTTTTCTAAGAGCCGATTTGCAGGGGGGCGATCGTATTTCCAGCCCTGCCCTGATCATCGAGCCGACAGGCACGAACGTGGTCGAACCGGGCTGGCAAGCTGAATTGACGGCACAAAATCATCTGGTTTTGCGGCGAAGTCAGGCATTAGAAGTCAGGCGAGAAGCCTGGGATGCCGCCAAGCCTGATCCGGTGCTGTTGGAGATTTTCAACAATCTATTTCGGGCGATCGCGGAAGAAATGGGCGTGACGCTGCAAAACACTAGCGCCTCCGTCAATATCAAAGAGCGTCTAGATTTCTCTTGCGCCCTGTTCAACCAGCAAGGCGATCTGATCGCCAACGCGCCCCATATTCCGGTTCACCTTGGCTCGATGAGCGAAAGCGTTGCCAGCCTGATTGCGGCCAAAGGCCACGGGTTGAAACCGGGCGATGTCTATATGTTGAACAATCCCTATAGCGGCGGCACGCACCTGCCCGATATCACGGTCATCACTCCGGTGTTTCTGACGGCAGATGCGCCTGAGTTTGCGGCTGCTCCCGATTTTTATGTGGCTTCACGCGGACACCATGCCGATATTGGCGGTATCACCCCTGGCTCAATGCCGCCCTACAGCACGACGATCGCCCAAGAAGGCATTCTGATCGATCACTTTCAGCTTGTCGATCAAGGGCATTTCTGCGAAGCGGCGCTGGTAGAGTTGCTCACCTCCAGCGATTACCCCGTCCGCAATCTGGGGCAAAACCTAGCCGACCTACAAGCCCAAATTGCCGCCAACGAGCGCGGCGCTCAAGAGCTACAGCGGATGGCGACCCATTATGGTCTGCCAATTGTGCAAGCCTACATGCAGCATGTGCAAGACAATGCCGAAGAGTCGGTACGGCGGGTGATCAGCGTCTTGCAAGACGGCAACTTTACCTATGACATGGATGATGGCAGCCAGATTCAGGTGGCGATCGCCATTAATGCGCCCGATCGCAGCGCCCGCATCGACTTTACGGGCACCTCACCCCAGCAGCCCAATAACTTCAATGCGCCCCTCGCCATCTGCAAGGCCGTCGTGCTGTACGTGTTTCGCACGTTAGTAGAAGACGATATTCCTTTAAATGCCGGATGCCTGAAGCCGCTAGAGATCGTCGTGCCAGAGGGCTGTCTACTGAATCCGCGCTATCCGGCGGCAGTGGTGGCTGGAAATGTGGAAACGTCCCAGGCGATCGCCAATGCCCTCTACGGCGCTTTGGGAGTACTGGCGGCAGGTCAAGGCACCATGAATAATTTCACCTTTGGCAATGCCCAGTATCAATATTACGAAACTATCTGCGGTGGATCGGGGGCAGGGGCAACGTTTGACGGCACCGATGCTGTGCAAACCCATATGACCAACTCCCGCCTCACCGACCCAGAAGTGTTGGAATGGCGCTTTCCTGTCTTACTGGAAAGCTTTGGCATCCGTCCTCACAGCGGCGGCCAGGGGAAGCATTGCGGCGGCAATGGCGTCATCCGGCGAATTCGCTTCCGAGAACCCATGACCGCCACGATTTTGTCGGGGCATCGCGTCATTCCTCCTTTTGGGCTGCAAGGCGGCGAACCGGGCGCCGTGGGGCAAAACTTTGTGGAAAGAAAGAATGGGGCGATCGAGTCTCTAGGCAGCAAAGCCGAAGTTCAGATGCAATCTGGCGATGTGTTTGTAATTAAAACGCCAGGGGGGGGCGGGTTTGGACAGCCCAGCCTGGATTAAATCTGAGTTTTAAAGCCCCTTGCATCCTCCGATTCTGCAGCTTTAAAGGGTTCGGAAAGTTTTTTATCTCCAAGATCCAAAATCTAAAAACTCAATTCTCTCCCCATCAAATTTACAAAGCCAACCAAAATGCTCTATGGTGTTAAACCATGTGTGGTGTTTACGGCAATTGTGGTGAACCTGTGAGGAGGATTTGACATCTAGCTTATGGTAGATAGTCATCAGAGGGTTTTGAGCTGGTTGCAGCAGTTGAAGGGTAAAAGTCAGGCAAACCGATCGATTGCGTCTTGGCAGCGACGGCTGCGATCGGTCGGCTTGTTAGGGCTAGGAATGGCGATCGCCCTGATGGCGCGTTTTCCAGCGGTGGCTCTGGCGCAGGTTTCGGCGCGTCCGGCGGCGTCGAGCGCAGAAATTAGGGGAGTCTGGCTAACAAACATCGACAGCGAGGTGCTGTTTTCTAAAGACAACCTGCGTCAAGGGATTCGGCGGCTAGAACGGCTCAACTTCAACACGATTTATCCGACGGTTTGGAATGGCGGCTATACGCTTTATCCCAGCGATGTGGCAGAAGCAGCAAGTGGACAAAAAATAGATCCTGAGCCAGCTTTTGAAAAGCGCGACATGCTAGAGGAAGCCGTAGATCTGGCGCATGGGCGAGATCTAGCGGTGATCCCCTGGTTTGAGTTTGGGCTGATGGCTCCAGCCGAGTCAGAACTAGTGCGTCTTCACCCTGATTGGGTTTCGTCTCGGCAAGACGGCAATAAAATTTTTAATGTTCATGGCTCAGACCGATCGGTTTGGCTCAGTCCGGCGCATCCTCAAGTGCAGCAGTTCTTGACTGACTTGGTGACGGAAGTGGTGACGAAATATGATGTAGATGGCATCCAGTTTGACGACCATCTGGGCATGCCCGTCTCTGTGGGCTACGATGCCTACACCGTACAGCTTTACAAACAGGAACACAAAGGCAAAACTCCTCCCACCAATCCTCAAGATCCAGAATGGATGAAGTGGCGTGCGGGCAAGCTTTCTGACCTGATGGTGAAAATTTATTCTGCGGTCAAAACCCACAAGCCCGACTGCATTATTTCACTATCGCCCAACCCCAAAGACTATGCTTACCAGACCCACCTCCAGGACTGGTACGCTTGGCAGCGTCTAGGCTTTATTGACGAACTGATTGTCCAGGTTTATCGCACAGACAACAACCGTTTCACCTCAGAGCTAAGCCGTCCTGAGCTGCAAGCTGTGCGGCGTAAGATTCCTGTCGGTATTGGCATCCTGACCGGACTGAGTGCCCTCAATGTTGAGACGGGGCAAATTCAGCGCCAGGTACAAATTGCTCGCGATCGCCAATTTTCCGGTATTTCGTTCTTCTTCTACGAAACGTTGAATAACCGAGATGCAGCGATCGAAGCTCTGTTTGCGAGTCCTGCGACCCGGCCAGATATCCGCACCTACAGCGCAGGTGTTTAATCTGAATCAAGAGCTGATTTCCTCAGATGTCCCCAGAGAGGTTCAGTCCTTTCCACACATTTCAAAATCTGCGCTCAGGTTAGCATCACTGCCCTAACCTGAGCGCTTATGGCTGTTGTTGGGGCATTGTAGGGACATGGCTGCGGGTGCGTATTCCATGCCTCTTGCATCTTGATATCCTTTAGCAAGGTCTGTTTCAGGCGTCGCTGGGTTCGCCGTAGCGCTAGAACATTCTCTCATTCTGGGAGAATAAGCCTATCGCCAAGGGTGCTTAGCCAAAAATACCTTACTCAAAAAATTTTCTAGGCTTTTGACCTTTAAATTGAGCCAAAGTCTCAAAATTTCGCTATATATAGCGGAGGGGTCTATGCATCTAAAATGAAAAGCGCTAATCAGGGCAGCTCTCTTTTGATGGACTCCCGTTTTTCTTGAAATTGATCTCAACTTTCCTGATTTTCGTTTTAACGAGCCTCCTACCGTGAATCCACAGATCTCGTCCCGTCAACTGAACCAATTGGTAATCTTAGGTTTGCTGATTCCAGTCAGTGCAAGCGGGCTTTTGGGAGCGCTGCAATATTATTCCTGGGGTGGGGCAGCTACGCCCATGTCTTCGGCAGGATCGATCGTCACTGAAACTGCAAAAGCGCTAGATGCTACAACCTTCGATAAGCTAGCAAACCGACTCAGCGGCAGACCTCAACTCTCGCCCTTGCCCAACCCTCAAGAGATATGGGAGTGCGAAGTCGTGGTGATTGGCGGTACTTTGGGGGGCGTTTCAGCCGCGTCAGAGTCGATGCAGGCAGGCGCAAAAACCTGTCTGGTCGAGCTTTCGCCTTGGTTAGGCGGACAGATCAGCTCTCAAGGGGTTTCGGCACTAGATGAATCGACGTCGATGCGGAACAGAGGAAGCTTTTCAGCCAGCTGGACTGCCTTTAAACAGCTTGTAGCACAGCAAACAGTCACCTTGCCTGCCTGGACAGGGCTATCAGGAGCGCAGCCCGTTGCTAACCTCAATAGCTGCTGGGTCGGAACACTCTGTTTTCTGCCTAGGATTGGAGCCGAAGTGTCACAGCAGTTTTTAGAGGCAGCGGCTCAAAAAGCTCCGGGCAGCCGCTGGCAAACCAGCACTGCCTTTAAGGGAGCAGAGTTTGACCCAACTGGACGAGAAATTACGGCGGTCTATGCCGTCCAGCGATCGCCCCGTGACCCCAACTATGCGCCCAAAGGTCGCCCATCGCAGGAATTGCCGTCCTGGTATTCTTGGTCATCTGATCAGGTGTTTGAAAAAGTGCCGATTCGGCTTCAGCCTCCGGCTGGCAAGCGGATGATTGTGATTGATGCGACCGATACGGGCGAGTTTGTCGGCTGGGCAGGCATTCCCTATCGCTTAGGTTCAGAAGCCCAGGCCACCACCAGCGAACTTTATGCATCGCGGCAAGACAACCCCGACTGTACGCAGGCTTTTACCTTTCCATTTACGATGGCCATTTTGGACGATCGCGGCTACAGTCGCGATGTCTTAGCCAAAATTCAGCCGGACTATTCTCGTAGCGAACATCAGCGGGAATATGATCTAGAAGGCTTTCCGATGTTTGATGGAGCCAGCCTATTTAAGTATCGTCGGGTGGTGAGTACCCAAAGGGATGATCCGCGCTTTGGCCCTCCGGCAGCGGGGGATATCACCATGATTAACTGGAATCGGGGCAATGATTGGGTATTCATGGACCCACCTCTGATTTTGAATGAGTCAAAGATTGCGGCGTCTGGGCAACATAGCAACTGGATGGGAGGGCTGTCGTTAAGTTCGCTACGCCATGCCGAAGAACATGCCATGCTTTTTGGCGAATGGCTGATACAGACCAAGGCAACACCCGACAAACCCTTGACCTATCTCATGGGTGCCAATGCGCCTATGGGAACGTTGTCTGGGCTAAGCATGATGCCCTACATCCGAGAAGGCAGAAGGATCTTGGGCAGACCTGCCTATGGGCAAAATCAGTTCATGATGCAAGAGTCTGATCTGCGGCGCGATATGACAGGCGGACGAGATTTTAGCGCTACGGCGGTTGGGCTAACCCACTACGCGATCGATATGCATGGTTGCCGCTACCGCAACTCTATGGATACTGGAGAAGCTAGCAGTGCCCCTGTAGATGATGAAACGCTGATTCGCCCCATTCAAATTCCGTTGGAGGCTTTGATTCCTCAAGGCATTGATAATTTGCTAATTGGCGGTAAGAGCATTGCCGCCACCCATATCGTCAATGCCGCCACAAGAGTACATTATGGGGAGTGGGTGATCGGTGGCGCAGCAGGCGCTACGGCAGGATGGCTGACGTTTCAAGATCGCTCTAATTTGCCAGATGTGCTGCCGCCTGAAGTGCTGTCGCAAAATCTAGTGGCGCAGCTGCAAGAGTACATGACCAACCAAGGGCTAAACCTAACTTGGTGATTGCCCTACGCTGCCGACACCAAAGACCATACCGTCAGCGATACCTTTGTGCAGTTGATGCGATCGCGCAAAGCTGCCCCTGCAACTTAGGAAGCAGGAGAGCTGATTGCTACACAGGTTCAACCCTAATTGGGTTCAGGTGTCGCGCTGCCTTGAGCGATCGCATTGCGAATTTGCGGTAGTGCCAAAAAGGTCTTGGCTTGGTTCACCAGACGAGCGCCCCAGAGGTTTTGCTGCAAAAATTCTGGATCGCCATAGCGGTTGTCAATTCTGAGGGCAGCTTCTCCGAGGCTGACGGCTTGAGCGGTGTCGCCTTTGGCATAGAGAGCAATGGCGATCGCCAACTGGGGTTCTGCCTGATTCCCATCAATTTTTACAGCACGCTGCCATTCTTTCAAAGCTCCGTCGGCATCTCCCTTTTCGTAGAGCACTAGCCCCACGTTGTTGATAGCAGGCCAAAATGTGTCGTTGAGGCTAACGGCCTTGCGGTACTGAGCGATCGCTTCGTCGTAGCGTTGCAGCTTGTAATAGGCATTTCCCAGGCTAAACAGCGCTTCGGGCACATCAGCCTTGAGCGCTAGACCCGCCTGAATCGACTGAATCGCAGCATCGTATTTTTCCTGCTGAAAGTAAGCATCGCCCAGCGCAAAAAAGACGCTTTCGTTGGTTTGATCGAGCGATTGAGCTTTGAGCAGCGCTTGAATTCCGGGATCAACTTCTCCAGCTTCTAAATACAGACTGCCTAGCAAAGCCCAGACTTGGGGGTTGTTAGGAGCCAACTGTGACGCCAACTGTGCCCGCGAGAGCGCCAGCGGATACTGCTGAAACTGAGCCAATTGAGCGGCTTCTTGGGCTAAACCTAAACCCTGTTCCTCCAATTGCTTTTGATCGAGTTGCAACACATGGGGAACCAACGCCTGAGCATAAACAGGCTGAACAATACCCCAAATGCTAGAGACAATCAGGAGGGAAGCAAAGGAAATTCGTTTAAACACAGCCAGAATTTGCGAAGAGGACAACAAACACTCAGTAAGCTTAGATCATCTGCATTGTATCAGGGCAAAAATCTTTGTGAACTGCCTCAAACGCATCTTCAGTGCCACCGATTTCAAGCACAGACTCTATTGAGGCACAGATTTTATTCAGGCAAAGATTCTATTCAGGCAAAGATTCTATTCAGGCAAAGATTCTTTTGAGCAATATTCTAGCCTTGCTGCTTATTTTTTTGAAAGGTTTACGCAGTTCCCCCTTCCGCTAGCGCCTTCCGCCTTGCCGAGGCAGCCTATCGCCCGTCCTGACAGGTGTCAGGGATTAGATCTCAGGCTGCCAGCAGATATTTCGCTAGGGCTACATCAAAGTAAGCTTGGCCTTGTCCATCTCCAGCGATCGCTTGAAACGGCAGGTCTGGCTCTCCAAAGTGATCTATCACCAGTGCAGCTCCCGCAAAGTCTTGACTCTGGGTGTAGCCATTCACGGTGATCACCGTTTTTAACCCCGCCTGCATCGCCGATCGCAAACCCTGACGGGAATCCTCTAGTGCCAAACAAACTTCTGGCGTCAGGTTCATCGCTTGCAGGGCATATTCATAAATATCAGGAGCAGGCTTTTTGGCTGGAACAATGTCTCCGGCGGCAATCACCTCAAACCAGTCGAGGGCTTCTGGAGCGATCGCATTTTCCAGCAGCGCCGTGACATTGGCGGGCGTGGTGGTGGTGGCGATCGCCAACCGAATGCCCTGTTCGCGAGCCTCTAGCAGCAGCCGCTTCACGCCAGGACGCAAAGGAATCACGTTTTCCTGCAAAAGCTGTTTGTAATGTACGGTCTTGGCAGCATGGAGGCTGGCAATCTGCTCGGATAGGCTGCCTGCAAAAGAGTCGGGCAAGCTGGCATCGGAGAGATAGTTGTCTAGATAAAAGCGAATGCGCTCCTTGCCGCCCGTGATCTCCAGCAGTTTGCCATAAAGCTCTACAGACCAGACCCAATCTAGCCCAGCCGCCACAAAGGCTCGGTTAAAAGCAACGCGATGGCCGTCTCGCTCTGTGTCTGCCAACGTTCCGTCCACATCAAAAATCAAGGCTTGGAGATGCGGCATAAAGTTAAAGTCTTACGCTGAAAGTATGGTACACTTGTACCAAGTTAACTCCTCAAGTCCACAGGGTACCCTGCTTCATTTTTCTCGTATCATCCCAACTTTTCCATCAGTCAGGAGAGGGGACAACAATCCTTGCACCACAAAATCTGTAAGTCTCAAGGCGATCGCCTGAAACCCAGCTTACTTTGAAACTAACCCCATTTCATATCTTCAGTGGCTTAAACCAGGTGGCTGAAACTAGGTGGCTCACCGACCAAAGCCTGAAGTAGGCTAAAGGGTGAATCTCGTTGTTAAGGGAGCAGATATTTTTAGGGATGAGAGAGAGGGAGGATGGGAGAGTGGGAGGATGAGAGAGCGAGCAACGGCATATCGCATCATCCCACTCTCCTACTCTCGTAACATTTAGTGACTCCCCCAAACTGCCAGATGCGCCCGTGGCGATCTATCGGACTCTTCTATCAAAACTTTATGGCTTCAGGCTTTTGATCAAATGTGGTTAGCCCACTCTTTCCAAAGCCGCCAAAGTCTGCGCTCCGACGATGCCATCTACGCCCAACCCCTGATCGCGCTGGAAAGCCTTAACGCCGCTCTCCGTCAACGTGGCATAAAACCCTGTAGAAGAGGCATTGAAATATCCTGCCGATCGCAGCAAGTCTTGCACATAGCGCACATCCGAACCTATATCTCCACGCCGCAAGAATACGCCAGTTGCAGGCTGGACGGGGCGATAGATCGGATTGACAGGCTGAGGACGCACAGGCCGATAATCTGGATTAGGCAGAGGCCGAATGGGACGGAAGCCACCGCAAGGATTGATAGCACAGCCGCAAGTTTGTTCGGAAGCAAGCTTGTCACCATCAGGACGCACCCTGACTGGCTCATAAACATATGCGTAACTATCAACGGAAGGATCGGGTCTGTTGTAGCGGTAGTCAGAACTATATGCGTCTGATTCGTAGATATTATTGACACCGTAGACTTCAGCAGACACGGCCTCAGCCAAACCTGCCGCCCAAGTTGCGCTCAAAATGCCCAGAAGGGCGATCGCCCCAGCATTGGAAAACATCTTGCTAGATAACGGATGGTTCAGCCCGTTTAACGGATTTAAATTCTCTAATGAGATACAAAGTTGTCTCTTTTCAGGATCTTCGTAGTCCTGAACCAGGTGAAGAAAAGCCAAAGCTTCCATAAAATTGCTCTCCAAGCCCAACTTTTAGAAATCAGCGCTGCTCAATCCATAAAATTCAGGACGACACAGACATCATTAAATTCAGCGTAGAAAAATTTAGTTACGCCAAAAATCTATAAAAGAGCTTGAGCAAAGCAGTCCTGCTCTCAATCCAATTCCTAATGTCTAGGAATTGAATAAGGCCACTTTCTGCTTCACTCAAGGCTAATTTATTTGCAAGCCCAAGGCTATCGGCAAACCCAAGGCTATCGGCTCAAGAGAGCTGCATAGGTCTGGGGGCCAACAATTCCATCTGCTGAGATGCCGTTGTCAATTTGGAAGCTAATGACCTGCTGCTCGGTTTGGGAGCCAAAATAGCTCGTGATGGGAACTGGATAGCCGTTGGCGTTCAGCAAGTCTTGAATGTTGGACACTCCTGCGCCAGAATCCCCGAAGCTATAGGTGCTGCCAACCCCAGGACGAACGGGCAGGAAGCCGCCGCCGCCTTCTAAAGCGGCAATCGTGTTAGATCCAGCAATGCCGTCAGCTACCAAGCCATAGTCGAGTTGGAAGTTGATCACGGCCTGCTCGGTCTGAGAACCAAAGTAGCTTGTGATCGGAACGGAGTAGCCGTTGGAGTTGAGCAAAGACTGAAGGTTTGATACTCCAGCTCCCGAATCCCCATAGCTGAGCGCGCTGCCACCTGGCAGAATTGGCTGGAAGCCGCCTGTACCCAGAGCCGCTAGCGTTGCGGGGCCAGCAACACCGTCTGCCGTCAAGTAGTTGTCGTACTGAAAGTTGATCACGGCCTGCTCAGTCGAAGAACCAAAGTAGCCCGTGTAAGGACCTGAGAAATAGCCCGCACTGTTGAGAGCATACTGAAGGTCAGTAACAGAAGCGCCAGAGCTACCATAGCTTAGGCTGCCACCGCCACCTGGCGTAATAGGCACAAAGCCGCCTTCGAGAGCAGCGATAGTGGCGCTACCTGCAACACCATCACCCACTAAGCCCTGATCGTACTGAAAGCTGTAGACCTGATCTTCGGTGACCGAACCGAAATAGCCGGTAACGGGTACTGAGTAGCCATTGTCGTTCAGAAGGTTCTGAAGGTAGGTCACATCAGAGCCGCTGTCCCCACGGTATAAGGCAGCTTGGGCAGCATTGGCGATGTTTAGGATGAAAGCGGAAGAAGCCACACCCAGCAAAACAAAAAGAGTCTGGCTGGGAAGCTTCATTCCACTTAAGGAACTCAGTGCAGCTAGACCATCTTTCAAGAAAACTAGCTCTTTGCTTTCAGGATTTTCATAATCCTGAGCAACTTGGAGATAAGCAAAAGTCTCCATAGATCACTCTCCTCAAAACAATAATTGCAAGGTTAACTCTGATCCAAGTTTCATGCCCGACAACCTGGCTATGTGAACCTAACAAGCCACCCTCACCGCCTCAGCCAACGAGTTATGAGGGATGTCTCCAACTTCCTAAAAGAACCTAGAAATAGATACTAGGCACATGTTATTGCTCATTTATTCTACGAATATCATAATTTCACACAATAAGCAACTTTTTAAACCAAAAATCCTAAGTTTTCTAAACATGTACTATGCAGCGAAATTCACGCTTTGAAAAAGTGGCGATCGCGCTTAAACGGTTTTCCTATGTGAAATTAAATTTGAACTCACCCAATGCCTTTACATCTCCACAATTGAAAACTAAAAATAGGGTCATTATGCTTGCCTAGAGGCTTTACTGGGTACTCTAATGAACTGCTCTGGTGGGATGATCTAGGCAGAAACTACAAGCTTGATCATTAGTATTTTGTCAAACTGTAGAGTTAACGACGGCAGAGGTTTTTACAAATTTTTGATGACGGTTCTTCTGCCTTCACCACTCTAGAGAATAAAGATATCGATCTAGAGACAGATAAAAAATAGATTGAGAAATCGGTGGGGTGCTGAATAAAATTTGGGAAGCGATAAAAATTGTGTCGTTTGTTTCTCTCATACTCGCAGAGCTGAAACCAAAAGTAATTTACAACACAGCCTTTGCTAATGCGGTTGCCGCTTTTCTATTTGGCGATCGACTTTGATTAAAAATGCTCTCTAGAGAATATCTTTTGAGCAACTGAGCATTTCGCAGCATGATTTTCAACTCTTACTCATCGACTGTTGCAAAATGAGCGAGAAAGGACTGTTTTCCTGAGCAGAGATCTTGCATAAATGCTGCCTTAAGGGTGTGAATCGTTGCGCGGCAGAGCCGCGCAACGATTCACACCCAAATCTGCTGAGCCAGACTCCCTTCATGCCAGGGGCTAAAAAAGTTGAAACCCCCTGAAGTAAAGAACTTAGGGGGTTGGAAAGGCTGGTCGATAAACTAACTTGATCAACCAACTTGGGATAGCGATCTGCGATGGACGCTTGAGACCAATTTAGCCCAGCACCCAATTCACCAGCGATCGCACCGGATATCCTGTTCCTCCAGCATTGTTATAGCCATTTTCCTTGTCTGTCCAAACTGGCCCTGCCACATCCAAGTGTGCCCAAGGCGTATCTTTAACAAATTGCTTCAGAAACAGCGTTGCCGTAATCGCCCCGCCGGGTCGTGGCCCCGTATTCTTCATGTCTGCCACCACAGACTTTAGACCCTCGAAGTACTTCTCCTCGATTGGCATGCGCCAGAACTTCTCGCCTGCCAGCTCTGATGCCTGAGAAAATTGTGAGGCGATCGCCTCATCCTCAGTCCAGATGCCCGCAATATCGTCGCCCAAGGCCACGACGCAGGCTCCCGTTAGCGTTGCGAGATCAATCATGGCATCTACTCCCAGCTTATCGGTGTAGACCAGAGCATCTGCCAGCGTCAGGCGACCCTCGGCATCCGTGTTGTTGACCTCAATGGTCTTGCCGTTAGAGGCCGTGAGGATATCGCCCGGATGCATCGCGTGACCGCTGATCATATTCTCGGTTACAGCGCTGATGAAATGGACTTCCACATCAGGCTTGATCGCGCCGATCGCCTTAGCCGCACCCAGGGTTGCTGCCGCACCACCCATGTCGGTCTTCATCATCTCAATGCCGCTGCCCGCGCCTTTGATGTTGAGTCCACCGCTGTCAAAGGTCAGCCCTTTGCCGATGATTGCCAATTTTTTGCGGGGTGTCCCCACGGGACGGTAGGTGAGATGAATAAATTTGGGTGGCAGCTCAGAAGCTTGAGCCACGCCCAAAAATGCCCCCATGCCCAGCTTCTCGCAGTCGGCCTTTTCTAAAATTTGCAGCTCCAGGCCGTATTCCTGAGCGATCGCCTCTGCGGCTGCCGCCATTGTGATGGGAGTAACGATGTTAGCCGGAGCCGAAACTAGCTCACGCGCCAGAATTACCCCTAGGCTGATTTGACGAGCACGGGCGATCGCCGCTTCTCCATCGCTAAAGCCCAAGATTTCAATTTGCTCTAGCTTTAGCCCTTTCTCATCTTCCGACTTAAAGCGGCTGTCTTGATGCAGTGCCAGCTCAATCCCCTCGGCGATCGCCTGTAGGGTCAGATCCGCGTCATTATTCCATGTGGGCAGACTTAAGCCCAGCGTTTTTACCTTCTCTTTTTTACCAAGCCGAGCCGCCACTGCCGCTCCTCGGCGCAGAGTATCTAGCTTGAGAGCCTCAGCTTTGCCCAAACCCACAACCGCAATTTTGCGAATACTGCTGCCGCCGCCGACTCGCGCCACGGCGCTGCTGCCTTCTTTGCCTTTGAATTCTGCTTCGGCGATCAGTTCGGTTAGGGTGCCAGAGAGATGTTGATCTAGCTCGGTGAGGTCGCCCGTCAGCTCGATCGCATTCTCAAACAACCCAATGACTAGACAGTCTCCAGACCACTCTAAGCGTGGTGTATTTATGCCTCGAAGATCCATGATTGATGCGACTTGTAATGCGTATGATTAGCTTGTGCTTCCAGTATCGCGCAATTTGATCGGGGCTTGTGTGGCGTCTCAGGAGATTGCATGCCAAGGTTTTGAGTTGCCCTACGTATAATCTCAACCTCTGAGAGAATGAGCAGGCATTTGTGTTTTTCTGAGTCTCCGTTTGTGTCTCTATGAGCGATCGATTTTTGCCAGAAGCGCTAGGATGAGGAGCCAGAACCCATAAGCTTTTAGAGCGTTGCTGGTTTTATGTATGATTTTTTCGCAAGGGGCGCTCCGCACCTCTTTCAAAAAAATCATTTCAGCTTAGGTTTAATTAGACGAAGAGGGCTGATGCGATTCGGAACCTTTGTAAAAGATTGCTATGGGCAGCTGAGTATACAAATAACGGGCTGGGTAGGCGGATGGTGAATCAGTACAAAAAGCAGGTTTGGCTAGCGGGCATTGGGCTAACGGCACTGACGCTAGGCGCAGGCGTTTCATCGCTTAATCTTTTAAGTGACTTTCAAATGCCTTCAATGAAAGAGTGGCTTGCAGCTGCCCCAGCCACCGCCGATCTCAGCTTGGCGCAAGATCCAAATTCACAGGTGCTGGCTCTCGCGACTCAGCCCGCTAACCGCGCCGCTAAGCTAGAGGCGATCGCCAAAGGAATGCCCTCGATCGATCGCAACCGCGCCCGCTACCTGTTGGCGACCGATCTGATTCAGCAGGATCGTGGGGGTAAAGCGTTGCCTTGGCTAGAGGGATTGGAGAAGGACTATCCGGTGTTAGCAGCCCATATCTTGGCAAAGCGTGCCCAGGCTTACACAGCCACAGGCAACCCTGCCAAAGCTGCCGAAACCTGGAAAGCCTTGCTGCAAAAGCACCCTAAAGATATAGCAGCGGCTGAGGCTCTCTACGCCTTGGGCAAAACCAATCCGCAATATTGGGATCAGGTGTTGACCCAGTTTCCGAGCCATCCTCGGGCGGTTGATGTAGCCTCGGCAAGGCTAGAGAAAAAGCCCGACCAGCCACAGCTCTTGCTGCAAATTGCGCGGCATGGCATCTATACCCCCGGCATTCTGGGCGTGCTGAATCGGCTGAAGGAAGAATATGCTTCTAAGCTGACTCCAGAAGATTGGGAAGCGATCGCCTTTGCTTTTTGGGAAAAAGGCTATTACGGCAGCGCTGGAGCAGCCTACGGTAAAGCACCCAACACGCCGCTGAATATGTATCGCACTGGACGAGGGGCGCAGTTGGGAGAAAGAACCAAAGATGCGATCGTGGCTTACCAAGAGCTGCTGCAAGCCTACCCCACGACCAAAGAGGCCGGACAGGCGCTGATCAAAATTGCCGAACTGGTGGATAAGCCTGAAGCGGCAGTTCCTTTTCTGGATCAGGCCATTAACCAGTTTCCAGACAGAGCAGCTGAAGCTTTGGCTGTTAAAGCAGAGGTCTTGCTGGCACTCAAGAGTCCAGAGTCGGCATTGCAGGCTCAGCAGTCGGTGATTACTCAGCACAGCAAATCAGAAACAGCGGCGAAGCTGCGCTGGAAGCAGGTTGAAGAGCATGTGAAACAGGGCAACATCAAGCCAGCCTGGGAATGGGCGCGGCAGTTGGCTCAAGAAAATCCGGATAGCGAATATGCGCCCGAAGCCTCTTTTTGGATTGGCAAGTGGGCAGCGCAACTGGGTCAGAAAAAGGAGTCTCAACAGGCTTTTGAGTATGTGTTGAGTAACTATCCTGACTCCTATTACGCTTGGCGATCGGCCAGTATGCTGGGCTGGAACGTGGGCGATTTTACAACAGTGCGCGCCCAGTCGCCGCAAATTGCCGAGTCTTTCCGGCGATCGACTCCTTTGGCGGGGTCGATCGCAACTCAAGAACTATACCTCTTGGGGCAAGATTTGGATGCCTGGACACGCTGGCAAGCCGAATTTGTCAATCGCGTTCAGCCGACGGTGGCAGAACAGTTTACAGATGGGCTAATGCGTATGGGGGTTGGCGATAACCTAGACGGCATTTTTATGTTGTCTAATTTGTCTTCGCGTGAACCCGCCGCCGAAAAAGCGCAATACAAAACTCTGCGGCAGCAAGTCGGATACTGGGAAGCCCTCTATCCTTTTCCGTATGAGGGTCTCATTAAGCAATCAGCCAAAGAATTGCAAATTAACCCCATGTTGGTAACGGCTCTGATTCGACAAGAATCTCGGTTTCAACCCAAGATTGAATCTTCAGTGGGTGCAACCGGGTTGATGCAGGTGATGCCAGAAACAGCCGACTGGGTTGCCAAACAGATTAAGGTAAAGGATTACAGCTTGGGCAATCCCAGTGACAATATCAAGATAGGAACTTGGTACCTGGACTATACCCATCGGGAATATAGCAATAACTCACTCTTTGCTGTAGCTAGCTACAATGCTGGGCCAGGAAGCGTTGCCGATTGGATCAGCAGATTTGGATTTAGCGATCCCGATCGGTTTATCGAGCAGATTCCGTTTCCGGAAACGAAAGGCTACGTCGAATCTGTGTTTGGTAACTACTGGAACTATCTGAGACTCTATAATCCAGAGGTTTCCAAAAAGCTGGCCGAGTATTCGTCAGAGCACTCCGCTTTGTCGGGTGCTGCGCCATAGCGAGATTCAGGATCATCATCTTACGGCGGGGGCGATCGCACAAAAATGCAGTGGTTTGTCGATGAACTCCTCTATTTCCGAGGCATCGTTTTTGTCAAAGGCTGGGCTTATTGTCCGGAAGGTTCTCCTGAAAAATCTCCTGGAAAATCGATTGTCTCTATGGCCTACCAGTTTCCAGGCGCTGAGGCAGTTCCTGTCAAAGGCTATGGCTTGCCCAGCCCTGATTTAGAACATCAGTTTGGCAAAGCTGCTCAAAACAGCCGCTTTGAGTTTCATGCCTCAGTCGATCTGCCCCCTAAGCAGGTGAGCCAAATGCAGCTCATCTTCAGTCTGGCAGATGGCTCAACCCAAACAGCCACAGGATTGGTCGAGCGGAAAATTAGCACCGATCCTTATCATGCGCTCCACAAACGCTTTTTTGAGCAAATTCGCGCTCAGCAGCCTCCCTTTAAAGTGCTAGAAATTGGCTCTCGCAATCGATCGGGTCATGTGCGTAAGGCGCTGCTGGGCGATCGCGTAGACTATGTGGGCATGGATATCGTGGCTGGAGATAATGTTGATGTTGTGGGAGATGCTCACGCGTTATCAAACTTGTTCCCACAGCAGACTTTTGACGCAGTTTTTTCAATCTCTGTTTTTGAGCATTTGCTGATGCCCTGGAAGGCGGCGATCGAGATCAATCACGTTCTCAAGCCAGGAGGTTTAGTGATGATCGCAACGCACCAAACGTTTCCCCTGCATGAGACACCTTGGGACTTTTGGCGGTTCTCCGATCAAAGCTGGCATGGATTATTTAATGCCCAAACGGGATTCAAGATTTTGGATACGGCGTTGGGTGAATCGGCTGCGATCGTGGCGCATCTACTACATGCAGTTACGGCTGATATGGACAAAAGCCCTGCCTATCTGGCAACCTCTGTACTGTGCCAAAAGACTCAGGAAACGGCACTGCGCTGGGATGCCAATTTGAAGGATATTCTTGAAACTCTCTATCCCCAGTGAAACCTACGGTACTGTACTTGCTCCTGCTTTTCTTGCTGCTCCTCAGTGGCGTTGCCTTGTTTTTGAGCCTTTGGATTGTGGTTCCTGCCCCGACGTTCACGCTGCTGCCTTTGGGCGTGGGCGCGCCAGAAATTAGCCCCTGGCTATTTGGGCTAAATGCGATCGCGCTCTTGTTTCTGCTCTTGAGTCCTTCCAACCACTGGATATTTACATTGGCGATCGTTGGCAGCGTTGCAGGCATGGTGCTGAGTGCCCATCCGCTGAGTCAGGTGGCTACTGCCAGCCAGCGAGCCAGTAGCGCCATGGAGCATTCGCTAGGAAACTATCTGCCCCAGATTCCGCCAGAGCTTCAGGCTCAAATGCGGCCACAGCCGTTTGCGCTAGTCGATGTGTTTCGAGGCATCTCTACAGAGCGTAATCTTGCGGTAGAAGAAATTCGGCAGCAATCGATCCAGTTTGCCCAGCCCGATGGAGTACCGCTGTTTTTGCAAGTCTATCAGCCTCCGCAATCTGGCCTGTATCCCACGATCGTCACAATCTACGGGGGAGCATGGCAAAATGGCAGCCCTACAGCCAACGCCGACTTCAACCGCTATATGGCAGCGCAGGGTTATACCGTTGTGGCACTTGATTATCGTCATGCGCCGCAATACCAGTTTCCGGTTCAGATTGACGATGTGCGACTGGCACTTACCTACCTGCAAAAACATGCGCGGTCTCTAGAGGCCGATCTCGATCGCCTAGTGTTGATGGGGCGATCGGCAGGTGCTCAACTGGCTATGATTGCCGCCTACTCTGCGGCGCTGCCCGTCAGATCTGTCGTCAATTATTATGGCCCTGTCAATTTGACGATCGGCTATCGAGAGCCACCCCAGCCTGATCCAATCAATTCCAGAGCTGTGCTAGAAGCCTTTTTGGGCGGTACCCCCGATCAAAAACCTGCGCTCTATGAAAAAGCCTCGCCCTACACCTACATCACTCCAAATATGCCACCCACGCTGCTGATCTATGGCGGGCGAGATCATGTGGTGCAGGCAAAATATGGCAGAGGATTGCGCGATCGCCTTCTGGCTGCGGGCAACACTGCTGTCTATATCGAACTACCTTGGTCAGAACATGCGTTTGATGCGCTGTTTAGCGGCCTGGGGAATCAGGTAGCGCTGTATTACACCGAGCGGTTTATTGCCTGGTCGGTTAGGGATGAGTAAGGTTGGTGGGGGCGATCGCGCCTCAAAGTTCTTAGCACTAAAGTTGGAGGATGGCGATGGCAGATGAAGGGGTAAGAATTAGAGGGCAATCGTTCTAAATTTTACCGTTGTGGGTGGCGATCGCAGGTGTTTCCGTTGGTTTGGAGAAGGGGCTTATAATCGATCGAAGCATTGAACAAATTTTTGAAGCCGATTGCCCCATGAGTCATTCCCCTGAGCAACTGCCTTCTGACTCGAATTCGTATGAATACGATGTGTTTATCTCTTACAGCACTCAAGATCAGTGGGTGCGGAGAGAACTGTTGCGGCGATTGGAAGATGCCGGGTTGAAGTGCTGCATTGACTATCGAGATTTTCGGATAGGAGCGCCTGCTATTTCAGAGCTGAAACGGGCTGCTACCACGAGCCGCAAAACGCTGATGGTGCTCACGCCAAATTATCTGAAAAGTAAATGGACAGAGTTTGAGCGCTATCTGCTTTGGACTCCCGATCCGCTAAATAAAGAGCTGCGGCTGATTCCTTTGCTCAAAGAACCCTGTGAGCTTCCGCCTGACATTGGCTATTTGACTTATCTCAATTTTGTTGACCCAGACGATCCGATCTTCGCCTGGACGCAGCTATTGACTGCACTAGGTAAACCACCCGTCACAACACCACTCCAGATTCACATTTTGCCGGAGAAACAGGTGTCGGAGGAAGCCAAAGAGCCAACAAAAGTCTTCATCAGCTATAGCTGGGACTCAGAAGAACACAAAAACAACGTTTTGGCGGTGGCGAATACCCTACGAAAACCTTGGGGGATTGAAACAGATATAGATCAATACGTTAGAGCCAAGCCTCCATATACCCCAAGAGATGGGTGGGATTTATGGATGGAAAAACGGATTGAATGGGCTGATTTTGTGCTCATCGTTTGTACTGAAACCTATAGGCGGCGATTTAGGGGAGATGAGGAATCTGGGCAAGGGCGAGGAGCTACGTGGGAAGGAACAATTATTAGGCAGTCTCTTTACAACAATCTATCAAGAGATACCAAATTCATCCCTGTTGTGTTTTCTCAGCAGGACGTAGCTCATATTCCTCTCATACTCAATTCTCACGATAGATATATTCTTGATAACGAAGAAAGTTTGAAAACCCTTGTCTACCGCCTCAGAGGTAAAGCCATAGTTGCGGTGCCAGAAGTCGCACCAGGAGATCTGCCTCCTCCTTCTAAATCAGTGTTTTGGGATACTCAAAAACCATCGATCGAACCTCCACCAGTCTCCCTAGATCTTACTCAAATTGAAACTTCGGGCATCGCTCAAACTGAAGCTGGAGAGATCTTAGAAATAGATCCATCACCAATTCTCCCAAAGGAGTTACGAGAATGCCACCCCGCTAAACTTCGTTTCATCAAAAATATTAAAGATCCAAATTTAATGCAATGGGCTTATTCGCTCGATCGCATGGAGAGACCAGAAAGTAGAGCTTTCGAGTTAATGTGGCGGGCAACCAGTCATGGCGTTGATCTCCCTAAAACCGGAGATCTAATGATTTTGCATCAACGCGCAAAAGTTACGCATGTGGTCGAATTTCTGGATGATCAAGTTCGCAAAACAGATTCAGGATTTTTTCGTTGGGTGAGAGCTGTATGGCTTGCAGAACAAGATTGGAATCAGCTTCCTCACCAAAAGGATATTTTAGGATTCAGTCCTAACTATGCTGATGGCAATACTCACTCCTTCAACAGCCCTAATTTCTCTACGTTCCGAAAAGCTTGGGGAAGCTTGGAGGAATTTCAGAAACACATCTTTAAACTCTTGGCCTAGTTGAGACTCGCTTAACGCAAAGGTGAATGCTCTGATTTTTACGGGGGTATTTGCTCTACCCTTGCTGCTGTCCTGTTGACTCAATCATGGCCGCCAGATGCTTGAGGATTTGCAAGACGCGCTCTAGATCATGGTCTTGCCCTAAGATAAATTGCCGCGATCGCCCATAGTGGGGAACCTCTCGAATCATTAACTTCAAGAAGACAAAATCTGTACCATTGGTGACTAACCCATAGCGAGGAAAGTTTCCATTGGGTGCAGCCAGCATGTAAGACAAGATTTGAGGAATGCCCACTTTAGGTGAAAACTCAGCTCGTTTAGACTCAATGACCAGCACCCAGAGCTGATCCTGTAGTACCAAAACATCAATGCGACCCCGCACTATCACGTTTCCATCAGCAGCTTCAATCTCTACAGAGTCTTCTGTGCTGACGTAGAACGGGGGCAAGAACAGCCCTGATAAATCCAGTAGGGGAGCAACGACCGCCAATTTAACGGTATTTTCTAACACCGATCGCCGTTCCAGATTTGCGACAATCGCCTGCACGCGCAACAGTCTTTGCTGTTCTGTTTCCGTCAACGCAGGCAAGTCTGCTTGCCACTCTGGGAAGAATGAAGGGTCTTCAATTTGCCGCAACTGAAATCGCTGCTCCAAATCATAGAGCGTTACTTTTTCTGCTGCGATCGTTTGCACCATTTGTCTATTTTCCTATCCCTGGATCTAGTTCTATGTTAATGGATGGGCGATCGGGTTCTGAGATTGAAAGGTGGCGATCGCAAGACATAATTTCAGGGTTTTGCTACCCTCTCACCATGTTATCGTTACGACATATCCTCAAATCTAATGTTGCGGCAATGGCTTCCCAGAATCTGTTAAAGATCGAACGAGCGATCGCTGATTTATCTGCAAGGGAAAAACTCTGGCTTCTGGAACGGATTGCCCGTCAGCTTAGGGAACCGGATGAAGCTGACTTATTAGAGATGGCAAACGATCCAGAAATACAGGCTGAAATTACAGCGATTAATCAGGAGTTTACCTTGACGGAGCTGGACGGATTGCAAAGTGCATGAGCATTCGACGGTCTGAGATTTACTTTGTTAATTTGAATCCAGTTCAAGGCAGAGAGCAAGCTGGACAACGACCTGTACTTGTACTCTCCATCAATGCTATCAACCGTTTACCCCTCGTTGTTACGGTTGTAGTGGGAACAAAGGGCAGTAATATCTTGAAAGATTACCCCATGAATGTCCGGGTGTTACCAGAGGAGAGTGGTTTACCGCTTGAAACGGTCTTTTTGGGGTTCCAGGTACGATCGCTGGATGCAAAGCGATTTCCTGAAGAGTCAGCAGGTCAACTCTCAAACGAGAAAATGCTTGAGGTTGAAAATGCTGTCCGTTATTGCTTGGGGCTGTAAACAAGCAGACTATAATCGATCGCAAACCTCTGGTCTAGCTTATAAAACCTTGTGGATATAATTTAAGCAAGCCATCTTTTCGCCCAACTCTGATGTCGGACACCATTGAAGTCTTTATCTCTTACTCAAAGCAAGACAAAGAGTTGCGCGATGGGTTACTCGCTCACCTGCGTCCGCTGGAAACAAAGGGCATCATCAGTTGGCACGATCGCCAGATCTTACCGGGCACTCGCTGGGATGAGGAGATCAAAGCTCGTCTGAATGCGGCAGACATCATTTTGCTGTTGATCAGCGCCGACTTTCTCAATACCGACTACTGCAACCAAGTAGAGATCCCGGAGGCACTGCGGCGACACGAGGCAGGCGAAGCTACGGTGATGCCTGTGATTTTGCGATCGTGTGGTTGGAAATATACGCCCTTGGCGGCAATTCAGGCATATCCCGAAAAAGCAAAGCCGATCGTAAGCTGGACACATATCGACGATGCCTATACAGATGTAGTAGATGGTGTCTATCTTGCGGCAACAGAGATTACAAAAGGACGCACTCAAAAGACCCAACAAGCTGAACAATTAAGACAACAGCAAGCCGCAGAAGCAGAGAGGAAACAGCAAGAATTA
Organism: Oscillatoriophycideae cyanobacterium NC_groundwater_1537_Pr4_S-0.65um_50_18; assembly: GCA_016208305.1. Lineage (GTDB taxonomy): Bacteria > Cyanobacteriota > Cyanobacteriia > Elainellales > Elainellaceae > Drouetiella. The sequence continues at coordinate 77,725 of JACQYI010000058.1, read as the reverse complement.
GCTAATCAACAGAGACAATCGATCGATACTGATGACCTGAGATCCGATCGCAACACCAACTACAAGCCCTTGCGAGATCTGTTGAAGGCAGGAAAATGGAAAGAGGCAGATCAAGAAACTGCTAAAAAAATGTGCGAAGTCATGGGGCGGCAGGAAGAAGGCTGGCTGCGAGTCGAAGATATTGAGCAGTTTCCTTGTACTGATCTCCGCACAATCGATCAGCTCTGGGTAAAGTATAGCCAGGGTCAGTTTGGTTTCAGTGTGCAAAAGAAAATTTATCTGGACTGTGGCGGCAAGCCAGATGGGAAGTATTCAGGAGATAAGATCTGGAATGAGTTTGGCGATCGAGTGGGCTGGCGCGTAAAAGGAGAATGGATCTATTACAGCGATTTAACTTTTGACACCTCGGCAAAGAAGGGTCACCTCCCTATCTGGACACCTCGGCTTCAAAAGAGTAGGTTGGGATTAGTGGGTTGGGTCGTGATGAGGGAGTGGGTGGGGTTGTGGTCGTCGTTATCTCTTCTCTCGCGCACAGACTTGTAAACTGTAGCATTTAACAGTTTCAGCCGTTTCTAAAGTTTTTCAACAGCGGTCTTTTCTAACGTAGACTGTTCATTTCAGCGATCCGATACCTGGCACCGCAAGCTATGTTTTAAGCTGTCTAACCTGGGATCATTGCGGATGGGGATTTGTAGCAATTCGCTGCAATAAATTTCTTGGCTACCTCATGAATTTCTGAGGAAATTTCCCACTCTTCCCACAAATCCATTTGACCGGGGCTGGTCTTGCGCGGTTTGCCCTTCTTTTTAATCTGCTCCAGCAATCGACTGCCCCAGTAATTTCGCTTTTCTGGTTTCGGCTTGGGTTGATACCGTTGGCAAAACTTACGGTAAATTGCTGCACAGTGCCATAGTAGCCCGTAGGTTGGGTTGAGGCACGAAACCCAACACCTAAGCCTGTGAATGTTGGGTTTCGCTCTGCTCAACCCAACCTACGCGATCTGCTCAACTTCCCGACACTCCGATCGAGTTAAACGAAATTCTCGATTATTACAACGAACGGTAATGTGATAGCAGAATTCAGGTTTCAGATCACGAGGTTGATGAGCCATAGCAGTATTGAGAATGTGTCACCCAAGAACCTCAGAGGTTTTGAAAACCTCCGAGGTCCAGTGCCCCTGCTTACCCCCGCAGCCGATACCGCTGCAAAATCCGCATCACCTCACCCGATCGCGGTTGGGGGAACTCTTCAGGACGGGGCAAATTGCGGCTCCAGTCGGTGACATTGGCAAAGCCGCGCCGCTGAAGCTCATACAACGTTTCCATCACACCCGCCTCGAAACCGATGACGAGCACATAGAGAAGTTCGCGATCGCCCTTTTCCTTAGGCACATCGGGCAAGCCGGGTTCGGGCAAGATAACAAAATCGGGCGCTATGAAACTAGAGCTATGGGAAATGGGGTCGGCATGATCCGACTGAAACGCATTATTCATCAAAGTTCTCCTGGTTTGGGTTTCGGGAAGGAAACCCAAAAACCTAGCCGCCCCGAAAGCATGAAGCATCAGAGCGGCTATAAGGAGTGTTAAAATTCCTCATTAGCCACCAGACTGCCGCACCGCAGTTTGGGGGTTAGCTACTCATCGCTGTGACCAGCAGCTTTGAGTAGCGCTAGATTTTTGGGGATTCAGCTACCGCAGGGCGAGTTGCAAATAGCTATAACGTGTGAGCATAGAGGAAAAGCGGGCGATCGTCAAGGGGCGATCGGTGAGGTGTTTTCGAGCGGCTAGCCCGTAAGTTGGGTTGAGGCACGTAGCTTGCTTCCCGCAGGGTAACCCAACGCCTAACCTTGTGAATGTTAGGTTTCGCTCTGCTCAACCTAACCTATGCGATCGATTAAATGCCTTTAAACCAGCCTGAACACCAGCCAACAATGACCCTGAAGCAGTTGAGAGAAAAAGCCGGACTCTCTCAAGAAGCTTTGGCGCGTTTGTTGGATATCAGCGGTAAAACCGTCAGCAATTGGGAACGCGGGAAGAGTATTGCCAGCTTGACGGTGCTCCAAATGAAGACGCTGTGTGAGGCGCTGAGCGTAGAACTGAAAGAACTACCGGATGACTTTAGCTCGTAGATAGCCTTAAGCCTTACTGATTCTATGACAACGGCACATTTAGCAGCACAATCGTCAACACCAGCGTAATCAAATAGGGAAGATTTGCCCAAGATTTGAGGATACTATCCTTGCTAAATAGCTGCCCTAAAAAATTAGGTGATAAATCAGGAATGAGAAAGTTTCTGCCCTGCTGCTGCATTTGCTCTACCCATATCTCATCCTCGCCAAAGGCATAGCCACCCAAAATGCGCGAGAGTCGATTAAAGTTTTTTCGAAACGCCTTTTCTAAATACAAATAATAGATATCCAGCACGCCAAATAAGGCAAAAGCTCCGAAAGCTAGAACGAAGAGAATAGCGTTTTTATTCGTAAAACCAAACCCCACGATCGCCGCCCAAACGGTTAGCCCCACCTGCTTCACAGCTAACGAGTTGTTGGCCATGCGGGTAATCACGTTCTGCAACAGCTCAGCTTGTTTAATCAGATATTCCCGATTCTCTTTCACCCAGTCGGCATGGTTAATTAGCATAGTCAGTCAGGAGTATTTGTCTAACCCTAGCGTTTACTTACGTTTGAGCGTTTAGTTTGAAGAGTATGTTTTGCAGCTTCCAGTAGCCAATCTGACAGGCTGAATACTCACAAGTCTCTAAATACTCAAACGGATGCCACTCATTTTTGGCGATCGATTCCATATAGGTGCCATCCTGTTGCGCCACCTCTGGCTCTACTCCGGTGACATCGGCATAGTACAAGTAGCACATCTCATTGACCTGAGTCCCCACAATATATTGCCCCAGAGGTGAAACTTGCACAAGGTATCCGGTTTCTTCATGAACCTCCCGTCTGGCGGCAGCTTCCGGCGCTTCTCCCACCTCCAGTGCCCCCGTAACCGGACAGGGAAAGAGCTTGAACGCGCCATCCTGCTCTCGATTGTCAATACAGAGATGTTGCTGTCGAATCATCACCTCATGCTGTTCTCTATTGTCGCTGCTTTTTCTCAGCAGAAATACTGCCACAGAATCTTTGCCTTTTCGCTCCAGGTACTGAAATCCTCTAGGAGATTCTTTAACAGCAATCCACCGAGTGGTAAAGATTGTTTTATCTGCATTCATTGACTATGCCCCATGCTTTACCCATTCCAATCTAACAAAAGACGACACAGGGCTTTAAGTACTTCCTGAAGCACACAAAATCACTGAGATCTTGCCCCCGTCCCATTCAGCGCATTGCCAAAGGAGGATAAGGTCAGACTTCCTGGCATACTGATAGAGGTATTGCTGAATCTGGGTATTCATTTTTGCCGGGGTCACAGAGAGACTCTTTCAACGAATCTATCCCTAAAATCAGCAACACCCAGACTCTAAATTTTTGATTCAGAACATGAGGTAAGTCGTGGGACAGTACGATCGCGTGATCATGATGGCCGAAGATGAGTTGACGCAGTACAGCACTGACGCTCGCAAAATCGAGAAGCTGCGGCAGAAAATTGGTCTATCGGTGTCCCTAGCCGAGCAAAAGCAGATCAAGGCCGCTTTGCTAGAAGAATTGCCCAATGACGGGTTGAGCAAGCTGCTAGAGACTCAGCGCCAGACGGTTGCCCTGCCATTTTGGGGAATCGCCGGACTGGGGTTGCTGTTTGGCATCTCTATGTTTCAGCCTTTAGACTTTTTGGCAACTATCGGCGGAGTCGCAGCCGCGATCGTCCTACAAAAGCGGGGCTGGAAGCTACAAGCCAAGCGACTAGTTTTAAATACGCTGGAAGAAATTGAGCGTGCCCGTAATCCTTCGGCAAACTAGCTTATAGAGCGGGTTCGGCAGCAGTCGCGATCGTATCAGCGTTTGTACGGGTAAATCCAAACGTTCTTTATCTAATCTCTAAAAGTTTGCGGGTTATTTACGAGCTTAGGATGAATGTCCAGTGGTAGCTTAGAGGAGAACGCTCTGGCTTTAAGGTCATCAACAGGCCGTTAAAGCCCAGAGGTTTAATGGCTGAGTAACCTTTGCGGCTTCTTTGCGATTTCAGCAAGATTACGGTACTGACATGCGCATTGCTCCTCTCCCAGCAAATGAACTTGAGCGGCTCTTGGCGCTCCAGCAATGCAATATTCTGGATACCTCGCCCGAACGCGCATTCGATGATATTTGTCAGATCGCTGCCTACATCTGTCAGACGCCAATAGCGCTCGTGAGCCTTATCGATGAGCATCGGCAATGGTTCAAGGCAAAAGTGGGATTGGAGCCGACTGAAACCCATCGCGACTTGGCATTTTGCACTCATGCCATCCTGCAAAACGATATTTTTATCATCCCAGATGCTCTAAAAGATGAGCGATTTGCCTCCAACCCTCTGACCCTCAACGCACCGTTTGTTCGGTTTTATGCAGGTGTTCCGCTGGTCACGGCTGAAGGATACAAACTGGGTACGCTTTGCGTGATTGACCATGTGCCGCGACAGCTCACCCCCGAACAAATCTATGCGCTCAAGGCTCTGTCGCGGCAGGTGGTTGATCAGATTGAAACCCGTCGGAATTTAGCCGAAATTGAGCGATCGGCCACTAGCTCTAGTATGGGTCGGGGGATAAAACCCGCTAAAAATTCATTTGTCCGGAGGGTTGCTGGCTGGCTAGGCGTTACGTCTGCTCTATTGATAGCAGTGAATGGGCTAGTCTACTACCAATTTGCCAGCTTGGTGCAGCTGCCCGAAATCGCAGAAAATGTTCAGCAGCCGCAAAACCTAGAACCTCTAGAAGCCGTGGCTCCTGGCAATCGCGTCGTCAACACCCTAGTAGCGGGTATGGTTTTAGAATTTATCCTTTTGACAGGAGTTTTTTATTTTATTTGTCAAGCGACGAAGAAAAGACAAATCATAGAACAGGTTTTAGAACGAGAGCGTGACTTTGTAACCGCTGTTGTAGATACCACAGATGCGCTGGTCGTTGTTCTAGATTTATTTGGGAAAATTATTCGTTTTAATCAAAAATGTGTGGATATTACCGGATACTCCTTTTCAGAGGTTCGGAATAAGCCGTTTTGGGGCATTTTCCTTGATCCGGATGAAGCGGAATTCATGAAGACTGCCTTTTCGCAGATTGACGCTTCCCAGCTTCCTAAAAACCATGAAAATAATTGGGTGACTAGAGGAGGCGATCGCCGCCTAATTTCATGGACAAATACCGTCCTTTTAGATGCTCAAGGACAAACAAAATACATTATTTCCACTGGGATTGATATCACAGAACAGAAGCGGGCTGAAGCTGAGCTGAGACAGACCGAAGAAAAATATCGCAGCATTTTTGAGAATTCGATCGTCGGTATCTTCCAAACGACGCCTGATGGGCGTGTGCTCAGCGCCAATTTAGCGTTGGCCAAAATTTATGGCTATGCCTCACCCCAAGAATTCATCTCAAGCTTGAGCAATATTGCTGAACAGGTCTATGTTGACCCCGCTCAACGCTATGCCTTAGTCGAGCGCATGCAAACCCAAGATCAGATCACCGATCTAGAGTCTGAAGTCTATCGCAAAGATGGCAGCATCACCTGGGTTTCAGAGAGCGTGCAGGCCATCCGCAACGACAGGGGTGAAGTGCTGTATTACGAAGGCACAACAGTAGACATTAGCGAAGCCAAACGGGGTGAAGTCGAACGACAGCGCATCCAAGCCCAAGAAATTCTTCGCAATCGGCAGTTGGCCGAACAGAATGAAGCGCTGGATCTGGCGCGCAAGCGGGCTGAGCAAGCAGCGCAGATGAAAAGTACTTTTTTGGCAACCCTGAGTCACGAGATTCGCACGCCTTTAAATGCGGTGTTAGGAATGACCGGGCTGCTGCTAGATACACCTCTCAATGCCCAGCAGCATGACTTTGCTGAAACCATTCGCGCTAGCGGTGACAATCTGCTGACGCTGCTGAACGAAATCCTGGACTTCTCCAAGCTAGAAGCAGGCGTAATGGAGCTAGAAATCTTAGATTTTGATGTCGTTGCCTGTACTGAGGAAGTCGTGGATCTCTTGGCGGCCTCTGCCCATGCCAAGCGGCTAGAGATAGCCACCTGGGTAGAACCAGAGGTGCCGGCTCTGCTGCGAGGTGATGTCAGCCGTTTACGTCAGGTTTTGACCAATTTGATCAGCAATGCAATTAAATTCACCCCGACAGGCGAAGTGGTCATTCGGATTTCCCTACAATCTGAATCGGCCTCAGGAGCGATCGCCACTCTCCTATTTTCGGTAGAAGATACCGGGATTGGAATTGCACCCGAAGCGCTAAAAAAACTGTTTCTTCCTTTTTCTCAGGTCGATGCTTCTACCACGCGTAAGTTTGGCGGCACAGGGCTAGGGTTGGCTATTTGCAAGCAGCTTGTAGAGCTGATGGGCGGCACCATTCAGGTCAGCAGTGCTACAGAGAAAGGCTCTAAGTTTCAGTTTGATCTAACCTTTGAGAAGCAACCTCAAGCGCTTGCGGCTCTCGACACATCCAGCCTGAATGGGCTACGGCTGCTCATCGTTGATGACCACGCCATGAGTCGCAAAATTTTGCGGCATCAGACGGCAAGCTGGGGCATACAGGTTGACGAAGCTGCAAGCAGTCAGATTGCCTGGGAGATGCTGACCCACAGCCACAGCAGCGCTCCTTATGACGTTGTCATTTTGAATGTGCAAATGCCCAACAGAGATGGAGAACTGCTGAGAGGAGCGATCGCAGCCCATCCGCTACTGGCTCACGTCAAACTGGTGATGCTCACCTCACTTAGCCCCCACAATGATATGAATCGGGTACGAGAGCTAGGATTCTCGGCCTACCTGGTAAAACCTGTCAAGCAGTCCCGATTGTTGGATTGTCTGATGCAGGTAAACCCTGCTGCCGCTCGTCCCCCAGAGCCGCAGATAAAAAGCGATCGCCTCATGCTGCCTTCTGTAAGTACTGCGTCGGTTAGCAACGTTAGCGATCGCCCCCTCAAAAAACTCAGAATTCTTTTGGTTGAAGATAGCCTGGTCAACCAAAAAGTTGCCCTCAATCAGCTCAAGAACCTGGGCTACAAGGCCGATGTTGCCGCTAACGGCAAAGAAGCGCTGGATTTAGTGTCGCAAATTGGCTACGACCTGATATTTATGGACTGTCAGATGCCCGTAATGGATGGATATGCCGCGACGCAAGCTATCCGGCAGCTTCAGAATGGAGGGCTTCAGGATGGGGGGCAGGGTCAGCCCAAACGCCCGGTCATTATTGCCATGACGGCAAATGCGATGAAAGAAGATCAGGACAGATGTATTCAGGTGGGCATGGATGATTACCTGAGCAAACCTGTGCAAAAGCAGGTCTTGGCTGACAAGTTGACCCACTGGAGCAAAGCGATCGCCACTCTAAACGCTGAAGAATCTGCGATCGCACCCTGTGACGACATCTTGTAATGAAATCTTGTAGTGTTCCCGTCCTAGCCTCTCAGCGTCGCGAGTTTAATAGACCCCATAATTTTTTTGAACCCGGAGACAGCGCCTCTGAGTTCAAAAAAATTGTGGGGTTCATTTGTCCCCGCCCCTAGACAGTTGGGACGCCTTGCTGCTTGTGCTGCCGCATCGATTGCACAAATTGCTGGAACAAATAGTCTGCATCATGGGGGCCAGGACTGGCTTCTGGGTGATACTGCACCGAAAACAGCGGCAAAGTCTTGTGACGCAAACCCGCCACCGTGCGATCGTTCAAATTGAGGTGTGTAATTTCCACTTCAGCGTCGGGCAGAGATTCAGCGCTAATAGCAAACCCATGATTTTGACTGGTGATTTCTACAGGCTGTTGGCTCATGCCGCAGGGCTGGTTCAAGCCTCGATGGCCAAACTTTAGCTTAAAGGTTTCTGCACCTAGCGATAGCCCCAAAATTTGGTGCCCCATGCAGATGCCAAACATGGGCTTTTCGCTGGTCAGCAGCGCCTTTGCTGTGGCAATCCCTTCCGCAACCGTGGCCGGATCGCCTGGGCCATTCGAGAGAAAAATGCCGTCTGGGTTGTGCTTAAGAATCTCTTCTGGTGACGTATCCGCAGGGACAACAATCACCCGGCAGCCATAGCTGGCTAACCGTCTCAAGATATTTTTCTTGATGCCAAAATCGATCGCGACGACCGTTAGGGTGGGTTCGATCGCCCCTGAGTCAGTCGGTTTTGCCGTCAAAGTGGTGTAGTCCCAAGCGGCATCGGTTGTTTCAGACCATTCATAGGTAGTGGAGGTCGTGACTTCACGCACTAGGTTTAGTCCTGCCATGCTGGGAGCTTCCCGGATTTTCATTAACAAGTCAGCCGGATCTAGGATTTCAGTAGAGATGCCGCCATTCATGGCACCGACCGATCGCAGCTTACGGGTGAGAGCACGGGTGTCGATGCCGTAGATACCGGGAATTCCATATTTTTTCAGGTAGTCTTGTAGCGATTGCGTCGATCGCCAGTTGCTAGGCCGCGAGCAGATGTTTCGAGCGATCGCCCCTTTGACTTGAGGCCGACCCGACTCTTCATCTTCGGGGTTAACGCCCGTATTTCCCAACTCAGGATAGGTAAAGGTGACAATTTGCCCTCGGTAGCTGGGATCGGTCAACACCTCCTGGTAGCCCGTCATGCCCGTGTTAAACACTACTTCTCCAATAGCAGTTGCCGACGCACCAAACGACCAGCCTCGGTAGGTCGTTCCATCTGCTAGAACAAGCAATGCGGGCTGAGCACCAGAGAACAGCATAGAGTTCCTCTCATGAATTAGGTAAGCGTTCCCATCCTACGACCGCAGGGCAAAGATGAACAGTCACAACTGTGACGGTTATGAGGCGGTTGTGACAATTGGGCAACCTCCAGTTTTTAGGAATTAGCCGTTTCACAGGGACAGCAGCAACGTAGGATAGGAAAGGCTAGCTGTTCAGCCACAGCCATCCAGCATAGCCACCCCATCCAGATATTCAGGATCATCTTGCGGAGAAGCAATGCGAATTTTAGTCATGGGCGGAACCCGGTTTATCGGCATTTACCTCACCCGTCTGCTCATGGCGCAAGACCATGACGTGGTGCTGTTTAACCGAGGGAACCAGCCCGCGCCTGTGGGGGTTGAACAGATTCTGGGCGATCGCACTGACCCTGCCCAACTCAAAGAGAAGCTGGCGGATGAGCAGTTTGATGCTATTTTTGACAATAACGGGCGCGAACTCAGCGACACCCAGCCTTTGATCGAAATCTTTAAAGGGCAAATCAAGCATTTTGTCTACGTTAGCTCTGCTGGGGTTTACCAAAAATCCGATCAGATGCCGCATCTGGAAAGCGATCCGATCGATCCTCAAAGCCGCCACAAGGGTAAAGCCGAGACAGAAGCTTATTTGGCAGCTCAGGGCATTCCCTTTACCTCTATTCGCCCGGTCTATATCTATGGGGCGCAAAACTACAACGATTTAGAGTCCTGGTTTTTCGATCGGATCACGCGCGATCGCCCTATTCCGATTCCGGGTAATGGGATGCATCTGACCCAATGGGGGCATGTGCAAGATCTCGCTGCCGCAATGGTGGCGGTGTTGGGCAATCCCAGAGCCGTGGGGCAAATTTATAACGTGTCAGGCGATCGCTACATTAGCTTTGATGGGTTGGCAAAAGCCTGTGCGATGGCAGCCGACAAAGATCCGGAGGCGCTGAAGCTAGTTCACTATGATCCCCACCTCGATTTGGGCAAACGCAAAGCCTTTCCGATGCGGGTTCAACATTTCTTTACGGATATTCACAAAGCCCAGAAAGACCTCTACTGGCGATCGCAGTATGATGTGGTTGCGGGGTTGAGAGACTCGTTTCAAAATGACTACCTCCCGTCAGGACGAGACAGCGCTACGATTGATTTTTCGATCGATGAGGCGATTCTCAAGTCAACAAACAATTCGTAATATAGATTGAGCCGTGACCCATCGTAGAGATAATTTATGTATCAAAAAATTATCTCTATAGATCAAAAATTGCGACACGTTAAGGGGCTATTTACTTGATTGCGAGAACGCCCTAGGATTGAAGCGAACCTAAAAAAAACATTAAATTTTTCACTCAAACTTTCACTCAAACGGATGTGGAGCAGCGCTTGTTGCTGAATGAGAATAGTGTGCTGAGTCAAAACAATGGGTCTGGTCAAAATAGTGCGAACCGCAGCAAGCTGAGTGGTCAAGCCATAAATGCTCAAGCTGCCAATACTCAAAATGAAAATGCCGCTGATGCAGCGATCGATCTCTCGGCTCTCCACAGAGAATCTCGATCGCGACCTGCGACAGAACCTTTGCCCGCTGACGAAGAGCGCTATGAGCAAGTGGCTATTTTTGTAGATGGAGCCAATCTCTTTTATGCGGCACTGCACCTCAACTTAGAAATTGATTACGTCAAGCTGTTGTGTAAGCTCACACGAGGGCGACGCCTCTTGCGAGCCTATTTTTATACCGGGGTCGATCGCGCCAACGACAAGCAACAGGGATTTTTGCTCTGGATGCGGCGAAATGGCTACCGCGTTGTGGCCAAAGAGCTGATTCAACATATCGATGGCTCTAAAAAAGCCAACTTAGCCATCGAAATTGTAGTAGACATGATGCAAATGTCTAGCTACTGCAAGGCAATGGTACTGCTGAGCGGCGATGGGGATCTAACCTACGCAGTCAATGCGATCGCCTATAAGGGTGTGCAGGTAGAGGTAGTCAGCCTGTACTCTATGACCAGCGAAGCACTGATTAGCGTGGCCGATCGCTACATTGATTTGGCTGCCATTCGAGAAGATATTCGGAGATAGTCGAATCCCAAACACCCATCATCCTAAACACCTCAGTAAACGCTTCAAAGACGCTTGCGGCTCTTTCGTCTACCTTGCAAAAGGCGTCGAAGGAAATACAAAGATACGAGGACATTGATCACCAAAACGCTCAGCTTTAGGAGAGACACGCCCTGAGATAGCTCAAAAAGTTCGGGAAAGATGCCGATGCCCGTTAGTCCGATAACCAAAAATTCTGCCCAGGTTTTTTGATACCACAAACCCACCGCCTCGATCGCTGTTACCCCTGCATAGATTCCGGCTGTAATGCCGCTAAATTCCACTGTCCTAGGATTAACATTGAGCAATCGGTTGAGGATCTGTTCGATCAGCATTGCTTTGCCTTCGAGGGCATAAGATCGCGAGAAAGCCGCAAGCTCCTGACGGTCTTTGAGCACCCACAGCAAAGCGATCGAGGTGGCTCCCAACAGCAATGCTTCGCAAGCTTTGTAGATCACTATAGTCGTGAGTCCGGCAGACCGCTCTTTCTCCATCGTTGCTCAAACTATGATTGAAACTGCTTCATTCGCTCAATTAAGCGATCGAAGTAGGGCACAAGGGCGGCTGATTGCTCGGCTACTTTAGGGTCTAGCTCAATCCGTTTTAAGCTAGCGGTTTTAATCCCTTCTAACCCCACGACCATCGCATCTAGCGGCACCTGCAATTCTTGATAGAGCAACTGCATGTAGTGCAGGCCCTCAGCGCTGGTGTAGTCGGTGCGCTGTCCGGCAATGCCATAGGTCATGCAGCGCAGAAAATGCCAGAAATCTCGCCAGCAGGCATCGGCACGGGTCGCAGGATACAGCCCGCCGCCCGGTTGGGTAATGTGAGGAAAGGTTTCCAAAACTTGCCCTCTTGCCTCATCTACAATTTCGCGGACGCGATCGCGCAGCATTCTCACCACCTCAAGGCTGGCTAACTGATTGGCATCAGGGGCGATCGCCTGAATCTGCTCTAGATCTTCATCGGTTAAGTAGCGGCCTGCATCATCGGCGGCCTGAAACCGTTGGATAGTTTCTGGCGGATAGGTTGTGTGCCAGGTGCTGAAACTCACAATCCGGGCTTTCTTGATTAGCTCAAGAGCTTTCTCGCTCAACTGTGGCTTTGTCATGAGAGGAGATTTTTTTAAAGTTCACCTAACCTGATATTCGCTGATCCAGGTGACGCTGATCCAATCGCCTTCGCTATTGTAACGACGGATTAACCTCTGACGAACACCGGGCGCTAGTAACCAACCCGCCTCCAGGAAAAAAGGCTGGCGAGGGCAAATCTGCACAGGATAGGTTGAGGATGCCCCATCCGGCAACAGCAAAGTTTGGTAAGACTGCCCCTCTTGATCAAAGCAGAGATTGCCCTGGCTGAGCGTGATATCGATCGCTTCGTAACCCAAAACCTGCTGAATTAGTTGAGGGTTAGAGGGGCGATGCTCAGAGGGGCGTACCCAGGTTGTCGTTATGTCAGCAATGTCGGCGGTGGCCTGTCGGGGGTATCGCGTCACAGCCTTGCCCTGCCAGGTGCCCAGCAAGTTCTCGACCCTAAGGGGCGATCGCTCTGGCGTAGGCAGGTCGCTCCGATGCTCGCGGATCAGCGTGACTTGCTGAAGCTGGTTTTCTGCGTCGAAGATCAGCACCTGACGCAATCGGCTTGTGGCCGAGCGATCGCGGTTGGGGTCGCCATCGAGCAGGCAAAATTCTGCCACAAAGGGCTGATGGGAAGAAAAGGAAGTTCTCCCATCTGAGAAAGCCCCCGTTTCAAAAAAGAATGCCCCTGCCGCCGGAGCGCTGAAATCCATCACTAGCTCACGGGGTTGCAGTTCAGCAGATTCTGGAACGGGATAAAACCGTTTCAGCACCAAGTGGATACTCTGATTCTGGTTGACCCCTTCCAGCAAAATCAGGCTGGGGATATCTTGGATTAGCTCACCCTGGGGGGAAAAAGAGGTAAAAGACCCTTGCCATTCTCCCAAATTTTGTAAAACACAGTCCCACTCAGATTTCATCAGGGAGCTGATCCTCCTGCAAGTCTGCCATTAATCTATCTGCCATCCATCTATAAAGTCTTTCACCCATCAACTGTTCGATCGCCTGCAAAGCGGATTAGTGAAACGGATGAATCGGGGGTGGGCATTCCACATATCAAAAATTCATCCCTGAAATTGCCAACGCCCGATCGCCTTCAGATCTAAAGTGGAGAAAATATTCAGATTTGCTTTCATGGATCTCAATCAAATTGAAACCGATTTACAACACTCAGACTTTCAATATCGGCTTAAGGCTGTCTCAGCTCTCAAAGATTATCCCGCAGATGTTGCTGTGCCTCTACTGACTCAGCATATTCATGATCCAGAGTTTCTGGTGCGATCGTTTGTGGCTAGAGAGTTGGGTAGACAGAAAAACTCCGATTCTTTTGCGGCCTTGCTGCAAATCATGAAGTTTGACAATACGCCAAACGTGCGGGCAGAAGCGGCGAATTCGCTCTCTTTGTTTGGTCGAGTTTCGGCCTCTCACCTGGTAGAGGCTTTCTTTAGAGATGACCACTGGCTGCTGCGACGCAGCATTTTGGCGGCTTTGGTCGAGCTAGAATGTCCCGAAGAAGTACTGGAGGTCTGTCAGTTGGGCTTGGCGGGAGAGGATGCTGCCGTGCAGGAAGCCTCAATTGATGGGCTAGGAGCCTTGGCCGCGTCGCGCCAAAACAGTGCCGCCCTGACCAAACTGCTGGCGCTAAGCCATGCCGAAGCGGAATATGTCCGGGTACGGGTTGCCTATGCCCTCAAGCACTTTGATCAACCTGAAGCCAGAGAAGCTTTGGCGCAGCTACGCCAGGATGAAGATCATCGTGTTGTTGGGGCAGCGATGGAAAACTTGATTCCTTAGGCTGGCAGAGGGGCGCTGAGCGCCCCTCCCACCAACATTCCTCAAGCCCACAACGCCAATTTTCTACAGCTCTGCCGATCGCGTTTGCAAATCTGTAATAGAAAACACGGTCTGAAAGCGGATGCCCTGCTCGGCATATAGCTCTGCCCCACCCTGATGGCGATCGACCAGTGCAATGATTTCGTTCACCTTGTAGCCCGCCTGCCGCAGGCGATCGACTGCCTTGAGTGCCGATTGCCCCGTCGTGACTACATCTTCTAAAACCACCACTGCGGTATCGGGCGGCAGGATCGGCCCTTCAATGTAGGCTTGGGTGCCATGACCTTTGGCTTCTTTGCGCACAATTAAGGGCACGATCGCCTTGCCTTCATAGACTCCCACCACGCTGGTCGCAGTCACCATTGGATCAGCTCCTAGGGTTAGCCCTGCAACGGCCTCAGTTTCAGGAGGCAACATCGACAGGAGAATACGACCTACTGCCGCCCCGCCCTGAGGATGCAGTGTCACCTGCTTACTGTTGATGTAGTAGGTGCTGTGCTGCCCTGAAGAGAGAACAAAGTCTCCTTGCTTGTAAGCAACTTGACAAAATAAATCCAGCAGGTACTGACGCAAGGAGGGCAAATCAGTTTGGACGATAAAAGACAATGATTCAAGTGAGGCTGACATTGGGCAATCTGGATAAAGTGGGTCAAAGAGTCACGTCAGAGAGCTGCTAACCTGTCGGGTGAATAATTTGAGTTAATTATTCAGGTCAATACTTTGGGTCAATGATGTTGAGTCAAAATTTAGACAAATCTTGAAATGCGCCAATTTTCATCATAGATTCTATGATGAGTTAGGGCTTTCAAAAAAATGAATAGCAGAACGAGAACATCGCACGAGTGATGAACTTCTAACTAAGGATTTGGTCGATCGGGCAAGACATCAAGTTCAGAGTCTTTAGAAGGATAAGTGAACCATGCATACCCAGGCAAAGAATGCAGCCAGTCTCTGCAACAGAAATTTCAAGCTTAGAGAGATATTAGGCACAGTCGCGCTGTCGGTTTCTATTGTGCTGGCAGGCGGTAGCGTGGCAATGGCACAAGAAGTGGCTGACGATCGCCCCACCGTGAGTGACGAGATTGAAGATACCTTCTTCACATTTGACCAACCCTATTTTTACAACCGTCGCTTTGTCCGCAATGCGTTCTGGATTTTTGGCTCATTTCCTGAAAATGAGATCTCAGGTGACGGACGGGTCATGCACAACCTCTACACCGATCTCATGAAACAGCAATCTATGAGCGACCCCACCATTCGCACCGCAGATTTACCCAATCCTTTTACCAGCTCTCTACTGGCTGATCCGATTTATACCGAAGAACCTGTGCCCGCAGCCCCCTTCGCCCCGGCCTTCCGGCAATCTCCTAACGCAGCGCCTGCAAGTTCGGGTGCGGATCGAACGGAAACGAGAGAAACGCCTGTCCCAGCTTTGTGGTAGTAAGTTTTTTGGGAGTGCCGCGCTTCGCGCGGCACTCCCAAAAGGTTAATTCATTTGTGATCTTGGATTGGCATAGCAGAGGGCTTGGCAGCGGTCGCAAACGTGCGGCGCAGCAGCAAAGAATTGGTAACCACGCTAACTGAACTAAACGCCATAAATGCCCCCGCTGTAGCCGGACTCAGAGCAATTCCTAAAGTGGGCAGCAGCAAGCCCGCCGCCGCAGGAATGCCTAAAATATTGTAGGCAAACGCCCAAAATAGGTTTTGCCGGATTTTGCTAAAGGTGGCTTGGCTGAGATGAATCGCCTCTACCACTGCGCTCAGCCGATCGCGCATCAGTACAATATCTGCCGCCTCGATCGCCACATCCGTACCTGAGTGCAGCGAAATGCCGACATCGGCCTGAGCCAAAGCCGGGGCATCGTTGATGCCGTCGCCCACCATCGCCACCGACTGCCCAGCCGCCTGAAGCTCGGCAATGGCTCGACTCTTGCCCTCTGGCCGAATGTTGGCGCGAATATCCTGCGGAGACAAGCCCAAAGACTGAGCGATCGCCGCCGCCGCTTCAGGGCGATCGCCCGTGAGCAGCATCACCCGTAGCCCCATCTGCCGCAGGTCATGCAGCGTCTTTTGAGCCTCTGGGCGCAGCTTGTCTTGAACGGCAATCACGCCTGCTAGCTGACCCGATATGCCAATATAGACCAGCGTTTTGCCTGCCGCCTCCAGTACGGCTGGGATACCCTTAATGGCGATGCCTTGCTGCCCCAGCCAATCGGCATTGCCCAACACCACTGGCTGTCCTTCTACCTGGGCGGCAACGCCAAATCCTGGCTCTGTGTGGAAATCTGTCGCCGATCGCAGCGCCAGCTTAAGGCTTTGGGCATAGTTCTGAATCGCGTTTGAGAGCGGATGCTGAGCGCCGCTTTCCACAGAGGCGGCAAACTGGAGCAGATCTAAATCAGACCTGCCCTCCTGTAAGGCGATACAGTCTGTGACTTCGGGTTGCCCCATTGTCAGCGTCCCGGTTTTGTCAAATACGATCGTTTGCAGCCGATGCACGTTTTCCAGCACATCACCCCCACGAATCAGCAATCCCCGCTCAGCCCCTAGCCCTGAACCGACCAAAATTGCTGTAGGCGTGGCGAGTCCCAAAGCACAAGGACAGGCAATTACCAAAATTGCGATCGCCAGTTTCAGGCTGAGCAGCAGCGGCGAGGGCGGCAGGGCAGCCATATTTTCAGCCATATGCTCATGCATCGCTCCACCCATAACGGCACCCCCCAGCTTGCCCCAAATTTGGTCGCCCCAAAGCGGCAGTCCGATGAAGTACCAAAAGACAAAGGTAAGAGAAGCGATCGCCATGACGCCATAGGTAAAATATCCGGCGACTTGGTCGGCAAGTCCCTGAATCGGAGCCTTGCGCGTCTGAGCCGTTTCTACCAACGCAATGATCTGCGCCAAGGTGGTGTCTTTTCCAGTCCGGGTGGCTTTGAGGGCGATCGCCCCCGACAAATTGAGGCTCCCGGCACTCACTCCTTCCCCGACCTGCCTCAAGACAGGGGTGGCTTCTCCAGTCAACATTGACTCATCCAGGGTGGTCTGCCCAGAGCAAATCTCGCCATCCACCGGAATCTTTTCTCCGGGCAGCACGCGCAACCGCTCACCCACCTTCACCTGGCTGGCAGGAATGGCGATCGCTGAGGCGATTGTCTCCGTAGGGGACAAGTTGCCCTCTTCTCTAATTAAGTGGGCGATCGTTGGCTGCAATGCCAACAGAGACTGAAAGGCATGGGTGGCTTTACTGCGCGCCTGTTGCTCTAGCGTCCGACCCAGCAGAATAAACCCCACCAGCATGACTGGCTCATCAAAGAAGCATTCCCAGCCCAGATGGGGAAACAGAAGCGCGATGGAGCTAGTGACATAGGCGGTAAGCGTGCCCATACCTACGAGGGTATTCATGTTGGGGGCAGAGCGGCGCAGTCCTTGCCAGCCATCCACAATAATGGACCGTCCGGGAAACAGCAGCGCCAGAGTGGCCAATCCCCAGTGGAACCAGATGTTGCCGAGTCCAGGCAGATTTAGCCAGCCGAAATGCACCAGATGCCCAATGGCTGAGAGGGTCAGTAGAGAGAGGGCGATCGCCGTTCTGCGAATTTGCTGCTGCGTTTCTTGCCGCTGGCGATCGACAGGCGTATTGCCTTCCAAGCCAGCGGTTTCCCAGCCCGCCTCACCCGGCAAAAGCCGAGGCTGGCTAGGGAACCCTGCCTCTGTTAGCTTTTGTGCCAAAAGTGCAGCATCCGCTTGGCCGACTTCACAATCGGCGATCGCCACTTCAGTAACGAAGTTAACGGTAGCGGCCACAACGCCAGGCTGCTGCATCAGACGGTTCTCTACGGTTCTGACACAGCCTGCACATTTCATGCCCTGTACACTGAGGGTGATGGTTTCTAGGGCGGGTGCGTCTGTAGCGGGTGGAGCTGAAATATCTGGAGCTAGATTGTCCGGTGTCGGATCGATCTCGTTAGCAATGATTGGATTGGGGATGACCTGCATACATTCTGGTAAGGGCTAGACCGAACCCCAATAGGCTGACTGTACTTTAGGGTTCTGCTTTTAGGGTTCTACTTTAGAGAGTAGGCGAAGCGACGCCCAATTGCCCAGAAGCGTAGGGAATAATTCGGTATTTCCCATAAATCGGCTTCACTTCAGGCTTGATTTTGTCGGGGCATGGCTCAAATCTGCGGGTGTGGATGCTGCTCACCTGCGCCATGACAGTTATCTTTTCGCCAGGATGCCTCTCTTTGCAGGCAGTAGTTAATACGAATTTCTACATATAAGTTCACATAATTCCTGTTCTTCGGCCTGATAAATCTATTGTCGATATCAAAGGATGTAAACACTGGATCGATCGCTCTGGCAAAACTTATCTAGCAAAACCGAGTAATGCATTAGCTTTGTTGCTTTGGATCTCAGTTCATCACCTGCTTATCACCCAGGATGGAGCGTGCTCAACCGTCCTGAAAATCAACTTTCAAAGCGGCTGTTTGTGAAAGCCTACCTGATTGAAAATGGAGAAAAGTTTTATGCGTTACTGAACCTATTTAAGCCACCCTCCATTAATTTGGAATCTGGTATTGTCTTGAAAAATACGATGTTTTGAAAAGTCTTTTCATTCAAGTCCATCCCTTTAAGGAGCACCTATCATGGGCAAAGTTCGCCCCCGCCCACCCAAACGAACCACTCCCCCTCAACTGTCCGGGCGACCCGGCTTTGATGCGATCGACTTTGACACCGACAGCGGAGACTTTTTCCAGCCAGATGATGATGCCTGGAACTCAGGTTTTGATACGAGCGTGGCGCGATCGCTGCGGTTCAGGGTCTACAACGATGGCGTGGCGGACGGTACCGATGTGCTCGTTCTCACGATCGATGACGAAAATTCTCCCGTCCGTTTTGAAAAAGAGACTTATATTTTTCGGGAGCAGCCTGGGGTCGGGTCGCTCTTTGAGACAGACGATATCACCTCTCCCAAGCTGGTAGCCAGTAGCGGATTTACCACCGCAACGATCATTATTGAAGATGCTCAAGGGCCTCAGACCGTAGTGCTCAGCCACGCACCTGGCGAAAACCAAAATGACACCAAAACCTACGGCAGCGGCATTAATATTGTGCGGGCGGGCAAGGGCAATGATGTCATTCGTGGCGGTGGCGGAGATGACACGCTTTTGGGCGAAGAAGGCAACGATACCCTCATTGCTGACAAGGGAAACGACAAACTCTTCGGCGGCGCAGGCAAAGATAGGTTAGAAGGTCGGAACGGCAATGATTATCTTAACGGTGGCTCAGGTGACGACACCCTGATTGGCGGCCTACAGAGCGACACCCTAGAAGGGGGCAGCGGTAATGATCGCATGGAAGGCGGCAACGGTGACGATCTCTACATTGTGGATAGTCAAGGCGACCAAATTATTGAAAAACCCCAGACGGGCATAGAAACGGTTGAATCTTCCATCAGCTTTGATCTGGGAGCCAAAGCGCCAGGTGCCAGACTGGATAACTTGATTCTGACAGGAACCCAAGATCTAAATGGCACAGGCAACGAAGCGAACAATACGCTCACGGGGAACAGTGGCCGCAATATTTTAAACGGCAAAAGCGGCAACGATACGCTGATTGGGGGTCTGGGCAACGATACGCTGATTGGCGGCAGCGGCAGCGATCGCTTTGTGGTCGAGAAAATCCTCTTCAGCAACTTCGATGGCGAACAAATTTTCAACGTGGATTTGGTTCAGGACTTTAGCCGCAGCCAGGGCGACAAAATTCAAATTTCTAGAGATGATTTTGGCCTGACTGTCAATGATGAGTTGAGCAGTAACTTTAGCTATAGCCTGGGTTCTTTGTTCTATATCGGCGCGGGTAATGAAACGGAAGTAATGCAGATTCAGGGCAGCCCTGCTTCGTTTAACTTGAGTCAGGACGTTGTGCTGGTGTGAAAAGAGAACAAGCGATCGCTCTGTTGCTGGTGGGAATCCTCGGCTGTGGGGCAAAGCCCGCAGGGGCGCAGATTGCCTCAGATGAGACGCTGCCTCAGCCTTCTGTAGTGCAGCGGCAAGGCAACCGCTTTGTGATCACAGGCGGCTCACAGGCAGGCAGCACCAACCTCTTTCACAGCTTGCGCAAGTTCTCAGTTCCCAGGGGCAACATAGCCTCCTTTCAGGACATTGACCCAGCGCTGAACAATGTTTTTGTCAGGGTCACAGGTTCCTCAGTGTCTCAGATTGATGGATTGGTAGAGCTACGTCAGCGCAACGGCAGCATTAGCGCAGCCAATCTGTTTTTGCTCAACCCCAATGGCATTCTGTTTGGCCCCAATGCAGCGCTGAATCTCGGCGGCTCATTTCTTGCCACTACCGCCAACGGGATTGATTTTGCAGATGGCGATCGCTTTAGTGCCGTTGAGCCGCAAACTTCGGCGTTGCTAACCGTGAGCCTGCCTGTAGGGCTACAGTTTGGGGGGGCTGCCCCTTCCGGCAGGATCGTCAGTCGGGCGATCGCACCCTACCGCAACAGCGCCGGACAAGCAGTAGAGGATTACTTTGGCAGTCGCCTCAGCGGTTTGGCAGTGCCAGCAGGGCAGACGTTGGCTTTGATTGGCGGAGATATTGCTCTGTCGGGTAGCGGACTGATTGCCGAGTCAGGGCGGATTGAGTTGGGCAGCGTAGCGCAGGGACAGGTCAGCCTCAAGCCGCTAGCGCAAGGATGGGCGATCGGCTATGCGGGCGTTCAAGACTTTGGCACTCTGCAAATAACGGGCACAGCGATTCAGCCTGCTCAGGTTTACACCAGCGGCGAGGGGGGTGGCAGACTGCAACTGCGGGGCGATCGGATTCTGTTGGACAATGCCGTGGTGTTAGCTCAAACCCTAGGAAGCCAAAATGGTGAACCCCTTCTGATTAGCGCTGCCGATCTGCACATGCAGGGAGCGGCCTTCATTTCTGCCAGCACCCTTGGCTCTGGTCGAGGTGGCGATGTTCGAGTCCAGGCCGATCGCATGACTCTTGTGGCAGGGTCACGGATTGAAACCAATGTAGAGACAGGGCTTGAGTCAGAAGTTGCAGCAACGGGGGCAGGGGGCAACCTGTCTATCCGAGCCGGAACCCTGCTGCTGGATGATCTCTTCAGCGGCCTGTTTGTCAATGCGATCAGCAATGGCGCAGAGCAAGGCGGCAATTTAACCATCAATGCCGATCGCGTTGAAGTGCGGGGAGGGGCGCAGATCAACACCACCAGTTTTGGCACAGGAGATGCGGGCACTTTAAGCATTACAGCCACTGACGTTGATCTCACCGGAATTGCTCGTGATCAAAACGGTAATTTTATTCCTTACGAATATGCAGGAAAACCGACAAATCTGCCCAATTCCAGCGGCATTTATGGCGGCACCTTAGCCAGCGGAGCAGGCGGTGATGTGGTGATTCGTACCCAACGCCTGAACCTGTCGGATGGGGCAAGCTTGCAAACCACGACCTTTGGCAGCGGCAACGCCGGACGGTTGCAGGTAAATGCTACATCGATTCAAATTAGCGGCAGTCCCCAAGGCGGATTATTCTCTGCGGGCATTCGCTCCATCTCAGGAGATGCCCTCGCTCCCACAACGGGACAGGTTGCTACCGGACAGGGGGGAGATATTGTACTGAATACCCAAACGCTAACGGTTCGCGGCAATCAGGCTCAAGTGGCCAGCAGCAGCCTTAACCGATCGCAGGCGGTC
The DNA here is from genome assembly GCA_016208305.1 of Oscillatoriophycideae cyanobacterium NC_groundwater_1537_Pr4_S-0.65um_50_18. GTDB lineage: Bacteria > Cyanobacteriota > Cyanobacteriia > Elainellales > Elainellaceae > Drouetiella. The sequence goes on along the minus strand of JACQYI010000058.1, from coordinate 56,203 downwards.
AGCGCAGGGGATGTGTCTATCACCGCTCAAGGGGTCAACTTAGACGATCGCGCTCTGCTGCAAACTGAAACCAATTCAGGCAATGGGGGCAACTTGCGGTTGCAGCTCGGATCGCTGCTGACCCTGCGGCGCGGCAGTACCCTTTCGACCAGTGCGGGCAGCGCCAATGCAGGCGGCAATGGCGGCAGTATCAGAATTGACACCCCCTTTGTCGTCTCTTCTTTGGCTGAGAATAGCGACATTACCGCCAATGCCTTTACGGGTAACGGCGGCAATATTACCCTCAACGCTACCGTCATTGGCATCGCCCCACAACAGCAGCAAACCTCCCAAAGCGACATTACGGCTTTTTCTCAGCGAGGGATTAGCGGCAACATTACGATCAGCAGTTTACAAGTCGATCCGACTCAGAGCTTGGCAGAACTGCCAGAAACTGTGGTGGATGCGTCTCAGCTCGTGGCGCAGACCTGCCGAGGCGGCACTGCTCGTAGCTTAGGTGAATTTGTGGTCACGGGGCGGGGTGGACTACCGCCCAGCCCAGGCGAGGCTCGCAGCAGCGAGGCTGGAGGTTCAGATTGGGCTATGCTGCCTCAGGAGAGCGGAGAAAAAAACCAGGCTTCAGCTCAACCTTCTTCTCAATCATTCCCACCGATTGTGGAAGCTCAAGGTTGGTCAACAGATGCAGCAGGACAGGTCAGTCTGGTGGCTAAGGCAGCGACTATCCTCTTCCAGCATCCCACTGTGACGGCTTCAGAATGCGATCGCTAAAACCAGCCGCTTAGCTGCTTAGGCCCTCTGCAATCCTGTCAGAACCCTGTCAGCGAACCAATCGCAGGATAGGTTACAAGATATGGCCGGCTAAATTACTTTGAGGCGATCTGCCTGCACAAGACATCTCATCTCAAAGCGGTTCATCGGTACAGGAAATTTAGCCCAAACTGGCGGCGCGATCGTTCAGGTATTCCTTAACTCTGACTAGAAGCTGTCGCGCTTGGCCAAAAGTGATTTTTTGATTTGCCTCGTCAAAGGTCGCCCAGGCATAAGCCTTTATTTCCTGTTCTTGGCAAGTAACCACTGAAGTGTGAACAAAGGCAGGAAAATAGGTAACTGTTTTTTCGATAACCTGCCCTTCGCGGCTAAAGCTATATTTCTCGGTGAAAGAAACTGCATCTACGACTTCATAGGCTGTGATGCCTGTCTCTTCCTCAAATTCTCGGCAGGCTGTAACGATCGCCGTCTCGCCGGACTCGGCATGCCCTTTGGGAAATCCCCAATGTCCTGCCCAATGCTGAATCAACAGAAATCGATCACCCTCTGGCTGCCGCCAAATCGGTACAATCCCAAATGCTTCATCTTTTTTTTTCATGCTCAATTTGCCAAATCACTCGCTCAAGTCTCCAAGCCTGGCAATTCAGGCTATTTCACTGATTTGGAGCTTATCTATAGAAAGGTCATAAAATAGTCGATAGAGATGTTAATTCTATACCAGTTTTCTCTGTTCCAGGTTCTTATCTGAACGCCTTCTCCAGATTCTTACCTCACCTTCATAGCCTGCTACATGACTTTTACTACGCCTGAACGACCTACCCCTGAATCCTCTTCATCTGAACTAATTTCAAGCAATCAGTCTATTCAGTACGCGCGCTCTACGGTAGCTCGGGCTGACCGAGCCTTACGCTGCACTCCGTTTAAGCTGGCACTTTTTATGACGATGCGGCAACGGAGCGTAGAGCTAAAAGCGATCGCTGGAATCACAGGGGTTCGCAATGGCTATACCGAGCGCCCTGTGGCAGAGCTGGCGGCTGAGAGCGATTTGGTCTGGCTGATTCAGGTGGGTTTGCTGCGGCGAGAAGTGGATGGACAAGGCTTAACGGATAGTTTTCGCATCACCCCTCTAGGCCAACAGATGCTAGAACGCTGGCAGATACGTGGTGACGCCCGCTCTACGCCCTCTTTGAGCGATCGCCTATATAATGCGTTGAGTCGGTGGGCACGTTTGCCTAGCTGGATGCAGTTTTAGACCGTTTTTTGTGACAAATGTGGCGAATGTGATGACCTTTCTGGAACCTTCATTTCATCGTATCCAGAAGCGGTTGCTCTGCTTAAAATATCATCCCCCCCTAGCCCTCGGAGGTTCTCATTGATGAAAGCCATCATGGTTGTTGGAACTACGTCCCATGCTGGGAAGTCAATGGTGACAACTGCACTATGCCGCATCTTAAGTCGGCGGGGGTGGCGAGTGGCCCCCTTTAAGGGACAAAATATGGCGCTGAATGCCTATGTCACCAACACAGGCGGCGAAATTGGTCATGCTCAGGCAGTACAGGCTTGGGCGGCTGGTATCATTCCCAGCGTCGAGATGAACCCAATCTTGCTGAAGCCGCAGGGAGACATGACTTCTCAGGTGATTCTCAAAGGTCGGGCGGCAGGACGCGTTAGCGCAGTAGAGTACTATGATCGCTTTTTCGAGGTGGGTTGGCAAGCGATCGAAGAATCTCTGCAACGGCTAGGAGAAGAGTACGACCTGATTATTTGCGAGGGAGCCGGGAGTCCGGCAGAAATCAACCTGAAGCATCGAGATTTGACCAATATGCGGGTCGCCCGCTATCTGAACGCGCCGACGCTGTTGGTGGTGGATATCGATCGCGGCGGTGCCTTTGCCCATATCGTCGGGACGCTGGAATTGCTCGATCCCGAAGAGCGAGCGCTGGTGCGGGGCATCATTATCAACAAGTTCAGAGGTCAAAAGGCACTGCTGCAATCGGGAATTGACTGGGTGCAACAGCGCACTGGCATTCCGGTTGTGGGCGTCATTCCCATGTTTGATCAAGTCTTTCCCGCAGAAGATTCGCTCTCCTTGGCCGATCGCGTTCCGGGTAATGTCAACAGCGACCTGACGATCGCCGTGATTCGGCTGCCTCGCATCTCCAATTTCACAGACTTTGACCCTTTAGAGTCAGAGCCAACGGTGAGTGTCAAGTATGTCAGCATTAAAGACTCGCTGGGCTACCCGGATGCGGTGATTTTGCCAGGTTCCAAAACGACGATCGCCGATCTGGTTGCTATGCAGCGGACGGGGATGGCAGAAGCCATTCAAAACTACGCAGCCGCAGGAGGCACAGTGCTAGGCATCTGCGGTGGATACCAGATGATGGGCAAGCTGTTGGCTGACCCCGAAGGGTTAGAAGGCCAGGAAGGGCGATATAAAGGGCTGGGACTGTTGCCGCTAAAAACCGTGATCACGGGTCAAAAAGTAGCGCGACAGCGGCTTGTTACCTCTAACTTTCCGCAGGTGGGTCTGCCTGTTGCAGGCTACGAAATTCATCAGGGGCGGAGCCATCTGGTGGATGCCGAGGCCGAGAGTGGCGGTACTCCAGGCTACAAAGCCCTGTTTGATGATGCCAACATTGGCGTGGTAGATATTACTCAGTCGATTTGGGGCACTTATCTGCATGGACTGTTTGATAATGGCCCTTGGCGGCGAGCTTGGCTGAATCGTTTGCGACAGCAGCGCGGCTTGAAGTCTTTGCCAACGGGTATCTCTAACTACCGAGAGCAGCGAGAAGCCATGCTGGATGAGCTAGCTGATGCTGTGGGCAGCCACCTTGACCTATCACCCATCTTGCAGCAGCTCGGCCAGTAGATTTTTGCCTATTCTAGTAGGCTGAGATTTCTTCACTTTGTTTATCCTAAAAATTTAATCTGTTTTCGAGCAGAGGTTCTTTGTGAGAGTAAGTTCTTTGTGAGAGTAGGTTGATGGGCGTCGAGGTGCGTTTTTTACCAGATGATGTGACAGTAACGGCTGAGGTTGGAGAACCCCTGTTGCAGGTGGCCGATCGCGCAGGTTTATGCATTCCAACGGGCTGCATGATGGGTTCTTGTCATGCTTGCGAGGTTGAATTAGAAGATGGCAGTAGCCTTTGCGCTTGCATTACCGCCATTCCACCCGGCCAAAAGACGCTGGTGGTGAATCTTTATGTTGATCCCACTTGGTAGGCGCTTTGTAAATGGTGAACCCTACTATTGGGGCGGGATGGCATCGGGTGGCGATCGCTCTAGGCAGCAACATAGGCGACTCTGCCGCTATTTTGCAATCGGCTTTGCAAACGCTGGCTGACCTTCCAGGCATTGTGCTTCAGGCGCAATCCCCTTTTTACCTCACCGTGGCGATCGGCCCCCCTCAGCCAGATATTCTCAACGCTTGCGCCACGCTATCGACTCTGTTGTCACCTGTGCAGCTCCTAGATGTGTTGCTCAAGACAGAAACTCAGTTTGGGCGAGTGCGACAAGAGTGCTGGGGGGCGCGTTCTCTAGATCTGGATTTGTTACTGTTTGATGACTTGGTGATCCGGCAGCCCAATCTGCAAATTCCCCATCCTCGCATGGGCGATCGCGCTTTTGTATTAGCGCCTCTAGCTGACATTGCAGCAGATTGGGTTGAGCCAATTTCAGGACGAGCGATCGCGGACCTCTTGAAGCAGGTAGACTGTTCTGAAATCAGAAAAGTTGGCAATTTAACAAATCACTAAATCGTTCTGAAAGTAGAAAATTAAGAACGTAAATAGATAAGTAGTCTCTTAAGCTCATTCAACCTTTACCCTCTTTTATTTACACTATGCCCATCGGTTTCGAACCTCCCCAACTGCTCAGACAAAAGCTGTTTTATCGCGGGCGCAAGTTCAACTTTGAGGTCAATCGGCTACGTTTGCCCAACAAAGCCGAAGGTGACTGGGAATGCGTTCGTCATCCGGGGGGCGCACTGGCAGTGCCCGTGACGGCCGATGGCCGCTTAGTGCTGGTGCGACAATATCGTTTTGCAGCGCAGGGTCGTTTATTGGAATTCCCAGCTGGGACAGTCGAACCGGATGAAGATCCGGCAGCCACCATTCGACGCGAAATTGAAGAAGAAACGGGATATCGTGCCCACAAATGGCAAACATTAGGCAGGTTTTTCCTGGCTCCAGGTTATTCAGATGAGGTGATTTACGCTTTTCTAGCGCTCGATTTAGAAAAGCTGGAAATGCCGCCTCAGCAAGATGAAGACGAAGATATTGAAACCGTTTTGATGACGCCGCAAGAGCTAGAACGAGCCATTTTGGCAGGAGAACCGATCGATGCCAAATCTATCTCTAGCTTTATGCTAGCGCGTTCTTTTCTATCGACACTCTAAGGCTCACAGATAAATTCACCTGAAAGAGATTTAGTCGATCGCAAAGTCCTCCTATTTTTTTCTAAAAGCTGGATTTCAAAGGCGCGGAGCGCCTTTGAAATCCAGCTTTTAGGGTTTTGTGGCGCGCTCCGCGCGCCACAAAACCCTAACTTGCAATCTACTGAGGTTGTTTGATTAAACCTGTGATTCTCAGACAACCCACAAATTAACTTCTAAAATTTGGTGAGAGAGATGCCTACGCTATTTCTTACCAAATTTTGGCTATGTTTAGTTTGCGATCTTGAATTATGTCTAGAAGTGCTTTAGTTGGCTTATTGCGTCGCGTCTACCAAACCGTTCAGATTTCTCATCAAGCACAAATTCCGATCGCTGAAGGATATGACATTGCTCGCTCTACCCTCCTCTCGCGGAGGCAGGTACTTGGCGGCATCGCTGCGATGGGATTGCTCTCATCGGGAGAACAGCGCTTTGCAGCATTGCCCGCTACCCAAGAGGCTAGAATTCTGATTGTCGGTGCAGGCGTTGCAGGTCTAACGGTCGCTTACCGATTGCGTCAGGCCGGAATTCTAGCCGATGTTGTTGAAGCCAGCCAGCGCGTGGGCGGACGGCTCCGGAGTCTGCGCGGCATCGTTGATGATCCAGGGGTAGTCGAGTTGGGCGGCGAGTTTATCGATTCTCGTCATACAGCAGTGCGATCGCTGGCCGCAGAGCTAGGTTTGGAGCTGGCAGATTTGCGATCGGCAGATGTGGGCTTAGAACCAGAAATTCTCTATTTTCAAGGGCGAAAAATTAATCACGCTCAAGTGGCGGAAGCCTTTTCACCGTTGGCTAAACGGATTGCCCAAGACCTTAAAAAACTGGGCGATCGCGCTATCACCTACCACAATCCCAGCCCAGAGTCTGTGCGGCTCGATCGGCTCTCTTTGGCAGAGTATTTGGCTGCTGCCCCCATAGATCCTGTCGTTGAGCAGCTGGTACAGGTGGCTTATATGACAGAGTTTGGGCGCGATGCCGAGTCACAGTCTTGTCTTAATATGCTGTTTTTGATTGGCGCTGAAGTAGGCAAATGGAGTACCTATGGGGCCAGTGACGAACGCTATCATGTCATAGGCGGGAATGACCAGATTCCCCAACGGCTGGCGGCAAAACTAGAGGGTACGATCGCCACAGGAACTTTGCTGGAGTCCATTCGGCTCACCCCTGGCGGCAGCTACCGAGTTAGCCTCAGACAAGGAGCAACCAGTATAGAGCGCACTTACGATCAAGTCGTTTTAACGGTGCCCTTCACGACTCTGCGACAGGTAGATCTAGCGGTCAATCTGCCGCCTGTTAAACAAAAAGCAATCACAGAACTGGGCTATGGCACCAGCAGCAAGCTAGCAATTCCTTATCGAGAACGTATCTGGCGATCGCGCTATAGTTCCACGATTAGCATCTATACCGATCTAGACTTTCAAAACACCTGGGAGAGCGCCCGCTACTCTACCCTAACCGGAGGCTGGGTGACTGATTTACGGGGTGGACAAGCTGGAGTGGCGTTGGCAAACGATCGTCCTGAAGCCCAAGCGCAAAAGCTCACAGCCGATCTAGAACAAATTTTTCCAGGGATGGCTCAAATTAAGCGAGGCCAAGCAGTGCGATCGGTTTGGGCAAACGAACCCTATGCGCTAGGTTCTTACGCCTGCTATTTACCGGGACAGTGGACTCAAATTGGCGGTGCTGAGGCTGAGCGAGTTGGCAATCTTTGGTTTGCTGGCGAGCATTGCTCTGTGGGTTCTCAAGGCTATATGAATGGAGCTTGTGAAACGGCTGAGAAAGTCGCTCAAGGGATTCTTAAAGAACTCAAAGTCCTCGCAGCTTAATCCAGCAAGATAAGCATCTAGCAAGATAAGCCGCTCTCTGTGTTGGATCAAGCTTCTTTCAAGATTGGCGATCGGGAGTAGTATCTCAGTCAGGATTGTTTACTGTGCGAGCAAAGCCTACGCAATAAACAATCCTGATCTTTTTAAGGCTATGCGCTCTGCACAGATCTTGAAGCACAGATCCTGAAAGATATCTACTCTGGATAAATTTTAGAGCCGAGATGAAAAGACTTTGAGGTTGGCTGAGTCGAGAGCCTTAAAGTAATAATCAGCTTCTGAATAGCTTTACACAAAACTAACCGATTTCTATGGCAGATCGTATCCCACTGTCACAAATTAATCTGACGAAGTGAAGTATAGTCCACTGCAATGAATTTCATCAACAGAGAATCTGAGATCTTAAACCACCTGAAATTAATGAAAGAGAGTCTGGAAAGCCCCCTGCCAGGCACTTTTTGAAAGTCAAACCCTTATCTCTTTAGATATCACTTTTTGATTTCAAAAGTTTTGCTTGGGTCTAAAGCAGTATGCCGAATCAGTCATTCTGTCGGCTTGCCTCGGTGATATTAGTTAGGCAATCTAATGAAATCTTATGATCTCGAAAATCTCCCTGTGCAATCATTTTTTGATAGCATCTCAATTCAATCCATAGAACCCTGAGTATTCACTCAGCGCAGAAATATTGTATTTTTAGTCACTTTTATCTGCACAAAGATTGAATTTTTTTCGAGCCATATCAATCAAACTAGGGTGAGACAAAATGTCTACAAGTTACTCTCCACAAAAGGCCAGGAGAAACAGATTTGAGATCCAAGGACGGGAGCGATATAAGTTAGAGATAAGTAGGAGATAAGTTAAACCTCAGGGTGCATCAGGAGTCTCTTGACGTTGCTTATTTCAAGAGCCGAATAGGCTGCGATCGATATGCTGCGAGCTTAAAAAATGACTGAAACGAGCTGCTGAAATGAAGCGGTGGATTCGATCGCAAGCTTAATTCTGAACGTCCACAAACATTATTTCTTCCCCATCACACTTCAAGCCAACCAATCTGTTATGGATTGGACTTTTCTACAGGTCTTCTACCACGTATAGAACTATGACCGCATTGAAAAAGCTAGTCATTCGAGGAATGCTCTGGACGATATTGGGTTATGGTGCTAGCCAAGTTCTTCGATTTAGCGCAAACCTGATCTTAACCCGACTGCTATTTCCAGAATTTTTTGGGTTAATGGCACTTGTCAATATTTTTATTGTTGGGTTAGCACTGTTTTCTGATGTGGGCATTGGCATCAACATCATTCAAAACAAAAGTGGAGATGAGCCAGAATTTCTCAACACAGCTTGGACGATTCAAGTCATTCGTGGCTTATGCTTATGGCTAATTTGCTTACTCATTGCTCAGCCCATCGCCTTACTCTATGGAGAACCCCAACTGAGCCAGCTCATCCCCGTAGCTGGACTGGTAACTGTTATTTCTGGGTTTAACTCTACGGCACTTTACACGTTAGAGCGGCACATTACCGTCAAGAAATTGACTGTCATGGAGCTGTCTGTTCAGGCCACTCAAATTACGGTGATGCTCTGTTGGGCATTTATCAGCCCTACCGTTTGGGCACTCGTGGGTGGAAACATCGTTGCCGCTTTAGTCAAGCTTATCTGGAGCAATCAACTGATTCCTGGCAAATCCAATAGATTCATGTTGGACAAGCAGGCAACGCGCGAAATTTTTTCCCTAGGGCGTTGGATTTTCCTCTCTACAGCCCTCATGTTTCTGGCCGAACAGGTCGATCGCCTCTTGTTGGGTAAGATCTTTTCCCTACAGCTATTAGGAGTCTACACGGTTGCTCTAATGCTGAGCGACGTGCCTCGCCAAGTCACCGTTGCCTTGGGCACTAGGGTAGTACTTCCAGCGATCGCCAAACTCACAGATTTACCCCGCTCAGAACTGCGCGTCAAGGCGCTCAAAAGCCGACGTTACCTGCTCTATGCGCTAACGCTAGTTATGATGGTGCTGATTAGCTGGGGCGATGTTGCCACCTCTTTTTTATATGACAGGCGATATGCAGCAGCAGCCTGGATGCTACCTATTTTGGCAATGGGGATTTGGCCTCGTATCCTTTGTGCCACTATCGAGCCTGCGCTCTCGGCTTTGGGGAAGGTACAGTACATGACCTTCGGCAATCTATACCGACTGATATTTACTGTCTTTGGCATTTTGCTGGGCCATGCTCTGTTTGGAAGCTTGGGCGCTGTCGTGGCTGTGGCGCTCAACGATCTGGTCTATTATGCGATCGTCAATTACGGGCTGTGCCGGGAAGGGATTGGATGTCTCAAGCAGGATGCTGAGATGACCGCTCTACTTTTGCTAGGAATCGCTGCATTTGCAGCTATACGGCTTGCGTTAGGTATCGATTTTCCGACGCCTGGAGAGGTTTTATAAAATCGGAAGGGGCTGTAGAAGCTCAGGCAGCGCTATAATAGCCTCACTTCTCCTCGAAATATCAAAATCCCATCTGAAAAATCGGGCTTTTCCTTGCGCAGTCTGCCGACTGTGTGAAATAATTAGAGATTGTGTCTTATCGTTGACAATTCTAAGTGAGATCTTATGGCTAAAGGTGTCCGGATTATTATTACGCTAGAGTGCACGGAGTGTCGCACAAACCCAGACAAGCGATCGCCAGGGGTTTCTCGCTACACCACAACGAAGAACCGCCGCAACACGACGGGTCGGATTGAGCTTAAGAAGTTTTGTACCCACTGCAACAAGCATACGGATCACAAAGAAATTAAGTAGGCGAAATTAAATAGCGCCGTCGATCGGGGATTTCCTAGCTATTGCCGTGGAAGGTTCGGCTTTGCCTAGCGCGTGTTCCCCAAACCTCACAAGTTTTTCACAGATTTTCAATTACCCAAACTTCAACTATGGCTTACTTTCGTCGTCGCATTTCTCCGATCAAACCTGGAGATCCTATTGATTACAAAGACGTTGACCTACTACGGAAATATGTCACCGAGCGGGGCAAAATCTTGCCGCGCCGAATCACAGGTCTAACTGCCAAGCAGCAGAGAGACTTGACCGAGGCGATTAAACGCGCCAGGATCTTGGCACTGTTGCCTTTTATTAACCAAGAGGGTTAATGCTTGTGGTTTAGGGCGCAGGGAGTTCTAGAATTAAGTCCGGATATCGATCACCCTCACCCCCCCTAGCATCAGACCTCATGGAGAAGGGAACTTTAGTTGAATTTCGGCTGCATGGCGATGGTGCAGACAAGCCTCGCCATAGCCGCTTGGCGGTTGTAGAGCGTCCCGAAGGTAAAAAGCATTGGGTGGTGGTAGATGGACGAGGTCAGTCCCACACCCTACATCCTAGAGATATCACCTATACCGTAGCGGGTGAGGCTTACAAGGCCACAGATATTTCTAAGTTTTGGCAGACCATTCAGCCCTACCTCGATCCCTCTAGCCTTGAGGTAGCGTGGGAGCTGTTGTCAGAAGATGGAGAATCTGTAGACCCTGCTGCGATGGCGATGCTGCTGTTCTCTGAGCAAAGCCCTGCTTTGTGTTACGCAGCGCACTGTCTTTTATCAGACGACAAATTTTATTTCAAGCAGAAGGGCGATCGCTACGAGCCTCGTTCGCCTGGACAAGTTGCAGAGCTGAAGCATCAGCTCAACATGGAAGTGCAGCGCCAGCAAGACTGGCAAAGCTTCCTAGAACGAGTGCAGGGTTCTCTAGCGGCACAGCCGGAAGCATCAGCGGAACAGCAGGTAGAATGGCAGAGTGGCGATCGCCCTCGTCTAGAGGCGTTGGAGCGGTTTGCCCTGTTTGGTGAAGAAGCCAACCATCGGATGCCAGCTCTAGAGATCCTATCTGCTTTAGGACGACCGGAGACAGCACCAGCCGCCTTTCAGCTTTTGGTGGATCTTAAACTTTGGAGTGACCACGAAAATCTATTCTTGCGGCGTAGTCAGCTTCCCACTCAGTTTTCCAGTAGGATTCTTGAAATGACTCACCGCTGCCTGACCTCTCCGCCTCCTGATCCAGATGCCGATCGTCTAGATCTGACTCATCTGAAAACCTACACAATTGACGATGAAAGTACTCGTGAAATTGACGATGGTCTCAGCGTAGATTTTTTGGCGGATGGGCGGCAGCGGCTGTGGATTCACATTGCAGACCCAACGCGGTGGCTCTTGCCGGGAGATGAGCTAGATTTAGAGGCGCGTCGTCGCTGCACGACGGTCTATCTACCCACGGGTATGATTCCGATGTTTCCGCCAGAGCTGGCAACAGGCCCCATGAGCTTGAATCAGGGTCAGGTCTGTACAGCGTTAAGTTTTGGCGTGGTGCTAGATGAATTGGGCGGCGTCCAAGACTATGAAATTCGCCCTAGTCGGGTGAAGCCTACCTATCGCCTCACCTATGAAGATGTAGACGAAATTTTGCAGTTGGGAGTACGGGCTGAACCTGAGCTGGAAGCGATCGCAACTTGGGCAAAGCGACGCGCCTCTTGGAGGCTATCTCAAGGAGCAATCACCATTCGCATGCCAGAGTCTTCTATTAAGGTCTGCGATGACGAGATTACGATCCAGGTTTTAGAAGATACGCTGTCTCGAATGCTGGTAGCGGAAATGATGATTTTGGCAGGTGAGGTAGCCGGGAAGTACGGAGAAGCCCACGGCTTAGCCCTGCCGTTCCGGGGACAGCCTCAGCCCGAACTGCCGCCCGACCAAGAGTTAATGCAGTTACCTGCTGGCCCAGCTCGCTACTGTGCGATCCGCCGATGCATGCCTCGGAGCGAAGTGGGGATCACGCCAGCCAGACATGCGAGCTTGGGACTAAACACCTATACACAGGTGACTTCGCCGATTCGTCGCTATGCAGATTTACTGGCTCACTTTCAAATCAAGTCTCATTTGAGAGGTGACTTGCCTCCCTTCTCGATCGAGACAACCAAGGAGTTGATCCAGACCGTTAGCAGCACTGCCTATGAGGCAACTTTGGTCGAAAGACAGACAAACCGCTACTGGAGCTTGGAGTATTTGCGGCGTAATCCTAATGAAATTTGGCAGGCATTAATGCTGCGCTGGCTGCGAGAGCATGAAAGTCTTGGGTTGGTGCTGCTAGAAGACTTAGGGCTGGAGCTGGCTATGCGGTTTACTCGCCCTATGGAAGTGGGCGATCGCCTAGAGATTAGAGCCGTCTATGTTGATCCGCGCCAAGATCTGATTCAGTTTGTGGAATGCGATCGCTCAACCGCTCAAGTAGCCGCAGGCTGATATTTTTCCCATCCTAAGGATCGCGAACAAAACCCAGGATCTTGGGAGTACCGCGCAAGACGCAGCACTCCCCGAAACTATTTCAGGTTCAATTAGTTTGCGATCTCAACAGAGGTAGAGCCTAGTTTCTACCGTTTGTACTCAGCATTTCCACAATGACGCGATGCTCATCGGGGGGAGAGGCCGGAGTTGTCTTGCGGGTATCAGTGATTAGCCAGTCGAGTGCAGCCGCCTGAACATCGATCGCCGCACCTTTTTTGTCCACACAATAACGGCCATACACCAGCTTATCGACCAAGCGTGCTCCTGCGCCTAGGCGGGCATATTCAAAAATGACGCTGTTATCCACTGTTGCATCACTGCAAATATGACAGCTAGGGCCAATCATTGAGGGGCCAATAATCGTGGCTCCATCTTCAATCTTCGTCATGGCACCAATGTAAACTGGGCCAGTGATATTCACCTTATCCCAGTTGACAGATACATTAAGTCCCGTGTAGATTCCAGGTCTAACTTCATGTCCGGGAATTTGCACATTTTTCACCCTTCCTAGCAGCACATCGCGAATGGCTTGCCAGTAGTCAGGCACTTTACCAATGTCAACCCACTGGAAATCCATTGGAATGCCGTAAAAAGGCGCGCCAATCTCTACCAAATTGGGGAATAGCTGAGCGCCAATGTCATACTCAACGCCTGCCGGAATGTAATTAAAGATTTCAGGTTCAAAAATGTAAATACCTGTACTGATGTTTGTACTTAACGCTTCTTCAACCGCAGGTTTTTCCTGAAAGGCTTTGATTCTCCCCGTTTCGTCAGTGACAACAATGCCATAGCTAGAGACTTCTTCGCGCGGCACCGACTTCGTAATAATAGTGGCGATCGAACCCTTCTCACGGTGTTGGCGCACGGCCTCTGTCAAATCTAAGTCAATTAAGGCATCGCCACACAACACCACAAAGGTGTCATCAAAGAAGGGGGAAAAGTCTTGAATTCGTCGCATTCCGCCCGCTGAGCCGAGCGCCTTGCCCACCAACTCACCATCGACAATGTTGCCTTCAAAAGAATAGGCAATCTGAACGCCAAACCGCTGACCATCGCGAAAATAGTTTTCAATTTCATTAGCAAGGTGGCTAACGTTGACCATGATTTGATCAAAGCCATGTTGTCGAAGCAGTTCTAGCAAGAACTCCATCACAGGCTTTTGCAAGATCGGAATCATCGGCTTGGGCGTGGTGTAAGTGATAGGGCGAACACGAGTACCCTTGCCGGCCGCCAAAATCATGGCTTTCATAGACTTATATCCCTCATTCCTGGGCTATTTAGTACATCTGGACAATGAGTGAGCATCCCTCCAGTCTTTCACAATCTTCTAAGATTTCCAGGTTTCACCCCGCAATTTTGCAGAATCTACACGGAATCCAGACGGAAAGGCAGGCGGGCAGTATTTAGAGATGGATCTTTGGAAAATATTGGATCTTTGAAAAATTGGCCTTGGAGTCAAGGCTAAACCCAAGGCTGAACTTCAATAAACTGGCATACAAAACTGTAATCTGAAAGCTTTGAGGTAAAACTTTATTCAAAAATGAACGCATTAAGATGTTCCAATGAGGAGATTGACGCAGATTCCTCGTCAAAGCGGATGTTCCCACTTCAGTCTGATCAGCTGTGCCTGCGGTGAAGTGCAGTACGGGTGCATCTCGTCGTTAGGGGAGCAGATATTTTGAGTGATGAGAGAGGGGGATGATGGGAGAGTGAACAACAGCGATCGCATCATCCCACTGCTCCCGCTCTTGTAACATTTAGAGGCTCCCCAAACTGCCAGATGCGCCTGTGCAGTACGCAGCCTCCAAAAACCACCCTAGCTGGGTAGAGCATTTAGATAATTTAGTCAAGCAATGCTAAATCCTCTGAGGTTAAGGTTGTTAAGGTGTTCAAGGTTGGCTCTACCTTAGGAGCTGTTTCATTTAACAGATCGGCAAGACTCCGCACTTGCAAATCTTGATAAAACTCTTGCTGTGCCAGCTCAACCTTAGACTGAGACGAGAGAAACAGAAGCGCCCAAAAAGCGCCAACGCGATCGTGGACTGTAGGTATTACAGAACTCAAGTCCGGCTGGGGCAAAGGTTGAGCTTCTGTCCAAAGTTGAAGCAGCACTTCAAAATCGAGCCAGTTTTGCTTCTGATCTAAATCTTCCCAATATTGATTAAGAAACTGATCGAGAGCGGCCGCAACTTCCAAAAGATTTTCTTGGTGAGCCAGTTGAGCGATCGCCCGTATCGCCTGCCGCTGAGATTGAGGGCGCGGACGGCGCAGCGGCACACGCCGAGGCTTCTGATCGGTCATGGCGCTGGAGATCAGATTGAGCTGGGCAATTAGCTCTTGCAGCGTTACCCGGCGATTAGGAGCAGCAGGGGCAACGGCTCGCCGCCGAATTCGCCGTTCTAAGTTGCGGGGCAGTGCATTGACCTCAGCATCCAGTTCGGCTTCTTCCAGCACATCTTCTACTTCTTGCTCAGATTCCAACCGAGCTAAGCTGTCTGCCTTAAGCAGCAGCAGCATAGAAGCGTAGAGAAACGCCTGTCCTGACTCTGATAGGTCTGCCTCATAGGGAGCACGCCCAACTGCGCTGAGCTGTTCTGGCGATCGTTCAGGCTGGAGCTTGCTAAGAAAGCGATCGATCACCTCAATGACTTTGACATCCCAAGGATCAATTTCACCACTTTCCGCCAACTCAATTAGCAGATCGATCGCATTGTCTGCCAGAGAACGTGTCATAGAGCGCTAGCGAAGAATGATTAGCTGACCCGAACAAAGTAAACGGCTGCCAAACCAATCAGCAGCAACAGACTCAAAGGCACCGAAAGACTCCAAGGATTAAGCGGATCAATCAAATTCATGTAGCGCCAAGAATGCATACCTTCAAAGATAGCGAACCCAGCTCAATTTATGACAGTTTCTGCCCAGATCGGCTGCAAGCCCATCTCAAGCCCAGCTCAAGCCCAGCTCAGGCTTAAGCCCAAATTACCAGCTCAGGCTTAAGCCCAAATTAAGCGATAACAGCCTTAAGCCTCTCTAAAGGATTGTCTCTTAACCATCGCTTGCAGCCGTTCTAGAGGATACTCAGCTACAAAACTCTCCCAGGATTTAGAGTGCCCTGCTGCATTGTAGACATAGAAGATACCGCCCACTGTGCGGCTGGAAGTAATCAGATCAAGCGCTCTTGCTAGGTTGAGACATTGAGTAGACTCGTTTGGGGTGATCATCTCTAAAATTTTTACTGTCCAGTGAATGAGCAATTACAGCGTTCTACACAGCCGTCATGGCTCGATCCGAAGAATCGTGCATGACAGTGGGTCTGATCCAGAGCCTTACGCCCTTCTCCTGCAGGTCTACCTGAGGTGAATGCGTCAAGTCTCAACCGAGCTTTTCAGAAAAGATGAGAAGCTGCGACAAGCTTTTAATCGTTTTAGGGAGTTGGCTCGGATGTAGATGCTGGCGATCGAGCCATTGTTGCGATGGATTCCATGAGGAAGACATGGAAGATCTGTAGAGCAATGGACAATGCCAAACTGCTGGCTGGTCAGACTTTAACTCTAAATTAACCAAAACCCCATAACTTTGCGGCGTTTTGTGAAATAAGCTTAGTACATAGAAACAATTCTTGAAGAAGCTCTTAGCTCAAGTCTTCAAACCCGTAGAAGCAATCCCGCGAATAAATTGCCGCTGACCCAGTAAAAATAACCCAACAACAGGTAGCGTTGCAATCATAACGGCGGCCATGAGCAGCGACCAGCTGTTGGTAAATTGTTCTTGAAACTCAGCCAGAGCCAACTGCACCGTTCGCAGCTCAGGACGAGTCGTAAACACAAGCGGCTTAAATAGGTCGTTCCATTCGCCAATAAAAGTGAATAAAAACAGCGTTACCAATGCCGGACGCGCCAAGGGCAACAGAATCAGCCTTAGAATTTGCAGCCGGGTTGCACCGTCTAAGGCAGCCGCTTCTTCTAGCTCTACGGGAATAGTTTGGAAATATTGCCGCAGAAGAAATATGCCAAAGCCATTGGCAGCCGTGGGCAAAATCAGCGCACCGTAAGTATTGATTAAATGCCCTGCTTTAAGCACCAGAAAAATAGGAATGACCAAAAGCTGAAAGGGAATAACCAGCGTTGCCAAAATCACCAACAGAACAGCCTGTCGTCCGCGAAACCTTAACCTTGCTAGGGCATAACCTGCCAGGGCAGAGGTGATGAGCTGCGAGGCCGTTACCCCCAGCGCCACCAAAGTGGAATTGAAAAAGGCCAGTAAGAAATTTCCTTGCCTCCAGGCCACCTGGTAGTTAGCCCAAGTCCATTGGTCTGGGCTAACGTTAAGGCCAACTCCGATCGCGCCAGAAGGTGCAAAGGAGCTAATCAACACAATCGCTAGAGGTAAGAGAGTCAGCCCTGCCCCTAGCCACAGCAGCAGCAGTAGCCAGATGGAATTGAGCCGAGGCGATCGCTCAGAGTTGCCGATCGCCAGATATTCTGTAGCATTCTCTTCTGGAGCGATCGAGGATATCTGTCTCATGCCAGGTTACTCCCACATTCGTTGACCGATAAGCTAGGCTGTAACTCTACCTCGCTCTACTGAGAATTTTCTATGGCTGATGGAAGAGTCCTTGTAAATTTTTGCCTTAAGCCAGTAGGGTGGAGAGGATAGGGGTTTAGGTCATCAGAACTCTAAGCCCAGATTAACATTTAGGTCGATAAAGAATCGGCATATCAGAACCAGGAGACAGCAGAATTTATGCAGCAGCTTGAAATCAGCCCAGATATAGACTTCCGAAGCGAAGCTTATAAGGATGCCTATAGTCGCGTTAATGCGATCGTGATTGAGGGTGAGCAGGAGGCATTTGAAAACTACAACAGGTTGGCAGAGTTGCTTCCTGATGTACAGGATCAGTTGGTTAGTCTGGCAAAGATGGAAAACCGTCACAAGAAGGGATTTCAGGCTTGCGGAAAAAATCTTGCTGTGACACCAGACATGGAGTTTTCCCAGCGATTCTTTGCGGATCTCCACCGCAATTTTCAGGAAGCTGCTGCACAGGGCAAAATTGTTACCTGTCTCTTGATTCAGTCATTAATCATTGAGTGTTTTGCAATTTCGGCGTACAACATCTACATTCCTGTAGCAGATGACTTTGCCCGCAAGATTACGGAAGGAGTCGTAAAAGACGAGTACATGCATCTCAACTTTGGTGAAGAGTGGCTGAAGGCAAACTTTGAGTCTGCAAAAGCTGAGCTAGAAGAAGCCAACAAAGAGAATTTACCGATCGTTTGGCGCATGCTGAACGAAGTGGCTGACGATGCCCGCGTGTTGGGAATGGAGCGCGAGGCTTTGGTGGAAGACTTCATGATTAGCTATGGCGAAGCGCTGAGCAATATTGGTTTCAGCACTCGTGACATCATGCGGATGTCTGCCTACGGCTTAGCCGCTTAGGTCGATCTCGCATTACAACAAACCCATTGCAATCAGCCCGTTGCAATAAATTCGTCAAAAAGGCAGCGCTTAGCGCTGCCTTTCTTGTTGGCGCATCGTTATTAGCGCATCGTTATTGGTGCATAGTTATTAACGCATAGCTCAAGGCGATCGCTTCACGCTAAAGGTTCTAATCTTCCAGGGGGCAATGGCTCTGATGTCAGCCGTTACCGCCTCCTCTAGCAAATTAGTGGGCTGAACTGAAGCAGCCTCTAAATAGCGCTTGAACAGCAGTCCTGAAGCAGCGTTGAACTGGATTTGGGCAGATTCTCCATGCGCTTCATAACATCTCAAAATCCAGCGATCGGCATCTTGTTCGGCAGGCTTCAGGGCAGTCAACACAAGATTATGAGCCTCAAGGTCGAGAAACATTCCGATCGAGGGCAGGCTGCCTTGCTGCTGCGGTGCTGACACAAGCGCTCTCAGGGGCTGATTCAGCGCATAGCTCTGATGGACAGTGTGTGCCGTTTGCCAAGAGCGATCATGGGGGTATACAGCGTAAGTAAACTGATGCTGACCGCGATCGGCATTGGGGGCAGGCCATTCGGAGCCGCGCAGCAGCGTTAGACGGATTTGATGGGGCTGACTGTCGTAGCCATGCTTGCAATCGCTAAGAAGGCTTACCCCATAGGAATTTTGGCTGGCAGTATCGCTGAGATCGGCCCAGCGCAATGCCGCAACCTCCCATTTTGCCTTTTCGGCACTGTCTTGAGGACGGGTCGATCGCTGGATAGCCCCACAGGGAATCTCATAAGTGGCGTAGGCGGCATCCATGTTTAGCGGAAAAGCAGCCTTGATGACAACATGGCGTTCTTGCCAATCCACCTGGGTATGAATTTTGAGGACAGCCGAGTCTTTATCTAAGATATAAACCTGATTGAACGTAGAGCTTCCCAATGTGCGAATCACCCGAATGCGGGTTGTGATTGCGCCTCGATCTTCGTAGAAAATTTGCGCTAAGCGGGCAGTCGGCAAGGGATACTGCGCGTATTTCGGATCAATATTCCAGGCATCCCAATATTGGCCGCTGTCTCGAAAGGCTTGCAGTTCATTTCCCGCTCGGCTGAGCAAATCACGCCCATGCAGCTTGTCGCGCAAGCCTGATAGGTTGCCCGTTGCAGGATCGATCGTGGCGCGCAGCACATCATTCTCCAGGACAAAGCCGCTTGCCGGAACCGCCGGAACTGGATTGCCCACAGGACGCGGCATCAGCCAGTAGCAGCGATAGCCGATCGCCGGAATATCTTCTGCCTGAAAGAAAATTTGGCAATGGGTGACTCCTGCTTCACGCCAGCAATGGGGCTGACTCAAGACTTCTTGCCCTGCTAAATCGCAGATTTGCCAAAAGCAAGCCTGCTGATCTTGGCTTTGCTGCACAGAGAGGGTTACAACTTCCGATCGCTTCCAGTTCAGCGAATTAAATACGGTAATCATCTGGGCTTGCGGGTGGGGCGGCTGGGGCAGCTTGATCTGAGCGGCGATCGCCTGCATTGCCGCCTGCCGAATATTCCAGCCCGTATCCCAGGCTTCTTGCCAGGAGCGATTGGCATCGACAAACACCGGAGCGATCGAGGTTCCTGGCAAAATGTCGTGAAACTGGTTAAACAGCACCTTCTTCCAGGCCGCTTCTAGCTCTGCTTGAGGATAAGCTGCGCCCGTAATCAGCGTCCGTAATGAGGCAAATAGCTCGGCTTCATACAGGGTATCTTCACAGCGGCGATTGTACTGCTTTTGATCGGCATGGTTGGTATAGCAGCCCCGATGTAGCTCTAAATAAAGCTCATTGTTCCAGGTGGGAAAACCAGCAGCGGAGGAGTTGACTGACTGAGAGATAGCAGAGGGATTTGCAGGATTTGGGGTTGCAGGATTTGGGGTTGTAGGATTTGGGGTTGTAGGATTTGGGGTTGCAGAATTCAAGCCTGTTGCCTCTGAACCCGTCAGACTCTCCAAAAACTTGTGGGCAGTCGTAAACTCTAGCTGCGGAAAGAAGGGCGATCGCCCCCAGCGGCGAGCAAGCTGCAACATATCGCGGGTGGGGCCACCGCCATGATCGCCTACGCCCATCAGCCAAAGGCTAGTCTGAGTCTTAGTTTTAGCTTCCCAGGTGCAGGCATATTGCGCCATTTTTAAGGGGTCAATGCCTTCGCCAATCGGGGCAGATTGCAAGCTAAAAATTTTTGTGCCATCGGGAGCCTGCCACCAGTGGGCTTCGTGGGGAAACTTTGTGGTGTCATTCCAGCGCAGCTTTTGGGTGACGAAGTACTCTACACCCCCCTGCTTCAGAAATTGGGGCAATTGCCAGTTAAACCCAAAGGTGTCAGGCAGCCAGGCGATCGTCCCTTGTTGGCCAAAAGTTTCTTGCAAATAGCGCTGACCATAGAGCAGCTGACGGGCGATCGATTCTCCACTAATTAAATTCATCTCTGGCTCGATCCACAGGGGCGCAACCGAGACTTCCCAGCGTCCAGCGACAACCTGAGCCTTAATAGCCGCAAATAAGTCGGGACGATTTTTCTCCATCCACTCATACAGAGCCGGGGTGGTGTGGCAGTAGGTCAGCTCCAGGAAATCCTTTTGCAGGTTCAGAACCGATCGAAACGTCCTTTCTGCCACCTGCCAGGTTTCGCTCACCGTCCACAGCCAGGCCATATCCAGATGGGCATGTCCCAAAAGCTGGATTTTGCGCTGCTTCATAAAATTCCCCCAGGGCAAAAGCTGCTGCCGGAGGTGGGCAAGGGCGTGATCGAAGGAGAGGCGATCGCACACTGTCAACACCGACCAGGGAATTTGTCCGACGCTCTGCGCTAGAGTCGCTAGTGAGTCAGGGACAAAAGTAGTGAGAAATGCCTGCAAAACCGCCAGCTCATCAGCAACAAATCCGGGTTCAGGGGGATTGGGCAAATTAGCAGACGAGTCAGGAAACTCATAGACACAAAGAGATTTCACAAGTGCGCCGTTGTCATGGCCTGGACTCTCTAGCCGAATAGCTACATCAAAAGCGTCATTGTGACTCACCGATGGGCTGAGCAACAGGCGCATTGTGGCGTCAAATAAGTCACCTTCTTGCACCAACTGGCCATTGACATAAATCTGTGCTGCTTCCGCCCACCAGACCAGCGCCAGCCGCAATGTCAGCCCCTGGAGGGGATAGCCCCCTAGATTATGGGGTACGACAATGCGTTGACTCAGCCACAGCACCTGTCGCCCTTTTGCCCAAGACACATGATTTTTAGCGTTGAGCGATACAGTTGCCCAAGCTTGCCAATTAGCTGTTGCTTGGCTGATAGACAAATCGCCCAAGTGATAGCGCCACCGAGGCTGGATGTCGAGCTGAGTCAGGGATCGCAGCTTGGCGATCGCATCAGCAATGGGTTCTACAGAGGGTGAGGATGGCATAGCACGAGTCATAGCACAGAGCACGAACGAGTCATACGGGCAGTTAGTTTTCCAGCTAAGTTTCCAGCTAAGATCAGAGCAGTATAGAAAAACTGCTGGGTACTTGCGCCAACTTTCACGGTACAAACTTTCACTGCACAGAATTTCTCTTGCATAAACCCTACTGTTTTTGTAGGGCATTGCACCAAGCCTAGAAAGAAATCTTTTATTTAAGCGCTTCGACGCTTCTCGCCCATGGCTTCTTCGGGACGTTATCGCAGCAACGTTTTTAATTTTTTGACGCGTCAGTCAATACGGCTACAGGATCAGGTGAGTCAGACTTGGCGACAGGCAAAGATGGCCACAGTCTGGGGCGCACAAATCCTGCTGTATCCACTTTACGTGGGGTTCCAAGCTACCCGGCTGGTCGGCAAGCAGTTGCGGCAAACGGCACGGCAGGTTTTTCCCAGACTGCGGGCTGTCGTCCAAACTGTGGATCAGCCTGGGGCAGAAGCAGCGGCCTTTTTGTTTGCCGATACGCCAATTCAGCGATCGCTCCAAGCGCTCAGCGATTTAAAGCTCATGCTGCCCGCCGATCGACTAGCGCTCCAGCTTGATCCCCAAGATCCCAGTGCGCCAGGTATCTGGGTGGTGGTAGGTGGGGCGATCGCCTCATCGCTGATGCCCTCTTTGCTCCCAGGGGGGGAATCATCAGCCTTGTCTCAAGGTTCTCAGAAAGCCATTAGACTCATTGCGAGTTTGCCTAGCAGTTTAGAAAAATCTGGCCTGCAAGCCTTTGAGCAGTTCTCTAAAACGATGCAGGTTCAGGAAGCAATTCAGATTCAGGGCATTGCGGCCTTGCTAGATTCCCACAAACTTGTGCTGGTCGATGTCCAAAACCAGCTTTTGGATGTCTTGAGTCCAGAGCAGCAGATGATCCTTCAACGCCGAATAGCGGGCGATGTGGCTAGCTATTGGCGACAGCAGCGTGATCTAACCGAGGCTCACCCCTGGGTCGATCGCTTCCTGCCCTTGCCCAAAGATCGGACTCTGGCACTTCCCCCCATCCGCACTTTTTGGCAGCTCATGGCCTGGATGCAAACCAGCCCCGTAGCGGTTGCCACCAACTTGTTTCAAGAGTCCAAGCTGCTGCCCTCACTTCCAGTTTCCCGCTCTTTGCCGGAGGCTTCTCTGCCATTGCGATCGGCTGCTGCCTGGACAACAGGCGATCAAATGGTTGAAAACCTGGGTCAGTGGTTGCGTCAGACCTGGCAGACCTTTGCTGCTCCAGAAGCCTCTCACTTTAAAGGCTCCTCTTATCCTCTGCTTAAGGCGGCTCCTGCAAATGGGAAGCCTCACTCGCTCACCTCAGAGCCTCTACCTTCTCCCCCAACCCTGGCTGAGCGGGTGTTACAGTGGAGCAGAGGGTTACGGCGATTGCCCCTTGCTGCTTGGACTAACCCTTCAACGAGTCTTCTAGACAGCCATTCTCATCAGAATTTGCCATCTCAGGATTCACTATCTCAAAGCTTGTCCCCTCAGCATCTGCCTTCAGCTCCAGCACCCCGTCCAGCTCAATGGATGCAGCGATCGCTTAGATCTCTCCAAAAGCAAACGCAAGTTCAAGATATACCCCAAGATCTACCTCAAGTTCAGGTGCGTCAGCCGATCACATTCTGGGATCGGTCAGGTTACTCCACACCCCAGCCCCTACAGACCGCTTCACCTCAGCCTCCCGAACAGTTTGGAGAAACCCAAATTGTCTCAGCCCCTGGCACAAAGATTTCGTCTCAATCATCCTCGGCTGAGGAAAACGAACTGGTGGCTAAGCCTTCTTGGATTGAAGCAGAAGTCAGACTGGTAGCTTACGAAAAACACCCGATCGAACAACTGCTCGACTGGCTCGATCGCGGCATGACATGGGTTGAAGATCGCGTTGTTGGCGTTTGGAAGTGGTTTCGCGATCGCTGGTCTGGCTAATTTTTTTGGCGCTTCTGGTTTTTTCTGAAGGCAAGCCTGCTTCAAAAAAATAGGGGTGAAAAGTAGCGGACAGCTAACGTATCGCTATTTGACACCCCTACTCAAAGTGCGTCAATATAGATGAGAGAGTTTTACAAAACTTCGTATGGGTCGCCTTCATGTCTTTGGATTTGATTCCTCTAGAAACCATTCAGCAGATCGCGCAAGAATACGGCTATTGGTCGGTGTTTCTGGGGATCATGTTAGAGAATACAGGTGTGCCGATCCCCGGTGAGACAATCACGCTGGTGGGCGGTTTTTTGGCAGGTAGCGGCGAGCTAGACTACTGGCTAGTTCTGGGAAGCGCGATCGCTGGAGCCGTTATTGGCGATAACATTGGCTATTGGATTGGGCGCAATGGTGGCTGGGCGCTGCTAGTGCGTTTAGGTAGGCTATTCCGCATTCGCGAAGAGCAGTTGATTGGCGTGCGGGATGAGTTTAGCCGGAATGCTGCAAAGGCGGTCTTTCTAGGCCGATTTGTGGCTTTGCTGCGTATTTTTGCTGGGCCGCTTGCCGGAATTGCCCGAATGCCTTATGTAGAGTTTTTTGTCTGCAACTTGGCAGGGGCAGCCATCTGGGCATCTGTGATGGTCAGCCTGTCTTACTTCATTGGCAGAGTCGTGCCTTTGGAGCAGCTCATTGCCTGGACAGCTCAACTGGGTGTGTTGGCGCTTCTGGGGGTGGTCGCTTGGGTGGGTCGCGCCATTTGGATTGACTCACGGGACAAGCGATCCGCTGCGCCCAAAGAGGCCGTCAGCGAAACGCCATCGGTTTCTCAATAGCCTCTGGGCTTGAGGTAATCCTCTGAGGTCATGATTTCCTGTTGTGTTAGCTTTGCCGACACAACAAAAGCCGTTGTCTCTTGAGGAGTACTGATTTTTTAGCCTAGACAATGCCCTATCCATCGGATTTTCGGCAAACAGCGCTTTTTTAGACACACCCACAACTTGTCTAATTTTCACAACTCGGCTGAGCCTGCTATATTAAACGTCTAACATTAAACATCTGACTCGATCGCCATCAGGTTCTTTATCTCTAACGCTCAACTCAGGAGAGTGTCAAAGGCTCCTTGCTGAAGCTTTATTTGCCAAGATCTGCATCTGATTAACTCATCGTTAATACAGATTTGCTTAGATTGCATGTCCTGTGTCGTGCAGCGTGCCTTTGGGGGGAATGATCCCCTTAACCGCACATAGCGGACATTGAATTTATCAAAGTCACAACTCTGATAACCGTCCCCAACTTGTCCTAGAATAGAATGCCCTCTCAGAGTTTCCCTGCTCAGATGCGGCTATCCACTTTATAAGGTATCTTTTAGACCCTATTTTCCGATCTATGACGGCTGATCCTATTCAAACCTACCTCCGATCTATCGGCAAAACCCCTTTGCTTGCTGCTGCCGAAGAACTGGAGCTTGCCAGAGCCGTTCAAACGATGCTGCCGCTGCTCCAGTTAGAAAACCCAACCCCTCAAGAGCTGGCAATCATCCATCAGGGTAAGCGATCAAAAACCCGCATGATTCAGGCAAACCTGCGTCTTGTTGTCTCGGTTGCCAAAAAATATCAGAACCGGGGGCTAGAACTCCTGGATTTGATTCAAGAAGGCAGTATTGGGCTAGAACGCGCGGTAGAGAAGTTTGACCCAACTAAGGGCTATAAATTCTCCACCTATGCCTACTGGTGGATTCGTCAAGGCATGACTCGAGCCTTGCAATCTGATGCTCGCACTATTCGCCTGCCTGTGCATGTGCAAGAGAAGCTGAGCAAGATGAAAACGACGACGCGAGTCTTGGTGGGTAAATTGGGGCGCAAGCCTAGCCCTGAGGAGTTGGCTGCCGCAATGGACATGACTCCCGAAGAGTTGCGTAGTTTGCTAAGCCAGCAGCGTCAGTGTGCGTCTCTGGATGCTCTGATTGGTCAAGAGCAGGAGACTCGACTGGGCGATCTGATTCCTGACGAGCAGCAGCAGCGAGAAATGGAAGCGATCGTCGCTCGGGATCAGTGCCAGCAGTATCTCACTTGTTTGAATGACAAAGAGCGTGAGTTGATTGCTCTACGCTACGGATTGAATGATGGCAAGAGCCGCAGTTTGGCTGAGGTAGGAGAAGTCTTTGGGTTCTCTAGAGAACGAGCCAGGCAGGTAGAAGTCAAGGCGATGCGGAAGTTAAGGCAGCACGCGAACGTCTTGGTTTAGCTTCGTTCAATCCAGGTCAGTATCCGTAAACAAAAGGTGAGTTTGGCTTTCGGTCTAAACTCACCTTTTGTCTGAATAGGAGATGAGTCTCCTTTGATTTGAGGGAGACCCAGTCGGCTCTAGAGCGGAGCTAATCCGCAAAGTCATAAAAAATTTCAAGAAAGCAGTGTGATCTGCAATCTGGGTCACGCATTTTTTAGAAGCCGCTTGTTAAAACTCTAATTTTCACCGTTATTCTGGAGATCAGATGATCTATTCACACCCAGAGTGATTTTTTTATGAGTGTTAGCAACGATGCCACGGCTGCAATCAAATTCTTAGAGAACTTACTCAAAGCAAAGATTCAACTGCAAGACGCTCAAACAGAAGCAGAGCCGCTTCTAGAAGTCATTGGTCTCCTCTTTGAACCTGAAGTTTTGAATGATGACCAAAAAAATGTGCTGCGGAACGGGCTTAAAAATCTCCGCAAGCTGCTAGAAGCCCACGCTGCTTATAGTGAAGCGGTGCAGCAGGCAGAACCTGCAAGAGCCATTGTCAATCAGCTGCTGAGTTCACAACCCAAGGGAAGCCCTGCCCAAGATAGCGTCAGTCAATCCGATAATGGAGCTGCACCCAGCCTACCAGAAGCTTCTGTTGAACCTGAGCCAGAAGCACCTGAGTCCGAAGAATCTGAGCCACAAAAATCTGAACCACAAGAATCGAAGGCAGAGGAATCCAAAGAATCTAGTGCCACCAAGACAGCAGGGGGAACTAAAGCATCGGCTGCTAGTAAGAAAAGCTGAGACAGTCCCGAAATAAAATTCCTTGCCTCTGCTAGGACTGTATCCACAGAGGTAAGGAGGGGAATTTTTTGTAGCGTGTGCCCCCATAAAATATCCGAAGCCTGACGATGGCAGCCATATCAAGCCATTCCGAGAGCAGCTTGGAGCTACATAGGTTTTACTGGGGGTTCTTGAGACATTAGCAAATTTCCTGCCCAGCACATCGGTCAGCGATCTAGAGGCGTTCTTCTGCTCTTCCAAGCTAATGATGGGAGTTTAATTCTCTCTACCCGCTGAGCATACCCAGTAGATCGCAAATGTTCGCTCAAAGCCCCGTTTGCGATCTACTGATGCTGTCGATAGTCCTTAAGGGGCAAGGTTTTTTGGTTGCGTGAGCTTTTCTCAGGCAACAAGAACTAGGTACAACAAGAACTATGTACAGGGCTATTACAGGGTTAGGTTATCTGCATAGACCAGCCGAGTAGCCGATCGCTGTTCAAACAACATATACTCCTCCATGATGCTCCAGAAGAACGCCCGCAGCGTTTTGCGACGCGCCTCTGCTGGAATAGCATAGTCAAACTGAGAGTCAGAAGGCTGAAGCTTAGCCAGATGGCTATCACAGCCGCAGCCATGCTCCATAAAGTAGCCATGACGGCTAGAGATACTGTCGATGAGTCGGCGCAGCATGGATACATAGCCGCCATGCAAAATGGCATCAAACTGGCGGGCGATCGCTAAATCTTGCTCACTAAAGCGGAAAGAGCGAATTTCAAACAAATCCGATCGCTCTAGAGGATGCAAAAACGTCCAGTAGAAGGTAGCAGGCACATCGTAGCCCAACTCCTCAAACAGATCGCTGACGATGTTAATCAGCGCCATGCGGTTGCTTTGCTGAAACTCCTGTGCCTGGAGCTGGCGACGGATCTGATGCAAATCGGGATACTGTTCAGGCAGAAACATCTCGCCATAGTGAGTCACGGCTTCCCATGCGAGGTTGCCGTTGCCTTCGCAATAGGCCGACTTGAGGTGCTGAGTCTCAGGACGCTCTAGAAATAGAATATGACCGCCCTGGTTTTTGGCTAAAAACACCTGAGCCATTGCAGTATAGACGCGAGGTTCGGTCATCCAAGTGCCTTCTGCAATCCGCTGCCAGCTCTTGGGCATCTGGGTAAGCGGCACAGCGGGTTCGCCGTTAATGGTGGTTAGCGCAATTCTTGAAATAGAATTTGTAGATAGCATCAGAACATCCGCTCCTTGTAGTCGGTACTTCCTCCAGGCTGGAGAACCTTGTTGGCTCAACCCAATAACCTGACACGGCTTTATTCTGCCATAAGTCTTACAGATTCAATCGCTTGCCTGTTAGTTTTCTAGAGGTGCAGGTTATGAGCAGACAAGAATTTGCCCATCCTCACCGTCGAACTCGACGATGGGCTGTGATCTCGCGCACGATCGCCAACACCTCATTTTTTCCAATCACCGTAATTCGCGCTTCTCCCATCCGATCGCTCTTGGGCACTCTGAACTCAACCTGTATCTCCCCCATCTTCAATGCGCGTTCAATATAAGTCATACATTGTTCGCCCAACGGGTAAGGCAGCAGTTCAGCCAAGTGATGTCCAATTTTATCCTGAAGGATATCTTGAAAAGGCGCGATCGCATCCATTGACTCGTCTGAGTAGATACTCAAAATCTGTCCGTCGCTTGACAATCGCATGACCAGACCCGGAACTGCACTAATCACAGCATGATTAATAGCAATACTCTGACGAAGCTGTGCTTCAGCTCGTTTGCGATCGCTAATATCCAGCAAAATGCCATCAAACCAGAGCAAATTGCCATTATGAAACACGCCCTGTCGATGTTCTGACATCCAGCGGATACTGCCATCAGCATGAATGATCCGATACTCTAGGGTATTGGCATGATTATCCTGCATGGCCGCTTCAATAGAGGCTTCGATCAGATCAATATCTGCTGGCAGCACAATACTGAGGAATGACCGCACTCGATCATTAATAAAATCACTCGCCGGATAGCCCGTTACCTGCTGAATTCCATCACTGATGTAGCCCATCGTATAGGAACCATCACAGCGAAAAGCCGCTCCAGGCATATTGAGCACAAGCGATCGAAACTTTTGTTCGCTGGCTTGCAAATCTGCTTCCAAAAGCTTGCGATCGGTAATGTTGTAGGCCGTCAAAATCAGATGACGTTTACCCGATTCTACATTTACCCGGAGTCGCTGAACATAAACGTAAACCCAATCATTAGCAGCGGTTTTCCAGCGACATTCAATGCCGTTTTTTGCAGGTTCAATTCCATTCATCCAAAGACGATAGATCAGATCAAAAGCGTTGACATCTTGTGGATGAATTAAGTCAAGCAGATGAAAGCTAAGCGCTTGTTCAATGGTGTAACCTAATACTTGTTCAATTGCCGGAGTTGAGTAGGTAATTTTTCCGGTTTCATCAGCCTCCAAAAACAGGTTAAGGCTATGGCGGGCAAAGGCTGCCCACTTTGCCTCAATGCCAGCATAGGGAAGGTCTTGGCGATCGCCGATTTCTTTAGCGCTGAGTGGCTTAACTCGAACAAACATCAACTGGAGCTTTTGAGAGAAATGTAGGGAACAGTGCAGATTTTTTGCCTGGAGATAAAATGCGGCCAGATCACCTGCCATTGCCCGCTGCCACAATTCCACCAGGTTGACTGGAGTTTTGTCAGCAAAATCCGCAAAAAAATCGGAGCCTTCTAGTAACTGCAAAGCGTTCAGAAAAGCTGGGCTAGTATAAACCACTTCACCAGCCTCGCTGTAGACTGCGATCGGGTCTAGGAGCTGAGTCGCGATGAAATCAAGCACAGCATCAGATGTTCCGCCAATTGCGGAAAATAGATCGCCCATCATACAGGTGTTGAGATTAAGTAGTTAGGCGTAATTAAACTAGAAAATCAGGGGGTTAGGGGTGGAGGGGCACCCCCCTTCACCCCTAACTCATTTTTTTTGATAACAGATATGCTGATGAACCAACTCCTGACATCACCCAGCTTCTAAAACCCCAACCCACTCTAGTCCAACCCAGAGCTTTAATGAGATTCCCAGCCGCTTAAATTTTGAGAGGTATGTGTAGCTTTAATTTGAGGAAGAGAATCTCGCATGATCCGCTCTTCATTCAAATTGATGTATTCAGATGCACGATTGGGAAGCGACTGCATCATTTTTTCTGACGTACCGCTTTGAAGATTTTGAGATTGGCGATCGGCATCAGAAATAATGCCATCCATCCAAAGCAAATTACCATTGCGATCAAAGGTGCGTTGACCCCGCTCACACACTTGCCGTAGCGATCCATTTGCACGCACAATTCGATACTCTACCGAGTACGAGGCAGATCTCATCCTGATCTTAGACAGCAGCTTTTGGCGATCGGGCGGGTAGACAATGCTTAAGTAAGAACGCACGCGATCGTTGATAAAGTCTGTAGCTGGATATCCCGTGATTTCTTCAATTCTATGGCTCAAAAATCCCATAGAATAGTCCGCACTACAGCGGAAAGTTGCCCCTGGTATATTTAGCGTCAGCGCTTTAAACCGCGTCAGTTCTTCTTCTAAAATGCGGCGATCGGTCACATTGTAGGCTTGAATCAACAGCGTGCTGCTATCGACAGTAGGCGCAAACCGCTTGCCCTGCAAATAGAGATAAACCCACTCACCTGTTTTATGCTGCCAGCGGCACTCAATGCCAGGTTTGCCTGTCTCCAAACGGTTTGTCCATGATCTAAGCGCCTGGTCAAACTGATTCAGATCTTCTGGATGAATCAGATCAGACAGATAGCTGTCCAGCACTTCATCAGCGCTATAACCCAAAATAGGCTTAATCATAGAGCTAGCATAGACAATCTGCCCAGCCAAACCGCACTCTAGATAAAGGTTTGAGCTAGTCGAGACAAATTCATGCCATTTACCTTCAGACCAAGCCAGAGCATGGTAGACCTTTTTGGTTTCGGTGATGTCTTCCAGCAGCACCGTTAAGTATTGGCTTTCAGCCGTCAAGCTGAAGGGCGCAGGGGTGATCAGCACCGTTTTATTCATCCAGATCACATCTTGATTAGCTGCAATAAACCGCTGCTCGATCGTGTAGTGAGGAATTTCGCCCGTCACGAGCCGCTGCCGCAAGTCGGCGTCTAGATCTTGGTCTTCGGGATGCACCAAGTCATCTAGCGAGGTGGCTGGAGCCTCAGCTGCACCATAGAAAATTTCACAGAAGCGATCGTTGAAGCGAAAGCCCTGCCCCTTGCAGTTCATCAGAGCGATCGCCAAACTCGGCGTATTAAAGAGTTGAGCAAAATTTGTCTCATAGGACTCTTCGGATTGGAACAGGTTGCCCTGCTCGATCGGCTCGACTGTGAGGATGACCGCACCCCCCGGAATAGGGGCATGCAGAGAGCAGCCAACCGGCTGCTTCATAGGAGCAGGCTGAAGGGTAAATGCTGCTGGCTTACCCCGCAGGGCAGCAGCCCAGTGATTTTCTAGAGTTTTAGGGGGTATCCAGGCAGAGAAATACTCTAAAAAGCTCACCCTTGGCAACAATTGCTGTGTTAACCCTACAAACTTTTCATTGGCGTAGAGAGCATTTCCCTGCGCATCATACAGGCACGTTGCTGACGAAACGTGATCAATCACAAAGCGCAGGTATATCAACGCTTGCTCTTCTGGGATTCCCTTGAGCGTTAGATCCATGTGATGCTTCCTGGTATTCTGCGGAGGTTCACGGTAATGCTGCCCCTGGTTTGATTACGAGTGAAACGACTTCGACCGTATATTCAGATCTACAGGGCTGGAACAAGAGATCCGTACTTTATTGAGCTGATCTAGTCGGGTGAAATCTTGAATTGTGTGAGGCTATCAAAGGTTTGTGACGCGCGTCACATACTCTCAGGCTCCTGGCAAAATTAAACCTAAGAACTTTTTGAGCGACTGCCGATCACTACACTCCCTTAAAAAAGTTCTTCAAGGATGCATCTCGTCGTGAGGGGAGCAGATATTTTGAGTGATGAGAGAGTGGGATTATAGGAAAGTGAACAGCGGCGATACCCCAAAGATGAGAGTAGCTGAAGGTGCAGATCTCCTCTGAAACCGATCACCGACTTAATTAGAACGCTCTTACCACAAAATATTCTAATTAGCCATCCTGCTTCTCTAGCGACACCTAGCCAGGTAAAGTATTACAAATAGTGAAGACAATCCTGTCCAATTCTCTGGCTCAATCTGCGTTTTTTAGAGCTTTAGACAGAGTTCCTATATTTCTTCAAGGCATACTCTGAGAAGGCTTTCAGCCCAGTTACCTTTCTGAAAGCCATAAGGGAATGAGCTGTGTAACGCTGCTTAAAGATCTAATGTGCCAGTTATATAAAGAGGAACATTCGGAGCTGCAAAGTCTGATGCGCTGCTTTAATCTATCTTTTAGGCGAAGTTGTACTTAGACGATCGCCCCTAAGTTTAAACAAGCTATATCTACAGATAAGGTTTTTGCGAGGGTAGCGTCTCACATCATTACATATCAGGGTTCTAGTGCAAATATAGGGATCAGTAAGAGCCACAGCTCTACTGCCCCTTAAAGGTCGGCTCTACACCTCTCCTCAAGCAATTTTTTTAGATCGCTCATTGTCTGGTCGCTTTAGACCGTTCGTTTAGTCGTTTACTAGTATATTAGTACTCGTTTTACAAAACTTCAGCACTAATCTTCTCATCCGGCTCCCCCCTTTAACACAGCGCTACCTCAAGCTTGTCACATGGTTTACTACCCCCCTTTTAACCGCGTCAGCAATCCTGAATCTGACTCCACTGCTCTGAAGCAGCTCTCGCCTGAGGCTCATGCACTCCGCCACTCAGAGCTATTTGAAATGGCACTGCGGCTAGACCCTCAAGCCAAGCAATCGCTCTGTCAACTGCTGCTCACCCAGCTAAGTGCTGAACAAACCCGCGAAGTCATTGACTTTAGCAGGTCAGAATTAGCAGCCCGTGAAGGCAAAGGTTCTCTGACCCGAAAGCCCGCAGAACGCTGCACAAGGCTAGTCCTCAAAAAAGATTACTCCTTTCAGAAACTCAATTTAGCGCATCCCACTCAGTATTTTGTCTACTTGGTGCGGCGCAAACCCAAGCTCGATCGCTATATTGGCGCACTTTTCTATGTGCCCAGCGGCGTTTCTCTCAGCTACTTTCCAGATGCAGAGGGAAGGATTGTCTTCACCCCGCCCCACAATGTTTTCAAGCTGGTAGATTCAGAGTCTGCTCAAACTCAAGTTGTGCGTTTAGCCTCCATTGAGCCACCTCCTGCCGAGTATACCTTTGAGCGAGGGCAGGAAGATGTGCCTGAAATTTACCTCTGTCTCGACTATCTCGATCCTGTAACCTATGAATGGGTTAGATCAGAGAGATACCACTATCCCACCTGTATGTATGAGGGCGGCAAGCTCGATCGCTATCGCTGGAAAGTAGAGCCGCTTGAGCTGCCTGTCGAAATTCAAACGCGATTACAGTCTCTCCCTGCTATCTCCGAGCAGACTCTCAGCCTTCCCGTAGAAGAGACTGGGCTACTCTCTGGGGTGCAGCGTCGCGAGTCGCTATCGGTATCTTCTGAAACCGCACACACCATTACACAGCTAACGGCTCTGGCAGACAGTGCAGCGATCGCACCCGCAACCCAGGCTCCAGCGACTCCTGCGGTATCGGCAACCCCTCGCCCCAAGAAGTTTATTCTCACTGAGCTGCCCAAGGCCAATACTGCGACCTACTACCTGGCCGACCCTCAGCAGAGTGTTGTCGTGCTAGAGCGGCTGCGCATATTCGCTGCCCTGAGCGAACTGGCTATGCCTCATGCCAAGTGGGTCGTTGAAGAGCGATCGGATACTGCCATTCACCGATTGGTTAATAGCAAAACGAAGCGGTTAATCGTACAATTCTCAACAGATGAGACAGCCGTGATGTTGCAAAATTCCTTCCCGGTGATCATGACGGCGTTCCGCGATTTAGCCCGCTCTGCTTCTCAGACCAGCCAGCGTATGACGCGAGAGCAGCAGTCTCTCACCCATAAGCTGCATGTAGAAATGGGCTTACCTCATAAAAATCCGCTGGAAATTTTGGAGAAGCTATTTGGAGTAACTTTTCAAGACACACCAGTGCTCTCGAAAGTTATAGAACAAAGCGACAGCAAAAAGTGACTATGAGAAAAGGTAGAAAATAGAAAAAGCAGAACCTAACGGTTCTGCTTTTTCTGCTTTAGCGAATCATAAATAATTAACGAGTAGATTCTCTTGAGCACTGCCGAGCGCATCTGGCAGTTGGGGGGCCTCTAAATGGTACAAGAGCGGGAAGGTGGAATGATGCGATCGCCGTTGTTCACTCTCCCATCATCCCACTACACACTTCACTCAAAATATCTGCTCTCCTAACAACGAGATGCACCCAGCACTTCCTTAAGAGAAGTTACTCAGTAATGGTTAGCTATAGAACATATTTTGAGAGGTGCGCTCCGTGCACCTCTCAAAATATGTTCTATAGCCGAATTAAGTGTGGCAATCCATCCTACAAGATTGCTCCAGTAGACAAAGCTCTATTGAGCAGGAGCCACTGTAGCTTCAACTACAACACTCTGCACCCCTTTAATTTCCTTGGCCAGCGGCTCAATCTTGTCAAGCTGCTCTTGGGTTTGAACAGTTCCAGAAACTTTTACAGCTCCATCTTCAGCATCTACAGCGAGCTTACTGTTAGGAAGATTGGCCTCAAGCTTGCTGCGAACCTCACTTTGAAGATCACCCTCTGCGCGATCGGCATCGCCACCAGTCGCCTCATTCCGCTGCTCACGAGCGCGAATATCTGAATCAAGCTGCTTTTGGCGAATGTCATTTTGAGCATCATCTTGTGCTGTTTGGGCACCCTGCTCCGTTGGCACTTGCCCATTATTTTCTGTAGAGTTAGGAGCATCTGAAGTTGTCTTAGCGGTAGTACATGCTGAGGCAGCAACCATTAAACAACCGCTTAATAGAAAGAGTACGAGCTTATTCATTGTTTTTGTTCTCCACATAGATTCAAGCAAAGAGTTAAGAACCTCAGGCCATTTATCTCTCTGAAAAGTTGATATAGCCAACTTTCCAGAAAGATAAACGTCTAAGGAATTCTGACTTATCGACTGTGACTTATCGACTGTATTGACTGCATCAACGGCAATGACTTGCATTAGTCAAGCTGTGTGCAGAAATTAGCGGGGATTGCGCACGTTGGGGGGGGTAGTGCCCTCAGGATAGAGAGTGCCAGCAGGATGCACCGCAGGATCATGGCTACCGGGGACGGGAGCGCTGCCTGTGTAAGGGGTACCGTCGTTGTAGAGAGTGCCAGCAGGGTAGTCAGCGTCATTTCTGGCGGTTGTATTGTCGTAAATTCCCCAGTCTTGAATGCCGCCGTGGTTGAGAATTTGTTCAGCACGGTGAATTTCTTCATCAGAGCCTTCAACCATGACCAAGTAATCGCCCTTAGAAACGCGATCGCTATAAACCTTGGCCCGATCCTCAGGGATTCCTAAGCCAACCAATCCGCCAACTAAACCACCCGCAGCGGCTCCAATAGCGCCCCCTGAGATCGTTGTTGCTAGTGCAGTTGCGGCTGCACCACCCAACATAACAGGGCCAATACCAGGAATAGCTAATGCGCCCAAACCAACCAGCAGTCCAGTCAAACCGCCCAAAGTTCCACCTGCCACTGCACCCGTTTTCGCGCCTGTCTTGGCTTCGGAGTCATGAGCTGCCCGTCTGCCTGCATCGGAAAGGCGATCGCTGGCTTCGGCTCCAGCCAATTCGCTATGGCGATCGATATCTCGACCCACCACTGAAACACGATCCATCTGAAAGCCGCTGTCTCTCAACTCCCGCAAAGCCTTTTCGGCAGCTTGATGGCTTGAGAATGTGCCAACTGCGCGCTTGTGATGTCCTAATACCATGGTTTCCTCCTTCCAAATTGCAAACAGAAGCGAATGCAGAGATGGAGTGAATTTGTGATTTACACTACCGATCTTAGGTTGAGAGTTAACAGTCTCCATCAATCACAAGAGAGACTCTATTTAATCTTTTTAGGGAGATCGAGACAAAAGGTTTCTGCCTTGAGGAATGCTATACGTAATCTTATTTCAAGCTGAATGAGGCATTGAGTTTCTGAAAGGATGGCTGCGAGCACCTTTTAGAAAAGGAACATCAGGACTAGAATGTTGCCAGCATCTCTATACCCATTCAAATCCTTCAGACTATTGCTCATGCAGATCAAAGTCATTAAAGACACGGTTTTCAAGCAAACTACTGAAAATGCTGCACAAATATCACCCTATGACAAAATCGCAGTCTTAGCTGGCAGAGTTTTCAGTATCCATTCCTGGAAACTGGTGAATCAAAGTCATCTCAGCATTGCACTTCTCGGAAAATTCTTAGGGTCTCCACCCCGCAATACCTGGTATGTGTATATACCTGATGTGCAGCTCATCCGACTTTCAAGTATTAGAGTGACTCAAAACACTGTTTTCAAACAGAAGCCTGACTCTAAGCAAGTTTCTGGAGCAGTTTCGCAGCAAGCTGATGAAGTAGCCGTTGCAGCAAATACGATATTTGAGCTACAGTCTTGGGCGATCGAAGGGAAGTATCTCAAAGTAGCCCTGTTTGATAAATTTTTGGGAGATCCACCGCGCAACACCTGGTATATTCTCCTTTCCCAAATGCAGTTTATCAATCAGCAACCCCAAGTTGTTCCAATTCCTCAACCCCCCATCAACCCAGGAGGAATTCCAACAACCAAACGGTTAAATATACCTCACAAAAGCCAGCTCGATAATGCCTTTAATCCAACAGGTGCCTGCAACGTCACCTCATTTGCGATGGCGATGGCGTATTTTCAGATCAAGCAAAGAATTGACGTCAAGCAATGGGAAGACGAACTGTATTTGTACATGCAGAACAACAATCTTAGCCGCTGGGATGCCAATGATTTAGCTTTAATGTCTCGTTCTTATGGTCTGATCAATGACTTCACCCGTCGCGGTAAGCTTTCTGATCTGCGCAAAGCGATCGCCGAAGGTCGTCCCTGCATTATTCACGGCTATTTCACCAGCTTTGGACATATTATTGTCGTGCGGGGATACGATCCTTACGGATTTTTTGTCAACGATCCCTATGGTGAGTGGACATCTTCTGGATATCGTACCGATCGCTCTGGAGCAAATCTTCATTACTCAAATGCACTCATTCAGAAGAAATGTTCACCAGAGGGAGAAGACTACATTTGGATACATCGCCTTGCAAAAAATCAATCCTTTCTCAAAAATATAGGGACGGCAGTAACCACGCAATTGCAGCGGTTAACAGATAAGTTCACCTCCAATCGGTAAGGTCTGCAATCAAGGCGATCGCAGAGCCACTTTGGGCATTTTTAGTAGGACGCGATCTACAAAAATGCCCAAAACCTGATGATTTTAAGCCTAAAAAAATCAGCCCAAAATCTGGGCTGATTGAAGAAACAATGCTTAAAAGAAATTACGCTCTAGTTGGCTTTAGCCTGCTTAACGTGAGTCGCTAAACCCACAGCCTGTAGCAGGCAAATGGTCCACCAATTGACATCCACCTCCCACCACTGAAATCCAAATCGCGCTGAAGACTGAGCGGCATGATGGTTGTTGTGCCACCCTTCGCCATAAGTGAGCAGTGAAACCCACCAGCAGTTGGTTGAGCGATCGTTTGTTTCGTGAGAGCGGTAGCCAAACTTGTGACAAACGCTATTGACAAAACAGGTGCAGTGAAACCCTAAAAAGAGGCGGACAAACACCCCCCAAACCAAAAAGGGCATACCGCCGATTAGATACAGCAGAACTGCCAGTGCTCCCTGGAGTGGAATGTACTGGTTATGACAGAACTGATAGAAGCGATCGTTGGCAATGTCTTTGGTCAATCGAGGGAGTTCGCTGCGGGTTGGAACACTGTGCATCAGCCAACTAATATGGCTCCACCACAATCCCTCATTGGAATTATGGGGATCAGCAGCTTTGTCAGTGTAGAGATGGTGTGCCCGATGATATCCAACCCAGCCCAGTACGCCGCCTTGACCCGACAAAGTGCCACATAGCACCAAAAAGTACTCTAGCCATTGGGGTACTTTGAAACTGCGGTGGCTGACTAAGCGGTGGAATCCAAGAGAGATACCTAACCCAATGGTCAGCCAATGCAGGAAGAGAGCTACACCCACGGCTGCCCAGCTAAAGTAGCCAGGTACAAAAGCGAGTAGCGCTGCTAGATGAAGGACGACCGTGAAAAAAATCACATGCCATCGAGGACGAGGAGCAGCAGTCGTTAAAGATAAATCAGTCATGGATGCGTCAAGGTGTGAACTAAAGTTAGAGATTGCGCGAATTGCTCTTGACAAACTATAGCGCTTCGATAGCTCTCCAGAAAGCCTTTCCAGGCACAATGACGGATGAGCAGCGCCAGTTTCAGGAAATCACAGACCCTCCCCCTGCTCTCAGAATTTACAGATCTGAGGGATTTTTTTGCTCCGAGATCAAATTTTGCAATGTCTAGCTTCCCGGTAGGCCACGCAAATGCTCAGGAAAATGAGCGCGATCGCCCAATATATGCAGTAACGGCCCGTGATTGCCAAACTCGACGGCGCTGACTGAAGCCACAGGCGCACTCAAGCGATCGCGGTAGCGTCCCACATCAATGCCCAGTAGCCCACACAGCATGATCCGAATCGTCGCTTTGTGAGACACAACCAGCACATTGCCAGAAGGGTACTTCTGCTCAATTTCTTCTAAAACCACATGGCTGCGTCGGGCGATGTCTACGGCTCGTTCACCCCCAGTGGGCGCATTCCAGCCGGGGTCGGCCAGATAGCGAATAAAGTCATCGTGATAGCTCAAGCTGACCTCTTCGGGAGTCATGCCCTCCCACTGACCATAGGCAATTTCCTTTAGCCCTTCTCGTACCTGCATTTCCATGCCGATCGCCTGACAAATAGGAGTAGCGGTATCGAGCGCTCGTCGCTTGGGGCTACAGTACACAGCAGTCCAAGGAAACGTGCGATAGGCTTCGGCAAAAGCTGCCGCCATTTCTCTACCGATCGCAGTTAGCTCAATATCCAACTCGCCACAGTAGCCCCCCGATCGACTAGCAACTGTTTCACCGTGCCTCAAAAAGTAAATATGTAAGCTCATGGCTTTGCTTTACAGGTTTCCTCTCCAGAGTTTTATTGATCAGAATGGGGCTGAGCTGGATCTTGCTGGGCTGAGTCGTAATGCATCCTGTAAATTTCGTTGTCTGAGCCTAGCTCAGCTACGGTGGAGGGGCTATGCAAAACTCGATTGGCGATCGACAAAGCATCGCCCACGACCGCAAACAGCGAGATCTCAGCATCCATCTTACGCAGCGAAGCAATTAACTCTTGCGCTTGCTGATCATCTTGATTGGCATGAAGCTGGCTAGAGGCATGGCTTCGCTCAATTTCATAGTGAGAGCAAGCATTTTTGAAGTACTCATGCAGCTGCCCCACTAATGAAGCGATCGATTGGTGGTGGGCTAAAAAGGAGGGATCTTTAGATTCTTTGTGGATCATGTAGGTGGGTCATGTAGAGAGTTGTGATGGCTGCAATCATGCATTTCTAAAACACTTTCCGCCGAGCCTATGGATTGCGAGGTGTGTTTCATCTGCCTCACAATCCATAGCAAACCTAAGCGCTACTTTTAGACGGCCTGCACCAGATGCAAGACCGCCCCTAGCCCTGCGCCCATTTCTTCAGGCGTAATCTTGCCATCCTTGTTTGTGTCTAGCGCATCAAACACCGCATCTGTGCCCATCCATTCTTCACGGGTAATAAAGCCATCTCCATCTAAGTCATAGAGGTGAAACATATCTTCGGCAACATGGCTCCGGTGTTCTTCCCCCTCTAATTTAGAAAGGCGATCGGCCAATAGGGCTTCTAACGCCTCTAGCGCTTTGGTAAACCCAGCAATGCCCTCTGCCAACTTCTCAGAAGCCATCCGATCTGCTGCATGCATCTTGTCAAACGTGTCTTTGTCGATCGACAGCTTCTGAATGTCTAGGCTAGCCGCCGCAGCCGGATCGAGTTTGCGGGGTAACTCTGCCTCGGTGGCATGCAATTCGGCTAAAAGTGCCGGAGAGATCGTGAGTAGGTCGCATCCGGCCAGCTCGGTAATTTCGCCAAGGTTGCGGAAGCTGGCTCCCATGACTTCGGTAGCGTAGCCAAACTTTTTGTAGTAGTTGTAGATAGTCGTTACAGACTGAACGCCCGGATCTTCCTGGGGAGTATAGTCGCGCCCGGTATCTTTTTTGTACCAGTCTAGAATCCGACCGACAAAAGGCGAGATTAGCGTTGCGCCTGCTTCAGCACAGGCGATCGCCTGGTGCAGACCAAAAAGCAGGGTGAGGTTGCAGTGAATGCCTTCTTTCTCCAAAACTTCAGCGGCTTTGATCCCTTCCCAGGTCGAGGCAATTTTGATCAAGATTCGCTCACGAGAAATCCCAGATTTCTCATATTCAGAGATAAGGTAGCGCCCTTTCTCAATCGTGGCTTCAGTGTCATAAGAAAGGCGAGCATCGACCTCGGTAGAAACCCGCTTGGGCACAATTTCTAGAATCTTTTTACCGAAGGAAACCGCTAAGCGATCGAACGCCAGCTTAGCTACATCTTGGTCTGAAGCATCGGTACCCGCATCGACTCTGGCCTGCTTCAGGGTTTCATCTACAATCTCCTGATATTCCGGCATTTGAGCCGCTGCGGTAATCAGAGATGGATTGGTTGTCGCATCGCGAGGCGTAAATTTTTTGATCGCCTGAATATCACCTGTATCGGCGACTACGACCGTCATTTCCCGCAGTTGTTCCAGCAAATTCTTAGCCATGCTTTTTGTCCTTACAGTGATGTGTCTTTAGCAGTCAGGAAAGCAGCTTGGTCGCTCAACTTTGGATCTGAGGCTGATTTTGAGAGTCTTATCACTATTTATATCGATAAAACCTATTTAAAAGCATCAATCCAATGACCGACCTAGATTAGGCGCTGCGAAATCAAGGATGTTTTTTTGAGAGCGTCACTCTGCACCCCCTTCAAAAATTTATGTCTCGATTCAGCGATGCCCCTAGGTTGTGAGGTCACTCGTGTTCTGTCTCATCTTATCGAGGGGACACCCCACCATAAAACTTGACTGACCACCTGAACTGACCCTTAGCGAGTTGTCATAGCCAGAAAATAACCAGAACAAGACAAAAATCAGCCATCCAAAATCCAAAACTGCTGTTCGTCTTTCGCTGCAATCATATCGCTGCCCTTCTGAGGGGCAGGATATTCTTCCAATTATTTCCAGATCTGCGCTACCTGAAGCTCCCGTTAGGCGGGTCAGGACTCTTTGGCTTTCACTAGCCAAAGGCGATCGGCTGGATCACCCGGATAGTCATCGTCATCTTGGCAAAGCAGCAGCAGGCGGTAATTGCGTCTTTCGAGCAGGTTTTTGAGGCGAGCAGACGGGTTGAGCAAATACACTGAACCATAGCCTTCGGCAATTTTGAGCCGTCGAGGTTGAGTAACAAGCTGAAACTTCACCTCTGGTTTTAGCTCATAGCTGAAGGATAAAAGATCTTCACTCTGCTCATCACTAATAACCAAGGGGCGATCGGCAGCGTTGATCCAGCTGGCAGCTATGGGGTAGTAGCCGCTCTTACGAATGCTCTTTGTCCAGCCCACCCGATCTTGGGTGTTGACTGTACAGGCCAGAATGCCGCTAACCAGCAGCAAAATCAGCACAAGCCGCCAAAACTTTTGTCCCCAACGCTTTGCCCACAGAGCCTGGGTTGTGAAGAAGTAGGCAAACGTAATTTGAATGCCCAAGTAGCAGGGAATGAGATAGCGCAGCCGTAGCGATCGCTCTCCGCCTGCCAAGACATCGGGCAGCGCCAAGGCCAAAAACGGCACAGCGATCAGACAAACAATCAGCACCCAAACCTGCGGCTGCGTTTTGCGATAGAGCCAATAGAGGGTGATGCCCGTCAAGATCACCAGGAGCAGGTTGAAGGAATTGAGTTCGCCGTTAATGAAGACTCGATTGATATTGAGAAACCACTGGTCGAGCAGATAGCTCAACGGATATTGCCGCGTGGTGGCCACCGTAGCCGCATTGACCTGCTCAATATGGCTGAGCAACAGCACCAGCCAAGGGGAAAAGGTCAGCACACCTCCTAGAGTTGCCAGACCGTAGGAGATAATTTGTCGCCTAGCGACGATCGCCACATATAGCCCGTGAGCCAAGATCACGAGCGCAAACAAAAGCTGGGTATAGAGTCCGAGGGCGATCGTCACGCCATAGGCAATCCAGGCACGCGAACCAGACGATCGCAGAGATCGCAGCAGCATGGCACTAGAGAGCAGGGTCATGACCGTCCAGAGGCTGTAGGGACGCGCTTCTTGGGCGTAGAGCACATGCAGCGGCGATATAGCGACCAGCGATAGCGCCATCCAAGCAATCGCCTGAGACATCTTCTCCTGCTTGTGAAACAGCTCTTGGCAAAACCAAAATAGGCAGGGAAACACCAGCAGGCTAATAACAGCCGAAAGGCTGCGAATCGTAGTGACAGAATAGCCCCAGGTTTCTGTCCAGAGCCGCGCCAAAACAAAATAAAGGGGCGTATGCTCAGCATTACCCCGCAGCGCATTAAAGGTGTCGCCCCAGCTGGCCTCACCGGGTCGCTGATACTGCTGCAAAGTGTCTAGACTAACGACTTGGCCTGTGTAGACTTCTTGGATAAACTCGGCTTTGGTATGCCCTGACATCCGCAACGAGGTGCGGGCTTCATCGAGCCAGTAGACTTTTTCGTCGAGCTGGTAAAACCGGAAAAATATGCCCAATATCAGGAGGGCGATCGCACCCGCTCGCAGCCATTGTTGCGGGTCATAGACAAATTTTCGTTCTTGCCGATCCATATTTCTGCCGTCTGAAACAGACTCCCGAACGCATCCAGCCTTTTCACAAGAGTCTATAGTATTCCAGAGATCCAGTTTCCCAGCGATCTAGTTTTCGGATTGGGTCTCATTGCTCTCCCTCCGCATCTCCATTACCCGGCTCTTGTATATTCCCTGCCTCTTGCCATGCTGATTTCCCTGTTCAAAACTACGCGATCGCAGACCCTCTTTTGGTTCAGCCTAAGCCTGACCCTGGCGGCAGTGAGCAGCCTGTTGATTCTTCAACGGGCTTTTAGCAGCGAGTATGTGGTGCAAGATGACGTGCGGCAGCATGTGTTTTGGATGTTGCGATTTAGCGATCCCAGCCTGTTTCCCCAAGATCTGATAGCCGACTACTTCCAGTCGCTGGCACCTTGGGGCTATCGGCTGTTTTATCAAGGCTTTGCGGCGATCGGGCTGTCTCCGCTGCTGCTGAGCAAGCTTTTGCCTGTGGGGTTAAGCCTTGTGGCTGCGGGCTATGCCTTTGGGGTGTCTATGCAGCTTTTGCCCGTACCGTTCGCAGGCTTTGTCGCCTCTGCGCTCACCAGTCAGGTGCTGTGGACGCATGATGATGTGGTTTCTGCGACACCCAGAGCCTTTTTGCCGCCCCTGTTCCTGGCCTTTCTCTACTATTTGCTGCGGCGCGATGCTAAACCCTTTTGGCGGCGCTCGCTCCTTCCCTGTCTGGTGGTTATTGGGCTAGAAGGGCTGTTTTATCCGCAGTATGTGCTGGTGTTTGCGGCTATTGCAGCGCTTCAGGTCGTCACCTGGCAGCCGAGGCTGAGGTTCTCGCGCGATCGGCAAGATTATCTGTTTTGCGGAGCTTGCCTGGGGGTAGCTTTTGGGGTGCTGTTGCCCATCGCCCTCTCGTCTTCGCCCTATGGGGCAGTTATTTCGGCGGCTGAGGCACGACAGTTGCCGGAGTTTTCGGCTCTAGGACGCAGCCGCTTCTTTAGTGATGACCCACTGAACTTTTGGCTGGTCGCAGAGCGCAGCGGCTTGTTTCCCAACTTTAGACCCTGGCTGCTGGCGATCGGTGCTTTTTTACCCTTGCTTTTGCGGGGGGCAAGGCGACATGCGGCGCAGTTTCCGCTAGTGCAGCAGGTCAGCCCCAAGATTGTGGTCTTACTTCAGGTGACGATCGCCGCACTGGCTCTATTTTTTGCGGCGCATCTGCTGCTGTTTCGGCTCTATTTGCCCAGCCGCTATGCCGAATATACGCTGCGGTTCGTTTTGGTGTTTGCAGCGGCGATCGGGATCACGATCTTGCTTCAGGCGGCATGGCAGCGGCTAGCGCAATCGGCACGATCGCAGATCTATTACCCGAT
Organism: Oscillatoriophycideae cyanobacterium NC_groundwater_1537_Pr4_S-0.65um_50_18; assembly: GCA_016208305.1. Lineage (GTDB taxonomy): Bacteria > Cyanobacteriota > Cyanobacteriia > Elainellales > Elainellaceae > Drouetiella. The sequence continues at coordinate 12,669 of JACQYI010000058.1, read as the reverse complement.
CGCAGTCTGGGTGGTCACTGCAGCTTTAATTGGGGCGCTGCTGCTTTACCCCAGCTATGGCAACCGTCAGGCACTCAAGAGCTACTGGGTGGGGGGAAATCCGCAGCTTTACCAGTTTTTTGCCCAGCAACCTCAAGATATTTTGATTGCGGCTTTAGGGCGAGAGGCCGATAACATACCGACCTTTGCCCAGCGATCGCTGCTGGTAGGTCGAGAGTATGCCTTGCCTTACCAGGTAGGCTATGGCAGCCAGTTTCGTCAGCGTGTGACGGATACGATTCAAGCCCAGTATGCGTTAGAGCCTTCTGTTCTGGCTAATTTTATTCGCACCTACGGCATCGACTTTTGGGTGTTGGATCAGCAAAGCTTTGATGCCTCAGCGCTCCTCACGAGCTGGCTGGTTCAGTATCCAGAAGCGATCGCCCAAGCCCAAAGCCAGCTCGCCCAGGGAACGCCTGCCCTCAAAAAAATGGTCAAGCCCTGCACCGTCAGCCGCGATCATCAGTTGCGGGTGCTGTCTGCAAGCTGCATCCTGGCAAAAATCAAGTCTTGAGGCTAAAGCTGCCCATAAAAACCAGTGCCGATCCCGCAAGCATCCTTAGGCTTTAAGATGAGAGATGGAGCGCGATCGCAGATCTTGCTAGACAAATCCCGTCGCCCCACCCCAGCTTCACTCAATCACGGCCTCCCATGGACATAATAGAGTTTTTACAGCAAAGTGCTGGCAAATGGGTCTCTCAACGCACGAGCCACCAATTTGCCACCCAGCAAACCGGGAGTAGCAGATCCAACATTGTTGTGGAAATGCTGCTTAAAGACGATCTGGCCGTGGTAAAGCTCTGTCAGCGGTACCAGATCGACCCGGCACAGTCTTTGTGCGGCCTGCGGATTACCTGGGATAGCATACCGGAGCGTGGCGAACAGAAGCGGGCTGGCACAACGCTTTTGGTGCCTATCGCAAACCAGGACAGCGATCGCGAGGGCAAGCTGCTTTGGGATGCAGGCCCTGCGGAATCTGCTTCTGAGCCAGGTCGATTTGTCTTGGGTGAAGATGATGCCCTGACGCTGATTACGGGGTCTGACACCTTTTCTGCTGAAGAGCGTCTCTGGTTTGCCAGCCCCAACTTGCGGCTGCGTACCAGCACGCTAAAATCTGCAGGTGGCTTTAGTATGGCGACGTTTTCTTCCGAGATTCGCATGGGGGGCGTGCAGCCTCCGGTGAGTTCGACCCCCAGCGAAGTCAATTCTTGACGAGAACCGCTGAAATGGATATTGAGAGGCGATGACAAGCGAACTGTTTCAGCGAATCCGAATTCTCGATCCGGTGGTCGAGAGCGATCGCACCACCGATGTTTGGGTCGTCGATGGAGCGATCGCTGCGGTTGCCGATGCTATCCCTCAGTCAGATTTGCCTGCCGATACCCACCTTCAGGACGGATCAGGGCTGATCTTAGGCACCGGGCTAATTGATCTCTATAGCCATTCGGGGGAACCGGGCTTTGAGTCTCGCGAGACTTTGGCCTCGCTGATGGCAGCCGCAAGCGCTGGAGGCTTCACGCGAGTGGCAGTGCTGCCCGACACCGACCCGGCTGTAGATAACCCCTCTAGCGTCGCCTGGATACAGTCACGTTCAAAGCACCCCACTTCCACCCTTTACTCTTGGGGCGCATTGACTCTGGGTGCCCAAGGCGAACAAATGGCAGAGTTGGCGGAGCTGGCGGCAGCAAGAGTTGTGGGGTTTGCCGACGGCTTGCCCCTGCAAAATGGATCGCTGCTGCGGCGAATATTGGAGTATGGGCAACATCTGGGTAAGCCCATTGCCCTCTGGTGCTGCGATCGCGGCATTACAGGTAATGGCGTCGTGCGCGATGGGGTAGCGGCCTTGCAGTTAGGAGTCGCAGGCAGTCCGGCGATCGCCGAAACAGCGCCTCTGGCAACGGTCTTAGAGTTTGTGGCTGAGCTAGAAGTCCCGGTTCACCTGATGCGAGTCTCAACGGCGCGCAGTGTCGCGTTAATCCGCTTGGCCAAGGCTCAAGGTCTGCCCGTTACGGCTAGCACCACCTGGATGCACCTGCTACTCGATATTTTGGATGTGCAAAGCTATGATCCTAGCCTGCGGCTCGATCCGCCTCTGGGCAATCCTAGCGATCGACAGGCGCTAATTCAAGGCATTCAAGATGGCACCATCGATGCGATCGCCATCGATCACAGCCCCTACACCTACGAAGAAAAAACCGTCGCTTTTGCCGAAGCCCCTCCGGGTGCGATCGGTCTAGAGCTGGCTTTGCCGCTGCTCTGGCAGACTTTTGTCGCCCCGGGCAAGTGGGAGGCGCTCACCCTGTGGCGATCGCTTAGCAGCAATCCGGCTCGCTGTCTGGGGCAAATTCCAGCCAGGATTGCGCCCGATCATCCTGCTGAGCTAACCCTTTTTGATCCCCAAATAGACTGGCAGGTATCGCCTCAAACTCTGCACTCGCTGGCAAGCAATACGCCTTGGCTGGGGCAAACCTTAAAGGGCAAAGTTCTGCGAACTTTCTGCGGGCAATAGGCACCGAGTAAACGAGAAATAGCCGAAAGCCAGGAAAAGGATGGTTTGGGCGTTCCTATCCTGCGGGTGCCAAGTCCCGATTTGATAGTTCAATTTGAAAGTCCAGAGGGGAGAACTGCTGCATCTCTCAAAGCCCTATGGTAAAGTGTGCCTCGTAAACGGTACGATGGCGATCCCGCAATTAGTCTGATTTTTCACAGGTTATTGGCCAGTTTTGGCGGTGTTTCAAGCGTTGCGTTACCAACATTGCCATCCGGTTCCAAACTTTGTTGGATTCCAGATCATTCGCGGGTGGGATGGTCTATAATCCGCCTACGTTGCTGACCCCCATAGCCCCCAATAGGCTAGTCGCAGATATAGGCTTTCGTAGTTCTGACTTACATTCCAGAGGTTTGAGATGGCGTTTTGGGAATTTCTCATCCAGAAAGAGGGCGATCGCTCCTGGCTCCCGCTTGAATCTCCGACCGTTGAGATTTTGGAAGGGCGGTATCGGGTCGTTGCCCGCTCTAATCGCGTGCATGCGCCTGTCGAAATTCGCGTCATCCAAAACGCCGCCACAGAAACGCCGCCCATTCGCCGCATCCAAAAGCGCCTCAGCCAAACCAATCAAGATGGCCTCATGGTGGTGATTCCCTTTACCCGCCTGCTGCCAGGAGAATGGGAGCTGCGCTGCGCCAGCGATGTCATGTCAGACATGATGGGAGAGGGTTGGCTGTATAAAGTGCAGCTTCAGGTACAGCCGATCGACTTGGAAGCCGATGACGAGATTCTTGACCATTGGGAAGCCGATTGGCAGCGAGAGGAGCCGAGCGCCTCTGAAGAAATTCCGGCTCCTGTCTCGGCTACCGACCCTGAGCAGGCAGCGCTTTCGCCAGAAGCGTCATCAGAAATCCCCTCAGAATCCTCAGACGTTTGGGGAACCGACGATCGCTCCCTTGAAAATCGCCCAACCCATCCTCAAACAAACAGTCGCCCGGACAATAGCTTAGACAACAGCTCAGACGACAGCTCAGACAAGCCCTTTAGGCAGTTGGGCAGCGATCGTCCTCCCGTCTTACAGCTCAGCCTAGAACAAGAAACCTATGTAGTAAAACGCGGTTTGCCGCTGGTTTTGGCAGGGCAGCTTTTACCCCCAGCCGAGCCGCCTGAGTCTTCTGAGCCGCCCGAATTAGCCCTCTCAGCAGGCGGCAAGCTGCGCGTGCGCTTGTTTGACCCCCAAACTTCTAAGATGCTGGTGGATGAAACTCAGCCTTTAGCCGCGCCACTAGACGATCGCTGGCTGCCCTCGCCGTTTTCCTTATCTATCGGCCTACCCACCGACTGTGAAACTCACCTGCTGTTGGGAGAGTTGGCGCTATATGGTTCCTCAGAGGCGGGTTTACCCCCTGTTCTGGCGACTCAGTCCTTTAGCGTCACAAGCGATCTGCTAGAGCTGCTTGAGGCGATCGCCAACGATTTTTCGGAACCGGAAGCCGAGCCAGTTGCCAAGCCCGTCAGCGCCCCTGTGGTCATGCGATCGCCCTCGCCCAGCATCCAGTTCCGCCTCTCTGTTCCCCAGCCTTTGCCCCCCTTGCTGCATCAGCCTGATCCTGAGAAGGAACCCCGGCGATCGCTACAGTTGCCCACGCTGTCAAACCCAACCGCCGAAGAGATGCCGCCCGAAACGGCTGCTCAGCTTCAGCCCGAAGTCACGCCCCAGCCTGAAACACCTGACCCAACGGATGCTCCCGTGCCTGCTGCTTCAGCCAGCCAAGAGCCTGAGCCGGAAGTTAAAGCAGCAGCAACGCAAGTATCAGATCAAGCATCGGAAACGCAAGCATTAGAAGCCAAAGCGCCAGAAACGCAAGCGCCATCGCCGCACCAGCCGCAACTTCAGCTCACAGACGACCTTGACGATCCGGCGATCGACTGGCAAAAAGTAGAGCCGCATGTTCCCCTCTGGCAACGGCAGCCTTCCCCCTCAGATTTGCCCCAAACGCCCGAAGACAGCGCCTTCCGCGCTCTAAATCTACGCGAGCGCTTTTTAGAACGGTTACAGGCTCTGGCTTCAGACTCAGAACTGGCGGATTGGCTAAACGCGATGGCACCGATTGCGTCAGATGGCTCTGACTCCGAAGAGGCAGCATTGGTCAGCCGTCGCGCTGATCAACGGAACCCAGGCCAACAAAACCCAGGCCAACGCAATCCAGACCATGCGATCGGTCTAGATGCTGACCTAGCAGCGCAAGAAATTGTGGTGGACGAGCCGTTTTTTATGGGCGATCGCCAACCCTCGTCTGAGCGGTCTTCTGAACGGTCTTCTGAGCAGCAGGTCGCACCGCTAGGCCAAACTGGATTTTCTGAACCCGTTTCGGGACAGTCTGCCGCCGCCACCCTGACCGAAGAACCCATTGCCACCCCTGAGCTTGATGTGCCCACAGGCGAACTCATTTCGGGGCAGACGGTCAACATTGGGGTGAAAATTCCTAACACCTATGGCCGCATCTACGTTAAGCTCTGGAGCCACGATCGCCAGAGCCGCACGCTCCTAGATGGGCCACACTGGCTCATGGATTTTAACCCCGATGGTTTTGGCAATTTGGTGAGCAAGACGCAGCTTATGGTGCCTTTCGGCTGTGTCGAGGTGCAGCTAGAGGCGATCGCCATTGACATGGCAACTCAGATTGAAAGCAACAAAGTCTCTGTCATTCGATCGGTGATTCCGCCCAGCCTCACGGCTCTGTCTATGGATGAGTTGGGAGGACTGTAGAACAGATGGGCGATAATAGTTTTGCTGTCTTTGCCCTCCCTGCTATGCAAACTCGTGAATCTTTTAGTGCTCCTGGCTTTTCTCCGCTCAGTCTAGATTTTCCGGCGCGGATCGCCTCAGTTCACCGGGCTACAGGAGAAACAGATGTGCAGGTGAGCCTCAATTTAGATGGTCAGGGGCAATGCAATACCCACACAGGGGTGCCGTTTCTCGATCACATGCTGCATCAGATTTCCTCGCATGGGCTGATTGATCTAGAGATTCAGGCAACAGGAGATATTGAGATTGATGATCATCACACCAACGAAGATGTCGGCATTACCCTAGGACAAGCCCTATCCAAAGCCTTGGGCGATCGCAAAGGCATCGTCCGGTTTGGGCACTTTTTTGCGCCGTTGGATGAAGCGTTGGTGCAGGTAACGCTAGATTTTTCGGGTCGTCCTCATCTTAGCTACGGACTCGATATCCCGACGGCTCGCGTAGGCACCTACGATACCCAGCTAGTGCGCGAGTTTTTTGTGGCTGTCGTCAACCACTCCCAAATGACGCTTCACATTCGCCAGCTTGACGGCATCAACTCTCATCACATTATTGAAGCCACCTTTAAGGCATTTGCCCGCGCCCTCCGCATGGCGATCGAGATTGATCCCCGTCGCGCCCACCTTATCCCCAGCTCTAAGGGCGTGTTGTAAAGATTCAGTACATTTTGCCCTTAGAGATACGCCTAGAGATACTCGCTTTAGCCCCATAAAAGCTGAAAAAGGGGTGTTTTGGATCTAGCCTAAGCAACACAGTTGTTAAAATTTCTTAGCAGTTAGAAATCAGTCCCCAATTCAAAGTAAATTTGGCTCTGAAGGTTCGTTAATTTAGCGAGGGAGAGCCGTTTATGGCAGCTTCATTTTTGCCGTCAATCTTTGTTCCCATTGTCGGGTGGGTTTTTCCTGCTGTGGCGATGGCGTTTTTGTTCATTTACATTGAGCGTGATGACGCTGCGGGGCTTTAGCTCAGACTTTGACTAGATGCCGTTTTCTAGATGCCCTCTGGATGCCCGTAGCGCTTGAGATCAAACTCAAGCTCTATGGAAAGGTCTTTTTGGCTAAAGCTGAGCATCTTTGAATCGAGTATCTTTTGCATGCGATCGCTTGTGTTGGTACATTTCATCCTCAAAACCCTCCGATTGGGTGGCAACAGGTGAAAAGCAATTTTGGAGATAAAACAATATGTCAGATGTAATTAAACCTGCTGGAGATCCGCAAATTGGCAACCTTGCCACTCCTGTCAATTCTTCAGACTTCACGAAAGCGTTGATCAATAACCTTCCTGCTTACCGATCAGGATTGTCTCCTCAACGCCGAGGCTTGGAAATTGGCATGGCGCATGGCTACCTGCTGTTTGGGCCTTTTGCCTTTACGAGCCAGTTCCGCGACACCAGCGTGGGCGACATTGTGGGACTGATCGAAGCGGTTATCTTGGTGGTAATTTTGACGGTCTGCCTCTCGCTCTATGCCGGGACGCAGCCCAACAAGCCCATTAAGACCGTGACAACTCCCAAAACGCCTGTAGGGTTGGAAGACTCAGAAGGCTGGAGCGAGTTTGCAGGCAGCTTTTTGGTAGGCGGCATTGGTGGTGCTGCGTTTGCGTACGTTGTGTACGAGGTGGTTAAGTCAGGAGTGCTCCAAACTTTTGGCAATATCAGCTAACTAGCCAAGGCTAGATCACAAGTCAAATCAATAAAAAGCCCTTAACGCTGCTCTTCAAACGGCATTTAAGGGCTTTCTTTTGGGCTTGAGCAGAAGTCCTTGCTGTATCTCCAAGCAAGCGGGTGAGGATCGATTTAATGCAGCCGTTGGCGCGTAGAAACCTGAGAAGAAAAATCAAACAGTATCTTTGTCAGCTGGCACTGGCTGCTTTTCTAATTCTCAATGCCTTATCTTTTGGGGGTGCTTACGTTCTAACTCACTTTAGCGCCTCTAATCCTTGGGGGTTGGGGATTCCCAGACCTATCGGCTCTCAGCTTCCCACTGACATTGGGCTTGAATATATCACCCAGCGCATTCCAGTCAATCAAGCTGAGTGGTTAGAAACTTGGTTTATCCCTGCTCAAAGCCCCATGTCTCGTGGAACTGTTCTCCTATTTCCAGGGAATGGAGGCAGCAAAGCCAAACAGCTTTTAGCCCCAACCCAGGTCTTTCACAATCTGGGTTACGATACCCTCCTGGTTGATTTTCGAGGAGTGGGGGGTTCCAGCGGCAATACGACAACGCTAGGCACCAGGGAAGCCAAAGATGTTGCTTTAGCTACGGACTATGCCCAACGCACAAACCTTCAGCACCCTTTCGTTCTCTATGGGGTATCAATGGGTAGCGCAGCCATTCTAAAAGCAGTTGCTGAAGAGCAGATCAATCCTGATGCTGTGATACTTGAGCTTCCCTTTGCCCGACTTTTGGATGCTGTTAGAAGTCGGCTAAGCGCCATCAACGTTCCAATCTTTCCGATGGCTGAACTGCTGATTTTTTGGGGAAGCATCCAGCATGGATTTAATGGTTTTACCCATAATCCAGTTGCCTATGCCCATCAGGTCAAGTTTCCTACTTTGCTATTACATGGCAGACTCGATCGATGGACGACTATGGCAGAAATCAATCAGATCTTCCAAAATTTGCAGGGTTCTAAGCAGCTCGTTATTTTTCCTAATACGGGTCATACTTTACTCGTCACGGTTGATCAAGAGCGCTGGAAGCAACGTGTTGAGCGGTTCCTCAGAGGCATTTAGGCTGAGACGCACTGTACAGAGTAAGCTGCTAAGAACCCTGAATTAGGGAGTCCGCGCCCCACGATCGCTGCCCCACAATCCCTATAAAGCGCGGACTCTAGACAGATCTTTTCTGTAACTTGGGTTGAACAATGTAAAACCCAACAATAGCAAGATTTCGCTGGGTGACGCTGACGCTAAGCCAACCTAGGCAAGAATAAAGGTTTCAGGAGTTTTGTCAGTCGATCAGCTGTCTCTACAGCTAGAAAAAAGACGAGTCAAAGTTTAACTTAAGCAGCTTTCTTCCAGCTAACTGTTTGAGTCTTTGCTTCCTCTGCCGATTCAACATGATGGGTTAGACTGCCTTCCAAACACTGTCCATCATTTTTTATCTTGAGCAAGGATGTAGCAAATAATAAATCCACTCTATCAGCATTTCTCAAATTTAGAGTAACAAAGTCTGAATATACTATGCCATCTATATCAAAAACTTGAATATCGTCATATTTACCATTTCCTATTTTAATCAGTGTTGCTTTTCCGGTAAGTTCATACGCATTTTGCACAATGTATATCTGATATCTTAATACTGCTCCATTGGCTTCTCGGTCTTGTGTCCATAGTCCGCTCAAATTAGCTTTAGGTTGAAAGATCGTTTTGTTGGTACTCTTATTTTTTACACCCTCTGGGTTTTCTTTCTTTTGCCCTAAAGGGAAAGTTCGTTCAACCAGAAGATCAATGACTCCTAGATAAACGCGATCGCTAAAACCAGCTAGGAAGCATACAATTGCTGCAAGACGAGTAGCATTGGCAGTAGGGTCTGAATCAGGGATTTGAGCAGGTTCGAACCCAGATTCCGGGGGCGCACCCAATAGAATTAAGCCGGATTGAACAGTTAGGTAAGCCACTGCACTCATGAATATTCCAATAATGGGTCTGGCAATAAGCCACCGAACCTCAGAGGATAGGTTAACCCGTTGTTGTTCAGTGTAGAAGCGATAAAGAATAGCGGCAAGGCTGCCTATAGCTCCCCACATCACTACCCACAAAGGAATTCCAAAAATAGGAATCGGAGGTGATTCTCCATACCCAACAAAACGCATTACAAAAGCCAACCCAAGAATATAAGCTAAAATGATTGCTACTGCAGCATATTGCCAAAGCTTCTGATTTTTTTGTTCCCGATTTTCTCGAATGGTTAGTTCTCTGAGTGCTGTTAAAATATATTGAACTTCATTCAGATCTGTATTTAATCCTTGATCAAGGAGAGCACCAGATTCCTTGATCCACTCCAAGGCTTGCCTATATCTAGCTTCATTTTCAAAAAAAACCCTGGCAGAATCGTTAGTGAGCTTACGTAATTCACGATATAAGAAATCTAATCGTCCGTCCGCAGTTTTTAGTAGACGGGCTTGATATTCTTCTTTCATTGCATGCAGCTGACCTTCTGCATGCTGAATGCGTGCAGCAATAAAAAAATAGTAGGAGATATAAGGGATTAGAAAAAATATTAATCCAACAAGCACTAATCTAAAAACAGGAAACCATCTTGGGTCGTTTTCAGGAAATAGAGATTTATAGAGTTCAAAGAGAGGCTCTGAAAAGCCAGTACTTGAGGAACCAAAAATAACAAATACTATCAGTAGAGGGAAACCAATAGATAAAACTGTATACCTGAGTGATTTCAACCGATTAACATAAGCTGTATAACAATCAATGGCTTCCTCAGTAAGTTCAGAGCCGCCTGGCGGACTCATAACGCGAACAACTTGTTCAGCTATAGAGCTGAAATTTGGAAAGATTTGCATAACGCTCCTTAAAAACTTTTGTATCTAGACAAACTATATTCATTTGAGATGATTTTATAGGTAGAATTTCGAGAGTATTCAAAAAAAAGAAATATTACACGCGTAAAGAAATATAGCGTGATAGAGAGAAGTATTTCCCAGTCCAAAGGATTTGGCCTCTATTGGGGTCGTGCGCCTAGTTGATTGACTGATCTTTTGTGTAGGTTAGGTTGAACAACGTGAAACCCAACAACAGCAAGATTTTGAGGTGACGCTGACGCTAATCCAACCTACGCAAGAATAAGGGTTTCAAGAGTCTTGTCAGACAATTAGGTCATGCGCTGCTATTGCTGTGGCGCGTCTTGGCGCATGGCAGTTTAACGATCGATAACGGAAAGCTCGATAATTGTTGCGCCAGCACCGCGATGTGATGCTTCCGGTAGATCGAGAGTTCGCCAATCCTGAGCTGATGGAATAGTTACATGAAGTGAGCCTCTCTCGTTGCCAACCTTATAGCACTGTAGCGCTCACAAATTGCTTGTAAACAAAGAGGGGGGGGAAGCGTTGACCCTATGCAAGAACTATATAAACAAAGTTATGGAAAAGTATCAATTTAATATTATTAGCAACAATAGTATGTGCTCTACAAAAATCCTGTTATAGGATGAGGTTGTCAGAAATGCTTACCTCCCTTTTGAAAAGCCTTTTTTCATTAACGTATTTTAATAGAAAAAAATTTCGCGTCAATTAACAGAAAAATAATGGCTTGAATGCATTGATGCTAAATACTCTGGCATGGATGCACTAAGGTTTGTTGTGTTTGTTTTCTTGCTGTCATGAGTGCTGTCTGCCTTCCTGTTGTTTAGGTGGTATCGGTTGACGTGCGTAGATGGAAAGCATTTTTGATTACTTTCCCTGTTGCAGGCATTTGGAGTTGCAGGCGTTGTAATTTTGAATAGCGAGAATACGTATGATATTAGGACAAAAAACTTTGTCGATCTGCGATCGCCCCAATGTCACCAATTGCGATCGCTGTGTCCTTAGCCTCTTGCGTCCCCACTTGGCGCAAACAGAGGAACATCAGCTTGAAGGCAGCCAGCTCCAGCAACTCTTAAACCAATTTAAGCAAGTGCTGGATCAAGGGGGCGTGATCCGTTTGGCGATCGATGGGCAGGTGCAGTTCATGACCCCACGGGCAGAGCAGCTGTTAAGCCAGTATTTTGAACCCTGCGCCTCACCCTCATTGCCAAAAATCTTACAGCATTGGTTCACCCATCAAATTTTGCAGCTTACTAGCGATGATCCCTCCCCCTATTTATCCTTGCAGAGGGAGCAAGCCGGGCGACAGTTGATCATCCGACTCATTCCCGATCCTGTTCGGGGATACTATCTTTTGCTATTAGAGGAACAGCAGTCGGTATCTTTTTCGATCGCAGCTCTGGAATCCCTAGGACTCACCCAACGAGAAGCGGAGGTGCTGTTCTGGGTCGCTCAGGATAAAAGCAATGCCGCCATTGCTAAAGTGCTGGATTGCTGTGAAGGAACGGTACGAAAACACTTGGAGCATCTTTACAAAAAACTGGAGGTGCAAACCCGCATGGGAGCTGTGATGACTGCCCTAGAGAGATTGGGGTTGCTCCAGGCATAGTTTGTTGCAAGATCGCCCTGCTCCTATACGCGGATGATCGTATTGTTTCCAAAACTAATTTTGGGGAGGATTAAATCAAACCTACATTCAGCAAGTCGTAGCCGTTCTTTAGCCCACCGTAAAGCGATCGTGTCGGGAAAAGAATGATTGAGATGTCCGGTTTTCAAAACTGTGTTGAATCAATTAACAAGGGAAAAACCTATGTTTTATGAAGAGTCTAGCCTTCGTCATCCAGCCAACCGCAATCGCGTTGATGCTTTTATTTCAAATGGATCGCCTAAGCCTGCAGCAGCTGCCCTAGCTGAGAGCAAGACGTTTCTAGCACAGCGGCCAGGAGCTTCCTCAATTATGGATAGGATAACTGGAACTCCTGCTTGGATAGAAGGGAAGTTATCTCAGCCTATGGCAGGCACAGCCGATGAAGCCAGCCGTTCCTTTCTAATAGAAAACCCTGGTGTTTTAGGACTGAGCGCAGAGGATACTGAAGAACTCACTGAAGTGGATGCCTTTGAGTGGGGCGGACTGAAGTTCGTTCGTCGCCAGCAAACTCATCAGGGCTTACCCGTTTTTGGTGCAAGCGTTTTGGTGGGTGTAGATGCCAAAAACCAAGTTCGGATGGTGACGAGTGGCCTACGTCCGCAGATTTCTGTCAAACCCAGAAAGAAAACCATATCTTTAAAGGAAGCTGGCAAGATTGCCCAGAAAGATCTCGGTGAAGCAGCTAAGGCAAGGGGTCGTATTACCCATGAAACTGTCCTCTATCCGACGCAACAGGGTCATGTGGAAGCCTATCACTTAACTATTCCAGCTGAAACGCCTCTAGGTGACTGGGAATACTTCATTGATGTCCAGAATGGAGAAATTGTAGACAGCTACAACTCAATGAAGTTTCACTCGTCTTACTTTGCTCCTCGGGCAAGGGTTTATTCTGAAAATCCAGATGACACACCGCTGACAACCGTTATGTTGCGTGATGTCAAGTCTCCTTACAACAAGTTAGATGGTTACTATTGTAAGGTGATTAATGAGGATACTTCGGGTGCGGTAAGTAGCTCAACCTAATTAAACTTAAAACGATTTACGATATATCCTCCATTCCTACCTCTGTTCTCTAGTCCTTCAATGATCGCATCCGCTAAATCGACCTCATCCTCAAACACTCGACTGGCCAATTCATCCCGTTTG
>JACQYI010000060.1 GCA_016208305.1 Oscillatoriophycideae cyanobacterium NC_groundwater_1537_Pr4_S-0.65um_50_18 | reverse complement strand
GACGCATGAAATCGCTGGAAGGATCTTTGATAATGAGTACAACTTAGCGAATGCCATCATTGAAGGCATGGAGAATCGCAGTCAACAAGGCGGGTGGACATCGGAGCGTCTTACGCTTAAATCCACCTAGCTACTTAGTTCCCAACGGGTAGGAGAAGAATAGGGATGTGGAGGTGGAAGCTCTGAAAGTCATTATCGGTTGTAAGGATGCTATAGCTTCGACGATGAGCAACTGCACAAATCAGAAAATCAGTATTTGAACCTTGAATGCCATTGCTGCGACAGATATTAAAAAATTCCGCTGCAAGCTCGTAATCTTCAGTTATGAGGTCTAAGTCTGGAAAGGCTCGCAGGTAGGCTCGTAATCTTATAAATTGTTCTGAACTGCGAACTCCAGATAAAATTTCCTGACGAATTGCGCCTAGAAAGACTGCCTGGTCATCTGTAATTAAATTTCGCAGTTGAGTGACAGCAAGAGGAACCGTAGGTGATGTACTTCGGCGCAGGGCTAATGACCAAACAGAAGTATCAACAATGACGCTCATGCCTGTTGACGTTGCTGCTTATAGCCATAGCCTGGGTCATAATCAACAGTGCCAAAGAGATCAAGCACTTTGAGCCGCTTGCGACGCTGTATGTATTCGCGTAGCGCCGTTTCGACCAGGGCTTCAATGGTTGTCTGGCTATCGAATGCAAGTGCTTCTTGTAGCAAGTCATCGTTTATATTGAGTGACATAGCCACGATCGCGCCTCAGCAATGGTTGACTAGCTCAATAGTAGCTTAATTCCCTCTAATTCCTACTCTGACAAGGATAAGAGCGATCGCCTGCTTGATTCCCCGCATTTGAGGACGTGATCGCCTATTGCATCAGTCGGATTGTAGCGATCGCCCCTCTGATTCTCATTTAAGAACAAAAGCGATCGCTTCCCACAATCAAAGCGAGTTGCTAACCATTGAGCGCGAGTAACTCAAATTGCAGTATTAATAAGTATCGTTTAAGCGTAAGTTGCTTTTCTAGAAGTTACTTTTCTAGATGTGAGAGAAGCAGAACGAGCCGCCAAAGAAATAGCAGGGAAAATGCTGTTGGGCATAGGCAGTTGATATGGCAGAAGCAGCCAGGAGTATGAGATGGCAACAACCAACGGCATAACCAATGGCGCAACAAACGGTACATCTAGTCGACGGTAGGTTAAGCGTCATCAACCTGTAGCTGGCGATCGCTGGGTAGGCAAGTTTCTTCTAGGTCAAAAATCACATAAAACGAACCGTTGGGTACTTTGCGCTGCAAGAAGCGAACCATGCTGTCCGCGTCAATTCTGTTGTTGCTGCGTCCAATCGCTCTGGGTTTGCATCCCGGCATGGCAGCAATGATGGCGTAGGGGCGATCGCTCATCGGGTAAAATTGTGTATTGATTGAAAGAGATCACATCATTGTGGATACACAAAATTAGCCGCGTGAAGTAATTTAGGGTTGTGTAATGAGTGAAACTAATCTAGGCAATGAGCAAGCGCAAGCAAGCAGACCGAGAGGAGTACGGCGAAAAGAAAGATCGGATCAATATCAGTCTGACTCCGACCGCGCAGAAACTTCTCAACCAACAAGCAGTGTCGCTGGGCGTGAGTCGCAGCGAACTGATAGAGCAGTTGGCAAGAGGATTAGTCGGTTCCAATCCAGAGGTCAGATCGCTGGGGGGATTTTGCGCCAACTGCTTGTGAAAGCTGACAACCAGTTGGCAAAGGTCGAAAATCGTCTGCAACAGCTTGAAATTGAGCGGCAAAACCTGGAAGAAGAGCGAGAACAAGCGCAGCAAGAACGGCAGCAGCTTCAAACGCTCCTGGAAAATTTGCAGCAAACCATTCAAGAAAACCCTTAGCTCAGGGGATGGACTTTTTAACCATCCCCTAGAATCCAAAATTCCTAATACTTGCGCTCTAGCGGCTCAAACATCGTGAGCGACACCGGACGATAGTTGATGTTGATGCCCGCCGGAGAGTAAAACGCCATCGTGTGCTTGAGGAAGTCAGTATCGTTGCGATCGGGGAAATCTTCCCGGTAATGCGCCCCTCGGCTTTCCTGGCGGTTGAGTGCGCCTGTGAGAATCATTTCACCCACGATCAGCAGGCTCTGCAATTCCAGCGCCTCTACCAGTTCGCTATTCCAGACGGTGCCTTTTTCATCGAGGTAGATTTGCTGCGCTTTTTGGCGGATGCCTTGCAGCTTTTCCAATCCTTCCCGCATCAAAGCCTCAGTCCGAAACACGCCGCAGTAGTCGGTCATGCAGTCCTGAAACGCTTGCCGCACTTCATTGATGCGGTACTGCCCCGGCAGATCAATCAGCTCCTGAATTTGCTGTTCTGCCTGAGTTAGATAGCGCTGTTCATTGATATCCGGCAGCTTGCGGCCTTGCACATACTGGGCGATCGCCGCTCCGGTACGCTTGCCGTAAACCACGCATTCCAACAGCGAGTTGCTGCCTAATCGATTGGCTCCATGCACTGACACACAGGCCGTTTCTCCAGCCGCAAAGAAGCTTTCCACTAGCCCATCGCCAATGCCGCTCCGCACTCGTCCATCCGTATTGGTGGGAATGCCACCCATAGAGTAGTGAACCGTAGGACGCACAGGCATCGGCTCGGTTACAGCATCAATGCCCACCAGCCGATGGGCTTCTTCCCAGCAAAAAGGCACCCGACTCATGATCTGCTCTTTGCCCATATGGCGCAAATCAAGGTAGACGAAAGGCCCGCCCGCACTGCCGTCTTTGTGGACACCACGACCCGCCCGAATTTCGAGTGTGATGGCGCGGGAGGTAATATCACGGGGAGCTAGCTCCATGCGGCTGGGGGCATAGGTTGCCATAAAGCGATCGCCCTCGCTGTTGATCAAGTAAGCGCCTTCGCCCCGCACGGCTTCGGAGATTAACACGCCCACAGGATACAGCCCGGTAGGGTGGAACTGAACAAACTCCATATCTTCTAAGGGCAATCCGGCAACGGCGGTCATCGCCAGCCCGTCTCCGGTAGAGGCATAGTCGTTAGAGGTGGTGTTGTACACCCGCCCGTAGCCGCCTGTGGCGAACATAATGGCTTTGGCGCGCACGACTTCTAGGCGGCGATCGCGGATGCGATACATCACCAGACCTTTGGCCTGACCCTCTTCCAAAATCAGCCGCATCACATACCACTCGTCGTAAATCTGCACGCCATAGCGCCGGAGATTGTTGACCAGCTCATGCAGAATGGCATGTCCCGTTTTATCGGCAGCGTAGCAGGTGCGCTTGTGGGAATGTCCGCCAAAGGCACGCTGAGCAATGCGTCCGTCGGGCAAGCGAGAGAACAGCACGCCCATATGCTCTAGGTCGATCACCACGTCAGGGGCTTCGCGGGTGAGAATTTCTACCGCATCTTGATCGGCCAGATAGTCAGAGCCTTTTACCGTATCGAAGGCATGGGCTTCCCAGGTGTCTTCTGGGTCAATATTTTTCAGTGTGGCCGCCATGCCGCCTTGGGCTGCAACCGAGTGCGATCGAATGGGGTGAGTTTTAGCCACCACGGCGATGCTGAGGCTTGGGTCGGTTCTGGCAATCTCGACGGCTGCGCGTGTGCCTGCCAAACCACCGCCCACAATTACGACATCATGCTCAATCATGTCCAGGTTTCTATCGCTACGTTACTGTCTCTCTATCCTGACGCAACTTGTAGGGTCTAGCATGGAAAGCGCTGAACTTCTTTAGAAATGACGCACGCCAGATTCTAGAGGCGCGCTTCGCTCGCCGGATTAGCGTCCAAAATCGTTAAATTCGTTACAAAACTCAAATTCTTTCCCGTCCTGAATTTCATCAGTCAAACTTGAAGCAACCCCTAACCCCCACCGAGGTAAAACTTCATGTTTAAAGCCGTTACCCCTCGCATGTTAGATGTGCAAACTCCGCCGGATGTCATCATTCAAGCAGAGCCTCGTCGTCCCGAAACCGACCCCACGCTTGGCATCCCGGTGACTGTCGATCGCATAGGCACCCCCCGCCATCGCTTAGTCACGCTGGGAGACTCCCTCACTCACGGCTTCCAAAGTGCTGCAATATTTAATACAAGTTTGTCCTACCCCAGCCTTATTGCCCAAGAACTCGGCTGGCAGAGCCAGTTTCGCTACCCTACCTACAAGAGTCCAGGCGATGGACTACCTCTCAATCTAGAAAGTTTGGCGCGATCGCTAGAGAGCAAATTTGGCGACAAAATAGACTGGTATGAGATTCCGGGAGCCGTTCTTTTTGCCAATAATTATCTCAACAATATTGAAAATTTCTGGGAGCGTGAAGCTGGTTCAATTCCGCCCGATCCCAAAGGCCCAATTAACCATAATTTAGCGGTCTATGGCTGGGATTTACGCAACACGCTATCTCGTACCGCCGATAATGCCCAGGCCGTGTTAAACAAGAATTTGCCCAAGAATGACCTCGGAGAACGGATTACCGATCCGATCGGGCAAATTACCTCTTATCACAACGAGCGAGCTGCCCTGCGTGTGCTAAATTCTGCTCGCAACTCAGAAGGCGTAGCGCTGTCTCCGATCCAAGCTGCGATCGCCCTAGGAGCCGAAGGCAATCAAGAAACGGGTGACGGCGACGGCATAGAAACGCTCATTGTGATGATTGGCGCAAACAACGCTTTGGGCAGCATCCTCACCTTTCGAGTGGCCTGGAGTGGAGATGACTATACCGAAATGGAGGAGAACGATAAGTATACGGTTTGGCGACCCATACATTTCAAAGCAGAACTCGATCGCCTTGTCGCAGAAGCTAAGAAAGTTCGGGCGCGTCACGTCATTTTTTCTACGGTGCCCCATGTGACCATTGCCCCCTATGCCCGCGGCGTCGATCGCAAAGTTCGCCCAGACTCTCGCTACTATCCCTTTTACACCCTGCCCTGGATCAGCGATCAGGCGTTTGATGCTAACAAACACCCTCACTTAACCGAGCAAGAGGCCAGAGCAATCGATAGCGCCATCGATCAGTACAACGAAGCGATCGCAGAGGTGGTTAGAACAGCTCGGCTAGAGGGCAAAGACTGGTATCTGTTTGAGCTATGCGGCTTACTCGATCGGGTGGCCTACCGACGCTACATTACCCCTGAGTCGGCAGCGGCTCGCCCTTCTTGGTGGGAAGCCGTAGGCGGAAGATATGAATTGCCTCCCGCTTTACAAGCGCTAAAGCCCGAAGTAGATTCTCGCTTTTTCTCATCGGGAGCCAGCGGTCGGACTCAGGGCGGCATTTTTGCCCTAGATGGCGTCCATCCTACAACGGTGGGCTATGGCCTTATGGCGCAAGAGCTGATTAAGGTGATGCAGCTGGCAGGCGTTAAGTTTTACCAACCGGACGGCAAAACCGAACGACAGGGAACCATTACTATCGACTTTGCCCGCCTGCTCCAGCAGGACACACTGATGAAAAACCCACCCCGATCGATCGCCAATGATTTGAGCTTGCTCCGCTGGATTGACGAAAACTTTAATATCTTTGGTCGCTTGCTGCGATCGAACTTCTAGATTCAGGCAGATTATGACCTAGACCTCTGGCGTGAATCGTTGCACCCCTCTGCCGCGCAATGATTCACACCTTCAAAGCCTCGACTCAAGAAATTATTTTTGGAGGCTCAGATTTTAGAGGCTCAGATTTTATAAGCTCAGAGAATAAATAAACCTGCATGAGTGCCCTAGCGATCGATATACTGTAGTACTATTGTTCGTAAGCGCTATTTATAAGCGCCGTTTGGTCACAAGCGCTATTGGGCATAGGAGCCTAAACCCGCGTCAGTCAGGGCAAAGCCTTAGAGGATGTTTGAAAAGTGGTCGGCTGTGATTTTAGGCACCTGTTGATCCCCCCCTGCCCCCCCTTCAAAAGGGGGGAAATGAATTCAAAGTCCCCCTTTTGAAGGGGGATTTAGGGGGATCTGAAACGTTTCGCTACCCATAGTTGGACTTTTCAAACATCCTCTTAGAAGCGTTCTAAAGCACGCTTAGAGGAAACTCCTAAGAGCCAATGCCCTCAGCCCCGATGACGCTCAGCGCCTATGATCAACCCCTATGATTTGATGGGAAACTTTGATGAACGTTGACAAAGTGGTTGCAGCGATCGAAAGTATCAGCGTCGCTCCGTTAGAGCAGGGCAGGCAGAGCATCAAAGGACAATTTTGGGATGCGATGGAGTTTCCCAGCCTAGATGCCGAAGAAAAGCAGCTGCTTGCCGTGTTGAGCTATGTTGACTGGCTGCTCGATCACGCAACTTCTGAAGTCCATTGGAATTTAGCGGCGCAAAGCCCGATCGTCAGGATGTACTTGGCGATGCTGTGGCGATCGGGCAGTTTGGGCTGGGTGATGGAAAATCTGGCCGCTTACAACGACGAGCATCCGGGTGAGTTTGGCCGTTTTTTAGACCAGTGCAAGCAGCTTAAATCGACTGTGCTAACCGCCCACTATTGGGCTGAGTAGGCAGGCAAGGTCGGCGGGCAGGTGAGATGAGGAAAAGAGGGCAACAACCCTGAACCCGCCAGCAAAACCACCTTACCTTCTGGGGTGACGACCCAGCTTTTGGCTTCTGTCGGGGCGTTGGATGCAGGAAAGTCAGGCTCTGCCCGTTGCGACAGCAAGGATCGATCGCCCACGTCATCCCCTATCGCCCAGTCGGTCAAAGCCGCATCACTGCCGCGAAAGTCGGCGGGAGTTGGGGGCAGCCCTCCCTGACCTGTGATGATCAATTCGCTGCGGTTGCGGCTCGACAGACGGCAGCTTGGAGCAATCAAACCAGAGGCATCTTGGAGCTGGGCTGGCAGAGCAGACAGTCCTCGGCTAGGGTCAGGGGCTAAGCGATTGAGCGTCACGGTGCCAGAGGTGCCAAACCGAGAAGTGACGGTGATATCGCTACGCGGCGTGAGGCGATCGCGCGGTTCGATGCCAAAAATTTGTTGGCCTGTAAACGCCACCTGCCCCCCGTCCCCTGCGTCAGCGTTGGCAGTAATGTCGCTATTGCCAAAGGGATCGGCCACCAAAAACTGAGCCGCGATCGCGATATTGCCACCGTTCCCTGAGCCACGGACTGCTCCAGCGCTGGCTGACAAAAGGCTCTGGCGATCGAGCCAGAGTAAGTTGACGCCTCGAAACGTCAAATTGCCCCCATTGGTTGCAGCCGTCTGGGCAGAAATTTCGCTGCGGTTGCTGAGAAGAATCGATCGTGCCGTCAGGTCAATATTGCCGCCTTCCCCTTGCTGGCGACCCGTTTCATCAATGTTAGTGACAATGGAGCCACCATCTGTCAGGGTCAACCGATCGGTTTGCAGGGTAATGCTGCCTGCATCTCCCAACGAAGTGCTGCTAAAGCTGCCAGATGTAGAAAGGGTCGAGAATCCTGTGATCTGCACGCCCTCGATCGCCCGGATCGCAATTTGCCCTGCCCCACCCAATGCAGCGGTTTTGGCTGTGAGCAGCACATTATCTTCCAAGCGCAGCGTTCCGGTTGTAATTTCGATTCGTCCAGCGCTGCCGCTGCCCAATGTTGCCGTTGAAATTGTGCTGCCCTGCCTTACCGTGATTGCATTTCCGGCTCGGATGCTGATATTTCCGGCATTGCCTGCCCCCAACGTTTCGCTAGAGAGAACGCTGTTATGGGTGATGCGAACCTGATCTTGAACGTTGAGCGTGATGTTCCCCGCAGTCTCTCCCCCTGCCGCTGCATCAGCAGAGAAGAGAGAAGCAGATAGCGTTGAGCCAGCGCTGAGGTCGAGCGATCGCGCCTGTACCTCTAGACTACCGCTGCTCACTTCAACCAATCCGCCGCTCAAACTGACATCGGCTTTGACCGCCTGAGACGGAAATCGTAGCCGCCAATTTGCAGAGCGATCGTCAATCTGTACCTCGCCAGCGCTTGCTAATCCACCCAGATCCACATGGCTGCCAGGAGAGTCAATCTGGCCGCGCTCAATCTGCACCTCACCGCCAAGCAGCAGCAGATTTTGCCCTGGCAGCACCCGCAGTCCTGCCGTAGAGCGATGCTTGAGTGTGCCACTCCCTGCACTAAACCAAACGGCTGAGGGGTTGACCGTCAGCAAAGCGGGAGACTGAGGATGAATAGCGCTAAAGCTACCGCGATCGCCAAAGCGAATACTGTCTGCCGTAGAAGCCACAAAGGAGCCGCGTAGGTCGAGGCTGGCATTGGCACCCAAGACAATGCCGCTGGGGTTGAGCAAAAACAGATCGGCGTTACCCACCACTGCCAGCCGTCCTCGAATTGCAGAAGGTGAGCCACCCGTCACCCGCACGAGGATATGACGAACCCCCGGATCGGCAAATTGCACGATCGCCCCATTTCTGACATTAAACGTCTGAAAGCTATGGAAGAGGTTGCGCTGCGCCGCAATGCCGCCTGTAATGGTGCAGGCTGTGGCGCAGTTGCCCTGAATAGCCGTTTCAGTTGCTCCTTGAGCGCGATCGGGCAAAATTTGCGATCGCCCAGGTTCTGGCACAAGCATCAAACTCGCGATCGTCACTCCCCCTAACCAACCCATCGATCGAAATTTCATGGGTTTCGCTCAGCCTTCCAGTTGTTCATTTATCCCGCCTTGTTCATGCCGCCTTAATTTATGCCGCCATGAGAATTATGGCTGTATGAGGCTATCACAACCCAAGCGAGTAGCTTTGATCTGCCCTTTGAATTCTGCGGTAGTCCGGCTTCATCGCTAAACTCGGCCAGATCTGGCGCTACGTTATGATGAAGATCAATGAACTAAGGTAGAGTCAAAAATATGGTGCTATTCGGTCTTGGTAAAAAATCTTCTATGCCTACACCGGACAAAGCGCTACCGGGTAGAGCCGAAGCAATGGCTGTTCCTGCGAAACATTTTGTCAACGGCAACCCGCTACAGCCTCCCTTTCCTGAAGGTACAGAAAAAGTTGTTTTTGGTCTTGGCTGCTTCTGGGGTGCAGAGCGGAAGTTTTGGCAGCAAGCAGGGGTGTTCACCACTGCGGTAGGCTATGCGGCAGGTCTGACTCCCAATCCCACCTATCAGGAAGTTTGTAGCGGCATGACGGGACACAACGAGGTTGTGCTAGTCGTGTTTGACCCCAAGGTCATTAGCTATGAAGCCTTGCTGAAAGTGTTTTGGGAAAGCCATGACCCTACTCAAGGTATGCGGCAAGGCAATGATGCAGGCACGCAGTACCGCTCAGGCATTTATGTCTATTCAGATTCTCAGAAGGCGATCGCAGAAGCTTCGCAAGCTGCTTATCAACAGGCGTTGACGGCGGCAGGATACGGCAAGATCACAACAGAAATCTTGGATGCACCTGAGTTCTACTATGCTGAGGCTTATCATCAGCAGTATCTGGCAAAAAATCCCAATGGGTACTGTGGGCTAGGCGGCACCAAGGTCTGCTTACCAGAACTCTCTCAAGCGCAGTAGATTGCAAATGCTTGCCCATTTTCTAAAAAGTTGATTTTCGGGGTTTTAGGCTGCGCGTCAGCTTAAAACCTCGTTTTTACAGCAATTTTTAATTGCTTAAGCCACAGATTTTTTATTGTGTGCCGCGCTCCGCGCGGCACACAATAAAAAATTTAAACATATCCAAGCGCGAAGCGCTGTAAGTAGCTTTTACGCCTGAAAATCAGAGCCTTAGTTTTTCATGGCCGATGTGACTCAAAACTCATTTGCCATTCACCGAGGCTTAAGTCGCAATATCTGAGTTGAGCTGAGGGTCAAGGAGTTTGAGCGCATTGGGCGATCGCCCGACACGCGCCTGTGAAAAAATACGGTAGGTGACGGCACTCAATTCGGAAGAGTTATTAGAAGCGCTAGAGGCCGTCGTCGGCATCATGATTAAGTTATAGTCTACGTTTTCCGTAAAAATAGTCATGGTGATGTTGAAGATTTCAAAGAAATGAATCACCCAGCGACAGTCTTCTTCAGGATATTTTTCGTAGCAGCGAATGAGCTTAGCAATCTGCACCTCTAAATAAGTGCGCGCATGGGGACAGATCAAAATTAGCTTCAGCAAAACCGTAACCAGAGCGATCGAATTCTCTGAAGAGAGCAGCCTTACAAACAGCGGTGAAGGCGACTCATGATCTTCAGTTGTCAGCGCCTCAATCAGTCGATTGGTTGTTCTCAGCAGCAGCGCATTGTCTACTGTTTGGTCATCGTGATCACTGTAAAGTCCTTGGAGCTTTTCAGTGAGATGCTTTTGAAACTGTTCGACAAATTCTTGATTTTCGATAGAGAATACTAAGTATGCCAGTAAGCTTCTCTTGAACTCAGAATAGGTTAGGTTTGTAATCTGACTAAGAAAGATATGAGCAAGATTGGGGTAGCTGAAAAAGCCTCGTCTAGCCACAATTCGTCTGATCAAGCGTAGCACCTCATCTCCCAAACCCGTCGGGTTTTTGGGCGATCGCTTCATCTGACTCTTCATCTGACTACATTGTGACCTAGCTGTATACATAGCTAGGTCAAATTTGAACTGTTCCTTGAGTTTTTTAGATAAATTACGAGCTGCCTGCCGTTGCTCAACGGGATTCTCTAAATTGACATATTGAGAAACGAGTAGATAAGAAGTATAGCGTTCTGCCCAATGTAGCTTCTCACAGCCCTCATATCGTGCGGCAAAGAGTTTAAGTTCTTGAAAATCTTGACTATCAATGAAGTTACGCAACCATCCACGTAGCCGTTTCAGAGTTGGAGAAATCGTAGGTCGATGCAGAATTGAATCTGAGAATAGATTAATCAACGATTGAATAGATTTGAAGTTGCGCGTGATTTCCCAGTTATTGATTAAGATGTAGCACGATCGCTTCAGGGTATTTCTAAATTCTGCCTCTTGATTAGAAAAAACGATTTCAAACAGGTACGTCAGTGAACCTGCGCTGGCAGTGTCAGTATGGTGGATAAACAGCCCTTTGAATTCCGCCAGAACCTCTTCGGGCGATCGGACTTTCACCATTTCCAGCAGATGTTGATAGATGGCCTCTTGCGCCTTGGAAACATTTCTCTTGCGCTGAACTGGCACCCCAGACAGCACCGGATACCTTGTTTTTGGCTTATCTCCAATCATAATGGCACTCACAATAGCTAAGCCGCAAAGAGAGTCGCCGCAAGACTCTTTTTTCAAACAGCAATTTTCTAAAAAATAACCAGACTCATACCCAAAGATTCCACGATGTTACAGTAAGCCCACTTCTCCAGACTCTCTAGGCATTAAAAATTAGCCTCCTGGAAAAAATCAGCCTACTGGTGCTTTGCGCTACGCGAAGTTCAGCACAAAAGCTCAGCCTAGATGTTATTTGAGGCTCAAGCTGTAAGCTTCAAATAACATCTAGGTCGTGGATAAATTAAAGCATCCATCTCTAAAAAACAAGCAGCC
Organism: Oscillatoriophycideae cyanobacterium NC_groundwater_1537_Pr4_S-0.65um_50_18; assembly: GCA_016208305.1. GTDB lineage: Bacteria > Cyanobacteriota > Cyanobacteriia > Elainellales > Elainellaceae > Drouetiella. The sequence continues at coordinate 213,485 of JACQYI010000060.1, read as the reverse complement.
GTTTTAGAACAGTGCTCTCAATTGTTTTAAGGGCATAAGTTGATATTTTCTCTAACCCGACCTCGTATTTATACGTAGATGCTATTGAATTATATCGATTTTAGCTACATTAATTGTTTTGTGGCAGGTCAGTGACAGAACTTTATCGTTTCTTTGCGATCGCGCCAAAAATATAGGCGCAGGTGACGGAGTATTTTTTTGTAACGCCTGTAGCGGTCATTCCAGAGGAGTCTTCACTTTAATGGGATCTTGCTGTACGGCAGCAATGCCCTGACGCACCGCAATCACAATTTTCTCCAGAAGCTGGGTTTTTGCATGGTGCTGCTGCCGCTCTCGCCCTTCAAGGCTGGTGGCATATAAAGGTGGCAGGCGGTTAAGCGCATAAGCCATGACATCTTCAGGTTTGATGTAGGCCACGAGTTGGGGCGGTAGATGGCGAATCTGGCGATCGACCTCTCCAGCCACGAGAATCTCAATTACGTTTTGGTAATTTACAGTCGTGGAACGCATCAGCCTGCCTCTACTTATAAACATCAACGTTATGTCAGGGCTGTATTCACAGCGGTTAGGATGGGGACATTTTTGAGGGTGCGTGGAGAGCGCCTTCAAAGATGTCCTAAGCTCAAGGATTAAAGCTATATTGCTTGAACGACAAACTACGCCAGTTGTTCAAGCAATAAATGATTGGATTACAACATCAGTAAGTGAACTCTGCCGCATACCTTAAGCAGAAACTAAAGCAATAGATAGGCGATGCTTTGGCAGGCTACGAGGAGTAGATATCTGCATAATGTTTTGCAAATTTACCGATAGATTCATAGCCCACAATTCATAGCCTGCAATTCATAGCCTGCAATTCATAGCCCGTAATTCATAGTTTAGAAAGTCATAGGGCTGAATAGCTCGATCGCCCTTCTCCTCAGAGTCTTGAGATAGCAATAGCCCCAGTATAAGCGAGAGATATCGCTCTGTAAAAGCACCCTTAAGGGTACCTTTAATGTCGAGCTGAGGTTTACCTTGCACTATTATTTTACAATTAAAGAAAGACTATAGATTACCTATACGGGGAATAGCACTCAGGAAGATTCTGAAAGATAGTTCTACTATCGATGAGTTCTTATCTCATCCTGAGAAATAACACAAGAGCTACTCAAGTTGAACCTATAATCTACCCATTGAGAACAGTCCGATGCCTTCCTATGTTTTAATGCTGACCCAGATCAAACACAATTGTAAGCAAGCTATAAAACTACAGATTTGTCTAGATCGAACCGTAGTCAAGACCGTTATTTTAAATCCTGAGAACCGCATATTGGATTTTCAGCCAAAGAACTCAAAGCCACTGCAAGTCCGACTGACAGCAGGTGACGGTCGTTTGGGTCTTTTCCAAGGCGAGACTCTTGTGGCTCGCGGCGAAATGATTGCGCCAAACGAATCTAGCGGAGAATACAAATTTATTCCTACCGCAACAGGCGATTCTAAATGGAAGATTACCGCAAAGTATGTTGTTAAAGCAGCGGCTTAGGAGCGATCGCCCTATTAAACCGACAAAGCTGCTGAAATCCCTAAAATCTCGTAGGCAGGGTTTCACATAAGCTTATACAAACTGCTTTAATGTTAAATTTCACGCTGCTCGACTCAACCGATTCTCAAGAAGAGGGATGAGATCGGGTTTTGGGCTAATGGCTACAGCCGAATGGTCGTAAGGATGGCTTTTGCCTCTTTCATCAAATCATCCTGCTCTTGCTTTAGCACTTCTAATCGAGACAGAATTTCATCTAGCCGCTGTTGCTGAGCATTTTCTACAGGCTTTTCAGTCTTGCCCTTCCAGCGAAAAATTGCCCCAAGCAGTTGAAAGATTGCAGCAAAAATCCAGCGGGTTAGCAGCAAAGGCGCTTGAAGAACAAAGATCCACAGCTTTTGGGTAAGCTGCGCGATCGCCCCAAACAAACCCGATAGCAGCAGCAAGCCGATCAAGATCAGACCCACTAGCCAGAGGGGATGAGAAACCAACCAGTACCCTGTGGGATGAGCCGCCAGCCATTTTTGCAAAGGTGCAGTCAGGCTGTTTAGCACTTGATCGACAATTCGGTTGCTGAGTATCTGCTCCATAGGGGCTTAGCGGCTCGATCGCCACGGTTCTAGATCGCTATATTTCTACATTGAAGCGGTTAGGGTTGATCAAATCAAAGATTTTTTTGAAGCTGGCTCGATCGGTTGCAACAATCCAGGCTTATGGATTCACATGCTTGACGGTCTGAAGCACCGCCATAATCTGTTGGCGCTGTTCAGCGTCGTAGCCCCAGCGATCGAGAAATGCCTGATAGTCTCCCGTTCCTGTAGCGGCACTTTGCTGAAGCTTTTGAGCTTTTTGGTTAACCTCCGGCAGTTCTACGAGATCGATCAGCTTGACAGTCCTCTGCTGCACGCGATCTGAGCCTTGGGCAATCGCCTCATTTTGGCTACGTCGATGGGCGATCGCCATAGCGGTAGACATGGCCAAATTTTTCACCAGCAGTTCTGCCACAGTTTCAGGAGCCGATTGCAACGCTCGAACAACGGCTGTTGAAGGGGAATCAGCCAAGGTTCGATCATCCGTCAAGTAGGTAACAAAAAATCCGCGTGCGCCATTTTCGCTGGCGACCAAAGCCGCAATTGTGGATTGAATTTGGTCTTCTGATAAGTTTCCTAACTCTATGTCTGCCATCAGCGCTTGCGTCAGGGCGATCGCCTGCTCAAAGGTAATGGCATCGGGCACTGCTGAAGAGTCATCCATAAGAGCTAATGAATTGTGTAAGTACTCTAGATAGCTTAAAGATTGATCCTTTCCAGACTGCGGGCAGAAAATATGACCTCCTGCCTAGCCATCTTAAAACATGCCCAGAGTTTTTGGACTTTAGGCATTACGGGGCGCATCTGGCCGTTGGGGGAGCCTCTAAATGCTACGAGAGGAGGGAGACACGACGGCAAAATCTCATAGCAGATTTCTCACAACTCTATTGAGGAATCGACTAAAATCTGAATACGCCTGTACCATGTTAATTATGGCAATTATTTCCTCTAAGCAACCCGATCCTGACGATCAGCGGAGCGATGAGGCGAAAGGCGATCGCAAACGGCGAAAGCCGCCTTCGTCCCCCCAAGATTCTGCCCCAGATTCTACTCAAGATGCTCCTCTATTGGCCGCTAAAGACTCGCTTGACCATAGGCCAGCGAAGTTTGAGCCGTCAGAAGAGATTGATTTGCTGCAATCGGCGGCACGTCCAGATGAGATGGGCAAGCCAGAGGAAAGTCTGCGCCCCAAGCGCCTTGCTGACTACATTGGGCAAAAAGATCTGAAGGAAGTCCTAGAGATTGCCATCAAAGCGGCCAAAAAACGTAGCGAAACGCTAGATCATCTGCTGCTTTATGGGCCACCTGGATTGGGCAAAACGACGATGGCGCTGATCTTGGCTGAGGAAATGCAGGTGAATTGCCGCGTGACGACGGCTCCAGCCCTAGAGCGACCGCGAGACATTGCGGGACTTTTGGTGGGGATGCAGCCCGGAGACATTCTGTTTATTGATGAGATTCATCGGTTGCCGATGGTGACAGAAGAAATTTTGTATGCGGCAATGGAAGATTTCCGGCTAGACATTACGATCGGCAAAGGTCAAAGCGCCAAAACTCGCAGCCTCACCCTAGAGCCTTTTACGCTAGTGGGGGCAACCACCAAAGTCGGTGCGCTCACTTCGCCCTTGCGCGATCGCTTTGGCTTAATCCAGCGTCTGCGGTTTTATGAGCTAGACGAGCTAACGCCGATCGTTTTGCGCACAGCAGACATCCTCTCGACCGCCATCACCCCCGAAGGCGCAGCAGAAATTGCGCGGCGCGCTAGAGGCACCCCTCGAATTGCCAATCGGCTCCTGCGGCGTGTGCGCGACTATGTAGAAGTTAAAGTCGATGGAGCCAATATTACTGGGGCGATCGCAGCCGAAGCTTTAGAGCGGTTTAGTGTTGATCCTTGCGGCTTAGATTGGACTGATCGACGCATGTTAACCGTTATGATCGAGAGCTTTGGCGGTCGTCCGGTGGGTCTCGATACCCTAGCTGCCGTCACAGGCGAAGATCCTCAGACTATCGAGGAAGTCTACGAACCCTATCTGATGCAAATTGGCTATCTGCAACGGACTCCTCGCGGTCGCATTGCTACGCCTGCCGCCTGGAAGCATTTGGGATATCAACCCCCAGACAATCAATTGGTATTGTTAGGGGGTTAACCCAGTTCGCTCAATATGACTCCTACCGGATTGCGCATTTTGCTCGTCGAGGATGATGAGCTGTTTCGGCTAGGGCTACAGGTGCGGCTGCAAAAAGAGCCGGGAGTAGCCACGATCGCTGAGGCAGAAGATGGGGAAACCGCGATCGAGTTAGCCAGTCAGCAGCCCTTTGACGTGGTGCTGCTAGATGTGGGTCTACCTGGAATTGGCGGTATCGAAGCCTGTCGCCATCTCAAGCAGCAGCATCCTCAACTGCCGATTCTCATACTGACCTCTCACTCCCAGTCGGCGCTGATCGCTCGGTTAATTGAAGCCGGAGCACAGGGATACTGCCTCAAAGGTGTGGCGGCTGAGAAATTGGTGCTGGCTATGCGATCGGTAGCGGCTGGCGCTTCCTGGTGGGATCAAACGGCCACTCAGGAAATTCGATCGACGTTTGAGAGCCACACTCTTGAGAGCCATCGCGTTGAGGGTGAAGCCGTTGAGCCTACGGGCGCTGCGTTATCTAATCCGCTGACTCAGCGTGAGTTAGAGATTTTGACGCTGCTGGCGACTGGAAAAACCAATCAGGAAATTGCCGCTACGCTTTACATCACGCCTGGCACTGTCCGGGTTCACGTTCACGCCATTTTGCACAAGCTAGAAGTGCGCGATCGAACTCAGGCTGTTGTTGTGGCTCTGCAAAAGCAGTTAATTCCAAAAGCTTAGACTTTTATTTCTTAATGCTGGATTTCAAAGGCGCGGAGCGCGCCACAAAACCCTAATTTGCGATCGACTGAAACTAGATATAAAAAGCCCCCAAGATCTAGCCAATCTTGGGGGACGGAGGTTATGAAGACTCAAACCTAGCCAGATCCACACACTCTGCAAAACTTATTTCTACATCGGTTTCTGTCTGTCCAGAACCTTAGAAGGCTCCGTCTTTCACCAGGACTGCCTTGATGGTCTTGAAAATCAGGATGAAGTCGTAAGCTACAGACCATTTTTCCTGATAAGCCAGATCCATCTGTACAATTTGTTCAAAATCTTCTACGGTAGAGCGACCGTTAGCTTGCCATTCACCTGTGATACCAGGTTTAACAACGAGGCGTTGAAAGTGATGGCGCTCGTATTTCATGACTTCGTCAACTGTGGGTGGGCGAGTTCCAACCAAGCTCATTTCACCTTTCAGCACATTCCAAAATTGGGGTAGCTCATCTAGGCTGGTCTTGCGCAAGAAGCGGCCTACACGAGTAATTCTGGGATCGTTACGGTTTTTGAAAATATTGCCCTTTGCTTCGTTATGTACGAGGTGCTTAAGGCGATCGGCATCTTTGACCATAGAGCGAAACTTCCAGATGCGGAAAGTTTTGCCGTTGAGACCACAGCGAATTTGGCTGTAGAAAATTGGACCGGGATCATCAAATCGGGTCGCGATCGCCACAGGGATGGCAACCAGCGTCGTGATAGCTAAGCCGACCAGTGCGCCGACAATGTCCATCAGGCGCTTAGCCTTACTCGTAACCGAAGGATGCACCTGCTTGGTATTGGAAATCTCTTGTGGGCGAGCCAGCATAGATGAGTCGAGTGGCGAGGATTTCAGGAAATCAGAGGTGGTAATCACGGGTTGCAGTGCTCCTTACAGGTAACCGATTGGGGGCTAGTCATCATTACTGAAACTATAGTGGTCACTCCTAAGAGGCTGGTAGTGAAAGTCCGTGGATTCGCCTAATCTTTGAACTAGGTCAGACTTTTATAAAGTTCCAATGTAAGTGGCATAAAACTAACTAGGAGAACGGGATACAGGCTGGCAAATCGGGCAAGATTTTGCAGTCTGCAAGGCTAATATCGCCATAGGAGATCGGGTTCGAGCACTTTTGCTAGAGAGCCACGCAGCAATCAGGCAAAGTTTCGATTAGATTGACGTACAGAGCGCTCTGGCGCGTGAATCTGAGAAAAAAGCGGAAGTACCGACAGTCTCCAGAAGCCTAGAGTTCCCATCAGGAGAGTTTTAAGTACTGCTAAAAAATAAAAAGTTCAATCTGGGGAGAGTGCCCTCTCGCGTGTAAACAATCCATCGCTCAAATCAGCATCACCTGCCTCTTGCCCCGCAAAGGAGCGATCGCCCTTCCGTCTAGATTCTGCAATCCGCGTTTCGTAGAAAGGCTGTTATTAATAACGCTAGGGGCTTGCCTCTATTAGAAACCGTACTCTGCAAGGTTTTTAGAGCCAACCTTATCCCGGCCTAATTTTGTAGCGTATAGTCTGCCGTTTATAATAGGCTTGGCTCTTGAGTCACACATTCAGCTTATAAAGGCTTGTATGGACTTAAAGCCTGTGGGGAATAGATTTTTAGTTAGAGAGATCATCTGCGCTGCTCTCCAAGAAGGTTCAGCCCAGAGATTAGCCCAAAGATCAGCAACGTCACATATGTGACCTGTGGCCTATGCGGCCTGTAACATATGTGACTTGAGACAATTATGATTTTGCAGGGAATTCTATTTTTTGAAACCCTGAAGCCATCCGACTCGCTTTTTAGATCAAGATCCTACTGTTTACGCCCTTTTTCCCTTTGCCACTATGCAAGCAGCAAGCTCATCTTCTACCAGCCGCTATACTGCCCTCATCCTCAAGTTCACAGGTGTGATCCTCATTTTGGGTGTGCTGCTTGATTACCTGGTTTTATCGCTTCCGCCTGATTTCAATAATGTTGACTGGCTAGTCAATCTGATTAATCAGTGGGTAGGTCGTGGCACAGTACCCCTATTAGGGATTGCGTTTATCGTGTTTGGCACCTGGATCGATCGCATGTTTGGCCGATCGCTCTTCGATCGCAGTGCCTTGCTGACAGGCTCCCTCATCTTTTCGCTACTGATGGGGCTTGTGTTTTTGCTATTTGTGCCACTGCACTTCAACAGCAGCCGTTTGTCTAGCGCTGCTTCTACACGCAACATCAATGAGCAGGCAGCTCAAGCCCAGCAGCAGCTAGAGGCGACTCTGGCTCAGCAGAGAGAAAAGGTATCGGCGTTGCTGGCAAACGAGCAACAGGTTGAGCTGTTGCAGCAGCAGCTCGACAACGCCCAGATTCCGGCCGATCAAGCAGCGCAGTTGCAGCAGTTGAAAGACACGCTGGCAAAGGCAAAGGCTGATCCCAAGATGTTGGATCAAGAAGTGGAGAAGGCGCGATCGCAGGGCATGGAGCAAATTAAGCAGCGTCAGCAGCAAGCGCTTGATCAGGTTCAAGGGCAAATGCGCAACTCTAGAAACCAGGCAACGCTAAGCGGCTTTTTGCTTTCAGCGGGTTATTTTGTAGTGGCAGCAACGGGTTTGGGAGCCGCAAAGTCAGGACGCAATCGGCAAAGACCTTCCCGTGCAAAAGGGCGATCGAACAAATAATCTAGTCTTTAACTTGCGCTCTGCTGAGGATCATAGCCCTAAGAAATAAAGCTAGACCTAAAGCCGGGAGTCACTCCGCCGCCGGAAAAACTTTTGGAACTCCACAGCCCAAAAGCCAATTGTGCTGAGGCTCAAACAAATGGCTAAGTCTTCGATGGGCAGCGCTTGGGTATGGAAAAAGCTCTGCATCCAGGGCAGATAAATGACGGCAATCTGCAACACAAATGTTGTGACGACAGCCAGCAGCATCGGCTTATTGGTCAAAAAACCGCGATGCATCAATAGCTCCCGGTCAGAGCGCATAGAAAAAGCTAGACTCATGCGAGAAAAGGCAAGGGTGGCAAACACAAGCGTCTGCCAGTTTTGCCACCCTGAGCTGAAGCCGTGATAGCCCAGCCACAAAAACGCAGCACCCATTAGGGTGCCTACCCAAATAATATCTCTGCCGATGCCTCGGCTAAAGACGCTCTCATTGGGGGCATAGGGAGGACGCTGCATGACGTTGTCTTCAGCAGGCTCTACGCTCAGGGCGATCGCCAATAGCCCATCTGCCAGTAGATTGATCCAGAGAATCTGGATGGGTTGCAGGGGCAGCGGCAAAGCCAGCAGTGGCGCAAACAACATAATCACAACACCGCTCACGTTGCCCGTCAGGCTATAGCGAATAAATTTGCGAATGTTATCGTAGATGACGCGCCCTTCTTCTACAGCCGCTACGATCGTCGAAAAATTGTCATTGAGCAGCACCATATCAGCCGCTTCTTTGGCCACATCCGTTCCGGCAATCCCCATTGCTACGCCAATATCGGCTTTGCTGAGGGCAGGCGCATCGTTAACGCCATCTCCGGTCATCGAGACAATTTGCCCGCGATGTTTCAACGCCTCCACGATTTTTAGCTTCTGGTCAGGCGAAACCCGCGCATACACCGATACTGACTCCACTTGATCTTCAAGCTGCTGGGGCGAGAGCTGCGAAATTTGTTGCCCGGTCAGATATTTACCGTCTTTGGAAATGCCTAGATCTTCAGCAATATGCTGCGCCATGAGCGGATGGTCGCCCGTAATCATAACGGTGCGAATGCCCGCATCCGTACAGGTTTGCACTGCTTGCTTGGCTTCGGGTCGTGCCGGGTCGAGCATTCCCACTAGCCCTACATAGGTCAAGTCTTGCTCGATCGCCTCTCCGATCGCCGCGCCTTGAGGCAGTTGCTCAAGCATGCGAAACGCCACACCCAAAACGCGAGTCCCAGAGGCCGCCAGCTGATCGTTGGCCTCTCGAATTCGTTTTTCCCAGCTTGCGTCGAGCGGCTCAGTCCGATCGCCCATCCAGACCTGACTCGACTGTTGCAGCAAGCCATCAACGGCTCCTTTCGTAAACACAATGTATGGCGCTACGGGTAGCTGGCTGAGGCTGCTGAGCTGGCCGACCAAGGAAGATTGCGATCCCTTAATATCGCCAAATTGGTGAATGGTGCTCATGCGCTTGCGATCGGAGTCAAAAGGCGCTTCTGCCACACGCGGAAACATCTTTTCCAGCGCCGATTTCTCTAGTCCCATTTGGTCTGCTGCCACGACCAAGGCAATTTCTGTTGGGTCACCGATCGCCTTAGGGGCTTCGGCATCTGGAGAACTGGATTCGGCAGCCAGCAAGGCATTATTACAGAGAGCGCTGCCCACCAGCGTCAGCGCGATCGGTGAATCTAGCTCTGATCCTGATCCGGGCTGAATGGTTGACTCCTTGCCATCCATTAATGAAGTGACTTGGGCAAAACTCTCCTTCAGCTCTACCCGATGTCCGGCCAGCGCGAAGATCGTTACAGTCATGCGGTTTTCGGTCAGGGTTCCGGTTTTATCGGAACAAATGGTAGTGACCGATCCCAGGGTTTCTACGGCAGGCAGCTTACGGATCAACGCCTGTCGCTTCAGCATTCGACGTGCCCCGATCGCCAAGGCAATTGTCACCACGGCGGGCAAGCCTTCTGGAATCACGGCTACAGCCAAACTCACTGCCGTTAAAAACATCGAGTTAAAGTCTTCTCCTCGCAGCAGCCCAAACACAAAGATGATGGCCACCAGTCCGATCGCCGCCAGGGCTAGCCGCTTCCCCAACTGATCCAGCCGCTTTTGCAGGGGCGTTTGCTCTTGCTCAACAGACTGCATGGAGTCGGCAATTTTGCCCAACTCCGTCCCCATACCTGTTTCGGTCACAACGGCTTTGCCCCGCCCATAGGTGGCAACCGTGCCCATAAACACCATATTGTGGCGATCGCCCAGCGGTAGGTTATCCCCTGAGAGGATGTCTGCACTTTTTTCGACGGCCAGCGCTTCTCCCGTAAAGGCAGATTCTTGCGTCCGCAGATTAATGCTTTCTAGCAGCCGACCATCCGCCGGAATCTGATCGCCATCCTCAATTTGAATCAAGTCTCCCACGACCAGCTCACGCGCCTCAAGAGATTGCCATTTGCGCGATCGGCAAACGCGTGCCTTGGGCATCGCCATCTTTTTCAAGGCTGCAAATTCTTTACCCGCCTGATACTCCTGTGTAAAGCCCAAAATGGCGTTGAAAACAACGATCGCCATGATGGCAAGAGCATCTTCTACGTCGCCCAAGAGTGCAGAGACGACAGCCGCCACAATCAGCACGACCACCGTCGTGGCAATCAACTGTTCCCACAGCATCAACCAGGGGCTTTTAGGAGGCTGGGCGATAAGTTCGTTTGCCCCCTGCTGCGATAGACGCTGATTGGCTTCATCGGTACTTAATCCCATCACACTATCTGTACCAAGCTGCTGTATGACCTGAGCAGCTTCAATCTGGTGCCAATCACTCATGAGACAAGGGGAGAGAAGATGTTTGCCCTATAGATTAAATCACAAGTGTTCTGAACGCTTCTGGCTTTAGAGGGTTATGGTGGCAATTTGCATGGCCTACGTTTTGTTAATTTATTTTCTTAAGTTTGTTTACATTTCTTAAAAATTACGTTACATTTAGTTACATAAGGGTTGAAAACAAAATTTCAAAGCAGGAGAAAAGATATGAGAAGCGGTGTTGTAACTGAAGAGCAAGGCAGACAGAATATCTACGCGATCGAGCCTCAAGTCTATGTTGATGTTGAGTCCCGCGTCGGATTCACCGACTATGCCGAGAAGCTGAATGGTCGCCTAGCCATGATTGGATTTGTGTCGATGCTGGTCTTGGAAGTGGCAACCGGACATGGTCTTCTGAGCCTTTTCTCTAGCCTGTAATTTTTACTAATTTTTATTAAAACTTGAGCGTCCGTATCTCAGAGTGGCGCTTTTGCAGATTTCATCTCCCAATTGTGTGAGGCTCTGGTTGACAGCGATGTCGGCCAGAGTTTTTTCGATTTGTGCCCTCTCTGATCCAGGCCCCAGCAGATTGGGGTTGTCTTTTATGCATCTGCCGAACATGATAGAGCCAGGTTAAATTTGCGAGTGAAGCATGTCCAAGCTCAGCGAAGATTTCGCTCAAATTCCGTTGCACCTAGCAATTTCGGAGAAGCTTCGAGAGCAGATCGTGAGCGGCAAATTTTTGCCCAATCAGCAGCTTCCTAGCGAACATCAATTAATGGAACAGTTTGAGGTCAGCCGAATTACGGTGCGACGGGCGATCGCCAATCTGGTTAGCCAAGGTCTAGTGGTTTCCCGTCGTGGCAAGGGGGTGTTTGTTAAAGAGTGGCGCAAGGTGCGGCGATCGCTGGCCAACCCTCTGATCTTTTTCGATGAAGATATGGCACGGCAAAAGGCTACGGCTAGCATCCGTAGCCTTTCTTTCGAGGGGGTGCAAGCTGCCCCTGAAGTGGCTCAAAATTTGCGGCTTGCGGCTGAACGTGCTCAGGTCTATTGCCAGAAAAAGGTGATTTTGGTTGACCAAGTGCCCGTAGCTCTAGACATCACCTATATTTTGTATGACATCGGCCAGACCTTTTTCGCAGAGCTGCAAACAGGATTAATTTATCCCACTCTCGACAAAAACGGAGTGCTAATTGAGCGCGTCGAAACCTTGATAGAATGCACCCACGCCACCCATGAGATGGGCGAACATTTGGAAACAATTTTGGGCGCGCCGCTGCTGGTCAACCGCTATATTGCTTACACCCAAGGCGATCGACCTGTGATCTGTGGCGAAACGCTCTCACGCGCCGATCGGCTTTGCTATTCTGTCGTGTTGACCAAGGATGAACGGCTATAGGCTCTCGCTTCGACCTGGTTTGTTGCGACCTAGTGGTCTGATGTGCTGGGATGGGTGGACGGGTGAATGGGTAGAGGGAAGCTCTCATTTAGCTGCCAACTATGACTTGCCTGACCCCTAACGTTGAGTTTCGTGTCTCAACCCAAGCTACATAGGCTTTCTATTGAATAAGTCCCAACTACTTATCAAAATGTGCCAATCTAGCTCAAATTCAGAAAAAGCGTAACTGGATACACAATTTGGAAAGGGCTAACTTGTTATAACTAGCCGAGCTTCACCACTTTTAAGACTTCAGCACCTTGAGACTTTTTAGCACCTTGAGGCTAGGAAAAGCCAAATTTTTTCACTGGGAGTAAACCATGTGTGGCATCGCCGGACTCATCTACTATGACCCAGAGCAGTATAAAAGCTTTGGCTCGACGCTGCTTTCATTAATTCAGCCTTTGGAAAGCCGTGGGCCTGACTCTTGCGGTGTCGCTTTGTATCACGATTGCCCTACTCCCTCTCAGGTTCGGCTTTTGCTGGGCAGTCTCCAAAACAGTGATGCCCCTTGGCAACAGGTACGGCATTGGATGGAGCAGTCTCTCTGCATTGCAAACTGGCAGGCGATCGCGCAGGTGCAGCAGGTGACGCTAGATTTAGCCCATCAGAACTTCGATCTCAGTCAGTTTAAGCAAGCGCTGCATCACCAGTTTCCGGCACTGCATGTGGTGAGTGCAGGGCAGGCTATGGAAATTTATAAGGGGATTGGCTCGGTTGAGGAGCTGGCAGCGTTGTATGGCTTAAGAGACTTTTCGGGCACCCACGGCATCGGGCACACCCGCATGGCGACCGAGTCGGTTGTGGATACTCACCATTCTCATCCTTTCACCAGCAGCTATGATTTGTCGCTGGTGCATAACGGTCAGGTTTCTAACTACTACAAGCTGCGGTTTCAGCTAGAGCGCATGGGGGCAGTCTTTGAAACGCAGAACGATTCAGAGGCGATCGCCCACTATATCTACTATCAGCTTTTGCAAGGAAAATCGTTGGAGGAGGCGCTGCATCAGCTCTTGGCCGATATAGACGGCACCTACACATTTCTAGTCGCGACGCGGGATAAGGTGGCTTTGGTGCGCGACAAATATGCGGCCAAGCCTGCCGTAATTTATGAGCAGCCCGGTATAGTGGCGATCGCTTCCGAGTATCGCGCTTTGCTCAACCTGCCTCAGTTTGACTCAACGGCAAAGCTGCGAGAACCAGGAGCGGGTGAGGTAAATATCTGGTCTGTGATTCCCACTCCTCAAGCAACCTACGCCTCTCCGCTCTCTCTTCTCACACCATGACTGATTTTGCTGTGGCTGACTTAACGACTTTGACCTCTACCTCTTCGACCCCTACCCCCTCAGACGGCTCTCCTGTAGACTGCCAGCCTCTGGACTGCAATGGCCTAACGACCCGCGAAATTAATCAGGCGCTTAAGGCGATCGCCGCCACCGGGCAAGCCTCCGTGACCGTCCTTAATCCGACAGGGCGGCACAATCTGGCCGTTGGGCTAGAAACCTCGATGCTGATCCGCTTTGAGGGTTCGGTGGGCTACTACTGCGGCGGACTCAGCGACCATGCCAATCTGGATATTCAGGGCAATTGTGGCTGGTCAGTAGGCGAAAACCTCATGTCCGGTCAAATTATCGTGCGGGGCGATGCCTCAGCCAATGCGGCGGCAACTGCCAGGGGCGGCAAGATCTGTGTGCTGGGCAATGCCGGAGCCAGAGCCGGAATTTCGCTCAAGGGCGCAACGCTGATAGTCTTAGGCAATATCGGGGCAGGCAGCGCGTTCATGATGCAGCAGGGACGGATGATTGTGTGCGGCGATGCAGGCGCAAACCTGGCAGACTCGATCTATGAAGGCGAAATTTTTGTGGGTGGGGCGATCGCTTCTCTGGGGGCAGATGCCCAGGTCGAGCCGCTCACCGAGGCCGATTGGCAAATGCTCGATCGCGAGTTGGGCGATTGGAATGTGAAAGCGCAGGATTACGCCTTTAAAAAAGTCGTCTGTGCCAAGCAGCTCTATAACTTTAAGCCCAGAGACTTTGCCCAAGAAAACGCCATCTGAGCAGAGGCTTGCATGACTTTTAGCGATCGCTCTCAAACCGCTGCTCAACATCATCGCACCCCAACCTTGCTATCCTCATGGAAAATCCTATCCTCCACACCAGCAAAACCTACACGCCTGAAGCCATCCACGCTATTCAAGAGCGAGCAGAGCTAGGACGTTATCACATCCGAGGATTTGGAGCCTTCCGCAATGTTCCTCGTCTAGACGATCTGGTGTTTCTAACCGCTTCCCTGACGCGATTGCCCCTAGAAGGCTATCGAGAAAAGTGTGAAACCAAAACGATGCTGGGCACCCGCTACGCCAAGCGCCCGATCGAGCTAGAGATCCCGATTACGATCGCTGGAATGAGCTTTGGCGCACTGTCGCGCAACGCCAAGGTAGCGCTGGGGCAAGCAGCCACCTGGATGGGCACTTCCACAACCACTGGCGATGGCGGCATGTTGGCCGCAGAGCGAGAGGCTTCTGCCCAGCTGGTCTATCAGTGCTTGCCTTCGCGGTACGGCTTTGATCCAAAAGACCTGAAGAAGGCCGATGCCGTAGAAATTGTGGTGGGGCAGGGGGCAAAACCGGGCGGCGGCGGCTTGTTGCTAGGGCAAAAGGTAAACCAGGTCGTTGCCGGAATGCGATCGCTCCCTGAAGGTGTCGATCAGCGATCGCCCTGCCGCCATCCGGACTGGATTGGGCCAGACGACCTGCGAATCAAAATTGAGGAGCTACGGGAAGCAACGGATTGGCAGATTCCCATCTACGTCAAGATGGGAGCCACTCGCGTTAAAGACGATGTCAAGCTGGCGGTCAAAGCTGGAGCCGATGTGATCGTGCTAGACGGCATGGAGGGCGGCACCGCAGCCACCCAAAGCATTTTTCAAGAACATGTGGGGATTCCGACCTTACCTGCGATCGTCCAGGCCGTAGAAGCCTTGAAAGAGATTGGCGTATATGGCGAAGTCCAGCTTCTAGTCTCTGGCGGCATCCGATCAGGGCCAGATGTGGCGAAGGCGCTGGCGCTAGGAGCAGATGCGGTCAGTATTGGTACAGCCAGCCTGATTGCGATGGGCTGCAACAAGCCGATCTACGTCGAGGATTACCACAAGCTAGGCACAGAGCCTTATCACTGCCATCACTGCCATACGGGACTCTGCCCAGTGGGCATTGCCACCCAAGAAGCCTCGCTGATGGAAAGGCTGCCCGTTGAGGAAGCGGCAACCCATGTCGCCAATTACCTGCAAGCTATGGTGATGGAAACCCAGGCAATCGCTAGGGCTTGCGGCAAGTCTAATGTGCATAACCTAGAGCGCGAAGATCTGGTGGCGCTAACTCTAGAGGCTTCTGCTATGGCAAAGCTGCCGCTGGCCGGGACGGACTTTGTCATGGGGCAGTAGGGGCTCATCAGCGTTCACGTAGCCTAGATTGTTCACGCGGCCTAGTGAGAGTTGCGTTCCCAAAAAACGCCTTCGGCATAGCCCTGAATTGCTTTGTCTTGGTTGGCGATCGCCAATCTCTTCTCGGTCAAACAGGCATACAGCGGATCAAGCTCGACTCCGACGTAGCTGCGTCCTGTTTTTTTAGCCACAACTGAGGTGGTGCCTGATCCGAGAAAAGGATCAAAGATGCAATCGCCCGGATTGGAGCTGGCCAAAATGATTTTGGCTAAGAGCTTCTCAGGCTTTTGGGTGGGATGATCGGTGTTTTCGGGCATTGACCAAAAGGGCACCGACAGATCCGTCCAGAGATTGGAAGGATGGGTGAGGCGATAGTTGCCGTTCTCTGTTTTTTCCCAGTCTTTGGGGTTGCCTGTCGCATCGGTGTAAGGAGCCATCACTCTGCGTTTCAGCTTGACGGCCTCCAGATTGAAGGTATATTGCTCTGAAGCTGTACAAAACCAGATCTGCTCAGAGCAGTTTTTCCAGTTTGCCTTAGCCCCTCTGCCTTTCTCCCGCTCCCAGGTGATGCAGTTGCGGATGATGAGATATTGCTCAGCCACAAGCTGAATCGCCGCAGAAGATCGCCAATCGCCGCAGATATACACCGAGGCGGAGGGCTTGAGGATTTTTAGCAGCTTTGGCAACCAGGACTCTAGCCAAGCTTGGTAAGCAGAGAGCGATCGCTCCCGAAAGCTGGATGCCCCAAAGGATTTGGTCAGATTATAGGGCGGATCGATGAAGAGCAGATCAACAAATTGGGTGGGCAACCAGTCGAGAATTTCAAACAAATCCTGGTTGATGGTTTTGTTTTGCAGCAGGGCGGGGGCGATCGCGCTTTCTAGCTTCACAAGTTGCTGGGTGTAGTGCGCCCTTTCGTCGGGGGATAGCGTCAAGGTGCGGTTTCGAGGCGCTCTGAATTTTCCTTCTGTTTTCTCTTCTGGCTTTCCGTCAGTCATTCTGGCTCCTCGTCGCCCACCGGATCGAATACCACTATGAATATCGCATCAGGCATCATTCGTTTCAGGGTAGTTGCACCTATGGTATTAGTCAAAATCGGCTAGCAGTGACTATGGGCGTTGGGCGATCGACCGTTCATTACTGGTTTAACAACACGCAAGATCCCACGGCTGAGTCAGTTCTTCAAATCATTGAAGCGCTTCAAAAAATCGACAAAGCTGCGGCTAAGGATTTTGTTAGGCTCTATTTGGGCGATGTATTTAGCAATGTGATGGGTATTGACGAAATCTCTAAAGACGATTGAAGGCGATCGTATAGCTTAGGGCTAGGGGAAAGCGGGAGCAACCGTAGCGAATCAACGAAAAAGCGGATGAATTTAAACGAGATTACTCAAACAATGATGCAACCTTCCTCTTGGGTAGCAACAGGAATCAAAATGGCGAAAGTACGCGATCGCCTCTCCCACCGTTCAAGGTTGTACAATTGTCGGTTGTATTTGGGCGTAAACCTTGATCGAACGCTACACCCTGCCCGAAATGGGCGATTTGTGGACAGAAAACTATAAGCTAAAAACCTGGCTGCAAGTAGAAATTGCAGTATGTGAGGCTCAGGCAGAGCTGGGCTACATTCCCGCTGAGGCAGTGGAGACGATCAAGGCAAAAGCAAATTTTGATGCGGCGCGGGTTTTAGAAATCGAGAAGGAAGTCAAGCATGACATGATTGCCTTCCTCACTAACGTCAATGAGTATGTGGGAGAGGCAGGTCGCTACATCCATTTGGGCATGACGAGTTCGGATGTGCTGGATACGGCTCTGGCGCTTCAGCTCGTCGCCAGTCTGGATGTGATTATGACCCATGTGGAGCGGCTGATTCAGGCAATTCGCTATCAGGCGCAGCAGCATCGCGATACGGTGATGATTGGGCGATCGCATGGCATCCATGCCGAACCCATCACCTTTGGTTTTAAGCTGGCAGGCTGGCTGGCAGAAATGTTGCGGCATCGCGATCGCCTCTGCGAACTGCAAAAAAGAATTGCCGTGGGCAAGATCTCAGGTGCGGTGGGCACTTACGCTAATGTTGATCCCCAAATTGAGGCACTCACCTGTCAGAACTTAGGACTAGAGCCTGACCCCGCTTCGACTCAGGTGATCTCCCGCGATCGCCATGCCGAATATGTTCAGGCGCTGGCGCTGATGACGGCCTCGATCGAGCGATTTGCCGTCGAGATCCGCAACTTGCAACGCACCGATGTTTTAGAAGTAGAAGAGTATTTCTCGAAAGGTCAGAAAGGCTCTTCGGCCATGCCCCACAAGCGCAACCCCATCCGATCGGAACGGCTGACCGGGATGGCGAGAATTGTGCGAGGACATGCGATCGCGGCTCTAGAAAACATTGCCCTCTGGCATGAGCGCGATATTTCCCACAGCTCAGTCGAGCGGGTGATGTTTCCCGACTGCTGCATCCTGACGCATTTCATGCTGGTGGAAGCCACTGATTTGATCAAGACGCTGCTGGTCTATCCCGAAAATATGCGGCGCAATATGAACCTTTACGGCGGCGTGGTCTTTAGTCAGCGGGTGCTGCTGGCGCTGGTAGACAAAGGGCTGAGCCGAGAGGAGGCTTACGCGATCGCTCAATCTAACGCCCACACCGCATGGAACACCGATGATGGTGATTTTCATGCGCTGATTGCCCAAGATCCGCGCGTCACGGCGCACCTTTCGCCCGCAGAAGTGGAGGCTTGCTTTGATCCCAAGGCGCATTTGAAGAACCTCGATCGCGTTTATCAGCGGCTGAATATTTAAGAATGCGTTGGGAGTTCACCGTAGGGGCGTGGCATTCGGTAGGCGCTCTCTTTGCTCAGCAAAAAATGATCTGCCGAATGCCACGCCCTTACCTTCAGCATCACACCGATCGCCTTCAACCATCATGCGCCATTATCGAGCGTCGATCGCCCCTATTCTGAGCATCAGGATTAGGCAGGAAACAAAGGCTACAGAACTTCAGGTACAGAGCAAACAACACGAAAACCATTGCAGTCACAGCGAATGTCTACATCGTCGGAGTTGCGAGCCGCTGAGCGACAAAACCGAGGAGAGCTTCTCCAAGAGCCGCCGCGCTGAATCCGAGGTTGGTTAGTACTTTCACTCAGCCACGCTTTGCTAGTATCCGGTGCCCCTTGATAATTTTCATGCCAGTGATCGGCGCACCATTCCCGGACATTACCATGCATGTCGTAAAGCCCAAAAGCATTAGCAACTTCGAAGCTACCGACAGGCGTAGTTTCTTCTGAAGCAGCGCTTACGGGTGCCTCTCCATAGGATCGACTACTATCAAAGCTGGCTATGTCAACTGTGATTGTGTCTCCAAAATGAAACGGCGTTTCAGTTCCCGCACGACAGGCATATTCCCACTCCGCCTCGGAAGGCAAGCGGTATTGCCGTCCTGTTTTTTTAGAAAGGCGATCGCAAAACTCAACCGCTTCATTCCAGGAGATATTTTCTACAGGGCGATCGCTGCCTTTGAAGTCAGACGGATTAGATTTGAGGTCAAGCTTGACTTTGGGCAAGGCAGCAACCGCTTTCCACTGAGCTTGCGTTACCTGAAATTTACCCATCAAGAACGACTGAACGGTCACTGGGTGCTGCGGACTTTCTCTCTCAGACCTTGCCAACTCTGTCTCAGGTGATCCCATCTGGAACGTCCCGTCAGGAATCATCACCATATCTAGGACTACTCCGCTATCCAAATCTTCCTTGAAAAACTGAGCTTGTTTTTGCTCTGGCTTATTTTTTTGCCCTTTGGCATCCACCGTAACCACCGTGAATTCAAAAGTCTCTAATTTCAGCTCTGTAGAAACTGGAGAGTCAGAAGAAACCGGATTGGTTTCCGTAGAAGCTAGAGGATCAGGAGAGAATGGATTGGTTTCTGTAGAAGATGGAGAATCAGAAGGCAATGGCTTCGACGTTTGAGGCTCTGAAGCAGAGCGGAGTAATGCCTGACCTAGAAAAGCAGTTCCTAGCCCTGCTCCGCTAAAGCCAACAATTTGAAGCAAGCGTCGTCTGCTCAAAGATAAAGTCGATATTGGCGCAGAGACAAACCTTGAGGCTAAATGAGGCGATCGGATAGGGGAGGGCGACCGTGCACCCCTAGGTCGTTGGGGCGGCGAAGTCGGAGGTGCTGGGCTATGTCTGAGGCGATCGATTCTCCGAATCCCATCCAGCGCATCTTGATCGGCTGGTGAAACCATTAGCACTCGAATCCAGAAACTCTCGGCTAACTCAAAATCTCCGGCACTTTCAGCACGAAAAGCATCTACCCTTAAGGTTTCAGCATCGCGCAATGTGGCAAACCGGGGCAACAAAATCAGGTGATATTTGCTGGCAGGTTCCACTACCGCATAGGGAACTTGCACAGGTTTCTCGAAGCGTTGGTTGATCTCAGGCAGACGAGTTTTGAGTTGGGCATACAGCCGTTCTACTGTGGCGCAATTTCCCTCTCCTTGAATTCGCAGAGCTTCCAGCAAAGTGTGGGTAAATGCGCCTTGCTGAAGCTGATCAATTTCATAGGACACCTGACGTGGGCTGCATGAAAACAGCGTAATCACACCCTGCTGAATCTCTGTGCCGATGCCCAATCCATCCCGTCTGCTCTCACTCCGGCAAGCATCCAGCAGCAGCACTACATTATCGGCTCCGCAGCGGCGCAGCCGTTCGGTAATGTAATACAGCGAAAGGGCAGAACGTTGAATATCTTGCAAATAGGCATCGATCGGCATTAAATAATCTCGCCCTTCATCGCGCACCCCATGCCCCGCAAAAAAGAACCAGAGATTATCCCCAGCTTTCAGAAAAGGCTGCTCGAACCGGACATGCAAAAATCGGCTCAAGGTCGTGTAGATGGGCTTAGAGTCAATATCGTCACCGTAGTCTTGTGTAATGGGAGGCGAATCATCTGAGAAATGATAGACCTGCTCAAACTGAGCTTCGTTACGGAAATAATCCCGCATTGCTTCCGCATCCCGCTGAGCATAGTTCAGCCGTTGCAGATTGCGATAGCCGTTAATGCCGATCGTAATTGCCCAATTTTTACCCATGAGTTGGGGAAATGCGCTTAAACTTCAACGTAATAGCGCCTTTTTGTCCTGTTTTAGCACTATTGCCCACAATACTAATCTGTCCTTCGGCATTCACCTCGATCGATAACTCCACTTCATCCAACACCATACCCGGAGGGTTTGCTGGATTCGCTTGGTCATCTGTCAGATTTTGGTTAAACAGCTCAGTTACGACTTGCAGCAACCCATTCATCTGTCGTTTCAGGACTTCTTTGGGCACTGCAACTGGCTTTCTCACTAGCGTCGTGATCCGCTCTCTAAGACGTTGTCCATAGCCGCCTCCCGTATCATCACTGCCCCTGCCACCCCGCTGCACCTCGGTTTCAGTCGTTTCGGTGGAAGTCTCTACTTCCGTCATAATCCAAACCGCAGAGTCATCCGCCATCCACTTGCCTCACAACCTGTCCTAATGATCTTCCCTATTTTCTCTAAGAACAATCCTTCTAAAGACAATTTTTCTCGCCCCTGCTTGAAAAATCGCGATCGCCTTTATCCATGCCTAAATATGTCAACACCCAAGTATGTCAACACCTGAGTATTTAGGGGTTTGTCGGCAGGGTTTGAGAAGATCCGGCAAGCAGCATTTCAGGCAGCGGCTCCGGCGATTGCTCGGGGGATTGCTCAGAGAGCAGTTGGATATAGCGATCGCCCCAATCTCGCATTAGCAGCAAAATCGGCTCTAGACTCCGCCCAAATTCTGTTAAGGAATACTCTACTTTGGGTGGCACTTGGGCATAAACCGTGCGGAGCACTACACCGTCTTGTTCCAATTCACGAAGCTGTAAGGTCAGCATCCGCTGTGTGCATCCCTGCACCAACCGTTGTAGTTGGTTAAATCGCTTTGTGCCGCTGGCCAGATGAAATAAGATCACGCCTTTCCAACGTCCGCCAATCACGTCTAGCGTAGCTTCTACCGAACAGCCGTAGCGGCAGTTCAATTCTCGCGTGGGCATACGATCGCTCCATAGGATACTTTTTGATACTACTCCACAATAATGTGCGTACTTGGCAAGACTGAGGGTAGTCCCGATAATCAAAGCATAGCAGTCTGAAAGACTTAAAGCCGAACAGCCTTGGGGGTTTCCCCCAAACCCCCAGCAGGGGACGAAGCGCGTCCCACACACCCCCTCCGCACGAGATTGTAGAAGGGTGGCAGAGGGCGCTTCGCATTTGTGAGGGGCAGCAGGTTTGGGTTTTGCTCATTTTTTGTGAGAGGTGTATGGGGCGCTTTTTTCTCAAAAATTTGTCTTTGCAATCAGCACCGCTAAGTAGTTCTGGAAGAGTGTCACTGTTATGGGAGAAATCTATGTTATGGGAGAAATCTATGAGAGCTTATGAGTTGCGGAACGATCGCACAGATCCTCTTACCTTAGTAGAACGAATGCAGCCGCAGCCTAAGTTTGGACAGGTTTTGGTCAAAATGCGGGCGGCTAGCCTCAATTACCGGGATCTGCTGGTGGCAAAGGGGGCTTATGGGGCGAAAGAGTTTGAGCCGATCGTGCCTTTGTCGGATGGGGCAGGGGATGTGGTGGCGGTGGGCGAAGGTGTGACGCGTGTGCAGGTTGGCGATCGCGTAGCGGGCATCTTCATGCAAGGTTTCCTCTCCGGTGAGCTAACGCCTGAAAAGGCGGGTTCGGCACTGGGTGGGGCGATCAATGGTGTCTTGGCAGAATATGTCGTATTTGATCAGCAAGGTCTGGTTAAATTTCCTGATTTTCTCAGCTATGAGGAGGCGGCGACTCTGCCTTGTGCTGCCGTCACGGCTTGGAATGCTCTCGTTGTCGAAGGTCAGGTCAAGGCGGGTGAAACGGTTCTACTGCTAGGAACAGGGGGTGTCTCTCTGTTTGCTTTGCAGTTTGCCAAAGCCGCTGGGGCAAAGGTGATCTTGACCAGCAGCAGTGATGCCAAGCTAGATCGTGCTAAGCAACTCGGCGCAGATCTGGGTATCAACTACCGAACAACGTCCAATTGGGAAGAAAAAGTCTGGGCGCTGACCGACAGCCGGGGGGTTGATCACGTTGTTGAGGTGGGCGGTTCGGCCACCCTCTCAAAGTCGCTGCGGGCGGTGCGTTATGGCGGCAAGATTGAAATGATTGGCGTATTGAACGGTATGGCAGGAGAGGTCAGCACTGTCTCTATTCTGCACAAGCATGTGCGGGTGCAGGGCATTTATGTGGGTTCACGGGATATGTTTGAGGACATGAATCGAGCGATCGCTCTGCATCAAATTCATCCGGTCATCGATCGCGTCTTTCCGTTTGCTGAGGCGCGATCGGCAATAGCTCACCTAGAGAGCGGCAGCCATTTTGGTAAGGTGGTAATTCGCTTAGAGCCTTGAGCTTAGCCTTAAAAGTAACCTTAAGTTAAATAGTTAAACAACTGCTTGACTTTGAGCAACTGGACTGTCATGCTACAAAAGCAGTGCTACAAAAGCAGTGCTACAAAAGCAGTGCTACAAAGGCTAAGTGCGATCGCCCCTTTTTTATAAGCTCGTGGCTGAACAGAAATCCCCAGCGTCTCAAACTTCGGCCATGATGGCTCTGCTCCTTCTGGCAGTCATTTGGGGCTACAACTGGGTTGTCATGAAGTTGGGCGTTCAATATGCTGCCCCTTTTGACTTTGCGGCTATGCGGGCGTTTTTTGGAGCGCTCAGCCTGTTTCTAGTCATACTGGCGCTGCGCAAGTCTCTTAAGCCACCTGCGTTCAAAATGACGCTGCTGCTGGGTGTTTTGCAGACGAGTGGCATGATTGGGCTATCCACTTGGGCATTGGTGAGCGGCGGAGCCGGGAAAACTTCTATCCTCTGCTACACCATGCCGTTTTGGATTTTGCTGTTTGCCTGGTTGCTATTGGGTGAGCGTTTGCATAAAGCCCAATGGCTACATGTGGCGCTGGCGCTGACAGGGCTAGTGCTCATCGTGCTGCCGCTCAACTTGACAGACGCTTCCTTGAGCAAGGTGCTGGCGATCCTGGCGGGAATGAGTTGGGGCATGAGCGCGATCGTCGTCAAAAAAATTACTCAAAATCAGGCGGTAGATTTAATTTCCCTTACGGCCTGGCAGATGCTATTGGGCAGCATTCCCCTCATTTTGGTGTCGCTGTTTTTGCCTAGCCCTCCGGTGCAATGGACGAGCACCTTCATTGCGGCTTTGTTGTTTAACATTATTCCTGGAACGGCGATCGCCTATCTGCTGTGGATGTTTGCTCTCAAGAACTTACCCGCAGGCACAGCCGGACTGGGAACTTTGGCAAATCCGGTCATTGGCGTCTTGGCGGCAGCGATGCAGTTGGGCGAAATTCCCGACTTGACGGAAGCGATCGGCATGATCTTAATCGTCATAGCCTTGACTTTAAACGTGCTGCAAGCCATGAAGCCGCAGCAGCCGATCGCGGTTCATTTAACCTCCCGTCAGAGCACAGAAGATTGAGGCTCAACCGTCAGAAAATGGCGATATGTGACCCGATCGCCCTGCCATCACCACTGCTTTATCATCACCAAACAATTTCGCTGGTTGTCACGCCTGTAGCTAAACCCATCTGCGATCTGCTCCAGCAATTTGAGGCCGCGCCCACCCGTTGAGTTGGTATCTACTTTTTCGGGCAGGCTCTTGACTTTTTGCAGCAAATCAAAGGGTTCGCCATAGTCCCAAATTCTCATTTCAATCTGCTGTTCTGATAATTGCAGCTCTAGATCAATCGGCAGATCGATCGCCTTGCTTTGATGGGCATGGCGAACCGCATTGGTAAATCCTTCTGCCAACAGCGTCTGACACTGCATAAAGGTCGTTTCTGGCAATGAGGACTGAGTAAACTCATCAAACCAGGTGAGAACTCGAACCAGTTCACTCAAATCGGTTTTCGCTCGAAGACTACTGTTTGGCATTGCTGAGAATGGCCACAGACATGTAACGTGGC
This sequence comes from Oscillatoriophycideae cyanobacterium NC_groundwater_1537_Pr4_S-0.65um_50_18, assembly GCA_016208305.1. GTDB lineage: Bacteria > Cyanobacteriota > Cyanobacteriia > Elainellales > Elainellaceae > Drouetiella. The sequence goes on along the minus strand of JACQYI010000060.1, from coordinate 189,130 downwards.
TTCTGAAGATTAACTGAATATTGATCTGCTCATGGCACCGCCAAGGTGGTTTTAAGCGAGTTGGGTCGGCGGATCGGTTGGCGTGCAGCACCCAAAAAATTAACGTTTAAGCCGTCTGCCGACTCCCCCTTTACCCACCCCTGGAGTATCGACAGACTTGGAATACCTGGGTCGTGGCATTTGGATAAGGTAGATAATGATTTTTTGTTTCATTACCCTCCAGGCATAATCACTTCGAGCACCTGAATTATAAGTACCCAAATTGTGAGCACCCGCATCAACTCTATCCTTTTGGGAATGATATTTCCAGAGATGCCGTCAGCTTCTCAAGCTTTAGTTCCTGAAGTCTCAGAATAATCATGGTGCGAATATTAATTATTGATGATGACCCAGTCATCCAGATGGTTTTGAGGAAAACGCTCCAAGCCCAAGGCTACGAGATCGTGGCAGTAGGGAGCGGTGAGGAAGGCGTGCTGCAAGCGATCGCGTTGCGCCCTGCTTTGATTATTTGCGATTGGCTCATGTCAGGCATTGATGGGTTAGAAGTCTGCCGTCAGATTAAAGCTGCCCCTGATTTGGCTGGCACCTTCTTTATCCTACTCACCTCTCGTGCTGGAGTAGAAGATCGGGTGCGAGGGCTAGATGCCGGAGCCGATGATTTCTTGCCCAAACCCATCGAAGTGCATGAGCTAAAGGCAAGAGTGCGATCGGGGTTGCGGCTCTACCAAGCGGCTCAAGAGCGCCAGCGCTTAATTCAGGATTTGCAAGCGCAAAAGCAGCTTTTAGATAATGAGTTAGCCGAGGCTTCTGCCTATGTGCGATCGCTCTTGCCTCAGCCCCTGACTGGAAAGGTGTCCACGGCTTCCCGTTTTCTACCCTCTAGCCAGTTGGGGGGCGATTGCTTTGATTATTTTTGGCTCGATCCTGACTATCTGGCTATTTACCTACTGGATGTTTCGGGTCATGGGTTAGGCTCAGCGCTGCTCTCGGTTTCTGTGCAAAACATATTGCGATCGCAGTCTCTACCCAATGTCAATTTCTATCAGCCTAGCGACGTGCTGCGATCGCTCAACGAAGTTTTTGATATGGACGTGCATCACAATCGCTATTTCACGATTTGGTATGGGGTTTACAATCAGCAAAAACGACAGTTAATTTATGCTAGTGCTGGGCATCCGCCTGCCGTTTTGATGTCAGCCAGCATCTCATCGTTAGCCGATATCAGGCTGCTAAAAACGGCAGGTGTGCCGATCGGCATGTTGAGCGATCGCAAATACACCAGCGAATTTTGCCAAGTTCGGTCAGGCGATACGCTGTACCTCTTTAGCGACGGCATTTATGAGGTGGCACAACCGGATGAAACGCCTTGGAATTTAGATGAATTTATCCATCTCCTCAGCCAGTTTCACGGTCTACAGCCAGACCCCTTTGAGCAAGTGATTGCTGCCGTACAGTCGCTCAGCGGCAAAGGCAGCTTTGAAGATGATTGTTCCCTATTGCAAGTCAGGTTTGGCTGATGCCAGTCAGGTTTGGCTGAAGCGCAAAGAGCACCCAGAGGATTTAGGGTTACTATAAAAAATGAAAAATAAATATTACTTAAATTCCCCGATTTTAGGGCTTGATCCTATAATCACAGCGTGCTTTTCGCAAATGCAAGGTTCAGTCAGGATTTTTTATGAAACCACTTAAGAAATGCGAAGCTGTAGCGGCTCTCGTGATGTTACTCGCTTTCACCGCTGCTCCAAATTCAGCCGCTTTAACGTCAAATCTAGTCCTGGCTCAGGCTGCATTCCCGATTCCGGCACCTCTCCCTCAAGGCACAACGGTCAAAATTGACGGCTCTAGCAGCATGACGTCAATCAACCAAGCGTTGAGCGATCGCTTCAAAACTCAGTTTCCGGGCACACAGGTCGATCTAAGCTATAGCGACAGCGAGACTGCACTTCAGGCTGTTTTAGAAGGCAAGGCTGATTTGGCGGCGATCGGTCGTCCTCTCACCGCAGAAGAACAGGCGCAAGGTCTTGTTGCAGTTCCAGTGGCTCGCAACAGGATCGCCATTTTCGTCGGCGCTAACAATCCTTTTACTGAAGGCTTAACAGGCGAACAGTTTGCCAGCATCTTCAGAGGCGAAATTACGGAATGGTCGCAGGTCGGTGGGGTTGATCTTCCCATTCGCTTGATCGATCGCCCTGACAACAGCGACACTCGGCGCGCTTTCGCCAATTATCCTGTCTTTCAAGTCGCACCGTTTCAGCCGGGTGCCAGCACCGTCAAGGTGGCAGATGACAACACCAACGAGATCATTCAGCAACTGGGCAACGATGGCATCAGCTATGGCATCACCGATCAGGTGAGTACCAATCCGGCGGTGCGCATTCTTCCCTTATATGGCACCTTCCCCAACGATCCGCGCTACCCCTTTTCGCAGCCTCTTTCTTACGTCTACAAAGGCCCTGATCCCAGCCCAGCCATTCAGGGATTCTTGGGTATTGCCACTGCGCCCGATAGTCAGGCCGCTGTAGAAGCCGCTAGAGTGGCTGCGGTCACTGGAGCCGTCGCGGCTGTTGCGGCTGCCGCTCCTGCCAGTCCGGCTCCGGCAGTAGCCAGTCCGGCTCCGGCAGTTTCACCGAGTGCTTCTAGTCCAGTGGTTTCGCCAGGAGCCGCTTCACCAGGCGCAGTTGCACCGGGAGCCACATCACCGGGCGCAACGGCTCCGCCATCAGCAGATCCAGGAGCTAGCGCCTCCCCCGGCAACCTCATCACTGCCATCGAAGGGGACAGCTTCTTGTCACGTTGGTGGTGGCTTTTGCCTGCCTTAGGCGGCCTGGGGTTTTTAGCTTGGTTGCTGCGCGATCGCTCAGAGGCAGAGGCTATTCCAGCAGAGTCGGCTTTGAGGGAATCGATCGTCCCTACAACCGTAATTCCTGAGGCTCCTAGTCCTGTCCTTGCATCTACAGCCCTGCCCCAAGCTCACGACAGCCGCATTGTCCTGACGCCGCGAAACTGCAAATCTGCTCATGCTAGCTGGGAGGTGTCAGAAGCCCATAGAACTCTCCTGAAGCAGCAGGGCGGACAAGACTTGAAGCTACGGCTTTACGATGTGACCGATATTGATGCCTATTACCAGCCCCCCCACAGCACCCAGGAATTTGACTGCTCAGAATCTGCTCAAGAGCTGCATGTGCCCATTCCCATTGACGATCGAGACTATATTGCTGAGATTGGTTACCTGACTGGCACACAGCGCTGGCTACCCTTGGCGCGATCGCCCCATGTGCGGGTTCCGGTTTGCCTTCCTTCAACCCCAGAAGATACCTCAATCCTATCCGAGCCACCTAGCTATGAGGCTTTGCCAACTGCTGTAGGTGAGACAGCCTCTAAAGTACAGACTGCCGTAGACCCATCTCCTGGGAGTTCATCCAATCTCTTAGAGAATTCCAGCCAAGATAGTGCTAACCCAGCGGTCTCTCCATCAGGAACCGCGTCAGGAAACGTCACTCCTATGGGTAAAGCGATTGCAGGAGATGCCGTTGCAGCCGCCCGCAGCCGCATCTCTAGCGATCGTGCAACTGCCGAAAGTCGGCTACTGCTGGTGCCGCGCAGCGCTGAAGAAATCTATGCCTACTGGGAAGTCTCTGAAGAACGCAAACAGGAATTGCGGCAAAAGGGGGGACAGCGTTTGGTTTTGAGAATCTACGACATTACAGGTGTCGATCTGAATGATCAACCCCCTAAAGGACTCCAGCAGTTTGAATGTAGCGAAACGGCTAACGATCGTCATGTCAGCGTGCCATCCTACGGTGACTATATTGCGACGCTAGGCTACCTCACCGAAGAAGGCAGGTGGCTCTCGGTTGCACGATCGGCTCCCGTCAGAATTCGTTCGTCTAATGCCTCTACACCTGGGCAAACTCCGCGCGATCACTGACGCTTTAGGCAAGCCCACAGCAATTCTTAACGGCATCAAGGCTGTATGCGATATTTGAAAGCTTTAATCTGCCAAGCTTTCAAATATCGGCTGTATCTATCTTTAGACATAAATTGCCGCTGGATTGAATAGGGAGCAGCATAGGATTGATCCGTGATTCCTCGAATAACATCATGTAGCAATCGCAGCTAAAACCAAGGAACACTCAACTAGTTTAGAGGCATTCCTAAATGAGAAAACTGCTTTTGATTGGTAGCATGATTCTATGTACCCTGGGATTAGGTTTGCCTGCCCTTGCTCAAGATGTAGATCTATACGAGTACGAAGATGGTAGCGTCACTGCTGTAGATGACGAAGGCAACGCAGCTCATGTAGATGCTGATGGCAACGCTACAACGGTTGATGACGAAGGTAACGTTCTTTACGAAGATGTTGACGGCAGCGCTACGCTAGTTGACACTGACGGCAACGTTGCTCATGAAGATACCGATGGCAACACGACCATTTTAGTAGACCCCTAAACGTGAGCCTCGGCTTCAGGCAGCTTGCAGAATAGACTTCTCAATTAAAGCGGACGGAGGCAAAGCCTCCGTCCGCTTTAGTTTTGGGCTAAATCTTGGCTATAAAGCTTCTTCTTACCTTGCTTCTCAAGGATGTTTTGCAAAAGTTTTGACAGACTCACTTTTCATATCTTGGGTTTTGTTAAATTCGCAACCCTTGATATCTCTGTACTCAGATATCTCTGTACTCACGGCAGTTAGGCCGGAGAGAGAAAGCGGGTAGCAAATTTCATCACATCGCCTAGATCGGTATCACCATCGCGATCGCTATCCAAGAAAGCGCTGAGCAATGGGTTACTGGCTCCACCGGGCGCACCGGGCTTATTAGCGCCCAAATTCAAGAAGCCCAGCACGACGGGAATCAACATTGGCAGCAGCGATTGCACCATAGTTGCATCTAACCCTGTCTTTTGAGCCACAGCTTGGGCAATTTGTTGCTGCATCTGAGCTGGAATCAGAGACTGAAGCGCGTTGCCTCCCACAGCTGCTGTTGCCGCTTGACCGAGCATTCCGCCTAAAGGATTGCCGCCAGCCACTTGACCGAGCATTCCACCTAAGGAATTACTGCCGCCTCCTGCAAGCTGACTCAGCATTCCTGCAAGCTGTTGCCCCCCCATTTCTGAATTTTGCTGCTGCAAGACAGGACGGAGCGCCCCTCCCAGAGCAGATATGACATTTTGCGTTGTGCCTGCATCTAGTCCAGTCTGTTGGCTAATTTGCTGCACTGAGCTGAGCAGCGAACCCAATTGACCCACACTCGCCTGCTGATTGGGGTCGTTAATAGCACCCAAAACATCAAAGAAAAGTCCCATTTTTTGCACCTTAGCTTGATAAAAGCTGAATATAACTCCTGAGAAGCTATCTTAAAGTCGATCGCATTTGCAAACCAGCCTTTAAGCTAACTTCTCGTTATGAATACCTTTAATTTGGAGAAATTCCCGCTGATTTAATGGTTTTTTATCAAGTGCTGCAACATTGGGTTTGCCATCCAGTTTGCCAATTAGGAAGTTAACGGTCTTAAAACCCTCGATACGATCGGCGTCGTTCAGCTTTAGAGGCTGCTTTAGAGTCTGCCATGAGCCAAGCAGCGACAATGCCGCCGATAAACCCAAACAGATGCCCTTGCCAAGAAATGCCCAACTGTCCTGGTAAGACTCCCCAAATCAGACCGCCATAGGCTAAGCCAACCAGGATAGAAAACAGCATGGAGCCAAAGCTGCGCTCAAAATAGCCTCGAGAAATTAGGAATCCCAAGTAGCCAAAGATCACGCCGCTTGCGCCAATATGAACGGTGTTGGGTGAGGCGATGAGCCAAGTGCCCAAGCCGCCAACCAGCATTGCGATCGCCGTTACCCAGAAAAAATCGCTGGTACGACGCAACATGACAAACCAGCCCAACGTGGCAAAAGGTACGGTATTGGCGATCAAATGAGCAAAGTTGCCATGCAGGAAGGGCGCGAATAGGATACCTCGTAGCCCAATTACGTTTCGCGGAATAATGCCAAAGCTGTTGAGCGCTCCGCCTAAGAAAAAATCGACGATTTCGATCGCCCACATCAAACCGATCGCAAAAGCCAGAATTGCCACCTGGGTCTTGACTTCACCAACCAGACCTCGAACTTCAGGACTGCTCATGGATTATCGGATTACTGCATATAGAAGTGGCACGCTTGAAGATACTGCGCCTGGATGAGCTAATTCTAGCCAGAATTAATCAGAACTTACACATCTTTACCAAGGTAAATTGAATCATAGATTTAGATAAAACCCAGTAGGTTGTGGAGGTGCCGCGCGGCACCTCCACAACCTATGACAGGTTAATTGATGTGCGATCCTTGCGTGTCAGGCTTCACGACATCCACAAGAGAAAAGCGCTGAAACTTGCAGGTTCATAGGCTACGTCGGCACAAGTTCACCCGGACGCAGGCGCACCCACCGACCTATATCTTGCTTGAAGCTCAGACAGCCAACGACATCATATTCTTTCTCGATCTCATCCCCTACGACGCGGATATTGGCATTAATTTCGGGTTCTGTGGCTTCAAAGTCAGGAGATTCGGTTAAGTGGCGCTGCTGGTGCAATTCTTCTACGGCGTGATAGGTTGTGCAGCGATCGACGTAGTGGCAGTTAATGCAAATACACATGGGCAAACCCTCCGCTTTTGCTATTCCTCCAATTCTAGGAGATTCAATCCTATTCTTGGAGGAAGCCTGTCCCCTCTGGCCAGTTCCCGCTCAACCTGGGCACTCAATCTGGGCAAAACAGGCGCAGGTAATTGCAAAGTCTTCTTAATTTTTAGCTTTTTAGAGCATTGTGGCGCGATCGGTTCCACAGGCTAGAAATCAGGCAAAGGCTCTAGCATTTAGGCAATCAGATTTGACTAACGCATCGCGCTGTGTGAGAAGCTGAGAAAACCAAACCGAAAAATTAAATAGAGTACAGACTGCCCTCTCGATATCTTTGGAGCTTTATTTCAAAGGTGTCGCTGATTTTGTTGCAAAGGAAGGTCTGCTTCTTTCCAATAAAATCAACGACGGGTCTAGACCCTCACCTCTCATCTAGCCACGCTCAGGTTGAAAAAATATTGACACAATGAAAGTGGGCAATGGGAAAGTTCGGGGAATGGGACGGAGATTAGGTGTAGATCGCTACTGGTGTAGCGAAATTGTTCATCACGTTGGGACGAGCTGTTGAAACGGACGCATTTATTTACAGATATTGCTCAGACACAGGGTTTAGATGCCTCAGTGCTATCGCCACAAACCTGGCCCTTCAGCTTGGATTGGCTGCCTCGATCGACCTACTTGGTTGGGGGCAACGTCCGAGATGCGCTGTTGGGCAGACGCGCTGACTATTTAGATCTAGATTTTGTCATGCCAGAAGGGGCAGTCAAGGTTGCCAAGGCGATCGCCAGCCACTACCATGCCGGATTCGTGTTGCTAGATGCTGAGCGGCAGATTGCTCGGGTCGTGTTTGAGAAAGCCACCGTCGATTTTGCCCAGCAGGTCGGCGATAGCCTAGAAGAAGACCTGCATCGGCGCGACTTTACGGTGAATGCGATCGCCTATAGCCCTCACACTCAGGAGGTTTTAGATCCGCTCCAGGGTTCGATCGCTCTCCAGCAGCGGCTAATCCAGATGATTGCGCCCGAAAACTTAAAAGAAGATCCCTTGCGCTTGCTGAGAGCTTATCGGCAGGCAGCTCAGCTGGGTTTCACCCTAGAGCCAGACACGCGCAAAACGATTCAATGCTTGGCAAATCTGCTGCAAGAAATTGCTGCCGAACGGGTGCAGGGCGAAATTGGCTATCTCCTCAGCACTGCCAAAGGCACTCCTTTTCTAGCCATGTCCTGGCAGGATGGACTGCTAAAGCATTGGTTTCCCCATGCAAATGCGGATGGATTGCAGCAGCTAGAGCAAATCGATGTCGCAGCTTTAGCGCTGGATCAAACCTGGGCTAGAGCAGGGCTAGAGCTATCGGGCTGGCTGCGAGATCAGCATAAAACCTCAGGCACAGGACGCAGCTGGCTCAAAATTGCCAAACTGGCTTGCCTGGTTAGCCATGAGCCACAAATAGCAGAGCAAGAGCTATGGCGGCTGAAATATAGTCGTGCCGAAATTCAGGCGGTTCTAACAGTGATTCACTGGCTGCCCAGCATCTGCGCGGCTAAGGACTTTGCAGCTCAAGCAGGGGCGACTCAGGGCGAGCCATTATCTCTGCAAGCCCAATATTGTTTGTTTAGAGGGGTCGGCGCAGCTTTTCCGGCTTTGGTGGTTCTGGCGGTGGCGCTAAAGACTCCTCTAGCGGCGATCGCCCCTTTGATTGAGCGTTTCTTGCAGCCTGATGACCCCGTAGCTCACCCGATCGCCCCCTTGACGGGCAAAGATCTCATGATCGAGCTGAAGCTGCCGCCCGGTCGTCAAATTGGTCAACTTTTGGAAGCTATTCAATTAGCCAGAGCTGAAGGCAAAATTCAAACTCGCCAAGAAGCTCTGGCCTTTGCCAAGGCGATGAATACCCCTCAGCATGGCTCAACGTAATAGGACGCTCCATAATGAGGTTAGGGCAAGTTATGTGTTGAAAGCCGCATTTAGCGAGACTTTCAACACATAGTTTATTTAGATTTAAGCGCATAGCCCTACAGCGTAAACCTCAAGATCACTCAACAACCTGCGCCAAATCACTGACCTGGGGAGAGGCCGAGAATTATGATAAAATATCCAACTTGTGGGAAATATTTGGTGAGGTCGTTGACGATGTTTGCCAGAGCAGCATGCGCCAAAGATTTTTCATCACTCCAGTTTTTCTCTGACTAGATTAACAGACGTAAAGAGGTTCAGAATGGCTAAACGCCGCAACCAAAAGAAAGAAAAAGCACTTCGCAACCAGGCTTATGCTCGTAAATTCCGTAAGCGCACGAATGTAGGTCGTTTTGGCAAGAGACGCTATGGCAGCGGCGGTAATGCTCAAGAGGACGAAAACAGCGACAACATGAGCCAAGATGGGGCTGAAGTTACAGAATAGTTTCTGTACATACCTATAGCGATATAGCACTATAGCAAAGCATCCATCTCGCTCTATCTGAGGCGATCGCAGCTCTTAACCTCCGGCTCAAAGCCAAAGGCTGGTTTCTCAGGCGCGATCGGTAGAGCATTACTAGAGTTTCGTGGTGTGCGCCATAAAGCTCTAAACATCGAAAACGTCGGTAGCCATAAAGCTATCGACGTTTTTGAGTTTTATTTTGAACGCCCATCGCCGCAGCCCAAAACTCCTCTCAGTTAGGGCTGTCTATAGCTAAAGCTAAGCGCCCGCAGCAAATCGGCAAAATCCTCTGAGCGATCGCCCCCAAAGATTCCTAGCTTCTGCATGAGAATTGCCATTTGCTCTGCTGCCGCCCACCCCGATTGCAGCGCATTCTCAATTTGGTTGCCCCCGCACCAATCCCCACTGCACACCAACGGCAAAGGCTGGTTTGTGCTCAGGCAGGTATCGGCGATCGGTTTCGTCACAAAGCCGTAGCGCCAGCGGTGCACCTGCAAAACCTCTGGGGGGCTGAGCCAAGGCAGCAAACCCTGCACAGTTGCCAAAAGCTGCTGTCCCACAGTCTGAAGGTCGGCAGCTTCTAAATAGCGCTCAGCAAACTGGGCGCTGCTCTGAGCCACGATCACAGGCGTGAGTTCTGACTGAGAGGGATCAAGGTGCTTAGTAGTTTCTAGTCCAATCCAGGCGAGATCTGAAGCTTCAGAACCTGCGATCGCTCTCCAGGGAATCTCTGTCATCTGAGATTGCGGCTTTGGAGCATAGGCTGCGATCGCTGTAATGCAGGGCGCAAACTCTACGGACTGTACTGCTGCCAGTAAGGTAGGCATCTGCTCGGCAAATGGCTCTATCAACAGCGCCGCTTGAGGTGCCGGAATAGCCAGCACCAAACTTTTGGCAGTCACGTTTTTTTTCTCTAGCGTCGCCGATTCTAAGGTTAAATTCCAGGCTGACTCAGGCATAGAGGCGATCGCTTGCACCCGCTGATCTCGCCAAATCTCTAGGCCAGATGCCAAAAACTTGGCGATCGTCGTGATGCCATCTGCCGCGACATATCGTGGATGGCGATCGGATTCTGTCAATTTGCCGCTGTCTAGCCTGTGGAGGGTATCCGTCCATAGATGGGTCACACCCTGCTCAAGCAGCGTCTCTACTAAAGCCTGCGAGAACTTTCCCTGATCTTCTACACAACGAATGCCGTGATCGGCCCAAGTGCCCTGTAAGCGCCGAGTGGCCATCCGCCCGCCTAGCCCGCGCGATTTCTCTAGAACAACAACTTGATATCCCCTATGCTGAAGGCGTTGGGCGCAGATTAAGCCCGCTATACCTGCCCCCACAATTGCCACGTCAAACATGCTCTCCCTCTTCGTCTAAGACTTTGCTCTTTAAATACCTTGACAGATTAAGTTCGTTATTTGGGCATGAAGTTCTTTGATTTTCATGGGTGCTCTGATTTTCACAGGTGCAGGGCTGGCACTCGCCACCCACTTGCTGAATTTTTCAGGGCAGTGAAAGCAAAATCTCTATCCATCCCCCACCCGCAAGTCCATGACGCTTAACCCATTCTCTTGACACATTCAGTAGAATATTCAACAGGCGGGGCATGAATTTTAGTGCGGTGGAGGGATATGTGCCTTGGATGAGATGAGAGCAGCCCTTGAGTTGGCAACAGATGACGAATTGCAGGCGCTAACCGATATCCTATTCCGTCGAAAATTTAATCCCCTGGACTATATCTATACGCCTGAACCGCTCCAGGTGCAAAGCCAAGATCGGCGAGTTTGGATCAGCTCCATCGAAGAGCGATTTCGCTTTTTGGGGGCAGATGGCATGACTGTGTTGCTTGGTAAAGCCAATCAAATTAGCTATCGGCAGGTCTTGATTCAGGTCTGTCGGTACTTAAAAATTCCCTATGCCTCTAGTTATTCAGCAGAAGATCTAGAAGCTGAAATCTTTTTGCATTTGCTCAATCGAGCTTGGCAGCAACTGCCACCCAAAGAGCAGGAAGTTTTGGGAAGCCAGCTACAACAGACCATTTCAGAGTCTCATCTGGTTCAGCAGATGCCTGCCGCACCCCACAACGACCCGGTGAGCATTTTATTAAAAGGGGGCGGAGCTTTGGCTATGAGTTCCGTGATTCGCCCTTTGGTTTTACAGCTTGTGGCGCGCCAGTTTGCTCTGCATGCGGCAACCTACCAGGTGGCAAGACAGGCCGTTTTGCAGGGAGGCGCGACCGTCGCTGCGCAAATTCAGAGCCAGGTGGCCTTGCAGAGCGCTAGCCGAGCAATGGCGACTAGTGCTGCCCGCTATGGCGCAACGCGTAGCGTGCTTGCGGTTTTGGGGCCAGCCATGTGGGTCTGGTTTTTCACCGATTTGGGCTGGAGAGCGATCGCCACAAATTATGGGCGCATCATTCCCGTCATCTTTACGCTGGCGCAGATTCGCCTGACCCGCTCTGACTTAGAGTATTGTTTTGAGATTGCTTAAACTTTAAGTCTGAGTATTTCTGGGGGAAGTCGATGGTTGAGGCAGGGGCAAGTTCGGCTCAAAGCTCGACATACTACGATTTGCTGAGTCTGCACCCTTCTGCATCGGTGCAGCAAATTAGGCAAACCTATCGAGATTTGAGTAAGCAATACCATCCAGATACGACGAGTTTACCTGCGGCGATTGCCACTGCCAAGTTCCAGCAGCTCAACGAAGCCTATGCCACCTTGAGCAATCCAGAGCGGCGGCTGGCCTATGATCTAAAAATTGGCTACTCGCGCTACAGGGTCATTCAGCCGCCGCGAGATCTCAATCGTCCGGTGTCTGAATCTCGTAAATATCGATCTTCGGCCTATCTAGACCCAACCGATCGCCCCCTTTCTGCGGGAGAGATTTTTGCCCTGTTCATTTTGGCTGTTACCTTTTTGGGCTGTATTGGGCTAGCCGTCGGCATGGGTATTGCTCAAGGCGAAATTGCTCTTTGAGGCTTGGCTCATGGCTTCGCTAAAGTCCAATCGTTTTTTGGATGTGTTGGAAGTGATGCACAGAGCATGGCACTAAAAACCTATTGCAGGTTAATGAGTTTGCGCGCTTTTCGATCGCTGCTCTCTCCAGGAAGTGCCAGAATAAATAGCCAGCGCCAGCCAAATTAGCCCAAAGGTAACGGCATGGGTAGCCGTGAACGGCTCACGATAGACAAACACGCCCAGCAAGAGCTGAATGCTCGGAGCAATGTACTGAAAAAATCCTAGGGTTGAGAAGCGCAGTCGTTTTGCCGCGTTATTAAACCAGAGCAGGGGCATAGAGGTCATGACCCCTGCCCCGATAAACAGCAGCGTCATGGATAAGCTGGTGCCCAGATGCCCTGTCCCCGAAACTGCCCAAAATCCGACCAATGCCAGCGCCAAGGGGGTAATCAACGCTGTTTCTACAGCCAACCCCACCATAGGCGAGACAGCGACAATCTTGCGCAATAGCCCATAGCAAGCAAACGAAAACGCCAGTGCTAGAGCAATCCAAGGCACCGAGCCAAAATTCCAAATGAAGTTGGCGACGCCCAACCCTGCCAACAGCACTGCGATCTTTTGCCCCAAACTCAACCGCTCTTTGAAAACCAGAAACCCCAGCAGCACATTAACCAACGGATTGATGAAATAGCCTAAGCTCGTTTCCACCACCCGATCGCTATTCACGCCGTAGATATAGAGTCCCCAATTGAAGGTGAGCAGCAGTGCGGTCGTCAGCAAAACTCCCACTTTTTTAGGCGAGAGCTGTTTTAGCTCAGCTTGACGGTGTTGCAACCCCAGCAGAGTCAGCAAGAACACCATTGACCAAATCATTCGATGACTTAGCACCTCGATCGCCGGAGTTTGGCCAAAGAGTTTCCAATAAATTGGCAACAGCCCCCAAGCAACGTAGGCCAGAACGGCATAAAGTCCGCCAGAAGGAGCAAAGGGCGGCAGATTAGCCGAGTCTTGTGATTTAGTATTCAAGCCAAGAACCTGTGAAGATGCTCCACTCATCCTAGCGATCGCCTGTCAATTCAGTCAGAGGCAGTTGGGAGAGGGATACAGCAGCACAGTTGCGAACGGCTCATCCCCCTGAAGGAGGCAAGGCATTTGTAGGCAGATAGGGTCTTGCATCGTTGAGCGGCAGTTTCTCTTGATGAACTAAGTTAATCAACGTATCCTCTGACAGACTATTGATGTTGACAGGTTCCAGAAAATATTCGCAATGCTCGGCATATCGCACATTAAACTGAGCCACGATTTTTTCAGCTGCCTCCAAGGTATGAAAACCAATGGGTCGATGAACAGCACCTGTCTCTCTAAGCTTGTAACAAATTCTAAATAACTTGACACCTTTTTTCCCTAGGGAAGGAGAGGCTTGCATAGGGGGTTCTCTATGAAAGAGCTGAACTTTACCCAAAGTAAGCTGACTCTGAAACCTTAGCTGTTAAAAGTCAGTGAATTTACGGGGGTAAAGTCAAAGGGTTTATTAAGTTTTTTTAGACATTGCTTAATTCTTGCTTAATCTGGCCATGAAATTTATGTTGAGAGGCGCGCGCTACAAGCTTCTCAACATAAATCTCATAAATAAAATCAGCAACTTTCAGGATGGACTTTAAATGAGGAATTTGAAACCTGCGATCGCAAATTCTCCCAAACATAGCTCCACGCAATCAGGCTCGAAAAAACCTTCGTTGGATTTACCGCCATTTCCCCCTACATAAGCTGCTCACTCACCCACTCTCCCACTCACCCACTCTCCCATCTAAAAATCGCTGTAAGCATTGCCACACATCTACGCATCAAATTCATATCGGTCGGCAAAGTTCATGGGGAAGCTGCTGAATGACACGCTGGAAAGGCAGAGGATTGCCCAACCCCTGAGCCAGAATCAACGCGCCTTGAATGGCAATAACGCCATCTTCTCCTCGCTGACGCGCTAAGTTCTCTTCCATACCTGCCTCAATTAGTACAGTGGCGATCGCATCGATCCACAGGGTCAACAAGGCGCGAACCTGCTCTCGAAACACCTCCTTGGCCGATCCCAGCATGAGGGAGGCTAGCAGACAAGGTTTTTGCCCATCGTTATAGGCTTTGCTAATGCGATCGCACATCTGGCGCAGTCTGGTAGGAGCATCTCCTTGACTCCGCAACGTTTCCAGCACAATTTGCTCTAGCCCCTGCTCTAGCGCCGTTAACACCGTTTCAACCATTTCATCTTTGCCGCCCGGAAAGTGATGGTAAAGGCTAGCCTTGCCCAACCCCGTTGCCTGAGAAATTTTTGAGAGTGTTACCCCGTCATAGCCAAACTGCCGGAACAGATCGAGCAGAGGCGGAACATGCGCTTGTTTAGACATGGGCTGATAGAAAGTCGTTCTTGCTCAATTCGCGAGCTGATGGAAACGCGAAAAATGAAATGCAGAAAAGTTGAATTGACCTGTTGACATTATACCAAACGATCGGTACAGTCAGTTTATACCGAACGATCGGTACAGTTATTCACTCAATAGCAGCCCGCTTAAGGGATAAATCTATGATTCAACTCTACGGTCACGAAGTATCTGGGAACTGCTACAAAGTTAGACTGCTGCTGGAACTGCTCAAAGTGGAATATGAATGGGTAAAAGTGGACTTGATGAAAGGCGAACAGAAATCGCCGGAGTTTTTAGCGCTCAATCCCTTCGGTCAGGTTCCCCTATTGGTAGATGGAGAGGTCAAACTAGCGGATGCCCAGGCCATTTTGGTCTATCTTGCCCGACAATATGGCGGCGACGCATGGCTACCGTCAGAGGCACTGCCTCTGGCTCAAGTAATCCGTTGGCTCTCGACAGCGGCAGGCGAAGTGCGGCAGGGACCCGAAAATTCGCGCCTCTACTACTTATTTGGCGTTACCAACATCAACATTGAACGCGCCCATCAAAAGGCAGCCTTTATCTTGACCCAACTCGATACCCATTTAAGTACCCACACCTGGCTAGAGTTTGAGCGTCCCACGATCGCTGATATCGCTATCTTTCCCTATGTCGCCCTCGCCCGCGATGGCAAGATTGACTTAGATAGCTATCCCCATGTTCTGGCCTGGATCGATCGCATTAAACAGCTCTCAGGCTACATCCCAATGGCAGGAATCTAGCAAGCCTGTAAGAACTTGCAGTTTCGCAGCTGCACCTTCACAACTGCACCTTCACCCAAGACAAGATCATGGCAAATTTAGGTTGGTCAAGTTCTGCATCTCCCTTTCATCGGGGTGAGTTGGCAATTCAAGCGCGGTTGGGCGTATTGGATCGCATGGATAGGCAAGGGCGACGGGTGATCCGAGACTACCTGCCAGAGCAGCATCAGCAGTTTTTTGCCCAGTTGCCCTATGTCATCGTCGGCACCGTGGATGCGGCAGGAAACCCTTGGGCTTCCATCCTCGTAGGAGAGCCAGGGTTTCTCTCTTCTTTGGACGATCGCACTTTAAATATTGCCGCACGACCACTGCTGGGTGATCCGTTGGCGACTACGCTGGCCGAGAGCATAGACATTGGCCTACTGGGGATCGAACTGCATACCCGTCGCCGCAACCGTCTGAATGGCACAGTGACCGCAACCCATGCCGATGGCTTTGAGGTGCAGGTCAAGCAAAGCTTTGGCAACTGCCCTCAATACATTCAGGCTCGCCTGTTGGAGCTGAGAGAGAATGCTGCTTCCCCATCGGTACAGGCGATCGCAACCTTAGGAGCAGCAGAGCAGGCCATGATTGCAGCGGCTGACACATTTTTTATCGCAACTGCCTATCTTGATGAGTCAGCCGGAGACGCCAGCGGTGTCGATGTCTCTCATCGGGGAGGCAAACCGGGCTTTGTGCGCATTGATGACGAGCAGACGCTAACCGTTCCCGATTTTTCTGGCAATTTTCACTTTAATACCTTTGGCAACTTGGCGCTGAATCCCCATGCAGGTTTGCTATTTGTGGATTTTTCGCAGGGCAACCTGCTGTATCTCACAGGCACAGCCGAAGTGATCTGGGAAGGAGCCGAAATTGCTGCCTATGCAGGGGCAGAGCGCTTGTTTCGCTTTCGCCTAGCGCAAGGCTATCGCGTAGAAGCCAGTCTTCCTCTACATGGATCAAGTCCAGAGCTTTCGCCTTTTCTTGAACCGATGGGTTCTTGGTAGGCGATCGCGCAACCCCACAAAAAGCTCAAGACCCGATCGTCAGCGCTACAATCAGCAACGCCTTATTTCTTACCCATCAAAATCTATGGAAACTAAACCGCCGCTCCCTCCGTTTACGCTAGAAACCGCCAAAGCTAAAGTTCAGGCGGCAGAAAATGCTTGGAACACGCGCGATCCAGAGCGGGTTGCCTTGGCCTATACCGAAGACTCTGAATGGCGAAATCGGTCTGAATTTTTTTCAGGACGGGAGGCCATCCGGGCGTTTCTCCAGCGCAAGTGGGCCAAAGAACTCGACTATCGGTTGCGGAAAGAACTCTGGTGTTTTATGGATAATCGCATTGCGGTGCGATTTGAATATGAGTGGCACGATGATTCTGGCGCTTGGTATCGCGCCTACGGCAATGAAAACTGGGAGTTTGCTGAAAATGGGCTAATGATGCGGCGATTTGCCAGCATCAACGATCTGCCCATCCTAGAAGCAGACCGCAAGTTTCGTTGGGAACGCCAATAAGCAGGCATTGATTTGATGGAAAGGGGCACTCCACGACTCTTTCCATCAAATCTTTCCATCAAATGAAACAAATCCCTAAATGAGTTGCCGTTAGAGCGTCCAAACCGCTGATATGGCACTCATGGCCGATATCGATTTTTCTAAAAAAGATGGTAAAATAAGGGGATAAAAGTAGCGTAAGGCACAGAAAAAGATTCGAACATACGATCGCTTTTGACTAGTCGTGACGTATGGTGACAGGTTTATATGTGCCTCCTGCAATGCAAATTGAGGAGGTTCACCATGAGATTTTCCAACCGTAGCTCCACATATAGCTCTCAATGGACGGCTTATCGGCAATTAGAGCTGATTCCAGATACCGTTCCCAATCCTGCTGAGCAAACCCATTATCTTGCCGCTGGGTTGAATCCGTTTTGGCGAAAGCTGCTTGCTCTCCTGATCGATGAGTTGGTCGAAGAGCAGCGGGTTGAGTATCTCGATCGCTGCTGGTCACTCACCGAGTATGACCGCAAAGGACAGGCAGCCTCTAGTTCGCTACAGCGTCTCTGGGTATTGATGAACTAAGGAAAATCATCCAATAGGTTTTGCCAATAGTTTTGGAAGTGTCGCTCGGAGCGCGGCACTTCCAAAACCTGCTACAGGGAAACACAAGAGACTGGTCACTCGCTCTTTGATTGCCCCATCGATTTAAGGTTGGTGTCAAAAGTTTATTGAAAATATAAACCGGATGTAAGCTTGAGAATAGAGAATTCCTAGGGACTTCGTTCATTGTTCAAGGGCAATGTCTTCGGCAAGCTACAACAGATGGATATTAAATGTATGCTGGCTTATGTTTTGCTCGGAGCCGCTGAAGTGGATTTAGAACAGCAGGTTTGAGGTGGCAGCCGTTCGAGCTGAGGTGGCCTTGCAGTCGGCTCAAGCCATGAACCATCCCAGCGAAATGGGTCTGTCTCAGGCATTTTTAATTCAGAGCGTTTTAGGGTTGGGTAAGCCAGAACAGGCGATCGCCCAATTTGATGCGCTATGCAAGCAAATCGATCGCCTTATGCTGAGCTGCCACGCCCGCACAGCCATCGAACAGGCCGCGCGGCAAATGCAGCAAAATTAGCACATGATTGGCTGACGCATGATTGGCTGACGCAGATTCTCAAGATGCTTGAACCGATCTAACAGAGGTGATTACATCTGTAATTATTGTTGAAACTCAACTGGATCTATTCTCTTCTATCCACCGATCGCCATCGCATAATTTGCACCTTTGAGGCACCCGATGCCGAATCTTTGCGGGAGTCTTATCGCAGAGTCGGGTTACCCTCTCGTCCGATTTGGGCAGGCGATCGGATTCGGCCAGAAGCTAACGCACCGCAACCAGATTCAAAAATGCGGCATATTATGGAAGGCACCTATCCCCCGCTGAGCGAAACCGACTGGAATGAAATAAGTCGCAAAATCTTGCTCTACTGTGCAGAATATGGCATTGAGTGGGTGCAATCCTATATCTCACTCGATCGCAGCCAAGTTATTTATGAGCTGAATGCGCCTGACATTGCTCTCCTACAAGACATAGAGCAAAAATTAGGGATTCCGATCGATCGCGTTTGGTCTGCCGATGTTCTTTGTGCATGAACTTGGCTTGAGATAAGTAGCCCTAAAAGGGGGAATAGTTTAGGAACAGTTTAGGAACGCTGCGATCGCCACTTAAGTTCAGATGCAAGCAAGCAAATTTGCAGCGGTAGAAACGGAAGCTATGACAATGCTGTTGTGATCGATCGCGATGGCATTGTCATAAACCACGGTGGCATTAGGCGGTTGCCTAGATTGGTGTATTGATTGATCAACTCGATCTGCTTGTTTTTAACAAGAGGATGCTGGTTGCCTTCATGCATCAGTAGCGATCGCCCTTTATTCATTGCCCTTTCTGGGCAGATTTGGAGGGGCGAGTTCACCGCTAGATTACTAAAACCAGATTACTAAAATTAGTTTTACCGCAATTCTTTGCAGTACACCTCACGCTCTCCCTCACCCGACAGCCTTTTGGGGTTGTCACTTTCCACCCGCCACACCAAGCCATTCGGGTAGAGCAGCATTCTAGAATAGAGAAATACTTGAAGCCACAACAATGCCTACTACCATTGCCCTGATTGCCCACGACTCCAAGAAAGACGCGATCGTCGATTTCGCCAAACAGCATGCGCCACTGCTGGGTCGGTATCGCCTGATTGCAACTGCCGCTACCGGAGAGCGCATCCAATGGGCAACCGGACTGAAGATCGAATCGATGCTCCCCGGCCCTGAGGGGGGCGATATTCAAATTGGCGCAGAGGTTGTCAATGGCAACGTATTAGCGGTGATTTTCTTAGTCGATCCGCTCTATGCCCAGCCGCATGAGCCAGATATCCAGGCGTTTCTGCGTATCTGCAACTTTCACAACGTCATGCTGGCAACGAATTTGGCCACTGCCGCCACCATCGTCCAGTCTTTGGCACAAACGCGCATTGCCCACCTGATCTTCAATCCGGTAGCAGGGCAGGGCAATCCAGGACAAGAGCTATCGCTGATTCAGCAGCTATTGGAACCCCATATGCAGGTGGTGGTGCGTGAAACCAAGCCCGATGTCGATCCGGCAGCGATGGTGCTAGAGGCGATCGAAGCTCAGGCCGATCTCGTCATTGCTTCGGGAGGCGACGGCACCATCTCTGCCGTGGCCGGAGCGCTCGTCGGCACCGAAATTCCGCTAGGCATTATCCCACGCGGTACGGCAAACGCCTTTGCAGCAGCGCTAGGCATTCCTCGACTGCTGCCAATTCGCAACGCCTGCCAGGTAATCTTGAGCGGCAATATCCGCACGGTAGATGCTGCCACCTGCAACGGCTTGCCTATGGTGCTGCTGGCGGGTGTAGGCTATGAGGCCGTTACGGTAGAGCTGGCCAGCCGCGAAATGAAAGACCAGTGGGGGGCATTAGCCTACCTGATGGCAGGCTGGCAGACGATGGAAAGCCAAACGCTGTTTGAAACTGAAATTGAGGCCGAGGGCACGATCTACCACTTTGAAGCCAGCGCCATTACGATCGCCAACGCTGCACCTCCCACCTCGATCTTGGCGCAAGGGGGCGGCCAGGTCATCTTTGACGATGGCCTGCTAGACATGACGATCGCCACTGCCGAAACTAAGCTCCAGGGCATTACTACCATGCTGCGGATGATGGGCGCGGCTCTCACCGGAACAGGCGTCGAACATCAAACGGTAGTTCACCTCAGAGCCAAGCGCCTACGCGTCACGACCCATCCGCCGCAAAAAGTAGTGGTGGATGGTGAAATTGTCGGCACCACGCCGATCGAAGTGGAATGCATCCCCGATGGTCTAAAGGTGTTTGCCCCCAGTGCTCCCATCAGCAATGAGGCGATCGCTGCTGGTTAGCCACGCTAAGCTTTACGCTTAGGACATGTTTGTGGGGGGCGGAGCGCACTCACAAACATGTTGCTGCCCAACACTTGCAGCGATACTTCAGGCTGGGTGGTAGTAAAACGCTACGCCCAGCACCAGATAAACGGCCAACAGCAAACTGCCGTCTAGCCAGTTCGATCGCCCTCTAAAACTAATCAAATTGGCAACCGTGACGCTAATGGCGATCGCTACCACCTCAAACGGATTAAAGTTGAGCGTCATCGGCTGTCCTATCACCTGACCCACCAGCACCAGTACGGGAGCCATAAACAGCGCCACCAGCAGACTGTCGCCCGTCACCGTAGAAACCGTCAGATCCATTTTGTTTTTGAGAGCCAGCCGAATCACCGTCACATAGCCTGATACATCGCTCAGCAGCGGCAAAAAAATCACGCCCGTAAACAGAGGCGTTAAGCCCAGCTTTTCCGTTTCTGGCTCAATCACGCCCACAAACAGCTCTGAGAGAAAGGCAATGGCGATCGTTGAGATCAGCAAAACCCCAATCCACACCCATAGCCCTGGCGATCGTTCCAAATGCTGCCCTAGCTCGTCCTGGCTCTCCACTTCTGAATTCTGCAACGCTGCCTGCGACTCTGCCAAATGCAGACGCTCTTTTGCTGACGGCTCTTCATCCGCTAGACCCACATCATAGAGATAGCTGTGGGTGCCCAATGAAAAGATCAGCGTTAGCCCATAAACCACTATCAAAATCGTGGACACGATCACCGAAATATCTTGAATCGCAGCTTCATTCACCAGATTGGAGGTGGCAATCACAGCCGTGGGCATGGCCAAAGAAACGACAGCCAACGTCATAGAAGAGCCGTTCACTTGAGCAATAATTGGTTTAAACTCCTGCTCTTTATAGCGCAGTCCACCTGCCAACATAGCTAGACCCAGCAAGAGCAGCAGCGCACTCACAATACTGCCCGTAATGCTGGCCTCCACAATATCGACCAAACCCTTTCGCAAGGCCGTCAGGGCAATAATCAGCGCCGTCGCATTGCAAAATACCGCATTCACCAATCCACCAATGGATGAGCCTGTGACCACCGCAATTTTTTCGGTGGCGGTGCTGAGCCAAATAGACAGCGGAATGATGGCGATCGCAGAACTTACAAATACCAGCGTATCCCCCCATTCCAGCCGATCGGCCAGGAAGGCGATTGGCATAAACGCCAGGAGGATCAATAAAATCAGATTCTTGAAGGAGGTCACAGAGTGAAGGGAATCATGCAGTACAAAACGACCTTAGCATTACATGCCCCTCGTACCACATGACCCTATGACCCTTAACAGACAGGGCGATCGCTATTGGAAGCCCAAACGGCTGACAGCACCCAAGTATTCGTTGTAGGTAATCAGCTTTTTGCCGTTGGCATCGGTCTGGGTTGACATTTTCTCTAGCCAATCTCGCGTGATGGGGAAGTTGAATTCTTCAGCAATTTTCAGCGCTTCCGACATCGACAGCACGCCATTGCGATTGGCGTCAAAATCTCTGAACCGCCGCAGCAAAAGGTATTGTGGATCTGAAGCGATTAAAAACTCTTCCAGATCAATGAAGCCATCTTTGTCTCGATCGAGGTAGGCAAACTTCTTGGCCAGTCTGGCTCGCTCGCTGGCCAGCAGATAATCAAGATATTCATCAATATCGATTTTGCCGTCTTTGTTGCGATCGATCAGCTCAAACTCCTGCTTAATCTTGGCTAGTTTTGCCGGTGGCAGCAGTTCCTCTGCCTCTTCCATAATTTTGATCTCAGAATTCTCAGAACTCATGCTGGTTTCTCGGGATGGATGAGTGGGACAACTCGTATTGCGCTCGTATTGCGATAGATGAATTCTCTCATACCTGTACGCAATCCTGCCCAATGCCTTGACTCACTGCGATCGGACTGCCCCCAGCGTCTATAAAGCTTAATTTTTTTGTATAAAAAACGACAATTGCTTAGATTAAATAGAGGGTATTTGGTGGTAGGATAGCCTACAAGCTAGGGGTGCCTGAGTAATTCAGGCTGAGATTACACCCTCGGAACCTGAGTCTGGTTAGTACCAGCGGAGGGAAGCGTTGAGTTGTTACAAATCTGATCACAGGTGCGATCTCAAGCATTACCCTAGCCCAACCACACTCGGCGTTGCTGATTTCTGGGATGAATTTTTGTTGGAGAGGAGCACTCCTCTCCAACAAAAATTCATCCCCCTATTAGGCAATGCCCCACACTCTACGAGAATGGGCTATATAACTATGTCTACAGGGGCGATCGCTCTTCTGGTTACATTGGTAACAACAGGTTTATTTGCGCTACTGGGATTGTTGAATGCCAGCAAGCAAACCATGAACATCGAAGACTTCATGGTGAGCCGCAATCAATTTGGCACAGGCATGGCCCTCGCGACGATCGTGGCTTCGGCGATGGGAGTCTGGATTTTGTTTAGCCCCCCGCAAGTAGGAGCTACCAGCGGCATAGCCGGAATCATCGGGTACTGCATTGGGTCAGCTTTGCCGCTGGTTTTATTTACGCAGGTTGGGCCGCGCATCCGCCATTTGATGCCCACCGGACATTCGCTGAATGAATTTGTGCTGTATCGCTTTGGCAATGCCATGTATCTGCTGACGCTAGGCATCATTGTTTTCTACATGTTTATTTATCTGGCAGCAGAACTCACGGCGATCGCCAAAGCTGTGCAAATTCTGGCAGAGGTGCCTTTGGGCTGGACGGCTTTGGTGGTGATTACGGCCACATTTATTTACACCACCTATGGCGGATTAGGAGCCTCAATCTTTACTGATGCGATTCAGTTTGCGGTCATGCTACCGCTATTGTTGATTAGCTTTTGGGTGGCGCTAGCGGCACTCGGCGGCTGGGGAAATGCGATCGCTCCTGTACAGCTTCAGGCTCCTGAGCTGCTGAATTTTGGCTACATCGATGGCATCAAATTTGGGGCAACGCTGATGATTGCGATCGTCGCGGCGGAAATGTTTAACCAGAGTAACTGGCAGCGGATTTACGCCTGTCGCACGGATAAAACTGTAAAAAAAGCCTTTTGGGGCGGTGCTTTAGCAGTTTTCCCTATTATCTTAATCTCAGGAGGATTAGGTTTACTTGCCGCACATTTTGGCTTTAATGACGATCGCGCTTTCTTCTCCCTGCTCAATCAGCTTGCTTTACCGCTTTGGGTAACGATTCTGGTGCTAGTGCTGGCATTAGCATTGGTCATGAGTACTCTCTCCGCGTTGCTAAATGGGATCGCTAGCGTTTTCACAACTGATCTCATGCGTTTGTTTCCACAGATGCAGTCAGCAGGGTTGTTACGCACCTCGCGAGTTCTTACGGTAGCGATCGGGCTTCCGGCCATCCTCATCGCAGCTCAAGGTTATGATGTTCTCTATTTGTTTCTCTTGGCAGATTTGGTCTGTGCTGGCGCATTTTTCCCTGTCCTGTACGGATTCTATTCCCGACGTCTGACCGGAATGGCGGCTATGGTGAGCGCTCTACTCGGTATTGCAGCAGGCGCACTCTTCTTCCCCCAGCCCGACTTTACCCCGTGGCTGGCGATTCCTTTTGGGGGTGATTTGCTGGTGAGCTTTGCGGCAGCCCTAGTCCTATCAGCCTTGGTGGCGATCGCCTCTAGTGCCATCAGCCGAGAGTCATTTGACTTCCAAAAACTGCGGACGCAAAGCCATTTGTATGTAGAACCAGAAGAGGCGATCGGCGTGGGAGAGTAAGCTCCTGGGAAATAGCCTGTAGGAATGGGAGATAAAAAAGTGAACGGAAAGATGTAAGCTAAAACACATCTTATAACCTGTAGCTGATTCTCCAAACTTTCGCGCAAAACTCATCCAATTGTGATAGGCTTGCAAACAAGCTAGGGGTGCCTGAGCAATCAGGCTGAGATTACACCCTTAGAACCTGAGTCCGGCTAGCACCGGCGGAGGGAAGCTGTTTATACTAGGGAACTGAATATGAGAACGCACTGGGTTGCTCAGCGACACGGACAGACTAACGTGTCTCAAATGCACTATGCTCGTCAGGGTTTAGTGACTGAAGAGATGCGCTATGTTGCACAGCGAGAAAACCTTTCTGTAGACCTGATCTTAGATGAGGTAGCGCGGGGTCGGATGATTATTCCGGCGAATATTAATCACACCAATCTAGAACCGATGGCGATCGGTATTGCCTCTAAATGCAAGGTGAATGCCAATATCGGCGCATCGCCCAACTCATCAAATCTGGATGAAGAATTGGATAAGCTGCGGTTGGCGGTGAAGTATGGAGCCGATACCGTTATGGATCTCTCTACGGGAGGCGGAGATCTAGATGCTCTCCGCACGGCCATTATTCAGGCATCGCCTGTGCCGATCGGAACGGTGCCGATTTATCAGGCGCTAGAGAGCGTGCATGGCAATGTAGAAAACTTGACTGCCGCAGATTTTCTAGCGGTCATCGAGAAGCATGCACAGCAGGGCGTAGACTACATGACCATCCATGCGGGCATCTTGATCGAACATTTGCCCTTGGTCAAAGATCGGCTGACGGGCATTGTGTCGAGAGGCGGCGGCATTTTGGCACGATGGATGCTGCATCATCACCAGCAAAATCCCCTCTACACCCACTTTCGGGACATTATCGAGATTTTCAAACGTTATGATGTCTCGTTTAGCCTGGGCGATTCTTTGCGTCCGGGTTGCCAGCATGATGCTTCAGATGCTGCCCAGCTTGCCGAACTCAAGACGCTAGGACAACTGACCCGCAAAGCTTGGGAGCATGATGTACAGGTGATGGTAGAGGGGCCAGGGCATGTGCCGCTAGATCAAATTGAGTTCAACGTGCGTGAGCAAATGCGGGAATGCTCTGAGGCTCCCTTTTATGTTCTGGGGCCTTTGGTGACCGATATTGCACCAGGATATGACCACATTACTTCGGCGATCGGTGCAGCAATAGCAGGCTGGCATGGCACCGCTATGCTGTGCTATGTCACACCTAAGGAGCATCTGGGCTTACCCAATGCCGAAGATGTGAGGAATGGCTTGATCGCCTATAAAATTGCGGCTCATGCGGCAGACATTGCTCGTCATCGACCAGGGGCACGCGATCGCGATGACGAACTCTCTCGTGCCCGCTATAACTTTGACTGGAATCGCCAGTTCGAGCTGTCGCTTGACCCCGATCGCGCTCAGGAATATCACGATGAAACCCTACCCGCAGACATCTACAAAACCGCTGAATTTTGCTCGATGTGTGGGCCTAAGTTCTGTCCCATGCAGACCAAGGTTGATAGGGAAGCTCTGACGGAGTTAGAAAAGTTTTTAGCGAAAGAGCCGTCGGCCTAGCATAGCCATAGCCATGCCCCTGAGGACATTTTGTGGGCGCGCTACGCGCTTAAATCCAAATGAGTTATTTTTGAAAGCCGTGCAATGCACGGCTTTCAAAAATAATTAGCGATCGCTACAAGACATTGGGTATTAGCCTAAAGCGTTCAGAACCACAGAAACCACATACTCTGCTTCTTTCAACGTCATGCCGCCCCCCAGAGGCAATCTGAGCAGGCGATCGCTCACATCATCCGTCACCTCCATGCCGCCCGAAACGCGACCATACTTCTTGCCCGCAGGAGCACTGTGGAGCGGTACATAGTGAAATGTTGCCTGCACGCCTTTTGATTTAAGCTCTGCAAGAACAGCCGTTCGAGTTGCCAAATTTTGCAGCAGCAGATAGTACATATGGGCATTGTGCTGACAGTCGCCTGGAATGCTCGGCCTTTGCAGAATCTGTGGGGCTTCTAAGTCGGCAAAGACCTCATCATAGTATTGCCAAATGCTGTGACGCCGCCGCTGAATATATTCCGCTTTCTCCAATTGCGCCCAGAGCATGGCTGCAATTAAATCGCTGGGTAAATAGGAAGAGCCTAAATCAACCC
The DNA here is from genome assembly GCA_016208305.1 of Oscillatoriophycideae cyanobacterium NC_groundwater_1537_Pr4_S-0.65um_50_18. Lineage (GTDB taxonomy): Bacteria > Cyanobacteriota > Cyanobacteriia > Elainellales > Elainellaceae > Drouetiella. Next base: position 163,076 of record JACQYI010000060.1, on the reverse strand, counting down.
AGGTGTACTTATCCACCTCGCCCCGAAAGAATTTACTTCGATTGGTGCCCTTCTCCCGAATGATTTCTGCTCGCTCTAGCAGCTTAGGGTCATTAATGAGTAGGGCACCGCCTTCACCAGAGACAATATTTTTGGTTTGGTGAAAGCTTAAAGCAGCTAGATGGCCGATGCTGCCAACGGGTCTGCCTTTGTAAGTTGACATAATGCCCTGAGCTGCATCTTCAATCACCAGTAGATTATGGCGATTGGCAATGTCCATCAGAGTATCCATCTCACAGCTCACGCCCGCGTAGTGAACCGGAGCGATCGCCTTGGTTTTGGACGTAATGGCTGCTTCTATTTTCGTTTCATCTAAGTTGAGCGTATCAGGACGAATATCTACAAAAACGGGGACAGCCCCTCGCAGTACAAAGGCATTTGCCGTAGAGACAAACGTATAGGAGGGCATAATGACTTCGTCTCCTGGCTGAATATCGGCCAAGATAGCAGCCATCTCTAGCGCTGCCGTACAAGAATGAGTAATCAGTGCAGTCTGACAGCCAACCTGTTGCTCTAGCCATGCCTGACAGCGCTTTGTAAACTCACCATCTCCGGTCAAATGCCCATTAGCGATCGCTTCGGTAATACATTCTAATTCTCGGTGCGTGATCAGCGCTTTATTAAAGGGAACCGTCTGCACAGCTTCACTCGGCTTATAGATTTGGGGAGGTGCGATCGCGTTAAGTGCGGTGAGTCTGTTTTCGTTAGACGTTAAATTTTCCGAGGGAAAATCAAGCATTTGGTTTCTAAATCCTAAGTTATGTATGAAGCGAGAATGCTAAAAGCCAGAACCCTATGTGGACATATTTGCAACTAGAAAATTGATCAGAGAAGGTTTGCTTAGGTAAGCAGCCCTCAGCAGAGGTCTAGAAAAAACAGGCAAACTTGTAACCAATTTTTTTAATTCGTAACTTATGAGACATACGTGAGACATATCTGATGAGAATATCCGTTATAGTGAAATTACGGAGTGGATGCACTTAGGGAAAAACATTTAAAGTGCTGCTTATTCTTCAGAATGAGCACTTTAGAGTGTTTACCTTCAAGTTAGATCGCCCTGAGATGGCATCTCCGATGAGATTCACGGAAATGATTGTGCGGTATAGGTCTGTACGTGCCATGCCTTTACGCAAGTCAGATATTTTACATAGGATAAAGCCAGACTATAGTTAGGCGTCCACATTGATCAATTCTTTCCAGAGGTTCTTAGCCAAAAGTTGGTAAAGAACGCTTGAGGTGTGAGATTTGCATAAAGTCCGACCTCTCTTTCTCTTCAAGAAGTGTCTTTCTATATACACTTTTGTTAGTTACATCATCGGTGTGTTTACAATTTCGAGAAGCAGGGTACTCTTAGCAGAAGGCGTTCTACCTCTAAAGAGAAGCTGGAAGCCAGGCAGGTCAAGAAGTTCGAAGCAACAAAATAATTTATCACCTAGCAGTTTCAGCGCCTCCTCTGTTTGCACAGGTTTATATGTTGCATAGATTTTCAAGTTGCACGAGTTTTCAAGTTGCATAGGTTTTTAAGTTGCATAGGTTTTTAAGTTGCATAGGTTTTTAAGTTGCACAAGTTTTCAAACTTCCGCATCTTTAGCCATTTCTCAGCCTGTCTGGGAACATAGCCGTTTCAAATAGGGTGCTGACTTCCTATAAGTAAAGCTCTTCATCATCCCCCCAAAGATGAGCTTAGATAATTGCCGCCAGATCCTCTAGCTGAGAATCTGAAGGATTTTATTTACCCCTTAAAAAATAGGTCAAAGTACAAAATGCGTGTATTGTTCGTACAGTATTCTGGTGACTATCGTCAGGCCGTGCAACATTTTTCTGTTGGGCAGCAAGAAACTTACTATGCACAAAAGTATTCTGTCGATTCAGTCGCTAAATTAAGTGGATATGCTGAGGAAGTTGCTGTCCTCTGCTGTATGTCGGCTGAAAAATACGACGAAACATTGCCTAATGGTGTGCGGGCGATCGGCGCTGGCTTTAGTGAAAGAATTGACTTTAAAGAGATCATTCAGGTTATTGAACAGTTTCGACCAACCCATCTGATTCTTCGTATTCCCAATAAAGAACTATTCACTTGGGCTATTCAGAAAAAGGTTAAGACGATCGCCCTATTTGCTGAATCCATCATCACAAGAGGTTGGCGAAATAAGATTAAGAACTATCGTTTAGTTAAGCTGCTCAATCATCCTCAAATTGAGTGGGTAGGCAGCTATGGAATTACTTCATCGCTGGTACTGCAAAATTTGGGAGTAGATGCTAGAAAGATTATTCCCTGGGACTTTCTCCTAGAGACTTATCCAGGCTCTCTGGTTCCTAAACCGCTGAGAGAAGCTGAGGCATGGAATTTACTCTATGTCGGCTCAATGCTTCCGGCTAAAGGCGTAGGCGATATTCTAGAAGCGGTTGCTCAGCTCAAGGTTAGAAACATTCAGGCGCGATTGCAACTGGTTGGCAAAGATGCAGACGGATTGTTTTTGCGTCAGGCAGAGCAGCTCGGCATTACCAATCAGGTTGAGTTTTTAGGGGTTATTGCCAATCATCAGGTAGAGCCGTTGATGCGAGAATCTGATCTGGTGATTGTTCCAAGTCACCATAGCTATCCTGAAGGCTTTCCCCTGGTAATCCATCATGCCCTGCGATCGCGTACTCCCATCGTTGCGTCGGATCATCCTATGTTCCGAAATAGCTTGAGTCACGGCAGTAGCGCCATGATTTTCCCAGCAGGTAACTCTACCGCTCTAGCGAACTGCGTTGAGAAGGTGGTATCAGACGCCGAGCTTTACTACAGCATCTCTGTGCGGTCTTATGAAACCTGGCAAAAGCTGCGGCTGCCTGTCAAGTGGGCAGATGTTCTCGATCGCTGGCTGGACGATGCACCTGAAAATAAAAGGTGGCTATCGAGCTATCAAGTTTCTTCTGATTGTTATCAGGAAAAGAAAGCAGTGCCGCTCGTTGCCAATCAGTTTCTGCAAGCCTGATTCCTTTGTCGCTCATCCTAACTTCTCACGCGATCGCCAAGTCTTCCAGCTTTTAGTGGCAGTTGCTCTCAGAAAGTTTTATAGGGGCGCAGTGCGCCCCTATAAAACTTTTCCATTCTTCCCTAAAAATTAAGAGTCATAACTATAGCTGAGAGGAATAAGAATGAACTTTCGTAGAGTTTCAGCCCCTGCGAAAGTCCATTCATACAGCATTAGCGCAGCGTTTCTGTCGCCAGTTCCCGAATAAACTCGTGCTGATCTGCTGTTGCCAAACCTTGAATCTTTGTCTTCAGGTTAGACATTTCAGTCATGGCTGCTTCATCGGTCAAGATAGCGCGTACTGCGTCATTTTGCTCATTGAGTAAGCCAGAAGCGGAGATCGAATTGAGTGCGACTTTGCGCACGCCAACATCGCGATCGTCTAACAGCGAATCAAACAAGTTAATCGATAGCGCCTTCGGCAGATTTCGAGCGGCTGAGGCGGCAGCAACGCGAACCAACACTTCAGGGCTGCTGATGCCTGCGGCCACGACAGAAGGAGACTGCTCACTCTGAATCAGGCTGGCTAGGTATACTGCCTTAGAGGCCAGCATGGCATCGGTGCCAAGGGTCAGCTGCTTCAGGAAAGGCACAATCTCTGCCCCCAGCAGGGCTAGTTTGCCATAGTCCGGTTCGTCAAGATTGAGTTGGGCACTGACTTGATCAATAGTTACTGACATAATAGGCTCCTCTAGAGTGCACGAGTTAAGACACTTCCTGTCATCGTAGACACTTCCGTGCCGACAAAATCAGGGGGTGGATTGGTGATATTTCCAGTCCCGTTTCCGGTCATCAAGCGGTTATTGTCATCTACATGGCGTAATCCCAGGACGTGACCCACCTCATGGCCAAGCGTCCATTGAGAAGCCCCTTGAGCAACCACTGCTCCGGGTCTTCCGGCAGGATGGGCAGCACAGCCATTGAAAGGCGGAACGGTCGATCGCACAAAGTAGACGACCACTTCATTTGCACCCACGCTGTTGCGGTTTGCAAAGAGCTGGATTTGCTCAGCAGTGCTGACACCCATGACGCAAGTGCCCACATCGATATCATTCAAAGCAGGCAAATTGAGCGTTTCAGTCGAGATCAAATCAACCCGGATGCCTGCGGTCGAATACACCTGCTCCATCGAATCCAGCATTTGATTGATGGCGATCGTCGGAGTCGTCAAAATCTTGACATGCAGGCGTACGGCTTCAAAGCAAGGGTTTGCACCCGTGGCGGGAGACCAGTAGATCGAGCCATGTTCAAAATTGTTGAATCGACCGATTCCGGCTCGGCTCGGCAGCTCATCCGTGGTGGGATAACCCAACCGACTGCGTTCCCAGCCCATAGAAGCCCACTTTTCTCGAATTGCGCCATAGATGACATGTGCCCCCGTTTGGGGAGTCCAGTAAATCGAGCCACCCTGAAAGTGGTTGTAGCGTCCGCGTCCGTCGGGAGTTACCAACTCATCGGTGAGGGGATAGCCCAAGAAACTGCGCTCCCAGCCCAAATCTGCCCATTTGCCGCGAATAGCGCCATGTACTTCATGCGCCCCCGTTTCAGGAGTCCAGTAAATCGAGCCACCTTGAAAGTGGTTGTAGCGTCCGCGTCCGTCGGGAGTCACCAACTCATCTGTCAGGGGATAGCCCAAGAAACTGCGCTCCCAGCCTAACTCTGCCCACTTGCCGCGAATAGCGCCATGCACTTCATAGGCACCCGTTTGGGGAGTCCAGTAAATCGAGCCACCCTGAAAGTGGTTGTAGCGTCCGCGTCCGTCAGGAGTCACCAACTCATCCGTCAGGGGGTAGCCTAAGAAACTGCGCTCCCAGCCCAACTCTGCCCACTTGCCGCGAATAGCGCCATGCACTTCATAGGCACCCGTTTCAGAAGTCCAGTAAATCGAACCACCCTGGAAATGGTTGTAGCGTCCACGTCCGTCGGGAGTCGCTAGTTCATCAGTGAGGGGATAGCCCAAGAAACTACGTTCCCAGCCCAAGGACGACCACTTAGATCGAATCAATCCATGCACTTCATGGGCACCCGTTGCTGGAGACCAATAAATTGAACCATTGGCAAAATGTCTAAAAGCTCCAACTCCGTCGGGTGCTGTGGTTTCGGGCGTGGTTGGCGCACCGAGCCATCCGCCAGCCCCTCCAAGTTCAGCATACTTAACGTCTATTGCGCCCATATTGCTTTTCCTTATGTTAAGTCAATCTTGAAAGCTTGACTTCCAGTATGGAAAATGCATAGCTCGCCCACATTCCCCCGATGGGTACTCTCGCAAACTCAGAACCCTTCATTTTTACAGAAGGTTGTCCCAAAACTTGAATCAGTTGATTCAAAACGATCGCCCCAATGCCTTTACAATAAGTGGGATTTAAATCAGTGAGTTGGGTCTGACCTATGCCGCGCCGCGATGATCTCCACAAAATTTTGCTGATTGGCTCTGGCCCGATCGTCATTGGGCAAGCCTGTGAGTTTGACTATTCGGGCACCCAAGCCTGCAAAGCCCTACGAGATGAAGGCTATGAGGTGGTGTTGGTCAACTCCAACCCTGCAACCATCATGACCGACCCCGAAACCGCCGATCGCACCTATATTGAGCCGCTGACCCCGGAAATTGTCGCCAAAATTATCGAGAAAGAGCGTCCTGATGCGCTGCTACCGACTATGGGCGGACAAACGGCATTGAACTTAGCGGTATCTCTGGCGAAAAACGGCACGTTAGATAAATACAACGTGGAGCTAATTGGCGCGAAATTGCCCGCGATCGAGATGGCAGAAGACCGCAAGCTGTTTAAAGAAGCGATGGCGCGCATCGGCGTCGGGGTTTGCCCTTCAGGGCTGGCCGAAACCATGAAGGAAGCCAAGGCCGTAGGCATCGAGATTGGCTCTTACCCCTTGATTATTCGTCCTGCCTTTACGATGGGCGGCACAGGCGGCGGCATTGCCTATAACCAGGAAGAATTTGAGCAAATTTCCCAGTCGGGTCTGGATGCCAGTCCAGTGTCGCAGATTCTGATCGAGAAGTCGCTGCTGGGCTGGAAGGAATATGAGCTAGAGGTGATGCGCGACCTAGCCGATAACGTTGTGATTATCTGCTCGATCGAAAACCTTGACCCGATGGGGATTCACACAGGTGATTCGATCACGGTTGCCCCGGCGCAAACCCTGACGGATAAAGAATATCAGCGGTTGCGGGATGCCTCGATCAAAATCATCCGCGAGATTGGCGTGGAAACGGGCGGTTCCAACATTCAGTTTGCCGTCAATCCCGAAACGGGTGAAGTGGTGGTGATTGAGATGAATCCGCGTGTGTCCCGCAGTTCGGCACTGGCCTCGAAGGCAACAGGCTTCCCGATCGCCAAAATGGCGGCAAAGCTGGCGGTTGGCTATACCTTGGATGAGATTCCCAACGACATTACCAAAAAGACTCCGGCCAGCTTTGAGCCGACGATCGATTATGTCGTCACCAAGATTCCCCGCTTTGCCTTCGAGAAATTCCCTGGCTCCACGCCAACCCTGACCACCCAAATGAAGTCGGTGGGCGAGGCAATGGCGATCGGACGCACGTTTCAAGAGTCGTTTCAAAAGGCGCTGCGCTCTCTAGAAACAGGTCGGGCAGGCTGGGGCTGCGATCGCGTCGAGAAGCTGCCCAGCCTGGAGCAAATTCGCTCTGGACTGCGCATCCCCAACCCTGAGCGGATCTTTACCGTGCGGCAAGCCATGCTGCTGGGCATGACCGTGGAAGAAATTTATGAGCTGACGGCGATCGATCTGTGGTTCCTCGATAAGCTGCGAGATCTGTTGGAAACCGAAAAGTACCTGAAGAAAACGCCGCTGACCAAGCTAACCCGCGAGGTCATGTATGGCGTGAAGCAGCAAGGATTTAGCGATCGCCAAATTGCCTACGCCACCAAAACCCACGAAGACGAAGTGCGCGCCTACCGCAAGAGCCTAGGCATCACTCCGGTGTACAAAACGGTAGATACCTGCGCGGCAGAATTTGAAGCCCTCACCCCCTACTACTATTCCACCTATGAGTCGGGTGCGTCGCTGGGCGAAGAGGGCGAAGAGAGCGTGGTGGAATCGGAAGTGCTGCCTTCCGATCGCCGCAAGGTGATGATTTTGGGCGGAGGCCCCAACCGGATTGGGCAGGGAATCGAGTTTGACTACTGCTGCTGTCATGCCTCATTTGCCCTGCGGGATGACGGCTTTGAAACCATCATGGTTAACTCCAACCCTGAAACGGTTTCGACAGATTACGACACGAGCGATCGCCTCTACTTTGAACCGCTGACCAAAGAGGATGTCCTCAACATCCTAGAAGCGGAACAGCCAGAGGGCGTGATCATTCAATTTGGCGGCCAAACGCCGCTGAAGTTGGCGATTCCGCTCCAAAAATATCTGAATACTCACCCCGAAATTGTCACCAAAATCTGGGGCACCTCGCCCGACTCGATCGATGTGGCCGAAGACCGGGAGCGGTTTGAAAAAATTCTGCGGCAGCTCGACATCCGCCAACCCGCCAACGGACTCGCCCGCAGCTTCGAGGAATCCCGCGATGTAGCACAGCGGATCGGCTATCCGGTGGTGGTGCGCCCCAGCTACGTCTTGGGCGGTCGCGCGATGGAAATTGTCTACTCTGACACCGACCTAGAGCGCTACATGACCTACGCCGTGTTGGTAGAACCCGATCACCCGATTTTGATCGACCAGTTTCTAGAAAACGCCATTGAGGTAGATGTAGACGCGATCGCCGATCAGCAAGGCAACGTCGTTATCGGCGGCATCATGGAGCATATCGAACAGGCGGGGATTCACTCTGGCGATTCGGCTTGCTCAATTCCGACCGTCACCCTATCGGATGACGTTATGGGCGTGATTCGCACCTGGACGATCGCCCTGGCAAAAGCCCTCAACGTAGTTGGGCTAATGAACATCCAGTTTGCTGTGCAGGGCGAACAGGTCTACATTCTGGAAGCCAACCCCCGCGCCTCGCGCACGGTACCCTTTGTCTCGAAGGCGATCGGCGTGCCGCTGGCAAAAATGGCGGTGCGGGTGATGTCGGGCAAGTCGCTAGAGGCTTTGGACTACACCACTGAAGTGATTCCCACTCACATCTCGGTGAAAGAGGCGGTCTTGCCCTTCGCCAAATTCCCCGGCACCGATATTATTCTTGGCCCTGAAATGCGATCGACTGGCGAAGTCATGGGCATTGATGCCGACTTTGGTAAGGCGTTTGCCAAGGCAGAACTGGGCGCGTCTCAGGTGCTGCCGCAGTCGGGCACAGTGTTTGTCTCGATGAACGATCGCGATAAGGCATCAGCGATTCCGGTGGTCAAAGATCTGATCAGCCTGGGCTTTCAGGTCGTGGCCACGTCTGGAACTCGCAAGGCGTTGCAAGAGCAGGGCATTGAGGTCGAGCTGATCCTGAAGCTGCATGAAGGCAGACCCAACATCCTCGACTCGATTAAGAATCATCGGATTCAGCTGATCATCAACACGCCGATTGGAGCCACCGCCCAAATTGACGATCGCTCCATCCGCCAAACTGCGCTCTTACAAAAGATCCCCATTGTGACGACGATCGCCGGAGCCAATGCGACTGCTGCCGCCATTCGATCGCTGCAATCGCAGCCGTTAGAGGTGAAGTCGTTGCAGGAACATCTGGGTCTTTAGACAGCGGATAGGGAACGGATGAAGCAGATGGTTAAGTAACCACAATGGCATTGTAGTTGGCTACAATGCCATTGTCAGCGCTGCAATTAGAAGATATAGCTTATTGTTGCGAAGGTTATCTGCGTCCGGTGAGCGCGAGCGTTAGGCATCACCTAGGGGTATGCAAAAGGAGCCAGACATTAATTGCAAGAGATTTTGAAACATATTCAGAATAATGCTGACACGATAATTGCGTTGTGTGCTCTACTTGTATCAGTAGCTTCTATCCTTATTGGATATTTTTCTCTTGAGTTACAGCACAAGCACAATCGCTTGTCAGTTAGACCGATTGGGAAAATACACTTTACCACTTCTGAAAATTCTATTAGGATTGAAATCCGCAATGATGGGACTGGCCCTATGTTGTGCTCAAATGTAAAAGTTTATGAAAACGAATTGAAGATTAAGAATAACCTTAGAGATGCGATGCCAATCCTTCAACAAAAGAATGGTTGGACAAAAGTAAGTACAAGCTCACAATTTTCTATAAGTGCTGGTGATCAGAAGGCTTTACTAGAAATTTCTGCCGACTATGTAAGCTCTGAATTTCAGGATTACTACGACCAAGTACTTATCTCATTGAAAAAGATCATTTTTGAGTTGGAATATCGCGATATTTACGATGAGTATATTGGAACCCTGAGAAGAAGAAATTGGACAACATAATACATTTCGAGATAGCTATGGCATCTAGAATCACAAGATACAAAGAGAGTTGATTTTGGGAGCATAATACCCTTTTCCAGAAAAAACGACCTTTAAATAATTGAATTGCGTAAGGTATGCTGCGACATAGCGAACGCACCATTTTCATGAGAATTCTAACGTCATTTCTCGTGCGTAGAAGCGATACGAACATTGACAGTGCGTTTACTCGATCGCAATATACCCTACATGCTGTGTAGCTACAATGGCATTGCAGTTAGCTGCAATAGGATTGTGACTTGATGCAGTCAGATTGTCAGGTCTGCAATTAAGATTGCGATCGCCTGCAATGCCATTGTGGTTGATGACAAAGCCATTGTGATCGATCGCAATGGCTTTGTCGTGTCTCTTGTTTCTAGCGCACCAGTATCGTCATGTATTTACCGTTGCCAAAGGGTAAGGGAATGATGGGCGTGAACTTGGCGCGGTCATCCGTTAATCCCTTCACGTAGCATTCGTTGATCAAATGCATCACCTGCTCGCGTGTGCCAATGAGCCAGATCTGCGATCGATCGGCAGGATGGTCTGTCAGCAGTTCGTTGAACTCTGTCGTCATGATGGTATTACCTTGCTAATGGGTGTTTGTAGAGAAGAAAAGCTTAAGGCGTGGTTAGCCAACCACTTTGTTTTTGCATTAGCAAGGCATTCGATGACTTAAAATCAACTCAGCCAGCCTTCTGCCAACCCAGACGGCAGGTTAGCGGTTGTGGGGGTGTTCCAAGCCCCCCGCAGCCGCGTCCATACCTTAAGCTCGTTTCACTGGCGTCTCACCAGTTCGGGAAAGCATAAAATAAAACCGGGCATGAATGCAAGCGTACTGAGAAATTTGTTACAGCTTTTGTCAGGATTCTTTGATTTTTGAAGGGGCGATCGGGCGGCTGTGGGAGAGGCAGTGTAAGCGTGGAGAATAAAGTATCAATTGTGGCAAGCAAAATATTTGAGCAACTGTTATTGGAACAAATAGAGATTTTCAAAAACTCATTTTCCAATGTTTCTAAACTGCTCTTCTATGATGAAAATCAGCGTAAGCTGATTCATCCTGGCGAATATGGCTCGTACAGGGAAGCAATAGTAAAAGATTTTTTAAAATTTGTAGTCCCGATGAACTTAGACATCTCTCAAGGTTTTATCATCAGTCCTAATGACGAAATTAGTACACAATGCGACATAGTTGTTTATGATGCACAAGTTACTCCCTTAATCCAGTCTGAGAGTAGGCAAAGATTCTTTCCTGTTGAAACAGTCTGTGCTATCGGAGAAATAAAGTCAGTCTTATCTAAGCAAGATTTTAAGAATGCAATCAATAAGCTTACTAATGTTAAAAAGCAAAGGGAAAACCTCAAAACCAAGACAATTATAAGGAAAGTAATTACAGGTGATTACGATCCAGAGACTTGTCCATATGATCAATTATTCACATTTATTATATGCCAAAAGCTTGACTTTAATATTCAAGATATAGCTAGCGAAATCAATCAACTATATCACACTAATCTACCCTATAGATACAGGCACAATTTAATTTTAAGTCTAGAAGATGGGTTATTGCTATATTATGATCCAGACGAACGCAGACCTATGATGTATCCAGCCCTTGGATACATACACCTGAAAAACAGATTCATGCAACCGACTAACGATCAAGTTATGCATTATAAATTATTTGCAACTTACGTTTTCATGGGAGTTTCACAAACTACTATTCTTTTTCCAGAGATGGCTGATTATATTAGTGACACGGATAATCAAATTCGTGGCTTCATAAACCTAGATGAGTCTTGATTCCCAATGCATTTGGCAAGAGACTGTAATTAAACACAGCAGACGTATCGAGATATTTCCTGCTTCGTTTTAAGTTCTCTGGTACTGATAATCCGAGCCGTTAGGCTGCTCAAGTTACCGTTCAATCAACCATCTCACAGATCGCGTAGTGGACTGACAAGGCTAACTTAGTGCATGAAGCTTCTAGAAAGTTTGCACAATTTTAGGCTTGTCACACTATTTTTATAGGAATTCTAACGTCATTTCTCGTGCATAGAAACGATACGAACATTGACGGTGCTGTTTGCTCGATCGCAACGCACTCTGCATGCTGACCAGATTCAGGAGGCGATTCGTGAAGGGGCGATCGGTTTTCTGAAAGGTGTCGGGAAGCGATCGGTGGAGGTGATGAGGGGGCGATCGCTCATGTTGCTCAGAATTCAGGAGGCGATCGCAAAGTTGCTAGTGAGTTATGAACATAAGTTGCTAGGGTGAATCAATCTGTGAGGAAGAAGCGGCTTACAAGCTGAGGAGATGGGCGATACAATTTACTTAGCTTCGCAAACCATTCGACCTGAGAGGCAGTAGCCCAACGCTATGAGCACCCTTAATCAGATTCTAGAAAGCGCTCTGAAATTGCCCTACGAGCAGCAAGAAATGCTGATAAAACTTCTGCAAAACCGACACTACGAGAGTCGTCGTGCAGACATGGCTGCGGATGCTCAACAAACCTTAGCTGATTTTCGTGCAGGTAAATTTCAACACCAGTCAGCCGAGAATGTCATTGTAGCGCTGCGCCAGTCTTTAGAAGAGTCAGAAGAATGAGACCGTTGGTTTTGACTCCAAAGTTCAAACGAGCATTCCGCAAGTTTGTCAAACGGAACGCCGACCTCCAGCAACGCATTGAAGAAACCTTACAACAAATGGAAGCAGACGTATTTACCCCAAGCTTAGGCATCCACAAACTGAGCGGTAGGTTTAACGGTCTTCAATCCTGCTATTGTGGCTATGACTGTCGCGTTATTTTCTCTATTGAACAGGATACGGAGATAAATAGCGAAGTCATTGTTTTGCTCGACATTGGAACCCATGATGAAGTTTATTAGCCCACAGGAAAGCGTAAAGTGCGATCGCCCGTGTTGCCCTTCGGGAAGCGATCGGTGGGAATGATGGTGCGATCGCTTGAGATGATAATGGGACAATCGCCGTCGGTTTGAATCTTAAGCTGCTACTGATGCAACATCTTTCAAAAACTACGATGGCAAAATAGATACACAAGATGCGATCTCCGAAGGAAGCATAGCGGCGACTCTCTTTTGCTAAAATGCAGCATGGAGGCTTTGTCTTGCAATGAGGTTGTTCGATGACAATTGTTGTTACCCTGAGTCCCGAATTAGAGGCATTGCTGCGTGACAGGGCGGTTCAGAGAGGTAAAGATGTTAGCTTTATTGCGTCTGAATTGCTAGCCAGTGCCTTAGAGTGGGAGGTGCAAGATTCCGAAGAGGCGATTCAGGGCATTCAGCAAGGGCTAGATAATTTTGAGTCTGGGCAATTCCGGTCTTTTCAAGACTTTGCTGAAGAACAACGCCACAAGTACGATCTACCAGCCAATTCATAAAGTATCGGATCGAAATTTCCAGCGTAGCTGAGGCAGAAGCAGATGGAGCCTTTCTACGGTTGTCCCAAGCTACTTCTTCTGTAAGGGCAAGCCAATGGTACTCAGGATTACTGCAAGCAATAGAGTCCTTACCTCAAATGCCTAAACGTTGTCCGGTAGCACGAGAAAATAAGTACTTTAGCCAAGAGATTCGCCAATTACTCTACGGTCGAGGACGTAATTCGTACCGAATCCTTTTCACTATTTTGGAAAGAGAAGATTTATCCATAGTTCGTATTCTCCATATCCGCAACGCATCACAGCAAACAATTGGCGAAGACCTAGAAAAACCTGACGCAACCTAACATAGCCTCCGAGGTAGACGCAGTGCGATCGCCTATGTTACCCAAGTTTTGAGAGACGATCGGTAGAGGGGCGATCGCTTGTCGTCCAAAGATCTAGGAAGGCGAGGCATACTTGTAGAGAAGTATACTTCAGCAGGTAAACCCGATGATCCCAGTCAATGAAGCTCAACAGCAACTACAAAAATTGATTGATTCGGTGAGTCAGTCACATCAGCCGATCGTGATTGCAGGACACAGTAGTAATGCCGTATTGCTGTCTGAAGCGGATTGGGCATCCGTGCAAGAAACACTTTATCTACTCTCAGTTCCAGGGATGCGAGAATCCATTCGGCAAGGATTGGCAACCCCGATTGAGGAGTGCGATCGGGAGTTGGAATGGTGATTTAGGATTTGGTCTATACCAAACAGGCTCAGAAAGATGCCAAAAAGCTGACCGCTAGCAACCTGCGAGATAAGGCACAAGCTTTACTCAACATTATTCAAATCAATCCGTTTCAAACTCCACCTCCCTATGAAAAGTTAGTAGGAGATTTAGAAGGGGCACATTCTCGGCGAATTAACATTCAGCATCGTCTTGTATACGGAGTGATCGAGTCTGAGCATACGGTGAAGATTTTACGGATGTGGACGCATTACAAGTAGTTGTGCGATCGCTCATCCCATAAATTAGATTAATACAAAACCCAGCACCATTTTCAGCCCAATCCGATCGCCCCTCGAAATCTGTAAAAGAAAGCGTAAAGTGCGATCGCCTATGTTACCCAAGTTTTGAGAGATAATCGATTGGATTGAAGCAGCACCCTCACCAGCCAATTTGTGTAGGAGCGATCGGCTCAATATCGGGGTCATAACCGCCAACTTGATTGGTACGCAGCACCCAAATCGATGCGCCCTGCTCCAAAAACAGTTTGGCGATCGTTTCACTTGCCAGACGCGGCAGCAGCGTTCGCCAGCTAATCAGCCCCATGCGGATATTTTGGAGCGCATCTTCTTCCGGGCTAATTCCCAAGGTGGCGCTTTGCTCATCCGGATTTTGGACATTAGAATTTTGCCAATCGGCACGAGCCGTACCAAAGGGCATTAGCTCGCGCCGCAGGGTTTTACTCAGCTTGGCAAGCTGCTGAAATTGCTGCTCCTGCACTGGATTTTGGCGCAGCCGTTCCTGAAGATCAGGGCTAGATTTCACCATTTTCTGCACCTGCTTGAGGGCGGCATAAAGCGCCTGATTAGAATCTTGAGAGCAGTTGTGGGCCGCCCCCACGTAAGTGCCGCCTGTGCCGTCGCCAATGCGGTAGCGGGCAGTCATCACTTCCAACTGGGCAATTAGAATATCGAGTACCGATCGCTTGCAGCCCTGCATCCTGCCCTGATGAGCATCCTGAATCCGATAGTCTTCAGTCAGCGCATCCATCCGAATCAGCAGATCACAAACAGGCCGTCTGCCCAGCCAACCAAACTGTCGATCGCCCAAGAACCGATTCCAGGCGATCGTGCCTGCCGTAATGCCATCAATATTGTGGGTATAAACCTGGTGATACTCAATGTCAAACATCAGTTCATCCGCCAGTGGCTCTTGCACCACCGTCGCCACCCCATAGGCAAAATGCCCAAAGAAAATAGGCGAACTGGCCGCAGGTTCTTTCTTGTGACCCCCAATACCGCCATAGACATGGATCAGGAGGGCGCGATCGCCTGCTTCCCAGAGAGTGAGCGGCGAAGAATCGTCGGCAGGGCTAGAAGGGCACAGCAGCACCGATCGCAGGGTGCCCTTCGTGCTGTCTTTCCAGGTTTGCTGCCTTAGATAGTGCCAGGCGGCGTTTTTGCCCATAATGATCTGATCGGGCTGGAGTCGCAAGAGCTGACGCGGCGCGATCGCCTGCACCACAAACCGCCCTGCATCATCCTTAGCGCCATAGATATACCAGCCCATGACATTAGCAGGCGATCGGGTAATGTTTTGGGTGGTCGAAGGAGAACTGCCGTGGTGTTGATCAAAGACAGGCTGCGGAATATAAATTGTTTCTCTTAATCCTTCAAATTGGCGAGAAATGCGATCGAAATGCACCACTCGAAACAGTTCCGGTCGATTCCTCACATCGGTTATCTGGCTATCTTCTAGCGGCTCTAAGATCTTAACCAAGCCATAAAATCTTCCGGTAATCTGAACGGGATCATGGGCGATCGAAAGAATCATCGCGTCAGAACCCATCTTTTCTCGATCGGATACCACAACCGGATCTTGGAGCCGCACAATCACATCATCTTCAGGGCGTGAACCCGCCAGAGATTCTAGTGGCCCAACCTGATGCCAATGGTCAATCCGGTAAGGATGGACATTGCCCTGCATTTGGCTATAGCTGGCATCTTCGCTAAAATGCACATCCTTTGTCACTGCCCGCAGATACGCTCGCACTTGAGGTTCACGGCTCCAGCGCAAAATCACCCGCTGCCCGACCCAATGCTGGTATTCTGGCGGCGCATGATGAATCTCTAGAAAAACGCCCCGCACCTGCAATCGCTGCTCTCTGGTAGGCAAAATTAGCCGACCCATCCAGGGGGCGATCGGTCGGTAATATTCTGGATCAACCGATTGCTGAAGGGGATAGGTGCCAGGGCGATTAAACGGAGACTGCTGATAGCGATCGTAGTTGCTTAGGCGCATCTGCTGCGTCGCTTGCGCCAGCGGCGACTTGTCTTGAATGATGTCAGAAATGATCTGAACAGTCTGCTGAAGGTAGGTGCGACCATCCGGCAACAGCGCCCGATCGCCATACGGCCCATCTGCGCCGTTATGCCCGACCTGCTTGCCCAAAGAGATCAGACTAATTTTGCCCCGCCGCTTGGCACGATTCCAGTAAGACAGGGCAAACAGTTTCCAGCGTCTGGGAAACATCACCGCGCCGACCTTCTCGATCAAATCTTGGCCACCCACTAGGTGATAGAGATGCTCTAGCTGCAAAACATTGTGATTGCCGCTAATCACCCCAGACAGCGAGATTAGCTCAATGGGCGCTTTGAGCGATCGCCTTAGATAAGGCGCTGCCCCCATCGCCATCTGTCCGCCGCCGCTGTAGCCAATCAGCGTAATCGGGATACCAGGCTGGTAGCCGTGGTTCATCAGGCTATTGTGAATGATCTGCGCCGTACCCTGGTTATAGATCGGGCCATAGCGCTGATCAGCCGCAACGCTAACAATCAGAATATTGCGAATGTTAATCGTGGCCGCTACGAGTGCCCCCATCAGGCCGCCTCTAGGATTCATTTGCAGGCGATCGGCCATTCTCCAAAAGAATGCCATCAGTCGATCTTCGGTCAGCGGTCTGTTCAGCACCGAGTAAGACATGATGCCCTTAATCAGCACGATGTTGTCGGGCATATCGAGCGCCAACGCATCCAAAAATTTCTCGACCTCTGGCAAATAGGCAAATCGGGCTTGCGAAATACCATCTAGATAAACGACATACCGCGTCACATCTAGCTCAGTCGGGAACGGCTCGACCAGGCTACCCGGATTCTGTGTCGTCTCAATTTCATCGCCATACCAGCCCGCCCACCAGCCCAGTGCCTCTAGCGGCGCAAAAAAGCCAGCCACCAGAATAGAAATCAGCGTAATGACAATCAGATTGGCAAAAACATGCCAGGTCGCCCCCAAGGCGATCGCTAGGCTGTGCAAAATGACAGGCAGCACTGGAAAGGTCAGGACACTCACAAGCGCCACAAATCCAGCGCCAGCCCAGATGATTTTTTGGGGCGATCGTTGGCTCACAGGCATTTCTCCGGGACGTGGGGGACTCACAAGTTTTTATCGGTGGGGTAGCCCCCGAATAAAACTTTTAATTTAAGCAAGTTTTTCAGAATCGCAGGTCTGCAATCTTGCTAAAACACTAGACCTTACCAAAACACTAGACCTTACCAAAATACTAGGGGCGATCCTTGCTGGAGTTAACCACCTGTGCAGCTCTGCGGGCAACAATCTGCTCTAAATCCTTCAGGTTAGTCACTAAGTTTACACCTGCGGCCGTATTGGTGAGCCAGCGCCCCAAGCCTGCTAGCGGTCGCCCGATAGTCCGCTGCAGCCCTTCAAACACAGCCCACCCCAGAACGCCACAGCCAAATGCTTGCCACAGATCCAATCCCAGTGCCGCCTTTAAGCCCGTCAAAAAAGCCAAAAAGCTCCAGATGGAGAGCAGTGTCGAAATCGGTAGCCCCAAATAGGGTAAGGCGATCGAAAAACTGAAGATCAGAGGCGCATAGGACAGCCCAAGCGTGCGGATGACTGCGGGTAAAGTCTGCCAGCCGCCCCGAAACAGCAAAATGCTGGCCAGCCAAGTGCTGAGCGCCCAAAAGACATAGCCGAAGGCAAACAAAAGGGCTGACATCAGCAAACTCAAAATGAAGCGTAGCGGCCTCACCCGGTTGATAAACAGCACAATACCCTGCCCGATCGCCTGAGAGAATCCAGCCATGAAGGCCACCAGCAGCGCCGCCTGACTGCTCTGAGGCAAAACCTGAATCTGCTGAAAAGCCTCAGCTTTGAGCGACAAAGCGCCCCATATCAGCGATACCAAATGGGCGATCGCAGTTTCTGCCATAAACCCACAACGCTATAAATTTTGCACACCTATAAATTTCGCATGAAAACTAAACTTCTTGTCAAAACGAAACAGGGAGCGTTTTCACACTCCCTGTTCGATCAGAATCCTTCGACTGAGATTTTATCTATGAAATTTATTTTGAGAAACGCGCGCCTCCCAAAATAAACTTCATAGCCGATTAAGCAATACTGCTGGCGATCGTTACCAAAGCGCCCGAACGGGAGCCTGCTGCTGAGCAGGAGCCGTCTGCTGGGTGGTTGTGGTTGTGGTTTGCGCTGAGCGGCTAGGTGTGGTGGTTGTTGTGACAGGATTTGTCTCGTTCGGCGTGGTGCTGCGCTGTTGAATTACAGTAGTTTGAGACGAAGTGGTGCTACGGCTCGTTGTGCCAGAAGTTTGAGCTTCTGTAGATTGAGTTCCTGTAGATTGTTGGATTCCTGTAGATTGGGCAGAGTCAGAGTCAGTTTCAATCTCAGTCTCTTCTGAAGCTTGGGTGTCGTCAACCATTTCTTGCGCCACACAAGAATCATAAAGGCGCTCGGTGCCCACCTCTACGAATGCCTCTTCACCCCTAGTGTAAAGGGTTGTTTCACCATCAGAATAGCGGGCACCAGAGCCAGTAGCCACTGGGGTAAGCATCAGCGTTTCGTCAGCCAAAACGACACGAGCGCCCTCAGGCATATACTCAGCCTGAAAGGTTTTATCTTCATCGCACAGATAAGTAACAGTACCTTCCTGAGCTTGGGCGGGGAAAGAAGCGATCGCCATTGGCAGCAGGGTAGCTGGAATCAGTCGCAAGATTGACCGAGTAAGATTCATATTTTTACGTCCTTGTATTTAGGTTCAAAAAGTTTGGATGGGTAAAGCTTTGTTCAAGTATCCCAGTCTGCTATCAGGATTCCACAGCCTATAAGTTACCACAGCCCTATCCCAGACCTAATGCCCCTCAAGAGAGAAATTCTCAGCGTTTTCTCAGTCATCTGTTAGGGGCTTCTCAGATAGCTCTCACAGGAGATTCAGCGATCCGTTCGATTCTAGAGAAGTCAGAGAAAACACTCCTCATTCACAGGTGAACCATGAAGCGCTTTATCATTTTGTCGATCGCAACTTTGACTCTCGCAGGTTTTGGTGGCCAAGCTCTCGCAACTTCTGGAGATGGCGGTTTCTGTAATCAAACCTCCGCTGCGGTTTGCCCCAGCAAGTAAACTTTAGGATCTGCACAGAAAAGAATCTGCACAGAAATAACTTGAAGAACTTTTTTGGGAGCGGCGGGATCGCCCTCTCTCAAAAAAGTCTTTAGTTTTAATTTTGTAAGAAGCCTTACTTCGCTCAATGCAACGCTACATCACACAACAGGTTGCCCCCACTGAAGCCATCAGTCTTCGGTGGGGATTTTCACTATGCTGATTTTAGGTTTGAAATTTATTTTGGTAGGCGGACGAAGTGTACCTGCCAAAACAAATTTCATAGTCGGATTAAGCAATGCCAAATTTTGCAAAGAAATCTTGATTGAAACATAATCTAGCGTTGCTTTAATCACCTGTCCTAGGCACGATTTCAGGTTATTCTGGACATGACCCTCCGTGACGGGATAAAGAGAAAGCAGATGCAAACCGTGGATGAGAAAATCAGCCCCCTTGCCGGAAAGCCCGCACCTGCGGACATCCTAATTGATGTTGTCAAACTGCTAGATGCTTACTACACCCTGCATCCCGATCCAGCAAACCCTCTACAAAAAGTGAGCTTTGGCACATCGGGACATCGCGGATCTTCAGCCAACGCCACCTTCAACGAAGATCATATTTGGGCTGTCACCCAGGCTGTGGCAGAATACCGCAAGAGCAAAGGCATTGATGGCCCACTTTATATGGGCATGGACTCCCACGCGCTATCGGCACCAGCTCAGCGATCGGCATTAGAAGTGCTGGCCGCTCACGGCATCGAGGTTTTCATCGCCCCTACCGAAGGCTACGCACAGTTCACGCCTACCCCCGTCATCTCTCACGCCATCTTGGCGTACAACCGGGGCAGAACCACGGGCTTAGCTGACGGCATTATCATCACGCCCTCTCACAACCCTCCCAGTGATGGCGGCTTTAAGTACAATCCTCCTTCCGGCGGCCCCGCAGAGCCAGAGATTACCAAGTGGGTGCAAGAGCGTGCCAATCAGCTCTTGGCAAACAAAAATCAGGGGGTGCAGCGCATGTCCTACGACGCAGCGCTCAAGGCAACCACCACCCATGTTCACGACTACATCATGCCCTATGTCAGCGATCTGACAAACATTATTGACATTGATGTGATTCGCTCAGCAGGTCTGCGCATCGGGGCTGATCCGTTAGGCGGCTCCAATATCGCCTACTGGGAACCGATCGCCAATCATTACGGCTTAAATATTTCTCTCGTCAACCGCACCATTGACCCTACCTTCCGTTTCATGTCGGTAGACTGGGATGGCAAAATCCGGATGGATTGCTCGTCACCCTACGCAATGGCGAGTCTGGTTAAGATCAAAGACGACTACGACATCGCCTTTGGCAACGATACTGACTCCGATCGCCACGGCATTGTGACCCGCAGCGTTGGCTTGATGAACCCCAACCACTTCCTATCGGTTGCCATCTGGTATTTGTTTACCAACCGCACTGGGTGGTCAAGCAAGAGCGCCATTGGCAAAACCCTGGTGAGCAGCAACATGATCGATCGCGTTGGCAAAGAAATAGGTCGTCCGGTGTCGGAAGTGCCTGTGGGCTTTAAGTGGTTTGTGGATGGTCTGCTAGATGGCTCTTTTGGCTTTGGCGGCGAAGAAAGTGCCGGAGCTTCTTTTTTGCGGAAAGACGGCACCGTTTGGACAACGGATAAAGACGGCATCATTATGGATCTGCTAGCAGCTGAAATCACTGCCCGTACCGGAAAAGATCCAGGACTGCATTACCAAGACATGACCGATCGCTTAGGCAAGCCCTACTACACTCGAGTAGATGCGCCTGCCTCCCCTGAGCAAAAAGCACGCCTCAGCAAGCTAGCCCCTGAAGATGTAAAGGCAGCAAGCTTGGCTGGAGATGCCATTACTGCCAAATTAACCAAAGCTCCAGGAAATGATGCGGCGATCGGCGGCCTCAAAGTGACAACGGATAATGGTTGGTTTGCTGCCCGCCCTTCTGGCACGGAAAATGTCTACAAGATCTATGCGGAAAGCTTTAAGAGCGAAACCCATCTCGACCAAATCTTAACAGAAGCCAGTCAGATCGTGAACGAAGCGCTCTAGCCGCCAATTGAGTCAGCTCTGGCAGTTGGTGGCTAGAGTTATTGCGTTGGGCACTTTGCGCGCCCAACGCATCCTGGGCAGGATGGCAACAGCTACCATTCGCGACCCGAAATTTTTAGCAATTTTTCCACTTCGCATTGAGTTAAAGCTTGTCATATTAAACACGCCATTGTTAAAATTGTGAAGCTGCTTGCAAATACCTCTGAGTCGCTCAATTCAAAGAGTGAGCTGAGGAAAGGTTATTTAGTAAGTAACAAGGTCAAGGCTCAGTAGCTCAGTGGTTAGAGCAGGGGACTCATAAGCCCAAGGTCGCAGGTTCAAATCCCGCCTGAGCCATCTTTTGAATGAATTGAATAACCCCGCAATCCAGAACTGATAGGGATTGCGGGGAATTTCGGTTTTTGCCAATCATCCCTAACCATCCCCAAACATCCCTAATCCCCCCTTGTTTTTTAGGCTCAGTTTTAGGCATGTAGAGATCGAAATGGATTGACCTCTCAGACCATTTCGATCCTGAAGTTCTGAAACGCTTGTTATTACTGGCTTCTAGAAACGCTCCTTTAGTAAACTTTTTCTCAAAAATCCGTGAAATATAAGCACGATGGGGGATTGAGAGAAATAGATCGAAATGGTTTGGCATGTCAAACCATTTCGATCCTAAAGTGGTTCAAAAATCTGTTTCATGTCCAAGTGTACTAATTTGGCAACTAAAGAAGTTGGAGCCTTATTGGATAGGATGAATTCAATATGGCAGTAGAAAATTTGGGAGGGCATCAATTTGGCTGTCTTGTCTATGTTGTGTCTGTCACATTAATTGAAGCTCAGTAGCCAGTTGAAGACTTTCGTACCAAGCGTGGGCAACGGTGTCCACTTTGGAGCATTCGGTTGCTAGTGGTGTTGGGCACCCTCAATAGTTGCTTAGCTATCGATCCATAGAAGAAGTTGCTCTACGGCATGATCAACCCCTAGTCAACCGTTCTAGCTACCGTTCAAACGCTTACCTTCAAATAGCACCGAGCAACACGCTCTCATGGGCGTAGATTTCACCAATTGGCAGAAAGCCTTTATGGAGTGGGACGCACCTTTCATCGATAGCACGGGTCACACTGGTTTGCTACCAATGGCAAAGGACTCAAGCACAAGTCTAGGTTGTTGAATCGGCTGAACGATACCAACCCACATCTCTTGAAATATCCTTGAAGAGACTATTTGTACACACTTTGGAGAAGTTCTTCAATGCTTATACCAGGTGGCTCTTCACCAATAGCTTTGAAATATGCCTCATGAGCTAGAGACAGAATTACAGAAAGATCTCGCCCCTGGCATTCCTGCCCTAACAAACTAAACACAGGTTGAGCGCTGAAAGTAGTTTTGAGCCGTTGCAAACTTAGGTTGGAGATATTCGAAAGGTTTTCCCAGTGTTTGATAATGGCAACAATTTCGACGTAATTCAATCGGTGCCCGTAAGTTCGCTCATTATAGGAAATAAGTAATGGAGACTGACTTGTAAGGTTTAAGTGCTGCTTGTTCTGTGATCTCAATTGAATATAAGATTCAAGTGCTTCTTGATTACTTCTACTTAGAAGGACTTCTCTCGAAAGCCAGTCCTTAACATTTTTGACGCAAAGTAAGGCACGCCTATTGTCTTCATTATTCAAACCTTGAACGTTGGCGTTTTGAATTTCTTGAGCAGTCAAGCCACATCCTATACAGGTTAGGAGTGCAACATCTCTAGCAATGACCAATTCGTTAGCATCTTGAGTCAAAATAGCATCCCAAAGCTGGGATATCTCCTTGGTCTGTAGTGCAGAATTTGATATCAGTAATTTTTTTAACTCAATAAAGGTAGTCGGGTTTTGGTCAATCATTGCTGGATGATTAGATTCAAGCCAATCAAAAAATAGTTTGAATGCTGAAATCATCAAATCTAGATGAAACTTGCTACCATCGCCTTTATCTAGAATGTACGACTCGATAACGTCGGCTGTAATTCTACTGTAAGGAACAGAAATGTCTAACACGAAATCTCTTAGTATATTGGTACAGTAAACAATTCCAGGTTCATTGCGACAAGCATTAAAAAAATCTTCAATTGTTTTTGAACAAGGACCAATAACTGTTGAATATTTTTCAGATTTTATTCCTGGATGAGTAACTTGAAGCCAAGCAAAGAATGATTTGAGTGCCGATGTTTTTTGTTTTCGAACAGCTTTACTAAAGCTATCTGCACTTGAAATATATTTCTCAATAGTATCAGCTGTAATCTCGTTAAATGGAACTGTAATACTCAATACAAAATCTTGCAAAATGCGTCGATAGTTTTGAGCAGTTTTAGGAATATAGTTTTGGTTTTTCAGGAAAGCTTCAATTATTTCTAAGCGAGAGTCAGCCACTGCCGAAATTGGCATTGGCTTGAGGTCAGAAGGAATACTTGAGGTAGACGAGCCAATTGATTTATTAACGTACCTAATAAAAATCTTTTGCAGATCAGAGTTAGACATGTTCCTGTTCATCTATGTGACCGAAGTTTAGCTGATAGAGGCGTGACCAATGCTGCTCGCCATCCTTGATTAATGTCTTAAGTTTCTAAAGACGGTTTCTCTCCGATCGCCCTTAAAAAAGCATCTTCAGCTACTTTTAATCGCTTGCCTTTAATGTACCTCTCGAATACCTTCTCCGATTTATGCCCTGTTAAACTGCGGGCTAGAAGGCTGTCAATTCCCAATTCTACTAATTCAGTCGCGTAGGTGTGACGAAAGCGATGAGGGGTTATATCTGTAATCCCTGTTGCTGTTCCTAAACGCACTTTCGTAAAGTAATAAATTCCTTGATATCCAAGCCTTTGTCCAGGGTTGCGAAGGTCGTAAGACAGAAAAAGTGGGCTACTATCCGACAATACTTCCTGCTGCGATCGCCGTCGCTCCAGGTAGGCTTCAAGCTGCTCCCTCGCTACCTGCCGTAAAGGAACGATCGCATCACTTTTATCTTTTTTCCTGGAAAATCTTAGGCGGATGCCATCATAATTACCAACGTTTAAGGTCGAAACGTCCTCTGCCCGTAAGCCATGGGTCAAAACTGCCAGCAAAGCGCGATCGCGCAGATTAATGTCCTCATCTCCAGTCACTGCTTGATAGATTATCTCCATCTGCTCCAAGCTTAGATGCCGTGGTAAAGGTTCGCCCAACTTCTCAAACTTCACCGCTGCCGTTGGCAGAACGGCAGTAGGATCCAAGTAACCGGCGAGCTGAAACCACTTGAAAAAACTTTTGAGAGCCGTTATTGCCTGATTAATTGCAGCAGGAGACAACAGGTTTCCCTGGCGAGTTCGGCATTCATCCTTTAAGTATTTCTTGAAATTAGCAATATCTCTGGGTGTGACATCAATCCAAGCTTTATCGCTCCAGGCTATAAAGCGTTCTAGTTCAAGCCGGTAGGATTTTTGTGTGTTGGAAGCCAAATTACTAGCGTTTAGGAACTCCTTAACCCGCTCCAATCGCAAATCAGCCCTCTCCGAGCTACTTACAGCTTGGGCAGAGATCGGTTGGCTTGAAATTAGACGAATAGGGAGTAAAGACTGCTGATCTGCTGTCATGTAAGGATGATTTCAGAGTTTAGATACAAAAGTACCATATTTATAGAGTAAGATATTTATCTAATATCTATGTCTGACTAAAGTCTGACTAACCTACTATAAGCCTCCCAAACTTGACCTTTTATGGCTCGCCGAGCGAATAAAAAATGCCTAAAATGCGCGGTTTTAGCTGTTGAGGAAGCGCGGCAGCTACACGGCGTGGAAGGAGATGGTTGCTGGGATGACCTGAAATGCCACAAGCGGAGATCGCATTACCGCCACCGGAGTCAGCGAAACTTCAAACGGGTTATTTCTCGCCAGCTTCAGCAGGAGGTAGATATAGCAGGGACTCTTAAACTCACGACGGATTCATCGGTATCGGAGTATTTTCCGCTCCTGATTCTTTACGTTGATCATCCGCCTCGCTGTAAAGAGAAAGTTTTACTTCACGCAATGGGTGCGGAACTGTGGCTGGGTACGGAGCAGCAAGCCAAAATCGAGCCTGTTCACTGCCTCGCCTTGTCGCAGGAGCAAGTTGGCAGATTGACTCAGCAGATCCTACAGAAGTTTTCTGAATATTGTAATAGTGGCGAAAAATTTACCGTTTTCTCAGAGATTATCTATCGCGATATGCAGCACTGCCCTATTCGTCCCTGCCCGCTTCATTCTTAGTTGTTCTGCTTACCTTGTGGTCTGTCGCCGTGAGAAGCCAGTTCGGCTGCTGAGGGATCCGATTGGTTCAAAAGTGATTGCTGTGCTTATGTAAAAGTTCAACGGTTTAGCTTCCTAATCTTGGAAGAAGTTAGATGGCGCGGTAACGCACCCTGCCGCCACCAGTTGCTTGAACTGATTGAGGAGATCAGCCTGACGCAACAGACGAGGGACATATTTGGGGCGTCGCTCGAAATCGGATCCCCAGTCCTTAATCGTGGACGGGCTAAGTCCTGTTACTTCTGCAAGAGCGTTGATGCATGTTTTCCGATACCCTTTCCCCTCGATCGCGGGAACCCATCGTCGGCAGTACTCAATCGGCTCTAAGGGCATCCTTTGAAGACCATCAATGGGATGCTCGTTTGGTTTAGAGCGAATTTTAGTAACTTCATTAGGTTTAGGCAAGGTAAAATGGGCTGTTGATCCCTCGACAGCAAACTTAGGGTTCAGCTTAGGCGACCCAAATTACCAAGCGCAAGCTTTTAGTCACAGATCACGACTAAATTATTCGGAAAAAAGATCCTCATCCAGAATAATCTGTTTCACCTGGTTTAGCTTGTTAGCCATCTTTAGCATGTGCAAAACGTACTTAGGACGCTTCTCGAATGAAGCCCCCCAGTTATTGATCGTTCTCTCACTCAATCCTGTCGCTTGGGCTAGGGCAGCGATACAAGCTTTCCTATATCCCCACTCATCGGGGGACACTTGAACCCATCGTCTACAGTACTCCAACGGCTCCAAACAATCACTCCTCAGTACATTGATCCAATATTCAGCATGATGGAACTGCTGTCTATTCGCCTGCCAATGGTCCTAGAGAAGCAATAGTCATGATTCGTGACTAAAATGGTGATAAGGGCAAGTGATCGTAACCCACGATCAGAATCCTCCAAATTCTGTTGTTTTGCTGGTTTAATTCATTTATCCTGCTTGAAGGTTAGTGACTACGTACTATCTCTGAGGTGACTCATTCTCTAGAGAATAATGCGCCCTATTTGTTCTCTTTGAAGTTTTATGCTTTCTCTTTACTCTCAACTCACCGCTTATCAACGGCTGCGCCGAGAACATCGCACGCAGATGAGCGATCGCCTCTCTCAGCTTTACCAGGAGATTCAGGATCAACTTGAGGTATTGCAACAGCAGGAGGAACTTGCAATAAAAGCCGAAGAGGAAGCCCTCAGACAATTTCGCGCGCTTATTGGGGCAGATGCTCGATGTTTACTGTCCGCGCCTGAATTGGCGGCTTATGCCAAAAGCATCTCGGTCGAAAGCTTCTGCAAACAGCCTAATTCCCCTTATTCAATTCACTTTGATCTAGATCCTGGTAGGTGGCTGCTGCGAAGTCTTCCCGCTCCTATCCAAATTTTGGAATACACCCTTGGTTGGGAGGATGTTGACGATGAGAACAAGGAGTTTCCCAAAACTTACTGGTTGTACTGGCTATCAGTGAAAATCGGCTGCTACCAGCAGAGGTTTTACATCCCTACCGCCGATGAGATTCCAGATATTCCTGCGTCTTATCGATCTCTACCATTGATTGCTCAATATTATGATTGCTGTCGCAAGCTCAAGTTGGATGCAAAGGCGTTGCAGATTGATGAATCCCAAGTTGGGCGTGTAACTCAGGAATTGAGTTGCCTGCTTGTAGCAGTAGGGAGTCTATTCGCCCGAGATCGCCAGACTGAGCATTTTTGTTACCCTCGTCCGCAGTAGGGGTGGTGATGCTCAACCAAACTGCCTGTTCTTTTGAGGAATTTGTCCACAAGCATCCTCAGCTTTATCGTAAGCTCTGCTACTGGGCGAGTTGGCGAGATTTGAATGACTCGGCAACCCAAGTACAAAAATACCTCACTGAACTGGTATTGGAGGCAAAGTCCGACCGAGACAACAGTGCTTTGGTGAAGAAGTGGGCACAGGTTCTGTCTCTCCAAGAACGGAATGGACTGGCACAGCTTAGCCCAATTAAGATCAAGGATTACCCGAATGCCTCCCAGTGGTACAAGCTACAGCAGGGTGAGTACAGTGTCCTGAATGAGCCTGTGCTTGGTGAGATTTGTTATTCAGGTAAGCAAATAGCAGTCCTCACTCGCAATCGCTACGACTGCTTAATTCTCAATACCGATCGCCTACTGATTGTCGATGTTGATATCGGTGTGCCGAGGGGGAGAGATACGAGAGATTGTCCTAGTAGTTGTCAGATGGCGATCAGCCAGCAACAGGCGATCGCAGCTTTGGAAGCACTGGTTGAACAGTTTCCCCAACTCGGCTTCAGAGTTTATCGAACGCGCAATGGATTGCGGTATTTTTGCACAACTCACGAATTCCACCCACTGGAACCCAAGTCGCAGCGATTGATGAAAAGCCTATATGCAGATCCGCTTTATGCACGGCTTTGTAAATTTCAAGCAACTTTTCGGGCAAGATTGACTCCAAAACCTTGGCGAATAGAGCAGTCTAAATATGAAGAACAGTCAATTTATGATCGCATCACGGGAATGGTGTTGCCATCCTCTAATCCTTATGCAGTTTGTCACCTAATTGAAATTGTGGGTGAGCAATCAATCCTGC
Source organism: Oscillatoriophycideae cyanobacterium NC_groundwater_1537_Pr4_S-0.65um_50_18 (assembly GCA_016208305.1). GTDB lineage: Bacteria > Cyanobacteriota > Cyanobacteriia > Elainellales > Elainellaceae > Drouetiella. The sequence goes on along the minus strand of JACQYI010000060.1, from coordinate 135,173 downwards.
CAGAATTTGAACCGATCGTTGAGTCACACGATGCTTACTGCCGAGTGAGTCGATTGGGTCTGGAGCTAGCGTAAATTCTACCGTGGGGATAGTAGCGGATGCAAAACTTAGATGATTCCCTATCAATGTACTATGCACTACGGCAGCAGAAGACAGCAGAAATTTCGGCCCGAATTGGACAAATTCAACTGCAACTCGCTACTGAGCTTCAGGGCTTGCAGGAGCTTGAGCAGCAGCTTTTGTCTGCTCAAGAAAGTGTTCTAGAGCAAATTCGCTTGGTGTTAGAAACAGATGCGCGATCGCTCGTATCTACGTCACAATTTCAGGAGTTTGTACGCGATCTGTTAAAAGAGGTTAAAGTAAAACCGAAGCAGGCTTGTTTTGTTCTAGAAGTTGCGCCAAAAACAACTAAGTGGATATTACACACACTAGAGCAGCCATTGCAGTTAAATCAGATTGAGGTGTTTGAGCGAACAAATTCCTATGATGCTGGAAAACAATCTTTAACAAGGTATTGCATTCATATGGTGATTCAGTTGGGTGAATGGCGACAGGCGTTCGACATCCCAAATGCAACCGCTCAGAACAATGATCCTGATATGTATCATGCTTGCTCTGCATTTACTATATGGTACGAATGTGACATCGGTATAAGAACGGCAGTGAAACAGTTACCCGTTGCAACTGCAAAACAACAAAGATTGGCACAAGAACTCACTTGTGTGATGGCATACGTCTGCGACTTGTTTAATCTTTATTCGATCGCAGAACGAGTTGGCTTCTCACATGAATTGCGTATATAGCTTAATTGGGGAGCAATTTTGACGCTTGGACAATAGCTAATTCAATTGGGAACAACAGTACATGATTTTGAGATACCATTAAACTCGCTACTCTCTTTACTAGCGAAATCAGAACAAGTAAATTCGCTGAACAAGTCACTGTTGCTTCCGAAGGAAGCCATTCTTCAATAACGCTACCAACAGTTCTGCTAGGGCTACCACCTGAATACCAAAGAGAGTATTGATCGCTAGCACCTTGTCCCACAGTGCCGACGTAATAAACAACAAACTCCTTTAGGCTCAAGTGGATTAGGACCAATTGGACTGGAAGTTATAGCGAGTAACTCGGAAACTTTCAAAACATCAAAATCGAAGGGCATTTTCCTGACAGCGCTGATGCTCAAACTATTAGGTCTAGTCCTAGCCAAAGGAAAAAACCATGATAGCAATGAGCCTTTCAAATTTCTTTGAAATAAAGACGACTGGATATCAGAGAAGTCATACTCCACTTAATCTCTAAAGGCTTATTCGATCTTCTTTTCTCGATATTTTGCAGGCTTACGAGTTTTTCGGTGTGGAGCGTGTTCAGTGTGTGTTTTACAGTAGCCAGAGCGGTTAGCCTTGCTTAATCGCTTGTTGCACCCGCTAAACAAGCAAACTTTGGGAACCAACGAAATTGCCCTTGCTCAGAATCGTAATCCCACTCAGCACTAGCATCAATTACAATCTCGCGGAAAATATCATTTTGTCGCCCAGGAACGCTGTAGTATTGCCTCTTGTTATATCTCAGCACCTTTTCCGCATCTTCTTCAGTCGCGTAACGCTCGTCTGATTCCCATCCATTAGATGTATTGACTAATTTGAATTGACTATCTGGCTCAGACTGGGGTAGATTTGTCCTCTTATCCCATCTCCACTCTTTCAGAAGCTGAGTGAATGAAGTTTTAGCCTCCTTAAGGATGGAGTGGTACTGACGCTCCAACATTTCAGGTTCAGTACGAAATTCGTCACTCAGAGCAACGAGCGTATAAAAACCAATTTCTAGTTTTTCATTCCCATTTACCAAATTCTCTACCTCATCCAAGGAAAAGAATCGTTTCCATTCGCTTCCTTCGCTTATCTCAAAGTCCTCCGTCCAGTCATTTTCGCCGTAAAACATCTTTAGGTCTTCTTCGCTAACTTCAACTAGATAGATAATTCCAGCATTTTCTAGTGCTCCTCTTTCAGGCTCAAATCCGATATTTTCTGGATTCAAATCAACATAGATTACATTGTGAACTTTCATAGCAATACTCCTTAACTCTTACCCCAAGTTACCCCAACTTTTCTTGATGCACGAATAGTTGTCACATAATGTGATATGAGGACTGCCTGGAAAAGAGTAAAAAAGTGGAAAAGTTATGAGACTAACATGTTTTGTTTGAATTGACAGATCGCAATAGCGTGATAGGGATGGCAATTGATAAATTGATAGACCTTCCCAAAAACGGCTATTTACGTGTCAAATTACCCTTTAGGTAGCCCAGCGATGCCGACTAAAATAGAGCAAATGTACTTGCATAAATAATTCCTGTGTCAAAATATTGAATCACGCTCACCAAAAACTTAGTATGACTCAAGCCTCGAAACCTTCTGCATTACCTATCATTGATCAATATCTTAAGGATGGGCTTCTTGGGGATCTTGGAGCAGATGAACAGCGATATGAGCATCTGAGGGAGACAGTTACCTCTCTATCTACCAGGATCGAAGAAGATCCTCACTCACTGATCGATTTCTCTCTGGTTGCGTTTCAACCCAAGCCCTCCGCTAATGAAGCTGGAATTCTATCAGTCTACGACACATTGAAAGAGTCTTGGCGATTAATTGATAACGTGTATCCGCAAGACCGACCACTCGCATTGCTCAAAGCGATTATGCTAGAGACAGTTAATAGATTGTGTGATAGTGACGGAAGACTGGCGTCGATCGTTTACCATGCCAATGCCAGTGCCGTTCCACACTATAGATACGATCGGAAAGAGAGCGGCTTAATTAAGAAGGTGCTAACAACAGCAGCAATTAAAGCTGAAGAGTTTGCTGGTACTTACTATATTCCTTCAATCGGAATTGGGGAGAAGCTAGATTTTGATGTTGAAATTGCTGCTCCAGAAAATATAGAAGTTAATCGAGCAGCACTCCAGGATGGATTATTTGCTGCGGTTGGACCTCATGACGAACAAGGGACTGCTCCTAAGAGGAAGCCTACGAATCAGTACCAAGCAACTAATGCTCCTCACTGGAATAAACCGTTTTCAAATATAGCTTCGGAAAGTATTGCTCAATCAATTGAGGAGACTTTGGCTGAGTTTGCGACTGAGAGTTCATCCGTAATTTCAGAGAAGCTACAAGAAATCGTAACCTATGTTAATAGGTCCAAGAAATTCGATTTAGCTTCAGCAATAGAGACTAAAGTGCTTTGGTGGATGCAGTCCTTGTATTCACCTACATTACGGTCAAGCTATCGAGACTTACCATTACCTGCAACAGTGATTGCGATGGCTCTCGATTTATTTGATATCGTTGATGTTCCTTGTTTAGAAAGTGTTGTGTTCATCCTGGGTGAAGCAATCCTTAATGCCACCAGCGATGGTTCAGCAAAAAGTCGCAAAGCTGTCAAACTACATGAGTGGTTGAGCAACTTCAAACAAACTGAAGTACTAAATGAGATCAAGCTATTCAAAATACATCACTCAAATCTGGAGAACTGCACTCAGCCCTTGATTGCTGCTGTTCGTGCAGCGTTAGGGGGACAAGCAGTATCACAAGAAATGCTTGGCGATTTATTTGATGTTGCCGTTACACCGAGACAGTTGGGTATGTGGTTATTTCGCGACTTGCTCGCTGAAAAGTTGGTGAAGGAACATGCACATGAGTAAATGCACAAAGCCCAAGTGCCACGTAACCGACAATCTTAGATGTCATGAAGGTAATCCTGATTATCAAAAATGTTCTTTTTTTGTTGCAGGTGATTCACCAGAAACCCAAATAGAATCTGCACAGCAACAGTCGTCCTTGCTTTCATGGACGGGATTTACCCTCGGAATGGATGATGTCGCAAAATTTTCGCCTCGAAGTCGAGTCGTAACGATTGCGTTGGTCGGCGTATCTGACGCGGGTAAAACTAGCTTTCTTGCTACACTCTATCTATTACTTTTGAACGGTCAGATGTTAGATGGTTACAAATTTGCCGGATCTTTCACACTAGGCGGCTGGGAGATCCTTGCAAGTAAAATGCGCTGGTCAGGACAAGAGCCGCCCAGCTTTCCTGATCACACTCCGCGAGGGATATCTCGTCAACCAGGACTATTGCATTTAGCATTGAAGGATCAAAGTAATCAGTTATATGACGTAGTATTTGCTGACGCACCTGGAGAATGGTTTGAGCTTTGGGCTATTAATCGCTTCGATCCGCAAGCTGAAGGTGCGCGTTGGCTTGAGCAGCATGCAGAATCAGTATTGATGTTCCTTGATAGTGAAAAACTGAGTTCTCCTGAACACCGGGGTAATGCAAGATTTCAATCCTTGAAATTGCTGGATCGCGTGTTCGATTCGTATCTACCTCATGCTATCGGAATTGTCTGGGCAAAGTATGACATGTTTATGCAAAATCAGGCAATTGATGTGCTCAAGCAAAATGTCGATCGCAAGAAGATTAAACGAAGCTTCAACGTAATTTCAGCTAACTTTTCAGAATCTCTGGGTGTAATTGAGGCTGTAAGTTGGTCGATTGAACACGCTCTAGAAGGACAAGAAATTAGAGCAATCCAGATCCCAGTTGATTACACGAATCCGTTCCTAAGTTTTAGAGGGCGATCGGAATGAGTAATCATGCAAGCGTTTTAGTAATTGGAGAGCACAACGTTGGCAAAACAAATTACGGAGTACAGCTCTTAGGTCGGCTTCGTGCTAATGCTCATGACAGTCTTAGCTTAGATGGGACACCAGATACGATCGCTCCGTTTGATGCTGGTTTGACAGCACTCAATCAAGGTCTAACTCCAGCGCATACACCTAGTACGTCTCATCTCGAATTGGTGTTGCCTGTAAGACTTAATGAACAGCACATTTCATTAACCTGGCCTGATTATGGTGGAGAGCAAGTTAGTGAAATCCTTAAATCTCGATCATTCTCGGAAGCGTGGCAAGACCGGATTGCCAAGGCTGATGCCTGGATGCTCTTTTTGAGATTGAGTACGATTGATGACTCTCCAGATGCAATCGCACATCCAGCGCCAAAGGGAAAACTTGCTACTCCTAAAAAATCTATTAAATCAGATGCAACTGAAACCGTAAAGCCCTGGAATTCAAACGCTAGGATGATTGAATTGGTGCAAATGCTGTTGTATGAAAAACGTATTAGTATTCACGGTCGAGTGAAACTGCCTGCATTAGTTGTGGCTCTATCCTGTTGGGACGAAATAGATACCCAGAAACAAGACAAACCCTCTGTTGTGCTTAAGAACAAGCTACCTTTGCTGTATGAATTTTTGACAACAATCTGGGATGCTGAATATTTCTCTATTTTTGGAGTGTCATCACTGGGAATGGTAATCGAATCAAATAAAGTGAATGAAGCATTCCGTGATGAGGGGCCAGAGCAACATGGTTTTGTCATTAATCCTGATGGTTCCAGAACTACTGATCTCTCTGAACCCTTGAGATGGTTGATGGAGAAGGTATCATGAACCGATTGTTCGACTGGGCAATCTTTGGCGAAATTAATCGGCGGCACGGATTAATTGATTCATCTCTACCTATAGAAATGCGCGATCGACTAAGTGGACTCGCGCCGCTCAGCGATCGCCCATCTTCTGATCCACCTCCAGGCACAACACCATCACCCTATCTTTCAGGGTTTCCATATGACTGCTGGTACGTGTTGATGCGAACTTTTTTAGATCCAACAGCTCCAAGAGGAGGAATGGTTCGTAGTTTTTGCCTACTGTTACCGAGCAATGAACTTGAAAAAATCAATGATCTGTCTATCCTAATCGATTGTCTTCCTGCAACCGAGTCATCGCCAAGTGAATGGCATTACTGGAAAGACAGGAACCTCTGCGAAGCCCGACGAGAGCGGAAACCTGCTGACCTTGCAAATCTTACACCTTTATCAATAAGGCTGGGTTTGATTGATGCGCTTTTAACGAACCAATTACCAGGTGTGTGGGCGGATTGCCAAGATAAGTTTGAATGTGTACTTGTGAGCGTATGGGCGTTACTCCCTGCTGTATTTCGGAGCATTTTGCGTTTCGGTCGAAGCTACTCTCCAAATGATCTGGGAGAACCTAGACCGCATTTTGTGACAACTCCAAGAAATACTGCTGCACGATGGGATCAAGCCAAAATCTTAAAACCGTTAGAGAGGGAACCAAATTCACGAGCAGAATTCCTTCTGCTCCAATATGGTAATGCTGATCGTTCACTCCCACAATTTCTTTGTTCTCTGCCTGTTATCCGCGAGTTTCATAGGCTTAAATTAGCAAATGACTGTCTAGAGGCTTTTGATGATGCCGAACAAGGAGAAATTAGCCAGGCAGTAGAAGCGGCTGTCCTCCTCAATAGTCTTGCTCCTGAGTTGCAACAAGCTACAGAACTAAAGGAACGCTCAATCTCAACCTTAGAAAATATTCTACGAAATGCTGATATTAGAGATATTCGCTATTTTGCCAATCTCAGGTTAGAGAGTTTTGCAGCCGCAGAGCAACGTCTTGGGAGATTATTGAATCCTTCAGTTAATCGTCATCTGGCAGTCTTCAACAACATTAATCGAGAATTCGTCGAGTGGGCATTTGAGGAAAGAACTGCTGTGTGGTGGAGGAACGCTGTAAGTAGCGCGATCGTAGAACAGGTTAAGAATTTATCCAGTGCTCTAGCAAGCAGTCTATGGAATTGGTGGTTGAATCAGCCTGAGTTAGTCTTACGCCTGCGAGAACATCTTCCTAGTCATGCTGATGCTTTGCTATATGAAACTGCTCCTACGGAAATCGATGGAGAGAAAGCACAGACTGTGCTAGAAATGTTTTCTCAAAACTTGAACTTGCAGTCGAACGCTTTTCCTCGTCTATTGACCTATCTACAGGTGGTGGTAAACCGGCCCAATGATCAGATTCTTCAGTCTTGCTTGAAGCGCTCAAGCGAGGTTGATGTGGCATTAAACACCTTTCGCAAGTGCATCGGAGCGCAGGTTTTTCTTGATCTCGCGCTGACTGTTCTAGATGAACGAGTGCTTCAGGAGGCGGGTACTTGTTGTTTTGAAGAACCTACCCTTCTCAATCAAATTGCTTCAGATAATGTTGCTTGGCGCAAAATCTGGTTGGTAGCGATCCAAGCTGGAGCAAATCCGCTTGCTGGTATTCTTTACCCCAATCAGGTAATGGCAAACCTTCTAGACGAACTCTTGTTAGGGCATCCCATCGATAAAAACTTATTAATCTGCCTGAGTTATACTTCTGCTGCAAATTTAATCGACTATAGTTCTCGGACTAAAATTTGGTCGGTACTACCTTTGGAGGCAAAGATTGGATTTCTTGAAGCTACTGCAAAAGGTGTATTCGAGCTTTGGTGTGAAGACTCCAATGTCCAACCGGAACCAGAACTCACCGAAAACCTCCTCAAACCCAGATGTTTCACTGAAGCTGCTCAGAAATTTAATCAAAATTTGGGTAGGCTAACGTCTAACTACATAGCATTTTTAGTTTCATCCAAAAGTAACATCTCGAATGCACAAGAGGTTATGCAGGTATTGTGTCACAATACTTTGGAAATTTCAGATCTGCGTATTAAGCAATTTGCTGAGTGGATTCGGCAAAATCGCTGGACATCGATCGCTGAGATGGCATTTGAGTGCTATCAAAGAGCAGGGCATAGTATGGCATTGTATCTGCTTGTTGAAAATACCCTCGAGATTTTGCCTTGGCTAACAAGGTTACACGCAATGATAGCTTTGCGCCAACCAACTGCCCAAAATGATTTCTATTCATCTTTGCGAAAGATTCTTGTTGAACTATTTTCAAAAGGTCCTAATACAGATGGATTTTGGGATGATGTTGGTGGACAACCAGGTGATCTTAAAGTAAATGGCACAGTTGCTGAAGCATGGTATTCAGCAATTGCTGCCATACAGCAAGGTAGAGTTTCACTTGATCGAGTGATTAAATTAGCAAGAGAGCGTTACCCACACCACTCTGAGCTTAGAGAACTTGAGCGTCTTTCTCGCAAACTGTAACATTGGAGATTGTTAATGAATTGGAATCAAGAATCAATTCGGGCGCTGCGACTAAAACTTGCTTTCCTAATTCCAGCAGAGCGGGACGTGCGATCTCTAATTGAAGATGCAGGGCTTGATCCTGCTTATATTGATTTATCTGGAGCGCCTGTAACCCGATGGTACGAAGTGCTTTCTGAAGCAAAAAAACAACTCAAACTGGATTCGATTCTTGCACGAGCGATCGAGCGTTACCCACAGGATGAGATGTTGATTGGAATGAGTCGTGGGGAATACGCTAGCACCGAAAATGATGTCACCGATTGGCGAGGTGCAGTAAACCAAGACCTTGAAAAAATTATCGGTACAGAGAGTACTTTGGTGCCTATATCGTTTCTCGAACGAGGACTTAAATGCGCCCGTTCTGTTGCCCGCATTCGAGTGCCTGGTAGTTTTGGAACAGGTTTTTTGATAGCTAGAAATATAATTTTGACAAATAATCACGTTATTAGGAGTTATGCTACTGCTCAAAAATCGTGGGCAGAATTTGATGTTCAGACTAATGTGACTGGTCAACTTGTTACGCCAAAAACCTTTCAGCTAGATCCTGATTCATGTTTTGAAACCTCAGAGGAACACGATTGGACTATTGTTGGAGTTAAAGGAAATCCTAGTGAACCTTATGGATTTATTCAGCTAGAACCAGTTCAAATAGCTCGCGATGAATTTGTACAAATTATTCAGCATCCGCAAGGTGGTGAGAAGCAACTCGCCTACCGTGCGAATATTATTGCCTATGTTGACAGTAGCGTTGTTCAATACTTAACGGACACTTTACCTGGATCGTCAGGATCTCCAGTGTTTAATCGAGAATGGCGCGTGGTTGCATTACATCATGCTGGAGGTAATCTGAATGAGCCTAACAATTCTTCTATGACCTTTCTTCGTAATGAAGGTATTAACATAAATACAGTTCTTGAAGACCTGCACGCTGTAGGGTTTCAGTATTGTGAATGAGCAAAATATTTGGCACAAGTTGCAAATAAGTAACACAGTTTTACCCAGTTAGAATTCTCAAGTGTTTCGGGCTTCTAGCTCACTTCTGGTCACTACCACTTGGACACGGCTCATCTTGGGTTATCAGAAACTCGAACGCTTTCTTAGAGCCGTGTTGATAGACTGCGTTATTGATTTACAAACTACGCTATATTTTCTATTCGTTCACGGTAGAAAAGCTGATTGGCTTTAAATTCTAGCTTTGGCAAGCGGTTGGAATTGCTAAAGGTATTGGAGATGCTGCAATGTTTCTAGGCTCAGCTCTGAGCTTAATTTCAGTTAGTATGAATATGTACTCACTGCATCAAGAACGTGAGTACGAACAAAAGATGTCTAATATTCGTCAGAATATTACAAGTCAATTCTAATCTACCGGGGTTGACTTAAAACAATAAATTGAGGAACAGCTACGCCAAGTTGAGACTCGGATTTATGGGCAGATTGAGAAGATTTCTAAAGTCCAGCAGCGAACTGAACGCGAGATCCCAGCTTCTAGTAGCAAAGTAAGTCAACTTGCAGAAATTCGTAAAGACTTGGAAACACTTCTAACAGTAATTCAACAAGTTGCTACGTCTGCAAACAACTTAAGCTGAAAATTTGCTTAGATTCTGGAAGGATTAGGAACATCAAGAGCGAATAGCTCTCTTAAGTTTGGATCTTGCAACCAGGGTTTCAAACTGCAAGCAAACTGCTTTTGCTAGTGCTGGCTCTGCTAAAAGAATCCCTGCCTCGATGTTTCGCTCATGTGCTGCTTCAGTGAAATTAGCGGACGTTATGAATACTCGCTCCTCGTCTACCACAACGCACTTGGCATGAAGACATGCTTTTGTTTCTGTTCCAAGTGCCAGCGATCGCGGATCGTAAAATACATCTGGTAAGCGACTTCCAACCCAGATCTCCTTGCGGAAAGTTTCTGCAAACCTTTGCAGAAGAATCGCCTCTGATTCGTCATTCCCATGAGGACGCTGAATGTTCAGAAACATTCGGACTCGCAATCCTGAATCAGCATCCATTCGCTTTGCTAGCCCCTCAAACAAATTGCGTGCCTTCTCTCCTCGATCAATGGCAAAGCTTGAAATCAAAACGCTACGTTTAGCAGTGTTGAATAATTCACGAACGACAACGGCTGTATCGCGGCTTTCAGAGCCAGCAACTTCCTGTTCCGTCCAGACTAACTCGACGCGATCGCGCACCTGTTGAGTAATTGTCCGCTCCGCTGCAAGCAAATTCAGGGTATAAGCAATATGGGATGGAGAGGCTCCCAGTGAACTGAGACGATTCAGTTCCTCTACAATTTCTTGGCAGAGTCCTTTAGGAATAAGGCTTTCAAGATTGGGGATTGAATAAGGCGAATGGACTCTTCCAGTATTAAGCGCAGCAGCAAGTCCAATTAAAGCAGGACGGCTGAGCTTCAGGAAGGACGACATTAGGACCCTCCAGTTTGAAAGAACTCTGCGCCCAAACCCTCAACAGTATCCGTGACAAGTGCCCGATCGAGAAATTCATTGCGGCGCTCACAGGATGGTTCTGCAATGAGCAAGCAACCGTGACAGGCAGCGCCATGTAAGAAACGATCCTCCTGCTGGTTGCTGGGTTGATGCTGGGCGCAGACTGGATCATTGGAGCAAAGTTTGCTCATCTCCAACGCACTCATCAAGTGAGCTTCGATCCGTTTTCCAATTTGCACTAAACCACCGAGGGTTCCTTCAGACCCGGAAGTGCCTGTATAGAGGAGGATGCCATAGCCTGATTCTCCCGTATAAATTCGTTCTCGAATAGCACTGGCAGCATAGCCGCATTCAAGTGAGACAGCAGTGATGAGTAGGTGTGATAGTGAGTGCAGCATGACGTAGGGCAACCCAGGAAACTTTACCTTATCTGCGTCAATACCGCGTTGACTGCGCCATTCGTCAAAGCCTTTGTACAGGCTGCGCCCCCGTTTTTGGACTGCATCTCGTTTCAGCCAGTTCTCAATCGCCTCCTTCTTAAAAGAGATGAAGATGCCTTCACCTCTGTTTTCAATTGCCGGAACCCAGGTTGGTTCAATATCGAGTGCAGCAGGTTGAACCGGGAGCGAGAGTTCACCGTCAACGTCAGGCATGACAGCTTCAAAGCGGGTGAATCCGATTTGGGCGATAACCTCTCGTAGACGATGAACCAGGACAATGCGATCGATTTTTGAGGACAGGAGGGGATGAAGACTTTCTAACTTACGGGTACGGGCATAGAAGTCACCCTCTGGCACGTCTTCACCAACCTCGTCAGGTTGGGAAAGCAGAGTTTCAATTTCAACCTGCTTGATGCTTTTTGGTTTGTCGAATGAACCACTTTGACGACGTTTAACTTCTGCCCAAACTGCATCATCACTAAAACCTTCGAGGGCAAGCATTACTTTTTCGTTCTTCCTGCGGTAGAACTTAATATCATCAATGCCCTCAGAGCCTTTGAGAAAATCCTCATAGACCAAATCAACTACTTTCCGTATCGCTTCGTCCGAGTCTGGAAGTGAAATAACACATAGTGTTTGAGCAAAGTAAGCGTTGCTGGCAGACCGCACTAGCAGGCGGTTGTATTCTGGCTTCCCGGTTACTTGAGAAACACAGGTTTCTTTTGCCGCAGGTCCAAGCCAAGGGCGATGACCTTCACAGGGGCCTAGCACTTTACCATTGGGGACAGTGGCATCGGAAAGTGGACGACGTGCTTTACAAGTTTCGCATCGAACAAAAATGTCAACGAAGTCATTGCCTGAACCACCCTCATCGAGCCAGAGTTGCCCCCGGCAGTTTCTGTTTGGGCTATCAGCATGGACGAAACGATACCAGTCAATATCGCTGATGTGCCCATTCAAACAGGCTTGCACAAATCGCACCGGCACGACGGGCACCTTCTTCCGCTCTAGAGTCAGATACTTCCCTTTAACTAGGCTGCCCCAAGGCAAAAGCGGACGAGTTCGGTATCTACGCTGGTCGGGAGTTTCCCAGGTCTCTTCCATCTGCGCCAGAAACCATATCGGGAAGACAAAAGAAGTAATGCCACTGCGGGCTGATTTTGGGTCTTGTTCGTCTACTGGAGGCGCATACATGGCAATCTGCTTCACGCCTAGTAACTCGCTGACTCGACCTGCCAGCCGATCTTCGTAAATCCGACGGCGACCGCCCTTCCAGTGATTTAGCCCACCAATGAGAACAGAATGATTCGGCAAATCCACCATTGCTCCAGGACCGAAGGTGGAGATGATCTGGCTTTGACGAATTTCTCCAGCAGCGGGACGCTTAGTCTTTGCTTTCATCTACTCATCCTCCTCAATCTCAAAACCATCGGGATTGCGTATCCACAGATTGACAGTTTGCTCGACATCCCGCAGGCTGCGTTGAGCCTTAAATTTTCGGGCTTCTAAGGGCTGTCGCTCCAACTCCGGGTCAAGTGGATCAAAGAGCAATGGTGGTGCTTGCCCGACCTCCTGCTGGTACTGGAGCATAATTTTCTGGCTGGCGATATGCTCCCAGGTGTCAAGTAGGTCTATGACCCGTTTTTTAACCTTCTGGCGCAACTCTTCAGCTTCAATCCCACTGTCTTCTTTGTCGTGCATTTCAGCTCGGTGAGCGATCACATCAGCAATAACCGCCAGATCTTTACGATGCTGAAGAATATCAATCGCTCGAATTGGGGCAGTCATGCGGCGATCGCCTAATCTTGCCAGAGCAACGGTAATGGCAGCGATGCCCCGGTCAATGGCACGAGGGGAGAAAGGAGTAACGCTGGTTGCTTCTACAGCTCGGTAAAAGGTGGTATGCCATGCCTGGAAACGCTCGTAGTGGGAGCGATCACGCGGACGGTGGACATTTAGAAGGGTAATGACTAACCCTGGTCGATTCTCATCTCGACCAACCCGGCTGGTTGCCTGAATGTATTCCGCCGCTGTTTTAGGTTGTCCCAGGACAACCATCAGTCCCAAACGAGTAATGTCCAGCCCGACTGAAATCATATTGGTTGCTAAACAGACATCGGCGTGATCTCTATCTTGGAAGGGAAGGGCGAGACAACGTTTGGCATCCGCAACCTCGTTCGTGCTGACCCGTGAAGTTAGTTCCAGTGGTAAGTCCTTAATCTTACGGTTAGCGAAGGAGCCTTCTGCTTCTCCAATTCGCTTGCGCTGGCTGTACTCTGCTAAACGAGCATTGACCTCATCTTCCACAATACGACGGCTGCCACCGAGTTCTCGTAGTGAGTTGAAGTACCCCAGCAAAGTCATATAGGGGTCAGCAGGATTCTTCGGATTCTTGCCGCCGCCTGCTCGCTCCCAATCTTTCTGGGATGCACCCAGCAGTGCAAGGTAAGTTCGCAGCAGCACAACCTTCAAGCTACGTCCCTGAGCAGCAATGCCAACGTAGGTGCGGGCGTGTTTCTCGGTGGCAGGAACGGTTTTGGCAAAGAAGGAATCGCGGCGATCGGGTCCGGGCGGTGGAAAAATATCGACGGCATCTCGACCAAAGAGGGCACGAATTTGTTTGGTTGCACGACGAACGGTTGCCGTGGATGCGACGATTTTGGGACGTACCCGTTTGTCTTCTCCCGCTTGAGTCGAGAGGGCATCAATAGCGGTTTCATATAGCCCAACCATTGTGCCAAGCGGTCCCGAAATCAGGTGAAGTTCGTCTTGGATGATCAGATCGGGCGGCGGTAGAGGTTGGTTGAGGGGTTGCCCTCGTCCTGGTTTGCAGGGACCGTAAAAGCCGTCTTTGTCGTAACGTTCGACTTTGCCAAATAATCCACCTGTTTCACCGACCCAGGGCAGACTAGCAAACTTATCGACTGTGGCAATGATGAAGCAGGGTAGCCGTCGATAGATCTGATCATCAACTGCCAGAATGGGTAGCGGTTGATTGCCCGTGAAGGAGCATTGGGGTTTTCCGTCCGATCTCTTTTTGCGATTAACACAGGCAACTCGAAGGTCATCTGGATCATCAGGACTAGGAAGTAGTTGGAAGGAATTGCGGGTGAAACGGGCACCGCACCAGGGACAATTTTCGAGTGGAATGGGGGAAGGCTTTTGTCTGTCGTTGTTTTGGTAGGCGATCGTTCTTGACCGAGCGCTATATTCGTCGTTGTCTCCTTTCTTGCCCATTCGGTTGGGAGTTGCTGCCTGCCCAACCCATAAGCCAATCTCAAAGGGATGTTTGCCCAATGTTTCGATGTCATTCTGACGCTCTAGTTCAAGAGCGCAGATCAGGGTTGCTGCCCGTCCAAGCTGATCCAGGGTCAGTAGGCGCAGCGTATAGCGCATCAAGACGCTTAAGCCAGCCGAGTGAATGTCGGGGTGTCGCAGTCGTCGCAGTACCAGGGTAAAGGCTGCCAATCCCAAATATGCCTCGGTTTTACCGCCACCTGTGGGGAAGAAGAGGAGGTCTACTAGTTCACGATCGCTCTGCTCAGGGTTGGCAATACCAACAATATTCATCAGCAGAAATGCCAACTGGAAGGGTCGCCACTGGGGAGCGTCTAGAGATTCTGGAATTGCATTTTCCTTGTCATGGGTGAGTCGCTGGCGAATGGCTCTGGCAACAGCACGGTTGGCAATGCGAAATGCCTCGAATACCTGTGGGTCGTTCATTGCCTGTAGCCCTGCTGCTATGCGCTGACTGGCAATAATCGCTCGATTCAACAAGTCGTTTGCCGTGTCCGTCCGATGTTTGGGACTTTTGGGTGCGTTGTCACGCTGGTCTTTTATCCAGTCAGCATAAGCATCCACCAGCGGATACAGCATGTCTCGCAGAGCCGAAGGGGTAGCCGCTTCAGCCAACCGCTCCATCTCTAACTCAACGTTTTTGACTTTTGTGGGGATGACTTTTTCAACGTCGGCTGTGGGTATCCAGGCGGTCCAGACCTTCTGGCAAACACCACCGGGTTCAACCAGAGCGATCGCCGAAACATTGTGCCCTACCGCAAACTCATAGTCATCTCGGTATTGCAGGTCTGCCACTCGTTCATCCCAGTCATCACCGTTGCCGCCTCGCAAATCAGGACGGGGAACAAAGGAATCTTCTGCCTGAATTACTAACTGAGTCTGGAACGCATGAGAGGCATCGGGGGCTTTGTTGGGAGCCAGCCGACGCTGGTTGACCAGAAAAATGGAAACTGAGCGTGTACCGGCAGGCACCAGTTCCTCTGAGGAAACGGGACGGACGGAGGCGATCAGCTTTAGTCCTTTGCTTTCCGGGATGTCAAATTCTACAGGCGTTTCGCTGATCTGGATGGGGATAGTGAGTTCTGCTTGATGAGGCGATCGCTGCCAGGTTCCAACTCTTAAGGTACTTTGGGATTCCTCTTCCGATTTGTCGGCGGCGTAGCGGGTGTAGTCGCCCCAGGTGGCAGTGACATGCAATGAGGTGGTATGGGCAGCGACTAACAAGCTTACGCCCATTGAGGAGGGAAAGAAGCCTTTGCGTGCAGGAGCGCGATCGGGTGTGGTTTCATCGTCACCTGCACCAACTTTACCGACAGCATCCATTTCGTCGTTGCCTGTGTCGTCGGAGCGCACTTCCATTGGGGCATCATAGGGCACCAGGAACCCGGTAAGATACCACTTGGAGGGAGGCTGGGGAATGATTTCTTCGGCGTGTGCCAGGTCGTCGGGGGTGGGTCCAACTAAATCCAGTTGCAGAGCATCGATCAGGTGAGCGCGAACCTCGGCAGGGGTAGTAGACGACATAGACAGCACGTCAGGATAAGGGCATTAAATTTAGAATGCCCACGATCTCCTGAAAACCCCGGATAGATTTCCCAACTTCATGAAGGTTTGACGAAAAAACTTCTGCCATTTATTAGGGTTCAATGGCTAAATTGAGGTGGGCGAATCTAAAGTTTGCCTATAATTGCCCCATGTTTGCCAGTTCCCAGACTCATGGGCACCAATTCTCCATCGACTAATTCATAGCGAGTATCTGTACCATCGTCGTAGGCAAGGTACTCTTCAAACGTCAGCTTTTGGGTGGCGAGCGTCATAGAACTGGCTCGCGGTGGAGATCCACGATTCAGGAAGGTGCTTCTAGTATAAACTACGCCTCTAAACCAGGAATTGTTGGTGCTTCAGTCCCACCTTTGGTAGTTTTGCCTTTAGATTTTTGCCCTTTGCCTTTCTTCCCGACTGGCTTGCCCCCCAGTAGTTCTTCTTCGTAGCGTTTCTGGTTCAGGTCGAGCAGTCGTGCCAGTACTTCATCGTGGGTGGCTTCGTTCCAGCGATAGCGGTAAGGCTTTTTGCGCTGACGTTTAGCAGTGTCTTCGTCGTCCTCTTCTTCATCTTCATAGTCGAGCAGGAATTCGCATTGGGGCTGAATGTCATTCCAGCCATAGGCAGCAAGGACGGCGCGATCCATTTCGTCGTGCAGTTGGCGCAGTTTGAGGATGTCGGGATGAAATTCGTCGGGGTCGTGGAGGCGGTTGTAGGTCTGGGTTAAACCTTCGTTGTTGCGAACCATGAGTTCGGCGCGGAATTCGTAGTATTGTTTGCCGCTCTCTTCCAGAGTGCCATCCGTTTTCCAATTTTCGGGAAAGGGAAAGGTTTCAAAACAGTCAGAGGGAGTGTACTGCAAATCATCTTTCAAAGTAGAACTTAAAAATCGTGTCCAAATTTCATGAATACGTGATTGCAGAACAGTTAGAGCTGAGTTTTCATCAAATGGAAACACAACTATCTTTTCGTTATAGACCATTCCTTTGGGTAGAAATGTAAATGCACACGATTTACTGATGCGAGAAATAACTAACACTCGATCGCACTCCGCGATCGCCCCATACATTTTTTGTCTAGTTCTCCAAAATTTCCACCAGGGATACTGAGCTAACTCCTTTGATTTTTTCTTGCGTTCTGGTTTAACTTTTTCCTCTACAATCGCAAACAAGTCGGGGTGTTGCTGCGCTTGATTTTCATTCATTTCACCAAAATTGATTACATATCGGTGGTGTTCATGAGTAGGACTACTGTTAACCTCTTCTCCGCCAATATAGGGAAAGATTCGTTCTTGGTTACGTGGACACTTTTCAATCAAATAATGCATCTCAGCAATAGGTGTCGCATTTGAATTAGTGTCATCAAAGGTAAATCCTATGCCCTTAATATCACAGCCAATAAAGCTCTTATCAGCATTCGCCATTAATACATTAGGGTTTCTATTTCCGCCTTTAGGAAACAGAAACGCAGAAATCAATGGAACTTCCTTCCCATCCAAAAATTTCGCTTCCTTATACAACCCTTTGTAAATATGCAGTACACTAACGACAACAGCCGCTTCACCAATCCATTTCACTCGTTTGCGAGCATTGTAAATCGTGCTGCCATGCTCACCAATCCAACATAAACTTGTGCTTCGTGTATCACCCTGAGCAATAGTGTTTGTAGAAATCAAGCCAAAAGTGCCGCCTTCTTTTAGAAGTTGATGCGCTCTACGGAAAAAGTAAGCTACTAAATCTGCATTACCACTTGATTCAGGATAATACTCCAGCAGCCACGCCAAATACTCATTGCCAAAATTTGTGCTGATTCTTTTTCCACCTAAAAATGGTGGATTGCCGATGATGCAGTCAAACCCCGGATTTTCGCGCTCAAACACCTCTAAAAACTCATCTTCCCAGTTAAAGGGAATGACGGCGTATTGCCCTGTTCGCAACTGCTCGGAAATCTGCAACACTTCCGACGCATTCACCCAACCTGCTTCATAACCCACCAACTTGCCGCCGTATTCCTGGCGTTTTTGCTGTCGCTGACGGGCAGTTTTACCTTCCAAATCTGCCCCAATTATGACATCGGCAACCAACCCTTCCCGCGCTGGGTTCACATCCAGCCCTTCTGCGTCGTAGATTTTGAGCTTTGCTAAAAAGTCCTGAAGCTTTGCCTTTCGCTGCTTGGCGTTAGTTCCCTCAAAAAATGCCGATACCATTAGGTCGGCGGCAAGGCGCGATCGCCGCAGCAAATCTTCCGATTCCTGTAAATACAGACGTTTTGTCACCTCATCCTGATCCGTTTGCGTATCCGCATCCTGAATCTTTTGCCGGGTTGCTAAAATCTGCTGTTTCCGCGCCTCAATCTCTAACTGACGCTGATGATCATCCAACGTAAGTTGATAAGAAGCCTGTCGGTCAAATGCCAGAATTTGTTTGCGGGGAATTCCTACCAACGAATCACCCCACTTCAGCGAATGGTCGAGAAACGTAAACGGCTGACTCTTTGACAGCGTAAACAACCACAGCGACAGCCGCGCCAAATTCACCGCAAACGGATTCCGATCCACTCCATACAAACACCGCTGCGCCACTAACCGCCGTGCATACAACAACGGCTCCTCACCCTCTGGCAACGCTTCCGGTAAACCATCCCGATTCCAGGCTTCCTCCACCGCATCCGCTAACTGCCGACAGGCTTCCACTAGAAAGGCTCCACTACCCATCGCAATATCACACACCTTCAGCCCCAAAATCTGTTCAGCGGTTGGCTTGTCGCCTAATGCCTCTAATACTGGATGCAAGGCTGTTTTGACGATCGGTTCTGTTAATGCCCTCGGCGTATAGTGAGAACCTGATCTCCGACGTTCCTCCCCTGGTTGCAAATACAGTGAACCTGCCGGAAGCAAACTGGGTGTCCGGGGCGAGACCTTGCGCCCCAAAGCTGCCACCACATCCGCTGGTGTCTTTGCTGTCTTCAACTCATTCAGCGATTTCCCCGTGATCTTGCAGGCTGACCACTCCTGCAACAATTTGGCGCGATCACTTGCCTTTGCTGCCAGCAGATTTTCAACATTAATCACCACATGCTGGGGACGAACTGCGATCGATATCCCTTCTGCTCGTTCAACGGCAAAACCCATGATTGCGGTGTATACAGACCCAATTTCAGAGACTCCGAGTGATCTGTACGACAACCGTTCGCCATGCAACATCAGTAGGCGATCGAGCATCCGATACACTACACCATCAGGAATTCTGGGTGGTTCAATGGGATCTCCAGCCATGTAATGGGAGTCTTGCGATCGTCCTTCTAAAAACGCATACTCATCCGGGTCAAACAATTGTCCATGCCGCGCCGGAAGATATTCAGGAGTCTCCCCACCCCCGTCATACACCAGTCGAAACAGGCTCAATAGCCACGCCCAGGCTCCATACCGTTGATCCATCGTGTCGGGGTAATTCCCCACATCCGTTCGCAGCCGCTCAAATAAACCTGATACCGCATAGTTACGCTGATACAGGTCATCTCCCGGCATCAGCCCCTCATCCTCTGCATACAGCAGAAACACCAACCGCATCAGCGTCGCGATCAGCCCTCCATAGATGTGCTGAGGATTTTGGGTTGCCAGTTCATCCAATAGTCTGCCGTTGACCGCTGCGTCTGCCATCTGAAAACCCCGCAGCAGTTCCCACAAAGCATCGACCACCTGATTTGCCAGGGCAGTCGAAACCTCCGCCTGATACTTGCGGCTCTCCTCCAGCAGATCCTTCAGCCGCCGCCCCACGGGAGCCATAAACACCCGAAAAGCAGAGAGCAACATTTCCATCGCCCCCAAGATCAACCGCCCTGATACCTCACACATTGCCTGCACTGGAAACGTCAGGTTTCCCGACGATTCCCCTTTCGGTGCATAAACTAATCGAATGTCTGTCCCGTTGCACAAAATCCCGATCGGAACCCCTGTTTCCCGCAGCAATCGCTCAAACTTTGCCTGGGGACTGGCTGCCCATTTACCCGTCTTCTCGTCGGCTGAATTCACCTCATCCAGATTTGCCCCCGGAGCAATTACCTGAATCAGCATTAGCCAGCCATCACTGTCTTGTACTCCATAGCTGGGTGCAAGAATTTCGCCATAATCCGGCAAGGCGACTTCTAATTCTTTTAAAGCATCACCGCTAATCAGATCGCTCGGCTCCCAGCCCAGCACATCCACCACAAACATCTGGAAATCGAAAATCCAGGCGCGGTTGTCATCCACTAGCTGAAGATCGCAACTGATTGCCGACAACAGCGATTGCTGTAATTCCACTACATTGCGATTGACGATCGCCTGTGCCTTCACCAATGCGGTCGGTGAAACCACTAACCCAACAGGTTGCAGGAAGCCCAACCACTCTTTGTGACGCAAAATCTCTGGATCGATTGCCATTGTTTTACTCCTCCTCAACCTGAAACGGGATGGAGATAAACCACACCCACCGGCTCGACTCGCACCGCTTTGACCTGGTACGAAGCCTCAATGCGAGCTGGCTCACTGACTAGCTCCACTTCCAGAGACTTCAACCGCTTCTCCCAGTGGCGACGATCTGCTTCTAACTGCTGCATCTCTTCAAAGAGCGAAAGCTGAAGAGCACCTGCTGTCTCCTTTTGCCGTTTAAGAATGCGATTGCGCTGTTCCTCCAAAATCGCCCGCATCTCCGCCGCTTCTTTTTTCCCACGGGCTTCTAGCCGCTTCTTAAAGCGCTCAATCAGAGTGTCTGCCCGTCGATTGAGATGGGGAATCAACTCTTCGACATCCTGGGCTGCTGCCTGCTTGAATCGCTGCTGCACGGATTCTGGCACTTGGCGTAGACGAGGGCTTGCCAATGAGTTTTCTAGAATCTTCAGCACATCGTCTTTCTCGTTCTCGCCTAAAGGACGCAGCTTCGATCGCCCCCTTGCTTCCGGTGCAATCCACTCTGCCGCAACTGCGATCACTTCATCGTGCAAACGAGACGCACGATCGCCATAGAGCGACAACCGTCCCAACACAATTACGCTGGGGATAGGGCGATCGGTCAGACAAACACAGGCGCGGGTCAATTCAGCGTGTAAAAAACCCTGTGCTAGGAATCGTGACAAGAGCCGTTGTACAACCCGATGCTCCAAATGCAGATGCACCACCTCACCATCGAGCGAACCTGGATCGCGGAATACAACGGGACGAATTGGGGATTCCCGCCGCCAATCCCACAGCTTCTGATTCCGCTTACGGGGTGCCCTCAAAGAATCCAGCGTGGTTGCCCAGGTTGGGTCAGCACCAAACCGCTGATCGAGTGCCGGAATATCCCATTTTGCGGTCGCAGGCTCATGTGCCGCTTCGTTCGGATCAATAGGTTGTAGAGAATTGGCTCCCAAAATTTCCAGAGAGGCAGAGATTGCATCGCGGAAGTGGCGATCGTCCAGTCCCAACCACTTCTGCGACTCACTCAACATCTCTTGCAGTAGTGCGTTCTGCTGTTCAAGCTCCTGCCGCTGCAGCCGTACTTGCTCCAGTTCCTCGGAAATGACCTCAACGTTTGGTGCTGATTGGTCAACCTCATCGGCTTTAGCGATCGCCGTTTCTAGACGCTCCAACTCTCCATGCCGAATGCCGTCTGCTAAAAGCTTTGTAACGTTTCGCTCCACAACTGGCGAAAGACTACCCAGTTCCTTCTGAATAATCTCGGTCTTCTTAACCAACACATCCAGCACCCGATCCTCACTGCGCTGGGGTAAGACGAAATAGTGACACCGAACAATGAGCGATCGCTGAAGCTTGCGGTCAATTCGTCCGTTGCGCTGCTCCAAACGCGAAGGATTCCAGGGCAGATCAAAATGGAATAGGTCAGCACAGTGATTTTGCAGGTTGACCCCCTCCCGTGCAGCATCAGTGCAAATTAGGATTCGCAGGGGATGTTTGGCAGGATCGCTGTTAAAGGCAAGCTTAATTTCTTCCCGGCGATCGTCGCCCATACCCCCGTGGAAAACGGCAATTCGCTGATGTTCCTGATCTGAACCTGCAATCACGCTCTGAAGCTGCTGTTGCAGGTAGCGTTTGGTGTCGGTGTATTCGGTGAAGATGATGACTCGGCGTTCATTCCAGCGTGCGCTGGAAGTCCCCAAATCAGAACATTGATTATCCCGAATCCATTGAGCTAATTTCTGAATACGAGGGTCGGGCAAATGACGAGCAGCACTGGCAATCTGCGCCATCTCCTCCAGCAGTTCTAATTCCCGTTCAGAAGGCAGAGCCGTATCCTGCGCCGTTGCCGCCTTCATTTGGGCATCTTCTTCCGCTTCTACCTCATCTTCAGTGAGTTCGGCGCGATCGTCGTCTGCCCCTGCCGACTCCTGCAATAGAGAAAACGTCTGGTTATTTTTCCCCTGTGGCTTCGCTGGAGAGACTGCTTGATTCATTTGTCGAGCGATCGCTGTTTGATGCACTTTCAGCGTTCGTGCAAAGGCTTCGATCGAAGACAGCAACCGCTTCTGCAACGACAACAATACTAGGGTTGCCGCCCTTTGTACGGTTTTAGAAGCCGATTTGAGCCGCTCTTCTCGCAACTGACGATATCCCTGTAGCAGTCGAGAGAGCCGAAGTTCCGGAGCCTCATTCGGCAAATTATCGATACTGATGCGGATAACCAGACGCTCTGGGAAATCATCTCCAATCTCTCGCAGGTCACTCTTTAACCGGCGCACCATTACTGCATCGAGCAGTTTCTGATTTCGTACTGGAACTCCCCGGCAAAACCGCTGCGGGTCAAGAATTTCCAGCAATGCCGCAAAACTATTGGAATGTCCGTTGTGGGGAGTTGCCGAGAGAAAGAGCTTGTGTTCAAAGCGAGGAGCTAGGTCTCTTACCGTTCGGGTTAATTGAGAATCCACTGCATACTTGGCTCCACTGGCAGGAGCGGCATTATGCGCCTCATCGAGAATCAACATTGCCCCAGCTGAAAAATCCCCTAACCAATCACGCAGTGGAGCTGCATAGGTTTCATCCCGCAGCAGTGCATGGGAGATGATGAACCGGGTATGCGTTGTCCAGGGATTGATGCCGTAGCCGCGCTCCCGCCTGCGGCTAGCAAAGAACTCGCGATCGACAATAAGGAAAGTCAAACCAAATCGGCTTTCCATTTCCTCCTGCCACTGTCGCACGACTGAAGGTGGACAGGAAATAACAACCCGCCGTACCTTCTGACGCATCAGCATTTCGCGCAGAATAAGACCTGCCTCGATGGTCTTCCCCAAACCCACATCATCGGCAATAAATAGCCCGACTCTAGGCATCAGCAGAGCTTTCCGCAGTGGCTCTAGCTGATAGGCTTTCACCTCAATGCCTGCCCGGTAGGGAGCCTGAAATAGCTTTGGATCAGTGGAAGTGACACAACTCCAGCGCAGCGTATGAAAGTACGCCGAAAACAATTTGGGATTATCAAATCCTCGTGCAGCAACTGATTCCCAGGAGGTTGTTCCAATGTGGCGTGCATCAACCTCACGCTCCCAGAGTACCTCTAGCGCTTCACCGAGGGCATCATCATCCAAGCAGGCAAGACGAATCCGCGTGTCGTCTTGTGATGACTGCTTTGCTAGAACGTCCTCAACTAGGTATTGACGGGAGCGAACTCGTACAATGCTTCCAACCTCGACAGCAGTCATCGGCACCACCCTTAAAAATACGCAGCAAAACCAGCCGTGTTCGCAGCGCATCACCAAAGGTGAGCCGCCATGCTCACGGAACGAGCAATTGTTAAATCAGTGCAAATACGTAGACCAGTTCGACGACTTAGTTGCCTTTATAGGAGGCGATCGCCAGATGGGGGTTGTTTATTAGAGTGCCCTGCTTCTATCTATCTGTAACTTTCTCAAAGGTACTGAGTCAGGATTAAGACACAAGAGTTTGTAAGAACTTCAAGTTTGAGCGAGTTTTGTGAGGCAACTTTATTTTCCCCAAAGGTATGTCTTCATCTTTAGGAATAAAATTAGTCAGGATTTCTGATTTAGTAGTCAATAGTACAAGCTCGTTGAAAGTAGCCGTTCGGCAAGTTACTGGCTGGGTTGCATCTCAACATCCTGAGGGGTAGGAGTTTGCCCCTATGTCATGAAGTATTTCGCTGTCTCTATATCTGGCTTCTCAGCGATTCTTACAACTGCTTAGTTTGGCTAATTCCTCAGGATGTGTCTTAAAGTAATCACGAAGCCAGTCACATCCTCGCTTCATTAATTTACTAGGGGACTGAACATACAAAGTTAGGTCACCCCTAGAATCTTGAGTAGCTGGCAAAGAAATACGTTCGTTGGGAGCAGGTATCAGTAATGCTTCATCCGGATCTTTTAATCGTAACTCTGACACATCCCAGTCCTTAATCTTGCCATTAAGCTCAACTGTAATTAGGCGCTCGCTGTTCGAACTTAAGTAGACAGATTGTATTAAAGCTTGATTAATTGGAAACTTAGAGATTCGTCGTCCTCTCAAATCCCAGAAGTACACACCTCCGTCTTCTATACCAGCCGCAATTACTAAATTACCATTAGAACTAAAATTTGCTGTAGGAACCGTGTTCTGGTATCGAAGTAAATGAATAACTTGATTGTTTCTTAAATCTTCAAACAGAAGTTCTCGGGTTTCTTTATCATTAATGATTAGAAAGTTCCCGTCTGAACTTAACTGCATGGTTGTTAGCTCAAAATCTCGATTCAGTCTTCGCTCAAGAATTTGGTGACCTAACAAGTTCCAAGTTTTTATAACTCCATCTGCTCCTATAGTTTGAAAACTTCTATTATCTTGGCTAAATCTAAGACTCACAATATCTCTATGATTTACTATAAAGGGCAAAAGCCGTTGATTTGGAACATCCCACACTTTAGCTCCATAATTTAGTTCTGCCACTGCAAGATAGGAGCTATTGCTACTAAAACTCATGCTAATAATCTTCTGTGTATCAAATTCAATCAGTTTTTGTCCAAATAGTTTGTATAGAGTGACATCACCATTCATTCCCGCAATTGCTAGAAATTGATGATTAGAACTAATACTAATGTTGAGTGATTGTTCCGAAAAACTAACTTCGTTACGCTGACGAATGTTCTCTAAAATACTTTGTAGATCAGATAGAGGTGATACTGCCGGGTAATTTTGAACAAGAGTATCCTCCTCCACTAAAGATTGCAGTTCCTGAACACTCTGCATTGCTAACAGCAAAGCTTCAATCTCCAAACCAGAAGCAAACTGCCTAGAAGCAAGGGCACTTTGCTGCTCTAAAGCTCTCGCAGTCTTCGCTGTTTCTATCTTTGGAAGAGCCTGGTATAAATTCCATAAGAACAATGAAGAGCTTAAGCCTATAAGAAGCGTTGCTAAAGTTAGTAACGCAAAAGCTCTTTGAGATTTTTTCTTGGTTACAAGCTTATCTAGCTGTTGGCTGGCTCGTAGAAATTCATGATCCTGATCATGCAATTTTTTGCCGACTTGCCAACCTAATACAATCTCTAGATCCTCACCTTTCAGTAGTAACGATGGATCTTTTCCAGATGCCATCCAACTATTCAGTTGAACTGCATAAGGACGTAAAGAATCTAATATGGTGCTTGCCCAGTCAGCAGTAAAGATCTCCCTATAAATTTGATTAGAAATACATAAATTACCATTTCTCTTAACTACTAAACCTGATAGACGAAGCTCTAAAGTTCCACTACTTTCTTTATCTGGAATTTTTCCATCTTGGAGCACCTGCTGATATAAACCAAGTAACTGAATTGTTTGTTCGCTACGCCCTGTAATACGCCTACAGATTGATCCAAAATGGTCAAGGTTGAACTTAAACTCCCAATCATCAATCAATTGTGATCTAATCAAATTCTCTACATGAATTTCTTCTTCCCCGTAAGGTATGATTTGTTCCGACTCTGTAAGAAGGCTACAAACATACTGGGTTAGAAAGGGTTGTCCTCCAGTCCAGCCCAAAATTGCCTCGAGTAAATCTACTGGATTCTCACTAATATGCTGTAAACCCTTTGCTAAAGGGGCTGCTTCCTCTAGTGTAAAACCTGTTAATTCAATTGGTAACCCAATGTTAAAAGGAGTTAGATTTGGATTATTGATTAAATCATGAGGGGTTGCGGCTCCTATTAGTGCCCAAGTCAGTCTCGCATACTCTGGATTGTCTGCTCTGGAGTTGTAACATCTACGGATAAGGCTAAAAAAATAATCAACTGAAAAATTTAGTGCAAGAATGCTATCAATCTCATCAACAAAAATAATAATTCGATCTTTAACTTCAGACAATAATACTTCATCTATAAAAACACTAAAGCGTCGTGGGGAAGATAGTTCGTGATGCTGTCGCCACCATGACTGCCAGGAGGATGGTCGTCCAAATTCTTCATACAAATCATTAAACAAGCCTTCGTACCATTGGTTCATGCTGATACTTGCATCATTAATCGTCACTAGATCTAAATTTGCACAAGCAAAGCCGTCACGAGCTAGTAGGTGCTTTGTGCGTAATTGCAAACTAGATTTACCTACTTGCCTAGCATTTAAGACATAGCAAAATTCACCTCGCTTCAAAGCATCGTAAAACTGCTTATCTGCTTGGCGCACAATGTAGGTCGGGTCGTCAATATGTAATGTCCCCCCAACTGTGTATTTAGGTATATCTTCATATGGGGCGAACATTAGAGTTCCTTAATATGAGAACGAAAGTATTTTTGATAAAGATTACACCTAATTATCAACTGCTTATTCTGACGTTTGACAAGTCCCATACTCAGCAATCTATATGCAGTTAAGATTTCAATCTGCTGGTTTTGTTCAGCGTTAAGAATATTCTTTAAAGCCTTCGATAAGTCCGGTAATTTTTTCAGATTAACAAAGTATTTTTGTAGTAAACGATTATAGATGCCGACATCCGAAGGAGCATCGGTTAAGAACTGGTCAAATTCAACCTCTGGGTGTTTTTTCAGATAAGCAATGGCTTGCTGTAAAAGATGAGGATGTCCACCTAAAAGCTCCTCTAATTGCTGAATTCTATTAGAATCCAGAACTAGTCCGTGAATTTTGAGTAGTTCTTGTATCTGCTCAGAACTAAACTCAGACACTTCAATAAACTCTCCAACATTAAATGGTGATTCATTAATATCCAATTGGATATATGTTTCGGTAGAGTACGAGATTAATGACCTTAGCTGCCTCCAGATAGGACGACGCATTGCACGCTCAAACCAAGCACGAATCATTCCGAAAAAGTCTCGACTAATATCTGGGTATAAAAAAATTTCATCTACGTCATCAATACACAGGATTAATGGTTCTTTAGTTTTCATTAAAATATAATTTTCGAAATAGCTTGTGGCGTTGCTCTTACTGCCTGAGCTTATTTCCCAGAGTTCATCAAGTTTTTCGTCAATTTTAAGTTCTTTACTGACTTCTATACACAACATGCGTAGAAAGCGTTCAAGACTAGAAAAATCTGCTTGATCAAATGACTTTAGGCTTAAAATAGCAACAGCAAATCCTTGAGAAGACATCTGCCTCAAACAATGATTTATCAGTGTTGTTTTACCCATTGATTGAGGAGCTTTTACTCGAAGCAATGCACCAGGCTGCGACAAAGCCCTTTGAAAAAGTGACTCAAGCTTGGGGCGACTCACATAGAACTGAGCATCCTCAGATACAAACTTATCTTGATTCATAGACATCCAAAGCTTCTTTTGCTCTCCAAGCAAGGCTAAAATATTTTCACGCTGATTGTAATTCTTCTCAAATTCATTACTAACTCCTAATTTTCTGGCTGCGTTAGAAAGGTGTTTTCTGACGGTCGCAGGCGTGATACTCAAGCTCTTCGCAACTTCCTCGTCGGACTTTCCACTCCAAAATAGCCATAATATTTCCTTCTCTGCATTGGATAGCGCTTTGGCTAATCTCTCAAATTGCTGCTCGTTCATTTCGCTGAGTTGAGGTTACATGTGCTTTGGAATACGTTTGTCTCTCGTTACAACCCTTGGATTTCCATGGTGCGAAAACCTCTAAATTTCCATTTTAGACCCTGAACACTCTAATCGTATTCATACACAAGGCTTCACAGAGTTGTGAATGGTGTGTGTATAGAAAATACATTTCTACTTTGTCTTGCACACATTTTGTATTGGATGTGTACAAGGGTTATGCGACTATAACCTGCATGCAGAAGCAGATTATGGCTACCTGACTCAGTCCACTAGGCGATCGCTATCCCTTTCATCTTGTCAAGGCATGAACATCTATAAAGGACAGCAAGAAGGAAAAACTTGGTTTTCGCCCTCCGAATTGGCAGGGCTACCGGGTATGCCTCGCCTCCGAGAAAATGTAGCTAGAAAAGCAAAAGCTGAGGGCTGGAGATCTCGTAAACGTAGCGGAAAAGGTGGTGGACAGGAATATGCCTTTGAGAGTTTACCTGAGGCAACCAAAACCGCATTAATCTCAATACGAAATATTCAAGGAGAAACCTCTCCTTTGGAGGAGAACCAAGCGGTCAAACAGGTATTGCCTCAAACTGATACGACAGCGAGTATTCCGTACACAGAAGAATTTCAGAACAGTATTCCTGAAGCAGAAAAAATTATCCAAACATCAAGGCTTGCTAAGCGATCTTCTGATGAGAAGAAAGCAGACCAGCGTACTGATGCTTGGATTGAAATTCTTAAGGCCTATGAACACTGGCGGAAGCTAGGATCCCATTTTCCAACTGTTGAAGTTTGTCAGATAGAGTTTTGCAATGCCTACAATCGACAGGCATTAGCATTATTTGATTGGGTTTATCAGGCAGTTCCGTTGGTCAGCAAATCGACTCTCAATCGAAAAAATAGAATTCGAAAAACAGATACGGTATCAGCTTTGGGAGGCAAATATGGTAATCGGAAGCAAAAAGGTCGAATCGATTCTGATGAGCAACTTCAAAAAGATATTGAAGTTTGTATTTCAGCGGGAGGAAGGCATTGGGGAGCGAGCCTTATACACGAACTTCTACTTCTAGAATTTGGTTATGATCCTGAAGAGCTTTCTGTTGGGCAAGTGAGGGCATGGATTCGAAAATTCCGTATTGAGAATCCCATAAAGTGGCAGGACTACATGGACCCGGGCCGAGCAAAGGGAACAGTATATCCTGCATTTGGTTCACGCTCAATGGGAGTCGAACGACCCAATCAAATTTGGGAGGTGGATAGTATTAATGTCGGCGTCAAGCTGAAGTATGAGGTAGCAGGATCTATAAAAATCAAACGAGTTGCTGTAGTAGCGTGCGTTGACCTATACACTCGTTTACCTATGATACTAGTGTCGGAGACTAGTAAAGCCGATGCTATTTGCCTCTTGTTGGCAATGGCGATTCTTAAATTCGGAGTTCCCGAAGCTGTCCGAACTGACCGTGGACGAGACTACATCAGTCACAAAGTACAACGATTTCTAGCAAATTTGGGGGTTGAAACAGAGGGCTTTCGCTGTTTGCCCTTTCATCCTGAACAAAAAGCGTTTATTGAAAGATTTAATAGAACTTTTCAGCATCGATATATGGCAACGCTACCACTATTTCTGGGATATAGTGTCGAAGATCAAAAAGCAATTAGAAACCGTAATGGTAAAGATGAAAAAATTATTGAACTAGCAATGGATGAGGAAAAATTTCAGCAGTGGTGTGATAAGTGGTGTGATAAGTATGCACAGAAATCCCATGGGCGCCCAGGCGTTGGACTGGAAGGTAAATCTCCTCTAGAAATGTTAGAAGCAGCAGTTGCAGAGGGTTGGGAGAAGCGCATAATCGAAGATCCTCGAGAATTAGATTTCCTAATGATGAGTGCCCCTGGAAAAGGTGGAACACGTAAAGTTGGACGAGAAGGGATTTCGCTTAAAGGCCGGTTGTATGTTGCGTCAAAACTAGTCCCATTGATTGGGAAAAGAGTTTTCGTGACCTACTCTCCCAAAGAACCCGAACATATTTATATATACCGCTCATCTGATCTAAAGGAATTCGTCTGCAAAGCAACATGGGAAGGGGCAAAAGGATTAGATTTAGCGAAAGTTGCGCGAGATGCACGTATTGCATTTGAAAAGATTTTGCAAGAGATAAAGCTTGTAAATAAGCGTGGACAAGCGTTACGACGCAAATTAGCAGAAGATCCTTTATCAGTACTGGGAGATTTCCCAGAAAAGCTTATAAATGTACCGTCTACACTCCATGAGTACCCAGCGTTAAAGGCCATCAGAAGTGCAATTTTAGGGGAAAATCAGCAAGAATCGCATCCTCAGATCTCCCCGGAAGAGTATCATGCTGAATTAGCAAGATTGGAAGCTGAGGAGGCACAAAAAGAGGCCTTAAAACAGGTGAAGGCTACTCACAATATGCATCTAGAGGAGCTATTGGAAGTATGGCGACAGGATGCAAATATCGCAGCGATTTCTTCCGAAATATCAGAGCGAGTAAGGCAACACATAGGAAACCCTGAGGGTGCCACATATTTGAAAGCAATTACTGACTCCAAAAAAGAAGAACAGCAATTTAGAGCTTGGCTTGCAGGTGAAAAAATTGAAAGTAAAGCTGATATAGACCCTGACAAACTGCTATCTGAAGCCATTGCTGCATGGATTTCAGGCAATCAAGAGATTACATCTACTCATAAGGAGTTAGTTAAAAATTATATTCAGCAGTATTCAGGTAAAGGTGCACTCAAAGCCTTACTGGAGGATTACCAGGACCACCATAGATTTCGTGATTGGCTTGAGAATGCATTACCTGTGTAATCATTCGTGTTTTTCCCAACCTAACTCAGAATGATTTCACTATTTCATAACCTTTAGAATTCATTGAGTTTTTTCTAAATAGGCTACTCACTGAGCTAAATCAATCCCTTGAGCAACTATCCTCCTATGAACAACAACCTTCACGACTCGGAACTGCAAGTGACCTATGAGCTACAAGGGCAAGGAAAATCCTCAGCTTGTACCCATTTGATAAAAGATCGGATTCCGCAAACAAGACGGGCAACGTTTGTGAGGACACCTATCCAAGCTAAAAATAGCAGAGTTATTTCCATATCTTCTCCATCTGTGCTATCCAACAAATTATTAACGGCAGAATTTGACCTTGAAGTATTCATTGATTTAGTATTTCGCATTTACCTAAAGCGTGATATTCCCACTGAGTTACTAAAGTGTCAACTGAAAAAGTACCTTCACGGGCTTTAACAATCAACTTGACACACTCTCACCTTGTTTTCTCTTACACATAGCAAAGGAGACAATTATCGTATGCAGCACAAATTAGTAAGAGTGAAAAATGTAATCTCCCTTTCTAAAGCTTACGAGGAATCGATAGGTAGTAACTCTGACGTTCCGAAAATGGGGCTTCTTTATGCGCCTCCAGGTTTTGGAAAAACTACCGCAGCTACTTGGTTGGTAACTAAGGAAAATGGTATCTATGTTAGGGCGGCGGCAACATGGACACTCACAGAGATGATGACTGCAATTCTAAAAGAGCTGTCTTTGGAACCCTTAAATCTACCGTCTAAAATGCTTGAACCAATTGTGGAGCAGATGAAAGCTTTAGATCGCCCACTCTTTGTTGATGAGAGCGATTATTTACTCAGGAATCCTAGGATGCTTGAAGTTGCCCGAGATATTCACGATCTCTCAAAGAAACCTGTGTGGTTTATCAGCGCTGATGGCTTGGAAAAGAAAATTGTGAATCGAGCTAAAATTTCAGATCGAATTTCTCAATGGGTTCAGTTCCATAAATTGGATTCAAGTGATGCGAAGAAAGTGGCTGATGAACTTTGTGAAGTCAAAGTCAGCGATGATCTCATAGAACTTCTTCACAGTAAGGCGAATGGAAGCATTCGCCGTGTAACAGTTGGGTTAAGTCGGATTGAATCATTTGCCAAATCACGCGCGATGGACTCAATTGACGCTAAGGAATGGGGCGAGAAGCCATTCTTTCTCACCAAAGAGCTTAAAAATGATGCCTAGAAGAAATCGTCAAGCTCAAATACAGATTAGAGCGTCTATGTTGCGCTTGAAGCAATTTTCGATCGAAGAACTTCAGTTAGAATCTGAAGTTTCTCGGTCAGCAGTTCAACGTTTTGTTCATCAAGCTCTCGAACAAAATTGCTTAGAATTAGTGCACGAACGTCACAATGGCAAGGCAGGAGGGGCTATTTACAGATTAGTGCAGCTACCGACTGTACCCAATGCACATATAAAACCAAACAGTAGTAGAAGAAAAGCATGGATAGCCATGCGAATTCTACGTCTTTTTTCCCTATCTGACTTGCAAATCAGTGTTGAAATTTCCGAAGAGAACGTTAAAAAATATGTGCGCTATCTTCTTGAAGCAGGTTATTTGCGGGTAACGCGGAAACGACTGAATGGATCTACAGATTGCAACACTTATCAGTTAATTCGCAACTCAGGACCTCTCGCACCTGTTCCAAGACGAGACAAAACAGTATTTGATCCAAATTCAAAAGAGATATTTGAGCGAAGTCGAGAAATCTGATAATTCATCGACATTTTGTGCTGAATAGTCTGAGAAGCATCAATAGTAAGCAAAGATTGATTTATTCCTCTAGTGTAATTTTTCTAAAAAGAAGTGTCTACATTAATTTGTAGGCACTTCTTTCTTGCAGTTGAATAGTCTGAAAAATATCTTTGATGATTTGGCTCTGAACACATAGATTCCAACATTATTAGAGGCTTTACTACGCCATAATTCACAAATTTGTGCATATACTCTAACCCAGTTAGAAACCCTTTTTGCTTTTTCACATGTCTGTGTATTTTATGTGAATCTGCCTCGTGCAATTATTAGTTTATCGCGTACGAAGGCTGATAAAGATCGATCTGAACAGCTCATCGAAGCGTGAAGGTTATTGCTTAAAGAGTTCTGTATGCCACGACTTATTTCAGAAAAATGCCGAATCTGCGCCGCTTTGCCTATGGAAGAAGTGAAGCGATTACATGGTGAGAATGGTATTCAAGAACATTGTTGGAATCACAGGAATTGTCGTTCAAAACGCAGTCAGTATAGAAAACGTTTTGAACTCCCAAAGCCAGTTGGCTCCTACTCCCCAAAGCCAATTGGCTCCTGCTCCAACAGTTTGCAAGAATTACCATTTTTGTCGGTTGGAGTACCAGGAAATTCTACTGCAGTATCTTACCTCCAAAGGATGTTAGAACTCGCAACTTCCCTAGAGGTTGCAGGATATATAGAAATGGAAATCAAATCTTTTACTGTATTAACGATCAAAGTTAATCCATTGCTACAAGTTGAATTTCAGAATCTAAAATGTATGGAAAGAAACAATAGAATTTACTTTTATAAGCTGATTTGGAGCAGCATTCGCATTTTGGGTTGCTTTAATGTTCAGCAAATTCAAAGTTCTTACGAAGAAGATCTTATAAATGAAGATCTAATAGTTTTCTATATTCTCAAACTATTAGCTACTGGCTACGTCAAATTATTAGAGAAGTGGAACGATAAATTAATAGGTCCTGAATCTGTTCTCCAACTAATACGCGATTCTGGTCCGATCGCACCAATAATCTGTGAAGAAGGAGTTATTTATGACGTCAATCTTCAGACAGTATATGAGCCATTTAATGAAGGTTTATTCTACGATAAGTATGCTTTTGATCGTCACTCCGATTTAACCTTATAAGTCAAATTTTCTGAAAAGTATTAGAACTGTTTCTGTTCATTCTTGCACAGTACGCACAATCCATAAAAAAGATTTCAGAAGAGGTAACTGCATGAGATGTAAATTTGTTAGAGTCGAAAATCTCTTAACCCTTCATAACAGCTTTGAAGAAATAAGAAACACTGCGCCATCGCTTGACCGTATTAGTGTGGTATTTGGTCAAACAGGCAGTGGTAAATCTACATCAATTGTTTATCTAATACATGGTGTAGGAGGAATCTACGTCCGAGCAGGAGCATTTTGGTCTTTAAATGAAATGACCAAAGCGATATATGAAGAATTATCAGCAACTCCTGAGAGAACTATCGCTACAAGAGTCAGAAAAATTGTTGAAGCGATGAAAGCTAGGGGACTACCTTTATTTATTGACGAAGCCGATTATCTCCTGAAAAATCCACTATTGCTAGAAATAGCACGAGATATTCATGATACAAGCAGGCAACCCGTTTGGTTGATCGGAACTAAAGAAATTGAGCGAGAATTAACGAATTTCAAAGCAATGGCAGGACGTACCTCACAAGAAGTTGTGTTTGAACCTTGCAATTTAGAGGATACTCATCGTCTTGCACATGAATTGTGTGAAGTAAAAGCTTCGGTGGATTTAGTTGAAAAGTTGCACAGTGACTCATATGGTAATATTCGGCTTATTTGCGCTGGTTTAAGTAGGATTGAATCCTTTGCTAAGCATCAAGGTTTAGAGTCAATTGATCTTCAACATTGGGGCAACAGAAAGTTTTTTTTGGGAAGGCAACTCAAAGCTTGTAAACCTGTTTAACTCAGGCTGGAAAATAGGAGGAAATCTACGGTTTCTCGTTCTATCCTTCAGGTTTCTGAGACAGAAAAACCTTCTATGCTTTGATCATTGTCACGATAGCTGGAACCAAACAGGCTTATTGACCGACTTGAGAGGGTTGCGCGGATAACTAATATGAGCTGCACAACCTACTAATTACTCCGCAAACGAGAAATTCTCAATATTCCCATTTCTCAACAAATATTCTTCCCGTGTCTATCAGAAGTAAAAAGGAAGGTAGATTTATGTGCAATTCACTTGAGCAGAAAGAGAAAATCAAGGAAAAGGCTGTAGAAAAAGCCTTAAATGGTAGCTATAAGGAAGCACTTCAGGACTTCAATGCACTTATTCGACGTTTCCCAAAAGATGCCAATTTATATGCTAATCGCGGAACGATAAGACATGCACTAGGTAAGATTCAGGATGCTATCGAAGACCTCAATTTGGCAATTCATTTAGATCCAAATTATGTGGATGCTTACTGCAATCGAGGAAACTTATGGCAGTCAGCTCATGATAATGAACTTGCGAGTAAGGATTATTCAACTGCCATCCAAATGGAGCCTAATTATTACTTGCCACATCTTTGTTTGGGTATGCTACAAGCTGATTCAGGAAACTTCTCATGTGCTTTAGAGCATCTCTCTAAAGCAGTGGAATTAAATCCAAGCTGTGCTAATGCTCATGCGTATCGTGGATTGGTTAGGAAGAATTTTTGTGATTACCAGGAAGCCTATGCCGATTTAAGTAAAGCGATTGAGCTAAGTCCTTGCGGTAGTTATTACGCGAATCGAGCAACAGTATGTGTGCTAGATCCTTCTATCTCAAATGCAAAAGCACTCTCAGACCTTCAGCAGGCGGACTTTTTTTTCCGTAAGGAGGGGGATTTGTTGCAATCTTTAGCTGTTTTGGACATTATAAATCGATTATTTCCAGAGACATCTAATCTAAGACACAACTGAGCATTTTTAATAATGTTCTTTGGTTCATTCTTAGAGAGTGCTGAGAAGCAGGAAAGCTTTCGGGATTATATGTCAATAGCAAATTACAAGACAGGGTTTCTAGAGCTGTGCGTTCATCGAAGCCGACCCAACTCATTTCGATCTACCTAAAACGGGCAATGGTGAAAATATGTCTATACGAAAACCTGAATCTAATTTAAATTCCATGCTACATCCCTCTGAAGAGAGTTGGATTATTTGTTCAAAGATCAATCAACCAGTCATCTCCTCACTTGATGGTGAAGTTGTTTGTGAAAAACCGTGGCTTGGAGTACTACTCGACAAGCGGGACAATCGTCCTCTTTCATCCTACGTTTCTCTCGCTCGTCCAAGTGAGATTTACATACTGATGCTTCTCAGAAGTTGTGTCCGTCGTTTTGGTACTTTTCCCAAAGTTTTATATATTGACGATCGCGAGCTTCGAGGTAGTCAACTTGATGCAGCCGCCGCCTACTTGTCATTGGTTTTAGCATGGCCTTCACCCTATCATCCAATCCTACCTGGGGGTCGTATCGAACATTTCTTAGCAGACCTAGTTGGTGATCGTCTGGGTTCTTCCCACGACTGCTCTGCTAAAACTAAACCCCTTCTACTTACTGAAGTGCGCCAGCTAATAGAAGCCGGCCTTCAGCGTTATGCGAACTGGACACTAGAAGTCAGAGAGAGCTTTAAAGAGGAAAGCCAAAGTGGAAATACTTTCCAACAATTCATTTACAACCCCGTTGTTGAAATCCTGACTTTGCCCAGTACGCCAGGAAAGACCATACCGATCTCTCAACCCTGTGACATTATGATCAATTCTCTAAGGTATTCTCACCCCAAGCTTGCAGCCCCATCCGTTGTCGGCACTCGAGTACCTGTTCGCTACCACCCTGAAGATATTTCTGTTGCCTACGCCTTTGTGAACAAGAAGTGGATTCAACTCACTGGCAAAAATGCTCCTCCAATTATTTGTTCTGTTATAGAATTTCAGCAATTTATGAAAAAATATAGACCATCGGAAAGGGTTCTATTTGCAAGTTCTGCAACTCTTAACTGAAGTCCGCAGCATTGAGACAGGAGAGCCAGAAAAGATGATGTATTATTCAGAGTTCTCTTTGCAGAGTCAAACGGGTTCTAATCGACTTGCAGTTTTTCAATCTTCCAATCGAAGCTCGACTTCATCCATTTTGAAAAGGTTCCATTCTTAGCAAGATTAGCCTGCATACAGGGGCACCAACTTTTCCAGGTTTCCAGCGGTTGAATCCATATCAGGAAAAGTCTAGAGACAATCTGACATGCCATAAGCATTGATGGATCGGAGTTTTAGCGAATGGATAAATCAAGCTTGATGAGTCAGCAGTTTAGTCCTGTCATTAATTCGATTAGATCCTGTCACAAATCGATTCAAAAATGTTGAAAAGCGCTGCTTGTTATATTTGCTGGACATGCAATGTTGAATACAACCACTAATCATCTATAGGGTAAAGGCGCGTTGGCAGATAAAGTAATTCAAGACAAAGGAATTAAAATGTCACATCAGATTTGTAAACAGTGTTTTCAGTATGCAATGTTGCCATGTCATCACACAATTGAGCTTTGTCAGGAAAATTGTTGGACTAATAATCCCTGTTCAATAAAGCAATGGCAGTACGTTGATCAGAAATATGCCTGTAACAAAAGACAGCTTCAAAAGAGCGAGAAGAGTCCTACTGCTGATGTGAAGGAATTTGAAATACAAGAGGTTAAGATTATAGAATGCAAATTAAGCTTGTCAGTCCCTTGTGCCTTTGTGCAAATTTTTGCTGACAATGCATACAGTCCAGTTCATTCGGTTATTGTTCAACTTTGGATTGATGGGAAGTTGCGTTCCAGCTTCCCTGAACACACATTCAGTTTCACTAAAAAGCAAATAGAAAATCACTTGAGGGACGTTTTGATTTATATCAATCAGCATCACAACTTGAAGCTGTCTGAGTATAAGTCATTTATTTATTTTCGAGCTGAACAATGCCCTATTAGACCGTGCTCACCTGTTTGAATACTAATTAATGTGTCGTTGATTGCCTCGTAAACTCAAACTTCTATCAATGACTATCTTCTGATTTTGATAGCTATAACTTCGCAGCAACATGAATTATGCCTAAGAAAGTTTACACAGCGTCCCGGATAGGACAAGACTTAATCAGAAGAGCTATGGCAGATTGTGGTCTTACTCATAAAGCACTTGCTCAGCTTGCTATGCTTAAAACACGAACACCTGTTAGTAATTTTGTTAATGGAAAGCCTGTCTCGGCTTGGAACTTTCAAAAGTTTTGTGCAATTCTTCAACTTGATTGGCGTTGCATCTCTGGTGAACTTGATTCTTGCTCTTTGGATGAGACAGGAACTGATAGGATGACAACAGTTGCTAGTATATTTCCAAACTCAGTTTTAGATTCCGAAGTTTACCTTGCTGTTGCTTTGAAGTCGATTCATCAAGCTATCTCAGAACTTAAGCACGCAGAACTATCCTTGAATCAGGCAGAATATGATCTGACTCGTTCAATTCAGGCAAGTCAAATAAATTCTAATTCGGATGATATTACAAACAAGTTACTAGATCTACAATTTAGAACCACAAACACTAAAAATCAACTCCTCAAATTACTCTCAATTCTTGAGGAGTTCCAATATGTGGCGAGTGAAAACATGATTCCTGAGAATCTGATTATTTAGAGTTAGGTTGACCATTAAAATGTTAGAGGTTGAAGCATAGGAAAGATGAGTGCAATTGTTCAGGTCACCCCTTAATTCCTTACCTCCAACATTTGTTTACTACCAACGCTGTCTTGGTAGAAAGAATTTGGTACCCGTACTCATCTCATAGATGTAGCATGGTTCCTGCGGTACATCAATTTCAATCAGTTTAATAAGAACATATTTCTCTTTCTTTAGCCCGATTTGATACCTAATGCATGTTCTTCATCTATAAAATATATCCTGAATTAAGCCTATCTCACAATCCCTAAGTTTATGTAATCGTCCTTTGAAAACCTCAATCGCCCCGGTATATTTAATGCTTCATGAGTAGAAACGGTTACGATTCCAGATGTAATCCATTACCTCACTAATGATCGCTCCGGATGAGGCCACGATCGCTTCATCCAGAAAGTCCTATCATTTGTCGGAAAGCAAAAGCTTCAACTGGGTAGCGACCGAAATTGTAATGGCGCTAGAGGGAACTGTTGAAGCAGTTCCCTCTTCAGAATTTGGTCAAAGACAAGTCTGACAACAGTTTATACACGATGGTTTACTAGTTGAAAGGAAGTAAAGTATGAGACAGCTTAGCTGGCTACCAATTGGGTCCAACCGCCATCCACCACCAGTTCTTCACCCAGCACAAACGATGCATCATTGCTGGCAAGAAATAGCACTGCTTTGGCAACTTCTTCAGCTTCTCCAAATCGTTTCATCGGAATCACTTGCTGAAGTTTCCCAGCAAATTGCTCAACCTGTGTCTGAGGAATTCCTAGTTTGGTATAAATCGGTGTTGTAATCGGTCCCGGACTGACAGCGTTAACACGAATTCCACGTTCGATCAGTTCAGCGGCTAAAACACGGGTGAGCGATCGCAGTGCTGCTTTAGAGGCAGCATAAATGCCTGAGTTGGGCATCCCCATTTGATTGTTGATGGAGGTATTGAACACAATGCTGCTGTTCTCTCCCATGAGTGGAACCGCTTTTTGAACGGCAAATAGCGCTCCCTTGAAGTTGATATCCAGCATTTCGTCAATAAACGACTCATCCACATCTAACAGTGGGCTAAATTTTGCAATTCCGGCATTGACGAATAAAATGTCGAGTTTACCCCAGCGTTCTTTGGTTTGGGTGAATGCGGTGTCCAGGTCAGTGAGCGATCGGGTATCAGCCAGGATTGCCAAAACTTCGCTACCTAAAGTCTTAGACGCTTGATCCAATCGCTCTTGGTTTTGTCCAGTGATAGCGACTTTAGCGCCTTCTTGCACGAATAGTTGAGCCGTTGCCAAACCAATACCCGTTGTGCCGCCTGTGATCAGGGCGACCTTTCCATCTAATCGGGACATAAGGATACTCCTTGAAAGTACAGGATCATTATTTCTCAGCCATTTGTTTTTGCCAGTAACCGAGAAGCAATGACCGAATCAACTCGATATACTTAAGTTGTAATCCAGTAAAACTGAACTAACAATGCGTTAAAGTTCAAATATCATGTCCGATCGTTCAGGATGAGTGAGAATTCAGTATGGATGCGCTTAGTGAGGTTTTTCGTTCAATCCATCTAGAAAGTACAAGCTGTTATCGCCTGGAACTGACTGCACCCTGGGCAATTGAGATGAGTGCCTTTGAGGGAGCGGTTTTCCTTGTTGTAGTTCGGGGCAGTAGTTGGCTACAAATCGAGGGAATTGATACACCGATGCCTCTAGTGGGTGGCGATCTGGTGATTCTTCCCAAAGGACAGCCGCATACGTTGCGTGATTCTTTGTCAGAAAATCATCCCACGATTGAGTTTGAGCAACTACTACAAGCAGACTCAGACAAAGCTCCGACTGTCCTTCACGCGGGTGGTACTGGCTTACCCACAACTGTCATGTACGGACGGTTTTCCTTTGAACCGCTGCCTGAAAATCCACTGCTATCTGCTTTACCACCACTGCTGATTGTGAAAGGCGAGGAAGGACGTGCTGTGGAGTGGTTGGATACAACCCTGCAATTTATGGCATCAGAAACGGTAACGGCTCGTCCCGGTGCTCAGGTGGTGATTAATCACTTGGCTGGAATTCTGTTAGTGCAGGCAGTGCGGGCATACATTCAGAATCAGGAATGCCGCGATCGCTGCTGGTTGCGTGCCCTCACCGACCCTCAAATTGGTGAAGCGATTCATCTGATCCATCGACATCCAGAGCAGGTGTGGACGGCGGAAGAATTGGCAGAGCGGGTAGGGATCTCTCGCACCACCTTCTTTACTCAGTTTCGAGAACTGGTGGGAGAACCACCCAACAAATACCTTACCCGTTGGCGGATGCAAAGAGCCAGTCAAATTTTGCGATCGCAACGCATTCCGTTAAGTTTGGTTGCCAGTTCTGTGGGATATGAATCTGAGGCATCCTTCAGTAAAGCGTTTAAGCAATGGATGGGACAATCACCGGGGGCTTATCGACAAGCAAATGGAGGCACACGTCAAAGTTGACGAGCAGTTTCTTAAACGATCGCCCAGAACGAGAACGACGGGCATTAGCGCAATCCTTAGCACGAGAGTTCGGTCCTCAAGGAATTCACATTGCTCATATTATTGTGGATGGATTTATCAATACTGAGCGAGTGCGCTCAATGGCACCAGATCGTAAGGAACATACAATGCTGAAGCCTGAGGCGATCGCTGAGATGTATTGGTAACTTCACAACCAAGACCCGACTGCATGGACGCTGGAACTCGATTTACGACCTGCTGTAGAGAAGTTCTAAACATCTCGAACAATTTGTAGAAACGCCTGCACCAGAGGTGAGGAGTCGTTCTTCTGCCACGCGATCGCCAACGCTACTTCAGAAGAAGCAGGTTGTAAGTCTCGATACACCACTCCCGATCGTTGAAATTGCTTTGCAGATCCTGGCAGAATCGCAACGCCAAAGCCTGCGGCGATTAATCCCAATAACACTTGCATTTCATTGACTTCTTGCTTGATGGTAGGACTAAAGCCTGCACGATGACAAAAAGTAATCACTTGGTCATAAAATCCACAACCACTGTTGCGTTGTCCCATAATAAAACTTTCTTTAACCAGCGATCGCACCTTAACCGTTGATTTTGCCGCTAACGGATGTGCCTCTGGTAGAGCCAAAACCAGAGGTGACTGGATCACTGCCTCTACCTCTAAATCCTCCACCTGACCTTGCAAGGGGGGCACGACAAATCCAATCTGGATTTGACCACTTCGCAGTGCTTCAACCTGCTGGTTTGTAGTCATACCCAATACCGTTAACTCAACCTCAGGAAAACGTTCTCGGTATGCCTTCAATGAAAGGGGAATGATGTCATAGGCTGATGACCCCTCAAAGGCAACAACGAGTTGACCCACTTCTCCTCGATTTGCCCGTTGAATAGTAAGGAGACTATGGTCAACCTGCTCCAAAATGCGTTGGGCTTCATCCACAAATAGCTTGCCGACTTCAGTGAGTTCTACTCGACGGCTGGTGCGGTTGAAAAGCTGTACCCCTAACTCTTGCTCAAGTTGTTGAATCTGGCGGGTTAGTGGAGGTTGGGCAATGTTAAGCCGCTGTGCTGCCCGTCCAAAGTTTAATTCCTCTGCTATAGCCAGGAAGTAATGTAGCTGTCGAAGCTCCATGATTAAGACCAGATTATTAATACCTTAAAGGTATTGATATGTATCAAAATTGATATGAAAAGATGACAGATCTCTAACCTTTGGCTGAGTTAGTAATTTTGCAAGTCACTAACAATGAGGAGTCATGACAAGTCATTAAACGTCTGGCTAAAGACACATTTTGTTATAGCGGTTACTTGTTTTTTCGATATTTCTTTTCTGTCAAATTAGCCAGCGCAACTATAAGCTCGCATCGCTAACCTTTTAACCGCTGCTGAGAGTGCTGTACTTGATTGCATCCGTTAACGCTTTGAAGGTATAAACGCATGAACGCTGAATGGGTACAGGATTATTTCAAAACAGTAGATACACTGGATACCGATGCGATCGCCTGCAACAGTTAAATGAGCAACTCGAAGAATCTACGACTGAACGGTTAGTTCCAGTTGTGGGAGATATGTCTAATGTAGAACCCGCCGAACAACTGCGACAGCAAATTCTCGACAAAGTAGGACGCATCGTTCAAACCAACAGCCTTTGACTTCTCTCAAAGCTCCATCCCTTGATCAAGGTATCTCTATGGCTAATCACTCTCAAAAAGTTTGGTTCATTACGGGTAGCTCTACTGGTTTTGGTCGATCGCTTACCGAAGCAGTGCTTCAGCATGGTAATCGTGTCATTGCTACAGCCCGTAAGCCAGAGCAATTAGATGACTTAGTGAAACAGTATCCAGAAGCAGCAAAGGCGGTGCGTCTGGATGTCACTAATCCCCACGAAGTTCAGACGGCAATTCAGTCGGCACTCGATGCCTTTGGTCAAATTGATGTGGTTGTGAACAACGCTGGATACGGGTCAATCGGAGCTATCGAAGAAATCAGTGATGAAGCGATTCGACGACAGTTTGAAACGAATGTGTTTGGAGTTTTAAATATAACTCGTGCCGTTCTGCCCATCCTGCGGCAACAGCAAAGCGGTCATATTCTTAACCTATCCTCGGTTGGTGGTTTGGTTGCCTTTGGTGCAACAGGGATTTACTGCGCGACGAAGTTTGCTGTAGAAGCACTATCGGAGGCACTGTCTAAAGAAGTTGCCAACATGGGAATTAAAGTCACAATTATCGAACCGGGAGCGTTTCGGACGGACTTTAACGGGCGATCGCTGGCGAAACCCGATCAGTTGATGGATGAATATAAGGCAGTGAGTGGCGGATTTCTGCAATGGCTGGAAGAGATGGATGGTAAACAACCAGGCGATCCAGACAAAGCGGCAGCAGCAATGATTCAAGTCGTTGAAAGCGATAACCCACCATTACGATTGGCTTTGGGGGCAGATGCCGTTGGTGCGATCGAAGAAAAACTGAAATCGATGCAAGCCGAACTGGATGCCTGGAGAGAAGTTTCGGTGAACACGGCATTTGAAGGGGCAGAAATAGCGGCGATCGGAGGGTAAGCCTTATGGAAACAATTTCTGAAAAGCCGTTTGATCCAACCGATCCCTATGTCCGTACTGCTCAAACGTTTCCTACCTTAACAGAGGAGCAAATTGAGCGAGCTAAGTTGCTCGGTCAGGAGGAATTTTTGCCAAAAGGTACAGTCTTGTTTGAGCGAGGGCAGCGGAGTGTTGATTTCTTTATTGTCTTGAAAGGCACTATCGAGATTTACGAGCATCGCCGTGATGGGTTGAACGTGTTTACGGTACATGGTGAACATCAATTCACAGGAGAAGTTGATTTATTCAATAATCGGCAAGTTTTGGTCGGTGGGCGCATGGGTGAGGATGGACAGGTATTGCGCTTTAATCGCCAGCAGTTTCGCAAGCTCATGATTGCCGAGCCTGATATTGGTGAAGTCGTTGTGCGAGCAATTATCCTTCGTCGAGTGGGTCTGATTTCCCACCAACAAGGGTCTGTCGCTCTGATTGCAACTAAAGAATCCGCTGATACACTCCGAATTGAACGATTTTTACGTCGCAATGGCTATCCACTGGAGGTGCTTGATTATGATACAGCCTGTCATGAAAAAACGTTTCTAGACGATGTTGACCTTAAACCAGAACATCTTCCAGCCGTCTACATTGATCTGGGCGAGAAGCTGTTACATAATCCCTCCAACTTTGAACTGGCTGACTGCCTTGGCTTAGTTGAGATGCTGCCCCCCAACCATGTTTATGATGTGGCAATTGTCGGCGGCGGACCTGCTGGATTGTCTGCTGCGGTCTATGCCGCTTCAGAAGCCTTAGATGTTGTGCTGATCGAATCCGAAGCCCCAGGGGGACAGGCTGGTACTAGCTCAAAAATTGAGAATTATCTGGGGTTCCCTACTGGAATTTCGGGTCAGGCTCTCGCTGGACGGGCACAAATACAGGCACAGAAGTTTGGAGCGACGATCGCCCTTCCCTTTGCTGTCAGTGAGATTGATTGCGAAACCCATCCCTTCAACTTGACCTTAGACAATCAGGCAAAAATTAAGACCAAAGCGGTGGTAGTT
The DNA here is from genome assembly GCA_016208305.1 of Oscillatoriophycideae cyanobacterium NC_groundwater_1537_Pr4_S-0.65um_50_18. Classification (GTDB taxonomy): domain Bacteria; phylum Cyanobacteriota; class Cyanobacteriia; order Elainellales; family Elainellaceae; genus Drouetiella. Next base: position 91,026 of record JACQYI010000060.1, on the reverse strand, counting down.
GCCTCTGGTGCCCGGTATCGCACCCTAGATTTTGAGCATTCCTTTGACAATGCGGGGGTTTACTATGCTGCAACAGCAATGGAAGGAAGTGTTTGTCAAAATGAACCTGTTATTGTCGTCGGTGGTGGAAACTCAGCCGGACAAGCCGCTGTCTTTTTGTCGCGTCATGCCAGCCATGTTCATATGCTGGTGTGTAGTGAAGATTTGAAGGCGAGTATGTCTGACTACTTAGTTGGTCGCATCAAAGCGTCAGACCACATTACGTTACACACTCAAACTGAAATCACGGCGTTAAAGGGTGATAAACATCTGGAAGAGGTGACCTGGTACAACAGCGGCACTGAAACTACAGAAACCCATGCGATTCGCCATGTTTTTCTCATGATTGGTGCCGTTCCAAATACCCAGTGGCTACAAGATTGTTTGACTCTCGACAAGAAAGGTTTTGTTTGTACTGGACTTCAGATGGTTGAGCATCAAGCGTGGAATCTACAACGACAGCCAACAATCTTTGAAACCAGTGTTCCTGGTATCTTTGCGGCTGGCGATGTGCGCTCTGGCTCCGTGAAACGGGTTGCTTCAGCCGTCGGAGAGGGGGCAATCATTATTAGCCAGGTGCATCAGTTTTTAAGTGAACAGAACGGATAGCAAGCTCGTTTAATCTACCTCTGACTGCTCATTTATGCGATTGAGATGCGCTTCTCCCCAATTACAAAGCGATTGCAAAACAGGTTCAAGGCTTCTACCGTAATCCGTGAATGAATATTCAACTTTAGGAGGTACATCTGGATAAACGTTGCGATACACAATTTCATCGCTTTCCAGTTCTCGCAGTTGTTGAATCAACATCTTCTCACTGATCTCTGGTATCAATCGTTTCAGTTCACTAAAGCGTCGCTTTGCGTCTTTCAAATGCCACAAAATTAAAATTTTCCATTTACCACCTAATACGTTTAGTGTTGTTTGCACGAAAATTGTGCCTTCTGTTTGTTCACCTGACATAACGCCCTGCCTTAAGACACTTACGAAAAAGTAAGTACTTCCAAAAAAGAAAGCATAAGCATACTCTGAAATCATTCTCTCCACCTACAGGACGTTACACTATGTCATTACAGGGAAAAACTGCGATCGTCACAGGCTCATCTCGTGGAATTGGACGGGCAATTGCAGAACGCTTAGGACGCGATGGTGCAAGCGTCGTTGTCACTTATCATGGCAATCAAGCCAAGGCAGAAGAAGTTGTTTCAGCGATTAAAGCCAGTGGTTCAGAGGCGATCGCCCTTCAGGTTGATGTACGAAATCTCGAAGACATTCGCCAACTGTTTCAAAAAACGATTAGCCATTTCGGTAAAGTCGATATTCTCGTCAACAATGCAGCAGGAAAGAATATTTTCAAGCCGACGGCTGACATGACAGAGGATGAATACAACAGCATGTTTGACATCACCAGAGGCGTTTACTTTGCCCTTCAGGAAGCAGCACATCATCTTGCCGATGGCGGTCGTATTGTCAGCACTTCTACCAGTGGAACGGTAATGGCAATTCCTGCTGGAGGAGCTTACTCTGGATGCAAAGCAGCGATCGAGCAATTTAGTGCCTGTTTAGCTAAGGAACTGGGGGTACGAGGCATTACAGTCAATACCGTCTCACCAGGAGTGACTGAAACTGACGGACTGGTTTTAGATCAAGCGCAAGTTGATCAATTAATTGCCCAGACTCCTTTGGGACGATTAGGACAACCGACCGATGTTGCAGATGCAGTTTCTATGTTGGTATCAGACGACGCTCGCTGGATTACGGGACAACATATTCGAGCCAATGGCGGGATTGTTTAACAAATACGTGCGGGAACCATCATGAAACTTGAAAACAAAGTTGCGTTAGTCACAGGCAGCAGTCAGGGAATTGGGCAGGCGATCGCTATTCGTTTAGCCCAAGAGGGAGCTAGCGTCGTTATCAATTACCGCTCCCACCCTGAAGGCGCTGAAGAAACACTCCGCAGAGTGCAGGAAGCTAGTGGTAAGTGTTATATGGCGCAATGCCCAAAGGTGGGAGCTACAATCCAAGCAGACTTGTCCAGTGTAAGGGAAGCACAGGAATTGGTGCGTGAAAGTATTGAACAATTTGGCAAACTGGATATTTTGGTAAACAATGCTGGATTAGAAAAGAATAAAGATTTTATAGATGTTTCAGAAGCAGATTACGACAAAGTATTGGATGTCAATTTAAAGGGAATCTTCTTTACGACGCAAGCTTTTGTAAAACATTTGAAGGAAACCAATCGTCCTGGCAAAGTCATTAATATTAGTTCAGTGCATGAAGAATTGCCGTTTCCCCACTTCACTGCTTACTGTGCTAGTAAAGGCGGTTTGAAGATGATGATGCGAAATTTGGCAATCGAACTGGCACCGTTAGGAGTGACCGTTAATAACGTCGCACCGGGCGCGATCGCCACTCCCATCAACAAGGAGTTACTGGACGATAAGGAAAAACTCGATGCAGTGCTAAAAAACATTCCACTGGGGCGCTTAGGTAAACCCGAAGATGTTGCTGGATTGGTTGCATTTCTTGCCTCTGCTGATGCAGATTACACCACAGGGGCTACCTATTACGTTGATGGTGGGCTGCTCTGGAATTACCAGGAGCAGTAGGAGTGTAAGTATCATTTCAAGGAGCAAAATTATGGCAGAGTTAGTCAACAAAGTGGCGATCGTTACAGGGGGTTCGGGTGGCATCGGGTCAGCCATTTGTGAACGACTAGCAGAAGAAGGCGCGAAGGTTGTTGTTCACTACGGTGGTCATGCAGATTCTGCTAATGACGTGGTGAGCAAGATTAAGGATAGTGGAGGTGAGGCGATCGCCATTCAAGCTAACCTTAGTCATAGTGAAGAGGTGATTAAACTCTTTGACCAATCGCAGCAGCAGTTTGGCACAATTGATATTGTCGTTAACAATGCCGGAACAGGCGTGGGTGGTTCCGTTGCCGAAACAGATGAAGCCGACTTTGACAAGGTATTTGGTTTGAACGCTAAAGGTACCTTTCTTTGTATGAAAGAAGCGGCACGACGGTTAAACAATAACGGACGAATCGTGAACATTTCCAGTGGTTTGGTGGTGCGTCCAATGGTGGGATTTAGCCTCTACTGTGGGAGCAAAGCGGCGATCGAAATGATGGGCAAAGTGCTGTCAATGGAAGTAGGCGATCGCAGCATCACCGTTAACACTGTTTCACCAGGACCGACCGAAACTGAAATGTTTGCTAACTCTGGTGATGATCCTCAAGCGGCAGCGGCTTTGTCCCCATTCAAGCGTCTAGGGCAACCGAAAGACATTGCTGATGTGGTTGCATTTGTGGTTAGCGATCAATGTCGTTGGATTACAGGACATACCTTTCAGGCAGGTGGCGGATACGTGTAGGAAGAGTCATGACAGCAGAAGAACAGAGACTGCAAGAAGAACAAAACCGCACCGCTTACTGGAGTCGGTGGGGTCCCTATTTGTCTGAGCGGCAGTGGGGCACAGTGCGCGAAGATTATTCTGCCGATGGTAATGCGTGGAACTATTTTCCCCATGATCATGCGCGATCGCGGGCATATCGTTGGGGCGAGGATGGCATTGCTGGAATTTCAGACAACCATCAGAGATTGTGTTTTGCGATCGCTCTGTGGAATGGTCAAGATCCAATCCTGAAAGAGCGGATGTTTGGATTAACTAGTAGCGAAGGCAATCATGGAGAGGATGTCAAAGAATATTATTTCTATCTGGACAACACTCCTACCCATTCATACATGAAATGCTTGTACAAGTATCCACAGCAAGCATTTCCTTACAATCAATTAATTGAGGAGAACCAGAACAGAGGTTATCAAGACCCAGAATATGAACTTTTAGACACAGGAATTTTTGATCAGGATCGTTATTTTGATGTGTATGTTGAATATGCCAAGAATTCACCTGAAGATATTCTAATTTGGATTCATGTTGTCAATAGAGGAGCCGAAGCAGCAACGCTACACTTACTACCAACGCTTTGGTTTCGCAACTACTGGTCCTGGGACTACGACTTTGAGAAGCCCAGTTTGAAACATCTAGTTGATTCCAATGTCATCGAAGCCAATCACCCACTTCTCAAACAACGCTGGCTCTATTTTCAACCACCAACAGAGGTTCTCTTTACCGAAAATGAAACTAATGTTGAACGGTTGTTTAATATTCCAAATCGATCCCATTACGTCAAAGATGGAATTAACAATTACCTGATTCACGATCAACAGAATGCAGTTAATCCAGAACAGGTTGGCACTAAAGCAGCAGTTCATTATGGGTTAACGATTCAACCCGGCGAAACTCAATCTGTGCAGCTTCGCTTGACCAATGCTTCACCCGATCGCGATGGTCACGCTCCGTTTGCCGATTTTGAAACCATTTTCCATACTCGTCAGCAAGAGGTAGATGAATTCTACGCCCGCATTACAAAACCCTGTAATCTCACCGACGATGAGCGCAGCGTTCAGCGGCAAGCATTTGCTGGGATGCTGTGGACAAAACAATTCTATTACTTTGTTCTGGAAGATTGGCTCAAAGGTGATCCAGCAGGACCCACGCCACCGACCGAGCGAAAAGCCATCCGCAATACTGAATGGTTGCACCTATTCAACAATGACATTCTCTCCATGCCCGACAAATGGGAGTTTCCCTGGTATGCCGTCTGGGACATGGCGTTTCACGTTTTGCCTCTGGCAATGATTGATCCTCTGTTTGCCAAACGGCAGTTGCAACGCCTGACACGGGAATGGTACATGCATCCGAACGGACAGCTACCTGCCTACGAGTGGTCTTTTAGCGATGGCAATCCACCCCTATTAGCCTGGTCTGCTATGCGGGTTTACCAGATTGAGCAGGAGGTCTACGGACGCAAAGATATCAAATTCTTGGAGCGTGTGTTTCAGAAGTTACTTCTCAACTTTACCTGGTGGACGAATCGAGTTGATACGGAGGGTAAGAATGTCTTTCAGGGTGGCTTCCTCGGTATGGACAACATTGGTGTGTTCGATCGCAACATCCAGTTACCGGGAGGGGGCTATCTCACCCAATCCGATGGCACCAGTTGGATGGCAATGTATGCCTTGAATATGCTGACGATCGCGCTGGAGTTAGCAAAAGAAAACTCAACCTACGAAGACATTGCCAGCAAGTTTTTTGAGCATTTTCTGCGAATCTCGAACGCGATGAATGGCATCGGGGAAAACCAGACACCGCTATGGGATGAGGAAGACGGTTTTTATTACGATGCGCTCCATTTTCCTGACTGTGATCAACAAGTTCTTCTGAAAGTGCGATCGATGGTCGGCTTAGTGCCTCTGTTTGCCGTTCAGCCAATGGAGCCAGAAACCTTAGAACAATTTCCAGACTTCAAACGTAGAACCGAGTGGTTTATTGAGCATCGTCATGATTTAACCTCTGGCATTGCTTGTATGCAACGGCATGGAGAGAGTAATCGCAGACTTCTGGCAATTGTAGATCGCGATCGCCTCTTGCAAATTCTCGCGCGTATGCTGGATGAGAATGAATTTTTGAGTGAATATGGAATTCGATCCATATCTAAGTATCACGCCGAGCATCCTTACATGTTTGAGGTAGAGGGACAGAGATATGAGGTGAAGTATGAACCAGCCGAATCAGAAAGTAATTTGTTTGGCGGAAATTCCAACTGGCGTGGTCCGATTTGGCTGCAAATGAATCTCCTGATCATCGAATCACTACAGGAGTTTTACGTGTATCTGGGCGACGATTTCAAAGTGGAATGCCCAACTGGATCAGGGCAGCAAATGACACTGGGAGAAGTGGCGATCGACCTGACCCAACGGCTAATCAAAATCTTCACTCGTGACGAATCTCAGAAACGACCTGTGTTTGGCAATCAATCCAAATTCCAGACCGATCCCCACTGGCGTGACTATCTCCTCTTTCATGAGTATTACAACGGTGATACGGGCGCAGGTCTCGGTGCCAGCCATCAAACGGGCTGGGCAGGAGTAATTGCGAAATTGATTCAACTGAACGGCATTTATGGCGTGAAAAATCAAGTTCCAGAATTGCTGAAGGATCAACCGCTAGGTAATAGGGTGAACTAATTGAGCGATTGCCTAAATTAACTATCTTGTCGCAGCATCGTCCACAATGCCACGTCTTCAAACACGCCCCATTTACGAACTCGTTGGCGTAATACTCCTTCTTGAACAAATCCATTTTTCTGCAAAACTCTGCCTGAACCTGGATTTCTCAGCATGTGATAGGCATAAAGCCGATTCAAGCTGAGATGGTTAAACCCAAAAGCGATTGCAGGTTTCAAAGCTTCGTTCATGTATCCCTGTCCCCACAATTCTGCTGTAACCCAAAAGCTTAATTCTGCTTGAGCGTGTTCCTGCTCAATCTCTCGAATTTCGATAATGCCACAAATTCCTTCTAAAGATTTGCATTCAAGTCCCAATGTGACAGAGTGTCCTGCTTCCGATGCGTCTAACTGCCGTGTAATATAACGCTCGGCTTCCCTATCAGGATAGGGATGAGGAATAGAAATGGTAGTGTCAGCAATCGCCCTCACACTCACTTTTTCTTGAATGGAAGGAGCATCAGCAAGGTTGAGAGGACGAAGGATCAAGCGATCTGTTTCCAGTGTGGGTTGGCTCAACATACCACAGCCATTTCGGGTGGTTCTCCTATGAATTCTTTAACCTTGACCTGGGCTGGCATAATCGTTCTCCTATGAGGCGATCGCGAGTTCTGCTACTAGCCCACTGGTTTGACTTACAATCAGCATAAGAATCTCCAGAAGTTGTTAGCTATCTCGTAATTCAGTTTTTGGCTCGCGTCTATCCCCCTGGTGGGCTAGTTTAATCATCAATTCTTCCTGTGCGATCGCAGTTCCTACAACCGTTGTATGAGCAAACGTATTCTTATCCTGACAGCAGGTTCTCAAGGAGATGTGCAACCCTATATTGCATTGGGTAAGGGGTTGAAACAGGCAGGTTTGGAAGTGTTGCTTGCTACTGATCCCAGCTTTGCATCTCTAGTCACAGACCCTACGCTGGACTTTGCCCCCCTGCACGCTCCCTTTGCTCAACTGGTGCAAACAGATACCGGAAAAGCTGCCCTGGCAGGTAAGAAATCCATCCGCTTAAAGCAAATTATGCCGATGCTGCGGCAGATGATGGATGATGCCTGGGAGATTGCTCAACAGTACAATCCAGATGCGGTCGTGTACCATGCGAAACCCTTAGCGGGATACCACATTGCCGAGAAGCTGGGTATTCCCGGATTTCTGGCAATGGCACTCCCGATTTACTCGCCAACGCGATCGTTCGCCAATCCCATCTTTGGGGGCGGTCACTACGGTGGATGGCTGAATTACCTCAGCTACACGTTGTTCCTTCAGGCTTCTCTGTTGCCGTATCGTCGTTTCATCAACCAGTGGCGGCAGGAAAAACTGGGTTTGCCCCCATTTCGAGATGAGCGATCGCTGCATGGTCGTCCCGTTCCTAAACTGTATGCTTACAGTCGTCATGTGGTTCCTCCTCCTGCCGATTGGGATGAGAGTGCGATCGCAACAGGCTACTGGTTTCTCGATTCTGCCGCAGATTGGCAACCACCAGCAGATTTAGTGGCGTTTTTAGCCAATGGTTCCCCTCCCATTTACGTTGGGTTTGGCAGCATGGCATCTGAGGATGCGGCTAAAACAACACGACTGGTGATTGATGCTGTTCGCCAATCGGGTCAGCGAGCCGTTCTCGCAACGGGGTGGGGTGGTTTATCTACATCAGAGGTTCCTGATACCATTCATGTTTTACAATCTGCCCCGCATGACTGGCTCTTTCCTCAATGCCTTGCCGTTGTCCATCATGGTGGAGCAGGGACAACCGGAGCAGGGTTACGAGCGGGAAAACCAACCATTATTTGCCCCTTCTTTGGGGATCAACCCTTCTGGGGCAAGCAAGTTTTCAAATTAGGCGTTGGACCACGCCCAATTTCCCAAAAGCAGTTGACTGCCGAGAATCTATCTCAAATGATTCAGGCAGTTTCACTCGATACAGCCATGCAACAACGAGCCAGCGCATTGGGAGAAAACATTCGGGCTGAAGATGGTGTAATTCAGGCAGTTGAAGTGATTCGAGAGCAATTAACTGAAATTCGATAAACAGAAACTTATCCTTATTTTGGTTCCCAATAGTCATCTTTAGGGCTTTTAGCGTACTGATCCATTGCTGCGTTGACCTCTGGAATATGACGATATGCCCACTCTCCCAAAATCGCTAAGGGTTCTACCAGAGATTCTCCTAAAGTTGTCAGCGAATAATCAACCCGTGGCGGAACAGAGGGATAAATTTCTCGCTCGATTAATCCACATCGCTCCAGGTTTCGCAAATTTTGAATCAGCATCTTGGGCGATACGCCAACAATTTGCTGCTTGAGTTCGCTATATCGCTTTTTCCCCTGTGTCAGGGCATACACAATCAGCACGGTCCACTTATTGGCAATGTGTTCTAGCATTTGATGCCCTGCACAGTTGGTGTCGAACAGGTTCATTTCAGCGATGCGATCGAGCGCAGGCTGTGGCGAGTAATTTAACTGGGTCGCGTCAGAATTTGGGTTGTTCACCATGTTTACCAAAAAGTAACTAATGCACTTTGCCGTTAATCCTTTCGGGCAGCAATGTCTCAATGGTACTCATGGAATATGAGTTCTGAGGTTAATTGCAATGCAAGCCCAAATGATTACCCAATTCGGTCATCCTGCTGTTTTTGAGACAGCAGATGTGCCCGTTTCTCAAGTTCTACCTCATCACGTCTTGATTCGAGTCATGGCAACCAGTGTGAATCCGGTGGACTACAAAATTCGGCAGGGGGCAGTGCCAGATATTGCCCCGGATTTTCCGGCTGTGTTGCATGGCGATGTTGCCGGAGTGGTGGAAGCAATTGGTGAAGGAGTCACCAGATTCAAACCGGAAGATGAAGTGTATGCCTGTGCAGGCGGCGTGAAAGGCTTAGGCGGCGCATTAGCGGAGTATATGCTGGCAGATGTAGATCTGGTGGCTCACAAGCCCAAATCGCTCACGATGGCAGAAGCTGCCGCGCTTCCCCTCGTTTCAATTACTGCCTGGGAAGGGTTAATCGATCGCGCCAACATCCAACCTGGACAACAGGTGCTGGTTTATGGGGCGACGGGCGGTGTCGGGCATATCGGTATACAACTGGCGAAGTGGGCAGGAGCAACCGTTTATGCCCTGGTTTCGAGTGATGAGAAGGGAGCGATCGCCCGTAAGCTAGAAGCCGACTTCATCATCAACTACCGTCGGCAGCCCGTCGAAGAGTTTGTCGCAGAGCACACCAATGGTCGAGGATTTGATGTGGTGTTCGACACGGTAGGAAATGACAATTTGCAACAGGCATTCAAAGCGGCAAAGCTAAATGGAACTGTCATTTCGACTGTTTCCCTATCTCAGCAAGATTTAACGCTGCTACACGCGAAAGGACTGACGCTGCATCTGGTCTTTATGCTGATTCCTCTATTGCATGATATGGGGCGATCGCGGCACGGAGAGATTCTGTCCCAACTGGCTCAGTTAGTGGATGCCGGACAGGTGCGACCGTTATTGGATAGCCAGGTATTCAAGTTTGCTGACGTGGCAGCAGCACACCAACGGGCTGAGTCGGGGCAAGCGATCGGGAAAGTGGTGTTACAACAAGAATAATAGGTGAGCAAGTAACGAGGTCGATTCTCAAATCTTTGGGAGTTGATAGTGATGATGCGGAGGCGATCGCCTTCAAAATGCTGGAACCTTTACCAAAAGCGTAATATGAGATATCAGGAGAATAGCTAGAGTATTTGCGATGGTAAAGCCCAAAATCTATGAAGGTGGCTGTTTGTGTGGAAACATTCGCTTTGTGGCAACGGGTCCTGCACTCAAACCACATACTTGTTCCTGTCGGCAATGCCAACGGCATTCAGGCGCACTGACGCAAATGTGGGTCGAGTTTTCGCAAGATCAGGTGAAATGGACGGGACCCGGTGGAGAGCCTTCTAAGTGGCGATCGTCGGAGTGGTCAAGCCGTGCTTTTTGCCCAGTCTGCGGTAGTACGATCGGAGCGATCGACGATGAGCCCACGTTAGCGATCGCTGTTGGAACATTTGATGCACCCAATCGCCAGGAACTTGCGCCGTTGTCTCATTCCTATATTTCCAAACGTCCAAAATGGTGGGGCATTTGTGATCCAAGAAATGCTTCATCGCCACATTAAATAAGGGCTATGAGCAACACGCTACTCAACATGCTGTTAAAAACATCCTCACTATTATGGACAACGATCTTGATCAAATGACTCGTGCTGAATTAATTGTTGAGGTTAGAAAGCTCAGGAATGGCATTCGCCTACATCGGGACGCGTCTGGGCATGACCTGTGTTGGCATCATCCTGATCTTTGGGGACTGCTACCGGAAGAGACTGATCCGGTTCCTGTGGTTCCAGAGTGGTCAAAATTTCTTGAAGGTTGCATCCGGTATCGCCGCTCTTTGGATGAACAGGCTTCTAATTTGCCACGCACGGACGAATCATACAATCAGTGGAGGGGCACTCATCAAAATGACACTGAAATAAGCTGAACCTTCTTTTCAAGCGATCGCAACTACACCCACTGAGGGTGCAATTGGTTTATCAAAAAATGGCGATCACCAAGGTAAGCGGTGTTATCTCTAGAAGGCTTTGAAAAGCCACTTGTTGCTCAATTGCTAGAATTAGGAATGTACGCTATAGGATCACATGGAGTTCGTCCAGCGCGATCGCAATAGGCAGTTTGTACCTCACGAGTTTGCAAAAGCCTTACTTGAAATGCCTTCACACCTATTTACAGAAGGAAAAAGAACTCAATCGCTTTCAGATTGGCGATATTCCCCTAGCAGCACGGCAATTTCTGGGGATGATTAACGACGTTATTTTTTGGCCTCGCTTCCTGGTGATGGATTTAGAGATTTCTGAAGAGGATGTTGAATACGTTGTGTCAGAAGCCGTTCAAACTTTTCTAGCCCGCTATAGGAACAAACGGAAAAAGTATAGTGTATAAATTTGCTGCGGCTTGTCCAACGGAATCTATTGTCTTTGGAGCATCAGTTAAGGTTTGGGAACTAAGGGGAATTTCAACTTGAGCGGAAGCCTAAACATCCTCAGCAATACGCCGCAACGTTCTTTCTCCGATCGCAGCAAACCGTGGGTTATCGACTAATCCTGAATCCAGTAGTATGACCCCAAAGCACACTGCCCATCCTCTAGCGCGTTCTAGCGTTGCTTTAGAAGGGTTGTATTCTACACTAATTTTTTGACGCACCTGTGAATCAGAAAAGAGCATCCAGATTGCAGCCAGATCGGTTGCACAGTCACCTGCTGTCATATCTCCCCAATCAATCACGCCTGTGATCACACCACTCTCAACCAACACATTGCGGGGATGGAGATCGCCATGTATCCAGGTTGCTTCAACATCCATTGGTGTATCTAACGCTTGGTTCCAAATGTGTTTAATGCCTGGAGTAATCAGACTCGTTTTCTGTTCAAGTCGCTGCATTCGTTCCTCGACAGAAGCGGATCGCTGATGCAGTGGTACGCCTCTAAATGGGTTGAAAGGTGCATTGAGTGGTGCAGAAACATGGAGCGATCGCAGAAATGCTGCAAACTGCTGTGCCTGGTCTTGATTGGGTTCTTGTTGATCAGCTGTTACCCCTGCTATCCAGGGCAAAATACTCCATTTCCAGGGATAGCCTTGCCCTGGGTGCCCTAATCGGTAAGGAATTGGAACTGGAATGGGAAGATCGGGTAATTGTGGGAGCCAGGTTTGCTCATATTCGATAAGAGTGGCAGCAATTTTGCGGCGAGGCAACCGGACACATAGCTGGTCTCCCAAGCGAAACATGGCATTATCCCAACCTGCATCGACCGAATGGAGCGGCAAATGTGCCAAGTCAGGATGTTGTGCTGTTAGAAAGGAATGAACGAGGGAGACATCAATGTCAATTTCAGCAGTGGGGGTTCCGATCGCCCCTGCTATTGGCTCTGAACTCATGAATGCCTCCCATCCAATCTCAAACAGTGCGCTCTAAACGTTGCTCTCGCCAGTATAGAAAGAAGGGTAAAGAGCAGGAAAGTCCAACGCCGAAGGTCAAGCCAATATACAGGATGATCCAGGTGCGTGAGATGTTTAACCGCTTTAACTCAAACCAGACAAAGCAGAAGAAGGCGATCGCGGAAATCAGCAAATCTGCTGTTAATCCTGCTGCAATGTTGTTTGCAAATGCTTGTTGCAAGAACAATGAGGGAGAAAGCAATGCAGAGGGATCTTGCAGGAGCCAAAACCAGGGTTCAATTGAACCAGCCATGGTCAGGATCAGATACAGAACTTTGATACCGCTAAACGTGCGAGTCATCGGGAGGTTTGTTGTTTTCAGCATGGTGTTTGTCCTCAATCAGTATGCTTTCATGATGGAATAGGGAGATAATCAAAGCAATTACCTGTCAGGTAATCAAAGCTATCTTTTGCGAGCTTTATGCAGCACACTAATGCCTCAAATTCAACGCTGGATTCGTTTGGACTGCTCTTGAAGCAATGGCGTAGCCAACGAGGATTCAGCCAGCTTGATTTAGCCGTGACTAGTCAGGTGTCTCAACGCCCTGGTTGACTGACAAAAGTTGTTTAGCAAACGATAGAACCATTTGCCAGAGAGGGATTTGAGCGATCTAGAAAACTTGGGTGGGAGCCAGCATTCTAAGATTAGATACCACTCAAACCCTGAAATGCTGTGAAAAAAACTCCCGCCTCTACGATGCCCTGAAAACCTGGATGAGTCAATCAATCGCATGGGTGCACTTGGCCCATCTGACGACCTGTTTATGGATGGTCGTTGCCTTGATTCATACCGGAGAGGTGAACTTGACCCGGTGGCTACCTTACATTCCCTGTCGCGGTCACCAAGCTCAAAGTAAACAACGACGTCTCAGTCGCTGGCTACACAATAGCCGGATCAACGTTCATCGCCTCTATAAAGGACTGATTCAAGCGGCTTTAGCCGATTGGCAAGCTGAGATGCTGTATCTGAGTTTAGACACCTCGCTGTTTTGGGACCAGTATTGCCTGGTGCGACTCGCCGTTGTCCATCGAGGACGAGCTTTACCCGTCGTCTGGCGGGTGCTGGAGCGACGCAGTTGTGCGGTTTCCTTCAACGACTACCAGGAGATGCTCTATCAGGCTCGTGAGCGTCTGCCCCAAGGCGTGAAAGTGGTGCTTCTAGGGGACCGGGGCTTTGTGCATACCGATTGCCTACACATGATGAGCACGCAGATGGGATGGCATTACCGGATTCGCCTCAAGCGAGACACCTGGATTTGCAGAGAGGGCAAAGGGTGGTGCCAACTCAAGGATTGCCCTCTCAAACGTGGGGAAGCTCTCTGTTTTCACAACGTCAAACTCCATAAAGGGCAGGCTTTTGGTCCCGTACATGTGGCGTTTGGCTACAACAACGTCAATGGGGAGTTTTGGGCCATTGTCAGTGATGAACCCACCTCCCTGCACACGTTTGAGGAATACGGAAAGCGCTTTGATATTGAGGAGAATTTTTTGGACGACCAGTCCAATGGCTTCAACGTCCAGAAATCGGAGATTCGTTCCGTCTGTGCCCTCTCTCGCCTCTGGTTTATCTTGGCAGTAGCCACCCTTTACCTGACCGCTCAAGGGGTGGAGGTGGTGGAGTCGGGCAAGCGACGTTGGGTAGACCCCCATTGGTTTCGGGGCAACAGCTATTTCCGCATTGGCTGGGACTGGGTCAAAACGGCGGTGGAAAACCAATGGCAACTGATTCAACAGGTCCGCTTTCACAATCACCGGGATCCCCAATCGGCAAAAGCATCACGCAAACAGCATGACAGGCGAACCGACCAGATAGAGTTCAAAGTATGGACTTATCAATATGGGTCCACGTAGTTTTGTCAGTCAACCAGCTCAACGCCACATTAGTTTTCTGGAATCGGGACGAGCCAAACCCAGCCGAGAAATGGTGTTGCAACTGGCAGAGGTGCTGGAAATTCCATTGAGACAGCAAAACTTAATGCTGACTGCTGCTGGATTTGCACCCATTTACGCTGAGACTGATCTATCGGCTCCTGAAATGGTTTCTATCCGCAAAGCACTCGATTTCATGTTGCGACAACAGGAACCCTACCCAGCGATCGTGGTCGATCGCTACTGGAATCTGTTGCTGACCAACCCTGCTGCTAATCGACTGCTAAACGCTTTCGTTGCCCCAGAGGAACTACAAGCCCACTTCTACCGGGATGGAAAAGTCAACCTGATGCGGGCGATGTTTCACCCCCAAGGGTTCCGTCCAGTTGTCGTGAACTGGGATGATTTTTCAGTGCATTTGCTACAACGCCTGCATAGAGAGGCAATTGCTGAGGGTGAAAGTGAACAATCCAAAGCATTGCTAGATGAGTTGATGAGTTATCCGGGCATCGCAGAGGTTTGGCATCCTTCTGCTCGCACGACTCAAAATACTATGCTGCTGACCGTTCATCTCAAACGAGAGGATCTAGAATTAGAGTTTTTCTCAACGATCGCTACCCTCGGCACCCCCTACGACATTACCCTGCAAGAATTGAGGATTGAGTGTTTATTTCCAGCCAATGACAGGACAGAGCATAACTGGAAACAACTCCTGAAATCTCAGAACGGTTGAGGATGGATGCTTTGCCTGGTCTTAGTCTAGAATGGGCGCAGTTAGAGTTGTAGGATGGACTATGCGATCTAAACATAACGAACCCAAGCTTGCAACCTGGCAGAGTCGGACAACTCACTTTCTATTCGGTTCACTTCTAGGATTTTTGTTGATCCTGGTTCCTCTTTCCTACTTCACCTACTTCACCCCAGAAGCCGTTCATCTCATTCATTACATGGGTTCGGCTACCTTTGTGCTGCTGTGTGGAACACTCTCCACTGTGTTTGGCGATCGCTTTCTGAATCTACTGACTGCCCTGTTTGAATCAATGCCTGGTAGTTGAAAGGACTGTAGCCCTAAGACCTCAACCCTGTTTGGTATCCGTCAGTCTGCGCTTCTAGGGTTGAGTCGATCGAGAAAACTTTTGATGCTTCATCAATTGCCAGAATCGCCAGATAAAAAGCCCTGCAACAACCGCGATCGCCACTGACTGTCCAATCCAAAGACCGATACCTCCCATCTGCCACTGAAAGCCCAATACATAGCCTGCTGACAAACCCACTCCCCAGTATCCCAACACATTCAACAACATTGGGATCTGTGTGTCCTGTAGTCCCTGAAGAGAGCCATAAACTGCTTTCTGAAAGCCGTCGAGAACTTGAGCGATCGCTGCAACCATCAATAGTGGAAGTGCAATTGCAACAATGTTGGCATTGGCTGGATTGGTAATATCAATGTAGAGACCAATGATGGATTTGGGAAAAAGGAGAAACACGATCGATACACCCATCATAAAGGCTGTAGTAATGCTCATGCTGACCAATGCTGCTTGTTGAATGCCTGTGCGTTCGCGTCGTCCCAGCCATTGCCCGACTCGTACTGTTGTAGCGTAAGAGTTTCCTAAGGGAACCATGAACACAACAACGATTGTTTGAAATACTATCTGGTGGGCGGCTAACACTTCAGTGCCTAACAGCCCCATCCAGAAGGTAATCACCATAAAAAAGCCTGTTTCAAGTCCAGAAAACAACCCGATCGGTATGCCCACCCAGGTTAACTCTTTCAGGATGCGGGGCTTGACCCGATGCAGTTCTTGAAAAATGCGATAGTGCTTCAAATTCTTGTTTGTCAGAATATACAGTACCAAAGCCAGGAACATTCCCCACAATGTAATCACGCTGGCTAACGCTAATCCTGCAAGACCCATTTCTGGAAAGCCAAATTTACCAAAGCCGAGAATGTAATTCCAGACAATATTAAATGCGGTTCCTGATACGACAATGAGCATGATCGGACGGGCTTGAGACAGGGCTGAAACCGTTGCCCGCAGTGCCGCAAAACCGACGGCTGGCAACAATCCCCACAGCATAATATCCAAATAAATATTGGCAAGCTGAACAGTCGTTTCAGTTTGTCCTGTACGGCTCAAAAGGATGTCTATGTGTCCGGTAAAGAGCATCGCTGGAATCGCTACCAACACAGACAACCACAATCCCTGGCGAGCAATTTGCTCAACACGGATCTTTTGCCCTGCTCCAAAGGCTTCGGCAATCAGTGGGCTGACTCCCATCGCAGCACCGCTCGCAGTCATCATGATACAGAGAAATGTAATGGCTGCCAGTCCTCCCGCTGCTAACACATCGGCTCCCATCCTCCCCATCATCACCGTATCAGCAAAGCCTGTTGCAGATTGGGCAACTTGGGCACTGGCAAGGGGAATGGCTAACTTAAGAAACTCGCGCACCTCTGTCAGGAGATTGTTCTTTTGCATTTGTATAACTGTCATGGTGAAATCGCCTCACTCCCTCATCACTAAATTGCAGCCGATCGCGCCTCATCAACTTTCAACGTCGTGCCTGTAATGAATCTGGCATCGTCTGAAATGAGAAACGCAACGGTCTTTGCCAGTTCTGCATAGGTTGCCGGACGACCCCACATCAAATCACTGGGAACGTCCCATCCCGCTAATTCTTCCAGGCTATCTGCCACGAAGTAAGGCGCAACACAATTCATGCGAATGCGATCGCCCCGATAGCGTTGAGCATATAGCTTCGTAAATCCTTCCATTGCCGCTCGCAATGTGCCGCTAAAAGGCGTTCCGAGGGAGGGTTCTTGAGAGTCGCACGCAGAAATATTGACGATCGCCCCACCTCCCTGCTGACGCATCGGTTCTGTCACCAACCGTGCTAACCGCACCACGCTCAAAAACAACATCTCAAACTTCCCCAACCAGAGATCATCCGAAATCTCTAACAAGTCAGGTCGGGGTGGATCACCAAAGCTGTTCACGACTGCATCAATTCGCCCAAACTGATTGAGCGTTGTTTGCACTAACGCCTCCAAATCCTGAGCATTGGACAGGGAACCTTGTACGGCAATGCCGCCTAATTCTTGTGCTAAATCTATGACGCTGGGCGATCGCGCAAATAGAGAAACCGCATAACCTTGAGCAGCTAATTCCCGCGCACAACCGGCCCCAATGCCGCGACTTGCTGCGGTGACAATGACCACTTTCTTTGAACTCATTACTTTACCCTTTGTTACACTTTCATCAAAATATCCTGTGCCTCACTAGAAGAAAAAGCATTATATTGGCAAAACATCTGTGCCAATCTGGAATAAATGCTGAATGTTCTCAATCAACTTCCCGAACTGATCGCCTTTGTTGAAAGTGTAGAGTGCAATAGCTTCAGTGCGGCTGCCCGATCGCTTGACACCACTCCCTCTGCTATTAGCAAGCGAGTTGCCAAGTTAGAAGACCGATTGGGGGTAAGACTACTGCAACGCACAACGCGATCGCTCAGCTTAACCGCAGAGGGAGTGTCTTATTACGAGCGGGTATCTCGCTTACTGAGAGAACTAGACGATGCCAACGATCTGGTCACTTCCAGAGGCAAGCCACGCGGCAAGCTGACCGTTAGTACATCATTGGATTTTGGACAGTGGTTGCTCGTGCAATCAATTCCAGAGTTTTTAGCGCAATATCCAGAGATCCAGATTGATTTGCGATTGAGCGATCGCGTCGTGGATTTAGTGACCGAAGGCATTGATGTTGCCATTCGTCTGGGCACTTTAGAGGATTCTCGCTTGATGGTCAGACCGTTAGGACAAACTCAGTTTGTGCTGTGTGCCGCATCAAGTTATCTCAAAACGCATGGAATTCCAACGACTCCAAACGACCTGATTCATCACAACTGTTTGCAGTATATGTTTCAGGGACGACCAGAACCGTGGATGTTTTGGATTGACCAGAAGTGGCAAACGATTCCTGTAAAGGGTTCATTTTACTCCGACAATGGCGGTGCATTAAAGAATGCAGCGATCGCAGGACTCGGTATCACTCGCTTACTTGGTTTTCAAGTGAAACAAGAAGTTGATCAAGGGCAACTGATCCTGCTATTTCCCAATCAACTCTCTCCTAGTCTTGCAGTTCATGCGCTGTTTACTCATCAGCGTAATCTATCACCCCGAGTGCGAGTTTTTCTTGAGTTTTTGAATCGCTATTGCAAACAGTTTTTGGGAGAGATGGAGAAGAACTTGAAGAAGATGGCATGAAGAAAAGCGAACCAACCAAAAATAAAATACCCTCTGATACGTGCAGTAAAGACATGGGTGAAAAATGTTGAGCAACCTCGAATAGTGAATCAATGAGAAACAAGCTAGAACCGACCAAAAATAGCCAACTTGCAATTAACATTCGCTTTTCCATACTATTTCTCCTGATTACCTTGCGTAACGGTTTGTAAAAAACCGCTTACAATGACATATTAAGGGAATCTAAAAGCTCTGCAATACTTAAATTTTGCCCGTTTGTCAAAATCTTGCTGTCAGTTTTGGAATGGCTCAAAACTCCCATGGCAAAAGCATCCCAGGTTAGTAACACTCCTTCCCCTAAATTAGACAGTCCCGTCCCGGTGATGTCCAGTGAGTCGCTCGGCTGGCAACCGCTGCTGGTGGAAGAATTTCAGCAACCGCCTGGGGAAGTCGATTTACCAGGAGCCTGGGCAGGGCATTCTATTGCGCTTTGTTTAGCGCCTCGCCCCTATCGCCTTCATCAAGTGATCGGCGATCGCCGCTACACTGGACTTTACTCTAAAGGCGATATCTCCATTACTCCGGCAAACATCCCTGCATCCTACCGTGCCGAAGGGGATGATCACTATCTCAATGTTCAGCTTCCCGCTCAATTTCTCCAATCCGTTGCCCAGGAAGCAGCCGTTGACCCCGATCGCTTGGAACTGGTGACAGAATTTCGGGTGTGCGATCCTCAACTAGAGCAAATTATGCTGCTGCTGAAAGCCGAACTCTACAAAGGAGGTGGCGGAATTGGGCGACTCTACGCTGAATCGTTAGCCAATGTGCTAGCTGCTCACCTGTTGCGGGAGTATTCCAGCACTCAACCTCGTGTCGCGCAGTACGAGGGAGGCTTGGGCGGTTCTGCAAAGCAGACGTTGCACGAACGCAAACTCCTGCAAGTCTCAGAGTATATTCACGCCCACCTAGATCAAGACATCAAATTGGTTGATCTTGCCAATATTGCCTCAGTGAGCCAGTTTCATTTCAGCCGTTTATTCAAGCAATCTACAGGACTCTCTCCCCATCAATATTTACTGCAACAGCGAGTGGAGCGAGCCAAGCAATTGTTGAAGACATCGAAATTGGCGATCGCAGAAATTGCGCTTCAGTGTGGCTTCAATAGCCAGAGCCACTTAGGTAAGGCGTTTCGAGACGCAACCGGAATGACTCCTAAAGCTTATCGCAAATTTTGAAATCGAAGCGATCGCATGGCTAAGGTACAGGAATGTAGACCAATGTTCTCCAGCCACTCAAAGGGTATTCATCAAAATGCCCAGCATTACCCACCCGATCGCCATCCCAATGGGAGCAGGAGCAGGGGAGCGTGCATCCAACGGCACGATTGCTACAAACGGGGCAAGTGGGCACGATTGGAGCCATTTTTCACGAGTCGTTACTTTATGTATTCAGTGACCTCTTGGATAGGGGTTGAAGCTACTCATTAGGACTCATCCCACCGGGAAGTCGGACGGTAAAACAACTCCCGACTCCTACCTGGCTGGTCAAGCTGACTGATCCACCGTGCAGTTCCACAATCTGTTTAACAAGGGCTAATTCTATGCCAGTTCCGTCGTAGCGACGGTTCAGGCTACTGTCAATCTGAACAAACGGCTGAAATAGTTTTAATTGATCTTCGGGAGCAATGCCAATCCCTGTATCTTTAACCATAAATTCGATCTGGCTTGTTTCAGAGAACACCCGCCCTAGATTTACTTCCAGGGTAATTTGCCCCCCTGAGGGAGTGAATTTCACTGCATTACTCAGCAAGTTTTTTAATACCTGGCGGATGCGATGCTCGTCCATCCAAATGAGGTCTAGATTAGGAGCGATGATCATGTTTAACTGCATTTGCTTCTCAAGGGAGGGTTGCTGGATCATCTCCAGGCTAGATAGGCATAGTTCACGAATAGAAACTAGCGACATATTGAGTTCCAAATCACCTGCTGCAATCCTGTAGAGATCCAACAAGTCATTGATAATTTCTAATAAGTGCTGACCACTATTGTGGATCGCCTCCAGATAGTGCTGCTGATTGGGGTTAAAATCTCCAAAGATGCCCTCTAGCAAGGCTGAAGACATCCCTAAAATTGCCGTGAGCGGAGTGCGTAACTCATGACTCATATTTGCCAGAAATTCATCTTTGGCTCGATTTACTTGCGCTAGCTTGACTTTATGTTCCTCTAGTTGGGCTTCCAGCTTTTTGAGTAGGGACACATCTTGAGCCGCTCCGATCGCCAGTTTTACCTGCCCAGTATCATCTCGGCTGAAGACGGCATCTCGACTGTAGAGCCAGTGCCACTCGCCATCGGCATGACGCATCCGATACTCAAATTCCTGAATCTCCCCTTCCCGCGATTGGTTGAGACGTTTGACCTGCTCTGGAATCCGCCCTAGATCGTCAGGATGCATTAACCAATGAAATAGATTTTTACCCATTGCCTGAATCTCAGATGAGGTATAACCCAAGACTGTACTGATGGTTTGATTAACATAAACATTCCGCTGCTCCTGCAAATCGTACAGGTAGAACAGGTTAGAGGAGACATCAGCAATCTGCTGGATGAACTGCTGACTATTCTGCAACGCTAGTTCGGCTTGCTTACGGGCGGTAATATCCATATTGATTCCAATCACCCGCTGTACTTCACCCTGATCGTTGCTTTGGAGCAGGTAACTATTGCTGATATGTCGAGTTGTCCCATCGGGACAGATTACTCGAAATTCTGCCAACGTAACGAATCTATGTTGCAATCCGTTGGCTTTCATCTGCTTAAGAATTGCGAGATCTTTGGGATGAATGTGACGCTCCCAATCGGTATAGCGACCAGTGAACTCCTCTGGGCGAATACTATAGAGGGAACACATGCGCTCATCCCAGGAAAGTTTGTCGGTGGCAACATCCCATTCCCACAGTCCCATTTGCCCTGAGTGTAGGGCGAGTTGCAATCGTTGCTCACTGGCTTGAAGTGACTGAGTTCGTTCCGCCAACTGGCGTTCTAATTCTTGGTTGCGTTGCTGCAACCGTTGCACGGTTTGGTCGTGCTCTCCCGTACTTTGACTCACATCTTTGATGACTGAAACTGACATTGAATCCTTGAGGTAGATGGCAATCTCACTCCTTGCTAAATCGCCATCTTTTTATACCTGTTGGTGCTCAAACAGCAGGTCGCACATTTGCCAAAATTTCTCTTAGACGCAAGTAACTTTGGTAACTTTAGTGCCTCACATATCGGGCAGTGGAAAGGCAATTTATTCCTCTTCAAGAAATACAGTGTAGCGGGGGCTTTAAGTGCTAAAGGATGCTGGTAGAGCAGCGGAAAATGGTAAAAAATGAAGTAGAGCAGTCCTCTGACTGGCATTGCAGACACTGAATAATTTGATGCACTTAACCTTACTGAAACACTGATAACCGCAGTATTCCATTAGTAAGAGTTAGTAAAAATTGCAGCGTTCAGTAATCTTTATTTAATTATAGCCATCATTAAATTCATAGAATTTGTAGGAGATTTTTATAACACTATACAAAGTTGAATCTGTGTTGTCACCTACTTCAAGTTTAGTTTTATAGGGTGAAAGCGTTAGCTGATAAACATCAGCAGATGAGGGCAACTCCCTAACTTTTGGCTAGGTATAAGGCTGATTTATATTCACTCGTCAAGTTAGCCCACAGATGAGGTGCGTTGCGATGAGGCTGCATCCAACGCGGCTAACATTTTTCGTTGTACTAATTCATTAGCCGAACAATACCTCGTTGTAATCCTCTAACGACTGCCTGAGTGCGATCTCTCACGTCCAACTTCTTCAAGATGCTATTGATGTGAAACTTAACTGTGCCTTCGGTGATGTTCAACTCAGCCCCAATCTCTTGATTACTTCTACCATTTGTGATCAATTGCAGCACTTCACGTTCGCGATCGCTCAGTTCTGAAGTGCCTATGCGGTGCAGCAACTTCACACCGATAGCAGAAGGAATGCGCTGCTGACCTGCATACACGGCTCGAATTGTGCCAATAATCTCATCGCAGTCTGTATCC
This sequence comes from Oscillatoriophycideae cyanobacterium NC_groundwater_1537_Pr4_S-0.65um_50_18, assembly GCA_016208305.1. GTDB lineage: Bacteria > Cyanobacteriota > Cyanobacteriia > Elainellales > Elainellaceae > Drouetiella. The sequence continues at coordinate 68,667 of JACQYI010000060.1, read as the reverse complement.
TTAAGCAGGTATGCCATTGCCCCAGCCCTTAAGCCTCGATAAATATCTTCGTCACCATCATAAGTGGTGAGAACAATCAAACGGGCTGCGGGGAACTCAGCGCGAATGGCGGTAATCGCTGCCACCCCGCACAACTCTGGCATCCGCAAATCGAGCAGAGCAACATCGGGTTGATATTGTCGAAACAGTTCTACTGCTTCACGTCCATTACTTGCCTCTGCTACGATCTCCATGTCGTCCTCGTTATTCAAAATTAACGCCAAGCCTTTACGGAGTGGTGGATGGTCATCCGCCAGGAGGATGTGAATTGATTGTGTTTGATTCATAGCAATAAGTTTCAGGGGGGCAAAGCTTTTCGTATCACGCTCTCAAATACTTACTAAAAACTCAGGCTGGTGCTTCATCTCCCCAATGGTGGAGTAAAGAGTCCAAGATTTGTCTGCTTAACCAGCATTTCGGCACCAAGTATTGCCTAGTAGTTACGGGAGACGGCACAGTCATAAACGAGTATTCCGCAGCAGGGGCGAGTTTTCAGATTCAATTGGTACAGTCACCCTGACCTCGGTTCCTTGCCCTGGATGGCTGATGATCATTAATTCTCCCTTAAGACGGTCGCTACGTTGTTGCATTCCTATTAAGCCAAAGCCACCGCTGTTGAGTCGTAATTGCAGATCAAACCCTTGCCCATCATCCTGGATCTGTAGCTGAATTTGATTGGGAGCGTAGGTGAGGGTGACAAGAATGGTTTGAGCCTGGGCATGATGAATCGCGTTGTTCAGCGCTTCTTGCCCAATGCGAAGCAGGTTCATGCCGACATCGGCAGGTAAGGAATAGGGAGTGCCTGCAATCGATGCCTCAATAGGAATTGCAGTTTCAAGCGATTGTTGAGCCGCTAGCCGCTGAAGTGTAGAGTCAAGCTGGCAGTAATTCTCCGCTTCAGACTGCAATGCCCAAACTGATTGGCGAGCTACTGCTAAGCCAGAACGTGTTAGTTCTTGAGCATAGGCAAGGCAGGATTGGGCTTGCTCTGGGTTGCGGCTGAGAAAACGAGCGGCGGCTTGGAGTTGCATTCCAATGCTGGTGAAAGACTGAGCCAGAGTATCGTGAATGTCTTGCGCCATGCGGTTTCTTTCTTCGAGAATAGCGGTTTGTTTTGCTTCTTCTGCCAGTTGTGACATTTGCATAGCAAGTGCTGCCTGACCCGCCAGCACGTTCATCAGTTCGAGGCGCAGGGGTGATGGATCTGGCATTTCATGAGTCAGCCTTACAGTAATAATTGCGACGGTGCGATCGCCAATCACAACAGGAGCACCCAGGACAGAGCGCACGCCCAGCTGATGAAACATCGCTCGTTGCGCTTCGGTAAACTGCGAAGCTGGATCGTCTACAGGATGGCAGAATGGGTAATCGTAGATTCGTCCTGCCGCATTGTAGGCATTCCATAGCTGTCCAGGAGCAGTTGCATTGGGATGGTCAGTTTGTTTACCTGGAAGCACTTGTCCATCTTGGTAAGCCAACTGAAGCGTCGCCCACTGCTCTTCAATTTTCCAGAACATTGCAGAGTGAACTTCTAACACTTCAGCGATCGATTTCAGGGTTACTTCTAGAAATGCTTCAACTGAGGGCTGGCTTGTGAGTGCATTGATGCTGCGCCGCACCGCGTTATTGACTTGTGCTAGTTCTATTGCCCGTGCTTGTTCGGCTTGGGTGCGTTCTTCGACTAGGTGATCGACTAACTGCTTTCGATGCAGTGCCGCTCCAATCGCACCTGAACTCGAAGTCAACACATCAATTTCCTGGGGTGTCCACTGGTGATAATTCACACAATCATCAAAGGCAACGCAGCCGAAATACTTGCCTGCGATGAAAATGGGTACAGCACCTGTTGACTTCACTCCAATTCCAGCTTGTTGAGTCCGAATAGGCTCAGGTAAGGCTTCAAGAACGTGCCAGATTGATTGTCCTGCATGAAGTTCATCAATCAAAGCCGCATACTCGTCGTTGTTCACAGCTTTGGTGACGGAATCATCTGTTTGCTTGGGAATGCCTGATGCTGACCATTCTTGAATCACACAATGCTGTAGCTGTCTGCTGCTAGCTTCCAGCTTTTCCTGCATCACAAGCATTCGGCTAACGCCAGCCGCTTCTCCAATTCGCTGTAATGCTTGTTCAATGGCTGCTTCCACCTGAGGATTTTTTAACAAGTCTTTCGTCACCTCTGCAACAATGGAAAGCAGGCGATCTCGTTGCCGCAGTTCCTCATTTGCTTTGGCTAATTCTTCTGCTCGCTCTTGTTCTGCTTGCAGAAGAGCTTGCTGAGCTTGACGCAGTTCGGTGATATCAGTTTGTGTTCCCCATCCTCCCAATAGATATCCATCCTGCACATCACAAACCACATTTTGCAGAAAATGTCGGGGTTGCCCATCCACTCCTAACTCTTCAGTTGGGGCATTGTGAAGACGGTAGCCACTTTGGGTGAGTTCACGAATCGTATCTAAGTTTACCTCGGAATCACTGGGGTAAAAATCAGTAAATCGCTTACCAGCAACCTCTTCTGGTCCACTGAAACCATATTGGGCAATGAATGCAGGATTCGCTTCAGCAACTTGCAGTGAATGGTAGGCTAGCTTGGCTTTCTCATCCAAAGGTAGCGCTATTGGAACGGGTGGCTGCAACTCAAAGCGATAAATTCCCTCATTGCTCAACTCAAATAAAGTACGATAGCGTTTCTCAGATTCTGCGAGGCGGTGGCGTAGCTCTACTTCGTGTTCGAGTGCCTGTTGCAGTTCAGCATAGTGGCGTTCTAGGTCTTGCGAATGCCCTATGGCAACGCGTGTACGCGCTTGTTCGGCTTGCAGTAGGTCTTGCTGAGTGCGATCGCGCTGAATTGCACTACCAATACAATCAGCGGCAATCTTCAAAACTGATAATTCTGTTATGCTGCGCCGTTTTGCCTCATGGCAGTCATCCAGCCCCAATCCACCCCAGAACTGCCCCTGTACAAAAATCGGAACTAGATGAGTGGATTTAACACCGATCGCGATTTGGTGGCTGCGGAAGGGTTCTGGAACTTCTTCGATGAAATAGCTTACGGTTTGCCTCTGATGCAGGCGCTCAAAGATTTCGGGAATCTCGTCATAGCTAACTTGAGCCGCGTCTACATCAGAATGCTGAAGTACTGTTCCTGGTGACTTCCACTCATATTCTAATGCTCGCCAGTGAGGGAAGGTTGAATTGGAAGTTGAAGCAACTACCTCGAAGAGACCAACGCGATCGGTGTCTAGCGCTTCACCAACGATTTGCAAAGCATGATTGATCGCGGCATCTAAAGTTGTCGTTGTTAGAAGTGAATGAGCAGCAATTGCGGTGACTTCTAACAAGCGCTCCTTTTGCTGCAACGCCTGATTAGCCGTCTCCAGTTTCTGCAAGCATTCCTGAGCCACTTTCTCCTGCTCACGAGCGATCGCCAGCGCTGTTCGTAATTCCTCTACTTCTCGTTGGCACAAATCTAACTGTGTCTGCTTTCCCCGATTTGCTTTAGCCCGTTTGGAAGTAGACTTCATAAACCCACCTTAATTTGCTCAACAGCGTAATGCTACACAGTAATTAGTTGACAGAGGTGAGTAAACAACATCCATTGCCGTTAGTAAATCTTTCTCTAGTATTCTTTGTGGAGGAAAAGTGGACAAAGCTCACCACCCTTCATAATTTCTATCTTTCGATAGATCGAAAATGCAGTAAGGAGAATCAATCGATGAGACTCAGATACTAAGCAGCACACATAAATTTGAACCTAGCCAAAAGTTGGGGGCTAAACTTACCTGATGATTTTCAATCAGCCAACGATTTCGTGTTATAGAACTAAACTTGTGCCAGGTGACAGTGCAGATGCTACTGGGTATATTATTATTAAAAACTATCAATAATCAGTACATCAACGCAGATGCTAACGGCGCAGATAACACCTTGCGTAAAGTAAGCATGGCACTTGGGGTTGACTTGAGTGGAGTGTCTAGGGGTTTTTGACTCACCCCACCCAGGTTTGACTCTGGGTGACAGCCCAAAAGAAAAACGAAGCAACGCGGATTTAGCCCCGTGCGTAACATCATTTGGGAATCTCCTCTCTTTCAAGAAGGGGAGCAGTTAATAGGATGTTACTGCATAGAGAGTAGATGTAAAGCGTATTCAATAATATGGCTGTTCCTTCTGTAAGAAACATGACAATATGCGGAAACACTCTAGCTATTTAGCTTAAGCAGCATACTTTGCCGAAATAATCTGTACAAGCAGTAAAATTGGGGCGTTATTCTGAATCATTCTGTCTATCCACCCCAAACTAAAATCTTAGACGGAAAGTTTCAGTCCATTAATAGTTAGACAGCAACACTTTCAATCATGTTCCTGCTCTGAGACTCAGAAATTGCTAAGGTCCTTTTCTTGAGGTAGTATCGAAAATGGTTTTTGGTAGGAAAGTTTAGAATATGGAATATGTTGAAACTACACAGTCAAATACTGAAGCTCTAGTAAAAGAAACTCTCATTTACCCAGGGTTCTATACAACTAGCATTAGAAAGTTTTCCAATATTGATACCTTGAGGTTTCAAGAAGTCTTTAACACCGCGATCGCTAATTTAAAGAGCGACTACACTAAGGGCGACTACATACGCGACGAGAGGTTTAACCAGTCCTGGGATCACATTCAAGGTGAGGCGCGGGAACTCATAGTTAAACTTTTGGAAATGTACTGTGCTGCTGAGTACTCAGGATTTATCCTGTACAGGGAATTGTCATATCAACTTAAGGAAGAAAACAGCATCCTTTCAGGTGGATTCTCCCTGATGTCTCGTGATGAAGCCCGTCATGCGAGTTTTCTTAATAAAGCTCTCTTGGATTTTCGTATCAAACCTGGATTAGGTTTTCTAAAGAAAGAAGGTAGAAAGTATATTTTTCTACCTTTCTCATGGTTTATCTACTCTACCTATCTGTCAGAGAGGATCTCTAGCTGTTATTACATAACGATTTTTGAGCATTTAGAGTCTCATCCTGAATACTCTATCTATCCTCTTTTTAGCTTTTACAAGTCATGGGGTGAAGATGAGAATCGACATGGAGATTTTTTTGGTGCGATTATTAAATCACAATCACAGTTCTCTAGTGGGCTAAGGGCAAGACTAGTCTGTAAGTTCTTTTTGCTGTTGATTTTCAGTATGACATACCTCAAGTATCAAAGTAACGATAAGCTCCTTGCATTGCTTGGGCTAGATGCTCGTGAATACTATATTTCTACAATCAAAAAGGTCAACAACTCCATCAGAAAAGATTTGCCCCTAGTTCTTGATGTAGAAGAATCACGTTTTTTCGAGAAATTAGACATTTGTTTACAACATACTTCAGAAAATAAAAGAATTAATATTTCAAGTCAGAATACACTCTTAAAATTAACCAGAAAAATTCCACACTATTTCAGTATTCTATTGGTTATGTTTCAGCTATTTACCATGAAATCAATTAATACAAAAGAGAAGAAGTAATAGAGGTGGCGATCTCTATTCAATTTGTCATATCTTGTTAGACAAGAATTTGCAACAGCATAAAGGTTCGGTCTATGTGGATAGTTGGGAATACATCGCCGTACTGTCTAACAATCCCGTTGCACACCGACCGTACAGAGTCTTTTCGTTGAGTTCGAGAGGTTACTAGCGGCGGGTGAACGGGGTCGTTATGCCGCAAGTCCTTGAGGGATGGCTTAATTCTGTAAGTAGTGTTGATTGCCTTCTAGTAAGTTCGATAGATAATCAGAGAAGAAACAGCATCAGTGGAGTTTAATATGCCTGACCTTGCGAACCTTAGTCTTTTCCTTACAGCCGCTTTTATTCTCAGTATTACTCCAGGTCCAGGTATTCTCTATACCTTAGCGCGTAGCTTTAATGGAGGTAGGTCCGAAGGGATTGCCTCAGCCCTCGGTTTATTTGTAGGAGGACTTATTCATGTTGTTGCTGCCGCAGTCGGTATTTCTAGCCTGTTAATGACTTCTGCTACTGCCTTTACCATTATCAAGTATGTAGGAGCAGCTTATCTCATTTATTTGGGGCTACGAACTCTTTTGAGCCAAGATACTTTATCAATTGATACTAATGCAGTAGCCCAACCGCAACGCAGTGGAAGCGCGTTTTATCAAGGTGTGATCACTGAGGTTCTAAATCCTAAAACAGCCTTGTTTTTCCTCGCATTTATTCCTCAGTTTATTAATGTTGCAAACGGCAACGTTCTAACACAGTTTTTGTTTTTAGGTCTCATTACGGATTTGCTAAACCTCTTTGTTGATGTTGTTGTTGCTACATTTGCAGGACCTATTGGGCAAAAATTGCGGACAAGCTATAAATTCAGGCAAGGACAACGAATTACTTCAGGCTGTACAATGATCGGGCTTGGCGCATATGTTGCTGTAGCCGAGCAGAGGTAGAAATGCTTCAAAGAATTTGTGGTGTTGCGGCATAACAAGTGCGATGCACCGGAATTTGGAGAGACAGGTTGGCTCCAGAGACTACCTAAGTCCGGTGATCGCATCGTTAGACAGCAGGTGCTCAGTTGTGCTAGGGCAAGCTAGCAATGAGGAATTTCGATGTTAAGATTTGCTGGAAAGGTCGGTAGAGAGAAAGTCGTCTCATGCTTGCTCAATCTACGATTGAAACAACCAGATTGATTCTGCGCCCTTTGTCTCTTGTGGATGCACCATTGCTCCAGGGCGCGGCAGGTGCTCGTGAGGTTGCTGATACGATGATTTCTATTCCTCATCCGTATCCTGATGGTGAGGCGGAGCAATATATACACAGGCAAATTCAGAATTTTAAGGCAGGGCAGTCTGTTGCATTTGTTATTGAGCACAAAGCTGAGAAAGCATTTTGCGGAGTTATCGAAGTTCGAGATATTGAGCAAGAACATGCTCAAGCAGAATTGAGTTTTTGGTTGGCAGCTCAGGTGTGGGGGCAAGGGTATATGAGTGAAGCATTAAAGCCTATGCTCCGCTTTGGGTTTAAAGATTTAGATCTCAACAGGCTCTACGCCTACCACATGGTTAGAAACCCAGGTTCAGGTAAGGTTTTGCAGAAAAATGGGTTTATACAAGAAGGGGTTTTACGTCAACGAGTGCGAAAGTGGGGAGTATTTGAAGACGTAAAAATATGGTCAATTCTTCGGGGAGACTGGCGAGGCGAAGCTGTATAACAATCCGCTTACACGCCGACTGCTAAAATTATTGGTTGAGTTCGAGAGGTTACTAGCGACGGGTGAACGGGGTCATTAGACCGACAAGAGTGGGAGACAAATCTGTGTTCGACGAGTGCCTGGATAGAGTCCGAAGCGGTGAAAGCTTCTCCGAAAAAGAAGCCGCTGCGATTGCCTGGGACATCTTCGAATCTAACCTTGAAGATAGGGCTGTCGCTGACTTCCTTGTGGCGCTGGCTGAGAAGGGTGAAACAGCGGCTGAAGTTGCTGGTTTTGCCAGCGAGCTGGTTCGTAGAGCCTTACCTATAAACGCTCCTGCAACTTGTGTGGATCTCTGTGGTACCGGTGGTAGTGGTCTAGCAAGGTTTAACGTCTCGACAGCCGCTGCCTTTGTCGCAGCGTCATGTGGGGTACCAATTGCCAAACACGGTAATCGGGGATCTCGCCGTCCAAACGGCGCATTTGACTTACTCGATGCCTTGGGGATTCCCATTGAGCTGCCTCCGAAGTTGATTGAAGAGTGCTTGGCGCAGGTGGGTGTTGCGTTCATCTTCGCTCGAATGTATCATCCCGGTATGAAGCGCGTCACGGAAGCACGGAAACTTGCAGGACGGCGAACGATATTCAATCTGGTCGGTCCGCTGTCTAATCCAGCAGGAGTAAATCACCAGCTTGTAGGTACGGCGGACGCGGAAAGGTTATGGGTTCTCGGTGAGGCGCTCCAACGAATCGGGCGCACTAGAGCTTTGGTGGTCTACGGTGATCCGGGTATTGACGAATTCTCGGTCTCGGGCAAGTCAGTTGTTCTTGAGGTGACACCCAATGGAATCGTTGAGTCCGAGTTTCAACTCTCTGAGGCGGGTATTGAGTGGGTTGATTACGCTGAACTCCCAACCGGGGATTGCCATGACAATGCGATCGTGTTTTACCAGCTCTTGGACGACAAGGCTCCTCAGGGTATACGTGACATGGTTGCTCTTAACGCTGGCGCTGTACTCTACCTGAGTGGATGCACTCGCACGATTGCTGAAGGATATCGTGCTGCATCTGATGCGATCGGGGATGGACGTATGAAGGAAAAGTTCGTGACGTTCAAGGCTTACTTGGCTGATAACGTTCGCTGAAGCTTGGTCTAATCGATCGCACGGCGATCCAACAAGTGTATCAAGCGGACGGGTCGATGCGGGATGTTTTGGCGGAAGCATTCGCGCCGCCGCTCATACGCAACTTCGTTAGGCAGCTTACATAAGAGCAAAAGGATTCCGCTAATGCAGAGTAAGAACCTACGTTTCGAGCTACTCACTGACGCCCATGCCGACGAACTCTTTTCTCTTCTGACCACACCCTCTGTTCTTGCCTTTATCGATCCGAATGGAACTCCACCGTCTCTAGAGGAGTTGCGAACCGAGTATGCTGCCCGTTCTCACGGTCCTGTAGTTTTGGCAACACCGACTGAGCGATGGTTCAACATGGCGATACGGTTAAAACATCCTCCTTGTCCAGCGATCGGTCGGCTTGAGGCGACATGCTACGGAGCGTGGGGAGAGGTCGCGTATTTATTAGGTGAAGCTTGGTGGGGGAAGGGATTGGCGTTCGAGGCGATGCTCTGGTGGCACGATTACCTCACGACTGTTGCACCCGAAACAGAATGGTGGGCAACTGTGCATCCCATGAATCAGAGAAGCATTCGGCTCTTGAAACATCTTGGCTATAAGGAAGTGGACTCGAACCAGTGCCCAAAACTTTATTCCTATGACTTGGGGGATTGCTGCTTTGTCAAATTAACTCAGAGCGAGACTTCCCTTGTGAATCAGAACTAGAACTTGCTCAACTCATTGTTGTCATGCTCCTAAGTAGTTGATCTAATGACGCGATTAAACGAGGTGACGATCGCAGTGAGCAACATGGTGGCTCCGGCAATCACAAACATCAGCGTCAAGTCAATGTCCATCAAGAATCCTGAAATCGCTTGCGAGAAGGGATCAAGCGCTACTGAGGTAAACGTCAGCAAGCCCATCATTCGCCCCTGCATTGCAGCACCAGTCTGCTCTTGAAGCCAAGAGACAGCAATCACGCCGACAAAGCCGCCACCCAACCCCATCAATATAATCACGCCATACGCCATCCACTGCTGCTGCACAAACCCCAAGCCTGCGGTGCCAATGCCTAACCCATAGGATAGGAGCACCAGAGACAGTCCGGGATTCCTCACGGATTTAATGGAACTGGTTGCCAGGACACCGATTAAAGCACCAACGCCAAATGCCGCTTGTAGATAGCCGTAGGTTGTTGCACTGCCACCAAAGCGCAGTTCCACCAGCTTGGCAACGCCGACCACCAGTGGTCCTAGAGTGGCGAGATTGAGCATGGCAACGATCAGTAAACTGATCCGAATTGCCGCATTCCTCCAGGCGTAGCGCACTCCTTCCATGATTTCGCCCAGAAGGTGCGAGACAGAAGGTGCGATCGCCTCTGATTGTCGTTCAGATTGGTGAATCAATGAGAGAAATACCCCTCCGACAGCAAACAGAACGGCGTTAAGGGTGAAGGCGATCGGGAGTCCAAAGGCTCCAATGACAATCCCCGCAGCAGCGGGACCAATCACGTTGGTAATCTGCTCTCCGCCCTGCATGAGCGAATTTGCTTGCACTAACAGCGATTTATCAATCAGTTTGGGTAATGTGGTCAAAGTAGCAGGATAAAGAAAAGCATCTGAGATGCCAAAGATGGCAGCAATCAGAATCAAGTAGTGAAGCTCAAAGATGTTGAGCCACAACAGCGCGGCAACACTGGCAACGAGGAGTGTATTGACAGCAGCAGCAACCGTTGCCACCCGATCGGGCGGCAGGCGATCGCTCAGCGCTCCACCTACCAGAGTCAGTAAAGCGCGAGGCACAGCGGCAGCGAAGAGGACGGTTCCGATCGCGGTTCCTGATCCAGTTTTCTGTAGCACGAGCCAGGTCAGGGCAACGAGCCAGAACTGCACTGCACAGAGAATTAAGGATTGTCCTAGCCAAAGCAGGCGAAAATTGACATTTTGGAGTGGGTGCTTCATCGCTTAAGGCTCAAATTCGACGGGAAATGAACTTCTCTAATCGGGTCTGCTGCTCAAGCGTCAACGTTTGCTGAGGCTGACTTGTAATACAGCAATGCAAAAAGGCGACGTATTGGAAGACTTCCTGACCTGACTGCGTTGCCGTTATTGAGTTCTGCGAAATGGTTGAGTGCATTGTTTTCCTCAACTGGGTATTCAAACTTTTTGAAACTGATCACTGACTGTGGTCGAAAGGAGTGCAACAGCAACTGCTTACTGCTGCACTCTTGCCACTCCTCGCACTTCACTCCGCCTGCTTATTGAAATAGTTGTCAATCGAGTAGGCAGTGAAACTAAAACAACACAGGCAGCGATGTGAGTCCATGCACAGTCGTTGTGGGGATGAATTCCAGCGTTGCAGTCGGATCAATTTGCAGATTAGGCAACCGCTCTAGCACTGCCCGCAGCACGATCGCCGCTTCCAGTCGAGCCAGTGGCGCACCCAGGCAGAAGTGAATCCCATTGCCAAACGCGACGTGTGGATTTGGATCACGATCGACCACAAATTCTTCAGCGCGATCGAACTGAGCCTCATCGCGGTTTGCTGATCCCATCCAGACTGTTACCATCTGTCCTGCTGGAATCGTCTGTCCACCGAGTTGCGTTTCGACTTTGGTAAACCGTTCAATTCCCTGAATGGATGAGCGATAGCGCAACACTTCCTCGATCGCCAAAGGCAACAATTCCGGTTCTCGCTTCAGCCGCTCAAAGGCGTCTGGATATTCGTGGAAGCAAAGAATCGCGTTGCCCAATAGGTTGGTTGTCGTTTCATTACCGCCCACCAGCAGCACAATACAGAAATCCACCAGTTCTTGTGCGGTTAGGGTTTCGCCCGCTTCATGGGCGGCAATCAAATCGCTGATCAAATCCTTGCCAGGTTGCTTGCGCCGCTCATCTAACAAATGCCGAAAGTAGTCTGCCATTGCTTTCAATGCGGCTGGGTCGAGGACAACGATGCCATCGGACCAGTGTTTGAAGTCAGCGCGATCGGCAACCGGCACACCGAGAATTTCAGCAATCACAATGACAGGCAGCGGTATTGCCAGGTCATGCACAAAATCCATACGATGTTGAGCTTGAACTTGATCGATCAGTTCATGCGTAATTTGTTTAATGCGCGGGGCGAGTTCTTCCACATGCCGAGTGGTGAATACTTTTGCCACCAGTGAGCGGAGCGATCGGTGCTTGGGTGGATCGGTGAAATTTAAGCTTTGCGTGAAGTCGGTTTGCTCGGGTGGGTGCGGTACTTTCGACGAAAACAGTTGCCAGTTAGCAAAAACGGATTTGACATCTTCATAGCGAAACACCATCCAACTTTGCTGCTCTGCGTCATAGCAAACTGGCGATTCAAGGCGCATTTTGGCATACCAGGGAAACGGATTGCTAAACCGTTCAGCATCTGAAATCACAACAGGTTGTGCTTGCATGACCAATCTCCTTAAATTGAATAAAAACAAAACGTTGCAGGACAAATTGAGCCAGATTCTCGCTATCTGACAAAGAACAATGAGCGAACGAGAAACAAACTTTGAATGGGGAAACTAGCGATGGCTAAACCAATTCGTGCCGGATGCGATCGCCCCTGCTGTAACCACTCCGTAGAGCATGATGCCGATCAAAGAAAACAACAGAATTCGCTTAGGGTGAATGCCTGTGATGGGTCCAACAACGGCGATCGTCCAACTGCCTAAGATCGGAGTCATCAGGATCAGAAACCAGGCACCATAGCGATCGAAGGCATTCTTGACTTTGCGTCCCCCCCGTTGCTCCAGGCGCGATAACCAGGCTCGCAGTTGGGAAATTCGCATCAGGCGACTGTAGCCCCACAACAGTAATGGAATGGGGGTAAAGTTACCCAACACACCCCAGACAACCGATGAAAGGGTATCTAATCCCATTGCCATTCCTGCGGCAACAGCGGCATAGACCTCAAAGTAGGGAAAGAACCCAATCCCCCAAACCGTTAAAGCTTTGGTTAGATACTGGATGGTTAACATGATGGAATGGCTCTAAATCGATGGTTTGTGGTTATTCAGAGCGTTACTGCTGTCATCATTTTGTAAATTATGCGGAAGGTGAACCTCAAAGCGATCGTTGCTCCATTAAAATCGCTGCTATAACGTCAACCTTGAGGATTGCGTTTCATCGCCCAATACTCCCGATTGGCAAACAGTCCTTGATCAACAATTTCAAACCCATGTCGCTGGTAGAATCGCACAGCCGCAGCCGTAGAGGTTTCTAAGTAACAAGGGGTCTTGGTGCGATCGGCGGCTTGCAGCACCGGTTGAAGCAGCCTTCCACCGATTCCTTGACCCTGGTACTCTGGCGATACTCCCAACATTGCCAGACACCACTGCGGTTCAGGCGAAACCTTGTTATGCAACCGAATCTCTGTGGCAATGAATGAAATAAAGTCAATCATTCGCTCCCACCGCATATAAAACGGCAGTGTGAGCAATCCCGATGTCATCACTTGCCCGAGCTGCAACAGCGTGACTTGGGAAGCGTCTGGAGGAAGCCAAATTGCCACACCCTTTGGATTATCAACAGTGGTGTAGATGTGGCTGTAGATTTGGGCATAGTTGAGCAACGCCTGACTGAGTTGCTTGAGAGCTGTTTGTTTTGCAGCCTCATCTTCTGGTAGAAAATGCGTCATCAGCGGGTCCTGACTAAATGCGGCAGCAAGGTAATGAGAGGCGATCGCAAAGTCTGACTGTTTCAGCTTCACAATGTCCGTGTCTGTCGCCGTTACTGATTTTGCTGTTGCAGTTTGTCTTTGATCAATCTGCATAATGATCTCCTTGAATGAGTATGAAACGACGAGAAAACTTCCAGAGCAAACTGGATGAGCAACCCTGGGCTGTCATCGCCAAATTAAGTTGGATTCAATCAATTCATTCTGGCGATCGCGTCATCGCCAGCAACCGTTCCACGACCTGAGTGCGACGGGTTTCATCTAATGCACTCAGTTGAAACATCTCTGAAAACCATAAACCGTCGATCGCCAACTGAATGATCGCGGCTTGAGTCGGGTCAAGTCCATCCGCGTCGAGCCGCTGACGACAACGCTGCTCATAGGCTTCGGCAGACTTAAGGAGTTCCGGCGGCATCTCGACAATCAGTGAGGTCAAGCGGGCAACTAAGGCTAAGGTTTGCCCACTCATCCGCAGTGTCGAGCGAATATAGGCTCTTACCCACTGTCCGGGTGTTCCGGGAGCATCATCCTGATCAAATTCTGCTTGCAGGGCTGCTTCAAAGTCCTGGATGAGTTGTTCACCTAGTCCCACAACCAACGCATTTTTGTTGGGAAAGTGGTAGAGCAAGCCGCCTTTGCTTACGCCTGCCTGGCGGGCGACGGCATCGAGTGTCAATGCCTCTACGCCTTTCTCCAAAATGACCTGAGTCGCAGCGCGGAGCAACGTTTCACGGGTGAGCGATGATGATTTAGCCGATTTAGAAGGAGCCATAGGAGCAGTCGATCGAGGAACGGCATCGTTTACCGTCCAGTCAGTATAGTCCATTAACTCACCTCCTTGATTCTCCAAAACTAAGTAGGTCAAAACCGTCTGGACGGTTTTTTATGACCTGAATTTACTGTACCGTCTGGACGGTTTATTGTCAAGCGATAAGTTCTACCCTCTCATTTGTCATAGACTGGTCTAACAAGCCTGTTGTAAGAGGCAGTATCGAGATCTGAGTGGTGATGCAAAGGTTATTTGCTGCCGCTGCACTCAATCGTTAGACTGAATAACTTTCCTCATTGAATAGAATCCTTGAACAGTAATTACAATCCAAGTTCAGACTGCTTTTGGCGCGAAAAGCTTGATGCAACAATGTTGTAGGATTCAGCAATACAGACCCGGAGATCATCATCACTCAGATCAGAGCGGTCATATCGTTGAATCCATTTCATGCCCGTGAAGCAAGGTAAGGCGCTGGGCGGAGTCCGGGCATCTCCCGCAATAGTTCATAGTCAGCATCAGAGGTTTTGAAGGTAATACCAGGCACTGGATCATCGTTGCGATCGCAAATTGCAAACACCTTATTGCCAACTTTCCAGACATCGGAACCTCGCACTGCACAACGTGATAAGTGGCTGGCAAACGTCTGCAAAAGTCGTTGAACTCATCTCTTGTCATCAGCTTGGCAAAAATTATGATCGCATTCCTGGGCTGAGAAAAGCGACTAACTTTTGGGTCGCCGCTTCGATATCTTCAGGACGAGTGGTTTGCAGCAGCGCATAGGGCTTTCCGGCTTCCATCAGGACTCTAACTAGGGTTGAAATCACCAGGTCAAACTTCCAACCGAGTTGCGATCGCGATTGTTCCGGCAACACCCGCTGAAACATATCTAAAAACGCCTCTGTCGCCACCGCAAATTCTACATAAGCAATACTTTGAATTGGCTCAGGTTCAGTTCGACAACGTCCCATAAATTTAGCCCGCACCAATCTTGCCTCTTCCCCCTCAGACAGAATCTCAAGTGAGGGCTGCACAACCGCTGTCAACAACGCTTCAACCGAAGGTAACTCCGAACGTGACTTGAGTTCAGAGAGCAATCTCAACTCCCGTTCCACCACTGGACGGGCAAACCTCGCTACCACTGCCCTAAATAGCTCCTCCTTTGAGCCAAAGTGGTAGTGAACAGCAGCCAAATTGACCCTCGCCTCACTTACCACATTGCGGAGCGTTGTCCCTGTAAAACCATGCTCCGCAAACAATCGCTCGGCAACGGTCAGAATTTGTTCTTTCGTCTCAGTCGTTGAAGCCGCCACACTACTCAATCTTGATTCACGCCTTATCCATCGTAGGTGATTGTCCTTAGCTAGACGACCACGTTTGACGGACTTACTTCAGATTTTACCCTTGCTTTTCTGTCAAACGTCCGCTTTAATATTAAACGAGCGTTTGAATTTTTTCTAAAATTAAGCCAGTTTATGTGATCAGAATTCAAACAAGCGTTTAGATTGCAGGAGTTTATCATGTCTGCCGAAAATACCGAAGTCTCGAAGTGTCCTGTTGCTCACCTGCGATCGCCAGAGCAGTTCAACCCCTTTACGCCTGACTTCAGCCAAACTCCTCAGAAAGCATTGATGACGGCTCAGGCAGAGCAACCTGTATTTTTCAGTCCAGTGATGAATATGTGGGTTGTGACACGCCACGATGACCTCAAGGCGGTCATGCAGGATACTGAAACATTCACTTCTGGGGGAGCATTCTCCGCTCCAGCGGTAGTTTCACCGGAAGCACTCAAAATAATTGGTGGGTTAGATCATCCGGCTTTTCGTTATTCGTTGGTCAATAGTGATCCACCTGCTCATACACGCTTTCGCAATACCTTCCAGCGAACCTTTACACCTCGCCAAGTTGCCATACTGGAGCCGCAAATCCGTGAGTTAATCCATCAGTTGCTTGCTGACCTGCGAACGAATAAGCGAGCAGAAGTGATTAAAACCTTTTGTGATCAATTGCCGTTATTGACGATTTGCCGACTGATTGGCATTGCTGATGCCGATGCACCGAACGTCAAACGCTGGAGTGCCGACTTTATTCGGATACAAAATCCAGGTTGGAGCATTGAGGAACAGCGGGTCATCGGGCAGAGCATTCTGGATTATTACGGTTATCTGCTCAACTTGGTCAAGCACTATACCAGCCATTCTGCCGAAAACTTGATTTGCTCGGTGATCGAGGCACGGCGGAATGATGACGAGCCGTTGAGTGATGAAGAGCTTGCTGGATTAATATCTGGCTTAGTGTTGGCTGGACATGAAACGACAGCAGCATTAATTGGCAACACGCTATATAGCCTTTTGAGCCAGCGTCAGCTATGGGACGACTTTTGCCAGAATCCTGATCGTATCCCTGCGGCTGTGGATGAGTTGATCCGACATGGTGGACCTGCGATCGGGCTATTTCGCCGTACAAGCCGTGACGCTGTAGTGGGTGAAGTGACAATTCCCAAAGACTCTGTAGTATGGATTGCGTATCTTGCAGGCAATCATGATCCTACACAGTTTCCAAACCCTGAGCAGTTGGATTTTGGTCGAGATAATTCTGGTAATCACCTCAGTTTTGGACATGGTATTCACTACTGCATTGGTGCAGTCTTAGCCAAACTCGAAGTGCGTCTTGTCTTGGAAGAACTCACAACGCACTATCCAAGCCTACACTTAGAGCCAGGACACATGGTCACCCCTGCTTCCAACTTTATGCTGCGGACTTATCAGGAAATGGTGGTGACGATCGATGAGTCACCAACCCAGTGATTGACTAAGCCAATTTGATCGCAGATTAAATCACATAACCTGAAACCTATTCAAGGCTGGACTCATGCAAAACACCCAATCTAGACGGATACAGCATCCTCAATATGGGATCGATGCCCCCGGATTACTCAAATTCTTCTTTGTCTCAGGTGTTATCAGTGCAACGTTGCTCATTGCAGCATTTTCATCGCCATTCTTGAGTGGCATATTAAAGCAAATTGCTTGTTTACTGTTGGCGGTTGGTGCCTTTTACTTACTGGGCATGGGCTGCTTTATGTTTTTCTACAGTAAGATCCAAAAGCTAAAAGACCGGGAAAACCTGCTCAATTTGGTTGAATGGTCAGGGGATGAACTTGTGCTCGACATTGGTTGTGGTCGAGGTTTAATGCTGATTGGTGCTGCTAAACGCCTCAAAGCTGGCAGAGCGATTGGGATTGATTTATGGCGGCAGGAAGATCAAGCCAACAACAGCTTAGATGCTACGCTAGCGAACGCAAAAATTGAGGATGTTTTAGAACGGGTCGAGGTCAAAACAGCGGATATGCGCCAGTTACCCTTTCCTGAAAATTACTTTGATGTCATCACTTCAAATTGGACTGTGCATAACCTTGAAGCTCAGGTAGACCGACAAAAAGCCCTGGATGAAATGATTCGCGTTCTAAAACCTGGCGGTAACATTATTCTCGGAGATATAACCAATCAGTCTGAATATATTAGTTATTTCCGTGAGCGCGGAATGGTTAATGTACGCTTGCATAATAACCCAATCCAAGACGCCATTCTAAAGACAATTACGTTCGGTAGCTTTGCCCCTTCTGTGGCTTTGGCAAGTAAGCCTAACAACACTCATGAACCCAACGGTTCAGAGGTAGTTGGTTAAGGCAGAGAAATTACTGGCGGCGAGTTACGGGCAGCGTTAGACCGAAGAAGGCTTGATTGTAGTGCGATCGCCTCTCGCCGCACCAGCCAAGATGTCAAACTTGGGGACGTGATGATTCCCAAGAACTCAACGGTTTGGATTGCTTATCTGGCGGGGAATTATGCTGCTGCCCAGTTCCCTGAGCCAGGGCGCTTAGATATCGATCATCGGGAGAATGCAGGTAGTCACCTTACTTTGGGTCATGGTATCCACTATTGCATCGGTGCAGCACTTGCCAAGCTGGAGAGCCGTTTAGTGCTAGAAGAACTGACTCGTCATTATCCAAGCTTATGTCTAGAACCAGGACAGGACTTGATGCCTGTTCCTAACTTTATCCTGCGAACTTATCAGGAGATGGTGCTGACGATCAACAAACCAGCTGAAGCAATCAGCCTTTAACCTTCATTCAATTTACAAGTAAAGAACAATGGCACAGACTTGGCAACAGAAGCTAAACGCCAAAAAAGAACCTAAACTTCAGGTCACGCAGAAAGCAATGGCAGGAGTGCCAGCAGGCGGTCAACTATTTTTTCCGACTCCACAATTGATCAAACGATTTATTGATCAAATTCCATAAGGCAAATCCGTGACTCTAACCGAAATGCGGCAGCAGGTTGCCCAGTCTCACAACGGGGATGGCTGCTGTCCACTCACGACTTCTACTGCTACGCGCATTGTTGCAGAAGCAGCCTGGGAAGAAATTGCATCTGGCAAGAAGCCGGAACAAGTTACACCCTTTTGGCGACTGATCGAACCTGGCTCTAGCATTGCTCAAAAGTTAGCCTGCGGTTCTGACTTTATTGAGCATATGAGACGGCAAGAAGGAATCCATTAAGGACTATG
The DNA here is from genome assembly GCA_016208305.1 of Oscillatoriophycideae cyanobacterium NC_groundwater_1537_Pr4_S-0.65um_50_18. GTDB lineage: Bacteria > Cyanobacteriota > Cyanobacteriia > Elainellales > Elainellaceae > Drouetiella. The sequence goes on along the minus strand of JACQYI010000060.1, from coordinate 50,319 downwards.
GATAGTTGCGAGTAACGTTGCACGGCTTTAACTTGGATGTAAAGCAAGACCGCTAGTAATGTCTAACAATGCTGTTGGAGCAGCGAGTGAGTTGTTTACTGCGTTCTGAAAGGGCTTGTCGCTGCTCAACAGAGGCGTTAGGTAGCCTGGTTTCTAAGCTGAGAGTGGTATATCTAGAGCTACTGTCTCACAATATTTTCTAAGATGCGTGAATCATTGCGCTTGTTTATTCAAAGTATTTTCCCTCAATTTGTGATTGATTGGCTGATCGTAGAGCCTCTCTTGGGAACAAGAAAGCTGAACCGGGGAGAAATGCTATTTCACGAGGGGGATACCTGTGAGTTTGTGGGTTTAACCCTGAAGGGCTGTTTGAGGATGTTTTTCTTAAAGGATGGAAAAGAACTCACGCTGTTTTTTCATCCTGAGCATTATCCAGTCGGTGATTACCAAAGCTTTCGACTGCATCAACCCGCTTGTTTTTCCTGTCAGGCGATCGAGGATTCGGAGGTTCTGATTCTCAATCAACAGGTCATTCGCGTTTTGGAGTCTGCACCTGACGGTCAACAGTTGATGCGGCTAATGGTTGAATACCTTGCCTTTCGGTTGCGCGATCGTCTGTTGTCCCTATATCGGGATACTCCTGAACAGCGTTACCTTCGCTTGCTAGAGACCGAACCCCAGCTTTTGCAGCGCATCCCACAGCACTATATTGCGTCTTATCTTGGGCTTGAACCCGAATCGCTGAGTCGGTTGAAGCGGAGAGTTTATCAGCGTGGATTTCCTTAACCCAAGTCAATGCGACGAAGAGTAGGCGAGAAGTAGCATGAAATTACTGAAATTGAGTAGTGTCATGGAAATCAACTTAAAAGCACCTGCAATCGCCCAACATCAGATTACGATTAACGCTACAAGCGAGACGATTTGGCAGATTTTAACCGATATTAATCAGTGGGCTACCTGGAATCCAAACATTTCAGAGGCGAGACTGGAAGGGGCACTCAAACCCGGCTCTACCTTCCGTTGGAAATCAGGTGGAACCGCCGTTTTATCAACGCTACAGGAAATTGAACCTCAGCGTCGGCTGAGTTGGACAGGGCAGGTTATTGGGACGAGAGCGATTCATGTCTGGATGCTTGAACCGCAAGGCGATTGTGTCATTGTTAGGACTGAGGAATCATTTGAAGGCTGGTTGGTACAACTGACAAAGGGGATGATGCAAAGAATGCTAGATACGTCATTGCAGGAGTGGCTAAAACATTTGAAGCAAAAGGCTGAAGCAGCTACCGAATAACCCTGCTGCACCAGAACGAACTTAAGCTATCGTTAGGATGCAAATCTTATCTGCGTTCGATGAGCTTGGTCGTTGTCCTGCTAGTTTCCTGGTGGCGTTAGTTGCTTGAGCATGATTTGTCAAAGCAAAATAGTTCTCGTATGGCATGACGGCTATGACTACCAGAAGTGCTATCGCGTAGTGTTTTAGATATGCTTTCTCAAGATCTGACCCAACTGATTGTGATTTTGCGATCGCTGATCACCCTTCCAGACGATGAAGCGATGAAAGCGGCATCCCTATTTCAAGCTTGCAGTTTGAAGCGCGGTGAGTTCTTCGTTCAAGCCGGAGATGTGCCAAAAAACATCGGAATCGTCATGTCTGGAATCTTGCGCTTGTACTATGTTGATCACGAGGGTAACGAATATACAAAATCTTTCTGTGCTGAAAATAGTTTTGTTGCAGCTTATAGTTCCTTGCTATTAGAACAGCCTTCGCGACTTTTTATTCAAGCACTAGAGGATACAAAGCTCTTGACGGCTGACTATGCAGCATATCGATCGCTGTCTGAAAGTCACCCTTGCTGGCAGATTCTAAACTGCAAAATTGCTGAAGGTTTGTTTATTAAAAAGGAAAAGCGGGAAAGTGCTTTGCTCCTGGATGATGCTAAAACTCGCTATCTGAATTTTCAAGCAGAATACCCCCACTTAGAACCTCGCCTCAAGCAGCATCATATCGCGTCCTACCTCGGCATTACCCCTGTGACCCTCAGTCGGATTCGCGCCCAACTGAGATCGCATTAATCTATGTTAATGAATGCCTGCAAGGTTCAATCTAGAATATCTGCATTCTCAAAGACTGGAGAAGCAGGTGAAGACAACTCACAATACGGTTTTGATTACAGGTGGTACTTCTGGCATTGGTTTTGCCCTTGCTCAACGGTTTCTGCGCGAAGGAAACGCTGTGATTGTGACAGGCACAAATCCCCAAAAAGCTGGAGCAGTCAAGCATCAGTGCCCAGCGATAACAGTCGAACTGGCGGATATACGCGATCGTCAAGTTCTCGAAGAGTTGGTCTATCGCTATCCAGATGTCAATATTTTAGTTAATAATGCGGGCATTCAGTACAACTATAACTTTGCCGACTCGGCAATCAACATTGAACAAATTGAAGTTGAACTCGACATCAATTTGCTGAGTCCGATGTATCTAACAAAACTCTTACTTCCACAGCTTCTCAATCATCCGACAGCTGCCATCATCAATGTCTCATCAGGGTTGGGGATTGTGCCAAAACAAAGTGCCCCAGTCTACTGTGCGAGTAAAGCTGCACTTCACAGTTTTACGAAAGTCCTCCGATGGCAGCTTGAAGCAAGCTCTGTTCGTGTCTTTGAAATCATTCCGCCCATTGTTGATACTGCGATGACGCAAGGGCGTGGGCGCGGCAAAATTCCCCCAGAAGCATTGGTCGAAGAGTTTTGGCGCGATTTTAGTCTCGATCGATTTGAGAGCAGGATTGGTAAAACTAAACTCCTGTTTGCACTTCAGCGTCTGATGCCATCCTTAGCGGAACGTATTATGCGTCCTGGACTCTGACAGATACTGTGCTTAAGTGATCTGTTTGGACATACTCGAAGCTTATCTGTTAGAGATTGAAGTCAAGTCATTACGAGGCTTTAGTTGTTACTCCTGATACCCAGTCTGCCTCGTGTTTTTGCAATCAAAAGTATGGCAACGATCGCTGTTGGAAGCAGCAAATTAACTTCGGTGAATAATTGAGGAACAAAACTTTCAGATTCAATTCTGCCGCCTAGCCCAATTGAGTCATTAATTAAACCGTGCATAGCGATCGCCAAAATTGTCGTTTGCCCTAAGCGATTCCAGAAATAGGTCATTAGGATTGAAACAAACGTAAGTCGGAACGTAAAAGCTGAGAGATAGACAAACCCTCCAGCTAAACCGAAATCGTGAAATAAATTATATTTGACAGGAAAATGCCAAAATCCCCATAAAAGTCCTAGAACGATGGTCGCTTTTAGCGGATTAAACCGCTTTAGCAGTAAAGGCAGTGCAAACCCCCGCCAACCATTTTCTTCAAATAAACCACCAATATCCAGGAACAGCGTAATTGCTAAACTAACCAAAAAATGGGCTGGAGAGAAGTTGACTTCCCAAACGAAAGAGCCTGGAAACATCAACCTGTTTAATCCGGCAGCAGCAAGGTTAATCAGGCTAAAAATGACAATACAGACTCCCCAAGTCTTAAGAGCATACTGAAAAGGAATTTCTCTTTTCCAAAAGCGAAAGCGATTTTTTAGATCAGCCATTCCGGTTTGTCCAAAGGCAATGCTGGCAACGATAAAGACTGCGATATCAACGGCTGCAACTTGGACGATTGACAGGAAGACTCCAGGAAATGCGCTAGGGGCGGCTAAAACAACTCGAAATGCAGTGACAAGATCTGTTTTGAAAGGAATGCCCAATGTTTCGATCGCACTCATTAATACATCAGCAGCACCTGTAAAGTAAAAGACTGGAATAATGACAATTTCAATCAGAACTGAAATGACATAAAACCAGATCAGCGGATGGTTTTTGGTGCTAGCTACAACATTGATGTGGCTCACTTTCATGCGTGCAGGAGAATAACAACATTCTCTACAAGCTATTCAACGGGCAGCGTTCCTATCTACAGCCCAGTGTCATCGATCGTTATGACACCTGTCATATCTTAATTAGAGCCAAATCAGCTAGGGTAGTGATATTCCTTTATTGTGGGAATTCAGCACCCTGAGCACTATGATTGATATTGATTTCTCCTCAACGCTCTATCGCCTCCTTCGTTATATAGAGTGGGCATTAGTGGCAATCGTTGCGCTTAATAGCATAGTGAATGGGGAAGCAAATATTTTGCTGGGTATGCTCTTCCTTGCTAATTTTGCTCTATTAAGTTTATTTCTGCCAGTCCATCGCCCTCTTTGGCAGCGAAGAGGATATGTGGCTTTAGGGATTTCCTTGGTTCTCATTGCCTACTCGTTTGGGATTGATTTCAATATATTTCTCTATCTCTACATCGCTAAAAGCTGTTTTTTGCTTGACCGCAGAAGCACCGTTGTAGCAGTGATTGTGACGGCAATCATAAGCACTCCCATTTATATCGAGGCATTACCTAAGATCTTTCAGAACTTCTCGTGTCAGTTAGCAGATAACTCTACTGAAATTCAGAAATTTACGGTTAATTATCTAGGAAACTATTTGGCAGGCAACACGTTTGCAATTCTGTTTAGTTGGATGGTGATTGCAGAGCAGAAAAGCCGAAAACGGGCAGAGGCATTGACTCAGCAAGTAGAAAGCTTGGGAATAGCGCTTGAGCGTAATCGTATCGCTCGTGAAATTCATGATTCGCTAGGTCATACTTTAACAAATTTGCAAGTTCAGTTAGCAGTCGCTCAAGAGTTTCGGCAGCGTAATTTAGACCAATCGTTTCGGGCGATCGACCTAGCCAAAAAGTTGGCAGATCAATGTATTGAAGATGTCAGTCAATCGCTCTCTACTATGCGGCAATCTCAACTTAATCTAAATCAAGCCTGCAATTTATTAATTGAACAGATCAAGCAAAATCAAGTCTGGCAGATCCAATGGCAGGTGAATCTACCGGATCTTCCTCTATCTATGGGCTATCATCTCTACTGCATTGTTAAAGAAGGACTGATTAATATTCAAAAACATGCTCAAGCATCAAAAATTTGTGTGAGAGGAGAGCAAACTCCTGAAGGAATTGTTGTCGAGATTGGTGATAATGGTCAAGGGTTTGATCCTGGAATGCCAAAATCAGGTTTTGGTTTAAAGGGCATTGAGGAACGAGTACAATCACTTAATGGGCGACTTACGGTTCACAGCCAACTGAATCAAGGTACACATCTTCAGGTCGTCATTCCTTATCCATCACAAGTACGATGATTCGAGTCTTGCTGGTAGATGACCAGGACATTTTTCGCCAGGGGTTAGCGGCGTTGCTCTCAATACGAGAAGATATTGAGGTTGTAGGACAAGCGTGCAATGGACAAGAGGCGATCGCATTCGCGGCAGAACGACAGCCTGACGTAGTTTTAATGGATGTACGAATGCCCATCTGTGATGGTCTAACCGCAACTCACGAGATTCACCAGCGATATCCGTGGATTCAGATCGTCGTACTGACCACCTTTGACGATGACGAGTATATCTGGCAATCTCTTCAATCAGGAGCGATCGGTTATTTGCTAAAACGGACTCCCACTGATCAGGTGGTTTCCACGATTCGTTCAGCGTACTTGGGGTACAGCCAACTGAGTCCAACCATTGCTTCTAAAGTTTTCAATCAACTGACTTCAAAGCAGTTTTCCTCTGAAGCCATTGAGCAGTCTCAATTAAGTAAGCGCGAATTAGAGGTGCTAATGCTGATCGGTCAAGGTAAAAATAATCAGGAAATTGCTGAGATGCTGCATCTGAGTGACGGGACAGTTAGAAACTATGTGACTCGAATTTTGAGCCAGCTTAACTTACGAGACCGGGTTCAAGCAGTACTTTGGGCACAGCAGCATTTGACGGACTGAACATGGAAAAGGCGATCGCACTATAACAACGTCAGCACAGCGAACAGCCATGCTCGGCTTTGTTGAGTTGCAAAGCCTTCTGCCGTACAATTTCACCGTTGGACTGTTTTGTTGAGCCGTGTTGACAGCCCTTAAAATTTACTCATCAACAGCAAAATTGAGCCAATGTTAAATCAATTAAAAACACAACTAACCAAGAGAGAATGGTTGTGTGAGACGGCTTATTCTTTAGCGGATATTGTGTGGACAGCCGTTCTCAATCGGTTAGAGGAATTAAAATTTGACAATCTGTGGATAGACAGTACTCGCCCTGCTTTAGCAGGCTATTTCCAGCGTTTGAAAGCGCGTCCGAGCTTTAAAGCCGCCATTCAGAGTGATAACATGCCTTTACCCATGCTTCTAGCGGGCTTACGTAAAACTTTTTTAGGTCTCTGAGTTGCCAGCAGTCCAACAATCGTAATGCACGATAAGTAGACCTTAAATTTCTGTTAAGACAATGAACGAGCAACAAAATTTGAAAGTGCCTCCTGCGGTCAACGAAATTTTATCTGAAACAGCCGCAATCGGGTTTCAAATGGTATCTGAACCGCTAGCAGGCTCATTGCTTAGAACATTAGCTGCGAGTAAACCTAGTGGCAATTTTTTGGAACTTGGCACTGGCACAGGTGTCTCTACAGCTTGGCTACTCGATGGGATGGATAAAACCTCGCAGCTTATCTCTGTCGAGAACGATGCCGCAGTAGTTTCCATTGCTCAGAAGTATTTAGGGCAAGACCAACGCCTCACTTTGCGAGTAGAAGATGCTGGGGCCTTTGTTGAATCTTTAGGTAGAAGCAATCAAAAGTTCGACCTAATTTTCGCGGATACGTGGGCAGGAAAATACACTCATCTTGAAGAGGTGTTGTGTATTCTAAAGCCAGGAGGTTTTTATGTGATAGATGATATGTTGCCACAGACAAACTGGTCAAAAGACCATGACCTTAAGGTCGCTGCCCTCGTGACAGAATTAGATAATAGAAGCGATTTGACTATCACAAAACTAAATTGGGCAAGTGGAATTATTGTTGCAACAAAGCTTTAATAGCAAAGCCAGGAACAAAAAATGATCAAAAATCTTGCACTAAACACTTTTCGACAGCGCTTACTAACTGAGGGCTTCTACACCATAAATATCAGCAAGAAGAATTTAGAGACATATCTTCTCAATGTTGCCGAGCCTATAAATCTTCGGATGTACAGTAAGCCTATTGTTTTTGTGCCTACTTTAGGCGTGGGTAAAGGAAAAATGCAGGATACGATGCATTTGTTCCATTGATTGACTCAGGTATCTCAGCCTATTTTTGGAGCAGTGCTAAGTTTTTCTCAATTGTGATATACCTCTGCAAAGGTTTTGATGAGCAAGCAGCAATTGCCTTTACACAAAAATACTTTGCGATATCTACCGAGACAGTCAGTGCCTCGGTTTAATACGAATGTAACTCTAACAACCCGGTTGGAGTGGGCTGTTAGAGTTGCTTGGGGTTTGGGTGGAAATTATTTGCAACCGCTTAACCGAAACGTTAGCCTCCGCTTCACACATTAGTTACATTCGCCGAACCTTGACAAGGGATGGGAGAACATATGGCTTCAGACTTGAACTTTGTTGAATACGTCTGTGATCAAATAAAAGAAGCAGGGCAAGTCTCTTTCAAAAAAATGTTTGGCGAGTATGCGATTTACTACAATGAGAAAGCTGTTGCGCTTGTCTGTGATAATCAACTGTTCATAAAGCCGACTGCTGGTGGGCGAGCCATGATTGATAATATCGTAGAGGCATCCCCCTATCCGGGTGCCAAGCCATACTTTCTGATTGGAGAACAGCTTGAAGATCGTCAGTGGATGTCGAATCTCGTTCAATTAACAGCAAGTGAGCTTCCTGCCCCAGAAACAAAGAAATCAAAGTCCAAAAAGGCAAAAACATGAAATTTGGCTACACGATTGTCTATGTCTCATCGGTCGCAGATACATTGACCTTTTACAAGGATGCATTTGGCTTTGAAACGCGCTTTTTGCATGAGTCTGGTCAGTATGGTGAGTTGAATACGGGTGAAACGGTTCTTGCTTTTGCCTCGCATGATATGGGTGAAATGAATCTCGATGGGCATTATCAAAAAACTGATCCTAATGCTACACCTCTTGGTGTTGAGTTGGTGTTCGTTACCGATGATGTGGCATTAGCTTATGCCAAGTCAGTTGCCGCTGGTGCAGTTTCCGTTAAGGAACCGATCACTAAGCCTTGGGGGCAAGTGGTTGCATATGTACGGTCTATTGAAGGGTCGTTAATTGAGCTTTGTTCTCCAGTGAGCGGCTAATAACGTCTAGGCACACCAATCGTGAAAGTTGATTGATTAAAGTTCGAGCTTATTTGTGGCGGGCGATCGCGATCGTTGTACGACTTTGATTAATCGGTGAAGAGTTTGCCTAAAAGTAGTCAGTCTATTAGTAACCAGCGTTAAGTGAGCTATCAATGTCAGAATTCTCAGGCGAAACTCTGAATCTCTTCTTTCCGCAATGGCAAGGTTCAGCAAGATTTGAGCTTTTTGAAGGTGCTAAACTTCTTTATGAATTTCTGTACAGTAGAGTTTCCTTTACTCAGATTCCTACTTCTTTAACTTATTCATTAGTTACTGATGAAAATATTCTTGGGTATAGCCAGATTTTTTCTCAATTTTCAGATGCTTGTAAAGCGATCGAAGCTCATAATCCAGAGCGTATTTTAACCATTGGGGGAGATTGTGGTGTTGAAATTGCTCCAATTTCTTTTCTAAACAAGAGATATGACCAAACCTTAACTGTCATCTGGCTGGATGCTCACGGAGATTTAAATACACCTGATTCATCTCCCAGTACTCATTTTCATGGAATGCCGTTGCGTGTTTTACTGGGTGAAGGTGATGTAAACATTGTGAATCGGGCTTTCTCAACGTTATGCCCAGAGCAGGTGATTCTTGCTGGAGCAAGAGAGTTTGACCCACCTGAAAGAAATTTTATTCAGCAAAAAGAATTATCTGTTTTTCCTGCCAAAGCGATTAATGACGGAAACTTCGATAATTTATTTTCAGCACTAAACAAAGCGGATTCTGATAAGCTCTATATCCATTTTGATTTAGATGTAATCGAGCCTGAAGAGTTCCCGCACGTCGCTTGTCCAACACCGGGGGGAATACATATAGACAGACTCACAGATTTATTAGTTGTCTTAAGAAGCAATTTTGATATTGTTGGCTGTAGTGTACTGGAATTCCTTCCTACTGGGTCTAAAAACTTAGCAACTTTAGAGCTTGTCAAGTTGCTTGACAGGGTTAATCTACCGCTTCTGGCAGCCTTATAACACTTCGGTTGCGACGCGAGCAAAGCCCTCAGCTTCAATTAAAGGCTTTCGATCGCTGCTGTAAGCGACCTACTAGACTGCTTTAGCTCAAGTTGAGCAAGGTGTAATAAACTTGTACACGAGTTAAGGAAATTCTCATACTCATGAACTCAGAATTTGTCTCAACTTTCCTGCGCGAAAACACCATTCACGGTGAAGTAATACAGCTTAGTCAACACGCTTCGACTGTGGAAGCTGCTGCCCAAGCCTTGGGAGTCTCTACTGATTGCATTGTTAAGTCAGTAGTTTTGCTCGCAGACTCTAATCCCATTTTAGTAATTACTAACGGCACAACCCGGATAGACACAAAGCAACTGGCTGAATATCTAGGGATAGCCAAAAGAAAAGTGAAACTTGCAGATGCACCAACTGTATTAGAATTGACTGGCTTTAGCGTAGGCGGTGTACCTCCTTTTGGACACAAAACACAACTACGAACTCTCGTAGAGAAATTTGTTCTCAGTCAACCAGAGGTATACGCAGGAGGCGGCGCAGCAGAAGCGGTCTTGCGAATTACTCCAAATGAGATCATGAGAGTCACCAATGCTGAAATCATAGACTTCTCTGAAAAGTAAAGATGTATCTACCTTTCAAGCAAGTGAATAACTTCAACGCATATCGACTGCCAAAAGATGATTGATGAGGTTTGAGGTTATCTGCAACGGGTGACTGCGATCGACAAGTAGGCAAAGAGATTTGTGATGGGGGTAGGATGAGGGGCAATTGCTTCTGACTGTTTTAAGGAAGCGGGTTGTGTAAAATTTACGGGTTGGATACTGAAACCAGCTTTTTTTTCATGTGATAGAGTACACTCCCGATAGGGCGATCCTCCAGCACCCCATACACGGAGTAACCCATGCGTTCATAAAACTCTCGTGCCATCACTGTCTTTAGGTAGCTCACCACGGCACCATGCTGAATAGCCATCTTTTCTGCCTCAGTGATCAAACGGGAGGCAATGCCACGTCGTCGGTATTCTGAATCGACCCACAGTAATTCAACTTCTATCCCATTCCAAAAAATACAGGCTTTGATGCCGCCAATGATCTGACCACTCTCCTGTTTAGCAAACCCATAAAAGCGAATATCCTCTGATTCGTCTGGTAGCCCAGGAAAGACTGACACTTCAAAGTTTCTCATTGCTTGCTCCAGAGCTTTTGCATCTTCGATTCTGGGGGCTTGTGTAATCTCAATATTCATATACCTGACAAGTTGTTGAAGTATTAGCTAAACGATACGATGCACTCCAGCGTAGCTTCGCTACCCACAGGACTCATTTAAATGGAGGGTGTAGTTGCGAGGTAATTTCGTTTTCCTGATTGGCAGTAGTGTTCAAGATAAGGTGTACGATATCCATTCCGTTGCCACAAAATCGGAAAAAAACTTTCATCGAGCAAGTTATCTCCTACTCGTTGATAACGACCATAAATGTAACCCCCACCAGAAGAATGAAAACAGACTTGAGAGAGGAGCAGATGAATTCCAATACTACGGCGTAGAACATCCGTGGTTGTATTATCACCAGAACCATGCCAAATATGTCCGTGATGAAATACACAGCTTCCTGCTGGAACTTCAATTGGAATACTCTGCGGATGATGAATGCCTGCTGAGGCAGCAGCAGACAGCATTTTAGCTTGGTATCCACCTTCTGGTGTATGAAAATCAACGGGGCGAGTCGTTAGTTGCCATTGATGGGAGCCTGGAACATACTCGATTGTGCCTGCATCTGCCTGAGTATCATCCAATGTAATCCAACAGGTAATCGTTTCTTGAGGAACTAGAAAATCCATAAAGGAACTGTCTTGATGCAGGGCGATCGCTTTGGTTTGAGGCGGCTTCATCCAAATCGTATCTTGCCCCAATCTCGTTCCATCCCAGCCCATCAATAGCGCACCTACACGAGCAATCTCACGAGAGAGAACTAAGTTTGCGATCGTCAGGTCACTCTTCCACGCATTCGCCATGTGGCGGGTTACATTTGGGAGGCTCATCCCCTCACGCCAATACCACTCATCTGGATAAATTCCTGTTTCAAACTCTCCACGAAACAAGGGATCAAAGCGATCGCGCAAAGAATTAACGGCTGTTGATTCTAGCAAGTTTTCAATGACAAGAAAGCCAGCGTTTTGAAAATGATTGAACTCTACTTGGGTCAGAGCAGATAATTTGTTTTGCTGAATTGATATGGTTTTACTCACAGTCAACCGCTTATAGTTTCAAGATTTCTATTATTTAAATAACATTGTTCTCTTGAAAAAGTAGAATATCGAATTATATTCGGAATAGTGGAAAGATGAGTGACTTAGACCGAATCGATCGCAGAATTGTGCAGTTGCTACAGAATAATGGACGGATCTCAAACAAAGAGCTAGCGGCTCAGGTAGAATTAGCACCATCAACTTGCCTTGAGAGAATGCGGCGGCTCTCTCAATCTGGAATTATCAAGGGCTTTCATGCAGATGTGGAAGCCAAAGCACTGGGTATAGGGCTACAAGCAATGTATTTCATTGAACTGTCTAAGCATAAGCGAGAGGTTGTTACGAAGTTTCATGCAGAGGTGTTGCAGATTCCAGAAGTTGTTGCTGCTTACTTAATTGCTGGGCGGTATGACTTCCTCGTGCATGTAGCAGTTCGAGACACTCAACATCTTCGAGATTTAGCGCTTGATACGTTCACAAGCCGACCAGAAGTTACTCGCATTGAAACTGCTTTAATCTTTAATTATTCTCGTTCTTTTGAGCTACCCAGTTATCTCGAAGATGACTGGTAGAAAAGTCCAAATTTATTAGTAGGAATTCCAGTTAATGTTCTGACTAGGTTACCGTTCTGCCAGTCCCATACTTCCCAATGGCGATCGTTGTGCACACTTAACAACCATTGTTCATTCAGAAAACGGAGAACAACAATGAGACCACCGTTCGTTTCAATACTACGAAACAATTTACCGTTCTGCCAATCCCACAGCATGATGCTCCGATCGCTGGCAGTGATCGAACCTGGTTCGTCTACTGGGATGCCTTGGTAGGATTACTTTTGTCCCATCCACCTGTGGCGATCGTTTTTCCGTCCTGGCTTACAGCTAAACGTGCGACCATGCCTTGATGTCCACCGAATTGACGCACGGTTTCTCCAGTTTGAAGGCTCCACACATCGACTGATTCTGCGCTGCCTTGTTAATGGAATATTGCCCATCTGGTGTCATGAGTTCTGAGTAAAGAAACGGAGTCTGAAGCTCTACCGTTTGTTCAACCTCTCCTGTTCGCCAGTTCCAAAATCGCATTATTTCAGGAAGCGATCGCTTCCCATTCACCGTGAGATAACTCACTGTGATCAAGTATTGCCAATCAGGGGTCATACGGAACTGATAAAATTGCTCCTCCTGCCCCATCGCGTTTCTAAGCGGTAGCGAAATTTGTCGAAGACACTGAAATTGTTGGTAATTGAAGGCTGGCATAAGATGTACTGGTATTAGGTGAATCTGTAATTTAAATGCCAATAAAAAGCGTTTGCAATCGATGAATCTGACATCCATCAGGAAGCACAGAAGAAATATCAACTATCTTGAACATCCTCATAAATCAATAAGGTTGCAACTCCTCTCGACCTAAAATGCTGTTGGGCATCAGGCAACAATTCTTTGAAGCGAACCCTGTGAAAACCCAGACGAGTATAAAATTTCACAGCACGAATCGCACTGTTAACATAAACAGGCTTAGGAGCTTCACGAAGCATCGTTTTAACCAATGTTGAACCAATCTTGCGTGCCCATTTTGGATGTACCTGAAGCCATTCCAGTACTGAGTAACTACCGTACGGTCGTAACACACCGTAGGCAACAAACCGTTCTTGCTGCTCAACAACCCAACAAGACTGAAGCCAATCTTCACGCATTGTGAAGGCAGCTATCACACAAATTCCTAACAGGAGAAACCAGCTCATTCCTATCCACAACCAGCTAATTGATAAGCTGCTGATCACCATAAGCATCGTCACGAAATAGAGCGCAATCCAAGGAACGATTGCAAGAACAACGCCATGCCCAATTTTGTAGAGAATGATCATTGTTTTAATGGGTACAAGAGCCAATACATGACGAGGATCATTCGGCATCATGTAGAGACGTAAGCGATCGCGATCGTTCAATTGCAATCGACGGATTCTAAAGCCTTCAGGTAATTCAGGAGAACTATCAAACATTTTGACCAATCATCCGTTGATAGGCTTATCGAAAATACAATGGAGCATTGGGCATTATGAGATAGAATTCCCCTCTGTAGCCAATGTTCATTCACCCGTCTGCCTGCACGAACAACCCATCGAACCGATTCTGATTGGAGCAATCCTGGTCATTCTGTTTTTTCGTCGTGTACATGGGAGAGAATGCTGAGAGTATCGACAGGAAATTGAGGCTGACTTATGAAGCTCTATGAATTTGCTCCCACTCGATCCATTCGTGTTCGCTGGGTGCTCCAAGAACTGGGGGTGGAATTTGAAGCTATCACTGTCAACCTACGGGCAGGTGAACACCGCACACCCGCCTTCCTCGCCATCAATCCCACTGGCAAACTTCCAGTACTCGTTGATGGTGAACACATCATTACTGAATCGGTGGCGATCGCCCTATATCTCGCTGAGAAGTATCCAGACCACCACTTTATCCCTAAAAATTTGCCTCTGCGGGCACAGATGTATCGCTGGCTGCTGTTTGCTACAACGGAGTTGGAACAACCATTGTGGCGGATTGCTCGTCACACCTCTTTGTATCCAGAAGCGTCGAGATTGCCTGCCGACATCCCGTTGGCTCGACAAGATTTCACGAATATGGCTGCCGTTTTAGAGAACCACCTGTCGGGTCGGCAGTTTGTGGTTGGGGAGCAGGTCACGATCGCTGACTTTGTGCTTGCCTACACGCTGGATTGGGCGAACGAGATTCAGCTACTCGCCACGTTTCCCACTTTGGTGGACTATATGGAACGAATGTATAAGCGACCCAAAGCACCGATGCGAATTGCGGCTGCGCTTGCCAGTATTGGTCGCAGTCCCCAGTGATTCATCTATAGTATCGTTGGAAGCGATCGCCTCATGCAATTCCACCAAGCTATACCGCGATCGCAGTTTGGCAGTGAATCAACAATCTATACTTTCCTTAGCACCAGCCGTAGACTTTTTGTGTTGTGACATTAGCATCACCTTTGGTGTTAAATGCCAACTGCAAAGATCATCGCTTTTCACCCCAAGTAATGATTAAAGGAGAGCAATGAAGTTTGTTTGGCAGTAAGTTAATTTGTGGAGTGAGCGATCTTACACTTAACGTTCCAGATGAGCGGCTCGAAGGTACGCTACAACACTATACGACAAGCCTTGAAAGTCCGCTCCATCTGGGCTGTTAGCTGGCTGGCTATTTGCCTTGTTCCGCGACTGCTAGCCGTAAACCTAAAACAATCAGAAAAGCACCTGTTAACCGCTCTAACCAGTGCGAGAAGGATAGAATGCGTTCTTTGATTGAGCGTTGCGAAATCAGTAATGCAACTAAAATGAACCAAATTCCAGCAACACCTCCAACCGTTACGCCATAGATGACTTGTGCTGTAATCGGCGTTGTAGGCTGGACCACTTGAGTAAACAACATGAAGAAAAATGGAGGGGCTTTAGGATTTAGCACATTACCGAGAAAACCAGTCCGAAATGCTGCCCATCGGCTGATTTCTCTTTGCCTTTGTACTGTTCTTTGAGAAGAGACTGCTTTTTTAGCTTTGACAGATTTGATGCCTAGATAGATTAAGTAGGCAGCACCTACCCACTTTAAGAGATGGAAGAATACAATCGAGCGAGAAATGATCGCTCCAATCCCAATGATTGAATAGGCTGTGTGTACTAAATTGCCACAACCCAAGCCGATCGCCGTGTATACTCCTGCCCGACGTGAATATGCCAATCTGCTACGCAAGGTCAAGGCAAAATCAGGACCTGGAGTAATGACTACAATTAGGCTAATTAGAAAGACGGTCAGCCAACTGGAGAAGAAAGTCATATTGATTCAGCTTCTAACGAAGCAGTAATACAGACCATCTTCCACGGGGCTAAACGTAATGCCTCCTAATTAAGTAGGATTTATTGAGTGTCACCACCTTTAATTGAAGCCAGCTAACAACTTATTAGACTGAAACTTTCCGTCTAAGATCCCAAATTGGGTGATTAGACAGATGAATACAGTACAACTACCTGCTCTAAGCAGAATCGTTAAGTGTGCCGGATTATTTTGGGATTGATAGAAAAGTTTATTTGTGGCGCTTTCATGCAAACACACCGATCGCCCCTCACTCAACCTGCATGAACGCCAACCGAGAGAACACTTTTGTAGAAAAGCGATCGCACCTATCAAATTTGCCAGCAATTCGGGTTGTTAAGAATCAAGAGACTGACGAAGCAAAAACTGACGGATAGCAGGATCTTCTACCAGTCCGATTGCATGATTATAAGCAACCTGCGCTTCAGATTTTCGACCTAATTGCTTGAGCAAACGTGCTTTGAGTGCCCAATAGGGTTGATAGTTTGCCACAGCTTCAGTTGGCAGCAATTCCAGCAACGCCCATCCTTGCGCTGTCCCTTTTACCTCTGCGATCGCGGCTGCTTGACCGATTAATGCGCCGAGTGTGGGCGAAAGCTGAATCAGTCCTTCGTAGAGCAGTACCAGCGCAGCCCAATCTACGGTTCCAGAGAAAACGCGTTGAGCATGAGCCGATTGAATTGCCGCTTCTAGCTGAAATCGTCCCAATTTCTTAAACGTTGCTGCTTGCATCAATTCAGTCTCTGCTTCCTTGATCAGTGGCTTTGACCAACGGGTGACATCCTGCTCTGACAGTGGCACATAAGCCCCCTCTGGGGTGCGACGGGCATCTCGACGGGCTTCACAATGTAGCATCAGAGCAAGGAGTCCCCGTGTTTCTGGTGCTTCTGGCATCAACTGTACACACAGACGAGCCAGCCAAATCGCTTCCTCTGTTAATCCCTTCTGGCGGGGGTCTGCTCCGGTGATATTCTCCCAGCCATTACTGTAGGCAGCATAAATGGCTTCCAATACCGCCTCTAATCGGGTGGGTAGATCACTCGCTTCCGGCAACTCAAACCGAATGCCCGCATCGCGAATTTTGGTTTTTGCTCGCACCAGTCGCTGACCCATCGTGGTGGGTGCAACCAGAAAGGCAGAGGCAATCTGAGCCGCGTTCAGACCGAGGACGGTTTGCAGCATCAGGGGGGTGCGAATTTCAGGCGCGATCGCCGGGTGAGCACAGATAAACAATAATTTGAGCCGTTCATCGGGAAATACAACCTCCATCGCTGGGTCTTCTCTTCCCTCAACTGAGAACTGTTTGAGTGTATTGATGACAGAGGTTTTGACCTTGGTATGGCGAGCGTTATCAATGAGGCGATGACGAGCGGCAACCAATAACCATGCTTCCGGGTTGTCAGGTACTCCCCGTTCTGTCCAGGTTTTCAGAGCCGCCAGGAAGGCATCGCCGAGCGCATCTTCAGCAACTGTAAGATCCTTTGATTGAATCGCAAGATAGGCGAGTAATCGCCCGTAGGCATTGCGGGCTGCCAGTTCTGCCGCTCGGCGTGCATCCATAATAAAACTCTAGTCATTCATAGGAAGCAATGGACGCACTTCCACACCGCAACTGCTGGCAGCAGGACAGCGGGCTGCCCAATCCAAAGCGGTATCCAAATCGGGAACATCAATGATAAAAAAGCCACCCAACTGTTCTTTAGTATCCGCAAAGGGACCATCCTGCACCTTGCGCTGTCCTTCAAGCAGTTGTACGGCTGTTGCCGTGTGAGGGGGATGCAGGGCTGCACCGCCTGCCATGACCCCGGCTTCTACCAGGGCTTGCGAATAGGCGTTGTATGCCCCCCAATAGGCTTCTTGCTGGTCACTGGTGCGATCAGCGAACGTTGTCTCGGTCTCGTAAACCAGAATGGCGTATTTCATCGGCTGTCCTTTGTTGAAGGTGGGCTAAAAGACCCGTTTGTTTCGGGCTTACTTTAATGACGAGCGATCGCCCTCCATTTCGACATCCTCTGAAAAAATTTTCAAGCCAAGGAAACATCAGGTGAAAGATTAGCCTCAGTTCATTTTGGGAATTTGCATTCCAGCAATCACGGCTGGACGTTGGCTGATGCGATCGATTCAGGGTGAATCTGGCGAGGGATATGGAGAAAGAAATGCTGGATTGTTGTAAAGCTCTTTCAGCCATTCAGGAAACAGTTATCACTCTAGAGGAATTCGCTAGCATTTCCCGTTGTAATGGGGCAAAGGTCACTCCCACCGTTACACAGAGAGGAGCTTAGACGAGTTTCGGCAGGACGTAAAACGCATTGCCTCCACAGTACGTGGGATTCACAGGGTTGCTGTCTACAGTCGCAAAGTGTTAAGGCGGACTGTAGGTAGACATTTTTCGCCAATTAGAGGTTGTCGTCCACAGCGAGATCTTGTCCTTCTACTGGATCTTTTCTACTGGATGTTGCTCACTTCAAGTATCCGTCTCACTGGGTGCCATTACCCCTTACTCTGATCAGAATTACAAAACACTATGGCTCCCAACACGCTCAGGAATTCTGAAACTTCTAAAAATGCGCTAAAAGGCGATCTCCGTGCAGCTTTAACAACCCATGAGGATGGTGTCGCAGTACATTTGCCAGTATGATTTGGGCAATTTGCATAGCTGAACTTGAGCTTCACTGATGCGACTGTAACGTCCAAAGGCATTCTCTTTTCAGCAGCGGCAGAGGATTCGCCGGATGTCACCTCGGATGGCAGAGTCACAGGCTCAGTATTAGGTATCCTCCTACCCATTGGCGATCGCTGTGAGATGTGAGCGATCTTACTCCAATCTCCCCTTCACAATCTTTTGAATCCGTTTTAGATTTCTAATCGCCGATCGCCATACCACTGGCTCAATTCCCGCTCAATCTCATTCAGAATAGCGATCGCCTCTCTGATCGATTTTGCATCAGCCGCTAACAACGCAAACACTGACTCAACCCGTATTTGATAGTCTAGGGGGCAAAGTGTAAAGCCATTCGCAAGTGCCACAGCACCCTTCTCATTCAGCAGGTACATCTCATTCAATGCAAAGAGCGTCTGATTCATACATGCCACACTGCGAAAACAGCAACCTGCGGCATAGGCAATATCACCGCGTGCAACTGCCTTTTGAGCAACCACCAGCGAGAAGCTGATTTCCCAGGCGAATTTGTTAATGGTTGTTTCCTTAAGCTTTACCGGATAAGGGCTTGTCTTAGCTTTCAAAGTCGCTAAAATGCCCTGTGGATCGTGAAGTGGTAGACCAAGGGCAACTTCACCCATGTAGATTGAGGATACAAAACCGTGGGGGTGTCCGGGTTGGTAGTCGATCGTGATTTGTCCACTATGACAGTCATCGATGATTCGAGTCACCTGAGCGACATCCCGATAGAGAAAATCGATTGGAATACCTTCCACCTTGAGCCACCCTCCACCATTAATCCATTTTCCCCACCCGCCGATTGGGGTGATCAAGTTTGTACGGTGATTGTCGTCTAGTTGGGAGGCAAGGTGGTTGAGTGAAAGGAGATCGGGTGGGTTCTCTGGTTGGTAATAAATTCCCAGATCCACATCTGACTGGTGGGTATGGGTGCCTCTTGCCCTTGAGCCACCCAGAGCGATCGCCACAATCCCCTCGATTGCTTGCAAGCGATCGATAACCTGATGGATAAATTGAGGCAATTGCTGATCCGTGTTCATCGATTCACCCATTTAGAGTTACTTCCTATTAAGACCGCACTAGAGATAAACAGCGAAGGCGAACGAACACCTCTCACTGCAAACTACTGATGGGAGTGCATCTCCTGCTGACGGATTGGCATCGCAGCGATCGTGCGAAACAGCACCGCTATCTAGGAAACCTGGCGCTTAGAATACCGCTCATCACCTACAATCCAAGAGATGGATACACATGGATACAGTTAGATACAGTTAGTAAAGATACACTTAGATACAGAATAGTTTTTCTTCTGCAAATTTAATTTCTCAACCTAGCTCTAAAAGAGATTTCCAAGCGATCCGAAACCATTTCGATCCATTTTTCTTCTACGTTAGTGAAATCTCATGATCCCACCTTGTCGTTCCTTAAAAGCTTTGCCCACTCTAGGTTTCAAGCAAGATCTTCTACCTAGACAGCATTTTCAGGACGTTCATTTTGGGGATACAGTTCTGACCGTTATGTCCCCTTCGTGTTCGGTTAGAACCTGCTCCCAGTGAATCTTACAGCTAATTAGCTGGACAAATGGATCGAAATGGTTTCGGATCTCAATTCAAATCGATCTCTACAAGGCAAATGGATTTTGAGGGACGACTAAGGCAAACAAATGGCCGACTGCGTTCTGCACAAGTTGGCGTGAGTGTTGAGGCAATCGGCTCTCGTTTATATTTGAGGGCAATATTGCCAGCGCGCCTTGGTGGTTTCAAGCGTGAACCTTATCAGCAGCGGCTGGCCTTGCACTATCATGCCAACGTAGCAGGATTGCAGATGGTGGAAGAAGCTCGTAAGGTTAGAGTTTTGGTAGACTGCATCAGTTTGATTGGGCTGAATGTGACTTAAGCCAAACCTTTGCTGCCTGATAAGGCATCTCGTTGCCGCAGTACAGCCTAGAATGATGCCAGGTTTTCAAAGAGAGTTATCTGAATTGACCCATTACATTTTGATGGTTTTGAACCGTGTAATTAAGGCAGGACGGTTTTGGTAGTCTGACTTAAGCTGTTCAAATCGTTGAATAAATTCGGGTAATCGTCCCTGATGTTTTGCCAAGTCGTGTAGATCTACCAGTAGAGCCGTGGCTTCATCGTAGGGTTTAGCCTGCTTCAACTCAATCAGTTCTACCACTCGCTTCCAAGTTTGGGCTTCTCTCGATGCCAGGGCTTCCAGTTCCTTGATGCGCTTTTTCCTGGCGGTATTCTGTTCCTGTTGGTGACACTTGTTTCTAATAGTCTTGGCAATTTCTTGCAGTTCAGAAAGCCGTCGATGTCCTAAGTTCGATCGAGGCATGGATTGAGCTACACCTGCGAGTTCCTTCAAGCGATTAATCAGTTGCAGATCAACCTGCGGTTCTCGCCGCACCAGTTTCAGCAAAAACTCCTGCTTTTCGTCTGTTGATAGTTCCTCCAGCCAGTTTTCTAGGGGTGGTTCTGCGATCGGTTCCTGGCGATCGCTGGCCTGGGCTGCCGCCACAACTAAGTCTCGATCAAGTTCTACCAGTTCGACAAACGCTTGAAGTGGGTCAGACAGCTTGTCTAGGTTAGGCGGAATAGGGGGTTCAACGGGATCATCTTCCAGGGTATTTTCCGCAAGATAGGGAGCTGTGCGGAGCCAAACCAGATACAGCAAACGCAAATCACCGCGCAGCAACTCATCTCGAAGCGGCAATAAACGCGGCAGCCAACCCTCCCCTTCAACCCAGCCTCAAATACCTTCTTCCTCAGTGATGTGGATATCTAAAATGACATACTTAGAGGTCGTAGAAACGGTAATTGTATCCTCAAGCTCATAGGGCTGAAACCAGTTTAGATCAACGATCGCCTTCGGAAACCGAAATATCAGTTGCCAGGTACCCCAGTTGGCGATGTAGAACATCATGTCAAAATACTGGGTTAAAATTTCCTCTGAACCACCCCGAAAGTCACCGTAGTGATACTCAAAAATTGCCTGGGTAGGGGTAAGCTTCACTCGACTGGAGCGTTTGCGAATCTCATCCTGCTCTTTCACAGTCAAGGGGCGATCGATCGCCTGAAATTCATAGTACTGATATTCGCTCATATCAGGTTAACCCCATTTGTTTCATTGCTTTCCATAAATTACTGCGTCGCTGGTGAACATTACATTTAGGATAATGTTCTACCACTTGCTTCGTCTTCTAACTCAGAGGCAAGAATGACAACTCACGCAAAGAAATTTTGTGACATGAGAATTTTAAGCATCTGCGTCTCATTGATAAGCCCTAGAGTTTGATGAAACTTTATGTACAGAAATGTTGTAATTCCTGTCCACTCTCTTTGTGCTTCAGGCAGGCTCTTTAAATAGACGGCTAATGCTTCTACAATTTCTCCCTTTTTGTCCAAAATTTTTGCTCTCTCAATACCTCTATTTTTTGCAATCCCGTCTATAACAGCCTTCAAAACAGCCCCCAATTGCTCTCTTTGAGATTGGTCAGATTGCTCTAATGCTTGATAAGCATCATCGACCACCTTTTCGATCTCTCTTAGCCATTGTTTTGATTTTCTTGGTAATTTCATATGCTTGTTTTCAGGCTTATGGTTGACCACTCTTTTCAAGACTTGTTATATTATTTCATCGAAATTGTGTGGAGTTGCGTTTGCAATTACTGAACTAGTCATCCACTGGCTTTCCGAAGTAGTATTGGCTCCAAAAGTTAGCAATGTCCTCAACCATTGGCGCTGATTCTGGAATCAATCCATTACCGTATCTTGAGTTATACCGCTCCGCGTATTCTCTGGCAATCTGGTAGCCCCAATAACTAGATTCAGAAGGACGCAGGACACCGTACAACGCTTTCTCAATCAACAAAACCTCTGTGCTTTGAATAATTCGTACAAGTCCCCAGTTTTGATTTTTATATTGATTATTTACTTCTTTTACCCGTGATAAAAGATTTTGCAAGAGGTTTTCTTTTTCCTTTGTAGGTTCCGCTAAATACATTTCCATCTCGGAAACAGCTTCATTGATGAGATTTTTACAGTTTAGCCAGGTTCCTTCTTCAAGATGGTCGGGTTTCTCCTGATCTTGCAAATTCTGCTGAGTTAATTGAGCTAGATGTAAGCAAAACTGCCCTGCTGCTTGTGGATCAGCACAGAGGCTCTTGAGGCTGGTTAAGCGTGTGATGTTGAAATCCTTACCTTGGCGCAGCTCCTGAGCAATTTGAGCAAGTGTGGAGATCTTTTTCGATACAGTGGATGAAGCCATCTTGAGTAATCACCTCATTGATATTCAATGCCATTTTCTTCAAGCGTTTTGTCGATGCCAATGCCAATTATCAGCAATATTATCGCGATCGAGGTTAAGTCAAGTCTCGCTGTTGCAGCATAGAGGTTAACTTGCGTTTACGGGTATGGGTTTGCAGCAGTGCGGTGCGATATTGTTTCCATTCCTCCTGCTGCCCTAACTGATGATAGGCAGCCCGAACGCGACGCAGCCAGTTAATCGCGTGATAGTAATATTGCGCTTTACCCTCATTCATAATGGATTCCGCACGGCGACGGGCATTCTCGATTACCCATTCAGGACAATGAGCAACAGCCGCATCCATAACTGGATGAATGATAGCTGACTGATAAGAACTGAGTTGATCCACGGTGGAAATTGCTGCGTCAATCAACCCTTCTTGCAGAAAAATCATCACCTTTGCTTCAGTATGTAAGTGATCGGGGAGTCCTCGCACAGTCGCCAATAATTCTTGCTGCAATGATTGCCACTGGTCACCTGCCAACTCTTTCAGTTTCAGGTAATCTGACAACGAAGGATAAAGTTGAAAGGCTGTTAATTTCGTCTCTAGAGCAATCTCTGGATTGATGCCTTCTGCCAATTCACTAGCCCAAACCGCCAATTGATAAAGATGACTACCGCCCAACGATAGCCCTTTCATGGCAATGTTGAGTGCCTGTTCTAGTTCTCCCTGCTCGCGCAGAGTTTGCGCTAAGGCCAAAGCCTCTTCTGCTGAACTCATCTGCTGCTGTGCCTGGGCGATCGCCTCCTCCGTTCGTCCCAGCTTAGCCAGCATTTGCAAGTAGCGATCGGTCTGCCCTTCTGCTTCTGCAAGATATAGATACTCTTGATGTCTGCCCTGCCGCTCCAGAATCGTGAGCCGAATTTGGGCAAGATCATCAGCAAAATCAGGGGCTTCGTCTTCCCAGACACCCCATTCAGTAATATTTCCCTCTAAAACTTCCCGCAGGGGCGGATAGTCCCATCCCTGCGCTAAAGCAGTAAGGCTCATTTCAAAGCTATCAACGCCATAATCGTCAACTTCTTTTTGCCAGTTCTTTAGCTCTTTCTGCCATTGCTGAGATTCGCTAGCTGTCAATTCAGCACTCAAAATTGCTTCAGTTAGGGCATCATCTAACTCTTCAAAAAACACTCCACTTTCGCCGCTGGAGCCGTCCAGGTTCATCCAGTCCTGCACATAAGCCTGAACGATCGCACCCAAAATGATCAGCGCATTATTGCCGTCACCCTGCTCAAGAAACTTGTCTGCTTTTTGAATAATCTCGCGAATTTCATCCAGAGCAGGTTCATCATTCCACTGCTCTACATACCGATCGATAATTCGCTCAACTTGCCGCTCAATCGGTTTTGGATCGACGGTGGTACGACGAGGAGCCTTTTGCGATTTTTGGGTTTTGGATGGGGTCAGCAAGGCAATCTGAATCTCAACGGCATCCATCCATTCGGGCTGCTCATTGGCAAGATTTTGCACGATCGCTCGAAGCTGTTCGTGGCTGAGAGGAGCCAGAATCTCAGCAAAATCAGGACGTTGCTCAATTTGCTCCGGCTGATGCAGGCAGGTCAGGAGCGTCGCAACGATGTGTTTGCACCACCCTTCGTAATCATAGGGACAGGTACAGGTCGCACGGGTAATTCCACTTTTGTCAAACTGAATATTGATGCGGTAAGCCTCTGCCTCGCTTCCTTCAACCTGGGCAGACAAGGTATTGCCGCGCTGCACCAGTGAATAGACGGAGCCACTGCGATAATACGATTGCCCCCGTTCAAAGGATTGGGCGATCGTATGATGACGAATAGTTGCCTCGCTCAACGTTGGTATCATGATTCACCCCTATTCGGTTTTAGGTCTAAAAAAGTCGGCGCATGGGTTGCTCAATTTCAGGTGAGTACGGTTCCCTAAATTGCAGGGAAAGTTCACGTTATTTCAGCCTATCATCCTTGCCTAATTCCCAGATCTTATTTAGTCTCAGTAGATCGCAAAGCCCTCCTAATTTTTCTAAAAGCTGGATTTTAGGGTTTTGCAGCGCTCCGCGCACCGCAAAACCCTAATTTGCGATCTACTGAGTCTGTGTTCCTAAGCTCTTGAGTTTGGACTAAATCTGAGGAGAAAGGCAGTCAATGCGAGGCACTGGCTGCCGTAAGGTCAATAAAGTACAAAATCTATTGACCTTATGATTTTCCAGCAACTTCAAGAATTTCGCCAAACGCTGTATGACAGTCTAGGAAACGCCAGAGATGCCCTGTTTGATTTGATGGATGCAGTGCTGGTGAGTGCGTGCATCGTGTCGTTTGTGAGTCTGTCACAAAGTCCGGTGTTTCGTCGTGGGTGGTCGAGCACCTACCGGGTTCTCCAAGAGAGTCAAATACCCCGCACCAAGGTACTGAAGCTGTTGGTGAAGGAAATTCCCACCCCCAAGCAACCTGTGCTGGCCGGGGATCTGAGTCGGTGGCATCGCCCTGCTGCCAAGACCTTGAAGGATCGAACCTTGACGGGGGGAGGGGGCAGTGGCATCACGGTCGGCCACAGCTACAGCACCTTAGCTTGGATACCGGAAGCGAGTGGGAGTTGGGCATTGCCGTTGCGGCATGAGCGGCTGACCAGCTTTGAGACCCCTGCCAGCCGAGCAGCATTCCAACTCAAACAAGTGACCCGTCAACTGAGTGTGCGCCCCTTGGGGGTGTATGACCGGGGCTATGGCAATGCCAGTTATGTCAACCAGACCGCAGACATTGAGGCGGATCTGCTGCTGCGATTAGCATCGAATCGCTGTGTGTATGGTGCGCCTCCACCTTATGGGGGACGAGGAGCACCGACCAAGCATGGGCACAAGATGAAGCTGAATGACCTGCAAACTTGGCGTGTTCCCACTCAGACTGTTGAGGTCGAAGATGCCAAACTAGGGACGGTGCGAGTGACACGCTGGAGCCAGTACCATTTCCGCAAGTCTGCCCAGCGCCCGATGGAGATCATCCGAGTGGAGGTGCTGAAGTCAACCGAAGGAAAGCAACGTTTCAAGCCATTGTGGTTGGCATGGTTAGGGCAGACGATGCCACCGTTAGAGACCCTGTGGCTCAGCTACTTACGTCGCTTTGCGATTGAACATTGGTATCGCTTTGCTAAGCAACGGTTATATTGGACACATCCTCAGTTGAGTTCTGTGCGGGCAACCGAACGCTGGAGTGAGCTGATGCCATTGCTCACTTGGCAGTTGTGGTTGGCTCGAGCAGACTGTATTGACCAGCCTTTGCCCTGGCAGTCTCTTCAAGATTCGCTCTCCCCAGGTCGCGTCGCACAAGCTTTTGCAAGTATTCTTGCAGCCATTGGCACCCCAGCCTCTGCACCCAAACTACGAGGTAAATCCCCGGGACGAGCACAGGGAGAACGACCCTCTCCGCGTCTTCGCTATCCTACGGTCAAGAAACGAGCCTCTAAACGCAAAAAATCCGAGCGATCACTTAAGGTTCTGATCAAACAGTAGCTTAGATTTGCGGATGTTTGCAGTCAACGGATTGGGTTCAACCACTGGTAGAGGTTGAGCAAATTTGTGATGTCATCCTGTTGAACGATGCTGGAAGCCAGTTAGTCCAAATTCAAGTAAGCTGAAAACCCTGTAAATCAATAATCACAGAGCTAGAGCACCCGATAAATCAAGTGGATAACTCAAGTGGAAATTGGCTTAGGTTGGCGCATTGGAATTTGAATCACAAGCTGTGTGCCTTCTCCTGGGGTGGAATCACACCACATTCTACCCTTGTGTTTTTCAGTCACAATTTGATAACTAATTGATAACCCTAACCCTGTACCTTTACCAACGGGTTTAGTGGTAAAGAAGGGATCAAAAATGCGCGATCGCACTTCTTCCGTTATCCCACTACCGTTATCGGCTATCGTGATTTGCACCCATCCCGTTTCTATCACTTGGGTTGAGATCAAAATTACACCGGGCTGGGTAGACTGTCTGTCTGTCTCACGGTGTTTTACACCATCTTCCAGCACATAGATAGCATTGGCCAGTAAGTTCATAAAGACTTGGTTGAGTTGCCCTGCATAGCACTCTACTAGGGGTAACTGACCGTAATTTTTTATCACCTCAATGGCTGAAGACGCTGGTTTTGCCTTCAACCGATGCTGCAAAATTAGCAGCGTGCTGTCGATACCTTCATGTAAATCAACTGCTTTAAACTCAGCTTCATCCAGCCGAGAAAAGTTGCGAAGTGACAAGACAATTTGCCGAATCCGGTCGGTTCCCATCCGCATGGAACAAAGTAGTTTGATTAAATCTTTCGTCAAAAAGTCGAGTTCTACGTCATCTAAAACGTCTTGAATAGCCTGGGGCGGATTGGGATAGTGGGTTTCATAGGCTTCTACGACTCGCAGCAAGTCTTGGGTATACCGATTAATGTGAGTAATGTTGCCATGAATAAAGTTAACCGGATTATTGATTTCATGGGCAACTCCAGCAACTAATTGCCCCAACGCCGACATTTTTTCGCTTTGCACCATGTGGTTTTGAGTTTGGTGTAGCTCTGCTAACGTCGTTTTCAATTGCTGCATTTGTTGTTGGAGTTGCTGATCACGGGCTATCAGTTCCTCAGCCATTGTATTAAATCCCTGCGCCAACAGCCCCACTTCATCCTGGGTGTTGACTGGAAGACAAACAGTTAAGTCACCTTGAGCCAATTGTTGGGTAGCTTGCGTGAGCCGTTGAATCCGATAGCTTAGCGCTTGCGTTACTCGGAACCCCAGCATCGTTACCCCAATCACAACAGCCCCACCTAAAACTCCAAAACCACCTATAACCAACCAGAGTTGCTGCTCAGCCTGCTCTGTATCTTTGGCCGATTGGAGGACAGCAATTTTGAGCGTTGATTGATCAAAGCTTTTCAGCTCAACGATTTTGACCCAATAAGGCTCATCCGCGATCATAAGGCGGGTCGGTAATGTGTCGGGCGACGGCATTTGACCGATCTGGGTACGGTCAACCAACAACGTAGATGCCGTTACGCGATCGCCCTGAAAAGCGATTAGATGCATAGATGTCTTACCCCGAATCTGCTGGAGTAAGGCATCATCAACGGCAACACCTAGAATTAAGGTTGCTAAAACCTGCTCCGAGGATTTGATCGAAACCAAACTTACCAGAGAGGATGGGGCAGCATTTTCTGCTGACAAAATACCCGATAGTTCCAACCCTGTTTTGGCAGCAGCGTTGATGCTGTCATCTTGCAACGTCACGCCTTCTAATTTGCTTTGTTGCGAAGACAATAGGATCTGACCCTGCGGATCAACCAATCTGAGCAAATTAATTTCTAAAGCGGCTTGAGTGGGTAATAGAGTACGAAGTAATTGAGCATACTCACCCGTCTGAGTTACCTCCACAACACGCTGCTCTTCACTAATCCAACGTGCCTTAAGACGAAGTAATGTTTGCTTTTGCTGCAAATCTTGTTGGAGCAGAACAGCCAGATCGGTTGTCTTTTGGCGTGCCGACTGCTCTAAGCTATTTCTGGCAAAATAGCCAAACCCCAAGGTTCCAACAGTCCATAAACTGAGGAAAATAACCAAGGGCGGAGCCATTAGCTTGATAGCAACCGGCAGTCTAGTAAATTTGGCACGCATGCCTACTCTCCCTGCGCGGACGGGGATATCGGAGCAAACCCAGCTCGTTCTAAAGCATCAGTTCCCGCTGGGCTAAAGATATAGCTGATAAATGCTTGTGTTGCCTCAGTCGCATCTTTATGCCACACAACGCCAATTGTACGTTTCATGGGGTATTGGCCAGTTGTCAACGTAGCAGAGGTGGGCGCAACACCATTAAGCTTGAGATGATTGACTGGCAAGCGATGAGAAAAAGCATAAGCCAGAGAAAAAGCGCCGATACTGTAGGGGGTGCTTTGAAGGGTCTCGATTAATTCTCCCTCTTTGCGTAACACAACGGCATTAGCGGCATTCGGTAAATCAGCTCCTAAATAGTATTGACGTAAGAGGCGTTTTGCAGATTCATCCTCTGGGCGATCCAGTACCACAATCTCAGCATCTGGGCCGCCTAATTGCTGCCAGTTGGAGAGGGTACCGCTGTAAATGGCTTGGAGATCTGTTGTTGTGAGGTTGGTCACGCCACTGACGCTGTGATGAGTGGCCACTAAAAGCGCATCTTTTGCAACAACTCGAAACTCTAAAGTGCCATCATTATCTTTAGGGTTTAGGGTTTTAGAAATGGCTCCTACATCAACTAGTTTTTGTTTAATTCCCGCAATTATATTTTCGGATTGACTCGGTTCTAGCAAGGTAGTGGGAGTGCTATTAGCGGTCGCGGCGTAGGCAGTTTCTAGGGTGTTCAGAAAATCTACTGTACTGCTAGATCCTCCAGTTTTAATCGAGTCTTGAGCATTGCCCTGCACCGTTGTTTCTGTCTCAACAGATGCAGTGGATGTACTAGAACTAGAAGAGCAACTGGAAAGGCTTGTGAGAGCAATCATGGCTCCAATCATGCTGGTTGACAAAGCAATGCGAATAAAGTTTTTGACTCTTTTATGAGAAGTTTTCATAAAGTTCTTAGCGTTAAATATAAGTTCTAACAAACTGTTTTCTGAGTCGAAATTTCGCCCAAATTTCATCAGAATGGAGCGAGTGTTCCCAAAGTTATGTAAAGTACATAATTTCATAGAATTGCTCGATATTACATGAGCAAAACGGCTTGTAATTATGACAATTTTTTGCCGATTGGCGAATTAGGGAGTCGTATGTACAATTCCCTAATTCGCTAATTGGCATCCGGAAAGAAACAATAAGGCAAACTTATAGTACAGGTCAGCTCACTCGCTAGTACAAGAGTCAGTTGCCACAAGGATTAAGTGACCACAGACGATTGCAAGCATTAAGTGTCATTTGCAGACAATTAATATTTATTCTCTCACACAAAAATGTGCAAACGTAACCTGAACTTGAATGGAGCTAAGCGGATTCGAACCGCTGACCTTCTCAATGCCATTGAGACGCGCTACCAACTGTGCTATAGCCCCCCGTTTATCCGTCTACCATAATGCCCTGAATTGAGGTATTAGTCAACCCAATTCAACAAAAGCATTGATATTGCTACGTTCTAACGTTACCTCACTCTAAATTTCAGCTCAAATCAGTGAGTAGATCTACTGACTGAAAAGGCTGGAAATCTGCAGCGGGAGGCGAGTTTTTCCTGATTGGTTATTCACTCTGACATACAGTGACATAACCATGAAGCCCATTAGAGTTCACCAGAATAAAACCTCTTGCTCTATTCGCTGGACGTACAAGGACGAGCGCTACTCCCTAACCTGGGGCAATTACTCGAATGCTGAAGACAGAGCAAGGTTAGAAATCTGTGCCCGACAGATCTACGTGGACTGCCTAGCTGGAGAGTTTGATTCCACTCTTCAGAGATATCGATATTGGCTGATTGGGGCTATCGCTCCTTCTAGCTCAGGCAATGGAAACGGCAATGGAAACGGTAATGGAAAAACTCACAAAGAGTCTGAACCTGTCAAGCCTTCTTTAGTTTTCTTATTGGAGCAACGGCTAGAAGATAACTACAACTCTGCTGACCAATCCTTGCTGTATTTGCTCAAGCGATACGAGATCCCTATTGATTCAAAGGAAGAAGCTCAAAGGCTGATGACTTGGATGAAGACTAGGGGGAACAAGGCTACGACTTTGAAGCGCTATCTGGCTATCATGCAGATTCTTAGGCGCGATCTGTTTGGAGAAATCAAAGTCAGAAGGGAGGAGCGCCCTAGCCCCAAGCCTCTAACTCAAGTAGAAGTCCAGCAATTTCTACTTGAGTTAGAGGAAAACCAATACTACAGACATTACCTCGATTTCTTTATCCTCCTCTTCAATACAGGGATGAGGCTTTCGGAAGCGATAGGTTTGCGCTGGCAAGACTGCGATCTCAAAGCTAAAGAAATTCAAGTTTATGAAACCTTGAGCCGCACTAAAGGAAATCCAGCCAAGAGGCAGCGTAAAACAACTAAGACAGGGAAGTATCGCATTGTGCCTATGAACAACAAGGTTCACTCTATGCTTTTGAAGCGATCGCAGTCTAAGCAAGGGGAGCTAATTTTTTACAGTCCCAAAGGCTTGACGCTCAATGACCACATGATAAATCAACGTTGTTGGAGTAAGACTCTGGAGCAGTTAGGAATTCCTCACAGACCTCTCAGGATCACCAGGACTACCTTTGCTTCTCACTGTGTCTCTAGCGGAATTGACCCCGTAGACGTAGCAAGAATTACTGGTCATGATGTCAGGATTCTGTATGAGCATTACCTTGGCAGTGTAGTCCGTAGACCCAAGCTACCCGAACTATAACATCCATCAGTGTTTTCAAAAGGTGAGGAGTCAGGCTATCAGCTGGCTCTTTTTTATTGGCTGCTAAAGAGATGCCTACATCATGTAATACCCTTTGTGAGATAACTGAATCATAGGGGAAGTGAAAGTTAATTCAGCCAACTTCTCTTTAGTAGAAAGACATACAAATTTATTAAAAAGCGCATATGAAACGCCAAATATTCATCATTCAACCAGAGTTACAGATCAAGCTAGAGAAAGCCGCCGCTCAAAAGTACTTATCGCAGTCAGACATCATCAGAGCTGCTTTAATTCAATACTTCCTAGATAACGATATCAATTAATTGGCAACTGTCAATCTTAAACAAAATCTTATTCAAACTATTAAATCAAACAAGAAATATAATGAATTCTATTACCCCGATTGCTGTCCATCCTATTCGAGCTATCTTTAATGACTCCACAGTTCGCTTCGCTGAAGTAAATAGCGAAGTGCTGGTTAGCGCCTTTGATGTAATGACCCAGTTAGGTTATGCTGACCCAACTGATACCTGGAGTAAAATGAAACCCAAGGTGGAAGCCCTTTTCGGAACTATCGCTGTTTTGGCGATAGTTGCTTCTAACGGTAAAACTTATCAAATGGCATACCTTAACCAAGAACAATTGATAGCAGTATTCCTTAAATCTAACAAAGAAGCCGCCGTTCCTTTCTTCAAATGGGCAGTATCAACCCTCAAAGATAAATTGAACGAAATGGCTCAACAAGCTCAACAAGCTGAAATAGATGCTGCTGTAGAGAAAGCGATCGCCCCTGTTAAAAACGAAGCTTACTATCACCAGAAGATTTTAGACCTGGCTAACTTCTCTAGTCTGAAGTTCCGCAGTGAGGCAATTTTCGATAACACGATTGTTACAGACGATAATGTTAGACATCGCCGTACAGACCTGATTCGCGTCACCACCCGTTCAATCATCGTTTATGAATTGAAAGCTCATCAAATCACAGAGGAAGATATCAGCAAAACACTGGCGACTAAAGGGTATCTTACTCTAATCGCTAAGCAGTTTCCTAACAAGCCCATCAACTTCAAGTTCCTCAGTCCCTTTGGGATTTCTAACAATGGCGTTCGCCACTTAGAGCTTATGGCGGCACAGGACAAGTACAGAGACTTTAATCTGGATGGTGTTAGCTTCAGAGCTAAGGTTTCCTATGAACCTGTACAAAGCCTTTCATCTGATATTAAAGCCAACATTATCAAACATACTCCGTCAAACCATGCGTGGTATGTGGAAAAATATATCGCTCCTGATTTTGCTGATATCTTGAACTATCCAAATATGCAGCCCAAGCTTAAAGTTATTCCTTTCCCTATTAGAAAGATTGATCAAGTAGCTTAATTTACAACATTTCTAGTTTAAAATAAAGGGAGACTTAGACTCGCTGGGTCTCCCCTGTACTCTTATAATCTAATGCAATTATTCTTAAGTAAAATGAAAAATCCAAGAATCATTCAATCAAATATTTCAGCAGTATTTGGCCCTTTATTGGCTTCCCCAGGTGGAGAAATATCGCTGCCAGATTGCTACGTTCCTGTGGCTCAAATAAATGAAGCTGACGTGGTGGCTCATTACTTTGAAGCAGAGCTTTACTGTGGCGCTAAAAAAGAAGTAAGGACTCCGGCAGGAAATATAGATCTTCTAACAGATCACTTCCTATATGAGATGAAGCAAGTAGAGAAATGGAAAGAGGCAATAGGTCAATTGGTAGCGTATGGAACCTACTACCCAAATCATAAGAAAGTATTAGTAGTGTTTGGTACTTTTGATGAATGGGAAAATAGAGAAGAAGTTATTTGTGAGGTAGCTGCGTCTGCTGGAATCTCCAGAGTATCTTTTTCCTTAGATCCTTATAGGGAATTACTATCCAGAACGAAAAAATCCTCAGCAGCAGCAGTCACTGCTTCGGACTCTGATCCAGAAGACAGCCCATTTTAATCCAATATAAAATACTAAATAATGAAATCCTCAAAAGCCCGTTAGTTTTAATAGCTAACGGGCTTTTTAGTGTCTCTATGATTTAACGGATGTTTTTGACACACCCGTTTTTGAGCCCCGAACTGTCGGCAAAACACCCACAGTTGCTTTCAATAACCCAATGCCCAGTTTATGCCCCTCTCAGGATCACCGTAGACGGGCTGCTAATAACTTTTAGGTACAGAATGACCTGCAGATCTACAGATGTTGCAGCATTTTATTTGTACAAACGGTGTAGCCAGATGTACCCATCAACGGCACAGGTTTCTTGAATCAGCTTATAGCTGTAACGCAGATTTCCACCGCTTAAATCAGTCCTGTAGCCGCTAGAGAAATACTCACCGTAGGGGTCATTCACCCAGAAGCCAGTGACATCATATCCTCTGATAACAATAATGTGACCACTTTCAGTAAAGTAGCCGTGAACTATACAAGGGCGACCTTTATCCAGAGCTTCTTTAATATCCTTCAAGTAAGCTTTAGCGCTGAAGTCGTCCTTGACCCCATAGGATTCAGCTAACTTCTTCAGATCAGTAGGGGAATGTCTGTCCCAACCATTAGCTTCACACTTTCGATAAAGTTGATCCTCTAATTGACCTTGCCCATTACCTCTGATACCCAGGTAGTGGAGACACATTGCTATCGAGGTAACATTACAGGAACCGTAAGGGTTATTTGAATTATCTAATTGAGAGAAGTAAGGAACTTTGAGGTTAACCATAGTAAAATTGCCATAAGAATATCCCCTGTAGATCGCTCTAAGGGAAGGGTGTATAAATAATCGGGCGGCTAGTTAGCTACCCTTGGCGAGTGAGATTTTGATAGACGTAATTTCATCTCGAACTTGGTCAATTTTTCTTTCCAAGGCATCTAGCTTCCCAGTAAGAATTCCAAGGTTTTCTTTTGTCTGAGCGCGATGATCTGCCAAGCTGCCATCAATCTTTACAGTTGTAGAAGAAATGATAGAAGCGGTGTTAGTGTTTGAATCTAAATAGGCGGCAAATTTATCCCATGCTTTATCGAGCCTTGGGGCAATGTGTTTACCATAGATGAAATAAATTACGGTGACTGTAACGCCAAGTGTCAGTAGGATAGTAATCGAGTTAGATTGAAGGGCATCTTTCGCTTGATCCGCGATTACAGCCTTTACATCTTCTGGGATACTAGTGCTGGCACTGGGAGCCGCAGCTGAAGTTAGAAAATAAGCGGGGTATTGGGATTTCATAAATAAAAGAGGCGGGTTCGCTAAAAAGAAACCCGTCGAAAGTAAATAAATTGATAAAAGAAGCGTCAAGTCTTGATAATGAAATTGAGGCTCAAATATGGCTGAAGGTTGTTATGTGCAGCACCGCTACCTGCGTTACCAACTGCAATGTTATGCGCGTGATAACCATCGGCAGGGATGACTACAGTGTGATTGTGAGATCCAGCCCCGCCCGTACTGTTAGCAATTGCTCCAGCATTAGGGTTGTTAGTAGCAGCAATTTGCTGAGACCCTGGCCCTGTACTTGGAATAGCGATCGGAGTACTGATTGCATGGATATGGTCTCCCACGCTGGAGGTGTAACTACCAGCGTGACCGTGGGTTCCTTGACCATCACTCGTTGCTGTGTGGCTGTGAGTTGGCAAAGTTGAAGCGTCTAAAGAAACGGTATCAGCACCACCCTGCGCTCCAAGGAGTCTGTTAGTACTGCCGCCTGAACTTGCTTGACCTACTCCCACTGGAACACGACCGCGCATATCGGGAAGGTTAAAAGTGGTGCCACCATTCCCAACACCATAGGTTGTACCAATGACTGAAAACAGAGTGCTGTAGGTTGTTCGACTGATGGGTGTACCATCACATACCAAGAATCCTGGGGGAGCTGTTGGGCCAGCAAACATCTTTACTTCCCCTGTAGGCACCAAGCCAAAGTAGGGTAGATCAACTGGGCCTCTGGGCATCCAGGAGAGGTTATCTGAACTGCGTTGATAGAGAATATTTGTTGAGCTGTTAACCCAAAACATAAAGGGTTGCGTTGGGTTTGGCTCAATAGCGCCAGCACTCAGGGTTTGAATTGCTAAGAGGGCGTTGTTGAGATCTTGACGGAAGGGGGCCATGCTTTGGTTGGCCAGAAAAAAATCATGCTGTGGCATATTCTGTTTTAGTGCTTAATGATGTAGTACAGGCCAAGGTAAGGAGGCAAATTGTTGTGACCTGCGTTGCCGCCTTCTGGAAAAGTGGGAGCGTTTGCTGTTGCCGCTGTTTTCAGACTGTTAGCGCCACCAAAATTCACGTTACAACTGAGAGGTGGATTGCCTTCGTAAAGCACCGTAGAGGGATTCATTACGTGGGAGTGAGAGGGCATTTCTGCTGTAGTTAAAGCGTGAGTTTCTTCTCCACCAACTTGTCCCAAAGTGTGTGCCGTAGCCCCAGTTGCACCAGTAGCAGTTCCTACACCTAAAGGAACTCTGCCTGATAGATTAGGAATCCTAAAAGTAGTGCTACCATTGCCAGCTCCAAAAGCTGTTCCAATTGCTGAGAAGAGCCGTGAATAAGTTGTGCGACTTATTTCTGAACCATCGCATCGTAAAAACTCTGTTGGCATCACTGCGACAGGCCACATAAAGATTGCCCCTGCTGGTACTAGTCCAAAGAAATCTAGATTGGCTCTACCCTGAGAGATCCAAGCCGTATCTGTAGCATTTCGCTGATATCTGATGTTCGTACCAGAGTCAATAAACGTCATGTACGGGTAGGTAACGGCTGGGAAAGATGTGTCTGAGTTTTGAGTGGCGATCGCTTGCAAGGCGTTATTAAGGTCTGCTCGAAGCGTTAGACCAGGCCCATTTTCCAGGGAGTAATCATGCTGCATATCAGTTTTTTGATAATTATTTGTAAAAAAATAGAAGCCAACTATCCGCTGGCTTCTATTAGAAGGAACTAGGCTTAACCTTGAACTTCAACCAGGCGGCAGAAAGCTACCCATTTGATAGTTTTGGAAGCTTCACCTGTCACGCTGATCTTTAGTGAACCGTTGGTCGTATCAGCAGTCACCGCTACATCCCAAGCGGCAGTGTCTTCAGCTACGACTGTCTTAGTCACAGTCCCTACAAGTGCAGTGCTGGCAGCAGTGGTATTGCGATCGATACAACCTTTCAGTTCATAGGCTGCGCTCTCGTTGTCTGCATCTGTGCGTCGAGCTACAACGTTAATCTCAAACTGAATAGTGCTGTCGTTCACTAAGGCTATACGAGCAGGATTCGTCAACTCTGTTACTGTAGCGGTGGCCGTAATCCCATTGAGGAGAATCGTCGATACTTGGGAATCACCAGCAGCGGAGGCTTGCCCTGAAGAATGAGTGTGCTCTCCATTCCTTCGTGAGACAGCATCACTACCCGTAGCTATAGAGTTGAAGGCGGAAGCAGTAGAGCTACCTAGGGCAATTGCATTAGTGCTATTAGCCGTTGATCCGTTACCTATTGCAACTGCATTAAGACTGCTGGCAGCAGCTAAAGTACCTATTGCAATTGCACTCGTGCCACTGGCACTAGCTGAGTTACCTATTGCAATTGCACTCGTGCTGCTGGCAGTACAGTTAGACCCTGCCACAAACGAGTAGTTACCGCTTGCAACTTGAGTAGCAGCCGTTCGGATAGTCTGTAGATCCACAGCACCTGTACCCCTAGCATTGCCCGCTACAGAGCCGCTGCCTACCCCTGTAGTTTGTAGAGCACCTGTACTGCCTATCGCCATTCCAGTGGTCGCAAAGGAAGTCAGACCTGAGATAGTGCCGCCTGTAATTGAAGCTGCCGTTAAGGTGGTCGCGCCGTTGAAGGTTGCCGCCCCTGCCACAGATAAATTATTGGAAAAGACGACAGCTCCTGTAACAGAGAGAGTACTGGATAAACTCAGGGCTGATCCAGCGATACTTCCATTAAATGTTGAGTTGCCTGTGACCCCTAGAGTACCAGAGAAGGCAGCGGCTCCCCCAGAGGTGAGGGAGAATCCAGGAGCAGTCACAGCGTCTGAGAATGTAGCGGGGCCTGTAACTCCAAACGAGGTAATCCCCGAAATAGTGCCACTTGTAAATGCTGCTGCGGAACCAGCGAATGTAGCTAGATTAAGTCTCAGTTCGCCTAAGGTAACTCGCTTGTTGCTGTTGCCTTCACTGGCATCTAACAAGGATAAAGAATCTAAAGGGTCAAGTTGAGCACTTGTAAGCAGCGCAAAGCTACTCAACTTGACAGGGATCAAAGGTAAGTCGGCCATTGTTATTTTATTTAAATAAGAGTTTTATGTATTTGACTCAGGTACGATAAGTTCGCCTGTTTCAGTCACGAAGTAGCGGAGTCCATTCTCAGATGAGATATAACCATTACCTGAAGGGGTAACTGTAGAAGGAACAGATAGCTTGCCGAATCCCTTAGCAATCCAGCTCATAGAGCGAACAACTCTAGCATTCGATGAATTGTAGACATCGATTGAGAACTGAGTGTTACTTATTTGACTCATCGTGTACCAATCACCCGATGCGTTCGTAATCAGAGTAGGGCTAACGTTAGGAAGGCAATCTTGATGAAAGGCAGATGGGAAAGTAACTACAGTCGCTGCCCCTGTTCCACTAGTGGTGCTACCATGCTGGGTTACATCAGGCATGTCGCAAGTGATAGACAAAGCCCTTACGAAGACAGAGGTAAATCCATCATCGAATGATTCTAAAATGATTCTGAATCTAAAGGCTCTGCCAGAATAGTTCCCAATAGTGAAGTCTTTGTAGGGAGTCCAGTTCACGAGATCATTGGAGATAGAGATCTGAAGGGTTGCATCTGCATTATTTGGAGAAGCAACACCATCGAATAACCCCAGGTCATCCATCAATCCTGATACGCTATCAATCAAGATACTCTCGTTAAACACGCTGACATTAAAACTGGCTCGAATCAGCGAGGTGTAGGTAGCACCCAGATCTATTTGCTTTTTGAGATAGTACTCACCATAAGCTACGCTTCCAGACTGGTCGCTCATGTAAGTATCCCAGTCTGGAATCGAGTCGATATCGGGCCAGTTGTCTATTGAAGACCTAAGACCTAATTTGACTATGTTCAGCGTGGGATCAATGGTGGCGTTGTAACCCTTTCCTGCGAATACAGGAGAGGCTTCATCTATAGTTCGGATTACATTGATTGCAAGCGTATCAGCTATAGAAGTTTCCACTAAGGCAGGGGTAACACTGAAGTTACCAGAGCTGTCTACCCATCGACATATGTAAGTACCGTTAATCAAAGGCAGTTCACCACTGGTACCGCTACCATCAAACTTGGCGATAATGAAGCCGTCTGCCTGAGTAACGCCGCTCAGTTTAGGAGTTTGACGGACTTCGAGATAGCCACCAATACGCACGTCTAGGTCAGGAGAGCGCCCCCAGGATAGACGAACCCTATTGTTGGATACTGGATCAAAACCTGTGATTACTACATCAGCAGGAGGCGCAGTTAACCCCAGCATTTCCTTATTGTTCAAGGGAGCATAGAGGCTCTCTAAGCCCAGAGTGTTAATCGCTTTGACCCTGAAGTTATAAATACCAGGAGCAAAATCATCCAGGTCATAACTAGTGGTCTCGCTAACTCCCCCTATTGTCCATTGAGTTCCAGCAGGGGCACCCAAGTAAGGAGATCTCTGATACTCAATCTGATACCTAGCTACTCGCTCAGGAGATGGGTGAGCCCAAAAGACTTGCGCCCTGCTTCTTACCCCGGCACTTCCTGTAGTCTCATACAAGGTCTCAAATATCTGTACAGAATTCGGAGCAGCAGGAGCACTAACAGAGGGTAAGTCCGTGATGTCTCTGACAGCAAGAGCGGCACCCCGTTCAATGTAGTCAAACTTAGAAGGATCATAGGACACCGCTTCAATTTGAAACTGGTCATCATCCAGGTCAGAGACTTTCAGCACCTGGAATAGCTGAGGCTGAAGCGTGGAAGTGGTCAGCATCCACAGAGAGTTGACAGAGGGAGTGAAGGGTAAAGCAGCAAAGGTTAAGTAATCAGCTGCACCAGGAGCGTCCGTGATCGCTACTTCTGTCTGAGCACCACCTCTGTTTACTGGGTCTAGGATAGACAACACGTAACCCGCTCCACCTTCGATATTCAAAGGGGCATCCATTTTAATGCTGGTCGTAGTGGCTTCTGTGATGCGGCCTCCTAGACGTTTGCCAGCTCTGTTAGGATCAGCAATCTTAATCACATCCCCAGGTTCGACTAATAGACCCTCAGTGGCAATCTTGAACGTCAGCAGTTCCGTTTGGTGCAGCGCTGTGTAGACCGCCCATTCCGCTAGTCTGTGAGCCTGACCTTGGCTTGTGCATCCGAAAGCATCTATTTCTTCTACCCTGTATCCCCAACGCGCTATCCCTGCAGCGTCTTCGTAATATTCCTCATCTGTTTCCCAAGTCTGAGGATTGATATAGCGAACGATCGCTGCCGTTGTGCGAGTTGTTGTATCTGTGCAGCTATATTCAAAAGGTGCGCCCTCTGTTCCATCCTCACCTACCTCTATAACAACGTTGGCTGGAGAGAAAAGACGAGTGGCAGTCTTAGGGCGATCGAGTACAAGTCTAATCTTGCCGTTGCTGTAGTAAATGTTTGCCCTGAATGAGCTGGCAATTTTACTGGCCAGGTCATAGGCACTCGATCGCTGGGTGATGTATGCGTTGAAGGTATAGCGCGGCTCTGTTTTACTGTTGATGCCTGTAGGAATTAATTGGTCACAGTACTTGCCAGCGTCATAGAAACTGTATACGTCAAGGATGGATTCTGGAAGTCCAATCCCATAGCGAGTGTCTGTTAGAGCATCCCACAGTACCCAGGCAGGGTTGTTTGTCCAGCCCGATGTGAGCGATCCGTTGAAAGCGCCTGTGTAGCCTCTGGTGTAGCTGCTGTAGTTATGAGGAATCCTTAGTATCATTCCTCGCAGATCTACAGCGACCTCTGGAACAGAGCCAGGGAAGTTACTGCTAGGAACACTGATGCCCAGAATGGCGGTGTTTTGATAGGCGTTACCCTTACTCTCAGTGGTCGTGAACGCCTGAAATACTAAGTCGTTTTGCAGTTTTAAAGAATTTGAATCATTAGTCGTTCGCTCTACCCGAATATCCCAAGTGTTATTGACGTTTGCTGGGAGGGATATTTTGTAAGATTTCTCATAGGAATTACTGGCCCTGCCTGTAACCTTGATGGCTTGGCGTTTAACAAAAGCGCCACCGTTGGAACTGATGTAGATATTGCCTTCAACAGTTGTCTGCTTCAGCTGCCCCTTAGAATCTGTACCATCAACGAGGCTAGGGAATCTCAGGCGAACAGTAACATAGGAAATCCCATCATCGTCAACCAGGGTGCGAGTTACAGGTGCGCCTTTCCTCACCGTTACTCCAACTGAATACTCCCGCTTCTGCTTGCTAAAAGCGACAATACGATCTTGGTCGGGATAGCCTAAGCGCCAGTCAAAGGGAATGTTCTGAAAGTTGAGAGTTCCAGCTGCTGAACGAACAGGAGTGTTGTTGAGGTAGAGAGATTCAGCAGGGCTACTGAATGAGCCATCGGCAGGGTTGCGCGATTCGACTAATCCAAAACCTGCAAGGGCTCCCTCGGACAGCGCAAACAGTACCTCAGCTTTGACGACACTTTTTAGGTTCTCTGGATCATCACTAACTGAGCTAGACCCACCAGACCCCTTGCCGCCGCCGCCTAAACCTCCTGAGCCTATAATTAGCTCCTCATCTATATTCTTCATTAATAGTTTTTGTCCAATAAGAAAGCCCCCTGAACTAGGAGGCTTGGGAATAATTTGTATTGCCCTCTCAATAAGTACTTTTGGCTGAAAGGGTCGCAATCTAGCGGGTTCCTTTTTAGCGAACTCGCTTTAATCAGCCGCCAGCTCTGAGGTCGTGCTACCCGCGCTGAGTATGGGTGGATTCTTGATTCTGATACTGCCGTAGCAAAGTGGAACAGGGGTATCGCGAGAAGTGGTAGGGTTATTCAGATCGATCGTTGAAGACCCCTGCTGCTCCTCTTCCTTAGCTTTAGCAAGCGGTGTGGAAGGGGTTAGCCATTCAGCTACTCCGCTAAGGATTAGTGAGCCGCCCAGTAGTCCTATGGAGGTTCCTACAAAGGGTAAGGTAATGGCAGCTGCGACCAGGGCCACTCCCAGAAACACTTTACCTGCCGCTCCCGATCCCTCAATAATTTCTACGAAGACGAGTTCCCTTCCTGCGAACTCGTCTAATTCCTCTATACCTTCTGGGTGTCTTTCACTTAGAAGTTGATAATAAGTATCGCTATCTCGTAGATGCTGCTTGAAGCCGGGAAAGTTCGATTCTAGAGCGGCGATCGCATCCTTGGGGGTGTCTATATAGAATTCGTGTTCAGCGCCGTAAAGCTCGGCAAGCTGGCCTGTGAGGGTGACTTTTGTAAGGTTGGACATTATGTTTATTTGAGATTGAGATGCCGCCAAACGCTATGAGAAATCTTTCTATACTGGCTTCCATAAATCCCGATGTGAGATAAATGGTTGACGATATGGTGAAGGATCAAGTTACCTTCTAGGTCGAACATGATTGCGGCGTGATTGGGAGACGTTGAGCCATAGTTCATTAAAATAAAATCCCCTACCTTCAAGGGTTCATCAGAATGTAAACGTAGGAAACCTTGGGATTCCATATTGTCGAGGTACGCTGTAAAGTCAGGCTGCTTATACTCGTCTGGAGTGTTGAGATAGAAATCGCCCAACTTGATGTTGAATTCTTGCAGGTAGTAATCCTGACAAAGGGTATAGCAGTTGTCTATGACCCAGTGCCATTCTCTGCCCTCGTATGGCGCGATAGGGGCGTTAGGATCGTAGTAGCTATGTGTAGCCGTGGACAGGTGATAAAGTGCGTAGGGGAGCCTCCTGCCCTTGCTAGCGACTATATCAGCAGGGCTGAAAGTAGGGTTTGAGTTGATGTGCGAGTGACAGACAATAACCTGTTGACCACTATCTCTAGCTTTGATTACTTTTCTAGCAGACTGTGGATCAAGTCGAAAATCGTTGGGGTCATCAGCAACGTTTATAGCGGGGTGATAGATATCGTTAATGACGAAGCCGCAGCTTTCCCTATTGGGATTTAGGAGCGAGTGTGCCGCTAGCTGCTCTTGAAGATTAAGGGATAACATACTTAATCTCCAGTCAGTGAAGCAAGTCTTCTCTTTGGAAGAAAAAGCTTGCCCATATCTAATGGATGACGAAGCGTAAATTTCACGAAGAGACTGTTCTCGCTGTATCTGGAAATGTAGTAAATGTCAGTACTTTCAATCTCAGCAGAGTTAGCTCCAGGTTCACCATCTAGATTCTTAGCCAGTACTTTGATCCGCGTTACTTTCGCGTCCAGCATTCCTGAATAAGTCAGGATGAGTGAACTAATATCTGAGAAGATGTTGCTAACGCTAAGTTCAGGCGTAGGCAAGGTGCCGTTGATACTCTTCTCAAAACCTGTGGCTTCAATAGGGTACGCGGCGTAGGTGAGTCCTTGGAAGGCGATCGAAGCTCCATTGCTGTCACTGAAGTTGCAGAATCGTAATACGGGACAGCTAGGAACTTTAGCAGTGAGATCAACGGTAAATAATTGTAGGAGGGCTGAATGTGACAACCCAATCAGGTCTGCGCTGCTCATAATTTCAATCGGGGCTAAATGTTAGGGTGAACACCGCTGAAACTTCCCACTTGAACCCACCCAAGGACTTGTAGCTGTACCCCTCCAGGCATCTGTAGAGCTGGGAAGTTGTCTCACCTGGCTTCGTGAACTGGAAAGATTTGTAGCCTTGTAGGGAGTCTAGAAAGGCAATCAGGGTGGTTTTAGAGGCGTAGCTGAGACCTGGAAAGGTAACAGAAAACTTCTCTTGCTTCGTATTCAAACCTGCAGGAGAGAGGTGCTCGTAACCATCAGCAAACTTAAGGCGATTGATCCGATACTTGACTTCCCCAGAAGAGCCAATTACAGGCTTAAACTGACTAGGAAATACTAAGGCTGGCATAGATTTTTAAATAGAAATTGATATTAAAAAAGCCCCTACTCGGTAGAGGCTGTCTACTAAGTAGGGGAAGGCTTAAGTGAGGCGATGGGTGCTATCTAGTTGGCAAGAGCGCCGCCTGGTCTACGATGCTTCTGCACTACCTGCACTACTGCAGCTTCAAGCTCTCTGGACATTTGACCTGCCTTAGAGCCACTGGAACTGACTGCGCCATTGCTGCCGACGTGGACGGTAATATTGGTATTGACGTTGCCGCCGCCACCTTTGTTACCTTTTAGCTCTACGCCAACACTTCTACCATTGGGCATGGGAATTATGGCTTCTGGGTGAGCACCTTCTCCAACCATAGCTAAGGTAGATTTATTGACTAATCCACCATCAGCGAATTTAGGGAAAGATCCTAGGATAGATAGACCTGCTCCAAATATGCTGGACAGTCCACCACCCTGAGATTCAGAGCTAGGAGGAAGGTAGTTAATGTCTCCACCTCCTTTAACTGCACCACCTACTCCACCCAGTACTTGGGCAAAGAGTTCATTCAGCGCTAGGTCTGCCATCTTGCCAGCAATATCCTGGAACAAAGAGATGAGATGCTCATGTAAGCTCTGAGTGCCAGTGATAGCATTACTGAGAAAGGACTTGAAGCTACCCTCAAGGGAATCCTTGATAGTTGTGGCAACATCCTTGAACTGATCGCTCAGGTTTGAGATATCAAGGTCAGCGATACCTCTTAACGTTTGTTCCCACTCTTGGGTGTAAGTGCCAGCCCTCTTAGCTGCGTCAACCTGTAGCTCTAACTCTCTACGAATACGAGCTTCACCTTGCTGACGGCGTAAAGCATTGGCTGCGAAAACTCCTTGAGTGCGCTCCAGCCTAGCTGCTGTAAGATCTCCCAACTTATCGCTGGATTGATTTTGATTGGAGGCGATCGTTCGTTGAAGTTCCTCCTTTCTCTTGATCTCCTGAGCGTCTAGGGTTTGCTGTTGAATGCCGCCTAATGTTCTTTCATTATCGGCTTGCTGGTGGATGATACCTTGGCGCTCTTTGGCATTATTAATGAGCGTTTCGTAAGCCTGGTAGATTTCATATTGAACTCCGCCATCTTCCTTAAGCTGCTCTGCTGTTTTACCTAGCCCCTTCAAATAGCTGTCAGCGTACTTAGAATTGTCATCAACAATCTTTTGCTGATCAGTCCAGTCGTTACCATAGGTGGCTACTTTAGCATCAGTTGCAAAGGTATTAGCCGCTGAAGCTTGCTGGTATTGCAACTCTGCTGGATTGTCAGACTGGGCTATGAGTAAACCAAAGTTTGCATTGGCTATCTGACCCTGTTGAGCGGTTAAGTTAGTGGCAGCAGTCCTCATCCACTGTTCCTGAGCAACCCTAGCGTCGTCTGCCATCTTCTTCAAGGACTGAGAAATGGTAGCAGAGGCACCTTCGATCGCTTTAGCAGTGTCATCGCTTACCGCCTTTAAGTCGGCCTCAAGCTGAGCTTTCTGAGTCCTGAGTGCGGTGAGAGCGGCAGTATTATCTACACCCTCAACCCCTTTGCCGTTCTCAACGTCAGAGATCTTGCCGTCAACAACTCTGATAGCTTCTTGAGTAGATAGGGAATTATCCTCGCCCGTTCTAGTGATTCCTCTAACCTGAACGCCGTAATCGAATAGTTGAAGGGCATTGGTATCGTTAGCATCAATAGCACCTCTATCTATTCTTGATTGAGCATCTTCAGCATCACGCGCAGCTTTTATTTGTAGCCTTTGAGTATCTAGATTAGCTCTCTGCTCGATTGACAATAGATCGCCAGCATATTTATCCCTTTTGCGTTGCGCTTCAGCTTCAGCTTCTGCTTGGGCTTCTGCAAGTTTATCTTTTCCAGAGTTACCAGGGTCTTCGGGGGTAGTAGACCCTCCATTGTACCTACCTAGTACCTGAGAGGTGTAACTACCAATAGAAGGGTAGTTACCTTCGGAGGCATTGCTGTTATAGA
Source organism: Oscillatoriophycideae cyanobacterium NC_groundwater_1537_Pr4_S-0.65um_50_18 (assembly GCA_016208305.1). Taxonomy (GTDB): domain Bacteria; phylum Cyanobacteriota; class Cyanobacteriia; order Elainellales; family Elainellaceae; genus Drouetiella. Next base: position 5,593 of record JACQYI010000060.1, on the reverse strand, counting down.
GGCTTTGATCGCCTGAGTACCATTCTGACGCTACCCTTCTTACAGCTAGGTCATTATCACCACCAGAAGCAGCTTGGGCAGTTTTTAACATACCAAGCATCATGCCCTCAACAATTTGAGTTTGCAACGCTGGGTTATTTAGGAATTCCTCTACCCCTACTTCTCTACCTACTGTTTGTTGACTCCAGCTAGGTAAATTGGCTGGCATTACTTGGTATAAACCTAATGCGCCTGAATCAGGGTTGACAGCTTTAGCATCTCCTCCAGACTCCTGCCCTAGGATTGCTTCTCTTAACTTTGTAAGGTTGACTCCACCATCGCTACCATCTCTAACAACTCCGCCTGTATTTTCTGGGGTGGAGCCTGATCCATTTCTCCCTACAACAATTACTTCTTGAGGGCCACCTGCATCGCCTCTTAATTTAATAAGACCCATACTCTGCAGGGTTTGCATAGGGTCAACTGTATTACCGCTTGAGTCTCTTAGTTCATAGTGACCAGCACCAGAGCTACCTTCCCCTCGACCTACAGCTTGATTTGGGGCGATTGTATCCCCTACTTTCACTAATACAGTGTTAAACTCCGCGATCGTTTCTTCTAGTCCTGTAACAGCGTCTTTGATAACTACTGCTGGCATTCCATTATAGAAATCAGGAATAATCTGGGTTACAGTTCCACCTGTAATGGATCGCATTTCATCATTGGGCCCATTCAGCTCGAAGTCCTGACCTCCGTGGTTACGTCCACCTCTAGGAGCCCCATAGCCTTGATTTGGAGCAGTGTTAATGGAACCTACTGTCTGATCTGTCTCAGGTCTATTTCTCTGGTTAACTATTGCATCTTCAGTGTATTGCTGATTCAATTGATCAGATCTTTCACGATGCTTATCTGAACCTGGAGTGTATCCTTCTTTTGTTGCCTGTGCTTCTGCTCTATTACGGATAGCTGTCGTTGTACCTGAAGACAATCCTGCTGACTGTCCCGTTTGAGCCAGTACAGCGGAGACGCTACCAGTCTGACTATAGGCTGCGTTCATATTCTCCAGGACTTTACCTGACGCGATTACCATACTTTCCAATAGAGCCATAAGAGGCTTCATGCTCTCAACCCATAGGCCCACTTTAGAGATCGCGTCCTCTATAACTTTGGGATGTTCCTTGAGGTAGTCCAGAGCTTCCTTAGCTTTACCAGCCACAAGATCTAGACCGTCTTTGAGAAGTTTAGATATTTCTGCCGCTATGTTGGTAATAATCTCTGGGTTGGCTTCCAGATATGCTTTAAAGTCTTCTGCTTGTTTATTTAAGCTACCAAATATATCACCACTAATTTGCTTGAGAATATCAGCAGCAGCATTTAGAGTGGCGATTTCAAAAGGCTGGATGGCTTTACCAAACTTCTCCTGTAGGAGGACACCTTGGTTGCCTAAGTTGGTGACAGCTACATTAGCTGTGTTTAAAACTCCCGTCAGTTTCTCAAAGTCTGTTCTACCAGAGCGTACAAAGTCAAAGATGGTATCAGCGGATAATCCCTTCTTCATTAATTCCCCTAGCTCTTGGGTTGTTACCCCTAAAGCTTTGGCAAATAGAGCGATCGCCCCTGGTAATCTTTCAGCTAGCTGGCCCTTCAGTTCTTCGGCTTGAACTTGGTTTTTTGCAAGAATCTGGTTGAATGCGAGGAAAGCGCCTTGAATCTGATCGGTGCTTAGTCCTCTGGCTCTAAACATATTAGAGAGTCCTTCGTAAAGGAACTCTACTTGTTTACGAGTATCTTCGGCACTGCCCCCTACTTCTTGTACACGAGCCTGGATGTTGGCGTACATTTGAATGTACGCATCTCTAGACTTTTGAATATCATTACCATACTTAAGAGCTACGTCCGTAGCGAACTGAATGCCCTGTTCCCCTACTTGGGATGAATCTGCTGTAGCAGAAAGGGTAGCTACTGAAGATTCTCTAGCATTCGCCGCGTCAAGTGCTGAGCTTATTTGATCCTTGAGGAAGCTAACGGAGCGGCTAAATACATCCGTTAGTACTGAGAAGAAAGCGCCTCCAAGCTTAAAGGGTAAGGTCAGAAGTGACATACCAAAATTAACAACGGATGAGCCTAATTGGTTAGCGATACCCTCACCAATTTCTCGCTTAAACCAAGCCAAACCTGTTGGGGGAAGAAGATGGGTTTCCAGTAGAATTTTATTCTTCTGGGCTTCTGCACGAATCTTGGCTAGGGAGTCATAGTCCGGCTTAAAAGTTGCGCTCATTGCTAGAGCATTGCCAGATTTACCTCCTAACCTTTTTAATTCAGACTCCGTTCTGACTTGGCGCTCCAGAAGATCTAGCTTGCTCTTCTCATTGGCAAGCTCTAATCTTTGAGTGTTTAATGTCTCCTGCTTTGCTTTCTTTAATCTAACCAGGCTGTTTAAGTTATCTACTGTGGCTTCTTTTTGAGCGATGCTCAGCTGTAGATTCTCCTTCTCTAGGAAATTCTCTCTACCTTTTGTTGCTAATATTTCTTGTCCAGCTTTAACTTCTTGCTTATAGGTTTCAAGCGCCTCTCTATTAGCTTTTTCGTTTTGCTGAGCCTGAGTCTGTTTGGTCGAGCCTAGTTTCTGACTGAGGGATAGTTCTTCCTTGAGTAGATCATTCTTTTGCTTAGCTGAAGAGAGGGAAGCTGCTTGGGCTGAATTACCTGCTTGTAGGGCAGCAGAAACGCTCTGGGCTGATTGTTTAGCGGCTTGGGTAATCTGATCCAGCATCAGGCTGGTATCTGCCTCGACCTGAATAATCAGGCTACCAGCGTCAATATTTTCACTCATATTATGATTCTTTGAATAACTGTGATTGGTATTTGCCGCACATCATAATTACCTTCTCAGGGAGTCTCTTCTCATCCATTAGCTGAATGAAAATTCTCTCTGTTTCAATGGATAAAAGATCTGGGGCTTGGGTTGGATAGGGGAGGAATTGGTCGGCAGTAATATCCTTGCTGCCCATAAACCCATAAACTGCTACTGCAAGTTGAGCCGTGGTTATTGAGTTGACGTTGGCATCCCGCTTATGGGTATCGATGATGGTCGATATCGTTTTCTCAATGAAGTGAATCGGCAGGGTGTCGAAGTTGTCTGAGTGAAAGATAGGATCGCTGGCAAAGTTAGAGCCAAGGATGATGAAGTAGCTGTTGTCGAGATACTCCAGATAGCCGTGTATTTTAGCTATCTGTTCCTCTAGCCAACCCCTTAGGATTTTGGGTCATCTGATACTTCCTCCTGCTCAGCGGGGCTGGTAGACCACTGAGACTCTTCCCCTACTGCAAAATCTAGTAATGCTTCGTAGATATCTACAGGTAGGCTGTCAACAATTTGACGGCAAATGAGGTCGCGCTCTTTAGACTGTAAACGATCGCAGAATGGCACCTTGTCAAACTTTGTCACTAGGGCTTTGTCTAGCTCGATTCCAAAAGCTTCTGTAAGTTCAGAGGAGATTTCTTTGAGGCTATCCAGGCGCGAGACTAAAATCACCACTACTGCTTCGTAAATATATTCAGTGCCAGAGTCCTTCTGTTGCATCTCTACGAGGTAAGGGGCTACCCTAGCCTGTTGCTCTGGTTCAAAAGAGTTCAGACCTTCTGTGAATAGCTTCCAGGCTTCTGTAGAGGTGATAGACAATTCTGCAGCGATCTTGTTTGCCAGGTCTAAATACTGCGAAGTTTTATCCAGCACTTTAGCCTTGATGGTCATTAGCTTGCTGCGTTCACGGAGTTGAAGACTGCCTAGCTTTACTAGATCAAATCCTTTAATGTTGACAATTTCTTTGGTGCGACTAAATCTGTTCATTTTAGTTTTATAAGAGGCGAATTTATAGGGTGGCAGGGAAGGAGAGCGCTGTTGCCAAAACAGTCTTCGGATGCGCGTCCTAGCTCTCCAAGTCGAAATTAACGTCCCGTTCAGCGGCTGAGGTTATCACTTGCTGAAAGGCTTCTGATAGATTGATAGTACAAACGTATTCTTTTTTATCGTCAGTAAGTAGGTCTACCTTTTCGGGTAGTTGACCTTCAATACAGGCCAAGCCAACGGTTAAAGTTTGCTTGGTTAGCTTGCAGTTGATTAGGTGCAAAGTTCCTGATTCATTGACCAGTAGCTTGTGTTTCATAGGGGGCATACAAAAAGAAGCCCCATACCCTGTAGCGGAGGTATGGGGCAAAGTTTAGCTAATTAGGATTAGCTAGGGTCAGTTGAAGTGGTAGCACCCACTCCGCTGAGGTCAAAGCTGTACTTCAGAATGTCTCTGACAGGAGCGCTCAGCTTCAGGTTTTCAATTAGAGCAGCGCCAGAGTACTGACGACCATCGCCCAAGGTGATTCTGAATGCAACTTCACGATCGCCATCAACACCATTACCACCAGCAATCAGTAGGATTGCGCTGATGCAGGGATCATTCTTGTGGACGATACCAGAGACAGACGTTTTGAAAGCTGCGCTGACTTTAGCCATATCGACAGCTAGGCCGATTCCGTAGCTGGAGGTATCAACACTTTGGGTAGCCTGGTTGATATCGATATTGTTGCCACCTTGAAGGACATACAGCAAAGGATAGCTAGCGGTAGCGCCAGAAGCGATCGCTCCAGAGGTAGCGGTTACAGCTAGGCTGGTTGCGCCGATTGCAGCAGCAGCTGAGGTAACTACAGTAACGGTGCCAAACTTCAAGGATGCGCCTGAAGGAATAGCTACGCCCAGTGCTGTCACAGGGATAGCAACGGAGGCATCTGCAACTACAGCAGTCGTAGTCACGGTGATAGGAGTGAAGCGTTGGTCGCGGGGAAGCAGACCTAGTTCGATAATAGAGTTAACGTTTTTGATGTAATCTGAAGAAGACATAGTATTCAGTTATTTTGAATAAAGTTGGGTTGAAAAATAGAGATTCGACACTGCTCTTTCGTTGTCGAAGTGGCAGGCAAGTAGACACATTGGGAAGTAACGTAAGTGGTCTGTAGAGCGATTAAAGCGAGGCTCAATTTGTCGTCTGCCGCGTAATTAATCAGCTTGATTACTACTTGGTCGGGCATGTACCAAATGCCGCCTGTTAAGGGTTGAACATCGCCTACAGGAACTCTTTGAATGCTGCACAGCAAACCCGAAGTAGTAGAGCCTTGAACTGTTGCGCTTGGCTCGACAACGATCGCTGGTTGAGTTCCTATAGCGCCTAAAAATGGGGCCAGTAGAGTTTTTAACTCCACGACCAATTGAGGGATTGACATTAGGATTTATTCCAGGGTTAGCTGCGTTGATTCAGCTATTGCTTTGTAGTCGAAGGGGGTGCCTACAGGAGCCTGTGCTAGCGTTTCTTTGTACTCTTGAGCTAATGCTTCAGCGGTCTTTTCAAACGCCTCAGTAAGGCTATTAGACCCCGCTATTTGATCCGCCATTAACTCTGGCAACTTGACTCTTTGATGAGTAATGTCCTGGCTGCCTGACAGAAGTGGGTGAAAGCCAATAGCAGTGGTCGATAGAGAAGGGTAGAGAGACATGAGAAGCTGGAGTTACCACACCTCAGTAATTCACCATGACACACTCTACCCAACTGTATGGTCAATTATTCGG
>JACQYI010000059.1 GCA_016208305.1 Oscillatoriophycideae cyanobacterium NC_groundwater_1537_Pr4_S-0.65um_50_18 | reverse complement strand
GATCGATCGGCAGGATGGTCTGTCAGCAGTTCGTTGAACTCTGTCGTCATGATGGTATTACCTTGCTAATGGGTATTTGTAGAGAAGAAAAGCTTAAGGCGTGGTTAGCCAACCACTTTGTTTTTGCATTAGCAAGGCATTTGATGACTTAAAATCAACTCAGCCAGCCTTCTGCTTGCCCAGAACGGCAGGTTAGCTGGTGGGGGTCGCGGTCAACTTCCCTCATCAGCGTCCATACCTTAAGCTCGTGTCCTGGTTGGAAATCCCAGTGTCGCAAAGCATAAAATAAAAGCTGCCTCAGCACAAGCGTACTGAGAAATTTGTTAACGGCAATTGTCAGGATTTTTTGATCTGGGGGGCGATCGGATGGGTTCCCCATTCTCTCTAGAGAAGCATCCTGAAAATAGTCGGAAAGATTCTGCCTATCTCGCTAAATTGGCACAATATACGGAAAGATTCTTGCGATCCACCTGATTTGAGATGATATGCAGAAACCATCTGGCTATCCACCTCATTTAGGGTAGATATGCAGAAACTTTCAGTCCAATAACAAGTTAGCTGTCTAGTTGCGATACGCTGCAATCGGTTTTTAACTGGTGTCGAGAATGAACGGAGAGGGATCTAATATAATGAAACGTTCCTACGCTTAAGGTTATCGGTCTACATTCCAGCTTATATGACTATTTTCGACCGTTCCAAACATGTGTACGTTTCTCCTGACTTTGACGAGGTTGTAAAAGACACGATACGCTTTTTTAACGGCACACCTGTACATCCAATTCCTGCTCCAAAACGGTTTCATGGCACAGGAATTTACGCGCTATATTGCATTGCAAAATCTGGCATCTACTCAAGATTTAATTTAGTCAATAGAACTGCGTTCCACATGCCTATTTATGTTGGGAAAGCAGTTCCAAAAGGGTGGCGTCAAGCTAGACAGCTAATACCTGTAAATACCCAAAGCTACGAGCTAAACAATCGAATTAACCAACATGGCCGTAGCATAGATCTAGCAGAGAATTTAGATAGATCTGATTTTTTCTGCCGCTTCATGATTCTCGAAGGCAAAGAAAGTGATTTGATTGGTACTGTAGAAGCTGCACTTATTAGAAAATACCAACCGATTTGGAACACTCTGATTGATGGATTCGGCAATCATGATCCTGGAAAAGGCAGATACGCGCAAGCCAAATCAGATTGGGATGTTTGTCATCCAGGGCGACCCTGGGCTATAAAGTGCCAAGGGATTCACGGTACTAAAGAAGAGCTACTTCAAAGCATTGAAAATTTTATGGCTAGATTGAGTGTAGAAGATGCCTAGACTGTCTTGTTTAGAGTTGTTTACAGGTGCAGGAGGACTGGCCAAAGGCTTGGAGATGGCTGGAATTCAGCACAAAGCCTTTGTTGAAATAAATAATGATGCTTGTCTAACATTGGCTTACAATTATGGCGATCAGTTTATCCACAATACAGATATCCGTACATTTCAATTTGATCAGTTTGGTCATATCGACATAATCTCAGGTGGTCCTCCATGTCAGCCATTTTCAATGGGAGGAAAGCATAAAGGAAGTGCAGATCAACGAGATATGTTTCCTTATGCCTGTAAGGCGATAAGTGTTTGTACACCCAAAGCCTTTATTCTTGAGAACGTTAAGGGTATTTTGCGCAAATCATTTAGCAACTATTTCGAGTACATAATATTAAGATTAAGATATCCTGAGGTTTCTCTTAGAGATTCAGAATGCTGGAAAGATCACTTAGCAAGACTCGAAAAAATTCATACTTCAGGAAGGCATGAAGGAGTCAAATACAATGTTGTTTTTCGTTTGCTAGATGCTGCAAATTATGGAATTCCTCAACGGCGTGAACGAGTTTTTATTGTTGGAATCAGAGAAGATTTGAATATCGAGTGGTCTTTTCCTCAAAAATCCCATTCTTTTGATTCTTTGCTATGGTCACAGTTTGTCAGTTTTGATTACTGGGAGAGGCATGGAGTTAAACCATCAGGATTGGACTATCTAGATAAAAGAACTCAACAGCGGATTGAGCAATTGATGCAGCAGCCTACTTTGTTTTCTCCTCCCTTAAAGCCATGGAGAACAGTTCGAGATCAAATTGGAGAACTACCAGAACCTGATACTGAAGGTGGTTTTGATGCTGAGCATGTTTTAAGGGGAGGTGCTAGATCATATCCTGGCCATACTGGAAGCTATATAGATATGCCATCTAAAACCCTCAAGGCAGGGGATCATGGTGTCCCTGGAGGGGAAAATATGATTCGATATCAGGATGGTCGAATACGTTACTACACTACATTTGAAGCTAAACGAATTCAAACCTTTCCTGATAACTATAGGATTTTGGGGTCATGGACAGAATCTATGAGGCAAATCGGTAATGCGGTGCCGGTAGAGCTAAGTTATTGCATAGCGAGTTCTTTGTCCCAGGTTATAAGCTATGAGTCTTAGACAGCTAACATAGTCCCTGAGGCGGACGGAGCAGAGGTTATCGATGAGAGTTCAAGGTTATCTGCCGCAGCTCAGCCTCATCGTTATGTCGCAAGTTAGACTGCGTGGGTGCGTTGCGGCTTAGCAAACGCACCATTTTTATGGGAACGTTAACGTCATCCTTCGCACGTAGAAATCCTAATGCTCCAGGATCTATCGACCAGATTGGAGAAGTAGCAACAATGATAGGGTGATACAAACATTGACGGTGCGTTTGATCGATCGCAACACACCCTACATAACTCGGTTGTCAATCATATTTGTAGCACTGCACTTCAACCTTTCGTTGCACCAGGCTGTTGAGCGCGATCGGTCATGATGCAAAGATGGTTATAATACAAACGCTGTCTGCATCCGGCGCGATCGTTGGGCAGCTTCCCGCTCTTGAGGGACTGCACAGCAAAGTTACCTATCAGCCTGCAAAGTTAGGTCAGACTAACGAAGCAGCATTTGTAATTAGAAAAAAGTTTTGGCATCGCTGTGGATCATCTGGGTGGACTACTCTGGACACAACAAAGCTGGCTTGAGCAAGCCAGTAGTTGGATTGATCGTGAGTTGCATCAACAAAGCATTAAACAAATTGGTTCAATTAAGCAGCTTCGCGTTCGTCATTGGTCAACAATACTTCAAGTTCCCACAAGCGTAGGCAGCCTCTACTTCAAAGCAGTTGTATCAGATCTGGCCTACGAAGCAGCACTTACTCAAGCTCTATCGCATCGATATCCTCACTGCATGCCACAAATCTTAGCCATCGTTAGGGAACAGGGTTGGCTGCTGATGCATGATGGAGGAATGATGCTTCGGGAAACTCTAAAAACTGAGGATGATATTCAACACTGGGAGAACCTTCTGCCAATCTATGCAAAAGTGCAGCAGGATTCTGCCAGATATCTCCAAGAATTGTTGGAATTAGGTGTTCCCGATCGCCGTTTAGCAAGTTTACCTGCTAAGTTTCAACAACTTCTGGCAGATACCGAAATACTAGCGCTTAATCATTCCTGTGGACTCAGTTTACTGGAATATCAATGTTTACAGAACAAGGCTGATTTATTGGTCAATCTATGTGAACAACTAGCAACTTTTGGCATCCCAGAAACGCTTCATCATGGAGACTTACATGATAAAAACGTCTTTTTTAGCAATGAACAGTATATGTTTTTTGACTGGGGCGACAGTAGTGTCACTCATCCTTTCTTCAGCTTACACAGTACCTATAGCAGTTTAGAGAAAAGATTTAATCTAAGAAAAAATTCCCTCTGGTTTAAGCAACTCAGAAAGTGCTACCTAGATGAATGGGTTGAGTATGAAACAAAAGAAAGACTAGAAGAAGCGTTTGAACTAGCCCAACAATTGTCTCCTATTCTGGCAATTTTGAGATGGCTGCCAGTTTTATCAAGTATGGATGCGACAAATCGAAACAAATATATCGAAGCAGTTCCAGATCTGCTAAGAGAGTTTCTCAGCATGATACAAAAGGACGATGATCACAGAAAAGATCTGTGAGTCAACCAGGATGAGAGGCAAAGGTTGCCTGCGCCTGGTGAGCTTTGCGATTAGCTATCTTCACTCAGCTAGGTCATCCATTCCACTAGTCATGTCATGGTTTAGCAATCTCCATCTTGTTTATCAAGATTTTTCAATCAATTCCATCTGGATATAAATACTGGGAGATAATAAAAGCCATAGGTAAGAATGTTCTTCTAAAGGGAGCTTGCCCTTCTCAGCGTAGTCCTATAGTTGCCAATTACAAGCAACTAAGAGGTTGCCTATGAAAACTATTACAACGTACAGGAGTATAGATCTAGAGGAACTTTTGGGGAAAATGGTTTCTTAGCTTAATGAGCATAAGTGTCTGGGACTGATTAAATAGAAGACCTATGTAAGTTGGGTTGAGGCACGTAGCTTGCTTCCCGCAGGGTAACCCAACGCCAGCATGGGTTACGCGATCGCTTTTCTGAGATGCCGAAGGCTTTACCCATCCTACAATTAACTCCACTGTCTCATCTTCTTCGCTTGCCTCTTATGCCAGATTAACCTTCACCAGAAATTGAGCTGCTAAGCGCAGCGTGCAGGGCCTTCAACGCGCGTGACATTGATGCCGCCCTCGCCCTCATGACTCCCGACGTGGCTTGGCCGAAGGCGTTCAAAGGCGGGTTTGTCCGTGAGCCTGAAGAAGTCCGCACTTACTGGACGGAGCAGTGGAGCGAGATCAATCCCCACGTTGAGCCGATTGCCTTTTACTCAGAGGATGCTGGGCAGGTCTTGGCTGAGGTGCATCAGGTCGTGCGCGATCTGGCTGGAGCCGTACTTGCTGATGAGCATGTTGGCCACCGTTTCACCATTGAGCATAGCTTGATTCAAGGCATGGAAGTGGGCAGGCTTCCATCGTCCGGCCTCGGTACCTAACCATGCTTGATCTCACCATCCTCTGTCGTTGAGGTTAGGTCGCAGAAACGATCGCCTAATCCGTGCGAGCATTGAGTTAAGAGATGCCCTCTCTGACTTCAGAGTCTATAATGTCTAACATTTCCAATCGCGATCTATTGATGCCTTTTCCCTTTCGACCCAGCGTGATATAAAACTCACAGCCCTGCGTAGGAAAAAAATCGATTTCTTGCAAAGGAATATATCCAAGGCAGAAAAGATCATGAATCATCAGCCTGAAAGAATGGGGTACAAAACACCAAGCATGAACATCCAAATAAGTCTTGTCCTCAAGAACTAATTTCATACCATGCAGAGCATCTTCTAGCGAATGAACAAGGTTATAGTCTCCTGTTGAGTTTGAAGGCCACGCGATGCTCCCGGCTTTTGCAACTACATTGAGATAATATTCTGCTGCCGTGCCTGGAGTATGAATTAGATCTTTGTGCAAATGGCTGTCTATCACCTTTGCCAGTCCGGTTATGGGTCGATAGTGATCAAAACAATAGCGTTTGTCTGGAACGACTAGAGAAACTACGCCATCGTCTTTCAAGATAGTATCGCAATCGCAAAGAAACCCAATTAGGTCAGGAGTATGTTCAATAATATGGGATGCAATAATCCAATCGTAAAACTTAGACTTTCCTGTGAGTTCTGAGTAGCTCTCCCCCTTCCAAATAAAATCAACTTCTTCAATATTTTCGATATGGATAGGATGATTTTTATACTTTTCTATCAACTGTTCACGGCTCATATGGTCAATAATATGCACCTTATAGCCTGCTTTCTTGGTGGCTACAGGGTTGAGGCTAGGGCCAATTTCAATCCCTTGCCCCTGTGGGTTGATATGACGCAACACCTTTTCTTTTCGATCCATACTAAAGTCCTAGATGATTTTGGGACATTACTATAGGATATGATCCCCACGCGCTAGGATTCTAACTGCTGCAAAATGGATCAGAGCTATCCTTTGCCAAAAACTCTCGCATGAACAGGTTGACCTGCTGCGGCTGTTCTTGCTGCACCTAGTGGCTACAGTTAGGAATGTAGCGAATCGTCAAATTCTCGGCATATTCTTCAGTTCCGTAAGTTAATTCGATGCCTAAAGCTATGTCCTGTTCGTCCAGATCAGCAGCGTTGGCACCTCAATAACGTTCCATTGGCAGTTGATTTGCGATCGAAAAATATGGTGATAGGAGTTGACCATCGCCTACCAAAACGCTGGGATATCCATGCAGCAGTCCTCCTTCACCCTGCGTCACGTCATGCAGCCGCGTGCCATGATTGGTAATGCAGCCATGCTGCCAGAGTTCTAAAATCGGCATCGGTAAATCTCCCATGTTGTCATCTACTGCAACATCTTATAGAGGCTAAAGAAATTCTTTTGTCTAGGATTGAGTTGGGTAGCTTGTTTTCCCCATGTCGTTCGAATTTTGAGGATTGATGCGATCGATCGTTATCCTTACTTTTATTCTGAAACTTGAGTGACTGACTTCACATGCAGTTTGGGATAGCAGGGAAATGTATCAGGGCCACAGAGGGTTGAGAGTACCTCACCCTGGATGAAGACAGAGGAGCCAACATACGGTTCAATTAAGTCACCCTCAACATAAAATCGCTCGATGGCATTAGATTCAACAAAATAACCATTGGGTGGATTGCCGCTGGTCGATAAATCGTCGATTTGAGCTTGAAACTTCAGCACTCCCCGGACTGTAATCGTACCAGGCGGCAATAGAGATGTTCTGAGCCACCATGATCCAGCTGCGTAGCTGAGCAAACCTGCAATGAAGGAAAGAGCAGCAGTTAAAAATAGGGGTGCAGTGCGATTCATATTTTAGCGTTTGCGATCTGCTTTCCCGAACTGATGCGACTTCAGTAGACGGGTAAACGAGTGGATGGGCAGAGGGAAAACTCTCATCTACTCCTCTACCTATCCACCTGCCAACTGACCACTAGTTTTACAGGCTGTCGGTTTCAAAAGTATTGCACTGGTTCAAATCACCCGTTTGAAACCCCTTCTTAAACCAGCGAACGCGCTGAGCCGAAGACCCGTGGGTAAAAGACTCTGGCACCGCATAGCCCCTCGACTGCGACTGAAGGCGATCGTCTCCAATAGCGCTAGCGGCATTCAGGGCTTCTTCGATATCCCCCTGCTCCAAAACTTGGCGCGATCGCTGAGCGTCATTTCCCCAGATGCCTGCAAAACAGTCTGCTTGCAGCTCTAGCCGCACCGAAAGTTGATTGGCCTGAGACTTGCTGGCTCGCTGCTGCAAAGACTGCACCTGATCAGAAATGCCCAACAAATTTTGCACATGATGCCCAATCTCATGAGCAATCACATAAGCTTGGGCAAAGTCTCCAGGCGCGTTTAGCTCATACTTCATCTGCTCATAAAAGCTCAGATCAATATAAACCTTTTGATCGCGAGGGCAATAAAATGGCCCCGTAGAAGCTCCCGCAGCGCCGCAAGCCGACTGCACCGAACCCGAAAACAGCACCAGCTTTGGCTCTACGTAGCGTTCGCCCGCCTGCTGAAAAATGCTGCTCCAGGTATCTTCAGTATCTGCCAGCACCACCGAAACAAATTGCGACATCTCATCTTCTGCCTGGACTTGGCTCACCTGCCCTGGACGAGAATATTGGTCTTGGGGAGCAACTTGATCCAAGAGAATGGACGGATCGCCGCCCAGCAGCGTCACAATCACCGCCATAATCACCAGTCCAATACCGCCTCCTACAACAGGAACAGCAGCGCCCCCTCCTCCCCGACGATCTTCAACGTTTCGGCTTCTTCGACCAAATTCCCAGCGCATGACAATCTCCCTAATCCGCGATCGCAAGCTATGTCTTCAAACTTGTCTTCAAATTAAGCATTCAAGCTATATCTTCAAAATTTGCGTTCAGTAAATTCTGTTTGTGAACTGAGCGTCAATCAGCAGCACATCACAACACATCAATGATAAAGATAGACTCAAATTTACCACAGGTAAACTTGCCCCACATCCAGATTAAGAGAGGCTCTATCCTAGGTAGGAGATCTCAGTAGGAGACAAAATCCTATGGCTCAGGTACTCAAAGCTCAAAATCTAAAGTTCAAAATCTAAAATCTCATGCCTTATCGAAATCCTGCGCCCACGGTGGATATCATCATCGAGCTGATCGATCGCCCCCAGCCCTCGATCGTGCTAATCGAACGGCTCAATCCGCCCTATGGCTGGGCGATTCCGGGTGGCTTTGTAGATTATGGCGAATCGGTAGAAACCGCCGCTCGACGTGAAGCTGCCGAAGAAACAGGCTTGCAAGTCGAGCTAGTCGAGCAGTTTCAGGTCTACTCTGACCCCGATCGCGATGCCCGTCAGCATACGATTAGTATCGTGTTTTTGGCCACCGCCAAAGGTGAACCCCAAGCAGGCGACGATGCCAAAAACCTCAGCGCCTTTGAGCTGTGGAACCTGCCCACCAACCTCTGCTTTGATCACGATCGCATCTTGCGCGACTACTGGTACTATCGGCAGTACGGCCTCCGACCTAGAAGCCTCAGCTAGTCTGCTCACACTCTCTCTATTTCACTCCCCATGACCCGTCAAATCATCCAAACCGAAAACGCCCCTGCTCCCGTTGGCCCCTATAACCAGGCGATCGCCGCTACAGGACAATTCATCTTTGTTGCCGGACAGATTCCGCTTCACCCCAAGACAGGCGAAATTGTCGGTGGTGACGATGTGGCGCAGCAAACCGAGCAGGCGATCGCCAACCTGACGGCAATTCTTACCGCTGCTGGAGTCACGCTCGAAGATGTCGTCAAGACGACTGTATTTCTCAAAGATATGAATGACTTTGCGGCCATGAATGCCGTCTATAGCCAACATTTCCAGGAGGCGGTCGCCCCTGCTCGCGCCTGTGTAGAAGTCTCTCGTTTACCCAAAGATGTCCGCGTCGAGATTGAATGTATCGCCGTCAAGTAGCGGACAAGCTTGAGCGGCTACGGCAATTAAAAAAAGGGAGGCTACGCCTCCCTTTTTTATAAAATCGGATTTTATTAAAGTTCTAATCCTAACGACCCCGCAGCAGCTGCTTTACCGTTTTCAGTAGCTCCGGCGGATGAAACGGCTTGGTAATGTAGGCATCGGCACCTTGCTTCATGCCCCAATAGCGATCGAACTCCTCACTTTTGGTCGAGCAAATGAGCACAGGAATCGCCTGCTTAGCCGGGTCATTCTTAATCCAGCGACAAAGCTCATAGCCATTCATTTCTGGCATGATCAAATCTGTGATCACCAGGTCAGGACTTTTTGCCTGAATCTTTTCTTTAGCCTCAACGCCGTTGGTGGCTTCAACGACTCGAATTCCAACACCTTCTAGCAGCTCCGACAGCATCGATCGCAGTGTTTGACTATCATCCACAATTAGAACCGTACTCATTCCCTTGCCCCACAGAACCTAAACAAACTCGGTCAAGTCTTGCACTGCTCGCCCCTCATTACTTAAGCAGTATTCCCACAACTCATTCTTCTTACAACGCCAAAAGCGATTTCATCAGGAACTCCAGCGGCAGTTCTTCGTATCTTTGTGGCGCAAAGAATTATCTGTAGTTTTCGTAAATGGTGGGGCTGTTCTGAGCAAAAGAGAAAAATAATGGGTACTGCTTACCGACTTTTCCCTCTAGAGTACCCCCTTTTGCTCTAAAGCTTGGAGGCAAAAAAGATAAAGCCTCCGAACAAACTTTATAGAAACTTGACGAAAGCAGAGCCGAGTTTACCGGAAAGAGAGGGGCGATCGCCAGAATAGTAGGAAGGTGTGTAGGGCAACTTGGCTGAGCAAATTGGCTGAGCAGAGAACCTTTAAGGGATTTAAGCAGGTATACCTATGGTCAGAACAGTCTCAATCCTATCTGTCTCTTCTCTTTTAGCGATGCTGCTTTTGGGCACAGCCTGGACGGCAGAACAGGCATCCGCTGCGCCTCCTAGCCTGAGAGAAACAGGAGCGATCGCCTCTAGCCCTGCCAATCCCAGCGCCTCATCCGACCTGTTGCAGCAAAGCTGGACAGCCTACAAACAGCGGTTCATTCAAGCTGACGGTCGCGTTGTAGATTGGGAAAGCAACGCCCGCTCCACTTCCGAAGGGCAGGCTTACGCCATGCTCCGATCTGTTTTGGCCAACGATCCAGATACCTTTGCCCAAACGCTGCAATGGGCAGAAAATAATCTGAACCGCAAGGGAAAAGAAGGATCGGATGACTCTCTGTGGTCATGGCAATGGGGGCAAAATGATCAGGGCGAATGGACAATCTTAGATCGAAACTTTGCCAGTGATGCTGACGTAGATGCCGCAACGGCACTGATTTTGGCAGCGCGCCGCTGGGATCGTCCCGACTATCTGGCGCTGGCACAAACCAAGATTAAGGATGTGTGGAAACTGGCGACGATCGCTCTGCCCCTTCCCCGTGGCTCTGAGGCACGCTACCTATTGCCTGGCCCACTCAGCTCATTTCAGCCACAGCCTAACCAGATTTATTTCAATCCCTCTTACTTTGCCCCCTACGCTTTTCGGCTGTTTGCCCAAGTCGATTCTGAGCGAGACTGGATGGGCATGGTAGACAGCAGCTATGAGGCTTTGCGCCAGTCTAGCACTGTGTCACTGGTGGGCTTGCCTAGCGATTGGGTGGCGCTCAACCCTGAAACAGGCAGGTTTAGCGCTGTGCCCACCTCTACCCATTTACGCAGTATGTATAGTTTTGACGCCTACCGGGTGTGGTGGCGAATTTCCTTAGATGCCGCTTGGTTTGGTGAGCCAAGAGCCAAGGATTTCCTGCAAAAGCATTTGCAGCCTTTGGCCGAGATGTGGCGATCGCGTCAGTCTATTCCGGCGCGTATCACGCTGTTAGGCACGCCGATCGCCAGCTACGAAGCCACCAGCCAGTACGCCATGCTCTATCCGGCGTTTCAAATTGTTGACCCGGCGATCGCTGAACAAATTCGTCAGCAAAAACTGATGCCCACTTACAAGGACGGTATTTGGGACAATAACTCAGCCTACTATGTGCAAAACTTGGCCTGGTTTGGCTTGTTTCCTTCAACCGATGTGGCGGCAAGCTGGCTGCGGTAGTTAAAATTTGAGCCGTTTAATCGCCGCAGCCGCAGTCCACTTCGGCTGGAGCATTGGTGACAGTGACCGATAGCGTGTAATTGCTACTGGCCGCAGCACGATTCTGGAGCTTGATGTAGTAAGTGCCGGGGCGCAGACGACGATAGGGGGAGAGTGTCTCGTCGCGAGGCTCAACGTTGCCCGCTTGAGCTTTTCTGCGAGACAGGTAAAAGCTGCCATCTTCTTTGAGAACCGCTTTGTAGATAGAGTTTTGTGAGCGATTCAAAAAGGAAACTTTGACGTTGCTCACGACATCGAGCGTCAAGCTATAAAAATCTGAATCGCCACGGCTAACGCTGTCTCGCACCGTCCGCTTGCCGGGAAACGTTCCCAAGCTGGTAGCGGTCAGTTTGGTGTTGCCTGCGCCATCGGCGCTCGCTCGCCGCTGAACCCGAAAGATAGGTTGGTTCAAAGCATCCGCTGATGCCAGACGAACCGCAGACTGCTTTTGACCGTAGGATGCAGTTTTCTGAGGTGCAAGTTTCAATGTGCCAGTGTCCTTAATGTCCTGAATCATGAGCCGCTTTTTGCAACACTTGGAGAAGATAGGGAAATCTAGAGAACGCCTGCGAAATGAGCACGAGTGCCATAAAACAGGGCATTTCAACACAGATTATCTCATCTGGAGCATACTCTGCCCTCAAGTTAGAATTCCCTTGCCAAGAGCTAAATCGAGCAAGGGGTGAAGTAAATTCAGCCAAAGACACTAAAAATCTGCTGAAGCAGTCTACTTCTTCTGCATGAGCCCATCATTCACTGCATAGGATGCTTTTTAGATTCATGACAGCCCCCAAGTTTATTACAGCCCGATCGCATCAACAATTTTTGGCCGCCTGGGTCTTAGGACTCGGCTTTGCTCTAGGTCTGAGCGTAGCTACAGCAGCGATCGCCTCAAGCCCCGCGCCAAAAACTCAAAACAATCTCCTTGTTTTAGCACCCGGTTTCTCGCCTGATCCTCATGTAGCCGGAGTCTCAGGGGGCGATCGCGCCACGCCGGATTGTGGCTATGTGAGGGCGGCTGATCAGCCCAATCATGTCGTAACGCTGACCCAGCCTTTCAATTTTCTTCAGGCATCGACTCAAGCCGAAGGCGACATTACGCTGCTGATCGAAACGCCTAGCGGTCGGCTGATTTGCTCTGATGATGTCAACGGCCTCATGCCCGAAATTTCAGGAGAAGCACCCGCCGGAACCTATAAGCTCTGGATAGGCGACTACGGTGATGCGGTGGTAAACAAGGCCGATATGCGGGCGGGTGGATATTCTTATCGGCTGAGCTTGACTGAAAGGCAACCTTAGTTGAACTTTTGGCAAATTATTTTTAGCTATAAAAGCGAAAGCTAGGGTTTTGCAGCGCGGTACAAAACCCTGAGAGCTGGACTTTAAAGGCATCGGGGAAGGGAGAAGCGCCTCTGGCTTTAGATACGCGATTTCACTTAGATACGCGATTTCACAAAGGTTGCAATCCGATCGATGCCACGATAAATCGTTTCTGTGTCGGTGGCATAGGAGAGGCGAACAAAACCCTCAGTGCCAAAAGCGATGCCGGGAACCACAGCAACCTGCTGTTCTTCGAGCAAAGCGCTAGAAAAGTCGATGGAATTCATGCCCGTTTTGCGGATGTCTGCCAAGACATAGAATGCGCCATTGGGAGTGGGACAGCTCAATCCGGGAATGCTGTTGAGCGCTTTTAAGATTACCTGACGACGCTCAGTAAAGGCTGCCAGCATTTCTTTAACGCAATCTTGAGAGCCTTCGTAGGCAGCGATCGCCCCATACTGCGCAAAGGTGCAAACGTTTGAAGTACTGTGCCCTTGAATGGTGGATACGGCTTTGAGCAGGGGCACAGGAGCCGCCAAGAAGCCGATGCGCCACCCCGTCATGGCATAGGTTTTGGCAAAGCCGCTACTGACGATCGTCCGTTCAAATGCTTCTGGGCTAACGGCTCCCATGCTGAGGTGGGTAGCTCCGTCATAGAGAATTTTCTCGTAGATCTCGTCTGACACTGCCCAAATGTCATGGTCTATGACAACCTGCGCTAAAGCTCGTACTTCATCAGGGGTGTAGACCATCCCGGTGGGATTAGAGGGTGAGTTGAAGATGAAGATCTTGGTTTTCGGCGTGATCGCCTGCTTGAGCTGCTCAGGCGTGATTTTAAAGTCTGCTTCGGCAGTGGTGGGCACAATCACAGGCGTGCCCCCAGCCAATTTCACCATTTCGGGGTAGCTGAGCCAATAGGGCGAAGGAATAATCACCTCATCGCCTGATTCAACCAGCGCCATGATGACGTTGTATAGCGACTGCTTGCCGCCATTGGTGACAATGATGTTTTCTGATTTGTAGGTTAGCTGGTTGTCTCGCTGAAGTTTGTGGACGATCGCCTCTCTCAACCGGGGTTCACCTGCCACTGCACCATAGCGGGTTTTACCGCTCTCTAAGGCTGCCGCCGCTGCGGCACGGATGTGGGTGGGGGTCTCAAAATCTGGCTCCCCAACGCTGAAGCTAATGACATCGATGCCCTCTGCCTTCATGGCTTTGGCTTTTGTGTCAATGACCAACGTAACCGACGGTGTGACCTGTCCCAAACGTGCTGCCAGTTTCATGCCTAACTCTAGAAAACACTACATTTCTGTCTCTCAAAAGATTCAATGAGATCGAATAAGTTTATCCCAAATAAATTTATCGAGGGCGATCGAATCTTTACCCTCCACTCTAATTCAAATCTTTGGCGCGTCGATAAGGAAAGTAGGGCGGAATGTCAGGCAATGTTTACATCAGAGTGCTTACATCAAGTGTTTGCGGAGCGTTTACATCAGAGGGGGTGCCGACCCAGCAAAATGTCCCCCGAAGCACCAGAAGCATAGCCGCTCCTCTGAAGACTTGTCACAACGCCCAAGTCGGCGAATGATAAGTGTTAAGGACAGCCGTTAATCAGTGGCCG
This sequence comes from Oscillatoriophycideae cyanobacterium NC_groundwater_1537_Pr4_S-0.65um_50_18, assembly GCA_016208305.1. Taxonomy (GTDB): domain Bacteria; phylum Cyanobacteriota; class Cyanobacteriia; order Elainellales; family Elainellaceae; genus Drouetiella. The sequence continues at coordinate 102,221 of JACQYI010000059.1, read as the reverse complement.
ATCGCTTACGCTTACTCGATAGAGGGCGTTATGGCCATGACTCATGGACTCGCTATTCACTCGCTATTGATAAATTACTATGGCTTTGCAGTGCAGCACGGTGTTTGTGGCGTTGGCTGATCCAGATGGCAAGACCCTTGTGCGGTTTTATCGGCAGCTTTTTGCGCAGGAGCCTGTCTGGCTTGTGCCTGAAGTGTATGCAGAGTTTCAGCTTCCAGGTCTGCGGCTCGGTATCTTTAAGCCCAGCATGATTCATCGATCGGAGTTTGAAGGGCAGGCAGGCAGCATTAGCCTCTGTCTTGAAGTGGAACAGCTAGAGGAGGCGATCGCGGCTGTGGAGCAAGCCTTTATTGAAACGCGGCTAACGGGCGATCATCTGTTTCCGGGCGATATCCTCACTTCTGCCCACGGTCGAGAAGTTTATGCTTACGACCCGGCAGGCAATCGGCTGATTTTGCATGAAGCCTCTCTACCCAAACTCAAGCATCTGCACCCGATCCCTGCTGACATTACGCTGCCTGAAGCTAAAATTCCTGTTGAGCTGCCTGAAGCGGAAATTTCTAAAGCTGAGATCCCTGAAGCTGAGATTCATAAAATCAAAGTGCATGCGGCACATTCAAAAGAGATCTCAGCCAAACAGAAGCGCAAGAATAGCTCTAAGCTAAAGTGAAGTCCTAACCTTGCTGTCTCCAGCTATAAGGCAGACATAAAATTGATCAGCGGCAGTTACGCAAACACAGAGACCCGACCATGCTCAAGTCAGGATTGACCTTTTTCTTTGCAGTCTTTTTTATCCTTGCGGGCTGGCTCAACCTGGAAACAGCGATCGCTGCCCCCGTTGTCCCTTCTTCTTTATCTCTTACCCCCTCTTTATCAATCAGCCCCCCTTCTACCGCACCTGTCATCGGAATTGCTATGGGAAGTAAATCACTTTTTTCGTTCTCAGGAAAACGCCCCACCAACCTGGGTGTAAAAGCAGGGCAGCTTGCATCTTGCCCTAACTCCCCTAACTGCGTTAGCAGTCAAGCGCCAGCCTCTGACTCCGAACATCAAATAGCAGCGATCGCCTATAAATCTCCTGCGACCGCCCTATCCCATCTCAAGTCGGTAATTGAGAGTATGGATCGCACCCAAATTATTTCTGAAACAAATGACTACCTCTACGCCGAATTTACCAGCGGCCTCATGGGCTTTGTCGATGATGTAGAGTTTTACCTCGACTCAAGTGCTGGCGTGCTTCAGGTGCGCTCTGCCTCTCGCTTGGGCAAGTCAGATTTGGGGGTCAACCGCAAGCGGATCGAAGAGATTCGATCGAAGTTTGCCGCCCTTGACACTTGAAGGTGAAGCCGAATCCCTAGTAAGAGTTCCCACTTTTTTGCCTATTTTCACAAACTGTGATCGCAATCACCAAATTGAATGATTGAGATCGCGATCGTCAGGGTGACCGCCCTGCATACTGTAGAAGACTCAACTCTAGCCGAGTCATCAACAGGGAACACACGACTTGCCGACAGACTCTTAACGGAAATCTGTCGGTTTTTTATTGCTGTAATCTCATTTCGAGCTTTGGTTGAGGAGTTTGCGTCCGTAGGGTGCAAATCCCCCGATATAAAATGCACCCTAAGGACTGCTGATTCCCAATTCAGACAGTTGGACGGAATGGAACTGAATGCTTTAATATGCAAGCCTCTATATTTAACTGCCCCCTGCCTGAGAGATTTATGGCTAGTGACGACCAAATTGATCTGTTTAGCTTAGGTGAGCTGGCTGCTCCAGCTCAACCCCTCGACCCTGAGTTGATTCCGACAGATGCCAAGGTGCCGATTCCGACCGGAACCTACTCCGACATGGAGGAGATTAAGGCGCACTGCAACCGCTGCCATCGCTGCGAGCTAGGCGCAACGCGTACCCATGCCGTGGTCTATCGGGGCAATATCAAAGCTCCGATTATGATTGTGGGAGAAGGCCCCGGAGAAAATGAAGATTTGCAAGGACTCCCCTTCGTAGGCAAGTCGGGACAGCTTTTAGACAAAATTTTAGAGTCGGTGCAGTTGACCGAAGCAGATGTGTTGATTGCCAACATCGTTAAATGCCGACCGCCCGAAAACCGCACGCCGACTCCCGCAGAAATGGACGCCTGCCGCCCCTACTTGCTAGAGCAGATTCGCATAGTTGATCCCAAAATTATTTTATTGGCAGGTGCGTCAGCCGTGCGGGGGTTGGTCGGAGACAAGCGCGGCATTACTAAAATTCGGGGCGAATGGATTGAGTGGGAAGGCCGCTTCTGTATGCCCGTGTTTCATCCTGCCTATCTTTTGCGCAACCAATCTCGCGAGAAAGGCAGCCCCAAGTGGCTGATGTGGCAGGACATTCAAACTGTGCGCGCCAAGCTAGACGAACTGCAACAGAGCTAACCCTTTGTCTGGCAATGCTGAATCAGATGAGGTGTAAGGGCAAAGGGAGTCTCTGCCTGGAGGCACAAAGGCTGCTGGGTTTGCGGATGCGCTAGGCAAATTTCTTTGGCATGGAGATAGAGCCGATCGCCCTCTACACTGCTGCCCTCTAAACGACCTTCTTTTGCAACCCCGTAGAGCCGATCGCCCAAAATCGGTACCCCTAACCCCAGAGGATGAGCTGCATGCACTCTCAGCTGGTGCGTTCGTCCGGTTACAGGCACAAACTCGACCTGCGTAAAATCTTGAGATCTAGAGAGGACGCGGAAGTGAGTTTGGCTGGGTTTGCCCTGCTGCTGATTGACAAATTGATAAGGACGACGCGCCGGATCGGCCCAGAGAGACAGATCGATCGTCCCCTGGTCGTCAGCCACCTGTCCTGCCAGAATTGCCTCATAGCGTTTGTGAATCTGTCGCTGCTGAAACTGTTGGCTCAGATGACGATGGGTAAGCGGATCTTTTGCCAAGAGCAAAAGCCCCGATGTGTCTTGGTCGAGGCGATGCACTATCCAGATTTTGTCGTCTAGCCTGGAACTGCCTAGCCTATGGCGCAGACGACTCAAGACGCTATCTTGGCGATCGCCATACCGTCCTGGCACCGACAGCAATCCTGCGGGTTTGTTGACGGCTATTAGCCATTCATCTTCATAGGCAATTTCACAGGCGATTTCATAGGCGATTTCATAGGCAATAGATTTGCTTTGAACAGGGTTGCTCTGGTTCTCGTGAGATGTTTGGGGGTGCGTCCACAAAGACGGCTTATCTTCGGCTTCAGTCGCAGGAGGATGAGCAATTGCGATCGCCTCTCTAGGCGGCAAACCTGAGAGCAAAAATCCCATTAAGGGCTGACAGCGCTCGGCGCAAGCCCCGTAAAACTCACCTGAGATTTTGTCGCCGTTTGCAGAACTTTGCCCCCACCAAATCTCTGCCATTGCCAGAGGTCTGAAGCCTTGAGTTGCCGCATAGTGCAGGAGTTTGGGTGCGCAGCAGTCGCCTGTGCCCGTGGGCAGGAGCGCGATCGCCATCAGCTGCTGAAGCGATACAGAATCTCCGGCAAAGTTGTGGAGGCGATAGGCGGCATAAAGCTGCTCTTGAAGCTGTCGAGACAACGCCTTCCGCCGTTGTTTGAGCAAGCGGATCTGGTTGTCGGCTTCTTCAACCTGGGTTCGCAGCGATCGCAAAGCCACTTCTCGCGCTTGCTTCAGCCGTCGTCGTTCTATCCCCTGCCAGCGGCTCTGCGCATCCAATTGCTCTAGCGCTTCCCTTTGTGCGGCTCCGGTCAGGGTGGCATAAATCTGCTGCCGCTGCTCGTGGCGCGCTTGCTTTTGCGGCTGCTGATGCAGGTTTAAATCGACCAAACGGGCAGCAAACTCTTGAGACAGTGCCTCATACTGCTGCCGCTCCGGCAGGTTTTGCAGCGCTATCATCTCTTGCTTAATGGCAGCTAAGTTAGAGAGCGCGATTGCCTCCTCTAGCGCCACCTGCTCTCGTCCGGGCAGCGGCGGTACCCACCCCTCTAGAGACTGCCCCTTGAGCAGACCCGAAAACGCTTTTAGCACACGCTGCTCTCCTGAAGGCAGTGCCACCAGCAAAACCCCATACATTTTGCCCTCTGGCAGAATCTGAGCCTGCTGAGATGCATGCTGAAACCCATCTTGCGCTAGGTTCTGGATTAGCTTGTGGGCGATCGCTTCCGCTAAGGCAGTGCGGGGAAGTCGAAGCCGATCGCCGCTGCGAGGACAGTCGCCTTCATACCAATAGGTAGGGCTGCCATCCTCCCAATACTCTGGATCGGTGGAGTCTAAGTCAAACTCTAAAAGTGTATGGAGACAAACGGAAGGCATGGCCTGCAAAATGATGCAAATTTCACAGTTTTAGCAAACCAATTTTAAGCGGAGTCTCGACCCGCTGCATTTATCTAAAATTTTCGCTCTTGATTTAACTGCAATCCTAAGACTTTTCTTGTCGCCACCAGAGCAAGTACACCAGTATCCCCAGCTGAACAGGCAGCAAAACAAGCTGTTCTTTAAGAATCGGCGGACTTTCCAATCCAGAAAAAGCTGCAAAATAGCCCGCACCGAGCAGGGCGAGAGGCAAGGCAAACATCAGCCGTTTGGGCTTGAACGTGGGCATGGCGATCGCAAAAGGGTGAGAGAACTTAGAGAGCTTTGGCTCCTGCGGTGAGATGCTGCCAAACGATAGTGCTGCCCAGATCAAAAGGCAGCATGCCATCGCTGTAGCGGGCATAGAGGCGCAGAGCATAGTAGACAAAAAACAGCAAGATGCCGATCGCTATTACCATTGGGTGGCGGAGCGATCGCGCATAGGGTGCGGGTATTTTGTGCCCGACGATTAGCTCAAGGGTCGTGTGGGCAGCCGTAATTAGGCACGCGCTAAATAGCAAAGGGGCAAACAGATGATAGGACAACGCCTGCTGCCAATTTCCTTGGGCGATCGCCATGAAGGATCGCGTCATGCCACAAGCTGGACTGGGAAAGCTAAGCATTTGCTGGAAAAAGCACTTCTGCGGCGTGAATCTCAGCCCCAAATTGTAGAGGAACGCACCCACAACGGGAGTAAGGCTCAGCCCCAAAATCGCCCATCGCATCCGGAGACTGGGCGCTAAAAGGAGGGGCGATCGTTCAACAAGCTCTTCAGTCATTGCCTTCAAGCCTTTTTTAAGTCAATGTTGTCCAAGCCAATGTTATCCAAGCCAATGGTGTCCAAATCAATTTCGTTAGGGTCATTCGGTCAAAGATGTCCTAACCCATTACGTAGCTATTGATCAAGATCTAGCCATGCCCGACCAAACCGATCCTCTGCGGTTAGAACCAGGGCTTCTTACCCGTAATGTAGGTGGCAACAAACTCTTCGTCGCTCTTGGTCAGATAAATAATGCCTTCTGCTAATCCAATGACGCCCATTGCAGTCGTTGCTAATACTGGAATGACAAAACAGGAAAGCACAATCCCTGCTAGTGAAACCCCCAGCATAATGAAGCCTTCAGACTTGTAGCCTAAGATAAACTTATGCACGCCAAAAGCGCCAATTAAAATACCGCAAATTCCGGCAGCAATTTTTTTATCTGCACCCGGCAAGGTGGAATTGGTCATAGAAAAACTCCTTTGAATCGCGTGAGTCAGGTGAACCCGAACAAAATTTCTGCTCTAAACAAAACTTCTGCGTTGAGACTAATGTGCCCGGATCAATCTCAACACAAACGGAGCATTGTAGAATTCTTAACGGCTACGCCTGACAACCGATGAGGGTTGTCGTGAAAATGATTTTTGTTGCATTAGGCATCGCTGATTCAACGGCTGATTTACCTTCATGCACTGCTCGATCAATGCCTATCTAAGCTGATTTGATCGGCGGATTCAGCAATGCCGATAATTTAAGGACTCTTTAAGGACAAAGTGAAATGGATGTCATTCCAGCGATCGACCTACTCAACGGCCAATGTGTGCGGCTCTACCAGGGAGACTATGCCCAGTCGCAGGTGTTTGATGAAAATCCGGTAGCGGTAGCGCGGCAGTGGGCTGAGCAAGGGGCAACCTGGGTGCATCTGGTCGATCTAGACGGGGCAAAGGCAGGGCATCCGGTCAACCAACAGGCGATCGCTGCCATTGTGCGATCGGTCGATGTGCCTGTGCAGGTTGGGGGTGGATTGCGCGATCGGCAATCGGTAGCGGATCTGCTGGCGCTAGGGGTGCGACGAGTCATTTTGGGCACAGTTGCCGTTGAGCAGCCAGAATTAGTGCAGACGCTATGTCAGGAATTCCCCGGTCAAATTGTCGTTGGGATTGATGCCCGCAACGGTAAAGTGGCAACACGCGGATGGCTAGAAACTTCTGAAGTGGAGGCCGTGGCGCTGGCGCAGCAGATGGCGACTCTTGGGGCTGCCGCCATTATTTACACCGATATTCACCGTGACGGCACAATGCAAGGCCCCAACCGTGAAGCCTTGCGAGAGTTGGCAGAGGCCATTTCCATCCCGGTGATTGCCTCAGGTGGCGTCAGTTCCATTACAGACTTGCTGAATCTGCTGGCGCTAGAGCCAAGGGGCGTGAGTGGGGCGATCGTCGGACGGGCACTCTACACAGGCGATATTGTTTTGCCAGAGGCTATTCGAGCGGTCGGCAATGGCCGCTGGCAAGATGTGCCGCCTGATTTAGGTAGCTCTATGTTTGCCTAAGGATCACGAGTTTAACTACCCCCGATCCTTAGGATTGTCCCGAATAAAAAAGTTGGGTGCTGTGCGAAGTACAGTACCCAACTTTTGAAACCCTAATTGCCTGAATGGCTGCGATAAGCCTTTGGAGCGAGCTTACTGTCCCCAGCGGAAAATAGCTGCGCCCCAGGTTAGCCCTGCCCCAAAGCCAGAGGTGGCAATCACGTCACCAGGCTTAATTTTGCCCGATCGCACCGCTTCATCCAGAGCGATCGGAATAGAGGCTGCCGAGGTGTTGCCATAGCGCGCCATGTTGCTGATCACTTTTTCAGAAGGAATGCCCAGACGATCGGCAACGGCATCTAAGATTCTCTGGTTTGCCTGATGCAGCACCAGCCAATCGACCTGCTCGACGCTAAGATTGGAACGAAATAGGGCTTTCTCAATCACTTCTGGGACTTTACGCACCGCAAAGCGATAGACTTCTTGCCCATTCATCTGAATGAACTGAAAGCTGCCTTGCCCAACGGTAACGGGTTCAACCAGGGTTTTAGGCTGCGGCTGATAGGCCAGAGTCAAGCAGTTATTTTGAGTCCCATCGCTCCGCAGCTCAAAGCCCAAGAGGCGATCGCTCTCTGCATTAGCCTGTATGACCACGGCTCCGGCTCCGTCGCCAAACAAAACACAGGTGCGGCGATCGCTCCAGTCTGTCCAGCGCGAGAGAATGTCGCCACCAATCAGCAGCACGTTTTGATAAACGCCAGTGCGGATAAATTGAGCTGCTGTCACTAGGCCAAACACAAACCCAGAGCAGGCTGCCGTGAGGTCAAATGCGACCGCTTTCATAGCGCCTAACTCTGCCTGAACTTGGCTAGCTGTACCAAATAAATCATCTGGCGTTGAGGTTGCCAGGATGATTAAATCGACATCCATAGGCGTAAGATGCGCCATCTCTAGCGCTTTTTGAGCCGCTTCAGCAGCAATTAATCTCAAGGATTCCTGGGGCTGAGCCAAGTGTCGCTGCCGAATGCCCGTGCGATCGGCAATCCACTCATCTGAGGTTTCTACCAATTGGCTCAGCCCGACGTTGTCTAATACATGAACTGGCGCAGCAGAGCCGCTGCCAGTAATGGCGATGCCTGTTGCGTTCAAGATTTACTCTCCGTCTGTGGCTGTGGCTTCAGGGTTTGGCGCTGTGGCTTGGGCTACGGTTTTTTGATACTGCGACTGCAAGCGATCGAGCACCTGGTTATCTACCGCTTCTTTGGCCAACCGGATGGCATTAAAGATAGAAGGAGCCTGGGAACTGCCGTGGCTAATAATGCAGATCCCCGCTACTCCCAGTAGTAGCCCTCCGCCATGCTCTGCATGGTCAATCCGCTGTTTGATGCGTTTTAAGTTGGGCTTGAGCAATAGCGTGCCCAGCTTGCCGCGCCAGCCTCGCGGCAACTCCTCGCGCAAAATTTGCAGCAGTACACCCCCCACCGCTTCGGCAAACTTCAGCAAGACATTGCCCACAAAGCCATCGCAAACAATGACATCAAAGTTGCCCGACAAAACATCCCGCCCTTCGGCATTTCCGGCAAAAGGAATCCGAGGGTTCTGCTCTAGTAGCTCGTAGGTGCGCAAGGCCAAATCATTGCCTTTAGAAGGCTCCTCACCGATATTGAGCAGACCCACCTTGGGCGTAGCAATGCCCAAGACATATTGGGCATAAATGGTGCCCATGACGGCAAACTGCTCTAAAAACTTGGGACGACAGTCTACGTTTGCGCCCATATCGAGCAGCAGCACTGACTTTCCGGCCAAGATGGTGGGCAGAACGGTACCAATAGCAGGGCGATCGATTCCGGGCAGACGACCTAGCCGCAGCAATGCTGATGCCATAGCGGCTCCCGAATGTCCGGCTGAGACAACTGCATCAGCCCGCCCCTCTTTGACCAAACTCATGGCCACATTAATTGAGGATTTGGGCTTACGGCGGATCGCGGTAAGCGGCTCCTCATGCATTTCCACTAAATCCTCTGCGGGCACAATCTCCACCTGAATCGAGGAGCTATGCTGCTTCATTAGGCTGGCAATCTGCTGGGGGTCGCCAACGAGCAGGATTTCTACACCCAGCTCGGCCTGTGCCCTCAGTGCGCCAGCTACTATTTCGGCGGGAGCAAAATCTCCCCCCATCGCGTCAATTGCGATCCTTGCCTGAGTCGATCCCATTGATGAAGAGTGATAGAAACCTCACAAATTTTATCAGATGGACTCTACCCATCGGTGCAGAGAATTAACGGGAATCTGAGATTTACTCCCAGATTCACTCAAGATTCACTCCTAGATTCAGGAAATCAACCCATCTTAGTAGATTGCAAATTAGGGTTTTGTGGCGTGCTCCGCGCGCCACAAAACCCTAAAAGCTGGATGGCTTAGCGATCCACTGCATATGCTTGAGCTAAACCTGAGACAAGCTCCACGCGAAAAGGGGGGCTTATGGAGCACTGCCTCACAAAACCCCCTTCTGAATTTAACGACTCACTCAACTTCGCCCGGTGGCACAATCCGTTGAAACAGGTAGCCTGTACCGCGTGCCGTCAGAATTAATTCAGGATTGCTAGGGTCATCCTCTAGCTTGGCGCGCAGACGAGAAATATGGACATCCACTACGCGCGTGTCTACATGGCGCTCAGGTGTATATCCCCACACCTCTTGCAAAATCTCCGATCGCGAGAAAGGCTCACCCGATCGCCCCACTAACAGCTCCAGCAAGCTGAACTCCATACCCGTCAGCCGGATACGTTCGTCACCTTTATACACCTGCCGTTTGTTGGTATCTATCCGAATATTGTTGATATGAATCACGCCAGAGCTGGGAATGCCAGAACTGCCGACCTTTTCGACGCGCCGCAGCACAGAACGAATACGAGCCTCTAGCTCTTTGGGCGAAAAAGGCTTGACCACATAATCATCGGCACCTAGCTCTAGACCTGTGATGCGATCGGCAACATCTCCTAAAGCCGTTAGCATAATGATGGGGACGTCAGATTCTTTGCGGAGTTCTTGACAGACCCCATAACCATCGAGCTTGGGCATCATCACATCCAGCACGACTAGATCAGGATCAGCATTACGGAAAGTTTCTAATGCCTCTTCGCCATCGGCTGCTGTAACAACGTCATAGCCAATCATTGAAAGCCGCGTTTCTAAAATTCGACGGATGCTGGCTTCATCATCCACGACCAAGATCTTTTCTTTATGATTTTCCAATTTACTTAACACTCCTTAAAAGTTCATTTTCAAAGTTAATTTTTACCACTTCGTCGTTAAGGTATTGGCTGATTCAATAAGTATTAGAGCCTCAGATTTCTCATTATATGCAGTTTTCAAAGTTTTCTTAACTTTTCTTGCTCGCGAGGCTCTAAACTTGCTGAGTCAAGCTCTAGAGAAAACTCGATGGCTCAATTGAGATTGTTTTAAAGCAATCAAACGCCTCAAGCTATCAATAATCTCTGAAGGATAACTAAATAGATTACTGAATAGTCGATCGCCCTTTTTTTCAACAATATCTTCCGTAAAAATTAAGGTTTCATCCAAGTTGTTTTGAGCTATGGCCAAGTCCCGATCGCTTTACGTTTGCAATCAATGCGGAGCCGAATCTTCCCAATACTACGGCAGATGCCCCGCATGTAAAGAGTGGAACTCTCTGCTAGAGCAGGTTGTTGCCGCTACGCCGACGGGCAACCGCGCTACTGCTCTGGTTTCTCGCCCAGGAAACAGCAAATCGCGGACGGCTCAGTCAGCTCATTCGGCAACCGCCCAGCCCATTTCTGCCCTGACGCTTCAGCAAATTGCTGACTATCCGCAGTCTCGCCTGTCTTCGGGCTATACCGAACTCGATCGCGTCTTGGGCGGCGGCATCGTTCCGGGGTCACTCATTTTAATTGGCGGCGATCCGGGCATTGGTAAATCAACCCTGTTGCTTCAGGCGGCCAATCGTCTGGCGACAAAATACCGCATGCTCTATGTCTGTGCCGAAGAGTCAGGGCAACAGGTGAAGCTGCGATCGCAACGGTTGGGCATTGGACGAGAGGGGCGTGGGGATGAGGGGCGTGGAGAGGGTGGGGGTTTAGAAGCGGAGGTTGCTACTAATCTTTATCTGCTGCCTGAAACCGATCTGGAATCCATTTTGCGCGAGTTAGAGTCGCTGCGTCCGCAGGTTGCGGTGATCGACAGTATTCAGGCGCTCTATTTTGCCTCGCTCAATTCTGCGCCCGGTTCGGTTGCCCAAGTCCGAGAATGTACGGCTGCTTTGATGCAGGTGGCGAAGCGAGAGAATATTTCTTTGTTTATTGTCGGCCATGTCACCAAAGAAGGGGCGATCGCAGGGCCTAAGGTTTTGGAGCATTTGGTGGATACGGTGCTGTATTTTGAGGGCGATCGCTTTGCCAGCCATCGGCTGCTGCGTGCCGTAAAAAATCGCTTTGGGGCAACCAACGAGCTGGGGGTCTTTGAGATGGTCGATCGCGGCTTAGAGGAGGTTCGCAACCCCTCGGAGCTGTTTTTGGGCAATCGCGAGGAGCAATCTCCGGGCACAGCGACGATCGTGGCCTGTGAAGGCACAAGACCGCTGGTGGTTGAGCTGCAAGCATTGGTTAGCCCCACAAGCTACCCTTCGCCCCGGCGATCGACAACTGGCATTGAATATAACCGCCTACTGCAAATCTTGGCGGTGCTAGAAAAGCGAGTTGGCATTCCGCTCTCTAAGCTAGATGCCTATGTAGCTTCATCGGGTGGCCTTAACGTGGGCGAACCTGCGGCTGATTTAGGCATTGCGGTGGCGGTGGCAGCAAGTTTTCGCGATCGCACCGTTGATTTGGGCACAGTGCTGATTGGCGAAGTGGGGCTGGGGGGACAGGTGCGCCCTGTTTCCCAAATGGAGCTGCGGCTCAAGGAGGCCGCTAAGCTGGGCTTTAAGCGGGCGATCGTGCCTACCGGGCAACTGCCATCGGTCGGGCTAGAAATTGTGCCTGTTTCGCGGGTCGTGGATGCTATTGCGATCGCCCTGGGCGGCGGCAAAGCGGCTAGTCCTGCATCTGAGGCAGAAAGCTAAGCGGCAGAAAGCTAAGCCGCTTGGCGCGATACAGGCATCTCCCTTAAATAAACAACAGTTTTGAAATACAACCTCTGGTAGGATCATCTCTGGCCGTCAATCCTAAAAGACCGTCAATCCTAAAGAGAAGAAGAGAAGCCGAAATCGCCATGACTCAGCCCAATAGTATCGCGCCGCACGGTGGAACGCTGATTAACCGCATTTGTACACCAGAACAACGCGCCGAATTTCTGGCTAAAGGCGAGCATTTGCCCAGAGTGCAGCTTGATGGGCGAGCATTTTCAGATTTAGAACTCATTGCGATCGGTGGATTTAGCCCCCTGACCGGATTTATGGGTCAGAAAGACTATAATGGCGTCGTCAATGAGATGCATTTGGCGAACGGGTTACCTTGGGCGATTCCTGTGACGCTCTCGGTCACTGAAGAGGTGGCTGCTCCTCTCAAGGAAGGCAGCTGGGTACGGCTTGATGACTTTAGCGGTCGGTTTGTCGGCGTGCTAGAGCTAACGGAAAAATACACCTATGACAAGGTGCATGAGGCGCTGCTGGTTTACCGCACCAATGAGGAAAAGCATCCGGGCGTGCATGTTGTCTATGCGCAGGGTGCCGTTAACCTGGCAGGCAATGTCTGGTTGCTAGAGCGTGATACCGACAAGCGCTTTCCGCTTTACCAAATTGATCCGGCAGAATCTCGTCAATTGTTTAGAGATAAAGGCTGGAAATCGATCGTCGGCTTTCAGACCCGCAACCCTATCCATCGCGCCCATGAATACATTATTAAGTGCGCTCTAGAAACGGTAGATGGTCTATTTTTGCATCCGCTGGTGGGTGCCACCAAAGAAGATGATATTGCCGCAGATGTGCGGATGCGCTGCTACGAGATCATGCTAGAGCACTACTTCCCCAAAGATCGCGTGATTCTGGCGATCAACCCTGCGGCTATGCGCTACGCAGGGCCGCGTGAAGCCATCTTTCATGCCCTCTTGCGCAAGAACTACGGCTGCACTCACTTTATTGTTGGGCGCGATCATGCAGGCGTGGGCGACTACTATGGCACCTACGATGCCCAGTACATCTTTGATGAGTTTGCTCCTGGTGAGTTGGGCATTATGCCGTTGAAGTTTGAACATGCCTTTTACTGCTTACGCACCAAGGGCATGGCAACGAGCAAAACCAGTCCCAGCACTAAGGATGAGCGAATTCATCTATCGGGTACCAAGGTGAGAGAAATGCTGCGTCGAGGTGAACTGCCGCCGCCAGAATTTTCGCGTCCTGAGGTTGCGGCAGAGCTGGCTCAAGCGATGCAGGAGAAGGAGTTGAGCTACGAAATCTAGCCTAAGGTGCGAGAAAAAGCTCGGCTTTGCGCTGTCTGATTTTTGGCTAACGGAACTCAACGATGCTGAACTTCCCCTCTAGAGATTGGCGGGCTTAAGGTCAAAATCAAGCCCAACTCTTTTCTCTTCTCCTATGCTCTTTTTGCTGAACTACCGAGGCGAAATAGCCGCCTTGAGTGCTGCCCTGATCTGGGCGATCGCTTCTCTGATTTACGTGGGCTTGGGCAAGCAAATGCCGCCGCTGCTGCTGAACTTTGCCAAGAACGGGGTGGCGATCGCACTGATCTTGCTAACGCTGCTCGTGCAGGGCAACTTTGCGCCGCAAATTGGCGGCTTAAATTTGGGTTTACTGCTGCTGAGTGGGGTGATTGGCATTGGCTTTGGCGATACGGCTTTCCTAGAGGCACTGAACTGCTTGGGCGCTAGGCGATCGCTTTTGGTAGAGTCCCTCGCTCCCCCTTTGGCGGCTGTGCTGGCAAGCGTTTTTTTAGCCGAACTTCTCAGCGTGCAAGCCTGGATTGGCATCCTGTTAACGGTGGCGGGGGTAGCCTGGGTTGTGGTGGAGCGTACTCCTGATCAGGTGCAGCATATCCGCCCCCTGCGAGGAATTGGCTTTGGACTGTTGGCGGCCTTCGGACAGGCAAGCGGAGCAGTACTGTCGAGGGCGGCCTTGGCCGATAACAATGTCAGCCCGCTGTGGAGCACGCTGATTCGGCTGGCAGCCGGGATGATGGTTCTGTCTGTTCTGATTTTTTCGAGGCGGCAGACGTGGCTGGGATTTCAGCCGATGCGATCGCCTCGTTTTCTACGGACATTGGTTGGCACTGCTTTTGTGGGTACCTATCTGGCGATTTGGCTGCAACAAACGGCGCTCAAATATACCGCTGCCGGAATTGCTCAGGCGCTAACGGCAACTAGCCCACTTTTTATCATTCCATTGGCTATGGCGTTGGGAGAACGAGCCAGTCTGCGATCGGTGGCAGGAGTGCTGATGGCGCTGTTTGGCGTTTGGCTTTTGCTAGACTTCGGCTAGCTTTATGGGGCGTTGCTGATTTTATCTCGCAGAGGATGTTTGAGAAGTCCAACTATGAGTAGCGAAACGTTTCAGATCCTCCTACCCTTCGGGAAGGCTTCGCCAACAAAAGGGGGACTTTGAATTCATTTCTCCCCTGTTTAAGGCAACATTTACCCACAAGTGTTTTATTGTTGGCTGCAATGGGTTTGATCCCCCCTAGCCCCCCTTAAAAAAGGGGGAACCAGAATCAAAGTCCTCCTTTTTTCTAGCGCAGCGGCGCGCCAGCGCGGGGATTCAGGGAGATCTTGCAGGACTTTGAAATCTTGTTTGAGATCTGTATACACCGTAGTCTTTACTAAGGTGGGCAGGGGAGAGCAACAGGTGCCTAAAATCACAGCCGAACCCTTTTCAAACATCCTCTAAGCTTTATCAATGGTGGAGGGGCAATTTGATAATAAAGGTCGTGCCATACCCCACTTGACTGGCGACAGCAATTTCGCCACTGTGCAACTCTACAGCTCGTTCAGCGATCGCCAGCCCTAGCCCTGTTCCCGGTAGTTTGCCGACATTTCGGCCACGATGGAAGGGTTTAAATAAGTGCTCTACATCCTCTGGTAAAATTCCTATTCCTTGATCTTGGACTTCAAAACAAAGCTCTTGTTCTGTGCAATATAATCCCAAGGAAACAATGCCTTCATCGGGTGAATATTTGAGCGCATTTCCCACAAGATTGCTCAAGGCGTGCCACAGAAGTTTCTTATCTATGCGGGCTTGAATACAGTCTGATGGGTAATTAAATTCGATCGTATGCTGTTTATCTATATTCCATTGAAAAGGCTCTAGGAGAATATGACAAAATTCAACAATATCAGTCATTTCTGGCTGAAAGGAGGCTGTGGAATGTTCGGCTTGTCCCAGCGTTAAAACATCTTCAATCAGCTGATTCATGCTGGTAGCAGCAGCTTTAATCTGGTGCAGCAGTTGCCGTTTTTTTTCTTCATCTATTTGATTGCCATACTCTTCTAAGATGGCGATCGAAACTTGAATCGTTGAAATAGGGTTACGCAGTTCGTGAGAGAGAACAGAGAGATACTCAAACGGTTGAGGAAATTGAGAGCCTGAATCGGGATTTTCTGCTGCTTTGATGTATCTTTCTAGAGAAGCAAAAAGAGCAGCTTTTTCTTCTGTTTCTATCTGATGATGGGCCAAAGCAATTTCAATAGCCACATGCAGATCATTTTTACTGAAGGGCTTCAGTACATACCCAAACGGGTGAGTTAATTTTGCCCGCGATAAGGTGTGATTATCGACATAGGCGGTTAGGTATATAACTGGAATCTGATAGCGATCGCGCACTTGCTTAGCCAAAGCAATGCCATCCTGCTCTCCCTGAATCACAATATCAATCAGCGCTAAATCGGGCTGAGTCTCGGCAATCTGCTGCAATGCTGCGTCTGCATCGGCTGCAATACCAACAACGTTATACCCTAACTCATTCAGGCATCCTTCAATTTCTCTAGCAATTAAAATTTCATCTTCAACAATTACGACCCTAACAGTCTTCATTACTATTCTGTCCCGATATCTGTTGAGGTTAGGTTTTAACGTGAGCGATGCCAAGGGATGAAAGGGTTTTCAAGAGAGGGGCTTCAAGCGATCAACTGACGCTATTATGCCTCTTCTGGGAGATGCCTCAGATATGACGAGTAACTCGTTTCTATGGCTCAACGCTGAAGCCGATTACGGTATTTTAATGCCGAAAAAGTTAATTGAAACCGGGTGCCGCAGGTGCAATCTAGTTCTAAATTTCCTCTCAGTTGTAATGCCAAATCATAGGCGATCTTGAGTCCTAAAGATTTAAGCTCTTTCAAGTTTAAATCAGCAGGAATGCCGACCCCATTGTCTTGAACGGTCAAGACATATTGCCTAATATATTCTGGCTGAACTGGCGACATCTCTCCAGTCGATAACTCTGCGATCGATACGCCAACTGCTTCAGGAAAGCTTTCAGGTCTTGAGCGTTCAGGCTTCAAAGAAACCTGCTCCTCTAGTGTGATACAAATTTCCCCAGCTTGCTCGGCGGGAAAGGCATGTTTCACCGCATTGCTCACTAACTCATTGAGCAACAAGCCACAGGGAATTGCTGTTTCTAGATTCAAAACAACAGGTTGCAGATGGTAGATCAGACGAATCGGGTTGGAGCGAGCATTAGCTGCCAAAATTGTCGTTGCCAGCCGTTGAATATATTCGTGGAAGTTCAATTGCTCTAAATCCGTAGATTCGTAAAGCGTTTCGTGAATTAACGCCATTGCCTGTAGGCGGATGCGCGTATCGGCTAAAGCGTTAAAAACGCTGGAATGTTGGGTGGCTTTGGCCTGTAACCAGAGCATTGAAGAGATGACTTGCAGGTTGTTTTTGACCCGATGATGCACCTCCTTGAGTAAAATCTCTTTTTCTTGAAGAGAAGCACGGAGTTGCGCTTCAATTTGTCGGCGTTCAGTCAGCTCGGTTTGAATCTTTTGATAGAGCGCTGACTGCTGGAGGGCGATCGCCAGTTGGTTAGCGACTTGCTGCAATAGAGCAACTTCCGCAGGTTCCCACTGGCGATAGTAGGCGCAGCTATGGACGATGAGTAATCCCCAGAGGCGAGGCTCAGTATCCTCTAGGTTGAGCACAATGGGAGCCACCACTTGAGACTTTACCCCCGATGCCTGTCCAAAGCTCGACAAACAAAAAGCCCACTCATCCTGCGTTACATCGGGAATGACTTGCGGGTTGCCCTGGCGATCGTGAATGCGGCACTGGGGCGGAAAACAGGCATTTTCACAGCGCATTGAAACCGTACTGGGATACTCTGGCAAGACGGATTCTTTTAACACCACTCCGGCTGAGTCGGAGGTGAGGTGAAAAATTAAGGATCGGTCGGTTTGCAGCATTTGCCGCACTTCTGTCACTGCAATATCCAAAATATGCTCTAAATTCAGAGATTGATGGATCTGCTGGGTGACGGTTCGCAGCAGATGTTCTCGTCTGGCAAACTGGCGGAGCGTTTCTTCGGCGCGTTTGCGATCGCTAATATCACTCGCAGTCGCAATCACCCGTTGAACTTCGCCCTCCTCGTTGAGCTGAGGTTCTGCGGTAACCAGCAGCCAAGCCCGGTCTTGTGAGAGCGGACGATGGATACCCAGAACGACATTCAGCACAGGCTGACGGGTGAGTTTGGCTTTCATCGCCGGATATTCGGCAGCAGGCATAGGCGACCCATCTTCTTGAATCACATCCCAACGCGCATCGAGTAAAGTGCTGTTCAGCATTTCCTCTGCGGTGGTTTCCACAAGCTCTAACATCTTGGTGTTAAACAACCGTGGAGTCATATCGGGATCAAAAACCACAACTCCCACCTGAAGATCTTCAATCAACCTGCGGAAGCTGGTTTCGCTGGCTTTGAGCGCCCTTTCTGCCTGGATGCGTTCTGCCTCGCTGCGCTTACGCTCAGTAATGTCCAGCACCACTCCATCAGAGACAATGTCGCCATTGGTGAGATATTCTCGACTGGCAGCATTGTGAATCCACCGGATACAGCCGGATGGCGAAATGATTCGATACTCAAACTGAAAGGATTCTCGCGTGAGCAGAGTGCGGGTAATTTCTGCCCGCAGCGATTCCACATCTTCTGGATGCACCATTGTCCAAAAAAGATTGGGGTCTTCCATAACCTGCTCTGGCTCAACCTCAAGGAGGCGCTGCAACCCAGAGCTAATGTAATGGAACTGACGGGAACCATCCGATCGGATGACAGACTGATAGAAAATGCCCGGTATGTTGGCAGCAAGATGCTGAAACCGAGCCTCACTTTGGCGCAATGCTGCTTCGGCCTGCTGTCGTTCGGCTTCGACGCGCTTGCGATCGCTAATATCTGTGATGCGTACCAGATTCATTTGTCGCCCTGCAACCTGAATTCGTTTGGAGGCCAGATTGCCCCAGAAACAGCAGCCTTTGAGACTGCGGTACTCAATTTCTTGACACCATACGCCTTTGATCTTGAATTCTTGGCGCATCTTAGTCAGGTCGGCATCGGAGAAAGGCGCTTTATGCAGGGTGTAGCCCTGAATGCCGATCAAATTCTGTTTGCGATCGGCCTCAAAGAGATCTACGGCCCGCTGATTACAGTCCAAAATCAGCAGAGAGGTTGGATCGACTAGAAAAATGGCGTCGGCAGACTCCTGAAAAGTTGCCTTAAACAAATCTCTGCTTTCCTGAAACTCGGCGGTGCGCTCTTGTACCCGCTGCTCTAGTTCTTGGTTGAACTGGTGCAAAGCCGTTTCGATCTGCTGTCGTTCTGCTAGCTCTAGTTGCGCTTGCTGATAGAGGTTGGCCTGCTGAATGGCGATCGCCAGCTGATCGGCAAACCGACGGGCTAAGTGAATTTCATCTTCTGTGAAAGTGGCAGGCAAAGGAGACTTGACCCCGACCAAATTGCCCCACACGCGTTCATTCACCTCTAGGGGCACCAGCAACCAGGCAACAGGATAATGCTGAGCCACGGCAGGATGCACGACATCGCCCAGAGTATGCGTGTTTTCCACCACAACGATTTCCCGTTGGGAGAGCCGCGCCGCAATGGGATTATTTTCATCTGGGATTTCAGCGCCCAGCAGCGAAAGAGCGCCTGGTTTACGAATATGTTCGGCGATCGGCACAGTGCAGCGGCGCTCCGGAAAGACTTGCGCCACGCTTACCAAATCGAGCTGCAAGAGTTCGGCAAATTCGCGGGTGGCGGCTAAAAAGATTTGATCCAAATCCAGCGAGTTGCGAATGCTCTGGACAATCCAATTTAAAGCCTGCTCTTGGTGAGCCTGCTGTCGCAGTGCCGATTCTGTGAGCTTGCGTTCTGTAATGTCTTGACTAGAGCCAACCAAAAATTTCTGACCCTGCTGGTTTTGAAAGCAGATCTTTTTGGTTAATAGCCAGCGTGTCTCGCCCGCTAAGGTGGTCAGTGGTTCTTCGACGACATCTTCTAGTTGGGTTTGAAAGACTTGCTGATCTTTTTGCCGGAAGTGATCGGCTTGTTCTTTGGGAAAGAAGTCATAGTCTGAACGACCTAGAAACTCTGCTTCAGGGATACCGCTTAAGTGACAAATGGCCTGATTGACTAAAACAAACTGGTATTGCTCATTCTTGACAAAGATGGTGTCGGAGATGACGTTGATAATTTGCTTTAAAAAAGCTTTTGATTCTTTCAGATCTTCTTCTGCCTGCTTCAGCTCCGTTAGGTCGCGGGTTGTCACCACCACTCCTGAAATAGTGCCCTCTTGCGCTATGTAAGGCGTATAGGTCAAACCGATAAAACGCCGCCCCTCTGGATAGTCAAACCATTCTTCTTGACGAATCGTTTCTCCGGTCAGACAGCGATCGATCCGAGGTTTAATCACCTGCTGAAACCGGAATTCCCCCATCATTTCGCTCATCCTATGCCCCACAATGGCCGATTGGGGTTTCTGAAATCTGTTGAGGTGAGTTTGGTTGACCCATTGATAAATGTAGGCGCGATCGATCAGAGCCACCCCATCGGGGATGTTTGACACAATCCGTTCGTATTGCGGTGGCGTTGCTTCACCCAGGTTGCCCTCTGCCGTAGGTCGGCTGCGGCTGGCGATCGCGTTAGGCCATTGGATGCGTCCGAGCAGAAATCCGACTAAGCCACCCATCACTCCTCCGAGAACGAGTAACCCTAGCTGCGTCATGTGTGATTACTCCCTTGAAGGCTGCTTAAAAGGAAATTTGGGTTATGGCCATAGAGCTGAATTAGAAAAGCTGAATTTAGGGAACGCATTGTGCCCCCCAAATTCAGCTTATAGATTAATTTTGCCGCGTTGTATGTGATCGAGAAACCTGAAGGAGGGAAAATTCCATCAAGTAGCGGCAGTCAAGTAGCGGCAGTCAAGTGGCGGCAGGTTTTGTGCCTAATTTTGAGCCTGCCAAGGCTGCTTGGGGGCAATTGCAACAGCCTTGCCCTAGCGTGAGCCAATCTTGTACCAAAAATCTTCGCAGCCATTGCTCAACGTTGTCAGCATGGCGATCGAACCCTTGCATATGGGCGTCATAGGGCTGTGCGCCCGGTAGCTCTAGCTGTTCTGGCACTTTCGAGATCCAGCGATCGATCATGGCGCGGGTAATTTCTGGATGAAACTGGGTGCCGTAGGCGGCCTTGCCATACCGAAAAGCCTGATGGGGAAAGACGCTGCCTGTAGCCAAGAGGGCTGCACCAGACGGCAGCTCAAAGCCTTCCTTATGCCATTGGTAAACTTCAGTCAGGTCTGATAGCGGATTGTGAGCAACGGGCAAAGGCTGAATTGGAACGTAGCCAATTTCGCGTAGCTCTTGGGGGTGGGGCATCACCTTTGCGCCTAGCACGCGAGCCAAGAGCTGTGCGCCGAGACAGATACCCAGATAAGGCGTACCCGAATTGAGGACAAGCGGAATCCAGTCTAGCTCAGCCCGAATAAAGGGCAGATCATCATCATTGGCGCTCATAGGGCCACCAAAGACGACGACTCCGGCATGATCCTCTAGGGTCTGGGGCAATTCTATGCCGATCGCCGGACAGCGAATATCTAGGGTATACCCGCTCTCCTGCAAGACCTGCCCTACCAGACCTGGCTCTGAAGTCTCTTGATGAACAACAACTAAAACTTTTTCCACAATTTGCAACCGTCGCTCTACATCTCTTTATTTTTTAGCTTCAGCCAAAATTTGCTTCTGTCATCAAGCCTAGTCTTTTGAGCTGCAAAAAACTGTCGGCTTCGGACGAATTAGAGCAGCAGGATTTGGCTAAGGCGATCGCTATGAACAATTCTTAGGTTTATCATCATAAATTCTATAGAGAGCGCATGAAGCGATCGCCCGCTTGATAACGCCATCTGGCGATAGGATTTAATGATTAAACGAATCTTAAAAATTAGCGCCGATCTTTCTGCCCGTTGCCGGGTTCATTTGCTGGGTTAATTTTGCCGAGTGCGTTGTGGGTGTCAGGGATGGATTTCTTTGCAAAAGAACCTACCCAGATGAAGCAATCCCATTTAAGTGAGTTGTTCAAGTTAGTTGTCAAGAGGTCTTTGAATTCATGGCTGTTGTTACTCAAATCCCTGCTTTTTGTGAAGGAATTCAGTACTTTGGCGACGCTCCGCCAGGGTTCGAGACCTATGGCAAAGCTCCAGCCATTGCCGAAGGCAGCAAAGCGATCGCCAGTCCTTCTGATCCGATCGCCGTCTATCAAACGCTGCTCTATGCAGATGCCCTGCGCTACCTGACGCTGCAAGTTACTGCCAGCAAAGCATCAGGACATCCGGGCGGCTTTGCCAGCCAAACCGAAGCCTATGCCGCCTTGGTGATGCTGGGTCACAAGAACATTCTGACCGAAGTCGGGCACCATGCCCCTGGCTTCTACAGCGCCATGTTTCTCGATCGCTCCTTAGAAGCGATGGGCATCAGCACCGTGCAAGAATTGCGCGATCGCTTCCGCGAACAGCACGGCTTGCTGGGACATCTATCGGGCTACATTCCGGGCATTTTGGCTCCCGCAGGGCCGCTCGGACAGGGACAGCACTTTGCGATGGCGGCGGCTCTGCTGCACAAAGGCACCCTCTTTCCCTTCACGATGGGTGATGGCGGCATGGGCGAACCCTACCCCATGAGCAGCATGGCGCATTTCCATACGGCTTTCCCTAGCGTCACCAACTTCCTGCCTGTGCTGGTGTGGAATGGCTACTCGCAAGAACACCACAGCATGGTGTCTCTGCACACCAATGCCAGCATGACCGCCTATTGGCAGGGCAACGGCTTTGAAGAAGTGGTGCTCGTGGATGCCAAGGACTACGATGATCAGAACCAGCCCGGAGCCTATGTAGACAGCACCGCTTTCTCGCCTGAGCAGCGCCTTGCCTTTACCCAAGCTGTTCTAGAAGGCGTAGACAAAGCAGCTAAGTCTGCCTTAAGCGGCAAGCTGACGGTCTTTATTATCAAACAGCTTAAAGGGGCTGGCGTTCACGCACGCGGAGCCAAGTCTCACAACCTCTATGGGCACCATACCCTCGACAATGCTGACATTGTGGCAGGTTTAAAGTCGCGGGCGCTGCCTGCTGCTGCCTGGGAGCTAGTCCGCACAAACTGTGAGCGATCGACGGGCGGTTCGGCCAGTCAAGTCTCGGTGACAGAATCCATCTTGCCATTAGCCGATTTGGGAGAGCTGCCACTAGAAGAATATGCGATCGACGAAGCCAAAATTTCTACGACGGCAATGGGTCAGCTCGTGGCCTATGTGGGGCAAAAAGATGCGCAGTATCTTGTGACCAATGCTGACGGCAACGAGGCATCGGGTATTGCCAATATTAACCAGGGCTTGAAGATCATCCACCCCACTGAAGATCCGCTCTATAACCAGAGTCCGATCGGGCAAGTCTATGAGCCGCTAAGCGAAGATGCCTGTGCCGGATTGGCCGTAGGTCTGTCGCTGATGGGGGCGCGTAGCCTCTGGTGTTCTTACGAGTCTTTTGCAATCAACGGTTTACCCATTTGGCAAACGGTGACTCAGGCGATGGCGGAGTTGCGCCGACCCACGCCTTCTACAATTACGTTGTTTACGGCTGGCGCGCTAGAGCAAGGACGCAACGGCTGGACGCACCAACGCCCAGAAATCGAAGCCTATTTTGCCGCCATGATGCGCAACGGCAATGTCTTTCCGCTGTTTCCGCCCGATGCCAACAGCATCCAGGCTTGCTATGAGTGGGGATTGTCTACTGTCAATAAGGGCGTGGTGATTACGGCCAGCAAGTCGCCGCTGCCGATTCGCACGACCTTAGCCCAAACCCGCCAAGCGTTGCAGGATGGAGCGATAACCCTGCATGAATCTTCTGGCAGCAAAACGATTGTCTTTGCGGTCGTGGGCGACATGATTTTGATGCCCGTGTTTGAAGCCGCAAAAGCACTAGAAGCCCAAGGCTACGGCGTGCGAATTGTCTCGATCGTCAGTCCTCGCCGCCTCTATCGCCCCAGCGATGTGGCCTGGGACACCTGCTCTGAGCCTGATGGCGGCTTTTTGGACGATGCCGGATTTGAGGCTATGTTTGGCGGCGATGCCCTGATTGGCGTGGCGGGGGGAGCCAGCGGCATGCTGGAGCCGATCATGCTGCGGAGTGCCATTAAGCGAGATACGATCGCCTGGAAGCGGGGCGAGACAACCGCCAGCGCCGGAGAGCTAATGGCGTTTAACGGCATCACGGCAGCAGGGCTGGTAGAACGGGCGATCGGACTGGCTTCCTAGCGTTGTTTAGCGTTCTAAGTAAGTAGGTGGAGGTGAACCTTGAGCGCATCTAGCCGTTGGGGGAGCCTCTAAATGCTACGAGAGTGGGAGGGTGGGATGATGCGATCGCCGTTGTTTGCTCGCCCGTCATCCCACTCTTTCATCACTACAAAATATCTGCTCCCCTAACGACGAGATGCACCCGTGAATCGAGGGGTTGGTGCGTCAGGGCTGGCGATCGCTCCTGTCTTCCTCTTGCTAACCCAGCGAGTCAGTGGCTCTAGACAGCCAGAAAGAATCCCCAGAAACAGCCCTAGAAAGGAAAAAGGAGAGGCAGCTAGCAACTACCCCTCCGCAGCATTCATTCACCTGTGAAATAAATCTATCAACCGAGTTTGTCAATCTTGTTATTGCGACATGACGTTTAGATGACAAATGCGGGTCAGCTTGTAAAAAGCGCTTGAAAGGCAGTCTGACAAAAGTTTCACAGCGCTGTAGGAAGCTTGTCATCCTGCTGACATACATTGCCCTTACTTTAGAAAGAGTTAGCTCAGTAAAATTGAGCTATGGAGATCTCTCCTCTACAGATCTAACTATAAATATTCTTTCGTGCTTATCAGGAAGCCAGTTTGACATGACTCACCCCGAACCCTACTCTGCCGTCCGTAAATTTTCTATCCAGCAATCAGCGGTTTACCTATCGCTCGTTCTCTTGGGTGCCGGGGGATTCATGATGGGTAATCGCCTCCTCGCCAGCCCTGGCAGCAGTGCAGTCGCTCCATCTCCTACTGTGCGGCTAGCTCAAACCACCACCCCGACTGAGGCTCCCCCCAGCTCTACAGGGGGTTCAAGCCGTCTGTTGGCCAATGTTGACTCTAACTTTATTGCCAATGCGGTGCAGAAGGTTGGCCCTGCGGTTGTCCGAATTAACGCTAAACGAACAGTGGCTAGTCAGGGGCCTGGTTTTTTCTCGAATGATCCTGCCTTTAATCAATTTTTTGGTAATGAATCGGAATCTCCTCGCTCTAGACGGGTTGAGGAAGGTACAGGTTCAGGCTTTATTATTGACTCTAAAGGCATTGTGCTGACCAACGCCCATGTGGTGGATGGAGCCGATGAAGTCTCGGTGACGCTGACCGATGGGCGATCGTTTAGCGGTAAGGTGATGGGCGAAGACACCATAACCGATGTTGCCGTGATCAAAATTGAGGCGACGGATCTCCCTGCTGTCACCGTGGGCAATTCTGATCTGCTCAAGCCCGGAGAGTGGGCGATCGCGATTGGCAATCCTTTAGGGCTAGACAATACCGTAACGGCAGGCATCATCAGCGCAACGGGTCGCTCTAGCTCAGAAATTGGCGTGCCCGATCGCCGGGTGGGCTTTATCCAAACTGATGCCGCCATCAATCCGGGTAACTCAGGTGGCCCGCTGCTCAATGAGCAGGGCGAAGTGATTGGCATCAACACGGCCATTATTGATGGGGCGCAGGGCTTGGGCTTTGCGGTGCCTATCAATACGGCTAAGAGAATTGGCGATCAGCTAATCTCGACTGGAAAAGTGGAGCATCCCTATCTGGGGGTGCAAATGGTGACGATTACGCCCGACATGAAGCAGCGGATCAACAGCGATCCCAATAGCGGTGTAAGCGTCCAGGAAGACCAGGGCATTTTGGTGGTGAAGGTGATGGAAGACTCTCCAGCCGCCAGAGCCGGCATTCGGGCCGGGGATGTGATCCAAAAGATTGGCAATACAGCCGTCACAACCGCCGACACGGTGCAAAGTACGGTGGAGTCGAGCAAGATTGGCGAAGATTTGCCGCTTGAAATTCGCCGCAATGGGCAGACTTTGACCATCGGCGTTAAGCCAGGGGTGCTTCCGGCTCAAGCGGCTGGTTAATGGTCTATTAGTAGATGGGTGAATGGGTGGATGGGAAACTTTCATCTGCCCATTCACCCCAGTACGTCAGTTAATAATTGACACTACTTCCTGTTGTGGGAATGGTGGCGTTAGCGCAAGCCTCGCGCAGCGATCGCTCTCGCGTTTTCCAGGCAAGAAGAGCGATCGCTTTAATTCGCAGAATTTTCTGGCGGTCGCAAAATGCTCTGGATTAAGCGCTGTGACACTCGTTGGGCAATGTGGCTACTCTTCATTTGCCAGTTGCAGAACTTGGCGATGGAAAGCAGGACTAATCTATGTTCCTTAATCACGGATGGAGCTGAGTCAGGTGTTGGGTTTCAGCGATTTCTTGAGCGAGTTCTTCAGGAGACTGCTCTGGGAAGACAGAGATGTTGTGCTGACCCATGAGGGCAAGGACTTCTAATCGGCTGAGGTTAAGAAGCGTAGCAGCATAGCCTGTGCTGATGCTACCGTGACGTAGAAGTTCCATCAGATAAGATTCACGAGCTTTGCGTTCAGCTTGCTGCCGAATTGTGTCGTCTAATTCAATATCTTGGGGAAGGTCGATCGTAATTTGCATTGGCTTTACCTCTATGAATGTTATTCTAAGTCTTCCATTGCACCTTCTAGAGAAGCGATCGCCCCTGTTCTAATCTTCAGCAGTGGGCGGATCAAAGACTATCTCGTAGGCGATCGCTGGATTGAGGCGTTTGACGACTTTTAGATAGTCCTCGGCATCATTGCGCTTGCGAAACCGAGCGATCACGGCATGCTGCATCTTGGGTAAATGTTGAATAATGCACCAGGGCGCTAGGGCATCACGATAGCTCATGGCTCACTTGCCGCCCGTATTCGCGCAAGGCTATCCACCGCACTTGATGGCGGCAACATTCCTGATATCATAGGTCTACTTCCTGTTATGGGAATTTGTGGCGGTCGCTCTCGTGTTTTCCAGGCAAGAAGAGCGATCGCTGCTGTTGGATATCAATCATTAAAGGACTCAATTGAGTCCTTGTCAAGATCCAAATGGGGCTGATTCGGCTGAAAATTCGAGAGTTGGCGGATGAACGAGGATGGACGCTCAAGGAAGTTGCAGAGCGTTCGGGTCTGAACTACAGCACAGTTAAGAACTACGTTCAGCGCGAGTCAATGACTATGACCGATTACACGGCTATTCACAGATTGGCGCGTGCGTTTGGTGTGGCGATCGAGGATTTGGTGGAGATTTTAGAGGAGTAAGCTTACTAGCGATCGCTCCCTAGTCGTTTTTGAACTTCTGCTTGAGGATAGGGATTTGGCTCTGAGGAATGTTTTCTAGAGCGATTGCGTCTTTGCCGTTTTGATAAGCAGCCTCATAGGTCAGATCTGCTCCGAGTGCGTTGTAAAAGCCTTGGGCAAATTTGAGGGCGGCTCTGTCAAAGATGGCGCTGTTCATGCCGATAACATAGGGAATATGCTGGACGATCGCTTCGGCTTGTTTATCGGAATAGCAAGAGTTGAGCACCACGCATTCTACGGTAGGAAAGCGGCTGAGATGATCTGCTAGAGCTTCAGTCGCTACAAGCTGAGCTTTGCCGTTGCCGTCATCTAGAACTATCCCTTTATCTCCTTCTCCATGACAGCAGAAGTACAAAATCTGGGGTTGGAATTTGGGCAGGAGAAAGTGTAAATCTTCTGGGCGGACTGCCCAATGCTGCTCTAGCTGAAATCGATCGCCATAGTTCGATCGCTGCAAGGCTTGGGTGATGATGTGGGCTTCTTCGTCGAGGCGAAGTCGGGGGCGATCGGCAGGGCTGGCGGCGAGGAAGAGAATGGTGCGGGTTTTAGGGCGATCGCGATTGTTCTGCTCTGTTGCTGGAGAATGATTGTGTTGAATACCAATTTGATCGCCTTGAATCGTGACATCGCTGCTGTTGATGTTGCCAACTTTGTTGATGTGAAATATCGGTTGGTTTTTAGAAGAGTCTGACATTTTCTTACTCTGTCGGCAACAAGGGTTCAAGCAGGATTAATAACCTTGGAATATCGGAGTTTGCAGTGTTCCAAACTTCATTCCAATCAATATCGTCATATTCATGAATTAAATTGTCACGCATCCCTGCAATTAAAGACCAAGGAATTCCAGGATGCTGAGTCCGAAAATCTTGAGATAGGCGTTTAACCGCTTCACCCAGAATTAGGAGCTGAAAGACGATCGCTGACTGTGTTTTGTCATCTTCCATGAAAATAGCTTTGTCGAGTCCCTGTTTGTATCTCAGAACTTTCTGTGCAGCTCGTTCAATATCAAGCAGAGTGGCGGTATCTCTATTTCTGGGCATAAAGCACTTGAGCCGTAGACAAAATCTCTTGACGACGAATCCAGTTGGCACTCTGCTTGATCGCCCGTTTGCTAATCAAATCTACTTTGCGTCCGCAGAGGGTTTCTAGCTCTTGCTGCATTTGGGCGTGATCGAGTAATCCCCATTCTGCTTCTGGTGCAAAAGCTGCTAATAAATCAATATCGCTATCTGGATGAAAGTCATCTCGCAGAATGGAACCAAATAGGGAAAGTTCGGTGATCTGCCAGCGATCGCAGAAGGACTTGAGTTGAGCAATTGGGAGAGGAATGGCAGTTTTCATAGTTTATGCTTTGCCGTCTGAGTTATTTTGACTCCCAATTTGATCGCGTTGAACATTGGCAGTTCCAGTATTGAGAATGCCAACGGTTTCTATGTTGTGTATGTTTTTGTCACCTGTGACTTTATCACCCATAGCCTTGTCGCCTTCAACCTTATCGCCCACAATATAGTCTCCTTGAACAATGAGTGATGGAGATGATTGGGGAATGGTTTCGGGAGGTAATGATTGGGCAGCTTGAAAGATTTCGTAGTTGTAGAATTTGCAGCGGGCTTGGATGGAGGCGATCGCGGAATAGGCTTCAGCATCGTGTACTTTCCATAAATTTCCTAAAACCTTAGGATTACCAACTTTGCCTAATGCTTTTACTGCACTCATACGAACAAACCAATTATCGTTTCCTACTTTAAGCCCCAATACTTTAAGCAACCCTGGAATAGCTTGTTCATTTTTGAGGTTTCCTAATGCTTCTGCCGCTTTCTCACGAACATCTGAGTTTTGATGTTCTAATGCTCTGAGTAATCCTGGAACAACTCGTTTACTGTTAAGTTTACATAACGCTCCTGCTGCGCTCCCGCGAACATCTAAGTCTTCGTCTCCTAATGCTCTGAGCAACCCTGGAATAGCTTGTTCCCTGTTGAGTTTACCTAATGCTGCTGCTGCTCTCTCACGAACATCTGGGTTTTGATGTTCTAAGGCTCTGAGTAGTCCTAAAATAGCTTGTTCACTATTGAGTTCACCTAATGCTTCTGCCGCTCTCTCACGAACATCTGGGTTTTGATGTTCTAAGGCTCTGAGTAGTCCTAAAATAGCTTGTTCACTATTGAGTTTACCTAATGCTGCTGCTGCTCTCTCACGAACATCTGGGTTTTGATGTTCTAATGCTCTGAGTAGTCCTAAAATAGCTTGTTTACTGTTGAGTTTACCTAATGCTTCTTCTGCTCTCTCACGAACAGATGAATCTTGATCCTCTAGTGCTCTAAACAACCCTAGAATAGCTTGTTCGCCGTTGAGGTTGCCTAATGCTATTGCTACAATTCTACGAATAGATGAATTTTGATGTTCTAATGCTCTGAGTAACTCCAGAATAGCTTGTTCACTGTTGAGTTTCCCTAATACTAATGCTACAGGGACAGATAAATATTTATCTTTCAATGCTCTGAGTAATTCTGGAATAACTTGTTCACTGTTTATATTACTTAATCCTGCTGCTGCAATCCAAAGAACAGATGAATTTCCATTCGTTAATGCTCTAAGTAACTCTGGAATGGCTTGTTTACTATTAAGTTTACCTAAGGCTGCTGCTGTAACCCTACGAGCATATTCAATACAAGGAACATCTGAATCTTCATCTTCATCTTGATCTTCCAATGCTCTGAGTAACTTTAGAATAACTTGTTCATTACTGATATTATTTAATACTGCTGTTGCAATCCTACGGACATCTGAATCTTGATCTTTCAAAACTCTGACTAACTCCAGGATCGCTTGTTCACTGTTGAGTTTACCTAATGCTGCTGCCGCACCCCAACGAACATCTGACTCTTGATCTTTTAGAACTCTGATTAACTCTGAAATAGCTTGTTCTCTATTAAGTTCGCCTAATACTGGTGCTGTGCTCCAACTAATGTCTGAATCTTGATCTTTCAATGGTCTGAGTAATCCTGAAGTGGGTTGCTCACTGTTGAGTTTGCTTAATGCTTCTGCTGCACTCCAGCGAACATCTGAGTCTGGGTCTTCCAGCGCTTTAATCAACCCTAGAATGGCTTGTCCATGTTCGTTGTTGAGTTTGCTCAATGCTTCTACTACGCTTCGACGAACATCCGAGTCTGGGTTTTCCAGTGCTTTAATCAACCCTAGAGTGGCTTGTTCACTATTGAGGTTGCCTAATGCCGCCGCCGCCCTACAGCCAACGTCTGAATCTTTATGCTCCAAGGCTTTGAGCAATCCTGGAATGGCTTGTGCACTGTTGAGCTCGCCTAATGCTTCTGCTACGCTTTTACAAACAAATGAGTCTTCATCTTCCAAGGCTTTGAGCAGTCCTGAAATGGCTTGTTTATTGTTGAGATTACCTAATACAACTGCTGCGCTCCTACGAATAAATGCGTCTTTATGCTCCAAGGCTTTGAGCAACTCTGAAATCGCTTGTTCACTGTTGAGCTTGCCCAATGCCTCTACTGCGCTACTACGAATCCATGAGTCTTCATCTTCCTGGGCTTTGAGCAATGCTGGAATCGCACTTTCAGAGTGAGTCTCCCCTAAAAGTTTGATTTCAAGTAATTGCGGTACATCCAAACTTGTAATAAAATCGACTGTCTTGGATTGAAACCTGGGACTGACCTCCCCTGCCAACCTCGCCCCCAACATCAAATCCACCCCGATTGCCAACTCCACCACCCTTAACGCTTGCCCCTCATCCTCCACCAGCGCCAACATCAAGGCGATCGCCTCTGTCCATTTCAGATAGTTCAAATACTGCCGCTGTAACCCTGCATCACTTAGTTTCGGCAACTGACGCAACAAATATTCGGCTGCATAATATTCCTGAATCAACTGATGCCGAAACTCAATCTTGTCGCCGTTGAGTTGAATCAGATGATGCTTCAGCAGATCCTCTAGCCACTGCTTGGCAAGATCGCGTGGTTTGTCAAACTTCTCTTCCGTGAGATATTGCGTCAAGATGTCTTCCGCCATTTGCTGCGCGATCGCCACCTGTAGCTCTGTCGGTTTCTCCTGCGGGTTTTCCCCCTGCATCATTGCAAATGCCAACCGCTGCAACAACAGCAACCACCAGCGCCGTGACTCTGCCGTAACCGGAATGTCATCCTTCAGACTGCGTTCATAGCCCTGCGTAAACTGCCGAAACACCATGCCCAAATTGGGCGGCACCGTGCCCAATCGTTGAAACAATCCACACAACATCCACAGCAGCAAAGGCGTTTGCCCCAGCTCTCGCAGACGGTCTTTGAGCTGTCGCAGCATCTGCTCCGCCTGGTTTGGCGGCAGATAAGCCCGGACAAACTCCTGCATTTGGGCTTCCGTTAGCGGCTGTATCTCTAGCTTTTTAGCAATGCCCAAATCGCCGCCTACGCTCAGCTCTCGCGTGGTGAAAATCATCGGGGTTTGCAGATAGTCTCGTCGAAACGTTGCCACATCCCGTCTTGCCTCTTCCGAAGGCAGCTCGTTCAGCCCATCCAGCAGCAGCAGCAATCGCCCCTGCCGCAACCAGGTTTTTAGCGTTTTGGTGTCTAGATCTAAATAATTTCCCTGCTGCAAAACAGTGAGGATGCGATCGAGCACGCCCGTCTGCCAATAGCGCAGTTCCACCAGCACCGGAATCTTTGCTGCTGCCGATTCATTCTCTGCCTCTTCCAGCAGCAGCCGAATCAATGCTGTCGATTTTCCTGATCCGGGTCGCCCTACTAACAGCACATGCTCCGCCGCGTACTTCCGCAGTCCCGCCAGCACAGGCAGCCGCTCTAGCTTCTCTTCCGGCTTTTCCCCCAGACTTTCCGACTTCTCGCCCTTTTCTTTCTCTTCTGTGGGCTTTGCCGTCTGCACCATTAGCCCAAAATCAAACGGAAAGGCAGATTTCTCCGTTTGCCGTTTCACCTGCTCCCGACCCACCGCATCCATTAGCGTGTAAAGCTCCCACCACTGCCCGTAAGTAGTGGCGATCGCGCTCAAATAACCAGAATAATCGGGGCTAACAGTCATACTAGAGGGCAGACAGCCTGGGAGTCTTGAATTTACTGTAGCTCAAGACTTTAAAGCATTCGCTGATTTTGTCGCAGCCTCTGAGCTGGCTGAAGCCTGGGTTGTGCTTAAAATTCTAGAGTCAGGTTGATCCTCAACGCGATCGCCCATCCAAGTTTGCAAAAGAACCTATGCA
Organism: Oscillatoriophycideae cyanobacterium NC_groundwater_1537_Pr4_S-0.65um_50_18; assembly: GCA_016208305.1. Classification (GTDB taxonomy): domain Bacteria; phylum Cyanobacteriota; class Cyanobacteriia; order Elainellales; family Elainellaceae; genus Drouetiella. The sequence continues at coordinate 70,444 of JACQYI010000059.1, read as the reverse complement.
AAGCGATCGCCCCTTCTCAAGACGAGAGAGGCGATCGGTAGGGTCAGCGTGCGGGCAATCAGCTTATGCCTTACTCAAAACTTCCTCTAGCGCCTGCTTTACTTTTGGATATTGGTACTGAAAGCCAGCAGCCTGAGTCTGCTTAGGCAAAACCTCCTGTCCCTCTAGCACCACCTTGGCCGCTTCTCCTAGCAATGCCTCTAGAGCAAAGTCTGGGACAGGTAGCCACGAAGGACGATTTAAGAGTTGCCCCATCGTCTGACATAGCTCCGCCATCCGCACCGGGTTAGGAGCCGTCGCGTTAAACACCCCATTCATTTCAGGCTGCGTCAAAGCCGCCAAAATCAGGTCTATCAGATCTTCGCGATGAATCCAAGAAAACCACTGCCGTCCAGTGCCGATCGGCCCTCCCGCAAACAGACGAAACGGCACCAGCATCTTGGCGATCGCCCCACCCAGACCCAAAACAATGCCCGTGCGCAAAATTACCAGCCTTGTGCCAGAGTCTTTCACCTTCTCGGCTGCTGCTTCCCATTCCTGACAAACCTGCGCCAAAAAATCCTCACCGGGCGCACTCGTTTCATCGAAGGTGGCTGTCTCGCTAGTGCCGTAGTAGCCAATCGCGGATGAGTTTACCAGCACCGAGGGCTTGGGGTTGGCTTGGGCGATCGCTTCCACAATTTTTTGCGTGCCCAGCGTGCGGCTCTCCAAAATTTCTTGCTTGCGTTCGGGTGTCCAACGGCTCTCGGCGATCGGCGCACCCGCCAGATTGACAACGCCATCGCAGCCGGAAATTTGCTGCTGCCAGTCGCCCGATTGCAGCGGCGAGTAGCTCAAAATCTCTACGTTGGGAAATGTGGTCGATGGAAACATGCGTCTGGCGCGATCGGCATCTCGGCTCAGCACCAGAACGGTATGCCCTGCCTGCTGGAGGCGCTCCACCAGACGACTGCCCACAAAACCCGTTGCCCCTGTGACTGCTACTTTCATGCTTGACGTGAGAAAAGTTCACAAACCTATTAGATTCAGTATAGAGCGGTGAGGATACGGGGATTTGACGCAGCAAAAACCAAGGGCAAAATTTGCTGCAAGATCCTCTAGAGTGATAGACAGCGATAGGTTTTTCAGCCCCCATAAATAAATTGCTGTTAGATACTGGTTCCTGGCTTTTGGATGCGTCAAATTTTGCTCCGACTCTATGGCTTCAGGTGGCGATCGCATCTGGCTGGCTGGCGATCGTCGGGCTGCTGGCGGTCATATTGCAGCGCTGGACAGATGATCCAGAAATTGTTCGTAAGGTGGTTCACATTGGCACAGGCAACATTATTTTGCTGGCCTGGTGGCTCAAAATTCCTGCCTGGGTGGGAATTTCTGCCTCTGTTTTGTTCAGTCTCGTGACGCTGTTATCTTACATTTTGCCGATTCTGCCCGGAATTAACAGCGTTGGTCGCAAGAGTTTGGGCACTTTTTTTTATGCCGTTAGCATTGGTTTGCTGATTGCCCTATTTTGGCAAGATGCTCCGCAATATACGGCGATCGGGACTTTGACCATGACCTGGGGCGATGGCCTAGCGGCGCTGGTTGGGCAACGCTGGGGCAAACATCCCTACCGACTCATGGGCATGCAAAAAAGCTGGGAAGGGTCGCTCGCTATGGCGTTGATGAGCTATGGGGTCAGCAGCTTGGTGCTGTGGGGCATCCAGGGAAGCTGCTGGCAAACCTGGGTGATTCCGATTGGGGTAGCCCTGCTGGCAACGTCGCTAGAGGCATTCTCTAAGCTGGGAATCGATAACTTGACCGTTCCTTTGGGCAGTGCAATCTCAGCCACTTTGCTGAATGAAGGCAGTGCAAGCCTCCTGCTAAGATTTTGGCAACGTTTGGGATAGATCTCGCAGATTAAATGCGAGATGGGTATCCTAGACCTTGGCTCATCTTCTTGCATCTCATAGCTGGCGCTGCCAAAGGGCATTTTGGCAGGGCGTGCTACAACCTATCCTGATTCTCGTCGCCTTCTAGCCGCCTCAGCGGTCGCTACAAATCATGAGGTTGTATGTTCAGCGGCCTCTGATCCTTACTCCCGATATTACTCTTGACAATGGCTGATTTCCCCAAATTTGTCCTAATGGTTCAGCCCATGAGTTATCAAGGCGCTGTCTGGCAGACTATCCTGCGATCGCAAGAAATCTCGGTGATCTGGGAATCGCCTGATGTGAATTTGGCCGATAGCTTCAGCCGCATGCAGGCCGCCCAAATTGCGCTGCCTGATCTGCTGTTGATGGATACGAGGGTGCAAAAATTCAACCCCTATTCCATCTGTCGTTGGAGCCGCAAAAGCTGCCCAGATTTGAAAATTCTCCTGGTCAATGGTGCCCAAAAAGAAATTGCGCCCTCTGAGCGAGAATGGGCGATTTTGCAGGGCGCAATGGATTTGCTGCCTCGCTTTCAGCGCGATCGCCTCATGAGTGGTGCTGTCGATCGAATTCAGCGGGTGTTAGAGCTGATAGAGGCTTCAGACCTCAACAGCAAAGCCTTGGTTGCGGCTCTGCTAAAACTGAGCCGGGATGAGGAGGTTTTCTCCAATGGGGCGAATCCCAGTCGGCAAAAAAAGCAGCAGCCGCTTCAGTTGCTGGATTATCCAGTTTCTAGAGAGGCTTCATCGACTCACGAGTCCGAATAGGTAGCGATGATGCCAGCTTGACTTAGAGCGCACTCTAAGTTCTAAGGTAAGGACATGGAAACAGGATTGACCATTCAACAAGTGGCTCAGCTGACCGGACTTAGCGGTCACACGTTGCGCTATTACGAGCGAAATGGACTGCTAGAGCCAGTCGATCGCGCTGCAAACGGCCATCGGCGCTATTCGGAGCAAGACATTGCTCGGATCAGGTTTCTGACGCGCTTGCGAACGACCGGAATGCCGATTCGCCAAATGCAGCAGTTTGCCCAACTCTATCGCGAAAACTCCCAAGCCTTTGCCGATCGCCGCGCCATTCTAGAAGCCCATGAGCAGCAGGTGCAGGCGCACATCCGCGAACTCAACCGCAACTTGGCCATCATTCAGCAAAAGATTCAATACTACAAAGATCTAGAAGCGGGCAAAGCGGCAGTATTGCCGAGCGATCAGTTGGGCGAGCTAAGCTGTTTGGCGGACGCTGATCCCCTGGTAGATCCTGTTTCCGAGGCCACACCACAGGTTAAAACAGGTTAAAACCAGATGAAAACCAGACAACTCGGAAATCAAGGGCTGACCGTTTCGGCGTTGGGCTTGGGCTGCATGGGCATGTCCTACGCCTACGGAGCTGCAGATGAAACAGAATCGATCGCTACCCTTCATGCCGCAATTGACCTGGGCGTAAACTTCCTGGACACGGCGGATATGTATGGCGCAGGTGCCAACGAAAAGCTGGTGGGCAAAGCCATTCAAGATCGGCGCGATCGCGTCATTATTGCCACCAAGTTTGGCATTCAGGGGCGCAATGCGCAGGGGGGCTTGCAGGTCTGTGGCAAACCTGAGTATCTGCGGCAGCAGTGCGAGGCTTCCCTCAAAAACTTAGGCATCGACGTCATCGATCTCTACTATCAGCATCGGATTGATCCCAATGTGCCGATTGAGGAAACCGTGGGGGCGATGGCAGAGCTAGTGCAGCAGGGCAAAGTTCGCTATCTGGGACTCTCGGAAGCCTCTGCGGCGACTCTGCGGCGTGCCCATGCTGTGCATCCCATCAGCGCTTTGCAGTCAGAATATTCCCTTTGGAGCCGCGACTTAGAAGATGAGATTTTGCCGACTCTGCGAGAGTTGGGGATTGGCTTGGTGCCCTATAGCCCTTTGGGTCGGGGCTTTCTGTCAGGACAGATCAAAACGCCCGATGATTTTGCGCCCGATGATTTTCGCCGCAATGTGCCGCGTTTTCAGGGTGAGAACTTCTACAAAAACCTGGAGGTGGTCGATCGCGTCCAGCAAATTGCCGCCGAGAAAGGTGTGACTTCCGGACAGTTAGCCTTGGCCTGGATTCTGGCGCAGGGCGATGATGTGGTGCCAATTCCAGGAACGAAGCGTCGATCGTATCTGCAAGAAAACGTTGCTGCCGCAGACATCGTGCTGACTCCAGCAGATTTGGCACGAATCGAGCAGGTGTCTCCTAGAGGGGTTGCCCAAGGCGATCGCTATCCGGCGGCAATCATGGCTAGCGTTAATCACTAAAGGCTAGATAAGCTTGTTCAATAGCTGTTGATTTTTTTGAAAAGGGTGAGTACCTTTCAGGAAAGTCAACAGCTCTATCGAGAGGATCTATCAAAATAATTCTCTGATGGATTAATGCTGAAGCGTCTTCTGCCGAGTCAGACACTTGAAATTAGCTTTTTTCTCTAATCCTGAAAATCACACTTCATCATTACTTGTTCCTGTCTGCTCATGCACAGCTTCTTGTCTAACAAGAATAGCTTTGTGAGGTATCGAGTCCCGTTGCGAGAGTTCGAAGTACTTCTTTATATGCTTCTGATAAATCTGATCTTCTTTGCCCCTTACCATAGCAAGAAATTCGATCTTGCCGTGTAGTACTTGCTTAAGGGAAGACTTTTCTTGCTGAGGATATCTTGGCGTGGGAGCATATTTTTCTAGGTACACTTCCTGAGCTTTCTGTAATCCAAATTTGTCCCAGGCGTGAAGTATTGCACGGATTGAGCGGACATATCGACGATCGACATTTGGAAATTCATTAACTGTTAAGCCTGTAACTTCCTGATGTGAGCGCTTGTCTTGCAGTCTAACCTTCTGTTCATTAACTCGAAAATCATTGCTAATGATGATTTCGGCTAGTTTCTCACCCAGAATAAGCTTTTTCTCATCACCCTCTTCAGGCACATATGCTAAAGCCTTCGGAAATTTTGGAACAGTAGTTGAGAAGGTGATATCGTCGGCGTACCTTGTGTAAGTAGATCGATACTCTTTTGCAAGATGTTGTAGTTGCCGATCCATCCTTGCACAGATCATATTTGAAACCACAGGCGAAGTTGGAGCACCTTGTGGCAATTTTCCTTCATAACAGCAAATTTGTGCCAGTACCGTAGCTACTTCAGGGGATAAACCATAGGGTGCTGCCATGAATAGCCCACGCACTCGACCAAAGTTGATTGACGGAAAGAAATCTTTCAAATCGGCATTGAGTACATAGCGCTTTTTTACGTGAGGTAAAGCGTTAGTTAGAATGCTTTTTGCAGGGACAAAGCCATGAACGGAGGGTTTTGGGTTGTACACGCAGTACAAAACCTGACTTAGCTTTCTCTGGATGATCTTTAGCCCAATGACTGGAGCCGATATAGTGCGTCTATCACCAGACTTTTTAGGGATCTCAAAACTTGTATATCTATTCTCTTCTTTATATAAATGATAGACAAAACGCTTGTAGGGAACATCTAGCAACGCTGCAACATCTCGTGGCGTTTTCAGAGAATGAAAATCTTCGCAAAGATCTTCGCAACTTCTCTCTAGAAGAAGGCTAAGATTTTCCATCAAGTAGATTTATATCCTCTTGATGAATCTAATACCAACTCTCCATGAGGCTGCACAGAATAATTTCCTTGCGTGGTATAGGTTTCAGCCATATCGTCTATATGCAGCTCTAAACAAAATTAGTACAATAAAAAGGTTTCAAAACTTCCTTAACAACTAAACTGACAAAAATACTGTAAAAAGCTATCTGCAAGCGTATTCTAACTTACTGCGGTAACAGAGATTACAGAGTCCTAATGATCCCTAGCGATCGCCTAATGATGCCTAAGAATCCCTAACAATCCCTAGCGATCGCCTAATGATCGCCTAGTAATCCCTAATGATTATACCAAGCAGCATTAAGCTGACTTTGCCATAGACCGTCGCAGTATCAACAACGGCAATCAATACATTACTAACAGACAGCTTATCTTCTATGATGCCATACTCAGACAGGGTTATGTCAATACCCATAATGCTCTCTATAAGTAGTTCGCTGATTGTACTTTGCTGCTCGATACGTAGGTCTTATATTGAGGGATTTTTTGTAAGCTTCAAGTGCTTCTGTAAAGCGATTCAATTTTCTCAACAATGTACCTAGTGTATTCCAATCTACGTAGTCATTTGGATCAAGCTCAAGAGCTTGCTTATAGGAATGAATAGCTTCTTCATAACGCTCTAGCTTGGAGAGTAGCATACTTCGCTTTTTTAGAAGCATATGCTCATCAGGTTTAATCTCTATAGCTTTCTCTAAAATTGTGAGCGCTTCTGCATACTGACCAAGTTGCTCAAGTACATAACTCTCTTCGCTGAAGCCTATATAGTCATTATCTTGAAGCTTGACGGTCTCACGCTCAGAAGCTCCCTCTTCTCTATATACCTTAAGTTTTTCTAAAGCTAAATTGTTTTGCGCCCCAGAGAGTTCCTCATTCTTGAGCTTTCGAGCATGATTATAAGAAACGACAGCTTCAACATGGCGACCTAGTTTTGCTAGAGTGGCACCTCGTTGACTCCAAGTTTTAGAGTTGGCAGGATTAAGATTGATAGCTCTTTCATAAGATTGAAGTGCCTCATCATAACGACTCAATTCCTCTAAGATCGAGCCTTTCTGGCTCCAAGTTATGGAATTATCAGGTTTAATTTCAATAGCTTGCTTGTAAGCTTCTAGGGATTCCTCATACCTACCTAGCTTTTTAAGCAATTTAGCCCTACGGCTTTGAGGTACATCATTATCAGGTTGAAGGATTGACTCGTTGGCATACGCAACAATTGCTGCTTCATCTTGTCCGAACCTTTCTAGCTCATCACCTGTGAAATCCTTTGCGTCCAATCCAGCAATTGCTGCTAGCGCTAAAAAATCATCTGTCTGTGCTGCTTTAAGGCGACCAATAAGGTTTCCAAGATCTTCGGCAGTTTTCTCATGATTCATAAATTGCAACTATGCATACTGAAGAATAAAGCATTGCTATTTGGCTCAAACTTGCTGCGAGATTTTAGGATTGCGATTATTTTTGTTCTAACTATGAAGATTATTTTTTCTTCTTTAGCCTTTTCCTCACATTCGCCTAAAAACCAATCTCCAAGATATTCTATAATGATAGATCTTGGATATGATTTAAATATGACCTCTATGTAGCATTTTGACGATTGAGATAGTGCCAAGGTAGCTATTTCTTGTTTCTTGATTTCTCCCCGAAGTACTGTTGAACCTAACTTCGGCGATAACTCCCATGCTGCCTGTTTTGTATTCAATCCTTTACGGTGAACTTCACAAGATGTGCTACCTTGCATACTTATTTCACTTAAGCTACCTTCATCTATTCTCAAGATTAAGTCACCTTTTTTAACACTAATTCCTACTGCGAACTCATCCACAATATGCTCACCAAAACAAGCGGTTAGTGAAAGTGAAAAGACTTCTGGTTTTTTAGGAGCACTCTCTAAGCTTAACGAACAGCAATCATCGAGTATGTTAATTGACTCAATGCTAGTTGACCTTACATCGGAAGGACAATCAATGCGTATGTGCTCTTCAATTTCACTTCCCTTTAAGCAAATTTTGAGAGCTTCTATAGAGATTGCTCGTCCCCTACTTCCATCGTTTTCCAAGGAATCAACTATACCTATGACCTCTCCACTCCGTTCATCCATCACGGGAGATCCGCTATAACCGTGTTTCAGGGTATAACCATCAGTCATTATTAAATCCCAAGCTGAAATATGCTGATTTTTATATGCTGGTCTACCTAGTTTGCCTTTTAATAGTTGACTATTCCAGTCTTTACCATAGTGATAACCTCCAAATATCAAAAAAGAACTCTCCTCCTGCCCTCCTCCTGATCTAAGATTAACTATGGGCTTGTTTTGTAAATCCTCTACCTTTAAAATGGCTAAATCAATACCGTTTTCTACTCCAGAAGCGATAACTGTAGCAGAACAACGTTCAACCAGTATTGTTTCTGTGCCTCTAAAATCGCTGATCACATGATTACAGGTCAGAACAAGAGCTGCATTATCTTTTTTTCCGATAATAAAACCAGTACCCATCTCGAAGAGGTTGCCATTGGCGCTCTTATAAACTGTAAAAACTGAGTTCTTTAGATCTGAAGACATACCTTACTGCGATCTTTGTTTTGGCTTAATTAGTAGTTTAACCGTCAAATTAGCTCCAGCCTTAGCTTTTGTGATATAAATATTCCCCTCTCCCTCAAATGTTAAGCCCAACTGTACTTCGACTTGCTCGATTGTTACATTCTGACTAAGCTCATTACATGCTTCGATAATTGGCTTGCAAGTATTGATTAATAGTGGCTTAACTTTTTCAAAGGTTGTATCAACTCGCTCTGCAAATCTGCTAGAAATTTGCACTGGCTGACCTTCAGGAATTTCTACTTCTACTAGAGTTCCGTCTTCTAACTTTATTAATTTTGTTGCCATGTATATTGCTACGCTGTGGTTCTGGTTTTGCGTTTTTAACTAATCATACTCAAACATTGAGAATGCTGGCACTAAGTTCATCTGCAATAATCAATTTGCATAATCGCCATACACAGACACAGTTAGATAATACTTTTGTTAAATCTTACTCGGAAATTAATTATTTAGTACGTAAGAACTACTGCATGCCATCCTTTATTCTTAATTATGTCACCTGAAATAGATATGTCACTCGAAATCTCGTAAACATATTAGGGATAAGTACTTACCCTTGGAAAACGCGACTCAAAAACGCGGTGACCTCTGCCCAGACGCGATCGGTTGCCACGGGGTCAAACCGATCGCCGTCATCGCGCATAAAGGTGTGATTAGCGCCTTCATAAAGCGAGAACGCATAGGAGACTTGGGCGTTTTGCAACCCTTGAACAATCGTTTCACGGGCTTCTGCGGGAACATGGGGATCGATCGAGCCAAACACCAGAAGCAATTCGCCTCTTATTTCACCCATGCGGGATAGCGTATCTGCGACACCACGCCCTAGCTTGCCATTGTGAATTCCGGTAGGATAGCAGCAAACTGCCGCTTTAACCTCGCTGAGGAAGGCGGCCCGAAACGCCAGATGACCGCCAATACAAAAGCCCATTGTGCCAATCTTCTGCGGATCAATATTGCTCTCTGGCTTTTGGCTTTCTTGCTTAAAAAACTCGATGAGGGCTTGGGCATCGGCATCATAGTGGGCGATCGCTGTTCGTCGCGCAGCATCATTGCCCTGCATCCGACCCAAGTCGTTAGGCTCAATCACGGTGCCGATCGGCTCAATGCGGTGAAAAATCTCTGGAGCTGCAACAACATAGCCATAGCCGGCCAAATGATCGGCAAGGCGGGTAATTGGGCTGCCTAGCTGATAAATATCTGAGTAGAACAAAATAGCAGGATAGCGTCCGGTAGGCTGGGGAGCCGCGATATAAACCCGCATCAAGCTATCATCGACCACTAAGCTGACGTTACGTTTGGTGATTTGCACAGTGAGCGCTTCCTGATTCGATCGGCTAATGAAAATATTATGAGATAACCATGATGATGTGTTTGGGGATAGGGTGTGCTTGAGACTGTCCTGGCACGGCCTCATTTTATGAGGGATGCAGAGAGTCTGGGTAGCCGACAGCGGTTCTAATTTAGGTGTAACTTTTAGTCCAAGCCTATTCTCATCTTCGGTTTTTGGGTTGCATTTTTTGTAAAATACGGTATCGGATAGCGTGTTTTCTATTCTTTTTGATTTCTCTAGCCACCTCTATCCATAGTTCAAGTCACGTTCTTCTCGTGGTCAATTAAGTCATGGTTGGCGGGTGAATGGGTGAATGGGTGAATGGGAAACCCTCATCTACTCGTCTACCCCAGCATATAAGTTGATACCGTTATCTTGGCTCCTGCAATGGCGAAATTTGAAGATCAGCTAGAAACGGTATATGCCTGCGATCGCCTAGCTTGGCGAGAATGGTTGGCAGAAAATCATCGCACTTTGCCTGGAATATGGTTGATTTACTACAAAATAAAAAGTGGCAAACCCAGCGTTCAGTACAGTGAAGCCGTAAAAGAAGCTCTATGCTTCGGCTGGATTGATAGCAAAGTGAAATCGTTGGATACAGAACGCTATCAGCAGATTTTTACCCCTCGAAAACCCAAGAGCGTTTGGTCAAAACTAAATAAGCAATATATTGAAGAACTGATCGTACAAGGATTGATGACGCAGGCTGGGCAAGAGAAGATTGAGGCCGCGAAACAAGATGGTTCTTGGACGACATTAGATGCGATCGAAGCTTTAAGTATCCCGACAGACTTACAGCAAGCGCTGGCTGCTGATCCGATCGCCAACCGCAACTTCGCAGCCTTTAGCAATTCATCCAAAAAAAATATTCTCTTTTGGGTAGACAGTGCCAAACGATTAGAAACTCGATTGCAGCGCATCGAAAAAACGGTGGCTGCGGCAGCACAAAACAGAAACCCTCTCGTGCGATTACCTGATCCGAATCCGATCGCTTTACCCTGTTCCGATCGCGTTACCGAGTAGCGTGGATGATAGTCTAGTTGAGACTCGTTGAGAAAGATGAGATCATCACAACCCAGACCCTTTTGAGTGACCTATTGTGAGTGACCTATTGTGAGTAATAACCTTCAGGGGCGGCTACTGCTCTCTCATAACTTCGATGTCCCTCCAGACCTTGTGCCTGCTCTGAGTCGGGAAGAATTTGTTGACGTGTTTCGCTTGAGTCTGCCTGAGGCTTTGTCCTGTCGGCAGGTGAACAACCCCCATTGGATTGTCGAAATTTTATTTCCTACTGCCGAATATTCGCCGTCGCAGGTTGGAGAGCTTTGTGCCCAAGCGCTGGCCAATAAGCGCCGAACCGGAAGCGCCATTCCCGAAATTCTGGTTTTGGGAGGCATCAAAACAACACCGCCCACCAGCGACTCTCCTGATTCGCTACAGCCTGGAGATTGGGGTGTAGATGTCGTAGAAACGCGCTCAGGTGAGGCTTTTCTGCAAGCGATCGCTTGGGAGGCGACTGTGGCTCAGAAACCTGCTGACAGCATCTTTAAAGTCGCTCTTTAACTGATCCACGAAAAATTGCTTTCTAAGCCTATGCCCTCGCTCAATGAAGACCTGATCCGCATGATCATTAAAGGAGACACTGCTGCTGTGGAGAGCCTGCTGGCACAAGGTGCCGATGCCAACACCACAGGCGGAGTCACTCCTGTAGGAGCCAGCAACACAGCCCTCATGTGGGCGGCCACCGAAGGCTATGTTGACATTGTGCAGCTCTTGCTCGATCGCGGTGCTGATGTGAATGCTAAGAATTCAGCCCACTACACGGCACTGATGTTTGCTGCCGAGGGCGATCGCCGCGATATTGTGCAGCTCTTGCTCGATCGCGGCAGCAGTATCGACGATCGCAATTCCTACCAAGAAACCGTCTTAATGGCGATGGCGCGGCATGGCCAGACTGATCTAGTGCAGCGTTTGGTAGCGCTAGGGGCTGAGGTCAATGCCGTTAACAAAATTGGCGACACGGCGCTGTATCTCGCTGCCGATCGCGGCCATACCTACAGCGTTAAAGCCTTAATTGATCTGGGGGGCGAAGTGAATACCGCTAATCTGGGTGGCTGGACACCGTTAATGATGGCTTCTGCCAAGGGCGATCTAGAAACCATGACTCTTTTATTGGCGCATGGCGCAGATTTCCGGCCTCAAAATCGCTGGGGAGCAACGGCTCTGAGCGAGGCTCGTCAGTCCTTTCGATCTGCCCAGGCAACTGAACTGCTGAGGCGTGCTGGAGCAACCGAGTAGTCCGAATATTTACGAGAGGGACTGTGGAGGGACATTCCATAATCCCTTGGATTGAGCGAGTCTCGTCCAAAACCCATAGGCAAGGAACATTAGGCAAAGAAAATTAGGCAAGGAAAATTATGGATGCCGATCGCCTGACTCAGCTTGAATCTTCTCTGCGATCGCCTGCCCTCGATCAGCGCAAAGCCGCTCTGGATGAATTGGCACAAGCCCCCTCTGAGTTGGCCATCCCGATCCTTCAGCGGCTGGCGGCTGAGCCAGATTTTCTCTGCCGTCGCCTAGCGGTCATGGGCTTAGGCAACCATCGCACAGACACTTCGTTCCAGGTGCTCAAAGACCTGCTGGCACGAGAAACCGACGATAACGTGCTGGCAGAAATTGCCAATTCGCTGTTTGAGTTTGGCGAGAAATCTGTTCCACTCCTCCAGCAGTTGTTTCAGCGCCATCGCCACTGGCTCACTCGGCAAACGATTCTCTCAATTTTGATGGAGAGCGATCAAGATGAGGTGCTGCTGGCCGTCATCCGCGAGGCGTTACAGGATGAAACCCAGACGGTCAAAGAAACGGGCATTTTGGCGCTAGGGAATCTGCTCGATCGCCCTTTTCATGCTGAGGCACTGACCCTACTGACGGCACTGGCGCAGGCAGAGTTTTGGCGCGATCGCTGGAGAGCCGCTACAGCTCTGACCCGAACCTCTGACCCGCAGGCACAGTTAATTTTGACAAAGCTCCAGCAAGATCCCAATCACTACGTCGTTGCGGCTGCCTTGGAATCTGCGATGCCCAAAGAACGCTAGTCCTGTTCCAGTGCCCATCTGCACAATTTTACTCCGGAACCTTTTGTGCAAAGCGCGTGCAAAATATTGTATATTCCATCAAGATTTATGAATCTTGACATTCAGTGTTACGCCCTTATAAGAAAATCAATCATAACAAAGCGTATAAAACTAACCTGTCTAAAAAGCTTGAACATTCGGAAATTAGGATGATTTGCTTGAGAACTGACCGTTCTGCTTCAAGCCAGTCAACCCACTAGCCTGATTCATCTGAGTGGGCAACCTTAGATTTCTTTACGTTTTGAAACAATCTTAACCTCTCTCGTTAACCAGGAGATGCTGTGTAATGGCTTTTGGACCAGCTTCGCGCTTAGGGGTCAGCCTGTTTGATGAAACCCCTCCCGTTGAATGGGTGCCCGGTCGCTCGCAAGAAGAAGCAGAAATCATCATTTTGGCTGTCTATCGCCAGGTGCTAGGCAATGCCTACGTCATGGAAAGCGAACGTCTCGTTGTTCCAGAATCTCAGTTTAAGCGGGGTGCCTATAGCGTCCGTGAGTTTGTCCGGGCAGTGGCCAAGTCTGAGCTTTACCGTTCTCGCTTTTTCACAAGCTGTGCGCGCTATCGGGCGATCGAACTTAACTTCCGGCATTTGCTGGGTCGTCCGCCGCTGGATTTAGAAGAGATGCGGATGCACAGCACAATCCTTGATACTGAAGGATTTGAGGCTGAAATCGATTCCTATATCGATAGCGATGAGTATCAAACCACCTTTGGCGAAAACTTCGTTCCCTACATTCGGGGCTACAAGACCGAAGCTTGCCAGAGCATGGTGCAGTTTACCCACACCTTCCAACTGGTGCGGGGCGCTTCTAGCAGCAGCCTCAAGGGCGATTTGTCGGGCAAGACTCCTAAGCTCAACGCTCTTGTAATTCAGCAAACCCCCAAAGCAGTGGTTTCTCCTGCCAGCGATGGGGCGGCATTCTCTCCACCCCCTATCGATCCTCGTACCCGTCTGGGTGTGGGCGCTGGCGCTGAAGGTAAGGTCTACCGGATTGAAGTTACGGGCTACCGGGCAAAAACCTTCAACAACATTTCCAAGTTCCGTCGTGCCAACCAGGTTTTTCTGGTGCCTTACGAAAAACTGTCCCAGGAATATCAGCGGATTCACCAGCAAGGTGGCGTGATTGCCAGCATTACGGTGGTGTAGCGCCACCCAGGTCAAAACTTAAAAACTTTAGGAGATAGATTTCAATGGCATCCTCCTCGATTATTGAACTCTGGGCTGGCAGTGGCTTAGACGAAGTTCAAACGGTCATTCGGAATGTTTACAAGCAGGTTTTGGGCAACCCCCATGTGATGGATAGCGAGCGTTTGGTGACGGCAGAATCGCAGTTGTGCGATCGCTCCATCAGCGTCCGTGAATTTGTCCGGTCGGTCGCCAAGTCCGACTTTTACCGCAGCCGCTACTTTGAGTCTTGCGCCCCCTACCGCTTTGTAGAACTCAACTTTCTACATTTGCTAGGTCGTGCCCCCCAGGATCAAAGAGAGGTTTCTGAGCACATCGTCCGCTGTGTGGCCGAAGGCTACGAAGCTGAAATCGATTCCTATATCGATAGCGATGAGTATCAGGCCGCCTTTGGCGAAAACGTCGTTCCCTACTCTCGCGGCAAGAGCAGCGAAGCGAATGCTAAGCAAGTTGGCTACAACCGCATTTTTGCGATCGATCGTGGCCCAGCTCAAATCGACAGTGCTGTGCAGGCTTCTCAGTTGGTCTATGCCGTTGCTACCAACAGCGCCACTGAAATCAAGCCCTCTACAGCTACGGTGATTGGTTCTGGCACCGAAAAACGGTTCAAAATTTTGGTGGCAGGGTCAAAGTTTGATAGCCCTCGCCGGGTCAGCGCGACTGAGTACATTGTCTCAGCCAGCAAAATGACGCCTCAAATTCAGCGAATTAACCGCACTTCGGGCAAGATCATCAGCATCACCGAAATTGCCTAACGGCAACTGGGGCGGGCATCACCCGCCCCAATTTATTCATTTTCAATTTTTTACCTTTTTCACTCCCCTTTAGATTCTCTAGATTTAAGGAATTACTGATATGGCACTTTGGGTGGAAACAGAAGCTGTTGAGTTACGTCCCAACGCAACTGAAGATGATTTGCAGACCGTGATTCGAGCGGTCTATCGGCAAGTTTTGGGCAATGCTCATGTGTTAGACAATCAGCGGCTCATCAGTGCAGAGTCGCAGTTGCGGAATGGTGACATTGATGTTGTAGGGTTTGTCCGAGCTGTGGCTCAGTCTGATCTCTACCGTTCTCTCTTTTTTGAAACATCTTCTCCCTATCGCTTTATTGAGCTGAATTTTAAGCATCTCTTGGGTCGTGCTCCACAGGATCAGGCTGAAATTGCCGAGCATGTGTACACTTACAACACGCAAGGGTACGAAGCTGAGATTGATTCCTACATTGGTAGTGATGAGTACACGACCAGCTTTGGCAACAATGTGGTGCCTTATACGCGCGGCAATCAAACCCAGGCGGGTATCAAGAATGTTGGGTTTAACCGCACCTTTGCGCTGAGTCGCGGATTTGCTGCCCATGATGCAGGTAAAGCGGCTAGGCTGATTAGCGATTTGGGCGGCAACTTGCCCACTAAGATTGTGTCTCCTAGCAACGGTTCTGGAGCTTACAGCAACACAGGCAAGCGTTTCCGGATTGCAGTCTCTAAAGCAAACTTTGCCCGTGTTACCCAAAGTGCTGCCACTTTTGAGGTGAGCTACAGCCAGCTTTCTCAAAAGATCCGCAGCATTCAAAAGACAGGCGGTAAAATTTTGAGCATCACGGAAGTCGCTTAGTCAAAGTGTTTAGGATCGTGGATTAAATAACCTGTGTAGGTTGGGTTTCGCAAAGCGAAACCCAACGCCTGAGGCGATGCTGGGTTTCTGCCTATGTTGGGTTTCGTGCCTCAACCCAACCTACAAAAGTCTGGAACTGCTATTTTGGCAGGTGTGCTGGGCAGGGTGTGCTGCGCCCGCCTCGCCAAAATAGCGGCAAGATGAACTGAACTGAAAGTCGAACGGGAATGGATATTACGGAGTTTGTTGAAAATTCGATCGGGCGTTGGCGATCGCAGCGCAGCGCCCATCACTTGGCGTTCGGTCATTTTGAAGCTGTGCAGTCTGAGATTGACATTGTCTCTCTCTCCTTGGATGATCCCGCTGTGATTGAACTCTGTAAAGCTTACGAAGTGGATGTTAAAACTGCCGTTTCGCCATTTCGCATGAGTTGGGAAGGTCAGTCGGATTGGGAAGACAGTGAGGTTGTGAAGGGAGACTGTGTGTTAGTGCCTGTCCCTGACCCCCATCACGCCAAACGCGGCAAGCTGCTGCGAGATCAGGGTTATGCAGAAACGATCGCCGCTGTTGGGGACTACTACCTCACAGAAGACGGCACGTTTGTGCTGACAACCGCATACGATCGCGCGGCTGCCGAAGAGAAGATCTGGTTTGTCAATCCTAATGTCCGTTGCCGGGTGTCTCTTATCAAAACCAGTGCAGGTACGGGAGTGGTGACGGCTTCGTTTTCTTCGGAAATCCGTCAAGAAGTTGAGACGTAGATGCTGTATTACTTTCCATTGCATGAAAGGGTATGACCTCTTTACCACCTATTGCTGATACCTCAAATGATTTGGTGACGCTGGCGCGCTGGATGGCAGGAGATTTTAGCAATGCCAAACAGGCGCAGGAAAACTCCAGAGATTACGCCCATATTCACGTTTTTTTTCGTCCCCTGCCGTTTGAGTTTTTCTCAGGTATCGGACTCTACTCAGAGCAGGTCTACGACTATGATTTGTGGCGACCCTATCGGCAAGGCGTGCATCGGCTCGTTGACCAAGGCGATCACATTTATATCGAAAACTACAGCTTAAAAAATGCGATTTACTACGCCGGATCGGCTCGTGATCTCAACATTCTAAAAACCATTACCCCAGACTGCATCGATCGCCGCTATCACTGCTCTATGGTTTTTAAACGAGAGGGCAACCTGTTTCGCGGCAGTGTAGAACCTGGAAATCTTTGTTTGATTGAGAAGAATGGCTGTCAGACCTATCTAGACAGTGCCGTTGAAGTCACAGAGACGACTTGGGTCAGCCTAGACAAAGGCTTAGATATCAATACACATCAGCAGGTTTGGGGATCGACTTTTGGCCCTTTACGGTTTGAAAAGCGAGAGAGTTTCGCCCATGAAGTCCCAGCTATCCTGTGACATTTCCATATCCCAACTGGAATCTATTGAAGCCAAGATGCTGCCCCCAGAAGCACAGAAAAAAATGCAGTGCTGGATTCGGAGTCGGCATTTAATCTGCTCAGGTAATTTTTTTGTTTTTGAGACTGTAGACTATAGCGCAGTCGATCGCTTTGGCGATTGTGTCACGGCGCTAGGCGGCTCGGTGATTACCGTTGAGCCTACTAGCAAAATTTGGATGGGGGATCATCGTCAAGTCGTTTTGTATCAAGCCAAAGCGAGTTTGCACACACCTTGCCATAATTTGAAACAGTATTGGTTGAAATACGGTAGTTTTCGGACTCGGTTTGACCCCCAGGTTTAAGTCACTCAATTGAAATCGATATATAAGTCTAAAAGGATGTTTGAAAAGTGGTCGGCTGTGATTTGAGGCACCTGTTGATCCCCCCTGCCCCCCTTAAAAAGGGGGGAAATGAATTCAAAGTCCCCCTTTTTAAGGGAGATTTAGGGGGATCTAAAACGTTTCGTTACCCATAGTTGGACTATTTCAAACATTCTCTAAAGGGTTTTGTCGCTACCCCTCTGGAGCGGCGGCAAACTTCCTTACTTGGATTCAATATCGTTGAGCCGTTGAACCCAAAGTGAATTGACCTGAAGCTACTGATTGTTTGAAAGACTCATTTTCAAAAATACAAAAGTTCTCACGTTCTCACACATATTTCAGCTAGGAGAGATGACGATGAATCCAGGTGTAATTGCGGCGATCGCCTATGGCATTCTTGCTATTATCGGCGGCATTATGGGCTACGCTCAGGCAAAAAGTAAGGTTTCGCTCTTGGCGGGCTGTGGCTGTGGCATTGTGCTGCTGATCAGTGCGATCGGGCAGATGCAAGGACAGCCTTGGGGTTTGCCTCTGGCGACAGGGATTACGATCGTGCTCATGGCCGCATTTGTAATGCGATTTCTCAAAACCCGTAAGTTTATGCCGGCTGGTTTGATGCTAATTTTGGGTGTTCCGGCACTAGGCGTGATGCTGAGTCAGTTAATAGCCTAACCTTCGCTGTATTTCATTCACCATTGATAGCCTGCTGTTGACAGCCTTGCATTAATAACCATTTACTAATAGCTGTCATGATAAAAAGTCTGTGGGCGCTTCGCGCCCACAGACTTTTTATAGCGATGCTAATCTTGCGCCTTTATTTGCGCATTGCGCTAGCAGGGGGTAGAGCGGCACTCCCTGCCTCAGGAGCCTGCATTTCTGCCTTGGAGAACTGAGGAGACTGAGTGTAGATAGAGCTGAGCAACACATCCAGCACGCCTGCCTGTCGCGCACTCTCGATCGCTTGGTGTGTCGTTAGTTCGCCCACGTTCAGAATCACATCGTCATTCTCATCCAAGATGACGCGCGTCACCGGGCGACCCAAGGCCCCCTTAATCCGCTGTTCCTCAACGGTGCGAACGCTACGCTCCTGTAAATCAGTTGCGGTGATTTTAAGCTGCTCCCACAGGCTGCGAACGCCTTCTTTAATTTGCGCTGTGCTGCCTGAGAGCTGAGATCCTGCGGTCTGAGTCGTGGTGTTAAATCGACCATTGACCTGCGTCACCGTCCCATTAGCTCGATAGCGAATCGCCGTTGTCGTAGAAAGTCCCACAGCATTCAGCAAGTCTCGCTCTGCTTGATGCATCTTTGCTCGATCGATCACGGCATCTGTAACAATCTGGCCTGGAGCCGCTACGATCAGACCGCTGCGAGTCCGCACGATTTGCTGAACGCGACGACCCTTGGCCTGTTCTACAACATAACCTGCTGCTGTACTGTCTGCCTTCAGCACCAACTGATCCCGTAGGCGACCTCCAGTCGCGCGATAGAGTTCATTAAGGACACCCGTTTGCTCAGCATAATCTGCCATAGATAAGGTGACTGTCTGACCGCCCAGTACAACAAGAACCCCGTTGGGAGCGGCCACTGTCCAATCCGCCACTTTACCGATCGCAAATGCTTTTTGCTCAGCCGGACTGATGATAGACCGAGTGATAGCCGTAGTCGTATCTTGGCGCACCTCTTGCAGCTTTTCGGTAGCGCGATCGGCCATGCCCTGAATTTTCACACCCGCATCTTGCGCGCTGGCCTGAAGACGCTGATTCGCCCGTTGCCGAACATCACCCCCCGCTGATTGATAAAGCAGATCAAGCGCACCTTTTTCTTCTGCCCATTCAACGTTCAGCAGCTTGATCGTTTCTCCAGCTCGGACAATCACCGTACCATCTACGGCTGTGACCGTATTTTGAGCAACCTTGCCGATCGCAAATTCCTTTTGCTCTACCGGATCGACAACCAGATTTGTGGCAGAAACCATAGCGCTGCGGCCTGCCTCTTGCAGCTTATAGCCCGTCTCTTGAGCTGCGCCCTGAATCTTCTCGCCAGCCGTCTGTGCCGCAGTCTGCACCTTTTCACCTGCCGTCATCATCGCTGCTTTAATGCCGCCAACCTGCTCTTCCATCAAGTCAGCTACTTCAGAAGGCACAAAAGCCACATGCTCCCCAATTTTTAGGGTGTGAGGTGCAGGAACGTAAGAGCGACCCGAATAAGCATCGGCAAAGAGTCCACCAGATACTTCATAGCCATCAATGACGCCTGTTTGCTCGTCGAAATACAGGTCAATCATTCTTCCCAAGTCACGACCATCTGTAGTCAGAATGTGTGTACCCTTGAGTATATTGTTGTGGCTCAAGATTCGCTTCACTTCAGGAACTTGGCTGACGCGAACCACAGTACTCTCAGAAGGAACGATCACAGCATCTGAACCGATCGCCTGCACCCCTTGAAAGGGAATGACCTGAGCGTCGCTAAACCAGCCCCCTTCTTCAACTAATAAGGCCAACAGTTGATTGCTGTCTTGATCAAAAACGAGGTCTTTAACACGGCTAAACTTTTCGCCACTGTCATACGCCACAATTGGCTTACCTAAAATGTCGCTTCCCTTACGCATGTCTAACCCTCCTTACAAATGTTTTCTACGGTGTATATCTTGTTTTATGCTGACCTTAGCAACTCGCCTCTGCTGACTTACGTCTGTTGAGATTGAGAGAGGTTGCTAATCAGGGCTGGACACTCGAACCGTTGGGTTGCTCAAATATCTGACCCTGAGGCGGTTGTAGCGCAGAGCTGGAAGTTCCAGAAGGCTCACCCAGCTCACCTACGGAATTTTTGCCAAAACCAGGTACTGCATCTGTAACTCCCATGTACTCAGCCGTACCCGCTACGCCTACAGCAGCTAGCAACAGTAGAGCGATATAAGCACTTCCATTTGAGGTTTTACCGACTAACCGTGGCATTGTTTTGTGACTCCCAAGTTAACAAATTCATAGCTGAACCGCGAAAGCTTTGTTCGTGCAGCGAAAGCATTTCAATTTATAAATCTTTACGTGCTTCTCATTCTATTAAACGAGATAAGTCTGGCGATCGGAATCACTCTTTGGCGTGAGATTCAGCGCAGTTTCAGATGATCTATCTATGGATGGGAGGATGATGTCAGAGCAGTTAACTCTAGACTATTTCCTAATAAAAAGTGAAGGTCTGGATAGTACCCAAACCTTCACTCATCCTTTAACCTATTGTTTTTGATGTTTCTCAGTTAAAGGATGCGCCTTATCTAAAGTAGGGTAGATTCTTCAAAATCTAGTCCTAAATTAAAGCATCTATTTCAAGGCATCTTTAGCTGCATCTTTTACATCTTCAGAAGCATGACGCACTTTGGATTCAGCTTGCTTTGCCTTGCCAGCAGCTTGATCTTCAGGGTCACCTGTCACATTTCCGAGCGTTTCTTGAGCTTTGCCTTCGATGTTTTTAGCAACTGCTTTTGCTCTATCTTCGATACTCATGATGTACCTCGTTAACTGTTTTTTAATTTATCGATCTATTCAATCGAATGTATTAACTATAACGACTGCAAGAGAGCAGAGCCTCTACCAAGAGAGTGATTGTTTTTACGCATGCCATACTGAAATTTGCGTAGAAATCCTAATAGAATCCTCTAAAAAAATAGATCTCTTGGATAAATTATTTTGTAGGGCTATTGTGAACGCAACTTACGCCTTCAAGAAATACTCATGTCAGCGTTCTACAGCCGTAGCCACTTTACTTGAATTTAAGCGAGATACTTTTGTTTAAAAAAATAATTTCCCCTATGCTCAGCACAAGGGAAATTAAGGCTTAAACTCACTTCAAAGTAGCGATCTCAAAGCACAAGTCAAAAAACTGCTAACCTCTAGATGATGCCAGTTCCTTTGCCCCGACGGTCTCCGTCTTCGGTAAGCTTACCCGTTTCATCGGTGTCATTCACTTCGGCTACTTCCTGCGCACGTTCAGCCGCCAATGCCGCTTCCTGCTCACGCATGTCGCCTGGCACCTCGTAGTACATTTCCGGCTCAACTGCATAGTTATTTAGCAGCCCCTCCTTATCAACCGTATATCCACCCGTGGTGTCGATATCGCCCTCTGCGCTTTCAGCTTCACCTTGCTCAGGAACATGCTTATAGAGTTCGCCTTCTCGTTCGATGCGGGCGGCTGTCTCAGCAGGAACAATACCACGATCGTAGGTATCTGGAGTAACATCTTGGCTGCTCATAATCTCGTCCTTAAACGCATAAAAATGGATTAAGTTCAGTATCCAGGAAATCTGGGAAAGTTTCGTCTACCTACGGAGGTGCGATCGCTGTCCACATAATCTAGCTAAAGGCATAGGCGTGCGATTTGGCTTTCCTATTCTTCTAGCAATAGCTCTTCTATAGTTAGTTGCGATCGAAATACTGAACTCTGCCCTGCAACTTGCACTGCTGCAATGCAAGTTCAACCGCCAGAGTTTTACGACCAAGATAGGCTAACCTGTAGGTCAGCATACAAATCCAATAGCACTATCCGATCAAGCCCGATCGCAATGCCAGTACCGCAGCTTGGGTGCGATCATCGGCACAGAGTTTATTCAGAATATTACGCACATGGGTTTTGACGGTACCCACGGTGATGTAAAGCTTTTCAGCGATCGTGGCATTGCTACAGCCCGCCACAATCAGTTCTAGCACCTCTAGTTCGCGCTCCGTTAAGGGGGCATTTTCAATCAGTTGCCCAAAGTCAGGATCAACAGCGCCGATCGAAACGGTCTTGTTTTCAGTGGCTCCAGCCGCAGCGGGGGCAGTTTGCCGCATCCGTCGCAGCACAATGCTGGCGATCGCAGGATCAATCCAAGAATTGCCGCCGTAGGTCGAATGCAGGGCTTCCATGAGCTTATCTGTGCTGATGTCTTTCATGCAGTACGAGTCAGCACCTGCTGCAAAAGCGGCCAGCACAGAGTCTTCGCTGTCATGCATAGTCAGAATCAAAACTTTGGTGGCTTGGCCTTCAGTCTGAGCTTGAAACTGCCTGAATCTGCGCGTCAGCTCGATGCCATCCATATCGGGCAAACCAATATCAACGATTGCAACATCGGGTCTAGAAGTCTCCAAAAGCCTTAGCCCTTGGGAAGCATTGGCTGCCTCTCCCACAACGCGAATCCCTTCTTTCCTCTGCAATGCTGCCCGCAATCCAACTCGCGTTAGATCGTGATCTTCGATTAATGCAACACTAATATCGCCCATTGCTCGCTACCTGCCTACTCACTATCATCTCGCTACTGAACGCCATCCATAAGCCCTACTCTTTCTGGACATATGGCAACGTCATCGTAATTATGGAATACAGTTACAACGGTAAGCATCCACCAATAGAAGTAGAACATCGGGTTATCAGCAACTTGTGAGGACTTTTCAATCTTCCAAAAAGCTGATGTTGAGTCTGCTGCCGTTCGGCTAATTCTAATCTGATTAAACCATCTGATTTTATGAGTATAGACACTCTAGCTCCGGTTTACGAGATCTTGGCGAAAGAAGTCGCCTATGTTTTTGACAAAGCCGAATTTCAAACGCTTGTTCAAGCCTTTTTAGCTCAGTCTGGCTATCGCATTGATCGAGAATTTAAGGATGCAACCACAGGGTTTCAAGCAGTTGGTTTGCTTTCGACTACGCCTGAAAAGCCGCCTGTTCTGGTATTTCGGGGAACGGACGAATTTATAGATGATAGAGCCAATGCCGATCCGCAGGGAATTGGAGCCAATCAATTTACCGCTAATCAGCCTGCGATCGCCACCTGGATAGCCCAAGCAACGCAGGCTCAGCGAAAGCCTGATTTGGTGGGGGATAGTATGGGAGGGGCGATCGCTCAACTCGCGGCTGCCACGCTAACATCGCAAATCGATCGGGTTGTTACCTTTAATTCTCCTGGCACCAGCCAAGCAGCCGTAGCCCTATTCCAACAAAATGGGGGACAGGCGCAAAATGTCACCCATTACCTGATTCAGGGCGATCTTGTTAGTCTGGGCGGCTCTGCTTTCTTACCCGGAACAGCCATTCTCCAGTCCTTACCTGACCCGGCCATTAATCCCCTAGCGATTCTTGATAAGCACCTCCTCAGACGGCTCCTCTCCTCTCCTACTGGACTCCTGCAAACTCCAATTTCGGTAGAGCGGCTGAATCGACCTGAGTTCAATTTCAATCAAGACTCAGACTATGCTGAGTTTTTAGCTGCCTATCGTGCCGTCAATCCCAAATTGGCTGAAGCTTTGACCTCTAGAAAGGCAGTCGAGAACCTGCGAACTTCCCCAGGATTTTCGTTTATTGGCTTAGCTCTCCAGATTCGATCGGCACTGGCGGCGAATCAAAATAATCTGCTGGTCGGAAACGGGCAAAACAACAGTGCTGATGGCGCACAGGGCGATGACATTATTTTGGGCAAAGGGGGCAACGATCGACTTGAGGGTGGTACGGGCAGCGATCGCATAGAGGGCGGCGACGGACAAGATGTTTTGGCAGGAGAGCAAGGCGAAGACTTACTGGTAGGCGGAGCGGGCAACGATACCCTGTTGGGTGGCGATCGCTCAGACCGATTGATTGGCGTGAATCTCAATATGACTCGACCGGGAGAGGGCGAGATCGATCAGTTAACGGGCGGAACCGGGGACGATCGCTTTATCTTGGGGAGTCGATCGCAAGTATTTTATACCGATCAAGGAACGGATAGCGTGAATCGTGATGGTTACGCCTTAGTGACTGATTTTAGCGATCGGGATACCATCCAACTTCATGGAGAAGCGCTGCAATATGAACTCAAGCAAACTTCTGAAACGCTGCCCACAGGAACCGGAATTTATCTGAATCTTAACGGAGGAAGTGAACTGATCGGCATCATTCAAGGAACCACTGAAGTTAACTTCACATCCTCTTTTCGGTTTGTCTAAAACCGATCTCTTTTTGAACTTACGCTTTACCAAACAGCTTCAAAATTTGCTTGAAGATGCCGCCTAGTACGGTCAACTGCTCAATCGCAAGAGTGACTAACTCTCCAAAAATTTTCTCGGAAACGCGATCGTCCATGCGGAGCTGAAAAACACCCAGCAGGACAAATACCAAAATAGTTGGCTTTGACCTTAAGAGCATCAATGACCGATTTCCGGGGGCGGCGTACTCAGCGAATTGGCACTGATGTCAAGGGATTGCAGGTTGCTCAGTTGACTAATCTCTGGGGGCAGGCTGCTTAGCTTATTGTAGCTGAGGTCAAGGGATTGCAGGTTGCTCAGTTGACCGATTTCTGGGGGCAGGCTGCTCAGCCAATTGAAGCTGAGGTCAAGGGATTGCAGGTTGCTCAGTTGAGTGATTTCCACAGGCAGGCTGCTCAGCTTATTGTAGCTGAGGTCAAGGGATTGCAGGTTGCTCAGTTGCACTATTTCCGGGGGCAGCGTACTCAGCGAATTGGCACCTAGGTCAAGGGATTGCAAGTTGCTCAGTTGACCGATTTCTGGGGGCAGGCTGCTCAGCAAATTTTCTCTGAGGTCAAGGGATTGCAGGTTGCTTAGTTGAGCGATTTCCGGGGGCAGCGTACTCAGCGAATTGTAACGGAGGCATAGAGATCGCAGATTCATCAGTTGACCAATTTCCGCAAGCAAACTACTCAGCAAATTTTTGCTGAGGTTTAGAGATTGCAGGTTGCTCAGTTGCGCGATTTCTGGGGGCAGCGTGCTCAGAGAGTTGTAGCTGAGATCAAGGGATTGCAGGTTGCTCAGTTGAGCGATTTCTGGGGGCAGCGTGCTCAGAGAGTTGTAGCTGAGATCAAGGGATTGCAGGTTGCTCAGTTGCACGATTTCTGCAGGCAGGCTGCTCAGCGAATTGGAACTGAAGCCTAGGGATTGCAGATTCCTTAGCTGCATGATTTCCACAGGCAGGCTGCTCAGCGAATTGCGGTTGAGGGATAGAGATTGCAGGTTGCTCAGTTGACCAATTTCCGAGGGCAGGATGCTCAGCAAATTGTTGCCGAGGTCAAGGGATTGCAGATTCCTTAGCTGCATGATTTCCGCAGGCAGGCTGCTCAGCGAATTGGAACTGAAGCCTAGGGATTGCAGATTCCTTAGCTGCATGATTTCCGCAGGCAGGCTGCTCAGCGAATTAGCACCGAGGTCTAGAGATTGCAGGTTGCTCAGTTGAGCGATTTCCGCAGGCAGGCTGCTCAGCGAATTAGAGCTGAGATCAAGGGATTGCAGATTCCTTAGCTGCATGATTTCCGCAGGCAGGCTGCTCAGCGAATTGGAGCTGAGATCAAGGGATTGCAGATTCCTTAGCTGCACGATTTCCACAGGCAGGCTGCTCAGCGAATTAGCACCGAGGTCTAGAGATTGTAGATTCCTCATTTGACCGATTCCTGGGGGCAGCGTGCTCAGAGAGTTGTAGCTGAGATCAAGGGATTGCAGGTTGCTCAGTTGCACGATTTCCGCAGGCAGACTGCTCAGCGAATTACGGTTGAGACACAGGGATTGCAGGTTGCTCAATTGAGTGATTTCCACAGGCAGGCTGCTCAGTGAATTGACATTGAGGCCAAGGGATTGCAGGTTGCTCAGTTGACCAATTTCTGGGGGCAGGCTGCTCAGATTATTACCTTTCCACCCTTCTTTCTCATCCCATTTACCTAGAATGAGAGTCTTAAGGTGAGTTAGCCTGCCAATCTCGGACGGCAGCTCCTCCAAGTCATTGCCAGCCAAGTCAAGTTCTTCCCACCCTTCCTGCTGGGCGCGATCGATAAGTTGCAGCAGCTCGTCGCGAGTCATGGATTTTCATAGAACCGAAAGATATCGACTACTGTAGCAGGAGAAAAAGCGATCGCCTATCCCAATGATGTTCAGCGCTCTAACAGGCAGAGAGTGCCGATTATCAGGAATGAGCGATCGCGCTTTCTCAACCCAAAACAGATAGCCTAGCCGCACTAATTCGCCATCACCTTTGCCCCATTTCCATTCATTTCCATAGGTGCAGCTGAGGCGATCGTCTTTATCGGCGCAGCGTTCGCGCGAGTAGTGCGTTTGCGGGGCGTGCCGCCTGCCTGTACGTACTGCAAACTATCCTTGCCGTATCGCGTCACGACTCCCATCAGCATCTTTTCCGAATAACCCCGCAATTCCTGCTCCATCAAACTCACCGTTCCTGCCATCTCATCGAGCGTCGAAAGCATCGTGTTGTAGCGAAAAAGCTGTTCTTGCAGAGCCTGAATCCGGGCATCATATCCTGCCAAACTCAACCCAGCGCCAAACTCTAATGAATCATTGATCGATCGCATCCCGGCACTCCGGCGCATTGCTTTATCCAACACGCTAGAACCGCGTTTCAGACGTGCCATAAATACCCCCTGTCCAATCAGGTCACGTTTACTTTCGTACTTTACTCAGCCGTTCAGACGGTTTCCCTGAGCAAGAATCAGTAAATAGCAGAGCGTTTTTCTCCGTGAACCAGAAGTCCTTAATTAATTTTACTGAGACGCATTTAAGGCTCGAATATAAAAGTAGCCCTGTACCTTGAAATATGTTTAGGGCGATCGTGTTTGAGATCCCGGCGATCGGCTCTGAATACCTGAATATCGTAATTGGGTTCCTCAATATCGAATTTGGGTACTCGAATATTGTGTTGAAGTACCTGAATACCGTAATTGGGTTCCTCAACATCGTGTTTTAGTTGTCAAACATCGTATTTGAGATCTTGGCGATCAAATTTGAATACCTGAATGTCGTGTTGGGGTTCCTCAACATCGTGCTCAAGTATTCGCATTTCGGATTTAGGTTTCTAAATTAAGACTTCAGCTTTACCTTTGCAGCTCTAGACTCTACCGTGAACTCTGGAATCTCTTCCAGCTCGGCTTCCACCAAACTGTACTGTTCACAAACTAGACTCAGCCGAAAGCCAACCGTCTCCACAGCCTTCACCGAATGCGTTAAATTGCCCTGAAATTTCAGCAGTGTGTTTACTTGAGGCTTAATCTCTCCCACCTGTCGTCGATGATCGCGCAGCACCAGCTCTCCCCCCCGCATTCCCTCTGGCACCTGAATATACAGAACGCTGACCACATCCGGCGGTTCGATCGTTTTGCAATACGACCGCAAAGACCGATCGATATGGGGATAAACTTGAGAACCTTCCCGAAGCTGCAACGGATTCAAATAAAACGCATTACAGTCCGGCTGAAGCGCTACATCTAAATAGCGTTTGAAAAAAGGAAACTGCCGCTCCACTTCGCCAATGTGCGATCGGCGAAACACAACCGAAAATCCTTTTGTCTTAATAAAATCTCGGTTGAGATTATTGGTGACAAAATAAGGACAGCTCAGAATCTTATCTCGTAATTTACTGAGCTGAGAAATTGAAAAAACGTCGGGTTGTTGATGATAGTAACTCAAGGAATATTAAGAATTTTATTAATGGAATGAGCTAGGCAAAATTTAAAGCGAAATTAAGCAAAACCAAGAGCGATCGTACCAGACCAGCGAACTGTCCCAAAAGCAAACCCTAACCTAAGAGAACCTCAATATCTTAGAGGATATTTGAAACCTGCCGCCAATTCCCATACAACCCCTCACAACCCCCCACACCCTCTCTCTCCCACTCTCCCTCCCTCCCACTCTCCCTCTCTCTCCCTCCCTCCCACTTCAACCTCATTCATCATCCCTATGTAAAGGATCACCCCTATGGTGACAGAAAAATTTCGTCGTCAGCTTCGTCAAGAATCCGAAAAATGGTGGTCGGAAGGACTCATTGATGCCACGGTTCATGAGCAACTCGCGCAACGTTATCAGTTTCAAAATTTAGAAAAAGATGCCAGCAACCGCTTCATTACCATTTTGATGAGCTTAGGCGGCATTTTGTTAGGGTTAGCGGTCATTACCTTTGTTGCTGCCAACTGGCAAGACTGGACACGAGGCTTCAAGGTCGTTCTGCTGCTCAGCCTGTTTGTAGGTGTGAATGCGGCTGGCTTTTACCTATGGCGATCGCCATCTCCCAAAGGCTACCAAAAGCTCGGACATGGGCTGCTGCTGCTGGGTGCCCTGATCTTGGGAGCCAATATTGCCCTCATGGCTCAAATGTTTCACCAGACAGGCGATTTTTACGAACTGCTGCTGGTCTGGGGCTTAGGTGTTGTCATGATGGCGCATGGGCTACGGCTGGTTTCCCTCAGCATCCTATCGCTAATTTTGCTCAGCATCGGCTATGTGCTGGGTTGGTTCGATTGGACAGGGGGACAAGCCTCTTTGCCCTGGCAGCTCATTGTGATCCATATGCCGCTAATTGCCACCCTCCTTTTTCTGCCCCTAGCCTATTGGAGCGGATCGCGGGTGCTGTTCGGTTTCAGCGCTGTTTTGACGGCCACTGCCCTAACACTCAATGGGCTGCCTTGGGGCTGGGACGGGGGAAACCCGACCTCCGGCTGGGGCATGGCGATCGCCTGTACGGTTCCACCCGCCCTACTCTGGAGCTTTAGTTCCGACCTGTGGCGATTTTCTCGCACGCCTCGACGCGCCTCTAGCCCGGTGGCTCCGCCCCAACCTTTCCAGGCGATCGCCCGCAGCCTCTCTCTCGTGGGCTTGAGCTTTATCCTCTATTTGTTCTCTTTTAGGGGTCTGTGGCTCAGCCCAACCGGATCGCCAAGCCTGTTTTTTGTTTCATCTCCCTTTAGCTGGCAGTCCCTGATCGATCTGCTGTTGTTTAGCCTTGTGGCAGGGTTAGGATGGCTAGCGCTTGCTCGTCAGAAGCGATCGCGTTTCCAGGAAAAGTTTCTGAATAGCGGCTTTGTGGCCGTCATGCTGCTTCTGCTCGCAGGAGTGTTTGTTCTCAACTTTGAGATCAGCCCCTTTCCGGATCTGTCCACGTTTCTCATCAATGTCCTGCTGTTTTTGCTAGCCATCGGCCTGATTCGAGACGGGCTGGCGCTGGGTCATCGCCAAACCTTTTGGGGAGGCATATTGCTGCTAGTGCTAGGCATTCTCAGCCGCACTGTGGAATATGACACCGATCTGCTGCTCAAGTCGATCGCCTTTGCCGCCTGCGGGATTGGGGTGATTCTGGCTGGCCTGTGGTTTGAGCGCAAAATCAAACTTCACCCACCGAAATTTGTTCAAGCCTCTCAGGAGAAAAACCCATGACTTCCTTCATACCACCCGAAGTTCCGCCTGAAGTTCCTTCTGAAATTACCCAGCCTCAACCGCTACAGCCCGAACCGTTAAGCCCCCCAATCCCTCAGCCGGAAGCCCTGCCCCGCAGACTGCCGGGGTGGCGCTTGTGGATTCCCCTAGCGCTGCAATCTGTGCTGATTTTGGCGACTCCGGTACAGAATGCCTACACCTATGTTTCAGGTACCACCGTGACCTTGCAAACTGTTCCAGTCGATCCCTATGATCTGCTGCGCGGCTACTCCCAAACTTTGAGCTATGACATTTCCGATCAGGGAGCGCTGAGCAAACTGCCCGGCGGCACCTGGTTAAGCCAACAGCCGCAAGGCCAAGACACCAACTTCTACGTTGTTTTGCAGGCTCCCGCCTCAGCCAACACCCCTCAGCCCCAAGCCTGGAAGCCTGTGAAAATTAGCCGCGATCGCCCCACCGATCTGGCCGACAACCAGGTAGCGCTCAAAGGCAAGTACAACGGCTGGAACATTACCTACGGCTTAGAAACTTACTATATGCCTGAAAATCGGCGGAACCAGATTAACGACGACATTCGCCAGACCCAAAGCCAAAGCCAACAGGCGTTCAAAGTCGATATCAAAGTAGACAGTAACGGCAACGCGGTTTTGACCAATTTGTGGGTTAGCGATCGAAAGTACGATTAGAAGATGTTTGAAAAGTCAAAATTACGACCCGAACCGCCCCCTACATCCCTCAATTCTGGGGGATTTTGAACAAAACCTGACTGAAAATCCCCCAGAATTGGACTACCGTGTACACACATTTCGGATAAGGTATCCAAGTGCTGCAAGATCCCCCTAAATTCCCCTACCCTTCGGGAAGGCTTCGCCAACAAAAGGGGGACTTTGAGTTCGGCTCCCCCCTTTTGAAAGGGGGTTAGGGGGGGAGCAAACCCAGTTGGCTCTGCATCAGAATTAGAGTTGCGCTCCCAAAGTATTTTGCTTGAGTGATCCATCCTCTAGATGAATAATCCGATCGGCAATGTCTAGAATCCGGTTGTCATGGGTAACGAGCAAAATGGTGCAGCCTTGCTCTTTGGCAAGAGCCTGCATGAGATTGACCACATCTCGCCCTGATTTGCTATCCAAAGCAGCCGTCGGTTCATCGGCCAAGACGAGTTGCGGATGACTCACCAGAGCACGGGCGATCGCCACCCGCTGTTTTTGTCCACCGGACAGGTCATCAGGATAGTAATGGAGGCGATCGCTCAAACCCACTTGATTGAGTATCTCAGCCGCACGAGTTTGCATCTCCGCCGATGAAAGACCAGAGTGGAGTTCTAAGCCCATCCTGACATTTTGCAGAGCCGTCAGACTGGTGTGTAAATTGTGTGCCTGAAAGATGTAGCCGTGGTGCCGTCGCGCTTGCGTTAACTGCTTGGCACTCGCACCCGATAGCTCTTGGCCGAGAACTTGTAAATTGCCCGACTGAGCCGATCGCAATCCTCCCACCAAGGTGAGCAGCGTGGTTTTTCCAGAGCCAGAAGGGCCAGTCATGATGACAATTTCGCCCACATTAATTTCAAGATTGATGTCAAATAAGACCTGCTTACGGAGCCGATCGTGACCAAAATAATGATTGAGATGTTGAACGGCAATGGCAACAGTCATGTTCCACTCTCCTAAAACATATCAGCCGGATCAGCCGATTGCAGCTTGCGCGTCGCGATCGCCCCCGAAAGCGCACACATGACCACCGTTAGCACCAGAACCAATACCGCTCTGGTGAAGGTCATATAAATCGGTAAAGCTGTGGCTTTGGCTGCTAGGGCATACAGTCCGATCGGCAGTAAAGCACCCGGAATAAAGCCTAGAAATGCCAGAATAATGGCTTCTTCAAAGACAATGCTCAATAAATAGCCGTTGTGGTAGCCCATCGCTTTAAAGGTTGCATATTCTTTGAGATGAGCATTAACGTCGGTGGATAGCACTTGATAAACAATCACAACGCCGACGACAAACGCCATCGCTGTTCCTAACCCAAACACAAAGCCAACCGGACTGGCGACTCTCCAATAGTTTTCCTCAAACTGCACAAATTCCTCAGCTGTGAGGACACGCACATCAGAGGGCAGATGCGCTTTTAAGGCCGCAACCACCTGCTGCGGATCGGAGTCAGGACGCAGCCGCAACAGCCCCAAACTAATGCTGGCAGCATCTCGACGGGGAAACAGCCGCAGAAAGGTCTGGTCACTGGTCATCAAACTGGCATCGGCACCAAAGGAAGCTCCTAGCTTAAACAATCCTGCGATCGTCAGAGTCCGCCGTTCGACCTCTGTCGTTACCGTCTTTCCCTGATCCAGTTGGGCAATAGCTTCTGCATATTTGCCCCTAGCGCCGCGATCGAAAAGGACAACATCTGGCAGCTTCAGTTTGCTGAGCTGTTGGTTCACCTCCGGCAGGTTAAAGGCAGGGCGATCGGGGTCAAATCCTAATACCTGGACGGTCGCATTGAGACGAGTCTGGGGATTTCGCCAGGTGATGCTGTTGACATAGAGCGCCCCTGCGGTTTGCACGCCCGGAACATCCATCGCTTGAAACAGCCGCCGTCGCGAAAAGGTCGATAGGTTTTGCAAATTAAGGGCTTTGGGGCTGATCAGGATAATATCTGCCAGCATGGCACGATTGACGCGCGTATTGCTGTCGTAGAGCGAACTCTGAAAGCCAAGCTGCATAAACATCAGCACGTCTGCAAAGGCAATTCCTGCCAGGGCAACCAACAGACGACCTCTTTCGTGGCTAAGCTGAAGCCATCCGAGCGGTGTGCGCCGCCGAAGCTGTTGCATCAGTTTTATCATGGCTATCGTTTCGAGTAATTGATAGGGCTAGAAGATTGAATGAGTAGAATTCGATAGGCTTGATATAAAAAGAATATTGTGGTTCCCACGAGGAGGATCCTAAATCCATTGAGGATAGCCCATTCTAGATATAGAAGATGAATTTTGGCTTGCAGGCGATCGACGTTGCCAAAAAACATCTTGAGGTTATATTGAGTCACAATGTAACCTGTGAGCACCGTTGCTATACCTGATAACACTGCTGCACGCCGCAGTAGTACGCTAACTTGAGAAGATAGACCTGTTTTAAAGAAGGCGAGAAATAAGACTCCTAAAAACCCAATCTGCGTTAGCGGAACGTAATAGTAATAGGGCTTTGTAATCACAAAATAGCTGTTGTATGCATTGATTTTTTCAGCCGAGGCAACAATGCTGTTAGGCGTCAGGATCTCTTCATAGAGATTTCCAAAAAACCACTGAAGATGAAAGAGCAATGCGAGTACTAGCACAACCTCAGTACTTTTATTTTTCATGTGGGTGACCTCAAGGCTTTAACGACAAGCAGAAAATAGACCCAACAAAACTTCTGCCAAGAAACCCATTTTTTGACCCCAAAAGATGAAGGTTCTCAGCCTCTCAAATCACTGCTCAATGATGACCTGAACCTGGAGGTTCGTAAATTTGGCAGCTTTTTGGCTAGAGATCTCATCTAGCGCAACATGAACCTCAACCACCCTGGCATCAATATTGGTGCTTGGGTCAGTGTTGACGATCGTTTGTCGCCGCACCTGAGAACCAACCCGCTCAACCGTTCCCGTCAACTCACCAGCAATCGCCTCACTCACCACCCGAACCCGCTGCCCCGTCTGCACCTTGCCTACATCGCTCTGGTAGACTTCTGCGATCGCCTGCATTTGCCGCGTTTGTCCCAGCTCCACGATGCCATCTGTTGAAACCACTTCGCCCGATCGCGTGTGAACATACAGCACTTCTCCATCAACAGGCGATCGCACCAGCGTTTGGCTATAGCTGGCCTGCGCTTGTTTTAGAGCCGCGATCGCCCGATTCACTTCGGCTTCAGCCGAGCGCACATCGACCGGACGCACCTCGGCGATTTGAGCTAGGGTGGCCTCTGCTTTATTCAGCTCTGCCGGACTCGCAGACCGCAGGCGATCGAGAGCCGCCTGCGCCTCTTGCAAAGACTTTTGGGCTGTGTCTCGAATCAGTTGCCTGCTGTCGCGTTGCGAAGCCGAGGTTGCTCCTTCGTCATACAGCGATTGATAGCGATCGAACTCAGTCTGAGCATTTTGTAGCTCTAACTCTAGCCGATCTACTGTTGCCGCTTGTGCCACCACATCGCCTTGACGTTCTGCCCCCAGTCGGGCAATTTCGGCACGCTGTGCGGCAATTTCGCCCTGTTTCGCTCCGGCTTGGGTCACGGCAAGCTGGGCTTCAGCCACGTTCACCTGCTCTTGAGCTTCTGCCAGAGAGGCTTTTAGGCGATCGTGCGAGTCGAGAATGGCAACCACTTGACCCGCTTTCACCCGATCGCCTTCCTGCAATAACAATCGGTCAATCCGGCTTTCCTGACTGGATGTGGGAGCCGAGAGCTGAATCACTTCGCCGCGTGGGGTCAGTCGCCCCAAGGCCGTTACCGTTGTAATCTTTAGCTCACGCGTCACCTCTTCAGCAGGCGTTGATGAGATGGCATACCCTCGCCACAGCCCTAGAGCAATGCCACCGATCCCCAGGGCGATCGCGACACCGATCGCCCACCGAGAGTTGAGAAGGCTTGGCCGTGGCTTGGTTTTGAGGCGGGCTTGTGAACTTTCTGGGGCGAGATTCTGCACAATGGATGCCTCCTAAATGAAGCAACAGAGGAATAGTCGAGAGGTTTCTCTCAAACTAAACTAAACCGACTAGTATAGTCATGTCAAGTTAAAATTCATGACTCAGCCTCAAGGAAGACAAAACGGCATGAGACAGAGAAAACCCGGACGCGCCGATAGACACCTCTCCCCAGAAAAAAGTGAAGCCATCTTAGAAGGCGGGATGCAGGAGTTTTTGGCGCATGGTTATACGGCGACCAGTATGGATCGGGTGGCGATCGCCGCAAAAGTCTCAAAAGCTACGGTATATAGCCATTTTCAGGACAAAGAAACTTTGTTTATTGCCCTGATTCAACGGTTGGTCGAGCAAAAATTCCGCTCAATTTTTGGGACGGCAGATGCTCAGATGCTCCAAACGGAGCCTCACATTGTTTTGCGAGAGTTTGCCAATCGAGCGCTTGATGTAGGAACAAATGAGCCGCAATTTCTCAACTTCATGCGGCTGATTTTGGGAGAATCAGAGCGCTTTCCGCAATTGGCACGCGCGTTCGTTCGCAATATCGAGCAGACGGCGTTTAGAAAGCTTTGCCAATACCTCACGGATTGCCCGCATCTCGATTTGGCTGATCCAGAAGCCACAGCGCGTGTGTTTGTCGGGGCGTTGGTGCATTTTCTCATTGTCCAAGAAATGCTGCATGGCAAAGATATTCTGGTGATGGAACGCGATCGCTTTGTCAATAACTTGATTGCCATTATTACGGGAGCGCGATCGGATCGATGAAATTTGTTTTAGAAGGCATTTTAGGAGGTGCGCTCCGCGCACCTTCTAATTCATCGCCAAATTAACGAGATGAGCAGGCAAAACACTAGTCATCCTCTAAGCTCAGCAGCTTCTCATCGATATGCTGAAGCCGCACCTCAGCCGTACTTTCAGGCAAAATTCGTTTGCGTACTGCATCCGTCAAGGCTACTTTCTCAGCTAAGAGCAAACGGCGGCGCACCCCATCTAGCCGCGAAGGATTATCCTTTCCGGTAGCCACATCCATCGACCATTGATTGTAGAGATCGCGCAGGGCTTTCTCGGCTTTGGCAATTCGGACTTGATAGAGCGATCGCATCTCCTCATAAATTGCTTTGGGCAAGATGCCTGCTTTCAGCATTCCATCTAGCTCATCTTGCGCCGCCTTCGATGTGATCAGCTGTGCCCTCAGTTCATCCGTTTGCTGCCGCTCTGGCGACACCGACGATAAATTAAGCCGCTCTACCAACCAAGGCAGGCTCAAGCCTTGCAGCACCAGCGACAGCAAAA
The DNA here is from genome assembly GCA_016208305.1 of Oscillatoriophycideae cyanobacterium NC_groundwater_1537_Pr4_S-0.65um_50_18. Taxonomy (GTDB): domain Bacteria; phylum Cyanobacteriota; class Cyanobacteriia; order Elainellales; family Elainellaceae; genus Drouetiella. The sequence goes on along the minus strand of JACQYI010000059.1, from coordinate 35,155 downwards.
CGCTGCCAAAGACGATCGCAATTAAATAGCCTCGCCCCAGCAGGCTGGCAGGCAAACTGAGCGCTAGCGCCATAGACAACGAGCCTTTGATATTGCCCAAAAACAGCACATGCTGCCAGCGCATCGAGATAGGGCGATCGAACCTGTTGAGTAAGGCTAACAGCGGGTAAACGCTTAAAATTCGCCCTGCCTGATAGGCCAAAATGGCGACTAAGACAGCCGGAAAAGTTTGCCACAGCGTCGGCAGATCTACCTCTACACCGATGAGCAGAAAAATAAAGGTGTTGACCCCAAATCCGGCATAGTCCCAAAAGCTATAGAGTGTGACCCGGTTAGAGGCCGAGGCCCGATGGGACAGCCCCACATTACCCACCCACAGTCCGGCCACCACATCGGCCACTACTCCAGAAACGCCAATGAAGTGACCTACCTGATAGGTGCCTAGCGCCACCGCCACCGTAAGCAAAATGCTGCTGAGGTTATCGTCCGATCGCTCCATTAACCCGGCACTGAGATAGCCGATCGCCAAACCAACCAGACTTCCTCCCACAATCACAATAAAAAATTGCTGTACTCCTTCTGTAAAAGAGACAGAACCCCTATAGTGAACCTGCAAGACTAGGTTAAATAACACCAGCGCTACGCCATCGTTTAGCAGGCTTTCTCCTTCGACAATGGTGGTCAAGCGAGAGGGCACAGCCACTTCTTTAAACACGGCAATGACTGAGACAGTATCTGTAATTGCCAGAATAGTTCCCAGCAGCAGCGCCGAAACCCAATCCAGGCTTAAGGCAAATTTCAACCCCACTGCCGTTACCCCGGTAGACACAATGACCCCAGGAATAGCCAACATGGCGATCGGCTTCATTGTGCTGCGCAAGCGGCTGATATCCGTATTGATAGCGGCTTCAAACAGCAGAATCGGCAAGAATAGATTCAAAATCAGAGAAGACTCTAAACCAATCCGATAATTGGGTAGAAATTCGGTCAGCGCCAGCCCTGCCAGCACCAGCCCTGTGACATAAGGAATCCGCAAGCGGCGAGATAGGAGGGCAACCGTCGTAGCCACTAACAGCAAAATAATCAGATCAGGAACAAAGGTTGCCACTCCTTTTTCGGTCAGTGAAGCAGCAGGTGGAGCAGTAGAAAGAGACAGGTTGCCGACCGCGATCGAAAAGGCAATCATCATGAAGTTAAGATGCAAGTAAGACTGAGTTTAGTCTAAGCTCTGTTTTGCCCGTTGATTTTTTGAGCGGTTTACGGCTGCAAAATCTGCCCTGAAATGCGGGGGTGCAGCGATCGGGATGCGATCAGCCCGTTGCGCTATTCGTAAGCTTGCTTAAAGTTTGAGCAAAGTTTGGCCAAAATGTAAATCCTGTCCTAGGAACCCTAGGGGATGCCTGCTATAACTCAGAGGAAATATGGCTTTAAAGTGGGGCAACGGGTTCGAGTAATGGATCGGTTCAATTTTAGAGACATCAACAGCTCGTCCAGATCATTACCGACAGGGCAATTATTAGCAGTTAAGGATGGCAAATCGTGTCACAGGCAGTCAGTTTCCAGGCAGTGCGTTCACAAGATAGACCTGCGGTTTTAGTCACAGGCGGAGCTGGATACATCGGCTCTCATGCAGTGCTGGCTTTGCAGCAAGCCGGATTTGAAGTCGTAGTGCTTGACAACTTGTCCTATGGGCACCGAGAGCTAGTGGACAACGAACTCAAGGTAGAGCTAATTGTGGGCGACACTAGCGATCGCCCTTTGCTCGATCGCCTGTTTGCCAGTCAAAACATTGCGGCTGTCATGCACTTTGCCGCTTTCATCAACGTGGGCGAGTCGGTTAGCGACCCAGGCAAGTATTACCGGAACAATGTTTTGGGAACGCTGACTCTGCTAGAGGCAATGGTAGCCGCCAATGTCAAGAAGTTTGTCTTCTCTTCGACCTGTGCCACCTATGGCGTTCCTCAAGCTGTCCCCATTGCCGAAGATCATCCCCAATCGCCAATCAACCCTTACGGCATGAGCAAGCTGATGGTTGAGCAAATTTTGGCTGATTTTGATGTTGCCTATGGGTTAAAGTCGGTTTGCTTTCGGTACTTCAATGCTTCTGGCGCAGATCCGCTCGGTCGTTTGGGAGAAGATCACAGCCCTGAAACCCACTTAATTCCTCTGATCCTGCTGACCGCTATGGGTAAGCGTGATTCTATTTCTGTGTTTGGCACAGATTATCCCACTCCGGATGGCACCTGCATTCGCGACTACGTCCATGTCAGCGATCTAGCCAATGCTCATGTTTTAGGCGTGAAATATCTTTTGGAGAATGGCGAGAGCAACGCTTTTAATTTGGGCAACGGCAATGGCTTCTCTGTCCAGGAAGTGATTGATGCGGCGCAACAGGTGACAGGGCGCACCATTAAAGTTGTCGCGTGCGATCGCCGTCCTGGAGATCCGCCAGCGCTAGTGGGCAGCAGCGCCAAAGCGCAGAAAACTCTGGGCTGGCAATCTCAATATGCCGATCTCGAAAGCATTTTGACCCATGCTTGGAACTGGCACCAGAAGAGACATGGTTAGGCTCTTAAAAGATTTTTTTGCTGTTGGTTTAGCTATTGTAAATCCCGATCGATTTTCCTGACCCTTGAGCCTTGCTCTGTATTCAATATATGAGGACTGGCACCCTTTAAGTCGATTTTCAGCCGATCTTTGGAATAAATGGCCTTGCTCAAGGGGAGATAAATTTTTTGTTGACGAGTTGCGGCGTGACTCTCTAGCAGAAAATTCATCTCTCAAGTCAACAGCGCCAAACACCCCTAGATCTCAACCCTGGTTTACTGGCTGAGGGTGCCGACACTGACTTTGCGATTGTACCGAGCAACTCAGGAAGGTTATGCATATTTCAGTTGCTACAGTTTGTGCTTTCGCCGCTATTCTGGCTAAAGATATTAACCAGCAGGCGATCGCCAACCCCCTAACGACCACGCAGCGTTTACCCGTGCCCGATGTCGATATTCCTGTAGCCGACACTGCACCTTTAGACCTGGCGCCCCCAGAAAGCATTGCGCCTCCAGAAAGCCCGCTTTCTCCTACAGGCATTCCAGAATTTTCATCGCGGGTTGCTCCCCTACCGATCGCTCCTATCCCGATCGACCCCATGCCGATCCCTCCCCTGCCGATCGCACCCTCTTTGGCGGGATTGTCCCTGAAGGCTCTGGCTTTAGAAACTCAACCTCTGGTCGTAAACGTGGAAACGGCAGAGGCGATCGATATTCCGGTTCCTGCTCCGGCTCAGGGCAGGGAGACCCAGGCCGCAGAACCACTACCCGCCTTGCCCGCTGAAGCCGAGCCAGCAGCGATCGCAGAGCCAGCAGGCAACTCTTCTCCAGCACCCGCAGCAGAGCCAGCTCAGCCCAAAGCAAAGCCAGCAGAACCAGAGCCGGAGCCAGAACCAGAGCCATCCGACATGGATGACTTGGCCCCGTCCCAAAATCTTTTCCGCCCCACCCAGCAAGACGAAGTTCAAACCCGACAGATTGTGCCCATTACGCTAGAGCAAGCCTTAGAGCTAGCGCGACAGAACAACCTAGAACTCAAGATCGCTGCGCTACAGCTAGAACAGACGCGGGCGGCCTTGCAGGAAGCGCAAGCGGCCAACTCGCCTACCTTAGATGCAACGGCTGACTTAAGTGCACAACCGGGCAACCAAGACAGCGACCTGGATGCCTTGCTAGGGGGATCGCTCGCAATCAACTACGATGTCTATACTTCGGGGCGGCGATCGGCCCTGATTCGAGTCGCTGAAGGCCAGCTCCGTACTCAAGCCCTGCAAGTTCAAACGGTGTCTGAAACATTGGCTTTAGATGTGATGAACGCCTACTACGACCTTCAGCAAGCAGATGAGCAGGTAAAAATTGCTCAGGCCGCTTCAGAGCAGGCGGAATTAAGCTTACGCAATGCCGTTGCTTCAGAGCAGGCTGGCATTGGCACCCGATTCGATCGCCTTCAAACTGAGGTCGATTTAGCCAATGCTCGCCAAGAGTTAGTCATTGCCTTGAGCCAACAACAGGTGGTACGTCGCCAGATCAAACGACAGCTCAATATTGCGGAGTCTGTGGGCTTAACAGCCGCAGACCCGATTCAAATGGCAGGAGACTGGAATCTAAACCTGGAAGAAACCATTCTTTTGGCCTACCAAAATCGCCCAGAGCTAGAGCAGCAGCTTGTGCAACGCGAGATTGGTCAGCAGCAGCGGCGGGCTGCTTTGGCCGAGGTAAAACCTCAAGTCTCAGTTTTTGCCAATTACAATGTGCAAAATTCTATCCTTCAAGCGGAAGGAACAGAGGATGATTATCAGGTTGGAGCAAGAGTGAGCTGGCGGTTGTTGGACGGAGGCGCATCTAGAGCGAGAGCGGCACAGCAAGCGGTCAATGTGGCGATCGCTGAAGCCCAATTTGCAGACACTCGCGACCAAATTCGCCTAGAGGTAGAAGAAGCCTATCTGTCGTTACAGTCTAATTTTGACAATACGCAAACCGCCGCCCAGGCAGTAGAGGCTGCCGCAGGAGCTTTGAACTTGGCTCGGTTACGCTTTCAGTCAGGAGTGGATACCCAAGCTGATATTTCTCGACTGCAAACGGAGCTAACCCGCGCCGAAAGCAACCGCCTGCAAACGATTTTAGGCTATAACCGTGCCTTGGCAGCCCTACAGCGATCGATCAGTCAGACTAATCCTGAGGTTTCACTCGGTCAGGTGGCACCAAGCACGCCCTCAGAAGTGACACAGCAAGCCTCAACGCAATGAGTTCTCAATTGCAAAGATCTCGGCAAAGAGCAGTGTTGGGGGAGCCTCCAAATGTTACGAGGGCGAGAGGGTGAGATGATGCGATCGCCGTTGCTCGCTCTCCCATCATCCCCCTCTCCCATCATCCCCCTCTCCCATCACTCAAAATATCTGCTCCCCTAATGACAAGATGCACCCTCTGTTTCCAAGCGCTAATCAATGGTCAGCGTTTTGTTTCCAGCAAATATAGCCATAGGCGTCCTTGTTGCGGTGTAGGCTGCAATGCCATATTCATAAGTTTTCCCAGACTGCGGCTTGGGGGCTTTAAGCGCAACTGTCAATGTTTTTCCTGATGCAAGCGAAGGGTTGAACTCAATCCAAAAAGTTCCTGTTTCATCCATCCATGCGACAGAATCGATCGCTTCGCCTGTCTCCCCTGGAGTGCCAACAAAGGCTTCAGCGTTGATCAGATCAAATCGCATGGGCATTGCAGATGCATCCCGACTCAGTTCACTAAACGATAGCCTGGAGAATGGCTCTGCATTCTGGGGCATGACCACCGTAAAGTAGTACAGACTTTCGCTGTCTGAAACGCGATCGCTTGTCACAGCCTCACTCGAAGGGGTGGCAGAAATCTGGGTAGATGCGTCGCTGATATCTGCGATATCGATATCCAGATCAGCGCTGTAGGGCAGTGAAAACTCAGTTGCATACGCCCATGAACCCAGTAGGGCTGTGGTGATTGCCATCGTTAGACCTAAGCTAATTTGTCGCATAATTTACCTCTTATTTGAAGATTCAAGGCAGGGCTTTTGAGAGTCAATGGCTCAGAGTTTAGGCAGTCAGCTCAAGATTTAGATAGCCAGCAATGAATTTGGCAGACTGCAAACACAACGCCTGTCAAAACGACTATGGATTTATACGATCGGACTGCAAGAATAATGCAGCGCTTGCCCTTCTTTTAATCAGAAGATCGCTCTGATGTGAAATTTAAGGACGCACAGTCACTGGAATCTCAAGTTCAAAAGGCTGAAAGGCTTCGCTTCTAGACTGTCCGGCAAACACAAGCCGATAGTCTCCGGCTTTTGGGAAGGTGATGCTTGTCCCCATGAGCTGTTCATGCCCCTCGGCTGAGACTGCCGCCAATGACGGACGCGCGATCGCTTGATTGAGAGAATCGTAGACCACTACATTACAGTTGCAGTCTGCTAAAGGGACAGTTTCACCATCCGATCGCATCAGGTGAATCCAGGTGGGGCTAGGCTGTTCGGCATAGGGAGAATCATCAGGCTCAAGATGAACAGTGGCTTGAACATCTTCTAGCGCTAAAGGTTGATGAGCGATCGCGTGGGGCATGTCCATGAAAATATGGGCTGGTACCAACACAATAGAGACAAGTAAAGAAAGATATTTGTGCATGACGATTACCAGATTGGGAGTGATAGGAAAGAATCGATCGCCCAAGTCTGCTGCACATATTGCAGACATAAGCGAGCAAAAGTTTATCAGAATGGGGGGCTAAGACCATTTCTGATCAGTTTCGGCAAGATCAATTGCCTGAAGTGCAGAAAAGCCGCAGATCAGAGTGCTAGAGGCAGAATGCTAGAGTATCAATATAGACTTTAGGGTTGAGTAGCGCTGAAGTCAGCTCTTACCTTAACCGAAAGCCTTGATAATGCATGGGTTAAGCATGGCTTACCCCTGCTTCAGAACCTAGAGGATGTTTACCCCCTCGCTGTGATTCTAGCAGTTTATTTTAATTAGAACCACCTTTTTTAAAGTTCCAATTAAAAAATCTTGGCGGTAGACTCTGCGATCGCTCTAAGCTCTATCGGCTAGTGTAGCTGAATACAAAGCTGAATACAAAGCTGAACTGCCCTGACATCTCTGACTGGGTGAGTGGGTGGGTGGGTGAGTGGGTGAGTATGTGAGTGGTTAAGAGTTTCCCTCTACCCGTCTACCCGTCTACCCACCCACTCACATACCCACATACTCCTACAAAGCGGCAGATGTGAATTTATTTATAATTGGAATGCTTATTTGAAAAATATGTTCCAATTAGCCTAAAAAGAAGTCAGATTGCTGACGAAAAGCCAAACTCCCTCTTGTTGGAAGCGATCGGAGCTGTTATATTAGCAAGTAACAGACATGCGCCAGCTAGAATGAAGTCAGGTTTTTAGGAGTGCAAGGCAGCTCTTCTCTTTGTCCTTAGAGTTGCTCCTACCCAGTCTTTTCAGCATCCTTAGTTATTCATTGAGCAGTTTCTCCACAAGACAAACTGAAATATTTCCATGCATAGAATTTTGCCGATTTTCATATTATCCGTATTTGGTATTGCCTTTGCTCCGTTAATAGGCACTTTACCTTCGATCGCCTATCGACAGCAGGTGGCTAGTTCTAACTCAGTTGGAGCCTCTATTCATCTAGAACCCAATGATACGCCTCAGGCCAATCAAGCTAGCCCTATGCAATTTGTGCTGACCCAGCGAGGTGGCGGCCTAATTCCTCCCGAAAGTTGTGCTTGTCAGGTTGCTATTTACAACTCTGCCAACCAGACGATCGCTCAAAATATTCCCTTGTCTACCGCATCCACAAAAGCATCTCAGGCGATCGAAGCTATGATCACCTTCCCGGCAGCCGACAGTTATACCGTCGTTCTATCGGGACAATCGAAAGACGATACATTTCAGCCTTTTGAACTCATTTTTCCAGTCATTGTTCGTCCCTAATATTTTCCTTCTCTGGGAGTCTCTTCATGACCTTACTTATCTCTTCGGTGATGCCCTTACTTTTACAAAAAGATGCTCAAGCTGAGACAAAGGCACAAAGCGAAAAAGTCCAGGTCGAAAATCAGCGAGAACAGATTAAGCAAGAGCTGCGCCAAAGCATTTATGCTGCCCTCCACACTGCAAAAGACCTGCCGCCTGAGCAGTGTTTGCATGAGATCAGGCGTAGACTCTTCGCTATTCAGCAGCGATGTGCAACGGTCGGGAAAACCTTTATTGCGATCGAAGAAACAATCACCTGCGATCAATATGACTTAGGTGGATATGCAAAAGACTCTGCAACGCTATTCCGAGGCCCTAATGTAGAAGCCTCAGTTGCAATTTGCGTTACCCACAAAGGTTCTTTGCTACATCGCAACAGCAGTGTCTGGCAGGTTTACAAAGACATGGGAGATATCAGGATTGAAGTCAATCTGGATGAATTTCTCATCGCCTAATGACTTCTAACTACCTCTCCTAATGACCTAATATAGACTCAATCCAATGTAAGCTCCATGCAGACAAGAGACAGACTAATTAATCTCCTCTGCTACTCTTTTGAAACGCCGGAGTTGATCCTGCATATCCTGTTTTGTCCAGCTTGCAGCAAATTGATTGAAGCCGTAGCGCACTAGCGGATTGGGAATATTAAACTCGAAGCGGTTGATTAGGTGTGTCCCTTTTTCATTGGGTTGGCATTCCCAGCGATCGCGTCCCTTGAAGAAGCCGCTGAATTCCCAAACGACTAGTCCTGGCTCTCGCTCGACCACGACGCTCTTGAGGGTGGGCTGCAATAGAGGAATCTGAATCACAAAACGGCTTTTACTGCCTAACGCTGTACTCCAAGATCCGATCGGCTCACAGCGCAGCGCAGGATTGAGCCAGCGGTGCATCAGCGTCAAATCTGTGATGCATCGCTCTACGGCAGTGGCGCTGGCATGAATTTGAATCGACTGCTCAAACACTTCAGACGACATAGGATCAAAAGCTCAGTAGATTCTGTGAATTTTCCTTTTTTTACTTTACTGGAATGGTGCTGCAATAACGAGCCACAGCAGTATTTTTGAGACCTGCGCTCAGCAATTTTGCTGGAAGGCGTTATTCTCCTATTTCTTCTAAAAGCTGGATTTCAAAGGCGTGGAGCACCTTTGAAATCCAGCTTTTAGGATTTTGTGGCGCGTGCCACAAAACTCTAATCTCAGGAGATTGTAAATACTCTCCAATTTTCTTAAAAGTTGATCTTCCAAGGTGCTCGGTGCTTTGGAAAATTAACTGTTTTGGGTTTTGGGTTGCGCGTAGACTAGCTCAAAACCCCATGAGCGCTCTCTTGTCCTAACAACATTCATGAGAGAAAAGTCGGCTCTTTGGGTCGCATTTCAGCCTAAAGGCGGAAGTCAATCTCTAACGAGCGAAATAGTGTAACGGTGTTTGCTAGTTTTATGGCCTCTTAAGCCTTAAAGTTCTATCAGCGCATGGCAAAGTTTTTAGAAACTGTCTGCCCCAAGCTGCCGCGCCTCTGATTATTCTCTGACGGCATCTGCGTTGAATTAGCCCTGTATTCGCTCAAAGGGTAGGATTTATGGATCAGTTTTGGTGCTCACCTGTACGTATTCTCTGGCAACCGCCAATCTCTAAGATTTTTCAACTGGCTCAGGTTGACCCCACCCCCGGTCAACCTGGCTCGATTCAACTTGTTCAGCCAGGTTTTCTCACACAGCTTGGCACTTACCTGCCCAGTATTTTAGGAGCGATCGCTCTCCTGATTTTGGGTTGGCTGATAGCGCTGGTGGTGGCTTCGGTTGTCAAAGGCATCTTGAATCGCACCAGCATCGACAATCGCATCGCCAACTGGATGACCGGACGGCCTGCCGGAGACGACTCACCCCCGATCGAGAAATGGATCTCGCTGCTGGTGTTTTGGGTGATCATGGCATTTGCGATCGTCGCTTTTCTCAATGCCCTGCGCCTAGAGGCCGTATCAGCTCCGCTCAACAGATTTCTAGAGCAAATTTTTAGCTACCTCCCGAAGTTAGGTAGTGCAGCCTTGCTGCTGGGAGTGGCGCTGTTGTTGGCAACGCTCTCTAAAACGATTTTGACAAGAGGGCTGGCGCGGTTCAATTTAGACGATCGCCTTGCTTCTCAAACAGGTGAAAGCAGCCCCTTTTTATTAAATGAAACGCTAGGAAACGCCCTTTACTGGTTTATCCTGCTGTTCTTCTTGCCGCTGATTCTGGATGTCCTTGAACTTCAAGGCCCTTTGGCTCCCGTCCAGAATTTGCTCGATCAGGTGCTTTCGGCATTGCCCAAAATCCTGACGGCAGTAATTATTGGGGCGGTAGGCTGGCTGATTGCTCGCGTGGTGCGGGGAATTGTCACCAACCTTTTGGCGGCAGTCGGCACCGATCAGCTCGGCAGAAGAGTAGGCTTGACTCGGTCGGCAGGCGGCATGTCTCTGTCGGGTCTATTGGGTACGATCGTCTATGTCTTGGTGCTGATTCCAACGGCGATCGCAGCTCTAAACGCTCTGGAAGTCCAGGCGATTTCTGCACCCGCTACCCGCATGTTGGAGCAAATTCTCACCACGCTGCCGCAGATTTTTACCGCAGCCTTGATTTTGGTGTTGTTCTACGTCATCGGGCGGTTTGTGGCTGATTTAGTGGCCAGTATCCTTACCAGCATTGGTTTCGACAACATCTTCGGCTGGCTGGGTTTGCCCTCCATTGCTCCTGTCGTCACGCCACCCTTCCCCGAAGATATTTTGGCAGAAGAAGATGTGACTTCCCGAAGGGCAATCACGCCACCTTTGCCCAGCCGCACGCCTTCAGAAATTGCGGGCATTGTCGTGTTGGTGGGCATTATCCTATTTGGTGCAGTTGCCGCCACCGAAGTGATTGGGCTACCTGTGCTAACAGCGATCGTTAACGGCATCCTAGCTGTTGCGGCTCGCGTTCTGGTAGGCGTAATCATTTTTGGCGTAGGCTTATACCTGGCCAATCTTGCCTTTCAGCTCATTACCGCATCTGGCAACAACCAGGCGCAAATTTTGGGACAAACCGCCCGAATTGCCATCATTGCTCTCGTTACCGCTATGGCCTTGCAGCAAATGGGCATTGCCAGCAGCATTGTCAACCTGGCCTTTGGTCTGCTGTTGGGAGCCATTGCAGTGGCGATCGCACTCGCCTTTGGCTTAGGCGGACGCGATGTTGCCGGAGAGCAAGTTCGAGAATGGCTCAACTCGTTTAAAGGCAGAGGGCGGTAGAAGTGGGCGAGTGGGTGAGTGGGTGAGTGGGTGAGTGGGCGAGTGAGTGGGTGAGTAGGTAAGTAGACGGGTGAATAAACCTCATCTCTCTCCCTCGTTCCCTTCCTCTCTCCTTCTCTCCCTCCCTCCCCCCATCTCAATGAAGCGCTATCTGAATATCAGTGTTACGATTGCCTCAGAAGAAAAAAGAGGACATTAGCCAAGGATTAAGCGCTTCATGATCAACGAAATAGACAAGTCAATATCCTTCGATGGAAGGGATATTCGGCTGAAAGTAGGTCTGCTTGCACCGCAAGCAGGCGGTTCTGTGTTGATAGAGTCAGGCGACACCGCAGTTTTGGTGACAGCTACACGAGCATCGGGACGAGAAGGAATTGATTTCCTGCCGCTGCTGGTCGATTACGAAGAAAGATTGTATGCAGCCGGACGCATTCCGGGAGGGTTTTTGCGTCGTGAGGGCCGTCCGCCAGAGCGGGCTACGCTGATTAGCCGTTTGATCGATCGCCCCATGCGGCCTCTATTTCCGGGTTGGCTACGGGATGATATTCAAATTGTCGCCACCACACTTTCTATGGATGAGAAAGTGCCGCCCGATGTCTTAGCCGTAACCGGGGCTTCGATCGCCACATTGTTGGCCAAAATCCCGTTCAATGGCCCTATGGCAGCTGTGCGGGTCGGATTAATTGGCGATGACTTCATCATCAATCCGACCTATAGCGAGATTGAGGCAGGCGATCTGGATCTAGTGGTTGCAGGCTCACCTGATGGCGTCATTATGATCGAGGCAGGAGCCAACCAGCTACCTGAGCAAGACATTATTGAAGCGATCGAGTTTGGCTATGAGGTTGTGGCCGATCTGATTCAAGCACAGCGCGATCTGATGGCAGAGCTTGGCATTGAGCTAGTGCAAGAGACTGAACCCCCTGTTGATCCGACGCTAGAAAACTTTATCGGCGATCGCGTTACCGATTCTGTAAAGCATATCCTGGCTCAGTTCTCCCTCACCAAAGCCGAGCGGGATGCGGCTCTAGATGAAGTGAAAGCCACTGTAGTAGAGGCGATCGCTGAACTTCCTGAAGAGGATTCTATTCGCACAGCGGCGGCGGCTAACTCTAAGGCGTTGGGCAACACCTTTAAGGGCATCACCAAGAAGCTGATGCGCCGTCAAATTGTAGAAGACAATGTGCGGGTTGATGGTCGCAAGCTAGATGAGGTACGCCCCATCTCTTGCCGCACAGGTGTTTTACCCAATCGAGTTCATGGCAGCGGACTGTTTCAGCGTGGGCTGACGCAGGTGATGTCTGTCGTCACGTTGGGCACTCCGGGCGACGCGCAAGACATGGATGACTTGCATCCTGATGAAGAAAAGCGCTACATGCATCACTATAATTTCCCCCCCTACTCAGTGGGTGAGACCAGACCGATGCGATCGCCCGGTCGGCGGGAAGTAGGACATGGTGCCTTGGCAGAACGGGCTTTGGTGCCTGTGTTGCCGCCTAAGGAAGAGTTTCCCTACGTCATTCGGGTCGTGTCTGAAGTGCTGTCTTCCAATGGCTCTACTTCAATGGGTTCGGTCTGTGGCTCTACTTTGTCCTTGATGGATGCGGGAGTTCCGCTGAGCAAGCCTGTCAGCGGTGCTGCTATGGGCTTGATCAAGGAAGGTGAGGAAGTCCGCATCCTGACTGACATTCAGGGTATCGAAGACTTTTTGGGCGACATGGACTTTAAGGTGGCAGGTACCGACCACGGTATCACAGCCCTACAAATGGACATGAAGATCACCGGATTGCCCATTAGCGTTATCGCCGATGCCATCAATCAGGCAAGACCTGCCCGCATCCATATTTTGGAGAAAATGCTGGCGACGATCGATCAACCTCGTACTGATCTCTCGCCTTACGCCCCACGTCTGCTCACCATCAAGATCGATACCGACTTGATTGGTATGGTCATTGGCCCAGGTGGCAAAACCATCAAAGGCATTACCGAGCAAACAGGAGCTAAGGTGGATATTGATGACGATGGTACCGTCACCATTTCTGCGGTAGATGGCCTTAAGGCAAAGCAGGCGCGTGCCATCATTGAAGGTATGACCCGCAAGCTCAGCGCAGGCGATGTTTACGTCGGTAAGGTAACGCGCATCATTCCCATCGGCGCATTTGTGGAATTTTTGCCCGGTAAAGAGGGCATGGTTCACATCTCGCAACTGGCAGATTATCGCGTTGGCAAGGTGGAAGACGAAGTGGCACTGGGCGATGAAGTCATCGTTAAAGTGCGCGAAATCGATAATCGCGGTCGGGTCAACCTGACGCGATTGGGCATTCACCCCGATGAAGCTGCTGCTGCCCGCGAGTCTGCTGAAAAGTAAGTTGTTTCATTAGCTCAGATCACTTGGACTCTTCGGGCGCATCCAGCAGTTGGGGGAGCCTCTGAATGTTACGAGAGCGGAAGGGTGGGATAATGCGATCGCCATTGTTCGCTCTCCCATCATCCCACTCTCTCATCATTCAAAATATCTGCTCCCCTAACGACGAAATGTACCTTGCCTCTTCCTAAGCTCTGCTTAATACGCATCTGGGTTCGCCCATGCGCCTTTAGGTGAAACTCAAGCAGAGGCAGCACCCTCAATCCCGAATTGGTTCAGGCAACTCTTCGGGTGCTGGCACTGGGGACGGATAGGGAGGATTGGGCGTAGGCGTTGGTGGCAGAGGATCAGGTAAAGGGCTTGGCGTCGGTGATGGCATCGGTGCAGGTGGCAGTGGCGGCTCTGGTGGAACGACAATGGCGCGTTCACGCAGAGCTTGAGATTGAATTAAAACGCGATCGAACATAAGTCATCCCTCGAAAATTCGTTGACTGACCCACGCTCCTTCACGGATCGACGCACAGGTCAGAGCCATTTCATACGTACAAACCTATCCTGATAAATTCAATAATTTCTCTACCAGAAGGAAGCAAGCTGCTTCAATTCGATCGTCATTAAGGCAGATCTGAGGTGAAGCTTCTGAGATACATCAGGATTTTTGTGTCGTGCCATAAAAATCCTGACTCTATTTGAGACAAGTCCAAGGGATATGCAGATTCGCACATTACAACCGCATGAAGCGCCGTTGTTCCGTGAAATCCGGTTACATGCTTTGGCCGACTCTCCCAATGCCTTCGCAGAAACTTTGCAACAAGCGCAGACTCAGCCACAGGTTTACTGGGAAAGGTTAACCCATTCGCTTAGTCAACCTAATAGTCATGTGATGTTTTTGGCTGAGCAAGCAGGACGCGTGGTTGGGTTTGCCTTTGGTCTCGTCGATCGCCAAGATTCTAAAATTGGTCATCTTGGCGGCATGTGGGTCGATCCAACCTGTCGGGGTCATGGTGTCGGTTCTGCACTTATCGCAGAAATCCTGACTTGGGCACAGCAACGCAACCAAACCCAATTGGAGCTTTGGGTGACAGAAGGAAACGTTAAGGCAATGGGACTGTATAGGAAAGTGGGTTTTGTAGACACAGGCAAGCGAGATGTGCTGCCATCTAATCCTTCACTGCCGACTATCCAAATGTCCTTAAGGATCTTCACATCAGTAACTTGAAAAACTTTTTTGAGCGCGTGTGGCTTCGCCCTATGCTCTCAAAAAAGTTCTTGGTTTTAATTGGGTCAGCAGCCTTACAAACTCATGCAAGTCAGGGGAGTCAAGTAAAGTGCTGGTAGATGCTCAATTCTCTAACCTCTGAGCGCTACAATAAGTCCAGCATTGCAGATGAAACTGCGCCCTCCAGGGAATCTCCAGAGAAGTTGAGCTTTCCTCTGGTTTTTTAGCAGCGGTTGCAACGTTTGGAGAGTCAGGTATGGCCATTCTTCACGGTAGCTGGATTTCGCAGCCTCAAAATCAGAGTGTCACTTCAGCCGCAAATGGCGGAGAACCGAGCGATCGCCCTGGTTTTTTTATTTGGGGCGAAATTTGGCGGCGGGTTGAACCCTTGGAACTGGACGACTCAGAATCAGCGCCTCATCTCTGTGCCCCTCATCCCTTTGCCATGACAGCAGAAGAGTTGAGAGATTGGTTGCGATCGCTCCACACCTCGCAGCAGATCAATTGGACGGTAGCAGAATTTTCACTAGCGGCAGCGGCACGCGGAAAATCGCGCAAACGCGGAGCGACGCTGGCAGCCGACCCTCCTCTAGAGCGATCGCCCCGCTGGCAGAGTTTGACTTTTACAACTTTTACAGCCCCCACCTACCGCATAGCGGCGGCTGATGCCGATCGTGCCGCCTTTGTGCCTCGACACTCTGCGGCAGAGGCCGTAGGAGAGCAGATACTTTACTCCTGGCAGGTACAGGGCATTTGGCTAACGGCGGCTGAAACGCTGGCCTTGCTTCAGTCTTTGCCCTTGAGTTCAGTACAGGATGAGACTTCTGCTTGGATGGGCGCAGACTTACGGTTTTGGTCGCATGTGGCTCGCTGGCAGCTCGATTTGCTGGCGCGAACCAAGTTTTTACCGCAGCTAACACGGCCAACCGAGGCAGAAGCGATCGCCCAGTGGCAAGTTTTGATGGATAGCGCTACCGATCGAGCGCGGCTGGAGCAGTTTGCTCAACAGATGCCCGGCGCTTGCCGCGCCTACGGGGTCAGCGATGAAAGCGATGAACAAAGCGACAAGGGGCAGGGCAATCCGGCGCAGGGCAATCTGGCGCAGGGTAACGATGGCGAAGAGCTGATTCTTTCTTTTTTAAACGGCACGATCGACACAGTTTTGCGATCGCTCACGGCCACCCAGCCCCTGCCCAATTTACCCTTACCCAAAGAGACCCCTCTGCGCGAGTGGCTTCAGGCGTTAGGGGGCAGCCCGGTTGTGACTGCGGATAAAGCCAAACTCGATCGCTTAGAGTCTGTGCTAACGCAGTGGACTGCCTTGCTTCAGCATCAGCTCAGCCAAAAGCTGGCAACATTTCGCACCTGCTTTTATCTGCAACCGCCTGCTACGGGTCAAGGCAACTGGTCGCTGGAATATTATCTACAGGCCGTAAATGATCCCGATTTTTTGGTGGGCGCTCGAGTGATTTGGAAAAATCCGGTTGAGCGATTAGAGCATATGGGACGGGCGATCGACCTACCTCAAGAAACCCTGCTGGCTGGACTAGGGCTGGCTTCTCGGCTCTATCCCGCGATCGAGCCTAGCCTTCAGGTACAGCAGCCGCAGTCTTGCCCGCTCAACCCGCTCCAGGTCTATGAGTTCATCAAGGCGACGGCATGGCGCTTGCAGGATAGCGGCTTTGGGGTAGTGCTGCCCCCCAGTTTAGCCAACCAAGAGGGCTGGGCCAATCGACTGGGGCTGCGAGTGCAGGCCGAAGCGCCAAAGCTGGCCAAAAAGCAGCGATTGGGACTGCAAAGTCTGCTGAGCTTTAAATGGGAGCTAACGATCGGCGGACAGCGATTGTCTAAGGTAGAGTTCGATCGCCTGGTGGCGCAAAATACTCCACTGGTAGAGGTCAACGGTGAATGGGTAGAGCTTCGCCCGCAAGACATTAAGGCAGCACAGACTTTCTTTGAGAGCCGCAAAGAGCAGATGGCGCTGTCTCTAGAAGATGCTCTCCGCATCAGTACGGGCGATACGCAGATGATTGAAAAGCTCCCTGTGGTCGGCTTTGAGGCATCCGGCACGCTGCAAGAGCTGATCAATGCCCTCACCACGGGCAATCAGAGTGTGGAATCGATTGCGACACCCAAAGGCTTTCAAGGAGAGCTACGCCCCTATCAGTTGCGCGGAGCCTCCTGGCTGGCGTTTTTAGAGCGCTGGGGACTAGGAGCCTGTCTGGCCGATGATATGGGGCTAGGCAAAACGATTCAGCTAATCGCTATGATGCTGCACCTGCAAGAACAGGAAGTGCTAGAGAAGCCCACGCTGCTGGTTTGTCCCACTTCTGTGTTAGGCAACTGGGAGCGCGAAATTCGGCGGTTTGCCCCTAGCCTGAAGGTGATGGTGCATCATGGAGACAAGCGATCGCAGGGCAAAGCTTTTACCAAAGCCGTCAAAGATCAGCATCTGGTCATCACCAGCTATTCACTGATTCATCGCGACCTCAAGGATTTGCAGAGCCTTCCCTGGCAGGGAATTGTGCTAGATGAAGCGCAAAATGTGAAAAACTCGGATGCCAAACAGTCTCAGGCTGCCCGACAGATTGAGACCCAGTTCCGTATTGCCCTAACCGGAACGCCCGTTGAAAATCGCCTCTCGGAACTTTGGTCGATTATGGACTTCTTGAATCCTGGCTATTTGGGGCCTAAGAACTTTTTTCAACGTCGCTTTGCAGTGCCGATCGAACGTTATGGCGATACGGCTTCTCTAAAAACCCTGCGGGCGTTGGCTCAGCCCTTTATCTTAAGGCGATTGAAAACCGATCGCTCCATCATTCAAGATCTGCCTGAAAAACAGGAGATGACGGTTTTTTGTGGCCTGACGGCAGAGCAAGCCGCTCTCTATCAAAAGCTGGTGGATCAGTCGCTAGAAGCTATCGAGTCCGCCGAGGGCATTCAGCGGCGCGGCATGATCTTAGCGCTGCTCACCCGACTGAAGCAGGTGTGTAACCATCCCGTGCTATTTAAAACTAATCCCGATGCAGAAGTGCCCTCTGATGTTCTAGATCAGCCTGCTGCACGCTTTGCTGAGCAGTCGGGCAAACTGCAACGTCTAGAAGAAATGCTGGAGGAATTGCTGCTGGCAGGCGATCGCTCGCTTATCTTTACCCAGTTTGCCGAGTGGGGAAAGCTGCTTCAGCCCTATCTGGCAAAAAAGTTCGATCGCGAGGTGCTGTTCCTCTACGGTGGCTCTTCCAAAAAGCAGCGAGAAGACATGATCGATCGCTTCCAAAACGATCCGCAGGGGGCAAGGATTTTTATCCTATCCCTGAAGGCGGGCGGTGTGGGCTTGAACCTGACGCGGGCGAATCATGTGTTTCACTTCGATCGCTGGTGGAATCCGGCGGTGGAAAATCAGGCTACCGATCGCGTTTTCCGCATTGGGCAAACGCGCAATGTTCAAGTGCATAAGTTCGTTTGCACAGGCACCTTAGAAGAGCGCATCCATGAACTGATTGAGAGCAAAAAAGCCCTTTCAGAGCAGGTGGTGGGCGCAGGCGAAAACTGGCTATCTGAGCTGGATACTAACGCTTTACGGGATCTGCTATTGCTCGATCGGGCAGCGGTAATTGATGACAGCGACTCATCTGCTTAGAGGATATTTGAAGTCCCCTTTTTTCCAGCGCAGCGGCGCTATAGCGCGGGGATTTAGGGGGATCTGAAACGTTTCGCTACCCCTAGTTGGACTTTTCAAATATCCTCTTAGGACTATGGATTAAATAAGATCCAATAGTTTTTTGGAAGTGCCGCGCAGAGCGCGGCACTTCCAAAAAACTATGACAGGTTGATCTGTCTGCAATCCTGAATTCACACAGAGCGATCGTTATAAATCTCAGCAATAACAACCGTTATCTCAAGCCATTTTGCGGGAATCCTCTATGTAATTGCATCTATCTTGAATTTTTGAACGGAGTTTCCCGTAAATTGAGGGATACCGAAATAGATTGTGTTGTTAATGTAGCTCCCCAATAGGCAGCTACGTAGCCTCCAATTCAAGGTTCTTAGGATTTTAGAGTTGGATTGCTTCCATCTCTAGAGTCTAAAGTCCGCAGTTGTGATGTGAAGTCGTTTTATGGCGCTTTGCGCTGGAATAACGCAGGTTCGCTTATCGCTTGCAGGTTCACTTTTAGCTCGTTTGAGCCAAAAAGCTGATGCAAAAGTGAAGTAGGGACGGAAGTAGGATGCCTAAAATACTGCTCGTAGAAGATAACGAAATGAATCGAGATATGCTGTCTCGTCGGTTGGAACGTAAAGGATTTCAGGTGGTAATTGCCACTGATGGACAGCAGGGTGTTGAGATGGCTCAAGCCGAATTTCCAGATTTGATTTTGATGGATATGAGCCTTCCTATCCTGGATGGTTGGTCAGCCACACGCCAGCTTAAACAAACTTCCATGACTCAAAATATTCCGATTATTGCCTTGACCGCTCATGCCATGTCAGGCGATCGCCAGAAATGCGTAGAGGCAGGCTGTGACGACTACGACACCAAACCTGTAGAGTTTCCTCGACTTTTGGGCAAAATTCAGCTGCTGATCTGCCGAGCCGCTACCGCCTAGCGATCTATCCGGTTTTATAGCTCTTTTATTTTTTATAGAGAATACTCTCCCATAAAGAACTTCAAGCCAGTAATGGTCTAGCGATCGCAAAATCCTGGAAGACTACTTGACAGAACCTTCGGGCGGCTACAGTATAGCTAAGCCAAAGCAGATTTTGGTTTGTCCACCTTACTTATTTTCTTTCCCCATTCCATCTCACAGAAGAGCTGCCAACATGGCTGATCAGGGTCTAGTGCTGATCGTAGACGACAACGAAATGAATCGAGATTTGCTCTCGCGCCGCCTGACCAAGCAAGGGCACAGTATTGTGTTGGCAGAAGATGGACTCCAAGCTTTAGCGACCCTGCGCCAACAGCCCTTTGATCTAGTCCTGCTGGATGTCATGATGCCTGGTATGAATGGCTATCAGGTTTTGGAACATGTCAAATCTGATGCGACCCTACGCCATATTCCAGTGATCATGATTTCGGCTTTAGACGATATTGACAGTGTGGTGCGCTGCATTGAGCTAGGTGCCGAAGACTATTTATTTAAGCCTTTTAACCCAACCCTGCTAAAAGCCAGAATTGGAGCCAGCTTGGAGAAAAAGCGGCTTCGCGATCAAGAGCAGGCGTTTTTAAAGCAAATTCAGACTGAGCAAGAAAAGTCCGAGCGGCTGCTGTTAAATATTTTGCCGAAGCTGATTGCCGATCGCCTCAAAAAAGGAGAAAAGACGATCGCTGATAGTTTTGCCGAAGTTACCGTTTTGTTTGCCGATATTGTCAGCTTTACAGAGCTTTCGGCAGCACTCTCTTCGACAGAATTAGTAGAGCTTCTCAACCAGATTTTTTCAACCTTCGATCGCCTGGTAGATCAATATGGCTTGGAGAAGATTAAGACCATTGGCGATGCCTATTTGGTCGTAGGCGGGCTGCCCACAGCGCGATCGGATCATGCCGAAGCGGTGGCGGAACTGGCGCTAGATATGCAAAAAGAGATTGCCCGGTTCACCGTTCCCCCTCTGCCTAGGCAACCCGAACAACCGCTCATGATGCGCATGGGCATCAATACCGGATCGGTGCGGGCGGGCGTCATTGGCACTACCAAGTTTACCTATGATCTCTGGGGTGACACGGTAAATACTGCGAGCCGCATGGAGTCTCACGGTCTGCCAGGACGGATTCAGGTGACTGCCCAAACCTACGAATTGCTAAAGCACAAGTATGCGTTTGAACAACGAGGTGCGATCGAGGTCAAAGGCAAAGGCGAAATGGTTACTTACTTTTTGACAGGCAGACTCTAAGGTGCGGTCTGAACTTTGCAGTCTGAACTTTAAAGCTCAAGGCAGGCAGACAGGCAATGAGCCCCCATTTCTGTCTGCCACTTCCTTGAACAGGCGTCTGAACTCGCCTCATCTCAAGACTAATCGCGCTAAGCCCAAAATTACGCAAAGGAGGTGTGAAGAAACGCCCAATAATAGTGAAATTATGGGAGTAGAAATACGGAGAGGAGCTTGTGTTGAAACTAACCTAACCCCTCCCGGAGCTGCATCTGAGCCGCTGCTAGGGCATCTGGCAGCTTGCTAGCATCTTTACCACCTGCCTGTGCCAGATTGGGTCGCCCGCCGCCACCGCCGCCGCAGAGTTTAGCGATCGCCCCAATAAATTTTCCGGCTTGCAGACCTTTCTGATTCACACCAGGGCTAAAGGCTGCCACCAAGTTCACTTTCTCAGCCTCGGCAGAACCCAGGACGATCGCCCCTTCTCCCAGCTTTTGCAACAGTCGCTCTGCGACCGTCTTCAAGGATTCTGCATCAACCTCTGCTAGAGAAGCCACCAAGATCTTAAACGAGCCAATCGCTTCGGCCTGACTCAGCAACTGGTCAGATTTTGCCAGAGCCAGTTCACCCTTTACCGCCTCTAGCTGCTTTTGGGTATTCTTTAGCTCAGTTTGCAGCGCCATCACGCGATCGGTCAGATCTTCCGGTTTGGCCTTGAAGCGATCGCTTAGCTCTCGCACAATTTTATCCCGCAGACTTAGGT
The DNA here is from genome assembly GCA_016208305.1 of Oscillatoriophycideae cyanobacterium NC_groundwater_1537_Pr4_S-0.65um_50_18. Classification (GTDB taxonomy): domain Bacteria; phylum Cyanobacteriota; class Cyanobacteriia; order Elainellales; family Elainellaceae; genus Drouetiella. The sequence goes on along the minus strand of JACQYI010000059.1, from coordinate 14,151 downwards.
ATTCCAGCGCTGCCAGACCTGCAACCGCCTCAATCCGGCGAATGCCTGCCGCCACACCCGACTCAGAAATCAGCTTGAACAGCCCGATCTCTGCCGTATTGGCCACATGGGTACCGCCACACAGCTCCATCGACACGCCAGGAAAGTCAATCACCCGCACTTCGTCGCCATACTTTTCGCCAAACATGGCTATCGCCCCTTTGGCTTTGGCAGCAGCGATCGCCATCACTTCTATCTCTGCCTGATGCCCTTCAGCAATCCAGGTGTTAATTTGCTCCTCAATTTTTTGCAGCTCTGCCGCCGTAACGGCGCGGGGTAAGTTGAAGTCAAAGCGGAGGCGATCGAAAGAGACAAGCGACCCGGCCTGGGCGATGTTTTCATCGACAATCTGCCGCAGTGCCGCCTGAAGCAAGTGGGTAGCCGTGTGGTTAGCCTGGGCACGCCGACGGCAGGCCAAATCGATTTGCGCCGTGACGAGATCGCCCACCTTTAGCGCTCCCCGCTCAATTTGCCCATAGTGGACAAACAGACTGCCACTCTTCTGAACATCCTCGACTCGGATCAGCGTCTCATCGCCAGAGAGATAGCCGCGATCGCCAATCTGGCCGCCAGATTCTGCATAAAAGGGCGTTTGGTCAAGGATGATTTGCACTTCATCTCCTGCCGAGGCCGTCGCAACAGACTGCCCCCCCACCAACAGCACCTGAACCACAGCGCCGCTAGCCACCTGAGAATAGCCGAGAAACTGCGTTTGGTCTAAGGTTTCTGCCAGCGTGTCTAGCGTCCCCTGCACCGTGAGATCAATGGTTTCATGCGCGGCCTGCGATCGTCGGCGCTGCTGATCCATTTCGGCAGCAAAGCCTTCAGCATCGACGGTTAGCCCCTTTTCTTCAGCCACTTCCTGAGTTAGCTCTAGGGGAAAGCCAAAAGTATCGTAGAGAACAAAGGCATCATGACCGGAGATTTCGCCTTTCTCACCCACTTTCTCGATCACTTCTGCCAACAGCTTTTCGCCGCGATCGAGGGTTTCGCGGAAGCGAGACTCCTCAAGCTGTAGCTCCGCTTTAATTTGCTTTTCGAGCTGGCGCACGAGGGGGTAAGCGATTTCCGAGAGGGCGATCGCCGTTTCAGCCACTTTAGAGGTGAACTCTTTCTCAATGCCGATAAGCCGCCCATGCCGCACTACCCGCCGAATCAGCCGCCGCAGGACATAGCCCCGGCCTAGATTAGAGGCGTTGATGCCATCGGCAATCATATGCACAACCGCCCGGACGTGATCACCAATCACCTTTAGGGAGACTTTGGTATTTTCGTCGGCCTGAGTATAGTCAATTCCGGCAATTTCGGCAGCAGTTTTGATAATCGGCAATATCAGATCCGTCTCGTAGTTATTGGGCACTTTTTGCAGGATTTGTGCCATCCTCTCTAGTCCCAGACCTGTATCGATGTTCCTTGCCTGAAGCGGAGTCAGATTGCCCTCCGCATCGCGGTTGTACTGCATGAACACCAAGTTGTAAAACTCAATGAAGCGGGAGTCATCTTCTAAGTCAATGTGAGCATCGCCCAGCTCAGGATGAAAGTCATAATAAATTTCGGAGCAAGGGCCACAAGGGCCAGTCGCGCCTGATGCCCAAAAGTTATCGGCCTCACCCATGCGCTGAATCCGGTGAGCCGGAATGCCAATCTGATCACGCCAAATGGCAAAGGCTTCGTCATCTTCTTGAAACACGCTGACCACCAAATTTTCTGGCGGTAGCCCAAACACCTGCGTCGAAAGCTCCCAAGCCCAAGCGATCGCCTGCTCCTTAAAATAGTCCCCAAAGCTAAAGTTGCCCAACATTTCAAAAAATGTATGGTGCCGCGCTGTTCGTCCCACGTTCTCAATGTCGTTGGTGCGAATGCATTTTTGGGAGGTGGTGGCGCGGAGAAACTCAGATTGGCGCTGTCCCAAAAAGATGGGCTTGAAGGGCAGCATCCCGGCGATCGTCAGCAGCACAGTTGGATCTTCTGGGACAAGCGAGGCGCTGGGCAAAATCTGATGCCCTCTAGCCGCATAGAAATCCAGAAAAGTTTGTCTAATTTGAGTGCCGCTGAGAAAAGGGGACATGGATAGAATTCCGTAGCAGGACTAAAGAAGCGAATGGCAATTTTTATGAAGGAGCCATAGCTTTCTATTCTCGATCATGTTGCCAGATTCGACAAATTTGACATTCCCATTTCTTTAGTGCAAATTTTATACAATACTGATCTCAGTATGACTGTATCCCGTATAATTGAAATTTCTGTAATTCCGCTTATGTGAACGGAATGCGAGAAACTTTAGAATTTTTTGGAATCCGTGCAGCTTATGTTGTAGGTAACTTAACGTGCAGATAAGCTTAAAATTACGGAGGTATTTTGGGTTCAGACCATGAGCCGATCTGTGGATGAATGCTTGACTCAACAAAAAATTGGCAAGTTCAAATTTAGCAGCACAAGAGTAGAAGCGATCGTAGTGTTATGAGCACATGACAAAAGCCCCATATATTAAGTCAGCCCAATCCGAAAAATAATAGGCTCCGTTTGATTAAAGTTACGTTTTCGGCATGAAACGTCAAAAATTCACTGCTCTAACTCACTTTAGAAACACGCTTCATAGGGAGACATTGCAAGGGATACTACAGAGCAAGCGATAGAGCAGGCAATAGCCACAGCAGGGTGCGATTCAGCGTTGATTTTGAGGTGCTATGGTTTGTGTCTCCTCACACCTCAGGGCAATCAGTTCATGATCAAGATAGGCTTCCCCAACGTTAATGGATGCATCAATTCTCTTAGTAGGAAACAATGATTTTCAAGCTGGCCTTCTGAGCTTAATTCCTAATCTGGAAAGCTTTACCGTAGAGAGGGCAAGCGATCCCGCTGAGGCGATGCAAATTATTCAGGCACAACAGCCTGATCTACTGGTGATTCAAGCCAGCCAAGCGGGCAGTTTGGATTTGTGCCGTCAGATCAAAGTTCAGAGTCGAATTGCCTGGATTTACTGTATTCAGATCGATGACCAAACCGATAATCAATCGGTAAACAGCGCACCCACTCGCGATCGCGAGGTTGAAGCTCGCATTGAGAGTTTAGAAGCAGGAGCAGATGCCTATCTCTGGCTGCCCTTACAGCATCAGCCTCACCTGGCATCTAGTTTTGCGGCTCAGAGCCGATGGTTTCAGGCGCAGGTGCAGGTAGGGCTACGGCAGGTGCAAAACCATCGAGAACTGATGCGTACCAATGATGTGCTGTCAGCGATCGCTCTTTCTGATCCTCTAACAGAACTCAACAATCGTCGGGCTTTTGAGTGGGAGCTGCCTCGGCAGATTCAAAATGCCCGTAGCCGCGATGAGCCGGTTAGCGTCATCATGCTAGACGTCGATTTTTTCAAGGCGATCAACGATACCTACGGCCACTTGGTGGGCGATCGCACCCTTCAGCTCTTCTCAGCACGCCTTCGTCACAATCTGCGGTTTTACGACACACCCTTCCGCTATGGCGGCGAAGAGTTTGTCGTCATCCTCAGCGACACGGGCTGTCGGGAAACCCTGGCGATCGCCAAGCGGCTGTGTCAGCTCATTGGTGAACAGCCTTTTGCCATCGACGATGAGCTAGATCTGACGGTGACGGTGAGTGCAGGGGTGGCTACCCTACGGCCGAGCGATGATGCCAAAGGCACAAGCTTGCTCAAACGAGCAGACGATCGCCTGTTGCAGGCCAAGGCGCGAGGGCGAAATCAGGCTGTGGGGCGATTGACCGGAGAACCTGACGCAGAGGACGAGGGTTCTGGCTGATACTTGAACAGACTTGATATAGATGGACTTCAAATAGACAAACTGGAATAAGAGTAGCCCCTTCAATCAGAAACTAAATTCATGAGAATTCTTTAAGCTAGATAATGGGCAGATGCCATTACTGACGCGATCACTGAATTCATGACTTCCTACTTTCGCCCCAACGTTGACATCATGGCTGGCTATGTTCCGGGTGAACAGCCGAAGCCAGGCTCCAATATCATCAAGCTCAACACCAACGAAAATCCCTATCCGCCCTCTCCAGAGGCGATCGCAGTTCTGCAAAATCTAGATAGTGAATGGCTGCGGCGCTATCCTGATCCCTATGCCAATGAGTTTCGGCAGGCAATCAGCGAAGTCTTAGAGGTTCCACCCGACTGGATTATCGTGGGCAACGGCAGCGACGATGTGCTGAATGTCATTGTGCGGAGCTGTGCAGAGTCTGGGCGCAAGGTCGTGTATCCCATGCCTACCTATGTGCTGTACCGGACGTTGACGGAGATTCAGCCCGCCCAGACGATCGAAATTCCCTATGGAGCCGACTACCGTTTACCGATCGATGACCTAGCGGCTGCTAATGGAGCCGTCACGTTTATTGCCTCACCCAACAGTCCTTCCGGGCATGTGGTGCCGATCGATGACCTCCGGCATCTGGCCGCGAAGCTCTCTGGCGTTCTCGTCATCGATGAAGCCTATGTTGACTTTGCCAATGAAACCGCTCTGCCACTGGTCAAAGAATTTGAGAATGTCATTATTAGCCGCACCTTGTCTAAAGGCTACTCTTTGGCAGGGCTGCGCTTAGGCTTTGGCATCGCCCACCCCACGCTGCTAAGTGGACTGTTTAAGGTGAAAGATAGCTATAACATTGATGCGATCGCCTGTGCCGTAGGTGCGGCTGCCATGCGCGATCAGGCTTACAAAAACGCCTGTGCTGAAAAAGTCAAGATTTCTCGGTCAAAATTGACGATCGACCTGAAGCAGTTGGGCTTTCAGGTGGAGGAGTCTCAAACTAACTTTTTGTTGGCACAGCCACCTGCCACGGGCGAGGCCAAAAATAGTGCCGAGCAAATTTATCTGGCACTGAAGCAGCGCGGCATTTTAGTCCGCTACTTTAAGCAGCCCGGTCTGGCCGATAAGTTAAGAATCACGATCGGCACAGAAGAACAGAATCAGATGTTGCTCGAAGCGTTGCTGTCTTTAGTTTAGCCGTACCCACACCAATGTCATAACTGACGTGTTGGGGTGTATGGGTAGATGGGTGAGTGGGTAGATGGATAGATGGGAAACTATTATCCATTCCTTTACCTATCCACCCGTCAACTATGACTTGACTGATCCCTAAATGACTTTATAAACGACTTTTTTTCTGAGGGTAAGCCTTGCAAAAAGTCGTCCCTTTATCCCTGCCATTCCATTAATCCATGCATCAATTTTCCTACAGTCCTCCTTGGAGTCTGCAAAATGGTCTAGCGATGACCCTGCATGTCGCCCTCAAGATGAGCCAAACCTGGGAGAAGCATATTGCTGAGCCAGAGCCAGACTATCAGCCTCAAGTTTTTGTGGGGGCAGAGGACGTACCCATTTTTGGTAAAGTGGCGATTCCTCAAAACCCCAGAGGCACGATCGTCGCAACTTACGGCATTACAGGCGATCTCGACAACCAGTGGTTCCTCAAGATTTTGGGGCGCAAGGCGTTTGCTCAGGGCTACGCGATCGTTCTCTTTGACTGGCGGGCGCATGGCAAAACGGCTGAGCTGTCGCCCACCCTCACCTCAGATGGTTTGTATGAGGGAGAGGATTTTGTCCGCATTGCTGCAAAAGCTAAGGCAATGGGCTGTCCGGCACCTTTTTGGTTTACGGGCTATTCTCTGGGCGGGCAGTTGGCGCTGTGGGCGATCAAGTCAGCACAAACCGTGGCAACTTGGGGCAGCGACTTGGGCTTAGCAGAATCAGAAATTGCTGGGGGAGCCGCTATTTGTCCTAGCCTGGAATCTCAGCGCTCTTTGAGCTATCTGGACAAAAGCGCGATTGGCCGATCGCTCGATCAGGCCATCACCAAGCAGCTGAGAATTCTGGCGGATCGGATCAGTGAATGTCATCCTGGGGCGATCGATCCGGCAGCCCTGAGTCGCGTTCACAACATTTGGACGTTTGATGAGGAATTGGTCATCGGCAAGCTAGGCTTTGCGACTGTTGGGGACTATTACAAAGCCAGCAGTCCTCTTTATCAGCTTGATACGTTTGCTAAACCCACGCTGATTTTGTATGCCGCCGATGACCCCATGTTTGACCCGACGATCGTCCCCGATCTAGAAGATGCCTGCGCCCAGAATCCGGCGATCGATTTGGTTGTGACCGAGCATGGGGGCCATGTGGGCTACATCAGCAGCAAAGCCTGTCAGCAGCAAGCCAAAGACCCTGACATCTGGTGGGCCTGGAATCGCGTTTTGGAATGGTTTAATTAGCAGCCAGCGTGAGGTTAGGACATTTTTGCAGAAACGAATCTGCTTTTTGCTGAGCGATCGGATCACCTACGTGAGCTGGCGTAGGGCGAACGACTCCTGCAAACAAATCCTCTAGGCCATAGGGCGTGAAAAACTGCCAGGTGTCTGCCTCTAGCCGCACGCCTACAGCCGTCGCAGTATGCAGCCAATCGCTAATGCCCGCCTCAGTACTGTTGTAGGTTTGCCGTCCCGATCGCCAGCGGGCAAAGCTCGCCTGATTTTTGACATCAAACAGATAGTGGGGATAGCGAGCCGTTAAGATCGCTTTTGCCTCTAGCTCCTGCTGGCGATCGCCTGTGGCATCAAAAAAAGCGATGTCAAAATCCTTAATTCCCAGTTGGCAAGTCTCGCCCAATAGCGATCGCCAGACGGTGTTTCGCACTGCGCCTCCGGCTAGCCACCAGTCGGGTAAGTTGAGCTGAGCGATCGCAGGTAAGACTTCGCCCACGGGAGAGTTTGCCAAAATTTCTTGGAGAAGGTGGAGCGAAGAGGGAGGGAGGAGCATGGGGAGGGGGAGAGGGAAGAGAGTGGGGGAACTTTATTTTGCGATCGGTTGGGGTGATTTGGCGCGATCCGATCGAGCAGATGAAATCGTGATCCCCAATTCTGATAAACTTTTGTACGAAGCGTAGTCCGCAAAACGACGCAAAATCAGCAGTTGGAGGGTAATCCGGTGGAAAGCACGCTCGGTTTAGAAATCATTGAAGTGGTTGAGCAAGCAGCGATCGCTTCGGCTCATTTGATGGGCAAGGGCGACAAGAATGAAGCGGATCGCGTGGCAGTAGAAGCTATGCGAGAGCGGATGAACAAGATTCACATGCGTGGTCGCATCGTGATTGGTGAAGGCGAGCGGGACGATGCGCCCATGCTGTACATCGGTGAAGAAGTGGGCATTTGTACCCGTGAGGATGCCAAGGCTTACTGTAACCCCGATGAGCTGGTTGAGATTGACATTGCTGTTGACCCTTGTGAAGGCACCAACCTTTGCGCCTATGGTCAGCCTGGTTCTATGGCTGTGCTTGCCATTTCCGAGAAGGGTGGACTCTTCGCCGCACCCGACTTTTACATGAACAAACTGGCGGCTCCTCCGGCAGCTAAAGGCAAAGTCGATATTCGCAAATCTGCCACCGAAAACCTGAAGATTTTGTCGGAATGTCTCGATCGCCCGATTGATGAACTGATGGTCATCGTCATGAAGCGCGATCGCCACAATGACTTGATCAAAGAAATCCGGGAAGCAGGAGCCAGAGTCCGCCTGATCTCAGATGGTGATGTGTCGGCAGCTATCTCCTGCGCCTTTGAAGGCACTAACGTCCATGCGCTCATGGGCATCGGCGCAGCACCAGAGGGCGTGATTTCCGCAGCAGCCATGCGCTGTATGGGCGGACATTTCCAAGGACAGCTGATCTACGATCCGGCGATCGTCAAAACAGGGCTAATTGGTGAAAGCAAAGAGGCCAACATCGAGCGATTGACTTCTATGGGCATTACCGACCCCGATCGCGTCTATGAAGCTGAGGAATTGGCTTCGGGTCAAACGGTGCTATTTGCGGGCTGTGGCATTACCTCCGGGACGCTCATGAAGGGCGTGCGCTTCTTTAAGGGTGGCTCTCGGACTCACAGTTTGGTAATTTCCAACCAGTCCAAGACGGCTCGATTTGTAGAAACGATCCACATGCTCAAAGAGCCTAAGTCTGTGCAGTTAAGCTATTAATCTCTGGCAATCCTTAACCTATGCAGATCCGTTAGATTCGCTAGATTAAGGCAAAGATAGATTAAGGCGAAAAGGTGTTGCTGATTTTATCGATGAAATTTTAGGCAATACCAGGAAAGAGGCAATAGAAGGACGGGGAGGCGTTGCAGGTAACGTCTCCCCAGTCCTTTGGGTTGCAAAAGGTCGAATTCATAAAAATTTACGCGATCGCCCCCACTCCAGACCCGCTCGGTTTCTCTACAGGCTCTCTCGAATTGGTAGACTTTCCCTATACCGAACTCTGTACCGATAGTTTGAGTCAAGGCTCGGTTAATCGGTGCGGCTTTAGATGCCAGAGATAAGAGATACCAGGTTTATTGCCAAGTTTATTCATGTCAACTGTGCAAATCATTCGATAAAAGCTGATTTACGCTGCCGTAAGGGCGACCCGAAAGCAGCGCTGCACAAAGAGAAAATCGTTTGGGAGGACGAATGAATATTGTTGTTGTGGGTCTGAGTCACAAAACAGCCCCGGTGGAAGTGCGCGAAAAGCTCAGCATTCCCACCCCGCAAATGGAAGCTGCGATCGCTCATCTTTGCAGCTATCCCCATATTGAAGAAGCCGCCATTCTCAGCACCTGCAACCGTTTGGAGGTCTATGTCGTCACAAGCGAAACAGAGCCTGGCGTGCGGGAAGTAACGCAATTCTTGGCAGAATACGGCAAATTGCTCGTCCATCAGCTCCGCCCCTATCTGTTTACCCTGCTGCACCAGGATGCCGTCATGCACATGATGCGGGTATCGGCAGGGCTAGATAGCCTGGTCTTGGGCGAAGGGCAAATTCTGGCGCAGGTGAAGCATACTCACAAGGTTGGGCAGCAATATAACGGCGTCGGGCGCATCCTTAACCAGCTCTTTAAGCAGGCTCTTACCGCCGGAAAGCGGGTTAGAACTGAAACCAGCATTGGCACTGGCGCAGTTTCGATTAGCTCGGCTGCCGTCGAGCTGGCGGCACTGAAAGTCCAAAACCTATCGGCTTGCCGAGTCACCGTTCTGGGTGCGGGCAAAATGTCGCGTTTGGTCGTGCAGCATTTGCTCTCTAAAGGGGCAACGCAGATCTGCGTGGTGAATCGATCGATCGAAGGTGCACGGGAATTGGCTCAGCAGTTTAAAGATGTAGAGCTTCAGCTCCACACCCTGGCCGACATGATGGAGGTGATTTCGACTTCCGATCTGGTGTTTACCGCCACAGCCGCTACGGAACCTCTGCTCGATCGCGCCAAGCTAGAGGGAGCGATCGAAGCACATTGTTCTCTGATGCTGTTTGATATTGCGGTGCCGCGCAACGTCCATTCTGACGTTAACGATTTACACAACGTCTACGCCTTTAATGTGGATGACCTCAAAGCGGTCGTGGCGCAAAACCAGGAAAGCCGTCGCCAAATGGCAATGGAAGCTGAAGGCATTTTAGATGAGGAAGTTGAGGCGTTTGATGTGTGGTGGCGATCGCTCGAAACCGTCTCTACGATTAGCAGCCTCCGCAATAAAATTGAAACGATCCGCACTCAGGAGTTAGAAAAAGCGCTGTCTCGGCTCGGATCAGAGTTTGGTGAAAAGCATCAAGAAATCATTGAGGCTCTGACGCGCGGCATCGTCAACAAAATCTTGCATGACCCTATGGTGCAGTTGCGCGCCCAGCAGGATATTGAAGCTCGGCGGCACGCGATGCAAACGTTGCAAACGCTGTTTAACCTAGAAACTGCCTCTAATATTCCTTAAAGGGACGTAAGCATCCATTCATAGTTTTGGTGCAGTGCTGCTTTGTGCTGTACCAAAACTAGATGGTGGGATGGTGGGGTTTGACACCTTACCCACTCTCGCATCGCCCACCGAATAGCTTGTTGTCTTAAGCAGCGCCAGAGATTGCAGCCATCTGAAAGAATTCAGTTTTAAGATGAAAGGGCAGCGTTTCGTGTCAAGAATGGTGAGTGACGCCGCTGGTAAACTCCGACAGACTTATAGCTTCCTACTCAAACATGACACCCACAGCAGCAACGATCGCCCCTCTAAGCTGGACAGAATTGGAAGCTTTGACAGATTTTCAGGTCGATCTGGTCAATGGCCCGACCAATGCGCAAGCCCGTCTGCGGCTATTTGGTCAAACTGAAGCTGATGTGCGGGTAACGCTCTACCGTGACAACCACGCTTGGTGCCCCTACTGCCAAAAAATCTGGTTGTGGCTAGAGGAAAAGCAGATCCCCTACCGGATCGAAAAAGTTACCATGTTTTGCTACGGCGAGAAAGAAATCTGGTACAAGCGCAAGGTTCCTTCAGGAATGCTCCCCGCCCTTGAGCTAGACGATCGCATTATTACAGAGAGCGATGATATTTTGATTGCCTTAGAGCAAGTCTTTGGCTCTCTGGGCTTAGGCATGAAACATCCAGCAGTGTTGCCTTTGCGACAGCTAGAACGACTTTTATTTAGAGCCTGGTGTGCTTGGCTTTGTTATCCAACCAGTTCGGAAAGGCAAGAGCAGGGGAATCGCAATCAGTTTATTGGAGTGGTTGCTAAGGTCGAAGAGGCTCTAGGTCGCACGCCTGGCCCTTATTTCTTAGAGGAGTTTGGCACTGCTGATGTGATCTTTACGCCCTACGTCGAACGCATGAATGCCAGCCTTTACTACTACAAAGGGTATTCTTTGCGAGAGGCTAATCCTCGCTTGGCTGAGTGGTTTGCAGCTATGGAAAGCCGCCCAACCTATAGAGGAACCCAGAGCGACTTTCACACCCATGCCCATGATTTGCCGCCCCAAATGGGAGGCTGCTGGGAAAACGGAGAGCCGCAGATGCAAATGAACAAAGCTCGAGTGGATCAAGGCCCCTGGGATGAGCTGCCCGATGTAGCTTACCCAGAACCTGAAACTTCTCGCGCCGAGGCGCTTTACCGCGTACTCAAGCACCATGTCAACATTATTCGAGTTAATCCGGCAGATGACTCCTTGATGGATCAAGCCTTGCGGTGCGCCCTGACCCATCTCATGACGGGGCAAGACTGTCCGCCGCCTCCCGGTTCTGATATTGCTTTGCGCTATTTGCGCGATCGCATCAATGTCCCCCGTGATATGTCTATCTATGCCGCCAAGAGGCTGAGAGCCGCTCTGGAAGCAACAGCCGCCCTTGCAGGCGATCGCCAAGGCGAGCCGATTCCCGTTAAACATCGGCGAGATCAAGACCCAGCGAATTTTGTGCGGTAACACTCTAGCGATCGCTGTTTACAACCTGCCGCTAGAGGTCTGTCTATAATTAACTGACGTGCTGGGGGAGAGGGGTGGATAGGTAGACGGGTGGATGAGTAGACGGGAAAATCTCAATCTACTAACTCACTCTTATGACCGCTAGACCTTCAAAGGCCATACAGATTCTTTGAAGATTCTTCGATGGGAACTAGAGTCCTACTCTGCCACTGCTTCGATATACTGGCTATCCATCAAAAACATACCCCTGGAAAAGCGCACACCCCAAAACCCACCTGGACGACGATCGATGACAATTCCCTCCTCTCCCAAATGAATCACGTTGGGAGGACGCAGCATCGGCATCGGTTCGGCGGTTTTAACATAGGCGGGAAGGGCAGTGACTCGAACGCGATCGCCCACTGCAAATTCCTGAGTTTCGGCCATAGAATGTTAAAGAAATGGAATGGGGAAAAAACAGGAGATCAATTTAACATTCTCTAAGATTGCGCTTGGAATCATGCTGGATCGCAACGAATCTCTACAAGGAACCCATCTGGGTCATAAAAGTAGATGCCCCGTCCGGTAGGACGAGTCACAGGGCCATGATCAATGGCAATTTGATTTTGATGCAGCACTTCAACGGCGTGATCGAACCATTGAGGATCAATGTCAAACGCCAAGTGTCCCGCACGAGTAAACTCCTGGCGTGGATCAACATGGGGCGGATTGAGATTGGGCTTCCAAAACAAGTCCAGAATGGTGCCATCAGGCGTAATGAAATTTGCCGCTTCTCCAGCTTCAAAAGCTTGGCGCAGTGTCTCAGGCACCTCATCCCCTTGAAGTTCACGCAATCCTAGCAGATTGCCATAGAAAAGACGGGAGGCGTTGATATCCCTAACATGGAGCGCAATGTGGTGAACTCGACGCAGTAGGCCACAGGTTAGAACAGAAGCTAGACCCGACTGTGGAGATTGAGGGCTAGAGAGCATAGCGGTAAAGAAGTGCAGCTAACAGACAGGATAGCCTATCTTTCGCTTATCAGTAGAGGTTGAATCTGAGGCAACATGCTATACCCCGGTACTAGAGGCAGATCTCGATCGCTTAAAACTGACGTTAAAAAATGTTAATTTTGATAGGGTCTAGCGAAGTTATTCCCTCCTCGTACCATGCGTGTTCTTCAGACTATCTTTGGATTTTTACTTGCTCTACTCATCATGGTTACCTGCTCTCCGGGTGTAGCGATCGCAGCCAGTTCTGGGGCTATTCGCGCCTTTGATGATGTCGCGGCCTCAACAAAAGATTTTTCGGGTCAAGATTTGTCGAGAGCAGAATTTGGCGATGCCAAGCTTCAGGGCGCAAACTTTAGCGGCGCTAACCTGCAAGGGGCTGTATTTAATGGAGCGGTTCTAAAGGAGGCTAACTTTCACGCCGCTGACTTTAGTAACGGCATCGCCTACATTACTGACATGAGAGGCGCTGATTTAACAGATGCCATTCTTGAATCTGCCATGATGCTGAAGACAAACTTCAAAGATGCCAAGATTACGGGAGCAGATTTCACTTTTGCAACGATCGATCGCTCCCAAATTCTCATGCTCTGCAAAACGGCCAGTGGAACTAATCCTGTGACGGGAGTAGATACTCGCGAATCACTCGGTTGCTAGTGCCCCTCTTGCTCGCGCCAAAACTGCTCTGCAAAAGCGATCGCAGGATGCATAGGCGCTTTGGGTCTTGCTTTTAGAGTCATGCCTGTTTCAAACAAAAGGCGATCACTCTTCTTGTTGTTGCAGGTTTCACAAGCCGTAACAACGTTATCCCAGGTGTGTAACCCGCCCTTAGAGCGAGGAATAACATGATCGATCGTCAAATTTTTGGCGCTGCCACAGTATTGGCAAACGTGATTATCTCGTCGTAGCAGTTCCCGACGGTTGACGGGGGGCACCTTCCAAATTCGCTCAGGATTGCCCATCGTGAGCCGGATATGCTCAGGCACCTGAAGGACTAAGTTGGGCGATCGCACCTGCCAAATTTTGCTGCTGCTCAAGTCGAGTGACTCCGCTTGCCCATTCACTAAGAGCATAACGGCACGTCTGATATTGACCCGTGCTAGAGGGAGATAGTTTCTAGAAAATACCACAACCGAGTTTTGCAGTACGGATGGCATTTGCGGCTCTTGGGTCTGCTTTTGATCTTGCACGGCGTGATACCTCGAAAATCAATCCCTTTGCTTTGATAGTCCAGGAGATACTTCTAATATCAGATATTTTCAAATATCTAGCTAGGAACGGGGTCTGCATCAAACATAGCTTGCCTTACCACTTGTCCTATAAAGATAACTTATAGATCTTATGAGTGAATCTGTTCTCAGTTTCCTTTACATTCCTTAACGTAAACCCTTATATTGAATCCCATAGGCAATCGCCTAAATACATTCCTTTAACATTAAGCACTCATCAATCATGACAACAACACTACAGCAGCGCGAAAGCGCCAACCTGTGGGCGCGATTCTGTGAGTGGGTCACCTCCACCGACAACCGCCTGTACATCGGCTGGTGCGGCGTTCTGATGATCCCCACCCTGATCTCCGCCACCATCTGCTTCATCGTCGCCTTCATCGCCGCACCCCCCGTTGACATCGACGGCATCCGCGAGCCTGTTGCAGGTTCTCTAATGTATGGCAACAACATCATCTCCGGTGCTGTTGTGCCTTCTTCTAACGCGATCGGTCTACACTTCTACCCCATCTGGGAAGCCGCTTCCCTAGATGAGTGGTTGTACAACGGTGGCCCTTACCAGTTGGTGGTTTTCCACTTCCTGATTGGCGTGTTCTGCTACATGGGACGTGAATGGGAACTGTCCTACCGTTTGGGCATGCGTCCTTGGATCTGCGTTGCCTACTCTGCG
>JACQYI010000072.1 GCA_016208305.1 Oscillatoriophycideae cyanobacterium NC_groundwater_1537_Pr4_S-0.65um_50_18 | reverse complement strand
GACATCTACCATGCAGACTTCTTCTAAACCCACACCAGCCACAACCCCTTGTCATAGAATGCCTGTGTTACGTCGCAACGATCGGCAAACGCAGCCAGACGAGATGGTAGCGTTTTTGCAGCGTCGATTGAACGCTTATAATTTCCCGCTTAAGATCGACGGGTTCTTTGGTGCCAAAACTGAAGCAGCCGTTACTGGACTTCAACGAAGAGGAAGCGACCACGACTCTTCAATATTGGTGGATGGCATTGTTGGCCCACAAACATGGGAAGGTTTGGCCGCCTGCATCGTTATTCGAGAGCAGTAATCATTTCAGTTGTATCAATCAGCGAATTATAAAAGAGAGAGGGGTGCTGCTTGTCGGTACCCCTCTCCGTCTATGCAAGTTTCTCAAGCTTACCGGAGAGATTTTACCTGAGCCTGAACCACAGCAACCCGCATCCCTCCATTTGGCAATGCTTCGGTCAGGCATGCCTCAGGTTCTAGTGAAGGGCGCTTCGCGCAAAGCCCCGTCATTGGTATGGTTTGTCTCTGAACGTTTCGGAACGTTCTAGAACGCGATCGCAACCTTCAGATAATTGCACTTATCTCTATCAGGCTATTCTAAGATTATTATCGCGACTCATCGGGAATAAAAGCTTTCCAGGCATAATAGGGGTGCTTTCAGGAGCAAGGGCGTATGGGGCGATCGCTCAATGAAAAGTGCTGGGCGTGCAGTTTGTTGACGGCAGCCGAAGCTCGCAAACTCCATGATGAAGAGCTTAGGGGCGATGGCTGTTGGCAGGAGGGGGTATGTCACAGTCGGCGGTCTTATTACCGGAAAGGTCGGAGCCAGGAGGACGCGGAGATCGCCCCAGGTAGAGGAGATTGTGGTGCCGATTCCAGAAATTCCCTTCGTGGTGCTGCATACCTATGTGGACAAGCCCCGGCAGGTGAATGACGAGATGGTGTTAGCGCACCCGGAAGGGTTAGCTTTGCTGTGCGCTAACAGGGTTTGTAAAGTAGTTTGTGTCAAGAGAGGAATATTACAGTGGAAACCTCCCTTCAAATTCAATGGCAAAGCGATTCAAAGCAGATTTCCAATCTCGAATCGGCATCGTCCATTTTTTAGAGATATTAGCGATCGCCAGGTAGATGACCTTCATGGCTGATTCATCGGTGGGGAAAGAACGATGATTTCTCAAGACCTTACGCAGAGTCATGTTCATAGATTCAATCGCATTGGTGGTGTAGATGGCTTTACGAATGTCTGGGGGAAAAGCAAAGAAGGGAATAATCCGATTCCAGTGGTTCATCCAGGATTTGCTAATGGTGAGGTATTGCTTATCCCAACGCTCGGCAAAGTCAACGAGAGCCTGCTCTGCCTCGGTTTCAGTAGCAGCTGTGTAAATGGCTCTGAGGTCAGAGGCGACGGCTTTACGGTCTTTGTAGGAGACGTAGCTGAGGGAGTTTCGCACCATATGGACAATACAGAGCTGCACGGTCGTCTGAGGAAAGACCGTTTCGATCGCTTCTGGAAAGCCGGTTAGCCCATCCACGCAGGCAATGAAGATGTCTTTAACGCCGCGATTCTGTAACTCCGTTAGTACGGAAAGCCAGAACTTTGACGATTCATTTTGAGTCATCCACAGCCCCAGTAGCTCCTTCTGACCCGCCAAATTTACCCCTAACGCCAGGTGGATAGCTTTGTTCACGACCCTCCCCTCATGCCGAACTTTGACCACCAGAGCATCAAAGTAAATGATGGGATAGATGGCATCCAGGCTGCGATTCTGCCAAGCTTTGCGCTCTTGCTCCACGGCTTCGGTGACGTTGGAAATCAAGGTGTGGGATACCTCTACCCCATACAACTCCTGCAACTGCGCCTGGATGTCTCTTGTGGTCATGCCACGGGCATACAGCGACAGAACCTTGTCGTCAAACCCGTTGAAGCGCGTCTGCCCTTTGGCAATCAGCAGCGGTTCAAACGCCCCATTGCGGTCGCGGGGGATGCCAATCTCAGATTCACCAAACTCTCCTTTAATCGTCTTTTTGCTCTGTCCATTGCGACGATTCTTGGGGCGCTCTGGCTCTGGCTTTGCCCTTTCCTCCGCTAGGTGCGTGTCCAACTCAGCACTCAAGCATCGCTCGATTAAAGCTTTGGTCAATTGTTTGAAGATCCCACCTTCACCCATCAGATCTTCAGGATTACGATATTCTTTGAGCAGTTCGTCAATCAGTTCAGGTCGAAAGGTCATGGGGTTGTGTCTCAGGTGATTAGTTCATTAGATCTTGTTTTGACCTTTGACACAAACTATTTTACATACCCCGCTAACAATATGCCCTGAGTTCGACAAAATCAAGAGCAATGGCTTTCAATTTATTTCTTTGCTCTTTTCATTTATCTTTTTTTGACGTTCTCTTTCGTATTCTTTGCAAAAATTTCAGCATGAATGAGAATAGAATTGAGTTTCTTAATTAGGGCTTGCTGAAGAAGCATAGAAGACTTGCTGTATATGCTTTTCAAGTGGGGTCAGGTCTGCTAAAGTGCAAGGAAAAAGCATCCAACCCCTCAAAATCCTTGCACCCACCTGCCAATGTACCGCCGTTCTACCCCTGG
>JACQYI010000062.1 GCA_016208305.1 Oscillatoriophycideae cyanobacterium NC_groundwater_1537_Pr4_S-0.65um_50_18 | reverse complement strand
GTGCGAAAAAATTAATCTCAAATCTTTACCCAATTCAGTTCATCGAGAATACTGCAAAATCTGAATTACCCCAGGAAATCAGTTATTTTGCTAACTTTGCTGGGTTTGCTCTTATAAAACTTTTTCCATTTTTAATCTCATATTCTACCAGGGGCATCAAGCGATTTTTCATCTTTTTCTTGAGCTTGGTAACCAGCTGAAGTCCCTGTTGCCATAATTGCTCAAACAAAGCTTTGGAAGTATAACCGCGATCGCCAAAGAACTTGCCGATGATGCCTTTTGCTAACTCTGGTACGAGAGTGCGGTCATCAACATTAGCAGGAGTCAACTGAAACGACAGCAGTTCTCCGTATTTGTTGATGAGTAAGTGCAACTTGAAACCGTAGTACCGCCCCATAAAGCTTTCGCCCCAAGCGGCATAGCTGGCGAATACTCGATGACTATGTGCCCGTTTGGGATGTTACCCCTCCAGGGGCGTTGGGTCAATGAGGCCCTAACTCCACAAAGCGGTTGTAGCTCACCAACTGGGGAAAGGCTCCCCGCTAGTGCGGCAGCACCCACAAGGTATAGAAATCCTTGAAGGTGCGGAAGCCGGAGCCATGAAAGGCAATCATGATAGTCATCACCTTACTCAGGTGGAGCGCAGAGCAACTGCGTTTCTCCCCAAGCATCGACGGTGGTCAAGGCTGTTGCTGCCAGAGTCGTCCAAACTGTTAGTAGAAATCATCTATATCCCAAAAGATTTGTGTCATGTCCAGGTACGATACGAGCCTGTCCATTGCTAAGACCTTCTGAATATACTTTAAATCTAGCCTCAGCTTTTCTTCTGGCTTTTTCTACTCTGTCGAACTTACGTTATCTTGATACAGCATAGCTTGCAAAAGCAGTGGAAAGCGTTGTCCATTGATAGATGAGATCACACGGCAACGGCTTGACGAGTATATGCAGCAGAGTCGCCTTTGATTGCCTGACTGTGTTTCCCCTCAATACTCACTGGTAGATCACCGCTGATCGTGACGCGCTGAACGCGGCGAGGCTGGTTGCCGTAATCATCGATCGCGTAATGCTGGGTTGCACGATTGTCCCAAAAAGCGACATCACCTGTCTGCCAGCGCCAACGAACGGTATTCTCTGGACGGGTAACATAGGACTGCAATAGTCGAATCAAATCATTGGATTCAGTTTGGGATAAATTCTGGATACGACGAACGAATCCGCCGATGAATAGTCCGCGATCGCCAGACTCTGGATGAACTCGCACCACAGGGTGCAGGGTTTCATAAATCGTAGACTCAAATACCACTTGGTAAGCTTTCTGTTTCTCGGAATAGTGGGGAATCGCATAGTCGTAGGCATTAGTATGAACTGCCCAGAGCGAATCCGCCAAACTCTTCAGGTGAGACGGCAAATCCTGGTATGCTGTCGCAGAATTTGCCCAGAGTGTGTCGCCCCCCACGGGCGGGATCGCTACTGCCCGCAGAATTGAGCCAAGGGGAGGGCGATCGACAAAGGTAACATCGGTATGCCAACGATTTGCCGGAGCAACCGTGCGACCATAATCGAGATCGAAAATTTCTGGATGTTCTGGCAGGGAGGGCACCGTTGGATGAGCTGCCGTAAGAGTGCCAAACCGCTGTGCGAAAGCGATTTGTTGATTTGCATCGATCGACTGATGGCGGAAAAAGATGACTTTATATTGAATTAGCGTTTGACGAATCTGTTGGATCAGGTCATCACTCAGCTCAGCGCCAAGGTCAACGCCAGTAATTTCAGCCCCGATACGTCCGGCAATGGGCTGAATGTCAAAGTGGAGAGAACTCATGGAGGTACGCCTCTTAATGAAAAAAGTGAGAATTTTTAATCTACTGTAAATCAGTAGATTTTTAGACATTTATCTGCAAGCGTTATCTTTCCACAGAGGCAGATGAAAAGCAAGAGAGTGACACTTGATTTTTTAGGCGCTACAAATCTTAAGAAACATGGGGTAGGGCTAATTTGATTTTAGGCTACGGTTGTGCAATACTCATGGTCATTAATCTCATAAATCGACCGATTTACCGTAGATTAATTAGATTTACGTGATCCCCCCTTCTCTCATTTCTTAGGCAAGCTTCTATGTCTGTCAAGTCTCAGCAGGTCTGGATATTCAACCCTTTGAGATCTCTTTTTCCCAAGCACCGTTTAATCAGCACTCTTTCCTTACTGTTCAGTGTGGGTTTAGGGTTGAGTTTAATTCTTTCCGCCTGTACTAGTCCCTCAACTTCTTCTGTGACATCGCCCAGTCCCAGCTTGACTGCTAAAGGTACGGTAGTTCATATCGGCTACCAGAAAGCTGCAACGATTCTGAGCGCCCTTAAAACACGAGGAGATCTGGAAAAAGCTTTAGCATCCTCCGGCGCATCGGTGGAATGGACAGAGTTCCCGGCAGGACCCCCCATGCTAGAAGCGATGAATGCAGGCTCGATTGACTTTGGCTACACCGGAGAAGCACCGCCAATTTTTGCTCAGGCAGCAGGTACACCCGTGCGTTACGTTGCTTATGATCCGTGGAGTCCTAAGGCAGAGGCAATCGTTGTTCCTAAAGATTCGCCCATTCAGAAAGTAGCTGACCTCGAGGGCAAAAAACTTGCCTTTGCCAAAGGGTCTAATACAAATTATCTGGCGGTCAAAGTGCTGGAATCATCTGGACTGAAGCTGACTGATGTAGAGGTAGTTCATCTGGCTCCTGCGGATGCCCGTGCCGCTTTTGAAGGGCGCAGCATTGATGCCTGGGCAATTTGGGACCCGTATCTGTCTGTGGCTGAAGAAAAGGCAAATGCAAGAATCATTCGGGATGCTACTGGACTTGCACCGAATCGGGGCTATTACCTAGCTGCTCAATCTTTCATTGAGAAAAACCCAGATGCCCTCAAGACGGTGCTGGCAGAAGTAACGAAGGTAAGCGATTGGGCAAAGCAAAACCCTACTGAAGTCGCTAAATTTCTTTCACCTGCGCTCGGTATTGATGCGGTTGTGTTAGAGAAGGCGGAAAAGCGACGAGACTATGGCGTCTTGCCTTTGAGTGAAGAAGTGATCAAGGAGCAGCAACGAGTTGCTGATACTTTTTACAATATCAAGCTGATCCCGACACAGATAAAAGTGCAGGAGTCAGTTTGGGCAGGTAGCTAGTTCTAGAGAATAAAGTTTGAACGAACAGCTTAACGAATAGTTTAATGAATATATCAACGAACACACAGTGGATGAAAACGGATGTGCTGGTGATTGGCGGCGGCACAGCTGGAACAATGGCAGCTATCAAAGCGAAACAGGCAAATCCAGATGGGGATGTGCTGATTCTAGAGAAGGCAAATATTCGGCGCAGTGGCGCGATCGCCATGGGCATGGATGGGGTCAACACCGCCGTAATTCCGGGGCATTCTACACCAGAACAGTATGTCCGAGAAGTGACGATCGCCAATGATGGTATCGTCAATCAAAAAGCGGTTTACCAGACTGGAAAGCTGGGCTATGAAACGATTCAAGAGCTAGAAAGTTGGGGAGTCAAGTTTCAGAAAGATGCACAGGGTAATTATGATCTAAAGCAGGTGCATCGAGTCGGGAAGTACGTGCTGCCAATGCCAGAAGGCAAAGATCTGAAGACTATTCTGACGCGGCAGGTCAAGCGTCACAAGGTGAATGTGACCAATCGGGTAATGGCAACGCGGGTGATCGTGCAGGAAGGGCGGGCGATCGGGGCAGTCGGGTTTGATGTGCGAGCAGGGCACTTTGTTGTGATTCAGGCAAAGGCAGTCATTCTTTGTACCGGAGCCTGTGGCAGATTGGGGCTGCCAGAGTCTGGCTATCTCTACAGCACTTATGAAAATCCTACCAATGCTGGGGATGGCTATTCAATGGCATACCATGCCGGAGCCGAACTTACTAACATTGAGTGTTTCCAAATCAATCCCCTGATTAAAGATTACAATGGCCCCGCTTGTGCTTATGTTGCAGGGCCTTTCGGGGCACACACGACAAATGCCGAAGGACATCGCTTTATCAATTGCGACTACTGGAGCGGACAGATGATGCTAGAGGTGTGGAAAGAGCTGAACTCTGGTAAAGGCCCGATTCAGCTCAAGATGACCCATTTGGATGAAGATACAATTTCAGAAATTGAGAGAGTTTTGTGGGCTAACGAGCGACCCAGCCGTGAACGATTTCATGCAGGTAGAGGCGAAGACTACCGCACTCATGGTATTGAAATGAATATCTCCGAGATTGGACTATGCAGTGGTCATAGTGCATCTGGAGTTTGGGTGAATGAGAACGCTGAGACAACTGTACCTGGATTGTATGCTGCTGGGGATTTAGCTAGCGTGCCCCATAACTATATGATTGGTGCGTTTGTCTTCGGACGAATTGCTGGAACTCATGCGATCGAATATCTTCAAGATCTCGATCATTTAGCACCCGATCGTGAATTCCTTGAAGCAGAGAAAGCCAGAATTTACACCCCCTTAAACCAGCCAAACGGCATTCCTCACACGCAAATAGAGTATAAGCTGCGACGCTGGGTGAATGACTACCTGCAACCGCCCAAGTCAGAACCTAAGCTGGCGATCGGCCTACAAAACTTCATCCGCTATCATGAAACCCTCGACCAAATGGGGGCGCATGATCCCCACGAGCTGATGCGTTGTATGGAAGTTCACTTTATTCGAGACTGTGCAGAGATGGCGGCACGAGCGTCGATTTACCGACGGGAAAGCCGTTGGGGACTCTATCACTATCGGCTAGATTTTCCAGAGAAGAATGATGAAGAGTGGTTTTGCCATGTCAATCTTAAAAAGGATGAGGCAGGAGCTATGAGGTTGTTTAAGCGAGCGATTGAGCCTTATGTCGTGGACGTGGATTTGCACCAGGAAGCCTATGATGTGGCAGTGCGTTGAAGGTTTATGCTGAAGGTTTATTGGGAGAATCCGAGCCTTGGGGGTTTCCCCCAACCCCCCATTGGGAGACGGCTGCGTCCCCCAAACCCCCTCCAGAAGGCGTTAAAGGTTGGCTAGATAGATCGCTTCGCATTAGACGGGATGTGAGAGATTTTCTTAAATGTGGCACCAGAAACCGCTAGATCTTTAGCTGAGCTTTTGAAAGATATTTTGTTAAGTAGATCATGAAAGGACCTACGAGGTGGCAATGCGAAGCGCTGTCTTCATCATTACAGTTAATCCCTTCGGAGGGGGTCTGGGGGAAGCGCTCGTCCCCCAGAAGGGGGGTTTGGGGGGATTACTCCCCAAGGTTCGGATTCCAAACTCAACTCGGAGAAATTTACTCAATGGCATTAATCACTCAACGAATTGACGTTCCCGTCCTCGTAGACGAATCCAAATGTCTCGAAAAATGTACCGCCTGTATCGAAGTCTGTCCTCTAGACGTACTCGCTAAAGATCCCCAGACTGGCAAAGCCTACATGAAATATGACGAATGCTGGTTCTGCCTACCCTGCGAGAAAGAATGTCCCACCAATGCCATCACCGTACAAATTCCATTCTTACTGCGGTAATTAGGAGATGCAATGCCTACAGACGTAGAACTCAACAAATGGATTGACCAACTGCAATCGTCCTCTCAAGACGATCGCCTCGTTGCCGTCAAAACCCTGCAACACTTAGGCGATGATGCCGCGATTGATGCGCTAATCATTGCTCTTAAAGACAATAGCCCCGCCGTTCAGAAGATTGCGATCACCGCAGTCTGGGAACTTGCTAACCCGGTCGCTGTAACGCCCCTGCTAGATTGTCTTGCTTCCCCCGAAGCTGAAATCCGCAGTGAAGCCGCCGCTGCTTTGAGCGAATTGATTACGACTGCTCACCT
Organism: Oscillatoriophycideae cyanobacterium NC_groundwater_1537_Pr4_S-0.65um_50_18; assembly: GCA_016208305.1. Taxonomy (GTDB): domain Bacteria; phylum Cyanobacteriota; class Cyanobacteriia; order Elainellales; family Elainellaceae; genus Drouetiella. The sequence goes on along the minus strand of JACQYI010000062.1, from coordinate 23,120 downwards.
GCTGCTGCTCTTAGAGAAACTACAGCAGGATGATATCAATGTACAGCTCGCGGTACTAACCCTGCTGCGAAAAATTCATGATGTCCAGTCTCTGCCTGCTCTCCTGTCCTTCTTTGAATCACCCTATGCTCAGCTTAGAGAAGCGGCGATCGTCACGCTCCGCTACCTCAACCAGGTGAAGCACTGCCCTCCAGCTCTGGTGCTGATTCACGATACAGACGAAACCGTGCGGCGATCGGCAGCCCTCACCCTAGGACATCTCACCGATGCGGAAGTCATTCCCCTCTTGACTCAAGCCCTCACCGACCCAGATTGGCAGGTTCGACGCAACGCTGCTAAGTCATTAGCTGTTCATAGCAGTCCCAACGCTCTTCCAGACCTCTTATCTTCACTGAATGACGACCACTGGCAAGTGCGAAAATTTGCTCTACAAGCCCTTCAGCAAATTCCTAACCCACAACTTTTACCAGACGTAATCAAAACTCTGGCAGATGAAGCTCCAGATGTCCGCAAAGAAGCTGCGATCGCCCTTGGTAACTTAGGCCATCCCAATGCGCTTAATGCACTCCAGCAGGCATTAGATGATCCCGATCGCGATGTCTGTATCTATGCGCAGCGTGCTATTCAAAAAATTCAAGCCAACTTTAGTCTCTGCGACCAACTATGACTAGCTCACTTGTGCCTGTCTCACCTACGCCCGTTACCGAGCGCCAGCAAGAAGTCATTCAATGTCTAAAGCAGGTGGTTGAACCCACGCTCAAATCTGACATTATCAGCTTAGGCAAGGTGCGAAATCTTCGGATTGTAGACGATTACATTTATTTGCGTCTTTACGCTGGCTCTCACCAGCAGCAGTTGCACGCTGAAATCCAAACGGTTCTAACGTCTCTCCCCTGGTGCAAAAAATCTTACATTCAACTTTGCACCATTCCTCATGTCAAAACGACACTAGCGATCTCCAGCGGCAAAGGCGGTGTCGGCAAATCTACCGCAACCGTTAATTTAGCGATCGCTCTCCAGCAGAGCGGAGCCAAAGTAGGCATACTTGACGCGGATGTCTATGGTCCTAATATTCCGCAAATGATGGGGCTAGGACAATTAGAAGTGAATGTCATAGATACTCCCAACGGTCAAAGATTTGTCCCTCTGGAAGCCTATGGAATTAAAGTGATGTCAGTTGGACTACTGGCAGAACCTGATCATCCGTTAGCTTGGCGGGGTCCTGTTCTGCATAAAATCATCACTCAATTTATTCAGGACGTAGCCTGGGGAGAACTAGATTATCTTCTAATTGATCTACCCCCCGGTACAGGAGATGCACAGATTACGATTATTCAGGAAAGCCCGATCTGTGGCGTACTGTTAGTAACTACACCTCAGCAGGTCGCGATCGCAGATGTACGTAGAAGTATTCATATGTTTCGCCAAGTTGGCGTACCAATTCTCGGCATCATTGAGAACATGAGCTATTTACTTTTTAGTAACCAACCTACTGCTATTTTCGGTAGCGGTGGTGGTCAGCGGCTTGCTGTAGAGCTTGAGACACCCCTTTTAGGACAGATTCCGCTCGACCCGCGACTTTGTGCAGGCGGAGATACAGGAAAGCCACTAACCTTAACCAATCGGGAGTCGATCGCTAGTCAAGTCTTTATTCAAATTGCAGGAGCTTTAGACGCTACGTTTTCTCCCGTTACCAGCCCTATCTAATGCGGATTGCTCAGCAGAGCTTGTGTTCAATAGGTCTGTTCAATAGGGCGAATAAGCACCGCTAAGAGCTTTCTTGATTTTCAAAATTAATTTATGCTAATTTTGCTGATATTAATCTACGGTAATTCGGTAGACTTGAAGTAGATTAATGTAATGTCAAGTCAGACATTTTTACAGGAAAAAATCACCCATGGTAAGTACTATCCAAGTTCAGAATTCTGCTCAACGTCATGCTCGGTATCAAGCGAAAAAACTCCATACGCATCGCTTGAAGCGCCCTTGGAGTTACGGATCTGGATACGGAGTGATTGTGGGTATTGCGCTACTTGTTTCAGTGAGTCTTGCAATCGTTCATCTACATCAAATTTGGAAAGGGCGATCTCAACGGATTAGTCAATAATTCATAGCCCTAAAGCCAACTTACAGTGAGCGCTCTGATTCGCTTTTACCCAATGACCGAGGGTTCGTATGATTACACTGCTCAGAAAACCAGCGAATCAACTGCTTGTACGCGATCGAAATACACTGTCGGTTCCGCTTACCTGGGTTGCCAGTACACCAAATTTTCCTCTTGTCAATTTAGGAGATGCCCTTAGCCCTATTCTTGTCAGCGCTCTATCTGGATTGCCAATTGCACATCGTCATTTTGACTCTCCTCAAAAAAAGTTGGCTTGTGTGGGAACGATCGGTCATGCGCTGAAGAACGGTGAGGTTCATCTTTGGGGAACAGGAATAGACAAAGCAAAGCACCCAATTGATCGAAATCTTGCCTATTATCAGAGGCCTCCGAAAACAAAGTTTCAGGTTCATGCGCTGCGGGGTTCCTTTAGTGCTCAGACTTTCCAGCAGCAAGGAATTGAGGCGCCAGCGGTATATGGCGATCCCGTCTGGTTCTTACCTTCGCTGATTCAACCTGCGATCGAGAAACGCTGTGAGCTGGGTGTTATTGTCCATCTCTCAGAACTAGAATCATTGAGCGAGAGTGCAAAGGTACGTGAGGAGCTGATTCGATATCGGGTACCTGAATCGATCGCTGCTGATATTCGCATTATCACAACTCTGAGCCAGCCAACTTTTGAGGCGCTGGAGGCAAAGGTAGAAGAAATTACCGCCTGCAAACGAATCATCAGCACGAGTTTACATGGTCTTGTCATTGCTGAGGCTTATCAAATCCCTTGTGCTTATTTTCAGATCGTTGGAGCGGGGGGTCGTTTCATACAGCTCAGGGATCAGCAAGCTCGAATTGAGCATCGCTTTCGAGACTTCTACAGCGGATTAGGTCTGGAACAACGCTTTGTATATGGTCAAGAATTAGAGCAGGAAACCGATTGGGAACAAGTCATCCGTGCCGTAGATCAATTCTGGAGTCCGATAGAGTGGTCTGCCGAAGCATTTCTAGAGGCTTTCCCGTTACCGCTAGCTTTTAACCCTTTGAAAGGTCAAAAGTTTGAACAGCGATCGCTTTTTCATCACATTCGGCTATGACGGCTCAACTTGCAAATCAAGTAGGGAAACTAGGCGAGAGAACCAGTAGACAATTTCTGGATCACAACAGGTTGAGAGGCGGGAAATCTCTCTAGCAAGCTGATAGGCTTCCTCACCTTTGGGATGGTCAGTTAGCCCAGCACGAGCGAGTAAAGCAGCCTTGAGATCGCCTGGATAGGTGGGTAACCGATGCTCCTCTTCGGTTGAGATGCGCTGAAGAATAGGACTCCAGTCGATGCTGTTCTGGACAGTAGGGTTTTGCATGGAATATCCTACAAGTTTTCTAAAGGGCTAAAAATTCAAACATTTATTCACGAAGTTGAAGCAGAGTTATAGTTTCAATTTAAATTGTTTGACTTATAGAAGCAAATATTCTTTTTGCTTGAAACAATAAATTATATTTATCGTTACCGCCGAGGCATTGAGGATAAAGATCCCAACCAAACTAAGCAATACCAAAAAGCCCCATTCCGTTAAGAATGGGGCGGGTTTACACGTTTGGGAGACAATAATTGGAAGACAATAATGGCTAAGCACCTTTACCCACTTCGATGGGTAAGTCAGGATAGGAGGAGTATTCCGTCCAGGAACCTTCGTAGATCCTAACCTTCTCATATCCAAGCAGATGCTTTAGCACGTTGTGTTGCAGGGTTGCCTCACGCCCAGTGCTGCAGCTCACAATAATGTCATCTGACGAAGAGATACCGCGATCGGATAAAATTTGTCTGATTTCATCTAGCGGCTTCAGCTTGTGAAAGTTCGCTTCTCCAAGCGTAAAGGTGACCCAAGGGATATTTTTTGCACCAGGAATGTGCCCATTACGCACCCAAATATCCTGTTCTCCAGCGAAAACTTCAGGAGGGCGAGGATCGATGATAGTAACTCCGGGCTTTCCAATTAAGGCTTTCACCTGATTCAGCGTGACTCGAATTGATGAGTTGTCTGTGCTGGTAAATTGACCTGGCGTGTACTTGGGAAATTCTTTGGTAATGGGGAGCTGAACAGCTTTATATCCCGCAAAGCCGCCGTCTAGAATCGCCACATTAGAGTGTCCAGTGCGCTCTAGTAAGTAGGCGACCATTGTGGCTCCCAAGAAATCTCTACCGTCTGAGTAGATGAGAACTTTACTATCGTCTGTTACTCCCGCTTCAGAAAATAACGACTGTAGCTTGTCCTGCTGCCAGTATTGTACTGGCAGTAAACCGTTTGGACCTCGAAAAGTGTTATCGGCAATATGAACAGCTTTAGGAATATGACCAATGAAATAATCGAATGGGCTGATCCGCACATCTAGAATTCTCAAATTAGCATCGCTTGCATGCTCTGCAACCCATGATGGAGGAACAAACTGAACGTTTGTAGGTGAATTTGCAACAGCAGGAGAAAAGGATAGTAATGGAAGAACGATGGCAAAAGCAATCAGCGATGTTATGAAAGTGAGAACCGATCGCCAATTTTTCAAGCGTGAAAGCTGTTTTTCGATTGTAAATCTCATGTCCTGATTACCTGAATTTGTAACTTGAAGCTGCTATGGCAACCGCCAAGACGGTTAGGACGGGGACATTTATGGTGGGGCGCGAAGCGCCCCACCATAAATGTCCTAAGCAAACTGGAGACAGCTATATCTGCAATTTTCTCTAGACTTGCACTTTCCCTATGTCTGTAGCATCTGGAACTTCAACTAATCTTCCTGTTTGCACATCATAGATAAAGCCGTAAATAGGAATGTTGGATGGAACTAGAGGATGAGTACGAATGCGTTTGACATCATCCACAACGCTCTTGGCTAAATCCCCGATCGTCAGCCAATCCACAAACTCCGCCTCTGCCGATCCTGGTCTGCTGCCTACATCCTGCCAACCCGTTTCAGTCAGTGCAGCTGTTTCTAGACTGCTAGCAAGTAACCCTCTCATGATCTGATCAGTGAATGTTTCCATTCCACAGTTAGTGTGGTGAATCACAAACCATTCTCGTGTTCCTAGAAGTTTGTAGGAGATGATGAGCGATCGAATGGCATCATCGCTGGCTCTGCCACCTGCATTACGAATCACATGGGCATCCCCTTCAGCTAATCCCGCAAATTTCGCCGGATCAAGTCGTGCATCCATGCAGGTTAAAATTGTAAAGCGACGGGCAGGTGGAATAGTAAGATTTGCTCTCTCGCCAAAGGTTTCAGAGTAATTCTGATTAGCCGTCAAAACTTCTTCTAAAATTTGTCCCATTTTACATCTCTTTCATTATCAATCACTAGTAATACCAGCTATCACCATCGGGGTTAGGTCTACCCTCCAGCCTGAGATTCAATGATTCCAGGTAAGTTAATCCGCTCTGAACCTGCGCGATCGACCCAGTTAGTTCTAAGTCAAGTTTTCTCTGTTGAGGCTGAGTATGCCTCATTGCTCCAGCCATATTTACCCTAAGCCCATGCTTAGACCTTAATTGTGAAATGATGAATTCTTGTTGCAAATTATGGGACAGACAAACTCGAATCCGGAGGTGGACAAGGCGATCGGCGATCGAAGAGCTTGAATGTGATTGAAAAGGTTTCACTGCTATATGAAGAATGGGGCTGGGCGATCATTAGAAAAGTAGCAGAAGTGGGAAATATGCTTCTGCTAATAGAAATCCTTCATCACCAGAGACTGCCAGAGTGGACAAACAGCCGGATGTGTCAAAAATAGTGATGCGAGAATGACAGCTAGACCCACTATACAGAAGAGAGTGAGGAAGAATAATGAATTACTGTCGATTGTGGAGTCACTTTTAATCTGCATAAGAAGTACCTCAGAAACTAGCAGTCTAGAACTTAACTAGGAAAAATATTAGAATAGTCGTCAGACGGCAAGAACACCTCATTTACCTGAACCGATTTAGGAATAACCTTGCTCTTGTAGAAGGTATCAGCCACGGCTTGCTGTGCCTCCTGAATCTGAGCATCGACAGGTAAAACCTGCCAACTGCGACGTTTATAGACTTCTTGCAAAACAGCCTGATCGACCTTAATATCCTTAGAGAATCGCTGGGCTACTTCCTGAATGTTTTGAGCAATCCAGTTGCCATTCTCTTTTGCTGCTTCCAGAACCGTTTTGAGCAACGCTGGCTGACTTTTAGCAAACTGCTGCGATGCCAGGAAGTAAGTGCGGCGCTCACGTCCGACGTTTAGCCCCCGAATGTTGCTATTTTGCTGAGCAACCGCTAAAAATGGATCCCAAATTGACCAAGCATCGACGTTGCCTTGTTCAAAAGCAGCTCGCGCATCTGCGGGAGAAAGGGAAATAACTTCAACCTGATCAACTGGAACCGACGCCTCTTCTAAAGCTTTTAACAGCAGGTAGTGAGCGCTGGAACCTTTTTGCAGCGCTACTTTCTTACCTTTAAGGTCAGCAGGCGTTTGAATTACTGAGTCTTTGGAAACCACAATATCCTGTGATGCGGCAGACAAAGGTGTAACGCTGACATAGTAAAATTGTCCTCCTGCGGCTTGAGAAAAGATTGGCGGCGACTCTCCAACGCCACCAAAATCAATCTTGCCTGCATTCATAGCTTCTAGCATCGGAGGCCCTGAAGGAAACAGCGCCCATTCTACTGTTGCGCCCAGTTCGCTTAATTTTTTGTCTAATTCTTTTCGGGTACGCAGCAGATCAAGCTCAGTCGCCTTCTGATAGCCGATGTGGATCGATTGACCTGTGCTGGTTACAGATGCAGCAGCACTAGGAGCGATTTGTGAGGTACTTGTATTAGATGAATTACGAGTGCAGCTTGATGCAATCAAGGGAATGCTCAAGCCAATCATCCCAGAAATAACGGTTCTGCGTCTTAAAAGCATGGCGAGTTAAGAAGTAATTAAGTAATCTAAGAAATTAGGTGGCAAAAAGTGATGCCGTGTAGGTTGGTTCTGAAACTAGAGGGCGCTGCCGCTTAAGAATGCGATCGAGGATTTGCACTTTTAGTTCTGCAAATGGCACGCTAGCGGTATCACGCGGACGAGGCAAAGTAATTGGCAGATTCAGCGTGATGTTCCCTTCCTCAATCACGATGACGCGATCGCCTAAGCATACGGCTTCTTCCACATCATGGGTGACAAGCAATGCTGTAAACCGTTGCTCTTGCCACAGGGTTTCAATCAAGTTCTGCATTCCGATTCGCGTCAGAGCGTCCAATGCGCCTAACGGTTCATCCAGCAGCAGCAGACGCGGCTGACTGACCAGCGCACGAGCCAATGCCACCCGCTGTCGCTGCCCCCCAGAAAGCTGCGAAATCCACTGCCGAGGACGATCGCCCAATCCAACTTGATCGAGTGCCCATTGCCCCTGCTGCTGCGCTTGATGCTTCAGACCCAACGACACGTTATCTAGGACTCGCCGCCAGGGCAACAGCCGAGAGTCTTGGAACATGACTCTAGCATCACGGTTTAAGCCTTGAAGTATCTGTCCATTCTGATAAATTTGCCCTTGAGTTGGCTGATCCAAGCCGCCAAGAAGTCGCAGTAGCGTGCTTTTGCCACAGCCGCTCTTACCCACAACGGTAACAAATTCACCCGGAGAGACTTCAAGGTCAATGTCCTTCAACACCTGAAAGTTACCGAAGGCTTTACTCAAATTTTGAATCTTTAAGTGTGCGCCATTCTCGTACTTTACATTATGGACACTTGTGCGCTGATGCTCTGTTTGCGTCATCATCTTCCTCTCTCAGATTGATTGTTTAAATCATTAAATTCCCTGGCTCGGATGCCAAGGCAGCCACCAATGTTCCAGCACCCGCACGATCGAATCTGCCAGTTTGCCGAGTAGGGCATACATCAAAATACTGAGTACCACCACATCGGTTTGCATGAACTCTCTGGCATTCATCGCCATGTATCCGATTCCAGAATTAGCGGCGATCGTCTCGGCAACAATTAGCGTCACCCACATGATGCCAAGTGCATAGCGCAGACCGACTAATATATTGGGCAATGCTCCTGGCAGAATGATTGTCCAAAATAGCTCACGAGGGCGCAGTCCATAGACTTCTCCCATTTCTAGTAGGTTGGGATCAAGCGATCGAATGCCGTGAAATGTATTGATGTAGATAGGAAAAAATACGCCTAGTGCTACCAGAAATAGCCTTGCTGGATCACCAATGCCGAACCAAAGAATGACGAGTGGAATCAGCGCCAAGTGAGGAATGTTGCGGATCATTTGTACCGTGCTGTCCAAGAATCGCTCGGCGATCGGCGAAACTCCATTGAGCAAACCCAGTCCAAACCCAATGCTGCCCCCAATCAGAAACCCGACCAGCGCCCGATAAAGGCTGATTCCCACATTCGTGATGAGTTCCCCACTCAAAGTAAGCTGAATGGCGGCTTGCACGATCGATGTTGGAGCGGGCAAAATACGAGTGCTCAGCAATCCGAGCTGAGACAATACTTGCCAAATGAAGATAAGACCCGCAGGAACGATCCAAGGAATAAGCTGTTGTAAGGGCGGCAATTGCCAGGGAGAAGTCGAAGTCTTTGATTGCGTGATTTGCATAGGAAATGACTCACTTTGAATAATGAGCTATGAATACTGCGTTACTACAGGATGCTCATGATTTAAGAACCAATTGCCGATATCTCGATACTTGTAATCGACCGGATCATGCAGCGTGAATGTTCGCAGATCTCGCCAGTAGCGATCGAAGCCAAACTGCACGTCTGTTGACCGACTACCTGTTAGCTCAAAGATGTGATTAGTTACTTCCAATCCAGCACGAGTTGCCGCTGCTTTTGTGGCAAATACAGCCACTGCAACCTCTGCTCGCTCCTCATGTGTCAAGGTGGATTCCTTTTCCCAAGCAGCTTGTGCAGCTAGTGCGGTGCGATCAGCAAGAGCGATCGCCGCTTCTAGAGAAGACCAAAGTTCGCCATAGTGCTGCAAGATATAGGGATCTGCTGTGACATGGCTGACCCCAGAGGTAATCCAAGGACGGCTGAGCGTACGCGTATATTGGCTAGCGGCCTCTAGCGCCCCTTCAGCAATGCCCAAATAAACGTAGGCTTTGGTGAGTTGAGCGATGATGCCCAAGAATGTCGCAAAAGCATTGTCGGGTGGGTTAGGATAGCCCAGAATCTCGCTCGGTTCAACGCGCACATTATCAAAGCTAACACTTCCGCTAGCAGTGCGCCGTTGCCCCACATTGTTCCAATCGTCGTTGAACGTAATGCCCTCGCGTCCCTTTGGCAATACGACTAAAAAGGGAACTTCAATCCCTTCTTGAAATGCACCGAACACGAGCTGATCGGCAACCGGGATACCTGTGCCAAAGCCCTTCACGCCATCCAAGCGAAACCGATCGCCTGTGGGTGTCAGTTTGAGGCGAGTGTCCCGCAGATTAATTGAATTGCCCCAAAACCACTGATGTTCGACCGTGCCATGATAGTAATATTCCTTCTGGGTTGAAGTTCCAGAGACGTGGGCAAGCGTCGTCAATCCTAAGTGGTTGCAATAGAGCTGTCCAATCGATCCATCTGCCTTCGAGAGTTCTTGCAGCACCTTCATCGCAGTCGGAATGCTTTCCCCCGCACCGCCATATTCTGACGGAATCACCAATGTCAGTAAGCCCTCCTGTCGCAGACGATCGATCTCATAGGTAGGCAAACCTGCTTCCAGATCACGCGCTACAGCATTGCCTGAAAACTCCTGCGACAGCTTACGAGCGATCGCCTGATAATCCTGCTGACGTTCTACAAGTCGAACCATAGTCTTCTCCATCCATTAACGATAATCAAATGCAATTATCTGGCGCTAGCAGGAATTTTTTCGTTAGCAATAATTTCTCCCACTGGGCTAAACTGAAGGCTAGGCGGTGGTAATTTCACATCCACAGGCAGTTTTGGAAACAGCAGTTCTGCCACACGATAGGCTTCTTCCAAGTGCGGATAGCCTGATAAAATAAAGGTGTCAATGCCGAGGTCTGTGTATTCCAGCATCCGAGCTGCAACAGTATCTGGATTGCCTACTAACGCGGTTCCTGCCCCACCCCGCACTAAACCTACCCCTGCCCACAAATTGGGGCTAATTTCTAGCTCAGTCCGGCTACCGTCATGTAATTGCTGCATTCGCCGCTGTCCTTCCGAATCGCTACGTGAGAGTGCTGCCTGAGCCGCCGCGATCGTCTCTGCATCTAAATGTTGAATCAACTGATCAGCCGCGCTCCAAGCTTCATCCTCCGTTTCACGCACAATCACATGCAGCCGGATGCCAAACCGCAGCGTTCTGCCATATTCTGCTGCCCGTTTGCGGACTGCCGCGATCTTTTCGGCAACCTGCTGAGGCGGTTCTCCCCAAGTGAGATATAAATCAACATGCTTGGCAGCAACTTCGATAGCCGCAGGCGAAGAACCGCCAAAATAGAGCGGTGGATACGGCTCCTGCACAGGCGGAAACAGAATTTTGCTGCCTTTGATTTTGAGGAATTCGCCCTCGTGATCAACGATCTCACCCGCCATCACGTCTCGCCAAACTGTGAGGAACTCATCAGTCAAGCTATAGCGCTGATCATGACTGAGATGTAGTCCATCTCCTGCCAATTCGACTGGATCGCCACCCGTCACTACGTTAACGAGCAAGCGACCTTTGGAGAGCCGATCGAAGGTGGCTGCCATTCTCGCCGCCATCCCTGGCGAAGAAATGCCCGGGCGAATGGCAACTAGGAACTTCATTCGCTGGGTGGCGTGAATTAATGATGCAGCAGTCACCCAAGCATCCTCACAGGATCGCCCTGTTGGTAGGAGTGCCCCCGTAAACCCGAGAGAGTCAATCGCTCCTGCGAGTTGCTTAAGATAGTCAGGTGTGACCGCACGTCCGCCGATCGCAGTTCCTAAATAACGACCATCTCCATGCGTTGGAAAGAACCAATGTATATCCATACTGAATTTAAACTCCTCTAGCTTATCGTTAAGTAATGAGACTAAATTACGCCTCAAATCTGGTAATGCCAGAGTTCATGTTCTTGAACAATAATGCGCTGTAAAGGTAAGCACTGAATCAAGCCTTGTTTCTCCAGTTGATTGAGAATACGCGTCACGGTCACTCGCGTTGTGCCGATTGCCTCTGAAATATCTTGATGGGTCAATCGCAAATTGATTAAGCGTCCAGTCGCTACATCTTGACCAAATCGTTGATCTAACCAATCTAGAAACTTAAGAACCTTAATATCAACTCGTTTCTGACTATGAATCTGCATCAGTGTTTCCGCCTGATGCAAGTGAGATAAAAGTACTTTTGAAGCGTTCTGCAACTGTGAAAAAGGGAGAGCGATTGCCTCTACCTTAGTCAGGCATTCCATTTGAAATGGATCTGCTTGGGAAAAAGGCACACCTACCACATCACCTTCCCCCCAAATTCCTAAAGCCACATTCGTACCATCTTCTAGCCAGGTGAGCGTTCGCACAAATCCAGACTCAATTTGCCAGAGGCGATCGAGCTGAGGAGTCAGTACAGCGCGGGCGGCAAAGTGATGAAGCTGCTGTTGGGATTCACGAGAGAGTAATGCGGAGACAGTCATAATAAGCGCTTATGGAAAATTATCGGAGAGAGACATCATGGGCAGTTCACTATCAGAACTGTTACGAACCAAGAAGTTTGTTTTAATCATCGGTAACTTGATAGGATTACAGTAATTTGCTGTAAACTACACGTTATCATGGTCAATTTGAGAAGGCAAGCCTCTGTCAAAGTTTCCTGATCTTGGTGTTTCAGGCAGAATTTTTCTCTCGAAAACATTCGGCATTGCTGAACTCTGGGGTAAATATTCTCCAGTGGTTAGAAGAAATCTGTTAATTTCTTATTAAGTACTTTAAGTCGAGCAGTAAACCGTAGTATGTTAACAAGATTCAAAAAGTAAAGCCGATTCATATGGCTCTCAAAGCAGTTCAACCCCAATCTAGTTCAGCCCAAAAGACGTATGATGCCGATTCTCGATCGCCTACTCGATTGAAAAGTCTGCTGAGTTCAGAGCGTCTGATTGCCTTGACTTCTATCCTGTTAGTGTTAGTGCTTTGGTCTTTAGCAACGGCTCTACAGTGGGTCAATCCGCTCTTTTTGCCCTCGCCAATCGCTGTAGGTTCAGCCTTCCTAGAAATCTTGCGCGACGGCTATAAAGGCAACTCTCTGCTGTTTCACATTGCTCAAAGTATGTTTCGTTTGCTGGCGGCGCTAGTGCTGGCGATCGCTACTGCAATTCCGCTGGGTTTATTCAGCGGGTTCTCTAAACCATTCCGAGCGGCGCTTGATCCTCTGATCGAGTTTTACCGTCCTCTGCCGCCGCTGGCATACTACACGCTATTGGTGATTTGGCTGGGCATTGAGAATCCCTCTAAAATTGCCTTGCTGTTTCTCGCTGCGTTTGCACCACTATATATTGCAGTCGTGTCTGGAGTGCAGCGGATCTCACGCGATCGGATTAACGGAGCGCGATCGCTGGGGGCATCAGGCTGGAAGCTATTTGTCTATGTGATCTTTCCTTCTTGTTTACCAGAAATATTCACAGGACTGAGAACAGCGATCGGTGTGGCCTATTCCACGCTGGTAGCGGCTGAAATGGTAGCGGCTGTCTCCGGCGTGGGCTGGATGGTGCTGGATGCCAGCAAATTTCTCCGCAGCGATGTCATCTTTGTCGGCATTATTCTCATGGGCATCATTGCCATCTTGATCGACAGTGGTATTCGCTGGATACAGCACACTCAACTCCCCTGGATCGGGCATGATTCTTGAGCTGTGCCTTACTAAAGCTATAAATTTAGGACGTTAAAATGCAGTTAAAACGCAGAGATGTATTGCTTGGATTAGTTGGATTGAGTTTGCCTATCATTAGTTCAAGCTGCGCCAGTGGCACCCCGCAAGCTTCCTCCGGAGCAACTGGCTCCCCTGCAGCGGCTGGCTCTCCTGCGGCATCAGGGGCAGTTGCCGATAAAGTGCGCATTGGCTATCAGGTCGTTCCTAATGCAGAGCTGTTAGCCAAGGCGCTGGGCTTGGCGCAAAAGGCATTCCCCAATTCACAGGTTCAGTACGTGAGTTTCGATTCGGGACGAGATGTGAATACTGCCTTTGCAGCCAAGGGAATTGATTTTGGTCTAATTGGCTCTGTGCCGACCAGTGTTGGTATTGCCCGCAATCTGCCTTATTACGTTTACTTCATCCATGATGTGATTGGCAGCGCTGAGGCATTAATTGTCAAAGATACGGTCAAAGTCCCTGCCGATCTCAAAGGTAAAAAAATTGGCACACCTTTTGGCTCCACAGCTCATTTTTCTCTACTCAACCTGCTGAAGCTGGAAAACATCGATCAGAAAGATTTGACGATTCTGGATCTACAGCCCCCTGATCTGGTAGCAGCTTGGCAGCGCGGCGATATTGATGGCGGCTATGTGTGGCAGCCCAACTTGAGCAAGCTGCAAAAAGCAGGTGGAACGCTGCTCAAAACCTCAGCAGATTTAGCGAAGCAAGGGGTGGTTACGGCAGATGTGGGCGTGGTCAGTAAAGAGTTCGCTGACAAATATCCTGATGCAGTAAAACAGTATGTCTCGGCGCTGAACGAAGCGGTGAAAGTTTATCGCAGCGATCCAGAGGCAGCAGCAAAGACGATCGCCCCTGAGCTAGGCATCCCGGTAGCTGACAGCAAAGCCGCCATGAGCGAAATTATCTGGCTCGATTCTTCAGAACAGAAAGATACCAAATATCTGGGCACTGCTACTGCTCCGGGGGAATTTGCCAAGATTCTCAAAGATTCAGCTGAATTTATGGTGGCTCAAAAGAGCATTCCTAATGCTCCTGATCTGACGGTCTACCAGAAGAGTTTTTACACGCAGGCTCTGTAAGTGCTACCCACACATTATCCTTAACTTGGGAATCTTATGGTCTACCCACAGGTCACAACAGCAAAATTCCGCACGGAAACTCCCGTTACCCATTTAGCCAATGTTGGAGTCAGCTTTGGCACAGGAAATAACTTAACTGAAGTTTTGCAAGATATCAATCTAGAGCTGCAATCCAGCGACTTTGTCTGTGTTCTAGGCTCCTCTGGCTGCGGCAAAACAACGCTGCTGCGAGTCCTAGCGGGATATCAAGCGCCCAGCACAGGTTCCGTCTGGGTTTCTGGGAAGCAGCACAGCCAACCCAGCCCAGAAGTTGGCGTTGTCTTTCAGCGTCCTAACTTGTTTCCGTGGCAGACGATCGCCGAGAATGTCGAATTTGGCCCTAAAATGCGACAGATTGGCAAGCAGGAGCGACGGCAGCAAGTTTCCCACTATCTTGACTTAGTGGGGCTGGCTGACTCTGCAAATCTTTTGCCTTATCAGCTTTCAGGTGGAATGCAGCAACGGGCGGCTATTGCCCGCACCCTTGCAGCCGACCCCCAGCTTGTGCTGATGGATGAACCCTTCGGAGCGCTGGATGCACTCACCCGTGAATCAATGCAGATTCACCTAAAAACCATCTGGCAGCAGACGTGCAAAACCATCTTTTTCATCACGCACGATGTGGAGGAAGCTCTGCTGCTGGCAAGCCGCATCATTGTTATGCACGCTCGTCCGGGACGCATCGTCAAAGAAATTGAGAATCCGTTTGCTGCGCGGCGCGAATCGGCAATCCAGCTCCGTCTATCGAGAGAATTTATTGAAATGCGAGAGCACCTGGTTACGAGTATCCGGGAGGTCAACTAAACTGGTCGCAGCAACTCAGTTTTTCCTATCCAATGAACATAGAGTCGAGTAGTCAAACGCCTGCCGCTAAACCTACTAGAAAGACGAATAGCGATCTCTCGATCGCCAGTCGAATAATTCTGGCGCTATTAATCTTGGCGATCGCCTCTAGCTTCTTCTCAATCATTGGAGCGGGACAGCGTGGCGTGTTAATGCGATTCGGTGAAGTACAGCCGCAGATTTTGGACGAGGGCATTCATGTTGTCATTCCCCTGTTGCACACCATAGAAAAGATTAGCGTGCGCGTTCAGAAGCAGGAAATCTCGGCGGAGGCTTCTTCAAAGGATTTACAGGATGTCTATACGAAGGTAGCGCTAAACTGGCATGTGATTCCGACTGAAGCCAATTTGATGTTTCAAGATATTGGCGATGAGGAGGTTGTTATCGATCGCATCATCAACCCAGCCGTTGAGGAAGTCCTTAAGGCGATCGTCGCTAAGTACACCGCCGAGGAAATTATCATTCGCCGCAGCGATGTTAAAGCCGAAGTCGATCAGTTATTGCTGTCTCGTTTAGCCCCGTATCATCTGGCGATCGATGATATTTCGCTGGTGCATGTCCACTTTTCCGAGCGTTTTAGTGATGCCGTCGAAGCGAAGCAAATCGCTGAACAGGAAGCCAAACGTGCAGGATTTATGGCACAGAAGGCCATGAGAGAAGCCGAAGTGAGAGTGAATCTTGCCCGTGGAGAAGCTGAAGCCCACCGTCTGCTCCTCGACACGCTGACCCCGGAGATTCTCCGCAGACAGGCGATCGAACGCTGGGATGGAAAGCTGCCGCTGATCGCACCAAATTCTGGTTCAACGCTGTTTGATCTGGAGCTAGAGGATTTGATGACTGCTCATCATTGATGCAACATCTGCTCAAAGGCGATTGCTACTCGTGTTTGAAACCGCTCCCGATGTTTGAGCTTCAGGACAGACTGCACGATATTTAGCGGCTGTTTGGATGAGGTGCCAAATACCTGAATCGATCGTAGCGTCGCCAGCTTCAGCTCTTTTTTCACCATTAGTTCTGGAATAGCGGCAGCACCCACTCCGCTTTCCACCACTGCTTTCACCATTTCACTGCTGCTTAGCACTAGCACTACTTCCAAGGCTTCGAGAGCAATGCCCCAACTTTGCAAAGCCTGTTCTAACATCTGCTGCGCTCCTGATCCTGGCTCACGCATGACCCAAGCGGTTTTTGGCAACGATTCTACTGGAATCTTGACTTGCTTAAACCAGGGATGAGATGTGCCGACTACGATTTGTAGACGATCGCTCCCTACCACTTCTTGCTCTAGCGTTTGCCGTAGAGTTGGCTTCACCTCGCCCGTCACCAAACCAATATCAAATAGTCCGGTTGCGGTGCCAGCGCAAATCTCTTCAGCATTGGCAAGGGTACAGTGAACGCGAATACCGGGATACTGCTGCTTGAACTTGCTGATCTTCTCAGGCAGCCAATAATTGCCGATCGTTAGACTTGATCCCACGCGCAGCTCACCCTGCTGTAAGTTGTTGAGTTCACGCAGTCCCCGCTCGGTGAGAGCAACCTGCTCCAGGATTTTTTGCGCTTCGATTTGCAGCAGCTTTCCGGCATCCGCAATTTCAACTCGTCGTCCAACGCGGTGAAACAACTTAACGCCATATTCTTCTTCTAGACAGTGAATTGCCGCACTAACAGCAGGCTGCGTGATATAAAGTTCCTCAGCAGCACGAGTAAAATGCAATTGTTCTGCGACTGCTAGAAAGATTCGCAATTGTTCAAGCGTCATTAGGTTTCGTCATTCTATTACTGCGTTCTAGACAAGAAATGTATCATATTCTCCGGTTTCTCTATCAAATAAATGGGCAAACTGAGATTGTTCACCTGTAACGTTTCTGAGTTCCAGAAAGAATTTCTGCTCATATACTTAGCCTTTTGAGCAGGAGATTATGGAAAAGGTGCGATCGCTTCACGCCCTATCTTTATTTCAACTTTCCCTGCATTAATCAACCTGTCTCTCATCCAATATCCTACAATCAATTACTTTTATTTATGATTCTGACAAAAAAGAGTATTTGATTCTATCGATTACAGTCACTAAAGTTAAATTTATGGATTTTAGAGTTGATTAACAGTGATATTCATTCAATTCACTCTCCATTCATTTTATTCGACTCATCCCATCAATCTGCTTATCCCCTAGGAGCTTTCAGATGACTGCTGATATTCCAATGAGCGCCCACGGCTTGAAACGCGACTGTCTCTCCTACGGTGAGGTAATTGCTCAGTCCATTGCCGTCATTGCACCGACGACGACTCCCGCCGCTAACCTGGGCTTAATCTTCGCACTCTCTGGAAACGGCACCTGGCTGAGCTTCTTAATCGGTTTAGTGGGCTTAGTCTTTGTGAGCATCAATATTAACCAATTCGCCCGTCGCTCTGCTTCGCCTGGTTCACTCTATACCTATATTGCTAAGAGCTTGGGGGCAACGGCAGGCGTGATGTGTGCCTGGAGCTTGATTCTTGCCTATCTGCTTACGGGAATGGCGGTACTGTGTGGCTTCGCTAACTTTGGTCAAGAGATTCTAAGCCATCTGGGCATTCATACTCATATTCTGACGCTGCTGGCGCTCGGTGCAGGGATTTCCTGCTACGCCGCCTACAAAGACATTCAGCTCTCTGCCAAAGCGATGCTGTGGCTAGAAGGAGTATCGATCGGCTTGATTGCTCTTTTGGGTGTGATTATCTGGGCGCACAAAGGGTTTGCGATCGACTTTTCTCAGCTCACGCTACACAATACGACTCCCGGCGGTGTTGCCATGGGCGTAGTGATGGTGGTGTTTGGTTTTTCTGGATTTGAAAGCGCCACCTCCCTCGGAGATGAAGCTCAGAAACCGCTGAAAAACATTCCCAAAGCCGTAATGCAAAGCACGATTCAAGCTGGAATTTTCTTTATTTTCATGGCTTACATTGAGGTACTGGGCTTTAGCGGCACCTCGGCCAGCTTAGCCGAGAGTGAGGCACCGCTGGCGTTTCTAGCTGACCAGGCAGGCGTTGGATTTTTGGGAGCTTTGATTAGTTTAGGAGTGCTATTGAGCTTCTTTGCCTGCATCCTGGCTTGCATCAACCCCGCCGCTAGAGTGTTCTTTATGATGGCGCGGCATGGATTACTCCCCGACTCATTAGGAACGACACACGATATCAACCTGACTCCCCATACGGCGATCGCTCTTTCTTCCATCGTCACGTTCACGGTTCCTGCTGTCATGAACGCTTGTGGACTTCAGCCTTTCGAGAGCATGGGCTATCTGGGAACGCTCTGTACCTACGGATTCTTGCTGGTCTATATCCTAGTATCGATCGCTGCTCCCGTTTATCTCTACCGTCTGGGCAAGCTGCGCCCCATGGATATTGTCTTCTCAGCGTTAGGAGTTGGATTTATGATGATTCCAATTGTGGGCATGGTTGGCATTCCTGGAAGCGAACTCTTTCCCGTTCCTGAAGCCCCCTATAATCTGTTTCCCTACCTGTTCTTACTTTATCTCATGCTGGGCTGTGGCTGGTTTATGGTGCAGAGAATCCGATCGCCCAAGCTGGTTCGCAGGATGCAGCGCGAGATCGAAGCCATCCACCTCAGCTTTAGCAACACCAAAGGATAATCTCTTCTCTCTCCTCTCTCCTTCTCTTCCCATCTCCCTATGGCAATACTCACTTCTCTCTCTACAGGCATTACCGCCTTCACCGCCACCAACCTAGACGACATCGTGATTCTGCTGCTATTTTTCTCTCAGGCTAATGGGCTATTCCGGCATCGCCAAATTGTTCTTGGTCAATATCTCGGTTTCGCTGTGCTAGTGCTGGCAAGCCTACCCGGATTCTTCGGCGGACTGCTGCTGCCCGTATCCTGGACAGGGATGTTGGGAATTGTGCCCATTGCCATCGGATTCAATCAGTTGCTAGACCGAGAGGAGGAGGAAGAATCTAGTGCTGAGCTAGAACCCATTCCTGCCCCATTTGGCAGTTTTCTCTCGCCTCAAACTTACGGAGTTGCCGCTATTACGTTTGCCAACGGTGGCGACAATGTCGGGATTTATGTGCCGCTGTTTGCAAGCTGCACCTGGGAAAGTTTAGTCGTGGTGCTGGGCGTTTTCTTCTCTCTAGTGGGTGTTTGGTGCTACACCGCCTATCGACTGGCTAAGGTTCCAGCGATCGCCACAGCGCTAACCCGTTACGGCAATCAGTTTGTGCCTTTCGTACTAATGGGTTTGGGCGCTATGATCTTGATTGAAAGCCACACGCTCGAAGATCGAGGTCTACTGCTGCTAACTTCGGTTGTCTGTTGCTGCACGGTGATCACGCTGAGCCGAAATTTAATGCAGCCTGCTAAATAGCCGCTGGAGGAGTTTGGGATTTGTCATGAATGAGCTAGTCCGGGCAATCGTTACTGGAAGCACTGCCTTCGCTGCAACCAACATTGATGACATTGTAATCCTGACGCTTCTGTTCGCCCAAGTCAATTCTGTTTTTCGCCCTAGGCACATTGTTCTCGGTCAGTATCTCGGATTCCTGGTGCTGATTTTGGCAAGTCTTCCTGGCTTTTTAGGGGGATTGATTGTGCCGCCCGCTTGGATTGGGTTGCTAGGTTTTGTACCGATCGCGATCGGCATCACTCAACTCGTCCATAGAGACTCTGATAAGCCTCAAGTTCAGACCGTGACTCAACGGCAATACAAAAGAGCCACCATTTTCGCTCCACAAATCTATAGCGTTGCTGCAATTACCCTAGCAAATGGAGGAGATAATATTGGGATTTATGTTCCTCTATTTGCGAATAGCAATCTGGAAACTTTAGGTATAATATTGACAACCTTTTTCGTCATGATTGCAGTTTGGTGCTATGTTGCTTATCGATTAACTCAGCAACCTGCGATCGCTTCTCTATTGACCCGCTATGGTCATCGTGCTGTTCCTTTTGTTCTCATTGGCTTAGGTATTTTTATTTTGATAGAAAGCGGCACCTATGAACTTCTGCCGCTGTTTCAAAGATCAATAGCCTGTCAAACACTTTAGTTCAGTCCTTGTACAAACAGATATTAAGCTTTTCCAACATCAGGATTTAGCAAAAAGATCAACAGCATTACCAGGAAAACCCTCATGAAATTTGTGAAAATTGTCCTAATCGTTTTAGTATTCGTTGCAAATTTGGCGATCGCCCAGCCCAGTTGGGCAGACG
Source organism: Oscillatoriophycideae cyanobacterium NC_groundwater_1537_Pr4_S-0.65um_50_18 (assembly GCA_016208305.1). GTDB lineage: Bacteria > Cyanobacteriota > Cyanobacteriia > Elainellales > Elainellaceae > Drouetiella. The sequence goes on along the minus strand of JACQYI010000062.1, from coordinate 3,006 downwards.
CACCTAAACTCACGACCAGTCCCGACTATGCTGAAATTACCCAAAGGTTGGCTGACCTGTTAAACGCCAAATCACCTGAAGATACAGGCTACGATGCAGCCGGACTGCAACAGAAAATTGGCGAGTTAAAGCTTCAGAAATACATTTTGGAATCTGCAAGTGACTGGGGTACCTGCCGCAATGAAACGGGTAAAACGTTAGCAGTCTATGCCCACAAGCCTCAGAAGAAAGCTGCCTTTACTGCCGAGCAATCCACGCTCTATTACTTGGGAGCAGGTCAAGAGACTGACGATAGTTGGAATTGTGATGGAGTGCTGCTGCCCAGCGGTATCAAAGTCGCAGGGGTTGCAGATCAAGAATTGACTGAGCCGTTAGCAGTCAAATTTGTGCCTGGAACTCAATTCGTTGCCACCGCTAATCCTGACACAGGCACTGTGGAATTCAATGTCCCTCCTGCTAAAGTCTTCAAAGCTGGTGAGGGCACCTGGGCAATTCCTAGCCTGTCACAAACAGATATCGATACTCAATCGCTCAATGCGCCGATCGACGACTAGAAAGCCTCTAACTTTCTTGTGAAAGAGATATCAGGATAAAAGGAATTCAGCCTTGATGAGTAGAGATACATTTATTGTGCTCTACTCATCAAGGCATTTAACTTATGCTCAAAATTTTATACTAGAAATACCACTGTAATCACCGCTAAGGTATGAGAGAATACAAAAAATAAGTTCCTATAACAGTATCAAATTTATATTCGTTTGTTTTCAAATTGAAATTTAAATAAAGAGAGGCGGATAGATGCAGCTATTCTTTAAGTCTTCCAAAGAAATCCCAGATGAGACTGGAAAACCAAAGAAGCGCAGCTCCGATCGCGTCCGAGATCACCTGGCAAACGAGCGCACCTATCTAGCCTGGATGCGAAGTGCGATCGCCTTGATGGGATTTGGAGTGCTAATTGTTCGTCTACGGCTGCTGCGTCCACCTATGGCTCCTCAACCACCCGGCACAGGCTGGAAGCTGGGATTGGCTTTCTCGATCGTTGGGATGCTGATGGTGCTGCTTTCCACCCAACACTACTTTGCCGTGCGCTATGACATTGACGAAGATGCCTACGAACCGGGCGATCGCTGGGTGTTGCTCTCTAGCCTTGCCATACTGCTGCTGGGCGCAGGTGTCATTTACTATGTTTTTACTGTGCCCCTAGAGTCCTTGAATTCGATCGTGCTGGATTGATTAGCCTGGATTAATGAGCTATGCCGAATGAACTAATTTCCAACTCACCATCACCAAAAGACTGTAGACCACAAACCTGAGCGCTCGCTGAGGAGTGACTTCGCAGATTTTGGCTCCCAATAAGACACCGGGTACAGAACCCAACCAGATCGGCAGCACCAACGTCCAATCTACCGTTCCTAGGCTTAAATGCCCGATCGCCGTGAACGACAGCAAAATTGCTGCCTGAAAGATATCCGTCCCCACTAATTTACGGGTATCTAGCTGAAAAAATGCAATTAGCACCAGCGCAAATAGGGAACCCGAAGATACGCTGGTTAAGCCCACAATGCAGCCCAAAATCGCCCCGATGGCGATCGTCCAAATTTTTCCTTTGAGCGTCTCTAAGTCTAGCTTGGGTAGAGCAGGTAACTGTAACTGTGGCGTAAAGATCAGCAGTAGCATTTGCACGATCGCCATTCCAGTCACGACTAAAATTGCCATGCCTATCAGCCGCAGCAGAACGGCATCTAGATCTAAGCTGCTAGTCTGCCGGATTAGATGCAGAATGCCAACTCCAATAAGCGAACCAGGGACGCTGCCGCAGGCTAACCACTTTGCCACCTGGAAATCGAGCGTCTGCTGCCGCCAGTGTTTAACACCTCCAACAATTTTCATCAGCGTAGCTGCCATGACATCAGAGCTAATGGCGATCGTCGGTGGAACTTGAAACACGAGGATCAACATGGGCGTGATTAGGGAAGCCCCACCAATACCTGTCAATCCCACGACAATACCAACCAAGAAGCTCAAGGAAGTTAGCAGGACATAATTCATAAGTCCACAGAATATAGAGTGGTGTAGAAATACGGGAATGCTTTAAAACACTAAAGCAGACAAGAAGCTGAGACTTATAGGGTTCTCGCTGTTGAATATATGAGGAGCATCCAAAATCTTTAGCTGCACCAGCGCTAGAATGATTAGGGTATAGACTGTAGAAGTAACTACACCCGTGATTAACTCCTTCTTAAAGTTGCGCGGTTCTGATTCAGTCTGCCCTTGAGGAGCGGGTTGCAAAACATCGATCGCTCCCAACTGCATCATTAAGATCCCGATAATATTGGATAGCCAATAGCCGCCAATCGCTCCCGGTAAGAAAGAGCCTGGATAAATCCAGTTGCAAAAGTGACCCGACAGATAGGCTATGGGCAGGTTAAATACAAGATCATTCCACCAGCAGAGTGGCGAGAGCAAATACCCTATCAGCAGGAACAAACCACCTCTGATATTTTTTAGGGTGAAGACCTGACCCGGCGATTCGATCGCCAAATGAATCTGTGCCTGAATAGTTTGCTTGACGCTACTAAACTTGTCTATGGCAAAGAATTTCTCAAGAGTAGTCTTAAAATTTTTCATGCTTAAGCTCTAGCTGAAGTCCAATCAACTCTAGCTAAATTTTAGCACCCTTAAGTATCGTATTCCGATAGATTTACCGTATTTTAATTGTAAGAATTGCTGTTGACTGGAAAAACTCTTCAAATGGTGCGATCCAGTGATGCGATCGATCGCTCTTACAACAATTGCTCGCATCACTGGATACGAGTGATACGAGCGCTACTCAAAGGCTTCAATAGCAGGGTATCGCCCACTCGACTATAGCCTTACGAAAGCACGTTAGGACATATTTTGAAAGCGGCATCGACACAATTACGAAAGCTATCAAATTCACTCCACCGTTGTCGCATCCAATTTTTGAGTACAAACCACCAATGCTCAATCTTGTTCAAGTCTGGG
>JACQYI010000061.1 GCA_016208305.1 Oscillatoriophycideae cyanobacterium NC_groundwater_1537_Pr4_S-0.65um_50_18 | reverse complement strand
GGCAATGCTGGTCTGAAATCTTTGCTTGAGGATCTCGGCTCGATTTGTCATAGTAAAGGGATAGTTTGTAGGTCTCTGAGGCTATGATTCTCTTATATCAAGCCTTAGAGCCTTTTTTATCCCTTTCTGTCAGTGCCATTCCACTATGGACAAATATATTGTTACGAAAGAAGAAATTGAACAGTATCAGGGAATTGAGAAGACCCATTTTCTCAATGACAATGCTCGGAGGCTGAATAAATCTTTAGGCGACCTCACAGGTCTATCGGGTTTTGGTTTTCACATTATAGAAATCAAGCCTGGGTATGAATCTACAGAGCTGCATATGCACTATCACGAAGATGAATGTGTATACATTCTTGAGGGTGAGGCAGAAGCGACCATTGGCGATCGCAAGTACTCCGTCAAAGCAGGTGACTTTATCGGTTACCGATCGGGAGGAGAAGCGCATTCTCTTAAAAACAACGGTAATTCTTTATTAAAGTGCATTGTTGTTGGACAACGACTTGAGCATGATGTGGGTGATTATCCCAACTTAAAGAAGCGTATTTATAGAAACAGAGGATTAAAGTGGAACCTTGTTGACTTCGAAAATATAGGTGAGCCAGTTGCTGGGAAAAAGACAGAATGAACGTTGATGCTCATGAAAGGGTGGTTAAAGACTTCCATTTGGTTTCTTGCTTATTCTTGGCTGATCTCGTTTTTTGCGATCGGGTATTAGCGCCATGACGACAGGGCAGATATAGGGTAATTGTACTAGCTGAGTAGTTGCCTATACCGCAACTAAGCAGACAATCAAATCCTATATTTCACGGGCTTTTCGGACTCTTGCATAAAAGCTTGGACTAAATTTGGACTAAATTTCGCAAGAGTTTTTAGCCCCATTAGGGTACATCTCGTTGCTAGGGGAGCAGATATTTTGAGTGATGAGAGAGGAGATGATGGGAGAGCAAACAATGGCGATCGCATCATCCCACCCTCCCCCTCTCGTAACCTTTAGAGGCTCCCCCAACTGCTAGATGCGCCCGATCCATTAAGCTTGCATAGCGGCCTTGATCATCTCCGGCACCTGCTCAACTTGCGCCCTTGTCACCATCAAATTTGTCACGGCTCGAATGGAATGAGAGCCAACTGCTAACATAGCCACTCCCTTTTCTTGCAGTCGACCGACCACTATTTGAGCAGCCATTGTTGGCATATGAAACACCACAAGATTGGTTTCTACCTGCTCTGGAGTAATTTCAATTCCCTCAATTTGGCTAAGCCCTTCCGCCAATACTTTTGCATTAGCATGATCTTCTGCTAAGCGATCGCGCTGGTGTTTTAATCCATACAACGCACCTGCCGCCATCAAACCTGCCTGTCGCATACCGCCCCCAAACATCTTACGAAACCGTCGCGCCCGCGCCATCATTTCCTTTGATCCGGCTAGGGCAGAACCTATAGGCGCGCCTAACCCCTTCGAGAAACACACGCTGACTGTATCAAAAGGCTTTGCATAGACTGCATCCGCAACCCCTGTAGCAACACAGGCATTCCAAAACCTGGCTCCATCCAAATGCAACATTAGCCCCTGCTCTCGACAGACCTGAGCGATCGCCTCTATCCCTGCCAATGGAAAAATCTTGCCGCCTCCCCGATTGTGCGTATTCTCTAAGCACACCAACTTTGTTCTAGGAAAATGTGAATCTTCAGGGCGCAAAACCGATCGCAGATCTGCCGCTGTAAAAATACCGCGATCGCCCTTGATCAATCGGCACATGACTCCCGACAAAGCCGCTGGAGCACCGCCCTCATAGTAGTAAATATGCGCCTCCGACTCCAGAATCACCTCATCTCCTGGCTCAGTATGCACCCGTAGCGCAATCTGATTCGTCATCGTGCCGGAAGGCATAAACACCGCAGCTTCCTTACCCAACAGATCAGCCACATAAGCTTCTAGCGCATTCACCGTCGGATCATCGCCAAAGACATCATCCCCAACGGCAGCACCTGCGATCGCTTCCCGCATTCCTGCCGTTGGTTGTGTGACCGTATCACTCCGTAAATCGATCATTCCGACACCCTCAATTTACAAGTCTTTTCCATTACACCCAATTTTTCTAAAAACAACTGCTCGTCCAAAACTTGGTTTTAGTTCGCTCATCTGAGACTTGAACGTCTTAATACAGGACTTAAATCAAGATTAATCAGACTCGTTTTAGTCCTAGAGTAAGTCCTGTAAATCTCAATACGAGTCTCATTTAGAAATACATGAGTCCTAATTTGGGCAAGTTTTCAACGATCAATTTTTGGCGCCATTTTAATCTCAAAATAAGTCCTGCAAATCTCAAAACAAGTCTTATTTAGAAACATGCGAGTCCTAGACTAGACAAATTTTTGAAGATCAATTTTTTGGGTGCTTTACGTCGAAAATTAACCCTCAAAAACAAAGCTTGGTGCTCTACTAGTCTTTTGAGTTATGGGTGAAAAAGATAGAATCGAGAGCCAGCGCTGCATCGTTAATGGATAGCGTTCTGGCTTGTCATTGATCTTCAAAGCAAGAACTGCAAAGCCTCCTTGAGAAAATCAGTGACAAAGCCTGAGGTAATCCCAGATCAGCCCAATGATTCAAAACCAGCGAGAACTTATATGTCTAGCGTTGTCGTAGTCTACTTTTCAGGTGCAGGGCACACTCATTTGATGGCTGAAGCAGTTGCCGCAGGAGCAAGCCAAGTCTCAGGCACAACAGCCAAACTATTGCGAATCACAGGTGATCAAATTAAAGACGGTCGTTGGAAACAGCCAGAATTTCTAGAAACCCTCAGTCAAGCCGATGCGATCGTTTTTGGCTCGCCCACCTACATGGGCGGCGTAGCGGCTCAATTCAAAGCCTTTATTGACGGCGCTAGCGAAATCTGGTTTGCTCAGGGCTGGAAAAATAAGATTGCAGGCGGCTTTACCCACTCAGGCTCCCTAAGTGGCGATAAGCAAGGAACCCTCCTTTACCTCGCAACAAACGCCGCTCAACATGGCATGGTTTGGATCGGATTTGCAGATTTACCCAGCAGTTATTTTGGCAAAACGGATGGATTAAATCGGCTAGGTTCTTTCCTCGGAGTCATGGGGCAAAGCAATCTTGACATGAGTGGCAACCCCGCAGAAATTGATCCAGGCGATCGCCTCTCTGCTGAGCGATACGGACAGCGCATTGCCGAAGCAGCACAGCGATGGACGGCATAGTAGCAATGCTATTGTGGCAGCTCAACTATGCTAGGCGTTCAAAAACAATTTTGTCCTGAAGCACTTTAGCTGTGAAACATCACTTTAGAAGGGACACCCCAAGTCCCTTCTAGAAATTCATCGTTACAATCTGCAAAGCAACAGCGCATCCTCACAGTCCGCTAGTCACAGTCCATCAGGCACAAGCCTACAGTTGCCAGACTGAAGTCACCCTGATAGATTCTCAGTATCTATAGCCATGATCGTGAATCATTGCCATAGTCCTAGTTCTATTTGAGGAGTGCAGAAAATGACTGGTTTCTTAATTTCTATCGTCGTTATTGCAATCAGCCTACTAATTATCTCAAAGCTTCCGTTAGGCGTTGAGATTGACAACCCCATCATCGCCTTAATCGCAGGAGCCATTATTGGAGCGATCAACGGCCTAGTCGGGATATTCCCATCCTGGTTCAAAACTTTTGGCGCTATTGTCAGCCTAGGTCTAATTCCGCTATTAAGTGGTGTAATTATCTTTGGGTTAACGGCCTTACTCGTCGAGGGATTTAGGCTGCGTTGGGGAATCTGGAGCGCAATTTTAGGCGCGATCGCCCTTAGCATTGTCAATTCAATCCTCTTCTTTATTTTGGGCAATATGGGATTAGTTGCAGCTTAACAGCCCGATCCATAAATGACTTGTGTGAAGGCAACACCCCTCGTTCACAAGCAGTTTATGAACGCTACATTACAGGCTCAGTAGATCGCAAATGCTCGCCCAAAACCCCGTTGGCGATCTACTGAGGTTAATTGATTTGCGATCCCTAATGGTTAAAAGTAGGAACCCCTCTGTAATCTGCATCGATCGGCTGAAGCAAATGGCTAACCGGCATTTGCAGAGCCAAAGGAGGAGGCATCAGACGACGCTGAAGATGAGTCCGTAAGTCGGGTAGCGGTAAGCCACTCTGTTTTTGAGAAGACTGTGTCGTGCTTTCCTGAAGCGTCATTGCCCACATAGCAACAATTAAACAAAGCGCCAAACTCAAGCTAAAGTCCCGTTGAGTACCAGAGAGCGCAAACGGACTCTCAGGCACTGGCTTAACCTGAGGAGGCGCTACAACCTGCCAAGCAGACTGCATAAAAGTTTGTAACTCTGCTTGTTTAGCTAGAGACACGTTCATTTTGTCAGTCGCAAGCTGCACCTCTAACTCCAGCGCATCATACTGTCGGGCTAAACCCGCCCATTGCTTGATTTTGTCACCCAATGAAACTCTCGTTTGAGCGATCGCCTCATAGCTAATTTCAATCATCCGAACTTGATTCTCAGCCGCTTTCAGAGAAATTAGGGCTTCTAGACGATTAATCTCCTGATAGTCCACCGAGTCAGCAGCCGTAGTCATCTGCGTGAGGCGATCGACCAAAGGCTGCTGAGCCGCTTCAGCCAATTCCGCCGACAGCTGTTGATAGTGTTGCTCTAGCTGGCGCTCTGCACTAGGCTCAAAACCAACCTCGCTACGCGCCGTCGTCAGCTGTAAAGCAATGCTTTGAAACTGAGCCAACAACTCTTGATAGCGCGGACTCTGCTGAGCTAGTAGCTGACTTTCAGCCTGCCGATTTTCAAGGCGCTGGCCTTCAGGCAGGTGCTCCGAGTGAGCGTCCAACTGTCTTTGCAAAACAGCATAAGACGTATGCGCTTCAATCAGTTGGTTAAGAAGATCCTGCTGCTGCTGTCGCAGCGCATTACTTTGTTCTGAGAGGCGCTGACCTAGCTGATCAGGGTTCTCCATGCCATACTGCTGTGGAAACTCCTGCATCTTTTCCTCAGCGCTGGCTACCTGCTGCTGCAACTGCGGCAGCCGCTCTGCAATGAATTGTAATGCCGTATTGCTGTTTGTCGGCGCATCCTGACTGTATTTTAGGTAAACCTCTGAGAGTTTCTCTAAAACCGCTTGAGCCTTCTGAGAATCGGTATCTTGATAGCTAATCTCTAGATTCTTTGTTCCTTCAGGATGAGTAATTTTCAAGTCATGCGTCAACCGCTCGTAAGTCAAATCTGGATATTTCTGCTGTAGATCTGCAATTGCCGGAGAGAGCAGTTTTGGACTCCAAAAAACTCTAGCTTGAGTTTCATAATCAATACTCGGAGTCGGAACACTTCCATTCGTTGCCGAAGCCAAAGAAGATTGACCTGTATTCCCAGCCTTAGGCTCAAGCGAGAGCTGTAGTTTTCCCTCATACTCAGTTGCATGAGGTTCAACTTGAACCAGACGTGAGCCTGCAACGGCAGCGATCGCCACACCCACAAAGGCTCCAGTTCTCCGGTTAAAAACCTGTGGTAGCAATCTTGATTGCCGCGATTTATCCTCAAGCGATCGCGCAGCTTCCATTCTCTCCTGCAATCGTTGAGGATCAAGAGCAATGCGGATAGGGGAAACAGATTTGTTCATAATCAATGAAAACCTAGAAAAACAGAACCTAGACTGTGAACTTGCTTCAAGACTCCTGCTCAAAAGTTCGAGCCCGGTAGTAGCCTTCGGGGCCGTTCCCCGTTTCCTTAGAAGCATTGGCAACCACACCTAGAACTGCGGTAGAAGAGATTTTAAGTTCTTCCAGCGTTTGGGCAAGAGCCGATCGCTTAGTTTTCCCCATTCTGGCCACTAACACCAGCCCATCCGTTTGTGAGGCCAGCAGACCGCTATCTGCCAAACCTAAGAGCGGGGGTGTATCGTAAATGACAAGGTCAAACACCGTTTGAAAATGTTCCATCAAAGCCCGCATTTTCTCGGAGGTGAGCAGTTCTAGCGGATCGGCAATCGCTTGGCCAGCGGTCAGCACCATCAAGTTGTCTCGCATAGCGGATGGCTGCACAGCAACGTTCAAGCTAACGTTAGAGGAAAAGATATCGCTCAAGCCCTGATGATTAGGTAAGCTCATCACCTGATGAACCTGGGGATGACGCAAATCTGCATCCACCAAAAGCACGCGTTTGCCCATAGCCGCGACCGCTTGAGCCAAATTAACGGCGATCGTTGTTTTACCATCACCGGGCTGAGGCGAACTGATGACCAAGGCGCGCGCTGGCGGATCGAAACTAGGCAGCAGCCGAATATTTTTATAGATCGAGTAGAACGACTCAATAAAGGAAGCTTTTCTCGTCTGATCCAAAGGCACTGTTCCCAATAGCGGTAACCCTGTGGTTCGCTTAGTTTCGTCCGCAGTTTGTAAAATATCCTGCGTGATTTCCACCAAGAAACCTATTCCTACGCCTAGAAGAATACCTAAAATAACAATAGCTGTCAGCAGCAGATTGTCATTGACTGCACCCACCTTTTCAGGATTGCCCTCCCTATCCAGAACAAGTTTGGGAGGCGTAATTAACTCCCAAGGCACCTCCTCCTGAGCCGCATCAATCTGTAAAGCTTCCCGTCGACTAGAAAACTTATTCAGACTCTCTGTGGCAAGCGCCAACTCCCGTTGCAGATCGTCATATTGACGTGCAACAGCCGGAAGAAGCTGAATTTCTTGATTGACTTCAGCTTGAGACTGAGCAATGGCGCGATCGCGAGCTTCGGCCACCGTAATAGAATCAGCAGTTCTATTCACCACTCGAGCCGCCTCAATATCCATCAAAGTCTGTAGGTTTTGCTGTTTTTCTAGCAAAGCCTGCATTTCTGGATTATCAGGTTGCAGCCGAGCCGATTGCAGCGCAATTTGGCCTCCAATATCCTGATACTGATTGAGCAAACTTTGATAATAAGGGGCTTCCCCTAAAACTGAAGAGAGATTGTCTGATTGAAATTGCTGTAAGAGTGTTTCAGTTTTTGCCTGCGCTTCTGCAAGCTGCACTTGGCTAGTAGAAGACTCTAACTCCAAATTGCCAGCCTGTTGGGTCAACTGTGTTCCCTCTCGTTCCGGGTCAACAATTCCATTACGCTCTCGTAGATCCTGAATCTGTCCCTGGAGCGAATTGACCTGCTGCTGCAACTGAGGCAGTTGGCTGTCAATAAACTTAATGCCTTGACGAATAGTGGACTGACGGTCTTTGAGGCTATATTGCAGATAAGCCTTAGAGAGTTCATTTAGGACAAACTGAATCTTCTCAGGATCAGAATCTTGATAAGTCACCTGAATGATTTTAGTTCCCTGCTCCTTAGAATCTAAAGACACCGTAGTCAGACGCTCAAGCTTCAAATTGAGCAGCAGCTTTTCGTAAGTGACGTTAGGATAGCGGGTTTGCAGTTCCTTAATAATCCCATCCATCAACTTAGGACTTTGCAAAATCCGAATCTGAGTTTCATAATCCAGACTAGAACGCACAGGATCAAAAGGGGGCGCTCCCTGCACTTGTGAACCCTGAGCCTGAGCCGAAGAACGCGCCTGCTGCTGATCAGCATTGACGGGTTCTACCAAAAACTGAAACTGACCTGCATATTTAGCAGGCGTTAAGGTCTTGACCGCAAAGAGTAGCCCTCCCCCAACCACAACTGTGCCAATGATCACCGTAGTGATCAACTTGGCTCGGCGGCGAAAAACCGCGCCTACCCAGCTCAAATCCCACTGTTCATCTTGAGTATTGGCAGTTGCAGAACTCTGAAACGGTTGAATAGATCGATTTTCACTGATCCCGGTGGAGGTGGATAGAGGAGGTTGCTTACTATTCATGTCATTACCTAAGAATATTTTCAGTGAAGGTGGATGCTAGGGACAGGTGCGTTTCAATCATGCGGTTAGTTTCCAAAAATTCGCAGCAGGTTAAGGACAGGAACGAAGGTTGAGACAATGCCGCCAATGGGTCCTAGAAGGTTATCTAAACCGTCTCTAAATGTGGCATCGCCCGATCGCCGCACGATGATAATGTCGTTATTTTGCAAAGAAGGATTGGTATCATTATTCACTTCTTGAGCGAAGTCAATCGGCACCTCTCGCTTGGTTACCGTACCGTCTGGGTTCAGACGAATCAAATCTACCGAACTGCGGCGTGCTCGTCGGTTGTCAAATCCGCCCGCCGATAAGATAGCCTGATTCAGAGGAGTATTAGGAGGGACTTGAACAGTTCCTGGCTGCGTCACTTCCCCTACGACATTGACTTGAATGGTGTCGGGAGAGAAACTAGCAGCGGCAATTTCAGCCGCTTCGGCTGGGGTGAGATCAGTTGCCACAGGAATGACAATCGTGTCGCCCGCTTGCAAGATAGTGTCTTGGCGAGTATCACCCTCTTGGATGAGTTTTAGCAAATCAACATCTATGTTTTGCTCTGCGCCAGAGCGAGTGGTACGGCGAATCTGAATGCGGCGAATATCGGCTAAGGGCTTAATACCCCCTGCAATCTGAATCGCTTTAGTGACAGTTGGGAATGAATCATTTACTGGAGAGCCATTGGCATCATCAGTCGTGCCCGGTACGCCCGCCGCTCCAGTACGGGTATTGCTGGTTACGGTATAAGAACCCGGACGGAACACTTCACCCACAACTGCAATATTGATCGGTTGAGGCTGAGCCGCAAAGTTAGAATCTGCGATTTGAACCGCTTCGGCCAAATCAATTGCTGTGGCCGTTGGAATCAAGATAGTATCGCCATCTCGTAGGGTAAGGTCTTGTTGGCGATCGCCCTGCAAAAACTGCCATAGATCAACTGTAATCGTCTGGGCAGCACCCCCACGCTGAAGGCGACGAATTTGGATTTTTCTGACATCCGCCGATTGCGTAGTCCCCCCTGCAAGTTGTAAGGCTGCGGTCAGAGTGGGAAATTGAGTACTACCAGGACTTTGCTGAGTCAGAGCAATGGGATATGAACCAGGGCTATTGACTTCACCAGCCAGAGTAATATTGAGGGGCCGAGGAGCCAGCAACGTTACCGTTGTAAAAGGACGTTTGTAAAAACGGAAATATTGTTCTGATAGCAGGCTACCCACCTGTGCTAAAGTCAGCCCCTGGACTGAAACGCTGCCAATCAGCGGCAGGTTAAGAGTGCCATCAACCAGGACTTGATATCTGCCGTTCTCACCGCTATACTCTGGAGCATCAAAAATATCAATTTGGATTTGATCGCCGCCGCCCAGAGTATAGGATTCATTCACCAATTGAGCTACGTTAAAGGGCGCTGTTGCAGGAATGCGAGACTCCACTGGCTCAACGCCATAGCCTGGAAAAGTTGTGGTTGTCAGGATGAGCAGAGTTGACCCTGCTACTGAAAGTTGCCGTCTAAAAAGACCTGGAATCACAGAGCGTACTCCATACGGTAGATTATTTTGCAAGAGGATGCCTTCTACCATGGTTCTGAAAGAGCTTCAGCATTCCTAAAAGTCTGATAGGACAGATTTTTAGGTAAGAAGACAGACTATCCTGTCCAAGGTTTACAGATTTGCTGGTTAAGAACCGGAAATATCCTGAAGCTTTACATAATTTCCATGAGCTGCCAGGTGATTTGCTTCAGGCTCCCCACAGAGGCGATCGCATGAGTGCAGAACCTCGCTTTTCATCGCCTCACTCATTCCACACTCGACGGCACGGGAATTCCAGAGATCAAGCGCATTTTAGAAAAATTATTAACTTATTTAAAGAAACCGTAAAGATGCCAGTCAACCTCCAGGAAATTCCTGAACTTAGCGATGACTGAGGGAATACAGCCTTAAGCAATTTAAAAAATGGCGAAATTATGCGTCACAAATGCACTGCCAAAGGCATTAGAGCGATCGCCCCTAGCCTATAAAGCTGGGCGAGGTCACCGTTCTAATTAGCCTGACCTCCACTAAGGGTTTGTCCGATTTCGTTCCATTTTTCGCCTTATGAAGCAAATTATCCTGAATCCAGGCGTACTTCTTGCGATCGTAACCAGTGGTATTGTTTACTTTCTGCTGACGTTCAAGCTGGGCGAAAACCGACGCATTAGCTCTCTTCTGCACGTAGCTTTCACAACCATCACGATCATTGCTATCTCAGGCGCGGAAATCTTTCCGTTTAATAGATTTCATCCTAAATGGATAATCTTTAATTCTGTTAATTTAGTCTTACTTCTTATATTTTATCTTGCTGCTGCGATCGTTTTAAACTCAAAGTCTAGATATATACTGCGAGACTTCTCATCTCTCTTAATTAAAGATGTCTGCTTGGGATTTTTTATAATACTAATATTGTTCTCCGGATCATGGTCTACCATTCCAGAAACGACCTTTAGATCCAGCATTGCATTAGTTATCACAAGCATTTTGGCAGCCCATATTGGTCGATCTTATAGCTGGAAGAGTCTGTCAGTATTTATCAGATTTAGCAATGCCTTCGTCATTTTTGTTGGTGCGCTCTATTCCATTTTTATTCCAGCAATTGGAACCGACGAAAAGGGCTGGAAAGGTGCACTCGTTCATCCAAACATCTTAGGAGCATTCATATGCTTCACGATTGGACTTTGGTTTTTAGATATCATTGAGAACCCTCAAGACAGGAAAGTTTCAGTCCCAACGATAATCGGGCTTTTTCTAGTGCTCCTTTTGACCAATTCAACAGGCAGCCTTTTAAACACCATCATTTTAATTACTCTAACGCTCGTTATATTTTTCTTCAAGAAGCTTCCCTTTAGACAAGCCTTTACCGGGTTTATCTTGTTTATGGCTGTTAGTCTAGTCATTAGCTTATGGACAGCAGAGAATCTTGACGCAATTTTTGGTTCCTTTGGCAAAGATACCAGTCTTACAGGTCGAACAGAATTTTGGGGAGAACTGGTCGGTTTAGTTCTCGATAAACCCTTTGTAGGATTCGGCCATCGGGGTTTCTGGCTGGATAAGAATGGCCCAGCGATTTTTATTAAAACGGCTGTCGGGTTCATACCTGACAATGCACACAACGGTTTTTTAGAAATAGCTCTAGATCTGGGATTGTTGGGTTTAGCTAGTTTTGTTCTTTCACTGATTAGAAGTATTTGTTTGGCATTTTCCTTTGCCGTCAAAAGCATTTCACTCGATGCGGCTATCCCTGTTTTATTTATGGTGTTTCTGATCATCTCAAACATTTCAGAAACCAACATACTTTCTGTCAACTATGTCTGGTTTTACTACATTTTGATAGCAGCGAAGTTGAATGCTAGAAATTTCGCGTAGCTAATTCCACAATGCTCATTTGACGACCGAATCAAACTACAGGTTGAACTATGGCTAAGTTTTTGAAGAAGATCTGGTTTATTTTGGGAAGCACGAGAGAGAAACTCCCATTTCTATTAATGCTTTTACTAATCTCCTCGGTTACAGAAACACTGGGGATTGGTTTATTAGCGCCTTTCTTTGCCATTGTTTCTAACCCTGGACTCATTCAAAGCTCTCCTGTTCTAAAACAGCTATATGTCACTTTCAATGTTCCCTCAAATGAGATGTTTATTGTCCTCCTCTGTGGCTTAATCATCTTCATTTTTATCCTTAAATCGCTACTTTACTTTCTTTCCAAATTCTACATTCTAAAGTTCAGCCACTCTCATCGTGGAGCCATCATTAAGACGCTGAATCAAGCCTATCTCCACAGTGAATACAATTACTTTGCTCGAAAGAACTCATCTGATCTGATCAAAAACATCATTGTTGAGACACAAAACTTCTGTTACCTGGTGCTGCTGGCACTTCTATACGGCATTTCCAACTTCCTGATTCTAGTTCTTCTGCTGGCACTTATGGCCTTTACCAACCTCCTGCTGTTGGTGACGACTCTTGCCGCACTACTTCCTGTGTTCTTGTTCACCTACGCCATGAAGAACAGGCTAAAAGCATGGGGTAAAGACAGCTCTGAATCTCAGCAAAAAATGATCCAGACGCTAAATCACGGGCTAGGTGGATTAAAAGAAACCCGTGTGATTGGCTGCGAGTCCTACTTTGAGGATCAAATGTCAGTCTACACAAAGCAGTATGGACGGGCATCCTCGCTGACAGCTAGTTTTAACATGATGCCCCGGATTCTAATTGAGTCGGTTCTAGTTAGCTTTATTGTTGCTCTAATAGCCGTTTCACAACTGCTTTTTTCTAGCAATGCAGACTCCTTAATTTCCAGCCTGAGCGTATTTGCAGTCGCTGCCATTCGCCTACTACCCGCGGCCAGCCAGGTAGTATCCACGCTAGGGAACCTTCAAAGTGCCGGACATGCCGTTGACGTTCTATATGCAGACCTAAAAGAGGCTGAGCAGCACCGCAATCCGGTTGCTAGCATCACTAGCAGTAAGCGGAACCCACAGACCGGACAGATAGACTCCTCACTACCGATGCAATTTACGAAGCAGGTGCGGCTTTCGAGCATCGTCTACAGATATGCCGAAACGCTAGAACCTGCAATCAACAAAGTCTCTCTTGAGATTCGCAAAGGTGAATCCATTGCCTTTATCGGTAAGTCAGGTGCAGGAAAGACAACGCTGGTTGATATTATTTTGGGTCTTTTGACTCCGCAAAGTGGCGATATCACTGTAGATGGAGTGTCAATCTATCGTCAACTGCGCGCTTGGCAGAACTTAGTGGGATATATTCCCCAGACTATTTTTCTACTGGATGACACGATCGAGCGCAACATTGCGTTTGGAGTACCAGACCATTTAATTAATCATCAGAAATTAGAGGAAGCGATCGCCGCTGCTCAGCTAGAAGATTTGATGGTTCAACTACCTAACGGTATACAAACCCGTGTGGGCGAGAGAGGGATGAGGCTATCGGGAGGCCAGCGACAGCGAATTGGGATTGCCCGAGCGTTGTATCATGAGCGAGAAATTTTGGTTCTCGATGAAGCGACCTCAGCTTTAGATAATGAAACAGAACAGCTCGTTAGCGACGCAATTAGAGCACTCTCCGGCAAGAAAACCGTCATTATTATTGCTCATCGTCTATCGACCGTAGAGCATTGCGATCGCGTCTACTTAATGGAACAAGGTCAAGTCGTCAAATCAGGCAGTTATGCCGAAGTCGTCACAGTTTAATTACGGCTCAAACCTAAGTCTACAGAATTTTTCAGCCAAGAATACTTCAGTTGTTTCTTACCTTTGAATGAATATGAAGACGACCTGCTTGATTAACAACTTCAACTATGGACGATATATTGTCGAAGCCGTCCATAGCGTTCTCAATCAATCTGTCAGCTTCGATGAAATCATTGTTGTTGACGATTGCTCCACAGATAATTCGGCTGATATTCTGCTAGATCATTTCTCTAACCACCCTGACGTTAAGCTAATCCTCAAAGAGAAGAATGGAGGACAGCTCTCATGCTTCGACGCAGGATTTCAAGCAGCGACAGGAGACTTGATCTTCTTCCTTGATTCTGATGATGTATACAAGCCCGATTATCTGAAAGATGCCCTGAAGTTTTATGCTGAGCATCCTAGCTGCGACTTCTTGTTTTGTGCATACGAGAACTTTGGCAGCGATATGGAAGACGAAATCGTTCAAATCTCTGACAAAGAGCATATATTTGGCTGCTCAGCCCTACGAACGCTCTATTCCAAAAATTGGATTGGCTCTATCACTTCAGTCCTTTCAGTCAAGCGGCATATCTTGAGCAAAGTCTTACCCATTCCCTATGCAGATGATTGGAGAACGCGAGCAGATGATTGCTTAGTCTGGGGTACCTCTTTAGCAGGAGCGATGAAGGTTTACACGCCGATTCCCTACGTCAGACGGCGACTTCACTCAAGCAACGATTCTCGGAAATATCCGACGCTTCAGGCCAACAATGTTTATTTATATCAGAGGTATCTGAAGATCGATCGATTGTTCGGAGCCTTATGTGAACGGATGAGTTACACACCTAAATTTATTGAGTTAGCAAACCTTGAATTTAGAACAATACCCTCTCCCAGCTTCAAAGAGCTAAAACTCTACGTCAAAATGGTTTCAGAAGCGAGGCTACCTATATCTAGACAAATTCAAATAGTAGGTTCCATCGTCAAGCATTTCTTCTTCCAGACGTTTTTTGCCGATAAGCTCACATAAGCATAAAGCTTTTGCGGTATTTCAACTTACCTGTCTGTTCGGGATTTTAAGAGCATTAGAATATGGCATTGACAAGAGTTCAAATGTAAGTGATTAACCTACCAGTTGTTTAGATTGTCAAAGAGAAAAGGTGTGAATCATGACCACTCAAGAGCGAGTTCGAGTATTTATTGGCTCAGGAGAAGCTAGTCTTTTAGAAAGAAAGGTAGCAGCTTATTCACTGCAAAAAAATACGCAGAGAGATTTAGATATTTACATCCTCAACGGAACACATAATGCGATCGAATTAAATAATCAAGAACCTTTTCCTGCTCCTCTATCCCTAAAGCTTAAATATAAAAACACAACTGAATTTAGCCTTTACCGCTATCTCATTCCCCAAATTTGCGAGTATCAAGGCAAAGCCATTTATATTGACTCTGATGTCATCTGCTTGACTGATATTGGCGAGCTGCTTGACACCCCCTTAGAGGGCAATGATTTTCTGGCCAAGGGTGACGCTTACACCCAGGGTGGCGAGAAACTCTGGGGGCTTAGCGTCATGCTATTCAATTGTGAAACTTGTCGCTTTGATCTTGAACACTACTACAGTGAAATCGCTCAAGGACTTTATACAGAAAGAGATTTCTCCCGTATGAGTCCTGCTTTTCTGAGCCATCACCCCTTTAAAGTAGGCGCACTCGATCCCAACTGGAACTCTTTCGATTACCACGATCGCTCCACTAAACTCATTCACTACACCGACCTCTACAGGCAGCCTTGGAAACATCCAGATCACCCTTACGGAGAACTCTGGTTTACCTATTTTAGAGAAGCTTTGGCTGCGGGTAAGATTACCCAGAAAGACATTGAGTTAAGTATCGTTCGCTCTTATGTCCGACGAGACTTGCTCGCAGGAAATTCGCCACCACCCGATCTCAAAGCCTATGTTAAGCGAGCTATTGGCTTTACTAAAAGCCTCATGCAACGCTCTAAAGTCCAATCGGTCTAAAACCTGTTAATCACCTGGAGAATGATCATGCTCTCAAACACAGCAGCCCCAATTCATCAGGCCATCGATCTGCTTAAGCTAGAAGCAAATGCCATTCATCAAGCAGCAGAACGATTAGATGTTGTACAAGTGGAAAAGTCTTTAGCGCTCTTAACAGGCTGTAAGGGAAAGGTTGTCCTGGCAGGAGTTGGCAAGTCAGGTATTGTTGCGCAAAAGATTGCAGCCACGCTGATGAGCACTGGCATCGTTGCTATATTCCTGCACCCCTGTGACGCACTGCACGGCGACTTAGGAGCAGTCACACCTGGAGATGTCTTGATGCTCCTAAGCAATAGCGGTGAGACCGAAGAACTGGTGCAAATGCTGCCACATCTCAAGCACCGCCATGTTCCTATCATCGCTATTTTAGGAAACCTAGTTTCTACCCTTGCTAAACAGGCAGATGTCGTTTTAGATGCATCTGTAGCACGGGAAGCTTGCCCGCTCAATTTAGCCCCAACAACAAGCACGACCGTGGCGCTGGCGATCGGCGATGCCTTGGCCATGACCTTGATGCAAATCCGAGGCGTGACCGAAAAAGATTTTGCCATCAATCATCCTGCCGGACGTCTAGGGCGAAGGCTGACCTTACAGGTTAAAGACCTCATGTATGAAGGTTCGGGCGAGTCTACACTCCCTGCCGCAGCGTCTTGGCTAGAAGTAGTCAGTGCTATTACTAAAGGTGGAGCAGGCGCGGTCAGCGTCGTAGATGCGGAAGGAGTTTTAGTCGGCTTAGTGACCGATGGAGACTTGCGTCGCTGGATGCAGCGAACACAACCCACGGACTTAGCAACGCTGACAGCAGGCACAATCATGACTCCACAGCCTATCACAATTACGCCGGAGGCTTTAGCCTACGACGCCTTAAAGCTCATGGAAGAGCGACCTTCCCAAATCTCAGTATTGCCAGTTGTGAGTACTCAGCACCACTGCTTAGGGTTAATTCGACTGCATGATTTGCTCCGTAGCGGTTTGTAGCGGTTTGTAGCGGTCTGTAGAACGGTTTTTTGCCAGAGAAATTACAAATGAAAATTTTAGCGGTCATTCCAGCTCGATATAATTCCCAACGGTTTCCAGGCAAGCCCCTAGCCTTGATTGGCGGTCGCCCTATGATTCAACTGGTGTACGAGGCTGCAAAGCGTTGCCCTGAATTCACCCAGGTGATAGTTGCCACCGACAATGATGCGATCGCAGACTGTGTGCGTCAATTTGGCGGTGATGTTGAGATGACTGACAGTAAGCATCCCACCGGAACCGATCGAGTCGCAGAAGTAGCGCAGCGATATCCAGAAATGGAAGTCGTTGTTAACGTTCAAGGAGATCAGCCCTTTGTAACACCTGAGATGTTGAGTGAACTCGTTTCACCCTACTCACAGCATCAAAGTCCTGAAATGACTACACTGGCTTGCCAGTTAGATTTGACCGCAGGTTATGCAGATCCCAACGTCGTCAAGGTGATTTGTGCCCAAAATGGACGCGCCTTATACTTCTCCCGTTCACCAATTCCCTACTTCCGCTTCCCAGGTAAGGCTCCGGTCTATCACCATCTAGGGCTATACGCCTTTAGAAAAGACTTTCTCAGTCAATACAGCCAACTCACAATCACGCCACTTGAAGAATGTGAAGGGTTAGAACAGCTCAGAGTTTTAGAGCATGGATTTGAAATTCGAGTTTGTCATACCGATAAGCCCATTTTAGAAATTAATACCCCCGAAGATTTAGTTCAGGCCAAACTTCTGATTCATCAAGGGCATCCGTAAGCCATGATCAAACCTAAAGAGTTGTTTTTTCGAGCGCGCACTCCTGCCCTCTCTGAGTTCAAGTTAGATGAACCCACCAATCACACTATTATTTGCTGCCCCAATCCACCGCAGGCAGCAGTTCAGGCAGGGCGGGCGATCGCTGTGCCTCAAGGCGAATTCAGCGTCGATCGGGTCATCAAGCAACTCCCACTAGGCTACCAGCCTGATATTGTTCACATATCGGCTAGAGACATTAAGTTCAAACCCATAGGGCTAAACAAATTTAACTGCCCAACCGTCATGAAAATTGGCGACACCTTTCATTGGGGAGATGGGTCGCTCAGCGGCATTGTGAGGTACTGCCAAATCTTACAGTGTGATTATCACTGGGTTTATCAAGGCGTTCAACACCTGCATTTTTTCGTCGAAGCAGGTTTGAAAAATGTTTTTTGGCTGCCAGGAACCCCAGTTATCGAACCTTATATTCCAGAAAAATCCCCAGCCAAGACCTACGATGTTGTCTTTCGAGGATCTCGTTCAGAACTCCATGCTTATCGGAGTCAGCTTGTCCGATTCCTGGATCAAACCAATATCTCAATTGATTTTGCCCGCAAGCCCTACATTGACAGCCTCAATGACTATACAAAGGGTCGAATTGTTTTCAATTGCAGTCTCAATGGAGATACTAACCGTAGAATTTTTGAAGTTCTCATGGTGGGTGGTTTTCTCCTCACCGATCGATTAAGTCCGCAATCAGGTCTATTTCAATTGTTTCAAGAAGGCGTACATCTAGAGTGCTATGGCAGTGAACAAGAACTGCTAGACAAAATTAACTATTATCTTCAGCATCCTGATAAAGCCGAACAGATTGCTGCATCAGGGCAACAGCAACTCCTACAACACTTCAATCAGCAAGACACTCAGCAGCGGTTCTATCACTACATTCTTAACGACGAACTAGAGTCACCCTTTAGGCTAGAACATGATCAGCGCGCGCTCCGCTGTCACCTAGGAAACGATGACGCACTCAATGCACGACTCAAAATCTATCAGGTGATTCAAGAGGCTCATCGCCTCAATTCTAGAATAAGCCTGATCTATTGGGGCGGACAATGTAAAGAGTTAGTATCAGATCTTGCCGACATGCCGCGACTTGAGATCACTTACATGAATGACACGCTTGGAGAGATGAAAGACTGGTGCACCCAAGTCGGAGTCTCCAATCAAGTCAAGTTTCAGGACATGTCACAGGCAAGCAACACCATTCAACGTTTCCAGATTGTCTTAGTTGATGCACCGAACTCTATTGCAGAAATGACAGCGTTGACTGAGCAGGTTTTACCGTTGATGGCAAATAGAGGGCTGTTGCTGTTAGTAGGCCAGCCTCAACCTTCTCTGCGCCAACTGCTCAAATCAGCTCTAAAATTGAAAGGTTTACAGCCGACTGACCTCAGGTTTCAAATTCAAGAACCCAAAACAAAAGCGTACTTGGCTTATCTAAAAGGTGGCGATCGCACCCCTTCAAGCCATGCTGATTCAGAACTCATTTTGAATCCGTTGAGTTTACGTACCAAACTAGCCAACCGCATTAAACGTTTACCGTTGATCAAAGATTACAAGAAAGTACAGGCCATTCAGAAATAAAGGCTTTTCAGACCAGTAGACTGTCTGCGCTCTGATTAATCTGCCCACTCAACTTTTCCCATCAACCTCCAGGAGAAATATTTCATGCCTTGTATTCAAATTCCCGATCGCTTTTCTATCGGAGATGGGCAACCGTTGACCTTGATTGGCGGGCCTTGCGTGATTGAGTCTGAAGACTTTACTTTGAAAATGGCAGATGCAATTCGAACAGTTTGCGATCGTCTCCAGGTTCAATTCATCTTCAAATCCTCTTTTGATAAGGCAAATCGGACTTCTGTAAACTCCTTTCGGGGGCAATCGATCGAAGAAGGTTTGGCGATTTTGCAAAAAGTCAAAGACAAAGTTGAGGTACCTGTCTTAACTGACATTCATGAAAGCTATCAGGCAGCAACCGTAGCTGAAGTCGTAGATGTCTTACAAATCCCAGCATTCTTATGCCGACAGACCGATTTGCTATTAGCTGCTGCCGCCACAGGTCGCACAGTAAATGTAAAGAAGGGACAATTTCTTGCACCTTGGGACATGAAAAATGTGGTGCGCAAACTGGAGTCAGGTGGGGCAAAGAATATCTTGTTAACTGAGCGAGGCACTAGCTTTGGTTACAACGCGCTAGTCGTCGATTTC
The DNA here is from genome assembly GCA_016208305.1 of Oscillatoriophycideae cyanobacterium NC_groundwater_1537_Pr4_S-0.65um_50_18. Classification (GTDB taxonomy): domain Bacteria; phylum Cyanobacteriota; class Cyanobacteriia; order Elainellales; family Elainellaceae; genus Drouetiella. The sequence continues at coordinate 128,888 of JACQYI010000061.1, read as the reverse complement.
CGTTCATTACCGCAGCTGCGAGAATTGGGCTATCCTGTCGTTTTTGATGCTACGCACAGCGTCCAGATGCCAGGTGGCCAAGGTGATAAATCCGGCGGCCAACGGCATTTTGTTCCTTATTTAGCTAAGGCTGCTGCTGCCGTTGGTATAGACGCTCTATTTATGGAAATCCATGAGAATCCAGATGAAGCGCCTAGTGATGGGCCTAACATGATCCCGTTAGCGCAGCTTGAGACTGTCTTGAAGCAAATCCTTAGCGTTCGTAACAGTGTAATGGATACCTCTCTATCATGAAGCACATTGCTGATGTGGAATTACAAACACATTTATCTAAGGTTAAGTTACTTGCCCTAGATGTAGATGGAGTCTTGACTGATGGTGGGCTTTACTACACAGATAGCGGAGAAGAATCTAAGCGATTTAACGTTAAGGACGGCATGGGCATTAAGCTTGTGATGGCAGCAGGATTTGAAGTAGCTATCATCACAAACAGCACATCAAAATCTGTTCTTCATAGAGCTGAAAAACTGGGAATTACCCATGTATTTATGGGCATTGAAGATAAGCTTGCTGTCCTTAAAGAACTGTGCATGAAGCTAAGCATCGATTTAGAGCAAGTTGCTTACGTAGGTGACGATATTAATGATTTATCAGTTCTGAAAGCAGTAGGATGCCCTCTCACCGTTGCAGATTCTATAACTGTCAATCAGACCGTAGCTATCTACATTACAGAGCGCATCGGCGGCAATGGAGCAGTACGTGAGATATGCGATTTACTCCTATCCATTTAGAGTCTAGAGAACTACTTGGGCATTATGAAGCAGATTGTCAAACGAGTCATCACCTGTCAAGGAACTATTCAACTGGTTACGGCATTATCTGTAATGGCCCATCGCGAACAAGAGCAGATGAATCAGGGGTTAACCTATGAAAACTATCTGGTCGTTTATGACTTGTTTGGCCCTTCGGATCAGTCAGAGGAGTTTTATCATTTCATTGAAACGATGGCAAAGCTGATTTATTCCTGGGAAAAGATAGTTTACATATCTCCCAAGGAATGGAGCGATATCAACCGCATGCGTCAATTGATTGCTCCCCGGAGAGTCTACCAGAGAATTTGTGATCTTGTAGGTACAGACTCTACTGATGAAATATATTTAAGTACAAATTGGCATCCTAGAAATCAGCTGCTGACCAGCGCATATATTAATGCCTATAAAATTTGCTATGGGGATGGATTAGGGATTTACTACGCTGCAAAAACAAAGGATTTCTCTACTAAATCGTCAGATTTGATAGTATCGCTCTCTGAGAATCTAAGAACTAAAAGTAAGGATCTTTTCAATTGGATTAGAATACATTTGAATTTGGGAACACCTCTCCAGATGACCGACTTCGACTATGGTTATCTCTTATTGCCTAATGTCATAGGAAAATGCCCGCTTGTAAAATTTACAATTCCTGATAAGTCGTTCTTCATCAGAGTTCTGACTCAATTGACAGTTCTAGTCAACCAGGACTATATAGATTCTCTCCGAGAAGCCATAGCAGATGCCCCGATCGCCATTCTTTTAGGTTCTAATTTTTCTGAGTCCGGAAGAATGACTCAAGACGATGAAGTTAAAGCCTACCGAGAGTTTTTGATTAATGAAGGAATCAAATTAAACAGCGTCCTTTTAATCAAGCCCCATCCAAGAGACGATCGCCATAAGTTTGAAAAATTAAAATTTGCGCTATCAGATATTTGCAGAGAAATTATTGTCTTAGATAAGCCAGAGCTATTTTACTTGCCTTTTGAGGTTTTCTTAATGAAATTTTTTTCGTTTCAAAACCTTATCAAGCTAGATGCCCAGGTGTTTACTGTTAGCTCTGCCTGTATTTCGCTAAAGACTTTATTTAATGTCGAAAGCGCTGTTGGCTTTGGTTCAGCCGTGACATCCTTACACTTTTACAAAGATTTTGTGGGAGGGAGGATACAGTTAGAGAATGATTTGATATCGGCACTTCGCACTATTGATTAGCGATGTTAAAACCTTGTTAATTTACTATCCTCAACGTAAAAAATTAGCATGAAGTTTTTTCAACCAATCACTTTCAGTGGATAGAGTGACGTGAATAGGACTAGAACAAAGCGATCGCTAGACATCAACCTTAAATGGGTTAACTTGGCTCTAAGAAGGGTCAAACCGTAGGTTTACACGATTCCTCTTGGATTCGTCAACCATATTCTTCTACTGACAAATCAACCCTGCAATGAGGTAAGAATCTATGAATACAGCAATTGCTTTTTTCATTTTCAAACGTCCAGACACAACCGAGAGAGTATTCAAGGCAATTCAACAAGTGAAGCCTTCTCGGCTGTTAGTTGTTGCGGATGGCCCTCGGAGCGATCGTCCAGGAGAAGTAGAGCAATGTGCAGCAACCCGCGCCATTATTGATCGGGTTGATTGGGATTGTGAAGTTCTAAAAAATTATTCTGAAGTCAATCTAGGCTGTGCTAAACGAGTATCGAGTGGATTAGATTGGGTATTTAGCCTAGTTGAAGAGGCAATCATTCTAGAGGATGATTGTGTTCCTCATTTAACATTTTTTGAATTCTGTGAAGAGCTATTGTCTCGATATCGGCATGACACCCGAATCATGTCTATTTCTGGACAGAATGTTCAACTTGGGCATGAGTCAACTCATACCAGCTATTACTTTTCTCGATATAACCATTGCTGGGGTTGGGCGACTTGGAAACGAGCCTGGCATGAATTTGATTTCTCTATGAAGCTATGGCCAGAGGTCCGCGACAACAACGTTCTTAAGGACATTTTGCTGGACGATCGAGCAGTTAAATATTGGAGCAGAATTTTTCAAAATACTAGCGATCAAAAATATAATTCTTGGGCTTACCGATGGACACTTGCATGTTGGCTGCAAGGAGGACTCAGCATTATTTCAAGTGTAAATTTAGTCTCTAATGTAGGCTTTAGCTTGGATGCAACAAATACTCAAACAATAGCAGCTAATAATCCATATGCTGCGATGCCAACACAGCCTATTCAATTTCCTCTGCAACATCCTAAATATGTTGTAAGAAATTCACAAGCGGACACCATTACTCAAAATTACTTTTATAATCCAACGTTGCTCATTCGTCTCCAAAGAAAGATTAAACGAATGATTTCCTTTAATTAGAACCCAGATTCCTCTCAAGTAATCTTCAAGGCATAAAATGAAGACTTTACATATTTCCACCTCTGATCTAGACGGCGGCGCGGCACGGGCAGCCCATAGACTGCATCGAGCCTTGATCAAAGCTAACGTAGACTCTCAAATGCTGACACGAGCAAAACTGAGTCGAGATGAAACAGTCATTAGCCACAAACCCTTGATGGCTCAACTGGGATCTAAGCTAGATGGGCAAGCGTTGCGCTTTTATCCTCAGCGCGATCGCAGCATGTTCTCCGTCCAATGGTTTCCAGATTCAGCGGTATCTCAGGTTAATAAAATTAATCCTGATATTGTTCATCTCCACTGGACTTGTGATGGTTTTCTACAAATCGAATCATTGGCCAAGTTCCGCAAACCTCTGGTTTGGACACTCCATGATATGTGGGCTTTCACAGGAGGATGTCACTATACCCAAGAATGCGATCGCTACACCAAAAATTGTGGAGCTTGCCCCCAGCTCAGCAGCCTTAAAGCTCATGATCTCTCCCGGCAAATATGGCAGCGCAAAGCAAAAGCTTGGTGCAATCTTAACTTGACTCTCATTACGCCAAGCCGTTGGTTAGCAAAATGTGCCAGTGCTAGCCCCCTATTTGAGCAATACCGCGTTGAGGTGATCCCCAATGTTGTAGATACGCAGCTCTACAAACCCATCAGCAAAGCGCTGGCTCGTGAAGCGCTCAATTTGCCTCAAGATAAGCAATTAGTGCTGTTTGGCGCAGGCAGCACCAGCAGCGATCCCCGTAAGGGTTTCCAGTTTCTACTGTCAGCGCTACAACGTTTAGATCTAAACCAATGGGGCGAGCAATTAGAATTAGCTATTTTGGGAGAATCCTCATCTAGAAATGCCCTCCCTCTAGCCCTGAAATCACATTACTTAGGCCGGATGAGTGACGATATCTCGCTGGCTTTAGCCTATGCCGCCGCTGATGTATTTGTCGCCCCTTCCATGCAGGATAATCTGCCCAATACAGTGGTGGAGGCATTGGCTTGCGGCACTCCCAGCCTTGCCTTCGATATTGGCGGAATGCCCGATATGATTGAGCATCAGCAGAATGGATATCTAGCGCAGCCGTTTGATATTGAGGACTTGGCAAGAGGACTGGAGTGGATTTTGCAGGACTCCGAAAGATACGCCCACCTTGCTCATTGCGCCCGACAGAAAGCATTAGAGTCCTTCAGTCAAGAACATCAAATCAATCAATTCGTAGATCTCTATAAAACCTTAGTAGGTTAAATATTTTCATTCAATTTGAATAAAAAACCTTTAACCGATATGTCATTGTGGTGAGCGATCGTTTATTTACTCCAGAGCTTATGAATATAAATAGCGAAGCCATTCCTTCAGCGTTGCAAGCTAACAGAGAAAATTGCGATCGCAAAATCATGCTGTTTGACCTAAAAACATCAGGTCATCACGCCAACTATATTCGCCATCTTGCACAATATTGGGGCAATAATCAACTGGCAGGTTCGCTCGATATTGTAGTGTCGCCTAAGTTTGAACAACAGCATCAAGGTGTGGTGGCGCTGGCCAATCAGTATCCACAATCTAATATTAAATTCGTAGTTATTTCAACTCAAGAGTCAGCGGTTATTGAAGCGAGCAAAACTGCCCTTGACCGAGTACTTCGCAACTTAAGAGAATGGCAATTACTCTGCAAATACGCCGCCTTGCTCAAGGTCGAACATTGCATGGTCATGTATCTTGACACCTGTGAGATACCGCTAACGCTAGGCTTAAAACCTCCCTGCTCTATTTCAGGCATATATTTTCGTCCCACATTTCATTACTCAACCTTTGCTCATCATCAATCCTCTCGCAAAGAGTGGTTGCAGCAATGGCGAGAACGGCTTTTTGTCCATCAAACTCTCCATAACCCCAAGCTACATACTCTATTTTGCCTTGATCCCCTGGTCGATCAAACCATCAAACAGATCTATCCAAATGCCAGGGCGATTCCGCTAGCCGATCCCGTAGAAATTCCCACCCTTGATTCACTACAGCCTCAAACCTTACGAGAAAAACATAGCATTTCCCCTGATAGAACCATTTTTCTCCTGTTTGGATCTATAGATGGGCGCAAAGGAATTTATCAGCTTTTAGAAGCTCTGAAAAATTTACCTTCAGAGGTTTGTCGGCAGCTTTGCATTCTCGTGGTAGGACAGGCCAGTGCCTCAGAGCGGACTGCAATCTGTTCACAAATAGAATTAGTTTCCCAGGCTCAACCCGTTCAAATCATTACTCACTTCGAGTTTGTCACCGAACAGGAGGTTCAAACCTATTTTCAGCTGGCAGATGTAGTACTGGCTCTGTATCAAAAACATGTAGGCATGAGCGGCATTCTGCTCTTAGCCGCAGCCGCTCAAAAACCTGCACTTAGTACAAATTATGGTCTAATGGGCGAACTTGTACTGCGATATCAGCTAGGTCTAGCTATAGACTCTACTAATCTAGAGGCGATCGCGCAGGGCTTAACTCAAATACTAGAAAACCCCAAGGCATTTCATAATCTTGAAAAAATGAAGCTTTTCGCAGCAGAACATGCGGTTAATCGGTTTGCAGAAACTGTTTTTCTAAACCTTTAGCAAAGCCTTTTTATACACAAACATACCAATAAGTTCTATCCCTAGCTTAAAGCTAACCTTCAATTAAGCGAATCTTGAATACGGATTTCAAAGACATCCTGAGGTGAATTTACTATGATTTCCAAACAAAGTGCTCAATTGAAAGTCACTCTTTTAGTCAATCTCATTGCTCCTTACAGACTGCCAGTATATCAAGCGATTGGCAATCAATTTAATCTCTCTATCCTTCATGGAGGATTAGAAGACAATAGAAGTTCATGGAAAAATGTAAAAGATCAGCTCGAAGGCGTTAGTGTAAAGCAATCATGGGGTCTAGTCTTTAAATTCCGCAAAGGAAAGAAAGGCAGCACTTTCGATTATAAATTTATTCACATCACTCCAGGATTCTTTTTTGATCTGCTGCGCCAAAATCCAGATGCGGTAATTAGCAATGAGTTAGGCTTCCGCACACTTACCGCCTTGATTTACGGCACATTATTGCGTAAGCCTGTTTGGGTTTGGTGGGGTGGAACCTTACACACAGAAAAGTCGATTGGATTGTCAAGAAAAATAGTTCGAATGATTCTCTCTCGGTGGGTGAACCGTTGGATTAGCTATGGTGAAACCTCCACAGAATATCTTTTAAGCCTCGGCATTGACAGAAACAAAATTTTGCAAATTCAAAATTGCGTCAACGAGGCCCTGTATCTCGAAACCTGTAAACCCGCCATAGACCTTAACCCCAAACCTGTTTTTCTATATGTTGGGCAACTAATTTACAGAAAAGGAGTAGACAAGCTTCTTGAGGCGGCTGCAAAATTACAACAAGAAGGGCAAGACTTTACCCTATTGCTAGTAGGAGGTGGTGCAGAAAAAGAGTCTTTACAGAATTTGGCAGCAGAGCTAAATCTAAAAAATATTACCTTTTATCCAGCCCAGCCACCCGATAGGATGAATAGCATCTATCACAGCGCTGACTATTTAGTGTTCCCGACCTTAGAGGATGTTTGGGGGCTAGTCGTCAATGAGTCACTTTGGTCAGGTATTCCTGTTCTCTCTTCAATTTATGCAGGATGTGCCAAAGAACTATTGCCTAGTGAAAACACATTTGATCCCTTAGATGCAGATAGTTTTTTAAGTGCTTTAAGGAGAGCTTTACGGCATGAGCTGCCGCCTTTAGATCTAACAAAACTTCAACCGCATTCAGAAATTTCCAAGCGCATTATCAATGATATTGAAAAAGTGCTATGTGAAGTAGATAAATAGATTTTCATGGAGAATTCACTACTCCTAACTTTTCAATATTTTTTGCTATGTCGTTAACGCTATGCCATAACTATGCATATACTGATCGCAGTTTTACATCGACCCACCAAGCCAACAGGGGTTTGTAGACATGCAGCCAACCTTGCCCTCTGTCTAGCCAATCTGTCTGAAGTCAGTCAAGTCACGCTAGTCACAGGAGCATGGCAGCGTCATTATTTTGAAACGACATTCGCGCTCTCTTCCCCAAAGATCAAAATTATTGACGTAGATATCCAGAACCGCTCAAGCACACGCAATCTCTGGTACCTGTTTGGGCTTCCAAAGTTAGCTAACCAACTGTGTCCTGATATCGTACATTTGTCATTCCCTCTACCTTTTTTTCGATCGCGCTTTAGTTGTCCTGTAGTCGCGACCATTCACGATCTATATCCCTACGAATGTCCAGAAAATTTTGGACGAGTCCAAGCAATCTTCAATCGCTTATTTCTCCGACAGTGCATTACTCAGAGCGACGGACTAACTTGCGTTTCTCAAGAGACATTAAAGCTGCTCAAATTCTTTTTTCCAAGAAACTTCTCTCACAAGGAAGTATCTGTCACTTACAACTTAGTAGACTTTAGTAAAGTCACACCTGAATGTCCTGAAATCTTTAAGAATAGGGAAAATTTTGCCTTCTTACTATCAGTTGCACAACATCGTAAAAATAAAAACTTAGACATACTCATTCAAACGTTTGCTGAACTTTTGAGGAGTGGAAAACTGAATCAAGATGTAGAACTCATCCTAGTTGGAAGCCCTGGGCCTGAAACAGACAGCCTCCAGCAACAGGTTGAAGATCTTCAACTCAAATCGCAAGTGCGATTTCTCTCCTCAATTAGCGACCAACAATTGTCTTGGCTATATCAGCATGCACTCCTTTACGTAGTAGCTTCATCGACAGAAGGCTTCTGTCTACCTTTAGCAGAAGCGCTGCATCTTGGATGTCAGGCTGTTTGCTCTGATATTCCTATTCTGCGAGAAATCTCTGCTGACAACTGCACCTACTTTAATTTACAGAAAGATGCTGCTAACAACCTAGGCCAGGCAATTATTACAGCCATCCATCAACCTAACAATAGTCAAGCTAATAGAGATCTCCGATTTTCTCAAGCAACGATCGCAAGTCAGTACTTCAAACTTTACTCCAACATTGCCAAGAAACAAGCTCAGTAAGCTAACAGATAAGCAAAAGTAGAAAAATTTAGAGGCTTTGACTTACTGAATAGTCAAGTGCTGTGATGCGACCCAAATTCTGTTGGCTAATAATTTTTTGTGGAGACATGTAAAGACTATGGCTAACAGCTCAACAAACAAAGATTGGTTTTCATTTCTAGATGGCTTACGTGGCCTTGCTGCTGCATGGGTTATGCTAGCGCATTGCGTGGGTTTTGCCGCCTGGGACGGGCCAATAAAATCAGCCGCTCTTGCAGTGGATATTTTTATGATTATTTCTGGATTTTTGATGGCTTTTCACTACCGCTATCGTGAAAAATCTCAGCCTTGGGAATCGTCGCAAACTTGGTATAAGTTTTATCTTCGTCGCTTCTTTAGGATCGCTCCCTTATACTATCTCTTATTAATTCCTTCATTTATATTCAAAGACTACTTTGACTTCTGTAAGGAGGTAGTGCGTCAAATACCAAGCATTGATCCCAATCTACTAAATAAGCTAAGTACCACTACATTCAACATACAACCCCTAGATCCTCTTGAGCTATTTACACACATAACATTTACATCTGGCATATTTCCAAGATACGAGAATTCTTTAATTATTCCTGATTGGAGCCTAAGTCTGGAAATGCAGTTTTACATTGCATTCCCATTTGTCATGTTATTGCTTAGAAAATTCTCTTATTTCTGGATTGCTATTTTCTTGGCAGTTGTTAGTTTTTTTGCTAATGAGGCAATTCTAAGCTACTATGGGCAGCCTTCATTTTTGCTGTTAAAAATAAATTTCTTTGTCATAGGCATTTTATTAGCAGAAGCTTTCTTCTTTAGATTAAGAAACCCGCTTACCTCAGCTTATCTGGTGAGCCTTGCTCTTGTGCTAACGACTTATAGCAGAAAGGCTGGTTTTATTATTTTTATAGTCGTTTTAATTTGCGCACTTATTTTTTATGATAAAAATAATGACTCTTTAAGGATAAGTAAACTTATTACACTCGTTCATCAAAATTTAGGGAGTCGTCTTGCAAAGTTCTCATCAGACACTTCCTATGCAGTTTATTTATTTCACATGCTGCTCTTAGCTCCCCTAGGAGCAATGTTGACTCAGTATGAATTTTACTTATCCTTACCTGCCATTACACGAGCGACTATTCTGTTTACACTAGTAGCTCCTCTAACTTATTTTGCTGCCTTTCTGCTTTTCAAGTACGTGGAAAAACCAGGCATTGCTCTTGGAAGAACTCTAATTGCGAAAATTTACAGAAAACAAACATTAACCTAAAAAATAGATAGAATGATGTTGTCTGATTGACTGTACAAAAATCCTGAAACCGTTATTTTTGAGTAGGTTGTTTTTACAAGAGACTCTTGATGAAAGACTTAACCTAGAATTTTCTATGGAGTCTGACTCGGTTTTTTGACTCTGAACTCAGCGCAATTACATCTGCTGAGGGGAGCATTTGCGGCAAAATTTAGCTAATTATAGCAAAATCTAGCCAACGATATATCTCTTACGGGTACTGACCTTTTGAATGAATTCAACATCTAAGGCGTGAGTGAATTTTGTGACATCCACCTTAGGATAGACTCACATATCAGCAATTTTGTAGATAATAGGGTGAGCTTTACCTGAGGCAAAATCTCACTATGGGTTTTTTACGCCGTTTTTGATAGAAAAATGGCTGCGTAGAGAGATACCAATCTGCTCTCAGGTTTTGAGCTGCCTGAAACTCCTCCACAAAGGATCAAGCGATGTCAACCGCTCAAGCCACCCTCGAAGCCGATAGTCTCGATCTCAAACAGCTGCTCAGAACGCTCACAGAAGTCAAAAAAGGGAACTTCTCGGCTCGGATGTCAGCCGACCAAACAGGCATTGCCGGGAAAATCGCCAGCACCCTGAATGACATTATTGAGATGAACGAGCGGCTAACCGCAGAACTAGAGCATGTTGGCACGATCGTCGGCAAAGAAGGAAAGATTGACGAGCGAGCCTCTCTGGGCAGCGCCAAAGGCTCTTGGAAAGCCTGCGTCACCTCTGTCAATACCATGATCACCGACTTGGTACAGCCCACGGCTGAAACGGCAAGAGTGATCCGGGCAGTGGCCAATGGCGACCTCTCCCAAACGATCGCCTCTGGCATTGGTGGCAGACCTTTAAAAGGCGAGTTTCTGCAAACAGCCACGATTGTCAATACGATGGTTGATCAGCTCAACTCCTTTGCCTCAGAGGTCACGCGAGTCGCCCGTGAGGTCGGAACTGAAGGTAAGCTGGGGGTACAGGCCGAAGTTCCGGGGGTGGCAGGCACCTGGAAAGACTTGACAGACTCCGTCAACTTGATGGCAGGCAACCTGACGGCGCAGGTGCGCAACATTGCCGAAGTGACCACGGCAGTGGCGAATGGCGACCTCTCCAAAAAAATTACGGTAGATGTGAAAGGCGAAATTCTGGAGCTAAAGAACACGATCAACATCATGGTCGATCAGCTCAACTCCTTTGCCTCAGAAGTGACGCGGGTGGCTCGTGAAGTGGGTTCCGAAGGTAAGTTGGGGGTACAGGCCGAAGTTTCGGGAGTGGCGGGTACCTGGAAAGACCTGACGGACAATGTCAACTCGATGGCAGGCAACCTCACCGGGCAAGTCCGTAACATTGCCGAAGTGGCAACCGCGATCGCCAATGGCGACCTCTCCAAAAAAATCACGGTGGATGTGAAGGGCGAGATTCTAGAGCTAAAGAACACGATCAACATCATGGTGGATCAGCTCAACTCCTTTGCCTCAGAAGTAACACGGGTGGCTCGCGAAGTGGGTTCTGAAGGCAAGCTGGGCGGCCAAGCACAAGTTCCTGGCGTAGCGGGCACCTGGAAAGACCTGACGGACAACGTTAACTCGATGGCAGGCAACCTCACCGGACAAGTCCGCAACATTGCCGAAGTGGCAACCGCGATCGCCAATGGCGACCTCTCCAAAAAAATTACGGTTCAGGTTAAAGGCGAGATTCTAGAGCTAAAGAACACGATCAACATCATGGTCGATCAGTTGAGTTCTTTTGCCTCAGAGGTGACACGGGTCGCTCGTGAGGTGGGTTCCGAAGGCAAGCTGGGGGTGCAGGCCGATGTGCGCGGCGTGGCAGGCACCTGGAAAGACTTGACAGACTCCGTTAACTTCATGGCGGGCAGCTTAACAGCCCAGGTGCGCAACATTGCCGAAGTGACGACAGCAGTGGCGAATGGCGACCTCTCCAAAAAAATTACGGTGGACGTTAAGGGCGAAATCCTGGAGCTGAAGAACACCATTAACACCATGGTGGATCAGCTCAACTCCTTTGCCTCAGAGGTAACGCGGGTTGCCCGTGAGGTCGGCTCCGAAGGCAAGCTGGGGGTGCAGGCTTACGTGCGGGGGGTAGGCGGCACCTGGAAAGACCTGACAGACAACGTTAACTCAATGGCAGGCAACCTGACGGCACAGGTGCGCAACATTGCCGAAGTGGCAACCGCGATCGCCAATGGCAACCTCTCCAAAAAAATCACGGTGGATGTGAAAGGCGAGATTCTTGATCTGAAGAACACCATTAACACGATGGTAGATCAGCTCAGCTCCTTTGCCTCAGAGGTAACGCGAGTCGCCCGTGAGGTGGGAACGGAAGGCAAATTGGGTGGTCAGGCGCAGGTCACAGGGGTGGCGGGCACCTGGAAAGACCTAACGGACAACGTTAACTCAATGGCAGGCAACCTGACGGCACAGGTGCGGGGCATCGCCAAAGTTGTGACGGCTGTCGCCAATGGTGACCTTAAGCGCAAGCTGATGCTAGATGCCAAAGGGGAAATTGAAACCCTGGCCGACACGATTAATGAAATGATTGACACGCTAGCCACCTTTGCCGATCAGGTGACGACCGTTGCCCGCGAAGTGGGAATTGAAGGCAAGCTGGGCGGTCAGGCCAAAGTACCCGGAGCCGCAGGCACCTGGCGCGACCTCACCGACAACGTTAACGAACTGGCCGCAAACCTGACCACGCAGGTAAGAGCGATCGCAGAGGTGGCTACGGCTGTGACCAAAGGCGACCTAACCCGATCGATCGCCGTTGCCGCAGAGGGTGAAGTCGCAATTCTCAAAGACAACATCAACCAGATGATTGCCAATCTGCGAGAAACAACTCAGAAAAATACCGAGCAAGACTGGCTGAAAACCAACCTGGCGAAATTTACACGCATGTTGCAGGGACAGCGTGATCTAGAAACCGTTTCTCGATTGATTTTGTCAGAGCTGGCTCCCTTGGTTTCGGCTCAGCATGGCGTCTTTTATCTGATGGAAGGCAACGAGCATTCGGCCTATCTCAAGCTGCTCACCACCTACGCCTACCGCGAACGCAAGCATCTGGCCAATCGTTTTCATGTGGGCGAAGGGCTAGTCGGACAATGTGCCCTAGAGAAAGAGCGGATTCTGCTGACAGAAGTGCCCGAAAACTATATCACCATTAGCTCTGGCTTAGGAGAGTCAACACCCCGCAATGTCGTCGTTTTACCTGTCCTCTTTGAAGGACAGGTCACGGCTGTCGTCGAGCTAGCATCCTTCAATCGGTTTAACGAGATTCACCTCACCTTCTTTGATCAGCTAACGGAGAGTATCGCCATCGTCCTCAATACGATCGCCGCCAGTATGCGAACTGAGGAATTGCTGAAGCAGTCTCAATCTCTTGCCGAAGAATTGCAGACTCAGCAAAAAGAGCTAACTGAAACCAACCAGCGCCTAGAACAGCAGGCACAGTCATTGCGAGCTTCAGAAGAACTGCTGAAAAACCAGCAAGAGCAGCTTCAGCAAACCAATGATGATCTAGAAGAAAAAGCCGAGCTTTTGGTGGTACAAAACCGTGAGGTCGAGCGAAAGAACAGCGAAATTGAGCAGGCTCGTCAGTCTCTAGAAGAGAAGGCAAAGCAGCTGGCCATGACCTCTAAATATAAGTCAGAGTTCTTGGCGAACATGTCCCATGAGTTGCGGACTCCGCTCAACAGCCTGCTAATTTTGGCGCGGTTGCTAGGAGACAACAGCGCTGAGAACCTCACCGAAAAACAAGTTGAATATGCCCGCACCATTTACTCATCAGGCAACGACCTGCTGGCGCTGATCAACGACATTCTCGATCTAGCGAAGATTGAGTCCGGTACCATGTCGGTCAATCTCGATCAGACCTTGTTTACCGAACTGCAAGGACATCTCGATCGCACCTTCCGGCAAATTGCCATCGATCGCAACCTCGACTTTCTCATCCAGCTCGACGATCGCCTGCCGCACAGTCTCTATACCGATTCCAAACGGCTGCAACAGGTGCTGAAAAATCTTTTGTCCAACGCTTTTAAGTTCACTGAGCAAGGTCAAGTCAGTCTGCAAATTAGCGTGGCCACCCAAGGCTGGAGCGCCAGTCACGAAGCGCTTAATCGCGCCAGTAACGTGATCGCCTTTACGGTACGCGATACGGGCATCGGCATTGCACCTGACAAACAGCAGGTCATCTTTGAAGCCTTTCAACAGGCCGATGGTACGACCTCCCGCAAATATGGGGGCACAGGTTTAGGGCTATCCATCAGCCGCGAAATTGCACAGCTTTTGGGCGGCGAAATTGTTCTGGTGAGCCAAATGGGTCAAGGCAGCACCTTTACGCTTTATCTGCCCCAAACCTATGGTGCTTCTGAAAATCGTGAAGAGTTGGCCTTTCCCCGCAGAGAGCGGCAAATGTGGGGCGCGATCGAATCTCACTCCACTTCCCTTTTACCTGCTTCTGCATCCACATTGCCGGAGATCGTCGATGATCGGGGAGCCTTGCAACCCAACGATCGCGTTTTGTTAATCATCGAAGACGACCTCAAGTTCGCCCGTATCCTGCTCGATATTGCCCGACAGCAAGGTTTCAAAGGACTCATCGCCGCCCGTAGCGATGTCGGGTTAAGGATGGTGCAGGAGTTCAAGCCCCAGGCCATTATGTTAGACATTCGGCTACCCGGCATGGATGGCTGGACGGTATTGGATCGCCTCAAGCACGACCCAGACACGCGGCATATTCCAGTTCACATCATGTCGGTTGAAGAAGAGCAGCAGCGCAGTTTGCAAATGGGCGCGATCGCCTTTTTGCAAAAGCCCGTCAGTCGTGAAACCCTGCTGGACGCCTTAGAGGATATTAAAGAAGTTGTTGAGCGATCGGTGAAAAATTTGCTGGTGGTTGAAGATGACGACCTCCAGCGCCAGAGCTTAGTGGAATTGCTGCACAGTAGCGATCTCAATGTCGCCTCTGTAGAGCGAGGAGCGGCAGCGCTAGAAATACTTAACTCCACTCCGTTTGACTGTATCGTCGTGGATCTGATGCTGCCCGACATGGCAGGCGTAGAGTTAATCGAACGGATCAAGCAAAACCCTGCCTTGGCAGATTTGCCGATTATTATCTACACTGGCAAAGAGTTGGTGCCTGAGGAAGAGAACGATCTGCGGCAGATTTCTGACACGATTATTCTCAAAGATGCGCGATCGCCCGAACGACTGCTAGCCGAAACTGCACTATTCCTGCATCGGGTTCAGGCCAACCTGCTAGATCAGAACCCAGCGCCCCAGCCTCCCATAACACAACAGCCTCAACCCCAGCGACCCATCACGCGATCGCAAGGCTATGAAACGCAAGGCTATGAAACGCAAGGTCATGAAACACAAGGCTATGAAACGCAAAGCAATGAAATTTTAGCAGGCAAGAAAGTTCTCATTGTCGATGATGATGTCCGTAATATCTTTGCTCTCACTAGCCTTTTAGAGCAGTATCAGATTCAGGTCATCTATGCCGAAAACGGTCGAGATGGGCTGACTCAGTTGCAGAATAACTCAGATATCGAGCTGGTGCTGATGGACTTAATGATGCCTGAAATGGATGGCTACGAAACCATGCAGGCCATTCGTCAGATTGAGCAATTTCGATCGCTACCCATGATTGCCCTCACAGCCAAAGCCATGAAGGGCGATCGCGAAAAATGTCTTGAAGCGGGAGCCTCTGACTATATCACCAAACCTGTTGATGTTGAGCAGCTTTTATTCCTCCTGCGCGAGTATATGTCTTCCTAAAAACATCCCCTAAGAGGAGTCAAATATCGATCGACTCGTATTCTTTTCCCATGTCTCTGTACTTTCTGATGCATTTGTTTTTTGGGTGTCTCTAGAGTTTCCGGTGTATATGATTTTCCGGTGTATATGTTGAATCAACTGCTGAATCAACCCAAAGTTAATATCCTCCTGGTCGATGACCATCCTGAAAACCTAGTCGCATTAACAGCCATCTTGGAGCAGCTAGGGCAAAATCTTGTCACGGCAAAATCAGGAATGGAAGCTTTGAAATGCTTGCTTGAGCAGGACTTTGCGGTGATTCTTCTAGATGTGCAGATGCCCCAAATGGATGGGTTTGAAACAGCAACTCTGATTCGTCAACGCCAGCGATCGCACAATACGCCCATTATTTTTCTCACCGCCTTTAACACCAGCGATGACTTTGTTTTCAGGGGATATTCGCTCAAGGCCGTAGACTATTTGTTCAAGCCGATCGAACCAGAAACGCTGCTCTCCAAAGTCGAAGTATTTGTTGAACTCTATCAAAAAACAGAGATCCTAAAGCAGCAAACTGCGCAACTAATGGCAGCTAACGAGCAGCTTAAGCGCAGCGAAGAACAGTTTCGCTCTCTAAGCGCCTGCTCACCCATTGGTATTTTTCTCACCGATTTAGAAGGAAGATTTACCTATACAAATCCTCGATGTCAGGCGATTTGTGGGTTTAGTTTGGCAGAAAGTCTAGACAAAGGATGGACAAATTTTATTCACCCAGACGATCGCGAACGGGTACTTGCTCAAGTCTCTACCGAATGGGGCAATCTTGACCATTGCCATCAAGCGTCTGTTATTGAGTACCGCTTTCAGCCCCAGGCAAAGGTGACTCGCTGGGTTAGCGTTCGGTCTGCGCCTATGATTTCTGACAAGGGCGAATTGATTGGACATGTGGGAACGATCGAAGATATCACCGAGCGCAAACAGGCACAAGAAGCGCAATTCCAACTCATTCGTGAACAGGCAGCACGCCAAGAGGCAGAAACCCTCAACCGCATGAAGGATGAATTTTTAGCGGTGCTTTCCCACGAACTGCGCACGCCACTCAACTCTATTCTGGGTTGGGCAAAACTGCTGCGTTCCCGTTCCCTAGAACCTGAAAAGATAGCGCGAGCACTAGAAACCATCGAACGCAACGCCGAACTCCAAGCCGCCCTAATTGCAGATATTCTCGATGTCTCTCAAATTATTCAGGGTAAGCTTCAGCTCAATTGTGCCGCGCTCTCTCTGGTGCCCATTGTAGAAGCGGCTCTAGATACAGCAACTCCCTTAGCGGCAGCAAGAACCATTCAAATCCAGGCCGACCTCGATCCTGCGATCGAGCCTGTCTGGGCAGATGCCATGCGCATGCAGCAAATCGTGGGAAATCTTCTGTCTAACGCCATCAAATTTACACCTCCAGGGGGCAAGGTAGAATTATCCCTGAGGCAGGTCGGTGCTCAAGTCCAAATGCAGGTCACAGATACAGGGATTGGCATTCCGATAGACTTTTTACCCTACATTTTCGATCGCTTTCGACAAGCCGACAGCAGCCGCACGCGCGGACAAGGCGGTCTAGGATTGGGATTAGCGATCGTGCATCATTTGGTCACGCTACACCAAGGTACCGTCACAGCGACCAGTCCCGGCAAAGGCCAAGGTGCCACATTTACCCTCGAATTACCCACGCTCCCCACACCTACGCTCCCTCTGCCTACAAGCGAACCCCCACCCACAAGCGAACACCCAACCGATTCAAAACCTCCTACAGCCAAAAATCCGACAGCCCCAGCACCCTCTGGCATTCGGCCCTTAACCGGACTGCAAGTTCTTGTCGTAGAAGACCAGCCTGATGCCAGAGAGTTTCTTCAGCTCTTGCTAGAGCAGGCAGGCGCGATCGTTACGGGTGTAGGTTCAGCCCAAGCTGCCCTGAGCGCGATCGCTGAGCTATCGCCTCACATTCTGGTGAGCGACATCGGCATGATTGAAGAAGATGGATATAGCCTTATCTACCAAGTACGGAGATCAGAGCAGGGAAAAAATCTTCCGGCCATTGCCCTAACTGCCTATACTGGAGAAGCCGATCAGGCTCGAACGCTGGCGGCAGGGTTTCAAACGCATCTCTCTAAGCCTTTTGACCCTGGCGATTTAGTTGCAGCGATCGTCCGCTTGACCAAGCCTTGACTCTTAAGCTTGATAGAGCCTTTTGATAAAGCCTTAACAGAATCAGTACTACTGCCGCAACATCTCGTGATCGGCAATTCGTTGAAAATTAGATTCAGCGCTGTAGGCTGTAGCGCTATTCGTGGCATTTGCCCCATAAAAATCTCCGGCTTTGATCAACAGCAAAGTCAAAGCTGTGAACAGAAAGAAGCCAAAGTTTTCTCCGAGATATAAAGATTTTCTAGAACAAGAATGTCTCATTTCTCACCTGCAAAAGCCAATGTTCACCTTATCATTTTCTCAAGTTATATGTCTGAACGTTTACGCCTTTTAGTAGAAATTTGAATTTGGCAGGCAAAATTTTCAGATCGCACCCCAGAGAGATGCATCTTTGGCAAATTATGGCTAAAAAGAATATAGGGCGCAAACTATCCATAACGTTTTCTCACAGCGTTAGAACATTCTTGAAGGACATTCTGGCTGAGGATAGTAATGGTTGCGACACCTATTCGTATTTTGCTGGTTGACGATGATACAACTTTTCTTTTTGCTCTATCTGAAGGCATACAGCGCCACCTAGAGTCCGCAGAAGAGTCTGTAGAAATCGCAACTTGCCGATCGGCAACAGAGGCATTCCGCCAGGTTGAAGCTGCCGATTTTGATGTGATCATCAGCGATATCCGCATGCCTATGATGGATGGCCTAGAACTCCTAGACATGATGCGCGTCTGGCAGCCCGAAATTCCAATTTTGCTGGTCAGCAGCCATGACGATTATCAAGTTGCTGTACAGGCGCTGCGGGGCGGCGCTTATGATCTGCTGCAAAAGCCTATTGAATGGGAGCCTTTTATCATGTCGCTGAAGAGTGCCATACAATCGCGACAGGTGAGCCGCATTCAGAAAACGATCGCCATAGAACAACCTGCGATCGATCCCTGGACTTTGCTCAGAGGCATTAAAGTCTTGATGGTTGATGACGATCGCGATGGCTGCGAAATGCAGCGCATGACGCTTCAAGCCTATGGTGCCCAGGTTGTTGCTGTAAATTCCGCTCAAGCAGCCCTAGAGGCATTCGAGCGCTTCAACCCTGATATTATTGTGAGTGATATCCGGATGCCGCAGACGGACGGCTATGACTTTATGCAGGAAGTGCGGCGGCGATCGCCCTACCCTGGCGGAGAAGTGCCCGCCGTGGCGCTAACGGCCTATGCCAGAAACGAAGATCGCACCCGCGCTCTCAACGCAGGCTTTCAGCTTCAGCTCACTAAGCCCGTCAAACCCAGCACTTTGGCGCTCACCGTCATCAGTTTGCTAAAAGGACGCGAACAGCAGTAGCGTTGGGCAACTCTGTTAAAGTCACCAAATCCATAACGCATGATCCATAACTCATGAATTCAACCCGCTAAGTACATCACGATCGCTCTTCCATGTCTCCCCTCGATCGCCTTCCTCCTCCGCTCTGTCCAGGGCTTGCTCTCACGGCTCTAGCGCCCATGCAAGATGTAACAGATCTGTTCTTCATGCAAGTCGTGGCTGGCTATGGCTGTCCCGATTACTTCTTTACAGAATATTTTCGGGTGCATGACACGTCTAGCCTAGACAAAAAAATTCTGCGATCGATCACCGAAAACACTACCGATCGCCCCATTTTTGCCCAGATGATAGGCGAAAGCATCCCCGATCTCGTTCGCATTGCCAACAAATTAAGCCAATATCCTATCGCAGGCATTGACCTGAATATGGGCTGTCCGGCTCCCAGAATTTACCGGAAGAACGTCGGCGGGGGGCTGCTACGAGATCCCGAAAAAATTAACCGCATTTTAGGCGAATTGCGACAGGCCGTAAACGGACGCTTGAGCGTCAAAATGCGGATTGGATTTGAAGATACCGAGAACTTCGATCGCATTCTGGATCTCATCAATCGGCACGACATTGACTTACTGAGTCTGCATGGCCGAACCGTGAAAGAAATGTATCACGGTGCTGTGCATTACGACCGGATTGCCCACGCTGTGCAACGGGTAAAATGTCCGGTGTTGGCCAACGGCAACATTACCTCTGCCGCTGCTGCCGTTGCTACCCTTGATCAGACCCAAGCCGCAGGTGTAATGGTCGGACGTGCCGCCATTCGCAATCCCTGGATCTTTAAGCAAATTCGCCAACAGCTCAGCGGTCAATCTGTAGATCCCGTAACTCTAGGGGAAGTTCGGGGCTACATTGAACGGTTACGACAAACCACAACCGCATTGACGGTACCCGAACGGGCACGCGTCAGCTACCTGAAAATGTACCTCAACTACATCGCCCAAAGCGTAGATGCCGAAGGTCTTTTCTTGCGTAGCATGCGGCTAGCTCGCACTGAATCAGAACTGCTTGAGGTCTGCGATCGCGCTTTGCTGAGCTATCCAGACCAATTGTTTGCCCCAGAACCCTACCCTGGGCTGGTGGCTCGTCCCAGTAGCGAAACCGTTCGTGAGTTAGTCACCCACTAGAGTCCTGCTTGGCAAGCTGCCTCGCTGATTAGCTTTACTGCGTAGCTTTACTTATTAGATTCGTGCTTATCGGCTTCATGCTTGTTAGCTTCATCCAGATGAATCTGACGCGCAATGTCCGAAATTGCGTCAGCATCTTTGACATGATGCAGCGCTTCTTGGGTACCATCCGGGTTGTTCACGACGAAATAGGTTGGTACAACAATATGATCACCTGTGATATCAGGCGCATCCACAGCAACCTGTTTCGCCTTCTCCTCTAACGATTTAGATTCATCAATGCGATCGCCAGGGTTAACCGTCAGTGGAGCCTTTGAGTTTTCCAGTTCCTGCTTCTGGGCAGCCTTTTGTTGCGGATCAACTTCCTCTGGAGTCATAGGCTGCTTTGTCACTCTTTGGTCTTGCTGTTGCGATGAATTCTGAGTCATAAAACCATCCTTATAGGTTGCAGAACTGAATTGCAAGTGCAATTCAAATTACGTTCTTTCCCTTAACCTAAAAAAAACTCAAGTGAATTGCATCGCTCATAAGGTTGACCTTCGCCTAGAATGACGCGATCGCTTTAAAATCCCCCTGAAGCGGATGCTTTTGGGAACAGCATGGCTCTCAAAAACATCCGCTTTATGGAATATCTTGCACGAATTCTTTATTCAAACAGGATGCAACCTGCTCAAAATAAGAAATAGCGCTGCGCCATCGGCAACAGCGTCGCAGGTTCACAGGTCAGCAACAGGCCATCGGCACGAACTTCGTAGGTTTCCGAATCAACCTCAATATGCGGCATAGCATCGTTTAGCTTCATATCCCGCTTGCTGATCTGGCGATTATTAACAGAAGCCACCACTGGCTTACTCAACTTCAAGCGATCGGTGATGCCCTGATCGATCGCAGCCTGAGAGACAAACGTTAGAGAAGTTGCCTGCATCGCGCCGCCATAGCTAGCAAACATAGGTCGCATATGGACAGGCTGCGGCGTCGGAATACTGGCATTGACATCGCCCATTTGTGCCCAGGCAATCATTCCGCCCTTCAAAACCATCTCAGGTTTCACGCCAAACGTGGCAGGTCGCCAGAGACAGAGATCGGCTAACTTACCCACCTCGATCGAGCCAACATGATTGGCAATGCCGTGGGTAATAGCCGGATTAATCGTGTACTTGGCAATGTAGCGTTTAGCGCGAGTATTGTCATTGCGATCGCTATCCTGTGGCAAAGCGCCCCGCTGCTCCTTCATTTTGTGCCCAGTTTGCCAGGTGCGAATGATCACCTCACCCACACGCCCCATCGCCTGAGAGTCAGAAGAAATCATGCTAAAAGCCCCTAGATCATGCAGGATATCTTCTGCGGCGATCGTTTCTCGTCTGATGCGCGACTCAGCAAAAGCCACATCTTCTGGAATGGCGCTGTCGAGATGATGACAGACCATCAGCATATCCAGGTGTTCCTCTAGGGTGTTGACCGTGTAGGGACGCGTCGGATTGGTAGAGGAAGGCAGAACATTGGCTTCACCACAGACTTTGATGATGTCCGGCGCATGTCCGCCGCCTGCTCCCTCAGTGTGATAGGTGTGAATGACGCGATTTTTAAAAGCTGCGATCGTATTTTCAACAAATCCAGCCTCGTTGAGGGTATCCGAGTGGATGGCCACCTGCACATCATACTCATCCGCAACCGTAAGGCAAGTGTCAATAGCTGCCGGAGTCGTTCCCCAGTCTTCATGCAGCTTCAAACCCATCGCGCCAGCCTCTATTTGTTCGACCAGACCGCCCGGTAGCGCCGCATTGCCCTTGCCCAAAAAGCCGAGATTCATCGGGAAGCAATCGGCAGCCTTAAGCATCTGTGCCAGATACCAAGGCCCCGGCGTACAGGTCGTTGCGCTCGTTCCGGCCGCAGGCCCTGTGCCACCCCCAATCATGGTCGTCACCCCCGAAGCGATCGCCACTTCGATTTGCTGTGGGCAGATAAAGTGAATATGGGTATCAATCCCGCCTGCCGTCAGGATCAGACCTTCGCCTGCGATCGCCTCAGTCCCCGGCCCAATCACGATATTAACGTTGTCTTGAATGTAGGGATTGCCCGCCTTGCCAATGGCAAAAATCTTGCCGTCTTTAATTCCCACATCCGCCTTGACAATTCCCCACCAGTCCAAGATTAGCGCATTGGTAATCACAG
The DNA here is from genome assembly GCA_016208305.1 of Oscillatoriophycideae cyanobacterium NC_groundwater_1537_Pr4_S-0.65um_50_18. Lineage (GTDB taxonomy): Bacteria > Cyanobacteriota > Cyanobacteriia > Elainellales > Elainellaceae > Drouetiella. The sequence continues at coordinate 106,698 of JACQYI010000061.1, read as the reverse complement.
CATCGACTGCGCCCTCAGCGTTGGTAATGGGCGATTGTCCCATGCCATCGCGGATCACCTTCCCTCCCCCAAATTTCACCTCATCGCCGTAGGTGGTATGATCCTGCTCAACTTCAATGATTAGATTGGTGTCAGCAAGGCGGAGGCGATCGCCCACGGTAATGCCAAAGGTGTCAGCATAGGCGCGGCGATCCATGCGATAACCCATAGACTTTTCTCTCCATGCAAATTAGGGAACATGGATATGATATGGCGATTTTTGGGGGAGTGCCAGACTCAAAAGTTATCAAATAGACACATAGCAGCCCTAAATAAATCTCTTGCAAATTAGGGATGAGAGGGCACAGTCCCCTCATCCCTAATCTAAAACTCTGATCTGCAAAAGGTCTAATGAAGGCTTGAGCAGCGGCTACGAGCAGCAAGTCAGCGATCGCTCCTTTGCCAGCCGCTCTAACACCTGCTTCAGCACCATTGCCGTCCAGTCAACATCTGCTTCGGTCGTTTGTCGGCCTAAGCTCAGCCGAATTCCCGATTTTGCCGCCCGATCGCTATAGCCCATCGCCTTCAGAATCGGACTGGGAACCAGTTTGCCACTATGGCAAGCCGAGCCAGCGCTGATACCAATGCCAGCCAGATTCATTTGCCGCACCAGCGTTTTGCCGCTGACACATTCTCCATCTGCATCGCGCAAGTAAAAACTGACGTGATGCGGCAGCCGATGCAGCCGATCGCCCGTCGGCTCTAGCGCTGACACATCCGCCAACTGGTCAAAGAGGCGATCGCGAAGCTGAATTAGGCGTGGCGTTTCGGTGGCCATCTCCTGAGCCGCCAGCTCAGCAGCGATGCCAAAACCCGCAATAATTGGAACAGCCTGAGTTCCAGAACGCAGCTTAAACTCCTGCCCCCCTCCCCTCAACAGCGGCTCTAGCTCTACCCCTGGCCGAACGTACAGCGCTCCCGTACCTTGTGGCCCATAAAGCTTATGGCTAGAGAGCGACAGCAGATCGACAGGCAGATGCTCCACATCAATCGGCAAACGGCCGGCCACCTGCACAGCATCGGTGTGAAACAGGGCACCATGATCGCGCGTTATCTGCCCCAAGCTATCAATCGGCTGTAGCGTTCCCACCTCGCTTTGCCCATAAATAATAGACACCAGCACCGTATTCGATTGCAGCGCCGCCTTGAGATCAAGCGGATTAATTCTGCCTTGAGTATTGACCGGAAGACAAGTCACCTGCCAGCCCCAGCGCTCCAACAGACGCACTGGCTCAGCGATCGCTGAATGCTCAATACTGGAGATAATCATATGCTGTGGGGTAGCATACTGCCGCGCCACGCCCATAATTGCCAAATTGTCAGCCTCCGTCCCCCCTGAGGTAAAGACGATCGCTTCCGCTTGAGCATTTATCAAATCAGCAACCTGCATTCGGGCTTGCTCTAGCAAGGTGGCCGCTTGCCCTCCCCACTGGTGCAGGCTAGAAGGATTACCCCAAAATTGAGTGAGAGCCTGCTGCATCTGGGCGATCGCCTCAGGTCGGGTTGGGGTCGTGGCACTATAGTCTAAATAAATTTGCATGACTTTTCTCAGGTATCGCCCAACAGCAAGACTTCATCTTCAAGCATAGAGGGTCTTCAGTACTCTGAGCACCTTAACGGGCGGGTGCGGCTCAAATTCACGCCACCATCTGCTCGATCGCCTCTGCTTGTGTGGGCAGAGCTGCCGTCAGCACCTCATTACCCGTTGCCGTAATCAGCAGATCATCCTCAATCCGAATGCCGCGCACATCCGAGAACTGCGCCAGCCGCTCCCAGTTAACAAGATCCTGATATCTTGCGCGTCGCTGGGGATCGTTGAGCAAAGCCGGAACCTGATAAAACCCTGGCTCGATCGTCACCGCCATTCCGGCCTGCAACGGTCTATCGAGCCGCAGATAGCCTAGACCAAAGCGATCGCTCCGGCTTCTGCCTGCCGCATAGCCTGCCAAATCTCCCAGGTCTTCCATGTCATGCACATCCAGACCGAGCAAATGTCCTATCCCGTGGGGAAAAAACAAAGCATGGGCATCTTGCTCCACCAAGTCTTCTGCATGGCCTCGCAGAATTCCCAGGTCTGTTAGCCCTGCGGCAATCACCTGTGCTGCCAGCAAATGCAGATCGCGATACTCTACGCCGGGACGGGCTTTTTCGATGCATTGGTCATGGGCAGACAGCACCAAATCATATATATCGCGCTGCGTTGGTGAAAACTTACCGGATACCGCCCAAGTGCGCGTCACATCAGCCGCCCAGCCCGATTCCGCTTCGGCTCCCACATCCGCCAGCAGCAAATCCTGTGGCTCGATCGCATTGCTGTAGCGATCGCTATGCAGCACCTCTCCCTGCACCGTAACAATGCTGCTATAGGCGCAAGTCATTTGATCGGCCATGATCACCTGCTCCATTGCCGCCCGAATTTGCGCCTCCCATTGGGCTTTCGGCGTAGCCGCCATGCCCGCCCGATGGGCTTCTACCGTAGTCGCTACAGCCTTACGAATTTCAGCAATGGCTGCTTCGTCATGGCTGAGCCGCAGCTCAACGATCGCCTTGGCTAACGCGAGATCCCAGTCTTGCAAGGTCGAGGGAAGCGATCGCTGACGCACTTGCGACTGCCATTGGCGGGTGGCTGCATCCTGCACAGGAATCGTGGCAAACTCTGCGTCAAGAGACTCCAGATGCGACAGCGGATAGGCGGCATCAGCACCGATTGTTTGAGCAATCTGATCCCGCTGGGGCGAGTCGCCATGCCAAAGAATATAGGCTGGGGTCGCATCGTCCATGAATAGCTCCAGTCGCCCTGACGCCAATCGAATGGCAGCATTGTAAAGTGGCAAACCTGCGAAGTAGAGAAAATGGCTATTGGCGCGATAGGCATAGACATTTGCCGGGAAATTACGAGCACTGCTGCGACCCGACCATAGCAACACAGGAACATCTATTTGCGCTGCTAACCTCTCTCTGCGGTGGCGCAGGGTCGCTGCCAAAAGATCAGAGGAACGTGGCTCAGAAGAGAAACGGGTAGAAGTCAGCATAAATAAAGACATCGGAACAGCTTATCAACATCCTACCGAATGACAGAGTTAGAGGGATCGACGGTGATAGCCATCACAAATTACAGCGATCGCCCTCACTATTTCATGCAATAAAAATCACATCTTCATAACGGTAAGACGCTTCCTTCCTGATGAAGGTGTAAGAGATAGGTAATGTAATTTGTAGCGCCTAAATTCATGTCAATTGTTTACAAAAACAATATCTACACTCATGCAGTCTTCATTCATCCATTAGGTTGCTAATTCTATACTCTAAGTTGGTGTCAAATGGTATCTAAATTAGTCAAGATCGGTTACTTGATAGACTCTCTCGATCAACTGATGGACAAGGCGATCGCAACTGACTGGCTCGCAACTGACGGGCATTGTCAATTGAACGGGCGCTGTCACATCAGCCCCCTAGCAAACCCATTAGCGCTGGGGAAATAAGTGATGCAAACTAATCCGTCAGCGCAATTTACAGCTTCACGGGCTTTTAGTCCTCAGTCTGCCGTTACTCAGTCTGCCACTACCCAACCTGCCGTTACTCAGCCTGCTACCGCTGAGTCTGCTACAACCCAGCCGATCGCCCCACCCAATAGCAGTTTGCCTCCTGACATCTATTTGAGTGCGTTGATAGTCAGCCTGCCCATATGCGTAGGCTTAGGCATAATCTTTCACAAAAAGCGCCGAGCGACCCTCATGCGCCAAAGAATTGAAACCCTAGAGCGCATTTGGAGATTGAATTATCGTAAAACCAGGTCTTAACGGGTTTTCAGCTATTTTCAGTCGATCGCAAAGTCTTTATTCATCAGCTTCATTCATCCTCCAAAAGCTGGTTTTCAGAAGCGCAGGGCGTTTTTGAAAATCAGCTTTTTAGGGTTATCTTCACCGCATCTCTCCGGCATGACACTATGTGCTTCAATCCAGCGAATATGTTCTAACCTGATTGCGTCGAGCCATCGCTCACAGGCATAGCATTTGAACTGCACTGTGCAGCATGAAAGACAGCCGCATACGGAGTCACAATCGGCGCTTGTGCCACCAGTTTTACCTCACCCGTTTCTTCCCTCAGCCAACCCTGAGCTTCCACAATAGAAACCTGAGAAGGTGGGACGGCTAATCCCAGAGAAGCGGGAGGTTGTGAAGCCCCAGGAGCCGCTTCAGAACGCCCTGAAGGCTCGATCGCAGCCCAATTATCGAGTTCAGTCCCGCTCTGCAAATCCTCTGGGCCAGGGGGCAGTCCTCCCCGACCCGTGACAACAAACTCACCGACCGCCTGGGTACCGCGACTCAAAGAACCCCCCGACGAGCAAGCTTGCGCCACCTGTTGCGAAGCATCAACAATGCCCGTAGGGAGAGCAACCAATCCCCGACCGGGGTCATCGGTCAGGGTGCTAATGGTGATATTGCCGCTGAGTCCGAAGCGAGAGAAAGCGGTGATATCGCTTAAGGCCGTCGGGCGATCGCGTCTTTCAATCCCAATCAGGCTAGAAGTCTTGATATCAATCTGTCCTCCTGCACCCTCAAAAGCATTCGCCTCAATGTTGCTATCTTCTGAGGGCAAAGCCGCAATGAATTCGGCATCAATCGCAATCCTGCCGCCATCGCCGCCTTTACCCGCCGTTCCGGCAGTCGTAGAGATACTGCTATTACGGCGCAACAGCAGCAAATCGAGCGATCGCAGCGCAATATTGCCTCCGTTGCCAGAAGCCGTGGCCGCCAGTAGGTTTCCCTGATCTTCCAGCCGCAGAGTTCCGGCCTGAATGTCTAAGTTACCTGAGCCTCTGGCGTTGAGATTAGGATTGAGGCTGCCTACGGCCACAACAGCGCGATCGCGAACCGTCAGGCTTGGAGTGAGCAGCGTCAGATTGCCTCCGCGCCCGGTGGCCGTGCGGATGCCGATATCGTCGTAAAGGGTGCCAGGAATGCCGCCCGAAAAAGCCAGCAAGCCCGTAGGAGCCTGACTGCCTGTGGGAGTAAAACCCGACAACTCGATCGACTCATCTGCACGAATTCGCAAATTGCCCGCATCGCCGCTGCCCGTCGTCGTGATCTGAATAACAGCCCCATCCCGTAATATTAATCGCTGTGTCTGAATCGTAATAGCACCGCCGCCCCTAGAGTTGGGAAAGGCAAAAGCTGATACCGCACTGGGTGCCAAAGGCACTTCTACACCCCCCGCAATGCCGCCCAGAAACGGTTTACCATTAGCGCCCAGCAAAACGCCCGCCAGTTCAATGTCTGAGGCTCGAATGCTGATTCGACCCACTGTTCCTGAGCCAAGGTGATCGGCATTAATCTGCGCGCCTCGCGACAGGCTCAGCCTATCTGTAGAGATAGAAAGAGTCCCTGCTTAACCTGTGGCATCGGCGCTGTTGCCACGGGCAGACAGGCTGCTAAAGGAAAGTGGGCCGAGGCCGCTCACCAAGTCAATCGTTGAAGCGGTAATTTGCAAGTTGCCGCCTTGTCCCTCAGCCGCAGTATCTGCCGTAATTTGCGATCCATTACGCAGTGCAATCTGGTTCGCTCTCACGCTAATATCCTCAGCGCTCTTACGACTGAAACGTTCAGTCGTGATTCGAGAAGCACTTAACTGAGATAAGCGTTCTAGATCGACTTTTAGCCCACTGCTAGCAAAGAACCACATATTTTAATCAGTCATAGACCCAAAGTTGTTAAGCATGCTGACTGGATTGTGGTTCTGGAAGATGGAAGATTAAAGATCCAGGGAGAACCAGAAGAATTGGAGCTACAGCTTGATGAATATTTTGAGTACTTGTCAAGTTGAACTAATACTCAGAACTACATCAATAAAATGAGCTATGCTCTACTTAGTTTAAAGTAGGCTCATCGTCCAGAATGCCCAACTTAAACAATAGATTGAGCGACTTAAACACTTCTTCCGCTGGCATGTCCCAAGCGCTAAGCGCAATTGAAATTTCTTGAGCAGTTTTATTTCCCTGCTGGACAAGCTCTCCTAAATGTTGAGCATATATATTATTACGAAACTTAAATATCTTGAATCTTGTTGAGACTTGAAATCCGTCCGCAAAGCTTTCGTACTTCAAGTCGGAGCGAAACCTAATTAAGCCTACATGCTCTACTGTTATGGGCATGTGGTTTTCTAAAATTTCATTGAGAATAGTTTTAAGGTGACTAGCATTCGTAAAACTTCTCTCTAGATGAATTCGGTAGCCCTCTGTCCATCGATCATTAGCAACACAAGGGCTAATGAGCTTAATATTTAATTCAACCATGTTGATTAGAAAACCCATGGTAGTACTAATCGAGCCTTCAGATAAGTCTTCAGCTTCATCGTAGCTATTCCCTACCTGATTTCTGTATCGTGTACGAGCTCTTCCAGACTTTACCTTTGATTCATTATCCTCTACTTCCTTGTGTCTAAATCCTAAACTAGTGAAGGCAAGTTCCTCAGGACTAAACTCCTCATGCACTTGTTTCAACATCTTGAGAGAAAGAATAGAAAACCGATTATGTTTCTGACCTTTAGAATGAGATAAATTTAAAAAATTACGCGTTCGAGATGGGTCTTTTATTGCCAAAGCTGTTGTGGTTTGTGGAAACGTACCCAAAATTTCATAGAAGTCAATACAGAACTTTTCGTAGTCTGCATTATCGAAAGGATCAGTTGCGTGGTAACACAGTCCTGAGCTAGCTATAGGACCCAGTACTTGTTTCATCAACTTCAGCACTTCTTTCCACAGCTTTTTGTTCTCATCAGTATAAACAAAGACTTTACTAAGATGAGGAGCAGAAACTCCACAAAACCAGCACCCTACTGAGCAGCCTTGGCTAAGTTCAAAAGATAGAGGATAAGCACGAGCTATAGTAGCAGTCCCTGGCTCTGAAATTGAATCTACGCGTGCAGTCTGTCGCTCCCACCATGCTTTAAAGCGAGGATCTTCAGGAGGCTGCAATAGCTCTTTCCTGATCTCAATTGGCGCATACTGTTCAATAAATTCTTTGAGATACTTGATAAGCGAACGAACCTCTTTCTCTGAATTACCGGGCTTCTCATGAAAGTTTGAATCCCACAAAAAGCTAAGCCCATCCAAGTTTGAAGCAAACTTGTAGCGCTTCATAGCTTGATGAGGATTTACAAACAATTGCTCCTTAAACTCTGGATCAGCTTGCCATCTTTCGAAAAATCTCTTAACTTGAGCTACGGTCTCTATCATCACTCTCGTCTCTAAAGCATTCATCAATATGCTGAACTAGCTTTGCCGCACAAAAACTGCTTCAGACTGCATTTAATTCAATAAGAGTACATTCCCCGCCGCTCTGCGGCGAAACCTTCAAGGTTGCGATGTCGGCGATTGGCTGACGAGCAAAACGGATCCGATACCCCGTTGCTTAATGATGGAGCTGTTGATTCGAGTAAATTTCTCACTCTACTCTGAGTGGCTACCTAGCCTGTAATTCTCGCTATGCAGATGCTTCATTCTAATCATATTACCCTCAATAATCTTTTGTTGTTGAGAGTAACATGATTAGATAGTCACACCAAAAACCCAGCTAAATTAGCCTCTTCGTGTAGAAAAATTTAAATAGTAGTCAGAAGTTGGAGGTTGGTGGTTTTAACTGAGCTGACTCCACAGGCGTAGGTTCCAATCACAGCTACTAGAAGGAGGTGCAGTTAGTTGCATTGACCATAATCAAAGGTATACCTAGTGAGAGGAGCCTTGCGAAGAATTCTTTTCCTCAAGTAGGTGCAGAATTTTCGAGTACTGAGGTGGCAGAGATGTACACACTGCGACTCCCCAGAATCCAGGTTTACTCCAACCCTCACCCCTCCCTTTCGTCTTAGCTCCACCTTTGATTTGGACTGCCTGCTCATCAGTCAAGATTTGTAACTCAAGCTGCCAAATACAATCCTGCTCCTGCACTGGTAGGTCAGATTGCAGGTTAGTGGAAGCAGTTGATAAGTCTTCACGTTTACCGCTTTCAAGCATTGTGTGTTTCTCCAGATGAAGTATGAGCTTAAATTGGGTTGTGATTTTAACTAAGATTTCATCAATACTCTAGCAGTACGAGGTAGAGGCAGCCTGTATATGTGGCAACCTATTAAAACTCTTAATCAATAGTCTGGGTAGTTCTCTGAGAGAAACATTAAGCTCATAACCGCCCCTCCGTCTATGTTACAAAAAAACTATTACGATCGCCCCTCCATCTGACAGATCGGGCAATAGTAGCACCGTCTGCCGCCGAGTTCTTCTCGCAAAATTGTAGCTCCACAGAGATAGCAGGGCTGCCCTTGCCGTCCAAACACATAATGTCGATAGTCTCTGCGGCGTTTGCCCTCAGCTTTGAGCTGCTGAGCCAGTTGGAGGTTGTTGGTAATGCCATTAGACAGATAAGACTGGCGTGGAAGCGCGATCGCCGCTTTGGCCAACGCCTCAACTTGAGTCGGGCTACAATCTACCGGACGATAAGAGGGATGAACTTTTGCCACAAACAGCACTTCGCTGCGCAAGTAGTTTCCCAATCCACAGAGAAAATGCTGATCGAGTAGCAAACCCACCAGCCGCCGCCGCTGAAAAGCCCGATCTTGAAATCGCGCCATGACCTGCTCTAGCGAAGTGGCCTCATCTAGCAGATCCAAGCCCAACTTACTCAAAAAAGGGTGGAAGGCGATCGCCACATCATCCAGCACCTCAATATCGGACGCACTGTACAGAAGGGCTGATTTTTTCTCGGTGTGAATAGCCAGCCGCAGCTGCCGATTGGTCTGTGGATAGTCATGCAGCTTACGAATTAGCCACAAACCATAGAGCTGATTATGGCTATAAATGCTGAGCTGGTTGTCAAATCGGGTGAGGAGGGCTTTGCCTCTGGGCTGCACCGCCAGCACTTCTCGTCCCTGAAAAATCTGCTCGTAGGGTTTGAGCTGCTCGAAGGCGAAAAACAAGCCAGTAACAGGCTGACGGACGATTGCTTTGGCTATCTTGTCTGCGGCGCGCTTAATCTCAGGGCCTTCTGGCATGGGGATAGATACTGATCGGCTAAATGACTATATATTAATTTTTATATTAATTTTCGTTGAAAATAATAAAGACTGCTGTTCAATCTGGGGATCGAAAGTAGCGGTAGCTATACTAGCTATTGTCAAGCGTAATACTGCGAAATAGTCTATTTTGTGTGCCCGTACAGACAAGGATTATTTCACCCTATTCCTAACGAGACTCCACACTTTAGCCAAAATGTAGGTTTGCCGTGTTGCCTCCAGTCATTTCAGAAGTCGACTGTCGTCCCTTTAAGTTTTGGTTCAATAGCCGTGTTCAAGATGGCATGACCTACGAGGGTGAGTTGTTTTACCGAGCGCAAACCGTAGGGCCAAGCGAGCGCGCTTCCCTTTACCTTCAAGCTTGCAAACTAATTAGACAAACACAAGTCGCCGTAACGGCAGCAGAAAATAGCTACAGCCTGTGGATTAGCCTCCGTAATCCTGATTTAATTCCTGCCGATAACGCAGACTGGCCTGAATCGAGCTATCAGATCTCTGCTTAAGCCAAAGCCTGAACTAGGCAAAACCACAAAAAGCTAAGATAGCGGCACTCACCGCTTCGGGGTTGCCTCTAGACGCCACATGCCCACATCCAGCAATAATCTGAAGCTGCGCCTGGGGTAACTTTGCTTGCAATCTAATCCCGTCCTCTACTGGAAACCAGCGATCGCATTCTGACCAAAGAATCAAGGTAGGGCAGGTCACGCGATCGAGATGCTGCTGAATGTTGGCAATGAGGTTAGGCTGCGCGTCATTCGTCAACGACTGCGACTGGAGGCGATCGATCTCCCTTGCTGCCAACTGTAAGTCGGTCGCAAATTGGGTCAAGGTTCCTGGCACGTTTAAGTAAGGGTAAGTCAGCCAGTAGATCTCTTCTGAGGTAATAGCAGCGGGATCGGCCACCACCTCTCGCCGGACTTGACGCGCCCCATAGCGCACGAGCGGCGCAAATAAGCGGAGGAGCCGACTGCGATCGACCCAGCGAATCAGCGGCAGCGGCAATTGGGCGATCGCTCGCATCGCCGGACTAGGAAGCTTTTGCGGAAAAATCGGTACATTAATCACAATCAAGCGCTCAATTAAATCGGGCTGGTCTTGAGCAACCGCCAGAGCCGTCAGCGCCCCCAAAGATTCAGCAGCAACGATCACAGGTAGGTGGCTCAGCGCCTGAATAATGCGCACTAACTCCACCTGCTGATGCCCCACTCGCTCAGGCGGCGGCGGTGTCTCAGAAAAGCCGTAGCCTTTGGCATCCACACAAATCACCCGAAACGATCGCGACAGTGGCTCAATGCAAGATTGCCAGTTATAGCTCCAGCTGCCAATGCCATGTAGCAAAATCAGGGTTTGCCCTGAGCCGATCTCGCCATAGGCGATCGCCACTTTACGATTACCTGCATCCAAAATATGGAGCGTTTGCCGACCCGCCGGAAAGGTCGTCTGCCACCAATCTGTCATTTTTGCCATGCCGCGATCGCCTCAACACTGGTCTGATTATTGGGGGTGTTGAGCTAAATAGACAACTTCAACTGCTCAGAGGATGTTTGATAAAGTGGTCGGCTGTGATTTTAAGCACCTGTTGATCCCCCCTGCCCCCTTAAAAAGGGGGGAAATGAATTCAAAGTCCCCCTTTTTTCTAGCGCAGCGGCGCGATAGCGCGGGGATTTAGGGGGATCTGAAACTTTTCGCTACCCACAGTTGGACTTTTCAAACATCTTGTCAGGATGGCAAATTTCAAAGAATCTTTCAGGCAAAAATCTTTCAGGCAAAAATCCTTCTAGCTAATTTGCTCACGAGCTGACAAATCGTGGAGGTTCCCAGCTGTGGGTGTACCCAAGGAAGGATTTAAGGCTTTTTCTGACCTGGTACAGGTTAAAATCCTCTGGAGAGTAGATCTTAATAAATCTTCTTAAATTTATAGTGGTAATCGTTCAGTTTTGGATGATCTTCTCTAGGGAGTCAGTTTGTACAAGTCCTATCGCCAGCCGCAGCAAACTATCTCCAAAAATCTTGCAGCTTCCCTCAATACTGCCGTCGAACCATACACCGGAATTTTGGTTGCTTCAACCCTGTTGGGTCTGTGGGTTTACAGTCTGATTGTTTCGCTCTCACTTAATCTCGGCCATGTGCCCGCTGTCTGGATAGGCATCGCGGTTCTAGGTCGCACTTTCCTTCACACAGGATTATTCATCATCGCGCATGATGCCATGCATGGCACCGTGTTGCCTCAGCATCGGCAGATCAACCAGTGGGTAGGAACGATCGCCATCAGCCTTTATGCCTTACTACCTTATAAAAAATACTTTGTTAAGCATTGGGAGCACCATAGCCAGCCGGGGCAAATTGGCGATCCAGACTATCATGACGGCATTCATAGCGGCATCTTCGCCTGGTATTTCAAATTTATGAACGGGTATCTAGATGCCCGACAAAAGTGGGTCTTGCTGATCGGCATGACCATTATCTTTCATGGCTTGCGCCTAGGTTTTCAAGTCCCTAGCCTCAATCTCATGCTTTTTTGGGTATTGCCGATTGTTCTTAGCTCTATGCAGCTTTTTGCCTTTGGCACCTATTTGCCCCATCGAGAACAGGCGATCGCACAAAAGAAGTTAGAGCGAAACAACCCACACCGAGCTATCAGCAGCCATTACCCCATCTTTTGGTCGTTTTTGACCTGCTATCACTTTGGGTATCACTGGGAGCACCATGAATACCCTCATTTGCCTTGGTACAAGTTGCCCTCTGCCCGAAGGGGTTCATCGCGGAGCAAATTTGTGTAGAATTCCTGTCTCACTATGGGTTACGCGATCGCTGGCCTATCTTACAATTCATTCCATTCACCTACTAAAACAGCTAGCTTCTAAGCGAAATCATCCAGAAGGCAACATGAGCTAGAAGCTTTGCAAAATCTTTGAAATCAAACTCAATATTGTTATTTATCTGATTCTGGCTGCGATCTGAGTGGATTTTCTCTGGAGAGTCGGTTAGTTTGATGGGAAGTCACATTGGCTGGGTAAGCTCTACCCGTACAAGCTGATCAATGCCAGAAATGCCTAAACCGGGAGAATTTTGATGCGGATTGCGATTGTTGGGTGCGGTTTCGTCGCAGATTACTATCTCAAAACTCTGCCCAATCATCCTGAGCTAGAGCTAGTCGGCGTCATGGATCGGGTGAGCGAGCGCGCCACCAAACTCGCAGCTTTCTACTCCATTCCCAAAATTTACCCGACACTGGATGAGCTGCTGGCAGACTCAAGGGTTGAGATTGTCCTGAATTTGACCAATCCCAGAAGCCACTACGAGGTTTCTAAAGCCTGTTTAGAGGCAGGCAAGCATGTTTACTCTGAAAAGCCGTTCGCAATGGAGATGGCGCAGGCCGAAGATCTGGTTGCGATTGCTGAGCGACAAGGTCTGTATTTCTCTTCGGCACCTTGCAACGTCCTGAGCGAAACGGCTCAAACCGTTTGGAAAGCGTTACGAGAGCAGCAGGTCGGCCAAGTTCGGTTGGTCTATGCCGAAATGGACGACGGCCTAGTTCACAAGATGCCTTACCAAAAATGGGTAAGCGAATCTGGGACGCCTTGGCCTTACAAAGATGAATTTGAGGTGGGCTGCACGCTAGAACATGCAGGCTATTACACAACCTGGCTGACAGCGTTTTTTGGCCCCGCAGAGTCTGTCACCGCTTTTTCCTCTTGCCTTGTACCCGACAAGCAAACAGAGGTGCCCTTAGAGGTCAACGCTCCCGATTTTTCGGTGGCTTGCATCAAGTTTGTGTCTGGCGTAGTGGCTCGGCTGACCTGCGGCATTGTTGCCCCCCATGATCATGAGCTAAAAATTATTGGGGATGATGGCATTCTCTCAATCGATGACTGTTGGTATTACGGAGCGCCCGTCCACATTCAGCGGATGGTTAAGATTCGGCGCAAAGTCTTCATCAATCCCATCAAGCGACGCTATCCGCTTGTCAAAAAACCGACGGGGCGCTTTAACAAAGGCTCTCAGCAAATGGATTTTGCGCGAGGCGTTGCTGAAATGGCCTCTGCGATTCGAGAACAGCGTCCTTGCCGTCTTTCAACCCAATTCTCTCTCCACAACAACGAGATTGTGCTGGCCATCCAAAATGCTCTAGAAACGAATGCGCCCCACAAGATGACGACAACCTTCGAGGCGATCGAGCCTATGCCCTGGGCAAAGCCCTAGTTTGTAGCCCTTTCTGGAACCCTGAGGTTTGCCGCAGGGTTCGGCTACTGTCTGGGCATCAGCGACACGCCTAAAAAGTGAGAGAGCCAAACCTCAAAATCTCGCAACAAATAGCGCTGCTTGATTTTGGCAGGGTTGACCATTGGCTCTACCAAAATCGTGAACATCCCCAGACGGTTGCCAGCTAGTACATCAGTAAAGAGGCGATCGCCCACCATCGCCACCTGCTCAACAGGTAAATTCATCGCAGTTACCGCCTGCCGCAACTTCCGTCGAGAAGGCTTGCGGGCACCCAAAATATAGGGCAGCCCCAAAGACTCTGCAATGCGGCTAATGCGCGCTTGGCTTAAGTTGTTACTGACGAGCCACAGATCGATCGTCGGGCTAATGCGTTCAACCCACAGACGCAATTCGTCTGAGGTATCAGCCATGCTCATGGGCACTAGGGTTTCATCTACATCCAGCACCAACCCTTTCAGGTTGTGCTGTTGTAAAATCTCAGGGCTGAGATCGAGCACAGATCTGCCCAAGAATAAATCAGGTTGCAGGAGTTTGCCCCAAGACATGGCGAAAAGTGTTTGGATAGGTCGTGATCATGACACACAGGCATCTGCCCGTCCTGTATCTATTGTCCCCTGAAATCGACGAGATCAACCAGGATAGACTAATTTCGACGATGCGACTCTAAGGCTTCAGACTTGTTTATTTTTCGCAAAAGTCGGCCCAGCATCTTTTCAAAGCCATCGGCCACAATTCTAGAGCACCCTGGGATGCGATCGCCCCTCAATAAAGCTTTCCATTTAATCCTTCCTAAAGAGTCGCAGCCTCTTCAGGAAGGATTTGTCAAAACACGAGAGCCAGAAAATTGAGAACCAGAAAACTAGAGCCAGAAAACCTATGGCTGCTGCACAGGCGAAGGAGTAGGAGAGGCTTGGTTTTGCTGCTCTGCCTCAACGCCATCTCGAATGATGTCCTGCGCCGCTTCATGCTCTGCCAGCGTTTTGCTGAAAACATGCGTGCCGTCGTAGCGCGCCACAAAATAGAGGTACTCAGTATCGCCCGGATTGACAGAAGCTTCTAGACTGGCGCGTCCGGGGCTAGCGATCGGAGCAGGAGGCAGACCAGCGTTCAGATAAGTATTGTAAGGCGAAGGCGTATTCACCTGCGCCAGCGTCAGAGGTTGCTCTTTGGTTTGCCGAATGCCTAGCCCATACTCCACAGTCGGATCAGAAGCCAGCGGAATATCTTCTCTAAGACGCTTCGCAAAAACGCTAGCAATTTGAGGCCGCTCCTGGCTCACAACCGCCTCTTTTTCCACAATGCTAGCGAGCGTCACCCATGCCATGAGGGAATAAGGGGTTTGCCCTTGCGCCTGCTGATAGACAGGCAGCGCCACCTGCTCAAACTGAGCCAGCATTTGATCTACCGTACCTTGAGGTGTGAGCTGGCCTGAAAACTGATAGGTATCCGGATAGAGGAAGCCTTCTAGACTCGACAAATTTTCGGGCAGCCAGGGAAAGCGATCGCGAGGAATCTCGCGAGTCGCCGCCTCAAATTCCTCAGCAGAGAAAAAGCCCTGCTCTGCAAAGTACTTTGCCATTTGCTGAACCGACCAGCCCTCTGGAATTGTAAAGCTCCGCTCAACCACCTTGCCTTCCCAAAGCTTGCCAGCAATGTTGGGCAACGATTCAGACGGAGAAATCTCGTAGGTTCCAGCCTGAAAGCTGCCCCCAGAGTTTTGCAAAGACTGCCACTTTGTCCATAAGTTCCAAGCATCTAGCGATCGGATCAACCCAGCTGCTTTAAGATCTTCGCCAATTTGCTGGGCAGAAGTCCCATCTGCAACCTTGATTTGTACCGCTTGAGCCGTGCTGACTTGGGCTGGAGCAGCAGGATCAGTGGGCGCAGCGGCTCCAGTCGGTTGATCAATCACTGGAGCGCTGGCCCAACTCCACCAAGCCCAACCTTGCCAGGCACAAAGACCCAGCATGGCCGGAAACAGCATCAGGTAAAAGAACCACTTGGAGATGCGGGAGCCTGTATCTACCTTTTTTTCGGCTTTTTGCGCTTTTGCTGTTTTCATAGTTACTTACGAAAGCGAGACTTCAGGATGGATGTCAACGATCAGCATGGCTGATGGCTCAGCTCATGGGTTGAATTCTAGAACATCAAGTCTCAAAACCTAAGATTCTAGACTAATCATCTTCCTCAAGGTCATGAGCATGCTGCTCAAGTTCAGATTGAATCGCCTTAAACTCATCCAGAGTCAAAAGATGCTGAAACTCCTCAGCCGAGAGCAATTCGGGCTGGCCGTTACTATTCATCCGCGCAAAAAACAGCAGGGGATCAAGAGGGGTGCAAATCACATACTCTTGATCTTCGTGAAAGAAGGAAGCCAATTGCTGAAACTGCTCAAAGTTGAGCTGCCCTTGATCATCTTCAATATCGAGGGTGATGATTTCTTCTTCGGCAACTTCAGGCAGGTCTCCGCTTGCCGTCAGGGTCAGGGCTGTGCGTTGCAGAGTCAAATTCTCTTCGGCCAAGACCGCTTTTGCCGTCGCAAAAATTTCATCTAGTTCGCTATCTTCGATGTCTACCAGGACTTCATCATCCTCTTCAGATTCATCATCTTCTTCCCAGGCAAACACTTCAATGGGGCTATCTACCGGAAGGAGTAGGACATATTCTGAGCCTTCAATGGGCAAGGAACGTTCCACATAACACAGCAGCGATCGCCCCTGTTCGTCTGTCAAACTCACGGTTGGCGCATCATCTTCCATTGCTGTTTCGTCCATTCCCAAATTTTTTCTTGTCATAGCTTCAACTCAGATTTGTTGGAGGGCTAACCGATCCTGAAAGACACTTCCCAAGTATCTCGCAATCGGTGCACAAGGGGTTAGCAGTTCAGAAGACAAAGGCACTAAAACTGCCTGCTCACTCTATTTTTTTGGATGCGCCGCTCATCTAACCACTGTTGCAGGATAATGGCTGCTGCCTTGCGATCGATCAAGCCTTTGTTTTGAGAAAGGGGAATCCTTTCAGCATTCAAGAATTGCTCAGCTTGCACCGAGGTCAGGCGTTCGTCTGTGTATTCTACAGGAAGTTGCAGAGCCTCCTTGAGGCGATTGGCAAATTTCTGCACCTGCTTGGCTTGAAACCCAATCGAACCATCTAAGTTATAGGGAAGACCTACGACCAGCACTTGAACCTGCCGCTGTTCGACCAAAGCCCGAAGTTGAGCCACATCTTCCAAAAACGATCGCCGCTCAATGGTAGTCAGCCCTGTCGCAATTAAGCCTGTGCCATCGCACCCCGCAACACCAATGCGTTTTCTGCCCACGTCTAAACCCAGAGCTGATATGCGATCGGAAAAGTGAGCCATAGCATCGCACCAGCAAGGGAAGTTAAGTGTTTAAGGCTAACAGTTTAAGGCTAACAATAGAGCTTAGTCAGGCGTTTTCTCTGAGCTATCTAATTCAGACAAGAGCGGCATTTTCTCAAGCTTGCGATCGCCACTCGGAGAAGCAGAGGGAGCGCTAGTTATGGGTTCTTGAGGCACAGAATCAACGAACGAGAAGCGACCCGGTACGGGCTTTCGGCTGGGCTGTAAACCTTGCAGCACCTCAGAAAGCTGTAAGCCTTCAAGGGCAACAAACCGAGACTCACGCAGCTTGTGCCAAACCGAGCGAGACATCATCAAGGTATGCTCGATTCGAGTCGCGCCCAACTGCTCAAGAAATTCTTCTCGCTCCTGCTGATAGTCCGTTGAGGTAAGATGCAGCGGCTGAGGCGGCAAATCCTTGACAAGACGCGCCATCTGAGCCAGCAATTCTGGATAGAGCCAAGTATAAGCCGGGTGAACGGTTAAATCCGCCTTGTGGGCGCATGAGCCATCTCGACAAACCTTGAGATCGAAATAGCCGATCGCCGCCTTGCGCTGAGGCTCAAACACATAACCGCTGATAGAGTCGGTCTTACTCAGCCAACGACTCACGCTTTTGACAATCGAGCCAACCAAGCTGATCTTGAAGTCAATCACATGGCGATCGAACACCTGCCGAATTAAGGGCGGCATAGAAACCGTGTCGAGCTGATGCAGCAAAACCGCGTCAGCATTGCTCACAGGCAATAGGTTAGGCAAATCCGGCTCTCGCTCAGCCAAAGCCTGTAACGTCTCAGGAGCGATCGCCCAGGATGTAATGTGAGCCAGAGTTTGAAACCCATTTTGGCGATAGAGCGCCAGCGTAAAGTTGTCATTGACATTGACTTCAATCAGCCAGGTGCGCGCTTCCCAAATGGCTTGAAAACAATGCCGTAAAAGCTGTGAGCCAATGTCGCTAGACAGACACTGCGTACCGCTACTCAAAGCGCCCGTGTCAACCGTCACCCGCTTGACAGACCAAGTGCTGCGGGTTTTGTTGAAAGGAGCCACCTGAATCATGCCGCAGACGCGAGAAATCTGCTCTGCAACATAGGTACAGAAAAAATATCTGAGAGGGTTAGGGAAGAAGCTCAAGCACTTCAGTAGCCCATACCAGTGGCGAACGGTCTGCATCTTCCGCCCCAGTTCGGCCGCATCTTTGCCACTAGAATCGACCGCCGTTTCCGAAGCCGCTAAGCTAGCGACTGCATCTAGATCGCGATGCTGAAAAGGTCGAATCGTGAGGGTTGAGGGTTGGGGAAGAGCTGAAGTCATACTTCCAAGATAACGATGAATGGATTGCGTTACCACCGACAGCTCAGAAAATCAGCCCAGTGGATCAACCTGTCGGGCGAATTAAGACCAGCGGCGTTTGCTCGTCAGCATTTCCGGCTGGGTTGGTAATGAGCGCCTGTTCCAGAAATTTTTCAGAAAGCCCAGAGGTTGCTGCCAATATCTTAACCGCTTTCAAGTCGTTCGCGTCTACGATCGCAGCAGCTAGCCCAGTTTCTTGCTGAATCTGGTCAACGACCCGTTGAGGATTGCTCGGCCCCAGCACAATAAATTGGTCATAGGGAGGCAATGTACCCGTTACATCATCAATTAAGCGGGCTTGCTCTCCGGCAAGCTGATAAAAAACGCCGGGTCGGTTGAAGAATTTTTTGGCGATCGCTCCCAAGGCAAAGGCGAAAAAGACGCGTGGTGCCCCCACAATATCGACCAAGGTCTGCAATCCGCAGGCGGTTGCCAAACTAGAGGTCGGCATAAAGTAGTAGCAAAGCCGCTTGGCAAGCCAGCCTGGATGCACCTCAGAAGGATGTCGGAACCGACCCTGCATCAGAGCCACAGGCGTTTCGCCTAGCGTCACCACATCTCCTGGCTGGGCATGGGGTACCACATAGCGCTTAACAATCTCAACGGGATCATCAAGCTGGCTGAGCAAATGTGTTCGTACAGGCAAAACATCGGCAGTGGTGGTGGGTCGCCAGCGCTGAGATTCCTCTACGCTAGGAAACTTCAGCGGCACCACGATATGGCGAACCTTAAGAAGGCGACCCTCCGGCCCATAGGTCGTATAGTTCACCCGCACCCAGGCCGATTGCAAAGCAGCCAAGTTTTCCCCTCGAATATCCAGAACAATCTGCACTTGAGTCGGCTTACGTTTGACAATGTAGCCAAACCAATAGCCGTCAGGTCGAGCTTCCGCATCGGGATGGCAAGCAATGACTTTTGTTTGGCTGATTATGCCCTCCAGACTGGCCTTAGACAGCAAGGTGGCCTCGACTTCTAACTGAGGCACCATGATTTCTAACTGGGTGGTGCGATTAATCAGATCTACATCGCCAACCAAGCGATAGGCGTTGGGTTCATAGACTGTCAGATCCCAAGAGCCTGAGGTAACCTCAAGCCGATTGCCCGGACGGCGACGGAACTGCATTTCAAACAAAACTAAGCCAAAGCCAATGAGAATGACCAGACCTATCAAGACAATCCCGATAACATTTGCGATCGCCACAATCTTCCGTCAACTTCTGTATCGTCAGGTATTCACTAACCAAGTCTATGGGAATCAGTCCCCTTTGCCGCAAAATCAACCGTAATCTTTTCGCCATGCTTGAGAGAACAGCCGTTGCTGAGGGTGCAGGCCAGGGCACTGCTTGACCAAGCTATGTTTAAGGCTCAATTTTCAATTTTCAAGGCTCAAGGCTCAAGGTTGACGGCGCTTCGCGTCCGCAAAATCAATCCCCAAACTAAATCCCTATCAGAACCTTGCTAAACCTACTCTTAAACCCACTCTGATAAAGCTAAGCTTTAAAAAAGCTGTGTTTTATGCTGATGTTGCCTCATTTTGACCGTAAATAATCCATATCAGCCCATATCAGCTTAAGACTACACCGATCGCCATCATTACAGACTTAATCTTGAGTTTTATGATGGAGCTAACGACTCTCTACCTTGTAAAGCGCAAGAATGCCGTAATGGCAGATGCGCTGGATGAGGAGGGGTTGAGCGGCGATCGCAGACCTGTTTCAGGCTGACGGTTTATTTTTGAATAGGTTGCTGAGTGCCCCCTTTCAAAAAGTAAGCCATATATTTGAAACACTGCCAGCTTCTGGAACTTTGCTGAAGTCTGAGAGACTAAATTGTTAAAGCTTCGGTTTTTAGCATTATTATCCAAAGACTATTGCATAGCTCTAGCAGCAAAAGCTGTAAATTTCACTCTATATCGACGGTCAAACGGGGGATGATGAGTAGCGACCCACCCGAAACCAGTCGGGGAAATATCTTAATCGTAGATGATGCGCCAAATAACCTGGTGCTGCTTTCCCGTTTGCTAACACAGAAAGGGTACACCGTAAGAGCCGTGAAAAGCGGCAAGCTGGCGCTAGAGGCGATCGCCATTCTGCCGCCAGAGCTGATTTTGATGGACATTTGCATGCCTGAGATGGACGGCTATGCCGTTTGCAAAGAGTTAAAAGAGAGCGATCAGGCACGCGACATTCCCATTATTTTTATCAGTGCGCTAGACGAAGTGCTCGATAAGATTAGAGCCTTTGCTGTGGGCGGAGTAGATTACATTACCAAGCCTTTTCAGCTGGCAGAGGTGATGGCTCGTGTAGAAACCCATCTGACCCTACGACGCTTGCGCCAAGAGCTACAGCTGCAAAATGCCCGCTTGCAGCATGAAATCGCAGAACGTCAAAAGGCAGAAGACAAATACCGCAGCATTTTTGAAAACTGTTTAGAGGGACTGTTTCAAATCTCTCCCGAAGGTCGCTATCTCAGCGCCAATCCCACCCTTGCCAAAATTTATGGCTATGCTTCGCCTGAAGACCTAATCGCTTCCGTGACCAATATTCGCAGTCTCTACGTGCGCTCTGGACGCAGAGAAGAGCTAAATGCTTACCTGCGGCGCTACGCTAAAGTAGAGGACTTCGAATCGCAGGTCTACTGCAAAGACGGCAGCATTATTTGGATTTCAGAAAATGTGCGTGCCGTCAGAGGCGTAGTGGGTGATGTTCTCTACTACGAAGGCACTGTGCAAAACATCACTGAGCGCCGCAATACTGAAACTGAGCTACGCCTTCAGCGACAAGAAACTGAGCGGTTGCTGCTCAGCATTTTGCCACAGACGATCGCTGAGCGCCTCAAGCGCAGACCCGAAACGATCGCTGATAGCTTTGCCGATGTCACGGTAATGTTTGCCGATTTGGTTGACTTTACCCCTTACGCCAGCCAGGTTCCACCCAAAGAAGTGGTAGAGATGCTCAACCAAATCTTTTCGGCGTTTGACCAGCTTGCTGAGCAATATGGGCTAGAGAAAATCAAAACGATTGGCGATGAGTATATGGTGGCGGGGGGCTTACCGAACCCTCGCAGCGACCATGTTGAAGCAGTGGCAGAGATGGCGCTGACCATGCTGCGCACAGTGGGACAGTTTCCCACTCGGCAGGGCAAGCCATTTCAGCTTAGGATTGGCATCAACACCGGTTCAGTGGTGGCAGGGGTAATCGGCACCAAAAAGTTTTCTTATGACTTGTGGGGAGATACCGTCAATCTGGCTAGCCGGATGGAGACTCAGGGGCTAGCAGGCTGTATTCAAATTGCTCCAGCGACTTACGATCGCCTGAAAGGCAAATATCGGCTCCAGCAGCGGGGCACGATCGCGGTTCGCGGTTTTGGTGAAATTACGACCCATTGGTTAATGGGCAAGCTGTAGGGTTGAGCGCATTGGCCGCCTCATTTTGGCGCAGCTCTGATTCAGGCCAGTTCCAGCGCAAGAATGCAAAATTGAGGCCAATTAGGGCTTAAATTGAATCTAGAATTTACAAATCTTATAATTTTGCAGTAATCTTGACAGAGATTAGGGTTCGCAATTTGTTCGCAATGTCATGAGACAGCAGCCTCTGGTTGTGCAAAGCGTCGAGGCTGCTGTCCTAAGCGGTTAAATAGATGGGTTCGTTGAGACTTGCAACGGTCTACGGGCTGATTAAACCTCTTGCAAATGAGGTGGGTAGGGGCATAGCCCTCACTCACCCAATTCAAAAGCCCTAGTCTGCAAGAGATCGATCGCTTAGGGTCAAGTGTTCACAAGGTCAAGTGTTTAGTCTAGGAGTCTGTGATGGGGCTACTGATGAGAGTTGAGCGGTTTTGCCTGATAGGTCATTTGGTATCAATGGCATTTGGGCTGGCAGGCATTTTGCTGGTGGCTCCCCACCCTGAGTTTTTGTCGCTCCTGCCCTATGGGCAAAAAATGTTTCGTTGGAGTATGGCTGGAGGAGGCGTTGCCTATATTCTGCTAGGCGCGATCGCCGTTGCGCTTTATGCCTACCGGACGTTGGGGCTACGCAACTGGCTGATGTTTATGATCCCCGCGATCGGCATTTCCCTCAGCAGCGAACTTTTGGGCACTAGCACAGGCTTTCCCTTCGGTGACTACAGCTACTTGAGCGGTTTGGGCTACAAAATTGCTGGGCTTGTTCCCTTTACGATTCCCCTTTCCTGGTTCTACCTGGGTTTATCGGCCTACCTATTGGCGCGGACTGGCTTAAGCCGACGCTTGCCTCAGTTTGGCTGGTTGGTACAGACAGGGGCGATCGCGCTAGGGGCACTGCTGCTCACCTCCTGGGATTTTGTCCTTGATCCCGCCATGAGCCAAACCACCCTACCTTTTTGGTATTGGCATCAGCCCGGCGCATTCTTTGGCATGCCCTACCAAAACTTTGTGGGCTGGATGGGTACAGGCATTGTGTTTATGTCGGTCGCAACCTTGCTCTGGGGTCAGCGGCTCCCTGTGTTGCAACCTGCCGATCTCAATCTGCCGCTTGTGATTTACCTGGGCAATTTCACCTTTGCGATGGTCATGAGTATGGCTGCTGGTTTTTGGGTGCCCATTGCCTTGGGGCTGCTCCTGGGCGTGCTTCCGGCTGTTTTATGTTGGCAGTGGGGTCGCTCAATTAGCCAAATT
This sequence comes from Oscillatoriophycideae cyanobacterium NC_groundwater_1537_Pr4_S-0.65um_50_18, assembly GCA_016208305.1. Taxonomy (GTDB): domain Bacteria; phylum Cyanobacteriota; class Cyanobacteriia; order Elainellales; family Elainellaceae; genus Drouetiella. The sequence continues at coordinate 84,007 of JACQYI010000061.1, read as the reverse complement.
CCTGAATTTAGTGCTGCTGGAATTGCCGAGCCGATCGGTGATGAAGTGGGCAATTTAACAGCTACGCCTGCCCCTGTTCCCAGCAAGTAATCTTTTGTGCAATTTCCCGATCTCTCAATTAATTTCTATAGCGTCATGGGGGCGATCGCTCTCCTGCTCCTGCTTATGCAGGTTCCAGCCACGGCAATTCTGCTGTCTCGCCTGTTGCCTGCCCCCCGACGCATTCCACCGCTGAAGCTGCTGCCTGCAACCTCCGATTTATTGGGTCAGGTCAGCGTTGTTGTGCCCACTTTGAATGAGGTTCATCGGATTTCTCCCTGCTTGGAGGGGTTGAGCCGTCAGAGCTACGAGGTTCGCGAAGTCATTGTGGTAGACAGCCGATCGCAGGATGGGACGGGCGATCGCGTCAAAGCAGCCCAAAAATATGATCCACGACTGCGGCTCATCACTGATGATCCCTTGCCTTCGGGTTGGGTCGGGCGGCCTTGGGCACTCCATACCGGATTTCTCCATAGCTCGACAGGCAGTGAGTGGATTTTGGGTATCGATGCCGATACTCAGCCTCAGCCTGGGTTAGTCGCCAGTCTGGTTCAAGTGGCTGAGCAGCAAGGGTACGATCTGGTTTCTCTAGCTCCGCAGTTTATTCTCAAAGAGCTGGGCGAGTTTTGGCTCCAGCCTGCCTTGCTGATTACCTTGATCTACCGCTTTGGTGCGGCAGGCGGCGAACTATCGGGAGCCGAGCGCGTTATGGCAAACGGACAGTGTTTCCTATGTCGGCGATCGCTCTTGGTCGCTTTAGAGGGCTACAGCAGCGCCCGCAACTCTTTTTGTGATGATGTGACTCTGGCTCGCAATGCTGCAAAACTGGGGGCAAAAGTTGGCTTTTTAGATGGTTCCCAGCTCTTGAAAGTGCGGATGTATGAAGGAGCGGCTGAAACCTGGCGCGAGTGGGGACGATCGCTCGATCTCAAAGATGCAGCCTCTAAGGGGCAAACCTGGGGAGATGTGGCGTTTTTAGCGGTTGTTCAAGGACTGCCCTTGATTGCGGTCATAGTTTTGGGTGGCGCGATCGCCTTGGGCTACGGCTCTCTGCCGGTCTGGTTGGCGCTAGGACTTAATCTAGGGCTGCTACTAATGCGGATCGGGCTACTGTGGGCGATCGCACCTTCTTACGATTTCACTCACGCTAAGGCTTCCTGGAGCTTCTGGCTTTCGCCGCTTGCCGACCCCTTGGCAGCCTATCGCCTCTTTTTGTCCTCTAGCCGCATCCCTACGCAATGGCGAGGCCGCAGCTATGGCACTGGCAAGGTTTAGGGGAGGCTACGGCTGTAGCGCTGAGTATCGAGAACGAAGCGCTATAAATGGTCGAGAGCAGCGGCAACTTGTTGAGAGACAAAAGGCAAAATCGCCTCATTTTTGGCATGAGCAGCGCCTTCTGTAAAAACGACCAAAATACAGGGGCGGCGATGAGGCAGTTCTATATAGGCCGCATCATGACGGACTTGGCTGGTTTCCCCAGCTTTTGACCAAATTTGAGCTGTCTGCGGCAAGCCTGCCCCCAAAAAGCCCACCACCTGGCTATTAGGATCAGCCATCTGCACTGCTGGATCAAGATGACGCTGCATCAACGCCATCATGGCCTGCGATCGCTCTGAAGAGACTGCCACACCGCCAATGATGCTGTGCAGCAGCATGGCAACGGCATTGGTGGTAAGCCGATTCCGGTTTTCTAAGGCCGCACCCAAAAACGATCGTTCTCTGCCATAGGCTCCATCACACCAGGTTTTTTGGTTGATATTAATACCCTCTAGGTCTGCCCAACCCAAAGACTGAAAATAGCGATTGACAATGTTACGCTGCTGTTTCCAAGTTTCAAACGGGGCAGAAGATAAATCTGGCCCACTGGTGGTTCCTGTCAGCACATCCACAACCAGGCTAGTGGCATCATTGCTCGAATCAACAATCATGTCTCGCACAGCCCGATCGACTTCTTCTGAAGGCGGCAGCATGGCTTTTTCTTGCCATTCCTGCACTGCGACAAGATAAAACAGTTTGACAATGCTAGCGGGGTAAATTAGTTCAGTTCCTCGGTAAGCAAATCTGCGTGCCCCATACTTCCAGAATTCTTCTGGCTTTAAGGCACCTCCTGTGTTGACAGGTACAGGGTCATCGTACACCACCCAAGTAAGGGCAATTTGAGTCGGTGAGAGTTGAGGAAATTCTGCCCAAGTAGCTTGAAGAACGCGATCGCCCCATGAGTTCAGAGCATCATCCGATCGAAAGAATTGCATAGGCAGAACGGTTGCGAGGGCTATGAGGTCAGGCTATTGGCTAAAGAAGGCTGGGATCGGTTTTTTCCGAGAGCCACACGTTGCCCAAATCTTAGAAAAACCTGCTGGTTTTGAGGCAATAGCGCCATGCCAAAATCTAAAATACACAAAACCTAAAGTACAATAGCTGACTTAATTATTCATTTTTATCCTTCATTCGAGCGAATCGTGGTTTCTCTTGCAGATCTTCAAGCGGCGATCGAATCCGATCGCTTGACGCGCCAATTAACCGAGTTTCAGTGTCAGGCAAATCTCAACTTGTATGATTCGCCCGCGCTGACAAGCTTGGCTACTCAGGCCGTTACAGGGCGGCAGCTCCGAATTTGCCTCAACGAGAAAGACGATCGCCCTTGGGCGAGACAGGCCATCCAGGTGATGTTATGCGAAGACGACTATCCGGGTTGGCTGCCTCTAGAAGATATAGATTTGATCGAGCGGGCAGAATCTCTTTACCAGGCGATCGCCCTTTCTCAGGCAGAAATTTCTGCTCGGTTACCCCAGGTGATTGCCTTTGCCCACAGCGCCATGACCCAGCCCAATCATTACCTCTGGGGCGGCACCGTCGGGCCAAACTATGACTGCTCTGGGTTGATCCAGACGGCCTTTGCGGCAGCGGGCATTTGGCTACCCAGAGATGCCTACCAACAGGAAGCATTTGTGCAGCCGATCGCCACCACAGACCTCCAGCCCGGAGATCTCATCTTTTTTGGCACGCCTGCAAAGGCAACCCATGTGGGGCTACATTTGGGGGAGGGGCACTACATCCACAGCTCTGGGAAAGACCAAGGACGCAATGGCATTGGCATTGATTGTCTATCAGCGACGGGAAGTAAAGTGAGCCAAGCCTATTGTGCGCAGCTGCGAGGGGCGGGTCGAGTTGTGGCAAGCTACCTGCCTGCATCTTAAAACCCGCCATCTCAATTGCCTGTCTCAATCACCTCAGGGAAAAGATTCCCCAACATAAAAAATCCCCTGCTGCCCACGCAACAAGAGATCCTTAACTAAATGCTATGCAGAAATTCAATTTTACAGAATTCTTTTTTACCCGACTTGCCTTTAAAAGTCAGGAAGGGCATCGACGACTGACCGTGTTTCGTCTCGATGCCCTCGCTGGTTCGCTCCTCACACGTTTGCAACTATAGCAAACCAGAAGCAGGTTTGTCACCCCCTTGAAGAAAACATTGCGCTGGTGTGACGTAAGCCTCTATAAAAAAGGTGAGAACGACGGCGATCGCAACCAGGCGAGAGGCTTTACTAAAGGCATCACTGAGGCATTGATTATGGCTTTTGACTACCCCAACGATTTGAAATATCTTGACTCCCACGAATATGTCCGCTTGAGCGGCGATACTGCCACGATCGGCATCACCGCATTTGCGATCGATCAGCTAGGCGACATTGTGTTTTTAGAGTTACCTGCCGTTGGCGATGAGCTGCAAAAAGGTGAAACCTTCGGCACTGTTGAGTCTGTGAAGGCCGTCGAGGATCTGAAAGCGCCCATCTCAGGCACGGTGATTGAGCGGAACGATGCTTTGGTCGATACCCCCGAACAGTTGGCTGAAGATCCTTACGGCGAAGCTTGGATGCTGAAGATCCAGGTTGAATCCGGGAGTGACTTAGAGGATGCCCTTTCGGCTGAAGCCTATCGCGCGCTGGTAGAAGGCCAATAGGGGCAGCAATTAGAGTCAAGATCTGGACATGGGCGATCGGGTTATGACCTCATGCTTTCGTCAGGTTCGCTAGACTAGTGTTTTATTGCAAATTGTTGCAGAAATCGTTAGAACTAAATCTAAACTTTTATTCGATCGCCACTCCGGCTCACTCTTCCTATGTCGCCTCTTGACTTTTCTACCGCCTCTGTCAGTGTGGTCGAGCCACGCTTGTCTTCCGAGTCCAGTCCAGTAGCCACAGCCGCACAAGGCTTTGAGCGTCGGCATATTGGCCCTGGGGCGGCAGAGATTCAGCAAATGCTGGCGGTTTTAGGGCTGGCTTCTCTCGATGACTTGATTGAAAAAACTATTCCAGCCGGAATTCGGCAGCAACAGCCGCTCAAATTGGCAGCGGGTAAGAGTGAGCATGAGCTGCTACAAGAGCTAAAGGCGATCGCGACTCAAAATCAAATTTTTCGATCGTTCATTGGCATGGGCTACGCCAACTGCATCACGCCTGCGGTGATTCAGCGCAATATTCTAGAAAATCCTGGCTGGTATACCCAGTACACGCCCTATCAGCCCGAAATCTCGCAGGGGCGACTAGAGGCGCTGCTCAATTTTCAGACGATGGTCATGGATCTAACCGGGCTAGAGATCGCCAACGCCTCTTTGCTCGATGAAGCAACCGCCGCTGCCGAAGCCATGACGCTCAGCTATGGCCTCTACAAAGGCAAAGCGACCGCTTTTTGGGTGTCAAATGCCTGCCACCCTCAGACGATCGATGTGGTCAGAACCCGCGCCAATCCTCTCGGTATTCAGGTGATTGTAGGCGATCACCGCAGCTTCGATTTTGAGCAGCCGATCTTCGGGGCGCTGCTGCAATACCCGGCCACCGATGGCGCAATTTATGACTACCAGGATTTTTGCGATCGCGCCCATGCCGCAGGGGCAATTGTCACCGTTGCTGCCGATTTGCTCAGCCTGACGTTGCTCAAGCCCCCCGGTGAGTTTGGTGCCGATATTGCCGTGGGCAATACGCAGCGGTTTGGCGTCCCGTTTGGGTATGGTGGCCCACATGCTGCCTACTTTGCTACTAGAGAAGCCCATAAGCGGCAGTTGCCCGGTCGTCTGGTGGGTGTATCCAAAGATGTGACGGGTCAACCTGCCCTGCGGCTAGCGTTGCAAACCCGTGAGCAGCATATCCGCCGCGACAAAGCCACAAGCAACATTTGTACGGCACAGGTCTTGCTGGCCGTGATGGCGAGCATGTATGCCGTTTACCACGGAGCTGAAGGGCTGCGCCAGATTGCCGATCGCATTCATGTCCTGACGGTGACGTTAGCAACAGCTCTAGAACAGCTAGGCTACAGGCTAGGAACAGCACCTTACTTTGACACCCTGCGAGTGGAAACAGGAACCCAGCAAGCCGAGATTATGCAGCGGGCGATCGCGCAGCAGATTAACTTACGAATGATGGAGAATGGGGCGATTGGCATCTCCCTCGACGAAACCACCACCTTGCAGGATTTACAGGACTTGCTGGCCATCTTCGCGATCGATACCGCTGCGCCTGACCTAGAGCCTCTGGCTTCAGCCAATATTCCTCAGCTTTTTCAGCGGCGCTCTCCCTATCTCACCCATCCGACGTTTAGCCGCTATCAATCCGAAACCGAGCTTTTGCGCTATATCCATCGGCTGCAAGCCAAAGATCTGTCGCTCACGACGGCCATGATTCCCCTTGGCTCTTGCACCATGAAGCTGAACGCCACAGCAGAAATGATTCCGGTGACTTGGGCAGAATTTGCCAATATTCATCCCTTTGTGCCGCTCAACCAAGCACAAGGCTACCAGGTCTTGTTCCGGCAGCTAGAAGAGTGGTTAAGCGAAATCACCGGATTCGACGGCATTTCTCTTCAGCCCAATGCCGGATCGCAGGGCGAGTACACAGGGCTGCTGGTCATTCGTCAATACCATCAGCAGCGAGGCGAGGCGCATCGAAATATCTGTTTGATTCCAGAATCTGCCCACGGCACAAATCCCGCTAGCGCTGTTATGGCTGGAATGAAAGTGGTGCCCATTGTTTGCGACAAAGACGGCAACATTGACATTGCCGATTTGAGCGCCAAGGCAGAGAAGCACAAAGACCAGCTTTCAGCCTTGATGGTGACTTATCCTTCGACCCACGGCGTGTTCGAGGAAGGCATCCAGCAAGTCTGCGAGATTGTGCATGCCAACGGTGGGCAGGTTTACATGGATGGAGCCAATATGAATGCTCAGGTGGGGCTGTGTCGTCCGGCTGAGTTTGGTGCAGATGTGTGCCATCTGAATTTGCATAAAACCTTCTGCATTCCTCACGGGGGCGGTGGCCCTGGCATGGGACCGATCGGCGTCAAAGCGCACCTGATGCCTTTTTTACCCGGCCATGCCGTAGTGCCAATGCAGAGTCCAGATGCTGAAATTGGCTCTGAAACGGATTCTAAGATTGGTGCAGTGTCCGCTGCCCCTTGGGGCAGCAGCAGTATCTTGCCGATTTCCTGGATGTATATTGCCCTCATGGGCGGCCAGGGTCTGACCCGAGCCACCGAGGTTGCTATCCTCAATGCCAACTACATCGCCAAGCGGTTAGAGGGGCATTATCCCGTGCTGTACAAGGGCAAGGGAGGCTGGGTTGCGCATGAGTGCATTTTAGATTTGCGGCAGTTTAAGAAAACAGCAGCGATCGAAGTGGATGATATTGCCAAGCGGCTGATTGACTACGGGTTTCATCCGCCCACCGTATCTTGGCCTGTGGCAGGAACCGTGATGGTAGAACCCACAGAGAGTGAATCGAAGCAGGAACTCGATCGCTTTTGTGATGCCATGATCGCCATCCGCGAAGAAATTCGGGAGATTGAGGTAGGAGAGGCTGATTCTCAAGATAACCTGCTCAAAAATGCCCCACACACGGCGGCTGTTTTGTTAGAAGACAACTGGCAACATGCCTACTCTCGCACTCGAGCCGCCTATCCCACTCCTTGGACACGCGAAAACAAATTCTGGGCTGCGGTCGGACGGATTGATAACGCCTATGGCGATCGCAACTTAGTCTGTTCTTGCTTACCAATGGATGCTTATATAGATAGCAAGTAGGGCGCTAGCGGTTGTCGTCAGCGTAGCCGTCGCTAGCCGCTGCCTGCCCATGCTTTCCAGAACTAAACTCCTAACCGTTATGCCTGCTCCCCATCTTGCTTCCTATGGCTCCTGGAAATCTCCCATCACCTCTGATCTAATTGTGGCCAGTAGCATCCGTTTGGGTGAAATAGAGCTAAATGGCAAGACGATCTATTGGAGTGAAGGGCGACCCTCAGAAGGGGGACGCAGTGCGATCGTCTGCTGTACAGAGAACGGCATTCAAGACATCACGCCTGCCCCCTTCAATGTCCGTACTCGAGTGCATGAGTATGGCGGCGGAGCCTACTGTGTTTCACAAGCCGTTTCACAAGACGCTGCGGCAGGAACAATCTACTTTTCCAACTTTGCCGATCAGCGTCTCTACCGTCAGAGTCCCGGTATGGCACCCGAACCCCTCACCCCTGAGAGCGGATTTCGCTATGCCGATGCAGTTATCGATCGCTCTCGCAATCGCCTTATCTGTGTCCGAGAAGATCACAGAGCCACAGGTGAACCGATAAATACCATCGTCGCCCTGGATCTCAACCCCTCTGGATCATCGGCTTTAGAAGACGGAGGGCAGGTTCTCGTTTCGGGCAGCGACTTTTACGCAGCTCCACGCCTTAGCCCCGATGGATCGCGCCTCTGCTGGCTCAGTTGGAACCACCCCTACATGCCTTGGGATGGCACAACGTTATGGGTGGCAGCAGTGCAGCCAGATGGCGCATTGGGCAAGGCCGATCGGGTCGCAGGGGGCGTCAATGAGGCCGTCTTTCAGCCTGAGTGGTCGCCAGACGGCAGATTGTATTTTGTTAGCGATCGCACAGGCTGGTGGAATCTCTATCGCTGGTCGCCGTCGCAGTCCTCGGATACGTCCCCCGATCCAGAGGCAGATCCAGAAGTAAATCTAGAGGCGCTCTGTCCCAAAGCCGCCGAATTTGGACAGCCGCTCTGGGTCTTTGGCATGACCACCTATGGCTTTGAGTCGTCAGAGAGTCTGGTTTGTACCTACGTAGAAGCAGGAATTCAGCATCTTGCCCGCTTAAATACCCGCAGCCTAGAACTGACGGAGATCCCGATTCCCTTTGCCAACTTAGGCGGACTGAAAGTAGGCGAAGGCTACGCAGCGTTTATTGGTGGCTCAGCCACGGCACCTAGCGCGATCGCCCGTCTAGATTTGTACACCGGAGAGGTTGCCATCCTGCGCCGCTCTAGCGATCTCACTGTCGATCCAGGCTATCTCTCCGTCCCTGAAGCGATCGAGTTTCCTACCGAAAACGGCTTAACCGCCTACGGCTTTTATTACGCGCCCCACAATCAAGACTATGTAGCTCCAGCAGGTGAAAAACCGCTCCTGCTAGTCAAGAGCCACGGAGGGCCGACGGCCTCGACTTCGGCCAGTTTCAACCCTGGTATTCAGTATTGGACTAGTCGCGGCATTGCCGTCTTGGATGTCAACTATGGCGGCAGCACAGGCTATGGCCGCGCCTACCGCGAACGCCTCAAGGGCAACTGGGGCATTGTCGATGTAGATGACTGCGTTAACGGCGCTAAGTATCTGGTGGCTAAAGGATTAGCAGATGGCGATCGTCTCTGTATTGACGGCGGCAGCGCAGGCGGCTATACCACATTGGCAGCGCTGACCTTTCGAGACGTGTTTAAAGCCGGAGCCAGCTTTTATGGCGTTAGCGACCTAGAGGCGCTGGCCAAAGATACCCACAAATTTGAATCACGCTATCTTGATGGGCTGATTGGCAAATATCCCGAAGATCGAGAAATCTATATGGCACGATCGCCCATTCATGCCGTCGATCGCCTCTCCTGTCCGCTGATTTTCTTCCAGGGCGATGAAGATAAAATCGTGCCGCCCAATCAGGCCGAAATGATGGTCAACGCCCTCAAGGCTAAGGGTTTACCTGTAGCCTATGTGCTGTACGAAGGTGAGCAGCATGGCTTCCGCAAATCCGAAAACATTAAGCGGACGCTAGACGGCGAACTGTATTTTTATGCTCAGGTCTTCGGATTTGAGCTGGCAGACGCGGTAGAGCCTGTAGCGATCGAGAATTTGGCCACCGCTGGTTCTAAATGATCTCTTAATAGCCGCAGCCATTATTCTGAAGATATTTTTGTGGGTGCCAGAGCGTGCCCACAAAAATGTCCTCACCTTTCAGCCGATCGGAGCAGATTTTTGCCAATGCTCAGACTCCACGATCGTATGAGCCTGCCAATCCGGCTGGGTCTGGGGATAGTCGAGGCGATAATGTCCCCCCCGACTCTCCTGACGAAAGGCAGCACTTTTTAGCATCAGATAGGCCACATCCAGCAGGTTGCGAGTCTCAGCCCAAGTTCGTAAGGTTGGCATAGCTGGCAAAGGATCGGGCAAGCTGAGAGCAGCCTGGGGCGATCGCGTCAGCAAAACCTGGCTGATGGGCAGCGCGGCAAACTCCTGCCGCCAAGATTGAATTTGGGCGATCGCAGTCTCTAGCACCGATTGCTCTCGACAAATTCCGGCACTTTGCCACATCAATCGCGGTACGGCCTGTCGCCAATGGTGAATTTGAGCCGTTGACGCTTGCCAGTCGGGTAGCAGCTCGGCTGAGGGCGCAGGGATCTGCGTTGGGGTCGATCGCCAGTCGGGCAGCTCTAACGCCGCCAGCCTTGACCCAAACACCAGACACTCCAGCAGGGAATTGCTCGCAAGACGATTGGCTCCATGCACTCCCGTACTGGCCGTTTCACCAATAGCATAGAGTCCGGGAATGGTGGTGCGGCACAGCGTGTCGGTCGTAATGCCGCCCATCCAGTAATGAGCCGCAGGAGCAATGGGAATCGGCTGCTGAAACACATCAACGCCCCATCGCTGGCAAACCTGAATGATATTCGGAAAGCGGTGACGAATTGTTTCAGGCGCGATCGGACGCAGGTCAAGCCAGACATTTGCCGCAGCCGGGTCAGCCGCCGTCTTTTGCAGGTGGCTAAAAATAGCGCGACTCACCACATCTCTAGGGGCAAGCTCTCCCGCAGCATGGTATTCAAAAGCAAAGCGATCGCCCCGATCGTCAATCAAATGTGCTCCCTCTCCTCGCACCGCCTCGCTGATCAAAAACCGAGGCGCATGGGGTACGGTGAGTGCCGTTGGATGAAACTGCATAAATTCCAAATCGCGGAGCTGAGCACCAACTCGCCACGCCATCGCCACGCCATCCCCTGTGCTGACATCCGGATTGGTGGTTTGGGCAAAGACCTGACCGCCGCCGCCTGTAGCCAATAACACAGCCCCCGCCCGCAGCCACAGAATTTGATTGTTCCAGATCATCTGTACGCCCTGGCAGCGGCTGTCTTCGATCCACAGATCCAGCACAAAACTCTGGGGAATCACCCGAATATTTTTGCGGCTCAAAACCTGAGCGGTCAAGGTCGTTACCATCGCCCGTCCCGTCGTATCTGCCGCATGCAGCACCCGCCGCCGGGAGTGGGCAGCTTCCAGGGTCATTGCCAAATCAGTTCCTTGCCGATCGAAGCCCACCCCCATTTCCACCAGCGATCGCACGCATTCAGGTGCTTTCTCAACCAAGAGTGCGACAGCTTCCAGATCGCAGAGTCCTGCTCCCGCCTTGAGGGTATCTTCAATATGCAGTTGCGGCGAGTCGTCGGGGGCAATCGCTGCGGCAATGCCGCCCTGTGCCCAGTCGCTCGCCGAAAGCGACAGAATATCTTTGGTAATTAGCCCCACCTGAAAGTGGCTCGGTAGACAGAGTGCCGCATAGAGTCCGGCGGCTCCTCCCCCCACAATCAACACATCAAACGGCTCAGACAAGTTCGACAAATCGGCAGATGAAGCAGTTGCAAAAGTGCGATCGGGCACAGCATTCGACCTATAGCGACAGAATTCTGAAAATACGAAAAATTGCCCCTACATAACTGTGAGCTTGGCTAACTCAATACGAGAAGCAAAATCTACAGCGTCAGAGACAATTTTTGAAACCTAACTTTTTAGAGATCAGTGACGCACGCTGCGCCCTATGCTCTTTACTCTATCGAGGCTTGATCGATAACCTCGTTAGCGATAAATACCGTTGTTGTAGCGATCGGCACCTTCCACAAAAGTAGCTTCTGGAGCAGAAACCGTCAGTTTGTCAAGATTTTTTTGCAGAATATCTTTCTGGCGATCGGTCAAACCGGGCATTTTCAGCACATCATCGACGCTGTCAAAAGGCGCGTACTTAATAATCATCTTGGCAATGTTGGGATACATGCCGGGATATTGGGTGAAAGCGCGCACGTTCGTGTTATTCAGGTCAATTTTTTTGCCAAATTCGGTGGCCAACTTGTCATCAGCGCTGTTCCGAGCTTCGGCCAGCAGCAAAGATGGGGCGCTGTTAAACCCTGCGGCGATTGCGGGTTGAGCCATTCCCAACCCTCCCAGACAGCCGATCGCCAAAGCGATCGCCATCACCATGCCAACTAATCGTTTCATTAAAAGGCTTCCTCCCAATTTCGCTGAATCAAAATTCATATCTAAGTCTGTACACACAGCTACCTACATAGAGCCTACCACTTTCGATACCCATTTGATATGAGTTTGATCGAGCTGCTTCTGAAGGGGCAGGCTGCACAGTCTAGCGTTATCCCACAAATTTTCTGGGCACTCTAAAAGCAACTTATCGCCAGAGCACCTCTGCAAAAACACAGATCTATGGAAAAACCGCTGAGTCGAAGACGAACGAGTCGGGCGATCGCCGATGCTGCTGCCAAACAAGAAATTGAGCAGTTTCGCCAAGAGATGGATCAAAAGCTAGAACATGCGATCGATCACCATGAATTCAAGATGGTGTACATCGGCATCGCTACGCTGGCTGCCTTTGCGATCACAATTTATGCTGCCTGGAAGCTTTAGCGCTATCTCCGAATCCAACACCATGTTGAACAACATTTGGTACGCCGTAGAATTTAGCGCGGCACTGGCCCAACAGCCCAAACAAGTCACGTTAATGGGCAAAGAATTTGTGCTGTATCGCAATAGCCAAGGGGAAGCGATCGCCTTAGAGAACCGCTGTGCCCATCGCGCTGCTGCCTTGTCCCTAGGGCAGATCGATGGCGACTGTTTGCGCTGCCCCTATCACGGCTGGAAATATCAGGCCGATGGCACTTGCGCCGAAATTCCTGCCAACCAGCCCGGTATGGCAATCCCCAAACGGGCGCGAGTAGAGCCACATGCGGTACGAGAGCAAAACGGATTTGTTTGGCTGTTTGTCGGCAATCTCCCCGCAGATCAGCGTCCTGAGATTCCCGATCTGCCCCAGTTTGCCGGGCAACAGTGGCACCGATCGCTCGATGAGTTTCGCTGGAACGCCCACTATACGAGGGTGATTGAAAACAATGTTGATGTTTCCCATCCGCCTTTCCTACATCGACGTTTGGGGCAACGTGCCAACCAAGACCCAACCATTGCCATGCTGCAAGTAGAGCCAAGTCGCTGGGGGGCTAGCGTTACCCTAACGGCCAAACTGGCTAAGCTCAAAGGCTTCTGGCAAATGCTGGTGGCGCAACAGGGAGACTTCGGTTCAACCCGTCGTCACGCCTTTTATATGCCCAATTTCACCACGTTAGAACTCAACTTTGGCAGATTCAAGCTTGCATTCTTAATGGCGCATGTCCCCGTTTCTGAGACAGTGACGATCACAAAATCAATCATCCTACGAAACTTCTTTAAGTCTCAATTGTTTGATAGCAGTACGAACAAATTTGGACAAAAACTGCTCCGTGAAGATGAGGCAGTGGTGAAAACTCAGGTACCGCAGTCGATCGCAGCAGACACAAGCCATGAGCTGCTAGTTGCGTCGGACGCTATGATTCTGGCCTACCGTAAACTGTACAAAGAATACGCTGAATAGAAAGTCTTGGAGTTAGGGCAGGTTTTGCTGAAACTTTAAAACCGTTTCATGAACGGCTAAACCTGCGCTTACCAATACCTGGGGATCGTGGATTAAATCACACCGAAAACTCAAGCGTAAGGGTTTAGCATTCGGGCAACCCTCTTGGCTACGACCAAGGGCACATCAGCCGAATGCTAAACTCCTACAGGTATATCAGTTTTATTTCGTTCTCGTTCCTGGGTAAGAATGGCTGCCTGTTATCAAATTGCAAAAGCTGGGCGATGCTGTGCCCAAGGTCTTGCCGCTTCAATCTGAGCTGCTAGCCCAATTAGCGTCGCCTCATCTGCCGGACGCCCCATAATTTGAATGCCCAGCGGCAGACCCTCAGGCGTGAAACTGCCTGTAGGCAGCGCGATCGCAGGCTGACCTGTCGTATTGGCTAAAGGGCAGGGCGCAATCCAGCGAATAATTTTTTCTAACGTTTCTTCAGGGCTAACATCTGCCCATTCACCTACTTGAATCTGCGGATGGAGATAGGTCGGCAAGATTAAGGCATCATAACGATCGAAAAAACTGACAATCCGGCGGCTAGCAACTTGCAGCGCCCAGACCGCTTTTTGGTAGTCGCCATTAGAGCCACCCTGCTCGTACAGCCATTGGTTCATGGGCTGCATGGCTTGGGGAGGCAACCCACAGGCGCTAACTCCCGTTCGCCATAGCAGCTTAAAGGGTTCCACAATATCAGCAGTGCCCTCCGGAAAACCCGGTTCTACCTGATGTCCTAAGCTTTCTAAAAGCCTTGCCGTATCTAGAACCGACTGGGTACAAAGCGGATCGGCTTCTCCGACCGGAGCGATCGCCGTACTGTAGGCAATGCGGAGCGGCTGCATACCCTGCTGAGCCACTGTCAAAGCCACCTGAACAAAGGTCGGGTCAGGATTGGGCAACCAGTAAGGATCGCCTGTAATGTAGCCTGATACAACATCGAGCAATGCGGCTGCATCAGAGACGGTTCTAGCCAAAGTGCCAAAGGTGGCCAAGCCGCTAAGGGCGTCACCCAGGGGGGCATAGGAAACCCGTCCGCGTGCAGGCTTGATGCCTACCAACCCACAGCAAAAGGCAGGCCCTCGGATAGAGCCACCCCCATCAGAGCCTTGAGCGATCGCTGAGAACCCGGCTGCCACCGATGCCGCTGCGCCCCCGCTCGATCCACCCGGCGTATAGTCCAGATTCCACGGATTGCGGGCAGGCGGAAAGGCTTCCACCTCGGTATAGGGCAGTGAACCCATTTCAGAAGTGGCAGATTTGCCCAAAATGACAAAGCCCGCCCCTTTGATGCGTGCCACGATGCCATCGTCATGGCTAGAGATATGATTGAGCATCGCCTTATTGCCATAAGTACAGCGAATGCCATTAGCAGCAGTCAAATCCTTGATGGAAATCGGTACCCCCCAAAAAGGCGGCAGATCTTGAGAATTGGCGATCGCCATAGACTCAGTTTTGGCTTTGGCATCCGCCAGTGCCTCATCCTGAATGACCGTAAAGAAACTCCCCAACTGTGGATCAAGCCGTTGAATGCGATCGAGGTAGAGCTGCGTCAATTCCAGAGGAGAAATTTCTTTGCTGCGAATCAGCCGAGCTTGTTCCAACGCGGGCGCAAATGCCAGATCTAGCGAGTTCATGAGGGATTCCTTGGGCGATCGCAAATTCAGGATCTAAAATTTCATAGACTCTAGCAGCAAATCATTAGTCTATCTATTTCTCATCCGCCAGATGATGGATTGGTCGGGCGGGGCGGCACTCCAGGCGGCATTCCCGTAGGCATTCCGGGCTGAGGCGAACGCTGCCGCTGCGGAAAAGCGCATTCCACCGTAATTTTGACATTGCAGCCCACGGTTCCCTTGGCAATATAAGGCATTCCAGTTTCGCCACCGACATTGACCCCAAACTCTAGCGTCACCTTCTGAACATCGGCTAAGGCCGCATCCCTAAAGGCGTTGAGCGTATATTTGGTGTAGACCTTAATCGTGCTTTGAATCTGTTCAAAGCTACGAGCCATTTGCACCACACTATTCGAGTCCCAGCCTTTGCCGCCCCCACGCTGCACCTCTTGCGGCTCCTCCACAACGGTGGGCACCTGGATATCATCTTCCGCTTCAATATAGATAATCGTATCGTCGTCAATCTGAACCGCTTGAAGTTTTGGCATAGAACGAGTTGCTCTTTTGGCGATATCCTGCCTTACGAGAATACGTTACAAAAGGGAGCGATCGCATAGGGGTTGCGCCCTGCTCCAGCAGTTAAGCGATTGAGCCGTTTACAAAGTTCTAAGCTTGTAAAGTTCTAAAACAAACCCACACGCCGCCATCATTTTTTTGTATCATAAACTACAGAACTGAATTTTTAGCCTTTGCTTTGAACGCAGAGTCGTAGAGTTTCTACACTTCTTTGCGATACAAACCTATCCGGAAATCGCGATCGCATTGGACGGATCACAGGGGCTAATGAACCTCTGAATGGATCTGGGTAAGGAAATGATCTTTAGGTCAGGAAGCTATGCTCACCTTACTTAAAGAGAAAAACACGTAAAGAGAAAACGGATTTTCAATAGGCTACTTCGCTGCAAAAAAATCTGAGCCCACAGGAATAGGTTATGAAACTAGAATTTGACACTCGTTTGGGTCAAGCAACCAACGCTTACACCTGGGAAAGCCTTCCCTCACGCCATCCCGCTTCAGATCAGGTAGCTCCTTCTACCTGGGTCAAGCTCATTAATCCTCCGACTGCTTTTAGCTTTGATGAAGCTTGGCTGCTCTGCCAGGTGTCAGAGCATGAATGGCTAGGCTGGGTACCTGATCATGGCGAAATTCTTTTGAATTTAGACGAGTTCATCGTCAGTCTCTAATCCCTTTGCCCATCCTCAGTAAATCGCAAAGTCCTCCTAATTTTTTCTCAAATCCAGCCTTTAGGGTTTTGTGGCGCGCGCCACAAAACCCTAATTTGCGCTTTACTGATCCTGCTAATTTGCCATAAAGTGAGGCAATAACGGTACGGCTAAAGCACAGTGGAAAAATTAGCCCTACGGCTGAATCAGGATGGGCTGATTAAAACACGGAAATTGCATGACATCAGCCGGAAGTTGATCAGCAGGGGTCAGCGTTTCATCAAGGACACCTGCCCGCTGTAACGCATAGGTAACAAGTTCTGAACAGAAGAGCGCAGAGTAATCGGGCGAGTTTCTAAATTCAGCACAGATCAGAGCTGTAAACCCGACTTCGATCGCTTGCACAAAATCATAGGGAACTTGCTGCTGCTCGATCTCTTTGAGCCAGGATTGCATGCGTGCCGTTTGAGCCAGAGTCAAAGGCGTTTTGAGAGCCGCCCACCAGACCGGAGCACAGCAAGCAATCAGGCGTTCAGAGAGCCACTGAAACTGTGCGCCGCGAATGGGTTTTCCTGTGCCACGGCTAGGCAGACTCCGATCGATATGCGACTCGGCAATCAGAATGGAATCTTCGCCGCGATCGCCATGAGCCGTTGAAAAGACGATCGCGACATGCACATAGGGAGATTGAGTCGCTAGTTTAACGACTTGCGAAGGAAAGTCTGTCCCAGAAAAGGCAAAGACATCGCCCGGTTGAATCTGATGACGGATGGCTGCGTAAGGTAAAGAGGCTTGTGCATTTAGGGGGTTTAGAGGTTCCCCAAACGCAGATTCACTCGCTGTGGTCATGAAAGAAATAGAAAATTTTATCCATAGAAAAATGTATCAGTTGCGCTCTGAATGCGTCATCTGTAATTTTTCACAATTTTGGGTTGCTTTGTTTTTCGCCTAGCCATTTGGGGAATCTTAGAGATATTCAATTTACTCAAGAATTTACATATCGGGGGTCACTATCTATGGCAAGTGCTGGCTTAAATAAGTGGATTGTGAGCGGCAATCTGGCAGCAGATGCTCAAATTAAAACCGTTGAACTGCGCGATGGAGACACTGCTAAAGTGGCAACCGCAACGCTATACGTTCAAAAAGTGCGCAATCGCGAAGAATCCTTTACCGTTCGGTTGAACATCTGGGAAAAGTCTTATGCTTGGCGTAAGCTGCCGTTTCTGAAGAAAGGTTCGCTCATCATCTGTACCGGAAATGTTGAACCCAATCCTTATATTTCCAGCAACGGCAACGTTCCTAAGGCGGGAATGGAAATGACCGTCCTGGACATTGACTTAGATATTGTGCGGCACGTAGATGAAGAGGGAGAAAGCGATCGCACCCTGAACGCCGTGGAGCATGACGCTTCTAGTCCTGAATCGACAGAAGAGAAAGCGCTGATATCGGTCTAGATCGCAGTCTGCAAAACAATTTCTTCAATCCCCTACGTGAATTGTTGCACAGCTGAGCTGTGCAACAATTCACGTCTTTAAATCTCACGCTAAACCTAAAGTATTCAGACCAAAAATCCCATGCTTTAGGAATTGGTGTGCAGGTCGCAAATCCCTCATTGGCGATCGCCTCATGCTGCTACTTGGCGGCCTGCTTATAGGCAACCCAACCGCCATAGTGAGAAATATCTTCCCAGTTGTGCTGTTCTACGAGTTCTTGCGGATAGAGCATGGCTGTTGCAGTTTCGCCATTTTCTAAGACAACCTCGGCCGGGTACATGTGGGGGGGTTCAGTAGAAACCAAGTAGTCATACTGCTCTGCCGTGAGTTCGTAAAGTTCGCCAGGAATAGAAATGCCGCCTGTTTCAACCTGGTAAATAGCAGGATGCCAACCGTTTTGAGCCGAATGCAAGCGGTAGAGCGGCTGGGTTTGGGTAGGACGAATAAAGATGGCAGACTGAAGGTTCTGGTGATCGGGCTGACCTCGTAGAGCAGAGCCACAGATGAATACATGCGTCATGGTTGAAATTGCTGCTTGAGTCATTGGAATTTTACACTTCTTTCAGGCTTAGTTCTGGTTTTGGTTTTCTGGGTGCATCCGTGAGTCTCACATCAAGTCACTCTCAGGCATACCTTTAATAGCCGTAGATATAGCTGTAGACCGCAAGGCTACGACAGGGAAGGTTTGGGTGGCTACAGCTATAAGTCTTATTCAAGCTATAAGTCCTATTCAAGTCTTAGTGGATGTTTGAAAAGTGGTCGGCTGTGATTTTAGGCTCCTGTTGATCCCCCCTGCCCCCTTAAAAAGGCAACCGTGTACACATAAGTCCTCTGATGCAGAGTCAACTGGGTTTGATCCCCCCTAACCCCCCTTAAAAAGGGGGGAACCGGACTCAAAGTCCCCCTTTTTAAGGGGGATTTAGGGGGATCTTGCAGCACTTGGATACCTTATCCGAAATGTGTGTACACGGTAGCTTAAAAAGGGGGGGGAAATGAATTCAAAGTCCCCCTTAAAAAGGGGGATTTGGGGGGATCTGAAACGTTTTGCTACTCATAGTTGGACTTTTCAAACATCCTCTTAGGGATTGTAGACAAGTTTCAAATCGATTTGTGAGTTGCACAAAATCAGATTGAACTAGCAATTTGAGTGAAACAGTGTAACTGGATACAACTTACATTTCTGCTAATGTATACAGTATACAAGTTGGTGGAATCTGATAGCAACCCTTAGGCAAAATCACAACAATAAGCCCACACATGCGACAAGTTCGGAGGCGTTACGCCGAAATGCCAGTTGCGATACTGTTCCTACGCTGTAGGCACATGATACTGAGCTTATTGCAGGGCTGACTAACAAGAAAGCGGTGAAATCGGCTGAGTGGGCATAGCGTTCGTATCATCCAATTTAGAACGATCTTGAGGGAGCAAAGTATGGCAGTTCTTTCTAAGTTAACGGTCAATGGCGATCGCCTCAATGCGAGCATTAATCGCCTTGCCAAAATCGGACGAATGCCAAATGGCGAAATCTGTCGCCTTGCTTTTACGCCCGAAATTTTGCAGGCTCGTTACTTGGTACAGCAGTGGATGGTCGAGGCAGGCATGACGGTGCGGACAGATGCAGCCGGGAACTTGATCGGACGGTACGAAGGACAAATAGAAGAAGCACCTGCTCTCGCAACCGGATCGCACATCGACACTGTGCCTTCTGGGGGCAAGTATGACGGCGTGCTAGGAGTTTTAGCTGGGATCGAAGTGGTGCGATCGCTTCGAGAGAGCAAGATGCGTCTTAAGCATCCCCTTGAGGTCATCGTATTTACAGATGAGGAAAATACGATGATTGGCTGTCAAGCGATGGCCGGAACGGCAAAGCAGTTGCCCCATGAATACAAACCCAAAGCGGCAGGCTCTATCGAAGACTGTTTGGAAATCATCGGCGGCAACTGGGACGAGCTAGAAACGGCTCGGCGCACTCGTGCTGACATGGCAGCCTTTGTGGAGCTGCATGTAGAACAGGGTGCAGTTTTGGAGAGTGCAGGCAAAGAGATTGGAGTCGTGCAGGGTGTCGTGGGCATGCTGCGCAAGGCAATTTCCATTCAAGGACAAGCCAATCATGCAGGCACTACACCTATGGATATGCGGCAGGATGCTCTAGTTGCGGCGGCGCAAATTGTTTTGGCAGTTCAAGAAATAGCGCTCAGCATGCCTAGTCAGCCCGTCGCTACGGTTGGCTATCTCACAGTAGCGCCCAATGCCGTCAACATCGTACCCGGTCAAGTTGAGTTGACTGTGGACATGCGGGATTTGTCGCAAGCTTGCTTGTCTGAAATGCTAGAGCAGCTCCAGCGCGAGATCAAAACGATCGCCACAGCAACCGATACCCAGATTGAGCTGAAGCCCCTCCTGTGCGTTGAACCTACCTTATCGGCTCTGCCCGTTCAGTCTTCGATCGCTCAAGTTGCCCAAGAATTGGGATTAGGCCATGTCGCCATGCCTAGTCGTGCCGGACATGACTCCTTGGAGATCGGACGGATTACAGATATGGGAATGATTTTTGTTCCTAGCCAAAACGGGCTAAGCCACTCTGGCGAGGAATATACATCGCCTGAGCAATGTACCCAAGGTGCGAACGTCTTGCTTCACACATTGTTACAGCTAGATGAGATTTATTAAGAAATTTTTATGCGTTGGTCATGAAATTGTATTCAGAGATCAGGTGTCTCAGCTAATACTGACAGGGAGATAAAGTTTTTGTCACAATCGCATCCCTTGTGTATCTTTGCATACAATCTGCATATGCCAGGTCTATGTAAGGTTACAGCGTACAACCTCTCAAAGCA
Source organism: Oscillatoriophycideae cyanobacterium NC_groundwater_1537_Pr4_S-0.65um_50_18 (assembly GCA_016208305.1). Classification (GTDB taxonomy): domain Bacteria; phylum Cyanobacteriota; class Cyanobacteriia; order Elainellales; family Elainellaceae; genus Drouetiella. Next base: position 63,785 of record JACQYI010000061.1, on the reverse strand, counting down.
GTTAGCCCCAGTGTTTTGGAGTGTAGCTATCGGATTTAAGCGTCCAGATTACTTTGAAGTACTCTCATCCCACCTTCTAAATCTATGAATTCACCCGTCTCTACTTCTTCTCCAGGTGTGACATTGGCTCAAGAGTCTGCCGAAAGCAAGCTTCAGCAAGAGTTAGCGGCTCAAAGTTCTGGGGTGACGCTGCGATCGGTAACGAAAAAATATGGCTCGTTCGTAGCCGTCAAAGATATCAATCTGGACATTCCGCCTGGATCTTACACCTGTTTACTGGGGCCGAGCGGCTGCGGCAAAACCACCACCCTGCGCATGATTGCAGGGCATGAGGACATTACGAGTGGTGATCTGCTGATTGGCGATCGCCGGGTAAATGACCTACCCCCCGCCAAGCGCAACTCTGCCATGATGTTTCAGAGCTATGCCCTGTTTCCTCATAAATCGGTCTGGGAAAACGTAGAGTTTGGGTTGAAAATGCGAAATGTGCCGCCCGCCGAGCGCAGTCAGCGGGTGAATGAAATGATTGAAATTGTGGGATTGAGCCAGTTTGCCGATCGCAAGCCTGCTAAGCTCAGCGGTGGGCAACAGCAAAGAGCCGCTCTAGCCAGAGCCTTGGTGACGCGACCCCAAGTGCTGCTGCTAGATGAGCCGCTCAGCGCTCTAGATGAAAACCTGCGGGTAAAAACCAGAGGTGAACTGCGGCGGTTGCAAAAGCAGTTTGGCATGACCTTCATTCAAGTCACCCACGGACAGGATGAGGCTTTTTCTCTATCCGATCAGATTGTCGTCATGGATAACGGCCGCATCGACCAGATTGGAGCGCCCGCAGACATCTTCAGAACACCAGCCTCCCGATTTGTAGCGCGATTTGTCGGAGACAACAATATCTTTTCAGGTAAAGTGAGCGGTGTGGCGCTGGATGAACAAGGTGCAGTGATCCGTCTGGAAGTAGAAGGAATTGGTACCTTCTTTTGCCGGGGTCTGGCGGCTGATACAGGCATGGAAGCGGGCTGCTGCGTGCGGAGCGATTCTATGGACATGCTCCCCTATCCTCCTGCCGATCCAACGGCTCCGAATCAGCTCACAGCCAGGATTACGGCGATCGAGTTTACAGGGTACATCACGCGGGTTTCGCTGATGGTGGAAGCGACAGGGCAAGAAATTACCTATAAGGTGCGCAGCTCTGAATGGGTCAATCAAGCGGTTCCTGAAGGGCAGCTCGTTACCTTGACTTGGGCAGTCGATGAATGTGTTTTTCTATCACATTAAATTACCCGACCCCAAATGCTCGACCCAGTCGTTCTTGATTTTCAGTGTATCCTGCAAATCAAAAGAGCAGACCCTAGGTTTACTCTACGGGTTCGCTTCACAGGTTGGCTCCTCTGGCGCTCAACCCAGCAACGTTTAACTGAATGGGGGTCATGTTCTAGGCTTGTCTTTTGAACGCTCCCCTTAAATAACTCACCTAAACAACGAATTCACCCCCACTATGGCTAAAATTTCTCGTCGTCAAATCATCAGAACCGGGTTGGCTGCGGGTGCAGCATTTGCTGCTACGCGATGCGCTTCGTCTAGCACCACCTCCTCAGCTCCCGGCACCCCAGGCAATCCATCGGCCAGCCCAGAAGTCAACATGGGTAAGTCTAAAGATGTCACCCTGCGCTTGATTGGAACGGGCGTGTCGCAGATTAATGACATCCGAGACAAGGCGATCGCAGATTTGGGATTTAAGTTTGACATGCGTGCCCTCAGCACTGAGGAAAACAACCAGATTGCCATCACGCAGCCCGGACAGTACGACATCTTTGACGGAGAGTACTTTAGCTTACCGCTGGTCGTTCCTTCAGGTAACCTCAAGCCAGTTGACACCAAGAAAATCAGAGACTTCGATAAGATTGCCCCCTTCTTCACCACGGGCAAATTTGACGGTGCAAAAATCGAGCAAGCGCAAGGTACCTCTCCAATTAAGGTGATGTACGTGACGGGCGAAGACTCTAAGGAGTTTTCTCCTACCCCTACCGACTGGGCGACTTTGATTCCGTTTCAGTACAATGCCGACACCTTAGGCTACCGACCTGACCTGACGGGCAAGAAAATCGAAAGCTGGGCAGAGCTATTCGATCCGGCCTTCAAAGGCAAGACTGCGATTCTAGACATTCCTTCGATCGGCATCATGGATGCTGCCATGGTGGCTGAAGCGGCTGGGCTGATGAAGTTTGTCGATAAAGGCAACATGACGAAGGAGGAAATTGACCAAATCACCGATATCTTGAAGCAGAAGAAGCAAGAAGGTCAGTTCCGCGCCTTCTGGAAAACCTTTGATGAGTCGGTGAACTTGATGACATCCGGCGAGGTGGTGCTGCAATCGATGTGGTCACCTGCCGTGACTGCTGTCAAATCAAAAGGGTTGAACTGTGTTTACGGCCCCATGAAAGAAGGCTACAGAGCTTGGGGCGGCGGCCTGGGTTTATCGAAGAACTTATCGGGCATCCAGCTTGATGCAGCCTACGAATACATCAACTGGATCTTGGACGGCTGGGTGGGTGCGTTCTTAGGACGGCAAGGCTACTACAGCGCTATCCCTGAGAATGCCCGCAAGTTCATGAAGCCAGAAGAGTGGGATTTTTGGTACGAAGGTAAGCCAGCCGCCACAGACATGATCGACCCATTTGGCAAGAAGCTAGAGCCTAAGGGCGCACTCCGAGATGGCGGTTCCTTCAAACAGCGCATGGGCGATGTGGTGGTCTGGAACTCTACGATGAAGGAGCAGAAATACCTTCTTCAGAAGTGGAACGAATTTATCGCATCGTAGTGAGTATGACGGGGCAGTTAGGGGTCAGTCAAGTAAGAGTTGGCGGGTAGATGAGTGAATGGGTAGATGGGAAACTTTCATTCACCCGTCTGTCTACTCCAGCACACCCGTTAATCATGGATAGACCCCTAGACTGCCCCTCATCAATTTCTCTTGAAGCGTTCATCGAATCTCTATTAGAGAACCTATGACTAGAACCTGGAAAGCCCTGCAACCCTACACTTTGGTAACACCGCAAACGCTGGTTTTCCTGCTGTTTTTGGTGTTTCCCATTCTGATGATTTTGATCGTCAGCTTTTGGGACTTTAATGGCTATGCCATGACGCCTGCATTTACGCTGCAAAACTACATTGACATTTTCACCTCTCAGGTTTCCCTCAAAACATATCTGAACACGTTCAAATATGTGATTCTGGTGTGGTTTTTCTGTTTGGCGATCGCTTTCCCCGTGTCGTACTTCCTGGCATTCCATGTCAAGAATCAGAAATGGCAGATTATTCTGTTCCTGCTGTGCACCGTACCATTCTGGACTTCTAACATTATCCGAATGATTTCCTGGGTTCCCTTTCTAGGGAAAGAAGGATTGGTAAATCAGCTTTTGCTCGGTCTTAATCTGGTTCAAGAACCCGTCCAATGGCTGCTGTTTTCTGATTTTGCCGTTGTCCTGGGGATGGTTCACCTCTACAACTTTTTCATGATCGGCCCCATATTCAACAGCTTGATGCGGATCGATCGCAATTTGATTACGGCAGCAGAAGATATGGGAGCGTCAGGCTTCCAGATTTTGAAAGAAGTTATCCTGCCGCTGGCTTCTTCAGGAATTGCGATCGGCTCTATTTTTGTGGTGACGCTGGTTATGGGTGAGTTTGTCACCGTGCGCCTAATGGGAGGCGGACAGTCAGCCTCTGTCGGTAAGCTGATTGCCACACAAATTGGTAGCTTGCAATATCCCTTAGCTGCCGCAAATGCCGTGATTCTGCTAGCCGTGACCCTAATTTTAGTCGTGGGAATTTTGCGCGTCGTCGATATCCGCAAAGAGCTGTAGGATTTGCAGCGCTCGCGAAGATTGCAGGCCGTTGCCGACCCAAATTTCCGACCCAGTTTTACATTTACTTTAATCTTTCAATCGTGAACTGAATTTTGCGGAGCTTGGAACAGTGCAAAAGCGATCGCTTTCTTTTTATTTACTAGCCATTTTTTTTGGGCTATTCGTTTTATTTCTCTATGGCCCCATGTTCGCTATCTTTGCCCTCTCTCTGCAAGGCGAAGAGGGAACTTTGACCTTCCCCATGCGTGGCTTCAGCTTTTACTGGCTAGGGCAGGTGTTTCAGGAGCAGCGGGTCGGAAGCTTTGTAGAGTCCTTCCAGCGATCGCTAATTTTAGGATTGGCGGTAGTCCTGTTCTCGTTAATTGTGAGCGTGCTGGCAGGGTTGGCCTTCCGGAATCGCTTCAAAGGGGCTAATACGCTTTTCTACCTGACCATTTCTAGCCTGATTGTGCCTAGCGTGCTGGTTTCTCTGGGCATCGGTATCGTTTTTCAGGTGTTAGGCATTCCCACCAATTGGTTCACCTCTGGCTTCGGAGCGCATATGACCTGGACAGTTCCTTTTGCTTTCCTGATCATGCTGGGAATCTTTAACCGCTTTAATCCGGCCTATGAAGAAGCGGCGAAAGATATGGGAGCCAGTGATGGCCAAACCTTCTGGGCAGTGGTGTTTCCCTTAATTCTCCCTAGCTTGATTGGCATTGGGCTATTGACCTTTACCTTGTCATACGACGAATTCACCCGCACTTCTCTCGTCTCAGGGCAAGACAATACCCTGCCTCTAGAGATTTTTGGGATGACCACAAACGTCACATCGCCAGCTCTGTATGCTTTAGGAACCTTGACAACGCTATTTTCCTTTGCGCTGATTGCGATCGCCCTGACCGCATTTCAAGCTCTTTCTAAGCGTCAGCAACAGTAATTTAGGCTTGAAAAGTAGGGCTTGCAAGCCCTTTCAGGTTCAGTCAAGTGTAGGATTTCACAACGCCTCAAAAAGCCAGATTTCAGAAGCTTTACGCCTTTGAGATCTGGCTTTTTTTAAGAGAAGCCTGTTTTAAAGTCAGAAAACTGCGATTTTAGAAAACTTTGCGATTAGAGCGATCGCACACTTTCGATCAAGCCCTGACACACACCCGTAAGGAAATTCAGATCGAGCGTTTCTAAGCGATCGCTGCTTTTGTGATAGTGAGGGTTTCGCAGGTTTGCCGTATCTGTCACCATGAGGGCAGGGTAGCCCGCATCCCAAAAGGGAGCGTGATCGCTGCGTCGAGTATCCGGAACCATTAGACCCCGCATGCCAGCCGGAAGCCACTCGCAGGGAGTTTTGCCCTCTGTACGAATTTTTCGTTTGAAACGGATTAAATCAGGAATAGTTTGAAGATTGCCGATTAGCGCAATAAAGTTACCCTGATGGGGATAGAAATACTGTAAGCCGGGAGGATACTCTTGAGAATGGGGCGCACGATCGCAATATCCCAACATCTCTAGAGAAATCATGAGCCTGAGCGGCTGATTTTGCTGCCGCAAGGACTCTGCTTGGTGGCGGCTGCCCAACAGCCCAATTTCCTCTAGATCAAAAGCTACAAGGCGAACAGGATAGCGGATCGGTTGAGTGAAGAGCGATCGCGCCAGCTCTAGCAATACCGCTACACCCGTTGCGTTGTCGTCGGCACCCACTGAACCTGGAACGGTGTCATAGTGAGCACCTATTAAGACGAGAGGTCTGTGCTGACAGCCTGCTTGAGACGGCAGATTGAGTACCCAATTGTGATGAGTCTTGCCCCGGTAGTCAAAAGCATCATCTGTGACTTCTCCCCATTGAGCCAACTGTTGACGAATGTAGCACTGCACATAAAAATGTCCTGCGGTCGCTAAAAAGGGATCGCGATCGCGGACAATTTGCTGAAGGTGCATTAACAGGTTTTGTTGCAGCAAGTTTTTCAAAAAATTAGGTTAAGTAACTCTTATCTTGCACTCCCATTTTGCTCTCTCAACATGCGGGCTTTAGAGTGTCGTGCGCAGAGCATGACACTCTCTGATGCAAGACAGACTCCTGCCCGATGGGCTGCATCTACGGCATATCTAGAACGCTGTATATACACTAGTAAGGGTAAATCAATGTTCAAAGCTCCGCTATGCTGCTGCAACCGACTCAACGCACCAAGCTTGATGAAAGTGACGATCGCCTATTCTATGACGCTCCGCGCTTCGTCACCCATGTCGATGAGAGCTTCATTCAGCAGCTCACCGATCTGTACCAAGAGCGCCTCAAGCCCAACATGCGCATCTTTGACATGATGAGTAGCTGGGTGTCTCATTTACCCGAAGATATGGAATTTGAGCATGTCGAGGGACATGGACTGAATCCAGACGAGCTAGGGCGCAATCCTCGCCTCAGCCATTACTTTGTTCAGAATTTAAACCAAAATCAGCTTTTTCCTTTACCCGATCAGTCGTTTGATGCCGTGTTGAACACCGTTTCGGTGCAATATCTCCAGCGCCCTGAAGCGATTTTTGCTGAGATCTATCGAGTCCTCAAGCCCAACGGTATCGCCATCATCAGCTTTTCCAACCGGATGTTTTACCAAAAGGCGATTCAGGCTTGGCGCGATGGTTCAGAGAGCAATCGCGTTGAATTGGTCAAGCGCTATTTTGCAGCAGTGCCTGGGTTTAGCCCGCCCGAAGTCATTGCTCGTCCCAGCACGCTTCCCAGCTTTTTGCAGATGTTGGGTGTGGGCAGTGGCGATCCGTTTTATGCCGTAATTGCTCAGCGAATTTAGGCTGCGTTGCCTAATGCCAGCTTCTAGGGTTTTGTGGCGCGCGGAGCGCGCCACAAAACCCTAATTTGCAATCTACTGGGGACAGGGGAGTGGTCTTGAGGTAAGGATTGTTCGCTTTGCGATAAAAGTCTCTCTAGTGACATAAGCGATCGCGCGCTTTGTGTAGGATGATGAGGAATCAATTCTATTTTCCTGCCCCCTATGTTGCTGGAATCCAGTTCTGCTGAGCAACAGATTGCTTCTTCAGCACTCAAATCTTCTTATTTTGATCCTCAGCGTCGCACCATTCGTCCGATTGGTGCCTATGCATTGCGGGGTTTGGCTTCTGATGGCAAGCGGCTGTTAGCGCTTGACTCCGTTCGGGGACACATTCTGCAAATTGATAGCGCCACAGACAATACAACGGTTCTGAATCCACATGACGTTCAGGCTTTTGTAGACGCTAGAGGCTTGGCTTTTTGGGAGCAGCAGATTTGGTTTGTCAAAGGCAACCAGGTTTTGTGGTGTTCAACAACTGACTTCACACCTCGGCTGTTTGTGGCCTTGCCCTACGAGGTAGATGGTGTGGCTGTGTGGCAGTCTACGGTCTACGTCACCAGCCAGAGGGCTGGCTATATCATGGTGTTCGATCGCACCACAGGAAAACGCATTACTCAATTTTCATCGCCAGGCGTCGGGATCGAAAATCTGACGGTGAATGAAGAGGAGCTATGGGTTTGTGATGACATGGAGCGCTCGGTCTACTGTATGGATCGCGCCACCGGAGAAGTGCAATTTAGCGTCGTCACGCCTTATGACTGTCCGGCGGCAATTGCCTTTCACGCCAATGCATCCACCCCTGCTGCGAGCGATCGCATTCTATATGCGGCCTATGCCGAAGATGAATATTACATTCGCGACAATCCCAATGACTTAGACAACTCGCGCGAGCTAACCTCACGGCACCGCACCTTTATCCATCCTGTCCATTTCCACTACTATGCCGATCGGCACTATGCCCTTTCCAATGGCTACCTGATCGAAATGTCCTATGTAGAGGAAATTGCCCCTCTGGAGGAGACGCCCACCATTCGGGATCTGGAGTGGAAGATCGCCTTGCCTGCCGAAACGCCACGCCAAAAAGTGCTGGCTGTTGAACCCGTCGGATTGCCCTTTACCGAAGAGATTCAAGAAGGCCAGCGGGTTGCCGTTTTTCGGTTAGACAAAGTCAGCGGCAATGGCGGTGGGCTGTTTGGCTGGAAGGCGCTACTGGAAGTGCGCGGCATTAAATACCATCTCACCCCTCGTCAGGTAGAAAAACTGCCGCCTCTGCCAGACGGTTTTCAAGAGCGCTATTTAGTCGATAACGATAACTTGTCAATGGATACGCCCATGATCCGGCGATCGGCACGCGAGGCGATCGGCACTGAAACTAATCTGCTGCGTCAGGTTCTCAGCATTCGCAATTACGTATACGATCGCATGTCCTATGGCATGAAGCCGCACATTGACACGCCCGATATTGCCCTCGAACGGGGTGTCGGTTCCTGTGGTGAATATGTCGGTATCTTGCTGGCATTGGCGCGGCTCAACGGCATTGCCTGCCGGACGGTGGGGCGCTACAAATGTCCTGCTGATCCTGACCAGCGTGGCGTGCCGCTTCAGCCAGACTACAACCATGTCTGGATTGAGTTTTTTGTGCCAGGATTTGGCTGGCTGCCGATGGAATCGAATGTGGATGATGTGGCAGAAGGGGGGCCTTATCCTACCCGCTTTTTCATGGGGCTACCCTGGTTTCATGCCGAAATTGGCAAGGGTATTTCTTTTGAAAAGATGACCGCTGCCGATAAGCCAGATGATATTTCGCTGGGCGATCTGTCGATCAATCACATCCGGTTTACCATTTTGGAAGAACTGCCGCCGCCTACCTGATATCGTTGTCTTTGTCTCACATCCTAGCCCTGCACGTTCCCCTTGTCCGACCCGCCTATGACTTATACCCCCCAGATTCTTGCCTTTGCAGGCAGCACTCGCACCGACTCCTACAACAAAAAATTGGTTCAGGTAGCTGCCTCTGGAGCCAGAGCCGCAGGTGCTAAGGTCACTTATGTGGATCTGCGAGATTTACCCATGCCTCTATTTGACGAAGATTTGGAGGCTGCAACGGGGATGCCCGAAAATGCGCGCGAGTTTAAGCGATTGCTCAAAGCCCATGACGGGCTGCTGATCGCTTCGCCGGAATACAACAGCTCGATCACGCCTGTTTTAAAAAACGCGATCGATTGGGCTTCTCGTTCAGAACCCAACGAGCCAGGACTGGCGGCATTTGTCGATAAAGTAGCTGCCATCATGAGTGCTTCACCGGGAGCGCTCGGCGGGTTGCGGGGGCTAGTGCCGCTGCGAATGCTGTTGGGAAATATTAGGATTCTGGTGCTGCCCGATCAGGTGGCAATTCCCAAGGCTTATGAGGCGTTCGATCTGGACGGCAGCCTAAAGGATGCCAAACAGCAGGCATCTGTGGAACATTTGGGGAAAAGAGTGACTACTATTCTGTCAAAGCTCAACGCCTAGCCTCAGGCGATCGAAAATTAGGCTGGGTTTTGTGGCGCACGCCACAAAACCCAGCCTAATTTCAAAAGTCTACCTGTCCATGCTGCTGTCATACTTGCCCAACGCAGCCGCGCTATTGCACTGTGCCCGGTGATAAAGCGCTTTTTGGGCAGCCGGAACGTTGGCATCCTCTCCCATCCAGGTCTGCATTGCCGCCTGCTGGAGTGCCCGACCATAGGAAAAAGTCAGCGCCCAAGGTAGCTGTCCGGCAAAAAGCTGATTCATGGCGTTGAGGTGAGCGGTTGCCGTGGCGTCACCCTGCCCACCAGATAGGAACGCACAGCCTGGAACTGATGCCGGGACAGCATCCAGCAGGCACTTCACGGTTGCTCTAGCAACGGCTTCAACATCGGCCTGCTCAGCACAGTCGATGCCAGAGATCGCCATACTGGGCTTGAGGATCATCTGATCGAGTTCAATGCCAGCCCGATAAAGCTGATCAAATACCGCATTCAGGACTTCCTGATGCACCTCAAAACTGTGCTCTAGCGTGTGATCGCCATCCATCAACACTTCTGGTTCCACGATCGGCACCAGTCCCCCCTCTTGGCACAGCGCCGCATACCGAGCCAGAGCATGGGCATTGGCTTCGATACAGCGCCGAGAAGGAATTTCTGAACCAATAGTAATCACCGCTCGCCACTTGGCAAACCGCGCCCCTAGCTTGTAGTACTCAGAAATGCGATCACGCAGTCCATCCAGCCCTTCCGTCACCAGCTCATGCGGCGACTTGGCTAAAGGCTTAGCGCCTTCATCGAGCTTGATCCCTGGCAGAATTCCGGCATCGGTCAAGAGCTGAGGAAAGGGAATCCCTGATTTTGTCGATTGCCGGATCGTTTCATCAAACAAAATCACGCCGCTGAAAAATTGGTTAATGCCGGGTGCCGTGAACAGCATTTCTCGATAGGCTCGCCGCATTTCTTCCGTGGTCGGAATCCCCAACTTTTGAAACCTTTTATTGGCGGTGCCAAAGCTTTCATCCGCCGCCAAAATTCCTTTCCCTTGAGCGATCATTGCTTTTGCAGTCGCCTTAAGCTCGTTTGCGTCCACAAAATATCTCCTTAGCGTGGTGAGTACGTGACTTTCTGGCCAACTTTTTGCTTCACATTTGCTTGGCGTGAAGCTTCTAGAATCAGGTGATGTGGATATTTCCGAGGGATTGACTGCCGTTCAAATGCTGCTGCTTAACAGCATCCTACCTATAATTCCTATAATGAGAAACTAGAATCAAAATTTTTTAAGCATGTCTATAGAACTCCAGGAAGATTTGGCGATCGCAGTTGAGAAACGGCGCAATTTTGCCATTATTTCTCACCCCGATGCCGGAAAAACCACGCTGACGGAAAAGCTGCTGCTGTATGGGGGTGCCATTCATGAAGCAGGAGCCGTGAAAGCGCGGCGGGCACAGCGGCATGTCACTTCAGACTGGATGGCAATGGAGCAACAGCGCGGCATCTCCATTACCTCGACCGTGCTGCAATTTCAGTACGATGGCTACTGGATCAACCTGCTAGACACCCCCGGACACCAAGACTTTAGTGAAGACACCTACCGCACCCTGGCCGCTGCTGACAATGCGGTGATGCTAGAGGATGCGGCCAAGGGTCTGGAGCCACAAACCCGTAAGCTGTTTGAGGTTTGCCGGATGCGCGGCATTCCTATCTTTACTTTTTTCAACAAGCTCGATCGCCCCGGACGAGATCCCTTTGATCTGATGGACGAGATTGAAAAGGAGCTAGACCTGAAAACCTATGCGGTCAACTGGCCGATTGGCATGGGCGATCGCTTCAAAGGCGTCTTCGATCGGCGCACGCAGCAGATTCATCTCTTCGAGCGCAGCGCTCACGGCAGTCGAGAGGCGATCGACACGGTCGTAGATTTGGGCGATCCCCGAATAGAGGATTTGCTAGAGCAAGACCTCTATTACAAGCTGAAGGAAGATTTGGAGCTGCTAGACGGGGTCTGCGATGAATTTGATGCTGAGCTGGTGCATCAAGGCAAAATGACCCCCGTGTTCTTTGGTAGCGCCATGACCAACTTTGGCGTGGAGCCTTTCCTCAACTCGTTTCTCGACTATGCGCTGAAACCCGGTTCGCGGCGGAGCACCCTAGGCGAAATCGAGCCAACTCATCCAGAGTTTTCTGGCTTTGTGTTTAAGCTGCAAGCCAATATGGATCCCAAGCATCGCGATCGCATCGCCTTTATCCGCGTCTGCTCAGGTAAATTTGAGAAAGATATGGTAGTCAATCATGCGCGATCGGGCAAAACTGTGCGCTTGTCCCATCCGCAAAAGCTGTTTGGGCAAGACCGTGAATCGCTCTCGGAAGCCTATCCGGGCGATGTCATCGGGTTGAACAATCCGGGAGTCTTTGCGATCGGGGACACCATCTATAACGGCAAACGGCTAGAGTTTGACGGTATTCCCATGTTTTCGCCAGAGATCTTTGCCTTTCTCAAAAATCCGAATCCTTCCAAGTTCAAGCAGTTTCGCAAGGGCGTGAGCGAGCTGCGAGAAGAGGGAGCCGTACAGATTATGTATTCAGCCGATGAAGCCAAGCGCGATCCCATTCTGGCGGCAGTCGGCCAGCTCCAGTTTGAGGTGGTGCAGTTTCGGTTGCTGAATGAATATGGCGTCGAAACGCTGCTCGATCCGCTGCCCTATAGCGTGGCGCGCTGGGTCGGTGGCGGTTGGGAGGCTTTGCAAAAGGTGGGTCGCCTGTTTAATACCACAACGGCCAAAGATAGCTGGGGGCGTCCGGTGCTGCTGTTCCGCAATGAGTGGAACTGTCGGCAGGTGGAGGGCGAGCATCCAGAGCTTCAGCTCAAGACGAGTGCGCCTGTGATCTCTGGCCAAGAGCCTGAGTCTATCTAGCCTGCATTGAGCCTAATTAGAATAGGCTGCCGCGCTTTGTAGGGCACCCTATTCTAATTTACGTAATCTTTAATTTATGCAATGTGCGACTTTCCATCCACCCTCATTCCCCAACCCCTTCTCCCAAAATTAGGAGAGGAGCAACAACCCCTTAGGTGAACTGCTGACTTAACGTAACGGGGTTGTGAACCGTAATTTTTTTCTTGTGAATCGAGATCATGTTGTCTTGGCGCAAGTCGCCCAGCAAGCGCGTCACCGTCACTCGGGTTGAGCCGATCGCCTCAGCAATGGCCTGATGGGACAGCTTCAGATCAATCGTGATGCCATCTACCGTAGGCACGCCAAAGTCGCGGCAGAGAATCAGCAAGAAACTTACCAAGCGTGAACCCATGTCTCGATGAGCCAGAGTTTCGATCATCATCTCCGTTTGCAAAATGCGAGAGGAAAGCCCCTGGAGCATCAGCATCGAAAGTTCTGGATTGTCTTTGAGCGCTTTTTCAACCTGTTCGATTGGGATAGAGAGCAGATCGGCCGCGGTAAACGCGACTGCATGGTAGAAGCGATCGGCTCGTTGTCCCGTAATCAGAGAGAGGACACCAAAAACGCTGTTTTCTCTCAACAGCGCTACAGTAATCTCTTCTCCGGCCTCATAAACTCTTGAAAGCTTGACGGCTCCCTTGAGCAAAAAGTAAACTCGCTCTGCTGGGTCGCCTGGGAAAAATATCGTCTTGCCCCGCTCATAGGTCTCGACGACAGGTGGAAAGGCACTACCACTGATTTGCCGAAACACATTTGCTAATGGTCTATCCTGTGCCACTACCATACCTCTATTCCCAGCCTATGCCTTTTAGATATTTTGGAGCCTGATCGAGTTTGCGAGAGCTTTGCCCCTCTGCTGTCCCAGGAAACACTTGTCTTGGAAAACATTTGCCTCAGGAAACATTCCTTCTCTGAGTTCCTTACGGTTAGCCCAACTATCAGAACGCTACTGCAATTCTTATTTCAACTAAACGAAACTCAATGAGTTTAATCTTGATTGAGCTTAATCTTACTGTGATTCATCATCTGTGATAAAGCTCTGACTTTAAAACAATAAACTTAACTTCACGATATTTTTTTGTAGTATGGGCTACACTCTCTTTCCTGACTTCCTGCGATCGGGTGATCTTTGTTCAAGGCTTTACTATTTAAGCCGTATTCAGAGCAAAAGCTTCATCAATTCTTCATCTGATTAACACCTCTTGCTTTAAAGTGAAGCATCGCAATTTCGGTTGTTCCCCCTATCCCTATGCACCCATTTTTCAGTATTCTCCTAATTGCGCTAACGCTTATGAGCAGAACACCATGTTGAACCTGACCGGAAAAAACGCCCTCGTAACTGGAATTGCCAACAACCGATCGATCGCCTGGGGGATTGCGCAACAGCTCCATGCGGCTGGAGCCAACATTGGAGTCACCTACCTGCCTGATGATAAGGGGCGATTTGAGAAAAAGGTTGCAGAACTCGTGGAGCCGCTTCAGCCATCGCTGTTTCTCCCTTGCAATGTTCAAGACGAGCCTCAAGTTGAAGCCACATTCAAAACAGTTGCCGAAAAATGGGGTCAGCTCGATATCCTGATTCACTGCCTCGCATTTGCCAGCAAAGAATCGCTGAGTGGTGACTTTAGCAGCGTAACGGCTAAAGACTTCGCCCAGGCGATCGAGATTAGCGCCTACTCTCTCGTGAGCCTCAGCCGAGCGGCCAAGCCCTTAATGACAGCGGGTGGCAGCATTGTAACACTAACTTATCTGGGTGGCGCACGGGTGATTCCTAACTACAACACGATGGGCATTGCCAAGGCGGCGCTAGAAATGAATGTGCGCTATCTTGCAGCCGAACTCGGAGCACAAAATGTCCGGGTCAACGGTATTTCAGCTGGCCCCATCCGCACCCTGGCCTCCTCGGCTGTGGGCGGCATCTTAGATATGATTCATCATGTTGAGGCGATCGCCCCTCTCAAGCGCACCGTAACCCAGACAGAGGTAGGCAATGCCGCAGCATTTCTCTGTAGCGACCTCTCTAGCGGCATTACCGGGCAGATTCTCTACGTTGATGCCGGATACGAAATCATGGGCATGTAGTCCCCTATAGGTCATCTAGCTGGCTTCAAGCCGTTTCTGCATCTAGTTTTGCCATCCAGTCCTGCAAAATCGGGTTGACCAACTCTGGGGCTTCGTCTTGAGGGCAATGCCCGATGCCCTCTAGCGGAATAAACTGCTGCACACAGGGAAACTTGCCCAGTTCCTTACCTTGGGCGATCGGCTCCCAAGGATCGGCAGTTCCCCAGAGCATCAGCGCCGGACAGGGCAGCACCGCCAACAAGTCTTCGGGCAAGGGGCCTTGAGAGTAGCGCGTGAAGGCCAGAAACACATCTGCTGCCCCCCTATCGGCGGCTGGAGCCATCAGTAGCGCTACTAGCTCATCCGTGACGGCTTCGTCGCGTCCGTAGGCTTGCAGCAAAATTTTGCGCACGGTTTTAGGGTTGGCCAAGAGGCGAAAGAACCCATGCCCCAGCCAGCGCTGTGCCAGCAGATTTTGCAAAATGGGCGTGCCTAGACTGCGATACCAGGGCAAAGCGCCTCTCCGGCGATCGTGCAGCAGGCGCAGCGAACAATTGAGCAAGGCGACCCCGCGAACGCTCTCAGGAGCATCAACAGCAGCCTGCATGGCCACGATCGCCCCAATCGAATTTCCCACCAAAAACGCAGGCGTTCCTACGACCTCGCGGCAAAAATCAGCAATTTGTGCGCCCCAAGTCTCAAAGGTGTAGGCGATCTCGGTAGGGCTGGGCTTATCGGAACCGCCAAAGCCAATCAGATCGATCGCATAAACCCGAAAATGCTCTGACAAGGCCGGAATATTTTTGCGCCAGTGTCCCCAAGATGCGCCAAACCCGTGGATCAAGACCACGGCAGCTCCCGCTTCTCCCTGTGCCTGATAGCGAATAGAAAACCCCCGCCACCTCCAGCTTTGAGGGGTAACGAGGGTATGAAGGGAAGAGGGAATCGCTGATGTCATTGCCGCAATTAAAGGAGTTTATAAAACTTTACCTCTCAATTTTGGCAGGTGTAGGGCATTTTGGCAGGTCTAAGGCGATCGCGCCGAGATTATTTCAGGCTGGCATTCACTGCCTTATCTTTTGGCTACACCTCGTAACGACACATAGCTTGGGATCACCCATTAATTAACCTGGAGTATTTATTGGGAATACCGTGCAGCACGCCCAATAAATATTCGGTTTGGTTAGGTGTGCGATCCTTAGCCGAAACGACCGCTCACATAATCTTGAGTCGCTTGCTGCTTAGGCGAGTTGAAAATATTGTAAGTTTTGTCATATTCCACCAGATAACCAAAACGGCTCCCGCCTTCGGTGGCTTCAGCATTAAAGAATGCCGTCATGTCCGCTACACGAGAAGCCTGTTGCATGTTGTGGGTCACGATGATGATGGTGAACCGCTTCTTTAGCTCATGCATCAGGTCTTCAACCCGCAGGGTCGAGATCGGGTCAAGCGCCGAGCAGGGTTCGTCCATCAGAATCACTTCTGGCTCAATGGCGATCGTCCGGGCAATGCACAACCGCTGTTGCTGTCCGCCCGAAAGCGACAGACCGCTTTCCTTCAGCTTGTCTTTGACCTCGTCCCACAGTGCCGCACCCCGGAGCGATCGCTCCACCAATTCATCCATGTTGCCCTTAAAGCCGTTAATCCGCGCCCCAAAAGCCACATTCTCGTAGATAGACTTGGGGAAAGGGTTTGCCTTCTGAAACACCATGCCAATCCGCCGCCGCACTTCTACGGGGTCAATCTTGGGGTCATACAGGTCAACACCCTGATAGGAAATTTTGCCCTCGACCCTAGCTCCCGGAATCAAATCATTCAAACGGTTGTAGCAGCGGAGCAGCGTACTCTTGCCGCAGCCAGAAGGGCCGATTAAAGCCACCACATTATGTTTAGGCACATCTAGGAAAACGTTCCGCACTGCCTGAAAAGCACCATAGAAAATTGAAACGTTTTCCGTCCGGATGACAATATTGTCGTTGGTCAACGTATCGCTTGTAGAACTTGGCCGAGTTGAGGGATTCATATGTCAAAACCTTAGTAAACCTTGCGACGGGAAACAATTCGAGCCAGGATGCTAACCACCAAGATCAAACACACAACAATCAGGGCAGCCACCCAAGCCAAAGCTTGCTGATTCTTGTAGGGAGAAATAGCAAAGTTGTAGATTAAAACCGACAGTGTGGCTGTGGGTTCCCAGATGCTTTTGGCATCGTACTGATTAAACAAAGCCGTAAACAGCAGAGGAGCCGTTTCTCCGGCCGCTCTAGCTAAGGCAAGCGTTACCCCTGTCGCAATAAACGGCATTGCCGCAGGTAAAATGATCTG
The DNA here is from genome assembly GCA_016208305.1 of Oscillatoriophycideae cyanobacterium NC_groundwater_1537_Pr4_S-0.65um_50_18. Classification (GTDB taxonomy): domain Bacteria; phylum Cyanobacteriota; class Cyanobacteriia; order Elainellales; family Elainellaceae; genus Drouetiella. The sequence goes on along the minus strand of JACQYI010000061.1, from coordinate 47,259 downwards.
CGTCACGCTCTGAAAATTGGTGGCACCAATGCCCACCGCCCCTAGCCGCGTATCTCGCGGGATTGACTTAAACCCTTCCTCAGCCGTGCGGATGATGATGGGCAGCATCAGCACCGACAGCGCAATGCCGCCTGCCACCGCCGAGAAACTCCCCGTCGTCAGCACCACAACACCATAGGCAAATAGCCCTGCAATGATGGAGGGAACACCGCTGAGAATATTTGTGCAAAAGCTAACGAATTGAGAGAGCCTATTGCCGCGACCAAATTCGATCGTGTAGACAGCAGTCAAAACGCCAAAGGGAACGCTGACCAACGCTCCAATTAAGCAGGTGAGCAAGGTGCCGATGATCGCGTTGCGAAAGCCGCCCCCTGAGACGCCTGCCGCCGGAGGCAGATCGGTGAAAACAGCAGGAGACAGCCCTGCCAAACCTTTTGTAATCACCATGAACAAGATCGAAAGCAGGGGGATGGCCGCAATTACCACACAGGCAAACACCAGCGCCGTCATGAGATTGCCAAACAGCTTTCGCTTTGAAGAAACGGCAAACTGATTTGCTAAAGGATCGGATTGAGAAGATGAATGAGCCATAGTTCACCAGAAATTAGCCAAAAATTAGCCAGGGCGTTACTCAACCTGCTGAAAGCGACCCACAATCATTTGCGCCAGAATGTTGACCAACAGCGTCAAAATCATTAGGATTAAAGCCCCGTAGAACAGAGAAGATTTCTGTAAACCGCTGGCCTCACCAAACTGGTTGGCAATCAATGAAGCGATCGTCGAAGCCGGAGAAAACCAGGAAATATTTGCCTTATTGGCATTGCCCACCAGCATTGCCAGCGCCATTGTTTCGCCCACGGCCCGTCCTAGCGCCAGCATGACCGAGCCAATAATGCCTGACAGCCCAGCCGGAACCAACACACGGGTGATGGTTTCCCAGCGCGTTGCGCCCAGCCCATAAGCGCCTTGACGCAATTGAGGCGGTAAAGAAGTCATCGTGTCACGAGAGATGGCCACGATCGTCGGCAAAATCATGATCGCTAGAACCAGAGATGCACCAAAGAGATGCCGTCCGCCCGGAACGGTGGAGAAGAAGGGAATCCAGCCAAAGGCTTTGTTAATCACCTGCAAGGCCGGTCTGATGGCTGGGAGAAAGACGAAAATGCCCCATAGACCATAGACAACGCTAGGGATCGCAGCCAATAGCTCCATAATGAAAGCGATCGGCGTGACAACCTTGGGGGGCAAAAAGTTTTCGGTCAAGAAAACGGCAACGCCAACGCCCAGCGGCACAGCAAAAAGCAGCGCTAGAAATGCGCTGAGGATGGTGCCGTAGATTTGGGGAAAGGTGCCGTAGATCTCTTCAACAGGGTTCCAAGTGCTGTTGGTGAGAAACCCCAAGCCAAACGCCTGGATCGCAGGCAGCGCAATTTGGAGCAGCGAGTACGTAATCCAAAGCAGGATTACACCAACGCTCACCGCCATGACGATCGTCACCCAGCGAAAGATTTGGTTAATCAGTCGCTCAGGTTGAAACTTAATGGATGAATCTATGAGCGTTTCTTCTGAACCAGGAGAGATTGAAGTCATAAAGGTGAAGCCATAAGGGTTCTGGCGACTGTAACGATTTAGATATTGGAATAGCCTTAAAGACCCAGATGGCTAAGCTTTGGCATCTAGCGGGTGCTTGGTCAGCCGACGCAGGCGCTCGGAATAGTTGCGCATGACATCTAGCGCAAACATCGGCGTTTCCTGAATGGCAAAGAGCATACGGGCTTCATCCAGGTAGGCTAGTTTGCAATCTGTTCTGGCGATCGCGGTATAGATGCGAACCCCATCAGGATGGATTAAAGCGCCAGCACCAAACACTTCGCCTAAGCTGATTATTTCGATCACTTTATCCTCAACGACCAGCTCAACGGTTCCTTCCAAAACGCCGTAAAGGTAGTCGCCCGCTTGCCCATCTGTAAAAATAACTTCACCCGCAGAAAAAACTTTCGGCTCAGGCTGTCGCTGAAAGATGGCGACTTTCCCCGCAGGATTTAAACCGAGTTGCTGCACCATCTTGACCTCGAAATAATTGCTTCGGAACACAGACTTTGAAACACAACCGCTTTTGAGCACAGGCAGTTTAAACGTAAGCCGTCTGAAAGAGCTGCTCTAGGCGAGATAGCAGATGGAGGAGCGATCGGGCTAACTATATCCATCATCGCAAAAGCAGAATTGCCATGAAATGGGGGTTAACCCATCTCATGGCTGACGGCCAAAGCGACTATTTCACTTTGCCGAGTTCCTCATTGACCTTGGTCACGAGAGAAGCTTCTAGCGGCACATAGCCAAGTTCGGAAGCCGCAGCTTTGCCCGTGGTCAGCGACCAGTCAATCACGGCCTTAAGCGCTTCGCCCTTAGCGGTGTCTTTGTATTCGGGGTAGAGCAATAGCCAGGTCAAACCTGAGATGGGATAAGCATCAGGGTTAGCCGAATCAGGCACTTCTAGCGCAAAGTCAGCAGGAATTGTTTCTCCTTCAAAGGCAGCCGCGCCGCCTTCTGGAGAAGGAGCAATAATTTTGCCAGACTTGTTCTCGATCGCCGCCATCGACAGACCGTTTTCCTTAGCATAGGAATACTCAACATAGCCGATCGCACCAGGCGTCTGCTGAATCTGAGCCGTTACGCCTTCATTGCCTTTAGCACCCGTCCCTACAGGCCATTCTACAGATTTGTTAGCGCCAGCAGTCCACTCAGGGCAGGCCGCCTTCAGGTGATTGGTGAACTGGTAAGTAGTACCGCTACCATCCGAACGGTGAACAAACTCGATCGGCTGATCGGGCAGAGAAACGCCGGGGTTGGCCTTGACGATCGCCGGATCATTCCACTGGGTGATCTTCCCGGTGGTAATGCCGCAATAGTCTGTACGAGACAGCTTGAGATCGGTAACGCCATCTAGGTTGTAGGCAAACACAACGCTGCCGCCCGTCATCGGCACCTGGATGGGTTCTGCGCCATATTTTGCCTTAAACTTGGCGCGATCTTCAGCCTTCAAAGGCGCATCCGTTGCACCAAAATCTACAGTACCCGCCATGAATTGTTCTACGCCAGCGCCGCTACCCACCGATTGGTAGCTGATCTGAACGCCAGGATTTTCTTTGTTGTAGTCTGCAAACCAACGCTGATAGACAGGAGCCGGAAAAGATGCGCCTGCACCGCTCAAAGTGGCGCTGCCGCCGCCGCCAGCAGCGGGGGAAGCAGCTGTGGCATCGGCTGAAGGAGAAGTGGCAACATCAGGGCTTGAAGGGGCACAGGAAACAGCTAACCCCATAGAGACTGCTGTCAGAGTTGCCAGAAAAGTCCGTCGTCTGAGACGTGATTGGGATGTCATGCGAGCTACTCAGTAAGAAATTTTTACGTGGTGTGTCGCAAGCATCGTACTGTCTCAGGGTCTAGGCAAAGTAATCGTTTGGTAAAGGGATGTTTATCTTTTTTCAAGGTTAAATAAACTTAACAATTTAGGTCGGCAGATTTTTCGCCGATTGAATGGGGTCATCTCCTTGCCCAGAAGCAGGTTGAGAAGAATATGAGGGAGGATCAATCGATGTAAAACTGCACTGGGCTGTAATATTACAAATTTGTAATGTTAGAAATGAGAAGTGTACCTTCTTCAAGCACTAGTGATGTATGGGGTAATGGGTGAATGAGAGTTTTCTACGGTCAGTCAAATAATAGTTGGCGGGTAGAAGAACGAAGATGAATGAGAGTTTCCCATCCACCCATTACCCGTCCACCCATTCACCCCAGCACGTTAGTCAATAGTTGACAGACCACTAGCCATTTTCCCTGCAAAACATTCTTCACAAACTTCTTCGTCCATCCAAACTCACTCAACCCAGACTCATTTAATCCAGATGTATCAAGTTATCTATGACGGCAACTGTAACCTCTGCGTCAATTTGGTCAAGCTGCTAGAAACGCTCGATCGCGGAGAACGGTTTCTCTATGCCCCTATGCAAGATCAGCCCACCCTCGATCGCTTTGGCATTACGGCAAAAGACTGCGAACTCGGCATGATCTTGCTGAGTCTAGAAGCGCCCGCTCAGCGATGGCAGGGCAGCGAAGCTGCCGAAGAAATCGGACGACTCTTGCCGCTCGGCAGCGTTTTTGTCAACGCCTACCGATCGCTACCCGGCGTGAAATGGATGGGCGATCGCACCTATGAGCAGATTCGTGACCATCGCTATGCCCTATTTGGCGAACGCGACACCACCTATCAATCCATCTATCCTGCTTGCGACTCTGGCAGTTGCGGGGTTGGCGCTTCTGACTCTCACCCAGCTAGTTAGCTATGAATGCGCTTGAGCTGTGACTGCGCTGCTAGAAAACGGCTCTACAGAACCTTCTCTAGAAACTGACAGGCGCGATCGCTCTTGGGGGTCGAGAAAAAGATGTCAGGAGGCGCATCTTCAGCGATGCCACCGCTATCCAAAAACAAAACGCGATTTGCAACTTCACGGGCAAACCCCATTTCATGGGTGACGATCATCATCGTAATGCCCGTGCTGGCTAAGCCTTTCATCACGTCTAGAACTTCCTTGACCATCTCTGGATCAAGAGCAGAAGTCGGCTCGTCGAATAGCATGACTTGGGGCTGCATGGCCATAGATCGGGCGATCGCCACTCGCTGCTTTTGGCCACCCGACAGCCGAGAAGGATAAACACCAGCCTTATCCGATAGCCCCACCTGGGCTAACAGCTTCAAGCCCAATTCTTCTGCCTCGCCCTTGGGAATTTCCTTGACCTTGGTTGGGCCATAGATGACGTTATCCAGCACCGTTTTGTGAGGAAACAAATTGAAGTGCTGAAACACCATCCCCATATTTTGCCGAACTTTTCGCACGTCTGTTTTGGGGCTGGTGATATCCACATCATTGATGTAGACCCGACCTCGTGTGGGCATTTCTAGAAGATTGAGACACCGCAAAAAAGTGGACTTGCCGCAACCCGAAGGGCCAATAATAGCGACGACTTCCCCTTGCTTTACCTCAGTTGAAATGTCTTTTAAAACGTTCAGTTTTCCAAAAGATTTAGAGAGAAATTCTGTTCTAATCACTGAGGCGCATTCTCCTTTCAAAACGCTCTGCAAACCAGGTCAGTCCCATAATCATCACATAGTAAACAGCCCCCACAAAAATGTAGGGTTCAAAGAAAATAAACTTTTGTCCTGCAATGATTTGACTCCGACGCATCAACTCTTCTACGCCGATGACAGAAACGAGAGAAGAGTCTTTCAAAAGCGCAATACTTTCATTCACCAGCGAAGGCAAAATATTTTTGAAGGCTTGAGGCAAGATAATATCCCACATCATCAGAGGATATTTGACACCCAACGTCAAAGAAGCCTCGCGTTGCCCTCGATCGACTGCTGCAATCCCGCCTCGAATTGTTTCTGAGGTGTAGGCTGCCGAGTTTAGTGAAAAGGTAATAACTCCTGCAATAAAAGCCGAGATGGCAAAGCCCGTGAGCTGAGGAGTGGCGTAGTAGATCAAAACGATCTGCAAAATTAACGGCGTGCCTCTAAAGATGGAGGTATAAAAGTCTGCAAACCATTTCAGAGGTTTAATCTCCGAAATCTTAAAAATTGCTAAGACAGTTCCCAAGGCAAAGCCAAATATAGCCGAAGTCAATGTAAATCTGAGCGTTTCCCACACACCGCTCAGAATATAGGGAACATCGGGTGCGATTTTAGAAAAATCTAGATTAATTCCCCCAGTTTGCCCCAAGGTTGGCATAGAAGCTTGTGCGAAAGCCTGTACAAAACCCGGAGGAGAGTTCAAAATCGCCTCAAATAAATTCACTTCCATCCCTAAAATTTTTGTACCCTTATTTTCTAGGTAGTCTACTATCAAAAATCCACAGAAAGGGTAGGCAAATAGACAGCAAACCGCTATTTCTAGTGCAGGGATCAATCAATAGGCTTAGCCCGAACGTCACGGCAAAGGATTCCAGTCTTTGCCCCATTCCCTAGAGGGCACTCTGCCCGTAGAAAAATAATTTTCTTGAACGAAAATTGAAAGCGCTACAAAACCAGCCCCAGCTTTGCCGATAAACCCTTAACGGCATGCTGGGGCTGAGTTTGAGGAGATTGCTAAAGGAATGTCTCGCCTTGGCTTCTCTTGTTTCTAGTTTCTTTGCCAGAGAGGTTTTGCTATTTATTTAGCTGGCGTTTGCGTCACAGCCGGTGACTCATCACCAAACCACTTTGTCACCAACTCTTGGATCTTGCCGCTGCTAATCATTTCCTTGAGAACCGGATTGAACTCCGTCGCAAGTGGCGATCCTTTAGGAAAGGCAATCGCTGAACCTGCCTCCCCTTCATTGGGGATCACATTAAACTCCAAGTCAGGATTGGAAGTCGTAAACCCTTTAGCCACGGTATCTTCCATGATCACCGCGTCGATTCTTCCGGTTTTAAGTTCTTGAACCAGTTCGCTAATGCGGTTCAGCGCCACGGGAGTGACGTTAGGAATCTTCTTGGCAACCCCTTCCTGAATCGAGCTGAGCTGAACGCCCACTTTCTTGCCTGCCAAGCTAGCTCCTGTGGTCAGGCCACTGCCCTTTTTAGCAACAATGGTATTTTTCGCTTCGTAATAGATATCCGAAAAATCAACGTTTTTCTTCCGCTCTTCGGTGGGGGTCATCCCGGCCATTACAAAGTCAGCGCGCTTCGACTGCAAAGCAGGTAGCAAGCCGTTAAAGTCGAGGTTTTGAATTTGCAGGGCATAACCCGTCTTTTCGGTGATGTACTTGGCGATATCAACGTCAAACCCAACAATTTCCTGGCTGCCGCCCTCTGTAGAAATAAATTCAAATGGTGGATAGTCAGCCGAAGTTGCCATGATGAGCGATTTGCTAGGACTTGCGCCAGAGGTCGTTCCACCCGAATTACAAGCGGTAATCAGCAAAACTGCGGCGATCGCAGTAAAAAACAAAGTTAACCAAGTTCGGAGGCGTTTCATAGAGGTTATGTTGAGTGGACTAGCATTAAGTGAATCTGTTGCATGCCAAGGGACTATTGTAAAGTTGAAAGGCCATATAAGTTTTGTGTGATTCGCTACCGACAGACAAGTCCCGTTGTTTGACCCAAAGCATTGTCTGTGAAAACCTTAATTTGGGAGAGTGGGTGAGTGGGTGAGTGAGATTTTCCCGTCTGCCTGTCTGCCTGTCTGCCTGTCTGCTCGTCAACCCATCCACCTGTTTACCCGTCTGCCCGTCAACCCATCTACCCCGTCTACCCACCCACCTGCCTTAAAGCCCCAGATCCACTGCAATGCGATGGGCGCAGGCAAAGCCCGAAAATGCCACGGCATTTAGCCCTTGCCCTGGAAAAGTGCTGTCGCCAACGCAGTAGAGATCGGGAATTGCAGTCCGATTAAAGGGCATACCCAGTAAACCCCTGAGTTTGCGGAGGGGAATCGGGCCGTAGGTGCCGTCTTTGCGCCCTAGAAAGCGGCGATGGCTGCGGGGCGTGCCCACTTCCATGTAGTCTAGTCCGGCCTCTAATCCCGGAAAAATAGCGGTCAAACGCTCGATAATTTGCCCTGCCACCTGTTCTTTTTTGGCTTCGTACTCTTGGGCGGGCAACGCTTGCCAAGATTCCATCCAGCTCGGCGTAAAGGCATGAATGATGTGATGCCCTGCTGGAGCCAAGTCTGGGTCAAGCAATGTGGGAATGGAAACAAAAATTGTGCCGATCGCCGTTTCCATCTGCTGCCAATCCTCCAGCAAGATATGGTGACATTCGGTGCCTGGCGGCAACACGTCAGCCTTGACGCCCAGATGCAAACTCAAGAAGCTCGGAGACTTTTCGTAGCGCTGCTGCCATTTTTTTTCTGCCAGCGGCATTTGTTCGGCAGGCAAGAGTTGTTCAAAGGTATCCCAGCGGGTGGCGTTTGAGACGACTTTTTTGGCTCGGATTTCTTCACCCGAAGCCAGCTTAACTCCCACAGCGCGATCGCCTTCTCGCAAAATCTCCGTGACTCTAGCCTTGTAGCGAATCTGGCTGCCCGCCTTCTCCAGTCCTTCTACCAGCTTCTGAGCAATTTGACCCACCCCACCCTTGGGGTAATTGATGCCGCCATAGTGGCGATCGCTAAACACCATACCCGCATTAATCATGGGGGTGCGATCGGCAGGTACCACCGACCAGCAGTAGCACTCCATATCAATGAATTTCAACAGCTGCGGATCTTGAATGTAGCGGCGGGCAATGTCTCCAGCATTCTGCGGCAGATATTTCACCAGTCCTAGACAGGCCAGCGGATGCTGAAAAAATACGCGCGTCAGGTAGCGCGGCTCCTCTAGAGACAGCAAATCCATGACGTTGAGGCAGTTAAACACCCGCCAGCACTCGTCATAAAACTGCCGAATTCCCTTTGCCTCATGGGGAAAGTAGGCAATTAGCTCCTGCAAAAACTTTTCATAATCGCGATGCACCTTCAGCTCTAGGCCATTGGGCAAGTGATAGTGAATTTGCACCGGGTCAGGCAAGGTTTCTAGGCTAACGTTGACGGCTTGCAAAGCGCGCGTGAGGAGATTGGTAGTGCCGCGATCGCCGAAGCCAAAAATCATTGAAGCTCCAACATCAAACCGATAGCCTTCTCGCTCAAAATATCCGGCGCTGCCCCCTGGAATCACGTAGCGCTCCAGCACCAAAACCTCAGCCCCTTTGGCGGCAAGCTGTGTTGCTGTTACCAGCCCGCCAATGCCTGACCCAATCACAATCACATCAAACACTTCAGGCACATCCAACCCTTTAGGCGTCTGAGGCTCAGCTAGGGTAGACGCTTGTGATGCTTTGGGAGAATTTACGACTTGGGCAGAATCAGACAGCGGCTTGGAAACAGAATCCATAAATTTTTAAAGGACGGATAAAATCTTAATCTTTAGTCTATCGATTTATGAACCTTAAAAATTAATAAAATTTTCTCCAGTAAGTCCCTTTTGCGGCTTCGCCTCACTGACTTTTCCCCCTTGCAGCTTGGGCAAAGATAAACTAGAAGAGCGATCGCCCTTAAAGCGACTCAATCTTTGACTCAGGACATCGATTCAGGATAGGCCATGTTAACTCCAAATCTTCAAGACTTCGATCCCAGCAGCATTGGGGTTGACAACGGCAATTTACTTGGCTTGCCGTTTGACTACGATTCGGCCAGCACGATCGTGTTGGGTGTGCCCTGGGAAGTGACAGTCTCTTATCGCGCCGGAACTGCCGCAGGGCCACAAGTCGTTTTAGAAGCCTCTCGCCAGCTAGATATTTTTGATTTTGACCATCCTGAAGGCTGGAAGCAGGGAATTTTTATGGCCGAAATTCCGGCTCATATCCAGCAAAAAAATGGGGTGCTGCGGCAAGAAGCGGCTCGGATTATCGAATATTTAGAGCAGGGTCAGCCGATCGCCGCCAGTGCTGAACTGACTCAAGTGCTGCAAACCATTAATCAGGAGTGCCAAACCGTCAACCAATGGCTCTTTGAGCAGGCAACAGCCGCTCTAAATTTGGGTAAGCAGGTGGCGGTCATCGGCGGCGATCATAGCGTTCCGTTGGGCTATATGCAGGCTTTGGCAAAGCGTCATCCTGACTTTGGCATCCTCCATATTGATGCCCATGCCGACCTACGGGACGCCTATGAGGGCTTTCAATTCTCCCATGCCTCAATCATGTTCAATGCCCTGAAACTGCCGCAAATTTCTAAATTGGTGCAGGTGGGCGTTCGCGATCTGTGTCACGACGAATTTGAGTTGATTCAGCAGTCTGATGGACGCATTGCTGCCTACTATGACTCTATGCTGAAACAGCAGCTTTATGCAGGAGTGTCTTGGTTAGAGCTTTGCCAACAGATAGTAGCAGAGCTACCGCAGCAGGTTTACATCAGCTTCGATGTGGATGGGCTTGATCCAAAGCTCTGTCCCAATACAGGCACTCCGGTTCCGGGTGGCTTAGAGCTAGAGCAAACCTTTTGCCTATTTCGAGAAGTCGTTCGCAGTGGACGGCAGATCATTGGCTTTGATGTCTCAGAAGTAGGCAATGGCGAATGGGATGGCAACGTCAGTGCTAGAGCCGTATATAAGCTGTGTAATTTAATGAATCTGTCTCGCAGCCCCAGCAATCTGGCGGAACTCTTTGAGGCTACATCCAAGTTCATATGAAATTAATTGGACCTCTAAGAATCTTTTGATAAGCTGGGTCAGAATGCAGGGGTAATTTTTGGGGAATAGCTTGCGGCGCAGAGCTGCACCTGGCAAACCCTATTGTTTGGTGAGATCTACCCGGACGCTGGCGCATGAGGCCAGCTCCATACACTTCTCCAACTCGCAACGGCAAATGAGATGATCCAGAAAGTTGCATTTGGCAGTATCTGTACTGGTTTGGCACTGTCTATCTCTCTGTGGTCTAACGACAAAGTCGTTCAGGCAACGGCTGTAGCAGCAGGCTCCTGCTTTGCCAGCTTTACGGTGACAACGATCGCGATCGAGCAAAATCGACTGCGCAAGAGCCGCGTTGCCCATGCCGACCTCTACCTTGATTTGTTGCGGCAGATGAGCCGTCCATCGCCTGCTGCCCGCCCTGCACGCCCTACCGTTTGTCAAGGCTGCCGTTTCTATCACGGGCAAACCTACAACGGCAATCACCTCATCTGCGGTATGCATCCTTATGGCGTAGATGATGACTATTGCGCAGATTGGGAGAGCCATACAGAACAGTCTTAGCGCTAATCCAGGGTTTTGCGGCACACTCTGCACGCCACAGAATCCTAGCTCTACTGAGGTAGAAAACTCATGATAGAAAGCAAATAAGGGGTCGATCGCTCTTGCACTAACTACAAAAGCGATCGACCCCTTAGAGGATGTTTGAAAAATCCAACTATGGGTAGCGGAACGTTTCAGATCCCCCTAAATCCCCCTTCAAAAGGGGGACTTTGATTTCAGATCCCCCTTTTGAAGGGGGGCAGGGGGGATCAACAGGGGCTAAAGTCATAGCTGAACCCTTTTCAAACATCCTCTCAGTGAATCTGAACAAGGTTACCCAGAAAACAGAACGACCTAGACGCCCACAGGAGTCTTCATTTTGGTGTTGTTCTTGTTGCCATCGCTTGTGACAGACTCGCCTTCGATGAAGGAGCGCAGCATCCAAGCCATTTCTTCATGAGCTTCCATGAGAGCCGTCAAGAAATCTGCCGTGCCTTCGTCACTAAAGCTGTCACTGCACTGATCCACATGGTCACGCAGGTTGCGAATAATTTGTTCATGGTCTTCCACCAAGTTGGAAACCATAGTAGTTGCAGGAGGCACATCTCCAGCATGCTCTTTAATGGATGCCATTTTCAGGAATCCTTCTGCGGTACCCACAGGATATCCACCCAGCATCCGCACGCGTTCTGCAATGCTGTCAACGCTTTCGGTCAGAGCCTGGTACTGTTCTTCCCATAGTTGGTGTAGCGTGCGGAACTGTGGCCCTGTCACATCCCAGTGGTATTTCTTGGTTTTGATGAGTAGCAAATAAGCATCTGACAAGTCACTGTTGAGGAGTTCTATCACGCCTTGGCGTTGCTCTTCAGTCAGACCGATATTAATCTTACGCATTGTTTTGCCTCTGATTTAGCTTCTCCCCTTAGTTGACCAAATTTAGTTCTTTAGAGCATCAACCAATAGGCAGATTAAGCTAGAGTCAGCCCAAAACTACGACCTGAAAACTGGTTTGTGCGGGGGATCATGGATGAAATAAAATCGAATACTTGATTAGAAGTGCTGCGCGGAGCGCGGCACTTCTGAATGATCTGAATGAATAGTGATCCTCATTGGCTCAGGACAAGTAGAGCCGCTGACGATGAATGTGCAAAAGCTGAAATTCTCGATCGCTCACCTGTTGCAGCATTTCGATCACATGCTCCGGACGTAGCAGGTTGCCGTCGTTATGAGACAGCCCTATAAAGCGCAAAGTCGCGGCTCCTAAAGAGGCTTGGAGAGGGGAGGCTTGTAGCGATCGCGGCCAGCCTTCAATCTTTTCCAACTCAGGCTTTTCCGACTCAGGCACAAGGTGCAGTTCCAGCAGGCGATCGCGCAAGTTGACCTGGCGCACCTGACCTGATTTGGTCGTTTGCTCCATCCAAATCTCCGATCGGCTCTGAATCTGCTCAATCCAGTTTTGCCAGTCAGGCAGCTCCGGAGCCTCTTCTTTGCTGTCGTCAGCCGTAATGGGGTTGACCCGGATGAGATACTCAGCCCGATCGAGCCGCTGCGTGGCCGAAGGGGCGTTGGGATCGATCGCCTCGACCTGAAAGATCGGCATCTCGGCCGGAAGCTGCGCGGCTAGCCTTTGCTGAAACTCCTCAACAGCCATGACTTGCGTCAGGTCAAAATCGACAATTTCGCCAGAGCTAGTCACCCCCAACGAGAGGGCACTCGCCAAGGCGATGCGTGGGCCGGGATGAAAGCCACCCGTAAAAGCGATCGGAATAGCCGCTCGACGAATAACGCGATCGAACAGCCGAATTAAGTCTAAATGACTAATCAGCGCCATGTTTCCCAGCTTGCCAAACCAAACTCTGACCCGCTGCACGCGGTTTTGGTTCGGCACAAATTGCCCGTCAAAGGCTGGGATTGGCAGAGGCGGCACCACCACATTATGGCCAAAATCCGTGCCGCAAACGCCGCAATGAGAGCAGCCCTCAAACGAGCAATCTGGAACGATCGCTGCCGCCAAAGCCTTCTCTAGATCTGCCTTAAGCCAAGCTTTGTCAATCCCCGTATCCAAATGATCCCAGGGCAGAGGGGCATCTAGGTCGGGCAGCGTCGTGTTCCATTCACCACTTTCGACCTGGCGATACTTCCAAGTCAGACCCGATTCATCGATCGCCTGTGTCCAAGCAGCAAAGGCGCGATCGAGGCTCTCCCACCAGGCATCCATTCCGGCTCCTAGCTCCCAGGCGCGACGCACCACCGCCGCAAGACGGCGATCGCCCCGCCCCACAAAGTCCTCCATTGCTGAGATCCTGACATCGGTAAAGTTAACCTTCAGGCCGCGCAGGGTTCTAAATTCTTGCCGCAGCAGTGACTGTTTGCGCTGAAACTCGGTGGTTGAAACAGAGTGCCATTGAAAAGGTGTATGAGGCTTGGGCGTGAAATTAGAAATGGTGACATTGAAGCTGAGCCGCTTCCTGCCTTTGCCACCGCACTCTCGTTGCAGCCAGCGCAGGGTCTCCACAATGCCGAAGACATCTTCATCCGTTTCGCCAGGTAGCCCAATCATGAAATACAGCTTAATTTTGTCCCAGCCCTGCTCAAAAGCCGTTTTCACGCCTCGCAGCAGTTCTTCGTTGGTTAAGCCTTTGTTAACGATATCGCGCAGCCGCTGCGTTCCGGCTTCGGGTGCAAAGGTCAACCCTGACTGACGAGTGCCCCCCAGAATGTTGGAGATATTTTCATCAAAGCGATCGACCCGCTGGCTAGGCAACGCTAGCGTAATGTTTTCGTCCTTCAGCCGATTCTTAATTTCTAGGCCGACCGCAGGCAGCGCCAGATAGTCAGAGCAGCTCAAAGACAGCAGCGAAAATTCGCTGTAGCCCGTGGCGCGCATCCCCTGCTCAATCGACTCTATTACCTGCTCTGGCTCGACATCTCGCGCCGGACGGGTCAGCATTCCGGGCTGGCAAAAGCGACAGCCGCGCGTGCAGCCCCGACGAATTTCTACCACCAGGCGATCGTGTACCGTTTCCACATAGGGAACCAGGCCAATAGAGTAGGCCGGAATCGGCGTGGCCACGCGACGTAAGATCCGCTCAGGCACGTCCGGGCGATTGGGACGCACGCCTCCCTCGGGTGTCATCTGATAAAACTGCGGCACATACACGCCTGGAATTTGCGCCAGATCTAGCAACAGCGCCTCACGGCTCAAGCCCGCCTGTTTGCCTTCTTGAACGATCAGCCCAATTTCGGGCAACAGCTCTTCGCCATCGCCCAGCGCCACAAAATCCAAAAAGTCGGCGTAGGGTTCAGGATTGGACGTGGCTGTCTGTCCGCCCGCAAAAATCAGCGGATAGCTGCCCGTTTGCCGCTCTTGCCAAGTCAGGGGAATCCCCGCCAGAGACAGCATTTCCAAAATATTAGTCGCCCCCAGCTCATAGCTGAGGCTAAAGCCCAAAATGTCAAAATCGGTCAGGGCGCGACGGGACTCAACCGCAAACAGCGGCGTTTGGGTCGATCGCAATTTAGCCGACAGATCGGCAGCCGGAAGGTAAGCGCGATCGCAAAGCTGACTCGGCTGAGCATTGAGAATGCTGTAAAGAATGATGTGCCCTAAGTTGGACGCGCCGACTTCATAAACTTCTGGATAGGTCAGCACCCAGCGCACGGTGGCTGCATCCCAGTCTTTATGGACGGCTCCCAGCTCATTGCCGAGATACCGAGCCGGACGAGAAATTTCCGGGGTCAAAAGCTGCTCAAGTAGAACGGTCACGGCAACTTGTTCCAGTGGCTATTGGGACTTCATAGTCCACTATACCGGATAGGTCGAACGGGTCGTTCTACCCCATCCACCCCAGGCATCATTCCGTCTCAGCCCACCTAAAGCCCGGTCGCTTCCCCGATACTGGTTTCCCCAATACTGGCTTCCCCAATACTGACCGACATCTCTGCCTTAGAAAGCAGATCGATCGCCTGATCTCCAGAAATTAATCGTTTCAGCACTACTTGCCCGATAGTGCGAGTAGCAGCACTGGCAGCATTGGCGATCGGCTTCACCTCTACCATCAGCACGGCCTCCTCAACCCGGTATAGCCACAGCTTTTCGCCGTTCTCCCACAGGCACAGATGAGTCTGGTGAATTTCGGGCTTGCGTCGCCAGGAAGCCTCATTCCACAATCCACCGAATTCCCAGACTCTGCCTACACTCCAACCGTCCGACAGGAAAAAGTATTTCACGGGATGTCTGGTTTGACTCACTCAACTTCAAGCCCATTATGCCGTTCTCTGGCAATCGAACGACAAGAGCCGCCCAAAAGGATATGCAAAACCTTCGCAGATTCAATCCAGATTGAGAAAATCTGTCGCCCTGCCTTCATGAAACTCCCAGCGCTTCGCGCTGCCTTCATGAAACTTTTAGCGCTTCGCGCTTAAATTCAATCAAGATTTTTCTTAGCCTGCTGACATAACGCTACATCAGCGAGCTGAGCCGTCACAGTGCCCCAGAGTCAAGCCTTAGCCAAAAATATCTAACTGGCCTGTAGGGGGCTGAGCCGATCGCCATTTGCGGCTTTTTTCCTGCACCCGATCGCCCGACTGCCTTAGCCCTAAAGCAATGTGGGAATGCTGCTCAATTTGGCTCATCACCTGCTTTGCTCGCTGAATCACCGACAGCGGTAGCCCAGCCAGCCGTCCGGCCTCAATGCCGTAAGAGCGATCGGCTCCACCCGGACGCACCTGATGCAGAAAAATGATTTGATCGGGCAGCTCTTTAACCGTCACCTGGTAATTGGCAATATTCGGCAGCAGCGAAGCCAATTCATTTAGCTCGTGGTAATGGGTGGCAAAAATTGTGCGGGCGCGAATCTCATTAGCCAAATGCTCAGCCACCGCCCAGGCGATCGACAGACCATCAAACGTTGCCGTACCGCGTCCAATTTCGTCTAGCAGTACCAGCGAGTGTGGTGTAGCGTGGTTGAGAATATTGGCCGTCTCGTTCATTTCCACCATGAAGGTAGACTGCCCCGTTGCCAGATCATCCACGGCTCCCACTCTGGTGAAAATGCGATCGCAGACGGACAAAACCGCCGCTTTGGCCGGAACAAAGCTGCCCACCTGCGCCATAAGCTGAATCAGTCCAATCTGCCGCAGATAGCAGCTTTTGCCGCTGGCATTAGGCCCTGTGAGAATGATCAGATCGGGCGAATGGTCAGGAAGAGAGGTCGCGATCGCAGCTTCTGCCTCCCCCTCTCCTAACCTCACCGAATTGGGCACAAAGAATCCGGCAGGCAGCGACTGCTCCACCACCGGATGGCGACCCTCCAAGATGGTGATTTCGCGGGTTGCCACCATATGTGGACAGCAGTAGCCTCGCAGCGCCGCCATCTCGGCAAACGAGCAGAGGGCATCGACCGCCGCGATCGCCTGAGCGACTGCCCGAATGCCATCGGCTTGGGCAACCACCTCAGCCCGAAGATTGACAAACAGCTCATATTCCAGCCTGTTCAACGCTTCGCGGGCGCTGTGAATCGCCGTTTCTTTGTCCTTTAGCTCTGTGGTGATGTAGCGTTCTTCGTTGGTGAGGGTTTGCTTGCGGGTATAGCCTTCTGGGGGGCGATCGGTCGATTTAGCGCGAGAAATGCTGATGTAGTAGCCAAAGGTTTTGTTGTAGCCCACCTTCAGATTAGAGATGCCTGTGCGCTGACGTTCGCTCACCTCTAGCTGAGCAATCCACTGCTCGTCGGCTGCAATCTGCTGTCGCAGCTCATCCAGATGCAGATCAATGCCCGATCGAATCAGGCTACCCTCCGTCAGATAGAGCGGAGGATTTTCTACCAGATGGGCTTTGAGGTGCTTGCCCAGGTGATCGAGGCTAGGGGGCACAGTCTGAAGCCGCTGCAAGTAGAGCGATTTGCCCTGCGCTACCAGCATCGCTAAGTCGGGCAGTCGGCTGAGAGAATCAGCCAGCGCCACCAAATCACGGGCGTTAGCCACTCCTGAGCCAGCACGACCCGTTAGCCGCTCTAAGTCATAAATCTGCTTGAGCAATTGCTGAAGGGTTTGCCGCAGTGAGCCATCCTCTACCAGTTCTTGAACCGTGGCTTGACGCGCTGCGATCGCCTCCCGATCGAGCAACGGCTGCAACAGCCAGCGCCGCAGGGCGCGCCCTCCCATTGCCGTCACGGTTTTGTCGATCGCCCAGAGCAGAGAGCCAGAGAAGGTGCCATCCCGAACGGTCTGCGTAATCTCTAAATTGCGGCGGGTTTGGTGATCTAGCGTCAAGAATTCTGTCAGGGTATAGGTGCAGAGGGGTTGCAGCAGAATTTGATTGACGATGGAGTTCTCTGACTGGGCAGCGTGCTGCTCTCGCTGCGTATCTTCCACATACTCCAGCAAGCCGCCTGCTGCCCGCGTGGCGAGAGGCAAATGGTTACATCCCATGCCCTCTAGCGATCGCACGCGAAACCGTTCCAGGATGCGCTG
The DNA here is from genome assembly GCA_016208305.1 of Oscillatoriophycideae cyanobacterium NC_groundwater_1537_Pr4_S-0.65um_50_18. Classification (GTDB taxonomy): domain Bacteria; phylum Cyanobacteriota; class Cyanobacteriia; order Elainellales; family Elainellaceae; genus Drouetiella. Next base: position 30,048 of record JACQYI010000061.1, on the reverse strand, counting down.
GCGGGCTTCCGAGAGCGAAAAAGGCGGCTGCGATCGCAAGGTGTAGCAAAACTGCGGCGGCAAACAGTCGGGCAGATGGCTTGATTTTTCTCCGGGACGCAGCAGCCCTCCCAAATCTGGCGCATTGGTGGGCACCAGCACCTCAGAAGGCTGCAAGCGCAGTAGCTCCTGGGTGAGCAGGTCTAGACTGCTGGCTTGGGTGGTGAGAAACTCGCCTGTCGAAATATCGGCGATCGCCAGTCCCCAATGGGCACCTGCCACCACCACAGCCGCCAGATAGTTGTTGCGGCGGGCGTTCAGCATGCCCTCTTCTAGCAGGGTGCCGGGTGTAATGATGCGCGTCACCTCGCGCGTTACCAGCCGTCCTTGGGCTTCGGCAGCATCTTCGGTTTGGTCACAAATAGCGACAGCAAAGCCTTTCTCGACCAGCAAGGCACAGTAGCGATCGAGGGCATGGTGGGGAATGCCCGCCAAGGGAACCTTGCCAATCTCTTTTCCAGCATCCTTAGCCGTTAGCACCAGCTCTAACTCGCGGGAAACCGTGATGGCATCCTGAAAAAAAGTCTCAAAAAAATCCCCGACGCGATACAGCAGCAGCGCCTGGGGATGCCGATCCTTCATCTCGACATAGTGCCGAATCATGGGCGTTAGCTCTGCCCGGTTGACCGATCGATGGTCGGCATAGCGCACAGCATGTTTGAGCAGGCGATCGGGTAGATCGGCAAGTTGAGAGTCTGGAGATGCAGGGCGATCGCTCATGGAATCAGGAGGAAATCAAACAAGGCTTAGCGTTCCTCTCTATCCTAGAACCTCTCACCTCTATTGCTGCTCCTTGTGGCAATGGGGGATTGAAAGGGGCATTGATTGGCAAAGTGCAGTCACAGGACAAAACGATTGGTCAGTCAAGTCATAGTTGGCGAGTGAATAGGTAAAGGGGGTGGAGGGGTAGAGAGGTAGTAGGGTAGAGGGGAACTCTCATCCACCTAATCACCCAATCACCCAATCACCCATCCACCCCAACACACCCCTACAGCGTTTCAACCATTTCCGATTTGGCAAATCTCACCTTAGCCAGCGTCGCATACTTGTCGTCCTCGGAGCGATAGCCAGCCGCACAAGCCACCACTGTGGCATAGCCTTTTTGGGGAAGCCCCAACAGAGCATCATACTTAGCCGGATCAATGCCTTCCATCGGGCAGGTGTCTACATTGAGCAGCGCCGCACAAGTCATAAAGTTGCCCAAGGCAATGTAAGCTTGTCGGGCAGCCCATTCATTGGCATGGAGGCTGCGGGCACCATAGACGACATCATTGACTATGACGTTGCGATAGCCTGCTATCGAATCGGTCGAGACGCTACGGACTTCGGCAGTGCGCGCCATAAAGCGATCGACATCCTCAGCAGTCAGGTTTTTGCGGATGCTAAAGACCACATAGTGGGAACAGTCTGTTACCTGCGACTGATTCCAGGACAGCGGTTTGAGCTGGGCTTTCAGATCAGGGCTGGTAATCACCCAAAACTTCCAGGGTTGCAGTCCATAGGAAGAAGGCGTTAGCACCAAGGAGTCTTCCAGCGCTGACCAAATCTCTGGTGCGATCGTTTTAGCCGGATCAAATTGCTTGGTGGCATAGCGCCAAGTGAGATGTTCTAGCAGGTCTGCTGTTGAGGTAGGAGTCATAGATAGGGGTAAGTAGATATCGAAATTTGAACCTGTTGATCATACTGCACAGGGCTGAAGCCGTCTGTATCGGCACCTATTCTTAGCGATGCATCACCTCAGTCGATCGACTGAGGCGATCGCAAATACTCGCTCATTGTTTAAAAAGTTGATTTTCAAAAGCGCTTTACACCTTTGAAAATCAACTTTTTGGAGTTTACTAAACCTTGCGGGTGTTTCATATTAGGGATCTGTTTTTCCCGGCCTCTCTTTTTTGAAAAAGGCGCTGTATATTCCTTTCAGAACCCTAAACTTTGATGGTTACAGCGCTTAGGGCAGCGACATTAGCCTGATATGTCCATACCCTAAAGCCCAGCCCATAACCATTTCTTAGAAGGGTGTACCCATATGAATGTTCTTATGCCTGAATGGCGCTTACCGCCAGAAGATCTGGTTCTTTTGCCCCATGAAATTCATATCTGGCAGGCCCCCCTGCATCAGCACGCAGCTCAGGTTGAGCAGTTAACTCAATTGCTCTCAGAAGAAGAGCAAGCGAGAGCCGCTCGGCTGCGGCGAGAGCGCGATCGCCTCCAGTTTATTATCAGTCGCGGGTTGCTGCGCGTCGTTTTGGGACGCTATTTGGCGATCGCCCCCCGTGAGGTTGAGTTTGGCTATGGTGCCTATGGCAAGCCCTTTGTCATCAAGTCTCCAGAGCTGCAATTTAATACGTCTCATACACACGATCTGGCGCTATACGCCATTGGGCGCGATCGTCCTGTAGGCATCGATGTGGAATATACGCGTCGTCCGCTAGCCGATATGGAGCAGCTCACCCAGCGATTTTTCTCGAAACGCGAACATGCGACGCTGTTGGCGCTGCCTGCTCACCAGAGAGTCAAAGCGTTTTTCCGGGGGTGGACTTGCAAAGAAGCTTATCTCAAGGCGATCGGCACAGGGCTATCGCAGCTTGATCAGGTAGAGGTGGCACTAACGCCCGATATGCCTGCCAAGCTGATTTTGGCTGCCGAGTCTTTGCCGCCAGAAGCCAAGGAAAATTCTGGAGAAAATTCTGAGGGAAGCCCTGGGGAAATCTCTCCGGCGCAGTGGTGGCTCTGCACCCTAGAACCCCAGCCTGATTATGTGGCGGCTCTTGTAGGGGCGATCGCTGAAGCCAGTTCAGTCCCGCATCTACACTACTGGCGGGCAGAAGTTTGAGGGGGCAGCCGCTCTGTTTGCACCAGAATTTGCGCCAAACTGCGGCAGAGTCTTCCCTTAGAGATAGGTTTGGCATAGTATTAGCGTGGTAAATAATAGTAGCCTTTTGCCCTGTAGCCCCCCAAGAAGCCAGTGTTTCCCATTAGCGATGAAAATCCGACTTACACTAAGCCCTACGTCACTTATGGCTTGATCCTGATAAACATCCTCTGCTTCTTGTATGAGCTTTCTTTGCCCTCAGGACAACTCGACAACTTTTTTCGGATGGCAGCCATCGTTCCGGCAGAGCTGACGGCCAGTTTTCAAGGCGAAGTCATTCCCCAAGGGCTGCCCGAATGGACAACCTTAATCACCTCCCAGTTTTTACATGGTGGCTGGCTGCATCTGTTAGGCAACATGCTCTACCTGTGGATTTTTGGCAACAACGTCGAAGATAAGCTGGGTCACGTCAAATTTCTAATTTTTTACCTGCTGTGCGGCGTTTTAGCAGGTTTAGCACAGTGGTTCTTTGCTCAGGGTTCAACGGTTCCCTCTTTGGGAGCGAGTGGGGCGATCGCCGGAGTCATGGGAGCCTATATTGTGCGGTTTCCCAGAGCCAAAATTCTCACTCTCATTTCCGTTTTTCCTCTGCGCGTTCCAGCACTGCTTTTCTTAGGGATCTGGTTTGTACAGCAGGCGTTCTATAGCTACGCCAGTCTGGGCGCACCGACCAATACAGGCATGGAAAACGGCGGCATTGCCTACTGGGCACATGCAGGCGGGTTTGCCGTTGGCGCTATCTTAGGGCCTCTGTTTGGCATTTTCTCAGACTCGGTTGCAAAGCCCAACAAGGGTTTGCCGTTCTAGGAATAGCTTATTTCTGGAGAAGATTCGGAAAGCAAAGATCAGGGGCGCAGAGTCCTGGTAATGGCAGCGTCGTCACCGTCAAGGTTGCCATATCAACCCGGCGAATCGTGTGGTTGTTGGTATCCGCAATGAATAGGATCGATCCCAATTGGCTAAGGCCAGACGGCTCATAGAATTGTGCTTGCTGGCCTTGCCCATCTTGAAAACCGGGCTGACCGTCACCTAACAGAGTTTCGCAAACGCCCGATCGCAGATCAACACGCTTAATTTTGTGGTTGTAGGTGTCAGCAATCCAAAGCTGATGGTTGCCCCCGTAGGCAACGCCTAGACAATGTTGCAGGCGCACCGCTTCACCCTCTCCATCAGAGTCGCCAAAGCCAAACAGATTGCCGCTGCCGCAGATCGTGCGGACTACAGGATCGGTTTCTAGTCCCACGGCGCGAATGCTGCTGCCTTCACTGTCTGCCACGAATAAATCGCAGTCATTAGCTGCGACTCCGCTAGGTTGGGCAAAGGCCGCTTCGTCTAAGCTACCATCGACGCAAGCCTCCGCACCTGTGCCCGCATAGGTGCCCAGCAGCCCGTCATTCAGATCTAGCGCCCAGATTTGGTGAGAGCCAGCCATCGCAATCATCAAAAAATTGCCAACTTTTGCCAAATCCCAAGGGGAGTTGAGCGGCGTTTCTAGCCCTGGCCCACTATGGGGATAAATCATGCGGCTTTGCTGTCCAGTTCCGGCGATCGTCTCCACTCGACCCGCCTGCAAATAAACGCAGCGGATGGCATGATTTTCGGTATCGGCCACATAGAGACATTGGGTTTCTGGATCGATCGCCATGCCTTGAGGCGAGGCAAACTGAGCTTCATCCCAGCGACCGTCTTGCAAACCCGCTGTGCCTGTGCCAATCACCTGCTGCACTTCGCCCTCCAGGGTGGTGATCACAATGCGGTGATGCCCTGAGTCGGCTATGTAGAGCCGATCGCCCTCCGCCAGCACCTTACCCGGAAAGGCGATCGGCGTTTCGAGCGGCTGGGGTAGGCTGAGGCTAAGATCTTGAGAAAAGATCGCCCCTTTTTCGCGATACTCCTGCACCCCACGGCCAATCAGATCATCGAGCGCCTCGCGCTTGCCCTCGCCAGACACGCGACCGACGATATAGCCCTCTAGATCAATGAGCACGATCGTGGGCCAAGCGCGCACTACATAGCTCTGCCAGACCTGGGAGTCGTTATCCACTAACACCGGATGCTGAATGCCATAGCGCCAGATCGCCTGCTGAATGTTCTCAGCCTCCTTTTCGTTGTCAAATTTGGCAGTATGGACACCGATCACCGTCAGGGAGTCTTTGTATTTCTCCTCTAGATACTTCAGATCAGGCAAGACATGCAGACAGTTGATGCAGCAGTAAGTCCAGAAATCGAGCAGCACCATCCGTCCTTTGAGATCTTTAAGGGAAAGCGGGCGATCGCAATTCAGCCAGGGAAGGTCTTGCGGTAATTCTGGCGCTCTGATCCGAGCCATAGGGAGATGAACCTCAATATGTAGATCTGATTCGACACCCAGACTCTTGAGAGTCAAGGGACTTGATTCATTGTTACATCTAGCTCCCAGGTCCAGGCTGAATCAGAGGTAGTCAGGGGTTGGCACCCCGTTATTTAGCCAGCTTCGGCACACTCATAGAAGGCACGATCGTTCCCTTCCAGTCCAGTCGAGGCGAATGGTCGAGAAACTGACCGCCCAGCAGCAGCGCTGTTGCCGTATCCAGTTCGCCCGTGGGCGGCACCCGCAGAATTTTCTGAAACTTTTGAAGCGCCGCTTTCAAGGTAGCAGAGTCTGGATTTTTCTGGCTCAAGACCCCCGATCGCACCAACAGTTCTGCCGTTTGGGTCGGCGTGAGCGCAACATCGGCAGGACGAAAAATTGGCACATACTGATTGCGCCAATAGCGCTCAAGAAACTCGGCTCTGCCAATCTGGTAGATTTTGCCATAAGCCGGATCGCCAATAATCACAGACTCGCTGTTCATGCCCAACAGCGCGATCGCATGGGGTGCTCGACCGCGATCGTCATAGTACAGCCAAGTAGCAATCACGCCCGGTCGGTTAATTTGACGCATTTGCGCCCAGCTCGTATCTAGCTCAATACCATCCATACCAAACCCTTGTGCCGCCACGATAATTTGCGGCATCGAGGTGCCCAAAAGACTGGTTCCCGCCAGACGCGCAACGCTAGATTCGGTCGCATCTACTCCCCACAACCGCAAAACGGTGGCCAGCGCCGCCGGAGCGCAGCTGCTATCCGAAGTTTGCTGAAAGATGCCGTTGGGCTGAAGATTATTTTCTAATGAGCCATAAATTGGAGCGAGGAAATGAGCCTCTGTCGCGGTGAAGCCCCCGACTCCCAAAATTCCCAGCATCGCCACCGCCACCACTTGCAGCCGTGCCGTTCGCCAACTCACGGTAAAGGCCAAACCACAAAATCCTAGTAAAATAACTCGCATTAGAGTCCAGGTGATGCGCATCCCAGACACCCGCCACTCTAAGGGCAATACTTGAAGCTGAGGCACATACAGCGCCAGAACCAACAGCCCCACATATAGCCCCAAAAATGCCAGCGAGACAGATGTTTTGCCCTTAAATAAATTGTTGGCGGTTGCCCCTTTACGCAGCAGCAGCCGACCCATACGACTGCCCCAAGAAAAAGCCAAAATGCCCAGTAGCAAGGTAAGAAGCAGTTCTAGTAACATGAAGGCGATCGTTAAAGGAGCTTTTTCAAGCGTTCGTCTCACAAAAATCAAGAGACGCTAGACAGCCGCGTAGGCATTAGAAGATTTGACGGCTTGTTGCGCCCAGCTTAACTCATCTAAACCCAAACATCTGGACTCCAGCCCTCTGGTCTCATCGGGTCTTGTATGCTGAATCAGGCTTAGAGAAATCGTAGAAGCAGGTCGCAAAAAGTAGAGGCCAAAAGCCTATATTTCTCAGTTAACCCGACTTGATAGTTTTACCCAATGAGCGAAAGCAGCCAGTTTCCGCAAAAGACCGCTAAACTTCTCCACAAAATCTTTCAGCAAAAGCAAGGAAAGCTGTCTAAACAGCTTAAAGCCACCAAAATTCACAAACGCACCCGCGGCACAGCGATCGTTGATACACCTGAGGGCGTCTTGCTCGTTTCGACCAACGGCGATCGCTTTAGTTTGCCGGGGGGCGGTGCCGAAAAGCAGGAGAAGGGCGAAGCTGCCGCCATCCGAGAATTGAAAGAAGAAACAGGGCTGAAGGCAATTTCAGTTCAATACTTATTTAGTCATATCGGCAAAATTCGGAAGCGTAGCTCAGGTCTGTTTAGAAATCACCATGAGGTATTCCTGATTCAAGCCAAGGGCAAGGCTCAACCTAGAGAGGAAATTAAGGCAATTACCTTTTGTCAATTTTCTGAAATACCGATCAAAGATCGGATCAATATCTCAGGCTCTGCCGGAGATATCATCACTAAATATTGGGCACTTAAACAAAGCGATAAGCTCGATCGCCCCAGCAAAAATTAGTGTGTCAATTACTGACGTGTTGGGGCGCTTGGGTGGTTGGGTAGTTGGGTAGTTGGGTAGACGGGTAGTTGGGTAGACGGGTGGTTGGGTAGAGAGGAAACTCTCATCCACCTATATCCTCATATCCTCGTCCACCAGCCCCAACTATGCCTTGACTGACTATTCGTGGCCATAGCCTTATAGCCTTTACCTATGGTGCTGATTTATCAATAGCCGCTTTGTCCAAAAAAAGATTGGACTTGATTCATTAGGGGCTTCTAAAGCTGGGCTACTTCTATACTGTTGACATTTGTAGTATATGTAGTATAAATGTAATATACCCCTGAAATGCATAGTTCCTGATTTATAGTCCCTGATTTATAGTTCCTGAGAGTCGTCGCTATGAAGCTTGCTGAAGCCCTTATTCTGAGAGCCGATTGCCAAAAGCGGTTGGCGCAGTTGCAGCAGCGCTTGGTCAGAAGTGCTGTCATTCAAGAAGGTGAAGCTCCTCCCGAAAATCCGCAGGGCTTGATTGCCGAAGTAGATGCGATCGTGACTCAACTGACACGCCTGGTTCAGCACATTAACAAGACCAACGCTTTAACGGTGTTTCAAAATGAGGCAACGATCGCCGATGCTTTGGCTACACGAGACATCCTGTTACTCAAGCAACGCACCTACACTGCTTTGGTAGATGCGGCGGCGAACACGGGAACCCGTTACAGTGTTTCAGAAATCAAGCTGCTCAGCACCGTCAACGTGGCAGAGATACAAACTCAAACCGATCACCTTGCTCGTGAAATTCGGCAGCTAGACACACAAATTCAGCAAGCCAACTGGGCTGTTGATCTGATGGAATAAACCTCTTACAGATCGTTTTTTGAGAGGCCACATTGCTCAAAAAACGAATCCAATAGCTCTAGATGAATGATCAGCCTGCTGGTAGCCAACTCAATAGAAGCGAGCAGGCACCTCTTATAGTATCGGGCGGGGGCTAAACCCCTGGACGCCGCTAGGGGCAGCGAATTTCTCACAAGTTATGCCCAGTACTGTTACATCTGTACCGCGTACTGCGTATTGTTACAACCAACTGCTGGTCTATTGAAGGCGAGGGTGGGTTAGGGGAAACAGGCTGATTTTCATCATTTTGGCTGTGTTGTGAATAATTTAGTGAGGCTTAGTAAAAGGAAGACTTGACAATCCCTACAATTGTAATATATTTGTAGTATATCTCATCCCATCGCTCTTAAAGTGGCGTCCCTAAAGGGGATCGGGAAAGCTCGATCGCGCAAAGTCGATACACCCAGGAGGCAGATCTATGACTGATTCAGTAGCCAACCCCACAAAAACGCTTCACGGTTCGCAGAGGAACTGATCAGTCCCTAAGATTCTCCGTTCCTCCGTGAGCCTTGCCCAAACAGGACTCACCAGGAAACCCCCATGAAATTGCATGAATTAGGCTGGAGCGACAGTATCGCCCAGCAGCACGATCGCCTCAAAACATCGGATGAGGCGATCGCCCGTGTAGCGCTGCAACACAAAGAAGCCTATGTGCTGTACGCCGAAGCTGGCGAATTTACGGCTGAGGTCAGCGGCAAGTTTCGACATCAGGCATTGAGTTCCCAAGACTTCCCGGCAGTGGGCGATTGGGTAGTCATTCGCCCCCATCTATCAGAGCAGCGTGCCACCATCCATCACGTCTTGCCCCGTCACAGCAAGTTTTCTCGCAAAGTTGCAGGCAGCAGGACAGAAGAACAGCTGGTTGCCACCAATGTAGACACCGTGTTTCTGGTCTCCGGACTGGATGCCAATTTTAACCTCAGGCGCATCGAGCGATACCTGATCTTGGCCTGGGACAGCGGCGCAAATCCTGTGATTGTCCTCAACAAGACGGATTTGTGTGAGGCTCTCACAGAACGGATTGCAGCAGTAGAGGCGATTGCCTCCGGTGTTCCCATCGTCGCGCTGAGCGCCGAGCAGGGGCAAGGTTTAGCAGCCCTACAACCCTACTTACAACCCGGAAAAACGATCGCCCTGCTCGGATCTTCGGGTGTGGGCAAGTCTACCCTGACCAATCAACTGCTTGGATCTGCCGTTCAGGCCGTCCAGTCGGTGCGGCAGGGCGACCAGCAGGGTAAGCACACTACCACCCACCGAGAATTGCTGCTGCTTCCCAGCGGCGCGTTGATCATCGACACGCCGGGGATGCGAGAACTGCAAATCTGGGCAGGCGAAGACAGCCTTCAGGGAACCTTCGCCGATATCGAAGCTCTGGCTGAGCAGTGCCGCTTTCGAGACTGTCGCCATGAGCGAGAGCCAGGCTGTGCGGTGCAAGAGGCGATTGCTCAGGGCATACTAGAACCCGATCGCTGGCTCAGCTACCAAAAACTCCAGCAAGAGCTGAACTACCTGGCGCGCAAACAAGACCAGCGCGCCCAGCTTGAAGAAAAAGCCCGCTGGAAACAGGTGCATAAGACCTTACGGCAACATTACAAAAATAGGTAAACACCCATGCCTTACGAACAGGTTCCTTTCAAAACGCGTGCGCCCGTCCTCTCTTGGGCAAACCATGATCTGGGCAACGAAGAAATCAAGATGGCGAAAAATGTCGCCTCTCTGCCTTTTGTGTTCAAGCATGTGGCACTGATGCCGGATGTTCACTTGGGTAAGGGTGCACTGGTGGGTTCGGTGGTGGCGACGCAGGAGGCGATCGTCCCTGCAGCGGTGGGCGTAGATATTGGGTGTGGCATGTGTGCCATCAAAACCCCCTTCCACGGCGATCAGCTAGAGGGCAAGCTCAAGCAAATTCGGCTTGATCTAGAGGCGGCAATTCCCGTTGGCTTTAACGAAAACAAAGACATCGAGAAACCTGTTACCAACTGGCAGGGCTGGCGAGAGTTTAAAGAACTGCATGCAGGAGTGCAGCATCTAGAATCTAAAGCCATGCGGCAACTCGGCTCTTTGGGCGGCGGCAACCACTTTTTAGAGGTTTGCCTAGACACCCGAGATCAGGTGTGGCTAATGCTGCACTCTGGCTCACGCAACATCGGCAATATGTTAGCGCAGCGCCACATCGGCACCGCCAAAGACCTGATGAAGCTGAGCGATACCCATCTGCCTGACCCCGATCTGGCGTACTTTGTCCAGGGCACCGTAGAATTTGCGGCCTACTGGCGCGATCTGCAATGGGCACAAACCTACGCCAAATTCAACCGCGAGGTGATGATGGTGCGCTTCCAAAAGGTCGTAGAGAAGCATATGGCAGGCGGCAAGCCCACTAAGCCATTGCTCCAGGTGAACTGCCACCACAACTACGCCGAAAAGGAAGTCCACTTTGGCGAAGAGGTCTATGTCACCCGCAAGGGAGCTGTGCGTGCCCGCCAGGAAGACTACGGTATCATTCCCGGTTCGATGGGGGCAAAGTCCTTTATCGTCAAGGGCAAAGGCTGCCCCGACAGCTACTGTTCCTGCTCTCATGGAGCCGGACGGCTGATGTCGCGCAACAAAGCCAAGCTCAACTTCACTCTAGATGACCTGATTCAGCAAACCCAGGATGTCGAGTGCCGCAAAGACGAGGGCGTACTGGACGAAATTCCGGGAGCCTACAAACCGATCGCTCAAGTGATGGAAAACCAAGCCGATCTGGTGGATGTCGTCGCTACGTTGAAGCAGGTGGTTTGCGTCAAGGGGTGAAGGGGAAGGTGAGGGTGTGAGGGTGTGAGGGTGTGAGTGAAGAAAGGGGAAATTACCCAACTACCCAACTACCCATCCACCCATTACTGTACTTGGGCAATCACTGTGCGGTGGCGAGGGCTATTGCAGGTAATGGTCGGTGGTGCGAATCCGGCATCTACGATCGCTTGCGCTAAATCCAGCGTAAAGTACTGATCCAAATAAGGTTCAGTACTTTTGAGTAGCGTCAAAATATAGGGCGGCATCTTGGCATAGATCTCCGATTGGGGATTCATATCCATGATGCTGAGATAGCCACCCGGACGCAGCAAGCGTCGCGCCTCTTGCAGAATAGCGATCGATGCACTTTGAGGCAATTCATGAAACATCAAATGGGTGGATACCAAATCGAAAGAAGCATCGGGTAGCCCTGTGGTTTCGGCAGCGGCGTGCAACCAGCGGATAGGTTTTGGGTCGGGTTTCTGGGTAGGCTTTTGGGCGCGGTACTGGGCGATCGCCAAAAAGTAGGGTGACAAGTCCAACCCCGTAACCTGTGCTTGGGGATAGATTTCCTGGAGGGCAAACGTGCTCATACCGACGCTGCACCCCAAATCTAGAATATCTTGTGGCGGTGTCGAGAGGGTTTGTTGCAGCACCGCATGGTAGCTCTGCCGCAGCATGGCATCCCCTTTTGCGCCAGCATCAGGAAAAATTTTGGCATGGACGGCATGAGCAGCCACTTCTACTTCCATTGCGGCATCCCAGCTCAGGTTGCCCTGCTCATAGGCATGGAACGTTCGCAAATAATAGTCGGGATAGACCAAATCAGGATTGCGAACTTGGCTGAGGGCAGCCTCCCATTCTGGCGAAAACTCGGCTGTGCCGTGGCGCGATCGCAAAACTTCTACTTCTTTGCGCCAATACACCCCAATTGACTCAGCCCGTTTAATCATCATCGATCGCGCCTGGTGCTTGGCCAGCGCAGCCACAGGCTTAATCGACAAAATGCCGTTGACCAGACCCGACAGCGCATTAAAAGAAGTATTGCGAGAAGTATTTGCAGCAACCATATGCCTGAGCAGATTTTCTAAAAAAGGTCACTAAAGCATCCTAGCGGCAATCCTGTCGTTTTAGATACAGGACATCCGCTAAGCTAAATGTAGGTCTGCTCATGCCCACTGAGTAGCTGCTCATCCAGACGCAACAATTTCAATTTCAGGCAGTGCCTTGCTTTTGGCGTAACGATGCCCCACCCATACCGTTTAGATCTCAGTCAATCCCTGTCGTTTCCTGCATTTGTCCAACTGCGCACGTTGATTCAGCACATGGCTGAAGAAATGGCGGCAGCAGCGTTCTCAGAAGTGGATTTGCTCAGTGAAGGCTTGACCTCAGAAGCGATTGCCGCTCACCTGGATGTCACCCACTTCACGCTCATGACATCCTCTGCTTTTAGCGTGCTGTTGTTGGGCAAAATGGCTCCCTCTTCAGCCGAGGTAGGGTTAGTCGAGGCAGGGTTGACGATGAACCTGACTTTTGAACCCGCAGCCATCTCTGAGTTTCTCGATCAGGCGATCGCGCTGGTGTCGCCCCAAGCGCCCATTTGGGAGATCTTCCAGCAAAGCCGCAATTTGGCTCAGCCCAACCATCCCCAGATTCAAAGCGAGTTTACCCTACGCATGGTGGCAGCCCTTGCGGTTCAGCCCAAACCCGATCCTTATACGCCGCATCAAACTACAGAACTCTTAACGCGGGCATCGCTGCGCTCTTCAACCAAAAAAGCGCTGCTTCAGCAGGTGAAACAGGAGCGCCTGCTCAACCAAGTTGTGACTCAGATTCGCCAAAGCCTAGAACTGCCGATTATCCTGCAAACGGCTGTAGAGCAGTTGCAGCAGTGCCTAGAAGTCGATCGCCTAGTGATCTATCGCCTCGACCAAGCGGCTGCCCAGCCCGTAGCGGAGCCATCTGCGGATCTGCGGCCTGAGGCTAAGCTCCAAGCTGAGCGATTGGTTGAGCAGGGAGGCTTAGTGATTTACGAAGCGCGTCTTTCAGAAGACATTCCTTCAGTTCTAAAATTTTCTGAAGCCCATTGTTTTGTCCAAACCGCTCACTATCAAAATGTCCAGCAGCAAAATTTGACGATCGCCGTCAGAGATGTTGAGCTGCGCTACGGAAAAACGCCCTGTTTTCTCCGATTTCTCCAGCAAGCCCAGATTCGCTCAAAGCTGGCAGCCCCCATCATCATTGGCGATCGGGTCTGGGGACTGCTGATTGCCCACCAATGCTTTGAGCCGCGCCAGTGGCAAGAGAGCGAGCAAAAATTCTTGCAGCAAATTGCCGCGCATCTGGCGATCGCCATTAGCCAAGCTCAGCTCTATGCCGAACTGCAACAGCAGAAGCAAACTCTAGAACAGCGGGTAATTGAGCGAACTCAAGCCCTGCAAGACATGGTGGTAGCCTCGCAATCGGCCAACCGTGTCAAAGGCGAATTTTTGGCCTCGGTCAGTCACGAACTGCGCACGCCATTAACCTGCATTATTGGTATGTCGGCAACGCTTCAGCGCTGGTCGGCCAATTCTTTGAGCGATCGCCAGCAAAGTTTTCTGCAAACCATTCACGACAGCGGTAAACATCTGCTGACGATGATTAACGACATCCTGGATCTGTCGCAAGCCGAAGCAGGCAAAATTGCTTTGGAGCTACAGGAGTTTTCGATCCCCAGGCTGGCTCAGCAAACCCTCAAAACGCTGACAGGTCAAGCCGTCCTGGAAGAGGTAAGTCTGGAGCTAGATCTGCAAATTGATCCAGCAAGCGATACTTTTATTGCCGATCCGCGCCGCATTCGGCAAATTTTGTTTAACCTGCTCAGCAACGCCATCAAGTTTACGCCCGAAGGCGGGAAGGTGACGCTGCGGGTCTTTGCTGAAGACAATTTGGTATTTTTTCAAGTCAAAGATACAGGGATTGGCATTCCCCAGTCTTTGATTCCTGATCTGTTTCAAAAATTTCAGCAGCTAGATGCCGGCTATCAGCGTCAGTATGAAGGCACAGGATTAGGACTAGCGCTGACCAAGCAGCTTGTAGAACTGCATGGTGGCTCTATTCAAGTCACCTCGATCGAGTCAGTCGGTACCGTCTTTACGGTTTGCATTCCCATGCAGCGCCTCGATCAGCCAGCGGCTTTGCCCAAAGAGGAAAAACCTGTCCCTCTACAGGGGCGGATTGTTTTGATCGAACACCATGAAGAAACAGCCAACCTAATTTGCGATGTGCTGACGGCTGCGGGCTATCAGGTGATCTGGATGCTCGAAGGTTCCACCGCAGTTAGCCAAATTGAAGCGTTGCGCCCGATCGCCGTCATTGCGGATATGCAGTTGCCCGATATGGATGGCGATCGCCTGATTCATCGCCTCAGACACAACCCATCCACCCAGCACCTCAAAATTATTGCCCTGTTGCCTATGACGGCAGCAAACTCCAGCCCCGAAGCGCTGAATGTGGATGACTGTTTGCCCCAGCCCGTACGACCGGATCATCTGCTCCAAAAATTAATGAATTTAGGAGCTGCTAGGGAAGCCCTGTCTTAACCCGATCTCTTGCAGAATTCTTGCACGATCGCTAAAGGGCAGCTCATGCGCTGTCGGATAGGCTTAAGAGCGCAAATGAATTAGCCTGGAATAGTTTTGAGAAACGCAGGACTGCCAAAATCCCTAGCTAGGAGCCAGTTCATTGAGTTCAGCGCGAGCGGCATCCTCCTCGGCTTGAATCGCCAGCAGCAGCTCTTCCTCTTGCGTCTCAAAGTCTTCTTCCGAAATTTCGCCCATGTCAAAGGCGAGCTGAAGCGAGAGCAACCGCTTGCTCAGATTTTCTTTTTCGTCCAGTGCCGTATTGGCTTGCTCTAGGATTTTTTCGCCAATCCAGACAATGCCGTTGAGCGGAGCCGTGAGGGGAGCAATTAGCAGATCGAAAAACATAAGTTTTGCAGTTTTAAAGTCAGGGGCTAGTTAAGGCAATGTAGCGAGATGCGATGGCAGCTTACCCAAATTCTTAGCGTCAAGTGGGTTGTACAAGCTCTAATCTCACGTCTAGACTCAAAAATCTAATTTGCATCAGGTAACTGGGCAAAGTTAAAGGGAGCCGTGAAGTTGTTGTATCGAAGCCGAAGGCGATTCTCAAACTGGCTATCGACCCTTTCAATCTCTTCACCAAACTGGGGTTCGGCATCCCAAGGAATGAGGTATGCAGCGTTGTAAATCATTTTGTCGGTGAGAACATCGTTCTCGACAATCTCGATCGCCAGAGGATTCAAAGCCTCCTGAAACTGAGTCACGATCGCTTGTTTCCGCTCCTCCATTTCCCGTTCAATCAGCTGGCCGATTTTTACCACCTGATCCATGCTGAGAGACTTACCCTCTAAGCGATCGCGTTCGGTGCGCAGGCTTTCGTTTTCCTGCATCAGCAGCTCTAGCTCGTTCTCTGGCTCCCAAAAGATCTTGATGCTGACTTCTCGAAGCCCCTCTAGCTTGCTAAAGAGCTGTTTTAGGCTGTCTCCTTTGGGCAAGGTCAACTGTTGGCGAACCATCTCCCAGTCGCTAATAATCAAGCCAAACTGCAAGGGCAAGAGCGTGGGATGGCCTTGTTGCATCACTTGCTCTAGTACACGCTCATGACCCAGCAGATTTTTACGGCTGGCAAGATAGCGATCTTGCTGAGTTTCGGAATACAAGAACATAAAGTCATCCAGCTCACACATCTGCACAGGCTGATGGTCTAAGCCTTCTAGGTGCAAATCTGGACATTGAGAAGGGGGAAAGATGCCGTACAGGTAGATACCGTTTGCCATATGTGACTCCTGGGTGAACTCTTGGGGGGCGATCGCGTTTCTACCCTGTAGAGTACCCAGGCTCACGGACAAAATTGATATTCCGCCCCTAGAGGCAAGTTACTCAGCTACTGAGGAGCACAAATTAATTAATCTGGAATCGTTTAAGGGTTTCAGAAGTTCCGTCAGTCAATCAGACCGTAATCTCCCTGCCCTAGCCGTCAGTACAGCGATATCAATCTTCTGGGACAGTGCGATTGTTATAAAGACTCATGGCCTTGGGAAAGCCCTGTTTAAAGCTCAGCTCTACCGCATCTACCACAAGCTTGAGCACTTCAGCCATTACCCGATTTTCTGCTTGCGAAAACCGACCTAGCACATGCGAAACAACCTCTCCCTCAGAACCTTTATCTTTGGGGATGCCGATACCGATCCGCAGCCGAGAGAAATTTTGGCTGTTGAGGTGCGCGATCGCAGATTTCATGCCATTGTGCCCACCCGCCGAACCCGACTGCCGCAACCGCATCTTACCAATGGGCAGATCCATGTCGTCATAGATCACCAGCACTTCCTCAGGCGTAATCTTGTACCAATCTGTAACCGCCCGTATCGACTGCCCAGAAAGGTTCATAAAGGTAGTTGGCTTGAGCAAGCAGACTTTTGCCCCCTTGACCGCCACTCCTTCACCAAACCAGCCCTGAAACTTGCGATGTTCTGCCAACCGAATCTGCCAAGTTTGCGCCAGCATATCGATCGCCATAAACCCGATATTGTGGCGCGTTTGGTCATATTTAGTTCCAGGATTGCCCAAGCCAACAATCAGTCGAGGCAAAGGAGCATCGGCGGCGGTATGAGTCATGACATCCTCACGATGAGGCAAAAAACAGAATACAGAACAGCCGCAACAAGGCAAGACTTGGCTTAGCTAAGCAATGGGTACATCTCGTCGTTAAGGGAGCAGATATTTTGAGTGATGAGAGAGTGGGATGATGGGAAAGCGAGCAACGGCGATCGTATCATCCCGCTCCCGTAACATTTAGAGGCTCCCCCAACTGCTAGATGCGCCCCTATGAAGTGGATTCGAGAGGCGCTCTGCGCAGCCTCCCACAATAAAGTTCACAGCCAGATTAAGCAATGCCAAAAAATCTAGCTTACGGTTTCAGGTTCTACAACTGCGATCGCCTCTTCGGGTTTGTCTGGCGTATCGGTTGAGACCACAGCCTCAGAGGCAGCAGGTTCTTCCGCAGAAGCTAAAGCTTTGGGTTCAGGAGGCTCTAAAGTCGCCTTCATCGGTTCGCTGATCGGCTCATTCACCGTTTTTTCGATGCGCTCAGCTTCCTTCTTAAACTCATTTTCAAATTCTTTGGAGGCTTCCTGAAAACCCCGAATTGCCTTGCCCATGCTACGACCGATTTCGGGGAGCTTTTTGGGACCAAAAATCAGCAGTGCTAACACCATGATGACCGCCATTTCTGGCAAACCAATTCCAAAAATATTCACAGCATTTCTCCTGAAAGCGATCGCGCAATAGCCGAACGGGGCAGAGCTACAAAAGAGCTACTTGAGCGGATGCAGAATTTTTGCTCTACAGCCCCACTTCCCTTACTTTAATACGAATGGCGAGAATCGATGGGATACATCTACCATTCAGTATCTTCCAAAAAAATCCCTGGGCTAGCCAGGGAATTTTTCAACCTTACAAGAAACCCTACAAGATACGAAAGCCAGCTCTAAATAGGACAGTAGGACAGGCTTTCCAAACCTTGTGGCTCAAGACCTACTTCCCAAGCGTAGACCAATCGACATTAACACCCTCCAAAATCAAGGAAGAGTTGTAGATTTGCAAAATAATCAAGAGAAAAATGAGAAACAACCCCATGAAAACGCCCATCAACGGCGTCGTGCCCCAACCGGGTGCAACTTTACCGTACTCAGAGTTCAGGGGCTTTAGGATGTCTCCTAACCGAGTCTGCTGTGCCATGAGTGACCCTTTATCGCTATCTAAAGATTTTAACGATCCGTAATACTATAAGAATAATACTAGTCGTTATCGTTTCAACACATGGTCCCTGCAATAGTTCTTAGCGTTATCGATACTTCAGAGCCTGCAACCTATATCAGCTGGGCGATCGCCTTCTTTGTAGTCTTACTAACAGGTATCACGGTTTATTTGTCCTTTGGCCCTCCCTCAAAGCAGCTAGCCGATCCGTTTGAGGATCACGAAGATTAGGATTGGCCCAAGTCAGCCAGCTTTCTGAGGAATGGGTTAGGCAAGTGCGATCGGCGCATAGAGGCTGGATGCACTAACTCAGGCAGATCATAGCCCTACACTTGTCTAGCCAATCCTCACCCGATCGTCTTTAGCGATTACGAACGCTGCCGTCCGGCATGAGCGTCTGGGCAAATATAGCGTTCTGTAGATTCGCGTGGGATAAATTGGCATTTCGCAAATCAGCTCCCCTTAGATCGGCTCCCATCAGCAGCGCATCACTGAGATTGGCTCCTACCAAACAGGCATTTCTGAGATTGGCTCGGCTAAGATTGGCTCGGCAGAGATCCGTACCGCTCAGGTTTGCCCCACTCAAATTAGCTTCCATTAGCTCAGCCCTGCGTAGCTGCGCCCGACTGAAATTGCAGCCCTGCAAATTAGCCTGGTTCAGTTCAATCTGAAAAAGACAGGCGCGGCTCAAGTCGGCATTCTCTAAGTTGGGAGCGGTAATGTATAAACCGTTTTTCCGCAGCATAGCGCGAGTAAAAGTTCTTTTGCCTGCGGCGTATTCCTTAAGCAAGAGGGCAGCTCCTTCTGGAGCAAAGCTGTCCTGAGCAGAGCCAGAGCATTTCTGCGTAAAGCTGCTCTGAGTAGGCTTGAGAGAAGAGGGTTGACAGCTTTTCATTCGCAGCAAGGCAGGTGAGGAACAATCCAGCATACAGGCTGATTCAGTAGAATCCGGCTCCACACTCTAGGCTAAAATACGGGATTTTTTCCCATGTCTTGCAGCTTACTGAAGGAAGATCAGTATTTACACAGAAGAAGACTTAGACAAGGCAGCGCAAAGGCTAAAGCGTAGGGGTAAATTAACCGATGCA
Organism: Oscillatoriophycideae cyanobacterium NC_groundwater_1537_Pr4_S-0.65um_50_18; assembly: GCA_016208305.1. Classification (GTDB taxonomy): domain Bacteria; phylum Cyanobacteriota; class Cyanobacteriia; order Elainellales; family Elainellaceae; genus Drouetiella. Next base: position 11,228 of record JACQYI010000061.1, on the reverse strand, counting down.
AGCTGCTTTGAAATAGATGAGCTGTTTCAAAGGTGCAGGTCAGCGACATAGACATAGCTTTTAGGGTGAGCTGCTTACCCGCGTGCTAGCAGCTGCCCCACTGGAGAAGCGATCGACCCCCTGCAAAGGCAGAGTACGCCCTGCTCCAAGAAGTTCTTCAACTTAAAAATCTTCGGCTTTATTCAATTTGGAAAGCTAGGGCTAACTAGCAATGCCTCTCCGGACGCTCTCTAAAGCCTGCTCTTCAGTCCCAAAGATTTCAAACACAGAATCCATCATGGTGACTTCAAAGACAAGTTTTGCTTCAGGGTGAACATTGCAAATCCGAAAGCTGCCGTTTACCTTATCAGCATCTCGCATTCCCGCTACAAGAGAAGTTAAGCCAGAGCTATCAATAAAATTGACCTGGCTCAGATTAACCACTACGTAAGGGCTAATTTTGGAAATACATTCCTGTAATTTCAAGCGAAACTGCCAGGCTGTCGTGATGTCTAGCCGACCCGTGGGGGCAAGAACAACCACTGTTTTTCCGTCTTGAGTGGTATGGATTTTCTGCTCCATTTGAATTTGTTATCCTTCCCTAAAAACCTGTGTCGATCGATAAAGTCGTCTTTCAAAGCATTAAAGATCAGTAGAATGAGCTGAGATGAAAAATTAGAACGACCCGCGACAATCTTGAGAAAACTGTTAAGCGGGAAGGCTCTTAATCTATTGCACCACCCCAATCGGCTGAAAAAATGCGGTGTGGTCTACCCAATAGTAGCTAGGTTGCCCTAAGAAAGTCATATTCTCTACATCCGCTTGCATGATTTTTGTGCAAGTCTAGCAATCAGCTTAAGGCTTAGACCAAGGCTCAGATCGGGATTCAGACTAGAACTAGACCAGGGTTTAGGTTAAGGACAATGCTCTGGACTTATGGTTTGGCTTTTGAAAAGGTTTGCATATTTCCCCTTTTTAGGAAACAAACAACAGGTTCTAGAGCCGCCTAGGCAAAACTTGAAATTAGGGCAAAGCTTAAAATCGGCCTGACTGGAGTAAGGATGAACCCTTCGGCAGAAAAGCTCTGGGTAAGAGAGCCTGTGCCAAAGGGTTATTCTAAAAATTGCCCATGCCTGCCGAGTTTAGAACCCGCCACCCAACCAATTTTGGGGCTTGAGGAAGGTTTCGTAGAGCTGAGCTTCTGGAGAGTTGGGTTCAGGGCTGTAGCTGTATTCCCAACGCACCAAAGGTGGGAGAGACATAAGAATAGACTCCGTGCGCCCATTGGTTTGCAGCCCAAAAATCGTGCCGCGATCGTAGACCAAATTAAATTCTACATAGCGTCCCCGACGGTAGAGCTGGAAATCACGCTGGCGATCGCCCCATTCTAATCCCCGACGGCGATCGATGATGGGCAAGTAAGCAGGGAGAAAAGCATGGCCGCAGCTTTGTACAAAAGCAAAGATTTCTTCCCAGCTTCGGGGTGACTGCTCCCCAATTGCATCGCTGTACTGCGCTGCCGTACCCGTGGGGTTAGAAGAGGTTTTAGGATTTGACCCATGATACAGCTTGCTGCGGGTGCCGTCTTGGTAGTCAAAGAAGATACCGCCTACACCTCTAGTTTCCTGGCGGTGCTTCAGGTAAAAATATTCGTCGCACCAGCGTTTGAAGGTGGGGTAATACTCTTTGTGATGGCGATCGCAGGCATCCTTCAGGGTCTGGTGAAAATGCACAACATCTTCCGTGAAGGGGTAGTAGGGCGTCAGGTCAATGCCGCCGCCAAACCACCAAACTGGCCCAGCTTCAAAGTAGCGGTAATTGAGATGAACCGTAGGAACGTAGGGGCTATGAGGGTGCAGCACCATAGAAGTTCCCGTAGCGTAAAATCCATGTCCGGCGGCTTCTGGACGCTGCATCAGAATCGAGGGTGGTAGCTCCTGTCCCCAAACTTCCGAAAAGTTGACTCCACCTTGTTCAAAAACGCCGCCCGACTTGAGGACACGCGATCGCCCGCCGCCCCCTTCTTCTCTTTGCCAGCTATCTTCCTGAAAGGTTCCTTTACCATCAGCGGCTTCTAGCCCTGTACAGATATGATCTTGCAACTGCCGAAGAAAAGCGCTGACTCGCTGCCGTGAATCGGAAGGAGGTGCAGAGGCGCTAGAAGAACCTGAAGCTGTGCCGGAAACTGGAGATTTCACCATAGCAATAGAGGATTCAAACGACGATGACTCAGAACAATGACTCGAATGACGCGGCAGCTAATTTGTCAAGCCATACAGCCCTGTAAAACGAACCAGACGTTAGCAGGTTGCTGGACAGACTTTCCTGGTAATTTCAAGCCTGCAATCTAGCCTATACCGAATCTGGATCACTCCGGTGCTGGATTGCGTTAATGAATGTAACGGAAATGGGAAACAAACTTCAAAATAGGATGAAGTCGGTAGGCGAAAACTCTAAGCCTCAGATAGGTCAGGAGGCTCATCCCACAAGCGACATGGCTTATTTGGGCTTTTATGCCTGAATAACAGGAACCGTCTAGGCGATAACACTGAATCTATCCGAGAGCGATAAGCTGAAGGGATGCAGTTAAACGGGGGAATCTCGATGCAGTTTTGCCACCAGACCGAGAGAGGGAAATCGTCATGCTGGATTTCTGGTTAAAAATGATTTCGCGAGGCTGGAGAGAGTTTTCGCCTCTGGTCGTGACCTATCAAGTCTTGAGTTCAGCCTCGGTCGATGATCTATGGCAAAAGGTAGTCGATTTAGCAGATGTGTCTTGGCATCCGCTTCTGGCAAAGACGGATGTGCCGCGAGGGCAGACTCCCAAACCTGGGTTGAACTATCAGGCCGTTAGCCGTTTGTTTCCTATGCCTATCCAAATTTTTGTGGAACGGGTGCTGCCGCAGGAATTGCTGAGCGTTAGGATTTTTGCGCTGCCGGGGGTAGAAGAGCGCGTCACATATCGGGTGGAATCTACAGTCTGTGGTACTTGTGTCTCTTACTCAGTCACGTTGAAAGGTTGGCTATCGCCGCTGGTATGGTCAGTGATTCGTCCTTATGCCGCCAAGGTGGCGAGTGAGTTGGCACAGGCCGTTGAGCGCGAACTGTTGACCAATTCAACCAGTCGGCAGAAATTTGCCAAGCCAGATGGGCTAGATTTCTTTAGCCTGGTGCTGTGGATTGGCTTTGGGCAAGCCTTGGTGCAAGCGATCGCCCCTACCCATCTGTTGAGTTAATCGCCCGATCTTCTAGAAAGGGACACTATGCAAACCCTTTCAACCCATAATTTCACACACCACCAACGATAGAATGGTGCATTGAGAATTAATACTTACTGTTTCAATTTAGGTAGCTCTGGCGATCGCTGCTATGGTGGAGAACACAATGTCTGATATTGATACCAGCGCCATTCTAGAAGTGCTGCGCCCGGTGCAAGATCCTGAGCTTCGCAAAAGCTTGGTTGAGCTGAACATGATTCGTAACGTCCAGGTCGTGGATGGCAACGTTAGCTTTACGCTGGTGCTGACGACTCCAGCCTGTCCGCTGCGACAGTTTATTGTAGAGGACTGTGAACGGGCGATCAAAACCCTTGCGGGAGTCCAGAGCGTTGCGGTAGAAGTGACAGCCGAAACGCCGCAGCAAAAAGCTTTGCCCGATCGCACCGGGATTGATGGCGTTAAAAATATTCTGGCGATTTCTAGCGGCAAGGGGGGCGTGGGCAAAAGCACAGTAGCCGTAAATGTAGCTGTGGCTCTAGCGCAGATGGGCGCAAAAGTTGGCCTGATTGACGCCGATATCTACGGGCCGAATGTGCCCACGATGCTGGGCCTAGCCAATACCAAGATTACTGTGCAACAGGGCGAAAAGGGCGAATGCATTGAACCCGCCTTTAACTATGGAGTGAAGCTGGTGTCGATGGGGTTTTTGATTGACCCCGATCAGCCTGTGATCTGGCGTGGCCCTATGCTCAATGGCATCATCCGCCAGTTTCTTTATCAAACCCTCTGGGGTGAGCTAGATTACCTCATCGTAGATATGCCCCCCGGTACCGGAGATGCGCAACTCACCTTAGCGCAAGCTGTGCCTATGGCAGGTGCCGTCATTGTCACAACGCCTCAAACCGTGGCGCTAATGGATGCCCGTCGGGGCTTGCGGATGTTTCAGCAAATGCAGGTGCAGGTGTTGGGCATTGTCGAGAATATGAGCTACTTCATTCCGCCCGATCTGCCCGATCGCCAATACGATATTTTTGGCTCAGGCGGTGGCGAAAAAACATCCAAAGAGCTGGGTTTACCTCTGCTGGGCTGTGTGCCGCTAGAAATGCCCGTCCGAGAAGGGGGCGATCGGGGGGTGCCGATCGTGATTGACTTACCTGAATCAGCATCTGCCCAAGCCTTGAAAGCGATCGCGCAACAAATTGCCGCTCGTGTCTCAGTAGCGGCGTTAGGCTAGACCCATTAGGTTAGACATCCGTTTATTTTTGTAAGACACATCTTAGGCTCAGGGATTAAATAAAACCCAATAGTTTTTTGAACGTGCTGCGCTTCCAAAAAACTTTGACAGGTTAATTAATTTGTGATCCTTACAAAAATAACACCCCATTGCCAACCCTCAATCCTCTAGACCCATGCTGCAAAAATCTCTGTTCAGCCGCATTAGTTGGAAGACCTTAATCCAGCCTTGGCAAGAGGTAGATTGGCTCCTCATCTCGCTCAGCGTGGCGTTGACGCTGTTGGGTGGTGTTGCCATTCGCAGCGCAGTGTTGCACACAGAACTGGCAAACTACTGGTGGCAGCACTTGGTCACAGGAGGGATCGGTCTGCTCGCCACGCTGATGATTTCTCGCTGGCGCTATGAAAATCTGATGCAGTGGCGTTGGATTATCTACGGCTTGACCAATCTGGTTCTGCTGGTCATTATCTTCATTGGGACAACGGCCAACGGGGCACAAAGTTGGGTGGGCATTGGAGACTTTTTTATCCAGCCTTCTGAGTTTGCCAAGGTGGGGATGATTATTGTCCTAGCCTCCATTTTGCAAGAGCAGGGAGCAACCAGTATTCCGATCATTCTCAAAGCTTTGGGCATCACGCTGCTGCCTTGGGTTTTGATTTTACTGCAACCTGACTTGGGCACCTCGCTTGTGTTTGGGGCTATTATGCTGGGCATGCTCTACTGGGCAAACGCTAAGCCGGGATGGCTGCTGTTGATGGTATCGCCGCTAATATCGGCCATTTGCTTCGGTGTGTTTTTGCCCGGATGGCTGGTATGGATTGCGCTAGTGGGCACGATCGCCTGGAGAACCTTGCCCTGGGCCTGGATTGGCACATTTTGCTTTACGGTGATTAATCTAGTTGCGGGAGGGCTAGGTAACTTTGCCTGGGAGCATGTGCTAAAGGGGTATCAGCGCGATCGCCTGACGCTGTTTCTAGATCCCGATAAAGATCCGCTGCAAGGTGGCTATCACTTGATTCAGTCGCGCATTGCCATTGGGGCTGGAGAACTGCTAGGCCGAGGTTTAAACAAGGGCACTCAAACGCAGCTCAATTTCATTCCAGAGCAGCACACCGACTTCATTTTCTCAGCGATTGGGGAAGAAATGGGGTTTGTTGGCTGTGTCTTGGTGCTGCTGCTCTTTTGGCTGGTGTGTTTACGGCTGGTGATTATTGCTCAAAATGCCAAGGACAACTTTGGATCGCTGCTGGCGATCGGCGTCCTGTCGATGATTGTGTTTCAGGTCATGATCAACATCAGTATGACGATTGGATTGGCTCCCATTACCGGGATTCCGCTCCCTTGGATCAGCTATGGGCGATCGGCGTTGCTGACTAATTTTTTGGCGCTAGGCATTGTGGAATCGGTAAACAACCATAGACATCGGCTAAAGTTCTAGACCCATTCCTAGACTTAAGTAGATGGCAAATTAGGGTTTTGGGGCGCGCATCACAAAGGCTGAGAAGGTTAAGCTTTGCCAACGCCAGCCTTCTAGAAAACCGATTTTTCAGAGAATAAAGAAGAGCTTTCAATTCATGCTCTAATCTGGATAGAGACACTTTTGCTCAGTGAAGTAGGTAGCTATGATTTTTCCGGGTTCAGCCGTTCGCGTTACGAACATTAATGACATTTACTACGGGTATCAAGGCTTAGTCCAGCGGGTCAGTAGTGGCAAAGTTGCCGTACTGTTTGAGGGTGGAAACTGGGACAAGCTGATCACTTTTTTGCCCGCCGAGCTAGAACTCGTAGATGCAACGGCAGGACGCACTAAGAAATAGGGTCTGATGATCTTCAATCTGGTCAGGCTAAACTATTTGACCCCAACTTCTGTTCAGGCAAAACTATGCGCCTACCGCTGCCGCAATTCAATACCCAAAATCGTCAGGCTGGCTACTTTGCAGAGGTCATTGAAACTGCAACGACGGAGTTTTTGGCGCAGTGCTTAGAGCCAGAAGACTTAAGCTTTGCCGTAATGCCTCCCTTTGGGAGTTGGGTAAAGGCTAGGGATGAGGAATCAGATAACCAGATCTATGCCGTGGTTTATCATGCCACAACCAGCCCCATCGACTCGGTACATCGAGCCAGAGCGCTAGGTTTGTCATTGCAAGAACTGCGAGAGCAGCAGCCCCAGATCTTTGCCATGCTAAGAACTGAATTTCGGGCGGCGATCGTTGGATTTCGACCGCCCCAAGAGGGCAAGGGCAACGGCAAAAGCCATGTGCCAAACACAACGATTTATCAGCATCTGCCGCCCCGTCCGCCGCAAATACACCAGGCAGTTTACTACTGCGAAGCTGATGAAGTCGTTGGCTTCAGCGAACAGCTAGACTTTTTGCGGACATTGCTCCAGGTTGGCAATGCCCCTGTGGATGCACTAGTTGCTGCCGCTGTCCGGGAGATTTATCGGCTGCGTAAAGCCGATCGCGCCTGGTTAGTGGGGGTGGGGCGATCCCTGAGCATTCTCCTCAAAGAAGATTTCGATCGGCTGCGAATAATCCTCAATCAAATTCATATCTAGTCCAGATTGAGTTTAAATCTATCTCTAAGAGGATGTTTGAAAAGTCCAACTATGAGTAGCGAAATGTTTCAGATCCCCCTACATCGCCGCGCTATCGCGCCGCTGCGCTAGAAAAAAGGGGACTTTGAATTCATTTCTCCCCTTCTAAGGGGGCAGGAGGGATCAACAGGTGCTTAAAATCACAGCCGACCACTTTTCAAACATCCTCTAAGGATCTCACTTCCAAAAAACTTTTCCAAACGACTTCATTTGCCATCCTAAATCTATCTGGAGGGGCTTTATTCCCTCTGGATTATTTGAGAGCATTTGGACTTGTTTTGGCAAGGGTGCGCCTTTGTCCTTACAATTTTTCCCTCTACAGCTTTTCCATAGAAGCGAAAGAGGCTTCTGCTTTTACACACCGTAGTGAAATACACACCGTAGTGAAAGAGGGCTAGAGATCCGAAGCTTGTCAATCTGGAGCATAGAAACTAGAACTTTAGAGCTGGGTAATCCAGAGCTTAGACAATCCGCTGGTCAATGAGAATCGCTGGTCAAATTCACAGGGCTTACACATCACCATGCATTTAGAACCCATTGTTTCATTTGCGATTCTTCTAGCAGTGATCTTGATTGTGCCGCTCTGTTTTGAGCGAATCAAGCTTCCAGGACTATTGGGGCTGCTATTGGCAGGTGTGGCTTTAGGGCCAAACGGCTTGCAAATCTTGCAATCTGACTCAGACACAATGAGTCTACTTTCAGACATTGGGCTGATCTATCTGCTATTTGTCTGTGGTTTAGAAATTGATTTAGATCAGTTTCAAGCGACCAAATATCGATCGGCAGGATATGGGTTCCTGACCTTTATTGTGCCGCTGATCACGGGCACGGTTGTAGGGCGAGTGTTTGGGTTCGACTGGAACGCCTCTGTATTGATCGGCTCTCTCTTCGCTTCCCATACCCTCCTGGCTTACCCCATTATTAGTCGCTTGGGAGTTGTCAACAATGAGGCGATCGTAGTCACCATTGGTGCAACCATCTTCACAGATGTTGGATCGCTGCTGGTGCTGGCCATTTGCATCGGCATCAATAAAGGAGATTTCAACGCCTTCGAGTTGATTAGGCTACTCCTCTCACTGCTGATTTACTCTACGGTGATCTTGTTTGGTTTTGCAGCGGTAGGCAAAGAGTTTTTTCGGCGCTCTGGCAATGACGAGGGCAATCAGTTTCTGTTTGTGCTGCTGGCCGTCTTTGTGGCAGCGCTGGGGGCAGAGGTCATTGGCGTTGAGAAAATTGTTGGCGCATTTCTGGCCGGATTGGCAGTCAACAGCGTCATGGGCGATAGCCCCATCAAAGAAAAGATTTTATTTGTGGGTAGCGTTCTGTTTATCCCCATTTTCTTTGTAGATTTGGGCCTACTCATTGATGTCCCCGCTTTTATTAAGAGCATTAGCTCAATCTGGCTGACCTTAACGATTGTTCTAGGGCTGATCGGCAGTAAATTTCTTGCCGCACTGTTTGCCAAGCTAGCCTACCGCTATAGCTGGCGAGAAGCTATTACCATGTGGTCGCTATCCATGCCACAGGTGGCGGCAACGCTGGCGGCCACTTTTGTTGGCTATCGAGCCGGAATGTTGACTGAAGATGTGCTGAATAGCGTCATTGTGCTCATGCTGGTCACGGCTACTTTAGGCCCGCTCATCACAGCTCGCGCCGCTAGCGGACTCGTCTCTGAAGCGGGCAGTGGATTGTTGACTGATTGGAATACTGGCTCAAGCCCCGATTCTAGTGCCGACCCTGATGCTAAAACTGCTCAGGCACTCACGCTTGTCGTGCCCATATATAACCCTCAGACAGAACGAAACTTAATTGAAATGGCGACGCTGCTAGCCCAGCATCAATCGGGTCGAGTTGTGCCGCTTGCTGTAGTGATCGCCCACGGGCATATGGATACGCTTGAGCTGGCATCATTTTTGGTGCAAAGCCAATCGCTTCTAGACAAGGCGACAGAGGTCTGCCAGGAATTTGGCCTAGCAGCAAATCCCCTCTTGCGAATTGATGATGATGTGGCTCAAGGCATCAGCTATGCCAGTCGTGAGCAGCAGGCAAGTCTGGTGATCATGGGCTGGAGCAAAACGACAGGTTTTCGGGCGCGGTTATTTGGTAACATTATCGATCGCGTCCTTTGGGCGTCCCACTGTCCGGTTGCCGTGACCCGTCTGCTGGATTCGCCTAGAAACATTAAACGGATTTTGGTGCCCTTGGGCAATCCGACACAGCGCATGATCCAGGTGATGAATTTTGCAGCCATTTTGGCAGAGGCCAATCAAGCTGAAGTGACCTTGCTGCATATTAGCGATCGCCGGATCTCTCCGGCTCAGATGGATGCCTTCAAGTCTCAGATGGAGCTATTTGCTTCCCAATGTGCCGTTCGGAATAACCCAACAATTCAAATTATTGCAGCCGATGATGTGGCGACTGCGATCGTGACTGAAGCGCAAAAGGCAGATTTGGTAGTAATGCGATCGGCGCGTCGCCGGGTCAACGTCAATGAACTCTCGATTAGCGATCTCACCACTCAGGTGATTACACGCTTGCACTGCTCTGTCGTCATGCTGGGAGAGCCGCAGCACCGACCTCGCCCCATATTGCGACGTAATCCGCAAGCCACAACCAGCACTAATACAGGGCAAGTTTAGCCATTCGTTGCTTGGCTTAATGCAAAGACTTGAGCAAAATCTGCCCCAGTTTAAGACAAGTTATTTCTGAAAGCCTCACGTAGTGAGGCTTTCAGAAATAACTCATTTGAATCTGTGCGCGTAGCGCCATAAAATCCCGTCTGGAAATCGCCTAGTCAATGCTACTAGTCAATATTAATAGAGGTAGGACTAGAGCCAGAAGGAGCACTCGTTGAAGGAGACAGCTTACGGTAATCGCTATAAAGGCGATCGCGCCAGCCCCAGAAATTTCCGTAGAGAGGATTATCTGCTAGACTCGGTACGCCTTTGCCCTTTAGCGTGGCCGGAATGTCAAGATATAGTCCTGCCGGAAACTTAACGTACATGGTTAGTCCTGCTACTGCAAAGTCAGCCAGAGTGGGGTGATCCGTAATCAGGTAGGGGCTATCGGTCAGCAGCGTATTGAGCGACTCTAGATTCTGCTGCATGGCTTTACGGGCCGCTTTGACCGCATCAGCGCCTAGCCCTGCACCTGCGCCCAAGAAGCTTAACGCCTCGCTCGGAACAGATTCAACAATTGTTTTTAAGAAGCTAGGGGTTGAGGAAGGCAACAATGCTGATCGAAAGGCAGGGTCTTGTCCAAAAGCCCCCAGCATGGCCTTACGCCCGTTTAGCCCAATCGACTCATCTGCCCATTCTTCCATGAGCAGGCATAGCGCCCGCTGCTGAGGGTCAACAGGGATAATGGGGCGATCGGGATACTTGCGGTCTAAATAAAGAGCGATCGCGGTTGAGTCGGCAATCACCTCAGTCCCGTCCTTCAGAACAGGCACCTGACGCTGACCCGACATCCGAAACAAATCAAGCTGTCCAATACCAGGAGTCACTTCTACCTTGCGATAGGGCAGTCCTTTGTAGTCCAGAATTAGACGAATTTTTTCGCAATAGTGAGACAGCTCAATTTGATAAAGCTCTAGCATGGGTATCTCCGAGATGAGTTGTTCCACTATAAGGATCGCGAATTTAAAACAATCCAGTTCTTGAAGAAGCGGCTTGCCTTCTCAGGAAAATCAGATGAATTGATTCACGACCCTAAGTAGATCTTAGTTCTCAGGTTCTACCTTGGGATGTACAGCAAGATATATCTGCGCGTCTTGGCAAACCTCCCACAAAACTTCGACCTCTTTGCGGTTCTCTCATTCAGATCAGGCTTGACCTATCGAATTTGTTTACACAGATTTACAATCGATCGATAAATTTGGCCTTCTGGATATCTGGCTCAGCTAGCAACGACCTGAAATCCCAGATGAAGCGATACTTTGAGTCTTTATGAGAGAGATGAGCAAATACTCTCGAAATGCTTTACAAAAATCAATAAACCACCTAATATATTCACTAAGGAAAGCGATTCGCTTTCTCAGAAAACGTTAAAAGTTCTCTAACAAGCACTCATCAATCATGACAACAACACTACAGCAGCGCGAAAGCGCCAACCTGTGGGCGCGATTCTGTGAGTGGGTCACCTCCACCGACAACCGCCTGTACATCGGCTGGTTCGGCGTTCTGATGATCCCCACCCTGAT
>JACQYI010000063.1 GCA_016208305.1 Oscillatoriophycideae cyanobacterium NC_groundwater_1537_Pr4_S-0.65um_50_18 | reverse complement strand
TCTACAAATACCCATTAGCAAGGTAATACCATCATGACGACAGAGTTCAACGAACTGCTGACAGACCATCCTGCCGATCGATCGCAGATCTGGCTCATTGGCACCCGCGATCAGGTGATGCATTTGATCAACGAATGCTACATGAAGGGATTAACGGACGATCGCGCCAAGTTCACGCCGATTATTCCCTTACCCTTTGGCAACGGCAAATATATGACGATACTGGTGCGGTAAGAGCTGGCAATTTCGCCCCCAATTTCTCTATTTTGAGGAGCTAAACTTAAAGTCCCGCAAAATTAGGGAAATTAGGGGGCGTTCAGCTTTGCCTTCAGCAACGCCCAAACCTATATAGACGATCGCCTCTAGAGCACTCTATTTAATACTTCTTTCATAGAAATCTGCTAATACTCGTCGCCGATCGCCCCCATAAAAGCTATGCTGATCTATTGGTAACGATCCGAAGGAATGACCGTGATCGATCTCAAGCAGCTACGGGAAAACCCAGAGCAATTTCAAACTCGCCTCAATTTACGATCGGGCAGCTACGACATCCAGCCCGTTCTCGAACTCGATCGCCAGCAGCGCGAGATAGAAATGGAGCGATCGCAGCTTCAGGCACGCAGCAACGAAATCGGCAAGCTCGTCGGGCAAAAGATGAAGTCCGCAGGCAAGTCTGCTGATGCCGCAGTCCAGGCCGAGATTCAGGCGCTTCGCGATCAGGGCAACCAGGTTAAGGCAGAGCTAGCGAACCTAGAGCCGCGCGAAAAAGACTTAAAAGAGCAGATTCAGGCCATCTTGCTCACCCTGCCCAACTTGCCTAGCGCCACTACCCCCGTCGGCAAAGACGAAGACGAAAACGTAGAGCTGCACCGCTGGGGTGACGAGTATATCCCCTCTAATCCAGATATTTTGCCCCATTGGGAGATCGGTGAAAAGCTGGGAATTCTCAACTTCGAGCGAGCCACCAAAATTGCTCAAAGTCGCTTTGTGGCCTTGCTAGGGGCAGGCGCGGCCTTAGAGAGAGCCTTGATTCAGTTCATGCTGACGCAGCATACGCAGGCAGGCTTTACCGAGATCATTCCTCCCTTTCTGGCAAACAGCCAGTCGATGACGGCCTCAGGGCAGTTGCCCAAATTTGCCGAAGAAGCCTTTAAGTGCGATCGCGATGATCTCTGGCTCATCCCCACTTCTGAGGTGGCAATCAACAGTCTCTACCGGGACGAAATTCTCTCGGCTGAGGAGCTGCCCCTGCACTACTGTGCCCATACCCCCTGCTTCCGGCGCGAGGCAGGCAGCTATGGCAGAGACACGCGCGGACTCATTCGTCTGCACCAGTTCAACAAAGTCGAGATGTTTAAGTTTGTTCACCCAGATACCTCCGAGCAAGAGCATGAAACGCTGCTGAAGCAGGCCGAAAGCCTTTTGCAAGCTCTAAAGCTGCCCTATCGCGTTATTTCTCTTTGCACAGGCGATCTGGGCTTTGCTGCCACCAAAACCTACGACATCGAAGTTTGGCTACCTTCGGCAGGCAAATATCGGGAAATCTCTAGCTGCTCCAACTGCATGGATTTTCAGGCGCGTCGCAGCAACATCCGCTTTAAAGAAGCGGGCAAAAAAGGAACGCAGTTCGTTCATACCCTCAATGGTTCGGGTCTGGCGATCGGTCGCACAATGGCCGCTATTTTAGAAAACTATCAGCAGTCCGATGGCACAGTGCAAGTTCCTGATGTGTTGCAGCCCTATCTGGGTCGAGCCGTGCTCTAACCAACGAGAACGAAATAAAACCGATATACCTGTAGGGGTTTAGCATTCGGCAGATGTGCCCTTGGTCGTAGCAAAGAGGGTTGCCCGAATGCTAAACCCTTACGCTTGAGTTTCCGGTGTTATTTAATCCACGAGCCTTAAAGTGCTGGGTAGTCTTAAAAGGGTAAGGATTTTTTGTGGCTTGAGTAAAGCCTACGCCACAAAAAATCCTTACGTAAATACCACAACCCAGTGCTGAATTACGCATTGGCTCTAGAGCGTGAGCCAGACAGAAGACTCTGAATAGTGAGCGTCAAATGCCTGAGAGAAACAGGCTTGGCAAAATATTCCACCGCTCCTGCCGCCAGACATTTTTCGCGATCGCCAGCCATAGCCAAAGCGGTCAGCGCAATAATAGGCACCTGGGCAAACGCGCCATCCGCTCGAATCTGCGCGATCGCCTCTAGACCATTCATCCCTGGCATCTGAATATCCATCAGAATCAGGTCTGGCCGATGCTTAAAGGTCAAATCTACAGCTTCTTGCCCGTGGGTAGCAACCACGAGCCGAAACCCATAGCTAGATAAGTAATACGAGAACGTGTCGACGTTAGCCTGATTATCTTCTGCCAGCAGGATCAACGGTTGATCCAGAGGCTTTGAAAAAGGAGCATCATGCGCTTGAAGTGGCTGTCCCGCCAAATGCGGTTCCACCTCAGCAAGCTTTGCGTTAGCCTTTGGCATGAGGTCGCAAGTTGCATAGGTGGGTAGCGTGATGGTAAAACAGCTGCCTTGCCCTACCGCACTCACCACACCAACCTTCCCTTGATGCAGCTCCACAATTTGCTTAACCAAAGCCAGCCCTAGCCCTGTGCCATCATATTGACGACTCAGGCTGCTATCAATTTGCACAAAGGACTGAAACAGTTTGGGGATGTCATCTGGAGCAATGCCGATACCCGTATCTACAATATTAAATTGAATGACTCGCTGAAGGCGATCGCGCTTTGCTTCCAGAGAAACTTTTCCCCCTGCCGGAGTGAATTTGACTGCATTACTGAGCAGATTAATCAGCGCTTGCCGCATGCGCAACTCATCCACCTGAACCATACCGATCTCTGGTGGAATATCAGTCTCCAGCTTGATATTTTTCTCTTGAGCCGCTTGCTGGACAAAGCTTACGCTAGAGCTGCAAAGAGCCTGGACAGAGGTGGTTGCCACATGCAATTCCAGCTTGCCCGTCTCAATCTTGGCTAGGTCTAGAATATCGTTGATCAGCTTTAGCAAATGGATACCGCTTTGAGAAATGATCTCAACATATTGCAGCTGTTTCTCATTCAGTTCGCCATAAATTTTGCGCTCCAGCATTTCAGACATCCCCAAAATGGCCGTGAGTGGCGTCCTCAGCTCGTGACTCATGCTGGCCAAAAATTCATCTTTGAGACGAGTAGCGCGGGCGAGTTCGGCATTGGCATAGGCCAACTGTTCGTTGGTGTGCTGTAGCTCGGCTTCGGCTCGTTTCCGTTTGGTAAAGTCTGTCCCTTCTCCCTCAAAGATAATGTTGACTACCTGGCCTCTGTCATCCTTAAGTCCCGTAATGGCGTAGGTGGCAAACTGGGTGGTGCCGTCAGCCAGACTATACTCCACTTCTCCCCTGACCGGAGTACCACCGCTAGTCACTGCTGCAATTCCCTCCTGCCAGCGGGCTTGCATCTGGGGCAGATGATTAAACCAGGGCGTTTCCCAAAATTTGCATCCTAGCACTTGCTCGATCGCCATGCCCGTGACCTTTAAGCAGGTCTGGTTGACTTCGATGACTGTGCCATCTGGGTTGAGGATCGCCATGAATTGAAACTGTTGATTAAAGACCGCCTTGAAGCGGCGTTCGCTTTCTTGCAGCGCTTCCTCAACGCGCTTGCGATCGCTAATGTTGATATGACAGCCGATCGCCCGCAGGGGATTGCCCTCAGCATCCCACTCAATCACCCGCCCCGAACAAATCACCCAAATGGTCGAACCATCTTTATGGCGATATCTCACCTCGTTATGAAAAGGGCTTTGCCCCCGCGTGCGGATATGTCGCTCAAAGCTATCCATTGTCCTGGGCAAATCTTCTGCAAAAATTAGACGTTGCCAGGTTTCAGGCAGGTTGGGCAACTCGTGATCTTCATAGCCAAACATCCGTTTAAAGGTAGGACTCAAATATTCCCGATTGCCCGGAATATCCCAATCCCAATAGCCTGCAAGGATGATCTCCAGGATGTTTTCTAGCAGTCTTAGCTCGCCACGCAGCAGTTGCGATCGCTGTAGCTCGGCTTCTACCTGCTTGCGATCGCTGATATCGGTGTGGGTACCCATCATCCGCAGCGGCTGACCCTGCTCATCCCAAGCCACGATTTTCCCCAAAGAAAGAATCCACTTCCATTCCCCCGTCTTGGTTAGCGAGCGAAATTCTGCCTTGTATTCCGAAATCTCGCCAGCAATATAGGCTCGGTAGATCTGAGCGACCGCCTCGCGATCGTCTGGGTGCAGCCGCTCGATCCACCTGGCATTGGTTTCGTGAAAGTCTGCTGGGTCGTAGCCCAGCATCGTGGCATATTCTGAATTGACAATGGCTTTTCCGGTCTGAAAGTTAATGTCATAGAGTCCTTGGTTAGCCGCTGTCAGCGCCAAACGGAGCCGCTCTTCGTTTTCTCGGAGCGCTGCCTCTGCCTGCTTCCGCCGCGTAATATCTCGGGTAATGCTCACAATTCCCATAGGTCTAGAGCGATCGTCTAGCCATAGGCTTTGAATCGCCAAAAACCAGCGCGGTTGATTCTCGATCGTCAGTAATTGCTCAATTTCTTGTGGCTGTCCTGTTCTGAAGATCTCTTGTTCAGCCCATTGCATGGGTTGAGTCTCTTGCGGCGGCAAAAAATCATCGACCTTCTTTCCCAAAATCTCATCAGGATGCGAACCGAGCAGATGAGCCGCAGTTGTGTTGACGACAAGAAACCGACCCTGAATATCTTTGACGAAAATAGCATCATTGGTGGAGTTAATGATGCTCTGGAGCAGCCGATGGTTATATCGTCGCCGCTCAACCCCTTGACGAATCAACCCATACAGCATCAACCCCGTACAGCCGACAAAAAACCAGCCCTTGAAGGTTTGCAGTCTAGTCAGAGCCTCTGCCGACGAAGACAATGAAGCTAAAACAGCATCAGACCAGACAATCCAAACGACGCTGATCAAGAGGTAAATAAAAGTAACATACTGCGCTAAATAGCGAGAGGAGTCGAGTTGCTTAAGCCATGACTTGAAAAGCAGAGATTGCCGCCACAGCCATCTATTTCTTAAAAGAGCCATGGACTTTGTCCTCTCACCGACGCATTTGGAATGATTTTGAATTACTAGCCTCAGTCTAAGCGGTCAGGGCAAAAAGCTGCATCACTGGAATCACGGCAGGCGGCGCTTTATTTTGCTAGCGCTCTATTTTGCTAGCGCCCTATTTTGCTAACCATAGGGGCAGCTCAACCGTGAAACAGGTTCGCTGGGCAGTGCTAGCCACATGAATACTGCCACCTAAGTGTTCTGCCATCTTTTGCACCAGCGTCAGCCCTAGCCCAGTGCCGCCTTGTTTCCAAGGATCGCCCCCTGGCACCCGATAGAACTTTTCAAAAATATGGCTTAATTCACTGGCAGGAATCTCTACGCCTGAGTTGCAAACATCCAAGATAAACAGCGGGATTTGGGAAAAGCCGTCAGCAGATGGTCTGTCTAGGGTCGAGCCACCCGGCACTACACTGGCAACAGTTCTGGCAGAAACTTTGATCTGCTCCCCTGGCGGCGTATACTTACAGGCGTTGTTGAGCAGTTCTGTTAAGATTCGCTCTAGGCAGAGAGAGTCAGAGGTAATGATCGGTAGCCCATCCGGAATTTCGACCTGCAAAATTTGTTCCCGGTTGCGGGTGCGCTCTTGAAAAGATTCGACAATATGGGTTACCCAGTCCTGCAAATGAATCGGTTCTAAGTTAAGGGCTTTGGTGCCCGATGCCAGCCGCTGCAAATCCAGTAAGTCATCAATCAAATCAGCTTCGCGATCGCATTCCACTTCCAAGATCTTAAAGTACGTTTCTCGCCGCTCCTCCTGATTGGTCAGCTTCAGCATTTTAATCGCCATTTTGATGTTCGTAATCGGGGTTCGCAGTTCATGAGAAACGGTGCTTAAAAAGTCATCCTTAAGGTGATTTAGTTCTTCCAAAGCCTTGACCTGAATCTGAGCAGCCTGATAGAGTCTAGCCTGACGCAGGGCGATCGCACATTGATTTGCCACCTGTTGCACTAACCGAATCTCAGCATCACTAAACACCGTCTCTCGCGGCTTAAACAGCCATAAATCTCCTAGTACCCTTTGATCATCGACGATCGGATAGGCCAGAATCGTAAACCGTTTAGCCAAGGAGCGAACGGTAAGAGGATTAATGGAATTAAACTGACAATACTCACCCCGCAACAGGTGCGCATAGACCTCCGAAAACTCATCCAGTATTTGAAATACAGCCCCTTGAGCCGAAGGCATCAGCGTGGTGTATTCATAACAAATGGTAGAAATCGTCTGTTCTATGTTGTAGAGTGCCGCATCGCAGCAGGTTACACTCAACCCCTGCCCCAATTCCTGCACAGCAGTCTGCAAAATTTGAGATTCATCCAGGCTGTCGCGGACTTTATCGGTGATGCGTTTCAATAAAGACTCATAGTTCAAAACCTGCCGCACCTCTTGAAACTGATGCGATAGCTGGGTAGACATGGTTCTAAAATTGCGGACTAAAAATGCAATTTCAGTCACTTGACTCTCGCTCCAATCGATCGGGTTTCCGGCAAGCAGCTTGTCGGGCAAATTGGTCGTCGCTTGGGCGAGCTGAGACAGCGGACGCACCATTTGACGGCTAATTAACGCCGCAAACATCAGCGCTAGGATGGCGATCGCCAGCACAATAGCCAAATTTCGAGAAAAAATACTTTGGATATAGCGCACGTTTGGCGCAGCAGAAAATTCTGCAATCAGCGTCCAAGGTAAGCCTGTCACGATGGATGATTCCTGCACAAAAGAAGATTTCATCCAACGCACCATGACGAGTGGGCTGGCTTGCGTCGGAAACCACTGATAGCTTTGGGAATCGAGCCATTCAAGGATGCCATTTTGTCGGCGATCGAAGGGGATGCCTGACAAGCGATCGGGTAGCGTGCTGGCAAGGGTTGACGCGTTACGCCCCACGAGCGTCATATCGATCTGTTGTTCATCTGCATTGCGTTCCAAAATGGCATCAATGCTGTCGAGTGCAATCTCGCAAACAATCATCCCGCTTAAGCGATTCTCTTGAACAATCGGGACATTCCAAATCACAGTAGGGGGTACTGAATTGGGCAAGACATCAGAAAAAATCGGTTGCAGCGTGTCTTTGGCGATTTGAAAATAGGGCTGATTGCTCGCAGGCACAAATGCTAGAGTCGCGTCAGACAGTACCGGGATATCCTCTTTACCCAGCACGGCAAGATGGATAAAATCCGTCAGTCGTCGCTGAGTCGAAGCCAGATTTTGCTCTAGGGAGCTGAGCTGAGCCAGTTGAGTATCTGTGACTTGATAGGCCAACTCATCTATCGATCGCAAATGCTCCTGATACCAAGACCGCAGTTCAGCAGTGGTATGTTCCGAAGCCGAACTGAGTTCTGCTTGAGCTTCAGTTCTAATGTTTTCCACAACGTCACGGCTGTCCAGCACAATCAACAGCAAGGTCGGCAGCAATACAAAGGCAACCAGCACATTGAATAGGGTTTGCCGAAAGGTGAGGGTACTCACGAGCTGAGGACGACCCAACCAGCGGTGAATCGGTAAATAGGTTAGCAGCAAGCTGGCAATCAGTGCGTTAAAAATGCCATTGACAGGTTGTTTAAACAAAATAATCTCAACCTGCGCCGGGTCAACCCGCAAGGCCAGGCCATAGAACAATCCGATCAGGGGCATTCCAATCAATAGCCAAAACAGGCCATCGAGCAAGACAAGATTCTGGCGATAGCGGTAAAAGAACTGTCCGACGAATAGCGTTTCACAGGTGAAAATAACCGCTGCGTAAGGATGATGCCAGAGAAAGTATGTGCAAGTGCCGCCAACAAAGCCTGCGAGAGTTCCCCATCGCACCCCATATAGAGAAACAACCAGCCAAGCGGCGATCGAGCCGAAAATAAAATCAATGTTGAAAAACAGAGTCCAGCGTGCAAGATTGCCCCCATAGCTGGCTGCCATTAACAGCAAAAGACCGAGCGCAAATCTGTGCTGAATCGATAATGTACAAAGTCTCAGCAGCCAACGCTTCAGATTCATATCTTTTGCCTTTTTTGTTTAGCTCCTTTGTCGGACAGCGGTGCTTTAAACCTTGCTGACAAACATACAATACGCAATTTTACTGGCCTTATTCTGGTTTAACGATGCTCATCTAACTTATATCTTGAGCAGATATTTTTTTAAAACTTTTACGGAGGAGCGCAACAGACAGTAATCAATTGCAACATAAACAGGGTGACTCATAGGAGATAATCTCGCCTTCTCTCAAAGAAAACCGCAAGAAAAAAACGAAGAAAAAACCCAGAAACACATCGGTTCTGGGTTAATCAAAAAATTTTAGGCTACATGCCCACTGTTCTGCGATGAAAACAAGCCTGAGGAATAAAGCCTAGACGATCGCTTCTGCTCTCGCCTTAGCTTTGTTCTGGGCTTCTAGCTCTAGAAACTCAGCCACCTGAGCCTCAATTTCGCGGGTAACAATAGCTCGATACTCCAAGAAATGCTCAATCTGAGCGCACACAGCCAAATAGGGAGCAACCCCACCCGGATTGAGGCGTTGCATATTCCAAAGATTACGCCAGAACTGCCAGCGCGTCTCGCGCACCACTCCCTGCCGCCAGCAGATGATCATAAAGGCTCGAATCACAACCCAGTTAAAGGCTTTCTTGGCTCTCTTACCTTTCTTAGGATAGGTAGCCTCACCCAAAATCAAGTAGTGGCGATAGGCGCGATCGAGAAATTTTACCGGGTCATACAGCTCACAAAAAGCTCGGACATACTCGCGGGCAATTTCTTCTAGGGGTCGAGTCGGCACAAAGTTCATCAACGTGGTTTGGTTGATGTTGCCCGACTGGTTGCGCATGCGTCCTTCCTTCTCCAGCCGATGCCAAAGCGCCGTATCCGGCAAAGCTTGCAACATGCTGAAGACTGCCGTAGGGATGGAGGTTTGCTCAACGAATTTGACAATGCGATCGCCCGCCCCTGCCTTTTCGCCATCAAAGCCAATAATGAATCCTGCCATGACGCGCAGACCCGATCGCGTGATGGCATGCACCGCATCACTCAGCGAGTCTCTAGTGTTCTGGTGTTTTTGGGTAAGGGTAAGGCTGGCTTCGTCTGGGGTTTCAATTCCCAAGAACACGGCACCGAAGTTGCACTGCACCATCATGTCCATCATTTCTTGATCTTGCGCCAAATCTACCGAAGCTTCGGTGGCGAAAGAGAAAGGATAGTCATGCTCAATCATCCAGGGCAACAGCTGCTTCAGAAACAGCTTCACGTTGCGCTTGTTGCCAATGAAGTTGTCATCCACCATGAAGATGCTGCGTCGCCAGCCCAGCTCATAGAGGCGATCGAGTTCTTTGAGCAGTTGCTCAGGGGCTTTAGTCCGGGGCTTGCGACCATAGAGAACAATAATGTCGCAAAACTCGCATTGAAAAGGGCATCCCCGCGAAAACTGTACCGACATTTCGGCATACGCATCAAATTCCAGCAGGTCAAAGCGAGGGACGGGCGTAATGGTCACATCGGGTCTTTCACCATTGGCGCGAAAAGTGCCGGAGGTCTCTCCCCGTTCGATCGCCTCAACAAACAGCGGCAAGGTGATTTCGCCTTCATCCAAAATCAAGTAATCGGCTCCCACGGCTGACACCTCGTGGGGCAGAGCTGTCGGATAAGGCCCCCCAACGGCTACCCGCTTGCCTCTGCGTTTTGCTTCTTGAATTTGCCCAAGCAAATCTTCTTTTTGCACAATCATGGCAGAAAGAATCACCAGATCTGCCCATTCCCACTCTGCTGAAGTAACATCTCGAACATTGCGATCAACCATCTTAAAGTCCCAGGATTGGGGCAAGATAGCCGCTACCGTCACCAACCCCAAGGGCGGCAACATCGCTTTACGTCCAAGCAACTCTATGGTTTTCTCAAATGACCAAAAGCTTTTGGGGAATAGGGGATACAGAAGCAAAACGTTCATACAAAACCTCCGAAGAACTGCATCCCTGAGCCAAACGGGTCGGCCAGGTCAAACCTTTAGTCTAGGGGAAACTTCAGATCAGATGGCCACCAGTGTGCCAGATCTGTTACATCGCCTACTCAATGCGATAAAACCCGGTCAGATTAATCCCCTCAAGTCTACATGGGGTTTGCATCCTTAGGGGAATTATGAGAAGGAAACCAATAGCGCTAAATCTTCGATCGCTGCTCCCAATCATCGCCAACCCGCAGAGTAAAGTCAGATTGCAGATCGCCTGTAGAAGCAGACACAACCTGACCAATCCCCAAGGTGCCTTCTAGGAGACTTGCCCCTTGCAAATCACCCCGCTGCACAATAATTTGCGTCTGGGGCTGATGATCCGGCCAATCTTCAATTACATAAACATTGCTAAACCCTTGAGTCTGGAGGTAATCCGCAACGCGACCCCCCAGCTCTGGATCATTAGAGGCATTTTGAACTGCAATACGGGTATTGGTAAAGCTGCTCTGCTGATCAGAAACGGCAACCGAATTGAGGTCGAAAAATTCGCTCATCACCTGGTCTTTGGCGCTGTCGTCCATGAGCCAGTAGCTGGCTACAAACTCATCAGGAGCACTAAAGCGACCGGGCAACATCACCATCCGAAAGTTATCTTGCTTCAAACCTAGCCCAAATCCTGCTAGAGCCAGCATTTCCTGTGGTGAGAGATTAGTATCAATATATTTTTGGAACAGCTCGATCGCCTGAGGCAAACGAGCCACCATAACTGGATTAGCCATGCTTTCGCGCAGCGCCCGAATGAGCTGCTGCTGGCGCTGTACCCGACCAATATCGCCCTTATCATCTTGGCGGAATCGGGCAAACTGCTCGGCCTGTTCTCCATTGAGCGTCTGCCAGCCCTGCTTCAGATCGATATACAGCTTCTGGGTTTCGTCAGTATATTTCATCTCTTCGGGCACAAACACCCGCACGCCGCCCAGCAAATCAACTAGCTCCCGAAATGCATTGGTGCTAACGCGCACATAGCGATCGATCGTGACCCCGTTCAAGTTCTGGCTGACGACCTGAGCTGCTAGCGTTGAACCTCCAATCACATTGGCATAGTTAATTTTCTCAACTCCCTCACCTGGAATCGAGACTTGCGTATCTCTAGGAACCGATAAAACGCTGACGGTTTTGTCTTCAGGGCTGACATGCAGCAGCAGCATTGTGTCACTCCGACCCGAAAACACATCTTTGGAAATGCTGTTGTCGGGCAAATCTAGAGGCAGGTCAATGCCCATGACCAAAATGTTGATGGGGCGATCGATCTGGTAGCCCCCTAACCCCTGCTGCCAGATCTCCT
This sequence comes from Oscillatoriophycideae cyanobacterium NC_groundwater_1537_Pr4_S-0.65um_50_18, assembly GCA_016208305.1. Taxonomy (GTDB): domain Bacteria; phylum Cyanobacteriota; class Cyanobacteriia; order Elainellales; family Elainellaceae; genus Drouetiella. The sequence continues at coordinate 84,381 of JACQYI010000063.1, read as the reverse complement.
CAAAAGACATGGGCTTGCTGCCTTGAGGGGCGATCGCAGCCGGAAGGGGGGTAGTCAGAGCCAACACACCGCCAACGGCAGCTGAAAGTACAGCCACCCCACCCAACATCAAAGTTCGCAATAGGCCTTGCATAAAGCCAGAATGAGGCGTTGTCAGTTCCGGCACTCCAGAGGCTGTGGATCGCTCCGACGTTGCAGAGACAGGTGAGAGGAGAACTGTGGTGCCCCCTGTTCCAGGGCTGGAAACCTCCACTGAATTTTGCTGCGAGTCAGCTTTTTTTTCCAACTTTAGATTCTCCACTTCACGCCTAAAAGCCTTGGGAACAAGCGACTCAGCCGTCGCAACTTGCCATTTTACCCTGGATGACCAACCTATCCTAGACAGCTAGCCCATCCTAGATAGCCAACTCATCCTAGACAGCCAACCATCCCGTAACCAACTGTTACATCCACTATGGCGAGCAGCAGGTTCAAAGACTGAATGCTTCAAACAACTTGCTCAACAAAAATAGCCTACAGAGTCGCATCATGTAGTTTTGTGTGTAACATTCCGTGATTATAGCCTGATGCTGATCACACCTCCCTCTTTCCTCAGAAGCAAGTTTGTTCGCTACCCTAAAGCATCATTACCCTTCCTGACTTAGCCTGCATTGCCAGAGTTCCAAAGCTGCTTTTCCGCCAAGGTTCATAATTTTCCAACTCCGCTTGAAGATGCCGTGAAAAGCCGCTGAGTTAAACAGGAAGTGTGGGAAACCTTGATAGGATGAGGCGGAATTCTAGAAAACGGTTGAAGATAGCTATGATCCCCGTAATCCTTGCTGGTGGTAAAGGAGAGCGTTTTTGGCCCCTTAGCCGCAAACAGCGCCCCAAGCAATTTTTAAGTCTGGATGGTAGCGGCAAGAGTTTACTACAAGCCACTGCCGATCGACTCCTGAATTTAGCAGGCGGCTGGCAAGGATTGTGGGTGATTACAGCCGGACATCTAGAAGCCGGAGTACAGGAGCAGCTACCCCATTTGCCTGTAGAAAATTTACTGGTGGAGAGTGAGGGACGCGACACCGCCCCTGCTGTAGCTTGGGCAACGCTAGAAATTGCCCGTCGCTACGGTGAAGATGCGGTGATTGGATTTTTCCCAGCCGATGCCTGGATTGGCGATGAAGCTGCCTTTTGCAGCACCCTCGAAGCCGCCTCAGACTTGGCCAAGACAGAGGGCGCGATCGCCACGCTGGGCATCACCCCTACCTATCCTTCAACAGGCTATGGCTACATCGAGCAGGGCGAAAAGACAGGGCTATACGGCGAAGTGCAGCAGTTTGCAGGGTATGGGGTCAGTCGGTTTACCGAAAAGCCTGATCTAGCCACTGCGGAACGGTTTCTGGCAACGGGACGGTTTAGCTGGAATGGCGGCATGTTTGTCTTCCCGGCGGGTGTGATGCTGGCCGAGCTGCGAGCCTATGCGCCTGAAATTCTGCTGCCGCTCGAAGCGCAAGGCGCGTCCTGCTATCCCAGCTTGCCTAAGCTGAGCATTGACTACGCCGTGATGGAGAAGACTCAAAAAGCCTATGTTCTACCCGTTGATTTTGGCTGGGATGATTTGGGAGATTGGAACGCGATCGATCGCCTTTTGAAAAATGGCAAGCCCAATGTAGAACTGTCTCAGCATGTTGGACTGGATACTCAAGGGGCTTTGCTTTATTCATCCAATGAAGATGAGTTAATTGTGACAATCGGCCTAGAAGACACGGTTGTGGTACGAGATGGAAAAGTAACGCTAATTGTTAAGAAAGATCGAACACAAGATATTAAGCAAGTGCTCAAGCAAATTCAGGAGAATCCTAATTTGACGCACTTACTCTAGTGCTTCATTTAAGGCTCTAGCATTTTGTTTGAAGAGCATTCTGTTGAAAACTTTAAGAGATCTTTAGAAGATCTTAAGGTCGAAGCTTAACCTTTCCCTCATTATTCTGCTCATTATTCTAAAGGTTGGTTTTTGGGAGTAGAACTTCCGAAAGCCAACTTTTTGTATAAGGTTGTATGGGGCAAATTGGTTCTAGAACTTTAGTCTGGAATCATCAGTCTAGAATCAGTGATAGCGCCATTTCAGGCGCGATCGTTACATCATCATTCCTAAAGCATAAGCGCCACTTCTGGGGCAGTTGCAGCGCATAATAACGATCGCTCAGCGAAAAAACTTGACTTAAATACCACGACCCATTCCTGAAGAATAGTTAAGAGGTTTTATCGGTAAAGACTAAGAGATTTGGAAGTTATTAATTGCCGATAAATCACCCAAGCTCCTGTAAAGAATAGCTTTGAGGTTCTAATTGTATAAATATAGGGTGAAGCCAGAGGGCTATATTGTCGGGTAGCGTGTCTTACCTGGTATGAAATCACTACAAAGTTATGTCTTGGTTTTCAGCCAAGACTCTGAGCATCTTCAAGGACTAGAATTTCTAATGACTCAATTGAGATGCAGGTGGGTTATTGCCCATTCTGCCGCTCAGGCGATCGCAGAAATTAGCCAAGCCTCACCCTATTTAATTATTTTGGCAGGAAATCAGCAGAGCTGGTCGAAAAGCCTGGTCAACGAGTTTCGGCAGCGATCGGATATTCGTAAAACGACGATTGTGGCGCTCACAGATTCCCATTCACCCAGTTGGCTACATCAGGAGGAAAATCCGGGGTTGGACGGTTTTTTGGTCAAACCTCTAAATGGCGATGTCTTAGTCTCTGTTATGCAGTCAGCCTGGGCAAGACAAGCTAGCGGGGCAGTCTGCAAAACGGGCTACAGCAATAGCACAGCCTATAGCAACAGCACGATTTACAGTGGCAATGTTATGCGGCATGCTTACGGCAACCAATCTGAAGCATGACGGCCTGGGTGGTTTGCCTTGCTGATTTTAGCTAAGAAGTTAGCTATGAAATTTATCTTGAGAGCCATCTGCCTGCGGGGACAGGCAGCCAAAAGCCGTTTCGGAGATAATTCTGTATATATGCTGGTTCTGTTCTATGCAGTTTGCTCCGATTTATCCCCTGATTCATAAGCTGCTCAAGCCTGCTTTTCCAAGTTGCCTTTGGTCAGGCTGTTCCGATGCTAAAGCGATCGCCCTCACCTTTGATGATGGGCCTCATGCCCAATTTACCCCTGCGCTGCTGAAGGTGTTAGAGCAGTATCAGGTGCAAGCAAACTTTTTTTGGCTGGGTGCTTGCGTAGAGCGATCGCCCGAAGTTGCCAAGGCTGTCTGGCTCCAAGGGCATTGGCTAGGGCTGCATGGCTATCACCACATCTCGTTTCCCAGGCTTTCGAGCCAAGAGCTAAAAGCCTCACTCGAAAAGACGCAAGCCGCGATCGCCCAAGCTTGTGATCTCGATCTGGCCTATGTGCAAAAGAACATCCGAGATGTGCGCCCGCCCAATGGCATCTTTACGCCGCAGACGCTGGTTAATTTGCAGCAGTGGAACTACCGCCCAGTCATGTGGAGTGTGGTTCCAGAAGATTGGGTGCGTCCAGGCATCGACATAACCGTCAAACGCGTGGTGCAACAGACGCAGAACGGCTCGTTGATCGTGTTGCATGACGGCTACTGTGGCGGAGAAGATGTGGCAGCTACAGCCGCACAACTTATTCCCCAATTGCTGCAACAGGGCTATCATTTTGTCACGATCGACCAACTCTGGCAGGAAAGATTGCCGTCATTCACCGCAAAATAACGCTCAGAGCCGTCCTCCGGGGATCGTTTGCCGATGATCTTGACGCTGCTTCAGGAATTTGCGGGTCGCTTCCTGAAGCTTTAGCTATGAATTCTCGTCGAATTCTTGTCTGTCCTGTTCCCAGGTGCATCATGATAGTCACGTCAAAATCCGCTCGCCCGCATGAAACCAACACGGTTGAATCCATTGTCCGGATGGTTTTGGAGGGGGGTGAGTTGTCTCCCGGTACAGAGGCGCATCTGCGATGGCAGATGCTGTGCGGCAATTTAAGTGGGCGCGATCGTGACCTGATTTATCTGCTGCAAGATGCCATTCAAGATGGCTGTGTGCAGCGACCTTGCTCAGAAGGAGAGGGCTTATGCCGCTAAAGGTGGTTTCTGTTGCCGCTAGAAGCGGGCAGCCGCAAGGGATATTGGTCATGCTGCATGGCTGGGGTGCCAATGCCCAAGATGTGGCAGCATTGGCAACCTATTTAGATTTGCCCGATTATCTCTTTCTCTTTCCAGAAGCCCCTTTTCCGCATCCCTATTCGCCCGAAGGCCGCATGTGGTATGGCTTACCCAATGACTACAGCTTTTTTAGTCGGCCAGAATTTCGTCAGCAGCCTGAGCTACAGAAAAGTCGTTTAGAGCTGATGGATTGGCTGCGATCGCTAGAGCAAACCACCGGAATTCCCTTAAGCCGAACGGTTCTGGGCGGATTTTCTCAGGGGGGGGCGATGACCTTAGACATTGGGTTGCAGATGCCTTTAGCCGCACTCTTGGTTTTAAGTGGCTATCTTCATGCGCCGTTAGAGGTCAATTCTGCCGAACCCATTCCGCCCGTTCTCATTGTTCATGGACGGCAAGATGCAGTGGTGCCTTTGCGGGCTGCGCAGCAGGTGCGGGAAAGCTTGATGCAAGTAGGAGCTTACGTGGAGTATCACGAGCAGGAAATGGGGCATGAAATTCAGCCCATTGTGTTAAGCCGTATGCAAAGTTTTATGGAAGAAGTCAAAGTCCGCCCGAATAACTACTGAGCAACGAGTAGGATGGATGGAGAGGTTGCTCTCTACAGTGTTGATAGAGATCCGCAAAACTGAGGGGGGTTAGCGATGAACACGTTGCATATTTCAGAAGAGCATGTCGTTAGCATTACGGAAAAAGAAGTTGCTGATCTGGCGATAAGGCTAGAGCAAGACGAGTACAGCAATGCTTTTGAAGGGTTGAACGATTGGCACTTGCTGCGGGCGATCGCGTTTCAACGTCCAGAAATGGTTGAACCCTACATCTATTTGCTCGATCTTGAAGGCTACGACGAGGCTTAAGCACGCAGGTTGAGGGCGTTCATTTTTTTGAAGAGGTCGGCTTAGCTCACTTCTTCAAAAAATTCTCCTGGGTAGCAGCTTTAGGCAGCTCTATTTTTCACAGTTTTAATTACCCAAATCGTAGATAAAAACAGAGCGCAACATAAGGTTGATGCGATCGTTTCACTAGTTTTGGGCGATAGGAATACAAAAAAACCGCGATCTTTAATCAAAGAAGAGAAACTCGATACGCAGAATGGCATCAGGTAGAGCCTGAAGGTTTGCCAGTGGTTTTTCTCGGCTGCCCCCGAAGACACGCTCAGCAACAGACCTGTACCAATCACGGCGCTAATGCCGATCGCGTTGATCCAAATTTTCAAGGCAGGATCGAAATAGAAATAGACGATTGTGCTATACCAAATCAGATAGCACCAAAGAATGGCTTTATCTAACTTGATTTGATAGAGGTACTGAATTAACCCTTTCATATACTCCAGAGCTAGGCCGAGTCGTTAAGGAAGCAGGGTTAGACGGTCTTCTAAGGGTTCATTAACAGAGACAGGTTGATAGCCTGCTTCGAGCGGCGACACGACGGACACAAAAACGAGGGGCTGATCGCCATTGTTCAAAACGCCGTGAACCGCTCCCCTAGGGGCAATCACGATATCGCCTAATGCGATCGGCTTTGTGCTGCCTATTTGATCAAGGAAGTAGTCTCCTCTACCCGACAAAATAGTCCAGGTGTCTTGCCCATTGGGATGAATGTGAGCAGGAATGGCCTGACCTGGTTTGATATACCAGACTACAATTACGGCTTCCTGGGACTCTGTGACGACTGAGCGCAGGGGTTCCCCATCCGTCGGCTGAAAGAAATCAGAACTGCTGAAGATCCGGTTCATGCTCATCTTCGTGGGCGATCGAAACGCTTAACGCTGACCTAGGGATTAACCACCCTAAGTTTTTGCCCTAAGATTATCCGATCGATCGACCTCTGGAAATTGTCTTATAGATCACCCTCCAGAAAGTAGAGTAACTGCCGTCAGAATAAGAGCTGTATGCCCAACCTCATTAGCGCCTGCATCTCATTCCTTCTCGCCCCCTCTCTCACCCTGTAATTGTTCCAGTCAAGGGTGAGCTAGCACTAGCATAGGATTTGACTGGAATCCGCCCTGCCAAGTAAGCCAAGCGCCCGGCCTCGGCAGCTAGCCCCATTGCCCGACCCATCGCGGCTGGGTTTTCAGCCTGGGCGATCGCCGTATTGATCAGCAGCGCATCGGCTCCCAACTCCATTGCCAAAGCTGCTTCGCTAGGCGTACCAATTCCTGCATCCACCACAACGGGAATTTGGATGGTTTCCACAATGATTTGGATGTTTGCGCTATTCTTGATGCCTTGTCCAGAGCCAATCGGTGAACCCAAAGGCATGACTGTAGCGCAACCTACCTCTTCTAAGCGCTTTGCCAATAGCGGATCGGCGTTAATGTATGGCAAAACCGCAAACCCTTCTTTCACCAGTTTTTCTGCGGCTTCTAGCGTGCCGATCGGGTCGGGTAGCAGGTATTTGGCATCGGGAATCACTTCTAGCTTGACGAAGTTGTTATCTTCCTGCCCCAGCAGCTTCGCCATTTCTCGTCCTAGCCGTGCGACCCGAATCGCCTCTTCTGCCGTTTGACAACCAGCCGTATTAGGCAGCATCCAGATTTTGCCCCAGTCCAAAGCTTCAGCCAGACCTTCATGGCCTGAAGCGTTGGTTTGGACACGGCGCACAGCCACGGTCACAATTTCGCAGCCGCTGGCCGCAACGCTTTGACGCATTTGATCAAAGTTGCGATATTTGCCCGTTCCGGTCATCAGGCGCGATCGAAACGATCGTCCCGCAATCACCAAAGGCTTAGGATCATCCAGCGAAACCGGAGAATCTGGAAGGGGAGCGATCGGAGAAGAGTATTGCAGCATATTGCCAGAAGGAGAGGAATGAGGAGATGGGGAACGGTAGAAACGCTCCCAAGAAAAAGCATCCAGCAGCGGGGAAGATGGCTGGTTAGCGATGCGATCGCCGATAAGCTTTGCCGTCACTGGAGCCAGCAAAATCCCGTTACGATGATGGCCAATCGCCAGAGTGAGATTATCACAAAGACTGGCTCCCAAAATCGGCAATTCGTCAGGCGTGGCCGGACGAAAGCCCCACCAGCACTCGTGAATGGGAAAATTGCCCAGCACAGGATAGAGGCGGATAGCAGCATTCAGCAGATTCTGCATGCCCAAGGGCGTATTGTAAGGCGCAAAGCCCACATCTTCGCTGGTTGCCCCAATCACAATCCGCCCATCTCGACGCGGCACAATGTAAACTTCTTCGCCAAACAACACGCGCTGAAGCGGTAAGCTTGTCGCATCAGGAACTTTCACCGCTAACATTTGCCCTTTACGCGGCAGCACAGGCACAGGCAGCAACTCTTGCGACCATGCCCCTGTTGCCAAAACATAGTGCGCGGCTGTGCGATCGCCCATTGTTGTCTTCAGCCCCAAGACCTGCCCCTGCTGCTGCCGAATGCTCGTTACGGCAACTCCTTCCTGAAGGTCAACGCCCAGAATCTCTGCCGCTGAGCGCAAAGCCTGAGCCAAAGCCCGGTTGTCTACTTGCCCTTCTTCGGGGTACCACCAGCCGCCGATCGCCTCACCTAGTCCAGGTTGAGCATAGTATAGCGCTGAGCGATCGAGCCAAACTTGAGTAGCGCTCGGCTGGCTCTGCGCCTGTCCATCCACAGAAGGCTGCTCATAAACAGGGGCCAGAATGCCGCTCGGCCAATAGCCTGTGTCAGCCCCACTCAAGTCTTCTAGCTTGCCGATCCAGTCAGGGTAGAGCGCCAGACTCTTTAAGCACAGATCTTGCATAGAGCCAGCCAAAATGCCCTCAGCTCTGGGAGCCAGCATCCCGGCAGCAGCGTGAGAGGCAGCTTGCTGAAAATCTCGGCTGAGAACCGTTACAGAGGCTCCACGCAATTTCAGATCAATAGCGATCGCCAGCCCAATAATGCCGCCGCCGATAATTACAATGTCACTTGTCGGACGCATGAACCACTCCGTACTCGCCTTAACCCCGCCACAAAAATTATCACTGGATTACCAGAAAAATGCATCTAGCGCTGGTCAGGCCATGTTGCGGCTACCACCAAGCAGAAACAGGCCGTCCAGCCGCTCCGCTGCTTCCGGTTGCGCCCCCTGTACCTGTTCTCCCAGGAGCGTCAGGCTCCACTAGGGTGCTCACCCGGCTAGGTACGCCATCAGGACGAATTTGATAGCCCTGCTGCTCAGGAGGTACAGATCGAGTTTGAGTTGAGCCAGGTTCTACTCCGGGTTCAGTCTCTGAGGTAGAAGGTTCGACAGCGTAAGGATTGCCATATACAAATTCATCAATCCCTCGTGAAACAGATTTCGCAAAATCTGAAATACCTTTAGAGGCAGCGTCAAAATCAAAAGATGGACGAGGGCGCTGAGTCGGATAAGTAGAAGAGTTGGGAGCGCCAGGATAAGTTGGGGCGACGGAAGGATTGGAAAAATCTGGAGAGGTTGAAGAGTTGGGAAACCCTGGAGAATTAGGAGAGTTGGGGACAGAATTCGATCCAGAAGAGTTGGGATAGGTGAAGTTGTTTGACGGCGACATCGTGCGGTTGAGCAATATTACAGCCAGGAAAGCAAGCAGCGCTAAGGCAATGAGCCGCCCTGCATCTTTGACCAAATTAATCGCCGTAAAAGCCAAGCCAATTAGAATGATTCCAGCAATTCCAACCGTAAGCGCAAATGGCTCTGGCATACCCTGATCTCCATGGACGAATCTAATCCAATCATCGCCTATGATCTTCGTTTTTGTCCCTATTAATTTGTCCCAATTAAAAATAATAGAGTTCTAAAGAATTTATCGGTTCTATCCCTCAAACAGGACAAATTCCAAAGACAGGATCTCGTGAAATTAATGGGGAAGAGAACTAGGGATACTCTGTCCAATCTACTGGAGTCCGACCCATTGACCTAAACCCGATCTACCACAGCCCAACGATCGGTCGAGTTGTAGAAACGCGCGTTGGCGGAGCAACGGGCGGTACAGCTGCGGTGGTACCTGTCGAATTGCCTGTGAGAGTTGGCTCAGGAGGAATTGCAGGTTGCCCAGTTCCTTGCGGCTGACCCTGGCTCACCGGATCTGGATTGAGCGAATCTTGATTAAATTGAGTTGGGTTAGGTTGACCTTGCACCAGTTGACCTTGCCCGTACAGGGTAGACAAAGACGGATCTAGGCTTTGCGCAATTGACTGCCATCCCTGCGCTACCGGCGGAGATGAAATCGCAGAATTTGACGAGAGGGTTGAAGTGGGGTTTGGGTCAGGGCGTGGGTTCTGGCTCAAGGCGTTAGTAGCGTCCACAATTTTGCTAGAGCCAAACAGCAACGCTGATGCAATGAGCATGGCCCAACTAAGCGGGCGGAGCATTCCCTTAACCGCTGTTCCCGCGATCGCTGCAATGGCGCTGGCTCCCAAAACTCCGAGCAGTGGCTCCATATACCGCACCTCCGTAAAGCAAATTTGCTGAAAACAAATGTATCTACTAATGTCCCTATTCTAAGGGTTAGCGGCAGGCTAGGGGTAAGACACCTCCAGGGGAGTACCAAATTTGATGTTCTCCTGGGGCTTTTGCAGACGATTGTGGCCACAGCAGAAAAACAGCGTGCCCTCGCTAAAAATAAAGGGGCGAAACCAGTCAGCGGTTTCGCGTGAGAGAATAGAGAGAGTACCGCAGAGCGCGATCGCCCGCTCCCCATTTTTTCAACTATCTTCCTATGACCCCAGACTCATCACCCGCCAAAACCCTTTGGATCTACGACACGACACTGCGGGATGGCGCTCAGCGCGAAGGGCTGTCGCTGTCTATCGATGACAAACTGAGGATTGCGCGCCAGCTTGATCGTCTGGGAGTTCCATTTATTGAAGGGGGCTGGCCTGGAGCCAATCCCAAAGATGTTCAGTTCTTTTGGCAACTACGAGAAGAGCCGCTGACTCAGGCAGAAATCGTCGCCTTTTGCTCTACTCGTCGTCCTGGCAAAAAAGCGGCTGAAGATGCCATGCTGCAACCCATTCTGGCTGCCGGAACTCGATGGATTACCCTATTTGGCAAATCCTGGGATCTGCATGTTGTGGAAGGCTTGCAGACAACGCTAGATGAAAATTTAGCCATGATCCAAGACACGATCGAATATTTTCGCAGTCAGGATCGGCGGGTGATTTACGACGCCGAACATTGGTTTGATGGCTACAAACAGAATCGCGAGTACGCCCTTAAAACTCTAGCTGCCGCGATCGCTGGCGGAGCCGAATGGCTAGTGCTCTGTGACACCAACGGTGGCACGCTGCCTCACGAAATTGCAGCGATCGTCCGAGATGTAGTGGACTTTGTGGGACTCAGCATCTCCCCCTCCCAGACCGCTGTCTCTGTCGATGCCTCAGATTCCCGCATCCTGACGCCCCCACTCCCCACACCCCAAATCGGCATTCATACCCACAATGACTCAGGAACGGCTGTGGCAAACGCGATCGCAGCCGTGATGGAAGGCGCCAGAATGATTCAGGGCACCGTCAATGGCTATGGCGAGCGCTGCGGCAATGCCAACCTCTGCACTCTGTTGCCTAACTTACAGCTCAAGCTGGGCTATCAGTGTGTTCATGCCGATCAGTTGGCTCACCTGAGCGCCTCAAGTCGGCTCATCAGTGAAGTCGTCAACTTAGCTCCAGACGACCATGCCCCCTTCGTGGGTCTGTCAGCTTTTGCCCACAAAGGCGGTATTCACGTCAGCGCGGTTGAGCGAAATCCCCTCACCTACGAACATATTGCGCCAGAGCTAGTCGGCAACTCTCGTCGAATTGTTATCTCCGATCAGGCTGGCTTGAGCAACGTGCTAGCCAAAGCCCGCAGTTTCGGCATTGATCTAGACAAGCAAGATCCCACCTGCCGCCAAATTCTTCAGCACTTGAAGACTTTGGAGAATCAGGGCTATCAGTTTGAAGCAGCAGAGGCAAGCTTTGAACTGCTGATGCGGGAGGCACTAGGGCAACGGCAGTCATTTTTTGTGATCAAAGACTTCCATGTGCATTGCGACATGGTGGGCGACTCAGAGGCAGGGCAAAGCCACTCTCTAGCGACCGTAAAAGTGGCAGTCAATGGGCAAGACATGCTAGAAGCTGCTGAAGGCAATGGCCCTGTGGCAGCGCTAGATGCAGCCCTACGCAAAGCTCTGACCAATTTCTATCCCGAAATTGCCACTTTTCACCTCACAGATTACAAAGTCCGAATTTTAGACAGTGGGGAAGGGGCAGCTGCAAAAACTCGCGTCTTGGTAGAAAGCAGCAATGGGCATCAACGCTGGACAACGGTGGGTGTATCGACCAACATCATTGAAGCCTCCTACCAGGCTAGCGTCGAAGGGTTGGAGTATGGACTCATGCTGCAAAGCCAAGCCAAAGCAGCCTTAGCGCCTTCACCTTAGAGGATCACGTTAAAACTACAGCCCAATTTAGTTTGGAAGTGCTGCGCAGAGCACAGCACTTCCAAACTTGTAACTTCATTCAACGACTTAAAATTTCAAATAGTGCATTAAGTCAGCCGTCAACTGACCCGAAAGCGCTAGCCTTTGTTGAAAGTCAGCAAGACTGCGATAGGCTCCGTGAGTCTGGCGGTTCTGGACGATCGCCCTTGCCAAAAATAAATCTACGGCTGGAATCTGGGTCAACAGCTCCACTGAAGCCAGGTTAGGGCTGAGGGGTTGCACCTCATGCTGGCTTTCTGCATCGTAGTAGCAAAACTGAAGAATAGGGGATAAGGGCAGAAGCCTAGACAGGGGCAAACTCAGCGCTGCGGCAATATCTTCGATGGCATGGAACGGTACCCCCGACTGGCTGAGGGCAACCAGCGATCGCGCCTGGTGAATCGACAAACCGGGCAACCTTAACCAATCATCGACACAGGCTCGGTTCACATCTATCTGTACGCCCAACTCTGCCGCTAGGCGCACCTCAGCCGCCGATTGCAGCCGATAGTAGGGATTATTCAAAATCTGCGATCGGATGCTTGCCTTCATGCCTTAACCTATGCGATCGAGCAACTGCCGTCGCTTTTGTTCAAACTCATACTCTGAAACCAAACCCTCTAGCCGCAGTTGCTCTAACTGTCGCAGGGCGTCAGCCGCCGCGATCGTTTGAATCGGCATTGTTTTTTGAGTGACAGCACCCGACCACTGAGCAAACTCATCAGAGTCCTGAAACAGATACCAAACCGCCTCGATCGCGCTGGCAACTTTGGGGATCATTGTTGCAGACAGCAGCACATACAAAATGCCCCACTTCGGTTGCCCCATATAAAACTTATGGAACCCTGAAACAGGCAATATTGCCCCTGCTAGCGCTAAAAGGGCAGCAATTCTTCGGTCTTTTGGCTTGCTCAACATGCAATCTGGGAAAGTACTTGTGTCAATTCAATACAACCCTGAGTCCGGATTATCCTTCACCATAATATCGAGCAAAATCCTGAGGTAGACTATGATTAATCTGCATCTACTTAACCATCTGCATCCGCCAGCGTACAGATATACGTTATACCTTCAGGGCTAGGACTTTAAGAACAGACGGCAGGTAAGCCCAGCTCGGCTAGGATCTAGCCTCTGTGTGGTTCAGTATCAGCACGATTCAGTATCAACACGATTTAGTATCAGTGTGAACTCAAGTGACAGGGTAGATTAACGGTCAGAAGCTGAGCCATAGTAAGGCTGAGATCATTACAAATCTCTAACAAATCTCTGAAGTAATCTGCTGAGTCGCTTGGAACTTTGAGTCAAATTCGTGAATCTACCCTAGTAAGCCTAACTATTAGTAAACCTCACTAGGTCAATCTCATTTCACTTGCGCTTGTTAGCAGGCCACACCCTGCGGCTAGTCAAGTGGAGATGGCGAGCTTCCGTGGGGACTGCATCCTCTCTGGGGGATTCTATCTTCATAATTCCTTCGTTAAAGGAAAATGCGGGAGATGCATCAGCCCTGGCCGACTTCGTTGGTCAGGATCAGCCCTGAGCCTTTGTAGCCGATACCCCGTTTATAGATTAGTTGTCTATATTGATGAGCTAAATGGGCTAGACCTATTGGCTGAACACACTTATAAAAACAGTTACCGAATATTGAGAGCCAGCATCTAATGTCACAGACTTCATTCTCTGCGGACTGGCCCAACCAGTTTTCTGATCCCTACGCCATTTTGGGTTTAGCTGTCGCTGCTGACGATCGCCGGGTTTTGAGGCGTTACCGCACGGTCGCCAAATTGCTGCACCCTGATGGCTATGTAGGAGCAGATGCAGCAACGACTGCATTAGCCACTCAACTGCTAACTCGCGTGGTAAACCCGGCTTATCAACGGCTAAAGCAAGAGAAAGAACGTGCTGAGACGCTGGCAACTTTACGATTTCGCGTGCGGCGGTTTAACCGAGAGGAGCCGCTGCTGGCTCAGTCTGTGCCTGCTCGGCAACTGCTTCAGAAGCCTTCCTCAGAGCTTGAGGTGTTTTATGAGCAAATGGTGGCTGAGTTAGCCGAATCTCAGTTTCAGCCCCTCGGCCAATTTGAATCAGTGACTCAGCAGCTCAGTGAACTCAATCTGGTCTACCTTTACCTGAAAATGGGTGAACCCATGATTCGGGAAAAGCGGGCGGGCATTGTGGCTGCGAGTCAGGTCAAGCCGCCTCCGACTGTGCCTATCGAGACAGCACAAATGGTTAGCACCTATAGCCGTCGGCACTATCAGCGCGCGATCGCCTATACCCAAAATGCCAACTGGCCACAGGCGATCGCTGAACTGCGGGATGCCATTCGCCTAGAACCCAATAAGGCTGAGTATCACTCTCTGCTGGCGAAAGCCTATCTCATGCAAAATCTTATGGGCATGGCCAAAGTGCATTTCCGGCAGGCGCTGAAGTTTAACCCTAAAGATCCGCTGGCATTGGACTATGTGACGCGGCTCAAGCTGGTGTTAGATAAACCCGATCGCGTGACGAATGTCTCTACGCCCGTGAAGTCTTCTGGCAATGGACTATTTGGGTTGTTCAGCCGCAAGTCGTAGCGAGTCTGGCTGAAGGCAGCCAAGGGTTCCCCGGTGAAGATGTCCGCTATCTGTAGACTAGCCACAATGCTGTGCCGCCCAGCATTATCCTAAGATTTAGGCATTATCTGAGTCCCAACCCTTTTTATGGCTGCTACATCCTGGAAACGCCACCACATCATTTCCCTTTCCGACTTTCAACCCTTTGAATATGACGCGGTGTTGCAGACGGCGGCTAGCTTTCAAGAGGTGCTGTCTCGCCGTACCAAAAAGGTACCTGCGCTGCAAGGACAAGTAATAGCCAACCTGTTTTTTGAGTCTTCGACCCGTACCCGCAGCAGCTTTGAGCTGGCAGCAAAGCGGCTTTCGGCGGATACGCTCAACTTTGCCCCCGGCACCTCTTCGATGACCAAGGGTGAGACGATCTTAGACACGGCAAAAACTTACCTGGCTATGGGCACCGACATTATGGTGATTCGCCACCGAGAAGCCGGAGTGCCGCTAGCGATCGCCAATGAGATGGATCGGCTGCAAACACGAGTGGGGGTGTTTAATGCTGGAGACGGACAGCACGAACATCCCTCTCAAGCCCTGCTCGATCTGTTTACCCTCTGCACCCTGCTTGATCCTGAAAAGCCGAGGCTGTCGCTGCTGCAAGGCAAAAAAATTGCGATCGTCGGCGATATCCTGCATTCTCGCGTGGCGCGTTCTAACATCTGGAGCCTCACTGCCAGCGGAGCCGAAGTGCATCTTGTGGGGCCACCCACGCTCTTACCCAAGGCGTTCGCAGATTTTGTCAATGGAAATTTCACGGGCAGCGGTGGCACAGAGATCCCCCGTAAGCTGTTTTTGCACTGGAGCCTAGAGCCTGCCTTAGAAAACGCCGATTTTGTCATGGCGCTAAGAATTCAAAAAGAGCGCATGACAAGCCACCTGCTGCCCAGCTTAAGAGAATATCACTGGCGCTACGGCATCACGGGCGATCGCCTTCAGCACTGCCAGCCCGATGTCAAAGTGCTGCATCCGGGGCCTGTGAATCGGGGCGTAGAAATTAGCTCTGAACTGATGGATGATCCCAAGTTCAGCCTAATTTCGCAGCAGGTGACGAGTGGCGTTGCCGTGCGGATGGCGCTGCTGTATTTGATGAGTAGCGGCAAAGCCTGAGATGGCTCAACCGGGGTTAAAAATCGCGATCGACACTGCTAGAAAAGACTGGCTCAACCCGCAGCGCCAAAATGCGGGAGGGGCGCACCACCATGTACTCACCCTGAATATTTTTGATGGGCACATTGATAAAATCATTAGAGGCAGACTTGGGCACTAACTCGCTGCTGTACCACTTCTGAAAGTCTTGAATGGTGGGAAAGCGAACTTCTTCACGATGTCCACCTTCCATCATGATATGTACCGAAAATTCGTTGGGAGTTCTGGGCATAGGAGGTATGGGTTTTAAACGCCGTGATTGCAGTGTGATCGCACTTCTTTAGAGTAGCCCCAATTGGGTGTGCTCTAAGCATGGCTCACGAGGTCAAGAGTTCCCCAATACTGATCTAAAACGAACCCTAAAAATGAACCTGTGAGAAAAGGGAATACTAGCGGCACTCCAATAAAATGCTGCTACGGGAGTTCTTCTTTTGTTCATTTATAGTAAGGTGTAGCTGAGCAAGATATAGCCGAGCAAGATATGGCTGCCTTCAAGTCAGCAAAAACCCTACCAGCCTGAATAGAACTCTGCCTGAAGATGCCAAGCCTGAAAATGCCAGACCGATCGCCTCAAGCTCGATCGCTAATTCGATCGCTACTCTGCTGGATACAACAGCCGCAGTTTACGCCCTATCTGTTTCTCTTGCCAGCCCTGGCGATTCTGACCCTGACGGTCTTTTATCCGGCTCTGCAAGCCTTCTACCTCAGCTTTACCCAATATGGCTTTGACATTACCCAATCCCCTCAATGGGTAGGGCTAGAAAACTTTCAGCGGTTGCTCTCTGACAGAGTGTTTTGGAGAACACTACGCAATACTTTGATTTACCTGATAGGTGTGGTGCCCATTTTGGTCATCGTGCCCTTGGGGCTGGCTATTCTGGTCAATCAGGCATTACCCGGAATTCGCTGGTTTCGCGCGGCTTACTATACGCCCGTAGTGATTTCGATGGTGGTGGCTGGCATTGCTTGGCGCTGGCTCTATGCCGAAACGGGCTTACTCAATCAATTTTTGCGCTGGCTGCATCTTTCTGAGGAAGGGCTGCCCTGGTTGACCAGCCCTCAATTTTCTTTGTTTAGCGTCATGGGGGTGACGATCTGGAAAGGGTTGGGCTATTACATGGTGATTTATTTGGCTGGATTACAGGCTATTCCAGGCGACCTGTATGAAGCGGCAGCGATCGATGGTTCCGATCGTTGGCGCAAGCATTGGGATATTACAATTCCGCTGATGCGCCCTTACCTGTTTCTTGTGGCGGTAATTTCAGCGATTTCTGCAACCAAAGTCTTTGAAGAAGTGTTCATCATGACGCAGGGTGGCCCCCGCAACAGCTCTAAAACCTTGGTCTATTACGTCTATGAGAGCGCTTTTCAAGATCTGGAAATTAGCTATGCCTGTACGATCGGGCTGGCTATGTTTTTGCTGATTTTAGGTTTGTCGGTGTTGCGGCTGGCAATTGGCCGTCGTCAGCCCACAGCCGATCTGTTTTAGGATCCAATTTAGGCTCCTATCGCCCCGCAGCGTCTGAGTCATACAAGCGATCGCATCGGTCTTTACTTTTGAGAGGGTGCGATCGCTCTTGAGGCTGCTGGCATTAAAACCAAAAACTAAAACCAAGAACTTTGTTGAGAGAGGGCGGCAGACGTCCTCTCTCAACAAAGGTAAAGCCGCTAAACCTCAATAAAGAGCTTGCTGCGTCCAAACTCCTCTTCTTCTGGCGTGAAAACAGGGGCTTGATCTAGAAGATTAGGGTCAAAGCGGTAGGTTTCTTGCAAAAATCGGCCTTGGATGACGGCTGCCTCTAGAGCTTGAATGTAGTTGTGGGCGATCGTGCAGGCTTCTTCCAGGCTTTGAGTGTCGCCTTTTTCTAGCAGCTTTTGTAGCTCTAAGCGCACAGCGGCCAACCGCGCGACAGGCTTGAGCAACCCGTAGATCGAATAGATGCGATCGGTGGCAATGCTGATCTGTTTGAGGGCACTAGCACGAGCCAGTTCAGAGTCAATGCTGGGCCAATAGCGGGTAGTATAGAAGGCTTTATCATCCTGGTGATACCACTCTTCTGAGCGGGCGATAGATGACGAAACGGTGTTGTGCAGCTTCCAGAAAAATAGCCGCAGAGAAGCTCCATCTGTGACGGCAGCGAGTTTATCATCGATCGACATCGTAAAGTCTGATCGGTCACTGTCTTGTCCCAGCAACAAGTATTCGACTGGATACATATCAATCTCTCTGTTTTGCACCACATAGGCATTGAGATGATGCCGACAGTAGGGACAGGGATACATGGCGGCAAACAGCTTGAAAAAGTCCTTGAAAACAGCAATTAAGTGAGTTTGTTGTTCTATGGGATAGCTGTCTACAAGTTCTGCGGTGGTATGGAAGAAGCGCCACACGGCAGGGCCAATGTAGTAAGGGAAGCTGATCCGCATCTGAGAATCTCTCACATCGCTGCGACCCAGGTAGATATCAATAAACGCGACATATTGAGACAGCGCTCCCGATTCTCGTCCAAACTCTAACCGCTCCCGGCGCTTTTGCACGCCATTCAGGTAGTGGTGCGTTAGCTGCCAGGCTTGCTTGAGCCTAAGTTTTTGGTCAGGCGTACAGTGGGGAAAATTCTCTGCAACATCTGCACCATAGCGATCGAATTCCCCAGAGGATCGGGTACATTCATACCATTGATTTAAGGCTGTTTCATCCGGTACTGTGTTACGTTCAAGATCGGCGGCAGTGCTGACGCTAAAGGCCGCTAGGAGTTTGGGCATGAAATCCTCATACCAATAGGCAACAGGCATCATGGCTCCATCCACGGTTTCTAAAGCATTCGACAAAATCACCCGGTTCCAGCGTTTCAGATAGGTTTTAGGATCTCCCTCCGTTTGAGCTGGAGGCGGAGCAAATTCTTGTCGTAGCTCCAGTTCTCGCAGCCGATTTAGCTCATGGGAGGCAAGCACCCCTTCGACCACATCCCCTAAGTTCAGCTTCTGCTTTTTCATGGTGATGGCGAATTCAACCCCTGCCGCAAACTTTTCTCTGGCATTGGCTGATTGGCTACGAGCCGCCAATATCACTTGTTCTTCAGCTAACATCTCAGGCGTTTTTTCCAGGGTTGCCCAGTTCTGTATCCGTTCTTCTAGACGGGCATATTCCTCTGAGATGGATTGCACGACGGCATCTAGCACCGGATGACATTCCTCGGCTACAATGCCCAACCCTTTGTAAAGCGAAATGGCAGTCTGCACAAAGGGCACGAAATCTGTGATGCGGTAGGGCAAGTTCCTGACTTGGAGATGAGTTTCGTGGTTAGCAGAGAAACTCTCTCGAAAACAGCGGTATGCTGCTCCCTGAATTAACCGGAACAAGCCAATCTGCATTTGCAAGCGGGACGTAGCCCGGACTTTCTCGTTCTGGGGATGCTTGGACAGGAGTTCTTTTAATTTTTCGAGTTCTGGATTGATATCGGCGGCAGGTTCTTCTGGGTCACTATCGAGCGATCGCTCTGTCTGGATACTGACGACTGTCCCCACAATCGCATCAGTTTCATTTGCCGTAGCTGGTGCGGTTGAGCCAACTGCCGTTGGGGCGGCAGCCTTAGAAGCGGCGATCGATTCCTCTGTTTCTGCCGCATCTGGAACAAGCTGACAAAACTCTTCAAAGCCGATCGAACCATCGCCATCCACATCGACTTCTTTCACCATCGCATCCAGTTCGGCATCGGTTAGGCCAAACTGGCTCATGACGCTTTGCATCTCATCAGCCGTAATCCGACCGCTGTTATCTTTGTCAAACACGTTAAAGGCTAATTTGAGGCGACTCTTCTGATCGCCTTGTCTGGAGATCAACAGCGCTTTGAATTCTTCAAAATCAATGCTGCCTGAACGATCGACATCCACTTCTTTGATCAGATCGCGCAGTTCTATAGCGGTAGGTGCTTGTCCGAGCGATCGCATCACGTTGCCCAACTCATCAGCAGAGATTGCGCCACTCCCATCTGTATCAAAAACGCTGAATGCTTTCCAGAACTTCTCGACTTCTGCCTCATTGATCACCACTTGTTCAACCTGCGTTGGTGCCATATTACAGATCCCCATCAATTTTGAAACCCGAAAGCCCGGTTTGTAGAGCTGTCGAAGTTTACAACCTAATCCTAAGGAAGCTATAAGGCTCGCTTTGAAGAGATTCAATCAGAACGCTGGCCGCTCTCATCTGGCGTGAATCTTAAAAAAAGGGAACAAATATTCAGGATCTGTAAACCTCGACGGCAGACCGTTTCTCCCTCACAGCTTCTGCCTCATCCGTGGCAGCGTCATATGGGGCTGTGACTGAGTATGTCTTTAGAGCACAAGTCTAGCGATCGGCAATTTGCGAATAAAATGACCAATTAAGAAACACAAGGGAATACCTATTAAGGTTACAAGCAAGAACTTGAGCAAAGGTGGGATTGAGACAGGCGCAACCCAAAACTGGACAGCGATAACAACCAAAATGTGAATCAGGTAAACCGTATAGGCGTTGGCAGATAAGATGCGTCCCCACTTGCCGGGTTGGTTGATTCGTTCGCGGAAAAGGACGAGCAAGCCGATACACAAACCCACGCAAATTGTGGCTTCCCAAGTACTCCAAACGAGCGATCGCCAATTCCAGCCTCCCCCTGCAATCAGCCGAGTTGGAAACCATTCATCCCTAAATAAGGCATAACCATACCGCAGTAGAGTTGCGCCTAACCCAATGCCTAACCAGATCCATCCGCGTTGGGTGGGCATCCGCCGAAACCAGTCATGGTGATAGGCCATGATTCCAATGACGAACAGGCTGGCGTACTGCGGCAAATGGGCAATTTCTGCGGGAATAATCCACAGTAATCCTTTCCAGGTATCGATCGGGTATGGAACGCGGATAGCAAAGGTTACAATGGACAATGCAGCTAAATAGGCAAAAATGAGGCCATGCCGAGGAGATGTCAGAGCTGGCTGAGCTGGCTCAAGCCTAGCTTTTCGCTTCGTCATTCTGCGCCACAGCACATAACACACTGCGTAGCACAGCAGGTGCACCAAGAACCAAAGGTGTCCAACCTGTATTTGCCCTTGACCCAAATAAATCTCAAAAAAGAATTGGGTAAAAGATAGCTCACTGGGTTGAGCCAAGTAAAAGATGGGGGGAAACACCAACAAGGCGAAAAACAGAATAGGCACGCCCAATTGCCAGAAACGCTTTTTCAAGAAAGCTTTTGCGCCTTTGCGATCGTAGGCGCTTGGCACAAAGTAACCCGAAATTAGAAAGAACAAGCCCATGAAGAAGGCAGCATTAGTGGCAAAAAACGCTCCCAGAATGTCAGCTCGTTCTGGGTTAAAAATGAGCCACATGCCCCCTGTAGGGCCGTAGGGCTGTCCAGCATGATGCGCAATCACCAGCAGGGTAAGAAATACTCTCACATGGTCCACAAACCACAAGCGAGAGGTTGGGGTGGTCTGCTGAGTCTTAGTGTGTTCCATAACACCCATTGCTTCCGCTGAATCTTGGGGCGTAGCTGCTGCAACCCGGCACTCTCTACTCTACCAAAAACAATCGCTCCAACTTTTTGGAAATTGAGGCAAGATCAAAAGGCTGCTCATTTTCAACTGCTGCCCTCATGACCGCTAATCTGCCCCAAACCAATCTGCCACCGGGTGAATCTGCCCGATCGTTACAACTCCCTGAACTGCTGGCACCTGCGGGCTATTGGGACTGTGCCAAAGCCGCGATCGAAAATGGGGCAGATGCGATCTACTTTGGGCTAGAGCGATTTAATGCGCGCATGCGGGCACAAAACTTTACCGAAGCAGAGTTGCCTGAACTGATGGCGTTTCTGCACCAGCGAGGGGTCAAGGGCTATGTGACCTTGAATACGCTAATCTTTCCCCAAGAGCTACCTGAGGCAGAACAATATATTCGCACCATTATTGCGGCTGGGGTTGATGCTTTGATTGTGCAAGATGTGGGTCTGTGCCGTTTGATTCGGCATTTGTCACCTGATTTTCCAATTCACGCCTCGACGCAAATGACCGTCACGAGTGCGGCAGGTGTGACCTTTGCCCAAAATCTCGGCTGCAATTTGGTGGTGTTGGCGCGAGAATGTTCCCTAAAGGAAATTCACAAGATTCAGCAGACGGCTCGCCCGCTCTCCATGCCGTTAGAGGTGTTTGTGCATGGGGCTTTGTGCGTTGCCTATTCGGGGCAGTGTTTGACGAGTGAAGCCTTGGGGGGGCGATCGGCCAATCGAGGCGAATGCGCGCAGGCTTGCCGCATGCCTTATGAGCTGATTGCAAATGGCAAGCCGATCGACTTGGGCGATCGCAAGTATCTGCTGAGTCCCCAAGATCTGGCGGGGCTAGAGGTGCTACCGGATTTGGTTAAAACGGGAGTGGCCTGTCTGAAGATTGAAGGGCGGTTGAAAACCCCCGAATATGTGGCGGCTGTAACGCGAGTCTATCGGCAAGCGATCGATCGGGCAGGGGCAGAAATCACGAAGAATTCTAGATCTAACGCTTCTGGCGATCGCTATGATCTGGAAATGGCCTTCTCGCGCGGGCTATATACAGGCTGGTTTCGCGGCATTAACAACCAGGAATTGGTGCATGGGCGATTTGGCAAAAAGCGTGGGGTTTATTTGGGCGAAGTCACCCAAATTCGCGATCGCCAAATCTTTGTGACTCTCCAAGCTCCGGCAAAGCCAGGAGATGGTGTTGTGTTCGATCATGGACATCCAGAACTTCCGGAAGAAGGCGGCAGAATATACGCCATAGAGTCCGGAAGGAACGAATCCATTTTAACCTTTGGCAGAGATAGCTTAGACTTTCGGCGTATCCACATTGGGGACAAAATTTGGAAGACAAGCGATCCTGAATTCGATCGTCAAGTGCGACAAAGCTATGCCGGAGATACACCTCAGTTTCAGCAGCCGATTCAGATAGAAATTCATGGTGAGGTGAATCAGCCTCTGGTCGCGATCGCCCGTGATCCGCAGGGGCACATTGTGCAAGTCGAGTCCACAATGCCGCTGATCGAGGCGCATACTCAGCCGTTAGATGGCGATCGTCTGCAAGATCAGTTGGGTCGCTTGGGCAATACGCCCTTTCGTTTGGGCCAGCTTTCTCACCATCTGGTGGGCGCAGTCATGCTGCCTATGCGCGAGCTAAATCGACTGCGGCGCGAGATTGTCGAACAGCTCCAGGCGCAGCGATCGCGCCCGCACCGCTGGCAGCTAGAAGCGACTAGCTATACCGACTTGCTGCCCAAAGCTTTTGCAACCCCTCCCCCAATCGCCCCATCGCTTACCGTCCTAGCACGCACCCTACCGCAACTGCAAGCCGCTTTGGACTGCGGCATTCAGCGGCTCTACTGCGAACTTGAAGATCCGCGTGCCTATCGAGAAGCTGTGAGCCTAGTTGCTGCTGTCAATCGCGATCGCCCCACAGAGACAGCTACCACTCTCTGGGTTGCGCCTCCTCGGATCACCAAACCGGGCGAAGACTGGATTTTGCAGCAGGTGCGCGCCTGCAATGCCGATGGCTATCTGGTGCGAAATCCCGATCATCTCCAGTTTTTTGCAGGCGATCGCCGCATGGGTGATTTCTCCCTAAATGTTGCCAATCCCATCACGGCAGACTACCTAAAGCAGCAGGGATTAGAGCGCCTGACGCCCTCCTACGACTTAAACATTAACCAACTCGAAGATTTGATTGCCGCCTGTCCGATCGATTGGTTTGAGGTGACTATCCATCAACATATTCCCATGTTTCACATGGAGCATTGCGTTTTTTGTGCGTTCCTCTCAGAGGGAACTGACTACACCAACTGCGGTCGCCCCTGCGAAACTCAGGAGGTAACATTGCGCGATCGCGTGGGGATCGAACATATTCTTAAAGCTGATACCGGATGCAGAAATACGGTATTCAATGGCAAGGCTCAGACCGGAGCAGAGTATGTTCCCCATTTGATCAAGCTGGGGGTCAGTCAGTTTCGTTTAGAGTTTGTGAATGAAACTGCGGCACAGGTTAATCAGACGATCGCCAGCTATCAAAAACTCCTACGAGGCGAAATCACAGGTTCACAGCTTTGGCGTGATCTGAAACTGCACAACCAGCTTGGCGTAACGCGAGGATCGTTGAACAAAACCTGAAGCTATGCCTCAAACAAGCGTTGCAATAACGTCTGGTCGGCGGCTGTAATATTACGGCGATCGGTTTCTACCAGCTTCACCCAACTCGTGCTTTTGCCCAGGTGGGTCGCTAGCGCACTTTGCGTCATGCCCTTTGACACCCGCAGATCCTTCAACTCCTGACCCGACCGGATCACAGGTTTGACCTTGCGGGCAGGAGTCGATCGCTTTTGGGTTTTGCCTGACAAAGGCTTGCATTCTGGTTGGTTCACAGGTTGACTGTCGGGTTCTGGCAACGCAGCGAAAGCAGGCTTGGCAACTGGCGATCGAGGGTTTAGCTCTTGCAGGCGGGTGGTGATTTCGGCAGGAGGCTGAATCAGCATCAGTCCCATGAGCAGTGGCTCAAAGCCTCCGTAGGGCTTGCGCGTCAGGTCGGTCAGTCGTTCGCCCTCGGCTTTTTGCGCATCCTTTGCCCAAAATTCCGCTGCCTCTTGGGGGTCATCTGGAATCTCGCTCAGGGGCACAAGGTCGGTGAAGTCGGGCAGATACTGGGGCGGATAGGTGGCCGCATCAAAGGTGAGTTTCCAATCTCGCTCATGCAAGACCTTGAGCAGAGTTTTCCACTGTTTAACCAGGCGCTTGCGGGCAAAGGCATCTTCCCGTGCCATCTCAATTTTTTCGACTCCAAAGGCAACTTTAAATAAGGTGCCCACCCGCACAGGACTATTGCTGACTCTGGTTTTAAACAGCAGCCACAGCATCAGGCGGGCAGCTCCTTCATGGTTGTACCAGAGGCTCATCACGTCTTGAAGCAGCGACTGAGATAAGATGCCGTACTCGTAATAGCCAGTGCCGTCTTTACAGCGCTCGGCATTCAGGAAGTACTGCGCCCAGTTTCCGGCTCTGACCTGAAGCGTAAAGCCAACTAGCTCGGAATGCCCAGAAATCGTTTCCTGAAAATGCAAAATCGGTTCAGAAATTTCCCATAGCCAGGTGCGGCTAACGCTAAAGGACTTGACCTTCCCTTTATCAGGCCAGGAAACATAGACCAGCAGAGAGCAGGGCTGTTTGGCAAGATGTAATAACAGCTCTAGTTTCTGCTGTTTATTCAGCTTTTTGTTTTTATCGAGTCCTAAATAGCGCTCTAACTGGCGATCGCTAATGACAAATTGCTGCTCCCAAGGACGCTCTAGCTGGGTGGCAAAGGCGGCATAGATTAAATGGAGGCAGGCCGCTCGGATGTCAAATTCTTCGATCAGCGCCAGCGCCACCTCGCCCTCTAATACGCTGGGATCTTTGAGATACAGATCATTCGTTAAGGAGAAAGAAATATAGCCTTTGCCCTTAGCGACAGGGCTTTGGTAGTGCAGTCCGTCATCGGTTTCTGCCCAGTCGAGGCTGCGACCCTGGCTTAAGACCGTACAGCCTTCCCAGATCAAACGGTTAGAAGCCATGCGATCGGTCAGCCCTTGCGGAAACAGGTCAGGGCTAGTGCGGGGACGCTTGACGGTATGACGACGACCCCGCCGGGGGGCGATCGCGACTGCTGCGGCGGCTTCTAGCTGGCTTGGTTCTAGCTGACTTGGTTCTGAGGCGATCGCTCCAGGCTCAAACGCGGCAAGGGGCAAAATCTCTGACTGTACAGGCTGCAATGACAGAGCCTGTGATGACGCGATCTGTGATGGCATGAAACGATCTTCTCCCAACCGGGCTGCAACTCCCCCTAAAGATAAGGCATGTTTTAAATTTTCAATCAGCCTTTTAGGTCAATTTACGTCTTGCGCCTTTTTCCGGGAGCAGATTTCAGCGGCATTTGGCACTGCTGAAATCCACACTGCATAGGAGTTGAGTCTCTTGCGCAGAGGCTCTAAAGCGAATTGGGGCTATGAAGTTTGCTCTGAGGAGAGCGTGAGATGCCTTTCCCAGATCAAATTTCATAGCGAGGTTCAATTTCATAGGTAGATCTATCGCTGGATGAAGCCTGATAGAAAGGTTATTAGGACTCAGGTAAAATGGGGGGTTGTATTATAAAACACATGTCTTACAGAGACAAACTAACGCATTAAGCTTTACAAGAAATTAATAAACAGATATGATCCTCCTGAAATCTCCTAGTAGCCTGGGTAGGCCACAAGTTATTAGAGATTGCAAGGCTAGAAATGACGCTCAGGCAGGCTTGTGTCGGGCGAATTTATACTTCTAGACCCACAAACTTTGAAAATCCTTTTAGGTTTATCTAGCTGATAGATTTGCAGGATATTAATAACATCATTGATTGAGGAAGTGGACTATGGAAGGATGTACAGTTACCGATCTCAAAATTCATAGCAAGAACAATTGCTACATACTTAGCCCAGAGCAAATGCAGCGGATTCAGAGCGAAGTTGCTGTTTCTGTGCCTCTGGAACCTGGCACAAATATTGTCAAAATTCAGAGCGGTGAATTTGGCTACAGAACCTCAACAGGTATGTCAGGTGAACCTCTCGTGCTGCTGTGGATCTATGGCGGAAAAGTCGTTAACAAAAAAACGAATGTCGAAGTTGCAGCGACCTGGTCTTCACTCAACGGATATGATGACACGCTCACGCTAGAAGTGCGAGAAACTGCAACCCTTTGCGCCTTTTTCTTTGACACGCATCTTGAAGACAATGATGGCGAAGTGAATCTGTCTATCGTGCGAATCTAATCTGTTGCGTAAATCTAAGTCGTGAGAATTTAACCTGCGAATTTTTAACCAACCGACTCAGGTTGGTCTTCGGTCTCAAGGGCAATTCATGCCTAAATAACATAACTTGCATCCCACCTGGAGCTGCATTCCACCTGGAGTAACGGAGTGAAATCTTCAACAATTTGCTTTGACATTTTCCCAACCAGGAACGCATCATGCTGAGTTCAAAAAAAACTTTAATCAAGCGGTCTGCCATTAAGGTGTCTGCTACTCTCCTGACGCTGATGACTGCCTCGGCAGTTGCCACAGCCTTAAAGACAGATGCCATGCTGTTAGCCCAGTCACCGACTCCTACTAGCTTTCCCTTGCCTAGTGCAGTGCCCAGCGGTACGACTGTAAGGCTAGATGGCTCTAGCAGTATGACCGTCATTAACGCAGCGCTAAAAAAAAGCTTTGAAGAAAAATTTTCTGGCACGACAGTAAACTTGGCTGCGGCCGGAACCGATGAGGCTCTACAAGCTTTATTAAAAGGAGATATCGATCTGGCTGCGATCGGTCGTCCCTTAACTGATGAAGAGAAGGCGCAAGGGCTGATTGAAACACCGATTAGCCGAGAAAAGGTCGCCATCATTGTTTCCCCTGACAACCCCTTTAGCGGTGATATTACTTTTGCTCAGTTCGCCAGGGTCTTTCGAGGCGAGATTACAGACTGGTCAGAATTAGGGGGTGAGCCAGGGCCAATTCAGCTGATCGATCGCCCTGACTCTAGCGATACCCGCATCTCTTTGGGTAAGTACAAGGTTTTTGAAAATGCTCCGTTTGAAACCGGAGCCAATGCGACTCAAGTTTCGCAGGATGACACCGCAGCGGTGGTGACTGAGTTGGGCAGGGATGGCATTGGTTATGCGATCGCCAGTCAGGTCTTAGACCAGCCTAATGTCAAGATCATTTCGATGCACAAAACCCTGCCCGATGATCCGCGCTATCCCTTCTCTCAGCCGCGTGGCTATGTCTATAAGGATGCGACTAATCCAGCAGTGCTGGCGTTCTTAGGCTTTGCGACTTCTCCAGACGGTCAGGCAACGATTGCGACGGCCAAAGCAACGGAAGCGGCGGCTGTGGCTGCCGTAGCCGCTAATCCCGCAGCTTCTCCAGAATCTTCTGCCAGCGTGTCTCCCTCTGCCAGTGTGCCTCCTTCTGTCAGTGCAGATGTTTCACCTGGCGCAGCCGCTGACCCCTCGGTGGCGGCTGCGCCAGGAGCTGTGGCTGCCGACCGAGGGGGTTTTCCTGGGTGGCTGGGATGGCTACTGCTGCCCCTGATTGCAGGCGGACTTTGGTGGTTGTCTAGAGGGCGTGGCGCGTCTCCTGTGGCAGCACCATCCGTTCCTCCCGCACCATCCGTCCCTCCAGCACCGCCCGTTTCTCCGGCACCGCCTGTTGTGCCTACCCCTGTGCCCCCTGTACTCCCTGTTGCTCCGGCAGGAATCGCTGATGCGGCTTCTGCCACCCCGATTCCAGCCGAAGCAGCGGCGGGAGCGGCGGCAGTGGGAGCAGCGGCAGTGGGAGCAGCAGCAGTCGGGGCAGCAGCGCTAGGTGCCCTTCGCCGATCGCCCGATAGCCGATTAATCTTGACGCCGCGCGATGCTCAGAATGCCTATGCCTACTGGGAAGCGCCAGAAGAACATCGGGCTGCGCTACGGGAACAAGGCGGTAAAACACTGAAGCTGCGCGTTTCAGATGTTACGGATATTGATGTAGATCAACAGCCTGCCCATAGCACGCAGGAATATGATTGCAGCGAAGCTGATCCGGATCTGCATGTGCCTATTGCTCAATGCGATCGCGACTACCTGGGTGAGTTAGGTTATGTCACAGGTGACAATCGCTGGCTCAAGCTGGCGCGATCGCAGTCGGTGCGGGTGCCCTGTGAGTCAGTCAAAACAGATGACGGGCTGAATTTAGCAGGTTTGACAGGTTTGGCAGCAGGAGGCGCGATCGCGGCGGGTGCCGTTGCAGCGACAGCGCTATCGCCTTCTGCAACGGCTGAGCCGCTGCTCGATCCCGCAACCGTAGTGGATGACAGCCGCATTATCTTGACGCCGCGCACTGCCCAGGATGCCTATGCCTATTGGGAGGCTCCAGAAGTCAGCAAAGCAGCGCTACGAGAACAGGGAGGCAACAAATTTCAGCTGCGGGTTTACGATGCCACAGATATTGATTTAGATCAGCATCCGGCACACCGTCTACAAGTTTATGATTTGCCGAGTTCAGCGTCAGATCAGCATGTTTCGGTTCCGGAGATCGATCGCGATTATGTGGCCGAGATTGGCTACGAAACAGCTGAAGGACGCTGGCTAAAGCTAGCGCGATCGAATCCTGTGCGGATGGGAATGACTGCATCTGCCGACTTGCCAACTGCGGCGATCGCGGCGGCTGGCCTTGGGGTGCCCCCCATTGCACCTAGCCGTTGCACAGTCACGACCCTCAAAGTTCACAGCCAGCGCAACTGCTTCTTCCTCGATGCTTCGGAAATGAACAAAATTCAGTCCGAAAAAGCCGTTTCCAAAGTTTTGGAGCCTGGGCAATATATTATTCGCATCAAAGAAGGCGTCTTTGGCTATGGCGCAGAGCAGGGTGGGGAACCGATCGTGATGCTGTGGATCTATGGCGGCAAGGTGATTAATCTGAAAACGAATGCTGCCGTAGGTGCCACTTGGTCAACCCTCAACGGCTATGATGAGACACTCAATTTGCAAGTTGAGGAGACGGCAAACCTCTGCTGTTTTTTCTTCGACACTCATCTTGAGGACAATCAAGGTGAGGTCGTGGTTACGGTTGTAAAACGCTAGGCTTCCATAGCACTACGCAATCAAATTGGAAAAATATTCCCCTGAAAGCCTCGCGGAGCTAAGCTTTCAGGGGAAATATTAATTAGACTTAAGCGCTAACTCTTGGGTCTGAACTGATTGAGTGAATGCTGGCTGAGGAGGAAGGACTGCAAGCGCTGCGCTGCTCTATTGAGCGTGAGTTCCCAAAATTTTAGCTAAACCTGGAACCGCCTCTTCTACGTCATTTTTTACTGACTTGCGCAGCTTGTTATAGGAAGCACGCACAGCACCATTCCTGGCTCTCTCAATCTTGACATCCGTGACATTGAGCAACATATCGGCTGTCCGAGAGCGATTTTGAATCAAGTGCTGGACGGGATCGCCGGACTGAAGTCCTTCATCCCACATGGGATCAAGCGCTGCTAGCGCCTCAGGCAAGAGCCGTTGGATTGCGCCCGGAATGTAGCTAGGCTCAACACCCTTAACGACGCCATATGCTGCTTTCAAGGCCAGCCCAGAAATGCCACCTTTTGCGGCCACCTGTTCATCGACCAACTTGGCACAATCTGCTACTAGATTCGCCTGTATATTTTGATCGCTAATCTTATCGCTTAATCCCATAAGGCGTTTTCTCAAGGTTAATGTGTGCTAACTTCCGATTATTAGCAAGCTTTGATGAAATTCAATATCTTGTCTCTATTTTTCGACGTTACTTAACAAAAGTATGAATCTTTCTTTATCGATAAGCGCAGGCAATTAATGGATTTGACAGCGAAACGCCCGTCCTTTCTTCCGTTTAACTTTATGGCTCTTCATAACTACGATCGCCTCTTTCAAACTATCTCCGAACTGGTGCTGTGTCACTCTCCTAGCGGTGTCGAGACAGAAGTTGATCAGTACATTTTGGGCAAATTTGCGGCCTTGGGTATTTCGGCCTGGATTGATGCAGCGGGCAACGCGATCGCCAAAATTCCAGGGAATGACGGCAGTCGGGCGATCGCGATTACGGCCCACAAAGATGAAATTGGCGGCATCGTTAAGCGGGTTGGCGAGGCGGGCAAAGTGGAGGTGCGTAAGCTAGGCGGCGCGTTTCCTTGGGTGTATGGCGAGGGTGTTGTCGATCTCTTGGGAGATCAGCAAACCATCAGCGGCATTCTCAGCTTTGGCTCCCGCCATGTTTCTCATGAGTCCCCGCAAAAGGTGCAGCAAGAAGATCAGCCCTTGCGCTGGGAAGATGCCTGGATTGAGACTAAATGCACTGCTGAGGAGCTAGAGTCGGCTGGGGTGCGACCAGGAACGCGCATGGTGGTGGGCAAACACCGCAAGCTGCCGTTTCGCATGAAGGATTACATTGCGAGCTACACACTAGACAACAAAGCCTCGATCGCCATTCTCCTAGAGTTAGCTGCCACCCTAAAACAGCCGACGGTGGATGTCTATTTGCTGGCATCGGCCAAAGAGGAAGTCGGCGCAATCGGAGCCATGTATTTCACCCAGCGCCAGCATTTGGAAGCGCTGATTGCTCTAGAAATTTGCCCGCTGTCGCCAGAATATCCGATCGAGGAGGGCATCACGCCCGTATTGCTGGCGCAGGATGGCTACGGCCTATACGACGAATATCTCAACCGCAAAGTTCGCGAAACGGCATCTCAGAAGGGCATTCCTCTTCAGCTTGCCACGATTAGCGGCTTTGGCAGCGATGGCTCGATCGCCATGAAATTTGGCCATGTGTCCCGTGCTGCCTGTCTCAGCTTTCCAACCCACAATACTCATGGCTACGAGATTGCCCATTTGGGAGCGATCGCGCATTGCATTGATCTACTGCACGCCTATTGTGAAGGTGAAGTTCTGTAGAACTGTCGTTTTTTATTGCCAATAGCCTCTTGGTGAAAGCGTCATTCAAGGCATTTTCGCAGCGTTGCACACCCTGCAAGAATGTCTTGGGATGAACGCTCATCTTGTCATGCTTTATCGCATGACATTTGTCATGGGGCGATCGTGATATCTGCGCGATGTGGATACCTTACCGCTGCCAGTACCTTTAAGTCATCAGGTGAAACACACAACTCACACAACAAAAAAGAGGACAAAACAATGACGAGAACTGGCAGCAACAACGGCGAAACACTCTTTGCTGAAGGCTATTTCTGGAATGGTTGGTTCTGGCTCTTTGACTACCACAACACGGTACAAGCTCTAGGCGGAGACGATATTATTCACGGTGGCCGATGGAACGATACGATTTACGCTGGCGATGGCAACGATTGGGTCGATGGTTCCTTAGACCATGATTGGATCTCAGGCGGTAATGGCAACGATAAGCTCTACGGTTCAATTGGCAATGACACGGTGCATGGCGACGCAGGCGATGACCATCTTGATGGCTCCTTTGGTACCGATAGTTTGTATGGCGGTGATGGCAACGACAACCTGCATGGGGTCTGGGATAACGACATGCTGGATGGGGGTCTAGGCAATGATTATCTAAACGGGGGCAATGGCAATGACACGCTGTATGGTAGAAGCGGCAATGATACCCTGCGCGGTACAGAAGGAGATGATACCGTTTATGGCGGTGCTGGCGATGATGCGATCGGGGGTTACGAAATACCCAGTCCAGGGATTGCTACAAACTCTGAAGCGGGTAACGACTATCTTTATGGTGAGGATGGCAACGATACGATCGATGGGAATGATGGCAATGACTTTATAGACGGTGGCTCAGGCAATGATCAGATCATTGGAGGAGATAATGCCGATACGCTAAATGGTGGTAGCGGTAACGATAACATGAACGGCGAAGCAGGTTCCGATACAATGGATGGACAGGATGGTAATGATATTCTGCGGGCAGGGCAGTCTCAAGCCAGAAGCGGAAATTATGAAGTCAGCGGCACCCACACCATCAAGGGCGGCAATGGCGACGATTACGTAATTGGCAATAAATATACATATGACACACTCTACGGCGATGCAGGTAATGACATCTTATTTTCAGGTAGCGATTACGCTGGGGGTACCAATCGAGATATCTTAATCGGCGGCGACAATAGTGATGTTTTCTTACTGGCAGGCAACACAGATGTAGCTAACAAAGCGACTGCCGCGCAAATTATGACCAGTGTCAATGAAGGCACAAAAATTATGGCAAAGGTGATAGATGTTGTTGGCAAATATACGAGTACGAACGGGACTGCGCTCGCTTCCATCGGCTTAGCCTTTCAAGCCGTCAGCACCGCTATTTCTATTGCTCAAGCCTTTCAGCCCCCCAAAGGCGGATGGAATGACTTGGCCTGGATTGAAGACTTCCAAGTCGGTGAAGACTCGCTGATCTTAGGCAGCGATCAAAATTACAGCATGTCCGTCCGCACTCATACAGATTTAGGCATTAAGGATGGTCTGCGGGATGTGCCCGGTGTTGCCATCTATAAGACAGGGAGTTCAGAGGATGTGGTTGCCTTCTTAGAAACCGATACAGTGGTGCAGGCAAACGGCTTAATGGATAAGTTGATTACCACTCAGTTTTCAGGCAATGGGTTCACGGTGTACGGCCAAAACCTAAATCCGCTCACGCCACAACTGCAAGCTATTCCTGAGCTGCGCAACTTGATTTAGTCAGCTCCCGGCCTTAATGCTTCATTAGACATTCCCACTTTTCAACCGTTACGCTCCCTGCTTTGTATCTTCAGTAGATTGCAAATGCTTGCTCATTAATCTAAAAGCTGGATTTTAAAGGCTCTTTGCACCTTTGAAATCCAGCTTTTAGGGTTTTGTAGCGCGCGCCACAAAACCCTAACCTACGTTCTACTGATCTTTGAAGCTCTATCTCTGGTATAGCGCTATGCGCTTAAATCCAACGAATATTTTTCTAAAAGCCTCGCGGAGCGAGGCTTTTAGAAAAATATTGTCCTAACTTAATTGCGTAGAGCTATAACAGTACGCACCAGAACGTGACATCCGTCATGGGGCGATCGTGATATTTGCGCGATGTGAGCACCCAGCCGTTGCCGATACTCTAAAGTTATCAACCTTATCCCGTTTCAGAGGTTCACCCCATGCCTACAGAGCGTGTTCAAGCCGTTTCTCAAACCCTGCAACAGGTCTTTGCTGACTCCAAAGTTTTTAGCCTGCTCAAAGACTACCAATTGCTGCCCCAGCTTTTGCAAGAGATGATTACAGATCAAGCGATCGCCACTTTTGATTGCACACCCGCAGAAGAAGACACCCTGCGCCAAAGCTTTTTTGCCCAACACCAGGTTTCTACAGCCGTAGAGCAGCAGCAGTGGCTCGATCAGCGTAGACTGACGCTAGAGGAAGTGATGGCTCCGCTCCGGCGTAGAATTCGCATTGAAAAATTTAAGCAAGCGACTTGGGGCAATAAGATTGAGTCTTACTTTCTCAATCAAAAAGATCAGCTCGATCGCGTCGTCTACTCCATGATTCAGCACCCCGATCATGACGTTATTACAGAACTCTACTTTCGACTTCAGGAGCAAGAACAATCTTTTTCAGACCTAGCTCCCCTCTATTGCCAGGGCATTGCCGCAAAAACAAAAGGCATTCTAGGCCCTGTTGAGTTCGGGCAACTGCCTCCAGAGCTAGCAGCGCTGCTCCACCAAGGTCAGCCACAGAAGTTGCTGAAGACTCGCGTTGGAGGTTGGCATATTGTGGCGCAAGTCGAAGCGTTGATTCCCGCTCGGCTTGATGAAGCCATGCAGCAACGGTTATTAAACGAACTGTTTAATCAATGGCTGCAACAGGAGATACAGCAAATGCAGCAAGTGGCATAGGGTACGCATGTATTTTCATCATCCCTAACAACACAGCCGCTGAAGCAATCAAATCGTCCGATCGCAACAAACATTAACCTCAGCTCGGTTGATCCCGTCATTCTCTAAAATGGAGAGAGCCTTGATCTTGAAACCCTAAACTTCTTATGTCCGTAACCGTTGCTGATATCATGACTGCCAACCCGATTGTAGTGCAGCCTGAAACGCCTCTTAGTCAAGCCATTCAGATTCTGGCAGAGCGTCGCATTAGCGGCTTGCCTGTGGTTGATCCCAGCGGCAAGCTCATCGGGGTCATCTCCGAAACTGATTTGATGTGGCAAGAAACAGGGGTCAAATCACCTGCGTTCATCACTATCTTAGATAGCGTAATTTTTCTGGAAAACCCTGCCAAGCATGAGCAGGAGCTACATAAGGCACTGGGGCAGACCGTGGGTGAAGTCATGACCAAAAAGGCGATCGCGACTGTAACGGCCGATCGTCCCCTTCGAGAAGCAGCTCAGTTGATGCACGATCGCAATGTTCATCGGCTTCCAGTCGTCGATGCAGACGATCAAGTGGTGGGCATTTTGACACGGGGAGACATCATTCGCCATATGGCGGCCAATCAATAGCAAATTCATAACAGTTTTCAACACTATTTTTTAGGCGCGTGCGGCGTTCCTTAAAAAAGTTGCTACCTGGATGAAGCGGTACCAGGCAGCAACCCCAGATTTTAATCCTTTTGAAGAATCGAGATTTATCCTATGAGCGTTACTCCTGAGTTGGTGCAAGAGCTGTTGAGTTCAGAGGATTTTGGCAAACGATTGAGCGGCGTAAATCAGCTCCGGCAGCTTGATCCAGCGATCGCCTTTGAGATGATTCAGCCGTCGGTAGGTGATAGCAATGTGCGGGTACGGTATGCGGCCGTTAGCCAGTTGTCTAGCCTGGGATTGCAGAACCCGACCCTGGCGCTGGAAATCTTGCGGCGCTGCTTGCTAGAAGACCCTGAAGCTGACGTGCAGGCAGCTGCGGCTGACTCGATCGGCGCGCTCAAGCTGACCGATGCCTTTGAAGACCTAGAGCGGCTATACCATCAAACTCCAGAATGGCTGGTACAGTTCAGTATTATTGCGGCGTTAGGTGAATTGGGCGATCGGCGTGCCTTTGATTTGCTCAATAGCGCGCTCAGTTCTAATGTGGAGCTAGTCCGAACAGCCGCAATCGGCTCTTTGGGTGAATTAGAGGACGATCGCGCAGTTCCCCTACTGCTGTCTTTTGTGGCCGACCCTGACTGGCAGGTTCGCTATAGAGTGACTCAAGCGTTAAGCCATTTCAAGAGTCCTGAAATTCAGACAGCCCTAGAAACGCTCAGCCATGATGAAATGATGCCTGTGGCGCAGGAAGCTAAGACCTATTTGAATGCCTGAGTCAGGAGAGCTTATGCCGACTTCATAGTTTTACACCGAAGTGTGAAGCTTGAGTAAATTAAACTTCTCGCAAAACGAAAGTCTACGTATTTTCTCTTATGCTAGGTGATATCAAGCACAAGTCAAAGCCGATTCACTGAAATCAGAGCCAATTGTGAGTGAAGACATCAGGATTTGAGTTTCATGAGATAGCTACAGGTTTTAGCGGGAGTTTCCCCTTTGCGTCTTGAAATGACACAAAGGGGAATTTTTTATGCCTTCTAGTGGATGCTTCTGGCAGATATAGCTGCATTCACAGCGGTTAGGGCAAGGAAACTTTTAAGGTTCTTCAGTTTAGATGGCTGATTTATCTAGAATTACTCCGAGAAGACATACTTCTGTGAACGCGGAGAGGATTTTTATAAAACTCTTTTAGATATCCAGCCGCTAACGTGTAGGGTGAGACAATCGTTGCAAAAATGTGCGGCAGCCCATTGAAGAGTCAAACAAATGCAGATCAAAATATTCCGAGATGGCCTCGCACACCTTTACTCCCCGGACGCTATTACCCCGAGGATCTAACAGCGGTGAAAAAATAGCAATACCAATCTGGTCAGGCACCACCACAATAATACCGCCCGAAACACCACTCTTGGCAGGCAGCCCGATCTTGTAGGCCCACTCTCCAGCAAAGTTGTACATCCCGCAGGTGTACATGACGCTGAGAATGTCTCGAATATAGTTGGGTGCAACAGCACGCTCTCTCGTGATAGGGTTAATACCGCGATTGGCTAACGTGGCTGCCATTACCGCTAGGTCGCGGCAGTCCACCATAATGGAGCATTGCTGAAAGTAAAGATCGAGTGCTTCCTCAATACGAGCATCAATCATGCCAAAGTTGTACATCAGGTACGCCATCGCACGGTTGCGATTACCTGTAGTTCTTTCACTGGTGAAAGTAGAAATATCCACAAAAATATCATGCCCAATGTAGCGCCGGAACATATCCAACATTCGGTTCAGGCGATCGGTCGGGCTATCTCCTTTGATCAAGCTTGTAGTCGCGATCGCGCCAGCATTCACCATGGGATTGTAGGGTCGCTTCGATTGCTCATCTAGCACAATAGAATTAAACGCATCTCCCGTTGGCTCAACGCCAACCCGCGTCAGAAAGTAATCACGCCCATGATCTTCTAGCGCCAACCCCTGAACAAATACCTTAGAGATAGACTGAATCGTGAACAGCTGATCAGCATCGCCTGTGGTAAAGACCTGTCCATCTACAGTCGCTACGCAAATACTAAACCAGTCAGGGTTCGCTTTGGCCAACTCTGGAATATAGTCAGCGACTCTCCCGCTTGTCAGAGATTGATGCTGGCGATGCAGATCATTCAGATAAGCCTGAAATTCTGCTGCATCATTCTCAAACATAGGGCTGTGGGAATTGGAGTCTTGAGTCACCATCTCGTTATTCTAACGGCTCTACTGCAACTGGCTACGATGGATGTAGCCCGTCTTGCCGCAGAAGTCGGTTATGCCCCATTCACCTGAAAACCCATAAATATTGATCGATTGTGGAGTGCTAACCACACATTGAATATCGCCATTGGGAGCCGATCGCACATTGGAAGGTGGCGCAAACACATATTGGCTTTGGCTAGATCCCTGCTGATCGGGTTGGACAGCGCTGCTGCACACAACCCGAAGCATCTCGGCTGTCGCTGCGGATTGCGGATCATGAACCGCACCTTCAGGAAAAGTAGTCCAGGTTCCCGTTGCGCAGTTTGCCTGACTGTAGATGCGATCGCTTCCCAAGTAGTAGACAAAATCTACACTGGTAGCGCTGGCGCGGTTAATAGAACTTAAATCGATCGTCACATCTTGCCCTGCGGCTGTTTGCCCAGCAAAATAAGGAGCGCCTTGTGCAGAAGCCGAAAGAGCAGAGAACCCCACCATGCTCAAGGCAATAATCCATCTGTAAATTTGCATAGCTTTGCTCCAGAATGTAATGCTGCACTAGTATTCAGAAAATCATTCTCTTCTCAGGATTACCCTGCCGGGGAGAAGAAATGAATTGTGACAGACGAGTGGAAGAACAACCTATCTGACTCTTTAAGATTTCCTAACCTAGTTCAGTTTTACTGGAGAAAATTGATAGGATCAAATCTAAGCTGAAGTAGAAAAGCAAAATTGGAGAGCCGCTTTGCCCTCCAATCCTATAAAAAGCTTTGAGCCTTTGGCTCTTTTGAATTGACCCTGATTTCGCTACTGTGCTGACTGTTGAGGCAAATAAGCCATCGGGTTGACTGCACCCGAAGATTTAGGATGAACCTCAAAGTGTAGGTGAGGCCCTGTACTGTATCCAGTGCTTCCCATTTCAGCAATTTGTTCACCCTGGCGTACTCTTTGACCCTCACGAACCAAGCTGCGGTTCAAATGAGCATAGCGAGTAAAGCTACCGTCTGGATGAAGAATTTCTACCAGATTACCGTAGCCTCCAGAATTCCAATCAGAATACTGCACAACACCCGTAGCAGCAGCATAGATTGGAGTACCTGTATCAGCAGCAATATCAATACCTGCGTGCATTCTGCCCCAACGCCAGCCATAGCCAGACGTT
Organism: Oscillatoriophycideae cyanobacterium NC_groundwater_1537_Pr4_S-0.65um_50_18; assembly: GCA_016208305.1. Taxonomy (GTDB): domain Bacteria; phylum Cyanobacteriota; class Cyanobacteriia; order Elainellales; family Elainellaceae; genus Drouetiella. The sequence goes on along the minus strand of JACQYI010000063.1, from coordinate 46,636 downwards.
AGCAGACCGCGGGTAGGCCAAATGTAGCCGTTAGAGCTTGTACCTTCCGGTAGAAAAGCATCTGCATCAGACAAAGATGGCAATTCCGGCGAAACTGTGCGTCCTGTAATAGATTGACGCAGAGGTGCATAAGACTCTGAGTTGATGGGAGCCGTAGCGACCACAACAGGCTCAGCAGCAGCCTGAGGCGCAACAGCTTGAGGAACAGCCTGAAGGCTAGCCGCAGCTAATGGCGCTTCTCTACGAGCTGTAACCATCACAGGTGACTGGACAGCGGCAGACTGGACAGCTTCAGGTTGGACAGTTTCAGGCTGGGCGACAGAAGGCTGGATGCTGGAATTCTGATTCGCAGGTTTCACGACAGTGCCACCCTGGTGCTTTGCGCGTAAAGCTCTGACTTCTGCCAGCAAATTTTCAACATAGCGAGGACTATTCGCTTGAACAGCCGTAGGAGACTCAGAGCCACCCTGTACCTCTGGGGTAGGCTGAGTGAGCGAGGAGCCTGCGGCAGCACGAGGTGCGATCGCCATAGTCTGGGGCTTAGCTTGAACCACCGGACGGGGAGCCTCAACTGGAGCCGGAACTGATGCACTGGAGACAGATGCTGTAGGAACTCGTAGCACCTGACCCACAAAAATCACGTTCGGATCAGACAGGCGGTTGGCGCTTACCAACGTGGACAGGGGCACATTGTGAGCCTTCGCAATCCGCGCAACGGTGTCGCCAAGACCGACTCGATAATCTTGCATCTGCGGTGCGATCGCCACCTGTTGAGCAGGCGGTTGGCTGATGGGCGACTGCAGAGCAGGCACTTGAGCAATTGCGGCCTCAGAAGGAGGTGCTTGAGAGATGGGTGACTGAACCGCTTCAGGTACGCTGGGTACTTCTGCAAGGGGGGTGTTTACAGGTTGGCCATCTACAGGCTGGCTATCTGCAACTGGGTTGGCAGAATCGCTAGAGGCGATCGTCTGCACAGCAGGGACATTTAAAGAGTCGCTGACTCGAATCCAATCTGGATCAGACAGGCGATTGCTCGCTGCCAAAGTCTGCTCCGAAACACCATGCGCTCTAGCGATTGCTGCAAGTGTATCTCCCGGCTGAACGCGGTAGGTAGCTGTAGGCTTCGCAGAAGCTTCAGGAGCCGTTACGAGTGGAGTGGTCGATGCGATCGCCACTTCTTCCTTGTCGGCAATACTCACTGACGTCTCACTGGCCGACGCGATCGTGCTGCCTTTAGAGACTTCAGCAACCGAACGATTAACTTCCTCAGACCTCAACTCCGCCAAACTATCTTTTAACTTGTCGCGCTGTTCTCGCAGACGGCTCAAAGCACTGTTTTCACTAGCACCCGACAACTGATTGAGATCCGCAGACGCCACGACCTCTGGAACAGACGCTTTCAAGCTGTCAGTAGACTGTCTAACGGGAATCTTCAACATTTGCCCTGGTCTGAGCAGGGCATCAATATCTAGGTCGTTGGCAGACACAATGTCTTGCACATTAACCCGATAGCTACGGGCAATTTGGACAAGCGTTTGTCCTTCACGAACCACATGCTCAACATCTATTGTTGAAGGAACAACCGCTGTTGAACCTGAGACAGAAGAAGGCAGCGTTGCAACTTGTGATAATGAAGGAGATGCTGTCTCCGTACCTTTGGTTTCGGCCGCACTTACGCCATCATCATGATGGGGTAAAACCAGACTAGATGCCCCCACAGAGAGAGCTAACCCGAACATGGCAGCAGAAGTGCGTGCCCTACGGCTAACTCCCGCAGAAATCTGTTCGGGTTGCCCTGCCGTCTCACGGGGGGAGCAGGAAACAGGCTTGACCTTCCGCAGAAATTCTCGCTTCAAGAATGACCTCCTAATGAGCAGCGTTTAACTATTCCCAACCGACCTAATCTATGAATCGCTATGACAGAAATCACATAGAGCAGCGATCGAGATCACAGACGTTGCCGTATGACTAGGTAACATTACCTTGCTCTTTTTGACTTAAACAAGCTTACACCAGTTAATGAAAAATTCAAGACTTGCATATCTGGGTAAGTTGAATCTTTTAAAACACTGAGTCAGGATTACACCTGACTAAAGCGTTCATATGAATTGATTAATCTTCAAGCGCACAGTGTACAACACTTGACTAGCCATTGGCATCTGATGATACCCACACCGATGTATGCAGAAATGTACGAATTTTTACTTTTTACAACTCCTATTTTTAGCTGCCAAAACCTTTGCCTGCAAACAGTTGTAGCGACTGAAAAGAGCTGATGTTGCGGGTTTCGGCAGATAAAAAAAGGCTCTAGAACACAAATTTTTTTTTCCTATCATTGGCCGCTCTAAAAGTCTGTAGAACGGTTGTTTCTACGGTTGACGGTATTATTTGCAACTTTAATTGCTACAGAGATTTACGGGCTTTTTAGAAGCGCAAAAGCCTTGAGAGAGGATGTAATTCAGCGCCAGAGCGGTTTTTTGAGGCCAAGTAATTTTGCTTAGGCTTCTATAGAAATTTCTTATCACATTCCATTGAGTTTTGTAGTGCAGGTGACCGAAGCGCTACCGCACTCTTGTAATGGCTGTCATTAAACGTCCGATTTCAGAGAATTACTCAGCAGTTTATTCAACTTGAATTGAGTGAGCCTGCAATACATTCGCAAATGCATATATGTAGATGCAGATATTAGATTATTTTTTTGAAAAGGGTTTTAGTCAGGTTTCACTCATTAAATATGGCCTGATCGGAACCTGCTGAGGGCAATTTTTTGTAGCTACACAAGGGCAATCTCCTTTTCCGGAAATCTAGAAAAGTTTTTTTGACCTGGCGCAAAACGGTTTCTCCTAGTCTAGAAAACCGAGCTGGCGACGCGCTTCAAATAAGCCGATCGCCACACTGACCGATAAATTGAGGCTCCGAACGCCCCTTTGAGCCATAGGAATTCGCACAACAGTATCGCAGTCGGCTAAAACCTGAGGCGGCAGCCCAGATGTTTCACAACCAAACAGTAGCCAATCGGTCATCTGAAACTGCAACTTTGTATAGCTATATGTCCCTGAAGCGCTGAAACCAATCCGACGCCCCGTTTGCGCCTGATGATAGGTTTGAAAGTCGGCTAAGGTGGCGTGATAGTGCAGATCAACGTACTGCCAATAGTCCAAACCTGCTCTTTTTAGATAGCGATCGCTAATCTCGAATCCTAGCGGCCCGACTAAATGTAAGGCGGTTCCTGTCGCAGCACAGGTTCGAGCAATATTTCCCGTGTTGGGAGGGATTTGAGGATTCACCAAAACAATCTGCGGCATAGGGTGGCTAAATTTAATCTAATAAAAAATAAAGTATAGAACCTTCTCTCAGAGAGACTTTCAGCCATTTGCCTCAAAAAGCTGCCGTGAATATCATTGGAGAGCTGTCGAGCAAAATGAGTTGAGTTCAGCCCAATTTGAGCCAAGGGAGAGACAAAATTGGTGAGTATGAAGTTTCTATGAAGCTAGCAAATATTCTCCAGAAGCGTATCAAGCAAAATTTGCTGTTCTCCGATAGAGAAAGCATGCTTAAACATCGTTTAGGCGGCACCTGCACGGCAAAAATCACGACCTAAATACAGCTATCCAGGCAAAAACATCAGAGCTTTTAGCCCTGAGAAGGTTCTACGCTCGTTAGTCTACGCTTAAATCAGTGCTGAGCGCTATTTTGACGCAGCCTGGAGGTTTATATAACTGTACTGAGGATTGCAGGACAGGAGGATTGCAGGGCAGAAATATTGCAGGGCAGACAAAAAGCCTCTGTTTTCACCCTTAAGCTGCGGCTGTACCCATATACCTCCTCCTATATATAGAGAAGATATATATAGAGGAGATTATATAGAGGAGATTATATAGAGGAGATTTTTCTAAAAAATTCCCCTGAGCCTCAACACAGAGACACAGGGGGAACAGGAAAAACTAAAATCACTAAAATTCAGTAAAAAATCGTTTTGTGATGAATCTAGGTTTTTAAAAATCAGTAGTCTTGGCCTATTCTGCGGCGGCAGTCAGGGACTCTCCCGTTGGAGCAACAATATCGATCGCCAAATCTGCTTCTAGCTCTGTTTCAATTCGCAGTCGATCACAAGGAATCGTGTCAGCCAAGATAGCGCTAGCCATCATGCCACAGTGGATTTCCATTTGTGCCTGAGGTAAAGCCTCAAACACTAAGCGTTGGCCTGGGAAAACCACACGTTCAAAGTACCAGTTAGGAATATTCGTGATGCGAGCAACTTGAATTTTGCTGGTGGCATTCACATAGCAACAGAGTACGAGGTCAGCAGACGATTCGGTTGGCAGGGGATCAAAGATTTGAGACATAACAATATAGCGCCTTACCCTATGAACTTGTCATATCTAGACCCTAGCATTCCCTGATCCCCTGCATTTGTAAAGGCGACTACCATCCTTATTGCTTCCAAAAATGGAAAACATGAGATAGCCATAGACGGTTTTATCGAGACAGGATTTGACCGACTGCTTTGAAATTAGGATGCGGGATCGGGATCAAAAGGAGCGGCATTGGCGATCGCCGATCTCGCCTCTTCCAATCCCGCTTTTGCCGATGCCTAGCAACGCCTGTCGGCTAAATGGGGCTGACTTATCTCTAACTCACTCCGGGCGATCGAGAATCTTTCATGCAGCTAAAGAAACTCGGTGGTATCGTAAAGTTATATGAATCTAACATCTCATAATTTCTCTAGATCGCAACGGTAGGCTTTCAGACTCAGCCAGTGTCAAGATCGGGTCAGCGTGCAAGTTCTGGGTTCGCTGCACTTGGGCAACTGCGATCGACGGTTCATGATCCTCCATACCATTGCTCCTCACCATGAAATTGCCCGCTCATCAAAGCCAAAGGGTTCAGCCCCTATCCGCCATGTCGCCCTCACCAAGCGATCGGATTCTCTATATCCGCTTGCCCTGCAATCCTATTTTCCCAATTGGGGTTATCTATCTGGCCGATCATGTTCATAAGCTGTTTCCTGAGATAGAACAGCAGATTTTCGATCTGGGGACTATCCCGCCTCTAGACTTCAATGCGGCACTCGATCGCTGTATTGACCAGTTTCAGCCAACATTGCTGGTCTTTTCCTGGCGAGATATTCAGATTTATGCGCCTGTGGGCGGTCGGGGTGGCAATCCGCTGCAAAACGCTTTCGAGCTATTTTATTCTCGCGATCCGCTGCTAAAGCTGAGAGGGGCGCTGGGCGGTTTACGCATGGCGATCTCTTACTACGACGAGCTTTGGCGAAATTTAGCCCTGATTCGGCGCGGCTTAAAACGGGCGAGGCGCTACAGTCCCACGGCTCGGGTGCTGGTGGGAGGCGGAGCTGTCAGCGTATTTTATGAGCAGATGGGCAAGATCTTACCCAAAGGATCGATCGTCTCGGTGGGCGAAGGCGAAACCCTGATGGAGAAGCTGCTGCGGGGAGAGGATATCTCTGGAGAGCGCTGCTATGTCGTAGGTGAGGAGAAACCGCGCGATCGCCTGATTCACGAGCAGCCGACCCCGTTAGAAAAATCGGCCTGCAACTATGACTACATTGATCAGATCTGGTCAGATTTTGAATACTACTTGCAGGGGGGTGACTTCTATATAGGGGTGCAAACCAAGCGAGGTTGCCCTCACAACTGCTGCTACTGCGTTTACACGGTGGTGGAGGGCAAGCAAGTTCGCATCAATCCGGCTGAGGAAGTGGTGAAGGAGATGCGGCAACTCTACGATCGAGGCATCCGCAACTTCTGGTTTACCGATGCTCAATTTATTCCGGCACGCCGATTTATGGAAGATGCCGTTGAACTCCTCCAGAAAATTTTGCAGGCCGGAATGCAGGACATCCATTGGGCAGCGTACATTCGGGCAGATAATCTCACTCCCGAACTCTGCGATCTGATGGTCAAGACGGGCATGAACTACTTTGAGATTGGTATTACCAGCGGCTCACAAGAGCTAATTCGGAAAATGCGCATGGGCTACAACCTGCGCACGGTTCTGCAAAACTGCCGTGACCTCAAGGCGGCAGGCTTTGATGCTTTGGTGTCGGTCAACTACTCTTTCAACGTCATTGACGAAACTTTTGAAACCATTCGTCAAACGGTTGCGTACCATCGAGAGCTAGAGAGAATCTTTGGCGCTGATAAGGTAGAACCTGCCATTTTCTTCATTGGCTTACAGCCCCACACCCATCTTGAGGATTATGCCTTTGGTCAGAAGATCATTAAGCCGGGATATAACCCCATGAGCGTTATGCCTTGGACAGCGAAAAAGCTGCTGTGGAATCCAGAGCCGCTGGGATCTTTTTTTGGCGACGTTTGTTTGCAGGCTTGGCGGCAAAATCCCAATGATTTTGGGCGCGAGGTGATGAATATTTTGGAGCAGCGCCTGGGAGTTGCTCCATTAGAAGAAGCCCTGAGCGCGCCGATCGAACCCAAGCACCTCATCGCTGTTTAGCGGCGACCCTGGGGGCGTGGCTGAAGGTCAAGTTTAATTCACTGTTATTACACTCTTTTTATATCGGCTCTCATTTACCCATGCTAGAAGGCTCTATTCTCGACAAGCTGCGATCGGCTCACCAAACGGGTCATCCTGATCGACGTCCTTTGAATTTTGGCGTGTACTACAAAAACACGCTGGTGGCTCTCTGCCATGCCTTAGAGGATGCCATTTTGGCGGCAGACTATTCGCCCGTGATGCTGACGGCCTTTCAGCGAGGCAAGTGGTATCTAGAAGAAGCCGATCGCTATGGCGAAATTGCCGGACGATCGCGCCAGGTGGTGATTTTGGCTGCGCCAGATGCAGGCTTTGGCGAGCATCCGACGAGCCAGCGATCGAATGTGGCCTTGGTGAGCCTGGCCGCCGATGATCCGGTGGCGCAAGAGTGGCATTTGGTGATTTTGTCCCCCAGCTACACGGCCATGGTGCTTTGCCAAGAGCTATCGGTGGCTGACTATGGGCCAGGCGGAGTGCCGACGGAAGATTTAGAGCGGAAGTTTTACGGGCTATGGACGTTTGAGCCTAGTTTGGTATTAGAAACGGTTGAGCTACTGGTAGATCACGTTGGGCAATATAATCCGGCGCTGCAACAGCAGCTTTCTACGCAAGTAGAGGCGATCGCGCCCTTAATTCAGTGCGAGGGTGCTTTTTGTAGCGTCCCTACCGTCGAGCATATGGGAGATATCATTGCGCGGGTGGTGGACTATCTGCAAATTCGTCAGCAGGTGGCTTCTCCTCTCACGTCCCTCTTGCCCACCTCCTCGCTCGACATTAATCTGACTTCTAGTGAGCTACAGGCTTTTTTGCGGGTGGCAGAACTCATTGACCAGACGGATATTAGCAATCCGATGGTGGCGACTGAAGTGGCGGCACTGGCTGAGGCGATGGGACAGTTGCTCGATTTGCCCTCCTGGCAACTGCATCGGCTGCGGCTGGCGGGCTTGCTACATCGACTGGCTTTTCTTCAGCCGATCGATCGGGTGCTCAGCTCAGGAACTTCAGTCAGCGCCCATGCAGAATCGCTGGCGGAGGCTCCGGCCTGTCCGCTGGTACCCGGCATTCAAGTCTTGCGTAAGATGCAGCGGCTGAGCGCGATCGCCACTATCCTGACCCATCAAGCAGAATGGTGGAATGGAGCAGGGCAGCCTGCTGGGTTAGCCGGAGATGAGATTCCGATTGAATCGCGAATCTTAGGGTTGGTAGCAGAGTTTCAGCAAAGTGTTGCCCAGCGCCGAGCGCCTGAAGTGGTCTTAGAAGAAGCCTTGGCTGAGGCATTAGCGCATTGCCAAGCCCAACAGGGCGATCGCTGGGATCCAAAGCTGGTAGAGGCTTTAGGCTTACTCGTGATTGCGCTCCAGCAGGGACTCAGTTTGCCGGATGCTTTACCTAAAATCGCCTCTGGTCTGTGGTTAATGGATTCTCGCTCCCAAGAAGATCTGCAAATCACCTACGAAGATGCGATCGGTCATTCTTCGGTAGTTAATCCTTAACCGTCTTTCATCCTTAACGTAACGCAGTCAAACAAACTCATGGACATTGAATCAGTTCGGACAGGCAAAGTTAAGCATTTGGCAGGGGCGAACCTAGAGGATGAAGACCTCTCTCGATGCAACCTAAGCCGCGTCAATTTGTCAGGCGCTACGCTGAATGGCGCAATTCTCAATGGCGTCAATCTGAACGGAGCAAATTTGGATGGCTCTAGTCTTCTGGGTTGTCAGCTGCGACAGGCTGATCTGCGCGCTAACTTTTTGGGAGCCACCCTAATGCAAGCTGACCTGACTGAATCAGATTTGCGGGGTGCCAACCTGCGGGGTGCCAATCTCATGCAGTCTCGGCTGGCACACACAACGCTGGCTGGGGCATTTCTCAGCGGCGCAAATTTGATGGGTGTCAGCTTGCAAAGGGTAGACTTGCGCGGGGCGGATCTGCGGGGTGCTAACCTCAACGGGGCAAACTTGGCGGGTGCCAACCTGACCCAGGCCGATCTGCAAGGAGCCAGCTTGAGCGAAGCCAATTTGGAGGAGGCCGATCTACGGGGAGCCAACCTCGCGGGGGCAAATTTGACGGGCGCAAATCTTTTATGTGCAGAATTGGCAGGAGCCAATGTAGCGGGTACTAATTGGGTCGGAACCTGTCTGAAAGGAACGGTGCTGGAAGCCTGAGAATCACGGATAAGCTAACCTGAAATAAATTTTTGACTCAGGAGGCAGAGCCTCCTGAGTCAAAAATTTACGGTCAAAAGTTCGTGATCCTAAGCAAAGTAATCTCCAACTTTCAGCACGCCTGCGGTTTGCCCTGCCATGCGAATGCCTGTCAGATCCAGCAGGAGATCGCGATCGCCCTGAAATCCTTTCTGATTGTCATTGATCGCGAGATAGGTGCGGGTACCCCGTTGAAAAAACACGGCCTCTTGAGCGCCTAAGGTCTGCCGACCGCCCACGGCTCGATTTTTATCAGCAAAGGCGGCTTTTGTGGCATTGCCAAGGCTACCGCTCACCTTACCCGCATGAAACAGTGCCTTCGGACGTTGTGCCGTTGCCAGGTTGTCGTCATAGTCCAGCTGAATTTTATCTTTTTGCGTCAGGTTAAAGTCTGTTAGCCGATCGGGAGCATTGATCAACGACTGAGAGAACGCCAACTGTTGGCTAGAACCACTGTAGAGAAAGCGATCGCTGCCTGCCTTGCCTGCGATCGCATCGGCACCCAATCCGCCCAGCAGCGTATCATTGCCTGCTCCGCCTGTCAGGGTGTCTGCGGTAGCTGTGCCTGTTAGGCGATCGCCCCCGCCCGCTGACGGGCTGCCGCTAAACTCAAATGCGCCAACATCGACCTTGCCGTCGGTGCGGCCAATGCCCCGTTCGTCGGTGGTAGGTGAACCGTTGCTCACCCCGGCATTGATGGCAGGGCTACCGCTCAGCAGGGCATGGGTGGGCAGGCCACCGCCATTGTCTTGCAGTTCCCCTAACTTAGGATCAACCAGCCTGACTTTGGCCGTGGCGTTGTAGTCGTTGAAATTGTTGGTTTTCTTGGGTGGAAACTGAATGTTGCCACCATTGTCTGTGAGTTCGCGACTGGTGTGCTGCTGAATGCCATAGTTAGCCGTTCCGTTCTTGGCCGTATTCTTATAAAAGATCGTGTTTTGTACCGTTACTTTGGCTGCATCTACGGCACTGATACCGCCCCCGACCCATCCGGCAAAATTGTTGGCGATCGTGGTGTTAATAATGTCGGTGTCACTGTAAAGCGTCATGCCGCCGCCAACGTTGCTGAAGCCATCGCCAAACACCTTATTGCCTGAAAAGGTGCTGTTGGTGATGGTGGTGCGGGCGTTGTTGACCCAGAGACCGCCGCCTTGGTCATAGCCTTCATTGTTGGCGATCGTGGAATTGGCGATCGTAAATTTGCCGCGTGGGTCAGTGCTGTTGCGAATTTGAGTAATCGCGCCGCCTTTGCCCTTGTCCTGGCCACCGGGGAGTCCGGTAGCTTTGTTGTTTGTAAACAGGCTGCCTTCGATGCTAATCACATCTTCTGGATCAGCAAACAAATGCACTGCCCCCCCAGAGGCTTTAGCGCTGTTGCCTTGAAATGTGCTTTTTGTAATCACGATCGCATTGTTAGCGCGATCGGTATAAATTGCACCTCCATAGCCCCGCAGAAAAGGATTTGCACCTGTGCCGTAGGTGGCGGCGTTGGTGTCGTTGTTGATAAATTTGCAGTTGTCTACAGTCAGTTTGCCATTGAGACTATTGACCGCTGCACCGTTAATGCCCCGATTATTGGTAAATTGCGAGTTGCGTAGCGTGATAGCGCCTGGGCTGACAAAAGCGATCGCGCCCGCACCTCGTTCATCGTTGCCTGCGATCGCTTTGTTGCCGTTGAACTGTGATCCGGTAACGGTCAGGCTGTTTTCCCAAGCGCAGTAAATTGCGCCGCCGCCCTTATCGGCTGTATTGTTCTTGAACTTGACGCCCTCAATGTTGATGACGGCCTTATGTTCGCCTTTAATTGCTCCGCCCTGATCGGCAACGTAGGCATCCACCAAGGTAATGTTTTTGAGGTTGAGGGTAATCGGGCGATCTTGATTGGAGTTGACGTAGAAAATGCGGGAGGCGCTATTGCCGCTGATAGTAAGATTGGCTGCGCCCGTGCCATCAATCGTCAGGCTCTTGCCATTGGCTAGCTCGATCTGTCCGCTGGTCAGCTTGATGGTTTTGTTTGCCAGACTGGCCGCAAACTTAATCGTATCGCCTGCTTTGGCCGAGCCGATCGCAGCTCTCAACGAGCCTGCCCCTTTATCAGCTGTGCTGCTGACCGTGACGATGGCTAACTGCCCCGCATAGGTGGCTTGGGTGGCTGCCGTTAACGCAGGTTGCGCCGTAACTTTGCCTGTTGCAACCTCTAAGTTCCAGTTGCCGTTGCCAATCGCGTAGCGAGAGGCGGCAACAACTGCTCCGGTGAGTTGGCTGAGGCGATCGATCAGCGGCGCAGAAGAGGTTTTAATCTTTGGGGCATGGGCGAAGCGAGTCGCATTTTCAGGATCAACATCCGCTGCGGCGGCACAGGCATAGAGCAGGATATTAGCGTGGGTAGAGAGTGCCGATCGCCATTGCCGGATTTGAGCTGCGTAGCGATCGCAATTCTGGGCGTTGAGTTGGGCATTGCCCAAATGTAGGGTTCCAGCTTCTCCGTGAGCAATGATCTGGAGACTGCTGAGATTTGAGGCTCCCTGCAAGACTTGAGTGATCTGAGTGATGCCATCTTGCGTCGCATCTAACAAAAAGGCTTGGGTATTGGGTTGTAGCCCAGTAGCTAGAGCGTCATAGTCAGCGACAGCTCGGTCAATAAAGACGACAGTGCTGTCAGTCGAAAGCAAGGCTGAAGAGGTCATGAAATTTTTCCTGCGAATATTGAGCCTAGGGCGGGTTCAGAAGCGTAGAGCAGAACCGCTTAATTTCAGTCGCCTACGCAGAGGTGTAGTACCTGAGGACTGACGGTAGGCGATCGCTCACGCTATTGGCAAAGTGGGGAGTTGCAAAATGAGAAAAAACTGGGGCGTTCAAGCAAAGAAAATTTCAAGGCGCTGGGCAATGAGCCGTCGAAATCTTCTGATGTCAGGTTGAAGCTTGACTATGATGGGTAAGGCGAGATGGATCAGGCGACAGTTAGGGCATCTACACACAATCTTCACAAATCTACGCGCGAAACCGGGAAAGATTTTGTGATTGGTATCTAGATTTCCTGTGATACAGATCACTTTTCCTGCGGATAAGCCGTCATGAGGTCATACCGTCAGTTACTCTCTCTGTGAAATAAAAATAAGAGCGCCTATCACCGCCTCAGCTTAAGGCTTAAAGCTTTAAGAGATCGAGCCTAGATGATTGTGCCTGTGGTATCAAGTAGGCAGATCAAGTTTGCTATCCCGAATCAGTTATATCCATGGGTTTACTCAAACACGCTTTGCAACTTCTGGCTCAGGAGTCGCGCGATCGCACGCCCAGTCGTCATCGGGTCAACCAGTGGTTTAAGTGGTTGGCACCCGGTTTATTGATCAAGCGCTGGCTCTTTATTAGCGCGACAGGCATGGTGTTTACAGGGCTAGGATTTGCTATTTGGCTCAACCTAACGCCCGTTTATTATTTCAGCGAATTCATCCGAGAGTTGCTGCGCACCATTACCGATCGCGTGCCCAACTACATTAGCGGACCACTCGTGCTGATCGTTGGTTTTTTGCTGATTCTTTGGGGGCAAAAGCGCAGTTTGGGCGCAATTACCGAAGTCCTTATGCCCGAAGGCGATGGTGAGCTGATCGATCGCCTCATGACCCATCGACGGCTGCATCGAGGCCCTAAAGTTGTGGTGATCGGTGGCGGCACAGGGCTATCCACGCTGCTGCGCGGGCTAAAGGGTCTAAGCGCCAATATTAGTGCCATCGTTACAGTGGCCGATGATGGCGGATCTTCAGGGCGATTGCGTCGAGAAATTGGCGTCTTGCCGCCAGGAGATATTCGCAACTGTTTGGCAGCGCTGGCTGATGAGGAAAAGCTGCTGACAGAGCTGTTTCAGTATCGTTTTCAGGCAGGAGATGGCTTAGTAGGGCACAGCTTTGGCAATCTGTTTTTGACGGCCATGAGCGAGATTACGGGCGATCTGGAACGGGCGATCGCAGCCAGTTCTAAAGTGCTGGCCATTCGCGGACAGGTGCTGCCCTCAACCCTAACCGATATGCGCCTCTGGGCAGAGTTAGCCGACGGACGGCGTATTGAAGGAGAATCCAACATCACCGAAGCCAGAGGGAAAATTATCAAAATCGGCTGTACGCCTGCTCACCCTCCGGCGTTGCCTAAAGCTGTACAGGCGATCGAAGAAGCCGACTACATCATTATTGGCCCTGGCTCGCTTTACACCAGCGTCATTCCTAACCTGCTGGTTCCTGAAATCACCGATGCGATCGCCCGCGCTCAAGTGCCCCGCATCTACGTTTGCAACATCATGACCCAACCGGGTGAAACTGACGGCTACACGGTATCTGACCATATTCGGACTATTGATGAAGTCTGCGGCTACCCGCTGTTTAATGCCGTCTTGGTTCAAAAAACCTCCCCCTCAGCCCAATCGCTAATTCACTATGCCCAAGAGGGATCTCACCCGGTCTATTTCGATCGCGAAGCGGTCATGCTGTTGGGGCGGCGTGCGGTTGTCGCCAATGTTATGGATGAGGATGCCTCTACTCGACTCGTTCGCCATAATCACAATCGGCTGGCTCGGATTTTACTGCGCTGGTACACCCGCACGCAAGGGCTATGATCAAAGGGAGACAGCTTATGGGAAAACGAAAGGAAAATAGCCCAGGGGAAGTGATAGGGTAATAGGCGATGGAATTCGTGTAATCGGGTTCAGGACTCAATACGCTGTCCGGCAGAAGCTATCTCACCGCAACCTCACTCCTCGAAATGACCCAAGAACTTTTGCAAGCGCTAGTCTGGATGGATTACCGACTGGCCGTTCTTTTCACTGTCCTCTTGCCTTTTGTGCTGCTCATTTGGGCGTTTGTGCAAAAAGCCGATGCCATGCAGCGCTTGCTGATCATCTACTGGCGTGTATCTAGCCTTTTGGCGATTACCGTCTACCTCATGATTGGCAGCTTGCCTGTTAGCTTTGTGTCTGGAATCTTGGCGCGAATTCTGATTCCCGTTAGCCTTTGGTTTTGGGTTGATCTGAATGAGGAAATTGCCGATCGATCCTCTTCGCCGCTCAAATGGATCTTTACCAGTTGGCGATGGGCAGTTAGCCTTTACTGCGGGTTGGGCGTGCTGGCCAGCATTCCTTTCCTTCAGTGCGCCGTATCTCAAGAAACCTTTGCCACCTCTTTCTGTCAGGTCTGGCTCGATCCGCCTTTTGGCTACAAAAACTTTTTCCATGCTGCTTCCAAGCCAGAGTTTCTAGGCTTTTTGGGCATCACTGGGCTAGTCATTTATGTGCTCTACCTGGGCTACTTTGTCTTGGTGCGGTTGGGTAAGCAGGGGCGATCGGCGGCTGAGCAATAACGTTGCAAGAGCCTCGAAACCGCTAGGCTTGCAATCAATTCTTTAGTCAATCACAGGCTTTATCAATCACAGGCTTATGACTCAGCCCACTGTTGGAATTATCATGGGCAGCGACTCAGACTTGCCGACTATGCAGGCTGCGATCGCAATCTGTGAGGAGTTTAGCGTGCCTTGCGAGGTGGCGATCGTTTCGGCGCATCGCACCCCAGAACGCATGGTGGAATATGCCCAAACAGCCCATCTGCGCGGCCTCAAGGTGATTATTGCGGGGGCAGGGGGGGCGGCGCATTTGCCCGGAATGGTTGCGGCTTTAACGCCTTTGCCCGTCATTGGCGTCCCTGTGGCTTCAAAGCATTTGCAGGGTTTGGATTCTCTGTACTCAATCGTGCAGATGCCGAGCGGCATCCCGGTGGCAACCGTGGCGATCGGCAATGCCCAAAATGCTGGCCTGCTAGCTGTGCAAATCTTGGCTAGCCATCAGCCAGAGCTGCTGGAAAAAGTTCAGCGCTATCGGCAAAGCTTGAAAGAAATGGTGGGGAAAAAACAGGAAAAATTAGAGGCGATCGGCTATCGGCAATATCTGTCGGGCGAAGCCTGAGCTAGAGGAGCAACTAGCCAAAACATCGTTGGAGATTAGTAACCATTGCTCTTAAGGCGTTGTTGTGGATGCACTCCACCGCACCCACAACAATACCTCAGCCCCTTGTGGCTATAGCTATATGTTCCATCAGCCATCTTTAGCCAGTCGCTACTTGCCAATGCGTTTGGGAGGACGACGGCCAATGTATCGCTTAGAGGGTCGCCTTGCGCCAATTCTGCCCGAAGCTTGACCCGTCTGACCACCTTCAGCTTCACTCTCTCCCGTTGGGCTGGGTCTGCGGATGCGATCAAACAGCTTTGTTCCCACATTTCGAAACACGCTGGGCTGAGGTTCTGCAACTTCTGGCTCAGGATCAGCCTTCACCTCTTCGGCTTTCAGATAGCCGACAATATTCCAAACCGCTAAGCCTGCCATAGCTCCCAAGAGAACACATAGCTCAGCTCGGAAACCTGCCAGCACAAACAGCAGGATAAAAATGAGCCAGGTTGCCAGGCCAGAGCGAAATCCTTCATCTGACGCAAATTTATACATGCACCGCTCCAATGTGCGATTAAACAAACCCTGAGGCTAGAGCAACCCGCTAGAATCCCAGGTCTTGCATAAGTTCCTGAATAGGACGGGTTGTATCTAAGGTCTTGACATAGGGTAGCTCAGCTGGACTAAAAGGTTCTAAAAATTGTTTGGGTAGTAGGTCAGCCGTTGCATCAGCGATATCTCCGGTACGCTGTTGCAGCCGCGATCGCAGCAGGTCTGACGGGGCATCACAGTGAATGATTTGCAGCGGCAGGTTATGGGCTTGTGCCGCAGCCAAGACAGGCTCTCGCAAAGCATAGCGATCGTATTTCGCATCTAAAATTACCGCATAACCTTGCTGTGCGAGCAGCAGACCTAGCTCTAGCAATCGCTTGTAGGTTTTCTGGGTCATTTCAGTCGAGTACAGATCCGCACTGCCTCGTTGATGCAGCGGAATACCGCCCAAATGTTTTCGCACCGCATCCGATCGAATGTGAATGGCGCTGGTGCGGCAAGCTAACTGACGTGCGGTCGTGCTCTTTCCCGATCCAGACAGTCCACACATCAGCGTTAGCTGCCCCTGACGCGGCTGAGAATATTGCCAAGCCAGCTTGTAAAACCGAGCGGCAGTCTTCCTGGCTTCCTCTTTGTCAGCATCTGCAATGGCTGGATCATCTAGCAAGAAGGAAACAATTTTGGCTCGGACATAGGCTTGCCGATTCACATAGAAAGGCAAAACCTGTAGCCCTTCCCAATCTCCAGTTTGCTCAATATAGGCATTCAAAAATAGGGTGCTGAGATCAGGGCGATCGCTCGCTTCTAAATCTCGGATGATGTAGGCAATGTCATACATGACATCGACAAACCGGAACGGCTCATTGAATTCGATACAGTCGAATAGCCAGAGGCGATCGTTCCACAGGCAGATATTGTCTAAATGCAGGTCGCCATGACATTCGCGAATCCGGTCATGCTGCATCCGTTCCATAAATAGGGCTGAATGCTCGGCAAACAGGCGATCGTTGTAGGCGCGAGTTTCATCAAACTGGGTTTGGGTTTGTGCCCGCCCAATGTATTGCTGAGTCTGCTCAAAGTTCTCGTCGATCGCTTCTCTGACGCGAGCAGGTTCCCCAAAGCTACGAATATAGTCATTGGTAGAAATCTGAGCGTGAAACTGGGCGATCGTTTTGGCCAATTCTTGCAGCAGAGGCTCCGTCAACTTTCCTTGTCGGTGCAAATTGGCTAGCAGCCCCTCTTGCGGAAACTGCTGCATTTTCAGCGTATAGTCTGCGATCTCCTCCGTGATCTCTCCTGAGGCTGCACCCGGCGCACCCAGCTGAAAGCGATCGTCTATTTTGGCGATCGGCAGGACTTCTAAATAAATCTCTGGAGCACAGCGTTGGTTAAGCCGTAGCTCCTCTTGGCAGAAATGCTGCCGTTTTTCCAGGGTTGAGTAATCCAGGAAGCCAAAGTTGACGGGTTTCTTAAGCTTATAAGCATAGGTTCCGGTCAACAGAACATAGGATACATGGGTTTGAATCAGCTGAATAGGAGACTGCACCGGATGAGGATAAAATTCCGGCTGCATCATCTGCTGGATCAACGCAGGAAGAACGCGGTCAGTCATGAAGGGTTGCCGTAAAAGGTGAAGGGATCATCAACGCAGGAGAACTGATTGAAGGCTTTGACTTTTGACTATAGAAGATGAAAGCCGCATACCAAACAGGGACACAGCATGGCTGCGCCCCTGTCTCTAAATCATGCTCTAAATCTGCCGTTTAGGGTTTAGCCAGGAAGCTTTTGAGCACTTTCCCCGGCTTACCCAGCCTAAGCAGCAGAGCTGAAACATCATCTATTCTTCGACTTCAGCCGCTTCTTCAGTGGTCTGAGCTGCCTTGCCCAAGATGGAAACGACAACGCGATCGCCTTCTCCTAGAGCCACCACACCTGCGGGTAAGGGCAGCTCATGAACATGGATAGCATCGCCAATATTCATATTGGTGACATCTACCTCAATCACTTCAGGAATGCTGTCGCCTGTGCAAGAAACTTCTAGTTCGTTTAGCACAGTGTCCATAGCGCCACCTTCTTGCTTAGTGCCCACGGCCGTTCCCACAAAGTGAATCGGCACGGTGACTTCTAGCTTGTCGCTAGCGCTAACTGAGAAGAAGCTGAGATGGTAGATACTACGCTTCCAAGGATGGGACTGCACCTCGCGGAGTAGGGCTTTGCCACTCCAGGGCAGTTCAGGCACATTTACTTTGATCAGAGTATTGTTCAGCGAAGACTTTCTAACAAGCGTTTCGGCGGCTTTGGCATCTAGCGTTAGCGCAATAGACTCAACGCCCTTGTGCCCGTATAGCACAGCCGGAATCTGCCCTCCACGACGAAGAGCATTAGGCTTGCTGCCCTCAGGGCGCTTTTTACATTCAACAGTGAGTTCCATACGGGTTTCGTTTTGTTCTGAATAAAAATTGAAGACTGAAGCAGCGAACTGTGAAGTAACCTAAGCGCCACCGACAGGTTGAGCGCCCTTGTCATACAACAAGGCTCGCTTGGGGCCGTGAATCGGATCTTCGACAATGATAGTCTGATCGCGGCTGGCTCCCAGCGAGACAATCGCGATCGGCACCTCCATCAACTCTGCCAAAAACTTAAGATAATCTAGCGCCTCAGAGGGCAGATCATCTAGCGATCGGCAGTGAATCGTGGACTGCTTCCATCCCGGTACAGTTTTGTAGACGGGTCGGCAGCGGGCAAACTGGCGAGCATTGCTGGGAAAATCAAGGCACTGCTGCCCATCAAGCTCATAGGCAACGCAAACTTGAATCTCATCTAGCTCATCCAAGACATCTAGCTTGGTAACAGCGAGACAGTCTAGCCCATTAATCCGGACTGCATAGCGACCAATCACCGCATCAAACCAGCCACACCGCCGTTTGCGTCCTGTGGTCGTACCAAACTCGGCACCGCGATCGCACAAAAGCTGCCCGACATCGCCCACTTGCTCGGTGGGAAATGGCCCTTCGCCCACGCGGGTTGTGTAGGCTTTTGCCACTCCAATCACCCGATCTATCATCGTAGGCCCAACGCCCGCACCGACGCAAGCCCCGCCTGCCACTGGGTTAGATGAGGTGACGTAGGGATAAGTGCCGTGATCTAGATCGAGTAGAGTGCCTTGCGCCCCTTCAAATAGGATATTGCGGCGCTGTCGAAACGACTCATAAATTTTTAGCGAGCTGTCCACCACATGGGGACGCAGGCGATCAGCATAGGCTTGATATTCCAAGATCACCTCTTCGGGATCAAGCGCAGGCAGCCCATAAAGCTTTTCCAAAAAGACGTTCTTGTAGTTGATCGTCCAGCGGAGCTGCTTTTTCATATGCTCCGGCTCCATCAGATCAACCATGCGGATGCCCGTCCGCTCGGACTTGTCGGCATAGGTTGGCCCAATGCCTCGCTTGGTTGTGCCGATTTTGTGATCCCCTCGCCGCTCTTCAGACACCTGATCAATCAGCCGATGGTAGGGCATCGTCACATGGGCTGTTTCAGAGATCAAAAGATTTTGGGTCGAGATTCCCAAACTCTCTAGCTGATCCAACTCTTGAATCAAGACTTTGGGATCAATTACCGTGCCTGTGCCGATAATGCATTCTGTGTCTGGATAAAGGATTCCAGACGGAATGAGATGTAGCTTAAAGGTCTGATCTTGGACAACGACGGTGTGCCCAGCGTTTACTCCGCCTTGATATCGGACAACTACATCGGCTGACCGACTCAGAAGGTCGGTGATTTTCCCTTTCCCTTCATCGCCCCACTGGGCACCAATTACAACGACGTTAGCCAAGATTTTCTTTGACCGCCAAACTTAACACAGTCTTTAATTATCTAGAGAAATAGAGACAAGTGTCAACTTATTTTTTTAATTCAAAGCAGGCGATCGCTCCAAAAGCATTGCTACAAGCAGTCTCAGCCTGTATTAACCTATCGTGTTGAACTATCGCATTGCCCCCATTGTGTTTTTCCAGGCAAGCTCCTTGCCCAAAATTTCGAGTGCCCGCTGTTCGGCTCCCATAAATAGACGGCTATCGGTGAGTTCTTTGAGAATTTGCTGGGTGAGCTGTGCGGCAAAACTGCCACCAAACCGAAGGAGGTGGCTGTAGTAGCAAAATTGCGATCGCTCATCTTGATTGAGATGAAACCGATGGATTTCACTTTGAGACATTAGACAAACAGGCGTATTGACAGGAACGACTACACGCGGAATGCCGTGGATACCATAGGTCAGATGATCTTGCTGCATGATGGTTCCAATCAGCACCACACCCAACAGCGTCCGAGTTTCCATGATTAAGTCAGGGGCAAACATCGGATCGGGATCGCTTGTGAGGCGCGGCCCATTGCTGAGAAACATCGGGTTAAACAGCTGCGAGTTATAGACTACGCCTACGGCCCAATGACGAGAAGACTGGCGATCGCCCTCGTCCTCTAACTTGACAAAGCAGCCAAACCCGTAATCTTCTGGCAAAGGCGGATTGGTCACTTCCATGCGATCGTCAATTTGCACCACGTAATCGCAATGAGAATTGGACTTGACTACTTTGCCCAGTCGCATAGGGTTCTCCAGAATGGGGGGCTATGAGCCACTTCGCAGGCAGAAGTTCACTCAAACAGAATTGTATCGGCAATTTTGAGCGATCGAGACGCTAATTTTTGCGGTCTACGCTTTGCCTCTGCAACCCCACCCGTTAAATCTCTTCCATAAATGCGATTTGGGAAGCATGAACCCCTGAAAGATAGAGGCGGAATTCCCGCAAGAGGTCGCAGACAAACTTTGTAAAAGTTTGTAGCGCCTTACAACCATTCCCCCTTGCATAAGCCAGCTCATTCCCCCCTCACCAAATAGGCAATCGACTGATTTTGAGTTATGTTTCAAATCAGATATCCGTTTTTTAGAGAGTCATGTTTTGCAAGGTGCCTACAGCCTACCTTTCGGGGAATATATGGAAGGCTCAAGGATCACGCTGTTTTGAAGTCAATTTTTGACTGAGAAGCGGGAACTCTAGTGGTTACAAAGCTCTAAGCGTCTTGGATTGGCATAAGTTTCATGACTGAGAATTTTGAATCCTCACCTAATCGCATTCCGGCTCCGGGCAACCGCGAATCGATGCGATCGCCTGAGCTGCCGATTACTCTAAACCTACCCTTGGCGATGGCTAGGGCAATTGCCCTCCGGATGAAACAGTCTGGAAAAACTCAGGCTCAGGTGATTTTGGAGGCTCTGGCAAGCAGTTTTGTCAGTAACGGCTCAGCAGAACCAGTAAATTCTGCAAGAGAAGAATTAGAGCTGCTTAAGCGCCGACTAGCCGAACTGGAGGGATTGATTCCCAAGGTGGCGATGCTTGAGGGAAAGTCGATCGCCTTCTGAGAGAACGCCTGCCTCATTCTCAGAAGGCCAACACTACAGAACCTGCGGTAAGACCTTCTTCGGGGATATCAAATATTCCATCCAGTGCCTCTGATGCATCACCGGGTTCGTCCGTTGCGGCGCTCTGGCTGCAAGTGAGTCAAGACAAGCAGCCACCGACTTCGGTACCCAAACCTGTGGCACAGCTGTGCCCTCAGTGTCAGCAACCGCTAAATCTGCTGCTGGAAGCTTACGAATGGCGGACTTGTGTCAAGTGTGGCTGGTCAGAGCGGCCGCCTAAGGCCCCAGAGCAGGGAACCCTGGCAGAGCTAGAGCTAAAAAAGCTGCTGGAAAAAGCGGCACTAGAGTCTTTGGGCAATATGAAGCCGCGTAAGCAGCAGGATGCGACTTAGGAACGAGAACAAAATAGAACCGATAGACCTGTAGGGGTTTAGCATTCAGCAGATGTGCCCTTGGTCGTAGCAAAGAGGGTTGCCCGAATGCTAAACCTTACGCTTGAGTTTCCGGTGTTATTTCATCCACGATCCTAAGGTTGTTTGATAGCTCAAGCGACCTTCAGATTCTCCAGCAGCGATCGCCGCATACTATCCACAGGGACAGGCTGCTGGAGCCAAATTTGTAGAGCCGCAGCACCTTGTTGCACCAACATTTCTAGACCATCTAAGGTGCTGCATCCTTGAGCTTGAGCTTGCTGCAATAACAAGGTTGGGCGAGGTCTGTAGATCAGATCATAGGCGATCGCCTGAGAAGACAACTGCGCTATTTCTGTTGCAGTCAATGGGGATGCATCACCCTGGGGATACATGCCAATAGGCGTCGTGTTGACCAGCAAATCCGCTCGGCTGAGCAGGAAAGACAGGTTTTCCCACGTATAGACAGAGAGATTGGCGCTGAGCGGAGCATTTTCCCAGCTTCGCTGAAAGGCTTGCAGTTTCTCAAAGCTGCGCCCCACCACCTGAATATGGGCACAGCCCAACTGATGGCATCCGGCAACAACGGCTCGGGCAGCTCCCCCATTGCCCAAAATTACGGCTGTACTATTTTTCCACTGCTGCGGCAGGCGGGTTGGGTGTTCTAGCAAGGGAGCCAGGAAGCCAACAACATCTGTGTTCGTGCCACCCCACCCCTCTGCAGTGCGATAAACCGTGTTGACCGCTCCGATCGCCTTTGCCAACTCTGACACTTCTGATAACAGCGGCATAATGGCTTGCTTGTGCGGAATCGTAACGTTGAAGCCCTGGAGTCCGATCGCCTCAAACCCTGCGATCGCGCTTGCCAAATTTTCAGGGGATACAGGCAAAGGGAGATAGGCATAATTTACTCCCAGTTCTGCGATCGCGGCATTGTGCATGACGGGCGATAGTGAATGCTCGACAGGGTGCCCTATAACGCCCAGAAGTTGCGTCGTGCCTGTGATTGATAGACCGATAGACATAAAATCTAAAACCTAGAATCTAAAACCGAGCTGAAGCGGTGCTTCTCGATATCCTCGCATTTTCTGCTCTAGTCTGGCGATCGCTCCGGCATTGCCTCTACAGGATCACAAATTTAATCCAGCCCAAAACGCTAATTTTTTACCCAAACATAAAGAAGAATTTTGGGAGGCGCATGGAGTGCGCCTCCCAAAATTCTTCTTTAAACAGGTTAAGCAATGCCAGACATTAGTTTTAGAAGTTTTAGACGTAAAAGTCTTAGACGTAAAATCTTCAGTCTCGCAATCTGCCAAGGCTAATTCTTAAAGTCTCGCGGCCCTTGATAACCAGATAGATCTGCTAAATTTTGCAGCGTCTGAGTGCCTGAAGTCATGGTGCCGTTGATCTCCCAAGTCGGAAACCCTTCAACTTTTTTTTCTTGACAGAGCGCAGTCTGAGAATTGCGGCCATCCGGGGCACATTCTACAACTGGTAGAGCCGCAACGGCCTGTTGCCCAAAAAGCTGCTTCTGATCATGGCAATGGGGACACCAATAAGCACTGTACATTTTGGCACCAACGCTAGCCAAATGCCGAGCCAGCTGAATTTCTGACTGACCTGACAAGGTTGTGACAGCCGCGCCAGTGCGACCTGGAGCATTGTCATTTGCCACAGTGGAACCGTTAACGTTGGCATAAACGCCCAGCGTCCCCACGATCGTGATCATGCTGACCAATATGCCCGTAAAGAAAAGCTGCCCCACATCTTCCCAGTCGCGTCCAAAGAGCGTCAATACAAACAGCGTCAGCGCAAACAGAGCAGAGGCAAGACAGTAATAGCACAGCCCTTTAGCCCCATAAAGCGCTACGTACTGAGAAAACATGATGTACATCAAATAGCCACTAAAGATCATCATGGCTGTTGCCCCCGCAAACAGCAGCAGCCAAGTCTGATTTTCTAGCTTCGATCGCAGCGATCGCTCCTTATCGGGGTTCACCGCTAGCGGCGCCAGAGCAAAGGCCGCCATCCCCACGTAGGCGAGTAAACCAAACAGCGCCAAAGGCAATCCAAAAACAGTGGCATAGGGACCAGACAAAACTTGCTCGCAGCCGCTGGTTGGGCAAACAGTTTCGCCGCCAAACAGCTTGGTTGCAGTAATATATCCCGTATTTAAAGCCCCAAAAACAGCAACCGCAGCAATCAAATACCGCGATTGACGGTGCATCCAGGGAATTTGACGACGACGGCTAGTAGTCATAAGGCTCCAGTTGAAAGCGGCTTTGAGTAAAGAACAGAGCTGAAAATTAAATTCAAGTCACAACATTCATATCCAGCTTACTGTGCTGAACCTCTAATGTATTTTGACTCAAACTCGTACATAAGGTGCCCTGTTTAGAGATTTTTAGAGGCACGTAGGACAGAATCTTAAGAAATGTATGCGCTAAAGTTGCAGGCTAGGGATTAACTTATCGCGAGCTGATTAGAGATTAATCTGAAATCAATCTGAAGGATCGGGCATCATGACCCTGCGACTTGTGGAGCCGCAACTTTTGAGGCAGCGATCGCCGGATCTGACTCCTTTACCGTCCCCTTGACTGCCAAACTGCGCCGCATCGCTTCCACAAATTGGCTGACGCGGATCGGATCAATGGGCTGATCAATTTTGCCGCGTCGCTTCAGAGCGCTAGACACAATCACGCCATCTGCGGCTTGAATGAGCTGAGGAATATTTTCCCAGCTAGCACCGCTGCCAATAAACACCGGAGTGCCGTTAGCGGCAGCAGTAGCCAGCTCTAAATCCTCTAAGCTGGGGGGACTGCCCGTTGCCCAGCCCGACAAGATGACGCCGTCTGCCAAGCCCCGATCGATCGTTTCCTGTACGGCAGTAGTCAAATTAGGAGAACCCAGCGGCCGCGCATGTTTCACCAGCACATCTGCCAAAATTTTGACATCACTTCCCAACTCTCGCCGATAGCGCAACAGCGTATGAGCTTCTCCCTCAATTAGCCCCTGATCGGTGGCCATAATGCCTGTCAGCACATTCACCCGGATAAACCGAGCTTGGGTGCAGGTGGCGATCGCAATAGCGCTCCGCGCATCATTTCGCAGCACATTTAGCCCAATCGGCAGCGTTACGAGATTCATTAAGCGCTGCACCACTAAGGTCATAGCGCTCACCACAGCCGGATCGACGCAGCTTTTGGCAAAGGGTGCATCGAAGAAGTTCTCAACAATAATGGCATCTACGCCTCCAGAGGCGAGTGCGGTGGCCTCTTGCTCAGCACGATCGATCACGGCCTTGAGGCTGCCACCCCAACGAGGAGAAGTCGGAAGCGGCAGCAAATGCACAACGCCGATGACAGGATTTTCAGTTTTAAAGGTTTGTTTCAAGTCCACTGGTCTAGGATAGATATCGAACGAACTGATATCGGGCTTCAAGCATATTCAAGAAATCTACGTGGAAGAAGGGTTTCTTCCCACTACTTAAATTTACTCTAACAGCGTGCCTCCAGCCTGAGAGATTGCAATTGAACTGTGTCGGAGGCTATCGGTTATCGAAATAGTTGTGTTAAGATTGTTGTAGTTGGTGCCTGAGATAGGCCGAGCTTGATTGTTAAAAGTCTAGGTTAAGTGCCTTGACTTATGGTTCGGTTTTCAAAGAATTTCCAAAACTGGCGCTTGAGATCAGTCAGCGCGCCGAAATCGTGCGATTGCAGTTAACGATGCCTCTCGACTTTGGTTGGGATAGCTCTAGAGACAAAAGTCTAGT
This sequence comes from Oscillatoriophycideae cyanobacterium NC_groundwater_1537_Pr4_S-0.65um_50_18, assembly GCA_016208305.1. GTDB lineage: Bacteria > Cyanobacteriota > Cyanobacteriia > Elainellales > Elainellaceae > Drouetiella. The sequence goes on along the minus strand of JACQYI010000063.1, from coordinate 21,849 downwards.
CCGTTGATGAAGCGATCGCCACAATCTTGAAAATTGATCACTTTGTCACACTAGAAGTCTCAAAAAATTACTAATTGCATGGGCAACAAACCCTCCATTGCCATCTCTCATTTAGGCTGCGAAAAAAATCGAATCGATACTGAGCATATGCTCGGCCTCCTCGTACAGGCTGGCTATCAGGTCGATTCCAACGAAGAGTTGGCTGACTATGTTATTGTCAATACTTGTAGCTTTATTCAATCGGCGCGTGAAGAGTCGGTACGCACGCTAGTTGAGCTAGCGGAAGAGAATAAAAAGATTGTAATCACAGGCTGCATGGCACAGCATTTTCAGCAAGAACTGCTGGATGCGATCCCAGAGGCTGTCGCCCTTGTCGGCACAGGCGACTATCACAAAATTGTGGATGTGATTCAGCGGGCAGAGGAAGGAGAGCGAGTCAGCGAGATTTCCGCTAATCCAACCTATATTGCTGATGAAACGGTGCCTCGCTATCGCACGACCACTGAAGGAGTGGCTTACCTGCGAGTCGCTGAAGGCTGCGACTATCGTTGCGCTTTTTGCATCATTCCTCACCTGCGGGGGAATCAGCGATCGCGATCGATTGAGTCGATCGTGGCAGAAGCCGAGCAGCTCGCTGCCGAGGGCGTTCAGGAGATTATCCTGATCTCGCAGATCACAACCAATTATGGGCTGGATCTGTATGGCGAGCCCAGATTGGCAGAACTGCTACAAGCTTTGGGTAAGGTGCAGGTGCCCTGGATTCGGATGCACTACGCTTATCCAACGGGGTTGACTCCCAAAGTGATTGAGGCAATGCGAGAAACGCCAAACGTACTGCCTTATCTTGATCTGCCGCTTCAGCATTCTCACCCTGAGGTGCTAAAAGCTATGAACCGTCCTTGGCAAGGGCAGGTCAATGACAAAATTATCGATCGCATTAAAGCCGCCTTACCCAACGCGGTCTTGCGAACGACCTTCATCGTGGGCTTCCCTGGCGAGACAGATGAGCATTTCCAGCATTTGCTGCAGTTTGTCCAGCGCCATGAATTCGATCACGTTGGGGTGTTTACCTTCTCTCCCGAAGAAGGAACACCCGCCCATGACATGCTCAACCAGATTTCGCAAGAGGTCATGGATGAGCGACGGGATGCCTTGATGACTGTGCAGCAGCCGATCTCGCTGCGAAAGAATCGGGCAGAAATCGGCAAAGTTGTTGATGTGTTGGTTGAACAAGAAAATCCTGAGACAGGGGAACTGGTGGGGCGATCGGCTCGCTTTGCGCCTGAGGTCGATGGATTGGTCTATGTCCAGGGAGACGCGCGCTTGGGATCCATGATCCCAGTTGCGATCGCTGATGCCGATGTCTATGACCTTTATGGTCACGTTGCCGATACTTCAACTCAATTGAGAGGCGCAATTAGTCGTGTCTCTGTTCATACGGCCTGAAGCCATACGGCCTAAAGCCACAAGCCTCAAAGCCTTACACCAAAGTCATACACCCTAAAGGAGTTTCAATGACGCTTTCGTTTAATAGTCTTGGTCTGTCTGAAGCTGTCGTTCGTCACCTGGAAAAAACAGGTTTTACGGAGCCGACCGCAATTCAGGCGCAAGCCATTCCTCATTTGCTGGCAGGTCGCGATGTTGTCGGTCAAGCCCAGACGGGTACCGGAAAAACCGCAGCCTTCTCGCTACCATTGCTAGAGCGGATTGACCTCAATAGCAATGCGGTTCAGGCACTCATTCTTACCCCCACCCGCGAGTTGGCAGTGCAGGTTTACCAATCCATGCGCACCTTCAGCGACGATCGCCGTCTGCAAATTCTGCCGATTTACGGTGGTCAGGCGATTGATTTGCAAATTCGTCGTCTACAGCGTGGCGTTCAGGTGGTTGTGGGCACTCCCGGTCGTGTCCTAGACCTGCTCAAGCGTGGCGACCTAAAGCTCAATCAGCTTAGCTGGCTAGTGCTAGACGAAGCGGACGAGATGCTCAACATGGGCTTTATTCAAGATGTCGAAAGAATCTTGGCGCAGGCTCCAGCTGAGCGGCAGACCGCCTTCTTCTCTGCCACGATGGAGCCTTCTATTCGGGCTTTGGCAGCTAAGTTTCTGCGATCGCCTGTCACCGTGACTGTTGAGCAGCCCAAAGCAGCTCCCACCCGCATTAACCAAGTGGTCTATATCGTTCCCCGTGGCTGGACAAAAGGTAGAGCGCTTCAGCCCATCCTAGAAATGGAAGATCCTGAGTCGGCACTGATCTTTGTCCGCACCCGTAAGGCAGCGGCTGAGCTAACCCGCCAGCTACAAGCCGCAGGGCATAGTGTAGATGAGTATCATGGCGACTTGAGCCAATCCCAGCGGGAGCGGCTGTTGCTCCGATTCCGGCAGCGTCAGGTACGCTGGGTTGTGGCAACTGACATTGCTGCCCGCGGTCTGCATGTGGAAGATCTCACCCATGTGATCAACTACGACATGCCTGACAGCGTTGAGAACTACGTCCACCGGATCGGTCGGACAGGTCGCGCTGGCAAAGAAGGTGTTGCTATTTCGCTGCTGCATGCATTAGACAAGCGCAAGTTACGCGATATCGAACACCACATTCGTCAGCGTTTGGAGATCGGTACGATCCCAACCCGTGCTCAGATCGAGGCGCGCCATCTGCACAAACTGCAAGAGCAGCTGCGCGAAGCCTTGACAGGTGAACGCATGGCTTCCTTCTTGCCGATCATTTCTCAGCTCAGCGAAGAATTTGATCCCCATACGATCGCAGCGGCGGCTTTGCAAATGGCCTATGACCAGATTCGTCCAAGCTGGATGCGGGTTGACCAGGCAGCCAATGATGATCAAATGGTGATGGATGAACCCAGACGGCGGAGCTATGGCGGCAACGGTGGCAACGGCGGCGGCAATAGCGGCAGTCCTAAGCCCAAGCCTATTGTGAAAAAAGCCCAACCTCGGATTCCTTCTAAGCCATAGATTGGATAGCGTTGCGGATTAGAGCTATGAGTTTTATGAGGGAAATTTACTTTGGGTTTCTCCCATAAAACTCATAGCTAGATGAAGCAATGCCGAGTCTGATCATTCTAAGTTTGATTATTTCAAGTCTGATATTAAGGTGAGTTGCGTCCTTGTAGGCAAGCAACTCACCCTTTTTTATGGGAATGCCTATGCTTTTCTAAGCTGCTGCATGGCTGCCATAGGGCGATTATTGGCTCAACACTTACCCAAGAACTTGCTTAACACTTACCCATTACTTGCCCAACAGTTAGCCGATCGCCCCTGCAAAGCTGTAGCCCACTGCTTTAGCGAGAAACGGCCTAAGGGGAGCTGTTAGCCATTTCTATAATTTTTTCAGCGATCGCGCGTTCTACAGGCAGAACCGATAGACGATTGCCTTGCCGCACGACCCAAAGCTGCTCAGGCGTAAACATTTGCCGCAGTTGCTCTAATGAGATCAAGGTGGGAAATACCTGAACAAATTGAACCGTCACGGTCTGCCAGCGAGGCTGTTCGAGCTGCGATTTGGGGTCAAAATATTTGCTGTCAGGGTCGAACTGCGTTGGATCAATGACCCCTGACTCCGCCACCTGCATCAACCCGGCAATTCCAGGCGGTTCAGTATTGGAGTGATAAAAGAAGACCTGATCGCCAGGCTGCATCTCGCGGAGAAAATTACGCGCCTGATAGTTACGCACCCCATCCCAAAGGGTTTGTTGATCTCGCGCCAAATCGGCAATGCCATAGACATCGGGTTCAGATTTCATTAACCAGTAATTCATGAGCGCTCTCTACCCAATTTCTCAGCTGTTTCTCTTGCCTCTTCGGGAAGCAAATCTTCATCAATATCTGACAAGTCCCACGGATCGGGAATGGGATCTGGGCTGGGACGATTTGAATCTGAATCTGAGTTCTCCGCGCCATTGGTAAAATCATCGCGGCTCAAAAAGTCGTCATCTGCGATCGTCTCTTCTACCCGCTGAATCAAAATTCTTTCTAACCGAGGGCCTTCTGCAGACTCTACCGTCATTTCGTACTCGCGATAGTGCAGAGTCTCGCCTTGGGTAGGAATCTTCTGCATCAGAAAAATTATCAGCCCTCCTAAGGTCTGGTAATCTTCAGCCAAAGGCAAATCAAGGTTGAGTAGCTCATTCACCTCTTCTAAATCAGTTTGAGCCTGTACCAAAAACGTCCGATCGTCAATGATTTGGAGCGCTGGCTCTTCTTGGCTTTCTAACTCACTGGTTTCACCAATAATTTCAGCGGCCAAATCTTGCAGCGTCACCAACCCAGCTGTCCCCCCAAACTCATCGACGACAATAACCATCGTCTGACCCGATCGCCGCATCAACGGCAGCAGCTCATTCAAGGGCATATTTTCTGATACAAACTGCGCTGGCCGAATCCAGGGTTGAATCGAATCTTCCGGCTTTAGCCCTTGGCGTACCAAGGGTTCTGCCAGCTCTTTGAAGTGAATAATACCCAAAATATCATCCAGCGATTCCCCCATGACTGGATAACGCGAATGCCCTGAATTTGCCACCTCAGTGAGTAGACTCTCTAAAGTAGCATCGCTAGGAACTGCCAGCAGACTGGTACGGGGCACCATGACTTCCCCAGCTGATACTTCCGCAAACTCAAATACATTGGTTAGCAGCTCTCGCCTTTCTTCCTCTAGACCGGGCGATTCTGTAGAAGTGGCAATGATGAGCTGCAATTCCTCAGGTGTGACTCGGTTATACCAGCCCTGTCCGGCATAGGGCACTCCAAATAACTGCAATAGCCAGCGCGTCGATTGATTGAGTATCCAGATAAAGGGATTAAACAGACGGGCGATCGCCAGACTGGGTGCGCCCAAAAACCGAGCTAACTGTTCGGGAAACATCAGCGCCATTGCTTTAGGGCACAGCTCTCCCAGCACGATTTGCAGATAGGCAATCAAGATAAAAGCGGCAGGAATCGCAAAGGAGTGAGACAAGAAGTCGCGGGTCGTCGTGGGTAGCGGCAGCTTACTAAATAGCACCGCCAGTAAAATTGCCATTGTGCTTTCGCCAATCCAGCCGAGCGCCAGACTAGAGAGAGTAATGCCCAACTGAGTCGTAGAAAGCAGGCGATCGAGTCCTCTTTGTAGACCTTGAACCGTTTTAGCTTGGGCATCTCCAGCAGAAACCAGTTGGTTAATGCGCGATCGCCGTACCGAAACAATTGAAAACTCAGCCGTCACAAAAAAAGCGTTGATTGCAATCAGCAAGAAAACAGCCAGCAGCCGCAGAAAAACATCTGATCCATTCAGTAAAGGCAGCATGTTGGTTGTCAGAGCACCGAAAGCAAAGGGAATCATCCGCAGTAAGAAAGTGAGTCAAAAACGGCATGGACTGTCATCCATTATTCTGCAAGTTCACCTAACAGAACTAGCAGCCGAAACTAGGGAGCAGGCTTTTCACCCCCATCCATGCGGGCTTTCACGTCTTTAAGAATATTTTCTTCTTTGAGAAAAGTAACACTGTCTCGACGGACGGGTTTTCCCTGAGCATCGGTGAGGTTATTCACAGGGCGGGCGTCGGGCTGAGTGATTCCCTTAAGAGCCTCGCGCCCCAGGTTGTAACCCCAGGTGGCACTAGAGACGCCTGCACTAACCATAAGAAACAATAAAATTAAGGTCAAAACCACGGTCGAATTGAGTCTCATAGCTGCACATCTTTGCTGCGTCAGGATACAATAAAAGCCTATTCGTCGGAATCATATCCAGGGTTGGCCGAGCGGTTTAGGCAGCGAACTCATAATTCGCGTTAGGCGGGTTCAACTCCTGCACCCTGGACTTCAGAATTGCATTATATTCTAAGTCATCTGCTATGGAAGCAAACGCAGGGATGAAAGTAGACTGGGTGTGAAACCAAGCCTTCTGCCTTTGAGGATCGTGAATAAATAAGGATGTGAATAAATTAGCCTAAAAGGTTTTTTGAAAAATCTTGGGTTTATTCAGTTGGCAATCCTAATCGGCTTGTACTGCGAAAGGAACGCTACATACGCCTTTCGCGAGATGAACGGTAAATTTGGGCTTTGATCTGATTAACTTGCTGGCAAGACCGTTTAAACTAAGGAAATCCTCAGGCAAAAATGCGATCGCCAAAATGCAAGACTGTATTGAATAAAACTCTATCGAGCAAATATGTCAAACTCGCAGGCTGACTGTTTACTTTTTGACATCGGCAACAGTGCACACCTTTTCAATAAAGTAAGCGACAGATTTTAAAGCACAATATTGCATGTGGATTGAAATTGCATGTGGATTGAAAACCTGTCTGAAATTCAATACATGCAAGCTTACATGCAGCCTATAGATACCTGTATCAGATGTCTCTCTAGCTCTTCGCTTTATGCTCTTTCTTGACTCTGCAACGTTTTACAACTTGTCAGTTCTTGTAGAAAGAGGGATATTGAGCGCTAGGATAGGTCGAAGCACTTGATTGAACTTTTGTCTAAGGTTGATAGATCGTGGCTTAGCCCAAACTTTTAATCCAAGCTCTGGCTGTTTGTAGTCGCATTTTTAAAGCTTATCTGATGACTTCCGCACCTCACCAAAGCCACCTGCTGATCATTGAAGACGATAAGGGACGGCGAGAGTACACCCTTGATAGTCCGGTTTACTCCATCGGCAGAGATCCAAAATGTGACATTCGATTGATTTCTCAGTTTGTCTCGCGACGACATGCCACGCTTGTGCAACTCCCCAATGAGGACGGCACCTACTATTACCGAATTGTAGACGGCAATTTGAAAGGCAAGCCTAGCGCCAATGGTTTATTGATTAATGGTCGCAAGCTGCAAGCGCATGATTTGCGCGATCAGGATCAGGTGATTTTTGGCCCGCAAGTGCAGGCAATCTACTACCTGTTGAAACGGGATGCCATTACCACCATTCCACCTGATGAGTATGACATTACGCTGATTAGCCCCAATATGACGGGTGATCCTGAAGATGATACGGCTGCCTCTCGTCCTAAGCGAAATGATAAGACCGTAGAACAGACGACTCAAAAGGTGACGTCTGAGTCTGTGCTTGCCAATGATGCTGTATTGGCCGATGAAGAAGATACAGATGACGATTAATATAGTTTCTGGCTAGCTAAAGCTGCTATGGCTCAGGCGCGTTGGACTGTTGAGCCGATGCGCAGCTACAGTCTTGCAGTGGCGGCACCGGATCGTAGCCGCCTGGGTGAAAAGGATGGCAGCGTAGAAGTCGCCGCAGCGCCATGCCACCGCCACGCCATGCCCCAAACCGCTCGATCGCCTCTAGCCCATACTGAGAGCAGCTAGGGTAGTATCGACAGGTGTGCAAAAGCAGTGGCGAAATCAGCAGTTGATATCCTTTTAGAAACCCAATCAGTAATATCTTCATTTTTTTATTCTATCGTTCCACCCATTGAGGCTGGGGCAGAATTCTGATTAGATTTCAGTAGCGATCGCTAACCCTTGACCCCACTCCCCGCTTCAGTGGGCACAATATAGCGCTGCATGACTAGGAAGAACAACAGAATAGGAGCGATCGAAATTACAGAACCCGCCGCAATCAGCCTCCAGTCTAAAGAAAATGCGCCCGCCAGCTTTGCCACGCCCAAAGGCAGCGTGTAATATTCTGGCTTATCTAGAATAATCAGAGGCCAGAGGAAATCGCTCCAAGAGCCAATGAACACAAAGATGGCTAAAGTCACCAGCGCCGGACGGATAGAAGGCAGCATCACAAACCACCAGATGCCTAGCTCTGAGCAGCCATCCATACGAGCTGCCTCTTCTAAATCTTTGGGCACGCTTTGAAACGCCTGACGCAGGAGAAAAATGCCAAAAGCCGAGGCGATCGCCGGAAAAATCAGGCCCAGATAGCTGTTTCTCAATCCCAACTGCACGGTGAGGATATAGAGCGGAATCATGACAATTTGAAAGGGGATCAGAATCGTTGAAACGATCAGGGAAAAAATGACCTCACGCCCGCGAAACTCCAATCGCGCTAAGGGATAGGCCGCCAGAGAGCAAAACAGCAAATTTAATCCAACCGTTAGCCCTGCCACCACCACGCTATTCAGTAAATATTGCCCAAAGGGATTGGTCTGCCACACCTTGACGAAGTTTTCTAACGTTGGCTGCTGCGGAATCAACTGTGGCGGAAATTGAAAGATATCTTCTGTGGGAGATTTGAATGCAGTGCTGACCAGCCAGAGCAAAGGCAAAAGCATGGCAAAAGCGATCGCTCCCAGCAGTAGATAGGTGCCCAGGGTATTCCAGAAGGCTTGAAGCTTGGGGTTTGTGAGAGGCTTGAGGGAGGTGCTGTTTTTCATAATTTGCTTTAGCTGCCGCCTAAAATTTCTGTGCTGCGATTCGCTGCACCCTGGTCTCAAACTGGCCATCTGGGTAGAGGCTCAGCAACCGAAATCCGGGTGACCGCTCAGTGTCGAGGGTGAACTCCTCTACATTGGGCGAAAACTGCATACAGGTAGAGGGCGCACCCAAATAGCGCACGCCCTGCCGCACGCGATCAAACTCTTGGTGAATATGGCCAAAAACCACCAGCTTGACTTGAGGATGGCGATCGATCACGGCAAAGAGCGCCTCTCGATTCTGTAGCCCGATCGCATCCATCCAGGCAGAGGCGATTGCCAGCGGCGGATGGTGCAGCGCCACTAACGTAGGTAGATGGGTGGCCTGTAACTGCTGATCTAGCTGCTGCAACGCCTCATCTGACAGCGCTCCATGCACCTGCTGATGCAGCATTGAGTTGAGCAAGATAAACTGCCAGCCGCCCGCCTGAAAAGACTTCTGAGGCGATAGGGGTGCGTCAGAGAGCATCTGTGCCATATCTGCGGGTGACTGGTCGTGATTGCCCGGAATCCAGTAAGCAGGAATGCCCAGCGGCATGATGCGGCTGCGAAGCTGATGGTAGGAAGCGATCGTCTCATCTTGAGAGAGATCACCCGTTAGCAGAAGCAGATCAGGCTGAGGTTGAAGCTGTTCTAACGAATCTACTACGGCCTGAAAAGAACGAACCGTAGAATATCCTTTCAGGGTTTGATCGGCATCTGCAAACAGGTGAGTATCGGTCAATTGAGCGACGACTAACGGAGAAGATAGAGTCATGGCGATCGGTCGAGCTTAGATTGGGGTTGCCGATGGCTGAATCATAGCAATAGACTTGTCCAAAAAATATGGGGTTTCCCAATGTCTGCCTTCACAGAATCTGCTTTCACAAAATCCGTACTGGCAAAATATGCGCTAACAAATTGCGTGCTGTACACAGGCGATCGCCAGCTGAGCGACTGTGCCCTGATCATTGATGGCGATCGGATTGCAGAGGTGGTTGCCCGACAAGATCTCAACCCCCAGATCCCCGCGATCAATCTCCAAGGCAGCAGCGTTGCCCCCGGATTTATTGATATGCAACTCAACGGCTGCGGTGGAGTGATGTTTAACGATGCGATCGCCTCTGCCACGCTAGACATTATGCATCAGACAAATCTGAACAGCGGCACGACCAGCTATTTGCCGACGCTGATTACCACCTCTGATCAAGATATGCTGGCGGCAATTGAGGTGGTCAAAACCTATCGGCAGCAGCATCCCCATAGCATTTTGGGTTTGCATCTCGAAGGCCCTTATCTCAACCTCAAGCGCAAAGGCATCCACAATGCTGACTACATTCGCCCGCCTGATCGCGCTTTGCTAGAAAAAATTGCGGCAGCGGGTCGAGAGGTGGTGCGGCTAGTGACGATCGCGCCTGAACTCGCGACTCCAGAAGAGATCAAGCTGTTGGTAGAGCAAGGCATTTTGGTTTCTGCGGGTCATACAGATGCCAGCTATGAGGAGGCGATCGCGGGTTTTGATGCCGGAGTGCGGATGGCAACCCATTTGTTTAACGCTATGTCGCCCTGGCAGGGCAGAAAACCGGGCGTCGTCGGAGCGGTTTTGAATCGGCAAGAGGTCTATGCAGGAATTATTGCCGATGGGCAACATGTGCATTACGACTCTATCCGACTGGCAAAAAAACTGAAGCAGGACAAGCTGATTTTAGTGACAGATGCCACACCGCCCGTGGGCACGCAAATGGCATCTTTTGTGATCGGTGGGCAGGAAGTGTTTTATCGGGACGGCAAGTGCGTATCTGCTGATGGCACGTTGGGTGGTTCTGCCTTGACCATGATTGAGGCGATCGCCAATTGCGTCAATTATCTAGACTTACCGCTGGCAGAAGCGCTTCGCATGGCTTCAACCTATCCTGCGAAACTGCTGGGATTGGAGGATGAATTGGGAAAAATTGCGTCGGGATATGTGGCTAATCTGGCAATTTTCGATCGCGCTTTTCAAATTGTCGGCAGGGTCGATCGAGGGCAATATCTTGCCGTAGAGAGCTAGAGCTTGGGTTCACATTGAGGTAATTTTCAACATTTGATTGCCGCCTTTTTGAAACTCATAGGCAACAGTTTGTATCTGCACATGAAACCCTTTGCCGATGAATTCCTCAATCACCTGATCGAGATAGGCAGATGGCGTACCATCCAGTTGAATGAGAGGGAAGATGCGAACATTTGGAGCAACGCGTAGAAGTTCACGAATAGAAGCTAGGTGAAAGTCCAGGGAGAGCTGCTTTGAATACAGAAAGAGGAGATGGGAACAAACGCACAAGTCAAATTGACCCTCTACCCCCTCCAAATTTGGCAAAGCTTGAAATCGATAGCGTCCTGCTGCTCTCCCAGCTTCATAATCCAGCAAAAACCTTTCCATTGTGGATAGACGGGCTTGGCCGAGAGCATCCGCATCGGGGAAGGTCTGCCAAACATAGCGGTCTGCATTTTGCTTAGTCTGGGAGATGACAAGGTCATAAGTTGCTTGAATACGCTGCTTGATTTGCGCAGCAGAAAATTGATAGAGAGGATCGACAGAAATAACTGAATGACCTAGCTCTGTCATTTCGGCATTGAAACTTGCTGGCCCATCACCGCAGCCGAGAATTCGCGCTTTTAGATCTATTTCAGATAGATCAAACATCAACTTATACTCTGCAAATGTTCTGCCCCAAGGGACAACTTCATTGAGTTCCATCAGCGTTTTGTAAATAAGTACAACAGACTTACCTCCCATAAAAACGGGTGCATTGTGGAATTTCCGCAATGCACCCGATAGGAAGTTGGTGTGATGTATGAAGACTTACGGCGCTAGCGCATTGCCCCGAAGCAAGCTGCCAATGGTCTTAGCCGTGATCTTCATTTGCACAAAGGGATTAGCCGGAACCACTGTTTTGTACAGGTAGCTGTCAAAAGTCAGCTTCTGTACATCAATATCGGCACACATCTCCACGAAGGCTTCACGGGTAGCATCTGAGCGATAGAAGACCGTTTGCAGAATATCCAGCACCCGGTAGGTAATGCCGTACTTCTTGTCCCACCGTTTCAGATACACCTTCAGATCGGCTTCGGTCGGAATGGTTTGCCCTTTGTTGGAGAACTCTACGATCGCCTCAGCGCACATCCGCCCTGACTTGGCTGCAAAGTAAATACCCTCGCCCGAAGACTTGGTGACATAACCTGCCGCATCGCCCACCAGCGCCACGCGCCCGACGACTCGGCGGGGTCTGGGATGCTCAGGAATGGGGTGGGCTTCAACCTTGATGATTTTGCCGCCCTCTAGCCGCTTCGCCGCTCTGGCACGAATGCCTGCTTGCAGCTTTTTGATGTCGGCTTTGTGAACTTTCATCGTGCCCGTACCGACCGCAACATGATCATACTTAGGAAATACCCAGGCATAAAAATCTGTCGAGACATCGTCACCGACGTACATCTCAGCTAGATCCTGGTAGTATTCCATCTTGTCGTCAGGAAGACGAATGCGCTCTTGGAAAGCGATCGCGTAGTTATAGTCTCCCGCATCGATCGCTTTGGCAACGCGTGAGTTTGCCCCATCTGCACCCACAATCAGATCGACTTGCAAAGACTGAGCCGTACCCTCTAGCGTTCCATTGGAGTGATCGGCATAGTGCAGGGTATAGGCACCCGTATTGCTAGTTGGCAGATCAATACCATGAACAGTGCCATTGATTAGCTTTGCGCCTAGCTTTTCAGCGCGATTCCGCAAAAAACTATCTAGCACTTCCCGGCGGCACATGCCAATGTACTCACCGTCCTTCAAGGTTTCACCAATGTTGACCTCCACATTGGAGGGCGAGATCATCTTCATCTTGCGCACTTGGCGATCGATGATCTCAGGTGGCAGTTCAAACTCACTCACCATGCAAAGGGGAATTGCACCTCCGCAGGGCTTAGCGTTGTCTAACTTGCGCTCGAATAAATAAGTTTCAATTCCAGCTTTTGCTAAAGTCTCGGCGGCCGAAGAGCCTGCCGGACCAGATCCCACAACAGCAACCCGTAGTGTCAAAGGTTTTCTCCTAACTCTCCCAAGCTCACGAATCGAATCCTATCACGGAGATTTCGCCAATTCCCACCTGAGCGAGGCAAGAACCCTGAAATGAAACAGACCTTAATAATTTACGAGACTCATGTTGCAGGCTGAACCTCAGTTACAGAAGCGCCAAAGGGCAAATCATCACAAAAACTAGCCCTCAAACCCAAAAATCTGATTTCTCAGCATCAGGGCATGACTAGGGTTTGCAAGTTATGTCTCACACGCTACCTAGGCACTGCTGCGAGGTAGCAATAAATACATGGCGATCGGATGCACCATTGAGACAGAGCGGCAGTATCTGAATGAACTGAATCAGGTCATTCAAACATTCGTAGGGTCTGCCAACAAACCAACTGTTCTCAATCCAGTAGAAAAAGCGCTCATCTGCATGCATCACTTTCAAATCACAGCCTTTGGCTTGAGCAAGGCTAGTCGCAGTTGCGAGTTTTTCGGACAGTAAAGCATTGGGAATTAGCATAATGAAATTGCCTATTCGGATACATCAATATCTTCTATATCTCTCGAAAAACCTTGAATTCTAAGGTTCTTTTAAGGTTCCTTCTCCGTATATTCAGCAGTTTATTTACGAAAAGTTTTCAACCTCTCTGGACAACTTACTGAGAACTTTAGGGACGTTTTCCGCACTTTTACTGTTTACATTTCTCCTCTTTTGCCAGTCCATATCAATTTTTGAAACACTTCTTAAATTTGAATGACTTTTTGCATCAGAGGCTAAACCTTAAAAAAGTTTTCTCTCGTCAGCGTTAAGTCTTTTATCGCTTCAGATGGGGCTTTTTGCCGATCGCCCAGCCAATGCGTTACAAACATTAAGGAATAGAGTTCATGTATCTTAATTCCTGCATATCGATGGAACCACGGAGCCTATAGATAGAACCACGGAGGGGATATTGCGAGAGCAGCAGTCCCCAACTTTACAGTTCGCAATGTCTAGACTCATGCCATCATTTACTCAATTTTCCTGATTTATCCAGCCTGACTGACCTCTCGCCGCACTCGTCTATGCCATTGAAGCCCTCTCAAATTCATGACCTACTGACCGCCAAACGCGAAGATTTTACTGCCTTCAATCAAGAAACCTGGCAGCAGATTCAAACCTATCGATCGCATCTGGCCAACCTCTGTGCCGCTGGAGAGCCTGAACTGCAAGCTTTGCTCAAGACCCACAGCTCCGAGGTGGGGGCACGGTTGCTAGAGCCGCTAGATCTGGCTCAGCAGGGAGTGATTGCCTGCAAGCTGACGTGGCAGAGTCGTGAGCAGAGCTTAGTATGGGTGCGCGATCGCCTGACGGGCATCAAAACTTTCGCGGTAGATGGTTCGCAAATCTATCCCGGCAAGGATCTGTCGATTCCGGTGGCTCTGGTGCAAATCGGCTGGTTTGAGAATCCGCACCTAGCTACAGGTGCCTACGAAAAAGATGTGGCGCTGGATATCATGACCCCTAGCGACTTAAAGGCGGGCAACAGCGGCCAACCTGTCGATCGCAGGGTGAATATGCGCCGCTTTCAAATGGAAACAGAACGGCTGATTGATTACATGGCCTCTCATGAGGGCAATCAGTCCTGTCTGGTGTTTCTAGACGGTTCTCTGGTTGCCACCTTTGCCGAAGCCTTTGAGCTAGAGAGTCGTCAATTTTACGTGGCTTGCTTGCTTGAGCTACTACGCGCCAGTCAGCAATATCGCGTGCCGCTGGTTGCCTATATCGACACTTCTTATGCGCAAGACCTGAAAGGGATGCTGCAAAAGTTGTTTCACTTGCCCAATGCGCCTGCTGTGCATGACGCACAGTTGCTCAATACCTTTATGCAGTGGGGCGATCGCACGCCTTTGTTTCTATGTGAGCGATCGGGCATTTTGGCGGATTACAAAGATCAGCGGCAGCAAATCGCCTTTACCTACCTGAAGACTACGCGAGAAAACTATCCGGCGCGAATTGAAATGCCGCTATGGATGTATGAGGAAGGCTTGACCGATCTTGTTATGGACTGGGTGCGGGGTGAAGTCATTATTGGCAGTGGCTACCCTTATGTGATTGAAACGGCAGATCAAACGGCAGTTTTGCAAGCCGAAGATCGTCAGGCTTTTTTCCGAATTTTGCAAACTTGGGCAGAGCAAGAAGATCTGAATTTGCGCTTTTCTCGCAAGATGGTGAGCAAGGTGCGGCGACGGTAGGCAGGTGGGATCGTGTTGGGCTTGACTCACGCGATCGCCCAATCGGTGTTACGATGCTGGCGTTGTACGTAAGGTGCTCGAATTATGACTCCAGAAGAATCTGCTGCGGTGCTTAAAGCAGTCACCCTAAGCGGTATGGCGATCGCGATGTCAGACCTCGGCATCATCTCAACGGCGATCGAAGCGACGGCTTTGGCGCAAGAGGTGGCAGGAGCGGCCAAGAAATATCCCAACAACTCCATCATTCAGAGCGTATTTTCTGACGAGTCTCTCAAGAAGCTACACCTGGATACCCCCAAAGACATTACGCCTGAGAATGCTTTGGATCAGGCGATCGGGGCAGTTAATGCTGCTGTGGCTGTGCTGACCCCCACGGCTACGCCAGAAGAGTTGGCTGAATATAAGCAATTCATCTACTCAGCTGCCGATCATGTAGCCAATGCGGCAGGCAGCGGCCTGTTTGGGTCGGGTTCGCCCAAAGTAAGCGAGAAAGAGATGGTAGCGCTGGCCAAGCTAAAAGCCGCTCTGAGTATTTAAGACTTTTTGAAAGCCTCGCGCAGAGATCTCAAACGAGGTCTTGGCGCGAGTTTTTTGTGCGTTTAATTTTTGTGCATTTAGGTCGCTCCACCCCTCCACCCCTCTACATCGGTAGGCGAATGCAAAACTTAGTGCCTTGCCCTACCTCTGACTGCACTTCTATACTTCCACCGTGTTTTTCTGTGACAATTTGACTGGCGATCGCCAAACCCAATCCCGTTCCTTTCCCCACGCCTTTTGTGGTGAACAAATGGTCAAAGATTCTAGCTTTCACATCCTCAGTCATGCCTTTACCATTGTCAGACAAACAGATTTCAACAACGTTTTCTGCGGTTATGGTAGTTTGAATCGTAATGGTCTGAGGATTAACTTCTAGGTCATCAAACGACACTTGTTGGGCTGCTTCATCAAAGACATCGATCGCATTCGCCACGATGTTCATAAACACCTGATTTAACTGCCCAGGGAAGCATTTGATCGCTGGCAGTTCCCCATAGTTTTGAACCACTTGAATGGCAGGTCGATGTTCATTAGCTTTGAGCCGATATTTGAGAATCAGCAGCGTACTCTCAATGCCTTCGTGCAAGTCGGCGCTAACTTTGTGATCCGTATCTGCACGAGAGAAAGTGCGTAGGCTAATGCTAATGCCTTTGATGCGATCGGTGGCACCTTGCATCGACTCTAGCAACTTGGGTAAGTCTTCGCAGAGGTATTCTAGGTCAATATCTTCCGCTTTGTTTTGGATTGCAGCGACGGGATTAGGATAATGTTGTTGATAAAGCGCAAGATGGTCTAGAAGGTCTTGTGCATAGTCTTTAGCGTTTTTGATACTGCCGTTGAGGAAGCCAATGGGATTATTGATTTCGTGGGCGACCCCAGCGACCAGATTCCCCAACGATGCCATTTTTTCGTTTTGGATAATTTGCAGTTGGGATTGCTCTATCTGTTGAGCGTAGGTCTTGGCCTGCTGATACAGACGTGCATTTTCTAGAGAGATAGCAGCTTGGGCACAAAGGAAGTTTAGCAATTCGACCCGATCGCTCGTAAATGCGCCGATGGTGACATGGTTCTCTAAATACAAAATCGCCGCAAGTTTTCCCTGGTTGAGAATCGGAGTACACAGCAGGCTCTTGGGTTGTTGTGCCACGATGTAATCATCTACTGCCAAGGTAGGATGGGCAGCGGCATCGATAATTACCACTGGTTCCCGACTGCGTTTAACCGTATTAATCAAGGAATGGGGAACCTCGGAACTGTTGAACAAGGCAATAGATTGTACCCTTGTGGGCTGATCAACGGTGGCAATAGCTTCTACAAACCACTGGTTATCGCGGGGCATCAGCAATACACCTTTGTCACCCCCGGCATTTTGCAGCACCGTATGCAGCAAGGTCGCCAACAATTTATCGAGTTGAATTTCTCTGGACAGGGTTTGGGACGCTTTTAAAATCGTTGCCAGGTCAAGGGTTGCAGATACACTGGTGCTACCAGAACTGGAGGTTTGAGTACCAAGAGCCTGAAAGACGGCTCGCTCTGTCTTGGTAACGGTTTCAGCGGCTGATAGAGACTGTAGCTGCTGTTGCAAAATCGGCGCAAGCAGTTGGGGATAGAGCCGCTCTAAATTTTGGACTTTGGCTTTCGCTCCCCAGTGGGCATAGCCGTAGTAGGCATGAGTCAGGTACTCTTGGCTGATTTTTTCTTTGCCCCAATTGAGATAAAACTTAGCTGCGAGTTCATTTGCGATCGCAGCTTCGTAGCCATATCCTTGGGCGTGGGCTTGAGCAATGGATTGGTCATAGCTATCGATCGCCTCTGATTTTTGTCCACGGAGCCTTGCTTTTTCTGCTTGAATCAATAGGCACTTATGCTGAATGTTAGCTGGACAATCCTGTTGCCAACGCGTTAACCGTTCTTCGAGAGGTAAGATTGCCTGCCAATGAGACTGCCGCTCAGCCTCATCCTGGGCAGTTTCAATGAGTGCCAAGTGCATGAGGATGACATAAAAGACACTGGATGGAACTTTGGCATGGGTAGGAATAGTGTCCTCAATAATACTGAGTTGAGGAATTAACGTTGGGTAGACAGTTTGCTGGTGGAACAAAAAAGCATGGCGAATTTTGACAGAATAAAACCACGCCAGATGATAGGGCGCATTGTGATATTTTTGCAAATATTCTGCTTCACTGAATGCTTCATCATCAAAACTGAGGAGGTTAGTAGTCAAACCCAACAAATGGCGAATGGGTTGCAGCACACCAACAGTCAGGGCATCCAGGTTCTCTAAACTTTTAATTTGACGCAAAAACTCGGCATGGGTTTGGGCGATCTCATACAGATCATTCAAGTTTTTGCCATAGGTGAGGCGATCGGAGCCACTTAGCATGATCGTAAAGCCTACGGTCAACCAGTTCCCAGCACCCATGCCATACTTCAAAGCATTGTCGTAGTAAGTATCGGCAGCTTGCAAGGGCTGACTCCAACTATGCACATCAGCAGCAAATAGGAAATTGGTCATGCTGCGAACATCTACATTATCAAATTGTTCGCAAAGTTGTACTGCCACATTACCAAATTGATGAGCCTGTGCAGCATTTTTGAGTGATGCATTAGCGATTAAGCCATAACCCACATAGCCAAAGGGAGACATATCACTATTGCCATGCTGTAGCGACAAGGTTGTCATTTTAGCAAGCGCAAGTAGCGCCAATGTGGGTTGACCATCAAGCCATGCGGCATAGAAAAGAATTTGTAAAATCCTCAGCATTTCTGCAATGATGTCATCTGCCATCTTTGGAAAATCGAGAATTGATTCAGTCGATTGCCGTTCTAGAAAGTGATTCACAACAGCAATTTGTTCATTAAGGCTAGTTTGAACGCTTTCTTGTTCTATGGGCATCTCCCAGCCCAGTAGTTGCAGGCTTTTGCGTTGAATGGCGATTACTTCCTTATTGCGCCCTTGAAGCTGGTACTGAGTCATCTGCACCCGATAAATCACCGCTTTGTCTAGGGGTGTTTGGGCTTGGGTAAGGGTGGCCGCATAGAGCGTTTCTGCTTGGTCAAAATTGCTACAGAGATAAGCGGACTCTGAGGCATCTCGATGCAGGGCATAGGTTAATGCGTAGTCTATCTGCCAAGCGTCTGCTGGTAATAACTCAATGCCGATCTCACAATAATTCTGGGCGGCCTGATAGGCGGCTGAGAGCTTTGCCTTTTGTCCCGCTTGCAGATTTAACTGAGCCAAATGGTATTTCTGCGCGGGGTTGGAGATTGTCGCGCTACCTAAATTCAGTTGATTAACGATCTCAAAAATCTGTTCAACTCGTTCCTGCTGAGACGGATTTTGTAACAGCAATTGACCAATCTTCCAGTGTGTTTGTTGCTTTTGGTCTTCAGGAATCAGCGAGTAGGCAGCTTGCTGAACCCGATCGTGCAGAAAACGGTAGGTCGGATTAACGGCCTCCTCTGCGTTAGCCTCTTCTGTCCCCTGGAAGAACTTGTAAACCTGGCTCGTGGGCAGAATTAATCCTTCTTGTAAGGCTCTCCATAATGCGGTTGCTGCATGAGTAGGTGATTGCTCTGAGACGATCGCTAAGGTCACTAAGTCAAACTGATTGCCAATACAAGCTGCGAGTTTGAGTATGTGTTGCGTTTCATCAGACAGCTTTTTTAATTGCAGCGCTATAAATTCCACTACATCATCCGTGAGTGATAAGCCATTCACCTGTGGAATATCGTACTCCCAGCAGCAGCAATCGCGATCGAACGTAATCTTTCCATCTTCATGCAAAGCTTTGAGAAACTGGGTGGTGAAAAAGGGATTGCCTTGGGTTTTGCGATCGATGAGTTCAGTCAGAGGGTGCGCCAGCTCTAGCGAACAATTCAATGTGTCGGCAACCAGAGCATTGGTATCTGCCAAAGCCAAGGGTGCCAATGTAATCGTATTTACGATCGCCTTCGCTGTTTTGATTTCTTCTACCGTCAAAATAAATGGGTGGACGGGTGAGACTTCATTGTCCCGATAAGTACCCAACACCAGTAGATAGCCATTGTCACGCATCAATAGCTTGAGCAACTGAAGTGAAGCCAAATCTGCCCACTGCAAGTCATCCAAAAACATCACTAGCGGATGTTCTGCCGTGGTGAATACTTCAACGAACTTTTGGAAGAGTAGGTTAAACCGATTTTGAGTGGCACTGCCTGATAGCTCTGGCGCATGGGGCTGTCTGCCGATTATCTGCTCCAGTTCAGGAATCACGTCTATCAGTACTTGACCGTTCTCGCCCACAGCAGCCAGAACTTGAGTTTTCCATTGCTCCAGTTGCTCGTCAGATTCGGAGAGTAATTGCCCTATCAAGTTGCGCAAGGCTTGCACAAAGGCAGACAGGGGAATATTGCGATTAAACTGGTCAAATTTGCCTTTGATAAAGTAGCCGTGTTGCCGCACAATCGGCTTATGCACTTCATTCACTACCGCCGTTTTGCCAATGCCAGAGAAGCCAGCGACTAGCATCAGTTCAGAGGCACCCTCTGCAACCCGGTCAAATGCCTCTAATAACAGCGCAACTTCGGTTTCTCGACCATAGAGCTTTTCGGAGATAAGGAAGCGATCGCTCAAATCACGCTGTCCTAGGGCAAAGGTGGAAATCTTTTTCGCTGCTTTCCACTCGGTTAAACACCGCTCTAAGTCATACTTAAGTCCCATTGCACTTTGATAGCGGTCTTCAGCATTTTTTGCCATGAGTTTAGCTACGATCGCCGCTACCTGTTCTGGCACATCTGTTTTGACCTGATTGACGGGCACTGGCACCTTTGCAATGTGGCAGTGCACCAACTCCAGGGGATCTTCTGATATGAAGGGCAGTGTTCCCGTTAATAGTTGATATAGAGTGACGCCTAAGGCGTAAAAATCAGCTCGATAATCAATGCCACGATTCATCCGTCCAGTTTGTTCCGGAGCGAGATAGGCCAAAGTACCTTCCAAAATATTGGGGTTTTGAATGTCGAGGGTTTCTTTGGGCAGTAAAGAGGCAATGCTAAAGTCGATGAGCTTGACTTGCTGCGACTCCGGATAGATGAGGATATTGGCGGGTTTAATATCTTTATGCACCACCCGATGTTGGCTAAGATCATGGAGAATATCGGCGATTTGTAGGGCGATCGCCAACACTTCATCTAACGCAAGTGGCTGCTGCTGGGTAAACTTCTCTAAAGACACCCCACCTCCATCTTCCATTACCAGACCATAGCCGCTGCCTAAGGGTTCTAGACTCAAGGGTCGGACTATGCCAGGGATGGGAAGATTTTTAGCGATCGCATATTGGTTGCGAAACTGTACTAATTCGCCAAAGCTCGGATAGTCACGCCGCAGCACCTTAATCACGACCGGACACTGAGTAGCTATTTGCATCGCTCGATACACTGCGGTTCGAGAACCCAGATAGAGTTGCTCAACAATGGTATAGCCAGAAATCTCAGGGTATAGCTCAGGACATGACTTAAGGGGGTTGCTGTTTGAGGATCTCATAGGTCGGGAAAGGCAATATTAAACCCTAAGGTTGTGCAAGTACCCTATAGAGTTCCCAACCGTTTGGGCGATCTCACTATACAGCCCTACAGGATACTTAAGTATTACAACGATCTATTTTACCCAGCTTTATCCGTATAAATACTTAATATTAAATTTACTTAGCCGAGACTTTCTGTATGATGTCCCTTTAATAGATATAAGATTTCAACCCATCTGAAAGTTCTGAATAAACAAGTTGATTCAAAAACATGTTTATCTTCAGTCAACTCAGCCACCCGTAATAGCAATGCCTTAGTAAAGCTCGGCAATCCTATGTTTATCACAGTGACGTTAGTTATGACCTGATTGATTTGGCTAATTTCACAAAAGCATAATCAATCCATTTCGAGGAGCGATCGCCTTGCGATATGCAGAAGGGCGATCGCTTTTCTATGAGGCTGAGAACAGATCATCCAAATATGATGATGCAAAAATTGCAGAGGTAAAAACAAACGGTTGCCGCTGAGCCAGAACATTTAGCAAAACATCACTGTCAAACAATACCTGCCTCAACGGTATTTCTCCTCTAGATAATCTACATAGGATTCTGTAGGCTCTCCTGTACCCAACTGAACTACCCCAATTAGGCTCTGAGTCCAGGGATTAAGACTCATCAAAGAATTCATGTCTGCTGTTGGAGGATTAGGCACGAGCGTTTCCTGCTGAATTGAACTCAACAAGGACTGCACTAAACGCCAGCGATCGCCAATTGGCAACTGCAATGCCTAGTTTTGTAGCTCTTGTAACGTGATCAGCCCTTTCCCAGCAACTCTTTATCTATTGTAAATTGCGGCTGTCGCTATTAATGACCTGGAATAGGTGGTTCAATGATGCGATCGAGTTTCATGGAAGTAACCCTAGTGTCTTACGAAAATCATCATCGTATATTACTTTTCCCAATGCTGAGCCGCTTTACTTCAGAGTCAGACGCTTGCATTTTTTGCCTAACACGCTACTAAATTCCATTCAAGATCAAATCCTGGCTGCCTGACACATCTTAGTGCGTGACAGATAAATCAAGGCTTGCAGGATAAGGAACGAATTCGAGTAAACCAAAACTGGTCATAAAAATCTCGTTCAGCCTGATGCGAGGCAAAACAAGGTTCTGGGTCTTTGGGC
>JACQYI010000054.1 GCA_016208305.1 Oscillatoriophycideae cyanobacterium NC_groundwater_1537_Pr4_S-0.65um_50_18 | reverse complement strand
TCCATTTCCCGTTTGAAAACCGCTGATGGCTTGATAGTCTCCGGTTTCTTCGTTGCGTTTCAGCCATAGGTTCAAGGTGTTGCGGCTAATCTTTAGCATTTGACAGATTGCACTTTTGCGTTCACCGCGTTGGACTGCCTCAATTGCTTTGGTGCGAAGGTCGTAACTGTAAGGAGCAGGCATAAGGACTACTAACCTCTTCTCTAGTACTACTATAGCGTCCTAACCTACCTTCGTAGAGCTATAAAATGCGATCGTTCTTGACCTGAACCGGGCGTGGCATTCGGGCGGAGAATAGTGGAAAGTTGCATAGTGGGTCTTCCGAATGCCGCGCCCCTACAGGCGGGGTCAGTGGGGTTGTGGGTTAATACTAAAATTCCGTGTATGTGGTTGGGCATTACCACGAAGCGGTCTAATCTCAGGTGGGAAAAATGGATGGGTAATCGTTTCCAACAGGCATCAACTCAGTTGCCAAATTCATTTAATTGCATTTCACCGTCAACAATTTTTCCAAACAAACATTGCCGCTGGTATGTGCAGATGGGGATGAAGTAGGCACCAGAAGAGGTGTAATCGTGTCCCTTCAGGCGGATCGATCGCCTGTGATGTTTCTGCGGATCGTATTTCATGAATTCTACCGATGCCTCTGATCAGCAGAATTCCCAAATGGAGAGGGGCTTTATCGCCCTACTATCAACGTTGAGCGACAAAACCCGCTTGCTCAAAGTGTCTGTCATTGGTCAAGGCTTCAACGATCTTTCGCGGCTGCATGATGCAAAATGAGGCGCAGTCGGTATTAGGATGCCCAAGCTAGAGCGCCTTCGCGTAGCTTCTCCAAGGAATCTTGTCCGAAAAGCAAAATCCCCTCAAAAGCGCGCAGCTCCTGAGAGGATTTTTTTACTTAAGCCCTTACTACCCAGTCCCTAAGAGGCAACTGAAGCAACCTTTGTGCTCGACGATCGCTGCCGACGCGTCACATTAGCAGGTGGCTCGATCGGGGTTTGCAGCAAGAAGACCAGCGTAGGATTGCTTTGCAGCTCACGACGCAACAGGCGGCGCATCTCGGCCTCTACATCAGCGCGTAGCTTTACCCAATTTACGTCAATGACGCCATTGCTCAGGGTTTGGGCAATATCTGACCAGCGATCGCTCACCATGTTTCTCAGGGTTTGGTCGATCGTTTTTTCTAGCTTGGCTTTGTCTATCGCCACCGCAACGCCTCGCAAATGCACCTCAGGCTTAGCCATCAGCTCACCCGACCAGCCGACCGAAGCCGCAACGGTGACAATGCCTTCCTCAGCCAACTGCTGCCGTTCTTTGAGAACGCGATCGATCACCACGCCCGATCGAGAAGCATCTACCAGCTCAATGCCAGATGGTACCTTGCCAATCACGCCAATGCTCTCTTGCGTCAGTTCGACGACATCCCCATTGTTGATAATCACCATATTTTCTGCCGGAATGCCCATGCTCTGAGCCGTCTCAGAATGCTTCACCAACATCCGGTGTTCGCCATGTACGGGTAAGAAAAACTTGGGACGAGTCAGGCTCAGCATCAGCTTCTGATCTTCTTGAGCGCCATGACCCGAAACATGAATGCCCTTGTCACGTCCATAAATCACCTTGGCTCCCAACATCATCAGCTTGTCGATGGTGTTGACCACGGCGATCGTGTTTCCAGGGATGGGATTTGCCGAAAAGACAACGGTGTCGCCCTGGCGAATTTTCACCTGGCGATGCTCCTGATTAGCGATGCGGGTCATGGCCGCCATCGGTTCACCCTGCGATCCAGTGGTCAAGATCAGCACCTTGCTGTCCTGCATCTTATTAACCACATTCAGCGGCACAAACAGATCGTCTTCGCAGCTAATGTAGCCCAGGTTACGCGCATGGGCAATTAGGTTTAGCATCGAGCGACCAATGACCGATACGGCGCGTTTGTGCTTCTTGGCTAGCTCCAGAATCATATTAATCCGGTGAACCGAAGAGGCAAACGTCGTCACCAACAGCCGGCCTTCAGCCTGAGAAAAGACGCGATCGAGGTTGGGAAAGACCGATCGCTCCGAAGGGGTAAATCCAGGAATTTCAGAATTTGTGGAGTCGCTAATCAGGCAAAGTACGCCTTTTTCGCCATGCTCTGCCAGACGCTGAAAGTCAAAATATTCGCCATCAACGGGGGTGTGATCGATCTTAAAATCTCCGGTGTGAATCACAACGCCCACGGGCGTATGCAGAGCAACCGTGAAGCTATCCGCCATCGAGTGGGTGTTGCGAATGTACTCCACCAAGAAAGAAGAGCCAATGCGCACCATGTCACGCGGGCGAACCGTACGCAACTCTGTGCGATCGGAAACGCCTGCTTCTTCGAGCTTATCTTGCAGCAAAGCCATCGCTAGGCGAGGGCCATAAATCACCGGGATATCAAACTGCTTCAGGTGAAAGGCAATACCGCCAATGTGATCTTCGTGACCGTGGGTCACAATCATGCCTTTAATCTTGTGGCGGTTTTCTCGCAGATAGGTCATGTCGGGCAAAACCACATTAACCCCGTGCATTCCATCCGTAGGAAAGGCAAGCCCTGCATCTAAAAGAACAATTTCGTCATTGTATTCAAATACGCAGGTGTTTTTGCCAATTTCATGCAATCCACCCAATGGAATGACTTTGAGGGCGTTGGAGGAACCGGTTTGACTCATGTGTGTCCTTGTCTCGTTAAGGGGTGTAGAAACTTTGTTTTTGAGGCTGATGGGGTGAGAAGTAGAATTTAGCAATAGATTTGAGAAGAATTAAGTAAGGAATGAACAATGAGCTGAGCGACCATAGATAGAACATCTAAAGAGGTAAAGCTTCTAAAGCAAATGACCCTAGCTACCACGATCTATGGCTCAGCGCTGAGAAGAGAGAAATATTCAGTTGTCTAGAAATCTGTGGTTGAGCGATCGCTACATTCGCTAACGCTGCCCTACGAAGCAGCTTGCGTTGCTTCTAGTAATCCCAGATTTGCCATTACTGCCTCAAGGGCTAGAGTAAAATGGCTTGAATCATCTTCAAGCGGCAGCCGCGTAGAGCCAACTTGCCACCCTTGCAGCCTCAGAGCCGCCTTCAGAGGGATGGGATTGGTTGTCGCAAACAGCGCCTTAAATAAAGGAAAGAGCTGAAGATGAGTTTGAGTAGCAGACTGCACTTGCCCCTGCTCGAAAGCCTGAATCATTTGCTGCAAACGCTGACCCACCAAATGACTGGCTACACTGACAACGCCGCAGGCTCCTACAGCAAGCATAGGAAGGGTGAGAGAATCATCTCCAGAATAAATGTCAAACTCAGGTGGAGTTAAGCATCTGACCTGACTGACTTGATCTAGGCTACCGCTAGCCTCTTTGATGGCGACGATGTTAGGAATCTCCGCTAGACGAGCCACTGTCTCTGGCAACAGGTTTTGGCCTGTACGTCCAGGAATATTGTAAAGCATCAACGGCATTTCGGGAGCCGCTTCTGCAATTGCTCGGAAGTGCTTATACAGACCTCCTTGGGGAGGCTTATTGTAATAAGGAACGACTTGCAGCGTTCCATCTAATTGTAGCTTACTTGCTTTCTGTGTGGCAGCAATTGCTTCCTCAGTTGAGTTAGATCCTGCCCCAGCAATTACTTTAGCTTTTCCGGCGATCGCCCCTTGCACCACCTGAAACAAGTGAAATTCCTCATCCCAGCTTAGGGTAGGCGACTCGCCCGTCGTGCCACAGACTACCAGCGTATCTGTGCCGTTTGCCACTAGATAGGCCGCCAGCTTTTCAGCAACGTCATAGTTAACGCTGCCATCTTCCTTAAACGGCGTGATCAAAGCTGTCGAAACACGTCCAAAACTCGTCACACTCTACTCACTCCTCATTCGTACTCTACTGGGCAGCAACAGCCGCCTGAGCTGGGCGAATCAAATCCTGGTTGGCAAGCAGTTCAGCAATTTGAACGGCGTTGAGAGCGGCACCTTTGCGGATCTGATCACCACTCAGCCAAAGTTCTAGACCATTCGGATTGGAAATATCTTGGCGGATGCGCCCTACTAGCACATCATCTCCTCCGCTCGCTTCCATCGGCATGGGGAAATAGTTTGCTTGCCAGTCTTCAACGATCCGCACTCCGGGTGCTTGGCTGAGAGCCTGTCGCGCTTGTGCAGGACTAAAAGGTTGGTCAAACTCTAGATTAATGGCTTCTGAATGGGCGCGCAATACAGGAACCCGAATACAGGTAGGTGTAATTCGCAGATCGGGCACCCCAAAAATCTTGCGTGTCTCATTCACCATCTTCATTTCCTCCTCACAATATCCCAAATCATTGAGTTTAGTGTTGTGAGGGAAAAGATTGAACGCCAAAGGGTAGGGAAAGATATCCGTCTGAGGTTTTTGCCCCTGAAGAATAGCCAAGGCTTGAGTTTTCACTTCTTCCATCGCCCGCGCACCTGCCCCACTTGCCGACTGGTAGGTTGCAGCCACAATCCGGCGAATGGGCTGAATTTGATGCAGGGGATAGATGGCAACCGCCATTAGGATGGTCGTGCAGTTCGGGTTGGCAATAATACCGCGATGGGCGATCGCCGCCTCAGGATTCACTTCAGGAATCACGAGGGGAACCTGCTCATCCATCCGGAAAGCACTGGAGTTATCAATGACAACCGCCCCTGCCTCGACAGCCTTAGCCGCCCAAGCTTTTGAAACAGACCCTCCCGCAGAAGCCAAGACCAGATCGATGTCTTTAAAGGCGCGATCGCCCAAAGCCTCAACCGTCAAATCTTCGCCTGAAAACTTTAGACGCTGTCCGGCAGAACGAGGAGAAGCCAAGAGCTTCAGTTCTGCAACGGGAAAATGGCGCTGTTCCAAAATGCTGAGTAGCTCAGTGCCAACAGCACCTGTCGCTCCCAAAATGGCAACTCGGTAAGGTCGGGGCAAGCTAATTTCCTCCAGTCGGTCTCATCATAAATGCTTTGTGTGTACGCTCAGGTTGTCTATGCTCAGGTTCTGAAGCGAATGCCTATGGGGTAGAGCGATCGCAGCGACCAACAGGCAGAATTCTAAAAAATTACGCTACCTAATTGGGTCTCACTCTCATTTAAATTTCACTGTCATCATAGCCAACCTTACCATAGCTAGAAATGTTATGAGCTGAAATGTTATGGGTCTAGAGGCTGTAATTTCAGCAGCCTGATGCCCCCCTGTGACGTTAGAAGTTGATGAGATTTACTGCGGTCTAGCTTTCGTTAGAGTCAGAATCAGCTAACATAACTAATTGCGGCAAAGCTGAGTCTTCTTCCAGTTTATTCAGCATAGCTATCCATTTCTGGATAGTTTGCTTAGCAGCCTATTTAACCTGCGACGAGAATTGCGATGAAAGTTACCCAGGAAAAATTACCCGCTAGCCAAATTGGTCTAGAAATTGAGATTCCCTCTGAGATGTCGAAGCAAGCTTACGAAAAAGCTCTAAAAGAGCTAACTCGGTTTGCCGATATTCCTGGGTTTCGCAAAGGCAAAGTGCCCCGTCAGGTGCTGATTCAACGGTTTGGCTCCCTCCGAATCAAAGCGACTGCCGTAGAAGATCTGATTCAGGATGGCATTCAAAAAGCTTTAGAGCAAGAGAAAATTGAGGCGATCGGCGCTCCCCAACTTCGCTCTTCGTTTGATGAGCTGGTGGTGCAGTTTGAGCCAGGTACAGCTTTAAAATTTCAGGCGGCGGTAGATGTGGCTCCCGAAGTCAAGCTCAGCCAGTACAAAGGGTTAGAGGCAAAAGCCGAAGAAGTGAAATATGACCCAGAGCGGGTTGATCAGGTGCTGGAAGATTATCGCAAGCGATCCTCGACCTTAGTGCCTGTAGAAGGTCGTGCAGCTCAAGCCGACGATGTCGCAACCATCGACTTTGCCGGACGTTTAGCAGAAGCAGCCGAAGGCGAAGAAGAACCCGCCGAGATTCCGGGAGGCAGTGCTCAAGACTTTGAAATTGAACTCTCAGAAGGTGGCTTCATCCCAGGCTTTATTGAGGGCATTATTGGCATGGCTGCGGGCGAGACTAAAGACATCGCCGTCACGTTTCCTGATCCCTACGCCCAAGAAGATTTGGCAGGCAAGCCCGCAGTCTTCACCATTACCCTAAAAGACCTAAAAACCCGTGAGCTGCCTGAGCTGGATGATGATTTTGCCCAGGATGTCAGCGAATTTGAAACTTTGGCAGAGCTGCGAGCCTCTCTAGAGAAGCGTTACCAGGATGAGGCAGATGCCAAGACCAAAAGCAACAAGCAAGAGGCTCTGCTCAATGAGCTAGTCAAGTATCTAGAGGCTGAGCTACCTGAGACGCTGGTTAAGCAAGAGGTTGATTTTTCTATCACCCAAACCGCCATGCGTTTGAGTCAGCAAGGGCTTGATATCCGTAAAACCTTCACAAACGAAATTGTGTCGATGCTGCGGGAGCAAGCTAGACCCGAAGCAATCTTGCGCCTCCAGCGGACGCTGGCTCTAGGAGAAGTTGCCAAGACGGAATCGATCCAGGTCACGCCCGAAGAAGTGGCTACAAAAGTGGATGAAGTCCTGGCCGAAATGTCTGATCAGAAGGATATTGATGAGAATCGTCTTCGTCAGGCGATCGAAGATGATCTGCTGCGAGACAAAATTCTAGACTGGCTAGAAGCTGAGGCGACTTTGGAACTCGTGCCTGAAGGCAGCCTGAAGCCCGCAGAGGAGGAAGTGGCGATCGAGGAAGTTCTAGAAGCAGATGCATCAGAAGCCACGCTGGATGTGAGTGCAGAGACGATCGAAGAAACTAGCACTGAGCCTGAAGCAACAGCAGCCGAGGCACCTGAGGCTGAAGCACCTAAAGCTGAGGCACCTGAGGCTAAGGCTGCACCTGTTTCTCCCGCTCCTACAAAAAAAGGCAAATCAACAAAGTCGTAAGATAAGCCTCGGCTTTGAGCGATTTTGAACGATAGTCAGGATGGATACTCTCAGCGGAATGACTCTCTCTGGTTGGCCAAATTGAGATGTTTTAGATCAGATGCCTTAAATGCCTTAAGGCAGAGGAAATTGCTAGATTTCACTAGTGCCTGTGCAGTTAAGGCATAATGATCAAATAAGCGTGCAAACCTTGTGTGATATTCGTTCCGTTTATCTTCTCTTTAGATTTATGCCAAATTCTCAACCTTCCTTTTCTGATCCTCAATCCTCGGCGCAGTTTCTGTTCCCTAGGAGTCTGAATCAGTCCGTTGCCCGTAGCACCGAGGCAGTTGTGCCTATGGTGGTCGAGCAATCCGGCAGAGGAGAACGGGCGTTTGACATTTACTCTCGGCTGCTGCGGGAGCGAATTGTCTTTCTGGGAACGCCTGTAGATGACACCGTCGCAGATTCGATCATTGCCCAACTTTTATTTTTGGATGCAGAAGATCCAGAGAGAGACATCCAGCTCTATATCAACTCTCCAGGAGGCTCGGTAACGGCGGGTTTGGCCATCTACGACACCATGCAGCAGGTTCGCCCTGACATCGTTACCATTTGTTACGGCCTTGCAGCAAGCATGGGTGCCTTTTTGCTGGCGGCAGGGGCAGCCGGGAAGCGGTTATCTCTGCCCAGCTCTCGTATTATGATTCACCAGCCTTCGGGCGGAGCGCAGGGTCAGGCCGTAGATATTGAAATTCAGGCCAAAGAAATTCTGTATCTGAAGCGGACGCTGAATGAATTGTTGGCTTATCATACAGAGCAGCCGCTTGAGAAAATCGAGGCAGATACCGAGCGCGATTTTTTCATGTCCGCAGAGGAAGCGAAAAACTATGGTCTGATTGACCAAGTTGTGGTTCGCCAAAACCTGCCCATGCCCGGAGAGTCTATTACCGCAGTCAAGTAAGGGGCGAATATGTCTAAGTATGACTCCCATCTCAAATGCTCATTCTGTGGCAAGTCGCAGGAACAAGTTCGCAAGCTCATTGCTGGGCCTGGTGTCTATATCTGTGACGAATGCGTTGACCTCTGCAATGAAATCTTGGATGAGGAGTTGTTTGACTCAAGTGCAACTGTGCCTCAGCCCTCAGCCCGGCGTGAGGCTCATTCAGAGAAACGTCCGGCGCGATCGTCTAGTTTGTCGATGAATCAAATTCCCAAACCTCGGGAAATTAAAAAGCATCTAGATGAGAACGTCATTGGGCAAGATGAAGCCAAGAAAGTGCTTTCAGTTGCCGTCTACAACCATTACAAACGGCTGAGCTTTGTCCAGTCCAAAGGAGCGGCAAAGACAGACGATACCGTTGAGCTGCAAAAATCGAATATTTTGCTGATTGGGCCAACGGGTTGCGGCAAAACGCTGCTGGCACAAACCCTGGCAGAAATGCTGGATGTGCCCTTTGCCGTTGCAGATGCCACAACGCTAACCGAGGCGGGCTATGTGGGCGAAGATGTGGAAAATATCTTGCTGCGGCTGCTGCAAGTTGCCGATCTGGATGTAGAAGTCGCTCAGCGCGGCATTATCTATATTGATGAAATCGATAAAATTGCCCGCAAGAGCGAGAATCCCTCAATTACACGAGATGTCTCAGGAGAGGGGGTGCAGCAAGCTCTACTCAAAATGCTAGAGGGCACAGTGGCTAATGTGCCGCCTCAGGGTGGGCGTAAGCATCCTTACCAAGACTGTATTCAGATTGACACTAGTAACATCCTGTTCATCTGCGGGGGAGCGTTTGTTGGCTTGGACAAGGCTGTAGAGCAGCGGATGGGCAAAAAATCGATGGGGTTTGTCCAGCCTGGAGAAAGTCAGCCGAAAGAAAAGCGGGCGGCAGATGTGTTGAAGCACATGGAGCCGGATGACTTGGTGAAATTTGGCATGATTCCAGAATTCATTGGCCGGGTGCCTGTGATGGCAGTCGTCGATCCTCTAGATGAAGATGCTCTCGCTGAAATTCTGACGGAACCCCGGAACGCCTTGGTGAAGCAGTACCAGAAGCTGATGCGGATGGATAACGTGCAGCTTGAGTTTAAGCCCGATGCAGTGCGGGCGATCGCCAAAGAAGCCTACCGCCGTAAGACGGGAGCAAGAGCGCTGCGGAGCATTGTAGAAGAACTCATGCTAGATGTCATGTATGAGTTGCCCTCTCGCAAGGATGTCACCCGCTGTGCCATCACTCGTGAGATGGTAGAGAAGCGATCGACAGCCGAGCTGTTGGTTCATCCTTCTTCGCTACCGAAACCAGAATCTGCCTAAATGCCTTACATTAACCTGCGTGGTGTTGATCACTATTATGAATGGATCAGCACCTCAGATCAGTTCGATTCAAACGGGAATCCCGTTTCTAGCAAGCCTACTTTAGTCTTTATTCACGGTTGGGCAGGGTCTACGCGCTACTGGGAAAGTACGGCGCAGGCGCTTTCTGACCAGTTTGACTGCCTGTTATACGATTTGCGAGGATTTGGGCGATCGCTCCTGCCTCGCCCCATCCCGCCAGAGGTGGCAGCCTTAGGCTATGAGCTAGAGGGCTACGCCGATGATTTGGCGCTCCTGCTAGATGCACTTAATCTAAAGCGGGTGTTTCTCAACGCCCATTCAACCGGAGCATCGATCGCCGTCTTGTTTATCAATCGCTACCCTGAGCGTGTAGAGCGAGCCGTTTTGACTTGTAGCGGTATTTTTGAGTACGAGGCGCGATCGTTTAAGCTCTTTCATCAAGCCAGCAAGTATGTTGTGGGCTTTCGTCCCAACTGGCTGACCGCTATTCCGGGAGCTGATCGGATGTTCATGACGCGGTTTTTGCGGCGTCCCATTTCGGGAGCGGCACGAAAAGCGTTCCTTGAGGATTTTGTCACGGCAGATTATGAGGCGGCTTTGGGTACCGTCTACACAGCCGTTAGCCAAAAAGCCGCTGAGGAAATGCCCCAAGAATTTTCCCAGCTGCCTGTCCCAACGCTGCTAATTTCTGGAGAATATGACCAGATTATTCCTGCCGAGCTGGGGCGACGGGCAGCAGCACTGAACGATCGCGTGCAGCAAGTGGTCATAGACAATACTGCCCATTTCCCGATGCTAGAGGATGCAGAAACCTATCTCCGGCAGATACGGCAGTTTTTGCAGCCGCTACAGGCGATCGGTTAAGGAGTCCTGTAGGGCTGGAGCCGCTACTCCAGCCCTAGTTCGCGCTTTAGTAGGCTAATCGACTTTGCCCCAATATAGTTTTCGCAGCAGATCAGATTGGGGGCACGAATCAGATCATCTCTGGCAACGCTAACCGCTGCCTTAACCGCACTACAGCTCACCTGATCGAAGCTAAAGACCGTCTGGGCGCTACGGACGATCGCATTTAAGCGATAGTTGTCGTTGGCCTGTGCCGTCATAATCAGCAAGCTTTCGCCCCGCAGACTGTAGACAATCACCTCCGAAGCTCTCAGGATGCCAGGGCTGAGACTCACTAACCCTAAGCAGCTATCTTTGGGCAGCTTTAACAGCTTTTGAATCTCTTGAGCATAGTCATAAATGTCGATCGGAATGACCCGTACAGATTTGGGAGAGGCGATCGCCTCTGCTTCTCCAATGAAATAGCGGCTGGTCACAACTGTGCCCGATCGCGCCTGATCCAAGACCTGAGCCAGCTCTTCCATAGGCACAAGCTGCACTGGAATATTGAGCGCCTGCTCTAGCTCCTGCACCATCAGCTCTCCTACGCCAATGTCTTGCGTCGGCACCGTTACCAGCACGCGGGCGCTACACCGCAGTCGCCAATCAATTTCTGCCAGAAACAGCTCCCGCGCTTGGGTCAGCGAACAGCCTTGCCCCAACAGCTCATCCAGGCTGCGCTGCACCAGCTTATGGGCTTCAGGGTGCTGATCCATAATGGGCGAGGGCGATCGTCCCTTGGCGCTGCCACCTTCATCTCCCTGTGCCCGCACGTAAATGCCAGAACCCGCCTGCGCATCGACAATACCATCTTCTTCAAGCTGGCGATAAACCTTGCTAATGGTGTTGCGGTGCAGCCCAGTCTCCATCGCCAGCTGCCGAGTGCTCGGCAAGCGATGCCCCGGTGGATACTGACGAGAGGCGATCGCAAAGCGAATTTGACTATAAAGCTGCGAAGATGCAGGGATATCGCTATCCGGTTGAATATGAAACCGAACCATCGAAGCCTCCACGGTGCTCTGGCATGTAACTGAGCGGCTGCCCCAACCTTTGGCAGCATTCCAGCATAGGACTTATCAGAATAAGCCTTTACTGAAAACTACTGCAATTCTAGTAGTGAATTGCTGGACTTTAAGTGCTGGACTCTCTATCGCCCCGCTTTTGGGATCAGGTCAAAAAATAAGGATGCCGCCAGCGAAATCAGAATGACACCCATTAACGAAGTAGAAACCACCCTGGCATGATCTGAAAGAAATGATTCCGGAGACAATATTCTCTAGACTGAATATCCTTCGGACTCTTGATTATTTCATGCTTTGTATGCAACTGGAATGACGATCGCCTATCTCTTCAATTTCTTCTATGAAAATTAAGCTATTTAAAGTGCCACAGGGCAGCCCAGATGACCTGACTGCAATGGCTGCGCTGATTCAAAATCAAAGTCTAGATCCCACAAAAATTGTGGCGATTTTGGGCAAAACGGAAGGGAACGGATGCGTTAATGATTTTACGCGCGGGTTTGCTGTGCAAACTCTGAAGACATATCTCAAGGCTCTGTATAGTCAGGCAGGACTCGATCCGGCTAGCGCTGACTCTATTGTTTATGTCATGTCAGGCGGCACTGAAGGCGTTTTGAGTCCTCATTTGACTGTGTTCACCCGCGAGGCCGTCCCGCTAGAGGAGCCGCGCCACTGGGGTTTGGTGCTGGGCGTTCGTCATACGCCAACCTTTTTGCCCCAGCAGATTGGCACCTTAGCGATGGTTGATGTTGTGGCAGAGGGGGTTCAGGCGGCGATCGCTGAGGCTGGGTTAGCTAAAGCCGATGTGCATTTTGTCCAGATCAAATGTCCCTTGGTAATGGCTTCAGAGGTGGGTACCCTGGCACAAAGCAGCTACCAATCGATGGCCTATTCACGCGGAGCGGCGGCATTGGGAGTGGCGATTGCCCTAGGA
The DNA here is from genome assembly GCA_016208305.1 of Oscillatoriophycideae cyanobacterium NC_groundwater_1537_Pr4_S-0.65um_50_18. Classification (GTDB taxonomy): domain Bacteria; phylum Cyanobacteriota; class Cyanobacteriia; order Elainellales; family Elainellaceae; genus Drouetiella. Next base: position 298,673 of record JACQYI010000054.1, on the reverse strand, counting down.
GAAGTCGATCGCGATCGCCTGACTCAGGCTGATATTTGTGCCAACTATGATCTTTACTCTGCGGTGGCTTCCACCTCGGCAGGCGTCGAGCTGCGAAACTGCGAAATCTTGGTCTTGGGCAATGCAGCGCATTCTGCCAGCGATTACGTGATTCACCATGCCACCATGCGTCATGCCCTGGATGTAGAAGCTGTGCAGCAGGCGATCGCGCAAACGGGACAAGGGCGATCGGACATTGTTAATGTGTTTGCCAAGGCAGAAGCCGATCCATCGGGCTTGATTTTGGGGCGACGACATACCATGCTGGATGACTCAGATATCAACCATACCCGCATGGCGCGTGCCGTCGTGGGAGCCGTGATTGCATCAGTGGTACAAGACCCAATGGTGTATGTGTCTGGCGGCAGTGAGCATCAAGGCCCAGCGGGGGGCGGCCCGGTGGCAGCAATTGCCAAAATTAGCGAAACTGCAACCTAGAACACTCGTAACGACCAAAACACTGCATGATTGAGCCAAGCATTCGCACGACTAACACGCATGTTGCCAACGGCGACCTACAAATTGCTGCCTATTTAGCCGAGCCGACGATCGCCACAGCCCAAACTTTTCCGGCCATTATTGTTCTCCAGGAAATTTTTGGCGTGAATGCCCATATCCGCGATATCGTTGATCGTTTTGCCCAAGCCGGATATGTGGCGATCGCCCCTGCCCTCTATCAGCGCCTTGCCCCTGGCTATGAAAGTGGCTATGGTCCCGAAGATATCCAGCAAGGGCGGAGCTACAAAGACCAAACTCAAGCCCATGAGCTGCTGGCCGATATTCAAAGTACGATCGCCTACTTGCAGACCTTGCCTTCTGTAAAATCAGGGGCGATCGGCTGTATTGGGTTTTGCTTTGGCGGACATGTGGCCTATCTGGCAGCGACACTGCCTGACGTGAAAGCGACGGCCTCCTTTTATGGGGCAGGCATTCCTACTTTTACGCCCGGTGGCGGTGAACCGACGATCGCCCGCACAGGTGAGATCAAAGGCAAGCTTTACGCTTTCTTTGGCCTGGAAGATGCCAGCATTCCGCCTGCCCATATTGATCAAATTGAGGCAGAACTCCAGAAGCATCAAGTAATCCACCAAATCTTTCGCTATGCCGGAGCCGATCATGGCTTTTTCTGCGATCGCCGTTCTGTCTACAATCCTGCCGCTGCCGCCGATGCCTGGACTCACGTTCAAGCTCTGTTCGACCTTTAGGGCTGGCCTGGTGAGGCTAAACTGGCCTGAAAATCTGACTCTTTATCTTTTGTTAATCGGCTTCCTCAGCCACTCTTGCTATAATTTTGGCGATCTTGCCAAACCAGGGGTAATTTCGCTATGGCAACTGCGACCGTGCTCAAGTTCATGCAAAAGACGGCGGAAGACGAGGCTTTGCGCCACCAGCTTGAAACATTGCTGGGTGTGGGCGATGGCAACATCAGCAGCGAAGCAGAGCTAGACTCAGCCGAGACAGAGGCTCTTAAAGGCGAGCGAGCGCCAGTAGTGGCAGAGTTTGCCTCACAAAATGGATTTAGGTTTTCGGTAGATGATTTGGTAACGGTAGTGGATGCTTTTCAAAAGCACCAATCAGGTGAGCTGTCAGATGATGCTTTTGCAGCACTCATTGGCGTATCCGCTGTAGACGAGGCAACAGGTGATCACGCGCCTCATGTGGCAAACCCGCTGAAGCGATTGACCAAGTACATTAGCAAGACCTATCTGGGCATCTAGGCGGGAATCTCAAGCACATCTGAGGCGACGGCACGCTCCTCGTCAGGGAAAGGCTGATCCTATTCTTCTCAGACTTTCTAGTGGGGAGCGATCGCGTAATCAATCAGATTAACAAGCCGCTGCCTCAGCGTTTCTAAACCCAACCGTTCTCCAGCCGAGATGAAAATGGCTTGGGGAAACTCTTCTTGGGCAAATGCCAGTGTATCGCTATCGACCTGATCAATTTTGTTGAAGGCCAATAGCGCAGGGCCAGGCGTGATCGGCATCTCAGAAAGGATTTTCATCACTGATCGGATCTGGCTTTGCCATGCCGGATGAGACAAATCCACCACATGCAGCAGGGCATCTGCTTCTGTGACTTCCTCTAGGGTGGCACGGAAGGCATCTACCAGCGAAGGCGGCAAATCGTGAATAAAACCCACCGTATCTGTGAGAATGATGCCGATTCCTTCCTGTGTTTTAGGATGCGTGACGTTGAGTCGCCGCGTTGTGGGATCAAGGGTAGCGAAGAGTTGATCGGCGATATAGACTTCGGCATTAGTTAGCGCATTCATCAGCGTAGACTTGCCCGCATTGGTATAGCCGACAATGGCGATCGAGGGAACCTCCTGATGCTGCCGCTGCTGCCGCATGCGCGATCGATGAGCCTGAAGCTGATCCACCTCTTGCTGAAGGCGCGTGATCCGGCGCTGAATGGCGCGACGTTCAGTTTCCAGCTTGGTTTCACCTGGCCCCCGCGTGCCAATGCCGCCACCCAAGCGAGACATAGAACGCCCCCGCCCCGATAGACGCGGCAAGGTGTATTCTAGCTGTGCCAGCTCTACCTGGAGTTTCCCGGCACCCGACTGCGCCCGTTGGGCAAAGATATCTAAAATAACCTCGGTGCGATCGACCACTCGAACACCAATTTGCAGTTCCAAATTCCGTACCTGAGCCGGAGACAGATCGCGATCGAACACAATTAAATTCGCGCCCACCGTTTGCGCAGAAAGGGCAATCTCTTGCACTTTTCCTTCGCCCACAACAGTCTGAGGATGAGGCTGAGAACGCTTTTGCCGCAACACTTGCAGCACTTCACCACCCGCTGTTTCTACCAATCGCGTCACTTCAATAAGCCCGTCCTGGAAACGCTGGCTGCCCGTGCGATCGGTCATTAGCCCTACCAAGAGGACGCGATCGCGGCCGACATCGACCTGTTGCGCCACAAACTCTCGGCGAAATTCTTCCTCTAAGCTTTCTGTTAAACCCAAAAAGTCTTGCTGGGTTAGCACCTCCAGACTGAGGGAAGGAGAAACAGTCCAATGCGCCTCAGGGTGAGGCACAAGATGCGCCAAGTAAGTTTCTTTGATGTAGCCCGTAGCACCCCCGCCACGTCGCTCAAAGCCTCCACCCGAAAGGGTTAGCATTACCAGGGCATCCAGCCTTTGCAGCGCCATTGCTGTCAAGGTAGACTCGCTAGGTGCCTCCATCTTGAGCTGTGTGGCCACACAGCGAATGCCGCTCAACCGTTCGGCACCATAGCGAGGCAACTCTGATGGCGGAATCTGGGTCTGCCGCACTGTGCCTACTCCCACCCGAATAACCTGTCCCCGACGGTTGATATAAGCGCAAAGGGGTTGAGAAATTTCGGTGCTAATGGCGGCAAGGCGTTGCGCAAACTCTGGCGTGGTCAAACAATCACCCGGCAGTCGCTGATGATACAGCCGCTGTAATTGCTTGAGTTGATTGGGCTTTAAGCCTTGGAGCTGTCCGTAAATAGTTTCGATTGACACGCTTGACCAGAGTAATTGGTCTTCAAAATTGAATTTACTTACCCTATTGTACCGAGGGTTTTTTCAATCTGGGTAGAACCCCTAATGGTTTTTAACAGATGCAAAATCTGCTCAAACTGTGTTGCTTAAGAGCATTGAGCAGATCTCAAGCGTAGGCTATGGCCAAGATCAAATATCAAAACATAGAGGCTGTGGGACACAAATAGTTTGAGCGAGCCGATCGAAGTTCATTTCTCTTAGGGCAAATTACTGATGTCCGTCTCTAACCGATGCGATCGGTTTTGGTCAATCCGCCAAAAATCGCTATCTTCTACGCCAGTTGTACGTTTCAGCGGAAAATAATTCTCTTAAATCTGCAATACCACCTCGTATATCTACAGATCTAGACGCACAAGCCTTAGTTTTTGGTATTCTACCGATACATTTCAGACCCTGCAAGGCAAATTTTGCCAGCGACTGATAGGAAATAGATATCATCTTTCAATTAATCAGGATTTATTCATAACTAAACCTGTTTAACTGCAAATATGGGTTAGGGTCAGCGGCAGACGGCAGCCTGTTTTTGCATAAATTCATCTCAATTTCATGATCACCCCTTCATCATTCCTTCATACAGCTTCATCGCAACTTCACAATCAACGATCGCCGCTCACGTACATCTCAGAAAATTTACGGAGCTATCCCAGGCTTTCTGAGGAAAGAGTCTATGAATCTCCTAATTTTCATGCAGAAGTATGCCATCCATTTAGAACTTGGTAATGAGGTTGCGTACTTTACGGGACAATTTCTAATTAAAGAAAAAGCAGTTTAAGAAGTTGATATTCAACAGCTTTCAGACAATGAAAGGTCGATGAGATGAGGGTTCTCACCCCCTTGGACAACCCCCTTCTTTTTAGATACCTTCAATTCAAGTAGATAAGAATCACTGAGATATTTACCGAGATGAATTTTTCATTTCATAATAATTTCCTCAAATGAGTTGGAATAAAAACAGAAAGGCAGGAGTTGGATTTATTCATCAGAAAGCTATACAGAGTTTTTTCTGTTTTCAGCTATTTTCTGAATAAAGCACTGGACAAAACTAAGGCGGAAGAGTTGAATACTAGGCTGGTTCGCAGAAATTTAGTTTTAGAAGCCTTTTGAACGATTTCTTAGCGATCGCCCTAGTCGTCAGTTTGGCCACTGAGTATTGTTTGGAGTTAAGTCTAGTATTTGCTTTTCTCATTCATCTCCGACTGCTAATGGATACCTTAAAACCTTAAAAATCTCCATCCCAAGTGATGGGTATATGCAGTCATCCATTCAGATTTCCAATAACAAACGGGAGACTGAAAGCCTCTTGTTTACCAGTAAAAATCTGCGCTATTAGCGTCATGGAGTGGCTACAGAATTGCTGAGGGAGAATTAATAAAGCTTAATCCGGATGCAATGAGCAGAATTAGACATAACTAATGTTTTGGTTCGTCTATCTACAAATTTTTATTTAAGTAAGCTTTGCGCTTTCGTCATTTTCAAACGGAAGGAACTTACAAGCATTAAACAGCTTTGAATGAGGTATATCGATGTCACGGGATGCTCTGGTTGTTGGAATTAACACTTACAAGTTTATGGCAGGCTTGCAAGCGCCTGCCCAAGACGCAGAAGCGATCGCCCAACAGCTTCATACCTACGGAGAATTCAGGGTGCATCGGTTGCCGGAAGTGATTCAATCTGGCAAGCCTCAGATCGGGGTTAAAACAGCAATTACGCTACGAGAGTTAGAAACATCTCTGGTTAATTTGTTTAAGCCCAAAGGCAGCACAATTCCCCATACGGCACTCTTCTATTTTTCAGGACATGGCATTCAGCGTGAGGTGGGTATCCAAGAAGGATACTTGGCGTTGAGTGACTCTAATCCAGACAAAGGAATTTATGGTTTGTCGCTATTTTGGCTACGGCGACTGCTGCAAGAAAGCCCTGTGCGCCAGCGCATCATTATTTTAGATTGCTGCCATAGCGGTGAATTTCTCCACTTTCTTGAAGCTGATCCGGGCGCACGTCCGGGTACCGATCGCCTGTTTATGGCAGCTTCTCGCGAATATGAAACTGCCTATGAATCTTTAGAAAGCCCCTACAGCATTTTTACCCAGGCCATTTTGACGGGGCTAGACCCCAGCCGAGTGGAGGCTGGAACCGTCACTAGCCACTCTCTAACAGATTGGGTCAGCCACCGTCTTAAGGGCGAAATTCAGCAGCCTTTATTTGAAAGCTCAGGTAGCGAAATTATTCTGACGCGCTGCGAAGGCGGCAAACCTCTCGCCCCCAAAGTGCAGCAAACCAGCAGCATCTGTCCCTATCGCGGCCTGGAATGTTTTGATGAACACCACAGTGAATACTTCTTTGGTCGAGAAGATCTAACGTCAGAGCTGGTGACAAAACTTCAGAGCGATCGCTTTGTAGCCGTTGTCGGGGCTTCAGGCATCGGCAAATCTTCTCTCGTTCGAGCGGGTCTTGTCGCCACCTTAAAACAGCGTGCCCCACTCCAGTGGCGCATAAAGTTCTTGACGCCGGGTGAGCATCCCCTCAAAAGTTTGGCTAGCGCTTTTATTGATCCCAATCTGGGAGGCTTAGAACGGGCAGAGCAACTGCGCCGAGCTGAGACTTTTTTGCAAGACGGTGGCAAGGGCCTAGGGCAATTGGTGCAGGCCAGTCTGCCTATAGAAACGACGAGTGCCTCTGGAACCGTTCGGCCTCGGCTGCTGCTGATTATTGATCAATTTGAAGAAGTTTTTACCTTATCCAAAGGTTCTTGGGCAGAACAAGAGCGCCAGCAGTTTTTCAATTGCCTAATGGGAGCTTTGGCAACCGACAGCGCCCTTAGCGTAGTAATCGCCCTCCGGTCTGATTTTCAGTCTAAGTGCGCCCTTTATGAAGGGTTGGCTCAGAACATTGAACAACATTGTGTGGTGGTCAATCCGCTCAAGTACGAGCAAATTAAGGCAACGATTCTCAAACCTGCTCAGAAAATTGGGCTAGTCTGTGAGCCAGGTCTGGTCTACAACATGATGCTAGATGTAATGGGGGCACCGGGAGAACTGCCGCTCTTGCAATACACATTGCTAGAACTTTGGAATCATCGCCGTACTGGATCTGCGGGTACCACAGCCCGACTAACGCTAGAAGCCTATCAGGAATTAGGGGGCGTGCGCGGAACCCTACAAAAACGCGCCTCTCATATCTTTAATCAGCTGACGCCAGAAGAACAGCAGATTGCTAAACGGATTTTTCTGGCGCTGACCCAGCTGGGAGAAGGCACAGAAGATACCCGACGTCGGGTGATGAAGTCTGAATTAGTCAGTGCCGCCTTTCCTATCGAACTGGTTGAGCAGGTATTAGAGAAAATGGTGGCAGCAAAGCTGGTTGTCACGAGCCATGACGACGGAGAGCGATCGCCTGGAATCCCAGATCCGTATGGAGCTGTAGCGATCGAAAACTCTAAAGTTTGGGGTTCCACAAGCTTAGGTTCTACAGGCTCAGGTTCTACAGCCTTACGCTCGACAGGCTCAGGTTCTACAGTCTTACGCTCGACAGGGCTAAACCCACGCTTGGCTGGGGAAAGGGTAGATGTTGTGCATGAAACCCTCATTCGCCATTGGGGACTGCTGCGAAGCTGGCTTGATGAGAGTCGGGATATGATGCGACGAATGCGTCGGTTTGAGCAAGCAGCTCAGGAGTGGAATAGCGTTGGACGACCTGCGGGAGAGTTGCTGCTGCATGGATTGCGCCTTAGAGATGCCGAGGACTTTCAACGCACCCATGCCGATGAACTCTCGGCTTTGGCGCAAGCTTACATAGCTGCTAGTCAGGCTGAGATCCGTCGTGCCAGACGCGAGTCTCGGCAGTTGCGAGTTGCAGTACCCACAATTTTGCTCGTGACCCTGGCAGCCGTTTTGAATCAGTATCGTGGCACAGTCCATTCTCAGGTTGAGAAAGAGCAGCAGGTTCAACTTGCAACTGCGCGAGAAAGGGCGGCGATCGCCCAAACCATTCTGCAAGACTCCAGCAGTGATCCAATGACAGCACTGTTGGTCAGTCGTTTGGCCGCAGAGTCGGGCAGTTCTAACTACGAAACTCAATCTAGCCTGAGAGCCGCTTTAAAGGATTTGCGCCTTCAATTTGAGCTAAAGGGGCATCAAGGCGCTGTGCATCAGCTTGCCTTTAGTCCTGACCGCCGTCATTTAGCGACCGCAGGAGCCGATGGCACTTTACGGCTTTGGGTCATCAATGCGCAAACTATTTTGAACACTCCTCTGCAACCTGCTCAACGGCTCTCATGGGCAGAACCCAATCAGGGAAAGGTAGCCCTTGAGGCGATCGCCTTTAGTCCAGATGGGGGGCAGGTAGCGGCAATTGCTGACCGTTCGCCACGCGTCAAAATTTGGTCTGTGGAAACTGGAAAGGTGAGCCTGCAACTCACAAGCTTGGCTCCTGTCAAACAGGTGATATTTAGTCCTAACGGCAAATGGATTGCAACGGCACAGAGCGATCGATCCATTTCTCTCTGGCGAGCTGATACTGGGAAACTGCAAGCCCATTTACCTCAAACCAGCAATGTCACTCATCTGCAATTTAGTCCCAATGGAGAGATGCTGTTGGCAGTATCCTCTAACACGGGATCTTCTGGGACAGAGCTTTCTGGCTCGATACCTTCTGGCTCAGCAGCCTCTCACGCTGTACGGATCTGGCGGCTCATCGCTACGCCAGCACAGACACCCGCACAGACACCCGCACAGATCTTGAAGCTCGAAGCTTTAGCGCCTCTCATGCATTCCAGTCCTGTAACCTATGCCAGCTTTAGCCCTAGCGGTCAGATTGCAACAACCACAACCGATGGTAAAGTCAGCCTTTGGACTCCTACAGGGCAGCTTCGCCAAACTTTTCTACCCCTCGCTCAGACGGGTTCTCCATCGAGTTCCCAGCCTGGTTCTGCCCTTCAGCCAGCAACTCATTTGCAATTTAGTCCAGACGAAAGCCTATTGGCGATCGCCAACTCACAACAGACTTGGCTCTGGAACCTGCGATTGGGTCGGATGCAAACCGAACTGGTGCCGCCCAATGGAATGCTTTTGCAAAAGTCGGCAGATTTGCTTCTGCGATTTAGCCCTGATGGTCGCTTCATTTTGACGAAGGGTTCTCTGTCTGCGGGGGCTGAACTACTCTATTTGTGGAACACGCAAACCGGACAAGAGGTGGGCACTTTTCAAAGCCAAGGGAAATTAGAATCAGCAGAGTTTAGCCCCGATGGTACCTATGTGGCGACGAGCGCGGGGAGCATTGTTAGACTGTGGTCAACAGAGGCGGGGGGCGAATTACCTACGATTAATTTGCCCCACTCGACAGTGGAGTGGTCAATGTTTTTTCCCAGTGCAGGCACCGCACCTGAAGCTGAGCCTGGAGTCAATGGCCTAAAGTCGGGGGCGATCGCCACTCGATTTATGACTATGACACCCGAAGGCAAGCTGCAAAATTGGCAAATTCTAACGGATGCTCTACCGACTCTCAACCCAGCATCGCCATCCGTTCTTCCTAGCTACCGGGCTGTGATCGAGCCGCAAAATATTTGGCGAAACCTCTCAGCTTTGATGGGATCGTCTATCCCTGAATCTAATCAACGGTTGTATATGCTGTCTACGACTGCACATGAGAACCCTGTACCTGCAATTCCCACGCCTCAAAACACCACACCCACTTCTGCACAGATGATGCAAGCGGCCATTCAAACCGCTCCACTCAATTCCCAAAGCATCCTATCTGAAAGCCTGCTCACTCCGGCAGATGGCAGTCGATTGAGTGGGGTAGCCCTCAGCCCTGACGGACAGCAGATTGCTACAGCGACAACAAAAGGGCAAATTGAGATTTGGCACATTCAGGCTGACCAATCCATGCAGCGGCAGCTGAGAATTCGCAATTGGCGATCGCCATCTGGGCAAGGTGCGCCTCTGAGTAAAGTTTTGCATGAGGCTATTGCCGCAGCGCCTCTCTTACAGACGGTCTCGCAGACGGGATCTCAGTCCGGCAGTGAATCTGGATATGGCTCTGACCGTGAACCCCTCAGTATCAGTCAGCTTAGCTTTAGTCCCGATGGTCATCAAATCCTGGGCATAGCAGATGACTTGACGGTGCGCCTCTGGGATGCGCGGACGGGTCAGTTGCTAAAGGTTTTTCAGGGTCATGAAGCAAAAGTACACCAGGCGAGCTTTAGCCCTGATGGACAACAGATCGTGACAGCAAGCTGGGATCACACCCTGCGGATCTGGCAGATCGCTTCTGGGCAAACGGTTAAGATCTTGCACCAACCTGATGCAGTCACCAGCGGTCGCTTTAGCCCTGATGGACGCAAAGTTGCTACAGCAAGCTGGGATGGCACGGCAAGAATCTGGGATGTGCAGACGGGTAAGCAGCAATTTTTGCTGGCTGGGCATCAGGCAGCAGTGCTCAGCGTCGAGTTTAGCCCCGATGGGCGATCGCTTATAACGGCCAGCGCTGATGGAACCGCTTTGATTTGGGATGCCCATACGGGACGTGAACAGGCTCATTTGCAGCCTAACGCTGAGGGAAAATCGCCCATTCCGTTACTACAAGCAGCTTTTAGTCCCGATGGACAATACATTGCCACCCGGACTAAGGAGGGTAAAGTCCATCTTTGGGCAGGCACTTGGGAGATGTTGCTCAAGCTGGCTCACGATCGCAGCCTTCGTCAACTCACCCCCGAAGAATGCACTCGTTACCTAAGATTGGAATCGGGAATTTGCCCAACGCTACCTCTATGATCTGATTTTACTCCCAGCTTGTACCCAGTGTTGGGACAAAAATGATTCATTCCAAGAATCGTGAATGAACTAACCTGAAATTTTTTTTGCACGAGAAAGTTACCTCTCCTCATACAAAAAGTAGTAGCTATAGCTATAAGATCATCAATGCCGCCCTTGAATGGCAATTAAGAAAAGCCATTTAGCAACCTATTTCTATGTGCCCTGCATGAGTGCCACCCAACCCCCTGCATCTGAAACTCAAGCGCAAACAGATTCCAAGCAGACCGAAAAGACTGCCCTGCGACGATCGCTTCTAAAAACCCGTCGAGCTTTGTCACAGGAAATTTGGCGCGAAAATAGCGATCGAATCTGTGCCCATCTCCAATCCTGCGATCGGTTTGTTCAGGCACGCACCATTTTGTCTTACGTCAGCGTTCGGCAAGAGCCAGATCTAAGTCCGCTATGGAATCTGCCCCGCCAATGGGGGCTACCCCGCTGCGTAGATAAATCGCTGGCCTGGCATGTTTGGTCGCCCACTCAGTCTCTGCACTTGGGTGCCCACAACATTCCAGAACCCTCTGCCAATAACCCTATCTTGCAATCAGAAGATGTTGAGCTGATCTTGGTTCCGGCCGTGGCTTGCGATCGACGTGGCTACCGACTGGGCTATGGCGGCGGCTTTTACGATCGTCTGCTCAGTCTGCCAGGTTGGGCCAACAAGCCAACGATCGGCATTGTGTTTGATTTCGCCCGCTTGCCTGTACTAGCGATCGATACTTGGGATCGCCCTCTTCAGGCCGTTTGCACAGAGGCTGGGTTGTTTGAAAGCGAGGTAGATGACGGCTTTAGCTTAAGAACTTATTAAAAGCAAAAGAAAATTGCGTTTCTGCCCTTACCTTAAAAGACAAGATACCTCCTAACTGCGCCTCCAGCCTCTTCTGCACATCCCTACAGGGTTTAAACAGACAGGGGCTGGTCTTTTGCAACAGGTTTACCTGACGAAGAACAAGCTCTGCGATCGGCACTTACCTATGAATTTAAATCTATAAAACTATAGCCATAGCCAAGGCTCTGCTCTAACACTTATGACTACAGCTATAGATTGACGGAGAGGGAGGGATTCGAACCCTCGGTAGGTCCTAAAACCTACAACAGATTAGCAATCTGCCGCTTTCGACCACTCAGCCACCTCTCCAGGTAGCAAGGCTTACTTATGATAGCAAATCTCGTCAAGCCTGCCACCTGATCATCGCAAGATCTTTGAAAAAAAGTGGAAAACAGCTTTCTAGGGTTTTATAGCGCCACAAAACCCTGATAGTTCAGATCCACTGGATCTGTGTCAGAACCCACTGCTTAGTCTTGCCGGACAGCACGCAACTCTGAGGCACGTCCCACCGCCACGCGTGGCAAACGGTGTTTGAAACTGCACAAAATTTCCCAGGAGATTGTTCCCAATTTTTCTGCCCAGTCATCTGCTGTAATTTGGTGTTTGCCATCCTGCCCTAGCAACGTGACCACTTCACCCTCTTGCAAATCAGGAATGGCACTCACATCTAGCATGAGCTGATCCATCGTTACAGCACCAATTTGGGGAACCTGCTGGCCTCGCACCAGTACAGTCATTTGATTGGAAAGATTGCGGGGAACGCCATCAGCATAGCCAATGCCAACCACCGCCATCTGAATCTCGCGATCGGCAATGTAGGTATAGCCATAACTCACTCCCGTGCCAGCCCCGATCGTTTTCACTTGGGTCACTCGCGCTTTCACCTGCATGACGGGCTTCAGGTCAATGACCTGCCGAAGATGAGCAGCGGGATAGAGGCCATAGGTGGCCAGCCCAGTGCGCACCATATCGTAGTGCAAATGGCTATCGACCAAGGTGGCGGCAGAATTGGCCAGGTGCAAGCGCGGAGGTGAGATTTGACTCGCTCTAAGCTGAGCGATCGCAGCCTCAAACCGCTGATGCTGGAGCCGCATAATGGCGGGGTCTTCACTGTCAGCCGTTGCCAAATGAGAGTAGACGCTGGCAATGTGCAAATTTGGTAGCCGACCTACCAAGCTGCCAAACTCAGCGGCTTCCTGCCAAGGCATCCCCAACCGCGACATGCCTGTGTCAATTTTGAGATGAACAGGCAAAGGTTCGTTGCCTAACCGTTCGGCTAGCACCTCTGAGAAAACCATCGCCTGCTTGGGAGTGCATAGCGTAGGCTGCAAGCGCCACTCGGCGATCGCTCTAACCTGATCGGCGGTATGGGCTGCACCCAAAAGCAAAATCGGAGCGCTGATCCCTGCTTCTCGCAGCTCAATGCCTTCAGGAACTGTGGCAACTCCCAGCCAGTCGGCTCCTTGCTGTAAGGCAACGCGGGCGATCGCTACGGCTCCATGGCCGTAGGCATCTGCTTTAACAACGGTCATAAGAGCGGTTCGGGGCATGAGCAGCCGCTTAATCTGCCGCACGTTATGCGCCAGCGCCCCTAAATCAATTTCTACCCAGGCTCGTTCTCGCTGCATTGAAGACAAACTGGGGGTCACATCCCAACTCAACATCTTCAGTTCACTCCTCAAGTAACACCATTAGGCCGCTCACTGCGGTGGCACCAGGCGGGATCTCTCCCAGACTCAGTGCCAACTATGTTACTATCTGTGAAACCTTTCTTTTACAAAGAATCGATGGGTAAGGTTCTGGTTCTCAACGCCTCGTATGAACCGCTCAATATCACTAGCTGGCGACGAGCGGTCGTCTTGCTGATTAAAGGGAAAGCAGAGCAGGTAGAACACAACGGCAGGGTTGTGTATTCAGAGATGCCTCTACCCACTGTTATTCGGTTGCGCCACTATGTGCGAGTGCCTTACAAAGAGATTCCATTGACCCGCCGAAACATCCTCCATCGAGACAGTCACTCTTGTCAATACTGCGGCTATGTTGGCGATGACCTGACGTTAGATCATGTGATACCGCGATCGCGAGGCGGAGAAGATACCTGGGAAAATATTGTGACGGCCTGCGTGCGCTGCAACGTCAAAAAAGGAAGCCGCACCCCCAAAGAAGCCAACATGCCCCTGCGGATGATTCCCCATAGACCTCATAGCGGGCTTTATTTTGAAGTGAAGAAACACATTAAAAGCGGCGTTCACCAAGAGTGGCAAAAATATGTAATCGGCATTTAAACCCCTGGCTAGATTTTCGAGTGAGGGGTTTTTGCTAAGAACCATTCTCTATGCCGTAGATTTACTGCTTTTGAGGGCGGGAATTTCTACTAAAGTCTCTTCTTAGAAGGAGGATGAACTATAGATTTTTTGCGATGATCAAGGGAGTGTGCATTGTTTGAAACTGCTTAACTAAATAGCTTAGCCTTTGAGAATGTTTTGTGAGAACGACTTGCAGCCTGCTGGAAACTCCGATAGGCATCGGAGGTAGTCTAGGTAAAGCGGGGATTGACCGCTGGGAGAGGCGTCTTTCTGACTAGGCTTTTGGCTGAGGCTTTTGGCTATTGAAAATTTAGTTTTTTGGGATTTGTTTTTTGGGATTCACCTAGCCGATCGCAGCTCTCAGCAAGTTTGGGGTTGCGCAAGCCCACTGTTCTAAAATTGAGATATATGGAATCAGAATCGCTTCAAGTTGGGCATGGCTCTTTACTCATGGCGGAATCACCCGCTACAAAATCTGACGGTAAGGTATCTGACAGCAAAACATCTGACAGCAGAATATCTAACCGGACAAAAGCTGCAACAGGAAATCAAGCTAGCGCTCTATTGCCCTCGTCAGAGACGATCGCCGAGCCGTCAGCCCTCACTCCTGAGCTTCAGGCAGCCTCTCAGAACGGACGACTCGCCGATCAGAAAGCAGAAGCCCTGAGGCAAACGCTGATCAGACACCAAGGCGATCGCCACTTGATTTTGCTGCAAGACTTTCCTGATCCTGATGCGCTGTCTTGCGCTTGGGCGTATAAGTTGATTGCTCAGCAATATGACATTTCTTGCGACATTTACTATGCGGGTACCCTTAGCCATCAGGAAAACATCGCTCTGGTGAAGCTGACGGGCTTGCCTGCGCAACGCTGCACTGCCCAGGCTGCTAAAGAAAAAGACTTTTCCAGCTACCAAGGCTGTGTTTTAGTCGATGGGCAGGGCACGACGACCCAGCTTTTGACTCAGATTCAGCAGGCTAACTTGCCGATCGTTGCCGTGATTGATCACCACATGGCGCAGGGCAATCTCAAGGCCGAATTTATCGATCTACGTCCGCAGGCGCGAGCAACCGCCACGCTGTTTTCACAGTATTTACAGGCCGGACTGCTCAAGCTGGATAGTAGCAACGGTGAGCATGTCAAATGCGCGACGGCCTTGATTCACGGCATCCGATCGGATACCAATCGGCTGATGCAGGCGCAAGAAGAAGACTTTATTGCCGCTGGGTATCTCAGCCGCTTTTATGACGCGCAGTTACTCAACTCTATTCTGCAAGCCTCTCGCTCAAAGCGGGTGATGAACGTTATAGAGCGATCGCTCCGCAACCGGGTCTTGCAAAACAACTTCTCGATTGCGGGTGTGGGCTACTTGCGCTATGACGATCGCGATGCGATCCCGCAGGCGGCTGATTTTCTAGTCACCGAAGAAAACGTCCATACTGCCGTCGTTTATGGCATTGTCCATGATGAAGATGAAGAGTTAGAGGTGGTAATTGGTTCATTGCGAACCAACAAGATTACACTCGATCCAGATGAGTTCATTAAAGAGGCGTTTGGGCAAGATGCCTATGGGCGCTACTTTGGCGGCGGGCGATCGATGGCAGGGGGCTTCGAGATTCCGATGGGCTTTTTGTCAGGCTTTAACGAAAATGCCGACTATACCCGCATGAAGTGGGAAGTGTTTGATGCTCAGATTAAGCAAAAGCTCTATCGATTGGTCAACCCTGAGAACGAAATGATTCGCACTGATTAGTCTGCGCGAAAGGTAAGGCGGCGCTACTTCTTCCACAACACCAGCAGTACGCCGCACACGATAAAGCCCAGACCCACGACACGCTGAATTGGAATGGCTTCTTTGAATATGAAGAAGCCAATCAGCACGGCAAAGACATAGCTGAGGGCGATCGAGGGGCTGGCAACGCTGAGATTGACGCGGGTGAGCAGGAGGATATAGGCGATTGCCCCTAATCCATACAGGGCGATCCCTGCAACTACTTCTGGGGTGGTTACCATGCCCAAAATGTGGCTAGCTACGTTGCTAGAGCTGACCTTGCCAAGCTTCAAAGCTCCGGCTTTAAGCAAAAACTGGCCTCCTACACTCGCCAATAGAGATAGAAACAGCAAACAAAATTCTGCTAAGGTCACAATAAAAAATCCTCTGTGCTTGTCCTTTGCTTCAGGTAGTTTACTTCGTCAGGTCACAAAATTTATCATGCCGTCTACAGGAGCGCTGCTTTCAGCAAAGGCAAGGGCTGCTCTAGACAAAAGCATCGGAGAAACCAGCCTACTTTGCTTCCATCCAGTTTTGTCCAGCATGAATTTCTACGAGCAGCGGCACGCTTAACTCTACGGCAGATTCCATCGCTGACTTAATCTGAGGCTGAAGTTCTGCCCAATCGTCAGGATGCACTTCAAACACCAGCTCATCATGCACTTGCAGCAGCAAATTGGCGCGATAGGGCTTGAGTACCTGGTGCAGCTTTACCATCGCGATTTTGATAATGTCGGCACTAGAGCCTTGAATCGGGGCATTGGCAGCAGCACGCAGCATTTGGGCATCATACTGATCGCGGGTTTTGATCTTGCCTAGGTCAATACTGTTGGGATCTTTGCCCCGCAGCGCCTTGAGGGCTTCGCTGCCAAAGTTGAAATAGCGGCGACGACCCCTGATGGTTGTGACATAGCCATTGGCGATCGCCTCGCGCTGCATCTGCTGCAAATAGCCAAAGACTTGAGAATAGCGATCGTTAAACCGCTCAATGAAGCCCTTCGCATCAGACGACTTGAAGCCCGACTCGCGGGCAAATCGCTGCGCCCCCATGCCGTAGATCACGCCAAAGTTGATTACCTTGGCAAGACGGCGTTCTTCGGCGGTGATGTCGTCTTTCTCAAAGAGCAGCCGCGCCGTCAGCGCATGCACATCCTCATTCTTACGGTAGGTTTCTAGCAGCACAGGCTCTTGGCTCAGGTGGGCGAGGATGCGCAGCTCAATTTGGGAATAATCTGCTGCCGCCATTAGCCAGCCCGGTTCGGGGATAAAGGCCGCGCGGATCTGACGGCTAAAAGCCGTGCGGATGGGGATGTTTTGCAGATTGGGATTGGAAGAAGACAGCCGTCCAGTAGCGGTGATTGCCTGGTTAAAGTCGGTATGAACCCGGTGGGTATCGGGACGCGCCAGCAGAGGCAGGGCATCGACATAGGTAGACTTGAGCTTGGCGAGGGTGCGATTTTCTACGATCGCATCCACGACGGGATGATCGCCCTGAAGCTTCTCTAGCGTAGCTGCATCGGTAGAGTAGCCTGTCTTCATCTTGCGAGACTTTTTGCGATCGAGTCCTAGCTTTTCAAACAGCAGCTCGGCCAACTGCTTAGGCGAACCCAGGTTAAAGGTCTGCCCTGCGGCTTCGTAGGCTTTATGGGCAATGTTCTCTAGATCGGTTTCTAGCCGTTTTGAGAATTCCTGGAGATAGGCAATGTCGATGCGCACGCCCACATACTCCATTTCGGCCAGCACAGGCTCTACGGGGAGTTCAACTTCTAGCAGCAGGCGATCGAGATCGGGGAACTGCTGAAGCAGCGATCGCAAGATCGGCACGAGCTGAAACACCTCATAGGCATCCATGCCACAGTAAAGGGCAACCTGATCGATCGCAATATCGGCAATATCTTTGCCTTTGGGCACAAGGTCGGTATAGCTCTGGGATTTGAGGTTGAGATGCTTTAGCCCTAAGTCGCTGAGGTTGTGGGTCGTTTCTGGATCGAGCACATAGCTAGCCAGCATCGTGTCAAACACCACACCTTGAAGGTCAATCCCTTGACAGCGCAGAATCAGGCGATCGAACTTGGCATTTTGCAGTGCCTTAGGATAATCCTCACTTTCCAGGATCGGGCGCAGCGCCTCCAGCGTTTCAGCCTTGTCGAGGTTTTGTCCGGCTCGGTGCCCTAGAGGAATGTAGGCCACCTGGTCGTAACCTGCCCCCCAACAGCAGCCAATGCCCACCAGTTCGGCATCTCTCGGATCAAGTGCCGTGGTTTCCGTATCCCAGGCCACAGGCGCAGAAACATCTTGCCGCGTTTGCAATTGCTCAATCAGCGCCGCCAGCTTTTCGGGCGTGTCAATCACTTGCGGCGCGATCGCAGCCGTGACGAGCTGCTGGCTGTCCTGCGTGTCGGCAGCGCTAAAGAACCAGGTGTCGTCGTTAAAGCTGGAAGAGGGCGAGGGGCGAGGGGCAGGCGAACTCGCCAAAGGATCTTCAGGTAGAGATTCGCCGCCCAGCACCCGCTGAATTTTATTGATTTGCCGCTGAAAGGTACGCAGCTCTAGCTTTTCGAGCAGCGGCTCTAGCTGCTGGGCATCAAAGCCTTGCAGCTTGCAGTCTTCGAGGCTGATGGCAACAGGCGTATCGAGATGAATCTGCGCCATATACTGCGAGTGCATGGCTGAGTCTCTGCCCTCTGCCAGCTTTTTCTGGGTTGCACCTTTGATCTCATCTAGCGAGGCATAGACCTTTTCGAGAGAGCCATAGGTACTGAGAAGATTAACGGCAGTTTTATCGCCAATGCCCCGCACCCCCGGAATATTATCGGAGCTGTCGCCACAGAGCGCCTTGTAGTCCACAATCTGCGACGGCAAGATGCCCATCTTGTCTTTGACTTCCTGCACACCAAACTCTTTAGGCAAAGGCGTACCCTTGCCAAAGACAGTGCTGAGGTAAAGGATTTTGACTTGTCCTTCGGGATCAATCAACTGAAACAGGTCGCGATCGCCCGATAGCACCTTAACCTGCCAGCCTTCGTGACGAGCACGATGCGCCAAAGTGCCGATGATGTCGTCCGCCTCATAGCCAGGAGCCGTCAGCACTGGCAAATTGAGCGCCTGCAATAGCTCCTGAAGGTTGAGCATGTCTGGGCCAAAGTCTTCAGGCGCTTCGGGTCGTCCGGCTTTGTAGGTGTCGTCGGCTTCGTGGCGAAAGGTGGGATCGCTCAAGTCGAAGGCGATCGCCAAGTATTCCGGCTTTTCCACTTCTAGCGTATCCAGCAGCGCCTTAAGAAAGCCATAGGACACGCTAGTGGGAATGCCTGTAGAAGTGCGTAAGCCGCCCTCTCGCCCCTTGGCATGGGCAAAGTAGGATCGAAATGCCAGAGAATGGCCATCGATCAAAAGAATTTTGGGTGAAGCAGCAGAAGACATAGACCCCACTAAGCAAGATTAAACCGAGTCAGCCAGGCCAAGAGCCAGCCTGAGAATGATACCAATTTAATTTCTGACGCTGCTCGATCCGGCGATGAATTTTATTTTAGAAGTGCCTCTTCTCACCCTAAAACTCATCGCGCAGGGTAACAGCCCATCCCTAATTTCTCATGCCGAACAGCTTGAGCCACCCTGCGGCTAATGCGCTGCAGCACTTCCGCCCTTCGCTTTTTTAAAGAACAGGACAGCAATACCGCTCAGCAATAAGGCAGCCCCAATGAAGTAAAAACAGTCATTAAACGCCATAACTGATGCCTCCCGCCGAACAAGGTTATCTAGCGAAGCGATCGCCTGAGTCTTTGCCGTCGTCAGATCAGCGCCTTTGCTGGCAAAGAACTGGGTCAGTTGATCAATCCGCTGCTGTGTTGCCGGATCATAAATTGAGATCGATTCACCCACGCGATTGGAATGAAACTGCTCTCGGTTCTTCTGCATTGTAGCGAGAACCGCAATGCCAAAGGAGCCACCTAAATTTCGCATCATGTTAAACAAGCCTGAGGCCGAGCCTGCCAGAGCCGGAGGAATCCCCGCAGTGGCGATCGACGAGAGCGGCACCATAATTAACGGCTGGCCTAACGCCCGCACGAGCTGCGACCACCGCAGTTGATCGATCGCTGTGTCGTGGGTCATGTTGGAATTCATAAAGCAGCTCACGGCAAACAGGCTAACCCCAATTCCAATCAACAACCGAATGTCGATTTTCTGCATCAGCTTTGGCACAAACGGCACCAAAAACAGCTGGGGCAACCCTGCCCACATAATCACTTCACCAATCTGCATGGCATTGTATTGCTGAATTTGAGCGAGATACAGCGGCAGCAGGTAAACCGAGCCATACAGCCCAATGCCCAGCGCCACATTGACGATCGTGGCCAGCCCAAAATTCCGCTGCATAAACAGCTTTAGCTCAATAAAGGGGCGTTTACGCGTCAGCTCAATCCAGAAAAAGATGGAAAGGAAAATCAAGGCAACAGCAGCCAATTTGACAATCAAACTAGACTCAAACCAGTCCTTGCGGCTGCCCTCTTCTAGGACAACTTGAAACGAACCCAGACCGATCGCCATTGCCACAATGCCGCCCCAGTCGCCCTGCTTCAGCAGTCCCAACTGCATCGGGTCTGGCTTGAGGGCATACCAGACGGCAGAGATCAAGAGCGCCCCCGGAATGACGTTCAGGTAAAACACATATTCCCAACCGTAATTTTCCGTGAGCCATCCGCCTAAGGTAGGGCCAATCGACGGTGCAAACGTGGCCGTTAAGGCAAACATAGCCAGACCGATCGGCTGCTTGCGGGGTGGCAGATTCTTAAGAATGTAGGTGAACCCCATAGGAATCAGCACGCCGCCCGTGAAGCCCTGCAAGGCACGAAACACAATCATGGAATTGAGATCCCAAGCCCAGGCGCAGCAGACCGAAAAGAAGATAAAAAACGACGCATTCACCAGCAAATAGCGCTTGATGGAAAACACCATCGACAGCCATCCCGTCAGCGGAATTACCACAATTTCCGCTACCAGATAGGCCGTCGAGATCCAGGAGCCTTCCTCAAGCGTTGCTCCCAACGCTGCCTGAATGTCTTTGAGCGAGGAGTTGGTGATCTGAATATCTAGCACCGCCATAAAGGCCCCAAGCATCGTGCCCATCAGTCCGATCCAGGTTTTGACAGAGACTTTCTCTAAGGGGGGATGCGGTGCCTGAGAAACAGGCTGGAGCGGCGCAGCGGGATGTCCTGTATGAGTCATCGCCTTACTTCACTGCTACGGTGACATTAGCTGACATACCCGGTGAGATCAGAGACTCATAACCTTTAACGCTGGCGGCATCTAAAACAACCTTAACGGGGATTCTCTGCACCACTTTGGTGAAATTCCCTGTGGCGTTATCGGGTGGCAGCAGCGAAAACTGAGATCCAGAAGCTGGAGAGAGGCTGTTCACCCGTCCTGTAAATTTGTGATCCGGGAAGGCATCTAGTTCAACTTCTACCTGGTCACCAGGATGCATATGGCTCACCTGAGTTTCCTTGAAATTGGCAATCACCCAGAGTTCGTTGCCCACGATCGCCATTAAGGGTTGCCCTGCCTGAACGCTATTGCCCACCTCAGCCGTTTTGTGACCAATATGCCCTGCCGCAGGTGCCGTAATGCGGGTATAGGCTAGCTGAAGTTGAGCAGCCGCAAGACTGGCTTGCGCCTGAGCAATCTCGGCATTCGCGGCTTCGTACTGGCTCTGATTAACCTCCGTTTGCACACCACCTGCTTGGGCTTTTTGCAATCCACCCTGGCTAGCGGCAAGCTGAGCTTGAGCGCTGGTTACGCCTTCTTCAGCCTGCGCCACCTTCGATCGCGCCTGACTGATCCCTTGCTGCGCTACATCTCTTTGCGCGACCGCCACATCATAAGCCGCTTTTGCTGAATCGAGCTGCTGTTTGGCAACGGCTCCAGCTTGATAGAGCGCCTGATAGCGATCGTAATCGGCCTCAACTTTTTGCAAATCCGCCTCGGCTTTGACGAGTTGAGCTTGGGCAGCCGGAACGCCCGACTGAGCTTCACTAACGGCCGCCTGAGCTGTGGCGATCGCCGCCAGTGCTCCGCTGACATTGCCCTGAGCTTCGGCCGTCTGGGCTTGGGTATTGGCTCCGGCGAGTGAAATATTGCCCTGAGCCGCCTGTGCCTGACGCTGAGCAATGGCGATCGCCGCCTGCGCCTGCTGCACTTTGACCTGATAGTCTTGAGGGTCAAGCTGTACCAAAAGCTGCCCCGCCTTTACAGACTGATTATCATCGACGGGCACTGTCATCACCGTGCCTGGAATGCGGCTGCTAATTTGATACACATGCCCCGATACCGTGGCGTTATCGGTCTGCTCATGCGTGCTAGCAAACTGCCACCAGTGGTAGCCTGCCACTCCAGCAGCGATCGCCCCTAAGCCCAAGGCACCTGCCAAAATCAGCTTTTTAGAAAAATGCCGCTGAGGGGCAGCAGAGTCAGGCGTAGCTGTGCCGATCGCCGTAGAGTCATCCTGCTCGGTTCGCTCATCTACCGTCTTTTCTGGAAAGGCCGTCTCTGTAGCTTGAGCCGATGCAGGCTCTAGAACCGTCGTGTTGCCCTTTAAGCGTGGCTCGGTTGGACTGGTCGGCTCAGTTAGATTTGGCTGAGGCAAATGGCCATTGGATTGATTGTGACTGATGTTGTTCATAACGCTGCGCTCTTAAAATTAATACGACCTTATTTATTTAGAGTACGTAATTTCTTAAAAATCCATATCCCTATCGAGAGAGATGTGGCTCAATCTCTCGCTCTAAGAAAGGTTGGCAATCATTTGGTCGATCCATTCTGACAACAGCCGTCGCTCTGCATCCGATCGCCCTTGCAGCGCTTTCTCATAGAGAGCCGTTGCGTAGTTGGGCAAGATGTCCTCAAGTCGCCGCCCTTCCTCAGTCAGCCAAATCCGCCAAATCCGCCGATCCTGTGGATCACGATGCCGCTCTAGCAACCCTCGTTCTTCCATGCGATCGAGGACACCCGTCAAGGTGCCGCCGACTTGACGCAAGCGATCGCTGACTTCGCAAGTCGCCAAACCATCCTGCTCCCATAGGCAGCAAAGAACCAGCCAATGAAACGGAGTCAGACCATGAGGCTCCAGATATTCCTGAAATTCTCGCCCCATAAGCTGCGACAGCAATTTGATCCGATAGCCGATGCCGTGAGGTGCTTTGACATCTTGCCAGCGCTGCGTCAATTGAGAGTCAGAAAGGATAGGATTCATTGAATACGTTTATTTCGTATGCTAAATATTATCTTAATCTAGTTTTAGGTTCAAATCAATCCCCGTCAAACTGATAGCTTAAGTAAACTCAAAGCTTTTTCAATAAAACCAAATTTTTGACATGGCTTATATGCGGCAATGAAATCAGCAACGCCAGATTTTCTAAAGGGCAGAACCCTGAACGCGCTAAGGCAGCATAAAATCGCGATCGGAGCGGTCAAAGTCAAGCCGCCCATAGCCTAAGAATTGTCCATAGGCATCTTCACCCGCCGGATAGGCCGTCACCCCAAATAAATAGATGCCGTCTCTCTGAGGATTACGCACAGGTCGTAGGCCGATCGTGACCGTTTTTCCAGCCAGCACTGGCGGATCAAACTCCACTGAAACCGTCTGGCTATCAGCATCGAATGTGGTTTCTCCCAACGTTACCTCACCCGAACGGTTGCGCGGAGTGCCCAAAAATGCGCGTGTCTTATCTGTGTTGTAACGCACTAGCTGAGCAAAGCTGGAGCCATCTTGTTGAGTAATAGAAACACGTTGCAGCGGTTCGCCTGCATCTTCGGGTACCGCCAAAGTGAAGTAATAGGTGGCACTCGACGATGAAGTTGTCCGCCGCGTCGTTACAGCATTGACGAGTGTGGGCGGATGATCGAAATAAACCTGTCCCCGCAATTCAACAGCTTGGCCCCGCTGAACGAGTAAGGGAGCGAGGGTGCCGATCGCCAAACTTACGGTCATCAAAGCGATCGATCGAGAGATAAACCGCATGGCTTAAGCCCAAATTTGTCAATTCCATGCTAGCAAGGTGAAACCAAAGCGTGGGGCAAACTTTTAAGAGGACGCTGCAAAGAGCGCCCTCTACAGTTCGCACTAGTAACTAATTTGTAGCGTCACCGATGCCTGAACTTCTTGCTCGCCGCCGACAACCGGAGTTGGGGCAGGACTGTCTGCCATAGCAGCCATTGCTCTCTCCTGGCGGGCATACAGTGGCATGGGTGGGGCTGCGCCATTGACCTGAATGCTCACAATGTCTTTACGCTGCAATCCTAAAGCACTCAATGCTGCCTCAGCTTGCTCCTGAGCATCTTGAGTCGCCTCTCGAATCGCCTGCTTCTGTGCCGTTGAAATAGCGCTGTCTTCTGCCACAAAGCTCACGCTATCGATGCGCGTTGCGCCTGCTTTGACGGCATCATCTAGCAGCGTGCCCGCGCGATCGGTCGCAATCCGAAAACTCACCGAATTCGTGGCGGTGTAGCCCGTTAGCTTTTGCTGTCCATCGGTATAGTCATAGGTAGGGCTGAGGTAAATACCTGCCGTTTGCAACTTATCCACGCTGCGCGATCGCAACAGTTCTACAACCGCAGACGATCGTCGTGCGGCCTCTTGCTGAACTTCTTCTGCCGTTTTTCCCTGTACCTCAACACCAAGCTGCACTTGAGATATGGAAGTCGGAATAGACTCGGTACCCATGCCCGTGACCGTGACTGTGCGCAACATTTGCTCACCTTCTGCAAACGCAGGATTTGTCATAGATAAACTCAAAACGCCTAACAAAAGAGGCATGACACAAGCTCTTTTGATCGAAAAGCCGGAACGAACTGCGATCGATTTCATTAAAACACTTTCCTCACAAAATCATAGATAGAGCGGCATTGCTGACGTTAAGCAATGCCTATGCAGAGACAAGCCGCAAGGTTTGACGAGAGATGCAGCGCACTCTGGTCAAAAGGCGCGTTTGAAACACCTGTTTGAAACACCTCCTTGTCCTCCGATGCTTCTAATGTGCCATTGCAAACTACAATGATGAATCCAGTTACACTTTTGGTGACGCTAGTTACGCTTTCTTAACCCCATGCCACGCCCTCGCAAACAATTTGGACAACATTGGCTTCGGAGCGAGTCGGCACTGGCACAGATTGTGGGAGCAGCCAAGCTGGAAAAAAGCGATCGCCTGCTAGAGATTGGCCCCGGTACAGGCATCCTCACCCGCCAGCTCTTGCCGCGTGTACAATCCGTGGTGGCCGTAGAAGTCGATCGCGATCTTTGCAAAAATCTGGCGCAAAAGCTAGGTAAAACGGCCAATTTTTTGCTGCTAGAGGGCGATTTTCTGTCGCTAGATTTGCCGCCGCTGCTCGAAAACTTTCCCGTCTTTCAACACCCCAACAAAGTCGTTGCCAACATTCCCTACAACATTACGGGGCCGATTTTAGAAAAGCTGTTAGGCACGATCGCCCAACCCAACCCCCACCCTCTAGACAGCATTGTGCTCCTGCTGCAAAAAGAGGTGGCCGAACGGATTTGCGCGCGCCCTAGCTCTAGAGCCTTTGGTGCGCTTACCGTGCGTGTGCAGTACTTAGCGGACTGTCAGCAGATCTGCACCGTTCCCGCAGCCGCATTTTATCCACCGCCCAAAGTTGACTCGGCTGTGATTCGGATTCAGCCGCGCTCTCCTGAGCCTGCTGCCCACAATCCTCGTCAGTTGGATACGCTGGTGAAGCTGGGCTTTGCCACCAAGCGTAAAATGTTGCGTAATAACTTACAGAGCGTCATCGATCGCGATCGCCTCAATGATTTGCTGGAATCTCTCGATCTCAACCCGCAATCTCGGGCTGAAGATCTCAGCGTTGCCCATTGGGTGGCATTGAGTAATAAGCTGGAGTAGACATTTAGCCAGCCGATATGCGTGCCTACTCTCTGATTGCGCCTGCCAAGATTAATCTCTACTTGGAAATTATTGGCGATCGTTCCGATGGCTATCATGAACTTGCCATGATTTTGCAAAGCATTGCCCTGAGCGATCGCGTTGATTTGCGCGCGAACGGAACCGATCAGATTCGGGTGCGCTGTGATGATCCGCTAGTGCCCTCAGATGCCAGCAACCTGGCTTATCGGGCAGCCGATTTGATCGTGCAGCAGTTTCCAGAGTCTTACAGAAAGTTTGGCGGCGTGGATATTGCTATTGAGAAACGCATTCCTATGGGAGCAGGTCTAGCAGGGGGTTCAGCCAATGCGGCGGCTGTGCTGGTCGGGTTAGACCTCATGTGGAGCTTAGGTCTGACTCAGCCTGAACTGCAAGATTTGGCAGCGCAGCTCGGATCAGATATTCCTTTCTGCATTGCAGGCGGAACGGCGATCGCTACAGGACGAGGCGAACAGCTTGCACCACTGCCCAGCCCTGAGCACCTTCACGTTGTGCTGGCGAAATATCGCAGCATTGCCATCTCAACGCCTTGGGCTTATAAAGCCTATCGGCAGCAGTTTGGCCATTCCTATATTTCAGACCCAGCAGAACAAAAGGGGCGCAAACAGCAGATGCACTCTGGCGCTATGGTGGGGGCGATCGCCCAGCGAGATGGCAAACGCATCGGTCAACTGCTGCACAACGACCTGGAAAAAGTCGTGCTGCCGACTCACCCAAAAGTGGCAGAGCTGCGGCAAACGCTAGAAAAAATGAATCCGTTAGGGGTGATGATGTCTGGCTCTGGCTCAACGGTCTTTGCGTTGGTGGAGTCTTCGGCTCAGGCCGAGCAGATACATCAACAGCTCTCTGCTGAGATTCCTGATCCTGATTTGGGGATCTGGAAAACGCATCTGACCGCAAGCGGTGTGCAGGTTGTCTCCTGAGAAACTCCCGCAATCCGGCTCGTCGCAGAGGGGCTTGTTTGCGCTATCAGAATGGCTGGGCGCGATCGCAGATTTTGCACTCTCGGAAGACTGTATGCTATCCTAGACAAGGCAAAGTTAGCAGGTGGCTAGCTTTCTGCGGGTGTAGTTTAGTGGTAAAACCTTAGCCTTCCAAGCTAATGATGGGGGTTCGATTCCCCCCACCCGCTTATAACAAGAAATCCTTGAAGCTTAAACGCCTCAAGGGTTTTCCTTTATTTAGGCGATGACGAGACGACGGATGGTGGAGATCCGAAAGACGGCAGAATATCAATGTTAATAGAAGCATACATTCGATCGCAATCAAACCCTGAACTTTCGACGGCTCAGGGTTTTTGCTTTTTTATCAAGGTTGCAATCAAGGGAGCGTTATCAACTGGCAAAATGAAATTTAGATCCAGATTAAGCCCAGATTAGTCAATCTAAATTAGTTAAGGCTAAGCCCTGCTGCGATCGCAATTGCTTTTGGAAAAATACGATGCTCCTGTATCTGAATTCGTTGATGCAGCGTTTCGGGTGTGTCGTCTGGCAAAACAGGAACGGCAGCCTGCATCACGATCGGCCCACTATCTACAGCAAGTTCAATAAAATGTACGGTGCAGCCTGTAATTTTCACCTGGGCAGCGATCGCCTGCTCGATGGCATGTGCCCCCGGAAAGCTGGGCAGTAGGCTGGGATGAATGTTAAGAATGCGGCGAGGAAAGGCATCAATCAAAACCTGGGTGACGATCCGCATCCAGCCTGCCATGATCACCCAATCCACTTGATGCTGCTGGAGCGTGTCGATGATGGCTCGATCGAGCGCTTCACGGCTGGCATATTTGCGGTGGTTAAGCAGCACTTTTGGAATATTGAGGCGATCGGCGCGTTCAGCAACTTTGGCGTTTGGCTGGTTGTAAATCAACACCCGAATTTCAGCATCGAGGCTCTGCTGAGCAATGGCTTGGGCGATCGCCTCAACATTACTGCCGCTACCAGAGGCCAAAATGCCGAGCTTAATGGGGAGTGAGCGTCTCTGTGTCAGCGGCACAGGAGGAGACACTAAGCTAGCACGGGTAAACTCATCGCTGAAACTATCACTTTCTGGTGCGGCATCAGAGATCATGAGATAAAGAATAATGAAAAGTACGGGTTGCCGCTAAACACCGTATCACAATGAATCCGCGATAATGAACCAGCGATCGCTTCCTGCTGCTCCATCAGAAAAACCTCAGCGACACAACTCTGCCTCGGAGGCGCTAGAGGCTTGGCTATTGCTGGCTCCGGCTCTGATGCTACTGGGCGTTTTTGTCATTTATCCGATCGCTTATCTAATCTACCTCAGCTTCACGGCAGGCAGCTTCACGCGATCGGGAGCCGAGTGGGTTGGCTTAAGAAACTATTGGCGACTGCTGTTCGATCCAGATTTTTGGCAGGTGTTGGGCAACACGGCTTACTTTACGATCGCAACTGTGCTGCCGAGCCTCGTGGTGCCTCTGGGGTTAGCCGTCCTTCTCGATCGGGCGATTGGCTTTCGCGATCTGTTGCGATCGGCCTATTTCATTCCGTCCATTACCTCTTTGGTGGCCGCAGGTTTAGGGTTTCGCTGGTTGTTTCAAACCGATGGTTGGGTGAATGAGCTGCTGAGCCTGGTCGGAATTCCGGCGATTCCTTGGTTGGGTAGCCCAACTTGGGCCATGCCTGTCCTGATTTTATTGAGCTTCTGGAAGCAAATTGGATTTAACTTAGTCGTATTTCTAGCCGGGCTACAGGCTATCTCGCTCAATCTCTACGAAGCCGCAGAATTGGATGGCGCTACTGCATGGCAGCAATTTTGGCATATTACCCTGCCGGGGCTGCGTCCCACCCTGGTTTTTGCTGCCGTTACGACGACTATCTTCACGCTTCGTAGCTTTGAGCAGCCCTATGTCATGACGGGAGGGGGGCCTCTCAACACAACAAACTTGCTGGTGTTTTACATCTACAATCAGGCGTTTGCGCAGTTTGATTTTGGCTACGCCGCAGCCGTCACGACTCTCTTGTTAGCGGTAACGCTGCTGCTGGTCTATGTGCAGCTTCGGGTTTCACGAGACGCAGATCAGCCCTAGTTTGCCCTCTCAAAGCCACTCTTCTCTTGCGGTCGCGTAAAATATCCTTAACAATTCTTAGGATTGTGCGTCAATTCACCTGAGTTTTTTTGAAACAGCTGGCTTAGCCTCGCTTTTCAAACCTCTTGGGCTGGATTGAATTTCTAATAGGATCGCAAATTAATTAACCCATAATCGTTTTTGGAAGTTGAGCGAGGCGCGGCGCTTCCTCAAAAAACTGTTGGGGTTTATTTAATCCATGATCCCAAGCTTGAAAGATATACGGGACAGCAGGAGAACATAATGCCATCTGATATTTCACAAAATTTAAGCCAATTATTAGAGCCGATCGCCGCCTGGTTCCGCAGCTTTAATCTTCCTGAGCTGATTGTCCATTGGGGGCATCCGCTGATGATGGGTATTGTCATTTTTGTCATGGGCAGCTTTGTGGGCATGACGGGCTGGCGCGGGCGATCGCTCATGGAACCCAAAGAAGCCGCTAAGAACCGCATGGATCATCGCAAAATTGCGCCTTTGATGCTGTTGTTTATTGTGTTGGGTGCTGTAGGCGGTGTGCTGTCACTGGTAATGCATCAGGAGCCGATCTTAGAAAGTCCTCACTTTTGGACGGGAGCTGCCTCGATTGGTTTATTGGGCAGCAATGCTGTGATTGCAGCAACGGGTTTTGGGAAGAATAACCCCATGCTGCGCACCACGCATGCCTATGTGGGCAGTGCAGCGCTTTGCCTGCTGTTTCTTCATACCCTGTTGGGGCTGAAACTCGGGCTGGCAATTCAGGGGCATTGATTTTCGGGGTAGTTGATGGCTGCAACTAGTGCATGGATCTGTCTGGCCTACATTGTGGGTCTGTTGTTAACGGGGATTCCAGGAACACTTCTGGGCATTCCTTTAGGGGCGATCGCGATTCTGCTTGCAGGGGCGATCGCCTCTTTTGTGGCACCGCGCCTCTGGCGAAACAGTCCACCTGCACGCCTATGGCTTTTGGCAGGCTTGGTAGGGTTAATCGCCGCACTCCATTTTCAGATGCGGCTACCGCAGCCCAGCCCGACCGATATTTGTCGGCTGATTAATAGCCCCCAGAATGGCGTTTGCCAGCCGAGCGCCACCGCCACAACTCCCGTCTTTGGCCAAACTTTTGAAGTTGAAGGGCGGGTGATGAGTGCGCCGGAGCTGACCCGCAGCGATCGCTATCGCTTTCATCTCGAAGCATCGCGGGTTAGCTCAAGCCATCAGGGCAAGCTGCTTCTGCCAGCTCAACCGATTAGCGGAACGCTGTATGTCACTATCCCACGAGAGAAAGGCGAGGCGCTTTATCCCGGACAGCGCGCGATCGTCGTTGGCTCGCTCTACAAGCCGCAGCCCGCTGCCACTCCAGGAGGCTTCGATTTTCAGGACTACCTAAGGCAAACAGGCATCTTCGCCGGATTAATTGCTCAAGACGTTCGTTTGGTGGCAGAATCACAGCCGCAGCCGCCTCTGCTGTGGTCTATTCGGCGGCAGATTATTCGAGCGCAAGCCGCTAGCTTAGGGCTAAATGAAGGCCGTTTGCTGAGCGCTATGGTCATGGGGAAATCGGCGGTCGATGTGCCTTACGCCCTGCAAGATGAATTTCGTCAGGCAGGTTTGGCTCATGCCCTAGCTGCCTCTGGGGCACAAGTCTCCATGCTAATTGGAGTGATGCTGGCTCTGACTCAACGCTGTTCCGCCCGAATGCGGTTAATTTTGGGGGGCAGCGTTTTGCTCTCCTACATTGGGCTGACGGGCATTGAACCTTCGGTGCTGCGGGCAGGCGTCATGGGGGGTGTTGTGCTGTTTGCGCTGGCGGCAGAGCGGAAGGTCAAGCCGTTAGGTTCGCTGCTGTTTGCGGCAGTAGTGCTGCTGCTGTGGAATCCGCTTTGGATTTGGGACTTAGGGTGTCAACTCAGCTTTTTGGCCACGTTGGGGCTGCTGGTCACGGTGCCCATCCTCTCGAAATGGCTAGACTGGATGCCAACGGCGATCGCCCCTCTGTTTGCGGTACCGATCGCGGCCTATCTCTGGACGCTGCCGTTACAGCTTTTTATCTTTGGGGTTGTCTCTCCCTACAGCATTGGGATCAATATTTTAGTGAGTCCTTTGATTGCGATCGTCAGTATTGGCGGCATGATTACGGCGTTAGCGGCTCTGGCCTATGTGCCGATGGGCGAATTTTTGTCCGGATTGCTGCACTATCCCCTCTGGCTATTCATCAAAATCGCTGAGTGGGGCAATCAGCTTCCAGGCAGTCAGCATGCGGTAGGCACGATCAGCGTTCCCCAGGTCTTGCTGCTGTATGGGCTGGTGCTGCTGGTATGGGGATGGCAACGCTGCCAGCGCTACTGGTGGCTGGCGCTGGGGCTAGCGATGGGTCTGGTTGCCATTCCGGCTTGGGCGGCTTCCGCTAATCTGCTGCAAGTCACAGTGTTGCCGACTGACGGCAATCCCGTTTGGGTGATTCAAGACAAGCGCAACGTGGTTTTGATCAACAGCGGCAGCGAAAAAGATCAGCGCTTTATGATCAAGCCTTTTTTCAATCAGCGGGGCATTAACCAAGTGGATTGGGCGATCGCGCCTAATCTCCACCTAGCTGCCTTGACAGACTGGCAGCAGATGTTGGAAACGGTGCCCATACGGATGCTTTACAGCAGCTCAGGCTATCAACAGAATGCCACCGAGGCGATCGCGTTTCGCCAGAGCTACACTGCCCTGTTAGCAAAGCTGAAGATCCAGCAAGGCAATGCCATGCAGTTGGCTAATCGCCAAACGTTGCAGCTTGGCTCGGTTGCGGTAAAACCCCTGACGCCGGATGCCTCTGTTTTACAAATGCAAATGGGGACTCAAAGCTGGCTGGTTTTGGGGCGCTTAAACCGTCGTCAGAGCCTACAAGATCTGCCCTCTGCCTCCGTACTGTGGTGGTCTGGGCAAGAGCTAGATCCGCAAATCTTGGAGCAGGTGAAACCGCAGGTGGCGATCGCGCTTGTCCGCACTCCCAGCGACACCTCACCTACCAAAGCCTGGCTTGAGCAACATCAGGTCAAGCTCTATGCGCTGCCTCAGGCTGGCTCGGTTCAATGGACTCGACAGCAGGGATTTGTCACCACACTGGAATCGAATCCAGCGCTCTAAGTTTTTAGCGCATAAGTCTTAGCGCACAGGTCTTAGCGCATAGGTCTTAGCGACTGACCCCTTAACCTGTACAATGGGAAACGGAGAGGTGGCAGAGTGGTTGAATGCGCTTGACTCGAAATCAGGTTTGGGGCAACTCAACGGGGGTTCGAATCCCCCCCTCTCCGTCCCCCAGCAATATTCAATGGCACAAGGTGTAGATATTTCCCTGAAGCTCTTGTGAATCCAAGCTTTGAGGAAAATATTTTAGTTAGGCGCAAAGCGTTCTCTCAGCCTTGATGCTCTCTCAGCCTTGATCATGCAATCGATCGATATCCTAATTCTCTCGAATGGGCCGGGCGAACTCACAACCTGGGTGAGGCCCGTGGTGCAAGCCATTCGGCAGCGACTGGGACAGGATCGCCAGCAGGTTCGCATTTCTCTCGTTCTTTCCCCCTGTCCCAATGCCAGCGGCCAAGAGGTGGCGATCGCCCAAGCCTATCCTGAAATCGATCGGGTGCAGGCAGCCCAAGACTTTTTTCCGTTTTTAATATGGGGAAAGACGTCTGAGCGCTGGGACTGGCGCGATCGGGGAGTTGTCCTGTTTTTGGGGGGCGATCAGCTCTTTCCGGTCATCATCGGCAAGCGGCTGGGCTATCGTACCGTCATCTATGGTGAATGGGAAACCCGCTGGCATGCCTGGATCGATCGGTTTGGCGTCATGAAACCCGAAATGATCGATCGCGTTGCTCCCAAATATGTTCATAAGTTTCAGGTCGTTGGCGATCTCATGGCAGAGGCAGGCGCACAAGCCAGTGATCCCGAAAAAGCCGAAGCCCAAGATTTAATTGGCCTGCTCCCTGGCTCGAAACCTGCAAAACTGGCTCAGGGGGTGCCTCTGTGTCTGGCGATCGCTCATCACTTACATAGAGCTTGCCCTCAAACGCGATTCGTGATTCCTGTTGCACCCACGCTGGATCTGGCAACGCTGGCAAAATTTGCTGATCCGACTCAAAATCCCATTTCGAGTGCTTTTGGCAGCCCAGCAGCGGAATTGGTTCTCAGCCCTCAGCCTTATCTCAAGACCTCTGAAGGGTTGCAAATTGATCTGTACATGGTTTCTCCGGCCTATGATCTGTTAAACCAATGCCGTTTCTGCATTACGACCATTGGGGCTAATACCGCTGAACTAGGCGCTTTGGGCATTCCCATGATTGTCTTGATGCCAACACAGCAGATTGATGCCATGCGCGCTTGGGATGGACTGCCCGGATTGCTGGTCAACCTACCCGGAATGGGCACTATTTTTGCCCTGCTCATCAACCGTTGGTATCACAGTGGGTATCAACGGAAGCCTCGGCTGCTGGCATGGCCTAATATTTGGGCAGGAGAGGCGATCGTCCCAGAGCTACTGGGGCATTTGCAGCCGCAACAGGTGGCGGATCTGGCGATCGACTGGTTGCATCACCCTGAGAAGCTAGAGCAGATACGGGACAAGCTGCGCCATGTCCGAGGCACAACGGGAGCCGCCCAAAATTTAGCTCGATTGGTCGAGGAAACCCTACAGGTTGAGGCTTCAGCTTAAGGTTTAGCCTGATCTAGACTAAAAGAAAAATTTGAAACTCAAAGAAAAATCTGAAGAAATCCAGTAATATTCGCGATTCGATCGCTTTAACTCAAAGGCTATGGTCGTGCTGACTCACCTTTGTACTCTATATTCAAATTCATAACCTTGATTCCCTTAAACTTAATTTCTGTAGATCTAAAAACAGATCTAACCTCTGCGAACTTGCCCTCTGCGAGCCTGACCCCTGTGAGCCTCAATCCTGTGAAGAAGTTTCCCTGGCTGTCCTTGGCGCTGCTCTTGGCTGCCTATGCCACCTTTAGCTGGTTTTTTACCCATGCCTTTACTCAGGTGCTTACTTTCTCAAGGACGGCCTATTTGGCCTGGGGGTTAGTTATCGGCGGCACGCTATTAGAAGCCCTTCTGTTAACGACTCAGTATGACGGACTAAAAACTCTGATCGGACGCTGGCTGCGATCGGACATAGGCTACTTTACATTAATTGTAGTGGCTTCTCTGGGAGGAACCCTAGCCTTCATTTGGTCAAACGTGACGGGTTATTTTGTGGTGCTGATTGCTGCTGAGGTTTTGGCAAGACTAGATCTACAAAATGCTAGGTTTACTCGTTTTCAAGCCTTTATAGTCCTGACAGTCATTTCGATTTTGGGTCTTGCCTTAGGTTTAATCGCCAGCCTCAGACTCGATCCATCCTTAGGATCACAAATTAATTAACCCATAATTTGGTATAAAAAAGCAGCCTGAATCAGGCTGCTTGACATAAGGTGCGTGAGGAGTCGTCAACTTTGAGAATAGCGGGTTCTAAAAGCTGCTGGCAGCAGAGTTACAGATTCTGATACAGAGATCGGCCTTTTAAAATCTGTTTGAAAATCTCAAGCTTTGAGCCAGTTTGTACGGTTAGTTAACCGAAGTAGATATGCCTAAGTAGATATGCTTAAACACAGACCTCTTGCATGAATCCTTGCTCAAAGCCAATGAGCCACGCAAGAAGGCTCGTCCCGTCTAAAGGCTCTGAAGGCTTCTGAAGGCATCTTTTAACTGCTGCTATCCCCGCATCATTTCTAACAGAGACTCATCCTGTCCCGATTGACGTTTTTCGATCGGGATATAGGGTTGAGAGCGCACTCCCGTATAGATTTGGGTCGGACGGAAAATCCGGTTTTCGTTAAGCTGCTCTTTCCAATGGGCCAACCAGCCAGAAGTACGGGCGATCGCAAAGACAGGCGTAAACAAATCGGTTGGGATGCCCAACTTACGATAGACCAGTCCTGAATAGAAATCCACGTTGGGGTAAATTCCTTTGTGGCCTAGCCGCTCTGCAACTGATTTTTCCATCGCGACGGCTATGTCGTAATACTCATCTTTCCCAAATTTCTCAAACAGCTGCTCTGCCAAACTTTGCAAGATGGTAGCACGCGGATCTTTGACTTTGTAAACCCGATGCCCAAAGCCCATAATTTTAGATTTTTTCTCTAGGCATTTGTCTAGATACGGGTCAACGTTTTCTACCGTGCCGATTTCTTCCAGCATCATAATCACTTCTTCATTGGCTCCACCATGCAATGGCCCTGCCAGCGTTCCCACGGCCGAGGCCACAACTCCGTAGGGGTCGGTTAGGGTTGAAGCCGTCACCATCGCAGAAAAGGTGGAGGCGTTAATCGTATGCTCGGCATGCAGAGTGAGGCAAATATCAAAAATCTGAGCAGCCAGGGGATCAGGCTCTTGCTCATTTAGCATGTAGAGGAAGTTTGCGGCATAGCTGAGGTCATCGCGAGGCTGAACGGGGTCGTTGCCCTTACGCATGAGTTGAAAGGCGGCAACCATCGTCGGAATTTTGGCAAGCAGCCGCACCACAGCCGCACGAATATAGGCCGGGTCGTCTAGAGCACGACGCGAATAGAACAAGCCCAAAGCCGCTGCACAAGCCTGCAAGGCATCCATAGGGTGCCCGCTTTCTGGGAAGCACTTCATCATGTCGCGGATGCGGTACTTGAGCCGTCGATGAAACTGAATTTCATGCTGAAACTCCTCAAGCTCTTCAGCAGTGGGAAGCGATCCCCAGATGAGCAAGTAGGCAGTCTCGACAAAGGTGCTGAGTCTGGCTAGCTCTTCGATATTAATACCGCGATATTCCAGGATGCCGTTTTTGCCATCCACAAAGCTAATGCTGGATTGCGTTACAGGAATCCCTTCCAGACCCGGTCTATATTCGCAAAACGTCATAATTTCACCGTGCGCCCGAAATAATTTTTACTGAAGATTTTGCCTGAAATTTTCTGTTGATAGAGGTAAAGCTCCGTTAGGGAAAATTTTAGACAGGCTAGTAGCAGATAGCTCTCTTAGATTGGCATATTCTAGGGTTTCAGTTTTGTCAGTTTAGGATCAGTCTCACAGAGTGCGACCTTTCAAACGTTTTACCCCTTCAAACTTTTCACTCCTGAGGAAACTGGGTTTTGACTAAAGCTTCGGCACTCGATCGATCGCTTATCTCTCCATCTAGTGTTGCAGCCAGCAGTCGCTCCAAAATTTCCTTATATTGCTTTCCGGGTAAATATCCCATGATTTTCAGATCATGACCATCCAGAGGCGTTTTAGTCGCTTGCCAATGGGTTAAATATCGCCAAATTTGACGACGCGCCTCTCGCGAAGCCGTTGCCCCCAGCAAGATCAAGGTAGTGCGATCGACAGAGCCGAGGATCTTGACGATCTTGCTAGGGCGATCGCTCTGGCTCAGGGCTGGCAAAATTTGCGCTTGCAGGGCATGAAGATGCCGCAGTCGCTCACAGCTTTCGGCCGGAAGCTGAAGCGTTTGAGCAACGGTGAGGCGGTCATTTGGCGGCAGACTCGCCAGCAAAACCTCCAGCAGAATCTGCCAGTGAGCTAGCCGCTGCTGCTGATCAAACCGTTTGAGCCAGCGATCGACTCGCCGCATTTGCCATAGCCGCGCATCCGTCAGCATCAAGTCAGGATGGATGCAGGCCAGCGCTCCTAAGTCTGCCAACAGCCGCAGAGCCGCTGGCCAATCAGAACTCTGAAAAATATACTTTAGCTCTTGCTTCAGGCGAGTTTGTAGGGCGGGCGCTTTCTCTATCTGCTTGCCAGATGGAATGCGGCTGTAAATACCGCTGGCGATCGCATACCGAATATAGCTCTCGGTTTGCGGCTCAATCTGGAAATTGAGCCGCACGGCAAAGCGGACGGCGCGATAGATGCGTGTGGGATCTTCAATAAAGCTGTTGGCATGAAGAACACGAATTTGCTGGGTTTTTAAGTCCAAAACACCGCCAAAAAAGTCTAGCAGTTCCCCAGCACCGGGAGCCGTCAGCCTCACTGCCAGGGCATTGATGGTAAAGTCGCGACGGTAAAGATCCTGACGAATTGAGCTTGCCTCAACTTCTGGGTTTGCGGCTGGGTAGGGATAAAATTCCGTTCGAGCGGTTGCAATATCTATCCATAGAGAACCCAGCACCGGATCGTTATGCCAGAGCAAGGCTGCCGTCTGAAACTGTCCATGTACCTGAAGCTTGGTTTGAGGATAGGTTTGCTGTAAAGCCTGAGCCAGCTCTACACCCGCTCTCTCAGCCGCTTGATCAAAGCCATCGACAACTAAATCGATATCCTGAATTTGTGAGGCACCATCTGCCAGGAGCAAATCTCGCACAGCTCCCCCCACCAGATACAGATGCCAGCCCCGCTGCTCGGCCTGTTGGGCGATCGCCCTCAAGAGCTGCCACAGATCAGGAGTGAGGCGATCGCGCAGCAAGGCGTTCATGACTGCGGGCAACAGACATGAGGGATTCAAGGTATCTGAATCGGTACTCCAACCAGAAGGAACAGAGGGTGTTTGATAAAGGGTCTGGCTTTGCTCCATGCGTCTGTCGCGATGCATCTGCCGCAGGACATCTGTGCGGGTGACGATTCCAACCAGTTCGCCCTGCTCTAAGACAGGTAAACGCCCGATACCATAAGTTACCATCAGAGCCTCAATGTCCGGCAGCAGCGTATCGGGTGTAATGGTTTTCAGATCAGTTGCCATATAGCCTTTGACGGGAGCATGGTCAAACCCGTGGCGCAGGGCAATATCTAGATCTCGACGCGAAATAATGCCCACGAGTCGGTCTTGAGCATCCACCACCGATAACCCAGAATGTCCGTATCGCAAAAGGATGCGCTGGGCTGCGGCGATCGTCGTCTCAGGACGAATGGTGCGCACCGGAGAAGACATCAGGCCCCTGGCAGTGGGCGGCTGAGGAATTTGCGATCGCAGGTCTTCTAAGAGCCTTGTCAGGATATCAGCATCGGCTCCGCGCTGGGTTAGGGCAGCGGCTCTGGGATGCCCACCGCCCCCAAAAGGTTGAAAGAGCTGGGCTAGATTGACAGGAACGGTGCCGCGCGATCGCCCAATGACGGTCAGGCGCTCCTCTTTTCCATCTGCAATAGGATGGCGCATCAGCAGCAGCAAAACCTCGGCCTCTACCAAGCTCAAAAGCTGAGCTGCCAGCTGAGACATCCCTGGCAAATGTGCTTCTAAAGCTAGCTCTACCCAGGCAATCGGGCAACCCCGAATGGTTTCAGTTTCGAGCTTGTCTAGGGCAATAGTCAGCAAGTCTTGCAGCGGCGGTGATAGCGCAGACTGGCGATAGGTGGCGATCGTTTCTATATTTGCGCCTTGCTCCATCAGCCAGGTCAGGGCTGCGGCATCCCTCACGGTCGTGCCATCAAAGGTAAGAGACCCCGTATCGACGTGAATGCCTAGCGCCATAACCGTTGCTTCAGCCAAGGTGAGTGAAATCTGCTGGGCGCGGAGCAGCTCAACAACCAGCGTTGTTACCGCTCCGATTGGTTCTAGCTTATAGTCGCCAGCAATATCGCTCAGCGCATTGACATGGTGATCATAAACGGTGACTTTGATCTGGGGTAAATCTAGCCACTCGGCGGCCTTACCCAGGCGATCGCGCAACTGCGTATCTACAATGGTGAGCGATCGAATCTGGGCTGGATTAACCGACCGTCGCTCAATTAAGGCATATTCGTCTCGATGTAAGGCTAAAAACTCCTGTACTGTCGGATGGCTTCCAGCCACAAGAACAATTCGGGCTCCTGGCAGCAGTCGCGACAGCCCCACTGCGCCCCCTAACGTATCGAAATCAGCAGTTGAGTGACAAAGGATCAAATCCATGTCGGCGTTCCCCCTTGGCTCCATCCTATCCTTTGCCTTCCCTCCTTTCACAAGGGTCTCAATTTCTGATAGGTTACTAGCTAGGTGAAATATTCAGTAAACTGCTCAGGTGTGGTTCGATCGCCCCCTGCCGCTGTACTGGTTGACTATTCTGTCAGGAAACCTCTTGTGTCTCACGGTTCTGGTTTCACCACGTTGGATTCACTGCATTAGTTCGCTGTATTGGGAGGGAAAACTATGTCCATTTTGTTTCAAGTAGCTCTGGCGGCTCTGGTTGCCGTATCTTTCATCATGGTAGTTGCGGTTCCAGTTGCCTATGCCTCACCCAGAAACTGGGAGCAATCAAAGCAGCTGCTATTTTTGGGTTCAGGGCTGTGGGTGATTCTGGTGTTTTTGGTCGGTGGACTCAACTACTTTGTCGTCTAGCCCTTCGTAGGCTATGGATTTTGGAGACGGAGAGGTTGGCGATTGCGCAATGCAGTTGAGGTCTCTTTTTAAGTATATGAACAGAACTATTGACAAGCCCTGCTGGGCGTGCGCCTCAAGAGACACGCGCCCAGCAGGGCTATTTAATTCTGTGCAAATACTCATCTCAATCTGCTTATGGAAGAAGTTATATAAGTCAGGTGGTTTAGGCTAGAGTAGCCTCTTGTTTGAGGACAGACTGTTTGTCTGGACATTTCCCTAGTCGATTGGTATTTCTATGGCAGTTTTTGAGGGCACGTTTACCCGGACTGACGCTTTGCGCTTTGCGATCGTCATTGGTCGATTTAATGATTTGGTGACAGGCAAGCTGCTAGAGGGCTGTCAGGATTGCTTGAAGCGTCACGGCATTGATCCCGACCCACAAGGTACGCAGGTAGACTATGCCTGGGTGCCGGGCAGCTTTGAGGTGCCGCTCTTGGCACGCCAACTGGCTCTGTCAGGTCGCTATGATGCCATCATCTGCCTAGGCGCAATTATTCGAGGCTCTACGCCTCACTTTGACTATGTGGCTGCGGAAGTTTCTAAAGGCATTGCCGCTGCTAGCTTCCAGACGGGGGTACCTGTGATTTTTGGCATCTTGACAACAGATACTATGCAGCAAGCGCTAGAGCGAGCCGGAATTAAGAGCAACAATGGCTGGAACTACGCGATGAATGCGATCGAAATGGCGAGCCTGATGCATCAGGTTAAAGCCGTCAGCCCTGAGGTGAATGGTGGCGCGTTTACGGGGTCAGGGGGACTGTCAGGAGCGACTCCTCAGTCTTTGCCGGGAGCGCTTAAGAGTGCCCTGCCTGAGCGCTCAGAATAGCGGTAAAGAACCTTATTAGGTTTTGGCTGTCGGCTTTAGGTCTTGATTCAAGCCAGTCTGAGCTACCAGTCCAAAATCTAAGGTTCTGCTAGAGTTGGCAAATCCTTCAGGCTTTGATAATATAGGAAAAGTCTGAAATTCGCGGGTGTAGCTCAGTGGTAGAGCGCAACCTTGCCAAGGTTGATGTCGTGGGTTCGAATCCCATCACCCGCTTTAAGGGTTG
Source organism: Oscillatoriophycideae cyanobacterium NC_groundwater_1537_Pr4_S-0.65um_50_18 (assembly GCA_016208305.1). Classification (GTDB taxonomy): domain Bacteria; phylum Cyanobacteriota; class Cyanobacteriia; order Elainellales; family Elainellaceae; genus Drouetiella. Next base: position 258,994 of record JACQYI010000054.1, on the reverse strand, counting down.
GCGTAATTCTCAGAGCAGGCAGTTTCCTCAATGGAAATTCGTCCTGCATATGGGGATTTTTTGCAACATAATGCTGTGGCTTGACTCCAAAGACTCATTTAGCTTTCTGATTCGTTAAAGAGAGTGTTAACGATCGCCCCTGAAGCAGAGGTTTGAGCTAGATTGAGGAGAGAGCAGAAACGGTCACGCTGTTTAATCGCTCTCCGACCATTTATTCGTATCGCTGCTCCTTGTGCAACATCCGAAAACACAGAAAATTGATCTCAATAGTGAATATCCTTGCCCCTGTCGTCGTCGGGGTCGCCTCACCCCGATCGTCTTGACAGAAGCTTTTGGCTGCGATCGCTGTCAGCAAATTTTTGTGCTGCAAGAAAACGGCTACGTGATCGAACAGCTATCGACCAATTATCCCTACAAGCGTTCTTGGCGCTGGACAGGGCACCAATGGCACATTGCTCACTCTAGCTTGGGTCGGGGCTACTTTCCCCTGACGCTATTCATTATTTTTGGCCTTATTTTTCTGTTGCTGCTAACAACGCTCAATTCTCCTCTGAGCTACAGCATCACCTTTCGAGTAGTTGCAGCATTGGTTCTATCAATGATGCTAGTCTTGATGCTATGGCTAGCCTGTAGACGTTAGTCAAAGCAAGGACAGACTTGAACGCTTCACCTATTACATCTGCGGCTCATCGAGCCTACCACTCTGCTATAGATTTGGCGGCAATGCGAGGAACCGATCGCAGCCACGCGCTAACTCTCATGGCTGAAGCCTTAATGGAGCGTCAGAATGACATTCTGGAAGCAAATACGCTCGATCTAGAAATTAGCCGCGAGATGGCGGTTCCTGAGCTGGTTTTAGACTGGCTAAAGCTGACTCCAGAGAGGCTACAAACCGCAGGGCAAATTCTCCAGCGCCTTGCCGAGCTTTCTGACCCCATTCAGCAGGTCTTAAACATTCCTTCCTATCAGGTTGATCAATGCCAAACCTATTGCCAGCTAACGCCGTTGGGTGTGGTTGCCTTTATTTTTGAGGCTTTTCCGGATATGGGGGCGATCGCCGCAGGGCTTTGCATTCGTACCGCTAACAGCTTGATTTTGCGGGGCAGTGCTGAATCTAGCCACTCTAACCAGGTGATTGCTGAAACGTTAAAACTGGCGATTGAAGATGCAGGTTTACCGGGCGACTGCATTCAGATCTTATCTCCAGAGCATGGCGATCAGATTCGCGAATTGGTTGTTCAAGATCAGTTTATCAATTTAGTGATTCCCTATGGGCGATCGAGCCTTGTGCAGCAGGTGGTTCGGCAAGCCACCTCTCCAGTGCTCAAAACTGCGATCGGCAACTGCTACCTTTACTGGTCGCCCTCAGGCAGCTTGGATATTGCGCGATGGATGATCTTAGACAGCCATCAGAGCGCTCCTGACGCTGTCAACGCCATTGAGAAAGTTCTGATTCATCGCCTTCACAATCCCTCAACGCTGATCATGCTTTGGCATAGCCTCAAGGAGAAGGGCTACACTCTGCGGGGCGATGAGATTCTTTGCAAAGAATTTCCGGAGATTTTTACGACCGAAGCTAAACCCTATGAGTGGGGACAGGCTTATCTCAATCGCACGATCGCCTTTAAGGCCGTTGATCAGCTAGAAGACGCGATCGCTTGGATTAATCGCCACAGCAGCGGTCATGCTGATTGTCTGGCCACAGAGTCTTATCAAGAAAGCCGCCAGTTCGCTTTGGGGATTGGCAGCGCCATGACATACATCAACGCCTCGCCCCGCTTTTACCGCAATCCCAAAAGAGGCAGCCCGATCGCACTGGGTATGTCTAATCAAAAAGGGCAACGACGAGGGCTAATCAGCGTAGAAACCCTGACAACGTTGCGGCATATCGTTCAGGGCAATGGCGTTAGCTAGCGCTGGCTAAGGGCTAAAAAATTTATTGAGAGGCGTGCTCCCAATAAGTTTCATAGCCGGGTTAAGCCAACTCCCGATGCTAACTGACTTGGCGAATGATAGCGCCTCTAGTGTTGGCATGTTCAAGATCAACCCCCGCCAAAACCACATTGGTTAAATTGGCATGAGCCAGGTTTGTATCGGTTAAAGCGGCTCCCGTTAAAACGGCATCTGTAAGGTTGGCATGGCTCAAATTCGCTCGGGAGAGATTGGCCTGAGTAAAGTTTGCCCCACTGAAGTTGGCCCCGCTGAGATTCGTATTTCTCAGGTTTGCCGCCATTAGGTTTAGGTTTCTAAAATCTCTTTGTCCGGCTGCATATCGGCTTAAAAGTTCTGGGATTTTCATTAAAAATAGTTATGGAAGAACGATGAGAGCTGCGTCTTTGAGGAGATACAGGTAAAAGAATGTAGATGGGAAAGAGTTAAAAATCAGTTGCGGAAGTTCTTTCTTCTTTGCTTCTGTCTGGCAACTGCTTTACGCCGACGCTTTTCAATGGGGGTTTCAAAGTGGCGGTATTTTCTCATATCCGGGAAGATACCTGCCTGTGAAACCTTGCGCTTAAAGCGGCGCAATGCGGATTCAATTCCTTCATCTTCACCCAGAATTACTTGGGTCATTCCGTACTGCCTCTTCTCAAGTTTCTAAAAACACATAGGGGAAATTTAGAAGAACAAAGCCTGAATCGAGATTAATCTCTGAAAACCTGTCCTTAAAACCCGCAACTCACCTTAAACCCGCATCTCAATAGGGTAACGCTCCAAAAATAGGGTTCCTCTCTCGGAGCGGGATTTGCTGTTCCTTTTCCGAAAAATGAACCCTATGCTGAAAACGCTACCGACTAAAAAAGGGCAGACCCGAAGTCTACCCCCTTAACGGCAGAGTTATAGCCTAAGCTTCAAAAACTTAGTACCGGCGAGAAGATCCGCCCTTGTTGCTCCAGCCGCCACCGCCCCCAAAGGAGCCTCGATCTTCGCGGGGCTTCGCTTTGTTGACCTTAAGGTCACGACCCATCCACTCAGCTCCATCTAGAGCTTCAATGGCGGCAGTCTCTTCTGCTTCTGCACCCATTTCTACAAAGGCAAAGCCGCGTAAGCGACCTGTTTCACGATCGGTTGGGAGTTGCACCCGCTTGACCGTGCCATACTCTGCAAAAATTTGGGTGATATCCTCTTGAGTTGCCTCAAAGGATAAATTACCGACGTAGATTGACATGAAAAAAGATCTCCAGAATCAGAGAGTGTAGAGAGTTAGATTCGGAGAAATGCGCATAAAACGAATTACACAGCCGAAAATAATCCTATTACAGACATTAGCACAGTCGCACCAGTGTTGGGAGGTGCGCGACATAAGGAAGCATTAAGAAAAGTGTAAGAAACTTAGATAAAAAAATAAAGACTCACATCAAGGTGTGAGCCTTTATTATGGCAGAGCAAGTCTGCCTGGTCAATTTGCGCCTATACTAGTCGCGCTCATTAACAGGCTTCCTCGATTACTGAGCTTCCTCGATCAGCTTGACCTTCTTGGCAAGCCCGAAAAATTGCAGCGTCCGAATCATCATCCAGGTGGCATCTATTTCCCACCATTTCAAACCGTGACGAGCCGAGTACTGATAGCTGTGATGATTGTTGTGCCAGCCTTCGCCATAGGCCAAGAGGGCAACCCACCAGCAGTTGGTAGAGCGATCGCTAGAGTCAAACGTGCGGTAGCCAAACTTATGAGTAGCGCTGTTGACGAGCCAGGTGGTGTGGTAGACCATCACCAGCCGTACAAACCCACCCCAGAACAAGAACGACCAGCCCCCGATTAAGTAGAGCAAGACCCCGAAGACTGCCTGAATCGCAACAAAGTTGTTATCAAGAAATTGATAAAAGCGATCGTTGGCAATGTCTTTGGTCAAACGAGGAATTTCATATTCAACCGGAACTTCGTACATCATCCATCCCATATGGCTCCACCAAAAGCCTTTGGTGGAATCATGATGATCGACGTCTTGATCAGAAAACAGGTGATGGTGACGGTGCAGCCCTACCCACCAAATGGGGCCACCCTGCATCGATAACGTGCCACAAAATACTAAAAGGTACTCTAGCCATTTGGGAGTTTGAAAGCTGCGATGGGTGACGAGCCTGTGCCATCCCAGCGTCACGCCTAAACCCCCAGTGACCCAGTGCAAAAACAGGGCAAGTGCGACCCCTTGCCAGCTAAAGAAGGCTGGGAGGAAAGCGCCGAGCGCCAAAATATGGAGGGCTATCATGAACACGACGACAGCCCAGTCATGCGTAAGTTTGGTCGAGTTTGCAATAGTCATGAAGTCATCTCAATATGAACGATGTAGCCAGATCTGCGCGACAATGGATTCCGCGAGTCTTGTGAACACGACTTGAAACCGGATGCAGCCCCATTCGCTGTGCGATCGGCAACGCAATCATTTTCCAGAATTAAAGTGAAACTCAGAGAATCAGCACCAAAACAATTAACATTTTGAAGAATGAGCAGCGAGCGGCTTCAACGGGCAGAACAGGCACTATCCCAAATTTTTTCTGGTATTGACGCGCAGGTCAAGAAAAATCTTCGCAGAGTTTTAGCGGCTTACCATCTCCATCAGGTAGGAGTTCATCATTTTGCCGGAGTGAGTGGGTATGGACATGATGATTTGGGGCGGCAGGTACTCGATCGCGTTTTTGCAGAAATCGTGGGTGCAGAGGCTGCTGCCGTGCGGATTCAGTTTGTCTCAGGGACTCATGCCATTGCCTCTGCGTTGTATGGGGTTCTGCGTCCGGGGGATGAAATGCTCGCCGTCACGGGCGCACCCTACGATACGTTGGAAGAAGTTATTGGACTGCGCGGAGAGAACCAAGGTTCCCTGAGAGACTTTAACATTGGCTATCGCCAGCTAGAACTGACAGAAGCCGGAGCGATCGACTGGCACAGTCTAGCCAAGGCAGTACGTCCTGAAACGAAGCTGGTGCATATTCAACGCTCTTGCGGCTACTCTTGGCGATCGGGCCTATCGATTCAGGAAATTGAAAAAATTGTTAATCTCGTCAAGCAGCAAAACCCTAATACGGTTTGTTTTGTGGATAACTGCTATGGCGAGTTTGTGGAAGATCGAGAGCCGACGGCAGTTGGGGCGGATCTGATGGCCGGATCGCTGATCAAAAATCCGGGAGGGACGATCGTGGCAGCAGGGGGCTATATTGCGGGGAGAGCTGACCTGGTAGAGATGGCGGCTTGTCGGCTAACGGCTCCGGGGATTGGCAGTGAGGGTGGTGCAACGTTTGACCAAAATCGTTTGCTGTTTCAGGGGCTGTTTTTGGCTCCGCAGATGGTGGGAGAGGCGATGAAGGGCAATCATCTGACGGCGCATGTGTTTCAACAGTTGGGCTATCCGGTGAATCCGCTGCCTGATGCGCCGCGCCGGGATGTGATTCAGGCGATTCGGCTTGGCTCTCCTGAGAAAATCATTGCTTTTTGCAAGGCGATTCAGCGGCATTCGCCGATTGGCTCTTATCTCAGTCCGGTGCCTGCGGAGATGCCGGGATATGAGAGTGAGCTGGTGATGGCGGGGGGGACTTTTATTGATGGCAGTACTTCGGAGTTTTCGGCAGATGGGCCGCTGCGGGAGCCTTATACGGTGTTTTGTCAGGGGGGGACGCATTGGACGCATGTGGCGATCGCTCTTGAGGCGGCGATGGAGGCGGTGGGGGAGGCTTAGCGCCAACAGCCTTGGGGTCTCCCCCAAACCCCCGGTGGAGGACGAGCGCGTCCCCCACGCCCCCTCCGCATGGGATGGTGGATGGGTGGCAGAGGTCGCGTTGCATGGGTGGGCAGATAGGGGGTTACTCAAGTTCAAGAGTTTGCTGACTCTGCCGGAGGTTGAACTGCAGGAGATGAGCGGGCGATCGCCACGATTCAGCAAAGGCTATCATTCTTGATTATCGTCAGCGCTAACGATCGCAAGCGGCTCTGCAAAATGGGCGATCGGTGGCTGGCTTTTGTGCAAAATAGCCTAAATGCTGCCCCAAGCCATTGCAATATTTTGCCTGCGCTTGAAGGTTGGAGGGGCGATCGTGCTCCTCATTTGTTTTTTGAGTTAGAGAGATTGGGATTGCCTGTAAGTTTCTGGGTAGCGGCGCTGCAGTTCTTCCCAGGGCAGCAGCAGACTGTCTTCGATTTCGGTACGGACAGGAGTGCTGACTGCTCCCTCAATTTTCATTAGGTCAACCAGAAAGCGGTTTGCATCATAATAGCGTTGGAGCTTTTGCTTTTGGTGAGTGGTGAGTTGCCAATCATGACGAATGTTATGATGTTGAACCATCACTTGACGAAATTGTTTTACCCATTGGGTTCCATTGATTTGCCACCATTGCTGGAACTCCTTATCTGTTCCAAAAGATGTGGAGAGTACTACTCTAAGCTGTTCTAGTTTATTTGTTAACTTAGGGTCAAAAGCGGCAAGGGCAAGAGTGTAGGGATAGTCGTTGTCTTGGTCGAGAGAAAGGGTTTGGGCAAGGGCATGAGCGCGAGCACGATCAAGATCTTGGGCAAGGGCAAGGGCGCGGTCGAGGTACAGGTCACGGGTGTGGGCAAGGTACAGGTCGAGGGGAAGGTCGAGATCAAGGGCATGGGCATGGGCGAAGTGGAAGGCTTGGATGGCAGCAAGTTTATAGTTGGCCTGGATAAACTTTGAGCTCTGAAGCACCCAAACTAAGATTTTTTGCAAGGTGGGTTCTTTCAAGATTAATGAGTCAATCGCCTGTTTAATTAAGCGTACTAAGCAATCGGCAGGCTGTTGAGATCTCACCAGTTGCTTGACAACCTCCTGCCATTGGTGATTAGCAATCTTTTCGGCGAGTTGTTCCGCAGAAAGCTGAGTCAACCAGCGGATGGTGAAGTGTTCCTGAAATGTCAGATGGGAAAATGACCATAACTCATCTGCTCGCTCAATTAGCAAACCATGTTGGGTTTCAATGGCTTTTAGAATTGTGACTCCTTCAGTGGAGTCAGCTAGTTGCAAAAAATGAGTTATGTGAGCCGCAATCTCTTCTTGTCTAAAAAGGATAAAGTTCTTTGGATTCTCGAATTTACGGGCAGCTATCTCAGTCAGCAGGTCTTCTCTGCGGTCAACGCTCAATTCTCCATAGATCCTACTGCCTAGTTCCCATTCCTCAATCTCCTTAGTATTATTCCACTTGCTAAGCAGTAGCTTAATTCCCTTCGCGTAAAGCCAGTTCGCCTGCGAGGGCATTTTTCCCTCATCCTGCAAGACCAAACACATGAGACTCAGAAGCACTGGAGTCACGGTTAGTTCTTTCAGAGATGGAATTCTGTCAACTGCATCCTTAAATGTTTTCCACTGCTGCGCTACCTCCACATCAGATTCCCCACTTGTTGTAAACCAGTTACAAACAAACTGCTCTACCTGTTTCTCGTCGAAGTCTGCCACCTCCACTGAGGTAAAACTATCAGGAATCGACGTAATGATTTGAGTGCGGCAGGTCAAGATGAATCGATTTTTGGGGTAGTATCTTGCGACCTGTTGGAGTTGTCTCTGCACCGTTTGCCGCAATTCACTCGTCGGCACCTCATCTAATCCATCCATCAACACAAGGAGCTTGCCCTGTCTCAAAAGAACTTTCAACGGCAAAGCCTCCAACTGCTGCTGCAATACCTCAATCTGTTTTCCTGATTGCGCTTCTCGTCTCAAATTTTCAATATTTTTCTCAAGCTCTTTCATTTGGTGCCAATTCTCCAAACCCAACTCTTTATCAATCGCAGCTAATAACTCCCATTGCCTATCCTGGATTTGTCGAAATTCAATTAGGACACCAATCAAGTCTGGCTGAAATTGCCCCTTGCACCAATCCACTGCCAGATGCCTCAGAAAAGTTGTTTTGCCTGACCCCGGTTTGCCAAGAATCACCAATTTTGGGTTAGCGTTGGCAACCTCAAATCCAGGATTACGCTTAATCCGATCGCCCAATCCCAAGCGATCGTTTCGTAAATCAAAAGTTTCCAGCAACTTGTCCGGCGAAACCTGATAGGTGCGAGGCGATCGATTCAGCAACCACACATCTACATAAAGCTGATCAACCCCAATCTCTTCTCCACTCAGCAATCGCATCCGGCTGTGCTGATTCAAAATTTTCTGGCGGCAGTGTTCTTTAACCTGCTGAAAGAGATCATCTTGTGGCTGTGTCTGAGTTGAGGAGCGATCGCTCGAAGGTGCCGCAGGGGTGATCGCCTGATTAGAAGGTGCGCTGCGAGTTGGAGGTAATATCTGGAGTTTGCCTAACGGCGATGCAACATAAGCAGATTGCCCTGTCAGATACCGATAGAGATCTTGATAGGCTCCCTGTACAGTGACGTCATATTCCCGATCGAACAAGCGGTAGACCGTATAGGGTTGAAGGCTCTTAGGGATATGAGCTTCCCCTTCATGAGACAGTAAAACCGGAATAAATTTTCTATTAACTCCCTGTCCTTGGTAAAGCTCCGCAATGAGCAGGCCACTTTCCCAGGTTGCGCCCAGTCCTTGCCCTCTTTCTTCCTGTTTCTTGTAGCGAAGGTGATATTTTTCAGTGCAGATGACCAGAACAAAATCAGAGTTCTCGATTTGAGCCATCATCCATTGATACCAGCCTTCAGGAGGAGAAGGATAATAGCGATCGATCTGACAATCGATTCCGTGTTCTCTCAAAGTATTCGAGAGCTTTAAAACCTTCTCCTTGTGTTCGTCTGAATCCCAGCTATAACTGATGAAGACTTTCGTCGGGGCTTCTGCTTCCTCGGTCATCCTGGCTTCCAGCAAACTACGGGGGATTTATAGTCGATTATACTGACCATCCCAGAGCCATAAACGAATGTGACAGCGCCTTAGCCGGACAAATGCGACAGAATCATCCCTGCTGCGAACTCACACAGCATTTATCCCGGCAAATACAAAATCCTTGCTCTCACAATGCCGTTCCAACCTCTCAGCATCGCGTGGCATACTCAAAAGTTCGGCGTTGCACCTGAAGCCATCGCTCACTCAGCGAAAAGTTTCGGCGTTGTATCTCAAACCATCGCCCACCCAGCAAAAAGTTTCAGCGTTGTACCTCAAACCATCGCCCACTCAACGAAAAGTTTCATCGTTGTAACTCAAACTATCGCCCACCCAGCGAAAAGATTCACCGTTGTACCTCAGCATAGGGCGCTTGAAGGTTGAAGGTGCGATCGCCCACCTCAAACCATCGCGCTTGATTTTCGCAGCTTTAAGCTTCAGCCTTAGAGAATACCGCTTGTGCGATCGCTCCACCAGGATAGCGATGGAGTCAGGTTCGGATAACAGCGGCATTCGACCGATTGCTCGGAGTCGTGCAGCACATTAGTTCTATCTCTCTCCAAAGTAAGTCGATACAGAGCGATGAAGATTTTATAACTAAATGTAAACCGCAAAGACTGGAGACACAAATGGGAACCGATCGCCTCACGATGCAAGATCCGCGTCATCAATATCCACAACCCCCTTTTCCCAAACAGCCGCAACCTGTGCCGGGACTCGATTCAAAAATGGCTCCCTTAGCCGATCACGGTGAAGAGAGCTACACAGGCTCCGGCAAGCTGACCCATCGCAAAGCGCTAATTACAGGCGGAGACTCTGGCATCGGACGTGCCGTAGCGATCGCATTTGCCAGAGAAGGCGCAGATGTCGCCATCTCATATCTTCCCAGTGAAGAGGCAGACGCGAAAGAAGTGATTGCCTTGATTGAACAAGCCGGACGGAAAGCGATCGCGCTGCCGGGTGACATTACCAACGAGCAGTTTTGCCGGAAATTGGTGACGGATACAGTCAAGGCACTTGGCGGCTTAGACATTCTCGTCAACAATGCGGGCAAACAAAAGTCTCAGCCCTCGCTGGCTGACATCACCACTGAGCAGTTCGATCAGGTACTCAAAACGAACCTATATTCTCTCTTCTGGATTACCCAGGAAGCTGCAACGCATCTTAAACCCGGTGCATCCATCATCAACACGACTTCTATTCAGGGTTATGACCCTTCGGAGACGCTGATCGACTATGCCATGACGAAATCAGCCATTGTCTCGTTCACTAAGTCGGTTTCTAAGCAGATGATTGAGCAAGGCGTGCGCGTCAATGCGATCGCGCCAGGGCCATTCTGGACACCGCTACAGCCAAGCGGCGGTCAGACTCAAGAAAAAGTTGAGAAATTTGGTTCTGAAGTACCGCTGAGCCGACCTGGACAGCCTATAGAAATCGCACCAGTTTATGTCTTGCTTGCGTCTCAAGAGGGCAGCTATATCACTGGGGAGGTCTATGGGGTAACGGGCGGAATTGGCATCGCGTAAACTGCACCTCAATAGACTAAAGCTGAAGCATTTCCTTAAGATTTTGGATGAATGAACCGAGTAATTTTTTGAAAAGCAGGAATGGCCTACTTGTTCAAAAAATTACTCGGTTTTACTAAATTTGCGCTCCTTAAGGATAAGGACGATCGCCCACCTCAAACCATCGGGCTTGACTGTCGAAGATTCGGACTGGAATCTCAGTTGATGGCACTGGCTTGAATGAGGATGAGGGGCGATCGTGCTCCTCATTTGTCTTTTGGGTTAGGGAGATGAGGACTGCCCGTAAGTTTCTGGGTGGCGGCGTTGCAGTTCTTCCCAGGGCAACAGTAGGCTATCTTCGATTTCGGCACGAACGGAATTGCTGACCGCCCCCTCAATCTTTATCAATTCAACTAGAAAGCGATTGGCATTGTAATAGCTCTGGAGTTGCCGCTTTAGGTCATTGGTAAGGTTCCAATTGTGACCGATATTGCGATGTTGAATCATCACTTGACGAAGTTGTCTAGTCCACTCAGTTCCATTGGCTTGCCACCACTGCTGAAAGTCCCGTCCATCAGCATAAGATTGAACGAGTGTTCTTCTCAACTGATCTAGTTTATTTTTCAACTCAGAGTCACGGGCGAGGGCGAGGGCGAGAGCGCGGTCGAAGGCACGGTCGAGGGCGAAAGCGCGGGCACGGTCGCAGTCGAGGTCGAAGGTACGGTCGAGGGCGAGGTCGCGGTTGCGGGCAAGGGTGCGGGCACGGTCAAAAGTGAGAGCGAGGTCAAGGTCGAGGTCAAGAGCGCAGTCAAGGGTGCGGTTAAGAGTGCGGTCAAGGGCGCGGGCGAGTTCAAGAGCGTGATCAAGGTCTAGGTCGAAGGCACGGTCGCGGTCAAAGGCGCGCTCAAGGTCGAGGGCAAAATAGCAAGCTCGAATCGCGGCAGGTCTATAATGCGCTCGGACAAATTCTGATTTCTCAAGTACCCAAACTAAGATTGTTTGCAAAGTAGGTTCTTTGGCAATGGATTGATCGATCGCCTGTTTAATCAACCGCACCAGGCGATCGGCGGGCTGCTGGGATTTCACCAGTTGCTTAACCCGCTCCTGCCATTGCTGGCTAGCAATCTTGTCAGCGAGTTGTTCAGCCGGAAGCTGATTCAGCCATCGGAGGGTAAAGTGTTCTTGAAAGGTTAAATGAGAAAAAGACCACAGTTCGTCTGCTCGCTCGATCAGCAAACCGTGCTGTGCCTCAATGGTTTTAAGAACCGCAAGGCTCTCTTGGGAGTTGGCAAGTTGAAGAGATTTTGCAGTTTCCTCATTGAAGCGAGTCCGTTGAAGAAACGTATCAATTTGAACCACTAGCTCTTGCTGCTTAAACAGGACGAAGTTCTCTAGATTTTCAAATTTACGGGCAGCAATATCGACCAACAGAGCTTCTTTTTGTTCAATATTTAATTCTCCATAGATTTGACTGCCAACTTCCCATCCCTCAATCTGCTTAGCATCATTCCATTTGCTCAGCAGTAGCTTAATCGCTTTTTCGTACAGCCAATTCACCTGAGGGGGCATGGCTCCCTCATCTTGCAACACTAAGCACATAAGACTCAGCAGCACCGGAGTTGCCGTCAGTTCGTTCAATGCCGGGTTTCTGCTAACGGTAGACTCAAAGGCTTTCCACTGTTCCGCTGCTTCTACATCAGACTTACCGTTTGCCGTAAACCAGTTCCGAACAAATTGCTTAATCTGCCCTGTACTAAAGTCTGCTACCTCTACTGAGGTAAACCCATCAGGAATCGAAGTAATGATTTGGGTGCGACAGGTCAAGATAAACCGATTGTTTGGATAGTCTTCCGCAATTTGTTGGATCTGGTTCTGTACTATTTGCCGCAATCTACTCGTGGAAACTTCATCTAATCCATCCATCAACACCAACAGCTTGCCCGCTTCAAGCAAGGCTCCGACCTGCTGTTGATCTTTGAGGTTCAATTCCTTACCGATCGCATCCAATAATTCCCATTTCCCATCCCGAATTCGCCGCAATTCAATTAGGACCGCGATCGAATCTGGCTGAAATTCACCCTTGCACCAATCCACCGCCAGATGCTTGAGAAAAGTTGTTTTCCCTGACCCCGGCTTGCCAAGAATCACCAATTTTGGGTTAGCGTTGGCAACCTCAAAGCCAGGATTACGCTTGATCCGATCGCCCAACCCCAAGCGATCGTTCCGTAGATCGAAAGTTTCTAGTAGCTTAGCTTGAGAGACTTGATAGGTGCGAGGCGATCGATTTAGCAACCACACATCCACATAAAGCTGATCGACTCCGATCTCTTCTCCACTTAGCAATCGCATCTGGCTATGCTGGGTCAAAATTTTCTGGCGGCAGCGCTCTTTAACCTGCTGAAAGAGATCATCTTGTGGCTGTATCTGAGTTGAAGGGCGATTGCCTGAAGCCTCCACTGCGGAAACCCTTTCCCAGTTCAGCCCCAGCGCCAAACAGATCTTACGAAACTCACTCTCGCGGACAGGCTTCTCGCCAAAGAAATTCGTCACCGTCGTGCGCGACATTTTCACATGATCCGCCAACTTCGATTTGTTTCCCTCGAAGCGCGTATTCAAAGCATTGTTCGCCTGTGTCCAACTGGTGAGAATTAGTTTTCGCGATCGTTCCATTCCTCCCGCTGCTCCGTCATTAGAACCTCCTCGCCATTCTATCTACATGGACAAATTTGGACATTCGTGAACAATCTTGAACACTGGCTGAACAAGCCTTGAACAGCATGCGCTATAAGGCTTTGGCAAGCTAGGAGCAAGTTTACCAGGTGTTCAATTATGAAAAAGACGCTTCTCGCTCTCGCCGCTACCATCACCACTTTTGCTACCAGCATCAGCCTTTCTGTGGCTAATCTACCTAACCCCACCGAGATGCAAAAACAACTTGGAAACACTGCCAACACCATCGCGATCGCCGGAGCTACCGCTATTTTTGCAACGCTTGATGATCAGGATAAAAACGAGCAAGATCGTAAGTAAAGCAACCCTGATGAAAGAATGCTGCACGAATCTTTCAGCATCGCGCGGCATTCTCGGAAGTTCGGCGTTGCACCTAAAACAATCGCCCACCCAGCGAAAAGTTTCACCGTCGCACCTCAGAGCATCGCCCACCCAGCAAAAAGATTCACCGTCGCACCCAAAACGATCGCTCACCCAGCGAAAACATTCATCACTGTAACTAAAACCATCACCCACCCAGCGAAAAGATTCACCGTTGTAACTCAGAGCATCGCACTTGAAGGTTGAAGGTGCGATCGCCCACCTCAGACCATCGCGCTTGAAGCTTCGGGGTGCAATGGCGTATCTCAAAGTCTCTCACCGAATACTCAGAGGTGCGATCGCCAGTCCAAGCAGACAATTATGGAAAAATTGTAGCGGTTTGCTAACGCAGCACTCGTGAACGCTGTTGAAACATTTGCCTAAGCCCAATTTCTAGGGCTTTTTTTGCTGTTCATTGTCCATCGCTTCTATTGCTTTCAACAGCAAAATTTCGATCGTGGCGCTCACAGACCGTTTATCTTGTTCAGCCAACTGTGAGATTCGCTCACGCAGTCCTGACGGTAAATAAACGGTAATTCTGTCTTTGTCTGTAGCCACGTAGTACCAGATGACGTCAAAAGTTCATAAAGATTGTAGAACGCTGCTATCGCAATGTGATAGCGTTATAGGACGTTAAATAACGTCAACTAACGTCAAAATAAAGGAGCTGCGTTTATGGTGCTGAGTGACGATGAAGTCGCTTTGATTAAAGCGATCCTGGCTGCCTTACGAGGAATCAAGATTCGAGACATCGATAAAGCCCTGGTGATTCTCAGCAAGGCAGAACGGCGATCGCCATAAAGAAAAACGGCGATCGCGTATCTCAAAGTCTTTCGCTAGACTCTCAGAGGTGCGATCGCCCCAACCTGGTTTGCTTATGCCTCCAGCAATTCATGGGCAATCGTTTTGAACTCGCGCTATCTTTAGGGTGCTTTGAATGGGGCTGAGTCCGATCGGTGGTAAATCGCAAACGTCACAAATCCTGGCTGCGCTGGCTGCTGTCGCTCTTAGTCAAAGTGGCGATCGCCTGCCTCATTCTCTCAGTTTTGCTGGTGTTGCCCTGGCGCTGGTTGCCGCCGCCGACCTCCAGCTTTATGGTGCAGTCTATGGTTCAGGGCGGTCAGGTGCGGCTGTATGACTACCGCTGGCAGCCCTATAGCCAGATTGCGCCGGATATGGCGCTGGCAGCAGTTGCGGCTGAAGATCAGCAGTTCCCCAACCATCACGGGTTTGATATTGATGCGTTGCAGGAAGCGATCGAAGACTATCAGCAGGGGGGTGACTTACGGGGTGCCAGTACCATTAGCCAGCAGGTCGCCAAAAATCTTTACCTCTGGTCAGGACGGAGCCTGGGTCGCAAGGTGCTCGAAGCCTGGTTTACCGTGCTGCTAGAACTGCTGTGGTCAAAGCAGCGAATTTTAGAGGTTTACCTTAACGTGGCACAGTTTGGCGATCGCCTGTTTGGGGTAGAAGCCGCCAGTCAGCGATTTTTTGCTAGGCCAGCTAGCGAGTTAATCCCCGAAGAAGCGGCGCTCTTAGCAGCCGTTTTGCCTGGGCCTGAGCTGTATCGGGTCGATCAACCTTCGGCAACGGTGCTAGAGCGTCAAGATTGGATTTTGCAGCAAATGCAGCAGCTTGGGATCGATTACCTGAATAGGCTGTAACAGGATCATGTGCTAGACCTGCTATTTTTTGGAAGAAGCGCCCAGGAATTTCTGCTCAGAAATAGAGCGTCCTTGAGGCACAATCCTGTAACTGGAACAAGCTGCGGAAAATAAGGAGAAAATGGAGCCGTTAAACAAAGCTGAAGTAGGATTGGATGCCTCGCAAGGGGCGCTGGTGATCATTGGTGGCGCAGAAGATCGCGATGAAGATTGCCAGATTTTGCGCGAGTTTATTGGCCTAGCGGGAGGCCGAAAGGCGCAAATTGTGGTGCTGACTGCTGCCACTAGCGAACCAGAAGAGGCGGGCGAAACCTATATTGATGTGTTTAGATCGCTAGGAGCCGCCGATGTGCAGGTCGTGGATACGCGAGAACAGGCAGATGCCAATCAGTTTGTCGCGGTACGGGCGATCGGCAAGGCCACAGGCATTTTTTTTACAGGCGGCAATCAGGCGCGGATTGTAGAGTCGATCAAGCACACGCTGCTAGATGATGCCATTAGCAAACGCTATCTCGAAGGCGTGGTGATTGCCGGAACTAGCGCAGGTGCGGCCATCATGCCCGAACGGATGATTGTCCGGGGTGAGTCAGAAACCAGTCCGCGCGGCGATACGGTGACGCTAGGCCCCGGCATGGGGTTTGTGCGGGGGATGGTGCTTGACCAGCATTTTGCCCAACGAGGGCGATTAGGGCGACTGCTGGCGGCCTTGCTGCTCGATCCCGCTATGATTGGCGTGGGGATTGATGAAAATACGGCGATCGTCATTCAGGGGACTGAGTTTCGCGTCTTGGGTGAAGGCTCGGTAACGGTGGTCGATGATTCGACCGTGACGCACAACAACTTAGACTGCATTACCGATCGTCAGCCTATGTCGGTGTTTGGCGTCAAGCTCCATATTTTGACGGAGGGGTGCCGCTTCAATTTGCAGTCGAAGCAGCCAATTGCACAGGGCGATCGGTGATACAGGAGGCTGAACGTAAGCACCTCCCCACTCAAAGTTTGCAGGGTTGGGTTTAAATTGAAGAATTTTAGATGAATAAGGGTGGCACTTTCTCGTTAATCAAGCAAAATTAGTAGGTTCGGTTGGTCAAGCAAAGCTAAAAGTATGGCGGGTTTACTGGATGGCAAGGCTCTTGCCGCTCGAATTCAAACAGAATTGACTGAGCAGGTCAAAATGCTGCAAGTCAAGGCAGGTCGGCCTCCGGGTCTAGCAGTGCTCATGGTGGGCGATAATCCTGCGAGTGCGGCCTATGTGCGAGGCAAAGAAAAAGCTTGTGAACGGGTCGGTATTGCCTCCTATGGCACTCATTTACCCACAGACACCTCTGAGGCAGAGCTAACGCAGAGAATTCAGGCTCTTAACCAAGACGATCGCGTCGATGGCATTCTAGTACAGCTGCCCCTGCCAGATCATCTCGATTCTGTGGCGCTGCTCAACCAAATTGACCCCGACAAAGATGCAGACGGGCTGCACCCGGTGAATATGGGGCGGCTCGTCCGGGGAGAAACAGGACTACGCAGCTGTACGCCTGCTGGCGTCATGCGGCTGCTCGAAGAATATGCGATCGCGCCTCAGGGCAAACATGCCGTGGTGATTGGACGCAGCATTTTGGTGGGCAAACCGCTGGCGCTAATGCTGCTCGAAGCCAACGCAACCGTGACGATCGCCCATTCTCGGACGCCTGATCTGGCGGCAACGGCGCGCAGTGCCGATATTCTTGTGACTGCGATCGGCAAAACAGAGCTAGTCACCCCCGATATGGTTAAGCCAGGAGCGGTGGTGATTGATGTTGGCATTAACCGGGTGACGGCGGCTGACGGCAAGTCTCGGTTGGTTGGAGATGTGCAATTTGACACGGTTCAAGAAATTGCCGAGTGGATTACTCCGGTTCCAGGTGGGATTGGGCCGATGACTGTCACCATGCTGTTGCACAATACAGTATGGAGCTATCGCCAACGTTTAGCGCTTTAGGGGAGATGAGGAGATGACGAGTACAACCAATCAAGGTAGGGTGACGGCTACACCAGCCTTTGACCTGTCAGGGTATTTAAAACAGCAGCAGGCTCAAGTAGAATCCGCCTTGGAACAGGCGATCGCTGTCACCTATCCCGAAAAAATTTACGAGGCGATGCGGTATTCCCTCATGGCGGGCGGCAAGCGGCTGCGTCCCATTCTTTGTCTTGCCACCTGTGAGCTGGTGGGCGGCACATCTGACATGGCGATGCCGACGGCCTGTGCTCTAGAAATGATCCACACCATGTCTTTGATCCATGATGACTTGCCCGCGATGGATAACGACGACTACCGCCGGGGCAAGCTGACCAATCACAAGGTCTATGGCGAAGATATTGCGATTTTGGCCGGGGATGGGCTGTTAGCCTACGCCTTTGAGTTTATTGCGGTTCAGACTCGCCAAGTGCCTCCTGCCCAGGTTCTTCAGGTCATTGCCAAGCTGGGTCGCGCGGTGGGCGCAGCGGGTTTGGTGGGCGGTCAGGTTGTAGACTTAGACTCTGAGGGCAATCCAGATGTGACGCTAGAAACGCTTAACTTTATCCATCGGCACAAGACTGGAGCGCTGCTAGAAGCCTCGGTGGTGTGTGGAGCCATATTGGCCAGCGCCACTGAAACCGATCTGCAACGGCTGTCTCGCTATGCGCAAAACATCGGCTTGGCATTTCAAATCATTGATGATGTGCTAGACATCACCGCAACTCAGGAAGAATTAGGCAAAACGGCAGGCAAAGATCTTCAGGCGCAAAAAGCGACTTATCCCAGCTTTTGGGGGATTGAAGAGTCGCAGCGGCAGGCGAGCCAGCTTGTTTTAGAGGCAAAAGCCGAAATTGCTGACTTTGGTGAGAAGGCTCAACCGCTTATGGCGATCGCAGAATACATCACCGCCCGAAAACACTAGGCTTTGTTCTCATCCCTCCATTCCCTTTCAAATTTTTGAATCTCACCATGCAGGACTTTCCCGACATCCTGAATAACCATATTTTATTAATTGCAATTTTTTCTTGCCTCTTAGCTCAAGTTCTGAAAGTCATTGTTGAGCTGGTGTGGCATGGCAAAGTTAACTTCCGAACGCTGGTGGAAACAGGGGGCATGCCCAGTGCCCACTCGGCTCTGGTGACTTCTCTCGCTACGGGTATTGGCCAAACGGCAGGCTGGGACAGCGGCGACTTTGCGCTGGCCTTCTGTTTCGCCATTATTGTGATGTATGACGCTGCCGGAGTACGGCAGGCTGCGGGCAAGCAGGCACGCATCCTCAACCAAATGATGGATGAACTCTTTCACGAAAATCCTACATTTAATGAAGCTCGCCTGAAAGAGCTGCTAGGACATACCCCTGTCCAGGTCGTTGCAGGTTCTATTCTTGGGATTGTGGTTTCGTGGATTGCCGCACCTACCTATTGACGGCTTACCCACCCATTAGGCCGATTTAATTTGCCACATCTTGTTTAAGCAGCATGACGCGGCGGCTGTCTACAATCACGACTGTAAAGCCTCGATCGCTGAGAGTCTTGAGCAGGTCTGCCGCTGCGCCTTCGCTGCTGGTGTGAATAGCCAGTAAATAAGGATATTGGTTATAGGCCACCAAGCCGACCGATCCAGTCGTAATTTGCCTAATATCCGTTGCCACTTCGGGTCGGTTGAAGTAGTTGACCAACACCGCATAGCCTGCACCCAACGGCTGAGGACTATAGGTGGCTGGCGCGGAGCTAGACGAACTCGTATTTCCCGGTGTTGTATTTCCCGGTGCTGTATTTCCCGGTGCTGTATTTCCAGGTGAGGCTGGCTGAGCTGGACTTTGAGCCGGATTCTGATTCGGATTCTGTGGCTGAGACAGGGTGGGCGTCGTCACGATCGCTGAATTGGATGAGCGCGCCACGAAAGCCTGAAGCCCAATCCGATCGCTGATGTATTTCGCCCAGGCATCGGCAATCTCGGCACTCGAAAAGCCTTCTACCCGCACAACGCTATTGCTGAGGTAGTCGCAGGCAGTCAAGACGGCACTTTCGGGCAGCAGCTTTTGGAGCTGTGTTTGTGTGTCTGATCGCTGATCTAGAACCAGCAGCAAAAACTGATCTGGTCGGGGAGGCTGGCAGGTGGGCAAAGCCTGAGCCGCTGCGGGTTGTGTCCACAGGTTCAGAGATGCCGCCATAGGTATCCCGAACATGAAGAGGCTCAGCGCAGAACCCGCGATCGAACCCAACCAGCGTCTATTTGGCACAGTATTTTGCTGCAAAAAGGATTGAGAAGTAAGCGATTGAGAGCGAGAAAACCCCATAGCGTCATTCCTTGGGTGGGTCTTGGAGTAGGTAAGTAATGGCAGACTGCAACCCCAGACGAACTATGGCAGCGTGAACCGGAGATAGGGCTGGCGTCAAACCTGCCCCACATCTAGCGGCTCAACTACACAGAGGTTAAAGATGCCAACGGATCGGGGAGAGCCACGGTAGGAGCCTCAAACTGCCCAACGGCCACATATTCCAACCGCAGCTTTAGCCAAGTAATGAATTGTGAATTCGTAGAAATGATGGCCACCGAGGGCTGAGGACACTTGGCTTTGACAGCCGCCATTTCGGGCAACTCCAAAAAAGCGGGCTGATGCACCAGCCAAAAATCAATTTCTTTTTCCTGTTCGTGATAGTTGCGAATGCGTTCTTTTAGAACTTCTTCGGTGGGTTCTTCTTCCAGGATGTATCGACGGCTGGCTAAGGCATAGTGGTAGGTTGGCATGGGTCGGAGTCGTGAAGGGATAGGTTGAGAAACTTGCGGCGATCGCATCTAAAATTCTGGCTAAGAGTCTGGGTTTTCTGACCCGTTAGACTTCTAGAATTTCCGCTCTTGATTTTAACCCGAAAGTCTTCTCCTCCGGCAATGAGCCTGCTGCTCTAGAGCCTGGGTATTGCTTCATAGGGGGATAAATTTTTGTTGGAGAGGGGCGAACAAAAATTTATCCAAGAAATCGGCAACGCCCCTGCGGCTCTAAAAACTGAAGGAAGTGCGGATGGCACCGACGACGATCGTGTCATTTTCGGAAATGTGGCCGGGCTGCGTCACGACAAATAGCCCTGGCGTAATGGCGATATGGTCATTGAGCCTAAAGCGGTAGAAAGCCTCATAATGCATGGCTGCTCCCTGGTCGGTTTGGGGGATCGCGAGGCCATAGCGCAACCGCAAAGGCTGCCCCACCATCAGCGCTAGCAAATCGCCTTCTCGCCCAAAGGGATCGGTCAAGCCGAGAGAAAACAGGTAGGTCGTCGAGAGGGCGATCGCATCCGAGGGTAGAGCATCCGTTACCGTTAGCCCGCCCCAGGCTCCTAGCACAACGTTGGGCAGCACCCGCCATTGCAGCGTGCCGCTAACAGCATGAATCGTAGAGCGTTCATTAATGCCGCCTGAGGTGTCAGCATTATTACTTCCTGTAAAGGTGTCTAGGAAGCCATCGGCAGAGAAGCCATTAACGTAAGCAATACCTGTCGTGAGGGTGGGAACCGGGCGTAGCAAGAGCTGTGCGCCAAAAGCCCGGTGATCAGAAGAAAACAGTCCTTGCCCTGTATCGCCAGCATTTCGGGCACCATAGGCCATTTGCAGCCGCACCCGATCGCTTACGAGCCAATCTACTCCGACACCCGCATCCAGGCTGCCAATTTTGAAGATGGGTGTGTCTCCGGCAAAGCGAGACAATGCCCCCTGACTGGCGCTGGAATAAATTGAGTTGGGGCTAAGAACGCTGCTCAGGCTAAAGCCGACAGGCTTGAGGGTCACGACTAAGCGATCGCCCACTGAAAACCGATATTCCAGGGAGCTAAGCCGCAGGCGATCGGCTGAATTGGATTGATAGCTCAGCAGCGCCATGTTGGTATTGAGCGCTTCTGGCTCAGCAAAGCCACGCCCCCCAAAATTGCTCGACTCCAACCCAATACGGAAGGCATCTTGCCCGGTAAAGGAACCCGAAAGCTGAAGCTGCGTTAAATAGCTGAAGGCGGTCTGGGCTTCTCCTAACCCAGGCGGATCGCCTCCCCAGGCATCTGCTAGGCCAAAGGTCACTTGTCCATTCAGGATCACGGTAGTGGAGAATTGCTGAGCTTCTAGATTAGCCGTCCGCGCCTCTAGGCCATCGACTCGACCGCGCAAAGTCGCCAGCTCGGCAGCAAATTCTGTCTGAAGGCGCTGCATGATCGCCCAATCTTCTGCGTTGGCTAAGGAGGCCGTACTCGCTGCGATCGCCTCACTCATGCGATCGAGTGCCAGGTTCAGTCCGGCGGCAAACTCATAGCGGCTCAGGGGACGATCGCCCTGAAACGTACCATCTGGATAGCCTGCGATCGCCCCATATCGCTCGACCAGGGACTGCAAAGCCTGGTAGCTCCAGTCTGTAGGCTGCACATCGACAAGCTGAGAGACAGAGGTGACTTGGGCGATCGTCTCTGCCATCTCCACAGGGGACTTGCTTAAATCTTCTTCTGGGATCTCTGGGGCTAAGACGCTGGATTCCCTCACTTCTCCATCTTCCAGGGTGCTAAAGCCTGGAGGACTAGAGGCGAACTGCTTCAAAGTTTGGGGGGCAAGATACTGGGCAGGCAGGCTTTCTCCAGCCATTGGCAAAGTCCCAGCCATCGGCAGAGACAGCCGCGTTGTTGAAAACTCTGGAACGGCTTCTGTTTCCAAAGCGACAATTCCGCTGGGTCGGGCGATCGCAGTCCGCCGAAAGTCGCTATCCTGCACCTCTCCCCCACGGAAATCTGCCAAAGCCTCATCCTGTGGCTCTTGAATTGCATCGCCTGGCGGAGTGGCGATTGCCGGAATTGCCCACAGTATTGCCGAAATTGCCGAAACCCCCGTCAACCAAAACCCACCCGTCGCCATTGTTTTCTCTCCACTGCCGCACGTTCCCTCTCTCACCTCGCCTCTCAACCCCTAGCGATCGGGCGCAATGCCTGTCGTCAAACTGCCCCGAAACGACTGACCGATGTCTGGCTCATCTCCCCCCACGCCAAATACCTGCACCCGCACCACACGGCCACCCGCTTCCACAACGGTGCCTACCGCATTGTTGCCGCTGAGTCCGGCACTGTTGGCTACCCCTGCATTGCCGTTAATGCTGATTCTGCCTGTGTCAAAATCGACGCGGATCGGGGTGCGATTCTGATTGGCATCGGTAAAGACTGCCGTATTTTCACCTGTGCGGGTAAAGGTGCCTGGAGTAACGACGGGATCTATCACGATCGCCTGAGTTGCTCCGCGCTGTCCGCTAAAGTCGCTATCAGAGCCGCTCAGGGCATCCCGCAGAAACGTTCGACTAAAGCCCGCCAGTTCACGAGTTTGTCGAGAAAGCGCCGCTAAAGTCTCAATTCGCGCCAAATTGAGCGTTGCCTGTACGGGCGCAGGCTCTTGCTGCACCTGGCTTTCTTGCCCAGCTCCCAAGCCAGCGGCCAAGGGCACTGAATTGTAGAACGCTGCCAAATCGAACTCCTGCACCGAGCCGACTTGACCACTGGCGATCGCTACCGTTTGCCCGCCCATGAGCGGCACGATGGTTGTTCCAGCCAGGTTGGCCACAGAAATACTGCCATCTGTCAGAGCAAACACCTGCGTAGAATTTTGGCTGGCATCATGCACCACCATCGCCACAGTGCTGCGATCGGCTGGCGTTAAGACATTAGCGGGGGACGATGCCTCTGGGTCAGGGCTACCCAAAGTCGTCTGGCTATCGGGGCTGTCACCTGGTGGGGTTGCCAGCGCTGTCTCAGCTGCCGCCACAATACTAATGCGGCCTCCCGGCGTTTCTACCTGCGTCCCAGAGCCGTTCGGCGGACTGATAATCATGGCTGTGCCGTTCTCCAGCACAAAGATAGTTTCAGCCCTGGCCATGCGGTTGTCGAGCTGAAAGCGGCGTAGCCCTTGGCGAAAGTAAAATGTAGTATTTTGGTCAACGCGCGTGAGTGACCCTTCGTTGAACAGTAGCTCGGCTAAAGCGGTTGCTGCCGTCCGTAGGGCATCGAGCGGCACCAGCTGATCCCGCAGTCGAGCCGGACGCACTGACTGGTTGCGCGGCAAAATCTCTACGCTGTTTTGCAGCCGATAGACCTCTGCCTGGGTCAAGACTTCCTGCTGGCGCGTTTCCTGAGCAACAGCTTGCCCCATTTCAACGGGCAAAGGCGTTAGCGGCAGCGCGATCGCCCCTTCTGTCGCGATCGCACTCACGCAAGCGATAACCCAACTCCAACCTCGTTGTCTTCTGCGCTTGTTGACCTGCTTCATCGCCATCCTTACTCCCGCCTGCGCTCAGAGATCTTCGAGCCACAATGGAGTCTATTTTCGACAGCAACTGCCCTAGTACCGCATGTTTTGTAAAAACTTTACATGTATAAAAACTTCACAATCTGCAAGATTAGACATCGACCGCTAGGCATGAATCTCAGTTGTAAGGCAGGGGCCAGTCGGAATTTTGTACACTACTAGACGGAGCGCTGAATCTCTAACCGTAGTTCCTGAAGGTTATTACTGAACACTATTCAATCCTGGGGGATTTGGTGCGCCTGTTTACCACCATTGCGGGATTGCGCCGCTATTTGGAATTGCATCGATTTGCACAACCGATCGCCCTGAGCGACGAGCATTCTCTTTCAAGAGATTCTTTTCACTCTGGCAATCGGATTAGCGGCGATCGGATTAGCAGCGATCGATCCAGTGGCGATCGGCTCAGCGTGGGCTTGGTACCCACGATGGGCGCACTGCATGCAGGGCATCTGAGTCTGATCCATCAAGCCCGCAAAGACAATGGCCTGGTGGTAGTCAGCATTTTTGTCAATCCGCTGCAATTTGCCCCAAATGAAGATTTTCAGCAATATCCTCGGACGCTAGAGCAAGACCAGCAGTTGTGTCAGCAGGCCGGAGCAGATGCCATTTTTGCCCCTAGCGCTACCGAACTCTATGGCAGTGCTAAGCTCACGCAGGTGGTCCCTCCGGCTGACCTGATGGCAACCCTCTGCGGACGCTTCCGCCCCGGTCACTTTCCGGGAGTGGCGACAGTCGTCACCAAGCTCATCGGCATTGTTCAGCCCGATCGCGCCTACTTCGGCCAAAAGGATGCTCAGCAGCTTGCCATTTTGCGTCGCGTCGTTGCCGATCTGAATTTGCCTGTTAAGGTGGTGGGCTGTCCGATCGTGCGAGAAGCCAACGGTCTAGCACTTAGCTCTCGCAATCGCTACCTGTCGGCAGAAGAGCGATCGCAAGCGACCGTTCTCTATCGCAGCTTACGTCGTGCCAAACAGGCTCTAAAAGACGGTAAAGTGTTGCGCGGAGATCTGCTTGGCGCTCTGCAACAGGAACTCTCAACGGTTCCACAAGTCAAACCTCAATATATCGACCTCGTACATCCCGATACTATGGCTCCCCTAGAACAAATCGAAGATCTTGGTTTATTGGCGATCGCCGCCCATGTTGGTTCTACCCGTCTGATTGACAATCTCCTGTTGCGCAACCGCCAGCCTATTTTGGCGATCGATGGCCCTGCTGGAGCTGGAAAATCGACTGTGGTGCGCCAAGTTGCCCACATCTTGGGGTTGATTTATCTAGACACCGGAGCGATGTATCGCGCTGTCACCTGGCTCGCTATTCACTCAGGAATTGCCATCTCGGATGAAGCCGCAATCGCAGAATTGGTCAGTCAGTGTGACATTGTTTTAGGAACCGAAGAGTTAGGCACGACACCGCAGGTTTGGATCAATGGCCACAATGTGACGCAGGCGATCCGCAGCTTGGAAGTCACGGCACAGGTTTCAGCGATCGCAGCTCAGCCTGCCGTTCGGCAAGAGCTGATGAAACGGCAGCAGGCTTATGGCCGCAAAGGGGGTGTGGTTATGGATGGTCGAGATATTGGCACCCAGGTGTTTCCCGATGCCGAACTGAAAATCTTCTTGACGGCTTCTGTGGCTGAGCGCGCCCGCCGCAGATTTCAGGAGCTGCAAGGGCAATCTGACCTAACCCTAGCGCAGCTAGAGCAAGCCATTGCCGAACGGGATTATCAAGACAGCACGCGCAAAATTTCGCCTCTGCGGAAAGCAGAAGATGCGATCGAAATTCAAAGCGACACGCTTAGCATTGATGAAGTTGTCGCCAAGATTGTCAGCTTCTATCAAGAAAAGCTCGTCGCCCTCAAGAACGATTCTGTATAACGGGTAAGAACGAAACATTAGGATACAAAGTTTTGCAGCGAGTGCTCTCTCGGAAGCTTCGAGTGTCTCGCCAAGGGCTTGCTGCCTGCTTCTACCTGCCTTAAAGGATCGCCTGTAGTTTTGGGTTAGATCTGCCGTAAATTTCTACATCTTTGTGCAAAGAATTGCTAACGGACACGGAGGGTGATAAAGTCCCATAAATTAGGCAAGTTCGCTTAACTACCTATTCACTTAACTGAGGTTTGTCCCATTTCCAACATGCAAACTTTAGCCTCTGAATCAAATCGGCAGCGATCGCCTGAGCTGATCCACTTTGCCCATACTCAGCCAACGCTTCAGCCATTACGAATCGTGGCGCTTGGAGATAGCGTCGTTTATGGTTTTGGCGATCCAGAAGGCGGGGGCTGGGTCGAGCGACTGCGGCGGCGCTGGATGTCTCCCGAAACCGCAGGGCATGTTTTGTATAACTTGGGTGTGCGAGGCGATGGTGTGCGCCAGGTGGCACAGCGTCTAGAGCAAGAATTTCGCCATCGGGGCGAGCTACGCCATAAGGTTCCTGATGCGATCGTTCTTTCGGTAGGCATGAACGATGCAGCCAGATTAGGACATGCCAAAGGGCGCAACTTTACGGCATTTGAAGACTTCCAACGCGACCTGACCCACCTACTCGACCAAGCTCAACAGCTGTGTTCTGTCTTTTTCGTAGGCATGACCCCTGTAGACGAAGCGCAAATGCCGTTTGCCAATTCGCTTTACTACAGCCACGCTGACCAACATCGCTACAAAGAAGCGACTCGGCTGGCTTGTCTAGAGCGTCAAATTCCCTACCTCGATATTTGGGAACAGTGGTTAGAACGGGGAGACTGGCGATCGCTGATTTCTTCAGATGGGCTACATCCCAACAGCGCTGGCTATAAAACGCTGCTACAGGATTTCCTCCATTGGGAAGCCGTTCGTCCTTGGATAGCAGCGGCATAGCTATAGCAGCCTCTTAGCGACAGCCTAAGCTCTCTCGCGTCGAAACTCCCGTCACCGGATTGACCCCATCCGCTCGCTTGCAGAGCAAAGCAATTTCGTAGCGATCGAGAATGGCGTTCGTAAAATCAGCTCCAGTGACCGTCACATCCTGAAAGCTAGTGCGGGTCATGGTAGCATTTTCAAAAATAGCATTCGTCAGGTCAGCCCCCACCCAGAAGACGCGATCGACCAGAGCATCCGTCAGGTCGACATCTCGCAGGTTGGCGTTGAGCAAGACGGCCTTGGTCATCATGCTGCTGTGCAGGTTTGCCCCTTGCAGGTTTACATTTCGCATCTCTGCCCCCACAAAAGCCTTGCCGCTCAAGTCAGCATGAGAGAAATCTTGGTTGCTAATGTTGGCATTGTTGTAATTGACGGTATCGATCGCGGCGACGGCTGGCTGTGCCCCCAGCGCCACCCAAAGAACCGCAAGGGCAATCGCCAAGACCAAGCTGAAGCCTCGAATCAGCAACTTCTTGAGTCGCGAGGGCTGGGAGGTGGAGATGAGGCAAGAAGCCTGAGAAATCGAACTACTCATTGCGCTGGGATAGATCCGCTGGGATGGATGGGCTAAGTTGCGGGTTAAGCAGGGCTTAGTCTGATTGTGCAAAATTATTGGCTCATTTGCCCAATCAGATTGTTTCAAATCATGTGGCCTTGTGGAAAGGCTAGTCTTCTGGAAAGACGGGAGAAAAGCGGCTATTCTCGCCTTTCCAGAAGTTAGATAGGCTTAGCTGACATTAGCTGGAGCTTGCTCAGCACTTTCTGTTGGGTCGCCAGCTCTTGAAACGACGCCATCTAGACGCGTCCGCACCTGACGCCGCTCCTGCTCTTGGTAAACTAAAGCCCCCAAGTGGAAGACTGCAAGGGCGATCGCCACGCCTGACAGCACATAGCTATGCAAGGTGTAGAGGTGGGCGACCGTTGTAGAATTTACGCCATTGCCGCCTGTGAGAATATCGCGTAGGGAAGGGCCAATGAGAGGGATGATTTCGATCGTTTTTAGCTCAACCTTAAAGCGCCAGTAGCCTACTTGATCCCAATCCAAAATGATGGCAGTCCAGCTCAGGCCAATGGCAACGAGGGCGTAGACAATACCGCTAATCCAGGCGGCAATCCAGCTCGGACGAAACTGCCGACCCAAAAACAGCACCACAATTTGTAGCAGCGCTACCACAATCAAACCGTTGCCTGCTAAGTCATGCAAACTGCGGATCAAAACGCCATTAGGAATCGATTCTGTGATCTGACGTAGAGAGTTAAAGGCTCCGCCTGCGGTGGGTTCGTAGTAGTAAGAAATCAGAATGCCTGTGATGCCTGCCAAAAGCACCAGGGAAAAAGCCGTGACTGCCAAAATTGTGGCACTGCGCTGTAAGGCAAATCGGTACTCTAAGGTTTTCATATGTGGTTACACCTAGTCTACAAATGCGGTTGAGCGGGTTGATCTAACGGGATTGAGCGATCGAAGGCGGATGAGCGCTTGCGCCGTAAATGCTTGAGGATGTGTGCTTTGAAGGGATTCAGCCTGCGCTAATGAATCGCCAGAAGCTGCCACAGCTTGCATAAATCAGGCTGGAACGATCAGGCTGAAGAGAAAGATGCGATCGATGAGTAAAATATTTAGTTTTGTAACTACTATGGTAATTCTTTCTTAATATTTTGCAATCTCTCGATGTGTTGAGCCTGCGCTATTAGCTGCTTTCAAGCTAGATAACCGCGAGCCTGAAGGGGCAGCAGTAAGGCTGTGATGGAAATCTGTAGAAAGTCTTGTCCAGCGATACGTTTATCTATGTCTTGGGATTAACTCGGTAAGATGAAGAGATAACGACTTCTGCTAGCACTACGGCCAGAGGGCATCTGGCAATAGACACTGCTGAGGTTGTGCTCTCTTCCAAAGTTCACACCCCCATTTAAATGATTCCTGATTTATCAAACGCGATCGTCGCTCTAGAGGATATTCCCGCAGACTGGATCGGGCTGCGGGCGGTCAAAGAAACAGTTGGGCATCGCCATGTCCGGGATGGCAAACCCCAAATGAATGGTAAATCCCTCAACTATGGAGTCATGGTTGAAGTGCTGGTCAAGGGGCAAATTGGCTATGGCGCAACCAATGCTCTGACCCTAGACAGCATTCGGTCTGCGGCTCAGACCGCTTATCGACAGGCGCTAGCCGCTAGCAAATGGTCAATTTATCCTTTAACCTCTGCCGTTCGTCCGAAGGTAGTCGGTCAATACCTTTCGCCCTTTGTTAAACCCTTGGATGCGATGACGCCAGGCGAAATTAACGATTTGTTGGTGCGTCTTTGTCAAACCCTCAAGGTTTCTGACCAGATTGTGCAGACCAATGCCACTGCGATTACCAATGAAACCGAATCCTGGTTTGTCAGTAGCAATGGCTCAGAGGTCTATCAAAAATTTCTGCTGCTAGAGACGCACTATGGCGCAACGGCTCAAGAAGGGGCGATCGTGCAGCAGCGCAGTAACAATGGCTATTTGGCTCACTGTTATCAGGGAGGATGGGAGCTTTTTCCGGAACCCAATCTATGGCAGCGGGCACAGCAAATTGGCGAACAGGTTGTCGAGCTGCTAACGGCTGAGGAATGTCCGGCGACCACAACGACTTTGGTGCTGGCTCCCGACCAAATGATGCTGCAAATTCACGAAAGCATTGGGCATCCGCTAGAACTCGATCGCATTTTGGGAGACGAGCGCAATTATGCGGGAGGCAGCTTTGTCAAAGCCTCTGATTTTGGCAAGCTCGCCTACGGCTCAAAGCTGATGAATGTGACGTTTAACCCGACGATCGCCGGAGAGTTCGCCAGTTACAACTTTGACGACACTGGGGCACCCGCTACCCGTGAGCATGTGATTCAGGAAGGCGTTTTGCTGCGGGGGTTGGGCAGTCTAGAAAGTCAGATGAGAACAGGCATTCCGGGCGTATCCTGTGCGCGTGCCTCTTCTTGGAATCGACCGCCCATCGATCGCATGGCAAACCTTAACTTAGAGCCAGGAACAGATTCCTTTGAAGACCTGATTGGAGATATTGAGTCAGGCGTTTATATGGAGTCCAACTGCTCTTGGTCGATTGATGACCAGCGCCACAAGTTTCAGTTTGGCTGTGAGTACGCCAAGCTCATCGAAAATGGCAAGCTGACCCAAACCCTACGCAACCCCAACTACCGCGCCACAACGCCCCAGTTTTGGCATAGCCTGATCTGCGTAGGCGACGACTCAACTTGGCAGATGTATGGCACGCCTTACTGCGGCAAGGGCGAACCCAATCAGGCCATTCGGGTCGGGCATGGCTCTCCGGTATGCGTATTTT
Source organism: Oscillatoriophycideae cyanobacterium NC_groundwater_1537_Pr4_S-0.65um_50_18 (assembly GCA_016208305.1). GTDB lineage: Bacteria > Cyanobacteriota > Cyanobacteriia > Elainellales > Elainellaceae > Drouetiella. The sequence goes on along the minus strand of JACQYI010000054.1, from coordinate 229,428 downwards.
CGGATGTGGAAGTGTTTGGAGGTGGAGCATGAAAGTGGTTGAGCCAGCCAATTTGAGTGCGGATATTGCCCATCGGCAGGCCACCTTCGATCGCCTAGTCGAGGCGCTTCTGTCTGATTTGCAGCCTAGCGAACAGGCCAAGCTAGAGCTAACGGGCGAACAGAGCCAGTTTGTCCGGTTTAACAGCGCTAGGGTGCGGCAAACGGGCTGCATTACAGATGGTGAAATCAGCCTGACCCTCATGGGCGATCGCCGCAATGCCTATCGCAGCTTTCCGTTTACGGGCAATTGGGAAACCGATTGGCAGCAAGCTACCTTAGCCCTGGCAGAACTGCGGCAAGAAGTTCCCCAGTTGCCTGAAGACCCCTATCTGGTGCTGCCCGAAGGCAATGCCACGAGCCATGAAGTGCATATGGGCAACCTGCTGCCGCCTGAACAGGTGACATCGGCCATTTTGCCTGAGGTGTCAGGTCTAGACTTTACAGGAATCTATGCAGCAGGTTCGCAGATTCGAGCCTTTGCCGACTCTGCCGGACAAAAGCACTGGTTTGCGACCGAGTCCTTTGCGCTGGACTATTCTCTGTTTACAGCCGACGGGCAAGCCGTCAAAGGCACATTTGCGGGCAATGAATGGGATGCCGCAGCGTATAGCGCTAAGCTCGCTACCTCTAAGCAGCAGCTAGAACGTCTGGCGCGATCGCCTCAAGCAGTACCTAGAGGCCAGTACCGCACCTACCTGGCTCCCTCTGCTGTGGCCGATCTGCTGGGAATGTTTTCCTGGGGCGGCGTGAGCGAGTCGGCGTTGCAACGGGGTGATAGCGCCCTGGCTATGCTGCAACGCGGCGAGAAAAAGCTCTCTGCTCACTTCACCCTCAGCGAAAACTTCCGGCATGGACTGGTGCCTCGATTTAATGACTGGGGAGAAATCGCACCGATAGAGCTACCCCTGATACACAAAGGAGAACTGGTCAATACCCTGGTCAACTCTCGGACTGCCAAAGAGTATGGCAAGATTGCGAATGGCGCAAATGGCGGCGAGTCATTGCGATCGCCTGATTTGTCACCGGGCACCCTAGCCGCAGCCCAGATCCTGCAAACCTTGGGCACTGGTCTGTACTTGTCTAACCTGCACTACCTCAACTGGAGCGATCGCCCCACCGGACGGGTTACGGGCATGACGCGCTATGCCTGTTTCTGGGTAGAAGAGGGCGAGATCGTTGCGCCAATCGAAAACCTACGTTTCGATGAAAGCCTCTATCGCTGCTTTGGAGAAAGCTTGGCGGCACTAACCGACTTCCAGGAATTTATTCCAGAGGTGGGCACCTACGATCTGCGATCGCTCGGTGGCGTCTGGGCACCCGGACTGATTGTTGATGGGTTTACCTACACGCTTTAGCCAAAATCCGGCGTTTTTTAAGGCGTGGTTTTTTTATGCGAGAGGCACTCCGCGCCCCTCGCATAAAGAATTGATGGAGAAAAGATAGGCTTCAGAGGGGGAGTGAGTAGCCTAGGGCTGCTTTGACTCTGGCAAGGGTAGGATTGGCGATCGCTTCAGCATTTTCTCGGCCTTGCTTCAAGACGGTCTCCAAATAGCCAGGTTCCCCCATAATTTCTTGGTACTTATCTTGGATTGGCTTGAGGGCAGCGATCGCGGTCTCCATCAGCAAAGGCTTAAACTGTCCCCATCCCATATCAGCGCACTCTGCGCTAACGGCAGCTTTTGTCTGATTGGACAAAATCATATAAAGCGTCAGCAAATTATGGCACTCTGGACGCTCTGGATCGTCGAAAGTCAGACCCCGAACAGAATCGGTTTTGCAGCGCTTAATTTTTTGCTGGATGGCCTCCGGCGGATCGAGCAAGTTGATGCGGCTCAGCTCTGATGGATCAGATTTTGACATTTTGCGGGTGCCGTCCGTTAGGCTCATGACCCGCGCCCCTTCAGCCCGAATCATCGGCTCTGGCAGCTTCAGCACAGGCTGATTTTCGCTGCCATAGAGATAGTTCAGTCGGGCAGCAATGTCTCGCGTTAGCTCTAGGTGCTGCTTTTGATCTTCGCCCACAGGCACTTTGTCTGTGTCGTAGAGCAAAATATCGGCAGCCATGAGTACGGGGTAATCCAGCAAACCTGTGCCCACATTCTCGCCTTGCTTGATGGCTTTCTCTTTAAACTGCACCATATCTTGCAGCCAGTTTAAGGGCGTAATGCAGTTCAGTAGCCAGGTCAGTTCGCTATGAGCCGAAACGTGGGATTGGACAAAAATACTGGCATGTTCTAGCTCAATGCCGCAGGCCAAGTAAAGCGCAGCAACCTTGTGAGTATCTGCGGCTAAAGCTTTGGGGTCGTGAGACACGGTAATAGCATGCAAATCGACCACGCAAAAGAAATTTTCATAATTGCTCTGTCCTTCCACCCAGTTGCGAATGGCTCCTAAATAGTTGCCTAAGTGGATGTCACCCGTTGGCTGAATTCCAGAAAAAACACGCGGCTTACCCATAGGTACGAACTCGAACTCCCACTTGAACGTTCAATAGCCCCAACTCTTCCATTATTTTGTCATTCTGCCTGAGCGATCGCCTCTTCGTCATGCCTCGTTGAGGGAATTCTCAAGGAATTCTATCGGAGGAATGAAAACCGAACAGGGTGCTGCTGAGCCACCCTAACTTGATTTACTATAATTAAAAAATGTAACAGAAATGATACATGACTCCTTAAATTGATTTCTCAAATTTGATTTCTCAAATGGTTGTCATGTCGCTGTTACCTCACCGTATTCCCTCAAAAGTATTTCTCTAAAAGTGTTCCTTCAAACCAGGGCTTTTCAATCATGACTCAGCTTGCTGCCGACGCGATCGCCAAATTTCAAGCCTGCCTCTCACTTGCCACGGATATGACCCGGCACGCAGAAGCCCATCAGGCGTTTGCCGAGTTTCAAGCTAGCTTGGCGATCGACAATCCCCTAGCGGCTGAACTGCTGACCCTTGCTTGGAAAGATGTCATTGCAGCAAGGCGATCGGCTGCTTTTTGGGAGCAAATCTCTGACGTTGAGCGCGATATGTCTGAGCAAATGGTGGCAACCCACACAAACCTGCAACAGAATTACCTGCGCTTAATGCAAGAGCTATAGGTTTTTGCCTGGGCAGAGCTAAAGAGCAGTTCAAAAAGCAAGGCAAAACCCAGTGGATTGAGGCTCTCTTGAGCGCCTCTGAAACTTTGTCAAGATGTGTAATATTCGAGGGTGTGATTTACGTTGAATCTTTACCGAGTGCTGCGTCAAGGGGTAGTGCATCACGATAAGATCTGACAGACAGCGGGAATCTAGACAAATTTTGCAGCATTTATTCCTGCCCCCATCCATCCCCTAATACTTGAATGATCGAGCTGATCCATGAGAATCAAGAACCTTTGCTTGCCCCTGTAATGCCTGCCCCAAGGCAAAACCTTTTTCTTGACAGCAGTGCCGATCGCACCTTAGCCGCGATTGATGTGGGCACAAACTCGATTCATATGGCAGTGGCGAGAATTCAGCCTAGCCTGCCAGCCTTCACCATCGTGGCTCGCGAAAAGTCAACAGTCCGGTTGGGCGATCGCGATAAAGCCACAGGCTGCCTCACGCGCGCAGCAATCGATCGCGCCATTGCGGCCTTAAAACGCTGCAAAGAAATTGCCAAGAGCCTGAAGGCAGAAGAAATAGTGGCTGTTGCCACTAGCGCTGTGCGTGAAGCCCCCAACGGCAAAGATTTTTTGCAGGAGGTTGAGCAAGAAACAGGGCTGATTATCGATCTCATCTCAGGACAAGAAGAAGCCCGCCGCATTTATCTTGGGGTGCTGTCGGGCGTAGAGTTTAGCCACCAACCCCATGTCATTATTGACATTGGCGGCGGCTCTACAGAACTGGTTTTGGGAGATGGGCATGAGCCGCGAACGCTGAGCAGCACCAAAATTGGGGCAGTGCGGCTGACCTCAGAAATGGTCAACACTGACCCCATTAGCAACAGCGAGTTTAACTACCTGCAAGCCTATGTGCGGGGAATGCTGGAGCGATCGGTCGAAGAATTGCAGGCGCAGCTCCAACCTGGCGAAGAAATTGGGATGATTGGCACCTCAGGAACGATCGAAACCCTGGCCACTATCCATGCTCGTGAAAAGCTGGGAATCGTGCCGACGCCTTTAAACGGCTACCAGTTTAGCCTGCGTGATCTGCGCGAAATTGTGAACCGTCTTCGCAAGCTCAACAATGCTGAGCGAGCCGAGGTTCCGGGTATGTCCGATCGCCGTTCTGAGATCATCATTGCCGGAGCCATGATTCTGCAAGAAGCTATGGCATTGCTGGGTTTAGAAAACATTACTATCTGCGAACGTGCTCTTCGGGAAGGCGTGGTCGTAGACTGGATGCTAACCCACGGTCTGATTGAAGACCGCTTGCGTTTTCAAGGCTCGGTGCGCCAACGCAGCGTGATTAAAATTGCTCACAAATATAATGTGGATCTGGTGCACAGTGAGCGAGTCGCCAATTTTGCCCTCAGCTTATTTGACCAAACCTCAGGCAGTTTGCACCAGTGGGGAGCTGCTGAGCGTGAGCTGCTGTGGGCAGCGGCAATTTTGCACAACTGCGGCCACTTTATCAGCCACAGCGCCCATCACAAGCATTCCTACTACCTCATCCGCTATGGAGATTTGCTGGGCTATACAGAAGTAGAAATTGAAACGATCGCTAACTTAGCGCGCTATCACCGCAAGAGTAGCCCTAAGAAAAAGCACGATAGCTATCGCAGCATCAGCAGCAAAAAACATCGCCGCCTGGTCGATCAGCTTAATCCACTTCTGCGGCTGGCCGTAGCCCTCGATCGCCGTCAAATTGGTGCTGTGCAGCAAGTTCATTGCACCTATGATCAAGATTCTCAATTGTTGCAGCTACATTTGCAGGCAGCGCGATCGGACGATGACTGTGCGCTAGAACTCTGGAGCTTAGAGCTAAAGAAACTCGCCTTTGAGACACAGTTTGGCATCAAACTATCCTCAACGCTAGATGTTCCTATGATCGCGAACAGTTAGATGTGAACGCTTGAATCTGAATACCTAGAAAGGTGAAAAGCTAGGAAACAAGGTTTTGCTTCCCAGCTTTTCATTGGAGTGTATAGTTCGGAAAATACAGCGCTTTGTGCTTAGTGCAACCAGGCTTGTTTTTCAGGAGCTTTGCCGAACTCAGCGTTCAAAAAAGACCTGTGGTAGATGCTATAAAAATTGCTGTAGAAAACCGAGTAGAGTCTTGAGCTTGAAAAAGTCAGTCTAATACTGATCGTAATAGTGGTAAACCTACGCCTTAAAAGTCGGAAAAAGACCTGAAAACTTTAGCCAAAGACGAAAGACGGAGAGCTAAGGCTAACGGTGTTGAAATCAGCTCCAGCCAAAACAGCAACCAGTTCAGCAGGCTGACCTACTTTGTTGAGGTAAATCCCTGCTCCAGCAGGTACTCCAACCGAAACGGCTCCCAAGGTGTAGTCTGTTACGGCTCCTGCCAACTGAATTCGATCGGGTTGGCCAAAGTCGGTAATCAGCGCATAATCGGCATCGGCACTGGAGCTGTAAAAAGAGGCTGCAGGGCTTGTGCCAGTAGCTGCAACACCCAAGACAAAGGTGTCTTTGCCTCTGCCGCCTGTTAGTTGATCAACTTCTGGTAGTGGCAGGGTCGTTGGGGTTAAAGGATCGACGGGTGTGACTTGAGCTTGAGCGCCAACCAGCAGATCGTTACCGTTGCCGCCCAATAATGTGTCGTTGCCCAAACCGCCATACAGCAGGTCTTTGCCTTGGCCACCGTCTAGCAGGTCATTGCCCTCGCCACCCATCAATACATCTTTGCCTTGGCCACCGAATAGCTTGTCATTGCCAACGCCGCCATCCGCAGAGTCATTGCCAACGTCGCCCATGAGTACATCATCACCAACGTCACCGAGCAAATTGTCATTGCCCTTTTGACCCCAGATCTTGTCGTTGCCTGAACCACCCTTGACCTTGTCAACTTTGTTACTCCCTTTGAGGAGGTCATCTCCTTCAGTACCAAGTGGACCCCGCTGAGGTTTACGCATTTTTTTCATGGTGTGCCATCCTTTTTTCGAGTGACTTATGATTCAGGACTGCTTGAATATAGAAGATTGGGGATCGGAACTCACTCAAGGAGGACACGGAAATTATGTGATTTAAATAACAACCTTTGATTAAAATTCAGTAAAATAGCTGAACGGAACATAATAATTGAGTATTTTTTGGGCAATGATGATTGCTTTTGACTGCAGCATTGGATCTGCACCGAAAAAATGAGGCTATGTTGCAGGACAGCTTTGAATTTGGAACAGCTGTTTTCGCAGCAACAATGCCACACAATTCGCAGCAGAATGAGAAGATGAAGCTTAGAATGCGGCAATCAAAAAATCCGAGGTGGCCATATTGTAGGTAAGGATTTTCTGTTGAATAGGCAAAGCCCATTTAACAAAAAAATTATTACCCTTTGAGAGCGACTCAACCCTGGCTAGCCCCGAAAGATGGCTTGAAATCGCAATATCTTCTGCTGAAATGCATTCTTGTTTGACTGTTCGATCGCTTGGGTGAAACTCTCTCATGCTGCCTATGCCTGTGGACTATTTGTATCGGCTGGAGCAAATTCAGCCCTCTGACCGCAGCTTAGTGGGAGATAAAGCGTTTTACTTAGGCTTACTTAAACAGCAGGGCTACCCTGTGCTTCCCGGCATTGTCGTTTCTGCTGCGATGCTCCAGGCGTTTCTGGAGAAAATTGCATGGCAAAATCCGATGCTGACCGATTTACCCCACTCTTCGCTGCATGTGGATGTCGATCAGCCGCAACAGTTGCAAGGAGTAACGCAGCAAATTCGCCAAGCTATTTTGTCGGGTGAGGTGCCTGAGGCGTGGGTCGTCGCGATCGCAGCAGCTATTCAAGATTGGAGAAGGTTGGAAGAAAGTTCTGGAGAAAATTCTGGGCAAGCCCTAATTTTCCGTCCCTCTTTTATTCTGCAAACCCTAGATTCTACGGTGTGTCATCGCACTTCAGGATTACTGGAATCCCATCTCAGCGGCTGGAGTCAGGAAGCGATCGCCCAGAGTCTAAAGCAAACTTGGGCTGAGCTGTTTCGCGCCCGAAGCTTACTTTATTGGCAGCGCTTGGGCATTCAACTTCAGCAGATCAATTTAGCCATCTTGATCCAGCCAATTGAGTCAGCGATCGCTTCAGGGAATGTGCAGGTTTCGCCTGATTATCTTGATATTCAAGCGACTTGGGGGCTGGGTCAAGCTTGGGTAAATGGTGAAGTCGTCCCCGATCGCTATCGCATTCATCGGCAGACCGAATCTCGAACACAGACGCTAGGCAGCAAAATGTATGCCTATACCCTTGCTCTGGCAGAAGATTCACCTGTTGTTCGCTACATCCGCCAGCCCAATCAAGATGTTAGCCCCTCTACCCGTCCTGCACTCTCTGAGGATCAGCTTCAAAGCCTAAAGCGGCTCGTGCAGCAAACAGCAGCCAACCCTGCCATCCCCCTCAACTTAGAATGGACGCTGTGCCAATTTTCCCAGCAGCAGCCTGAACTCTACATCACTCAAGCCATTCCGCAGTTGATGCCGAGCAGTCTTCATCAGGAGGCAGATCAACCCGGCGAGGCTTTGCAGCCTGCTCATCCCCTAGCGCCGCAGCCCACCTTACTGACTGGGACGCCTGCTTCGGGGGGGACGATCGCCGCTGTAGCCTGGGTTTGCCAACTTGGAGAGACGCTCGCCTCTATACCCACTCAGGCCATTTTGGTTGCGTCCATGATTACGCCTGATCAAGTTGCGGGGTTACACCAGGTTGCAGGCATTATCACCGAGCAGGGTGGTATGACGAGCCATGCCGCTATATTGGCTAGAGAGATGGGCATCCCTGCGGTGGTGGGCGTGCGCCATGCAACACAGAGAATTCAGACAGGCGATCGCCTTTGGGTGAATGGCGATCGGGGCGAGGTGCATTTAGCCCTAGGAGAGCAGGAGTTTGCCGCCCATCAAGTTAAGACACCCTCATTTCCGGCCTCATTTCCGGTGCCTCGTTCAGCGCTTTCGCCTCAACCCAGGTCACCCAAAATTGCAACACAGCTTTGGGTCACCCTCAGCCAGCCCCAGGCGATCGCTGAAATTTCTCGTCTATCGGTCGATGGCATAGGCTTGCTGCGGTCTGAACTGCTGCTAATGACGGCTTTGCAAAACCAGGAGCAGGGTTTGAGCGATCGGATTGCCGAATCGGTTCAGCCCTTTGTAGCTGCGTTTGCCCCACGTCCGGTATTTTATCGATCGCTGGACTTGCGATCGCATGAGTTTCCCCATCTGACAAACTTCGCAGAAACCAATCCCGCCTTGGGGTTGCGAGGCACCTTTAGCTATCAGATCAACGCCACATTGTTTGATCAAGAATTGGCTGCGTTACGGCAAGTGCAGCAAAACGGCTACAAAAATCTGCATCTCATTTTGCCTTTCGTGCGCACGGTAGAGGAGTTCGTTTTTTGTCGTCAGCGCGTTGAGCAAGCTGGGTTAACGCAGAACCCTCATTTTCAGCTTTGGATCATGGCAGAAGTGCCTTCGGTGTTGTTGCTATTGCCGGATTATGTGCGCGCCGGAGTGCAGGGCATCGCCATTGGCACCAATGATTTGACGCAACTGCTGCTCGGAGTCGATCGCGATCATCCCCAGATGCAAACCGTTTTTGACCAACATCATCCTGCTGTCATGCGGGCACTTCAGTACCTGATTCAAACGGCGCAGCAGCTAGGCATTCCCTGCTCGATTTGCGGTGAGGCGGTCAGCCAACATATCGAAATCATTGAATCTTTGATTCGCTGGGGCATCACCAGTCTCTCAATCGATCCACAGGATATCGAGCGGGTGCATGCGGCGATCGCCCGATCTGAACAGCGCATCTTGCTAGAAGCTGCCATTAACTCGACTTCTTAAAAGGCAAATCCTCGTTCATTTCCTCTATCTGCTTTTGTTCCATTTCATTGATTTCCTCAATGTAGCTTCCCAAAATTTGCGTTAAGCGAGGATTGTAGAAGCGGTGGAGGGAATAGTTGGGGGTCGCCGGAAATCCCCGACGTTTTTTATGCTTGCCGCCTGCACCTGGATCAAAGGACTGGATATTATGAGCGATCGCCCATTCAATCGGCGTATAGTAGCAAGTATCAAAATGTAGGTTTTCAAAGTCTTGAAATGAACCCCAATAGCGTCCATAAAGCTGGTCGCCTTTGGTCAGGCAAAACGACATGCCGATCGGAGCGGGATCGGACTTGTGATAGACCCCAAAGAGAACGACGCGATCGGTATAGTTAGGGTAGAGCTGGGTAAAAAATTCGCGGGTGAGGTACTTGCTGCCCCACCAACCAAACTTGTCGCAGGTATCGCTATAAAAATCATATACGGTAGAGAGCAAGGTCGGCGTAATCTGTTCTCCTGTCATGGGTTCTAGGCGTAAACCCGCCTCTGCTACCGCCTTGCGCTCTCGCTTAATGTTGCGGCGCTGATTAGCATTAAAGGCTCCTAGATAGTCTTCAAACGTCTGAAACCCCTGGTTGCTCCAGACATAGCTGTGGTGTAGCCAAGGGGTAAAGCCATGTCGCTCTAGGGTGATTCGCCATTGAGGATCGGCGTAGAGGAAATTGCAGCCCGAAATCCGGTGCTGAACGCAAAACTGATCGATCGCCTCTACCATAATCGCCGTGACTTGGTCTTCATCCTCATCGGGCGCAATTAAAAACCGATAGCCTTCCGCAGGGGTGAAAGGCGACATGCCCAGCAATTTTGGGTAATAGCGAATGCCCAGCCGCTGCGCTAGCTCTGCCCACTGATGATCAAAAACAAACTCACCGTAGCTATGCCCTTTAAGGTAGAGCGGGGCAGCGGCAATTAGCGTATTTTCGCGCCACAGGGTCAAATGGTAAGGCATCCATCCCGTTTTACCGCCAACGCTGCCGGAAGCCTCCATCGTGTGCAACCAAGTCCACTCCAAGAAAGGTGTTTTTAACGGCACCGCCAAAGCATCCCATTCGGCTTGCGATACGTCGGCAATTTTTTCAATCCAGGTGACGGTATAGCTGGGTTTGCGGGGTTTAACCATGAGAAGCAGGGGGAGAGGAGGGCAAAAGGCTAATCATTGGGGGCGATCGCCTTTCTTTAAGTTAGTTTAATTTTTATTTATCTGTCAGTAATCTTTTCAGCGAAGGGCTTCTTGAAAATAAGCGCACTCTGCCCCTCTTTCAGGCTCATTTATCCACAATAAGGATCAGGATTCAAATAAAACTCGACAGTTTTTGGAAGTGCCACACGGAGTGCACCACTTCCAAAAAACTATTACAGGTTAGTTAATTGGCGATCTTTGGGGTCTTGAATGCAGCCATAATGCAGGAAAACTTCTGAGCCTAAAACTTGAGCTGAGCGCAGCTCTAGCCGAGGGGCGAGGTGAGCCAGAAAACCATCTCCTTCTACAGGGGTAGGAGCCTGGGTGCCGCCTAGAATTAGCGGGCAAACTGTTAGCCAAATTTCGTCAATCACCTCGGCTGCCAAAAGCGAAGCCACAAGCTGACCACCGCCCGTCACGGCAATTTTTTTTAACCCCAAAGCGGCAAGCTGTCGAAAAATCTGCTGCCAGTCTGATTCATCGGTCAGGTTATTAAGCACCCGGTCAAACTGGGGAAGCCCCCAGCCCTGGGCACCCTCGGCGCTGGTTAGAAGCCATCGAGGCACAGCCTGCTGAAAAAACCGATAGTCCGGATTGAGCCTACCAGACCCAGAACAGACTATATGAATGGGTTGAAGCGGTTTACCTTGCTGCTGACGCTGTTTCAGAAGGTCAGGTTGCGTTATTCTCAGTGTGGTGCCATAAGCCTGTAACGTTCCTGCACCAAATAACACCCCGTCTGCTTGAGCTATTTGCGTCTCCAAATGCAACTGATCTGCTGCCGAGCCAAATCGAGCGGGCGATCGCTTCTGATCAGCGATTTTGCCATCCACGCTCATTGCCAGCACCATGATGCCTACTGCCCGATCGTTTTCTGTCATCCTTTCCACGCAAGAAACCCGCAAAGAGTTTGAAAATCAGTCAAGGTTTAGCGTCTCTTTACAGAGAGACGGATGTTTATAAAGACATGCCGGGTCTATCCAGAGTAATCTGAATAGTATCTTTAGAGGGGGGTTTATTTCTGTGCAGGGTTTGCTGCCCCAAGTCAAGAAACTGTTATGGCAATGCTAGGTCAATCCTCCTTTCGCCGCATCTTGCTTCTACGAATTTTGCTGCTCAGCATCCCGATCTTGTTTTTGGGGATGGCGGTAACGTTCCGTAGAGCAAGATCTAGTCTGCTAGACACGGCTCGACTCAATTTAGAACAAAGCGCTGTTCGCAAAGCAGACACCATTCGCACTGCCCTGCAAGACTTGCAGACCAGTTTGGCGATCGCCAGCGAAACCTCCGCCTTGCAATATGGCTCTCCCGTCTCTGCCGGAATTTTTCTTAACCAGCTTAAGCCTCAGTTGCCCACAGATGTTCAATGCCTACAGCTTCGCAATCTGCAAGCCAACCGCATTGTCGCTTCGACCTGCGGCAATCGGGTTTTAGACCCCGTTGATACCACCACCTGGGCAAAACGCAGAAATCTCTCAGATGCCAACCGTTTGCGGGTTCATACCTTGACCCTAAATCGGCTAAATTCGCCTGCCCAAACTAATTTTCAAAGTCAGCTCAATTTGTTGATGAGCACCCCTATCTACAACACAACGGGTCAGCTCGTCTACAGTTTGACGGCTCAAACGGTTTTGAAACAGCCTGAAAGCATTGCTCTGCTGCAAGGCTATACCGTAGTAATTGCGGGCGACGGGGCGCTATTGGCTCATCCCTTAGCCAATCGGGTAGGGCTAAATATTTCCAGAGAGGCAGACCAGGATCGGTTTCAGGACATTCTCTCCAATGTGCAGCGGGGTGATACAGGCTCCCGTCACCTTTTTGGGTTAACCCCCGACCAAACTGAATGGATTGCAGGTTTCAGTCCGTTAAGCATTCCCATCACAATCAATGAAAACCAAACCTGGACGGTTTTGGCCGTCACAAAGTTAGAGAGTGCTTTGGAAGGGCTGGAAAAAATCACGCAAATTCTGCTGATTTTGACGGCTGGCTTGTTGGCGGCTCACCTGTTAGCCATGCTATATATGGCGCGAGATTTGGCCTTACCCATTGAACAGTTGAGCAAATATGCTCAGCAGATTCACAAACGCAATTCTCTAGAGCGTGCGCCCAGAAATTTTCGCATCCGTGAGCTAAATCGCTTAGCAGAAGTGCTAGATAACATGGTGGGACGGCTGGAAGAGCGCGCTAAAGAGTTAGAGTCGGCATGGCAAGAGGCAGAAGCAGCCAACCAGTTGAAGAGTGAGTTTTTAGCGAATACTTCCCATGAGTTGCGCACGCCCCTCAATGCCATCATCGGCTGTATTCGTCTGGTGAAGGACGGATTCTGCGATAGCAAAGAAGAGGAAAACGATTTTCTGGGTCAGGCAGATAAGGCGGCTATCCATCTGCTCAAGATCATTGGTGATTTGCTGGATATTCAACGCATCGAGAAAGAAGAATTGCTGCTGGCGATCGAAACCGTGGATCTTCGCAACATCCTCAAAGAAACGGTCGATCTAGAAGCCGTGCAGATTCAGCAGAAAGGGTTGCAGCTCTCTGTCACGCCTCTACCCGCGCCGTTGATGATCCGAGCCGATCCAGCCCGACTCAAACAAGTGCTCCTCAATGTCATCTATAACGCCATTAAGTTTACCGATCAGGGCGGCATTACGATTGAGGTACAAATTGAGCAAATTTCGGATGCGCGATCGGATTATGCAAGCAACAACGGGCATCACTATGACGATGACGAAGATCTAGATACAAAGCTTTGGGTGATTATTGCGGTACGCGATACGGGCATTGGTATCGATCCGGGTCAGCAGCACAAGCTTTTCCGTCCGTTTGTCATGGTGGATGGTACCACGACCCGCAAGTTTGAGGGCACAGGTCTTGGGCTGGCAATCTCGCGGAATTTGGTAGAAATGATGGGGGGGCACATTACGCTCCACAGCGAAGGCTTAGGGCATGGCACCACGGTCAAAATTGCAATTCCCATTATTGAGAGTATTGCGACAGAAGCCGCACAGGATGCGGTCAAGGAAGCCGCAATTAACAGTAAGTCTCAGTGAAAAAGCCTTAGTAAAAAAGCCTTAGACTTTTGTGGGTTGGGCTGAGGCACGTAGCTTACTTCCCGCAGGGTAACCCAACTGTCTCAGGCGTTGGGTTTTGCAAAGCTCAACCCAACCTACACAGGTTATTTAATCCCTCAAAAAAGTATTCATGCGAGAGAGCTAATACCGAGCTTCCTGAAGATCTAAATTGATGGGCTGTCCATCCTGATGAAGTGAGTGGGTCAGCGCCGATAAAATTTGTACCAATTCTGCGCCTAGCCAGCCCGATGAAATGGTTGAAGGCTGATTGAGTTGGACGCACTTGAGGAAATGATCGCACAGTTGAGCGAGCGGCTCTGCATGATCCAGGCTGAAGACATGCCGCTGCTGATCGATCGGTGAAAAGTGCTGCTGACTTTGTGCCAGCTTGCCTTGCAGCAGAGTCAGAGGGGCTTCAGGGAGCAACTCATCAAATACGAGAGTGCCTTCACTCCCCACGACACAGAGCCGACGCTGCTTGTCAGGGTTTGACCAACAAAGGTGAATGGAGGCTTGAAACCCGCTAGGGTAGAGCAGTTTCACCCAAACCAGATCGGACAATCTGTTCGCTAGCGGGGCATCTGTCCGGGTTTGCAACCAAACCTTGCCCTGTGCCTGCACTTGGAGAGGAACTTCGTCTAACCAATGGTTAAAAATAGCAATGTCATGAACCGCCAGATCCCACAGGGCGTCTACATCATTCCGTACAGGGCCTAAGTGGGTGCGGGTGGCATAGCCGTAGCGCAGGGTGCCTGCCCTAGAGATAACGGCCTTGCCGCGCCTGACTGCTGGATGAAAAAGATAGGTATGGTCAACCACAAGCTGCCTTTGCTGCTGAGTCGCCAGATGACACAGTTCTAAAGCTTCGGCCACGTTCAGGGTGAGAGGCTTTTCAGCCATTACATGCAGCCCTTGTCGCAGTGCAGCTCGAATCAAATCATAGTGGGTGGCGGCTGGAGTAGCGATCGCCACCCCTCCTAAGCCCGGTAGCTGCATGGCCTCAGCCCAGTCTTGGGTGAACAGAACCTGATCACGCGGATACTCTGACGCAGCTACCCGCAATCGCTCAGCACAGGGATCAACGACCGCGACGACATTAGCTTGAGGATGGTGGGCAAAATTTCGCAGCAGATGGCTACCCCAACGCCCAACGCCTAAGATAGCGATATCGACAGGTTTTGAGGTGACGCTTTCCTGAGACGTTGCGGTGCTAAAAGCGCCTGAATAGCCTAAATCTGGCGAAGTTAGAGCCAGAGGCAAGGGTGGAGTGAAAACCATATGTTGTTCTCTATGCCTGTTTCCCCTGGGGCAAAGAGGCGTTACTTAAACGGGAGATAAATTACTTTCTGAAAAAATTTATCCCTAAAATCAGCAACGCCTGCAAAGACAGGGAGAGGAGTGTAGCTTTAGAGTTCCCTAGATGTTTGAGGTTGTGTTTCCGAAAAATTGCTGAAATTTGCAGGGCGATCGCTCTGATCGGCTGGCAATTCTTTCTGAAGCGCTAGAAATGCAACCTGAGCGGCAGCTTGCTCCGCGGCCTTTTTAGATTGACCTTTGCCTTGCCCCCAAAGCTTGCCCTGGAACCAAACTTCAGCCAGAAAACGCTCTTTGTCGCCATAGGTTTGCCCTACTTCAGTGACGCGATACTCTGGCAGCGCCTGCCCGTAGTTTTGCGTCCAGATTTGCAACGCGCCTTTGTAGTTTTGCAAGGTCGGATCACGGCGGATCGTCTCTGAAAACTGTTGAAAATGGGCATCCAGCCAGGGACGAATCAGGCTGAGATCTGCGGTGCTGAGATAAAGAGCTGCAAGAATGGCCTCAAAAGCCGCCGCCAAGCGCGATTCTTGCCCTACCTTATCGGCAAGGGCGCTATTAGACATCAACAGATAGCGATCGCACCCATACTGGTCGGCAATTTGAGCTAGAAGGCGATCGCTCACCAAAATGCTGCGAATAGCGGCCAGTTCGCCTTCGGCGGCGGCAGGATAGGTTTCAAACAAAAAGGCAGCAGCAGCTAACTTGACAACTGCGTCTCCCACAAACTCTAGGCGCTCATAGTTGGCCGCAGCCGCAGCCGTAGGGTGGGTGAGCGCCTGATCCATCAGGTTCCACTTAATTGGAACTTGCTCAGATAGCCCTAATTTTTGAGCGAACTGGCGCAACTGTTTTTCACGACGCGGATCAGAGAGGTTCACTGGGCAGTTGAAACTAAGTGAAGGGTTTTACAATTCGAAATCACAGAACGGCATTGCTTAATCGGGGGATGAATTTTGCGTGGGAAATCATTCATCCCTAAAATCAGCAACGCCCACAAATCCAAAAGCGTCTGAAATAGGGCGGGAAGAGGCGGACATAAGCCGGGTTCTGTTATCTGAATGGCAGAGCCACCCAAAAGGCAGTTATCTATCTGGGATGCCTGTCACCAGACACCTCTAGCGGATTTCGCAGAAGCAGGATTTCTCCTCCTCTACTCGGAGCCGGAAAAAGACCAACCGATCGCTCCTTCAACCTTGCTTCCAACCGGGGTTTACCGAGCCAGCGCCTCTCGACGCTGCTGGTGCGCTCTTACCGCACCCTTGCACCCTTACCTGATAGCCACAGCCGCTACATGAATAGCAGCCTAGCTCCATCGGCGGTATGTTTCTGTGGCACTATCCTCACGATCGCTCGCACTGGGCGTTACCCAGCAAGTTTGGCCTTTCGGAAGCCCGGACTTTCCTCAAACTGCTTCAGGTTTCCTTTTAACGGGGGTTCCTTGGCAATTCGCAACCGCCTGCGCCTCCTCTTCCCTTTGTTCTAGTTTAGTGGGTTGCGGAATAAAACTCAGTAGATCTCAAACTCTTCTGTATCTTCCAGAGCTTCTGGAAACCTGTGGGCAGGTTTGGCTCCCCAAACCATCACCCTATTTCTTGGGATTCCAGGGAATATGATCCCACCAAGGCATATTGATCACTTTGAATTTGCACCAGAGCTGGTATTGGTAGTCTTTGCCACCCCGTTCCTCTAGTAGGCTCATGCGCAGCATCAAGCGCATTGAAAAGTCGAGAGGGACTTTGCGGGCTTTGAAATTGCTGTTGAGGTCTTTGATTTCTTTTGTGGCTTTCTTATCTTTCGCTTTTTTTTCTAACTCTGTTAGATCCACAACGGGGCTGCTAGGCTCAAGCACATTCTTATCTAGATTGGGCTTCATGACGTCTTCGGCTGTGATCTGAGCGCTAAAGCTGGTGCCAGGCGTGATAGGGCTAGCAAACTGAGCGCCAATCGGTCGAGAGGTGCTGGTGATCTGCTTATCGGCGTTGAGGCGAATGACGCGACGAGAAGGAGTACCGAAGTCAGTCAGGGTACTTTTGTCCCAGTCAGGATAGATCTGGACGTCTTTGGATTTATTTTTGATCGTGATGCCCAACATTTTGGGTTGGTCGGAATGCTTGTAGCGATCCTCAAACTTAAAGCTGACTTCGACAATATCCTTGAGCTTGACTTCTGCCAGGGTCAAGTCATCCAGCTGGGTTTCTAGATCTTTCTTGTCAAAGTCGATCTTGGTTTGATCGTCCAGATCTTCGATCGCCCGCCGAACCACATAGGTTACGCAGATAAGGAAAATCACCAGAATAATTAGGTCGGTGTCGTTCATGGCTCTCGATCGCTTGCTCCTCGCTCACTGGCTCCAGCAGACTGAAGTCGCATCTTGAATTTTAGAGCCTGGTTTCAAAAACGCACCAAGGAAAGTGGAGAGACTTCTGGCTGCAATTTCGTCACCCTGTCCAAAAAAACAGTCAACTTGAAAGACCCTAAGTTGAGAACCCTCTCAGGATCTGTGCAGAAATACCTGGGAGAACTTTTTTGAGAGACGATCGCCCCTTAAAGGGTTGCATCTCGTCGTTAGGGAAGCAGATATTTTGAGTGATGAGAGAGTGGGGTGATGGGAGAGCGAACAACGGCGATCGCATCATCCCACCCTCGTAACATTTAGAAGCGCCCCCAACTGCTAGATGCGCCCCCCTCAAAGTAAATCTCATCGCCGGATGAAGCCATGCCCCTAAATGAGATGAAACTCTCGTAAGGCGGGTAAAAAATTTGAATTTTCGTGGCTTGAGCGGCTGAGCTTAAACAGAACAAA
The DNA here is from genome assembly GCA_016208305.1 of Oscillatoriophycideae cyanobacterium NC_groundwater_1537_Pr4_S-0.65um_50_18. Classification (GTDB taxonomy): domain Bacteria; phylum Cyanobacteriota; class Cyanobacteriia; order Elainellales; family Elainellaceae; genus Drouetiella. Next base: position 212,026 of record JACQYI010000054.1, on the reverse strand, counting down.
GCGCTGAAGTGCCGTCAGGCTCGCCCATTGACCAGCAGTGAGGGGAAACCCCACGCTTTTTCCTTGCTCCTGCACGCTTTCAGGAATAGTGGCAAGGTCAGCCCAGGCTGGCGCACTCTCGATCGGCAGATCTGCGGGCAGTTCGTCCATATGCGCCTGAACAAACTGATGCAGAAGCGCTCGATAAGACAGGGCTTCGGCTTCTGTAGCGCAGTGAGCATTCAGCAAAGTTTGCCGCTCTTCGTCCGTGAGATGATGCCAGTGATGAAGCTTAAGCTTGACCCCACATCGATCGAGCTTATAGCGCACCGTCATGGGAATGCAGCGCAAGGTCGTGGCAAAATCTGACTCAAATTGAAAAAACTGGCTCATGGCTGGCTCCTCTGGGCTGAAAATCTAAACTGAAAATCTAGGCTGAAAATAGCTGACGCTCTAATCGACTGGTGGCAACAATCTTGCCCTGTTTAATCACGGTTCGCCCCATCGGCGCAGATCCGATCGCCTCACTAACAGACCGAGCCTCTAAAATAACCAGATCAGCCGTTTTGCCAACTGCTACACCATAGGTCTCTATGCCGATCGCCTTGGCCGCCTGAGTCGTTGCCATCCGCAGACAGAGCTGATGGCTGGCGATCGTTCCCATCTGAAGAACCTGCGCCAGCAGCGTGCAAATCTTGAGCACATCGCCATCCCCAAAGGGCGTAAACAGGTTCATAACGTTGTTGGTTGCCAGCCCCACATTCACGCCAAACTCAGCCAGTTGGTGGATGGGTGCAACGCCACGCCGAATATTATGGGTGTCTCGTCGAGACATAATATACAGATCGGAGGCAGGCAGCGCCAAAATAGAAATTCCGGCAGCCTGAAGCGCAGGAGCGATCGCGGCCAGCTCGTTGGGCGTTAATCCTGCCAGCTTGGTCATATGCCCCAAGCAAACCCGTCCCTGCCAGCCCCGCTTCACCGTTTCCTGAATGACAAACGGCAAGAGCATCGGTTCGCGATCGTCCAAAAAATCGAGATGAAAATCGACATCGCAGTTAAAGTCTTGGGCAATGTCGAAAATGGTTTGTACGTTGCGCTCCGGCTCAGGATCAACATAGGGAGCCGACCCAATCACATCTCCCCCCATTTCCATCGCCGCCCGCAGCAGCTTTTCGGTGCCAGAAGCCATTCCCTCTTGAGCAAAAACTGCCAGCTGAAGCGTCATGCCCCAAGCATATTCTGCCCGCAGGGGCAGCAGGGCTTCCATACCCGTTAGCCCTACCGTCGGATCAACCTCGACATGGCTACGCATAGCGGTTGTGCCAAAGGCGATCGCTCTTTCAATCACGGTTCTGGCGCGAGATTGAATGTCGTCAACGGTGAAGGATTGCTTGAGCCGCAGAGTTTCCCGCATGGCCTCGGCAAAGTTGCCCTCTTGGGCAGGGTGGCGATCGAGCAATAGCGCTTTGTCGAGATGAAAGTGGGGTTCGACCAGTCCTGGAATGACCAGATTGCCCTTGGCATCTAGGGCTGCGGTTAGTGATGGCGAGGCGATCACTTCAGAGACGGGGGTGAGATCGGTGATGTGGGCTTGAGCGATGGCAATGTCCCATAATCCAGGGCGATCGGGAATCTGGGCATTGACGATTTTTAGATCCATCTCGGTGAAATTCCATCTCGGTGAAAAGGCAAACCCGCAAAAATGGCCAGGGCTTGATCTGAGGATGAGAGCGCTCTCTAAAACCTACTATTTAAAGCCAGCTTAAAGCCAGTAACGCCAACACCAAAAAATCCATCGGATGACTCCAATGGATAATCGGTGCTCTACGAGCCTAGGGGATAGGTTGAACAAAAACTGCCTCAAATCTTGACCTAGAGGTAAGGTCTAGACTGCGATCGCTTCAGGAGCTGCCAGCGCCAGAATGTGGTAGCAAGACGAGGTTTCTTCGCCTAGCACTTCATGAATGCGGCTGCGGATGCAAACATGAAGATCCTGAATGGAGTCGGTAAAGTCGTGGCGAACATGCAGCACTGCGGTTTGCTTTTGAAATTCATGACCGTAGTAAGCCACAAAATAGGTGTAGCGATTGTTGCTTGGGGCATCTAAAACAAAATCTCTCATGGGTGCAGCTTCTCCTGTCACGGGAGGTAGAAGGGTAAGTGGATTGAAGGGATGTCAGAGGGCGCTGAGATCATGAATCATTTCTGAGTCATTACGGATCACCAAGGATAAATACCGCAGCCATCAATCCGTTTTAGCAAAAGTCAGGTCACGATTTGTTGAGATTTCCTGACTCCACCTTTAGCTTATTTCGCTTGATGGATCGACTCCACAGTGTTTCCACTTCACTCAGCTTGATATTTTTTTGCAGATCTGGGAGAAATCACTGACTCAGCAATTTGATTAAGTCTTTCAGCTCCTATTTTTACCCTCTTGATAGTTTACCTTCTGTTGGTTGCGTCAAACTCATTTAGGTTGATAATCCGCCATTCTTACCGTGAATTTTGAGTTGAGACGTTCGCCCTCGCAGGACGGTAACGCCTCAATATCGACAAGTCTGGTTGGTTGTTGCGCAGGGTTAGTCCTTCCGCAAGTCGGCTGAGCAGAAGCAGGATGGTACACTGAGGTTCACGCCATTATCAAATCCAGCGGGCGATAGGGTAGGTAGATGGTTTTCCCTGATTTGACGCAGTTTCGAGAGTTAGCCCAGCAGGGTAATTTTGTCCCGGTTTTTCAAGAGTGGGTTGCAGATCTAGACACACCTGTTTCTGCCTGGTACAAGGTTTGTGCCGGACAGCCCTATAGCTTTTTGCTTGAATCTATTGAGGGAGGCGAGGTCATTGGACGCTACAGCTTTTTGGGCTGCGACCCCCTGTGGATTTTAGAGGCCAGGGGCGATCGCACCACGCAAACCCACCGAGATGGCACCACGCAAATCTTTGAGGGTGATCCGTTTCAGGCTTTGGCGACCTGCTTAGAACCCTATCGTCCGGTCAAGCTGCCGCATCTGCCGCCCGGAATTGGCGGGCTGTTTGGCTTTTGGGGGTATGAGCTAATTAACTGGATCGAGCCACGCGTGCCGATCTATCCCCTGACTGAGGATGACTTGCCCGATGGCTTGTGGATGCAGATTGATCAGCTTTTGATTTTTGATCAGGTGCAGCGCAAGATTTGGGCGATCGCCTATGCCGATCTCCGTCACCCAGACACCAATCTAGAGCAAGCCTATGGGGAAGCCTGCGAACGGGTGAGTCGGCTGGTGGACAAGCTACAGCTGCCGCTTTCTGGGCGAGATACACTGCTGCAATGGACTCCGCCCTCTAAGGCTGCTCCCAGTGCCGTAAAACCGAGTGCAGAGGATTTATCACCGGGCTATGTAAGCAACACGACCAAGGCGCAATATTGCGCCAGCGTCGAGAAGGCCAAGGCGCACATCCGGGCGGGAGACATCTTCCAGGTGGTGATTTCTCAACGCCTCTCTACCGAGCTAAAAGGCGATCCCTTTGCTTTGTACCGCTCGCTGCGGCTGATCAACCCCTCGCCCTACATGGCATATTTCCACTTTCAGGATTGGCAGATCATTGGCTCCAGTCCAGAAGTGATGGTCAAAGCCGATCTCTCGCCCGAAGACCAGGGACTCAAAATTGCCACCTTACGCCCGATCGCGGGCACCCGTCCTCGCGGCAAAACCCCTCAGCAAGATGCCGAACTCGCGACCGATCTCCTACAAGATCCCAAAGAAGTGGCTGAGCATGTGATGCTGGTCGATCTAGGACGCAATGACCTGGGACGTGTCTGCGCCAACGGTACGGTTGTGGTCGATCAACTCATGGTGGTTGAGCGTTATTCCCATGTCATGCACATTGTCAGCAATGTGGTGGGACGGCTGTCTGCTGATAAAACGGCCTGGGAACTGCTCAAAGCCTGTTTTCCTGCCGGAACGGTGAGCGGTGCCCCCAAGATTAGAGCGATGGAAATCATCCATGATTTAGAATCTTGTCGGCGCGGTGTATACTCCGGCGCATACGGCTACTACGACTTTGAGGGACAATTAAACACGGCGATCGCAATTCGGACTCTGGTGGTGCGCAGCCAGCCCGATGGCAAACGCCAGGTCAGCGTTCAGGCGGGGGCTGGGTTGGTCGCAGATTCTGACCCTGAGCGCGAGTATGAAGAAACGCTAAACAAAGCGCGCGGCATGCTGGAAGCGATTCGGTGCTTAGATGGCTAAAGGGATGCCTAAAGGACATCAGGGCGCGATCGACGGCTGAGTATGCAGGGTCAAATCTAGCAGTTTGTAACATGCCTGAAAACCTTAACTCAATCACAACCTTTCGCTAACCTTCTAACAATCTTTTAATTACCTGGCCTTTAGCTGAGAAACCTATGCTAAATCTCAATGTTAGCTAGGTTACACAAGTATGCTGAACTCCTCAGTCTTAGAGGCAAAGCAACAGCCCGATCTACGCCAGCTTCTGGAAGAACTTTATCAGGGGCGGAGTCTACAGCCTTACCGAAGCGGGCAAGCGATCCGGATGCTTCCAGACGAGATTTTTGTCGTCTGTCGGGGAATTGTTCAGCTAGGAACGCTCTATGACACAGGCGATGAGTCGCTGCTAGGGCTTGCCTGTCCTTCGATGCCCTTTGGACTGCCGCTGGCCCTAATTCGGCCTTATCAAGCTATGGCATTGACAGATGTGGATCTGATGCGGGTGAAGATGGTGGAAATAGAACAGTCGCAGGTTCTAGCCCAAGGGCTGTTTCGGCATTTGGCGCGACGACTGCAACAAACAGAAGCCATATTGGCTATGGTGGGCTACCGTCGGGTCGAAGAGCGGCTGCGTCATCTACTGCTGCTGTTGGTGCAAGAGGTCGGGCAACCCGCACCACAGGGAATGCGCCTTAGCGTCCGGCTAACGCATCAACAGTTGGCAAATGCGATCGGCACAACTCGCGTTACTGTCACCCGTTTACTGAGTCAGCTTCAGGAAGAAAACTGGCTGATTGTGGGGGGCGATCGCCATATCATTTTGCCCAGCCATGCTCTGCTGCTAAACCGCACGGTATTTGCTTAGATCTTTTGCCTAAATTTTAGGATCGCTAAAGTTCTCATTGCTGAAGTAAGTCAATCAGGCTATTGATCACAATCTGCGCTGAGCCGACGAAAAATCTCCGGTCGATCGTTTCTAGAGTGTCGCTGGGCTGGTGGTAATGCGGGTTACGAAAATTGGCGGTGTCAGTGAGCAAAACGGCACCGATGCCTTTCTTCCAGAAGGGAGTGTGATCGCTGCGTACCAGATCGGGCGTGAGTCCACCCAAGGTAGGAATAGACAGAGTTAAGACCTGAGGCAAATTTGCTCGGCTGGCTCGACTCACGCTCTCTGTTAGAACAGGATGCCCTTGGTCGCCGATCGCAGCCAAGAATTCTCCGGTGTCTACAGGCGGCTGGATCGGCAAAGGCGGATAAGTTTGACAGGCGGCAACAGAGCAGGTGTAGCCCATCATGTCCATAATGACAGCGCCTTGCAACGCTTCGGGCTGAAGGTTTTCCACATAGGCTGTGCTGCCGATCAGCCCTGCTTCCTCTAGGTCAAAAAAGGCAAGCTGGAGCGATCGTGGTGTTGCAGGAGATTGACTCAACAGCCTCGCGGCTTCTAAAGCTACGGCTACTGCGGTGGCGTTATCGTCGGCTCCGGGGGAATCGGCGACTGTATCATAATGTGCCCCCAGCAAAATTGCGCCCAACTGCGGCTGAGTGCCCGATCGCTCTGCCCAAATATTGATGCCGCTAAAACCCTGAGCCGTAAACGGTTGCAGTTGGGGTGTCCAACCTGCTTTTTGCAACTCCTGGGTAATGTAGTTACGGGCTTGCTGGCGATCGCTCTCTTCAAATCGCCTTACAGCCAAGGTTGCCATATCTGACCACAGGCGCTGAGCATTCACTTGGGGTGGGGCGATCTGCGGCTGACTATATTCCGCTAAAGCGGGCGATCGAGCGGTGTCTTGGTACCAATTCCAGCCAACCAGACTAATGAGAATGGTAATAGCCAAGAGAATAAGCAGGAGCGATCGAGATTTCATTGCTAATTTCTCTGATCTAAATGTGTTTTCTGTTAGTGAAACGTCAACTTAAATCTCGCCAATTAGCCTGAGGCGATCGAGTGTTCCTTGGGCAAATCCTGAGATTTTATCTTTGTCTTTAGAGCCTACTTTTGCCGATCGCTCTAAGTTTGCCCAAGTGAGAGTTTTGCCAGGGTTTTGCCAATGGGCGATCGCTTCCAGAGCAGCCTTAATCTGCTTAGTTTGGGTACCTACTTGGCTTAAAAGATCAGTAATTTCTTGTTCACTAGCAGTCAACAGATTAATTTTATTGCCTTCAAAGGAGAGTCGTTTTTGCGACCGTAAACCGGTTGGCCTCAAACCAACAACCTCAATTTGCTCTCGCAATTGATTAATTTGTATAGAGAGTTCTGATATTTCAGAAAAATTACTCTTCAGTTGGTCTAAGCCATAGTGAAGAATTTTTAGCTTTTCATCAAAATCCTCCTTAAATTTATCCAGAGATGCAGCTAGAACTTGCTTAATTGAATCAGCAGTGGCTTGCAGCTTGCGATCGAGCATCTGCTCCAGATTAGCAGAGTCACCTGAAGACTGTTCAGTACCCGTTGGCGCATAAATTGATGAACCGAACAATTGAGAAAATTCTGATTTAGCAGCCAAAGCTTGTTCATCGGTCATATCAAATACCCAAGCCCACAGCATCTCAATGTCGAGCTGTTGTGCAACTTGAAGCCACTCTGCGCCATAAACTAGCTCATACTCAATGTCATCGCCATAACTCTCGGTACGGCGCAAGATCAGAGAGACTAGGTTGCTTTGGTGCTGCAAAAGGCTGCTCTCAATTGCCTGCGATCGCTCCAAAGAAAGTTCTTGCTTCTCAGAATCTGGAAGAGCAATCTGAAAAGCATAAACTTTCCCATGATTGATGGGGATAATTCCTAAATTTCTGCTGATGAGTTCGCGCCGAATTTCTTGACTCATATAGAAGACTCCTATTAAATACTGTTGATCAAATACTGTCGATTAGATGAGCAGCAAGATGGTCATATCTCTCTAAGGCTTTTTGAGCAGCTTCACGCTCTTGGGTACTTAAATGATCGTCAAACTCAGCTTCCTGAATGGGATAGCCTTTCTCTGGACATTGTGAAACAATATTAAGTCTGGGAATCCAAGTTTTTTCAGGAAATATATTAACCTGTTTGCCACCATCAGTTTTCTCTAAAATATCTTTCAATTTTTCTAACATAGAAAGATTAAAGCTATTCGATCGCTGATCATACATACTGATTGCCACCCCTAAAATAGGCAGCGGATCATCCTTATAGGCTCCAACATCTTGAGCCTGAGTAAGGACATATTCCAGGGCACGAATTGGATAAGAAGAGAGTTGAGTGGGAACTAAGATACCATTTGATGCCATCAAGGAGATACTATTGACCTTGCCAAAAGAGGGAGGTGGATCGATAAAAATAAAATCATAGCTGTGATTCTTTAACTTTTTCACCAAGACACGATCGCTATCCACCATTCGAGTTAGATCACTCTCCATTCGGCTTAGGCGAATATGGGAAGGAATGATGTCAAGCTGAAGATCGTTTTGGCTCCAACGCTTAGTATAAATTACATCTTCAAGCTTGATTCTAGGGTCAATGAGCAGGTGGGTAATATCTTTCTTCCTAGCCAGTTCTACGTCATTGAGTGGATCAATTCCTAATCCAGTCGTCAAGTTTGCTTGAGCATCAATGTCAATGAGTAAAACTCGTTTACCGAGCTTTGCTAGTGATGCCGCCAAGTTAATTGTCAATGTTGTTTTACCAACCCCACCTTTATTATTAAAGACCGTTATAATCATTGCTTCTTTTCTCCTTTGAATCACGTTAGATTCTTCTTGCAAAATACTGGCATGCTGCTCTAGATGCCGCTCTTTAAATAAACAATGAATACTTTGATTGTCGAAAGCTTCAGCAACCAACGTTAAAAACTTCTGGTTGATCCGCTGCTGATTATGGAGAATTGCATTGCATACTTTCAGACAGGTTGATTTGCAGAGCAAGCTGCGAAAAAGTCTAGAGTCTTTGACCAATTCAGTTGTTGAATAGTCTGCAATGGTAACAATCTGATCTTGGTGTCTACAGAGCAACTGAAAGCTAGAGCCGTTAGTGAGCAGCCCAAGCATGGCACCGACTTTGCGCATGTACCGATTAATTTGCCACCCGTTTTGGTTGATTGATTTGTTTGGAGCTTTAACCTCAATCACTAAAAAAGGAGGACAATGCAGCTTAAATTCCTCAGGGTAGACCAGAAAATCAAGCTTGGAATTGCCGAAACTGACCTGCGATCGCCAGTCAGCACTTCCATACCCCAGCCATTGCAGTAGAGGGACGATAATTTTATGCTCTACTTCTGACTCACTGCTTTGTGGCGTGATCGACTTGAGAAACTCTAGTTTCGGTGAGCCGTCTGAGGAATTTGTGCGCATCCGGAGAGTTAGCTCGTTCTGAGAGTACTGCTCCTACTCTAGCGTCACAAATGCTTAACTCCTTACCAGGGCATCCGATCGCCTCAAAACCGACATATCTTCTTCATCCAATTCAACAGGTACGCCGCTGCGGATCAGTTCTGCGAAGTCTTCATTGGGCACCATGATGCACAGGGCATAGAGGCGGCCTTCTCCCGTGTTTTCGATGCCGTGGGTGCCTGTAGGCGGTACGAGAATGCTATCGCCTGCCTGAATCGGCACAAATTTGCCATCGCAGTTGGCAATTCCCTCACCCTTCAGGACAAAAAACATTTCTACGGCAAGTTGGTGACGGTTGGGAGGCGTTTTGCCGCCCTTATCAAAGATCTCAACACAATAGGTCAGCGACATATTAGCCACAACAGGATCAAAAACGATCGCCAATCGATTGGTATCTTGTGGGCTAATCCGGTAAGCTTGATAGTCTTTGGGAGTCTTAATCACTGGAATGACGCAGGTCGTGTCCATCGGAGTCTCCGTTAAGGGTCTAGCGATCGCTGATTGCCTTCACAATAGCGCGGGAATCTGTGACGAAACCAAAGCACTGATTAACATTATAGAAAGTAGCTTTGAGGCAGTATTCAGGTGAGGTTGTTGCGGTGCAATCTCGCAGCAAAATGCAGTCGTAGCCTAAGAAATTTGCGTCTTGCAGGGTCGCCATGACGCATTGGTCAGCATTAACGCCCGCAAAAAATAGGGTAGTGCGTCCCAAATTGCGGAGAATGCTGTCTAACGGCGTATCCCAGAAGCCGCTCATGCGGTACTTATCGACGTAAATATCGTCAGATGCTTGAACCAGTTCATCCACGACTGCCGCCGCCCAGCTATCTTTCATCAGCACAGGTGCGCCGCTCTTAGGCAGTGGATCACCCAGGCCAACGCCTTCGCCAGTCGGGTTATAGACATGGCGCAACCCAGCGCTAATGTTGAGCAGATCGGGTCGGTTACCCCAGTTAAGCCAAACGATCGGCACTTGAGCCGCGCGCAGCTCTGGCAAGAACGACTTGAGGGGGGCGATCGCCTCTCTTGCCGGAGACACATCCACACCGATGTGCGCCAGCCAGCCATCTGGATGGCAAAAGTCGTTTTGCATATCTACAACAATCAGAGCCGCCTTGGCTAAATCTAGCCGCAGACTCTTGGTATCAGTGGTCAGGGCGATCGGGTGAGGGGGCAAAGGCGGACGGGTAATATCTGCCGTTTGGGCATCAACAGCCCAGGCGTTAGGCGGAACTCCGAGCGATCGCAGCGATCGAGCCATAGGATTAAATTAGAGCTGAGTCAACAGAGAGAATGACCACGGATGCCTTGAAGCAGGGGGCACCCTCCAAACATCACTATATTTGAAACCTGACCGAGCATTGCTCAATCCGGCTATGAAATTTATTGTGAGAGGCTCTTACAATAAATTTCATAGATAAAATCAGCAACGCCCATGACCGTAATCTGAAACAGATTTGGCTTCAGTATTGCAAGGCACTGATCTAAGGCCGATCTGAGCAGGAACTTTTGCAGAAGATGCATCCCCCTGCAAAAATTCCTGAAAATCAAGCTTTTTGTGGGCTGTGCCGCAAAAAATGATCAATTACTGGCCGCAGTAGGCAATTAAATCAATTTCAACATCGCCCAAACCTGCCAGTCCGGTTACGCCGATCGTGGTACGTCCTGGAAGCTCATCAGGTTTAAAATATGAGGCATAGATCTCGTTGACCGTCTGAATGAAACGAATATCCGTGAGGAAAATGCGTGCCATTGTGACGCGATCGAATCCTGAATCGGCCTGGTCAAGCACCATTTGCAGATTTCTCATGACGCGATGGGTTTGTTCTTCGATCGATCCCAAAACAATCTTGCCTGTGTCAGGATCTTGCGAAAGCTGTCCGGTGACAAACAAAAAATCTCCAGCGCGCACGGCATGGGAGTAAGGAGAAACAGAGGTGAGAGTGCCGTTGGGCAAATTGATGCGTTCGAACACGAGCGGCTCCGTGGAGAATTTTGGATTTTAGAGAGATTATAGGGTGATGTTGATCACTTGAGGGGGAGCCGTGAGTTTTACGATTCAGGGAGTTTTGATTGCATCTGAGTCAGGGTATGAAACCGTCGATGTGCAAATTGTTGGGGAGCGCATCACTGCGATCGCCCCCCAGCTTGAGCCGCTGGGCACTTTGGTAGAAGGGAAAAATAAGCTGCTGCTGCCAGGATTTGTCAACGCCCATACCCATTCTCCAGAAATGTGGCAGCGTGGATCAATCTCGCCAGTGCCGCTAGAGCTATGGCTAGCCGAGCTGTATGATTTTGCGCCGCTGGAGCCAGAGCAGGTCTACCTGAGCGCCCTGCACACCGCAGCAGAGACGCTGCTTTCAGGGGGAACTTGTCTGGTGGATCACCTGATTTTGATTCCGGGGCGAGAAATGGAAACGATCGCCGCCGCCGCCCAAGCCTACAAAGAGATTGGCATTCGCGCCTTTATTGCACCGCTGATTCAAGATGCGTCTTTGGCTGCAAGTTTGCCCTCAGGCGGCATCCAGCAAGACATCCGCCCTCATCTGCATACTGCCGCAACGGTGTTGGCGTTAATAGAGCAATCTGTTGCAAAATTTCATCAGCCTGAGATCGGCATATCCGTGATCCCCGCTCCCACAGGGGTGCATCTTTGCTCGGATGAATTGCTTAAAGGCTGCGTAGAATTGAGCGATCGCCATCAGCTTTGTTTGCATACGCACTTACTAGAAACTCGCGCCCAGCAGCTTTTGGCTCAAGAAAAATATGGCTGTAGCGCAGTGGCACATCTTCACAAGCTGGGCTTTCTGGGAAAGCGTACTTCTCTAGCGCACTGCGTTTGGCTAGAGGAATCCGACATTGCTATCCTGGCAGAAACCCAATCGACGGTAGTTCATAATCCCCTCAGCAATTTGCGCCTGGGCAGCGGCATTGCGCCCATTTTCCATTACCTTGCGTCTGGGGTGAATGTTGCCTTTGGCTGCGATGGCGCGAGCAGCAATGATGCTCAAGACCTGCTAGAAGCGATCAAAATTGGCTCAATTCTGCACAATGTTACCGATCCAGACTATCGCCGCTGGATTACGCCCCGACAGGCGATCGCGATGGCTTCTTTGGGGGGTGCCAAAGGTCTAAATCTGGGAGATGAGATCGGCACGCTGACCTTGGGCAAAAAAGCTGATTGTGTTCTCTATGACCTGACGCACCTTTCTCTGTTGCCACGCACTGACCCGATCGGACTGTTGGTGCTGGGTCGATCAGCCCAAGCGGTTCATAGCGCCTGGGTCAATGGCAAGCAGGTGATGTCGGCAGGCCAGTTGACAACTGTTGATCTAGAGCACCTGCGCCAAGCGCTATTTGCCCACAGTCAGGAAAAGATGTGGCGCGACTCGCGAACGCTACCTGCCTTAGAAAAACAGTATCGTGCCGTGATGGGGCTGACATCTTAGATTGAACCCTGTTTGTTTAAAGCCTCACCCGATCGCCTAAGCGCAAAACTTTTCCAGCCTCCAGCGGTGACACCTGGGTGTTGAGAGTCAGCTTATAGAAGTGGTTGAACTGAGTGCGCGGTACGCCATCGGGCAGGGTGGCTTCTCGGTGGATATTGAACTTGGTTTGGAAATCAGGGGTGCGATCGCCTGTCCAGGGGTTGCGGGTGGGCACAATGCATCGCTGGCAGGGATGGCTGCTCTTGAGCACGACATCGCCAATCTGAAACGAAATGCCCTCTCCAGCTGCATCAAAAACCGTGTCTTCCCAGAAGGCGGGCACATTGGCGATTTCTAGATTGGCGCGAAACCGTTGGCGACACTCATCTAAACCCATACCAAACCAGGTGGCGATCGCTTCCAGGCTGGCAACACTGACGATCGTAGGGCCAGAAGACTCGATATCGTCTGGGAAACCCATGTGGCAGTTTTGCCTCAGCGTTATCGGGAACCCAAAGTAGTCTGAAAACCAGCCTTCTAGAGCAGGGCGATCGCCATCTAAATGAAAAGACTGCATGGCAGAATTCCCTTCTAGCCAGAGTGTAATCATGCGGGCATCGAGATCAAAGGCGGTACGAATTTTGTGAATCTCAGCTTTGCGCTTGGCATTGACAACCTTACCGCTTTCATCAACCAGGGCAAACTCGCGATCATGGGCGATCGCCCCCCCTTCCCAAAGGCTAGCCTGAGAAACTTCTACGCCATCAAGCGATTTAATTGGATAAACGAGAATCTTGGCGAGGTACGGCATGATCCTGTAAGGCAGCTACAGTAGCTAATTTACCCTAAAACTGCTTTGCCTTAAGACTTTGCCTGAAAGACTTTGCCTTTGGGGGTGCAATGCAGGATAAGCATTGAAAAAAGCAAGCCTTAACCCAGACTACACCCACAGGCTTTCTCGGAAGCGATGCCAAAGCGGGTTCTCAGGCGAGAGCTGCATGGCTTTCTCTAGATCGGTGACGGCTGTATCAATCTGCCCTAGCTGCACCTTGGCAGCGGCTCGGTTGGCGTAGGCATCGGCCATGCGGGGGTTACAGGCGATCGACTCAGAAAAGTCTGATAAGGCATTAGAGAAATCTGCACATCGATAATAGATCACGCCACGATTTGTCCACAGCGTTGCATGTTTAGGCGCATGGTTAATCGCTTGGCTCAAGTCTGCGATCGCAGGGGTGAACTGCTGCGTTTCCAAAAAGAGAAAGCTGCGATCCCAGTAAAAAACCATATTCTTGGGATTTCTAGCAATAGCTCTGGCATAGAAAAGCAGCCCCAACGACAGCGCATCGCCCTGTGTTTCACGCACTTTGGCAGCATGGACTTGCACCTCTAAGGCATGACTAAAGTCGCACACTGCAACATGCAGCTTCAGCAAATTTTTGTACAGCTTGCCACGGGGAATAAAGGCAGGCACATGCGGCAGTTGGAGCGGTTCTGCCTTGGAGTCACGACCTGGATAGGGCTGCGATTTTCCAGCTTGGGGTGGGGACTGCGACTCAGCAGTGAACTCAGCTTGCGGCTGTGATTGCGATTGCGATTGAGCCTGTGATTGTGATTGTGATTGCGACAGCGCATCTTCGGGTGCATCCGGCCTGAACAAAATCATAGTCTGATTAAAGTAAGACCAGAAGCCAGAAGGGTTGAGCCGAATAGCTTTACCGAAATCAGCGATCGATCGATCTTCATCTTCCAGCTTGTTGTATAACATTCCTCGGTTGAAGTAGAGGGCAAAGTGGGTGGGCGAGAGTTCTAAGGCTCGGCTCAGATCATCTAGCGCCTGGGAATAGTTGCCTTTGATAGAGTAGGCGATCGATCGATTAGCGTAAGCACAGACTGAGTTAGAGTCATGCTGCAATGCTTGCGTAAATGAGGTAATAGCAGCGTCTAAAGATTTCTGCTGTAAGTTCGCAATTCCTCGCTGAATTAAGGAATCCGCAATCATCGGTTGGGTCATCATACAATACCTCCTTGAGGAATGAGCGGTTTACCTTGGCTCAACACGAGGCCATCTTGGATATAGATCATTCTTTGGGTTTGACTGGCGACATCTTGTTCATGGGTGACAAGGGCGATGGTGATACCCTGCTGATTTAACTCAGTTAAAAGATCCATGACTTCCTGAGAGGTTTTTTGATCAAGCGCTCCTGTCGGTTCATCGGCCAAGATCAGGGCGGGTTGATTGACAAGCGCCCGCGCGATCGCTACCCGCTGCTGTTGTCCGCCCGAAAGCTGGCTAGGACGGTTGAGTAAGCGATCGCCCAAACCCACTTTGAATAACACCTCAGTGGCGCGATCGCGACGTTGAGACAGAGGTAAGCCGCCATAGACCATCGGCAACATGACATTTTCGAGAGCGGTCGATCGCGTGAGCAGGTTAAATTGCTGAAAGACAAAGCCAATTTGCTGATTGCGAATGTAGGCCAACTGATCATCATCGAGGGTGGTTAAATCAACGCCATTGAGCGTGTAATTGCCGCTGCTGGCGCGATCGAGACAGCCTATGATATTCATTAGCGTAGACTTGCCCGAACCCGACATGCCCATAATGGCGACATATTCCCCTGCGGCGATCGATAGATCAATGCCTTTAAGAATGGGAACATTGAGTTCTCCAAGAGAGTAAGTTTTGGTAATGCCCTGCATCTGAATCATAGGTTTCTCCTGTTCGCAACTCTATTCGCTGCGCAGTGCCACAATGGGGTCAAGTTTTGCCGCACTCTGTGCCGGAATGACACCCGCCAACAGACCAATGCCGACCGATAGCGTTAGCCCTGCGGCAATGGAATCTAGCGAAATGACTAGGGGAATGCTCAACGCCAGAGAAGCGGCTATAGAAACCCCAATGCCAAATATCACGCCAATCCCTCCCCCGATCGCCGAAACCACTACGGCCTCTACTAAAAACTGACTCAGAATTGCGCTACGGGTCGCCCCCAAAGCCTTGCGAATGCCAATTTCGCGGGTGCGTTCCACCACTGAAACCAGCATGATATTCGCGATGCCAATGCCGCCAACCACCAGAGAGATCCCGGCGATCGCCGTGACCATAACCGTAAATAGGCTAATAATGGTTCCCAAGGTATCGATCAGGTTGACTTGGTTGATGATATTGAAATCATCTGCTTGAGGTGGATAAATGTCATGCCGCAATCGCAGCAGATTACTAACTTGAAATTGAGCAGCATCAAGCTCATCGGTATTCCGCGTAGACAAAACAAATCCTGTAATGGCGATACCTGAGAGGGCGTTATTGCCCACCAACTCGGACGACATATTGGTTAAAGGAATGTAAACCGAGTCATCCTGATCCTGGATACCCCCTGCTCCTTTCGATTCCATCACGCCAATCACGCGATATCGTTTACCCTGGATGCGAATATCGAGTCCGATCGCATTCTCTTGGCTAAAGAGCTGATCGCGCACCTTTGATCCCAAAACGGCAACAGAAAGAGCTGCATCCAGTTCATCTTGTGTAAAGAATTGGCCTTGCTGCGGATAAATGTTTTTAACCTTGGGATAGTTTAAATCGGTACCGATGATAGTAGTAGTGGTGTTCTCAGAGCCATAGACTACCTGAGTCTGTGCCTTTTGCAAATAGGCAGATACCGCTTCTGCCAGAGTCACCTGCTCTGCCGCAACTTTGGCATCTTCCCAAGTCAAGGTAGAAGCTGAACCTATTCCTTGGCTGATTCCTCCTCGGCTGCTGGCTCCGGCCATGACCGTGAGGACATTTGATCCCAAAGACTGAATTTGCTGTTCGACTGATTTTTGTGCGCCTCGCCCTACAGAAGTCACGGTAATGACGGCACCAATGCCGATAATCATACCCAGCATGGTCAGCCCTGTGCGCAGACGATTGTTTCGCAAGGAATCGATCGCCATGCCCACGACTTCGAGCAGGGAAGGAGAAGGGGTGTGATGGGATGGAGGAATAGCCATGACGTTTTCCTACAGATTTAGTTAGGAGCCGGAGGGATGAGCCCTGTTGGAGCCGGTTTGTCGCGATCGGGAGGTGGACTAATTAGCACGTTCTCTCCAACCTCTATGCCAGAGCGAATTTCTGTTTGTGTCCCCACCGTTGCACCGGTTTCAATCGGCTTAAAGACCACCTGCCGATCGGCAGTTTCGACATAGGCACCTGTACTGCCCTCTTGTCGAACGATCGCCACAGTGGGGATGAGCAGGACGTTATTTAACTCACCCACGGCAAAGGAGACATCCACATTCATGCCCGATCGCAAGAGATTTTGCGGATCATCTAGGGAAACCTTGACCTCAAAACTGGTGACGTTTTGTTCAACGGTAGACTGTGGAGAAATTTCTGTGATTCTGCCCGCAAACGTTTTGTCCTGATAGGCATCGGCTCGAATCACCGCACTTTGTCCGATGCGCATTCGAGCAATGTTTGTCTCTGCCACATTTGCCACCACCTGATTTTTGGAAGCTAAGGAGAGAATGGAAGATGAGGTTGCAGAAAATTCAGAGCTAGCTGCCGTCGTCGGTGCCACAAAAGCTCCCGGATCGGCATACTTGCGAATTACGGTGCCGCTAAAGGGGGCGCGAATCACAGTTTCATCGATCTGGATCTGAATATTTTGCAGAGCGCCTCTGGCCGAAATGACCTCTGCTTGAGCCGCTGCAATATCTTCCTGGCGAGATCCGGCCTGCTGCAAAGCTAAGGACTGCTGGGCTTGCTTCACCTGCGCTTGGGCGCTATCGCGATCGGCACGGGAGCTTTCTAAATCCCGCAGGGCGATCGCCCGATCAGCGTAGAGCGCCTGATCCTGGCTGAGGGTCAATTCAGTCTGCCGTAGCCTCGCCTCTGCCTCCTCTAGCTGAGCCTGGGCGCTGGCAATATCCTCTGGACGGTTGCCCGCCACTATTCTCTGCCTGTTGGCTTCTGCGGAGGCGAGTTGTCCTTGCGCCTGGGTGAGCTGTCCTTGCAGACTAGAGTCATCCATATAGGCGATGATTTGCCCTTCTTCGACGGTATCGCCTACTCTGACTAACAAGGTTTTTAGGGTGCCAGAAGACTTAGGGCTGACGTTGATCGATCGCTCCGGATCAACGCTGCCATTGGCGGTAATGGTCAGGGGAACAGTTTGCCGTTTGACGGGCACTGTTTTGATCTGCTGGCTAACTGCCTGGGGTACGAGCACCACCTGCCGATAGAGGATGGCTCCCCCTGCTATGAGCAAAACAGAAACAAGCAAGCGAGTTAGCCAAGGTTTTACCTGCGGCTTTTTGCCCGACGCTAATTTTTGAGTCTCTCCAAATGTCTGACTTT
Organism: Oscillatoriophycideae cyanobacterium NC_groundwater_1537_Pr4_S-0.65um_50_18; assembly: GCA_016208305.1. Lineage (GTDB taxonomy): Bacteria > Cyanobacteriota > Cyanobacteriia > Elainellales > Elainellaceae > Drouetiella. The sequence goes on along the minus strand of JACQYI010000054.1, from coordinate 194,693 downwards.
CTAAATGCGTTGTGCCCAAATGCGGTTGATCAAGGGTCATAGTGACTCTGCTGAGGTTTAGATAAGCCCGCTGGCACAGGTCAGGCAATTCACAGCCCCATGAATGGCTTAGCCGTACCAGCAGGGCAAGCATCTCTTGGTTGTGATGTCACATTGCTGCAACACTCACATCCTAGGGAGCTATAGGGCAAAGCCACATGAACCAAACCTCCCAAACCTGCTAGGACTAAAGTCCTAGATTTCAGTAGGACTTTAGTCCTAAGCGGCAATTGAGAAGATAGGCATTTTAACCCTAGAATCCACTTGCGTCCTTACCCTAAACTGAGGCATTGCGTTAAATCCGACTATGAAATTTTAAATCCGACTATGAAATTTATTGTGAAAGGCGCGCAGAGCACATCTCTCAAAATAAATTTCATAGATAAAATGACTAACGCATAAACTGGAGACAGTCAGGCGAGTCGTGTGTTGTTTGTGATTTAAGTTCAGTTGTTCATGGGTTTGAGAGGTTTGCAGGCGCAGACCTTTCAAACCTAATGAACGACATCTGCCGCCGCTTTCCCATGCCGCTGTTTACCCGATCGCCTCTGTTCGCTACACTGCCCTCATGCCGCTGCCTTTCATGCCCTTTAAAGCATTGTCGCAAGCCTTAAAGACCTTAAAAACCTTCGCTTCCAAGACCTTCGCTTCCAAGACCTTCGCTTCACAACCGCTCAATCCATTGCGGCTGCTGCTCTATGTAGAGTGGCTCCTGCTAGGACTAGCAGCCGCATCGCTGATCTTGCCCGTTCCCTTTGAGTCTCGTTTTCGGCTGTCGGTGCTGCCCCTGCTGTTTCTTTTTGCCTTTGCGCTGATGCGGCTCAGGCTGCCCACTCAGCAACTGCTTCCCAAAGTGCTGTACCTGGGAGCAGAGTTTGTTCTCATTGGGTTGACCAACGCTTCAGGGGAAACTTTTCACTCCACACCCATGATGCTGTCGATCGTCATGATCCGCAGCTGTCAAATGTTCAACTTCTCAGGGCGTTTGGCAGTCACAGTTTTATCTTTTGTGGGGCTTTTGTTGACGATCGTGCAGCAAAATCAGACGAAAGATCCCATCCTTGAAGCATTCAAGCGACTACAAGCCCTTAAAGCAGTGCCTAGCGCCGCTGAGACGCTGCCCCTCAAGCTCAGCGCAGCTTTTTCTTTTGGGCTAATGCTGTTTGCGCTGCTGCTATTGGTCAATAGCTTATTGGCGGAGCATCATAGCCGCACCCAATTGACTATTGCCCATGAAAAATTGCAGCAATACGCTCAACGTGCCGAAAATCAGGCGACGCTGCAAGAGCGCAACCGCATTGCCCGCGAAATTCATGACACGCTGGGACATGCGCTAACCGCCCAAAGCATTCAGCTCGAAAATGCGCTGATGTTTTGCCCGCCAGATGCCGAAAAAACCCAGGCTTTTTTGGTGGAAGCCCAACAGCTCTGCTCCAAAGCCTTGCATGATGTGCGGCAATCGGTGGCAACACTGCGATCGAATCCGGCGCTGAGTCGGTCTTTGGAGGGGGCGATCGCCCTTGCGATCAAAGAATTTCACCAAACCACGGGCATTGCTCCAACCCATACCCTTCATCTCGCTGGCCCCTTGCCCACCGATGTCAGCACGACTTTGTACCGCATCATTCAAGAGGCGCTGATGAACATCTACAAGCACAGTGGCGCGACCCAAGTCGCGATTCACCTGCAAGAGAGCGAAAAAGAAATTACGTTATGGATTGAGGACAACGGCTGTGGGTTTCATCCGCAGCAAAATATGACCGGGTTTGGCATTCAGGGTATGCAAGAGCGAGTTCTGGCGCTGAATGGAGAGTTTCATCTCGTGAGCCAGCCCGGATCGGGATGCTTAATTACGGCACAGGTTCCCCTACTCGATCGGAGCTGATGTCATGATTCGACTCCTGTTAGTGGATGATCAGCAAATCATTCGACAAGGGCTACAAAGCTTGCTGGATGCAAAACCCGATCTTCAGGTGGTAGGCGAAGCCGAAAACGGACAAAAGGCGATCGCCCTGCTGGAACGGTTGGCGATCGCGCCTGCTTCTCTGCCGCAGCCGGATGTCGTGCTCATGGATATTCGCATGCCTGTCATGGATGGCGTGACTGCAACTCGGCTGGTGTGCCAACAGTTTCCTGAAATTAAAGTGCTGGTGCTCACCACCTTTGACGACGATGAATATGTGCTGCAAGCCATGCGGTTTGGGGCAAAAGGCTATCTGCTAAAAGATACCCATTCTGAGGAGTTGGCCCAGGCCATTCGATCGATCCATAAGGGCTGCACCCACATGGGGCCAGGTTTATTTGAAAAAGTGATTGCCGTTTCTGCCCCTCTGTCTCCGCCGATCGCACCCGTTCAGCCGCCCGAAATAGCAGCGCTGACCCTGAGAGAGCGGGAAGTCTTGCGGCAGATTGTTTTAGGAGCCAGCAACCGGGAAATCGCCGAAGCGCTGTATATCTCTGAGCGCACCGTCAAAAATCATGTGACTAGTATCCTCAGCCGCTTAAATTTGCGCGATCGCACCCAGGCTGCTCTGTTCGCCAGCGCCTTCTTGTCTTAGGCTTCTGCCAAAATTACCACCCAGAATTTTATTTTGAAAAAACAGCTAATCCTCTAGCTTTAGGCCACTGGCATCGAGGCGCTGGGCGGCAGCAGCTTGAACCCGTTGCCAGAGCACCGGATCTTGCCGATAGATTTGCAGAGCTGCGATCGCATTTTGGGCATCCAACAGCCTGCCGTTGGCAATCAGCCCAATCAAAAAATCCAAAGCCGCTTCGGTACGCAGCATAGCGATCGCCAGTAATCCAGTTTGGCGCAGCTCAGGATCAGCCTGCTTTTGCCACCATGCGGTCAACCCCTCCAGCGCCTCTGGCAGGCGAGATTCTCCTAGCGCCAGTGCCACCAATTCCTGGGTCTGCATTTCGTCAGCCTGAAGAAATCGCAGCGCTAGCGCCAGTGACTTTTGGGGTGCCAGCTTCAGCAGGGCGGCAACGCATTCCGAAAGGACGGTCGGCTCATCTCCCGCCAATAGCCTGAGCCTCAAGAGCGGCACGCCCTGGTCGTTTTCGCTATAGGCGATCGCGCGAGCGGCAGCAATTCGGGCGGGTGCTTCGGGGTCGGCTAGCAGATCGGCCAGTTCGGTCAGCACATCCGGATAATTCATCCGCACCAGACCCATGGCGCAAATGCCGCGCAGTTTGGCCGCCGTATCGACCTGTCCGCCCCAAACTGGCTCACGCTGAATATGGTGAATGCCCTGAAGGAACAGATCGGCTTGACTGGCGCTAAGGCGGTAGAGCGCATCGGCAATGGCGGCCTTAGCGTGACAGTTGGGATCAGTCTCGACGGGCTTAACCAGACCCCGATCGAAGGCGGCTACGAGGTCGGGCTGTAGAGAAAAAAGCTCAAGTTTGCCCACCAGCTTGGCGGCTTGAGCCACGGCGATCGCGTAACGGCTCTGGAGAATGGAGCGCAGTTGGGCGATCGTCTCCTCCAAACCTACCGCATCTGGATCATTGCGGATGCGGGTGAGTTGCTCTAGAAGAGCCTCTAGCTTGAGAGATTTAGGCATACCCATACCTTACCTGACAATTTTGAGGGTGCGAAGGTCAACATCGGCGCAGCCCGTCAGCACGCCACCCAGCGCCAGAATTTGCTGCAAGTAGGCGATCGCCTCAGCGGTGATCATTTCGCCTGGAAACAGCGCCGGAATTCCAGGCGGGTAAGGGCAGATGAGTTCGGCGCTGCACTGGCCGACCGCAGTGGCGATCGGCACGGTTTCAGAAGCCGAGAAGAAGGCTTGGCGAGGGCTGATGCTCGCAGAGGGCAGAGGGGCAGGAGGCAGTCGCAAAGCAACCGCAGGACTCTGCTGCGTCGCGAGGGTTTGGAAAGCTTGGATCAGGCGATCGATCTCTGCGGCAGTGTTGCCATGCGTCAGGATAAAGGTAAGGTGCTGGAGTCCCGGTAATTCGCAGGTGACACCCAGGGTTTGATGAAGCCTTTCATCGGCCTCAAATCCGGTTAGTCCCCATCCAGAGACATCAACCGTCAGGCGGGTAGGGTCAAGGCGATGAAATCCAGGAGCCTTAACCGTCTGCAAAACGGCGAGTCCAGGCATTTGGCTGAGGTGGGTACGGGCGATCGCCGCCAGCTTTAGCGTTTGGGTGAGTAAGGCTTTGCCCTGAGTCGCCATCTGCTGACGCGCCGCATCCAGCGAGGCCAGCAGCAGGTAGTTAGGGCTTGTAGATTGCACCAACTGAAGACAGCGACTCAAGCGATCGTCATCCACCCGGTTTCCTTGGGTGTGCAGCATGGCGGCCTGGGTCAGCGCCGCTAGCGTTTTGTGAATGGACTGAACCGTTAAATCAGCTCCGGCTTGTAGGGCGGGCGTGGGCAAGTCGGGGTGAAAGGCAAAATGAGCGCCATGTGCCTCATCGACGAGCAAGGGTAAATCATAGTGGTGGGTGAGATGGGCGATCGCCGTTAGATCGCTGCATACGCCATAGTAGGTGGGCGAAACAACCAGCACCGCCTTAGCTTCTGAATGCTGCGCCAGCGCCGCTTCTAAGGCAGCAGGGCTAATGCCATGCGCCACGTTCCAGACCGGATCGGAGTCTGGCTCAATCCAGACTGGGATGGCTCCTGAGAGAATCAGCCCTGCGATCGCAGACTGGTGGCTATTGCGCGGCAGGATAATCTTGTCACCCGGATTGCAGGTCGCCAAGACAGCCGCCTCAATTCCACAGGTAGAGCCGTTGGCTAAAAACCAGGTGCGATCGGCTCCAAAAGCCTCTGCGGCCAGCTCTTGGGCAGCCTGAATCACGCCACTCGGCGCAAATAGATTATCCAGTTCTGGCAATTCAGGCAGATCGGCGGCAAAGACGGCTCTACCCAAAAGATTCGTCAGGGATGCAGGGCTACCCTGTCCTTTCTTGTGTCCGGGGGTGTGAAAGGCGGCACGCGGGGCTTGGGCGGCAGCGCAGAGCGCATCTAGAAGCGGGGTAGCAGTTTGGGGCATGCTCATACTCTACCAACGGCAAAACCTGCAAGCAATGCTGGGACTGTTTTTCCAGGCTCAAGAACCATCCCTGCCCCCATAATATAAAGCATGAAACGAACTCTAAAACTTTCTGCCTGGGCGTGCCTGCTCATGGGATTGCTGTTGCTCTGTGCTCCTGCGATCGCCCAATCTCCCGATCGGTCAGATAGTGCCACTCCCTGGCGATCGCCCCAGGGCATCTCCCTCAACGCCGATACCGTCCTTGAAGATTTGACCCAGGCCAGCATCGTCTATCTGGGCGAAACCCACGATAATCCCGCCGACCATGAGGCACAGCTGACGCTGATTCAGGCACTCTCTACCCGCCGCCCCCAAATGGCGATCGCCCTAGAGATGTTTCAGCGTCCTTACCAAGCCGCACTGGATCAGTACCTTGCAGGAACGATTAGCGAAACCGAATTGCAGCAGCGCAGCCAGTATCAGCAGCGGTGGGGATTTCCCTGGGACTACTACGCGCCAATCTTGCGGTTTGCCCAAACCCAGCAGCTTCCTTTACTAGCGCTGAATACGCCTACTGAAGTGACCCGCAAAGTGGCAAAGTCTGGGCTAGAGTCTCTGAGTGCTGCCGATCGCCAGTGGATTCCTGCGATCGCTGACATTGATCTAAGCAACGCTGCCTATCGCCAAAGCATTCAGCAAGTCTATGAGGCCATCCATCAAGGGCACAGCGTCAGCAGCAGCTCTGACTTCTTCTTTCAAGCGCAGGTTGTTTGGGATGAAACAATGGCCGAGGGCATCGCCAACTTTCTCACCTGCCATCCCAACACTCAGATCATCGTTCTCGTAGGGCAAGGCCATATCACCTACGGCGACGGCATCCCCAGCCGCGTTGCCCGTCGTCTATCCGGCATAGAGCAGCGATCGATCCTGCTTAACCCCGACCCAGAAGATCTGAGCCAGAATAACCGAGGCGCGATCGCTGATTACCTTTGGATGTCCCCTTCCCCCTAAAAGAAGCCCCCAAACCCTGGGTTTGTTCCATGTGCGATCTTGAAAGCCCCATCGACAACGGTTCACCCCCTCTTCTAGTGTTAAATCAGCGATACCCGAAAGCAACCTCAGCAGGGCAACCCTGGCAATCATGAACGTTCTTAAACAGATTTCTGTCATGCTTCTCTGCGTCATGCTGATGGCGCTCTCTGGCTGTCAGAGCCATCCGATCGCCCCTGGCACCGTTCACCTGACCCTCTGGCAGGGCGTTAACCCACCCCCCAACCGCGATGTGCTGCAAAAGCTGGTGGACAAGTTCAACCAGACTCATCCTCAAATTCAGGTAGAGTCTCTCTACGTCGGGCAAGGCGATCAGCAGATGCCCAAGATTCTCTCTGCCGTAGTGGGCAATGCCCCACCTAATTTGCTGTGGTATGCCCCCATGATTACTGGGCAGTTAGTAGAACTCGACGCGATCCGACCGCTCGAAGACTGGCTCAATCGCAGCCCCCTCAAAGCCGAAATTGATCCGGCGCTACAAGAGGCGATCGTCCTAGAAGGCCATACCTGGGCGATCCCGTTTGATGTCAATAACGTCGGCATTTTCTATCGCCCTAGCCTGTTTCAAGCGGCTGGAATTACTGAAATTCCTACCACCTGGGAGGCGCTGCGGCAGGTGGCCCAAAAGCTAACCATTCCTGAGAAAAATCAGCAGGGTCTGCTGTTGCCCTTGGGCAAGGGGGAATGGACGGTGTTTACCTGGTTGCCTTTTATGTGGAGCGGCGGTGGCGAACTGCTAGACCCATCGTCAGGGGCATCCCCGGTTCAGTTGGTCAACTCAGGGGCGATCGCTGCCCTCCAGTTCTGGCAAGACCTAATCAGCGACGGCTCTGCCACTCTGTCTCAGCCAGAACGCGGCTACGAGCTAGATGGTTTTTTGGCGGGCAAAGTCGCGATGCAGATCACAGGGCCTTGGACGCTAGGACAGCTGCAGGACACAGGCGTAGACTATGCTGTCATGCCAATCCCAATCGGCGTCCGACCCGCCACCAGCATCGGCGGCGAAAACTTGTACATTTTCAAAACCACACCCGCCGAAGAGAAAGCCTCTCAAGTCTTTGCAGAATATGTCCTCAGCGAAGAATTTCAGACGGAGTGGGCGCTGGGCACAGGCTATCTGCCCGTTAATCTCAAGTCGCGCCAAAGCCTGACCTATCAGGAGTTTATTAGCCAGCAACCTGTGCTCAAGGTTTTTTTGGAGCAGGCAAAATACGGCCGATCGCGCCCCATTTTTCCCGGATATAATCGCATTTCTGAGAATCTGGGACGGGCGATCGAATCGGTTCTCTTGCAGAAAAGCACGCCTGAGGCCGCGCTGAAGCTTGCCCAGCAGCGGCTAGATTTGGCGTTAGGTCAGTAAACTACGCTGTGAGCATCGCACCACAGCCTCGGTGTTTACAGCCTCAGCGCGCAGAGCGATGCCCCAATCAGCCCTACTTTTTGGTTCAAAATCACATATACAGGAATGCGCTCGACCAATGGACGCATCCGCCCCTTGTCATTCATGGCGCGCAAAAAGATACCCGATTGCAGCAGCGGCAGGTTTTTGGCAGCCACTCCACCCGCGATGTACAGGCCGCCATAGGGCAAGAGCTTCAGCGCCAAGTTTCCCGCTTCAGCGCCATATAGCTCCACAAAAATGTCCATCGTTTTTTGGCAGAGGTGGTCATTCTGTTCGGCAGCGGCGATCGCAATCACGGCTCCCGGATCGACCGACTTCTCCGACATGCCCGCCTCTCGCTCCCAAGTGCGAATGGCCGCTGCGATCTCTGGCGCTTCGGTCAGACCTTGGCGATCGCGCAAAAACTGGTAGATAGCGACAATCCCCATGCCCGACACCACCCGCTCGACTGAAATGCGAGTCAGATCCATCTTGTCCCGCAGGTATTTCAACAGCTGAAACTCTAGCTCGTTGCGGGGTGCAAAGTCGGTATGTCCGCCCTCGGTGCCATAAACGCGATAGCTCCCGTTGGCTTGAGGAATCAAAAACCCTTCACCCAAGCCTGTACCTGCCCCAATAACGGCGATCGGCGCATCGGCTTGCGGTTCCCCAGCCTGAAGGGTATGGAGGTCAGCAGAGCTTAGCCCTGCAATGCCATAGCCTACTGCCGCAAAGTCATTGAGCAAGCTCACCTTCGCCAGATCGAGATCTTGCTGAAGCTGAGTGCTGTCTAGCAGCCAAGAGAGATTGGTTAAATTGGAGGTGTTATCCACCACGGGGCCTGCGATCGAAAAACAGGCTTTCTCAGGTGTAGGCGTACAGCCCATCTCATGGGTAGCTTCTTTGAGAAATTGCCGCACAAGCGGCGTTAAGCTGGGAAACTCAGCGCTAATATAGCGTTCTTCAAACAGGGGCTTGAGCCGAACCCCCGTCTCTGTGGGTTCGGCATTCACCAACCGAAGGATTGTTTTGGTGCCGCCTGTGTCACCTGCCAGTAGTTGCGCCATGTTTCCAGGATCTCGGTATTCACGCATTATCTTTTCCATCCTGTAAGCCGATCGCCGGAGTGGCAGTATCGCACCTTGACATTGCAATGATTCTTAATCAAATATGCTTTTTTTATCAGAAAAGCTGAGAAAATATGAGAGAAGGTCTGCAACAATGCAAAAAAAGGGGTTCTTCCCTTTAGCCTGAACGCATAAATTTGCAGTTCAATGGCACTCAGTGGCCTATTTGGGGTCTGTCAACTTTAATACGGTGGGCGAAAATTTGCCTACTCAAAGATCGTTGATGCAGCACCACCTGAACGCAAATTGAATCAAATACACAACGGTACGTGCTTATGACTGGATCTTGGTCAGCCCAACGGTCAGCCCAACGGGATTCTCAATTTGGCCATGCTGCGATTCGGTCGCTTCAAGGGGGTTTGGTGGTGTCCTGTCAGGCACCCGTTGATTCGCCCTTGCATGCACCCAACGTCATAGCGGCGATCGCCCAAGCTGCTGTTAATCAGGGCGCAGTCGGCGTTCGGATCGACACGCCAACCCATGTGGCCGCAGTGCGCCAAAAAGTGTCTGTCCCCATTATCGGGCTGTGGAAACAGCAGAGTCCTGAGTCTGAGGTGTATATCACGCCGCAGTTTCATCATGCAGCAGCGATTGCCACTGCCGGAGCCGACATCATCGCGATCGATGCCACCTTACGGCAGCGTCCGGGAGGCGAAACCCTCAAGGCGATCATTGCCCAAATTCACCAAGAGCTGGGCAAGCCCGTCATGGCAGATGTGGATACCCTAGAAGCGGCGATCGCTGCTGCTGCCGCTGGCGCTGACTTAGTGGGCACTACCCTCTACGGCTACACCGCTGCAACGCGCACCCTTATCCCCCCCGGATTTGACCTGTTAGCCGCTATGGTCGAACGGCTAGACCTGCCCCTGGTCTGCGAAGGTGGGGTGGCTTCTCCGGCTCTGGCACGACAGGCGATCGAATTGGGCGCAGATGTGGTCGTGGTCGGCACAGCCATTACGGGCATTGATGCCCAGGTAAAAGCCTATCGGGAGGCTGTTTTGACCGATTTCAGTCCTTAATTCTTCAACAAAATATACTCATTCCCTGGCTAATGCTTAGAAACTCTGCAAATTATCCGGGAACCCTAAGCAGTAATGCCCCGCAGGGCGGTATGTCCTCGCAAAAGCGCCTTTAGCAAAATTTTCCTTGGTCATGCCGAAGAATATCCGCCTGGAACAAGTGATTGCCAATACCTCAGTGGGTGTTGTGATTACTGATCCGCAACAGTCTGATAATCCTATTGTTTATGCCAACCCTGCGTTTACCCAGATCACAGGGTACGCAGCGGCAGAAGTGATGGGCAAAAACTGTCGGTTTTTGCATGGCGTAGACACTGATCCCACTACGGTTCACCTCTTGAGACAGGCGATTGTCGATCAGCAATCCATCACCTGCACATTGCTAAACTATCGCCAAGATGGCACCTGTTTTTGGAATGAAATCACGGTTGATCCGATATTTGAGGCAGGAGAAATCCTCTATTTTGTGGCAATACTGCGAGATGTGACGACGCAGCAGCAGTCGATCGACCTCAAACTCATGGAGGAACGTCTGCTCTATGAAGCGCTGTATGACCACTTAACGGGTTTACCCAATCGCGTGTTGCTCATGGAGCGGCTGCGGCATGCCGTACAAATTGCCCAGCACAATGACAACGTAATGTTTGCCACGCTGTTTATTGATATCGATCGCTTCAAAATGATCAACGACAGCCTGGGGCATAGCGTGGGCGATCGCTTGCTCATCGAAATTGCCAAGCGTCTGTTGAGCTGTCTTCGCCCCGGCGATACCCTAGCCCGATTGGGCGGCGATGAATTTGTCGTTTTGCTAGAGCAGATCAAAAATAATCAATGCGTGACGCAAGTTGCAGACCGAATTCAGCATGCGCTGACGCTGCCTTTTGACATAGAAGGGCATGAAGTCTTTACGGCAGCCAGCATTGGTATTGCCCTCAGCACGACGGGGTATGCCCGCCCAGAAGATCTGCTGCGCGATGCAGACATTGCAATGTATCGCGCCAAAGCCCACGGTCGTGCCCGCTACGAGATCTTTCACCCCAAAATGCACACCCGTGCCGTCGCGCTGCTGCAATTAGAAACTGATTTGCGTCGGGCGATCGAGCGACAGGAGTTGCAACTTCACTATCAGCCCATTGTTTCGCTACGGACACGTCAGGCGATCGGCTTTGAAGCCTTGATCCGCTGGCAGCACCCTACCCGTGGCAAGGTATCGCCCGATGAATTTATCCCGATCGCCGAAGAAACAGGGCTAATTGTGCCGATTGGCGATTGGGTGCTGCGAGAAGCCTGTCGGCAGATGCAGAGCTGGCGGCAAATGTTTCCCGATCGCCAGCCTCTCATGATTAACGTCAATGTCTCAGGGAAGCAGTTTAGCCCCCACCTGACAGAGCAGGTTAGCAAAATCTTGCGAGAGACAGGACTTGATCCGCGTCAGCTCAAGATAGAAATCACCGAATCCTTGCTGATGGAAAATGCTGAATATGCAGTGCTAACGCTGACTCAGCTTCAGGAGTTAGGCATTCAGCTCGCCATGGATGACTTTGGCACAGGCTATTCTTCTCTCAGCTATCTCCACCGCTTTCCGATCGATACTTTGAAGATCGATCGCTCTTTTATTAGCCGTTTGGATGTGGATGGAGAGCAGTTGACGATCGTCCGAACGATTATCATGCTGGCCTGGAATTTGGGCATGGAAGTGGTAGCCGAAGGGGTAGAAACTGCGAAGCAGCTGGCTCAACTGCATGCTTTGCGGTGCGAGTATGCTCAGGGCTATTTCTTTTCTAAGCCTCTGGATGCTCAGGCGGTTGAGCAGTTTATTCGAGCAGAGCAGCTCACAGAGCTGCAAAAGACAACAGAAATTTCGTCTTAGCCTATCCCAGCTTCCTTTTGGACAGGCGCTATGCGCTTAGGATTATGGATTGAATCCATCCGCAAACGGTACGGGCGGATTTAGCAGACCCATCGCCGTCCTGCAACGGATTTGACAGCAAAATCCGCCCCTCCCCAACATCGCACTCATAGCAATTTTTAAGTGCTTAAGCCACAGATTTTTTGTTGTGTGCCGCGCTCCGCGCGGCACACAACAAAAAATCTAAACATACCCAAGCGCGCAGCGCTGTATTTAATTCCCGTTCCTTAAATTCAACAGATATTTTTCTACCCTAATGGCGTAAAGCGATGAAAGCTAAAGATAGCTACTCGCCTGCCTGGTGAACATCGTGTGGTATTGTCCGCCGCTGGCCATGAGCTGTTCATGATTGCCAGATTCAATGATCTTGCCATGCTCTAGCACCACCACCCGATCGGCCAGCTTAGCTAAGGCAAGGCGATGGCTGACAACCACCGTCATTCGGCCTTGGGCGATCGTCCGAAAGATCCGATAGATTTCATGTTCATTTTTAGGATCGAGTGCCGCCGTCGGTTCATCAAATACCAGTAGCTCAACCTGCGACAGCCGCAGAAGAGAACGAGCGATCGCCACCCGCTGCCACTGCCCGCCTGAGAGATCTACCCCATCTTCAAGCTGTTTGCCCAAGGGCGTTTCTAGACCCTGACTGAGTTCTGCCACAATCTGGTCAATCCCTGCATCTTGCAGTACGGCATGCAGGGCGGCATCTTCCTCTAGCTTGGGCAAAAATCCCCAGCCAACATTCTCCCTCAGCGTTGTTGGGAAGTGAGCATAGTCCTGCATTACCACACCAATTCGCGATCGAAGTTCCTCTAATGAGAGCGATCGCAAATCCTGGCCGTTCCAAGCAATTTTTCCCTCTGTAGGGTCATAGAGGCGGCAGAGCAGCTTTGCTAACGTGGTTTTGCCTGCGCCATTTTCGCCCACTAGCGCCACCATCTCTCCAGGGCGAATGGTGAGATTGATCTGATTCAAAATGCGTTTGTCACTGCCGGGATACGAGAAAGAGAGATCTTGAAGCTGTACCCCAGGCTGAGCCACTTGAGCCGTCACTCGCATAGGTCGATCGCCGCTACGTAACTCTGGCTGCAAATCGAGAAGCTGAAAAATCGGGCTGGTGGCCAGCGCTACGTCATAGATTTCGCCTGTGTTGCTAATCAAAATATAGAGGCTTTGACGCAGCTGAAGAATAATGCCCGTGTACAGCGCCAAGTCTCCTAGGGTATAGCTGCCCTGCAACACGCCCAGCACCACATAAACATAGGGCAGAGCTGCCCCAATGCCGCCTACCAGCGCCCACAGCATCACGGCAATTGCCCCTTCGCGGCGGATCTGCTGCATTTTATTAAACAGGGTGCGAAACAGCCCTCGCCAGCGATCGAGCAGGACAGATTGCAGTGAAAACAGACGAATCTCTTTGGCATATGCCTCGCCAATCAGCAGTTTGTTATAAATCTCCATCTCGCGGGTCAGACCTGCTTGAGTAGACTCTGTTCGCCAGCTTTTGCGGTGGTGCTTCATTTCCACCAAGATCGAGGGCGCAGAGGAAATCAGCAGCAGCAGCGGCACCCACCAAGCGATTGACCAAGACAGCAGCACCGATGGAATAAGCATAAAAACACCCACCAGGGTTGCGGCCATAATCATCGAGAGCCGCTGTAGCCGCTGCACCCCTTTGGTGGTTAACTCCACTAGGTTCAGGAGTTCTGGTGTTTCAAACAGCGCAATGTCGTCAAAGGTTGCCACTTTTTGCAGCACCTGACCTTGCACATGCCCCTGCACGCGATCGCGCAAAGAGGCAAACAAAGCGCTGCTCACCGAATCGACCGCATCCACAACCAGGTTGAGCACGAGGGCTGCCATGACACTCCACATCAGCTTGGGCTGCGACACAATCAGGGCGATCGCGTCCTGGGTTACACCTTGTCCCATCAGCCGTGAAGCTTCATCAATGACAATCTTGCTTAAAAACAGCGATGCGGCTGGCCCTGTGCGAGTAAATAAATTGAGCAGCGCCAAATTGCGTAATTCTGAGGGCGCGGCTTGCACCACCAGCCAAAAACTGCGCCGTAATGCCTGAAACGTCGTTAAGGATTGAGGTTGCATGTAAGGTGAATGTCCCCTAAAACATGGGTAAATGCTGCAATCTAGCCGAGCGATCGCGCAGCAAAAAGCCCCCCGGAAAGTCAGGGTTCTGCACAATGCGCCATTTTCAGGTCAACAGGAGCTAATATCGAAGATTTCTCCAATTTTATACTACAAATGTAGTATTTGTCTCATTGCAGAAATTTGAACGCTGAAATGAGAGATAGTGCAAACCCTTGATTGACTGACAGGTCTCTTCTGTAGGTTGGGGTGAATAACGTGAAACCCAACAATAGCAGGATTCCGTTGGGTAACGCTGATGCTAACCCAACCTAAGCAAGAACTATGGTTTCAGGAGTTGTGTCTGTCAATCAGGGGCAAACCCTCTAGCGATCGCCATCATTAATGAATAGGTGAAGTTGCAATCAATTCAACCCCTGCCATTGGCATCTAAATCGTGAACCCTAAAACTCTGCCTTAAAGCCCGTTTTCATCGCTGTCCGGTTTAGATCGGCATGGTTCAGAATAGACGCAATGGGAGTGGGTAAAGCCTGAGTTGATTCAGGTGACTGAGCGGCAGGTTCAGCCCCAGAATAGCTGCTGATCTGGACAAAGCTAGGAGTAAACAAAAATACGCAGGTGCCTAAATGCCGCTGATGCCCATCGATCGCATAGGCACCCCCCGCAACATAGTCAGCACTGCGCTGCGCCTGCTCGGTATCCATCAGCGTCAGATCAAGAATCACCGATTTGCGTTCGCGCAGGGCGGTCACAGCCTGGGGCATTTCTTGGAACGATCGCGGCTGCATCAGCACTACCTCCATTTGCCCCAATCCCGGCAAGCCGATGACATTACCGGATAGAGTGCCATTGGGCGATCGGCGCGATCGGCGATCGGAACCGCCGACTTCTGGCTCATCCAACGCTTGCTCCGGATCTTCTAGGTCATCCTCGTACTCTTCATAGCCTTCGTCAATTCCAAGCACATCTCGCAAGCGTTGAAAGAAGCTCATGGCGATCTAACCTGCATTAGTTCACTTGTTCTATCTTAGACTACCTTATGAAAAGGAGAAAGATCAAGCCGCCCTAAGGGAGAGAACCCGCACATTTGGTAGCCTAATCCCCCTATTTTCGCTCATCTTCCACCATAGACAGCATCCCTTGAATCGTGGCTGGAATGCCGCGAGGGTCCATAAACATCACCTTGCTGCTGTCGCTCTTGCCAATTTCTGTGCTCATATCCAAATAGCTGAGGGCAAGCAGAATTTTGCTAGCCGCAGGTGCATCGGGGTCTTCCTTCAACGCCTGATTGACAATCTTAATCGCCTCTGCGGTTGCCTGAGCCTTGAGAACCTGCTGCTGCCGCTCGGCCTGAGCACGCAGCACCAGCGCCTTTTGCTCAGCTTCGGCTTGCATAATGACAGACTTTTGGCGGGCTTCGGCATCTAGCACCTGAGCATCAGCCTTACCTCTGGCGCTATTGACCGCAGACTCGCGTTCGCCCTCAGAGGTGAGAATTGCTGCCCGCTTGCGGCGTTCGGCAGACATTTGTAGCTCCATCGACTCCTGCACAGCCTGAGAAGGAACGATGTCCCGCAATTCTACCCGTGTCACCTTAACGCCCCAGGGATCGGTGGCCGTATCCAACTCTCGCAGCAAAATTTCGTTGATTTCAGACCGAGCAGTAAAGGTTTCGTCTAGCTCCAAACTGCCCATCTCAGCCCGAATCTGCGTCATGACCAGATTGGTCATCGCCGATTGCAAGTTCTGGACTTTGTAGTAAGCCCGCTCCATATCGACAATGCGCCAGTAGATAATGGCATCTACCGTGATGGCCACGTTGTCCCGCGTGATGCAAGACTGCGGCGGAATATCTAGCACCTTTTCGCGGATGGTTTCCTGGTAGGCAACGCGATCGACAAAAGGCATTGTGAAATTTAATCCGGGAGAAAGCTTGCGATTGTAACTGCCCAGCCGCTCGACTAAAACTTCGTTCCCCTGGTTGACAATTTTGACGGAGCCAGCCACACCTGCGCCGCCCAATGCCATCAAGATCAGCGTAAACAAAACGTCCATCTAAAAATCTCCTCGATGCTAGTGAATAATGCTATGAATCTAGATGCTTATGAATTTGAAGTTGAGCAATTTAAGCGCTGATGAATTTGCTTAGAATCGCAGCGCCTGTTCTGGCATAACAATTAACGTTGTGCCTTGCCGTCGCAAAACGTAGACTTTTTGTTGAGGCGCGATCGCCATCTCCTCATCTTCACAACGGGCTTGCCAGGAGTTGCCCTCATACAGCACTCGCCCAGTCTGCCCTGGCAAGATTTCTGTGAGCGTTTGGGCTTCCTTAGAGTCTTCAATGATGCGAGACTTTGTTTTGGGCAGCAGACGTTGCAGCAAAACATTGAGCAACACCGATAACCCCAACCAAAGAACGACCTGAAGCCCCAAGTGGGGAATGACTGGGGTCAGAAGCGCTACGATGATCGCGCTCACACCCATCGTCAGTTCTACAAACGCGGTAGGAATGATGAATTCCATGATGCAGAGGACAACCCCTGCAATCATCCAGAGAACTGCAATACTCATGTCATTCACTGATTTTTAAGTAAGTCGTATACTAATGGGCTTGGAGAAGAAAGTTCTAATTGCAGCCCATGAGCATAAGTCCAGAATTCCCTCAATTGAGCTTTGGTGCTTTATAAGAGCATCAAAGCTTAAAACAATGTCTAGCCTTGAGGTCATTTGATCTGAAGCGGGGAATTTTTAGAACTGCCTTTCACCTAGACCCATTCTAAGCCCAAATATTTTGAGACTTAGCAGATTGCAACGTCTTCTCAATCTTTCAAAACCTGGCCTTTTGGATTGTTGTGCGGCGAAAAACACAGCATAGACTAAATTTTTCATCCACCAAGTCTGAAAATGACAACAAGTTCAAAGGAGAAGTTTCCGGAATGCCCCCACCCCTTGGGCAGTAGCTGTAAAAAGAGGGGCGAAAGAGAGGCAAAAGACAGGTGCCCGCAGCCTACCTCTAAAATCAGCCGCCGCACAGTCATTCCGCACAGTCATTCACGCTTTCAAAACAGCCTTTACGCAAAAGAGTGATTCTCAGCATTGCTTAATCTGGCGATGAAATTTATTTTGGCAGATGTGCGGAGTGTAGCCAAAATAAATTTCATCGCTCAAATCAGCCCCCCTATTCTCTTTTGCAGTAGAGTTTTTAGAGCAGGAGATTAAGAAATGTACAGACCGCAAGACTTCTCTATTCGTCTATTGCCAGGGTTCGATCGCATTACGTTAGAACATCAGCTTGCCGGACAGCAGCCCGACAACCTTTGTGGGCCTTATTGGGTGGCTATTTTGCTGCGATCGATGGGCATCAGACCTTCAACGCCTGAACAAGTTGCCCAAGCCGCAGGTTCAGTTCTACCCGTGGGCGATCCGCTTACCTGGCTACCCCGTGGCGCAAGTTCTCGGCAAGATTACGGCCTGCCTTTGCCAGAAGCCACTGACCTTAAAGATGCCGGGACTTCTGCCCAAGGGCTGATTGCTGCCGCCTCTAGGCTTTCAAATCACAAGTATGCCCTTGTGCCGCTGCAAGCCAACTGGACAGCCGATCGCTTAACGAATCTGTTTGAGCTGTGCGAAAGCTATCCGCACTGGAATGCCATACTGCTTTGCAATCTGCGTACCGATCCGCTGTGGGGAACGAGTTTGCCTCTGGGGAAGGCGATTGCCTATCTTTCTGGCACCGATCTTTCTGGCGCTGCTTCTGACAAGAGTGAAGTGACTGATCAGCCCAGCCAACCGCCAACCGACTGGAATGTGGGCCATTTCTTTGTGCTGGCGGGTGAGGTAAAAGGAACAGCGCGATCGCTGGCCTGGGTTTGTGATACCTATCCGCACTTCGGCTGGCAAGGTTATCATTTGCAGCCCCTAGAGGCGATCGCTCAAGCCCTCAATCGCGGAGATGGCTATGGGGGTGGCATTCTGCTATTTGTCGCTGACGGTGAACAGGCACAGGTGAGGCAACAGGCCGAGGCGCAGGGGTTTACGATCGCATGTTGGGACAACGGTAGCCCACAGGTTGACTAACTCAACTTTGAAAAGTTGAGCCAGACCACTGAGAAGATTTCCACAAAGGATGATTAGAAGCCCCAAAACCCAAAGCCCCTCATTTCGCGCGAAATGAGGGGCTTAGAATTAAATTTGCGATCGTTAGTAGACTTCCATATACTCTTTTGTTTCCCAATCGGTGACATGGGCATGAAACCGAGCTAACTCAAATTGCTTCACCGTGGTAAACAAGTGAACAAAATCTTCTCCCAGGAGCGATCGCATTTCCATATCCTCCGCCAGTCCTGCCAGCGCCGCTTCTAAGTTAGATGGCAGCTTAGGTAAGTCGGGATTGTCTTCGCTTGGCCCTTCAACCGATGGCTGTAGCTGATATTGATGCTCAATGCCCAGCAGCCCAGCCGCAAGGGTCGCAGCAGCACTCAGATAAGGATTGCTCAAGCCCGACGCCGCCCGCATCTCTAGATGAGTTCCTTCATCGTAAGTCGCTTTGACCCGCACCATTGCTGAGCGATCCTCAATCCCCCAGCTAATATTAGAGGGAGCAAAGGTGTGGGGCTTGAGGCGACGATAGCAGTTAGGAGTAGGCCCAATTAGAGGCATCATGGCAGGCGCATGGGTCAGAATGCCCTGAATAAAAGACTTTGTCGTTTGAGATAAGCCATCGGGATCGTTGAGATCGAGGAAGGCATTTTTTCCGGTCTGGCGATCGATCAAGCTAATGTGAAAGTGGCAGCAGCAGCCCGCCCGATCGGAAAAGGGCTTGGACATAAACGTGGCCAAGTATCCCATACGGTGGGCAATCTCTTTAACTGCCGTCTTGAACGTAAAGGCTTTGTCAGCTGCCGCTATGCCGATCGCAGGGCCAAAATTGATTTCAAACTGCGAAGGCGCATATTCGCAGTTGTGCGTAATTACATCTACTCCGGCGGCTCTGAGATAGTCTAATATTTGATCAATCTCAGGAATATATTGATTCCGAATATGGTTAAAAATATGTAACCCGTCAAAGAGCGGCTCTTGAGTGTCACCCTTTAGCAGGTAAAACTCAAACTCGTGCCCCATCATGACATCAAATCCCATCGCCTCAGCTTTGTGCAGCAGCGTTTTAAGCACGTAACGCGGTGCCATCGTGAGCGGATCTCCAACTCCCCATTGAGCGTCACAGATCAGCTTAGCGGTGTTTTTGAGCCACGGCACAGGCGCTAAGGTTTCTAAGTCGGGAATCAGCATATGGTCACGGTATTTGCGCTCCTCATGCATTCCAGAACCCGTAACGACGCTAGATGCCGTATCTAAAGCCAACGTGCCACCGTAGAAGTTTAGCCCTTTGCGGGCATAGCCTTCGACCTTATCGATCGGCACCACTTTTAGCCTTGATACACCATGCAAATCAGGCAGCTCAAAGCGGACATATTCGATACCCTGCTGGCGCAAGGTGGCAATCAATTGAGCAATGCCGTCGCCCGTCATTTGTTCGGAGTCAGTCTCTGCCATAATCCAGTGAAATATCCTAAGCGGTATAGATTAAGTCTTAATACATTAAGTCTTGATAGATCAACGCTAAGGCGCGGCTAGCCGCGCCTTAGCTTTCAATTCAAATTCAAACCTATCTCTAAACTTTCTTCATGTCGCTAAAGCGTGTATGAGAAGCCTCGATGTCGTTCTCCATGACTTGAATGATTTCGGGAGAACGCGATCGCAGAATCGCAAACCAGACGGCTCCCGAGATCAGATAAGCCAAGAACAGATAGGGGAAGATATTGTAAGGGGCAGGAGGAACCGGGAAGATACTATTTTCACCCGGTAGACCGACGCTTCCCAAGACAGGAATCACCATAAAGCCAATGGCCAAAACAGCAAACAGAATGTCTGTCCAGCGTAACTGATGCTCACGTTTGAGATAGACAGGAGCCGCAATGGAGATCAGAATGTAGGCGACCAAGAACCCATAGGTGGCGATCGTACCCGTATAGGCGTAAATATCTAGCGTTTGCACGCCCGCCATGTTCATGATGGTCGGCACGATAAAGGTAGTCAACGCCGTCAGCGTAATGGCGACATAGGGTGTGGCATTTCTGCCATGTGCCCGACCCACGCTTCTGTGAAAGATACCATGCCGTCCCATAGAAAAGAAAATCCGGGCACCTGCATTGATGCTGGCTAGCGCACAGGCAAACATACTGACCGATGCGCCGATGGCAATCAATACTCCAAAAAAGCCGACACCTGCAAAGTTAGCCAAGTCGCTCATGGGAGCCGTACTTTCATTGAACTTCACAGGAGCGTCCTGAAACCCTAGCACTGCAACATAGGACATGAACACGAAAAATGTTCCCGAAGCGATCGTGCTAATAATCACGGCACGCGGGATATTTCGCAGCGGCTGCTTGGCTTCGTCACCCAAGGTCGTAGCGCTCTCAAAGCCCACAAAGCTAAACACCCCTAAAACCAAGCCCAGCATAATACCGCCGGGTTTGACATCCTGAAGCGTTAGCTGCACCGGATCGATCGCAAAACCTTTCCCGCCCAAGATAATGAAACCCAAGAGCAGAATTAACCCAACCGATACGGCTTCTAGCGCCAGCATGATCACGGTTGAAAGCTGGATATCTTTGTAGCCGATATACCAAGAGAGTCCGACACAGATAGCAAATAGAAAAATAGGTGAGGGATTAATGCCAATAGAACCCAGCAATACGGCGGTGTAGTTGGCAAAGCCGCTCACCACCGCCATAGCCGTTAGCGTGTATGCCAGGATAAGCGCCCAGCCTGTGATTACACCCGCCATAGGGCCTAGGCCACGGGCAATGTAGGCATAAAGCGATCCCGGAGAAGCCGATCGCTTCGCAAACTGGTTAATGTTAAGCCCTACAAAAGTCAATCCGATGGTTGCTAAGACATAGGTAAACCAAGTGCCTGCTCCAGCACTGGCAAACACCAACGCGGCATTAACCGTAGGAGTAACGGTAGGAGCAATGTTGGCAATTGATTGAGAGATAACTTCAGAAAAAGGTAGACAGTCTGGGCGCAAACCCGAAACCTGTGGTTTAACATCTGTTTGGGTCATACTAGAGTCCTTAAACCTGTAACGGTTAGGTGAATTCTATAAAAATAGAAGGTAGATACGTTTGAATGATTGCTCAGAACAACCACAGACTCGCCACAACATTACTCATCAGGACAGAGTAAGGGTAGAGCCTTAAGCTTATGCAAGAACAATAGATGCACCGAAACCAAATCTACGTCACTTCGTACAGCATCTTCGTAACAAGGGTCACGAAGCGATCGCTTTTTATACCTTTTATACTGTATCTGAACTTATGCACCCAAACTTAAAGCATCCTCACAATAGGCTTTTACCAAAGACGAGCGATCGCCTCCTTGCGTCCAAAGAATCGGGAAAAAGCTTTCATCCATGACATTATTTTCCATAGAGCGATAGCGGCTGTAGATGTATCCCTCACCGACACCCAAAGGCTGAAACTGCGATGTCGCAGGCAGGATGCTAATGGAGAAACTGCGTCGCGTTTGGTCTGTGATATTTTTGCCAGAGCCATGCCAAAGGTCGCCCTGCATAAAAATACAGCCGCCTGTTGGAATTTCTGCGGTTTGTAGCTGAACCTGCGATCGCTCTAGTCCCACCTCTTGGGCGGCATCCCAAAGCGGTTGGCGATAGTCTCCTGCCGGAGCATGCAGAAACTGGAAGCGATCGTGACAGGGCCACAGATGCGAACCGGGCACAAACTCTAGCGCTCCCGCACTAGCATGGCTGAGCGAAATCCAGCAGGTGATCACCGTTGCAGGATCAATACAGCTCACAGAAGTATTGTTGCGATGAAACAGCACCTCAGGCGCATCGGGGGGCTTAATCCAACAGCTATCGGTCGCTAGTCGCCCCCCTGTCCACCCCCCCAGCGTGGCATTTAATCGGGCAATTTCGGCAGAGAGCGAAAGGCTGGCAATGGTGCGATCGCATCGCCAAAGACCACTCATTTGCCGCGTTGCATTAGGCAGATTCAAGTTAGGTCTACCATGCCATTCATCTGGATAATTTCCAGTTTCTAGCTGCGTTGCAAATAGAGGATCTAATCGAGAATCGATGCGATCGACAATCTCTGAATCCAAAAATTTCTCAAGGATCAAAAATCCTTGCGCTTGAAACTGAGCAATCTGATTATCACTGAGCTTTACAGGTTGATAGGTCATAGATTAAAAGCGGTCGTCGGTTAAAAAGTGTTGTCCTCTAGCCCATGACCTTAGACCTTGACCAAATTGGGTAACGCTTCCGGTAACTCCCCACAGTAGTCTGCGAGAAAGGGGGTGCGATAGCCATCTTGCCGATAAACGATCGGGAAAAAACTCTCGTCCATAGCGTCATCGCCAAACCGCTTGTAGCGGCCTGCAATATAGCCTCCAGGCACGTAGGCTCCCGTAGGCTTAAATCGAGCTTCAGCCGGGACATGCACCAGCACCAAGCTGCGCCGAATCACATCATGCAACAAGTTTCTGCCAGAGCCATGCCACATATGCCCATGATGAAAAGCGCAGCTTCCCGGCTTTAGCTCAAGTTGCAGCACTTCAGGTTGCTCAACCCCTGCCCGCCGAGCTGCTTGCTCCATTTCCCAGCGGTAGCTCTTGCTGGGGGCATGAAATTCTGGCACAGTGCCAGATAACGTCCAGCGGTGCGACCCGCGCACATACTCGATGGGACTTGCCCCTTGCACCGCATTGCTGAGGGCGATCCAGCACACCACAATCTCTTGGGGAGTGTGATAGAAGGAATACATTGAATCTTGGTGATGCGTCGTCTCGGTTGCACCATAGGGCTTGCGCCACAGACTATCGCTCAGCAACCGAGAGCCAGACCACTGGCCTAATGCCGCTGCTATCTCACCCACTTTGGCAGATAGCACGACTGAGGCAAAGGTGCGATCGCTCTTCCAGACGTTGCTCATCTGTGCCGATGCCCCTGGCTTGCCCAGTTGGGGATTCCAATACCATTCATCTGGATAAACAGAGGTGTCAAATTCGCCTGAGAACAGCGGCTCAACACGATTAACGAGTCGATTGACCGTTTCCTCATCAATTAAGTCTTCGACGATCAGAAAACCATCCGTATGAAAGCGATCGATTTGCTCAGGGGTGATGCAAGACATGGCACAGTAAGACTTTGGGCTTCGCACAGAATACCGGGTTCATTGAATATTAATATGTCGCACAGAATACAGAAATTTAGGCTGGTTCTTTATCAGGCTTAGAATCACAGGAGACTCAGTGGATAATTCACCCTAATATGACAACATATGACAACTGATCAACCCAGCATTCTCGTCATTCGGCATGAAGCATGCTCTAGCCTGGGACTTCTGAAAACAGTTGCCAAGGAAAGCTCTACGCCGATTCGCTATCTAGATACGGCTGGCGGTGAAACCCTCTTAGAGCCAGTTTCCGACTATTCCCACATCGTCGTTTTAGGGGGAACCGTTAGCGCTTACGAAAGTGACCTCTATCCCTTTTTGCAGTACGAATTTAAGCTGCTAGAAGCGGCAATCGCCCAGAATATTCCAGTTTTGGGGATCTGTTTAGGTTCGCAGATTTTGGCGCAACTCTTGGGCGCTAAAGTCTATCGAGGCGAGGCAGGGCGCGAAGCCGGATGGTGTGAAATTCATCTTTTAGAGGCTGCTAAAGCTGATCCTTTGCTCAAAGACTTTCCGCCTCAGTTCCGCGTGTTTCAATCGCATCAAGATACCTTTGACATTCCCCCTGAGTGCGAGCGCCTTGCCCAAAGTCCCCGATATCCCAATCAGGCTTTCCGGTATCAAGATCGGGTTTGGGCGATTCAGTTTCATCTAGAAATTGATGAAAATGCACTTACAGACTGTTCGGGTCTCATCGCTCAGGAATTGATAGACAGCCAAGTTAAAGACACCACGATCGAACAGATGTTGGCGGAGGCTCGACATCACTCACCTGCGGTAAAGCCCCTTGCCGATAGCTTAATGACGCATTTTCTATCGCTCTAAGAATCACGGATTTAATCAAATCCAATAATTTTTTCAGTCAATGAGAGGCATCGCCTTCTTGATTCAAAAAAATATTTCAGGAGATTAGGCTGGCGATCGTAAAAAATCATACCGCTTGAGACCTGGAATCTACGGGTGTTACAGATATCGCAACGATGAATTTTTTGAAGAGCAGATTGGACATAATGGCAGCTAATCCTGAACTTGCCAGTTTGCCAAAATGCTGTTTCACGACGCTCGGATTTATCAGATTGTTTTCCTGAGTTTATTTCTGGGGGTTGGCATTGCCACGCGAGATTGGTCGCTGCAACCCTTGATGATTGGCACCCTCTTTGCCACCTGTTGCAGTGTCCAGTGGTTTGCGTCAGTTTATCTAACCGCTACGCCGCCGCTCCAGTCTCTGCCCAGTGCTCTGATTACCGCTTTGGGGCTTAGTGTGTTGCTCCGCGCCGATCACGTCAGTACACTCGTTCTAGCGGGTGCTTTTGCCATGCTCAGTAAGGTGTGGTTGCGGGTACAGGGCAAACATATTTTTAATCCGGGCAACTTTGGCATCGTGGCAGCCCTGACCCTGACGCAAGATGCTTGGGTTTCTCCGGGGCAGTGGGGTGAAGAAGGCTGGTATGTGCTGCTGTTTTTGGGCGCGGGGGGACTAGTGCTGGGGCGGGTCGGACGCTGGGATACGAGTGCTGCATTTTTAGCGGCCTATGCCAGCTTAGAGGCGATACGTAATGTCTGGCTGGGCTGGACTTGGGATGTTTGGGCACATCGGCTGATGAGTGGTTCGCTGCTGATGTTTGCCCTGTTTATGATCACCGATCCGCGCACGATTCCCAATGCCCGGATGGGTCGCTTAATTTGGGCAGCAGCCATCGCCCTCCTCACCTTTTTTCTCCGCAATGTCTGGTTTATTTCGACGGCTCCTTTCTGGGCGCTATTTGCGTTAGCACCGCTCACCATTCTGATCGATCGCCTGTTTCCCAGTGAGCGCTTTACCTGGGAGGAGCGATCGCTAGCAGCAGACGACAAAGAAGCGATAACCGATGCATTGCTGCCAGCGGCCTAAAGTCAGGCTTGCAGCAGTTAGGCTTGCAACAGCGATCGTTCTGCTTAAGTGGTTTTAATTATTCCTCACCTTGGGTTTTAAGATGAAAATCTTCCGTACCTTACTTCTATCCTGTTTTATTTTCTTAGCCAGCTGCTTTTTTGTTACTAAAGCCTGGGCGTTTTGTGGATTTTATGTCGCTAAGGCTGATTCCAAGCTTTATAATCAGGCTTCGCAGGTGGCGATCGCCCGTAATGGTAATCAGACTGTCCTCACAATGGCTAATGATTATCAGGGTGAGGTCAAAGATTTTGCGATCGTGGTCCCCGTTCCAGTGGTGCTGAAAGAAGATCAAGTGGAGGTTTCTGATTCCCAGGTGATAGAGCGGCTCGATGCCTTTAGTGCTCCTCGTCTAGTGGAATATTTTGATCCAGATCCTTGCGCCCAGCTATGGCGGAGTGAAGATTTTCTGGCTGCCCCTCAGGCAGCTTCAGCAGAGCGAGCAGCGCCTCGCCAGAGCAACAGTGCTCTAGGGGTGACGGTAGAATCTCAGTTCAGCGTGGGTGAATATGACATTGTGATTTTGAGCGCTAGAGAGTCGGGGGGATTGGAAACCTGGCTGACTCAAAATGGCTATCGCATTCCTCAAGGGGCGCGCCAGCTTTTACAGCCTTACATTCGTCAGCGGCTAAAATTCTTTGTGGCAAAAGTCAATTTAGAAGAATATGAAACTTCGGGATACCAATCTTTGCGCCCGATTAAAATCACCTATGAGTCACCTCGGTTCATGCTGCCGATTCGGTTAGGCATGGTGAACGCGCAGGCTGCACAAGATCTGATTGTCTACATTTTGTCGCCTCAGGGACAGGCGGAAGTGACGAATTATCGAACCGTCAAAGTGCCTTCGGATGCGGAAATTCCGCTCTATGTTAAAGACGAATTCAGCGATTTTTACAAGGCAATGTTTGACACGGCCTACAATCGCGAAGGTAAAAATGTGGCGTTTGTGGAATATGCCTGGGACATGGCGGGGTGCGATCCTTGCTCGGCTGAGCCGCTATCTGCGGATGAGTTGCACAAGGCTGGAGCCTTTTGGGTCACGCCCGAAACGCCTCAAAATGTCTTTATCACTCGGATGCATGTGCGCTATACCCGCGATCGCTTTCCCGAAGACCTGGTGTTTCAGCAAACCAACAACCGCGCTTCTTTTCAGGGTCGCTATGTTCTCCGCCACGCCTTCACAGGCGAACCCACCTGCGCCGCCGGAGAAGCCTATCAGCGATCGCTGCCCCGTGTGTTTGAACAGCAGGCACAAACGCTGGCTCGCTTAACAGGATGGTCAATTCAAGACATCCGCGAGAAGTTGCCCCAGGTGCAGAGTCGGTTTATGCCTTGGTGGCAGAGGGTTTTTCAGGCGCTTTGGCACCAGAGCTAAGTAGGCGATTCAGGCATTGCTGAGCGCCCATCCGCAGGGCATAGTTGCGGCGATCGTCTACCCACATGGCAAAGATTTCCCATTCGTCGGGGGTGATCGTGCGATCGCCCTCTGACGCTTCTAGCCCATCTCCTTGTAGCGAGGGACTGGGAGCCGAAGCATAAAACCCTGGGCGATCGGCTGAAACGGGCGCAAATTTGAGAGAATGCTGCCATTCGACAGTCCACAGCACCTCAACGCTCCACCAGCATCCCTGTCGATCTTTAATATCGATTTTACCTAGGGTTGTGGGCTGTCCCTTGGCTTGAATCGCGCAGTAGGTTTCTAACGCCGTGACAGGCGTCTTAAGAGCAGAAGGGGTGGCGGAAGTGGCGATCGATCGGGTTGTCGGTAGTGCAGCAGTCGGGTTCATCGGAGTCTATTCAAGCAATCTAACTGCAACAGCCTAAACCTTTTGACTTGCGATCTGACACCGTAAGCTTTTGGTATTTGCGCTGGCTGGCTGGGACGAGATCCGTGAAATTGGTGAGAGCTTCAGGCGATCGAAACCGCCTTTCAGAATTTACAGCGCTCGGTCAGGGCAGGAGTTTTTCGTCAGCCAAGATCGCAACTCTAAAATCTCAGGTTCCTTACAAAGCCATAGCGCTTCTGCCGTCTGCTCAAAGTTTCAGCGGGACTGCTCCTGCTCTGAGTTTTTGGGATCAGAAAATCGTCTTTGCGCCGTCAACCACCAGTGAGGCTCCATGCATCAGCGCGGGAGCATCACTCGCCAAGAATAGCGCGACTTGGGCAATTTCTTCGGGGTTGCCCAATCGACCGATCGGCATGGTAGCAATACCTTGGGCTTTGGCTTTCACCGGATCAGCCTCCACATCAAACTCCTGTTGCAGCATAGGCGTATCGATCGGGCCTGGGCAAAGCGCATTAATCCGAATATTGGATTGAGCATATTCCAATGCTAAAGACCGAGTCAACGACAGTACGGCTCCTTTGCTGGCACAGTAGGCCGTGTAAAGCGGTTGAGCCACGATCGCCAATTCTGATGCCGTATTAATAATCACCCCACCCTGAGGCTGCATGAGAGGAATCACCTGCTGACATAGGTAAAACACAGAAAAGAAATTGACCGCTAGAATCTTTTCTACTGTCTCTGCATCGGTCTGCTGAAAAGGAATCACCGCCGATATCCCAACATTGTTGTAGAGAACATCAATGCGCTGACAGGAAGCGATGCATTGCCGGACGCTCTCAATACAGCCCGCCTCCTGAGACAGGTCGGCAGCATGAAAATAAAAGGCGTGACCTTGAGCTTGCAGTTCTGCGGCCAAGGCTTTGCCGGACTCTACGTTGCGATCGACTCCAAAAACCGTTGCCCCCTCCTGACAAAATAATTGGGCAGCAGCCCGTCCAATGCCCGAACCCACTCCCGTAATAAGCGCAACCTTACCGACTAATCGATTCATTATATTTTTGGCGTGCTCTGTCTAGTAATCTGTCTGAAATGCCGATGTTGTTTTGCAGATGTTGTTTTGCAGATGTTGTCCACTTTGCCATAAAAACCTAAATTACGATCGACGGTTGACAGGCGATTTAGGTTTTTGTGGCACAGACACTGCTGTAATTCGAGCATTTCGTGAATTGTGAAGAGTTTCTTTGCGACGATCGCAACCTCTACTCATCGACCTACGGAATACTGCAAAATAAGCTGATAAAGTTGATTTTTATGCAATAGTTCTCTGCAACGCTATGGCTCAGGAAAACGAAAGTCCTTCAATTGTTCTAGACAATCTTGACCAAGAAATTATTGGTTTGCTCAAGCTCGATGGCCGTATTGCGTTTACCGAGATTGCCAAGCGGTTAAACATTCCTGAAGCAACGGCGCGCTACCGCGTTCAGCGATTGCTTCAGTCAGGTGCCATTCAGATTCACGCATGGCTCAATCCTGAAAAGCTGGGTACACCCCATGTCGTCATCGTTCGGCTCATTGCAGAAAACACGCGAATTGAGCCGATCGCCGAAGCATTAGCCCGCATGGTGGAGGTTCAGTTTGTGTCCATCACCACAGGTCAATACAACATTGTGGCGGATGTTTACTTTGGTACCCATGATGAGTTACTGGCTCTATTTGCCAAGATTCAGCAAATTCCAGGCATTATCAGTTATGACTCTCAGGTGGTACTCAAGCTGCTCAAGGCCGAGTATCAGTATCGCTTTAGTGAAGGGTTAGCTCAGCCCGAATAGGTCTTGGGCTGATGAAAGATTCGCAAAAATCGCAATGAAAGCAGATATTAATTGCGGATATCGTAGTTTAATTTGTAGTCACTGCGGCTGAACACGAAATTATTCAGGAAGTCTTGCTAAATCCCAAAAATTCCGCTGCTGAATTGTCGCATGCCGTACATTTTTAAGCGATCGCCCCCTTTATGCTGAATAGGGGACATATTGGCTCAGCAATATCCCCTCAAAATATCCAAAAAGTTGATGACTCAAGACTGCGATCAAGGCGGCGATCAAAGACTATGACTGTAGATATAACCGCAGATAAAGCCCCAGATAGGACTCTAGATAAAACTCCAGACTTTAGTTTTTACATCAATCGCCGGACGCACTGGACGAGCTTTCTGATCAACGGAGTGGCGATCGCCTATGTGGTTCTGGGGTATGGGTTTGCTCTGTTCTGTCTCACTCAACCTGTTGGGTGGATCAATCTAGCGGGCGTTGTGCTGCTGATTCATACGCTGGTGTGGGCAGCCTACTTTGTCCATGAGTTTGTTCACGGCACTATCTTTCGTCAGCCACGCTGGAATGCTGCCTTCGGACGGCTCATGCTGTTCATCACCGGATCTTGCTATAGCGCCTATCGGGATATTGCGAGTAATCATCTGGCGCATCACAAAAATCGAGCAGACTTTTCTGTTTTTTCTATCCCCAACTTTTTGCGATCCTTACCTAAGCCGCTTTTGCAAATCATTGTGGCGCTGGAGTGGCTTTACTTCCCCGTCATCAACTTTATGTTTCGCTGGCTCAATACCCTTTCGCCTTTCCTAGGACAGTCGCGACGAGATGAGCGGCTGCGAAACGCGGCTCTGCTGCTGCTGCGAGGAAGCCTATTTACCGCCCTTGCTCTGTATGATTTCAAGGCGGTGCTGCTCTACTTTTTTGCCTACATCTGCTTCATTAATATTCTGCGATTTATTGACTGTTTTCAGCATACCTATACCGTTTTTCAGCTCGGACAACCCCTGCCCCACTACAGCCTTGAGCATGAAGAAACCAATACTTTCTCCAATCTAGTTTCACGTCGCTGGTCTTGGCTAAACTTGCTGCTGCTCAACTTCTCTTATCACAATGCCCATCATCGCGTGATTCGTTGTCCCTGGTATCTGTTACCTCAGTTGGATGCAGAACTATATCCACGCAATTACCGCCAATATGTAACGCTGGGACGCTTGGTGAGAAACTATCATTGCTTTCGCATTCATCGACTGTTTAACGATCAAGGTGTCGTGATTGAGACAGAGAATGGGCTAGATTTAGATCGATTTGTAGGCGCAGTCGGCGTTTCTTTTTTGTTCTCGCGCGAACCTCTAGATTGGCTAAAGCTGCCTGAGGATAATGGCGCTACATCCCCTTTGGCGTAGGAGAATTTTATGCATCCTTTGTTAATGAGCTGCTTGAGCTGGGTCGAGTACCGGGAACGGATTCGCGATTCTCAGGCGATCGTCCTGATACCCTGTGGTGCTCTAGAGCAGCATGGGCCGCATTTGCCGCTGGGCACCGATGCTTTGCTGAGTGCTGCCGTGGCGCAGAGTGTGGCAGAACGGGTCAACGGCATTGTTGCCCCCACCTTTAGCTATGGCTACAAATCTCAGCCCAAGTCTGGCGGCGGACAGCATTTTCCGGGAACGACGAGTCTAGATGGTCATAGCTTGAGCCAGATGATGCGCGATGTCGTGCGAGAGTTAGCGCGGCAGGGGGCAACTCAAATTGTCGTGGTCGATGGTCATTACGAAAATCAGTGGTTTTTAACGGAAGGGATTGATTTGGCGTTGCGCGATGTCGGCGGTTCGGCTCCTCTGCGCGTCATGCGATTAGAATATTGGGACTTTTTTACTGAGGCCGTCTTGGGAAAAGTCTTTCCAGACGGATTTCCCGGCTATGCTCTGGAACATGCAGCGGTGATTGAAACCTCCATGATGCTGCATTACTATCCTGATTTAGTACGTCTTGATCTGATTCCGGATGATAAACCTGCGGACTTCCCACCCTATGATATTTTTCCCGCTCGTCCAGAATGGGTGCCTGCTTCAGGCGTTCTATCTTCTGCAAAAGCGGCAACCTTAGAGAAAGGAATTCTGATGGCGGAGCAAGTTGCAGAAAGTATTGCCGCCGCCGTAAAGCATGAGTTTCAGATTTCAGCTTGAGGGAGAGCCTCGATCGCAGCAATCAACGTTTGCGATGTCGCAACCGAGCCAAAAATACCGCCCTCCATTTTCACCATCTCGATCGCTGCCAGATGCATCTGATAACTGCTCTCGCCACAGCAATCTTCTAGCAGCAGCGTATCGTAACCGCGATCGCTGGCTTCCCGTAGCGTGGAATGCACGCAGACTGCTGTCGTGACTCCGCACAAGACCACATGAGAGATGCCTTGCTGCTTGAGCAGATGATCCAGGTCGGTGGCGTAAAAGGCACCATTTCCGGGCTTGTCAATCACAGCCTCACCGGGCAACGGAGTCAGTTCTGGAATAATGTCCCAGCCCGGTTGTCCCCTAACAAGCAGCCGCCCCATAGGGCCAGGACTGCCAATTTCAGCGCCTGCCTGCTGGCTTCTCCAGCGTTTAGTTGTAGGCAAATCGAGCAGATCGGCACGATGTCCTTCGCGGGTAAAAAAGAT
Source organism: Oscillatoriophycideae cyanobacterium NC_groundwater_1537_Pr4_S-0.65um_50_18 (assembly GCA_016208305.1). Lineage (GTDB taxonomy): Bacteria > Cyanobacteriota > Cyanobacteriia > Elainellales > Elainellaceae > Drouetiella. Next base: position 163,606 of record JACQYI010000054.1, on the reverse strand, counting down.
AGGAAAGCCGTGGGATCGCGCCGCTGCCAAAACCGCCTGAATGGGGGCGATCGGCGCTCGCGTGAGCGATATATCATATCCTTTCTTGGCAAGATAGCCATCCGGGCTACAAAAGTCAGCCTGCATGTCGATAATAATGATTGCCGTGTTCATCGGACTCAGCTTGCCGTTGAACGGATAAGGATAAGGATCGGCCTGTACAAAAGTCATAAGGAACCTAGAGCTTGTGTTAGCGAAATATATTGGGTTATGGAAGCGCGAATCGATTCAAGTGGCGGATGCAGAACCCTACGAAGATTCGATCGTCTTCTGGCTTCAGGCTGAAAAATATTTTGCCGACATTCGGATTCCGTTAACTCAGCCCACACTGCCGCCCCACAAGACGTTGTCTGATCTAGAGCCGACTGAACTCTTCAAGTTTTCTCAGTTCAACGCCTTTGCAGGTACGATCGATGCCACTGAACATTGGATTCGCTGGAATCGAGCCATTGATTTCAAGCCTGATCCCAGTCGCGTGGATCAGGGCAGCATTCATTTTGAAGGCGAAAACCTGATTGAAATCGGTGAATTTGAGCTAGAGGATGAAATTCAGCAGTACTTAGAGGTTTGGGTGCCGCAGTCCCACAACATTGGCGATCGCCTGGTGCTAGAGTTGGCTCAAGAGTTGAATGCCACCACTCAAACCGTTACTCACCCCAAGGCGCTCTGGGTAACGGTCGGAGAAGACTTTATTCGCGTCTACGACGATCGCTTTTACCCAGCCAATTTCGTCACCCCCAGTGAACTTTCAGATGCGGCGCTGCAACAGCTCATGCAGTTCCAGGTCGATTATGGCAAACGTCAGGGGGAAGCACCCTGGCAAATTGCTCTATCCAATGATCCCAGCCGAGTTGGCATGACCTTACAGTCAAAAGCCAACTATCAAGCTCAGTGGCTAGATGACCTCTTTATTGAAAGCTGGGTGGCCACGACCGGAGAAACGTTAGAGCACCATTGGCATGTGCGCGAATCTACAGGAGATCTGGAATCAAATGGCTTAGCTTTTCCTGCACGAGGGCAGTAATTTGGCGATCGCGGTCTGTCCAAATTCGGGGTTGCCCAAACACACAAGGCTCCAAAATGCCGTAGAGCTGACCTGCGTAATAGATAGGCGCATGAATCAGGGCGCGATGCCCAAACCCTTCCTGCTCATAGGCAAGATTCACGATCTCCGCCCCTGCGGTTTCGATATCCTCCACAAATACCGCTTCTGACGTGCGAAAGGCGATCGCCATCAGCGGATCTTTGGCGGCTATATCGCCTTCTTCAATCCAGGTGGCTCCCACGAGATTGGGGAACTCTGGACTGCGGCTATAGCAGTGGGTGATGCGTCCCTGCCCCGTCTGCGGCTGACGCAGGTAGAGGAAACAGCGATCGCACTCCAAAAGCTGGCAGAGGGCGGGCATGAGAGCAGCGCAAATCTGATCAGGCGTGCCTTCTGCAAAAATGGCGGAGATGGCGATCGGCAAGGTTGCAGTCATGGGTTGTTTGAGTGAGCCTAGAGCGATTTCACGATCGAATCATCGTATAAAGCGTTAATATCCATCATTTCGGGAATCACCTTGGATTCGTAGGCAACCTTGACGGTGAGTTCCAAGTTTTTCATCAAATTGTTCTCATGGCTGGGATTAAAGGCGATCGTTTTGTTGCCTTCAATATCAAACACCTTGACACCTGCAAGCTGCTCAGACATCTCTGGCGGAGTGACGCCCAACTTGTCTGCCGCGATTTTAATGGCATCTGCGTCAGCGCCATTGACCAGCGCTACTGCCTTAGCACAGGCGCGGATGTAAGCCTGAAGATCGGCCTGTCGAGTCTCAATCACCTTCTGCCGAGTCACGATGGTGTCTGCAATCAGGTTTGTGTCTTTGGTGCTGAAGATCACCTCACCACCACCCTGTTTCGCAGCCTTACTCATCCAAGGCTCATAGGAGACCGCTGCATCAACTCGCTTGGCTGCAAAAGCAGTGGCGGCATCAGCAGCCGTTAAGTCCTTGATCACGATATCCGCTTCGGTTAGCCCGCCTTTTTCTAGGTAGGCGCGCAGCAAAACTTTCTCAAACAGCAGATTTTCTCGCCCTATCGTTTTTCCCTTCAAATCCGCAGGGCTGCTAATGCCTCGACCAATAATGCCGTCGGAACCATTGGAGTAATCTACGACGTAAATGATGCGGATGGTCGGATCTTTGTGAATCATTTCGATCGCATCCCCAGAGGTCGTAGAAAGGATATCTAGCTTACCTGCTAGAAACCCAGTCAGTGATTCGCTGGCACTCTGAAAAAATGTTTCCTGAACATTAACCCCTTCTGCTTTGAACAGATCTTTGCCTAGGGCTACATAGTGTCCTGAGTAACCCGGCCATGGGCTAACACCAGCCGTTAAGGGTTGGGCAGCGGCCGAAGAGGTGGAAGACTGGGTGCAGCCATGCAGCGCTAAGCCTCCAACCAATCCCCCAGCCAGCCAGAGCGCCCGACGACGTGAAATTTTCGGAAGGTAATCATTCATCATTTCAAAGTCCTTGCTGCGCTCTACAAAGTTAACCTTAAGAAGTCATTAAACTGAGTTCTGAATCGTGAGAATGTCAGGTGAGATACAATCTCCCGATTAAAAAGCGCGATCAACGCCCTCGATCAACGCCCTGAGGCTGAGCGAATTCACTCGCCCATATCCCGCCTTTTGCTAAAGCTTGCGAAAAAATGAATTTGCAAACTCATAACTCAGCTTTCCGGAAGTCATCCCCTATTACAATGAGTGAGCATCATCCCGCAAAGCATGGACAATCTCTCGTTTAATATCCATAAATTCAGGGGACAGCTTGATCTCCAAATCGCGATGCTCTGGCAAATTGACAGCCACCTGCATTTTCATGCGGCCTGGAGATGCCCCCATGACATAGACCTGCTGAGACAGAAAAATCGCCTCTTCTACGTCATGCGTAATCATCAGGACGGTGGTGTGGGTTTTCTCCCAAAGCTCTATTAAAAACTGCTGCATTTGCTCTTTGGTTTGAGCATCTAGCGCCCCAAAAGGTTCATCCATCAGTAAGACAGCGGGTTCGTTGGCAATAGCACGGGCGATCGCCACACGCTGCTTCATGCCCCCTGAAAGCTGCTTCGGAAAAGCATGGGCGAATGGAGTTAACCCAACGACATTGAGATAGTAAGCAATGCGATCGCGCTGCTCAGCCTTGGGCATATTGCGAAGCTGCAAGCCAAAGGCAATATTTTGAGAAACGGTCAGCCAAGGATAAAGTGTGTAACCCTGAAATACCATCCCTCGATCAGATCCGGGGCCTTGAACGGCTCGACCATCCACCAAGACTTGCCCTGCCGAAGGCGGAACCAGCCCCGCCACAATATTAAGCAGCGTAGATTTGCCACAGCCCGATGCACCTACCAGGCAAACGAACTGTCTGGGATAGAGCTTGAAATTGATGTCTTGCAGCACCACTAACTGCTGCTTCTTTCGAGTTGGGTATGACTTAGACAGCTCTCGGACTTCCAATTTAGGATGGTCTAAGCTGCTCGATTCGCTACTGGCATGAGCCATTTGTTCCCGCGAGACATGAGTTGGGCGGGCATCAAGCATGATTCCTAAGCGTCCTATTGTATGAGGCAATGGATTGTTATGCTTCCTAGTTAAACTCATGAGAATAACTGAAAATGTTACGCCGGAGACATTTTTTCATTGAGTTTGTGGATGTCAAAGTATACAAGTCATATAATTATTTGATTTTTAGAAATCAATAAAATATGAGCTGTTTTTTAATCAATTCGCAACTGGATTCTACTGACTCAAATTTATTTGTCTATGGGAAGTTAGGAAAAGTCAGTTTTCTTAGTCTGGGTGACCAAACTGATATGAATCTGAAAAGTTTAAAGTCTATCAAATATTCTGTATTCGCCCCTCAATCCGCCAAAATGCTGGGATTTAAGCATGATTTGCTTAACTATTGACTTTATTTAACCCTGCTCTAAACAGCAGCGTTGATGAATTTTGATATCAAGAATTCTCTAAGGATTTCGCTTGTTCGTATTCAGAGATACAAACTGGAAATTTAAGACATTTATAGACTGTTGGCATTGACTCTCTGGCATCGATCATCTGATGTCGATCAGCGATCGTTCTCATCAAGTCAGAAATTAGGTTGGATCAGATTAGATCAGAAATCAGGCGATAAATTCTATGCCAGTCCAGGTTAATCCGAGTGACAGTCAGCAGGATATGTTGGGATCGTGGCAGCGGCGATCGCTCCAGCATGAAGCTGTTTCCCTCCCGGCTGAAGTCTACTATTCTCCAGAAATTTATCGGCTAGAGCAGGAGCAAGTCTTTGGTAAATACTGGTACTACGTTGGGCATGTCAGCCAGTTAGAGGGGGCTGGCTCTTACTTCACGGTAGACATCGCTGAGCAGCCGCTGGTAATTTTGAAGAACAAGGCCGATGAACTGCGCGCTTTCTACAATATTTGCACCCATCGCGCTGGGCCAGTGGTCGTTGGCAGTGGCACATGCAATCGCCTCACCTGTCTCTACCATGCCTGGAGCTTTGACCTAGAGGGCAATTTACGGGGCATCCCAGACATGGAGGCAGCCGAAGACTTTGATATCGCAGCACATGCCCTCACCTCAGTTCAGGTCGATATTTGGGAATCCTTCATCTTTGTCAATCTTGATCCCCACTGTGAACCACTTTTAACCCAGCTAGGGGAATTGCCTGAGTTATTCAAACGGTATCGCTTGAAGGATTGGAAACGGGCACATAGTATTGACTACTGGACGGATACCAACTGGAAGCTCTATGTAGAAAACAATACCGAGAGCTATCACGAACCCTCTGTGCATCCAATCTTGGCGAAGTACTATCAGAGCATTGAGGCAGAAGCAAGGCATCATTATTATCTGCAATACACGCCCTTTTTTGGCAACGATGACTTGCCGACCAACCTCAACCCCGACCTGTATCAGGCTGGATTGAACGATCGCGAGATGGCAGGCGTTTCCACCATGAGCTTTTTTCCCAACTTTGCTTGGATCACCTCCCCTACCTGCGCCATTATCTACCTGGTCGATCCTCAAGGGCCAAAGCGGACACGCGTTCGCTGGGACTGGCTGGTGCCCGATACCGAAGCAGCCACCTCTGCCGCTAACCTCGATCCGCTGATTGAGTTTTTCGACAACATTCAAAAAGAAGACCTAGACCTGCTGCCTGCGGTACAAACGCGAATTCAGTCTATGGGCTACAAACAGGGGCGGCTTTCCCCGACGCGCGAAGTTGGAACGCACCTGTTTCAAGAGCTGATCATGAATGCGATCGCTTCCCCCGCGAGGTCTGAGCACTAATGGCATCTTCAGGCACTGATGCATTACCCGTTTTATGGGAAGAACTGACCTGGGAGCAAATCACCGCTCTACGAGAAAGCGGCATGGATATGGTGATCTTGCCTGTGGGTGCAACCGAGCAGCACGCCCTGCACCTGCCTGTAGGGGTGGATACTTTTTCAGCGATCGCCGTGGCACATGGGGTTTCTGCCCAAACGGGGATTCCGGTACTGCCCGCCTTGCCCTATGGCTGCTCGCTCGGCCATTCCAAAAAATGGGCGGGCACGATTTCTCTGCGCCCCGAAACCCTGTCTGCTCTGGTGCTAGAAATTGTAGAGTGGGTCTGTAGTGCTGGCTTTTCCCGCATTTTGCTGCTGAATGGCCATGTCACCAACTGGGCACCGCTGCGCTGCGGACTGGAAAACGTCCGCCATCGCTATCCTGACCTGCGTATTGGGTTGCGATCGATCTGGGAAATCTCTCCCAAAGTTCACGAGTTTTATCATCACGATGCGGCTAACTTTCATGCCAACTGTGCCGAGACTTCGGTGATGTTGGCGCTGCGACCTGACCTCGTTCAGCTGGACAAAGCGATCGATGAACCCGATCGTTCGGCGGGCTGCTTCTTTGCCTATACCGTCAATAAAGAAAGTGTTCATGGGGGAGTTGGCTCTCCGAGCAAAGCCGAAGTGAGTTTAGGACAAGAAATTCTGAAGACCTGCATTGCAGAATTGAGCCTGCAACTAAAAAAGGCGCTGGTAGAAGGAACGCCACTGGAGGAAATGCCGCCTAACTTGCCCTAATGGCGATTCATGCCGCGATTTATTTGATTGCAGACCCTTTCACGCTTTGTCAACCGACTTAATCAGCCTATTAGGAGCAGCCGCAATGGCGATCGCAGACGGTATCTCAATCATCAGAGATTCTCAAATTCATCCCCTTACAATTCAGAATTCTATTCAAGATCCCAACCTGGCTGGCTACCTGAATACATGGCAGCCAACGTCCTATAGGCAGTCAAAATCCTTTCCGGCTTTCATGTACACCTCTGAGGAAGTGTATCAACTAGAGCGATCGCTCTTTTTTGGCAAAACCTGGATCTATGTCGGACATATCAGCCAATTGAATGGGGCAAATTCCTATTTCACCACCAGCATTGCCGAGATGCCGCTGCTGATTGTTATGGATCGGCAGGGGATATTGCGCGCGTTTCACAATGTCTGTCCGCACCGGGCTGCCCCTGTGGCCGTTGGCAGTGGTCAATGCAATCGCTTCATTTGCCCCTATCATGCCTGGACATTTGATCTAGAAGGGAATCTGCGGGGAGTGCCTAACTTTGAAGCATATGAAGATTTCCATGCCGCTGAGCACAATCTGAACGCAGTGCATGTAGACCGCTGGGGACCCTTTATTTTTGTCAATGCGGCTGCCGAATGTGAACCGTTAGCAGCTCAGCTCAATGAACTACCCGATCTCTTCAATGCCTATCGACTAGATGAATGGAAGCGGGTTCACAGCATGGACTACTACACAGACACCAACTGGAAGCTGTATGTTGAAAACAATGCGGAGAACTATCATGAACCGATCGTGCATAAATCCAGCTACAGCACAAACGAGGTGTCGTGGAATAACAGCTATGACTTAATTCAATGTGAAGCGCGGCATTACTACTATTTGCAGCATACGCCTCATCCCACCAGCAGCTCAGAGCAGGCTTCAGGAGATGCTGCCATAGCGCACGGATTTAAGCCTGAGCTGATTCAGTCCGATCTGCCTGAGCATCTGATGGCCGGATCTTCCATCATGAGTTTTTGGCCTAATTTCGCCTGGATTGCCTGTCCCGAAAGCATCATTGTTTACACGATCGATCCGCAGGGGGCAGGCCGCACGCGCATCCGTTGGGAGTGGCTCGTACCCAATACAGAAGCCGCTCAAGCACCTGAGAATTTAGAACGGCTGATCAGTTTGTACGATCGTGTCCAGCAAGAGGATATGGATCTGCTGCCGCTTGTGCAAAAAGGGGTTGCATCGCCTGGATATGTTGCAGGGCCGTTTTCTCCCAGTCGTGAGGTCGGGGTTCACCGCTTTCAAGAGTTGCTGATGGAACATCTCTCAGGCCGTCGGTAGCGCCATAGCAGCTTTTGATGTTGACGTCCTGGCTCAAGTTAGCGGATCAGTTCTCATATTGCCATCACCGCAAAGTCTCTCTCATCCCATTTCTCTGAATCCAGTTTCCCTAATCCAGTCTCCCTAATCCAGATGTCTGAACTCCTAACTCCTGAACTAGAAGCGCTTAAACAATCTCTGCAAGATCAGGGGGTGAAATATGCCCTAGCTAGCTTCGTCGATATTCACGGCATGTGCAAAGCCAAAGCGGTGCCGCTGTCTCACATGGGGCAAATGATGGCAGGGTCAGAGCTATTTACCGGAGCGGCGCTGGATGGCGTACCCCAAGATGTTAGCGATGAGGAGGTGTCTGCCCGTCCTGACCCTGATTCAGCGACCGTTCTACCCTGGAATCGGCAGATTGCCTGGTTTGCTAGCGACCTCTATTTGAAAGGCCAACCCTTTGAAGCTTGCTGCCGCAGTATTCTCAAGCAGGTGCTGGCAGAAGCGGCTGAGATGGGCTTTACCTTTAATCTGGGTATTGAAACAGAATTTTTTATCCTTAAGGAAACAGCAGAGGGGAAAGCGGTTCCAATTAGCGATCGCGATACCTTAGCGAAACCCTGCTATGACGTTCAAGGGCTTCTAGACAATTACGCCTGGGTGACGGAAATTGTTGAAGCCATGAACAGCATGGGCTGGGATGTGTATTCCTTTGATCATGAAGATGGTAACGGCCAGTTTGAGACAGATTTTGCCTACTGCGATGCCCTCAAGATGGCCGATCGGCTCACTTTCTTCCGGCTAATGGTAAAAGAAATTGCGAGAAAACACGGCTATTTTGCCACCTTTATGCCCAAGCCTTTTGTCGATCGCACAGGCAGTGGCGCACATTACAACATGTCTTTGGCCGATCGCCAGACGGGAACCAATCTGTTTGTCGAAGCTGACGATCCGCGAGGCTGTGGCCTGTCTAAGTTGGGCTACCAGTTTATTGCTGGGGTACTCAAACATGCGCCTGCCATTTGCGCTGTGATAGCCCCAACGGTTAATAGCTACAAGCGGCTTGTGCCCAGAGGCAGCATGTCGGGCTTTACTTGGGCACCTGTCTACATCTGCTATGGCAACAACAACCGGACGAACATGTTGCGGATTCCGTTGGGTGGCGGTCGGGTTGAGTGCCGAGCTGCTGATATTTCTAGCAATCTCTATTTAGGGGCAGCCATGATGTTGGCGGCAGGCTTAGAGGGAATTAAAGAGCAGCTTGATCCAGGGGAACCCCATACGGAGAACATGTACAACCATTCACTCAAAGAGCTAGCGCAGATGGGTATCCAGTTCCTGCCGCGTAATTTAGGAGAAGCGATCGCTGCTTTTTCTACTGATCCTTTAAGTGAGCGGGTCATGGGTTCGTTAATGTATCAAACCTATGTAGATTTTAAGTCTCAGGAATGGCAGGAGTATCACAGCCATGTCTCTGATTGGGAACTGCAACGGTATCTGAAATTCTTCTAGTTTTCCGCCTTAGCCTTCTTGTTTCCCAGTCTTTCGATCTTTTAACTATGGCAGTCGCACTTATCACCGGGGGAAATTCTGGAATTGGTCAAGCCACGGCTATGCTGTTTGCCCAACGAGGCTATCAGGTGGCGATCGCGGCTCGGCGGAGTCAGCCCCTTGAGCAGGCCAGAACGGCGATCGCTCAGGCGGGAGGAACGGTTATGTCTGTCACCGCCAATGTTTCTGTCGCGGCAGAAGTGAATCAGATGGTGGAGGCTGTTATGAAAGCCTGGGGACAAATTGACACACTGATTCACGCCGCAGGCATTGCCCACGAAGGTACTATTTTGGATACGACTGAAGCCCAGTGGGATGAGACGATTAATACCAATCTCAAGGGCACCTACCTCGTGAATCAAGCGGTGCTTAAACGGATGGTCGATCGTGGTCAAGGATCGATCGTCAATGTCGCATCCGATGCCGGACTCACGGGAGGCCGCAACCTTGCGGCCTATTGTGCTTCTAAAGGCGGAGTTGTGCTGTTGACGAAAGCAATGGCGCTTGATCATGCTAGGCAAGGCGTTAGGGTGAATGCCCTTTGCCCCGGCCCAGTAGATACGCCCATGACAGCAGCCATGTCAGAGGAGGAAATGGCGCATTGGAAAGCAATGTTGCCGATTCAGCGCTTTGCCTCTGCCGCAGAAGTGGCTGAAGCTGCCTACTTTTTAGCCCATGCCGCCTACGCAACGGGTAGCTGTTTATCAATCGATGGAGGAAATACTGCTGGTGGCTCAATCTAGTTTCGATCAACCCAACCTTGCTGAAACACCGCGTCAATATCGCTACCTTCAACCTTCTGTGTTTTGGAATATTCGCCAGAGATTTCCACGCAAGCTATCGCTGCTGGTCGTCATGGTTTCTCTGGCTGTACCCCTGCTGCTATGGGCCATCACTAGCTACGCCGGACTGGTTCCCGCAATATTTTTACCTACGCCTACCGCAGTTTTAGACGCAGGCTTCAAACTGTTTACCGAAGATAATCTCATCATTGATATCTTGGTGAGCTGTAGTCGAGTCTTAGCGGGTTTTCTAGCTGCTGCGTTAATCGGGGTGCCTATGGGTATCGCAATGGGGACGTTTGGCAGTATGAATAGCCTCTTTGCGCCTTTTGTCGGCACAGTCCGATATATGCCCGTCACTGCGTTTGTACCTTTGATCGTGATCTGGGTTGGGTTAGGGGAAGAAGCTAAGATTCTGATTGTCACCCTTGGCGTTGTTCTCTACAACGCAATTATGGTTTCTGATGCCGTAAAATTTATTCCCAACGAGATGATCAATGTGGCTTATACGTTGGGAGCCAATCGCCGTGATGTGTTGTTTAAGGTCATCATTCCTGCAACTTTCCCTAGCGTCTTGGACACGCTACGCGTCAATATCTCTGGTGCCTGGAACTATCTGGTGATTGCTGAATTGGTTGCGGCTCAGAGCGGCCTAGGGTACAAAATCATTCAGGCACAGCGCTTCCTGCAAACAGATAAGGTACTGTTTTGCATTGCCATCATTGGCTTGATTGGTTTAACCATCGACTATGGTTTGAAGTGGCTTTCTCAACGCTTAACGCCTTGGGCCGATCAAGCTCGTCACTAATGCTCTATAGCTATAAACACAAATATAGGGACATTTTTAGGGCTGCATTGCATACCTATAAAAATGTCCCTGCCTTAAAACCTGTAACTATAGGTGTAACGGGCATAACGGTTATGCCTTGTAATGATGACTAAAGATGCAGCGTATCCAAAATGAGCTGCCGTCTTTGCTGATGCATGCTTTGATGCGTTAAAGTGCGGGCTATGTTGAGAGAATACATTCCCAAACTTTCAAGCTCATTTAAATTGTGCGCAGCCCATTTTAACTTATCTGCTAGAGCAGCAGGATCGCCGGGTTGAATCAGTACGCCAGTTCGTCCGTCTTGAACTATTTCCCGTAGCCCAACCGTATTACTTGCGATAATCGGCAAAGATTGAGAGTAAGCATCATATACCACTCTATGTCCTTCATCCGAGATGGTTGGAATAATCAAAGCATGATAGCTTTGCATCAGCTCAAACAGTGGAGGCCCATACGGAACTGTTCCTAAAGTTTCGATCGCTATTGCCTTATAGGAAATTTGGCTAGCGCGATCGCACTCTTCCCGCAGCTCTCCTTGCCCAAGGATGTCAAGCTTGACAGAAATGCCCGCCTCATCCAACAGCTTCATTGCTTCTAGAAGAACCAATATGCCTTTGCTAGCAGTTAAGCGCCCAGCACATAAAATCTTGAGCTGCTTCGCTTCAGGAGAAACTTTATTACGCCAAACTCTTTGAGCCTCTGCATGAGAGAGAATATTGTCTTTATCAATCCAAGAACAGTAGATAATATGTCCTCGCTCTGGATGACTTAGCAGACTCTCTTTGTATTCATCATGGGTAAACACGGCTAAGTCCGTATTATCCATACACCAACGATTCATCCGTTCAGAGAAGTCGGCTCGTAGCTTTGAAGTAAATGTAACGGCTGCCCCCGGCTGCAAGCGCCAAAATGCTGATTCAACAACAATTACGTACTTTTTCTTAAGCATTTTAACCATGGGAGTCATCAGCCAGCCTGGAGGAATCGGCCAACCTGCAACACCAGAGTGAACGACATCTGCACGCTGAATGGCTTGCCAAAGCAGGGCCATAGTCAGGGGAAGCTGCAAAACTGCCGTTGCAAAACCTTTGGCTAACGGGAGATCAACAAATTCTACTGTGTCAAATAATGGATCAGAATCTAGTGGAATTAAACCCGTAGGAATAGTCCCCCTCTGACAAGGGGATGCAAGCGTAAGATGTTTGATATAGCGTAAATGCTCTTTCAGATCTTTGTACCAAAGCTGATCGAGATATCTACGACCCTCCTGATCTTGATAACAGATAATTCCTACACACAGGAGATAGCGTTGCTTGATAGGTTCTAAACATTCCGTATCATTATCATCGCTTAACTTCTCAACATCAGACATAGTAGACATAAGTATCCTCAGAGCTTTTTCAAAAAATTGGAAGATAGAGGAATTTTGAAGTCTTTAAAAATGGAGGGGCATGGCCTTTGTATGTGGCTATGCCCTCCACCCTCTATCACAGAAGATTAACTGGATTTGATAGCAAATCCCCCAAACATTGAATTATTCAACTCACTTCCCATAGCGGGCTTTGAGCAGGTCTTCTACATAGCTAAAGACTTGCTCATGGTAGTGGGGCGCTGCGCCGATGAAGAAAACTTGATCTAACACCACGTTTGCATTGGGATAATCTGCTGCTGTGTCCAAATGCTTATAAGCAGGTTGCAGCAAAATATTACCTGCAAAATAATTCCGAGTCTGAACCTTATTGGATTCTAGATAATTAACTAACTCCTGTTTCACCGTTCGATCTGGACAAATGATAGGTGTGCCAAACCAACAGGTTTTTGCCTCTGGCAGTTGTCCTGGAACTCTAATACCCGGAACATAGCGTTCCAGTAGTTCTTGCAATCGTTGTTTACTATGGCTACGCCGCTGCTCAATCTCATCAAACTTCTGCAACTGAACTGAACCTATTGCACCTTGTAAATCTAGGGGCTTCAGGTTGTAGCCAACATTGGTGAACACATATTTATGATCCACAACCCCATCGTAGTCTGGCAGCCAGCGATCGAATCTATTGCCGCAAGTTCCACATGATAGCAGATTAGCTGCTCCAACACAGTAGCAGTCCCGTCCCCACCAAGCCAAACTGCGGGCAATATTAACAATCTCCTCGATGTTAGAAGAGACCATACCGCCTTCACCCGTACTGATGTGATGTGCGGGATAGAAGGAACATGAAGACGCAATTGAGTACTCGTTTAGATACTTACCTTTCCAAGTGCTGCCCAAGCTATCGCAGTTATCCAAGACCAATTGCAGGTTGTGCTTGTCACAAATTTCTAGCAAACGATCCATATCGGGAGGATTGCCCAAAACAGGAGATAGGAAAATAGCACGCGTGCGATCGCTAATTTTGGCCTCAATTTGCTCCAGATCAAAGTTCAGCGTGTCCATTTCAATATCGATGAAGACAGGCTTGAGGTTGTTTTGAATTAAAGGTGCAAGCGTAGTAGGAAAACCCACAACAGAGAGAATGATTTCATCTCCATCCTGCCAATCTAAGTATTTTTTTAGGGCACCTATTAAAGCCAAATTAGCAGAACTGCCAGAGTTGACCATGACGGAATGCTTCAGGTTAAACTGGCGTGAAAATTGAGCTTCAAATTTGTGAACTTGTTCACCACTGGTAATCCACTTACCACCTAGAACAGATTTCAGAATTGCAACTATTTCTTCATCATTCCAGTAAGGCCCTGAATAGTAGACTGAGGTTTTCCCAGGGATAAACTCTTCAGCATTACTGTTGTACAAATACTTAAGAACATCAAAATTAGAAGTTGTGGATTTCAGAAATTCTTGAATCGCACCTTCTAGCGTTGTAGCCGTTTCATCAATTTGAACAACCATAGTGAAATTATTTCCTTAGTAATGTGAAATTGAGCACGCTGCAACGCGGCTTGAATGGTTAGGAAGAATGAAGCCCTAAACTCTAAACGTTTAGTAACTCATGCAATTCTTAATGGAGAAAACGAAAGCCTCTGATGCTGCTTTAAGAGCTTTGTTCACGTATCAATGAATCTTGTCACCCTTTGCCATCTTGTTGATCTTGGCCCTCTTACAGTCAAAATTGCAGGTTGCAAGCTGTGGTTAAGAATCAATGCACGCATTTTGCACAAAATTTGCACAAAATGTTCTACAGTCTCAACGAAAGAGCCAGGATAAAAAGGCTTACTTCAGAAAATCTTTATGTGTTCCAACATGATGCGACTCAACATACTAGCTTGATACCTAAGAATCTATTGATTGGGTCATGGCTTATTATGTATTGCTGTAAAAAATACGTCATTAGATAGATGTTTCCTTCATCGATTTTTAACCTGTTTAGCACATATGATTAAATTCGTTCGGAGACAGATTTGAATTCTGCCTTAAGCTGCTGTGGGTAGCAAACCTTGCTCAAATCAATCCTGATTTCTACCTAAATGCGTCTGAGCGGCTGTTTCAGCCGTACTAGGGTTAGTCAAAGCAATCAAACACTTTGACTCAGTATCCTTACGTAGCTCAGTAAATGCTCTCCTTTAAAACTCAAGCTCCGCCGCCTGCTTCCCCAAAGTCTCTCCTGCGAAGGTCAGAAAGGCTCTACCTTGAAACTCAAGCTCTGCCGCCCTCTTCCCAAAAGTCTTTCCTGCGAAGGCGTGACCCTATCCGCTATCTGCACCCAATCGCCTTAGTACCGTGAGGTAGACTGTAGGTATTTGTAACCCGATCTCATCGATCGGCAATACCAGCACACCCTTTTACTATGCGTCATGCATTCTGAGCAATCTGGAAGCACAGAAGACTCCTCAAGCCAGACAGATGTAGAACTCTACCTGTCCCTGAAATCAGGCCATGCAGAGGCTCTTGGCGTTCTTTACGATCGCCACGCTGGTTTAGTCTACGGGATAGCGCTTAAGGTTTTAGGCAGCCCTCAAGAGGCCGAGGACTTAACCCAAGACATTTTTCTCAATCTTGCCCATTCTTCCTCTTACCAACCCCACCGAGGTTCCCTCAGAACATTCCTGGCCATCTTGACCCGGTCGCGGGCGATCGATCGGGTGCGATCGCGCAAGACGGCTCTGGCCTCGTTAGGGCGATGGAAATCAGATAGCCCCGAAGAAATAAGCTCCAATACCCCCCTTGAATACGTATTTCAGGATGAGCGCTCTGAAGAAGTCCGGACAGCCCTCGCGCAATTGTCAGATAGCCAACAGCAAATTCTTAAAATGTCTTATTACGATGGCTTTAGTCAATCAGAAATTGCTAAGCAACTGGAAATTCCTTTGGGAACCGTTAAGGCCAGAGCAAGGCGAGGGCTTCTCAGATTGCGTCAAACTCTCACAACTTACATGGGATAGTCGCAGTTATGGCTAGGTCGATACCTTCAGAAATTTCAGAACATCTACAGCTCATGATCGCAGGCTATGTCTTGGGCGATCTTGATCCGAACGAGGCAACAGAATTTGAGCAGATTTTAACTGCTGATCCGGCGATCGCCGCAGAAGTCGCACAGATGCAGCAAGCGCTGGAGCTATCTTATGCTTCGCCTGAGGTGAAGCCTCCTTCGCATTTGCGTTCGGCCATTATGGCGGCTCAAGTTGCAACTCAAGACGCAACCAGCCAGCACCGTCCACGCGCCGCTCAGAAGGCTAGGCTCTTTCCTTGGGGCAGAGCTATGGGGGTAGCGGCAGCTGTCCTCATTGTCGCTTTGGGCATCAATAATTATCAGCTTCGGCAGGCTCTCCAGGCAGCAGAATCTCAGCCACAGCCCATGCCCACTTCAGGCTCGTTAACCTACGTGCTGGAGAGAACAGCAGCCCTTGATCGGGCTTCGGCAACGGTTGTTGTCAACCCCAACACATTGAAGGCCAACCTAACGATCCGGAATCTCCCCCCGTTGCCTCCTGGAAAGGTCTATGTGCTGTGGACAGTGCTTAAGCAAGGGGCACCTTTTACAACAGATCAGAAGGAAGCCATTTTGACGAAGGTACTTAATGTCGATGCTGAGGGGAGTATTTCCCAATCGATCGCTGTTCCGGTCGTATACCAGTCTAAAGAGTTGGTTTCAAGGGTCGCCATCACAGTAGAAGATGCCGCAGCACCGCAGCAACATGAGGGCACGCCTGTAATGATTACCAGTCTCTAGATTACAGATTGGAATCGTAGCTATAGGCTCAGGTGAGGACAAGCACTTGGGTGAGGCTGTTGGGCTGTAGCGCTGATTATCAAATTCGTTTGATTTCCCACAATACCCATAGGGTAATTTTGGTGCAGCGCTTCGCGCCGCACCAAAACTATGAACTGGTGCTTACGGTCATTTAGCCAGATTTGATATAGCTCGCCTTCTACTCAATTAAAGAGACTGGGATTCTTCAATCCAACAAAACTACTCAAGCTTAAATCGACCTACCCCCTGCTGTAGAACTTGAGCAACCTCTCGCAACTGTTCAAACGAAGATGAAGCCTGATCTGCCTCTGTTGAAGTTTGATTGGCGATCGCTGCCACATCTATCATCGTCTGGGTGACGGTGGCTGAAGCTTGAGACTGCACCACTGTTGCGCGGGCAATGGCTTCCACCAAGCCACCAATTTGAACGCTAACTTCCGTAATCTTGTTCAAGCTCTGGCGGGTTTCCTTCACGAGGCTCGTTCCAGTTGCTGCCTGAGTAATGCCAGCCTCGATCTCTTGGACAACTTCTTGAGTCGCGATTTGAATACTATCCACCACCTTGTTAATTTCTTCCAACGCCTCTTTAGACTGTCGGGCTAGCTCCTGCACTTCGCTGGCGATCGCTGCAAAGCCACGACCTGCCTCACCCGCCCGTGATGCCTCAATCGTTGCGTTGAAAGCCAACAAATTAGTTTGCGAAGCGAAGGTCGTAATCAGATCGACGATCGCAGAAATTTGCTCGGAGGATTCTCCCAAAAGCTTCACTTTTTTCGCAGTCTCAGTCACGGTGGCCTGAACGGCCTGAATTCCTTCTACGGTACGGTTCATGACGGCATCCCCCTTGGCCACTGTGTTAGCGGCGAGTTGCACAGCCTGCTCAGCTTGCTCAGCGTTGACAGCCACGGCTTGCACAGCTCCGTCTAATTCTTGAACAACATCAAGAGCGACGGAAATTTCCTCAGCCTGCTTCAAAGCTTCAGCCGACAGTTTCTGCACTAGGACTTCGCTGGTGCTAGCCGTATCTACAACTTGATTGGCTGCGCTTTGGACTTGGAAAATAATTTTTCGTAGGCTGTCTACTGTTGAATTGTAAGAATCTGCGATCGTGCCAATTTCATCATCTGTTACTCTTGCCCGCGTGGTCAAATCACCTTGGCTAATGGGTTCGACTTCTTGCAGCAGCTCCATCGCGCGTTTTTGCAGGCTCTCTTTGAGTTGGCGCTGTTCTTCTGCCAGTTTTTCGGTTTCATCCAGCAAGGTTGCCCAAAATGTAGCCAGTCCCAGTTCAGTACCCAAACGTCTCATGAAATTAATTTCAGTCTCCTGCCACAGGTGAGAATTTGAGCAATCATGGGCAATGAGTAATCCAAAAAGCTGCCCTGCGCCTAAAATTGGAACAATCAGGCTGGCTTTAACCGATAGGCGTTCCAGTAACTTCAAATGTTCTGGGTGCAGCGTCGCTTTAGCAACGTGATCGATCGCAACAACCCGTCCCTGTTGATAGGCTTTGTAGAGTTCAGGCGGGATGCAATCATCGCGGAGCTGTTGCTGAAAGGCACTAGGCAATCCGCTGCCGATGGCTTCTGCAATCACTTCTCCGGTTGATCCACCATTAATTTGATAAATAGAAACGCGATCGAGCTTAAACAACACGCGAGTATCTCGAACCGATCGCTTAAAGATTTCCTGCAAGTCTGATAGGCGAATTGCGCCATTGCCGCGGGCTGCAACCAAGAGACGTTCTCGCTCTGCTTCTAAAACTTGTGCTTCTAAGAATTTCTGAAGCTGATCCGCCATGCTGTTGATGTTGTATCCCAGGCTGGCGATTTCGTCTTGACCTTGGATATCTAGACGAGTACCCAAGTCGCCTTGTCCGATTTTGACGACGGCATCTGTTGCTGCCACAATGGGTCGAGTTACCCGATTGGCGATCGTGGCTGCGATCGATCCGACAACTGCGGCTGCAATGGCGGTGCCCAACAATAGCGTTAAAGTCAGGGTACGCTCAGGCGCAAAGGCGACAGAAGCGGGCTGATAAATTAGCACACCCCAATTAACAGGCAAGTTTCTAATTTTTGGAATGGGCGCATAGGCCAACACATAGGTATCGCCGTTAGAGTCTTTGCTGATCAGGGTTGTGGGTTTACCTGTATTACGTAAATCCTGATAGCTGGGAAACAGAGCGTCCAGCTCAGAGTTGAGGTCGCTGTCTCCACCATTAGAGACAAATACACGGTTCTGTTTTGCAGTAATGGTACCGCCAGGCTCAAACAGCTTATTGTCAATCTTGACAGAGTTCTCGCTAATTTGAATTCGCGTCGAAGGAATTTCTTCTTCCCCTTTCTTCGTTTGCTCAAAGTACGCTGTCCCATGATCCACCAGCCGGAAACCAATCGTGCTATTTTCCTGGGAGTCAACGAGTTGGGAAATTTGTCGATTGATTAATTTGGCAATTTCGGGGATAAAAGTTCGAGAAAAAATAACGTAGCTGAGCTGTTTAGTACTGGGGTTGATCGAGGGCGCTGCAATATAAAATCCAGATTGTCCGGCAGTCGTAGAGATTCGGAGAGGAGAAACCGCAGGCTGTAGGGTATCTCTTGCCGCTAAGAAATAGGGAAGTTTGCGTTCCACTAAAGGTCTAGCTCCGGGCGCATCGACTTCTGAGGGATAGTCAGCGCCTGTGTTGCGCAGAGGAATACGCTCATCACCCAAGAAGCCGAAAGCGCCCTCCGGTGTGGCAGCAGCAATAGCGGAATAGGAGGGATCTCGCTTGAGATACCCATCAAGGTAGGCGATGATTTCTCTTGAAGCTGTGTTAGACCGAACCCTAGGATCTGAGATGATGGGGTTGCTGGCGATCGTCTCTACATCATTGAGGCGTTTCTCTACAAAAGCACCCATCTGGAGGCTAACTTCTATAGCAATATTTTGCTGCCGAGATAGCGTCTGTCGAGAGATGGTTTGACTCGCAAAATAGGTAGCAAGTCCTCCCACAACCAAAACGGGTATTGTGCCGATTAAAACAGCCAAAACAGTAGCTTTTGTCTTGACTCCCAACCCTGATTTGGGTTGCTCATTGGGTAAAACAACTAGAGGAGTTGGAGCCGAATCATTTGAGCTTAGCGGGACTACCCGCCCAGGGAAATTCACAGAATCCGCAGACCGTCGAGTCATATTTGTATACTCAAAAGCTATAGGTCGAGCGGTAGGCAACCTGAGGTGAGAAGATTAATTATTGCGATATCAACCGCCCATTCTATTCGCTGACTTGGTATCAATAAGACATTTCACCAAATCTTTATTAAGCCCTTATACCCCTAAATCCATAGGACTCAGGCAGCCTAAATCAGCATTTCCTTAATCTCATGGTGTTTCGATAGCTACTCCTACTGTGTAGCTATACGGACTTTATCAACATATCTACACCCCAAGAGGAGTCTGATTTTCAGGGAAAATAATGGCGCTCTAGTCGATCGAAATCTTTAGCCGTAAAAAAAGCCGATTCTCTCAGACGGCATGCCTGAGTGAATACCGACTCTCCACTAAAACTGAGCCTTCCATCATACAGAACACGACAGAAGACTCAGCTTGAAATTTGTAGAAGGATTAAAGAGTTAAAAAGTTTAGCTCTGTGCTGATGCTAATTGATACCACTAAGCTGCTGCGATTGCCGCAGAACTAGGTAGAACGACATCAGGATACGTGCGGGTCAGTTGCGTGGTCAAACCTGGCGTTCGGGTAACGATCGCAATCATCTCTTCATCTCTCCGGTTGATGGGATAATGAACCACCCCAGGAGGGATATGCAAGTACTCACCCTCTAGCACAACAACCACTTCTTCAAGCGCATCGCCAAAGAATACAACAACTTCTCCTTTTTCAATGTAAATTGCTGTTTCTGTGCCGATGTGGGCATGGGGAACGGCTGTCTCTGCTTGATGAGGAGGGATGACAACCTTGCACATGTAGATTTGACTCTGTCCTGTTGTCTGCTGGGAAACGGCAATAGTTCGCTTGAGACCTTCAGCATATTCAGCCGTTAACTGAGATTTACCAATTACGGTGATAGCGTTCTTTACCAAGACATTTGCCATAGTTGACCCCATTTAAGACTATTTGAACTTACTAAAGTGTTGCCAGAGAATTGTCAACACAGGTACACCCTTAATTCTTAGCAAGACAGGAATTAAATGTCAAAGTTCATGGCGAACCGAATCTTGAATGGAACGGCTTCGTATACTGGACTTTACCGCTTCAAGACTGTATCAAGATCTAAGTTTGAATATATTTCGTTTCTAGTTTTAGCTACTACTTCAGTACGATCCGCAATGATTTCGTAATATTTCAGTATCAAATGTTGGGTTTACAGAAATATTAATTGGTACTGGAAATAATTAAGAATTTTTGGTGTTGCAATTTTTGGATGCTACTATCTTGGGGTTGAGCGCTTGATTGCTCTAAGCTTTTTAGAAGTTGTCAAGTCTCTGTGATACTCTTTGGGGCATCCAACGTCAAGAAACTTAGGGCGAATTGCAGCATCAAGTTACAGTTTTGACGAGCCAGAGTTAGGTTGAGCCGGGATTGATTGACTGCTCAAACCTCTGGCTAGTGGCTGGAAATTTGTGCACTGAATAACACTCGACGGGCTAATTTGTCGTATAGCCTACAGAGAGTTTTTGGGATGTGGTTTGAGTTCGGAAAACCTCATGTAATGGGGTAGGATGCATCGTTATTAATCAGGATGAGATGATTCAGAAGTTACTGGAAGTCAAACTGTTCTCTAGACAGCAACTCGTCATTCTGGCGTTAGACATTCTAGTAGCCATCCCCCTAGATTTGGTTCTTAGATTGGTGGTTGGCTCAATTCATTGGTTACTCAGTGGATTGATTGCTGGAGCAGTTGTTCTCTACAGATACCGCAAGGTTCATGCCTCGACTCCGCCTCCCAATCGACTGATTAGGCAAATCGGACTTGCGCTGGTGGGTTTAGCGATCGGCTTTTCGATTGAGTCCAGCAGCCTAGTGGACGTACTCAGTTACATTCCCATATTCATCGCAACGAGTTTTCTGTTGTTGGCGAGCTGTACTGCGATCGGATACCTGTACGCTCAGATGAGTGGAGTTAACTTGTTGACTGCACTGCTCGCAACAATTCCTGGAAACCTGGTTTTGGTCGCCACTATTGCAGCAGATTACGGCAGAAATGTGGCCTTAGTTTCCTTGGTGCAGCTTATTCGGTACACCTCGGTGATATTGCTTATTCCTTTTGTGGCCAGGGTTTCAACCCAAATGTCAGGTTTAAGCAGCCCTGTCAATACCTTTGCGCTCACCCCCGCTTCAGTGGGGCTGCTCTTACTGGTTGCTTTGCTAACGGGGTTGGGGGTTTACATTGCAGAGCGGCTAAATGTGATGGCCGCGCCTTACTTTGGAGCGCTTGTAGTAGGCGTTGTCTTTAACCCACTGGTTCAAGGACTAGCGCTGACCTCAACTGATTTTCAATTACCCGTTGTCTTCAATGTTCTCGGACAGATTTTACTAGGTATTTCGATCGGGGAATATTGGGGGAAAAAGCCAGGGCTAGGACGGCGAACCGTTGGATATGCCTTAGCTTCTGTCGTTTTAACGCTGATTGCAGGATTTGCGATCGCGTTTTTGATCATGCAAGTCACAGGATGGGATTGGCTGACTTGTGTCCTCGTAGCGGCTCCTGGTGGAGCTGCCGAGCTGGTCTTGGTGGCGCTAACCCTCAACCATCATGTTGAGCTTGTCACCGCAGGCCAGGTTATTCGACTGATCGCCATCAACTGCGCCATTCCCATCTGGTTTACCTTGGTGCGGCGACTTGATCGATCGGTCGGGTAGTCTTGGCCGCACATTTGGGCGCGCCGACCCCAAATATGGGTTATTGAGCCTGCCGCTTTGGCAGAGGTAAGCAAACTGCAAAACAGGTTCTTCCAGGCTTTGAGTCCATCAAGATCGAACCCTGATGCCGATTTTCTACAATCCGCCGCACGGTTTCTAATCCCAACCCGGAGCCTTGACCCACCGCTTTTGTGGTAAAAAATGGCTCATAAATGCGGGACTGAATTTCAGGAGGAATACCGCTCCCCGAATCGATAATTTCAACGCGAATGGCACCCCCCTTGTATTGAGTGGTAATCTCAAGTCGCCCTTGATCATTCATGGCAGCAATGGCATTGTCAATCAAGTTTGTCCACACTTGGTTCAATTCACTGCCATAGGCAAGCACCTTAGGCAAGTTTTTATCGTAGTGGCGATCGACTTGAATGCCCTGTCTGAGCTTGTGGGCAAACAAGCGCAAGGTATCTTCTAGCCCCTGATGAATATCCACCTCTTGCTGAATGCCTTGATCCAGGTAAGAGTAAGACTTCATGGCTTTTACCAATTCTGAAATTCGTTCAGCCCCATGTAGCCCATGTTTAGTCATGGCCATGACTTCAAATGAGAGCGCCAGCCAGTGCAGCCCTGTTTCTCGCAGTTCTGTAGGGTCATTGCGCCAACGCTCCGTGAGTTGATCCAGAGCTTCAGGCTCAACGCCCGCCAGCGCAAGAGGTTCGGCCAGTTTCCAGGCTTTGTCTACGCCGTAGTCCTCTAACCAATTCAGCAGTGTCTCTTCGCGATCGCTCAAGGTTACAGCATCTACTCGACTATTGAGGATGGCGTCATATCCATCATCCCGTACCTGCAACCAATGCTGAGTATGCTCTGGAGCAGGCTGACGTTGCCCATAGACTAGGCTCATGCGTTGCAGCTCCAAAATGGCGGCAGGCATTTCTCGCAGTGCCCGCACCAGGGCAGCAGCGGGGTTATTTAGCTCATGGGCTAGACCCGCTGCCAACGTACCCAAAGCCGCCATTTTTTCCCGTCCGCGAATAAACGACTCCAGCCCCCGCAGTCGCCGCTCGACCGTGCGAAACACGATGCGCTCAAACTCTCGACATTCGTGCAGCAAAGCGAGAAAGTCTTCTCCCTGAATTTCATGCAAAGAGCAGTCCGTGAGGGCGCGCAATGTCACCGCCATCGGATCGTCTGTGAGAACCTGAACTTCGCCAAAGAAAGCGGGGGCTTCATGCCGTCCTAGCGGAATTTCCATCCCTTCACTGCGGCGCGTGATCGCCATTTGGCCTTTGACCAAAACAAACAGCCCGCGATCGCCATGCGCTTCCCCTTCCTGCACTAGCACTTCTCCAGCCGGAACCTTGAGAGCTTGAGTCCGATCGCACACCCATTCCAGTCGTGCTCTCGGCAGATGTTGAAAGGCTTCTAACGTCAGCAAATCTTTGATGCATAGCTTATTGACCACAGCGTTACACCTTGCTCAAATAGCGATGAATAAATTGAACGGCAATGGCCCCCTCACCGACCCCCGATGCTACCCGCTTCACTGAGCCATAGCGCACATCTCCTGCGGCAAAAATACCAGGAACGCTCGTCTCTAGCAAAAAGGGGAGGCGATCGAGGTTCCAACCTTTGGGCTTTTTTCCTTCACGCATCAGATCAGGCCCTGTCAAAACAAAGCCGCGTTCATCTCGCTCCACCGTGCCATCCAGCCAGTCTGTTTTGGGCATGGCTCCAATAAAGATAAACAGCGATGAGGCATTGACCGTTTCTATGGCATCGGTGGCGATGTGCTTAATTACGATCGCCTCTAGCTGAGCGTCGCCTTTGACTTCCTCGATGACGCAACCGCCACAGACGGTAATGTTTGGCGTTGCCTCGATCTGGTCGATTAGATACTGCGACATACTCTTAGCCAAGGGCGATAGGCCATCTACCCCACTGGAAGAACGCACTAGCATCACCACTTCACGGGCGTATTTAGCAAAGTGCATGGCGGCCTGCCCAGCCGAGTTAGCCCCTCCCACGATGTAAACGATCTCACCTTGACAGGCGATCGCCTCTGTCATAGCGGCTCCATAGTAGACTCCGGCTCCGTAGAGCTTTTCCATGCCGGGTACGTCAAGCTTGCGATAGGAGACGCCCGTCGCCACCAGTAGCGCATGAGAGCTAATCTCACTTCCATCTGCGAGCTGCAAAATCTGGTAGGGTTCTGCCAGCCGAACACCCATCACTTCTTGAGGCGTCAGGATTTCTACCCCAAATCGCCGCGACTGCGTTACCGCGCGACGGGCTAAGTCGGCACCGCTCAAGCCCACGGGAAACCCCAGGTAGTTTTCAATTCGAGAACTAGAACCTGCCTGTCCGCCCGGCGCCTCTCGCTCAATCATGACGGTACTCAGCCCCTCGGATGCGCCGTAGACAGCGGCTGCGAGTCCGGCAGGGCCACCCCCGACGATCGCCAAATCATAGAAGGGCCGCTCTGCCTGAGTTTGGAGGCCAATCTTGGCCGCGATCGCCAAATTAGACGGCTGAATTAAGCGTGAGCCATCAGGAAACAGCACGAGCGGCAGCGCCTGTTTGCCATCCATTTCTGCGTAGGTCACGAGTTTTTCGGCTTCCGGCTCCAGTTCAACATCGAGCCACTGGTAAGGGATCTGGTTTCGCGCCAAAAAATCTTTGGCTTGGTGCGAGAGCGGCGACCAGCGATGGCCAACTACCCGAATTCCGGTAAAGGGCGGGCGAAAAGCCGATAGCCAGTCATCTAGCAAATCATCCAGCACAGGATACAGCCGCTCCTCAGGCGGGTCCCAAGGCTTGAGCAGATAATAGTCTAGGCGGGCGCTATTAATTGACTGAATCGCTGCTTCTGTATCGGCGTAAGCCGTAAGCAGCACCCGTTTTGCTTCAGGAAAGATGACTTTTGCCTGTTCTAGAAATTCCACACCGCCCATTTGCGGCATGCGCTGATCAACCAAAAATAAAGCAACGACCTCATTGCGTAATTTGAGCTGCCGGATCACCTCTAGGGCGGCAATACCCGAATCTGCCCGCACAATGCGAAAGCGATCGCCATACTGATTTCGCAAATCTCGGGACACCGCTTGCAAAACATCGGGATCATCATCAATGCTTAGAATGGCTGGTTTCGCCATAGGGTTGATCCTCTGAGCCTCAATTGGACAATCCTATTGTTTCACCTTGTCTTCTATATACGCCGTCAAAGGTTTTACGGTTTGGCTGTGTGACCAAGTCTTTATGAACCTACGGCATCTCTTTAGACTCAATAGAATCGATCGCCAGTTCTCGATAGGTAGTTATGGGATCAAGCTCTCGCCAAAATCTCAGGTGGGGTAAAACGCCGATGATAATTTCTGCTGTAGTGTAGATCAGGCATCCCGGCATGACATGACCGCCTAAAGTGCGTCCTGTCGTATCGGCGATCGCCATATGATAGTGCGATCCATGTTTAGACATGACGCCCGTGAGCGATAGGATTTCAAATTTGCCTTCCAGCAGGGTGCCATCGGGCTGGCTAGCAAACCGCAACATGGCTTGAGTCAGGCTGCCAACACAGGTGACGATGCAGGCCGCTTCAATGCCCTGAACTCGCACAAAGTTTTCAAGTTCAGCTTTCAGATCTTGCTGTGGATGAAGGCGTAAGGCAATTATGTGCATTGAGTTGCGTGTATTAAATTTGCGTGTATTAAATTTGCGTGTATTAAATTGCGTGCATTCAGTAGGTAACGTCTACATCCTAAAAGATTTTTTATAAGGTTCTGATCAAGTCATCATGCCCCTCAACCGACAATTCATCGTACTTTTGCAGGAGTACCTTGGGTATGCGAATAGGCTTATTGTTTTGTGTGTCAAAAAAGATACCAACTTGTTCCCCTAAAGCTGACACTTTGCCATTGACACTAATCTCGGCATTCACAGTCCATCGCAACCCTCCTAGGGTTTTAATCCACATTTTGCCGTTCGGAGCATCGGAAATTTTAAGGGGCTGCTTGTAGTCAATTTTCGTTTGCACAATAACAGGCACAATTCCATTCTTGAGTTGCTCATTCAATGGAAAATAGTGCGCCAGCATTTCCAAGCGCAGATCTTCTAACCAACGGACATAAACGATATTGCTGACAATTCCGGCAAAGTCGATATCGTATGTCTTGATGGGTAAAGGCATCTCAATCTCAAACGGCCTTTTTTGCGGAGATGCGTGCATGCTTAGCTTTTAAGTTGCAAGTTAAAATTCAGGCTAGCAGACTGAGTCTGTAAAGTGCAAGACTTGTAAAATATAAGGCTTGTAAAATATAAGTACGGCGATTCTTCACGCTGCGATTCTACTTGCCATGTCTCAACCTAGACGATCCCTGTGCCCTGTTGCCTGTACGCTAGATCTAATTGGCGATCGCTGGACGCTGCTGATTATTCGAGACATGATGTTTCTCAAAAAGCAGCGATTTGAAGAGTTTTTAGAGTCTCCTGAAGGAATCTCGACAAATATCTTGGCAAGCCGTCTCAAACTGCTTGAAGAATCTGGCTTAGTAGAAAAGCAGCCCTACAGCAATCATTCTCGTCGTATGAACTATCAGTTGACCGAGAAAGGGAAAAGCTTGCGCCCTGTCGTCAAAGTCCTAACGGCCTGGGGCTTGAAGCATATTGTCGATACAAAAATTCCCCAGAGCCATCTGGCGGATAGCGACTCTTCTCCCCCTACTTTCAAAGCCTCTGATCTCTAAATATGCAGGCATGGTGCATTGAGGCAGCGAATCTTGCTAGAGTGCAGAGTGCCCCCTCAGCCTGGATCGCTCATGGATATCCTAGACATCCTGAAAGCAGACTATCGCAAATTTCCTCAAGACCAGACCTACAGCATTTATGCGCCCGATGTGTATTTCAAAGACCCCATGAACGAATTTCGGGGGTGCGATCGCTATCGCAAAATGATTGGGTTTATCAGCACTTGGTTTATTGATCCACAGCTTGATCTACACGACATCCAGCGTACAAACAACCAAATCCGTACAGATTGGACGCTAAGCTGGACGACCCCTCTGCCCTGGAAGCCACGCACCCGCATTCCTGGCTGGAGCGAATTAGAGCTAAATTCTGAGGGGCTGATTTGCGCTCACATTGACTATTGGCACTGCTCAAAGCTAGATGTGCTGCGTCAGCAGTTTGGGAGCGATCGCCCTCAGGCAGGCTAGGAAAAACCTTACAGCAAATTGAATCGCTGGAGCTGAGTTTCGATCGCCTGAGGCAGCAGCTTATTCAAGTCGGTTTTGCCGCGAAACTGAATGCGATTGCCGCTAGGTACATCGAACAAAAACTGTCCGTTGATATCCGATCGCTCCATATGAGCCAGCAAAATTTGCTCTGTGCGCTTGCAGTGCAGGGCATACCCGACCTCAACACAGACTTTGGGGCTAGGCACAGGCTGGGGTGGGCTACCGTCAATTTGCAAAATGGGAGTTCCGTCAGCCACAAACAGCAGGCTCTTACGGATCTTGCGCATCAAGGTGCTGTTGAGCCGCACAGGGCCTTCGGTGAGCCGATGAGATTCTTCTAGCGTGATGGGAAGACGCGATCGCTTGTTCAATTTCTCCAAAACTGACTGGATCGACTCTCGCAATAGATCGCCCGACTCCAAATACTCTGTCTGGTAGCAGAGGAAAATAGTCGGCTCCAGTTGCGCCATGACATCTTTTTTAGTGAAGTAAAGCTCATGGCTAATCAGATCAATATTGGAGATGGCATAGCCGCCACTGCCTTCAATGTAAAATTCGACGGTTTCTCCGTCTAAGTAGCGCTTAAACCAGGCAGACTCACGCACCTCTGCGCTATCTTCCAAAAAATCTGCTCTCAAGGCAGATTTCAGCAGACTATTTTTGCTCAGGCGAAGGTCATGAGGACGTTTTTCTAATTCACGAATTGGCTCATATTCCTGAATGTACCAAGCCTTTAGCGCAATAATTGCCATGATCCATTTCTACCTGTCTAGTGAATGAGCTGTCTGAGAGCATCTGCCTGGGAGCATTTAAGCTGAGAATTATATCTTTTTTATCGACTATAGCGATCCTTCACAAGTTATGGACGAAGGGCAGGGGCGGAACCTCTGCGTGGAGGCATGGCCTCTACACCCGTTCACAGGCAATTTGTAAATGCCATATATTAGCGAGCCAGAAGCCCCACTTGTTGCTGACTGAAACTCACTCAATCATCATAAGTACATATATACTATTTTAGCGAAATGTTAGCAAAAAGTTGACTTTGTGGCAATGCAAGCCTCTAGCGTGCCTATGGACAAAACCTCGCCAGTCAGAAAAGGGCGCATCTGGCAGTTGGGGGAGCCTCTCAATGTTACGAGAACGGGAAAGTGGGATGATGCGATCGCCGTTGTTTGCTCTCTCATCATCCCATCTCATCCATGAAAATATCTGCTCCAATAACGATGAGATACACCCTTGCTCATCTACTAAAAGATAGAAGAGCGATCGCCTTCTCATCGCCGCTCTCATCAGCTTTGTAAGGCTGGGTATAGCCTTCTCTTTGACAATGATTACAGGTTTAAAAACAGGTTGTTTTATCAGTCATTGATTCGGTAACAAGCCTATTTACAACCCTGTAAAATTCGGTAATAGTATTGTCCAAATTCAGGTGGCATTAGGTTATGTAGAAGAGCGATCGCTGCCTAAAATTTAAGAGTAACTCTGTGGAACATTCATTCACCCACTAATGACAGTCCGCCAATGACAACCCGCCAATGACAAGCAGCTATTGGTGCTTTCGACCGAAGGCCGCTTAAAAATGGGCGCAGTTGGGTGCATCTCGTCGTTAGGGGAGCAGATATTTTTAGGGATGAGAGAGTGGGAGGCTGGGAGAGTGAACAACAGCGATCGCACCATCCCACCCTCCCGCTCTCGTAACATTTAGAGGCTCCCCCAACTGCCAGATGCGCCCGGCGGAGTTAGCAAACCTATGGCAGCTTTGCCTTAATTGTAAAGATATGTATCCAATATTAAAGATCGGTATCAGATTTAAAAGATAATTAGGCAATGTGAAGCAGATTTTTAGGTATATCGGCCATCTAGGGCACTACATTTCTGAGGCGAATATAAACTTTTTTTAATTTTTATAACGATTTGTGATAATTTAGTTACCGGGGCAGAGCTGTATCCCCAAAGATGTCTTGCTTCACCTTTTAGACAGCTGAAAACTTAGTGAGGTAATTCTTTAACATGGCAATCACTATAGATTCCGCCCGGAGTATTTTCCCTAGCACCCTGTCAGCTGATGCCGTACCGGCTCTGACAGCACGATTCAACCAGCTCAGCGCTGAAGATCAGCTTGCATGGACATGGTTCGCCTTTTTAGAAATGGGCAAAACCATTACGGTTGCAGCTCCAGGTGCAGCCAACATGCAGTTTGCTGAAGAGACTTTGAATCAAGTTAAGAAAATGAGTTTCGAGGAGCAAACTCAGGTCATGTGCGATTTGGCAAACCATGCCGATACGCCCATCTGCCGCACCTATGCCACTTGGTCACCCAACATCAAGCTAGGCTTCTGGAATCAGCTTGGAGAATGGATGGAGCAAGGCATTGTTGCGCCTATTCCCACAGGCTACAAGCTTTCGGCCAACGCGAATGCCGTGTTAGAAACGCTCAAAACGCTAGACCAAGGGCAGCAAATTACCGTCTTGCGGAACTCTGTAGTGGACATGGGATACGATATCGCTAAACTAGGCAGCTACACCACAGTGGCTGAACCTGTAGTGGTGCCCAAGGACATGGCTCAGCGCACTCAAGTCACCATTCAAGGCATCGACAACCCCACGGTGTTGAGCTACATGAATAACTTAAATGCCAATGACTTTGATGAGCTAATCAAGCTATTTGTAGAAGATGGCGCTTTGCAGCCTCCTTTCAAACGGCCGATCGTGGGTAAAGAAGCGATCATGCGATTCTTCCGGGAAGAATGCCAAAACCTCAATTTGATTCCTGAGCGCGGCGTCGCTGAACCCGCAGACGATGGCTACACTCAAATTAAAGTCACGGGTAAGGTTCAGACCCCCTGGTTTGGTGCAGCCGTAGGCATGAACATGGCTTGGCGGTTTTTGATCAATCCCGAAGGCAAGATTTTCTTCGTTGCGATCGACCTACTGGCTTCTCCCAAGGAACTTCTCAACCTAGTTCGCTAAGACGCTAGCAGGTTTACATCATTTGAGGAATGTTTGAAAGATCTGAGATCTCTCAAGCATTCCTTAAGAGAAGCTTAGGACAGATAAAAATCACAGATGCTCGAGGTGAGCGCTTATTTGGGGCGTTGCTGGCTTTGGGGATGAATCGCTTTGAAAGAGTCGCGGTAGGTAGCTCTCAAAAAAATCCATTTTCCGATCGAGGCAATGCTCAACTTTTACGAAACAACTCTTGTGTAAATTTTAGTTAGATTGAGTCATGCAAGTGAGTGAAGCTGAGTGGACTGACGTAGAAAAAAACATAGCTCGAACTGCCTTTGAACGAGCCTACGCGCGAGAAATTGAGGCTTTGCTTCGGCAGGTGAGAGAACAGGCAGGTACGCTTGTGGAATTAAGCGATCTCTGGCAGCTGCACGACTTCTTGAGTGCGAGAAGGCATGAAGTCGAAGGCAAGTACGACTACCAATATTCGGGTTTGCTCTTTGTCTTTGCTGGCTTGGTCAAAGAAGGCTGGCTTCATCTTAATGATTTGGAAGGGCTAGGCAAAGATAAGCTCTCTAAAGTCACCGCTCTGGCAAAGATGTAGTCTGAGTCCGGCGCGCCCTTAAGATGGGAGTTGATGAATTTAGGCAGCAGCCGTGGCAAGAGTCTATCTAGAAGACATATCTCGTCGGTTTGGCAGCACAATAGCGATCGCCGATATTACCTTTGAGGTACCTGACGGAGAGTTTTGGGTCTTGGTGGGGCCATCGGGCTGCGGCAAATCTACGATTTTAAGAACGATCGCTGGGTTAGACAACGCGACGTCTGGCAGCTTGTTTATTGGCGATCGTCGGGTTAATCAGGTTCCGGCACGCGAGCGAGATGTGGCTATGGTTTTCCAAAACTACGCCCTCTACCCGCACATGACGGTGGCCGAAAATTTAGCGTTTGGCTTGAGAATGCGTCAGGCTGAGCCAAAGACGATTCGGGCGCGGGTCGAAACCGTGGCACAATCTCTCAATATTGCCCATCTGCTCGATCGCAAGCCCCGGCAGCTATCGGGCGGACAACAGCAGCGGGTCGCTTTGGGTCGGGCGATCGCTCGACAGCCCCAGGTTTTTTTGCTAGACGAACCGCTGTCTAATCTAGATGCCCAATTGCGAGATGATACCCGTGCCGAGTTGAAGCAGCTCCATCAGCGTCTCGGCATCACCACCATCTATGTCACCCACGATCAGGTCGAAGCGATGACTCTGGCCGATCGCATTGTGGTACTTCACCAAGGCAAAATTCAGCAGATTGCCGATCCACAGACAATGTACGCCCAGCCTGCTAATCAGATGGTGGCGACCTTCTTGGGCAATCCGCCGATGAATATTTTGCCCGTCACTTACGATGGCGAAGGCTTTCAGCTAGCGGGTCGGATGATTCCCTGCCCTGAGCGGTTGCGATCGTCCCTCTCGCCGGGGCAGCGCCTCAATTTAGGCATTCGTCCAGAGCATATTCAAATAGCAGCCGATCGCCCTGCGCACTTGGTTGTAGAAGTCGCGATTGTAGAGCCATTGGGGCGAGAAACGCTTTTGCGCACCCACTCGATCGCGCCAGAGGCAGCTTTAGTTAATGTCCAGGTTGCTGCCGAGATGCGGCTTAAGGTGGGCGATCGGCTGCCGCTGTTCTGCACTCCCGAACGGCTGGTTCTGTTTGACCCTGCAACGGGCAATAATCTGAATCCTGCTTAGATTTCAGCTAGATGCGACAAAGAGCGGAGCGGTGGCTTTCGCACATTTATTTTTTGGCTGGAATATTCTTTTGTATGAGGTTTGGCATTGACGACCTCAATATTAAAGCGGTAGCCAACGTTGCGTACCGTCTGAATTAGGCTGGGCTGACGCGGATCAACCTCGATTTTCTTGCGGAGCGACAGCACATGCGTGTCTACCGTGCGGTGATTGTCAATGGCATCGGGCCAAGCCCTGCGCAAAAGCTCTGTACGATTGAGAGGCAGACCGCCTGCCTGCGCCAGCACATAAAGCAGACTAAATTCTTGCGGGGTCAAATCAATATAGGATTCTTTCAAACGCACCCGACGCTGGATTAAATCGATCTTAAGATCGCCATAATCTAGCGAGGCTGGTGCGGCGATCGCTCGATTGCGTCTTGTCAACGCCTCTACGCGAGCCAGAAATTCTTGCATGCCAAAGGGTTTCGTCAGATAGTCATCTGCGCCAGCCCGCAAACCTGCCACAATATCAGACTCCGTTCCGCGAGACGACAGCATCAGAATCATGGCCTGACGCTGCTGTTGCAGCCAGTAGCAAAACTCTAACCCATTTCCATCCGACAGCTCAGAATCTAAAACGACCAGACTAGGCTGCCGATCTAGAAAAACCTCACGCGCCTGTAAAAGATCGGCCGACTGATGAACCCAGTGCCCAACCTGTTGCAAGTGCCAACCAAGCAGCGATCGCAAATGGGGATTACCCTCAACAATTTGGATGCAGACAGAGACCACAGCACACAGCTTCGCGTCAGTTTTTGATATCAACACCCTAACAGAGCCTTTGTCAGGCTTTTGTAACTCCTGTTACTTGAACTCCTCCTGTTGTGCGATCGCGCTACAAATGTCTCAAGGTGTAGCCACTTCATCAAGGCAGAGGAGGAGGTCAAGGCAAATGAAAGACGATGGGCAAAGCTCGGCAACTTACGGCCTCTGATTACGGCCTCTGACGCAGGCTAGAAAAAGTCCTCTGTTTACAAAGATGACGTATTCTAAAGCCCTACTTAAGGATGAGTAAACCCCTAAATAATTTGAAGTTATAATAAGTGAAGCAACAGTATCTAACTCAGTCGTAAATACTGGATTTAGGTTGCCGTTGCCACCCAGACGAATTCTTAGGAAATCATCTATGCTACAAGATGCCCAAACAATCCGTTACTACCAAAGGGTGACGGATGCTCTGGTAGAACAGTGGAGTCGCGGGTATCGTTTTGATGAACTCCGGCACTACATTGATGGTTACATGGCTGCCCTACGCCACTCAAATGCGATCGAGCCTTACTTGATCCATCGGCTGGAGGAAGAAGTCAGTCGCTATCTCTACGACTCTTCTAATTTTGAGGTGCCTCAGCCCGAACCAGATTATCGGTAGAAGTTTCAGGGGTTTCAGGGGTTTCAGGGATTTCTCATTGTAGATAAACAATACTTATTATTGTTCTTACCGGGAGGGACGTGGCTACTGTCACGTCCCTAACTCTACGAGTTGCGTTTGCTGCCTCCACGCGTTAGCGCTATGAAGCTAAGGCAACCTCGACCAGTTGCTGAAGTTCACCTTTTTGGTAAAGCTCAATCAGAATATCTGAGCCGCCTACAAACTCTCCGTTGACATAGACCTGAGGGATAGTCGGCCAATTTGAGTACTCCTTAATGCCCTGACGAATTTCGGCATCGGCTAACACATCAGCCGTTTCGTAAGGCACACCCAGCACGTTCAGAATCTGAACCACATTATTAGAGAAACCGCACTGGGGCATGAGCTTGTTGCCCTTCATGAAAACCATGATTTTGTTCTTTTGAACCAGATCATCAATGCGTTGCTGTACTTCTGGAGTCATAGGTTCCTACCACAATGGCTGTCTATCTTTACCTTAATCTTAGGCTCTGCGTTAAAAGTTGACTTTTCGGACATCAAGCCTCTGAAAAATTCAGCCCTTCTAACCTGCTTTAGAACATATTCTAGACTTTAGATTTCAAAAATCCAGCTTGAGAAACTAGGTTATTTCGATTAGCGATCGCCCTTCTGCTGCCAAAATTTCTTTTAAGCCGGACAGCCTCTCAAAAATCTTAGGTCTAATTACGCTCCTAAGCGGGCTGCCCTAGTTGCGCCCAGTCTTGAGGCGTGTAGGTTTCCATCGTCAAAGCATGGATTGCATCGGAAGAGAGGGCTTGACGCAATGCGCCGTACACCAGCTGATGACGCTGCACCAACCGTTTGCCCTCAAACTGAGAAGAGACAACCACGACCTTGTAGTGATCCAGCGTTCCAGTCAGATCTTGAACTTGAACCTGGGCATCGGGTAGCCCAGCCCTAATCATCATTTCCACCTGCTCTGAGCTAATCATAAATTCTCCTCAAGACTTGCTGCCTTCGTGCTTTATAGCTCTAGTTTAAGTTTATGAACGTGGCTACGAACAGAACGATCCACCGCCGCTGGGAGGGCGCTCCCCAGAAGCAAATGCTGCTTGGAAACCTGATGCTTTCAAGCTTGCATCGTGCAGGCTTAAACTTGCCCAGGCTTCAACTTTACAAGTATAGGCTGAGCAGGGGTTTGACTGGCTCTAGCAGAGCAGCGATCGCCTAAGGGGCTGGCGCTGAAGCATCTGAATTTCTAGGATAGGGCGAATTGACAAATCCCAGCTCATAGAGTTGCTCGTAGGCTTTCTTACCCAACTCACGGGTTGGGTTTTGGCTACGGACAATCTGGATTAGCAGAGGCACAGAGAGTTCGGGCTTATTTTGTGCTCTATGAACCAGCGCAAGTTGATAGGTGGCTTCATCCCGCAACTGAGCCGTTGAAATCGCCTGCTGGCGTTGGTCATCCGCAATACGGAGGTCAATTCCAGCAAAGCTAGCCCCTAAATCTTGGTAGAAATTAGACAGCTGGTTAAAGACTTGACGCGCCTGCTGGAGCTTTTGCACAGCCAGGTCATAGTTTTGAGCCGAAGCCGCCTCGCCCGCCTCTTGCATCAAGCGCTGTCCGCCCTGAACGCTAAGGAGGCTGCCATCTTGAGACAAAGGACGCAGATCGTCGTTTTCAGGCGACTGCTCAGAGGGGGGAGGTGGCGTTTGCGCCTGAACCGCAAGCGGGTGAGGCATGAGCAGGGTTGCGGCTGTCGAAAATGACAGTAAACCCACAAAAGACAGAGAACGTTTTACGCCGAGCAATAGCATGAAAGACTTCTGAAACGTTGTGTGACGGCTAACAGTTTTAGCCTTGGGGTATATTACCATTGCACTCTTGATTAAAGATAAATCTTTGTGAAAATGGGTAGATCCGGCAGCAGCCCACAGGTAAAGAGCTGAGCTTTCAGCGCCTAAGCGAAGAAAACTTCAAAGACGCCTGCTCGAATCCTAAGTTCCCGAAATTTTCAACTAATTACTTTTTGCGGCAGCCAATGTGCGGCACAACATGAGGTTTAAGGCGTGCAGGAGCAAATGGTTAAAGGCAATGGGGTAGAGAGCAGTATGGGGGAAGGCCAGACCTTATGGCGGGGCGGAGAAGCTTTAGCGTTACAAAAGCGAGAAGATTGCTTCACGATCAAACTCTCTAATTTTGCAGTGAGTCCGCTTTCTCTTTTGGCTCGACAGGTGGCAGCCACCTCTTTGCGGCTCCTGCCTTTCGCGCAGCTAGCCGAACTGCGGGTAGAAGCCAGCCACCTAGAAACCGCTATGCAAACCGTGCGGGCAAACCCAGCGATCGCCTTTGCCAGCCATGTCTACCAGATGGAGAAAAGCCCAGAAGCGCCGCTGTATTTGACAGACCAAATCACGATTCAGTTTGCGGCAGATGTGAGTGCCGATCGCATGAGGCAGATCACGACTGTATTAGGGCTACAAATTCTTAAACTGGTGCCTGGAGTTGCCAAAAGCTTTGTCTTTCAGGTGACGTCTCGTGCTGCCGCCAATCCCCTAAAGCTAACGCAGCATCTGCTGTCCTATCCAGAGGTCTGGTTAGCAGAGGCAAATGTGGTAGCCGCCATGCAGCCGCATCCCCAAGGCAGAAGCAATGAACCCAGCCAATCTGCTGACATTGCCCCTGCGCCGCTTGATCTCGAATCCGTTTGGGCCATCACCCAAAGCGATCGATCAACGGTCGTGGCCGTCATGGACAAGGCGATCGACTTTAGCCATCCTGATTTCAGAAGCGAAGGCAAGATCGTGGCTCCTTTTCGGCTGCGTCAGTCTCTCTCTCATCTCACTCGGTTGCTTGCGGCTAAAGCAATTTCTCCCCGTCTGGAATCGGAAGCGATCGATCGCGAGGCCACAAGCTCTAGTACAGACTACACTCGCCTTGTCCTGGGCGAAAAAACGAGGTGGGGCATTGCCCCAAAATCATCGCTGATGCCCATTGAAATGGATGGCTTTTTCGATGATCAGTCCATCGAGGAAATGTTTGAGTGGGCTTCGCAGCAGAGCGCAGATGTCATCTTGAGCGGCTGGAGAGCGCAACCCGATTATTTTCCCCTGTCTTTGCGACAGCGAATGGCCATTGCTCGCGCCGCAGATCAGGGTAGACAAGGCAGAGGTTGTGTGGTGATTTTTGCCGCTAGCGGCGCTGAAGCCCCAGCTCCCTCCGATGCTTTAACTAGCAGCCTCAATGGTTTTTCGCTTCATCCAGATGTGGTGGCTGTGGGTGATGGCGATCGCTGGCCTTCAGAGGACGAGACCGTAGCGATTAGCGCTATTGGCATCGAGGGAAGAGCGAATGCGGGTGGAGCGGCTAGGGCAGGGGCGATCGTCGCGGGGGTGGCGGCGCTGATGCTAAGCGTAAACCCCAGTTTGACGGCACAGCAGGTGAAACAAATCTTGCAGGAAACAGCCGACAAACATCCTGACCCAGCCAATGCTGAAGCAGGTTACAGCAAAATCGGATATGCCTCTGGTCTGGGCTATGGCAGAGTCAATGTCTTGAGAGCAGTCCAGGTAGCGCAGCAGAGAGTCAAGCGATCGCTGGTGGCTCGGTGGCTACAGTGGCAAAATCTAGAGGCGATCGAAATTCCAGATGCTGATCCCCAGGGGGTCGTTAGCTTGATTCAGGTAGAGGGTGAGCTTGGCTCGGCGCTTGATTCTGTTCTCGATATAGAAATCGACCTGACTCTAGAACATGGCTTTGCTAGCGATTTGCAGATTTATCTGACTAGCCCCAATGGCGAGACTGCTTTACTGCAAAATCGCAGTCTAGGGAGGCTGGCACGCCTCAGCAAGACCTATTCTCTCGAAACAACGCCCTCCCTAAAGAGATTGCTTGATCAGCCTTCAGCAGGACAGTGGGGACTGCGGCTAGTGGATAAGGTACCGTCAGATACAGGAAAGCTGCTGGGTTGGACGCTGCGGTTGGGCATCTAGAGTAGGGGCGGTCGCTCGCCTGCCATCACAGCCATGTCATCACAGCCCTGCCCATTACAGCCGATTTGCCTCTTGACCATAGGCTTGCCAAGCCAGATCTACTAAACCATTGACGATCGCGGCCGCCACAACGGCACCGCCTTTGCGACCTTCAATCCGAATATGGGGAATGAGCGAGTCTTTGAGCCGCTCAACGGCCACGTCAACCCCTACAAAACCTGCGGGCGTGCCGATCACCAAAGCGGGTTTAATCTCATCGGCTTCAATCAGCTCTACTAAAGCGGTCAATGCCGTTTGAGCTTGCCCTATCACAAAGATGCCCTCTGGATAACGCCGCGCCAAGGTTTCCATACCCCAGGCGGCACGGGTTTTATCTCGCTGAGGCCGAGTCAGAGCCTCCATGCTGCAATAGACAGGATTGGCAAACGTACTTTGAATCATGGGTGCAATGCCTACCTGCACCATAGGCACATCTACAATAATCGTGCTGCGTGCCGCTAATGCAGCAGCCCCGGCCTGCAAGGCTTGATCCGAAAAACGAATGAGGGATTTGTACTCAAAATCTGCTGTGGCGTAAATTGCGCGGCGGACAATCTCATATTCAGAAGGTGAGAACGCGTGGTCGCCAATTTCGCTATCAATAATTCTTAAACTTTGAGCGTCTGTTAAATGCCACTCCATGACCACCCCAGCTGACTACCCCAACAACACAGTGAGCAGATGTCCTGATCCATTACACTCCAATTGGAGCGCATTGAATACTTGAATGCTACTGGACATCATAGCTTTCCTGGGGCACTGCGCTACCCGAAGCTTCTCTTATCTCAAGCCCTCAAAAGCTACAGATTCGACTTTTAGCGAACGAGATAATTTGCTCTCACGATGAAATAGAGCGATCGTCCCACTATGTAAGATTTATGGCTGTGACAGAAAGCTGTCGGGTGGCGCTTCGCACCACCCGAAAACTCCTAAATCAAGTTGCTACGGCTATATCAGAGCCAGGTTTAAGTTTCAGAAGTAGAGGAGGAGCCTAACATAGGCGACAAGTAGGCGACTAAAGCCCCCAAGGCAAATCCGGCAAAATTACGAGCTAGGGGCAACCAGTCGGAAGTGCGAGTAACCACAGGCCCTACGCCAAATGCAATGAACAATATGCCCCACAGCGGCGAGAAGATAAGTGCCCACTGCCATGAGAACCCATTGCCATTCCGGGGTTGAGCCGCAAAGCCAAACACCAGACCGCCGATCGTAGAGGTGATCAGCGTCAAGATCCATTGCTCTCTGGGCAAACCCGGCACCACCTGGCAGCCACCCTGCCGTAAGCAGGTCTTTAACGAATTGAGAGTGTCAATAATAGAGGCATCTTCACCATTTTCACGCACATAGAACTGATTGCCGTAGCGGGTTTGCAGCTCAATCCAGAAGGTGCGTGGCAATAGCTCATACAGGGCATCACCCACGCTAAAGCTGAGTAAATTGCCCCCTCTGGGATCTGCCACCAGCAGGACACTGCGATCGTCCAGACCCCAAAAATCTTTCACTGCTCGACCGGGGGTACGGTCAAACTGCGTCAAGACCCTGAGCTTCCAACCTGTTTCTGACTCAAACTGATCTAGGTCGGTGTCTAATTTTTCTTGCTGTAGGGTGGTGAGGGAATCTGCTAAATCAATGATGTTTGTGCGGATCTGAGGCAGAAGGTCAGGGTTGTCATAGGCTTGAGCAGCTGGTGCGATCGCCCAAGTCATCAATGTCAACGCAAAAGCGGCACAGACACCCAACAGTTTTTTGAGAGAAGCTTGTGACATTGGCGGTGTTGAAAGCGGATTAACGGTATGGGGGAAGAAACAAATTTTGTGAAAAAAGATAAAAACCAATGCGTAATTGTTTACATTTGTTAACTTTAATCTAATATTAACAATACGAGATCCCCCCAATGCCGTCAATCTGAATTGCGAGCTGTCCGATCGGCACGACCGGTGCGATCGCTGCGACTCAAGGAGGGTGCGATCGCGGCTGGGTTGGATGGGTCAGAAGCTTCGTAATTGCGCGTATTCTCATGAGAGAGATTTGGGGCGAGATTCTCAGGATAGGTCTCTGCTAAATAATCTTCTTCAGAGTCACCTTCTCCAGAGTTGCCCTCCCCAAGGTAGCTTTGCGTCAGAATCGGGCTGCTACTAGCCGATAAGCGATTTTTGCTATCTACAGCGATCTCATTCGCAGAAAGACGGGGCTTTGCCGCCGCATTCCGCCCCCCTGAGTGACTTGGGGTGACAGCAGGACGATTCAAGGAACCCCAAGCGGCTTTCACACCCGCCAATAGGCTACGGGTGTTTTTCTGAGCCTGTTGCGCTTGTTTTCTGGCACCGCTCAGACTTTGATCGACCTGCTGCGCAACCCGCCCAGCGCTTTGCACTCCTTCGCTGACATCCTCTTTGAGATCTGTAATTTCCAAGCCCGTTAGGCGAATGGCTTCTAGGGTAGGCGGCAGTTCGCGGCTCAGGGTGTCAAACAACTTTTCTGCACTTCTGGCCGCTCGCGCTAGCTCTCGGAAGGCAGGCAAAGCTGCGACTAAGACCGCAGTAAGGCTAACCGCAACGAGTAAAATTGAGAGTCCTAGCCAAAATAGAGGATCTATCACAAGGGCTGCCTACATCGCGCGAGGATCGTGGGCTGGAGAATGTTCTTCTGGGCGAGATTCGAGCTGTTCGATCGCCTGTCGCTCTCTCTGGCTGGCCTCAATTCCGGCTGCAAGAGCCTCTCGCAGGCGACCCAAAGTGCCTTCCCAGTTTCGCAGGGCGGATTCTGAGAGGCGATCGGCCTGGATCTGGACGCTGGTGGATAAATCTTCAGCCAGTTCTGGTAAAGCATCTGCGGATTTTTTCAACAGCTGGCGCGTTTCCCGCCCCGACTTAGGAGCCAATAACAGCCCTGAGACGGCACCAATTGCTGCACCCAACAAGATTCCCCCTACAAATATTCCGGATGAACCTGAACGATTTTCTGACATGCTTTCAGTCTCTACTTCTCAACATTACGGCGTAACGAATATCAAGCTTTCCGGTACTGGTTTTTTGGCT
Organism: Oscillatoriophycideae cyanobacterium NC_groundwater_1537_Pr4_S-0.65um_50_18; assembly: GCA_016208305.1. Taxonomy (GTDB): domain Bacteria; phylum Cyanobacteriota; class Cyanobacteriia; order Elainellales; family Elainellaceae; genus Drouetiella. The sequence continues at coordinate 123,547 of JACQYI010000054.1, read as the reverse complement.
TTCTGATTTTTGAGCTTTATTTGAGGTTTCTTGAGTTGAACTTTGTAGAGCTAACGCATCCGCAACCTAGACCAAGATTTTAACTTAGGTTTTAGCGCGACTTTCTGGATTTGCGATGGCTGCGAGGTTGAGCAGATTGAATATTGGCCGATCGCCCGATTTGACGACGGGTGTACCATTGCCAAGCAACTTGGCTGAGTCCTGTCAAAGCCAGTAGCTGCTGGGCTTTTTGAACTTGCAGCTCAAGCTGACGATATTGCTGCCGGAGTTCTTGGGTTCCGGTCTGCCCACGGGCGATCGCTTCGGGGGCACCCGACAAAACCCGATGGGTGTTTTGCTCAGCTATGACTAAAGCATTTGCTGCGGTTGCCCAAATTTTGCTCAACCGCCAAACCTTGCGGGCAGCACAAAGGCAGAGCAAGGCAATGAGTAGATTTATCGCAATTACAGAGGTTACCATGCGCGCCCTGCCGTTTAGAATGCTGCTTTCAGCAATGTTTAATCAGCCGAAGTTCAACTCAGCCGAAAAGCACAATGATTTTTAGGGTGGCAAAGCCTTCGGCATTCCCAAAAAGTGAACGCAAAACCCTTGTGAGCCTTGGGCTTTGCCCTTCAATACAACCTAATATTCATTTTATATGTACTCTACGTACTAACTGAATGTACTGACTGAATAGACCTCTTGGAGATTAGATTTTGAATAAGGGTTAAGAGAGGCACAGCCCCCATTAGCCCTCATTTGCAAGCGGTTTAATCAGTCTTAGGTTATTCAGTGTACCGATAGAAGGGGCTATATAGAAGAGCTTTTCAGCGTCATCTGATTGGGCGAGCCTAACGCCTTAAACTAACCTACATAGGTTTTCGATTTGGCGATTTACTCGGCCTAAATATTTAATTCACATTATAAAGAGCCGATAAAATTCCAGCTTCTATCGGATTGCTGATTGCTGAGCCGCTAATTGCTGAGCCGTTAATTGTTGCTGAGTCGTTAATTGTTGAACTGCCCATGACCAGCGTTTGCAGCCATTCAAACTGCCACTGATGCAGAAATTGTTCGGGCTGAGCCGCAATGTCTTGGAGCTGAGCAATTTGGGCGATCGCTGAAGCGACCCTGCCCTCCTTAAGTAATTGGGCTAACGGATGCTGCCACTGCTGCAAGCAAGCCTGAATCAGCGATCGATCGCGAGGGCTAACCGAATCAGTATCCAAAACGCAACAGCAATCCGGTAAGGGTTCGCTACTCTCTAACGCCTCCGGTCGTAAGCCCTGCCATTCAGTCGTCAAGAGCGGCGGCAGCAGAGACAGAGCATACTTCTTGCGGGCTTTGAGCGCTATGCCGGCAATTTGGCGATCGCTAGCGGGCAAAAACAGATAGAGCTGCTTGAAAAAGGGCTGAACGATTTCACGATCGATCGGCAGAGCCAACTTTAGTCCTGCTTCTGAGTAGTCCACGGTTGCTGCCGTGAAAGTTTCTGCCTGGATGGCAGCCCAGCTTTTGTAGGCAGCAGTCAAATCTCGCTGGCTAGAAGCGCTGAGGCTATGCCACACGGTTTCACCCAACTGAGCCTGAAGCTGACGCTTTAGATCTTCGGCTTTGAGCGGAGGCTTCTCGGTCAGTAGAGGCGCAATCGAGGATTCAGGCGTGGGGAGATTTTGAGGATAGGCTTGCCCAAGCAACTGCTGATTGAGCCGCTCCACCTGCTGGGTAAGGATGGCGATCTGCTGATCTTTTTCTGCCAAGCGCTGCTGTTGCTGCTGCAAGATTTGCTGCTGTTGAGCCAGCTCTAATGCCCGTAGAGCGGCTTGGATGAGGTTGAAATATTTGGGCTGGGAGACATCGACTGTTTCTGCATCCTGCCGCCGCCTGCCCAACAAGCCCTGACGCTGCTGAGGCTGGACGGCCAGAATTTGCCCGCCTGAGTTGCGAATACGCAGTTCTTGAGTTTGGGCGATCGCATGAACGCTGCCCACATACTGACGTTTGTTGTAGTAGAACGTCACTTTGGCAACGGCTGCATCCAGAGTCTCTAGGCTAAAGCAGGGGAGGTCATCAAGGGTTTTAGCCGGGGCTACGGTTGGCGCTGGGGCGATCGCTCCAGTGCCAGCGATCGCTGGAGAAATTTCTGGAGCAGCCGCTGGAATAGGAGCAGCCGCTGGAGCGACCATTTCAAGCTGGGTCACAAATCGAGTTCGGGGTTCCTGCAATCTCGCATGGGCTTGCAAAGGCTTGGCTTCAGCCCTATCTGGCTGCTCTGCTCCGGTAGCCAGCCGCACGCCTAGCAGCTCTAGCTCGACGTTTTTTGCGCCGTTCCACTCGTTAAGCCGCAATCGATAGGCGATATCTACCTGGCTAGGCAGCGGATAATATTCTCCCCAGCGCCAAGCGATCGCCTTGATGGGCTGCGACTTGATAGGCTGCGATGTCAATCCGGCCAAACCTTCCTGCACCAGCGTTACTTTTAAGTGCGCCTGATTGCGACCGATGGTTTGCTGCTCCAGAATGCGAACATTGGGCGTCCAAAAAACCGGGTCAGAATTTTCGATGCCGCAAGGATGCAGGTGATCGATTTGTTCAAACAGCTCTAGAGATAGCTCTGCCAGATCGGCCTGGACATCGATCGCCACCAGGGGTTTCAGCCAGTCTGGAGAAAGCTGTTGGTGGGCATAGTCCCGCAGGCGCGATCGCACCGCCTCTAGATTGGCAGCCTCAAAGGTAAAGCCGCCCGCTGCTCGGTGGCCGCCAAATCGCCCAAGCAGATCGCTACAAGCCTGAAGCGCCTCGAAGACATTAAATTCGGGAATGCCTCGTGCCGAGCCGCGAATTTTGGCAGCAGATTCGGCGGTTGCTTCTTCATAGGTGCCAATGAACACGGGTACGCCGTAGCGCTCGACCAGACGAGAAGCCACAATACCAATCACGCCGTGGTGCCATTCCGGTTGAACAATGACTAAAACTCGCTCTTGCTGACTGTCGAACTGCGTTTGCTCACACCAGGCGATCGCTTCTTGCTCGATCAGTTCACATAACCGCTGGCGATATTGGTTGACCTGTTCGCACTGCATCGCCAGCTCTAGCGCCTGCCCTTCATCTTCGGTGGTCAGCAGCTCAATCACAATCTGCGGGTCAGCCAGCCGCCCGATCGCATTAATGCGAGGGCCAAGCCGGAAGCCGATAGCCTCCGGTTTTAGCGCCTTCTCACTCCCTAGCCCTGCCACCTGAATCAACGCCTGCACGCCAACAATGCGAGACTGAGGCAGCAGCTTTAATCCTCGCCTGACCCACCGCCGATTGACCCCCGTGAGCGGAGCCAGGTCAGCGATCGTGCCCAGGGTAAACAGCTCAATCAACGGCGTGGTTAAAGCCTGCGTTTTGTTGAGGCACTGAGCCAGGCACACTGCCAGAATGTAGGCTACCCCGACTCCGGCCACGCCCCGATAGGGAGAATTCTCTCGAATTAGCTTAGGGTTGAGGATAGCATTGGCGATCGGCAGTACCTCAGGCAAATCGTGGTGGTCGGTGATAATCACCGTTAGCCCTAGTTCTCTGGCGCGGGCGATCGGCTCATGGGCGGCAATGCCATTATCTACCGTCAAAATCAGCCGTACGCCTTCCTCATAAAACTCTTCGACAATGCGCCGATTCATGCCATAGCCTTCCTGCATGCGGCTAGGAATGGCGTAATCGACGATCGCTCCCATGACGCGCAAGGCTCGCAGCAGCAGCGCTGTACTGGTCATGCCGTCCGCATCATAGTCACCACAGATGGCGATCGGCTGGCGATGGGCGATGGCATTGAGCATCAATTCCAGGGCGATCGGCAAATCAGGAAACTCTTCCATCGGCGAGGGCAAGATCTGCGTCTCAGGCTTCAAAAACACTTGAGCCGCCTCAGGGGTATGGATGCCGCGATTGATCAGCACCTGCGTCAGCAAGGGCGGTAGGTCGCTGGCCTGTGCCAGATAGGTTGCCAAAGCAGATTGGGGTGGCGCAATTTGCCACCGCTGCTGGGGAATCTGAGGAGAAGAGAGGGAACGAGACACAGTTTTAGCGCTTGGATTTTAGATGTTGAATCTTAGATTTTGAATTTTAGACCCTGTAGCTTGAGCTAAAGCAGGCCATTTTTTACGGATGAGGGGAGTGGGAGGATGTATAAGATGAGACTTTCATCAACCGCTTTACGGAATACATGGCGCTTAGGTGAAGCCGCGATTAGCCGTTTTCTCACGATTCTACTTGCGATCGCGGTATTTAATTCACTTTAATGCGTACTTTTGTTCTTCTCAAAATCTTCTCAAAGTCGTTTTAGGGTCAGTGGTATATCATGAGAACCACTGGAGCCGATCGCTTTACTGCGAATCAGTAAAGCATTGTAGTAATCACGGAGACCTCCAACATGCTCAAAAAAATTCTGTCCGGCAGCCTCGTTTGTGCCGCATTGGCGATCGCCAGCCTTCCTGTCCAGGCTCAATCTCAGCCAGAGGCCGCTCCTAGCGCTCCATCGGCTGAACAGTCTAGCGAGGTTAGCCCGCAAGAGGTTCAGCAATTTGCTGCCGCACTCAAGCAAATGCGATCAATTCATGAATCGGCGCAGACGCAGGCAAACCAAATTATTGAAGCTAAAGGATTGCCGATTCCTCGGTTCAATGAGATTCTGCAAAGCCAGCGTCCCCAGCCTGATGCACCCGCACCCGCTACTCCGGTCACCGACCAAGAAAAACAGCAGTTTGACCAGGCGTTGACTGAGATTACTCAGCTCCAGCAGGCGACCGAGCAGAGCATGCAGGAAGCCATCACCACTGCGGGCTTAGCGGTACCGCGCTTTAACCAAATCTTTGCGATCGCCCGTCAAGATCCGGCTCTGAAGCAGCAAATTGAGCAGGTGCTGCAAAGCGAGTCGTAGCCAGTAGGCAATAAGCCTTATTCCATCCGGATAAATATTGAAAGCCTCGCTCCGCGAGGCTTTCATGTTATGGCTCCGAGTTATAGCCCTGACCTAGCCGCTGTGTAGGCAGCGGTGAAACGACAGTTCAGCTCAAAATTTTGCGTTGCAGCAAGTGGGTCAATTTTTGCTGAAATGCCTTTTTGCCAAAGAGATGGAGGGCTTGCGATCGCAGCCATGCCCCATCGGTACGGCGATCGTCGCGACCTTGCAGCATCTCGATACAGGCTTGAGCCACGGCAATCGGATCGCGGTGCGGCACGCGCCATCCCAACTGACCATCCTGTAACGGATCGGCAGAGCCATCGGCATCGCCAGCCAGCACCGGAATGCCGCAAGCCATCGCTTCTAGATAAACAATGCCAAAGCCCTCTTGGGAAGGCATGACATAGGCATCGGCAAGACGGTAGTGATCTGCCAGTTCTGGAGTGGGCACAAAGCCTGCAAAAACAACCCGATCGCCTATGCCTAAATCGGCTGCTAGCTTTGCCAATCGCGGCTGATCATCCCCTCGGCCAATCACCAGATATTTCACGTTAGGAACAGCGCCAGCGATCGTCGGCAACGCCCGCATTGTCACATCCACGCCTTTGTAAACATCGCCCGACCAGAGCCGCGCCACGGTCAAAATCACGCGGCAGTTGCCTAATTGATATTTCTCAATCAGGTCTGGAGATTTGGCTCCTGGCCTAAAGCGATCGCCATCTACAGGGCAGGGCAAAAGCTGAATCTTGGCCGGATCAAGCTGATGAGCTGCCACTGCGCGATCGCGGCTGTAGCGGCTGACCGTCCAGATCTGATGGGCTTGCTGCAAGGCAATTTGTGACATTCGAGGCAGCGATCCCCAAACTTCTTTGCCGTGGGTCATGACAATGTAGTCAATGCCTAACGGCTGGCAAACGAGCCAGACGAGAGGCGCGAGCAGCACATGACCACAAAAAACACGCTGAGGCCGATGGCGCACAAGGTAGAACAAGAGCGCCCTAGCCAATTTCAGCCGACTGAGCAGTACGGACTGGGTTTTGAAATAGCGAAATCGCAGCCGTTCGGATTGAAAAGGGTTGGCGCTAGGGCGATCGCGCAACAGAAAAACATCCGCAGTGGGGCGATCGGTTGTCTCATCGCCTGCTAAGTAGCCAGACAGCAGCTCTTGCACATAGGACTGAATGCCTCCTTCCCGCTCAAAGATTTCTAGAAATAGAAACAGGTCGGGTTTGGCGAGCGTTGAACGGGTTTGGGGAGCGATCGTCTCAGCGGGCAAATCAGCAGAAGAATTCGATGGAAAAACCATAAATTGAGCTAGCACAGTTCTGCCCTCAGTATGGGCAAAACTGGCAAGAAACAAGCAGGCCGTCCCGTGACGATGATTCTTACTTGAAATAAATGAGTAAGTTCAGTCCTGGAATGGTGCGAGATAGCGTCCAGAGCAACAGCGCAAAATACAGCAGGCCGATCGTCCATTGATACCAAACCAGCGCTGTAATTAACCCCGGAATATGGCGATCGCGCAGACGAATATCGTTGAAGCCAAGCCGAAACAGGTTGTTGAGGCTGAGATCAAAATAGTTGAGCCAGCTCCAGCGCCGATCCCAGACAATCGAGGAATAGCGCTCACGAAACTGAGGATAGGCCGGAATGTTGGGCAGTCTGCCAATCATGAAGCGGAGTTGGCGCAAGCTAGCATCTTCGACAAAATAGCTGACTGTCATTAGGTCATGAAAGCGCCCGCGCCCGTAGATAAACCCCGTCAAGACAGCTGGAATCGGGATGATGACCAGTTCCAGACAGGCCAGCGTAAAGCCAGGATGTTCACCACTGCGAAAAATAGCGATGATCCCCATCAGCGTGATGAGACTGAACCCGCCCCAAGCCCAGACGGTTTCTAGCGCTGTTGGCACCACGGGCTTCGGGTGAAGCCGCCGAAAGCGATCGACCCCCCAAAACAGAATGCCGAAATGGGCGATCGCCACCAGACCCACGCCAAACACCAGCCAAAAGTTTGTGCCGTAGTGGGTGAGCAGCAGCAGCAGGCTGAGTCCTAGCCAACGAAAGGCATCTAGTAGCCATCCCCCGGCTAGAGGTTCGCGGGTGACAATACGATCGCGCACTTTGACATAGGTGCCGAGATCAACGCCCTCAACGCGCAGAATATCGTTGGTGTTGCGAAAAACCTGCCGCATCCGCGATTGAACGATCGCCTCGACCTGCGCCGTAGAAAACCCAATTTGCTGGAGCTGGGAGCGGGTCGCCGTGTTGAGATCGGTACCCAGAATTCTCTGTTGAAGCCGCTGGAGCCGCAGTTTCTCGGTCGTGTACTCAATGCGGTTGGCATCAGAAATTTGCTGAAGCTGCCGGAAGTTTTGCACCAGCTTACGCAGCATCGCCTCATTGCCTTGCAGCGAGGGCACAGAGATGACGCGACCAATTTGGCCTGGATTGCCCAAAATCGTGGCTTGCTTAGGGTCAAATTGCAGATCCGAAAGATTGAGATAGGCGATCGCTGCAAATCCGGCATCGGAAAAATCAGCTAGGGAAAGAATGCTGGCTCCCCGCAAGTTCACAGGCTGACTAAACTGCACTTGGCGAAAGCTAACCTGTTTCTCAAAAACGGCTTCTGTGAGAAACAGCGATTGGGCAAATTTGCTGCGATCGAAGAGCGCCGACATCTGCCAGCGCGTTTGGGCAAAATCTGCTTTGTCGCGCCACTGGATGCGCGTCAGATTCACCCCCTGCTGAAAGATCGCCTGATGAAAGCTGGCGTTGGCATAAAATTCGCTGCTCTGGAAATTAGCGTTACCCTGAAACTGCGCCTGGTTGAACTTGGCGCGATCGAAAAATATGGCGCTGCGAAACTTTGTGTCTTGCTGGAAAATAGCGCTGCTGAAGCTAGTGAGCTTGCTAAACCGAGCTTCCGTCCAGTCGCTACCCTGGCTAAAGATTGCGCCTTGAGCCTCTACTCGTCCAAGAAAAAAGGTGTTTGTGAAGTTCACAAAGCCCTCAAAGCGAGTCTGAATCAACGTCACGGGGGCACGCAAGACAGTGATTTGCAATGCCGCAGGTTGATCTTGCACCAGCAGCGATCGCGAAAGCTGACTGAGCTGAGACAGACGCAGACGATCGCGGGCGAGTTGCGCCTGTTCGGCTTCGCTAAAAATGGGCAGAGTCTTCCCATAGAGCGGCGTTCGTAGACCCAACGAACTCACTTTAAATTCTCCCTGCACCAGGGAATAGCTCAAATCCAGTCCTAGCGGCAGATTCGATCGCTGGATTTGTCCCTGGATTAAGCGATAAAACTGCTCCCGAAACGCTTCAGAGCGCAGATCAATCACCATCCGACTCAGGTCAATGGTGCGGATACCGTCGCTTTGGGTGGGGGTTTTCAGCCGACTTTGCAGTAGCTCTAGCGTCAGGGGCGATCGCTCTGGCAACATGGCTGCCCAAGAGGGCTGGGGACAAAATAGGCTAATCCCTAGACACAGTATCACCGTCGCCCAAGCTAGGGCAGAGAATTTTTTATGGACGCGCGCGCGCCCACAAAAAATTCTTAAGAACGCTGGCGATCGCCAAGCCTGAACCAGAAACCTAAGCAAAGTAGAGGAGAGACATACATCGATCTACTACTGAATGTAAGCGATCGTGACCCCGCTGCCACCATCGTTTTGTTCGGCCAGCTCATACTTTGCCACCTGAGGATGCCGCTTGAGAAACTCCTGCACCCCCTGTCGCAGCTTGCCTGTGCCATGTCCATGAATCACCCAGAGTCCGCCTGGCTCAGCTTTGGCAATGGCTTGCTCTAGCACGACTTCGGCATCGGCAATGCGGCTACCCCGCAGATCGATCGTGTTGCGCGAGGTGCGAATCATCGGCGGGGGTTCTACAGGTTTCGGTGGCGCTTCTACAGGTTTGGGCTTGGGCGGCACTTCAGCTTTTTCGCCCTGTAGAGACTCCACATCCGTCAGCGCCACGGTCATTTTCATTAACCCAAAGCGCACGGTCAGTTCCCCATCGGCTCCCGGATGGGTCAGCACCTCTGCCGTTTGCCCCAGCCGAGGAATCCGGACGCGATCGCCCACCTTGGGTCTAAAACCCGGCTTGGGCTTGGGCAATTGCTGACGAGAAGGCAAGCGCTCGGCAATCTGGTTCAGCGCTTCGGTAGCCTGCTGTGCCTCTTGCGCCGTTGATCCCTTTTGCAGCCGCCGAATGACCTGAGCAATTTCAGATTTCGCCTCTGCGATCGCCCGCTGAATCACCTGTTCTTGCTGCTGCTGCAACTCCCGCTCGCGATCGCGCAACATATCTGCCTTACGGGATACCTCCCGGTAAAGCCGTTCAGACTGTTTCACCAGATCTTCAGCCATTTGCGCTTTTTCTTCTTGTCTGCGCCGCTGTGCCTCCAGACCCGCAATCACCTGATTCACTTCTTGAGAAGAGCCACCGCCCACGTAGCTTTGTGCCTGTTCTACCACGCCTTCATCCAACCCCAGCCGCCGCGCGATCGCCAACGCATTCGATCGGCCAGGAATGCCCCACAGCAGCCGATAGGTAGGCGATAGGGTGACATCATTAAACTCAACCGAGGCATTTTCAAACCGATCGTCCTGGTATTTCAGCGCTTTTAGCTCGCCAAAGTGAGTTGTGGCGATCGTCAGCAAGGCATGATCGGCCAGATATTGCAGGAGGGCGATCGCGAGGGCACTTCCCTCCGAAGGATCGGTGCCCGCCCCCACTTCGTCAAGCAGGACTAGGGCATTGGCGAGGCTGGGAGCGGTCGCCAGAACTCTCTCAGAGTTATCGGCTGAATTATCGGCCTCAGAATCATCAGCCTCAGAATCATCAGAATTCTCGGAGAATGCCGTAAGTTCGGGTAGCGTAGCCGTTAGGGTTGCTGGCAAATCTGCCTTTGCGGGTGCGATCGCGCTCAAAATGCGGCTAATGCGGCGAATATGGCCTGAAAATGTCGAGAGGCTTTGCTGTAACGACTGTTCGTCGCCAATATCGGCCAAAATCTGCTCAAACCAAGGAATTTCTACAGGTTCGCGTGCCGGAACAAATAGCCCCACCTTCGCCATGAGCACCGCCAGCGCCAGAGTTTTGAGCGTAACGGTCTTACCTCCGGTGTTTGGCCCCGTAATAGCGACCACCCGAATGTGAGGCTGAATCACCAAGTCGATCGGCACAACAGGCGTACCTTGCTCATGCTGCTGCTGCCAAACCAAGAGCGGGTGGCGCAGTTGGCGCAGCGTAATCGATTCTGGCTGTGTGGCCTCTGCTTCACGCTGATCCGAGTTGCCTTGGCGCAGCGGCTCAAAATTGACAAAGCGAGGCGGATTTGCCCCTAGCCAAAAGGAGTAGCGGGCGCGTGCCGTTGCCAGGTCTAGCACGGTCGCGATCGCCAGCAGCTTTTCCAAATCAGGCTGAACGGCAGCCACCTGTTCGGTGAGCTTGCGCCGCACAGCCTCTTCTTCTACCTGTTCTTGGCGCAAGAGCTGACGCAGCTGATTGCCGTGGCTGACGATCGAATGCGGTTCGACATAGAGCGTAGCGCCACTGGTCGAGGTGTCATGCACTACCCCTGGAATGGCCTCTTTGTGGGTGGCCTTGACCGGAATCACAAATCGATCGCCCCGTTGGGTAATCAATGACTCCTGAACGGCATTAGACTGGCGCTGCAACAGGTTTTGCAGCATTTGCTGAATGCGATCGCGCACCTGGCGCAGGCTATTGCGAATGCCCTCCAGTTTGGGGCTGGCACGATTTTCGACCTGACCGCGATCGTCAATGCAGCGATGAATTTCTTGCTCTAGTTCAGGATAGGTGCGCAGATCGGCCACAAGCGCAGTCAACACAGGCAGATCTTCTTGGCCATCAATCACGCGGCGCAGCTGTCGGGTTCCGGCGAGGGTAGTGGCAATCTCTAGCAGTTCACTTCCCGACAAGATGCCTTGCAGTCCGGCTCTTTCTAAAGAGTCACCGATGTCGTGAATCCCTTCAAACGACAGGCCATTGGGCACATCATGGTCGAGCCGATAGACTTCCTGCGTTTGCGCTAGCAGCTCTAGGCTGTCCTCTATGCGATCGGGGATCCTTAAATTCTGGGTCGCTAAGACTCCCAGCTTTGTGGCAGCAAACGTTGCCAAATGACGACACAGACGCGACCATTCCAGTAATTGTAGAGTTTCGGCTTGAATCAAGGGTTTTGCAGAGGAGATTGGCAAACAGTGGGGGTGAGAGCAAATTTGCTGGCGATTGCTCACAAAGCTCATCGAGAGCAGTTCCCTTTATTCTATCGAAACCACCGTCTTGCCCCCCATTGAGTCATGGATTGAGTTACGGATTGTGAGCCAGATTCCGATACGCAATGCCATAAACCTGCTTTTAGCCCAAGTTCAGCTAGGCTCGTACCCAAAAATACAGGGGTTTACAGAGGCTTTTAATCGGATGTTAATCAAGCTTAACGCTGAGATGAGCCAGGCTTAATTTCAGTATGAAATTTTGGGGATCGTGCAGCAATACTTCTGAACTTAACCTCTGAACTTACAGGTTCCCTTAAAAACTTATGCCTACAACGCTCCAGATTCTCCATGCCTCCGACTTTGAAGGCGGCATTGCAGCTTTAGAAGATGCCGTTGGCTTTTCTGCCGTCCTCAACTATTTCAAAACCAGCTCTACTGGGCAGTATGGGGTTTCTTCGACGGTTCTAGCCAATACGATCACGCTCTCTTCCGGAGACAACTCGATCCCAGGGCCATTTCTCTACGGTTCCAGCGATCCAGCCCTCAACGGGATCGGCGGGCTAGGCACCTCCAGCAGTCCACTCATCGGTCGGGGTGATGTAGCTATCCTCAATGAGTTTGGCATTCAAGCCTCGGCAGTCGGCAACCATGATCTTGACTTGGGCGTTTCACAGTTTGGCGCTGCGCTGCGATCGGGAGGCGGTAGCCCCGGCTCCAGTTTCCCCTACATCAGCAGCAACCTTGACTATGCGCCTGAGGTGGCGCTAGGAAATTTGCGATCGACCGATTTGGCAACCAATCAGGCTACGGCTGAGGCGAGTTCTATTAGAGGCAAGCTGGCAGAGAGTACGGTGATTACGGTTGCAGGTAACGATGGAGTAACGGGAACTGCCGATGATCAGAAGATCGGCGTGGTTGGAGCGACTACGCCGACCCTGCGGCAAATTACCGCTTCGGGACAAATCGGCGTTTTGCCTGCCAACCCTACCGACTATGATGCACTAGCCGCTGAGATCCAAAAGTCGGTAGATGCGCTAGCCGCTACTGGAATCAACAAGATTGTCTTGGTGGCGCACATGCAGCAAATCGCGATCGAGCGGGATGAGTTAGCCCGCCGTCTTCGCGATGTCGATGTCATCATTGCTGGAGGTTCCAATACGCTGCTATCGGATGCCAACGACACCCTCCGTTCGGGGGACACCCGCGATGGAGACTACCCCATCGTCAAAACTTCGGCCACAGGACAGCCTATCTTGGTCGTCAATACGGATGGCAACTACAAGTATGTGGGTCGATTAGTGCTGCCCTTTGATGACAACGGCATTATCGACACCAATAGCCTCAATTCAACGCTAAATGGCGCTTTTGCCACTGACGAAGCAGGGGTCGATCGCGTCTATGGCAGCGATGTTAACCCTAGAGAGCGGGCTAACCCTAATGTTGTGGCCATCACCGATGGTCTACGGGACGTAATCTCGCAAAAAGATAATTTGATCACGGGTAAAACCACCTTCTTTTTGAATGGCGATCGCGGTTCTGTGCGTACTGAGGAAACCAATCTGGGCAACCTCACCGCTGATGCCAATTTGGCCTATGGGAAGCAAATTGACCCCACAGTTGTCATCTCTCTGAAAAACGGCGGGGGCATTCGAGACAACATAGGCGTTGTTTCTGCGGCTTCTGGCGCAACAGACAACAGCGCTGTGGATCGGCTTCCACCCCAACCCAATCCCCTAGCCCCTAACAAAACGACGGGGAGCGTCTCCCAACTCGACATCGAAAACTCTCTGCGCTTTAACAATGCCCTGTCGCTAATTACCGTGACGGCAGCTCAACTCAAAGAGCTGCTAGAAAACGGGGTATCGGGCGTGAGAGCGGGTGCCACGCCTGGCGCTTTTCCCCAGGTTTCTGGCCTCAAGTTCAGTTTCGATGCGACCCAACCCGCTCAGGTTTTGGCGGCGGATGGCAGCGTCACCACAACGGGGCAAAGAATTCGATCGCTGGTGGTTGTCAACGACAACGACAAAATCGTAGATGTGCTTGTAGAGAATGGCGCTGTTGTGGGCAACCCCAGCCGCAGCTTTCGCATGGTGACGCTCAACTTTTTGGCAGGCACTACCACCACCGCAGGCGGAGATGGCTATCCTTTCTTCCGGTTCATTAACGAAAACCCAACGCTGGCGAATCGGGTTGATCTGACAGGCGAAACCACAACGGATTTGAACGGCAATGGCAGAATTGATCCGGCTGTGGCGATCGCTGCGGGAGGCTTCACCTTTGCTACGGCAGGTACCGAACAGGATGCCTTAGCAGAGTACCTCAGTCAGGTCGGCACTTACAGCGAAGAGGATACGGCTGCGGCTCAAGACACAAGAATTCAAAACATCAGCCTGCGCAGCGACGCCATTCTCAGCGGCGGCCGTCAAGTCAACGGCACAAACCGCAATGACCGCTTACGGGGCAATGTTGGCGATGACGTGCTGGTGGGCTTAAGCGGCAATGACCGACTGTTTGGCTTGAGCGGCAACGATGAGATGGACGGCAACCTCGGCAACGACATCTTGCAAGGCGATGCCGGAAATGATCTGCTGAGAGGCGGCAGCGGTACTGACAGAATGCTGGGAGGTAACGGCAACGACACTCTCTTGGGCGGCGCTGGCTCAGATGTCTTCAGCTTAGGCAGAGGCAGAGATATAGCGGTGCTAGAAACGGGTAGAGGCGCTAACTTCGTCACAGACTTTGCCGATCGCCAAGATAGGCTGGCGCTTTCCGGACGACTGACTTTTGGTAGGTTGACGATCGAACAGTCGGGACGCAATACCGCAATCAGCCTGGGCAACGATCTGCTGATGATGTTACGCAATTTCAATGCGAACAATCTCACCAGAGCCGATTTTGTCAGCCTTGACTAAATTAATTGGCTGACTTTAGAAATTTTTGTGAGCGCGACGCGCTCACAAAAATCTCTTCCTTTCATCGCCTAGGGAACAGAAGGCGCGATCGGAGCACCCTCTGGAGCCGTTACGGGATTGGTAGAGGTTGGACTGGGCGCACTCACGGAGGGCTGAGCGGCAGGGCTACCCAAAATACTAGGATTGTTTGTATCGAATGTCCCGGCGACGCAGGCGATCATATAAGTCGCCAATGTCCCCGCTAGCAGAGCCTTCCAGCCCAATTCGCCAACTTCTTTGCGGCGGGAAGGAATCAAGGCAACTAGTCCTCCTACAAAAATCCCCAGAGCCGCGAGGTGGGCAAACCCTGAAAGGGCATAGCTGACAATGACCACAGCGCGACTGCTCAAGGCACCTGTCACAGCTGCCACTCCCAAAGATTGATAAGGAGGAATCGATGTTTCAAATAACCTGCGACCAATCAGCACCGAACAATTCCATAACTCTTGCCATTCCAGAGAAACACCTGTCAAAACCGTTAAGGGCAAAAATAGCGCGCCCAAAAGATTTTGCAGCGTTAGCACCTTAAACCAACCGCCTATAGGGCTGGGCAAGCGGGTCAATCCGCCAAAGAATTGGTTAATTAAATACACCAAGCCTAGAATCAAAATCAGAATGCCAGCGATCGCCACTGCCATTCTCACCCCATCGATAACGCCTTCGATCGCCGCCTCCATAGGGCCAACTCGCTCGAGCGATGTCCTGGAACCCCTACCTCCATTTTCATCCGCATGTAGGGGTTGGTCAGGCAGGCCATCTGCCGTTAACGGCGCGCTAGTCTCAGGCACCAAAATTTTTGATAGTAAAAAGCAGGCCGGAATCGCCAGGATGGAGGCTGAAACCAAGTGCCCCAAAATATTAGGAAATACAGGGCGCAGAAAGCCTCCATATATCGCTAGCGTGGAAGAAGCTGCCGTGCCAAAGCAGCAAGCCAAAACAGCGCATAGCTCGCTGCGGGTCATTTTGGCGAGATACTGCCGCACGACAATCACCGCCTCAACCCCGACAAAAACATTGGCGGCTCCGCTTAGAGATTCTGCACCACTCAGCCGTATCAGAGGATAAAAAATCTTGGCGAAGAGGCGGGTGATGACCTGGATAATGCCTAGGCTTGAAAGCAACGCCATTAACCCTGAGAAGAAAATGAGCGCAGGCAAAGCCCGAAAGGCAAAGATATAGCCCAACCGAATGCCACACAGCCCTGAGATCACCTGCGTCGAACCGGGCGCACAGGCTCCCGCCAGCGGAGACAGCACCAGCGGTTCCTGTCCAGGTAACGGCACTAAATTGCTGCCAAATATAAACCTTGCTCCTGCATCGGCCGCATCAAAGAGAACGTTGAGCAAGCTATTCAACCCTTGCAGCAGCTCTCGCGTAGCAGGCATCATGAACACCAAAAAACCCAGCAAAAGCTGAAGCAGAATCCCGACGATCACAACCCGCCAGGGAAAATACTTAGGATTATGGTTTTCTGAAAACAGCCAGGCGATCGCGCATAGCCCAAAAATTCCAATAAAAGAAATAATATTGAGGAGACTCATAAAAACAGATCCTTACCCAACGGGCAGTTTTTAACGGGCTTCTAAAGAGCGACATCCCCGAAAAATCGTACTTACAGAGAATACCTAAAAAACTCGACTTCGGAACGACCCGGTTCTACGAAACGACTAAGTTTTCTGAAGTATCAATGTAGGATAGTGGGTAATGCCCCTCACCCAATGCGCTTCATGGATGCCTTTGCGCCTCAACCGCCCGATTGGACTCAGCCTGCCGTTCATGCCCGCGAGTTTTGTTGTCCCAGCTGCCGCACCCTATCTTCAGGTGCAGAACAAGTTTGGATCAACCGTCGATCGCCCGTTATCTCTGAAGATCGTCGCCGCAGATGGCAAGAATTTTACAAATGTGCCTGCGGCACTGCCTGGTGGGGTTGGAGCAGCGAACGCCCGCCCACAACGCTGAAAAAGCCCGATCTGCCTCCCCAGCTCCCCTGGGAAAACCAAAATTTATTCGATATTTAGCCCCATCCCCACCCACCCTCTCACCCTCACCCTCACACCCACCCATCTACCCTCACCCGTGACTCCTAGCGATCGCAACACCATCCGTTTCCTGATTGAGTCTCAGCTTCAAGCCTTCCAGCGCGATGATGCGAATGGGGCGTTTGCGCTGGCTAGCCCTACCATCCAAGATCAGTTCAGCCCGCCAGAAAATTTCCTGGCAATGGTAAAAACGGCCTATCCGCCCGTTTATCGACCGCGATCGGTGGTGTTTGAAGACATGACGATGGTGCAGGGCTTGCCTGCTCAAAAGGTGATGTTGATGAGCAGCGAGGGAGAGTTAGTAAGAGCGGTATATCTCATGCAGCAGCAGCCAGATACAACCTGGCGAATTCATGGCTGCTTTCTGATTCCGGTGGGTGGCAAGACAATGGGATAGCGGCGAGATGTCTTGAACAGCATAGCTGAGCCTGGAAATCTCCGGACACTGGGAATCTCCGAACAATTTCGGATGACCGGGTTAAACGAGTTCGCTACAACGGAAGCACGTAGCAAGGGGGCAGTCCTTAAAGCGATCCAGGCTATTTTTGCGATTCTTGTGGAGTTAGCAAATAGCCTAGTTTTGCTTAAGCGAAACGCGCTGAAGAAATTGGGTGCAGAAACCAGAGCCGTTTTGAGGATTTTTGCAGCAGCATCTTTCGTCCTCTGGTCTGCGGTAGCAGAAGATTTAAAGTCACCAGCTCTTACCTCAACAATCGCAGATGACCTGCCCAGAGCCGATATCGGCCAAGGCTGATACGGGTTTGGTCGCCAGCTTTTGTTTGGCCTAAATTACTAAGGAATTGCGAGTCATGGTTTTATTAGAACCAACAATTTGTCATGCCTGTGCGCTATCTCCTGCCAACCCTTTGAGTTCTTCTACATCATCTATTCTTTCTTCTCAACCGCTGGCTTCTCAAATATCAAGAGAATTGAGCCAGACGCAAAGTAGCCTGGAGCAAGCTGCCGATCGATTGGGGGGTGGCAAACATGATGTGCTGCGCGGTACTGACGACAATGACTTGCTGCGGGGAAGGGATGGCAACGACAGGCTGTTTGGACGGGCAGGAACTGATCGGCTCTATGGCGATCGCGGCAACGACACCCTACGAGGCGGCAATGGGAATGATTGGCTGACGGGCGGCAGTGGCAAGAACCTGCTGTGGGGCGAGGGCGGCAACGATGTTTTTACCCTAAGCCGCAAATTTGGGTCAAAAACGATCGCCCAAACCAGCCTGATTAATGACTTCACCAACGGACAAGACACCCTAAAGCTCACGGGCATCCAGTTTTCAGATCTGCGAATTCGTCAGGGCAAAGGCCGTCAAGCAGGGGATGTATTAATTCAAAACAAAGCCACGGGTGAGTATTTGGTTATGCTCAAAGGCATTAAGAGCCGCCAAATTGATGCTACCGATTTTGGGACGATTGCTCCTACGGGCAATACAACACCGGGCGGCAATACAACACCCCATATGATTCCAGCGATCGCTTCCGTGAGTTCTAATACTGCCAAGTTTTCGCCTGGCGATAGTGAAGCCGCGATCGCCGCTACTGGAGCCGCCCGCATCAAGCTAGGAACTCAAACTATCTATATCGGCACGCAGCAAGTCACTAGCCTCAATCAAAACCCGATTGCCGTCAGCTTTGACAGCAGCAATCCCAGCCATCGCTGGACTCAAACAGGCTATGAAATCACCGGAACAGATGGTCGTGGCTATGGCCTGTTTTGGAGTGGCAGCAGTCTCTATGGTGTGTTTAGCGTCGATGGTACTCAGGGCACGCCCGATCAAGATTTCCGGCGCGTCAGCAGTGGCGCAACCCAATCTTGGCTGAGAAGCTACGGTTCTGGCGGTGGGGCAAAGGCAGCAGTGTTGGCCAAGCTAAACCCTGCTACAGGAGAAATGACAGAGGCCGTTTATCTATCGTCAATTCTAAGCAGCGGCAAAACCAACAGTCTGGCGATCGACACTCTAACGGTCAACACTGCCGGAAATCTGGTTGTCAAGGCTCAGTCCTACTATGCGCCCCGTCGCCCCGATGGTCAGGCCATGACGCAAGTGACATCTGACGGCTCACCTTTTGATTACACGCTAGAAATTACACCCGACCTCAAAACGGTGGTCAGTACCACAGCCGACGGCTGGCAGTAGAACCGCCTTATCTCAAATATTGATTAACTTCCGGCGTAGCAAATCTAGAGCCGTATGGGCACTCAGCGATCGCACCAGTTCTCGCCCGCGAAACGTCCCAAACTGGTATTGAAAACTCTCTACAGAGTCAGGACTGGCTAAGCCAATGTAGACCAGCCCTACGGGTTTTGCATCTGTGCCGCCATCTGGCCCAGCAATGCCCGTAATGCTTAGCCCCCAAGTGGTGCCAAGGCGATCGCGGACTCCTGCCGCCATCTGACAAGCCACCTCAGCACTCACCGCCCCCTGTTGTGCTAAGACATCCGCATCTACCCCTAACAGGTTCACCTTCACCCGATTATCGTAGGAAATGATGCCGCCCCAAAAGTAGGCTGAGCTGCCTGGAATAGCGGTCAACAGACTGCCCAAGCCTCCACCCGTACAGGATTCTGCCACAGAAACAGTCTGCTGAGATGTTTTGAGTCGATCGCCCACTACAGAAGCTAGGGTATCTTCGTCACTGCCAAAACAGTCCAGGCCACCCAATTCTCGCAACTGCTGCTCCACAGGAGCAATCTTCTGTAAAGCTTCTGCTTCGGTAGCGGCCTGGGTCGAAATCCGCAGTCGCACTTCTCCATGTCCAGCATAGGGCGCAACGGTAGGGTCCTCTAGCCGAATCTGAGCGGCCGCCTTCTCGGCGAGCGTCGATTCACCAATGCCCCAAAACCGCAGGGTGCGGCTGTAAATAGCTCCCTGGCTCCAACCTTGGCTACGCAGATAAGGAACAGCCGTTTGTTGCCACATGGCCTTCATCTCGCTAGGCACGCCAGGGAAAGTTAAAAGAGTTAACCCAGTCCGAGGTTGCCAAATGATTCCGGGCGCAGTTCCAGTTGGGTTGGGCAAAATGGCCGCACCTTCAGGAAGTAATGCCTGCTTACGGTTGCTGGCCGCCATCGATCGCCCCCGACGGGTTAGTTTGGCTGCAATATCCTGCAAGACTTCCGGACGCTCTACCAAAGGCACACCAAAAAAATCTGCCAGGGTTTCAGTAGTCAGGTCATCGGGTGTGGGGCCTAAGCCTCCCGTAAAAATCAGCAGGCGCGATCGTTCACAGGCAATGGCGATCGCCTTCTGTAGACGAAGCACATTGTCTCCCACAACCGTTTGGTAGTAGTGGGCAATACCTAGCTGAGCTAATTCTTGCGCCAAAAACTGGGCATTGCTATTTAAAATCTCGCCCAGCAGCAACTCTGTGCCTACTGAAATAATTTCGGCGCTCTGGCTGGCTTCACTCATGCGCTTTCCTTACTGTCTTGCATGTTTTCTGACCCGCCAGCCTGTGTAGCTCAGTAAAACCGTGGCGGCGATCGCATAGACAAAACCGCTGGGCACGCCGGAAAACGCCAGCGCTAAACTACCCACCCACAGTGTCAACGCATAGATAAACAGCACTGTAAATCGGTGAGATACGCCAGCATTGAGCAAGCGATGATGCAAGTGACGCTTGTCTGCTTTGAAAGGAGAATTGCCGTGGCGCAACCGCTCAATAATGACTGCCGACATATCCAAAATGGGCACTGCCAAGATGAGGTAGGGCAGCAAAACCGCCACTGTGGTCAAGCCTTTAACTAGACCAATGACTCCCACGCCTGCTAGGGTAAAGCCCATAAAATAGGCTCCCCCATCTCCCATGAAAATCTGGGCTGGATTAAAGTTATAGCGAAGAAACCCTAATGCGCCGCCTGCTAACGCCGCTGCAATCAATGCAGCAGGCTGATCCATAAAGAGACAGACGATCAGCATCACTACGGCGGCAATCCCCGATACGCCTGCTGCTAAACCATCCAGTCCATCAATCCAGTTAATCGCATTGGCCATACCCACTAACCAGACAACCGTGATGGGAAGGTTGATCCAAATGGGCAACTCAGTTAAGCCTAAGAAAGGGACGGTTAAAAACTCGATCTGTACGCCTACAGACCAAGAACCACAGGCAACAATGACCTGTAGCAGCAGCCTCAGAAAGGGAGAGAGGGTAAATAAATCATCGGCTAGGCCAATTAAGAAAAATCCCAGTCCTCCCAGCGTCACCCCCCAAACTCCATTTTCTTGCTCAGGTGTCAAACCTGAAAATCCGCCTAACCACCAGATCAGCAGTAAGGCAATCAGCGTTCCCAAAAAGATAGAAACTCCGCCCAAACGAACCATAGGGCGCTGATGCACCTTCCGTCCACCGGGTGGATCGAAGTAGCCACTCTTGAGACCAATCTTTTTGACAAGAGGCGTGGTCAGCAGCACAACAGCGGTGGATATGATGAAAGCAGCTAGGTGGTAAAGCTGTGGGGGCATCGGTAATCCGTAAGTGCAGGACAAAATGTGTAGTCAGGCAGAGTCTACATGAACTGTTGCTCTAAAGCTAGGGTTTAGCAGAGGTTTTTCGCTGACAGGGTTGAGACCTGTACGGCGATCGCAGCAGATTTACCCCATTGTTTATGCAGGAGTTAACGCTTCAGCCTTTCTAACACAGAGTATTTTTAACACATGACCTTGCATTAGCATCATCTATTACAAAGGTTTTAGAGCAAAACTTTTAAAACGCTTTTTACAGCAATTTTTAGCGATCTTAATTCTGCATTATTTTTACAAAAGTCTTGCGGAGCAAGGATTTTACAGAAATAACGATCCCTGACTATGCAACTTACTGGAAACCTCTTGGCAACGACATGGGCAAACCCATGAGCACAAACTGATAGACGCGACGCTGAAATCTGCACCACTCCTTCTAGGCTTCAGCGGCGATACGCCTAATCCCGGATGCAGATCCATTTTTTCATCCAATGCCTGAGGTCAAGATTCTGTGAAGGCTTAGCATGACACTTTTGAAGTGAATTATTGAGCAACAGAATCGCGCCACAATTCACCCCAGAAGGCTAATGATTCAGAAAATTACTCTTCGATCGGAACTTGATCAACCCAAACCTGCATGTCTAAAAGCTGCATAACTCCAAACTGGGTTGAGAGAGCAACATCAGCAGCATCGCGACCATAGGCAATGGTGATCCGGTTTCCCCGTGGCTGATCTTGGGTGGCATCAAAGGTGTACCAGCGATCGCCCACGTAAGCCTCAAACCAGGCATGCAGATCCATTGGATCAAGTTGGTACAAATAGCCAACGACCATCCGAGCGGGAATATTGAGGCTGCGGCAGAGTGAAATACCCAGATGCGCAAAGTCGCGACAAACACCAATACCCGTTTCAGCAGTGTCCACAGCCGAAGTAGAAGCATTACTGGTGCCATACTCATACTTAATTTTGTGGTGAATCCAGCTCCGGATGGCCTCCACCTGAGCATAGCCAGGTGTAGCGTTGCCTACCACTTCTAGCGCCAAGTTTCCCAATTGATCAGACTGGCAGTAGCGGCTGGGCAGCAAAAACTGAAGCACGCTCTCAGGCAATAGCTCGACTGAAATGTACGGAGCGTTCGGTTCAACATCAATACTGTCAGCAGTTTCTACACAAGCTGAAATCCGGACTTGAAATGTGCCGGGTGGCACCACCAATCTCTGGCATAGATTACCGTAGCCGTCGGTATATTCCACCACAGGTACACTAGGCGTAAGCAAATATTCTTCACTCACAACCCATTGTCCGTAGCCGCTGCGAGGGCGGAGCATAAAAATCAGCGGTGTTGCCGCATTCGCCTCAAAAGAAAGCTGACATCCCGCTTGTAAACGCATCCTTGCCTCCAAAAGTCATTCTGCAACTGGCCATTGACGAGCCATCTAACTGAAATAGCAGATTTCAGCCTAGAGAATCTAGCGGCTACGCTACATCTGGCCGGGGTAAGATTTTGAGTTCTTTGAAAATAAAGGATATATCGCCAAAAACGGGCATCCCCCCTTGACCAGTTCGGATTTCCACCCTGCCAACTCTTAGCACTCGATCGCTCAGAGTGCTAAATTCAGACATTGGAGAGATATGAGCAAAAAAATATGTCCAAAATTATTGTGTTTAACGAAGAAGCGCGTCAGTCATTGGAGCGGGGCGTAAACGCTCTAGCCGATGCTGTGCGGATCACGCTGGGGCCGAAAGGACGAAATGTTGTGCTAGAAGCCAAATATGGAGCACCTCAGATCGTTAACGATGGAGTGACGATCGCCAAAGAAATTGAGCTAGAAGATCCCCTAGAGAATACGGGCGCTAGGCTGATTCAAGAAGTGGCATCCAAGACCAAGGATTTGGCAGGCGATGGTACCACCACCGCAACCGTGCTGGCGCAAGCCATGATTCGCGAAGGATTGAAGAACGTAGCAGCAGGTACCAATCCAGTCAACCTGCGCCGAGGTATCGAAAAAGCCGTTATTGTCATCCTTGATGAAATAGCCAGACTTGCCAAGCCTGTAGAAGGGAATGCGATCGCTCAGGTTGCAGCTGTAGCAGCAGGTAGCGACCCTGAAGTGGGAGCGATGGTGGCTGAAGCAATGGCAAAAGTAGGCAAAGATGGCGTCATTACGGTAGAAGAGTCGAAGTCGCTCTACACCGAAATGGAGCTAGTGGAAGGGATGCAATTCGATCGCGGCTATGTCTCTCCATACTTCGTCACCGATACCGATCGAATGACGACCGAATTGGAAAATCCGCTCATTTTGCTAACCAGTGAAAAAATTAGCAGCATTCAAGATCTCGTGCCTGTGCTAGAGAAAGTTGCCCGCTCAGGTCAGCCTCTGCTCCTGATTCCAGATGATATTGAGGGAGAAGCCCTAGCGACCCTCGTGGTCAACCGTTTGCGCGGCGTGTTGAATGTAGCAGCCGTTAAGGCTCCTTCCTTTGGCGAACGCCGTAAGGCTTTCATGGAAGACATTGCTGTGCTGACAGGCGGTCAGGTGATCTCGCAAGAGATTGGTTTGAGCCTAGATACCGTCACTCTAGAAATGCTAGGTAAGGCACGCAAAATCACGATTACCAAAGACACAACGACGATCGTCGCTGAAGCGCCAGACAAGGTGGCCTTGGATAAGCGCATTGCTCAAATTCGCAAAGAGCTAGCCGAAACCGATTCAGAATATGACACTGAAAAACTGCAAGAGCGTCTAGCCCGGTTGGTCGGGGGTGTTGCCGTAATCAAGGTTGGGGCAGCCACCGAAACTGAACTTAAAGACCGCAAGCTTCGCCTTGAAGATGCACTGAATGCTACGAAAGCTGCGGTTGCTGAAGGTATCGTGCCAGGCGGTGGTGCAACTCTGCTGCATCTAGCGCAAAAAGTGCAGGAAATTAAGCCCAGCCTCAATGCTGAAGAGCAAATTGGGGTTGATATCGTCACGCGTGCTCTAGAAGCACCTCTGCGCCAAATCGCTGATAATGCGGGTGCAGAAGGCTCAGTTGTGGTGGAAAAAGTTAAGGTTCTAGAGTTCAACTTTGGCTACAACGCTTTAACCGGAGCCTATGAAGACTTGATTGCGGCCGGAATCATTGACCCTGCCAAGGTGGTGCGATCGGCGCTTCAAGATGCTGCCTCGATCGCCTCTATGGTGATTACGACTGAAGCACTGGTGGTTGAAAAGCCTGAGAAGAATGCTCCTGGCGGTGCGCCTGATATGGGCGGCATGGGTGGCATGGGCGGCATGGGCGGCATGGGTGGCATGGGTGGCATGGGTGGCATGGGCGGCATGGGCGGCATGATGGGGATGTAAAGCCTCAGCCTTGTTAGACCCTTGTCAGCTTATATCCTGCTAATACCTTGTACCTGCTAACACAATGACGCTAAAAAGCCCGATCGTTGCTCAATGAGTAGCGATCGGGCTTTTTAATAAGGTATTTAACTTAATTAGGGTATTCAATAACGTTTTTTCAAAAGTTTTTTGCAGATGGGTTGTCTAAGGCTACCGATCAGGCAGGTAAGTTAAGGGCTAGGGTAAGGGTATTTTTGTTGGCGCTCTGCGCACTGACAGAAATACCCTCAAAATAATGATTACGACTATAACTTTACAATTCCTTGGAAACTGCCTTTGCGTTATCAAAACCCCGATGAAGATTAGAGAAATAGCTTCTTATGCATTTCGAGCTGGGCTAGGATAACCACACGTCACCCTATCAGCTAAGCCACAGAGACTAAATCTCAAAGTC
The DNA here is from genome assembly GCA_016208305.1 of Oscillatoriophycideae cyanobacterium NC_groundwater_1537_Pr4_S-0.65um_50_18. Classification (GTDB taxonomy): domain Bacteria; phylum Cyanobacteriota; class Cyanobacteriia; order Elainellales; family Elainellaceae; genus Drouetiella. The sequence goes on along the minus strand of JACQYI010000054.1, from coordinate 99,131 downwards.
TCCTACGCCAGCCCCTGCACTAGCCCATGACAGGATTAAGCAAAGCTATAGCTCAGATTGACGGAGAACAGGTTCAAACCCAACTGTCCTCAATTCAAGCTGGAATTCTAGTTTTAGCTGATTTACGAGTTGCCTGAAGCGAAAGCAGAATGTGGCAGCTAGATTTCTTAAGCTTGACTGAGCCACCCATCCTGAGCTTGGAATTTTTCCAAAACGTAAAGTCACCTGTTAGGGTCAGCAAAGTTGGTTAAGTTACTGTTTTCAGATTGCGCATGTCATATTCCGCAGAGAGTAGGAGCGATCGCTCCCATGTCCAGCTATGACAAGCAAACTTTTCTGAGCCAAAACTCAAAATTGCGGATGCCAGATCACTAACATCTTCTTAAACAGTCTAAAAATCAGTGCTTCATAACAAGAGATGGTAAAGATTACGCTGAGTTAATCTGTAGTTCCCTGAACTCGATGTCTGATAGTTCTAAGCACTTTGATAAAAGTCCACAGCCAACCAAGCTTTCTTGATACCGGAGCAACCTTATGTCATCCACTGGCGCATCATCCATGAAAAACCTAGCTATTCGTGGAGCTATTTGGACGATCGCTGGCTACGGAGCAGGACAGATTCTCAGGTTTGGCAGCAATCTTGTCTTAACTCGGTTGCTGTTTCCTGACTTGTTTGGGCTGATGAGTCTGGTGTATGTGTTCATCGCCGGATTACACTTATTCTCTGATCTAGGCATCCACACGAGTGTGGTTCAAAACAAGCGTGGAGACGAGCCTTCTTTTCTCAACACGGCATGGACTTTACAGGTCATACGGGGTGCAGGGCTGTGGATTCTATGTCTCGTGCTGGCTGTTCCAGTTTCTCGCCTATATAACGAGCCTCAACTGCTCTGGTTGCTGCCCATCGTTGGGTTCAATACAATTATTGCCGGGTTCAATTCCACATCACTCTTCACGCTCAATCGCCACCTATCTATTAAGCAACTGGCGATCTTTGAATTTTCTGGGCAGTTTATATCAATTCTGGTGATGCTGATTTGGGCTTGGTTTAGCCCCACCATTTGGTCGCTAGTGGTCGGAGGGCTAACCTCCAGCCTCTTTCAAATGTTATGGAGCCATAAGCTCAACAGCGGCAAGGTAAATCGGTTCGCTTGGGATAAAAGTTCAATTCATGAAATTGTCTCTTTTGGGAAGTGGATCTTTATCTCGACCGCGCTTTCGTTTTTAGCGTCTCAGGCCGATCGACTCATTTTGGGTAAGCTCTTCACCCTAGAACTCTTGGGAATTTATGGAGTAGCTTTCACCCTCTCTGATATTCCACGTCAGATAGTGTTAGCAATCAGCGGCAAAGTCATCTTTCCCACTTACTCCAAACTTATTGAGCTACCCAGAGCTGAGTTCCTGAGCAAGATTCAACGCAGCCGTGGATATATTCTTATCGCCCTTGCTATCGTTCTGTCTGTGATCGTCTCGTTTGGCGATCTCCTCGTTGCGACCCTCTATGACAGCCGTTATGCCGCTGCAAGGTGGATGTTGCCCTTCTTGGCGCTCGGCACTTGGCCCATCATGTTAACTCAGACTATTGATCCGGTATTGTTTGCAATTGGGAAACCCCGATACATTGCATTGGGGGCTTTCTTGAGTTCTTGCTGCTTTATTATTGGCATTCCAGTCGGCTTCTCTCTATATGGGCCTTTAGGAGCCGTCCTTAGCGTTGCGGTCAGCAATATCCCACCCTGGGTAGTTGTAGCCTACGCACTCTGGAGAGAGCAGTTGTCGGTTATTCGGCAAGATGCCGTAGTGACTTTGGTATTTGGGGGAGCGATCGCTACCCTTCTGCTCGCTCGTTCTATGCTGGGCCTTGATTCTCCCTTCAATCAACTTTTTCTGTAAGAGTTGGGTCTTTAACCCATCGTTCGCTCGTCGTGTGAGTGAACTGTTATTTGATGCATCTATTGTGGGAAAGCTGTACAAAAAATTAGCAAAGTAAACGAGAAAAATATGTTGCCACTCGTGAGTGTTTTAATCACCGTCCGCAATGCTGAAGCCTATATCTCGGAAACCCTAGCTTCGATTTTGCAGGAACGTACAATTCCCCTGGAAATTGTTCTTGTGGATAATGGCTGCACAGACAAAACTGTCGAAAAGGCACTTGCATTTCAAGACGAGAGAATTCGGATTATTCCAGGTCCTAAAAAGGGAATTTCACATGCACTGAACGTTGCCTATGCGGCAGCTCAGGGCGAAATCATCATGCGCTGTGATGGAGATGATCTCTTCCCCCCTGAGCGCATCACTCGGCAAGTTGGATGGCTGAAGGCGAATCCAGATTTTGGTGCAGTCTGCGGTGGCTTTTCAACAATCGATGTTAAAAGCGCATTGCTAGCAAACTTGGGGCTTGATGCTGATGTTCAAGAAATTACGGAAGAGTTGAGAAGTGGCGAGACTCGAACTCACATCGGCACTTTTGCCATGAGAGCTGAAGCTGTCAAAGCTTCTGGCTACAGTCGCGAATATTTTGACTGCTTTGAGGACATCGATTTTCAGCTGCGCTTGGGCGAAACCTGCCGAGTCGGATATCTTTGCGAGATAGAGTATTGCTACCGTTTACATCCCAAGTCTGTCACTCACTCTCAAAGCAATACACTTCGCGAGTTTTACGATGCAACTGCTCTTGAGTTTCAGCGGCAGCGCCTCACCACAGGTGAAGATAATTTGCAGCGGGGCTGCCCTCCTCCGCTTCCCAGACCTGGTGACAAGTCAGGCATCAGCACAGCCTCTCATGTACAGGGAATGCTTCTTCAGAGCGCCTGGGCAGAGCATCAAGCTGGGCGTAAGCAAAAAGCCCTGGCGTTTGGTCTACGTTCTATGATGACTCAACCTATCAGCCTATCTGCATGGCGAAACCTGTTTGCTTTGGCTGTTAAACCTTGCCGAAGAACACTCAAAATATCAGGTAGGGTTTAGTTAAACTCGTTAACCCAACAATTTAACTTAGGCTGTTTGATAGGAGAATTTTGAATATTATGTGTTCCCGATCGCTATGAAAATTACGTTTGTTATGGCAAGTGGCTTTGCCCTGACTGGTGGAGATCGCGTGGTAGCGACCTATGCCGAATGTCTACATAAACAGGGTCATGATGTTCTGGTCGTTTCTCGACCTCGCCGTGGGATAACCCTACGTGAGCGCGCTCGCGCCCTCATGAAAGGGCAGTTGTGGTTGTCAGATGGCAGTAAGAGTCCCTCTCACTTTGACAATCTGGATGTTCCCTGTCGTCTAACGGATCACTTTGGGCCTGTCACAGATGATGATCTGCCCGATGCCGATGTTGTCATTGCAACTTGGTGGGAAACAGCTGAATGGGTGGCTAACCTATCTCAAAGTAAAGGCGCAAAGGCTTACTTCATCCAGCATCATGAAAATTTTGACTATCTGCCTAAAGAGCAGGTTGAAGCAAGCTATCGCTTGCCCTTACACAAAATTACGATCGCTCAATGGCTCGTAGACCTGATGGGAACGCTATACGATGATCACCATGTTTCTCTGGTGCCCAACAGCGTCGATACCAAACAGTTCTATGCTTCTCCGCGCGGCAGGCAGCAGGTGCCAACCGTTGGTTTGACCTACTCTAGCATTCCCTGGAAAGGATGCGACATTGCCCTTGAAGCCTTCTCGATCGCCGCTCAGCAGATACCCAACTTACGCCTCTTATCATTCGGCAGCAGTCGCCCTAAACCTGATTTACCGTTGCCCGTGGGCGCCGAATTCTTTTTCAGTCCCTCTCAAGAGGTGATTAGGCAAATTTATTCTAGGTGTGATGCTTGGCTTTTTAGCAGCCGCATTGAAGGATATGGTCTCCCTATTTTAGAAGCAATGGCTTGTCGAACTCCCGTAATCGGCACGCCTGCTGGAGCTGCACCCGAACTGCTTTCAAATGGAGCAGGTTTACTGGTAAACCCTGAAGATCCGGTAGACATGGCAAAAGCAATTGTTAAAATCTATCAGCTTTCAGAAGACCAGTGGAAGGGCATGTCTGATACGGCCTATGCAAAAGTAACAGGCTACCCGATGGAAGCAGCCACAAAGCTTTTTGAATCAGCTCTCCAGATTGCCATAGAGCGTTCTCAGCAGGGAGCTATTTGCAAGTAGGAGCGATCGAAAGCGGGTTAGCTCGATGCCTGCGATCGCCTCAGTGTAGTCAATTGATAACGATTGTGCTGGTTTGGCTGAGCCAGCCAATCGTCTTAGAGTATGTGCAGCCTTGACAAAAATAGAATCTTCCTGCTCTTTGAACGAAGCTTTTATGAAGGCGTTTGTTTTCGACCCAGGAATCTGAAAGGAGTTTGATACCCTTTATTTAGCTATCAGGATAAATCGTAAGCCAAGATACTTTTAATCAAGCGGATAGATAGGCTAAACGTTCAAGGTAACTGAAGAAATAGACTAGGAGGCGAATATGAAGCTAAGTTCAGTATATTATCTTGACCCAGATTACTTAAACAATTTAGTTGACAAACATGGTGAAGCCTACAAGGTTGCGAAACCTTTTCCCCATGTTGTGATTGACAACTTTCTGCCAGAAGCCCTTCTAGATTCAATCTTAGGCGAGTTTCCAAGGGCAGGGGCAATCGAATGGCAAAAGTTCGATGCAGCCGCTGAAAAAAAATTGGCTTCAAAGTCTGAACTCCAGATGGGAGAAATGACTCGTTTTTTGCTGTACCAGCTTAATTCTTCCACTTTCATCACTTTTCTAGAGCGCCTAACAGGAGTCGATGGACTGATCCCTGATCCTCATTTTGAAGGCGGTGGGCTGCACCAGATTGAGCCAGGTGGCTTTCTAAAAATGCATGTTGACTTTAACCGCAATGATCGACTGCGCCTCGATCGCCGCCTCAATCTACTGGTATACCTCAATAAAGATTGGGAAGAAGCATATGGTGGGCATTTGGAACTTTGGGACAAGGACGTAACGCAGTGCAGCAAAAAAATACTGCCTATCTTTAATCGTTGCGTGGTCTTTACAACCACTGATTTTTCGTTCCACGGACATCCCGAACCTCTGACTTGTCCCGAAGGTGAAACTCGGAAGTCTTTGGCACTCTATTACTACAGTAACGGTCGTCCAGCCTCAGAAATTCGGAAAAGCACATCTGGACACTCAACTCTGTTCCGTGCTCGACCCGGTGAAACGCTCAATCTTGAAAAGAAGCCGATCGGCTCTCGCGTTAAAGCATCCATTAAAAAATTAATTCTACCTATGACTAAAAGCTAGGCTATGTTTTAGAAGGGGGCTACGGAGTCAGCTCTTATGGATAAATTATGCGAAGGGGCTGATTTGCAAAATTCATAGCATAACGGCAGTACAGAGCGGTTTTTATACTAGGTCGATCTTCCCTTACTCAAACAGAGTTTCTATCAATAGTTTAGAAATGAGGATGAGATGACTAAGCGGAATAGATGCTTGGTTTTTAGATGAGTTTAACTGTTGCAGAGAGGTCGCTATGGGATTTACGCTTCCTAATAATCCAGCAGGGTATGTGGCTATTACTGTTCCCATAGTCATGTTTCTTTGGATTCCCGCAGTCCTCTACCTGTTTTCTCGTTTTCCCGCTAGAAAAGCGGTCATTATTAGTTTTCTTGCCGCATGGTTGTTTTTACCGCAAGCAGAGCTAGTGCTTCCCGGCATTCCAGACTACGACAAAATATCGGCAACCTGCTATGGCATCCTACTAGCCACTTTCATATTTGACGTGGGTCGTTTCCGCACCTTTAAGTTCAGCTGGCTAGATATACCCATGGCAATTTGGTGCTTTTGCCCGTTTATTTCATCCATGACCAATGACTTGGGGCCTTACGATGGCTTTGCAGCATTCCTAGATCAAACGATGGTTTGGGGCGTGCCTTATTTCTTAGGCCGTATTTACTTCAATACGCTTGAAGGATTGCGGCAGTTGGCTATGGGCATATTTATAGGCGGATTGGTATATGTGCCCCTGTGTCTAATTGAGGTGCGAGCTAGTCCCCAACTGCATAAGATTGTCTACGGCGACTTTCCTCACTCATTCGCTCAGATGATACGAGATGGAGGATATAGACCCAACGTATTCATGGAAACGGGGTTAATGGTATCAGCCTTTATGATGGCGGCTACTTTAATTGGGATGTGGTTTTGGCAGTCGGGTGCAGTCAAGCAGATATGGAATATCCCTATGCCCTGGCTAGTTACTGCTTTAGTCTTGACATTTGCTTTGCTAAAGTCCTATGGTGCCTACTCTCTACTCATCGTGGGCGTGGGAACTTTGTTTATTGCTAAGCAATTTCGTACAGCATTCCCAATTTTTGTGATCGTCGCAGGTATAGTCGTTTATCTATACATAAATGCAGGGACTGAAACCTATTCTTCTGACCAGTTTATTGATTATTTATCTGGCATATTCCCTCCAGAACGCATCCAGTCTTACGAATTTAGGCTGAATAACGAGGAAATACTGGTTGACCATGCTAGAGAAAGATTTATTTTTGGTTGGGCAGGTTGGAGTCGTTCTAGGGTTGTCTTGGATGAATTTGGCACCACAACTGTCCAAGATAGTCTCTGGGTTATAGCGCTTGGCCAATATGGCATAGTCGGATTAATTAGCTGTTTCGCTTCTATGCTTTCACCGATTTTGGCTATTATCGTCAACCGTTATCCAGCTAGTCTCTGGCTAAACCGTAAGGTTGCTGCAGCAGCAGCACTGAGTGTAATCATCACGCTATACATGGTAGATTGCATTCTCAATGCGATGATTAATCCCATCTACATCCTGGCCTGTGGAGGAATTGCGACTTTAGCGCTAAGGCCGAGAGAACTGGATAGAAGCAGCCGAAGAATATTGCAGCGGGGTCGATGGCAAACCGAGGAAGCTGAAAGCACTGTCTCCTAATGTCTTGTGTCTTTTACCTCAAATCAGTTGACAGAAAGTGAGGAATTGACAAGGTTAGGACATTAAAGTGAAGTAGCGCCCCTACTTAATCCATAGGTATTACTTAATTCATAGGTATTAACTAGGGGAACGGGATTAATTGTAGATGGGTTAGCGATCGCCTAACCCATGCAGGCGTTGAGTTACCCTGCGGGAAGCAAGCTCAAGCTAAGTGCCCCGACCACCCTACACAGGCGTTCTATTTAATGAGTCTCGGCTGCTTAAGTATGAATTGTCTTAACGTGCTTGGACTATCTTTACTGATAGTTTAACGACAACGCTATAGAAATTAGGAAGGGTGCAGCAAGCTACACCCTTCCTAATTGAAGTCTTAAATTAGAGTATTGAGAGTTACATCAAACCGATCTGAGACAGAATACCTTGACCTGTCAAAAACTCAGTGGCTAAACCGATCACAAATCCCATCATTGCCAAACGACCGTTCCAAGTTTCAGCAAACTGAGTGAAGCCGAATTTAGTTTGTTGGTTTTCCATGACTGCTCATACCTCGCTTAAAATCAACCTTGTGCAAATAAATTTAACATAAGTTCAAAGAAGTTGGCAACATGCTCCCTAGCTCTTGCGGAAGTTTACGCCCAAATCAGTATTTATATTCTAGTTAGCCTATCTCTGGAGGTATTTAGCTCTCTTGTTAAAACTTCCTCTCTTAAAAGTTTTAAGACAGCTCACAAAATAATTTGGCGTTTTTTTAGAGAATGCTAGAAGCTGACTTTTCGCGCAAAAAGCCAGCTTCTGGCATAGCCTTACTCCAAGGATGAAATCCCTGAAGCCAGTGGTGAATTTTCAATTGAGGCTGTGAGATTGCTATACCGTATGGAGCAAGGCGTAATCATTCTTCAACTCTGATTTCACTTATGGAACAACCCTAAATGAAAAATGACAGCGCATTAAGCACCATTGCTCTAGATAACACCTAGGTTAGACAGTCCCAAGATCACGCCAGTTCCTAGCACATGTCCAAAGGCTGTAGTTCCTAGTAAAGCGCCCAAACCTAAACCACCAAATAGATTGGAGGAAGGCAAAGCAGGCCCTTCGCTGGGTTTTTGAATTGTCAATTTGCCAATAGCGATCGCCAAAATGTTGCAGGCGATCATGATGAAACCGACTGTAGGACTCCATGATGGAGTATTAGGGACAACTGCAAGTAAAGCTGAGGTATACACTAAGATCTCTCCTTGATAACCTGTCGGTAAATTCAAATCTAGGTGAATTTCTACCAAAGAAAGACATCCATTAGATATGAATTGCATCAATAATTAATATTTCCCAGGAGGATGTTAAATAAAAAGCTTCTCTTTTGCAGAAGATCGACTCTAACCGATTAGCTCTCGCCATTGCTAAAGAAGGATCTCGGCTATTGAGCGTGGCGTGCCAATAGCCTTACAAAGGCTAAAGTAGCTGCTCCTGAGCCAAAAACTCTAGCTTGCCACCGACGAGCAACCACTCTGTCAAGTCTTTCGGCAGCTCCTCTACAGCGTCCTTAGGCTCATGAATTAAATAAAAATCCCATAATTTTGGGCAGTGCGGCACTGCCCAAAATTATTACAAGTTCCTCAATTTGCAATCCTGAGTTATTTTCTAGGCAGCATGGCTAATTATAGCCGGGACAGTGGAACCTGGACTTAATCGGCTCACACTTTGCTTGACTAACAATTGCAAAAAATCTGATCGCTGATTTGCGTCAAAGACCGCTTTTAGTTTTTGAACTAGGCCATCAATCTGGAAAGGTGCTTCTGAACCAGCGCTAAAACTCTGCTCCTCAAAATACTCGACTAAGCTCAGTCCAGCAATTCGGGTCAGGTAAGCCGCGCTAATGCCTTGTAGGGTGCCACCTGCCACATAGGTCAGAGCGTGACTCTTGAGCAGGGGTGCAATCGCCTGAGTCGCCATCTCCACGAGTCCTAGCTTTACCATCTGGCTTGCCAAGTTAGCCATCACAGTTTTCGCTTGATCGAGAGAGAATTTTTGCTGATAGATAGCTCCCAAATCAACCACAAGCTGGGCATTGATTGTAGCCGTTGCCAACAGGTCAAGGCTAGGAACCGGGTTAGCAAAGGCCGCTCCAGCTGCAATCCACTGATATTGCTCCAGAATAGGGAGCGCACGCTGACGACGCGCTTGATTCAGTTCAGTTTGCACCTTAACGCTCAAAGCTTGAGCCTGTCGCTTAACGGTCGCCAAAATTAGCTGTTGCGATTCGTTAGCCAAGACTTGCTGAAGCCGCTGCTGCAAAACACCAATGTCGGGAGCAGGTTGCTCAAAATGTTCTGTAAATGTTCCGTCGGCTTGATGTTGACGAACCTTTACGGGAACAGGCTGGGCTGCGATCGCCATCACATCTTCCGTAGCCAACAAACCCGTCATGCGATCGCGAATTTGCTGAAGAATCACAGGGCGATCGGCGGTCAAATGCTGATCTTGCTTATTAAACAGCAGCAGAATCCGATGATTTTGCCTCAGCAGTTGCTTAAGGGTTTGAAATTCTGAGTCTGTCATGTCTCCTGTGGTCAGAAACAAGACCAAATCAGCATTTTCAGCTTCTTTAATCGCGGAAGTTGCCTTGTAAGATTCTGGCTCAGCTTCATGGGTAGCGGCTGATTGAATTGTGGGAGACTCGCCACCGCTCAAAAGCTGGGTCAGCGTCGTTTTGCCTACCGATCGCCCACCCACCAAAGCCATGCGGATAGTTGTGCGCTCTATCTCAGTCGCTAACTCTGCAACTTGCTGACGCAGCCGCAGGATTAAGGCTGCCGTCTCAGGCAGGTCTGCATTTAGCTCAGTGGAAAGATAGCTGATTTGAGCCTCCACGCCCGCCAGTGCTTTTTCTACAGTGGCACGATCGACAGGAGTAAAAGGCAAGAGCGGGCGATCGACCCTGCGCTTTCGGTTAAGCCACCATAGCCCCGAACCCAGAGCAACTGCACCCCAGACCGCACTGCCACCCCAACCCATGATGTGAGGGTCAACGCTGCCCAGCAACCAAACCCCAGCCGTTAAACCTAACCCGCCAAGCAAGAGCGGTTTTTGCAATAGAGGAACCATAGAGCCTTACCTAATCACCTTTGCTACATTTAGCAAACCACTGAAAAATCTAGATTGAGTAGAATGCAAACCCTTCTTCACTTTTTGATTTTTAGCTTCATGTCTTTAAAGGTGGGTTTCAGCTTTTTGTAATGTGCCCGTCACAAAAACCTGATTTGCAATTTCTTGAGATCAATCCAGCTGAAGCTTCATTAAAATCCAGTTCTATCTTCAGCATAACTCGCCTATCCACTTCTATAGAGGCGGGTTTCTTCCCTCGTATTGTCTTAAAAGCCGTTAGATCCCCACATATCACAGCCTACAAAAAATCCTGTATCTCTAAAAGAAATACAGGATTTAGATAAACGACTCAGCTTACTTGCTTCGTCCATTAATTTGGTGGCGGGGAGCGGATTTGAACCACTGACCTTCGGGTTATGAGCCCGACGAGCTACCAGGCTGCTCTACCCCGCGTCGCCTCATTGAGTATAGCAACAGAAACATGAATGCGACAACTCATTTCCAAGATTTCGTGGTTTTAGGGATTAGATGGCCTGCATAAATAGCTTTTGAGCAGGAGCGAATGGCGTGAAGGCTGCGGCTATCACCCTTGACGCAAAGCCTGTGCTAAAGCTGACAAAAATGGCTCTGATTAGATTCAGAGCCATGAATGGGTATGCGTAAGAATATGTTGCGTTTCAGCCTACAAACTAATTACCGAATTGAGCCTTCTAGCGCAGCCGTGTCGATAGGCTTCATCAAGTAGAGCCGCAACAGTTGGCTAGCCGTAGAGGCATAAACAGGCAGCTTTTGGAAGAACTGGAGGAGCTTGGGGGTATTGGAAGAAGCGATCGCCGTTAACTTCTCGTTATTTTTTGTGCAGCGATCTAGCCGCTCAAAGAATTCTGGATGATCAACGTTCAAGACCACTGGGAAAACGCGACCCGTTGCTTCATTTGTCTTGCGGATGACATGAATGTCATACTCGCGCGCATCCAAGCCCAGAACCGCGTAAAAGCCCGATCGCTGAATGTCATTCAAGTACATCGTGGCAAAGACCGACAGCAAGAAAAACCGACACCAGAGCTTCGCTTTCCAGTCGTTGAGGATCTGAGGTTGAGCCTTCATGATGGCATCGAAGAAATCGCCGTGACGATTTTCGTCCTGACACCAGTTTTCAAAGAAGTTGAAGATCGGATAGACGCGGTTGTCAGGATGCGCTTCTAGGTGGCGGAAGATTGTAATGTAGCGCCAGTAGCCAATTTTTTCTGACAGATAGGTCGCGTAAAAAATGAACTTAGGCTTGAAGTAAGTGTAGCTACGGCTCTTGGTGAGAAAGCCCAAATCAAGCGACAGATTGAAGTCTGAGAGTGCCTTATTCAAGAAACCAGCATGGCGGGCTTCATCGCGTGACATGAGCGAAAAACATTCTGCCAGCAAAGGGCTTCTGTCTTTCAACTTACGAGCCAGCTCTTTATAGAGCAAAAAGCCAGAAAATTCTGCCGTGCAAGACCGCTCTAAAAACTCTACAAACAGTCGGCGTGTTTCACCATCAATATGCTCCCAAGAGTGTTGAAACACGTCGGTGCGAACAAAGTGGTGGCGATTATAGTCCACTCGAAATTCTTCCAGAATGGCTTTTAGCTCATCCTCATTGACCGAGATGTCCATGTTTGCCATCTCCTCGAAGTCGGTCGTGTAAAACCGGGGAGTGAGGATGGTTTCCTTAGCCGGAACTTTCACCCCAGGTCGAAGCTCTTGGAGGTCAGGTTTTTTTAGAGAATCTACCATGTCTATATTTACTCTCTCTTCGGTCTTGCGTTCAAAATCTAGCTGCTCAAACCCTTAATCTTGCCCGGTAAGCACTGACTAAAGCGTGCTGTCTGGGAAAGATAGAAGCCTGGAGATGTGGCTAGAGCTTTAATAAGGCGCTTTTACATGCTCTAGTAGCATACCAAGCTTGTCAGGCTGGCTTGGCGGTCAAAACGTTAAGAGTTGCAACATTGAGTCCAATACCATGACGCCCAAGAGATAAAAGCTACTGCAAAACTCCTCAAATTAGTTTAGGCAAACTAGTGACAGTTTGGACTAGATATGTCAACTTATGGCGAGATGATTCTATTATTGCCGCTACTGATAGCGTCAGGATTTGAATTTGAGGTTAAAGTTACAGGTCAGCAGTTGGTTGTTGTGGGAAGGTATGAAGGTGGCTTTGAAAATCCATTGGCTGCTGCCAAGCTTTTTGGGCATCTGTTGCTTGGCGGCTCCAGCAGAAGCAGGACAATTGTCCTCTTGGCGGTTTGACCCTACCCAAAACCGTTTAGAGTTCAATACAGATGAAGGCGTGCAGCCTCGCGCCCAGTTGTTGAGCGATCCAACCCGGCTCGTAATTGATTTGCCAGGAACGACGATCGCTCAATCTGCTATTAACCAAACCGTAGGCCGAGAAATTCAGCGGATTCGAGTGGGACAGCTCGATGCCAACACAACGCGCATCGTAGTGGAGCTGTCACCAGGCTACACGTTAGACCCTCAACAAATTAGATTTCAAGGGGTTTCTCCGACCCAGTGGACGGTACAGCTACCCGCGCCCCAGGCTGTAGATTCCGTAGCAGCCATTGCCCCTGTAGCTGCTGCCTCTGTAACTGCTGCTCCTATCGCCTCTAGTTCTACTCCTAGAAATGCTGCCACCAGAAATGCTGCAACTCCTAATCTGCCAACAGAGGAATCCGCTGAGGATTCTACCCAGATTGAGAGCTTGCAGGTTACGGCAGACGGGTTATTTGTGAGAACGAAAGGCGTTAGACCTGTTGTTGAAGTCGATCGGCGCGATCGCCAGACCATTCGAGTGACCGTTAGCAATGCGGTATTGTCCCCTCGGTTCACCGAGCGAGATATTGCCGTTAACCGCTATGGCATCAGCCGTTTGGAACTTCAAAGCAGCTCTGATCAGGTGCAGATGACACTACATGTGGCAGCCGACAGCCCTGACTGGCTAGCAGCAGCCAGCGGTGCCACTGGAATTGTGATGCTGCCGCAGGGTGGCATTGCCGATGTGGCTGATTTAAAGATTCCGGCTCCTGGGCGATCGAGTGCATCTGAATCGACTGCTTCAGCAACTTCAGCGAGAACCGTTTCACAACCGCCTCAGCAGCCTTCTACCGCCGATCGTCCTGCTGCTTCTACGCTTAGTTCTTCTACAGGTCGTAGCGCTTCTACGCCTCTTGAGTCCTCGCCATCTGAGCAAGCTGAGCCTGCGGCCATTGCCACCATTCAAGGCATTGAGGTCAACCCTACGAGCAATCAGCTCGTGGTTCGGGCCGATCGCCCCGTCACCTACAGTGGTCGGTGGCAGAGTGGGGTTTACCAAATCACCTTATCGCCTGCTCAGCTGGCATCGAATGTATCAGGCTCTGACATCGGTGGAGCCAACAGCCCTGTTTTACGGGCGCGATTGCGGCAACAAACTGACCAGACAGTCGTGATCTCGCTTCAGCCTGCTTCAGGCGTGCGGTTTGGTACTTTAAATATGGTTAGCCCACAGTTGCTAGCTCTAGAAATGCAGCGATCGCCTGTGTCACCTGTAGCTGACCTATCCTCTAGTAGCGCTAGTTCTTCGTCTCGCAATATGGCAACCCTGCTGTCACCGACTCAGTCCATGAGGCAGCCCAGCATTCCTAGCGGACGGTTACGGGTGGTCATCGATCCAGGTCATGGTGGCTCCGATCCGGGAGCCGTGGGCATTGGCGGGCTTCAAGAGAAAAAAGTTGTGCTGGCGATCGCAGAGCAAGTTGCATCCTACCTAGAGCAGCAGGGCGTGCAGGTAATCATGACTCGCTCTGACGATAGCGACGTTGAGCTAGAGCCTAGAGTGCAAATCGCTGAGCAAGCCAATGCCAGCCTGTTTGTCAGCATCCATGCCAACGCCATCAGCCTCGATCGTCCAGAGGTAAATGGCATAGAAACCTATTACTTCTCAAGTGGCGAACAGCTAGCGCAGGTCATTCAGGACACTATTGTGCGGGAGACAAACATGAATGACAAAGGAATTCGTCAAGCCCGATTCTATGTGCTGCGGCGTACCTCTATGCCTGCGGTATTGATTGAAACAGGCTTCGTCACGGGGAGTGAAGACGCGGCTCGTCTGGCTGATGAAGGTTTTCGGAATCAAATGGCAAGGGCGATCGCTCAAGGCATTCTGCAATATGTTCAGCAAAATTCCACGGCTTTCAATCGCTGACCTTTGAAATGGGGGCACAGCCCCATCCACCCTAATTTGCAAAGGGTTAAAGGCGTTTTTGGTGGAGCGCTTCGCGCTCCACCAAAAACACCCAGCATAGAGTTAGAGCTTCACATCACTTGCAATATTGGCAGGTTCTGTGTGTATCTGCGCCACAGGCTGAGTGACGCGAGCGGCCTGCAAGAAAGGCGTACCCAGAACAGAGCCATTTGCCAGCGTAAATAGGGGATTAGACAAAATACCCGCCAAGGAAGTGGCAATTAGGCAGACGATAAGCCCCACCTGTAGAGGACGCATACCCGGCAAATTCCACTGGATAGGCGGATAGTTCTTGACTGCCTCAGACATTTCTTCTGGCTCTTTGACGACCATCATCTTGACCACACGAATGTAGTAGTAGATCGAGATGACGCTTGTGACTAAGCCCACCAAAACCAGCCCATAAGCGCCCGATTGCCAACCTGCCCAAAACAGGTACAGCTTACCAAAGAAGCCCGCCAACGGTGGAATACCGCCCAACGACAGCAGACAGAGACTCATGCATAGCGTCAGCAGCGGATCTTTCTGATATAAGCCGCTGTACTCAGTAATCTCATCTGTTCCGGTTCGGAGGGTGAACAAAATAATACAGGCAAAGCCGCCCAGGTTCATAAACAGGTAAACCATCAGGTAAAACACCATGCTGGAATAGCCCGCATCGGTACCAATGATGAGACCGATCATGACGAAACCTGCTTGAGCGATCGAGGAGTAGGCCAGCATTCGCTTCATGCTGGTTTGCGCTAGCGCTACCACATTGCCCAACACCATGCTCAAAATAGCCAGAGCAGTCAAGACAAAATGCCACTGCTCAATTACCGTCGGGAATGCATTGACCAGCAGGCGAATGGCTAGGGCAAACCCTGCGGCCTTAGAACCAACCGACAGGAAAGCAACAACAGGTGTAGGAGAGCCTTCGTAAACATCTGGCGTCCACTGGTGAAAAGGCACAGCGGCAATTTTGAATGCAATTCCAGCAATCACAAAGACGAGCGCAATCACCACGCCCAACGACTGTTCTCCGCTGTGAGCCACCATACTGGCTGAGATGACTCCTAGTCTGGTTTCACCTCCTGAGAGGCCATAGAGCATCGACATGCCGTAGAGGAAGATGGCAGAACTAGCTGCCCCAATGAGCAAATATTTAAGCGCTGCCTCATTCGATCGCGGGTCGCGCTTCATATAACCCGTGAGCAGATAGGAAGAGATACTGAGGGTCTCCAGCGAGACAAAAATCATCACTAACTCGTCGGAGCCGGACAGAAACATGCCCCCTAATGCCGCCGTGAGCAAAATCACAATGAATTCGGCTAAAGAGGTTCCAGACTGCTCGACATAGCGCACCGAAGTTAAAACGGTGATGGCGGCAGCAAGTGCGATAATGCCCCGGAAGATGACGCTAAGGTTGTCGCTGTTAAATCCCCCCAGAAAAGCAATTGGAGTACTGCTGTCCCATTGTAAAAACAGAGCAGCGATCGCACCCAGCAACCCGGCGATCGCCAAATAGGGTGTCCAGCGTCCGGAAGACCGTCCTGTAATTAGATCAACCACAAGTACTATGAGCAGAGTGGCAATCACAATTGCTTCTGGCAGAATCGCTCCGGCATTCAACTGAGCGGCAAGATTGGCAAAGTCCATAGGAATCTGGCAAGGTGGGTAAGGTCATCTATGAGTGAATCATACCGTGGGAACTTGAAACTCTGGATGCAAATCTGGCAGACTCCCCCGATCAATCCGCAGAATTCATCCTAGTTTTTGCTGATATCAACTATAAAGGGATTGAAGGGGTCTGTTGTAAGGAGGTTAATCAAAGCTCCACTTAGGTACAAAAGGCTTCAGTCAGTTCGATTTTTAAACCGTTTAGATTGTCGTTGGAAAACCATCGATCCCATGTCAACTCTTGTCATTGTTGAATCTCCCACCAAAGCCAAAACTATCCGCAACTATTTGCCCAGAGGCTATCGTGTCGAAGCCTCTATGGGGCATGTGCGGGACTTGCCGCAGTCTGCCAGCGAGATCCCAGCCTCAGTTAAGGGGGAGGAATGGGCCAAGATTGGGGTGAATGTAGAGGCAAATTTTGAACCCCTCTACGTCATTCCGCAAGATAAGAGGAAAACTGTCAAAACGCTGAAGGAAGCGTTGGCCGAAGCTGATGAACTCATCCTGGCCACGGATGAAGACCGTGAAGGCGAGAGCATTAGCTGGCACCTCCTACAGGTTTTGAAGCCCAAAGTGCCTATCAAGCGCATGGTGTTTCATGAGATTACTGAGGAAGCCATCCAAAAAGCTTTAAAGGATTGTCGCAGCGTTGATGAGCAGTTAGTGCATGCTCAAGAAACCCGCCGCATCCTCGATCGCCTGGTGGGGTACACGCTATCGCCTTTGCTCTGGAAAAAGATCGCCTGGGGTTTGTCGGCAGGACGGGTGCAGTCTGTCGCTGTGAGGCTGCTAGTGCGCCGCGAACGCGAACGCCGCGCTTTCCGCAAAGGAACTTACTGGGACTTGAAAGCCAGCCTCAGCAAGGACAAAACGCCTTTTGAAGCCAAACTTGTGACGCTGCGTGGCACCCGTATCGCCACAGGCGCAGATTTTGACGAGGCAACCGGAGGGTTGATCAGCGGTCGCAATGTGCTGCTGCTGGGCGAAACAGAGGCTTTGGCGCTGCAAGATCGCCTCCAGGACAGCACCTGGACTGTCACCAATCTAGAAGAGCGTCCTACCACACGCAAGCCCTCACCGCCCTTCACCACCTCGACGTTGCAGCAAGAATCCAACCGCAAACTGCGGCTGTCTGCTCGAGACACAATGCGCACCGCTCAAAGCCTTTATGAGCAAGGCTACATCACCTATATGCGAACGGATTCTGTGAATTTGTCGCAGCAGGCGATCGGTGCGGCTCGAGAATGCGTCGAGCAAATGTATGGCTCGGCCTATCTGAGTCCAGAGCCTCGGCAATATTCCACCAAGAGCAAGGGCGCACAGGAAGCCCATGAGGCCATCCGTCCCGCAGGCAGCACCTTTCGTACCCCGCAAGAAACAGGGCTAAAAGACCGAGAGCTGCGCCTTTATGACCTGATCTGGAAGCGCACCGTTGCCACCCAAATGGCAGAAGCACGCCAAACCAACATCACCGTCCAAATTCAAGTAGAAGATGCTGGGTTTCGAGCTACGGGCAAACGCATCGATTTTGCGGGATTCTTTCGTGCTTATGTAGAAGGCTCAGATGATCCAGATGCGGCGATCGAAGATCAAGAGGTGATTTTGCCTAGCTTGCAGGTCGGAGCGCATCCTGAGTGCCAGGAGCTAGAAGCGATCGATCACGAAACTCAGCCTCCTGCCCGATATACCGAAGCTTCCCTGGTCAAAACCTTGGAAAGTGAAGGCATTGGTCGCCCCAGTACCTATGCCAGCATTATCGGCACGATTATCGATCGCGGCTATGCCCAGATGACCAACAACAGCTTAGTGCCGACCTTCACGGCATTTGCGGTCACGGCGCTGCTAGAGACCTACTTTCCTGAACTGGTAGATACGCAGTTTACGGCACGTATGGAGCAGACCCTAGACGAAATTTCTACGGGCGAAGCTGAGTGGTTGCCCTATTTGCAGAAATTTTATTTGGGGGAGACAGGGCTGGATACGCAGGTCAAGCAGCAAGATAGCCAAATTGACCCCAATGAAGCCCGCAAGATTGTCTTAGAAGGTTTACCTGCAAAAGTTCGCATTGGTCGCTACGGCGCTTATCTAGAAGTAGATAGTGACGAGGGCGTGGTGAAAGCCAACATTCCCCTTGACCTCACCCCTGCCGATCTGAATCAAGAACAGGTGCAAACGCTGCTCCGGCAGAAAACCGAAGGGCCTGACAAGCTGGGGTTCCATCCTGAAACAGGTGAACCTATTTATCAACAGATTGGCCCTTATGGCCCTTACGTGCGGCTGGGCGACGAAAGCGAAACCAACCCCAAGCCCAAAAGAGCCTCGCTTCCTAAGGGGGTAAACCCCCAGGATGTCACCCTTGAGATGGCGGTTAATCTGCTAGCCTTACCGCGTTTACTGGGGACTCATCCAGATACAGGTGCCAAAATTCAGGCAAATCTAGGTCGGTTTGGCCCCTATGTGGTGCATGACCAGGGCAAAGAAGGGAAAGATTATCGATCGCTCAAAAAAGAAGACGATGTGCTGACTGTCACCCTAGAGCGTGCCCTAGAACTGCTGAATGAACCTAAAGCCGGACGGCGCAGCAAAGCCTCTGCAACCCCCCTCCGAGAACTGGGCGCACATCCCGAAGATGGCGAACCTGTCAATATTTATGACGGTCCCTATGGCGCTTACATCAAGCATGGCAAGGTCAATGCCTCTCTGCCAGAGGGTGAAACGGTCGAAAATATCGCGATGGAAGTTGCCGTCCAAGCATTGCTGGAAAAAGCAGGCACCAAGAAAAAAGGAGGACGATCGTCCAGCAAGTCATCTAGTACTACGAAATCCTCTGCTGCGAAAAAGACCCCAAAATCTGCGGCAAAAACGACAAAAACCACGAAATCAACGACTAGCACTACTCGCAAGTCAACAAAGTCTACAAAGACTTCAAAACCCGAAGAAGTCTAGCGCTACGCCCTTACATCTGAGCAAAATTTTCCTAAAAACCTCTCAGAGCAGGGCTTTGGGGGAGACCTCTATCCTCATCCATTTTGTGGCAAAGCCCTGAGGGAAAAGATTCAACCTCTTGTGAATTAGGGTTAATGGGGGCACAGCCCCTATCAACCCTAATCTAAACCTCTAATCTGCCAGAGGTCTACTCTAAGCTTTCACTCTGAGTTTCTCCGGATGGGTTGACCCAGACAATTTGAGCAATTCGCCGCTGTCGCGCATAATCGCGGATGGCAGCCGCGCTTTGTTCTTGAAGCGCTACCTCAACCCGCAGCCGATCGCCCGACTCTCTAAGAACTTGAGCATGGGCAAAAGCAGCCGCATAGGCTTGAGCCTCAGTTGGCACAACCAAGCGATCGCTCACAGCAGTTTGCAGAGGCAGCTTCCCGGTCGGCAGCAAAACCTGGTGCAAGTCCTCAATATTGAGCACAAAGCCGATACCGGGGCAGACCTCGCCTTGGGGATGGTAGAGGCTGAGGAGCTGATCATAGCGACCCCCTTGCCCCAAAACAAACTTACCTAAATTTGTGGCGCTAACCACCTCAAAGACGATGCCCGTGTAATAATCAAACACCTGCACCAGACTGAGATCCAGGATTAAAGCGGGGGTGGCCGCTCCAGAACCCTCTAGCAGCTCAATGAGTGCCTTCAGGTTGCTGACGATCGCTCGCTGCTCTGGATCTAAATCGAGGCTAGAAACGCGCTGCAAAACATCGGCTGGCTGACCCCGCAAATCCATCAACAGTAGAGCGCGATCGCGCAGGCTAGAGGCCATAGGCAGCGTTTCCAGCGTGATGCGGTCAAGGGTGGCAATGGCTTCTCGAATCTGAGTCCGCAATGGCTCAGGAAAAGGCGAAAGGAGCGATCGCGTCAGTCCGGCATCTCCCAATACCAGGTAGCAAGAATCGAGTTGGAGGCTCTTGAGGCAGTCTGACAGCACTAAGAGTGTTTCAGCATCTGCACTGACGCCACCGCTGCCCAGCAGCTCTACTCCAGCCTGATAAAACTCCTGCTGATGATTTTGAATGCCGCGATCGCCCCGACGAAATACGTTGGCGTTGTAATACAGACGCTGAGGCGGGTTTACGCCTGCCATGCGAGTCACGGCCGCTCTGGCGATCGAAGCTGTCAACTCCGGGCGCAAGCCCACACCCTCTAGGTCATGAACCTGAATGACAGTGGACTGCTCCACTGCGCCACCCGCCATGAGAGTATCTAGTCTTTCTAGCGTTGAGGTGATAATACGGTGATAGCCCCAGCCGTGAAACACACGCTGGAGCCGTTCTTCAATCCATCGTTTTTGGGCAACATCCAGGGGAAATAAATCCCTGGCTCCCACCGGGGGCTGGTAGACCATTTATTTTTTCTTACTACCAAACAGCCCAAACAGACCGCCGCTACTGCCCTTGTTATCAGGCTTGCCTTTGACATCCGACTTACCCTTGCCGTCGGGCTTGCCCTTACCGTCAGGCTTGCCACCTTTGGCACCAGGCTTTTGAGCTTCAAGCTTGCCTTTGGCATCGACTTTACCGGTCGCTGTGCTGTTTGGTGTCTCCAATCTGCTCTTGCCTTCCAAGGCTACCGCATCTTGGGGATCTAACTCTAGCGCCTTGTTAAAGTGAATTTTGGCCATCGTGTTTTGGTTAGTCTTAAGGTAGATCAATCCCAATCGGCTATGGCAGACGCTGTTGGAAGGCTCCATCCGGATAGCATCACGCAGTTCTAGGATGGCTCTAGGGTAGTTTTGCTTAGTCTCAAATTCCTGCGATCGCCGCAGATATGCCGCCATTAACGCTTCGCGGGTGGCAGGCACCCGTGCAGCAGGAGTATTTGCGGGTGGGGGTGGGGCGGCAGCAGGGGCAGTTCCAGAGGCGCTAGAAGCAGGAGCAGCTCTTCTGGCACCGACGGCTTCACCTCGGCTTTCTTTGCGCATTAAATAAACCAGATTCAGCTCGCTGATCTGCCCTGCAATTTCCACGGCACGATCAAGCTGCGCATACTGTCGCTCTGCTAAATCTTTCAATGCCAGACGATAGGATGTGTCAATATCAGAGGCAGCCGCGAGCCGACGGGCTGGATCACTATTCAGCACAACGGTTTCTTGTTGCTTAATCGCTTGCTGCCCCTTTAGCCGAAGCAAAACACAATATTCAGTGTAGGTTTTTTCCTGAGACAGCTTTTCATAGGCGGGGTTGACGAGTTTAGAGAGCAATTCGGCAGCGCGTTGCCGATCGCTTACATCTTCTGTCATGCAGCTATCCGGGTGAAGCCGACGGGCGATCGCCAAGTATCGCTTGCGAATCTCTTTGACGTCAGAATCTACCGGAATGCCCAGAATAGCGTGGTAGTCTGTGAAATCTAAATTAAACAGCCCTTGATCAATCTTCAGAGACATTCTACTAATCCCACGACCCTTCTATGCTAAGGGTTCCCTATAGTTTACTTGGTCTAACCCGTTACTCGATGTATCGCGTAAAGCACTTCCTGGAGAAGCCCCTTACGTTTCCACACAACATTTCGTTGAAATTTTGTTGAGATAGAGCGCTGAAATAGAGCACCTTGTTTGAGACAGAGCACCTTGCTTCGAGCAAAGCTTGGATAAAATGTCCCATTAAAAAATGGCGATCCTCATTCCACAAAGCAGTTGTGTATACCTAGATCGAGCTATTGCTTATTTTTGAAGAGCGTTTATTTTTTGCAGAAGGTGCCACAGCACTCTTGGCCAAAAACAAACCGATAAAAATGAATCGATGTAGAAAGGCTGCTGGCTACGAAGGGCTGTATTCTACCAATGGTTTGATCTTGAGGAGTTCTTGGCTAAGTGCTGAATGGATATGACCATTGGTTGCCAAAATTCGCCCCGACTCAATGACAAACGCACCTTCGTCATAGGCAGTGACTCTACCCCCTGATTCTTCGACTATAACAACACCTGCGGCCATATCCCAAGGTGACAAACCTCGCTCCCAAAAACCATCTAGCCGACCGCAAGCTACATAGGCCAAATCCAGTGAAGCCGCGCCTCCGCGTCTTACGCCCTGGGTGAAATGGGTGAAATGACAAAACTCGGCATAGTTATTGTCCGGGGTTTCACGGCGATCATAGGCAAATCCTGTAACTAAAAGGCTTTTGCTCAGATCCGTAGTTTGGGAAACCTGGATAGATCGATGGTTTAAAGTTGCCCCTAGCCCCTGAGCTGCGCGGAATAAATCTTCATGGAATGGATCAAAAATCACGCCGACCGAGGGTATTCCCTTAATCAATAGCCCAACCGAGGCGGCATAAAAGGGATACTGATGGGCATAGTTAGTGGTGCCATCCAATGGATCGATCGCCCACAAAAACTCACTGGCCTGATCGCCTATCTTGCCTGACTCCTCCGCTAAGATGGCGTGCTCTGGGAAGTGGCGATTGATAACGCTCAAAATTGCTGCTTCTGCGGCTTTATCGGCCTCAGTCACCAGATCCCCAGGCCGTCCCTTCTCCTGTACGTTTTTCAGATTGCCCGCATAGTGCTGGAGAACGGCTCCCCCAGCGATCGCAGCTTCAGTAGCAATGTCGAGGAAGATTTGTAACTGTTGGGAAGAGTAGGACATGGCACAAGTGAAGAGGGGATATAGGAGTGAGTTCCTCAATAGTTATCACCTGTCTCCTGTCCCAAATCAAGCAAGGCAGCAAACACCGCATGTCTGATTAGTCCTCATCCAACATTACCCCACGCCGTACTTTACCTCGACCAAAGTAGCGGCCAAACTGAAGCTCGTAGACCTCATCTTCGTCTTGGGTTTCCACCTGTAAGTCCGATCGCGGATAGCTAACACAGAGCAGGGCATAGCCCATTTCTCTCAGCTTAGGAGATAGCCCCATAGCTTCAGGCTGGTATATTTCTCCAGAGATAACGCGGACGGCACAGGTCGTGCAGGCTCCGTTGCGGCAGGAAAAGGGGAGAGTGTTGCCCTGGGTTTCAGCCGTCATGAGAATGTAGCGGTCTTCAGGGACTTGGAGGGTAGAGGAAGTCTTGGTGTGGCGATCGTAAATTTGAACAGTAAAAACGCGAGTCATGAATCTTGTGAGTTCCAAAAATTTTTAATTAAACCATTCCCAAAGCCTATGATAGTGTGTTGAAGGCTGTAACAAAAGATAGGAAATTTGCAAAGCCTGTTCTCAGACTGACCCAAATTCTGCTAGAATCACAATTCTGTGGCTGAGCAAGATGACGCCGCAGAACAAGCTCTGGAGAGATGGCCGAGTGGTTGAAGGCGCAGCACTGGAAATGCTGTTTAGGGGCAACTTTAACGAGGGTTCGAATCCCTCTCTCTCCGTTTTTAAGTCGCCCTAAAGACTCTTATTGAGAGAGTTTCTGAGTAGCGTCAGCTTTAAATCGAGGCTATGGGATTCTTTAACTTTGATGACCTAGGCTGGTTCATCTGAAGTTTTGAGTACTCAAAAGGGCTTTGGATATTGACTCGATCGGCTTGGCTCTAGTGCTGGACGCGATCGTCTGCGGTGCAATTACATATAGCAGCAGTACAGCAGCAGGAAATCTCGCTGTTTAAGATTTTTGACATTTCAAGCTGCCTAGAATTGAGTTTTTCAGAGTCACGGGGCTTGTGTGTCGGTTTGTGAGCGAAGTTCCTGGAAAAGGCTAATAATAGAGGCTATTAAGCTATTCAAGATTTTGTCTATCTTGATATCGAAACTCGTCAAGGAAAATGATGATGGAAGACCCAATGATGCATTCTTCAGCAATGAAGTGGGTTAGTGCCTTATCGACGCGCCCTTCGCTGGAAGCAGCCGTTAAAGACGTGGTAAATCAGGCGCAACTTTCCCTGCAAGACACTGCGGATTTGGGTTTCGTTTTTATCTCATCTGCCTTTGCTAGTGAATACTCTCGGCTTATGCCCTTGCTCAAAGAGCACCTTTCCTCTACCCCGGTTTTGATTGGCTGTGGCGGCGGCGGTGTGATTGGCGTAGCTGACACCCAGGAGGTTCAAGAAATTGAAGGAGAAGCGGCTATTAGTTTGACGCTCGCTCGGTTGCCCGAAGTCAACATCCAGACCTTTCACATCGATACAGAAAATTTGCCTGATTTAGATGGCCCTCCAGATGCCTGGGCAGATTTAATAGGCGTAGCCCCTCACGATCGCCCACATTTTGTTCTCTTGGCTGCACCAGGGTCTTCTGGGCTGAATGAGCTTCTGCAAGGACTAGATTTTGCCTACCCTGAGGCAGCGAAGGTGGGCGGCTTGGCAGATGTCAGCTCGTTCTCTGGCAGCAGCGGTTTGTTTGGGGGCGATCGCTATTATCGAGATGGCGTTGTGGGTGTTGCCCTGAGCGGCAATGTTGTACTAGAAACCATCGTGGCTCAAGGCTGCCGCCCCATTGGGCAAGCCTACCGTGTGGTGGAAGGCGAACGTAACGTCTTGCTTAAGCTAGAGGAGCAGGGAGAAGACCCGTCTTTTTGTGGGTTGACTCGCACGCCACTAGAAGTTTTGCAGGGCATGTTTCAAGACTTGAGCGAAGAAGATCGGACAACGGCACAGCGATCGCTATTTGTTGGCATTGCCCAGAGCGGCTTCAAGCAGCAGCTTGAACAAGGCGACTTCTTAATTCGCAATCTGCTCGGCGTTGACCCCCGTACAGGTGCCATTGCCATTGGCGATCGCGTTCGTCCGGGGCAGAGAATCCAGTTCCACTTGCGCGATGCTGAAACCTCCGCTACAGATTTAGAACTGTTGCTAAAACGCCATCAGCAGCAGACTCATGCCTCTCCGGTGGGAGCGCTTATGTTTGCTTGTTTAGGTCGCGGAGAAGGGCTTTACGATCAGCCAAACTTCGACTCAGGTTTGTTCAATCTCTATTTTCCTCATGTGCCACTGAGTGGATTTTTCTGTAATGGCGAAATTGGCCCAGTCGGTAACACAACGTTTTTGCATGGCTACACCTCTGTTTTTGGTATTTGTCGGCAACCAGACAGCTCAGACCTTTAGCTCTAGGCAGGCAGTTTTAGGCGGGTAGCTTTAAACGGGCATGGCTTAATTCGGCTGTGAAATTTATGCTGAGAGGCGCGCTCCGCTCACAATAGATTTCATAGCTGTGCCTTGCAGTTCGTTGGCTTAGAACGTAGCCATGTCTTGGAACGTAGCCATGACAACAGCTACGATTTGACGGACAGATAGAAGCTTGAGATTATCAAGGGGTTATCCCCCATCTCTGTGAGCTTGGATGGAATTTCCCCCTCCTAATCTTTGATCAAGGTTGTTATAGGCTTGCAAATCTAACGCATCTTTCAGGCTAATTTAGCCGCGATCACAGGCAGTACGGGCAATTCTGTGCAACTTCATCTTGAAGGGGTGATCAAACCCCAAATATCCCGATCGGCAACTGAGGTTTTATGAAGATTGGCGTGCCCAAAGAGACAAAAGATCAAGAGTTTCGAGTCGGACTTAGCCCCAGTAGTGTGAGAGGCTTGACCGATCGCCATCATGCCGTCTACGTGGAAAAGAATGCAGGAGTTGGGGCAGGTTTTACAGATGCGGACTATCTCCAAGCCGGAGCAAAAATTGTTGATGCGGCAGCGGCGGCCTGGGATCAGGAGTTGGTGATTAAAGTCAAAGAGCCGTTGCCTGAGGAATATAGCTTTATTCAAAAGGATCAGCTTCTTTTTACATACCTGCACTTGGCGGCCAACCGTCCTCTGACCGAGCATCTGATTCACTCTGGAGTAACTGCGATCGCCTATGAAACTGTAGAGCTGCCAAACCGCAGCTTGCCCCTGCTAACCCCTATGAGCATCATTGCTGGACGGCTATCTGTGCAGTTTGGAGCACGCTATCTTGAGCGCCAGCAGGGAGGGCGTGGGGTGTTGCTCGGAGGGGTACCAGGGGTTAAACCTGGCAAAGTGGTGGTTCTAGGGGGTGGCATTGTAGGAACTGAGGCAGCCAGGATGGCCGTTGGTCTAGGGGCGCAAGTCCAAATTTTGGATGTCAATCTAGAGCGATTGGCCTACCTGGAAACTTTGTTTGGCTCTAGGGTAGAGCTACTCTACAGCACTACATTTCAGGTTGAAGCTGTAGTGCCAGAGGCCGACTTGTTGATAGGGGCAGTGCTGGTGCCAGGACGAAGAGCGCCTATTTTGGTGAAGCGATCGCTGGTTGAGCAAATGCGCCCCGGTTCGGTGATTGTGGATGTGGCTGTCGATCAAGGGGGCTGTATTGAAACATTGCGCCCTACGTCTCACACAGCCCCCACTTATGTAGAAGCTGGCGTCGTGCACTATGGTGTGCCTAACATGCCTGGCTCTGTTCCCTGGACTGCAACACAGGCGCTAAACAATAGCACTTTCCCCTATGTGCTCAAGCTAGCCGATGAAGGCTTAAATGCTTTGGCCAGCGATCCTGCCCTAGCGAAAGGCTTGAACGTACAAGCGCAGAAGCTTAGCCATCCTGCGGTTAGAGAGGTGTTTCCCGATTTAGCTTTATAGGTTCAATAAAAGGCATTGCCTAGTCCGGCTATGAAATTTATTTTGGGAAACGCCCACCTCCCAAAATAAATCTCACGCCTCAATACTTTCTGGAGGACATACCTGTTGCGGAAATAGAGGCTTTTAATGCATATTTTTAGCTAAGAACTGTATTTTTAGATACATTTTTCGGAAAATTGGTCATAATAAACCCATAACTCTCAAGCGATCGCTTGAGTCCTTGACGCTTAATCGTAGAGGTAGACTCATGGTAGAAGCTATTTGTTCAATTCCAGTTCCGCAAACTACGCAAGAGCTGGAACTGGCTATCCGTCGCTACAAAGCCAGCGATATCAGAGGCACTGAGCTTTTTTGTCAATGGCAGGCCATTCGTGATGCGGCTCTGGCTCTAAAGCTAGCAGAGTCTTCCGATGATTTTGTGGCCGGAGAAGAAAGCTATTGATTAGCTCACCATAGGGCTTGCTGCAAAGCCGACGCGGCATCCCTTTCAAGCACCCCCTTCCAAAAACAGCACATCTTAAATCAGGATTTCGTGAGGCACATCATGAAGTCCTGATTTCTGTAGTAGACTCTCGCGTGAATTATTCGCAACGATTCACGCTTTCAAAACCATTTATGCAAGACCGTTAGATGGAAAACCCAGCTTTTTAGAGCTTTGTGGCGGTCACAAAACTACCATTTTCGATTTACTGAAGATATCTAACGATAGCAAGCCTTATGGTTTTGAGGCTTGCCCTTAAAGGAATCTATCTCTAACTGGCTTAATTTAATTGCTAGATACAAAATCGCTGCGCACCCAGCCTGTCGTGCCCGACTCAAACCGGACGCTATACCAGGTCAGCCCATCTTCTCCCTGCTTTCTATCTACCACTTGAATGCGATCGCCAGCATATCCTGTTGTTTGCACTTCAGCAGAGGTGCTAGCACTCGTGCGCACGTTGATCAGCGAGTTGGGTTCGCTAGCCGTGAGCACTGCTGATCGCATTGAGTCAGTAGAGCTTGAATCTGTACCAGCAGGGTTAATAACGCTAGAATCAGCGGCGCTAGCATTAGACTGTGAGGTGAGGCGATCGCTAGATACAGAAGAACCTAAAGTCGATGAGTCTGAGGCACTAGCAGTCTCTTGAGAAACGAAATCGCTACGTACCCATCCTCTCTCTCCAGACTCCAAACGAACGCTGTACCAGGTGTATCCGTCATCGCCTTGAATCTTGTCCGTGATGCTGAGGCGATCGCCGCCATAGCCGATATGGGCGATTGCAGCAGAAGTGCTGGCACGTTCTCGAACATTGATCGGAGCTTGAGGCTGACTTGAGGTGAGAACTGCCTGACCAGAGGATGTGCTGGAGGAAGAAGATAGGCGATCGTCCGGTTTTTGACCTGCTGTTTGGGCAGATCCCGTTTGAGCCTCTAATGAAGTGCGAGAAATGCCAACAGGCTCTACTTCACCTCCTACCGCTGTAGCGAATCGCTGTGCTTTGCCGTAAGTCGTAAAACTGGCTACCTGAACTGAAGGTACGCCTGTTTTATTTCTAATCGTACTGACTGCGTCGCCACAGTACTTACTCCGAATTTGAGCCAGATCGCTATTGTCGATATAGACCGGATACCAGCTTTCACTAGGAGAGTCGGCTTGATCACCACAAGAGGTTTTGGGAAAGCTAAATTCACTCGAAACCGCAAGCGGCGATTGGGGTGAAGCGCTAGTACTCGCCGCTGCCGTTACTGAAGGGGAGGGGTTAGGCGAAGAGGAACCCGCATCATAGGGAGAGAGGTCAGCTACGCTGCAAGCGAATAAAGACAAGACACCCAGTGACAGAAGACCAAGCCTCATGCGGGAGTAGCCAGTCCTTGCAGTTGAGGAATACAGAGTACGAACCCTAGGGGAAGTTATCTCTTTCGTTTCCATAGCAGCCTTCATGGGTGTCAACGTCATCAAATACAGCAAGAAATATAACACTAAAAATCAAGATAGACGCTATATCCAGAGACCTGTTTGCAGATTTTCAAAGATTTGCGCTGTATATAGCGCATTTCTAAAAATCTAAAGACCTCAGCTCTTGAACTGTTTCGGTGTTTAAGCGGTTCAGGATAGCGCAAATTTTGGATGATGCGATCGCCTTAGCCGTTTTTAGCGTAAAGAATCTTGAAGTCTACCGCTGAAGAAAACTAGTGGGTGATTGAGTAATTGGGTGATTGGGTGGTTGAGAGTTTCCCATCTATCCATCTACCCACTATGGCTTAACTGACCTCTTGGCTATATCCAAGGTTCATCATCGTCCAAATCAGAATCTAAATCAGAGTTATCTGGTTCATGACGCTGGTTTGGCGTATCTTTTGTGCTGGGCACATCTTTTGAGGTAGATACATTCTGTGACCTAATTGGCTCGTTCGGACTCACCGGAGCATTCGGACTCACCGGATTTGGGCTAATCGGATCACTCAGCCAGTCATCCTCTAGCCAGTCATCGTCATCCCAGTCCTCTGTCGGGTTAACAGAGGGTTGAGTAGCGTCTTTTTTATCTTGAGCCGTTCTATCAGCCTCAAAAGATTCAGCGTCCAAGCCAGAGCCTTCACGAACAGCATCAAAAATTTCCTCGGCCTGTACCGTCAAGGTCTGAAAGCTTGCCCCAAGCTGCTTACTCAAGGACTGCGATCGCTCTCGCACCTCTTCTGCCAAAGTCTGGCTGGTTTCTCTAGCGCGTTCTGAAAAAGTTCGCGTTTGGGCTTGCGCGTCATCGATCGGATCGTCCCACTGCTCGCCCAACTGTTCGTTGAGTGTCTGAGCTTTTTCTTTTGCTTTTTGAGACAGCATCTGGGCACGCTCTTTTGCCTGGTCAGTCAAGCTCAAAAATCGTTCTTTGACCTGCTCTGTCACCTGTTCCGTAAGAGTTTCAGCCCGTTGAGTGAGCGATCGCAATTCCTCGGAGGCTTCTTGTGTCAGAGAGTCTTTGGCTTTGGTCAACTTTTGAGAAATGCCTTCTTGATAAATAGCAAAGCGATCGGTGTCAGATTCTGCGACTAACACCCGTTTTTTCCCAAAGCTGGTGATGTCGGTAGGGCGCAATTCATAAACTTCGCCTATGACGCCCGCCCAGCCGCTCGAAACAAACAGATAGGCCGTGATTTTGCCTGTGTCTAGCTCAAACAAATAGTCTGTAATTTTACCAAGCTGATTGCCCTCATTGCTCCACACTTCATGCTGAAGCAGAGACTCAAGCTGCTGCACTTTTTTAGCTTCAGTCGGCTCAGAGGGGGCATGGGTCAGCACGCCGCTGGCTCCAACGGCTGCAATCTGTCTGAGCTTAAAGGCAGCCTTTTTATGACCCAAAAATCCAGATTTGCAAATGAATCCCAGCACGCGATGAACAGGGGGATACATCCACAATGTTTCCACACGCCCCAATTCTTCTAACGTTTGGCGATCGATCACGAGTTGATTCAGCAAGTCGCTTTGTCGAACAATTTCTGCCTGAGCCGTCATGGTTTTCCTAGAGCGCGAAGGCATATTAAAGACATATCACCAGCATAGCCAGATCCGGCAGATCAGATCTGGTAGGTCTATCTGACATACCCGCCCAGATAGTCTGCGATCGCGCTTTTGAATTTCTAGATCCTAAGAAATGACTGGGAGTTTGGGTAACTTTGCATAATCTCTAAACTTTGTAGATTGGTCTTTATGGGAACCTCATAGCTCCTCTCCTGAATGAGCCTCACTTTGCCTGCATAAGGGAGTGGTAGATGCACCCTGATAGATTTCCCCGGCCAAAAGCTGGGGATTTTTTTTGGCGATCGCCCGCCTCAAACAATATTCTCAACAACGCAGTCATACAGTCGATTTCGTTTACCTAGAATTCTTCTGGAGGTTTTGCCAAAGGTATTGTTTGCGCAAGAGCTTTTTCCGACTTGCAACACAGTCAGTACAATATTGGGTAGCTGAGTTTGGAGATCACTTCGGAAACTTCAGCGGGTCAAACTGTATCTAGTCTTAAATGACTTTGCGCTAGCCGCCCATGACTCCACCGCCAACTCCCCCCAATTCGCCTTCTAGCCCGCCAAAGACCCTTTTGCGGGCGATTACGCAAGCGGTGCAAACTATTCAAGCAAAGGTTAATTTTTCTCAGCTTGCCCTCAAACCCAATGCCAAAGTGCCAGAGCTGTGGGTGCAGGATGCAGATTCTGAGAAGGCCGAAATTTATCCGCTGCTGGGAGAGCATTATGTGCTGGGGCGCAGCTCTAAATCCTGCGATATTGTGGTGCGAAATCCGGTTGTGAGCCAGGTACATCTGTCGGTAACGCGCGACAAGCGCCAGCCCCACGAGCCTTTTGTCATGAAGGATGAAAACTCCACCAATGGCATCTATCGCGGCAAGCGACGCCTTGCGAGTGTGACGCTGCATCATGGGGATGTTTTGACTTTAGGGCCACCGGAGCTGGCTGCGGCTGTGAAAGTGCAGTATCACAATCCGCCTCCTACCTATGTCAAAGCCATCAAATATGGGTTGTATGGCTTCACGGGGTTAACGGCGATCGCCGCTGCTTGGGTAGGCTTGGAGTGGCAAAAGTTTGGAGTGCGTCCGCTACCTGCTTCGGTACAGGGACCTGTCGTGGTGTATGCGCGGGATGGCGAAACCCCCCTCAGACCGATCGAAACACGAGCACATTTGGAAAACAAGCGGCTTTCAGATTTTTCGCCGTTCTTGCCCAAAGCCGTCATTGCCTCAGAAGACTCCCGCTATTACTGGCATTGGGGGGTTGATCCCATTGGGATTACCCGCGCCCTTGTGACCAACGTTAAGGGGGGTGAGATCCGGGAAGGAGCCAGCACCATTACGCAGCAGCTAGCGCGCAGCATTTTCCGAGATTATGTTGGCACCGAGGATTCCGCTAGCCGCAAGGTGCGCGAGGCAATGGTAGCGCTGAAGCTAGAGACGTTTTACAGCAAAGACTTCTTGATGCTGACCTACCTGAATCGTGTCTATCTGGGCAGTGGCAACTATGGCTTTGAAGACGCTGCACAATTTTATTTTGGCAAATCAGCTAAAGACTTGACCCTATCCGATGCGGCAACGTTGGTAGGGATCTTGCCAGCTCCAAACCGCTTCAATCCGGTGCGAGATTATCAGTCAGCCGTCGAGCTACGCGATCGCGTCATCAACCGCATGGCGGCTCAGGGTTCGGTCAGCCTGGAAGAAGCGCAACGGGCAAGGCGATCGCGGATTGAAATTAATCCAGCCGCGATCAAAGAGCTAGAAAGCACGATCGCGCCCTATTTTTATGGGCAGGTGTTTCAAGATCTGGATACGTTGCTAGGGGAGCAGCTGGCGCAAGAAGGAAATTTCATTGTGGAAAGCAGCCTCGATCCTCAGATGCAAACGAAAGCAGAGGCCAATCTGCAAAATGCAGTCGGCACCACGGGCGCATCAGCCGGATTTTCTCAGGGCGCACTCGTGACGCTCGATACCAGTACTGGAGAAGTTCTAGCGTTGGTGGGTGGTGTTGATTTTCAGCAAAGCCAATTTAACCGCGCAACCCAGGCATTGCGGCAGCCCGGATCAACCTTTAAAGTGTTTGCCTACACGGCAGCGATCGAGCAAGGCATTTCTCCCAGTACGGCTTTTTCTTGTGCCCCACTTGACTGGCAAGGGCAGTTTTTTGAAGGCTGCAAGTCAGGAGGCGGCAGCTTAGACATGTATAGTGCGTTGGCGCGATCGGAAAATGTCGTGGCCCTGCGCATTGGTCAAGAGGTGGGACTCGATCAGGTGGTGCGGACTGCGCAGCGCATGGGGATCACCTCTCAACTTAATCCAGTCCCCGGATTGGTTTTAGGACAAAGTGAAGTCACACTGCTAGAACTGACAGGAGCCTACAGCGTTTTTGCCAATCAGGGCGTTCGCAACCAGCCCCACACCATTAACCGGATTCTAGACAGTAGCGATTGCGTTGATCCCAACGACTTCAAAACCTGCCGCGTCATTTTTGACTACCAGCAAAATGCCCAAACCAACATTCCTGCGCTTGATCCCCAAGTGGCGGATACTATGACTTCTTTAATGCAAGGGGTTGTGCAGTCTGGAACTGGACGGGGTGCGGCTTTGGGTCTGGGCGAGGCGGGAAAGACCGGAACCAATAACGACAACACAGATCTCTGGTTTGTCGGCTATGTGCCGGGGCAGGCGCTAGCAACGGGCATTTGGTTTGGCAACGACGACAATACGCCTACTGCCGGAACCAGTGGAGATGCGGCTCAACTCTGGGGTAACTATATGCAACAGGTCGTTCGTTAGCCGCTTTGCCACCCTGAATCTAAAAAATTCTAAATCTGAAAAAAGATAGCTCAATTTTGCTGCCGTTACCACATAAATCGGATATGATCTCCTGCAAATGCAGTATTCGGTAGAAAAGTGGAAGGTTATGTGGCATACATTCTTTGCACTTCTCCGAACTGTCTCTTGTATCGCTAAGGTTTGGAGAGAGCCGTGACTATTTACGTTGGCAACCTGTCTTTTCAGGCTACCGAGGAGGATTTGCGGGAGGTATTTGCAGAGTATGGCAAGGTGAGCCGAGTCAGTTTGCCGACCGATCGCGAAACAGGCAGAAAACGGGGCTTTGCGTTTGTGGAAATGGAAGAAGACGCGCAAGAAGACAAAGCCATTTCTGAGCTTGATGGCGCTGAGTGGCTTGGTCGAGAGATTCGTGTCAATAAAGCAAAGCCACGTGAAGAAGGAGGGGGCGGTCGCAGAAGTGGCGGATACGCACCCAGAGAGTAATGCGCTAAGGTTGATTCTATAATCGCTGAACCTGTAGCTGCTAACCCTGCCCATTGCGGCAGCAATGCCTAAAACTTTTTATGCTGTCTGGTAGCCTACGTTTGCTAACTAGACCCTGGAGCTGCTAATGTCTGGGTCACGTCTTTTGGCGCTTGTCGTCGGCATTCTCCTGATTTTGGGGCTAGTGATCTGGCTAACTGGGTCTTTATCACAGCTCTATTTTGGCATTGCTGTCAATTCTCCGCTGCTGGCCAATATTCTGCTGGTGCTGATGTTGGCGCTGCTGCTTTGCGCTGTGGCAGCTCTGTTCTATTTCACCCTGCCCTTTTTCCGTCAGCGGTCTGAGCGTCCGCAGCTTCCCAAAATTCCTGAGCAAAAGGTGGAGGTAGCACGGGAAACGCTTCAGGCTGTGCAACAACAGGTGGCGCAGATTCAAGATGAGATTGCGCGGCAGGCGTTAATCGATCGCTCTCGTGAGATCGAGCAGAGCCTTTCATTTCGAGAGCTGCATGTTGTCATTTTTGGCACGGGTTCAGCTGGAAAAACCTCGATCGTCAATGCCGTCATAGGGCGGATGGCAGGGCGAGTGGGTGCAACTCTGGGCACAACAGAGCTTGGGCAAGTTTACCGCTTTCAGCTCAAGGGGCTAGAGCGAGAAATTCAAATAACTGACACTCCTGGCATTTTGGAGGTCGGCGTTGCTGGCACTGACCGAGAAAATTTGGCAAGACAGATGGCGGCAGACGCAGATTTGCTGCTCTTTGTGATTGACAATGATCTGCGCCAGTCAGAATATCAGGCGCTAAGAGCTTTGACCGATATTGGCAAACGATCGCTTCTTGTGTTTAACAAAACCGATCTGTATCCTGAATCCGATTTAGATGCCGTACTGAATCGAATTCAGCAGCGAGTCCAAACGCTAATGCCACCTGAAGACATTGTGGCGATCGCCGCTCATCCCCGATCTTTTCGTTTAGAGAATGGCGAGCTGTTTCAGCCTGAGCCTGAGATTATTCCTCTGCTGCGGCGAATGGCCACAGTGCTGCGGTCAGAGGGCGAAGATTTAATTGCCGACAATATCCTGCTGCAATCGCAGCGACTCGGTGCAGAAGCCCGTCAGCTAATTGATGCCGAACGCCAGCGTCAAGCAGAAAAGATTGTCGATCGCTATCAGTGGGTGAGTGCTGGGGTGGTTTCGGTGACGCCATTGCCCTTTATTGATTTGATTGCCACGGCTGCCATTAATGCCCAAATGGTGGTGGAGCTAGGGCGCGTCTACGGCTGCGAAATTAACTTAGAGCGTGGTAAAGAGTTAGCTATTTCCTTGGCCAAAACTCTGGTTAGTCTGGGCGTGGTGCGGGGGGCAATTGAACTCCTTTCGATCGCGCTGCAAACCAATGTTGGCACCTTTCTCATCGGTCGTGCCATCCAAGGCGTAACGGCTGCCTATCTCACCCGCATTGCTGGAAGAAGCTTTATTGAATACTTTCGACGAGATCAAACTTGGGGAGATGGCGGCATGACTCAAGTGGTACAGGAGCAGTTTCAGCTCAATCGTCGCGATGAATTTGTCAAAGCCTTTGTGCAGGATGCGATCGCTCGAATTGCTTTGCCCCTAAAAGATGAAGCTTGATCTGCATAAAATCTGATTTTTAGCTTGATAGATCAAATAGGTCAAAGTCAATCTTCATTGCAAATCAAGCTAGGGGGTGGCTGAGCCTTCACCTAGCCTAGAAACTCTAATTTGCAAGAGGTCTATTTAAGGGCTGACGCTGCTAATTTTTGGGGATAACTATTTTCCTAGAGGGATTGCAAAGCCGCATAAAAGAATGAACTTCATTGCTGCTTGATGTGTAAACCACGAAGAATTCAAGAACAGCCTCAGGAATTAGGGGTACAAGAGATGTAGATGAATATATCCCCTCAGGGGGTAGGAATAAATTGCTGACTTGACCTAAGGGCTACATCTACATTACAGCTTCTACCCACCAACCATTCGGGCGTTGCTCCTTGTGAGACAATCGCTAGCCACAATATGTCTACACCACGAAACTTTAAGCAATTTCTTTCGTCTTAAGTTAATTGATCCCGAATGGTGGGAACAATACCCGTAAGCAACAATGAAAGCCCCCTTGTTACCTGGAGCAATTGAGACAAGCATTATGCCAGCACAACCCTTTTACGCGGATGCCGACTACGATGAGTCTTCTAACGTCGTGAACCTCCAGTTTGCCAACGACGCCAATCGAGCCGAGCTAGATGAGTCGCAAATTGATCACGACCTAACTGACTTAGAAATAGAATACTCAGGTTCCAGCGTAGCAAAGGCTGCGGGACGGCGTACTACCGATCTCGTGCGTCTATATCTCCAGGAAATTGGTCGAGTCCGGCTTTTAGGTCGCGATGAAGAAGTTTCTGAAGCACAAAGCGTTCAGCGCTACATGCGCTTAGTTGAGCTGCGGAATACTGCGGCTGAGACCGACGCACAAATCCAGCAATATGTGCACATCATTGAAACTCACGATCGCCTTGCTTCTCACTTAGGACATCGTCCTTCCCTAGAGCGCTGGGCAAACGATGCAGGCGTTCCGGTAGCTGAATTAAAGCCACTTTTGGCGTCAGGCAAGCGTCACTGGGCAGGGCTAGCCACGCTGACGGTTGTCGAGCTAGATCAAATTGAGTCAGAAGGCGTTAAGGCTAAAGATCACATGATCAAGGCCAATCTGCGTCTGGTGGTATCAGTAGCCAAAAAGTACCAGAACCGAGGACTCGAACTGCTGGATCTGATTCAAGAAGGCACATTAGGGCTAGAGCGTGCGGTAGAAAAATTTGATCCTACTAAGGGCTATCGCTTTAGCACCTATGCATACTGGTGGATTCGTCAGGGCATCACTCGTGCGATCGCTACTCAGAGCCGCACCATTCGCCTCCCGGTTCACATCACCGAAAAACTCAACAAAATTAAAAAAGCACAACGCAAAATCTCTCAAGAGAAAGGCCGTACAGCCACGATGGAAGATCTGGCGCTGGAGCTAGAAATGACTCCGGCACAGGTTCGGGAAGTCTTGCTGCGGGTGCCTCGCGCTGTCTCTTTGGAAACGAAGGTCGGTAAAGAGCGTGATACCGAATTAGGAGATCTGCTGGAAACCGAAGATGTCTCGCCAGAGGAAGTGCTGATGCGGGAAGCGCTGCATCGTGACTTGCAGCAGTTGCTCACTGACCTGACCAGCCGCGAACGGGATGTCATCCTGATGCGATTTGGCTTAGGCGACGGTCAGCCTTATTCTCTGGCCGAAATCGGTCGAGCGCTCGATCTATCTCGCGAGCGCGTTCGTCAGATTGAAGCTAAAGCTCTACAAAAACTAAGACAGCCCAAGCGCCGCAATCGGGTACGGGACTACTTGGAATCACTCAGCTAGGCTGAGAGCCAAGAAGTAAATCACGTAATGAGATGATGAGTGCCGAGGACTGAGACAGAGAAATCTGCTTAGTCCTCAATTTTTATGGCGATGATTTTGCAGCGATCGATCGAGTTAGGATAGAGCCATAGCGATGCTTTTACCATGACCCACTACGACACCCAATCTAATCGCGAATGGTGGGCACAGCGCTGGGTCGATGTGCTAGAGTCCTTTGGCTGGCGGCGACGGCTAGAGCGTGCCCGTAATTATGCGCGTCAAGGCAATGTGCTAGAGATTCAGTTTGATGGCTCTAAGGTGTCGGCACAAGTTCAAGGAACCGCCCCAGAGCCTTACAAAGTTTCTCTGTCCCTTGATCCCTTTGACGATGAGCAGTGGCAGTACGTCATTGAGTCGATGTCAGAGCGAGCCATCTTTTCAGCAAAGCTGCTGTCAGGAGAGATGCCTCAGAATATTGAGGAAGTCTTTACGGCCAACGGGCTGAGCCTGTTTCCTTACACTAAATTTGATATACACAGCCGTTGCTCTTGCCCCGATCCGGCCAATCCCTGTAAGCACATTGGAGCCGTTTACTACCTGCTAGGCGATCGCTTTAGTGAAGATCCCTTTGTGCTGTTTCAGCTCAGGGGTCGCAATAAAGAGCAGATCATTACGGCTTTACGCCAAACTCGCAGTAGCCAGAGTCAAGTCAAGCCCGTTGAGGAATCGACTCCAGAAGTTGCCTCTTCTGAGATTAAGCTGGAAACCTTTTGGCAATATAGCGAACAGCTAGAATCTTCTCTGGTCGTGGTGGTGCCACCCCCTAGCAGCGAAACCATTCTAGATGTGTTGGGGGCAATTCCTTTGAAAACCGAAGCGGGAGGCAATCAAGCAGCGATCGCCTCTCAGCTTTTACTCGAACACCTGAAAACGCTCTACGGTCAGGCAAGTCAACAGGCGGTGCTAGCGGCTATGGCGACGGGCGGGCGATCGGAAGAATCGGGTGCTAAGCGTAGCTAGCTATCCAGATATTTAGGAAACCGAGTATTTCGTCACCCAAGCATCGTACTGTCCTTGATTGGCAGTGTTGGCGATCGCTCCTAGGGTTTGTCCTAATACAAAAACCGTGTTGCCGGATGCGGCAATGCCATAGGCTTCGTCCTCTTGGGCGGTGCCTATTTGTGTGCTACCTGCCAAACTGCCGTCGCTGCCAAATGCGGCAATCCAGGCATCAGAGCCTCCGGCGTTGGTGTTGCCCAAAATGCCGCCTGTCGTTTCGCCCGTTAGGAAAATGTAGCCTGTATCGCTAACGGCAATGCCCTGAGATTCGTCTAAGCCCGTTGTGCCAAATTGCTTGAGCCATTGCTGGGCACCTGTCGTACTGTATTTTGCCACGAAGCCATCAGTACCTCCAGCGCTCGTCTGTCCAGGCAGTGTACCTTCTGCATCACCCGTAATATACACATTGCCGCTGTCATCTACTGCGATACTCCGCACATATTCTCTGGCAGAAGTGGCGATCGTCTGATCCCAGAGCTTTGTGCCGCTAGCGCTATATTTTGCTAGAAACACATCACCGCCTGTAAAAGGTTCGTCTGTGTTAGAAGTTAGCGTAGCGTTGGTGACCCCTGCGATGTAAACATTGCCCGCTGGGTCGATCGCCACTCCGGTAGCGCTACTAGAGCCAGAGCCGCTCCATTCTTTAGACCATAGTTCCTTGCCAGTGCTGTCATATTTGATAACGTAGGCATTGGCAGGTGTGATGCCTGGAATACCCCTCACTAGACCTGCCGCATAGACATTAGAGCCATTGGTGGCAACGCCTGCGATCGCCTCAGCTCCACTGAACTTGATCTGCTTTTGCCATGCTGGCGTGCCATTGCTGCTGTATTTGGACACATAACCATTGGGGTCAGGAAATCCAAAAGTACTGCCTACCGCAACACCGCCAATATAATAATTGCCGTTACTATCAGCAGCTATATCAGCAGCAGTGTCGATCCCTTTTACGCCAAACTGCCGCTGCCATTGCAGAGTGCCCTCAGTGTTATAAAGAGCCGCAAAGCTGTCTCGATCGCCCTGATTGGCACCGTTTAGGTTACCCTCTGTTGAACCAGAAATGTAGAGGTTGTCTCCTACGATCGCCACACCGTAGCCATAGTCATTCTTATCGGTACCTAATTGGCGAATCCATTGGCGATTGAATTGGACGGGCGAGGTAGCCGTGGGAGAAGTTGGGTCATTAATGGGATTGCTTGGATCGCCTGGGACATTGGAAGAAATTGGGCTAGCAAACACGCCTAATCTATAAGCCGTGTTGCCTTTGCGCGGAGCAATACGGACAAAATATTCCCCGGCATCCAGCACAAGCTGAGTGGGTTTACTGTTTTTACTAAAGGTTGATTTAGTAATAAAGCCGATATTTTTTCTGAGATCTTTGCCTTTAAGCTGGTCGAAGTTCGATCGCCCAATCGCCTTCAGTACCTTGTTTTTAATTCCCTTGAGGGTAAAAATCTCTACGCCTACTTTTACACCCTTACCTAAGTTGGCAATCTGCATGTTGAAGCTGCTGCGATCGCCTAACTTTACGCGGTACAAATCGCTGAGATCGGACTTGCCGACAGCATCACGCGAAACATTCAAACTTGTGTTTAAAGTCCCTAAATTCTTCGCTTTAAGTAATGCGTTGCCTGCGCGATCGCGTCCCATGCTAAGTAGCCTCTTGCACTATGAGTGATTCATTGAGTGATGCCTTGAGTCTAGAGTGCCTAAAGGGGTGGGACGATCGCAAGAGCCACCTTTCTGCCTTTATCGAGAGTTCATATAGCTGTAGCTATTATACTTAGGACATTTTTGTGGGCGCGCTCCGCGCGCCCACAAAAATGTCCTAGTTCCTAAACATTTATGACTATAGCTATACCTTTACAAGGGCTAAATAACGTAGCCCAAGTAATTTGAGCTATCACAGTTTTACAGTCAAGTTTATAGCCAAGCCAGGTAGAACTAGAAGCCTGTAGAGAAATATGGCTATAGCGGCTAAAACATTCTGTAAAACTAGTCTACAGAACTCGCTTTAACTTTCAGCCATACGGGTGGTGCGGAAGGTGACGTTAACTCCCTCGTTAAGCTGCTCTAAGACCAATAAAGGCGTAGGTTTTGCCTTTTGATCCCAATGCATTGAAGCGATACGCCCTTGAATAGTTGGCTGCCAGTGATCATCTGTTTCCTGGCTCATAAATTTATGCATACAGTCAATGATTTGACTGATAGTGACCGAAGTTGGCTGAGTTGGCAACTTCATCAACTTAATTTGAATACGGAATAAAACTCGCCGATTGCCCTTGGGCAAGCCTGAAGGATCGTACTCAACATCAAAAATCTCATCCACCTGTCGGCCACTGCTTGCAATGCCTACTAAGCCTTGTTCGGCTTGCGAAGGGCGAAGGGCGATCGATATTTTTTCCTTCACTCGAATTTTAATTTGATTCAAGATAATGAAGTGAAATTGCTCTTCTTCCATACGCATTCTTAAATAATCCAGGTTAAATTCACGCGAGTGAATTAAATCTGGATTTTTTTCCATCTTGCCAATCGTATTGAGCGCCAGCTTCAGCTTTTTTTGCAGCTCTCGATTTTTAAATTCTTCAAAACGGGTTTGTTTCTTGAGCTGGGCAATTTTTACTTTTGTAAATACAGCCAAGCCCACCAGGAGAATCGTCAAAACCCCTGATGAAACCATTCCTATTTGCTGAGGCGTGAAAGCGTCTGGTTTAGCAGGTTTTGAGGTTTGAGCCAACCAGGGTTCGACGAGAACGATCGGGGCTGACATAACAGTTTGCCGAGAGAGATTAAGTGTCTAGACTGTAGTGTCTAAGCTACGTAGTTTTAGAATGCCCTGCGACTTACAAATTGCACCACAAAGATCTGTGACTTGATTGGTAGACTCTAGGATCGCATAGCAGCCTCTAGGATTGCACAGCAGCCTCTAGAATCACGCAATAGCCTCTACGTTAAACCATTACAGGTTAATCGGTCGGAAATCAGGAGGAGTCAGGCAAGAAATTAAAATTTGCGAGGTTAGAGCGATGGCTTAGCCTAAATTTTCCAGCGCACTCGATAAGGAGAGGCATCCAGGTAACAAAGGTAAGGCGCTTGGGCGTACCGCCCTAAACCCCCTGTCCAGATTGGATCTAAAGCCAGATAGATCTGATTGCCGGTTAGCCCTTCGCAGTAAAACTCAATCGCATCTCCAATATGGTGAGTCTGATGAGCTTTTTGGAGCAGGCGATTCTCCAGTGGTGCAGAATCAGCGCTTTCAGCCGAAAAGTCTGCCTGAGAACTGGCCTCAGGGCAGTACCATTTTGTGATCCGGAGCGGGCGACCCAGGCGATCGGCGGCCTGTTGAGCCAGCTTAGCAATGCGGATAATCGCCTCGACTGTTTCTGGATGCTTGGGGAGATAGGCTCCGCCCCGCGTAGCTTCTGCCCAAGTCAGGCTGCCATTGGGCAAGATGGGAGTATGGATCTGGAGATTATCGGGCATCCAGCGATCAGGACGTGACCCAGCAGCAATGGGTTCAGGGCAGGGGGGAGCATCGGTGCCGCGCTGAGGATGTTCTAGACGAATTACATCATCCAGCAAAACCTGAATGGCGCGATCGCGTCCTTCTAGCCCTCGCCAAAGCTGCACAAGACGAATTAAGGCTTCCCGTTGACGATCGCTGGCGTGATAGGTGGCCGGAACCCGCTTGATGAAGTCTAAAAGCGCTCGGTCAAGCTGAGCCGCTGCGTTAATTAAGGCGTTGCGATCGGGATTGCTGGCCGTCAGCACACGAGAATCTACGCCCAGATCTTTAAGCGCAGCTCCCCGCGAATCGAGGTCTTGCCACAGACGAAAGGTTTCTGTCATGGCATTGCGCTGATCACCCTTGCCTTGATACTGCTGGGGCAACCGCTGAGCAAAGGCAATCAGGGCCGGATCGATAATACTGATATCCGTTTCTGGGGAGGTGTTGCTTTGTAACGAGGCGATCGCCGCTTCTCGACTGTCTAGCCGACGCCAAAGCTGAACCATACGCAGCAATGCCTCACGCTGGTGCGGATAGCCTGCATAGAAAGGAGGAAGTTGCTGAATATACTGAACCAGCGCCCGATCGAGCGTCGTTTCATCTAGGCTGGCGAGGTCTAGGGTGGTCTCATTAACACGTAAAAGGGAGGCGATCGCCGCTTCTAGGGTATTGAGCTTTCGCCAAATTCGCACGGCCTCCAAAAAAGCTTGCCGCTGATGGGACAGCCCCATGTAGTAGCGAGGAATAGGCTCTGTGAGGTGAATCAGTGCTGCATCGAGAAACGCTTGCTGGGGAGGCAACCCGATCGCAGCGCCATCTTGGGCAGCATCCTCTCTGTAAGCTTGCAGTAATGCAGGCAAGTCAGCAGATTCCAACCGGGTTGCCATCAAATCGCTAACGGGAGGACTGTAGCCGTTGGCAATGGCTTGAAGAAAGCGATCGCTGTAGCGTCCGGTATCCACATCCCAAATCTCAGAGCCTTTCCAGCCTTGAGCCGTCAGGCGATCGGTAATGCTGCGAATCGTGTTGGCTGCGTACTGAACTTGCGCCCCAAAGCTGTTGACTTGCTCTAGGGCAATCCGGTTTGCGGGAGAAATGCCTAGCCCTACCTCGCCATCGTTGAGAGCAGGGCGACGGTGAACCTGATAGAGTGCTGCCAAAAGAGGTTTGTGAATGCCTGCTCTTGCTGCCTCACTTAAATAATGGTGGTTGCGCTGATCGGCGCTGAGTCCTGCCATAGCTAGCCTTACGTTTAACTGTCCTGAATCTTGATCCTGACAATATCCTTGTCCTGATAAATGGTAGATGGAATTTGCCGATTCAGTACGAATGTCTTTAGTATTGCCTCATCTGGATAGGATCAGCAGATCGAAAAAATCAGGATTTTTTGAAAGTTTGGCTCTTACTGACAGCTTTGACTGCTAAGTGCTTAGCAGCCCAACGCTTTGAACATCACTTGCTCTACCCCTTCAACGGTTTTGGTCAGCGGAAAGCGATCGCCCACATGGTCTCGACAGCGCTGGCGCAGATTTATATCTTGGCTTTGCCAGTTCAGAGTATGTCGGATCTTTGCTGCCAAATCTTCTGCATTCCCAGGCTGAAACAGCCCCTGAGCAAATTCACCAGACAACACTTCTGGGATGCCACCTACTTGACTAGCAACGACTGGCACGCCGCAAGCCATAGCCTCCAGAATGGTTCGCCCAAAAGGTTCTGGCCAGAGGCTAGGCAAGACTGCCACATGGCTAGCATGGTAGATCTTCGTTGGAGAGGACACATGCCCCAAAAAGCTGACATTTGATTCAATGCCGAGCTGATGGGCAAGCTGTATCAGAAAGTCTTGATAGCGCGCATTTTGAATTAGGGGCTTTCCAGCAATGAGCAGATGCAGATGCGGCTCTTCTAATTTGAGCAAGGCGATCGCTTTCAGTAATGTTTCTACCCCTTTTACCTTGTCTAGCCGTCCTACGTAGGCAATTACTGGAGCAGTCATTGGACTGGTTAAGATCGGAGGCTGAGTTTGAGCGATCGCGCTAGTAGTATGAGGCTGAATTTTTTCTTGGGATTTTTCTAAATCAATTCCGTTATACACCGTATTGAACTTTTGATGGGAGAACCCGGCGGCAATCCAATCCTGCTGCGTTTGCTGTGAAATTGCAATGAGCTGTTTTGCACCCCAAAGCCCTAATCTCGATTGAATTCCTAACGTTGTTGGGGGAGGTAAACGCAAATGGCAAACAAAGGGAATGGCTTTGAGACAGGCAAGTCCATAACCAAAAAAGCTCTCTTGATACTGATTGCAATACACCAGGCTTTGCGATTCGGTCGTAATGGCTTGGGCGGTTTGGTGCAAACTTGAAACGAATCGGAGCAGATTTTTAGCCTTCAGCTTGTATTCATCTACACAAGTTATGTCTGAACAAAAGCTTTGATAGTGCTGAAGTAAATCACCTGATTTTTTGTAGAGAAGACTAATACGATGTCCTCGTCGATGTAATCCTTGGCAAATATCGATCAAACTTAGCTCTTGCCCCCCTCGATATGAAGACGGCTCATTTTCTAAAACGATTAGATGCATGACATGAAACTTTAGACGAGGATTAAAATTTATTTAATAAAAAGCCTTTTTGCCATAGATAAAATGGACTGATTAAACTTCCGAGGAAGAGCTGCATTTCGCAAGCAGCAGCCAAATCAGTTTGCAGCTTCGATCGATACTTTAGATAGTGCAGAAAGCTTTTGCGGAGATCATTCCCTAAATATGCAATGAGAAATAACGGCCTTTGCCAAGACTTAACGCCTAACATACGCGTCACATGCCGAC
The DNA here is from genome assembly GCA_016208305.1 of Oscillatoriophycideae cyanobacterium NC_groundwater_1537_Pr4_S-0.65um_50_18. GTDB lineage: Bacteria > Cyanobacteriota > Cyanobacteriia > Elainellales > Elainellaceae > Drouetiella. Next base: position 55,158 of record JACQYI010000054.1, on the reverse strand, counting down.
TTAATCCAATACTCTTAAAAAGAGGCAACAAGTAGGAGCTTTCTAATCGCCAAGATGGAATTTTGTGGGCAACTTTCATGCTGGGATTATGCCAAATTTCCCAGGACGATCGCTGAATATAGCTCAACGCCTCTAGGTCTTCACCACAATGATTACCATCCGATCGCTGAAATTTTAATTTCATTAAGATGCCCTCTTCAGGCACATGATCTAACCATGCCTGTTTACGCACGACCAATCCTGCTGCGGGTGGCAATACCCCTTTTATAGATGCATAGCGGCTTGGCTTTTCACCCCGTTCTGTGATAGCTAAAAACGGTAGAATTCGCTGCAAATTTTGAGGTGGATTAATTTCAAACTCTCCTCGAATATGGCTACCATATGCCCCTGCTTTAGGATATGTTTGGGCAAATTCATAGGCTTGATTCAACCAATTTTCATCAGGAAGGTTATCATCATCTAAAAATCCAATCAGGGAGCTTTGTGCCGCTTGAATTGCAACCTGGCGCGCATATCCTGCCCCTTGTCGTGAAGCTTTAAGGTAGCGAATAGATACCGGAAAATGGGATTGAAAAGCTTGGATTACTTCTGGAGTGCGATCGCTACTGTTATTATCTACAATCAAGATTTCCCATTGCAGCTCTGCCGGATTGACTTGCGATCGAAGCTGTTCTAGCACCTCAGGCAGGCGATGCTCTCCGTTGTAAGTGGGAATGGCGATGGTAAAGTCCATTGTTACTCTTCACCTCTGATGAATGAGAAGCAATGCGCTTTTATACAGGCAATGCCATCTTGCGCTTTTAGTGTTCCCATAGCCAAAGGTAAAGGCAACAGCGATTCAGGCGCTACAAAACTGAAGCCCTTAAGCCAGGGATGAAGTTACCTTAAGCCAGGGATGAAGTTACAAGGCTTCAGATTTCTTCAAGGATTATTACGATTCATCGAGAAACGGCTTGAAATTTGAACCGATATGTGTAGGTTTCAGGAGCTTTTCATCTTTGCTGAGCGGTTAAACGCCGTCGTGGATGAGGAAACTATTACGAAATGTTGCAGACAGCTCAAGAGTGGGAGCTTAATGCCGGAGAATTATCCTCGGAGATGGTTAAACAAAGACTATCTACGGTAAACCCCTACAGCCGGAAGTTCGGTCAAGCAAAGACTGAGCAACCTATTGCGGTATGGTTTTGCCCATAAAACAAATCGGTTACATCTTGCTTTTCGGAGGAATCCATCAATGAGTATTGTCACGAAGTCAATCGTGAATGCGGATGCTGAGGCTCGCTATCTCAGCCCCGGCGAACTGGATCGGATCAAGGGTTTTGTTACCTCTGGTGAGCGTCGTCTGCGGATTGCTCAAGTTCTCACAGAATCTCGCGAGCGCATTGTGAAGCAAGCTGGCGATCAGCTTTTCCAAAAGCGCCCTGATGTGGTTTCTCCTGGCGGCAACGCTTATGGCGAAGAAATGACCGCAACCTGCCTGCGCGACATGGACTACTATCTGCGTCTGATCACTTACGGAGTGGTTTCTGGCGACATCACCCCCATCGAAGAAATCGGCATCGTAGGCGTGCGCGAAATGTACAAGTCTCTGGGTACCCCCATTGAGGCTGTGGCAGAAGGCGTTCGCGCTATGAAGAGCGTGGCAGCTTCCCTGCTATCTGGCGAAGATGCTTCTGAAGCAGGCACCTACTTCGACTACGTTATCGGTGCTATGCAGTAAGAGCGCTGAGTCAGCGCTGAGTTAACTGCTCAGCTCAAAGCTTAGAACTTTCTCAATTGCCCGATAGACATCAACGCATTTTTTAAGGAAGCAAAATCATGCAAGACGCAATTACTGCTGTAATCAACTCTGCCGACGTTCAGGGCAAGTACCTGGATGTGGCTGCTCTAGAGAAGCTGAAGGGCTATTTTTCTAGCGGCGAACTGCGCGTTCGTGCAGCGACCACCATCAGCGCCAACTCGGCGGCGATCGTCAAAGAAGCTGTGGCTAAGTCCCTGCTGTACTCTGACATCACTCGTCCCGGTGGCAACATGTACACCACCCGTCGCTATGCAGCCTGCATTCGTGACCTCGACTACTACCTGCGCTACTCCACCTATGCCATGTTGGCTGGCGATCCTTCCATCCTTGATGAGCGCGTGCTCAACGGTTTGAAGGAAACCTACAACTCCTTGGGCGTACCTGTTGCAGCAACGGTGCAAGCTATCCAAGCCATCAAAGAAGTAACCGCCAGCTTGGTGGGTGCTGACGCAGGCAAGGAAATGGGCGTTTATCTCGACTACATCTGCTCTGGCTTGAGCTAATCTGGTTTAGGCTAGCCTGTTCTGAGCTAAAACTTGAAAGTTAGAGCTTGAGTCTCATAACTTCTTTCGGTCTGGGCAGTTTGGTGTGAGTGCTAGGGGGTCAACGGCAGCCAAAGGTTCGCTGTGACGGTCTAGGATTGACATTAGACTCCCAGACTTGCAGTAATTACCTAAATTTTTCTAGGTTCAGTCTCTAGATTTAATCAAAATTTTCCAGTTTACACGGGAGCGTTATAGCCCATGCGGATGTTCAAAATTACAGCCTGTGTTCCTAGCCAGACTCGGATTCGTACTCAGCGGGAACTGCAAAATACCTACTTCACCAAGCTGGTTCCTTACGACAATTGGTTTAAGGAGCAGCAACGCATCATGAAAATGGGTGGCAAAATCGTCAAAGTTGAGCTGGCAACCGGTAAACCAGGCGCAAACACGGGCCTCCTGTAGGATCTAGAGGATCTCGCTTGAGATCTTCAGCATTAATGACCTTAATCTAGGGGTCTATTATTTTTTATTTAGGGGTTAATCTCTAGATGAAAAATAATGGATCCCTAGCTGCTTTTTTAGCTCCCGTTTTTTGTGGCAGCTTTTTTGTTGCAATAAATTTAGGTTTAAATTGAGGCGACCTGCGTTAGTCTATTTAGGCTTTCGATCGCCCAATTATTCCCAAGTCACCGAGCTGTGAAACTGCGCCATTTTATCCCCTTCTTTGATACTTCGACGCAAGACTGGTCAGCTGAAGCCCGATTCTTGCGCTGGCTGACCTTTCTCTGGATTTTTGTTGGGCTAGTGGTGATGTTTTCAGCGTCTTACCCGATCGCTGATAAAGACTGGGGAGATGGTCTCTACTACTTCAAAGTGCAAATTGCCTGGATTTGCATAGGGCTAGTGGGATTCAACATCCTCGTCCATGCGCCTTTAAAGTACGCTTTAGGCTTTGCCGATTGGGGCGTTTTGCTGCTGCTGGGGCTAATTCTGCTAACGCTGCTGCCTGGTTTGGGTACCTCTGTCAATGGAGCAACGCGCTGGCTGGTCATTGGGCCTGTCGGCATTCAACCCTCTGAGCTGATTAAACCTTTTTTGGTACTGCAGTCTGCCCGTATCTTTGGGCAATGGGAACGCCTAAGCTGGACTGTACGGCTGACTTGGCTAGGAATTTTTGTCGTCACGTTGGCCGGAATTTTGCTGCAACCCAACCTAAGTACCGCTGCTCTTTGCGGCATGATGCTCTGGCTGATTGCTCTGGCATCGGGGATACCTTTTACCTATTTGGGCAGTGCCGCAGGAGTAGGCTTGCTGGCAGCAGTGGTTAGCGTCAGTCTCAAGTCTTATCAACGGCGACGTCTCATTTCTTTTTTAAATCCTTGGGCTGATCCCAGACAAGATGGCTATCAGTTAATTCAAAGTTTGTTGGCGATCGGTTCGGGTGGCTTTCTGGGCAAAGGATTTGGCCTCTCTCAGCAAAAGCTGTTTTATTTGCCGATTCAGTATACAGATTTTATTTTTGCGGTTTTTGCCGAAGAATTTGGATTTGTCGGATGCCTGCTGTTGATGTCGATGCTGGTGGTGTACGGCACTCTGGCGCTGCGAGTGGCAGTCAAGGCCAATAACAAAGTCCATCAGCTTGTGGCGATCGGCGTGATGATTTTGATGGTGGGACAGGCTTTGCTCAATATCGGCGTAGCAACGGGCGCTTTACCTACTACAGGATTGCCCTTTCCGCTGTTTAGCTATGGGGGCAGCTCAATGATTGCCAGTCTGTTAGCCGCAGGATTGCTGATTAGGGTTGCTCGCGAGAGCAGAGCAGAAGTCGTGTCTCTGGAGCGATACCCAAGTGCCGAGCGCAGCAGTGGGTAATTCTTAAGTAGATTTCAAGAAATCATCAAGAAAATTAAGCGCTGGGTCGGCAGTGTTTCAAGTGTGGTAATAGTTTTGTAGTAGCGCTGCCATGCGCTATTGCTACAGATTGCTCAAACCTTGCATTTCTAACTTTTATCAATCCTCACCTTTATAAAGTGCCTCTATGTTTCATAAGATTTTAGTTGCGATCGATCGCTCCCCCTTAGGTGAACATATCTTTGGCAAGGCGCTAGCACTGGCTAAAGCCCTAGAAGCCGAACTGATGATTCTGCATGTTCTTTCGGCAGATGAATCAGGTAGTCCCCAGATACCTGTGTCGGCGACAGGTCTTATGACAAACTTGACCCTAGAGGCCGCGACGTTTGAGATTTACCAAAAGCAATGGCAAGAGTTTGAGGCACAAGGGCTAGCGTTTTTGCAGTCGCATACTCAGATCGCCACCGAAGCAGGAGTCAAAACCGAATTTACCCAAACCCCTGGATATCCGGGGCGGGTGATTTGCGAACTGGCCAAAAATTGGTCGTCTGATCTGATTGTGGTAGGACGCAGAGGGACTTCTGGCCTGAGCGAGCTGTTTTTGGGCAGTGTTAGTAACTATGTGTTGCACCATGCCCCCTGTGAAGTACTGGTGGTACATGCGCCACAGCCCTAGCTCAAACGCTTAGCCTGTCTTGACCTTAGCCTTTTGCAAACGAATCCTGTACAAAGTTGACCGGATATGGGCATAGCCATTACTCAAGTTGATGCCTTCACGGATGTGCCGTTTGCTGGTAATCCGGCAGCAGTTTGCGTTTTGCCAGAGCCTATGAGCGATCGCTGGATGCAGAGCGTCGCTCAAGAAATGAACCTGTCGGAAACAGCGTTTCTGCTGAAGCAGGAGGATGGCTACAGCTTGCGCTGGTTTACACCTGCCGTTGAGGTTGATCTCTGTGGGCATGCAACGTTGGCGAGTGCGCATGTGCTCTGGTCTGAGGGACATCTGCGGTTGGATGCAGAGGCAACGTTTCACACGCGCAGCGGTTTACTGATTGCAAAGCACCAAGGAACCGGAATTCAGCTAGACTTCCCAGCCAATTCTTCTCAACAGGTTGACCTGCCACCCCAGCTAATCGAGGCGCTAGACCACGTTGCCATTACTGAGGTTTGGCAAAGCGCTTTGGGATATCTGGCTGTTTTAGAGTCAGAAAAGGCTGTTCGAAACCTGTCTCCCGACTTTAGCGTAATGGCCGACTTGCCAGTTCATGGGGTGATCGTCACAAGCTTGGCCGATGGCACAACAGCATTTGACTTTGTTTCTCGCTTCTTTGCGCCTCGAATGGGGATTAACGAAGATCCAGTGACAGGTTCTGCGCACTGCTGTTTGGCCCCCTTCTGGCGCGATCGCCTCCACAAGTCTGAGTTTTTGGCCTATCAGGCTTCTGACCGAGGTGGTGTACTCAAAGTGCGCTGTGAAGGCGATCGCGTTTATTTAGAGGGACAGGCTGTCACGGTTTTGCGCGGCGAGCTATTTTCTTAGGATCAGTAGATCGCAAATTAGGTTTTTTTGGTGCGCGGAGCGCACCAAAAAAACCTAAAAGCTGGATTTCAGAGGCGCGAAGCGCCTCTGAAATCCAGCTTTTAGAAAAAATAGGAGGGCTTTGCGATCTACTGAGGATCACAAACCAATTAATCTGTAACAGTTTGAAACCGTTGGGGTTTCTTTGATCCATGATCCTTAGAGTTACTGCAAATTGCCGTGCAAAATTGTTAAACATGGGAATGCTAAGCCTATCTTTGTATCTATAAGCTGGTAAACCTCATAGATGTTTTCCTTAAAGTTGAGCGGCTCTACTGTTGCAACTTTAAGTAGACCCTCATGGGTTTGCTCACTAGAGGAAAATCGTCATGGGAGAAAAGCTCCGTATCCGCAAGCCCTTGCGCATCAGCCTGCCCGCTCTGCTGCTGACGTTTATTCTGCCGCTTGCTTTTGTGGTATATCAGCTCACAGCTGAGATCAATCAGCGAGTTGAGCTAACCCAATTTGAACTTTATGGCACGCAATACTTACGCCCTCTAGAACAGCTTTTGCAAGATGTGCCCCAGAGTCGGCGCATTGCCCAGCATTACTTCCACAAAGAGGCTTCTGCGCTGGCGCTACAGCAGCAGCGAGATCAGATCGGACGGGATATGGCAGTCGTTGAGCAAGTAGAGCAGAGATTGGGCGCTCGCCTCGAAACGGCCAAGGAATTCCAGCTTTTGCAAGAATCTTGGCAGCATCTCAACATTGAGCTATCTCGCCAAATTGCGCAGCAAAATTTCAGCACCACGAGCCGAGCGGCGATCGAAGATCTGCATACTAAGTTCATCGTCAGAACAAGAGAGCTAATTTCTCAGGTGGGCGACACTTCCACCCTGATCCTTGACCCCGACCTAGACAGCTACTATCTGATGGATGCAATTCTGCTGAAGCTGCCTGAGGCTCAAGAACTGCTGGCAAACCTGCGGCTGTCGGGCGAAGACATTCTGCGTCAACAGATGCTCCTTCCCGAAGAGAGGGGACGGCTGATCATGCAAGTTGGCGTGACGCAAGCCAATAGTGATGCCACACGCAAAGGCATGAATGTCGCGTTCAACAACAATCCTGCTCGCAATCTGCGATTGATTTTGCAGATGCCTCTACGCAATACGCTGTCAGCGACCCAGAGATTTCTCAGCTGGATGAAAATGTTGGCCGAAAGCGAAACGCTCCCCCCCAAGGATTCTGTGGCGGAGTTCGATCGCAAAGCATCTGAAGCGCTGAAAAGCAGCTTTGAACTTTGGCCACAGACCGTTAAAGCGCTAGATGGCCTTTTAGAGGCGCGGATCGATCGCTTCCGGCAAAAAATTTATCTGATTGAAATTTTTACGCTGGTCGTGGCAGTAGCGATCAGCTATGTCTTCATCATCTTGAATCGCAACCTGAACGCAAAGCGTCGCGCCGATCGCCGCTTAAGTGCCCAGTATGCTGCCACCCGCGCACTAGCAGAATCTTTGACGCTCTCAGATGCAGCTCCCGCCATCCTTCAGGCCATTTGCGGCAGCATGAACTGGGATTGGGGCGAAGTTTGGCAAATCAAAGCAGAAACGCTCCATCACGTGGCATGTTGGGGTCAGCCTTCGCTCGCGATCGATTCAGAGCAGCGCTTTCTGCAAGACCTCGTGAGCCAGGTTTGGCAAACTGGAGAACCCAGTTGGATTACCCATCTTGGCAAAGCCAATGGGGTAGAGCAAGTTGATCTATCCGGGGCTGCCCTGCCCAAAAAAATTCAATCCACCTGGGGATTTCCTATCTGCAATAGCGATCGCGTGATTGGCGTCATGATATTTTTGGGTCGCCAAACGCAACCGCCTGATGCTGACTTGTTGAAGATGATGGCGGCGATCGGCAGCCAAATGGGGCAATTTATCTATCGGCAAGCCACCGAAGAAGCCTTGCGACAGGGCGAAGAACTGCGGCGTATGGCGCTGAGCGCTGCTTCTATGGGAGCGTGGGATTGGGATATTGTCACGGGTGAAGAGTTTTGGTCAACCGAGGTAGAGAGCCTGTTTGGCCTAGCGCCTGGCACTTTTGGCGGTAGCTATGATGAGTTCTTTCAATATGTCCATCCTGACGATCGCCTTCTGGTGCTGAATGCACAGGAGCAGGCTATCCAAGAAGACAAAGCCTACATGCCCGAATATCGGATCATTCGCCCTGATGGCAGCCTGCGCTGGGTGACGAGCCGGGGCAAAGTGATGCGAGATACTCACGGCAAGGCGTTGCGGTTCTCAGGCGTGACGATGGACATTACCGAGCGCAAGCAGGCCGAAGCCGACATTCGGGAACGGGAGGAACGGTTTCGATCGCTGTTGGCCAACATTTCAGGAGCCGTCTATCGCTGCAACTACGATGAAGACTGGTCGATGGAGTTTATTAGCCAGCCGATTCAGGCCATTACAGGCTATGTGGCAGCGGCTTTTACTCAGAGCCAGTCGCCCTCTTTTGCAGAAATCATCTATCCCGAAGATGAGAGCAGAATTCGGCAAGAAGTTGAGCAGGCGATCGTTAAAAAACGTCCCTATGAGCTGGAATATCGCATTCGTCACGCAGATGGCAGCTTGCGCTGGGTCTACGAAAAAGGCCAGGGCATTTTTGACAGCAATGACGAACTCACCTGGCTGGATGGTGTCATTTTTGATATCTCCGATCGCAAACATTCTGAAGAGCGGATGCATCTTTTGGAATCTGTAGTGGTCAACACCAATGATGCTGTGGTGATCTTTCAGGCCAACCCCAGCCAACCTACTGATCTGAAAGTCATCTATGTCAATCAAGCCTTTACTCAGATTACGGGTTATGAACCCGATGAGGTAGTCGGCAAAACAACCGACCTTTTGTATGGAACCAAGACCGATCGGGCAGAGCTGAGGAGAGTGCGGGCGGCGATTGCCCGCCATGAAGCCGTAAACACTGAGCTAGTCAAATACCGCAAGGACGGCTCCGAGTTTTGGCTAGAGTTTGAGATGGTGCCGATCGCCCAGAAGCAGGGCTGCCCCAAGCACTGGATCTCAGTGCAGCGCGATGTGAGCGATCGCAAGTACGCCGAAGAGTCGCTGCTGAGAGGCAAAGAGGCTGCCGAAGAGGCAAATCGCGCCAAGAGCCAGTTTTTAGCCAATATGAGCCATGAACTGCGCACACCCCTCAATGCCATCATTGGCTACAGCGAAATTCTGCAAGAAGACGCAGAAGATTTAGGCTACGAAGACATGGTGCCCGATCTAGAAAAAATTCGGGGAGCAGGCAAACATCTGCTGGGGTTGATCAACGACATCCTCGATATTTCCAAGATTGAAGCAGGCAAGATGGATCTGTATCTGGAAACCTTTGATCTAGAGCAGGTCATTTTTGAAGTTGAAAACACGATTCAGCCTTTGGTTCAGAAAAACCACAACAGGCTAGAAATTGTGCGATCGGGCAATCTCGGCCTTATGCATGCTGACCTCACCAAGCTGCGCCAATCCCTATTTAATTTACTTAGCAACGCGGCCAAATTTACCGAAGCAGGCACCATTACGCTGACGGTCGAGCGTCATCCCACCAATTGGGTGAACTTCAAAGTGACCGATACGGGCATTGGCATGAGCCTAGAGCAAATGGACAAAGTTTTTCAGGCGTTTACCCAGGCAGATGCCTCAACGACGCGCAAGTACGGCGGCACAGGTCTAGGGTTGGCGATCAGCCGTCATTTCTGTCAAATGATGGGTGGCGATATTACCGTCAGCAGCGAGATCGGCAAAGGTTCTACGTTCACCATTTGTCTGCCGTCACAGGTGGTCGATCGCGCCCTGACCCAATTGCCTGAGCCGCATACGGCTGAACTCACCCCCGAAGCCGATCGCCCCAGTCATGCCCACATGGGCACCATTCTAGTGATTGATGATGATTCGTCAGTCCGAGATCTGATGGTGCGCTATCTCGTCAAGGAAGGCTTTCGGGTAGAAACGGCAGCCACCGGAGATGAGGGGCTAGCGCTCGCAGAAACGCTTCATCCTGATGCCATCACCCTAGATGTGTTGCTGCCCCATATGAACGGCTGGGAGGTGCTGGCTTCCCTCAAAGCTGACCCTGCCCTCGCCGATATTCCTGTAATTGTTATGAGCATGGTCGATGACAAAAATCTGGGCTTTACGCTGGGCGCAGCAGATTATCTGACCAAACCCGTAGACTACAAGCGGCTAACGCGTTTGTTAGATCAATACTGTCCGCAAGATCGCCTCCCCGGAGAGGGCGATCGCCCTACGGTTTTGGTCGCAGAAGACGACATCGCCACGCGAGAAATGTTTCGCAAAATGCTGGAGAGAGAAGGCTGGCAGGTGATTGAGGCAGAAAATGGTCGGGTGGCGCTAGAAAAACTCGAAGAGGGTCAGCCGGATCTAGTGCTGCTTGATCTAATGATGCCTGAAGTTGATGGGTTTCAGTTCCTCAACACGCTCCGCCAGAAACCCCAGTGGCGATCGCTTCCTATCATTGTGGTCACGGCAATGGATCTGACACCAGGCGATCGACTACGGCTCAATGGCTATGTCGAGCAGATCCTGCAAAAAGGTGCCTATTGCCGAGATGACTTACTGCGCGAAGTGCGGGATCTGGTCATGCGCTGGACAGCAAACAGCCAATACCGCTCTGTTTTCTAATACCTAATTAAGGCTACTCTCAGGTTCGATGTTTAGTGTAAGCATGACTAGCAGAGGTTCTCCGTCCGGCTCATTCCACCGAGAACAAACTGCCCAGCCACTAGACACAACTCAAACCTGGAGAATTTATGAACTGGAAAACTTTTTCTCTAAGCACAAGCTTGACCCTTTCAGCAGTTCTACTGGGTTATTCCCATGTTCCTGCGGGCGCTCAAACCGCTCCGAGTTCAGGCAGCATGATGCAACATTCAGGGGCAAGCAACTGTGATGCCAAAGGCTCTGCTATGTCCGGTGATGCCATGAGTGGCTCTGCTATGTCCGGCTCGATGAGCGGCGACGCGATGAGTGGCTCTGCTATGTCCGGTGATGCGATGAGTGGCTCTGCTATGTCCGGCTCGATGAGCGGTGATGCCATGAGTGGCTCTACTATGTCCAGTGATGCGATGGCCTCAGGAGCAATGGAGGGTTGTAATGCCCCCAGTGGTGCAACACCCAGCTCAACAGGCGCTCGCTAAGTTCGATCGCCCTCTTGTATGCTGTTGATTTTTTGTAAAGGGGTGCGCCTCTCTCAGGAAGTCAACAGCAGTCTTGAGCCAGAAATTTGCAGAGGCGAAATTGCCTCACTGTGGATTGCTTGGCTTCCCAAATGATCGGATTGAGCGCCGTCATGCTTAAGACTCTCTGGCTGGAGCATCGGTTGCAACTCTGGCATTTGCCTTAAATCAAGCTATGAAAAAAATAATTAAGCCATGAAAAAAAGATACTTTCTACAGGTTGGTGCGGCCGCCATTGGGACTGTTGCCCTATCGCGTTATCTGTCTTCGGGATCACAGGCTCAGTCCTTGCCCAACAGCAGCTTTGAAATCGCAAAATTTGAAATCGTAAAAACAGAAGATGAGTGGCGCAGCCTCTTAACGCCCGAACAATTCAATGTTCTGCGGCAACAGGGGACAGAATCTCCTTACAGCAGTTCTCTCTCTGAGCAATATGCCGAAGGTCGCTACGATTGCGCAGGGTGCAATTTACCCTTGTTCACTTCAGAGACAAAGTTTCACAGTGGCACAGGTTGGCCTAGTTTTTATGCCCCGATCGCCAACGGAGTAGGGACTTCCGAAGACACCTCCCTGTTGATGACCCGCACAGAGGTGCATTGCCGTCGCTGCGGTGGGCATTTGGGTCATGTGTTTGATGACGGGCCACAGCCGACGGGCAAGCGCTACTGCATCAACGGCGTTGCCCTGAAGTTTGTGGCTGCCTAAGAGGATATTTGAAAAGTCCAACTATGGGTAGCAAAACGTTTCAGATCCCCCTAAATCCCCCTTAAAAAGGGGGACTTTGAATTCATTTCCCCCCTTTTTAAGGGGGACAGGGGGGATCAGCAGGTGCCTAGAATCACAGCCGACCACTTTTCAAACATCCTCTAAGCCAAAAGATAATGCTACAGGCTGTATTCGATCTGCATTCGGTACAAATTGAGCATGGCTTAATCGATATAGCTATTCACTATGAGGACTCATGCTATGGCACTTCCTAACGCTTCTCGGCATCTACTGCGTAATGTCTCTTTGTTTTCGCTAGCGGCTCTAGCGATCGCCACCGTGCAAATGACTCTGCCAGGTCGTGCCACCGATGCGGCTGCGGTGCAGACCTTACCCGATCCGGCTATCGATCTTCCGACCGCAGCAGGGCAGCAAACTGTGGTGTTAGCAGGCGGCTGCTTTTGGGGGGTCGAAGCTGTTTTTGAACATGTCAAAGGGGTTTCTGATGTTGTGTCTGGCTACTCAGGTGGCGATGCCCGCAGCGCCAATTATCCAATGGTCAGCTTTGGCGGCACCGATCATGCTGAGGCCGTCAAAATCACCTACGATCCGGCACAGGTTTCCTATGGGCAACTCTTGAAAATCTACTTCTTGGTGGCACACAACCCCACTGAGCTAAATCGGCAAGGGCCTGATACGGGCACACAGTATCGCTCAGCTATCTTTTTTGCCAACGACGAGCAAAAGCGGGTGGCGCAGGCTTATATTGATCAACTTAGTCAAGCCCAAAGCTTTCCCGATCCGATCGTGACTCAACTCAGCCCTCTTAATGCTTTTTACGCCGCAGAAGATTACCATCAGAACTTCATCGATCGCAATCCAGATTATCCTTATGTAGTGATCCATGATTTGCCTAAGCTAGAGCAGTTGCGCAAGCAGTTTCCCGATTTGTACAAGAACTCCTCACTCAGTCTTTAATGAGTCGTTAATGAAGCAGATTAGCCGATTGAGGCAATCGATCGCTCAGGGCGGATGGCGGTATCTCAATCCCACTTCGCTACAGTTTCGCTTGATCAGCGAAATCGCTATTCTCTCAGTGCTCTCGCTGGGTAGTGTGGGTCTGTGGACGGGCTGGAAGATGCAGCAGATTTTAATTGCAACGCATCAACAGAACGTAGAGTACATTGCCGCTCGTTTTCCGCGAGATGTTGAGCTGTACAGTGAGATGCTGTCTGTAAAAACGGGGTTGCAAAAGACGATTAACAATGTGTCAAACCCCAGTTTGTTGATTTGGGTCAAAGGGCAAGACAGTCAGATCTTGGCGCAGTCGGATAGCCTTAGAGCAGAGTCAGCAGCCAACACAGCCGCTCTGATGTCTCTCGCAGAAATGCCCAGCCAGCCGCAGGTCTATAGCATTGGCGATCGCTATGTTGTTTTGCGGGGCAGTTCGCTCACCGTGAAAAACAAGCTTTTGGGCAATGTCTACATTGCTCAAGATGTTACAGCCAACCAGCAACAGTTAATTTCGGCTTTGCAAGGGCTACTACTTGTTTCGGCTTTGGCGATCGCCCTGACCCTAACGGCCATTACGCTCCGCATCCGGCGATCGCTGCGTCCTTTACAGGAAATGAGCCAGATTGCGGGTGCGATTTCGGCTGAAGATCTAAGTTCGGCACAGTTGCCGCTCAATCGCGCACCCAGCGAGGTAAAAGAGCTAGCTGAAACCTTTAACTTGATGCTGTCTCGCCTGTCTAGCGCTTGGGAAAATCAGCGCCAGTTTGTCGGCAACGTTTCCCATGAGCTACGCACGCCCTTGACGATTGTGCATGGCTATCTGCAAAGCGTGTTGCGCCGCAGTACTAACTTAAGCGCCTACCAGCAGGAAGCTTTGGAAACGGCCTCGGCAGAAGCCGATCGCACCGTTCGGATGCTAGAAGATTTGCTAGATTTGGCGCGTGCCGATCATGGGCATCTCTACTTTCGCCAAGAGGCCGTGTTGTTGAGCGCCCTAGTGGTTGAGGTAGCCGAGATGACCCAAAGGGTGAGCAACCGCCAAATTACCGTCACGGCTCCTAGCTGTGAAATTCGGGTGCAGGGCGATCGCGATCGCCTACAGCAAGTTCTGATTAACCTAGTGGACAATGCCATCAAATATTCTGCCCCTGATCAGCCTGTTGATCTAATTCTGGAGCAGACCGAGCAGCAGGTGATGGTGCATGTGCGCGATCGGGGGGTGGGCATTTCGCTCCAGCATCAAAATCGAATTTTTGAGCGGTTTTATCGTGTTGATGAAACCATGACGCGATCGAGGGATGGAACAGGGCTGGGATTGGCTATTGCCAAAGGTCTGATTGAAAGTATGGCGGGCTATATTACCCTGCGCTCTAAGCCTGCCGAAGGCAGCATTTTTACGATTAACCTACCACTGTGGAAGCCTTTGCCATGACTGCTCATATTCTCTTAGTAGAAGATGACCTGAAGCTGGCGCGGCTGGTAGAAGCTGAGTTAGGGTTTGAGGGCTATCGCGTTACCGTTGCCCATAGCGGACTAGACGGATTGGCGGTCGCCCGTGAAATGCAGCCTAACCTGCTCATTTTGGACTGGATGCTGCCAGAGTTGCCGGGCATTGAAATCTGCCGTCGCCTCAGAGCAACTGGAAACCTGGTGCCAGTAATTATGCTGACTGCGAAGGATGAAGTGAGCGATCGCGTTGCCGGATTGGATGCCGGAGCCGACGACTATCTCACCAAGCCCTTTAGCTTAGAGGAGCTATTGGCTAGAGTGCGGGCAAACCTGCGCCGCGCCTATCCTGAGACTGCCGACCTCTTGCAGTTTGAAAACTTGACCTTGGACTGTCAAAGCCGTGAGGTGCATCGGGGCGGGCAGCGCCTTGAGTTAACGGCCAAGGAATTTGACTTGTTGGAATATCTCTTGCGGCATCCGCGCCAGGTAATGACGCGAGATCAGCTTCTAGAGAAGGTTTGGGGCTACGACTTCCTAGGAGATTCCAATATTATTGAGGTGTACATTCGCTATTTGCGTGTCAAGCTAGAAGCAAACAACGAAAAGCGTTTAGTTCACACTGTGCGTGGCGTGGGCTATGTACTGCGAGATTATGCCTAACCGAAAACCTGCGTTGGGTTGCCATGCGACCCAGCACTAAAGCGTTTGCTTACCATCGGTCGAGGGATTAGGCAGCGTCTTGGGATCGATCGCCGCATCGATCACATCCAATAGCGACAGGTCAAGCGTATCGGGCGGAAAATCGGCTGGCGCTTCTGGGGAAGCCATCCCAGGCGGAACCCCTTCTGTCACTTCAGGAACTTCAGAAACTCCAGGGACTTCAGCCGCTGCGGTATCCGCTTCGGCGATCGCCACCTCATCGGCTTTTGGCAACCCAGGAAAGAATTCCTTGATGCCGCGAATCGGTAGATTTGCAGTCAATATAGTGGTGCGCTGATCATTTTCTAGCGAGAACTCCGAATGTTCAGGATCAATTTCTACATAGCGCGACACAACCTCTAAAATTTCCTGCCGCATTTTTTCCACGACCGCCGGAGATAGCTCCGTGCGATCATGCGCCAAGAGAATTTGCAGGCGACGTTTGACTGTCTCACGGCTGGTCTTTGGCGTCGTCCCGCGTGAGAAAAGTCGATCGAGGAGTTCTTGCAACATGGGCGGACATCTGAGCGGCATGGACAGGAGAACGGCGAGGGAATTAAGGAATTAAACGGTAGCTATTCGGTAGGACGGAAAAGGCGACGGAGCCGTGCCAAAAAATCGTCGGCAGGCGGAGTCAAATCGAGAAACGGGACGGTTTCACCCTCTAGGCGACGCACAATGTTTTGCAGTGCTTGACCTGCCAAACCTCGCTGATTAGCGTCAGCCGCTAAAACCAAAGGTTCCCCCCGGTTGGTAGAGACAATCACCTTTTCGTCATCGGGGATCACCCCAATCAAAGGAATCGCCAAAATTTCTTGGACATCTTTCACCGACATCATTTTGTCTTGCGCCACCATAGCAGGCTTGATGCGGTTGATGATCAAATGGGCATTGCGGATGCCGTTGGCTTCTAGCAGTCCTACAATTCGATCGGCGTCTCGCACGGCAGAAATTTCGGGTGTGGTCACAACCAGGGCTTCTTTGGCAGGAGCGATCGCATTCAGGAATCCCATCTCAATTCCCGCCGGACTGTCTACCAAAATGTAGCTGAAGACTTTCGTGAGAGCATTCACCAGCTTCCTCATCTGGTCGGGTGAAACGGAATCTTTCGTTCGATTTTGAGCGGCGGGCAGCAGCACCAAGTTGGGCTGGCGCTTGTCTCGCACCAAAGCCTGCTCTAGCCGACATTCGCCTGCCAGCACCTCCACTGCCGTATAGACAATGCGGTTCTCTAAACCTAGCAGCAAATCCAGGTTGCGTAGCCCAAAGTCGGCATCGACCACCGCAACCTTGTGACCGCGTTGGGCAAGCGCCATTCCCAGATTAGCGGTACAGGTGGTTTTGCCCACCCCACCCTTGCCAGACGTAACAACAATAATGCGACTCATGCGTTGCTGAAATGAATTATGCAGTAGTGGACTGAACTATAGCTTGAGATGAGGATTTTGAAACAGGCGATCGCGCTTTTTACATAGATTTATATAGAACTTCGCAGTTTGTCAGCCTAGAGCAGGATGTTTGCCGCAGTTCAGAGCCGTTCGATAGAGAGATTAGGTTTAGGTTGAGTTTAGGTTGTTCGATCGCGAGCAAAATCGGCAGCTCGAATGATCCGAATGCCGCCGGAGCTAACATAAGCCACCTCAGGCTGATATTGCTCAGGGGCTTCAGGAGCACGAGCAACAAAATCGGCAATGCGAATCTGGGTGGGTTCCAGACGCAGCGCCATGATCAGACAGCGGCCATTTCCCGAAGAGCCAGCTTGTGCTACTCCGCGCAGCGCCCCCCACACTAGTACATCTCCTTCAGCCACAATGCTGCCGCCGGGATTGACATCGCCCAACACAATCACTGTACCCGGATGGCGAATTTCTGTGCCCGATCGCACCGTACTCTGAACATAGAGCGGCTCAACTAGCGCTTTGCCCTCTTCGGGCGCATTGAACTGAGCCAGCGGCGACTGCTGCTCTACCGAAAAACCTGCCATTGCAGCCGCCACTGCGGTTTGGCGACGGCTAGTGTAAATCCGCTTGAGGGTGAGCTGAGCAGCGGCCAGGGTATCGGCGATCGTTTGCAGCTGCCGTCCATCCAAAAGGCGATCGCGCGCTATCAGATGTACGGGGGTATGGGGTTGCCAAAACCGTTCTCCAGACATCAGCCGCTGGTTGAGCTGTTGGCACACCTCTGCCCAAGTATTAGGGGCGCTAGGGGTGTCTAGTTCGGGTGGCAGCAGCAGCAGCAGCCTGCCACTCTCACCTTTGAGACGCACCTGCGGCACATCTCGCCTTTCAGCGTCTTGCCTCTCAGGATCTTGCCTTTCAGCATCTTGCCTTTCAGAGGAAGAGGCATCAGCAGTTGGCGCAAGAGAATCATCATTAGGCGGCTGTTCGTCGGGGGCGCTCGGCGAGAAAGCAGGAAAGGAAAAATCAGAGTTCATGCAATGCCAGCCTCGTCAAAGACGGTGAGAGAGGACGGGGAACACGCCTTTATGTTACTCCTTTCCCCTCAACCGTCGATAGACAGCCGCTAGAGCGTAGCGATCGCCGACATTGCCCGGAAACAGCACAACGGGCATTTGGGGAAACTGAGGATGGTCGTCGGGCGTGCGGATAGCAGAAACACCGGGCAAGATTTGCCCCAGCAGACGAGCGGCAGTGAGAGCCAGTCCTGTGCTCAGGGTATCGTTGGAGGTGATGCCGCCTTTGCTGATCAAAAAGCCAATATCAGCAGGTAATCCACGCTCGATCGCCATCAGCAGATCAGAAACGGCAGTGCCAAAGTCGAGCCGAGTCTGGGCATCATCAAAGGTTAGCTCTTGTCGGCTCGTGTAAACCACAGGCGTTTTGCCGTTGGCATGGGCAGCGTGAACCTGTTCTAGGGTCTGTTGGAGAAGGTGCGATCGCGCTGTTTCTGCGTCTACTGGCTCTCCTGTCTGTAGGCGCGACACCTCGATTTCTATTCCCACAATATCCTCAGCTTTCAGCAGTTCTTCGAGCTGTTCAGTGGTTTTTTGGACATGGGAGCCGACAATCACAGCTCCAGGCTTGCCGTTGCGCGTGTAGGTCACCATGTCTTCTGGCGCGATCGGCTGGGGCGGCAATGCTGCCAGCGCCGTTAGTAAGCTAGCCGCGCTGCGGAATAGAAACCGCTTACCTTGAGAGGCTGCCGTTAAAACCGCCGCCGCAAACTGGTTAAGATCGGCCTGCGTCTCGGCATCAACCACAGCACACTGGTTGTCGTGGAACTGCATTAAGCGCTGAATGAGATCTTCCTGATGCGATCGCACATCTGCCAGCAAGATTCGCTCGACTTGGCTAGCCCTGATCCGCCCCTGGGTTTTCTCTTCCACATAGTCCGGTAGGTAGCTGTGGCTGAAAGCAAATACCGAATCCTTGGCGAACTCAGTTTCATGCACAGGAGTCGGCACACCATTCACTATTAGATAATGGACGCTATCTTTCGTTACACGTCCACCCTCAAAAAAGGCAGGCGTGAGGAAATGTGCGTCAAAGGAGCCAAGCTCTTGGGCGATCGCATCTGTTTCTACGGGGTAATGCCCCCGCAGGGTAGAGTCAGAGCGGCTAACAATCAAGAAATCTGTAATCTGCTCGATCGCCAAGGCTTGTTTCAAGTTCTGACAGACTTCTCGTGTTGTCTCCAGCGCATTCTCGGCAGTCATGGCTCTTGTGTTGGTCAGCACAAAAAAAATCGGTGCTGCGTCCTGTAGCCCTAGCCGCAGCGTTTCTACATCCCAGCGCATGAGCAGCAGGCAGCTATGAACGGTTTGAGAGCCGGTGGGGTCGTCGTCAAGAACAATAATTTTGGGAGTAGCAAGCATGGGAATTGGGGATGGAGAGTGCTTTGGCATCTTAGAGACTGTAAGCGGCTTAGACTTAAGATGCTTAGATAGTTATCCCTTGTCTTCTGCACTCAAATCAAGCTATGGCACCCTAAAGCGATCGCTTTACTCCTGGCTTTGCTCACATCCCATCTGGTTGCCTCGGTTAGGATACTGCCGATCGGGCAACAATCCCCAAGCGGCGGCATCGGCTGCCCAGTTGCGCCAGATCTTTTGGCGGGAAAAGCAGCGGGCAAACTTCCAGTTATAGATTTGTTTCCAGGCTGAAGGCCATTGGGCGGTTTCATGGGCTTGCTGCAAAGCGCGAACCTCTGATTCCAGAGCCGCAGCATGGCGCTGAAACACTTCTTCTAGCTCTTGAAAATGAATATCGGGCGGTTGCAAGGGGGTCTCTCCCAAATCTTGACTCACTTCAGCGCATTAAATCTGGCTTTTGAGCCTGACACATTATGCACTGTCCTAACTCCCTGAGTAGCCGCTATAAATAGGAACATTGGCTAAATTTAGCAAAGCGAAATCTTAGGTCTTGAGAGGCATAACATCGGGCTTTTCAAGCGACTGGAATGAGCATATTGACAGCTAGAGCAGCTAAATTGGTGGAGCCGAATCGTGCATTGGCAGATTTTGACGATATCATCACCCTAGCTATGGCAAACGCAAGAGGCGCAGGTATGGGGCGACTGGACAATTCACCTGAAGATTTACCTGAAGATTTAGGGCAAAATCTGGGTTCAGAGGCGGAACTCCAGCCCAACTCTGACGCAGAATCAACAGATATCGAGACGACTAACGCTGGATCAGCTAGCAGTATGCTGCGATCGATGACACAAGATCTCAGGGTTTTGCAGCAAGACTTGGTGACGCAGCTGCATCAAGATATTCGGCGGCTGCAAACCGAGAAGTCGCGGTTGCTCAACGATATTGAGAAGCTCCAGAATCAGCAGCAGGTACTCCAGTCGCAATATGAGGTGGGGCTATCGCGGCAGCAGTTGGCGCAGCAGCAAGCCTGGGCAAAGCAGTTAGCCTTAGCCCTAGCGAATCATTTGCAAATTGCCATGAGCCAGCGGTTGAGCCAGATGGGCGACCCCAGGAATAGCGGCTATCCCGTGGCAGGTGCCAATCTACCTCAGATTGCAGGCAAAGGTGAGTTAGAAAGCACGCAACGCTCGATCGCCGCCCTCGATGAAACCCTGACTCGCACGTTTACCTCGCTACGCACCGACCTCAACAGCTACCAAAGCAACCTGTCGCAGCAAATTAGCCGTATGCAGGAATTGGGGCAGCAGGGCGAAGCCATCTTGGAAGTTTTGGTCAGCCGCATTAGTCAGCAGCTTCAGCAAGAAATCGCCCAAGCGCCGCGTAGCCCAGAAAATCGCGGCTATTTGGGGGAGTCTTTCCCCCCTGGAGTCGCCAATGAGCCGTCTCTAGTTCCTCCGTCCCCCTCTCCAGCCTTCCCCCCGCCCTCGATCGCTGAGGGCAATGCTAATCCTTTTCCTGACTCGATATTTTCTGACTTCTCTGGCTCTGTTCCGCCTCAGCCTCCTTCTCCGCCGCCGGATCTTTCAGCATCTCCTTTTGCTGCCGAGGCTCCGCCCCACAGCCGATCGCCTCAAGGATCTCTCGCATCGCCCACAGAGCAGGCGATGCCTGATGCGATCGCGCCAGAACCGATTGAACCCGAATCGTTTGTGCCCGGACGATCGCCCCGCTCGCGGAAGCTGTCGCAGTTTCAGCTTGGGCTAATCATGGTTCTCTGCTCCACGCTGGCGCTATCACTGCACAACGTGATTGTGGGCATTGTCGGCAATCCCAGTCGGCTGTTTGGCCTTGTGCCGATCGGCGGCTACATCGACATCAGCAGTTTTGGTAGCTCGCTGTTTATTTTATGGATGCGGATGCTTGTGGTAGTGCCGCTGATGGCCTGGTTGGGTTCGGTGCTGCATCCGCCCATTTGGCGAGACACGCGCTACTTCTTCGAGTCAAACGATCGCCGTTTGATTAACAGCGTTGTGGGCAGCGGATTTTTCCTATTTCTATCGCAGGTTTTGCTCTACATTGCCATTAGCGAAATTGGCCCTGGCGTAGCCACTACGATTTTGTTTATGTACCCGATCGTGACGCTGCCTCTGACTTGGCTGCTGTTTGGCGATCGCCCCAATCGCTTTCGGGTGATTGTCATGCTGACCATCTTGTCAGGGGTTGTTTTGACAGCCTTACCCAAGATTTCGGCCAACACAAACCTTTCCGGATCAGGAGTAGGGGCAGCGATCGCCTCTGGCATATTCTTTGCCTGTTACCTAATTTCGATGCAAATTAGCTTCCGCAAGCTGCATCCGGTGCCCGTTAGCCTCATTCAGTTTGTCTCAATCTTTATCCTGGCCAGCATTAGCCTGATTGTGCTGGGAATTCAAGTGACACCAACCGACCGATTAGGTCTGTTTATCAGCGGCTTGGTTTTGGGCGTGCTAACGCTGGTGGGCTATCTGTTGAATAACTTTGGGGTAAGGTTTATGGGAGCGGCGCGGGCTTCCATTATTGCGGCAAGTAGCCCAGTTTTGACGGCAATGATGGCGTTTCTCATCATTCCAGGCGAGCTGACGGCACTGCACCTGATTCAGCTGGTGGGCATCTTGATCGTGACGCTGGGCGTCACTGCTCTCAGCTTCGAGCGCATCCTTATTCAAAATCGCCGGGAAGGGCGATCGGCCTCCAAACCCCCTAGGATATAGCGTCTTTAAGTATTTCCCTCGTTAATCCTCTGTAAATTCTCTGAGGCATCTGCCCCTATTTTCGAAAAACTTGGGTGATCACACAGGTCAAAGTCGATCGCGGCTAGGGCAAGATTTGCATATCACCCAGTTGTCCCAGGCGAAAACCGACAGTCTACAAAATCGCAAATTCAAGAGCCAAAATAATATTGCTTCCGGTAATTGCGGTTTCTCACTTGTAGGTAGTCTAGGAACTCTTCTAGCGATTTTCGCTTCCTATATACCGTATCTCGGAGTAGTAGAGGAAAAGACGATGAAAGCATCTGAGAAACATGAAACAGCACATAGCACTTTTGTAAGCTGGGGTTGGATCAACCCGCTCAAGGCTGCTGAATCGAGTGCTGAAGCTTCAAACGTGACTCCTCTTATGCCACCCCAAAGATCAGGTTTTGATATTTTAAGACCTATTCGGCAATGGCTAGACAACATCGAAATTCGAGATGCTGAGTTAGCTAGAGTTCTCTGCAAAAACATTCCTTCCCAATGTCCTTTTGAACGCGACATCAAGTTTTTAGGTCATACAATTCTGCATATTCCGCCGCTTTGCAAACTTAACCCTCTCTACGACGAGGTTGTAGCTTTGCGTTTTCGCGCCCTCTGCTATCTAGCAGACACTTGTGGTGAAGATGTCACCGCTTACTGCTAGGCTCCAATTTTCATTCATGATCTCCTCCAAAAGTCAAAGTGCAGAGTCATCAGATTCTGCACTTTTTTTATGTGAGTGAACGATCGCAAAACTAGGTTTTCCAAAAGAACTTTTGTCGCGTGCAAAACTGGGTGAAGAGCGCGATCGCCAGCGTATAAGCAACACCCTTCAGCACGCCCAAAATCGGCGTTTCTGTGTGGGCAATGATCCAATCTTCTAGACCTGAAAGCTGTAGGATAGGCCAAAGCAAGTTGGCAAAAGCCACATAGGCAATCATGGGATTCTGTCCATTTTCAATCAACAGCTTCAGATAGCATTTGTGACCCAAGCGATCGATCAGTATCGTCAACACAATGAGAAGGAAAAAGGCGATCGCAGTGGTTACAAAGTAATAGCTATAGGTGGACGGATCTTTCTTGATTCCCGTCTGAAACGGTTCAAAACATAGCCCTAGCGCTAACCAATAAACACCCCACTGATGAAACTGCTTAATGGTTTGATCCGCATGATGTTCTGATTTTGTGAATAAAAATTGGGTGGCAATCACAATCACAGCGCTAATCAAAGTTGTTTCTAACGTCCATCTTGCCTGTAGCCCCACCAATAGCACCACACAGAGCAGCAGCATTGAACCCAAAATTAATATGAGTTGCGATCGACTCCAGGTGATTTGTTTAGATTCAGCAGCCAAAGGAATAACTTCTTTGCGAGACTGCTGAAGGATCAAGTCTCCGGCGATCGTTCCAGGGATCACAATGAACAAATATTTCAAGTAATAGAATTGAAAGATCCAGGGAGCCGGGGAGAATTTCCAGAGTACCTGTACCCAACCCTGGGAGCCTGAGGCGAATTGTAGCGCTAGCAGAATAACCAAGAAACCCAGCCTCAGCATCCAGTTTGAGCGGGTCAATAGCCATATGAGAGAGCCAAACACTGCCATGTTGGCCAGCGAGATTAAGATGGGATCGCTGAAATTGAGCGAGAACCCTTTCTCACCATAGTCAATTTGGGAAAGCAGGAAAAAACAGGCTATCCAGCCTGCCAGACTGATCAAAAACTGATAGCGATTCAGTTTCCAAGCGATCGGCAGACGGCCAAACATTAGAGCTAGTAAAACGAACCCTGCGATCGCCAAAAGCCAAGTCGTGGGGTTAGGGTCAGCATCAACGCTATTCCCCATACCAGCCGCAATAGCATTAGGGCGCAGATGCTGCAAAATAATAGCAAATGCCCCTAAAAATGCCCCCCGCTTGAAGATTTGCAGCACAATCTTGGGCATTGACCAGCCTTGAGCCAATCGTCGAGAGAGCGCCAAGGGTATCGCCGCACCCATCGCAAATAGAAAAGTGGGAAACACTAAATCTACCCAGGTTAGGCCAGGTAGCGTTTTATTGAAGACATGATCGGGCGGCGGCACTTGGGCATGATACATCCAGGTCGGCAAGATTTTGTAGCGAACCGTGCTCGACAACACCATCGCTAAAATTGCTAGTCCTCTTAAGGCATCTAAGGCATCAACACGGGGCTGAATCTTTATATTTTCTGAGGTCACAAGATTTCTCGTTTAGAAAAAGTTATTTCAAGTCAAGATTGAACGCATAAAAAGGATTCCTTGGCAGACTAAAGCCCTACCCAAAAGTCATTTCAATCTGTTTTTCTACCCATTTGGCATCAAACTATTTGCCGTCTATTTACCGCTTACAGTCTATTTAACGCAGGGGCGATCGCTTTTAATAGTCATCGATTGATCAAGCATTCGGATGAGGTAATCAACCGATTTATCGCGATTTACCGTTAACCGAGAGATACGATAGGGGTCTTTTAGCCAGCAGAATCGAAGCAATCTACTGTTGTAAAGATAGCCTGAACGATAGTACCGAGATGCCACTGCTGTAACGTGATCAGTCATATCGCCATAGGGGTAGGCCAGATGAGCAGCGATATCTGCTGGGGGAGCTAGACCTGTCATACAGTGCCGCAATTGAGTCTGAGATTCAACCAGTTCTATTAGCAGTTCATTGTCGCTAATTTTGGCTAGATCTTTATGATTTTGCCCATGAGATTGGATATCGTAATAGCCCTTTTCATAACCCGATCGCAGGTCTTGACAGCTAAGGTAAGTTGTAGAAGGGCGATCGGGTTTCGCCAAGGTTCCAGGATTCACAAATAAAACCATTTTTGCCTTGCGGCCATATTGCTTTTCCAGCTTTTCCAGCATTGGAATCACGTTAGTATAAACGGTTTTATAGCTATCATCGAAAGTTAACATGATAGGCCGTTGTTCTTTGTGCTCTACGGGAATTGGCTGCGATTTACTTATAAAAAAATCCTGCATTTCCTGAGCCGAAAGAAACCAGTAATTGTGGCGAATTAAGTATTCTAAGAGCTTTTCCAAATCCTGCATCGGGTAGCTCATGCGTTGCGCGATCGGATGGAGAATATCTCCGGTAGCAGGATGATCTAAATCGACAATGCCATGAAATCCAATAATAGGGATTCGAGGCGTAACCCAATAGGAAAACAGCAAAAACAAGGATAGAAAACTACCCATAAACGCAGCGATCGCCACTGTCAGAGACAGTTTTCTCTTCTTGCCCGCCTTACGCTTGTTTAGCATTGATGCTACACACCTTCAAATGAACCTCCAAAGTCAATCCCCTTTAGGCCGTTGCGCCAACGTCCAATTGATGTTACCGCAAGCAAGGAAAATTAAATCTGGGTCATTGCAAAACAAAATTTTTAGCCCTGAAAAATTTGCCAGGGGCGCTGGTCTGTGTGTCGCGATCGCCCCATGCAATTCAGACCCCGTACAATTCAGACCCCGTACAATTCAGAGATAATCTTGCAGGAGTAGAAATGCCCTCTAGGAGATAGCATCGCTTGACTAAGCCCTGCTCAGGACATGATTTGAAGGAAATGCTTGAAAGGAAATGACTCTAGTACCGATCGCAACTTTGCCCTCTGCCATCCAGACGTTGCAGCGTCAGGCCGCTTCGCTTTTGCTGCACCAATCGATTTTGGAAAACGAAATCGGTGAAGCCTTTCTCAAGGTGTTACAGGCTCTGGCACAGGCTTCCCAGGCTTCTCAGGTTTCAACAGAGGCAGAAGCAGAAGCAGGTCTAGCCTGTTTGCAAGCTTATGGGCGCTGGTTTAACCTTATGGCTGCAAGTCAGCAAAGCTGGCAAGACCATCTGCTGTCTCACGTTTTAAGAGCAAACACCTCTTTTAGCCAACAGGTGCAGCAAGCTGAGCTTAGCCAGCTTCCAGAAGCGCTTGTAGCCGCAGTCCGGCAAGATTTGCGATCGCTTCAGGGGCTTTATACCTGCAAGAGCCAGCAGGTCAGCCAGTGGGTTCAAGCTCTCAGCGCGCTCCCCACTGCGCCAGTCAGTTGGGAGTTGCCTCCGCAGGATTTTTTCTCTGCTGCTGCGCTAGCGGCACAATTTGCCGTTGCCGATGATTGGGCCACCTTGTTAGAGCCTTTAGCGGCGCATTATCGCCAGGCGGGTACGGGTATATTTGCCACCTATCGCGCCTTTCGTTGGCAAGAGGGAGAACTGGCGGGCATTGCCCATCCTGACCCGATTCGGTTGGCAAACCTTACAGGATATGAGTGGCAAAAAGCAGCCCTGCTCAAAAATACGGAAGCCCTGCTCAACGGCGCGGCCTCCTTGCATGTCTTGCTCTATGGCAGTCGTGGTACGGGCAAATCCTCGTTGGTGAAAAGTTTGTTAGGAGAATATGGCGATCGCGGTCTTCGGCTGATTGAAGTTACCAAAGCCGATCTTGAGGATCTGCCTATCATTGCCGATCGCCTGCGATCAGTGCCGCAAAAATTCGTTCTGTTTGTCGATGATTTGTCTTTTGAAGAAGATGAAGCTGCGTTTAAAGCGCTCAAAGTCGTTTTGGAAGGTAGCTTGACCGCACGGCCACAAAACATCGTGGTGTATGCCACCTCTAACCGCCGCCACCTAATTCGTGAGTTTTTTGGCGATCGTCCTGCCCCCCGCGACGGCGACGAAATCCACGCCTGGGATACCGTTCAAGAAAAGCTGTCCTTTAGCGATCGCTTTGGCTTGACCTTGACGTTTGAGCCAGCCGACCAAACTACCTATTTAGAGATCGTTCATCACCTGGCACAGCAGGCAGCGATCGCCCTTGAACCTGAGGACTTAGACCAGCGGGCGCTGCAATGGGCAACCCGCCACAACGGGCGATCGGGGCGCAGTGCCAGACAGTTTATTGATTTTTTACAGGCAGAGTTGCGGGCTTGAGTTGTATGCTTCTAAACATCTGCATAGCGTATCGGTGAAATCCTGTAGGGGCGTTCGATGGACAAGACCTCTGCAAAAAACGAAGTCTCTCGGAAGTCTCCCGAATCTTTGGAAGAAACTTCTGCTCTGCTACAAAACTTTGAGTGAAAAAATGCAATCTTTGAGACTCTGAATCCTAATTCATCCACGTTAGCGCCTATACAACCCCCGTTCACTTTACAAACACATAAGGGAATTTAGGATGATTCGACAATTAAAACGATGGCAGATGGGTCTGTTTGCCCTGGCGGCAGTTCTCAGTATCACCCTAGCCAACTGCGCTCAGCAAACCGCCACGCCTACGACTGGAAGCAGTGCTAGCCCTGCATCTAGCGATTCAGCAGCCGCTACCGCACTAGTGTTTGGCACAGGCGGCGACCCGGTTAATCTAGAACCTGGAAATTTTGAAGACAGCAACTCTGGCTATGTTCAAGATCAGATCTACGATCGCCTGATTCGCTTTAAACCCGGCACTGCTGAGCTAGAGCCAGGACTGGCTACAGAATGGACAGCCTCCGCTGACAGCAAAACCTGGACGTTTAAGCTGCGAGAGGGAGTCAAGTTTCACGATGGCACAGACTTCAACGCTGAGGCCGTGGTCGCCAACATCAACCGCTGGTGGGATGAAAAAGACGCCCTAGGATTTCGGGATGCTGGCAAAACTTACGCCATTTGGACAGGTCTGTTCGGCGGTTTCAAAGGCAGTCCCGATTCGCTCTTACAAGAGGTCAAAGCCGTTGATACTACGACCGTAGATATTGTTTTGAAAGATCCGTTTGCCGCATTTCCAGCGGCGATCGCCTCTAATTATTTTGGCATCGCCAGCCCTGATGCGATTCAGAAGGCAGGAGCCAACTACGGTACACCCAGTTCTACAGCTATAGGCACCGGGCCTTACATTCTCAAAGAATGGCGATCGGGCGATCGGGTTGTGCTAGACAAAAATCCTAACTACTGGAAGGGCGAACCCAAGATGCAACAGGTGATCTTCCGCACCATCAAAGAGCCATCTGCCCGCCTAGCAGAGCTGCGCTCAGGCAGCATTGACCTGACCGTAGACATTGCCCCTGACCAGCTCAAAGAGCTACAGGCAGACCCCAACCTCAAAGAAGTGCGCCGTCCCTCCTTCAATGTCGGCTACCTTGCGCTTAACCCCAGCTTTGAGCCGTTCCAGAAAAAGGAAGTGCGTCAAGCTGTGGCCATGGCAATTAACCGCAAAGCGATCGTGGATTCGTTCTGGTCAGGTCTAGCCAAAACCGACGCTCACTTTATCCCGCCATCCATGCAGGCTTACCAAGATGGCAGCCTCAAGGAGTATGAATATAGCCCCGACAAAGCCAAGAAAATGCTGGCTGACGCGGGCTATCCCAACGGATTTGATCTAGAGCTGTGGTACATGCCTGTATCACGGCCTTACTACCCCACTCCCAAACCGATTGCTGAAGCCTTTGCAGCAGATTTGGGTGCGATCGGCATTCGCGTCAAGCTCAACACCAAAGATTGGGCGGCATACCTTGACGATCGCCTCAAGGCTCCAGGCTATCAGGCGTTCATGCTGGGCTGGACAGGCGATTACGGCGATCCTGACAACTTCCTTTACTACCACTTTAGCCCTAGCGGCACTAAAGATATTGGCGACTGGAAGAGCGATCGCGTGACCAAACTGCTAGAAGATGCTCGCCAAGACAGCAGAGAAACTGAGCGCGCCAAGATGTATGCCGAAGTAGACAAGATCATCTACGAAGAAGCTGTACGGGTGCCGATCGTTCACTCAGAACCGCTGCTGGCTCAGCGAGCCAATATCTCTGGCTGGCAACCTAGCCCCTTGGCAACTGAACCCTTTGATGCGATCGAGAAGAAGTAGCTCTGTGGGAGAGAGGATGGGAGGAAGAGAGGGATGATGGGAGAGAGAGATGATGGGAGAGATAGGAAAATTTAACTTTACTCTTCCACTCCCACCCACTCCCACCCACACTCCCACTCACCCACACTCCCACACTCCCACTCACTCACACTCCCTTCCCTCATTCATGCTGCGATACATCGGCAAACGCCTTTTTGATCTTCTGCCTGTGCTTCTGGGAATCACCCTTCTGGTATTTCTCTTTCTTCAGCTTATTCCTGGCAATCCGGCAGTGGTGCTGCTGGGGCCTCGTGCCACGCCTGATCAAATTACGGCTCTGCAAGAGCAGCTAGGTTTAAATCGACCTTTGCCGCTGCAATATCTCTCTTTTTTGGGGCGGTTAATCCGATTTGATTTGGGCAAAAGCATCCTGAGCGGCGTGCCGATCGCCCAAGAGTTAGCCATTCGCTGGCCTGCCACATTTGAGCTTTCGGTCGCTGCCATGCTGGTGGCCATGCTGCTGGGCGTACCTGCCGGAATCTTGGCTGCCGTCCGCAAAAACGGCTGGATTGACAATATAGCCATGAGTGCGTCGCTGTTGGGTGTATCTATGCCCGTCTACTGGCTGGGACTGCTGCTCGTCTATCTGTTTGCTGTAAACCTGCACTGGCTGCCGCCCAGCGGTCGTTTGGGGGTGGGCATCCAGCTTCAGCCCATCACAGGCTTTTATATTCTCGATGCTCTGCTGCAACTAAACTTTCCGGCACTTCTCGATGTGTTAGCTCACCTGATTTTGCCTGCGATTACGGTAGGCACCATTCCGCTTGCCATCATTGCCCGCATTACCCGCAGTGCCATGCTTGAGGTGCTGTCACAAGACTACATCCGCACAGCTCGCGCTAAAGGATTAGTCGAACGCTGGGTGATTATGAAACATGCGCTCAAGAATGCTTTGCTGCCTGTAATCACCATCATTGGGCTGCAATTTGGCACGCTGCTCAGCGGTGCAATTCTGACCGAAACCATTTTTTCTTGGCCAGGAATTGGCTCTTGGATCTACGAAGGCATTCTGGCGCGAGATTACCCTGTCGTTCAGGGCGGCGTAGTTTTCGTGGCGATCGTTTTTGTTTTGATCAATCTCTTGATCGATATCTCTTACGCCTTCCTTGATCCCAGGATTCAGTACAAGTAGTGCAAATTCGGCGCTGCTGATTTTAGCTATGAAATCTGTTTTAGGGAATTTTTCGGGGAGGTGTACGAAGTGCGCCTTCCCAAAAAGATTTATAGCCGGGTTAGGCAATACCCTATTAAAAAATCGCATTAAAAAAGCCCCTGGGAGTCTTGCCATGTTTCGACCCCAGGAGCTTTTCGCTTAACTCTTTCCTCACACTCCCTTAGAATACTGCCACCCTCTCTCTACCGGAGTGTTCTGTAGACACTTTAGCGAAACATCGCAGAGTGGCATAGTGGGAGAGCAACAGGGTTAGAAGAAAGCAGGTCGGTGGCGAATCAAGCTTAAAAACTCTTCGCGGGTTTTTGAGTCTTCTTGAAACACGCCAATCATGGCGCTTGTCACCGTCCAGGAGCCTGGTTTTTGCACGCCTCGCATGGCCATGCACATGTGAGTCGCCTCCATGACCACAGCCACACCTTGCGGCTCCAAAATTTCTTGAATCGCTTCTGCAACCTGGCGAGTGAGGCGCTCTTGCACCTGCAAGCGACGGGAATACATTTCTACAATCCGCGCTAGCTTGCTCAGCCCCACCACCTTTTGATTGGGAATGTAGGCTACATGCGCTTTGCCCATGAACGGCAACATATGGTGTTCGCAGAGGCTAAACACATCGATATCTCGCACGAGCACCATTTCATTGTGCCCTTCGTCAAAAATTGCACCATTGACCAATTCCTCAAGAGATTGGTTGTAGCCACTAGTAAGAAAGCGCATGGCCTCAGCGACGCGTTTTGGCGTTTTGAGTAAGCCTTCGCGCTGAGGATCTTCACCAACGCCCAGCAGCATGGTTTCCACAGCATTCATCATGCCTTCTTGGTCAACAGGAGGTGGGGTTTGGGGCTTGGCTTCACGACCTTGAATTGTGGCGCGATCGGGACGAGGCTGAAGTGCATTAGCGGCTTCAAGCTGCCCCTTAGAACTTGACGCTTGAAGCGCATCTTGAGCTTCGCTAACGCCATTTGCACCGTTCATTCCATTAGAAGAAGCAATAGTCATAACCGAGATGAAACTCCAAAGAATATTCAGTAAGAACCTGAGGTCTACAGGCTTTTCTGCCTTGCCTAGAGTGCGCCTGCACTGGGCATGACGATGAGTTCTTCAATCACTGCCTGGGGTGGAAGCAGGGCAGCATGAAGGATGGACTGAGCGATCGCCTCCGGGGTCAGCATCTGGGAGCGATCGAAATCAGCTTGCACCGTATCGGTATCCCAAAGGGGAGTATTGACAGATCCAGGGCAAATATTGACAACGCGGATGCCGTTGGCTCTCTCCTCAACGGCCAGTATCTTGGTCAGGGAAATAAGCCCTGCCTTACTGACGCTGTAAGCGCCCCAACCTGGAAAAGCTTGGTGTCCAGCGATCGAGGTGACATTGATGATCATGCCTTGCCGCCGCTGGCGCATTCCAGGGAGCACTGCTTGAATGCACTGAAAGACGCTGGTGAGATTAAGGTCGATAACCCGCTGCCAGTCCTCTAAGGAAGTTTCCAGCAGATTACCTGTGTACCCCATTCCAGCATTGTTCACCAACAGAGTCGGCTGAAACTCATCGGCAATCTTGCTCATTTCCCCCTTCACCTGATCCAAGACGGACAGATCTAATGGGTAAACAGTTGCCAAGCCGTCCGTTGCCTCAGCGACTTTCTCCAAGCTGGCACGAGAGCGACTCACCAAAGCCACCTTGATCCCTGCTTTTGCAAAAGCTAGGGCGGTCGCTTTGCCAATTCCGCTGCTCGCCCCGGTAATTAGGGCGCGATGTTGAGTCAAAACTGTCATGAAACCTTCCGAAGGGCGATCGAAGTCGGCAGAAAAATCCCGAAGGCGGGAGGTGCAATCAGCCTGAGGGGCTGTAAAGAAGAGAGAGGATTAACTCAAGACAAACCTAAAAACTTTTTTATAAGTCACTCAAAAAGCCGATTGAGCGCTGCTGAAACGCCATCTAGACGCACTTGAGTAACAATTGTGAACTCAACCCGTGGCCAGCAGGTAGAACCAACACTGAAGCCAAAACAAACACTTAAGCCAGTAGAGGTGACAGGGTGCTAAACCACCCAGCGCTGTGTAAACCAATCTTGAATCCAGCGGTGCTTCTGGTCAAAATGAGAGAATTGTAAATAATTGTAACCTCACAAATTATAGCATTGGCGATCGCGGTTCTCGGCAAGCTATTTTCTAGACCAGCCGTCTAGCTGAACTTAAGCAGCTGACTTTAGAAAACACAAGTTCGCCCAGCACAAGTTCACAAAACACAAGTTCACAAAACACAAGTTCACAAAACATGATCTCAATCAGCCTGCACCCAATATCTATGCTCATCCAACAGGATCTACGGAGTTGTAGAAAACCGCTTACCTGATCTCACTGACTGATCTTAAAGCATTCGCAAGAGCAGCGATCGTCCCCCAAGATCGGGTTCTACGCCCTACCAAGATGGGCTTTCTAGACCCTTCTAAACCTTTTTAGACCTTGCAAAACCGCAGAGCCTAACCTGCAACTTCGGTAAACATGCCAATACTGCGAAACTTCTGGTAGCGCAGCTCACGTCGCTCTTGAATTGAGAACTGAGACAGCACATTCAGATTTTCTAGCAGCGCTTGTTTTAGAGTGGCAGCTGCCTGCAACGGGTCAGAGTGAGCGCCCCCGATCGGCTCAGGCAAAATCTGGTCGAGAATGCCTAGCTCTCTCAAATCAAGGGCGGTAATCCGTAAAGCTTCCGCTGCCTGAGGGGCTTTGGCTGCGTCTTTCCAAAGGATGGCCGCACAAGCTTCGGGGCTAGCGACCGTATAGACAGAATGCTCAAACATCATTAGGCGATCGCCCACGCCAATGCCTAAAGCGCCACCAGACCCCCCTTCACCGATCACAGTGCAGATAATGGGCACCTCTAAGCGAAACATCTCCCGCAGGTTATAGGCGATCGCTTCTCCTTGCCCTAGACGCTCTGCTTCTAGCCCCGCATAGGCTCCAGGCGTATCAATAAACGTAATGATCGGCATGCCAAAGCGATCGGCATGTTCCATCAGCCGCATGGCTTTGCGATAGCCTCCGGGAGAAGCCATGCCAAAGTTGCGCCGGACATTATCTTTGGTATCACTGCCTTTTTGGTGCCCCAACATCACCACAGGTCTGCCCTCAATGCGCCCTACGCCACCCACAAGCGCGAGGTCATCAATTCCCGTGCGGCGATCGCCATGTAGCTCAAGCCATTCATCACTAATGGCCTGAATGTAGTCGAGAGTGCTGGGACGACGCGGATGTCGGGCTACCTGAATGCGTTGAGAAGGCGTGAGGCTGCCAAAAATTTCTTGTCGAAGCTGAACAGAGCGTGCCTCAAGCTGTTGAATCTGATCGGAGACATCAACATCATTTTCTTCGGCCAGTTCTCGCACCTGAGCAATACGAGCATCTAGCTCTACCAGAGGCTTTTCAAAGTCGAGCAGGATGGGTTTGCGATCGGAAGCTGCCATAGAGCGAGAGGTAGAAATGTGAAGACTTTTAAAAGTATTTTATCCTACTGCGTCTCTTGGCCTTTGCCCTGTAGGAAATGCGAATCAAGCTCTGTTTTGTGGCTATTTTCTGTAGTTCTTTGAGGAGATGCGGCTCTGGATGACAGGTGCAATAGCTATTGATGCCATGTGCTAGAGTCTTTAATCTATCTCACTTCAGCCTCCCTTCAGCGTTTGGGTTGCCCCCTCAAAATGGCGATATGCTGGCTATACTCGATCTGCCACTTAGCCAGAACATGAAAATCTCCAGCATTTAGCCACCTGAGTTTGATAACAAATAAGCTCACTATGCACCGTCCCATCTATCTTGACTGCCATGCCACTACCCCCCTTGACGAGCGGGTGCTAGCTGCCATGCTGCCTTACTTCACCCAGCATTTTGGGAATCCCGCTAGCGTTGCTCACCAGTATGGCTGGGAAGCTGAGGCCGCAGTACAGCTATCGCGGCAAGTTTTAGCCGACGCCATTCATGCTGCACCCGAAGAGATCGTGTTTACCAGTGGCGCGACAGAAGCCAACAATCTGGCGATCAAGGGGGTGGCAGAGGCTTATTTTTCTAAAGGTCGCCATCTGATTACGCTGCAAACTGAGCATAGCGCTATTCTCGATCCCTGCCGCTATCTTCAGACTTTGGGTTTTGAGGTGACGATTTTGCCGGTGCAGCCTGACGGATTGCTGGACTTGGATATTTTGGAAAAAGCCATTCGTCCAGACACTATCCTGATCTCTGTGATGGCGGCCAACAACGAGATTGGCGTGCTGCAACCTTTGGCAGAAATCGGCGCAATTTGCCATCACCATCAGATTTTGTTCCATACGGATGCTGCTCAAGCGATCGGCAAAATTCCGCTGGATGTCCAAGCGATGCAGATTGATTTAATGTCGCTAACGGCTCACAAAGTCTATGGCCCTAAAGGCATCGGTGCGCTCTATGTTCGCCGCTGCGATCCTAGAGTGCAGCTTGCCCCTCAGCTTCATGGGGGCGGGCATGAGCGGGGCAGGCGATCGGGCACGCTTTACACGCCGCAAATTGTCGGGTTAGCCACTGCCGTGCAGCTTGGGTTAGACGAGCTAGAATCTGAAACTTTGCGCCAGGTTGAATTGCGCGATCGCCTCTGGCACAAGCTGCAACCGCTAACGGGACTACACCTCAACGGGCACCCCAGCCAACGCCTGCCCGGAAACCTCAACATTAGTGTGGAACAGGTAGATGGCCAAGCGCTGGCGTTAGGGTTGCAGCCCATCGCTGCCGTTTCTGCTGGCTCGGCCTGCACTTCAGCCAAGCTAGAACCCTCCCATGTGCTGACGGCCTTGGGGCGATCGCCTGAGCTTGCCCATGCTTCTCTGCGATTTGGCCTGGGACGGTTTAACACCCTCGCAGAGATCGATCGCGTGGCAGAAGGCGTAATTGAAACAATTCAGGCTCTGCGATCGCGCTAGCTAGACAAATCCTGACCGTAACTGCTGCGTGAGCGGTATGGGGTCGGTACGCCATAGCAAACCCAGATTTTTTGCCGGAATCGTCAAATAGAGAATATCCCCCGCATCTAAATCAATGTCTAGCAGGTTCCAGCCATGCGTCGTTTGACGCGGAGTTTCTAAGTAGAGCGGCACAAAGTCTGCGTCCATAGCCACATTTTTAATGCGCTTGCCATAAAACGGGTGATTGGGCGTGATTACCGTAGCGATCGCCACCCAGAGAATATTGGCTGTCATGCCATTGCCTAAAATGCGGCCACCCAGAGCCGCTGCTGCAAACGAGGGAGCCGCCAGATCTGCCGGACTCAAAACGGCCTCAAAGTCGAACACCTGCTGCGATAGAGGGGCAAACTGAGGGTTTTGGGCGCGCACCACCACCGGAATTTTGGGTGCCATACCCTTGACCGTCAGCGCAATTTCCAGATTGGCGACATCGTTGCTGGTGACAGCAATTACGGCAGTCGCTCCAGCAATGCGGGCAGCTTGCAGCGTCGTGTCCAGGTTGGCCTCACCGTGAATTACGGGTACTTTGAGCGATCGCGCCACGTTCAAAAACCGATTGTTGAGATCGCGCTCAATCACCACGACCTCACAGCCATTTGCCCGAAGCTGATGAAGGATTTGCACCCCAACGCCGCCCAAGCCGCAAACAATATAGTGATGGCGATGGGGTACCCTAGCGGTATTCCAAAACTGCTGAAGCCTAGTGCCCAAAACAAAGTCATTGAGCAGCGCATAAAACAGGCCAATGACCGCTGCTCCAACCAGCATCATGACCACCGTAAAGATCTTGATATCGAGCGGAGCCTGTTCTACCACGCCTTCATTGCCGCCAGCCCCGGTGATTAGCCCGACCGAAAAATATAGAGCATCGATCGCTGAAATTTTTGAATTGGCTGCGGTGTAGGTCAAAGTAGCAGCAAAAATCGTCAGCAGCAGCGTCAGCGTGATCATTACGGTAGGCTGAACATGGCGCTGAAAGTGCCGCAGCCCCATAATAAATCCCACAAACTTCTGATTGAGAGAGCTGCGCATGATCTGCCTTTCGGGTTTGCTGGCGACAATCAGACGATCGCCTGTCTGCAAATGTTTGTTGCAGATCACAGCCGACACCAGATCCATCTGGTTGTGAGCCGGCAGATAGTAGATCAACATGCGGGATCGATCTTCCCAGAGTTCGCTCAGTTTACGACCGCGCCAGGGATGGGCTTCGTCGATGAATTCCTCATGGATCGGCCAGGTTTGGTCAAATAAGCGCAGTTGCCCGATCGCCCGATTACCCAAAGCTGCAAAGGCAAACACTGGAGCTGCCAAAGCTGCCACACTCATGGAAAAATGATCGGGTAGGGTATGGTCAAGGCGATCGCCCAAGCTGGTATTAAACAGGCGATTGACAATGCGAATGCGGGGATTAAGCACGCGTGCCTGAGTCAGCGCCGCCAGATTGAGCGCATCATCGCTGGCTGCTAGCACTAAGGTATGCGCCTCTTTGATGCCTGCTGCAATCAAGGTTGCAGCCGATCCAATATCGCCCACCAAAATATCGTCTCCTGGCATCTCATGGTTGGAGAGGGGGCGATCGTTAATTCCGGTGACTTTGGCTCCCTGGTGCTTCAACAAGCAAAAAACCTGATAGCCAGTACGACCCAAGCCACAGACGATAATTCGGGGTTGCATAGAAGAGCGATTGACAGGATCGAAACAGGATCAACGTTGATCAGAGGTTTATTGTCAGTGACTCAGCGGTTGAAGAACTGTAGCTGATCGCACGGTGTTGCAAAAGTTAAAGGGTAGCTTGCGCGCTGAAATGGGCACATTAAGCAAAACTCTCCTCTCCTCCCTATGCGTACCCCCTCCAAAGGTCGGATTTTGCCCAAGATCAGCACCATGCCGCGCCAGCAAACAGAAGCGGCGGCAGTTCTGGATATTTATAAGCTAGCGATCGAGAAAAAGCGGCTTCAGCAGGAGCTACAAGAAATAGAGCAGCGACGGTTGCAAATTATCAGTCGGCTAACGCTGCTAGAAGGTCAGGTTGAAAGCCTAGAAGCCAAAGCGCATCAGATGCGCGACTCCTCGCCTACGGAGGGTTCTGTAGCTTTGCCTGTAAAGCGATCGCAGCCTTACCCTACTGAAGAGTTTGACTTACTCTTTTTAGACTATTGATCTTCAGACTATTGATCTTCAGATTAGATCTGTAGATGGGATCAGTTGTAGGTGTGATCTGAAGAGATGCCAAGAACGAATCTCTTCTTTTCTCTAAAAATCCAGCTTCTGGGGTTTTGTGGCGCGCTACAGAACCTGAATATTCGATCTCTAGATAGTTTCTAGCGAACTACAGACTTACGCCAGTTTGCTGCTGTAAAGCGTGTGCTATTCAAAGTTCTCACGACATCAGACTCATTGGCCTTGCCTAACGTCTCACCGTTAATACTCAGGTGAGGACTGGCATAGAAATTATGGCGTTTTTTAGCATAGGACATCACATCACCCACTCCACTTGGCGTAATGTAACCGTAGGAGTCCGAGAAAGCAGCATCAGAATCTGCATGGGCACGATCGTGAGCCGCACCTAAGTTGTGACCAATTTCATGTCCTAACGAAAACCGAGTCTTGACACTATCAATCTGCGCGACGTTGAATGCATACGCCTCAAATTCAGGAACAACTTGATTCATGGTGTAAGAATTGCCGCCCGCTTCAGAATTCTTGACCACCATACTCACGATGTCGGCTCCATAGGTGTTGCGTATTGTATGAACATCATCTAAATAGCCATCAGACTTATTTTGTAGCCGCGCTAAGTCCATATCAGAGCTACCAGACTCAGCATAGTTAACTTCAGTCGTATGTACAAGACGAAGGCGAGGAATGATACCGCTGTTGGCATAGCCTTGATTAACTTCATCAACAGCAGCCTGAATGGTTTTGTGGATGGCGATCGTGCCTCCCTCAGCCGCTCTCACCTCTGATGTATAGACAATGAGAATGTCAATAGTAGAGCCGTCGTCAACGCCTGCCGTAGCGGTTTGGGGATAGGCGATCGCCGCTTTTTTATTGGACACTCGATGATCCAAAGAGGTCATGGGCTGAGCTAATGTCACAGCGTTTTTGAGTCTGTAGGTGCTGGCTTGCTTTGCAGAAGAGAAGACCCGAAGGTAATAGGTGCCCGCCTCTAAGATGGTCTTGATAGCACTGAGAGTTTTCCCTTGAGGGCTACCCAGTCGTAAAGCTCGCCCCTGACCATTGAGCAGTTGTAGACTGGCTCTGCCGTTCAGTGAAACATTAATGCTGCTGCGATGGCTAAGGCGAACGCGAAAGAAATCATCGCTATCAAGTCCTCCAATCTGATCTTTGAGGCCAGTAGGACGCGAAGACAATTTTAGCCCTTTTCCTTGTTTCAAGGTATTTCCTGCAAAATCCGTAACCATACTGAAAGTCTTTACATTTTTTAATACTAGTACTCTAACTAAACCTTCCTCCTTACTCTGTGAGCGAGATAGCGGAATGTCCTACGCCATTCCTTTTAGATAAGCTAATGTCTCAGCCAGACAGCTTGCTTTACCTACATTACAAGCGCAGACACCTTTCTGTTTTAGCCATTTGGCAGCTCTATTTCACCCAGGAATTATTCAAAGATATATTTCTGGATGAATTGCTGATTAAGTATCAAATCAACATTGCACCCGTAAAAATACTTAAGCCCTCAGCCCGATCGCCCTCTTGAAATGAGTGGTTTCTCTCCTTACGTCGAGCTATTTGGCTGATTACTTTAGCTATTAGTTCAGTCAAATAACGGTTTTCAGGAGAAGCAATGGCTCGCAGAAATATTCAGGTTAAGCGGATTGTTGGAAAAGCTAAACGGGATGGGCTTAAAGGCTCCCGCGGCAAAGACCTGATGCTGGGATTGGCAGGCAATGACGCTCTCAATGGTTTATTGGGAGATGACACCCTGGATGGCGGTAAGGGCAAAGATATCCTTAGGGGTGGGAAGGGTAATGACCTCTACAAAGTCAATGATTTGAAAGATAAAGTCAAAGAGAAAAGAAATCAGGGTATTGATACCGTTCAGGCTACCTTCAGCTTTACCTTAGGCAAGAACCTAGAAAACCTAATTCTAGATGGAGCGGGCAATCTGAATGGGACTGGAAATGCCCTAGCTAATATCCTCACTGGAAACCGTGGCAACAATATCCTAGATGGTAAAGCAGGTGCAGATACGCTGATCGGTGGACTAGGGAATGACACCTACTACGTTGACGATGCTAACGACGTGGTCACTGAAGCCGTTGATGGTGGCATAGACAAAGTCATCACGACGATCGCTTCCTACAAAAAACCCATCAATGTTGAGTCTATTGAGTATGTGGGTCAAGGTAATTTCAATTTCAACTTTGGCACCAGCAACGATCAAGCCGCCTCAGGGACAGGTGGCGCGACTGTAACTGCGGGTAGCGGTAACGACACCATGACGGGCGGCAGCGGCAACGATATTTTTACAGGTGGTGCTGGTAACGATACCCTCAGCGGCAATGCAGGCGACGATACCCTAGACGGGGGGTTAGGTGACGACACCCTTAGCGGTAACGATGGCAATGACGCACTCTTGGGAGGTGCAGGTGACGATCTGCTGAACGGCAATGCGGGCAACGACATCCTCGACGGCAGTGCAGGCAACGACACCCTGAATGGTCATGAAGGTAATGATGTTCTAGACGGCGGCTCTGGTAATGACATTCTCAATGGAGATGCTGGAGACGACGTACTCAACGGGGGTTCTGACAATGACACCTTGGACGGGGGAACGGGTAAAGACACGTTGGATGGAGGAACGGGTGTCGATGTTCTCAAAGGCGACTTGGGTGATGACGTCTACGCGATCGACAGTGCGGATGACGTTGTTCAAGAAGTTGTCGATGGAGGCAATGACTTGGTCAAGGCCACCGTGGATTACGTGTTGACTGGTGATGTAGAAAATTTGGACTTGTTGGGTTCAGCGATTAGCGGCACTGGCAATGATCTAGTCAATAGAATCACGGGCAACGATGCAAACAACCTGCTGAATGGAGGAGGCGGCAATGATGTGCTTTCGGGGGGTGCTGGAGCAGACAAACTGATTGGGGGTACCGGAATTGACACCCTAACGGGCGGTACTGGAATTGATACCTTTGCGCTGCTAGAAACGGTGGCTAACGGCCCCACAGATCTAATCACTGACTTCGATTCTACCAGCGATATTTTGGCTCTGCGAGAATCCACGTTTGGTAGTTTGCTCGGTTCGCAGTTGGGACTAATTGATGGTGTCGCCAAAACTCTAGCCGTTGGTAATGATGGAACGGTAGGTAATGTGGTTAATCTGGTCACACCTTATTTGCTTTACGATACCCAAACGGGGCAATTGAAGCTCGATGGTAACGGTTCAGCGGTTTCGGGTTTGGGCAATGGTGGCGTTCTGGCAACTTTCACCGATGCCACCGGAGGAGCACCTAGTCTATCGAGCTTGCAGCTTGTGCTAGATTCCACGCTTAACTCGGTGATGTAAAGCATAGCTGTATTCACAACAATGAGGACAGGGACGTTTTTGTGGGGCGCGTAATACCCCCGCAAAAACGTCTTTTAAGTTTTAAAGCAGAGTCACGGTAGGGCAGCCACAGTCCGAAGGGTTTGCCTTGACTGAATTTCCTCTAACGACGCATCTGGGATGGCGTGAATTAACTGGCGCGTATAGTCACGGGTGGGCTGACGATACACCATTTCAGCCGCGCCAATTTCCTCAATTTTGCCCTGGTTCATCACCATAATGCGATCGCTCACAAATTTAACGACGCTGAGATCATGCGAGATGAAGATATAGGTCAGGCCGAAGTCCTGCTGTAAATCTTTGAGTAGGTTTAAAACCTGGGCTTGGACGGATACATCCAGTG
Source organism: Oscillatoriophycideae cyanobacterium NC_groundwater_1537_Pr4_S-0.65um_50_18 (assembly GCA_016208305.1). Taxonomy (GTDB): domain Bacteria; phylum Cyanobacteriota; class Cyanobacteriia; order Elainellales; family Elainellaceae; genus Drouetiella. The sequence continues at coordinate 14,822 of JACQYI010000054.1, read as the reverse complement.
CCGACACCGACTCGTCACAGATGATAAACCGAGGATTACAGGTGAGCGTCCGGGCAATGCAGATCCGCTGCTGCTGCCCGCCCGAAAATTCATGGGGCATCCGGTTCATGATGCTGCCATCTAAGCCAACCCGTTCCAGCAGGGCGATCGCTCTTTGCCGCCGCTGCTCTGTCGAGCCACCCATGTTGTGGATCACCATCGGTTCTAACAGGGCAGAGCCGATCGATTGGCGTGGGTCCATTGATCCATAGGGATTTTGGAAGACAATCTGCATTTCCTGACGCAGGCGGCGCAGATCGGCATCGCCCAGCGCAAAAACCGACTTGCCATCAAACCTGACCTCACCGGAGGTCGGTTCAATCAACCGCAGCAAGACTCGGCTCAGCGTAGATTTGCCGCAGCCTGACTCTCCCACGAGTCCCAGAGTTTCGCCCGGATAGACCTCAAAACTGACATCATCGACTGCGTTGAAGCTGCTCTTGCGTGCCAAAAATCCTGTGCGGATGGGATAGCTTTTGGTGAGATGACTAACGGACAGCAAGGGGGTCTGCTGGAGAAGCTGTTGCGATCGCGCCTGTTCTTCCTCTAGCGTAATCGGCGCAAAGCGGGGATTGGCAGACACTAAGCTGAGGGGCTGAGAAATAATTTGTACCTGACCCTCGGCATCAGTACTAACCTGCATGAAGTCTGAGACTGTGGGCAGGCGGCGGATATGCTGCTCAGGGCGGGGACGGCAGTTGAGCAAGCCTTTCGTGTAAGGATGCTGAGGCTGAGCAAACAGATCATAGATGGGGGCAATTTCCATCACCTGACCCCGATAGAGAACTACGACGCGATCGGCAATTTCGGACACTACGCCCATGTCATGGGTAATGAACATAATGGCCATATTGCGGCGATCGCGCAGTTCTCGCAGCAGTTCTAAGATCGTGGCCTGAATCGTCACATCCAGGGCTGTCGTCGGTTCATCGGCAATCAGCAGCGCCGGGTTGCCGCTTAGCGACATGGCAATCATCACCCGCTGAATTTGTCCGCCTGAGAGCTGATGGGGATAGCGTTCCATCATCCCTTCAGGGTCGGGCAGTTTCACCTCTCGAAACAGGGCGATCGCCTGCCCATAGGCTTCTTCCTGAGACAGATCGGCATGGAGGCGGATCGCTTCAATTACCTGATTGCCGCAGGTGTAGACCGGATTCAGGGAGGTCATTGGCTCTTGAAAAATCATGGCAATCTGCCCGCCCCGATAGGTGCGCCGCTGCTCAGGCGTGAGGGTGAGCAAATCTACTGCATCTCCAGTGCGATTGGGGTTCTGAAACCAAATCTCTCCCTGCACCTTGGCTGACCCTGCCAGCAGCCCTATGGTCGCTAGCGAAGTCACCGACTTGCCCGAACCCGACTCACCTACCACACAGACTGTCTCTCCCGGCATGATGTTGAGAGAAATATCTTTGATCGCCTGAACGGTGCGATCGTCTTGGGTGAATTCTACAAACAGGTGGCGAATGTCGAGAATGGGAGCAGTCATAGGGCAGGTGGCTTCTAGCCAGAATACGATTAGCTAGAATGACCAGTATTGTAGAGGCAGATTCCCCAATTTACCTAACGCCCTGGGGCGATCGCGCTGAATGGCTTCTATTTCATGCTCTACTTGTAAACATTTTGACCCTTTTGAGGGGCTAGGGGCGATCGCTAGGGCTAGCGTCGCCACATCTTACTGGGCAAGCAGTTCTTGATTGATCCGTTCTACCAATTCTTTTCCGTCTTTAGACCGAACTTTGCGCACGAATAGCCGATCTGAGCTGACGATCGCTTCCCAGTCTGCAACGGTGTACCATTTGGCTAAAGATGGATCGACTAGATGTAGATTTGCCAATCGCCAAGTCCCTCTTCCCTGAAACGGCTGAACCCCGTCGGAGGACGCCAGAAAGGGCGATTGTCCAACTATCGTGTGAATGTAGTGTTCGTCAGGCGAAAAGGTGTACTTGTTCATTTCCCTAAACCAAGGGTTTTTGGTTTGGTAATCTACTAGGTACTGGCAGCAATCGACTGTGAGTGCACACCATTGGCTACCAAAGTAGGGGATTATTTGGCTCTCCCATCGATTCTTGATTTTTAGCGAGGATAGTCCCTTTCTCAGGGCGCGATCGATAAACTTTAAGGACTTATTTTGTGTTTGAATCAATGGCTCTTTAAACCAGACTTGGGAAATCTGCGTCATGTAATGTTCTGGGCTTTCCCTCATATCGATAAATTTAATAAATTCTCTCGTAGGGTTTTCCGTGATGCGCTGATGAATCTCCCGCATATTCTTAATGGGATAATCGGCACCCGACAAAAAGACAACGTGGGTATACTTTTCTTTGTGCTTTAAGGCAGCCTCGATCAGAGCCATTTGAGCATCAATCATGGATATGCCAGCCCACGCAACTGAGCGGCGATCGCTCAAAAATTGCACCGAGTCATGGGTTGATACAACAGATTGAAATGCAGAAATGTCAGATTTCCGATCAATATGGACAAAGATATCGCACTCATAGTTCAATGCACTGACTAATTGGCCGAAGTGCTCTGGATCGGAATGAGCCAGAATTAAAAATGCTAGTTTTTTCATATCGGAGCGCCCCATATACTAGATCTAGGTCATCGGTATCCAACCCCTATCTCAGGGTTTAGGACGCAAGAACTTCTCCTATCTACTCCTGACTTACCCAACGATCAGGGATATTCGTCCCAAAAAACGACTCTCTCCTTCGATCGCACGCTATGCATACCCACCTCAATCCGGATTGCCCCCTACCTTGCTATGAGGAGAACCTCCTCAAAGTCGAGCTTGTTATGTAAATTGAGCTACTCTTTAGAGCCGTTGCTCGCGCCTACAATACGGCCAGCTTTAAGTAAAGTTGTGGAAGCTTGGGAGGCGATCGCAGATATGGCACAGCGAGAAGAAGTCGGCATTTTGCAGGAATCAGAATTACCTGAGGCTCAAGGGTTTCCAGAGCTAGCGGCAACAGGCTCAGAACTAATCTATGGGCTGTACGATAGACCCCCCTTGGTTGAGTCGTTTTTTGTGGCTGTGCAGCATGTTTTAGCCGCATTCGTCGGCATTGTGACACCCCCGCTCATTATCTGTACCAGCTTGGGGCTTGACCCCGCAAACACCAGTTTCATCATCAGTATGTCGCTGCTTGCCTCTGGCATCTGCACCTTTATTCAATGCAAAACTTTTGGCCCTGTGGGATCGGGCTTGCTCAGCTTGCAGGGCACTAGCTTTGCCTTTCTGGGTGCCATCTTGGGTGTGGCAGGCACTGCCATTCAAGCAGGAAGGACTCCAGAGCAAGCGTTATCGCTGATTTTCGGCGTGTGCTTTTTTGGTGCGTTTGCCAACGTGATGCTGAGTCGGTTTTTGCATCTGCTGAGCAAAATCGTGACGCCAATTGTGTCAGGGACTCTGGTGATGCTGATTGGGCTGAGTTTGCTCAAAACAGGCATTACCAGTATGGCGGGCGGTACGGCGGCATTGCAGAACAATACATTTGCGAATGCCCAGAACATTGCCTTGGGAGGTGGCGTATTTTTGATCGTAATTGTTTTGACGCTTGCCAAAAATCAATATGTGCGAATGGGCGCGATCGCCATTGGTTTGCTCATCGGCTACATCGTTTCTGCCTTCATGGGCATGGTCGATTTTAGTATTTTCAGCAAACTCTCCATTGTGAGCCTGCCTATCCCATTCCGCTACGGCATGAGTTTTGATATCAGCGCTCTGATTCCCTTTCTCATTCTCTATCCGCTAACGGCGATCGAGTCTGTAGGCGACATGACAGCCACTTCTATGGTTTCTAAAGAACCCATCACGGGTCCAGTTTACGTCCGCCGGATTAAAGCTGGGGTACTGGCAGATGGCCTAAACTCTTCTTTGGCCGCTTTGCTCAATACCTTTCCTATCACCACATTTAGCCAAAACACAGGGGTCATTCAAATGACGGGGGTGGGCAGCCGCTATGTGGGCTTCTTTGTGGCTGGCATTCTGGCGCTGCTAGGGCTGCTGCCTATTGTGAGTGGTGCTTTCCAGTCTATTCCTCAGCCTGTTTTAGGTGGAGCCACTACGGTCATGTTTGGTTCGATCGCGGTTGCTGGGGTCAAGATTATTGCATCTGAAAATCTCGATCGGCGTGCCACGATCATCATTGCAGTTTCGCTAGCGCTAGGACTAGGAGTGGTGTTTGTCCCAGAGTTGTTCAATAACCAGCCTCCCATCATCAAAAATATGTTTGCCTCTGCGACTTCAACGGGGGGGTTAACCGCTATTTTGCTCAGTTGGTTATTGCCTCAACCTGCAACACCGTCTGAGGCATCAGCAGCAGCAGAGATTGCAGACATCTAGAAGCGTTGCCGTTTCTGGCTTGAACAAAGCTATGGACATTTCCCCATTGACAGTCCAGCAATTTTCATTTTGAAACAAAGCCCCAAAAAAGCCCGCCGCTGGCGGGCTTTTTTGGGGCTTTGTTGGGGGAGTTCGCGTCCTGCAGGCGCGAACTCCCCCATATGGGATCCATAATGAGAACTGCTGGGCAGTCTGCCTGGATGTCTCGAAAGCTTGATATGCTGATAGACTGGATGCCCTAATTCCATGAATCCCTTTTATCAGCGAAATTCATGTCTGCACTCGTTGAAGCTCCCCCTGCTTTCCCGCTTGCCGCCGTTGTCGGTCAAGAAGCCATCAAGCTGGCGCTGCTGCTGGCAGCGATCGATCCCAGTTTAGGCGGCGTGGTGATTGCCGGACGGCGCGGTACTGCCAAATCGGTGATGGCAAGGGCGCTACATGCCCTCCTGCCGCCGATCGAGGTGATTGAAGGCTCCTTTTGCAACTGCGATCCCAACCGACCTGAAGAATGGGACGATGAGGCGTTTGAAAAGCTGAATGCCTCTGTCTCGCAAGAGCCGCTACCAACTCGCGTGATTCCCACCCCCTTCATTCAGATTCCGCTGGGTGTCACCGAAGATCGGCTGCTGGGTTCGGTTGACGTAGCGCTGTCCATTAAGCAGGGCGAAACGGTGTTCCAACCTGGACTTCTAGCCGAAGCCCACCGGGGGGTGCTGTACGTCGATGAGGTAAATCTGCTGGATGATCAAGCGGCAAATTTGCTGCTGTCGGTGCTGACCGAAGGGCGCAACCAGATTGAGCGAGAGGGCATCAGCTTTCAGCATCCCTGTAGACCGCTGCTCATTGCCACCTATAATCCCGAAGAAGGCGACCTACGAGAGCATCTGCTCGATCGCATTGCCATTGCGCTCTCAGCCGACTCTGTGCTGGGTCTAGATGAGCGGGTAGAAGCGGTCGATCAGGCAACCGCTTTTGCAGAATCTCCCCAGGGGTTTCTCCAGCAATATGTCGAAGATTTAGACAGCCTACGCACCCAAATTATTCTGGCGCGGGAATGGCTCAAGGATGTGCAGATTAAGACCGAACAGATCGCCTATTTAGTCAATGAAGCTATCCGGGGCGGCGTGCAAGGCCACCGAGCCGAGCTGTATGCGCTGCGAGTCGCCAAAGCCCATGCGGCGTTAGAAGGCCGTACCGAGGTGATTGCGGAAGACCTACGCAAAGCCGTGGAATTGGTTATCGTGCCGCGATCGACGATCGTCCAGCAGCAACCTGACCAAGAGCCGCCTCAGCCGCCGCCCCCGCCCCCGCAGCAAAATTCTGAGCAGGAGCAGGACGACTCTGAGGAGGACGATGACGAGGACGATGACGAGGACGATGATAATCAACAGGAGCCGCCTAGCGTCCCGGAAGAGTTTGTCTTTGATCCAGAGGGGGTAATTCTTGATCCCTCGGTGCTATATTTCGCCCAAATGGCGTCCCGTCAGGGCAAATCCGGGGCACGCAATATTATCTTCTCGGACGATCGGGGTCGCTACGTTAAGCCCATGCTGCCCAAGGGCAAAGCGCGTCGTATTGCCGTTGATGCCACCCTGCGCACAGCAGCCCCTTACCAAAAGGCGCGTCGTCTGCGGCAAGAGCAGGTTATCAGTCCGGCTCCGTCGCGCAAAAAGGTGTTTGTTGAGCAATCCGATATTCGCGCCAAGCGGCTTGCCCGCAAAGCCGGATCGCTGATTGTGTTTGTAGTGGATGCCTCCGGATCAATGGCGCTCAACCGAATGAATTCTGCCAAGGGTGCGGTGCTGCGGCTGCTAACCGAAGCCTACGAAAACCGCGATCAGGTGGCGCTCATTCCCTTTCGGGGAGAGCAAGCTGAAGTGCTGCTACCGCCCACGCGATCGATCACCGCAGCCAAACGACGACTAGAGCGCATGGCCTGTGGTGGCGGTTCTCCGTTAGCGCATGGCTTGACTCAGGCGGTGCGGGTAGGCACCAACGCCCAACAGTCTGGCGATATCGGTCAGGTGGTGATCGTGGCCATTACGGACGGGCGAGGCAATATTCCCCTGGCTCGATCGCTGGGTGAACCTATCCTCGACGACGAAAAGCCCGACATCAAAGCCGAGTTGCTCAGCATTGCGGGCAAAGTCCGCGCACTTGGCATGCAGCTTTTGGTGATTGATACTGAAAATAAGTTTGTCTCAACCGGATTTGCCAAAGAACTTGCCAAACATGCGGGCGGTAAATATTACCATTTGCCCAAGGCGACTGACCAAGCGATCGCTGCCATGACGCGGGGCGCGCTGCGAGATATCAGCCGCTAGTCTGGTTTAGTCCAGTATTCTAGGTAGAGTGCCTCAGATTTTTGCGGCGATCATGACCCAGTCCAATTTACTTAAACTCGCTCAGCAAGGAGATCCAGAGACGATTGCCCGTCTGCTGAACCGCAGTCTGCTCCCTCGCGGAGTCTCAGCTAAAATTCTGATTCGGGAAAGCTGCCTGAAGATTTTGCTATCTTCGACGCGTCCCCTTGAGCAGCAGGCTTTCATGCAGCTTTTGCAGAAAGAAATTAGCGATTGGGACATTAGCACCATTACGCTGGTTAAAGTTTACAGTCAGCAAATGGGGGAAGGGGTGCCGTCTTGGGCACAGGATTTTTCTCTTTCTCCCAGCAAACCCCATGCAGAAGCTGAAGAACCGGGCGGTGCGATCGTCAAAGTCACGAGCGCCATTGTCAAGGTGAATGCGGACACCCACGACTTTTTGGCGACGTTGCGGTCGTTTAATCTCAAGTCCATTTTTCCCTATCCCGATCTCCTCAGTCTTGATCTCTATCGCCACTATGCCGTTAGGCTGCTGCTGTTTTTGGGGCTGTTTCCGCTGATCGTCAATTTGGTGGCCGAGCAGGTTAGCGTAGCGCAAACGGCATGGCTGCTTGGCATTTACTACGCCTGTATTTGGGCAGTCGTGCTGCATGACTTAATCAAGCCCACCCAATTTTCTTGGGGAAACGCCATCCAGTGCGTCTTGTTCACCGCCTTCATCGGCATCCCTATCCTGCTGCTGTTTCAAAAGGTGCCGCCCTTTAGCACGCTGTATCAAGCCATCAACGAGGGCAGCTTGTGGGGCAGGCTGCTGGGCTTTATTTTTGGGGTGGGGGTACTTGAGGAAGTTTGTAAAGCCCTGCCCATCTATCTGCTGCTGCTACGCCGAGGCAAGCTAAGCGATCCGCACACGGCAGCTTTTTATGGAGCCATGTCGGGGCTGGGGTTTGCCATTGCCGAAGGAGCGGCCTACTCGCTGCGCTATGCCTTTGGCTTCAGTCAGGGGCAGTTGGGGCTAGGTTCATTTGTGGCGGCCAATACAATTCGGTTTGTCTCGCTGCCGCTGTTTCATGCCATTTTAGCGGGGATGGTGGGCTACTTTATGGGGTTAGCGGCAGTGAATCCCTCGCGGCAAGGGGCGATCGTCCTGATTGGATTGGCGATCGCCGTCGTTTTGCATGGGTTATACAACACCTTTGCGGGCAGCATCGCCGGACTGTTTATCATTGCCTTTACCATCCTGCTGTTTGTCACCTATCTGCGGCGCAGTCGACAAATGGTTGATGAGATGCAGCAGGCAGAACTTAGCCGGCGGCAGGAGTAAAGAGACTTAGAGTAAAGGCGATCGGAGGGGTCACCAGACTCGACAAGTCTGTGGGGGCAGGCAGCATTTCTCCTCTAAAGTCGAGCAGTTGCACAATCAACAGGTAGGCAATGCTGAGGAGAACAGCGATCGCCCCGGTCACAATCGCCACAAATTTTTGTCGATCCATAGCTAGCATTTCCGTTGATAATGAGGTCGTTGATCATCGTTGAGCATTGGGTACTCTTACTCTAGCCTGACACAAAATTTCGCTTTAGTTTGACGCAGGAAAAATCTATGCTGAGCCGTGGTGAATTGACTTTGGCAGAAACGGTGCAGCCCGTAGCGGTGGTACAAACGTTTGAGCTGCAAAAAGTTTACCGTACCGGATTTTGGCTGAATCAAAGGGTGACAACCTTAAAAAACTTCTCATTACAGGTGTTTCAAGGAGAAACGTTTGGGCTGCTAGGGCCGAATGGAGCAGGCAAAACTACACTGCTCAAGACCTTACTGGGTATCATCCGTCCGACTTCGGGGCGAGGCTTGCTGCTGGGGAAACCTCTGGGCGATCGCTCGATTAAGCAGCGGGTAGGCTACCTGCCCGAAAGCCCCTATTTCTATGACTACCTGACGGGCTGGGAAGTCTTGCAATATGCCGCAGGGCTGTTTCAAATTCCGGCAGAGGTGCAGCGTCGCCGCATTCCCGAACTTCTAGAAATGGTGGGCATGGCGCAGTCGGCAGCCCGTAAAAAACAGTTGCGGCAATACTCCAAGGGCATGGTGCAGCGAATTGGCATGGCGCAAGCGCTGATCAACGACCCAGAAATTGTGTTTTTAGATGAACCGATGTCTGGTCTTGATCCGTTAGGACGCTACCAAATTCGAGAGATTATCCTGTCGCTCAAAGAGCAGGGCAAAACTATTTTCTTCAATAGCCATGTGCTATCGGATGTGGAAAAGATCTGCGATCGCGTAGCCATCTTGGCCAGGGGCGAACTGCTCTGCTCTGGCTCTATGCAAGAGCTATTGGGCACTGCTGATCTCTATCAGGTAAAAATTCAGGGCGGCAATCCAGAAGTGCTGCGACAGTGGATTCCCGATCTAGAGTTTCATGACAACCATTGGCAGGGACATCTCAAAGGCGATCCGCAAGACCTGCTCTCAACGCTAAATTTGATGGGTGCCACCCTCATTGGCATGAATTTGGCGCGGCCTTCGCTAGAGGAATTTTTTGTCCGAACGCTGCGCCAGCGGGGCATCCAAACCAGCCAATAAGCCAATAAGTCAGAAATGAAATGGCGATCGCTATCTTATGATCAAGTAGCTGCTCAAATAGCCATTAAAATAGTCATCTTTCCAACATGTCTGATTTTCTTCCCCAGTATTCCATTGCTCAGGCGCGCGACAAGCTAACCCAGTTAGTACACCAAGCTGAACAGGGAAATCCTGTAGAACTGACTCGACGCGGCAAGCGGGTTGCTGTGATTCTTTCAGCGATTGAATACGATCGCTTATCTCAAAAAGGGGGCTTTGGTAAGTCCTTGGCTGCCTTTCGAGAGCGGCTAGAAATCGAAAAAGTTGACATTAACCCAGATGAAGTTTTTAGGGATGTGCGCGATCGCTCTCCAGGGCGTGAGGTCATTCTGTGACAGCTCAGTATTTGCTGGATACTAATATTCTTTCAGAGCCGCTGCGTCCTCGTCCCAATCCTATAGTGATCCAACGTTTGATCGATTGCAGCGAAGCATTAGCAACAGCATCAGTGGCCTATCACGAAATTTGTTTTGGCTGTCAGCGATTGCCAGATTCAAAAAGGCGGCGTGCCATTGAGGCATACCTGCAAGAGGAAGTGAAATCTAAACTGGTAATTTTGCCCTACGACATGGAAGCGGCAGAATGGTACGCCATAGAACGGGCAAGATTGGTGAGCCTAGGGCGAACCCCACCTCATTTGGATGGGCAGATTGCGGCGATCGCCGTTATCAATGATCTAATCCTGGTCACAAATAATACTTCAGATTACGCTGACTTTCAAAACCTGCACCTGCAAAACTGGTTTATCGCCTAATTTCCTGAGTCGGGAACGGAAAGTAAAATTCTTTTCTGTACGACTAGAAAGCGTTGTTCTAAATGCTTGCTTCTTAGAATTTCAAGCTAAAGCATAGTTAAGCCTATCAATTACGTCATTGCTATAAAGCCCCTTTTGTCCGCCTCGCCTAGAAACAGTCGTAATGACAGCTCAAGAATTTGAGCGCATGTTAATATGTAAGCAATTACGTAACCGCTTACATAAATATGGACTTTTATTCGCAAACGGGGAAAGTTGCTTTGGGTAGCCGCCTGCGTCGCCTGAGTGAAAAACTGACGGAAGATGCTGCCAAAATCTACGATCTCTATGAGGTAACGCTTGACCCCAAATGGTTTCCTGTCTTCTATGTGCTCTCGCATCAGGAGTGCGCCTCAATTACTGAAATTGCCCAAATGATTGGCCACTCTCACCCATCTGTAAGCCAAATTGTGAAAGAAATGAATCGCAAAGGGCTGACGGTACTGGATAAAGATCTTGAGGATGCTAGAGTCAGTATCGTAAGACTTTCTGAGCAAGGAAAGCAATTAATTCCTCAGTTTAAACAACAGGTTTCTGATGTAACCCAGGCCGTTGAGGAACTTTTATCGGAAACGCAGCATGACCTCTGGAAAGCGCTAGAAGCGATCGAATTTCTTCTTGCAAGTCGCAGCTTTCTAGATCGGGTTCAATCCGTCCGCAAAGATCGAGAACGTCAGCATACCGAGATTATTGACTACGCTCCTAAATTCCACAGCGACTTCAAGCGCTTGAACTGTGAGTGGATTGAGAAATACTTTAAGTTAGAAGCAGCCGATTATCAGTCTCTCGACCACCCAGACGAAACTATTTTGCACCCCGGTGGCCATATTTATATGGCGGTTAACAACGGTGAAATTGTCGGAACTTGTGCCTTGATCAAGATAGATAACGACACCTATGAATTAGCTAAAATGGCAGTTGCAGAAACGGCCAGAGGCAAGGGGATCGGCTGGCTGCTGGGGCAAGCAGCAATTCAGAAGGCGCGTGATCTAGGAGCAAAAGCAATTTGCCTAGAGAGCAATACGGTTCTAGCCCCTGCGATCAATCTGTATCGGAAGTTAGGATTTCAGCAAATTGTCGGTCATGCGTCGTCCTATGAGCGCTGCAATATTCAGATGGAGTTGAAGCTGCTTTAGCGCCTACTTTAGGAATTAAGGATTGATTTCTGTTCAGACAGGAATTCCCGATTTCTAAAGCGGCCTTCTTGATGGGCTTCACACCGTTGGCTGGTTTTTCACTGGTTTTTGGATAGGCCGTTAGCCCGCCTGACTGAACTGCCCGATCGCTGACTGGGTCAGTTTGCTTCACAGGTGAGTAGGATAGAGTCAGGTGAGCAATGCTCAGAAATTGTGTCCTCAAGTCTTAGAGGATGTTTGAAAAGGAGTCGGCTGTGATTTTAGGCACCTATTGATCCCCCTTAAAAAGCTACCGTGTACACACATTTCGAATAAGGTATCCAAGTGCTGCAAGATCCCCCTAAATCCCCCTTAAAAAGGGGGACTTTGAGTCCGGCTCCCCCTTTTTAAGGGGGGTTAGGGGGGATCAACACCAGTTGGCTCTGCATCAGAGGACTTGTGTGTACACAGTAGGTTTAAAAAGAGGGAAAGTGAATTCAAAGTCCTCCTTTTTTCTAGCGCGGCGGCGCGATCGCGAGGGGATTGAGGGGGATCTGCAACATTTCGCTAACCATAATAGTTGTACTTTTCAAACATCCTTTTAGCAGAGCCACGATCTCCTTAGTGTTTGCCTCCTTGATATCTGCCCTCTAAAATACTTGCCTGAAAACTGGCGATCGCCATGATGTCTGATAACGAACTCGATCGAGAACTAGACCATACCATTCACGACTTTAGCGACCTCCAGGCAGAGCTGAACTATCGACAGGCTCAAGATGTGTTGCGAGAGTTAGTCAGCAATCTGGATCTCAGTACTCAAGAGCAGTCGGGCTTAGAAACAGAGATTCACAGCCTGGAAACAATGCTGGATAAGCTCGATCGCCAGGTGGTTCACATTGCTGTGTTTGGCATGGTGGGACGGGGAAAGTCTTCCTTGCTGAATGCGCTGCTAGGGCAAGCCGTCTTTGAAACAGGTGCAGTGCATGGCGTAACGCAGCAGATTCAGACGGCACAGTGGAGCGCCCAGCCCGAAGGAGAATTTTGGCGGGTTTCTCTGCCTGGATTAGGCACCTCGCAGGTCGAGCTGATCGATACACCTGGGATTGACGAGGTAGAGGGTGAAGCGCGTGAAGTCATGGCGCGGAAGCTAGCCAAGCAAGCCGATCTGATTCTCTTTGTCGTGGCAGGAGATATGACCCGCGTTGAGTTTGAGGCGCTATCGGAACTGCGCAAAGCTAGCAAGCCGATTTTGCTGGTGCTGAACAAGATGGATCAGTATCCAGAGGCCGATCGCCAGATGATTTACGAAAAGATTAGAGATGAGCGGGTCAAAGAGCTGCTGTCGCCTGATGAGATTGTCATGGCTGCCGCATCGCCCTTGGTAGCGAGAGCCGTCCGACGAGAAGATGGGACGCTGATGACTCGGATGAGTCACGGTGTTCCGGATGTGCAAAACGTGAAGCTGAAGATTTTGGAGATCTTGCAGCGGGAAGGCAAAGCCTTGGTGGCGCTCAACACGATGCTGTATACCGATGATGTGAATGAGCAGTTGGTGCAGCGCAAGCTAGAAATTCGCGATCGCGCTGCCAATCAGGTGATCTGGAATGCCGTGATGACAAAGGCTGTGGCGATCGCCCTCAATCCGGTGACTGTGCTTGATTTGCTCAGCGCTACGGTTGTTGATATTGCGTTAATTCTCACGCTGTCGCGACTCTATGGCTTTCCCCTGACTCAACAGGGAGCCGTGGGAATGCTCCAAAAAATTGCCCTGAGCATGGGTGGCATTACGGCCAGTGAGTTGATCGCCACCTTGGGGTTGGGTTCTCTCAAGAGCTTGTTGGGCTTGTCCGTTCCTGCCACGGGCGGCATTTCTCTAGCCCCTTACCTGTCTATTGCCCTGACTCAAGCAGGGGTTGCAGGCGTTTCTACTCATATTATTGGCCAGGTGGCTAAAACCTACTTGGCGAACGGTGCGTCTTGGGGCGATGAAACTCCTAAGGGGATTGTCAGCCGCATTTTGGCCTCTCTCGATGAAGCCTCTATCTTGAGTCGCATCAAAGATGAGCTAAGGGGCAAGCTAGATCCCAATCGTTCATAAGTCACCAACTGTGAAAACACCCATACTTCGGTTTTAGAACAGTCCCCTCGCCAATTAATATGGGTAAACGAGTCAATAGATTGAATCAATCCACATGTCATCTTCTCCGTTTCGCCTAAATCTGCCCGAAGGAACCGTTTCCTTTAGCTTTACGCCCGCATCGGCTCAAGATTTGAAAACCGCGATCGCCTCTCTTATGGATAGCCTCAAGATTACGGCACAGAGCGCAGGGAGCGGCAACAAGCCTACGCCTCAGAAGCCTATGGAGTATCGCCACACGGGTGATGTTTTTCTGGAGGTTTTCTGCAATCCTAATATTTGGTCAAGCCCTTTTGCGGCCAAGGTTTTACTTACCCTACGGGACGATCGAATTCGTCTCAGTACAGAGGTGGCTTTGACACAAATGACAGAAGATATTAACCAGTATCTAGAAAACAGTTAATAGCACGAGCCTGATCTTAAACAAAAGCCTAGCGTTATAGGATTGTGGGGCTGAGAATGCGATTATTTAGAACCCTCCATCCATTGATAACGATAATCTAGCGTCATGGGGCGATCGCCTTGAAGAGTGAATGAGTTCGATCGATGACAGAATGGGGCTATGGTTCAGCTTGGCTTTAACGTCAGAAATTTACTGATGTAAATCCATTTGCAAATTTGAGGATGGCTGAATTTTGTTTTCTAGCCATTGTCGCTCTTTGGAAGACCGCGAGAGAATGATTAGAGCCAAAGATTCAACTAAATCATGCAGCATCAGTTACTCAACACAAATCGGCAGGCGGATGCAGAACTCAGAGCCTTGATTGACTGTAGACTGAACCTCCAGGCTGCCCCCATGTTTTTCCACCACAATTTGACGAGCGATCGCCAATCCTAGTCCGGTGCCCTTACCCACGCCTTTTGTCGTGAACAAATGGTCAAAAATCCTGCTTTTGATCTCCTCAGTCATCCCTTTACCGTTGTCGCTGATCCGTATTTCGATCGCGTTTGGTTGAGCCAGCATCGTTTGAATTGTGATGGTTTGCGGCTTGGCTTGCCCATCAGCAGCCTGTTGAACAACTTCATCAAACACATCGATCGCATTTGCCAAAATGTTCATAAATACCTGGTTGAGTTGTCCAGGAAAGCATTCAACTTGCGGTAAATTGCCGTACTCTGTTATCACCTCAATAGCAGGACGGTTGTCATCTGCTCTTAACCGATGCTTGAGGATGAGAATCGTGCTATCAATGCCTTCGTGAATGTTGAACGGGACTCTACGATCTTGGTCTGCTCTGGAGAAGGTTCTTAAACTGGTGCTAATGTTGCAGATGCGATCGACTCCTAACTCCATCGATTGAATTAGCTTAGGTAGGGCTTGCTGAAGAAGCATAGAAGACTTGCTGTATATGCTTTTCAAGTGGGGTCAGGTCTGCTAAAGTGCAAGGAAAAAGCATCCAACCCCTCAAAATCCTTGCACCCACCTGCCAATGTACCGCCGTTCTACCCCTG
>JACQYI010000053.1 GCA_016208305.1 Oscillatoriophycideae cyanobacterium NC_groundwater_1537_Pr4_S-0.65um_50_18 | reverse complement strand
TCTTCCCCCACCCTCCGGCTTTCCGCTTTCGAGTGAGACAATCACGATCGGTAGAACGGGGTCAGGTGAGGAGGGGAGGCATGGGCGATCGGTTTGCTGCTGCGGATTTAGGTATAGATAACAGCACTTATCTATATCAGAATATTATGTGGCCTGGAGCAACAGAGAGGCGATCGCCTCTATCTCTTTCACTTCCCTAAACCAAACCCGCAGCCGAAATAGCTTCAGATTTCCCAAGACTTCGATCGCTCTACTGCGCGTCTCCAGTTCGAGAGCAGGAACTCGCGCTGATCCTGGCTCATGGTTGGCTCAAACCGCTTATCCAGTTGCCAGTGGTGCATAATCTCTGCCTCACTTTTCCAATAGCCAACGGCTAAACCCGCGAGGTAGGCGGCTCCGAGGGCAGTCGTCTCAGAAACTTTCGGGCGAACGACGGGAACCCCCAAAATGTCGGCTTGAAACTGCATCAACAGGTCATTCTTAGAGGCACCACCATCCACGCGCAGTTCGGACAATTGGAGCTGAGCATCCTGCTTCATGGCTGCCAATACGTCTGCACTCTGGTAAGCAATGCTCTCCAGGGCAGCACGGGCAATATGGGCACCCGTTGTACCGCGCGTCATTCCAATCATCAAGCTGCGGGCGTAGCTGTCCCAGTGAGGCGCACCTAGACCCACAAACGCAGGCACAAAATAGACCCCACCGTTATCAGGGACATTTCTCGCGAGAGCCTCGACCTCGGCACTGGTGCGGATAATGCCTAAACCATCCCGTAACCATTGCACCACCGCACCCGCAACAAAGACGCTGCCTTCCAAGGCATAGTCCAGCCGATCGCCAATGCGCCAGCCGATCGTTGTCAGCAGTTTGTATTGGGATGAGATCGGTTGAGCGCCCGTATTCAACAACGCAAAACAGCCAGTCCCGTAAGTATTTTTTGCCATGCCAGCACGGAGAGCTGCCTGCCCAAAGGTGGCTGCTTGCTGATCGCCTGCAATCCCGGCGATGGGAATTTTCGCGCCAAACTGCTCGTCGGTGTGAGCATAGACCTCAGAAGAATCGCGCACGTCTGGCATGAGCGATCGAGGAATGTCCAGCAGGGTCAGCAGTTCATCATCCCAATCCTGGGTATGGATGTTAAACAGCAGGGTACGGCTGGCGTTGCTGACATCCGTTATGTGCAACTGCCCGCCCGTGAGTTTCCACATCAGCCAGCTATCTACTGTGCCAAAGGCGAGTTCACCGCGCTGGGCTTGTTCCCTGGCATTCGGTATATTATCCAGTAGCCATTTCAGCTTGGTGCCACTGAAATAGGCATCAATGAAAAGCCCCGTTTTTTCCTGAAACATTGGCTCATACCCAGCCACTTTAAGCTCATCACAATAACGGGCTGTGCGGCGATCCTGCCACACGATCGCATGATGAATGGGCTGGCTGGTCGTGCGGTTCCACACAATGGTGGTTTCGCGCTGATTCGTAATGCCGATCGCCGCAATATCACCAGGACGAATATTGAGGCGAGCAATGGCTTCACTGGCAACCCCGATTTGAGACGACCAGATCTCAGTTGCATCATGCTCGACCCAACCGGGCTGCGGAAAGATCTGGCGAAACTCTTTTTGGGCAACGGAGAGAATTTCACCCTCGTGATTAAAGACGATCGCGCGGGAACTGGTCGTTCCCTGATCAAACGCGAGAATATACTGGCCCATAGCGTTCTCCTAGCGTGGAGCAGTGGAGGGATTTCAGTTTCGCGGACGCGCATTTGCTAGGTCTCACACAACAATTCGTGTAATTAGGCATCACGAAGGCAGCAAAATGCTTGCCCACTCGTAAAACCTTTTTCGATGACTTGCGGGCTTTGACCCATTATCTCTATTTCGAGAACTGGGATCATCTGCTCACCTTTATGCTTGCAGGCTTAGAACTACAGATCCCGCCCAACACCAGCTAAATTTCCATAATGAGAATTGCTGTGAACAATGCTACTTGCGACTGCGAAAAGGGTGTGATACCTGGATTTTAGATGCGGATCTTAAAGGTGCATTCAACCTCTTAACATTCGTTCAAAAACAACCTCCATTGCCTCCGAAACTTACACACTTACCCAGAAACAGCAGTGGGTCGATCGGCTAAAGTCAGAGTCAATGAGACGACCGATACGAGCGAATCTGTGTCGGCAGGAGGATTCAGCCGATGCAATTCGTAGAGTAGAAATGGATACTGACGTGACAAAGAGTATCTTATGAAACTGAATTCTTTTACAAAATGGCTTTCGATTGCAGGACGCTGGCTTGCAGCAACGCTGCTGTTTGTTTGTGCAACGGCTTTTGCTTGGCAGGATGCTTTTCTTGTCAACACGACAGCAATGGCTGCGCCCCACGAAACCTTGATTGCAGCTAGCCTAGACAAAGACGCTAACAACGCAGCAGAAGATACTAAACGCTCCAATAAGAGCTTCGTGGAAACCGTGAAGGAAAAGGTTCAGGACGCTGCACAAAGCAACGCTGAAAAGGTGCAAGACACATTGGGTGACGACAACCCGATCAGCCGCAAAGCGGGCAGAGATGCTAAGCGCATCGTGAACCGTTCAGAGGAAGATGCTGCGCGGACTAAAAAAGCGATCGACACGAATGTCAATAAAGCTAAGGATACCGCTGACTAATCGCGAACGGCTTCTGCATTCGGTATGAATGACTCAAGTATCCTCAGTAGGGGTGGGTTTTGCTATCGAGATTTCAGTTTGTTGAAGTCCCGCACGGCAAGCTCACCCCTACAGTTAGCGTGAGTTTGGGTTAAACAGACTTAGGCAAAAAGGCATCAGCTAGGAGGGATGTGAATAAGCAGGAAATATAGCGCAATTTGCAAATGAGTTGCGCAACGAGTGAGCGCATCTCCAGTCTAGCGTTCTAGCTTCTGATGAGTTGACATCCAGATGCATTTGAGGAACAGCAATTGGAAGTGAATAAAACCCTGCAACGCGCACAGGTTCCAACTTTATGAGCTTGTGCTACCTATTTGCAAATTGCGCAAAATCTTTTGCTCAGTTACGGCACTATGCGCGGCGACAAAATGATTTTCTGGGCAAAACGCTTTATTGAACTCAGCGCCTGCCGAGTTGACATAGCAAAGCCGCATCAATTCTGAAACCACAAATCTAATTTGAGTTGGTCTTTCACGCGCCTGAATGAAAAACTGCCCCGCAGACAAACTAGAAGGACGAAAAATAGCTGACAGTTTCCCAATCTGCTCATCAGGAAGAGGAATGATTGATTGCAGAACGTTAATAAATCGATGATAGATAGGGTTTAGCATGAAAAACTGAGACAACGGATCGAAATCAGAAATTCCCAGTCAATATTTTACGGAATACGACCTTGTCCTCACTGACTGCATAGAAGTCACGAATCCGTGCCTCTTCCTCATAGCCATACTTTCTGTAGAATGCTTGCGCCAAGTCGAAACTTGCTAACGTTTCCACCAGTAGCATTCGTCCACCGCACGCTTTCAAGGTTTCTTCAACATGGCACAGTAGCTTGCCACCATGTCCATGTCCCTGGTAGTTGGGGTGAATTGCGATCAGTTGCAGATTCCAGGTTTGATCCGTCATGCGCTCCGGTTCACAGTAAGCCACTCCAATGGTCTCATCGTTACCTACGCTAATTGTGAGCCAAAACCGTTCAGCATTGCTATTTTGCAAAGGATCACGACCACAACCATCAGTAAAATAATCGGTTAGCAGTTGATGCACAACCTCCATCTCACTTGGCTGAAACCCGATCGCTTCAGCAATGGCAAGTATTGCAGGCACATCATCAAGCTTGCTGGGTCTAATCATAAGAATGAATATGACAACAGTTGTTATGCTTTGAATAACATAACAACTGTTATGATGTGAGTCAAGATGACTACGGTGTATGGCTGAAAACTAAGGAACGCTATGGGGTACGACGATCGCCGCCTTGAAGTGGCACAAGCGGCATGGCGAGTAATTATTAGGGAAGGGCTGGATCGCACCAGTATGCGGGCGATCGCGCAAGAACTTGGCTCTTCCACTGGAGTTGTCACTCACTATTTCCGGGATAAGGAAGAACTGATTTTGTTTGCTTTAGAGCAGGTGGTTGAATCCACTTTAGAGGCTATGAGAGCCTGTGCTAAGAGGCAACAAGGCATTGAACGATTAGAGCAAATGATTGCTGCGGCTCTACCTCTAGAAGACAGTGACAGGGATGACTGGAAAGTGTGGATTGCATTTTTGGGCTATTCGATTGGGCGCGATCGCTTAATTCAGCAGCATCAAAAACGCTACGATCGCATTCGGCAAATTCTTTATCAGGAGTTAGCCAATTTACAGGCGACTAAGCTGATCCGAGCCGATCTAGACTTGACCCTTGAAGCAAATGCACTCATCACTCTAGTGGATGGCATTGGCACTGGCGTTGTGATCTGTCCTGAGCAATTTTCAGCAGAGCAACAACGGTATCTCGTCCATCAACATATTCACGCTTTACAAGCATGACCTTGAATACTATGTTACTCGTAAGACAAAAGAGGATTTAGTCCTTCACTTTGATCAGTCTTCTTCCCCAAGGTTTCACTGATGAAATCACAATGATGACAAACAGAAGCAAAACTTGAATAGCTGATCCAATCAGCACTCCTTTTGCATCGAAGGTGTAAATGGAATTATTGAAGGCATCTAAACCTTCGGCTTGAGCGGTTCCTACGGAATTGCGCAAAGCGCTAATCGCCTCAGCCGTGTTTCCCCAGGGAAACAGCCAGAACGTTCCAAAAACGATTAATCCTGTCGTTAAAATCCATTTGGTCATCACCCAGTAGAATTTGAAGAACCCGTAGTTTGTTTGCCAACAAAGGAGGGTTGCTGTTACGACAGAACCGATCGCCGCAGGAATCACGATGAAATCATCCAGTAAGTTGATCACCGAATTGAGAGCAAAAAGAATATCAGCATTGGCTGTGCTGTTATTTCTGAGCGCAATCAGAAACATACTGAGAACAGTCCCTGTCCGTTACCTGTGCCCAGTACGCTTGTCTCAGGAGTTGGACACGTTCGCTTCTAGCTTGACTGGGGCGCAGCGTTTTTTTTGCGCACTAAATGCATCCTCTGCAAGGTGCGACACATAGTGCTTTGACTCACCCATAGCCCAGTTTGTTCAAAGAGAAGGTCACAATATTCCGCTAAGGCAGCTATTCAAAATAAGTTGAACACTTTGAGAGGCTTATTCTCTTGACTTGATGCGGTAATTCCACTCACCGTGAAAGGGGTCACGCTCCAGCGATATTGCCTCAAACTCATCATCCGTTACCTTAATCTTAGTTTTGTAATGGTGCTTGTCTAACTTGGCTTGAATGTGTAGTCCCTGTTTGGTCTGGGTGTGGTTAATCAAATTGATCACCACTTGCCGACTGGTCAGTGGTCTGCCTCGCCAGTTCTGGGAGATATGACAGAACATCTGGTGTTCACTTTTATTCCACTTGCTGGTGCCCGGTGGAAAGTGACACACCTCAATATCTAATCCAGTTTCATCAGCAAGACGCTGCAATTCTAATTTCCACAGCCGGACTCGATATCCATTACTCCCTCCGCAATCGGCAGTAATCAGTAATTGTCTGGCATTTGGATAAAGGGGCAACCCCATTTCATACCACCAACGGCGAATCGATTCCACTGCAAATTGGGCAGTATCATGGTCAATGCCAACGCTGACCCATCCCTGATTCAGCAACAGGTCATAGATGCCATAGGGCAATGCCTTGCCTCGCTGTTTATCCACAAAATCATAGACTTGGACGGCAATGGGGTTCCCTTGGGCTTGCCACTCCTGCCCCTGATTCCTGTACTCCCCTAGCAATTCCTTCTTCTTGGCATCCACCGAGATCACGGGTTGCTGTTGTTGCTCAAACTGCTTCACTCGCTTTGCAATGTGGAGAAACTGCTCATCGCGTTGCGGATGGTC
The DNA here is from genome assembly GCA_016208305.1 of Oscillatoriophycideae cyanobacterium NC_groundwater_1537_Pr4_S-0.65um_50_18. GTDB lineage: Bacteria > Cyanobacteriota > Cyanobacteriia > Elainellales > Elainellaceae > Drouetiella. The sequence goes on along the minus strand of JACQYI010000053.1, from coordinate 1,306 downwards.
TTCCCCTTCATGCACTTTTCGATTCACCTGCAAACTGTAGTCCATCGCATTGAGTAACCGCCAAACGCTGGTTTGACTGACCCGATGTCCCATTGCTTGCAATTCTTCCGCCAGGTGAATCGTACTTTTGGTGGTCCACAATAAAGGAGATTGCGGATCTCCTCGAGTGGTGGCACTCATCAACTCCTGCAAATCTTCCAGAAGTTGAAGGTCAGTATCACTCAGTAATTTACGCCCTCCTCCCGTTTGCCGAATGGCGGACGGGTCTATTTCCATCCGCTCTTCGATGGGTTGCTCTAATTCTGCTATCGCTTTGTATAGGGTTGTACGAGACAATCCAGTTGCTCTTGCAACTTCACTCACACCACCTCGACCCATCGCTCTCGCTTCAGTCGCTGCCCAAATCCGCCGGGTCTTCTCGTTCAAATACGGTTTGATGGACTCGTATTTCTCGCTGATTTGGGCTTCACCGACAGCATGAACTGGCATAAGTCAAACCCTGCTCAATCACTACCCGCCTTTACCTTTAGTTTAGATCTGTTCAAGCTATTTTAAATAACTGCCATAGCTGATCGCCCAGGCGAAACATGGCATTATCCCAACCTGCATCAACCAGGTAAAGCGGTAAATGCGCCAGGTCAGGATGTTGTGCTGTCAGAAGGGAATGAACGAGGGAGACATCAATGTCAATTTCAGAAGCGGGTGTTCCGATCACCCCTGCTATTGGTTCTGAACTCATGAATGCCTCCCATCCAATTTCTAACTGTACGCTCTAACCGTTGCTCTCGCCAGTATAAAAAGAAGGGGAGAGAGCAGGACAACCCAACGCCGAAGGTCAATCCAATATACAGAATGATCCAGGTGTGTGAGAGGTTTAACCGCTTCAATTCAATCCACACAAAGCAAAAGAAGGCGATCGCAGAAATCAATAAATCGGTTGTCAATCCTGCTGCAATGTTATTCGCAAACGCTTGTTGCAAGAACAATGAGGGAGAAAGCAATGCAGAGGGATCTTGCAGGAGCCAAAACCAGGGTTCAATGGAGCCAGCAATGGTCAGGATCAGATACAGAACTTTGATACCGTTGAAAGGGCAAGTTATCGGGAGGTTTGTTGCCTTCAACATGGTGGTTATCCTCAATCAATGTGCTTTCATGCTGGAATAGGGAGATAATTAAAGCAATTACCTAGCAGGTAATCAAAACCATCTTGTACGAGTCTGTTATGCAGCACACCCATGCCCCAAACTCGACCATCGACTCGTTTGGACTGCTCTTGAAGCAATGGCGTAGCCAGCGAGGATTTAGC
>JACQYI010000022.1 GCA_016208305.1 Oscillatoriophycideae cyanobacterium NC_groundwater_1537_Pr4_S-0.65um_50_18 | reverse complement strand
GTCCACCTGGGCAGACATCTTGAACCGTGCGAACTTGGGTATGGAAGTGATGCACGAGCGCAACGCTCACAACTTCCCGCTTGACTTGGCTGCGGGTGAAGCGGCTCCTGTCGCTCTGACGGCTCCTGCCATCAACGGTTAAGTTCTTGACTTAAGTCACACTGACTCAGTCTGATTTGAAAAGCGCTCTCTGCAAAGGGGGCGCTTTTTATTGATCGATCGCCTGTGACAGCCTCGCGTCTTGTAGAAGTTAAGCTGTGGCCTGCAAAAATCGGTAGGGATATTTAAGTTAGGGTTTTTTCTGTGCTAAGTCCGCTTACGCAGCAAAAAATCCTTCTCTTTTGAGGACTTCTATTTATTAAAGGGGGGTAACACAGACGATCGCGATCCCCTTCAGTCGTTATCATCAAGGATGCGTCTACTTTGGGATACTGCCATGAGTCTGTGCATTAATCCTCGTTGTCCCCAGCCTGACCATCCCGGCAACGATGGCAGTCAATTCTGTCAAAGTTGCGGTTCCGATCTGCTGCTGTTGAGCCGCTATCGAGTTATGCGGTTGCTTAGCGATAAGAGCGGCTTTGGCAAAGTTTTTGAGGCATTCGATCGCACGACGCCCAAAATTCTCAAAGTTTTGAAATCTAATCTCAGCCAAAACTCTAAGGCAGTGGCGCTGTTTCAACAAGAGGCGATCGTCCTCAGTCAGTTGCCTCACCCCGGTATTCCAGCGATTGAACCCCAGAGCTATTTTCAGTTCTATCCTCGCAACGGTGCAGAGCCGCTACACTGCATTGTCATGGAAAAGATTGACGGCCCCAATCTGCGCGAGTGGATGCGGCAGCAGGGGAACAATCCAATTAGCGAAAAACAGGCGCTCAACTGGCTGAAGCAGCTCTCTGAAATTTTGCACCTGGTACATCAAAAAAACTACTTTCACCGCGATATTAAACCCGAAAACATTATGCTGCGATCGGGTGGCCAACTGGTGCTGGTAGACTTTGGTGCTGCTAGAGAAATGACCTATACCTATCTGGCGCAGTTGGGCAAATCGGGCGAAATTACGCGGATCAGCTCTGCGGGCTATACGCCGCCCGAACAAGAGAAAGGGCAAGCCGTCCCCCAGTCTGATTTCTATGCCCTAGGCTGCACCTTCATTTATCTGCTCACGGGTAAGTCGCCCACTGACAGCAGCATCTATGACTCTCTCAATAATGAGTTTCACTGGCGGGCTTATGCTCCTCAAGTGTCGCCTCCCTTTGCAGACTATATCGATAGGCTAGTGGCTCCTCGCGCCAGCGATCGCCCCAAAAGTACGCAAGAAATTTTAGCCACTTTGCCAGAGTTGCAGGCCGCCGTTGCAGCAATATCCATCCCCTCAACACCGCCCACGCAACTCGAAAGGCAGGCTGCTTATCCCCATACCCTGGTACAAAGCCATCAGCCAGGAGTAAGCCAGTCCAGATCCAGTCAGTCTAGATCAAGTCAATCTGGCTCTAGCCAACCCAGATTAAGCCAGACAGGGGCAAGCCAATCCAGATCCGGTCAATCCAGATCTAGTCAATTAGGAGCAGCCCAAACAGGAGGCCCAATGAGCTTGGCAGGAGAAGCGCCGCGATCGAGTAGGCGCTGGCTGTGGGGTGGGGCATTGGCACTGTTAGCGCTGCTGGGCGGTTACAGCCTTTGGCAAATTTACGCCAGTCCTTCAGTCCAGAACATTACGCAAATTTCGCCACTCCGCACGCTGCAAGGGCACACGAGCTTTGTCAATGCGCTCGCCATCTCACCCGATGGCAAAACGCTGGTCAGTGGCAGTGCCGACCAGACGATTAAAATTTGGGACTGGGTCACAGGCACCGAACTGCGGACGCTTGCCGGACACACGAGCTTTGTCAATGCGCTGGCGATCGCCCCTGATGGCAAAACCTTGGTCAGCGGCAGTGCCGACCAGACGATTAAAATTTGGGACTTGACCACGGGCAAAGAGCTACGCACCCTGACCGGACACACGGGCTTTGTCAATGCGCTTAACATCAGCCACGATGGTCGGACGCTAGCCAGCGGCGGTGCCGACCAGACGATTAAAATTTGGGACTTGACCACGGGCAAAGAGCTGCGCACCCTCACCGGGCATATGGGATACATTAACTCGCTAGACATCAGCGCCGATGGTCATACGCTCGTGAGTGGCGGCACTGACCAAACCCTAAAAGTTTGGGACTTAACCACAGGCCAAGAACTACAGACCCTGACCGGACACACAGGCTTTGTCAATACCGTCGTGATTGCGCCCGATGGCCAAACGGTCATGAGCAGCAGCACCGACAAAACCATTAAAATCTGGAATCTGACTACAGGAACTCTCATCCGCACACTCGCAGGGCATCAGGGCTTTGTCAATCCGCTGGCTCTAAGCGCCGATGGTCAAACCTTAATTAGCGGTAGCTCCGACAAAACCATCAAGGTCTGGAATCCAAATACCGGAGAGGTGATCCATACTCTCAACTGCGGTACCGATGTAAAGCACTTTGTCACCAGCCCTGATTGGCAAACGATCGCTAGCGGCAGTGGAGGCAACATGATTAAAGTTTGGCAACTGCAAAAATAAACGCACCCTGACAACATGGATTGAGATTGCCGATCTGAGCCTCTGTGTTAAGCGCGGCTTCGCCAATTCCAAAAATCTCGTAGCCTAAGAAAGCACCCTCTCCCACGGGCGCATCTGGCAGTTGGGGAAGCCTCTAAATGTTACGAGAGCGGGAGGGTGGGATGATGCGATCGCTGTTGTTCACTCACCCATCCTCCCCCTCTCTCATCACTCAAAATATCTGCTCCCCTAACGACGAGATGCACCCCTCTCCCACCCCCTCTCCCACTCACCCATCCTCCCATCTCCCCTATGTTCATTTCTCTCATAGCCGATTATGGTACGGGCGATCCGGCGTTTGCCGAAGTTAAGCAACGGCTGTTGCTGGCATTGCCCCAAGCTCAAATTCATGAGCTGTCTGTACCACCTTTTAGCACCCTCGCCACCGGATTCTGGATCGCCCAACTGGGTTTAAACCCCGGAACGAGCGATCGCCTGATCTATCACAACTGTGCTCCGCGCCAAGACGACCCTGAAGCCCGCCGAGACAACGAAGGGGAGGGCTTGACCTATGCACGCCTGCCCAATGGTGTGCAGGTGGTTGGGGTGAATGCGGGCTATACCCTGTCGTTTATCAAGCATCATGCCAAGGCGCTGCATGCAATTAACGTGTCGAGAGGTGGCTCCCAGTTCCGTTCGCGAGATGTCTTTCCACCCGCAGCCGGGGCGATCGCTCAGTCAGACTTCAGCATATTGGGTGAAGCGATCGATCCGCACCAAATTCCCGATGTGCCAGCCGATCGCATTGCCTGGATTGATGGCTATGGCAACATCAAAACCACCATTCCAGCGGATAGCTTGTCGCTACAGCCAGAAGCCAAAATTGTCATTCGCATTGGCGATGTGGTTAGCGATGCCATTTACTCGGATGGCAGCTTCAAAGTCTCCGAAGGTACGCTTGCCTTTGCCCCTGGAAGTTCTGGCTGGCTTGACCCCAGTGGCAAGCCCGTTCGCTGGATGGAGCTATTTCTGCGGGGCGGCAGCGCCTGGTCGCGTTTTGGCAACCCCCGGATTAATCAACCGGTGACTCGGATTGGCTAAGTTAGGGGCGATAAAGCTGGGGGCGATAAAGCTGGATGGGCTGATGGCTGGCATTCAGCTCAATCACATAATCGGCTGCGCTAGACTGCCCCAACAGCGGAGTGATAAACAGCTCTGGATGGAGCGATCGCCAGAAATACTCGACGAACCGATCAATTTCAGCATCCGTCATGCCGGGTTTACCTGCCACGATCATCCGCTGTTCGGCTTCGCGTCGCCACTGTTTGCTGTAGCGGTAGTCGGTCGGTGTCAACACAATCAAGCGATCGAGCAGATCCCAGAGCGGCAGGTAGTCCTGTAGGCGATCGTTGACTTCACGGGCAAAGGCGCGATCGGCCTCAGTCTCGATGGGTGGGGGAGCCGTCTCAAAGGCGATGGGTTCTACGGGGCGCACCCCGACAAACCAGCCTTCTAGCAGCACAACGTCCGCTTTTGCCAGAGGCTCCGGTGAGGTGCGATCGCCTTGTCCCCCATAGGCCGACTTGTCAAACCGGGGCACCTCGACGGGCTGGCCTTGGCGCAGGCGTTGCAGTAGGGCAATTCCCAACTCAACATCATGGGTTCCTGGCGGCCCTCGCCAGCGAAAGCGTGGATCGGCCTGCTGAAGCCGTTGGCGATCGGCATAGGTTTTGTAAAGGTCATCAATCGAGATTTGACAGACCTGCAATCCTAGAACATGGAGAATTTGCGTCAGAATAGCGGCCAGCGTGGTTTTTCCAGTGCCTTGTCCGCCTAAAATGCCCTGAATTAGCGGACGTTGGAGATCTTGCTGCCAATCTCGGAGCTGCATTGCCAACGGCAGCCACAGATCCCAAAGCATCTCAGCAGGGCAGGTTTGCCACCCCAAAGACTGCACACAAAAGTCTTGCAAGACAGGGTAGATCGTTTGAAACAGATGCGATCGCTCTTTTTGAGAGAACCCTGCGGCAGCCCTATCCCAAAGCCCCTCTGTCCTCGGTTCTGGAGTTAAGGCCATAGTGGAAAAATCCCTGAGAAAACTAGCTACCGAGCTTAAACGCCTCTACAAATAGCCCGTAGGTCAGCCCCAGCTTCGTGCCATTCAACAATTCCAACAGCACAGAGTTGGCGCGATCGGCGGATGGCGTATTCTGACCACTGCGACCCCGATACACCCACCAGCTAATCCCCTCTGAGGCAAAGACCAGCAGAGCGGCGATCGCCACATCTGGCTCAGCTTTTTGTCCGGCGATCGTTGAAATAGTCGTAGCCAGGAAGTTGCCCATCAACAGGCTGATCAACAGGAGCGAAATCCGCCGCCAGGGATTGCGGAGCCAGCGACCAAACTGACCAAATAAGCGATCGACTAATGTGTTGAGCCGAGTATTCTGCATAGGCTGTAGGGGATGCTGCTGACCTGAAGCGTAGCATGCCGCCTCAGAAAAAAATCGCTAGGAAAAAATCGCTAAAAATCCAGCCTAAAATTTTCCGCAAGACTGGCATGACTGACTAGAGTAGAGATGGGGAGCACTGACGAAGCGTAAAGCGTCATTCAAGAAACGGGTATGCTGACCGACAATCTAAAGCTAAAGCTGTATCCAGCCATTATTGGAGTCATGGGAGTTTGCCTAACAGCGCTGCTCATGTCTCGCTTTGAGGTGCAGGTTTTCACAGAACCTGCCTCGCCCGATCGGGCGGCCAGAGTCTCAGGAGCACCCGATCTGCTGCCTACCGCACTGCCTACTGTGCTCCCCAACGCGTCGCCAACGGTCTTGCCCTCTGCTTCGCAGCCGGAGGCATCGCCTAGTGCTTCTCCAGCCCCTGGCACCAGCCCTCAAAGTCAGCCTTCTAGCTCACAAAACCTGCGGGTCAGCAATCAAACCGAGTATCCAGTGCGGGTAGCGCTACTGGCTCAGCAACCTAAAGCTGAAGCGGCAGAAAACGCAGCCAAGGCCAAGAGCCGCTACGAACAGCCTGTGCATTGGGATTTTGCTCCGGGCGAAGGGAGAGCCAAAGGGTTAAAGCTTTCCCTTCCCGATGGCACCTTACAGCTTCAGGATGGAGATGTCTTGATGGCCTTTGCCCAGGATGGCTCTCGCCGCTACTGGGGGCCTTATGTAGTCGGGAAGACCCCGCTGCCAACCTGGAATCCAACCCTGCAAGAGTGGCAGTTGAATTTGCAGCCCTGAGACAATTTCCAGGTAAAGTAGGGTCTGGATACGGGCAAAGACGGTACGGCAAGACGGCATGAAAGTAGAACACAACAATTGGATTCAGCCCCTCGTAACCCGATGGGAAAAGCAGCCTCGGTTTGCCTGGGTCTGCGCGATTCTCTGGATTGCCCTAGTGACCCTTGTGGCATTTTGGCTGCACTTAGGCGGTATTGGCCTAGTGGATGAAACAGAGCCGCTGTTTGCCGAAGCTGCGCGCCAAATGACCGTCACCGGGGACTGGATAACGCCCTACTTTAATGGGGCAACCCGCTTCGATAAGCCCGCCCTCGTTTATTGGATTGCGGCGATCGCCTACAAAACGATCGGGGTGAATGAGTGGTCAGCTCGGTTTCCGTCAGCGATCGCCGCAACAGGGCTAACGGCTTTGGGATTCTATACGCTGCGACGGTTTGGGTATGCCACTCCCTCGGCGGCATCATCGGCGGCATCAGACGATGCAACGCCAGCTCAGGCAACACAGCTTTGGCTATCGGCAGCGATCGGCTCGGCGCTAATCGCGCTCAATCCACAAACGATCGTCTGGGGCAGAACAGGCGTGTCGGATATGCTGCTGAATGGCTGTATCGGCTGTGCGCTGCTCGCCTTTTTTGTCGCCTATGCCCAACCCGATCGCCCCAAAGTTCAAGGACGCTGGTATCTGGCTTTTTATGTGCTGGTTGCCTTAGCCGTCCTGACCAAAGGGCCAGTGGGTGCCCTCCTGCCGGGGCTGATCGTCCTGGCCTTTTTGCTGTACATGGGCAACCTACGTTCTGTCTTAAAGGAAATGCGGCTGCTGCGCGGTGGGCTTTTGTTTGCAGCGATCGCCCTCCCCTGGTTTGTCTGGGTCATCCAGATCAATGGCGCAGCTTACATTAATGCCTTCTTTGGCTACCACAACTTTGAGCGCTTCACTCAGGTGGTGAATCGTCACTCGGCTCCCTGGTTTTTCTACTTTCTGGTCGTGCCCATTGGGTTTCTGCCTTGGTCTATTCATCTGCCTGTAGCGATCGCTCGACTGCAATTTTGGCAACGCCGCTACTGGCAGCAGCAGCCCCGCTCGGCGCAGTTGGGATTATTTGCCGGAGTGTGGTTTGCGGTCATCTTTGGCTTTTTTACCATCGCTGTGACCAAGCTGCCCAGCTACACCATTCCCCTCTTGCCTGCCGCTGCTATTTTGATGGCTCTGTTTTGGAGTGACCAGATGACGCGATCGCGTTCCCACCGGGCAGCCTCGATCAGCCATTGGGTGAATGTCGGCTTGCTGGTGGTTTTGGCAGGGGCGATCCTCTACTGCACTCGCTGGATGGGCGATGATCCAGAGATGCCTAAATTGCCGGAACTGCTAGAACAGTCAGGGATTTTAGGCATCGGAGCTGTGGTTTGGGCAGCCGCTGCCCTCGTCGCCCTGATTCTGCAACTGCGCCGTCAGGGACGGTGGCTCTGGAGCGTTAATCTGGTTAGCTTTAGCGCCTTTGTGCTGCTGGTGCTGATGCCTGCCGCTATGATTATGGATTCTCAGCGGCAGTTACCCTTACGGCAAATGGCAGCGGCGATCGTCCAAGTGCAGCAGCCGACTGAACCCGCCGTTATGATAGGGTTTGCCAAGCCCTCAGTCGTGTTCTATACCCAACGTCCTGTCCTCTATATTGAAGAATTGGAGACCGTTCCCCGACGGTTGGCTAAACTGGCCAACCAAAGGCCAAAGCCACCCTCTATTCTGGTATTGGGGCGAACTCGTAAGCTCAAAGAATCAGGCTTACTTGATGCGAGCCGCTATCGATATGACACGATCGCTAACTTTGCCGTCTATCAGCTCATACGGGTTTATCCGCCCTTAAAGCCGTAAGCGATCCCCCTTTATCCTCTCCCATCCCTTCATTTCCTTTTCCTATGCAAGCCCGTCATGTCTCCCGCGAACTCGCCCTTTTGAGTATTGGTCAGCTACCCACCAAGCCCGAAAAGATCCAGGCACAGCAGCTACAGGATGTGCTTTTGGCAGCCATCCGGACGTTGAATACCGAAGTGCAGGACACGTTAGAAACCGCCTCCGCTGAAGTAACGCGCGGCAACGAACGGCTGCTAAGCAGCGAAACTAGAGCGATCGATGTGCAAAGTGCGCGAGTCATGGTGCAAGAAGCGCTAGACCTGGCTCAAACGGCGATTAATCGGGTGGGCGCAGCCCTAGAGATCCCTGAGTTTATTCAGCTTGCCAATCAAAAAGAAGTGCGGGCTTATGTTATGGAGCTGTTGACTAACGTGCAGGCCAACCGCACCGAAGTAGACAAGCTGATCAACGCCTCGATGGTGGATTGGCAACTTCATCGGCTAGCCCGCATCGATCAAGATATTTTGCGGATTGCAACAACGGAAATGTGGCTGCTGGGCGTACCCCAAAGAGTGGCGATTGATGAAGCCGTAGAGCTAGCGAAACGCTACAGCGGCGATGAAGGGCATCGGTTTATCAATGGCGTATTGCGGAAAATCAGCGATCGCCTTTCCAATCGCACCCCTCTAGAGGCCGAAACGCCTGCCTCAGAGGAGACAGAAGAATCTAGCGTTGGCTCATGAAAGATTGAGAAATTTCGTTAGCGTTTTTCTCTACAGTGAGTAAAGAACAGCGTGAGTAAGGAACAGCGAAAGCTAGGATTACAGGTTTGATCAATCATCTGTTCAATCGCCTGTAGTCTGACTACTAGCCGTTTCGGTTACAAAGCATTTGAGATACAAAGAATTTTGGTTGCAAAGCGTAGGTGGGTAGGTTTCTATGGCTCCTTTTAATTGGTTCAATCGGCAGTTCAGCGACCCATCCGATTCTGAGGCTGAATCTGCTGAATCCACTGAGACTAAATCTACTGAAGCTGAATCTTCTGAGGTAGCCTCCCTGGAAGCAGCAGAACCCTCAGCGGTAGCCCAAGATCAGCTCAACTGGGCAAAGCTCGCCTACGAAAATATCCGCAAACGTCAAGCTGCTCAAAATGCGGCAGAAGCGCAGCCGACCGAAGCAAATCCAGCCCCCGCGACCGAAACAGCATCGGCTACAGCCGCCGAACCTGCCACTGAAATCTCTGCCACTGAAATCTCTGCCACTGAAATCTCTGCCAAAGTTACCGAGCCTACTAGCCCACTGCCCATCGAGACCGAAGCCTCTGTTCTAGAAGCTGCTGTTCCAGATCCCATTCTTTCCGAGCCAGTCGCTCCAGAGCCAGCCGAAACTCCAGCACCTGCGGCCAGCCTCGCCTCTGAAGACAGTGATCCGGCTCCCGTTACAGCTTTACCCTTTTGGGCGCAAGCCGAAGCCGAGCGGCTAGAGCGGCTGGAGCGGCTGAGGCAAGAAGCGATCGCCGCTGAGGCAGAGCTGGCACCCGTTGTCGCGATCGCAGATACCGCTAATGCGACAGCTAATGCAACAGCAGCCAATGCAGCCCTAGTCGACCTGGCTATGGATGAAGGCTTTTTGTGGTCAGCCGAAGTCTTGGCTGCCCAAGGCCGCCGTCCAGAAGATGTCTCGATCGAAGAAATTACCTGGCTGAAGCGGCTGCGGCAGGGCTTAGACAAAACGCGGCGTAGCCTCGTGAACCAACTGCGGGCGATCGTCGGACAAGGGCCTCTAAATCAGGATGCAGTGGCAGAAATTGAGTCGCTACTGCTGCAAGCAGACGTTGGCGTTGCGGCGACAGACTATATCATTGAGTCGCTGCAAACCAAGCTCCGACAAGAGACATTGCCCCCCTCTGAAGCGATCGCCTACCTCAAGACGCTGCTGCAAGAGATGCTAGATAAGCCTCTGGGTCAGAACTACGAGCCGACCCTACTGCCGGAGAAAGACAGGCTGAATATCTGGCTGGTAACAGGCGTGAATGGAGCCGGGAAAACCACGACGATTGGCAAGCTCACCCATATTGCCCAAAAGTCGGGCTATCGCTGCCTGATTGCCGCCGCAGACACGTTCCGGGCAGCAGCCGTACAGCAGGTACAGGTGTGGGGCGATCGCAGTAACGTTGAAGTCATCGCCAATCCGGGCAAGAATACTGACCCGGCAGCGGTGGTGTTTGACGCGATCGCAGCAGCTCAGGCGCGGGGTACCGAACTGTTGATTGTGGACACAGCCGGACGCTTGCAGAACAAGAAAAACCTGATGGATGAGCTGAGTAAAATCCGGCGGATTATCGACAAAAAGGCTCCCGACGCCAAAGTTGAATCCCTGCTGGTGCTGGATTCGACACTAGGGCAAAATGGCCTCCGTCAGGCAGAAGTCTTTTCAGAGGCGGCAAAGCTAAGCGGCGTAGTGCTAACCAAGCTTGACGGTACGGCCAAGGGCGGCATTGCGCTAGCAGTCGTGCAGCAGTTGGGATTACCCATTCGCTTTATTGGCGCGGGTGAAGGTATCGAGGATTTGCGTCCTTTCTCAAGCTACGAGTTTGTAGAGGCGCTGCTGAGCGGTTGATCTAAGGTGTAGCCGTCATCATCGGGCTGAGGACATTTTTGAGAATATTGATTGAGGGCGCACGCCGCACGCCCTCAAAACGTATTTGCCACCCTTTGCAGGCAGCCTTACTTTTTAGCCACTTGGGCAGACTGAGACGATCGCGTCAGGCCGCTCAAAAACATGGGCACAAACCGCTCCATGAAGACTTTGGGATCGCGTTCCCAAGCCCGTTGGACGGCAGTAATGCGAGTGCGCTGAAGGTCAGGAGCCAGCAAAGTTTGGGGTAAACGCTCCATCAGGTATTGCGGACGCTCCCACAGCGGCAGGGTATTGGCAATATCCAGCAGATCGCCAACGCGACGTAGCTCTGCCCCCAGCGTAATATCCATACCTGAGGAGAAGGCCGCTTGCTCGATCGCCGCATATTTTTGCTTGGCTTGCTCGACCTTCTGCTTATGCTCTGGGCTTTTGCGACCCATTTCGGCCAGCCAGCGATTGCCCCAACGCACATGCCCTGCTTCCTCAGGCAGAATGCGCTCAATCACCTCACGGATTTTGACATTCTCCTCGGTCTGGGGTGCCTGCTTCAAGGCATGAATGTGAGCCGAGAAGTATTCGCAGCCCCGTTTTTCGGTGACGTTGATGGCAGCCAACGTAGAAATCATGAAGTCGTCAATGTTCTCAGGGGTGGCCGCTTGGCGATCGAGCAGCCGCTCAAATTCTCCAATGTAGGACGATCCGGGTGGCGTATTCACCGCTGCGCCAATCTCTACGAGTAGATTAGTCAGCCACATGGCGTGGCGGGCTTCATCGGAAATATGACGAGATAGATCCTGGATTAACGCTGGGGCTTGGCCATCTAGCTGCTCAATCAAATCTGTCAGGTCTTTGCAACTGCGCTGCTCGCTGTAGCGGTAGCGATTGAGCGTCAGATGATGGATTTCGCGATCGCGGACAACTTGCTCCAGCACATCGCGAGCGCTGAGAGAGCCAAAAGAACTTTCCAGTTTGCGGGGGTAAACAACGCTCATAATTCGGAGGTTTGTACAAATTATTAATAAGTGTAACGAAGAAATCAGAGATAGTTCTTAAACTTGCGGTACATCTTTACTCGTTTAGAAAAACGTTCTCGTTGCTTTTTTTGCCTGGGGGATAAAGCCTTAAATCCTAAGGGTCTGCCTCGCTCAACTCTGCGGATTTTAAGCTTAATTTTTAGGATGGCTTTACCCAAAGTAAAATTCAGCAAACCCTAAAGTTTTTGTAGATCAAACTGTACATATTCCTCGCTCTGAAGAATTAGCAAGCTAAAGTTAATCCAGAACTTCTGAGTCCATCGTTTGTTCGTCAAATCCTATGTCCATCAAAAAAATTATTTCGCTGGGTCTGCTGATCTTCATTCCCATCTCGATCGCCGCTGAAAAGCTGGAATGGGGGGCGCTAGTCGTATTTGCTACGGCAGCGATCGCCATTGTGCCGTTGGCCATCTGGCTCAGCACCGCCACCGAAGAAGTCGCGGTAATTTCTGGCCCTTCGATCGGGGCATTGCTCAACGCCCTGTTTGGCAACGCGACAGAGCTAATTATCTCTTTGGTTGCCCTCAAGGCAGGGCTGATTGACATTGTTAAAGCCAGCATTACAGGCACAATTATCAGCAACCTGCTGCTGGTCATGGGGCTGTCGATGCTGCTGGGCGGCTTGCGCTACAAGGAGCAGGAGTTTAAGCCCGTGGTGGCGCGAGTGAATGGCTCTACCATGACCCTAGCGGTAGTGGCGATCGTCCTTCCGGCTACGGTCATCTCCACGTCTAACGTGGTAGAAGCCTCCTCTATTAGTCACCTCTCTACCACTGTGGCGATCGTCATGATTGCGGTTTACTTCATGACGCTGCTGTTTTCTCTCAAAACCCACAGCTATCTCTATGAAGTAGGCGTAGTGGAATTGGAAGAGGCTCATGAAAAGCCTAATCTGTGGCTGTGGATTGGCGTTTTGCTGCTGGCAACCATCGGCGTGGCCTTCGAATCCGAGATTTTTGTCGGTGCGGTAGAAGAAGCAACGGCTGGGTTAGGGCTAACGCCGCTCTTTACCGGGGTAATTTTGCTGCCGCTGGTGGGCGGTGCTGCCGAATATGTCACGGCGGTCACGGTTGCCCTCAAAAACAATATGGATTTGTCCGTTTCGGTGGCCATGGGTTCGAGTTTGCTGGTGGCGTTGCTGGTGGCTCCAATGCTGGTGCTGGTGGGACAGGCGATCGGTCAGCCGATGGATCTAAATTTCAATTTGTTTGAAGTGATCGCAGTGGTGATTGCCGTTGCAGTTGCCAATCTGATTAGTTTAGATGGGCGATCGAACTGGCTGGAAGGCGTGCTGCTGTTAGCAACCTATGTGGTTTTGGGAGCCGCTTTTTACTTCCATCCGGCTTAACCAAAGGTTTAAAGGAAGCGAATATTCTGCATTTACCTAGAGGGGTGGACGGGTAAGAGGATAGACGGGTAAGGGGATAGACGACCCATCCAACCACCCACTCACCCATCCACCCACTCACCCATCCACCCCTTTGCGCGATTCATCGGACTCCATGAACTTAAAATCGATTTCTACCAAAGACCTGATCTTCACCGTCTTGCTCGTCTTTGTCCCGATTTCCTTGACGGCTCACTTTCTCGGCTGGAGTCCTCTCGTCATTTTCATTACCGCCTGTCTGGCTATCTTGCCTCTGGCAGCCTGGATGGGAACCGCCACCGAAGAGATTGCGATCGTCGTGGGGCCTTCGATTGGCGGCCTGCTCAACGCCACCTTTGGCAACGCCACCGAGCTAATTATTGCCTTTATTGCCCTCAAAGCGGGTCTGGTTAATGTCGTCAAAGCCAGCCTCACGGGTTCTGTGATTAGCAACCTGCTGTTGGTCATGGGCTTTGCCATGCTGCTGGGCGGGCTACGCTACAAAGAGCAGGTGTTTCAGTCTACGGTGGCGCGGATCAACGCCTCCTCGATGAATCTGGCGGTGATTGCCATGCTGATGCCCACGGCCATGAATTACACCTCAAGCGGCATTGGAGAGAAAACCCTGCAACAGCTCTCGGTCGTGGTAGCCGTTACCCTGATCATTGTTTACCTGCTCACCCTCTTTTTCTCCATGAAAACCCACAGCTATCTCTACGACGTGGGCATTGCTGGAGAAGAAGATGGCGGATTTCATGAGCAGGGAGAGAAGCCTAGTTTGAAGCTCTGGGTCAGTATTTTGCTGGGGGTGACGCTGCTGGTGGCGATCGAGTCAGAATTATTAGTCGGTGAGCTAGAAGCCGCTACGCAGACGCTAGGCTTGACAGAGCTTTTTACAGGCATCATTCTGCTGCCCATCATCGGTAACGCTGCCGAACATGCGACTGCCGTTGTGGTCGCGACAAAGAACAAGATGGATTTGGCAGTGTCGGTGGCGATGGGTTCCAGCCTGCAAATTGCTCTCTTTGTGGCTCCCGTCTTGGTGATTGCCGGATTTTTCTTAGATCAGCCAATGGATTTGAATTTTAATCCCTTTGAGCTGGTGGCGGTGGCGGTTGCTGTGCTGATCGCCAACTCCGTTAGCTCTGATGGGCAATCGAATTGGCTAGAAGGAACGCTGCTGCTGGCCACCTATTTTGTCATTGGAGCTGCTTTCTATTTTCATCCGGCCATCATTGATTGATCGATCCCAGGCCGCACCGAGAGCAGATCCGGCTTTGAGCGATTAACTTTGAATGATTCACTTTGAGCGGTGCCCAAAGTCAGGGATGAGCAGAAATAACCTCAAAGTTAGGCACAATGGATCACCAGTGGCAAAGATAGGAGGCACGATCGCCCTCTCAGCTCCGGCTTAACAGCCTTAAAGCCGTCTTAAAGCCAACTGTTCTATAGTTTCTGACTCTTGTGCGTTATCGAATTACTCACACGACTTTCTACAGCTACGATCGCCCCGTCGTTCTGGCTGCCCATGCCCTTCGGCTGCGTCCGCGCTGCGACGTCCAGCAAAAGCTGCACTCCTTTTCGCTTCAGCTCGATCCGCCACCCAAGCAGCTTTCAGACAATGTTGATCTAGACGGCAACTCCATTACTAAAGCCTGGTTTACAGACGAACCGATCGCCCAGTTTACCGTTCAGGCGATTTCGGAAGTTGAAACCTTTTGCGACAATCCTTTCCTTTACTTATTGGAACCCTGGGCGGTGAATTTGCCTATCGACTATTCCAGCTCTGTCTTGAGTCGGTTGCAGCCTTACCTTCAACCTTACTGGGGCGGTCAATTTGCGCCGACCAGCGGCACGATCGACCCGGAAGCCATGAGCTTGGCACAGGATATTTGGCAGGTTCACGGCAACACCACCGCTTTTTTGAATGAGCTAAATCAGCGGATCTACAAAAGCTGTGGCTACCTGATGCGCGAAACCGGATCGCCGCTGCCCCCCGGCATTACCTGGCGCAGCAAGCAAGGCTCTTGTCGCGACTATGCCGTACTGTTTATGGAGGTTTGTCGCGCTGTGGGCATAGCAGCTCGCTTTGTTAGTGGTTATCAGGAGGGCGACCCCGACAGCAACGATCGCCACCTGCATGCCTGGGCAGAAGTTTACCTACCGGGAGCCGGATGGCGCGGCTATGATCCGACCCACGGGCTGGTGGTGAGCGATCGCCATATTCCTCTCGTGGCCAGCGCCAACGGCAAAGGCACCTCTCCGATCAGCGGCAAGCTCAAAACGTTGGGCGTTAATTCTTCTATGCGGTATGAGCTGCTGATCAAGATCCTCAACTAAAGCTTCCCCCTAATCTTCGTTCCCTATTTCCTCGGCTTCTGTATGCTCCCATTCAATATTGGGCATACGCTCAAACGCCTGCCGCAGCGAAATTTCCCAGAGATGACGCATTTTTGCCAAATAGGAATCGCCCGATCGCAGCCGCAACTGATGCCGCAACCCAAAACTATTGGCCTCGTACATCACCAGATCGATCGGTGGCCCCACAGAAATATTGGATTTCATCGTCGAGTCGATGGACAGCAGCGCTGACTTGGCAGCCTCCTCTAAGGGCGTGTCGTAGGTGAGGGTGCGATCGAGAATCGGCTTGCCGTACTTGGTTTCGCCAATCTGAAGGAACGGCATTTCGGGAGTGGCCTGAATAAAGTTGCCCTGGCTATAAATCATGAACAGTCCGGGGGCTTCTCCTCGCACCTGTCCTGCCAGCAAGAGCGTCGTGCGATAGTCGATCTGATCTTTTTCCAGCCAGGGACGCTCCTGACTCTGAATCTGACGAATTTTGCCGCCGACATATTGAGCCACGTCATAGAGCGTCGGCAAAGAGTGCAGGTTTTCGCGCTCGACCAGCTTTAGGTCTTGGTTGAGGCTGTTGATCACGGCCTGCGTAATCGACAAGTTGCCAGAGGTCGCAATCAGGATGACGCGCTGCCCGGTATCTGAAAAGTTGAACAACTTTTGGTAGGTCGAGATGTGATCGACCCCGGCATTGGTGCGCGAGTCAGCTGCCAAAACCAATCCATAGCGGGTGATGATACCTAAACAGTAGGTCATGAAGCTGGTGGGATAATATGATAAGTCTACAGATTTTAATCCTTATGCTCCGGTAGCTCTATGACAACGCAGGATAATTCGCCCCTAGATCTACCCAGCGATCGCCCTAGTGATCTACCCGATGACCTGCCCCAGCAGGCTGAAGCGGTTGTGATTAAACTCGATCAGTTTTTGAAATGGGCAGGGGCAGTGCAGACGGGAGGGGAAGCCAAACTGCTGATTCAGAGTGGCGAAGTCAAGGTCAATGGCAAGATGGAAACGCGGCGCGGACGCAAGCTGATAGAGGGCGATCGCATTGCGGTGATGGGCGAGAGGTTTATCGTGCATCTCTCGGAGCTGAAGCGCGAACAAGCGTAGGCTCTTTGACAGGAAGGATATGCAGTTATTAAGGGTCAGTTCGTGCGTCAGCGTTCCAGAGGGGGCGATCGACGTAGGGGCGTGGCATTCGGCAGGCCATTGGCTGGCTTGACAAGAGACATCACTGCCGAATGCCGCGCCCTTACCCTTCAGCGATCGACATAGGGGCATAGCATTCAGACCCTTGGCTGGGTTGACAAGAGATATCACTGCCGTAGCTTGCTTCCCCATAGGGTATGCCGCGCCCTTACCCTTGAGCGATCGACCTCAAAGCATCATCCGCCAAGTTCAAAGGTTCAGCGATTCACCTCAAAGCATCATCGTTCCACCTCAGAGCATCATCGTTCAAGCTCAGAGGTTCAGCGGCTAATTCTGGAAGTGGGGCGATTCACCTTAAAAGCTCATCATTTATGTTCAGAGATACGTCACCTGAGTCCAAAGGTTCAATGGCTGAGTTAGTAGCGTTGCAATATTTCCCGGTTAAGCGATTGAGCGTCAATGATCCCCCCTAGCCCCCCTTAAAAAGGGGGGAATTGAACCAAGATTGCTCAAAATCCCCTCTTTTAACTCAAAGTCCCCTTTTTTAAGGGGGATTAGGGGGATCGCCTTTTATCCAAGAAGCAATGCGTCAAGTCGTCATCCTCAAGTGCAGGCTAGGAGGTCAAGATGGTACTTCGCTATGAAATCATTTTGTATTGGAGCAACGTTGATCAGACATTCGTTGCAGAGGTGCCCGAACTGCCAGGATGTGCAGCCGATGGCTCAACCTACGCTGAGGCAATTCAGAACGTAGAGGTGATTATGCAAGAATGGATTGAAACAGCTCAGGCATTAGGGCGATCGATTCCTGAACCTCAAGGTCGCTTGCTGTCTGCCTAACTCTGAGTCACCGCGATCGCACTCACTTCAGGCTTCCGCCCAAACACAATGCGAGGTCGCAGCAAAATTCTCAACAGCAGCCAGAGCGATCGCAACTCGCCAGGGGCACAGCGGCTTTTCCACTGTCCTGGACGGCAAAACAATAGCTGGACGAGCTGCCGATGCTGGCTTAAGTCCAGTGCGTCAAACGTAATTTGCACCGCTCGAAACTCGCCTTGCCAGCCAGAATCGATGATTTTCCCAGAAAGAGTCAAGCCCTCTTCCATCAGGCTGACCTGAACCGGGAGGGCGATCGCTGCGGTTGTATCAGCCGCAGGAAGTTGCCCAAGATGAGGCTGCGTCAGCACAACATGCATCCCCACCTCGGAAATAATAGAGGTGACACCCCAGATATCCTGCTCTCCCATGCGGAGTTTTACCGTGCGTCTCAGCTTGAACCATTCATAGGCAGAGAGGCGGGGCACATCAATCAAAATCAGCAGCGAAACGCTGAGCATCAGCAGATTATAGAAGCTCCACAGCAAGCCCAGATCCAACCCCTTCAGCCGTTCGGCAATCTCCTGCGGAATGTTGGGCTGTCCCATTCCATTCATCATGTAGACTCCCAGATTGAGCCAAAGGCTCAGAGCAGAAGCGCCAAACATCACCAAAAGCGGCCAAGCCAGCGCCCCGTTAAACGTAAAGCGATCGCTAGTTCCGCCTTTGGGCGTGACGCTAAACCCTCTGCCAAAAGGATTCAACATCACCTGCAACACCGTCAGGGCTAGAGGAAAGCACAGAATTAAAGAATAAATATCTGCCAGCAACGCCGAACGAGCGCGATGATTTAGCCAGGATGTTGCCGTTATCTGGACAAGGTACCAGGGTAGAAAATAATAGAGCGCTTCATCGACCGTCGATCGAATAGGAATGACACCTAAAAACGCATAGGCTAACGGCATCAACAGGAAACCTAGCCGAGAAATACTGGTGAACCAGTGCAGCAACCCTTCTAGATGTGCCAGACGCTGAAGCGGGCGCAAACCGCGAATCGTTAGTGGATTTGCCGTAATAAAAAAGGCTTGCAGCGTTCCCTGTGCCCAACGCAGACGTTGCAGCGCCAGAGCCGCCACATTCTCGGCTGCCAGCCCCGCACTCAATTTCTCGTTCAGATAAACCAGACGATAGCCCTGAGCCGCCAGACGAATACCCGTGAAGTAATCTTCGCTGAGGGATTCTGTAAAAAAACAGCCGATTTCTACCAGTGCCGATCGCCGCACCACAAAGGAGGTTCCTGCACAAATAACGCCCCCTGCCGCATCGCGAAAAGGCTGAATTTGTCGGTAGAACACCTCCTCTTCCGGCGTCAGAACATCCTCTAAGCCCAGGTTTCGAGCCACCGGATCAGGATTGTAAAAAGTCTGTGGCGTTTGCACTAGCGCCACTTGCGGATCTTGAAAAAAACCAACCGTGCGGCTCAAGAAATTTTGGGTCGGAATAAAATCTGCGTCAAAAACGACCAGCAATTCACCCTGCGTTTGAGAAATCGCGTGGTTTAAGTTTCCCGCTTTGGCATGGCGGTTGTCGGGTCGCGTCCTGTATTGACAGCCCAGCTCTGCCGCCAGAGCCTCGATTTCTGGACGGCGAGTATCGTCCAGCAGATACACAGTTTTGTGGGGATAATCCACTGCCTGACAGCCGATCACGGTTCGCCGCAAGATAAATTCTGGCTCATTGTAGGTTGGAATCAAAATATCCACCGTCGGCATAAAGCCGCCCACATGCACATCAGCCGCGAGTTGATCGGCCTCAGCGCGGCGATCGCGCACGCGAAACAATAGGATGAGCTGAACAATGCTGCTCACCAATAGGAGCAGTTCCAGGAGAAACAGCCCGATGCTAAAAACTCCATTGAGCGGCGTGGAGAGATTCAAAGTAGAAAGCGATCGCCAGATCAAATACCGCACCGTCAACACCAGCAGAATGCCAACCACGAGCGATCGCGACCAAGGCTGAGGCTGGGGCGAAATTTTGGTAATGAAGAACACGACCAGCATCAGCAGCACTGCCCAAAACAGCAGATAGTGGCCGACCCTCATCGGCGCTGCTAGCCACATAGGCGGATGATTTTGCAGCACATCCAACTGCTGAAAGATCAGGCTGATCGTGCCCTGTCCGGCAAACCAAGCAGCCGCGATCGCTCCTGACAGCAGCAAGGCTCCTACTAGCAGCACTGTCGCGATTCGGAAGCGGATGATGGGTGGGGTCATGGCTCGTGCGGTTAGGGCTAATGCGATCGGGGCTAACTCAGATCTGTACGGTTCACAGATGCTGTTCACAGATGCTGTTTATATAAACAGCTCACAGATCCAGCACAACGCGGTTAGACTTCGGCTGAGAAATGCAAATGAGAACTGACCCTGCCTTAGGGGTGCCCACAGGCGGCTGCACGTACTCGACCTCCCCCGACTGAAGGTGACACATGCAGGTCAAGCAAATCCCCTGACGACAGCTATACTCCGGATTCAAATCATGAGCTTCGGCAAACTCTAAAATTGTGCCGTCACCCGGTTGCCAGGTCAGCGTTACCTCTGATCTAGCAAAGACAATCTCTGCGCCCTGCCCTTGACTACTGGGTATTTCAGCCGCCGGACTGGCTCCCTTTGCCCCACCAAACACTTCAAAGAAAACGCGCTCTTCAGGCACTCTCAAGGTTTTGAATCCATCGCGTAGAGCCTGCAAAAACGGGGGAGAACCACACAGATAATACTCCGCCTGATCAAGGCCGATACCCTCAAGCGCCAGTACCTCACGAATCAACTTAGCGTCTACATAGCCCATACTGTGATACCGTTCCTGATCATCTGGTCGAGAACGGCTATATCTAAAATGCAGATGTAGATTGGGATTCTGTTGCGCTATTTCTCGGACTTCATCTTGAAACGCATGGAAACTGCCATCTCTTGCCCCGTGAATAAACCAGAGCGGGCGATCGGGATTTAGCCGACTACAGGCTTTTGCCATGCTGATCAAGGGAGTAATGCCCACACCATTGCTGATGAAGATAGCGGGCAAAGATTTCGCCACGTCCAGCACAAATTGACCGCTGGGGGGTTTAGCCTGAATCACAGAGCCTTCCTGCACCTGATCATGCATAAAATTAGAGGCCAACCCTGGCGGCAGATCGGGTTGAGCCATCGGCTCTCGCTTGATAGACAGTCGATAATATTCGCAAGGATCAGCATAATCTGACAGCGAATAGGTGCGAATCGTCGGCTTACTTTGTCCGGGGATCTCAAGCTTCAGGGTCAGAAATTGCCCAGGCTGAAAATTAGGAATCTCCGCCTGATCGGCTGGTTTGAGATAAAACGAGGTGATATCTTGGCTTTCCTTAACTTTGCGAACCACCACAAAGTTGCGCCAGTCCGTCCAGGAAGAATTTGCAGATGCTAACGAGCTGGACTGAACGGGACTGGACTGAACCGAACTTAAGCTCACGGCACTGGCGGTAGGTGCTTTAGAGCGGGGAAGCAAACCATACGCAGCGCCACAGCCCATGCTAATCAGGGCAGTAGACAAGACAAACCGATGAGCAGCCTCGTCTTTGGGTTTGACAAAGCCCACGATAACGCCAGACACCATTGTCGCGATCGACAAGGCCGCAGCAGCAGCCGTAATGCTTCTCGTCACAGAGGCGTTGATCTTTCTAGTTTCAACCATAGTATCTGCTTAAGCCGAGAGTTGCGAAAGAGGAGGATAACAAAAGGACTAGAGCAGAGAATGATTTAAGGACAAGTTTTATTCGTGAAATCACACTTATACACAAAAGATTCTTGCCAGCTTAGTGGAATCTCCAACAGATCTCGTGTTCCGGTAAATCCTTGCCCGACAAAGAGCAGCACAGCAAATGAATTGAGAACAATGTGAACCATGCGCCAGCGATTGCGCTTGTCTTGATAGATATCTTGAACCATTGCCAAAGAGACAACCATTAATAGAGCAGCAGCAACGCCATAGTAATAATGCGAAACGTACCACTCATTTGTCCGACGAAAAATCTCAGGCTGACATCCCAATAGAATCAATCCCATGCTCGTCAGAGTCGCAAATACGGCTCGCCAAATCTTGGGTCTGGCGTTGTAGAGAAGCACGAGAGAGGCGATCGTAGATAGAAAAATCAGCGCTACAAATCCAACTCTAAACGGCTCCTGATTCCAAGTCTGTTCCGATATTTTAGAAATCAGTTCATGCCCCATCCCCAATAGCGCCAGCCCCACCACTGAGCCGCTAAGCCAGCGTCCTAGCTGCACATGTTCTGGCCCAACAGCAGGCGAAACCTTACTCCTGTTCACAGATGCTAGATCTTGGCGACGCTGACGCACCTGCAACGACCGGCTGACGACGTTACCTATAAGTGGATAGACAATTACAACTGCAATGGCAGGATGCAGCAGCAAGAAAATGTCTTTGATGTCCATGTTTACACCTCTGCAAATGAGCGACTAGACAAGCACAGGCTAACCATTTCAGGAGTTTGGCTCAGTCCACCTAAAGAAAGGACATGTGGATTGAGGTGATTTTTGAGAAAATTAAGATCTCTCAAAGATCACCCCTTCTATTCTTTTAACTGTCCTAAAGTTATTCCATTCTGAGCTAGAGATTAATTCAGAGTGGTAGATTATCGCACCTGATCGGCGGGAAACTGAGTGATCTTACCTTTCCCTACTGCGACTACAACATCAAAATGAGAGCAGTAGGAGAAAGTGACATCATTCACTTTGCTATAGAGATTGACCACTGTACCCGCCCCACCGGGCTGAATCCCGATCGGATCAAGCTCACCATAAAAGAAACGTCGAAGTTGATCTCCACTACCCACTTGCCCTTTGCTCTGCGTAATCAGGTCAATTTTGTCCTGAACCGTCATTTCCTGAGCCAAGGCTTGAACGAGAACGGGATTAACTGCCTTAAGCGGGGCATCCCAGACCGTTACCAGACTCGCTAAAGTGACACCGACAAGTACCGAAGCCAGTTTCATATTAAGAATTTCCTTACTAAGGATCTAGCGATCGCCACCGTTAAGCAAGGGTGATTTCGCTACAAAACAGACTATGTATCCTGCAAAATAATTTCCATGATTGCAGTCAAGTTGCAACCATTCTTTATGAAAATGCAGAGCCAGCTTGCAAGGCGTAATCTATGCAGGTAGAGGATTTTATGGCTTAACTTAACCCGTAACGCATTCGTTCCTTATCGGCTTGATCTCTAAACTTCATCTCTAACTTCACCTTTAAAAGATGATGTTTTTT
Organism: Oscillatoriophycideae cyanobacterium NC_groundwater_1537_Pr4_S-0.65um_50_18; assembly: GCA_016208305.1. Taxonomy (GTDB): domain Bacteria; phylum Cyanobacteriota; class Cyanobacteriia; order Elainellales; family Elainellaceae; genus Drouetiella. Next base: position 282,176 of record JACQYI010000022.1, on the reverse strand, counting down.
ATACTTTGGGTGATATTGCTTTAATCAAAGCTATTACCCGAATATCATCATCCTCTCGCCAAACTTTGGAAGATTTGTAATGAAATGAAGACAGGTAGTAGAACTTCAGGCTCAGACAATGCTACTTTGTAGATCGCTTCTAAAGATTGTCATTGGGTATGTAATCTAGAGCACATCAAATATGTTATCTGGATTACATTAAATATGTCATCTAGAAAATACTAGCCTTCATTTGAAGAATCTCGTCAGCTTGCCAATCACCTCACAACCTAACTAAGGAAACTTCATGACGGAGATCATCCTGAGAGAACTAAGCAGCGGTGACATCGACTGGATGACTTTAATCGGACGTAAGCTAAACATTGCCGGGGGCGATCGCCTCCTACAGCCCCACGAACATCCCGATGCTCTCTACCTGATCTTGGAGGGAGAGCTGGCTCTGATCTCAAGTCAGCCACAGCATACAGTCCATAGAATTGCTACATACGCCAGCGGCGATGTCACTGGACTCTTCTTTTTGCCCAGCGACCAGCCCTTGCCGATCGCAGTTACAGCCCTCGAAGATTCCTTGGTGTTAGCGATTCCTCAGCAGGCGTTGGCCGATAAGCTGCATCAGGATGTGGGCTTCAGCGCTCGGTTTTATCGGGCGATCGCCATGCTACTCTCGCGTCAGCAGTGGCAGATTACGGCTCACCTGCCCAAAGAATTTATGCTTCAGTCTCACCTGATCATGACGAAGAGCATATTCTCGGTGTTTGGCTGTCTTTTCGATAGCGACATGTGTTGGATGACCAGCGCCGGAAAAGTCAAGCGACTGAAAGAGAAAGAAATTTACCTCCGCGAAGGACAACCCCTAGAGGCGCTAGACATTGTGCTTCAGGGGGGGCTTTGCCTATATATCTATGAGGGGAAATGCAATCCTTTGTCCCTTGCTTTCAGTACGCTACAAAACAATCAGCCCAGAAGAATAGCAGAAGCCTTGCCGGGTGAAATCTTGGGCGTGACGGCTTTCCTAGACATGTCCCCCAATGTCTATATGTTGAAGGCAAACCAAGAGTCTCTGGTGTTGTCCATTCCCATTGCGGCACTCACCCCCAAGCTTCAGCAAGATCCGGGCTTTGCCTCTCGCTTTTATCAAGCGCTGGCAAGCTTAACGGCTGAGCGGATGTTTCAGATTGTCATTCAGCTAGAAGACAGCGCGCGTTACGAGCCTGGGTGCAGCTTGTGTGACACACAGTCTTATTCAGGAGAGCTGGGCGTAGCTGATTTGCAAAAGCTTTCACTCGCCAGAGCCAGGTTTAACTGGATGTTGCAGCAGCTAGGCGTAAAGGGATGAATTGATGGCAAACGAAGAAGATTCTAGGTTATTTCGCAAAGAGGCGTTAGAGCAAATCTCCTCGCCTGAACAGCTCGATCAATTGATGCAGATCGTCAATCTCAAGGACTGGCTGCCTCTCGCATCTATTGGGTTTTTAGTCTCTGTAGCGCTGATCTGGAGCATCTTGGGACGGATTCCTGTTTTTGTTGAAGCGAAGGGGCTGCTGGTTCAAGATACAGCCGATCGGACTCGCCTGATTAACGTCAGCTATTTTCCTATTGCAGAAGGTAAAAAAGTTCAGCCAGGCGATCGCATCTTGGTCATCCCTGAGACAACCAGCATTCAAGAATTTGGTGGGCTAGAGGCAACGGTCACTGAGGTTTCTCCCATACCTGTGACGCAAGCATCGGCGTTGAGCCGCGTCAACGGTAACGCAGAGTTGGCAGAGTTGGTTTACACGCCTGCCTCTATTGAGGTGATAGCCCAGCTCAAGCCAGATGCAGCGAATAAAACTGGGTATCAATGGTCTATGTCTCAAGGCCCTGACGAAAAGCTATCGAGTGAGACACCAACCTCCGCCAAGGTAATGCTGAGCGATCGCGCCCCCATTAGCTTCGTCTTCCCCTTTCTGAAATAGTCCAACTCAATCATTCAATTCAACAGTTCAATTCAACAGTTCAATCGCTCCTATGCTGGAACCTTCGATCAAACGCAGCCAACCGCTCGTGGAGTATGGGCAATTGCTGCTCAAGCGCTGGCAAAAACTGCGAAGTCGGAAAAGCGATCGCGTCGTCACCCCCACGCTGCTTCAGATGGAGGCCGTGGAATGTGGAGCCGCAGCGCTGGGCATCATTTTGGGCTATTACGGGCGTATTGTACCCTTGGCTGAACTGCGCCAAGCCTGCGGCATTTCGCGAGATGGCAGTTCGGCAGGCAATATTCTCACGGCTGCAAAGAACTACGGACTCAACGCTAAAGGATTCAAAAAGGAATTGCAGAGCCTAATGAAGCTGCAACCGCCCTACATTATCTTTTGGCAGTTTGACCATTTTTTTGTGGTAGAAGGGTTCGACAAAGAGTACGCCTATGTCAGCGATCCGGCCTCTGGACGCAGAAAGATAGCCCTAGCAGAATTTAATCAGGGCTATACCGGAATTGTGCTGCTAATGGAGCCAAGCGCAAGCTTCCAAAAAGGCGGCAAAAAAAAGAGCGTCATTGATGCCTTAAAGAACCGCATGCGCAGCTCGGTGGCGGCTTTGGCTTACTGTGTAGCAGCAGGGTTTCTATTGGTTATCCCCAATCTGGCTGTGCCCGTCTTTAGCCAGGTATTTGTCGATAATATTCTGATTAAACATCGCTTGGACTGGGTTCCTTACTTACTCATCGGGCTGCTGCTAACGATCGGGGTTCAGGGGCTATTGATCTGGCTGCAATTTCGCTATCTGCGCAAGCTCAAAATTAAGCTGTCGATCGCCATGTCTAGCCAGTTCGTTTGGCATCTTTTGAAATTACCGATTAGCTACTATGCCCAGCGCTATTCAGGCGAAATTAGCAGCCGGATTCGGATTAACGATCGCGTTGCCAGCGTCTTGACCGGGCAACTCACCACCACGGTCATTAGCGTTGTCCTGGTTGTTTTCTATGCTGCCGTGATGCTGAGATACAACGTGCTGCTGACGCTGGTGGTCGTGGCCTTTGCGATCGCCAATGTCTTGGCCTTGCAGTGGGTTTCGCGGCAGCGGGTCGATGCCAACATTAGCGTGGCGCAGAGTTATGGCAAGGTTAATGGTGTGGCGATCGCAGGGCTACAAAGCGTTGAGACGCTTAAGGCTTCGGGCTTAGAGTCAGATTTCTTTTCTCGCTGGGCGGGATACTACACCAAAGCCACCAATGCTCAGCAGGAGCTAAATCTGGTCAACCAGAAGCTGAGTTTGCTGCCTTCTTTGATCACGGCACTCACCACCGTATTCTTGCTCGGCATTGGCGGCTGGCAGGTGATGCAGGGCAAGATGACCATTGGCATGCTGCTGGCCTTTCAGCTCTTAACGACCAGCTTTTTGGCACCCGTCAACAACCTTGTGCGGTTTGGCAGTACGCTGCAAGAGCTAGAGGGCAACCTCCTGCGCTTAGATGACGTATTGGACAATGCGACTGATCCTGCCCTAGAAGCAGAGCCGTCTGGATCAGCCTCGTCTTTGATGCCCTCTTCTTACCAGCTCAAGGGATACATTGAGCTGAAGAACATTACCTTTGGCTATAGTCGGGTGGCAACGCCTTTGATTCAAGGCTTCAATCTGGCGATCAAGCCAGGTCAGCGGGTTGCTTTGGTGGGAGGCAGCGGCTCCGGAAAATCAACCCTAGCTAAAATCGTTGCAGGGCTTTATGAGCCTTGGTCAGGAGCCGTTAACTTTGATGGTATGTCTAGAACCGAAATCCCGCGATCGGTTCTCACCCATTCCATTTCAGTGGTTGATCAAGACATTCTGCTGTTTGCTGATAGTATCCGCGCCAATCTCACCTTATGGGATCCGACCATTCCCGATGAAACGCTAGAGAGAGCCTGTCAGGATGCGCTCATTCATGACACGATTCTGTCTATTCCGGGAGGGTATGATGCCCAACTGATCGAAGGGGCAGCCAATCTGAGCGGCGGTCAGCGTCAGCGCCTAGAGATTGCCAGAGCGCTGGTCAATAATCCAACGATTCTGATTATGGATGAAGCCACGAGCGCCCTTGATTCAGAAACCGAAAAGGCGATCGATCAAAACCTGCGTCGTAGAGGCTGTACTTGCTTGATTGTGGCGCATCGGCTTAGCACCATTCGCGACTGCGATGAAATTATTGTGTTGGAGCGCGGCAAAGTCGTACAGCGAGGCACGCATGAAGCGCTGTGGCAGGAAAAAGGGCATTACTCTAAGCTGATTTTGAGTGAAGAGAGCTGATAGCGCCTTAAGCCGTTCATAAAAAAATATCGTCTAATCCTAGAAGGGGTGCAACCTTATCGGATTAGACGATAACCTGAATTAATACATAATGAACAGGGGCATAGAGGCAATATAAATATCGCCTCGCATCACCCGTTAGCTATTTGTCATCACTGCCAGAGAGGTTTAATGAACCTTCGGTCTGGTTGATGAAACCACCATCTTCGCCACCCGAAATCTTGTCGAGGTCTTCTTGACCTAGGGCGCCTTCGGTCTGATGAAGGAATCCGCCATCTTCGCCACCAGAAACCTTGTCGAGGTCTTCTTGACCTAGGGCGCCTTCGGTCTGATGGAGGAATCCGCCATCTTCGCCACCAGAAACTTTAGCAAGATCTTCTGGATTGAGTTCTTCGCTAACTTGTTGTGTGGTCATACATTTCTCCAATTCTTGAACGTTGACTTTTCACTTGACTTCACTAAACGCTGTAACGTGCGAGACAAGTTTTTTCAAGTAAGGCTCAATCCGAAGCTACATCAATAGAGGATAGCTTCGCATATTTGCTTTACCGCTATTTAGATCCTATTGTAGGGTATGAAATTCAAAATGGGGGTGTAGCGGGTTACATTCAAGTAACCAACTTTGAGTCTGAGCTGAGAAGTCTAAAATCACGAGGAATTGTAAAGTCACGAAACAATTGCCTACTATAAACGATGATAGTAAATGTGAATAGTTAACGGATAACTTAAGGGGGATTAGTAAATTTTACGGCTGTAAACTTATCAAGCCAGAATTTTCAAGCCAGAATTTTCAAGCCAGAAATTCCTGAGTGAATGGAAGTCCTAGTCGATCGTAGCTATTGATACTTGAGAACTACAGCGCTTTACACATAGCCTTACCCAAGGTCTGACCATTACCCAGCACTTCTGGCTCCGCACTCCATTTTCTGCACTCTTTTAACCCTCTGTACCCTATTTTCGGCATCATGATACGAAAGATTGTTCGAGGAAATTTACCGCTGTTGCTTAACGAACCCGGCCAGATCTGGAGCGTTCAGTCTGGTTCGGTCGCCTTATTTACTGTGACGACCCTCAACGGCAGTCCTGAGAGTGAACGACGATATTTGTTTGATGTGAAACCTGGCGAAGCCTTGTTTAGCGTCATGCTGGGCGGGCAGGACAATCAGTTGGGGATGCTGGCCGTCGCAGTCGAACCCGCAGAGCTTTCTCAACAGCCGATCGCCGAAATGGATTTGCCTCAGCTTCTGCCACTTTTGGAACGATGGGTGCACCAATTGGCAAAGGTTAAAGGATTGCCGCGATCGCTCCTCACCAAGCCCGCAGAGTCCGATCGCTTGATCTCACTGTTTAAAGATCAAATCTTTCAGCCACCCAAAGATTGCGTCTTGTGGGTGCAATGTCAGCAGGGGGCAGCTCGATGGTTGGGATATGATGCGATGCCGCTAACGCCCGAATCAGGTCTTTTGCCGCTGGCGAATGGGCTATGGCTCCAGGCCAACGAGAGCCTTCAGCTTTCTATTCAGCCTTCAGCCGAAATTGCATCGGTTGATTCTCTGGTCACAGGCTTGAATCATCTTCATGCTTGTTTCTTACAGAGTATCGAGCTTATCATCGCGCAGGAAACGCAATCAGAATTTTCTAGGTTTCAAAAAAGACAGCAGCTCAATCGTCAGGTGACGCAAGATACGCTCAAGGATTTGGTCGCCCTGCTGCAACCCCGACCCACAGAGCCGTTTGCGGAGGCCGATGAGTTACTCATGGTGGCAGGTGCAGTCGGCAAGGCGCTGGGTATCGCCATTGAGCCGCCGATGGAAGCAGAAGACTCTAGCCGTATGCGTGATCCGTTAGAGGCGATCGCTCGATCTTCGCGGCTGCGGCTGCGGCGAATTCTACTGCGCGATAAATGGTGGCAAAAAGATGGCAGCGCCATTGTGGCCTACAAACGCCAGGGCAAACATCCGGTGGCGCTGTTGCCTATTGCAGGCGATCACTATGCCATTTTTGATCCGCAAATGGCAGGGGGGGTTTCTGCGGCGCAGCATTATCCCAAAGTTAATGCAGAGATAGCCGCTACCTTAGAGCCGAGCGCCTATGTGTTTTATCGCCCTTTTCCCGAATCAGCCCTGCGCGCTTGGGATCTGGTGCGGTTTGCCTTTAAAGGACAGCTCAAAAATCTTCTCATTCTGCTGGCTATGGGCATTGCTAGCACCTTGGCAGGAATGCTGGTACCCCTCGCTACAGGAATTTTGATTGATACGGCTCTGCCGACAGGCGATCGCAATCTCTTAATTCAAATCGGTCTGGGCTTGCTGTTTTTTGCCCTGGGTTCTGTGAGTCTAGAGCTGGTGCAGGCGTTAGCCACAATGCGGTTAGAAACGGTGTCCGAAGCCTCAATGCAGGCTGCGGTCTGGGATCGATTGCTGAAATTAAAGCCGACTTTCTTTCGAGAGTATACGATCGGCGATTTGGAATCGCGGGTTTCAGGCATTAGCCAAATTCGTAGAAGACTGACGGGCACGACCTTACGCACAATTCTGACTGGATTTTTTGCCCTGCTCAATTTTGGGCTAATGCTAGTTTATAGTCCTACCTTGGCGCTGGTGGCTGGCGTTGTGGCTGTCGTGACGATCGCTTTTACGGCCACTTCAGGGGCGCTGCTCCTGCGTCAGACCCTGCCGCTGCTAGAGCTACGGGGCGAAATTTATGGCTTGCTGGTGAAATTGATTGAGGCTGTACCCAAGCTGAGAAGCGCAGGGGCAGAAGAACGCGCCTTTGCCGTCTGGGGGCAAAAATACACGCGGCAGCTCAGGCTAGAAACCAGCACACAGTCTATTCAAGATAGCGTTGCCGTCTTTAATACCGTTATGCCGGGGCTGACGGCAACGCTGCTCTTTTGGACAACCGTGATTTTAATTGGGCAAGCGCAAGCGGCTGGAGAGACAGGGCTGACCACAGGCCGATTTCTCGCTTTTAGCGCTGCTTTTGGCATTTTTATCAGCGGTGCCACCAGCCTCAGCAACGCCATTACGTCTGTGTTGGAAGTCGTGGCGCTCTGGAAGCGATCGCAACCTATTCTGGCAGCGGAACCTGAGATCGATCCCAACAAATCCGATCCGGGCAAGCTGATGGGTCGCGTGATGGTCGATCGCGTCACCTTTCGCTACCGCGAGGATGGGCCACCGACCCTCAATCAAGTCAGTCTGCACGCCGATCCCGGAGAGTTTGTGGCGCTGGTGGGGCCTTCGGGTAGCGGCAAATCGACCCTATTGCGCTTGCTGCTAGGGTTTGATACGCCCAGCGATGGCAGCATCTTTTACGATGGGCAAGATCTGTCGGGTCTGGATATTACAGCCGTTCGCAGACAGTTGGGCGTTGTGCTGCAAAATAGCCGCATCAATGCGGGCAGCATCTTTGCCAATATTTCAGCCAGCGCCTTAATTGCCGTTAGTGAAGCCTGGGAAGCGGCAGAAAAGGCCGGGTTTGCTGACGATGTGCGGGCGATGCCAATGGGCATGTATACCTTTGTCAGCGAGGGCGGATCAAATCTTTCGGGTGGGCAGCGGCAGCGGCTCATGATTGCGCGGGCGCTGGCGCTTAAGCCTCAAATTTTGCTGTTTGATGAAGCGACTAGCGCATTGGACAATCGCACACAGGCGATCGTTACCGAAAGTCTAGATGCGTTGGGGGTGACGCGCATTGTCATTGCCCATCGCCTCAGCACCATTCGCAATGCCGATCGCATCTATGTGGTACAGGCAGGCCGCGTCATTCAGCAAGGCAGTTTTGATCAGTTAGCCCATGAGGAGGGGCTTTTTGCTGAACTGATATCGAGACAAATTGGAGAGCCAGCTTAGGCGGCTATGGAGAATCCAGAGTGCGGGTAAGATGCCTGCACTCCAGCTTTTGATGGACTCAGATCAAAATCAGCAGCGTCTCAAATGCGATCGCCTCTAATATCGGTTTTTGATCACAAGTGTGATTAATTCGGCTTAACTCTGCTGCTAACTTATCGTTCAGCGGGGTATCGCATAGCGTTAAATTATACAGTGGCTCTGATCTACTCTTTTTGAATAATCGCGATTATGATGAGTGCTGCGGATGTAGCCGATACGATTCAACTAATCATTGCCCCTGTCGTTCTGATTACGGCCTGCGCCCTAATTCAAAATGCTGTTCTAGGACGGTATGCCTCCGTTGGACAATATATGCGATCGCTGGCACTAGAGCGGTTAGCGCTTCTGCGGTCTGACGAGAAAGCAGATGTCTTTTATCTGGAGCGCTTGCAGGAAATCGATCGCCAAATGCCGCTGCTCATTCGTCGTCATCGATTGCTACAAAATGCAGCTCTAATCATATACAGCGCTACGTCAATTTTTTTAGGCAGTATGTTTGCGATCGCTTTAGCAGTCGCCCTTAACTCTTCAATCGTTGCTTCTTTAACGCTTACCCTCTTTTTGCTGGGAACAGGTATCTTGCTGCTAGGAGTCCTGTCTATTTCTGTAGAAATTCGGATGTCTCATCGCGCCATTTGTTATGAGGTAAATAGCATTGCAGCTCTAGAAATTCTTTGAATCTGTTGAGTGGAGCACTAACAATATCCAAAACCCTGATCTTTTGCAGGCAGAACGTGGAAAAGATCAGGGTTTTAATTCATTCTCTAACAAGATGCCATGAATCCTATTCACGTCCCCTGTCTTACTCTTACCAGCTCAAGTAGTGAACGCTAAAAAGCTGCTGTGAATCTGTCCAGACCTGTTTCGGTTGCAGCCCAGCCTTGGTTGCCAGCGCCTGAAATTCCTCTACGCTGTACTTATAGGAATGCTCAGTTCGCAATGTTTCACCTTGCGCGAAAGGAACCGACATCTCCTTGAATTGCACGACTTGGTCTTTGAGGCTAACAATCCGCATTTCAATCCGACCGATCGGATTATAGAAAGCGTCATAACTGAAGTGATCGAGGTTAAAGTTGGCTCCTAACTCACGATTGATTCGCGTCAAAAGATTGAGGGCAAAAGCCGCAGAGATCCCCTTAGCATCATCATAAGCAGGCTCTAGGATTTCTTTGCTTTTTTTCAAATCCACGCCAATCAACAACGCACCCGATCCCAACACAGATGCCAAATTTTTGAGAAATTCAACCGCTTCATCAGGTTCTAAATTACCAATAGAGGAGCCGGGGAAAAAGCCAACGCGCTGATTTTGTAGCACAGGCAGATCGGGAATTTGGAACGATCGCATATAGTCTGTGCAAATGGCGATCGTTTCCAACTGACGATGATCTTGCATCAACGCCTTACAAGATTCGTATAGATGCTGCCGTGAAATATCTAACGCCACATAGGTTTTAACCTGCGGGGCAGCCTCTAAAAGAATGCGGACTTTTTGGCTGCTGCCACTGCCCAACTCAATCAAGACGCTATCGCCCAGCAGTTTTGCGATCTCAGTGGCATTGTCTTGTAAAATCTGCACCTCGGTACGGGTGAGATAGTACTCTTCCAGCATACAGATCTGGTCGAAGAGTTCTGAACCTCGCTTGTCATAGAGAAACTGAGGCGCGATCGCTTTTTGGGGCTGGGTAAGCCCTTGCAATACGGCTGTCCGAAAGTCATCCACAGCCGGGTGAAAATCATAAAACTGGACGACTGGATCAAAGGTCAGAGTCATTCAAGCTTCTCAAAATAAAGGACGAAATAGAGCAGACATTCCTAGAGCAGCAGGGCACTTTTCATCCCTTTCTAAGAATGTGCCAGTCGGATGCCGCTAAACTGCCAGCGCGTCGAGGCAGGGAAAAAATTGCGATAGGTCGCGCGGATGTGACTAGCGGGCGTAGCGCAAGACCCACCCCGTAACACCATTTGGTTGCACATAAATTTGCCGTTATATTCCCCGATCGCACCCGTTGCAGGCTGAAAGCCGGGATAGGGCAAATAGGCACTCTGCGTCCATTCCCAGACATCGCCAAAGATCTGATCGGGTCGAGTCGTGCCGATCGCAGCACAGGGATGCAGCCGCCCGCTCTCCAACAGATTGCCCTGCAAAGACACTTGTGCTGCCGCCACCTCCCATTCCGCCTCAGTGGGCAGCCGTTTCCCTGCCCAACGGGCGTAAGCATCCGCTTCGTAAAAACTGACATGACAGACGGGTTCATGGGGGTTCAGCGGCACAAATCCGCCCAAGGTCATCACCCACCAATTGCCGTCCACCTCCTCCCAGTACAGAGGGGCCTGCACCGATTGGGTTTGCAGCATAGCCCAACCTTCCGAGAGCCAATATTCCGGCTTGGAGTAGCCGCCAGCCTCAATAAACTCCAGATATTCCCCATTCGTCACCAGTCGAGCCGCTAGCCAAAAATCTTGCAGATAGGTTGGGTGGCGAGGGCTTTCATTATCAAACGCGAAGTCTTGCCCCTCATAGCCGATCGCCTCCAGCCCTCCCGGATAGTCTAACCAACGATCGGTAATGGTTGCCGGAGAGGGCGCAGGCGGCAAATCGGTTCGGTAGGAAGGTCGCAGGGGATTGATCGCAAAGATATGTTTGATATCGGTCAGCAGCAGTTCTTGATGTTGCTGCTCATGATGCAGTCCTAGCTCCATTAGCGCAGCCAAATCTGCCCGATCGCCCCTCTCCTTCCAAAGGGTCTGCATCGCTTCATCGACGTAAGCCCGATATTGATAGACCTCTTTGACGGTAGGGCGAGCCAGCAAACCCCGCTGCGGGCGAGGGTGGCGTTGCCCCACAGCCTCGTAGTATGAGTTGAACAAATAGCCATACTGAGCATGAAACACCTCATAGTCAGGCAGGTACGGCACCAGCAAAAACGTTTCAAAAAACCAGGTGGTATGAGCCAAGTGCCACTTGGGTGGGCTGACATCCGGCATGGTTTGAATCACGTAATCTTCTGCCTCTAGAGGCTGGCAAATCTTTTCACTCAGTGTGCGGACTCGCTGATAGCGATCGCCTAAGCTAAGAGGCGCGATCGAAGAATGGGATACGACAGGAAAGGTCATGGCAAATTCTCGCAAACTGCACGCTGATAGACGCTTATTGTTAATACTTTCGTACTATTTTACTCAGGCTCTAGATTTTGCGTCCCCTATTGCAGCAGCGCCGCACCAAACGTTGCATTAAACTGACGACACCAGATGGCAGCAGAGGCATAGTCTGCTACATCAACATCGCTAGGAATGGCATAGCGCTGTGCGCCGCTAAACTTTTCTAGAGGGGCAAGAACCACATATTCTCCGGCTGCAATCGGAAAGGCCGGAGGCTGAGTAGAACCCAAAACATCGCTAGAGCGATGCAAGATCACCACTAAATCAGGGCCATTACTAGAGGTCGTAAAGGTTTGATCAAGCTCCAGAAAAACTCTATCACCCTGGCTGACCAAACGAACAATCCCCTGCGTTGGATGTTCTCCTGACGCAAAGGTGCCTGTCTTTAACACTTGAGAGGACTCAGCAGCCGATGCGATCGGTGAAACATCCGAATTTGGAGCAGCTGGACTGGAAGCAACTGGACTCACTTGCGCTATGGGACTACTGGACGGGTCTACCGCAACGGCGCTCGTACAACCCACGATCACTAAAGCAGATAAGCCTAGAATCAATCCAAAATGTAGGTTTACTCTCATATCCTCTGTATTTCCTAAAACTCATACCGACATAGACTCGACAGTGCTGAATCAGAAGATGCAGCCATGCCCGTACACTCATTCAATCCTGTCACTGATAAATGAGTAGATGATGAGGACAAAATTAAAAAAGGGTAGACTCCGCCACCCCCGTAATCTCCACCTTATTCCTCTCCCGTTTTTTGTGGGAAAAGATAGCTGCTAATTTACACCCACTCATCCACTCACTCATTCACTCATTCACTCATTCACTCACCCACCCATCCACTTACTCACCCACTCACCCACTCACCCACCATCTCACCATCTCAAAATCGCTCTAAATCCACACTCATATTATTTTTAACGGTACAAGAATGATTCAATAAAATCGTTTCAGCCAGCCTCTCATTATTGGAAACATGAGTTCACAACTCGTTCCCTGCGGTGAATGAAAGTAGCGACGAAACTGTCCCCCTAGCTCCCGTGCGATCGCCCTAGCCTGTCGCGTTCCCTGTCCCTGATGCGTCGAGACAATACCCAGACCATTATCCGTAATTCGCAAAATGTAATGCTCTGACTCCATAATGCACATGACATCTAGCCGAGTTGCACCCATCGCATGTTTGCCCACATTCCAGAGTGCCTCCTGCAAAAATAGACATAATCCGCGCTTTTGCTCAGGGCTAAAGCGATCGGTTTTGAGCATATCAAAATCTGGCGGAATATAGGTTTGAATGCTGGCAAAACCAGGAGCCTCCAGCTCTAAGGTGTAATCATAAACCTGATATAACAGCTCAGAAATGGGAGCTTGCAAATCCAGAATGCGATTGTCATTGAGATAGAAGCGATCGCTGCGGGTCAGCGCTTCCTCTCGCATATGTTCAAAGATATTACGCAGCTCTTGATTCAGCGCTTGCAGTTCTTGTTGCAGGCGATCGCAAGTCACCTCTTCATTTAGCTCTCTCAAGATCACGGCAAGATGCTGCAATGGGCCATTATGCACCGATTCATAAGTTCGCTCGATGGTTTTGCGGCGCTGCGCCAGTTCAAACCTGAGATCGCGATCGAAGAAAGCCGTCACTAGCCCTGCACCCCCCAGCGCTAGGCCAGGAGGCACTACTGGAATCCACCAGCCCATGAGCAATGCTAAAAAACAAATTCCGATCAAGCCCATTAGAGCGATCGCAATATTGATCAGGCTTTTCCAGGGAGATTGCAAAACTAGCCCCAACGCAATGCCAACGCAGCCCCAGACCACAATCCAAAGATACTCCCAGCCATCAGACCAAAACCTCAGAGCCGATCGCTGCTCTAGCACCTCGCGCAGAAGTTGATCGGCTCCATAAGCCTGCACCTCTGCCCCATAGATTAGCCGCGTTGCCGGAAAGGGATTCCCTGACGCCTGAGAAGAGATTGTTTCGCGCAAGGCGGAGGTAAAAAAGATGTCTTTCACGCTAGAGGCCGCCATGCCGATAATGATGATGCGATCGCGAATCCACTCTGGGCTAAATCTTTGCGTTAGCACATCGCGCATGGATAGGTTGCGGAATAGCTGCTGGCTAGCGCAAAAGTTGAGCATGCGCTGATTGCCTTTGGCATTGGCTTGGATATATCCTCCAGAGTTAGATTGAAATCGCTGTAGCTCGGTAGTCCCAAACCGAATGTGTGGCGTTTTAGGCTGAAATTGGATACCTTGAGCAGCCAAATACATTTGCACCAGGCGAAACGCAAACGAGTACCGGATTTCCTGGCTAGGCTCCCCCCGGTCTGCATATGATGGGTCTATCTCCATCTGGCCAGCATACGACGGGTCTGCATTTGACAAAATAATGCGACGGATTTTGCCATCGTCATCTACCACAACATCGGTGAAGCCAATCCGCTCTGGCGGAAGCTGTGGCGGAGGGCGCATATTTAAGCTGTCTTGAGTATTCAAAGCCGTTTCAACGCCAATAATGTTGGGAATCGTTTTGAAGACTTGAAGCAGCGCCTCATGCCCCGGCTCGACAGGCAAATCTCGGTAAAGGTCAAGACCAATGACTCTAGGACGAGATGCCGCTAAAGTGCTAATGGCTTTCGCCAAGTCTGCATCTGAGAAGATGAAACTACCTGAATTGAGATTGTCTTCATCAATCCCTACAATCACAACCTGTGATTCGATCGCTCTTTCAGGGCAGAGGCGAGATGAAGCGTCGAGCGCCATCCACTCCTGAATTTGCAGCAGACCCATCAACCGGATCAAAACAACGAAGCCCACAATTAAAATACCGGGCAAAACTACCTCACGACAGAGGCTTGCCTGTTGTTTTAGTTTTCTCCAGATAACTTGCACAACTTTTGGAGTTAATTAATCAGCCCTGCTTTTCTAGCCGCAATCTCAATCTGAACGCGCAAATCCTTATGGGGATGATCATACACATTGAGCGCATCTTGAATTCTAATCCAGTAATTTCGCACTGTGCGATCGCTAATTTGCATGCGCTCTGCAATTGCGCGCTCCGACAAGCCCTCCTGGAATTTCAGCTTTAGCACCTCTAGCCAGCGACGATCAAACTCAGGACGCGATCGCACCTCCGAAGGCAAATGAATCGAGCCTCTCAGCACCAAATCCACATATTTCAACATTTCCCGAATGGGCAGAGATTTGTCAATTGCTGCAAAGCCCCCCTCATAGGCATTAATCGCGGGTTTCAATCGCACGATCGGTTTGATATTGGTACTCAGCACCATCAAATTAGGGGCAGGATGGGTATGCATAAGCGCCTCTAAAAGCTGAATGCCGACTTCGGTATTGGGCACCGCATAGGGCATTTCGGGCAGGCTTAAGTCAATAATGGCTAAGTCAGGACGATGGAGAGCAACCTGCTGTTCTGCCGACTGGCGATCTTTAGCGGTCAAAATTTCAACGGTCGGATATTTGGCACGCAGGGCAGGGATCGTTCCCTCCAAAATCGCCTCATGATCATCAACCACTAAAAATCTTTGCAAGGGTGGCTCTGCTATTTCGAGAATCATAACGGAAGGACAGTCTTTGGAAAGAACGATGGGCTAATTTAACTGACATTATCTCAATCGCATGTAGAAATTTTCACAGCCCTAGCAGTCTTAAAAGGCTTTTGAGAACCCTAATAAAATAGGATGCGGGTTGCCCCTACACCCTAATCTAGCAACCCATTTGAGATTCCCATAGCGTTAATTTTCGCGCCTAGAGCTTTGCAAAGGTTTGAAGGTAGCGATCGCGTTAAAGATAAACTTAAGAATAAAAGTCAAAAAATCAGCGCCTGACCTAACACATGTCCCAACTCTAGAGGAAAAGCTATAGAGTAAAAGCCATCTCCCAACTTTGTCCTGCTACAGCCGTAATCCTTATCACCCTTCGCACCCTCAACCGTGAATCTCAACCAAGTCATCATCGTTCACAAAGCCGGAGATGCGCTGAGTCGCCGCTATGCCGATCAATATGCCGAAGAGCTAGAACGCCGCAACTGCCGAGTTTTACTGGGGCCTAGCGGAGCAAAAGATAATCCTTATCCCGTTTTTTTGGCATCGGCGCATGAGCCGATCGACTTTGCGCTCGTATTAGGGGGAGATGGCACCGCCTTAGCCGCCGCACGGCATCTGGCTTCAGATGGCATTCCTATTCTGGCGGTTAATGTGGGCGGGCATTTAGGCTTTTTGACAGAGCCTGCCGAAGTTTTAAAAGATTCCCAGCAGGTCTGGGATCGATTGGCCGAAGATCGGTTTGCCATTCAGCGACGCATGATGCTGCAAGCCATGACCTTTGAAGGCAGCCGCACCAATCGAGATCCCATGAGCGATCGCTATTTGGCGCTGAACGAAATGTGCATTAAGCCAGCTTCAGCCGATCGCATGATTACGTCTTTCCTGGAAATGGAGATTGATGGCGAAGTGGTTGATCAATACCAGGGAGATGGGCTGCTGGTAGCTACGCCTACAGGCTCAACCTGCTACACCATGTCTGCTAGCGGCCCCATTGTCCATCCTGGTATGGATGCGCTGATTGTCACGCCGATCTGCCCTCTTAGCCTTTCCAGTCGCCCGATCGTGCTGCCACCGGGTTCTGTGGTCAGCATTTGGCCGCTTGCCGATGCCGATCTCAACACCAAGCTGTGGATGGATGGTGTGCTAGCGACTGCGATTTGGCCGGGGCAACGGGTCGATATTCGTACGGCAGAGCGATCGGCAGAGTTTATCTTGCTGCGAGAAAACTATTCGTATTACCAGACTCTTCGGGAAAAGCTGCAATGGGCAGGAGCGCTGGTGCATTACAACAACAATCACCGCAATTAAAGCTTGATATCAGAATCCCTGTAGAAATGTTGCCCAAGGAAAGCCCCTATGACGCCTCAAGATATCACCCAAATTCTGACCACTCTGTTTGGAGATACTGTCAGAGTTAACGAACCCGAATCTTGGCAAATTGAAGGCGAGAATTTGCGTCTATTGGTGCTGTTGTCGGAAGATCAAAGCTGGCTGCGATCGCTCATCACCATTGCCCCTGCCCAAGAAGCCGCCCCCTATTTTGCTCAGCTTTTAGAAGCCAATTTTGATGAAACCCAAGAAACTCGGTACGCGCTGTTTCAGAATTTAGTCTGGGGCGTTTTTCAGCATAGCTTTCCCACCCTTAGCCCCGAAGATTTTCAGGCGGCGATCGCCCGCTTGGTCGCCCTGCACCAAAAAGGGTTATCCGATAGCTTTAACCGCTTTGCCGAAGCCCAAGTGCGCCAGATTATCCGCGCTGCCAAAATGCAGGGGCAGAGCTTGGCCGCAACGCTGCAATCTCTAGAGCGCTTCTACGAGGAAGGGGTAATGGGAGATTTGGATGCTAGCGCTAGCGATCGTGGGGCAGTGCTAGGAGCATGGCGCTCTCAGCTAGAACGCCTGTGGGATGAAGAGTCAGACATTGCTTAACCTGGCTTGCTTCATTGCTTGTTTGAGGGAATGGTATTTATCTAATAAGTTTTTGTTGCCTCACCGCTCAGTCAACAAAAACTTATTACATATTTGAGAATAGCAAGTGATGCAAGGCGATCGCGCCATGCTGAAGACGCTCATGCTGAAGAATTTATTGTACGGAAATCGCCCCAGCCTCTGGGAGATTGAGTCATAGCTTGAGGCAAAATCATGCTGAATCTCATGCAATTCTTCAAGACTGATTTGTTCATCTTCCAAGGGCACAGCTACCTCTGGCAGGCAGAACTTACGGGGCTACATATTTTCTCAGATGGCGTCATTGCTCTCGCTTATTACTCAATTTCACTAACGCTACTTTCTTTGGTTCACAAGCGACGAGATCTGCCCTTCACCTGGGTTTTTCTGTTGTTTAGTGCCTTGCTTGTCGCCTGTGGCACTAGCCATCTCATAGAGATCTGGACGCTGGGATACCCAGCCTACTGGCTGTCTGGAATCATTAAGCTAACGACAGCAGTTCTCTCGCTGACAACGGCTCTATTACTAGTGCTGACGATACCCCAAGCGCTGGCGCTGTCTAGCCCAGCACAGCTTCAAGATGCGAACCAAATCTTACAAGGCGAAATCCGCGATCGCAAGCAGATCGAAGCGGCACTTCAGGAAAGTGAAGACCGATTTCAGTCGCTCGTTGCCAATATGCCGGGTATGGTTTATCGCTTTTTCCCTCACAAAGCGGGCGGGGCAGGGTTCACCTATGTTAGCTATGGCGCTTACGAGTTATTAGAACTAGAACCTGATGACATTCTTCGAGATGCAAATAGGGTCTGGAACTTAATTGAGCCAGAAGATCTACCCTCCTTGCAAACCTCGGTCGCTACTGCCGTTCAAGACTGCGCCCATTGGCATTGGGAAGGTCGATTGACAACCCCCTCAGGGCAACGCAAGTGGATTCAAGGTAGTTCTCGTCCGCAAACCACGCCCGATGGCATCGTTTGGGATGGCTTACTCAGCGACATTACCGATCGCAAGTTGGCTGGCATCGCCTTACAGGAGAGCGAAGATCGCTTCCGCGAGATTGCCAATACTATTCCTCAGGCATTTTTTGTCCGATCGCTCAATCCCGATCGGTTTGTTTATATCAGCCCTGCCTACGAAAAAATTTGGGGGCGATCGCCCGCTGAGCTGCTACAAAATCCTGAGGTTTGGATGGAGGCGATTCATCCTGACGATCGCGATCAAGTCCGGGTTGCGGTGGCGGCAAAAGTGCAAAGAACTCAGAGCAAGGCTGTCCGGCTTGAGTATCGCATTATCCGACCGGATAGCTCTATTCGCTGGGTTTCTGCCGAAATAGCCATTATTCGAGATGCCGCAGACCATCCGCTGCGCTTCGTGGGTTTAGTCGAAGACATTAGCGATCGCAAACAAGCTGAAATAGCGCTTCAAGAAAGTGAATCTCGCTATCGCCTTCTCGCTGAAGTCAGCCCAGTCGGAATTTTTCGATTTGATCAACCGTTGAACTGTGTGTATGTGAACGATCGCTGGAGCGAAATGACGGGCAGACCCAAAGAGGCGGCCTTGGGTCAAGGATGGATGGCAGCCCTGCATCCTGACGATCGCGCTGGGATGCTGAGTCAATGGGATAAAGACTATGCTCAGGCAAGCCCAGGCGATCTGATCCTCAACAATAGGGAAGGTCGGCATTTGCGGCCTGATGGCAGTATTAACTGGTACTTCGTTCAAGTCGCACAAGAGATCGATTCTACGGGTACGGTAACGGGCTATGTTGGCACCTTAACGGATATTACCGAACACAAAGTTAGCGAACTGGCGCTGGCTCAAGAGATGTACCGGCGCAAAACCCTCTTTGATACCTCTTTAGATGGCATTGTGGTTCTAGACCAAACAGGCAGTATTCTCGAAGCCAATGCCAGCTTTGCCCGGATGCTGGGCTATGACTTAGAAGAAGTCACCACGCTCAATCTTGTAGATTTCGATGCCCATTGGACGCAGTCAGAGCTTGAGCAAAAAATTGAAAACTCTAGCTTTTGTGTGAACGGGTTTGAAACCCGCCATCGTCGCAAAGATGGCTCCATTTATCACGTAGACATTACCTCTACCCCCGTCAATTGGGATGGGCAATCTGTGCAATTTTGCATTTGCCGCGATATTACCGATCGCAAGCATGCCGAAGAAGCCCTGAGACAGAGCGATCGCCGCTTTCGAGCTATCTTCAACACCATGTTCCAATTTATTGGATTGCTCAGCCCGGAGGGCATTTTGCTAGAGGCCAATCAGGCAGCCCTAGAGTTTGCCGGACTAACACCTGAAGAGGTGATTAACCGCCCGTTTTGGGAAAGCCGTTGGTGGACTCTCTCAGCCGAAACGCAAACCCGCCTTCAGGCCGCGATCGCCCAAGCTGCCAGGGGACAATTTATTCGCTACGAGGTAGATATTTTGGGCGCTGGAGATAGGGTGGCAACCATCGACTTTTCGCTGAAGCCCATTCAAGACGAGACGGGTCAGGTGGTGCTGCTGATTCCTGAAGGGCGGGATATTACCGAAAGCAAACAGGCCGAAATGGAGCGAGAGCTTCAGAGCATTATTGTGAGAATTATGGCTGAGGGAATTTGCCTCATCAAGGCAAATGACGGCACGATCGTTTACGCCAATCCCAAATTTGAGCAGATGTTTGGCTACGATGCTGGAGAACTCAAGGACAAACATATCTCACTGATCAACTACGGAGACGAACATACCGATCCCAGAGCGATTCATCAAGAAATTGCCACAGCCACTCTGCAACAGGGCGAGGCGACCTATGAGGTGCATAACGTCAAAAAAGATGGGACGGCTTTTTGGGGTTATGCAGCCACTTCGCTGTTTGAGCATCCTCACTATGGCACCGTCTTTGTTGCGGTGCAGCAAGACATTACCGAGCGGAAACTGGCAGAGGCCACGATTCAAACCTCGCTCAAAGAAAAAGAGGTGCTCCTCAAAGAAATTCATCACCGGGTTAAAAATAATCTTGGTGTGGTTTACGGGCTGCTGCAAATGCAGTCACGGCGATCGTCCGATCCCCAAGTTGTCGAGGCTCTCAAGGAAAGCCAAAACCGCATTACCTCGATCGCCTTAGTGCATGAGAAGCTCTATCGCTCTGACGATCTAGCCAATATCGATTTTGCACAATACATTGCCGATCTCACCGCCCACCTGTTCACCTCCTACAATATCCATACCGATCAGATTCAACTCACGACTCAGATCGATGCCATTCCGCTCGATATTGACACCGCTATTCCCTGCGGCTTGATTATTAATGAGTTGGTGTCCAATGCTCTGAAGTATGCTTTCTCCGACGCACCCGGTGAAATTCAAGTGACGTTTCATCAGCACCCCGATCAAACCCTAACCTTGGTCGTGCGAGATAACGGGGTGGGTCTGCCGCAAAATTTCAACCTCAAGCAAACCAAAACCTTGGGAATGACGCTCATCCAAGGGTTAGCCCAACAGCTTCGAGGCACGCTAGAGATTAGCGGCACAACAGGCACAACGGTCGTCCTGCGATTTGCATCCTCCCGCAAATCGTGAATTTAGATTTGCGATCCGCAGCCCAGCGGCTGTCACTCACGCGCCTCCAGATGAGGAGCGCCCAAACCGCACCCGCAATCCATCTTGAGGATGCGGTGTCGGCACCGTAATCAGCGTTAGGTCTTGATCGGGCAGCAGCGACCAGTCGTAGCCGCGTGCCAGGTGAACGGCAAAGATCTTCATTTCCAGACGGGCAAACTCCTTGCCGATGCATTCACGAAGGCCACCCCCAAAAGGCACATAGCCATATTTCTGGCGATCGACCGTCTGATTTTGCAGGTTTTCTGAACTGAAGCGATCGGGGTCAAATGCGTCCGGCTGCGGATAAAGCTGGGGGTTGCTGTGAGTTGCAGCAATCTGGTACAGCACGTTCCAGCCCTGCGGAATCTGGTAGCCCTTAAATATGCAGTTGGCAGTCACCTTGCGAAAGCCGCCCCCTACGGGCGGAATCAGGCGCAAGACTTCTCGCAACACCTGCTCCAGATAGGTCATTTGCCGCAAATGCTCCAGCGTCAGCGGCTGGGCCGCAAACTGCCGTTGCTCTGCTCGGATTTTTGCCATCACCTGCGGATGCTGTGCCGTTAGTAAACAAAAAGAGGCGATCGCTGAAGTCAAGGTTTCATGCCCCGCAAACAGCAGCAGCAAAATTTGATCCTTTAACTCTTCCAGGCTGAGGCGATCGCCCGCTTCATCTTCGGCCTGAATTAGCAACCCCAAGGCATCCTCTGCAGAACTGGGGTTTTGCTGCCGATGACGAATCAGGTTTTCAATATCTTGTAGCAAGCGATCGCGCCCTTTTTTTGCCCGTCCGAAGCGTGTCCAGGGCAGCGCGAGAGGAATAGAAAACAAGCCCTCACACCAGGCTTCAAAGGCATGACCCAAGCTTGTATCAGACCCTGCCTCTAGCCCAACTAGCAGCTTGCAGGCAACGTCAAATGTGTAGCGCCTCAGTTCGGGATACCAAGTCAGCTCGCCTTGAGGAGCCTGCTGCCAACGCTGTGCATACTGTTGAGTAATCGCCTCAATCGCCGCAATATAGCCCGTGAGCGATCGGGGTGAAAACGCCTGTGCCAGAAGCTTGCGCCGCTTTTGGTGCATATCTCCCGTTTGCAGTGCCAGAGACAGAGAACCCAGCAGCGCGCGAGTGCTGGGCGGCCAAGTCACCTCAAAGCAGTCGTTATTCATCAACACAAATCGATTGGCCTCGACGCCCCGCATAAAAATCGTGGGGCTACCCAACAGACGCGTCTTGAAAATGTCGCCGTACTGCTGATGACGCTTTTGGGCAAACTTAGCGTCGCGAAAGAACTTGAGCGTTTCGCCAATCACGGGCAAGCCAAACTGACCCGGCGGCAAAGAGGGCTGAGGCGGATCGATCGGATTCATAGGACAGGAGCAGCAGCTTATATTTTTGTGTGCAGCTTATATTTTGTGTACAGGACGTTAGCCTCCTGCACACAAAAACCTCAACCCCTTTAGTTGCGGTTTGTCAGAGCGGCAAAGCGATTTTTGATACCGTCGATCGCTCCTTGCCAAGCGCCCTTCGCACCCGTTGCAGGCTTTACGGCTAGCTGAATCGGCTCATCCTTAAATTCTTTCAGGCGGTAGCCATACTCAAGCTGAGTCTGATTTTTCTTGAGGATAGGAAACATCCGAAATGCGCCTTGCAGCAGTTGCTCTTGGCTGTCAAAAATAGCGGCGTTGATCTGGCTCGATCGCTGTACCGAGATCACACCCACCGGAAACCACTGCTTTTTGTCCTGGATGCGAATATAGACCTCATACTCCGGCAACCCATCCGCCTTCATCTTGTCGTACTTGGTAGAAGCGACAGCCCGCTCCTGCGATCGCTTCGAGGCTTTGGGCTGAGGCCGAGGTTTTCCGAATCCAGGATTGGCTGCCATAAAAATTTCCGTAGGGTTGTAATAAAGCTTGTAATAAAAGTTTACTTGATTCTAATAAAGCCGTCCAACTGAAGTCACAAGACAGGCGAACGAACTTAGCGTCAGGGCAGGTTTTGTCAAAACCTTTGCATCAAACCGATCAGCAGCGAAACCTGCCCCAACCTCAATCGCTTCAAGATCCAAGCCTAAGCCAAAACAACAGGGCTAGCCATAGCGTTAATCACTTCCTGCCTCGCCCACTGATCTGCCGCCAGAATGTCTTCTAGCGTTGGCTGGGTACTGTGATCCGCTCGGTGGCGATCGCACACCTTTTCGATCAATTTGGGAATATCCAAAAAGCCAATTTTTTCCTCTAGGAACAGTTCCACCACCTGCTCATTGGCGGCGTTTAGCACTGCTGGCATCGAACCGCCAGCCCGTCCGGCAGCATAAGCTAGCTGCATGCAGGGATATTTCTCATGATCTGGCTCCCGGAAGGTGAGGCTGCCCACCTTCACCAGATCGAGCGGCTCCCAGTTGGTGGCAAGGCGATCGGGATAAGACAGGGCATAGAGCAAGGGCAGCCGCATATCTGCCCAGCCGAGCTGCGCCAGCACCGAGGTGTCTTGCAGCTCAATCATGGAGTGGATGATGCTCTGGGGGTGGATGACGATATCAATCTGGTCATAATCCATGCCAAACAAATAATGTGCCTCAATCACTTCCAGCCCTTTATTCATCAGCGTGGCGGAGTCGATCGTGATTTTGCGCCCCATCGACCAGTTGGGATGCTTGAGGGCATCGGCAACGGTGACTTCTGCCAGTTTTTCGACGGGCAAGTCTCGGAATGAGCCGCCCGATGCCGTCAGCAAAATCCGCCGCAGCCCTTTATCTGGCACGCCCTGAAGACACTGAAAAATAGCAGAATGCTCGGAGTCGGCGGGCAGCAGCTTCACGCCATGCTGTTTGACCAAGGGCAGTACCACGGCACCGCCTGCAATCAGAGTTTCTTTGTTGGCCAAGGCGATGTCTTTTCCGGCCTGGATGGCCGCGATCGTCGGCAGCAGACCTGCACAGCCGACAATGCCCGTTACCACGACTTCCGAATCGCCGTAGCGCGCCACTTCGACCACGCCCTCTTCACCGGCCAGCAAAATTGGCTGAGGGTCAAGATCGGCGATCGCCTCTCGCAAACCGGGCAGCAATGCCGGATCGCAAATGGCGGCAATTTGTGGGCGAAACTGACGAATCTGCTGCGCTAGCAATGCCACATTGCTCCGCGTCGCTAGACCGACAATCCGAAACTGATCGGGATACTGAGCCGCAATATCCAAAGTCTGTGTGCCGATCGAGCCAGTGGAGCCGAGCAGAGTGATTGCTTTCACGGTGGGCTAATAGTATTCAACAGCCCCTCCACTATAGGACGGTTGGGGATCACGGGGGAAGCAGGGATAGAGGTTAGGTGTAGGATGACTTGTCCGAGACAATGCATCTGGGGCGATCGCGTTATTCTAAAGAGCAACGTTAGCGTATCTTTACCAACTGTCATGGGTCACGACGCTGCTCAAGATTCTAGAACGCCCTCGATTGCCGCCATCTTGCCCAGCACGCCTCTCCTTTCTAGCCGTCAGACCAACTGGCAGGGCATCACCCTAGAGTATTTCCGCTATCCGCCCCACGCAACGCCAGAGTACGCTTACCCAAAACACAAGATTGCCATCCATACGCATGTGCCACAAAACTTGCAGGTTGAGCGGCGGCTAGATGGACAGTTTCAACAAGAGCAGGTGTTTGAGGAGCAGGTCATTGTTGTTCCGGCAAACGTCACCCATCAAGTGCAGTGGGATCAAACCTCAGAATTTCTTATTCTTAGCCTTAACCCTGAGCTGTTGAAGCAGGTGGCCTATGAGGCGATCGCCCCCGATCGCATTGATTTGGTGCCGTACTTGCCCAAACCCGATCCGCTGGTTCATCAGCTTGGTATAGCGCTGAAGGAAGAGTTGGTCAATGGCGGCGGCGATCGGCTATATGTCGAATCTCTCGTCAACTGTTTGGCGATGCATTTGCTCAAAAAGTACGCGGCCAACCCGGCGAGGTTGCGTCCCTTTCAGGGTGGACTGTCTCAGCCCAAGCTCAGGCAAGTGACAGATTACATAGAGGCGCATCTTGAGCAAGACCTGACCTTGGCTAACCTAGCCGATTTGCTGGAGATGAGTCCCTGCTATTTTGCCTGGTTATTTAAACAATCTACGGGATTAGCCCCCCATCAATACCTTGTGCAGCGGCGATTGGCGCGGGCGCAGCATCTGCTCAAGCATTCCGATCACAGGATTGCCGAAATCGCTGCCGCATGCGGTTTCTCTAGCCAAAGCCATCTAACTCGGCTGTTTCGCAAACACTTAAACACCACCCCCAAAGCCTATCGAGCCACGCTGAGGTGATGCATACCTCCAGAAGGGAGCCAGACTGCATCTAAAGATTAGGCAAATTTTTCAAAAGATTGTGAAAGACAGCCGCTCCTGCCCACTGATACTCTGCTACAGAAATAGTCTGCTAAAAACCGATCGCCTCTGCTCAAAACCTCTGCTCATAACCTCTGCTCATAAAAGGATCTTCATGTCTTCATCGCTGCCCCCTATCTTTGCAGAGACCCCTGTAGCGCTTGTCGCTGCCCGCCCCATTGCCGAGTTTCCAGCAAATACCTTTCTGGAAAGCATCGCCATTAGCCCAGACAATACCCTATTTATCACTAGCCATTTAGAGGGCAAAGTGCTGCGAATTGGGCCAGAGGGCGTGCCCATTGTGCATGGAACGATCGCTGGTAAGGCCGCAGGGTTGGCCTTTGCCGCCGATGGCAGTTTGTTGCTAACCGCCTGGAATGCTGAGAATGTCCCTACTGTCTTTGTGGTTTCACCTCAGGGTGAAGCAACAGTGCTGGTGAGCATGCCCGATGCCATGTTCTTAAATGGATTAACGCCTTTAAAGAGCGATTCTTTTCAAGATGACAAAGCCGATCGCTACCTGATTGCAGATTCCTATCGAGGCGCAATTTGGGAACTTAACGCGACTGAGCAAACCGTCAGAATTTGGTTAGAACATCCTGACCTTGCCCGCAGCTCTCCTGATCAAGAGTTTCCTGCCGTCAATGGACTCAAGATCTATGGAGATGCTCTTTATGCCTCCAATACCGCCAAGATGCAGCTTGTCAAAATTCCGATTCAACCCAATGGTGCAGCGGGAGAACCTGAGATAGTTCTACAGCCCATTAACCTGGATGACTTTGCCTTTGATCAAGAGGGTAATCTTTACGGCACCACGCATATCTACAATAGCGTTGTCAAAATCCTACCTGATGGCAGTGTCACGACCATCGCTCAGGCGGAACAGGGTATGACGGGAAGTACGGCACTGGCGTTTGGCAAGGGCGAAGGCGATCGCACCAGTCTTTATGTCGTCACCAATGGGGGCATGTCGTTTCCTCCACCAACCGGGCTTGAGCCAGCTAAGGTGGTGCGTTTAGAAGTCGGGAATGCAGGATATCCATTGGTTTAACGGCATCTGGTTTAACGGCACTTGATTTGAGGGCACTGTTAATTTCAGCTATGAATTCTCCAGAACATCCCAGCCCTGATCCTCCGGCAACAGTAGATATTCTTCAGCGAGTCAAGCCGGGTTGCGAAGCAGCTTTTGAACAGGTTTTGGCTGATTTAATTGAGGCGGCAAGAGCCTTTGACGGGCATCTTGGGGTCAATGTTTTTCGCCCCAGCGATCGCGCCAACCCAGAATATCGCATCGTCTTTAAGTTCGATCGCATTAGCCACCTCCAGCAGTGGGAAACTTCGGCCATTCGGCAAAGGCTGCTCGATCGCGCCAATCGGCTGACCGTTGGCACAGGTCAAACCTCCGTTCTCACAGGGCTAGAAACCTGGTTCACTCTTCCTCAGCAGCCCGGTCTTGCTCCGCCAGCACGCTACAAAATGGTGGTGATTACAGGCATTACCATTTATGTCTTGATCAACCTCATGAATCTTCTGGTGTTGCCGCTGCTGACTTTACTGCCGCCGCTATTGCGCACCTTGGTCGTCACCTTTCTCATGGTCGCCCTGATGACCTATGTAGTGATGCCACGGCTGACCAAGCTATTTGCTGGATGGCTTTATCCAAAATCTAAACGTTAGCGGGAGAACAGCTTTTGGTAATGTGCCCTGCGCCATAAATTGAGCCTATAGAAAGCATTGCTAGATGAACCAAACTTTTTAGAAAAGCAGGCTGCGTCTGTTTCTCTAAAAAGTTTTGCCAGATGCAATTCGCGATTTGAGGGGGCGATCGAGAATCATGGTAGAACCGAGGAGAATTGCCTAAGATCGGCATACATTATCCTTCCCGGATGCCAGCTCCGGGCTTGGCTACCTTGCACCTTGATTACCTAAACTATGACAAATCGCTCGTCCTTTCCCTACTCTGAATACAACGCTACGCATTCCCATTCGTTTACCATGCCGTCGCTGGAAGACGATGACGACGAAGAAGAATCCTACGTAGATTATTTTCATGACGCGCCAGGAACGATGCCTGGAACCTTGGCGATCGAGGAGGATGCGCCCCATCCGGTGATTTTTCTCATCGATTACTGTGGTGACAGCGCCGTCCGCATCAAGATTGACCAGCCCGAAGACTGCGCGCCGCATTTGGACTCAGAATCGGTGTCTTGGGTCGATGTGCAAGGCTTGGGCAGCGAGGATGTGCTGCTGCGCTTAGGGAAAGTGTTTAACCTGCATCCGCTGATGCTAGAAGATGTGGTCAATGTCCCCCAGCGTCCCAAGGTGGAAGAATACCCCGATCAGCTTTTGCTGATTGTGCGGATGGCAACCCTAAAAGAAGACGGCAAGAGCTTTACCAGCGAACAGGTGAGCTTTATTTTAGGCAAACATCATCTGCTGACGGTGCAGGAAGAACCGGAATATGACTGTTTTGGCCCCGTGCGCGATCGTATTCGCACCGATCGCGGCATCATTCGCTGCCAAAAAGTTGATTACCTGGCCTACTCGCTGATCGATGCGATAATCGACGGGTTTTTTCCGGTGCTCGAAGCCTATGGCGAAATCATTGAAGATTTAGAAGAAGAAGTGGTTAGAAATCCTAACCGCAGAACGCTTGCAAAAATTCATGACCTGAAGCGGGAGCTACTGGGTCTGCGACGGGCGGTTTGGCCGCAGCGAGATGCCATCAATTCCCTCATTCGGGATGGCAATCCGCTCATTAGCCCTGAGGTGCGGGTCTACTTGCGCGACTGCTATGACCATATTGTGCAAGTGCTGGACATGATCGAAACTTACCGAGAGCTGGCATCTAGCCTCATGGATATCTATGTCTCTTCGGTAGGCAACAAAATGAATGAAGTGATGAAGGTGCTGACAATTATCTCCACTATTTTTATCCCTTTAACCTTCATTGCGGGGGTCTATGGCATGAATTTTGATCCTGACCTGCCAGGAAATATGCCTGAGCTGAAAACGCCCTATGCTTATATCGCCTGTTGGGCTGTGATGCTGACGATCGCCGGAGCGCTAATTTTGTTCTTCAAACGACGGGGCTGGTTCGACAATTTTTCGGGTATTAAGTAATCTCCCCACGAATTTCTGGACTGTCGCCTGTGGATGATAGGATTTCTACGATCGCCCAACCTGCATAAAACCTATGGATTTGAAGTCTCTAATTCGGGACGTTCCCGATTTTCCTAAGCCCGGTATCGTGTTTAAAGACATTACCACCCTGCTCAACAATCCGGAGGGTTTGCGCTACACCATCAATTCTTTGGCTGACAAATGCACGCCGCTGGCGATCGACTACATCCTTGGCATTGAGTCACGCGGCTTCATTTTTGGTATGCCGTTAGCCTACAAAATGGAGCGGGGCTTTGTGCCCGTGCGCAAACGGGGCAAACTCCCAGCGGCTGTCTACTCGGCAGAATATGCGCTGGAGTATGGCACTGATCAGATCGAGATGCATCAAGACACGATGCCAGCGGGCAGTCGGGTGTTGATTGTCGATGATCTGATCGCCACAGGCGGCACGGCAGCAGCGGCAGTTAAGCTAGTCGAGCAAGCAGATTGTCAGATTGCTGGGTTCGCCTTCATTATCGAGCTGCTATTTCTAGAAGGTCGCAAAAATCTGCCTGACGTTCCTATCATTACCATGCTGGATTATTAACCGCTTAGCCTGAAGGCGTATTGCCCTCTTTCACCCATCGCCAGTTATAGCGGTTCCACTCATAAATGCCTTGAATGGCGTACTCCATGCCGTTCTCAAACTGGACGGTGCAGCTTGTCGGAGGGCGATCGTCCCCTTGTTCTCCGTCATCGCCCTCCGTAGCAGCCTCACTCAGATGAATCACGGTGCAGACAAACCATTCCTGATTGCTAGAGTCATCGTTTTGCACCCATTCCCACAGGCGATTAGAGACTTCAATCCGATCGCCCACTTTCAGATTCGTCAATTCATCCGCATAGACAGCAATATGGCTCGGCTGAATTTTCTCTAGCCACTGCAAGCCGTAGCGCTGTCGCAAAACCTGCATCTTGCCAGAGTCGCGGTTGTGTAACCAATCATTCAGCAACTGTGCCTTCCAAGAGCTATTTTCACGGTTCTGATTTTGAATAAAGTGCAGCAAAATCTGGCGCTCCTCAAAGGTGAGGTCATCAAGCGGATTGGCGAGGTCGGCCTCACCAGCTCCCTCAGCGCTGCCTCCCGCTGCCTCTGAACTCTGAAGCTCGCCCAGCAGCGCCTGCAACAGCACCTGTTTTTGCACAGCCTCTAGCGGATAGCCAATAGCATCACAGGTGCCAAAGGCTTCTCGGAGGGTGGCTTCAATCTCTGTTGGGGTCATGATGAGGCGATCGCAATCAATTCAACGGGGCTGATCCCTAACTTATCTCCAATTTGCAAATCGCATAAGCACAGGGGCTATGCTAATTTTTATGAAGATCCTTGCTTACAGATAAAGAAACGATATACAGGTCAGAACATTATGAGCTTCGAGATTCCAGAGTCGGTTAAAGTTTGGAGTCAGTTTTTTCATCCCGTGCTGATGTGGATGTTGCTGGCTTTGACGCTCTATTCAGCCTATTTAGGTGTGCAGTGGCGGCGCGCCCGCAGTGCCGAAGGAGACGCTAAAAAAGAGCTGCTCAAGGGCAAATTTAATACGCGCCATTATCAAATGGGTTCGATCTTGCTGGCGTTTATGGTGTTGGGCACGATCGGCGGCATGGCAGTCACCTATATCAACAATGGCAAACTGTTTGTCGGCTCTCACCTGCTGGCAGGCTTGGGTATGACGGGCTTGATTGCCAGTTCGGCAGCGCTGTCACCCTACATGCAGAAGGGCAACGACTGGGCACGCTATACCCACATTGGGTTAAATACGATTTTAACAGGACTCTTTTTCTGGCAGGCGGTGACAGGAGTACAGATCGTTCAGCGCATCATCAGCAAAATGTAAATCTGTCTTGCAAATCCGTCTTGGCGAACTGTTCTGAGCGGTTGAGCTGCCTGCGAAGCAGCCTTGTTTGTCAATCTCCAGACTCAAGAACGGAGCAAGTATTGCGATGCTGTAGAAGGGGAAGCATTTAGGCAAAAGCCTTGCCACTGAATTGGGAGGCTATGCTAAATGCTTCATTCTTGCAGGCGGACTGATAAGCAGAATGTTCGATAGTATTGAATCCACGATCGATAGTGCCAGTCATCTGATCTGATTATGCAAGACGAAGTTTTAAAAAAAGAGCAAGAGTTTCACGATCGCTGGGCGGCAGCAATCGATATAGAAGGCATTCAGGTCAAAGATTATTTTGAGTCTTGTACGGCTCCAGAAAATCGCTTTATTTTGCGGCGGTTGGGAGATGTGCGCGGCAAATATTTATTGGATTTGGGCTGTGGAGCCGGAGAAAATAGCGTCTATTTTGCCACGCGAGGGGCACGCTGTGTGGCGGCAGACTATTCCCCCGGCATGGTAGAAGTGGCGCTGAAGCTAGCCCATAGCAATGGGGTCGCTGTAGAGGGGCAGGTCGTAAACGCAATGGCGATCGCTTTTCCCGATAACACCTTTGATATTGTCTATGCGTCTAACTTACTGCACCATATTCCCAATCCCAAAATTGCCATTCAAGAAGCCTATCGCGTCCTGAAACCGGGTGGCACCCTCTGCTTTTGGGACCCCCTAAAACACAATCCCATCATCAACATCTATCGCAAAATTGCGACGGAAGTGCGGACGGAAGATGAAACGCCTCTAGATATTGCGATCGTCCGCCATGTAGAGTCTTTGTTTTCCAAAACGGTTTATGACACCTTTTGGATTGCTAGCCTCTGGATTTTTCTCCGGTTTTACCTGATCGAACGAGTCAATCCTAATCAAGAGCGCTACTGGAAGAAAATTATTTTGGAACAGCAGCGGCTCAAGCCAGAATATTTGCGGCTAGAACAGCTAGATGTTCTGATTAAAAAAATTCCTTATCTCAAGCGCTTTGCCTGGAACCTGGCTGTTGTCGCTCAAAAGTAGCGCTTATAATGGCTAACGCCCATTGGCCCTTCTCTGGCGGCTGCGGATATGAGTCCCCAATATTCTCTTGTGGTGCCCATCTACAACGAAGAAGACAATATCTTAGAGCTGCATCGACGGCTGAGTCGCGTCATAGAAAGCTTGGACGGAGAAACCGAGCTGATTTTAGTAGATGACGGCAGCCGCGATCGCTCCCTGATGTTGATGCGAGAGCTGCATGAACAAGACGATCGCGTGTCTTACCTCAGCCTTGCCCGTAACTTTGGACACCAGGTTGCGGTCACGGCCGGACTCAATTTTGCCAGGGGTGAAGCGATCGTTGTGCTAGATGCTGACTTACAAGACCCCCCTGAGCTGATTCCCGAAATGATTGCTCTGTGGCGGCATGGCTATCAGGTGGTGTATGCCCAGCGAACGCAGCGTCAAAAAGAGCGGTGGCTCAAGCGAGTGACGGCCTATGCGTTTTATCGGGTTTTGCGGCATCTTGCCGATGTAGAAATTCCCACCGACACCGGAGATTTTTGCCTCATGGATCGGCGCATCGTCGATTTACTCAACGCCATGCCTGAGCGCAACCGATATATTCGCGGACTACGGGCGTGGGTTGGCTTTCAGCAGACTGCCATTCAATACAGTCGCGATCCTCGCTTTGCGGGAGAGGTCAAATACACCTTTAGCCAGTCTCTCGCATTAGCCATCAATAGCCTTGTGTCGTTCTCTAGAGTGCCTTTGCGCCTCTCTACCTACTTGGGATTAGCAGCAGCGGCGATCGCCCTTTTTATGGCGGTTTTGGTCGTCTACTGGCGTTTTTTTGCCCCACACTCGCCGCTAACGGGCTATGCCACCATTACAGTGGTCGTGTTCTTTTTGGGTGCAGTTCAGCTCATTAGTATCGGTATCTTGGGCGAATACATTGGCCGCATTTATGAAGAAATCAAAGGCAGACCCCTCTATACCCTGTCGGAGGTTGCAGGATTTCAAGACCACCGGGGAGCCTCTAAACATTCGACAAGGCGATCCTATAGAGAGGAAACCTACAGAGAGGAAAACAAAGAATAAGGGCGTACCCCTGTGCGCCTCTATCCACGGCCGCTCTCATTGTGTTTGATCTCCCCTATGAGCCGATTCTTTAAGCTGCGTAAACGGGATGATTGTCTTGAAAGGTTCGCTCAGCACCTTTTTCAGAGAAATCAACAGTAAGAGTGAAATCTCAGCCGTGAAACTGAAGACAGAGGCGATTAGGATAGATCAAGAGAGGCGATCGCCCTACCCCAATCGCTGTGGGTTGAAGCATTTAATCAGGAGAGAGAATTGGCCACTACAACCTTTAAGACAACAAAATCAGAAGAAATCTTTGCGGCGGCTCAAAAGCTGATGCCCGGCGGCGTGAACTCTCCAGTTCGGGCATTTAAGTCTGTAGGCGGACAGCCGATCGTATTCGATCGCGTCAAAGGAGCCTACATCTGGGACGTAGACGGCAACCAGTACATTGACTACGTAGGAACCTGGGGACCTGCCATCTGCGGTCACGCCCATCCCGAAGTACTGGCGGCTTTACGAGATGCGCTCGACAAAGGCACCAGCTTTGGTGCGCCCTGCTATCTCGAAAACGTCCTGGCCGAAATGGTAATTGATGCCGTACCCAGCATTGAAATGGTGCGCTTCGTCAATTCCGGTACTGAAGCCTGCATGGCAGTCTTGCGGCTGATGCGCGCCTTCACCGGACGCGACAAAATCATCAAGTTTGAGGGCTGCTATCACGGCCATGCCGATATGTTTTTGGTGAAGGCGGGTTCTGGCGTTGCCACCTTGGGCTTGCCCGATTCCCCCGGCGTGCCCAAATCCACCACTGCTGACACCCTCACTGCCCCCTACAACGATTTAGAAGCCGTCAAAGCGCTGTTTGCCGAACACCCCGACCAGATTGCCGGAGTGATTCTAGAGCCTGTAGTGGGCAACGCCGGATTTATCACGCCCGATGCTGGATTCCTAGAAGGTCTGCGGCTGATCACCCAAGAATATGGCGCATTGCTAGTCTTCGATGAAGTGATGACGGGCTTCCGGATTGCCTATGGCGGTGCGCAAGAGAAATTTGGCATTACGCCCGACCTGACGACGCTCGGTAAAGTCATTGGCGGCGGCTTGCCCGTCGGAGCATATGGCGGTCGCAAAGATATTATGTCGATGGTGGCTCCAGCTGGCCCTATGTATCAAGCGGGCACACTCTCTGGTAACCCCTTGGCGATGACAGCAGGCATCAAAACGCTAGAGCTATTGCAGCGCCCCGGCAGCTATGAGCAGCTCGATCGCGTCACCAAAAGACTGGCAGAAGGCATGCTAAAGGTGGCTCAAGAGACAGGTCAAGTTGGCTGCGGCGGACAGATTAGCGGCATGTTTGGCTTCTTCTTTACCGAGGGCCCTATCCACAACTTTGAAGATGCCAAAAAGTCTGATACTGCCAAGTTTGGCCGTTTCCATCGTGGTATGTTAGAGCAGGGCGTATACCTGGCTCCTTCGCAGTTCGAGGCTGGCTTCACCTCCCTCGCGCATACGGACGAAGATATCGATCGCACTTTAGAAGCGGCAAGAGCCGTGATGCAAACGCTGTAAAGCTGAGGGTTAGCCGTGTAGCGAAACCGGGTATTGCTTCATCCGGCTCTAAAATCAGCCCCGTCTAAAACCGCAAGCGCTGACCAATGGTCAGCGCTTGCGGTTTAAAGCTTTGAGTAATGGGCGATCGCTCTTAACAGTCGCCTTTAACAATTACAGCCCGTGTGGGCGCATCCGCTCTGACCTTCTGGATGCCCATTGGCACAAGCTTCACTGCAAAAAGGCTTGCCGTCTTTGTGGATAGCATTTTCTAGAAAAACCACACAGAGGCAACGCTCGCAAGCACATTTCATTTGAGTTACGGTCGTCATGATATTATCCCCGATTCATTATTCAATAAGTATAACATATGAGCATATATTCAGATATTTTTGGGGGTAAAACTTAGAAATTCTGATCCTGCTTTTCATGTCAGGCTGCAAACTCTCAGGCTGCCAACTCCCTCAACAACATCTGACTTATCAAGCGCAGCCACAGCGCGATTAGAGAATACTCGACCATTGCGTAGGTTAAGTACCGGGCTGTCACTGCCCCTCGCCCTCTAATTCTCGACGTAACCGATGAATAGCAGTGCTGGCATCAGACTGCTCCAAGATTTCTTGAATCACGGTATTCGCGCCCTGCTCTCCCCAAGTGCAGCCCTGCTCTAGATAAACTTGTGCCGCCTTGCCCACCCGATATGAGCCATACCCCGCCATGCTGGCTTGGGCGATCGCCGTTGTTGCGTAAGTGGTCAAGCCGGAAGCGCTTTCAAACGGAATGGCTAACACCGACGCACTTTTACCAAACCCCAGCAGCAACCCCGTTCCCACTTCGCTGAGCAACAATCCGCCAGAGCTAAACAAAATCGACTTCAGCAGTTTTTCGGCCTCATGGCGCGTCATAGGCAACCCATAGAGCTTTGCCAAAGACCGGATCATCACCAGATCGGTCATGGCTCCCCCCAGCAGATCTAGAATGGCGAAGGGATTGGCGGCAATGGCGATCGCCTTCCAGCGGGCAAACTTCCAGATCAAATCTTCGGCCTCTTCACGTTGCAGTTTCAGCACCTTACGGGCGATCGCCCCTTCGCTCATTCTGGCTTGCCGTAAGGCATTCAAGGCCAGCAGCGATTTACCTTCACGATTGAGAATCTTTAGCAGCTTGTCTCTCAACTCATCTACCTGGGGCGGCGGCGTTTCCCATTCATGGGTGACTCGGCCATCAGCCCATTCCACCCGCACCTCAACGGGCGCAGGTTCGGCAGCCACGAGCACGATGTCATCGGGCTTCAGAAACGGCTGTCTCAGTTCTCCTTCATGGGCAAACCGAGCTTGCAGCTTGCGATAGACTGCCTGCCGATCCTGATTGGGATAGAGATCAATTTTGTTGAATACCAAAATCATCGGCTTATGGGCAGCTTGCAGCTCTCGCAGCGCCTGGTACTCCGTCCGGGTAATGTCTCCCGAAATGACGTACAAAATCAAATCAGCCTGATCAACCACTTCTCGCGCCATTTGCGCCCGCAGTTCACCTCCGACTTCATCTAGCCCAGGCGTGTCAATGATCTCGGCTTGTGCCAGATGAGTGGCAGCAGACCAGTAGACCGATCGCGGGTATTGAGTCACGCCATTCAAAGGCCCTGTTTGCAGGAGCTTCTGCCCCAGCAGTGCGTTCACCACGGCAGATTTGCCGCGACTCACCAGACCAAACACCGCAATCCGAATCATGCCCTGATTCAGCTTTTCCAATGAGCCAGAGAGGCGATCGAGATCAGATCGTAGGGCAGCCTGTAGTTCGATCGAGTCGGCATTGCGTCGCCGCATCCGCGTCTGATGGGTATAGCGACCAATAGCTTGCTTCAGGCTGGTCTTCGCCCGATTGAAATGAAATTCTGGCAAACTCGATCGCGTCAATCCTGAGGTGGAATGAGCGGCTTCGGGGGTGGGATCAGTGGGCGTTGGATTCAAGGTGCGATCGACAAACTCTTTCTCTTCTATTTTCCCTGTTTTTGAGAGTCTACAGGGCAGGAGTCCCGTACTCTGGCGTTACGGCTTTTGTCCTTAATTCATCCGCAAGGCCAGCACCAAGCTCACTACCACAATTCCAGCTAGCACCAACCAAGTCGAATTGCGCCGCAGCCAGCTATCGATCGGTTTGACGCTAGATTTGTGAGTTGCGACGGGCTGAAACCGATTTTGGTAAAGCGTACATTCCTTAGCATGGGGACGCTGCGGATAGTTGCAGGTGTCGTCTTCGTCGTAGGTACAGGTGGCACAGAGAGACTCTTCACCCACCGATCGATAAAGCGGAATACCGGGATGGCCGTGGGCTTTTAGCGCTGTGCGGCAATAGGGACAGGCGATCGCTTGCGCATCCACAGTCTGGTGACATCGAGGACAGGTCGGCATCGGTATCGGCTCACTTATGACACTGAACGGAGGTAAGGCTAAACCATGAGGCTTCCCAGATCCTAGCCCAGAGATTCCCTGCTGCGCCGCAAATGGCACGTTTTTGGTAGCTCTCTTGAGACATTTTTGTGGGCACGCTCCGCGCGCCCACAAAAATGTCTCAGTCCTGACACTTGTGGCTCTAGCTATCTCATGCGGGTTTCTGGATCGGGGTGAATGGAGAAGGTAAGCACCGTTTCATCCACACCTTTCAGAGTCAGCGGACTGTATTTGGTAATTGCATCTTCTTCTAGCTCCAGATAGTCCGCAACAGCAGCCGAAACCAAGATAGAGCTGGGTTCTGCGGCCTCCTGAATTCGGGCGGCAATATTGACACTCGGCCCGATCGCCGTATAGTCTGCCCGCTCTGCACCCCCAAACATCCCAACGACTGCCGTACCCTGGTGGATGCCACAACGAAACTGTACGGTTTGAGTAATGCCTTGGGCATGCCATTTTTCGTTGAGGCGAGACAAGGTCTTATACATCTGCCGTCCGGCAGCGATCGCCCGTCTGACCTGCTCATTGGGGCTGATCTCTTCGGGTGCGCCAAAGATTGCAAGAATCGCATCTCCCATAAATTTATCGACCGTGCCGCCATTGTCAAAAATAGCATGGGTCATCTCCGTCAGGTATTCGTTCAAAAGTTCAGCCACCCGGCGCGATCGCAAGGTATTGGACAACTGCGTAAATCCAATAATGTCGCTAAACAAGATCGTAATCATCCGGGGTTCAGGTCGCAGATCAAGCGCCAGATTTCCTTGCGCGGCTCGTTTCACCAAGGCAGGTGGCAAAAAGCGGCTCAGCACTGATTCGGTCAGGTAAGTATTCAGCTCTGCCACCTTGCGTTCGCTAGCCTTAAGCGCCAACAGATTTCGCACCTCTGCCAACAGCTCGCGATCGTTAAACGGTTTAGACAGATAGGCATCGGCTCCTTGCTCAGCCCCTTCAATGCGCGTTTCTTCATCGGCCTTGGCCGTCAAGAGAATAATCGGGATGCCTCTGAGTGACTCCTGCTGGCGAATCATGTGAATCATTTCCAGCCCTGAGACGCGTGGCATCATCAAATCGGTAACGATAATATCAGGATGCAAGGTCTGAGCAATCTGAAAGCCCTCAGCACCATTGCGGGCGGCATGGACTTCATGGCCGACCCGCTGCAAAATGCTAGACACATAGCTGCGCATGTCTGCATTATCTTCAACAATGAGCACCTTAGCGGTTAGGGCTTGAGCCGCAGAGGCAGGGCTTGCCGTCGTAAATGCCGCTATCGTAGGCAGCTCCCCAGTAGGCAGTTCCCCCTGCTCTTGCAGTTCGGTTTCAATGTCTGCTAGCTCAATGGCAGCCCGACTAGACTGTAGCTCTGCCGGAGCATCAACGACCTGCTCAATGGGCAAATGTGCCCTACCCGTTTGCAGCCGAATAGTGAAGACGGTACTTTCTCCATAGGTCGATTCCACCGCGACGCTGCCCCCATGCAGCTCGACCAACTCCTTGACCAGCGCCAGCCCTAAACCGCTGCCCTCGTGGCTACGGCTAGCCGAACCGT
This sequence comes from Oscillatoriophycideae cyanobacterium NC_groundwater_1537_Pr4_S-0.65um_50_18, assembly GCA_016208305.1. Taxonomy (GTDB): domain Bacteria; phylum Cyanobacteriota; class Cyanobacteriia; order Elainellales; family Elainellaceae; genus Drouetiella. The sequence continues at coordinate 244,759 of JACQYI010000022.1, read as the reverse complement.
CCGCCTGTCGAAAGCGCTCAAATAGGTAGGGAATCTGATCGGGACGAATGCCCACGCCTGTATCTTTGACCTGGATTAGGCAGTGATCTCCTGCCGCTCTTAAATTGACCTCGATCGCGCCCTTCGCTTCGGTAAACTTGATGGCGTTGGACAGCAAGTTATAGAGAACCTTATCAAATTTTTCTACATCAAGATAAATAGTGGGATGAATTTTAACGCCGCTCAAGTCTGTGCGTAGCGTAATTTGCTTTTTCTCACAGTAGGGTCTGAAGGAGTCCACGACCTGCTCGATAAAGTTCAGCAGATCGCAGGGGCGAAAGTGCGGCTGCATCTGTCTAGCATCTAGGCGCTGCAAATCCAGCAGCTGATTGACCAAACGCAGCAGACGTCGAGAGTTGCGCTGAGCAACGACAGCCTGTTCGTAAGACAAACCTTGCTCCTGCTCAACGGCAGATTCTAGCGGCCCCAGCATTAGCGTCAAGGGGGTGCGAAACTCATGGGAGACATTTTGAAAAAATTCAGTTTTTTGGCGATCGAGTGCCAAAAGCTGTTCAGCCTGTTGCCGGGTTTTTTGGTAGAGACGGGATTGCTGCACAGCGATCGCCGCCTGAGCGGCTACGGCTTGAGCTAGCTCCACTTCTTCTGTTTCCCAACGCCGGGGTTGGCTGAGCTGCCGGAGAGAGATGCTGCCAATAATCTTACCGTTGTAGATTAAAGGCACGACAAGTAGGGCGCGGGCGGGCGATCGCAGGGGTAGGTCTATATCATTAAGTCCGGGCTGATGCTCAAGGTCGTCTACGACCACAGGTACCTGGGTCATGAGCAGTTGCTTCAGGATAGGATTGCCCTCGATCGGCACCAATGACTGAGGCAGCGGGCTATCTGTTGGCGAAAGAGGCTCAGTCAATGCTGCATCATGCAGCCCCACGCATTGCACATATTCATCGTCTTCTGTCCATAGCGACAGCGCGCAGCCATCGGCATGAAGCGCCTGCCCCAACTGCTGGGTGATAGCCGCAAAAATTTCTTGCGGGTCGAGGCTAGAGCGAATGGTTGCGGTGATCATATTGATCAACGCCTCTCGTTTTGCTAAAGCGCGAATTTGCTCATAGGCGCGGGCTTGTGAGAGAGCCGGAGCCGCTTGGTTTGCCACCAAGTCTACAAGCTGCACCTCATCTGCTTGCCAAATTCGGGGTTGACCGCACTGATGCATTGCCAAAACCGCCATCAGCTCTTGCTGAAAAACGAGGGGCACGACAAGGCTAGAGGCGATTTTGGCAGATTGGTAAGCTTGCAGCCGCGTCCCAGTCGGCTCCGCGTGAATCCGATCGTCTGTTTGGGCATCGGCAATCACTTCAATGTTGTGCGTGGCCCACACGGTATCCGCCAAGAGATCCGCAGCGATGAAGGGATGCTCTAACGATTGAGGAGCCTTGCCCCGATAGATAAAAGTCTCATCCTCAATCCGATCGTTTTGAAAGGGACGCAGGATGCAGCAGTCAACTTCAAACATCTGGCCAACGCTCTCGACGATCGTCTGGAGAATCTGCTGGTAGGTTTGAGCGCTGCGGATGGTATTGGTAATAGCATTGAGCAAAGACTGCTGGCGCAGCGATCGCTGAAGCTCCTGAGTACGAGCCTTTAGAACATTGTGGGTATCAACCCCCTGCCGCACGACGGTTCTTAGCTCTTCGTCGTCCCAGGGCTTCGTGACATATTTAAACACCTTGCCAGAGTTAATGGCTTCTACCAGATCGCCCACATCTGTGTAGCCCGTCAGAATAATTCGAATCGTGTCGGGATACTGGGTGGCGGTCAGGCTCAGAAATTCTGTGCCGCTCATGGAGGGCATGCGCTGGTCAGAAATGATGACCGCCACTTCGCCCTCTTCTTCGAGCGCAGCTAGCGCCTCATGACCACTTTCTGCCCGCAACACTTTAAACTCGCGGTAAAAAGTGCGATAGAGCAAATCCAAATTATCTGGCTCGTCATCGACGACCAGTATTTTAGGCTTAGCGTGGTCTGAAGACTTCATGCACCGTTTTCCTCTGGGTGAGGGCTTTTAAAGAAGAAACCTTCCCGCTGTGCCTGCTGAAACAACAAGATGTAGGGGCGATCGTTTCGTGGAAAGAATGTCAATGGTCAATACCCAAAGTGAGTTCTGTTCATGGTTCGCTGAGGGCGGCTAGCTTTCCTGGCTTTTTCTCAGGTGAGTTGCCCCACTCTACCCGCATCTCTACAGAGTACCCCTACGCCTTTTTAGATTAGCTTTCAGAGCGGCCAGATGGGGACAAGTTGCTCAGTTAAAATTCGCTATGCTGGAATCCAATCATAGGGGTATGTCCTCTCTTATATTTGATCGCCGTGAACCACCTTTACGTCGATACAAACCCTTATTTTCTCAATGTTCGGCAACGCATTTCTAACAAGAAGCACCCATAAAACTATAGTGCCCAGATTTGTAAACGTCTAACTCTAGGAAATTTGGAGAAATAATCTTCGCCTTCTTGTTAAATTGCGCTTCTATCTTCACAGACCTAATACATCCCTCAGTCCCAGATCTCAGGATTAGAATAGGGTCAGTCTTTCCCACACCATCATGCCTACGTCCCCCTCAAATGCATTGTCAGCAGGCGCATTACCGCCGGAACCTTTGCCGCTGGCAGAAGGAATAGCCGATTTGTCCAGTGATTTGCCTCTACTCGTGCGGACAGTGCGAAAGCAGGACTTAGGCGGTCTTGCAGATATTTTAGCCAGCAGTTTTCATAGCCCAAATGGCAACATGGGCTGGCTTTATCCACTACTGCGGGTAGGAATTTATGAAGATTTGCGTACTCGGAGTCAAACTCGGACAAAGCACTATGCCTGCCTGGTCATTTCTCGGCGCGTTTCGGCAGCGGAGCTAGAGCAGGAAGCCCAAGCGAGGCGATCGCTCCAGCTTCAGTCTATTCACCCTGCCTTGATGTCTACAGCCGCTCTGTCGGCAGAAGGGGCGGGGGGCGATCGCCCCATTGGCACCATCGAAATTTCTTTGAAAACTCCACCCCCTTGGCAGTCGCCCCATACGCGCTATCTATACCTTTCCAACCTGGCAGTGCATGTTGATTATCGTCGCCGGGGAGCGGCGCAGCAGCTATTGAAAACCTGCGATCGCGTGGCGCTGGACTGGGGGTTTCGAGATCTCTATTTACATGTCTTGGAAAGCAACCACGCTGCCCGAAGGCTCTACTTGCGATCGGGCTATCAGGTGCTGAGAGTTGAAACCAGCCTAACTTCGTGGATATTGGGCAAACCGCGACAGCTCTTTATGCACAAATCCCTCCCTTAAGCCCAGGCTCTGCTGGTCAATCCCTCTCTTTGAGGTGAGGCTTTGAGCCGCTGACAGATGAGAAGATGTCAAGCTGGTGCAGATTTAACTTAGGCATTTAGACAAGGTAAAGCAGCATGTTTTTAGTGACTGGCGCGACAGGTGGATTGGGACAGCGAGTAGTGCGGCGGCTGCGATCGCAGGATCTGCCCGTTCGGGCGTTTGTGCAGCTTACCTCTCGCTATGGCGAGCTAGAGCAGAGGGGGGCAGAGATTTTTATCGGAGACTTGCTGCAAGAGCGCGATATCCAAAAAGCCTGTGAGGGGGTGCAATATGTAATTAGCGCTCACGGGTCTAATGCCTCTAATCGCGGCAATGCTCAAATGCTTGACTATCGGGCAAACATTGACCTGATTGATGCCGCCAAGGCCGCCGGAGTTGAACATTTTGTTTTTATCTCGGTGCTGGGGAGCGATCGCGGCTACGAAGACGCCCCTGTATTTAAGGCTAAGTGGGCTGTAGAACGCTATCTGCAAGCCAGCGGTTTGAACTATACCATTTTGCGACCCTCTGGCTTTGCCTCCAATCTTTTACCTCTAGCCGAGCAGTTTCAGCGAACTGGAATTTATCTGTTGGTCGGCGATCCACAAGCCCGCAGCTCGATTGTCAGCACCGATGATTTGGCGCATATTGCGGTTGCATCGGCCACGCTAGCTGACGCAAAGAATCAGATCTTGCCTGTGGGTGGTGCCGAAATTTTGGAACGGGGCGATATTCCTAAAATCTTTGGGCGCGTCTTTGAGCGAGAGCCGATTGTGATCAATCCACCCCTATTTTTATTAGATGCAATTCGTACAGGGCTAGGTTTTGTCGATGCAGACAGTCAGAAAGCCTTGGGCACCTTACGGACGCTGTTAGCCAACGAGTTTTTCTGTACGCCAAGTGAAACGGAGCGCTTGGAGACAATGTTTGACCTGAAGCTAGAAACCTTGGAGAACTTTCTGCGGAGATATCTCAAAAGCTGAAAGCTTCATGAGGCGATCGCTAGGTGACAGCCTGAAAAGCCAGAGCTAGAGCAATTGCTGCGATCGCCCCCATCAGCGTATTGAAAATATTTACGACTTCGTTGGTCAGCCAGTCAAATTTAGATTGCAGCGTTGCACCGATAACGCTCTCTAAATTGGTGGCAATAAAGGCCGCAATTAGGCACCAAAGGATATCCATAGGGGTGATTAGCCCCACCAGCCAGCCGACGATCGCCAGTGCTGCTGAGCCGACAATACCAGCTAAAGTCCCCTCTAGGCTGACGGCTCCTTCTGTACCCCGTTCAACGGGTTTGAGCGTGGTAATCAGGAAAGTGCGTTTGCCATAGGCTTTGCCTACTTCACTGGCGCAGGTGTCTGAAAGCTTCGTGCTGATACTGGCAACATAGCCCAAGAGCAGGAGAAAAATCACCTGCCGCGACCAAGGAAAAGGGGCAGAGGCCAATCCGTAAGCTCCCAGAGCGCAAAGCGTGGCCGTGAGAGCTGATCCCCAGACGTTTTCCGGGCCTCTCGCCCCCGATCGCTTTTCGGCAATTCCGGCGGCCTCCTTCTGCTTCATGCCAATGCGCGTTACAGCAGAACCCACGAGAAAGTAGAACATCATGACGCTATAGCCGCGCCAGCCTAGGGTGCCCCAGAGAATAATGCCCAGAATACCTGCATGAACCAGTCCAGCAGGAGTCAAAAGCTTTTTGGGCGCAAACCAGGCAATCGCCACCAGAATTGCATTTAATCCAATGGCAAAAGCCCAAGGGATGACAATATCAAGAGCTACTAAGGAATCAAGGGAGTTGAGCATAGAAGTTTAGATTTTAAGGAACGAAAGCGCTGGCTGTCACGCCCAGCGTGGGGCAAAGAATTTGAGTTCTCTTAAATTTGCGTGGGGACTCAAAAAATCAACAACAGGCTCAGAACATTACTCAAATTTGTGATCCAGCGATTTTGGCAGGATGAGCTATCAACCGTAGGCTACCCAAAATTTGAATTTTGAGCGATGAAGGCGATCGCAAAGCCTTAAAATGGCTGCCATCCTTGCAAACACAGATTGATGTACAAGTTCTACGATTTTCCCTTATCTGGCAACTGCTATAAAGTGAGGCTGCTGCTGACTCAGTTGGGCATACCGTTTGAGACTATAAATGTCGATATTCTTCAGCAAGAGACAAGTCTGCCCGATTTTTTGCAGAAGAATCCTAATGGCAAAGTGCCTGTACTGGAAATTGAGCCGGGGACATTTTTAACAGAATCTAACTCGATTTTGCTTTATCTTGCCGAAGGCACAGCTCTGCTGCCCACAGCGAAGCTCGATCGCATCCAGGTGATGCAATGGCTGTTCTTTGAGCAGTTTAGCCTGGGTGCTAATCTGTCGCGCCCGCGCTTTTGGATTTCGGTGACCCAGCAAGCCGAAAAATTTGCTTCTCTGATTCAATATCATCAACGCTTGGGGAATGTCGCCTTGCAGGTAATGGAGCAGCATCTTGCCGAGCGATCGTTTTTTGTGAATGAGCAATACACGATCGCTGATATTGCCCTTTATGCTTACACGCATAGGGCGACAGAGGGGGGCTATGACATGAGTCCGTTTCCCAAAATTGCGGACTGGTGCAGGCTTGTGCGATCGCAGCCTCAGTATGTCAGCCTTGCGGCAATTTAATTCATCCCCTTCATCGCCAACCCTCACATAAAGCTCTGCGAGATTTTCATATCAGCGAGTTTCCAAAATCCAAAGTCTACAATCCCCCGTGGCATAATGCTGATTTTTCCTTTAGCGCAAGCCCTGCCGCCCGCCTTGCCTCAGAATCCGCCTCAAGAAATTGTGCAGACGCAGGTTGTGCGTCCTTTGCCAGGGCAACTCAATCAAGTGCCCGTTTTTAACAGCAACAGCCCAGAGCTAGTGCAAACAGAAGGTATTTTGCTCTCTACCTTTCCGCCCCAGGGCAAGCAGCATCCGAGCGCCCATCTCAATTTTTCATTTAACGGCGAGTTTGATATTTTTGCCCATCATGCCTTCCGTGCTTTGGCTCCAGATAACTTGAGCAGCCTCTATTTGGGCATCATTGCCTACAATCCGGGCGATCGCCCTGTCACGATAGAAACGCTGCAAGCAGCTAGCTACGTGAGCCAGCCCGATGCGCCTTTTATTCCACTCCCTTCTCTGCTAGATAACCTCAGAGGAACGGTGTACGCGGGGCCGGGTAGCCGCGCCATGAGCGATATTTTGCGGGGCAGACGGCAAGAGTTCTTTCCCCCCCAAATTGTCATTCCTCCCCAGGAGTACCGCATGGTCATGAACCTACCCATTCCTGTCGCGACGCTAGAACCGCCCTTGAACGGTCGATCGACTCTCATGCGGCTAAGAAGCGATGGAGCAGTCTACTTAGCCAGTCTGGCGCTCTTAGCCCGCCCTAGTGCTGAACGCCCTAGTGCTGAAGGAAATACAAACGAGCCTGCGGCTGAACGTGCCCCAGAGCTAGAAGAATGGCGATCGCTTTTAGAAAAGGGTGAGTTGGCAGGTGCCCGCGATCGCCCGCCTTCCCTGATGGACAGCACCTTGCCCACCAACCAAATTGTCTATGGTCGGGTGGCAGGAGTCGCTCAGGGCAGCCGCTGGCAGGCGCAAGTCACAGATGATAACAGCACCGATCTCAGCATTCCTGCTGCCGGAGCCGCCTTCTCCTACGGTCTGAGCACGCTCGATCGAGGTCGGTTAGGCTCAGGGCAAAGCCAGACGGCTGCGATTCTAGTGCGCTATCCTGATACTGCCTACGAAGCCCACGGCAACTATGGCATTGAGTATGATCTCTCTTTGCCGCTGCATAACCCGACCGCTCAGCCCCAAACCGTGACGCTAACGGTACAGACTCCCATTAAAGAAGATCAGCTCTCCGAAAACGGACTTCGCTTCTTTGACTCTTCGCCCGGTCAATCTAGCCCGACCTTTTTTCGGGGAACGGTGCGCTTTCGCTATGCTGACGATCGAGGTCTACCCCAAACCCGCTACTTTCACCTGATACAGCGACGCGGACAGCAGGGCGAACCGCTGGTTACGCTCACGTTACCCCCTGGCGATCGCCGTCTGGTCGAGTTCACTTTTCTCTACCCCCCTGACGCGACGCCGCCCCAAGTCTTGACGATCAAAACATTAACGCCCTTGAACGCCCCATGAACCTTCCTACCTGGATCACAGTCTCGCGTTTGTTTGGCGTACCGCTGCTGCTCTATCTCCTCTATCAGCCAAGCGATCGCTTCCGTTGGATAGCGCTGGCCATTTTTCTGATTTCTGCTGGGACAGACTGGCTGGATGGCTATCTGGCACGGCGGCTCAATCAGGTGACAGACTTGGGTAAGTTTCTCGATCCCCTTGTGGATAAATTACTAGTCTTTGCGCCGCTGCTTTGTCTAATTGAGCTAAGACAGATCCCAGCCTGGGGTGTGTTCGTCATTTTGGCACGAGAACTCACGATCGCGGGGTGGCGCGTTAACCAAACTCAAATCTCAGGGGCAAATATTTGGGGCAAGCTCAAAACCGTGAGTCAGATTGCGGCGATCGCTCTTTTGATTGCGCCTTTACCCGCGTCTGCTCAAATTTTTGCGATCGCGGCCTTCTGGGTTTCTGTAGCCCTAACGCTGATTTCGGGCTTGATTTATTTGCTTCCAGCTCCAAATAATTCGGCCTCTAGCCCTTAGCTATTTGGGGTGGTCACGGCTACGGAACTCAAGAACTAAAAAAGCTGGGCGGGTGCCCAGCTTTTTTAAGCTTTGCTCTAAGAAATGGTCTGCTCTAAGAACTGCTTTGACTTAAGAGCTACAGCCTGGGAACGATTTGCTCTTTCTCAGGAACTACCGTGTACTCAGCCACGATTTGGCGGAATTCTTCGCCATCGATCGTTTCCTTCTCGATGAGCAAATCAACCAGGCGATCGATTACCACCCGGTTCTCGCGAACGAGTCTGCAGGAGATGTCATAGCAGCGCTCGACAATCGATCGCACTTGGGCGTCGATGCGGGCAGAGATCTCTTCGGAGTATTCTGAACGAGTCGTCCAGTCACGACCCAAGAAGACCTCCCCTTGCTGGCTTTCTAGCGACAGAGGCCCTAAGTCTGACATGCCAAAGCGTGTCACCATCTGGCGTGCCATACCAGACACCTGCTGCAAGTCTCCCCCTGCCCCAGTGGTGACTTCAGCATCGCCAAAAATCTCTTGCTCAGCCGCTCTGCCACCCAACGCTCCAGAGATGCGTGCCATCAACTGCGATCGAGAAATTAATCCCTGATCTTCGGCAGGCGTAAACCAGGTTAAACCCTGCGCTTGTCCTCGTGGAATCAGCGTCACTTTCTGCACGGGATCGTGATCCTTAATCAAGGTGCCGACGATCGCATGACCAATCTCGTGATAGGCAATCAAGCGCTTGCTCTTGCTGTCTACCAGGGGTGTGCCTTCCATCCCGGCAACCACGCGATCGACTGCATCATCGATTTCGGCCATTGTGGTGGCATCTTTGCGGCGGCGTGCCGTCAAAATAGCAGCCTCATTCAGCAAGTTTGCCAGATCAGCACCCGTAAAGCCTGGTGTACGACGGGCGATCGTTTCTAGGGAGATTTCTGGAGCCAGCTTTTTATCGCGGGCATGAACCTGCAAAACCTCTAGACGACCTTTGAGATCGGGCGCATCCACCTGAACCTGGCGATCGAATCGACCGGGACGTAGCAATGCTGAATCTAAGACGTCAGGGCGGTTGGTTGCTGCGATGATAATGATGCCCGTATTGCCTTCAAACCCGTCCATCTCGGTCAGAAGCTGGTTGAGGGTTTGCTCGCGCTCATCATTGCCGCCGCCAATACCAGCGCCCCGCTGACGACCGACTGCATCAATTTCATCGATGAAGATGATACAGGGAGCGTTTTCTTTGGCTTTTTTGAACAGGTCACGCACGCGAGACGCGCCCACCCCGACAAACATTTCGACAAACTCAGAACCTGAGATACTGAAGAATGGCACGCCCGCCTCTCCGGCGATCGCTTTTGCCAATAGGGTTTTACCTGTTCCAGGAGGCCCCACCAACAAAACGCCCTTGGGAATCTTTGCGCCGACTGCCGTAAAGCGCTCTGGCTTCTTCAAGAAAGTCACGACCTCTTGCAGGTCTTCCTTAGCTTCCTCAACCCCTGCCACATCGTCAAACATTACGCCTGTCTTGGCTTCCATCATGAAGCGCGCTTTAGACTTGCCAAAGTTCATCGCCTGACCGGGGCCACCGGGCACATTGTTGGAGCGACGAAATAGGAAGAACAAACCGCCAATTAACAAAACGGGGAAGATGAGATTGCCAAGCAGCCCCCAGATGGCTCCATCGCTGCGGGGCGGATGTACATCAAAGCTGATGTTATCTTTCCTGAGTCGGGTGACTAGCTCAGGAGAGTTGCCGGGTAGGTCAACTCGCAAGCGCTGCACTCGGTTGTCTAGCTCAGGGTCTTTAGCTTCAACGATCGCTGTACGTCCACCTTCAAAGAGATCAACGCTCACAATGCGCCCCTGATCTAGGTAGTCCAAGAAGCGCCCATAGGTCATACGAGTGCTGGCAGTATTGCTGCCCATATTGACTGGGGAGCTAGAAAACGCGCCTTGCCAAATAAAGAATCCAATGACCAGAAGTGGCAATGTCCAGAGAAGAACGACTCTCCAGGAAAGTTTCATAGATCAATCCGCCCTTAGAACCAAATAAAGTAGCAAAAACTTAGAACCGTAAAACTTAGAATCTGTCAAACCCGGATTCCGGTGCGTTCACTGGAAACCTGAGTGAGGCAGAAATAGCCGCGTTAAGTGAACTTCAATTCTGACAAACGCGTGACAGTAGCTCTTTTGGATTAAACTCGCTTAATTAAAGAATTTCTCAGATTGAGCGACAGGCCCAAGGCCAGATTCATTAGAAACGGACTTAGGGCATGCCTACTAAACTGAGAACGAATCTTAACTAAATTTAACCTAATTTTGAAACTTCGGACAATTAACCTGAGCTATTCACTGAACGGTTGAATTCTGAGAATGCCGCATCAAACGCCCCATCAAAGGTGAATATTGCAGATCAAATGTACTACTTGTAGCGATCGTGTGGTAAAACACAAGTGGATCAACCAGGATTTGTCACAATCAATTCTGATGTTGGAGTCTGTGGGATGATATCGGCAGACATTATGAGTAAAGCTATTTTTATCGATAAAAGGGGTTACACAAATCATGGTCAGCAAGCCCTCCGCTCCTCCTCCAGCCACTGCTCTCATGACCGTTCTTAGCGTTGACTTGGGGCGCACTTCTACCAAGGCCAGCGCCAGTCGCGAACCCGAAAAAGTGGTGCTGATTCCGGCAAACGTGGCGCACCTCACCGTAGAGCAAGTCCGACGAGGCGGCTTTGAGTCGCAATCGACCGATCCTTTAATGGATATTTGGCTGGAGTTTCAAGGGCGAGGCTTTGCGATCGGGCAATTGGCCGCTGATTTTGGCGCAAACTTGGGCGTAGGTCAGTCTAAAGTCGAGGATGCCCTAGTCAAGGTGCTAGCTTGCGTTGGATATTTCGAGCTAAAGGGTGAAATTTCGGTTGTCGTTGGATTGCCCTACTATTCTCAAGAGCAATTCGATCGCGAAAAAGAGCAGATTATTAGCCTGGTGCGATCGCCCCATGTGATGAGCTATCGCGGTGAATTTGTCGCAGTAGATATCAAAAATGTCTGGGTGATGCCTGAAGGATTTGGCAGCCTGATCTGGTGTGAAGCTCAAGACAAGAAAACCAGCAGCCCTGACTTTCCTAATCTCTCGGTGGCGGTAGTCGATATTGGGCACCAAACCACAGATTTTTTAATGGTCGATCGCTTCCGCTTTGCCAGAGGCGCTTCCAAAAGCGAACCCTTTGCCATGAGTCAGTTTTATGAGCAGGTTGCCGCTCAGATTCAGGGGGCTGACAGCCAATCGCTCTCTTTGATTGAAGTGGTTCATCGTCCCGAAGGGGAACGGTTCTACCGTCCTCGTGGCGAAACGAAACCCACTAACCTGGATGATATTTTGCCCAGTCTGCGCAAGAGCTTTGCCCGCGAATTGAGCGATCGCCTCATTACCTGGCTACCCGAACGGGTTACCGATGTGATCGTCAGCGGCGGCGGCGGCGAGTTTTTCTGGAACGATTTCCGTCCTCTGCTGCGAGAAGCCCGCCTTAAAGGGCATCTGGCAAAGCCCTCTCGTCAGGCTAATGCATTGGGGCAGTACATCTACGGCGAAGCCCAACTTGCAGCGATGGCGAGTAAACTGGCGGCGGCGCAGGGATGATGAGGGAGTAAGAGGATGAGCGATCGCAAAGACAGGGCTGGCTCAGGTAAATCTAGTCCGGAGCCTTTTAGTTCCCAGAAGTTGAGTCCAGAAAAGTCGAGTTCAGAAAACTTAGCGCTTGATGGATCAAGCTATGTCGTTGAGTTTGACCAGACTGAAGCAGACCAGACTTTACGGCAAGCGCTTGAGCAAGCCCTAGAAGCACAGAAGCTTAGCTTTAGTGATCTGTGCAAGCGATCGCTACAACTCTTTCTCAATCCGCCAGAGCTGCCCCAATCGGTTGCGACTTTGCAGCAGCAGGTGCAGGATTTGCAAATGCAAATGGCGCGATTAGAGGGCAAAGAAGAAGCCCGCCAACGCTATGCTCTCCGCAAGCTAGAGCAGCAAATGCGGGAATTGGGCGATCGCCTGGAAATGCTGGAACGCAAGGAGTTTTTAGAGCAACAGGTGCGACAGCTAACCGATCGCCTCGCTCGCTTAGAAATTCCAGAGCAGGTCGCGATCGCGCCACCCCCTCAAGCATCTCCGCCTCCCAAACACCGAGAATCTGATCCTTTACTCGATCGCCTAGCGCCGCTGTTAGAAGATTTCTAGAAGCTGCTTTTTTCTATCCCTTTGGGTTGTATCCCTTATTGCAACTCGGTAATCCGCATGACGTAGGGAGAATAGCGGTTGCTTTGGTAAGAACCAATCCAAACTTGATAAGTGCCTGAAAGCCACTTTCCGGTGATGCCCGGATTCTTGCCTGAGTAGTCATCGTTGCACCAGACTCCACCGGGGCCTCGAATGACTAGCGTAGTATCTTCTGGGCTTTGTACCTGAAGGCTCAGGTAATTAAAGTATTCCGTGAGAACGATCGTGTGGTCTGGCTGGGCATCGACAAAACCATTGCAAGGACCTGTTGCCGTGTCTGCTTTCTCGGCCACTTGATTAGCTGTCATCCCGCCACCGCTAATGCCACGCACCGTAGTTGGGTCTGGGGTAAAGTTGGGGCTGAGAGTAACATTTTCAAAAATCGTGGGTTCTTGAGCGATCGCGGGTAGAACGATCCACAGTCCTGTCAAAAAACTTGCCCCTAGGGCAGCCTGAAAAATCCTGATACCTGAGTTCAACCCTGGAAGTTGCATGGATGTATGGTGAATGGCTGTTCAAAAATCTTGCTGCACCAATCGTGCATTCTATTACAGCAAGTGACCCAATTAGGCAGGAATCTGTTCCAGCTTAATCTTGCTCACATAAACGGGAGCCAACTTGGGTCACCCATGAATTAACCAGTAATCGTTTTTTGGAGTGCTTCCCTAAAAAACAGGTGCCTCACAAACAGCCTTCAAGGTGGAGAACTCAGCAAATTTCTCGCAGCATATAGGGCGCTGACTCATCGGTGGGACTAACTTATCGATGAGGCTAACTTATCGGTGAGGCTGACTCATAAGTTCCCCTAACGCTTCGATCCCCGATAAATTCGATCGCTTTGCTCTGCCGACAGCCAGGGATTGCCCACATACTGAGCTACGGACTGAGTCACAGGATGCTGAGCTACAGGCTGCCGAGTCGCCATAGGTTGAACTTGCCGAACTGCGGCCTTGCCATTGCTCGCTTGGGCAACAGCCGCCAATTCTTCCTCTGTGAGAGGCAGTTCACAGGCCACAGGTGGAGCTGCCGTCTTGACCGGGCGAGCCACCATCTTGCCGTCCTCAGAGGTGTAGTCAATCTGAGTTTGGGGTGCCATGTAGGTGTGTGTATCTGGGTCATACGCCAGCACTTCACCTGTCTCAATCAGGTAAATCCAGCCATAAATCTTGAGCTTGCCCTGGTACAGCCGCGATCGCACCACAGGGTAAGTCTTGAGGTTTTCAATCTGAGTTAAGACATTTTCGGCGATCGCGATTTCTAGCATCTCCTCTTTGCCGCGATCGCTGTAGTTTTCTTTCACCAAGCGTCGGGTTGCCTCAGCATGCTTGAGCCAGTCATAGACTAGGGGCATTTCCTCTTCAAGTTTGCCCAGTTGCAATAGTCCTTTCATTGCGCCACAGTGCGAATGACCGCAAATTACGATTTGCTCAATGCCCAATGCGTGAATGGCATACTCTACTGCGGCACCCTCGCCCCCGTTTGCCGCGCCATAGGGCGGAATAATATTTCCAGCATTGCGGATGACAAATAAGTCGCCTAAATCAGTTTGGGTTAGCAAACTGGGTGAAATCCGAGAATCAGAGCAGGTAATGAACAAGACGCTAGGATCTTGACCATGCGAAAGGTGTTCCAGCAGATCGCGATGAGTCGAAACATAGTTTTTTCTAAACTCACGTACCCCTTTGATCAAATCTTCCATAAAGCCATCACCAGAAGCTGTGTCTTACATCATTACTGAACTGATTTGATTGTCGCCTAAAGTATGTCGTTCTGTATTGCAAGTCATGATTGCCAGTCAGAATTGCCAGTTTCAGAATTGCCAGTCACTGAGTCGAGCAGGAGGCTGCGATCGCCATTCTTCCTCTTCCAGGCTTAGAGCCAAAAGGCGCAACCGCCCGTGAGCCAAGGGCAGCTATTCTTCTTCTATTAACTTAATCTTCTATCAAACCTACGCCCCAGACAGGACTCGAACCTGTGACCGATTGCTTAGAAGGCAATTGCTCTATCCATCTGAGCTACTGGAGCTTATGAAAAACCTAAAACATTTCACATCTCGGATATTTCACCCTTCGCCTTGGGAAGAATAGACCAAGGGTTGCCGTATGGTCGATCGGTTTCGTGACCCATATTAACATCAGGCTACAGGAAATATCACAAACTCGTGTCGCAGAACTCTGAACCTAGAGTAGTTTGATAACAGGTGCATATTAGCCACATATGCTTCAGCCCTATATTCACATGACGGCCGTTTAGTAGTGGCAGTTGCACTGGCGATCGCTTATCTTATTCATTCATTCTCCGACTTTAGTAGGAGTCCATTGGCAGCGTCATGTTTATCCTGAAACGGCAAGATGTTGAAATTACCAGCATTCAGCACCCTAAAAAGGACCAGCCAATTCCCATTTTGCAATACCAGGGACAGACGTTTCGCCTCATTAACGTTTTTAATGCTGCTCAAGAGGAAGACGCCAAGGCTTTTTGGCGCGACTTGACCGACAATCGGGGCAAAGCCTGCGTCTTGTTAGAAGAACCCGATCGCTACAGTGTCTGGGGCAAAGTCCGTTTAGAGCAGTTGACGGCTGAAGGCGCAGAAACCCAAGTAGAAGCAGGAGAAACCTCTCCTAGCTTTGTGCAAGCGGCTTTGCTATTGCTACAAGCAGTCTATATCGACATTGAAGACCTGTTGGGAGCCAGACAGGTAGGGGCTTTTCAAAAAGAGATTACGGCAGTTTTTCAACAGTCGCGTTTTCCGCAGGCCACCTCTCCAGATGCTGTGAACCAGCTTTTGACAGTAGACCCCTTAGGCTTCGCACAAGTTCCCCTTTGGCAAGAGCACCACCTCAATATTTTGCTGCAAGAGCTACACCGATTAGGGAAACAGCATTTTGGCAATGCTAACTTTACGCAACGTGTCATGGATGCTCTGCAAGATATGCCAGCTAAAGACCGAACTCAATTTTTGACCTGGCTGAAACAGGCTCCAGCAGGGAAACTCTGGCATTAAGCCCCAGATGAATCCAGCCATTAAGCCTTAGTAAGTGCTTCATCTGGCGCAATGTTGGCAGATGATCACAATACAAGAAGTTCAAACTTCACTGGCTTGGGCATAATAATTTAGATATTCGTATGATTGTCTGCTAGCGCTGCTGTCTGCGATCGCCCTTCCTCGTCGCACTTTGAGGAACCCTCCCTTGAACAACAAAGCCTCTACCGCCAAATCCACGCTATCTGTCCAGACGATTGTCATGGCCTCAACCGCTTGGGCCGTTATATCGCTGCTCTTTTTCCTTCTCTTTAGCATCTCAACGGGGCAGGAGCGACCTGAATGGTACAGAGTCGTCACCTACTTTTTAGAGCAAATCGCCTATGTGGTGGCGGGTTTCCTGTGCTTTCGCAACTGGCGCAGTTCTGCAATTGTCAGTGGCCGTACCGTCTGGCTGGCAATCGGGTTAGGTATGTTTTTTTACTTTATCGGCAATCTGTTCTTTGCCTATTGGGAGATGGGTTTAGGCATCGATCCTGACGTATCTCCCGGAGACTTCTTCTTCATCCCGGCCTATGTATTTCTGGGTTGGGGTATTTTGCGGGCTGTTATGTCGAAACGGCTGGACTTGACGGGAATTCAGTGGGCTATTCTGGCGGCAATTGCGATCGCAGGTATTGCGATCGCAGTTTTAACGACCCAGCCTTTCGCTGAAGTTGAAAGTGCTGATACTGAGACTCAGGTGACTGCTCCTCAGGTGGGTACTCCATCTGATGCCTTAACGCCTCCCTCACTCGTAGCACCTGAGCTAGAGCCGTCTGCTGAGGCGCCCGTACCGCCAGCGTGGGCAGTTAGCTTAGAAGAACAGCTCACACCCTTCTCGACCTACATTACCTGGCTGTACATTGTGGGAGACGTGATTCTAGTGGTGATGGCGACGACCTTACTGCTAGCTTTTTGGGGGGGCCGGTTTGCCTTGTCGTGGAGATTCATTGCCTTCGCAGCTTTCTCTTACTACATTGCAGATGTTTGGTTCAACTACGCTACTAACACGATTCCTAACTATCAAACAGGAGCTTTGCCAGAGGTCTTCTGGATATTCAGCGGCTGCCTAATTTCGATCGGTGCCGCCCTGGAATACGATTTATCCACACGTCGCCGAGCAGGACGTAGGCGTGGTTAGTAGCGCTTGGTAATTTGGCCTTTCTTCATAATTTGGCTTGAAAGGTTGAGAGCAGGGCAATGCGCTCTGCTCTTAACCTTTAGCAACGGTCTCAAGCATTTAGTCAACAAGGGATTGTAGCCAGCACTGGGGGTGAAGTAATTCTCAAAAAACCGTGATTTTTTGAAGACTCCCCAGAATGTTATGGGTAAGTTGCGTCAAATAAAGGCACAAAGCGGCTGTGGCGTTTGCTACAGTAGATAAGCGATTTTGAGATAGGTTAATTGAGGTAAGTTGTCGGCATGGCTCCCAGAAAACTATCCGAATCCGATAAACAGGAAATCCTCAGCGCCTATCGTCAGTCGGATGAAACGACTTCAACGTTGGCAAATCAATATAGTGTCAGTGTTAGCACCATTAGCCGTATTCTGAAACAGAGCTTACCTGAGCGAGAATACGACACCTTGGTGCAGCAAAAGCGATCGGGAGCGACCCGATCGCCAATCGAACCACAGCAACCAGAAATTGAGCCTGAGCAACTCGAAGCCCTACCAGAAGCAGAGGCTTTTGCAATGGAAGAGCCAGTGCTTTTGCAGGTGCCGGACTCCAAACCAAAGCCACCTCAGCTACGGCTAAATAAGCGATCGCAGAAAGAAGATTCAGAAGAATCTTTTGCTTCAACTGCCCAACTTGAGCTTGATCCCCTGCTAACCCCGTCTTCTCCTTCAGAAGAAGCGCCTAGAAAGCCCCAGATTGTCGGCCAACCTCGCCCCGGTAAGACGATCTTAAAATCGCCTGAGGCTGTGAAGTCTACAACTCTGCTGACTAATCAGATTGAAGGATTAGATCTCCTAGACGAAGAACCCCTGGAGGACGATCTAGATGATGATCTGGATGACGATGATCTCGATCTCGATGACGATGATCTCGATGACGATACCGATCTCAGCGATGAAGGCGACCTGACAGGTATTCAAGTCCGGAGCGATCGCAAAATCCAGGTGTTGCCTCTTTCAGAAGCAACCATCCCACGCACCTGCTATGTGGTGGTCGATCGCGCCTCTGAGCTAATTACCCGTCCGCTCAAGGATTTTGCTGAGCTAGGACAAATTCCGACCGAAGAAATTCAAGAGAAAACGCTGCCTATATTTGACAATCACCGAATTGCCAAACGGTTTTTACGGCGGATGCAGCGTGTTGTCAAAGTTCCAGACGGGCAGATCTTGAAAAAGGTAAGGCCTTATCTGCAAGCAAAGGGCATTACCCGATTGCTCATCGATGGACAAATCTATTCTCTTTAGTGGCCTCTAGCTAGCGCTTTTTAGTGGCCTCTAGCTAGCGCTTTACTCAAAATCCTCGCGGTTTGCCGACAAACCCACTGCCGATCGCAGCAAGGGCAGTACAATCGCCATGCCCACCATACCGATGGCTACGCTGAAGGCAATCACTAGCCCTAAGGGCAACTGCACCGACTGAAATCCTAAAAATCTGAGGGCGATCGGGGCAGCATTTTGCACCGAGAGCAGTGCGATCGCGCTGACCCAAAATGCCACAATCACCATGATGATCAGCTTTGCCATGAGATTGACCTGAGATTGACCTAAATGTGAGCAATATGCGAACTGTACGGACGGGTTTTGCGGATAGCTTTGTGCCTTTCGACTCAATACCTTGCAAAACCCGCCCCTTCTGCATGAATGGCTAGGGGCTGGGCGATGCCGGAGCGCAGGCATCGGTTAAGCAAACGACTAAAACCGACCGAATTGTGGCCTCAGGTTGAAACTCTTGAGTCTCATTATATTCACTCAGGGGTGATGCATATATTCCCGCAGGAGTCGCATTACCATTCCCTGTATTAAAGGAAATGTTGGCCGCAGGTTGGCGATCGAATCGAGCATATTCTCTAGACTCGTTCTGAGTATTGTAGGAGAGCGTTGCCTGACCGTAAGCCTGCACCGCACTCTCAAGCGTTGTACCTGCGCCCACACCCTCTGCCGTCAGAAATTTGGGATTGTCGGTCAATACTCCTTGAATCACGTCTTGGTCAGAAAACGACTGCCCCGCCAAATAGAGAATGTAGTACTGGATCTCGCCTCCCTTGCGGACGGCGATCGCGTCAAAATCAACAATAAACGGAGCCTTGACCAAAAATTCTGCATCTTGCCCCAGCGTCTGCTTTAGCTCTGCTAGCGTGATACCTAGCTGAGCAGCGCCAATACCCTGTGCAGAGATTAGGGGTGTCTCATCCTGGGTCGGCTGTGGTGATGGGGTAGCTTCTACAGAGGGAGAGACTGAAGGTAGGGTTGCAGATGGGCTAGATAGGGGTGACTCAGCAGAGGGTGAGCTTGGCGCACTGTTGCAGCCCGTTAGCAGCAGTACGGTGGATAGAAAAGTTGAGCCAACCTTTAGGAAAGAGTGCATCAGATGTAAGGTTGATAATGATTCAAGATCGCCATCTTACAGATTTCCTTTCGCTTCAAGAAGTTCCGCTATACAAACTGCTGAAAAAAACCCGCCAAAGCGCAGACCTAAAAAATGCTCTTGGAAAAGTCACGGTTTTTCTAGAATATCCCTGAAAAGATTTTCTCTGTTTAAGGTAAGCGGTATCGCACTGAACTATTAATTAAGGAGTAAACCATTTAGGATAACAGACGGGTCTACTCAATTTGATTCTCAATTCCAAGGGCAAACTTGCGAGTTTATCCACTTTTTAAGCAAAGTCACAAGATAAAACCTCGCCCATAAAAACCAACCAACCAAAGCATGTCATACGCGAGTGCATCTGCCAATGCTCACACCTCCCTATCTACAACGTCTAGCCCGACTCATGCTGAAGCGCATTCCAAGTCTAGCATCAGCTCGTTGGCTGCTATCTGGGCTTCTAGATATGTACGGGTGGTTAATGCCTATGGCTGCTCTCAACCTAAATATCAGGTAGAGAATCCTGATGAATTAGTGTCTGAAGCTGGACGGTCAAGAACTGCGGCTCAGGCATTAAAGCACCTAAACCGCTCAAGTGCCGCGGCTTGGGCTTTGACAGATGATCTGCTCTCAGATGAAATTCCCAAGCATGGGATTCCGCTAGAGGCCATAGATCCCTGGCAAATTGCAGCCGATACCCATAGCTTGTTCAAGCTGATGTTTCAGGCTTATGCTGAAGGCAAACCGCCCCAGCGGCTGTCAGTTATTATAGGCAGCCGATTTGGCAAAATCCGACAGCGCCACACGGCAGGCGATCCGCGCGTCATCGGCTTTATGAGTATGCATCTGCACTATACAGGGCAAAAGCTGCTAGAAAAACTATCGCCGCTGGAGCGATCGCTAGTACACCCCTACTTTAAAGTCATGGATGACCACATGTACATGCCGTTACGGGATGCCTGTGATGCTGCTGCCAACCATGAGATGGATTCCCCGGCGCTCATTGCCGTACAGCACCTCTTAGCTGTGAGTACGACGATCGCCCGTTCTGTGTGTAATCATGTTAGCCGAGTTCATGCTGGCTATGAAACCTACAGCGGTCGGCTGATTTCTCCGACTGTGAGAACTTCTAGCATCCGGGATGTCGAGATGTTTCAAGTGTATCTTTGCCTATGCACCCTAGAGGGTCATTTGCGATCGGTACAGCGAGAATTGTTTCCCCTCTGTGTCATGCTCTATCCTCAACTCAACGTGAGTTGGCAACTCGTGCAAGACATGCTGAAGGTATTGCGTTGGGAAATGTATGACCATCTCAGCCCCAAAGACATGCAGGTGTTTTTACCGCATTTACAAGCGCTGACTGAAATGTTTTCGCCTGCGGTATTTCAGCCTAGCTTGACCCTCTGACCCATTCTTTAGCATCTCTATCCCATACCCTCAAAACTGAGATTCACAACTCGGCATCGTCAGGAATGCTGAGGGCAAGCTGATAGATTTGGCGGCGCGGTAGAGCCGTTTGTTGAGCCAGTTGACGGCTAGCTTGCGATCGCGAGATGCCTTGTCGAATTAAGTTTTGTAGTTCTGCAAGCAACGCCGACTCTGAGAGTATGGGCTGTGTAGATTCATAGCCTGCCACAATGAGCGTGTATTCCCCTTGAGGTTCGCGGGTCTGGTAATAGCCGATCGCTTGTGCTAAGCTGCCGCGCCAAAACTGCTCATGCAGCTTCGTGAGTTCTCTAGCGATCGTGATGAGTCGATCTGCACCCAGCGTATCGGCAAAATCTTGCAGGGTTTGGCGCAGACGATGAGGAGATTCATAAAACACGAGGGTACGCGATTCAGAACGCACAGTTTCTAGACGATCGCGGCGGTCTTGACCTTTGACGGGCAAGAAACCCTCAAATACAAAGCGATCGCTCGGTAAGCCTCCAGCGCTGAGCGCCGTCGTAACGGCACTTACTCCCGGAATCGGCACCACTGGAATTTCTGCCTCGACACAGGCTTTGACTAGCTCATAACCCGGATCGGAAATACCGGGCATTCCGGCATCGGTCACGAGAGCCAGGGCTTGTCCCTCCTGAAGTCGCTGCACTAGCTCAGGGTGACGCGTGCGGCGATTATGGTCGTGATAGCTGATCTGCGGTGTAGAAATTTGAAAGTGGTGCAGCAGTCTGCCAGTATGGCGTGTATCCTCTGCGGCGATGGCATCTACTTGCTGTAAGACTGCGATCGCCCGGAATGTCATGTCTTCTAAGTTGCCAATGGGGGTGCCAACGATATAGAGCGTACCAGCCTGTATGTCCATATCTAAGCATCTTAATCTAACCGTCTTCTTGGAAGCTCAAATTGGGAGATTCTCCTGCGGCAAGCGGAGGATCAAACCTCCACACACCTCATTGAAGTCCCTTGGAAGAGGGCGCATCTAGCAGTTGGGGGAGCCTCTAAATGCTACGAGAGCGGGAGGGTGGGATGATGCGATCGCCGTTGTTCGCTTTCCCATCATCCCGCCCTCCCATTATCCCGCCCTCCCATCACTAAAAATATCTGCTCCCCTAACGACAAGATGTACCCCTTGGGAGATGACTCACCGAAGAGATGGCATTGGCATACAGAGTTCTCCTCTATGCCTCTCCTGGCTCTAGTTGCCTTGAACACAGTTGCATCATCTACCAGTTCCGAGGTTGAGGTATAAAATATATCTCATAGGCAGGGAAATTACTGAAAATAAAATCAGCTGATGGCCTCCTCATAAATTCTTTATAAAGCGGAGAATTCACGGTCTGATTTACGCAAAGAAATGTCCATACTGCTTAATGAAAGCTTCATTCAGCACTGGCTAGCCAAAGATTTATTTTTATCACTCAACTTTATATTGGCACTACCGCATCGCCACCATGAGTATCTTGCACAAGGCACCTTCTGACTTTGGTTTCTTTCTTGGCAACGTCTCCTTTATTACTCCATCTCATACGGACTCTAGCTATCTCTCTAGAATTCAGTCTTCTGGTGTTCATCCCTCGGTCAACAGTAAACTCAAGCGCTGCCTAGATATCGTGGGGGCGATCGTAGGTTTGACACTCACTGCAATTCTGTTTATTCCGATCGCTTCTGCCATATATTTCAATGATCCAGGCCCTATTCTTTACAGTCAGGTGCGCTGCGGCTTTCGAGGGCGCGTCTTTCGCATTTGGAAATTTCGCTCTATGGTCGTCAATGCTGAGCAGATCCAGCATCTGATTCCCAATCAAGCCGATGGCGGCATCTTTAAAAACGAACGTGATCCGCGTGTTACATCTATAGGCCGTTTTTTGCGGCGAACGAGCCTAGATGAGTTGCCCCAATTTTGGAATGTGTTGCTGGGCGAAATGAGTCTTGTAGGCACACGTCCGCCGACTCTAGGAGAAGTACAACGCTATAACGCTCGCCACTGGAAGCGGCTAGAGGTGAAGCCTGGGATTACGGGCGAATGGCAGGTGAACGGTCGGTCTAAGGTGCTGAAGTTTGAGAAAATTGTCACCTTGGATTTGCGCTATCTGCGCCGTTGGTCGATCGCCTACGACTTGAAACTAATTTTGAAAACGATTCAGGTTGTTCTGTGGCGAGATGGCGCTTGCTAGCCTCCTTCGTCCAGATATAATGCCTGCAATTGCAAAAGTTAGCCGTCAAAGTTAGCAGTCTATGAGCAGGCGCGGATTGTTCGTGGGCATGGTGGCACTGGATATGATCTATCTGGTTGAGCAATTGCCCGATCGCAATCAAAAAATAGTGGCGATCGACTTCACAACCTCAGCTGGAGGCCCAGCTACCAATGCAGCCGTTACCTTTAGCTACTTGGGCAACTCGGCCACGCTCATGGGTAGTGTAGGAACCCATGCCCTCAGCCAGATTATTCGAGCAGACTTGCAGCAGTGGCAGGTAGAACTTGTCGATCTCGATCCCCAACGGCGTGACCCTGTACCTACGGCTTCCATTCTCGTCACTCAGGCCACAGGCGATCGAGCCGTTGTCTCTCTGACCGCGCCTCATGCTTCATTCTTACCCGCCAACCACTCTCCCATCACCCACTCTCCCAACCCCCAAGCATCAATCAATTTAGACAGCCTAGAAATTGTCTTAATTGACGGGCACCAAATGGCTCTAAGCAAAGCGATCGCGCAGCAGGCTCATGCCCTTGCTATTCCAGTGGTGGCAGACTGTGGCAGTTGGAAGCCAGGATTTGAGGAAGTCTTGCCCTACGTTAGTCATGCCATCTGCTCAGCTAACTTTTATCCGCCTCAATGCCAAACTGCGGCTGAGGTACTGGCTTACCTAGAAGCCTTAGCGGTTCCCCATGTGGCGATTACGGGCGGAGATCAACCCATTCAATTTCTCAGCCGGGGACAATTTGGAGAGATTTCGGTGACGACTGTTGCAGCCGTAGACACATTAGGGGCGGGAGATATTTTTCATGGCGCTTTTTGTCACTTTTTGCTGCACCATACCCCCACACAGAGCGGTTTTACCGATGCTTTGGCACAGGCAGTTCAGGTCGCCTCCTATAGCTGCCAATTTTTTGGCACTCGCCGATGGATGGAATCAGGCAAGCTGTTTTTCTGAGATTTGGCCTGTCTTAACGTTATGGCCTCAACCCTTTCAGAGATAATAGGCAGAAAAGCATCAGAGAGGCGATCGTGAAAGAACTCGAAACGATGACGGGTCAGTCGGTAGAAGAAATTTTGTCTGCTATTCGCTCAATAGGATGGGGGGCAGCAGCAATTTTGCGGTCTTACTACCGGGGCGAACCGGATGCGGCGGGCATGGCGCGATCGCTTGACATTCAAGACAAAAAAGAAGGCCCGGTCACAGCCGCCGATCTGGCCGTGAATCTTTACGTTTTGGGCAAACTGGAATCTATTTTTGGCACCGAGAATTTTGGCTATCTCAGCGAAGAAACCTACAAAGCTCAAGAAGTGCCTGCGCCTCTGCCCTATGACTGGGTTTGGATCTTAGACCCGCTAGATGGCACCCGAGATTTTATCGACAAAACTGGGGAATATGCTTTTCATTTAGCGCTGACCTATCGAGGCCGCCCCATGCTGACGGTTGTGGCTTGCCCAGAGCTAGAGAAGCTTTACTACGCTAGCTTAGGTGGCGGGACATTTTTGGAAACGCCCGACGGCAAGAGTCAGCCTGTGCGGGTATCTGCCCAGTCCGAAATAGCTAACCTGACGCTGGTGGCAAGCCGTACCCATCGGGATGCCCGCTTCAACCAACTCTTGGAAAAACTGCCCTGCCAGAACCAGCTTTTTGTCGGTAGCGTGGGCGGCAAGATTGCGGCGATCGTTGATCGTCGGGCAGAGATCTATATTTCTCTCTCAGGTAAGTCTGCTCCCAAAGATTGGGATATGGCTGCGCCAGAGCTAATTTTGACGGAAGCAGGTGGATGTTTTAGCCATGCTGATGGCTCACCTCTGCGCTACAACCAGGGTGATGTCAGTCAATGGGGCTGTTTAGTGGCTAGCCACGGCATCTGCCATGATCAGCTTTGCACCACGATCGCGCAAATCTTGGCCGAAGTCGATGGCGCGGCTTCAGCCTAACTAGAGCTAACCACTTGCCTTGGGACATTTGGGGGGGCGTGCGAAGCGCGTCACCTCAAATGCATTGCACAGCCGGATGAAGCAATGTCGATGAGATTCAGGAGCCTTAACCAACGGGTCTAAAAATACTGATACCCATAAGGTGAGCATCAATGTCAGGACTATGGGTGATCAGCGCTATCTCCAGCAAACCCTGATTAACCGTCACAGGATAGCCGCCATAGCGCTGCCAGTTTCCTAAAGCCAATTTGCCAACCCCTGTGGCGATCGTTTGCCCTGCTACAAGCACCTCCAAAGAATGCCAGTCTGTCTGGTAATTTTCCATAATCCACAGGTAGAGGTCATAGCGGCCATTGGGTAAGGTCTGGCTAATTTCTAGTCGCTGCGATCGGTAGACCACCGTATTCAGCATCTTGCGCAAGTCACGGTTGCCCGTAGGATTGAGTTTTACCTGAGTAGCGGCGACATTTGCTTCTGGGACGGTCAAGCCATGAGCAAGGGCAGATTCATAAGACTCCCACCGTTGCCCTTCGAGGGTAACGGCTTCTCCGCCCAAATTAATGCCTTTAACAAATTCTCCTAAAGGGATGGTGCCAATAGCAAACTCATCGCTGCTGAACAAATCTTTGAAGCGATCGACAAACTTAGAAATCATCCTAGGCAGGGGGTTAAGGGAATAACGTACCCAACCTAGCCGCTACTCGCCCTCAGTGGCAACGGGTGAGGCATTCACAGGCGGCTCTGAAGCCTTCGTTTCTGCTGCGGTGATAGTTGAAACCAGCTCTAGCTGCAAGTCGGGTCGGCTGGTGCGGATGGCATCAAATGAACCTTTGATAAAACTGGCGATCGGCACAGCTACCACCAGCCCCAAAAAACCGCCTAACTTAATACCCAAGTCGAGTGAAACCAGCATCCAAACCGGATTCAATCCTGTGATTTCTCCCAAAATTCGGGGAGCCAAGATATTTTCGATAATTTGGTTGATGATTACGGCGACCACCAACACCTTGACCCCCAGCCAAAAATTTTGCAGCGCCAACAGCAAGCTCACGATCAAAATCGTGGTGGTACCGCCAAAAGGAACGAGGCTAGCTACACCAATTCCCACGCCAAAGAGCTGGGCTAAGGGAATTCTCAAAATCAGCAGAGCCGTCGTTTGTACCAGGCTAACAATCGCTGCCATCGTCGCTTGGCCTGCAATATAGCGCTCAAAATTGAGCGGCAGCGCTTGACGAATTTGGTTATTCCAACCTTGAGGCAACCATCCTAGAATGCCGCTCCATAGGCTCTCGCCCCGCAGCACCAAAAAGATAGTAAATACCAGCGTCAAAAACACATTGACGACACTGCCGATCGCCCCAAACACAATGCTAAACGCCTGACTGGTAAACGATCGCAATCCTGTTGTGAACCGAGCGATCGTTTGATTGAAGGTAGTGCTGATATCGATAGGTAGCTGTTGTGCGATCGCCCAATCTTCTATGGTTTTTAGCTGTTGCTGGCCTGACTTGATCCAATCAGGCAGACGGATGAGCAGCTCATTGGCCTGCCGCAGGATCAACGGCACCAAGAAGACCGCCAAAACCCCCAAAATAAACAAAAACAGCAGCAGAACAATCCCAACTGCAATCCCTCGGTTAACCCCCCGGTCTTTGAGAAAGCGAATGGGATAATCCAGCAGGAAGGCCAGCAGGGTTGCTGTGATTAAGATTGTTAGCAGGGGCTGTAGCTCTTGCGCCAGCAGCGAAAGCAGCCAACCATTTAAGAAAATGAGCGGGAAGGTTAGCCCAATCGTGAAGAGACGCGGCAATTTGGCAAGGGACTGCAACATGGGGAGAGAGACACTTCAGACTTCAAACCAGCAGATTTCAGACCAAGCGATTCAGACAAGTGGACAGGGTTTTAAGGGGAGTCCACTAATACAGTACCGTATGGGCGATCGTCTCAGGTCACTCAAAGGTGAGGTTTTGGGTGTTGCAGACTGTCGCTACGAATTTTTTGAGCGACCCCAAAAATTCATAGCTTGATTTATCGAGAGGCATTGAGTAGCAGCTCTGCTCGCCAAAGCCCTGCTCGACAGACAAAAGGGCAATAGTGAACAATGAGCTGCTGCTGTTGGGCAGTGGGCAAGATTTTGGCCGTATCGTACTTGGCGATCGCTCTGGCAATGCGGCGGGCATCATCTAGGGGTGCTCCAGACCTGAGTAACCGTCGCCAATAGAGGAACATGACCTTTTTAATCACCAGGGTCTGGGCGACCTTTTGGGCATCTTCTGTTGAAAGACCCAAGGCTGTGAGTTTGTGCCAGTCAAACTCCAAAACACGGTCTGTGTCTAAAGGTTGTTCGGTTTCAGCGGTCGAGAGGGCAGGCTCAGCTTGGAATGCGGTGGTAAGGCGACGAACAGAGGGGCGATCGGAGGCGGGCAGAATGCTCAGGTTAGAATGAGTCATACAGGCAGGAACCCTGGGGCTAAGTAAGTGACGTTCTGTTGTAACTTTTCTCTGATATCTGATCTCTAATTACTGATATCTGATCACTGCTTCACATAAGAATTCCTCACTTTCGGCTGTAATTCTGTGATCCTGGACACCCGTTTTAGCCTTGTGCTATGCAGACAAACTCAACCCCAAGGCAGAATTCAATGCAATGCGGGCATTTTACAGTGCCAATAGATGAAAAAGAGCATCCGCGTGATGTTGATTTCACAGATTCAAGCCATATTGCTCAAAACCTCTTAACGCTTGTTAACAAACTCAGGGATAATAAGAGACTGAGCCGCTTACCTTACGCACATCTTCACCTTGGGCATTGACCTTCGCAGCTACGTTTATTTGGACAGCTTGCAGCGTCAGCACGCTGCTTACTTGGGAACTCAAGCACTGGGGTTTCTTCCTTTACCGGGAGATTCTTCACTCTGGGTAGAAATTTCTCCGGGCATCGAGATTAATCGACTGCTTGACATCGCCCTAAAGTCGGCATCGGTTCGCCCAGGTGTATTGGTGATTGAGCGGTTGTATGGGCTGCTAGAGGTTCACTCCAGCAAGCAGAGTGACACCAAGGCAGCAGGACGGGCTATTTTAGATGCCATCGGAGCGAACGAGCGAGACTGCCTCAAGCCACGCGTCATCTCCAGCCAAATTATTCGTAATATTGATGCCCATCATACCCAGCTGATTAATCGCACCCGTAGAGGCAATATGATCTTGTCTGGGCAAACGCTGTATGTGTTGGAGGTTGAGCCTGCCGCCTATGCAGCACTGGCAGCCAATGAAGCTGAAAAAGCGGCTTTGATCAATATTTTGCATGTTTCGGCAGTAGGCAGTTTTGGACGGCTTTACTTGGGCGGGGAAGAAAGAGACATTATGGCTGGCTCTCAGGCCGCCTTGGGTGCGATCGAGAATATTGCCGGACGAGAAAGTCCATCTGCAAGACGAAACGAATAAAACACGCCGGAGCAGCGAGAGTCAGGCCGGAGGATTTGAGGACAAAAATGGCGAGTGGCGAATTATTGGCATTACTGAAGTGGGGAGCCATCGGCTGGGTAGATTGGCGATCGCGCCATCCCCAGGCTGAGCCAGACTTGAGTGCGGCCGATCTGCGAGAAATGGATTTGAGCCGGGTAGACCTGAGCAAAGCCAATCTCAAGCGAGCCTGCTTGGTAGAAACTAACCTAGCGCGAGCCAACCTCAAGGATGCCAATCTCAGCCGTGCGAATTTGTATGAGGCCAATCTGATAGGAGCCGATCTCACAGGAGCCGATCTCACGGATGCTCATCTGATTGGAGCCAACTTCAGCCTCGCTGAACTTCAGGGCGCAAACCTGCGCGGAGCAGACCTGCGAGCCGCTAACCTCTACAGCGCCAATCTCAGCCTCGCTGACCTGATGGCCGCTGACTTTCGTCAGGCCAATTTGCGTCTTGCCGACTTTAGCGATGCCAACCTGATGAAAGCTGACTTTACAGAGTCTTGGCTGGATGGAGCCATTTTTACGGGAGCTAACCTGAGCTGCGCTAATTTTTCTCAAGCTGGGCTGGTGGCCGCCCATTTTCCTAAAGCCAGCCTCTATCGCACCCTGTTTCGAGAGGCGCATCTGGTGCGGGCTTTTTTGGTAGGAGCCGTGCTTGTAGAAGCAAATTTTGAGCGATCGAATTTAAGCTGGGCTAACCTGAGCAGAGCCAACTTGTCGGGCGCTCACTGTTCTGGCGCAAATCTGCATGGCGCTGACCTCAGCCGCGCCGATTTGCGTCAAGCCGATCTGCAAGACGTAAACTTACGCAGTGCCAACCTCAGCAAATCAAACCTGGCAGGTGCTGATCTCTATAAAGCCGATCTATTTGCTGCCAATCTGACTCAAGCAAACCTTCAGGGCACGACGATGCCGGATGGTAGCCTACATCCTTAAGCCCGTCCGCCCCGATAGCGCAACTGCTGCTTAATTTCATACATCCGGGCGAATTGTGGAATGTCGCCATGATGGCCTAAAACAATGACGGTATCTCCGTTCTGCAAGACCTCATCATGTTTGGGGTGGGTCAGTAAGGTGCCCTCGTGACGGCGAAGGGCGACGACGATGAAAGTCCCTTTGCCCCGCACCTCTAAATCTGCGATCGTGCGACCCACCAAGGGGGAATTTGGCGGCACAGTTAACTCATCCACCTGGATATCAATTTGGGCTAACAGCTCGTTTAAGCGAGTCCGTTCCTCGCTTTGATCTAGAAATTCGATGGTGTTGGGGTGGGTAATTAAGTTCGCCATCCGAAGTCCGCTAATGCTGGCCGGAGATATGACATGATTGGCCCCCGCCAGCCGCAGCTTTTTTTCGGTACTGGGCATTTCGCCCCGCGCCACAATCATCAAATTGGGGTTTAATTCCCTCGCTGTTAGGGTAATAAAGACGTTAATCGCGTCATCAGGCAGTACGGTTGCCAATACCTTTGCCCGCTCGATTCCGGCAGATTGCAGCACTAGCTCATCGCTGGCATTGCCCTGGCAGACTCGGTAGCCCATGGCTTCGGCGCTAGCAATGCGATCGCTATTGTTATCTACTATCACAAACGGATGGCAAGCATCGACCAGCTTGCGGGCTAAGACCTGCCCAATGCGGCCATATCCACAGACGATCGCATGGTTCTCTAGTCTGGCGAGATCTTGTATCTTGCGGTGGGTGTCTAAAACACGATGGATTTCTCCTTCAGTCACCATTTGCACAAATCCTCCTACGATAAAAGCGGCTGAGATTACCCCTGCCACAATGACAAAAATGGTGAAGAGGCGACTTCCCCAAGAGATAGGGCAAAATTCACCAAAACCAATTCCAAAAATGGTGATGATCACCATGTAGACCGCATCAAAAAACGTGCAGCCCAGCAGAGCGTAACCAATGACTCCGCCCCCCAATGTGAGAGCAGAAAAGACAGCGCCGATGAGTATGCCGCGAGCAGGTCGCATGTCTGGGTCGTTATCCTTTAGCTTAAGGCGATCGGCTGTGCTTCAACGCCTGTACTCTAACGCTAAATTACGGTCGTCAAATGTATTCTGGGTTGCAGGCTCATCTCTGTAGGGCATCTGTAGGGCAAGAGCCTTGTCGCCACCCACACCTCGCGTTATCAAAGCGCTAGAGTATAGTTTTAACAGATTACCCGTAGATTTCACATTGTGATTTTGGGGTGACAATCCATGCCTCTAATTGCCCCTGACCCATGCGTACCCGAAACAACCGCTCTCACTCGCAAATGCCAGAAATCAACCTGATCCCGATGCTGGATGTGTTGATGACGGTTTTGACTTTTTTCATCATTGTTTCGATGTCATTGACAGGAGAGCAGTTATTTAACCTCAATCTGCCGACGGGTGAAACTGAAAGTGGCAAAAAGACCGCATCAGAAAATGCGAAGCTGACCATCGGCCTGGACAAGGAGGGCAAGACGGTAATGGACAATCAGCCCATGACCGAGCCAGAGGTGGTTCAGCGGGTGCAAAAATTTCTATCTGAAAATCCCAAAGGCGTTGTGACTTTGAAAGCCGATAAAGGGCTGAAGTATGAAAACGTGCTAGGACTACTCAGAATTTTAAGAGATATGGGAGGCGATCGCGTTTTTCTGGCGATCGAGAAAGCCTAGATCAAAGCCTAGATCGGAGACTGACGCCACAGAACTAACAGGGTTGATTGACCCTCTTGAGCAGGAATGAGGCTAAAGAACCGACTCGTGCCGCTGCGGATGGCTTGATACAGTCCGCCGCCGCCATAGTCTCCTACTCGAATTAGGTCAATCTCGGCAGCCTGAAACTTGGGTCTGAGATCATCAAACACGGCATCTACGCCTTGCTTCTCGGCATAGACGGCACTCTGGGCGATCGCCTTGAGCGTAGGAGAAACTTCTGTCGTACCGTCTGTCGTACTATCTGGCGCACTGTCAAAAAACGCTGTAGGCTCAGCCACTAGTGCTGCGGGATTGCTAACCGCTTGCCAACCGCTACTGGTTGCAGTGGGCAAGATTTCAGCCAAGTCAGCCACAAACTTTGAGTCGCCATTGGGAAGCAAAGCCTGATCGTTGCTTTGCAGCAGTGGGTCTGGAATCACCAGAATATTGGTTCCGCCTGCTGCGTTTGGAATCAGGGTCAGAAACTCAGTGACTCCCCCCTTGGCAACCCGATAGACCAAGCGTTGAGAAGATTGCTCTACAGGCTCAATGGTGTAGTTTTGGCGGCTCAACTGTTGTTGAAACCATTCATCAACTTCAGCGATCGCCTTTGAGGTTTTGCGGCTAAATGGCTCGTAGGCCGTGGGCAATCCAAAAGAGCCAGGTTGCGCCTCTGGGTATTGAGGAAAGTCTTGAGGAAAGGCATCGACGACAGCAGGAGGGGAAGCGGCAACCCCTTGCGGTACGGCGGCTGGAGCTGGGCTGGCAGGGCTGGGGGCAGGGCGAGCAACTGGCGCGGCACGAACGACTGGCGCGGGTGGAGGAGAAGCAGCGGCTCCTGTTCTGACAGCAGTTCCGACAGGACGCACAGACACGGCTTTCACGGGAGGCTGAGCCGAACTCCCCTGAGCCATAGCTGGCTGCTTGAGCGATCGCTCAATCGGGGGCAGTTGGGTAATGGTAATGGCCTGATCTGCTGCCGTTGCCTCAGAATGGCTGGTTTGGGGTAAGGGGAGCAGCAGCGCCAAAGCATGAACACCCACCGACAGCAGCAGCATAGGGCGGATGACTCGCCAAACGGTTTGCCATCGATGGGGCTGCGAATTTTTGAAAGGAAGCGACCTAGCCATGAATTCAGATATCTAGATATGCAGCGAAGCAAAAAAAGCAAAGCCAATAGAAAGAGGGAAAAGGCAGCCTACTGCTGGAAAATATGCTTCAAGCCTTACCGCCAAACGCTTCTTAGCTTGGATAAGGAGCGCTAATGCCCCCAACAAACCAGGATACTGCTTAGGCGCATAAAATCCTTGTGCTTTGAAATACAGGCGTCTTGAAAGCCCCTGCGGCTCGAAAAACCCACGAGACTATACAATTCGACAGAGCCAAGCTTTCAACTGATTCAACTGGAACTGATTCAACTGGATATGATGGGCATCTCAGCGTTGGCAAAAGACAAATTTTAACCAACCTTTTGCCAATGAAGGTTGATAGAGGCACCATCCCCAATAACCATCATCTAAAACTCTAATCTGCAAGAGGTCTAACATTGGGAGGCTACACGCCGCAGGCTGCCATCTCCCCGTATTCAGGGTTAGGAAAAAATCTGATCCCCCCTTTGTGTCAGGAAAGTCTCAACTGTTTTCTGGAGCGGTTTATGCTAAAGCCGATTATGTCTTAATATTTGTGATTTCTATTTGCCGTTTGTCGGCAAAAGAGGGTCAACAACCGACGAAGCCGTTCGGCAACACTTAATAATCTGCTGATTTTCAGATCGAATATATAGTTAGGGAATCTTGCCCCCCTCTCCTTCATGAGTTATCCTTCATTGCGAATTCAATGTGTCAATTCAGACTGCTTGCACCCAGACAATGCTCCAGACCAAGCAGTATGCGATCGCTGTCAAACACCCCTAGTGCATCGTTACCTTTGGGCTAGCAGTGGGGCAAATTGTGGGGTGGTAAATCCTGCGAATATTCCAGTCGATACAAAGGTTGCCGATCGCTACTGGGTAATTCGTCCTCAAATTTGGTTGGATACCCAGCCCGTCAGAGCCGCAGATGTACCGAATCTAATGCCAGAAACGGCATTGGCCTATCTCTATCTGTATTCCCATCGGTTACACTTGCCGGGATTGTACGGCTTTTGCGCTGAAACGGAAGAGACTCCTGCGATCGCCTTATTAGACAACGCCCCCCTCGATGCAACTGGGCAATTGTTGCCCCATCTTGTAACAGCTTGGAAGACGGTATCTTCGGTACGGCAGATCTACTGGCTGTGGCAAATCTTACAGCTATGGCGACCGCTAAGACAGCAAGGCGTAGCCACCAGTCTGCTAGTGCCCGACAATCTTCATGTAGAAGGCTGGCGCGTGCGCCTGCGCGAGCTATTGAGCGATCGACCTGAATTATCCCAGCCAGACTCCTCTACAGAGTCTCCCGAACCGATTACGCCCTCCCTCAAAGGTTTAGGGGCACTCTGGCAAACTTGGGTGACAGCGGTACCCGACTCAGCATTACCAGAATCAACAGCACCAGAATCAGCGGCGCAGAACTTGCTACAAGAAATTTGCCAGCAGATGCAAACGGCTGAAGAAAAAGACTTTGAAGCGATCGCCACTCGGTTAGACACATTGCTGCTAGAGCAGACAGCCCAGATGCCGCTCTATCTCGACATTGCTGGAGCCACCACTACAGGCCCTCAACGCAACCACAATGAAGATGCTTGCTTCCCGATCGCCTCACCCGCCGACGAAACTCTAGCTCCTTACGTGGGCATCATTTGCGATGGCATTGGGGGGCATGAAGGCGGTGAAGTGGCCAGTCAGCTAGCGTTGCGATCGCTCCAGCTACAAATTCGCGTTTTGCTGGCAGAGCTACCAGGACTCGCTGAGCCTTTGACTCCGGCAGTGGTCAAACAACAGCTCACTGAAACGGTTCGAGTGGTCAATAATCTGATTGCTAACCAAAACGACACTCAGAAGCGCGAACTGCGTCAGCGCATGGGCACTACGCTCGTGATGGCACTCCAGTTTCCCCAAAAAATTCCTTTAGGGCCAGAGCCAACGCAAACAGGCAAGAGTCATGAGCTGTACCTAGTACATGTGGGCGACAGCCGAGCCTACTGGCTGACCTCAAACTATGTGCATCAGCTCACCCTAGATGATGACGTGGCAACGCGAGAAGTCCTGATGGGGCGCAGTCCCTATCAAGAGTCGCTGCGTCGTCCTGATAGCGGAGCCTTGACGCAAGCCCTTGGAACGCGCAAGGCGGATCTGGTAGAGGTAAATGTGCAGCGATTTGTGCTGGAAGAAGATGGCTTGCTGCTGCTGTGTTCAGATGGGCTGAGCGACTACGATCGCGTTGAGCAATGCTGGCAGCCGATCGCTCAAGCTGTGCTAGAGAGCAAGATATCGCTGCGAGAAGCCGTTCAGGAATGGATCAGCATTGCCAACCAAAAAAACGGGCATGACAATACTTCTGTGGTGCTGATGCGCTGTTTGGTGAGCCAGCCACCGCAGCCTGTTTCCCCGCCAGCCCTACCAGACCCCGTGGCAGAACCCCAGGCGATCGCCCTACCTGCCCTCGATACTGAGCTGGCAGACTCATCGCGGGCGCTGCTCTACGATGAAGAACCGCCTAAACCCGCCACTGCCTCGGTATCGTCCTCGACTTGGAAGCCTCTGACCTTGGGAGTAAGGCTCCTGGGGCTGCTGGTGTTGGCCGTTATTGCAGGCATTTTAGGCATGGCAATTTGGCAACAGATGGAGCGATCGGCTTCACCCTCCTTGCCTTCCTCTTCCAGTCCTGCTCCTCAATAGCTCCGGTCTAGAAGATTTTTGCGGGCGCTGCACTCCCAAGAATCTCCTAGGTTCTAGGCCGACAGCGATAAAGCCGTAAAAAATCAGCAGATTGGAAACACAGCCTCACTGTCTATTGCGGTTTTCTTAGGCTGTAAGATAAGCAAGGGAATTCAATTAAAGTCAATATTGGCTTGAGCGCTGGCTCTGCCTAATTAGGATAAAATCTGAAGCGTTTATGAAAGTTGGCGATCGCGTTCGTGTTAAAGAGTCTGTTGTGGTTTACCATCACCCTAGCCACCGTAATCAAGCTTTTGACATTCAAGGGTTAGAGGGTGAAATTTCTGCGTTTGCCAATGAGTATCGAGGCAAACCGATTAGTGCCAATTTCCCCATACTGGTCAAGTTTGAAAACAAATTTAAGGCGCATCTACGGGAACCAGAGTTAGAAGTTATTTAGCTCAAAGAGGCTGAGACGCAGCTCTAAAGCGCATCTCACAACAAACAATCTGCAAATACTGGGTTAACAAGAAATTGGGTTCAACAGGACGACTCTTGAACCCAATTTCTTGCAGTTCTATTCTGCGAGAATGCTGTCGTGCCTACCGAGAATTGGCTGCATAAAACCATTGCAGAGGATTGAGTTCTCCCTGCATCTGCGCCAACTCCTGCTGATGTTGAGCCGCAATTTTTGCATACCAGCGGCAGTGATCGGCGTGGGCTTGCCGCATCCGCACTTCTTCATAAAAAGCATGGGTGTTCTGATAGGTTTCAAACCGAGGATCGATCGCGGCAGGCGGCAGTGGAATCAGGTAGGCAAAACCGTTCGACATGAAGGCATCCTCAGCGCTGCTACAGAGTATTGGCAATGGCTCTCCCTAGCCTAACGAATTACAGCCAGCCGCGCAGACGGTAAATAAACAAACCCACATATTCTTTGAGCGATCGCGTCATCTGATTGAGGTTCCTAGCGTCGGGTAAGGCGTTCAGCAGCTTAATGCCTAGCGTATCGTCAGAAGCATTTAACTCTTCTCTAGAAACCAGAAAGTCCGTGGGAGCCGCGATCGCGTCAATGCCTTGCTTCCGAAAGATTTTTAGCGATCGCGGCATATGCAACGCCGAAGTGACCAGCAGCACCCTTTTGAGGTTTTGTTCCTGCAAAATCTTCTTGACATTGACGGCATTTTCATAGGTGTTTAGCGAGGTGGCATCCTGTAAAATTGCCGATTTAGGCACTCCCATCAGTTCTATGAGAGCCGCCATGTCTGCTGCTTCCGAAGCGCTAACGCCCTCTAAATCGAGCGTGCGGCCACCGCTCAACACCACAATCGGCGCTTTGCCCTGACGGTAAAGCTGTGCACCATAAATCACGCGATCGCCCTCCTCCATGACATCGACCGCAGGACGAGGATAAATTTGAGGCCGGGTGGCACCCCCCAAAACAACGATCGCATCTGATCGGGGCAACTCTGCTACCGGAATATGTTGCCACTCTAGCGATCGGGTTAGCTGGTTAGCAACCCAGCTATTGCCACCCACGAGCAGCAGCCCTAACGCCAGCACAATGCTTAAGGCCGAAAGCCTTGGGCGTTTCCATAGAAGGATAAGTGCCATCACCAGCAACAGGCACGCTAGACCCAAAGGATAGATAAATAAAGGCAGCAGTTTCGAGAAGTAAAAAAACATAGGGGAAGGGCGCGTAAATCAGCACTGGCAAATGGCTAGAAACCTTGACATTTCTCAGGTGAACCGCAGAGCCGTCAGGATCGAAAATTTAATAAAATCAAAGATATATACTTTTCAAAATTTCTCTAAGCCACCACTCAGAAAATTCAGCATTCGTTAAGGGTTATCCAATCAGCCTCCCAGAGAAGCGTCGCATAATAAAAGTATGACATTCGGACATTCTGCAACTTTTCCCTATGAAGCTTTCTAAAAAGAATCTGGAGCAGCGGCTTGACCATATTTACGATGTGATCATTGTGGGTGGTGGCGTAGGCGGATTGTCAGCAGCCATCTACTTACAGCGTTATCGGCTGTCTTGTCTGGTGATTGAGAAAGGCAAGGGGCGATCGTTCTGGATGCAGGATGTCACCAATTACGTGGGCTTACAGCCCCATACGCCGGGTCGTAGCGTCTTGCAGCAGGGACAGGAGCATGCGCTGGCTGTGGGTGCCGATCATTTACGGGGCTATGTCGAAGATGTCACCGACGAGGGAGAAACCTTTGCGGTCAAAGTTAAGCTGGGCAAGCAAGATAGCAGCTACCCGGTGTTTCGCAGCAAATATCTGATTGCTGCCAGCGGCATCATTGATACCCTGCCTCAGCTTGAAGACATGCAGAACGTATTTGAATACGCAGGCTATAACCTGCATGTTTGCCTGATCTGCGATGGCTATGAAATGGCAGACAAAAAGTGTGGCCTATTTGTCGGTTCAGAAGGCGCGATTAATACAGCCTTTGTGCTGAATTGGTTTACGCCCTACGTCACTGTATTCACCAATGGACAGGTCAGCGTAGGTGAAGAAATGCGCCAAAAGCTTAAAGACCACGGCTATCCGCTGGTAGAAACGCCCATTAAGCAATTTCTAGGTCATAACCATGAAATGACAGGCGTAGAGCTAATGGATGGCTCCACGGTTGATCTGGAAACGGGACTAGTGGCAATGGGTTCTAAGTATCACGATGACTATCTACGGGACATCTCCTTAGAGCGAAACGGTCATAACATTGTGACTGACGCGATGTGTCGCACATCTCATGATCGCATTTTCGCAGTTGGAGATATAAAAGAAGGGATCAACCAGGTATCGATCGCCGTTGCAGATGGTACATTAGCTGCTACAGCAATTTGGCGAGAGATTCGTCGGGCTTCGCCGCCGCGTCGCTGGGAAGAAAACCTCACTGGAGTAAAATCGTGACTCAATCAGAACCGCTGACCTTTCCTGAACTGCAAGCAGAAGTAGCGCATCTCCAAGAAGAGCTGCAAATGCGAGATCAGCTCGTGCAACAGCTATCGCAAGAGCTATTCCGTCTTGTGAAGGGCAACGAAACCACGTTGCCTGCGCCTGAGGTTTCAGAGCGGCAGATGGCTGAGATGCGCGCCCTGCGAGAGCAGCTTCAGAACGTTGAGCAGCAGGTGACGTTTTACCAAGCTCAAATTGCTGACCGGGACACCGAAATCTATCAGCTCCGCCAAACGGCGCAGGAGTTGGGCGATCGCTCTCGTATGCTAGAAAAAGTGGTGCAGGAAATGCCCCATATCTATCGCGAAAAGTTTGAGCGGCGTCTGACGCCTATCAAAGAAAAAATTAGCCTGGTGCAGCGGGAGAACCGTCAGCTTCATGCTGAGCTGCAAAGTGTCAGCTATCGGCTGGCGGTACGCAACCGTCGGAGCAATCAGCTCGATTTGCCGACCTTTCCCAGGGGTTCCGCAGCACTGCCCACTCTGGGTTAAGAGGCTGGTGGATTAAAGACTGGTGTTTAAAGAGGCTGGGGATCGCCCTTGTGCCGATTGTCAGAGGTAAACCTTAGCTCAAGATGGCTCAAGCTCAAATCCTGAGGTGGGCTGGCCTGTTTTATCTGTCACCGTTGCAGAGCTAGAGTATGGTGTTTATAAAAGCCGCTCTACTCACAACTCTCAGCGGCAAAAAGGATTGATCAATGGCTCTGCAAATCGGCGATCGCGCCCCTGATTTTAATCTGCCCGATGGTGAAGGCAATCTTGTAAAGCTTTCAGATTTTCAGGGCAAGCGCGTCATTCTCTATTTCTACCCTCGAGACAACACACCCGGCTGCACCAAGGAAGCCTGTGGATTTCGAGAGGCTTACCCCAGCTATCAGGCACATGACGTTATAGTGTTGGGCATTAGCACTGACGATGCTAAATCCCACAGCAAATTTTCTACCAAGTTCAATCTGCCCTTTCCCCTGCTTTCAGATCAAGATGGGCAAGTTTCAACTGCCTACGAAAGCTATGGCTTGAAAAAGTTTATGGGCAAGGAGTACATGGGCATCAGCCGCAATACTTTCGTGA
Organism: Oscillatoriophycideae cyanobacterium NC_groundwater_1537_Pr4_S-0.65um_50_18; assembly: GCA_016208305.1. Classification (GTDB taxonomy): domain Bacteria; phylum Cyanobacteriota; class Cyanobacteriia; order Elainellales; family Elainellaceae; genus Drouetiella. The sequence goes on along the minus strand of JACQYI010000022.1, from coordinate 206,346 downwards.
TCGATCCTACGGGCAAGATCGAGAAAATTTATCTAAAAGTCAAGCCAGAGCAGCATGCGGCTGCTATTTTGGCGGATTTGGGTTTGGCTTAATCTTATCGATCGCCAATGCCACGCATTGAAACAAGACCCTTCTGTCAATTATCCAGAGACCTTCTATGCTTCAAGTCAAACGATATGTGCAGGCAGCCTTGGGTCTAATTATTCGTCATCCTATTACAGGCACAAGCATTATCCCTATCTTGCCAGATGGACGGATCGTGCTTATCCAGCGGCGAGATAATGGCAAATGGAGCTTGCCGGGCGGCATGATCGACTGGGGCGAAGATATTCCCACCACTATTCAGCGAGAGTTAGTAGAAGAAACAGGGCTGGATCTTGTCAAAATTAACCGATTAGTGGGGGTCTATTCTGCCCCCGATCGCGACCCTCGCTTTCACTCTATTTGCATTGTGGTAGAAGCTGAAGTGGATGGCAAACTTCAAGCCCAAGACACGCTAGAAGTGATGGATGTGCGAGCTTTTTTGCCTGCTGAGATTCCTCTGGGGCAGCTCTCGCACGATAACGATCGCCAGCTGAAAGACTACTTTGAAGGGATGACCACTCTGGCTTAACTGGGCGCAGATCTCCCTAAAACTGTCACGCACCGTCGCTAGAATCAGAGTAAGCACTCTTTGCATCGCCCCATGCCCCTTAACCCATCTATTCAATTTCAAGACGCCTACGATGTCATTGTGGTCGGAGCCGGACATGCAGGCTGCGAAGCAGCCCTCGCCTCGGCGCGGCTGGGCTGCCGGACGCTGCTGTTGACCCTCAATCTCGACAAAATTGCTTGGCAGCCCTGCAACCCTGCGGTAGGCGGCCCTGCCAAATCACAGTTGACCCACGAAGTCGATGCTTTGGGGGGCGAAATTGGCAAAATGGCCGATCGCACCTACCTCCAAAAGCGGGTGCTCAACATTTCACGGGGTCCTGCTGTCTGGGCGCTGCGGGCGCAAACTGACAAGCGAGAATATGCGGCGGTGATGAAGAGTCTGATCGAGAATCAGGAAAATCTGTTCGTGCGCGAGAGCATGGTGACCGACCTGGTACTGGGCAAAAATCAGGAGGTCGTTGGCGTTGAAACCTACTTTGGCGTCGCGTTTGGGTGCAAAGCCGTTGTGCTAACAACCGGAACTTTCTTGGGCGGCGTCATCTGGGTCGGCAACAAGTCAATGGCTGCCGGACGGGCTGGAGAGTTTGCGGCGGTTGGGCTAACGGAAACCCTCAATCGGCTAGGTTTTGAAACGGGACGGCTGAAAACAGGCACTCCGGCTAGGGTCGATCGGCGATCGGTAGACTATAGCCAAATGGAGCTTCAGCCCGGAGATGCTGAGGTACGCTGGTTTAGCTTTGATCCAGAAGTCTGGGTAGAGCGGGAGCAAATGCCCTGTCACCTGACCCGCACCACGCCCGAAACCCATCGCCTGATTCGGGAGAACCTGCATCTATCCCCTGTGTACGGCGGCTGGGTCGATTCCAAAGGGCCACGCTACTGCCCCAGCATCGAAGACAAAATTGTTCGCTTTGCCGACAAAGAATCCCACCAGATTTTTATCGAGCCAGAAGGGCGCGATATCCCAGAGCTTTACATTCAGGGCTTCTCGACGGGACTGCCAGAAAGCCTTCAGGTGCAAATGCTGCGATCGCTCCCCGGCTTAGAAAACTGCATCATGCTGCGTCCGGCCTATGCCGTAGATTATGACTATCTGCCCGCCACTCAGTGCTACCCGACCCTGATGACCAAAAAGGTCGAGGGGCTGTTTTGCGCAGGGCAAATCAATGGCACCACGGGCTATGAAGAAGCTGCTGCTCAAGGTTTAGTTGCCGGACTGAATGCGGCGCGTCTCTGCCGCGGACAGGAGATGATTGTCTTTCCGCGAGAACACAGCTATATTGGCACCTTGCTGGATGACCTCTGTACCAAGGATCTGCGAGAGCCATACCGTATGCTGACCTCACGCTCAGAATATCGGCTGCTGCTGCGATCGGATAATGCCGACCAGCGCCTTACGCCCCTAGGACGCGAAATTGGGCTAATTGACGATCGCCGCTGGCAGATGTTTAGCCGCAAGCAAGAAAATATCGTTGCCGAAAAAGAGCGGCTGCACGCCACGCGCGTCAAAGAGCATGAGCCAATCGGACAGCTGATTTTTGCGGAGACTCAGCAGGCGATTAAAGGCTCTGTCACCTTGGCCGATTTGCTGCGCCGCCCCGGCATTCACTATGTCGATCTCGATCGCTACCAGCTCGGCAATCCTGCTCTCAACCCTGCCGAACGAGATGGGGCAGAGATTGACATCAAATACTCAGGCTACATTCAGCGGCAGCAAAACCAAATTGACCAAATCGTGCGTCAAGCTCACCGATCGTTGCCCGCTGACCTAGACTATATGGCGATCGGCACGCTCTCGATGGAATCACGAGAAAAGCTGGCTAAAATTAAGCCGCTGACGATTGGGCAAGCCGCCCGCATTGGTGGCGTTAACCCGGCAGATGTGAATGCGCTGCTGCTGTTTTTGGAGATGCGATCGCGCCCTGAAGCACCCCGACAGCCCGTTGCGCCATAACCCTGCAACATGAGGCTTGTGCGCTTAATTTGTTGGAGAGGGGCGCTTTGCGCCCCTCTCCAACAAAAATTCATCCCAGAAATCAGCAGCGCCATTTTTTGGAGGTGCCGCACTTCCAAAAAATATTACCGGGTAATTAATTTGCGATCCCAATCTGAAAAAGGTCTAATTTGCGAGCCAAAATTGAGGATTCCATTTTCTGGAGTTGTGTTATGATTCTGCCCAGCTTCAAACGAGGCAGCAGACGATCTAGGCTGCCAGTTTGAACTTATCTCCTTCACTGCCCAGGCGATCGCGTATGTCTCAAACTGCCAGTCCATCCCCAGCTCTTGATGTCCCGAAATCTGCTTCTTCACCTAGCCAGATGCCTGACGTTGATTCTGATCTAAATACCGCTATGCCTGAGGATGAGGGCGATTTTGAGTCAGTGGCCAATCGCCTGATGGACAATCTTTTTGCCGATGTTGAGCGCATGCTCGATCGAGGGGTTGATCTCTTGCCTGAGCCACCCCAGCCGCAATTTGTTGCGCCGCTCTTTCCAGAGAAGCCTCCAACTTCAACGGTTGCTCCCAGCCTGAGCATCTCGCCTAAGCTCTCTCCCCGACCCTCTCTGCTAGAGCAAGCAGAAACCGAGGAGGAACTCTCGGATCTGGCGGCGTTAATGGCAGAAGTCACTGAGGCAGAGAAGCCTAAAAATCGCTCCTTTGATAAGCTGCTGCTGGGCTTAGCGGGAATTGCGCTTATAGCGGCAGGCGGACTGTGGTTTTACTTCCGCAGTCGCATTGCTCCACCTGTGGCTGTCGCGCCTCCTTCGGCACCTCAGATTCAGCAGCAAAAAGACCTGGAGTTTTTGGATTACGTCAGCCGATCGCTCGATCGCCTAGAGCGAGATGCAAAAGCTCAGCGCCAAGCCGCGACCATTGCCGCAGCGGCTCCTTCTCCTAGCCCATCGGTCAGCCCTTCTACAGTGCTAGAGCGAGTTTACATCCCCATTTATCAATCGCCTGCGGCTGGCCCTGCTCTACCTGCTGCACCTCCAATTGCCCCCGTTCCTCAAGCGCCTCCTGCTGTGACCGCCCCTCCAGCTTCTCCCACGGCAGCGCCTAATATTGCAGCCTCTGCAACCCATGTGCTAATCGGCGTATTGGAATTGGGCGATCGTTCGGCAGCCCTATTTGAAATTAACGGTACGCCCCAGCGGATTCAAATTGGCGAATCGATCGGCGGCAGCGGCTGGACGCTCGTCTCCATCAAAAACCAAGAGGCGATCGTTCGGCGCAATGGCGAAGTGCGATCGATCTATGTGGGACAGCAGTTTTAGGCAGAGGAAGACCATCATGCTGCTTTGCTAGGATGTAAGGCAGCAGTTCAAGACTTTTAGGGAGCAGCCGCTATGGGCTTGTTTGAGGATTTCAGCGCGTTCCTGGAGATGCGGCTAGAGGAGTTTCTGCGCAGCAATCCTGATCTAGAGCTGATGGCGCTAGAGGAAAAGCTACGAGAGCAGGAAGAAGAAACCATTCGCCTTCTAGCAGACTTACGGCTAAGAGAAAAGAAAATTCAGGATGAAATTTTGGCAACGGCTCAGGAAGTTCAGCGCTGGCATGTGCGCATTGAGAAAGCTAAAGCGGCACAGCGGCTAGACTTGCTCAAACCTGCCGAGGAGAGAGAAGCGGCTTTGTTACGCCAAGGCAACCAGCTTTGGGGGCAAATGGATGTTATAAAAAATCGGATGAAGCAGACTACCGAGCTGCACCAGCAAATTCAGGCGCGCAAGCAAGAAGTCAAAGTTAAAGTTGCCGAAGCTCAAGCCCAGGCCAAGGCTGCAAAAGCCTCAGCTTCTCAGGCTGCCTACGAACAAGTTGAGCAAAAATGGCAAACTTCTGGATGGAATCAGAGCTATCGATTCAATTCTTCAAGTGCGGCTGATCCCCTAGAGCAACAATTTAAGCAATGGGAAACTGAAGAAGAGCTGGAACGGCTGAAACGTCAGATGGGACGATAGCTAGGGCATCAGCGAGAAGGCAATCGGTCAGAGTTTAAAGTTTTACCCCAGTTTTGAATCAGCTTTTCCAGAGTTTTCCACAGGCAAGGGCAGGTTTTCCACAGGCAGTGAGAGAGTTTTCCACAGACTCTGGCGCTGTCTAGGCAACCCTGTGGAAAGCCTGTGGAAAACTTTTGGAAAACTAAGGACGATCGCCCCTAAAAATGCTGTCCATCACTCCCACTCAATGGTGCCAGGCGGCTTCGAGGTAATGTCATAGACTACCCGGTTCACGCCCCGCACTTCATTGACAATGCGATTCGCTACAGTTTCCAGCAAATCATAGGGCACCCTTGCCCAGTCGGCAGTCATGCCATCTTCGCTCGTCACAAACCGCAGCACGATGGGATAGGCATAGGTACGCTGATCCCCCATAACCCCGACGCTGCGAACGGGCAGCAGCACTGCAAAGGCTTGCCATAGCTCGTGATACATGCCGCTACGGTTAATCTCCTGACGCACGATCAGATCAGCATCTCGCAGAATATCCAAGCGCTCAGCCGTAATTTCGCCAATAATTCGAATGGCCAACCCAGGTCCCGGAAACGGCTGGCGACGAACGATCTCGTCGGGTAAGCCGATCGATCGACCTACATTACGCACTTCGTCTTTAAATAGCTTACGCAGCGGCTCAATCAGCTTGAACCGTAGATCCTTGGGCAATCCGCCCACATTGTGATGGCTCTTGATCTTGACCGCCACACGCTCACCCGTTTGGGCATCCACGTTGGTGTCGGCAGATTCAATGACATCAGGATAGAGCGTTCCTTGCGCTAAGTAATCAAAGGGACCCAGCCGCTTTGATTCTTCCTCAAACACGCTAATAAATTCATGCCCGATGCGCTTACGCTTCTCTTCGGGATCAGTAATTCCAACCACCTGAGCTAGGAAGCGCTCGCGAGCATTCACATATTCCACAGGGATATGAAATTGCTCCTGGAACAGCTTCACCAGGCGCTCTGGCTCACCTTTGCGCATGAAGCCTTGATCAATAAACATGCAGGTTAACTGATCTCCGATCGCCCGATGCAACAAAAAGGCCAAAGTCGAAGAATCCACCCCGCCCGATAGCGCTAACAAAACTCGCTTATCGCTCACCCTGGCTCGAATTTCTCGAACTGCCTCTTCAACAAAGGCATCCGTTGTCCAAGTTGGCTCACACTCGCAGATGTTATACACAAAGTTGCGAATGAGTGCCTGCCCTCCTAAGGAGTGCACCACTTCTGGGTGAAACTGGACGCCGTAAAGCTTGCGAGCATGGTGGGCGATCGCAGCTTGGGGCGTGTTATCGGTATGAGCCAATAGCTCAAATCCTTCGGGTAGATGAGTTACGGAGTCTCCATGACTCATCCACATAATGGTGTCATTTTCGACGCAATTCAGTAGATCGGTAGCATCGTTGATATGCAGCGATGCCTTGCCATATTCACCGCGTTCAGCCCGCTCTACGCCACCCCCCAACTGCTGCACCATGACTTGCATGCCGTAGCAAACGCCTAGAACGGGAATGCCTAAGCTCCAGATTCCTGGATCGCACTGGGGGGCACCTGGGTCATAAACGGAGCTAGGGCCGCCCGAAAGAATAATGCCTTTAGGAGCCAACTGCTGCAATTGTTCGATCGAGGTGCGGTAGGACAACACTTCTGAATAGACCTGAGTTTCCCGAATTCGGCGGGCAATCAGCTCAGAATATTGAGAACCGAAATCTAAGATGACGATCATTTGGCGATCGAGCTTAGATGTAGATGAAGTCTGCGGGGGAGTTTCAGTTTGGAGAGTCACCGCTGAGTCCTGATGTGAGTTCTAAGGGATGAATAAACATATCAAACATTTGCATGCTGAAAAATTAAAAGAAGCAATTGAATGTAACGAAATTTAGATATTTAACCTAGACTAACAAACCTGGAGAAAGATTGTGGAGTTTTGTGACCGTTTATTTTTTGAAAGGCAGTCATGGCTCACCTTTCAAAAAAACGGCAAATCTGACTCATAAAGGAAAAAATTAACAAACCCGCGAAAAGAGCAAAGCGCCTGTTTCGCTACGAATAATAATTCGGCGATCGCGATCAAACAAGATAGACCCTACCTCAACGAGGCGATCGCAATGAGCCTTGATATAGGCTGTAGCGCGCTGATCGATTTGCTGAGCGATCGCACCATAGACTAGCTCAATCCAATGGCCGTCAAGTTCCCGCAGATGGTTCAGCGCTGCCTCTGTGGTGGGGCTAGCCAAAATAACTTGAACATCTGCCCTGGGTAAACCCAAACTGGCACAGTGGGCAGCCAAAATCTCTTGCCGCCCATCTGCTACATGGTGATGCGTGTGAAAAATGCCACCTGCTAATTTAATCAGCTTGCCGTGATAGCCAAATAACAATACTGAGGGAACCCCCTGCATGCCTGCTTCCACCAGCAGTGGCCCCAACCAATTTGCAGTTTTCACTAGGCGATCGGGTTGAATACCCAGCTTTCGGGATAAGTCTAGACCATTTTCACCAATGCAAAAAACCAGGCAGTCCTGCTTTGCCTTGGTCTGAAGATCCTGCCGAAAGATTTCAAGCTGTCCTGGCGCGCTGAGGGGCTGTGAGAGGCCCGAAGTCCCCAGCAGCGAAAGACCCTCAACTACGCCAAAAGCAGCATTAGAGGTACGTTCCGCTAAAGCTTTGCCTTCTGGCAAAATAATGGTGACCTGCAAAGTTTCTCCCGATCGCAACTGCCGCAGCAAATTTTCTTGCAGCAGCTGTCGGGCATAGGCATAAATAGCAGGCTGATCACCTCGCCGCCCCACCCCCTCGCCGCCTTGCAGCACGATCGCTTCTGTCTGACCCGACACATTCAGCTCAACTAATGCCCAGATAGGCATATCGCGAGTCAGATCTAGGTTATCTCCTGGATCACTACGCGTAATGGCAAGCGCCGAATGAGAGCTAAGGCAGGCCACCTGTTCGATCGCAATCTCTACCGTCTGGGCTGGTTCTAGCAAATTTATAGGAACACAATCTAGCGCCAACTCAGTTAGAGCTGAGTCAGGCGAAGAAGAGCGTTGATGAAGATGACGCAGGGCCGCAAGTGCCGCCGCACAGGCAAAGACAGGCAGCGTGTACCCGACACGAGGTGGCGTGTTAGAGGAAAGGGTCACGGTAGTTCACCAAACTGCGATCGATAACGCTCTAACAGCGCTTCTGCTGAATCGGCACGCTGGCATTCTGAATCGGCACGCTGACGCTCTGATTCGGCACGCTGACTCAGATCTAGAAAAGTGAGAAATTTCTGTCCATCTGGGCGATAAATTTCCAGCTCCTCCTCCCCAATCACAAACCGAATGCCCAAGAGAGGGCTAATCCAGTCAAGTGGGTTATCAATGCCCTCAAATTCAATGCTTTCGGGTTCAGTGATTTCAGCTTCGCGGGTGGAACGCTCGAATTGGCTGCTGGGTCGAAACCAGGCTGTTAGCTCAACATTGTCAGGATCATAGACATAGTATTCCTGAACGCCATAGCGCTCGTAAAACTTAAACTTTTTCACCATCTCAGCTAGACGATTTCCGGGAGAGAGAATTTCAAACACAACCTGAGGCGCAATATTGGTCTCTTCCCACTGCTTATAGGAGCCGCGATCGCCCTTCGTTCGCCCAAACACCACCATTGCATCGGGAGCCTGCCGGATAGCATTATTCCCTTGAACCGGATACCAGAGTAAATCGCCTGCGACAAAGACATCGGGGCGATCGGCAAACATTAACTCTAGATTCTCTTTAATCGTAACGATCCAGCGGAACTGTAGGGTGTTGTCCGACAGGGGCTGGCCGTCGCTATCCGGATAGACAATTTTGAGGTTAGGTTGAGAAGCGGCAGTCATAGGTTTCAAGCATTGCAATGCAGGAAGAAAGCATGAATGGGATGTCAATCATTCTACCGAATTCCTTTTCGGCTTAATCTCGCTAAGATCTAGATCAAATCTTCGATTCTTAACCACTGTGAACCCTGTCGTTGACTATCTCCGGATTAGCTTAATCGATCGCTGCAATTTTCGGTGCCAGTACTGTATGCCAGAAGGCGCAGAGTTAGAGTATTTGCAACAGCAAGAGGTATTGACGCATGCAGAATTGCTGCTGTTGCTCCGAGAGGTGTTTATTCCAGCTGGCTTCACCCGCTTTCGGCTGACCGGGGGCGAACCTCTGCTGCATCCTGGGGTCGTGGATCTCGTGAAAACGATCGCCGCTTTTCCAGAGACGCAGGATCTGTCCATGACCACTAACGCCTTTAAGCTAGCCGACTTGGCAGAAGATCTCTATGGGGCTGGGCTGCGCCGTATTAATATCAGCCTGGACTCGCTGGAACCTGAAACCTTCGATCGAATCATCGGCAATCGGGGGCGATCGCGCTGGCAGCAAGTTTGGCAGGGAATTCAAGCTGCCCATCATGTCGGTTTTGATCCCCTTAAGCTTAATGTGGTGGTGATTCCCGGCATCAACGATCATGAAATTCTCAATCTGGCAGCGCTTAGCATCGATCGTCAGTGGCATGTCCGTTTTATCGAATTTATGCCGATCGGCAATGCAGGGCTATTTGGCGACAAAGGCTGGATCGATTCAGCCTATTTGCGCCAGCAGATCCGCAGTCAGTGGGGGCTGACCGAAGCCCAAGTTCGTGGCAATGGGCCAGCCGATATATTCAAAATTCCTGGAGCCAAAGGCACACTGGGCTTCATTAGCCAAATGTCCGAGTGCTTTTGCGATCGCTGTAACCGGATGAGGCTTTCGGCAGATGGCTGGCTACGCCCTTGCTTGCTCAATGAAGTGGGGCAACTCGACCTAAAAACAGCCCTACGATCGGGCATTTCCACCCTAGAAATCCGCAGCCAAGTGCAAGCCCTGCTGTCAATTAAACCTGAGATTAACTACAAGCAGAGAGAATCGGGTGCAACGGGCGAATATGCCCGAACAATGTCGCAGATTGGTGGCTAAAGGTAAGGCTTTTCGCTGGATCGGTTGGTTAAATTCGCAAAAAAAGCTCCTTGATTTTGACGGGTTCAAGGAGCTTTACTAGATTTTTAGATGTCGCATTGCAGCCGCGCAAATGCAACTTGGGTCTTTAAATCTTGAGACTATAGATTCAGGATTGTAAATTTAGAAGGTTGAATCCAGAAAAGCTTAAGCTTGGCGAGAGTAGTACTCAACCACCAGCAGTTCATTAACTTGTAGCGCAATCCACTCGCGCTCCACAACGCTATTTACCTTGCCTGTCAGCTTGCTCTTTTCAAACTCCAGATGGCTGGGCAGGTGAGCCAAACCAGGAAACTGTAAATTGGCTTCTACGAGCTTACGAGAGCGATCGGTATCGCGCACGCCAATCACATCTCCAGGACGGCATTGGTAGCTAGGAATATCAACAACGCGACCATTGACCGTAATGTGTCCATGGTTAACCAACTGACGCGCTCCTGGGATAGTTGGAGCCATTCCCAAACGGAAAATGGTGTTATCCAACCGCATTTCCAAAAGCTGTAGCAAAACTTGACCCGTAGAACCTGCTGCTCGACGCGCTCGACGCACATACCGGAGAAGCTGTTTTTCAGAGACACCATAGTTGAAGCGAAGCTTTTGCTTTTCTTCAAGACGGACGGCATACTCCGACCGCTTCTTACGAGCTTGACCATGTTGACCAGGGGGATATTCCCGCCTTGCAGTTTTGCGCGTCAGACCGGGTAATTCACCCAAGCGGCGTACAATTCTGAGGCGAGGACCTCGATATCGCGACATCTAACTTCCTCTCTACAAAAACTTGCCCAAAGTTATTATTCTAGTCGATAGAAACTAAATCTCAAAGAATTAATCGATTAGATTTAACTATCAGCCTAACTCCCATCAGACTTAGTGATGCTTGTTCGGTAAATCCAACAACGTCATCGTCTCACCGGACGTTTATGCTAGCATTGTTCTCTAGAAACATTCTTGCGACACAGACATTGCAGCATTGAAACCTCATGTGAGTTATGCTGCATCAACGCGTAGAAACTGCGTCCAAACGGAATTCTTACAATCCATTCATTTTTTAGAAGGCTGAAGGTGCTATGAACCAGCAGGTTGCTCACCCGATGGAAAAGTTCCAGCGTCAGGTGCGATCGCTCATCCAATCTAAGGTTATCCAACCCACAGATAGGCTCTGGAAAATTGCTTTGCTCTATGGCGACGATTGGGGCTATTGGAAGAAAGAGCTTGAGGACTTTGAATTTACGATGCAGGATTCCATTAGCGATCTACTGGATGTCGAGACTTGGGAAGATAACGACTAGAGCTAATGCCCAAACTGATCGAGATTGGGGCGGACTTTAGCACGGATGGCGATCGCCGTAATGTTGTCATGGCCATTCTGCTGATTTGCCAACTCAATCAGTTGATGTACGCCTTGTTCTAGGTTGTTTTGAGAACTAAGAAGAGGCTCTACATGGCTTTGCCAATGCGTTTCCAACAAATTATTGTCGGTTAGCCCATCTGAGCAGAGCAGCAGCACCATATCTTCATTCAGCTCTAGAAACCGAATATCCGGACTAACAAAATTTTCGTCGCGAGGCCCTAGCGCCTGAGTCAGTTGGTAGGCATCCGGTCGAGCATAGGCGATCGCTGGCTCTACACCCCTCTGGATCTCCCGCTGCCCAACTTCATGATCAACGGTGACCGTCTCTAAGCCGCGACGACGGCTAAAGCGGTAAAGTCGGCTATCTCCCACATGCGCGATCGCGGCCTCTGTGTCCTGCACAAGCACCAAGACTAGTGTCGTACCCATGCGTCCGCTGCCCGATCGGGAGTTCTGCTGGTTTAGGTCATAAATGGCATGATTGGCTTGGCGAATGGCTTCGCGGATGCTTTCGTGGTTCGGCAATTTGTCTTGCCAATGCTCAGCAAAGTAGCGTTGCAGCGTTTCAACAGCAAGAGCGCTGGCAACCTCGCCGCTGGCATGTCCCCCCATGCCGTCGCAGAGGATATATAGTCCCTTAGCCTGAAGCGATCGCCCTTTAGACCCTTCTATTTTTTTAATTTCGGTTTGAATGCTGAAGCAATCTTCATTGTGGTCGCGCTGGCGGCCAATATCGGTTGTCCCGGCGTCTTCCAAGCTAGCCAGACGCATGGGCAGTACCACAGTAGGGGAATCATCGCCTTCTGGAGTCACGGTGTCCTCATTAGGAGTAGTTGGCGTTTGCGCCTCCTGCTCATCTGCTTCTACGCTTTCTAATTGAAGCTTATCTAACTGGGACTCAGGAGACGAGGAAGGATTAGGCAAAGTAAGCGCGCTGGGAAGATTGTTGTTCAACTCGCTTGGTGGGGTAGGGTCGGTCAAATGAGAAAGAGTCATCTTGGCATCAAGGCTTGGTTTTTCAGGATCGGCAGGTTTGCTGTTAAATAGCGCTTCGCTATTGAGCGTTTCATCGTCAATCATAAAAGGATTGAAGGAGTCAAGAGGGGGGAAAGGAAGGTCAGGCTGTAGCGTGACAGCTATGTCTTCGAGGCGTGATCTAAGCTGGTCTAGTGAGTTAACAAGCCCCGCTTCCATATCGCTGTAGAGCTGTGATAAATCACCACGCTGGGTACGCTGCGATCGTTGGAATAAAGTCTGCCATAGGCTACCTAAGTCTCGGAGCTGCGGAGACTGACCGGGGCGATCGGGATATAGCCGCTGTAGACAAAGCAAGGAGTCCTCATCAACGCGTAAATTATCAAGGACTAAGAGACTTTGGCAGCAGTTTTCAGTCTGCAATGCAGCCCAAAGCTCAACCATTTCATGTAGCCAGTGCAAGATCTGTATGGGCAGTACCTGTTCGTCTCGCCAGAAACTGAGGAGCGGTGGCAAAACTGACCGATCTTCCAGAAGAACAATTTGAAGTTCTCCCTGCTCCCAAGTCGCATGAACCTGGGGCATCATTAGAGCCGGATATCGCTCTTGCAGCTCCAAGTAAGGTCGGGCGATCGAGGGAATACCCAAAGCCGGACAAGTCCGATGGATTGAGCCGTGAGCAGCCCCATGCTCGTAAAGCTTTGAGGGAGAGGATTGCAAAGGCTGACAGTCTAGCACTCGGACTTCTGCTTCTCCGCTCTCAAGCTCTGCGGGTAAGGGGGCAAGGATCTGGTAGCGCTGTGAGGCGTCTAAATATTGACCGCCTAGATACTGATCGATTAAGGTAGCCTGCCTAATTTTATGGAGAGCCGCAACGCCTACCTTTCCGACTGGAGCGATCGCCGCTCCTCCATAGGAACTACTATCTTGAGAAAAAGTATGCTGTTGAGGGAAGCAAAGCAACGCTTTCCAAAAGGTGCCCGTAGCAGTACCGCAGTGCAAGCAATACTCTGCATCTAATGCCACAGAGGCGCTACAGGTCGGGCACTCTTTTTCGGTCAAAGATCCGCCGCAGGTTTGGCAAAACTTGTGAGTATCCGGATTTTCAGATTGGCACTGAGGACAAACGAGCATGTAGGATCTTTCCTCAACTCTCGACTGAAAAGCTAGCTCTGCACTTTAAATAAATTAACTCTATGCCGAAAAGACGGTGCAGAATGATTTCAAAATCTGCTTTCGTACAGAGTACAAGATGAATGTGTAACTTTCGACCGGGTGTGACCCCCTTTAGCTTGCCCACTATCCGAGATCAACTCTCAGCCGATCTTCTCCAGGCTAGCGTAAATTTAACGGCTGAATTCAAGGCTTGAGGGAATTTAAAGCGACAGTAGAGGCACATAATTTGGAGGCTATCTGAGACATATTAGACGCGATAGGCAGCGAAGTGTTCTAGTCGATCGTTCTGCTTTGCAGTAACTTCAAAGTTGTTTTCTCGCTCTCCGGGTTGATAATTTCTTCACACAACAGGAAATTTGCAGGAGGTAGATGGATTTTGTAACCTACCATCCCTCATATATCGATCGTAGAGACTGGCTCTGTAAGTTTCGCTACAGCTTCAAACAGTAGACTTAACTAGAAATACATTAAGCTTGCGTCAATTTAGCAATACTTAGCAATATAAATAAGATCAGTACTGAGTATTTTCGAGCAAAGTAAGTATCTTTTGTAACGTTAATTTTCGTTAAAGTATGCAGCACTTCTCCAATCTTGGTAGCTGATGGAAAAGCGGATGCCGACAATAAAAACGCATTACCAGAGAGGGTTTGAGCGTCTAACTTCTACTCTTATTAGCGAGGATTACTCTAAATACTGACCTTAAAAGGTCTACGTATCGGATATTCTTTTTAGTATTAAATTCATTCTCATGTGCTAAGTTAGTAGTATCTTCACATTCATCTCATATAAATTTCACAAAATTTTACAAACTCTTTCACTGCAAGATACTTGTACGTGAGATGCAGTGGGCAAACAAGGAGATTAAGTAGATATGAGGCTACAGCACTAGACCTAAGCAATAGATCAATGTACTGGCTCAGGATTAGATATCAAAACTAGATATCAAGACCAAATGTTAGGGACAAAGCTGAATACCAGTTTCTCGAATCAGGTTGGACAAGACTACGATGGGGCAGACTACCTCAAATTCACTATTTAGAACTATCCCTCCTGAACGGGTGGGATTAGATGGAGATTACGATCACAATGGATTGGCAAAGCGGGTTTCTCTCGCTCTGAGCCATGCTTTGGATCCCAGCGAAGTCAGCAAGTTGCGGATTAGCCAGCGAGGTGCAGTCGTGGTTTTTGTAGGCAACATCGCCAACCAACGACTGCTTATTCAGCTGGTAAACCTGTCTATGAGTGTCAGTGGCGCGGTAGATGTGGAGGTAAATGGCGTTAGCGTTGCCGATCGCCTCACGGTTTATCTCAGCCAACCTTCTAAAGCTTCGCTGCACAGGCTGTTGGGTGCGCTACATAAAAAATAGTATTGCCAAGGCATAGTGCTCTCAGGGCATCTGCTTGCAAAGCGCGTCACCCGATTAGCGCTTCGGTGCAGCGTTTCTATAGGGCAAAGACTCACCTTACTATTTCAAATTACGATTTCAAACGCGACGCCATAAGCTGCTTTTAGATTGCAAGTGTGGTGGTCAGTCAAATTAGTATCGCTAAGTTCTAGGCTATAAAAGTCGATTGTGTCCTGATCAAAATAGGGGCCTGCATGCCAAGTTCCTGCCTCTAGCTTGACAAAGCAGTTGCTTGGAATCTGAAAGGCAGCGATCGCCTCACAGTCAGGGATTTTTGCTTCACAGGGGGGTGCAACCGCTAAGAGCCACGTATTGCCTTCTAGTGAACCGAGGCACTGCGTACATCTTTGATGTCGAGTGATGTGAGAAAATTGTCGCCCTTTGTGGTGCAGGCGCATAATGTAAAAGCGGGGAATGCCACTCAACACAAGCTGCGCATCTTCTGCGTCGTAGATTTTGCCGTCTTCTGTCGCAAAAATGACCTGGCCGTAGGGTCGAAAAGCTTCAGGGGTGATAGGTTGAGCTATCAGCGATCGCAGCATCATTTCAACTCTCTAATTAAACTGGCGATCGCCTTTACCAACACATCTGGCTGCACAGGCTTGGCAATATGGCGCTGAAACCCTGCTTTGAGCGATTGCTGCTGATCATGTTCGCCTACGTAAGCTGTAAGGGCGATCGCCGGAATGTCTCCTCCTTGCTCTGGCTGTAAAGCCCGAAGCTGCTGCATTAGCTCATAGCCATCCATATCTGGCATGCCAATATCACTCAACAAAAGATCAGGGCGTAATTGGCGTAAGCTAGCGAGTGCCTCTGCTGCCGAGGCAACAGCCGTGACGCTTGCTCCTTGATGTTCCAGTAAAAAGGTGAGCAATTCCCGTGTATCTTGCTCATCATCTACCACAAGAATTTGCACATTATGTAGAGTTAGGCTTTCAGGCAATAACTCGCTATGCTGGGGATTTGGAGAAGTTGGCCTGATGGCAGCCTGCAGGGGTAGCCGAACTGTAAAGGTAGCCCCTGTCCCTTCTCCAAGGCTTTCGGCAAAGACCGAGCCTCCATGTAGCTCAACGATTTGTCGCACGATCGCCAGCCCAAGCCCTAGGCCGCCAAATTTACGCGTAGTCGTTCCATCAGCCTGTCGAAAAGTATCAAACACAAAGGGAAGAAAGTCGGGGCTAATGCCCTTACCCGTGTCTTTCACGATGATTTGAGCTTCGGTAGCACCATACTCTAGCGTGACATGAACTTCTCCTTGCGCAGGCGTAAACTTTACTGCATTAGAGAGTAAATTCCAAACCACCTGCTGTAATCGATTTGCGTCTCCCACGATGTGGCAAACCACTGGCTCTAGATCAGTGTGTAGCGCAATTGACTTAGCTTCGGCCGCTAGTCGCACCGTTTCTCTTGCGGCTTCAATTGTAGTGGCTAAGTCTACTACGCCTACTTTAAGGCTGAGCTTGCCCTGCAAAATGCCTGAAATATCGAGCAAATCCTCAATTAGCTGTGCCTGTAATTTAGCGTTACGCTCGATTGTTTCCAGAGCAAAAGCAGTTTTCTCAGAGTCTAAAGAGCCATTTTGTAACAGCCTCGTCCATCCCAAGATTGGGTTCAGAGGCGTTCGCAACTCATGAGAAAGCACCGCTAGAAATTCATCTTTGATGCGATTGGCAGATTCGGCTTGGGCACGAGCAAACTGTTCACGCTCCAAAATTTGCTCTCGCTCAGCCTCGGTACGTTTGCGATCGGTAATATCTCGACAAATAGCCTGTACCGTTGGCCGCTCGTTCAGGGTAAACAGAGTAGCGCTGACTTCAACCGGGATCTGCTGTTTCGCTTTGGTACAGTGAACCGATTCGACAACAATATGCCTTTCCTCAAGCAGTCGATTAATAGAAGCTTGAGGCGCAATCCGAGTCGAACCAATGATGTCGGTAACTGACATCTTTAGCAATTCTTGCCGAGAATAGCCCAATCGCTGACAGGCTTGCTCATTAACCTCAATGAGTTGTCCAGGGTAATAATCAGCCGTCAGATGATAAACCAAAATCCAATCTTCCATCCCGTTGAACAGAGTACTAAAGCGCTCCTCACGTCTCCTCAGCTCTACTTCTGCCGCGTTGCGATCGCTAATTTCCTTCTGTAGGTACTGATTAGCCTGCAGAAGTTCGGCCGTGCGCTCTTGCACCCGTTGCTCTAACTGATTTTGAGAACGCCTCAGTTCGGCTTCAGTTTGCAGCCGCTGTTGAATTTGGGTATGAAGTTCTTGATTGGTATGTTCGAGTTGAGCAGGGCTAGGTAGGGCAAGCGCTAAAGGCACCAACATAACGAGCTTGGTAGCGGTGATCAAAGAAACGATCGCCGTAAGCGCTTTCACAAATCCAGACAGCCAGTAAGTGGGATACCAAAGCGTCCAAATATCTAAGACATGGGTCGTGCCACAAGAGACAATAAAAGTGGCAAACAACAAAAATATCCCCGAAAAAGGCAGGTCTCGTCGCTTGCGAACGAAGTAAAACAGTGTCAGGGGAATCGAATAATAGGCAAAGGCAGTCAGACCATCAGAAACCCCATGCAGCCACACTAAGCTAGGTTTCCACAGATAGCAGTGACCATGAGGAATGAAGGAGCCTGTGAAAACGAGGTTTCCCAGAATATCGTTCATAGAGAAGGGAGTTAGGCCGAAAGGTCGGTGAGCAACTGCTGCCCGTGTCGATGGAGGTTGTGGTAGAAGCGCCGACTAGTGAACGCTTTACTCAATTGGCATGAGTTTTGTCTGCGGTCTCTACTTCGCCAGCATTGACTTCACTGCACAGAGCCTTAACGCAAGCCAGGAGTTTATCAGCGTCAATCGGTTTTCGAATGAAGTGATTTGCCCCCATTTTTAGACCTTCTTCTCGGCTGATGTCCGTGTAAGCAGTCACTAACACAATGGGGATTGTGGACAAGTCTTGCTTGCTGCGAATTCGCTCAATCACCTCATAGCCGCTCATGTCTGGCATCATGACATCAAGCAGGATCAAATCAGGACGGCTAGCTTTGATTTGACGCAGCGCTGCCCAACCGCCAGTAGCGCTTTCCACGGCATATCCTTCTGTCTCCAAGAGAGTTTTTAGGAGAACAACATTATCGTCAATGTCATCAACAATCAAAATACGATACACAGAAGAAAAATCTCAACTTCAGGTAATAGAGGAATGGCGGGTTATTTTATCAAAAGCTGATATCACGCAGCCGTCTATAATTTTACCCAGTACAGATTAGAATGCAGCAATCTCTGACTTGCCCACCTATTTCAGAAAAACTTTTTTAAGGGAAATCATATAGCGTCAGAGAGAGGGTTAGACCTAAATCTGTTTGTCCGTGACAAGTAAGTAGCTAGACAAGGCACAAGGCTCGATAGAAGCAGGTACAGCTTGGTTATACAGCCCAGAATAGACTGATAAACACTATGAGATTGTGAACTACGAGATTGTGAACATTGTGGCTATGAGCACTCTGAATGTCTAATGTGAAAGCTCGAAAGCTAGCGATCGCGAAAGCTCTGAAGCTACTCATGCTAGGGCATGTCTTGTCCTGCCTACAATTTTATCCCTGAAGCTTTGCTCTGTGCCGTCTCTAACTACGGCAATTCTTAGAGGTATCAACCGTAGCTATTTTGGTAGAAGCGTGGTAGAAGGCTGCACTTCTATAAAAATAGCGCTCACTTGTGCTCAGCGCAAAGCGCTGTAAATTGGTATTACATCACCCGTAACTTTAGAAGATCAACCCATGCCCGACTCCTCGATCGCCCCAGACTCGCTTGTTGATCTAATGGCTCAGCTAATTGGGCTAACTCTCGACCCTGAGCATCGACCGGGCGTTATTGCCAATATGGAGCGAAATGCCGCGATCGCCCAGCAGGTGATGGAATTTGAGCTATCTGATGAAGTTGAGGCCGCTCCAGTTTTCCAACCTTAGATTGGGGCTTGAATGGCTAGAGTAGAGAACAAATATGGGCGGTGATTTCAAGCAATATTCCAACCGCTGGCAAAGATTCTTGGCTGTTGTGAGCTTGCTTGGATTAGCCTATGTTTCAGCTGCTCTTTTTCTGCTTTTCTGGCAACGTCACCTGATTTACCGTCCTAAGCTTGAGCTTTCAATGCTGCCCAGCGCATCGGCTTTTAAGCTTCCTTATCAGGATGTATGGATACCGATCCCAGGTTCTAAAGAGCGACTCCAGGGTTGGTGGGTTCCGGCTGCGCCCCCACAGGCAAAGTTTTCAGCCCTCCCCAATGAGCCAGTCCAAATCCTCAAATCTCCCAGAGTCATGCTGTACTTCTGCGGAGTGGGGAACAACATGGGCGACTATAACTATCTGGCTAGGGTTGCAGCATTTCGGCAGCTTGGCTTTTCGGTGTTGGTGTTTGACTACCGAGGTTATGGACGTAGTGACGGCAGCTTTCCGCGTGAATCACAAGTTTATGAAGATGCACAGGCGGCCTGGGATTATCTACGCAATGTAAGAAACATTCCTGCTGAGCAAATCTTGATTTATGGCGAGTCTCTGGGCGGAGCCATCGCATTGGATTTGGCGCTAAAGCAGCCTGAAGCGAATGGCTTAATCATGCAAAGCTCGTTTACCTCAATGGCTGAAGCGGTCAAGTCCAGAGCCTTTACTAAAATTTTCCCCATCGATTTAATTCTTACTGAACGTTTTGATTCAATCTCTAAAATCAGATCGCTGCAAGTGCCTGTTCTTTTTCTGCATGGAAGCGAGGATTCGGTTGTCCCCCCTGAGATGAGCCAGAAGCTATATGCTGCCGCCCCTGAACCCAAACAGCTATTCTTCATTTCTGGTGCTGAACATGTCAGAATTTATCAACCTGGCGATCAATCATATCTGAGAGCAATCCAGAAATTTGTGGAGTCGCTTCCATAAGAGCAAAGCAGGGGCGATCGCTATACCGAAGCAGCTATTTGTTGCTATTTAGACTATTAAGACTATTAAGTTCACCTTAGGAATCAGGAATGGCCATCAACTTAGAACAGGCAGATGCCATCGCCATTGCTACCGCAGTGCGATCGCAAGAGGTTAGTGCAGAGGCGGTTGTTCGGTCATCTTTAGAGCGGATCGCAACGCATGATCCGGCTTTAAACAGCTTCACAGCCGTGTTGAAGGAACAGGCGATCGCCGATGCGCAAAAAGTAGATGAAGCGATCGCTCAAGGCAAAGATCCGGGCAGCTTGGCTGGGGTGCCGTTCGCCGTCAAAAATTTGCTGGATATCAAAGGTCTGCCGACTCTGTCTGGTTCCAAGATCAATCAAGATCGTCCGCCCGCCACCGAAGATGCCGTCACCGTCACGGCATTAAAACAGGCAGGAGCCGTCTTGGTAGGTGCCCTCAATATGGATGAATATGCCTACGGCTTTGTCACCGAAAACAGCCACTATGGCAACACCCACAACCCTCATGACTTAAGCCGAGTAGCAGGCGGATCTTCGGGTGGATCGGCTACGGCTGTTGCTGGGGGATTGGTGCCCTTAACCCTCGGTTCCGATACCAACGGATCGATCCGCGTTCCCTCTTCTTTTTGCGGCATTTTTGGACTTAAGCCCACCTACGGCAGAATTTCTCGATCGGGAGCGTTTCTGTTTTGCAGCAGTTTGGATCATCTAGGGCCTTTTGCCCGATCGGTACGCGATATTGCAGCTAGCTTTGACCTCATGCAAGGCGAAGATCCCCGTGATCCGGTTTGTACTCAGCGATCGCCAGAATTTTGTTTGCCGCAGCTTGGGCTGGGTATTGATGGACTGCGGATTGCGATCGCAGACGGCTATTTTGCCCAGGGTGCCGAACCCGAAGTCTTTGCTGCTGTAGAAAAAGTTGCCCTGGCTCTAGGCGCAACGCAGCGTGTCACTCTGCCGGAAACCGATCGCGCTAGAGCCTCGGCTTACATCATTACGGCCTGCGAAGGCAGCAATCTTCATTTGGCAAGGCTGAAGGCTCGTCCTCAAGACTTTGATCCTGCTACCCGCGATCGTTTTTTGGCGGGCACGATGATTCCCAATACTTGGTATTTGCAGGCACAGCGGTTTCGTCGCTGGTACCGCGATCGCGTCCGTGAGGTTTTTCAGTCTGTGGATCTAATTTTGGCTCCAGCAACCCCTTGCCCTGCGCCGCTCATTGGTCAACAAATGATGACATTAGACGGACAGGAAATGTTAGTCCGCCCCAACTTAGGGCTGTTCACCCAACCTCTATCGTTTATTGGCTTACCCATTCTGTCAGTGCCGATTCAGCGCCCTAATGCCCTGCCTATTGGCGTGCAAATTATTGCAGCGCCCTACAATGAGGCGTTAATCTTGCGAGCCGCAGCTTTTCTAGAGGCTCAAAATGTGGTGTCTGCCCCCACAATCGCAACTTTCGCCCAGCCTGTATAGTTTTAAAAGTTTCCTCCGACAGAAGTTAATCTAGCTAGGGACTTATCCTGCCTGAAATCAAGATTTTGCAAAGCTAAGTTCTTACATAAATAAGTTCTTACAAAGGTAAGTTCGGTGCTTTTGCAAATCTTGTCTTGTTCGACCGCTTGAGCATCAAGTGGCTAGAAAGATTGGGCTGCTTGAGAATAAGCGACTGCCGCCTGGAAACCCACATACAGTTAAGGATGAAAATAGCAGATGAGCGTTCTGGCTTGGGTTATTTTAGGTCTGGTTGCGGCAGCTTTAGCTCGATTGGTAAATGCCGGAGGCGATGTGTTTACGACTAACGTCCTGGGAATCATCGGTGCGTTAGCCGGAGGATATGTCGGCAAGGTGTTGTTAGGCGTGAGTACCTCCTCTCAAGTCATCACACTAGACGGGATCGTTTGGGGAGTTTTAGGAGCCTTGGCGATCATGATGCTTTGGAGTTGGTACATCAAGAAATCGGCCTAACTCACTCAGTCGCCTAACTCACCCAGTCGCTAACCATTCATAAGTTCAAAAAAGGACTGAAAGAGCCACCTATTCTTTCTGAGCGGCTTGCCAAGTTGCACCAACGGCTGCGCCAACGCCAGCAAATAGGCCAACTCCAATATTTTCTAAGCGAATAATCCAGGGATCTCGCATGTTGCAGCTAGCGCTGGAATGATCTGACTGCGTGCATTCACGGATGGCTGCCTGACTAGCAGCACCGCCAAATACCATACCAAGCATGCCACAGACGGCGATCGCGATCCAAAAACGGTGAGGGGTTTTGCTCATAGCTCAAGTGACGGGTAAGTAAAGTGACGAGTTGAATTAGATCTACATAGATGATTCTGTTCATTCCGACTTCTTTCTACAGTGGTAATAATGCAGAATATATCTACCTCCTTTGCTTCTAAAGGAGCGATATCTACGTGTGATCATCAGCATGGCGAGACAGATTATTTCGACGGGGACTCCTTGGGAAACTGCGGTTGGTTACTCACGGGCTGTTCGGGTGGGGAATCTGGTCTATATTTCTGGTACGACAGCAATTGATGCTGAAGGCAAGATTCTTAGCCCAGAACCCTATCAACAAGCCGTAGAAATTTTGCAGAAAATTGAGAGGGCACTCCAAGCAGTCGGGGCTGAATTACAGGATGTCGTCCGCACCCGCATGTATGTTATCGACATGGAAGAAGCCTCCGAGGTCACAAAAGCCCACCACAAATTTTTCCACACCATTCGTCCTGCCAGTACTCTAGTTGAAGTGAGCCGATTGGCTTCTCCTGCAATGCGGGTAGAAATTGAAGTAGACGCAGTGGTGCAGACATGAAAACGTTTGATTGGATTGTGGTAGGTGGGGGGTTGGCGGGTTCGGCGCTAAGCTACGAACTCGCAAGGACAGGGTTTTCAGTTTTGCTCCTAGAGGATTCGCCAGCGCCCTCCAATGGAACGCGCTATAGCTATGGCGGCATAGCCTATTGGTCAGGCACTACAGAGTTGACCAAGCAGCTTTGCCAAGAAGGAATTGAGATTCACCGTCATCTATCTTCTGAACTAGAGGCTGATACACAGTTTCGCGAGATGCAGTTGCTGCTGGTAATCGATCGCGATCGCGATCCCGAAACGATTGCTCAGCAGTATCAACAGTTTTCTGTCACTCCGGCTCTGCTAACCCCAGAGGCAGCCAAAGCCGCTGAGCCACTGCTAAATTCTGAGGCGATCGCCGCCGCGCTGCTCCTACCCCACGGTCATGTGTCTCCGGAGGCCACAGTAAAGGCATACAATCAGGCTTTTCTTCGTGCCGGAGGCGTGATGCAAATTGCCCAAGTGACGGGGCTAGCGCGGATGGGCGATCGGATAAAAGGGGTGATAACACCTACCCAGATCTATGAGGCAGGCAATGTTGCAGTTTGTGCAGGGGGGCTGAGTCGGGCATTACTCAAGAGCGTCGGCATATCCACTCGGCTGTATTTCACCCAGGCTGAAATTATAGAAACACCTCCGGCTGAGGTTCAGCTGCAAACCATTGTCATGCCTGCCGAGCTAAAGCGGTTTGAGATGGAGGCGATCGCAGGCAGTGCGGATCAGGATGCGCTGTGGGATCAGCCCGGCCATGAAGTGGTTTCCCCCATTCTTGATATCGGCGCAGTTCAGTTTCAGGATGGCAGTCTGCGAATTGGGCAGGTTAGCCGCACCCTAACAGATCCCACCGCTCAAGCGGATACCTCAACCAGCGAAGCCTCATTGCGACAAGCGGTAGGACATTTTCTACCCGCCCTCAAGCAATTGCCAGGGCAGTGGTCTAGCTGTTTGGTTTCTTTCAGCGGCGATCGCTTACCGCTAGTAGGCCATTTTGCAGTCGCTGAGGGTATCCACCTATTTTCCGGCTTCAGCAATCCTTTTGCACTGCTGCCTTCGGTAGCACGGCGTTTTGCTCAAGCTGCTGCGGGGACTACAGACCAACCAGACCCTTTGCTGGCGCAACTCTTACCCGATCGCTTGATCTAGTCGTTTTCCTAGCGGATAGTTCCAGTTGATCTCGGCTAAACTTAGAGGTATTGTCAAATAATTATTTCTAGGGAACCTACGAACCCATGAGCGCCGTATCCATGATTGTGGCTCCGCTAACCATCTTTCTAAAAGCCTATCTTGTGTTGCTGCTGATTCGCATCTTGCTTAGCTGGTTCCCCAATATCAACTGGCTCAGCCCACCGTTCTCGATTCTCAGCCAGCTCACTGATCCTTATCTCAATCTTTTTCGTTCGATCATCCCTCCCCTGGGCGGCATTGATTTTTCCCCCATGCTG
Source organism: Oscillatoriophycideae cyanobacterium NC_groundwater_1537_Pr4_S-0.65um_50_18 (assembly GCA_016208305.1). Taxonomy (GTDB): domain Bacteria; phylum Cyanobacteriota; class Cyanobacteriia; order Elainellales; family Elainellaceae; genus Drouetiella. Next base: position 182,545 of record JACQYI010000022.1, on the reverse strand, counting down.
GCGTTTCTCCTAATTAACGTGATTATCAGCTTGCTTCCTCCCGTTGCCCCAGCCATTTCTATGTATTAGGGTTTCAATGTATTAGGGTTTCAATATCAGAGTCTATGTATTAGAGCTAATTGATCATCAAGACTTAATTGAAGAGCTAAGCTCAATCTCAGCAGCCAAGAAATTCGTTTCTATCTTCGTAAGAGCAGCATTCCTAGTTACCTTAAACCTAGGAGCGCTGCTCTTATGTTTTTGTTCTATGGCGGCAAATTCCCGATTTTACCTGAGTTGAGGGGATGGCTCCTCGATCGCTCCCGTTCTAGAATGCGGCATGTAATAGCTGGCAACCAGAGCCAGCATTAACCACCATAGAGTGCTCACTTGCGGACGATACCAGACTGTATCTACCAGACCGTGAAACAGCATTCCCATCATGGTTGCAAAAGCTGCAATCAACCAAAACGCTTCTCGATTGGCGACCTGCCTCAGCTTGTGAACTTGTACCCAGCCTTGATTAAAAGCAACCAGCAAAATCCACAAGAAGCAGGTTAGCCCCACCAAACCTGTCTCAACTGCAATTTCTAGCGGTATGGAATAAGCGCTTAGCGCTGTATAGCCTGCCTGCTGATAACGAGGGTAGACCTTATTAAAGGCGTCATTTCCAGGGCCAATCCCCAAGATAGGACGATCGCGAATCATTTCAATTACCGCCATCCAGACATTGATGCGAAAGTTGTTACTGCTGTCTTCTCGTCCAGCAAACATGCTCATAACGCGATCGCGCAAAGGATCAACGGCCACAACAGCAAAAATAACGACAGCCATTGAAACGCCCAAGGCAATCGGTAATGACCAGATCCGCCAGAATCGAGGCAGATAGCGGCTAAACCAGTAGATCAACAGCATCAGTAGGACAAAGCTGGACACGACCAGGCCGATCCATCCCCCTCGGCTAAAAGTCAGGATCAGACAAGAGGCATTAATCACCCACATGCTCAGCGCCAAGGCTTTGGGTAGCCAACGCTTCCAGGCAAAGCAAGCCGCTGCGCTGAAGATGACGGCGGGCAGAATATAACCTGCCAGCAGGTTAGGATTGCCCAAAAAGCTATAAACCCTGGTGGTTCCTGCCAGGGTTGACTCTTGATCTACCCAAGTGGCAAGTGCCGTTGCGCCGAAAAACCACTGCCTCAGCCCTACCACACTGACCAGCAGAGCCACCAGTAGATACACCAAAATCACCACAGAGCGAATGCGGGGCGATCGCAGCACCCGTGCCATCAGAGCGAACAAAATTATATAGAGCGTTAGCTTTGTCCAACCCTCGAACGCTGCCACCCGAACAGGCGACATTGCAGTGGCTACAGTCGCGATGCCCCAATAGAGCAGCACTAGTAGATGAATAGGAGTTAGGCGATCGCCTTCACCTTCATCAGATAGGGTCAGCAACAGCCAAAATCCGGCGCAGGCTATCAGCAGTACCCCAGTCAGTGCATTCGGAACAAAGGGAGATAACCCAAAAATCAATGCCACCAGAAGCGCACCCAATTCATCGGCCCACTGCATCAACCAGCTTCCCTTTCGCCACGCCTTGAGTAGACCAACGCCACGATGGAGATAGCTTGAGTGGCTCCACTGTGGCAGCGAAAGATTCATTAGCGTCAGATGTTGCCAAATTGAATTCATGAAGTTCTCATAAAGATAAGTGGTTTTACTGGTGTAGACAATCAAAAATTGAACGAAAAACCAGCTTTTAAGGAATTACACCCTAAACACCTTGAAGACAAGCTGATCTTTAAACTCCGCAATTATTCTGATTGGATGAGCATAATGCAAACGAATTTCAATTTTTAGTAAAGCTACTCATTTTCAGCCTAGAGGTAGTCAATTTATTCCTGATGAATTTCATCAAGCAACGTATCAGGGAATATAACCGCCGATCTGGAAATTCTCATGACTATCGATATTATTTCACAAAGGCTGCTTTTTCTTATTGAATACTCTTACATACAGGTCTCAGATTGCATGGCCTGTTTCATCGATCAACTTCTACATCGGGGTAGTGGAAGACGAATCAATATCAAGCCAGGCTCGGCATTCTGCTAATGTCCAAACCAGCTTCAGCAGCGGTAACCGTGCACAAATCATGCACAGATAAGAGGTTACAATGAGCTAATAGAAGCATCAGAGCTATGCATCTTGAGCTTGATCCAAGGACTCAATTCAGCGAGTAGAAAGTCAAGCTTAGAGACGGGCAAATCTTACCCTTTTCCTCAATTTTGCTGAACACAAATGGATGCTAATAGTGCGATATTAGTAACCTACAGGAAGCGGTATTTCAAACAAGTAAGGCATAGGATGTTAGAGTTTAAGTCTAATTTAGCCCTAAGTTTTATTTTTTGATTGACCTCTCTCAAATTTAGGTGTTGATTCACCTAATGGCTGCCTCCTCTCAATTCTGCAATGCTCACAGCCAAGCCTCCAAAGCTTGATTCCTAAACCTTGTTGGACTGGAGTTGAACTGGAAAAGATAGGGGTATATTGCCTGACCACGCCAGTATAGTTAAGAATAATCTATGCTACGGGTTGTTCCTACGTCAGAACTCTACGTCTAGTCAAAGTACCGCCAGAAGACGGTTAGAGTGTACTAGAGATACCGCAGATTTCTGAAAGTAGCGCTATAGTAGCAAAGTTTTTTGTTGTTTTAAGCCACCTGACTGACTAATAAGAATGACTACCGACAGCGATCTGATCAAACAACTCAGTCCCAGTGCTATGGATCAGATCATGCTATACCTAGCCTTTAGCGCTATGCGGACAGGTGGGCATCGGCATGGTGCATTTCTAGACGCCGCTGCCACAGCTGCAAAATGCGCTATCTACATGACCTACCTAGAGCAAGAGCAAAATCTGCGGATGACGGGTCACTTACATCACATTGAGCCAAAGCGCGTCAAGGTCATTGTTGAGGAAGTCCGGCAAGCCATCACTGAAGGCAAATTGATGAAGATGCTGGGTTCACAAGAGCCACGCTATCTCATTCAGTTTCCCTATGTGTGGCTAGAGCAGTATCCCTGGAAGCCAGGGCGATCGCGCATCCAAAGCACAGGTCTGACCCTAGAGGAAAAGCGGCAAATTGAGGAAAAGCTCCCAGCTAATTTGCCCGATGCCCAACTCATCAGCTCTTTCCAGTTCTTAGACATAATTGAGTTTCTCCATAGTCGATCGCAAGAAGAGCTGCCTATCGATCGACAAATGGCGCTCAGCGAAGCGCTGGCCGAGCATATTAAACGGCGACTGACCTACTCTGGCACGGTCACCCGGATCGATTCACCTTGGGGAATGCCCTTCTATGCGCTGACTCGCGCTTCTTATGCACCTGCTGATGAAGAAGAGCGCACCTACACGATGGTGGAAGATACAGCTCGCTTCTTTCGCATGATGAAAGACTGGGCTGAGCGCAAGCCTAAAGCCGTCCGGGTGCTAGAGGAACTCGATATTTCACCCGATCGCGTCGATGAAGCTTTGGCAGAGTTAGATGAACTGCTGCGAGCTTGGGCAGATCGTCATCATCAAGCGGGGGGCAAGCCTTTTGTTTTACAAATGGTGGCAGGGCTAAGCGAAGAATAAGTCCGATCGTGACTCTGCCGATTGCGGCGCTCAGGCTTGTAGATAAATTAACTTAAAAGCTTTCTTTGAAAAAGCAAACTATTTCTTAAAGAAGCTAGTAATTTTATTAAATTTTCAGTATTGAGATCCTATTCTGGGCGTTGGTGAATTACAACAATTTAGGCTCGGCTTTGCTCGAAGAAGCAGAAAATTCATTTTTCGACCACAAAACGATCGAAAAATCAGCTTTTTAGGGCAGCCGTTAGCATCAATTGTGAAGACAGTCAGTAATCTTCAACATTTCACCGACTTACCTTTGCTAGACTTATCGGTACAGATCTGCGGCTCCAGTTTTATAAAAATTAGCTAACTCCAGCCCTACGTTACTCTTCTACGACAGCGGCACTTTTGGCTTCTCTAAGCCCTGTGTTTTTGGCTAAGCGATCGGTTAGGGTGGTTCTGTGCTGAATCTACTCTCTATTTTTGTTGAAGGATCGGTTGCTTGCATCTCTCGATAGGAATAGGTAGGAATAGATAATAGGTATGAAACTTAAATTCTGGAGACCTAGCTGAGGCGGTTTGCCAATACCCGTTCGATCGCCTCTGATAGCTGCATCTCTGGCCGCTGATTTTGCCTAGTTGATTTGCTAACCCCCAACTGCCCAAGTTCAACCGATATGACTCACCCCCTCTCTCTTGTTCGGTTCCTGAAAGCTGCTCTATTTAGTGGGGCAATTACAACAACAGCAGCCTTGATGAGTCCACCGTTCGTCCCGGTGGCTCAAGCAGCTTTTCACAATAGTCCCAAGGCTGTTTTAGACGAGGCTTGGCAAATCGTTAATCGAGAGTACGTTGATGGTTCATTTAATCAAGTAGACTGGCAAGCGGCTCGGCAAGAGCTTTTACAGGGTAACTACACTTCTACACAAGCAGCCTACGCTGCGCTACGGCAGCAGTTAGAGCGATTGAATGACCCCTACACGCGCTTCATGGACCCGAGACAATACCAGTCTCTGACCAACCAAACTTCAGGAGAACTATCGGGCGTAGGTATCCGGCTACAGGTTTCTCCAGATACTCAAGTCTTGACAGTCGTTTCACCTCTAGAAAACTCGCCTGCTAGTGCTGCTGGGATTCGAGCAGGCGATCAAATTGTGGCGATCGACGGCAAAGCAACCGCCGGGATGACGGTTGAAGATGCCTCGAAGCTGATTCAGGGCGAAGCTGGAACATCAATCACGCTGAAAATTGGACGCGAAGGCAAAACTCCTTTTGATTTGCCTCTCGTGCGAGCCAGAATTGAGGTTCCCAACGTTCACTCATCGGTGCGACAAGAGGGAAATACTAAAGTCGGCTACATTCGTCTGACGGAATTTAGCAGCCATGCGCCTGACCAAATGCGCCGCGCTATTCAAAATCTGCTGGATCAAAATGTGAATGCCTTTGTTTTGGATCTGCGTGGCAATCCTGGGGGGTTGCTGTCTGCCAGCGTCGAGATTTCACGCATGTGGATTGACGAAGGCAAAATTGTTCAAACGATCAACCGTAAAGGCAACAGCCAAGATATTGCTGCCAATCAGACTGCTATGACGCAACTGCCTCTGGCGGTCCTTGTTGACGGCAACTCTGCCAGCTCTAGCGAGATTTTGACTGGGGCACTGCTAGACAATGGTCGAGCTGTAGTCGTTGGAACCCAGACCTTTGGCAAGGCACTGGTGCAGTCCGTTCACCCGCTTTCAGATGGGTCGGGTCTGGCCGTGACGATCGCCCATTACTACACGCCCAATGGCATCGACATTGGGCATCGTGGCATTCAGCCTACTATCGAGGTCGGGCTAACGGAGCAGCAGCAGCAAGTCCTATCGGGCAACCAAACCCTGATTGGTACGAATGCTGACCCGCAATATGCCAAAGCCGTCAATGCATTGCGATCGACGGTTGCCATCAATCAAACGACTTCTACCACAGTTGGCCAGTAGAGCGTCTGAATTCAACTAGAAAGGAAGTAAAAAGGGAGGCTAAGCCTCCCTTTTTGATTGAATGTTTGGTATGGCTATTGCCTGTCCACAAGCCTTATCGCTGTGCTGAAGGCAAGGCTCTTTGTCCTGAGGGTCTGGGTGGCGCTGGCGATCGCTGAGCCGTCTGCTCCTGTAATAGCACCTCTCGAATCAGTCGGGCTGCCGCTCGTTGAGCCAAGCCACCTACAATTTGCTGCCCCATCTGCTGCATTTTAGGATTGACCAGCAGCTTAGGAATCACCGGCAGAAGTTGAGCAGCATTAAAGCCCGGTGTTTCTCGCAGCAAATTTAAGATGCGCACCATGTGATCGAAATTGTTGGGCTGAGGAGGAATAGCCTGAACGAGAGGGCGATCGCCCTTCAACCCGACCCAGCTCCAGAAGTTTTGGGTAAGCTGCTCTACAGCATTGCGTCCAGCCGCATCGATGCCTTGAACAGCCCCCTCAACCAAGTACTCACGGATGAAGGCTCCTCGCTCTGAGAGCAGGAAGTCCGTTGTCTGCTCAACCACCTGGTTAATGTCGTAGTCTTGATTATCGCGAGCATTACGCAGCAGATTTTCCAGACGGTTCCATCGAAAGCTGCCATCCTTAAACAAAAGCTCTTGCAGGGAGGTACGCAGCTGTTCCGACTGATCCGTCAGCAGCCGTTTCGCCACATAGGGATAAGCTTTGCTTAATACCTTAAAGTTAGGATCTACATTGATGGCAATGCCTTCTAGCGTGACAAGCGATCGAATAATCAACGCATAGTAAGCTGGCACCCGAAAGGGAAAGTCATACATGAGCTGAGACAGCTGATCCGTCATACTCTTAAAGTTCAGCTCTGCGACCGTTGCCCCTAGCGCCTGATTAAACACATTCGCCAACGCTGGAACGATCGGTCTTAAGTCTGTATCAGGCGTCAAAAACTCCAGTTTCACATAGTCATTGGCCAGCCCTTCAAAGTCTCGGTTCACCAAGTGCACGATCGCCTCAATTAAGCCATAGCGCTGATAAGGCTTGATCTCGCTCATCATGCCGAAGTCGAGATAAGCCAGCTTGCCATCTGGCGTGACCAGCAGATTGCCCGGATGGGGATCAGCATGAAAAAAGCCATGCTCTAGCAACTGCCGTAGCGAACATTGCACCCCCATTTCGATTAGATAGGTGGGGTCAATGCCCTGGTCGCGAATTTCTTGAGGTTGAGTTAGCTTAGTGCCTACAATCCACTCCATCGTCAGCACTCGACGCTGCGTGTACTGCCAGTAGATGCGGGGCACATAGATATCAGGCAGATGGCCATAGAGCTGAGCAAACCGCTCGGCGTTTCGTCCCTCCTGGTTATAGTCCATCTCTTCAAAGATGCGCGTCCCAAACTCATCCATGATGCCCACTAAGTCGCTGCGGATGCTCTTAAACGTGTGAGAGATCCAGGCGGCTAAGCGTCTCAGGATAAACAGATCGAGCGTGATTTGGTCGGCCAATCCCGGACGCTGCACTTTGACGGCAACGGTTTCTCCACTCTTGAGTTTCCCTTTGTAGACTTGACCTAGAGAAGCAGCAGCGATCGGCTCTTCAGTCAGCTCGGCATAGACTTGATCAGGTGGAGCGCCCAACTCTTCCTCGATGAACTGAAAGGCCAACTCATTCGAAAATGGCGGCAGCTGATCTTGCAAGCGTGTTAGCTCGTCTAGGTAATGAGGCGGCACCAAGTCTGGGCGAGTGGACAAGGCTTGACCAATTTTGATATACGCAGGTCCTAGACCCGTAAGGATCTCTCGCACCTTAATGGCGCGCTTTTGCTGGTTAGTTTCTAGTTGTCCGGTCTGGCGATCCCACAAGAGAGATGTGACAAATAGGAGAAAAGTCCAGACAATGCCAATCATCCGTCCCCAGACCTGCCAGTAGCGGTAGCGATACTGGGTGGCGATTGCCTCTGGGTCGTACTGCACAGCTGGGATAGATTCGCTCACCTGCACAGACTTGAGATGCTCCTCCGGTTGGGGATGCGGCTCACTTTCAATGACGATACCGCGATCGATCTTCAAGTTGTCTGGAGGAGTCACTGTCTGCATGATGGTGGAATCACTTTCTAAAATGGGAAGAGCCTAAAGTGGCAAGAGTTGAGCTGATAACCGAACGAGTGAAGATGCCCTAAGTCACGACAGATGTCTTTGACAAGCATTCTCTAAAAAACATTCTTTGAGAAAGATTACGGGCTTTCTTACCAATCTACCTGCACCTCAAAGGTTTCTACCCTTCAGAAAGGCAGAGAAAACCGATAGCTTCAGTCGTGATCGCCAGAATTTCTATGAATATTCCTCTGCATATTTCTCTGCTTGATAAAGCCAGGGTCAAAGTAACCGGTAGCCTTGAAGCTGAATTTTGAGTTCAGATGGGCTGCAACTGGCTGAACTAGCAGGCTCAATGCCGGATGCAACTTAAATAAATTCTGTTAAAAAGTCCTAGCAAGCTGATATTAAGCATTGTAACATTTGCTCATCCGTCAAGGGAGAGTTTTGTCAACTGTCGTCTGTAGTACTATAGTTCGGTATCAGTGGGTTCGCATCTGCTCGATCGCCCAATTGCGTTCCAATCATTCTGATTCCAAAAACATTCCACTTGAGCTATTTCAAAGACTTACTTGCAGCCACTAGACTGAATAGATAAGCGCCATTAATTTCAAGCTTGCCATTAATTTCTGGTCAATTGCGGATTGTCTCCATGCTGATCTCTCTTCAAATTGAGAACTTCGCCTTAGTCGATCGCTTAGACCTGCCGCTAGGAGCTGGGCTAAATGTTTTGACAGGTGAAACAGGAGCCGGAAAATCAATTATTTTAGATGCGCTGGATGCGGCTCTAGGAGGCAAAGTCACCAGCCGAGCAATTCGGACGGGGTGCGAGCGATCGCTGATTGAAGCCACCTTTGACCTCGATCCTGCCCTAATCGCTTGGTTAGCCGAGCAGCAGATCGAGCTAGTCGATGATATGTCGTTGGTGTGCAGCCGCGAAATTACCAGCAGCAAAAGCGGTGTGCGCAGTCGATCGCGGGTCAATGGCGTGCTGGTGAATAAACAGCAGATGGACGAGCTGCGAGAGCGCCTGTTGGAAATCACGGCTCAGGGACAAACCCTACACTTGGGGCGTCCTAACCTACAGCGGGAGTGGCTCGATGGCTTTGGCGGTGCCGATCTGATAGAGCGTCGGGAAGGAGTGACAGATGTCTATGTTGCAACCCAGCATGCGCTCAAGGCGCTAGAAAAACGCCGAGAGTTTGAACAACAGCGGCTACAACAGCTCGATATTTTTGAATATCAGGCACGCGAGCTGAGCCTTGCCAACCTAGGCGAACCTGATGAACTAGAGCAACTTGAACAAGAGCGCCAGCGCCTCAGCCACAGCGTTGAGCTGCAACAGCAAAGCTACCAGGTTTACCAGGCACTCTACCAAAACGATCGCGGGGCTGAAGCCTGTGCCGATCTACTAGGTCAAGCCGAAACAGCACTGCTAGATATGCTGCGCTATGACAATCAGCTTCAGCCCATGCTAGATCTGGTGACAGGGGCACTGGCGCAGGTTGAAGAAGCAGGGAAAATGGTGAACGCCTATGGCGCTGCCTTGGAAACCGATCCCGATCGCCTTCAGGAGGTGGAAGATCGAATCATTCAGCTAAAGCAGGTTTGCCGCAAGTATGGGCCAACTTTGGCGGATGCGATCGCCCACAGCCAGCGCGTGCAGCAAGAGCTAGAAGAACTCAGCGGCAGCGGACAGTCGCTAGAGGTGCTAGAGAAAAGTTACCTAGAACGACAGGCAGAGCTGATTCAAGCTTGTGCTCATTTGACAGAGCTGCGCCAAAAAACAGCGCAGACTTTAGATGCACTGCTGATTAGCGAGCTAAAGCCACTCGCTATGGATAAAGTTCAGTTTCAGGTCAACATTGCGCCCTGCTCACCTACGGCTACCGGAGCCGATCGCATCAGCTTTTTGTTTAGCCCCAACCCTGGAGAACCGCTGCAACCTTTAACAGAAATAGCCTCTGGCGGTGAAATGAGTCGATTTTTGCTGGCGCTCAAAGCCTGCTTCTCGCAGGTTGATTCGGTTGGCACAATGGTATTTGATGAAATAGATGTGGGTGTATCGGGGCGAGTGGCACAGGCGATCGCCGAGAAACTCTACCAGCTGAGTCGTCGGCACCAAGTGCTTTGCGTCACCCATCAGCCGATCGTGGCGGCTATGGCAGACCATCATTTCCGGGTGGGCAAGGAAATCATTGATGCGGGTGAAGCCATTGCCAGTAAAAAGGAGCGTGGCAAAGCCAAACAGCTTGTCGAGACGAATGGGAGCAGTAGAAATGGGACAGGCAAGGAAGCAAACAAAAACGCAGATGATGTCCGAACAGTGGTGCGGGTAATCTCGCTAGATGAGCATCAGCGTCGGGAAGAGTTAGCGCAACTCGCAGGCGGAAAATCTGATCAAGATGCGATCGCGTTTGCAGATTCGCTATTGGCTCAAGCAGCAACAGTGCGGTTGGCTCAAATGCCTGCTGTTGTGGCAGAGTCTCCTGCTAAAAAAGTGAAAGTAAAAACAGGGCGATCGAAGTAGAGGCGTGATCTGTCACCGTGATAAATCTGACTTTTCTAGGTCAATGCTTCGAGCCTGCTTTCTCTCCGGCAATACTATCTCCGGCAACGCTGTCTCAGGTACTGCTGTCTCAGGCAGCCTTGCATCTCACTGACGTTAATTTGCCATTCACCTGGGCGATCGCTTTAGTCGTTGGGTCGATTGCAATGGCAATTTTCAAGCAGCGTTGCGATCGAATTGAGAACGCGTTGCGCCAGCGTGAGCAAGAATTTAGAGCCTTGGCTGAGAACTCACCCGATATTATTGTTCAAACAGATGAAGATTTTCGTATTCTCTATATTAATCCTAGAATTGAGCAAGAAATAGGTATCTCTCCTGATCATCTTATCGGTAAAACCATTCAAGAACTCGGTTTTTTTGAGTCTCAGTCTAACCTTTGGTATTCCATCGTGCAGCAAGTCTTTGAGACTGGACAGGAACAGACGATGGAGTTTGAATTTCTTTCCTCTCAAGGTCTGAAATACTGGTTTTCTAGAGTCGTGCCTGAGTTTGCTCTGCCCAAATTAGCTGTTTCTGCAATGAGCGATCGCAGGGTTAAATCAGTTCTGACGATCACCCGTGACATCACCATGCTCAAGCAAGCAGAGCAAGAAGTAGAGGACTTACATCGGGCAATGGAATATGCCATTGAGGGAATTTCGCGAATCGATCTTGAGGGGCGTTATGTTACTGCAAATCGACAATATGCGCGGATAATTGGTTACCCACTTGAGGAAATGCTGGGAATGAACTGGCAACAGACGGTTTACCCAGAAGATCTAGAAAAAGTGATGGTTGCTTACCAACATATGTTGGACAGGGGCAGTGTAGAAGAGGAAGTCAGGGGACTGCGCAAAGATGGTTCAGTTTTCTATAAACGTCTGTCGATGGTGATTGCTTCCGATGCTCAAAACCGTCGGATTGGCCATTATTGTTTTATGAAAGACATCACGGCTGCTAAACAGGCCGAAGAAGATCTAAGAATTAGCCGAGCGCGACTGCAATTTCTGCTTTCTTCAACGCCTGCCGTTATTTACACTTGCGAAGCTTTTGGCTGCTACCGAGCAACGTTCATTAGCGACAATGTTGAAGCCATTCTTGGCTACAAACCCCAAGATTTTTATCAAGATTTTCGCTTTTGGATTAATCACATTCATCCTGACGAAGGAGCGACCTTGCTGGCAAACTTATCGCCGCTGTTTGTGGCAGGGCATCACACCCACGAGTACCGTTTCCTCCACAAAGATGGAAGCTATCGTTGGATGCGGGATGCCTTGAAGTTAATTCGGGATGAAAGGGGTAATCCCCTTGAGATGGTGGGTTATTGGATCGATATTACGACGCGCAAACAGGCAGAGCTAGCCCTGCAAGATCTCAACAATCAATTAGAATTTCGGGTGCAAGAGCGGACGGCGGCACTAGAGCAAACGAATCAACATCTTCAGGTGGAAATTAGCGAACGGCAGGCAACAGAAACAGCATTGCGTCAGAGTGAATCTCGGTTTCAACGGCTCGTTGCCAATGTGCCAGGCATGATTTATCAATATGTGCTGAATCCAGATAGTTCTGCCGAATTTACCTATGCCAGTTCTGCTAGCACTGAAATTTATGAAATAGAACCTGCGGCAATTCAGCAAAATGAGACTGTGCTCTGGGCAATGGTACATCCTGACGATGTAGAACCGCTCAGCGCCATGATTGACCTTTCTGCTGCAACAGGCCAGCCTTTTGAGCATGTGCATCGCATCACGACACCTTCGGGACGGCTCAAGTGGCTACAGGTCATTGCTCGCCCAGAACAGCAGATTGACGGGAAAGTCGTTTGGGATGGGGTCATTATTGACATTAGCGATCGCAAAGCTGTTGAGCAGCTCAAAGATGAGCTGATTTCTTTGGTCAGCCATGAGTTGCGCACGCCATTAACCTCCATTCGCACCTCTTTGGGGTTACTGGCTAGCGGCCTACTCAGTCATCAACCCGAACAATCCCAAAATATGCTGGATATTGCCCTAGAAAGTACTAATCGACTTGTTCGGTTGGTCAGCAATATTCTAGATCTAGAGCGGCTACAGTCTGGTAGTTTGGACTCTGACAAGGGGGCGATCGCCCAGCAGCGCTGTAATGTGGCTGACCTGATGATGCAGGCTGCCAATGGTATTCAGCCTATGGCAGACAAAAATCACATTAATTTATCGATTACCCCTCTGTCAGTTCAGATTTGGGCTGACCCCGATCGCATGATTCAAGCTTTTACCAATCTGCTCGACAATGCCATTAAGTTTTCTTCTGCCAAGAGTACCGTTTTCTTTACGGCTGAGCTGAAGCCTACCGAGGTTCTGTTTGGCATTAAAGATCAGGGAAGGGGTATTCCAGCCGATAAGCTAGGCGTCATTTTTGAACGCTTCCAGCAGATTGATTCCTCTGATTCCCGTCTCTATGGAGGCTCAGGATTAGGATTAGCCATTTGCCGCAGCATTGTGGAGCAGCATGGAGGACGCATTTGGGTTGAAAGTGAACTGGGCAAAGGCAGCCATTTCTACTTCACACTGCCATTTGAGGCTGCCCCTGCCTAGGCATCTCGCAGCTTGCGTATTGGCCTAGCTAGGGTGGCAAGCTTAATAAAACAAAAGATTTTTTGAAGCCGTCAGCATCGCCTATTGCCTCAAAAAATCTTTCAGCCTATATCAACGGCTTTGGTGTAGGTTTAGCCTAAGTGCCTTCAGTTTTCGCTTCGCTGGTAGCTGCTTCTCCAGCTACGGGTTCTACGGCTTCTGGGGCAGCTTCCTCTGCCACCTCAGACGTAATCCCCTCTGATGATGTAGCGGTTTCTGCCTCAACTACCGCTTCAGAAGTGACCGTTTCAGGGGCTGGCTCTGGTTCGGGTGGCGCGATCGGTGCCACTTCTACAGGTGCGGGTGCTTCAGGAGCAGGTGCTTCAGAAACGGTTGGTTCAGGAACAACTGCATCAGGAGCTGTTTCAATCACTTCAGGTTCAGCCGCTTCAGACTCTTCCTGAATCGCTATGACGGGTGCTTCGACAGGAGGTTTAGCTTTGCTAGGTCTAGGGCCACGCATCAAAGCCATAGCGGCGGGTGGCTTGCTGCTTTCTTCCTCTCTTTTGCGATCGCCCCTGCCTTTGCCTTTGCCCCGATCGCGATCGCTGTCTCGGCTAGCGGTGCGATCGCGATTGGGATCTTTGTTGGGCATTGGCACAACTCTTTTAGGACGATCCTCCGAAGGTGGGGCTTCCTGGCTAATTTCAGGAGCCGAAACTGAAGCGGTTTCAGCAGCCTCAGTTCCTGTTTTTGGCTCAGCCTGCCGCTCAGACTTTTTAATTGGACGTTCTACCATGATTTCCCCTCCTAACAGACTCATCTGCTATCAATATTGCGAATCTACTGCGATCGTAGCAACCCATTATTCAAGCCAAATATTTTATAGATGCCCTGGATCACAGAGACCATGAATTGAACCGATGAAGTACTTACACAAATTACAATTCCCCCCAATCGGAAACTTCTACCCCTGCGGGGCACAGGCTGCCAAAATTGGACTTGCTCCATAATGTTGTTTCCATACTTATCTATTCAACTTTTGTTCAACTATCCAATTAATCTTATTTACCTAGCTTTATTGAGTATCGATACCTGAATGATGATCGCATAAAAGTGTGAAGTTATTTAAATCTTCTGCATAACGACCGCGACGACGGCTGATAGCTCGCTATGAGGACGAGTCAGCATGAGGATAAGTCAGCGAAAATCAGCGATCGCCATCCTTGAAAGCCTTTGTCCTCACCAAGATTCGTTTCATGCTGAACGAATAAAGATCGTTATCCAGATAGCGATACCCACCTCGAAGAGCTACAGCTTCGAGGTTTTTTTTGCAAGGGGAAGAACTGACTGGCCGGAAACCTGTAGCGCCGCAAAGAAGAAAATCGTAAAGGAGCGCTGCAAGACATGAATTTGCAATAGAAATTAACAGAGACCTTCGCTAGCGATCGTTTTTCTCAGGGCATGCTAGAGCCGTCAGACCTCACGCTGTTTATCGTCGCTCCTAGATTCAGTAAATCTAAATTTAGGTTTTGTACAGCACAAAATTCAAAAACTAGTTTTGTAGAAGGCTGAAAAAACTTTGCAATTGACCGAAGTAAATCGACTGAGATGAATCGGCTGAGATTGAATGAGTAGATTACATCCCAATATCAACCCCAATACCAACCTTGAATGAGGTATCTCTGTGAAGTACGAAATTCGCTATAAGCCTGCATTTGCAGCGATTTTTTTGACCCTAAGTCCAGGTGAGCAGATAATTGCCGAAGCTGGAGCCATGCTGAGCATGGCTGCAAAGCTCTCCATGACTACTCAGTTTTCAGGCGGCTTTATTCCGGCACTGCTCAAAAAATTTCTTGGGGGTGAGTCGCTATTTGTCAATGCGTTTAAAAATACCTCAGCTCAGCCTATGGAACTGGTGCTCAGCCAGTCTACGATCGGGGATATTGTAGCGATCGAGCTAAAGGGCAACGAGATTTGCTTTCAGCCCGGAGCCTATCTTGCCCATACACCTGGCGTTCACATGGGCGTGCAGTGGGCTGGTTTTTCGAGCTGGCTAGCGGGTGAAGGGTTGTTTAGGCTGAAGCTAAGCGGCAATGGGCTGGTCTTTTTTGGCGGATATGGCGGCGTTTCGCAGCGACGGGTAGATGGCGAATTCATCGTCGATTCAGGGCACCTGCTGGCCTATGAACCTAGCATCAAGATGAATCTGAAGCTGGCAGGTGGTTTGGTGGGTTCGATTACTTCAGGAGAGGGGCTGGTCAATCGGTTATCGGGTCAGGGTCGGATTTATCTACAGTCTCGTAGTGTTGGCGGGCTGGTGCGGTTTGTGCGTCCCAAGCTGCGATAAGCGCACTCTACTTCTATCTAAAAACCCTAAAGACCGAAGATCGTAGACCCTAAAGACCAAGGCACAAAACTATGAAACTCGATATCTTACATCAGCCTGACAGTGCGATCGCCAAAATTGACATGGCACCTCAGGAAGAGATACTGACCGAAGCCGGAGCTATGGTGGCCATGAGCGGACATATAGATGTCAATACCACCCTGCGCAAAGGCAAGGGGGGTGGCGTTTTGGGCGGGCTAAAGCGCATGCTCGCAGGTGAATCCTTATTTCTCAGCACTTTTCGATCGGGCAATCAATCTGCCGAGCTGTATCTTGCCCCCAAGCTCATGGGCGATATTTTGCCCTACACCCTTCAAGGCAATGAACTCGTGATCCAGTCTACAGGCTACCTTGCCAGCACAGGCGGTGTAGATATCGAGCTGGGGTTTCAAGGCTTTAAGTCGATCCTCTCAGGTGAGTCGATCTTTTGGCTAACGGCAAGCGGCAATGGACTGGTTTTGCTGAGCGCTTTTGGTGGCATTTATGAAGTCGAAGTAGATGGGGAGTACATCGTAGACACAGGCAATATTGTTGCGTTTGAGAAGACGTTGAGCTTTTCGATTACTAAGCCAGGTTCGAGTTGGGTTGGGGCATTTTTGGGCGGCGAAGGCTTCGTCTGCCGATTTCAGGGCAAAGGTCGGCTCTTTTGCCAAACCCATAATCCGGGAGCATTTGGCCAGATGGTCGGCAGTCAGCTTCCCCCCCGCTAAATTACAGGAGAGATAACCATGACAAATCATATGTCCCCATCGGATAGCCTGTCTCAGTCAGAGACTCCCTACACGATCGAACATGCCCCTGCTTATGCATCGCTTCACTTAAGACTCAACCCCAACCAAACGGTGCTGGTGGAATCGGGCGCAATGGCGGCTATGGATACCTGTATGCAGATGAAATCTAAAGTTCAGGGCGGATTGGCAAAAGGCATCGGGCGCATGCTAGGCGGTGAGTCGCTGTTTATTAGCGAATTTACGGCGATTGGCCAACCTGGAGAGCTAATCCTGGCTCCTGGGGTACCCGGAGACATTCAATACTATCGGCTGAAGGGTAACGGGTTGATGGTGCAATCTTCGGGGTTTGTGGCTGCTAGCCCCACCGTCACCCTCGACACAAAGTTTCAGGGATTCAAAGGATTTTTTAGCGGCGAATCGCTGTTTTTGCTGAAGGCTTCGGGCAGCGGAGATTTTTGGTTTAGCTCCTATGGCGGCATTTTAGAAATTCCGGTGGATGGCGAATATGTGGTCGATACGGGCTACATTGCCGCGTTTGAAGACACGCTGAACTACAAGGTAGAAATGCTGAGTGGTTTATCGTGGAAAGGGTTAAGAACAGGAATTTTGGGCGGTGAGGGGCTGGTCTGTCGCTTTAGCGGCCAAGGGAGGCTTTGGGTACAATCGCGTCAGCTCTATCCTTTCCTCAACTTCCTAAATGCCTTTAGACCGATCAAGAGCTAATCTTGCCATGCCGTTGTAGGAGTTCATGTAGGGTACATCTCGTCGTTAGGAAAGCAGATATTTTTAGGGATGAGAGAGTGGGCTGATGGGAGAGCGAACAACGACGATCGCATCAGCCCGCTCTCGTAACATTTAGAGGCTCCCCCTGCTAGATCCGCCCGTCCCTGTATGAGTCCAGATGCGTTTTGTTAGCCGATGAATGTCGCTCATTAAATCCAGCCATAAATCCAGCTATGCCGCTCGAACTGCCACCCGGAACCGCCAGCTATAGCGATCGCTCTCCCCCGCCCAAAAATCGCCAGCTGCTTCAGATGCTTGGCTTTTTTGTAGGTTTTGCGATCGCCCTCTTTGCCTCGGTGCAGGGGCTGGCAGATGTGCTATCGGGGCTAGTGCCCTATGGCGTAGAGCAGCAGCTCGGTGCGCTGATTATCCCTGTCTATGAGCAGCAGGCAAAAGCATCCTCTGAGGAGCAAGGCCAGAGTTCCCTGATTCAAGACAAGCTGAACCAGCTCGTCGATCGCCTAGAGACTCATTTGCCAGACGAACCTCATCATCGCGACTATCGCGTAATTTACATTCCTACGGCTGAGGCGCAGCCTGTCGTGAATGCGATGGCCATACCGGGCGATCGGATCATTATCTACGAGGGTCTGCTGGCTCAGATGGAGTCAGAAAATGAGCTGATGATGGTTTTAGGTCATGAGTTGGGACACTTTGCCCATCGTGACCATCTAAGGCGGCTAGGAAGAGGACTCTTGCTACAGCTGGTCTTGGCTGGCGTATTGGGAGATGTAGGCAGCTTACAGTCGATCGCCCTTTCGAGCGCTACAACGTTAGACAATTCCCGTTTCTCTCAGGATCAGGAGTACCAGGCCGATCGGTTTGGGTTAGACCTATTGCAGCAAACCTATGGGCAAGTGGCTGGAGCCACCGATTTCTTTGCCCGCATGAGTCAGGAGCTTGGCTCCAATATTGACTTTCTCACAACCCATCCAGGCGCCGACAAGCGAGTCCGCCGCATAGAAACAGAAATCCAAGATAAGGGATATCAGGTGGGAGAGCGATCGCCCTTGTTGCTACCCCTCTCAAAGCCTTGAAGCGTCTTGGCTGGGTGCATCTCGTCGTTAGAGGAGCAGATATTTTTAGGGAAGAGAGAGTGGGATAATGGGAGAGTGAACAACGGCGATCGCATCATCCCACCCTCCCACGCTCGTAACATTGAGAGGCTCCCCCAACTGCTAGATGCGTGCGCCCGTCTTGGCTTCTAAAACAGATGCTTCACCTACTGTTATTGGTTAGGTATCAGTTATTGGTTAAGTATCAGTAGCTTGCAAAGTCCTCCTATTTTTCTAAAAGCCGGATTTCAGAGACACTCCGCATGTCTGAAATTCAGCTTCTAGAGTTTTGGGGCATGCGACCCAAAACTCTAATTTGGATCTACTGAGCATTGCGAATCAATCTGGGTGTTGTTAGCCCGCTTGCTGCCGCTTCGATTCCCACTCCTCACGGCTAATCTCGCGCGTGCGTTTTTCTATAGGTCGGACAGAAGTGGGTCGGACAGAAGGTTGGCCAAAGGGTTTTGCCTGAATCTTGGTTGGAGCCGATCGGGCAGGCAAATTGCCCTCATTGCGGTGATAAAAATCAGCAGCTCGCCCATCACCTGCATGTTGCATATAGCGGATGAAATCTGCCTTGGTTTTGGGATCAGTCTGATCGTCAAGATATCGGGCTACACCCCAAGCTTCGGCAGCATTTTTAAACGCATCAGCCGTTGCTCGCTCGATCGGCGTGCCGCGTGCCATATTTTTGCCGCTATTGCTCAGCAGCATAATCTCTGCATTGCCCACCCCCTGCTTTGAGATCCCACCGATCGTAATCGTGCAGGTGATGGCACAGTAATCTCCCAAATAGGATGGGGCTGAGTAAGAAACTTCCCAATCGGGGCAAACTTCATCAAATCGTTCTCGAATGGTTTGCCAGGGAATATAAAACCATTTGTTGCCTCCTGGCAGATCTCTTTCGCGATGGGCTTCTGGTGGAAACCAGGCTTTGAGTTGGGTAGTAATGTCTCGAATGTCCATAGTGCTGTCTAGATAGGCAGTGTGGCGAGAGTTTTCAAGAAGTGACGTTTGATCTAGCAAATCAAAATCGGGCAACTGGGAGCCGTCGCCCTTGCGGTAGGTTGAAACCAGCATGTTCGCGGTAGGTTAAGCTGATCCCATTATAGTACAAAAGAACTATTGCGATCGACAGTCCTTACCCAAACCTCCTATGAGAGCGTTTGCAGCCGCAGAGGGTTAGCTCTCTCATGCAGCCCCAAGCAGCATATCGACTGAGATGGCTAAAGGCGATCGCTGTGGACGGCTTCAAACCGATGGCTTGCGGCTGAGATAGGCAACTAACCCAACAAACAGCAAGATACCCGTCCCATACTTAACCAAGCTGGGAACTGCCGGATTGGGAGAAAAGAATCCTTCGATCGCTCCTGCAATCAGCAGCAGGGGCACAATGCCAAACATGAGTTGTGCGGCCTGTTGCCCATAAAGCCTCAAGGCATCAATACGGCGATATTGGCCTGGAAACACGATAGCTTTGCCCAACAAAAATCCCGCTGCGCCTGCAAAGAAAATTGCGGGTAGCTCTAAGGCTCCGTGGGGAAAGACAAAAGCCCAAAAGGGGTATGAAAGATTGTTTTGAGCCACTAGGGCAGCGATTGCCCCCAAGGAAATGCCGTTGATCACCATGATATAGAGGGTTCCTAATCCAGCCATCATGCCGCCTGCTAGCGCCCCAAAAGACACCCGAATGTTATTGACCATGATACTGGCAGAGGCGAATGGCTCTATGCCCAAGATGGAACCCATCCATAGCTCTTGGCGATCGCGCACTTGAGAGATAAGCGACTCCGGTACCACCAAAGACAAAAAGGTTGGATCGCGCCATGCCAGCCACCAGCTCACCAGGCCAAAACCCAATAGCAAAGAGGTTGACAGAGCAATATAGCCACGGGTCTGCTGCACCACGGCCGGAAACCCCCAAAGATAAAACTGGCGAACGGCTTGCCACTCTTGCCGATGCGAACCTTGGTAGATTTGGGTATAGCTGCGAGTAGCTAAGGTCTGCAAATTCTCTATCAAGAGATTGCCGACTTGCTGCGTTCGGGC
Organism: Oscillatoriophycideae cyanobacterium NC_groundwater_1537_Pr4_S-0.65um_50_18; assembly: GCA_016208305.1. Lineage (GTDB taxonomy): Bacteria > Cyanobacteriota > Cyanobacteriia > Elainellales > Elainellaceae > Drouetiella. Next base: position 162,773 of record JACQYI010000022.1, on the reverse strand, counting down.
ACGCGCCAAATCTGCTGAGGTCGATCGATACAAACTGGCTAAGGTCTGAATCTCTTTTGCTTTAAGAGATTTGATGCCAAACTTCTCGACTTGATTGAGCAGCTTTTCGAGTTGCTTCCAGGTTTGCTCTCGTCGAGCCACCCAACGCTGAATATTCATCTCTGAGATCTCTATATTTCTTGACTTTAGTGTGCATTCCGCCGAGATTTAGACGATATTTGGGTAGGGCATGGTCTGAACTCATGCATCCCCTGATGAATCGAAAATACCCTGACTCGTGGTTTCTAATCCGGCTGGGGATGCGTTCAGGGTGAAACAGGGAACTATAAAACTGCCATATTCATTTGCACCTGAAAGTTGGGAGAAAGCGACGGATGGCTTCAAGTTCTAATCCTCAAGGTTTGCTGCAACCCTTGAGCGTCGGCAATGTCGTTAGCGTAGGGCTACGGCTCTACAGCAGCCATTTCAAACAGTATATTGGGGTGGCGCTGCTGGCTACCTTGTGGATAGTGCTACCCATTGCGGTTATCGCTGCCATCATTGGTTTTTTTGCGATCGTCCAAAACTACTATGCCCTGCTTGGCCTCATTATTCCCGCATGGCTGGTGCTGCTAGTGTACTGTGTCGGGAAATATATGGCGGGTGCGGCAGCCATCTCGCGGCTGGCTTTTAGCGAACTCACTCAACAGCCAGAGACAGCCCAACAGGCAAGGCGGTTTACCAACTCCCGCCTGTGGTGGTTTGTGATCATGTCTCTGCTCACCTCGCTGATTTTTGGTGGCGTTTTACTTGCCTTTTATCTGCTGCTCGTTGTGCTGATGGTCGCAACATTCGGAACCGTTGGGGGGTTGGCTGCTTTTCAGTCTTCAAACCCAGAGGTTTTACTAGAGCAAATGTTTAGCAACCCTAGCTTTTTACTGACGTTTGGCTTAGGTACTCTAGTCGTTGTGGCAGCATTCATTGTGCTGATGTGCTGGCTGAGTGCGCGGTTTTGCGTCACGGAACTGCCTTTGGCGATCGAACTCGATATGGATGGCGTGCGATCGATCGGTCGGAGCTGGCAGCTCACCAAAAAAAGCGCATGGCGTATTTTCTTGATTCTATTTGTCGCGTTTCTAATTGCCTTTGTCCTGCAAATTGCTATTCAGATCGCAACTAGCCTGATTAGCGGCGTGCTAATTGCCATTCAGCCTTCAGAAACCTCAGCGCTCTACATGCTGTCTTTGGCTTTCACTTATATCTCTAGTTTTGCCACTAGCACATTGTTTCTGCCCTTTTGGCAAACCATCAAAGCCGCAATTTATTATGATCTGCGCAGCCGTCGAGAAGGGCTAGGGCTGCGGCTACGGGACTAGGCTGTAAAACTGGGCTTCAAGCCCAAGCTTAAGACCAGGCTTTAAGACCAGCAGCTGCGAAATTAAGCCATCTCTCTCTATTTCTCCTATTTTCCGTTCTCATGCGTCTTTTCAACCGGATTAAGCTGCTGACCCCCGAAAGCGTTGAGCTAGAGTTTTCCCTGGCTGGCATTGGCAGTCGTGCGCTGGCGCTCTCTCTGGACTACACCTTTTTGCTGCTGTGCCTGCTGCTGTTCTGGATTATCTGGGGCATCATCAGCAATCAGCTTTTGAACTATCTAGAGAGTACCGAAACAAACTACGCAAGTCTGCCAATCTGGTTAGGGGCGATCGCTTTCCTCGCCAGCTTTTTCATTTTTGCAGGATATTTTGTGTTTTTCGAGGTGTTGTGGCAAGGACAAACACCTGGAAAACGCATGGCAAAAATTCGGGTGATTCGCGATAATGGCAGACCCATCAAAATGGCTCAAGCTACGCTCAGAGCTTTGCTGCGCCCGCTCGACGATTTTTTCTTTGTCGGAGCCTTCCTGATTTTTTTTGGTAGAAGAGAGAAGCGAATCGGAGATTGGGTAGCGGGTACAGTCGTGATACAGGAAAACCGAGCACAGAGCAATTCTGGCATTCGCGTGAGCCAGGAAGCTAGACAGCTAGCCGAAAGCCTGCCTCAAGTGGTCGATCTGACTCAGCTTCTCCCCGATGATTTTGCCGTCATCCGAGAATATCTCCAGCGCCGAGACTTCATGGAAACCCAGGCTAGAAGTGAACTCAGCTTGAAGCTCGCTCGTCAAACGCGGGCGATCGTTCAACTGGCAGAGATTCCGGCAGGATTAACTTCTGATCAATTCCTTGAGGCTATCTATCTGGCCTACCAAGAGCAGTTTCCTGCCTATTAAGATTTACGGCGGCTTGCAAGCTTTCATGTCTATGGGTCGCCCACATCATAATTGCCCGCCAATTATCGCCCGCAAAAACCATGACCTGAATACAACCCCAAACTCTTTTACAGCCTCGTTTGCAGCCTACTTTTCTAACCGCACAACATACCACTGCAAAAACTGTCCTGGCTCCATATCTAGCTCACAGCTCGTCTCCATTAGGTGCTTGGCTTGGGCGGTGAGGTCAGTAAAGCGCTGCAAATCTTGAGGCAAATCATCTTGGCGATCGCTCAAAATCAGCTTCAGTTTTTCTAGCAATTCTGCGGGTGTGACAAACTGCTCAGGCTGGTCGGGTTCCAGCAGCACATAGGCTTCATCCGCTTGATACATGAGAGGATTGGGCATGGCGGCAAGGAAGAAATTGGACTGAAGGACGTTTGTTTGACTAGATTTGAAGGTCTTGAAGAAACGGGAGCGAAAAGCGCCACAGAAATTTTTGTGGCGCTTCCGAATAGCGCTCTAGAGAAGTCGTTTATTCATCTTCGGCAAACACAAAGCGGTAGAGTTCGCTAGGGTCAGGCTCAGGGCTGTCTTGGGCAAACTTGACCGCATCCTCAACCTCAGCTTGGATACGCCGCTCGATCGCCTTTAGCTCTTCCTCTTCAAACAACTGCTGCTCAATCAGGTGCGTTTTCAGGCGCTTGATCGGATCGCGTGCCAGCCAAAACTCTTTTTCGGTCTTAGAGCGCAGCTCATCCGGGTCGGCTAGAGAATGCCCTCGAAAACGGTAAGTCAGGCACTCAATCAACGTTGGCCCTTCGCCTGCACGGGCACGCGCTACGGCCTCTTGAGCCACCGTACGAACGGCCAGGACATCCATGCCATCAACCTCAACTCCTGGCATACCAAAGACGCTAGCTTTTTTGTAGATTTCAGGCTGAGAGGTGGCGCGTTCGTGAGACATGCCGATCGCCCACTTGTTATTTTCTACCACAAATAAAATGGGCAGTTTCCACAGCGCCGCCATGTTGAGGCATTCAAAAAACTGACCGTTATTGCTAGTACCATCGCCAAAGAAGGCAGCCGTTACCTGATCTGCCGAGGCATCGCCCATAGATTCCCGGCGATACTTCGACTGAAATGCAGCTCCTAACGCGACGGGAATCCCTTCTCCAATAAAGGCATAGCCGCCCAACAGCCGATGCTCTGAAGAAAATAGGTGCATAGAGCCACCCCGACCCTTACTGCAACCTGTGGCTTTACCAAACAGCTCTGCCATGACTTCGCGCGCGGGCACGCCAGCACTGAGCGCATGCACATGATCTCGGTAAGTGCTGCACACGTAGTCTTCACCGGGACGCATGGCTTGAATGACGCCCGTTGAAACTGCTTCTTGTCCGTTATAGAGATGGACAAACCCAAACATCTTGCCCCGATAGTACATCTCAGCGCATTTGTCCTCAAATATGCGCCCAAGATTCATGTCCTCGTAGAGCCTTTGTCCCTCCTCGCGGGAAACGGCTGCGATCGAAGGCAGCGTGGGGATAATCCGTTCCTCAATCATGGGCGTAGTATCCTTAAAGAAGCAGTGGTGTAATCTCTAGATATATCCATTCCAAGATAACCCGGTCAGCACCTTTCTGAGAAAGGATTCTATTGATACAACTCAGGGCAAATGTATCTACTCACACTGGCTAGCCCGCCGCTAGGGATTCCGTCAAAAGATTCCATCAAGAGATGCCAAAGCTCTGGCTCAGTAGGTCTGGCTCAGAATGCGGAACAGGGTTGGGGTGAGTTAATTTATGTCTGCTTCAGCTAGCTTTCAGAATGAGTTCCTGTAGATTAAGTTACGCAGTGATCTAGAGTTAATTGCAGACAAGATCAAAAGTACTTGCCCTAAATGAATCGATTGCTCTCCGAACAACTCGGAATTTGAGAAGCTTCTGAGGGATTAATTAAGAAATTAATCTTTTCGGACTCCGTATTTCAAGCTGTGCCTTGAGTTATCCGTTACAGGTTCTATAGGTCAATGTGTTACAGGTTCTGTAGGTCAGATCTTAGATCAAATGCACTCTATACGGCTCTGGGGTTACGCACATGGGCAGTTGCAATCCTCCAGAGTCCGAAGTATAACCTAGTGTAAATTTGATCGCGTTTTCAGTGACCGAGTTTTTAGATGAAAAGAGCAAATTTTTAAAATAGGAAACATGTGTGAAAATCAGCAGTTTTTTGTCTATGCTTGGGAATAAATTTTAATGATTGCTGGTATGGGAATCGTACCCACCTAGGTCGAGAGCCTGTGATGGACAAGCTGTGGCTGTGTGTGGAAAGAGGTTGGGGTTTTAATGAATTTACTAGTTGCGGGGATGGGAATTGTGCGAATTCCGCTAGATTATTATCGGATTTTAGGTTTACCAATTCAAGCCACGGCTGAGCAGTTGCAGCAGGCTCACCGCGATCGAACCCAACAACTTCCCAGACGTGAATTCTCGGAGGCGGCACTTGCGTCTCGCAGGCAGCTGATTGACGCGGCTTACGAAGTTCTCTCTGACCCAGAGGCACGCCAAGCTTACGACGCACAGTTTTTGGCAAAATCATACGAACTGCTAGACGTTAGAGGCGTTGAGCCAGATAGTGAGGCTCTCGGCTATGGACGGATGGCGGCTGATCCGGAACTAAGCGTTGATCCCCATACCCCAAGTATCGAAATTACAGACTCTCAGTTTATTGGCGCGCTGGTCGTCTTATTTGAGCTGGGAGAGTATGAGCTTGTGCTGCGGCTGGGTCGTCCTTACCTGAGCGGTGGCAATCTTAACCTGAGAACAGGCGAGTTTGGCGACCCAGAGATCGTCTCTGCCGATATAGTCTTAACCGTAGCGCTGGCTTGCTTGGAGCTTGGCAGAGAGCAGTGGCAGCAGGGTCAATATGAAAACGCAGCTGAATCTCTAGAAACAGGACAGCAGCTTTTGTTACGAGAAGGAATTTTTGCAAGTCTACGGGGTGAGATGCGATCCGATCTTTACAAGTTGCGACCCTACCGGATTTTAGAACTTCTCGCCATGCCTGGAAACCGAGAAGATACTCGGCGGCAGGGCATGAGTTTGCTGGAAGATATGTTGCACGATCGCGGTGGCATTGATGGATCGGAAGATGATTACTCAGGGCTAGGCGTTGATGACTTCTTGAGGTTTATTCAGCAGTTACGCAGCTACTTGACGGCAGCCGAACAGCAGGCACTATTTGAGGCCGAGGCACAACGCCCCTCAGCGGTAGCGTCCTATTTAGCCGTCTATGCGCTGCTAGCGCGCGGATTTGCCGAACGTCAGCCTTCGTTGATTCGACGTGCAAAGCTCGTCTTGCTGCGGCTCGGCACCAAGCAGGATGTGCATCTAGAGCAGGCCGTCTGCGCTTTGTTACTGGGTCAAACCGATGAAGCGAGTCGGGCACTTGGGCTTAGCCAAGAATTTGACTCCCTCACCTTTATTCGCGAACATTCACAAGGATCGCCTGACTTACTGCCTGGGCTATGTCTCTATAGCGAACGCTGGCTGCAAAATGAGGTTTTTCCACACTTCCGCGACCTGTCGAGAAAGCAGCCTTCTCTCAAAGAATACTTTGCTGATGAGGATGTGCAGGCTTATCTAGAGGAGTTGCCTAATGAGCCTGAACCCTCAAGCAGCTGGGGGCGATCGCCCACTCTCAACAGACAGCCACCCCGCAGAGATCCAGAAATTTCCTACGCTCCTCAGATGAGGCCGAGTGAAACGATTCGTGTCTCAGGTAGCGATACGGCTACGGTTGCCGCTCCTAGTCATGCCAACAATGGCACATCGCTGTCGCCAGAGCCTGTCTTTTCTTCTCCTGTGACCAGCAATGGCTATAGAGGCAATGCACCTGTTGGATTAGAGGACGATATACCTGCTACACGAGTCGTGCAACCTGACGTGCAACCGCCAAGACGCTCTCAAGGCGCACCTCGACTCGATCGCCTCTTATTTTTAGCGGCATTAGGGGTGCTGGGCTTACTGCTACTTGGGTTCTTGGGCAGTAGAGTTTTTGGGGGGCGATCGCAAACGGCAACTGCAAGTGCGGTTAAGGCAGAGCAAGGATTTAGTCAAATCACACAGCAAGGCCAACCTGTCGTCGCAGCCAGCCCCACGTTAACAACGGACGAAGCTAAAGTCGTGATTGAGTCTTGGCTGGCGGCTAAGGCTGCTGCTATGGGCGAAAATCATGACCTGACTCAGCTCGATAAAGTCTTGGCAGAACCGATTTTGTCTCAGTGGAAGGGAGATGCGGAGCAGGTGAAAGCCGCTAACTCCTATCTGAAGTATGAACACTCCAACTTGGAGATCACTTCAGTCGAGACAGATGCGGATTCCACCGCAGAATCTGCTGAACCCTCAACAGAAGACTCGACTCCGGAGAGTTCTGCGGAAGATCCGGCGGAATCCCCTAGCGATACCGCTGAGTCTCCCAGCGATACTGCCGAGTCTTCTAGCTCTGATGCAGTCGTGGAGGCCACTCGTGCCACCGTTGAGGCTACCGTTACCGAGTCGATACAGCCTTATAACAACGGCCAACCTGACGGCGGCAGCAGCAGTCCAGAGAATTTGCGGGTTCGCTATTCTTTAACTCGCCAAGACGGCCAATGGCTAATTGAATCAATAGAAGCGCTTTAAAGCACCCTGGGTTTTCCCAAAGGCTCTTTGTTTGGGTAGTCAAGCGCACGCTTTAGAGTGAGCAAAAGGGTCAATCTCAATGCGGGTAGCGTATTGAAAATTGACCTTTAACCAGAGCCTAAGAGATATGACAGACTCTCTAGTTCAAGCCTATCTGCCGCTTTTTCTTTGGACAGGGTTAGGGGCAATTCTTCTGCGAGTTTTGCCCGAATCTCTGCCGCGATTGCTGGGTCGTAGCCTTTACTGGGTGGGTGTGCCCTTAGAAATATTGGCTCTAGCGCGGCAAACCCATTTCTCATCGCAAGTTGGATTAGCGCCGATTGTGACGATCGCCGGACTAACATCTTCATTAGTCTTGGCTTGGCTTAGCCTGCAAGCCGTCCGCAGCCTGTCTCTGTCTCAAGTCTTACCTCAAGTTCTGCCTCAAGCTAATGCTGAAAACGCTGCTGAAGCGATCGCCAAAGAGATCGTTAGAGACGCTGCTGAAGCCAAAACGCTAGAAACACTAGCTCAGCCTCTTACCATTCCTTTTCCTTTAGCGCATGAGCCAGCTTTGCACTCTGATCCTGGGTCTGATCCCTGGCAAGATCGCGCTCGACGAGGCAGCTTTATTCTCACCTCCATTTTTGGCAACACAGGGTTTGTAGGCTTAGCCATCGCGCCTGCCTTCATCGATTCTGCCCAGGCTAGCTGGTTGGTAATTTACAGCGTTACCCAAAACGTAGTCGGCACCTACGGCATTGGCGTGTTTTTGGCTAGCTATTACGGGCGCAGTCTGCAAAAAAGCCACTGGTTGATGCAGATTCGAGATGTATTGACCGTACCTTCCCTTTGGGCGTTTGCGATCGGCTATTCGACCCGTTCTATTGGATTGCCAGGGGCGATCGAGCTTGGCATTGAAGCCTCTGTCTGGGTCGTGATTCCGGCAGCCTTGCTGCTGATGGGCATGCGGCTGAGCCAGCTTCACGGCTGGGCAAGCCTGCGGTTGGCTATGGTGCCAGCCTTTCTCAAGGTAGTGGTTAGCCCCCTGATGGTCGGATTACTGACCTCGCTGATGGGCTTGATGGGCGATGCAAGACTGGCTCTAGTGCTGATGGCGGGCATGCCCTCAGCCTTTGCCGGACTGATCTTGGCAGAAGAATATCAGCTCGATCGCGAACTGATTGCCAGCAGCATCGTTTTGTCTACAGGCATGTTGCTGCTGACTCTGCCGCTGTGGTTGGTCTTGTTTGATTGAGCTTCAGTAGATCGCAAACGGGGTTTTAGCTGCGCGTAGCGCAGCCTAAAACCCCAAAAATTTGATTTTCAAAGGATGCTTGTTGAGCCTATTTGATTGAGCTGGTTTGATTGAGCGATGTGGAGCTGAATGCGGATTCCGGGAGGGGCGATCGCTTTTCTGAATACGCATGAGTTGACTGAATGGCCAGCACCGCACAGGGCGCATGGTGTAGCACATAGTTGCTGACGCTGCCCAGCAGAGCCTCAGTCAACCCTTTACGCCCTCGCCGACCCACAATCACCAAATCGGCCTCCCACTGCTGAGCCGCCTCACATAGCCCTTGCCCAGGCTCAGCAATTTTGTACTGATATTCAGCCTCTACGCCTTCGCGCTTGGCCAAATTATAAAAGCGATGCAGAACAGACTGAATTTGCTGGATCTGCTCATCTAAACGCACAAACTCGACTTGATAAGCCTGACTAATAAACTGTGGCGATACGCCAAACTCACCGGGAAATGCAGGAGCCAGCGTTACTGCATCTGCCGATAGACTGTGAAATAGCATTAGCTTGGCCTGATTGGCTTTGGCTAGCTCTAGGGCTTGCTCAAACACCACCTGACTGAGGGGAGAGTAATCGATCGCTGCCAGAATTCGTTGAAAACCCATTGCGCCATCCTCCAAAGCTCACCCTCAAAACCTATCGCAACTTTTAGGTAGAATAGTCGGTTTGCAACAAGGCTTAATTTGCGATATGCAACTTGGCTGCGGCCTGTTCATGACATCCCGTGACATCCCATGACATTGACTGGCACCCACAGCGAAGAATAAGTATTGTATGCTAATCGATCTCTGGCTTTGATTGAGGAGAGGTGGAAGTCATGTGTGGAATTGTTGGCTATATCGGGAACCAGCCCGCGAGCGCAATTTTGCTGGAAGGTCTGCGCAAGTTGGAATATCGAGGCTATGACTCTGCGGGCATTGCCACCCTCTGGGATCACGAAATTCACTGTGTTCGGGCAAAGGGCAAGCTGCAAAATTTGCAAGATAAGCTAGAAGGCGTCGAGAACCCGGCACAGGTTGGCATTGGGCACACGCGCTGGGCTACCCACGGTAAGCCCGAAGAATACAATGCGCACCCGCATATGGACACAGCCCGCCGGATCGCAGTGGTGCAAAACGGCATTATTGAGAACTATCGGGAGCTGCGGGAAGGTCTGAAAGCGCGAGGGCATGAGTTTCGATCGGACACCGATACGGAAGTGATTCCTCATCTGATTGCCGAATATCTACAGGCGATCGTCCAAGAGGCAAATCACGTCAAGCCTTTGTTAGAAGCGGTACGTCGAGCCGTTAGCGATTTGCGCGGCGCTTTTGCTTTGGCGATCGTCAATGCAGACTACCCCGAAGAATTAATTGCCGTGAAGCAGCAGGCTCCGCTGGCGATCGGATTTGGCAAAGGGGAGTTTTTCTGTGCGTCCGATACGCCCGCCTTGGTGAGCCACACGCGCAGTGTGCTGACTCTGGAAAACGGTGAGATTGCCCGTTTGACGACGCTAGGCGTAGAGGTCTATAACTTTGGGGGCGATCGCCTGCGGAAAACGCCACAAACGCTCAACTGGAATCCGATTCTGGTGGAAAAACAAGGCTTCAAGCACTTCATGCTCAAAGAAATCTATGAGCAGCCTGGAGTGGTGCGTGCGGGTCTAGAAGCCTACTTGGATAGCGAATGGACGGCTCAATCCTCGACCTCTCCCATCCATCTGGGATTACCAGACAGCTTTTATGCCGATCTAGAGCAAATTCAAATCGTGGCTTGCGGCACAAGCTGGCACGCCAGCCTGGTCGGCAAGCATCTGCTAGAGCAGCTAGCCGACATTCCGACCCAGGTGCAGTATGCCTCAGAGTTTCGCTATGCGGCTTCGCCGCTGACGCCCCACACTTTGACGATCGGCGTTACCCAATCGGGTGAAACTGCCGATACGCTGTCGGCACTAGATATGGAGAAGCGGCGCAGAACCGAAATGGGCGGTAAATTTCAGCCTAAGCTGCTGGGCATCACCAACCGCACCGACAGCACTCTGAGCCACTTGGTCAATCACCTAATTAACACCCATGCAGGGATTGAAATAGGGGTGGCGGCAACCAAAACCTTTACCGCTCAGCTTGTGGCATTTTACTGTTTGGCGATCGATCTGGCCTATCGCCGCAAAACGGTAGCGCTCGATCGCCTAGAGGAAATCGTCACAGAGCTACGACAGTTGCCAGCCCAAATTGAGTCGATTTTGGAAGTGCAGGAACGGTATGTAGAGCAGTTAGCCCATGAGTTTACCGAAACTCAGGACTTTATTTTTATCGGGCGCGGCATTAATTTCCCGATCGCGCTAGAGGGAGCCTTGAAGCTCAAAGAGATTAGCTACATTCATGCCGAAGGCTACCCGGCTGGAGAAATGAAGCATGGGCCAATTGCCCTCTTGGATGAGAAAGTGCCTGTGGTGGCGATCGCTATGCCAGGAATGGTTTATGAAAAGGTTCTGTCTAATGCTCAGGAGGCAAAGGCACGAGACGCCAAGCTGATTGGTGTAACGCCCATGAATGATGCAGAAGCCGCAGAGGTGTTTGATCATCTACTGCCTGTGCCTTCTGTCGAAGAGCTGCTCTCACCGATCTTGACGGTCATCCCGCTGCAATTTTTGGCCTACCACATTGCAGCCCGTCGAGGTTTAGATGTCGATCAGCCTCGTAACCTGGCTAAGTCGGTGACAGTGGAATAAGTTAGCCCCTTCACTGAATCTCATAGTAGAGGCATAAAAAAGTCAAACACTGGCTAAAAAAGTTAGACAGTAAGAGGAAAAGCTATGTAATCCTGGGTAGTACATAAATATACTCAGGATTTTTCCATGCCACGGAGAAGAGGGAATGGAATTCAGAAAAGTTTGATCAACTCCTTAAGGAAAAACGCAGAGATAGGGTTTGTGAAAAATACACTCCTTGGATCAAGGTGCTACTCCTTTCTTAGTCAATTTGAGATCTACCGTAGGAATGCTGAACAGCTTGCCGTTGTCTCGATTTTTAGGTAGATATTGATCATGCCTAGCAACTCAGACAAGAGGAATATTCAAGATTTCGAAGCGCTCGTTCACTACGTTAAGAAATTTGAGCGATTGAGGGTCGATCGCGCTCATGGTATAGCTCCTCACAAACCTATTTTGTTGCTGTCTGTAATCGAACAGATTAGAAGGGAAATCATTACAGAGAACAAAATTTATTTATTCCGTGAACTGATTCAAACATTTCTTAAGTACTGGAGTTATCTAGGCTCTTTCAATCACAATCCTGATATTTCCAGACCCTTCTTTCACATGAGAAGTGGTAAGTTTTGGCATCTATGGGCAAATCCAGGTTATGTAAAACTAATCTCCTCCAAAGAGAAGTTAAAAACTCTTTCAGAAGTCAAAGAAGCAATTAAATATGCTCACTTAGATGAAGAACTATTTGAATTTCTACAAGACCCAATTCTAAGAAGTAGTTTAGTTACTGTGTTAGTTGCTCGATGGTTTCCGGGTAAGGTTGAGTTAGTCGAAGAGATTTCGCAAACTGATGAATTTCGAGATCTGCCAGAGTATCTGAGAGATGGTTATTGGGAGCTTTATAACGAGCGATGAAGAAAGACCTAAGCTACTACGCTAAGAAATTTACAAAGCTAGGAGTCGATCGCGCTCACGGAGTTGCACCACACAAACCAACTCTATTACTCTCTGTGATTGAACAATTTGAGAAAGACAGAATACAGCATAATCAAATTTATTTAACTCCTGAACTAATTGCTACCTTCCTCAAATACTGGTCAAACTTGGTAACTACCGATCATCGATCAGACATTTCTTTGCCTTTCTTCCATCTCACAGGCGATAAATTCTGGCATCTTATGCCTAATCCTGGTTTTGAGGCAACGATTGCAAGTAGAACTAAAATTAAAGGTTTAGCAGCACTCCGCAATACAGTTAAATATGCGTATGTAGATGATGAATTATTTGAGTATTTACAGGATGTGAGTTCAAGATTTCATTTAGCCGAAACTTTAGTTTCAACATGGTTTCCAGCTAAGACACAACAGCTAGAAAAACTTTATCAAGTTGATGAGCTAGATAATATTCAGTTGAGATTATTTGAAAAAGGTGGTGCAGTCTACACAACAGAAGACATTAAGGATCAGGATAAGACATTCGTAAGAAACGCTGCATTTCGTCGTAATGTAGTCTCCCTGTATCTACAACATTGTACCCTTTGCCGTTTGAAGATTGTTAGCCGAGATAGCCAGAATATTGTAGATGGAGCGCACATCAAACCATTTTCAGAGTTTCATGATGATCGCTTTGATAATGGAATCGCTCTTTGTAAAAATCATCACTGGGCATTTGATCGTGGTTGGTTTGGTATTGGTGACGATTATAGAATCATCATTCCTCACGATCGCCTTCATGAAGAAACTCCAACAGATATGCGATCGCTGCAAGATTTTAACGGTGAAAGTATTCTTCTACCCAATCAAGAAATTTACAACCCAAGAATTGATTCTCTTCAGTGGCATCGCTCATTCTGGAAAATTGCCTAATCTGATTCCATACCCGTTTCCGAATCAGGACTCATATAGAGCTTTCTAAATTCTGCAGCTGCATCCGGGTTGAGGTTTTCCAGTGCCGCCAAAATACTCATAACGGTTTCTGAGCTTGGATCACGGATTTCGTTCGCCCAACGGTAAACATTAGACGCGCCAATTCCCATAGCTGCGGCTAGTTTTCCCTGACTAATGCCATAACTCTGCATTACTGTTTTTAGAACTCGCCCTGCTTTTCCCATAGCCTCTTACACGGTTTGCTCCAAGCATGATCAATCGTGTCAGAGCTTTGCATCTCCGTATACAGTCCAATTGGACTGTGATAGCCTATATAGAGACTAAATGGACTGTGACAATTTGATGTGACAGTTTTCTTTTCGTTCAGGAGTATTTGAAATGTTCATTGACAGAAATTCTTCAAGTGATGCTGGTCAACCGCCTGAAGGTGATACGAGCCAATCTTCTCCCTGTGAGGAACCCGTGAAGATGATTTTAACGGGCACTCGTAGAGCCGTTGATCGCATGGTTGGGCTACTCCACAGGTACAACATCATTTCCGGAAGTGAATGGAGTCGTCCAGTCCCTTTCAGAAATTCCAATGAAGTTATAAGTGTTGTTAGTCGAGCAATTCAGATCGATTAGTAGTGTCAGCAGTAGGAGTAACACATTTACTCATGCTCTTACTGCTGAGATTAAATCTGATCGAATAGCAGTGGTTGAATGCTCCCATCAGGCAATATATCAGGAAGCCACTCATCACCTCGGTGTTCTGTCCCATCCCACTTTTCAGGATAGGTATTTGCTGCAATTAACTCCTCAATCCGTGTCAATTCTTCACCGTTAATCAGGCTAATTTCTGGCTTACTGAGCGATCGCGCCGCTGTATCCACCTCTGATTGAACTGCCAAAACTTGCTCTAGCATCCAACGACGAGCATCCATATGGAGTGGTCCCAACCGATTCTGTTTGGCTCTTTAACCACACGAAGGTAGGGTTAATCACCCATGACCAACACGCCATCACCTGTCACTTTCTCCCCCAAAAGATGACTTAAAACTCTGCCTGTAGCCAAATGCGCCGCTTCAGGCAAAGTCCGATGATGAGCTTGGAATTTCATTGTTAAACGAAATATGGCTCTTAAACTCCATGTCCCTACCTTAAGCACCTCTGAAGCAGCAAAATCGCTTAGAGAAACTATTCTCACCTCTGAACCTGAAGCAAAAGTAGACATTGACTTAGATGCAAAAACTGTGACTGTCGAATCCCAAGCTTCTGAAACGACCTTTAAGCAACTCATCGTTGCAGCAGGGCATCAAATTACTAACGTTTAAGAGCCAGTTAAGTAAATCAAGCTATCATGGCGTCCAGTGATGGGAGGCGCGACTGCCTCCTGCGCCTAGTTTTGTCTACGTCAAAAGACTGACTTTGCCCCCCTACGCTACATATAGGGAAAATTAATACAAAAGAACCTAGCCGAATCCTATATCTAGTGGCATGATAGTAGCGTCATGCCCGACAGACCGCACCCGCAGATCTTGTATCTGTGGGTGCATCTCTAAACAGGGGATGGCTCCAGAAGTCAATCGCCGGGTTCAGAGACTATGCCTTATTTCTTGTCTGCTGCTAAGCTTCAAAGCTACTATCGCTGCCCGCGTGCTTATTACTTCCGATATGAGCGTAAGGTAGAAGGTGCCGCATTCTATGGCTCTGCTGTCTTGGGAACTTCTCTACACCAAGCCTTAGCGCAAATTTACCAAGATTGGCATTACCAAGACCCAATTCCTCGGATGGACTGGATTGAATATTGCTGGGGTCAGCAGACCAAAGACCTTACCAGTACCCAAATTAACGAGGGTCGGGGGATTTTGCGGCGCTATTACTACGCCTACATTGCCAATCAGTCCGCCATGCGGAAGCCTGTAGCGGTCGAGGGCAAGATCCAGGGAACGTTGCGTACCGAGAATTTGGAGTTCGTCTTGTCAGGGCGGTACGATCGCCTCGATTATCTAGGCGATGGGCTAGAGCTAATCGACTACAAATCTGCCAAAGAAGTCGATGCGATGGAATCGGATGAAGTCGATTTGCAGATTGGGCTATATTATCTGGCGCTAGAGCAGCGCTATCAGAAAAACCTCAAACAGTTGAGCTTGCTGTATTTACGCACTGGTGAAAAGATTTGCTTCCCAGCCAGCGTCGAGCATCGGCAACGGGTAGAAGCCGTGATTAGCGATCTAGCAGTAGAGCTGCGTCAAGATCAGCGCTGGCTGCCTTTTCCCGGTGGACAGTGCGATCGCTGTGCCTACGCCAGATATTGTCCTGCGATGCGCGCCGAGCCTGACCCTTTGCCAGAGGATGCCAAACCCGAAGCGGGTCTACAATTGGTGCTGAGTATTTAAAGCATCGATTCTTAGAGAGGGCTTTAGTCATGTGTGGCAGATTTACCCTGACCCAATCACCTGATGCGATTGCCCATTCCCTCAACCTGCCGATCCCTTCCATGTTTGCGCCTCGATACAACATTGCCCCAACTCAGCCCGTGATGGCCGTTCGTTCTTCTGAAGAAAAAGCAGAACGGCAGCTCACCCATTTCACTTGGGGTCTAATTCCATCCTGGGCAAAAGATCCCAAGATAGGGGCAAAGATGATCAACGCTAGAGCTGAAACCTTGAGTGAAAAGCCTTCGTTTCGGTCTGCGTTCAAGCGGCGGCGTTGTCTGGTGCTGGCAGACGGATTTTATGAGTGGAAAAAACTGGCAAAGGGCAAGCAGCCGATGCACTTCTCTCTACAGGATCATCAACCTTTTGGCTTTGCTGGATTGTGGGAGCATTGGCAAAGTGCTGATGGCAGCGAAACTGAATCTTGCACGGTAATCACCACGGCAGCCAATGAGCTAATGCGTCCCGTTCACGATCGCATGCCCGTGATCCTTGCACCCCAAGATTACGACGCCTGGCTCGATCCGCAGAGCAGTGGCGATCGCCTCCAGAACTTACTGCGCCCCTATGCAGCGGCTGAAATGATCGCCTATCCGGTGAGTACCCAGGTTAACAATCCCCAGCATGAAACGCCAGATTGTATTGCGCCTCTGGAGGTCAACCCTTCTGACATGGCAAATGACGATCCAGCTCCCACTCAGAATTCTCGATGAAAGCTGACCTGCCAAAACTGGCGCTGTCTTGGCACCGGGCGATCGTTTCTCAGCTCAATACTGCATCCAGTGTCGCCTCTGAAAACTCCTCTGAAGCGCAACCTGGCGCAGTGCAAAACAGCAGTTTGGCGCGATCGCTCATTTTGCGCGTTTTGGCACTTTGCCTCTGGGAGCAGCATGGACTGTGGGAGGCAGGTCAACTAAGGAGACTACCGCAAGATGCTGTGCTGGGTTGGCTCAAGCAGCTTTGGCAAATGACGCAAATGCCTTGGGGTCAACTCTCTGAGCTGGATCTGATTCACCTGCCCGATCCTCTGCTGAGCCGGATGATTGACAGTTTAGCGGCTTGTGCAACGAGCCAGAGTCTTTCGAGCGCAGTTTTGGGACAGGTTCACGAAACGCTTTTAGCCGAAGAGGTGTTGGGAAACCGTGCTGTAGCCCTCCCCAATTCTCCTAAATCGAAGCCGATGCACAGCCGCAAATCGGCAGGCGCTTACTATACGCCTGAGGCGATCGTCAGCTATATGTTGCAGATGACGCTAGGGAAGCTCCTATCTGTGCCTTCTCCCTCGCCTGTGACCTTGCTTGATCCGAGCTGCGGATGTGGCGCTTTTTTGATTTCTGCCTACCAATTTCTGCTGGATTGGCATTTGCGAATGTACAGTCTGGAGGCCGATTTCTGGGAACGCGATCGCTCAAGTGCCGATCGCCTTTCTCCAATTGAGCGAGGCGAAGACGGGCAGTGGTATCTGACGCGCCCAGAGCGAGAGCGGCTTTTGCTCACCCACATCTTTGGCGTTGATCTTGATCTACAGGCCGTCGAGATGACGAAGCTAGGGCTATATCTGCTGCTGCGAGGAAGTTCGTCCGATCGCACTCCTGTCCCCGATCTCAGCCAAAACATTCAGTGCGGCAATGCCTTAATTGCGCCCGATCTGGATGCGCTAGATTCTGCTGCCTCGAAACCCTATGGCAAGGGGTTGAATGCAGAACGCGATCGCCCGCTCGACTGGCATCAGGCTTTTCCAGAAATTTTGCGATCGGGTGGGTTTGATTTGGTGATTGGCAATCCGCCCTACCTGGACTCAGAAGGCATGACCACCCATCTGCCCGACTGGCGACGCTATTGTACAGCCCGATACCAGACGGCTGCTGGCAACTGGGATCTCTTCTGTGTGTTTATCGAAAAAGCCTTGGCACTTTGCAAACCGGGCGGATTAACAAGCTTAGTTGTGCCTAACAAGCTGGCTTCGGCAAATTACGCAGCCGGGGCGCGATCGCTCCTCATGCAGCAAGCGGATCTCTTGTCCATTCGCGACTATTCTGGCGTGGCTGCCTTTCGGGCGGCAGTCTATCCCTTGGTGTATGTGGCTCAGAAACGCGATGCGCCGAGTGCCGTGACACCACCAAAATCGATCGCCTATGAGCGGATGCAAAGCTTAGACCAAGTAGGCGCAACAGGTCGGCTCTTGCTCAATTGCACCTCGCAGCCCTGGCAAATGGGCGTGACCGGAGAGCCGCTGGCCTGGATCGATCGCATTCAGAAAAGCCTGCCAGCCCTTGGCGACCTCGGAGACAGGGTTCAAGTGACCGGAGCCGCCACCGTGGCTGAGGCATACGCCCTTCAGCCTTGGATACAAGACAGCGCCACGATCGCTCCTGAAGATTTGAAGCTCGTTAACAGCGGCACGATCGATCGCTACTGCTTTTTGTGGGGCAAAAAGCCGCTGCGCTACTTGGGGCAAGTCTATCAGCATCCGATTCTGGCTGCCTCCCGCAGAGTGCATTTGTCTCCTCAGCGCAAACAGCAGGCTCAGCAACCCAAAATTATTGTGGCGGGTCTCTCTCAAGTGCTGGAATGTGGGCTAGATGCGATCGGTTCAGTGTTGGCGGGCAAATCAACTTCTGTGATTCGGGCGAGTCCGCTCCTAGATTTGCGCTATCTCTTAGGCTTGCTCAACAGCCGTCTGTTGAGCCTGTATTTTCAGCGCTGTTTTGCCGGAAACTGTCTCCAGGGAGGCTATCTGAGAGTTGGCACACCTCAGCTACGGCAGTTGCCTCTGTGGATACCTGATTTCACTAACGCAGCCGATCGCCAGAGCTATGAGCAGATCATAGACTGGGTGAGCGATCGCCTCTTGCTGCAAGATCAGCTCGATCTCCTTCCGCCTAACCCAGACGCTATCCGAGCAGAGATAGCGCGTTTAGAAGCAGCCATTGATCATCATGTATACGAGCTATACAAACTGACGGAGAGAGAGATCGATCGCCTGTCAAAGTCTCTACAACAACCTGAACAGCGCAGTTCATCGGCCTAAAACTCGCATAAAATTAGCCGACTGCCCATTAGCCCGCAGGCGCTCCAAAATTCAAAACCAATGACCCTTCTTCGTAAACTCGCGATCGCCCTCTATCGTCTGTTTTTTGGTGTCCCAGCTCGTTCAAGACCTGCTCCAGGGCGATCGCCCTCTTCCGGCAGGCAGGCAACGCGGGCAATTTCACGGACGAGATCTGCGCCTCCACCAATGTCTTCTAAAAGCTATTTCAAAAACGGCTCCCAAAGCGATCTTAGGCGTGAACGTTACGAATTGTCGCAAACCCATACCTATAGGTCTGTGGTGCAAGACGGCGATGACTGGAATAGCCAAGCGGGTTGGGATAGTCAAGCGGGCTGGAATACTTCAATAGAGGCAAGCCTCAGTCCTTATACGATCGTTCAGCCCTACTGGGGACAACCTGCCTACTCTCCATATCCTCAACCTGGCTACTCCTCACTCTCTCAGTGGCAAGGTATAAATGATGAATATGATGACGAAGACGAAGACGAATATGATGACGAATACGCAGAGGATGAACTAGAAGAAGAATATGGGATTGTTGAATATCGGTTTGAAACCTTTGGCGGCGACACTTTTATCGAATTTAGCTATGAAGGCGATTTGGACGAACAGGAGATTGTTCGAGTTCTAAACTCACTCTGGGCATCTACCGCCGATCGCACCCATAATTTGCTCACAAATCAGGTCTTGGCTGGCACGCTCCGGATGCCTGTGTTGCCAAGCCGCCCTGTTTACTATCTACCCCAGCCCTAGATCGCTGAAGTGGATTCACGCCGTTCAAAAAACTAGTACAGGTTAATTAATTTGCAATCCTAACGGCTGAGAGTGGGCAATCTGGGAGGGGCGATCGACAATAGAGAAAGAAGGCAGCAATTGTTTGTCTCGCAGGCTGCCAACGCCGATCGCTTATGCCTCTCTCTACCCGGACTATGCCACCTCCTCAGGATGTCCAGCCCAAACCGCCTGATCCTCCGGAGCCGAGTCATTCAGAAGATCCGTCGGATTCAGAGTCTCAGTTATTAGACGATTCCAGTCTCAACACGGTGCTAGATATGCTGACTGTGATAGATTCGGCTGAAGATCTGGCGCTACTGGAACGATTGACCCCAGCTCAAAAGCGGCAAGTTTGGGATGCCACGCCAGAGGTCGTCAGGACGCGCCTAAAACAGATTCGATCGGCTCGCCCACCTGAAGCCCTATCTCAGCCTCCTCTAGTCAAACATCCTGAAGCAGAAAGCCCGGAATCCAAGCCCGTCCTCCAGCCAGCCGCGCAACCAAAATCTGTCTCTCTCAAGCAAGGCGATCGCGTGGTTTTAATTGCCAAGGCGCAGCTCACGGCAGCCGAGCTGCAAGCCATCTGGGAGGTGGTAAAGGTTGAAACCGATCATGTTCACATCAAGACTCAGGGATTGAGCGATCGGAAATATCCCCCAACTTGGATGGTTTATTATCCCGGCTCATAGTTTGCTTGGGATGTGGCTAGACACGGTTTAGCTAGGCACCCATGCCTGAATACTGCTTCAATCCTTTCCGCCACAACCACCGATTCAACACAAAAAATAGCCCAATCCAGCTCAGCATCGCCAGAAAGCCTTGGGTGACGTTGACAGGCAAGCCAACCAAAAGACTAGCGGGAAAATTAATCAGATAAGGGAAAGGAGTCCAGAGCACAATCTGACGGACGATCGGCGGAAACACCTCTAGGGGAGCGATCAGCCCTGACAAAAACAGATAGAACAAAAACCAGAAAGACTCGATCGCATTGGCACGCTCAATCCAAAAGGCCATCATGGCAAAGGTGTATTGCGACACGAACCGCAAAATAAACGCCAGCACCACGGCCAGGATGCAGAGCAAAGTACTAGACAAGCTCGGAAGCCAAACTGCCTGCGGGTAGAGCCAAAAGAAAAGCGCCATTAGCAGAGCGGCAAAGGGCAGCCGAGCAAACCGTTCAGCCACATGCGACGCAAAATGATGCCAACCTGGATCAAGCGGCTGCAACAGCCTAAAGGAAAGTTTGCCTTCCACAATCTCTCGCTCAAACTCCCAAATGACCCAGACAATACTGAACTGACGCACAAAAAACACCGCAATAAAGTAGCGGATAAAATCGAGCGGCGATAGCCCAAAGCCCCCACCTTGCGCTGCTTCAGTCCAAACCCCCATCAAAATAATCGGCAGACTGCCAGATAGCACCCAGAAAAACAGCTCTGCCCGATACTCCAGCATATAGGCGTAGTAAACCGAAAGCAGCGCTTTGGCAGTGGTCAAAATGCGGTTCATAACGGGGCGAGTGCCTCTATTCAACAGGGCTTAATTGACGGCTGAAACGGGTTAAGTCTCCTCTAGGCCGCTCCAGCGCGGAAGACCTGACCAATCACCTCTTCGATCGGCGGCTCAGTCACTTTGAGATCAGCAATATCTAGATCAGCCAAGATGCGCGAAAGCGTCTGGGTGAGCTTTTCTTGCGGCACCAGAAACCGAGCCACGCAACCCTCAACAGAGATTAGCTCACCATAGGGCTGGAGTTCTTGCAGCGATCGCCCGTGGGTTAGCTCTACCGTGACCTCACGGCTAGGAGAAAACCGCTCTAGCAGACTATCTAGGCCACCATCGTAGATCATCTGCCCTTCCCGAATCACGAGCACCCGTTTGCAAAGTGCTGTAATATCCGCCATGTAATGGCTAGTTAACAAAATAGTGGCCTGATAGCGCTGGTTATACTCCCGCAGAAACTCCCGCACGCTGACTTGGGCATTGACATCTAGCCCTAAGGTCGGCTCGTCTAAAAACAGCACCTTCGGGCGGTGAATCAGCGCGGCCAGAAATTCGGCTTTCATCCGCTCACCCAGAGACAGCTTGCGTACAGGCTGATTCAGCTTATCGCCTAGCAACAGCATCTCGCTCAGTTCGCCCACGCGCTGCCGAAACTCGCGATCGTCTAGGCCATACACTGCCGCATTGATCCGAAGTGAATCCAAGGTGGGCAAATCCCAAATTAGCTGCTGTTTTTGCCCCATCACCAGCGTAATTTTTTCTAGAAAAGCAGGCTCTCGTCGAAAGGGGTCATGCCCTGCCACCCGCACTCGTCCGCTCGAAGGATGGATCAAGCCCGTCAGCATTTTTAGCGTCGTGGTTTTTCCGGCTCCGTTAGCTCCCAAAAAACCCACAACCTCGCCCGCCTCGATCTGGCAGGTAATCGACTGAACTGCCGGAACTGAGCGATAGGTGCGGTGAAAAAAGTGGGTCAAGGTGCCCTTAAGTCCGGGCTGCTTGACGGCAACGGGATAAACCTTGCTCAGGTTTTCAACCGTAATGATGGGAATAGAATCCATCTTACTTTTGCTCAGGGTGTGTGGCTTCTGGCTCATTTTTGCGCAGTTGATTAATCACACCAATCATTTGGTAAAGGCGACCCAGATCGCGCTGGTTGAAATGCATCGTGATGCGGGGAAGATTGGCCGTACCGTCACTGCTCTCTTGAGGCAAAGCTTGACTCTTGCTGATCTTGCCTTTGACTAGCAAATCACTAAAGTTTTGGTTAAGAAGCTCGACATCTTCGTCAGAAAGCTCTAAGTTGAGCCGCAGCACGAGCTGCTCGCCCACATAGCGGCTAGAGTGAAAAACGCGATAAAAACTGGCGATCGCCTCACAGGCCACATCAATGCGATCGGTAATCGTATACAGATGCAAATCAGGTTCGCTAATCAACCCTGCCGAGAGGAAATGATCCCGCAGGTAGGTATCCCAGCTCTTCCAATAGTCTCCGCCAGGGGAGTCAATCAGTACAACAGGCAAAAATCCAGATTTTCCTGTTTGCATCAGCGTTAGGCATTCAAACGCTTCATCCTGGGTGCCAAACCCGCCTGGAAACGCCGCAACAGCATCACTCTCCCGTAGGAAAAACAGCTTGCGCGTAAAGAAATACTTGAAATTAATTAGCTTCGGGTCGCCCTCAATTACGGCATTGGAACCCTGCTCAAACGGAAGCTGAATATTTAGCCCAAACGACTTCTCGACGCTTGCGCCCTCATTGGCCGCCTGCATAATGCCTGGGCCACCGCCTGTCATCACCATAAATCCTTGCTCGGCTACGGCTCGCGAAAAGTCCGAAGCCATTTGATAGGCAGGGCGATCGGGCTTGGTGCGGGCAGAGCCAAAAATGGCAATCTTTCGCACATGCCGATAGGGGTAAAACACCCGGAAGGCACGTTCCATGTCTTCCAGGGAGGCATTGAGAATCTTCCAATCGAGGCGATCGGCTTCTACTTCTGCCATCCGAACCAGTGTCGTCAATGCTTGCTGAATCAACGCCCCATGCTTCATTTGAGGCAGTTGTTCTAGCAATTCACTAATTTCTGCCTGAAGCGGCTCCAGGGCATGGGAAGAGGACGAAAAGGTCATGAATTCTTCAGAATTGGCAGCGTTCTATTCTATCGGGATTTCTTGAAGAATGCCCTGGCAGTTTTTGAAAGGAGAGCGATCGAAGAAACCTTTGAGACAAGAAACCTTTGAGACAAAAAGCCTCTTGCCAAACGCTTCAGAGGGCAAAAGCCCTCTCAGAAACTTTTTTGCAAGAGGTTTATGCAGAGGGTGTAAGAACTCAAAGATATTTTTCGAGCGTGGTAGCTAACGTGGCTTTGGGCACTGCACCCACAACCATGTCAACGCGCTGCCCATCCTTAAATATCATCAGAGTTGGAATGCTGCGAATGCCGTACTGGCTGGCAACGCTAGGATTCTCGTCTGTGTTGACCTTAACGACTTTAATTTGGCCAACGAACTGTTCCGCGATTTCATCGACCACGGGCGCGACCATCCGGCAGGGACCGCACCAAGGTGCCCAAAAATCAACCAAGACCGGAACTTCGCTGTCAAGTACTTCTTGCTTAAAACTGGAATCTGTAACCTGTGCGGCTGCTGACATGCCTAGAAAGTCCTTGCCTACGTTTATCTGTTGAAATCTTACCATAGCGAAAAGGCGAGACTGAGGATACTAGGTCTATACAAACAGACATAATTCGCCAATCGCTATTGACTGCACGATCGAAACAAAGTTGTGCGCCTGTTATTTATCTTTCGTAAAGTCTGTAGCCAATCTGCCGTAAAGATGAGCCACCAGGCAAGAACAAGTTCTAGCCGTTCCTCAAAATTCTCCAGAAAGTAGGAACCGCCCGAACAATAGTCCAGGCGGAGTGTGGTGTGAGGAGTGAACGGAAACATGTGTCTCCGCTCTCTTTATTCTAAGCGACAGTCAAAGAATTTCGGGCGGTTCCTAGACTCGCCAATGCAAACTTATGTAAAGCCCCTTGACAGGAGCTACTTTGTTTGCCAATTATCTCAAATTTCTCTTCCAGAAACTGAAATAATCTTTCGAACTAAGGAAGCGTAGCCTCCCTATTCAAAAAATCTTTGACTCTACCCCCCAATCTGAATCTCAGGCTGAATTTAATCTCAGATTAAGAACATCCCATTACTTGCCCATGCCCAACTGTTGCGCCTTCTGGTAGACTTTGCCTTCGGTAAGCAATGAGGGCGCAATGACCACCTCCACCTGCTGCATTTCACGAATATCTTTTGCCCCTAGCGTACCCATGCTGGTTTGAAGTGCGCCCATCAGATTGTGGGTACCGTCATCGAGCTGAGCAGGGCCTCGCAAAATCTGCTGTAGGGTGCCTGTCGTGCCCACCCGAATCCGGGTACCCCGAGGCAGCACAGGGCTGGGCGTTGCCATGCCCCAGTGAAACCCGCGACCGGGTGCTTCTTGCGCTCTAGCAAAGGGCGAACCAATCATGACGCCATCAGCACCACAAGCAATGCACTTGCAAATATCGCCACCTGTAATCAATCCGCCGTCCGCAATCACGGGCACATACTTACCTGTTTCTCGATAAAAATCTTCGCGGGCGGCAGCACAATCAGCCACCGCAGTGGCTTGAGGTAGCCCTACTCCAAGCACCCCACGCGAAGTACAGGCTGCTCCAGGCCCAATGCCTACCAGCACAGCCGCTGCTCCTGCTTTCATCAAGTTAAGCGTGACTTCATAGGTGACGCAGTTGCCCAGCACCACAGGCATCGGCATTTCCCGGCAAAACTCGGCAAGGTCGAGCGGGGTTACAGACTCAGGCGATAGATGCGCCGTTGAAACGACCGTTGCTTGAATAAAAAATAAATCGGCTCCGGCTTTGGCAACCGCTGCTCCGTACTTGGAAGCTCCGATCGGTGTGGCGCTAACGGCGGCAATGCCACCTTGCTGCTTGATTTCTTGAATACGAAGCTCAATCAGCTCTGGCTTGACAGGTTCGGCATAAAGCTCCTGCATGAGCGGCACAAATTCAGTTTTATCAACGGCAGCAATGCGATCGAGAATGGGTTCAGGATCGGCATAGCGGGTCTGAATACCTTCCAAGTTAAGGACACCCAATGCGCCTAGCTGGGAGAGCGCTACCGCCATCTTTACATCCACAACGCCATCCATAGCGCTGGCAATGATGGGAATCTGACGCTCAATGCCGCCAATTGTCCAGCTTGTATCTGCCAATGAGGGGTCTAAAGTGCGCTGTCCGGGGACAAGGGCGATTTCGTCAATGCCGTACGCTCTGCGGGCTACTTTGCCTCTGCCAATTTGAATGTCCACGCTTTCCACCCTTCCTTTAGAGATATTAAAGCTAGACTACCAAATCTAGACATTCATCGGGTTCAGGTGACATCAAGAAATTATGGAGTGAGAAAATTTCTGTATTGAAGAACACGTTCTTTCCCTACCTCAGCCAAAACGCTAATGCGATCGCTAGCTCAGGATCGCAATCACGAGAGAAATTTTTCGGCAAACCCTAGCCCTAGCCTTCTCCCAGTTCCTTAAATAACTGGCTGAGAACAACATTAGAGAACAGAAAGCCTTGGGGATCAGTCAGCCGTAGCCGCGAGTCTGGCGCTCCGGTGAGGGCAACCCAACCCTGCCGCTGAAACGGCTCTAGACAGGTGAGAACTTGTTGGAGCGATCGCCCTCCAAAGTCTGTCTCTAGTTTGCTAAGGCTCAGCCCTTCAGACAATCTTAAGCCCAGCATCAGCGTATCTAGCAGCCTCTCGGCCTGATCTGTCACGGGACAAGCGATCGTCCCCCCTGCGTTTTCGTAGTCTTGCACCCAGGCTGCATAGGCTTGGCGTTGGCGCGGGCGGGTAAAGCGCTGCTGCTGGACATAGCTAGCGGCTGCCATGCCGAAGCCATAGTAGGATCGGTTCTCCCAGTACACTCGGTTGTGGCGGCACTGATAGCCCGGTTTGGCATAGTTAGAAATTTCGTAATGCTCATAGCCGGCTTGGGTCAGGGTCTGACGAGCAGCCCGATACATCTGTGCCGTCATGTCATCCGTGGGGAGGGGTGACTCTCCTGGCTGGTAACGACGAGCGAAGGCCGTACCTGGCTCAATCGTTAGATCATAGACCGAGAGATGAGAGGGTGCTAGAGCGATCGCTTTTTCGAGAGAGTCTTGCCAATCTGCGGCAGTCAAATGCGGCAACCCTGAAATCAAGTCCAGACTGAAGTTCGTCAAATTGACCTGATGGATCATTTCGATCGCAGCGTAGACATCTGCGGCTGTGTGGGTGCGGCCACAGGCTTGCAATAGCTCTGTCTGAAAAGCCTGAACGCCCAAGCTGACGCGGTTAATTCCGGCAGCGCGGTAGCCTCTGAGCCGATCGAGGTCAAAGGTATTGGGATCGATCTCCATAGAGATTTCGGCATCAGATGCTATGCCAAAGCAGCAATCGATCGCCTTTAAAATCTGATCAAGCTGCTCAGAAGTCAGCAACGAAGGCGTGCCGCCGCCCAAAAAAACCGTGTCGAGCGAGGCAGCAGAGTAGCGAGGCGTTGCCCGGATTTCTCGGCAAAGAATTTCGACGTAATCAGCGATCGTGCCAAACTGCAACTGACCCTGTTGCCATTGGGGAGGGCGATCGCCCACAACCGAAATGGGAAAATCGCAGTAGTAGCACCTGCGCCGACAAAAAGGAATATGCACATAGGCCGCAGTGGGTCTATCCGCTAGAGTCGCCGTTGAAACTTGATCCGGCATAAGCTCCACTCGTAGAAATCGATCCAACGTTTAGAAAAACTGCTAAACAACGGATATCAAGGCAGAGCGATATAATGAACCTGTACAAATCTAGGATTCAAGCCTACTCTGGGGCATTTATCTGTCTTACACAAGAGGGTTGGCAAGTGATTTTCTTGCCGCCACCTGTCTCGCAGCAGTTAAGATGAGATCTTCTCAAAAGATTCAAATCTGTCCGGGATTTGTCCGCTCCCAGTTCTGAAGCACACCCAGACCCATAGGGATTGGAAACATGATCGACGCAATCATAATTCTTTCATTCATCATAGCAGGGGCAGGAATTGGCTATTACGGCGTTGACTTGCTTCCCACCGATACCCTCGAAAAGGTCAATAGCCTGGAGGGGTTAAGCTTTGCCACAGGCGGCTTTGGGGCACTGTTTGGCTTGCTGCTAGGGTTGGTGGCTCAGGCCAGCTATCGGCGAGTCGAGCGTCAGGTGCGAGAAATGCCTGTAGACATGCTTTTGAGTCGATCGGTGGGTCTGGTTTTGGGGCTGCTGGTGGCAAATTTGATGCTGGCTCCTATCTTTCTACTGCCGATTCCGCGCGAGTTTGCGTTTATTAAGCCGCTGGCAGCAGTCTTGGGCAGTCTGATGTTTGCTTTCTCTGGCGTCAACTTGGCCGATATTCATGGGCGGACGCTGCTGCGACTCCTCAACCCCAACAGCGTAGAAACAATGCTGGTAGCGGAAGGCACGCTGAAATCTGCTACGGCAAAGATTTTAGACACAAGCTGCATTATTGACGGGCGAATTGAAGATCTGCTCAGTACGGGCTTTTTGGAAGGTCAGATCCTGGTGCCGCAATTTGTTTTGCAAGAGCTTCAGCGCATTGCCGATTCTTCCAATGACCAGAAGCGCGTTCGCGGGCGGCGCGGGCTAGATATTTTGAATCGTATCCAAGAAGCGTTTCCAGAACGCATCATGATCCATCCAGCAGACTATGAGGATGTGCCGACTGTAGATGCCAAATTAGTCCGGCTGGCGCAAGATATCAATGGTTCACTGCTGACCAATGACTATAACCTCAACAAGGTTGCCAGCTTGCAAAAAGTGTTTGTGCTAAACGTGAACGACTTAGCACAGGCAATGCGACCTGCCTACTTACCGGGAGACACCATCGACCTCAAGATCGTCAAGCAAGGCAAGGAACCTGCTCAAGGAGTCGGCTATCTGAATGACGGCACGATGGTTGTGGTAGAAGAAGGGGGGAGCTACATGGGAGATGAGGTTTGCGTCGTTGTCACCGGGGCATTGCAGACTTCAGCCGGACGAATGATTTTTGCTCGCCCAGAAGCTTCTGTGATGGCGTAGGATCATCAATTCAATCAAATCGGCATATTTTGAACCCTATGATTTTGAAAAAGGAGGCTATGCCTTACTTTGTTCAAAAAATACTTCAGGTGATCGCGTTGCCTTGAAATCTACCTGCGATCGTGGCGTATAGGATCGAGTAACAAAATGCGCATGGCTCGCAGCAAACCCTGCTCACAATGCAGTCAACGGGCAGCCGTACTGTATCGATCGCAAATTGATGCCTCTCAGCAATGGGTTTTTGTCTGCCCTGCTTGCTTTCCTAGCATTAGCCAAAACAATCCACATTATGTCTATGGCGGCACCTGGAAAGCTCAGAAAAAGCGATAGGCTCTAGCCATTTTGCAGCCCCCAACCGTGTTAAAATCTGTGTCAATTATGAACTCGTGTTGGAGAGGTTAACCCATTCATGGAAGCGGCGCTGTTAGCAAAACTACCCGAAGCTTATGCCATTTTTGATCCCCTGGTGGATGTCCTGCCTGTAATTCCTGTCTTCTTCTTGCTGCTTGCTTTTGTGTGGCAAGCCTCTGTTGGTTTTAGATAAGAAACTTTCTTTCACGTATATTTGTTTCATTTGTATGAAAAAAAGGGGGCGATCGCCCCCTTTTTTTTGACCTTTATCTTTGAACTGCCCTTGTTCTGTCGCCAAATCCACAAATGCTCTATGAGTCATGGCCATAACTCAGCAGAAGACTAGGCGGCTTGCAGCTCATCTAGCTTGGCCAGAACTTCAGCGCTGTGAATGGCAGGTCGCACACCCAAAAACCGCTCTCGCATTATGCCTTCTGGGTCAATGATGTAGGTGTGCCGCAGGGCAGAATACCCTAGCCAAGAGCCATATGCTTTGCTGACTTTGCCATCTACATCAGCCAGGAGGGGAAACTTCAGCCCTTCTGAATCACAAAACTCAGCATGAGAGTCTACATCATCGACGCTAATACCCAGGATCTGCACATTTTTGGCTCGATATTTCGGTAAGTCTTGCTGAAAGCGACGAGCTTCGAGCGTGCATCCAGGCGTAAAGTCTTTGGGGTAAAAGTAGGCGACAACCCATTGCCCCCGGTAATCCGATAGAGAAACCTCGCCATCTCCAGAATTGGTTGGCAGCGTAAACGCTGGCGCGGGTTGGTTTAAAGGGGGCTGTTCGCCTCCCATCGCGATCGCTGCCGATCCGCCGCCAAACGCAGTGAGCAAAACCAAACACAGCATCCACAGCAAGCCAAAAAAAGTGCGCCGAGAAATCATTATGACGAAGAGTAAAGTGAAAGTTCTCCCATCTACTCTAATATAAGTTTACAAAAATTTATATGTTGGTTTTAGCTTGCTTTCTCCAAATTCTTTCCAGACGCAGCAACGTTCCTTAAGGACGCAGCAACGTTCCTTAAGCCTCTTTATGTAGCAAGTATGTAGCAAGTACTGCATCAGTCTTGCCTCACTAAGAAAAGTCTACTGAACAGATACAGCATGACGACTCTGTAGCGAAACAGCAGGAAAGTCACGATCGGGGTTGCAATTGTGCAGATTAGAAATACGGTCACAATTCTCGACAGATCGACATTGAAATAATCGATCGCCAGCCTGACAAAATCATGATCCAAAAGATTTCCTTTGCCCATCTGGTAAATTCCCTGCTCTTCAGCATCAGTCAGCAAACGATAGGCAAAGCGAACATTGTAAAACACCGTGAACAGCCCTAACATGCCGTAAAGCGGTCGTTCAATGCTCTGGCGGCAGCCCCAACCGCTGAGGGCACGATACAAAAAAATTCCGGCAAATAGCAGCTCAAATCCATGCCCCATAGCCACTATGAGCAGCGTATGAACTTGGGTCAAGGCGCAGAAACCATAGGCGATCGCCCCACCCAACAGGAGGCGAGAGGTTAGATCATTGTGGCGATAGCGATAGCAAAGATAGGCAAAGCCGCTGCAAATGCCAAACAGCAATAGCGGAATGCGATCGGTGGTTTGCATCGTTATCCCCCCGCCATACATGAAATCAAAGGCGGGTAGAGCGGCGTAGCCAAATAGCCAAGCTAGGCTGGCATGACCTAACTCATGCACGATAATGAGCAGAGGGCTAACCAAAAATGTGAGCTGTTGGGAAGCCATGAGCAGGCTAGCTAGCACAAAGCTTGCCGCAAGCGTTTTCCAGCCTGCCGCATCGATCGGAGTCGCAAGGCGATCGCGCCGGGGTATTGGGGCAGGTACGGTATGCTTGCGGTTGCCCAAGGCAATCTGGCGCAGTTCTGAAATTCCTTCGGCTGCTTGCAAAAAAACTTGTTTCTCCCAAATGGGATCAACAATGTGGCGAGGAAGCCCTCTGACCCAAAGGTGATCGATCGCCAACGGTGCCAAATTCCAATGGCTAACCTCGCGGCAAATGAGCGTGAGACAGACCTGCTCATCTAGAGAAGCCTCTGCCTCTAGCAAGATGTCTAGAGAGTTTGAGTTAAGTGTGAGAGTTGCTGTAGTTTGTTTGTGGGCAAGGGTGCGATCGAGCAGGGCTTTCATAGCAGACAAATCGGCTTGGGAAACGCGATCGCGCCATGCTGAAATTTCACAGGGCGTGCTTGACGGGGCAAGAGGAGTTGGCTGCAAATCTAGGATCTGTGTCCAAGCTACTGAAGTATGCCCGGTCTGACGAGCAAACAAACGTACAGAAACCAGTCCAGGAATTTGCAATCGCACTAATTCTCCTAAGATCAACATAATGCAGAGGCGCTGATCGGGTATGGGAGAAGATTCTAGGAGCAGTTCGAGACAGGCAGACTGAAACTTTGACTTGATCGAGATGCCATAAGGGTAGAGTTTTCTGGCCAGAAGTCCTGCTATGGCCTGAGGATGACCAGCTTTGGCAAATGTCAGCAGGCGATCGCTTGAGTTGCGGAGAGTGCCACTGTGCGCCTCAGAGGGCGAATCTGTACCAGAGGGCGAATCTGCCTCAGTAAGGGCTGGGCTGGCGATCGGCGCTGTGTCTTTCCCAAAAGATGGCTCAGTCATATGGCTCGTCATGCCGCCCTTAGATAACCCTGAATTCCCTTAGAATTCCCACAGGTGGGGGGCTGGCATCAAGATGGGCACTAATCTCCATCAGTCAGGGGTAAGGACGGTGATATTTTGCTAGACGCACCCTGTCTTAACCACACTGTCTAGCCATACGATCCGCAATGGCTACGGGTCTAGTCTGATGGTTCTTTAGAAGGCTTAGGGGATGAAAGCGAAGCATCGGGCGCTTGCCCCTGAGCAGATTCTGCATGAAAATCCCAGCCGACTCCATCGATCGTCTCTAATTCAGGATGCACTTCAGGCTCTAAGTCGTCCCACTCTAAGGCTACCTCTGCTGCCGCCACGTCTGGTGTTAGAGAGTTGGCTGCGGCTAGGCGGGAGGCTAAATCTCTGGCAGAAGGTCGCGATGGGGGGATGGGGCGATCGATCGCGGCAATTTCTTCGAAGACAGGATTAACCGCCATCTCAGCGGCAATATCTGGCGGAGCTTTGGGAGTAGTCTCAGGAGCAGCCTCAGGAGTAGCTTTAGGGACAGCATTGGAAACTCCAATCAGGCTGCTCAAGGTAGTACTAATCAGTGCCTCAAGCCAACCCTGAAGCGTTTTGGCAAAATTAGCAACGCGATCGGGAAGCCGATCTAGAACCTTGGCAACGTAAACCCGCCAAGATCCGTCCTCAAAAATCGTTTGGAGTTGAGCAAGCTTGATTTGAATGGCTGCTTGAAGAGATTCACCCATGCGCTGCTCTAGAGGCATCTGGGCAAAGCGCAGCATTAACGTTTGCCAACCCAGCCAGCCTAAAAGTGCTACGCTGGCCATCTGCCCCAGCAGCAGGCTGCCTGTAATTCTGCCTGCACAAGTCCAAAGCACCAGCGCATAAAATAACCCCAGACCACTCCAGAGCAAATCATGTTTGCGATAAATTTCTGGAAGGGCAAAGGCAGACAGGTATAAGCTAAGACTGCCAAGGCAGACTGCGAGTGCCAGGATGTAGGCGAGCATTGTGTTTTTCCAAAGACACTGAAGACAGCATAGCTGCCAGTGCTTACCTCAATCTGCTTGACAATATGAAGCTTTTATGAAGAAGGAACCAGGCGCTTACGCAGTGATTCCACTCGCCGTCGAGCAGTCGCGTTGTTAGGTTCCAACTGAAGAGAGGCTTCGTATGACTCTAGCGCTTGAGCCGTGAGCTGTTTTTTCTCGTAGGCAAAGCCAATGTTGTTAAGGGCTGTAGGGTAGTCGGGAATCCGCTCCAGAGCCTCTTTGTATTGCTTAATTGCCAGATCAAACTGCTCTTGCGCTGCATAGGCAAACCCCAGAGCGTTATAGATAAAGGCAGCATTTTCTCCTGCTTCTAAATCTTTAGCCTTGAGCGCTTTTTGAAATTGAGCGATCGCCTGACTATATAACCGTTTGTCCAACAAAATCCCGCCTAGCTCGTAGTATTCCTGCGCCGTGCCTTTGCCCTGGCTGAGCTTGTTTTGCAGTTTGGCAAGCCTCATCTCAGTGCGCCGCGTTTTGAGCACTTGCCGAAACAGAAACCAGCAGGCTCCTCCTAGCAAAACTACCAAAATACTGAGATAGATGGCGGGTAATAAGCGATCGTCCATAACCTTTCTTACAGAGCCAAATATGTCAAATTTAATTTTCGATTCTATTTACAGCCTACAACAGAACCGGAACAGACTAGAGGCTCATAGGCTGAAGACTGCTGTTTGGGGCAAACATAATGATTTCGGCAATCTCGACTTAGGACAGATTGCCAGGGTTATGGGCTAGATGCGCTAGCAATTTTTGCGTGACGGGATGCTGCGAGAGCTGTGTGGTTTGCCCTGCCTGGATAACTTGCTGCAAGAAGCTCATGAGGTTTTTCCAAACCACTTGGGTATTGGGATGGGTTTTGCCCAGTCGATACCCCAAAATGGCTACGGCTCGGAGATAAAACGGCTCGGCTTCGCTGAAGTTGCCTTGTACAGCATAGAGTAACGCCATGCTGTTGAGGCTTTGAGCCACCTCAGGATGATCTGCCCCCAACTGACTCTCTCGGATAGAGAGCGATCGCACCAACAGTGATTCCGCCTCGCCATAGCGCCCGATCGATCGGTAGAGTTCTGCCAGATTATTCAGGCTGGTGGCTACCTGAGCATGATTTGCCCCCAACTGGCTTTCCCGAATGGAGAGCGATCGCGCCAGCAATGGCTCTGCTTCGCTATAGCGACCTTGGGCAGAATAGAGGACGGCCAGACTATTGAGACTAGTGGCTATGTCGAGGTGATCTGCACTCAGTTGACTTTCTAGAATCGAGAGCGATCGCGTCAGCAATGGCTCTGCTTCGCCATAGCGCCCCAGCGATCGGTAGAGTTCTGCCAAATTGTTCAGGCTTTGGGCGACGCTCCGGTGCTGCATGCCCAACTGACTTTCTAGAATCGAGAGCGATCGCGCCAGCAATGGCTCTGCTTCGCCATAGCGCCCCAGCGATCGGTAGAATTCTGCCAGATGGTTGAGGCTTTGAGCAACGCTAAGATGGTCTTTCCCGAAACGGCTTTCGGCTGCTGTCCGAGCCTGCTGGAGCCAAGACTCTGCTTGGGCAGATGCCGACTGTAACTGGTAGAACCCGGCAATCCGAGTGGCGGGAATCGTCAAAATATCATCGGCTAAGCAGGTGGTGAAGGCAGTTGCCACTTCGCTTAGATGAGGCATCAGGGTTGCAAATTGGGCAATCTGTGTCAGCGTTGGCGTCGGGGAAATGGGTTGCGCGGCATGAACCACAACGCAGGCAACCGTCTGCTTCATTGCTACCGCGATGATATCCTGTTGCTGTTGGGTCGTAGAGAGAGGCTGCAAAAGCTTCAGCCAGTCCTCCACAGAGTGACCTTCGCGAACGGGTATCACCTCTTGATGCTTTGCAGCAAAAAATTCCCGCACAAGCCGATGCAGTTGATACCTTTCCCGATCCTGATCCGATCGCTGAAGCAGGTGTAGCGCTATCAACTCCTGATCTCGTGGTTTGACCAAGTCTTGGGCATACGCCTTAGAAAAACAGGCTTCTACCAACTCCCAAGGAATGGGTGCAAGGGCAAACAAGCTTATCAACCCGGCTAATCGCTGCGCTGTTTCCGAGAGGTCTTGCCAACTCAGCTCAAGCGCCGCCGCCACACCCAAAGCTGCCGCCGTCTTGGATTCAATTTGCTTCAGAGCATAGGTTTCTAAGCTTTGAGCAGGCCAGCTTTGCAGCAGAGTCGCGATCGCCAAATCTGGCTTGCGTCGTAAATACCCTGCGACTAGCTCCAAGCTTAACGGCAAGTAATCTAGCCGATTACACAGCGTCTTTGCGTCTGCTAATTGTTGGGCAATGCGGCTCTCTGGCAGAATGGTCTTCAACAACTCTAGGGCTGCATCTTCCCGCAATCCTTCTAATGGCAGGGACTGCACCGCCACCCCCAAATTGTGCGGCGTGGTTAGCAGCACCTTAAAGCGATCGCTCTGAGGTGGCAGATAGGGCTGAATCTGGCCATAATCTACGACGTCATCCCAAATCGTTAGCAAGGTGCCCTCTGGCCAATGTGCCCAACAGTAGGCGACTTGCTCCAGTAAGTTGAGGCTTACTGGAGGTTGCAGGTTGAGGTGCGCTCTGGCAAAGCAGACAATCTGAGTGCCGATATCTTCTTGCGATCGCAGCCAGCAGACGCCACCTGGGTAGAAGCTCTGTGCCCATGAGTCATAGGCATAACGCAACACCAAGGCTGTTTTGCCAATGCCATCCACACCTTGGAGTGCCAAGACAGGGCGATCGGATGCTTGAAGACGGCTGTGCAGCAGAGTCAGTTCGGCTTCCCGTCCCACAACCTGGACTGTGGTGCCGTAGGGCAAATTATGCAAAATTTCCCCCTCTCAGTTTGAGCATTTCAACCCTACTCTAACTCAACCGATTTTTTCTCTATTTCTATCCTCTGGGCAAGGCTCCGGATAATGCTCTGAATAAGACAAATAGTGCTAACCCCTTTTTTCCCGCTTCACCTGTGCCAGGGTATGGTTAATTTCTGCGAGTAAGTTAGACATTTCTACGCAAGGAGGCAAAACCTGTGTGGCAATTGACCCCCAGAGCGTATTAAATTCCTTGATCTCGGCCTCGGTTGCCGTAGCGGAATAAGCGTGACAGTGCCAGACCAGAATAGGAGGTTTAACGTCAAGCTGCTGCAAATCTTGTGCTATCCGGTCAAACAGGGGATGCGGCTCGGCACTGTGCACATAAAACAGCAGCAAGTCAACGCTTTGATACTGTAACTGCCGCAGAACCGATCGCCAAGAGTTGCCCACAGAGCTACGAAATCCTGCGGTGTGAATGTACTGCACAAGCGCTTGAAGACCGCTTGGGGCTTTGATCCGAGCAACCTCTGCTTCGTCTGAGGCGATCGACCCTGAGTTAGACTCTGCGGCATGAGCCACATCTAGCCAATCTGTTTCTAGGGTCGTAAAATCGGCAATTAAAATATTAGGCTTCCACTGAATCCCTGCCGCAATCTGAATCACTTGCAGCAAAGTGGAATCTTGAGAAGTGGCCGCTGGAGTCTGGAGGTGACTATCGCCCCAGGAAGCCGAATGTGCGATCGCGGCGTCAGATGCGCCTACTTCTGCGAAGCAGGGAAAAACTGAAAGCCCTGAGACTTGATTGGCGGCTTGCGTCATCTCTGCAGTTAGGGTCACCAGCGGCAAAGCAGCCAAAAACAAAGACTGGCTAAACTGCTTCATCAAAGCAAGGGGATTGGTAAATGTCCCGTCAATGATCACCACATCAGGATGCCAAACTCTAGCCAATAGCTCAGCCTGTTCTAAATCATCTACCTCCAGCACCCGATATTGGTAAGGATGCAAAAGCTGGTTGACATCGCGACCTGATTTCTCTTGCTCTAGAGAATGCTCTCGCAGGTGTAGCACCGTTAAATTCGTGGTTTCTGCCGTACTTGTCTTCGGACGAATTGCCCGCTCTAGGCAACGCTCCAGATCGATCGCCTCTACTGGCTGGCTCAAGAAACCATCTGCACCATTCTGATACGCCAGCTTTTTCTCCATTCGCATTGCCGTCACCACAGTCGGAATCTGCCGCGTGGTGTCATCGGCCTTGAGCAAGGTCAACACATCCCAACCTGACAGCAAAGGCAGAGCCGGATTCAAGAAAATGGCGCAGGGCTGGAGCCTTCGAGCCTTTTCCAAAGCCTCTGTACCAGAGCGGGCGACCGCCACCCGATAACCCAGTCCTGTTAAGTGGTGGGTCAAATTTTCGATCGCCTTAGGAGCCGCCTCTACCACCAACACCAGATGATTATCAGAAGTTGTCGTAATCTGGGTCGGCTGAATTCCAGCAGCTTTTGGGGTTATGGAGTTGTGGGGTGGACGATGGGCGATCGCGCTGTCTGCTCCAGAAGCCCCCTCAAGTGAACCCTCAAGTGAACCCCCGGCTCGACTGATCTGGCTCGATCGCACAGCTTGAGGTGGACAGGGAGGCAAAAGCAGCGTAAATTCACTGCCGCGTCCTTCCCGCGAGATAAACGTCACATCTC
The DNA here is from genome assembly GCA_016208305.1 of Oscillatoriophycideae cyanobacterium NC_groundwater_1537_Pr4_S-0.65um_50_18. Classification (GTDB taxonomy): domain Bacteria; phylum Cyanobacteriota; class Cyanobacteriia; order Elainellales; family Elainellaceae; genus Drouetiella. The sequence goes on along the minus strand of JACQYI010000022.1, from coordinate 126,551 downwards.
CCCCATGCATCCTGGCCAACCGCTGGGTGAGTACGAGTCCTAGACCTGTGCCGTCAAACCGCCGCGTCAGAGGATTCTCTAGCTGCTGAAACTTTTGAAAAATTAAATGCTGCTTGTCCGCAGGAATGCCAATTCCTGTATCCCAGACGGTAAAGGCAATCCACCCTTCCCAAGCTTCAACCTTTAGCCCAATCTTGCCCCCGACTTCTGTAAATTTAATCGCGTTGGAAAGCAGATTGGTTAACATTTGCCGCAACCGCAGTTCATCAGCAATCAGCAGGTCTATCCCAGGCTTAATGTCTAAACTATATTCAGCAGCCGTCTTTGCTTTGTCACCTTGGATCTTACTGCTAGACTCAACGACTTGAATCTGGCAGGCTTGCTCATAGGCTCGATTGCACAAAGTTTCGATTTCAACGGGATGTAGGCTCAGATCTAGCTGCCCGGTTTCAATCTGAGTGAGATCCAGAATGTTGTTGATGATCAGAACCAGATGGCGACTGCTCTGGTGAATCAACTGTGCGTAGCGAGACTGGCGATCGTTCAGTTCGCCCAGCATCTTATCTTTGAGCAAGCTTGACAACCCCAAAACGGCCGTCAGGGGAGTCTTCAATTCGTGGCTAATGCAGGCTAAAAATTCATCTTTGAGGCGGTTAAGCTGTACCAGATCAGCATTTTTTGCAGAGAGTTCTTTGGCAACTTGGTGCTGTTCGGTCATATCTTGAGCCAGCACGAGCCAAAGAGACTCAGTTTGCATCAGCGATCGCCACTCAGGGTCAGGATGAAAATTTAAAGTCGCCAGCTTAAAGATCGAGGGTATCTCTGACGCCGCATCTGACGCCGCACCTGATGTCGTTAAGAGATCTGAAAACCCTGCTTCTGATGCATCATGCGCCGAAGTGTTGAGCTGGGAGGGAACAGTCCCCATAGAAATTTTGACAAACTGCCAAACCCGCTCTTGTCCGCTTTTCATCGGGCAAGTGCAAACGCATGCACCCGCTTCAGCACTGAGGCGGCAGGCTCCAGTGTAGCGAGATCCTTCTAGTAAGCTGCTGGCATGATCCCAACTGCCCGTGTAAAATCCGGGAAGTTCTGAACTATCGGCATGTCGTTGAGCCAAAGCTGCGTCAGCCGAAGGGTATCTGCTGCTGACAGCAGTATATTCCTCTGTTGAGGCGATCGTTTCTAAGATCAAAGCGGCTTCCTGGCGAAGTTGCCCCGGATCGGCCAGCTCTCCTACCTGCCGACGCCACACCCAATTTTGAGTGATAATTTGCCCTGTGCTGGTTTGCAACATCAGCGGAATCGGCAGCCGTTCTAATAGGTCAACCAGTGGATCAAGCAAGGGCACCGAGGAAAAGCATTCGGGTTCTGGCAGTGCATTTGGTTGTGCATTGGGCTGGTCTGAGGCCAGATGCGGATCAGTGGCCAGCCGTTGCAGTAGAGCTAGGCGATCGAGCAATCCAACATATCGCCCCTGGTCATCTACAAGCCCCCAGTTTTGCTGAGATGCGCGATCTAAATAGGGCTGAAGCTGCCGTAATGTTGCTTCAGATGGGAAAGAGGCGATCGGTTCTAGCAGGTTTTTAGCTGCCTTTGAGCTGAGTAGGGTTTGGATAGATTGCTGGCTGTGATCAGAGGTCTGCGGCTTCAGACCGTAAGGCATGAAGTGATGCAAACTCAAAGTTCCTAGAGCAATCTGCTGTCCATCCACGACAACAATTCGAGAGCAATTTGTCTGCTGAAATATCTGCCAGACCTGTGACAGAGACTCTGTTACGGGACAAGCCGGAACATCGATTAAAAAATCTCTGAGGGAAACAGTATCCATTCGCAGTTAAGAGGGTAAGTTCCCACAAGTTAGAGAGCAGTAGACAAGGGCGTTGTGACTATGTTTTAACATCTGCTGCTTTCGGAACGAGAGGCTGAGATGGCCTGGTTCCCTTATTACAACAGAGATCTCAAGCACAATCGAGCTTGAAAGGCCAGAGAGAGGTCGTAGAGGTCAATTGCAGAATTGCTTTGGATAAACTGCTCAAAAAAATCCGCTAATGCGTCGCAGGTTGTCCGGGACAAAAGGGAACAGTAAAGGCTAAGGAAAGCGATCGCCAGCCATTATCTTAATTATGACGACATCGCTGTAGAAGCCAAGCCATTTTCAATTACAATAATCGTTAAGTATTTTTATGAAACTTGACGAGACTGTAAAAAGCTGTTGCCCCCAAGGGCTAGACTGGCGCTTTTACTAGCCCTGAGCCTGCTCCCCGGTCATGCTTGAATACCTCTGGGTCATTCGCCTTAATCATCATTTTAAATTTAGTAACCCTTCAAGATCTTGCGTTCTCCACTGGCAATTTACATCGCTGATTTTTCGGATGCTTTAGCTCAGCTTCTTGAGCAGTATCTGGAAAATGGCTCAAGCCAGAAAATGGGTCGCTACAAGCTAACCCAAATTAGCTCAGAAACGCAATTTCTTCAGGTTATAAGTCAGGAAAATTTTCATGTAGACTGCTTTATTTTTTACGAGGCTTCCATCTCACAAAAGCTTCTAGATCAATTGCAGCAGCAGGCTATTTTCTTTCCTGCCGTTGTTCTTATGCCCAAAGGGTCTGCCTCTGAAAATGTACCCGCAGCAAATACACCTACAGCCGAGCTGGCAGCAGATTTCTCTCCTTCTCGATGGGTCTACCATACCGCCATGTTAGAGCTTCCTTGGGAGCAGCTTGACCAAATTGAGCGGGCGATCGAGGCGGCAATTAATAAATTTATTCAACTTTTACCGATTAGCCAAATTGAAAGCTCTGCATCTCTCCCTCTAGGCTCCGACAAAACGCAGCTCACCCAGAAGTCCCTCATATCCCAGCAGATGCGCCTAGCCGAAAGATTAAAGGAGCGGCTTGGCTATCTAGGTGTTTACTACAAGCGTAGCCCCCAAAACTTTCTTCGCCATATGTCTCTGCCTCAGCGAGAAGAGTTGCTTCAAGAGCTTAAGGCTGACTACCGTGAAATTATCTTGTCTTATTTCTCTGACGAGTCAGGTCTCAACCAAAAAATAGATAATTTTGTCAATATCGTTTTCTTCGCTGATGTCCCCGTTTCTCAAATCGTTGAAATTCACATGGGACTAATGGATGAGTTTTCAAAACAGCTCAAGCTAGAAGGGCGCAGTGATGAAATTTTGCAGGACTATCGCTTGACTTTAATTGATACGCTGGCTCACCTCTGCGAAATGTACCGACGCTCGATTCCAAGGGAGTCTTAGTCCGCAGACTCACGTTTCGTTGCGATCGCAGCACAGTAAGTTTTGTGTGGCGAGAAGCACAATACAAAAATCTATCTGTGGATCTACTGAATATTAGTAAATAAGTCACAATAGCCGTAGAGGAACAGTATGATAATGCTTCTAGTTTGATACCCTGCGAGACTATAGCAATGTAGCAGAAGCAATGTAGCAGAGCTGCACAATAGATTGAGGATATCTTTGAAATCCTCACTTTCCCTGTAGAACCTGAATTATGGTGAATTGAGTTTATGAGTCCGCTTAAAAAAACCTACATTCTTAAGCTCTACGTTGCGGGAAACACACCCAATTCCGTGCGTGCGCTTAAGACGCTGAACAATATTTTGGAAAAAGAGTTCCAGGGCGTATATGCGCTCAAAGTCATTGATGTTTTAAAGAATCCTCAGCTTGCCGAAGAAGACAAAATTTTGGCGACGCCAACGCTGGCTAAGATTCTGCCGCCGCCTGTACGAAAAATCATTGGTGATTTGAGCGATCGCGAACGGGTTTTAATTGGGCTTGATCTTCTTTACGATGAATTACAGGAAGATGAGTCTTTGAATCTTTGAGCATTAGAACGGAATCAAATTCAGCGCGTTAGAGATTTTTTGCCCAAGCCCTACGCCGCAGATAGCAGAGATTTGTGGATTTCTGGATGTCTTGATGCGATAAGATTTTAACCTGCAACGTAATATAGCTCTAGGTTCAGAATTCTTTGTGTTTAAACGCACAAGGTCTTTGTGCCCAGCGCCAATGGGTAGCCCTTCTAGAAGAGCGCGATTTTCTTAAATTTAAGGTGACGAAGTATGACCCAGGTAAATCAGGACGGACCGCTACATCGATCGCCGACTGGGGTTCAAAAAATTCGCACCATGATTGAAGGCTTCGATGACATTAGTCATGGAGGGATACCCATAGGCAGAAGTACTCTTGTCAGCGGCACTTCTGGAACAGGCAAAACACTATTTGCCGTACAGTTTCTCTATCATGGCATCACCCAATTTGACGAGCCAGGTATTTTTGTCACCTTTGAGGAATCGCCTACAGATGTGATTAAGAATGCTCAAAGCTTCGGCTGGGATCTGCAAAGGTTGATTGACGAAGGAATGCTGTTTATCCTAGACGCTTCTCCTGACCCAGAAGGGCAAGATGTCATTGGCAATTTTGACCTGTCAGCGCTGATTGAGCGGATTCAGTACGCTATTCGTAAATATAAAGCCAGACGGGTTTCCATAGACTCGATCACGGCTGTTTTCCAACAATATGACGCGGCTGGAGTAGTGCGACGAGAAATCTTTCGTCTGGTAGCCCGTCTAAAACAGGTGGGCGTAACGACCATCATGACCACTGAGCGGGTTGAGGAATATGGGCCAGTTGCGCGATTTGGTGTTGAAGAATTTGTTTCAGATAATGTGGTGATTGTGCGTAACGTGCTTGAGGGTGAACGCCGACGGCGCACGATCGAAATCCTGAAGCTGCGCGGCACGACCCATATGAAGGGCGAGTATCCGTTTACGATTACCAATCAAGGCGTGAATATTTTCCCGTTGGGGGCAATGCAGCTAACCCAGCGATCGTCCAATATCCGGGTTTCTTCTGGGGTCAAAACGCTAGACGGCATGTGCGGCGGCGGTTTTTTCAAAGACTCCATCATTTTGGCAACGGGCGCAACGGGTACAGGCAAAACGCTGTTGGTTAGCAAATTCCTTCAAGACGCGTGCAACGTTGGCGAACGAGCTATTTTGTTTGCCTACGAAGAGTCGCGCGCTCAGCTGTCGCGGAATGCCTATTCTTGGGGCATTGATTTTGAAGACTTGGAGCAAAAGGGTCTGCTTAAAATCCTCTGCGCCTATCCTGAATCGGCTGGGCTAGAAGATCATCTGCAAATTATTAAGTCTGAAATTTCAGAATTTAAGCCGTCTCGCATTGCGATCGACTCGCTTTCGGCACTGGCGCGGGGCGTGAGCAACAACGCTTTCCGCCAGTTTGTCATTGGGGTAACGGGATTTGCCAAGCAGGAAGAAATCACGGGCTTTTTTACCAACACCACCGATCAGTTTATGGGGTCAAATTCTATTACAGACTCCCATATTTCTACGATCACCGACACGATTTTGATGCTGCAATATGTTGAAATTCGCGGTGAGATGGCGCGGGCTATCAACGTGTTTAAAATGCGTGGTTCTTGGCATGACAAAGGCATTCGCGAATACACCATTAGCGATAATGGGCCAGAAATCAAAGAGTCTTTCCGCAATTTTGAAGGGATTATTAGCGGTTCGCCGTCTCGAATTGCGGTAGATGAGAAGAATGAACTATCCCGTATCGTCCGGGGCTTTCAGGAAAAGGCGGAAGGGGATGCCTAGCGCCCGATCGCTCTGCCCCACATAGAATTACGGCCTAAGCGATCGCGATTGAACATGACATCAGTAGTTCTCTCAGAGTCTTGCCGCCTCTTTCCGTAGGTTTAGGGGTGCGCAATTCTGACGCTAGCGGATATGACTGACATGACCGAGATCTGTGGCTATAGCAAACCCAAAGATTATTGTTGAAAAATCTTTCAGGTCAATTGCTCCCTGATCCCATAGGTCTGAAACCTGTCGCTATTGGGAGAATACCTGATGAAGATGAGAAATCTTGTAGTGGTAGCGATCGCCGCCACTACGATGACGATCGCTCTAGCCTTGCCCTCTTGGGCACGCCCTGCCGTTTTAGTGGGTTCACAGCCTGGATCACGGGTTAATGTGCGTTCAGCTCCAAGCACCGCATCCTCTTCCCCGCACTATGGGCTAGTCGGAGACTCTGTTGAAGTGCTCAGCGAAATGCGGAGTGACGAAGACGGATATATCTGGTGTTATGTCAGGTTTAGCTCAGGAGCAGAGGGCTGGGTACGAGGAGATTTTGTCAGCTATAGAGGCTGAAGCGAATCTAGGCTCAAGCCTATTTGCTGAAAGGGTGGAAGGTTTCCACCCTAAGCACTGAATTTTTAGTAATCAGTTTCTTCTTCATATTCCACAACCCGCTTGCGCTCAGGAATATTGACCTCAGGTGCTCGGTAAGGGGTGGGATTGTCATCATCTGCCCAGGCATCATTCGTGACATCTTCATCACGCGTAGCCGCTGGGTAGGTCACATTGGGTATTTCCTCATACTCCACATCGTCATAGACATCAGCCTGACCGCCCCAATTGTCTTCGGGTTCCTCATAGGGAAGCTCTTGGCGCATGGCTTTAGGCTGCTGCCGGGGCTGGACTTCTTGCCAGTGATCATCATCCCAGGTTTCCTGAGCCACTGGAATTTTGGCTCGCATCGGCTCGACGGGAGTTTTGATGCCGGAAGGGAGCTGATTGGTGGTAGCCGTTGGGGTCATATAGGCTGTATCTTCATCCCGATCCCAAGGCGGTTTGCCAATGCCTAACCGCTCTAGCAGCCCTACGGTGAGTTGGTTCATCTTCTCTTCTGAACCCTCAAACACAATCAGGCGATCGGGACCACTGCTGACCACTTCGTCCATCGACAGCTCATAGGTGCTAAGCACCTGATCAGGAATTTGGGGAAGCCCGATCGAGGCCAGCACGATCGATTCAACTCGGCCAGAGTTGGCTTCAAACTTAAAGCCGCGCACTTTACCTAGAAGCTCACCCGTCTCGGTAATAACTTCGCTGTTGATCAAGTTGCTGTAGCTATCTAGGGTAATGTCTTCATCCAAAACGGAATCATCATCCACCAAAACCACATCGCCAATCTGACGCACGCTCTTGAGCAAGAGCGTCTGCTGCTCCTGCGACAGCACGCCAGACAGCATATTTTGTCGAACGCCAATCACTACGACTTCTCGGCGATCGACATCCGCCCAAAGCTGGCTTACTACGCCTAGGCGCTTGCCCGTATTGCGGGTAATCACCTGTGTTCCAATCAGATCAGCACGTTGGCAATATTGTTCAGTTGTCATTTTCGAGTCCCAATCTCGAAGGAACTTAATGCACTAGCAATCGTTCAGATAACCACAATATTCGAGATACGCCATATTTGAAATCACCATATTTGAAATATGAATTTGAAATACGAGCACCTACAATATCCGGCTTGATCAAGATTACCAAATTACCTAGATTGTAATTACCTAGATTATACAGAGGGGATCATACAGAAGCACTCTGAGGCTGCAAGTTTAGCCCCAGAACCTGCGTGTAGGCACCACGTGCCTGCGTCACCCCAATCGTGCGCTCGGCAGCTTCAATCATGGGTCGGCGTAGGCTAACCACAATAAATTGAGCTTGCTGCGTTTGATGTTTAATCATTCTAGCTAATCGCTCCACGTTTGCCCCATCTAGGAACATATCCACTTCATCAAAGGCGTAAAACGGTGAAGGGCGGTAGCGTTGAAGAGCAAAGATAAAGCTGAGTGCCGTGAGAGATTTTTCGCCACCCGACATTGAAGCTAAACGCCGAACGGGCTTGCCTTTAGGATGAGCCACAAGGTTGAGTCCGCTGCCAAAGGGATCATGCGGCAGATCAAGTTGCAGGTAGCCATCGCCATCCGAGAGTTCTGCAAAGATGGTCTGGAAATTTTCATTAACGGCATCAAAGGCTTCCTTAAAGGCACGCTGTCGCAGGGTCGTAAAGTTCTCGATTCGCAGCAGTAGCTCAGTCCGTTCTTCATCCAATGTGCCCAGCTTTTGACTCAGCTCCTCTAGACGCGCTTGAGTCCGATCGTATTCCTCTAAAGCCAGCATATTGACAGGCTCCATGGCCTGGAGCCGCTTTTGCAGCGATCGCAATTCATGCTGCAAGGTGGCTAAATCTTTGGTTTCTTCAGGGATTTCGGGTAGAGGCTCAGGCAGTTCGGCCTGCTGCGCCGCAAGCTGCTCTTGGAGGGCGATCAGTTCTTGTCGTCGGGTCTGCTGAGTTTCTAGCAGCTTTTGCCGCTGCCACTCTAGCTGCTGCTGTTGGGTTTGCTGCTCTCGCAGCTGCCGCTCAGCACGATCGCGCTCCTGCTTTTCGGAGGCTAGGGTTTGCTCTAGAGCGGCAAGGCTGGCTTGAATCTGCGCAATCTGACCCGTTAGTTCAGCCTGCTGAGCGCCCAGCGTTGAAGCTTGGTTGAGCTGAGTCGTTTGCTGGGTACGTTGGTCTTGCAGCCGCTGCTGAGACTGTTCGACTTTTTCTTGAAACCTTTGCTGCTGATTTTTTAAGTCTTGAAGGCGCTGCTCTGCCGTCTGGAGAGAGAGCTGGCGATCGCTCAGCTGTGATTCTTGCGCTCGAATGGCCGCCTGAATCTGTTGCCATTCACTATGGGTTTGAGATTGCTCTAAATCGGTCAGGGTTTGTCGCTGCTGCTGTAGCTCAGATTCTCGCAGGGGCAGCTCTTGCTCAAAGGTTTGCAACCGCTGCTGAGCCGTAGAAAATTCCTGCATGTTTTGAGAAAGTTGAGTTCGCAGCTGACCTTCTTGTGCCGTAAAGCCGACAATCTGGGTTTGAATTTGCTCAGCTTGCATCTGCACTTCTCGATGCTGCTGCCGCGCTTCCACCAGAGCTTGCGATCGCGTTTTGACGGCAATGACCGCATCAGCTATGGCCTGCTGACAGCGGTTGAGGATGCGATCGAGTTCCTGGAGGCGATCGCGCAAGGCAAGGGCTTCTGAAGATTCGCCTGGCTCAACAGTGCCAAAGTGCAGAGTTCCCTGCCGGGTGCTGATGCTGCCGCCTGTCATTGCGCCACTGGTTTCTAGCAGCTCGCCCTCTAGGGTGACAATGCGGTATTGCCCCATTTCCTTACGGGCAGCTTGCAGTGAGCTAAAGACGACCGTGTTGGCAAAGACGTAGGAAAAAACTGCCTGGTAGCGATCGTCGCACTCAATCAAATTGACGGCATAGTCTACAAAGCCATCAGGACGGTTCCACACAGCAATGGGGTTGAAGTTGGCTGCGCGAATTTTGGTGAGCGGTAGAAACGTAGCCCGCCCGCCTCGCTGTTGCTTGAGCGTTTGGATACCCGCAGCAGCAACCCGATCGTCCTCTACGACTAGATAGCTGAGGCGCGCCCCTGCCGCAATCTCTAGGGCGAGCTGATACTGAGGCTCAACTTTACCGAGCTGCGCCACCAGACCACAGATGCCAGAAAGCTTGGCACGCTGCAAGACTTCAATGACCCCGGTGCCCTGAGTCTCTTGAATGGCCTGAGCCTGAGCCTCTAATTTGTCGAGCTGCCGCTGCTTGTCTCGCTGCTCTTGAATCAGCCTTGTTTGGGTTTCCTGCTGAATTTGCAGCTCTTGCTCGGCAGCAGTCAAAGCTTTTTGGCAGGAGTCTACCTGTCGCAGCGACGCACTCAACGTGCCGACAATCTGGGTATACTGCCCCTGCTTTGACGCAACTTCTTCGGCGATCGCCTGCACAGCTCCATTCTGCTCCTGGATTTTTTGCCGGAGCTGTTCGACGCGCTCTTGCAGCTTGGCCTGCTCAGTTCGTTGAGGTTCTAGAGATTGAAGCAAAGCCTCCATTCGCTGTCTGACCACTGCCTGTTCTTGCACCCAGGCATCGGATGCAGCAGCAGTTGCGGTTGCGGCTTCTCGCTGCTGATCAAGGGATTGCTTAGCCTGATCTCTAGCGCTGCGCAACTGAGCCAGATCTCGCATCTCAACCGACTGACTTTCCTCAGACAGACGTTGTAACGCCTGCATCTGCTCTTGAATCTCTCGCTGAGTTCGATCGATGGCAGAGGCAATTTCTCTTTGAGCCGTGGCTAGCTCCTGCTCTTGCCGCTGCACCTGACGGAGTTCGGCTTCACGGGTGGCTAGCGTAGACTGAAAAGCCAGCAGTTCATCTTCACCCAGCGCTTTAACTTTGGCATTGAGCAGCTCTAGCTCGGCGATCGCCGCCTGAATCACCTGGTTAAGCGCGATTAGCTGGCTATTGAGTTCGGCATGGGTACGTTCGCCCGCCTCAATTTGCACCTGCATTTGCTGCACCTGCTGGGCTTGAGCGCGCCAGAGTAAGACAGCCTCCCACTGGGTCTTTGTCTGAAATTCTAGCTTAAGGCGCTGATATTTTTCGGCCTTGAGGCGATCTTGAGCCAAGCGATCGCGCTGGGTAATCAGCTCTTTTTCGACAATGCGAAACTTCTCTTCTCGCTCTTTGACGGCATCTAGCTTGTCTTTTGCCTGATGAATTTTGCGATCGAAGGCCCCCACACCAGCCAGCTCATCAATGATTTCCCGCCGCTCTCGCGGATTCATGGAAATAATGCTGGTGACATCCCCTTGCAGCACGACGTTGTAGCCTTCGGGATAGATCCGCAGCTTATGGAGCTGTTCATGCAGTTCAGTCAGGGTGCAAGACTGATCATTGATGAAATAGTTGGAGGTATAGGTTCCTTGCTGAGTCACGCGCAGTTTGCGGGTGACTGTCCATTCATGTGGCGCTTGTCGGCGGCCTGTGCCGTTACCAGATGATTCCATCCGGGGCAACGGCTCATCGTCTTGTGCTTCAGAGATCGGCAAAGCGCTACTGCTGACCTCGCATGCATGGGTGACGGCTTCGGCCTCAGCGCTCTCTTGACCCTTTGGGTCGGGGCTATCTTGATCTTGGCTATCGATCGCCTCGCCCAAATCAAACGTTACAGTGACGCTGGCCTCAACGGTCGATCGCCCTCGGCTAGTTTGATTTTGATTCACCAGATCGGGGAGGCGCTCGGCGCGCATTCCTTTAGAGCTTGAAAGTCCGAGGGCAAACAACAAAGCATCTAAAATATTAGACTTGCCGGAACCATTGGGGCCAGAAACCACGGTAAACCCCGGCAGCAGGGGAACCTGCGTTGTGCCGCCAAAAGATTTGAAGTGGGTGAGTTCAACGCGTTTGATGTACACTCGGCTAAAACTGGCGAATGGGCAAAAACATAATTCACTACAACCTACAATTTAGTACAAAAGTACTGAATATTCTAGGGTTTGCCAAGTTTAATTTAGAGCAAAACTGGATTGATCGAGCTTCACCCCTCAAGATAGCTCAAGATTTTTAGAGCGAGGCTCTTGGGATTGCCCACTCCGGGATCATATAAGCAATTTCAGATTTTGGCGCAGGTTGCGCTGAGGCGATCGCCCTCTCACAAAAATTCCATAAAAAATCCCTCTGATTTGCTGACAGATCAGAGGGACAGACTTAACATTTTCGCTGGTCTTTTCGCTGGCCAGTTTCAACCAGACAGATCATGAGTGGCCTGTCTGAACCGTTTAATGTGGCTTTGCATGGATAGAAGACTCTACCCATGCAAGCGATAAAACCTTAGCTGCGCTTATAGGGCACCATGTCTTCGCCATAGTAGCGAGCGTACTCAGGGCTGTTGACCATTGCCTCTACGGCCGCCTTAAGGCTGTCGCCCGACAGCAGCAGATTGTACTGCTGCATTTCGGCAGCCACTGGAGACCGACCCAAGATGTGCCGGAACAACATCTCGATCACCTTGGTGTTGGGGTAGGGCATGTAGAAGCGGCGAGCATAAGCTTCCGAACTTGCTAAAGACTTCACGAATTCTCTCACCGAGATCTCGCCGCTCTTTAGCTTGCTTTCTAGGTCAGGGCAACGCAGTTCATTAGGAACCTGCACACCCTGCCCCTCGACAATCTGCACATCCATGATTTGTCCATAGAGTGCCTCGATCACCAATTTCTGGTCAGCACCGCTGGCATTGGGTTGCAAGCGATAAATTCGAGCGGGCTTGTGCCGCGCTTCAGCATCTGCTTCGGCCATCTGAGGCTCTAGCCATCTTGCCTCCATTGAGGGGTTGGCAAAAGAGCGACCTGATTCCACAAGCTTGGCTTGGCTGCTCTGACGCGTTTCCTTCTCGTTATCGGCGATCGCCTTGCTCATCAACGGCATCTTGGTGATGTCTATGCGAGACTTGACTGGCTCAAAGCTAGGGACAACGACATCCTTATTTTGCTTCGTCAGCTGGTCATATAGACGATTGGTGTTGGGGAAGTTAGCGGCAGGTAGCGTTGGGAAGCGGCGATAGGGCACCGTATCTTCGCCAAAGTTTTCGGCATATTCAACCGTGTTGACCATCGATTGAATAAAGGCACCTAAGCCCTCAGTTGCCAGCAGCTTGTTGTACTTGCGGATCTCAGCCTGATCGATCGGCGCACGACCCAAGAAGTGCTTCGTACCCAACTCAATCACCTTGGTATTGGGGTAGGGCGTGTAGAACTCCTTGATGTAGAGGCGAGAGGTACCCAAAGCTTCAATGAATTCCTTCAAATTCAGCTCATTGTTCCGTAGCTTGCTCTCTAGTGCGACAAACTCGTTCTGAATGATGTAAGGCTCAATATCACGCTCAAAGATCTGACGATAGGCAGCCCGGATTGCAGTTTGCACCTCAGTTGCCCCTTGCCCCGTGAGCTTAAACACTTTGGTTTGCTCACGCTGCTTGCTGACTCCTTGATTGGTACGGAACTCAACATCGGCAATGCTGCGGTTATCTTCAACCGCACCCATTTGCATAAACATTGGCGTTTCTTCCACGGTGGGTCTAGCGCCTTTGTCTACAATGCTGCCAACGCGGCTGGTGCGCATCGCTTGACCCGCAGGGGTCAGATAGCGCTCATAGGGAACGGTATCTTCACCAAAGGTCTCGTTGTACTCCAGGCTGTCAAGCATGGCATCCACCACGGCATAGAAGCCTTTTTTAGCCGCAATGTCGAAGTAGGCATTGATCTCTTGACGGCCATAGGTGGGACGACCCAAGAGGCGGCGATGAATATATTCGATCGCTTTCACCACGTAGAAAGGAGTCCAGTAGGTCTTGAGGAAGGTATCAGACTTTGCCAACTGTCGAATAAATTCCCGTACCGGAATCTGACCGTTTTCCAAGAAGGTTTCGGCAGCCGTTAACCGCTGACCCGAGTAAACCTCACGACCAAACACCTGCAAGTAAGCCGCACGAATGACGGCCTGCGTCGAGCTTTCGGTAAATTTGGTGCTGATGCCTTTGGTAGAGCTGCCTCGCTTGGCAAAAGTGCCTGTGTAATTGGGAAGCTGCTCTAGCTTAAACACCTTAGGTCCTAGAGAACCAGGAGCCACGCCCCTAGCGCCCGGATTGCTCAACTGGTTATTGATACCCGCCCCACGGTTGATCAAAATCCGGCGGGTGTCTTTACCAAACGGAGCTGGGCTGGTGCTAGGATTGCGAGTTTCCTTGGGGAAGATGGCACCGAACTGGATCTCTAGCGGATCGTTGCCAGAGCCGTAAACATGCTGATCGGGCAGCGGCTGATTGTACCGAGCGAAAGTGGTAAGGAACTGCGGAATCTTGCGGAAGGGCGCACTGTACTTAAACAAGTCTTGCTGAGGACCCCAGTTGCGACATTCTTGAGCCTCTTGACCCAAGCCCCGCAGGTAAGGCACCGTTTCTTCGCCAAAGTAGTCAGAATATTCCGAAGAATCGACCAGCGCATCCACGAGAGCGGGCAACCCACCCTGGGAGACGATCGCAAAATACTTCTGCACTTCCTCTCGAGACGAAGGGCCTCGACCCAAGATATGGCGGAAAGCTAACTCCAAAGCCCGACTGTTAATGTAAGGCTCGAAGAAATTCTTGCGGTACAGCGGTGACTTGGCTAAGCGGCGAATGAACTCCTTCATGGAGATGTCACCATTCTTCACCTTCGACTCTAAGTCGGAAATGCTTAGAGAATAGGCGCGGGTGATGTCTCGCTCAAACAGTTGGCGATAGGCAGCCTTCACGACATCGATCTTCTCAGTAGAGGATAGACCGGGCTTCATGGCGTACTTTGGCCGACGCTCTGACGCATTGAAGTAAATTTGGGGCAGCTGTAAGCCCTGCTGGTCACCCGTAGGACGTTGACGCACCTTGGCAGAAGGCGTAGCGCCTTTGAACTCGGTCAGCAGCACTTCAAAATACTGAGCCACGATCGCTGCTGCGTCAGCATCCTGACGGAAGTAGCCCAAAGCAGCACCCCGCATGGCTTGAATGGCAGCGATCGTTGCATCTGCCGAGCAAGCATTCTCAATAATTTCCCGCAATCCGCGCACGTTGACCGAGATGATATTGGGATCACCCGCAACGATCGCATAGGTGATATAGCGCAAAAACCAGCTGAGGTCGCGCAGCGACTTCTGCATGTTGCGTGGCCCATAGCGGGAAACGTTGATCGGTCGGAAGCCTACAGGCGTGCTGTCATTTCCTGTAGAAGGAGTGAGGAACAACGCCTTGAACCCCTCCAAGATGCCACCACTACCGCTCGAAACGTAAGTTGCCGTTCCCAACCTCCTAGATTCTTGAGCATCGAGGGTTGCACCACCCATCGTGACCAGAACGGGAGCATCATCCTTGTGTTTCTCTAAGAAAGCCATAGGAGAACCACCGACAAAAATGCGGTTGGCTGCGCGAGAAACAATGAGGTCTGAATTTTGAGTAAGAATTTGTGAAATTTCGGTTCTTTTCAGCCCAGAGCCAAAATAGCTTGACAGCTCACTGAGTTCTCCTCGACCCAGAAAGCGATCTTGCTGTTCTGCCTGGGAAATGGTTGCGACAGGTACGGTTTGATAGAGTTGCGGACGTGCAACAGAGCTTCCACCACTTGCCTTAACACTCATTGGATTCCAAAAGCTCCCTTGATTAATGATTGCGTCAGACCTGCCTAAGGTGCCGCCCAGTCAGCATCGCCAACCGTTCGCAGATTAAGCGATTCTTAGCGTTATACAATTCGCGGTTAAAGGCATCTAGAGACGGCACCTGATGAAAACATCATCGGCATGACCAGAACGCCTTTCCAAATGGATTGGTTTAGTTTCTAAATTAAAACGTTTCGGGTTCCCATACGCTTTTATTAAGAAGTGTGTAGTCGCCCGACTTAACCCCTAGGGCAAATCATAGAGGATTATGGATACTCAGATGAGAGTAGCTTTAAGCTTTGTTACTTTCTAGAAATTCCGGGTTGGATAACAAAGTTTGATAAAGTGGCTCAAACCTGACACAGCAACAACTCTGCATCTGTCAGAACAGCCTTAAGAGCATTATTCATAAAGCGACTGGGTTGGAATGCGGCAGCGATCGTCGCTCTATCTCCAGGATCACGGCACTTTTCTAATATCAGCTACCGTAGACATAGGCATTAGCTTATGAAGCTGTCCCCCTACTCATCTCTACAAGTCCATCTCTACAAGTCCATCTCTACAAGTCCATCTCTACAAGTCCATCTCTACAAGAGTTTGCAAGAGTCGAATTCAATAAGAACCCTCAGCGGCTAACAAACCCTCTCGACCATCCTCAATAAAATTTGTTGAAAATCCACTTTCTAACCAATAAGTATTGTTACTCGTCAGTGATATGATTCTTAAGGGTTGAAATTAACCCCGATACACGCTGAGCATAGGTTCTAAGCGCTATTAGGCTCCAAACGCTATTAGGTCGCCAGGATTATTTAGGTTGCAAGACATTGTGAACTCGCCAGAACCCTCTCTCGAAACCGCAGCCGAATCAAGTTCTCAGTCGCAGGAATCTCTAGCCGTCGGCACCCCCGACGTAGCACCTGTAGAGATACAGCCTGTAGATGGTGCGCCGATCGCTCTATCTCCAGAGCCAGATGCATCTATGCAAGAGTACTATCAGCTACAGGAGCAACTGTTAAAGCTGACTCTGATCCTAACAGGAGCAATCTTTATTCCTGTCTGGATTTTTTATTCTCTTAACATTGCGCTCAATTACCTGCTTGGAGCGTGCACAGGTGTGGTTTACTTGAGGATGTTGGCAAGAAATGTTGCACAGCTAGGTAGACAAAGGAAACAGTTGGGAAGCTCTCGGCTTGCCATCTTGATTGGAGTGATTATTGTTGCATCTCAATTGCACGACCTAAAAATCATGCCAATCTTCCTCGGATTTCTTACCTACAAGGCTGCCATCATTTTTTACATGCTGCAAACGACTATCTTGCCTGATTCCCAATAGGTTCAGGATATCCTAGCACTCCTCTAAGATTCTGGGAAATTTTCTTCGCATGGAAACGTTGAACGCTCTCACTACCCTCAATGCCTTCCCGCTGGCTGAGCTAGAGGTGGGCAAGCAGTTTTACTGGCACTTAGGCAATCTAGAAATTCATGGTCAGATCTTGCTGACCTCCTGGTTTGTCATTGGGGTGCTGGTGATTGCCTCCATTCTGGCTACGCGCAAAATTCAAATGGTTCCGGCGGGCACCCAGAACTTGATGGAATATGCGCTGGAATTCATCCGGGATTTGACCAAAACGCAGATTGGTGAAAAGGAATATCGTCCTTGGGTTCCTTTCATTGGTACGCTGTTTTTGTTCATTTTCATCAGCAACTGGTCAGGTGCGCTGATTCCCTGGAAGCTCATTCGCATTCCAGAGGGCGAGTTGGCTGCTCCAACAGGCGATATCAATACGACGATCGCTCTGGCGCTGCTCACCTCCCTGGCGTATTTTTACGCTGGCTTCAAGAAGAAGGGTTTGGGCTACTTTGGCAACTACGTGCAACCTGTTGCGTTTATGTTGCCGTTCAAAATTATTGAAGATTTCACTAAGCCGCTTTCCCTGAGCTTCCGTCTGTTTGGCAACATCCTGGCAGATGAGCTAGTGGTAGCGGTGTTGGTTCTCCTGGTTCCCTTGTTTATTCCGCTGCCCGTTATGGCGTTGGGTTTGTTTACGAGCGCGATCCAAGCGTTGATTTTTGCGACGCTGGCAGCCTCTTATATCGGGGAAGCCATGGAGGATCACGGTGAGGGACACGAAGAGCACTAATCCATTCGGAGGTTAGCTCTCACGGGATAGCAGTATCCCTAGTCCGTTAAGTGTTTCGGCTGCTAGATGTGCTCATCCGAGCGTCTGCACCCTGAAACTGTATGCGGCGCGAAAGCGCTTGCTGACGCTGATAACGTTCGTTTGATCTCGTTCTACATCTAAGGTAAGGAAGATTATCATGAATCCAACGGTTGCTGCTGCTTCTGTTCTTGCTGCCGCTCTGGCTGTGGGTCTGGGCGCGATTGGTCCTGGTATTGGTCAAGGTAACGCGGCAGGTCGAGCTGTGGAAGGAATTGCCCGTCAGCCTGAAGCAGAAGGCAAAATTCGGGGTACGTTGCTGTTGAGCTTGGCGTTCATGGAAGCGCTGACCATTTACGGTCTGGTTGTGGCTTTGGTCTTGCTATTCGCCAACCCATTCTCATAATTTCGGTTTCCGGCTGTAGAGGTGCTCATTGCGGTACCTCTACAGCCACAAGTATCGTCCCTTATTTTTGATCTTTTCACTTGTTGTTTAACCCCTCCAGTGTCAAGGGGGTAACTAGATATGATTCATTCAACGATCTTGCTAGCTGCTGAAGCGGCTGCCGAGGGCAAAGGTGGGCTGTTCGATATTGACGCTACCCTGCCTATTATGGCAATTCAGTTTTTGGTGCTGGTCGCTGTTCTCAATGCTTTGTTCTACAAGCCCATTGGCAAGGCGATCGATGATCGGGATGCCCTCATCCGTTCCAATCAAGCTGAAGCGAAAGAGCGTTTGGCGAAAGCTGAAGCCATGGCAAAGCAATATGAGCAGGAGCTAGCGGATACTCGCCGTCAGGCTCAGAAGGTGATTGCTGATGCTCAAGCTGAAGCGCAGCAAACTGCTGCTCAGCAGATGGCAGCAGTACAACAGGAAGCTCAAGTACAGCGTGAGCAGGTACAACAGCAATTAGACCAGCAAAAGCAAGAAGCGATGCAGTCTTTAGAGCAGCAGGTGGAAACTCTGAGTCGGCAGATCTTAGAGAAGCTCTTGGGCGCGCCATTGGCTGGCTGAGCAAGGCGATTACTTTTGGGACAAGAGCTTTTGAGACAAGAGTTATGGTGAGATGAGAATTATGGAGAGCTTCATATTACTGGCTGCTGAAACGGCAGAGAGAGGCGGGTTCGGGTTGAACCTCGATCTTCTCGAATCTAACATTATTAACTTGGCCATCATTATTGGTGTGCTGCTCTACTTTGGCCGGGGCGTCTTGGGCAAAACCCTTTCAGAGCGGCGGTCGAAGATTGAGGCAGCTATTAAAGATGCTGAGCAGCGGAAGCAGCAGGCGGCAGCAGCTTTGGCAGACCAGCAGCAAAAGCTGGCTCAGGCTCAGACTGAGGCGGCTCGAATTCGTACTGAAGCTGAGGGACGGGCTGAAGCAGTCAGAGGTGAGGTTCTCGCTCAGGCACAGGAAGACATTGAGCGGATGAGGGCTTCTGCGGCTCAAGATTTGAACACGCAGCAAGAAAAAATCATTGGCGAAGTCAGACAGCGGATCGCAGCACTGGCGGTTCAACAGGCTGAGTCTCAACTGCGATCGGGCTTGAATGCAGACACGCAGCAGCAGTTGATTGATCGCAGCATAGCCACAATGGGAGGAAGCTGATGAAGTCTAGTTTGGTTGCAGCCGAAATTTCTGAGCCTTATGCCCAAGCGCTGATGTCAGTAGCGCAGTCGAGCGATCAGGTCGATCGCATCGGCGAAGATGTGGGTTCGGTTTTATCGGTTCTTTCTGAATCTCAAGATTTGAGGACTTGTCTGGCTAGCCCATTGTTTGAGGCAGAGGTCAAGAAGCGGGTGATTCGGCAGGTTTTTGGCGATCAGCTGCACTCCTTCACGCTGAATTTTATTTTGTTGCTGGTCGATCGCGGCCGCATTCTCTTTGTCGAAGATATTTTCCAGCAGTTCCAAGTGCTGCTTCGCCAGCTCCGCAAGGCTGTACTGGCAGAGGTTACTTCGGCAGTGGCGCTGAATGAAGAGCAGCAAAATGGGATTCGCCAAAAGGTACTGAGCATGACTCAGGCAGAGCAGGTTGAGCTAGCACTGCGTGTTGATCCTGACCTAATGGGTGGGGTGATTATCAAGGTTGGCTCTCAGGTAGTTGATGCTAGCCTTCGCACTCAGCTTCGCCGGATTGGCATGAAATTGGGTGCCTAGCGCAGGTTTTGAGTGCTGAGCTTAGGCGCAAATATTCTTTGTCCTCCATTGTTTAACTAGAGAGAACTACAAATGTCAATCAGTATCAGACCTGACGAAATTAGTAGCATTATTCGCCAGCAGATCGAGCAATATGATCAAGATGTAAAGACCACTAATGTGGGAACGGTTTTGCAAGTCGGAGACGGGATCGCTCGTGTTTACGGCTTGGAACAAGCCATGTCGGGTGAGCTGCTGGAATTTGAAGATGGCACTGTTGGTATTGCCCTCAACCTTGAAGAAGACAACGTCGGCGTGGTGCTGATGGGCACTGGCTTAGGAATTCAAGAAGGCAGCTCTGTAACCTCCACAGGTAAAATTGCCTCAATTCCAGTGGGTGATGCCATGATTGGGCGTGTGGTGGATGCCTTGGCACGTCCGCTCGACGGCAAGGGCGATGTTTCCTCTTCTGAGACTCGCTTGATTGAGTCTCCAGCGCCTGGAATCATTGAGCGTAAATCGGTTTATGAGCCGATGCAGACAGGAATTACGGCGATCGATGCCATGATTCCCATCGGTCGAGGTCAGCGAGAGTTGATCATTGGCGACCGTCAAACTGGCAAGACGACGATCGCAGTAGACACGATCCTCAACCAAAAAAGCGAGAACGTGATCTGCGTCTATGTGGCGATCGGCCAAAAAGCCTCTACGGTGGCTCAGGTCGTTGAAACTCTGCGGGAAAAAGGTGCTCTGGACTATACGATCGTCGTTGCAGCCAACGCGAACGATCCGGCAGCACTCCAGTATCTTGCGCCCTATACAGGTGCGACCCTGGCAGAATACTTTATGTACAAGGGTCGGCATACCCTGGTGATCTATGATGATTTGTCGAAGCAGGCTCAGGCTTATCGCCAAATGTCGCTGCTGCTGCGTCGTCCGCCCGGTCGTGAAGCCTATCCTGGCGACGTGTTCTACCTCCACTCGCGCTTGCTAGAGCGGGCAGCAAAGCTTAGCCCTGAGCTGGGTGAAGGCAGTATGACAGCTCTGCCGATCGTAGAAACTCAGGCAGGTGACGTATCGGCCTATATTCCGACGAACGTAATTTCCATCACCGATGGTCAAATCTTCTTGACCTCTAGCCTGTTTAACTCAGGTCAGCGTCCGGCGGTTAACCCCGGTATCTCGGTGTCTCGCGTGGGTTCCGCAGCACAGACCAAGGCCATGAAGAAAGTTGCGGGTAAGGTGAAGCTGGAACTGGCTCAGTTTGATGAACTTCAGGCCTTTGCCCAGTTTGCTTCGGACTTGGATCAGGCAACTCGCAACCAGCTCTCTCGGGGTCAGCGTCTGCGGGAAATTCTCAAGCAGCCCCAATACTCGCCGCTTTCAGTGGGTGAGCAGGTGGCTATCATCTATTCGGGTATCAATGGCTACCTAGATGATCTACCTGTAGAAAAGGTCACGGCTTACACGCAAGAGCTACGCAGCTACCTGAAGAACAGCAAGCCTCGCTATGTAGAAATCATGGCTACTCAGAAGGTTCTGAGTGAGGAAGCTGAGGGTCTGCTGAAGGAAGCGATCGCTGAAGTGAAAAAGACAATGATGGCGTCTGCATAGAAGAGTCTGGGAGGTTAGGTTTGGCATTGCGCTAAGCCTGCCTCCCTCGATTTCCTGTCCCTCTATTCCTTCTATTTATGGCTAACTTAAAGGAAATCCGCGATCGCATTCAGTCGGTCAAAAATACGCGGAAGATTACAGAAGCGATGCGGCTCGTGGCTGCAGCAAAGGTGCGGCGCGCTCAAGAGCAAGTCACGGCAACTCGTCCTTTTGCCGATCGCCTCGCTCAAGTGCTGTATGGCTTGCAGTCTCGCCTGAAATTTGAAGAAGCAGACTTGCCTTTGTTGAAGCAGCGCCAAGTCAAAACGGTGGGTCTGCTAGTCGTATCGGGCGATCGGGGCCTGTGCGGGGGTTACAATGCTAGCGTCATCAAGCGAGTGGAAACTCGCATTAAAGAACTGAAGGATGCCGGACTAGATTACCAGCTTGTTCTGATTGGACGCAAGGCAATTCAGTACTTTCAGCGTCGCAATCAACCGATCGCGGCTACCTTTGCCAATCTCAACCAGATTCCTTCTGCTGATGAGGCTGGGCAAATTGCAGATGAGCTATTGTCCCTGTTCCTTTCTGAAACAGTAGACGATGTAGAGCTAATCTACACAAAGTTTGTGTCGCTGATCAGCTCTCGTCCCGTGATTCAAACCCTGCTGCCGCTTGATCCACAGGGTATCGAAAATGCAGAAGACGAAATCTTCCGACTGACTTCCAGAGATGGAACTTTTCAAGTTGAGCGGCAGAAGGTCGCTGCCCCTACGGGCGATCCGCTGCCCAAAGACATGATTTTTGAACAAGATCCTGTGCAAATTCTCGATGCGCTTTTGCCTCTGTATTTGAATAACCAACTGCTGCGCGCGCTGCAAGAAGCGTCTGCCAGCGAATTGGCTGCTCGAATGACGGCTATGAATAACGCGAGTGAAAATGCGAAAGAACTGATCAAGTCTCTAACGCTGTCTTACAACAAGGCTCGCCAAGCGGCGATTACTCAAGAAATCCTTGAGGTCGTTGGCGGTGCTGAAGCGTTAGGCTAGGCATTCTTGTGAGTTATCAAAAATAGCGCTGTCTTGCGACAGCGCTATTTTTATTTATTTTTGAAAGCTTCGTGGTGCAAGGTTTTCAAAATCTGATCTTAGGTTTAAAGAGGCGTAATGCTGGCGATCTTACCGCCCTGACGCTGGACTCTTTGCATGTGAGGCGTCAATTCCTCATAGGGAATCACTACAGCCTTATTGACTCGGCGCACCTTGGGATAGCCAGGCCCGCTAATGGCAGCTACTTCCACCCGGAACAAACGACCGGAGCCGAATGCCTTTGATCCCCCGAAGGCGCTGACGGCTGCCTCCCCTTTGAGGGCAGGCATGAAAGCAAATCCCCCTCCGCTCCCGGAAGGAGGCACGATCGCCGAAGCAGTATTACGAGCCAGATCTTTCACCAATCGAGGCGCATTACCGACCAGCTGAGCCCGATCGCTGTTGGCATAGCCCCGATACATCTGAAGCAGACGGGTAAAGCCAGCCGATTTCTGACCTATGCCTGTAGTCACCAGATCGCGATAGTAGGGCACAGTATTTTCACCAAAGTAGGTATCATACTCAGCTGAATCAATATAGGAGTCGATGTCAGCTGCGTATCCCTGACTCTGATATAGATTCATGTGGTCTGTGATTTCAGACTGAGCATAGGGAGCCCGCCCCAGCAGGTGCTTGTAATTGAGTTCAATGGTTCGGCTTTGAAAGCTGTTGTGAAAAAAGCTTTGCTTGTACAAATCTGACTTAGCAACTTGACGGACAAATTCCCGCACTGTAATCTTGCCATCCCGCAAGAGAGACTCTGCAATCACCAGACGTTCCGATGTAAGGAGATGAGGATTCCCTAGTACCTGCCGATAGACGGCCAGAATCACTGCTTCAATCTCTCCTTGAGTGGCATTTGGGCGTAATTCTAATGGAGCGGCATCCTTAAACGCGGATGTTCCAAGGCGAGAGGCTGCTGTTGTAATACCCACCTGAAAATCTCCTTTAATTCCTTTAATAATGTATATCGACCATTAAGGCGGTGAGGGCAAGGACATTTTGGCTAGCGCTCTTCGCTTTACCCAAAATGTCCTAAGCAAAATAGCGAGGGGTATAATCCCACCCGCTTATACAGATGTCACGCTAATCACCTTATTTCCAGCACGGCTCAGCTGCTGTAACTTGTTCGTCAGTTGGTCATAGGCAACAACCACTTCCGTTACACTCCGCCGGACAACGGTTGCGTTAGGAGTGGCTGACTTCAGTACCCTGATCCGGTATACATTTCCCCGACTGCCGCCTACCCCACCGGATAGAGACTTGGAACTGGGAGTACTCACTGGGGTGGCTAAATTTCTGGCAACTTCCCAGGTGAGCTTGGGCTGTTTTTGTCCCTGAGAGCGATCGCTATTGGCATAGCCCCGATAGAGATGCAGCAAACGGCTAAAGCCAATCGCCCGCTGTCCAGGGTGATCGACTTGAAAATCCCGATGATAGGGAACAATGTCATTCCCAAAACTCTGCTGATATTCCTGCGAGTCAATATAGGAACTGATCTCAGCTTCATACCCCTGGGAGGTATACAAATCCAAATGGTAGGCAATCTCAGACTGATCGTAAGGAGCTCGCCCCAAAAGGTGTTTATAGTTCAACTCAATAAAGCGCACATGAAAGTTGGGATACAAAAACTTTTGGCGATAAATTTCTGATTGGGCGATCGCCCGGACAAAATCTCGCACCGAAAGATTGCCCTGAAGTAAGAGGGATTCCGGCCCGACTAACCGCTCATTCTGCATTAAATACTCATTGCCTAACACCTGACGATAGGCTGCTCGGATCACCGCCTTGACATCCTCTGGAGTCCAGTTCGGACGCAATTCAACGGGCTCCGCTTCTTCAAAAGGTCTAATTCCCAATTTGCCTGCTTCTTGTAAGCCAGCCATAGTTGTTTTTCCCCATCAACTCAATAATATAGACAACTCTTTTCAGCGATTCTTACAGCAGTTTTTAGATCAATAAACCAGTAAACATAGGGATGCGGAGTTTGTTAACCCTGCAAGAGGCTTTAGCCTGATTGACTGACAAAGAACCGCCCTCACTCCAACTTCTCAGAGCAAACGAGGGGACTTTAAGCCGCAACTCTTGTCTGAAATCCCTTCGCTCTCTGTGGAAAAAGAGATTAAGGGATGAGGGGAAAATGTGTCGGCTAATCCGGGTTTTATCTCAACCCTTTCTTCTCCCTATGCCAATGCAATTGGCTGTAAGGACTGTTCATAATAAATAGCCCGGAAAGGTAAACAACAGCTAGCTAGAGATAGAGCTGTTTACCTTTCCGGGCAAAATCCCCGCTTAGCTCAGAGCGTTGATGATGTAGTCGATGTAGGAATTGGCTTCCAGTGCAGGATCACCCGACAAACCGTGGTTCGCCTTGATGTACTTGAGCGCCTCAACATACCAGCTAGGTGATAGTTCAAAGGTTCTATGCATTTCTGCCAGACCCGCCAACAGATAATCATCCGCAGGTCCTGTACCACCAGCAATCAGGCAGTACTGAATCATCCGCACATAGTAGCCAATGTCCCGCGCACACTTGCCCTTACCCCGACCATCCGCAGCATGGTTGTTGCCCTGCATTTGGGTGGTGTATGGAAACTTTTGGTAAACCGCATTGGCAGCGGCTTCGGTCAACTGTGACGCTTTAGCGCCCAACGCCTTGGCTGCTTCCAAATCAGCAGTAGCCAGCCGCAGGCGACCAAAAGCTACTTGCAGTTCAGCGTTGCCCAAGAAACGGCCTTGGGAATCAGCAGTTGAAACCGCTTCAGTCAATTGAGTTTTCATCGGCGTAATCTCTCCCTATTGTTTGATTAAATCTGGTTTAGAGTGCGGTCTAGTCGAATTGAGCGGTGCTAAAACATCGCACCCGACTCAGCCTCCAACGGCAACAGCGGCACGATCGAAATAGCTAGACAATTCAGCCATCAAAGAACTGCAATCACCCGGCTGAATGTTATTGCGATCGTTTGCAATGGCAATCGCGGCCTCTTTCATCTTGAGGATGCTGGTGGCCATCGAACCGCCTGGAACGCCCAGCGCTAGATAGGTTTCCCGCAGACCATTGAGGCAGCGATCGTCAAGCACACTGGAGTCTCCTAGGAACACTGCATAGGTGACGTAGCGCAAGATGATTTCCATGTCACGCACACAGGCCGAAACGCGACGGTTGGTATAGGCGTTACCACCCGGTGCAATCAGCTGAGGTTGTTCAGCGAACAAGGCGCGAGCTGCATCAGCAACAATCTTAGACGCATTGCTAGTAATGCGGTTAACCACATCGGTGCGCTTTGCACCTTCTTTAACCACAGCCATCAGAGCGTCAATCTGAGCATTGCCAACCAACTCACCCCGCGTATCCGCTTGAGATACCACCTTAGTAAACGCGTCTAGCATTGATTCAATCTCCTAAAATTGGCTCAATTAAGAATTCATGTTTTTTCAAAACTGAATAGCATCAGCTTGAAATGTAACCATCGAAGTAATCCAAGAAGGTACTTATACAAACCATCTTGACTCCAACAAATTCCCCTAATTACTAAGCAGATAGATTGCATAAAATACCAAACTTTCGCAAAGGAAAGTCTGTCATTCAAGCTAAGAGACTCAGATATGAGCTGTGCCTATTAACTATGCCAACTCCATCAGAGGAATTTGAGAAGTCTAAACCTTAACTGCAAGAGTTAGAGGTTTAGTGGTTATTGGATTATCTCTGAATTAAAACAGTCTATTTGTGCAAAACTTGTGCAGTTAAAGGATGTTAATAAATCGTAATTTGCAACATACCTAAAAGTCAAAAGCCTCTCTTAGCATGCTTCTTAGAGATAGTTTTGATCTCTAGGATTATAAATCTTCTCTTAGAATTAAGCCATTTGCTTATAAATTTAGAGGTGTTTTAAAACTGCTCTAATTGTTGAATAAAAAGAAAACCAGACTTTTTGAAAGCCGTTTTTTTCTGAGTTTCAATATTGAATGTAACGTTTTATTGGGCTGATGCAGATTGAAAATCCCTCCCCCCTTTATGATGATCGGATACCCTTTTGAAGTCTCACAAGATGGGAGTTATATAAGCGTGGCAATTCCTCTATTAACTTATTTGCCTTCCTGTCCAAATCAGCGTGTAGCTCCGCTGGGTGCGCCGGACGACGAAGCTATCGTTTACTCAACCGACAATTTATTCTCCCCCACAGAAGTAGGAGATTTGATTAATGCTGCATATCGCCAGATTTTTTTCCATGCGTTTCAGTCGGATCGTGAAATTGCTCTAGAATCTCAGCTTCGCAACAGACAGATCACGGTGCGGGACTTTATCCGGGGGCTGTTGCTCTCTAAAACCTTTATTGATAGCTTCTACGATAAAAACAGTAATTATCGCTTTGTAGAGCACTGTGTCGAAAAGGTTCTGGGACGGCGAGTCTACAATCAGCGGGAGAAGATTGCTTGGTCAGCCGTAGTGATGACCAAAGGCGTTAAAGGGTTTGTAGATGAACTGCTCAACAGCGATGAGTACATCGAGAACTTTGGGGAAAACACCGTTCCCTATCACCGTCGTCGTCTTTTACCCAGCCGCGCCACAGGTGAAATCCCTTTCAACATCACCTCTCCTCGCTACGATGCCTATCATCGCGCTCAATTGGGCTTCCCTCAAACGATCTGGCAAGAGATGGTGCGTAGCTTCCGCTCTTATGACAGACAGCCCAAAACTGGCGATCCTACTTTATTCAGGGAGATGGCTAGGAGTCTCAGTCCGGCAGCCGCTACCCCTAGCAGAGCTTCGGTCTTTGACATTGACATTGACAAAGCTGTACCTTACCGCTCTCGTTAGCCCCATTAATTTTTTAAAAGCTGTGCAGAACATGACTTTTTGTGGGTGCGCTCCGCGCACCCACAAAAATCTTTCTTGAGTGAGAGGGGGACGCTGCCGCCGTCTCACTCAACATCAATAGCCTCAACATCAATGGCCTCGACATCAATGGCTTAGTAGATTGCCCTTTGGAATTTCGTGCCGCGCGGAGCGTGCCTACAAAACTTCGAAGGGTGATCTCGATCGACTGAGCCTAACGAACCGTGCGAACACTGTCGATCTTGCGGGTAAACATATCGGTAAAGATGCTCATGATGGTTCGCTTGCGGGTAATGATGTTAGTGGTCACAGACATGCCAGACTGGAGCGGCACTTCTTTCCCCCCTACGGCCACATTCTGTTTTTCAAGCTCTACCTTAGCTGGAAAACGGGAGTAGGGATGGATTTGATCGGGCGGTAAGGCATCAGAGCCGATATTGACTAACTTGCCCTGGACATCACCGAATTCGCTGAATGGGAAAGAATCAACCCGCACATCAACGGGCATTCCTGTTCTGACAAAACCAATGTCCTGATTTGTGATGTAAACCTCTGCAATGAGGGCGCTAGTCGGAACGACTTTCAAGATCGGCTCAGTCGTCGTTGCCACAAATCCTGGCCCTTTGGCTTGCAGATCAAAGATGATGCCGTCTACTGGAGAACGTAGCTCTTGATACTTTAAGGTAACGCTAGTCTCGCTCAGCCTACTATTAATATCAGCAATTTGGTTTTCGTTATCAATAATCGCCTTATTCAACTGGGTGTCTAAAGAAGCAATTTGCTTGTCGTTTTCAGCCATTTTGTTGCGCAGATCATTGTCTGATAGGGCAACTGTGTTGGTCATCTGTTGCTGAGCTTGAGCGATCGCAAACTCTAATCTTTGTTTCTCCAGAATCTGTTTATCAACCTCAGCCTGAGACGCAATCACTTGCTGCTGCTGCCGGGTGACTTGCAGACGCTGAATGCCACCTTCTTCTAGCAGTGTCGCCAAATCAGCGTAGACGCGTTGATCAATTTCCAAGGTCTTTCTTGCAGACTCTAGCTGAGAAATCGTTTGATTAAGCTGCTCTTGAAGCTGAGATGTTTCTAGGCGAGCAGCAGCAGCTCTAGAGTTTGATTCTTGCAGCCCAGACTCAACACGAGCAGTTTGATCAGCCGTTAGACCTGCCGTTGAGCCATTGAGCTGTGCTACATACAGTTGATTCTCAGAGATTAAAGAAGCACGATTGGCTGTCAAAGACAGAATCTCTGGCGGTAGCCTGAGCTGCTGTGCTTGGGTCAGTGAAGGGATGGTTGCCCCTGAGAGCTGCGATCGATAAAACTGGTTTTGCCTTTGCAACGAGTCTTTAACCTGCTGAAGTGACTCCTGCTGTGCTGCGGCAGCCGTTGGGTCAAGCCGCGCTAGCAAGTCGCCTTGCTTTACAGTCTGACCGTCTTTGACATAAATTTCTTGGATAACACCGCCCACCGGAGCCTGCACAGGCTGAACTTGTCCTTGAGGTTTCAACTCTCCCTGGGCTGGAATGGCTTCTTCAATTTGGAATATGGAAGCCCAAATAATCACAAAAGAGGTAACGCCCACAATCGCCCAGACAATGCCCTGCGACCACTGATTCGTCTGCTGCAAGATCACAGGCTGATCAAACGTCTCAGCTCGGTTGATTTTGTCAGGAAGTTCTTCAGCGGGAGCTGAGACAGGCTTGTTGCCCAGCGCTAGCTTGACCAAGCCCCCTCTAGCTTTGCCGTCAGATTTACCATTAGACTTGCCAT
Source organism: Oscillatoriophycideae cyanobacterium NC_groundwater_1537_Pr4_S-0.65um_50_18 (assembly GCA_016208305.1). Taxonomy (GTDB): domain Bacteria; phylum Cyanobacteriota; class Cyanobacteriia; order Elainellales; family Elainellaceae; genus Drouetiella. The sequence continues at coordinate 98,062 of JACQYI010000022.1, read as the reverse complement.
TGGAGCCATTCTGGGCACCGTTAGCGCTGTTGTGTCCATTCATAGCGAGATTCCTTCATCAGTGGGAGATATGCGTTGAGATTGAGCGTTGGCCTTGCAGATTGCCGTAGCGATCACAGCTCGGCTTCCTGTTGATGATAGAGACAATAGTATCGTCCTCGGAGCGCCATGAGTTCTTCATGGGTGCCCTGCTCTACGGGGGAGCCTTTATCCATCAAGAGGATGATGTCGGCATTGCGGATCGTGGTGAGGCGGTGAGTAATAAAGAAGACGGTGCGATCGTCAAAGGCTTCTGCCAAATTCAGGCAAACGCGCCGCTCCGTATCATAATCTAGAGCACTCGTGGCTTCATCCAAAATCAGCATCCGGGGGTTTTGGAGCACTGTCCGAGCGATCGCCACCCGCTGCCGCTGCCCCCCAGAGAGCGAAGCGCCCCGCTCCCCTACTCGTGTATTGTAGCCATTGGGCAAACTCATGATGAATTCATGGGCAACCGCTACCTGAGCAGCCCGAATAATTTCCTCTGGTGAAGCATCAGGACAGGTAATGGAGATATTTTCCTGAACGGTGCCCTCAAACAGCAGCGGATCTTGGGGCACAATGCCAATTTGGCGGCGCAGAGAATACAGCTCAACTTTGCCAATGTCATAGCCATCAATCAAGATGCGCCCAGATTCTAAATCGTAGAGGCGCGGCAAAAGTTTCATCATCGTACTCTTACCAGAACCACTCTGCCCGACGATGCCAACAAACGCCCCAGAGGGAAACTCTAGACTGACGCTACTGAGCTGAAGCGGCCCGCTGGTGCCGAATCGGAAAGAGACATCATCGTATTTGACCAAACCTTGAATGGTCGGCATGGGAATATTTTGGCGATCGAGTTCATCCGCCTCTGGAGCCGAGTCTACAATGTCGCTCAAACGTTCGATCGATAGCCCCACTTCCTGGAAATTTTGCCAAAGCTGCGCCAGACGGAGCAAAGGACTGGTGACGTAGCCCGCAATAATTCGGAAAGCAATCAGTTGACCCAGGGTCAGCTTGTTCTCTAGCACCAGATAGGCTCCGACCCACAGCACCAGCAAACCTGAAAGCTGGTTCAAGAAATTACTGGCCGAGCCAGCCGTGGTAGAAGTTAGAACAGTCTTAAAGCCTGCACTCACGTATCTGGCATAGCGCTGTTGCCACTGCCACCGGGCACGCAGCTCCATGTTTTGAGCTTTGACGGTTTGGATACCGCCCACGACTTCCACCAGATAAGACTGCGTTTCAGCATTTCGCTCTGCCTTGACCCGGAGCTGATCGCGAATGATCGGCGAAGCCACCATTGCCAGCAGCACGAAAAAGGGAATCGTCACCAGCGAAACCAGCGACAGCAGCCAGCTGTAGATAAACATGACCACAATGTAGATCACCGAGAAGATGGCATCTAGCACCACGGTTAGCGCCGTCCCGGTCAAGAAGGAGCGAATATTCTCCAGCTCATTAATTCGGGTTGCTAGTTCACCCACGGGTCGCCGTTCGTAGTAGCGCAGGGGCAGCCGTAGCAAGTGATCGATGATCTCAGAACCCAGCGTCATGTCAATGCGGTTGGTCGTGTCTACGAACAGGTACGTTCGCAAACTGCTGAGGATCGCCTCAAAAACGGCCAGTACCAGCAGGAGAATGCCCAAGACATGCAGAGTGTCAGCGCTCTTTTGAATGATTACCTTGTCGATAATCACCTGAATCATCAGCGGATTCGCCAAATTAAACAGCTGTACGAAGAATGAAGCAACGAAGACTTCGATCAGCACTCGGCGATGACGTTTGATAGAAGGCAGGAACCAGTCTAGCCCGAACCGTTTTTGAGGCGTTTGGCGGGTTGCTTTGAGCAGCAAAACCTCGCCTTGCTCTCCCCAGGTTTCTATAAAGTCGGCAGGCTTACGGCGGACTAGCCCTAGCTCTGGAACCGCAATCACCATCTCTCGCTCGCTAATTTCGTAGAGCAAGGCAAAAGAGTTTTGCCACTGAACGATCGCCGGAGCCTCTAGCCGTCCCACTGCGCTGGCAGGAACCGTCACCAGCTGGGCATGTAGCCCCATCATTTCTGCGACTGCACCACAGAGTTCCAAAGAAATACTGCCATTTCGTTCTACCTGGTTGACGAGCACCCGTTTGATCACGTCTCGGCGGAAGGGCATATTTAAGTGCTGGCAAAGCATTTGGAGGCAGGCCATAGACTCCTCTAGCTGCCCTTTGCCTCGGACAAAAGGATAATTTTTGCTAGAGCCAGTGGGCTGAGCCAGAATGGCCGGATCGAGGGCTGGCGGGCGATCGGGCGCAAAGGGAATATCTGTATCGGTATGGGTTGGCGCTGCTACCGAAGAAGTTTCTGCGTCTGCTACGGCTTCTTCCTCCACAAAGCCAGGAAAGCCAATGACGCGAGCGGGTTTATTGCCCAAGACTTCCAAAGTCTCAAACCCAGATATGCCTGGATCAATTCGACTGCCAACGGGATAGCCATTGATTTCTCCACCGCCGCTCACCAGCCAGACGCGATCGCGCTCTAGTTGGCTAATCGGCGTTTGACCAGGTGGCAAGTTGCAAACTACGGCCTGAGATTCTGCCTGAAGCGAAATCTCCTTGAGATCAACATCTCCGATCGCCTGCCGATGTAGCTCGGTGCCCAGCAGATCAAACAGCTCAATTAAGGGTGCTTGATTGCTAAAGGCCGCAGCCAGCTTGGGTTCACGCTCCAGCAGCGCCAAAAAATCTGCGGCCTCTAGCGTGAGGCAAATGGTCTCTTGAGAGGCGATCGCCGTTTCGCAAGGTACGCCTCGCATCAGTCCTACCCAGCCCAGAACCGTTCCTGGCTGCTGCAAAGCGAGAGTCACAGGTTTTTGAGTCCGTGGATCATAGGCCAGTAGCCGCACTTGCCCTTCATAGAGAATCGAAACCTGTGCGGGCATTTTGTCTCGAACCACAACCGCTTGCCCCATGCGATAGCGCAAGAGCTGAAACTGCTCAGTAAGTTGAGTTAATGCGGCAGGAGCCAGTTGATCGAAGGGGGCGATCGTCGCGAGAAAATCTTGAACCGTAGATTTGGTATAAGTCATGGGGCAGTAGGAATTGCAGCAGAACCACCGGGGGCAAGAGAACCAATTTGACCAAGCTGCTCTTGCAGCCAGGTATTAAAGCATTCATTTAACAGACGGCGACGCATCGCATCGTCCATTTGGGCTGGGATAAATTTTTCGAGACGCACCAAAACTAACCACTCCCCTACCCGAGTCGGAGGATTAATCTGTCCAGGCTGGCTTAAAGATAGGAGCTGCGCCAAAACAGGATGAGGCACGCTCAGCTCGACAGGCCCAATGAGGCCATCGGTTTGGGCTTCTGGCCCTTGAGAATAGGTTCGAGCCAGTTCGGCAAAAGACTGCTCGCTTTCTAGAATGCGGAAGTACAGCTCTTGGGCAATGCCTACATCTTGGGTGCGAATGAGAGAATAAATGACGCGATCGAGCTGATTTTTGCGGCTGAGAAAATAGGACTCTAACTTAGATCCCCAGGTGGCTTGTTTAAACTTTTCCACTCTCAGTTCGCGGGTTGCTAGAGCCTCTAGCTGAGGCTGAACCATGCCATATCGCCCTAGCCAGTTTTTAAGTTCTTCCTCATTCGTAATTTGGTTTTGAGTATAGAACTGCTGGGCGGCACTCGCGCCTTCTTCTGGAGTACACTCAACGTTGGCGATAGCTTGGTCAATCAGTATCTCTTGCACAAACTGTGGCAGCATTTGATAGCCTGCCATTAAAGGCAACATTTCTTCAGCCGTGATGGAGCGCCCCGCTATTTGTAAAACGACAGACATTTTAAAGTGTATTCCTCTTGAAACAGGTTCCCCAGCAGTTCAGATATGAGCTACGTTACTACTCTGCCCTGATTTGTTGGCAACTCAACAACCTCTGTAGCCTGCCCATCACTGACTTAATAGAGTGACTTTGCTTGATCTATGCGCTAGTGGCTTAATGAGTGCCTCTCCCAAAACACCTTGATCCATCATTTGATCGTGCCACAGCGCCTCAGGGCTAACTTATTGAATGGGTCTATATTGTCAAATTTATAGTGTCAAAATTTGCCAGACCTATTGTAATGTTCAGGGCTTCATCCATCAATTATGCATAAGCCCAGCACTCTTGAAAAAGAATCCAGAAACGATCGCCCCACAAAGCAAATAAACTTCACATCTATTGACCTTCTATTGAGGGTTTCATCAGTATTTCAAGTTGGCGGGTGTCGTCTGGATAACACTTGGCAAGGCTACTTCCTTTGCTAGGCTGAAGGAGCCGCCTAGGAGAAGACTCTGCATCATGCATAAATTATTCTCAGGAGCTTTGAGGGTCGATCGCCTGTCCGTTGAAATTGCAGACCTACCTGCTCGTTTAAGCGGAACGACGATCGTCCAACTCTCAGATCTACACTTTGATGGGCTGCGATTGTCCGATCAAATGCTGGAAGCTGCGATCGTTGCCTCTAATCACATTCAGCCTGATCTTGTTGCTCTTACGGGAGACTATGTTACAGATGATCCCAGCCCGATCGAGGAGCTGGCAAGGCGATTACAGCAATTGCAAAGCCGTTGGGGCGTCTACGCGGTACTGGGCAACCATGACATCTACCCCAGTGGCGCTAAAGATAGAGTGAGTTCGGCTCTGGTGCAGGCGGGTATTCAAGTGTTATGGAACCAAATTGCCTATCCGTTAGGAGAAGATCTGCCGATCGTGGGTCTAGCTGATTTCTGGTCTCGGGAATTTAATCCTGCGATCGTGATGCCTCAAATCGAAGCTTCTGTCCCTCGAATTGTCTTGTCCCATAATCCGGACAGTGCGGTGAAACTTCAGAACTGGCGAGTCGATTTGCAGCTTTCAGGACATACCCACGGAGGCCAGATTGTTATCCCTGGCTTAGGCCCTGTTCCCACCTGGTATCAGACCCTTCGCCGCTCTGTTCCTAAACCGCTTCGGGGCTGGGTTCCTTATATGCGCGAAGGACAATGTAAGGTCGTGCGGCATTGGGAATGGGCACAAGGATTTCACTATGTTGGAGCCAACGGTTTGTATATCAATCGAGGATTGGGCACTTATCCTCCTGGCAGGCTATTTTGCCCTCCTGAAGTGACCGTCATTACGCTGGTGGCAAAGCCTAGTGCTCTAACCGCTGCCTCATCTCGGCGCTCTTCAGCGCTGGTGAGCCAAAGCTAGTTTACGCATGGTGATGAACCTGCTCCGCAGGTTCATCACCAGTCCCAATAAACGCTAACGTCTCAATCTACTGGGCTGAAAACTATACAGCGCAGCAGATCGCAATCTCGCAAGATTGCCATAGATAAGGTTCTGTAAAAACTCATCGACGCGTCTAACCCTCTCCTCGACTTTGGCTAATGGCAGGCGTGTAGCTACCATACGTATTGGTCGGACTGTTGTACTCCCTCAGATAGTTAGTGACAAGGTTAACGCCAGGGGCGCGCAGCGCGATCAGCTTGTTGATCACGCGCTCAACAGCCGTGCGGTTTGTCTTGCCTGCTGCAATCACCATCAGGATTTCATCGACATGGGTTGTCAAGAAACTAGCATCTGTTAACCCAAACAGATGAGAGGTGTCATAAATGACGAGGTCATATTTAGATTGAAACTGCTCCATGATGAACTGCATGCGATCGCTTCCCAGCAAGCGAGCCGCGCCAGAGACAGAAGGCCCAGCCGGAAGGACAAATAGATTTTCAGACAGCGTCACCAGTTTCAAATCATCGGGGTTGCGATTGCTCGTTAACAGATCACTCAAACCCTCTTTATTTTGGAGATTCAGCCGAGTATGGATTTGAGGCGATCGCATGTTGGTATCAACCAGCAGCACCTTCTGATTAGCTCCGGCTGCGGTTTGAGCCAGATAGAGCGCGATCGTCGTTTTGCCATCTCCCTCCTGAGCTGAGCACACCATGAGCGAGCGAATGGGCGGCTCGGCCAGACGAATATTGGAATACAGGTCACTAAAGGCTTCACGGAAAGAAGCCGTCTCCAATCGGCTTTCTTCCTCCCTGACCGTATCGAAACCCACCGGGAAATCAAGCGACTGTTTCGCCCCGCGTGAGAAAGGAATGATGCCAATCAGCGGCATTTGCATACCCTCTTGGACATCTTCAACGGTATAGAAGACGTTGCGTGATTTTTCCCGGAATAACGCCAGCAGCGTTCCCAAAAGTAGCCCCAATCCTGCTCCAGCAATAATTAGGTTAGAGGCTTTGCTAGGCACTGGCTGAGGAGTGCCGTCGGCGTTTCGAGGAATCGAGGGTCTAGAGATGATTTCCCAGGGTGTCTCAGTTTGAGCCGCCTCAACCCGCAATGTTTCTCGCTGCGTTTGCAGACGATTCAGAGTTTGAGTCGCAATTTCCAGCTCTCTGGTCAGGTCTGCATAGCGTCGAGCCACCGCAGGGAATTGCTGAAGCTTACGCTCTGCATCGCCTCTAAATCGATTGATTTCTTGATTACGAACCTCCAGAATTTGAATCTGGTTAGCGGCTGTTACAAGCTGCTCAATCAGCCCTAAGCGAATTGCATTTTGATAAGGAGTTACTCTATCTTGCGAACCCCCTGGCAGGTTTTGCCTTAGGATCACGCCGATCTGCTGATCTCGCAGCGTTTCTAAATTCTTTTTGCGCTCTAGTAACGAGGCCACCACAGGGCTACTGTCGTTAAACCTAGCTCTTTCGATCGCCAACTGACCTTCCAGCTCTTGCATCGTAGCCAATGTGGCTTGGTAGTTTGGATCTTGGCTGACAACCGAAGCGGCTAGCGCTTCTGACGGGGATAGCTGAAGCTGACGCTGAAGGCTGTCGTAGAGAGTCCGCTGTTCTCTCAGCTCTCGCTGACTGTCCAACTGTTGAGCCGAAATATCCTCAATCTGCCCAGAGATCTGCCCACCTTGCGTAGCTGGATCGATAATGTCGTACTGCTGTTGCAGCTGTTGCAAGCCATCCTGAATTTTGCTGACCCGCTGCTGAATTTCAGGCAGCTGATCGTCAATAAATTTGATCCCTTGGCTATAGCTTGTTTTGCGATCTTCCAAGCTGTACTGCAAGTATCGGTCAGCAGTGACTTGTAAAACCGTTTGTACCCGAACAGGATCATCTCCCTGATAGGTGATTTGGATGATCTTGGTTGGATCGGGGGAATCCTCACTGACCAAGCGCTCTACCGATAAGCCAGCGCGCAATTCCTCATAAGAGAAGTCAGGATATTTCTTTTGAACTTCCTGGGTTATGGCATCTAGCTGTTGCGGGCTTTGTAAAATCTGGAGCTGAGTAGAATAGTCCAGAGTGAAGGTATCCCGACCTGGCACAGCACCATCCGCACGTGTCACCGTCACCGGATCGACACTTCTCGCTGCATTGGTTACAGGTTCAACAAGAAGCTGGAAGTCTCCTTCATAAGAGGGCGGAATATTAATGGCATTGAGAGCCGCCGCGCCAGCTACCACAGTCGCAACCCCAGCAATCAGCAGGGATTGGCGTTGTATCGTTCTGCCTAGCGATCGCAGATTCAGCCCCTTATTAGGCGGATTGTCCATGTCCTCCGTTTCAGCCTGCGGCAACTGAATCGGCAACCGACTCCGCTTAGGTGACAAGGCTTGAGATGTCTGTTCTGTCTCCATGTTGACCTCTGTATCGCTCTGTATATCGCTTAAACAACTCACGCCAAGAAAAGATGAGTTGCCGTCATAAACCCAGGTCTAATCATTCAGAAGAGCGAGTAGCTCTTTGGGGGAAAAGCTGTGTAGCCCAATATTGCCAAATCTTTGGTGGTGACTTTATCTTCTCTCAGCATCTATCTCCACGGAAGCAGCCCTCTTTTTGACTGGCTACCCTTGGGAAATTTGCTGGTAGTGCGCCCCTGTTCCTAAACTTTAACGTGTAAAATGCAACTCTCAAGACAACAATTACTTTATTCAGTTGACTCTCATCCATTAAATTCAGTATTAAGGTGGCACAGCCCAGAGCGTCAATGTTTTTCTAGTCTCCAACATTAAAGATATCGAATATTCTGCCCACAACCCCGTCTAGAGGGCCAAACACGTCATCCAGGAAGTCCCTGACTCCTGTGATTCCAGAGCGTCCCACAATAATCGTGTCACCATCTCGTAGCGAAGGGTTATTTTCTTCGTTGATGCCAGATGCCAAGTCAATGGGAACCGTTCGCCTGACTGCTGTACCGTCTGTGTTAAGCCGAATCAAATCGACTCTGCTAGTTCTAGCTCTGCGTTTGTCAAACCCTCCGGCTGATAGTAAAGCTTGATTGAGGGAAGTATTGGGAGACACCTCAACAATTCCAGGCTCTGCAACTTCTCCAACCACGCTGACTCGAATGGTGGCAGGGGCAAAGCTTGCCGAACCGATCAGCAACGCCTCGTCGGAACTAATGGTTTCTGCCTTAGGGATAATCAGCGTATCTCTATCCCGTAGCGTAATGTCTTGGCTAATCCGGCCTGTCCGCAGCAGTTCCCATAGGTTGAGGTCAATGAGCTGCTCTGAGCCATTGGGAATAGGACGACGAATTTGAATTTGCCGCAGGTTTGCAAGCTGCGTAATTCCACCTGCTGACTGAATGGCCTGCGTCACGGTTGGCCATTGACTCGCCGCTCCGGCTCCGGCAACGGCAGCATCGCCTACCAAAATTTGATTAGTGGTGCCTGCTGGACTAATGATGTACGAACCTGGACGCTTCACCTCGCCGACCACGCTAATTCTGAGCGTCCGAGCCGTCAGCAAATTGACGGTAATCAGGGGATTCCGAATGTAGGGCGCATAGGCCGTAGTCACTTTGCTCGACGCTTGCTCAAGGCTGAGTCCTTGAAGCGAAATTCGGCCAACCCAAGGAAGGTTAATGGAGCCATCTACCAGAATGGTATATCTGCCGTTTGCGCCACTCAGCTCAGGCACATCAAAAATGTCAAGACCAATTTGATCGCCGGCTCCCAATAAGTAAGTATCTTCACCAGAAGCCGTGGAAGCTGGAGAGGGAGCAATTAATGTCCGATTAGGTACAACACTAGGCGCAAGTCCAGGGGCGGGCACCGGTGTTGCAGAAGCGCCGCCTTCCGGAGTCGGTATTGTTTCCTCCGATTGTGCTGCGGGTGAACCTGGCGTAGGGGGGGTAACGGGTATCTGGGTTGCGCCCGGAGTCGTTGATGTTTGGCTGACCGAATCTTGTGCAGAGCTAGGAGCGATGCAAGTGACTGTGGCCAAGGCAGCGATCGTTAACCCCAAGACAGGTCGAAGTGCCTTCTCGAATGACATTGTTAGGGTGGGGTTGCAAGGAGAGGCAAGCTCTTGCAGTCGGGTATGCCCGATACGCTTTCTCTTTAAAGTGGTTTGAACCCTGTTCACCATAGCTCTCATATGTTGCTAGAAATCCAAACGTATAGTTGCGACAATAGCTTCTGGCCTCAATGTAGCTTCTGGAGTTAATCTGAGCCAGTTACGCGAACCTTGCAAACTTCTGTTAATCTCCTGTTCCTTGCCCTAAATCAAAAAATCCGGAAACTTTCGGGACAGATCCTTGGGAGGTCATTTGCAGCTGCAAGATTCAGCTTTCAAATTATGCGTTCACGCTATCACATATTTTTTGAACTTACGGCAAAAACAACCCGTAATACAGGGTTTTCATTAAGTCCAAACTATTTCTTCTCGAAAACTTCGTATCCATCTTTTTCAAATCTTCTTGAAGTTGTGCATCTGTTGAACAAGCTTTTATGGATTTCTCCCGAGATTCTGACTAGTCTGGTAGGAGAGTTATAGAAATCTATCTTTGCTGCCTTACTTACACTTGAGCTTCTGAACAGCCAGGGAAAATATATGTCTGACGAAACTCGAGAGACTTCATCTCATCTGGGGGCCTCGCCCCGTCTCGGGATTGTTGTGCTTAACTACCGCACCCCTGAGTTGACAATCGATTGCCTCCATTCCTTAGTTGACCAGGTTAAGGAATTAGCAGGAACCCATGTCACTGTCGTGGATAACGCTTCGGGCGATGGGTCAGTTGAAAAAATTCAAAGCGCGATCGCCTCTGAAGCCTGGGAGAGCTGGGTAACGTTCATGCCGCTAGAGCAGAACGGTGGATATGCCTCTGGCAACAATGCTGCCATTCGCCCAATTTTGGCCTCCCCTACTCCTCCTCCCTACGTTTTATTACTCAATCCTGATACGGTGGTGCGCCCTCAGGCGATTAAGGCATTGGTTGATTTCATGGATGCCAACCCTGCTGTAGGAATTGCTGGCAGCCGCCTAGAAGATCTGGACGGGACACCCCAGCGATCGGCCTTTCGGTTTCCATCGGCGTTGAGTGAATTAAATGAGGGGCTACGCTTGGGCGTTGTCTCTCGTCTGCTCTCTCCTTGGGTAATCGCGCCGCCAGTATCTGAAGTCAACTGCCAAACAGATTGGGTCGCAGGAGCCAGCATGATTGTCCGACGCGAGGTGTTTGACACAGCGGGCTTAATGGATGAGAAATATTTTCTCTATTTTGAAGAGGTTGATTTTTGTCTAGCGGCAAATCGAGCGGGTTGGCCCTGCTGGTATGTGCCTGAAAGCCGAGTCGTACATTTTGTGGGACAGAGTTCTGGCGTGACTGATACCAAGCGACAAGCTAAGCGGCGACCCACCTACTGGTTTGACTCACGGCGGCGGTTTTTTGTTAAAAATTATGGCTGGCCCTATGCCATTTTGACAGAGCTTTCTTGGGCGTCAAGCTTTGCAGTTTGGCGGCTGCGACGCGCCATACAGCGCAAACCCGACACTGATCCGCCTCAAATGTTGACTGACTTTTTGCTGAACAGCGTGCTGTTAAAGGGGGCAGAAATTTGAGCGTTCTTAAAGCCATAACGACTGATCAGCCACCGCTTCCTGAGGCAGGCAGTGCTTCTAACGTGACAGGAGAGACTGCTTTAACGCTCTGGCAACAGATTAAAGAAGATTGGCAGGCTCATGGGCGCGATTGGACCAAGCCTGGGTTTCGAGCGATCGCCGTCTACCGTTTTGGAGTTTGGCGGATGCAGAAACCCAAGCTTCTCCGCGCTCCGCTCAGCCTTTTGTACAAATCGCTTTATCGCAAGATGCGGAATGGCTATGGCATTGATCTACCCTATACCGTCAAACTTGGGCGACGGGTTGTGATTGAGCACCAAAACGGCATCATTATTCATGGCTACAGCGAGATTGGCGATGATAGCATCATTCGGCAGGGCGTCACGTTGGGCAATCGCTATCTCGATCGCCCCTTTGATGCACCCAAGCTGGGCGCTCGCGTAAATGTGGGAGCTGGAGCCAAAATTTTAGGTAAAGTGACTTTGGGAGATGGTGCTAGCGTTGGCGCGAATGCAGTTGTACTGAATGATATTCCAGCAGGGCAGACGGCTGTTGGCATTCCGGCTAAGATTCTCAAGCCTAAGGATACGGCCGATTAGAGCATTCTCATTTCAAGGGATAATTTTTGCGGAGAGGCACGCTTGGTCTATCTCCCCACAAAAATTATCCCTAAATTCATGAACTGAGCCTGTTTTGAAGGCGCGGCTCCACGGATAGCAATTCACGCTAGAGTTCTTGAAATCTCTTTAAGTTGTTGAGCTAAGGCATCATTGATGCTGTGTGTTCAGGATAGGACAGGTTGATAGACTGCTGCTCAGGCATATCCTGAATATATTGCAGCTGTTCTTGCAGCATTTGAGCGGTTTCAGTGTCTCCAGCCTTTTGATACAGCTCGATCGCCTTTTGATAATCAGCAATCAGCCCTTGCACATTGCCTTGAGCATAGGCGACATCACCCCGATCGAGATAAGCGATCGGCTGGTTAACATCCATTTGAATTACTGCGCTATAGGCAATGGCTGCTGCCTCAAGCTTGCCTTCGGTATAGAGAGCTGCGGCTTGAGCGTAAGCTTGATCGTAGGCCGTAGCTGGCTTTACTGTAACGGTATAGTTGCCCCCTTCACCCGAAAAGGAGCGCGCCAAAATTTTATAGGTTCCTGCACTGGGTAGCGTGATGACGATCGCAGCGTTGACTGTGCGAGCATAGTCGTCATTCGTTGCAATTTCTTTTCCTTCGGGATCAAGCAGCGAGAGGGCGGCATCAAACTCGTCGCTAGACATCGAAATCAGGATAGCCTGACCCTTTTGTCCTGCAAAGGTGTACTCTTGCCGCATGGGTTGCAATGTTCCTCGTTGCTCCAGCAGCGATTGACTGAAAGCAGCGGGGCCAAATGCTAGAGGCAGTCCGCCGATTGTTAGGGCAGCAGCCAAGAGGCTTGCCTGTTTTCCCAAGGTTTTAATTTGCATAGTTTTTAATTTGCATAATTAATGATCGTCTAAAGCTAAAGGCGTTAGAGTTTTAGAGTTTAAGTTTGAATGGTATGGGTTTGAATTCCACTCGTGAGTGACTCCAGTTATTGACTTCAGCCAGAGCGATCGGGTTTCCCAAATCGGTGAAATCTTTGTCTAGCTCTGGAGTTTCTAAAATCAGAATGTAGTCTGTTTTGTATCTATGCCTGAGCAGCTTCAATGGCAGATTCAGCCTAGCTTTGAATTACCAGAGTGGTTTGTTGAAATCGTTAGCCAATACCTGGGGGGTGCATCGGCTCAGCATGCGGCTCAATTACTCTGGCAGCGGGGCATTTGCGATCGCCAACAGCTCTTGGGTTTTTTGTCGCCCCAATGCTATCAGCCGACTAGCCCTTTTGCCTTTGGGCAAGAGATGAAACTGGCGATCGATCGGATCTTGCTGGCTCGTCAGCAGCAGCAGAAAGTGGCAATTTGGGGAGATTTCGATGCCGATGGCATTACGGCAACTGCTTTACTCTGGGAAGGCTTGGGGCAATTTTTTCCTCCAGAGCAGTTGACCTACCACTTGCCCAACCGCCTAACAGAGTCTCATGGTTTATCGATCGCAGGTCTAAACGCATTGGCAGAGCAGGGCTACCATCTGGTCGTTACCTGTGATACGGGCAGCACAAATCTAGACGAGATTCTTCATGCGCAACGTTTGGGTTTGGATGTGATTGTTACCGATCACCATACGCTGTCTCGTCAACGTCCTGAAGTTGTTGCTCTGATCAATCCGCGCTCTCTGCCCATCGAGCATCCTTTAGCTCACCTATCAGGGGTGGCAGTCGCCTATAAACTTGTTGAGGCGCTATATCAAACCTTGCCAGATATTCCGCAACAGCCGCTAGAAGCCCTGCTGGATCTGGTAGCGATCGGTCTGATTTCCGACTTAGTAGAGCTAAAAGGAGACTGCCGCTATCTGGCTCAAGTGGGGATTGCTCAGCTGCAAAAGAATCGGGGTGACACGCCACCTCGCCCTGGGGTAGCCAAGCTACTAGAACTCTGTCGCAAGAGTGGCGATCGCCCTACAGATGTTTCCTTTGGGTTAGGCCCTCGCATCAATGCCATTAGCCGCATTCAGGGAGATGCCCGATTTTGCGTAGAGCTATTGACTAGCCAAGACAAACGTCGCTGCCATCACCTCGCTACTGAGACAGAGTTGGCAAATGCTCGTCGTAAAATGTTGCAGCGAGATCTCATGCGACAGGCGCAAGCAAAGCTAGCAAAGCTGGATCTGTCAACGACTCGCGTTATCGTTTTGGCAGACTCTCAGTGGGCAGTAGGAGTTTTAGGCTTGGTTGCAGGGCAGATTGCCCAAACCTACGATCGCCCGACAGTTCTACTGAGCTTTGAGGAGAGCGACGAAGCGGAAGATGGGCAAAACAATCTGGCTAGAGGGTCTGCCCGTTCGGTTGCTCAAATCGATCTGTATCAATTGATGAATCAGCAATCGCATCTTTTGCACCGCATGGGGGGGCATCCCTTTGCTTTAGGGATGAGTTTGCCTGTAGAAAATATCCCATTATTGGCTGAAGCTCTAAATCGGCAGTTACGTCAACAGTCGGTGGCTGCAGGCGCAATCCAAGCAGACTTAGGCATTACTGTGGCTGATCTGGTGCAAGCGGAGGGCAAAGATTTATTTGCAGAGCTAAGCCTTTTAGAACCTTGCGGGATGGGCAATTCTACTCCCAAGCTGTTGATTCAGAACTGTTGGTTTACCCGCCTTTGGCATCGCAAGATGAAGGCTTCCTCTGCCGATCAGGAGGGTTATATCAAGACCGAATTTGAGATTTGGGATGAATCAAGCGATCGCGGCTTTCCGGGTATTTGGTGGGGCCACTACAAAGACGAGATTCCTGAAGGGCGTTGTGATGCGATCGTTGAGCTTGACTTCAATAGCTACCAAGATGCCAAGCGCCAGATGCACTATGAAGTTCGGCTAATAGCAGTGCGTCCTCGAAATCTTGAGGAAGTTCCGCAGGCAGAATCTTCAGAAGACTGGCTCCTAGACTGGCGGCATGAAAAGAATCCCGCTCAGGCCGAGGATGTCTTACGGCTTAACCAATGCCCCAGCAGTTGGGCTGAGTTGCAACATTGGGTCTGTCAGGCAATGCAGGCGCAGAAAAAATTGGCGATCGCCTATGGCCCACCTTCAGAAGAAACCCCGACCGCGATTTGGCTGCGCCTCATAGGAATTGCTAAATACCTCAGCCGGACGGAGCAACCCGTTACCCAAACAGACCTCTGTCAAAAATTGGGCGTGAGCGATCGTACCTTAGCGATCGGCTTGCAAAGTCTATCGGGCTGTGGCTTTGCAGTTCACTCTATAGGTGAGAACCTGTGGATTAAACAGCAGGTTTGGGGGGACAAGACAGTCGATGCAGCCTGCCCCGATGGGTCTTTCTGTTCTGATGGGTCTTTCTGCCCTGATGGATCTTTAGACACTAACAGGACTCAATTTTTAACAGCATTACAGGAAGAGCGGTTTAACCAACGATATTTTTATGAAACTTCTCTAGAAACCCTACAAGCTACGACAGCAGCATGGTTTCACCATCCCACTACCCACCATCCCACTACTCACCATTCCACTACATAGCTACGCACGCTCTCCATTTCTGAAAGCCGTTACTCTGCGCGGCTTTCAGAAATAGCTCGTTTGGATCTAAGCGCGTAGCGCTATAAAATCAGCAACGCCAAACTTTCTACAGCTTAGGTGCTTGCTTGTGCCAGTCGGTCGCTTGTTCATAGGCGTAAGCTGCTTGCAAAACGAGATCTTCTCTCAGCACATTGCCAATGATTTGCAGCCCGATCGGTAGCCCTTGAGCATCAAAACCGCAGGGTAAGCTAAGACCTGGCAACCCTGCCAGATTAACCGGAATGGTCATTAAGTCAGACAAGTACATGCTTAAGGGATCATCTGTTTTTTCGCCTGCCTTAAATGCAGTTGTGGGTGATGTGGGACAAACCAAGACATCGACCTGCGCAAAAGCCTGCTCAAAATCTTGCTTAATCAGCGTCCTTACCTTTTGCGCTTTGAGGTAGTAAGCATCGTAATATCCGGCTGATAGGGTGTAGGTGCCAATCATGATGCGGCGCTTCACCTCTGCCCCAAATCCTTGAGCGCGGGTTTGGGTGTACATCGTCATCAAATTGTCGGGTGACTCGCTACGGTAGCCAAACTTGACCCCGTCATAACGAGCTAAATTGGCCGAAGCTTCCGAAGGCGCAATGATGTAGTAGGTCGGTAAGCCATAGCGAAACTGCGGACAGGAGATTTCCTGAACTTCAGCCCCTAAAGCTTTGAATTGCTCAACGGCCTTTAGGACGGCATCTGCCACAACTCCATCTAGCCCTTCTCCAAAGGTTTCTTTAATCACGCCCACCCGAAACTTTCCCTGAGACTTTTTCAAATCAGGCTTCAAGAGGCTGGCGTAGTTAGGAATATCGACTTTGAGGCTCGTAGAATCTTTGGGATCATAGCCTGCGATCGCCTCTAGCAAGATGGCGGCATCTTCAACCGATCGCCCAAAGGGGCCGATTTGATCGAGCGATGAGGCATAGGCAACCAGCCCATAGCGAGACACAAGACCATAGGTGGGCTTCATTCCCACAACACCGCACAAAGCAGCAGGCTGCCGAATGGAGCCTCCAGTATCAGAACCAAGTGCAACTGTACATTCTGCTGCTGCGACGGCTGCTGCCGATCCCCCTGAAGATCCACCTGGCACCCGCTCCAAATCCCAGGGGTTTGCAGTGACTTGATAGGCAGAATTCTCAGTAGAGCTGCCCATCGCAAACTCGTCTAAGTTAGTCTTGCCCACCATTACAGCTCCAGTGGCTGCAAGTTTCTCAGTCACGGTGGACTCATACGGAGGCACAAAATTTTGCAGAATCCGGGAGCCACAGGTCGTCGGAATTCCTTTCGTGCACATATTGTCTTTGACACCAATGGGAATTCCAGCCAGCAGGCTAATCTCTTGCCCTGCGGCGATTTGGGCATCCACTTGTTGTGCCTGGGCGAGGGCGCGATCGGCAGTGATGTGGAGAAAACTGCGAATCTTTGGCTCTAAAAGCTGAATACGATCGAGCGCTGCTTGAGCAATTTCAACAGCAGATCGTTCTTTAGTAGTGAGCTGTTGATGTAACTCGCGGATGGATGCCATAGACTGACCTCAGGGTTAAGCAATTACACACAATCTAAACCACGCACAATCCAAATTGCGCACAGTCTAAAAGTATAAAGCCTAGCGGCAACTGACTTTTGCTCGCGATCGCAGGAGCTTTCAGGCAGAAAAGCGCTGCGAAAGCTTAGCGGCTGTCTCCAAAAAACAAGGCAGCACCATCATGCTCCTAAACGAGCAATTCACAGCACTGCCTTAACTCAATTGGATTAACTTGCTTGAACGAATGAGTTTCTTTATCTAATCTTTACGCAGCTGCTGCTTCCAGCTCTGATGGGTGGCGATCAAAGATTTCAAATACGCGATCGAGCTGAGTCAGCTCAAATACAATCCGCACCGATGGGGAAATTCCAAATAGACCGAACTGCTTATTCATGCGCTGAGCCAAGGTCAAGGTGGAGACCAAAGCCATCAAACCGTGACTATCCAAGGATTCTACTCGGCTCATGTCCACCAGCAGAGAGGAAGAATCTTTCGACGAGACTGTTTCCGTCAGGTGCTGCTTCAATGTTTCTGCGTTCCCTGAATTGATGTGACCAGAAGGCTGAACAACCGTTGTTGTGGAATGAGCGAGTGTGCTTTGCATTGTCCGAATCCTTGTGTATATCAGCGAATGACTGCGAGTAGCGAGGTAACTGAGTCCGGAATGTAACTGAACATAGCCTTGAATTTCTCTCGGCGACTAGTTAGTCCGGATGATTTTGCGAAATCTTTACTAAGTGAGCCTTTTTATTTAAAGATTTCAGTAAGTAATTCCACGTTAGGGTATCCAAGAACACAAATCTCTTGAATACAATCTTCAAATTTAGGTTTGATTACTTACTTACTCTTAACTTTACATTACCTTAACTTTACTTAAAGTGCGTTTGATAACTTCCTCTCTTAAATTCAAAGCTATTGGCCTAGAACCTTACTAAGGTCAACATTGTAGGTCATTGACACACAAACACTATAGAGGCATAAGCGATCACGATCGCCTATGCCTCTATAGGAATAAATTAGGAATAAATTGTGCTCGGAGGGGGTAAATTTTTCAGCAGTCCATGCAAATCAGAGTACTTATCCGTAGATTTACGTAAGTAATTTGCACTCAAGGCTACTTTTTAACTCAGTCTATTGGATGACTTACGATCGCCAAGTGTATAGACACTACCACCGGGTCACATTTCTTTATGTTTTGGACGTGACACTTTAGCAATTTCGCCTAGCTGATGCCAAAAGAGTAATCTTAAGTGTGATTAGGATCACTCCTGACAGACGTTCTGGATCATGTGCAACTTGCTTCAACTACAAGAAGATTGGGACTAAAGAAAGTCCTCTTCGCTGATCGCAGCGCGATTTAATATGAAACCTTCCTATGTGATTCGGCAGCTCGTCGCTAAAGCCTTACACATTAAGCAACTCACTCCCGATATTGAAAACGAGATCAACTACGAACTGACTCGCCTAGGCCACATTTCTGATACGGACTATGAGGCTCTGGAGCTGCTGATGTCTGAAATGGATGCAGGCCGCATTCGACTCGTTCCCAATCCCTAAACCTGGGTTTCATTGAGTGAGCCTTGGGATTCAGCCTAATTTTTAGGATTGGAAAGCTTGAGGGTAGGCTTGCCAGACACGCCGAATGAACGCCTGGAGCTGATGACGGGAGCTTGAGATGGGTAGAGCGCCTGCTTCGGGTTCTTCTCCCTTGGCTTGATGACTTTCAAGCTCGGTCAGAATCGGGATGACTTCTGTATCTAGGGCAGGGCGAAAAAGAGATGCAGGACAGAGTAAATCAGACCCTTCGCGTAAGTCATAGAGGATGTCAGAAGTGCCAGGGCGATTGTATGAAGCATTGCCCTGATTCCAGGACTGTTGATTTGAGACAGGTTTGCCCTTAAAATCCTCTACCAAGGCGATGGGTCGTACCCAGCAAAGCTGACGCTGCTCTACGACCTGAATAACCTCTGCATAAAGATAAGCTGCTTGACACTCCAAGCAAACGATTTGAGAGGGTTGAAAGTTTGCTTGGAAGCTCATGCTTAGGTTAGGCAAGTTCAGCTTTAAGGGCAGAATGGTGATGCAGTTGGCTTAGCTCTGTGCTGTAC
The DNA here is from genome assembly GCA_016208305.1 of Oscillatoriophycideae cyanobacterium NC_groundwater_1537_Pr4_S-0.65um_50_18. Lineage (GTDB taxonomy): Bacteria > Cyanobacteriota > Cyanobacteriia > Elainellales > Elainellaceae > Drouetiella. The sequence continues at coordinate 79,385 of JACQYI010000022.1, read as the reverse complement.
TTTTTCTGTGGTTTGCTTTTGATGAAGCTGCTTTCAACAAAGCTCTTTTGACAAATTAGGTGAAGGTTTAGGCACAGATTTGGCACAAGCCCCTTCTATCCTCAATTGTAGTGTAGGTCTTGTAGCAATCTGGCGGGTATAAGCCGTAGCGATGATGCGCAGGACATTTTTATGGACGTGCAAGTGCGCACTCACAAAAATATCTCCGTCCTGACACTTGTGACTATAGCGATAACTGTCTAATCAACCTTCGCTATCAGCAGCGTTGAAATATCATTGAGCTGAGTTTGCGGCTTGAAGTGTCGTCTGAAGGCGATTTTGAGGTAGCGTTTGAGAGAGCTATCCCAACTACCTTGTCATGCCCCCTCAAGAAATATCTCCTCAAAATAGTGCTTTAAGAGAGCTGTATCCAGCGATCGCCCCTTACGCCACGGGCACCCTTCAGGTTTCTGACCTCCATACCCTCTATTTTGAGCAAGCGGGTAATCCGGTAGGCAAGCCTGTTGTGTTTCTTCATGGTGGCCCTGGTGGCGGCATTGACCCCATCTATCGGCAATACTTTGATCCCCAAAAATGGCGGATTATCTTGTTTGACCAACGGGGCTGTGGACGCAGCACCCCCCATGCCGAGCTGCGTGAAAACGACACCTGGAGCTTGGTCAGCGATATAGAGCAGATCCGTATCCATCTGGGTATTGACCATTGGGTGGTTTTTGGCGGGAGCTGGGGCAGCACGTTATCGCTGGCCTACAGCCAGACCCACCCCACCTCTTGTCAAGGGCTGATTCTGCGAGGAATTTTTTTGCTACGCCAGAAGGAATTACAGTGGTTTTATCAGGAAGGAACCAGCTACATTTTTCCTGATGCTTGGGAATCTTACCTACAGCCCATTCCGGTGGCAGAACGACATGACCTGATTGGTGCCTATTACAAACGATTGACCAGCGACGATCGCACCGTGCGATCAGAAGCGGCAAGAGCCTGGTCCATTTGGGAAGGCAGCACCAGCAAGCTCTTGCCGGATACGGGATTGCGACAGCGGTTTGGCGAGAGCCAGTTTGCCGATGCGTTTGCCCGGATTGAATGCCATTATTTTGTAAATAAAGGATTTTTAGAAACCGAAGATCAGCTTTTACGAAACTGCGATCGCATTCGGCATATTCCAACGGTGATAGTCCAGGGGCGCTACGACGTAGTTTGCCCAATGGTTTCGGCTTGGGAACTCCATCAGGCATTGCCTGAAGCAGAATTCATTGTGGTACCAGATGCCGGACATTCTATGACCGAGCCAGGCATTCGGAGTGCCCTGATTCAAGCGACCGATCGATTTGCGGAGATCTAAAGGGCAAGGCTTCAGGCCATAACGTTCTTTTGCTCAGCTTTGTGCTCGGCACTAGGGGCTGGGGGCTGAGGCGTGTTCTGTCGGCGGGTTGTGTCTGCCAGGTGAGAAGGTTGGAGAAACTGGTTGACCTTTAGGATGTCGTAGAGATCGACATCTGCTTCTAGAAGGCAGGCATGACCACTCTGGGGTAAGAGCTGAATCTGAGCATTGGGCAACAGGCTGGCTAAGCGGCTCGCTTCATTTACAGAAGGTAAGAGGCGATCGCGCTGGCTGGCTATAAGCAAGGCTGGTTTTTGCAGACTGCGGATGACTGCATCGGGGAGTTCAAACTCTCGCAATAAAGACATGCGCCAGAGCGAAGCCTTTTGCGTAACAGACTGCATTGCATCTAGCAAGGCACGACGATCGCTGGCCTCAATCCGTTCTAAAGCCGCCAAAAAAGGTAAGAAGCCCACGCAAGAGGTTTGGTAAATCGGATCGGGCAAGGGCTGGACAAGATATGATCCCCAATAAATCCAAAACGATTGTTTGAAAGAGGTGGCAGGATTGAGCAAAATCAACCGATCGAACAGGTGAGGCGATCGCTCCATCACTTTTAAGGCCAAGCATCCTCCAAACGACTCCCCGCAAAGATAGGTCGGCTGCTGGGTGCCATGCGCTAGCTCAGCCTCAATCAAATTGACAACTTGAGTGGTGAGCGTCTCCCAAGGCGTCAAATCATCGGGAGGAAGGGTTAAACAACGAATATCGAAGGCTTGCTCTAGTCCTGCGAGTTGTCTGCTCAAAAGCTGCCCTGTACCATCCATTCCAGGCAGATAAAAGAGGAGAGGTGCATGGGGATTGAGAGGACGAGGCACACGAAAATAGGGAGAAGACTGAGCATCGCGCATTCGAGTTATTGCCCGTAACGAAGTAAATCAGAGATTTCAGATTGACACTGAGCCTTTAAATCAGCCACAACTGATCGGGCCTGCTTACCTTGATAACTGCTGCGTTGAGCTGAAGTGAGCCAAATAGGATGGCCGATCAGCACATTTACCCGCTGGTAGACGACCATAGGATGCCACCCTGATTGTTGAAAGAGCGGCTCTGAGGGGTCAAACAGGCTCAAAAGCTGCAAGGGTACAGCCGAGCTAGTCGTTTCTGTCGAAGAAGCGATCGCCACGGGCAAAATTGCCAAATCTTGTACAGGGGCACGCAATGCTAAGTGGGCAAACCCACGCTGAAATTCACCCATTTCACTAGGACAAGTGGGCTGAATCATTGGCTCTGCCCCTTCTGGGAATAGCCCAACAATTTGATGGGCTTGCAGAAGATTGATGGCTTGATGAAAAAAGCTCTGCTGGCGTTGATCAGGGGTGTCTAGGGGAAAACAGCCCAGACGCGTTACGAAGTCACGCATTAGAGGCACCTGCCCCATGTAATGATGGCAGGCAAAGCGAATCGGGCGATCGATGGCTGCCATGAGTAAAGGAGCATCCATAAAACTGCGATGATTGCTCACTACTACCACTGCGCCTTGACGCGGAACTCTATCTTGGTGATGACAGAACATACGAGTCCCCAGCAAGCGCAGCAACTGCTGAGAAATAAACAGCGGACTCTGCATTAACCCTTGTCTCTCATATACCTTAACCGTAACCTTTCTTAATCTTAGGCTGCATTGCTGGCGATCGCTCCTGTATTTCTCTGCCTTATGGAGGAAATTGTTGCAGAATTCAGCAAAATCCCACGGCTGCTTCAGTATGGGATCGGGCAGATTGACCCTGGACTCTTGCTTACACCCAGGCTATGTCCATTTTTGTGCTGGAGGAGTGAGTAGAGAGAATCTTAAGAAATTTTTGGTTGAACCTAGAATTAGAGCAACTAGATGCTAGTCTCAAAACACTTCATTCGGTGTAGCTTAAATCCAAAAACTTATAGACTCCTAAAAAATGCAATCTAGCATACAAAATCAGGTTGATTTAATCGTGAAATGTCAGGTGATGGATAGACTTTTATAGATACTTGAGCACGAATATTTATTAAACCTAGAGCTAATTTGGAATATCTGTAGCAATTTGTAGAGGTGAAGATGAGTCGTGCAAATCGCAGCGGGTTTAACTCAGCTTTGTACTGCAAGGTGGCTAGAAATTGGTTTCCCACTTCATTAGGCGCAAAGCTGCGTGCAGCACCCTCAATTTTTTTCTGAGATTTGCAAAGAGATGATTTGAATCTATACCGGCTTGGGCTGTACTTGGTTAAACCAGAGCCTCAAAACTTAACAAGAACTTAACGAATAGATAAGTAGTGCAGATGAATGAACCACTTCATTCAGGCCGATTCAGTTGGTCAAAGACCGTCAGGTTTATCTATACTGAGGCTAACTATAGAATTATTCCGAAAGGCTGTTCTAGTGTTTTATTGAGTTAGGTTGCACTGACTGAATAACAAATGTCTGCATCCATTTAAGGTACGCATATTAAAAATCAGCTCGCTTTGGGTAATCTAAATCATTTAGGAGTTTTTTAGGGATTTTTGAAAAATATCCAAGGGTTATGGAGCAATTTAAAGAGACTGCTGTTTCTCAGCCGTTTTCTTGGGGTCAGTTTTGAAGGAAAAATTTCCAAAAAGCGATCGCCCATACACTGCTTCCAAAGCCCTATTGCCTAAAGCTCTATTACCTGAAGCTCTATTGTCTAAAGCCTTATTGTCCAAAGCCATCAGCGCTTAAGGAAAACTTTTAGCGATTCATGAGTTTTAAAACTACAGATCAAAACCGATTTTCAGTTGCTACACCGATCTACTACGTTAATGACCTGCCCCACATGGGCAGTGCGTACACGACTATTGCTGCTGATGCCATAGCCCGATTTCACAGATTGCAGAATCAGTCTGTCCTGATGATCACAGGCACAGACGAGCATGGGCAAAAGATTCAGCGGACGGCAGAAGCCGCAGGTCAGTCGCCCCAGGCGCACTGTGATTACTACTCTGCCGCCTTCGCTGCCCTCTGGGAGAAAATGAACATCCAGCCCGATCGCTTTATTCGCACGACATCGGCGCGGCACGAAGCGATCGTCTATGAGTTCTTTCAGCGCGTTTGGGACAATGGCGATATTTACATGGGACAGCAGCAGGGCTGGTACTGCGTCTCTTGCGAGGAGTTTAAAGAAGAGCGGGAGCTGCTCGAAGAACACCATTGCCCTTTGCACCCTAACAAGGCTGCTGAATGGCGAGATGAGCAAAACTATTTTTTCCGCCTCTCTAAGTACCAGTCAGCTCTGGAGCAGCTCTATAGCGATCGCCCTGACTTTATCCAGCCCGAAAGTCGCCGGAATGAAGTTCTGAGCTTTGTCAGCCAAGGGCTGCAAGATTTTTCTATCTCTCGGATAAATGTCGAGTGGGGACTGCCGCTACCGGTTAATCCTGACCATACGATCTACGTCTGGTTTGATGCTCTGGTCTACTATGTAACCGCCTGTGTTGATCCCGAAGCAGAGCCAACATTGGCAAACGCCCTAAGCGGTGGCTGGCCTGTCAATCTACATCTGATCGGCAAAGATATTCTGCGGTTTCATGCCGTCTACTGGCCAGCGATGCTAATGTCAGCAGGCTTACCTCTGCCTCAACAGGTTTACGGGCATGGATTTTTGACCAAAGATGGTCAAAAAATGGGCAAGAGTTTAGGAAATGTGATCGATCCCGTGGATTTGGTCGCGCGCTACGGCTCTGATGCCATTCGCTACTATTTCCTCAAAGAGATTGAGTTTGGGCGCGACGGCGATTTTAGCGAGGTGCGTTTCGTCAATATTCTGAATGCCGATTTGGCCAACGATCTGGGGAACTTGCTCAATCGCACCCTGAAAATGGTCTATAAATACTGCGATCGCCAAGTTCCTACTGTAGCGATCGCTGATATCTCGACCGAAGATATCCTGCGCTCTAAGGGCAAAACTCTGGGAGCACAAGTGGCTCAAGCCTATGAAGTTTTGGCCTTTAGCCAAGCCTGCGAAGCTATTCTAGCTTTGGTCAGAGCCAGCAATAAATATGTAGATGAGCAGGCTCCTTGGACGCTCTACAAGCAGGGCAAACGCGCAGAGCTAGAGGTGGTGCTATATGCAGTGCTGGAGTCTGTTCGGTTGGCGGCTTACCTGCTCTCTCCCCTGATCCCCAATATCAGCAACGCGATTTATCAACAGCTGGGCTACAGCGTTGATTTTAATCACCCCGATGTCGCAGAAGTTGCCCCTTTTGAAATTCATGCGCTGTGGGGGTCACTGCCTGTTGGTCAGACCTTAGGAGAGGCTATGCCCATCTTTCAGCGTCTTGAGTTGCCTACCCCACCGATTTAGCTCAGCTAAACGGGGCGCAAGCGTTGCACCGTCGGGGGTGAGGGGTATTTCTACCTCTGGTAGTTTCCCTAATGTTCGTTAGGATGGCGTAAGCTTTTGATTTTTTGTTTAATATTTCTATCATAAAAATGAGGTTTGAAAATCATGTTTAGCAATCACCCCATAGAAGGCGATTCTCTGTTTACGCCTGAGCAGGTCTTAGAGAATCGGGGTCGAGTAGCTATCTTTATTGATGGCTCTAACCTGTTTTATGCTGCGCTTCAGTTGGGAATTGAGATTGACTACACAAAACTGCTTTGCCGCTTGACTGCGGGATCGCGGCTGCTGCGATCGTTCTTTTATACGGGGGTCGATCGCACGAATGAAAAGCAGCAAGGTTTTCTACTGTGGATGCGGCGCAACGGTTACCGCGTCATTTCTAAAGACTTGGTGCAGCTTCCAGACGGCTCTAAAAAAGCCAATTTGGATGTAGAGATTGCAGTGGATATGATGGCGCTCGTGGGCGCTTATGATACGGCAGTGCTGGTGAGTGGGGATGGCGACTTGGCCTATGCCGTCGATGCTGTCAGCTATAGAGGTGTGCGGGTAGAGGTCGTGAGTTTGCGATCGATGACCAGCGATAGCTTGATTAACGTTGCCGATCGCTACATTGATTTGGACTTTATCAAGGAAGACATTCAGAAAACACCGCGCCAAGGCTATACCTACAGACCCTTGTCAAGCATTGGGCTAGTGGAAGAAGTGGTGGACGATTAAGGTTAACCGCCGATCGGTAAGCATCTAACGATCGGCCAGCTGCTTGCTGGCGCTAAAGCCAAGGTCATATTAAGAAAGAGTCCCTGCCTCTAAAAGGTTAGAGTTAGGGAAGGATTTTCATTGCTTTTGCGTCTGATATTTTGTGTCTGACCTATATGGCTTGAGCCGCATCTGGTTGTCTAGTTTGCTGGTTAAGGATTGGGAGAGAAATTAACCTAAAAATGTTTTGAAAAAGCAGCCTCTCTTTTTCAAAGCAGTCTTTGGTTCTATTAAATTTGCCGTCTTTAAGTTGAGATGTTTATTTAAATTGAGTAAAGATATGGCTGAAAAGAAGTCTGCAGGAAAGCCCGCTATCTTGCTGCTGCTGCTAATCCTCTTTGTGGCCAACACAGGCTGCAAGCAAAGTAACCAGGCCGCTAAGAAACTTGCAGAGGATAGCAGCGCAGCGCAGCAAGCCAGCAGCAATCTGACGTTTGACAATATCACTCTAGAGCAAGCTGCCGAAAATGGTCAGACGCTCTGGAAGGTAAAGGCAAAGCAAGCCATTTACAGCCCTGACCAAAAGGTTGCTACGGTAATGAGTCCAGATGGCGATATTTACCAAGATGGCAAACCTATCTATCATGTGCAGGCTCAAAAGGGAGAGGTTTTAAGGAACGGCGATCGAATCTTTCTGCGGGGTCAGGTGGTTGCCACCGATCTAAAGACCGGAGCTATTCTGCGGGGCGATGAGCTAGAGTGGCGACCCAAACCCGATGTGATGATTGTTCGGGGAAATTTGCGTGGAACCCATGTCAAGCTCAAAATGTCGGCTGATCAAGCCAGAGTGATGAACAAACAGCGCCGGATGGAGCTGACAGGCAAGGTGATTGCCCTGACGCAGCAAGAGCCTAAGGCGCGCATGCAGTCTGAGCATTTGATTTGGAGTATGGATAAGGATCTGGTCACGATCGATCGTCCAGTTCAAGTGCAACGCATTCAAGGCGATCGCGCGATTGATCAGGCGGAGGGCAAGCAAGCCGAAGTTAACCTCGCCAGCAAAGTTGTCAAACTACAGCAAAATGCCAACCTGATTCTGCTTGATCCGCCGCTGCAAATTGCCGGAAACTCTTTGAATTGGGATATGAATCAGCAAACGCTGATTGCTGATCAACCCGTGACTGTTGTGCATCGGCAGCAGCAGATCACGATTACCGCTAACCAGGGGCAAATGGACTTGAAGTCTAAGATTGGCCGCATGAATGGCAGCGTTCACGCTGTTGATCCCCAAAACCAGTCTGAGCTATTTACCGATCGCCTCGTTTGGAACATGCCAACACAGCGAATGGATGCGGAAGGCAACATTACCTATAACCAGAACGATCCACCTGCTACGCTGCGCGGTGCGAGAGCCTTGGGCAGACTGGATAACAAAACGATGGTGGTGACGGGTGGCCCAGGCGGCGACAATAGAGTCGTCACTGAAATTGTGCCTGAAGGGCTTAATTAAGCCCTATTAATCTCCATAAAGCCCCATTCAGACAAGTTCTAAAGCACCTGATTGCGGCTGGCATTGCCCAGCCAGTTGATGGGGTCACGGCTACGATCGCCCGGTGTAACGGCTGTGGGCAGCGGTGAAGGTTTGCCCCAAGCAGCTTGGAGATTCTCTAATAGGCGATCTTGCTGATCGTGAAAAGTGCCAATGTCGCCTGCGCCTAAGTTAATGATGGCAAACCAGACAAGGCCGCGATCGCGAGTAGGCAATACCCCTGCCAAAGCGCTGACTTCATTCAGCGTGCCTGTTTTGACAACGGCAGACGCTGGCGTATGGCGACCTTCTAGCGTTCCCCCATCCCGTCCGGCAATGGGAAACAGATCGGCAATTCCCATTTGCTGCGCTTGCAAATAGCCTTGGATGGCAATCAGCATGGCTACTACGGCTCTAGGCGAAATGCGATTTTCCATCCCCAACCCTGAACCGCGATCGATCTGAATTTCAGCGATCGGCACTTTTGTCGCCTCAGCAGCCTTTTGCGCCACTGCCTGCGCTCCGCCTAAAGAGGTCGCCAGCATCTCCGACATGGCGTTGTTGCTGTAGATATTCATGGACTTAAGAAGGGTGGCTAACGGCATCGACTGATGCCGCACCAGCGGTCGAAGATTGTCCAGCGTTGCTGTTGCCACCCGCACATTTCCCATAATTGCTACCTGCGGACGGGGCGTGCCCTCAGGCAGTTTTTCATACTGAGCAGCGGCTTCTCCAAGCCACAGGCTGTTGTCTAACCCTTGTTTGAGCAGGCTACCAGAAGTTGCCAAATCTGGCTCAAAGTTCATGGCAAAGCTGCCTGTAATCACCAAATCTCCAGTGACCTGCCGAATACCTGCCTGATTCAACGCATTGCCTAGAGCGATCGCCTCTTCCCAAACAAAAAATGGATCGCCTGTCCCAGAAACGATTAAATCGCCATTCAGTATGCCATTTTGCAAAGTGCCATTCGTACTGACCAAGGTCTCAAACTGGTAGTCGGTTCCCCAAGTTGTCAGCGCTGCCAGCGTTGTGGCAATTTTGGTCAGAGATGCCGCCGAAAGAGGGGTCGTGTCTTGGTGTGCTGCCAAAGTTTGATTGCCAACCTGCAGCAAGACCGCCTGATTGCTCTCCAAAAAGCCTAGAGATTTAAGCGCATCTAGGTGCTGTTGCACGATCGCCTCAGCCGCCGGATCAGGAATCGGGGTGGTCAACGTTTGCACCAGACTGGGATCGAGCCAACCCGACCAATTTGCGACCCGCAAGGCTTCAGTGTCAGGTGTACCATTAAAAAATAGGGAGAGCAGCCCGCCCAATAAATCTTGCACAAGTACCGCCTTTAAAACGATCTCAGTAGATATAGTACATACCTGGCTCAAAAATGGCTAAACCTGATCAAAATCAAGTTCTTAGACAGCTACCGATCGCGGTAGGCGCGATCGCAGGTTCGCTCCTGATGCTGAATCGGCTGCTAACGCCTGACCTAACTGCTTCTCAGGCGCGATCGGACGCTTTGGGCATCATTTTGAGCGCACTGTTGATTTTGACAGGGTTACTGTGGCAGCGTATCCAGCCCCAGCTTCCTGATGCTGTGGAGTTGATAGGCGAAGAAGGCTTCGAACTGTCTCCCACCTTGCCTGATGCCCTCAAGACTGAACTTGCTTGGGCTTCGCATTTGCTGCTTACCAATACCGTAACGCGATCGCTGCTGGTTTGGTATGACGGTCAGGTGCTGCTGCGTCGCGGCATTTTGGGCGCTAACCCTATGATCAAGCCAGGGGCGATCGTGCAACGGGTGATGACCACCCAGAAACCTGTTTATCTCGTTAAGCTCAGTCTATATCCAGGTCGGATTGAGTTTGACTATTTGCCCGAAAATACCCAGGGTTTAATCTGTCAGCCTATTGGCGATCGGGGTGTCCTAATCTTGGGAGCCAATGCTCCTCGTAGCTACACCCGCCAGGATGAAAATTGGGTGGCTGGCATCGCGGACAAGTTAGATAACACGCTTGGGACTCTGACGGATGAAATCTCGGCAAACTCTGGCTTGCCAAATTCTCTCACCCCAGTTTCTCCAGCCCCAGCTTCTCTAGCCCCCAATTCTTGAACTCCTTATTCTTTAACCCCAGTGGAATAACATGGTCGCTCTGTATTGGATTTTAATTGCCCTTATGGTTGTAGGAGTCATTGGCGCTGTGATTCCCGGTATACCTGGAACCAGTCTGATTGTGGCAGCGATCGTCATTTGGGGCGTGGTTCACGGTTTTGCAGGATTAACCGTTCCGCTAGGGGTGGCGATCGCAGTGCTGCTATGCAGCATCGGCATTGATTTTCTGGCGACCTACTGGGGGGCACAGAAAGCCGGGGCAAGTAAATGGGGACAAATTGGCGCAGTTGTGGGCTTACTGCTGGGCGTGTTTGGCCTCCTGCCTGCGCTTCCCTTTGGGGGGCCATTGCTAGGGCTATTGCTTGGCCCTCTGCTGGGAGCGATCGTTGGAGAATATCTCTATCGCAAGGATTTTAAGTTGGCTTTGCGGGCGGGCGTTGGCATTGTGGTCGGTTCGCTGATTGGTAATTTGATTCAGATGATGCTGGCGATCGCCACGGTCTGTGTTTTTCTGTTCACTACCTGGCCACAGGTCTATGGCATCTAGAGAATTGTTTGGGTGTTCCTCAGAAAGGAAGAACAGCAAATTTGATAGGGAATGCTCCTGATCAGAGACAAGAGAACCTGAAAGCATCAATAGCGTTCTACTGTCTGAGGACTTGCCCCTTGCCCTTAATGTCGTTCCGCCGCGCTTTTCTGTGCCTCATGTTGCCCTTGCTGCTCTGCATTACAGGCTGCAAAGGATTATGGTCATCGAGTCAATTGTCAGATGTGCCCCTCAATATTCGCGTAGCACCTTTGGGATCAGGTCTCTATGGAATATCGGGTGAAACTCGTCTGCCTCAGGGAACTCAGCTCACCGTAGTTGCCGTGCGCTATTTAACAATAGATGCCTCTGTAGATGCAGATGCGGCTCAATTTAATCCCACTCCCACCTACTCCATCTTGGCGTATCAGCCCGTCAAAGTGGCAAAGGGCAAGTGGCAAACCCAGCTTAATCTTTGGCAAGTCGCTGCCGATGGGCGATATCAGGAAAGCTGGCAGCTAGAGCAGGCTCGTCTAGGGCTATCACTGAAACCCTCTGAAGACATTGTCTTTTTGGCAACGCTGACTCCGGTAGATAATCTGTCTGCGCTAGAGCGGCAGTTGGCAGGACTGGGGCAGCGGCTAGCTAGTGGAGCTGTTCGCAGCACACCAGAAGGGCAGCGCTATGCCCAAGTGAACCAATCTTTGGCATTGGCTTTGCCGACCGGGTCAACCACTCCACCGGGGCCACAGGCCAATGAAGCTAACTTTGGCTGGGGCGATCGCTATCTGATTCCGCAAGAGCCTCAAAATCCTTATGATTTAGAGTTTCCGCGCGAGCGGCAGACCAATGCGCCACCCTTACCTGGCGAGTTTTTGCGATAGCGCTTGGCAGGGGTCAATCTGGGGCTGACCCTCAAAGAATGGGCTTTATCTGAATCTTCTGCTCGTAAGCTTCGGGTGCCCTTATCTCTGATGCTGTTTCGCCAGATTCTTGCATCACCCAACCTGTATCACTCAGATCAGCCGCATCCAAATTTGCCCCAGTCAGAATAGCCGCATCTAGGATAGCGCCTACTAAACTAGCGCCCCAGAGATTAGCCTCTGTCAGGTCTGCGCCTGTTAAGTTGGCCTCACTTAAGTTTGCACCCCAAAGATCGGCTCCTACGAGTCTGGCACCGACCAGATTAGCATTGCGTAGATCGGCTCCGATGAGGTTCATTTGGCTGAGGTCAGCCTCTTGCAGAGAGCTGCCAGGCATGATCCAGTAGACTTGAAGGTCTGAGGGATCTAGCTCTTCAGGAAACTGAGTTTTGGCATTGCAGAGCGCGCCCTGGAGGTGGGTGGCTTGGAAATGAGCAAAGCGTAAATCTGTGTCAAATAAGTTTGCTGCCCGCAAATGAGTGCGGCTGAGGTTAGTCTGGTTCAGTCTGGCACCATTGAGATTGGCGCGATCCAGGTTGGCATCTATCAGCTCTGCAAAGCTTAAGTTGGTGCGGCTGAGGTTGGCTTGAGTGAGATCGGCTCCAAACAAATTAGCACCTGCCAAATTAGCCTCGCTCAAATCAGCATTGCTCAAGTCAACACCGCTCAAATCTTTGTTGCTTAGATCGCTCCCGATTAAGGTTGTGTTAGGCATAATCTGATACAGCTCAGCGCCATCTATCTCAAAGCCAATAGGAAACTGAGTCGTTTCATCGATCATTGCGCCTTTGAGATTGACCTGGTGCAGACTGGCTTGCGATAAGTTGGTTCCTCGCAAGTCGGCACCTCGCAAGTCGGCATGGTCGAGATTTGCCGCTTCTAGCGTTGCACCTCGCAAATCAACACTGCGTAAATCCGCGTGACTCAAGTTTGCCTCAAAAAGGTCAGCGCCCCATAGGTCAACTTGGCGCAAATCGACTTGATGGAGATCAACCTGGCTCAAGGTTGCGCCACTAAAGTCTTTTTCGCCTGCCTTATATCTTTGCACCAGCTCATTTGCATCCATACCCACTGCCTTTGCGATATTGCTGAATCGCACCAAAATTTAGGACATCCACTCCAAATACGCCTCTGGCTGCAAAACCCACACCGCATATTTTTGATCGACAAACGTAATGATGACGCGATCGCCAAGTTGATAGAGGCGGGTAGCAAGTTCCATGACTTTCTCCTGATTGGTGTGAGAGCGCACCAAGCTGTAATAATCACCCTCTACAAGAATGGCCAACAGCGTATCTTGGCGATGGGGCACCCGAATTCGATAGGTTTCATAAGATTGATTAGATTGGCCTAAAGAATCTGTGGAAAGATTGATCGGCTCAAAGGGTTGATAGAAGTCTGATGTTGTTAGCGTTGGGCTGCCATTTTGAGGAGGATGAGGCTCTGGGCTAACCCAATCGGAATCGATAATCGAGCCGAACGTGACATGGGTTGCCGCTGATTCTTCTAAGGGAAATTCGCTCAAATCTCTGCGTCGATTGTTTGTCTCAAACTCTGATGTCGGAGCATAGGACTGAGAGAGCTTTACTTTCTGAGTGGGCAAGCCGGATGGCATTCCCTCTTGTTCGCTCAAAAATTCTGCGATGGCTGTTTCTACATTTTCGGTAAGCAACAAGGGATCAGATTTTCCTTCAGCTTCTAGCTGACGAATTTGAGAATTGAGGGCATCTTTCTGAGTCTTAGAAAGCTGATTGGCCGGATGCATTCGCCTGAGAATTTCAATCGTGGCGACTCCAGCGCTAACGCTAACCACAATTGCACCCCCCACATAGCGGATAGCCGTGCTCTTGTTTTCGCGATCTAAAAAGGTTTGAGGAGTGTCTTCCAAAAAGGGAGGAGGTGTAAACCCAAGCACTTCAGTTTTATCGAGAATAAAGGGAAGCGTGAGAATTGAAAAAACGCCGCTTGATACCAGAACGGCGGGAAGTATGACATTTCTCATCCGAAATCGTTGCATGTCTAGCCGCTCCAAAATCGCTGTTAGAAGGACGAATTTTTCTTGAGAGCGGTAGATTTCCCCTGATAGTAAAGCTGAAATTTAATCTGATGATGGGCTGATTTATTAATTATGTTTTAGATATGAATCGGTAGACAAATAGTGGAATAAGTTGTTTTATGCATAATAGCTGAGTTTTAGTTGATGGAAAGAAATAAGCATCACATTTAGCAGAGGCAATCTTAAGCTAGATGGCTGAGGTGATTTGGCTCAGGCTATGGAGTCAGTTTGACTGTATCTCTTTGAACATAATACGGTTCAGTTCAGACCTAATCCGGCTAAAGCGAATATATTTCAACTAGAAAACCTAACAGGTTCCTTCCACCTTCGATCAATTTATAAATCTCTTGCAACTCTCGCATCAGTCAGGGTGCAGAGGAGTCATACAATAATTCACGTTTTCAAAAAGCATTCATGCAAAAAGCTGGTTTTGGGAAAACTTACAAAGTCAATCCCTCCTAATCTCTCAACTAGAGCGTGTTTTTAAGGAAGTGGAGAGCATTCGTTTTCAATGCGAAAAGCCAGATTAAAAACAAATGCTTAAACTTTGCAAGTAGAGCTAAGAACACTCGATTAGGCTGAGACTAAAAGCCCTCCTTGGGGAACGCTACAACTATAGTCGGCTCTCTCTACCCAAGCTTTACTCAAACTATCTCTGAAACGCTGCAAGGTCTTAACCCGTTATTCTCTCTTGTCTGTAGGTTGATTGCACGCTATGAACTCGCTGCTTAGAACCCTCCTTACCCTGCGCCAAACGGAGTATCTGATTGTGAGGCCGAACTGGACATTGGTAGAATTCTCTGCGGGTTCTACTCGGTTGGCGCTCGAACCCTTGATTCTGGATACCGATTGTCGGTTGGCGTTTCCAGACTTGGCCTCTGTAGAGGTACAGCAGCTTCATGATTTGCCGCTAGAACTACAGGCAATTCATACCTTCAAGAATGGAACTGTACTGCACCTGAAGCTCTCTGTTCTTAAGGATCAACCTGTCTTAGAAGCTCAAGTTGATCAACTCGATCACAATCAAGCTTGCTCTAGTCCCATATCGCTGGTAATTTTGCTTGAAGAGGTAACGCGACATAGCGACAAGCCCGTTTCAGCGGCTTGTGTTTCTGGCACAAGTACAGCCAGCCTCGCAACAGCCAGCCTTGCAGAAGAACGGCTGCATGTAGAACATGCGATCGCCCGCATTTTGGCAGAAGCAAAAAATTTGGACATTGCAATTCAGCAAATTTTACCGATTCTCTGTGAGCCTATGGGTTGGTATCTCGGCACACTCTGGCTAGCAGAGCCATCTTGCGCTTTGCGCTGTATCGAGACTTGGTACGAACCGCCAAAGAGTCCAGATTTTGCTAGATGGACGCTTGCCTATAGTGCAGAACTGTCAAAGTTAGTTTGTCAGACGGGAGAACCGCTGTGGATAGCAGACATGCTGCAAGATCTCCAGCTATGCGCTCAGAAGACAAGGGAGATGGAGCCTGAAATCCAGGCTGAGGTTGAAGCTGAAATTGGACTAACGAGCGCGATCGCTTTTCCAATCTTGAGAACAGAAGCCTTGGGCGTCATGACTTTTTTGGGTCAGCAGATGCAGCCTCCTGACCCTGAGCTGATCACGATGATGAAGGCGATCGGCAGCCAAATTGGGCAATTTATCAAGCGGCAGCAGGCGGAAGCCACTTTGATGGAGCAAGCTGCGGCTTTAGAACGCTCTCAGGCTATTTTGCAACAGCAGCTCCAGCGGGGCTTGCTGATCAAGCAAATTACCCAAGAAATTCGGCAGAGTTTAAATTCCCAAGAAGTTTTTCAGACTACCGTAACGCAGTTGGGCAAAGCATTTGGAGTCAATCGCTGTCTGCTGCACACCTATATTGGGAGTGAAGCAGAGGTGCTGATCTCAGGCCGCAAGCTAGATGCCGCTTTTCCTCAAATTCCCTGTGTAGCAGAGTATTTGGAATCGGGCTATTGCTCGATGCTGGATTGGGAAATACCGATCTCCAATAATCCCCACAGCAGAGCCATTTTGGCACAGGATCGCGCCATTGCCTCGGCTGATGTGTACACTGATCCTCTGCTGGCTCCTGTGTCGTTGATCTGTGACCAGATCGGTTTGAAGTCCATGTTGGCGATTCGCACCTCTTACCAGCATCAGCCCAACGGCATTTTGGGTCTGCACCAGTGCGATCGCTTTCGGCAATGGACAGAAGACGAAATTGAGCTGCTAGAAGCCGTTGCCGATCAGGTAGGCATTGCCTTGGCGCAAGCTCGCCTACTCGATCAGGAAATTCAACAGCGAGAGCAGCTCACCACTCAAAATTTTATTTTAGAGAAAGAGCGGCGTACGGCTGAAGCCGCAAACCGGGCTAAGAGTGAATTTTTAGCCATGATGAGCCATGAGATTCGCACGCCCATGAATGCCGTCATCGGCATGACGGATTTACTGCTAGATACGCCCCTCGACCCAGAGCAAACCGGCTTTGTTGAAACCATCCGCACCAGTGGTGATGCGCTGCTGACGATTATTAACGATATTCTTGACTTCTCAAAAATTGAGTCGGGCAAGCTAGAGCTAGAGCAACAGCCTTTTAGCTTACGCACCTGTATTGAAGAATCACTGGATCTAGTGGTATCTAAAGCCACCGCAAAAGGGCTAGATTTAGCCTATCTTATCGATCCCCAAACGCCTGACATCTATGGAGGAGACATTACACGCCTCCGTCAAATTCTGGTTAACCTCCTCAGCAATGCTGTCAAATTCACCCTTAAGGGTGAAGTTACTGTTTCTGTAACAGTCCGCCCGCTACAAGAGGGAAAGATCAGTAAAACAGATGAAGGGCTAGAACAACTTGTGCCGCTCTATGCGCTACGCTTTGCTGTCAAAGACACCGGGATTGGTATTCTGCCAGATCGCCTCGATCGCCTTTTTCGCCCGTTCACTCAGATCGATTCTTCCATTACCCGCAACTATGGCGGCACGGGGCTAGGTTTGGTGATTAGCCAACGTCTCAGCGAACTCATGGGCGGACGCATCTGGGTCGATAGCGAAATAGGGAAAGGTTCAACATTTTACTTTTCGATTGTGGTGACGGCTGCCCCAGCCCCAGAGCCACCTCCCGTCTGGAAAGCGCAACTGCAAGACAAGCGGCTATTAATTGTAGAGAACAATTCGACTCACGCCAAAATTTTGATGCTGCAATCGCAGTTTTTGGGAATGCTGCCTCAAGTAGCTGAGTCTGGGCAAGAAGCGCTACAAATACTTCAGCAGCAAAGGTTCAATCTTGTAGTGCTCGATATGCAACGGCCAGACAGTCCGGCCTTGGCGCTAGAGATTGGCAAACAGCCCAACTGCCAAAATACGCCTATCATTCTTCTCACCTCGATCGGTAAATCTGAAGCTAGCCTTGGTTTAAAGGGTCTCCAGATCGCTGCCTACCTAAGTAAGCCCCTAAAGCATACTCAAATTGCTCAGGTCTTTGTTCAGGCTTTAAGAGGCCAGGCTGCTCTTGTGCAGCGACCTGAGACCGTAGCTAAGGCCACGCGGCTAGGAGAACAACATCCCCTAAAGATTTTGCTGGCAGAAGATCACCCAGTGAATCAAAAAATGGCGCTCTTGATTTTGCAGCGTTTAGGATACCGGGCTGATGTCGCGGGCAATGGGCTAGAGGTTTTGGCGGCTTTACAGCACCAATCTTACGATGTGGTACTGATGGATGTGCAAATGCCTGAAATGGATGGACTTACGGCTACTAGACGGATTTGCCAGCGGCCTATTCGCCCTTACATTGTGGCAATGACAGCCAATGCGATGCAGGGCGATCGCCAGCGTTGCCTAGAAGCAGGCATGGATGACTATATTGCTAAACCTATTCGGCTGCATGAGTTAATGCAAGCTCTCAAGAAGTGTCAGCCGCTGACCTCCAGACAGAGTTGCCCGCTACCTCATTTAGCCATCAACAACTTTGAGCCTTATACCCTTGGCAGCACGAAACCTATGAACGCACTATCAGCTCTATCCCATTCGCAGATCGCCACTATGTCACCTGCAATTCTGGCTCCAGACGCCTTGCAAGCAGCCCGTGAGATGGCAGGTGCCGATCGCCCAGATGACTGGGTTGACTTAATTGACTGTTATCTCGAAGAAACTCCCAAACTCATCAACGCTATGCGAGAGGCGATCGCTCAGGCCAATATTGAGCAGTTGCGGCGAGCTGCTCATTCACTCAAGGCAAGCAGTGCAACGCTGGGCGCACCCGGACTCACGCATCTTTGTAGACAGCTCGATGATGCGCTGCGAGAAGCAGATACTTTGACCAATGAGGTAGAGAGCAATGAGGCAGAGCAGGTGAGGCAAATAGAAATAGAGTACCAAAGAGTAGAGACTGCCTTTGTGGCCGAGCGGCAGCGCTGGCAATTTTCATAAAGCGACGGCATTGCTGTTTGCGGCCTAAGTGAAAATTTTTGAACGAGCCTATGGACGGGTGAGGAAACAGTGCCGCTGTTAGAGGATTCTGCTGGTGAATTGGAGGGGATGTTGGTGGAAAGGGGCGATCGCCTCAGCAGGGCAAATGTCTTCTCAGGCTTCCTAATAGACCTACCCATTAAGGAATTGGCACAAAGTCGTAGCCAAATTGAGCATTTGGTTCAGGCTGAACTTTTACCAATTGCGCTCGACCACTGCGATCGTCCCTCCATGCCAGAAATCTATCCATCAAGTGCTTTGTTAGAGTTTTCATGACTTGTTGAATGAAATTGTAAAGGCTGATATGCAGTTGGATCAATTGAGGAAGAAGAGGCGATCGCTTTTGGAGAGAAGGGCGATCGCCACCCTCCACCCTCAAAGCCTGGAACTTCGAGATGCGATCGCCATTCTCCGACCTCAGAACTCGAAACATGGGCTTCAGAATTGGGAATACCGACTTCAATGCTCGGAACTTTGAGGGGCGATCGCCATTCTCCAACATCAGAACACGAAACTTTGACTTTGCTACGCAACACTTCGTGAACAGAACTTGGAACGCCGACCTTCATCGGGCGATCGCTTTTCAGTTCAATGGGGCGATCGCACACCACTGCTCTTGCGGTTCAAACTTGGACGAACGATATGAATTCTCCAGGCAGCCACAGCGCTATGCTAGGGTGCAAAGGGAGTTTGTAAGGGCACCATCCATGTATACGATCACTCTATCGATTTCAGAAGAAACTGTTGAAGCCCTTCAAGTTGCTCCCGAAAACCTTAGTCGCGAGATGCTCCTGATTGCGGCTGTCAAACTCTATGAACTCGGTCGGTTATCTTCCGGTGCGGCTGCAAACCTGGCAGGCATCCCACGCACCATCTTCTTGTCCAGGTTGGCTGACTATGGTGTTGATACCTTTCACCTGACGGAGGCAGAACTGGCAGAGGATCTTGCCAATGCCTGAAGTCATTACTGACACCTCTCCCATTCAATACCTTTACCAAACCAATCTTCTCAATCTGCTGCCAGCCTTATATGGGCAAATCATCATGCCCCAAGCCGTTGCAGATGAACTGGCTCAAGGTCGATCGCAAGGTGTTTCTCTTCCGGATTCAGATTCTCTTTCTTGGATTACTTTGCATCAGGTCGCTGAATCAATGCTGGTGCCCGATCTTCCTAATCTTGGCAGAGGTGAACGCGAAGTATTGAGTTTAGCCCTTACGATGCCCAATGCTTTGGTTATTCTGGACGATGCCCTCGCTAGAAAATATGCTCGTCAACTCAACCTCACAGTGGCAGGTACATTAGGTGTGCTTTTAAAGGCAAAACAGATAGGGCTTATAGAATCGATCGCTCCTATTCTTGACCAACTTCATGCACTCAACTTCCGGATTGCTCAGTCTACTCACGCGGCTGTGCTGAAATTAGCCCGTGAAGGAAATTGAGCATCGAGTTTAGAAAAGCGATCGCTTGATTAGAGAACATTTTGGAGAAAGAGTTGATTGAGCGGAATCGTGATGTCAGGAAATGCAGCTAAAGCAAACAGCGTGTTTGCAGCAACGATCGCTTCTTGCTGATAGCCCTCTAAAGTCGGTTCCCGAAACACATAAACCTGTTTCGCATTCACATCCAAAATCCAGTAATCCGCAATTCCGGCTTTGGCATAGACTAAGCTTTTTTGCTGACGATCGCCCAGCAATGTAGAATCCGCTACCTCGATAATCAGAAAGATGTCGTCCGGCGTGGGATGGCGATCGCCATACTCATTGGCATCAATGCGAACCACCGCAATATCGGGTTCGGGTTCTGATTTAGGTTTCAGCGTCACAGGCAACTGCATCCGCACATAAGCAACGGTTTCCAGCAGTCGATCGAGGTAGCGAAAGGCGCGTTGAGTCGTTGCCGCATGGGGTGGCAGCTGCGGATTCATTTCGATAACTTGCCCTTCTAATAGCTCAACGCGATCGCTCCCCGTCAAAACTCCGGTTTCAACCATGCGGTGATAGTCGTCTACTGTCCACAGTTTGGCTTTCGTCGGCAGCATCGCTGATCTCCCTTCATTCGCACTTCATTCCAGGCTGAAATCAGTGCCTCATTCCTAAATGTCTAGATCTGCCAGGTTAAGCCTCGAACCGTAGGTTTCGATAAACTCACGGCGAGGAGCCACGCGATCGCCCATCAGTACCGTAAAGATCCGATCGGCCTCAGCCGCATCTTCAATTTCGATGCGCTTTAGCGTCCGGCTCTCAGGATTCATGGTGGTATCCCAAAGCTGCTGCGGCATCATTTCACCCAGACCCTTAAACCGCTGAATGTCGTATTTGGCATTCTCTGGAAAACCTGAGGTGATTTGGTCACGCTCGCGATCGCTATAGCAGTAATAGTGGTTTCGCCCCCGCTCAATTTTGTAAAGGGGAGGACAGGCAATATAGATATAGCCCTGATCGACGAGCGATCGCTGATAGCGGTAAAAGAAAGTGAGCAAGAGCGTCCGGATATGCGCCCCATCCACATCGGCGTCGGTCATCAGACAAATGCGGTGATAGCGCAACTGAGATGGATCAAACTCTTCGCCCTTGATGCCTAGCCCTAACGCCGTAATCAGCGCCTGAATTTCAGTGTTTTTGTAGATCTTGGCGTCATCCGTTTTCTCAATGTTGAGAATCTTGCCTCGTAACGGCAAGATAGCCTGGAAGCGGCGATCGCGCCCCTGCTTTGCACTGCCACCCGCCGAATCGCCTTCGACGATAAAGATCTCTGACTCTGACGGGTCACGAGAGCTACAGTCTGCCAGCTTACCCGGCAGGGTCGAAGACTCCAGCACTGACTTGCGGCGAACCAGCTCCCGCGCGCGGCGGGCAGCCTCTGCTGCATTAAACGCCTGAATAGCCTTCTCTAAAATGGCGTCGGCAACGCTAGGACGGAACTCTAGATATTCCGTTAGGGTTTCACCGACTAAAGAATCGACAATGCCCCGGACTTCGGTGTTGCCGAGTTTTGTCTTGGTTTGTCCTTCAAACTCAGGGTCAGGCACCTTGACCGAGATGACGCCCGTTAGCCCTTCGCGGATATTTTCACCCGCCAGATTAGAGTCACCTTCTTTGAGCTTGTTGCGCTTGCGGGCGATCGCATTCATCGTCCGGGTCAACACCGCTTTTAGACCTTCTAAGTGGGTGCCGCCATCGATCGTGCGAATGTTGTTGGCGAACCCCAGCACGTTGTCTGTGTAAGCATCGACGCACCATTGCAGCGCCACTTCCACCTGCACGTTATTGCGTTCGCCCTGCACATAAACCACTTCTTCATGCAGCGGCTGCTTATCGCTATTGATGTAGGTAATATATTCCTTGATGCCGCCTGCATAGTGGTAGGTTTCCACCCTAGGCTCACTCACCTTCAGCAGCTCTAGCCGATTGTCCGTAAAAGTGATTTCTACACCTGCATTCAGGTAGGCCAGCTCGCGCAGACGACCCGACAGCGTATTGTAGTCAAACTCAATGCCAATGCTAAAAATTTGAATGTCGGGCTTAAAGGTGACAGAGGTGCCCGTGCGGTTGCCGCTAGCAGGCTTAACCTGCAAGTCGCCAATCGGCACACCCCGCTCAAAGCGCTGGACATGCACCTTGTTTTCTCTCCAGACTGTAACCTCTACCCACTCAGATAGGGCATTGACAACGGAAATCCCGACGCCATGCAGTCCGCCAGACACTTTATAGCCGCCGCCGCCAAACTTGCCGCCCGCATGCAGCACCGTCATGACGGTTTCTAGAGCAGACTTTCCGGTACGGGGATGAATGTCAGTCGGAATGCCACGCCCGTCGTCTGTGACGGTGACAGAGCCATCGGCATCTAGCTTGACCTGAATATTTTTGCAGTAGCCCGCTAAGGCTTCGTCAACAGAGTTGTCCACCACCTCATACACTAGGTGATGTAAGCCACGGGGACCAGTTGTACCAATGTACATGCCGGGTCGCTTCCGGACAGGCTCCAGACCTTCTAAAACCTGAATCTGGTCGGCACCGTAGTTTGTCATGAGTTAAAGCGCTCCTATATGTGGTTTGAAGCCGTCTGTAAACTTCAAAACATCAAAATATATCAAAATTATAGCAGAAAACTGTTTGGGGCGCTTCTAAGGCGGTCTGAGGCGAGGTTCTGTAAGGGGATGGATCAAGGCTTATGTTAACAAGACTTGATATATGGAGATGTTCTCGCGCCTGTGGCGCTTAACAGTCTGCACAGCTGAGAAACCTATGAATTTAAATGTTAGATGCACCCGTGAATTCTATTAATACAAATATACTACTTGCGCCTCGCCCCATGCTCATTGTGATTTGTGGGGCGACTGCAACCGGAAAGTCGAGTCTAGCTTTGGCGCTGGCAGAACGCCTCAGTGGAGCTATTTTGAGCGCCGACTCTCGACAGGTCTACCGCGAGTTTGACATTGGTACAGCCAAACCCTCGATCGCCGATCAGCAGCGCATTCCCCATTACCTTCTGGATCTCTGTGACCCCACCGAAACCCTCACCCTCGCCCACTATCAGCAGCAGGCTCAGGCGCTAATTACAGCATTTCACACCCCGTCTTCTCCCCATTCCACACCCCTCCTGGTCGGCGGCACCGGACTCTACATCCGATCGATCGTCCGAGGGTTACGAATTCCCAGAGTTGCACCCCAGCCAGACCTGCGATCGCAGCTCCAGACTTTGGGTCAGGCTCAATGTTATGCCTTCCTGGCACAAATTGATCCAGTGTCGGCAAAAAAAATTCACCCCAACGATTCCGTTCGCACGCTGCGTGCTTTAGAAGTGTTTTATGTAACAGGTCAACCGATCTCAGCCCAGCAAGGAGAAACGCCTCCCGCCTATCCAATTCTGCAAATTGGGCTAGATTGTGTCGATGTCGAGGCGTTGGGGCAGCGCATTCAACAGCGAACGGCGCAAATGATGGCGATCGGCTTTGTGGAAGAAGTTGAGGCGCTGTGTGAAAAATATGGGGCAGAGCTGCCGCTGCTGAATACTTTGGGCTATCAAGAGATCAAGCAATATCTAGCCGGAGCAATTTCACGCTCAGAGGCAGAAGCTTTGATCGCCCTGCATACGCGCCAGTTTGCCAAGCAGCAGCGCACTTGGTTTAGAGCCGATCCCACGATCGTCTGGTTTGATGCCGATCATCCTGATCTGGTAGAGCAGGTTTGGGCAACCTTAGCCGCTTTTGTAGTAGCGCTTGCTCCGGTCTAAAGTTCAGATTTGCCATTTGCAGTGTTACGAACTTTCATATCTCAGCCGTTTCCGGCACACTGAAAAACGCTACCCCTTTCGCTAAATTGAACAGCCATGAAAATTTTGGTGCTGAATGCTGGGTCGAGCAGTCAAAAAAGCTGCCTTTATGATGTCCCAGACGATCGCCTCCCGCAACAGCCGCCTGACCCTCTCTGGGAAGCGCAGATTGACTGGGCACCGACCGTGGCCGAAGTGAAGGTAAAGGCAAACGGGCAAGAGCTGAAGCAGTCCATTGCTTATGAATCGCGATCGCCCGTTATGGAGCAGATACTGAACATGCTGTGGAGTGGTGCAACGCAGGTCATTGCTGATCCATCTGCCATTCAGGTGGTGGGGCATCGGGTGGTGCATGGCGGGCAAGACTACCATGACAGCGTCAGGGTCACGGCGGAGGTAAAAGCGGCGATCGATCGGCTGTCTGACCTGGCTCCTGCCCACAATCCGGTTAACCTGGAGGGCATCCAAGCAATTGAGGCCATTTTGGGTGATGTGCCCCAGGTGGCAGTTTTCGATACGGCCTTTCATGCCCGCATCCCCGACTCTGCTGCTATATATCCCATTCCCTATGCCTGGTCAGAGCGGGGCATCCGGCGGTATGGCTTCCACGGCACGAGCCACCGCTACTGTGCTCAAAAAACGGCGCAGATTTTGGGCAAAGATCTGAAGGACTTAAAAATTGTCACTTGTCATTTGGGCAATGGCTGCTCGCTAGCTGCAATTCAAGGTGGTCGTAGCGTTCACACCACAATGGGCTTTACGCCTCTTGATGGACTGATGATGGGCAGCCGCTCTGGCTCTATCGATCCCAGCATTTTGCTCTATATGCTGCGAGAAGAAGGCTACACCGCTGAGCAGCTCGATCAGGAATTGAATCAGGCTTCGGGGCTGCTGGGGGTTTCTGGCGTCTCGAACGACATGCGGTTAGTGACTCAAGCCGCAGAACAGGGCAACCCGCGCGCCAAACTGGCATTGGAGATCTACATCCATCGGCTGCATGCCCTGATGGGCAGCATAGTTGCCATTCTTAACGGCATAGATGCGCTGGTGTTTACGGCAGGGGTAGGCGAGAACGCCGCCGACATTCGAGCCAGAGCCTGCGAGAATTTTGCCTACATGGGGTTAAAGCTAGATCTTGAGAAAAATAGCAGTCGCCCACGCAATCAGGTGATTTCTACGGAAGATTCGACGGTAGAAGTGCTGGTGATTCACACCCAGGAAGATTGGGCGATCGCCCAAGAATGCTGGGAAATCCTGCAAGAGGTTTAAGCCAGGAGGTTTGAGCCAGGAGGTTTGAGCACCGCTACTTTTTAAAAGATGCTGTACGATCGGGGCTGCCTGGCGTATGCTAGAGCGGGATTAAGTACGGCTATACTACTGTTTTTATGGGCAAATTGATCAAAAGCATTTACACCGACGGAGCCTGCTCAGGCAATCCGGGGCCTGGCGGATGGGGCACAGTCGTATATTTTGCCGATGGTTCAGTGTATGAAATGGGGGGAGCCGATCGCCAAACCACCAACAACCGCATGGAAATTCAGGCGGCGATCGCAGCTCTCGACTATCTCGTCAAGACCGAACAATCTGAACCGCTTGGTCTCTACACCGACAGCGAATATGTCAAGAACGGCATTACCAAATGGATCAAAGGCTGGAAGCAGAAAGGCTGGAAAACTTCTACAGGGAAGCCTGTGCTGAATCAAGAGCTATGGGAAGTGTTAGATCAGCTCAACCAGCAGGCCAGCCGCCAAGTCAAGCTCGATTGGCGCTATGTCAAAGGGCACTCAGGCGATGTGGGCAACGATCGCTGCGATGAGATTGCTCGCGCCTTTTCCCTGGGCAGAGCGCCCAAATTGCAACAAACTGTTGAAATTGCGTCCACTACCACTAACATCTCTGTATCGAAAGAGATACAATCCACTCAAACAATTGAATTTCCTCAAGAAATAGTCGCTCCCGACGCTGAACCCGAATCGGCTATGGTTAATCCTTCCAGTCTGCCTAATTCCGAGACTTTAGATTCAGACTTGCCGCGTGAGGTAAGAGTTTTTCAGCTGCGGAACATGGTCGAAACTCTGCATATGGCAGACGAGATCGCAGCCAAAGGCTATTTGATCACCAGCTCTGAGCTGGCCGATTTGATGGATGTAAACGCTAGCGCCGTCACCAGCCGAGGCGACAACTGGGTGTGGCGAAATTGGATTGTGTCGCGTGTCCGTCGAGAAGGCAATCAGATTTTGTGGCAGCTAGAGCGGGTGGATTGAGCTGGGGCTAGTTTTTTCGGCAACGGGCACAGGCTGCCTGTCAAAAATAGCCCAACCCAAAAACGGTCAGTCGAAAAATAGCTCAGAATATTACCGAAATTTTTTGTGTGGACGGGGCGAAGTTTCGTCTATACTCACGGCATTCAAGATCGAGGTAAGCGGTGGAAACGAGTTTAGAGGGGTTTTGGAATCAGGTATTGGAGCGGCTACAGCTCCAGCTTAGCCGCCCGACTTTTGAAACCTGGATTAAACCTGCCACGGCTGAGCGGCTCGACCAGACCTGCTTAATGATCTGCACGCCCAACCCGTTTGCCCGTAACTGGCTGCAAAAATACTATGTGAAAGCGATCGCGGATGTGGTGCAAGAAATCTTGGGCTACCCTGTCGAAATTCACATTGCCGTCAAGCCCGGAAGCACAGCCGACAGTTCGCCATTGGAAGCCTCTGATGCGCTCATGCCTTTGCCTATGGAAACTCGGCCCGCAGAAACCACCCAGCGCGTTCGCCATTCTGATCTGAACCCGAAGTCTGTGTTTTCCCGCTTTGTCGTCGGCTCCAACAACCGGATGGCGCATGCGGCCTCTCTAGCGGTGGCAGAATCGCCCGGTCGGGAGTTTAACCCCCTATTTCTCTGCGGTGGCGTAGGTTTGGGAAAAACCCACCTAATGCAATCGATCGGGCATTACCGACTAGAGATCAATCCGGATGCAAAAATCTTTTATGTCTCGACTGAGAAATTTACCAACGACCTGATTGCCGCCATCCGCAAAGACAGTATGCAGAGCTTCCGGGAGCATTACCGGGCGGTGGATGTCCTGCTGGTCGATGATATTCAGTTCATTGAGGGCAAAGAGTACACGCAGGAAGAGTTTTTCCATACGTTCAATACCCTCCATGAAGCGGGCAAACAGGTGGTGATTGCGTCCGATCGCCCCCCTAGTCAAATTCCACGCTTGCAGGAGCGCCTCTGCTCTCGGTTCTCGATGGGGCTAATTGCCGATATTCAGGCTCCTGACCTAGAAACCCGCATGGCTATTCTGCAAAAGAAGGCGGAATATGACAATATTCGCCTGCCGCGCAATGTGATTGAGTATATTGCCTCTACCTATACGTCCAACATTCGAGAGCTAGAGGGAGCGCTGATTAGAGCTGTTGCCTATACCTCGATTTCGGGTCTGCCGATGACGGTAGAAAACATTGCCCCGGTGCTGAATCCGCCCAACGATCGCGTGGAGGCTTCGCCCGAAGAGATCATCACAGCCGTCTCAGAGATGTTTGAAATTCCGATCGAAGATCTGAAGGGCAGCTCTCGCCGTCGCGAAATCAGCGTTGCCCGCCAGATTGGCATGTTTTTGATGCGGCAGCATACCAACCTCAGCTTGCCCAAGGTGGGCGAAGTCTTTGGCGGCAAGGATCACACCACGGTGTTATATAGCTGTGAGAAAATCGCTCAGCTCAAAAATACCGATCCTGATTTAGCACGCAATCTCAGACAGTTGAGCGATCGCATTCATTTCTCTAGCCAAGCACAAAAACCTGCCCGCAAATAGTCCTGCTCAGAAGAATAAAAGCTTGGCGTTGCTTTTCAAAGGCGTGAAATGTCTCTGAAAATTAGCTGTTGAGAAAGTGAGCAGACTTCTGCGATTTGCTAAGGAATAGGTCAGTAAGCATAGGTCAATCGAACTAGCCCAGGAGGGTGAAGCGCTTCTTTGAGGATTGGCTTAAGCTGGAATAAGCGATCTACCGGAGTAGAGTCATGTTAAAACACCTAAAATTGGGCGAGGTGTTGTCTCAGCACAAGCTCATTTCTCAAGACCAGTTGCAGCCCATTCTTGAGCATCAACCCCACAGCTCCAAACGCATCGGCGAGCTTTTGGTGGAGCGATCGCTCATTTCATCTGAAGACCTAGCTAATGCTCTTAAAGAGCAATATTGGCGCGATCGGGGCTATTGGGTGATTGGGTAAGTGGGTGGTTGAGTGGGTGAGTGAGTGAGTGGGTAGAGCTAAGGCTTTGCATTAGGAGCCTCTTCCCGGAAATCTCATGGCATGGGTCAAGACTCACATGGGCTAAGACTTACATGGGCTGAGACTTGCTTCTGAGCAGGTTTAAGCCCATGCCAATGTATGCAGTTCCTGTTAGGCGTGTCAACCAGCCTGAAATTTTTTGATTGCCGCGAACTGTGGCGGTTGCTGTGGCTGCAAATCCAGCCAGCACCAAGCACCAGGCTGTTCCACCTGTCACAAACAGAATGCCCAGCAGGAGAAAAGGTAAGGCACCCAAACCTGCTGTGGGATCGACAAACTGGGGTAAGAAGGCGAGAAAGAAGATTGCAACCTTAGGGTTGAGAACATTAGTCACTATGCCTTGACGATAAATCTGCCAGCTACTCATAGAGCCAACTTCTGGGATAGACAGAGGGTGAGATGGGCTTAACCAAGCTTGAAGACCCAAATAGATCAGGTAGGTGGCTCCAGATACTTTGATGGCTGTAAACGCCCAGGCAGAAGTTGCTAACAGGGCAGACAGCCCAAAGGCAGCAAAAACTGTATGAACTAAAATTCCACTACTGATCCCCAGTGCCGAGATCAGGCCAGCCCGACGGCCTTGAGAAACACTCCGAGCCAGGATATACAAAGTATCTGTGCCAGGCGTGATCCAGAGTAAGGAGCTAGACAGTAAAAAGGTGGATAAATTGTGGGTTCCGAGCATTCTCTTCCTTATTCAAAACCTTGAGATTTGCTGATGCGATCGCTTTTTCTATAGGCAATTCAAAAGGTCAAATCTCTCTGGCCATAAACGCGCTATAGGGATCTTCAACATAATCTGCGAACGGCTCACAATATGTAAAGCCAAACTTGGTGTAAAGCTGATGAGCGGGTTTGAAGGCTATGCCTGATCCCGTTTCTAGACTTAATCTTTTGTAAGAGCGACGCTTTGCTTCTTGAAGGATGTGATTGAGAAGATAGGCTGCAACGCCTTTTCTGAGATGGGGCGAAGCGGTACGCATAGATTTAATTTCGCCATGCTGAGAGTCTAGTTGCTTGAGTGCGCCACAGCCCAGTAGCTCATCCTTTTCCCAGGCTGTCCAAAAGGTAATTTCCGGTTGCCGTAATGCCTCAATATCCAGAGCATGTATGCTTTCAGGTGGCGAGTAGAGCGCCATATTCCGGAGATGTTCCTGCAACAGCTCATAGATCTCGGAACCTCTGAGGTCATCTATTTTAATGTGCATGAGAAACCTTATTGCTCTCAATTAGATCCTATAACCGTACCCAGGTTCAACCCGCTGTGAATACAGCTATGTTAATTTCTTCCATTTAAAAAATTCAAGCCAGGGTCTAACTAAACCACTGGCAAACTGCTGCCGTTTTGTAGCGCCTGAATAATTTGCACATTAGCGGCGGGAAAAGGAAATTGCTCCAGTTCTGCCAACGTTACCCAGCGCACTTCATCACATTCGATAGGCTGGGGTTCGCCGCTGAGGTGGCGACAGTGATGGACGTTGAGCGTTACCCGAAAATGGGTGTAGGCATGGTCTATTGTCATTAGACGATCGCCCACCGTAACTTCAATGCCTAGCTCCTCTCGAATTTCTCGCTTGATGCAATCTTCCACCGTTTCACCTGGCTCAATTTTGCCGCCTGGAAACTCCCATAAGCCACCCAACAAGCCTGATTGAGGACGGCGATCGATCAAGATATTTCCTTGCTCATTCCAAATTACGGCAACGCCAATTTGCTTGTGGGGCAGGGGCGATCGGGTTTCAGTCATAGGAATTTGGGTTTGTTGATTAAGCTGAAAAGCACGACAGTAAGGCTGCCAGGGGCAGAGTAAGCAACTCGGATTTTTGGGCGTACAAACGGTTGCCCCTAGATCCATTAGCGCCTGATTAAAGTCGCGAGGATTTTGAGTATCTAGTAGATCGGTTGAGATCTGCCAGAGCGAGTTTAGCGCCTTGTTGGGGGGCACCGCCAGCGCCGTCAGCCGAGCCAAAACCCGCTTGACATTGCCATCCAAAATGGGCAAGGGCTGATGGAATGCCGCACTCAAGATGCCACCTGCCGTGGTGCGTCCGATGCCGGGTAGAGACAGAGCGCTAGACAGGTCGGCAGGGAACTCCCCGTTAAATTCTTCTACAATCACCTGAGCAGCTCGATGGAGATTGCGGGCGCGAGCATAGTAGCCCAGTCCTTGCCATAGCTTTAGCACCTGCTGTTGGTCGGCATCGGCAAGGGCTGCGATCGTGGGAAAGGCTTGTAGCCAGCGATCGTAATAAGGAATCACTGTCTTGACTTGGGTTTGCTGAAGCATAATTTCAGACACCCAAATCGCGTAAGGATCTTGCGTCTGTCGCCAGGGCAATGTCCGACCCGAAAGCCCGTACCAATTCAGCAGAGCTTGGCGTAAAGCTTGCATTTTTTGGCCTTGCACTTTTGGATCAACCTCGTGCCCCGACTCAAGATCTGGGATAAATGAAATACCCTGATTGACTTCCACAACTTGATCGATTTCTACGGCTAGATTTTAGACTAAATCTCTAGCATGAATGATTTTTTGAAGGCATGAATTGTGGCGCAACGGAGCTGCGCCACAATTTACACAAGAGGTATATTTTTTCTAGAATGCAAAGCCTAAAAGCCTAGCTCAAGTCTAAAATCTCGAATTCTTTTTGGACATAGACCTTCTGGCGATCGACAGCTGACAGCGTTTGATTGTTGGCCTTGTCAGACAAGAGACATTGACAGACCAGCGTAGCCACATCTGCCCGGTTGATCGAGCCAGCGATCGTGGGGTCAGGGGTCAGCACGGCATTTCCGGTTGCAGGTTCAGACTTTAGCCCGCCCGGACGCACAATCGTATAGGTTAAGCCGCTGGCGATCAAGTGCTGTTCGGCTTGCTCTTTAGCCACCAACGCATCATGCAAGACCTCTAGCACCTGAGGCGAGAGTGCGCCTGCCGTGTTGCCACTGCCAATGGATGAGACGAGTACAAATTTTTGCGCCTTTGCTTTGACGGCGGCATCAATTAAGGCTTTGTTGCCTAAAAAATCGACCCGCTGCCCATCGGCTCTCAAGCCGCCGATTGTGCTGATAACGGCAGAAATCGGATCGGCCAGCATGGCTCGCTCTACAGCTTCTGTATCTAGCGCGTCACCTAGAGCTACGGTCAATCCCAAGGCTTCTAGCTCAGCTTGAGCCGTGGTCGATCGCACGAGTGCCTTGACCTTTAGCGACTGAGCCATCAGGCAATGCGCAATTTCTCGCCCTACGCCTCGGCTGGCTCCCGCCAAAAAAATGTAGGCTGTGTCCGGCATGATGATCTCCACTGTATCTAATCTCTTACTTTGATCTAAGCATGACTGAAGCGTTCGGTGCGAAAAAAGAAGTATAAAAGGCAGGTGTAAAAATCTCGAATGAGGCTTCGATTTGATTCAGATAGCAGCAAAAAATTTTGAAATCCGAAATATTTTTAATGCAGAGTCATCTTGAATGATTCGATATCAGCAAGACTTGAGAACTAAAAAAGGATATTTTAGTAAAATTTTGAGACTGCCAAAGAGACTATATAGAACTTTTTATTGAGATACGCTCTATGATAAGTCAATAGAATAAGGTTTCGGCACAGGCAGAAAAAAAGAGAACAGATGGGTAGAAAATTACACCGTAGAACACCTCTAAGCGCAATGGGTTTTGGAATAATATGATTTTGTACCGTGAAACCTTAGGAGAATATTAAAGAACAAGGTTTTGACTCTAGAATTGGATGATCAATTTAAGCCAAAAGAAGAAAATGCGATCGCGAAAGCTGTCGCAGATAATCCCTTCAAATCCTAAATCTTGAGAATTCTGGAAGATACCGTAAATTCTCACAAAATCTTCATGATAAATGTATTCTACTCACTGGCTGAAGACAGTTGATCTCGTTAGGATCGCCAGAGAGATCGATTGAATATAGCCCCATGAAGTTAAACCGTCGGCATCTCTTCAGAGCGACCCTAGCCGCAGGAGCCGCAACCGCAACGCAATTGAGCTGGGTAAAACCAGGTGGGGCAGAAACCGCAACCGATGAGCCATCGCAAAGCGCTCAGGTGCATCAGGCTTCTCCCTCAGATTTGGCGGCTCTGAGCCTAAAAAACTTACCCGATCCAGAACTTGCTAAGCTGCTGCTTTACTGCTGCGCCTTAACCCCGACTCCATCTCAGATCTGGTCAAATGCAGCGGCGAATTCACAAGCTCATGAAATCTTCGATCGCCACTGGCAAATTGCCTCATTCCAGGCACAAGCTTCTCTTTATCAGCCTCAATTTCATGGTGTAGCGGTTCGGGTGGCAGACCGAGCGGCCATCTCTGGAAAACGGCAAAATTTTGGTTTGGCCTTGCGATCGCCACAGCACAATATCATGGCACTACAAGCGACTCAATCGGATGCTGAATGGCTGCAATATGCTACAGCTCCTCTTGAGGCTTTTGATCCGCTTCAGCCTGATCAAGGCCAGATTCATAGCTGGGTCAAACAGCTCCATACTCAGTTGCAACCCCAAATTCAGACGGCCGTTCAGCAATTTGATCTAGAGCTGCCCTGCTATGTGACGGGCTATAGCTTGGGTGGCGCACTCGCCCATGTCGCAGCAGCCGAAATTGCCCTGAGCGCTCCTCAGTTGCGAGACAAAATTCATATCTACAGCTTTGGGGTGCCTCAATTTGGCGATCGCACCTTTGCCAAGTTCTATGATGCTTTGCTGCCTTACACCTATCGCTTTGTCAATCTGGCAGATTGCATTCCGGCTTTGCCATCTGATTTGGTCTACCAGCCTGTGGGGCAAGCCCACACCTATCTAAAGCAGCAGGGAAACATGGCTCTCAATCACGCGATCGAGACTTATCAAGCAGCGATCGATTTCTCGTAGCCTCTGGATCTATCTCGATGCACAAAAATTCCCCTGTCACCAGACAAGGGAAAAAAGCTTGTTCTAGGGGTTCCCCGCAGCGCCGTCTTACCTCAGTTTTTGACCTGGACGAATCCAGGTGGGCACCTCTGCCCCAGTTTAAAGTTTCCGAGTACAAGCTCGGTATACTGCCACTGGAGTCAATTGGGTTCCCTTATAGACAAAGCAAGATCATAAAACATTATTGGCAGTCACCAACGCCGCAGTAGAACTTGATCCCCATTGTAGCGGCTGAGAAGGCGATCGCAAGTCTTGACATAGACAGGGAATAGGGTTAAGAGCTGTAAGCGATCGCCCTTGCTGTATGACGACCGCCCCCTAGTCAAGCCATACTGGATAAGATTGGTTCATGCGTGATCTAACTCATTGGATTATGGATGCTGCTGAGGTTAAGAATGAATTTCGCGAGAGGGTGTCTCTCTCACAAAAATTTATTCCCCAATTGAGCAAGGCCGGATGATGCACTTACCGGATATAGCCCTATCCCAACCGTATGTTTAGGAAACGCTTGTCGGATGAGAATCAGCAATTGGGTTCAATGAATACTGCAAAGTTTCAGGGTGAGTTAGAAGCCTTAGGGCAGCGTCTTCAAGAGGCGCTGCTGAAACGCTCGCCTTTACTACAGCTTCAGGTTCGGTGTGGGATTAGGCAAGAAATTGTGCTGATCTTAGTAGAGCATCTGCTGCACATCGAGCCAGATCCAGAGCAGACTTTTGCAGAAATTAAGCGATTGCTGACCGAAGTTGCCCCTGACCTATTTCGTTCAGGTCTGGTTCAGTACGCAACAGGCCAGACCCAATTTTTGCCTGTGAGGGCTTACCTGCGAATCGTAGGCTATCAGGAGCCTTACCAATCTCAGGCGTTTACGCTAGAGCCGTCGGCACCTGTGGCGAAACCCGTCGAACCCTCCGTCGTCAGACCCTCTGTGCGTCCAGCGGCTCTACCGCCGCCTGTGCCAGTCATCTTGTCGCCGCATCCCATTGCTGCCGCGCCAGTCGCTGAGCCTGAAGTCACTGAAGCACCAGAGTTCGTCGAGGAGCAAGCTGCGGCAAGCGTCGAACCTCTAGAAGCAGAGCCGATCGCTGAGGGCATTTCTGGAGAAGGCATTTCTGAAGAGGATATTTCTGGAGAGATTGCCACCCAACCTGAGCCAGTTGCCGAAGCTGATTTCAGCGATGTCACTCCTGACCCTGAGGAAGCTGTCGCCTTTGAGCCAGAAGCTCCTATTTCTGAAGCTCTTGTGACAGAAGAAACTACGATCGCTGAGGATGAGCTGCCGCAGCTAGAGACATTGCCTGAAGGGTGGGCTGAAGTGCTCAAAGCTGAAATTTATGATCCGATCGCTCTAGAAGAAACGATTATTATCCCTGAACAGGTTGCTCCTGAGGTAGCTGCTCCTGAAATTTTTGAGCCTGCACCTGAGAGTTCTGAGCCAGGAGCGATCGCTCCTGAGAGTTCTGAGACAGAAGTCCCTGAAATTGAAGAACTAGAAGCCTCTGAGGTTGAACCTGAGATTTCGGAGCCGGAATCGATCGCTCCACAAGTTTTTGAGCCAGAAGTCCCTGAAATTGAAGAACCTGAAGCGATTGCTCCACAAGTTTTTGAGCCAGAAGTTCTTGAGATCTCTGAGCCAGAAGCGATCGCCCCAGAAATTTCTGAGCCTGAAATTTCTGAGGTTGAGCCAGAAGTCCCTGAGCCTGAAATTTCTGAGCCGGAAGCGATCGCTCCAGAAATTTTTGAGCCAGAAGTCTCTAATTTTGAACTTGAGATTTCGGAGCCGGAAGCGATCGCTCCACAAGTTTTTGAGCCAGAAGTCCCTGAGATTGAGCCAGAGATTTCTGAACCTGAGAGTTCTGAGCCAAAAGCGATCGCTCCTGAAATTTCTGAGCCAGAAGTTCCTGAGATCTCTGAGCCAGAAGCGATCGCTCCTGAAATTTCTGAGCCAGAAGTCCCTGAAATTGAAGAACTAGAAGCGATCGCCCCACAAGTTTTTGAGCCAGAAGTCCCTGAAATTTCTGAGCCAGAAGCGATCGCTCCACAAGTTTTTGAGCCAGAAGTCTCTAATTTTGAACCTGAGATTTCTGAGCCAGAAGCGATCGCTCCACAAGTTTTTGAGCCAGAAGTCCCTGAAATTTCTAAACCAGAAGCGATCGCCCCACAAGTTTTTGAGCCAGAAGTTCCTGAGATTTCTGAGCCAGAAGTCCCTGAAATTGAAGAACCTGAAGCGATCGCTCCAGAAATTTTTGAGCCAGAAGCCTCTGAGGTTGAACCTGAGATTGAAGAACCTGAAGCGATCGCTCCTGAAGTTTTTGAGCCTGAAATTTATGAGGTTGAGCCTGAGATTTATGAAAGTGCTGAACCTGCAATAGAAATCTCTGAGCTTGAAACAGGAGAGCCTAAAGCTCAGATTTCTGAACCTGAAATCCTTATCGCTGAAATCGGTGCAGCTGAAACTGCCAGCGTTCTTGAGCCTCACGATGAAGTTACTGACTACCCTTCCCCTTCGGAGGAGGTATCCGATCTTCAGAGTCTCTCAGAATTGTCAGATGTAGAGGGTATTCAAGTCGATCGCGACGACAGTATGGCGCTTATCCAGCCGTCTGAAATTGCAGAACCCGAACCCGTTCCGTCTGAAGCGATCGCCCCCAATATTTCTGCTCTAGCTACTCCGACACCCGAAAAGGTGGAGCCTCAGTCTGAAATCTCAACTCCGACCCTCAAGCCTTTAGAAGGTGAATTGCCTGGAGCGCAAGCCTCAAGTCCGGCCACATCTAACGCAGTCCCTGGAGATTCCCAGCCTCCCCGATCTAGAACAGGCTTCACCCTGTCAACGCTGATGTTAGGGGGCGCTGTCGGATTGTTTGGCCTGGTTACAGGCGCTTATGTACTTAGCCGTCCTTGCGTGCTGGGGTCAGTGTGTGAACCCATACAAAAAGCACAACAGCTCGACCAGCAGGCCACCCAGACGATCGCCACTACCGATTCTGCCCTAGCCGTTGTTGAAGCCTACGACCAACTTACCGAAGCTAACTATCTTCTCGGAACCATTCCCTCTTGGTCAGGCCAGCATCAGGCGGCACAAGCCCTCCAGGCAACCTACGAAAACAAATCAAAGATGCTTGGGCAAGTTGTCAAAGCCTTAAAGCAAGGAAATGCAGCTGCTCAAAAGAGCCAAAATCCACCTCATCCGCTACCGAAGTGGCGACAAATCCAGTGGGACTGGCGAGAGGCGATCGCCCTGCTGGAGAAAGTGCCTCCTGACAGCCCTGTTTTGTCTTTAGCGCAAAAAAAGCTGGCGGAGTATAAAGTTAATCTCGACACAACCGATCGCCGTGTCTTGGTTGAGCAAGGTGCCCAAGACAAAGTGACGACCGCACGCAAAACTGCCGAGGTGGCAGAAAACCGAGCAAATCTCGCCACAACCCCCGAAAGCTGGCAACAGGTTTATCTGACCTGGGAAGCGGCCATTAATTTGTTGCAACAGGTGCCTCAAGGCACAATGGCTCATGCTGAAGCTGCCCAGTTCATTAGCCTCTACCAGTCTAAAATGGCAGAGGCCGATAACCGCCGCAACCAAGAGCAGGCTTCTACAGGCTCTTATCAGGAAGCCGTAAAGTTGGCAGAGCAGGCCAGGAACTGGGAACGGCAAAACCAATGGACTCAAGCGGTTGCAGCATGGCGCAGTGCTTTCACCAATATCCAGCAAATTTCTCAAGGCACCACCTACTATAGTCAGGCACAGCCCCTCGTCAGCGAATATCAAGCGGCGCTTACCCAAGCCGAAACCAATCTGGATCGGACGAGTGCAATGCAGCGTGTCAAGCCTGATCTCGATCGCGCCTGTCTCGGCACAGAGTTGGGAGCCAACCTAGAAGCGAATTTGAAGTCACAGGCCGGAATGTCCAAAGTTTGCACCTACACGCTATCGCCGACCGCAATTCGGATTCAGGTGACACCACAATATGATCAGGCGGTGGAAAATGTAATTACCCGCGCTCAAACTCAAGGAGATGCCCGTGCTCGGGCTGAGGTGACGACGCAGGTGAACGAACTGCTACGAAACCTGGCCGATATTGGCAAAACTGCTCAGGTGCCGATCGAGCTTTATAGCTCCAATGGCTCGATGTTTGCCAATTACAATCCCAATGCGTCAGGATACGTGGCAAGGTAGTGGTGCAATCTCCGTTTGTTTTCTGTGTAAACCCGAATGGACAGTAGCCCAGTAGATAGCAGCCCAGTAGATCGCAGCCCAGTAGATCGCGATCGCATCAAACAAAAGGCGCTAGAACTAGGGTTTCATAAAGTTGGCATTGCGATCGCTGAGCCACAAGCCAGAGAGCAAGAGGCTTTGCAACGCTGGCTAGCGCAAGGCTATCAGGCAGACATGGCCTGGATGGCAAACCCCAAGCGACAAGATCTGCACCTTTTGCTGCCTAGCGTGCAGTCAGTCATTTGCGTTGCCCTCAACTACTATGCGCCTGACGATCGCCCCACTGAGCCTCAATATGCCAAAATTGCCCGCTATGGCTGGGGCAAAGACTACCATCGGGTCATGCACAAAAAGCTGAAGGCTTTGGCAACCTGGCTAGAAGCACAGGACGAGGCGATCGCCACCCGCTATTGCTCAGATACGGCTCCCATTCAAGATAAAGTCTGGGCGGAGCGGGCTGGGTTAGGCTGGATTGCCAAAAACAGCAATTTGATCACGCGAGAATATGGCTCCTGGGTGTTTTTGGGCGAGGTGCTGACCAACCTGCAACTTGAGCCAGATCGTCCCCACCTGCCTCACTGCGGCACCTGCACCCGCTGCCTAGAGGCTTGCCCCACTGAAGCGATCGTCCAACCTTTTGTGGTGGATGCCAATCGCTGCATTGCCTACCATACGATCGAGAACCGAGCCGAAACCTTACCTGAGCCGATCGCTGCCAATCTGCAAGGTTGGGTGGCAGGCTGTGACATTTGCCAGGATGTTTGCCCCTGGAATCAGCGCTTTGCTCAAGAGACAGATGTGGCTGAGTTTCAGCCCTATCCCTGGAACGTTGCCCCCAAGCTGGAGGCGATCGCTACACTCTCTGATACGGAATGGGAGCAGCGCTTTCCGGCTTCAGCTTTGCGCCGTATCAAGCCAAATATGTTTAGACGTAATGCCCAAGCGAATTTGAAGGCTACTACTAACGATGATGGAAATGAGATGTAGGGTGATTGAACATCATTTTTGCCGAAAGCTCAAACAGGTTAACGCTCCGCTCACCTGCCGCCAATTACTTCTCACACTCAGCAATTGCTCTGGTAGATCAGCAAACATTTTACAAAATTGAGTGGTTGTACGAGATTTCACAAGGTTTCTGGATCTAACTCTTGCGTTTTGCCTGCATGGTACTCAGCCATTGCCTCGGCTGCAAGCTTAGCCAACAGATCTGGGGAACGAGTAAATGACTCATTCCAGCGACGCTCATCTTCAATTTCTTGTAGGATCATTTTTGCGATCGCATCTTGCTCACTAGAAGGAAAGGCTTTCAATCGAGCGATCGCCCGTTCAAGTAGCTCAGTCATATCTGATACCTAACATAGAAGGCGTAATACAAATTATCGCTTACTGATGATCTGTAGAGGTTGTGTTCGTGTTCAGAGTCCGCTCTCGCTAGGTTATTATCTAGCACCTGATTGACTGACAAAACTCCTAAAACCCTTATTCTTGCGTCGGTTTGGGTTTGCGTCAGCGTCACCCAACGAAATCTTGCTATCGTTGGGTTTCACGGTGTACGGCTACGCAGAAGCAAGCAACAACCCAACCTACAGAAACGAACTGTCAGTCAACCAGTATTTAGCACAACTTACTTCTCTTCAAGTTTCCTCAATCCACTCAACATCCTCGAAAATCTTGACTTTATCTGCAAGCACCGTTTTTTTCAAAACCCTCTCGTAGAAAGGATGGAAAGATTCCGGTCTGACAAAAAAGAAGATCTCATCATATGAATCTAACTTGCGATTGAAATCTTGAATGACAATCTCTTCCTCTTGGGGTGTAACTGTATCAGGATGCTTTTCATACCAGATACGACACTCACTTGATAGATAGACTCCGTAGAGATCGGATAAAATAGCCCAACTTACATTCTTTTGTTGACATCTCTCCATAAATTTCTGAATCTCAGAATCTATGTAAAGCTGATCAGGGGTAACTGCAATATCAGTTCCTTGAAGATTAGGCTCCTTTTCTTTGGAGCAATGGGTTAGATATACGCGCATGGCTCTAAATCGACCTCAATTTTCACTGAAAGACTCAGCCCAATTTTCTCACCGATAATCTTAAGGCAATTTCATCTTGAAAGTCAGTGAGCCATCTTCAAATTTCTCCCTGTAGAAATTTTGTTGTGCGGTCTACTCCTCAAAGCGACCTGTAGCGTCACGATCGCGATCGTATCGTCTTGTGAGCGGAAACGGTGGCAACCAGGACTCGCGACGGATGATCCAGCTTTCGTAGGTTGGCATGAGTTGGTCAGGGGCATCCAGTGAGCCAAGGTTCACTTCGATTTCGTCTGCGGTGCGTGCGAAAACGGACGAGCCGCAGCGAGGACAGAAAAACCGCCCGCTGTAATCGCGTGTTTCGCCCTCGATCGCGACTGCATCTTGAGGGAAGATTGCAGAAGCGTGGAAAAGTGCCCCATGATGCTTGCGGCAGTCGAGGCAGTGACAAAGGCCAACCCGGTATGGAAGTCCCGTTGCTACAATTCGGACGTTGCCGCACAGACAACCGCCAGTGAATTGATCCATGCTGCGTCTCCTTTGAAATCAAGCGATCGGAATGGTGACAACGAACAGCACTACGCTTCCTACGGTGTATCCGCCAACGCTGCTATGCCGTGAGAAAGAGGGCTGTCAAAACTACAATAGCGCACGCGATGAATGATGGCGATCGCAATCGCCGAATGATGATATTTACCGTTATTGGTATTTTTGCCAGTACACTGCACCTGCAATAATTGCACTCAAAGAAGGCACTATTGCAATGAGTCGAACTGCTAAATCAGCTAACTCAAATGGAATTGAAAAAATACAGGTTTGGGAACTATCAATGCAATGAATTAAGCTAAGCGCTGGTAATAGGGCTATCGAGAATCCAATAAAACATCCACTCAATGTCCAGGGGAAAACTTGAAGGGCATCAGAGTCATAGCTAGATCGGCTCAATCGCTCAATCACGATCGGTGAAATCGTAGCAGCTACCATACCTACAAAAACTCCGACTGTGCTAAACAGGATCAAACCTATTCCGAAGTAGAGTCTAACAAGTCCATTTCCACCAAAATCATCCATCTTTGGACTAATCGATCGCTTCGTCTAAAGGATTCCCAAGCTCTAACAGTTATTTACGGGATGAGATGCGCTCTGGAGAATATGACTACTCTTGGCGATCGCTCTACTCATCCTCTAATTTCTCTGGGTCTTCCAGCAGGTTGCCTAAATAAAGCTGAACAAATTCCCGCGCCGCTTCAGGGTTGATTTGTTTCAAAGCCTTAGTAATTTCAGCAATATTTTCGGCACTCGGATCTAGCCCATGAAACCAGCGACCGACGTTAGCTCGGCTAATGCCCATTGTGACAGCTAGCTTATTCTGGCTGATTCCATAGGTTTCTAAAACTTGTCTAAGTGATTGACTTGCGTTTCCCATGCCCCCGATCGTGTCAGAGGATGATCAGTCAGTAAATGTCTCACTTATGGATACATTGCGCTATGATAATCATGTCTCACATATGACGACATTATTTTATCTGGATGAGGTGATTTTATGACTGAAGATTTTCTATCCGATCGCCCAGACTCCAACAGCTTGCCCCCTAGCGAGTTTCAGTATTCCAGAGGCGACCGTGAATCGGTGCGACTGATTGTGGTGGGTTCGCGCACGGGCGTGATTACGATGATTCACACACTGCATCTCAAGGCGGTTGCCAATGCCGATGAATGGAGCGATTTGCAGCCAGAGCCGATGACGGGCAAATGGATAAGTGTGGTGACAAAATATATTCGGCTGGAGTAAGCGCAATGGGGGCTGTTGCAGTTTTCGACAAAAAGGGGGAAGCCAAAACTATCAGCGATCGCCCCTCAAAAACAAAAATTGCGATCGCCTCCTCCATCAATGTCACTTGAAACAGCAGTGTTTTGGTTTGAAATAGCAATGTTTTGGTTTGAAACAGCAGTGTTTTGGTTTCAAGTGAAACGTTTCGCGTTCTGAACGGCATCGTTCGGGTAAAAAGTGTGA
Source organism: Oscillatoriophycideae cyanobacterium NC_groundwater_1537_Pr4_S-0.65um_50_18 (assembly GCA_016208305.1). Lineage (GTDB taxonomy): Bacteria > Cyanobacteriota > Cyanobacteriia > Elainellales > Elainellaceae > Drouetiella. The sequence continues at coordinate 38,637 of JACQYI010000022.1, read as the reverse complement.
CGTTCCGAGTTCTGAGCTGCATTGTTTGAGTAAAAAGTGAGATGTTTCGCGTTCTGAACGGCATCATTTGAATCAGAAGTGCGGCGTTTCGTGTTCAAAGCGTGACGCTTCGAGTTCAAAGCGTGACAGCTCTTGATGAAAGTGGGAAAGCTAGCGTTTTCGACGTTGCGATCGCCTAATGGTCAACAAATCAGCGACAAGTGGAAGCGGCTGAAGTAAATTTAAACCAGTCGATATCTGCGTTTTTCACCATGATTGACCAAATTACGCTACTGCTGGCTACGCCGATCGCTAAGGCAATCTTAGATAAGTTTTATGAGGGCGTGGGGTCTAAGTTAGGCGAAAAGGCAGTGGAGATGTTGCCGGATAAGGTGCAGCAGTTGGGCAAATTAGTGTGGGAGAAATGCTTGCGGGGCAAACCAAGCACCGATCAATTGTTGCAACAGGCGGCGGCGGGTTCGACGGAAGCTCAAAAACAGTTAACGAACTATCTGCACAAGGTTTTGGAATCTGATCTGGCACTGAAGCAGGAAGCGCAGAAGTTGGCGGCAGAGATTCATTTGGAAGTAACGAACAATGATATTCAGGCGCGGAATGTGCAGTATGTCACCGGGCAAGCGCAGGGGTTGCAGGTGAATGATCCGAATCAGCCTGTGATTCAAGTTCAGGGAAATCCGACGTTTCATTTTGGTGCTGCGCCCAAGTCTGATTGACTGGAGTCGTCGGGAATGGCACCGACAGAGTTAGGTACGCCCCACAATTTGCCCTACACCGGAGCCACTGAATTTGTCGGGCGAGAAGCCGACCTACAAAAGCTGCACGATCGCCTCCAGGAATCTAACCTGCTGGCAATTACGGCAATTCAGGGCATGGGTGGCATCGGCAAGACCGAATTGGCGTTGCAGTATGCCTATAGCGCACTGGCGCAAGACCAATATCCGGGGGGCTTGTGCTGGCTGCGATCGCGGGAAGACATCGGCACTCAAATTGTCGGCTTTGCCAGAGTTCACTTAGACTTATCGCTGCCGACTGAGCTGGATTTGCCGCAGCAGGTTGCCTATTGCTGGAGCCACTGGCGCGAGGGCAAGGCGCTGCTGATCTGGGATGACGTAACCAACTATGCCGAAGTTCAGCCCTACCTGCCGCCGAGGGGCGATCGCTTCCAGGTTTTGTTCACCACGCGGGTGGATCTGGGGGCATCGGTGCGGCAGTTGCGGCTGGAGGTATTGCGTGAGGCAGCGGCGCTAGATTTGCTGAGGGCGATCGTTAAGGATGGACGGATTGACGCGCAGTTAGCTGACGCAAAGGCATTGTGTGGGTGGGTGGGCGGCTTGCCGTTGGGGTTGGAGCTATTGGCGCGGTATCTGTATCGCAAGCCGGATCTCTCACTGGCAGAACTGTACCGACGATTGGCAGAACAGCGGCTGGCGGCAAAAGGGCTGCTGCAAGCCGAACCCGGCATGACGGCATCGCTGGGGGTAGCGGCGGCGTTTGAGTGAACCCGGCATGACGGCATCGCTGGGGGTAGCGGCGGCGTTTGAGTTGAGTTGGCAAGAGCTGAAGCCGTCGGCAAAAGAGCTAGCCGCATGGCTGAGTTTGTTTGCCCTCGCACCGATCGCTTGGACGCTGGTGGAAGCCTGTTTGCCGGAGTGGGATGCCGAAGATCTGGAGGATGTGCGAGATCAGGACTTGCTGGGGCTGCATCTGCTGCAACGCTCGGAGGCAGGCATATACCAACTGCATCAGCTCTTGCGAGAATTCTTTGCGGCAAAGCGGCAGCAAATGCCAGCCGAAGCCGCGATGCAGCAAACTCTGTGTCGGGTGATGGTGGCAGAGGCAAGACAAATTCCCCAAACCCCAACGCTAGATCTAATTGCCCAATTCACGCCTCTCATTCTCCATCTAGAAGAAGTGGCAACCGCCCTCACCGACTGCCTCACAGACGATGACTTGATTACGCCCTACACTCGAATTGCCTGGTTTTATCAAGGACAGGCGGCCTATGCCCAGGCGCAACCGTGGTTGGAACAATGCCGAGCAACCGCCGAAACCCGTCTAGGCAAAAACCATCCCGCTGTGGCAACCAGCCTCAACAATTTGGCAGCGCTGTACGAATCCACCGGACGCTACAGTGATGCCGAGCCATTGTATGTACGGTCGCTGCAAATCAGAGAGCAACAGTTAGGAGCCGACCATCCCGACACAGCCCTCAGCCTCAACAATTTGGCAGCGCTGTACCAATCCACCGGACGCTACAGTGATGCCGAGCCATTGTATGTGCGATCGCTGCAAATTAGAGAACAGCAGTTAGGAGCCGACCATCCCGACACAGCCCTCAGCCTCAACAATTTGGCAGAGTTGTACAGAACCACCGGACGCTACAGTGATGCCGAGCCATTGTATCTTCGGGCAGTGGTAATTTTTTATCATCGACTGGGCGACACTCATCCCAGCTTCCAAACCGTTTGGAGTAATTTCATTGAGTTTCTGAGGCAGGTGATTCAGGCAGGGCAAACCGCGCAGTTGTCCGCTCACCCAACAACACAGGATGTGCTAGAGCAACTTCAAGAAGAAACCGGAAAGGAAAGATAAACTGAAGTGACAACCAACGCTGTGGAAAACCATTCGCAGACCCCTGTTGAGGCATAATGAAAGCAATCAAGGCAATGGCAACCATTGATGCGCAAGGACAACTTTCCTTGGATGATCCCCTGCTTCTGGCTAAAGACAGTCGGGTCGAAGTGATTGTGCTGATTCCAGACATGGATGAAGACGATGAATCTCAAGAAAGCGTCCTGAGCGGCTTGCGCCAAGCCTGGAAAGAGGCACGAGCCGGACAAACCATTCCCCTCTCAGAACTCTGGAACGACATCGATGTCGAGTGATCTGCCTGTGCAGGTACGAGCCGCACCCGAATTTCAACGCCGTTTGCGAAATCTTGCAAAAAAATATCGCCAGATCCGAGCCGATCTTCAGCCTGTATTTGAGCAACTGCAAGTCGGCAACTTTGTGGGTGACCAAATTCCCGGAACAGGTTTTACAGTTCTGAAAGTTCGCGTTAAAAATAGCGCTATTCAGAAAGGAAAAAGTGCAGGCTACCGACTCATCTACCAGGTTGAATCGCCTAACTCTGTCTTGCTGCTGCTGATCTACTCAAAGCTTGATCAAACCGATGTCACTGCAGAAGACATCAAAGCGGCGATTCTTCAAGATTGACCCCTGACGCTGGAGAGGATCACAAAGATGTCACCTAAAGTCACCAAAGTTGAGCCACTCGTAAACTTCACCCTACGGCTATTCTTCAGCAACGGCGAAGTTAAACGCTTTGATGTCGCGCCATATCTAGAGCGAGGCATATTTGTAGAACTCAAAGATATTCACTACTTCAATCGAGTCAAGCCCTTCTTCGGCGGCGTGCAATGGCTTCACGAGCAAGACTTCAGCGCCGATACTCTATACCTGGAGAGCCAAGCAGATACAAACTGGCAAGCCACCCAACAAGCTGGATAGCCGTAGACATGATGCAGCTCAAAAACTCCGACCCCATCCGATCGCCATGTTTCAATGTCATGTCTGTGGCTCAGCCTCATCCAGAGCGAGTAGACGAAGTGTTTCAAATCAACGGTAAACCCGTCCTGGTAGAAAACATTCCCGCAAAAGTCTGCGATCGCTGTGGTGAGCCAACCTTCAGCCGAGAAACCACAGAGAAAATTCGTCAGCTCCTCCATGAACCACATTCCTCTATGCGATCGATTCAGGTCGAGGTATTCGCCTTTCAATGACAGCCACTTGAATGCTAGAGCAGCTGAGGCAATCGTGACAGGCTAGGGGCGATCGTCTTGGCTCAAAGCTGAGGGGCGATCGCGGGTATAACTGAAATGAACCCTCAAAGATCAGGATGAGCCGATGACTGAAATTATTTTCTTAGTTGAAGATGATCCCGACGGTGGCTATACCGCCAGGGCGATCGGAGAATCTATCTTTACCCAAGCAGATAGCCTGGAAGAACTCAAAGGATTCGTCCGAGACGCGGTTCACTGCCACTTTTCTGATGAGGAAACCCGCCCCAAGCTGATTCGCCTTCATGTAGTGCATGATGAAGTGATTGCCTCATGAAACTGCCGCGAGACTTGTCGGGTGAACTGTTGGCACAGGCGTTCAAATCATTGGGATATCAGATCGATCGCCAAACCGGAAGCCACATTCGCCTGACAACACAGCAGAACGGCGAACATCACGTTACGATTCCAAATCACAGCCCCATCAAAGTGGGTACGCTCAATTCAATTTTAAAAGACGTTGCCCAGCATTTCAACCTGACTCGTGACCAATTAGTCGAGCGCTTGTTTTAGCAACTGCTGGTCAGTTGCAATAGGGAATGCTAGAGCGACTGAGGCGATCGTGACAGGCTAGGGGCGATAGACTGAGAATAAGTAGAAGCCCTCGAAGATAGATAAGGAACTACTATGGAAGCCTTTGAACTGAAGCAACTCGTCAAAGAAAGTATCCGAGAAGTTCTCCGAGAAGAACGCTTGAACCTTTGTCAGGTTTTAATTCCTGCCGTTAGCGACAAAGAAATGCAGGAGATTCAGGAAAAACTCGGTGTGCCCACCGCTCATGCCGAAGCTGAGTTTGTCAACCTGACTGATTGGGTCAAACATGGAACTCTTCCTCAGTAAAGAAGCTGTCAAATTTCTGGGGAAGCTTTCAGCCAAAGAAGCCGAAAAACTCCGTGAGAAATTAGCGGCTCTCCTAGAGGCGATCGAAACAGAAGGGATAATTCCTTTCAATGAGTTGGATATCAAGAGCCTGAAAGGAGAATGGAAAGGGTTTCTTAGAATGCGCGTCGGTAAAGCCCGCATCGTTTTCCGAATCGACGCAGAAGCTGATCGGCTGCAAGTGCATGATATCGATTTCAGAGGCAACATCTACAGATCTCTGAGGCTTTTCTCTAAGGAGAATGACATCGATTCAGGTTGAGGTATTCGCCTTTCCAATGACAGCTACTTGAATGCTAGAGCAACTGAGGCGATCGTGACAGGCTAGGCGCGATCGCCTTTGCCAGAGTCCGAATTCATGGCAGAAGAGTTTCACCTGGTTCAACCTAAAAAAGTTTTGAAAAGTTCTCTCAATCAGGCTCTATCACCCTGCTACACTGCTGGGGCAGTCGGGAACGCTAAACTGACCCCGAATTAGATATTCGCCTGCCATGAGTTCTGCTTTATCTCAGCCGATCGCCCCACCCCATATCCTATGGAAACAGGTCTTGGGACTCACCGCACTTCAGAGTGTGATCGCGCTGATGTGGTTGGTCTACAGTCTATATCTGCCGCAGCTCTTGACTCAGCTTGGCTTGCCGCCCCAGATGGGATTGAGCCTTCTGGTCATAGAAAGTGCGATCGCCGTCATCATGGAACCACTCATGGGCGGATTATCGGATCGATCGCAAACCTGGATGGGAACCCGCTTTCCATTTATTTCCATCGGCGTTGTGCTTTCGTCGGCGCTGTTTATTCTCATTCCTATATCGGCAATTTTGGGCAAAACAGGCATACAGGGCGTAGCCATCGCAGCCATCATTGCCTGGGCGATCGCCATGACGCTTTTCCGCAGTCCGGCGTTGTCGCTCTTAAGACGATATGCTGCGCTGCAAGACATGCCTTTAGCCACAAGCGTGCTGAGCCTTGCCGCCGGACTGCTGGGCACTGCAAAACCGTGGGTGAATCAGGCCATTTTGAGTTGGGGCGCGATCGCTCCCTTCACGATCGCCTCCATTGCGCTATTGGGTGCCGCTGCGGCTCTACGGATAAGCACGCCGCCCACAGCTCCAGCAGCACAGCCGTTAGATTCATCGGTGATGAGGCTGCGGGCTTTGGGGGCGATCGCGCTGGTGGGGCTTTGTGCAGGCTGGGGCATCCGCTGTGTCATGAGCAGCTTTGGTAAAGGATTTCAGACTTTGTTTGCCGATGGGGGCATGGGTATGGGAGCGATCGCAATTGGGCTTGTCGTTGTGGCTATTCCGGCTGGCTGGCTGGCGACGCGTCTGGGCAATCGGCGGACGCTGGGGGCAGGGCTGTTAACCACTGCCGCATTGGCCGGACTGCTGGCAGCCTTTCCCGATCGCGGCATTTTGATCGGGGCAGCCATTATTCTTTTGCTCTCGCTCAATTTTGTTTTTGTTGGCGGTGTGCCGTTTGCCCTGTCTTTGGTTCCGGCAGAACGGGCTGGCTTGGGGGTAGGTCTATACTTTGGCGGTATGGGAGCAGCAACTGGTTTGTTTGGGCTGTTTGTACCTCAACCAGAGCGGCTCTCAGGCGCGACGGATGGATTGCTAGGGGCGATCGCGTTTCTGTTGGCTGCGCTTTGTGTATGGGTTTCAACCCCGCATGTGCCCCAAACAGAGAGCGGATCTTGATCGCTACAGTTAGAGACCTCAGCTAAATACCTCAGTTAGGCACCCCAGCAGAATCTGGCTCAGAATCCGCTCCTTTGCGGTCAACGGTTGCGCGACAGGCAGCAGATCGCCATTTAAATTGCAATTTAGAGGTCAAAACCGCTGCTTCCGAAGTCTCTTGGTATGCTTAGAGGTAATCTGGCATAGGTAATCTCAAGGATGATCGCGAGGAAGCAGGTGCGGATCGGGCTTTTCTCAAAAATCACCCTCAGACTTAGCCATACTGACTATCCGTGCTCTGTGGAGCAATACAGAGACTTGATTCAATGATTACCGCTGTGATTTTGCTCGTGGCATTGGCAATATTGGGATGGGGACTCTACCGCGCCATACCCTTGGGTAAGCCTGGAGTTTTGGGTTGGCTACAATCGGTAGCACTGATGCTGCCCTGGCTGTTATTTTTTGGTTCATCAGCGATCGGCATCCCGATCAGTTTGGCGGGCATACTGTCTTTGCTGGTGGGGTCTACCCTGATCTACATCGCCTTAGGCAGATGGCTGCGTGACCTAGTAGGCAGTAAGCCAGACTTATCAAAATCAGATTTATCAAAACCAGAGGTGGCGAAAGCAGAGGCTGAGTCTGCATCACCTCAAGCTACATTACCTCACACGACCGAAGGGCCTCAGTCAGAGCCACCCAAAGAAGGGGTTCCCAGTATTCCGGCGGCTGACCTTCAAGCCATCCGCAACATTTTTGGTATTGACACTTTTTTTGCTGTTGAAGCGATTCCCTACAATGAGGGAGCCATTTTTAAGGGCAATCTACGGGGAGACCCACAGCTCACATACGATCGCCTCTCTGCCCAGCTTAAGCAGCACTTGGACGATCGCTATCGCCTATTTCTAGTAGAGGGCATGGAAGATAAGCCTGTAGTGGTTGTTTTGCCCAGCAGCAGCGATCCCAAACCCGCTACTCTGACACAGATTTTGTTGGCCGTTGGGCTAGGGTTAGCCACGATCGCGACCTGCTTAGAAACCGCAGGCATTATGCTGGGGTTTGATCTGTTTACGGCTCCTGCCCGGTTGCAGGAAGTATTGCCCATCGGCATAGGTATTTTGCTAACCCTAGCCGCCCATGAGATTGGGCATTGGGTGCTGGCAAAGCGCCATCAGGCTCGGCTCAGTCCGCCCTTTTTCCTACCCGTGTTGCAAATTGGCTCTTTTGGGGCGATCACCCGTTTCGCCTCTTTGCTACCCAGCCGCACTGCGCTGTTTGACATTGCTTTTGCTGGGCCGGCTCTGGGGGGTTTAACGTCCCTGGGAATGCTGTTTGTGGGTTTGTTTTTGTCTCACCAGGGCAGCTATTTTCAGCTACCTTCAGAGTTTTTCCAGGGATCGCTTCTAGTGGGAGCGATCGCCAAAATTGCCCTGGGCAAGGCTCTCTTGCAGCCTATTGTAGATGTGCATCCGTTTGTGGTGATCGGCTGGTTGGGCTTGGTGATTACGGCAATCAATTTGCTGCCTGCCGGACAGCTAGATGGTGGTCGCATCATGCAGTCTATCTATGGCCGCAAGGTGGCTGCTCGCACAACCGTCGGCACGCTGATTTTACTGGGTCTGGCGGCTTTGGTGAATCCGCTAGCGCTCTATTGGGCGATCGCCATTCTGTTTCTTCAGCGAGATTTAGAGCGGCCTGCCCTGAATGAACTAACTGAGCCAAGCGATATTCGCGCCATCCTGGGCTTGCTGATTTTGTTATTTATGGTGGTGACGCTACTGCCCATGCCCCCTAGTTTGGCGGGTCGTCTGGGCATCGGAGGCTAAATTTTGGAGGTCAATTTCGGAGGTTAAATCTACCATGGCAGTTCCCCCGGTCATTTTAGTGTTTGATATTAGTGCGCTATCGGTGGCTTCTCCTAGTGAATGGCGAGAGTTTTCGCGGGTTGGAAGCTGTTATATTCCTCAAGTTGTCTATGAAGAAATGCGGCTGATGTTTGATCGATCGCCCGATCCAGACTTGGAGCGAATCGCCAAAGCGTTTAACCGTTTTTATGCTTCTAGCGGCTGGCAAATTACAGATGCCAATGGCCATCATCCCAATCTAAAGGTAGGCTCTGGGCAAGCGTTGACGCGCCGCTCTAGGGTTTCGTTGGCGGTTGGGCGTTGTGCCTTTGCCCTGTCTCAAGATTTCCCCAACAGCCTCGTTGTGCTGGTTTCAAAAGATCGGGCGCTACTGCAACGGCTCTACGAAATTCCGGTAGTTAACCTATGCGGCATTACAGGAGAATCTTTGCTGCAATGGAGCCGAACGGGGCAGCGGCCTATTGCCGTCAGCCAAAAGTTTCAGCAGTTTCGCACAGCCTATGGCATGCCGCCTACGCCTGCTGGCCCAACCACCTATCAACGCACTACCCCAACTCGGGTTGCACCTCAGTCTAAGACTACGATCGCTCGCAATTCTGTCTCAGTCCCTGACTGGTTACCTGATGCGCTGTCGCTGCTTTTGGCAGCTGCGGGGCTGGCGATCGCAGCCTATTTGATCTGGTTCCTTTTCAACAGCGCTGATCTGAAAAAGTATCTGCCTCAAACTTCGGTTCCTAGAGAATTTTCGACAGCAGTTGACAAGAAGCATTTTCTTTCGCTAACCTAGTAAAAGTGAAAAGGAACCTGCCCCCATCGTCTAGAGGCCTAGGACACCTCCCTTTCACGGAGGCGACGGGGATTCGAATTCCCCTGGGGGTATAGAAAGTTAATAGTTAAACATCAACCCTGTAAGCATTAAACCGCTTACGGGGTTTTGTTTTTGAGAACCCTTGTTTTAAGCACTCCGTAGCCATTACCCTTAGGACATTTTGTGGACGCACTCCGCGCCTACAAGATATCCCTGTCCTCATACTTGTAACTATAGCCATTACTAGCGATCGTCAAAGTTTTCTGGACTTGTGTTCTTCTTGACTTGACCAATCAACTTTAGTTGATGTATCTCTATTTTTAGATACAAGTGAAGGTTCTCTTCTCTAGCTTTACAGGTTAGACCTTCATCTATAAGGAGATTTATGACTGTTTCAATGCAGGTCAGGTTAGGGCTACCTTTCTCTCTGATGACAACTGTTTTGGTGGTTTTAGCATCTTGCAGCACCCCCGCTCCAACGCTCAATCCTTTAGCTTCAACAGCCGCTACAGATAGTGAAGCATCGGGCACAGCCACAACGATTAAAGTTGATGGTTCAAGTACGGTTTATCCGATTAGCACTGCCGTTGCCACAGAATTTCAGCAGGCTAACCCCAACACAGCGATCGCCGTTGAGTTTTCTGGGACAACAGGCGGATTTAGAAAATTCTGTGCGGGTGAAACCGATATTAGCAACGCCTCTCGCCCAATTTCGACTGAGGAAATTGCTGCCTGTCGGCAAGCGGGTGTTCGCTATCTCGAACTGCCGATCGCCTTTGACGCGCTGACGATCGTTGTCAATCCGCAAAACGACTGGGTTAAGGAGTTAACGGTCGAAGAGCTGAAGAAAATTTGGGAACCGGCTGCCCAAGGCAAAGTCAAAACTTGGCAACAGGTGCGTGCTTCCTTCCCCAATCGTCCCCTCACACTCTACGGAGCCGGGACAGACTCTGGCACCTATGATTACTTTGCTGAAGTGATTACAGAGGGCGCAGAAACTCGGACAGACTACACAGGCAGTGAAGATGACAATGTTTTGGTAGAAGGCGTTGAGAGCGACCCTGCGGCTTTAGGCTTTTTTGGTCTTGCCTACTATGAGCAAAATCGAAACCGACTCAAAGCAGTACCTATCGACGATGGTAGGGGAAAGGGAGCCGTATTACCTTCACCCCAAACGGTAGAGAGTGCTACTTATCAACCGTTGTCTCGTCCGCTGTTTATCTATGTCAATGTGCAAGCTTCGCAGCAGAAAACGGCCTTAAGAGACTTTGTGCAGTTCTACATGAAAAACGCCAAGCGCATTGCAGCGGAGGTGGGCTATGTTCCTTTGCCTCAAGAAGCCTACGACATTGGCGAAGTGCATCTCTATAAAGGCGAAGTGGGGACAGCCTATGAGGGCAAGCCTCAACCCTATCTGACGATTCGAGAGGTGCTTCAGAAAGAGCAAACCTTCTAAAATCTGTGGGATGAGATTAGTCTGTGAGATGAGATAGAGCGATCGCTTCTCGGTTCGACTTTTATTGATTTGCTAAATCCTAAAAATAGGCTCTACGGAAAGCCTGGACAAGGGAAGGCGATTGTTAAATCAAGTTTATTTGATATATTGAGTAGACTGCCCAGGCGCAAAGATTCATTTTTTAAGACTTGTAGGGATAGATCAACGATGGGTATAAGGGTCGGTATTAATGGGTTTGGGCGAATTGGGCGGTTAGCACTGCGGGTGGCTTGGGGATGGCCTGAGTTGGAGTTTATTCACATCAACGAAACTAAAGGGGGAGCCGTCACAGCCGCCCATCTGCTGAAATTCGATTCTGTTCACGGACGCTGGACACCCGAAGTGGCAGCCCAAGAGGAGCGTGTGGTAATTGATGACAAAGCCCTCAGCTTTAGCGAATATGCTACGCCGGGAGAGGTTCCTTGGGAAGATCTGGGCGTAGATTTGGTGCTAGAAGCTTCTGGTCAGTTTAGAACTACCGCAACGCTTAATCCCTATTTCAAGCGAGGCGTGCAGAAGGTGATTGTTGCGGCTCCGGTAAAAGAGGGCGCGTTGAACATTGTCATGGGCGTAAATGATGCCCTCTACCAACCCGATCGACACCACTTGCTCACGGCTGCTTCTTGCACGACTAACTGTCTTGCGCCTGTAGTTAAGGTGATTCATGAGGGGTTGGGCATACGGCATGGCGTTGTGACGACGATTCACGACAACACCAATACGCAGACGATTGTGGATGCGCCTCACAAAGACCTGCGGCGCGCCAGAGCCACCAGCCTGTCGCTGATTCCAACTACAACAGGCTCGGCAACGGCGATCGGTCTTATCTATCCCGAACTCAACGGCAAGCTAAATGGTCTAGCTGTTCGGGTACCTCTGCTCAACGCCTCTCTGACCGATTGCGTCTTTGAGGTGGCACGACCCACTACCGTTGAGGAAGTCAATCACTTACTCAAAACAGCTTCTGAACAGGAGCCGCTTAAGGGCATTCTGGGGTATGAAGAACGCCCTTTGGTGTCGATCGATTACAAAGACGATCCTCGCTCCTCCATCATTGATGCCCTTTCCACGATGGTTGTGGATGAAACACAGGTGAAAATCTTTGCCTGGTATGACAATGAATGGGGCTACGCCAACCGCATGGTGGAGTTGGCCAGAAAAGTGGCTTTGAGTCTGCCGAAGGGGTAGATGGGATGCGGGGTGATGGGATAAGAACCCCCTTCCCGTCATCCTATCCATCCCTTCCCCGTCATCCTAACCACCCCTCCCCCGTCATCCCCTCTCCACTCATGACCTCTACTGCCTCCAAAGCCAATCTCCGCAACTACATTTTGGTCACGATCGCCTATTGGGGCTTCACCCTCACCGATGGTGCGCTGCGGATGCTGGTGTTGCTGTACTTCTACAACATTGGCTATACGCCGCTGCAAATCGCTTTTCTGTTTCTCTTCTACGAAATCTTTGGTGTGATCACCAACTTTCTAGGCGGCTGGATTGGCTCTCAGTTTGGGCTAAAAGTCACCCTTTACGCAGGGATTGCGCTACAGATTGTCGGACTGGGAATGCTGGCGCTGCTCGATCCGGCTTGGTCACAGGGAATGGCGATCGCCTACGTGATGACGGCTCAGGCTTTCTCAGGCATTGCCAAAGATCTGACCAAGATGAGTTCTAAAAGCGCCATTCGCCTGGTGGTGCCGCAGGAGGCGCAGTCATCGCTGTTCAAATGGGTGGCCGTGCTAACAGGGTCGAAGAATGCTTTAAAGGGGGTTGGCTTCTTTTTGGGAGCCGCACTGCTCGCCGCATTTGGCTTTGAAAATGCTCTGCTGATGATGGCATCAGGGTTAGTTCTGGTTTTGTTGACTGGATTCCTGTTACCCCACGGCATGGGCAAAATCAAGAAGAAAGTGGGCTTTACCCAACTCTTTTCTAAGAGTCCAGAAATTAACATTCTTTCGGCAGCCCGGTTCTTTTTGTTTGGCTCTAGAGATGTTTGGTTTGTGGTGGGGTTGCCTGTATTTTTGCGTGGGCCGTTGGGCTGGTCGTTTTACCAAGTGGGTGGCTTTATGGCCTGTTGGGTGATTGGCTACGGCTTGGTTCAGTTCTTGGCTCCTGCGCTGCTGAAGCGATTTAGCAACGGTGAACCACCCAACGCTAACACCATCCAGTTTTGGACGTTTGCCTTAATTGCAGTACCTGCCGGAATTGCGATCGCGCTTCAGCTAGGGCTTCCGGCTGATGGGGTGATTGTTGTAGGTCTAGCGATTTTTGGAATAGTCTTTGCCTTTAACTCTGCCGTTCATTCTTACTTGGTGCTGGCCTACACCGATGATGACAAAGTGGCGCTTAATGTCGGCTTTTACTACATGGCGAACTCTGGAGGCCGCTTAATCGGCACTGTGCTTTCGGGTCTGGTGTTTCAGCTCTTTAACCTGGTGGGTTGCCTGTGGGTTTCTACTCTTTTTGTGCTGGCAGCAGGGCTGATCTCACTGAAGCTGCCTGACCCACAACCCCAAAAAGCGATCGTCTGGAAAGCAGGAGAGGGAGATTAGATGCAGTCTCAAGCGTCAAAACGCCTTTCATTTCTCGATCGCTTTCTCACTCTTTGGATCTTCCTAGCTATGGTAATGGGGGTGGCGCTCGGCTATTTTCTTCCCGGAATTGAGGCTGTAATCAATCAGTTTCAGGTCGGGACGACCAATATTCCAATTGCGATCGGCTTAATCTTAATGATGTATCCGCCGCTGGCCAAAGTGCGGTATGAGGAGTTGGGCGATGTCTTTCACAATGGCAAAATTCTCGGTATTTCGCTGGTGCAAAACTGGGTCATTGGGCCTGCACTCATGTTTCTACTCGCCATTACTTTCTTGCGCGATTATCCAGAGTACATGGTCGGTCTAATTCTAATTGGATTGGCTCGCTGTATTGCAATGGTAGTGGTCTGGAGTGACCTAGCGCGGGGCAACACAGAATACACAGCCGGACTGGTGGCCTTCAACAGCATTTTTCAGGTCATTTTCTACAGTCCCTATGCCTGGTTCTTTATTAGCGTCTTGCCGCCACTCTTTGGGTTAAAGGGCAGCGTGGTTAATGTCAGCATTGCCGAGATTGCTCAGAGTGTGCTGATTTATTTGGGTATTCCTTTTTTGGCTGGGTTTCTGACTCGGTTCTTTTTGGTGAGGGCGAAAGGCAAGCGCTGGTACCACGAACAATTTGTGCCGAAAATTAGCCCCATCACCCTGATTGCTTTGCTGTTTACGATCGTCATGATGTTCAGTCTTAAAGGAAATCTGATTGTGCAGATTCCTTTTGACGTAGTGCGGATTGCTGTGCCCCTGATCCTCTACTTCGTCGTCATGTTTTTTGTCAGCTTCTACATGGCATGGCGAATTAAAACAGACTATTCCAGAGCCGCCAGCGTGGCATTTACAGCCGCAGGGAATAATTTTGAACTGGCGATCGCTGTTGCCATTGCGGTCTTTGGCATCCATTCGGGTGCGGCCTTTGCTGCCGTTGTTGGCCCGCTGGTAGAGGTGCCTGTGCTGATTGGTCTCGTGAATGTTGCCTTCTGGTTTCAAAAGCATTATTTTGCGACCAGCCGATAGAGATGCGCTGAGTCAAGTTATGGGATGGAAAACCGGGTTCAAACTCATGGAACAAGAGGTTCAACCGATCGCCAAATCTCTCTGGTGGGTCATTCTTAGCAAGCTGGCAGGAGTGCGTAAGCCTAGCGCCGAGGAATTGACTGCACTACAAGCTGCGGGCGTAGGGGCGATCGTTTCAGTGTTAGATGATCCTTCTAATCTAGAGTTGTATCAGCAGGCAAAGATTCCTTACCTCTGGTTAGCCACTCAAGGCGGCACAGCCCCCAACCGAGAGCAGATTCAGGCATTACATAATTTTGTGGACAGTCAGAATAAGCTAGGCCACGCGGTTGCGGTTCATTGCTCCAATGGCAAACGCCGAACCGGAACCATGCTGGCGGCTTACTTGATTAGCAGTGGCTTATCGTATCAGGAGGCAATGTATCTCATTCATAGCGCCAATCCTGACATTGAGCTGCGAGAATCCCAAACCTCTTTTTTGCAAGACTTGGCGAACCTGTGATAGAACGACGTTTCTACTTATCTGTGTACAGGCCGTTACTATCGCAGTCGGTTTTCTGAACATGGGCTTAACCCTTTGACAACGCAACAGATTTTAAACTGGCGTTTTTTCTCCCTGACTTTTTTCTCACTTACCCAAGCTACCCTGTCTCAAGCCACCCTGCCCCAAGCCACCCTGCCCCATGACTTCGTTTGACCATCCGCCCAGAATTTTGTTTTTGTATGGTTCTTTGCGCGATCGCTCCTATAGCCGTCTTGCTGCCGAAGAAGCTGCCCGGATCATTCAGGAATTTGGGGCAGAGGTGCGATTTTTTGACCCGCGTGAGCTGCCCATCTATGGCAGCGTGCCCGATACTCACCCCAAGGTACAGGAATTGCGATCGCTGAGTCTTTGGTCAGAAGGGCAGGTCTGGTCGAGTCCAGAGATGCATGGCACCATCACAGGTATCTTAAAAAATCAGATTGATTGGATTCCGCTCAGTATGGGCGCAGTCAGACCCACCCAGGGCAGAACACTAGCGGTCATGCAGGTCAGCGGCGGCTCTCAGTCGTTTAATGCCGTCAACACCCTGCGAATTTTGGGACGCTGGATGCGGATGTTTACCATTCCTAATCAGTCGTCGATTGCCAAAGCCTATCAGGAATTTAACGACGATGGCACGATGAAAGACTCAGCCTACCGCGATCGCCTGGTCGATGTGATGGAAGAACTTTACAAGTTTACGCTGCTGCTGCGAGAGCAGGTGGACTATTTAACCGATCGCTACAGCGAACGCAAAGAGGCGGCGGCAAAGCGGGTGGCTGAGGTTGCCTGTCGTGCTGTTGAGTAGAACCCAAACGCAACCTAAAATCTTTGCCTAAAGCCTGAAAAAAGCACGCCTACGGCGTGCTTTTTTCAGGCTTTATTTGGGGAGCTAGCTCCCCGATATGAAATTTGACAGGGTGCTGCGCGCCTAAATCCAATCAAGGTTTTCAGAAAAACATTTTTGTGGGTGTGTGGAGCAGCACACAAAAATGGTCGTAAAGAATTAGAGGACTGACTCTGGTGTTTTATTCTCTGAACCATAGACCCCTGCGGATTTCACCAAACCATATTCTTTGGCGATCGCATAGCTCTCTCGATCGAATCCAATCAGGATAGTCCGCTTGTTGACGGCTCGATACTTTTGCACCGCCTTGGCGATCGCATCAGCTGCTGCCCGATCCCACAGGTGGGCCGCACTGAAGTCTAAAATGACGCGATCGGGATCATGGCGGTAGTCAAATAGCTCTAGGAAATGGCTGGCAGAGCCAGAAAATAGCTGCCCTGAAAGTTGATACACTTTGCGTCCATTCTGCTGAGTCGAAACGGCTCTAATCTGCGCGGCTTGCCAGCTAAACAGCAAAACGCTGACCACGACCCCAACCAAAACGCCTTTGGCCAAGTCATGTGTCCAAATGACGACTGCAACCGTAATCGGCATCACGATTAGCTCCGGAAAAGGCGTTTTGCGTAGCGTCTGCAACGATTTCCAGTCGAACGTTTCAAACGCAATCATTATCATGACGCCCACAAGGGCAGCCATCGGAATTTGCTGCACCCAATCCTTGAGTACAAAGATAGAAAACAGCAGAAATGCGCCTGAAACGGCCGTAGACAGCCGCGTGCGACCACCCGATCGCACGTTGATAATCGACTGCCCCACCATGCCGCAGCCCGCCATGCCGCCGATCAAGCCCGTCACCAGGTTGGCAATGCCCTGACCCCAAATTTCTCGATTCTTAGAGCTGCGGCTATCGGTTAGCTCATCTACGAGGGTTGCCGTCAATAGAGACTCTAGCAAGCCGACAATGGCTAAAGTCATAGAGTAGGGCAAGATAATAGCCAGGGTTTCTAATGAAAAGCTCACGGCTGGCAAATGAAATCCCGGTAGGCTGCGGGTAATTTCTCCAATATCCCCCACCCGGCGAATCGGTAAGTTGATGGCGATCGCCACCACTGTCATCGCCACAATTGCCACGAGGGGGGCTGGAACAGCTTTAGAAACTTTTGGAAATAAATAAACGATCGCCAGCGTTACTGCAACCATGACATACATCTGCCACGGCTCCCCCGCAAACTGCTGCATCTGCGCCAGAAAAATCAGGATGCCCAAAGCATTGACAAATCCAGCAATCACAGAAGCTGGAATGAAATGAAAGAAGCGCCCCAGCTTAAAGATGCTAATCAAAACTTGAATCACGCCTGTCAGAACGGTCGCAGCAAATAAATACTCAACGCCATGCTTGGCGACTAGAGCCGTCATCAGCAGCGCCATTGATCCGGTCGCGGCTGAGATCATGGCCGGACGCCCCCCGGCGATCGCCGTCACCACAGCCATGCAAAAGGAGGTGTAGAGTGCCACCATCGGGCTGACCCCGGCAATAGCAGCAAACGCTAGAGATTCAGGAATTAGGGCTAAAGAAACGGTGATGCCAGCTAAAACTTCGGTCTGTATGTTTAAGTCTTGCGGTTTTTTTGAAAAATGCGATCGCAATCTGCGAAGGGGCTTGGCTGGGGTCATGGTGTTGCGCTGGCTTTGAAAAAACATTCGTTTCTCACTATTTCAATACTTTGGCGACGGTATATTTGATCGTCCAGTCTGCAAATTTGGAGCGATCGAACCACTTCAAAAGATGACTACTGGCAGCAGTTCCTAGAACAATGAAAACAAAGAAGCCTAAATTTATAAGAGCGAGCTTCCAGGCACTATGGATTTGCAAGAGATCGAATCCAGTGCGGTCAGGTAAATAGTAAAACAGCAGATAGATAAACAAGAAATGAGTCAGAAAGATGTAGTATGACCAAACGCCAAGGTAGCTAATCCAGCTAAAAAGGCTAGGAAGTTTTTTTTGTATCCAAACCGCCAAGTTAACCAAATATAGCGTTAGACCTAAGGCAATCCAAAAATCAGCAAATACCCATCCTAGAAAGCCAGAATAGAGCAGGGCATTGCCACTCACCCAAATAAAAATTCCAGCTAAGCTTGCCCACAGGCTCAAAAGATGTCTTTGAATTCGGGGATTTTTAACTAACACAATCGCGATCGCCATTCCTAATGCAAATTCTCCTATTCGAGCCGGGAAAAAGCCAAAGGGAGCCTCACCTTGGAAGAAAAAGAGCGTTGTATCTGGCAAGTGATTAAAAGGGACACCCAGGTCAAGAAATGCTCCCTCAAAGTTGCGATAGCCAATGGGAGAACCATCTAGAAACCAAATCACTACAGCTCGATAAACAAACTCTAGCCCAATGATTCTAAGCAAGACGGTGAGCAGCTTCTTTCGGCTCTTGGCATGAGCCATAAGCTGATAGAGCAGCGGAAAAACGAGATAAATGCTGATGATAAAAGGGATAAACCATAGAGAGAAGTTAGGCAGGGTAATAATCGTGCGGTTATGGAAGTTACCGAGCAGGAGCAGGTCAAAAAATAGCTGCTGCTTGGGCAGAGATAGAGCATTGAGCAAGGTTTCACCATGCGATAGGTAAACACCCACCATCAAGAAATAGCCCAGCAGACAAGTTAGCCAGTACGTGGGTAAAACCTTGCGAATTCGCTTGATATACCAAGCTTTCCAATCATTTTTTTGAGAGCGAATAGCACAAGAATAAGCGAGGCCAAATCCACTTAATACAATAAAGGGATGAACGCCCTGCCAGCCCCATCCGCCTTGGAAGTGAACAAAGACGATCAGAATGATGGCTACTCCTTTGCAGAAATCTAAAAGCTGTAAAAGAATCAAAGGCGATCGCACTTCAGGCATAGAATAGACTCCAATTTTCAGGAATTCTGAAGTTGAAGCAGCAGTCTTTGAGAGAGTCAGACAACGTAAAATTAAGCGAGTGAAATCAACCCTATGTACCCTACTCAAAATCTAGAGTAAAGCTACAATTTCAGCGCTGGCCTTCAAAGCTGTATTGCCAACTTCAGCAAGTTTAAGATGGAAACAATCTGTACCTAAGCTAAGAATCTAGGAACTCAATATTTGTGTTGATGCTTTAAGCCCAACTATTCTGATGGCCGCTCTTGCGAATCTAAGCAAAACTCAAACTGCAACCTATCCAAATCTGTCAAGACAGACGGATGACCTCTCGAAATTTGTTGAGGTAAGCCTACGCTTTGAAGCCGTAATTGAGTTTTGGTGAGCCAACAAGAAAGCGGATTTCTAAAGCTTGTGTTAGCCGTCTAGCAATGAATCTGTCTTAGGAATATGAATAGATCAGTCTGAAAGATTTTGTAGAAAAATCTTTGCTCTTATGGAATTCACAATTTCTAAGACAACACTATGAACTTAAAAAATCAGTTCACGTAAGGGTGTTCATTGACACTGCTTGCCTATGCTTTAACGTTTCGCTATCTGGCTGCTCTGCATGAAAGAGGCTGTGGAAAACGAGGTTAATGCTGAAGACAAGTCGATTACTAGAAGACTGAAATGCATCACAATCAGGGTGGAGTCAAGCCACCTGGGATGCGAACTGCAAAGATAATTTGAAGTACTTGCTGCGCGCCAGTAAAAAGAGCACCTTTTAGCAGAGGTTGTTGAGCTTCTGCCAGATGCAATGAATTTGAATTTTCTGGCTGAATCATGAGACTTGACCTCTGAGGGCTAAATTGCAGAGTGCAGAACCTGTAGATTAACTCTGCCTCGAAAGCTCGCCCCTAGAATATCATTGCTATCTTCGAGGCAACCCAGCTATTACTGAGACTTAGCCTAGATTTTATGAAATCTGCCCTTGTCCTTTACAAACCGCTTATAAAGTGGATAACTTCAGTCGATCGCTTATTTCAAGATGAGGGATGCATCTCGCCCCTCAAGAGCCTAGTTTTCCTAAGCCATAGGAAGGATTGACCGCTCATATCTTGCTCTAAGGTGCGGCGTGCGAGATGCCGCTAAAACTTGCTAATTCAGAAAGGTGCAAGATGGAACACTGCTAAATCTACGGAAGAAGACAAGAATAAGGGTATCTCTCTTTGCCGCCCAAGCAGGTAAGAGAAAAGGTCTGCCTAAAGCAGTTTTTAAATAGCTAGGTGATTTGATTCTATAGATAGTAGGCTGGACTTGAACTTTGGTGTGTAGGCGATGACCACAGGACTGGTCTTGATTGTAGCGGTGCTAATACTGGGAGGGGTAATCGCCACGGTGGGCGATCGCCTGGGTACGAAAGTGGGCAAAGCGCGGCTGACGTTGTTTAATCTGCGTCCCCGTAAGACGGCAACTTTGATTACGATTCTCACAGGGGGTATTATTTCGGCATCAACGCTAGGCATCTTATTTGCGGTCAGCGATCAGCTCCGCACAGGCGTGTTTGAACTTGAAAAGATTCAAAATGACTTGGAATCGACCCAGGATGCGCTAACCCAGGCGAAATCGGAGCAGGGCAAAACGGAGCAGCGGCTTCAAAATGCCCGCCGCCAGCAGTCTGCGGCTCAACGGCGATTAGAGCGGATCAACCAATCGCTGCGGGCGGCGATCGACAGACAAGCTCGCACTGAGGAGCAGTTAAACAGCACCCAATCGCAGCTTCAGCAGATTCAGTCCAACTATCAACAAGCCCAAAGCCTTCTAGGCTCCATCTCGCAGCAGGCGGCTATCCTCAAAACTGAGATTCAAACGCTTCAGACCGATCGCCAAGAGCTAGTCCGCCAGCGCGATGAGGTTAAAGGCCAGATTGCCCAACGCGATCAAGAAATTGCCCAGCGCGATCGGGCCATTGCTGCACGCGAGGGTGAACTGCGGCAGCTTGAGGTGCAGCGTAGTTCACTTCAGCAAGAAATTGATCTCCTCGATCGCCAGTACCAGTCGTTAGAGCAAGAATATCAAGACTTGCGGCAAGGCAACGTTGCCATTCTCCGCAATCAAACCCTGGCGGCTGGTGCCGTTCGGGTCAATGAACCTGCGGCTGCCCGCGAAGTGCTAAATCAACTTTTACAGTCTGCCAATGTCCGGGCGGCTCAACGCCTTCGCCCCGATACGACCGATGTTGTGGATCAAATTATTCAAATCACCAATGCTGAAGCTGAGCAGATCATCAACCAGATTCAAGATGGCAAAGTCTATGTGATTCGGGTTTTATCAGACGGCAATTATGTAGTCGGTGAACCCTGTGTACTGGCAGGGCAAGACTGTGTGCAGGTTAACGTTAGCGCCATTCCCAATCAGCTTGTGTACCGCCAAGGTGAGGTGGTTGCGGCCACAACTGTCGCCCCTCAAACGATGCCAGAAGATGAACTCAAGATGCGTATTAATCAAATGATTACAGCGGCTCAATTTCGAGCGCGACAGGCCGGAATTTTGCCCGAAACCATTGAAATTGCCAATCGCGATCGCCTATACAGCTTTTTGGATCAGCTCAAGCAGGTTGGTCAGTCTGTTGATATTCAAGCGATCGCCGCCGAGGATGCCTACACCGCTGGAATTCGCTTTGACTTAAGAGCAGTGCAAAATGGACAAACCCTATTTAGTACCCAGTAGAGAGCTTCGGTAGACTGGGAATCCAGTTTTTTAGAGTTTTGTGACGCGCTCCATGCCCCACAAGACTCCAATTTTCGATCGAATGAGCTGACATAAATGCTTTTTGGGAGGTGTGAATCGCTGCTTTACGCCTCTACAGGCGGCAAACACCCCCATTCTTTACGGTTCACCCCAATTCCGGCGATCGTTAAAATCCTTAAACTGAGAGCATTGAACTAGTTTAGGAGATTGAGATCTTAGATTTAACTTGAAGCTTGAGGCTCCAGATAAGAATTTTTTCTGCTGTCTTCAATTCAAAATCTAAGGGCTGGAATCTAAAA
Organism: Oscillatoriophycideae cyanobacterium NC_groundwater_1537_Pr4_S-0.65um_50_18; assembly: GCA_016208305.1. GTDB lineage: Bacteria > Cyanobacteriota > Cyanobacteriia > Elainellales > Elainellaceae > Drouetiella. Next base: position 17,166 of record JACQYI010000022.1, on the reverse strand, counting down.
TTTTCAAACCGTCCAATCTCTTGTTCGGTAAACACCCCTTCATCAGATGGCTAAAGGTACACAGTATATAAGTAGTGCGGCAATTGCTGCCCGTTCATACTGTCACGGCATTCATATATTGCATTCGTACAATCATTCTGTACTGCCATTCAATGCTGTACCAATATTGGTGATCAGGGGTACTAGGAAGTCTTTCTCATACCTTATGGAAAGTTGAGAATTTGTCGCTGTCCTAGAGCATGTGAGTCGAGGCTAGTTGGCAAAGGCTAGCCACCAAAGGCGAGTTAGTAAAAAAGCATAGAGCTACGTTAGAACCGGAGTAATCGTTTTATGGCAAAGGTTGTTGGAATCGACTTAGGGACGACCAACTCGTGCGTTGCAGTTATGGAGGGAGGAAAGCCCACCGTTATCGCCAACGCCGAAGGGTTTCGCACTACGCCTTCTGTAGTGGCATACGCCAAAAATGGCGATCGCTTGGTGGGTCAAATTGCCAAGCGTCAGGCTGTGATGAACACGGATAATACCTTCTACTCCGTGAAGCGGTTCATTGGTCGGCGCTTTGACGAGATTACCAATGAAGCCACCGAAGTCGCTTATAAAGTTCTGAATGTGGGCGGCAATGTCAAAATCGACTGCCCCGCTCAAAGCAAACAGTTTTCCCCTGAAGAAATCTCGGCTCAGGTCTTGCGGAAACTCAAGGAAGATGCCAGTAAGTATCTCGGTGAAGATGTGACCCAAGCGGTGATTACCGTTCCGGCATACTTTAACGACTCGCAGCGGCAAGCCACCAAAGACGCAGGTAAGATTGCGGGTTTGGAAGTGCTGCGGATCATTAACGAGCCTACCGCTGCCTCTCTGGCCTACGGTCTAGACAAAAAGAGCAACGAAACGGTTCTCGTCTTTGACTTGGGGGGTGGTACGTTCGACGTATCGATTCTAGAAGTAGGCGATGGCGTGTTTGAAGTGCTGTCTACTTCAGGTGACACTCACTTAGGCGGTGACGACTTTGACAAAAAGATCGTTGACTTCTTAGCCGAAGGCTTCCGCAGTGCCGAAGGGATTGACCTGCGTAAAGATAAGCAGGCATTGCAGCGCCTCACTGAAGCCGCCGAAAAAGCCAAGATTGAGCTATCTAGCGTAACTCAAGCTGAGATCAACCTGCCCTTTATTACCGCAACGCAGGATGGCCCCAAGCACCTTGATACCACGCTGACACGCGCCAAATTTGAGGAGCTTTGCTCTGATTTGATCGATCGCTGCCGCATTCCGGTCGAAAATTCGATGCGCGATGCCAAAAAGGACAAGACCAACATTGACGAAGTCGTCTTGGTGGGGGGTTCTACCCGGATTCCTGCTGTGCAGGAGCTGGTGAAGCGCATTCTCGGTAGGGATCCTAACCAAACCGTTAACCCTGATGAGGTTGTTGCAGTCGGTGCGGCCATTCAGGCGGGCGTACTGGCGGGTGAAGTCAAAGACATTCTGCTGCTTGACGTGACTCCGCTCTCTTTGGGCGTAGAAACCTTGGGCGGTGTTATGACTAAGATCATTCCTCGCAACACAACGATCCCCACCAAAAAATCAGAAGTCTTCTCGACGGCGGCAGACGGCCAGAGCAATGTAGAAATTCATATTCTGCAAGGCGAACGGGAAATGTCGAATGACAACAAGAGCTTGGGAACCTTCCGTCTGGATGGTATTCCGCCAGCTCCCCGTGGCGTGCCTCAGATTGAAGTCACCTTTGACATTGACGCAAACGGCATTTTGAACGTGCGCGCCAAAGACAAGGGCACTGGCAAAGAGCAGTCAATTAGCATCACAGGTGCTTCGACGCTGCCTTCCGACGAAGTGGAAAGAATGGTGCGCGATGCGGAAAACAACGCCTCGACAGACAAAGAGCGTCGTGAACGCATCGACCTGAAGAATCAGGCTGACTCTTTGGCTTACCAAGCCGAGAAGCAGATGACTGATTTGGGCGACAAGGTGCCTGCTGAAGAGAAGACTAAAGTCGATGAGCTTGTGAAAAATCTGCGCGATGCCGTCACTCAAGAAGACTTTGATAAGATCAAGTCCTTGACGACCGAACTCCAGCAGGTGCTGTACACAATCGGCAGTAGCCTCTATCAAGGTGGCGCTCCTGGCAGCGAAGGCATGGGCGACCCTGAAGCTGGCGCTCCGGCTCCGGATGGCGGTGACGATGTCATTGACGCTGAGTTCTCTGAAGACAAATAGTCTCAGGCGATCGCTACTAGCTCACAACTACTAAGAGGTGAGGCGCAGTGCGCCTCACCCCTACTCAAAAAATAGGTTTCCTGGATATTGCCCAGGAAACCTATTTTTTTACTTCGCCTCGTTGATAATCAAGGTTCCCGCATCGTCAATTAGCAGCGGTGTGACTGGGAAGTCACTTTCAATCAAATTCCGTACAAAGCTAACGCTGCGGAAGCTGTCATCCACATAGGGAACCCCGTTGGCATCTAGAAGCACCGGAATCACTTTGCCACCGACAAACCGACCCTCGCTATTCAAATCGGCTTGCAAAATCATAGAGTTGCCTAAAACCCCCTGACTCGACAGCGTGCGATAGCCAATGAAGTTACCTAGAGAATAGGCAATCAGTCGGCTCTTGTAGAGTTCTAGCGATCGCGGCACATGCGGTCCATGCCCCAAGACCAGACTTGCACCTTGATCGATCATGGCATGGGCAAACAGAACGGAGTTGCCGCGATCTTCGCCAAAAAACTGCTCCGAGCGATCGGGTGTGTTCATCGCATCGCTCCCTTCCGCCCCGGCATGAACTGAAATCACAACAACCTGAGCCTGTTTTTTGGCTTCATCCACCAAGGCTCTGGCTTCATCTAAATCCAGCATCCAGTTGTGATCGGGCAAATAGCTAAAGCCAATGAAGGCGATCGGTACGCCTTTGACCGTGAGATAGGAAATCTTCCCTTTCTGACCGATTGCCTTCATTCCGGTCTGTTCAATATGGGCGATCGTGTCAGCAAAGCCCTGATCGGAAAAGTCAAAAGAGTGATTGTTTGCCACGCTCAAGACGTTGAAGCCCACATCTTTTAAGACATTGGCAAAGGCAGGAGGCGTGCGGAAGGCAAAGGTCATACCCTGACTGATATCTTTAGCACTGTAGGGATAATCTGTCAGCGTGCTTTCAAAGTTGCCAAACAAAATATCTGCCCCTGCAAAGTAGGGCTTGACCCCATCAAATAGCCACTGTCCGCCATCAGCAGGCAGGCGATCGCCTGGGTAATTGGTTCCCGGCACGATGTCTCCTACGGCTTTGATAGAAATGATAAGACTCGCTAGACTGGCTGGCTCAGGACTTTGAACTGGCTCTGTTGCAGCAGGCAGAGCAGCGGGCGCAGCGCTGACTGGAGATTGGCGAGCAGCTAAATCAGGAGTCAACGCTATCCTGGCTGACGTGGGTGCAGCAACTTCGGTCTGATCCTGGGCTTGACCCTTCGGGATTTGGCTATGCGCTTGACGCTGAGCCAGGTAGCCCAAGCCAGCTCCAGCCAGAAAACTGGTGAGGAGAGTCGGCAGCAGAAATTGGGAGGTTTTGGGGTGAAGAGTGGGGAAACGGGAAGGAGCCGCCGTGAGGGGGGGCGTCAAAGCGACGCGATCGCGCTTCACTGGATTGCTGGCCGTTGCTCCTCCATCGTTTGGCAGGACATCTTTTAGCAAAAATTTCTGCGTCCATACGGTTTGCTCTCCCTGCTTGCCAGAAACCCGCAGAGATTGGATCGCAGGCGAACCCAAGCCCAGCAGCGTTGCGTACACGATGCGAGCCAACTGGCGATCGGGCAAGCGCGAGGATTCCAGCAGCACCTGCAAATCGCCGCTTTGTCGTAATGTGCTCACCTGAATGGTCGGGTTTAAAATCGCTCTTTGAATCAGTTGGGCGATCGCGATTGCATCTCCCTGACGTGCCAGTCCTATCTGCCGATCGTCCACAGCCCATTACTCCAAAAAAAGAATAAGTGCTTTTAATCATAGATCTTTGGAGCACTTCTGACAGACAAAAGCGGCAGATATAGCGTAGAAATTTCTAATTTTCTCTACCTGTAGCGGAATGTCTAGACCCCTAACTTGTCTAAGACGGATTGAGTTGACACCACATGCCGATCGAGTCCTAGCTCTTTGGGCGAGATTCCCAGCGCCAGCGCCACCAGCTGCGGCAGGTGCAGCACAGGCAGCCCTAACTCTTGCCCCACAACCCGTTCAACTTCCGGCTGACGCGAATCGAGATTGAGATGGCAAAGGGGACAAGGTGTCACAATACAATCGGCTCCAGAGGCGATCGCCTCCTGGATATGTCCGCCTGCCATCTTGAAAGATTCTGTTGTGGCATAGCTCGACAACGGCCAGCCGCAGCACTGGGTTCGCCCCCGATAATAGATAGGCGTTGCCCCAACGGCCTCAAACAAGCGCTCCATAGACTGCGGGTTATAGGGATCGTCGTAGGGCAGATGATCTTGAGCACGCAGCAGATAGCAGCCATAAAAGGCGGCGCATTTCAAACCGGCTAGCTTGTGGGTGACGCGCTGCTGAAGCGCTTCGATGCCAAAATCTGCCACTAGCGCCCATAGCAGATGCTTAACTTCGGTGCTGCCTTGGTAGGGAGAACAGCCTTCCTGCTTCAGTAGACCGTTAACTTGAGCGAGGTAAGCGGGATCATCTTGCTGGGCTGCTTTGAGCCGCTCATCCACATGCCCAATAACGCCCTGACAGGTGCTGCAATGGGTGAGCAAGGGCAGATTGAGTGATTCAGCCAAGGCAATGTTGCGGGCGTTCACCGTATCTTCGAGGAGCTGAGAATCTTCTTTGAAGGTGCCGGAACCGCAACAGGAGGCTTTCTTTAGCTCGATTAGCTCAATGCCTAGCGCTTGAGTGAGCGATCGCGTAGACATATACAACTCTCGGCAGGCTCCCTGGGCTACGCAACCTGGGAAATAGGCATACTTTAAAGTCATGAATCTTGTATCTTGTGTAGTCCTCTCTTCTCTATCATGCGGTCTTTGCTGGCCGAATGCCTGTCTTATCACACTCCCTTAAGAGTCGCAGGAAGATTTTAGGGTAGATTTACTAGTACAATTCCCAGCGGTTTGCGATCTAATGCTTTCCCAAATCTTTTATCTCGTTCGTTCCAGAGCAGATGGTCAGTACCTGGTGGCGCGTACCAAACCTAAAGGAGATGCGCCTCCTGATGCAGGCTACCTGCTGATGTTTAAAGAACATGCCGATGCCCTCAGCTATCTCAACACCCACGGTGGAGAAGTTGCCCATCGGTTTTCAGTGGAGTCCATTCCGGGCACTCAGCTCAAGTCTGTCTTGCAACGATGGGGATTTATTGGCGTAGGCGTAGTGCAAGACCCGCTAATGCCTCAAATTGAATTTTTGTTGCAAGATGGATTCCCCAACTTGCCCGGTGGCTGATCGCGATTCTTATTTCTCCTCAAAGCCTGAAAAGAGTTAGCCGCAGGCTGGCTCCTTTCAAGCTTTGGGCGCGAACTCCCCGATATGAAATTCAGGATGAGAACTGCTGGGGGGCTGATTGATCTCGACTTTGAGATTCACATTTGAGATAAAATACTGAATCGCTCACCCGACTCTTCTTTCTTTTACAATCCATCTTTTACGATCCATGACAAAGCACTACCGCATAACCCTTCTCCCTGGCGATGGTATCGGCCCCGAAATTATGGAGGTGACGGTAGCCGTGCTGAAGCGCGTCGGGGAGCAGCTCGATCTGCAATTTAGCTTTAAAGAAGCGCTGATAGGTGGAGCGGCAATCGATGCCACAGGCGACCCTCTGCCTGCCGAGACGCTAGAGATTTGCAAAGATAGCGATGCCGTTTTGCTGGCGGCAATTGGTGGCTACAAATGGGACACGTTACCCAATAACATTCGCCCGGAGCGGGGCCTGCTGGGTTTGCGTGCCGGATTGGGACTCTTCGCCAACCTGCGCCCTGCCAAAATCTTGCCGCAGTTGGTAGATGCCTCAACGCTCAAGCGCGAGGTCGTAGAAGGCGTAGATATTATGGTGGTGCGAGAGTTAACGGGTGGCATCTACTTTGGGCAGCCCAAGGGCATTTTCACCAGCGAGACGGGCGAAAAACGCGGCGTGAACACGATGGTTTACTCCGAGAGTGAAATCGATCGCATTGGCAAAGTTGCCTTTGAGGCAGCCCGCAAACGCGGTAGCAAGCTTTGCTCGGTAGACAAAGCCAATGTGCTAGAAGTCTCGCAGCTCTGGCGCGATCGCATCACCCAACTCAGCGCTGACTATCCAGACGTAGAGCTATCGCATCTGTATGTGGACAATGCCGCCATGCAGTTGGTACGTTCTCCAAAGCAATTTGACACGATCGTGACGGGCAATCTGTTTGGCGATATCTTGTCTGATGCTGCCGCCATGCTGACGGGTAGTATCGGCATGTTGCCTTCTGCCAGCCTTGGCTCCTCTGGCCCTGGCGTCTTTGAGCCTGTACATGGCTCTGCACCTGATATTGCTGGGCAGGACAAGGCAAATCCCTTAGCACAGGTTCTCAGTGCCGCCATGATGATGCGCTATGGACTAGATGAACCCGAAGCGAGCGATCGCCTAGAGCAAGCAGTAATGACGGTGCTAGATGAAGGCTACCGCACGGGTGATATTATGTCTCCTGGCATGAAACCTGTGGGCTGCAAGGAAATGGGTGCAGCGCTGATTCAAGCTTTAGGGTAAGAGCTGCAGGGTAAGAGGGATACAAATAAAGCCCCAGAAACTACTCTGTAGCGAGTTTCTGGGGCTTCATTGCGGCTTAAAGTGGAGTTCTATCGGAACATGCTGCTGACCGAGCTGTCTTCATGAATTCTCCAGATCGTTTCACCTAGCAGGTTCGCAACTGAAAGAATCGTGAGCTGAGCAAAGCGCTTGTCCTCTGCGATCGGAATGGTGTTGGTGACAATCACCTCTTCAAACAGACCGCTAGAAAGACGCTCGATCGCCGGAGGAGAAAATACGGCATGGGTCGCACAGGCATAAACTTGGCGAGCACCTTCTTTACGCAGCAGTCGCGCCCCCTCGCAGATGGTTCCAGCGGTGTCAATCATGTCGTCCACCAGCACCGCCGTTTTGCCCCGGACATCGCCAATCACGTTCATGACTTCAGCGACGTTGTGAGCCTGACGGCGTTTATCAATAATGGCCAAAGGCGCATCGTCCAGCTTTTTGGCAAAGGCTCTGGCACGCGCTACGCCTCCCACATCGGGGGAAACAACGACAATATCCTCAAGCTGCTTGTTCTGCAAATAGTCCAGTACAACGGGCGACCCATAGACATGATCGAAGGGAATGTCAAAATAGCCCTGAATTTGAGCTGAGTGCAGATCCATCGCCAGGATGCGGTTTGCCCCAGCCTGAGTAATCAAGTTGGCGACCAGCTTGGCCGTAATCGATTCTCGGCCTGCGGTTTTGCGATCGGCTCTAGCGTAACCATAATAGGGCATGACTGCGGTAATTTGCCTTGCCGAAGCCCGCCGACAGGCATCGACCATAATGAGCAATTCCATCAAGTGATCATTGACGGGACAGCAGGTTGGCTGCATGAGATAGACATCACAGCCCCGAATCGATTCTTGAATCTGAATATAAATTTCGCCATCTGCAAACCGTTTGCGAACCATAGGACCTAAATCCATGCCCAAATATCGCCCAACTTCTTGGGACAGGGGGATGTTAGCAGACCCTGAAAACAGCCGAAGGCGGCTATTGTCAGCAACAGGGGAAACAGAAGGCTGGAGAGCCAGAGTGGCAGAGCGGATCACGACGGTTCCTCGACGCTACAGTCACCGAAATCTTAACATCTACCCACGGAAAACATCTCTAGGTGTTTTCTCGGATACAAAAAAAAGAATCGCTCTAGAAGGGTTTTCCAAGGCTTTTTGTGGATGTTGTATCGATATTGATGGCGCTAAAGGCCTAGGTTTCAGGTAAAAACCCGAGAGAAACCCTTAGTCAGGCTAGCTTAATTTATTAAGGAAAATTTTATATCTGTTATTCCTTGAATTCTGAGTCAGAGCCGTTGCTGATTGTCTAGAAGGAATAACCTGTAAACCTTCTGGGCAACTCACACAGCAAATCTGAAGCGGGGATTGTTCCGGTCGAGAACTGCACAAGCTGCACAAAAAAGAACAGCAGACGATCGCAGTACGGATCGGCTCGCTGTTCTCTGTCCACACCTTTCTATATATCTAGAAATCTATCTAGAGGTCGCCGCCCCGAAGCGCCAGCACAAAAATGACTGCTGGCCCTGCAATAACGATGAGTGCCAGCATGGTTAGCTGGGCGATCGCTTCAAAGTTAATGCCACCCAGCCCATCAAAAATACCTGTTAAAAAGTCCATTGAGCCTCCCAAAAACTGTCTGAAACCCTAGTTAATTGCCTGTAAACCAGCAATGTCTGACTCATATTTTAAGGGCTAAAGGCTCTGCCCTTCTCATGAGACTGATCGAAATAGCAACAATTTGTTACAAAAAAACGCTCCCTCTGCAATCGCAAGCTTGAGTAAGTAGTCGAGTATGGGAAAGAGAGGAATTAACACAGTGGTGGATATGGCAACTTGGCAATGCGTGAAGCAGTGTGGGGCATGCTGCAACTTAGACCCAACCGATCGCCCCGATCTCGATCAATATCTCACCCCTGAAGAACTTCAGCTCTATCTCAGCCTGGTTGGCGAAGGGGGCTGGTGCATTCACTTTGACTCTCTAACGCGAGAGTGCAAGATTTATGCCGATCGCCCTCGGTTTTGCCGCGTTGAGCCTGAGGTGTTTCAAGACTTATACGGTATCGAGCTAGAGGACTTGAACGACTTTGCAATTGATTGCTGTCAGCAGCAAATAGAAGGGGTGTATGGCGATCGCAGCTTAGAAATGTTGCGCTTCGATCGCGAGGTGGGAATTTAGCCTCTGATGTAAAAAACATCTAAAAACCTCAGGCAATTTCACCACTCTGGCCGCAGTTGAGCATAAAATGAAAAGAATATGAAATATCAACTGTTCCAATATGCTGACCGTGGAATCCACTTCTGACGCTTCAAATACTACGACTTCTTCCCTAAGCCTGTTCGTAGAGACGCCTGATGTGAGCAGTAATCCAGACGACCTCAACGGATTGCGCTTCACAGAGGGAGCGTCAGAGGAAACGTCTCTGCAATCTTTTTGGCAGCGCTGGCAAGCCGAAATTAAGGTCTTTGCCTCAACTTTCTTGACCATTTTTTTAGCAGAATTAGGTGACAAAACTCAGCTAACCACTCTGCTGATGAGTGCCGAATCTCAATCGCCTTGGACGGTGTTCGCTGGGGCTGGAGCGGCTCTGATTTTGACGAGTCTTCTAGGTGTGCTAGTGGGTTCTTGGCTAGCCAAACGTGTCTCTGCCAAAACTCTAGAAAAAGCGGCGGCTGTCATGCTACTTGTCATTGCAGCCCTGCTGATATGGGATGTGATAACGAGTTAAGGCGATTTAAAGATCTAGTTAATCTCTAAAGAGAGTAAATATATGGATTGGCATCTGTTGGGGCTGAGTTTCGTTACCGTCTTTATCTCAGAATTGGGAGATAAAAGCCAGATGGCGGCGATCGCCCTGAGCGGTAGCTCTAAGTCTTTAAGAGCCGTGTTTCTGGGAACCTGTGCTGCCCTGCTGCTGGCTAGCTTTTTGGGCGTAATGCTGGGGGGTAGCCTCTCACAGTTTTTGCCTGTCCGTTGGGTGAAGATGGCGGCGGCAGCAGGATTTGTAGTGATGGCCATTAGGCTGCTGCTCAATGGCGAAACTGGCGAAGATGATACAGCCGAAAAAATAGAGCAGGTCTAAGATCTGCTCCATTTGCTGATTTCAAAAGTTTTAGGATTACTCAGAAGCGGATAGCCGAGACTAGTTGGCCACTTCTGCCATCTCAATCACTCGACCATCTAAGTCTTTAACCAAAAAGTTGAGGGGCTTATCTCGCCGGATTTTGTGCTTTACCCCGTAGGACTGAACGCGCATGAGCACTTGCTCTAAACAGTCATGATCAAAACAAACGTGACGCTGGCGGCTCTTTTGCCCTAAGCTTGCGCCAGAGATGATATGGAGCTGAGTATTTTTCTTGAGCTGGTACCATAGCCCCTCTGACGTCTGGTAGCTCTGATTAGCCGGACGACCCAAACTAGCCGTTGAGCCGTATAGGGGATCGATCCCAGCCGTTCCCAAGGTCTGTTCGTAGTTGTAGTAATAGTGGAGCGGTACATCCGCAACGGGCAGGCCAAGTAGACCTTCATAAAACTGACGGGCTAGCTCTAGGTCAGACACCATCATGGTGTAAACCTTGGGGGCACTGGTCAAAAACATCCACATTGCCCCGGCATAGGCGACCAAGAGCAGCACCATAATGCCCTGCGTAGACATGAGGCCATCTAGCGGTATGGAGGGTAAAAATGCGCCAAAGAGGGAAGGCATGAGGGAAGTTAAGCGATCGGCAATAACCATGAACGGTATATGAACGATTTGAGTAGGATGAAAGCAGCAGGTTTGATGAACCTAGGGGATTTGTAAGGATTTGTCAATGTCCTATTGTCTTTCCTCTAGTCTATCAAGGTCTTCCCAGACTCGTCTAAACTCTACAAGGGGTTTAAGAAATCCTCAAGTAATGAGTTGCGACGTTGTTTCTCTAGAGATAATTTTTTGAAGCGCGCTGTTCAAAAAATGATTCTGGGCGATCGTCGATTTGTAATTTGCATGTTGCCACAGTGATGGAGAGGTAAATCATGACGACGGGACAGTTGTTGTTAGTGGACGATGAACCGGGTTTGCGGCAAGCTGTCCAGGCTTATCTAGAAGACGATGGCTTTACGGTACATGTTGCAAGCAATGCTCAAGAAGGCTGGGATTTGCTGCAACGCATTTCGCCCGATCTGGTGATCTCAGATGTCATGATGCCTCAGGTCGATGGCTATCAGTTTCTCAAACAGCTGCGGGAGGATGCCCGCTTTCAGTCCCTGCCTGTAGTGTTTCTCACAGCACGGGGAATGACAACCGATCGCATCCAAGGCTATAACGCGGGCTGTGACGCCTATCTCTCGAAGCCGTTTGATCCAGATGAGTTGGTGGCCATTGTTTCTAATCTTCTAGAGCGGCGCAGCGCTGCTAAGGCTGCCGATGGCGAAGTGCCTGACATTGCCGATATGGCCAGACAGATAGCCGAAATTCGCGCCATGCTGACCCAGCGCGGGACGATCGCCCAGACACCCTCTCTGATCAAAATCGACTTTACGCCGCGTGAACAGAGCGTCTTAGAACTGGTGGCCGAAGGACTGATGAACAAAGAGATTGCGCGTCGATTAGAAACCAGCGTGCGAAACGTCGAAAAATACGTGAGTCGCTTGTTTAGCAAAACGGGTACCAACAGCCGAACTGAGTTAGTGCGCTATGCCCTAGAGCATGGTTTAGCGAAGTAGCCTCCTAGCGCCGTTCTTGCATTCGTAGTGGCTCTAGCCACATCTGCATGGTTTGCTTGAGCTGAGTGATGTCCCGCGAGACTTCCTGCTTCATAAACTGCCCGATCGCATCAAACGGCGAAAACTCAGCGCCTGCCTTCCAATTCACATCTTGTCCTAGCGGCGTAATGTGGGTGCCCTTGAGAATCTTGATGCTCGTCATCTCTGGGAAACGATAGTCCAAGGCTTCGCTGAGAGAGCGGGTCTGGTCAATGTCGTCTTGCGTAAATTTGACCAACAGATTACGGCGCACCTGGTATTGTTTGGCTATTAACTCATTTGTTTCTTCGGGTGAAGGGGTAAACTCTACATCAAAAGCAGGCATAGCAAATTGCGAAGAGCTGCCCAACTGCGCTGCGAGCCGTGAGGCAAACTGCGCTGCAAATTGTGCGGTGTAGCTAGAAAATTGTGAAACCTGCTCTAGCAGGGGAATCGATCGCTTTGCCGGATAGTTATTAAACGAGATCAGAATATTCCCGGCTCGCTCAACGGCAAATAGGCTACCCATGAGCAGATGCAGCTTACAGCCCATGCTGTGTCCTACACCATAAATGGGCATCGATCGCGTCTCCAACACCTCATCTTGCAGATGCGCTAGCGCCAGATTAGATAACCGATAGACCCGCTGAGCGATCGCGGTATGATCGAGCGTATTGACAAACGGCGTCGCCACGATGACATAACCTTGGCGAGCAAAATGCTCTAGTAAGCTGCGATAGGTCACTTGTGGAGCCGTGGCTACAAAAGCTCCGCCCAAAAAGTGGATAATGGCCTTCGGTCGAGCCGGAACCATGACCCAATTACCGTAAATCTCCTGCCACTCCATACTTGCATCCATCTAAACCCCTTTCCCTTTATCCTAAACGTTGAACCTCTTTAGCGCTGATCCCCCTTCCTCTCTCCTTCCCTCCCTCTCTCCTTCCCTCCCCCTATGCCCCAAGGTGCGATCGCGGCTGGTCATCCCAAAACAGCAGAAGCCGGACTTGAAATGTTTCGCTTGGGCGGCAATGTTTTTGATGCCGTTGTGGCGGCAGTCATGGCTTCGTTTGTTGTAGAGCCAACGCTGACCTCCCCAGCGGGAGGCGGTTTTCTGCTGGCCCATACACAGCAGAATGACAATATTTTGTTCGACTTCTTCACTCAAACGCCTTGCCAGAAGCGCAACCTAGGATCGGTTGATTTCTACCCCGTTGAGGTCAACTTTGGCAGCGTGACGCAGGAGTTTCACATTGGCCTGGGTTCCATTGCGGTACCTGGGGCGATCGGTGGACTGTTTCACGTTCATCAGCGCTTAGGCAAATTGCCGATGAAAGTCGTGATGGAGCCTGCAATTCACTATGGGCGATCGGGTGTAGAGGTCACTCCGTTCCAGGCGTACTGCTTTCAGCTTTTGACCCCGATTCTGGTGGCCAACTCAGCTACTCGGCAGGTCTTTACCCAAAACGGAGCCTTGCTGACTGCTGGGATGACGCTACAAATGCCAGATTTGGCAGATACCCTCGACTATTTGGCGCAAAACGGAGTCCAGGAGTTTTATCGAGGCGAGATCGGGCGGCAGTTGGCTCAAGACTGCCAAGAGCAGGGGGGATACCTCACCCAAGCCGACCTAAATCACTATGAGGTAATTGAGCGTCAGCCGCTGATTACGCAATATCGAGGTCATACCTTATTAACCAATCCTCCCCCTAGCTCTGGAGGGGCGTTAATTGCTTTTGCTCTAGCGCTGCTAGAAAATCTCGATCTGGTGCAACTGCCGTTTGGCTCGGCAGATCATGTGCGATCGCTGGCACAAGTGATGCAGCTTAGTAATCTAGCCCGCAAAGATGGTTACGACGATCGCCTCTATCAGCCTGATGTAGCCGCAAAATTTTTGCACTCGACACATTTAGAATCCTACGCACAAGCGCTGAGCAGCGCAATGCCAAATGCAGTCAACAAGTGGGGCAGCACGACCCATGTCAGCGCTATTGATAGCGAGGGCAATGCTGCTAGCGTAACGACGACTAATGGCGAAGGCTCCTCCTACATCATTCCGGGTACAGGCATTATGACCAACAATATGTTGGGAGAAGCCGACCTGCACCCTAATGGCTTTCATCAGTGGCAGGAAAACGTCAGGATCTCATCTATGATGTCTCCCAGCATGATTTTGCGCGATCGCCAGCCCGAAGTGGTTTTGGGATCAGGCGGCTCAAACCGAATCAGAACCGCGATTTTGCAGGTGGTTTCAAATTGGATAGATTTTGGCATGACGGTAGAAGATGCCGTTAATAGCTCTCGCATCCATTGGGAGTCGGGGGTATTCAACGCAGAACCGGGATCGGAGCATCTAGCATCCGATCTCACAACCTTTCCCTTTGACGGACAGGTAGAGCTATGGGCACAGCAAAATATGTTTTTTGGGGGCGTTCATGCCGTGACGCGCAGCGCTACTGGAGTGCTAGATGGGGCAGGCGATCGCCGTCGAGGGGGTGTAGTAAGGGTCGTTTAGACGGCATACAGCATCTTTCCTCAAGGCCAGCTTTGTCTCAGCATGACTCAGTTTCCTGATCCAACAGAATTGAGGCTAGATAAGCTGTTTTCAAAGTCTTCTGGCCCATCATAGATCTCAAAAACTGATTCCATTCCTGCCATATTAAAGAGCATTCGCGCTTGTCCCCAGAGGCTACAAAGCACAAGCTTGCCCTCCGCTTTCTGGGCAACTTTGAGCGCTGTTACCAAGGCTCCTAGCCCTGTGCTATCCATAAACATGACGTGACAAAAATCAATCAGGAGGATGCGATCGCCTGATTCTAGCCGCTGGTTGACCCAGTCTAACAAGGATGCAGAACTAGAAACGCTCAAGATACGGGTGGGTTGAAAAATAGGATGAGAGGGTTTGACGGGTAGATTATTCATTGCCCATTTAAAGTTGCAAAAGTAAAGGCACAAAAAGCCTTAGGAGATCTGTTCAGCTTTGTGATCTACTGAACATGGCTCATTATAAAAAGCAGTTCTGTCGTTTGGCAGGAGAAAATTTACGGATTTCTTGTCTCTGACAGCCAGACCTTCTACTCACATCGCTATAGATCTAAAATATCCGCAAAGTGTCTACAGTCATAGCTGTCGGCTATGTGAGGGGATAATATCACATCCGTTTGATTACCCAACCTACTTCCCAATATCATTTTGGTATAGCGCGAAGTGATGCACCAAAATGATGAACTGATACTTACGACATTTAGCCGGATGTGATACGCGGCTAGATTCACCAGTGTTAAAGCAGAAACGTTTTTATGAACGCACAGAGCGCACCCACAACAATGTTCTAAGAGTAATGGCTATAGGTATAACTTGGTTCCATAAAATTTTCAGTAAAGCTCAATAAAAAAGTTCCTGCACCTAGATGCAGGAACCCTCTAATATCAAAACCCTTCAACTCGATCCAACTCTAGATCTAGTCGAGATCTGGCATTGCCAATACGGGTTCGCTCTCGCGATCGATTCCTTTCTCAAAGCCAGCCGCAGCAGCACGAGCACGACCCGCATGCCACAGGTGACCGATCAAGAAGAAGAAGCCCAAGACAAAGTGAGAGGTTGATAGCCAAGCTCGAGGAGAGACAAAGTTCACCGAGTTAATCTCAGTTGCCACACCGCCTACAGAGTTCAAAGAACCTAAAGGCGCATGGGTCATGTACTCAGCTGCACGACGAGCCTGCCAAGGCTGAATGTCGTTCTTAATCTTGTCCAAGTCAAGACCGTTGGGACCGCGTAGCGGCTCTAACCAAGGCCCTTGGAAATCCCAGAAGCGCATGGTTTCACCACCAAAGATGATTTCGCCAGAGGGCGATCGCATCAGATACTTACCCAAACCTGTAGGCCCTTGGGCTGAACCAACGTTTGCACCCAAGCGCTGGTCACGAATCAAGAAGGTCAGAGCTTGAGCCTGAGAGGCTTCAGGACCCGTAGGACCGTAAAACTCACTGGGGTATGCAGTGTTGTTGTACCAAACCATGCAAGAGGCAATCAGGCCCATCATGGACAGAGCACCCAAGCTGTAGGACAGGTAGGCTTCGCCAGACCAAATAAAAGCCCGACGCACCCAACCAAAAGGCTTGGTCAAAATGTGCCAAACACCACCTGCAATGCAGATGAAGCCTAGCCAGATGTGCCCGCCAATAATATCTTCCATGCTGTTGACACTGACAATCCAGCCTTCGCCACCAAAAGGAGACTTGAGCAAGTAGCCAAAAATCACAACGGGATTGAGGGTAGGGTTGTTGATGACGCGAACATCACCACCACCTGGTGCCCAAGTGTCATAGACGCCGCCAAAGAACATTGCCTTGAAGACTAGCAGGAAAGCACCAACACCTAACAGAATCAGGTGGTACCCGATGATGTTAGTCATTTGGTTCTTGTCTTTCCAGTCGTAGCCAAAGAAGGACGAATATTCTTCTAGGGTTTCAGGGCCGCGAATCGCGTGATAAATACCACCGAAGCCCAAGACCGCAGATGAAATGAGATGAAGCACGCCCACTACAAAGTAGGGGAAAGTGTTGATCACTTCGCCGCCAGGGCCTACGCCCCAGCCTAAGGTTGCTAAGTGAGGTAAAAGAATCAGCCCCTGCTTCTTCGGGGAATACAAATTTTTCGTGAATCTGGTCTTGAGGAGCCATCCAAGCGCGGATGCCCTCGTTCAACAAAATGTTCTTGGTGTAGAAGGTCTCAAACTCAGGGTCTTCTGCTGCACGCAGCTCTTGAGACACAAAGTCGTAAGCCCGCAGGTTCAGCGCCAAGCCCACAATTCCAATGCTCGCCATCCACAAGCCCGTCACCGGGACAAACAGCATGAAGAAGTGCAGCCACCGCTTGTTAGAGAAGGCAATGCCGAAGATCTGTGACCAGAATCGGTTAGCCGTCACCATCGAGTAGGTTTCCTCCGACTGGGTCGGGTTGAACGCCCGGAAGGTGTTGGCCTTGTCACCATCTTCATAGAGGGTGTTTTCGACCGTTGCTCCGTGAATGGCACATAGCAGAGCGCCACCCAGGATGCCTGCAACTCCCATCATGTGAAAGGGATTGAGCGTGAAGTTGTGAAACCCTTGAATGAACAGGATGAATCGGAAGATGGCTGCTACCCCAAAGCTGGGAGCAAAAAACCAGCCCGACTGACCCAAGGGGTAAATCAGGAACACCGAGACAAACACGGCAATTGGACCTGAGAAGGCCAACGCATTGTAGGGTCGGATGCCCACCAGACGCGCTACCTCAAACTGACGCAGCATGAAGCCGATCAGGCCAAAAGCACCATGCAGTGCCACAAATGTCCACAGTCCGCCCAGTTGGCACCAGCGGGTGAAATCCCATTGAGCTTCAGGTCCCCACAAGAACAGCAGGGAGTGACCTAAAGAGTTTGCCGGGGTAGACACCGCAGCAGTCAGGAAGTTGCATCCCTCTAGGTAAGAAGAAGCGATACCGTGGGTGTACCACGAAGAGACAAAGGTGGTTCCGGTCATCCAGCCGCCCAGTGCCAAGAAGGCGCAAGGGAACAGCAGAAGACCTGACCAGCCTACGAAGACGAATCGGTCGCGCTTCAGCCAGTCGTCGAGGACGTCAAACCATCCTCTCTGGGCTTGCGCTCGCCCCATTGCTATGGTCAT
>JACQYI010000056.1 GCA_016208305.1 Oscillatoriophycideae cyanobacterium NC_groundwater_1537_Pr4_S-0.65um_50_18 | reverse complement strand
GCCGCCCAGTGCCAAGAAGGCGCAAGGGAACAGCAGAAGACCTGACCAGCCTACGAAGACGAATCGGTCGCGCTTCAGCCAGTCGTCGAGGACGTCAAACCATCCTCTCTGGGCTTGCGCTCGCCCCATTGCTATGGTCATAAATCTAATCTCCAGATGGATAAAAAGGTATTGCTGTAAACCTTTTCCCTCACACTCCTACAGTATAGTCAGGAGCTATCGGCTCTGAAACTTAACAGAGTGTGAGACAAGTTTACGATTCTTTACTTATTGCTCATTATACCGATAACTTTTCAAGTTTCCCGGCTCTATAACCAGAGGATTCTGTATCCTTTCTTAAAATTTCACCCTGACAAGCCGATATTTATGAGCAGGCAATGCGCTTGAGCGGGAAATATGATGGCGATCGCCCTTAGCCCCTCACCAATTTGAGATACTAAGAGTGGATACGAGATAAATCATGTTCTGCTAGCGCGAAACTCCATGTTCATTATTGATGTAACTCTGAAAAATACGCCTGTAACCCTATCAGTGCAGCGTAAGTTAGAAGAAGATGCTAAAGCCCTGTATCAGCAAGTTTTAGAGGCAATTCGATCGGGTAGTCCAACGACTTTGGAATTGACCTGTGAGCAGCAGACGGGTAAGACTGTTGCCGTTTTGGTCAGCGAAATTTCAGCCGTACAGGTTTCTGAAAAGTCGGGAGCTGGAACTTCTTCAGGAAGACCCCCTGGATTTTTCTCGCTGACTGCGCCTACAGAATAGAGCAAACGAGGGAGAAGGTTTTAAGGAAGGCGTTATGCAATGCCTTCCCCACCTTAGGTTGCTGAAAAAGCTTCATAGCTTACAACCCATCCGAGCAGGCTTGTCAGAGCTTTCTCTATCTATAGTTTCTTTACGTCTAGATATATAGACATTTAGTGTACTCAGTGGAATTGATGCAAGAGTCTGCGATCGCCGTGCGTGAGTTGTGCTTTAACTGGTCTGAACAGGCCACTGTTTTGCAGTCTTGCTCGTTGGAAGTGCCAAAAGGTGAATTTTGGATGCTGCTGGGAACTAATGGCAGCGGCAAATCGACCTTGCTCCGTCTTTTAATCGGTTTACTCAAACCTCAATCGGGTGATATAGAAGTGCGATCGCCCGTAGGATTTGTGTTTCAAAACCCTGATCACCAGCTGGTAATGCCTACGGTAGGGGCTGATGTGGCTTTCGGGTTAGTAGAAGAAAAGCTTTCTTTTGCTGAGATTCATCAGCGTGTGGAAGAGGCGCTTACAGCCGTGAGCCTGCAAAATTTACAGCGTCGGCCAATCTATGCCTTAAGCGGAGGGCAAAAGCAAAGAATTGCTATTGCTGGAGCGATCGCCAGACATTGTGAGGTGCTGCTACTAGATGAACCCACTGCGCTGCTGGATTCTGAAAGTCAGCTCGATTTGGTTGCCCAAGTGCAGCAGCTTGTGAAAAATCGAGGCATGACGGCACTATGGGTAACTCATCGCTTGGACGAACTGGATTACTGCGATGGCGCTTTTTTACTGGAACAGGGACGAGTGGTCGATCGAGGCGATCCAGCCAGACTCAAACAGCGCTTGATGCAGAGTTTTGACGAGTCAATATAGACAGAACTTAATAAAAGTGGGCATTATATAAGAATGAACAATCAGCTATAAATCTTAATGCAGGTTAGCTATGCCATCTCCGGCCTCCAAAGCAATTCTTTTAGTTGATGGCTACAACATAATTGGAGCTTGGCATAGCTTGCAGCAGACGCGCGATCGTCACGGGCTGGAAGAAGCAAGACGGGAGCTAGTCAATGCGCTTGCTGACTATAGCGCGTACCAAAATTTTGACACTCAGGTTGTATTTGACGCGCAGTATCAAGACACGCCGGGTAGCCGCGATTCTGTAGGAAATATCTGTATCTGCTACACGGACTATCGGCAGACCGCAGACACCTACATTGAAAAAGCCTGTGCCTTATTCAGAAAAGACATTCGTAAGTTCGATCATCGATTAATTGTGGCAACCTCCGATCGCGCTCAACAGCTGACTGTGGTTGGATATGGCGCAGAGTGGATGTCAGCAGAACAACTTCGTTCTGAGGTGCAAATTGCCGATTTGCAAGTGCAGCGAAAGCGGCAGATTTTACAAAAAGGCCGATCGCCCAATCGCTTTCTCTCAAATGCGATCGATCCTGTTGCAAGGCAGCGTCTGGCAGAGATGCGTTTTGGGAAAAACCTAGAGAAGTAATTGCTTCTACTTCACTGACCGACTCTTTTTGTGGCTGTACTTACAAATGCCAGAGCAGGCACTATCCTGAGCGCAAGATAATCTGCTGTTAAACAGGGATGCAACATGAAGGGCTAAGGCCGATACCAAAGATTCAAAATGGGTGGAACTCAACCCCGCAAAGCCTTTTGGGATAAGTTCAGAGAAGACTGTCATCGAAGACTTGCCAAAGTGTTTCAATTCTCGTTATCATGAGACTCGCATTCCTCAGTAGCTCAGTGGTAGAGCGATCGACTGTTAATCGATTGGTCGCTGGTTCGAATCCAGCCTGGGGAGTTTAAGGTTTCTAAGCTGTGAAGGATCAAAAGTCGTAACAATGACTCAGCGATGACTAGCAGCTTAAGCAAGCCGATTGACTCTATCGTTTCGCCTGATTCTGTGAACGCATCTCCAGTCTCTCCGTTAGGTCAGGCATGGCGATCGCTCTGGGCGCTTGATCCAGGCATAACTTTTCTGAATCATGGTTCTTTTGGCGCTTGTCCTAGAGCGGTGCTCGAAAAGCAAAGTGCCCTGCGATCGCAGATGGAGCTAGAGCCTGTAAGGTTTTTTGCGCTAGAGCTAGAGCCGTTGCTCGATCAGGCTAGGCAAATTTTGGCGACGTTCGTAGGAGCTGATGCCACAGATCTGGCGTTTGTTCCCAATGCGACTACGGGTGTCAACGCAGTCTTGCGATCGCTCTGCGTTCCGACGGCCGATCGTGCAGCGCTGCAAGCTGGCGATGAGCTGCTGACCACCAACCACGAATACAACGCCTCCCGAAATGCCCTGGATTTTGTCGCGCAAGTCAGCGGTGCAACGGTCGTCGTGGCAGAAGTTCCTTTTCCAATTGCGGCTCCCGAACAGGCCGTTGCCGCTATCTTGAACAGGGTGTCTTCCCGGACGCGCTTGGTGCTGCTTGACCATGTGACGAGCCAAACAGGCTTGATTTTCCCTTTGCAGTCCGTCATTCGTCAGCTTACAGAGGCAGGAATTGAGGTTTTGGTAGATGGTGCCCATGCGCCTGGAATGATTGCCTTAAATCTAAAAGCACTGGGAGCTACGTATTACACAGGAAACTGCCACAAATGGCTATGCGCGCCTAAAGGGGCTGCTTTCTTGTATGTTCAAGCCGATCGCCAAAATAGTCTACGCCCTCTCACGATTAGTCATGGGGCAAACTCTAACCAAAACCGCGATCGATCGCGGTTTTGGTTAGAGTTTGACTGGACGGGTACTGCTGACCCGACTCCCTATCTTTGTGTGCCAGAGGCCCTTGGATTTATGGGGTCTCTGCTGCCAGGCGGCTGGCAAGCGCTCATGCAGCATAATCGAGACACAGCGCTTGCTGCCAGAGCGCTACTGAGTCAGGCGCTTAGCGTTGAGCCACCTTGCCCAGAATCTATGATTGGCTCTATGGCAGTAGTGCCTTTGCCCAACGGTTCGGCAGAACATCTGCAAAATTTGCTATTTCAGCAGCGGATTGAAGTTCCTGTGATTCCCTGGCAGAATCCCACGAATCGATTAATTCGCGTATCCGCCCAGATTTATAACACTCCAGCAGATTATGATGTCCTGACCAAGGTAATGTTGACGCTGTTGCAAGAAGAGAAGAAAGGTATCTAAGGGCATGGATGGGGTGGTTTCGTTACTAGACAGTCAGCATTGTGAAGTGATCGATTGCTTAAGGGATGAGTTCAAAACGTTAGATGTTTGCATTGCGGCCTGCCCACATATTTCCTATCAAGTCGCTAAAAAATATGATGTGTCTGCATTGCGGCAGGTGATGGCGCAGCTCAGTCAAGATTTCTCCTCTTTTCAAGTTTTGACCTCAGGGCTAGGGGTCTTCACGGGAGAGCGACCCATTCTCCATATTCCTGTGGTTCGGAATCGCAGCCTAACAGACTTTCAGCAGAGAATTTGGGAAGCTTTGATTCCTATTAGTTCAGAAACCTCAAACTACTACCACCCCGATACTTGGATGCCGCATATTACCTTGGTCTATGAGAATCTGGCATTGCCACAGTTGCCTGAGCTAGTGCGTTGTCTAGGCGATCGCTGTTTTAATTGGACTATCACACTTGATAATCTTTCTTTGCTCTGTGATGGAGGCATAGAGCAGTGGCAGTTAGGTTACCGGGAGGAATCATGAAACAAAGCTGGGATACCCACATGCAGGGTGGATTCGCTGGGGGCAAGACGACGTGAAAGCTATGGCTCGAAGTCGCCAGTTTCATTGGCTGCTGCTACTGCTGTGGATGGCGATCGGTCTGCTGCTGCGGTTTGCTAATCTAACAACCAAATCTCTCTGGACAGATGAGTTTTCGACTATCGTCTTCAGTTTGGGCAATAGTTTTCTCACGGTGCCGTCTGATCAGATTCTTACGGTTGAACAGCTCCTGGAACCTCTGCACCCCGATCCCAAAAATGGGGTTGGTTCGGTTCTGTCCCATTTATTTGGTGAGAGTAATCACCCGCCGCTCTATTTCGTTCTGTCTCACTTTTGGTTGCGGCTGTTTCCGGCGACAGCCGAAGGGCTGGTGTCTCCAGAGGCAGCTCGATCGCTACCCGCTCTGCTGGGCGTTTTGTCTATTCCCGCAGCCTATGTTCTCAGCAAATTTGCGTTTCAATCGCGATTAGTAGCTCAGTTTGCGGCTCTGCTCACGGCGATTTCTCCGTTTGGCATCTATTTGGCTCAAGAAGCGCGACACTATACGCTGTCGGTGCTGTGGGTAACTGCATCTCTCTGCTGTCTGACCCTTGCGGCTAGAGCCATTCGTGATCGCACGTCTCTTCCGTGGCGAGTTTGCTTTATCTGGGTGATTGTGAATGGATTAGGGATTGCGACCCACTATTTCTTTAGCTTGACCTTGGGAGCAGAAGCCCTCGTGATCTCGGCTATGGGGTTGGTGCAAAGCTGGCGAGAGCGAGGGATTTGGCATCCTGCGGCTCATTGGCAGAGAATCTGGGCTGTTGTTGCGGGCACAATTGTCACGGGGCTAGTGTGGCTGCCTATGCTGCAAGACATTCAAGATAGTGAACTGACACGCTGGATTCAGCAAAGCAACCGATCGGGTTTAGTCTGGCTAGAGCCGCTAGGACAAGCACTCGCGGGCTGGGTAACGATGCTCTATCTACTGCCCATTCAAGCTGCGTCGCGCTCCATTGTGATTGCGTCTGGTGCTTTGCTACTGCTGCTGCTGTTCTGGACGTTGCCAAAACTCTATCGGGGTATCCAAGTCCAGAGCCTAGAACGCAATCGGCGGTTAGGTGTTTGGGGCTTGTCAGGATTTGTAGCAGGAGCGATCGCGCTGTTTTTTATCATCACTTATCTCTTCAGCACCAATCTAACTAGTGCATTTCGCTATAACTTTGTCTACTTTCCTGCCGTTATGGTGTTAGCAGGAGCAGGGCTTTCTAGCAGTTGGGATGTTGCGACGCGCATTTCCCAGACCGCTGCTGATCAAGTCTCTCCAGTGCTGCTAAGCCTGGCTCGTTCCAGCAGCCGCAAAGCTGTTGTGTTGATTGTTTTACTGAGCTTAGTGGGCGGGCTAGTCGTCGTTTTTAACTTAGGCTACCAAAAGACTCACCGCCCTGACCTAGTGGCGCAGAGCATTAGAGAACAATCTGAAGAGGTGGCTCTGGTGGCGATCGCCCATCAAACGCATGGGCAAACTGGCAGACTGATGGGAATTGCCTGGGATCTTCAAAACCCCGCAAATTCGTCATTCACAACGGATCTGACTCATCCTTCTAAAGAGCGTGCTGCCGGATTGACTCCCTACTTTTTGCTTGCTCACCAAACTCAAAATCCGCGATCGGTTGTAAATACGTTACGAAAGGCCATTGGTCAGCTGCCCAGCCCACTGGACTTATGGTTGGTCAATTTTCAGGATGTTCCTGAACAGCCGCTAGACAATATGCTGAGTCAGCAAAACTGTCAGTCTGCAACTAAAAATAGGTATGTTGATGGTTACCGATATCGTCTATACCGTTGCAATCACTTGCAAACACAAATGCTCAACTCAGTCTCGAAACGGTATTCCCAGAAGAATGGCAGCCGATAGCGATTTTATTGCTGCTTTAGTGCTTTAGGGTCTGTATAGAAACAGCGTTAAAGAGGTAAAAAGTTACCTGTACTGTACCTTAATAGTACTTTAATAGTACTCTCCAGAGTCATCAAGTTGTCCTGTAGGCGAATCGTAGCGCTCGTGGGCTGTATCCTGCGCCTGAAGATATTCTTTGTCCCAACAGCATTCTAAAAATTGAACCACATAAAGGTTTTGCACAAGTTCTATGCCAACACTTGTTTTAAGCCAGCATGTTTCCAAGAACTGTACCGGATTTTGAGTCCAATCTGGCTCTGGCGTATATTGCGTCCAACAAGTTTCAAGCTGTTCAATATTGTGAAGATGCCAAAACCGTACAGGATTGAGCGACTTAAATTCAGGGCTAAATAGGGGCTGAATCAGATATTTCCAGAGGGGAAATCGTAACCGGGGTTGATTGCGTTGCGTATCCATGGTCAAAGAGCTTTAAACCGGAAGGTGGAGGAGAAGAGAGAATTAGCCTACTTTGTCAGCATAGGGAGTCTAAAAGGTTTTGGCTTCACTCGTATGGGGTATCTCGCCAAATGAGGTGTTGCGATCGCTTCACAATAGCTCTAGAGCTTTACCTGAAAGATGTTGACCTCAATCGCAGATGAAAACCAGAACTTGCGGATGCTGCACCTCTTTCAAGTTCCCTAGGCTTGAGCCGAGAGACTCGTCTAAAACCTTAACCAACGAAACCTTGGCTTTAGGTGAAGCTGCTTCATCTTCAGTTAAGGTTTTCAAAAAGAAGTGGAGAAGCCGATTTAGATCAATTTTTGTAAGCGATGTACAAGTTGCTCAGCCGATAGCAGTCCTTCAACCCGGTCTATTGGCTGACCTTGATTAAATAGCACTAATGTGGGCAGAGCCTGAACGTGATACTTAGAAGCGAGATCAGGGTATTTCTCAGTATCGATCTTGACGATCTTGACCTTTTGTTTCATTTCCTGATTTACTTGCTCTAGATTTTTTGACATCATTTGGCAAGGGCCGCACCAAGACGCATAAAAATCTACAAGAATCGGTAGGGTAGAACCGGAAATTAGCTCCTGAAAGCTGCCAAACTGTTTTTTCATGGGAGGGGGTGAGGGTAAAGGATGGAGGCGATCGGAACGACGGGCACAGTTAAGCAGAGATTTCTACTTCGATACTAAATAACTTTTTATGGGGTTGCCGAGGATAGTCCAAATGTCTTAACAGAAAAGTGCTCAGCCCTCAACAAGTTTTAATCTTTTATCAAAATTTATTGATATTGCGTCAGGGGCAATTGTTTGCATTTGAGAGAATGCCCATTTTGAGAGAACATAAATCTAAGTTGGAAATCTCACCATTTACCAAATTCAGTCTGCGAAATTCCAGGTGGTTTTTGCGTCCTGCACAATCTAACCCAGGGTTGGCGGACTGTTCGTTCCGATAAGCCGTCCTCAACCGCAGCTTACTGGAGTCGAAATGCTTAATTCAGTTGGATGTAAAGAGGAATAATTTCATGACAGCATCTTCAGCTTTGCGACTGCGCGATCAGGTCGCAATTGTCACCGGGGCTTCGCGGGGCATTGGTCGTGCCGTGGCGCTGGCACTTGCCGCAGAAGGGGCGAAGGTCGTAGTGAATTATGCTAGCTCTAGCCAAGCTGCCGAGGCAGTGGTGGCAGAAATTGTGGCAATGGGTGAAGAGGCGATCGCGCTACAGGCGGATGTCTCTAAATCTGAGCAGGTAGAGGCTCTGATCAATGCCGTCATGGAAAAGTGGGGACGCATGGATGTACTGGTCAACAATGCAGGCATTGCGCGGGACACCCTGCTGTTGCGCATGAAGCTAGAAGACTGGCAGGCCGTAATTGACTTGAATTTGACCGGCGTATTTCTCTGCACTAAGGCCGTTAGCAAAGTGATGCTGAAGCAGCGATCGGGGCGGATCATCAACCTAACGTCTGTCGTGGGCGAAATGGGTAATGCGGGACAGGCGAACTACAGTGCGGCTAAGGCAGGGGTGATTGGTTTCACAAAAACGGTTGCTAAAGAATTTGCACCACGAGGCATCACGGTCAATGCCGTGGCTCCTGGCTTTATTGCGACAGACATGACCGCTGGAGTCAAGTCAGACGACATCTTAAGCTTCATCCCCTTGGGGCGCTACGGGCAACCTGAGGAAGTCGCTGGTGTCATTCGGTTTTTGGCAGCAGACGCGGCTGCGGCCTATATGACCGGACAAGTGATTAATATTGACGGAGGCATGGTGATGGCGTAGAGCAAGGCTCAAAATCCTGAGGGCAACTCTAGCTTGAGCGATGTCATCTCTTGCGCGATCGCCCCGCTGAGCTAGGGGTTTTGCGGGCAGCAGTCTGGGGATGAGGAGTGGGCTGGGCTAGATTTTTTGAGACTAGATTTTTTGAGACTAGATTTTTTGAGACTGGGGCTTTTGATGCTGAGGTTTTGCGGGCGCTGGCCTTAGGGGCCTTTTTAGAATCCGCCCTTTTTTCTCGCTTCATTGCGGCCAAATACCGCTTGAGCGAAGAAGCTGGAATATGGACTCCCTGATCTCCTAGCATGGCTGAAACTTCTTCGTGGGTGTAGCCGCGATTGAGTGCCGTCAGGATCGAGTCGTGCAATAGGGTGATGGCTTCCCGCAAGGACCAGTTATCTCTGGGTTTTGCGGGAAGCGTCTGAAGCATTGTGCTGGCTTGGGCAATCGCCGATTTGGAAACTGCTGCTGGACCTGACGAACGTCGTTTAACGGTTGCCATAAGTAAATTCCTGTTAGAGCTAAATCTGCTTGTCTGTAGAAAGCAGCTAAGGTGATTTCTTTATACATTACGAAACTATTTTTGGATCACTCATATCTTGCACAATTTGGCGAACCGTCTGGATGAACTCCTGTAGGACGAATGACATATTGTCTTTTCGCCAAATCATGGCAGTTTTTAACGGAGCAATTTCTTCTTCTATAGCCGCATAGATCACGCCTGTACGCTGGAGATTCTTTAAAGAAGCCGGAACGATCGCTACGCCCATGCCACCTGCAACTAGGCAGACAATGGTTTGCATAAGCCTTGCTTCTTGAATCACGTTGGGCGTAAACCCAGCTTGCT
The DNA here is from genome assembly GCA_016208305.1 of Oscillatoriophycideae cyanobacterium NC_groundwater_1537_Pr4_S-0.65um_50_18. Taxonomy (GTDB): domain Bacteria; phylum Cyanobacteriota; class Cyanobacteriia; order Elainellales; family Elainellaceae; genus Drouetiella. Next base: position 204,876 of record JACQYI010000056.1, on the reverse strand, counting down.
GACAGGCACTCAAAACTTGATCATAAAAACCAGATGCAACGTAACGCGGAAAAAGAATGAATCGATCGCCTGCAAGAGATGCGAGAGAGAGTTGAGAACGAACGGCTAAGGGGTGCGTTTTCGGAAGGGCAATCACTAAAGGCTCCTCCAAAATTGTGAGTAAATTAAAACGCTCTTCTGCGATCGGCAAATGCACAAACCCCAGATCGATCGTGCCATTATGCACCCCTTCGGTTTGTAAGCTGGTGTTTAGCTCATGCAAAATGAGTTCTACCTCAGGAAACCGCTCTCGAAAAGCTCGTAAAATATCCGGAAAAATGCTGTAGGCGATCGAGCTGGCAAAGCCGATAACGAGCCGTCCGAGTTCACCTTGGCTCGCCCGCTGCGCTGTTTGGATCGCCCGTTCTGCCTGTATCAGCGTTTGTCGCGCCTCTGCTAGAAAGAGTTCTCCAACTTCGGTCAACGAAACGCGATGCTTATTGCGCTCAAATAGCTGCACTCCTAGCTCTGCTTCTAGGCTGCGAATCTGCTGGCTCAGTGGCGGTTGGGCAATGTGGAGGCGCGCTGCGGCTCGACTGAAGTTAAGTTCTTCGGCCACGGCAACAAAGTAGCGCAAATGGCGTAATTCCATGAGAGTGATGGAGCAATAGACAATTGCTAGATCTTTTAAGTCTTACCATGCTTTGAAATATATATTGGACATCTAGATTAAAGACTCTTTAGGATTGGCTTGTTGCGGTTCAACCGCTCATCAATCTTTTGAAGGGCAACGTGTGAAAAAATTTCTAGGAACAGAGGGACAGCTTTTCACAGGTGCGTATGGGCAAAAAGCGCGATCGCGCTCCTCTTTGCAGCAACAGACCCGTCTTTCTAGAAAAGGCTCTGCCTACGCCATTGCCTTTGTCGGATTTTGTTCATTTCTCAACCTGTATGCAACTCAGCCTTTATTGCCGCTGTTCACTCAGATTTTCCACAGATCTAAAGTAGAGGTCAGCCTGACGGTGAGCGCAACCACAATTGCGGTTGCGCTGTCGGCTCCTTGGGCGGGGGTGCTGGCCGATCGCATTGGACGAAAACAGGTGATTGTGCCAGCGCTGCTGTTGCTTAGCCTTTTCACAGGTTTAACGGCAACGGCTTCTGGGCTGGATGCCCTCGTTTTTTGGCGCTTCATGCAGGGATTGTTAATGGCAGCCGTGTTTGCTGTCAGCATTGCCTATGTGAGTGAAGAATGGGCTGGGGCTGGCGTAGGCGCAGCGATGGCCATTTACGTCACCGGAAATGTCTTAGGCGGTTTTTCGGGCAGAGTGCTATCAGGATTCATCGCGGATCTCTGCGGCTGGCGTTGGGCGTTTGTCATGCTGAGCGGACTAACGCTGCTGGGGGCGATCGCCAGCGAGTTGGGGTTGCCTAGCTCTCGCAACTTTACGGCCAAGAAAGATATTCGATCGTCTGTACGAGCAATGGCGCTGCACCTGCGAAACCCTCGCTTGATTGCTGCCTACGCAGTGGGCTTCAATATTTTGTTCTCGAATGTGGCGCTTTTTACCTACGTCAATTTTTATTTGTCGGCTCCGCCGTTCAATTTGAATACGATCGCTCTGGGTTTGGTCTTTTGCGTCTATCTGCTGGGCGTCGTAATTACTCCCATTGCGGGACGCTGGATTGAGCGGTTGGGCTACCGGCGATCGCTGCTCATGGCGATCGGCATGATTTGCTTGGGTCTGGGCATTACGCTCATGCCACACCTTTGGCTGGTGATTGCAGGATTGGCGATTAGTGCATCGGGCATTTTTATCTGTCAGTCTGTCACAACTAGCTATGTCGGCACGACCGCCCGCGAATCTCGGTCTGCGGCAACGGGGCTATATGTTTCGGCTTACTATGTGGGGGGCAGTTTGGGGGCTGTGCTACCCGGATTTTTCTGGAGTTTGGGTGAATGGACGGCTTGCGTTTTGCTGATTTTGGCAATTCAGGCCGGGACAGTGGCAGTGGCGATTGTCCATTGGCAAAAATAGCATTGGCAAAAATAGCGCTGGATAAGACTGTTAACTTCTGTTTACAATTGAGTAAGAGTCAGCTACTTAAAGCCATCCCCTGCCGCTTCCCATGACCTTCTCAAAACCTTCGACTTCCCCATCTCATTCTCCATCTTTGGCGATCGCGCCCTGGAAAATTAAGCTGCTCTATGACGGTGAATGCCCCTTGTGCGTGCGAGAGGTGAATTTTTTGAGAAAGCGAGATGCCGGGCGGGGGCTAGTGAACTTTGTGGATATTGCCGCAGAGGACTACACCGCTGAGGCGAATGGCGGCGTTGATTTTGCTACGGCCATGGGGCGGATTCATGCGGTGCTGCCGGATAATACGGTGATCAAAGATGTGGCGGTGTTTCGGCGCGTCTATGAAATTTTGGGCATGGGCTGGATCTATGCCATCACCAAGCTGCCGATCGTCGGTTTCTTGGCCGATGCGCTCTATGGCATTTGGGCTGACTGGCGACTGGCTCTAACTGGGCGACCCAATTTGGCCACTATCCTCACCGAGCGGCAAAACCGAATTGAGTGCAGTGGGCGCTGCCGAATAGATGGGGCGTGAGCATATCTGCAGATAACGGTTCATGTCACATGAAACGATCGCGACGTTTCTGGCATCTTAGGAACGAGAACGAAATAAAACCGATATACCTGTAGGGGTTTAGCATTCGGCAGATGTGCCCTTGGTCGTAGCAAAGAGGGTTGCCTGAATGCTAAACCCTGACGCTTGAGGTTCCGGTGTTATTTAATCCACGATCCTTAACCTTGCTTTTTCAAATCAAGATCCTATATTTTCCCGAAACAGATACCTCGGCGGACAAGCGGGCGATCGCAGAATGCCTTGAGTTCACCCACAGAGCGCTTTGGCATGATGCCGAATGTGATCTTGCATGAAAGTGGCGATGAAATAATAGCTGTGATCATATCCTTCCTGCATACGCAAGTTGAGAGACTGCCCAACCTCAGCGCAGGCTTTTTCAAATTCTTGAGGCAAGAGTTGCGTCGTCAAAAAGCGATCGCTTGTCCCTTGATCAATCAACATCGTCTGCGGATACGGAGCAACGCGCACTAACTGACTGGCATCGTATCTGCGCCAATCTTCGATGTGGTCTCCCAAGTAGTTAGAAAACGCTTTTTGACCCCAGGCACACTGCATCGGGGCCGCGATCGGTGCAAAGGCCGAAACAGACTGATAGCGATCGGGATTGCGCAAGGCGCACACCAGCGCCCCATGTCCGCCCATCGAGTGACCAAAAATGCCCTGGCGATCGGAAACCGGGAAATTTTGCGCGATTAGTGCAGGCAGTTCCTCCACCACATAGCTATACATGCGGTAGTGCTTTTGCCAGGGTTCCGTCGTAGCATCCACATAAAACCCGGCTCCGGTGCCAAAATCCCAATCCGCATCTTCTCCGGGAATGCCTGTGTTGCGTGGGCTGGTGTCGGGTGCAACTAAGATTAAGCCTAGCTCTGCCGCAAATTGCTGCGCTCCAGCCTTTGCCATAAAGTTCTCTTCGGTGCAGGTCAGCCCAGAGAGAAAATAGAGAACGGGAAGCGATCGCGTTTTGGCCTGGGGTGGCTGATACACCGAAAATTTTAGGGTGCTATTGCAAGCTTTGGAAGCATGGCTATAGAAGCCCATCGTTCCGCCAAAGCAAGCTGCTTCGCTGACTAGAGTGAGAGAGTCGGTCATGAGGGTAGGGTTAGAACGTGACGACTGAGCGGATCACTTCACCTTTGCGCATAGCGTCAAAAGCGTCGTTAATTTGGGCGATCGGCAAAACTTGTGTCACCAAGTCATCAATGTTGATCTTGCCATTCATATACCAATCCACAATTTTGGGCACATCCGTCCGCCCTTTTGCCCCGCCAAAGGCCGAGCCTTTCCACACACGCCCCGTCACAAGCTGAAACGGACGAGTGCTAATTTCTTGTCCTGCTGCCGCCACGCCAATCACAACGCTAACCCCCCAGCCTTTGTGGCAGCATTCTAATGCCTGCCGCATTAAGTTAACGTTGCCGATGCACTCAAAGCTATAGTCCGCTCCGCCACCCGTTAGTTCTACCAGGTAGGGCACCACATCGCCCTCAATTTCTTTGGGATTAACAAAGTGCGTCATGCCTAGCTTCTCCGCCAGAGGACGCTTCGCCGGATTGATATCAACCCCAACGATCATATTGGCTCCCACCATGCGAGCCGCTTGAATCACGTTAAGGCCAATACCGCCCAAGCCAAACACCACGACATTCGCGCCCGGTTCAACCTTCGCCGTGTTAATGACGGCTCCCAAGCCCGTCGTAACGCCACAGCCAATCAAGCAAACTTTCTCGAACGGCGCATCAGGACGGATTTTGGCGACCGAAATTTCTGGCAAAACGGTGTAATTGGCAAAGGTAGAGGTGCCCATGTAGTGATGCAGCATCTCACCGTTGAGGCTAAAGCGACTCGTGCCATTGGGCATTAACCCCTGCCCTTGTGTGGTGCGAATAGCCTGACAGAGATTGGTTTTGCCACTCAAGCAAAATTTGCAGTTGCGACACTCAGGCGTATACAGCGGAATCACATGATCTCCGGGCTTAACGCTTGTCACGCCCGATCCCACTTCCACGACGACCCCTGCGCCTTCGTGCCCCAGAATGGCTGGAAACAGACCTTCAGGATCGGCTCCAGAAAGCGTGTAGGCATCGGTATGGCAGATGCCAGTCGCCTTAATTTCAACCATGACCTCACCTGCTTGAGGCCCCTCTAGCTGAACGGTTTCAAGGCTTAAAGGCTTACCTGCTTCTAGGGCTACAGCCGCTTTCACATCCATCTTGTCTAGCTCTCTTTGTCGCGTAAAGTCTCACTGCTAACCATGTAATAGTCTAGATGACTTAGCTCTGTTTTAAAAGAGACGACTAGGTTCTGATAAAGCCCGCGCAAGGAGATATGCTAACTGCCAACGGCTCACCAATTTCTCCAGCCGCCCTGAGATTGTGCTTCAGCTACCCCTTGGCGTTGCAGTAACTTTTGATAGTCCTGGGTGCTAGACCAGCGATCGATCTCCAAAGCTCGCAGTACCGGAACAGGATGGGTCAACTGAGACGATCGCGCCTGCTTTAACAAATTGCCCAGCTCAGTACTGTCGATCGCTTCATAAGATCGCGCCTGAGCTAGAAAAGCATCTAGATTAAGCTGAGGAGCTAGCGAGGGAGAGCCGCCCGTTAACTTCATTAACACCGAAGCCACAACGCGCGGGTCTTGAGCGACCAAGAGCGCAGCGCGATCGCAGGTAAATTCGGCGCAGCGCACCCACTGCAAAAGCTGAGTTTGCAAGTTTTGGGTAAGTAAGCCACCAAAGGGCAAAATCTGTCCGGCAGCAAGCACCACTAGGTTTGCCAGGGTCAGATAGACACTGTGTTCACACTTGAGGTGTCCTAGCTCATGGGCAATCACGGCCTGAATCTCTTCAGGCGTCAGCATCTCAATTAATGAAGTGTGCATGACAATGAAAGGCTGTTTGCCTCGCATGGCAAAGGTGTAGGCATTGGGAGAAGGATTCTGCTTAATGTAAAGCTGCGGCGGCTCTAGATCCAAAATTTTGCAGGCTTCTAGCAGCAGGTGATGCAGATGAGGCAACTGCTGCTCACCTACTAGAATGCTAGAAGCGATATTCTCGACGTAAAAAACCTGCTCTGCCACTGGCCCTACGAGCGATCGCACCAACAGATCTAACCCTGGCAACTGGCGCAGGCTCTGCGTGGCTTGCAAATCTAAGGGGTGGCGAAACTGGTCTGACTTCAAACCCACAAGCGCAGTTTTAGATAGAGACATGGTTGATAGCAAGAGGTGGAGAGCAAGGGTGGAGAAGCAGTCAACAAGCAGCAATAGGCTTTAGCTCATTCTAGCGAGAACTTGGCATTTGCCCTGATGCTGGAGGAGATAGAGCCGAATCTCGCCTTTCCCTTTGTCAAGCCCTACAACGACGAAACAGCAATTCTCATTTTCAAGCTTTTTGGGGTATGGCTTACCCCAGCTATGAAATCAGCGCCTTTTTAGAGCCTGGGCAAAACCCCAAAAATCCTTACCCTAACCGCTGATGCCAATCACCTCAACATCAAAAATCAGCGTGGCGTTGCCAGGAATTATCCCATTGCCACTAGACCCATAGGCTAGATTAGCGGGAATAATGAGCTGACGGCGACTGCCCACCTTCATGGTGCTTAACCCCTCATCCCAGCCTTGAATGACGCGCCCTTGACCGATGGGAAACGAGAAAGGCTGATTGCGATCGCGCGAGCTATCAAACTTGGTGCCGTTTAGCAAAATCCCCGTATAGTTCACTGTTACGGTTTGCCCTGTTTGGGGTGTGGCGCCAGTCCCGATCGCCAAGTCAATATATTGCAGCCCCGAAGCCGTTCGGGTAATCGAGTCTGTCACAAAAGAATAGCTATAGCTATAGTTAGCCTCTTTGCCAGGAGCCTGAGCAATCTGCACGTAGTAGGTAGAACCTGCAACGTTAGTCAACCGCTGATTGAGGGTTTCGCTGATGGTACCTGGGTTGTTGGAAGCGACAATTAGATTGCGGCTATTGTCATACAGGGCAAGGTTGGCATCATCACTCAGCCCCGTTAAATTGAAGTTGAATCGACCGGCCACCAGTGCCCCAAATTTCAGGAAGTCATTGGGATCGCTATTGCCAACGAACTCATTGCCAGCGCCTGTTGCAGAGGTAAGCTGCGTTGCGGTTTCAAAAGAGTTGCCAAACAAATCACTCGACGGAGGAGAGGGAGCCGCCGACATTGCCAGAGCATAGCGTGTATTAGCGCTCCGCCGCTGAAGTTTCACTCGCAAATAAAAGGTGCCTGCCTCTAACGGCACTTGGCTGAGCGTTTCGGCTTTGTTGCCCTGCCGCGTTGAAGATTTGATCAACCGACCTGCTGAGTTAAACAGCGCGATATCGGCATTGGCCTTTTTGCTGATGCCATTGAGCGTGACATTCAGACTGCTTTTGACCTTGGGGCTAATTTTCCAGATATCCACTTGATCTTGTGAACTTAAAGCTGCTCTGACAGTCCGGAGCGTTGCACCAACCTGAAAAGGTCTAGCGGTCTGAAAGGTATTTCCTAAATTTCTGGCCATGCAATATTTCTGTTCAATGCAACTGCCGTTAACGTTCCCCATCTAATGGGCGATCGCGTCAGTGATAAAATCAAGCCGAACGCAAACCTTCAGCATCTTATCTCATGTCGTCGATCGGTTGGCTGATGATCTGCCTCTTTTTACCCGCAAGCCTAGGTCTGGTAAGGCAAATACTGAATGGCGAGGGACTAGCCTTGCAGCTGCTGGCGATCGCCTTTCTGCTATTTTCTCTAGAGCAAACCCGGATGGCCATTGTTGACCTAGAGCAGATTGCGGCAGTTCGGCAGCAGGTTCAGAATGAGCAAGCACAGAATGAACAGGCACAGAATGAGATGGTGCAGGGCGATCGGCTTAAGCTTTTCTATCGAGTTACTGTGAGCACGATCGCTTTAGAACTTTTAGGGTTTTACACAGCTGCAATTTGGCTGGGTTGGGGCGCAGTTTTAGTGCTGCTCAGCCAGGTTTGGTTTAACTGCTTGGCTAATATCCAGCTTCATCCTAATAGCCGATCGCCTATTCAACCTTGGGGCATTTCTCAGCGGATTCCTGTTCTGGTGGCAGACGGCATTGGGCTAATTTTAGTTGGCTTGTGGATGACCAACATTTCAGCGCTCTGGATGGCTTCAGGAATATTGGGTTTGGCGATCGTCTTTGGGGTTGTGAAGTATCTCGTGCCTTTGAGGCAGATGTCTTAACCCAGATCTCTGTTTTTTTTGAGAGCGCTCAACCCCTCAAAACTAAAGAACAGGCTGCACTCAATCATGTATGGGATTACCCCATTACTTTCGCAGTTTTCCCCTGCTATTTAGTAATGTTACGGAAGTCAAGCCATCTGGGTAGCCCTCACAATGTGAACACTAGAAGCACTGCAAAGCTCTAGATAGTTTACTCACTATCAATTCCTAGCAATATAACTAGCAATATAAGCAGTTAATAACACGTTAGAGAAGGTTTACCGACTTTCTCTGACTTTATTTGTCAAATAACTATTAACACTCCAGCAGGGCATTTTATTGGGTCTTGGTTGGGGGAATTTTATTATGGAAACCCGCGATGATATCCTATAGCCAAGCGAAGAAAGTCATCTACAAAAGCCTCGCTTTATCTTTAAGAGATAACAAGATCACGCGTCTAGAAAGGAACAAAATCAGCGCTCTACTCAAAATATATAAACTTGAATATCTCACTGGAATCACTCAAGAGGTGCTTGCCGCAGGTAGCAAAGCTAAGGCAAAGCTAGACTCTAACTTTAGAGGTGTCAATCAATCTGGATATGCCAGCTTCCCGACCAAAGCCTACAATATCCATGATGTTCCTGTTGGGCAAGTGCTAACGATTAATAATTCAGACTTTGGCTATGGCAAAGGTCAGAAAAGCCAAGGGACATGCGCTATTTTGGCTGCTGCGATCGACAATTTGCACTACATCAACAACGGGGATGGCACTTTCACCTTCAAATTTTATAACTTGAACCTACAGCCTGATTACGTTACTGTCACGAGTGATGCTGATCCCTTTGAAACCTCTGGCGATGTTCTAGGTTTGGCTGAAAAAGCTTTTGCTGTGTGGACTGATGAAATGAAGGCAGGCTTGACCAACAGCAGCGACTTAATTACGGCTTGGAAAGATGTCACTACGGGCAACACGTTAGAGATTCCGCTCAAAGCGATGACAGGCCGGGAGGTAACGATTAAACAATCTACCCCCGACTACTCCTTTAAAGTTGATGAGCAAAGCATTGCTCAAGCTTTAACAGAAGGTAAATCTGTCTTACTCGCTAATGTTTGGGCACAGCAGCCCCAGACAATTCTTGCCAATAATCATGCTTACAAGGTTGTGGGCGCAGGTAGTTGGGGAATTGAGTTAGTGAACCCTTGGGGTTACAACGGCACCAGTGTCAATCAGTACGACAGCGACAGCAAGCTGAGATTAAGCTCACAGCAGGTAGACTCCTCTTTTTTAGCTCCCTATTTAGTCATAGGTTAATTCAGGCAACGTTACCTAGTTATCCTTCTCGCTTAAGGCTGCGAACTGCTGCCAGCAAAGGTATAACGCTCGCGGCACATGAAAACAGCCTTTCCACTTGCCACCCTTAAGATTGAGTAACACCTGTCCCCGGCGATCGAGATAGCCAAACCACTCGCCATACTCTGGATCAGCAAAGTGCGACTTAGTATAATCATGCAGCTTTTGATACCAATCCCAACATTCTTCGCGTCCGGTTAAACGATAGCCCATGACCAGCGCCACCAACGATTCTAGATGCACCCACCACAGCTTTTGATCCCACTCTAACTGCTGAGGTGGATATCCTTGGGCATCCATAAAATAGTACAGCCCACCATACTCATTATCCCAAGCAAAGTTCAGAATATTCAGCACTATATCTACCGCTTTGTGAATCAGTGCAGTATCGTTGCGGCGATCGGCAATATCCATCATAAACCACATGGCTTCGATACCATGACCGGGATTAATCAGTCGTCCTTCAAAGCAATCAATGAGTGAACCATTTGGGGCAATATTTTCGCGCATGAGACCCCGATCGCTATCCCAAAAATCAGTCATCACTTCTTGCACAGTAGCATCCAAAATTTCCTCTAGCGTTTCCCCTGGCAGCAGCCATGCCATTTCGAGCGAGAGGTTGGCTAAAATCATGGGCACTGCCAAAGACTTCATCGGACGAGTGCCCGGATAAGTCTTGTTATACTGACCCTTTGGATCGTCTTTGCGGCGCAACACATTGCCATATGCCTGTAAGGCGATCTCCTTTGCCCAGTCTGCCTCTGCCGCCAGCGCATATTTGCTAAAGGCCATTGCCGCAAAGCAGTCAGAAAAAATATTGTAGGGCTGTACTAGTGGGTTGCCCGCCCGATCGATCGCAAAGTACCAGTTGCCCTCGGCATCACGCCCATGCTTCGCCAGGAAATGAGCGCCGTGGGTGGCAGCCTCAAGCCAACCTTGGCGCTGTTCTTGTTGAGGGAATTGGGTATACAACATCGAGAAAGTCCATACCTGGCGGTTTTGTAGCCAGATAAACTTGTCTGTGTCGTAGACCTTGCCTGTACGATCGAGGCAGGTGAAGTAGCCGCCTTGCTGCCAGTCAATCGAGTGTTGTAGCCAAAACGGTAGAACATCACTCAGTAAGGCATCTTTATACTCTTCAGCCAGGGCTTTGAAATTCTTTTGGGGCATGACTTCCAGACTCCAAGTATCGACTGTAGCAATTCCACGCCTCTACCGCTTATCAGTTCACTTTTGGTAGCGTGGACTGCCAAAATCAGGTAATTTATTTTGTACTCGCCCTTCCAGAATTTAGTGATCAACAAAGGGACGATCGGAAGCTAATTATACTGAGAACTGTTCTCGTTTTTGATAAACTAATATCCAAGCAAAGTGCAGTCTATCATTGCTTAAGCTATGAATCTATCTTCACGCAGCAAATCTAAGGCCGATCCAAATAAGGTGGCTCAGGTCAAGAATTGGGTGTACAATCGCTTGCCGATTAGCCCTGACACTGCTGTGTCTATCAACCAACTGATCTGTCGAGAGCCGGGGTGTCCCCCGATTGAAACGGTCATTGCCGTGATGTCTCGTCCACCTCAGCAATTTAGAATCTATAAATCGATCGCTGATCTCAATTACAGCGACTTATACAACATCTTTCGTCCGCCTTCTCCAGAGCTTGACTAAAGCATAACTGCCGTTTTCGGCAGGGGCAATGGGTGATTCAAACGGTCTTTTGGGCGGCGTGGCGCGCCGCTCAAAAAAACAAAAGGCTGACTTTACAAGAATGAGCAAACATTCACGATTTGCTGCACTACTCTGACCGATCGCTTCGTCTCGCAGCCTGTTGACTAGAATCTTGATTAATCTGCGCTCGGCGATCGCCATAGTGCAGCAGATTTGCCAAAGTCGTGAGGCGGCTCTCCCAAGTGCGCACCTGATACCCCTGGTTTAAGGATTGCAGATGCATCCAGTCTTGAAACTTGGCCTGAAAGTCTTGAAGCTGAGTCTGGGCAACCTGAAGATGCTCAGCATTCGGCTGCTCGGCCAGCATCTCTAGCGCCTGAGCCAGCGCCTCCGACTGCGTTTGCCAGGTTTGTAAGCGGTCTGCCTGAATCCAAAGCTGGTTTTGGCTCTGCAATAGCTGCCACTCTTTGAGGAGCGACTGATAGCGATCGACAGCGGCAGCAAACGGTTGACGGTAGGGAATAGGAGCAGGCAGATTGCCCTGGGTTTGCCGAAAAATGCCTTGCAGCGAATTTCTCAAGTTTGCCGTGGCAAATAGCGCATAGCCGCCTGCCGAAGAATCGCGTAAGGACTGAATTTGATCAACCACCGTGGCGTTCGGCAAATTCAGCAATCGGATACCGGGCACCACCAGCGCTGATCCCATATTTCCCTCTAGCCAAGGAGTTGTGAGCTGTTGCAGCCGATGGGTATCCATCGCGTAGCTCATCAGCACAATCAAATCCACATCGCCTTGCCTTGCCCAAAGTTCCCAGTCTTGCTGAAGCTGCTGAATACGCTGATGTTCTGGCATGGCAAACACTGCTGCTGAGAGAATCAGATCCGGCTTCAGCCGATGCGCCAGCCGTGAAGTGTCTGCCACAAAGGAATTAATTTGGTCAAGCCGAAACTCCGTCCACTGCTGCCAAAGCTGCCGCTGCCGAGGATTTTGCGGCGATAGAGTCATTGGGTCTACACCTGCCAGCGCCTGAAACTGCTGCCGCGCCGCCGTGCCATAGCCATAGGTGCGTCCAGCGCTGGGATCTTGAAACGGATAGCGGATGTAATCTAGTTGTAGCCCGTCCACATCGTAGTCCGTGACAATTTCCTCAACCATCTGAAGCAAATACTGCCGCACTGCCGGATGGGCAGGGTCTAGGAACGGCTTCGTCTGTCCTAACGGAATCATGCTGCCGCGATCGTCATAGTTTGCCCAGTCAGGATGCGCTGCCAAAATCGGGCCAGGATAGTCTGACGGCATTTGCACCAGCGGATTGTGCGCTTGGTTGCCTGCCGCGAACACCCACACCCAGGCATGTAGCTCCATCTCGCGCTCATGGGCTAGTTCAATCGCTTCCTTCAGCGGATTCCACTGTAGAGTCAGCGGATTTTGCTGCGGGGCCACCTGGCTAGGATAGATGGGATAGCCTGCATTTACCGTTTCAAAGAAAATAGTGTTAATCCCAGAGGCCGCCAGCCGATCGAAGATTTTTTCGAGTCCCTGCCGCGAACCTGCCTGTACGATCGTGCCGCGATCGAGCCATATGGCACGAATCTCTGACCCCGCAACCGGGCGATCGGTTGGGAAATTGTCCCAGAGCAACTGCCGAGTAGCGAGCCACTGCTGCCGTGCCGCCGGATACTTGCGCTGCCGCACCAGCCGGGAGAACTCTTCCAGGTTTTGCGCTGCTTTTTGCAGGGTTGCGTTAGTTCGAGCAGCGCGATCGCCCAGCGGCAGGCCAACACTAGCTGTCAACTGGTTTGCTGGAGCCGATGCCGAGGCAGTGTCAGCAATCCCATCGGCAGCGATCACATCAGCAGACAAGAGGGCGCTGGCAAAACGACCCATAAGATTTTCTAGCTCTTGCTGCATAGCGATCGCTTCGATGGGGCTAATGGGGAGTTTGTTGGGTTCCACAGCAAGTCCTGGAGGAGCGGTTTGTTCGGCGGGATCGGGCAGTGCCGGAATTGGGCTAAGGAGAGCTTGACGAGGCGGCATGACGCTTGCGGGCGCAGGCATCGAAGCGGCTTCAGCAAAGGGCGTAGAAGCCAGCGGTGTGGTCAAATTATGAAAACGGCTAATGGCAGCCTTTAACCAGCTTTCGTCTACCTCAGCCGATGCCGAACTACCCCACTCCCATCCTAAATAAATTGTTTGCTGCGTGACGACGATCGCCCCTTGATGGGTCGGATCGGTGCCCCAGCCCATCAAGATCTGGCTGCCTAACCCCGTTGCGATCAACTGTCCACCCGAAATAGGCCGATCGCTCACCCCGGTCGTCACCCAACCCTGACTGCGGTCATGGGTCACTTGCTGCAAGGTGGCAGGTTGCGCCAAAGCCTCCGACCAGTAAGCTCCCAGGAGCGATCGCAACGCCCACTGTACTCCTGGAGAAGATTGGCTTCCGGTAATGCCGCTAGCAATGACTCTGCCCCCTTGATTCATCCAGCTTTGCAAAGCTAAAAGCTGCTCGGCTGAAATCATTTCTACATTGGGCAACAGCAGCACCGTCAGATTGCCGAAATCTTCTGCTTTCTGCACCTGCTGCCAATCTAAGACCTGGTAGGAAATACCTGAAGCCTGAAGGCGAGCGACCATTCCCTGCCACTGGGCAGCATTTTCAGGGCTTTGCACTACCCCAAACACCATCTGTCGTCGCTGCACTAATAGAGAGGACGGCGCTTGAGCTTGGGCGATCGGCGGGGGCAGGGCACCTCCAAGTAAGGCTAAAAGCCCGATCAAGGCAATACCGCGAACCTGACGGGCAGCCAGCACAAGGGGGTTAAACACAGAAGACAAACTCCTCAGGGAAAGGAGGCATAGTTTCTGCGCTGAGGATCGCGAATCTAAAAAAGTCTTTCAGATTTCTACGATCTGGAGAGGCGGCGATCGCACGCCACCCTTGAGCCAGCAGAAACAGCCCCAGAGTATATTGGCTCTCTTAGAATGCCCTAGGTAAACTCAAATCCTCAGCTTTTGTGCTTCGGCAGAAGCCATAGAAAGTAAGTGTTAGGCGAGGACATTTTTTAGAAGCTTGTAGCCTGACGCAAATGCATTACATAAAAATTGTGGACAGAGTCAATCCCCGCCCACAACCTCTAAAAATCAAAAAAGCTTAATGACTTAATCCAGCGATGAAATCAGCAACGCCCTAATTTTTTTGAAACGATCGCTGGGTCGATCGTTTCAAAAAAATCAACTCCCAGTCTGGCGCTAAGCCGAAACCGCATTGTCAACACGGCGAACCTTGTCAGGCTGATAGTCTGCGCTCATCGGCTCATGTTCTACCACAAATACATTGGAGTAAAGATTTGCGATCACCTGTTTGCCCTGTTGCGTCAGTTCCAAATAGCGCAAGCCATCTTTGACATAGGGATAAACCCCGTTCCAGTAAAATTTGGGGTAATTTTGTCGTAGATCGCCAGGATGACGATAACCCAACGCTTTGGCAACGCCTGTCTCTTCAAATTCGTAGTATAGTGCCCCAATTTTTTTCAGGTAGCGTGGATCGCTGAGCTGCCCAATGAGATCTGAGGCGCGAATCAAGCCGGGGAAATTGGTCGTGTCCTGATGATCTTCAGCATTGGGTACAGGGAATCGCGTTAGCTCAATATTTTGTTTCACCCGACTAGCATCGATCAGGCTATGCCCACCAAACCGCTCTTCCACAAATAGCTTGGCGCGATCGACATGGTAAGGTGTCAAGCTAGCGTCTGAACAGCCAGGAGCCAGATACACCATTTCGCCATTGCCTGTGTCATACCAGCTCTCCTGATCGTTACGGCAGACGCCTTTGACATAGCCAATATCATGACAGACAAGGGCAATGACAAAGTGCAGCCAGTCTTCGCAAGACACCCCGCCTTCCCGGATATGCCGCCCCCGCAGAATCTCCTGCCCCACCAACGTCACCAAAATCGTATGCTCTACGTTGTGGTACAAGGCGTCACTATTGGCAATGTTCTCCAGTGCCATTGACCCAACCCAACCAATAATGTCTTCGTAATCGTGTTTCCAGCCGCCATAGGTACGGTGATAGCCGTCTTTGAGCTGCCGCACGAAGTCATCAATCAAAAGTTCAGTAGCGTTATACATTCTGGATACTCCCTTGTTTGAGTAAGGGGGACGAAAATCAGATCAGGACTCGCACCAGCCCAATGTACTCATCTGTCTTGGATAACTTTTTTTTATCTATTTTCAAAAAATGTGCGATCGCCCGATGAAATACTGGCTCAACATCAAGGGTACCCATACCGGCGATACCTGTACCTTATCGCACTCCAATTCTTAATAGTGTGAGCATATAGACACTTGAGTGTGAGTTCGCTCAACACGGCAATGCCTTTTGCCCTTTATAATGCGGGGTAATTGTTCCAGCATGGGAATAATTTGGGGGTATTAGCAGTGACCTCTTTACCTTTAGCATGTTCCTACTCTCTCAAGTAGGTATGAAAGAACCGCTTTTGGCCTGAGTGAAAATCTGCCTAATTGGGTGAGAAGTGCGCTATGCTTAAGAGCAACTTGCGGGCGTAATTCAGTGGTAGAATGTCACCTTCCCAAGGTGAACGTCGTGGGTTCGAGTCCCATCGCCCGCTTCAAGAATTTTTGAAAATCCCCGTTACTCTTGAGGCATTTTGAGCGTTTGAGGCACTTGTGTCGCCAGCGTCGCGGCTCTAGTCGCCATAAACACAGACAGCGCCAGCCATAAAAGATGGCTACTGCGAAAGTACCAGGCGACGATCGCCACAGGTGCAAACCCTGCCGCAGAAATCAGTGTAGACCTCCGCAAAATTTGTCCCTGAGTCAGCCCCAAAAAATAGCCATCGAGCATGTAGGCGATCGATCCAAACCCCAAAACTGGAAATAGCCAGGGCACGTAGGCCGGGAACCGATCGAGCAGGTCAGAATGGCTGGTGAGTAGGCTAAACAGCGGTGTGGGAAAAAGGAGAAAAGCGATCGCGAAGAAAAGTCCTAAGCCTAAACAGGTGATTCCAGAAACGCGCAGCAGTTGCGCCAGGCCATCAGATGATCCTCGACCGTGAAAGACGCCAGCTAAGCTTTCGGTGGCGAACGCTAATCCATCAATAAAGTAAGCCGCTAAATTAACGACCTGGAGCAGCGCAGCATTAGTAGATAGAACGATCGTCCCTAATCCAGAGCTGAGGTTCGTAAACAGCGCAAAGGTGGTGATCAAGGCGAAGGTGCGAACCAAGATTTCTCCATTTAGCAAAAAAGCCGCTTTCAGCGCAGCAGCATCCCAGAGGTGAGGGAGCAGCGATCGCCATTCTCTCCCCTGCACCTCTCGCCCCACCAGAATCATCCCTACCAGCAGCATCAGATATTGGCTCGCAGCCGTTGCCCACCCTGCCCCTGCACTTTCCCAACCGAGCCGCACGATTAGCAGGTAATCCAGCACCACATTCGCCCCATTGGCAACAACAGACAGCAGCAGCACTTTGCCACTCTGCCCCCGCCCTAAAAACCAGCCTATCAACACATAGTTGACCAACGTGGCGGGGGCAGCCCAGATCAGCGCATCAAAATAGTCTTGTCCCGCAGCTTTGACCTCAGGCGTAGCATTTACCAAAGCAAAGCCTAGAGTACGCAGCGGCACTTGCAGCAGTAAGATCAAGCTGCCGATCGCCATAGCCAGTAGCCCATTCCGGAGTCCAATCAGCAAAATTGCAGGTCGATCGCCTCGTCCTACCGCCTGAGCCGTTGTCCCGGTGGTTGCCATGCGCAGAAACCCAAACGTCCAGTAAATGTAGTTAAACAAAACGGTGGCCAGCACCACACCAGCAAAATGGCGAATCTCGGTAAGATGTCCTAAAAAGGCAGTATCGACTAACCCTGCTAAAGGCACCATCAAATTTGAGACTACATTAACGATCGCTAGATGAAAGAAATGGCGATAAAAGCTGGGCTGTTGAGCAGTGGACAAGGCAATACCTTCAGCGAAATTCTGTTATGGCGATCGCCACTAGACTTAAGGCATCTTTAGGGCACATGCCGATAACAATGGAGTGCATCTCGTCGTTAGGAGAGCAGATATTTTGAGTGATGAGAGAGTGGGATGATGCGATCGCCGTTGTTCGCTCTCGCATCATTCCGCCTTCCAGCTCTCGTAACCTTTAGAGGCTCCCCCAACTGCTAGATGCGCCCGTAACAATGCCCTTGTCCCAACTGCCTAGATAGCAGCCATACCGGATACAGTAAAGCCAAATGCGGAAAAAGAGGAACTTATGTACGTTTTGATCGGGGGCGCAGGTTTAATTGGACTCAATTTGGCGCAAAATCTACTGAATTTAGGACATGTCATAGCCCTTATTGATATTGATGCAACCGCCTGTCGCTATGCCCGTGAGCAAATGGGCGTCATGGCCTTTGAGGGCAGCGCTGTGAGCACCGAAGTCTTGATCGAAGCGGGTGTTCGCAAAGCCGATGCTGTGGTAGCGGTTCTGCATGATGATGCCCTCAATCTAGCGATGGTGGCTTTGGCCAAGCATTACGGGGTGCCGCGTATTTTAGTACGGATGAGCCACCGTGACTTTGAGCAGCCCTATCGTATTGCTGGAGCGACCTCAATCATTTGCACAACCGATCTGGTCGTTTCCACAATGGCCAATGCGATCGAATATCCCCAAGTCGAGTCGATGATGCACTTTGAGCAAGATCAAATCGAGGTGCTAAAGCTGCCGATTCCTGCAAATTCTCAGATCATCGGTCGTAGCCTTGCCGACATTGCTCAAGATGCTTGCTTTCCTCAGGGATCGCTAATCATTGGCTACCAGGCTCATCCCCATGAAGATTTAATTATCCCCAACGGCAACACAGTTATAGAAGCAGATTCAACTGTGCTGATGGTGACTAAGCCAGGGATGCTACATGGAATGATTGACTTTATTCAGGAATGTTCATAGCCACCCTTTTGATTTAGAACCCTCTCCATTCAGATTTGAGACATTTGCAGAGGCGCACAGGTTTCTCACAAGTTAGGGCATTTTTGTAGGTGCGCACCTACAAAAAAAGGGAGAGCCAAGACTCTCCCCTCTATGGCAAACGGCCTAGTTTTTACGAGGTGAACTGCACCCGCTATCGCAAAACAAAAACTAGGAATAGAAGCATCTAGTAAGTTTCAACATGCCAACGCTCTTTGATCGATCGCTGGTAGTCTTTCCAAACCACACCTTCTTTAGCAGCAGCAGCAGTCATTGCTGCATCAATCCCATCTTCCATGCCCTTCAGACCGCAAATGTAGGTGTGAGTCTTCTCTTCCTTCACCAAAGCCCAAATTTCGTCGGCATGTTCTGCCACGCGATCCTGGATGTACATTCTGCCGCCCTCAGGGTTTTTCTGTTCGCGGCTAATGGCATAGGTCAACCGGAAGTTATCCGGATACTGGGATTGGAGTTCTTCCAGCTCTTCCTTGTACAAAATGTTGGGCGTTGTCGGAATGCCAAAAATCAGCCAGGAAAATCCTTTGAATTGGTAATCAGGATTTGCCGCTTTTTCAGCGTCTTTGAACTGTCGCCACAGGTAGGTGCGGAAAGGCGCGATCCCCGTTCCAGTTGCCATCATAATGATGTTGGCTTCTGGATCGTCAGGCAGCAGCATTTCTTTGCCCACTGGCCCCGTAATTTTGACCTCATCCCCAGGCTGCACCTTGTTCAAATACGTAGAACAGACGCCATAGATCATTTCTCCCGTTTCGGGATGCTTGTACTCAAGCTGGCGAACGCAGAGAGAAATGGTCTTGTCATCTACATCATCGCCATGACGAGTCGAGGCGATCGAGTAGAGTCTTAGCTTGTGAGGCTTACCCTTGCTATCAGTTCCCGCTGGAATGATGCCGATACTTTGCCCTTCAAGATATTTCAGATCGCCGCTTGAAATATCAAACTTGATGTGGCGCACGGTGCCAATTCCACCTTCAGCCACTAACTCATCGTTAGAAACTACTTTGCTGACATAGGGATTGTTCGGACGGTAGATATTTACAGGAATATCTGCCTTAGCTGACTTTTCCTTAGCTTGAGTCATAGGTTTCGCTGCTTGTGCTGGCTGGGTTTGCTGAGGCTCTGCGTCAGTCTTTGTGTCAGAGGCAACCTTACCGTTGGCCGCGCTTTCATAGGGGCGAATACTGACAATCCTGGCACCCATGCGGGTAAGACGCTGCATCTCCTGATTCATTCGAGAGTAGGGCACTGTGATGTACACACTGCCGCTCTTGCGAATGGGATACCCCATCTTGTCAGTCTCATCATTTTTGCGTAGACCCTCTACTTCGTAAACGAAAAGACGGCTGCCGAATGCTGTATTACCACCCGTTGCGCTTGGATTGTACATTGTGATTCAATATTCTCCTAACCCGTATTAAGTCAGCGCTCTAGCTACGCGCATCTCTACAATATCCGTCGTCTGAACCTAGTGGACTAAAGCCGTCAAAAATCGATCGATTTTGAGTCCGAAAGTTAGACCTGGCATGTATAGTAGCGTAACACTAGCGGGGCATTCCTCAGACACACATTCCTCAGACGCAATTGAGGGTAAATAGGAGCAGAAGCAAAAAGATATCTTGCTCTACGCCTAAGCACTACCATACTAGTCAGCTTATCTATGAGACTGTAAATCTTGAGCCATTTTTATATTGGTTTCAGACTTTGCCTCAGAAGTGTGCTTTAGCGTACCCAATACCCTTTAGCATAGATAGTGGTTAGCAAATGTTTGGGGATCACGTCTGCTCGTGGGTTAGCCTTGTGGTGATGATCCCATTTTGGTAGAATTCAGGGTATCTAGTAGTATTAAATACTTATCAGGATCATCTGAATTGTGTCTGCACCATAGCTTGACCTGGCGCAACAAATAGCTTGCCAGACTCAAGTTACTCAGTTGCCTAACTAAATTGCCTTAAGGCTGAAGTTACGCTTGAACAGCAGAGCATCTGGCTGGGTTCAGATGAGCTGTTTATCCAGCGTGAGTTAAGCTTTGGCGAAATTTTCAATCGCTGAAAATCTTTATAGATTTCATCTGTCCTATCTTTAATTCTGTATTTAGGGGAAGCTCATGACCATTAAGCCAGACCGTGTGGTTTTGATCGGTGTTGCCGGAGATTCCGGATGCGGCAAATCGACCTTTCTTCGTCGCTTGGCAGACTTGTTTGGCGAAGAGTTGATGACTGTGATCTGCCTTGACGACTACCACAGTCTGGATCGCAAAGGGCGCAAAGAGGCCGGGGTGACTGCACTCAACCCCCAAGCCAATAACTTTGATCTGATGTATGAGCAGGTCAAAGCGCTCAAAGAGGGTCAAGAGATCATGAAACCGATCTATAACCATGAGACTGGGTTAATCGATCCGCCAGAGAAGATTGTACCCACCCCAATCGTGGTGATTGAAGGGTTGCACCCCATGTATGATGAGCGCGTGCGATCGCTGATTGATTTTGGGGTTTACCTCGACATTGATGATGAGGTGAAAATTGCCTGGAAGATTCAGCGCGATATGGCCGAGCGAGGCCACACCTATGAGGATGTGCTAGCTGCAATCAACGCTCGCCGCCCAGATTTCAGCGCCTATATTGATCCCCAGAAGCAATACGCCGACATGGTGATCCAGGTATTGCCAACGCTGCTGATCCCCAACGACACCAAGCGCGAAGTGCTGCGGGTTCGCATGATTCAGAAGGACGGCGTGGAAGGCATGGAACCAGTCTATCTGTTTGACGAAGGCTCGACAATCGATTGGATTCCCTGTGGTCGCAAGCTCACCTGCTCTTACCCCGGCATCAGGATGCATTATGGGCCTGATGAGTACTTTGGTCACAGCGTCTCGATTCTAGAAGTGGATGGTCAGTTCGATCGCCTAGAGGAAATGATTTACCTCGAAAGCCACCTCAGCAACACATCCACCCAGTTCTATGGCGAGATGACAGAATTGCTGCTTCAGCATAAAGAATATCCAGGTTCTACAAATGGCACAGGTCTATTCCAGGTGCTAGTAGGGCTAAAAATGCGGGCAGCCTACGAGCGGCTAGTGGGTGCAGGGGCTAAGTTGGCTGCTAAAGCAGTTAACAATTAGAACTCTGCTAGTACAGTAGATTTTTGGTAAATTTTTGAGTGTAGAGAATTTCCTAGATGAGCATTCATCTAGGAAATTTTTTGGGCATAGCTAAAATCAGCGACCCCATTTTTTGGAGCCTCAGATTACTTTGAGAGCCAAAATAAAGCCATATCCAAAAGCATGAGGGCGAAATATGAGTGGGAATTTAGCGGCAGAGTTGTGGTTGGAAAATCAGGATTTGGCGATCGCATGCCTTCACAATTCATTCGTTCAAGGCATCGGTGACGGCTCTCTTCCTCCATCAAAATTTGCATACTATGTGGGACAGGATGCTTTTTTTCTAGAAGCATTTGCTCGAGCCTACAGCATCGCTGCGGCTAAAGTGGCAGACTGGCAGGGCTTTAATATATTTCATGATTTAGCAGGTGGCGTTTTACAAGAGCTAAAGCTTCATCAAGGCTATGCCAGCAACTGGGGCATTGATCTTCAACAAGTGGAGCCAGGAACGGCCACGCGTCGCTATACCGATTTTCTATTGGCGACTGCTTGGAGCCAGGATGTAGGCACCACTGCGATCGCCATGCTGCCTTGTATGAAACTCTATGCTTTTTTGGGGCAGAAGCTAGCTGATGGCGGCATTCCTAACCATGCCTACTCAAGTTGGATTCAGACTTATAGCAGCGCTGAGTTTACACCTCTGACAGAGCAGTTGGAACAGTTAAGCGATCGCTATGCCACACTGACCCCGTTGACGCGATCGACCTATCGCTATGCCATGCAATGCGAACTCGACTTTTTCCAGATGGCTTGGGAGCTTGATTAATAAGTCCTGGAACAATCAGCCTGTATCACCTATAGCGATCGCCAGCATACTGTGGCGCACAAAAATATGGCGCACAAAAATGAAAGAATCTGGGGTTCAAAGGCACAAAGCACCTTCCGAATACCAGATTCTTAAATGTTATGGCTAGAGTCCTAAGTTTCACGACTGAAACATTTTTGGGGGCGCATGGAGCGCTACGGCCATAAAACAGGGTTGGTAGTGTTTCAATTGTGTTGTTAATTTTTTTGAAAGGCGCGCTCCGCGCGCCTTTCAAAAAAATTAACAACATGTCTAGAACATCACCCAGTTGTGGAGCAGTCCACAACTGAAAATCAACAGAGAAAATTAGATGGACCAGAGTTCTTCGCCGTTAAGTCCATCTGTTGCCGCAAAGAACAGGTTGCTGCCCACAATTGTCAACTGAGAAGGGTCAGAGCCTTGGGCTGGGACAGAGTTGATCTGTTGCAAGAGCGTACCTGCTGATAACCCATTGCTCTCCCAAATCTCTGTTCCAGAACTGCCGTCATTGGCCGTGAAGTACAGCTTGCCGCCAAACACAACCATTTCTGCATCGTCGCCGATACCGCTGCCTGTCCCTCCCTGAATGTCTTTGACAATGGTAGTGCCTCCAGAGGTGCCGTTTGTACTCCAGAGTTCCTTGCCTGAACCCTGTAGAATCGTATTGCCTGAACCTGTACCATCGTCAACCAAGCGATTATCATCGGCAAAGAAATATACAGTATTGCCAATGTGAACCAGGTTAGAGGGAGTAGAACCTTCAAATCCAGCTTTAATATCTTTGATGACTGCGCCCGTATCCAAGAAACCGTTCACTGCTACTGCATTTGGATTATCAAGCTTGAATAGCTCTGCCCCTTCGACGTCGGCGTTTGCCGTAAAGTAAAGCGCGCCGTTGTCAGTGACGGTATATTGCAGCTTCTGGTTATTGGTAAACGTGAGAGAGTTGCTGTCTGAAGAACGGACGACCGCATAGCTAGGCGTAGCACCCAAAGCATCAATTCGAACGAGTTCTCTAGCGCCAGAGCCATTGTCTGTTAATGCCGTGGCAAACAGCTTATTTCCTACCAAAATAAAGTTGCTGGGGTTAGAGCTGCTAGTGCCTGCTCTTAACTCTGTAAGGGTTAAAGTCGTCTGGCCATTAATAATGCTAAACAGTTCTCCGCCTGTACTGCGAGTTGAACCTCCCTCAGGTACACTCGTACTTCCAGAGAAGTAAAGGGTTTGACCAATGCCAGTCAGGTTAGCAAAAGCGTTGATCACAGGAGCCGTGCTGATACTGCCATCGGGGTTAGTAATGGTGTCATTACCCCGAGCAATCATGGTTACAGTAGTGCCATTGACCCGGTAGAGTGCCTTACTGGTTGCGCCAGGGCTACCCACAAAGTAGAGGGTGTTGCCTGCTGCTGCAAGTTGTTCAGGTAAGCCACTGGCCGATCCGGCTAGGAGGTCAATAACCTGTGTTGCAGAATTGCCATCTGTTGTCCACAATTCTGCACCCGTAGCGCCATCATTGGCTACAAAGTAGAGGCGTGCGCTTGTACCGGAGCCTACGACCGCAAATTGCTCTAGCGAAGAGAAGTCGCGAATTTTCTTCGTTCCATCTAGAGTCCCATCGGTTCGCCAGAGCGCTGTGCCATCTTCGTCACTAGCAGAGAAGTAGGCTAGCTCGCCCACAGCCGTGATGTTTTGAGGCTGAGAGCTATCAGCCCCAAACTTAATATCTCTAGAGATAGCGGGAAGTCCTGTCTTATCGGCAATTTTCAGCGACAGGTCATACGTGGAGCCTTCACCAGAGCTGCTCGGAATCACTCGAACATAGTAGGTACCTTGCTCTACTCGACCTGCAATTACTTCTGAAGGGTAAGAACCATCTAAATTTCTAGCGCGATCGAGCGTCAAGCCCTGACCCGGCGTTTCTCCAGCCCTAAAGAGTTGCAAACCCAGATTCCCGATCGGCATATTGGTCAGCTCAAGCGTGACAAACCCTTGATCCGTCGCGACATTGAACGTGAAGAGGTCTTCGGGGGAATTAACACCCTTGTCAACAACGTAGTTAGAGAGCGTTTGGGATGTACTCGTGAGCGTCAGAGCCGTAGCAGAGTTTAGCCCGCTGCCGTTGTCATATTTGCCGCTGAAGTTGTCAGTGAGCGGTGTCGCGCTCAAGGCGTAATCGGTGTTGTTTCCGGATGCCGCCTGAAAAACTCGAAAATAGTAGGTGGTACCAGCCGTAAGGGGAACGATCGCTTTGTCGTTTCCGGCATTGGCACTCCGCTTGAGCGTTGTGGCTTGGTCGGCTGCAATCACCTCAAAATTGACATCTGCGGCTCCACTCAGGTCAAATAGATAGTCGCCCGATGTGGTTGGCGTGACTTTATAAAAATCCTGGGTGTCGGTGTCACTCACCTTACCTATGATCGCTCCATCGGAAATGCTTTTGATAGGAGCAGTCGTAATTGAGTTGAGCGGATCAGTAGAACCCGGATTATTAGGATCCGGATTATTAGGATCCGGATTATTAGGATCCGGATTATTAGGATCTGGCGGAATCGGAATCGCTGTCGCACTAGCCGACAGCCTATAGGCACTGTCGCCCTGTTTACGGAGGACACGAATGACGTAACTCCCATTGGCTAGCTCCCCAATGGAGAGGGCTTCGTTCTTGTTGCCACTCTTTCGAGAAGCGCCAACGAGTTGCAGGTTAGCACTGCGAACGCCGCTTCGGATGGTGCGAAACTCAGTCTTGCCAATGCTTTTGAGAACCTGTTGGTCAGTACGCTTGAACTTGTAGACCTCTACGTCAAAATTGGCTCCTCTCTTGATTCCAGCGACACCCAGACTGAAGCTACTCTTAGCGCTACTGACATTGAGATTAAATCGGAACAAGTCTTCTAGGTCAGCTCCGCCCAACCTATCTTTGCGGTTTGTAGCAGGTAGAGTCAGGCGCGCGGCACGGTTCAGGCGATTATCTTTGTCTGCCATGTCTGTATATCTCTCTTGTCCGTCGTAGGTTTAGTTTTCCCCAAGCAATGTCGAAAACCTTCAGCTATCTTGCATGGCACCCTGAGTTCATGAGGCTGAAGGCGATCGCCCTAGCGTCCGATGAAATTGCGAAAGCTCGATCTCGAAGGCTAAATCTCGAAGGCTAAATTCAAAGACAATATAAATTTCAAAAGTTTTAGTAATTTTTGATTGATCTTGACTTTTTAAGCTTGTCATTTAGCAGAATATTCAAGTCAGATGAAGCAGCCTTGAGAGAACCTCGTCGCCATCCTAATCTGTTCAACGAAAGTTATCGTTGCGAGACATTACTGATTTTTGCGGCATCTTCGTAAAATCCGTACTTAATTTACCAGATGATTCGTAGAAACTCGCAATAATTGCTAAACAGGTAAGCCTGAAGCGCTGAATCTGTGGGCGATCGAGCGGCTGATCAAACTGTTTGACAGGAGTCTGCGCAACTTTTCTTTCATAAGCCTTTAACGCTGGCTAGAACGGTGGCTGAGGCAAGCTGTTCTCTCTCAAACTGTTCTCATTAGCAGGAGGAGAAAGCGAAGGGGAAGAAAGCGAAGGGGGGGAGCTAGAAGGAAGAATCAACGGCTCAAGGGTAGGCTGCTCAGGAGAGGATGGAGGCAGCAGGGAAGGAGTCAGAGTATTAGCTCCGCAGGCAGGCGGCAGCGGCTGTTCCTCAACAGATAAACTTTTATAGGTCGTGCCAAGCAGTTGGGTAATGGCAATCTTGGCGCGATCGTTTGCCTGCTGAAGGATGCCGCTGGTGCAGGCTGATTCCACCATTCTTTCTAGAGTCTGGCGCTGAGCTAGCTCTTGAAGCTCTGGAGCTACGTCTGGGCCTAAGCCCATAAAGCCGCGATCGTAGTCGTACACCTTAGAGCGATTGACATCAATTTTGCTGTCTAAGATCTTGGGGGAGGGCAGCCGCAGCGTGATGGCATCGCCATTGACCTGAACATCAGTGGGTTGCACCGCCGAAAGATCAATTCCGGCTCTAACTTCGCCATAGGCGATGTAGAGTAGCGTCGTTGTGCCCACAACGTAGCCGCCCACGGTACGATCGCGGCTCGTAGGCACAACGGTTTCCATTGCATATACAGCAGTTGTCAGTTCGCTTGCATTACGCACTTGCTGAACGACAATCGCTCGCAAATCAATTTTGGGTTCTGGCTGAGGTTTGTCAAACAGCGTATAGAGGTCGCTGAAAAAACTGGTTCCCGATCGCCAGACCCCTGCTAATAGAAAGATCGCAATTAAAGCAAAGCTGCCCGTAGCCACCAGAGATAAATTTCTGATGAAGCTGTGAATACCCCAAGGGGAATCTGGCTTGCTACCGCGTTGCTGCACGCGACCCTGACCTTGAGGGCGCTGATGAGATGTGAATCTATTCATGCGATCGCTTGCTCTCGCTGGAAAACTGGGTCATCTCTCGTATCTGGGTGATCTCTGGTTCAAGGTTAGCCCAACAACTTCGTTTAGAGACAGATAAGCAAGAGGTTAAATTTGCAATCTAGCTGAAACACTTTGTTTAGTCTAAGACACAGCGTTAGGTTTCTAATCTGCTGTTTGTCCTTTGAAAAAGTCGCTACAGCAGCCGTTTCAAATGACAAGCTAGAGGCCAAGACCTGTTTGAGAGTAGAATTTACCTTTCACGCTTAAAGTGCCCGGAAAATCAACCTTATAAAAAGCCTGTAAGATAGCTTTATAGATTTAGCGCGTTTCTCATACGCATTCTTCAAACCCTATGCTGCTCAAGTCTACAACTCGCCATATCCGCGTCTTCGCGGCCGAAATCAGCGATGATGAACTCGTTCCTAGCGATAGCACTCTTACCTTAGACATTGATCCAGACAACGAATTTCTCTGGAATGAGGGAGCACTACAGCAGGTTCACCAAAAATTTGACGCTCTGGTAGCCGCTTCTGCCGGAGCCGAGCTGACGGACTATAACTTGCGCCGAATCGGATCTGACTTAGAGCATTTTGTCCGATCGCTGCTTCAGTCTGGGGCGATTGCCTATAATCTCGAAAGCCGCGTTCGCAATTACAGCATGGGGTTACCTCGCATTTCAGATGAAGGGGCAGACAACCATCTGGTGATTAAACAATCCTAGTGATTAAGTAATCGATTTAGAAGCGGTCTTAGGGCAGTACCCTCCCGAAACTGCTTGTGTTGATTACAGAATTTAGTAAAACCCACCCTAGAGAGAGACTTGATCTGCCTGCAGAGGTCTAAGATATCCTGATAGGACTGCTGTATTTCTGGCTTGATGCAAAACGCCGCAGCAATGCTTTATTGCTCTAACCCCACCTGTCAGGCTCTCAATCCTGAAGAGAATAAATTTTGTCAAAAATGCCGGACTCCATTAGTTCGGCAATATCTGTGGGCGCTAGGCGCTAATGTTGCGTCTATGCAGAAGGGGGAACTGCTGGGCGATCGCTATGTCAGTAAAGGCGATCGAGTCTTTTTAGATACAAAGCCGGGGTTGCCATCAGCCAATGCTTCGGAGGTTCCCGAACAATACTTACCTTACCTACATCTTTCCCCTTTACGGCTGCATGTGCCACAGGTGTATGAGTGGTTTTCGACTCCTGTGCGCGATGATGTCACCTTGCTGCTTGACTATGCCCCGCTCTGGGTTTTGCCTGAAACGGCATCTGACCCTGCTGCATCCGAATCGATAGTCAATACCCAAATCCAGCTTTTTCCGCCCCTGTTGACGGTTTGGGCGGAAGCTAGCGCTCTGCGTCAGCTCAACTGGCTGTGGCAGATGGCCAATTTGTGGCAACCGCTATGTAGCGAACAGGTTGGCTCTAGCCTCTTAGACCCAGACTTGCTGCGGGTCGAGGGAGGCATCTTACGCTTATTGGAACTGGAATCGGATATAAAAGAAATTTCTTTGTCGGCTTTGGGAGAGCTGTGGTTACAGTGGTCAGCTACGGCAAGACCTGAGATCACCGATCGCCTTCAGCAAATCAGTCAGCAGCTGATTCAAGGGCAGCTTCACAATGCAGAACTTTTGGTGCAGCAGCTTGACCAGGCAATTAGTCAAGTGGCTCAGGTTCAAAGTCGCCACATTCAAATTGCTACCCTAAGCGACCAAGGGCCAACCCGGCAGCGCAATGAAGATGCCTGCTTTCCCCCTAGCGGAACGGTGCAGGGTGGAACGGTGCAGAACGGGACTCTCTCAAACGGCTCTGGATCTCAAGCCCTTTCGGTCACCCCTACCGTTATCGTCTGCGATGGGATTGGGGGGCATCAAGGGGGAGATGTCGCTTCTCATTTAGCGATCGCTGCTGTCGAGCAGCGCCTGCAAGTTTTAAAGCCAGAAGCCTTAGATGCTGTGACCCTGACTGTAGAGCTAGAAAAAGCGATCTGCCTAGCGAATGATCAGATTAGCCAGCGCAACGATAGCGAACAAAGATTCGATCGCCAGCGAATGGGCACTACGTTGGTTATGGGGCTGCTGCGCGAGTACGAACTTTATGTCACCCATATTGGCGATAGCCGCGCTTACTGGATCACCCGCTGGGGCTGCCATCAGATAACACTAGATGACGATGTGGCCTCACGGGAGGTCCGTCTAGGCTACAGTTCCTATCGGCAGGCTTTGCAGCAGCCTAGTTCAGGGTCGCTAGTACAGGCACTGGGCATGGGTGCTTCGAGCTTGCTCTACCCCTCAGTACAACGATTTATTTTGGATGAAGACAGCATCTTCCTATTCTGTTCTGATGGCTTGAGCGACAACGAACGTGTGGACTCTTGCTGGGATACCGAAATTTTGCCGCTGCTGTTGGGCAAGGGTGATCTGGCGGTCATGGCGCAACGGTTGGTCGAGATCGCGAATCGACTGAATGGCTATGACAACACCACCGTAGGCTTACTCTATTGCCAGGTGGCTGATGCATCGCCAGTGCCAACGCTGTCAGCTTTGCCCCCAGCGGCTGTGCAAGACTCCGCTGCAACGGCAATCGTAGCTCCCTCTTTAGCAACCCCTCCATCTGAACCAGAGGCCTCCTCAGCGATCGGCACTCAGCTTTTGCGGCAGAAATCTTCTGGGATTAATCCATTACCTTTACTGTTAGGTATTGTGATTCTAGCTAGCTTAGGTCTAGGGTTAATTGCAGCGCTACTGCCCACTTGGAAACAACGGGCAAGGTCGCCAATTGCGGGTCCAACAGCTTCGCCTTCACCCATGGTAGCGCCTAGCCCCATTACCACGTTGCCTACCTTGACGGTAGGACTGCGCATTCAATTGCAGCGATTTAGCTCTGCGGGCAAACCGCCAACACTCCTCTCCGATCCTCAAACGCTGTCTTCTTCATCTGACCTGGCTGCCCCTCGATTGCTAGGAACCATTCCAGTGGGCAGTACCCTCGAAGTCTTGAGTACCGGAGAAACAACACCGCAAGATCGATGGGTGCAACTCCGAGTTTGTTCGACCCCTGAGGGTGCAAGTCCGGAGACACCTTCAGAGGTGCCCTCAGTTTCTCCTTCAGAATTGCCTTCAGCTGAGGCAGCTTCTCCTGAAGCACTGCCCCGGGTTGAACCCTCCGCCGAAAACCTGCTGCCTTCTCCGGCAGAAAGTTCGCCTGCGGCCTTTCTTCAGCCTGGGCAAACGGGCTGGATTCGCGAGGCAGAGATTTTGCCTTGGGTTGGTCTCAGTCAAAGTTCTCCGGAACAAAAGGGCATTTGCACGAATTCAGTAACATTCAACCCACAAAATCCTTGAGCGATCGGTAAAACACCCTAACGGGTTTCAAATCTTGATTTTTTTAATGATCAGCTAAATTTCTTTTGAGGTGAGCAAATGTATCAAAACTCGGTTAGTTTGCCCTACATTTGGCGATCCCCAATATTATTGAATGATCCCCACACTTTCTTTGTCAAAAGAAGTCTAAAAAGGAACAAGTTGACATTTATCTGTCTCTTCAGACCAGATAGACTTGTAGGGTAGGTTAAACCTTACAGATTAATCTCACGGGTTAAGCTGTAGGGCGAAGCTGGAATTGGTGTGTTTTGGTCTTGAAGTCTACTGGTTTACATGACTGCGTCTGATAACCCTTGCCTCAGTTTAGCGATCGCCCGTTTAACGGCTGCCGAGCCGCAACACTATGCAATTTGGGTGTTTCAGGCTCCCTACCCTGGAGGCTATGTCCACCACGATCGCATGTGGACTCAGCCCCTG
Source organism: Oscillatoriophycideae cyanobacterium NC_groundwater_1537_Pr4_S-0.65um_50_18 (assembly GCA_016208305.1). Taxonomy (GTDB): domain Bacteria; phylum Cyanobacteriota; class Cyanobacteriia; order Elainellales; family Elainellaceae; genus Drouetiella. The sequence continues at coordinate 174,891 of JACQYI010000056.1, read as the reverse complement.
TCTGAGTTATGGCAGCATTGGCAGAGCATTTTCTCTCTGCGAGGCTTGCCTATGGTGCCGCATGTGGGCATGGCACCCCCCCCATTGCTCTTAGACCTTAACCCGCCGGATACAACGGGTTCACCCCAGCTCAACCAGCCGACTAGCTACACAGGGCGGCTGATGCAAAACTTGGGGGTCAGCCTTTGGCAATGGTTGTTTGACGGCTCTATTCAGAGCAGCTTTAACCAAAGCCAGGGGATCGCAATGGGACAGATGCGCCCCTTGCGGTTGCGGCTAGAAATTCGCGACCCCGACTTAATTCCCCTGCCTTGGGAAATCATGCAGCCTCAGGCGGGCAAGCAGGCGGCTTCTCTGAGCCAGCAAATTTTGTTTAGCCGCACCACCAGTGATGTCGATCCGCTTCCAGTTCTGCGATCGGAGCAATTTCTCAGAATTCTGCTTGTTTTGGGCGTCGATGCAGCTCCTGAGGGTGCCGATTCGGCAAACCGTGCTCAGCTTGACCTAGAGCAAGAGGCTGCCTCGCTTGCTAAAGTCTTAGAAACCGCGGCTACGACCGATCTGCGAAATAATCGCATGACGACTCCTGCGCTCTGCCAGGTGAAGACGCTGGTACAGCCCAGCCCAGCAGAGCTCATTGATTGCCTGGAATCGGGTAATTACAACGTGCTTTTTTATGCAGGACATGGCACTCCGGCTCCTGATGGGGGAATGCTGCTGCTGCATCCTGAAGCCTCTATTAGCGGCACAGAGCTGGCGCAGGTTTTGGTGCGCTGTCAGGTAAGGTTGGCCGTTTTTAATGCCTGCTGGGGCGCGCAGCCTGACCAGCAGGGACAGCAAACTATCCCTCGTAGCAGTCTGGCCGAGGTCTTAATCCATCATGGGGTTCCTGCAGTTCTGGGCATGCGCGATTCTGTAGCCGATCAGGAAGCTTTAACCTTCATCCAGGTCTTTGCCCGCGCTTTGGCAGAACGATCGCCCATTGATGAAGCCGTGGCGATTGCCCGTCAGCAGCTCCTAACCCTTTACAAGTTCAATCAGCCCGCTTGGACATTGCCTGTCCTATACATGCATCCCGAATTTAATGGTGAACTGATACGCCCCTTTACGGAGGGCGTGACAGAAATTCCAGATGCTTCGCCCAGCTGGTTGGGGCGGCAAACGCCAATGGCTTATTTGCGATCGGTGGCTTCGCCCAATCAACTGTGGTCGGTGCGGGGGGGCATTATGCGGGTGGGACGCGGTGAAGGCAATGATGTGGTGTTGCAGCAGCCAGAGGTATCTCGTGAACATGCCGAGATTTTCTATCGCGACTCTTCTTGGAAGGAAGATGTAGAGCCAACTTATCTATTACGCGATCGATCGCGCTGGGGCACTTGGGTTTTGGGTACAGAAGGCTGGCACAAAGTGCATCACCAAGAGGTGCCCTTGCCCTCTAAGACCCAGCTTAAGTTTGGCAATCCTCGGAGCCAAGCCTTGGAGTTCATCATTGAGAGCTAGGCGCTGATGAGGATTGAGAGCTAGGCGCTGATGAGGGTTATGGGTTTAATCAAATCTCAGTTTAATCAAACCAAAGATTTTTTGAACGCCAGCTTTTTGAGGGCTGTTGACCTACTTGGTATGTCAACAAACTCTAACTTTTGCTCTCCTAACTTTCGCTCTATTGAGGCTGCATCTTCTTTATCAACGCTTTCCTTGAAACCCTGCCTCAGAAGATTAGCTGTAGAAACCTAGAAGATTGGCGGTAGAATGCCTAATCTATGCATAAAAAGCTTTGCTTGGGAAATCTATGCATAAAAAATCTACAAAAGCCTGATAAAGCTCCGATCGATTGCGGAACGGCGTAGAGAATATGTGTAGTAATTTCCAGTAAGCATCCCAGCAGGGTCTATTTACAAAAGCTAGAGGAGTCCGTCATGCCCAATGAACCCATCCGTCCGCTGATTTCCGCTTTTCAGTCTCAAGCCGAACTAGAGCTACTGCACATGATTTTGCAAAGCTCTAACTCTTGTTATCCCTGTAACCCGGCTGAGCCAGAAGCAGAGGCGTACTTTGCGGCTTTGGAGCAGGAAGTTTTTAGGGCTGGCTGGACTGAAGAAGATTTTGCTGCCCCGGCTCAACGCCTTGCGACTCAATTCGATCAGCTTTGGGCGATCGCACCTGTTGCCGATACGGCTAGCCAAATTTTGAACACAGAATTTCTTCAGCGTTTTACCACCCAGGTGCCGCATCAGGTGCTGAGCAACATTGTCCAACGCGCTCAGCAGGTCATCACCTCTAATCTATCGCTGGCCGATCAGCTCGTTCATGCGGTTCAAGACTGTTTGCCTAGCTGGGGTGAAGAAGATTTGCAGGTCTTGGCGCGTCCCTTTGCCTATGCCATGCGTGGCTCTGAAACCGAGGCTTTAGAAGTTGTGCTGCGATCAGTACGCTGTGCCGAGTGGAAAGATTTATCTAGCATTGAGCAAGCTCGCTTGAGTCTGGCGATCGCCCGTTACGCGATCGATCAAACTGCGACCGATCAAAACTAGAGGCACTGCAAAATTAGAGGCATTGAGATAACCCTCAACAAGCTACTCCAGCAACGAGAGCTATGCCAATTAACCTGCAATCCTACTTAGAAAACCGAGTGGCAAAGTTTTCTGAACGGGTGGGAGAGAGCGCTCTAGCTTTCAAGATGGCAGCGGCTAGAAAAGCGTAGGACGTAATTCCAATTACGGCAAGCACAAAGAAATTAATTAGCCCGGTGGCATTCCAGAGGGCGTGCAGTGCTGCTGCCGTGAGGTATCCTACTGCCAAAATCTGCCAGCGCCTGCGCGGTTTTAGCACGCTCAGACCAATGAAGTAGCCGAAATAGCCGCTGTAGGCCATGTGACCAAAAATCGAGCCGAGAACGCGGGGAATCAAAAGCTGCACACCCAGCGCTGCCCCTTGACCTGACTGTAGCGAGACAGAATTCACAATTTCAGGCACATATTGTCCCAGGGTTTCCAGAAGCGTAAACCCGACCGCAGAAGCTGTACCCAGCAATATGCCATCTAGCGGCTCCCAAACGCCGATGCGCTCTCGTCGGGGCGATCGCAGCATTGTGCCCCAAAAATAGACCATAAACACAGGCAGAGCCTTCAGCAGCTCCTCCATTAAGCCAGCGCCCAGAAACATCCGCATCAGCAAGATCAAAAAATTCTCAGAGGCGCTGTCTGTTGCAATGCCGCCGGGTAGCACTTCGCGGAAGATAAAGACAAACAGATCGAGCATGGGGCTAGTCAACAGAAATACTGTCGTCAGAGCCGTACCCACCAACAGCCACCAAGGCTTGTGTTTGCCGCACAGGAGATAGATAAAGTAATAGGCTCCACCTGCGATGTAGATAGCTAGCAGCAGATTAAAAATTAGGGGATCGCCCACCGAGATAAACATCATCACCACAAAGGCAACGGTGAGGATTCCTGGAATGAGATAGGCTTTTTGGGTTAGGTCGCGTCCCGTAGAAACAATCGGGAAAAGCTGACTGAACGTTACGGCTTCGGAGGGGTCAGATGAAGGCAGCTTGTAGAGATCAGGCTTATGCTTTTCATACCTCTGGGTATCAGAAAATGAGCCATAGATCGGTTCGCTATCCGATTCGCTGTCTAAATCAATATCGAGCCACAGAGCTGGCGGAGACACAAGTGCTGCCTCAAGCTGAAATACGAATTGGGCATCTTGTGCCAGCGTAATCCGATCGCCCTGCTGAAGTAGGCGACAGCCCTGCAAGCGCTGACCGTTCACAAATGTGCCGTTGGCACTGGTTAAATCGCAAATTTGCCAATGAGCATCTGCAGACAGGCAGATTTTGGCATGTTGCCGCGACACGCCCCCGTGAATTTGAGAATCCAGAACAATTTGGCAGCGTGGGTCGCGCCCAATAACGACTGCCGTTTCGGAATTCAGCGGATAGGAAGCTGAGACTCCTGCCCCGTTAAGAGAAATTTGCTGAAGAAATGCTGCTTTAAAGGGAGATCCGGTCATCAGAAAGGATGCCGTAGAAGCACAGAGAGGAAATTACTGATTGGCTCTCGCGTCTTGAACCGCCGCATAGAAAAAGATTCCAGTTAACGGCACAGTCAGCGCCAATATAACACCTGTCACCAAGGTTCCCCATTGGGGGGTTCCAGAAGACAGCTCAAAGATAGAACCTACTGCCGCGATCGCTGCCACACAAGAACCAGCCAACAGCACGCCACTTTTGGGAGTCACTCGTAATCCTACCTTTTACCTACTAGATGGGTTGCCAGACTTACATTAAATCTAGACTTACATTAAATAATGCCAGACTGGGCTAATTGCCAGACTGAATGAAGTCTACAAGTGAAAGCCATAAACAATTCAGTTTTAAGCGCGTGCCTCTTGCCCAAAGGTAGAAAAACCTAAACAGGCTTGACGGCATCTACGGCAAAACCATGCTTCGATAGCTCTTGGTTACGCGCCAGGCTGTTATCTACGCGATCGACAAACATGACCCCGTTGAGATGATCCATTTCATGCTGGATGACGCGTGCCAACAGATCTTTTGCCGTCAGCTTTTGAGGTCTGCCATGCTCATCTTTATAGGACACGTCAATTTCTTCAGGACGCGCCACATCTAAATATACTTTGGGAATGCTGAGGCATCCTTCTTGCGCCACACAAGTCTGCTGGCTCGATCGCGTAATCACAGGATTGATCAGAATCAGGGGCAGATGGGTTGGGTCATCGGGTTCACAGTCCACAACTAGGATCTGCTTATTTACTCCAACTTGGGGCGCAGCCAAGCCGATGCCGTCTTCGCTGTACATGGTTTGCAGCATCTGCTTGGCCAACAGACGAATTTCATCATCTATTTTGGTGATTCGCTTGGCAGGCTGACGCAAAACGCGATCGCCCAAATAGTGCATCTCCAAAGGAGGCTTAGCTAACTTTTTTTTCTCAACCAGAATTTGAGCAGTCATGACTCCGCAACTCGATATTAATTAAATGGACGCTGAAAATTAAATCTTCTCTTTACCATCATAGTTAATCATGCCCGGTTGATCATGGTTGGTTATTGAGAGCCGTGAGAAATGGGTCAAAGTGGACATTAATGCATAGTATGGGTTTCCTGATGACGATCGCGCTCAGCGGACGCAGATAATTTTTGCTACTGACCCCCCATCCACTGACCGCGTTCTGGTAGAGCGTAGCTGTCAGGTGTCAGACGTAAACAACCTGATCGGCTCCCCATCCTCCACCAGCCTGACCACTTGCTTAAACTTAAACCCTATCTTTGTCAGCAGCTTTGCAGAACTTTTGTTGTCCGTCGATGCTATTGCCACGATCTGCTCTAGCCCCAATACGGTTCTCCCGTACTCCATCACGGCAGACGCGGCTTCATAGGCATAGCCTTGCCCCCTAAACTCTGGCAGAAGGGCAAATCCAATGTCTACATTTTCTAAGCTATCTCGCTTGAGTAAACCACAAAGCCCAATTGGGATTTGACTGCTTTTTAATTCAACAAGGTATAACCCGAAGCCGAGGCGTGCATACATATCAAGTGGCCCATTGACGATATAAGCATGAGCATCCTTGAGGGTTCTTACTCCCTTATCACCGATGAACCGTAGCCACGATGGGTCATTCAATAGCTCAAGAATAAACGGACTGTCTTCAACTGATAGCCTTCGCAGGACTAACCGTTCTGTCTCGATGACTTTCATACCTTCAGCAACTTGCCTCCTGGCGTCTAAAGTTATTTAGGCAGCTATTTAGGCCATCCGTAAACGTTCAATATCTTTAATGGGCGGCGCACCGAACATACGGGAATATTCACGGCTAAATTGTGAGGGACTCTCATAACCCACTTGATAGGCTGCAAGGGTCGCATCAGCTCCAGTCAGCATTAGACGTCGGGCTTCCAACAACCTCAACTGTTTTTGATACTGCAATGGACTCATTGAGGTGACTGCCTTGAAATGACGATGGAATGAGGCAGGAGACATGTTCGCTTGCTGAGCCAGATCATTAACCCGTAATAATTGTGTAAAATCAGCTTTGATCAGATTGATCACTGCCGCAACGCGCTGCATATGACTTCCGAATGTGGCAATCTGGCGAACTGCTTCGTTTTGTTCGCCCATTAAAAGGCGGTAATAAATTTCGCGAATAATCATCGTTGCCAGGAAAGGAATATCTTGTGGCGTATCTAAAAGCTGCGTTAGTCTGATGGCACAATCTATTAACGGTTTATCAGCATCGCTGACGAACAAGCCTCGAACTGAGGTTTCTTGATTGCCTGTGCTGGGCTGAATTTGGTCGATAATACTCCAAAGTTGAGTCGCGTCTAAACTCAGTTTGAACCCTAAATATGGCTTGTCTGGTGTCGCTTCTACAATCAAGCCATTTAGCGGCAAATCTACTGTAACAACGATGTATTGAGCTGCACCGTACCGATAGGTTTCCTTGCCCAATAAAGTTTCTTTTTTGCCTTGGAGAATGATGCAAAGTGTTGGTTCATACACTGCGCAGAGTGCTGTAGGCGCAGCAGATTCCTGCATAAACTCTAACTGAGCGATCGCGGTTGAATGGATACCATTTCCCTTGCCATTGGTGTGCTGAGTCACTAATGTGGCTAGTTCTTGACAGGAATCGATCGCGATCCTCTGCTTCAGTACTTCAATCGCCATACTGGATTCCTGAGCCATCTCATCGTTCTCTTGCACTCATCATAGAGGATCTTTTCTCTTGCCACTCTGCTGCTTGAGAGGATTAGGCAATAACGTGCGAGGTTTATGTATTTAGTGTCAGCTTTTTCAAGCATAGGATGAACTCATGCCAAGAAGGACATGAAAGGATAAGGCAATAGCAAGATACGGCAAATTGCAGTGATGCCTGGATTGAGCCAACGATTGGGCAACGAGATCGATACTCGTTCGATGAACAAATGCTGACAATAACTGATTACAAATGGAGAAAACGGATGCCTCAAAAAACATGGCTAATTACGGGTGCTTCACGCGGCTTTGGAGCCGAAATTGCTAAAGCAGTTTTGGCAGTTGGGGACAAATTAATTGCAACCGCCCGCAATCAAACCGATTTGCAGCAATTTGCAGCCCATAAAGATGCCTTGACCCTTGGTATGGATGTCACAAACGAGTCTCAGGTAAAAGAGGCTGTTGCTATAGCTCTAGAAAAATTTGGACAGATTGATGTTGTGATTAATAACGCTGGATTTGGCTTGTTAGGAGCGATCGAAGAGTGCAGTGCTGAAGAAGTTGAGAGCGTCTATCGCACCAATGTTTTTGGACTACTGAATGTCACTCGTGCAGTGCTACCCAGCATGCGTCAGCATCACTCCGGACACATTATTAATATTTCATCGATTGGGGGCTATCGTTCTTACCCAGGATGGGGAATTTACGGCTCGACTAAGTTTGCGGTTGAAGGGATTACCGAAGCCTTGTATCACGAGTTAGCGCCGTTAGGAATTCACGCGACAGTGATTGAGCCAGGGTTCTTCCGTACCAATTTTCTCGATAGCAGTTCGTTACGTCGTAGTGCCGTACAGCTACCGGATTATGCTCAAACGGTCGGAAAAACGGGTGATATGGCGACTGAACGAAATTATCAGCAGCCTGGAGATCCGACGAAACTCGCCCAAGCCATCCTTGAAATTGTCAATGCAAATGAACCGCCTCTGCGCTTGCCTTTAGGCACAGATACTCTGAGAGCGATCGCGGAGAAAAACGCCTACGTTGAGCAAGAAACGGCCAAATGGCAAGCTCTGGCTGAGTCTACTGATTACAGATAGGAGATGCGAGAAGGTGCAAACAAGATCCTAAATGCGTGCTGTTCCCAGGATCTTTGCGTGAAAGGCGATCGTCCTCACCCGAAAGCAAAGACTTCATGCTTTGCAGGACGATCGCCCAATTGACCCTAGCCCAATTGATTCGCTGCTGGTTTAGCGATCGCCCTCCAGACAGGCTGCATTTAAGAAATAAAATTGGGCAACTGCACTGATGCCTTGAGCGCGCTCGGCTCAGGTGCGATTAGCTCAGGTGCGACTAGCTCAGGTGTAACTGGCTCAGGTACCACGGATTGAAGCACGACTGGCTCAGGCAGGGTAGGCAAGGTCGCACTGGCTTGAAAGAGATGGGCGTTCCAAGATGGTACCGATAGATTGCGAAGATTTGAAGCGATCGCCAGCACTATTCCTGCGGCAATCAGCATGGGCAGAGGTAAGGTCATCCCCTGCATCCACTGATATAGCTCAGAGGCAACAAAAAACAGCACCAGGCAAACCAGCAAAACTTGCATTGTGACTTTCTCAAAATCGCTTTTCTAAGGATAGTCCACCCTGAGAATATGCGTTGCCTGAGCGTGGCAGGGTTAAGCGAAATTTCCAGGCCACGCTCGAAGCTTTTAAAGGGCGCTATGGGGCTTCAGCGCTGGCTAAAAGGGGCGATCGGGAAACCCTTCTGGCTGAAGCCCTGAGGCTTTGCCCCTCAGTCTTTGCCTGCCTCCTAAAAGATGCCAGTCTCTACCCCAATGCCGGATTCTAAAGTGTCGTTGACCTCTTCCCCATTGTGGCAGGCTGAAATCAACACTTCGCTGGTTTTGCCCCAGGCGATCGTCCCATTTGCCTCAATGCCGATCGCTCCAAAATCTCGCTTATTGCGGGCGGCTTCCTCAAAAGATTTAGCAAAAGCATCATGAATTGCCATGCCGTCTGTTACCCGCACGACTACCCGCGCCGCAAAACATTCATCAAGAATGTCCTCTCCGATGCCTGTGCAGCTCACGGCAGCATCTAGAGCAGCATAGTTGCCCGCAGGCGTAGCAGAGTCGCTGACCCGACCGACCCGCTCAAAGCCTTTGCCGCCTGTAGAGGTGCCTACCGCCAATCGCCCTTGGCTATCTAAAGCGACAACGCCAATTGTGCCCCGTCCGGCTTCCGGATCGGCCATCACATCCGCCATTGCTCGGCTAAAGTTGTGTTCGCGCTCTTCCATCCATTCTTTAATTCGAGACTTGATCAGCGGATCAAAAGAGGGAATATTTAGCTCTCTCGCCAGCTCGGTTGCGCCAAAGTCTGAGAGAACGCGATCGTCTGAGGTTTGGAGATATTTGGCTAGCTCGATCGGATTTTTAACCCGCGAAACATTGATTACACCACTAAACCGCTGCGCTGTACCGCTCATGAGCGAAGCACTCATGCGGATTTGTCCATCTGATTGCAGCACAGAACCTGTACCCGAATTGAAGCGAGGATTGTCCTCTAGAAGCTGACAGCCTCTTACCACAGCTGCTTCGGCTTCAGCACCCAACACCAACATGGGGTAAACCTCGTCAATTACGGCATACAGCGATCGCCTGACTTCTTCTAAATTGCCCTTGCCGTGGAGACCTGCTCCCCCGTGAATAATTAACTTAGGCTGCATGTCTTGATACCCCTCACCTTTAAGCCGCTAATCTTGAGTCTTTGGTCTTTCAGTTTCCGAATGTCCTGCTGCTTGCGATCGATGCCGCCGACATCGCTCTGAGCAGTATTTCACTTCGTCCCAGCAATCTTCCCATTTTTTTCGCCAGGTAAAAGGGCGCTGGCATACTACACAGATTTTGGTAGGCAAGTCAGCTTTAGAACGAACGCGTCCTAAAGACTCCTGCTTGTCGCGTGAACGTCCCATAGCATTTAGAGGTAGGGTGGAAAGAGGGGAAGAGGTGAATCCATCAAGATGGAGAGCTTCAATCTTAACAATTATTTATATAGTGTTTTATAGTCTAATATTCTGAGTTCCTGCTGCTCTCTTTTTCTATTACCATGCCTGAAACCCCGTTAGCCCAGGTCAAAATTATCTTGGTTGAGCCAGCAGGGGCGCTCAACGTTGGCTCAGTGGCGCGCGTGATGAAAAATATGGGGCTGAGTCAGCTCGTGCTCGTCAATCCGCAGTGCGATCGCGCTAGCCCAGAGGCTCGCCAGATGGCCGTTCATGCTGCCGATATCTTAGAAGCTGCTCAAGAAGCTCCCAGTCTGCCCGCGGCCTTACAGGGCTGCCAAAAAGCGATCGCCACCACCGGACGCGATCGCACGGCGCTTACCATTCCCCTAGAGTCGCCTAGAGGGGCACTACCCTGGCTTTTAGACCTGCCCCCCGATCGCCCCACCTGGCAGTCTGCCCTGATCTTTGGCCGCGAAGACCGAGGTCTTACTAAAGAAGAGTTGAACTACGCTCAGCGATTCATTCGCATCCCCTCAACGGATCTCTATCCTTCGCTTAATTTGGCGCAGGCCGTCGCTGTTTGCTGCTATGAGCTTCACATGGAGGCTATTTCTTCATCTCCAAGGTTGTCCACTGCTCCAGCAGCACTCCCCGAATTTCCGGCTCAGCCTTTCTCTGAGCTAGCCCCTCTAGAAGTTTTAGAAGGCTACTATCAACAGCTCGAAGCTTTATTGTTGAAGATCGGCTATTTATATTCCCACACTTCGTCTAGCCGGATGGAAAAATTTCGGCGGTTGTTTAATCGAGCCTATCCATCGGAGGCAGAGGTCGCAATGATGCGAGGAATCTTGAGGCAAATGGAATGGGCCTTGCGAAGGGCAGCCAAGCCAGAAATATCAGCCAAGCCAGAGGAGGACTCTGAATATAGCCGTAGCCAAGACGGGTAAGGCGAAACATTTTTGTGGGTATACTACATTACAAAAATGTCTTTCAATAAAAAGTCTTAGACCCCATTGCAACAGCCACAAAAGCAAAAAAGGATGCATACTCATGCACCCTCTTTAAGAAATTAAATTTCCAGCTCAAAAAGACGTAGAGTCAAAAACTCCAACGCCTGCAAGAATTAGCTAGTTGTATGAAACCAACGAAGCGTAGTTAAGCTTTGTCACTTGAGTCTAGTAGCCGTTAAAGCCAGAATTGAGAATAGTGGAGCTTAGTAGCGATCGTTGCGACCGCGACCACCGCCGCCACCGCCGCCATAGCTGTTGCCGCCGCCGCCGCCGCCGCCACCCCAGCCACCGCCAGAAGAACGAGGACGCTCTTCGCGAGGCTTAGCTTTGTTAACGCGCAGATCACGACCCATCCACTCAGCGCCATCTAGCGCTTCAATGGCAGCTGTTTCTTCAGCGTCAGACGACATTTCAACGAAACCAAATCCACGCATCCGACCTGTTTCACGATCGACAGGAAGTTGAACGCGCTTAACCGTACCGTATTCAGCGAAGATAGCTGTGATATCTTCTTCGGCAACCTGGTAGGACAAGTTGCCCACATAAATTGACATGGATGATCCTCCAGATCATGGAATGTAGAGAGCGAGATTCGGAGAAACGCCCAGCCAATGCAAAAATCTCGCAGAGGGCAAAAATCCCGCAGAGACAACACTGAATCAACCGAAATGAAACTCGTCTACTACTTTAACATCCACCAGTGTAATGCAACAAGTTTCAACTGGTGCAAGGGGTGCAAGGCTTCTTTATAGCGCGCTTCATAGTTTCTCAGGGGGGCTGTTACCGACCCACCAAAATCACCATGGTGCGATCGCCCACCCAAATACTAGATTGATTGGGCAAGACAGGTTCACTGCCGGGTTCCCAGATATCTTCGGGGGGTTGCCTGTGCGTATCGGCAAAGAGATACCACTTCTGACCTAAGGGCAGATCGGGCAAAGCAAAATCATAGGCTTGCCAATGGGTATTCATCGCTACGTAGATAAAGTCATCTTCAGCAGTTCCGCCCTTAGCATGCTTGCCAGACAACATAAAGGCTAGGGTGCTGCAATAGTCAGACCAATCTGCATTCCAGGCTTGGGTACCATGCCAGCTAATATCGGCGTAGCCGCTGCCCATATAGTCTTGATTGCGGAAGTATTCCCGGTTGCGCAGGATAGGGTGGGCATTGCGGAAGGCAATGCAAAGCTGCACAAAGCGGAAGAAATCGGCGTGGGTATCGAGCAACGTCCAATCGAGCCAGTTGATTTCTGAGTCGTGGCAATAGGTATTGTTGTTACCCCGCTGGCTCCGCGCCATCTCATCGCCCATCAGCAACATGGGAATCCCTTGGCTAACCATCAGAATGCCGATCGCATTGCGCATTTGCCGCCAGCGCAGCGCCATCACTTCTGGGTCGTCTGTTTCTCCCTCTACACCGCAGTTCCAGCTCTCGTTGTCGTTGCCGCCGTCCTGATTGTCTTCGCCGTTATCTTCATTGTGCTTCTCGTTGTAGGACACCAAATCCATCAGCGTGAAGCCGTCATGCGCGGTGATGAAGTTGACTGAGCTATCGACCGTGCGGTTGCCTTTGGCATAGAGATCGGGAGAGCCTTGCAGCCGCTGGGCTAAATCTGTGACTAACCCTTCACCTTTGAGAAATTTGCGGATGGTGTCTCGGTATTTGCCGTTCCATTCGCCCCAGCGATCGTAATCAGGGAAAGAACCTACCTGATATAAACCGCCCGCATCCCAGGCTTCGGCAATCAGCTTACACTTCGCCAAGATGGGATCAAACGCCAGCGTTTCTATCAGGGGTGGATTGGCCATCGGGACACCCTTAGGATCGCGTCCGAGGATCGACGCGAGATCGAACCGGAACCCATCAATGTGATATTCCGAAGCCCAGTAGCGCAAGCAGTCCAGCACAAACACCCGCACCACCGGATGATTGCAGTTGAGCGTGTTGCCGCATCCGCTGAAGTTATAGTAATGGCCTTCTGGGGTGAGCATGTAGTAGGTTTTGTTGTCTAACCCTCGGAAAGAAATAGTTGGCCCAAACTCATTGCCTTCAGCCGTATGGTTAAACACCACATCGAGAATGACCTCGATCCCGTTTCTGTGGAGTTCCTTGACCAGCGTTTTCAACTCGTTTTGCTGTTTGCCATCTTTGCCGGAAGCCGCGTAGCCTGCCTTGGGCGCATAAAACCCGATCGTGTTATAACCCCAGTAGTTAAACAGCCGCTCTCCCGTTATGGGATTGCTGCGAGGATTGTCCATCTCATCAAATTCAAAGATGGGCATGAGTTCAACACAGTTGATGCCTAAAGACTTGAGGTAAGGAATCTTTTCCTGCAAGCCCGCAAACGTGCCTTGGTGTTCTGGCTTGACGCCTGACGAAGGGTGTCGGGTAAAGCCGCGCACATGCATTTCATAAATGATTAGGTCTTCTTCGGGAATTTCTAGGGGGCGATCGCCATCCCAAACAAAGTCGCTATCTCGAATCTGCGCCCGATAAGGATAAATCTCGCTATCTGGTAAAGGTGTGCCCCAAACTTTGCGTCCGCCGATGCTCTTAGCATAGGGATCGAGCAGAATGTTGCTGGGATCAAATCGGTGTCCGGCTTTGATATCGCGAGGCCCATCGACCCGATAGCCATATTCCAAGTCTTCGGGATCAAGATCTTGAACAATCATGCTAACGACGTTCCCCAAGCGAAACTCTTGGAGGAAAGGAATCTCAGCAAAGGGTTCCAGCGCTCCCTTTTTAAATAAGACTAAGGTTGCCGTGGTGGCATGGTTGGAAAAAATAGAAAAGTTGACGCCTCCCAGAACGATCGTGGCACCAAATGGAAATGGCATGCCGCGACGGAGCTGAAAGCCGCCATAGATGTAAGAGTGGCGAAGACTCATGGGGGCGGGCTGAGCGTAGAGTTGTTCCACTGTTGAGGGGGTTCGATGGTTGGAGGTTAAAAACTTTGAAGTTTAGAACAATGCTAAAAATTCGGCCATCCGAAGGGGCTGCGTGTCTACCCAATGAGTTCTGAACTGCCAATTACCCGATTAAACCCAATTGCAAGGCGGGCTGCAATAATTTGCTTGTGAAGAGAAGTTTAAATAATTTGATTAATTTGATTAAAAAGATTAACGGTTCTTCTGAAAGTCTCTCATGAAACGATTCCAAAGGTTCGCCTTTATTTGAAAGAGCTGACAAGAGCCTCGATCGCTCTGAGCGGGTTCTGAGATTTTCAGGCGGGTTCTCACCTGACCTGTTCTAGCAGAAGGGCGATCGTAAGCTATGATTTTCTAAACAAATTCTGAAGGGCATGATTCAAGAACAACGTGGTGTAACGGTTTGGTTTACTGGACTCAGCGGCGCAGGTAAGACAACTATTCGGATGGAAGTCGAACAGCGACTCCGGGCGCAAGGCCGCAAGGTCGAGGTACTCGACGGCGACATCGTGCGCCAGAACCTCACCAAAGGCTTGGGCTTTAGTAAAGAAGACCGAGATGAAAATATCCGCCGGATTGGGTTTGTGGCTCACTTGCTCAGCCGCAATGGCGTCATTGTCCTAGTCTCTGCCATCTCGCCCTATCGACAAATTCGGAACGAAGTGCGCGATAAGATTGGCGACTTTGTTGAAGTCTATGTCAACGCGCCGCTGGCTGTGTGTGAACAGCGAGATGTAAAAGGGCTATATAAGAAGGCACGCGCCGGAGAAATCAAGCAGTTTACGGGCATTGACGACCCCTATGAGCCACCGCTCAATGCAGAGGTCGAATGTAGAACCGATGGAGAAAGCCTCTCAGAGAGCGCTTTGAAGGTGATGACGACTCTCCAGAAGCTTGGCTATGTTGCCCAAGACGATCCTGTTTTGAATAGCTAGGCTCAGCCGATCAAAATTCCAAAAAGATGTTCAAAGGAATTTTGCGCCTCTGAACATCTTTTTAGAATTTTTAGAATAATGAGGGAGCATTTGCGATCGACTCAATCTGAAAGCTAGGTGCCGCTAAGTTTCTTGTAGAAGCCATAGATTTAGCGCCTCTAAGAGCCTATAAAAGAAAATCTAGTTTTTGAGGGGCGATCGCTCTGTCGCTGAGGGTGGTAAAACCTGACTGCCGATGCTTTGAAGATAGAGGCTACCCACGGTTAAGAGAAAAGTCAGGTAGGCAATGGCCTGTACCCAATAGAGCCGCTGGGTATAGCCCAAAAAAGACTTCAGCAAAATGCCGGGAAACTGGCGATCGGGCAAGACTTGGCTCAGATCCCAGACCTGCCCTCCCAAAATACAGGAGGCTCGTGTTGCTGGGCATAGCGTGGCAAACTGCGGATCGACTTGCGCTAGGGCTTCAACAGCACCGTTAAAATGACGCAGAGCGCCCACCACCAGTCCTGAGACAATCAGCAACAGTAGCACCCCCATAAATTGAAAGAACTGCCGCAGGTTGATCTTGACACCCAAGCGAAACAGCAGAAAACCGATGCCCGTAGCCCCCAGCAGGCCAGCGATCGCCCCTGCTACAGGCAGCCACCCCTGCTGAAATTGCGCAGAGATAAAGACAACGGTTTCAAATCCTTCCCGCAGCACAGCAATCAGGATGAGGCTAAAGATTCCCCAGCCGGCATCGGTTTTTTGCAGCGCTGTAGAAACTGCCCCCTCGATTTCTCCTTTGAGCGATCGCGCTTGCTGTGTCATCCAGATCAGCATCCAGGTGAGTAGAACGATCGCGCCCACGCCAAATATTCCTTCTAGTAGCGGCTTAATTACAGGGGCATAAGGCCGATCGGACTGCGCTAAGGCCAGCATAACGCCATTAAATAAGATGCCTATTAGCACGCTTGCTGCAACCCCTGAGGCAATGCCCGCATACACCCAAGTATTCAGGCGGTCTTGTCCTGCCTTCTTGAGATAGGCCAACACAATGCCAACAACTAAAGCGGCTTCTACACCTTCTCGTAGAGTAATGACAAAGGTAGGTAAGGCTGCGGTAATGTCCATTTGAAGTCTAATCTGAGGTCTTAGTTCTAAGGTAGCGCGCCAGCCTCAAACTTACCCTTTGCCTCTAGAACCTGTGAATTTAACCAAGCCTAAGCAGGTTGGCTGAGCGCCTCAGACAAATAATCAGCGGCAGCTTCTACCAGAGCGATCGCATTTTCATACATCATCCGGGTTGGCCCCAGCATACCAACGCTGCCAACGGGCACTGTTCCACGCTGGTAGGTTGCAGAAACCAAGGCGCAGGAGCGCATCGGCTCCAGAGGATTTTCGGCTCCGATGCGAATGCTAACGCGCTTGCCCGACGGACTAAGCTCAGTCGATTCTCCTAGCATGGGTTCGCAAATCAACGACCAGAGCTGATCCTGCTCAGATTCTAGAAGCTGCATGATCGTCTGCACCTGCTGCAACTCAGAGAATTCTGGCTGACGCCGCAAAACTTCTGACACCCCACTAATCAAAATCTGAGTCGAAAGCGTTAAGTCACTGCGCCGCTTTAGCTCAATCAGAGAAGTGCGGATTAGCTCAGCGTAGCGATCGAATTCTCGGCCTAACTCGCTCCAGTCAAGGGTGGACAGGTCGTTAATAGACTGCCCGCGCAACTGGCTATTGAGAAAGTTAGAGAGAATTTGCAGCTCTCGATCGAGCTGTTCTGGCTCAGGATAGCTGCCTTCTTGGATTTGAGGCAAGCTCACCAAAATCGACTGGGTCGCGTAGGAATCTAGCACCACCACCAGCATCACCCGCCTCGGATCAATCTGGACAAGTTGCAAGTGCCGCAACTGAGCCGCGCTGGTTTGCGGCATTGTCACGAGGGCAATGTAGCCGCTCAATGTGGACAAAATTTGAGCCGCTTCGCGCAGCAGCACCTCTAAGCCATTTTCTTCCCAGTTGAGCTGTTCTGAAAGGAGATGATCGGCCTGACGCGCGATCGCATCTGAAGGAGTCACCAGGCGATCGACATAGATGCGATAGCCCGAATCTGAAGGAATACGTCCGGCTGAGGTATGCGGTTGATAAAGTAAGCCCGCCTTCTCTAGGTAGCCCATAGCATTGCGGATGGTTGCTGGACTCACTCTGGGGTTAAATCCCTCTACAAGCGCTTCAGAGCCAACGGGTCGAGCCGTTGCAATGTATTGACGCACCGTTGCCCCAAGCACTTGCTGCTGGCGAGGACTAAGCTTCACTTGCATGGACGATTTAGGGGTTTGAAAGGGGAGATTCAAAGTTGGGAAAGCCCATACTGAGATGGACATGTATGGGAGGAAGCTGAAGCGCTAGCTGTCTAAGGAAGGCATCCGAGTAGTGTATGTCTAGGTAAATGCGCAGTTGCGAGAATTAATAGCGAGGAATGGTGGGATCGACGATCGCTGCGTAGGCTTCGATGCCTCCTGATATATTTCTGACACGAGTGAAGCCTTGTTGGTGTAACCAACTGCACATTTGCGCCGATCGCATACCGTGATGACACAGCACCAATGTTTCAGCATCGGCTTCAAAACGGCTGTGGATATTCTCTGCCCAATCAGAAAATTGGCTGAGGGGCAGATTGACAAAACCCTGAAGCTGGGCGATCGCCACCTCTTCTGGCTCTCGCACATCTATGAGTTGCAGGCTTGGCTCCGTGATGCGGCGGGCCAGCTCTTCAACGCTAATTTGGGGATCTAGAGGCGGAAGAGTAGACATTGCTATTTCCAATACTGGCTTCTAGGAACTGGCTTTTAGAAAAGTCCTTGGCGGTAGATGAGGCAACATCTGAGCGGCTGAAACCCTTCTCAGATTTAAAGCATTTCTTCATATCTCTTTCAAGTTACCTGGATTGGCCTCAGGATGGCAAGGTGCTGATGGAGGATTTAAGCTGATATGGATATTTTGCTCCTTTTGTCAACCGCATCAACTTGTAAAAAATACGCAGTTTTGGCGGTTTGTTCATATCTTTATGGTTAGAGTGCTGATGTTAGTTCAGCGCTCACCCTGGAATATAGAGAGCATGGTTCAAAGTTTGCCGCCTATCGGTTCTCAAAGACGGTTAGCTGCGGGTTAGAGCATTACCAAGCAGGGGCACCACCATGTGGAAAAAACTCGTTCAGGCAACTGCAATTACTTCTGCCCTCTATCTCATCATGGGCATGAGTAAACCTCCACTCGCTTCCTCATCAGCGGTTCAGGTGCAGATTGCAGAAAACTTTCAGCATTCTTTGAGCACTTTGAATCTTCAGCCTTGAAGCCTTGAGGCATTTGCATCCTTGTGATAGAGGCTTGGGCTGGAAGGATGAAAAGCGTTAGAAGACTGCAATCGCCATCTCTACGGCTGCTTCTGCATGAATTCTAGTGGTTGGAAAGAGCGGTACCGATACATCGCCCTGTTTAACGAGCAATTCAATTTCGGTGCAGCCCAAAATGATGCCTTCTGCTCCAGCCTGAATTAAATGAGTCATGATGCTGATGTATTGCTCTCGTGATGCTGGGCTGACGATTCCGCGACATAGCTCTTCGTAGATGATCTGATGCACGATTTCTCGCTCATCTTCAGAGGGGACGATCGCATCTAAGCCGTGATGTTGCATTAGCCGCCCCTTATAGAAATCTTGCTCCATCGTAAAGCGAGTTCCTAGTAAGCCAACTTTGTGCAGTCCTCTCGCATGAATCTTTTGAGCTGTCGCATCTGCAATGTGTAACAGCGGAATGCGAACGCTAGATTGAATCTCGGCCGCTAGCTTGTGCATAGTGTTGGTGCAGAGAACAACAAAATCTGCGCCTGCCCGTTCTACGCTTTTTGCTGCTTCACGCATCAGATCTGCGGCTTCTATCCAGCGCCCTTGACGTTGCAAGACTTCGACTTCTGCGAAGTCAACCGAGTACAAGATGAGCTTGGCAGAATGCAGTCCGCCGAGCTTACGCTGGGTTGCCTCATTAATAATTCGATAATACTCAATTGAGGACTCCCAACTCATGCCCCCAATCAGCCCCATCGTTTTCATGATTTGCGGCGTAGAGGGGTGAGTGTTGGCTCAAAAACTAGAGACCTTGCCTCACCCGACGCTCCCGAAGGGTAGGCAAAGCCTCCTCCAAATTATGTTCATACTTGGTGATATTGAACAAGCGCTATGAGATTAAGTATGGTTAAGCGAAAACCGTACAGTGCTGCGCTACAGCTTGCTAAAGCGCCCTCGAGAATTAAAGTTGCAAAGAATTGCAGAAAACGCTGCGATCGCCCAACCTCTCTGCTACCGTAAATAAATTATTGTGGAGCGGACAAAAGCTGCGATCGCCAAAACTCTAGCTTTACAATGGTTTAGCACGACGGCTCAGGTTGCAAAGGTTCAGGTTGGCGGCATTATGGCATTGATAGTCCAGAAGTATGGCGGTACATCGGTCGGGTCGGTTGAGAGAATTCAGGCCGTTGCTCAGCGAGTGATTAAAACAGTCAGGGCGGGAAACTCTCTGGTCGTCGTGGTTTCGGCTATGGGCAAGACGACCGATGGCTTAGTGAAGCTGGCCCATGAGATTTCGGCCACGCCCAATCGTCGCGAAATGGATATGCTGCTCTCGACGGGAGAACAGGTGTCGATCGCCCTTCTGAGCATGGCGCTTCAAGAAATGGGGCAGCCCGCCATTTCTATGACAGGAGCACAGGTAGGCATCGTCACAGAAGCCGAGCATACTCGCGCCCGCATTCTCAGCATTGAAACTGAGCGGATGCAGCGGCATTTGCGTGAAGGGCGTGTTGTTGTAGTTGCGGGATTTCAGGGTGTTGCAAGTCATGCAGACCTGGAAATTACCACTCTGGGGCGGGGTGGCTCCGATACTTCTGCCGTGGCCTTGGCAGCAGCTCTAAAAGCCTCTGCCTGTGAAATCTATACCGACGTACCGGGGATCTTGACGACCGATCCGCGCTTGGTGCCCGACGCTCAGCTCATGGCAGAAATTACGTCAGACGAGATGCTAGAGCTGGCGAGTCTTGGAGCCAAGGTACTGCATCCGCGTGCCGTAGAGATTGCTCGTAACTATGGTGTGACGCTGGTGGTGCGATCGAGCTGGTCAGACGATCCGGGAACCAAAGTGGTTTCTCCCATCCCGCAGCCGCGCCCCCTGCAAGGGTTGGAAATCGCGCATCCAGTCGATGCGATCGAGTTTGACACCGATCAGGCTAAGGTGGCGATGCTGCGTGTGCCCGATCGCCCTGGCATTGCTGCCCGACTGTTTGGTGAAATAGCCCGTCAGTCTTTAGATGTTGATTTGATCATTCAATCCATTCATGAAGGCAACACCAACGACATTGCTTTTACGGTCAGAAAAAACTCTTTGAACCGGGCAGAAGCTGTAGCGGCAGCGATCGCCCCGGCGCTGCGCAACGATGCTGATCCTACCTCTGGAGAAGCCGAGGTGATGGTGGAGCGGCATATCGCCAAGGTCAGCATTGCCGGAGCCGGAATGATTGGCCGACCGGGTGTGGCAGCTCAGATGTTTTCAACGCTAGCGGCAGCGGGCATCAATATTCAAATGATCTCGACCTCGGAGGTAAAAATTAGCTGTGCGGTAGCGGCAGAAGACTGTGATCGCGCCATTGCTGCACTCTGTGATGTCTTTCAGGTAAACAGCTCTCCGGCCAGTGGACATCACGCTGAAGCGGCTACCTCAGATTTGCCCCCCGTCCGTGGCGCAGCGCTTGATCTCAGGCAAGCCCAACTCGCGATTCGCCATGTGCCCGATCGCCCTGGCATGGCGGCCAAGATTTTTACGCTCTTAGCCGACTGCAACATCAGCGTTGATATGATTATCCAGTCTCAGCGCTGTCGCCTAGTGGATGGCGTTGCCACCCGCGACATTGCGTTTACCGTCGCTCAGCAAGATGCTGAGGAAGCCAGGACGCTGCTGCAAAAAGCGGCTGACGAGTGGGGACACGGAGAAGTGACGGTCGATCCGGCGATCGCCAAGGTCAGCATTGTGGGGACGGGCATGGTAGGACGACCGGGCATTGCGGCACGAATGTTTGAGGCGATCGCGCAACAGCAGATCAATATTCAGATGATCGCCACCTCTGAAATTAAAATTAGCTGCGTTGTGCCTGAGGCAGAGGGCGTGCGGGCGCTCCAGGTGATCCATGCGGCGTTTGACCTGTCAGGAAATGAGGCGATCGTGGTTCCTGCCTAAGATTCAAGTGATTTTTAAGCCGCTAGAACCGCTCTTGGCACAGCTGCCGAAAGTGATCGCCCCGCTGCTCAAAGTTGGCATATTGGTCAAAGCTGGCACAGGCAGGCGAAAGCAGCACAACTTTTGCCCCTAGCTGCTGCGCTAATTCTCCCCCTCTAGCCACGGCTGCATCCATTGTTTCCACAACTTCTGCTGAGGTGTAGCCCACTTGCGCCAGCCGTTCCGCAAAAGCAGTGGCCGCGTTGCCAATCAGCAAAACCGCAGCTGCTTTGTCTTGGATGGCTTGCAGCCAAGCGGCATCTTCTCCAGCTTTGGCTTCTCCACCTGCGATTAGCACGACTGGAGCCGCTACTGCTGACAGTCCGACCTCGGCAGCATCGTAGTTCGTGGCTTTGCTGTCGTTGATGAAATCAATTCCCTGCCAGGTGCAAATATGTTCTAGGCGATGCGCTACCCCCGGAAAAGCCGCTACCGCTTGGGCGATCGCCTCTCGCTCAATTCCGGCCAGCCTTGCGGCCAGTACCGCCATTAGCAGATTTTGCTGGTTATGGGCACCCACCATCCGCAAAGCCTTAGCCTCAACGATGGGTTCTCCTAGCGCGATCGCCCATCCCGCTTCTAGGTAGGCACCGCGATCGACAGCGCCCAACAGCCCAGCTTTGCCCGTGACGCTCGTCCAGTAGGCTTGCGGCCACTGCTCTGCTGTTTGCCGCAAATAGGGATCATCCCCATTAAAAATCTGATGCTGGGACTGTTTGAGCAACCGGGCTTTGATGCTGTAGTAATTTTCTAGGGTTTTGTGTCGGCTCAGATGGTCAGGCGTAAACGTTGTCCAGATGCCAATCTGAGGCGCAATAGTGGCAGAAGCCTCAATCTGGTAGCTGCTGAGTTCAGCAATTACCCAATCCAGCTGAGTGGATGCAGCCAGCGTGTCAAGTGCTAGGTCACAGGCCGCATAGCCAATGTTGCCACAGGCCGGGGCATGAAGTCCGGCAGCCTGAAAAATAGCCGCAATCAAAGCGGTCGTCGTGGTTTTGCCGTTAGTGCCCGTAATGCCCACCCAGGGGTAAGACTGGAGCGATCGCCAAGCCAATTCCATTTCACCCATTGTTTCAATACCGAGCGATCGTGCCTTCTCAAGTGCAGGCAAATCCCAGGGTACGCCTGGACTCACGACGATTCGCTGCATCAGCTCTGGCTGAGGATGCAAACGATGCCCTAGCTCAACGGCAATACCGTCGGCTTGCAGCTGCTGTTGAGTCTGCCGAAGTGCATCCGAAGTTCCAGAATCGCTGAGGGTGACCTGCCAACCTTCTCGGTGCAGCAGATGGGCAGCGGCAATTCCCGATCGCCCCATGCCAATCACATGGGCGTTGCTCACGGCAGTATTTTTCACTTCGGTATGCATTGCTTCACGGTGTTAAGGTTGGCGCATTTAATCTTATAGCAGTCGATATCCTGTTGAAGACTTTTATGGAATACAGGAACGTCCTCGTAATTGATCTACGCTCACTAGATAGCAAACAGGGTTTTAGGCTACGCGCAGCCTAAAACCCTAAAAATCAGCTTTTTAGAGAATGAGCAAGCCTTTGCGATCGACTAACGCTGCTTAGAACTGAAACCAGGCGTTGACCGTTTCGGGCGAAAACAAGCCAAACCAAACCAGATTTTGGCTATAGTAAGCCGAATCTCCATCCCAAAAGCCTGCCTGATAGGTGGGTAGCAGCTTCTGTTGCCGAATTTCTGCTGCCGTTTCTTGATCAATCTGGCTAAAGGCCGCATAGAGCATGGCATATTGTGCCGTAGATTCGTAGCTGACGATCGCCTCTCCCTTGAGGTCAAGCTGTGCCGGAATCGACTTTTGCGATCGCCATTTCTCTTGCAAGGGTTGCAGATACTGTTGCAGATACTGTTGGGCACGCGGCTCTTTGAACCAGATGGCATCTAAAGACACGCGCCACCAGACCCGGTAGGCATCAAATCCATAAATGCTTTTGAGTTTGTCATCTTGACTGGCCTGAAACTTGCCCGAAGCTGTTTCTAAAACGATCCAATCGCTCGGCAGCCCGACCTGAGAGACCTCTGCTGACTGGTTCAGTACGGTATAGCTGCTGTCTACTAAAGCCATCCAATCATGCGCCGGATCAACCTGGGCAAACAGCCGAAATGCATAGGGTGCTAGGTAGGAAGGATTTAAGTAAACGCGATCGGGCTGCGGTTGAAATAATCTCTTTTCTCCTGGCAAAAAATAGCGCTTCCCATTGCCAGCCTCAACGGTGGCTAAAGCCCATAAATCTTGCAGCTTGCTGCGCGCCAGATCCAGGTATTCCGGTTTGTTCCAACGGCGCGATGCCAGAATCAGAGCCGTAATGGCATCTAAATCGCCATCGCTCGCAAAGTTGGCATCGATCGCGCCCCAACCCCCTTGGTCATTTTTGCCCCATTTCCATGCCCAGAGGCGATCGCGGCGCTGTCCGTTGGGCTGTTGGCGCTGCAAATTATTCTCGCCCCAATTTAAGACCCGCTCAAACATGTCGCGATCGTCCATCAGTACCGATCGCAGCATGGCATAAGCCTGACCTTCAGACGTAGAGCGATCTTCTGCTTCTCGATCAATGACCCGTCCGTCGCCCTGAATAAATCGCTGCCGATAGGCTTGCCAGCTTTGCTGGATCAGATCGGGATTAGTGATATTAGGGTTGGGTGTGGCGTTGGCCGCAATCTGGGTAGAAGGGTTTTTGAGAACTGCATTGCAGTTTGTCAGGAGCAAGGCGATCGCAATGAATCCGCCCCACTGAGAAAACCCCTGAATGAGCTTAGGAAAAAAATAATTCATGGTTAAGGTCTACCGCGTCCTAGCTTACAGAATTGGGATGCTTCAATGTGCAGGATTAATGAATGCGATAGATGCCCACTGGTTCGATTCTAGCCTTGGAATTAAGTGACCTAGGTTGAGAGACGTGCGGGTATTCTGGGCAGCAGACGATCGGCTTTTGCTACCCCAAGATAGAGAACACAGAACCTTATCTTTTATAAAGTATTAAGAAGTAATTGTGGTGAAATTCTCGCGGAGCGACCCAGACCCATGCCCACTCAAGACCCAGACGACTCCCAAAATAACTCGATGAGCGAGGCGATGGCCTCTGCGCTAAAAGCGGCTCAGGCTGTTGCAGATACCCTCCATCAAATTGTTGAGCAAGGCACAGAAACCCTTGGCGCTGTCGTCACCCCGATCGCAGAAAATCCGCTGGTTCGGCAAGCGACCCGTGTACCGGGGTTGAGCTGGCTCATGGCCGCCTTGGGACAGGTGAATGTAGAAAAGGTGCAGCTTCAGGTTGATGAACTGCGGCAGAAGTACCCTTTAGACACTGCTGAGCAGTTAGCGGAGCGCATCATTGCTGAAACGGCCTGGAAAGCGGCAGGTGTGGGTTTGGTGACTAACTTTGCGCCACCGCTGGCTCTATTTTTGGCCGCTGTTGACGTGGGAGCTGTAGCTGCACTCCAAGCCGATATGATTTATCGGATTGCTGCTATCTACGGATTTTCTGTCCATGATCCTGCCCGACGCGGAGAAGTGCTGGCGCTCTGGGGGGTGTCTGCGGGGGGTTCAGGCGTGTTAAAAACCGGGCTGAGCTTTGTGGAACTGATACCTGGCTTGGGCATGGCCGTTGGTATCACCAGCGACGCCGCCTTGCTGTATGGCTTGGGCTGGGTGGCTCTGCGATTTTATGAAACTAAGCAGAAATCTGGATCTTCTTCGGATCGCTAGAGGCTGTGGCTATGCCCCAAGCCTGACATTAGACGAAATGGTAGGGTGGCAAAGGCTCCTCTAAACTGATTTCCCAGGCGGAATACTGCATTTGCCATGTTTTGAAATGTTCGTAGAGCAAGCGTTCCTGAATTCGATCGCCCAGAATGTAAAATCGCTCAATGGTGCCCTTAGCGTCGCTATTCGACTCTCCACGTACCCAGTTGGGATATTGGAGAGCGATCGCTTCGGCAATTTGTTGCAACTCTGCCTGCTGCTGCTGTTGCCAAGCCGTCTGCGCTTCGTAAGCCTGTTTTTTGGCTAAGAAATAGGCTTTGCCCTTCACCTCTGCAGCGATCGGAATTTCTGCCAAGGGAACAGGAACCAGCTTGAGTAAATACTCTGCTCGACCTTTTAGCATCGCTAGCTTGGCAACATACTCGCTTTGGTGAGCCTGTAAGTGCTCGATCAATCCCTGTTGCGAAACGAACTGGGTGCCAAAACGCAGCGGCAGCAGCGCTGTCTGTTGAAACATCTGCCGAATCACCCGATCGTGCGACACGATGGCACGCATCAAGCGATCGTCACTCTCCTGTAAGTTTGCCACTTCTAGATCAGGTTCAATGAGAGCAGCCAACTCATGCACTCGAAGCAGCTCAACAGGTTTTGCAATTCCTGTGGGTAGCTTTAGAGAAGCATCCAGATTAGGAAGAAACGCATAGGTATACATTGCTCAAGGTTACGAACGAATAGACGTCATTTCAGTAAAAGTTCAGTAGAAGTCAATCCTTAACTCAAGCTCCCTTTACTGAAAGTGCAGAGGTTGAGCAAAGACTTAAAGTTTCACTCTAACAAAGTTATTGCTGTCCTGATTTGATGGATTCCGATGAGGTTCTCAATACTCGGCAACCCGTTCCTCGGTGAGATTCTCAGTATTCCATGTTTCCACGGGCTGAGGCTCCTTAGAAAATTAAAACAAAGAACTTTTTGAGAACGTGCGGCTCCGTCACACACTCTCAAAAAGTTCTTTAAGTTATTTCTGTGGAGATTGTTAGAGTAGGCCCTGAGACTGCAAGACTGGGAGCCTCAATTTAGCGGTACTCCTGAGACTGAATTTCTCGAATGCGCGACTCCGATCGCTTGAATCGATCGAGCTGAGATTCAAAAAACTTGCGGTTTGCCAGCAGATGTTCTGGGTTGGGATCATCCAGGGGATACAGCAAAGCCGTCCGGAGTGCTTGAATCACAGCCGAGGTTACGCAATACATCGATCGCTGAAAGCTAACCGCCAACTGCACTAGCATGTCATCCTCACCCCGGCAGTGCTGCTGATAGTATTCCACGAGGTAAGGCGGCAAAAAGTGCAGCATATCCTGCGCGAGTAACGTGGGCGGAATCCCAGCAGAGCCAACCGGAAACTTGTCGGCATACAGCACGCCATAGTGAAAATCTTTTTGTTGGGCAGGCACCTGTCCAGCTTGGGCGTTGTAAGATTTGGTGCCTCGGAAGGGAGAAGTGCGGTAAAACACAGCTTCTACATAAGGTAAAGCGGCCTCATACAACCACATAAAGCCTTTGGACTTGGGGACGATCTCATAGCATTCATCACCGACATAGAGATGGTGATAGATCGGTCGTCCGGCAATCGCAAAGATACCGTTCACCAAGAAATTCATCGCATCGGGGACGCTGGCGATCTTACCTTCGTCGTACAGATCCGACATTTCAAAAAACACGGGAGCCATGACTTCCCAAAATAGCCCCAGGTTGGAATAGTAGGACAGTTGCCGCACCTGCTCTAAAAACATTTCGGGGAAGAGTTTATATAGCCCCAGCATCGCAGGATTGCCTTTGAAGTAGGCTTTAATGGCGCGATCGGCGTTTTGGCGATATTCTTCGCTGTCGAGGTAAGCATCAAACTGTCCCATGCCCATGTCGCGTCCATGCCAGAGCATCGATCGCATACATTCTTCGGCAAACTCCATATTGATGCGATCGTGCCAAAGGTGGTGAAATAACCGGGGCAGTTTTGATCGGGTTTCGCCTTTAGCCATGAATTCCAACAGCTCAGGGTGAGCCGAGGCTCTGCCGCGCCAGACCCGCAGGTCGGCGGTTTCCCCGGCATAATGATTGGGGCGATCGAGATAGTCCTGTGAGATGAAGTATTTGAAAAACGGCAGCGGATTAAGAAACACATGCTCGGCAATGTACAGCAGATCGCGCCAGTAAAAATCCATTGGCACCGCATAGGCTTTGTATAGCCCAATGATCTGCATCAGGTTCTCAGGTGTATCCGGCAGCATCGCCCCACCGGACTCTAAGCGGTGGATAATGTCGGCAAATTCGTGCGTGGAAGGCGGTAACTGAGCGATCGTTGAAGCTGCAAGGGTGGTTGTCATAGCTTGAGTCAGAGATTGTGATAAAGGAATGGATTGCGAATTTTAATTGCCCCCTAAATCCCCCAACTCTGGGGGACTTCCGATTCAATGTCCGTTCAAAGGTTCTGTTCGGCGGCTCACCAAAGCTTCAAATAGCCTTAAATCAAATAGCCTTAAAGGTTAAAGCACTGACGCACTCGGCGCATTTACCCTAACCACGATCGCCCGGTCGGGCATTGTCGCCACCAAAGCTGTAGTGGTTGTCTCTGTCCAGCGCACCAGCCACACAGGCTGGATGCCTAAAAACAAAATCAGAACTGCCAAAATCAAGGCGGGAGTTTTGTCAGACCAGTCCACTCTAGGAAAATAGGCAATCTTGTTGTCCAATTTGCCAAAGCAGGTGCGATTCAGCAAGATCACAAAGTAGACGGCTGTGAGTCCTGTCCCGATGACCGCTAGCAGCGTTTGCCAAGGAAACACGGCATAGCTGCCCTGAAACACCAGAAATTCAGCAATGAAACCTGCCAATCCCGGAATTCCGGCGCTGGCCATCGCTCCCAAAATCAGCAGAGAAGCCACGGAGGGCAAACCCCGAATCGGGTTGAGCAAGCCATTGAGCACATCTAGCTCTCGGCTGCCTACCTTAGTTTCAATCACGCCCACTAAGTGAAACAGCAGCGCCAAAATCAATCCATGCGCCACCATTTGCGAGACGGCACCAACTAAGGCTAGCGGCGTTAAAGCGGCTGCCCCTAGCAAGATGTAGCCCATATGCCCAATCGAACTATAGGCCACCATGCGCTTGATGTCTTTTTGCGCGATCGCCGCCATAGCGCCATACAGAATGCTGATAGCAGCCCAAGTAGCCAGATAGGGAGAGGCGATCGCCCAAGCTTGCGGAAATAGCCCCAGCCCAAACCGAAAGATGCCGTAGGTGCCCAGCTTTGCCAGCACGCCACCCAGCAAAATCACCACGGGTGTGGAAGCGGCCACATAGGTGTCAGGTAGCCAAGTGTGAAAAGGCACTAGGGGAATCTTGATGCCAAACCCAACGATCAGCAGAGCCAGCAGAATGAACTGTAAACCCAGCGGCAATGTCTGCCCCAGCACCGACTGATAGGAGAAGTCAGCCGCCTTGGTCAACCAAACCAATCCGAGGAATCCGGCCAGAATTAAAATGCCAGATGTTGCCGTGTAGATCAAAAATTTGGTAGCTGCATAGCTTTTCTTATCGCTGCCCCAGATGGAAATGAGCAGATAAAAAGGCACCAGCACCAGCTCATAAAAGAAGAAGAAGAGCAGCAGATTTTGGGCTAAAAACGCGCCAGCAACACCGCCGCTGATCAGCAGAATCAGAGAGTAAAACAGGCGAGGGCGCTCGGTGGTTTGGCTGCTGCTCAACAGCGCAATCCAGGTGAGAAAACTATTGAGAGCCAGCATGACGATCGCTAAGCCATCTGCCCCTAGCTCGTAGTTCAGCCCTAGGGTTTCGATCCAGGGCAAATATTCTCGAAATTGCAGCCCTGAATTGCCAATATCAAACTGAGTTAATAGCCAGATTGTCCAGAGCAGGACTCCACCCGTCAGCCAGACGGCACCTGCACGAATCTGCTGATGGGACTGAGAGGCGGGTAAGCAGGAGACTACTGCTGCACCTAGAACGGGAAGCCAAATGAGAGCGCTCAGCATAGGATAAAGAGGATAGGTTAAGTTAACTGCCAATAACCAAAGAAACGATCTGAGTTGTGATTTGTAGCTGAGACAAAAACGACCAGCTCACCAGAAAAGCCGTAATCACTAAGCCAAACACGATCGTCAGTACGTAGGATTGACTCTGACCAGAGTTGCCGTATTTCAGCGCTTCGCCACTAAACAGCGAAGAGATACCGACAAAGTTAACGAATCCATCCACAACAAAGCGATCGAGCCAGTCCGTCAGCCGAGACACAATATCGACACTGCCAACTACGCTAGAGCGATAGAGCGTAGGGGTGTAAAAGTCATAGGCCAGAAGATTTTGCAGCGGTGCCCAAGGAAGACGAATCGGCTTGGCCACAAAGTTACCGATGTAGATGATTCCACCCAAGCTCATGCCAAAAAGACTTGACCAGGCCAGCAGCAAGGCCAGATTGATATTGAGGTTTTCCCATGCGGGCAGCAGATTGAGGCTTTGCAAAATCAGGGGCACATGGAGCGAGAACCCGGCTAAAACAGCCATCGGCAGCGTTACTGACCAGATATTTTCGGGCGATCGCACGGTCATGGCGTGAGAAGCTCCTGCAAACATCCGGCCAAAAGTACGGGTCAGGCTAAAGGCTGCCAAGCTATTAATCAACAGCAGCAAGCCCACCAGCCAAGGCTGCGTTGCCCACAGCCCATCTGCCAGTTTCAGCATCGTCCAAAAGGTGCCAAAGGGCGGCAGTGCGATTAGCCCGATCGCACCTGCAATAAACGACAGAGCCGTGATCGGTCGGCGTGACCACAGACCGCCCATCTGCGTCAAATCTTGCGTGACCGTATTCAGCACGATCGATCCCGTACTGGCAACCAGTGCCGCCATCGCAATGCCGTGGGTGAGCACCAGCAAGAGAGCCGCCTCGGTTTGGTGGCTGCCCACCGCAATGAACACCACGCCCATGTAAGCACTCACCAGATAAGAAAGCGATCGCTTTACGTCAATCTGGGCAATGGCGATCAGCGTGCCGCCGATGGCGGTAACTGCCCCAATGGCGATCGTCACACTCATGACCACAGGCGACAGCGACAGCACAGGCTCTAGCTTCACCAACACCCAGGCTCCGGTTGCCACCACCACTGAATTTCGCAGGATGGTGCTGGGTAAAGGCCCTTCCATCGCTTCGTCGAGCCACAGATGCAGGGGAAACTGCGCGCATTTGCCCATTGGCCCTGCCAGTAGACCCAAGCCTACCCAAGTTGCCAGAGTCGGATCAATATGGGCAGTTTCAGCCCAAGTTGCCAACTCGCTGTAGTCCCAAGTGCCGGTTAAGGGATAGATAGCCAACACCCCCATCAGCAGAAACAAGTCGCCCACCCGCTTGGTGAGAAACGCATCGCGCGCGCCCGTCACCACCAGCGATTGATTGAACCACATCCCAATCAGCATGTAGGTTCCCAGCGTCAAAATCTCTAAGATCATGTAGCTGATAAACAGCGAGTTTGATAGCACCAAGGCACACATCCCCGCTTCAAACAGCGCCAGCATGGCAAAAAAGCGTGCCCAAGCCCAATCCATTTCTAGATAGCCGATCGCATAAATTTGCGCCAGAAAATTCAGACCGTTAATTAGAACCGTTGCCCCGATCGTCAGTGCTGAAAGTTCTACCGGAATACTCAAATCTAGCCCTGCTACCTGGAGCCAGGAAACCGAGAGGTATTGTGGGGGCTGATGCAACGTTAAGAACAGGGCTAATACCCCATGCAGTAAGGCCAAAAAAGTAGTGATAGCGTTGATATATCCCGCAGGTCGGGGGCCTGTGCGGCGGGTGATGGCCGGAAACCAGGCGATCGATAGCACCATGCCCACGAGGGGGTAACAGGGGATAAACCATGCGGTTTGAACTAAAAATTGGAGCATCGACAGCATCCTTATATTTGTAAAATTGTCTAATAAGGCATGAAGTCACCTCAGGGGCAACTCAGGAAACTCAGAGAAAACTGCGTTTCGAGGGATTGCCTCAGCCTTTGGAGGAAATAGAGTATTCTCTATGAAACTAAGCTTGTCTATTGAAATTACTCTTTATCGTACATCAGTGATCGCCCCTAGGGAATCCATCTGCTATCACAGTTTTTTCAAGAAATATAAGTAAAGCTAATAGCTGCTGCGATCGCCTATCTTGAGCCATAGCTTGAGCCATAGCCAGAGTCACAAGGGTTAGGCCGGGGACAGTTTTGTGGACGCTGCGCGCACCTCCAAAAAACTCCTAGCTATGGCTATAACGACCTTATGTGCCTGCTCTCGTTTTGGCTAAAGTTCCTCAGCGGAGGCAGCGAACAATCCGAATGCCTTCCCATGCGAGGGTACGATGCGCATCACGCCCTCGGTCACCTACCCCTGCGCCACCCACAATTCGATCGCCATCCCAACACCAGCAGCCGATCGGTAAGGCAACAGGATGGTTCTGAACTTCGCTGAGGGTAGGCAATCGAAAGCGAAAGTCACCTGTAAAAACAGCCGTTTCACCTTCTAAATAGGTTTCGCCCAAGTCGCTGCTATGTTGGGTGAGCCAGTCACAAAAGGCTTCTGCATCGCTGGCTCGGACTCCAACGATCGCCTGATTTGCCGTTCCGGGCGTGAAGCGATCGCCGATCCAATGCGGCGGTTGATAATGTTCGCCAGAGAGCCGTTTCTCATCTACAAAAAGCTGATATTCGGCGCAGCTAATGTAGCCCTGATCAATTTCGGTGCGATCGTCAATTCGGAGCAGCTTGCCCAAGCGCCGCTGGAGCTTCACCTCTGCGGCGAGTTTAAAGATGGCTGGATCGATCGCCGCTAAACCTTTTTCGAGCGCATCTTCTAGCTCCTTACGGACTCTGCCATCCTCAACGCTTAAGCCTTCTTCTAGGCAGTCATAGGCCAAGCTGAGGGCGGCTACTGTGCCCTTTTGCAAAGCTGTAGAGATTAAATAACTGGCATCGCTCTGGGCGGCATAGAGGCGGATTGTTTCCTCCCACCAAGGGTCGTCAATATGCCGAGCCAGCAAGATTTCCTGATGGCTCTCTTTCACCTGTGCCGATGCTAGATATTCCTGAAAACTCTTGTGGGCAAAGGCATACTTGCCCGATTCTTTTTCCAGCAGCAGACCGCTGACATTCTCGACCTGTTTGAGAAATGCTTCTGGCGAAACGCTATCTCCCGCCACCGCTACTAGCTTCTTTTGAATCAGCAAACTCCCCTGCAACAGCGTAAAGTCACCCGACGCTTTTCTCATACGGTTTAGCGCCAGCACTTGCAGCACCGATCGCTTTTGGGTGGCGGTTAGCGGGTCGGGTAGCCCCTTAGCTTCCTGTCTGCGCCCCAGCAGCACATCACAAATTTCGGCATATAGCTCTACTCTGCGTCCGGGTAGCGCGCCTCGATAGCAGTGAATGGTGGCAATCATGGTGAGCAGCAGCGGATTTAGCGCCATAGCGGCGATCGCCGGACTGTCCTGAATGCGCTGAATCAGGTCACGAGATTGGCGCTCTGCCTGGTGGCGCACCCCCGCATCCTCTTTGCCCAATCGCCGCATGATCTCGTTTTGCAAATACCAGTTTTGAATAAACTGCTGCATCTGCTTCAGGTCAAACGGCTGGATCTCTAGCACCATGCCCACTTGCATCAAAGGAGCCGATCGGTAGCCAAAAGGACGCGAGGTAAGAATAAAGGCTGTGGTCGGATAGCGCTGCATCTGGTGATCGCACCATCGACTCACCTGCTGCCGACGATGCAGATCGGCAACTTCATCTAGCCCATCCAGCAACACCAGACATTTGCCCTGCTTTAGCCGCACTTCAAACCAGTCAGGCGATCGCTTCAGGTCTTTTAGGCTCTCCTGTTGCTCAATCAAGGCCGCTAGGGTCGGGGATGGATCGGCAGCGATCGCCTCCTGCACATCTCGCAGGTACAGCAGCACTGGAATTAGCCGAGGGATACGGGAATTCTGGGCATAGCTGAGCGTCAGGTGTTCTAGCAGGGTACTTTTGCCCGAACCCGGAGGCCCCAAAATCACCATGCGCCGAAAGCTGGGCTGTTGCGGCAAAACGGCCAGAATATTCCAGATGCTAAGCTTGCCCTCTTCTCTAGGCTGTGCCAGCGTTTGGATCAAAGCCGAAGGAATGCGATCGGCACTCTCAGGAGCTACCTTTAAAGGCACAAATACCTTCTGCAAGTCCAGGGAAAACGGCCCTTTGGTCTTTAACCCCTGCACGCGAAAGTCTCGCAGCCGATAGATTAGCGTCTGGTAATATTTGCCCTGAAATTGTCCAGTAGCGCTCCACCATAGCCGCAGAATGGACTGTTCAAACTGGCTGACGCTCCACTCCGCTAGGGCGTCTAAGCGCGGATCGAGCTTGGTGAAAAACTTTAGCAGAAACGTGAGGATGGCGGTGCCTATGAGAGCAGCGATCGCGCCACTCCAATTTCCCTGAATGCCAAAATGCACAGTCAAACCCAATCCAGCTCCGGGCAATCCCCAACTCAGTAGGGTGTCCTGCACCAGCTTTTTAATTTGTTCAATCAATGGAGTCTGCGGATCGAGGGAAGGTTGCGTCATTGACCGGAGCGATTGACCTGAGCGCCACAAAGGCTTTTCCTTCTTTCACCCGCTGCCCTTCGCTAACAGGATAAATCGGCGATATAGCAGGCTCATACCAGAAACTACGGAGAACTGCTCCTACAGGTCGAGAAAGCCCCGCGCAGTTCGGTATTTCCAGCAATAGCTTTCGTTCCACGCAGGTGGTTCTATAGACACATTAGGTAACTCACTGAAATACGAGAAAGCAGAGATGACACTATACATTACAGGCGCAGCGGTAGTCTTTGGCACTTTACTCCATGCTTTCCTGAAAGATACCACTACACCTAAAACTCACGTCGCTTCTTGGGTAGTTTTGGCCGTGGCAACGATTTTATGGCCGATCGCTCTTCCTTCCATGATCCGCAAGCGGCTGCAACGAACCGAGACTTTCAACTTGGACTATCTCAACTAAGCGCTGAGGTCACTAAATCTAAGGCAGTTAAATCTGAGGCAGTTAAAGCCGTTCACAATCTATTTCTACCCTCCATATAAGGGAACACAACACAAAAGGTTGATTTTTCCGACACTTCACGGAGAAAAATCAACCTTTTAATGTTTATTAACAACCGATCGTCCTAGAGTTTAGAAGGCTCAAGGCACACAGAATGCTACAAGAGATGAGTGTGCCTAACCTCCACAGATACTCTACTTAAGCTGTAGGGCTATCGGATTGAGCACCAGTCTGAACAATTCCCTTCTTGCTGACAAAGTACTGGTTCAAGAAGGTAGTAGCAAACGATAGCACGATGGGTGCGACGATAATAGCCAACAGCCCATGCACTGCGAAGCCGGGAACGAACAGTGACGCTAACCAAAAGCAAACACCGTTCACTACTAGAGAGAACAAACCCAAAGTCAACAAGTTAATCGGCAAAGACAAAACCGATAGTACAGGTCGGACTGAACCATTGACAAAGCCGATCGCAACTGCTGCTAGTAAAGCAGCTGGGAACGTTGCAATATCTACACCTGGAACGACAAGATCAACAATCAGCAGTCCTAAAGCACTAATGACTGTTGTTAAAAAGAATCCAAACATGTTTCTTCCTCCGTAATTAATGGTTTCCCTTGAAAAATCAAAGTAGATTCTCAAAGGGATAAATCAATGAATCTAAATTGAGCCTTCTTGCTGATTAATCTGTTGATTAATTTTTTCTTCATGCTTGGCAAGCGCCCAAACTGCGTGAATCACACCTGGAAGCCAACCTAGAAGGGTCAGCAGAATGTTGATCAGCAATGTCGTGCTGACTCCATAGGCCATAAAAACGCCAACCGGAGGTAGCAGAATACCAAGAGCAAAACGAACGAGTTTCATAGAAAAACCTCACTTTTTGAACAAATTTACGGGAAAACGGCTGGAATTGAAACCTAAGCTCACAAATCTTCAGTTAATTAGATTAAGAGCTACCTTTCAAGGCCAAGTTGATGTCAAGCGGCTAACTCTCTCAGATGAAAAAATTAGCCTTCGTGTTAGAACCTAGAGCTTAGTTGCGGCAGTTTGCAAAAGGTCTTTTAACTGCTGCCGAACTTGCTGCTCCTTTTGCGCCAAAACGGCTCCAGCTTCACCGACCTTATCTTCAACTTTGGCCTTCTTCTGTTCCCAAGCATACGAGTTGACAGGTTCAGAAGCTTCAGCTTGCGCCTGGGTATTTTTGTACCAGACAACTGCCTTGTCGAAACTCTGCTTAGCAATACTGAAGACACTCAGGAGGAGAGTCTGTAGATGAGCCGAAGAGCGGGTGTCGGATGTCGGTTGAGATCCATCTTGAAATCCCTCACGAGTCTCATTAACGTCCTCGGAAAACCCGGAAAATGTATCCTTGGCAATCTCTGTGACCTCACCTGAACCTTCTTTAACCTCAGCCATTGCTTGATTGGCTGCGTCTTTGAAGATTTCTCGAATGCGATCGATTCGGGGTTTGCCAGTCGATTTCGCCTTCTCGAAATTGGTGGCAAAACGATCTTGAATAGGATTAGACATGGATTGATCCTCTGTGAATTTTGCAGAAAAAAGTTAAAACAGGCAAGCTAGAGTGAATTTTCAGAGGCGATCGCCCTAACTGGCTGAAGCTGTAGTTGAAACAGTGGTAGCGTCGGCATCAGCATTGAGGTCTTTCGCTTTACGGATGTTGCGCTGTTCCACAAGCATTTGAGAAACCTCAGTAACCAACAGGGTGACAATTACGCCATCGTCGAGCCAACCTACCAGAGGTACTACATCCGTAATTAAATCGGCAGGGCTAACGAGATAAAGCAGACTGCCTAAAACAACCAACCAGCGATACTTAGGATGACGCAAAATAGAACGGTACCAGGTGTAAAGCGGTTGAATCAGAAATTTCATTGCCCTGCCCTTTAATTGCTTAACTTTGACCACAAATTCATCATCTCAAATCCCTCTGAAAAAGTGTGGTGTGGATAACCCCTAATTAAGTTGTAGCATCCTCACTCTATTGAGAATCATACTTTTGGCGGATCTATCGGGTTGAAGTAATTAGGCAAACAAAGTGCCTCAGCGCTTAATTTAAGCACTTAGTTTTAAGCACTGAGTCAAGCAATAGCTTTTGTTCTTTTTCCATACAGTTTTGCGAATAGTTTTGCACTAATAAAATAGATTCATTAGCGCAAAAATCTACTCATTAAGATAGAGAAGTTTGAGTTGAAATTGTGTATGAGCAGAGGATGGTGCACCTCTTAGTTAGCAATTCTCTAGCTTGCTTTGTGATTTGCACAGAATCTGTGTTGCACGAAGGTTTCGATCGCGTCTGGTCAAAAAGGCCCGCACGACAAATTTTTGCAGCTCAACTTACAGCTCAAGAAGAAAAAAGCTGTCTGCTACGCTAGCAGTTTGTCAGGATTAGCTGACGTGCTGAGGTGGATGGAGAGAGGGGGAGAGGGTGAATAGACGGATGGGTGGATGGGGAGAGGGATGAATGGGAAGCTCTCATCCACTCATCCACTCACCCACTCACACTCACTCACGAGCAGATCTCAAAAAATCATCTCGCTTGGCTTAATCCGACTATGAAATTGGTAACGCCTTAAATTTGAGCAGATTCAACAGCAGCAGTTGCTAACTGTGGCAGCGCATTAGACCGTACAGCTCGAAACATACCAAAGCGGCATAGACCCGTACCAAAAGCGAGCCGCATGAGCAGCAAAGTCG
The DNA here is from genome assembly GCA_016208305.1 of Oscillatoriophycideae cyanobacterium NC_groundwater_1537_Pr4_S-0.65um_50_18. Classification (GTDB taxonomy): domain Bacteria; phylum Cyanobacteriota; class Cyanobacteriia; order Elainellales; family Elainellaceae; genus Drouetiella. Next base: position 138,450 of record JACQYI010000056.1, on the reverse strand, counting down.
GAACTTCTCGGAGAGACTTCATCAGCCCCGATGGCCCGAATTTTACCAATCCCTCAGGACGAATGATGCCCTGCCAGATGGAGTCTAGCCAGGAAGGGAGGGTTTGCTCTGTCCAGTCTGCCGTCACAACGCTGCCCTCAACCCAGCCGGTTGCCTCCAAAAGTTCTGAAAAGCCTTCAATGCTGGAAAAAGCAGGGTGAGACCATTGATCAAGGAGTTGCTGCATCACAGGTTTTTCCCAGAAATTGAGTGGCTTTTGGCGATCGTCCCGCTGATTCCAATCCGCCATAACCATGACACCCCCTGGCTTGAGGACTCTCATCAACTCACGGGCAAAGACGGCTTTGTCGGGCATGTGAGGCCCCGCCTCGATCGACCAAACGACGTCAAAACTTGCATCTGGAAACGAAAGCGCCATAGCATCATCTACCAAAAACTGAGCGCTCAGACCCTGAGGCGTTAATTGCCGAGCGCGCTCCACCTGCTGGGGGCTAATCGTAATGCCTGTGACGGCAAACCCGTAGTCTCTAGCCAGAATGCGGCTGCTGCCCCCAATTCCACAGCCAACATCCAAAACAGTCGTGCCAGGAGGCAGCTTGTCTAAGCCGCCCCAGCGAACCATTTCATGAACGAAGTCTGATTTGGCGGTCAAAAAATCTTTGCGTCGGGGTGGCGAACCATAATGCCCTAAGTGGATATGCTCTCCCCAGTAAAACTCTAGAATGCCGTCTTCCGTCCATTGGTCGTAGGAATGGGCAACTGAGTCAGACGATTGATATCGACGAGCTGTGATCAGGTAGAGTGCAATGCCCAGTGCCAGAAGGCATAGGAGAAGTTGAAGTGCTAAAAAAAACAAGCTCATCGTGATCAAGCCTTTCCCTTTTCTGATGGTTTTACGAGGTTCTTTGCAGCGGCACACTCAGCAATCTTGGTGCCCCTCTATGCCCCAGATGTCATGTTCTGGATAATTTTGGAGTGTACAGGTTGAAGTCTACAGGCTATATATCAGCCTATGGAGAGCTTTGCAGGGTTTTATTAACTCTCGGTTTCTTTTGAATCTGTTAGGGGTGTTGCTTGCGTCGTGCTGCCTGTGCTGTAGTGGTGTGTGGTGCAGAAAAACAGACCGAGACTCTATCAGCCGTTGCCAGCCTTGCAACAAACAGATGCAACCGACCCAAACCGATCCGAGATAAGTCTGAAATTTCTCCGACTCCTCTTTTATCTTCCTTTATTCTATGTAACTTTACTTAAACTGCATGTCAGCTGTTCAGCTTTCAGCGCTTCTACTTCAACCAATTCGCTCTACTTCAGCCAATTCACTAGAGCAAGAGCAAAGCTGAAAGCCTTTCCACCCTATAGGCCAGCGAAAGCAGGGCAGGCATCCTTTAAAGTGTGTAAGGGTAAGGGCTAAATTTTCCTGTAGAGTATATGGGCTAATTTAGCTGACAAAACGAAATCTAGCGCTGACAAGAGGTTGCATTGCTCCATTCTTCCACCGCCTATCTTCTGGTTTCTCATGGCAGTCGCGATCCGCGTCCTCAGATTGAGATGCAGTATTTGGCTAAACTTGTAGCACAGTGGCTACAGCAAAGCTCGGTAGGCGATAGCGATCGCCCCCTTGTCGAAGCTGCGGTGTTGGAACTGGCTCAACCTTTGCATCAGCAGATCCAGCAGTTTGCTGAACAGGTGCTGGCTTTGGGCGGGCGGCAACTGCAAATTGTGCCTCTGTTTCTGCTGCCTGGGGTTCATGTGATGGAAGATATTCCGGCAGAAGTGGCGATCGCCCAGCAGAGACTAGGGGATGCGATCGCGCTAAAGATTTGCCCTTATCTGGGAAGCCATGCCCATCTGCCAGAGGTTTGGCTTGAGCGAGTCTCAGGTGCCAGCGATCCTCAGATTAGGCGGATTTTGCTGGGGCATGGCAGTCGTCGCGCTGGGGGAAACCAACCGATGGAGGCGATCGCGCTTCAGTTAAATGCCTTACCTGCCTACTGGTCGGTGTCTCCTAGCCTCATCGATCAGGTCAATCATCTCGTGAGTCAAGGCTTTACTCAGATTGAGATTCTGCCCTACTTTTTGTTTGCTGGCGGTATCACAGACGCGATCGCCCAAGCTATTGAGGACATACAGCAACAATTGCCGAATGTGCGTCTGCACTGGATTCCACCCCAAGGCGCAACAGAGAGCCTCGCTCGTTTCGTCGTAGCTGCGATCGCTGACGCAAATGCAGCTTTGAATACGGTTCGCGAAACAGCCAAGCCGTAGCCTATATTAAGAAGACTTCGATTTTTTCAGATTTTTACATGCAGCCTTTAGGAAAAGTGTACTTGCTAGGAGCAGGCCCCGGCGATCCGGGCTTGATGACGATTAAAGGAAAGACGCTGCTAGAGTGCGCCGATGTTGTCATTTATGACGCATTAGTGAGTCCACAAATTTTGGCGATGATCAATCCCCACGCAGAGCAAATTCATGCGGGCAAACGCCGTGGACGGCACTCATTGGTACAAGACGAAACAACGCAGCTCTTGATTGAAAAAGCCCAGACCCATGCGATCGTAGTGCGGCTCAAGGGGGGCGATCCGTTTGTCTTTGGGCGCGGCGGCGAAGAAATGGAAGATTTGGTCAAGGCTGATATCCCCGTTGAGGTGATTCCGGGTATCACCTCTGGGATAGCCGCTCCTGCCTATGCGGGGATTCCGCTGACCCATCGTGCCCACAGCTCCTCTGTGACGTTTGTGACAGGGCATGAGTCAGCGGGCAAATATCGGCCTGCGGTGAACTGGAAGGCGATCGCCCAAGGTTCCGAAACGATCGTCATCTACATGGGTATCCACAATATGCCCTACATTACTGCTCAGCTTTTGCTGGCAGGATTGTCTGCTGACACGCCGATCGCCCTTGTGCGCTGGGGCACCCGAACCGATCAGCAGGAGTTAGTCGGCACGCTGGGCAGCATTCTCGACCAGATCGAAGCCTCAGGGTTTGAAGCTCCGGCGATCGCGGTGATTGGCTCTGTAGTGAATCTGCATGAAACCCTGTCTGGATGCCGTCCTGTCATGGCTTGAGGCGATCGGCTAGGTGAAAAAATTCGCCCAGCTATGTCCCAGCTATGTCATCGCTTTAATTCTACGGCTCAAGATTCATTGGGCTGCCAGAGTCGAAGGCGCTACACCTCATCCTGCACCATATCTAGCCAGACTTCATTGCTGCCTTGATGGACTGTTTTAACCCACTTGAGGCGCTTTGGACGGATCGACATTCGAGCCGTTGTGCTGGCCATAACGGGTATCCAATGCAGCATGTAAAACGCTCCAAAAGCCGTGTGGATCAGCGTCATCAAAACCGATAGTGGAATACGTTTGCGACGACCCTCTCCAACCATGCGAGCCCGCCGCATCCCTACAAACATGCCTAGCATCGAGAGCGTCACCGTTAAACTGGTGACGGGCAGCAGCATGGGCGAAGAACTCCGAACGATCGCCATCAAAAAGTCGGGTACGGCTGCCGTTGGCAGCACATATTGCGTCATCCAAAACAGAAACAGATCCACGGTTTTGCGAGTGCCCAACCGATTCTGCGCGATTAGCCGCCAATAGTCGAGATAGCGTTGATAGCCGCCTTCCGCCCAGCGATTGCGCTGATGCCAGAGTCCTACGGCACGCGTTACGCCCTCTTCACCCACAGCCGGATGCATGAGCAGGTCAATATCCCATTGGTCAAGATGTAGCCGAACGGTCAAATCTAAGTCATCGGTGATGGTTTCTTCGTTCCAGCCGCCGCAGCGCTCTAGAGCCGATCGCCGGACAAACTGGCCATTGCCGCGTAGCTCACCAATACCGCCCAAAGCAATCCGACGCTGCTGGATGAAGCTATCTAGCGCCATTTCAGCTTCTTGGCCGCGCGTCCAAAGGTTTGTGGTTGCATTGGCGATCGCCTTGCGTACCTGTACTGCCCCCAACTGCGATCGCTGAAACATCGGCACAACCTGCCGCAGCAGATTGCTGGGCACATGGGCATCGGCATCAAACACAGCAATAATGTCGCCCTGTGTCAAAGGCAAGACCTGATTGAGCGCCCCCGACTTGCCGCCACCCGAATTGGGCAAACGATGAACGACGTTGAGCTGTTGGTATTCCTGCGCCAAGCGATCGAGCAATAGCGGTGTGCGATCGGTGCTGGCGTCATCAATAATCCACAGGTCATAGCGGCTGGCGGGATAGTCAAGATTGCATAGATCCTGCACCAGCGATCGCACGACTGCCTCTTCGTTTTTGGCCGCCACCATGAGTGAGACATAGGGATAGTCTTCCGGGTCGCCACCCGACAGCGGATCGGGCAGCGCCACAGAGCGAGCAAAAACCAGCCGGAGCGCGTGAATTCCCATCACGGTTGTTAAGCCCAGCACCAGCCAATAGCCCCAGGCAAACAGATGCAGAGCGATCGTACTGCTCCAGATAGCGGTTAGGGCGATCGCGGCTTTGCGTCTGCGCCCCTGCCCGTGAAGGCTGTTTCCTGACTCACTTGGGGGTTCAGAGAAAAGCTCTGGCCGCTCAGACCCGAGTGAGGTGTTTGTCGGAAGCTTTGTCGGATTGTTCGGCAGGCTGTTGGGTAGATTGCTTTGCAGATCGTTGGATAAATCGCTTTCGCGCCAGGAATTCTCCGGCATAGGTCATTTGATTAAGGAACCAGTACTTGTCTAAACCCTTGAAGAAGCTGGGGATGAGGTAGCACCACACCGTGCAGCCTTCGCAGACCGACAGCTTGCCCTGAGATTGACGGTAGCTCTCTACCACTTCTGACTCGCGGTACATGTCGTACAGCTTTCCTTCAATGGCAAGCCCGGTTTGGGCAAAGTGATAGCAAGGCAGCAGCAGCTCATCGTTAGGCGAAATGGCAATCACCGCATCCACTGCTTTGCAGCGAGGATTTTGGGTATCATTGCCGCCTGCTTCAATAAAGGCAAGGGCAGCCCTATTGTAGCCAACATTACGGTACTGTCTGGCAGAAGACTCGATCGCTTTTACCAGTTCAGGCGTAGGGTTTTTCTTGTTGTTGTAGTTCTCGTAAGCTGTAAACGCCGGATTCAGCCAGACACGTACTCCCAACTTTTCACCTAGCTCTGCCACTTCGCCAATGCGATGAAAATTTTGTGCCGTAACGGTGTGATTGAGAACTGGAAATTCGCCCAGCGACAGGGCAATTTCGACAGACTCCACCAAGGTGTCAAAGATCTTCACGCCGCGAGACTGGTCATGCGTATCTGCATCGCCCCCATCCAGCGAAAAGTTGAGGAAATCCACCAAACCCTGCATTTCCTTTGCCCGCTTAGGGTAAAGGATGGTGTTGGTGGTCATGCTGGTAATGAATCCCTGACGCTTTGCCTCCGCAAACACTTGGTTAACGTCCGATCGCAACAGCGGCTCACCGCCCGTAAAGTCTACATACTTCACTCCTAAGCGCCTGAGATCGCGCAAGTTGTGCTGAATCGTTTCAAAACTTGCTTCTTGCTTCGGCTCTAGCGCCCAGATGTCGCAAAAGTGGCACCGGGCATTGCAGCGGTAGGTCAGGTAGTAGTTAGCAACAAGGGGGGGCATAGGCATCCAGGGAATGGGTCTGAAAATCTTCAGAGGACTTCCTCTATAGATTTCTGTGTATGGAAGATAAGAAGATTATTGATCTGAGTTCGGGTAAGCGTCAACAGAAGCCGATGTGAGCAGGCTGCACTAAGCTGCACTCAATTGCATGCTTGCACTTACGTGTCTGCACTCAATTTTATGGCCTCACTCATTCTGCACTGATACTCATTCTGCACCGATATGGGCAGGAGACATCAGCCCCTGTGATTTGATACGGGCATTTGACACTTGACACTGGCCTTTAACACTGGCAACAGTGTACCAATCTGTGATGGATTTTAATGCGATCGTGAAAAAAATCAGATGATTGGTGCGCCATAGCCCTAACTGTGTCTTATTTCTGCGAGGCTGCACAAGATAAACTGTGTTACGTCGCTCTCATTAACTCACCCAAGTTTCTCCAAGATTCCTCATGGCAACCATCAACGATAATTATCTCAAGCTCAAAGCAGGCTACCTGTTTCCTGAAATTGCCCGTCGGGTTACTGCCTTTGCTGAAGCCAATCCTGAAGCAAAAATCATTCGCCTTGGCATTGGGGATGTCACCGAGCCTTTGCCAGAAGCTTGCCGCACCGCCATGATCAAAGCTGTCGAGGAAATGGGCGATCGCGCTACCTTCCAGGGCTATGGCCCAGAGCAAGGCTATGCTTGGCTGCGTCAGGCGATCGCCCAGTACGACTTTCAAGCTCGCGGCTGTGAGATTGACGCCTCAGAGATTTTTATTTCCGATGGCTCTAAGTGCGACTGCGGCAATATTCTCGATATTTTTGGGGCAAATAACGCGATCGCTGTTACCGATCCGGTCTATCCCGTCTATGTCGATACTAATGTCATGGCTGGGCACACCGGAGAAGTCAACGATCGCGGCGAGTATGGCGGCTTAGTCTATTTGCCCATCTCAGCTGAAAACGGCTTTACGGCAGAGATTCCGACTCAGAAAGTCGATCTCATCTATCTCTGTTTTCCTAATAACCCTACCGGAGCTACGGCTAGCCGCGAGCATCTACAAGCTTGGGTAAATTACGCCAAAGCCCACGGCTCTATCATCTTTTTTGATGCGGCCTATGAAGCTTTTATTACCAACCCTGATTTGCCCCACTCGATCTATGAAATTGAAGGCGCAAGAGACTGTGCGATCGAGTTTCGCTCTTTTTCCAAAAATGCCGGATTTACAGGCACCCGCTGCGCCTTGACTGTCGTACCCAAAACGCTCATGGGTAAAGCGGCTAACGGCTCTGAAGTGGAAGTCTGGAAGCTCTGGAATCGCCGCCAGTCTACCAAGTTTAACGGTGTATCCTACATCGTCCAACGGGGTGCAGAAGCGGTTTACTCTCCTGCCGGACAAGCACAAATTAAGGCGCTCGTCGGCTTTTACATGGAGAATGCCAAGATTATCCGTGAACAGCTTACCGCTGCCGGATTTCAAGTCTATGGTGGAGTCGATGCACCTTACGCTTGGGTAAAAACGCCCCAAGGTTTGACAAGCTGGGACTTTTTTGACAAGCTGCTGCACAGTTGCCATGTTGTCGGCACTCCCGGTTCAGGCTTTGGCGCAGCTGGAGAGGGCTATTTCCGCATTTCGGCATTCAACAGTCGTGCCAATGTCGAAGAGGCGATGAAGCGGATCACAGCTAAATTCAAAGCTTAGAAGTTCAGAGCTTAGAATCACATATTTAGAAACCAAAGATTTTTTTGAAAAAGCAGCCTACTTTTTCAAAAAAATCTTTTAGGTTAATTTGTTCATAATCAACTTAAGCCGCTATTCTTAGAAGCGATCGCCATAAAGCCTCAGCAGTAAATTCAGTATGATTGCAGAGATGCCAATCTGTTAGATACGGAGGGATACGGAGCTCTTATCTGTGCTTTCATGATATCTTTACAGACTCGGTATTCATCGCTCTATTGGCATACAAGAGTTGAGTGCTACAATGCGGGGATCAATCCTTTTGGGGTAAGAATGCATGAAATCAGCAGAATCTGTCCCACCGGAGGTCGTTCAACAGGTCGCAGAGTATTTCAGCGTGTTGGGCGAACCCATGCGGTTGCGCATCCTTAACTTGCTGCGCGATGGCGAAAAATGCGTCCAAGATCTGGTTGAGGCCACAGCAACAAGTCAGGCCAATGTGTCTAAGCACCTCAAGGTCATGCTGCAAGCGGGTATTCTCTGCCGCCGTAGCGAAGGAACTTCAGCTTACTACAGCGTGGATGATGGACTGAGCTTTGAGCTATGCAATTTGGTTTGCGATCGCATTGCCACCCGCATCGAAGAGCAGGCTAAGCACTTTCGGGCTTTTAGCATTGCAGGAAAGGATTAAGCAGGTTTTGGATCAATTAAACCGAAACATAGCTGCTGCTCTGGTTTGCACCTAAAAACGTCGCTTGGGTAGCAATCCTAAAGCTGAAAGTTTTGCTCAAAGCTTTCGCGAGTCATAGGCTGATCAATGATCAAGCCTTCACCTCCCAAAACTTCTAAAGGCTGACCTTCAACAGAAATCCAAACCTCTGCTGCTGGATCAAGGGTTGTGGCTGTATAGATCACCTGACCCAATCGGCCTGTCATAGAAGTACTGCCGCCGCCCGACACAAATTCAGGCGACAGATCAACATGCACGCCATCAGGCTTGACTTCGAGCTTGCGGAGGCGCGTCTGGGCAGGAATGGCAGAAATCAAGTCTGGATCAGTAGGCTTTTGCAGAACTTGCTCAAAAGCTGCCTCTAGCATTTGGCTGGGTTGCTGTTGGGCATCGAGATTGACGGGTGCAGCGGCAACTTCGATCTGGTCGCTAATGTTCTTGAGCCAGTAAACCTGAACTGTTTTTTGATCGATCGCCTGGGGGCTTGCCGTTTCTGGGCTAGATGTTTGAGGGCTTGCCGCTTCAGGCGTTATAACTTGCGAGCCGGGAGAACCACCCAATGTCGAAGACTCCGTTGTGGGAGTTGAGCTGATCGGTGCTGGACTATTGTGCCATGTCCACCAAGCCACCCCAGCGCCTGCGGTCAGCGCGACTGTAGAGAGACCCACCAAAAGACCCAAAGGAAGGAAGCGAGTTGATTTGGGCGATCGAGGGGATTTGGGGTCAGACGCAGATGGGTGGTCTCGCATGAGAAGACTCCTTTGAAAGAAACTTCCCAACCCCTCGCAAAGAGAGGCCGGGACAGTGATGGACACATGAATGTGAGTGACTACACGCCTGACTCACCGGATTCCAGAAATAGAAAAACTTGGATCAATCTGAATGAAGGCCGCTAAGGTGAGCGTATTTTCCTCTGTCTTTAAGCTTAACACCCGTGCCGCAATGCCAGAAGCTTGTAAGCGTTGTAAATCGAAGGATTGGCTGATGCCTCCCGTCAGGAAGGCAATCACCTGGGAGGGCAGCGCTTGCTCATTGATCCGAACAGCCGGATCGACGAACTGAACCCGTTGCCCTGAGAGAATCTGAATGCCTGATTCAACAGTAATTTGATCTCGATGCTGGGTTTGCTGTCCCTGAAGTGTGACCTGAAGCTGAAAACGGCTGTTGGGAAGAAATTCGATTTTGGGATTCACCAGATCAAATTTTTCTGTGCGATCGCCCGAACTGCTGAGAAAGTTGAGGTTGAGATCGCGAAACTGCCCCACGATCGCTTCTGATTTTAAGATCTGATTGATATCTTCCTGAGTCAGCACGAGCTTTACGCCTGCCTGCAAGGGGGCATCTAGCCGAGGCGTTTCGGTTCGTAGGCTGGCAAGATTGAGGGCAATGGGGTCTGTCTCGATCTCTAGGGCTGCAATCCGCACTCCGGCGATCGGATAAATGCCTTGAGCAGCAATGCGAACGCGATCGGCTCTGCCCTGTGCCAGACGATAGCTAGGAGTGTTGTCAATCCGCACGGCCAGATGCTCTACAGAATCGACCTGATCGCGGATGGCATCTTCGGCCAAGCGATCGGCCACTAGACCTACTGGCGAAAGAATGCCAATCAAGCTAGACAAAAAGATTGCTAGAAACTCCATGCTACCAACTCCTGAACTTGCGACTGCTGAAATTCTGTCATCATTCAAGTCACAAGCTAACTATTGTTCATTTAGCGGCTGAGAGCGATCGTCTCTTGCGTCACTTCTAGATTCAGTCCTGCCAACACCTGAGATGGATAAATGCGTTGACTGCCATTGCCTCCAACGGTAAACGCGATAATTTAGGCGCTTTCGACATTGACGATCTAATTCTCGGCTACGCTGAGTTACTTTGTAGAGCAGCCGTTTTTTACTCCGATGGTTAGGAAGACAGCGCTTCGGCAATCCATTGCTTCAGGGTGGGCACCACAGATTCGATCGCCATTTCTTGAGATTCCCGATTCGCCCGTTTCACTACTTCGACTTTGCCCTGCTGGAGCGATCGCCCGGTGACAACCCGAAAGGGGATGCCCACCAGCTCAGCATCTTTGAACTTAACGCCAGCTCGCTCACTGCGATCGTCTAGTAGCGTCTCTACCCCAGCCTGATTTAGCTCGGTATAGAGCTTTTCGGCGGCTGCGACCTGATCAGCTTTGCTGATGTCAGGAATGACCACGATCGCCTGATAGGGCGCGATCGCCACCGGAAAAATGATGCCGTCTTTGTCGTAGGATTGCTCGACTGCCGACTGCGCCAGCCGCGACACGCCGATGCCATAGCAGCCCATGACCAGCGGCAGCTCTTCGCCTTGCTCATTGGTAAAGGTGGCATTCATGGCTTTGGAATACTTGGTACCCAACTGGAAGATATGCCCGATCTCAATACCGCGTGCCGTTTGCAGCGTTTGGCTAGGGTCATGCAGGGCGCGATCGCCTACCGTAGCCTTCCGCAGGTCAACCACAATTTTGGGCAACTCAAATTCCTTACCCCAGTTGGCTCCGACAACGTGATAGCCCGATTCATCGGAGCCTGTGACAAAGTTTTGCAACTCTACAACGGTCGGATCAGCCAGCCGCAGAAACTTGGGGGCAAAACTCTTGCTAGTCTGGCTATCCGATTGAATATAGCTATCGCTCAGACCGGGCGAAATGTAGCCGAGCGGCAGCGGCTTGGTTGCCCATTTTTGCTGGGCTTCTGCATCGGGAACTGTCAGTGCCAGCAGCGCCTTACCGCCATACTGTCCGGCTTGACGGACTAGCTCGTTTTGCAGTTTCACCTCGTTGACATCCTGATCGCCCCGGATGTTGACTAGCACCAGCACCGTCATGCCGTTGTCATAGGTGGCTTGGTAGAGGACATTCTTGACGATTTGGGTGGCAGAACACTTTAGGAAATCACAGAGGGTGGCGATCGTTGCCGTTCCCGGCGTGCTTAGCTTCTCGTACTTTGTGAAGGTCGAAGGCTCAGCATCTGTGGGTAGCGAAGTTGCTTTCTCGACGTTGGCGGCATATTTGCCATCTTCCGTATACAACACCTCATCTTCGCCTGCTGCCGCTAGCACCATGAATTCCTGAGAGCCAGAACCGCCGATCGCCCCAGAATCGGCATCCACAGCTCGAAATGCCAGTCCGCAGCGCTTCAAAATGCGGGTGTAAGCCTCATGCATATCCTGGTAAGTTTGCTTCAGGCTCGCTTCATCGACATGGAAAGAATAGGCATCCTTCATGATGAACTCGCGTCCGCGCATTAGCCCAAACCGAGGACGAATTTCATCCCGAAACTTGGTTTGAATCTGGTAAAGGTTGAGCGGCAGCTGGCGGTAAGAGCGAATCATGTCACGGGCGATCGCTGTAATCACCTCTTCATGGGTTGGCCCTAGACCCACCTCGCGGTTTTGGCGATCGGTCAGGGCAAACATAATCCCTTCTGCCTTAGTGTAGGTGTCCCAGCGGCCGGACTCTTTCCACAGCTCCGAAGGCTGAAGCTGCGTCAGCAGGCATTCCTGTGCGCCCGTAGCGTTTAGCTCTTCCCGCACAATTTGGGAAATCTTTTGCAGTACCCGCCACATCAGCGGCAGGTACGCATATAAGCCGCTGCCCACCCGACGAATATATCCAGCTCGCAGCAGCAGCTTATGGCTGGGAATTTCTGCCTCTGCTGGATCTTCGCGCAGGGTGACAAACAGCATTTGAGACAGCCGCATAGTTCCGGTTCCCTTTTCTTAGACAGAAGGTTCGATATTTAAGTCTAAGGCAAGTGAAGCCAGATCAACCTCGAACACAGCCCTCTATTTCTGTCCAGTGATGCGGGCTTTGACTTCATCGGCCACCCGAATGGCGATCGCCACAATGGTCAACGTGGGGTTAGCATAGCCTCCGGTCGGAAACACCGAACTGCTGGCAACAAAGAGATTCGAGACGCCATGAACCTGACAGTTGGCATCCACCACGCCCTGCTTGGGATCGTCATGCATCCGTGTGGAGCCAATATTGTGGTGAGTGCTGGGCAGAAATACCTGCGGCACACCGTGATCGAGTTCTAGATTCAGCTTGCCTAAGCCAGCTTGGGCAAATTCTTCGGCAAAAATCTCCTGAGCGCGGCGGGTACTGCGAATGTCAATTTCATTCCAGCGCCAGTGAATCTTGACCTGACGGTTGCCCAGGCGATCGCGATTGTCGTTTAGCACAATGCGATTTGTGGGGTCAGGCGCTTGATCGGTGATGTGAAAGACTTCATAGCAGCCAAACCGCTTTTCTTTGTCGGCTAGCTCTGACCAACCGCCTGTATCTAGCCCATAGGGATGGGTGAGGCGCTGCTTGCTGCGCCACTGAAAGAACATCAGGTCGTCCATTCCTGTGATCAAATTGCCCGTGTGCCTGAGCAGATCTTTGGGCAGCTTTTTGTCTCGAATCGCCTGCTTGAAAGCCTGTCCGGCGGCAATGGTTTTCGAGTGATAGCGTTTGCCTTTGGGAAACAGCATCCGCAAAGGATTGTACTGATAGATGCTGGGACGCGGAAACAGAGCCGCATTCATATTCAACAGCTTTTCGCGGCGCATCACGGACTCACTGAGAACAGGCTTGGCGATCACCTTAGTGCCCTTAACCCAGTGAGCATCATAAAACGAGAGGCTGTTAATCACCTGGCGATTGGGCGGCACCATCATCCCCGATCGCACCAGCGGGTGATCCATGTAGTAGCGTCCGACGACGTCATTTTGGTTGCCCAACCCCTGCTTGTTGGCTTTGTCAGAAAGCAGCAGCAGGCGGGCATTCTCGATCGTTCCCATTGCCAAAATCACAATCTTTGCCGCCACCCAAAATTGGTTGCCCGCCAGCGTAGCCACGCGCACCCGTGTCACTGTCTGAGCCAGATCATCCGACTCTAGCTCTGTAACGGTGGCATACAGATAGAGAGAAATATTGCTGGACTGCTCAATTTTTTGGCGGTAGTCTTGCAGAAAAATGTCGCGCCGTCCGAACTGAAACATGCGGTTAGAGAGGCGATCGCTAAACTTCAGCGCCTTGGCTTGCTCAGTTTCCCAGTAGGCGACATCGTAGTTGTAAGGCCCCGTTTCGCAGAAGGCATGGGCACGCTCATAGTAGGGATCGAGCGTTTCTTTACCGAAAGGCCAGCCGCTGTTGGGCACCCAGTCACGCTTTTCAAAATCGATCGGGTCTAAGGTGACGTAGCGCACCCCGCGATCGCCCTGAGGATTGTTATTCTGCAACCAGATATTCCACTGGTGTGCTGTGCCGCCAAACTGACGTGTCCGCATATGAATGGCACCAGGGTAGGCGTCCCCTTCGGTGTTGCCCTGCGCCATAGATTGGATCGCTGCATCTGGCTCCAGCCCTCCTGTCTCTAGCAGGCTGACGCGGAAGCCTTGTCCAACAAATTGGGTTGCCAGTGTGATCCCTGCTGGGCCACCGCCAATGACACAAACTTCAGTCTCGATCGTTTCTCCGGTCGGAACACGGCGGGCATCAATCACTATGAGGGGATAAACCTTTTTTATAAAAATTATTGAACTGTACCGGGGTCAAGACCTAGCGCACAACTCAACCGACGCCCCTTCACCCTGGCACAGACTTAATCTATCGCTGTAAGCATAAAGGCTTGATGTAGCGCTATTAATGTTTCGGCAAAATTAAGGCTTGAGCAAAATTACAGAATCTGAGGCGTGATTGACACTCGATGTCTGAATCACTGAAGAGCGGGCGCATCTAGCAGTTGGGGGAGCCTCTCAATGTTGCGAGAGTGGGAGGATGGGATGATGCGATCGCCATTGTTCACTACTCCCATCATCCCACTCTCTCATCCCTCAAAATATCTGCTCCCCTAACGACGGGATGCACCCCTGAAGAGCCGAGTTTTTAGCTGAATCTTTAAGTGTGATTTGCGCTTGCAGTATCAAGAGTTCTGCCTAACAAAAGCGATCGTATGATTCAGGTTAGCCTGCTTTGATTGAAGCCATGCAATCGTGTCTGATCGCCCCGCTTCAGGGATATGGCAAAATCAGGACATGAACGAAATCTACCGTGATTTTTTGATCCGAGACTGGCAGCCAAGCGATCGCCAGATCGCCGCCGACTTAATTCAGTCTGTGCTGGCGGAATATGGGCTAGGCGGTGAGCCAGAGGGTGCCGATCGGGATGTGTTGCAGGTCGAAGCCGATTACTGGGCAACAGGGGGCAAATTTTGGGTTGTCGAGCGGCTGGGTCAAGTAGTGGGGACAGGCGGCTATTACCCGATCGCCAGAGGTGAAAATGCCGTCGAAATTCGCAAGATGTATCTGCTCCCCGCAGCACGAGGCCACGGACTGGGGCGCTATCTGCTGGCGGCACTAGAGCGAGACATCACAGCCAAAGGCTTTACGCAAGTGTGGATTGAAACGGCTAGCGTGCTCAAGCAAGCCATCCGACTTTACGAATCTTGCGGATATCTGCCTAGCACAGGTGTCGAGACGGCGCGATGCGATCGGGTCTATTACAAACAGCTCACCGCATCTCTGCCCTAACCTTTGCGCTATGCTTTCCCACCCAATAGCCTGTGAAACCCGCCCTACTCTAAATACCCCTCTATCAGCAAATCTCCACCGATCGCCTGCCACTTGACCCGACTGAGCGCCAAAGCAGCCGTCATCTGCGTTAGCCCCAAATCACCGACTGGAGAGGGAGCCTCGACACCGCCAATGATTTTGGGCGCAATGAACGCCAAAACTTTTTGAATAGCGCCATCGGCAATCGCTTTTGCAGCCAGTGTTCCGCCGCATTCCCAAAGGACAGACAGACAACCGCGATCGTACAGATGGCGCATGACTTGAGCAGGGGTAAGTTCAGGTAACTCAATCACCTCAACGCCTTGCCTCACCAATTTTTCTTGAAACTCAGGCTTTGCACCTTGTTCGGTAAACACTAGGGTGGGTGCAACCTCGGTTTGCCAAAGCTGAGCGGCGATCGGTAGATCGAGCGATCGGCTCATCACAACGCGCAGCGGATTGTGGCCGCCTTGATTGTGGGTCGTCAGCAGCGGGTTGTCTTGGCGTACCGTGTTGCCCCCAATGACAACCGCATCGCATCCTGCCCGGATTTGATGAACCCGATTTCGGGATTCTGGAGCCGTCACCCAGGCGCTATGACCTGTCGTAGTGGCAATTTTGCCATCTAGCGTCATGGCATATTTCAACAGGCCAAACGGGCGCTGGTGCAACACTCGATAGACAAAGGCTTCGTTTAGCTCCTGGCAGGCGGCTTCCTCGACCCCCACATCGACAGCAATACCTGCTTGACGGAGGCGATTGATCCCGGCTCCAGCGACTTGAGGGTTCGGATCAACCATGCCGACAACGACTCGCCCAACACCTGCCTCAATCAAAGCATTGGCACAGGGGGGAGTCCGACCAAAATGGCTACAGGGTTCTAGGTTGACGTAAACTGTCGCGCCCTTTGCGCTTTCACCCGCGGCTCTGAGGGCAAAGACCTCGGCATGGGGCTGCCCTGCCTGCGGATGAAATCCCTCACCCACAACGCGATCGCCCTGTACGATAACGGAGCCAACTAAGGGATTAGGAGCTGTTTGCCCTAGCGCTTGCTTGGCTAGCTCTAGGCAGCGCTGCATCATAAGGCGATCGAATTCACTCTTTCCCTGATTTACCCAATTCAAAGTCTCTGCCTCACAGACATTAAGCTACACATTACAGAAATCACGGATTTTACAGGAATTACGGATTGCAGAAATTACAGAGGCACTGACGCTTGGCCTCAGCCTTGCTGATTTTATCTATGAGGGTTGCAGAACGTGCGCATCTCAAACGGGCGCATCTAGCAGTTGGGGGAGCCTCTAAATGTTACGAGCGCGGGAGAGTGGGCTGATGCGATCGCCGTTGTTCGCTCTCCCATCAGCCCACTCTCTCATCCCTCAAAATATCTGCTCCCCTAACGACGAGATGCACCCCCCTAAAACTCTCAAACTTCATAGCCGGATTAAGCAATGCCGAAAAATCTTTACCCCTCAGAGGTATCTTTTGCTCGAAGATGCAAACTTACGGGCATTTTATGGCAAGCCCTCTACTTTTTTGTTGGCAAGATAGAAAATTAACGCTATTAATAACATGCACCTTCGTAATTTTGGGCTGATTTGCCCCTCGACTCTTCCTTGCTCAACCTCATGCAGCCGCGACACATCGATCGCCTCGACATTCGTTAGAATTTACCGCAATATGACCGTCATCCTGCTCGCCTGACTTGCTCTACACTGAATGACCGCTGTGCCAGTTCCTCGTCAGCCTTCCCAACCCCCCGATTTGACTGGTGGCAATGTGCCGCCAGACGTGACTCCTGTGTTTGCCCTCAAGGAGCTAGTTTCTCGTTTGCATCGAGAGCAAACCAAGATTCAAGACTTACTCAGTTCTTTGGGATTTGCGCTGCGCAGCTTCAAAAATCTTAATCAATTTCTAGAGCTAACTCCCCTAATTGCCAGCCGAGTCACCGATGCTGATGGTGGCGCGCTGGTTCTGTATAAACCCAACGGGCAAGTGCGGCTAGAGCGGCTCCATTGTCAAGATAGCCGTTGCCAGGATGTAAAGGCGGCGATCGAGTCTGCGGCACGCCAACTCACGGCCACTGCCCCCATTCCGGCCTATGGCAAGATAGCTGCCAACACCAGCAACCGCACAGCAGCGCTCGACTATCACATCAATCACTTCTTGGGTTCTAGCGTTCATCTATTCGGGACAGCCATTCTCACCAAAAATATTGAGCGGGGTAGGCTGTACGTTTTTAGTCGTGATCCTGAATATACCTGGACAGAAACTCGCCAGAAGCTCGTGCGGCTTGTGGCTGACCAAACGGCTGTGGCGATCGAAAATGACGAGCTAACCGTAGAGCTACGCAAAAAAGAGCGGCTCGATCGTGAGCTGGAAATTGGGGCAGAGATTCAGCTTCAGCTATTGCCGCGTCAATGTCCCAAAATTGATGGCGTCGAGCTGGCTGCGCTCTGCCGTACGGCTAGCCGAGTGGGTGGAGATTATTACGACTTTATCCCTGTCAATTACGATCCTGAACGCGCCAAAAAAATTGGGCGGATGGAAGCCGCTCGCTGGAGCGTATCAATTGGCGATGTCATGGGTAAAGGCGTTCCGGCTGGGCTGATCATGACCATGCTGCGAGGGATGCTGCGGGCAGAAGTGCTTAACGCCCACTCTCCATCACGAATTTTGCAGCACTTAAACCATGTCATGTATGCCGATCTGGAGAACTCCAATCGCTTCGTGACGCTGTTCTACTCTGAATATGATGCCAAAACTCGCACGCTGTCTTACAGCAACGCTGCCCATAATCCGCCGCTGCTCTGGCAGGCCGCTACAGGAACGCTCAAGCAGCTAGACACTTTGGGTATGCTGATTGGGCTAGATATCAACTCTCAATATCATGAGGCTCAGGTGCAGCTCCAGCCTGGCGACACCCTGATCTACTACACCGACGGCTTTACGGATGCAGCCAGCCAAAACGGCGATCGCTTTAATGAAGAAAGTCTGGCAAAGCACTTCCAATGGGCCTGCCGCCATTGTGAAACGCCTCAAGCTATTTTGGACTACCTGTTTACTCAGGTGCAGCAGTTCATTGGCTCAGAACGGCACAATGAAGACGACATGACTTTAATCGTCATGCAAATTAAGAAGGATGCCGCTGTTCTCTGAGAAGGAAAGCACCCCTTTGAACAGTAGATTGCCTGGACTCTCGCATGAATGGATGGCGCAACGAAGCCAGAGGTTCATGCTCACTGTCTTCAAAGTAATGGCTACGGCAATACTATAGAAAAATGGCTGAATAAGGGATAGAATCAGCGGGACTCCGACGCAGGGAGGCAATAATCCAACAATCACAGACGAAAGCCGCTTGTGCAAATGTTAAGGTTATCCATCGCTGCTGAGGAGAGCGTTATTGACACTGGCAATTTTGTGTGAGGACTGAGGAATCATGGTGTGGCTCAATTTAATGCAGCATCTCACTCTGGTAGATGTAGCATCCTGGCATCAAGGGCAGGGGTTACTCTCAGGCGCAGGCTATTGGGACTGGAGCTATTTGGCAGCGGTTTTTAACACCGATGTATTTGCCGCAACGCGCAACTTTTTTAATGGGTTCGTTAAGTCTGGTCAGATTTGGGCTTTGGCGATCGGGCTAGTTGTGGGATACGTGGTTCGAGGCTTGACAACTTACGGTTAAGCTGGCAGCTAAGCAAACTTATAGGCGACTGGTGCTGCTCTGAGGGTACTGCCCTGAGGCTTTGAGCGCGTCAGCCTTAAGCGAAACAAGGCAAAAAGTTTACTGCGATACAACATCTGGGAACTCAACCCTCAAAACTTAAAGCTTTAACCTTCAAGGTAGATATCGTGGTCAACAGTTCTCCGCAATCTCAAGCCTCTCAGCCCCAAACCTCGCAAACCTGGAGTCAGCGTTTTGAGTCGGCTTTGCATCCAGCGATCGCCCAATTTAACGCCAGCATAGGTTTTGACATCGAGCTGATCGAGTACGACCTAACGGGGTCTCAGGCTCACGCAAAAATGCTAGCTCATACAGGTATTATCTCGTCCACAGAAGGCGAACAGCTCGTGGCAGGGCTAGAGCAAATTCGGCAGGAGTACCGTCAGGGCAATTTTAATCCCGGTATCGAAGCAGAAGATGTTCACTTTGCGGTAGAGCGGCGACTGACAGAAATTGCAGGGGACGTGGGCAAAAAGCTGCATACGGCACGATCGCGCAACGACCAAGTTGGTACAGATACGCGCCTGTATCTGCGCGATCAGGTGACGCAAATTCGGCAGCAAATTCGGGCTTTTCAGTCAGTTTTGCTAGATTTGGCCGAGAAAAATGTAGAAACCCTGATTCCGGGCTATACGCATCTGCAACGGGCGCAGCCGTTGAGCTTGGCACATCACCTGCTGGCCTATGTAGAAATGACCCAGCGCGACTGGGAGCGCCTCGGTGACGTCTACCAACGCATTGATATCCTACCGTTGGGTTCGGGCGCTTTGGCGGGCACCACCTTTCCGATCGATCGCCATTACACTGCTCAGCTTCTCAACTTTGGCAAAGTCTATGGCAATAGCTTAGATGGGGTGAGCGATCGCGACTTTGCGATTGAATTTGCCTGTGCAGCCAGCTTGATTATGGTGCATCTGTCGCGCCTCTCGGAGGAGGTGATCCTTTGGGCTTCAGAAGAATTTGGCTTTGTGACGCTCAAAGATAGCTGTTCTACAGGCTCTAGCATCATGCCTCAAAAGAAAAATCCAGATGTACCTGAGCTGGTACGGGGCAAAACTGGGCGCGTCTTTGGGCATTTGCAGGCGCTGCTGGTGCTGATGAAAGGATTGCCCTTGGCCTATAACAAAGACCTGCAGGAAGATAAAGAAGCGCTGTTTGACACCGTGAAAACAGTACGTGCCTGCCTAGAGGCCATGACAATTTTGATGCAAGAGGGAATGGAGTTTCGCACTGCTCGTTTGAATGAGGCAGTAGCTGAAGACTTTTCCAATGCGACCGATGTGGCAGATTATCTGGCAACGAAAGGAGTGCCCTTCCGAGAAGCCTATAATCTGGTGGGCAAAGTTGTGAAGACTTCACTGGCGGCAGGTAAACTGCTCAAAGATTTGACTCTAGAGGAATGGCAGGCCATTCATCCGGCGTTTGAGCCAGATATCTATGCTGCGATCGCCCCTCGTCAGGTTGTTTCTGCCCGCAATAGCTATGGGGGCACCGGATTTGATCAAGTCCGGCAGGCGCTTGCCGCTGCTAAAACACGGCTGAATGCATCGTAGAAATGGCACCAGGAGGGGCGAGTTTGGCAGTTTGTAGGGGTAGAAAAGCACAAAGCTATCCGCAAAGCCCGCTCCTACAGAGGATTGTTAGGCATTGCTAATTTTATCTATGCAATTTATTTTGCAAGGCGCGCACTTCTCAAAATAAATTGCATAGCTGATGGTAACCATAAATTTTACTAGGGAGATGTTAGAGAAGTGCATATTGCGTTTCCCATAGGGAAACTCATTGCTAGATCACATCAGTGCCCAAATGTGGAATATTTGCTTTGCTCTTCATGGGAACTTCTAGAAGCTGATGTAAAGAAATACGATCGCCTCATTAAAGTTTAACTAAGAAACACGGTCTTACAGGAAATCAAAGTCTAGATTGTATATGGAGAACACGACGTTACTCATCTCAAAATCATTTGCAGTTGAGTTAGCCGCAGCAGACAGCTCCATTCCTGTTTGTTAGTGGCCTGTCAAGTTTTATTTGTGAGATATCCTACAAACAAAACTTTTAATTGAATCATTTTTGTTAGGTCTACGCCTCTTCAAACATGATGAATACAGACCACCAGGGCTAGAAATGAGGTTCTCACAAGGAGCGCGGCTTTAGGGCGATGTTCCGGTCTTTACCCACCCGCTGAGATTGAAGTGCCATGATCACCCAAGACATCCCGAAACTTGATCAACAGACCGTGCAATACTTGTCCGAAATTTTGGTGCATGAAAATACTACCGGCGATGAGTTAATCAAATCTCTCATTCGCGATCGCTGGATGTCTTTGCAAACTGAGATGCCACCTCTACCGAAGCGAAAAAACAACAAGCAGATGATTGCAGAATTTCTGCGCAAAAAATCTACCCAGCCCATCAATCGTGCATCTGATCTGTCGCGGTAGCCTATTGGTTGTGAAAACCGTGAAAGCATGAACGCCGACCCCTAGGGGTCGGCGTTCATGCTTTTAATCTGCTGGCAGGCTCATGACAGGCGTAAGCGCTAAAACCTGCGATCCGGAGGGCAACGACTAATCGGCATTCATAATCTTAGGAACCTTAAAGAAATCACCCTGAGCATTTACATCCCGATCGGGAGCGCTTTCCAGGATGAGTTCTCGATCGCCACAGGGTTCTAGGCGATCGGGGCGTGTCACATTGCTGACATCGATTGCCCGAGTCGTGGGCTGCACGTCATCGGTATTGAGTTCGCTGAGCTGCTCAAAATATCCCAAAATGCCGTTGAGCTGCTCTGTGAACTGCGTCTCTTCGGCAGGAGTCAGGTCTAGTCGGGCTAGATGCGCCACTTTGTGAACTTGTTCGCGATCGATCATGAGAAATTAAGCCCGTCAGAATAGAGGGAGATTTAGGAAAACTCTAGAAGAAAATATCCGCTTTAGAGCGCCCAGTTGTTTTCAACCAGTTTTGCGCCTCAATGTAGTTGTTAGGAGCCTGACGGATGGCGCGCTGCCAATAGTCAGCCGCTCGATCAAAGTAGGCTTCAGCCTCATCAGACTTGCCAGAAGGGCTGGCTTCCTGCAACTGCTCGCCTAGATGGTGATAAATCACGGCAATGTTGTTGAGGGCTTGCGGCATGCGGGGGCTAATGTCGATCGCCTGATGATAAAGCTCTAGAGCGCGAGTATGGTCGCCGTTGCTGGCGTAAATTAAACCCATATTGTAGAAAATGAAGCTGCGATCATAGGGATCTTCTTCCAGCTTCAGGGCTTCCTCGTAGTTGGCTAGCGCCTCGGCATACTCACCATCTCCTTGGGCAGACATGCCATCTCGATAGTAAGCAAAAGCCTGCTTAGCCGTTTTATTGGTAGGTATCATCTTCAAGATCATGTCTGCCATGACCGTGAAGGTTTTATCGATGAAGTTGTCGTTTCGTTGAGATCTGGGCATAGTTGCCTCACGAGTCGGGGTTAGTCAGGAGCCAGTTGATTAAGCAACCTATTGAGAAGATTGAACGAATTCGGCCTCTCGCGTCAAGTAACCGTATCTCAGCTTAACCCAGAGGGCTGTTTTTCAAAGCTGTTTTTCAAATAGGGGGCTTCAGGAAGGCCGCAAATATTCCCTTTAGGGTTTGGCGGCGCGCTACCCAAAACGGCCTCAGTCTAAAAACGTCTTACGCAAAGGGGCTACGCCTGTAAGTCTAGCCCACAGCCTCCCCTTCCAATTCTTATACTGGAGGAAACACTGTTCTTCATGACCGCTTAAGTAAAGCTGAGGAATAAAAGACGCATGGCTCCAAATCCCACCGTCATGCAAGCCGTAGAGAAGCTCAAGTATCGCGTTACCGTTGGCGATGTGGCTGCTCAGGCGGGGCTAGACATTAAATTGGCAGAGCAATCCTTGCTGGTGCTGGCCTCCGAAGCTGGAGGGCATATGCAGGTATCAGAGTCAGGCGAGGTAGCCTACCTGTTTCCGCGTAACTTTCGGGACGTGCTGCGCAACAAATATTGGCGGTTGCGGTTCCAGGAAACCTGGGGCAAAATTTGGCGGATCTTGTTTTACCTCGTCCGTATTTCGTTCGGGCTGATGCTAGGCGCATCCATTTTGCTAATTTTGCTAGCGATCGCCTTAATTCTGCTCGCGCTTAACTCTCGCGACGATAATGGGAGTTCTAGTGATAACGGCTTTAGTGGCTCCTTTCCCTCGATATTCCTATGGGACTGGTACTGGATTTTTTCCCCCAACTACGGCTATTCCTCTCATCCTCGTCGGGTTTCCTCTCGCGGCAGGCGCAGCCGATCGGGACAAGAAGAGGATTCCATGAATTTTCTAGAGGCCATCTTTTCCTTTCTGTTTGGCGATGGCAACCCCAATGCTGACCTCGAAGACCAGCGCTGGCGATCGATCGGTACCCTCATCCGCAACAATGGCGGAGCGATCGTCGCTGAACAGGTTGCGCCCTACCTCGATCGCCTTTCTGGAGACTTTGAAGACTACATGCTGCCTGTTTTGACCCGCTTTAACGGCCGACCCGAAGTGAGTCCAGAAGGAGAGATTGTCTATCATTTTCCTGATTTGCAGGTCAGCGCCAATCAGCGTCAGTCAAAGTCGGTGTCGGCCTATTTGCGAGAGTCGCTCTGGCGCTTTAGTCAAGCCAGCAGCGGTCAAATTATGGCGGCGATCGGTCTGGGTGGTGTGAACTTGGTGGGGGCGCTGGTGCTGGGCAGCCTGCTGCGTGATGGCGCGATCGCAGCTCAACTCGGCGGCTTAGTGGCGTTTGTCGCAGGCATCTACGGCTTGCTGCTGGCCTACGGCATTGGGTTTCTAGCCATTCCCCTGATCCGCTATTTTTGGGTGCAGTGGCGCAACCAAAAGATTGAGGCGCGCAACCAGCAAAGACAAGAACGGGCGATCGCCTTGAATGCGGCCTTGCCTGAACTGAAGCAAAAGCTGGCTTTTGCCCAGCAGTTTGTGGCAGAAACGATCGTCAGCGAAAAAGATCTGGCTTACACAACCGAAACAGATTTGACGGAGCAAGAGTTCCTCAACGCTGACAAAGTGGATGCCGACTGGCAAAAGCGGCTAGGACAGCAAGAGAGCTAGGAACAAACTTGCTCATGTGGCTTGATCTGGCTATTCGTTAAGTTTTGCAATATTAATTTGATAGAACTTGAACTTTCGATAGCTTGAGTAACGAAGAGTAATATTTTCTTGCGTTAGATTCAGTGCCCAAGCGTTCTTCTCAGCCCTCATCCCGGTCGGGTCAGTCGCCGTTGTCTAATTCAGCCGAATCGGCTCAGCGGCGATCGCGCAAACGATTGCTGCAACCTGTGTTTGAACATACCCAAGATGCGATCGCCCTCCTGGATGATCACGGCAACTTAATGGATGTCAACGCAACGGCTTGCCAGCTTTTTGGTCTGTCGCGCAAGGTTTTGATGACGCGACCGCTATCGACTTTTCTGACGGCTGAGTTCGATAGCGATCGGTTTCGCCAAAGTCTTCAAACGAGTCAGCCTTTAATAGGAGAACTTTGTCTCTCCTGCGCTCACCAGAGGCAGCGAGAGGTGGAGTATAGCCTGACGCCAAACGTGCTGCCCCACTGCCATCTGCTGCTGTTACGCGATATCAGCCGCCGCAAGGTGGAAATGGCGGCTGAGCTACGACGGCAGCGACAGCGGATTGAGCTGTTTTCGGAGGTGACGCTCAAAATCCGCCAGTCTTTGCAACTCAAGGAGATTCTGCGAACTACCGTCACCGAAGTGCAGCGAATTTTGCAGGCCGATCGCGTGCTGATTTATCAAGTGCTTGCCGATGGAACGGGAAAAACCATCAGCGAGTCGGTGTTGCCCGACTATCCCCCCTTAATCGATTTAGAGTTTCCAGAAGAGGTTTTTCCCGAAGACTATCAGCAGCTTTATGCCGAAGGACGGGTGCGGGCGATCGCCAATGTTCAGGATGCTAGCTCAGGGCTAGCAGAATGTCTGGTGGACTTTGTCACACAGTTCAATATCCAAGCCAAGCTGATTGTCCCGATTGTCCAAAGCGTTCCCCTACAAAATATCTCTAGTCCTCCTGCTGCTCCGCAAGGCCGACCCCTGCCGCAAAATCGACTTTGGGGATTGCTCATTGCCCACCAATGCAGTAGCCCTCGGCAGTGGGTCGAATTTGAGCTAGAGCTGATGCAGCAGCTTGCCGACCAAATCAGCATTGCCTTGGCTCAAGCTCAGTTCTTAGAACATTTGGAAGAGATGGTGGAAGTCCGCACGGCAGAGCTGAAGCACGCCAATCGCAGCCTGCAACAGGAAATTGCCGATCGAAAGCAGGCAGAAGCCGCTTTACTGCAAAGTGAAGAACAGTTGCGCCTGATTACTAACGCTATGCCTGTGCTGATTGCCTATGTGGATGATCAGCAGCGGTACCGCTTTAACAACAAAGCCTATGACGATTGGCTAGGACAGCCACCCGCAAGCATCTATGGCTCTCATCTGCGCCAGGTTTGGGGAGACAGCTACCCTCAGATGCAGCCCCATATCGAAGCTGCGCTCTTAGGGCAAGTCGTCACCTACGAGAATGAAATTGTCTTAAAGCACGGCGAATGGCGATCGGTCGATATTACATACATTCCCCACCGAGATGAGCAAAAGTTCGTGAAAGGTTTCTTTGCGCTGACGAGTGATATTAGCGATCGCAAAGCCATTGAGCGAATGAAAGATGAATTTATCTCTGTGGTCAGTCACGAACTCCGAACTCCGCTGACATCGCTGCATAGTGCCCTTAAAATCTTGGCGACCGGGCGGCTAGGCACGCTGTCGAGCGAAGGCCAGCAAATGCTTACCATTGCCGATGACAGCACCGAAAGGCTAGTCCGACTGATCAATAGCGTCTTGGATTTGCAGCGGATTGAGTCAGGGCAAGTCATTATGGATCGCCAAGCTTGCAACGCAGCTCATCTGATGATTCAGGCCACAGAAGCCATGCAGGCTATGGCACAACAACATGAAGTAACGCTCGTTACTCAACCCCAAAATGTTTTGATCTGGGCGGATGCAGACTACATTTTGCAAGCGCTCACCAATCTACTGAGTAACGCCATCAAGTTTTCTGCCCCCGGAGGAACGGTCTGGTTAACACTTGAGCAACACCGTTCTGAAGCGGTGATGCGTGTGCGGGACGAGGGGCAGGGTATACCGGCTGACCAACTGGAGCGGATCTTTGAGCGATTTCAGCAGGTAGACTCTTCTGACTCACGCAAAAAAGGAGGTACGGGCTTGGGACTGACCATCTGCCGCAAGATTATTGAGCAACATAACGGCAGAATTTGGGCTGAGAGTACGCCTAGCTATGGCAGTACTTTTTCGTTCACCTTGCCCATCTTTAGTGAGTAAAATCCATCATCAGAGCTGCATCCCTTTTTTATATCCCTATATGACCCATAAACGAGTTTTAATTATTGATGATGAAGAAACAATTCAAACTGTGGTGCAGTTTGGCATTAAGTTAGCGGCAGGGTGGGAAGTCTTGACCGCTAGCTCTGGACTGAAAGGGATTCAGACCGCTCAGACTGAACAACCTGACGTCATTCTCCTAGATGTAATGATGCCAGATATGGATGGCATTGCTACCTTTAAAGAACTCCAAGCCTGTCCTGAGATTCAGCAAATTCCCGTTATTCTGCTGACTGCCAAAGCTCAGACCGCCGATAAACGCCAGTTCAATGATTTAGGCGTTAGCGGCGTCATCACCAAGCCCTTTAACTCCCTGGACTTACCAGAGCAAATTAGCCGAATTCTCCATTGGTAGCTGTATTGAATTACCTGTCTTGGAGTTACTGTATCCATGAAAATCTTGCTTGTAGAAGATGATGAGGCGCTGATTGCAATCTTGACCCGCAATTTAGCGGCTCAGCACTATGTTGTTGATGCCGTTCAGGATGGCGAGATGGGTTGGAGCTACGGCTCAACTTTTGAGTACGACCTGATCGTGCTGGATTTGGTGCTGCCCAAACTGGATGGTATTAGCCTATGCCAGCGGTTTCGCGCAGAAGGCTACACCACCCCCATTTTGCTGCTCACAGCTCAAGACAACAGCACTGCTAAAGTGCAGGGTTTAGATGCTGGAGCCGATGACTATGTTGTTAAGCCCTTTGACCAAGCCGAATTGATCGCCCGAATTCGAGCGCTGCTGCGGCGAGGCAGCACCCAGCCTTTCCCCTTGCTAACTTGCGGCAATTTGTTGCTTGACCCCAGCACCTGCGAGGTGAGCTATGGTGGCCAGCCTTTGGTCTTGACGACTAAAGAGTATGAGCTGCTAGAGCTGCTGCTGCGGGATAGCCAGCATGTGCTGAGTACAGATGAAATTCTCGATCGCCTTTGGTCTTCTGAAAAATTTCCCTCAGAGGCAACCGTGCGTTCTCATATTCGGCGGGTGCGGCATAAGCTTGTTGCCGCAGGTGCGCCACCTGATTTTATTGCCACTCTACATGGGCGAGGGTATTATCTCAAGGCACTGGAGCCAGGGGCAGACATAGAGGCACCCGCTTTTAACGCTAGGTTTTCGAGTAACGAGCCTACGAGTAGCAGACATTCCAGCTCTGGGGATTCTAGTGCGGCGATCGACATCCTCAGCGAAGCCTTACCTGCGGCAGATCAAGCCCTCAGCGCTAGATTGCAGCCAGAATCTCAGCAGCAATACCTTGCTTTCCTCAACGAAACCTGGCGCACAACACAGCCCAAATGTCTTGAGCAGATCGGGATTTTGCTGCAAGCCCTCACCGATTTGCAAGACGATCGCCTCAGTCGCCAGCAGCAAACCCAAGCGCAACAGGCGGCTCATAAGTTGGCAGGCACGCTAGGAATCTTTGGGCTAACCCAGGCTATGCACCTCTCCCGTCAGCTAGAGAATTGGCTGTGCAGCAGTGAAGCGCTGCATTCCAAACAGGCAGATCTGATGCAAACTTTGGCGATCGCCCTACAACAAGAGATTGCCAATACCCAAACGATTCGCTCCTCTCAGCTTCCGGGAGGATTACCGCTGCTGCTCGTCGTCAGTGCCGATGTCGAATTTAATCAGTCGCTGGTGCCTGTGGCGATCGATCGGGGCATGCGCATCAAAATTGCACCTAACGAGATGGCGCTAGTAGAGGAGCCTCTTCCGGATGTGATTCTCTTCCGGTTTCCGCCCCATGCCCTAGATGAACCAGATCGGCCAGATGCCTCTGAGCTGTGGCAAACGCTACAGGCTTATGTGCATCGTTATCCGACTCTGCCTATCTTGGTGGTGGGCGATCGGGGTGAGTTGAGCGATCGGCTTAAGATCGTGCGATCGGGGGGCAATTTTTTTCTGGAATCCTCGGTGGTTCCAGATCAGGTCATTTCTGCGGCAGTTCGTCTGTTGCATAGCTCTAACCTGTCTGCCAGGGTGATGATTGTGGATGATGACCAAAATTGGTTGCACATGTTGCCGACCTTGCTCAAACCTTGGGGCTTTAAGGTCACAACTCTGGCCGATCCGCAACAATTCTTGACGGTTTTGCAAGCAGTTACCCCCGATCTACTGGTGTTAGATGTAGATATGCCCCACATCAATGGGTTTGAACTATGTCAAATTCTGCGTAGCGATCCGGATTGGCAACGGTTGCCAGTATTATTTTTAAGTGTGCTGACTGATGCCGCTAGCCAAAGCCAAGCCTTTAAGGTGGGCGCTGATGACTATCTGTGTAAACCTATTATGGGGATTGAGCTTGCTAATCGAATTCTTCGTCGATTACAACGGGTGCGAGCCTGGGCCAGTTGAGGGTTGGGTAGGAGGCTGCAAGCTCCCGCTGGCTCTACACTTTGGGGCTGCTTTGCTGCAAAACTTCTGCTGCAAAAACGCTAGGGCGATCGTTGCACAGATTTTGCACGAAGAATACGTCAGTGTAAGGATTCATCCTCTATGTTGGATAGCAGCATGGCAAATACCATACAGAACTTTACACAGAAGTCTATACAGAACTTTACACAACAGAAGTCTATCAAAATGTCTTTAAGAAGCCAACAGCATTCCCTCATTCATCGCCTAGCAGATTGCATTGAAGAAACCTGGCGCCAGCACCTAGACCTTTCTCCTTACACTGTTCCAGAGGATTTGGGCTACATCGAAGGTGCTTTGGAAGGGGAAAAGCTGGTGATTGAAAATCATTGCTATCAGACCCCTCAGTTCCGCAAGCTGCATCTAGAGCTGGCTCAGGTGGGAACTGGGCTAGATATTCTGCACTGCGTCATGTTTCCCAATTCTGACTATGCGCTGCCTATTTTTGGGGCAGATCTGGTGGGTGGACGCGGTGGAGCCATTAGTGCCGCCATTGCCGATCTCTCCCCTGTAAATGCCGATCGCTCGCTGCCAGAGTCCTACTATCAGGCATTATCAGCATTACCGCAAATACAGTTTTCCCAGCCTCGCGCTTTGCCGGAGTGGGCAGATATTTTCTCAGAGTTTTGCCTGTTTGTGCGTCCTGCCGGGGCGGAGGAAGAAGACTTATTTTTGCAAAGAGTGCATGACTTTTTGACGCTGCATTGTCAAAATGCCAGTGTTGCTAAGCCTCTGACTTCTCAACGGGAAATTGCGAGTGCGATCGCCGGACAGCGCTACTACTGCACAAAACAGCAGCAGAATGACAAGACTCGTCGAGTGCTAGAAAAATCTTTTGGGGCAGAGTGGACCGATCGCTACATGACCACTATGCTGTTTGACTACGCAACTTGAATCGCTGCGCACTTGAATCGCGATCGAGCAATTTTGTCTGTCTTTACTTCGAGACTACTCCAAACCTTAGTTTTTCAAGTCACTGACCTGAGAAGCTAAGGTTTTTTAAGTTTTGTAACAGACTTCATAAAACTTTAATTTGCGATCGACCTGTTTGAAAGAACTTCTTCAGTCCATCAGGAAGCGCTGATACTATCCTGTACGCCTTGTTTTGCGTGGCGTACGCTAGGCTATGCGCCGATTGAGAACCCTGCAAACGACCTGCGGTAAATCTCTAAAAGCGCCTCTTAATATTTTTTAATCAATTCTCGCTTGATGCTTCTAAATTTGCACAAAATTTGCACAAATGGATTGCTTTAATCAATCATAGGTTCAAAACCACCGAGTAGATTACTTCTGTTAGGGCAACGCTCTCCTGAAAAGTATTCTCCTGACATTGCAATGGCATCGTAAATTTGACTGATGATGTCGTGCTTATCTACTCATAACGGCAGCATTTTAATGTTTCCCTTAATACCTGGATTTGAACCTTTTCTGATTTACATCAAAATGATTAGGAGATCTTGGAATGTTAGATGCGTTTACTAAAGTAGTGTCTCAAGCAGATACTCGGGGCGAATACATCAGCGATAGTCAAATCGATGCGCTGAAGAACATGGTGAGCGAAGGCACCAAGCGCATGGATGTGGTTAACCGGATTACCTCAAATTCATCCACGATCGTGGCTAATGCAGCTCGTTCTTTGTTTGCAGAGCAGCCCCAGCTGATTGCTCCGGGTGGCAATGCTTACACCAGCCGACGGATGGCAGCCTGCCTGCGCGACATGGAGATCATTCTCCGGTATGTTACCTATGCGACTTTTGCTGGAGATGCTAGCGTTCTCAACGATCGCTGCCTCAACGGTCTGCGCGAAACCTACCTGGCGCTGGGCGTTCCAGGTGGCTCAGTAGCGGCAGGCGTTAGCAAGATGAAAGAAGCGGCTATCGCGATCGCCAACGATCCCAATGGAGTAACACGCGGTGACTGTAGCAGCCTCATGGCTGAGTTGGGTGGCTACTTTGATCAAGCAGCATCAGCGGTCGGTTAGTCGTCGCTTTGTCGTTGACTTGGCTTGAGCTTTTCACGAACAACTTTGCACAGTTTTTTGATTTGAACAATTTTTGGAAGGAATAACTCGCATGAAAACACCTTTAACTGAAGCGATCGCTACCGCAGATTCTCAAGGCCGTTTCCTCAGCTCCACAGAAGTTCAAGTTGCGTTTGGTCGCTTCCGTCAAGCTGCTGCCAGCCTCGATGCTGCCAAAGCTTTGAGCTCCAAAGCACAAACCTTGGCTGACGGTGCGGCCAATGCAGTCTACCAGAAGTTTCCCTACACCACTCAGATGCAGGGTGCTAACTTTGCTTCTAGCTCTGAAGGCAAAGCCAAGTGTGCGAGAGACATTGGCTACTACCTGCGCATGATCACCTACTGTTTGGTGGCAGGCAGCACAGGCCCTATGGATGACTATCTAATCAGCGGTATTGCTGAAATCAACCGCACTTTTGATCTGTCGCCCAGCTGGTATGTGGAAGCGCTGAAGCACATCAAGTCGAACCACGGCTTGAGCGGTGATGCAGCGGTAGAAGCCAATTCCTACATTGATTACGCTATCAATGCTCTAAGCTAATCTAGCTGCCCAGATCTTTAAAGAGCGATCGCCTTTGTGGGGAGGGTTCTTTAAAGATCTGGGCATCGTCCTGTTTACGATTTTTGGGTTTACGTTTTTTTGGAATGCTCTCTTATTAAAACGGCAGTGCTTAATCTGCTGATGACTTTGCTTAGATAAACCTGCGTTTAGATAAACCTGTGTTAGACAGACCTGCGTTGAAACAGATCTGCGTTGAGACAAACCTGCTTGCCTAAGCAAAATTCATTACTACAGCCATACCAATTAATAACGATATGGAGATTGCTCATGACGAGTTCTATGGCAGCTACGCAGCTAGGATTTGAGCCATTTGTTGGCACATCTCCCGTTGAGTTACGGTCAAATTGGACAGAGGACGATGTGCAGACGGTCATTTATGCCGCCTATCGCCAGGTTTTTGGTAACGAACATTTGATGCAGAATGAGCGCCTAACCAGTGCAGAATCGCTGCTGCGTCGGGGTAACATTACCGTCCGAGATTTCATTCGATCGCTTGCGCAGTCTGAGCTGTATCGCCAGAAATTCTTTTACTCAACGCCCCAGGTTCGCTTCATCGAGCTGAACTTTAAGCACCTGCTGGGTCGTGCGCCCTACGATGAAGCAGAAATTGCTTACCATGTTGATCTCTATACCCAAGAGGGGTACGAAGCGGAGATTAATTCCTATATTGATTCGCTAGAGTATCAAGAAAATTTTGGCGAAGCCGTTGTACCCCACTATCGCGCATTCGCAACTCAGCGCGGACAAAAAACCGTGGGTTTTAGCCGCATGTTTCAACTTTACCGTGGCTATGCTAACAGCGATCGCGCTCAGGGCAAAAACAAATCTGCTGGGTTGATTGGCGATCTGGCTCGCAACACAGCTTCTCCGGTGCAAACTGCTAGCTTTGGCCGGAGCCTGACTGGCACTGGCGGGGGCGATCGGGGTCAGATGTATCGGGTGCGGTTCACTCAAGCAGACCGAGGACGGACTCCGCAAATCCGCCGTAGCGTGCGCGACTGTCTCGTACCGTATGATCAGCTTTCGCCTACGTTGCAACGGCTGAATCAGCGGGGAAGCCGGGTGGTGAATATTTCTCTTGCCTAGGTAAGTTGGGTGTCGGGGACAGCCCTGTTAGGGCGCTTGTTGTAGTGCGAACATTTTATCTACCTTGTTTATATCTACCTGTTAACAGAAAGCTATCCAACAGGAGAAGTAAGACGCTTGCACTACAACTTCATCAATCTGCCAAGGTGACCCCTTTAAACCTACTATTGAGGAATGGCTAAAATTTGCTGACCTGACCTATTTTAGGAACGCTACACGAACGCATGAGCGATCGGGCGGGAGTCACGCATGAGTTTGCAAATTTATACAACAAGGAGATTATTCTGTGGCAATTACAACCGCAGCTTCCCGTTTGGGAACAACTGCTTTTAGCGAATTCCGTCCGATTGAATTACGACCCAACTGGACATCGGCTGATGCTCAGGCAGTGATTCAGGCGGTCTATCGTCAGGTGCTAGGGAATGATTACCTGATGCAGTCAGAGCGCCTGACCAACCTAGAATCTTTGCTCAACAATGGTCAACTTACCGTTCGAGACTTTGTTCGGGGATTGGCAAAATCTGAGCTGTACAAAACCAAGTTTCTCTATCCCCACTTTCAAACGCGGGTGATTGAGTTGAACTTTAAGCATCTGCTAGGGCGCGCGCCTTACGATGAATCTGAAGTCATTGAGCATCTCGATCGCTATCAAACTCAAGGGTTTGATGCCGACATTGATTCCTACATTGACTCAGAAGAGTATGAGCTGAATTTTGGCGATGCGATCGTCCCCTATTACCGGGGTTTCTCGACCCAAACTCAGCAAAAGATCGCTGGATTTCCCCGCATGTTTCGCCTCTACCGGGGCTATGCGAACAGCGATCGCTCTCAGCTCGGCGGTTCTAGCTCTCGCCTAGCGGGTGAACTGGCTCGCAATAGCGTTTCGGCGGTCATTGCGCCTTCGGGTGGCAGCGGCGGCTGGGCATACCAACCCTCTAAACAGGGAGTTGCTCCTACTCGGACTTTTGGACGTTCCTCAACGGGGTCAACCGATCGCCTCTATCGGATTGAGGTGGCCGGAATTAGCCTGCCTCGCTATCCTAAAGTCCGTCGCAGCAACAAAGAGTTTATTGTGCCCTACGAGCAGCTATCCAATACTCTCCAGCAAATCAACAAGCTGGGTGGCAAGGTGGCTAGCATTACGCTCTCCCAGTAGCTTCTTCCAAAGCGTTTTTAGCCTCTAAAGCGCTTTTAGTAACGTAGCCGATGATAGCGATGAAGTTTATTGGGGTTGAGTCGCTCTGTGTCCTTGCCCAGATAAACTTCATCGCTGACTTGAGCAGCGCCAAAAATCTTTAACCTCTAATCTAGTAAGGAGATCGCTCATGTTGGGACAGTCCGCATTGACTAGAGCCTCTAACTCCAGCGCAGATGGCCGCATGTTTGTCTATGAAGTCGCAGGGTTGCGGCAAAACGAGCAGACTGACAAGAATAACTATGCGGTGCGCAACAGCAGCAACATTTTGATTCAAGTTCCCTACAACCGCATGAACAATGAGATGCGCCGGATTACCCGTCTGGGCGGCAAAATTGTTGACATCCGACCTGTGGCTGAGTCAGAACAGGCACCAGAGTAACGATCGCTGTTTAGGGCTTATCTCAAAAATAAAGCTTTTCGCATGAAGGGTGGCGCGACGGAGTTGCGTCACCCTTCATGCGATCTGACCTACTCAAATCGGCTCCAGCGGATCACGGCGCTGACGATATACAGCACGATCGCGCATCCAATAATAGCGGGGATGATCAAAACTCCCTGAATCTGCCAATAGAGAAAAGCAAAGTTAAGCGCAAACTCTTTTCTAAACAGCCCAAAAGCCCACTCGCCGAGCCAAATTCCTGCCAAGCCTAGCAAAATTAATCCTACCAATCCGCCCGGAATCCGCCGTGGCACTAAGATATTGGCAAGGCTGCTGCACACGATCGCAATTATCAACTTGATCAGTAGATTAATCAGACTCTCCGTCATACCATCTACGCTGCGCTCCCTATTTTTTGCTGCTTTCTATTTTTTGCTGTTCTCTACCAAAACTCTACCAAACCTTTATTTTCCTAATTCTTGCGCGCGTCGATAGGCTGCTTTTACCGCCTCAATTAGGGCAGATCGAAAACCTGAACTTTCTAAATGGGCGATTCCGGCGATCGTCGTTCCCCCTGGACTCGTTACCCGATCTTTGAGTTCGGCAGGATGCATACCCGAAGTTTGCAGCAATTCTGCCGTTCCCCGAACGGTCTGAATCGCCAGTTGAGTAGCAATCGCTCTGGGCAATCCGGCAGCAACGCCTCCATCAATCAGCGCTTCAATCATGACGGCTACATAGCCAGGGCCAGAACCTGAAAGTCCGGTGACGGCATCCAATTGCGCCTCAGGTACTTCTACAACTTCGCCTACAGCCGCAAAGATTTGCTGAGCGATTTGCAGATGGCTGGCTTGGGCATGCTGGCCTGGGGCGATCGCAGTCATCCCTGCGCCAATGGTGGCAGGCGTGTTGGGCATAGCTCGCACCACTGGCTGACCCGGAAACGCAGATTCTAGTCGCGCCAAAGGCGTACCCGCCAGGATAGACAGCACCAGTTGATTCGCTACCAATTGGTCGGGAGGAATTTTTAAGGCAGAGGTTACGGCTTCAAACGCTTGAGGCTTGATGGCAAGCAGCAAAACATCTGCGGCTAAGACTGCCTGATTATCGGCAGTGGTGTTAATGCCATACTCAGACGCTAAAAAATCTCGGCGTTGCGGCTGCGGATCGCTCACCCAGATCTCATTAGGACTGTATATATTTTGCTCAATCAAGCGAGACAGGAGCGCTTCTCCCATGACCCCGCCCCCGATAATTCCAAGCTTTGCTAACGGCACCTTTGTTTCCAAATATCTTGTTCCAAATATCTTGTCCTTCGCACCCTGATCGCTTGCAGGTGCATCTCGCCTTAGCCCTCAAAAAGTAAAGGGGCTTCCGGCAAAGGTTGACAAACCCTTAAGCGATCGATTTTCAGCGAAAGCTATGAAGAGAAAGTCTGTCAACTTTGCAAGAAACCCCGCATCAACTGCTCGATTTTAGAGCCGTTGAGTTAGGCCATCCGAGCGGTTTGCTCTGTCGGCCAAGCGGGAGCCGAAGTCATCGGACGGTTGCGCATTTGCGCCTGCTGCATCGCAATATCGGCCATGCCACCCAATTGAGTGCTGACCTGAACACAGCTCGGCGTAAACAAAAAGATGCTTTCGCCAATCCGCTCTTGATGTCCATCGATCGCGTAGGTGCCGCCCGCAACAAAATCAACGGCTCTTTGCGCCTGATCAGGATCCATGATGGTCAAATTCAGCACAACAGACTTGCGTTCGCGAAGCGCACGAATCACTTGAGGCATTTCCTCAAAGGTGCGCGGCTCCATCACCATGACTTCCGACATGCCATTTGCTGCACCGGGCATTCCGATGACGTTGCTCACAGGTGAACCCATATTTACCTCACTAGAAAGAATGCTGCGTTCGCGAAGTCTGTTGCTGGCGGCGCGCCGCCGAGGCTCCTCTTCTTGTGGTTGTGGCACAGGCTGAGGATGCTCTTCTTGATAAATATTTCTATACTCTTCTCCGTCTACTTCTGCATATTCATATTCATAATCAACAGGATCATTCAGCCCAACGAAGTCCCGCAATTTCGAGAAAATGCTGTTCACAATTCACGCTCCATCATCACAACTAAGGTTTATTTGAAATTCAATTAGGGCGGTTCACTTAAAGCTAATCACTTCAGCAAGACAACCGCAGGTAGAAATAGCCAACTAAAGATAAGACCAAGCGACAGGAACATCTTAGAGAAGCTAGCTCTTACAAGACTTCTGAGCCTGACCGAGTCCGATTTTTAGAAACCCTGCCATGACTTCGTCACTCTGACCGCAGTAAGGAATTCTAGAACAGTTTGGCTCTAGAAGCTGCACCCTAATTTGCCCTGGCCTCTCTGATTTGAGTCATCAGTATACATCAATTTTCTCAATTGAAAAGCCTGGGCAGAAAATACGCAAAAACCGTTTGACATCAACACTTTGGGAAACACAGGAAGCAGTAAGTCTTAAAAACTAACTGAGAAGTCAGGAATCGCTATCAAGATCGATATGAATACATGTAAGACCGATAAATCTAAATTATCTTGGCGATCGCAACCCTTGAGGCTCAGAGTTATTAAGTCTTGCTCTGGCACTGTTCAATATAGGGGATTCAGCTCTCAAATTAAATCGTAAAATCTGAAGTGATTCTTAAGATCTTCTTAGCCGCCTAATAACCTGCTTTTCTTGAGTTTTATGAACACAAAAAAGCACGAATTAAGCATCAAGACAGAGCTTATTGAACCCTAAGACTCTCGACCTTGATAAAGCCGACTGAACCCTATAAAGACAAGCTTGAGATTAAACGTACTATATATAGCGTTTCACCTCTCACTCCAATACCATCCGTAGAGTATACAGCATGAAATGCTTTTTGATCTGTTTCCCAAAAAAAATAATGTACTCCGGATATTAGTTCAAAATTAGAAAAATTATTTAACGTTAAATGAGTGCGGCGGCTATCGTACCTGTGGATTTTGGGCGACCTGCTGTTCGGCCTGGAAATTATCTAGCCCGAAATTATCTAGCCCAGAATTACCTAGCCTAAAATGACGCCATTACCCGTCTACAAGAGATACGAGCCTATTTGCATAGGCGATCGCTCCATAATTGAATGCAAGAATTTAATTCAAGGGTAATCTCACCGAGGTTTAAAAGCTCGACTTTTTATAAAGTTCCTCTAAAAATCCGTAAGTTCGCTGAAATTTGCTCAAAGGGCAACCTATGATAACAACTCACTTGATGGCAAGTCCCCCGATGGCAAGGCAGCCTCAAGAGCAGTAAGTTCCCAAAAGTCTCTGTCTTAACCGCGCTGTCTCCAGCTATGAAACCCAGGAAGTAAGACCCAAGATCAGGTAAGCTAAAGCGAAGCGAAAATCTGTGCGATGCTCGACTCCATCTCCTTTTCAGACACCAAGAAACCTGATCTTAACGATGTATTGCCTCTCTACATCGCAAATTCTTGGTCGTCTGCCAGCAAACCCGATCGACTCATACAGGCGCTTCATCACTCTGACTCTCTGATTACGGCTTGGGAGTACCAGCGTTTAGTCGGGTTGGGCAACGCGATATCTGACGGCTATCTGGTCGTCTATTTTCCGCACCTGATTGTGCATCCTAAGTATCAAGACCTTGGCATCGGCTCAGAAATTATGCGGCGACTGATGGAGAAATATCGCGGTTTCCATCAGCAGATGCTAGTAGCCGTTCCAGACGCGATCGAGTTCTATAAGAAATGCGGGTTTGAGCGTGCCGGAGAGACTGAACCCATGTGGATCTATTCCGGAAGCGACTGAATCATTCGCCTTGCTCGATTGGCTGTTATGAGCCACTGAACCTGAAATGCAGAAATTTAGCCTCAAAGCTGCTGGAATCATCGCCCGACGAGAAACAAACGATCGCCTCTTTTTTCTAGTCCAGTGCGATCGGGCTGAGTCTTTTTATCGGTTTGCAGGAGGCGGCATTGAGTTTGGGGAAACGGCAGCCGAGGCGATTGTCCGGGAGTTTCAGGAAGAGTATGATCTGATGGTAGAAGTGGGCAAACTCTGCTGCATCTGCGAAAACTTCTACCCTTCAGACGGCCATCTCTATCATCAGTTGGGTCTGTTTCACGTCTGTCGGCTCTTACAGGAGCTGGCCTTGGCGCGCACTCTCTGGCATAAAGAACATGACAATATTAAGCTCGTATGGCGAGAGCTAAGGGTGCTGCGCGATCGCACCCTGCACCCCAAAGGCATCGTGCAACATTTGGACAATCTTGAGGAAGCGCCTCTACATCTGGTGGTGCGTCATGCCAAATTTGGATAACCGTGGATATAAAACAGGCAGATAACAAGCATATAAGTGGATGAGGTTGCTTTTCTAGCTATGAAACCGCTAAACCGCACTCGCATCACGATTCCGCTCCAGGTCATGCGGCTAATGTTGATTTTTGTTGGCATAGCCAGCGCGATCGCACTGACGATCGCGCTGCCCTCCTGCTCTCTCAGTTCTCGCTTCTCTAGCTCAGCCAGCCCTTCCAGTCCCGCTAGCCCTAGCTCTACCCTGCCCTCTCAGCCTCCGAGGAGCCACCCCATGTCTCTGTCTGTCACTGCCGCCGATTCTGGCAAAAGTCTTGAGGTTAGCTCAGGCGATACGCTCTCGCTCCAGCTTCCTGAAAACCCCACAACGGGCTATCGCTGGGCTGTGCAATCTCCTGAAAATCAAAACCTGGAGTTGCAAAGCTCAGAATTTTCTCCGCCCAGTTCGGGCATTGGCGGGAGCGGCCAGCGCGTCTTTACCTTCCGGGCAAAATCCTCTGGAACGGCTACCCTCCAGCTCAAGGAATGGCGAGAATGGGAAGGCGATCGCTCCATTCTCAACCGATTTGAGCTAACGGTGCGGGTGAAGTAGGTTATCCCCAAAGTCGCCGCCTGGGTTCCCCGTTCAGCCGATGGTGGGTATCGCGGAGCAGGCGGGGAATCTCTAGATTTTCGGGACACCGAGGCAGGCAGTCGCCACAGTCTGTGCAGCGATCGCCCTTGCGTCCCGGAAACCAATGTCCGGCGTTTTCAAACATGCGATAGCGATATTCTCCGTAGCTCGTCATGTCGTAGGCGATCGCCAAATTGCGCAGCCGCAGCACCTCCGGAATATTGATCGCCTCTGGACAGGGCAAACACTGGTTGCACTGGCTGCATTGATCGGAACCCAACGCTTGAGTGAGCTGTTGCTGCAATCGCTGGAATGCTGCCGACTCGGCGGGCGTTAGCGGTGTATCTGTTACTTCTAGTGTCGATAGCTCTTCGGGACGCGCCGCACCAACGCTGAGGGTTGTAATCCGGCGATCGCTTAACAAAAACCGATAGGTCAGCTCTAACGGCAAAAAGGGGTGGCAGAGTGTCTTAAGGGTGGGCGGCGGCGTATGCAGCATCCCCCCTTTGTCGGCAGGCGAGATGATGAATACGCCCATATCTTTGGCCTCAGCCAGGGCAATGGCCGGAGCATTGCCCTGATTAAACCAGTAGTAGTGCAGATTGACGAACTCAAATTGGTCGGTGGCGATCGCCCGCAAAATCACTTCTAGAGGCGCATGGGTCGAAAATCCCACATGGCGGATGCGTCCGTCAGTAACGGCTTTATGTACGGCTGTCATACAGCCCTGCGCGTTTTCAATCCAGGCGAGATGCTCAGGTGTATTTATCCCATGCAGCGCAAAGCAATCGAGCGCATCTACGCCCAACCGCTGCAAAGATTGGTCAATCTGCCGCTCTAGCGTGTCGGCATCCGGGGTCGGCGGAATTTTGCTGGTGATGTAGATCGGCTGTCGAGGTTGCGATCGTCCCGACTGCAATGCCTTTCCCAAAAACTGCTCGCTGCTGCCGTAGCTCTGGGCGGTTTCTAGGTGGTTAATGCCTAAAGCAATGGCTCGTTCTATCGTGGCGATCGCATTTTCTTCGGAGGCCAGATAGCGCATCGTTCCGAGTGAGAAAATCGACAGGCGCAAATCGGTTTTACCAAAGCGCCGATACTGCATTGCGGCTTTACCCCTCGTCCTGTTTGCTAAACCGCCCGCCCTGTTTAAAGTCGTCTGGGCGAATGGTGGCTAAAAAGTCTCTAAAGGCTCTGCGATCGGCTTCATCGGCATCGCGATCAACAGGCATTGAAGCATCGGCAACTACTTCTTCCATTACCCAAATGGGGCTTTTGGTGCGGATAGCCAGGGCGATCGCGTCACTGGGGCGGGAATCAATTTCTTTGCGCGCCTCACCCTGCCGCAGTTGTAAAATGGCGTAAAACGTATTGTCTTGCAGAGAGTGAATGACAATGCGCTCTAACGTCATGCTCCATTCAGTGAAAAAATTGACCATCAGGTCATGGGTCAAGGGGCGAGGCGGGGCCTGGTTTTCTAAGGCGCTGATGATGGCTCTGGCTTGATCTTGTCCAATGTAAATTGGCAACTGACGACGCTCTGTGGCATCTCTCAGAAGGACGATCGGACTGCGGGAGACTGCATCCAAAGCAATTCCAGCGACTTTCATCTCAATCATTGGCTTAAGCCTCTAGAATCCATTAGAGATAGAAATAAATAAGGTAGAGATAGCAATAAGGATAGCTGAATCAAACAATAGGCTGTGGCTGCACGTAGACATTTTGATGGCATTTTGAGAGATATTTTGTAGAGCGCTCCAGGCGGAGGCTACAGTAGATATCAGATAAAGATATCTATTATCAATCAGGTCATCTGAACCCGCTCAGGCGAATCAGGTCAAGCCATTTTCTCCGAGCAGCCTGAACCAATCGCTTAGCCGATTCACCCACCATTATCCGCTTAGCGATCGCGTGTATCAGGATGACAGATACTCGCAGATATAAGCAGAGATAGCATCTGTGATTGGCAGCCACCAGCCCATAGAAGTTTACTGACTTCCAGTATGCCCTGATCTTAAGTCGGATCTGGAAGATCTACCTTGAAAGTTTGACGAAAAGATTCAAAGTTTAAGCGAGAGAATTTTGGAGAGTCGTGCTATTGCTTGGTTAGCCGTCTAGCTGGGGGTTAAGCCATTCCATTAACAGAGCATCGGCAAAGTCTTTGACGACGATCTCGGCTCCCAAAGATTTCAACTCTGCCGGATCATGGGTTGAGGCAATGCCCACGACGGCAATTCCTGCTGCTACCGCAGATTGAATGCCCGATGGCGAATCTTCAAAGGCGATCGCCTCTTCAGCCGAGAGATCGAGCTGCCGCAGTGCCTCTTGGTAGGGGAGGGGGTGAGGTTTGCCATAGGGCAACTCGCCACCCAGCACCACCAGTGAAAAGGCAGAAGCGACGTTGAGCGATTGCAACATAAATTCAGCGTTTGCCTTAGGGGCATTGCTGACCACGGCGCAGATTAAGCCGCGATCGCTTGCCCAGTTGAGGCAATCTACCAGGCCGTCGAGGGGCTGAAGCTCTGCCTGTTGACGAAAAACAGCTTCTTTGTGTTCGGCAAAGGCAATCTGCTGCTCTGGAGAGAGGTGGGGCAGGAGATCGCTGACGATGTCTGGGTTGAGCCGACCGCTAATTTTTTCTTTGTAGGCAGCATTGTCGATCGCTAGATCTTCTTCTGCTAGTACCTTGCGCCAGATCTCGTAGTGAAGTGTGTCTGTTTCGACCAATGTGCCGTCGATATCAAACAGTAAAGCCTTGAGCATAAGATTCCTTAGGAGATCTCCTGCAATATATCAAGCCTGACCTTTTCCTGGCTAAACTCTTCCATCTGGCTCTTCTTGCCGCTACACGCCTTCGGGTATAATTGCCTCCCGAAGTCAAGAATTTTGCTCATTATTCTTTTAAGAAATTATTATGTACATTGTCCAAATCGCTTCTGAGTGTGCCCCTGTTATCAAAGCTGGCGGTTTGGGTGATGTGGTGTATGGGCTGAGCCGAGAAATGGCAATTCGCGGGCATACCGTCGAAATCATTCTGCCCAAATATGACTGTATGCGGTATGACCATATTTGGGGTTTGCACG
This sequence comes from Oscillatoriophycideae cyanobacterium NC_groundwater_1537_Pr4_S-0.65um_50_18, assembly GCA_016208305.1. GTDB lineage: Bacteria > Cyanobacteriota > Cyanobacteriia > Elainellales > Elainellaceae > Drouetiella. The sequence continues at coordinate 97,072 of JACQYI010000056.1, read as the reverse complement.
AAGCCTATAAAGACCTGATGGTGCCCTGGTACGATGGGGCAATTCGCTGTCAGGTTTTGTGCGGCTGGGTGCATGGTCAGCTCTGCTTTTTTATTGAGCCGCAGTCGCAAGATGAATTTTTTAACCGGGGCGTTTACTACGGCAGCTCTGACGATAACCTGCGCTTTGCCTTTTTTAGTAAGGCAGCACTAGAGTTTTTGCTCAAGGCCAACAAGCGTCCTGATGTTTTGCATTGCCATGACTGGCAAACGGGCTTGGTGCCTGTGATGCTCTACGAAATGTACCAGTATTCGGGTATGGAGCATCAGCGTGTCTGCTATACCATCCATAACTTTAAGCATCAGGGTATTGGCGGAGTAGACATCCTACGGGCGACTGGGCTAAACCGAGAAGCTTATTACTTTGAGTACGATCGCCTTCAGGATAATTTCAACCCCTTTGTCCTGAATTTTATGAAGGGTGGAATTGTCTACTCGAACTATGTGACGACGGTCTCGCCCCATCACGCTTGGGAAGCGCACCATACCGATATTGGCTATGGGCTAGGGCATACGCTGCACCTACACCAGCATAAGTTTAGAGGGGTGCTCAACGGCATTGACTATGATGTGTGGAATCCAGAGATTGATTCCTATATTCCCTATAACTACACAGCCGAGAAGCTAGAGATTAAGGCGAAAAACAAGCGAGCCTTGCGCGATCGCCTCTTGCTGAGTCAGGATGACGACAAGCCGATCGTGGCCTACATTGGGCGGCTGGATGAGCAAAAAGGGGTTCACTTGGTTCATCATGCCATCTACTTTACGCTGGGGCGCGGGGCGCAGTTTGTCTTGCTGGGTTCGGCGACAGAAGCGGGGATTAACGCCCATTTCTGGCATCAAAAGAACTTTTTGAACGACAATGCCGACTGCCATCTGGAGCTAGGCTTTAATGAGGAGCTGTCGCACCTGATCTATGCCGGGGCAGATTTGATCATTGTGCCTAGCAACTACGAGCCTTGTGGTCTGACTCAAATGATTGGCTTGCGCTACGGTACGGTGCCTATCGTTCGGGGGGTTGGGGGTCTGGTGAATACGGTCTTCGATCGCGACTATGACGAGTTTCATGTGCCGGAAGAACGCAATGGCTATATGTTTTACCAAAGCGATAACTATGCGCTGGAATTTGCGATCGATCGGGCGTTAGGGCTATGGCATGGCGATCCGGAAGGCTTTAAGGATCTGATTGTTCAGGGCATGAAGTATGACTATTCCTGGAACTATCCGGGGCAAGATTATCTGGCTATCTATGAGCTAATTCGCCATAAATAGATCTCGGCTGGGCTGATTCGATCCATAAAATTTAAGAGGTTGGAGGTGCGTGATTGACGATCGCACCTCCAGTTTTTTGTTATGCGTCTAAGGTCACTCATAGGGTAATCATTGCCTTAGAATTGAGAATGTAGATAAGGTACCCCAATATCCTCTAAGCCGTATTTAACAGATTCCAGTCTGGATTAATAAGAGGCGATCGTCCGGCAAATAATCTGTACAGCCTATAGAGTAATTTAATTTCTTTTTATCATCCATAATATGAGACTGATAATAGTTGACAGAAATCTCAAAGCTGTCGCTCTGTTTGGCATCTCCAGCTTGATTCTATACAATGGGGACAAATTCTGGAGCCAGCCTCATGTTTTGGAAAAAGCAACAGCCTGACCAACCCGGACAATCTCAATCGATTAGCGGCAGCCAGATCAGCAATGCTCAGGTGCAGCAAACCCAAGCCGGAAGAGACGCAACGGCAAGCCAGTCAGGCAATTTGGCGCAGCAGCAAAGCGGCATGACTGGCGCAGAGGTGGTGAAACTCTTGGAGGAATTAGAAGCTGCTGTCAAAAACGCTGGATTGTCGAGCCAACAGCAGGAAGAGGCTTTGGATTATTTGAAACCTGCTAAACGAGAAGCTGCCAAAGAAAACGCGGATAAAGATCTGGTGGCTCAAAACCTGAAAAAGGTGGGCGAAACTTTGGCGACGGTAGACAAAGCCTCCGATGCGGGCAAAAACCTTTGGCAAAAAGGGCAGCAGGTATTTAGTGCGATCGCCCCTTGGCTAGGCATTGCTTCAAAGTTTTTGGGTTTATAACGGCTTATCTAGATTTGCTTCAGCTCTATCGCCTGTCATTCATTCCCTCATGCCCCCTCCTGATCCCGCGCAGCGCCAGCAGATTGACCAGACCCGCATTACGGATAGCCAAGTTCAGCAGACGCAGGGCGGACAAAACACCCTGAGTTTTCAAAACTCGCACCACAACCAGACCACGATCCAGAATGTGATTGTGCAATGGTTTGCGCCTAAATCACAATCGCAGGTGGATTGGAGATGGGCAAGGCGTATTTTAGAAGAGCAGCAGACCGAAATCTATGGGCGTTTGAAATATACGCTGATGCAGCAACAGCAGCTCCAGGTTGATCTGCAAGAACAGCCGCAGCAGGTTGGGTTACTGCAATGGGACAATCCAGCGTTGGAATTTACAGCGCCAGAATCGGTAGAGCTAGAGGCCGCTCAAGAGCTATTGATTGCAGGACAGGCTCCCGAACCCTTGCCAGCCGACAAGCTGCTGATTGAAGTTTTTGGGCGACCCGACATTAAAGGCAAGCTGCTGATTTTGGGTGCGCCAGGAGCCGGAAAAACTACGCAGTTGCTCAGCCTTGCCGAGCAGCTTATCTTTGGCGCACTGCAAACTCCAGAAACCTCAATTCCCATCATCTTTGAGCTTTCGACCTGGAAAGACGATCGCCAGAGTATTCAAGACTGGCTGGTGGAACAGCTTTACGATAACTATGGGGGCGATCGCCAACTCAAGCGCTACGAAGGCTGGCTCGATCAGCGGGTGTTGCTGCCGCTCATGGATGGACTCGATGAGCTGGGGCTAGAGCGGCAGATTAAATGCGTCCACAAGCTTAACGAGTTTGCCAAGCATTATCCGCAGGCGGTTGTTTGCTGTCGGACAAAAGAATATGAAACGGCTGCTGTCCGGCTCGATACGTTGCGAGGTGCGGTCTGTTTGCAGCCTCTTTCTGACGCGCAGATTCAAGATTACCTGACTCGAATTAATCGATCGCCCCTCTGGGAAGCCCTCCAAGTGTCGCCAGAAATGCAGCGCTTGCTAGAGCCACAGCCTGACGAAGCGGTGGGATTGCTGCGAGTGCCGCTGTTTCTTACGATGGCCGCCAGGGTTTACGATCCGCGTCAGCCGTTTGAGAACAAAGCCGATCTGCTGGAAAAGTACATCGATCGCCAACTCTCGATCGATACTCGCCGCAGCGATCGCCGTCGTAAGGAGGTACAAAAGCGATCGTGGGCTTATAAAACCCCTGAGCGAGAACCGGATTGGAGAGACACGCGCCATTGGCTAGGTTGGCTGGCGCAGAAGCTGGAGGAGAACCACCAAGTAGATCTGCTGATTGAAGTAATGCAGCCGAGCTGGTTGGATAATCCTACACAAAGACGAGCGTATAGGTTGATTTTTGGGCTGATTGGTGGGCTGATTGGTGGGCTGATTTTTGGGCTGATTGGTGGGCTGATTGGTGGGCTGATTTTTGGGCTGATTGTTGGGCGAAGCAAGATTGATCTTGTAGAGGCGTTTGAAATTTCAATGTCGCACGAAGTGCGACGAGAAATTGTGCGTAGCTTAAGACAAAATCTGATTTTTGGGCTGATTGGTGGGCTGATTTTTGGGCTGATTGGTGGGCTGATTTTTGGGCTGATTTTTGGGCTGATTGGTGGGCTGATTTTTGGGCTGATTTTTGGGCTGATTGGTGGGCTGATTGAGGGGTTTAAAAAAGATTTGAAATTGCAATCGCAGCCAAATCAGGGGATCTGGAACTCGCTGCAAAGCATGGTGTTTACTGCTGTTTTCAGCTATCCTCTGGGAATTTTCTCTATTGCTAGCCAGCCTGTTATTAGGGCGATCGCTCAAGGTGAATCAATTGGGCAAGGGGTGGCGATCGCAGCCGAGTCTCTGCCAAGCTCTCTCCTCTCTGGAGCATTCATGGCGCTATTTTTCGCTTTTTCAAGTGGGGGTGGGGTGGCTTTTGTTCAGCACTTTTGCTTACGCTTCGTTTTGGCGCGCAGTGGGGCAATTCCCTGGAATCTAGTAGCTTTCCTCAACTATGGGGTCGAGCGGCGGTTGCTGCAACGCATTGGCGGGCGATATCGGTTTATTCACCGGGAGCTGTTGACCCATTTTGCTCAATCTGCTGTGTCTCCCCAACCGCTTAACAGAGTTGAGAAATAACTTTTACGGCTTGAAAGAGGGAGGTTTGCTGCCGACAATCTTCTAACAGACTGACTCGGAAGAGATGGGCTTAGCCATACCAAATGGACTCAATAGTTTGAGCGATCGCCTCAGCTTCAGATCGATCGCCCTGCTCTAGTAGCACCGTCACATGCCCCAGCTTGCGCCCCGGACGCGAGACAGATTTGCCGTACCAATAGAGGTGCGATCGCGGAATTGCCGCTATTTTCTGTCGCTGCGCCAGGTAGTCGCAGGTGGCTGACTCATAGCCCAGCAAATTCACCATGACGGCTCCTGCACAGGTCAACTGAGGACTCCCCAAAGGCAAACCGCTAACGGCTCGCAACTGCTGCTCAAACTGAGACGTTTCGCAGGCATCCAGGCTGTAATGCCCTGAATTGTGGGTGCGGGGGGCTGTCTCGTTAACGAGCACCCGTCCGCTAGAGGTGAGAAAAAACTCAATTCCCATCATGCCGACATACTCCAGGTTGGTGAGGAGCGTCGTAGCGATCGACCTCACCGCAGCGATCGCCCCATCCCGATTTGCGCCGCCCACATCTGGCGTAATCAGCACCCGCTGGCACACCTGATTCACCTGCTGCGTTTCTACGATGGGATAAACCACCACATCGCCCTGGGGCGATCGCGCTGCCATCACCGCCAGCTCTCGCTCAAACGGCACAAATTCTTCGAGTAGCCAAGTCTCTGGATCAAACGCTGACGCTGACAAAACGGCTTCCAAGGCCGCCAAATCTTTGAGGACGATCGTGCCCTGACCGTCGTACCCCAAGCGCCGCGCCTTCAGCACGACCGGAAAGCCAAATTGACTCAGCGTTGCCGTATCGATCGCCTTCAGCGCTGCGAAACCTGGCGTGGGCAATCCTAAGTCCTGCAAATACTGCCGCTGATAAAACTTGTCGAGCAGGGGAGCCAGCGATCGCAGCGACGGACAAAATTTGGGTGGGGGCTGTATTTCTGCCAGAGCCGCCAGATTAACAAACTCGTTCTCAAAAGTAATCACGTCGCTATTTAGCTTGGCGGTAGCGGTCGCATCATCAATGGCGGCAAAAACCGTATCCGTGGCGATCGCTACAGCCGGATCTTCAGGTGAGGGGGTTTGGATAACGAGATCTAACCCTAGCTTTTGTGCCGCCTCTGCCATCATCCAGGCCAATTGTCCGCCGCCGATTACGCCGACTCGCTTCATCTGTCTCTCTGCCATTACCGCTTACCCCGACACCCCAAAGACTCTCGCGTTTCAATGCCCGTCTTAGAGTTCACGCCGCTGGCTTGCAGACAGAGCTGCTTCACCTGTGCCCCATCCAAGATGGCATCGCTAAAGTCAGCTCCGGTAATATCAACATCTTCAAACGTCGATCGCAGCAAAATCGCTTCTGTAAAGACGGCATCGCTTAAATCCGATCCCGTAAACTTCACCTGATCGGCCATTGCGTTGGTAAAGTCTGCGCCATGAAAGTTGGCCTTTGTCATCACCGAAGCGCTAAAGACCGTACCCCGCACATCCGCCTGGGAAAAGTTGGTGAGTTCTAAATTGGCATTAGAAAACTCTGAACCCTGCAACTCTTGCCCAGAAAAATCTTGACCGCGCAGATCGGCATTGCTATAGGACATGGGCACTGTCCAGTCTGCCCAAGCAGGCGATACCCAGAGCGCGATCGCCAGACTTAACGCCAAAACACCCTGCCAAACTTGCTGCCACCAAACCATAGAAACCAGCCTGAAGTTCAGGTCAAACAAAAGATCTTCCTCTATCTTGCCGCATCTGTTATGGCGCTACGTGCTTAAATCCAACCAAAGTCTTGAAAGAATAGCAACGCCCAAACCTCTATCGGCTCTGAGCCTGCTGCAAAAGCTGAGTCGATCGCTCGACCCACTGAGGATTGCCTTGCAGCTCAAACAGATCTCTGGCGTACTGCAAGACCCGCTGCGCCTCGCCAGCGTTGCCCTGCTGCATAAACACCAGCCCTGCGCCGTAGTAGGCATTGGGATAGTTGGGGTTAGCCTCAGCCGATCGCCGGAAAGCCTCTAAGGCGCGATCGAGACTGCCCTGCTGATACCAAATCGTGCCCAGGCTATAGTGGGCTTCAGGATAGGCGGGATTGAGCGTCACAGCCTGCTGTAAAGCCTCAGTTGCCGGATTCAGCTTTCCCTGTTGCAGATAGAGCAAGCCCAAATGGTAGGAAGGCTCGGCTGCGTTGGTGCTTAGCAAAACAGCCTTCTTAAACTCGACGATCGCCTGATCAATTTTCCCCTGCTCTTTGTAGACCAGACCCAGGTTATAGTGCCCTAGCCCCAAATTGGGATCAAGCAAGACCGATCGCTGGAGATATTCCGCTGCCTGGCTAAGATTGCCGCCTTCTAGCAAAGCGGCTCCTAAGCTGGCATAGGCCAAAGCAAAGCCCGGATCGGCTTGCAGCGCTTGGTAAAACGAGTTGGCCGCTGCCTGGAGGCTGCCCTGTTGGCGGAGCGCCAGCCCCAAATTGTAGTGGGCAGGGGCAAAGGTGGGATTGAGCGCTGTGGCTTGACGGAAGGCTGCGATCGCAGGTTCTAGCTGTCCCTGCTGAATATATTGCACTCCCATAGCCATCTGCCCCTCAGCCGTTTGCAGATCAGGCTGCGTTGAGTTTTGCACCTCAAGCGTTGGTAGCGACTGGGCTAAGCTGACGGGTACCCCGATCGCCCCCCAGGCCACAGCCAAAGCTAGTCCCTGGCTCAGCCACCCCAACCTCAAATTGCAATGTCTACTCATAGTGCGATCGCTCATGGCCTACGGCTGCCACCCATTTGTCTACCTACCCTTATAGCGCTTCATGCGGCGCTAAAACCGGATTATTTTTGGCATTGCTGAATAGGGGGATGAATTTTTGTTGGAGAGGAGTGTTCCGCGCCCCTCTCTAACAAAATTCCTCCCAGAAATCAGGAGCAGTCCTGATTGTTGATTGACTCGTCTGGCATAACTGTTTTGCAGAAGCGGCTGGTTTTGAAATCGACCCCTGCCGCGTTGGCACCGCTGAGATTGGCGCGGCGCAAGTTCGCACCTGTCAGGTTAGCCCCCCGCAGATCCACTCCGGTCAGGTTGGTTTTAGAAAAATTTGCGTTACTCAAATTGGCATTTCGTAAGTCGGCATTGCTCAAGTCTGCTTCGCCTACATAGGTTTCCGTCAGGTCTGCCCCGCGCAGATTGGCACGCGTGAGGTTAGCGCTGCCCAGGTTTGCCGCCCGCAGATGAGACTGCGACAGATTGGCTCGCGTCAAATCAACCCTAGATAGATTGGCTCTGGCTAGATTGGCGCTACTGAGCTTGGCTTTTTGCAAGACAGCGCCACCCAAATCTGCCCTGGGCAATTCGGCAGTGCGGAGATCGGCCTGGCTCAGGTCGGCATTGCTCAAGTCGGCATCCCGCAGGTTGGCATTGCTCAAATTAACCCGCGCCAAATTGGCGTCGCTCAGGTCAGCGTTGCTGAGATTGGCATTTTGCAGCGTGCTGTCTCCCAGATAGGCTCCGTTGAGGATGGCCTCACTCAAAACGGCATCTTTAAGAATGGCTCCATTGAGGATAGCCTCTTCTAGCGAGGCGTTGCTGAGGTTGGCTTTAGTCAAATCTGCTTCGCTGAGAATAGCAGCCGTCAGCTTTGCCCCTCGCAAGTTGCTCTGCGTCAGGTTAGCACGTCGCAGGCTGGTATTTTCCAGCGTTGCGCCTTCCAGGTTGGCATTTGCGAGTTGGGTGTCATCGAGATCGCACTTTGAGCAAGAGCGGCTATCGAGCAGGCGATTAATGCGATCGTTCTTGGCAGCATGACTAAAAACTTTGGAACCTGCCAGCGCAATCAGAACCCCAAAGAAAACCGCCAAGATCGAAAACGCCCTCAGATCGCGCCGATCCAGTTTCCAGGCAATCATGGTAATGACCGAGTAAGGGACAGATGTCGTTTCTCTGACTCTCTATCTTTCGCAGGCTCGTCAAGGTTGGGTACAAACAAGCCTACAAAAATCAGCTTACAAAAAATAGAGCGCAGGTTAAACACACCCTCTCAGTTTACTTCAACCGCCCCAGACCTTCGCCAGAACCTGCTCAGGTGGGATATCGGCCAATTTGCCTGTTGCAGACGGAATGGCTGCAAACTTGTCGGTTTGGGGCATCAGACTGGCTGCGCTGGCAGAATTGAGCAGCGCCAAGGTGTAAACCTGAAGGGCGACAGCCAGGTGCATGGGCGCACTTTCGGTGCAGAGCATCAGATTGGCTCCGGCAATCATGGCGGCTAACTTGCCAAAGTCACCCGGAGCCGTCACCTTCAGTTCGGGATAGTCTGCAGTTAGCGCCGTCGTTAGTGCAGGATTTTGACTCGACGCAGCAATGACTATCGGCAGGTTGGGCTGCTGTTGCCGAAAGCTCTGGACAATGGCTTTCCAGCGATCGATCGGGTAGGCTTCGTATGCCCCATCATGCAGCAAAACATAGCCGCTGCCCTTAATGCCAAGCCGCTTCTGCTCGCCCTCAGCCCAGTCTAGGTCGCCTTTGGGAATGCCGATGGTCAGGTCGGGGGCTGGCGTGGCCACATTAATCCCTTGCAGCAAATCATGATAGCGGTGAGCCGGATACTGCTCCGCCTTGTCGGCCACCACATCGGTTAAGAATCGCTTGCCAGCACTGCTGGAAAAGCCAACTCTGGTGGGAATTCCCGTCAGCCACATTAGCAGCTCTACGCCCCAGCCTTGCCCGGAGTAGATTGCCACCGTATAGTAGCGATCGCGCATCACGCCCAAAAGATTTGCCCAATCAGCCGGACTGTTGCGATCGCTATAGTCAAACAGCAGCACATCATCCACGGACTTACAGACCCGATAGGCCGCTTTTGCCTTCGGCTCTACTACCACATCAATTTCGGCATCTGGATAGGTTTTTCTCAAATCATCCAGGGTGGGAAAGAAGAGAACCTGGTCGCCAATCCCGCCGGGAACAAGAGCTACTATGCGCATATATATTCCGTCACGAACACGGCTACTAATATCTACTGGTTAATCTACTGGTTAATTTACAGGACTTCCTAAAAATCTACTCGGTTTTTCAAGACAGGAAGTGTATTCCCACATGCAACCCTGATTAACTTATCAGTTTGCAGGACAAATTCTCAATATTTTGGGAGAATCTTGGGGATTTTCAGTCATGGCATTCTGCGGAGCAGGAGTAAATCAACCTAAAGATTTTTCTGGAAAGGAGAAGATTATGCCTACTTTCTGGGAAAACCTGGGGCTTTATTCAATTCGCGATCCTAACCTGACAGTCAGCAATCGAGCAGGGGGAGTAGGATTGAGGGTATGGAAACCGAAATATCACAGCCGGAAAAGCAATCTGAGTGGCAGCAGGGTCAGTTACTAGAAGTCGCGATCGCCGATCTCAGCAATAGTGGCGAGGGCGTGGGTCGCTGGCAGGGCAGAGTCGTGTTTGTGCCAGACACCGTACCGGGCGATCGCGTGCGGGTGCGTCTGATGCGAGTCAAGCCTCAGTATGCCTATGGCAAGCTGCAAGACATCCTGGAAGCCTCAGCCGATCGCGTGCGTCCGGGCTGCATTGTGGCCGACAAATGCGGTGGCTGTCAGTGGCAGCATGTGGCCTATGACTACCAGCTTCAGGCAAAGCGCAACTTGATTGTGCAAGACCTAGAGCGCATTGGTGGCTTTACCGACATTCCCATTGATCCGGTGCTGGCCGTCTCTGCGCCATTAAGCTATCGCAATAAGGCGACCTATCCCCTGATGCGATCGGCCACGGGGCAGGTGCAGGCTGGCTATTACCAGAAGGGCAGCCATCAGTTAATTAACCTCAACCAATGTCCTATCCAGGATGAGCGGTTTAATCCTCTTCTAGCGCAAATTAAGCTAGACATTCAAGAACGCGGCTGGGGCATCTATGACGAAGACAAGCATCGGGGCAAGTTGCGCCATTTGAGCTTGCGCATTGGCCGACGCACAGGCGAAATGCTGCTGACCCTAGTGACCAAAGAAGGCAATCTGATTGGGCTAGAGGAACAGGCGCAGACCTGGATGGACACCTATCCTGGGTTGGTGGGCATTTGTCTCAATCTCAACCCCGATCGCACCAACGCTATTTTTGGGGCAGAAACCCAGTGCGTGCTAGGACAGCCCTACTTGACCGAAGAATTTGCCGGACTGAAATTTCAAATTCAGCCGAATACGTTTTTTCAGGTCAATACCGAACAGGCCGAGGCTTTGCTGCAAGCGATCGCGGCTGAACTAAATCTTCAGGGTCACGAAGTGCTGGTAGATGCCTACTGCGGCATTGGCACCCTGACGCTGCCGCTGGCCAAGTTTGTAAAAGAGGCGATCGCCCTAGAGGTGCAGCCAGAGGCTGTTGAGCAGGCGCAAGCCAACGCAGCCCTGAATGGCATTACCAATGTGACGTTTCAGGTAGGCCGGGTCGAGTCGCTGCTGCCGCAGCTTGAAGTTCACCCCGATATTGTGCTGCTCGATCCGCCGCGCAAAGGCTGCGATGCCAGCGTGATTGAAACTTTGTTGCAGATTCTGCCCGATCGCATTGTCTATGTGAGCTGCAATCCGGCGACGCTGGCGCGAGATCTAAAGCTATTGGGTCAGCACTATCGCGTCACCCGAGTGCGTCCGGCAGACTTCTTTCCGCAAACCTCCCATGTCGAATGCGCCGCCTTTCTGGAAAAGGTTGAGGTTGCTGGCGATCTTGGCTAGCGCTCCGCGCTTAAATTCAGCGTTTCCTAAAAGCCTCGCGGAGCGAGGCTTTTAGGAAAAATCAGCGCCTAGCGGCTGGGTAAAAGGCTGACCTGCAACACCAAATCATCGAAGCTGGGGCTTCCGCTCGATCGCTCCGAGAATTCGTAGGCTCCCGCCGCAAGTTGGACATCGCCCAGTTGGGTAAAGGGTGAGGCGAACTGGCTTGGCTTGCCATTGATCGTTAGGTAAGGAACGTAATAGGAGCCGCCACGCAGCGTTAGCGTTTCCCCCTCGCGATCGAGCGTCTCTACACGCTGTGCCAGTGCGGCCTTGGCATAGCCCTTTTCACCCGGATTCAGGCGTGCCCCCGTCAGCGGATCGACCACCACACCATAGGGGTTATCGACCGCATAAAAGCCTCCCTCGTTGCGTCCGGTTCGCTCGGTCAGCGTCACCTTGGCTTTTGTGGAGCGATCGTAGTTCGACAGGTTCACGCCCGATTCGCCTACCACCGTGTCTGCTGTGGGCTTGCGGTTGGGTAACGCAGGCAGCGTGCTGCTGTAAAACCAACGCTGGAAAAATCCGGCAAGTTTTTCACCGCTGACGGCTTCTGCGACGCGGCGGAAATCGTTCCGCTTGATGTTGCCATTTTCGTAGCGATCGGCATAGGTTTGCAGCGTTTGAAAAAAGTCGCTGTCGCCAATTCTCAGCCGCAGCGCATGTAGCCCCACGGCTGCCCAGTCATAGACCCCTGAGTTAAACAGGTCATCGGCTTTTGGCTTGCCAGGTGGCACCAGATCCGCCAGATTTTCCTGCACGAAATCGTACTCATTTTGCACCCATTGATCGAAGACGGCTCCGCCCTGCGAATATTCCACCCATAGCCCTTGAGAATAGGTGGCAAAGCCTTCATTCAGCCAAATATCGCTCCAGTCAGACAGAGCAACGCTGTTGCCAAACCACTGGTGCGTTAGTTCATGGGCAATCACCTCCTCAGTGGAACTGCCGAGCCGCGTTCGACCGAGCTGATCGGTGCCAAAAATTGACAGGGTTTGCGTCTCTAGCGCCGAGCCAGTCTCGGTATTCATGACGACCGAGCCGTAAATATCAAACGGATAGGGGCCATAAATGTCGCTGAAGAATCGGAGCATTTCAGGCTGGCGATCGAACGGCTGGAGCAAGGCGGGATCAATACCTGCGCCAAAGTAGTTGCGAATGGGAATGCCCTTTGCCTGTTGCCCCGTCTGCAAGTCAAATTCGCTGATGTTGACTGTGGTCAAGTAGCTTGCCAACGGGTCGCGGGCGTTGAACACCGAGGTGGTTGAGGTGCCATTGTCGATCGTCCGAGCGAGTACGCCGTTGGCGGCAACCTCATAGGGTTTGGGGACAGTAACCCGAAAAGTATAGGACGCTTTATCTAAGGGATGATCGTTGACAGGATAGTAGTTGGCTGCGCCGTCTGGCTCACTGAGCACAAAGTTTCCGGTACCAAAATTGACCCAGCCCGTCAGAACGGGCAGGGCAACGGAAGTAATCTGCGTCGGCGCTCCGTTATAGGACACCTTGACGGTGAAGTCTGTGTCTTTACGCAGTGGAGTTGCAGGGGTGATCGTCAACTCTTGCCCGTCACGGCTGAAGGTGGCTGCCTTACCATTGACCGTGATGCTATCGATCGCAAACCCAATAAAGTCTAGATTAAACTTGCTGAGGTTTTGGGTGGCTCGCGCTTGAACGGTTGTCACCCCACTCAAAGCACTCGTTGTCGGATCTGTGACATTTAGACTGACGATGTAGCGTTTGGCATCGTAGCCGCCATTGCCAAAGTTGGGATATAGGGAATCACCCAAACCCGGCCCACCGGGTGTTCCTTTGGGTTGGTTTGCCGCTGCTTGGACAAGTTGACCAGAGTTCTGCTCAAGTTTACTGCTGAAAATATACATGCAAGTCTCGATCTTTTCTCAGGTGTGATGAATTGCGGTACTGCCGCGAATTGACCTTACCTGACAATGGGCAGACGATTGGTTCACCTTGCACCTTGGCTGAGATCTCTCGATCGCTCTGGGATATTTAGTTGTTTGGTGGCTCAACGCCCCCCGAAACGGGTGTGGCTCCAATACCTGAGAACCGTCCTGGATCGCCAAACCAGTTAAAGTCGCTGATACGCAGAGTCAAACCTGCCGCATTGCGAATGGGGCTAAAGCTGAGGGCAATGGCATAGGTGCGCCGACTGTACTCCAGCGTGTAGACCGTATCAATCGTGCGTTCCCGATCCAAACTGAGGGAAGTTTGGACGCCAAACCGTACTGGCCCAATAATTTGCTGCGTAATGCCCAAGGTTAGCACCTGTTCATCGGCCACGCGATCGAACAAGAAAGGCGATTCGCCATCCAGTACCGTTTGCGAGTAGGCAACGCGTAAGGCCGTGTAGTCAAACGCATCGCGCGAGAAATGTCCAAATTGGGCAGAAAGCCCGATCGTTCCCTTGAGGTTGTTCTGCGTGTCGCCGTTGCTATAGAGGTTGACTGTTCCCCGTAGGGAGGTATCTATCGCCACATAGGGCACGACAGGATTGGGCGTAAAGCGTAAGCCTTCTGTTGGGGTCAGCGGCAAGGGGGTGCCAATCCAGAGATAAAAAGTGCGGCTTAGAGTAGCCTCGGCCTGATAGCGGGTGAGATTGATCCGGTTATTGGATCGGGGCTGTGGCGGCAGCAGTGGATTGTCGCCATCAGTCTCGGCATTGAGGAGCTGTATGCCTGCCTCATAGCTGAGGATAACGCCACTATTGCCCAGGGTAATTTGAGGCGAGTTGACCGCAATTCCCAAGTTACTCTGGACATTGCGAAAGCCCAAGGAGCCGTTAAACAGTCGATCGCGGAAGGTGTACCCTACCGAGAAGCGATGCCCCCAAATGCGCTGCTCAATCCCAACATTGGCGCGCAGGTTGTCATCTAGCTCTCCCAGGTCAAGGCTAGTCAGCGAAGCTTCAGCCGAGAAAGTAGTTGTAGGGCTGAGGCTAGCTGCAAAGAGCGATCGCAAGCCATAGGCCGAGCTACCCAGAAAATCGCCGTTGTCGTAGGCGCGTTGTAGCAAAAACTGCGGCGTGACGGTGAACTGCACCTCAGGAGTTGTCACAATCTCAAACGGTCGCTCAAGAAAGAAACCGCCCCGCTCATCTTGGTCAAATCCAAACTGCACCAGTCCTGAGCTGCTCCGCTGTCTGCCAAACACAACGCGATTGCGAAGCAGAGGCAGCGAGAGTCCGCGATCGAACACGACGCGAGGGTTACGGGCCCGCAGCTCGCTGGTGGTCTGAGTCAGGCGGCTAAAGGTCAGTTGGGGCGTGCGAATTTCTAACTCTGGAGGCGAGAAAGGATCATTGGTCAGCCGGACGTTGGTGGCTACGCCGCCTTCAGGGGTAAAGTCTACCCGCTCGGCTTCGTAGCGCAGACGGTTAATTTCGCCTGATAAACCTGTGCTGTTAGGCCGATTGCCTCCCGCTGCCCCAAAGTTAATGCCACCCGGACTGCCTGTGACCTGAAGGGGCTGTGAGGCATTTACTCGATCGCCTACCGACTGTCCTGGAACAATCACATCAGGGCTGGGGGGGCCTGCCGCGAAGTCAGTCTCTGCTGCAGGCACATTTAGTTCGCCTGATGCCGCAAATACGGTGCCGTCGCCTTGGACAAAATTGTACTCAAAGCGTTCGCCTTTTAGAACTTGCTGGCCGCGCGTGAGAACGACATTGCCTTCTGCCACGGCAATCCGGTTGGGCAGGTTAACCTGGATGCGATCGGCTGATAGAATCGCCTGCCGAAAGCGCATTACGGCATTGCCCTCAGCCCTAAACACCTGCTGATCTTGGTCATATTCCTGGCGATCGGCGTTTAACTCAATGACTTCAGGCGGCACCACAGGGGGTTCACCCTCAGGCGAACCAGGAGCGGCCTGAGGCGAACTGGGCGATGCAGGCTGAGACAGACCTGGCTCTGCCGCAGGTTGCGGCTCAGGCTGGGTGGGAATAGTGAGAATTTGCCCGCCCTCTCCTTCTTCAACCGCAGGGGGGACGGCAGGGGTTTGGGGGACTGGCGATGGGGGCGCAGTAGGGACGCTGGTGGGTGGGAAGGGTAAAGACTGTGCGGGTGTGGTAGGGGTTGCGGGAGCTGGCTCAGCCTGAGCGGTTCGTGTCGGTTCAGCCTGTATGAGTGGAGCTGGATCGCGCCCAGCCGCAAGAAGCTGAGCCAACTGGAGCGATCGGGGAACCGGACGCGAGGCTGAGGACACATTTAATCCCATAGGGCTTGCTCCCATAGGGCTTGCTCCCATAGGGTTTGCTCCCGTAGTGCTTCGTCGGACATTGGCGGCTGCGGATGTTGCGATCGCTCTGCGCGCCAAAGCGCTAACTTCAGGCAGTCTGACACTAGCGTTCCACTGAATATTATTCTGGTGAATATTATTCTGGGTGCTATCAGCCTGGGCTTTATTATTCTGGGTGCTATCAGCTGGGGCGCTATCAGCCTGGGCGCTACGGGCAGCACTCAATGGAATCTCAGGTAGAGCCGAGACACCATACTGCGTGGCAGGAGAATCCTGTTGGGTAGCGATCGCCAAATTCACCTGCAAAGGCTGACCCAAAGCCGCTGCCTCAGAAGCGCCTTCTGGAGCCAGATTCGCTTCTGGAATTAGGGCAGGAGGGTTGCGCGAAGTAATGCTGAACTCTGGTTCAGCATTACTCTCAGCGCGGATAAATGAGTGGAGGGTTGCGTCAACAGGGGAAGAACCATTCTCAGGCGACAGCAGATTGACGACTGGAGGTGGAAGCGGTGGAACCGAATAGGGCATACTCTAATCGAAATAGACAGACGGACAGCCCAAATTCAGACCTTTAGCCGTCCTCAACATTGGCTCAGGATCAGACAGGCACTTACAGGCAGTCAAGACAATGTAAACAGCCTGAGAGA
This sequence comes from Oscillatoriophycideae cyanobacterium NC_groundwater_1537_Pr4_S-0.65um_50_18, assembly GCA_016208305.1. Lineage (GTDB taxonomy): Bacteria > Cyanobacteriota > Cyanobacteriia > Elainellales > Elainellaceae > Drouetiella. The sequence continues at coordinate 81,115 of JACQYI010000056.1, read as the reverse complement.
CTCAGAGTAAAGAGACTTTATTCAAGATCCCGACGGTTGGGGTTACGAGCCGGATCGTTTGATAGAAATCCGAAGATAAACAGCCCCAAGAAAAATGCGACAACAATATAAACGACGATCTTAAGGGTCAGCATCGAACAGTCTCCTGTAACAAACCTTTGAAAAATAAGCTCTCTCATCATACACCTTGAGAAAACGCTTACACTTCTGGCAGAAGCGACTTTATGCTTGATTGTCCATTTTGGTATGGCTGAAATCGAGAGATAAGTTTTTTGCCAGAGAGGCACACTGCACTCCCCTCACGAAAATTCATCCCTAGAAGCTGCGCCCCATTGTGTTGAAAATCTGCGCCAGCTACGTTTAGCAGCTACGTTACAGTTTTGGCAACCGATCGCCTAGCCCCAGAAACCGCGAAGATACTGAAGGCAGGTTTGAGGAATGTTGAACGATGAAGCCTATTTTCATGAGCGTTTTTTGTCTTGCCCTGGCTATCGGCAGCCCTATGCTGGCAGTTGCTACTCCCGCTGGTCGTCCAGCCGATCGCCCAACAACCGATCGCCCAGCCGCCGACGTTAAGCCTGAGGTCAAAGCCGAGGTGGAAGCCGAAGAACCTGCTGCTGCAGCCAACGAAACGGTCATTACGCTAGAAAGAACCGCCTGCTTTGGCCCCTGCCCCGTTTACGAGTTGACCGTGTATGGCGATGGCAAAGTGATTTACGAAGGCAGAGCTTTTGTGGCTGCTCAAGGCAGGCGAACGGCGCAGATCAGCCCAGAACAGGTTCAGCGGCTCGTGGCGGCCTTCGAGACTGCAAATTTTTTCGCGCTAAAAGACCAGTACACCGTAGAGGTAACTGATCTACCGGGAGCCTGGACTTCTATTCAATTGAATGGACAAAGCAAGCGGGTTTGGCGCTATGGCTCTATCGACAATCCAGAACTCAACAATGCACCGCGATCGCTCTCAGATCTAGAGAATCAGATTGATCAGATTGTCAATTCCCAGCAGTGGATTGGGAACTAACGCGCCTGACAAAATTAAAACCCAGCGCTTGTTAGAGAGAATGCAGATTCGCCGCACTTTCATCCAACAAGCGCTTCAAGCTGCTTTTGTGCAATCCCAACGCCTAGACCTTGGTTCGATCGGTCAGAATCTCATAGCCTGTCTCTGTCACCAGCACGGTATGTTCAAACTGAGCTGAGAGGGCGCGATCGACTGTGACCACCGTCCATTGGTCGCTCAAGGTGCGGGTAATTTTTGAGCCTGCATTGAGAATCGGCTCGATCGCCAAAGTCATGCCTGCCTTGAGCTTAACGTTGGGCATTTGGTGCGTGCGGAAGTTAAACACAGAAGGCTCTTCATGCAGATTGCGCCCTACGCCATGCCCGGTGTAGTCCTCCACAATCTTGAAGCCGCCCGCTTCGGCATGGTCTTGCACTGCTCCGGCAATGTCCATGAGAGATTTGCCCGCTTTCACCTGCTCAATGCCTTTATAGAGGGTTTCTTCTGCCACCTGGATGAGCTTGGCTGCGGCTGGGGTCACAGTACCTACGGCGATTGTGATACAGGAATCGCCATGAAATCCTTCAAAATATGCGCCCGTATCCACCTTCAGGACATCGCCCTTCAGGATTTTTTTCTTGGCGTTGGGAATGCCATGCACCACTTCATCGTTGATGCTGGCGCAGATGGAAGCCGGAAAACCGTGATAGCCCTTGAAGCTAGGCGTTGCGCCCATTTCGCGAATGCGCTTTTCGGCATGGGCATCGAGATCGGCGGTGGTCATACCTGGCTCAACGAGCAGCGAAATCTCTTTTAAGACTGTGGCGACAATCTTGCCTGCCTCCCGCATGATTTCAATCTCTGCCGCAGTTTTTAGCTCGATCCCACGGCTGCGCTTACGAATTCGGGGAGCTGGATCAGGGCGAGACAGTAGATTGGTCAAGATATTCATGGGTCAAACTAGGCTTCCAAAATCAAAAACCGGAGGTGGCGATGTTTAAACCATAGCTCTTTTGCCTCAACTGGGGATTGCTGGCGCAAAAGTTGTTGTGGCTTCACGCAATTAGGCTAGAACCATATTTTCTCTAAAAGCCGCCCGCCGCGAAGCTTGTAGAGAAAATAAACCTTTTACAAATTGGGGTTCCACCCTCATCTAAAACTCTCATCCAAAACTCTCAACTGAGCGCGTGGCGCTATCGGGCAATCGCCCCAACAAAAAAGGCTGAATAGAGAGAACTTTGTGTTCCCCATATCCAACCCCTGATATCAACGGACTGCTGATGTTTCGGCAGCTTCCCAATGCAAAACTGCCGAAACATCAACAAATCCAGCCCTTCTAACGTTGTGGTGCAACTTCAAACTTGTGAGCGTAGCTCTTCAGCAACGAACTCAGTTGATTTTGCATTTCATCGCCTAGCGCCTTACTAATGGCCTGTCGTTCTGGGTAGAACTCTGGACGATCGAGGCTACGGGCGATCGCTTCATTCACCTGTTGGGCGATCAGCACCTGCATTTCTTCTTTAGCGCGACCGCGTTGGTATTCTGCTCCTTCTTCGGTGGTGGCATAAAGGGGCGGCAGGCGATTGAGTGCATAAGCGGCAATATCGCCTAGATCTAAAGTACAGTCGCTAGTCGCCTCTATTTCGGCAACGCGGGCGATCGCTTCCGTCAGCACCAGTTCTTCCATGACGTTAATAAACTGTTTGCGAGGCACAGCAACGACTTCACCCGTGAGCAGCGAACCCATCAGGCGATCGAGCGCCATGTACTCTTCAATGGACAGTTCGGAAGCAGTATCGCAGATGCGTCCTACTTCTGCTTCCATGGCAGGTGTTAGATAGCCATCCTGTAAGGCTTGTTCAACAATTTTCTCGATACTCATAAGGTTTTTCTATGCTCCACAGCATCGTGGATTCGGCAAACGTGGATTCGGTAAGACAAGTATGTGACGCACCGCGCACGGGTTCAGGTCAGTCAATTCTTGCCTTAGTGTGCCCTGGATTGGAAAAAGATCACGTTGCCGAAATTGAATATGAAACTGTTGTCAAGTCCCTACCCGCAAATACAGCACCTCTTAGTTCGCCATGAATTCCCCCAAAGTTCGCTACAGATAAGCTTTGGGGGGAGATTGTATGCCGCTTTTCAGCGGTTTTTTTAGAGGCTGCGCACCTGATTAGATATTCACGGGGCAAGCGCTACTCAAAACCGTCATATCGCCAAGGCACTGGATCGATCGATTGTCCATTCACATACAGCCCCCAGTGGAGATGAGGCCCCGTCACGCCTCCCGTTGCCCCGACTGCTCCTAGCTGCTGTCCTGGCGAAACGATATCTCCCTCTTTGACATCAATGCGGCTGAGGTGCAGAAAAATACTGACAACGCCCTGCCCATGATCTACGCCGATCGTGTTGCCATGTAGCTGAAAACCATCCGCTTCACGTCCGATGAGCGCCACTTTGCCCGCAGCCGGAGCCACGATCGGGGAACCTATACCCGCACCATAATCGACACCCCGGTGGTAGTAATCTTGGGCAAACTCGCCATTGTAGTAGCGGCGCACGCCGTAAACCGTTGTGATTTCTCCCTCACTGGGACGCTGAAACTTGCCATTCCAGAGTTTTTCGGGAGTCACTAATGCCTTAAAGGCATCGACTTTATCGAATTCATAGTCTGTGCCATCTGAGCCGCCGCCACTGAGCCAGATGCTCTGAGTCGGAAAATCGCGATCGCGGAGCTGCAACACCAACGCCTGGGGATCTCCGACTCCATTCACCTGGATGTTGAGCCGTCCGGGTGGGTCGAGTGGGGTGGTGGGCAGCAGCGCCCGATAGCGGTTGGGAGCGATCGCAAAGGAGGGGTAAGTCTTTTGATTCATCACGACCGTTGGGCTGGTTTCGCTTGACCCATCGGTTTGAATCAGCAGCGTTACGGTGTCGCCGAGCTGAGGATTGGTGGGGGTGGCTTGCAGGGATGCGGTGCCGCTGACGGCAGCGCTGTTGAGCACCGTCACCAATGCTGCCAGCGCTAGAAATCCGCTCACCCATAGCCTCGGTTTCCAAAGCTTCTGGAGCCAAAGCCGCAGCGCTGCCGATAGAGTGGTCAATTGATTTCCCATTGGATGATCCTTAAAATGCAGGGTGTCTTGAGTGCAGGATGTCTTGAGTGTCGGAGGAAAGCAAGCCTGATTCACAAGCTTTAATTTATCTCTGAATCTATCAAAGCCGTTTGTCTATGTAACGACAACGTTTGTCCACGCGAATTGCAGCACCACGATCGCAGTGTAGAAACGCAGGGGTCATTGCCACAGGAAAAAGCCAAGCATCCCATTGAGCCAATAAGCATGGCAAGATGCCCAATGATCATCAACGGTAGCTCTGTCCTGCTTGCCATCAGACCTTTTGTGAGGCGTTTGATAGCCTCTACTGTCGTCGCCATGTCAGTGCTGAGCAAATTGGTCAAGTGCTGCAAGCGCATAGTGAGGGCAGTGGTTTATGGGGTATAAGGCGCACCAGTGGGCTTGCCTACAATACTTTAGTGAGCATTAACGCGAACATAGCTAGCCGCGATCGCGCAGATGCTGAACATCCTGCTTAAGGTCTGCCACATCGTAATCAACACAAATGTCGCGATCTGCCAGCAGCTTTTGCCAGCAGCTTTTAAAAGTCCATGATTTCTATCCCGGCAATTTCACTGGTGCGGCTGAGAGAAACCGTTCTTGCTGAAACAGGGCAATGGCAATCTCTCGGAGCCAGCCGCTCTGGTTAAAGGTTGCGGTTTGGAAGCTGTCAGGCAGGTTGAGGGTAATTTGCATCGGATTGCCCTCACGTACTTTCCTTTAAGTCTAAGGTTCTAATGCAACAGTTAAGGCGATCGCTCTTCACTACGCTCTTCCCTGTCAGCGTTGTCTCCCCTTTTGAGAATCACGATAGAAAAGACTTGGAGAAGGGCGATCGCGCCTGCTAAGCCAATACTAAACCCCAATAAAGCTGCTTTGCGTCAGGGTTGCGGTATTGATGCCCGTCAAGGTTGCCAGCACTTCGTTACCCACCGAGATCGTGTTGCCGCTGCGCGAAAGTTGGCTAAAACTCAACCCACCGGATAAGCCGATGACATCGGTTCCAACTCTGAAATCGGTAAACGTATCAGTCCCAGCGCCCACTGCAATCACAAAGACATCGCTGCCATTGCCGCCCGTCACCGTGTCGTTGCCAGTTCCGCCAATCAGGGTGTCGTTGCCGTTGCCGCCGTTGAGGATGTCGCTCCCTGCTCCCCCATTGATTAAGTCATCCCCATTGCCGCCGCTGAGGGTGTCTCTACCCAAACCGCCCAGGATGGTGTCTCTGCCGTTGGTGCCGGGGCGATTGATGCCTGCAACCGGAGTCACGTTGACCGTTACGGTTGCCGTTGCGCTCTCCTGTCCATCGCTGATGTTGTAGTCAAAGCTGGCAGCACCCGTGAAGTCTGCATTGGGGGTGAATGACACTGTCCCTGTCCCATTGTCAAAGCTAACGCTACCGCCACTGGCATTGCTGACCCCGGTAATGCTGAGGACATCGCTGTTGGCATCGGTATCATTGGCAAGTAAATCGGCACCGCTAAAGCTTAGGGGCGTGTTTTGGTTGGTGGATTTGCTGTCTGGGTTGGCAACAGGTGCAACGTTGTCGTCAACGTCAATCACATTAATCGTGACGTCTTTACTTACGGAAGACCCTCCGTCCGTTGACGTTATCGTCAGGGTGATATTGCGATCGCCTGGTGATTCAAAGTCTAACGGAGAGAGTAGTTTAAGGTCGTAGGCACCAGGGGAGGAGCCGGGAACCAGCGAAAATCGGCTATCGGAAAAGGTGAATGAATTATTACGAAAGCCAGCCGTGTAAATGTCAGGGTCTTTGAGAAAATCCTGAGCGATCACCACATCTGACAGATTTTCAGCAATATCTACGCCACTAATTGCGGAAAAAATCGGAATTTCGTTCTCATCAACAACAGGAAGCCTTAAATCGATGGTGATAACGTCGTTGCCTGGGAAAAAGGAATTAGACCCGGAAACAGAAAAGCTAATGAATGACGCTTGCGCCTCACTATCGAAAAGCGATTCATAATCGAGAGGGGAAGACACGGATAATTGAGCACCAAAAGCCCACCCCGCATCGCCGTCGGTAAAGCCGATCGCTTGCGCTATGATTGACCGCTGTACCGATGTTAATGTCAGCAGCCCGCCCTGCACGACCGGGCTTACCGCTTCGCTGGGGCCGGTATAGCGCGGGTCAGAAAAGAATATAGTGGCGAATGAAGTTTCAATCGTGGGGTTGATTGAGTTTTCGAGAACCGGAGAAACCGACGAATAGACAAGACCCATAAAGCAGTGTTCCACATAAAGTTCGACAACGGACGGATAACCGGAAGAATCGCAAGACCGCGCAAAACTGATGCAGGTTGAGACAACCGCCTACACAGCAGCGGGATGCACCCGGAAGCACAGAAGCACAGAGGACAAGAGCATCATTCCCCTGGCTGAGTTTCTGAGGGTGAGAAAAATTACTTATCAGTTGTTCGCAATTTTTCTAAGACAATTGCTCTGCAAGGTTAGAGTCAACCCTGAGCTTGGCGTTATTGAAATTAAGTAATATTCATAGAGCAGCAATAATAGTTAATAGAGTAATCGTCTAACGCAAAGCGATCGAAACTTGCACCCATTAAATTAAGACTCGTCAGCGAATATACGGGGATTCGTCTTTTTTTACAATCACTTAATAAGATCTTTATGTTTGCTTCATAACGGCTTCTAGCGATCGTTGCTGCCCAGCGAGACTTTAGATAGCGATCGACGGCATAAGGAATCCAGTGTTACAAATTTATCCTTATTCACCCGGAGTTCTCCGATCGCTTCAGAGACATGACGGTTGTGCGGATTACCTCTACTTACCGTCAAAATTACGCTGCTGGGACTGGGCAGAAGGGACGAGTCTCATCACCGTGCCACAAGCAATTGCTTGATGAGCTTTCAGAGAAAGCGATCGCTCTCGGCTGCAAGTGCAACCGCTTTGTGCGAAGCCAGCTACCAAGTTAATAGGACACCTAGACTAAAATTTCTTGTCAGTGAGGCTGAGGCCAAAGCCGCCCTGCCAGATAGCAAGAAATCCTGCAAGCAGTCCCCAGCAAATCCCCAAAACTCGGTATCCTGGAAATCATAAAGCCTTTAGATTTCTTATCGTTAGAGTTGAAAATCCGTGCAAGAAGACTTTCGCCTGATTGTGGATCTGGTCGTGGTGTTGGCGGCAGCGGCTGGAGGAGGATTATTGGCAGCCTTGCTGCGGCAGCCTGTGATCTTGGGGTATTTGGTCGGTGGGGCGATCGTAGGGCCAGCCGGACTGGGTTTAGTTAAAGAACTCATTCAGGTGGAAACTCTGGCGCAGTTTGGGGCAGCGTTTCTGCTGTTTGCGCTGGGGGTAGAATTTTCATTCTCGGAGCTAAAGAAGGTTCAGGGCATCAGCTTGGGGGGCGGCACGCTGCAAATCCTCTCGACGATTTTGATTACGACGCTAATTTCGGTGGGGGTCGGCTGGGTGACTTCGCCCACGCAGGGCGTGTTTCTAGGCGCAATTCTATCGCTCTCTTCCACAGCCGTTGTGTTGAAATGCCTGATGGAGCGCAACGAAACCGAGACAGCGCACGGGCGGGTGATGCTGGGCATTTTGGTGGTGCAGGATCTGGCGCTGGGGTTAATGTTGGCGGTGCTGCCTGCCCTCAACCGTCCCTCAGAAGAAATTGGCGTGGCGATCGGGATTGCCTTGCTCAAGACCAGTCTTCTCGCCGGAGGTGCTGTTGTGGTGGGCATCTGGGTGATTCCGCCCTTTTTGCGACTGCTGGCTCGGACTGAGAGCCGAGAGCTGTTTTTGCTGGGCACCGTGGCGCTGTGTTTGGGGATTGCGCTGCTAACGGAATATATGGGCTTGTCGATCGAGATGGGAGCCTTTATTGCCGGGTTAATGATCTCGGAAGTGGAATATGCCGACCAGACGCTGACTTATGTAGAGCCGATTCGGGATATTTTTGCCAGCCTCTTTTTTGCGGCGATCGGCATGTTAATCGATCCCACTTTCATCTGGAACAACCTAGAGCTGATTTTGGGGCTGGTTGGGCTAGTGCTGCTGGGCAAGTTTCTACTGGTAACGCCGCTGGTGCGCGCCTTTGGGTACCCGCTCAAAACTTCGCTGATTGTGGGGCTAGGGCTGGCGCAGATCGGAGAGTTTTCCTTTGTATTGGCCAGTAAAGGACAGGTATTAGGGCTGGTTTCTCGGCGCATTTACCTGCTGATCTTGGGCACGACTGCCGTAACGCTAATGATTACGCCCTTTTTGCTGCGGCTGGTGCCTATGCTGCTGAACTGGGCCGACACCGTACCCTGGATGAGAGCCATTTTGGAGGGCAGCGATCTGCCGCTAGAAGTGCCCGAAAGTCTGCCCGACCAGGATCATGTGGTGGTGTGTGGCTATGGGCGCGTGGGGCAAAATATTGTGAAAATGCTTCAGGCACACAGCCAACCTGTCGTGGTGATTGACCAGTCGGAACAGGCGATTCAGCAGTTGCGCGATGCCGATATTCCCTATGTTTATGGCAATGCGGCCAGCCTGCATGTGCTGAAGTCGGCCAATGTGGGACAGGCCAAGGGCATGGCGATCGCCCTACCCGATGCCATGAACACGCGCCTGTCGCTGAAGCGATCGCTGGAAGTGGCTCCGGAACTAGATGTGATTGTGCGCGCCACGCAGGATAAAGACATTGAGCTGCTGTATCAGCTAGGGGCAAAAGAGGTGGTGCAGCCCGAAATTGAGGCCAGCCTAGAGCTGTCTGCCCATCTGCTCACCGGAATTGGCGTGCCCTTGCCGATTATCCAGCGAGAAATTCAGCAGATTCGCAGCTCTCACTATGCCGACTTGCAGCCCGAACGTCCGGCCTACCAGGTTTCGCGCGATCTGAAGGTGGCCGCACAAGATATGAACAGCAAGTGGCTAACGCTGCCTGAGGAGTCGCCTTTGGTGGGGATGACGATCGAAGAAACTGACCTGCGCCGCTTGACGGGCGTGAGCCTGATGGCGATTCAGCGATCGGCGGGTGAAGAAATCGACTATCCCGATACGCAGGTGATGCTAGAAGAGAACGATCGCCTGCTGGTGGTGGGCGAACCAGATGAGCTGGTCGCCTTTAGCGAGTTGGCCAAAGGCGGGACGGCCATTCCGAGCGAAAATGCCTCCTGTCAGTGGCTGCTGGTGCCTGAAACGAGCGTGGTCGTGGGCAAGGTTTTGTCAGAGCTGCATATCCGTCGCCAGTTTGGGGTGTTGATTCAGGCGATTCGGCGCGAGGGCAAATTCATTCGGTTTCCCAACGGCCAGAGCGACTTGCAGGCGGGCGATCGCCTGCTGCTGTGCGGCAGCTTCCACTCGATCGAGCAAGCCAGCTACTGGATCGCGCCTGCCTCAAGTGAGCCGCAATCGCTGCTGCAAATCCCTTTAGCGGCTCTAGAGGAGCCGATGTTGGAGACTCTAGAGGAGCCAATATTGGAGGCCGTCACCCAAGAGGATTAGGGCGTTTAGGCTTTGGGTTTGAGGAAGACGATCGCCTGTTTCCACACGATCGTAGGTTGATCGTAATGATCAAAGATGCAGAGGCAGGTCGGATCTTGCCAGCGGATCTTGCCCGTCAGCAAATCGTTGGTGGTTAGCTTTAGCTCAACTTCCTGCTCTTCTCGGATCAGGGTCTGGATTTGGCGGATGCTGGGCAGTCCAGTTTCGAGTTCAGTCGTCATGAGGGTGATCCTGTGCGGGAAAATCTTAGTCGCTCTGTTTTGAGTATGACACCTGTCCTCTTTTATAAAGCCCAAAAAAGGATCTAAAATTCCTATTTTCAGCCCGCGCAACGGAGTTATTCATGGCGATCGCATTTGTCAAATATCATGGCTTGGGCAACGACTTTATTTTGATCGACAATCGGCAGTCTTCGCAGCCTTGCCTGACGCCCGAACAGGCGGTGATCTGGTGCGATCGGCACTTTGGCATTGGCGCAGATGGCGTGATCTTTGCGTTGCCGGGGCAGGCTGACTCAGGACAGACCGCTAGCGATTACACGATGCGGATCTTTAACTCGGATGGCTCAGAGCCAGAAATGTGCGGCAACGGCATTCGCTGCATGGCTCGGTTTGTCGCTGCTCTAGAAGGAGAAAGCGATACCGAAAAGGCTTACCGCATTCAGACGCTGGCGGGGATGATTGTGCCCAAGCTAGAGGCGGGGGGCAAAGTCAGGGTCGATATGGGTTCGCCGCGTTTGCTAGCTGCCGAGATCCCAACGACGCTGGCTGCGCCGAATGAAAAGGTGATCAATCTGCCGCTTCAGGCCGCTGGAAAGATCTGGGATGTCACCTGCGTCAGCATGGGCAATCCGCACTGCATTACCTTTGTGGAAGATGTGGCAGAAATTCCGCTAGAGGCGATCGGCCCTCAGTTTGAGCATCATTCGGCTTTTCCGCAGCGCATTAATGCTGAGTTTATTCAGGTGGTGCGCCCCGATTATCTCAAGATGCGCGTGTGGGAGCGGGGAGCCGGAATTACGCTAGCTTGCGGCACAGGAGCCTGCGCTTCGCTGGTGGCGGGGGTGCTGACGGGCAGGTGCGATCGCCGTGCCACGGTTGAGCTGCCGGGTGGCTGCCTCGAAATTGAATGGTCAGAGGCTGATCAGCGTATCTCGATGACGGGGGATGCCCAACAGGTGTTTACGGGCGTGATGAGTCTGTAGCGCTGAAAAAATAGCTACTTTGCTTTGGGTGACGCAGTTTGTGCGCCACCCAAAACGCCTCTATCCACACCGTCTACGGCTGTGGGAAGTTAGGCTTCCTGCTTTGCCTACCGCACCAGTACCGTCATGTATTTGCCGTTGGCAAAGGGTAGAGGAATGATGGGCGTGAACTTGGCGCGATCGTCCGTCAATCCCTTGACGTAGCATTCGTTGATTAAATGCATTACCTGATCGCGCGTGCCGATGATCCAGAACTGCGGGCGATCGCCAAGAGAAGTGGGCAGCAGTTCGTTAAACTCTGTCGTCATGATCTATTACCTCGCTAATGGGTTTTTGTAGAGAAGAAAAGCTTAAGGCGTGGTTCACCCAACCACTTATTTGCATTAGCGAAGCATTCGATGATCTAAAATCAACTCAGCCCGCGCCTCTGCGTATCCAGAGAGCAGGTTAGCGGTTGTGGGGGTGTTTGGTCGCCCCCCGCATCCGCGCCCATACCTTAAGCCTATTTACTGGCGTCTCACCAGTTCGGGAAAGCATAAAATAAAAGCGGGCATCAATGCAAGCGTACTGAGAAATTTGTTACAGCATTGGTCAGGATTCTTTGATGTTTGAGAGGGGCGATCGGGTAGATGGGGCGATCGAGGGGTTTTCCGTTCTCTCTAAGAAAGCATCCTGAAAGTAGTCAGAAAGATTCTGCCTATCTCGTTAAATCGGCATACTGTACAGAAGATTCTTGCGATCTGCTGGATTTGGGATGATATGCAGAAACCATCTGGCTATCTACCTAATTTGGGGTAGATATGTGTAAAATTTCTCTCTAGAAAGAAGTTAGACCCACACCGTCTATCTCGTAAGACGTTCCGTAATTTCTCGGCTTGGGACATTGTGTTTGATAAAGATAAGATGGTGCTGTCTTAGTTTGACGTGAGTTAATCCAGTGATAGACAATCCCTTAATGAATAAGAAGTACCTGCTTATTGATTTGGATGGAACTTTAATAGATACGGCAGATATTACTCTTAAACCCATGAAAGATGGGCAGGTAAACACTAACCTATCTCGGATTCAGGTATTTGAGGGAGCTGCAAACTTTTTAGCGGAGGCTGAAGGTTTAGGCTTTGAATGTGTAATCCTATCTGATTCACACCCCAAATATGTAAACCCGATTGTAAGGAATTTCTTTGGAAGTACGCCTGCTTTATCACTTGCAGATAAGCCGAATACATTGAAGGCTCTCAATTTTTTACAAGAATTGGGCATTGAACCCTTGAAGAGCATTTGCTACGTGCTTGGTGATTCTTGGTTGGATGTTGAGCTTGGGAGGGGGTTACGGGTTCCAACTATATTGACTGAATTTTATGAGGCACAAACTCTAGAAATTAGAGATGGTATTGGTGATTACATAAAGAACATCAAAAGCGGCCCTACTTATTTTGCTAAAAACTATTCAGAGATTTTGGAGATTCTTAGGAATCCATTACAGAAATTGTTGTGCTTGGAAGCTGGACTTCGAGGTATTAACAGCTGCATTGCAAGAAAACCTCATCCTGATATACGAGAAGAAGGTAAATGGTCGGTTCATAGAACTTTGGCTCGTCAAGCACCAGGGGAATGTGATCAGTACAATGCCACAGACAAGTATTTTGAGTTTAATCGAGCAGACAGAAGCGAACAATTGCTTCATGCTGTGCGAGATTCTGTCATAGCCTATGTTGATCGAATTCTCAGTAACCAAGCTTACTCTTGGGAAGTGTTCACTTACGTTCCAGATAAAGGCACAACCCAACCTCCGAATAAAATGGGCGAGCTATTCAACCTAATTTCCAAACAAATCCGGCAAACAACACCTCATTTAGCCTGTCTCAATATATTCGAGTGGAGCGATGAAGTCATCTCATCTACCCGTAAACAGCCCACAGCAGCAGAGCGACGGAAGTTTGTGGGCAGTAACCTAAACCTTCAACCTGAAGTAGATGTCAGGGGCAAAAGTGTCATCATACTAGATGATCAGTACACTACTGGAGCTACCGCAGATGCTTTAACTGAACAGTTGCAGGCAAGAGGAGCGCAAAATGTCTTATTTGTCGCGCTATTTCATCTCGTTTCCCCTGTCAATAGTAGTAAACTATGCCCAAGATGCCTAGCCAACGGATTGACAAAACAATTACAAATAAAAATTAAACGTAGTGATGGTTCCAAGTTCTATTCTTGTGTTCCACCTCAATATCGAGGCGACGGATGCGGGTATACGGAGAATATAGGATGAAATACGCTTCTGAAGAAGGCTTCGTGGTACTTGCCCTTTCTCAACTTAAGGGAATAGGTGCTGGTTTCATTAAGAAAAATCTCAATTTTGTAAAACAGAATCACCTTTGGTGTTGCTCAATTGTTGAAAAAAGTATTGAGAATTTACTGGCTTTGACAAATAAGAAGTATTCCGCTTCGGAAATCAAAGAAGCTATTTCAAAAGCTGAAGATGTTTTAGCTCAGTGTGAACTTCATCAAATTGGATTTATATCTATTCTCGATAAGGAATATCCTCAGAAATTACTCGAAATTAAAGATCCACCTCCTGTACTATTTTTTGTTGGGAATCTATCTTTGCTTAAGGCAGATGCTGTGACAATTATTGGTACAAGGAAACCCAACGAAAATGGGAAGATAATAGCTGAGAGAGTTGGAAAGTATTTTGCAGCAAAAGGATGGGCTATTTGCAATGGCTTGGCTGACGGCATAGATACGCACTCAATCTTAGAGCATGAAGAATTTTGCTTTGCCAAGGTGATTGGTGTAGTTGGTAGTGGGTTATCTACCGCTGCCTTTCGCTCATTGCCTAAACAATCGGTTGCTAATATCGACAATATTCTTCATTGTGAAGGGCTTGTTTTGTCTGAAATGCCTCCCTTAAAGAAGCAGGATACTTTTTCAGTGGTCAAATCTTGCCGTATTCAAGCCGGGATCGGTAAAGGAACAATACTCATTCAAAGTTCTCTAGATGGAGGGTCGAAATTTACAATCAAAGCCGCTGTCGATTCTAAAAGGCCTCTTGGCATTATTCGCCCTATAAAGTTGGATATTGATAGGGAAGATTACGCTGCCAATAGAAGAATCATTGAAGGTGGTGTTAGAGGTTTAGGCGAATTTGTAGAGCTAAAAAACGGTGTAAGCTCAAATCCTAAGATTGTCATTCTCTCAAGCAGAGAGTCATATCCAGCATTTGAGTCGGAATTGGAGCACACTGAGCAAGCTCTTGCGCTCAATCTCTAGTGGTCGTCTACCCACAAACCGTGTTGCAGCGGACGGTATAAAAATCTCGGTTGTGATGCAAAGGCTACTTGCCGCCGCTGAACACGACCGTTCTACTGCTTCGTTCAAGGATTTTAGTAGGCTGTGAGCCAGAGTAGTAGAGAATCAGCATTTTCAGTGAATCCAAGCTCTAAAATAGAGGTGGCAATCCATTCTTTATGAGAGATTTATGTCTTCTGCTGCGATCGCCACAATTGCGAAGATGGTCGAATCCTTGCCCGATAAGTTGCAGGACAAAGTCGTAGAACACATCCGAGACTACATTGCAGATTTAGAAGATGAAAAGCGTTAGGATGCTTCATTTCAACGGACACAGGCTAATTTAGTCGCGGCAGCCCGGAAAGCGAAGCAGGAAATTGCGGCGGGGCGATCGGTGCCGCTAGACTGTGAGCAATTATGAAGTCTGCAACGCTACCCTCTTTTTGGTTGAGATATAGAGAAGTAAGCAGTTCTGTGAAGGCAGGGGCGCGAAAAGCATACCGACTGTGGGCAGAAACCCCATTTCATCCCTTGTTGCATTTCAAGTGCATCAACAGCGAGGGGGGAATTTGGTCTGTGCGCGTGACACGAAGCCATCGTGCGCTTAGAGTCTTGGAAAGTGACACCGTAACGTGGTTTTAGATCGGTGATCATGACGAGTACGAGAAATTTTACTCATAAGAACCCTTCTTTTAAGTCAAGTGATTTTGAGCAAGAATCATGACTTTGCCCTACAAAGAAGATACATTCCACTCAAGCGCTAATTGACCGGATAACTTGCGCTGAGCCTCTTCCCGTAAAGGGTGGTAGCGGACTCCCTGCACATCACGAAATAATTTTTCTAAACCCTGTTTGCGGTAGAACGCGCTTCCTCCCGCAATTTCCATCGCCAAGTCAGCAACGTTGAGTACCGCTTTGGCAACGAGTACACGTCCTGTCATCACTTGGTTCGTGGTTTCAAAACTAGGTTGACTGGCTACAGCAGTCGAAATCATGTGCTGAAGCGCCAACTTTGCCGCCATTAGCTCATTATCCAAACCTCCCACCTGATAGCAAAGATGCTCATCCCTGTGATGCTTTGCCAGTTGAATGGCGCGATCGCGGGCTGCTTCTGCCACCCCCACGTAAACCGAGTAAATCAATGGAATCGCCACCATCGAGATCAGATGGAAGATAAAATGCCACTTTCCCTGTTCTCGTCGCAGCGCAATAGCAGTATCGGGTACAAAAACATCAGATAGCACCACATCATGCGAACCCGTTCCCCGCATCCCCATTGCTTGCCAAGTGGGTTCGATCGCAACCCCTTGAGCCGTCATAGGCACCGCAAAATGCAATACGGTAGACCCTTTTTCTGGATCTTCGTAAACAGCGCTGGTCATGAGTAAATCCGCAAGCGGCGCACCACTAGCAAACGCTTTGCGCGCAGTGATCAAAAATCCATCTTCCACTTTGATAGCGGTGCCAGCACTCTGCAACCAATCCGAGCCGCCACTGCTAAGCAAGATCAGTTGCTCTGCGGCCACCCGCTTGAGTAATCCATCGACTGGAGCCTTTTGATGATGCCAGCGCCAAGTCGGAACCATCACCTGATGGGTATGCATTGCAAACGCTAGTCCCGTTGAACTGGAATGGCGTCCTAAAATCTGGAGTACGGCGCAGAGATCCCGATAGCTGGCTCCGCCCCCCCCAAGTTCGATCGGCACCCCTGCTGATGTCAGTCCAGCCGCTTTCAATCTGGCAATGTTATCTGCGACGAACAGATCGCTCTCATCCGCCTCGGTTTCTCTGGCAGCGAATTGGCTTCCTAGAGATTCGGCCAGAGATAACCAATCTATGCCTTCCTGCTGCATGATTGATGCAGTTTGTAGTTCTGACATTACACTGTCTCCTTTAAATCTTGTGATGCTTTGATTCTGATTCGTCAGATACGGTGCTACAAGTTTAATATCTGAACCTGCAACTCTCCTGGATGTGCGATGAGAAAGGGATATGGACAATTCTGCCCGGTGGCAAAGGCTGCTGAAGCGTTTGGTGATCGCTGGTCTCTGCTAGTGCTGCGAGAGATGCTGTATGGCAATCGCCACTTTAACGACATCAGCCGAGGTGTGCCGTTAATGTCTCGTGCCCTCCTGGTTCAACGACTCAAAGAGCTTGAGAAGGCGGGGCTTGTCATCAGCTATGAGAAGGAAACGGGGAGAGGACATGAGTATTTGCTGACACCCGCCGGAGAAGCACTGCGACCGATCGTTGAAGCGATGGGGGTTTGGGCACAACAATGGGGAAGTGAACAAATTGCCTCAGAAGACTTAGATGATGCCTTGTTAATGTGGGGCATGAGGCGACGGATTAATCTTGAAGCGATACCTGCTCAAAAAATTGTGCTTCAGCTTGATTTTCGAGGGCTAACTAGAGGCCACAAAACCCAGCGCAGTTGGTGGTTGGTGATCGAAGATAGTGCAGTTGATGTGTGTCAAAAAGACCCAGGCTTTAAGGTAGATGTTTTAATATCAGCCGATCTCAGCGCGTTTAATCATGTGTGGATGGGATTGACTCCTTTGCCCCTGGCTCTGAAGCAAGGCACAGTCAGTTTTGAGGGCGATCGTAATTTTGTGCGTCAGGTGCCAACTTGGCTATATCTCAATGGCGAATGGCGTTATGGCATGGGAATCGATCGCTCCGCAGCCCAGCTAATGCAGACCAACCGCGTTGCAGCGGAATGTAACAAACTTCTTTGAAAACAGCAACGCAGTCCCAAAGGAGAAACCATATCTCAGCAGACTATCCTCATCCAGTCTTCAGAAGAGCCATTTTTGCTGTACTTAAGAAAGCAACTCAGATAACACAGCCTGGTCTCTTTCATTCAGTTGCAGCCTGCCGTTTTCAATATCACGAATCCAGCTCTGGCTCTTGCCGAGCCTGTCTGCCAGCACTCTCTGGCTCAGTTGAAGGCTTTTTCTAGCAGCGGCAACTTGCTGACCTGA
This sequence comes from Oscillatoriophycideae cyanobacterium NC_groundwater_1537_Pr4_S-0.65um_50_18, assembly GCA_016208305.1. Taxonomy (GTDB): domain Bacteria; phylum Cyanobacteriota; class Cyanobacteriia; order Elainellales; family Elainellaceae; genus Drouetiella. Next base: position 64,056 of record JACQYI010000056.1, on the reverse strand, counting down.
AAGTGAAGATTTAGGTTGATGTTGCTTGTGGACTTTGGATGGTTTCTTGGCTAACTTGACGGGCTGCTGCATCCAATCGTCTGGCAGTTCAAATCTCAGCAAACGGGCATTCATCAGCCGTTGCCACTTGTTGCGAGGAGCGGCATCCGTCAAGCGATGATCACTACTGCCATCGCTCGTCCAAAACTCCAAAGCAGCCTCAGCATCGTCTGGTAAATCCGCTAGTTTCACCCATAGAGGTTGAATTTCAACTGGATAGGTCAATGGATCAAAAACAGGCTGAAGCTGGTAGCGATTGAGTACTTCAAGATCACTTTCAAACGATCGCATCAAGCGTCTACGCTCTTCCCGATGAGAGGCAGCTTTGAGTACTCTTTTTTCCCCATAAGCAATCTGCATCAGCTTCAGTACCGTAATCCGTTGTTCAGCACCCATGCGTGTTTTAAATAGGAGCCATAGCATGATCCGAGCCACTCCCTCATGCTGTTGCCAAAGACTCATCACATTCGTCAAGAGCGATTTTGGCAAAGTACCATACTGGTAAAACATCGTTCGTTCTTTAGCACCCCGTCGATTGAGGAAGAACTGCGCCCACTGTCCTGCCCGGACGGTAAACGTCAGCCCAGTCAGGTGTTTACACCCTAAATCATCTTCTTGAAAGTGATGCTGAGTTTTGATGAGGTGCCACAAATGACTTTGGGGGAGTGTGATCTGGCTGAATCTACCCTTTGGGCACCAGTCAGCCGCTACTAGCAGTTTGCAGGGCTGTTCGACTAAGTCTTTGATCAAGGTTAATTTTGCCAGTTTACTTAGGTCTTTACGCTTGCCTAATCCCAAATAGTCAGAAATTTCTTGATCGCTGACCGTGAAGGACTGTTCCCAAGGGCGATCTAGGGAAGTTGCATAAGCTGCGTACATGAGATGCAGACACGCTGACCGAATATCCCAGGAGGCGATCGCTAATTGAGCGGCTTCTTCTGACAAAGCCACAGGTAAATCTGAAGTGCAAGTATCTGTAACGTAAAGCGTCACCTTGCCCCTGCCGCCGCTCACTTGCCGCCGATGGCAAAAGTTGCCAGACTCATCCGTCTGCCAGGGCAAAGATTGCTGTTGGGCTAACACATTGCACGCTTCCCAAATTACGATCGCAGATGCAAAGGTGTGGGTCTTGCCGTTGGAAAAGAGCCTAGGATTGGTGGTGACTTTAGCATCAACTTTACAGCGCCCTTTCTTGGCCTGCAATGGCACAGGTACGTTGTTTAAACAAATTGATGCACATAACGGCTGTTCATAAAAACCCTCACAGTTATTACACAGCGTCGGATCGATCCAGAGTTTTTCACCGTCCTGCTTGATAGCACCCGTAGGACACATCGGAAAACAGTCATTACACTGAGTGCAAAAGCTCGTCAGGGTATAAGCCATAGTCTTGTAATTACTTGAAAGTGAATTGTGAACTTAAAACTCAAGTCTTGACGCTTACCCTAATGCTTCTTTTTAAGCAAATAGGATTGCTATACCATCAAAAAATTCAAGTTTAATTACAGCTATTAAAAGATTATCTCAGTCAAAGCTCTCAAGATTATCTATTATCATTTTTAATTGATAAATACTTTTTATTTTGTTCATTAGGAGCCATTAAATAGTTTCTTAATGTTTCCCTTAAGAACAGAAATTAGCTGTCTTGAAATCTAATTTTCTGTGGGTGCATAAAGTTGAATGTATCGATGATTGCCTATGTTCAAATTATTGATACACCTATTCTTTCTCGTTAGAAATGTCATTGCTAGCAATATCGTTGCTGATGAGCATAAATATTGAGATCATCGATTAAAAAGATCTCACCTATAAGCGCAACCTGAATCACATCAAGCCTTGAGCCGTATGAGTGCAATATCGGCTAGATACAGCTTGCAATCATTCCAAAAATATTGAATCTCATATTGCACCTCTCCGAAATTCTGAACTGATTGGTTCTTTTTCCGGACTACCAGACTGTGAATTTAAGCGTCTGGAAAAATAATTGCTGACGACTACTATTCAAAAAAAGTTGAGTTCCTTGAGATGTCGAGGTGATAGATCTTTTTACTCAACTTAAGTTGAAAATCTGACTAAAAATGCTAGAACCCTGCCCCATAAATACTCATTATCTGACCAAAAAATGCTTAGACCCTGCTCCTAATGCTTCCCTAATTTTAAGACCTATGAAGATTTGAGCGGCTGAGTACAACACTAATGGATTTCACAATTTGTTGGAAATGAACTGCACTTGCTGACGTTCAGCGATCTGGTATAAGCAGAGAAGTTACGTTTAGGATTCAGGCTTACTTTGGCTTGCTGGAGGCAGTATTGGTGAAATCCCATATTCGAGAAATGACGAGTCGGGAAACGGCAAATGTTGCTGAATGGGTTTCACCTAGGTCGATCACAACTCGTGAGCAACCACGGCATTACTTTGATCCAGACAAGCTAGAGCAACTGGTGCGATCGATCGCACAGCATGGCATTTTAGAGCCTTTGCTGGTGCGCCCATTAAAGACAAACCACTATGAATTGGTAGCAGGAGAACGTCGCTATCGAGCAGCTCTACAGCTCGGTTTACCTGAAGTACCTGTTGTGATTCGACAACTGAATGATAATGAGGCGCTGCAATTAGCTTTAATTGAAAATCTTCAACGAGAAGATCTAAATCCCATTGAAGAAACAGAAGGAATCTTGCAATTGCTGGCCTTCAGGTTAAATCTGACAGTACAGGCACTGCCAACCTTACTCTATCAAATGAAAAATACGCTTGAGCGGGACAGTGGCGACAAGAATAATGTTATTCCTAATGCCAGATTGGAGCAAGAGCAAGAAATTCAGGCTGTTTTTGAAGAACTGGGGCTGATGAGTTGGCTCTCATTCACATGCAATCGATTGCCGTTACTCAACTTGCCCAGAGAGATTCTGGATGCCATTCGCAGCGGCAGAATTGCCTATACCAAGGCTTTGGCGATCTCCCGTGTTAAAGATGAAACCCAGCGTCAATCACTGCTCAAGCAAGCCATTGAAGAGAATCTTTCCCTCAATCAGATTCGAGCTTGTATCAAATTAATCAAACTAGACCCAGAGCTTCAAACGCCTAAAGCTCTCGTGACAACGCTACATCGACGACTCCTGAAGGCGAAGCTATGGGAAGATACTCAGCGCTGGACACAGGCGCAGGTGTTGTTTTCTGCGCTGGAAGCGTTGTTGGATCAAGAGGGAGGGGGAGGTGACGGGAGGGTGAGATAACGGGAGGAAGGGATGTGGGGGGATAACGGGAGGATGGGATGGGATAACGAGAGGGTGGGATAACGGGAGGATGGGTGCTGCTGATTGTTTCATACTCCCTTTTATAAATTTATGCCTAATACTTTCAATAAAAGCTGTTGATCTTTGAAGCCAACTTGCAGACGACCGTTTTCAATATCACGGACCCAGCTTTGACTTTTGCCTACATGGGTTGCTAGGTCTCGCTGGCTGATTTGCAGCTTTTTTCTGGCAGCAACGATCTGTTGAGCTGAAAGGGGCGATCGCGCAGCCGCTAACTTATTAGTTCGTTGGTGTTTCAGGGATTGACGTTGAGCGTTGCGTACTTTCTTTTTCGAGGCTTGAGTCGATTGGGCTTCCCAGCCTTTGGGCAACTCAAAACACAACAGCCGCGCTTGCATTAACCGCTTCCATTTATCGCGCGGAGCAGCAGCAGTAAGGCAACTGGGGTTGCTGCCATCATTTGTCCAAAATTCTAGTGCGGCTTCAGCATCATCGGGTAGATCTGCTAATTTTGCCCAAAAAGGTTGAATGTCAGAGGGGTAGGTGATGGGATCGAAAAGCGGTTTTAGCCCATAGTGATTAAGTACCTCCAGATCACTCTCAAACGATCGCAGCAAGCGTTTACGCTGCTCTCGTTGTGTAATGGCTTGAGCAACTTTGGCTTCACCATATGCGATCCGCATGAGTGTCGGTATGGTGAGGCGCTGTTCGCCACTCATTTTAGTTTTAAACAAGAGCCATAGCAGCATACGACAAGCCCCTTCATGCTGCTGCCACAAACTGGTTACAATCCCTAGAAGTGATTGAGGCAAACTGCTGTACTGGTAGAAAGCAGTACTGTCTCGTGCTCCCTGTCGGTTGAGGAAGTATTTCGACCAAGCTCCGGCTTTGACCTGAAACGTCAGCCCCGTGAGGTGCTTGCAGCCCAAATCGTCGTCTTGAAAGTGGTGCTGAATGTTGAGCAAATGCCAGAGGCGGCTATGCTCCAGTGAAAAGCCTTTCACTCGTCCCTGTTGAAACCAGTGGATGTCAAGTAGGAGTCTACAGGGCTGTTGAACCAACTCTTTGATTAAGGTTAACTTGGCAAGCTTGCTCAGGTCTTTGCGTTTTTCTAACCCTAAATAGGCTTCAATTTGACGATCGCTGATCACAAACTCCTGCTCCCAAGGTCGATCTAGCGCCATCGCGTGAGCAGCATAAATCAGGTGCAAGCAGGCAGCGCGTACATCCCAGTTGGCCAGCTCCGCCTGTGCAGGGGCACTGTCGAGGCTACTCTGGGCTTCTGAGTCGAGGGTACTGGCGAGGCGGAAGGCGATCTTTCCCCGCCCGCCCTTTACCTGTCGCTCGTAATAGAGCTTTCCATCTGGATCACTGTTCCAGGGCAGTGATTGACGTTGTGCCAACACATTACACGCTTCCCACACAGCGATCGCAGACGCAAACGGGTTACTTTTACCATTCACAAACAGGCTAGGGCTAGGAAGTATGCGGGTGGTCGTTTTGCAACGCCCTTTTTTTGCCTGTAATGGCATTGGTGGAAGTTCGATCGGACAAACACTCACGCATTGAGGTGCATCGGCATAGCCTTCACAGTCGTTGCACACCATGGGATCAATCCAGAATGCCCCTTGCTCAAGCTTGATAGCATCTTTGGGGCATTGGGGAATACAATCTCCACACTGCGTACAGTGATTCGTGATGGTATGCGCCATAGGGTTAACGCGGTTAACTAGTGAAGTTAAGTAACCAACCGGCTTATTGACTAATCACAATAGAGCTTCGAGCCGAACCATAATACCGAATCTTAATCTCGAAGAGTAAACCAAAACAGTAAAGCCAACGTATCGCTGTATCCACATAGCTTAGGGCATCAGACTCAGGCGAATGTGAGGAAATTTCCCTTAGCTGGAAAGCTAGGCTCTACTCTTGCAATCTGCCCTAACCGGAGCGGCTGCACTTTATGAAAATCGAATTAGTATCTATTACTAAATAAAAATGGTTCTCTATTTTGTTCAACTTAAACGATTAAATAATCTTTTAAGATTTCATCAATAGGTAGGTGGAATGAATTGTAGGATGGACTATGCTACCGCTAACCCTTGCGGTGCCCAAGACTGCTTTGAGGGGCGATTCGATGGGTAGACGAGTCTTGCCAACCCTTTAAAGAGTCGTTCCCCAAGGTAAGAGGCTATGAAGCTTTCACGCTGCTCTACCTCGGCATGATTAGCGAAATGAGACGGAAGTTTCTATCTGCGATCGCACTCGTCCGTGGGATTGGACAACCAGCAAACCTTACACCCCTTCATCAGGGAGTCACCTTGTCCGAATACCCGCTACGCTTGAGACGGTTGGAATTCGTTCTTAAAGTGTTGCGGGATCAGTCGCTATTCTCTTATTTTGTCCATCATGCAACTTTTGCCCATCATGCAACATCCCCCTCAAAACTTTTAAGTTCCAAGGGGGTATTGCAGAAGCCGATGGGGAGATTTGAACTCCCGACCGCTCGATTACGAATCGAGTGCTCTACCACTGAGCCACATCGGCAAACAGCCAACGATCATCGATTATAGCAGCCTTAATAGGCAGTCGTGTAATGGAAATCCTCAAAAATTAGCCTGTTCATTCAGAAAAATTTCAGGAATGGCCACAGCCAAAACAGTTTGGACGCAGCCATTTTAGGTACGCTGGTTTTGCCTCCTCAAAAATGCAGCCTCTCCTTATGTTCTTCTCGAAGCGAGTTTTGGGTGAGGATTAATCTGGCTATACCTGCGTCTTGAAGGCAACACCTTGGAAACCTCGCTTGTGAGATTGCATTCTACGGAGCCTGCGTCAGACCTGGAGGTGGGGTAGAAGTACGATCGCGCTTCTCGTTGATTAACGCCAAGACTTTTTGGGCAATCTGTCGGTCTATCGCCTCGGTAAAGTGGCCATCGCCAACAAAATTAGTTCCGTCTGTTGCGGGCGCAATCTCGTGAGTGCTGACGAATGGAATCTGATTTTGCTCTAGAGTCGGTTGCAGCAGTCGATAAAGGTGATCATCATAGCCCCGATCGTTAAAGAGCAAAATGATCGGCAGTTTTCCATCTTTTTGAGCCGTTGTGGCGAACTCCTGCACTATTTTCTTCAAGACAGGCACCTGCTCCCATTCAGGGTTAAATCCATCTGGCGTATGGATTTGGCTGGTAATGTTGTCTTGATGCGATTTGGCCAAGGCGCGTCGGATCATCCGCACCAGAGCCGACTGATCTAGCCAGTTTTGTTCAAACACAAAGGAATTGAAAAACTGGTCATGTTGCTGGAGCTGTGCCACAAAAGCATCTCGCTGGGGGCGATCGCGCATCGTGGTTCGGAACTGAGCTAGAGATGTGACCTGCGGCTGTACGGCCTTTAGACGACCTTGCTCCAAGCTGTATTTTGGGAAAGTATAGGGTGCAGGTACCTCCGCTCCCCAAGTCATTCCGGTCATGGCTCCCATCCCTTTGAGGCTAGAGGCCAAGATACCCAACAGCACGACATCGGCTTTGTGTTTGCCACGATCGGCTTCGTAGGCGGCAAAAGAGTAGCTGGGGGGTGCAGAAGGGCCAGCAACAATGCGGATTGTCAGATTGGGATCAAGCTGTGCCATTGCTTTACCCGTATTTGCTGCAAACGACATGCCGTAAACGGCTACCAACAAGTTTTGACCGATCGGCTCTACAGGCTGTCCCTCGCCCAACCGAGCATCTAGCCAGCCCGGCCTGGCAATAGGGGCACTCGTTTCGTCGGTAGGGCCAAGTTGGCGAGTGACTTTACCCTCGATCGATCGCCCGTAGTCAAAATACAGGTTCATCGCTCCGGGTGAAGTATTGAGCGGATCGCTGGGATAGGGAAACAGTAAATTAATTGCGACATCTAAAGCCGCCAATGTCAGGACAAATCCCAAAGCGGTTTTGGCACAACCTCGAATTCTTTGACGGGTAGCGGTTTGAAAGACAGTACTGAGCAGAGAGGCTTTAGAATTGGAAGTAAATAAATTGGGCTGGCGCATTGCTTGTCCCCATCAAGATCAGCAGAGTTAGAATCGCGTAGAAAGCACCGCGCAGTAAGGCAGGATACTGGCGGTAAAAATGCACCTTGTTGATGCTGTATTCTGTCAATTCGTAAAGGATGAGAACAGTAAGTCCAAACAGCCCTGAGAGGGTTGGCTTGGGCATACTCAACGACAAATTGCCCACATCTGTAAATAGAATTCGCGTGAAGGAAACAATTTGATCTAGAGAATTGGCACGAAACAACAGCCATCCGTAACAGGTTAGCCCAAAGAAAATCAGAGTAGCCCCTGCCGAACTCAGGAATCGCTTTAAATTAAACGAAGATTGATTTTTAGACTGAGTCGATCTTTTGGAATCACGAATTCCTAAAACTCGATAGATACAGAGCAAGGCTCCCTGATAAAATCCCCACAAAACGTAGTTCCAGGCAGCTCCATGCCAAAGTCCTCCTAGCACCATCGTTGCCATTAAATTACGATAGGTGTTCAAGCTTCCTTTGCGATTGCCCCCCAATGAGATATAAAGATAATCTCTAAGCCAAGTCGATAAACTAATGTGCCATCGTTGCCAAAATTCGCTCGGCGTTTTCGAGAAATAGGGCAGATTGAAATTAACCACTAGCTCAACGCCAAATAGCTTAGCAACGCCCCGAGCGATGTCTGTATATCCAGAGAAATCGCAGTAGATTTGAAACGTAAATAACAGCGTTGCGGCCACAACATCTATCCAAGAAACTGCCCCTGTGGAGTTATATACTGCGTTGACAGAACCCGCCACACCATCAGCGATCGCCACTTTCTTAAACAGGCCAAATAAAATCAAATACAGCCCGCGAATGGTCTGGTCGAACGTAATAGTACGGGGTAAGACAAACTGCGGCATCAAGTCTGCTGCCCGAACGATGGGGCCCGCAACCAAATGAGGGAAAAAGCAAACCGAAAGGGCAAAATCAGAAAATCGGCTGGCTGGCTCTAACTCTCTACGGTACACATCGATCGTGTAACTCATGGTCTGGAACGTGTAGAAAGAAATGCCTACAGGCAGCAAAATATTGAGCGCTACGGGGTTAGCTGGCAACCCTACAGATTGCAGTAAAGAGACGGCGCTATCCGCAAAGAAATTAAAGTATTTGAAGAAGGCAAGAATGAGTAGATCGACTGTGATGCTCAGCCCCAGACAGATATTCTTGCGTCTTTGCTCAGGCAAAGCAATCAGTTTGGGATAGTAAGAGTTGGCAAGTGTTACAGCCGCAATCGATCCTAAAAACACAAACCAACCGATACTTTCCTGGGGAAACAAGCGTCCCCATTCGATTGCTATTGACATGGGATTGAGCGAGAAGCGAATAGCTTCCCACTGAACCGTGACGCAGAAAAATGAAGATAAGATTAAAACTAAAGACGGCAATTGCCTTTGTTTTGCCGTTAATTCACCTCGACCAATAATGAGAGCAGAGCAAAAATCGATAGAGGTAATTAACAGAATTAAGAACAGAAATTGTTTATCCCACCAGGCATAAAAGATATAGCTGGCTACCAACAGCATCAGGTTTTGCCCTCGAAAAGGCAAGACTCGATAGAGAGTATAAACAATAACTAGAAATACTAGAAATTCTATAGAATTAAACAGCATCTAGGTTCCCACTATCCATAGAAAGACAAAGCGTTTTATCATGTAACGGCTTCTACTATTTGCCAGGATACTGGCTTTTTTATATCGATTTCATATCGATCGCGTATCGATTTACTGATGATGTTCTAGACAGATGCTGTTCCAAATAGGTTGCTTAAGAAAAGAACGATCGCCTTTCTCAACAAGCCCTATCCTTAAAGTATCTTCCAGCTATAGAACAATTGATCACAGCTTAAAAAGATGTGGTTGAGCGAAAGGATGAACTTCGTAGAGAGGGGTAGTGCAACACCGCTACGGGTGGCAACACCGTCACGGAGTTACCCCTACTATTCAGCAACGTCGCTGCAAAAATCACGGGAATGCATTTTTTCTACCGCACTCGCCCTTGAGGTTGAAAGAGCTAACAGAGAAATTCACCAAAACAACATAAAAAATCGGTTCCAAAATCAATCGTTACAAATGTGAGGGCAGAGACATTTTGTAGATGCTCTGAGCGCTTACAAAAATGCTCTAACAGCTATGGCTACAGCTATACTACGTTCGCCAGAGGCAGCATAGCTGTAGCAGTCTGAACGATCGAGCCTTAAACAATCGGTAAATTAACTAACATAATTTGAATTTCTTCTCCTGCCTTTCGGGTGGTTTGACCCATTGGCAGCATGGCAAGGCTGTTGGTTTGCGCCAAGTTGATCAGGTTGCCAGAGCTATGAGAGCCGCCTGCCAAATGAAACTCGTATTCTCCATCGATAAGGTGCGTTTGCCCCCAGAGATAGCTTTCCCGTTTGCCGTCCGATCGCAATTCTTGGCGCGATCGCCCTTTGACAAACATGGGTCGCCAGGAGCTAGACAGACCTGAGAGCTTACGCAGGGCAGGCTGGACAAACCGCCAAAAGGTGACGAGAGCAGAAACCGGATTGCCCGGTAGCCCAAAATAAAGCACCGATCGCCGCAGTTCTGGGTTTTGGCCTGACGCTTGGAATGTGGCAACCGTGAGCGGCTTCCCCGGCTTGACGGCAACCGCTCGCACATGGATTTCTGCTCCCAACTCTGCCAAAATGCGATCGACATAGTCATAGTCTCCGACTGAAACCCCTCCGGACGAGATCACCAGATCGGCTGTGGCAATTGCCTGGGCGATCGTCCGGCTCAAAGCCTCTGGCTGATCGGGCACGATGCCGAGACAGATTGGCTCTGCTCCGGTGCTGGCAACTAGAGCCGCCAAAGCATATTGATTTGAATCTACGATTTGTCCGGGCTGGAGCGTCTGTTCTGACGATACCAGCTCACTTCCGGTAGACAAAATCGCCACGCGGGGCCGCCGATAGACGGGGACTTGTACTGTCTGCGCGGTCGCCAGCACCGCTATCTCAGCGGCAGAGAGCCGAATGCCGGGGGGCAGGAGCGGGCTGCCTGCCTGATAAAATTCGGCGCGGTGACGCACAAAAGCACCGGGTTTGGGAGCCGCAAATAGCGTGACGCGATCGCCCTCTCGCTGCGTTTCTTCTTGAATGACGATCGTATCGGCTCCGGTCGGCATCATTGACCCGGTGAGAATCCGAGCCGTTTGCCCAGGTTGGATTGTTTGCTGTGGCTGATATCCAGCCGGAATTTCTTCAATAATGTCGAGCGTCACGGGCTGCTCGGCGCTGCAAGTTTTAACATCGGCATAGCGAACCGCATAGCCATCCATTGCTGAGTTATCCCAATGGGGAAAATCTAAAGCGCCGCTGACGGCTGCTGCCAAAATTCGCCCTTGAGCCGATAGAAGATCCAGGGTTTCTACATCTCGCAGGTGATCTAAAGGTTGAACCAGGTCTAAGATCAGGGCTTCTGCTTGTTGGGCGGGCAGCATGGTGACTTCGCTCAGAGAAAGGAATAATGAAAGAGTTTCTTTCATCCTATGATGAGTCTGCCAAACGGCGGCTAACCTATGACCCGATCGCCCCAAAATCATTCTCTACAGGCTGACTTACAGCAAGCTGCCTCCCTGCAAACTCCCCATAGCGGCTACCACTGGGCAGGCTCAGGCCGCCGCTTTTTTGAAGGCTGGTACTATCGCGTTACCCTCCCCGACTATGAACAAAAGAATGGGCAGACTTTTGCCTTCATGTATTCCATTGAAGACCCGATCGGCGGCCAAGCCTATAGCGGTGGCGCTGCCCAAATTTTGGGAGCTAATGACGAGTATCTTTGCCGTACTTTTCCCGATGTGAGGCAGTTTTGGGGCTGGAAAAATGCTTTGGGGCTAGGGCATTGGCGCAAGAGCATCGGTCAGCGATCGCCCAGGTATTTAGAGCCAGAAGAATTCGATCGCTCTATCTCAGAGGGCTACCAGGCCACAGCGACCTGGCATCAAGGCAAGCTGGCCGATCCGGGAACGGGGCAAACTGCACGTTGGCAATATCAAATTCAGCCTGTTTACGGGTGGGGCGATCGGGCTGGCGTGCAGCACTCTACAGCCGGACTGCTCTCGCAACTGCAAATTTTTGAGCCGGGCTGGCAGATTTTGATGGCGCATGGGTTGGCAACTGGCTGGATCGAATGGAACGGTCAACGCTATGACTTTTGCGATGCGCCTGCCTATGGTGAAAAAAATTGGGGGGGAGCCTTTCCTCAGAAGTGGTTCTGGCTCAACTGTAATGCGTTTGTCGATCAGCCAGATTTAGCGCTGACGGCGGGAGGGGGTCGTCGAGGAGTGCTGGGTTGGATGGAGTCTGTTGCCATGATTGGCATTCATTACGAGGGCAAGTTTTATGAATTTGTGCCCTGGAATGCCAAAGTGAATTGGCAGATTCATCCTTGGGGATACTGGCAAATGCAGGCTCAAAACGCCGACTATACCGTTGAGCTAGTGGGCACGACCCACCACCCTGGAACGCTCTTACGCGCACCGACGCCAGAGGGGTTGGCTTTCTGCTGCCGCGATACGATGCAAGGAGACTTAACCTTGACCCTACGGGGAAAACAGGGCGTGATTTTGCAAGCCCAAAGTCATTTATGCGGGCTAGAGGTGGGGGGATCACCTTGGGACGAAGTTTGGCGATCGCCTTCTCAGTGATTTTGAATCCAATTCGATTCAAAACCAACCTGAATGATAAGGAATGTTAAACAGCGAACCTTGGGAAGAAACCGCCTTGCTATATAGTCTTCTGTGATCGTTTAAATAATTCCCCCCTTAGAAAGATGACAAGCCCCTTTCAACAATTACAGCAACGATTCAAATCACTCGGTAAAGAACTACAACCCGTCGTTTTAGAGAATGCTAAAACATACTTAAGGGAATGGTTGACAGAAAATGCCGCTAAACTGGCTGAGAAGAAAGCGGATGCTGAATTTAACGGAACTTTGATGCAGTGGTTTCACTGGTATAACCCCAGTGACGGCAATCATTGGAAGACATTAAAGCAGGATGTTAAAGCGTTGGCAGATGCGGGTATTACCGCTCTTTGGCTGCCGCCTGCCTACAAGGCAAACGGTGGCGGGCTGGATGTCGGGTATGGCATTTATGATTTGTTTGACTTGGGCGAGTTTGATCAAAAGGGCAGCATTCGCACCAAATATGGCACTAAGGCGGAATATGTTGCTGCAGTGCAGGCTGCAAGGCAGGCAGGTCTCCAGATCTATGCCGATGTTGTGTTTAACCACAAGATGGGAGGAGATGCTGAAGAAGAATTTGAGGTGATTCCCTTTGATCCCAACGATCGCAATCGCCCGTTAGGTGAGCCTCGAAAAATTAAGTCTTGGACGCAATTTAACTTTCCGGGGCGGGGAGACACCTATTCCAGCATGAAATGGCACTGGTGGCACTTCGACTCTGTAGACTACAACAGCTACGATCCGGGTTACCGTGCCGTATACCGGATGAAGGACAAAAACTTTGAAACTAAGGTGGATCTGCGATCGGGTAACTATGATTACCTGATGGGCTGCGATCTGGATATGAATAATGAACAGGTGCGGGGTGAGCTGAAGTATTGGGGCGAGTGGATCATGGAGACGGTGGGCGTCGATGGCTTTCGGCTAGATGCTGTCAAACATATTCAGGGTGACTTCTTCAATGACTGGCTGGATCACCTGGAAAACCATACCCAGCGAAACTTGTTTTGTGTGGGTGAATATTGGACTGAAGACTTTGGCGCTTTGAGCTGGTATATCGGCAATGCAGGGGGCAGACTGAACCTATTTGATGTACCGCTGCACTACAACTTTTATCGGGCTAGCAAGGCGGGCGGCAGCTTTGATATGCGATCGATCTTAGAAGGCACATTGATGAAAAATCTGCCGCTCTTTGCTGTCACTTTTGTCGATAACCACGATACTCAGCCGCTTCAGGCGTTGGAATCTATGGTGGAGTCGTGGTTTAAGCCGCTGGCCTATGCGATTACGCTGCTGCGTGCAGAGGGCTATCCCTGCATCTTTTATTGTGACTACTACGGTGCTCACTATAAAGATAAGGGAAGAGATGGTAACGAGTATGAAATTTGGATGAATTCTCATCAATGGATTATCGATCGCTTACTGTTTGCCCGCAAAAACTTTGCCTATGGCCCGCAGTATGACTATTTTGATCACCCCGATATTATTGGCTGGACGCGACTGGGAACAGAGCAGCACCCTAGCGCTATGGCTGTCATCATGAGTGATGGAGCGGGTGGCGGTAAGTGGATGGAAGTAGGGAAGCCCAATACAGCCTTTTACGATATCACAGAGCACATTCAGGAACCTGTTCAAACCAACTCGGATGGCTGGGGCGAGTTTCGCTGTAATGGCGGATCGGTGTCCGTCTGGGTTGAGAAATAGCCACATGTGTTGAGAGCTACAAGTGTTGAGAGCCGCTAGAGTTGAAAGGATTTGATAGGCGACATCTGGCAATGATTTTTTGCAGTCTGGGTTTTGTAGTACCGCAAAAAATCATTGCCCTTGATATCCCCAATGTTCACCATTGCGATCTGAGCTGTAGATCCGTAATATTGCCTGTGAAGTCTAAGAAGCAGAACATGGCGATCGCGTCTACGATGGGTGAAGCAGCAATTGAAGCCCACTTGAAGCAGTTTCTTTTAGAGGATAGGTTCAAGGAGAGGCAACGTAGAGGCTCAATTTGGCATGGAAGACTTGCAAGCACCGACTAATCCTAATCTTGATCTTAATGCGGCTTGTCCTAAAGATGTAGCGCCCCTAGAGATTGACGCTCAGTGGCTAAGCCGCGACTCTACGATCGTCGCTCCTGAGCTGATTGGCTGCACCTTAGTTCGGCTTATGGCTGATGGAACGATCCTGCGCGGATTAATTGTAGAAACCGAAGCCTATGGGCCTGGTGATCCAGCGATGCATGCCTATCGCCGCGCCACGGCTCGCAATCAGGTAATGTTTGGCGTGGCAGGCGTGGCCTATGTCTATCTGATTTATGGGATGTACCATTGCTTTAACGTTGTGACCGATCAGCCCAATATTCCCAGTGCGGTTCTCATTCGTGCCCTTCAAATAGAGACTCTTCCGAGCTGGCTGGAGCCACAAAAACTGCAACGTGCAGCGGCTGGCCCTGGAAAACTCTGTCGCGCATTTCAAATCGATCGCACCTTGACGGCAATCCCGCTGCAACCCGGTCAGCCGCTTTGGCTAGAGCATCGTCATCCTTTGTTTCAGCAGCAGATGACAGAGGGCAAGCTGTCTCTCACGCAAACCACCCGCATTGGCTTAACTCAGGGTGTAGAGCTTCCCTGGCGCTGGTACTTAACGGATTGTCCGGCTGTCTCTCGAAAAGGTTGAGCCAGTTTTTATTCTGCTCTAGCCAGCCTGATCGCAAATTAGTTTTTGTGGCGCGCTCTGCGCGCCACAAAAACTAAAAGCTGGATTCCAGAGGTGCGAAGCGCATCTGGAATCCAGCTTTTAGAAAAAATTAGGATGACTTTGCGGTCTACCTAACCTACCTAGAGTAACTTTCCACGTCTCTAGCTGTTGTAACTGTCCGAGGATGCCGAGCACCTGTAGAAGCCCCGATCAAAGAAGCAAGTAAACCCAGCAGTGAGCCTAATGCAAAGGACCAGCCGATTTTCGCCCCATTGCCCGCAATATCACGAGTTTGCTGAGCTGTGACACTAGGGCTAGGAACAGGAGTATCTACTCCAGGAACAGCAACACCGCTCTGCTGAGCCTGCTCAACAATACCCGTCGCATTTTGTGCTACAACGCCAAATGCGCCTGAGACACCACTAGATAACAACCATGCACTAATCGCCAACGTTGTTGCCCACAGGATAGCTCCATTCAGCAAAGCTGTGCTGCGGCTCATGGGGCCACAAGCCCTAGCTGTAATCCAACCCCCCAAAAAGAGGGAGATCAGGAGGCTAATGATTGCCCAAATGCCAACGGCTGAACCTACATCAGCAGCATCTGAGCGGGGTGCGCCCGAACCGGCAATCGAGGTGAGGCCGATCGCTGCTCCTATGCCACTCAAAACAAGCTGAGTGCTGAGTGCCACAACTAATCCTGCAAAAATGGGGCCCCAACGCACGCGATCGTGATAATCAGCTGGGGGAACAACCACTCGGTCAACGACTCTACCTAGAGGCTCATCTGTATATGCCATAGTCTGTTAGCTCCTAATTACACCCACGTTCGGGCATCTAAATTTGCAACCTTTTGCATAAATTTATCGGAATCTTTAGAGTTGCGCACCCATCCATAGAAGTATCCTGCGTGATGGCAAATCGGTGTTTCGGAGCATACGCTGAGGTGGGATGTTTTTGTAAACGCATTATGAACGGAAGTTTACAAAAATATGTAATCCTATTAGCCTCACGCATGCAATGCCTTGCATAAAGGTGTGAATTGTTGTGCAGCGAATCTACGCAACAATTCACTCCAGAGAGCGATTGCGCTTAGCCCAGAAGTCCGGTGAGAAAACTATTAGAAGCTTTTACATGCTCTTGCATGAGTTGGCGCGCCAGACATGCACGACGGGCTTTAATTGCGTCAACAATTTTTTGGTGCTTACTAGTAGAGTACGTTAATGCTGCTTTGCTATAGGGAACAACAAGTGCCAACTCAGATAAGTCAGCATGGATGTCAGCAATTACGGCTTGCAGTTGGCTATTGTTTGTAGCTTGAGCAATCACCAAATGAAATCTTGTATCCAGTTTGCGATAAGCCGTAAAGTCATCTTCGACATGGCGCATTGCATGAATGAGATCCTGCAGCTCGTCGGTGTGTTCAATCGTGGCGCGTTGGGCAGCTAGCTCTGCAATTCCGGCTTCTACAATCAGGCGATGATCGAGGATATCTGATAGCGATCGCCCTGCATCATGAAACTGACGGCGAAATTGCATCACGTTGGGCGGCATGAGCGTTTCAGAGACAAACGTTCCGCCCGCCCTGCCTCGCTTGACGGTGAGAATGCCTTGCTCGGACAACACGCGAATCGCTTCGCGCACAGTCGTGCGGCTGATACCCATAATTTCGGCAATTTCTCTCTCTGAAGGCAATCGAGCACCCGGCTCATATAGCCCCATGCGCACGACTGAGCCTAACCGCTCAATGGTCACTTCAAAGGCATTTGTGGTCGGTTTAAGCCCTCTTAACAGCGCCTCTGCGGGTGTGAGCATCGGACGCTTGGGAATTGCAGGAAATGAAAAATACCCAGCGGTCATAGGACTTATTACTTTTGCGCCAACTGACTAGGGGGTTGTTACAGAAGAAGATACTACTAGCAGCTTATTATCTCCAATCCTGAGATTATTAACCTGATGAGAGGGAAATCTGTTTCCTCTGTTGCCTAACCGCTGAGCAATTGTTATTCTGGCTACGAACTTGTGACCGTAAATCATTTACTTTAAAGGTACAGAATTGTACCTTTATTTTGCATCGCGTTAAATTTTGTCCTATCTCGGCTCACATTACGAATGGCGATCGCCCTTATCTGTAGCGGGTTATGGCGATCGGTTTTTGTGTGGGCGGGTTTAGGTAAACTCATTCTGTTATCTGCCAAGTTCCTGGAGAAACTATGACTGCGAGTTTGGAAAAGCCTGTATTGTCGAAACCAGAAAGTGAACCCAAACATCCCCTAGACCCCCTTAGCGCTGCCGAGATTGAGGCAGCGGTTAGCCTTGTTAAAACACAGCAGAATTTAGGTGAGCAAGTTCGGTTTATTTCAGTCTCGCTACATGAGCCTCCCAAGGGCACAGTATTGAGCTTTGAATCGGGACAGCCTTTTGACCGTGAAGTGGAAATGGTGTTGCTTGATAACGCTAGTCGCGGCACCTATGAGGCTATTGTCTCCCTCACGGCTAATGCCGTCACCTCCTGGAAGCTCATTCCAGGCGTGCAGCCCGCGATCGCTCTTGATGAGTTTTTTGAGTGCGAAGCAGCGGTTCGAGCCGATCCTGATTTTCAGGCGGCACTCCAGAAGCGTGGCATCACAGATATGAGCCTGGTGGCGATCGATCCTTGGTCGGCAGGTTACTACGGTGACGAACCCGAAGGGGATACAGGACGACGTTTGGTGCGAACCTTGTGCTGGGTGCGCAGCCACCCGACCGATAACCTTTATGCTCACCCCGTTGAGGGAGTACTGGCGATCGTAGACCTTAACGCCATGCAGGTGCTTCGCGTTGAAGATCACGGGGTTGTGCCCATTCCGCCGGAAGACTGTAACTACACGACGGAACATGTCAAAAACTTCCGCACCGATTTGAAGCCGCTAGAAATTGTGCAGCCTGAAGGGCCAAGTTTCACGGTGCAAGGGCAGGAAGTGCGTTGGCAAAAGTGGAGAATGCGGATTGGCTTTACGCCGCGTGAAGGGTTAGTTCTCCATACGGTGGGCTACGAAGATCAAGGCCAAGTGCGTCCCATTTTATATCGGGCATCGCTGGCAGAAATGACGGTGCCCTATGGCGATCCCCAGGTGCAGTGCTACCGCAAAAATGCCTTTGATGTGGGCGAGTATGGCGTGGGCATGCTGGCAAACTCTTTGACGCTGGGCTGCGACTGTTTGGGTGTCATTCAGTATTTTGATGCCACGCTGTCCAACAGCAAAGGGGAACCTGTCATCATCAAAAATGCCGTTTGTCTGCATGAAGAAGACTATGGCATTCTCTGGAAACATATGGACTGGCGCACCGATCAGACTGAAGTGCGGCGATCGCGGCGTTTGGTTGTTTCGTTTATTGCGACTGTCGGTAACTACGAATATGGCTTTTTCTGGTACTTCTATCAGGATGGGTCCATTCAGTACGAGGCAAAGCTGACGGGTATGATGAACACGACCGCTGTTGCACCTGATGTTGTACCCAAATATGGAACGCTGATTGCACCTCAGCTCTATGCTCAAAATCATCAACATATCTTCAGCGTGCGTTTGGATATGTCGGTAGATGGGATGAATAACTCGGTATACGAGGTCGATACTGAACCTGCACCTCCAGAAGAGAATCCCTACGGAAACGCCTTTTATGCTAAGTCAACATTGCTCAAAACTGAGCAGGAAGCTCAGCGATTGATTGATCCCTTCAAGGCGCGCTACTGGAAAGTCGTGAATCCTGCTAAGACCAACCGCATGGGTTATCCCGTCAGCTACAAGCTGGTTCACGGCGAGAATGGGTTGCCGTTTGCCCTGCCGAATTCTAGCGTGATGAAGCGGGCGGGATACATGACGAAACACCTGTGGGTAACTCCCTACGATGCAGCCGAGCGCTATCCGGCTGGAGAGTATCCTAACCAACATTCAGGGGGGGCAGGTTTGCCGCAATGGACGGCTGCTAATGAATCCGTTGAGGACACCGATATCGTGCTGTGGTACACGATGGCGCACACCCATGTTCCTCGCGCTGAAGATTGGCCTGTAATGCCAACCGCATACATCGGCTTTATGCTCAAGCCTGTCAATTTCTTTGATCTAAACCCCGCTAATGATGTACCGCCATCAGTGGCTAAGCACAAGTGTCATTAGGTTTAGCTGAGTGTCCGCAAGATTCCACTCTCTGTGCTTTGGTGCTTTGAGTGGAATCTTTCATTTGATTCACCGCAGTCTACCTTGCAACTTCTATGGATACTAAAACTAGATCAGAGGTTTCTATTTTATCTCGTTCGGGTTTGCGACCCGAATGTTTGCCATTCTCAGAAGTGTTGGCACAGTCGATCGCCAATATTGCCCCTACGGCCGCTCCTGCCCTGACGATTGCTTTGGTGTTTGCCAGTTCTGGAACAGGAACCTGGTTTACCTATCTAATTGCCACGATTGGTCTTGTCTTCGTAGGGACAAATATCAATCAGTTTGCGCGTCGCTCGGCTTCGCCCGGATCGCTCTACGCTTACATTACCAAAGGGCTGGGCGCGACCGCAGGCGTAATCACAGGCTGGTCGCTAATTTTGGCGTATTTGTTTACTGCAATGGCGGTGCAGTGCGGCTTTATCAACTTTGTGCAAGCGATCTTCGCGCCATTGGGCATTCCCCTCGCTCCTTTGTTTTTGCTGGTGGCGGGTCTGGGTCTGGCTTGGTATTTTGCCTATAAAGATGTGCAGCTTTCAGCCGCTCTCATGCTGATCCTAGAGCTAGTCTCGGTTGGCTTGATTTTGCTACTGGCTGCGATCGTCGTCTTCAAAAAAGGTACCGTGATTGACCCGGCACAGCTCACGTTGCAAGGGGCACAACCCAGCGGCATTATGTACGGATTGGTGTTGGGTGTCTTGAGCTATGTAGGGTTCGAGAGCGCTACAACGTTGGGAGAGGAAGCCAAAGCACCGCTGCGCACCATCCCCAGAGCCGTGATTCTTAGCACAGTGGCGTCTGGATTGTTCTTTATCGTGATGTCCTATGTTGAAGTGCTGGGCTTTAGCGGCATGCCCATTACGCTAGGCCAAAGTACTGCACCGCTGAGTGATCTGGCAGAAGCGATGGGAGTTGGATTCTTTGGCATTCTGATTTCGCTTTGTGCTGCTATTAGCATGTTTGCCTGTGCCATTGCCTGTATCAATGCCTGCTCAAGGATTTTGTTTACGATGGGGCGGCATGGGGTTTTGCATCGGCGGATTGGTCGGGCACATGGCCGCAACGAAACGCCCCATGTGGCTGTCACTCTCTCGGCATTGCTGATTTTGGCTATCACGGGGGGAACGCTGCTGTCGGGTGTGGCCGTATTGGATAGCTTTGCCTACTTTGGCACGATCGCCACCTACGGGTTTCTCGTTGCCTACATTCTGATCTCGATCGCTGCCCCCTGCTACTTGGCGCGTGAGGGTCGGCTGCGGCTGAGACATATCTTGTTTTCTGCGTTGGGTGTCCTGTTTATGATGATTCCGGTCATTAGCAGTATTGGCATCCCTGGCGAAAATAGCCTCTTTCCTGTTCCACCCGCGCCCTATAATATTTTCCCCTACTTCTTCCTGGCGTACCTGGCGATCGGGGCAGGCTGGTTTATGTATTTGCGGATGAAAGCTCCGGGTGTGATTGAAGAAATGGAGCGGGATATTGAGGCTTCGCACCTCAGATTTGACGAGATGCATAAAGTCTAAGCAGATCGTTATTTTCGAATGTGGTGGGGTGGACAGAGTCCACCTCATTTTTTGTGGCTGAGATCTGTATAGCCGTAAACAGCGAGGTGAGGATTGGGGTGGTGCAGTCGCTGCGGCAGGTGAAAGAATCGGTACCAGGCGATCGCCGGAACCCTGTAAGAGCCGATCGCGTCAGTGCTGCTATTCCCCCATCGATTCCCAAGCTTCTCAGAATAAATGTTTGAGAAAATTTAGGTAAAAATTATCGTTGATGTCATCTAGACTCCACGGCAAAAACCAGGGGCGATCGCACAATATTAAGGGCATTTTTCTTGACCTCCGACTCCAGTGAATTCACAAAAGGCTAAATTGGAGTTCAAAGACTTTAAGCAAAGACTTGCAACGACGACAAAAACCGCTATGACAATCCGCTTATTTTCAAAATTCTTCAGATACCCGATTAACAGAATGGGGACGGCGATCGCCCTCAGCCTCATGCTCAGTCTTTGGCTCCATCCTGCTCAAGCCGATCCGTTTCGCAGTGGCGATGCGCGTGCAATTGGACCCAAGACAGAAGAGGCTTTCAAGACGCTATTTGAGCAAGGCAACTATCAGCAGGCAGAGCAAATGCTGCGAGCGGCTGAGCCAGATGAGCCGCTTGCTCATGCCATGCTAGCCGCGCTTGCCTATGTTGATCAGGACTGGGAAACGATGGGCGAAAGCGCCCGCCTCACGCGCGAAACGGCTGAAAAGCTGGTGGCTAGTGATGCGTTGAGAGGGCATCTTTACGTCGCTGCAGGACATTTCCTCGAAGGAGCTTACACGCTGTCTACACAGGGAACGGTAGCTGCAACACCGACAGTCTTAGCGAAACTCCAGCAGGTTTTTGACAATTTGTCTCAGGCCGAGAAGATTGCGCCTCAAGATCCAGAGTTAAATCTGATGAAGGGCTATATGGATCTGATGTTGGCCGTTAACCTGCCCTTTGCCAATCCTGACCAGGCGATCGAGCGACTCACCTCTAATGCTGCGCCGGAATATTTGGCACAGCGGGGCATTGCCATCGGCTACCGCGATTTAGAGCAGCCCGACAAAGCGCTGACGGCTGTGGAACAAGCCATCAAGCTCACACCGGGGGGCGTTAACCCAGAATTGTTTTACCTCAAGGCACAAATCCTGCGGCTAAAGAGCGACAAGCTTCAGGGCGATGAGCAAAGCAAAACCCGTCAAGACAGCGTCCGCTTTTTCCGTAAAGCCTGGGCATTGCGCGATCGCTTTCCTGAGAGCCTTGTCCGGCAACTGAGCCGAGAAGGGTGCCGCACCTTCCAGCAGTCGCGCAATCGCAACCCCGATGCTTGCAGCAGTGGGTCGGTTAACTGGCAGGGCAATCAACAGAGCAATCAACAGAGACAGTAAATTTCTGGAGGGGCGCATCTAGCAGTTGGGGAAGCCTCTAGATGTTACGAGAGCGAGAGAGTGGCATGATGCGATCGCCGTTGGCTCTCCCATCATGCCACTCTCTCATTACTCAAAATTTCTGCTCCCCTAACGACGAGATGCACCCTTTCTAAAGGTTTCTGGTTGTTTTCTAGAAGATCCTAAAAAACGCGTGGCACTCTTCGCCACGCGTTTTTTGCTGATGAACGATATCTGTGCGGATTTGATATTACTGAGAAGGCTCTGCTGAGTTAGAGGGAGCAGCTTCAGGTAGAGGCACTGCGTCAGGTAAAGGCACTGCGTCAGGCACAGGCTGCACTGCGTCAGGCATGGGCTGCATGGTGGGTGGCTCTGTAGGCGTCATGCTGCCAGGAAGGAAATTGGGCAGCACGTTGCGGGGCCGGTTAGTGGCAGCGATGCAGTCTGACAAGGCGGCAGTTGTGGCAAAATCTACCTGACTTCTCAACCCCACGACACAAGCTGAAAACCTCAGCGGCAGTAGGCTACGACGACAGTGATCGACAATGTTGAGCAGGGGAGCCGATTCTGTGGGATCGTCAATATCGCCGATGTCTACTACACAGGTAGAGAGTTCGACAGGGCGACGCACCTTCGTACAGTTGGCGATCGCATCTGTCGCCGTCAGTGCTGTTTTAGAGTCAATATTGACGACACATTTTGCCAAGTCTCTGGGGTAGAGGGCAGCGGCACAGGCGGCAGTTGCATCAGCGGCAGCAATTCCGGTTCCCGTAATTTGAGCAACACAGGTGCGGTAGTGAGCGCTGGTGCTGCGATAGGTGCTGTCAGAATGGTTGGTGTCGTAAGAAGTGAGAGCAGAAGCTGGGATTGCCGCAGCCAACAATCCAGCCGATGCCAGTTGCGCGACAGACAGGCGAATCCAATGAGCTTTGCTCAAGAAGCGGTGGGGCGATCGCAAATCAGAATGATGCATAACGGGAGTACAGGCTAGACAACGGCAAGCACAGCCATAATACTACAGCCGCAATTCATACAGCCATCATCCGGTTGGCGGTATGGCGCACCTGAATTTTCTTTTGTCAGGATTCTCTGCTAGAAGAACTACAGCTCTTGATCTTGAATATTGCAGAGGTCTGCCCACAAATTGCGGCTGCATACCATGCAATAATATCTGTAGAAAAGCTGTGAACTTCTTGCTGAATGATGGTAGTGGCGATCGCACTTGCGATTCACTCAACCTCACAGCCTGATGTTTCTGTCTGCACAATTCTCACTTTAAGAAGCAGACTTAAGAAAAAAGTGGGCGCATAGCGTCACTTAATTGCCGCCTGTAGCGACCTGACAACCCCTCTCACTGATATTCTCTGGTCAAACCATGACTCAACTCTCTGGAAATCCTGATGTACCCGATTTGGGTCGTCGCCAATTCATGAACCTGCTCACTTTTGGTGCAGTCACAGGCACAGCGCTAGGCGCGCTCTATCCTGTGGTTAAGTATTTTATTCCCCCGTCTAGCGGCGGAGCGGGCGGCGGTGTCACCGCTAAAGATGCTCTGGGCAATGACATTGTGCTGAGCAAGTTTTTAGCAGAGCACAAAACAGGTGAGCGGGTTTTGGCTCAGGGACTGAAGGGCGACCCGACCTACATTACTGTTGAAGGGGCGGATGCGATCGCCAGCTATGGTCTTAACGCCGTTTGCACTCACCTGGGCTGTGTCGTTCCTTGGAACGCGAACGAGAACAAGTTCATGTGCCCTTGTCATGGTTCTCAGTACAACAGCGAAGGCAAAGTTGTGCGCGGCCCTGCACCTTTGTCGCTGGCTTTGGTTCATGCTGCTGCTACCGAAGATGGCAAGGTTGCCTTCACGCAGTGGACTGAGACCGATTTCCGTACCGAAGAAGAGCCTTGGTGGGCTTAATGTCCTGCCTCTGACCCTCACCTGCTAGATCCTTTGTCAAGTCTTTTGTAAAGTCTAAAGAACGCCTGTTACCCATGAGACTAACCCTTCGGTCAACCCTTTTGACCCGCAGCCGAAAGCTGATTCTCTGCATTGCCTTGGCTACGGTTACTCTTTTCTTGGGCAGTGACCTGGTTACGCCCCAATCTGCTGCTGCCTATCCTTTTTGGGCACAGCAAAACTATGCCTCCCCGCGTGAAGCGACAGGTCGCATCGTTTGTGCAAACTGCCACCTTGCCGCTAAGCCGTCCGAGGTCGAAGTGCCTCAGTCAGTGCTGCCCGATACGGTGTTCAAAGCGGTTGTCAAGATTCCCTATGACCTCAGTACCCAACAGGTTTTGAGCAACGGTGACAAAGGCGGTTTGAATGTCGGCGCAGTGCTAATGCTGCCAGAAGGCTTCAAAATTGCGCCAGAAGATCGGATTCCCGAAGAAATGAAGGAAGAGGTAGGCCCTAGCTACCTGTTCCAACCCTATAGCGAAACCCAGGAAAACATCGTGCTGGTTGGGCCTCTACCCGGTGAGCAATATCAGGAGATTGTTTTCCCAGTGCTCTCTCCTGACCCTGGCACCAACAAAGCGGTTCAGTTTGGCAAATACCAGATTCATCTGGGCGCTAACCGGGGTCGCGGCCAGGTTTACCCAACGGGCGAAAAGAGCAACAATACTGTCTACAACGCTTCTGTCTCTGGAGTCGTATCTGCGATCGCCAAGAAAGATGACGGCGGCTATGACGTCACCATCACCAAGGCAGATGGCACAACGGCTACAGATACCGTACCTGCGGGGCCTGAGCTGATCGTGTCTCAGGGCGAAGAGGTGGCTGCGGGTGCTGCCATCACCTCAAATCCTAATGTGGGCGGCTTTGGACAAAAAGATGTAGAAATCGTTCTGCAAAGCCCCAACCGGATTAAAGGTCTGTTGGCCTTCTTGGGGGCTGTCACGCTGTCTCAGATCATGCTGGTGCTGAAGAAGAAGCAGGTGGAGCGGGTTCAAGCGGCTGAAATGACCTTCTAGGATCTCTTGAATTCTGCAAATTGCTGAAAGCACTCCAGATTTATGGAGTGCTTTTTCAATGGCTGCTGACCGAACAGGCACAATGTTTTCAGGGTGCTGGTTGCGGTTCTAGAAAGGCGATCGCGTCACCCTCTGGGCTGGTTTTTTCCCTCGATGCATCAAAAACTTCAAGAAGGGGGAATAATTAATCTCAGCCCTATTTACGCCCTAAGAGCAGGATGCAAAGACAACTCTGATGGTTAATCAGGCGCATTTGACACTGCTCAAACAGGGAACATCTGTTTGGAATCATTGGCGCAACCAACATCGGGGTGTTCATCTCGATCTGAGTCAGGCAAATCTCAATCAGATCAATCTCCGCGAGGCAGCTCTAGAGAAGACCAACCTCCAGGGAGCTATGTTAAGCCATGCTGATCTCTGCATGGCTGATCTGAGTCGGGCAAATCTACAACAGGCTGACCTCCGAGCATCGCTGTTCTACACTACAAATCTAGAGGCGGCAGACCTGCGGCAGGCCAACTTAGAAGGGGCAGATTTGCGTGAAGCCTGCCTGCAATCCGCTAGTTTATACAAAGCCAATCTCCAACATGCCTCTCTCCGCATGGCGAACCTGCGGCAGGCCAATTTGCGGGAGGCGAACCTGTTTCAGGCCAACTTTAGCTTTGCCAATCTTAGCCAAGTCGATGCCTGTCTTGCCGATTTTACAGGAGCCGACTTGACCCAGGCCGACTTAACGGCTGCCAAGCTCTACACCGCTAACTTGAGCCAATCTACGCTGTATGCGGCCAACTTAAGCCATGCCGACTTGCGGGAGGCTATTTTGAGTCAAGCCAATTTGCGAGAAGCCAATTTACGAGAAGCCGATCTAAGTATGAGCATATTCTGCTTGGCTAATCTGGTGGGGGCGACACTGTACAAAGCCAATTTATCTCAAGCCAACCTCAGCTTAGCCAACCTCTGCATGGCCAATCTGAGCCATGCTAACTTGAAGCGATCGACCTTAATCGGCGCAAATTTAATTGGAGCCAATCTCTACACGGCTAATTTTCAGGGGGCAAGACTCGATGAGGCTGACTTGCGTGAAGCGAGTCTAGGCAAAGCCAATCTCATGGGTGCAAAGCTCGTCAAGGCGAATTTGAATATGGCGAACCTGACGGGGGCAAATTTAACGAGAGCTAATTTGAGTCAAGCCAATTTGCATCAGGCCAATCTCTGGAATGCCAATCTAGAGGGAGCTTGCTTGACGGGAGCCATTATGCCTGATGGCAAGCTGCATGAGTGAGCCGTTGCTGTGCTCTTACCCGCTGTGAGAATAGTGACAGGACGAAACTTTCTACCCTTGCGGCACCTGCTGACAGGGGATACTATCGCTTCAATAGATTTCTTTATTTCTCTTGCGAGAGCACCACTTGATGAAACGAACTTTTTTAGGGGTGCTGACTTTAGCTTTGGTGTTGACGCTTTTCTGGCAGCGTTCTCCAACATTAGCGCAGGCACCCGCTCAGCCGCTAAACCCCGCAGTCGCTAAGGGTCATGGGGGAGCGATCGCCACTGTAGATTCTCGCGCGACTCAGGTAGGCATTGATGTGCTGAAGGCGGGAGGCAATGCCATTGACGCGGCAGTTGCCACAGCGGCAGCTTTAGGCGTAGTCGAGCCATTTTCGGCAGGGATCGGCGGCGGGGGCTTTATGGTGATTTACCTGAAGAATGCCGATCGCGTGATTACGATTGACGGGCGCGAACAGGCTCCGGCAACGGCAACCGTGGATATGTTCAAAGATCCCGATAGCTCAACGGGGGATCTGCTCCCCTTTATGCCCAACCGCATCAGTAACGGGGCAGCAGTAGGCGTGCCGGGTACGCCTTCAGAATGGGCAGAGGCACTGAGCCGCTACGGAACTTTGACGCTGGCACAAGCGCTACAGCCTGCGATCGCCCTAGCCGAGAATGGTTTTGCGGTCGATGCCACCTTTGCCAGCCAGACGGCTCAAAATCAGGCTCGGTTTACGGCGTTTGATTCTACCCAAGCGCTCTATCTGCCCCAAGGTCAGCCCCTTGGCGTAGGCGAAGTCTTCAAAAATCCTGACTTAGGAAAAACCTACCGACTGCTGGCTGAGCAAGGCGTTAATGCCTTTTATCGTGGAGAGATTGGGAGGGCGATCGTGCAAACGGTTCAGCAGCCCCCCACCGTCAGCAATCCGCCCTTTCGGGTGATTTCAGGTGGCATGACCCTAGCCGATCTCGATCAATATGCGGTGCGGGTGCGGCCTGCCGTCAAGACCTCCTATCGCGGCTATCAGATTTACGGCATGGGCTTGCCCAGCAGTGGCGGCATTACCACGGGTGAAGGGCTAAAGATTTTAGAGGGCTTTGATCGAGGCCAGGATCTAGGCCAGATCGATCGCTCTCAGGTCTGGCATCAGGTGATCGAAGCAGAGAGACTGGCCTTTGCCGATCGCAATGCCTATCTAGGCGATCCAGAATATGTGGATGTGCCGCTGATGGGGCTACGGAGTGAGAACTTTACCAGCCAGCGACGGCAGCAGATCAGCGATCGCGCCCCTGCCGATGAAAAGACCTTTCGTGCGGCTGCCGGAAATCCTTTGCCCTATCACATAGACCCTAGCCCTAGCTTGACGGCTCTCCCGGTTGCAGCCGCTGTGAAGACCGAGGAAGGGCTGTCAACGACGCATTTGGTGACGAGCGATCGCTTTGGCAATGTCGTGTCCTATACGCTAACGATCGAGTCTACAGGTGGTTCGGGCATGGTTGTGCCGGGCTATGGCTTTATTCTCAATAACGAACTGACTGATTTTGACCCTGCTAGTCCGCATCCCAATGCGCCTGAACCGGGCAAACGTCCCCGTAGCAGCATGGCTCCGACGATCGCCTTTGCGCCAGATGGCCGGGTGATGGCTTTTGGCTCTCCCGGTGGCTCTACGATTATCACGACGGTGTTGGGCATCGCGGTAAATTTAATGGATTTAGGGTTGCCGATCGATGAGGCGATCGCTGCACCCCGCATTTCTCAGCGTAATGGAGGTGTGACTCAGGTGGATAGCGGTCTAGAGACTGGCGCACTGGGTCAGGCACTGACGGCACTGGGGCATGTGCTGGAGCCTTCTCCTGAAATTGGCGCTGCCACCGGACTGATGATCCAACCGGACGGAGCTATCTTGGCGGCGGCTGAACCCGTTCGGCGCGGCGGCGGTTCTGCCTTGACAGTGCGCCCCTAGGGTTGCGAATTTAATCAGCGATTATGGGGAAGCTGCGCAGAGTACAACTTCCCTATAAATTTCATCGCCAGATTGAGCCATGCCAAAAGGGGTTAGGGAGCGAGACGGGCTTTTTTGGCGCGGTTGCTCTCATACCATTGGGCGATCGCGGGTGTCCATTTTTCAAAAGAATTCCAGATTAGCTCACACAGTTGCTGGGCTTCTAACTGGGCGTCTAGCTTCCAACGTAGGTCAAGCAGATGCATCAGCGATCGGACGTTGGCCGACATCACCCAATGCTGCCGCACATCAAAAGGAATGATGCCTCTAGCATGTTCTTCTGAGAAGCCCTGATGAATGCGTTCTTGATAGCGCTTGCAGGCGGCCAAACACCATTCCACGTCCTGTTGCCGAATGTCTTCGGTGTAGTCATAGCGCTTGCCCTGGCGATCGGTGTAGGCTCCCAAGGGGCGCAGATAGAAGACTTCCTCAACATCTCGTTTGCCCTCGACCACATCTGTGATGCGGCTACCCGTGTAGCGGAAAGAGTTATGAACCACCACACCATTGGCCACAAAGTTATGCCATTGCCCTGCAACTTCAAGGTCATAAGTCGTTTGCAGACCAAGAAATTCTACATGAACTACCTTAACTGGATGGGTCATCAATTTTCGACCATTGGGTTTAGGTTTTGGCACCCAGCTTTGCGGTTCTAGAATCGGTTGAAAATTTTTGGCAAATTCAGCTTCACGGTGTTGGTTATGGATGTCTTCATGACATTGCTGACAAACGGTCACCAGATTATCAAACTCATAGGCCAGAGATTGATCCGCAAAGACGGGGACGAGATGGTGGGCATGGAGTTCGACACCTCTCTGGCGACAAGATTGGCAGACGTAGTCGAACTTTGCATGTACCTGAGGAGCAATCTGACGAGTCCAAGCTCCGATCAACGTGCGATCGCTGGATGCCCCGCCTTTCCAGAAGTTAGAATCAGCGCCTCTGCGGGTATATTGCTTGGCATTTAGCTGCCGGAGTGCTCGGCTTTCAGGGGAAAGATTAAGTTCATAACCACCACGACCTTTATTCCAAGGAATCGTTGTGCCAGGAGGACGCTTGTTTAACTGCAATTCATGATGATAGACCCATTTCTTCACGGCTTCGATCGAACAGTTCGCCAGTTGCGCAATTTCGTCGGCATGAAGACCCTGAGCTAACTGGGATTCTAGCCAGTCGCGATCGCGATATAGACCATTTCCCACAACGGTTTTCAATCCCCGCTGCCGACCCGACGCTAATTTCACCCCATGACGCTTCGACCAATGACCAATGACCGCAATAGAACAGCCACAGAGTTCAGCCAGATCACGGGCCGTTAGACCCTGCTGAGCCTGAGCAACAAACCAAGATTTTTGACTATAAAGCGCATCCGTTCTGACTAAACCATTGCACATCACCTCGCAAGACTGGGTCATTGCGAGCACATGATGCTGATCATCGGTGATTAACCCAACAGCGTCTCCCATGTGCTGCCAACCGTTGCTCGTAAAGAGTCGATGGTTGGTAGTGCAGTCCAAGGTTTTTCCATCCGCCATCGTTAACCGATAAACAGGCTGGGTGCCACTACACATCACATCCTGAATATGACTGATTTCAAAAGCGCCAGTGGCTTCATTCAGAACTCTGAGTTTCATCCGACGCAGCCGTTTCTGGCAGTCGCGACGATACTCGCCCGGTGCTTCTCCTTGGCGACCCCGAATTTTGCGTTCTCGTACAGCCTGCTCGCCATTGTTCCACAGGTCATAAAGTTCAGCGATTTTTACTTTATGGAGCGCACCGGAGGTCTTCACAAATGTGACTTCTGTATCCCCAGCCAAACATTGCACATCAAAGCTGATGCCAACGCGATGGGTGCGGATTTGCTGCATGGTGGAGTGGGGGAAAAAGCCGCAGTTCAGGACAATTTGAGGGTGCTCTAGCGGGCCGTAATGTCCCCGGTTGCCGAGCAGCAGGTTCCTGACTACTAGCTCACCCGCCTTGGCTTCGTCTGGAAAGCGATCGCGCTCTGCCCAGACAAAGCCCTCGGCATAGTCTTGGTGCATAGCCGCATAGATAATTTGCTGCGGGTTAATAGACTGAGAAAGAACCTCGACAGTGAAAAAACGATCCATAAGAAATTGGGCTAGAACGCGACTCTATAGAATAACCTCGGATCAGATTTCTGCTGCAAATCGCAGACTTTAATATTGACCAACAGAGGTTTAGGTATTAGGGCGATCGCCCGTTTCTATGCGGCTTGATAGCGCCTTGCGACCTGGCTGCGACCCTGAGTTGATCTGGGGATTGAGGTGGTGCAGTCCATCCAGCAGGGCGCTACAGACCATCGGCTCAGTTTCGCGGTTCAGCATCAGCCGAAAGCAATCTGCCAAATGCGCTGCTTCGAGAGGCAAAGGATGAGTCGCCTGTTGTGTTAGCCGCCGGACGGCAATGAGCCGCTTCAGGGGATCGGTGGCCGCTAGATCTTCTAGCAGCGCTAACTGACGATCGCTGAATTGTGCCGTTTGCCCCAACCGCTGAACCCACAGTTGCCATATGAGCAGCAGCAAAATAGCAACTGTCACCAGACCTTCAATAATCACGCCTAGAGCCAGCCAAGAATGCTGCGACTCTTGCCAAATGCCTAATCCGACATAGCAGCCTGCCACCGTGACACTCCCGCTGACTACGGCAAGAGACAGCGATCGATGGGGCTGACTCCAGAGTTTCTGCCAGATCTCTTTTTGGGGCAGTTGCCACCAGCCCAGCCTCGCCAGATATACCCAGATAGCTACTGCCAGACCGGAGCCAAGCGCTAACACCAGCGAGACATTCCACATCACCAGTAGCCCCAACACCGCCAGACTCAAAAGCAAGCGCCAGGAATGCTTGAGGCGATCGCGCCATTGCTTAACACGCTTGAGGGGCTGAGAGCCTACGATACTTAGGGAAGAGCCTTGCAACCAGGCGACAAACTGATCAATCTGGGGAGTAGCCTGTGACACAATCAATCCGTACAGCAACACTTAAGGGACAATGACTACGAGCATACCAAGATGGGCAGCGATCGGCATCTCCTGATCCGATCCAAATAGTTCTAAATCATTAACTTTTATAACAGGGTGATCTCTTGATCTAAATGTCTACCTACGATGCCATCTATGCTGTAGTTCGCCAAATTCCTTGGGGTAGGGTTGCCACTTATGGACAAGTTGCCGAACTTGCTCATCTGCCAGGACAAGCGCGCCTAGTAGGTTATGCCTTATTTCAGATGCAGCGCTCTGATTTGCCGTGGCACCGTGTGATTAATGCCAAGGGCGAGATCTCTTATTCTTCTTTTCGGCAAGGAGCCGACTACTTACAGCGATCGCTGCTTGAGCAGGAAGGTATCGTCTTTAGCGCTGAAAATAAGGTCAGTCTCAAAGATTATCGATGGCAACCTTCTGTAGAGAGTCTGGTATCTGACTTGTCTCCAGGCGGCTCAAATTAGATTTGAGAGTTGAACCGCAATTTGCTACGCTTTGTTAAGGTTTATGATCTGCTCTTTATAAAAGCGTCTAGTCCAGGTTGTTTTAGCTATCTCAGCCATTGTAAGCGGTGACTCAACTCATTCAAATGATCGCTCAGCAAGCATTAGAATCAACTTTGATGATCTTGCTAATGCACTGACGGAAAGACCGCATCGACAGGGAAATGATGTTTTTGTAGTTTTCCACTGCAAAAATCGGATTTTTCACAGGTTTTCAGACAATTCCATATTTAGCGATTAGTAATTCGATTTAGGTAGGTAGTTTCATGGGAATGACCGTTGCGCCGGATCAGATAGAACGGATTGTTTGGAATCAGCACCAAAACCCGTTTGAAGTATTAGGACCTCACCAAGTAGAACAAGAGGGCAAAAAAATTTGGGTGGTGAGAGCCTATCTCCCCCGCGCCAGCGAAGCGTGGGTCGTCTTTCCGGAAGAGCGCACAGAATTTCCTATGACTTCCGTGCATCATCCTCATTTCTTTGAGTGCGTGCTGGATACACCAGAGATCAAGAACTATCAGCTGCGGGTGAAGGAGGGCGATCGCTCCTATGTGTCTTACGATCCTTATGCGTTCCGCTCTCCTCACATTACTGACCTAGACATTCACCTGTTTGCCGAAGGCAATCACCACCGCATCTATGAAAAGCTGGGGGCACACCTGAGCGAAGTCGAGGGTGTGAAAGGGGTTTACTTTGCGGTATGGGCACCCAACGCTCGCAACGTTTCTCTCTTAGGGGATTTTAACCATTGGGATGGGCGCGAACACCAGATGCGACGCTTAGGCAATGGCATTTGGGAACTGTTTATCCCAGGGCTAGAAGTCGGTACGAGCTATAAGTACGAGGTAAAAAATCAGGCGGGTCATATTTACGAAAAATCTGATCCTTATGGCTACTCTCAAGAGGTTCGCCCCAAAACGGCCTCGATCGTGGCTGATCTCGATCGCTACACCTGGAACGATAGTGAGTGGATGGAGAAGCGCCGCCACACGGAGCCTTTAACCAAACCCATCTCTGTTTATGAGGTGCATTTGGGTTCCTGGCTGCATGGAGCTGCCTCTGAACCTGGGCTGGATTCTAAAGGTAATCCTGTGCCGCCCGTGATTGTGGCAGATTTGAAGCCAGGTGCCCGATTCTTGACCTACCGCGAGTTGGCCGATCGCCTGATTCCCTATGCAAAGGAATTGGGCTTTACCCATCTTGAGCTATTGCCGATCGCCGAACATCCCTTTGATGGCTCTTGGGGCTATCAGGTCACGGGATACTATGCCTGCACGTCTCGGCATGGCAGTCCCGAAGACTTTATGTATTTTGTTGATCAGTGCCATGCTAACGACATTGGGGTGATTGTAGACTGGGTGCCCGGTCACTTCCCCAAAGACGGACATGGACTGGCAAACTTTGACGGTACGGCGCTTTACGAACATGCTGACCCCCGCAAAGGTGAGCATAAGGAATGGGGCACGCTGGTGTTTAACTACGGGCGCAATGAGGTGCGTAACTTCCTCGTTGCCAACGCGCTGTTCTGGTTTGATAAGTACCACATTGACGGCATTCGGGTGGATGCGGTGGCTTCGATGCTGTATCTGGACTATTTGCGTCCTACGGGCGAGTGGGTGCCCAACCAGTATGGCGGACGCGAAAACATTGAGGCGGCTGACTTTTTGCGCCAGATGAACCATGTGTTGTTTGGCTATTTTCCGGGTGCGCTCAGCATCGCCGAAGAATCCACTACCTGGCCGATGGTGTCCTGGCCGACTTATATGGGCGGGTTGGGCTTCAACCTGAAGTGGAGCATGGGCTGGATGCATGACATGCTGGATTATTTCCACATGGACCCCTGGTTCCGCCAGTTCCACCAAAACAACGTCACCTTCAGCATCATGTATGCCTTCAGCGAAAACTTTATGCTGGCGCTCTCTCATGATGAGGTCGTGCATGGCAAGAGTCCGATGATTGGCAAGATGCCAGGAGATGAGTGGCAAAAGTTCGCCAACCTACGGGCGCTTTACACCTACATGTTTGCCCATCCTGGCAAGAAAACGCTGTTCATGAGCATGGAGTTTGGGCAATGGACAGAATGGAATGTCTGGGGTGATTTGGATTGGCATCTGCTCCAATTTGAGCCACACCAAAAGCTGAAGTACTTTATTAGCCGCTTGAATGAGCTATACAAGAGCCAGCCTGCACTCTATACCCAGGACTTCTCAGCCGACGGCTTTGAGTGGATTGACTGTAGCGACAACCGCCACAGCGTTGTGGCTTTCTTGCGCAGAGCCAAAGATGATGTTAGCGAGTATGTGATTACGGTCTGCAACTTTACACCCCAGCCCCATGCGCACTATCGGGTAGGCGTGCCAGAGCTGGGCTTTTATACGGAGCTGTTCAACAGCGACTCACGAGAGTATGGTGGCAGCAACATGGGCAACTTGGGCGGCAAGTGGGCAGAAGAATGGTCTTACCACAACTGCCCTTATTCGATCGATCTCTGCCTGCCGCCGCTGGGCGTAATTATGCTAAAGCTCGATCGCTCTAAAGTGATGCCTGGTCTAGCAGCCAAAGAGGTGAGCGACCCTGGAGAGCTGTAGCCGCCAGGAGGATAGCCGCCCAGCGCATCCAGAGTAAAATTAAAGTAGGGAACTTATCTCCCCGATCGCTGTCAGAGGTCATGTTCTAGACAGAGCTGATTTGATTGAAAGAGATGCTGAGCGTCCCTAACATCAATGGCACCTTTGGAACAAGACTGAGGCGGAGAGGGGGAGATGGCCCAAAATGGTGTGATAGGAGAGCAGCAAGCTTATGTGGATGATTGCGATCGCTTGTTTTGTTGTTGCATTTGTGTTGGCGAGCCTTGTGGAGTATTGGCTGCATCGGCTGATGCATGTCTCGCCTAAGGTGGGAGAACGTCACCGGGATCACCACCGTCGCAACGAGGGGCAGGGCGTGGTTTGGGAATTCTTGGACTATGTCAAGGGCAGTGCGATCGTCATGTTCTTGATGTTCTTTGTCTCTTGGCAGGCGGGGTTGGGCTGGTTTCTGGGGGCGCTCGTCTATGCTGCTTTTTCAGCTTATGCCCATCAGCTCCAGCATGAAAACCCGGTTAAGTGCTTTTGGATGAAGATGCCCGTTCACTATGTTCACCATAAGTACGGCATGTGGAATCACAATTTTGGCCTAGCCGTAGATTGGTGGGATCATGTGTTTGGCACTTATAAGTTGGTCGATTGGCTAACTGAAGAGGAGCTAAACCGTCCGGAGCGAGGATATCTGGAGCTGCGCTGGCGATAAAGTTGACATCTGGGAGGAGCGTCGCTCCTCCCAGACAGGGTTTTAGCTAGAAGCGAGCGCACCCGCTCCGGCGGAGGCTAGTGCCGAAATGAGAGCAGTAATGAACAGCCACCAAGCTGCGGCTTCGGCGGCTTTGCGCGTTTCCTCAATTTGGCGTTGTGCCTGCGCTTTGACAGACTCGACTCGTCTTTGCGCCTCGTTTTGAATCCGTTCTGCCTGCTGCAAAACGCCTGTGCGGGCAGAGTCGATTTGGTCAATCAGGCGATTGGCATCGGCTTCTGACATGTCTTTGCGAGAGCTAATCAGCGCTACCAAGGTCTGGCGATCGAAGTGGCTCAGGCGAGTGCGGAGAGCTTCAAATCCGGCTTGGGGGTCATCGAACAGGGTACGAACATCTTGGGTGATGCTTTCGTAGTTGAGTTCAGGGCGATCGAGAGAGTTAAGGTAGTCTCGAATGC
The DNA here is from genome assembly GCA_016208305.1 of Oscillatoriophycideae cyanobacterium NC_groundwater_1537_Pr4_S-0.65um_50_18. Taxonomy (GTDB): domain Bacteria; phylum Cyanobacteriota; class Cyanobacteriia; order Elainellales; family Elainellaceae; genus Drouetiella. Next base: position 28,700 of record JACQYI010000056.1, on the reverse strand, counting down.
GTCCGAAGATGCGATCGATAATTTCCTGAAAGCGATGCTGAATCTGACGGGCTTGCTCTAGAATTTGGTTCCGAGCAGACTCAAACTGACTGACAATCCGTTCGGCTTCTTCGGGAGTCATGTCCTGACGCTGAGACAGTAAGGCAATCAAGGTGTTGCGATCGAACCGTGAGAAGCGATCGCCGATATTTTGTAGCCCTACTTGAGGCGACTGCACCAACAATCGCAGATCGCGCTTAATGCCGTCGGGATTGAGTTCGTCTTTGTCGGTGTTGCGCAGATAGTCTTCTAGCGTGGTTTCAAAGTCTACGACCTGCTGCTGTGCCCGTAGAGCCAAGCGACGGGGCGATCGCAGAATCTTACGAATAGCCTCTTGCACCTGGTCAATGATTTGGTTGACCTGCGCTTCTGACAAGTCCTGACGCTGACCCAAGAGTTTCACGAGCGTCTGACGATCGACTTTAGACAGCCGATGTCTGAGGGCTAATGCACCTTCTTTGGGATCGTCTAGAAGCTGGGTGAGATCGCGTTGAATCCCGTCGGGGTCAAGTTCTTCAAGCTGGGTGCGGCGCAGGTAGTCCGAGAGGGAACTAAGTGTCTGATCGGCCTGGTCTTTGACCGTTTCTACAGCCGCACGCGGGGAATTGAGCAGCATCTGCCAGTTCGATTCCACTTGCTCGACTACTTGATTGGCTTCAGCTTCGGTCATGTCTTGACGCTGGCTCAGCAGCTTCACCACGGTATCACGATCGAGATGGGCCGCCCGATGACGCAGAGCCGAAACTCCTGACTGCGGATCGGAGAGCAGAAGCTGCAAATCGCGCTTGATGCCTTCGGGGTTTAATTCTGCTTTGCCAGTGTTGCGCAAATAGTCTTCAAGTTTTTGCTGCGTGTCGGCTAGGCGCTGTTTGGCTTGCTCATTTAAGGACTGAGATTCAAACAGGACGCGATCGCGGTTGGCTTCTAGCGCATTGAGCGTGCTTTCGGTTTCGTCTAGCGTCAGGTCAGAGCGTCTGAGCAGAATCTGCCGCAGCGCTTCCCGGCTGTAAGTCATTAACCGGGCGCTAATCAGGTCATAATCTGCGGCTTCATCTTGCAGCAGCGCCTGGAATGCCGGATTTGGATCGAGAGCAAGTTCTGATTTGGGAGCTTGTGTCAGGTAGGCTTCAACATGCTTTCTCAGCTCTAGGGCAGTTTCGCGCTCTTTGGCTGCACGGGCTTCTGACAAGACTTCTAGGCGAACGACTTCTAGCTGATCGACAATTTGCTGAATTTTGTCTTGGGTAAATACCCCCCGCGATCGCAGCAAATCGGCAAAGTAGGTGCGATTCATGCGCGCAAGGGGAACAATCACCGCATCGGGATCGGCATCGACATCGTACAGCACGTTACGAAAATCTTTGGCGATCGTCCCGGCATTCATTTGCCAGGAGTAGGTGTTGAGCAGATAATGTTCGACATCTGTGCGGATAGGGCTGTGGGCTTCCTCAGCGTCTCCGGTCAATTGCCCCATCAGCTTAGAGGTTTGTCCGCCCACCTGATCGGGAGCCGCTTTCAGCCGCTCTAGAATTTGCTCGATTTTTAAGTCTGAGAGGTCGGTGCGTCCGGCTAATACACCCATCAGCGTATTCATGCCAGATTGAAGCACCGATTGCATGCCACCGCTAGAGCTTTGGGTCTGACTCCGCTCGGCCAAAAGCCGATCGAGTTTGGCATTTAATTCATCTGCTTTAATTTGTCCGGGCTGAGCCGACTTGAGATAGTCCACTAGCTCTGACATGGAATTGCGCTTTTGCTTGCGGCCAATTGTCTGCCGCCACACGCCTTCTAGCAGGTCAGCAAATCGATTGACTTCTTCGGGTGTGAAATCGCTGCGACGGCTAATTAAATCCACAAAAGTTTGGCGATCGATCCCTTGAAGGCGATCGCTGTTTGCCAAAGCCTCAAGTTCGGGATCATTCAATAACTGTTCAAAGTCTCCCCGAATCTTAGAGACATCAAATCCAGGCAAGCTCAAGCGTTGAATATAGCCTTCAAGTGAGCTGCGAATGCTGCTAGGGTCAATGCCTGAGCCGATCTCGTTTTTGACAGCGGCTGCCATAGCTTCTGCCGTTGAAACCATTTGCTGTTGGGCGACTTTGCCGCCGATCGCCGCAGTTGCAGTGCCCAAAATGGCCTGAAATCCAGATGTGGCTGCTCCTACCACAGAACCAATCAACGAACCAACTGCCGTAGAGCTAACCCAAACCAGGATAGAGAAATAGGCTGCCCAGATGACTAACCCAACGATCGCACCCAACCGAGCTGTTGCGAGTAAACTGAGCTGAACAGCGAGATAACAGGCCAGGAACAGTGCCAACGTCACGGTGATGACCGTCCAAATTCCGACGCGGGCACTAATTTTGCGAACGGTATGACCTGTATCTTCTAAATTAGAGTCATCGCTGTGGGAATCAGAAGTGCTATCTGAGGAGCGACCCAAATAGGAAATTCCGGCTGCGACGGAGAGATTGGTGAGTGCCAACTGAAAGGCAAAGGCTAGTAAAACGCCAGAGATCAATGCAATGAAAAACTGTGGCCCTGAAAAAATAACAGAAGTGGCTCCAGGAGTGACTAAATCTGTTGTTTCAGGTGCGACTGGAATTTGCCCTATCCAGGCTAACTTTTCGAGTAAAGCTGTAGCGGTTGCCATGATTTCATACCTTTCCCAAAGAAAACCTTGAATAATCTGCAAAATAGTCTGCGTTCCAATTAAATCTATAGATGCCTTTAGCTTAAGAATCGATCGCAGCACTGAATATGCCATCTCTCCAAAGTGAGAAACCTATTCAAATTGCATGAAGGGAGCGCATGAGATGGTTTGGCGACGGGCTGGCGATCGGGCGTAATTGATCAACGCTGTCTCTTGCTGCAAAAAATTTCACTGCAAAAATAAAGCTGAAAAAGGCGCGGCATTGGCGAACCTTTTTCAGCTTTATTTTGTGGTTTATACCAAAGCTACCTTGAAGCACTTCGGGTGAGGCGATCGCTTCTGATCTGGCTCAAAACCAGTCTCTGCTCAAAACCTGACCCCAAGGAAACGCAAAGTCTGCTAACATGGCAAGAGCAAACGGGTGACTAGCGCAATGGTAGCGCATCGGACTCTTAATCCGTTGGTTCTGGGTTCGAGTCCCAGGTCACCCATAGGCAGCTCAGGCAGATTGATTTTGCTGTCATCTGTGCCTATGATCCTAGAAGAAATTCATTGACGACACTCCAAGAGTTAGAGTAAGAAAACTTTCTCTTGGCGGCGATCGTATCGGCTAGATAGGTTGCATCTCGCGCCACGCCTGAAAATCGACCTGAACCCCAGGTGTAGAGCCAGGGAAGACCCAGGAAGTAAAGTCCGCGAACACCTGTGACACCGCGATCATGTCCGGGGTAGCCTTTGCCGTCAAAGACTGGAACTTCGACCCAGCTAAAATCAGACTGGTATCCAGTACACCAGATGACCGCTCCGATATTGGCCTGTTCGTAATCTAGGGTGAGGATTTCAGTTTCGGGCTGCCAAACGGGTTGATAGGGCGGTTCTGTGGGTGCAGAAATTTGGTTTTTCTCAATGAAGGCGTCAATGCTTTTCTTGATGTTTTCAGCTACGGCATCCGCCTGATCTAAGTTCTGCTTCAAATTTTCCCAAAATTCTAGCTGCTTGCCGCTCACCTGCTTGAGCTTGCCGTGAAGCTGCATGCCTTCGAGGGCAAACTGGCGCAAGTCAATTTCGCGGCCACCGCCCCGTCCGGTTACGTAATGGTTGGTGTTGCTGCGGGCTTTCTCTTTCTGAGGATGCTCATCAATTGAGAGGTCGTAGTAGCCCATTTGGTCAAGCCAGTCTACGACATCTTGGCCGCGATATCGGCGGGGCGATCGCGGCGCACCCCCCACGCAGAGATGAACCTGCTTTCCGGCGAGGTGCAGATCTTCGGCAATCTGGCAGCCCGACTGGCCTGTACCCACGACCAAGACGGCTTTATCGGGTAGCGACTGGGGATTCTTGTACTCTGAAGAATGTAATTGAACAATTTCTTCGGGAAATCGCCCGGCGAGGATGGGCAGTTTGGGAGTATGGTAGCCGCCGACGGCAATCACGACTTGATCTGCGGTGAAATCTCCAATGGATGTTGTGATTTCGAAAACGTTGTCAGCTTCGTTTCTGCGAACTTTAGAGACTTCGACGCCTTCTTTTAAGGGAGGATCAAATGATGCGGCGTAATCTTCGATGTATTGAACGATTTCGTCTCTTTGCATAAAGCCATTGGGATCGCTACCAGGGTAGTGATAGCCGGGTAGCCGACATTGCCAATTGGGTGTCACCAAACAAAAGGTATCCCAACGTTTTGAACGCCATGCATAGCCGATTTGGTTCTTCTCAAACACAATGTGGTCAAGCCCTCTTTCCTTTAAGCAATAGCTCATGGATAGACCTGCTTGACCGCCTCCAATGATAGCAACGGAGTAATGCATTTTCATGGGCTGACCTTATAGTGAAGAGACAGAATATTGAAGGGAATATTTTGCGATCGCCGGACTGGGCATACCGCTTCAGTAACTGCACCATAGAATTTGAAAATCAGCTCTATCGTATCTCTAGACACAAAACCTTGAAGTCTAATCTTAAGGACAGGCGGCTTGCGGGCGATCGCCATCCAGTTCGCTTCAGAGGTGAGCTGAACAGGGCTGACCTGTCTATTTAGACAGGATCAAAAAACGGGATCACAATCTGTTGCGGGTATCTAAAAACTTGAGCTGTTGGTAGAGCATGGCAATGCGCGGTAGCTCGACTCCGGCCTGTTTTGCCATCCGCAGCGGATTGCCCAAAATGGCTTCTATTTCGAGCGGACGGCGATCGTCGTAGTCAATTTTCATGCTGGTGCGATAAGGCGTCATTTTGGCGGTGTAGTCCAGCATGGTTTGGATAAAGCTGGGGGGTACGGCGCGACTGCTGCCGGGATCGATCGCCTGGACGCAGGCTGCGGCAGCGGCTACCACTTCTTCCATGAGTTGCTTGGCCAAAGATCGGGTCTGTTCATCTGCCATCATTTGATGCGTTGTTGCGTTTAACACCACCGACAGACCGTTAAAGGGAATATTCCACACCAGCTTTTTCCAGCGCGCAATGAACAGATCGTCGGAGCAGTCTATGGGGATGCCCGCCTGTTCAAAATCAGAGGCGATTTGCTGCATGCGATCGGTGACACCCTGAGGCGCATAGCCTGCTCCACCTGTGCCTATGCCATAGTCGCCTAACGTAATTTGCTTGTAGTCTAGATGGCGAATATGGCCGGGGGCAACTTTGTTGGAGCAGAGAAAGCACAAGCCACCCATGACGCGATCGCTCCCGACAATGTTGGCAACTTCGGCCTCAATGCCCAAGCCGTTTTGCAGCACGAGCACGACGCCTTCCGGCTTGAGGACAGGTGGCAAGAGCTGGGGTAAGAGATGATTTTGGGTGGTTTTGAGGGCAACGATGACCACATCACAGGCTGGCATCTGCTGGCTATCACCGTAGGCATTGACTTGGGGTAGGTTAAAGTTACCGTCTGGCGACTCTACGATTAGGCCATGCTGTCGGACAAATTCATAGTCGTGCCGCAGCAGAAAATGCACCTCTGAGCCTGCTTGCTGCAATCTGGCACCATAAAAGCCGCCTAGCGCACCTGTGCCCAAAACAGCGTAGGTTCGAGGGGTGGGAAGTACGATAGAAGCAAAAACCATCCGATTTTGAATTTTAGATTTTGGATTAATCCTTTGTCCCTTGTGAGCCGTTGAAGGCGAGGGAGGGAATGGGAATCTTTCCTAGCGTATTAGATTTTTTCTGGAATCCAAAATCTATTGCTATGGCGACACGTCAGGGCATTTTTCCTACAGCTTGTTCAGAGGCACCGGGTTATCGATATGCTTAGTTAAAGCCTAATAACAATCCCCTAGATCAGTCGGGATACCGGAGTAAGATGATCAGAATCATCACTGCGTTGATTCTACTTAAACCAATGCGATCGCGCCCAAGGGTAAGGGCTAAGGAACAATGACTATGCGAATTGCCAAAGATATTACAGAACTGATTGGTCGAACACCCCTGGTGCAGCTGAACAAAATCCCCCAAGCTGAAGGCTGCGTGGCTCAAATTGTGGTGAAGTTAGAGAGCATGAATCCGGCGGCTTCGGTCAAAGACCGGATTGGAATCAGCATGATTCAGGTGGCCGAAGAGCAGGGCTTGATTCATCCTGGGAAAACCATTTTGGTGGAGCCGACTTCGGGCAACACAGGCATTGCTTTGGCTATGGTGGCGGCAGCTAAAGGATATCGCCTGATCTTGACCATGCCTGAAACCATGAGTTTGGAGCGGCGATCGATGCTGCGTGGCTATGGGGCTTATCTAGAGCTAACCCCTGGCTCTGAAGGGATGCGAGGAGCCATTCAGCGGGCGGAAGAAATTGTGGCCAAAACGCCTAGCGCTTATATGCTGCAACAGTTTAGCAATCCGGCCAACCCTAAGGTTCATCGGGAAACGACCGCTGAAGAGATCTGGGCAGACACCGATGGTCAGGTGGATTTTTTGGTTTCGGGCATTGGCACAGGCGGCACCCTGACGGGCGTAGCCGAGGTGCTTAAGGAGCGCAAGCCTGGGTTTAAGGCGATCGCTGTTGAGCCTGCTAGCAGCCCTGTGCTATCGGGAGGGCTACCTGGTTCCCACAAAATTCAGGGCATTGGGGCAGGCTTTGTTCCTAAGGTGCTGCAAGCCCATCTAATCGATGAGGTCGTGCGGGTAAAAGACGATGACGCGATCGCCTTTAGCCGTCGGATGGCGCGCGAAGAAGGTTTGCTGTCTGGCATCTCTTCGGGGGCAGCTCTGGCGGCAGCGATCGAGGTGGGCAAGCGTCCTGAGAATGCCGGAAAGCTGATTGTGATGATTCAGCCTAGCTTTGGCGAACGCTACCTCAGTACGGTGCTGTTCAAAGATTTGGAGTTGCCTGAGTTGAGTCTGGTTTAACGGTGGGCAGGCATAGCGGGCGTTGCTGATTTATATCGATGAGATTATTCTGAGCGTCCCTCAAAATAATCTCATCGCTGGATGAAGGAATAGCGTTCTGGCTATGGCCGCTATTCTTTCATTCGGCAAAATCCAGGCAGATGAGGGTACCCTGGAGAAAAACAGGAAAAGACCATGCTGGAGTTGCACTGCCACACGACCCACTCGGATGGAACGCTGACACCTGCTCAACTGGTAGAGGCCGCGATCGAGGCAGGTGTTCGCGTTTTGGCGATTACTGACCATGACACGGTATCCGGCTGGGATGAGGCTTTTGCGAGTGCTGAGCACCGCCCGATCGAGATTGTGCCTGGGCTGGAACTCAGCACCGTTTGGAATAGGCGATCGATGCATATTTTGGGTTTTTATCCCAATCGCGACAAGCTTCAGCCTCCTTTACAGGAGCGTCTGGCAGGACGACAGCGGCGAGCGAACCTTATGGTCGAGAAGCTGGCTGCTTTGGGCTATCCCGTTGAGCTACAGCCTAGGGAAGGCAGTATGGCTCCTGGAAGGCCCCATGTGGCAGCAGCCCTTGTGAAGGCAGGTTATGTGCAATCTTCTCAGGAGGCTTTTGAGCGTTGGCTAGGAGACGATCGCCCGGCTTACGTAGAATATGAGAAATTTTCGGCGATCGATGGCATTCGGCTGCTGCGAGACTGTGGGGCTGTGCCTGTGTGGGCGCATCCCTACCTGTTTCGCGGGGGAGAGGTAGCCACGGTGCTACCCGAACTGGTTGCGGCTGGGTTGCTGGGTCTGGAAGTGTATCACCCCACCCACACGCCCAGCCAAGTGCGCGCCCTGGAAGCCTTTTGCCAAGAATATGCGCTGCTGATGACAGGGGGCAGCGATTATCACGGCACGAAGATAGGGGAAAAAGACGATCGCCATGCCGGGCTGAACCAGCTTCATCTATCAGACCAGCTGTTGCAACCTCTGCAAAAAGCGGCGTTTGATCTACGACTCTCGACGCCAGAGGGCTAATCCACCGCCACGGCCACGCGCCGCAATATAGCCCTCGGTAACGCAGAAAAAGGCGAAGAAAGGGAGTTTGGCGATCGAAAGCTGAGAAAACTTCTCGGCCTGCTCTTTGCCGCCCCGAAAGGCACCTTGGTACAGGGGACGATTGAAAGCGGCGATCTGCATGTGGTTAAAATCAAAAGCCAGCAAGTTTTTGGGACTGCTGTAGCGACACAGACCCGTGAGCCGCAGCTTCACGGTTGCTAGCTGAATCTGATTGGTGATTTCCCCTAGCTCAGGCTGTGATTCTGCTGCCGGATGAGCCGCAGCAAAGGTGATGTAGGCAGGTGCCAGCTTGGGCATATAAAAGCCGTTGCCCAAGGCAATACCACCGCGTTTGGCTTTGCGCGTCCCGGTCGTGAAGCAGAGCCGCCAAGTGCCCTGGAGCGAAGAAAAGGGATAGCGCAGCCGCTGCTGTTTGGCGGTTTTTTCGGCCTCTAGCAGAGCGGCCACTACCGTTTTGGCTGGAGGACGCTGTTGCCCTGCTGGATTGGCAGCGGCCGCCTGTGACAGAATTGGGGCAAAGTCAGTGGATAGGTTCGGGTTGAAAGAGGTTGTCATGAAGCCATTTCTTGGATGACTGATCCTGAATGATTGAGGTCTACTCTGAGTTTATGGGTAAATCTGCGGTTAGGAAGGTGCGATCGCCTCAACGCTGCAATCTGCCCAATCCGCAAGAAAAGCTACAGATTCCGTGACGCGACGCGATGACAATAGTTAACTGGATATAGGTAACTAGCGATACAAGTTGATCCACAGCTTACTCCGCTGCTCATTCTCCCGTTTAAGGGCTAGATCAGGAAATTTTTGACATGATTTCGTCTGCCGCTCAGTCTTCTCTGCCCTCGCCTACGCTATTGCGCAATCAGCTCGATGCCTATTACCAGGAAGTGCAAGCGGTGATTTTGTCGCGGCAAAATCCGATTACAGGCTTGATGCCTGCCAGCACTGCCATTAATGCCCACGGCAATTACACCGATGCCTGGGTGCGAGACAATGTCTACAGCATCTTGGCTGTTTGGGGGCTGGCGATCGCCTATCGCAAGCTTGATGCTGATCAGGGGCGCACCTATGAGCTAGAGCAAAGCGTTGTCAAACTGATGCGAGGGCTGCTGTTTGCGATGATGCGGCAGGCTAACAAAGTGGAGCGGTTTAAAGCAACGCAGCACCCGCTTGATGCTCTCCATGCTAAATATGCTACGGCTACCGCAGATACTGTCGTCGGCGATGACCAATGGGGACACCTTCAGCTTGATGCCACCTCCCTTTATTTGCTGATGCTGGCTCAAATGACGGCTTCGGGGCTGCAAATTATTTTCACGATCGATGAGGTAAATTTTGTTCAAAATCTGGTTTACTACATCGGTCGCGCCTACCGCACACCTGACTACGGCATCTGGGAGCGGGGTAATAAAATTAACCACGGCAATCCGGAGCTAAATGCCAGTTCGGTGGGCATGGCCAAGGCAGCACTAGAGGCTATGAACGGGCTGGATTTGTTTGGCGTGCGCGGCAGTCAGGCTTCGGTGATTCATGTGCTGCTGGATGAAATTGCCCGTACCCGGACGACGCTGCAATCTCTGCTGCCGAGAGAGTCTAGCTCTAAAGAAGTGGATGCTGCCCTGCTCAGCGTTATTGGGTTTCCGGCCTTTGCGGTCGAAGATGTGGCGCTGATAGAGCGTACCCGCACCAAGATTGTCACCAAGCTTCAGGGAAAATATGGCTGCAAGCGCTTTTTGCGGGATGGGCATCAGGCGGTCATTGAAGATGCTCAACGCCTACACTATGAGCCTTGGGAGCTGAAGCAGTTTGAGCATATTGAGTGTGAGTGGCCGCTGTTTTTTACCTACTTGATGCTGGATGCCTTGTTTCAGGGCGATCGCGCTCAGGCCGATGATTATTATCAACGTCTTCAGCCGCTGCTGGTAGAGAGAGATGGCTTTAAGCTGCTGCCAGAGGTTTATTATGTGCCTGCCGAAAGCATTGCTGCCGAACGGGCTGAACCCTACAGCCAGCCCCGGCTGCCCAACGACAATGTGCCCTTGGTTTGGGCGCAAAGCCTATACATCTTGGGGCAGCTCATCCGCGATCGCCTGATTGCTGTGGGCGATGTTGATCCGTTGGGTCGGCACCTGCGCCTAGGCGGACGGCAGCTGCCCCTGGTGCAAATTGCCCTACTCGCTGAAGATGAGGCTCTGCAAGCAGAGCTAGCCACCTATGGCATTGAGACGCAAACCCCCGCTCAGGTTGCGCCGATTCAGGTACGTCATTCTGATGAGTTAGCTCTGGTCTATCACCAGATCGGGCGCAATGACAAACTAGGGCTAACGGGACGCCCCATTCGTCGTCTCCGCAGTCTCACCACCTCCCGGATTTTCCGCATCCGAGGCGAAACGCTGGTGTTTTTGCCCTCTTTCCTAGACCAGCAGCAGTTTTATCTCACGCTTGATTACCACTTTCTGGTCGATCAAATTCGGGGTGAACTCGTCTATATCCAGCGCCATTGGTACCATTTGGGACGCCCCATTATGTCGCTGCTGCTAACCCATGAAATGTTTGAGCGGGGACGGGTGGGCGCGATCGATCGATCGCCTTTCCTCAAGCTGCTAAAGGAGCTAAAAGAGGGGGACTGCAATGGGGTGACTGTGAAGCTAGGACACCTCAACCAGCTCATGCTGACCGCCGGGACGGAGCGGATCGATTTTGTGCATGAGTTTCAGTTTGGTGAACCTCCGATGCAAGGGACGGAGTCTGCGCCGCAGTATTTGTCGAATACGCTCGACTGCACTATTCCGCTCAACAACACGCAGGAGTTTTTGCTAGAGTATGCCGCCGAGGTGCCGCAGCTGTTGAGCCGCTTGCAGCAGTCTTGCAATCTTTATGAGCAAATTGGTCTGTTGAAAACGCTGAGCCAGCTTCAGGGTTCTGGCTTTGACACAGGGCTGGGTGGCCCCGGCAAACCGGTTGTGCTGGCCGATTTACTCAACGAAGTCTATAACAAAGCCAGACAGTTGCAGCTCTGGACGGTGATTCGGCAGGCGGCGGGCTTGCTGAACAAAGTAGATATTGGTCTAGCGGACGCGGTCGCCACTATTTTGATCCGAGGCAAACAGATTGCGGTGGGCAAATCTTATAGCGAGGCTTCCTTGATCAGCAGTCCGTTGCAGCCGATCGACATTATGGAGAAGATCCAGAAGTTCAGCGGCAATGATGTGCGCGAACATCCGCTGACGCAAGAAATTATTCTGTACTTGAGCGTGCTGATCAAAACAGAGCCGGGGCTGTTTGACGGCATGCTAACCTTACGCGTTGGCTTTCTAATTTTGCTGATCACCAGCAACCTGGCGCAAGAGCTACAGGTGACCCAAGATGAAGCCTACGAACACCTAATGCGGCTCAGTCCGTTTGAGATTCGGACTCGACTCCGGCAGGTCTTGGCAGAGTATGAGGATGTTAACCAAACGCTGTTTCAGCAAGAGTCGTTGCAGAGCCAACAGCAAAAGATTGAGTGGGTTGTTGCGGCTGAAGCGGAAGCTGAGGCTGTCACGGACTGGTGGCAGCAACGCCAGCGCGATGGAGCTGTGAATCGCGTGCCCAAAGGCTTTTACCCTAAGGTCTGGCAGATTATGGAACACTGCAAAGGGCTGGTGATTGGCGACAAGCTCGATCGCCGCAACCGACTCGATAGCGAGCTGCTCCTAGCCGAAATGACGCCCGGTGAGAAAAACTTTGCCTTGCGGATTGAGCATTTGCTCAACAAAATTCAGGCTCCAGAATACCGTCAGGTCAATGTCGAGGCATTGATGGAGCTAGGGGCGATCGCTGAACAAAACCCCACCCTGCGGATCGAAAACCCGATCGTTCTAGATGTCTTGATCGGTCATGCTGTTCGTCTGGCCTGGTTAGACCAGCACCCCGACCATGCAGAACACTACGACCAGCAGAAAGGAGCCGCATGGCGATCGTTCTATGCCACTTCTCCTTTTACTTGCGCTACCTATGTGGCTAAGGCACTGAAGTTTCTGCTGGAGCTGGGGCAGAATGTGGAAGAGGAATTGGAAAGCGGAGAGGTAGGGGAATGATTCAGAGCGCCTCTCAATTTAGCGTTTAGATATTTAGCCTTTAGATCTCGTCTGGGTTAATTCCCATTGCTTGCAGGCGTTCAGCGAATCGTTGTGCCTTCAACTCTGCTTCGTCTGCCCGTTCGGCACCCGTAGGAATGACTTGCCCTTGGCGATCGCACCAGCGCAACCATAGCCGAGTGACTTCTTCCTCAAACTGTCCTTCCCAGAGGGTCAGCCCCAAGCCTACTCCCTCTAACCAGACAGACTGACCGATCGCAACAATGCCGGGAGATGCTGTCAACTCTAGGTAGCCCACGGGCGAAATCGTCCAGACTCGCAACATCGCCCCATTCATTTCGGCCTTGCCCTGAACCTGCTGGAGCGGGTCAAACACGACATAGTAAGGGATGCCGAGCTGAGCGTATAGGTCTTTCTTTGCGACAGTCTTCCCCTTCTGTTGCGATTTTTTGCTAAGGCTCAGCTCATCTCCTTCCGTGTTGGAAACAATCTCAATGCAAACTTCGGGGTTTTTGCCAAATTCCCAGACAAAATAGGAGCGGTTCTGTCGCTGAGAAAAATCCTCAGGTCGCTGCACTCCCAGACTCAGCAGCATATCGGGGACGATCGGCTCGCCTTTGAGCTTGTAGAACAGTCCCACATTAGCCGCCGCTAGAAAAGGTACGGACAGAGCCTTAGAGCTGTACAGAGGTTCTACCAATAACCGTTGTTGCTCTTCTGACTGAAAATTATCTACAGGCGCATCGTCTTCAATAACCAAATGGCTGATGTCAAGCTCAGTCACGATTTCTTCTGTGTCGAGCAGTTCTTGAGTCATGGGCAGTTACCAAACTCCATCCTTTATTATCCTTAACTTTACGGAGTAAGGCTCTCAGAAAATCCTTGATCGAATCTAGCCGAATTGATCGCGCTGCTCACGCGATCGGACGAATACAGCAGTAGGGTAGGACAGACGAGCGCCTGTCCTACCCCATAAGTGGAAATCCTATAAGTGAAAAGGCGAGTAAGCGCTTTACTCTTTGACAATAGGCTGTTTGGTCTTGAGATTAAAGCGGTAGCCCTGAGGCAAAATATGCAGCTTTACGCCACAGACGGCTAGGGCTTCGTCCTTAAGCGTCCCATCGGCGTTGTTGTGGGTTGAGGCAGATTCATCCACGACGGTGACTGCGCCATGCCCAATCACTTCAAACTCATCGCCGCTGACAATTACGGCTGTGTCTTCGTCAATGCCGATACCCAAAACGGCAGGCTGAAGCATCAAGGCTGAGATCAGCCGACCCAGGCGACCGCGCTGAGCAAAATGCTGATCAACCACAATGCCGGGAAGGAAGCCCATACCAGGCCCCATCTCAACCACATTTGCCCGTGGATTTGTCTCGGACTCGCCCTCGACAATCATCACATCTGGCATCATGGCGGCCCCGGCGCTAGTACCGCCAACGACTGCACCCTCGCTATAGCGCTTATGAATGATTTGATCTAACTTAGTGCCCTTGATCAAGTCGGTGATGCGAGCTTGATCGCCTCCAGTGAAAAACAGCCCTGTGGCTTGCTCAGCCAATTCCAGAGCTTCTGATCTTTCAGAATCTTCCCTACGTTCGGTGTTAATGACTCGCACATCTTCGACTCCAAGCCGCTTGAATACACCCGTGTAGGTGTCTCCGACTTCTCTAGGGAGACTGGTTGCGGCTGTCAGGACGGCAATGCGAGCTTGAGTTCCGCCGGCGCGTCGTACAAATTCTCGTAACACGGTGCAGTTATTTTCTTTATCTTCACCACCGCCAATAATGACCAATTGCCCCTGTTGGGACTGTTGCCCCTGTTGAGCTTTCGCTTCTTGGGTTTGCCCTTGTCGTTCGCTAGATGAAACCATAGGTCAATTTTTTAATTACGCTTGCTGTTTTGTAGCTGCTGATTTTTAAATAACGCTTTAATTGCGTTAGATCGCGATCGTAATGCTTTCGTCAGATTTATAAATTCATCGCCAGGAAGATTTTATTAAACCCGTTTTTTGTATCTTACAAAACGGAAATTTCAACGAACTGAGAAATTGGCTGCTCTTTTCCAGCAAAAATCAGGGATAACTGCTAGGCAAAGAAATCCTTGAGCATTTATACTTAGCTTTAGAATTGCTGTCAATCTGCTGAGTCTGACGAGACTACTCTGAATCGCTATTTGAAATCTCAGATACAATTCGCTTCGCAGCAGAAAGTATCTTAAGATTGTCGTAAGAATTCTCGTTTTTCAAGCCGAAGTTAGCTGACCGTACTTATAAGGAGAAACCCCCATGGCGATCGTGCCACTGAGATTGTTGCTGGATCATGCAGCCGAGAACGGTTATGGCATCCCCGCATTCAACGTCAACAACATGGAGCAGATCCAGTCCATCATGCAGGCTGCGCATGAAACCGACAGCCCCGTGATCCTGCAAGCTTCTAGAGGTGCTCGTAAGTATGCGGGCGAAAACTTCCTCCGTCACCTAATTTTGGCGGCGATCGAAACCTACCCCCATATCCCCATTGTCATGCACCAGGATCATGGCAATGAGCCTGCCACCTGCTACTCTGCGATGAAGAATGGCTTCACCAGCGTCATGATGGATGGCTCACTAGAGGCAGATGCTAAGACTCCTGCAAGCTTTGAGTACAACGTTAACACTACTCGCGAAGTGGTAAAGGTGGCTCATGCGATCGGCGTGAGCGTTGAAGGTGAGTTGGGCTGCTTGGGTTCTCTGGAAACTGGACAAGGCGAAGCAGAAGATGGTCACGGTTTTGAGGGAGTTCTATCCCATGATCAGCTTTTGACCGATCCTGATGAAGCCGTGCAATTTGTGGAGCAAACCCAGGTTGATGCTTTGGCAGTGGCGATCGGTACAAGCCATGGCGCGTACAAGTTTACCCGCAAGCCGACGGGTGAAATCTTGGCCATCAGCCGGATTGAAGAAATTCACAGTCGCTTGCCCAACACCCACTTGGTTATGCATGGTTCATCTTCGGTGCCCGAAGATTTGCTGGCCATGATCAACCAGTATGGTGGCGCAATTCCTGAGACCTACGGTGTACCCGTTGAAGAAATTCAGAAAGGGATCAAGAGCGGTGTTCGCAAGATCAACATTGATACAGACTGTCGTCTGGCGATCACGGCTGCTGTGCGCGAAGCGCTATCCAAAGATCTGAAGGAATTTGATCCTCGTGCTTTCCTCAAGCCCTCGATCAAGTACATGCAGAAGGTTTGCTCCGATCGCTACCAACAGTTTGGCACTGCGGGCAACGCCAGCAAGATCAAGCAGGTGTCGTTGGAAGATTACGCTGCGAAGTACGTCAAGGGAGAATTGGCGGCTGTGGTCGCAAAAGCGGCGGTGAAGGTTTAGGACTTATAAGGGTCTAATCCGTTGCTACTGACCTACTGAATAGGAAGATGACCGGGTGGTGCGCCACCCGGTTTTTTATGGGCTTGAGTGTATGCGAACGTGTAGCCCTTGGGTGTCATGCTTTACGCTATACCCAAGGACTTTCAAGTTACCTACCGCTTGCTCAAAAACGATCGGATAAACAGTTTCTCTAGCTCAATCCAAATAAAGATCAAAGAGCTAAACCCAATGCAGATCAATAGTTCTGTAGCACTCAAAAAATGGGTGTTGAAGAAGTTGCGCAGAGGCTCAACGTAAATCAGCAAGATTTGCAGAATACTCGTGACCACCACTGACCCAAGCACGTAGGGATTAGAGAAGGGATTGACCTCAATGGTGAGACGGTTGCTCGATCGCACCGCTAGGGCATGACCCATTTGTGCCAGACACAGGGTTGTGAAGACCATAGTCTGCCAGCGCTCGCGATCGAGTCCGTTGCCCTGTACCTGCTCGGTATAGTCATAGGCCCATACCATCATGGCGATGGTGACAACGGCTAGGACAATCCCGATGCGAATCATGTAGGAGCCTAGACCTTGGGCAAAGATGCTCTCTTTGGGATCTTTAGGCGGCTGTTGCATAATGCTGGGTCGTCCTGGCTCTACGGCCAATGCCAGAGCAGGAAGACCATCTGTGACTAAGTTCATCCATAAAATTTGCAGCGGGGTGAGGGGTACGCCTCCCAGCCCCAAAAGGGGAGCAGCGGCGATCGTCAAGACTTCACCAATGTTGCTGCCTAGAATGTATTTGATGAAGCGCCGAATGTTGGTGTAGACCACGCGACCTTCTTCGACAGCCGCAACGATCGTAGAGAAGTTATCGTCTAGCAGCACCATGTCGCTGGCTTCTTTGCTGACATCTGTGCCCGTGATGCCCATCGCTACGCCAATGTCAGCCTGCTTCAAGGCTGGGGCGTCGTTGACGCCGTCTCCGGTCATGGCTACGACATGCCCCTGTTTCTGGAGCGCCCGGACAATGCGCAGCTTATGCTCAGGGGATACGCGAGCGTAGACATTGACTTCTCCAACGGCCTTTTCTAGCTCTCGATCGCTCAAGTTTTCTAGCTGCTGTCCGGTGAGCGAAGCTTCGCCTGTTTGAGCGATGCCTAAATCTGCGGCGATCGCTTGGGCGGTCAACTGGTGATCGCCCGTGATCATCACGGCACGAATTCCGGCAGTACGGCACTTCGCCACAGCGTCCCGCACTTCAGGACGGGGGGCATCTAGCATTCCCACCAATCCTAGCCAAACCAAGTCGTTTTCAGAGACTTCTTCAGAAGCTTCGGGGGGTAGCTCTGTCAGGGCTTTGCTGGCAAACCCTAGCACGCGCAAACCTCGGCTGGCCAACTGGTTGTTTTGCTCTAGAATGTGCGATCGCTGGGCTTCGGATAGCACCTCTAGGCGATCGCCTATCTGCACGTAAACACAGCGCTCTAGCGTGAGTTCTGGTGAACCTTTGGTAAACATGCAGTAAGCAGACTCAGAGCTTTTGACGATCACGCTCATCCGCTTGCGCTCGGAGGAGAAGGGAAACTCGGCAACGCGAGGGAATCGATATTCCTCTTCGTCTTTACGCAGGCTGGCTTTGCCCGCAGCAGACAAAAGAGCACCCTCGGTCGGATCACCCAAAATAACCCATTCGCCATTTTCCTTTTGCAAGATGGCATCGTTGCAGAGAACGCAAGCCCTCAGCAACGCTTGAAGTTCGGGCTGAGTGTGCGGGGCGATCGCCTGTCCTGCGACTTGAAATTCACCCGTGGGTGCATAGCCTTGGCCTGTGACGAAGGTAGAACCGCTGGCCGTGTTGGTCACCTGTACCACCATTTTGTTTTGCGTCAGCGTGCCTGTTTTATCAGAACAAATCGTGGTGACGGAACCCAGGGTTTCTACAGCAGGCAACTTGCGGATGAGCGCGTTGCGCTTGACCATGCGCTGGGTGCCCAGCGCCAACGTGACTGTAATGACGGCAGGCAGACCTTCTGGAACGACTGCTACAGCCATGCTGAGAGAAACTTTGACCAATTCCTCAAACAGGCTGGGGCGGAAGATGGTACCCCCGACGATGACTAACGCCACCAAAATTAGCGAGCCTGTAACCAAGACGTTACCCAACTGTGTCATGCGCTTTTGCAGCGGAGTTGGCTCTGTCTCTACTTCCTGGAGTGCAGTGGCAATTTTGCCTAACTCAGTCTGCATGCCCGTACCGGTTACCAAAACGGTTCCTCGCCCTTGAACCACTTCGGTGCCCGAAAATACGAGGTTAATGCGATCGCCCAGGGAGGCATTTTCTGAAAGCTGGGCGTTGGTTTGCTTGTTAACGGCCTGAGATTCCCCCGTCAAGGCCGATTCTCTGATTTGAAGATTGGACGCATCGAGAAGACGACCATCGGCAGAGACTTTGACGCCTGCCTCTAGCAACATGACATCTCCGGGCACCAGATCTTTAGAATCAACTTCGAGGGTTTTGTCGTTACGAATGACGCGTACTTTAGAAGTCGCCAGATCTTTGAGTGCGGCTAGCGCTTTTTCAGCACCGCTTTCCTGGGCATAGCCCAAAATACCGTTGAGTAAGACGATGACGAAGATGGCAACTGCATCTTTGGGAAAAATAAACTGCCCCAGAGCCATCGCTTCCCGAATGTCTAAAATTGCAGAGATGATGGCGACTGCAATCAACATCAACAGCATGATGTTTTTGAACTGATCCCACAGGATCTCTAGGGGCGATCGTCCCCCCATTTCAATCAGCTCATTGGAGCCATATTTTTCTAAGCGTTCAGCAACTTGGCTCTCTGTTAAACCAGTGGCGCGATCGCTGTTCAGCAAATCCGTTGCTTGCTCGGCTGTTTGGCTGTGCCAAGCTATGGGAGTGGAGAGAGAAGCGTCGGTTGAAGGTTTGGGCGACATAGGGGATCAAGCTTTTGGGCAGTTACTAAGGGATACAATACTTTGAATGCAGGACTTGAATGCAGGACTTTTATGTAGCGCTGTTAAAACTTGTATAGCACTATTAAATAGTGCTAAGACTATCGATGTCAAACTATAGAGATGCTTTGTGACATTCATATTCTCGGCACAAACGGATGTCGAATAACCCCTTTTTTGCTCAGCATTGGGTGAGCCATCAGCATGAGCTGCAACAGATCAACCAGATTTTGGCGCAAGATGGTGATTTGCTGGTCGTGGGCGCTCCAGGCATTGGGCGGCGATCGCTGATTCGGGCTGCGGCTCGGCAGGTGGGAGCCAGGATTGTGGAAATTGATTTTTTGAGAACGACTAATGCCGATCGCTTCTTGCGGCTGTTGGCAGATGGGGTGACTGAAGCCTTTGCTGACGCTCAGGAGATGGCTTTGATACAGGACTGGAGCCAAGAGCATGCGATCGGTTTAGAGCAGTCGCCGCCCAGAGCACGATTGGTCTGGCAAGCAATATCGGTTCAAAGCTGGACGCTATTTCAGACGTTGCTGTCGCTGCCCCAGATCATGGCAGAGCGGCTAGACTGCCGTGTGGTGATTGTGTTTCAAAATTTTCCTCACATCCGCTCTTGGGATCGCACAGGGGAATGGGAAAACTACTTGCGACAGGAAATTCAACGCCAAAGCCGAGTAAGCTATGCCTTAATTTCAACGATTGCTGAACCTTGGATGCAGGGCAATCTAAAGCTGATTACTTTGGCTCCGCTAGATGAAGACGATCTTAGAGCTTGGCTGGTTAGCACGATGGCCTCTCAAGGAATGCGGTTTGACCATCAGGCTCTGGAACGGTTTTTGAGCTATGTTCAGGGGCATTTGGGAGATGCGATCGCTTTGGCGCGGCGAGTATGGCTCGATCATGCTGCGGCGGTGAACCATAAGGCAAACCAGAAAGGCATAGGTTTGCAAACAGTATCTGGATCAGAGAGTCTCATTTATGCGGATGATGTCTACCAAAGTGCCCTATCGCTCACTGAAGATTTATCCATTACGTTTGAGTCGCTGATTCTGCTGCTGCCTCCTAGTCAGGTGCGCGTTTTAGAGAGCTTGGCGCTTGACCCGACCGACAAACCCCATGCCAGAGACTATATCCAAAAACATCAGCTCTCGCGAGGGGGTGGTTTACAAGGCGCACTCAGTAGTTTGGAGCAAAAAGGGCTGGTTTATGGCGCTAAGTTTGGTTATCGCATCACTATGCCTTTGCTGGCTTTTTGGCTAAAGCAGCGGCTAAGCTAACCCTGTATTTTAGGCTTTGCCACAAGGATTTTCAATCATCCTTTGGTTCACTCTTAAACAGGTTTAAGGAAAGATTATTTGTCTCTAAGGCATCATTAAATCTGGTACTACAACGTCAATCTTATTAGGCATAAACAGTATTCAAAGCCGATGTCAGTTGATGCACTTAACTGATTCTTTTGAAAACGCTCTGACGCATTCCCCAAGCCTGAAGCCCTAGATTTAAAACGGAAGCGTAAACAATAATTTTTTGGGCAGCAACTTGAAATTCCAGACCTTCAAGGGTGTCCAGACCAGGGCCATAGAACAAAATTAGAACATAGATTGACAAGGTACCTAGGTAGATAAGGTTAAAGATGCTGTACTGTTTTTGCCAGTGGTTTTTAAGTTGCAGAATAACCAAGTTTAAGATAAACCCCAAGAGTAAGCTAAATGCTGCTTTCACAAAGCTGTTATGGGCGGCAAGCATGAGGTTCCAGGGGGTTGCGGCAATGCCAATGAAGCAAAGACCGCTCAATCCAGCGAAGGTTTGAGCAGCATATCCAAAGATCCGATCAGATTTGTGAGATGCGATCGCTTTCCAGGTGGTCGAAAATATCAGCAGCGCGATTCCAATGGAGGATAGGGCAATGATGAAGAGAAGCATTGAGCTGATGTTGTCAAGACCTGAGTAGGTTTTTGTTGCACCTAGATCGCTAAAAAAGTTTTGAAAAAATAAGTAGCGATCGCTCTGCGGCTCATACTTAGCGCTACCTGGATAGAGCAACATGGCGGCGATTGTTAAAACAACGAACTGGGCTGATGCGTAGAGCAACAGGTTAGCTTTACGAATTACATTGGGCATACTTGTACTCTGACGAACATTCTCTACCGAAATTAACGTTTGTATCCATTCATTTGTTCTGCCAGTGATTGGCCTAATTGGCGGATTTGTTTTCCGCCTAGTAGCCCTAGGCAAGATATTTTGATCTCAGTGTGCTTTCAGTAAAAAACTCCATTTCATACTCTATAACGGCATCTTTATATACCATTATCTCAACCCTGCGATCGCCCTGTAATTCCTTCCTAGACTAAGCATCAGTTGAATTCGCAAATTCGGCAAAGTGATGGCATCGGCTTAGGCGTAAAAGGCATTTGATTTATGCACATTTTACACGTAAGTCGGTGATTCTACGATGATGTTTTTGGATTGTAGAGTTGACCATAGAAGGTAGATTTACTGGCTGTGATGCTCGTTCTGGCGGAAATCGTTGCATTAACAAGAACTGCGTTAGGTCAATTGGTTCTCATTTGAGGTTTTCGCTGGATTTGTCTGCCACTCCGACAATCTGTTTCTGTTCTCAAATCTTGACTCTTGTCTGAATCTCATGAATCTCTATCCTAAACTTGACTTATACGCATTTCTAGATCGTTTCGATCTCCTGAGAAAAAGCTACATTGCTAAAATCATGGCAGTAGCGTTTTTGGGGACGCACATTCCACTTCTTGCCCTACTTCTTAGTTTTCTCGTTTCTAATACCAATTCTGGAAAGGCGACGATACAGGTGTTGGGTATTGCTCTTTTTGCAACCTTGGCGGGCACAGCAGCAACCCTTTACGCACTGCATCGCTTGCTTTCTCCTGTTATTGTGACTTCTACCGCATTGCAAGACTATCTAAATACAGAAGCCTTGCCAGAACTGCCTACTGAATTTACAGATGAAGTCGGGACGTTAATGACAAACACGTCTCAAGCACTTCATCAGTTAGATGAGTTGATTCACTATATCAGCTCTTATGATGCCCTAACTGGATTACCCAATCGGTATCTGTTTTGCGATCGCCTGCATCAAATTCTGTCGCAGCCTCAAAATAGTCAACGGCTCATCGCTGTTCTTTTGGTGGGTATTGATGATTTTTCTTCTATGGTTCATGCGCTGGAGCATGAAAAATCTAATTTGCTGTTGAGATCTGTGGCTAAACGCTTGGCAGTCTGCGTATCTGAATCGGATATGATTGCACATCTGAAGGAAGATGAGTTTGCGGTCGCTCGAATTGAAATTACTTCGTTTGAAAGCGTTATCAATTTATCCGAAAATATTCTTAGCACTTTAGCAAAACCGTTCTTAATTGAGGGTGATGTCATTCACATTACGGCTAGTATCGGCATTGTTATCAATGATGTAGACGATCGCAACGGCATGGATCAGCTTTTACAACAGGCTTACTTGGCGCTTTATCAAGTGAGGCAGCAGGGTCGCAGCCAGTACCAGTTCTATCTGCCTGAGATGAATGCGCGTTTGCAAGAGCGTTTGATGATACAAAATGCCTTGCATGGAGCGCTAGAGCGTAATGAAATGATGGTTTTCTACCAGCCCTTGATTGATTTAAACAGCGGCCAAGTGACGGCAATGGAGGCACTGGCACGTTGGCAGCATCCTACAGAGGGTTTGATTTCTCCAGCGGCCTTTATTCCTATTGCCGAAGCCAATGGTTTGATTGTACCTATTGGTGAATGGGTTTTGCGCAAGGCTTGTGCCCAAAACCGAGATTGGCAGTTGGCCGGATATGCTCCAATTCGCATATCAGTTAATCTATCTGCCCGACAGTTTGAGCAGCCTAACTTAGTCAATATTGTGAGCCGGATCCTTGAAGAAACAAACCTGGATGCTGCTTATTTAGAATTGGAAGTGACAGAGAGCGTTTTGATGGTTGATATGCAGCGATCGATTAGAACGCTAGAGCAACTGCGGGCGCTAGGGGTTGCTCTGGCACTAGATGATTTTGGTACAGGCTACTCTTCTCTAAACTATCTAAAGCGGTTTCCTGTGAATATGCTCAAGATCGATCGATCTTTTGTGCAGGATATTACCTCTAATCCTGATAGTGCTGCCGTGACTAACGCTATCATCGCTTTGGCAAAAAGTCTGCGGCTCAGTATTACGGCTGAGGGAGTGGAAACTCAAGAGCAACTCGATTACCTGCATGAGCGAGGCTGTCATGAAGGTCAGGGTTTCTATTTCAGTCGCCCGATGCCTGCTGATGTCATCACGCCGATGCTGCGGGGTGTAGTGAAGGGTGATGCTCTCAAGGACAGTTTGTATGCCGAAGAAGTGATGGCTGGCAGACAGATGCTACAAGTTGCGATACCTTAGCGTTGCGCGTGAATTTTATCAGGGGAGGGTGCGATGAATTTGGAATGGGGAGTTCGCACTTTTTGAGCTTTATTTCAAAATGAGAATTGCTGACTGATAAAGCTTGTATTGAGAATTTAGCAGGGTATAATCCTATTGCTTAAGGCAGCCTCCTAGGGCTGCTTTGCTATATTTTTAGGGATGGATGGCGATCGAGTCCTGTGCGAAATCTTGGAGTTCTAACCTGTAGGGTTATGGGTGGTGAGGTAATAATTTTTTCTGGGGTGGGCTTTACCCATCTAGCAAAAATCATTGCCTTTTGAGGACTACTCTGAGTTAAGCAAGCTTTGTGAGTTGATCTCTTTCATTGAAGTACTCTGCAATTGATCTAGAATGACGCGGCGATCGCTCTCTTTTTATCCTCCCAAAATTAACCCCTATTTGGTGTGGATGTTCCAGCAAGCCTCTCCTTGGATTGCCCGATGGCTTAATCGATTAGAGCTCGTGGTGAGTGCTGAGCCAGAAGTCTCTATTGCTACACTGCAACAGCAGCCCTGTCTTTTACTGTGCAATCATTCCACTTTTCAAGATGAGGTGGTGATGTTTTTGCTGTCAGCACGGGTGGGGCAACCCTTCTATTACTTGGCAGCCCATGAGAGATTCCAAGGTATTAAGGGATGGCTGTATCAGCGCATGGGGGCATATTCAGTGCGGCGGGGTCTGGTCGATCGCGCTAGCGTCAAGCAGACACTGGCTCTTGTCTCTCGTCCAGGCAGTAAGCTCGTTATTTTCCCAGAGGGCGGATGCTCGTTCCAAAATGATACGGTGATGCCGTTTCGATCGGGAGCCGTTCAGATTGGGCTACAGGCGTTGGCAAAACAAAATGAGCTTTCTGACTTGTATGCGGTGCCGATTAGCATTAAGTATCGCTACATGGGCAAAATGTCTGTGGTGATTCAGAAAACGCTTGACCGTTTAGAAAAGGCAACCGATACCCGAACGGAGGGCGATGTTTATCAGCGGCTGCGGGTGATTGCTGAGTATGTTTTGGTGAATTGTGAGCGGGAATATGGTCTGACTTCACCGTATGATCTCACTTGGAATCAGCGTATTGCTCGATTAAAGGCTCAGGTCTTGCAGCAGTGCGAGGAACAGTTGGCGTTGACTTCTGCAACGGGAGAAGCCGATCGAGAACGAGTTTATCGCATCCGGCATGTGCTGGAGACTCGGCAAAGTACGCTGCTGCCGGATGGCAGAGACGGCTGGGATGTGATGCTGCAAGCGACAATGCGGGTTCTCAATTTTGATGCCATTTATGATGGCTATGTGTCTGAGAAACCAACGCCTGAAAGATTTTTGGATACCTTAATTCGCTTAGAGCGAGAGGTTTTCAAGATCGATCAACCTCCCCCTAAGGGCTATCGTCAGGCGTACTTGCGCATTGGCAAGCCGATTAATCTTAAAGAGTATGTGGCGGACTATCGGCGCGATCGCGCTGGCACAGTTGATGATGTTGTTCAAAAACTTCATCATACGGTGCAGCGAAATTTGGATGTGCTTGCAGAGGCTACGGCAAGAGGTATTTCATGGTGATGGCGATCGTCTGACAGCTGGGCGTAAAGTCAAAGGCGGCTTTGTGAAACGGGGGGACTCCCATCCAAATCTTCGGATCGCCTGAAAAGCCAATCCCTTCTTTGGGGATGCCTAAGCTATTAACATTGAGTGTGCCATCTTGATTTTCGTCATGGTGAACTGTGGCGGCATAGCGCCCATAGGGCAGTTCGGGGAAAGTAAGAATTAAAGGTGCTTCTGTGATGGGAAAACTCCCCGATCGCACCGTATATTCAATGGCGTTGGGAAATCCTTCTGGACTGTTAAATAGCCCCAAGTTAACGACACCCATGAGGTTGCGAAACCCCACGAGTTCTAAAGTTAGGGTACTCACTTGGGTTGAATCAAGGGTCGATGCTGCGTTGAGCGCTGCATTGGGCTTTGAGGATTTCACCAGGAATCTCCTGTTAATGGCTGAGGATGACTAGTATAGAGAGCCTTGATTTTTGAAGATTGGGTCAGGGATAGCGTGGCTCAGTAAATTTACTTAACACTACTATAAAGCCTCCAGCATGGGGATGGTGCTGAAGGCTTTCGGGCTTTAATCAAGTTTTACGGCAGGTTTTAATTGATTGAGGCGTGGATTATGCTTTGAAAGCTTTGCTCTGTGAGGATTTCAAAGCATAATCTGGCTTTACTCGCCCCTCCCAAACATCGCTTAATTCCCGTTCCTTAGGCTTTGACAACCGCTTTGTCTTTAGAAGAAACGGCATAATTGCCATCTGCATCAACAGTCTCTTGTTCTAGTGCTCCTTCTCCGGTGATCAGTCTGGCTCCACGGTTGCGGGTAAAGTAATTCCAGCCCCACTGGAGCATCACGATCAGCTTGTTGTCAAACTCGATCAGGTAATAGATGTGAGCAAAGATCCACAGGAACCAGGCTAGAGGCCCCGAAAACTTTGCGCCGCCCATGCTAGCTACTGCTTTGTTTTGCCCGATGATGGCCAAACTGCCCATGTCGTTATAGCGGAAAGGCGGTAGGCTATTTCCCTGAAGGCGCTCACGCACCAGACGCGCGACATATTGCCCTTCTTGTACGGCAACAGGCGCTACACCTGGGAGCGGTTTGCCATCTTGGTGCGTGTAGACCGATAGATCGCCAATCACAAAGATATTGGGCTGATTGGGAAGGGTGAGATCGGGTTCTACGATGACCCGCCCAACGCGATCGAGTGTTGCCCCTGCTCGCTGTTCTAGAACTTTGCCCATGACGGAGGCTTTGACTCCGGCTGCCCACAGAATGGTTTGAGCCGGAATTTCTTCAACCTGATCGCCCTGCTTTGCCGTGACGACATTGTTCTCAATGTTGGTGACGAGTGTCTTGGTGCGAATTGTGACGCCTAACTGAGTTAATGACTCTGCTGCTTTTTCTGAAAGCTCCGGAGGGTATGGAGGCAGAATGCGATCGAGACCTTCTAGCAGCAGAATCTTGGCCTCGCTTGTGTCAATGTTGCGGAAGTCTTGCTTGAGGGTATTGAAAGCCAGTTCGGCGATCGCTCCAGCCAATTCTACGCCTGTTGGGCCGCCGCCCACTACGACAAAAGTCAACCAGGCTTTGCGCTGCTCAGGATCGGTTTCTTTCTCTGCGGCTTCAAAAGACATGAAAATCCGCCGCCGCATTTCTAGGGCATCTTCTACAGTTTTTAACCCAGGCGCTGTAGGCTTCCAGTGATCATTGCCAAAGTAGTGGTGGCTGACTCCTGTGGCGATGATCAGCGTATCGTAGGGGACTTCTCCACCCTGCACGATCACTTTCTGCTGTTCAGCATCAATGTCTGCTACTTCGTCCATCAACACTTTGGTGTTTTTGTTGCCGCTAAGAATGCCGCGCAAGGGCGAAGAAATATCGGCAGGCGATAGGGTTCCCGTTGCCACTTGGTAAAGCAGTGGTTGAAATAGGTGAAAGTTCCGTTTATCAATCAGCGTTACTTCCACCGGAGCACGACCTAGCTCTTTTGCCGCATATAAACCTCCAAAGCCGCCCCCCACAATTACGACCCGATGCTTTTCAGCAACTTCTACCATTTCTAGCAACTCCTTCGTGTGATGCTGTCCTTGAGTTCCCAGACTAAACCTGCTCAGACTAGGCTCTGTTTCAAAATTTGATTTCTTAACTCGCTTAAAGCACGTCTAAATCCTAAACCTGAGCAGTGATTTGTGCAAAGTTTAGTAAAGTTATGCCTGATACAGAGCTTAACCTAGGGAAGGGGGCTACTAGGTAACTATAGCTACGCGGAAGACATATTTTCATTCAAACTTTTGAATAGCTTCAACAAGTCGATCAATTTCTGACTCCAAAGTCAGGTAATGAATGCAAGCCCTGACGCAGTCTGGATCTTGAATGGTGCGGAGAAAAATGGATTGCTGCTCTAGCTCTTGCACTAGCCGACTGTGAATGCCATTTCCTTCTCGATCGACTTTAAAGGAAACTAGCCCTGCTTCAGGGGCAGCCGTACGCAAACAGGTGATATGGGGTAAGTTGGCTAGCTGCTGCCAGAGATAAAGGCTCAGTTCTCGAATCCGCTGAAAGCGTTCTGTGGCTGAACCCCATTCGTTTTGCAGGGCGATCGCGGCTTGCAGCCCGCTCAGGAGGGGATAGTCTGACGTGGCTATCTCAAATCGGCTGCTGTCTGGCATCCATCCGGTGGGGTAGCCAGAGGAGTTCTTGCGAACGCTGCGCCAGCCGATAAAGGTGGGGCTAAGGCTAGATAGGGCTTCTGGATGAACGTAAAGTCCACCGATACCCGCAGGCCCACCCCACCACTTGTGCCCTGTGAAGGCATAGAAGTCTGCGCCTAGCTTGCTCAAGTTGATGGGCAGCACGCCTACCGACTGTGCGGCATCGACTAGAAGCCGCACAGGTTTTCGGGGGGTGGGGTAGTCATGACAGGCACGGGCAATGGCCGCGATCGGTAAAACCTGCCCTGTATTCCAAAGAATGTGGCTCACTACGACTAAACGGGTAGTAGGACGCAAATTTTGCGTGATGGTCGTAACGGGATCGCCCGTATTCAAGGTTTCCATCAATCGGCAAAAGGTAACTTCTGCCCCATACCGCCGCTGGATTTCGAGAGCTGCGGCAATAATTCCTGGGTGTTCGCAGTCGGACAGCAGCAGATGATCGCCTGTTTGCCAGTCGATGCCCCAAAGCGCAATGTTACAGCCGACAGAGACATCTTCGGTGAGGGCGATCGTGCCGGACGCTGCACCTAGCTCAGTGGCAATGGTTTCTCGCATATTGACGATTTCTTCTGTCACCCACTCATTGATGGCTGCCGAAAAAGGCCCTACCTGCTGGATGTGTTCATGGGCGTTGAGAATGGCGGCGATCGCACTTTGGGGCATGACGCCTTGGCCGCCATAGTTAAAGTACATCTTGTTGGCAAGGGCTGGAAATTGCTGGCGGTGCTGTTCTAGAAGGTTGAGTGAAGAGGTCATGGGTGCAAGGCTTTTGACAGAACGTGCGGCGATCGGGCTGGCGATAAAAGCTCAGGCAAAGTTGCCGCAAATCGAATTGTATCAGGGTAGAAAGCCAGCTCTGAAATAAAACTTTAAGGGAAGTGTTTGACAAATCCTGATTTCTAGGTGAATATGGAGATCGCGCTGAAACGCGCCAACTACATGGGATCGTAGTTCAATTGGTTAGAGCACCGCCCTGTCACGGCGGAAGTTGCGGGTTCGAGCCCCGTCGATCCCGTTCTTTAACTGGAACTCATTGGATCATAAGATGTTCCTGTTTTTCCTAAAGGCTGGATTTCAAAGGCGTTCCACACCTCTGAAACCCAGCCTTTAGAATTCTGCAATCTATAGCTTATACGTATCTGAAACCTAGGCAGATTTGACAGATCAAGGTCTCAGAGGTGAAATATAAAGCAACAGCCACTGTTCTGTCGGCAGCCTTTCTCTGTAAGTTACGTTTCTATGAGTTACGATTGCGCGTCCTAGCTGTGGCTAGGCTCATGTCAGGCTAACGCGACAATCAGGGGACTCGATCGCAGCAGCGACAGGTCAATTAAGACATAGTTGATACCCTATCCAGGAGCGCACTATGGACGAATGGCACTGACGGAAGCAGAATTAAGCAGCCAGTTTAGCTTTCAGCATTGAACGAGGCTGCTGCATCCTGGGAAAAGGTTTGGGTCTGCGTTTAACAACTCTAGGCTCAACTCGATTTGGACGCAATGGTACTAACAAG
>JACQYI010000055.1 GCA_016208305.1 Oscillatoriophycideae cyanobacterium NC_groundwater_1537_Pr4_S-0.65um_50_18 | reverse complement strand
GGCAGGGGGGATCTGAAACGTTTTGCTACCCATAGTTGGACTTTTCAAACATTCTCTCAGCCTGATGTCCTGAGCGCCCGCAGCAAACTTTGTCAATTGACCTTACATCCACCGGAACTGCTCCACTTGCTCAGTGTAGTGAATGGGTAAGACCGCCTCAAGATTTTCCGGAGGATTGGGCACAACATAGTAAGTGACTAGCTTGCCATTGGGTGGAGCCTTATCTGCCGCTTCAATACCTGCTTCCATCGCAGGGCGAACCTCAGAGATCGGGCCGCGAATCGCAACAATTTGCTCACCGCTTTCGGCAATGTCGTAATGGACGATCGTGACGCGTCCAGCTTTAACCATTGCATCCGCTGCCGCCAGTACAGATGGAAAACCCAGCGTTTCAATAACTCCGACTGCCTCTGGCATGGCTAATTTTTCCTAATATATCGATCCTAGTACCCCCAAATTTTACGC
This sequence comes from Oscillatoriophycideae cyanobacterium NC_groundwater_1537_Pr4_S-0.65um_50_18, assembly GCA_016208305.1. Classification (GTDB taxonomy): domain Bacteria; phylum Cyanobacteriota; class Cyanobacteriia; order Elainellales; family Elainellaceae; genus Drouetiella. The sequence continues at coordinate 14,630 of JACQYI010000055.1, read as the reverse complement.
CATTCTGAACCCGGCAATGTTCTAGGACTACTGTTTCTTTTGGGTGTTGCTGATTTTGAAAGTGAATTCTTATCAAAGGAATGCCGTCCCTTTGCTTGAAAGATGAATACAGCTCTAAAAGCGAAGAATTTTTTGTTGGATGAGTTGAAGAACATCACAAAAAATCCTTCGCTTTCGAGGACTGCCTTTATAGCGTTAGCGACTGCGGCTCCGTTTCAATCAGCTTGGCGAGGTCGCGGAGAAAAGCAGCGGCATCAGCCCCGTAGATGGTGCGGTGATCGCAGGTAAGGTTAACCTGCATTTGGCTACGCACACCCATTAGGCCGTCGGATGTAGCCACCACCTGAGGCCGAGAAGCACCCACTGCCAAAATTGCGCCCTGACCGGGAGGCAAAATCGCATCGAAGCGATCGACCCCAAACATACCCAGGTTAGAAATCGTGAAGCCACCAGTGCTGTATTCCTCTGGCTGAAGCTGCTTTGAGCGGGCACGATCGACCAGATCTTTCCACTTGCGAGACAGTGAATAGAGATCGACCTGGTCAGCATTTTGCAATACAGGGGTGATTAAGCCGCCATCGTCCATAGCAACGGCGATCGCTACATTAATCGCGCTACGATAGTTAATTCCTTGCTCAGAGTAAAAAGCATTGACGATCGGGTGCTTTTGCAGCGTCAGCGCTACCGCCTTGGCCAGCAGAGCCGTCATGGTCACGCCTTTAGACTTTACCTGCTTATACAGCTTGTCTAGGCCATCGGTTGTAATGGTGTAGCCGACCCGGAAGACAGGTACCTGCAAGCTGGCCATCATGTTTCGCACGACGGCATTTTGCAGTGTGTTGAGTGCCACGACCTGTCCCGGTTGTGCTACAGGCACAGCAGCGGGCACAGCCGCTTTGGGAGCCACTGCTGGAGTGACGACTGGGGCAACGGCAACCGCCGGAGTAGCGACTGGGGCAGCAGAAGGGCTGACCTTACCAGATGCCGCCTCTACATCTTCTGCCACAATCCGCCCATAGGGGCCGCTGCCCTTGAGCGTCGCAATGTCTATCTTGAGATCTTTAGCGAGTTTGCGGGCGCGAGGTGAAGCGATCGTGCGACCATTTTGCACCGCTGCGGGGGCTTCAACCACCGGAGAGGCTGCCGCTACGGGGGCTGCCGCTGCCGCCGGTGCCGCACTCGGTGGAGCAGCAGACTGCTGCTGTGCCCCTTCAATTTCTGCTTCGGTTTCAACCACGAGGGCGATCGCCGAACCCACCGGAGCAGCTTCTCCAGCCGCTACTAGGATGGTAGCCAGATATCCCTCATAGAAGGACTCTACATCCATATCGGCTTTGTCAGATTCCACGATGACGACTGTTTCGCCCCGTTCAATCTTGTCTCCAGGAGATTTTACCCACGAAACGATCTTGCCTTCGGTCATCGTGGAACTGAGGGCAGGCATGAAGACTTCGTTAATCATATGGCTATAGGTCTCCGCGAATTTCTACGATTTCACCATCTTTTAGTAAGATTTCTACCTGCATTTTGCGAACCAGGTTATCCCCAGTTTCAACCCGGAAGAAGCTCTCAATTTGTCCCTGGTAAACTTCCTGATCCATTTCTAGAAGCTGAGCTTGCTGAAGCTGCTGCAAGGTCTGATATCTTCTATCTAAAATTTCGCTCTTTTTTTGATTAACCTGAGCTTCGATGCTGCTGATTTGTTGCGCCATCATAGCTGGGTTGAGCGACTCAGCCCCCTGCCGACGAAGATCTGCAACTGCCCGCTGCCCTTGCGTATCCAATTGCTCAATTTGAGCATCAATTTGGTTAATTTGAGCTTGGAGCTGCTGTTGTGTTTCTTCTTTCCATCGGGGAGTGACGATCGCTTTAACGTTAACGGCTCGTTTTAGGAGCAGATTAGATTTAGAGGCTTCCATGAACACGGGATGGGGGGAATTATTGGGCAAGAAAAAGGGACGTTTTGCGGTCGAGCCATACTCAGCCAAACAAGTGCCTAGTCCATGCTAACTGCACATCAGGCACTTTACAGCAAAGAATTGCAGCTCGAATCAGGACAAGAGGCAATCCGTAATTATCGAGACTACAGGTAGTCGATCGTTGGGAATTTGCACTCTACTTTCCCGCACTGTAGAACTTCTAGCCTTACGCAAACATCTCGTCAATCATACCGCGATAGCGCTCTGTTACCACGGCACGGCGGATCTTGAGCGTCTGAGTCAGCATGCCGTTTTCTAACGTAAAAGGCTCTGACAACAGCCGAAACAGCGTCACACGATCGTCTGCTCGGTAGCCCGGACGGTTCTTTACTTCACGCGTTAGCTCCTGCCGAAACAGATCTTGAACGGGCTTGCTATCAAACGTAACTAAATTGGCGGCATCAGCAGGGGCAACTTCATCGGGTAGGCGCAGCGTCAAGTTTTGGGAAGCTGCCCAGAGCTTCAGCGCTTCTCGATTAGGGACGATCAGCGCCCCTAATGACTTCTGATCTTGCCCCACGAGCATGATCTGATCGATATAGGCGCTGCGTAAACAGGCGTTTTCAATCGGCTGCGGCTCAATATTTTCGCCATTGGTCAGAACGATCGTATCTTTGGCGCGTCCGGTAATGATCAGATCATTCGCAGAGGTCACCATGCCCAGATCGCCTGAGTCGAACCAGCCTTGAGGATCGATCGCCTTCTGAGTCGCTGTTGGATTGTTGTAATAACCCTGCATCACCTGAGAACCCCGAATCAACACGAGTCCTTGCTGACCGATCGGCAAAGGCTGTCGTGATTCTGGATCAACAATTTTAATTTCGGCATCGCCAAAGGGTTGTCCATCTGCGCCCCGTAAGTTACGCTGTGGCCGACGCACATTGGTAATGGGTGAGGTCTCAGTCAGTCCGTAACCCCCCAAAAGCTGCACATCGACAATTTCAAAGAAATCTTCCAGGTAATCGGCGATCGATCCCCCCCCGCTGACGAGATACTTGATCGATCCGCCCATGCCTTCACGCACCTGCTGATATACCAATTTTTTCCCCAGCAAATGGATCGGCAACAGTGCAGCAGCTTGCAGAGTCGCCAGCGATCGCTCTAGAGGCGATGGGTTCAGGTTTTTTAAGTTCAGCCCTTGAGCAACGCGACGGGCTTCAATGTAGCGTTGACTCTGCTGAAACAAGAAGCTAATCAGCTTTTGCTTGCGAGCAGGCTGTTCGCGGAACAGCTTCTGAATCCCTTCATAAATTGACTCCCACAGGCGCGGTACGGCTACCATGTAGTGCGGCTTGTACGCCTTCAGGTCACTTTTGACATAGCGAACGTTGGTATAAATCTGGGTACAGCCATAGGAAAAAATAATGTTCTCAAACGATCGCTCGTAGCTATGCCAGATGGGCAAAATGCTCAGAACGCGCTCGCCGGGTTGTGGCCGCAGCACCTGACGAGCAGCCGTTACCTGAGCCAGCAGGTTTCCGTGGCTTAGCATTACACCTTTAGGCATGCCTGAAGTGCCTGAGGTATACATGAGCGTTGCCAGAGTTTTAGGGGTCTGGGAAACAGGCTGAAGCGTCGCCCCTTTGCCCTGCTCAATCACCTGAGAAAAGTTAAGGATTTTTAGCGAATCCTCTGGCGGCTCTTCGTCAGAGAGCAAAATCACGAATTGCAGCGGCAGCCCTTCTAAACCTTGGCGCAGTTTTTGGAATGCCGCCAGGTTTTCAATCACGAGCGCGATCGCCTCGCTATCTCGCAAAATAAACAGCAGCTCATCGGTATCGGCTTGGGCGCTTCGTACCACGTCAACGGCCCCTACTCGCATAATGCCTTGATCGGCAATCAGCCAGCGCGGACTGTTATCGGCAATTAGCCCTATGCGCGGCGGTATTGAGGTGGTCTCTGGCTGAATGCCCAAGGACTGCAACCCCCCAGCAAACTGCTGAAACAGCTCATACAGTTCTCCATAGGTGAACTTCACCTCTGACTTAGCATGGGGATCGTGCACCGCAGTCACTGAAGCAAAGGCTTGAGCAGCGATCGCCCACATTTCTGGCACCGATTGCACTGAACTATAGTTAGGAGAGGAGTCAGAGCCGAGGGTAGAACCAGCATGTGAGGCGAATTGAGACATTGGATTTCTCCTTATTTGCAGTAAATCCTCTTCTGCACAGTTTGCCATTGGATCGGCAGATTGGGACAGAATATTAAAAAATTGGCAGATTGCTATCCCCTAAGCCTCTCCTTTCACCCTCTAAAATGAAGAACTGGAGGGACAGAACCTAGTCTGTCACCTTCCCCTAACCCCGATCAATACCAACTTGGAGAATCAATGTATGCCGAAGGCAATCTGGAATGACACGGTGCTGGCCGAAAGTGAGGCTTGTGAAGTTGTTGAAGGCAACTATTACTTTCCGCCGAGCGCCATTAAATCTGAGTATTTCAAGCCCAGCAATACGCACACAACCTGCCCCTGGAAAGGCATTGCTAGCTACTACACGATCGCAGTCGAGGGCAAAGAAAATGCAGATGCAGCTTGGTATTATCCCCAAACCAAAGATGCAGCAAAAAATATTGAGGGCTATGTCGCCTTTTGGCGCGGGGTCAAGGTCGAAGCCTGAGAGAAGCCGATCAGCCGCTGCAAGCCTCTCAACTGCAAATATCTCAATAGCTTTGACCTGAGCGATCGCGCTTTGCAAGAAGAGAATGGCCGCATAGAGTCTTGGACATTTTGCTTTGAGTACTTTTTGCATTAAGTACCTTGGTTTTAAGCACTTTAGTTTTGGGCACACTCAAGCTATCTAGATCGTCTTAACCTGATATCTAGAAGAATGGCTCGGTTTATCTTAGCTCAGTAAAGGTTGAACGCAACCGCCATAAGTTGCTTCTCAGAAGTGCTAACATAAGGCGTTTGTCAAGCCAATGTTTCTAGATTTCAGCGCCATCTCATTCTGCTGATCCCATGAGGGAAATGCAAGTAACATCAGGGAAATGCAAGTAACAAGTAGTCCGTCCCCGCAGCCAATGGCAACTTCTCTCGATTCGCTCCCCGATCCCAATGTGCCCGATGGCGTGTGTCCTCGCCGCGCTAGGCAACAGATTGATTTAATTCTTTTGGCGATCGAAGCTTTAGATCTAGGTGGCTCCGAAGCAATCCTATGGGCATCTAGAGAGCTAGAGTTGCAGGACATTATCAAAAATCGAGTGGTCGCTTGGCGACTGCGAGCCACAAACCCTATGCGGCGCAATAGCCAGCGACAGCCCTTAAGTTTGATTGAGGCAAAGGCATTGGTCATGGTGATCTGCCACTTAGCAGAGCAGTTGGCAACGGTCATCCGCCAGTTACTTTTGGCCTATGAACAGCTGACAGAAAAACAGCTGAGTCTAGATCACTCACCCCGTCTAGCAAACTATTTAGAGCGGTTTCGAGCACATTTTAGGGCGCGCATGAATCCTAAGCGAACCACCGTTATGGCTTATGACGACGAAAAGCTGAATCAGCTAGCGCTCAGTTTGTTGAGCCAACTCCTGTTTTACACAGGCACAGCGGGTACTCAGCGTCTTTGGAATAGCCTGTTTGACGGAGAAGTAGCATGAGCATTCAGCGTCAATATAGCTTGCCGAGCTGCAAGCTCATTCTCGAAGGACAGGGCAACCCTACGCCCAACAGTACAGAGGATGCGTCTGGGTCATTCGCCCGTCCTCTGGTTTCTGAGGTCAGCAATGTTGAGTGTTATTTCTCTGGCTACGAAAAACCCTTAACAGGGGGCAGAGCGTTTCTAGAAAGTCTGGCCTCTACGGTCAGTATCTATGCCCAAGAATTCTTGAGCGGTATTCCTCATGGCGGTTATGGCGATCGCCCCAACGCTCAAAAGCTGGTTGAACTGGAGCGAGTTGACCGTAACCTGCATCGGCTGAAGGTGCAGCCTCAGGTCGATAGCACAGCTCTTTCTACAACCCCTCAACAGTTCGACTTAACCACTGTTCAGCTTTTTGACCTGGTAGAGGCCATTGATCGGTTGAATGCCGATGCCCAAACCCTACCCGACTTTAAGTTAAATCTGGCTCCTGTACCCAAGCGCTATGTTGCCGCCCAGGAGCCAATCGCCAAGCGCGCTGCCGCTCCCGCCTTGGGCACAGCTGGATTGGCGATCGCAGCCCTAGCGCTGTTTTTTGTCCCTCCACCCCCTGTGCAGCGGCCTGAACCCGCAGGCGCGAGTCCACAGAGCACAACGGTTTTGCCTTCCACTTCTCCTAGTGGTGCCAGCCCTGGCGCAGGTTCACCTAGCCCTGATGCAGGCTCACCTAGCCCTGAAGTAGCTGTGCCCAGTCCCGGAGCAGGGACGGCAGATGAACAAACTGCCGCTGCGCTGCTCACCACGTTGCCTGAGATTACCGACCCTGCCGAGCAAGAGCGATTGAAAACGGCATTGTACGAGAAAATCGATCCGGCCTGGACAGTGAAACCAACCTTTCAAGAACCTTTGGAATATCAGGTTGGAGTCGCTGCTAATGGTGATCTGGTAGGATACAGCTTTCTTAACGAGCAGGCGCTTCAGTATAGGCAAGAGATCCCGCTTCTAGAGTTGCTGCGGGTGCCCGTAGCTGCACCTGAAACGGCTGGAGCCAACAATCAGGAGGCGATCGCCCGCTTCCGCGTCGTATTTGAGCCAAACGGCGTTCTCGAAGTTAGTCCTTGGTACGGACAAGCTGCTCCAGTAGAGAGTAGCCCTGTAGAGGGTGGCTCTACAGAAAATAACCCTGTAGCCTCTCCTTCACCCTAAAGCTCATTAGGCTCTAGACAAAATCTTTCATCTCAGCCCTTATGCAATATCAGAGGGTTGTCCAAAGGGCGATCGCTGCGTTTCCACAAGCTGATGAATGGAATCTTGAAGATTCTTCCGGGAGATTTCGGTTCCAGATTGAAGATTGTCTGATGTCTCAAAAAAAACTATGCTATCGAGCGGCTTGATTGCTAGCATTTGGAATAAGATGTGCGTTGCTGGCATAGGCAACGCGATCACCTGCGGATCTTTGGGGACATGAGGACTTGCCGATACGGCCTTCAAGCTGGGAAACACGTAGACTACGTTTTTGCTAAGCTCAGGTTGGGTACGGTGAGTCAGCGTTGTCATCAGCCAACCTTGTTCAGAGGTCTGAGGGACATAATATTGAGGGTGCTGAAGCTGTTGAGCCAGGGCTTTAAGAATAGGGGCAATGATTTCTACTTCTGCCGCAGTGACTCCATACTGCGGAGCTTGGTCAACCAGTATTTGAATTTGTTGATCGGTATCCATAATATCGGGAATTCGTTTGCAGGAATGTGAATGTGATCAGTGTAAAGATGACCTGCTCTCATAGTCTAAACCAGACTCTGAGGGTACACTTTGTCTGAGCTACTTGCATGTTCTAGCATTTACAGATTTCAACCTGTGCAGATATTGCATAGATCATTGATGTGACAAGGGGCGTGCAACTACCATTAACGCTCATCTGGGTCGCAAACCGACCGGAAGGCGATCGCAGGTGCGTGTGTTAGGTTGATAGCGGCAATTTACCATCGGGGGAGACTGGACGGAAGCGTGGAGGCAATTTTTCAGCTTTTGTTCAATGAGCTAAGACAGGCGACCCGTGCCTCTGAGCAGGGGTCGAAAGATGTAGCAGCTCGAATTACGGAAGAAGTATCTCGCATTTGCACAGAGAGCAAGCGAATACAGGCATCTGGTGAGGTAGACACCTGGTCTACTGCTTTGGCAAGGCATCGCTTAAAGCAATGTCTGAAGTACTACCAGCTCGGATCTCATCGCGGACGAGTAGAGCTACACAGCACTTTGAGTGCGGTTGTGTATCGTTACATTACGCCGCCTCAAGTTCAGTCGAGCTATCAAGCGCGGCTAACGCTCATTGAAGACTTTTTGCAAGGTTTTTACATCGAATCGCTCAATGCCTTTCGGCGTGAGTGCCAAATGCCTTCTACCTATCGGCCACGAACGCTGCTAGAGCTGGCAGAATACATGGCTTTTACCGAGCGATACGGCAAACGTCGTATTCCTCTGCCTGGACGCCGGAGCCAGCAGCTGATCATTCTGCGGGCACAAACCTTCTCGCAGCAGCAGCCGCCTGAAATGATGGTGGATATTGAGCAGGCTGTAGAGGGCTTTTCGGGTGAGTCGGAACATGGACGCAGCAATGTCTCCATCCCGCAAGTGCGAGAGCAAATGATGGCTCAGGAGCCAGAATTACCTGAGGATGCTCTGCGCCATACGGTGATTAGTGAGCTAATGGACTATCTAGAGGAGCGAGAGCAAAAAGATTGCGCCGATTATTTTGCCTTGCGCCTCCAAGATTTGCCTGCCAACGAGATTGAGGCAATCTTAGGTCTAACGGCTCGCCAACGAGACTACTTGCAGCAGCGGTTTAAGTACCATCTGATTCGGTTTGCGTTGTCCAACCGATGGGAATTGGTACATCAGTGGTTAGAGGCTGATTTAGAGCGTAATTTTGGTCTGACCCCGCAGCAGTGGCAAACGTTTCAGGCCAAGCTCAACCCAACACAGCTTCAAATCTTGAAACTGCGTCAAAAGGAGGTCTCTGATGCGGCGATCGCTCAGGCGATCGGCTGTACGCCTACCCAGCTTCAAAAACATTGGACAAAGCTACTTGAACAAGCTTGGGAAATTCGCAACAATTTAGTATCCGGAACAGGTGCATCAATCGATGAATAAAGACGCAGAAGCCATAAATAACTTTTTGGCTTGGCTGTTGCAAGAACCAGACCCGGCAATTACAGCACCATCAGGGGAGATTTCCAGTCAAATGACTGGCTCGGATCAGTCCGGGGCAGTGGGTTTGCAAACACCATATATTGATCCCCTCGATTCTGAAGAGGTAGATGACATGTTGTCTGATCTGATCGAATCGGGTTCTCTTCCTTTTGAGGAAGTCTCGCTATCCAAACCGGGAGAAAACCCTGCTGTGCAAGACCGTTTTTATAGTTTGTTAAAACATCGGCTCCGTGCTGAAATTGAACAAAAACCGCCTCGTTTCCCCTGGGAAACTGAGACTTGTGATTATGACTCTGAGCGATCGGATCAATCTCTGGGGGATACTGTGCCAGATAGAGTCCCTCAGTTTTGGGCGGCTCAACTGCAAAGCCTGAGCTTGCCTGTTCCCATGCCAGATAGCCTATTAGCCCAGCTATTTGACCAATGCCAGTCTGTTGTGCAAACGTCTTTGCGCGAGGGTGAAAAGCTCATTCAGGCTGTCAAGGAGATGTTTCCAGGCCAATCTGATGCGCTTAATCAGCTAGCGGGGTTGGTATTAGCCTCTCCTTACCGGGGTGGAGCTGCTCAACCGCAAACCGGGTTTCCCAGTCACTACGACCAGGCTACCCCTGCTCAGCAAATGGCTCTGTCGCTGCTGGCAGCCCGCACCATTCTAGAAGCAACGACCTTGCGGCTATCGGCAAAACAGCCTCTGATCGATCGCACCTGGCAAACAGCAGCAGGACTGCTCGTCTTGTCGGCTGAGTATCTGCTTCAAGAAGACCGCATTCGAGTGCAGGCTCAAATGCCTTGTTCCGGTAGCCTTAGCTTTCGGAGTGACCTAGCTGAGGCGATCGCCCAGACTGGCCATGCAGGTCACCTAGACGTGAGCTTGACTCATCTAGAAGACCAAACCTGCTCCCTAAAAGTGTGGCTAGAAACCGATCAGCCCCCCCTTGAGTTTGCCATTTGCTTGGTAACGGAAAAAGCGTAGAACTTTTGCTACGCAAGATTTCACCTTAGTCGTCTACTGTTGTTGGGGTGAATGTTGTTTTCAGGTAAATCAGGCAAATCATATTGTTGAGGTAGGCTGCAATTGTGCGTAACTCAGCGCTTTAGCCATCAGAGAATTCTACCCGTTGGAAGGCTCTACCTACCTAGGGTCCTTCTGTTTCAGTGATATATGCCTAAGCGGCAAGGACAGGACATTTGCGGTGGCGCGTGAAGCGAGTCACCGCAAATGTCCTGAGTCAAGCGGCAGCGTAGTTCAAGCTAGTCGCTTGTTCTTTGCAGGTATTTTTTACAGGATGCGCCTCAGAGGTAACGTTACTCCTAGCGAAAAGGTAAACAAGCTGTAGAACATCGCCAATAGATTGTGTAAGCGTAGCTCTCTGCTAGAGGTTGCGTAAATTTACCTGCCGTTTCGAGCGATCGTCTGGTTAGCATAGGGTCTGATACTGATTTTTCAAGATGGCCCCATCTTGATGCCCTACTCTGACTCCACATCACTATGCCCAGACGTTTAGGGAGCCGTCCCTCTGCCCACTCAGCCGCTCCTCAGGCTGCTCACACCTCATTTTCCCTTCACTCTGCGGCGCTGCTGAAGCGTATGCAGCAGCGCCTTGCTGAAACGCCATCGTCCCCGGAAGACTCCATTCCCCTCAGAGTCTTGGTACAGATTTTGGTGACTATAGGCATTATTGCCACGGATTTAGCCATCGCCGAAAGTATTGAGTTTCAGGGCATTAGCCTTTGGGCCGTGCCCCTGAGCTTTGTAGGGGCGGGTTGGAGTGGGTACCGCCGTCGCGATCGCAATATTCCGGTTAAGTTTTGTATTGCCATCGGCATGCTGTTGGCTTTGGCCTTCTTTTTCGTCCGCCTCTGGACAGAGCGCAACGACACGCGTCTGGCTCTAGCCACTTTACTGATTCATTTGCAAGTTCTCCACAGCTTCGACTTGCCTCGCCGCAAAGACTTGGGCTATTCGGCAGTGATCGGGCTGATTTTATTGGGAGTCGCAGCCACCCTAAGCCAAACTCTGGCATTTGCTCCGCTGCTACTGGTGTTTTTGGCGATCGCCCTTCCAACTCTCGTTCTAGACTATCGTTCCCGATTGGGGTTAGGGAGTCAAGGATTCAAAGGCGGTAGTTTCGACTTGGCGCCTAAGCGGCTAGGCGCTGTCTTACTGATTGTTGTGAGCTTAGGGCTAACAATTTTCATGCTGCTGCCTCGAGTGCCTGGCTATCAAATGCGATCGTTCCCAGTCAGTAGTCCAATCCAGGTGAATGAGCGATTTGATAGCAGCAGTGTTGTCAATCCGGGCTATATGCAAGAGGGCCGAGATGGCACAGGCACAGGCGGTAGAAATGGCGAGGGACAAGTTGATGAAGAGTTCTACTACGGCTTCAACAGCAAAATAAATCAGAATTTACGGGGCATCATGAAACCTAAAGTGGTGATGCGCGTGCGATCGCAAGCCCCCGGATTTTGGCGCGTGCTGGCATTCGATCGCTATACAGGGCAGGGATGGGAGATTTCTCGAAATGCAGAAAGCCAGGTGCAAACGCTTCAGCGCTCTAACTGGACTTATCGGTTTTATTTGCCTGATGTCGTAACCCTCAGCAAGACCCGCGAAATCATTCAGTCCTATACGATCGTAGCCAATTTACCTAACCTGATTCCAGCGCTATTTGAAGCTAAACAACTCTACTTCCCCACCCAAAATGCTGCCATTGATGCAGAGGGAGGCTTGCGATCGCCCGTCCCCCTTTCCGAAGGACTGACCTATACCGTTGTTTCGCAAGTTCCCTATCGCGATCGGACTTTGCTCCGCAAGTCATCAACGGCTTACCCACCCTCTATCCGAGATCACTACTTGCCTTTGCCTAAAACCCTTTCACCGCGTATCCAACAAAAGGCTAAGGAGCTGTTGGCAACCTCTCCCAAACCCTTGACGACTCCTTCTGAAACGGCTTTATATCTAGCACAAGCGCTAAAGCAGCGATATCGACTGCTCTCAGATCTGCCTTTTCTCTCACCCGATGAAGACCTAGTCGAAGCGTTCTTATTCAAGCATGAGGGAGGCTACGCCGACCATTTTGCCACGGTGCTAACCGTCATGTTGCGATCGATCGGCATTCCAGCCCGATTGGTTATGGGTTTTGCGCCAGGTGAGTTTAACCCTTTTACGGGTTACTACGTGGTGAAAAACACCGATGCTTACGCCATGACTGAGGTTTACTTTCACAAGTATGGCTGGTTTACCTTCGATGCCATTCCAGGGCATGAACTCATTCCCCCTTCGATTGAGGAATCCCAAGCTTTTGGTGTTCTTAAACAATTTTGGAGCTGGGTAGCCAGCTGGCTGCCATCGCCAGTGACGGGTGTTCTAAACCAGCTTTTTGAACTCATAGGCAGAGTGCTGGGTGGATTAATCGCTCTCTTCACGCAGGGCTGGCTCGGAATACTAACAGGCTTGGGCGCCCTAACAGGGCTAAGCTTTCTAGGCTGGCTCAGTGGTCAAGCTTGGCAAAGCTGGCGAAATCGACGTTGGCTGGCTCAGCTACCGCCTATGGAGGCAGTCTATCAACAGATGCTGCAAGAATTAGCCAGCCAAGGATTTCGCAAGCCAGCCTATCTCACCCCGCTAGAATATGCCCAGGAATACAGCGATCGCCATCCTCCAGAATGGGCTGGAACGATTGCTGAAATTTCCCAGGCATATGTTACTTGGCGCTATGGGGGAGATTCACCCAACATCTCTTATCTGAGACAGCGCCTCAAGCGGGCACAATTACAAGGCAGCATAGGCCAACAGATTCAACGCAGGCTGTTACAGCTGGCTCGACGATCCAAACGGCTAATTGCTCGATCGCAAATTTTCTAAACCTGCCGTTACCTTGGCAGAGGTAATGCGATCGCCCTGCTGAATTTGCTGTACCGTTTCCATGCCAGAAGACACATAGCCAAAGACAGCATAGCTGCCGTCTAGAAAATTGAGGTCAGCCAGAGCAATATAAAACTGTGCCGAAGCTGAATCAGGCGGGGCCGATCGCGCCATAGCAACAGCCCCAGTCGTATGTCGAAGCTGGGGAGGCTGAGTCACACTCGCTTCTTCTAGCGTTTTGCTGTAGACAGTCTGACCCGATCCGGTTGGCTTAATTTCCAACGGAATGTAGCGAGGTAAGCCCGTTTTAGGTTCAATAAAGCTGCCCGTCCCCAAACGATCGACCGGGAAATTAGGATCTTTGCTCTGCGGATCACCCCCTTGAGCCACAAAAGGCTGCGGCTCTCGAATCACCCGATGAAAGGCTAAGCCGTCATAGACGCCTCGATTAACCAGATCTACAAAATTTCCGGCAGTGATGGGCGCATTGACGCCATCAACGTTGATAACTATGGGCGAACCCTTAACGATCATCTCTACCGTGGCCTCTCCTTCTAGGCGAGGCAGATTCTTAAACTGGCTGCTCAAGTCTGCTGGCAAAGTTGACGCAGAGGCAGAAGCTGTTGCTGTAGCAGGGCTAGAACTAACAGCACTAGGACTTTCACCAGAATTAGAATTGGCGGTGCAGGCTGCCAAAAAAAGAACGCCTACCAAAAGCCACGGCGTCAGCCAACGATGAAGTTTTGTCTGCATTTTTCTCATATTGGTTTTCTCAGGTCAGAGAGCATTGGCTCAATCTTTACGGAGGCAATGTTTTCGAGCTGCTGTTTGTAACGTTGGAGCAGGCTCATTCATTACAAAACTTACAAAAAGAGTCTTTAGATTAAAGCCCTTCCAAAGGAACGCTCAAGAACCTCGCCAGCTCAGCGCCTCGGTTCTCCAAGTCTGAGAGAGACATAGGCTGACCCACTCGAGTCAGAGGAATTTCACCGCGACTCTTAATTCTTAGATAAAGCGAACGTTTCGGATTCAACCCATCCTTCAAAGCAACGCGAATCGATTGGAGATCTTCTAGCGGATAGCTCAGCTCAATCTGGCGATCCTTACCCGGAAAGCCCCAACGGAATATGGTGGCCTTGCCAGCGTTTTTATCAAATTCGTTATAGCCGCCTCCCACATCCCAAGCCATGATTAACCACAGATAAAGCCCAAGGGACAAACCCGCAATCCCATAAAACCCCATAGCAATACCTTGAGGGATAAAAACCAGTTGGGTGGGATCGGCAAACGGCAGCAAATTAACCCTAAAGTAGCTCGACAGGCTGGCCAAAAGAAACCCTGCCCCGCCTAGCGTTGAAACAGCCGCCCATAAAAAATTGCTGAAGCGTCGAGATCCTAGAACCTGCTGACGCAAGACGAGATCATTTTTAGAAATGTCGGAAGCAATTGGTGCAGCCATGAATCCAAAAGTAAAGATTAGTGAAGATTGTATTGAGAGGCGTTCGGAGTCCCTTAGATCCTACCAATCCTCGGAGACTAAAGAACAAAATAAGTAGACAAATAAATGACTGAGTATATGTACTCAACCTTACAGGCAGGTAACAGAAGAATTCTGAGAAGGTTGCGTATCAGATTGTAAAATTTTTCAGATGTCCCTATCATATAGAAACGTTAAATCTCTGGCCGAAGAGCCGAATGGCTGACGCCATGTAGCTCTTCCAAGAGAAAAGATAGGGCAAGACCCATATCCGCTAGCGTCTTGTTAGTAGATCGTTTCCACCTCCAAGCTGAAGCTTTCCGGCCTTGCTGGTAAGTTTTTATATCAGCGATCGAGGATGCAATGTCATATTAAGAGGTTTTGAAATGACCATAGCAATGGGGCGAGCGCAAGCCCAGAGAGGATGGTTTGACGTCCTCGACGACTGGCTGAAGCGCGACCGATTCGTCTTCGTAGGCTGGTCAGGTCTTCTGCTGTTCCCTTGCGCCTTCTTGGCACTGGGCGGC
>JACQYI010000052.1 GCA_016208305.1 Oscillatoriophycideae cyanobacterium NC_groundwater_1537_Pr4_S-0.65um_50_18 | reverse complement strand
CACAAAAATAGCATCTCCGCCAGCTTCCTTGATCAATCGAACCGTTTCTTCACCTTCATCAATTCGACGACCCACTACCACCACCTTTGCTTGTTGTTTGGCATAAGCGATCGCGGTTGCTCGACCAATTCCCGTTGTGCCGCCTGTAACTAACGCCACTTTATTTTGCAGTATCATTCTGTTTCTCCTGTTTTAATTTTATCAGTTTGTATCGGGTAAGTTTGTCTCAGCAACTCAGTGACTTCTTGCGCGATCGCAATCAGGGCATGATTAACTGAGGAGTTGCGAAGAGAATCAGTCTGAGGTGTACCTTCATGCCTAGAATTATTCCTGCCTTGTACTAGTAAACGCGTCATAGAATCATCCTCAATGAAATACTGATTTGTAATTGACTAAATCAATACGAAGAAACGCAGTTGTTGGCACAGTAATTTTTAGCATGGTTCAAAAAGCGGCAGTTTTGTTCAGCGAAACAGGCAAAATCTAGCCATCAAAATTTGATAGCCTACAGCACTTACAGGCAAGTCAGATGTGAATTGGGAGCAAAGATCGGGGAACTTAATGACTTGCAGCAATCATGGCTGCCATCAACTCCGTCATGTTCCAGTGCCCGGTATACCGACTTCCATTGATAAACAGGGCTGGGGCAGTCGTCACTCCACTCTGTATTCCGCCTTCAATGTCTTCATTGATACGATCGACATGCACTTGTTTAGACAATTCTTTGAGAAATTGAGGAATGTCAAGCCCTAAATCATTGGCGTACTCGACAAGATAACCGTTCTCCAACCTTTGTTGATGGTCAAATAAAGTATCGCTCATCAACCAAAACTTTCCTTGGGCGGCGGCGGCTTCGGCGACCTGGGCAGCCCGTCGAGCTTGAGGATGAATCTGTGTTTGCGGAAAATGACGGAAGATAAAACATAAATCATCCTCTCCAGAAGCAGCACTAAGCTCTCGTTTGATTGCTTTAATCATCTTGTAAACATCCGCACTTCTAGAGCATTGATAGTCTCCATACATCACTAGCACTACCTTGGCACTCAGAATACCTTGAATCCAATCTTGAGTTGAAGGTGGTACACGTAAAGAACTGTGGCTACGATCGTCGCTCATTTTTTACATTTGTATCAAGCATGGAACCGTGCAATTTAATTGCTCGATCACTTGACTGCATCTCTATTTGCATAAATTCAATATAGAAGATCGCCTTCAAGCCGTCGTCTATAGTGAGTTAACTCTTTTACAGTACAGATTGGTAGAGTTGCTATGCGATCGCAAAGTATAAGGCTGGTTATAACTTAAGTTAGAATCGGGTGCACTGATTTGTTTGAGAGTACATCTGAACATGTCGCGAATGCTTACGATTCAGTAAATACAATGCATAAAAGAAGTTCGTCCAGATTGAAATTAACCTGGACGAACTGCTCAATTTATAGTTAAACTTCAGTCGCTAGCAGTGTGACCACCTCAGCATGTGCTAACACCATATCAGGGTTACGCTGAAGCGCCATATCATACTTCACCGCAAAGTCATTTCCAGCTTCATCAGGTGTGAGTAGAATCTGAACATCAGCAATGAGAGCAGCAATTACCTCAGAGGTGATCGGCTCATCCGAGTAAATTAACTCATCAATTTGCACAATCAATTCTGAGAGGCGATGCAACCAGGCAAATTGATCGTGATTGATCACCAGTTGCAGCAATTCACCGTTAGAGACCTGTCCGCGCACTTGTTCGTAACGATTATGCTCCACATCCAACAACAGTTTATGTAAATGCAATAACTTGATGCGGATATCGGTCAATCAAGGCTCTATCTTTGAGTAATCCGACTACATTGTGTGAACAAAAACTGCATCGACTGGTTTTGGACTTAATGAAGCAACGGGAACAGGCTTATTTAGATTGGTTGGAAAAGGCGATACGTGCTATTCACACGCTGCGCGATCGCAACAATCCGTAGCCAATCAACGTAAATTCCTTTGAATATATTGCGATGGAAAGTCAACAGAAATTCAAGCATTGGCTACGACGGCATTATCAACTTAACGGAATACAGTCAAAATTAGGCATGATAATTCCGATATAGGACATGATCGTCCTCCGTGTTTGTTGGTTAGGATCGTGGATTAAATAAGGTGTAATTTTACTGCTGTTTTTGTAGGCTAGAGAGGCCATGTCATAAACCAGTGAATCAATGCAGCCTTACCCCACCCATATCGAAGCGCAAATGCAACGGTACTATCGGTCGTTATCCGAAAAGGACCGTCGTCGTTATGCAGCTATCGAAGCCCTGAAATTAGGGCATGGAGAGCAGATTTATATTCGTCGCTTATTGGGATGCCATCACGAAATGCTCCAGTTGGGACTACAGGAATTAGAGGACGAAACCCTGCTCCAGCAAGAGCGAATCCGGCAACCGGGAGGTGGACGCAAATCGGCCTTTGAAACCATTGCCGGACTAGATGAAGCCTTTTTACGGGTATTGGCCCAGCATACGGTAGGTTCGCCCACCGACGAACAGATCAAGTGGACTCACCTGAACCGAAGCCAAATTTCCGAACTGCTCAAAGCAGAAGGGATTGAAGTGAGTGTCACAGTGGTAGACCAGTTGCTGGAGAAACACAATTTTCGTAAACGCCAAGCCGTGAAAACGCTGGCGACTGGCACAAGTGAATATCGCAATGAGCAATTTGAGACGATTGAACGACTCAAGGAAGACTATCAGAACGACGGCAATCCTGTGATCAGCATGGATACAAAAAAAGAGAATTGATCGGCTCGCTTTTTCGAGCCGGACAGCTTTACACGCAGCAATCGGTGGCCGTGTTTGACCATGACTGGCCTTCCTTGGCCCAAGGGGTTGCGATTCCTCATGGTCTGTACGACCTACAAACCAATGAGGGCTACATTCAGATTGGCACCAGCCACAATACCAGTGAGTTTGCCTGCGATTCGATTCGCTATTGGTGGATGACCTACGGCAAAGAGCGCTACCCCCTAGCAGACTCTATTCTGTTGCTGTGTGATGGTGGAGGCAGCAATAGTTCCCGGTATTACATCTTCAAACAGGATCTCCAGGCGTTGGTGAACGAGTTAGGCATCGACATTCGGATGGCTCACTATCCTCCTTACACGTCCAAGTACAATCCGATTGAACACCGTTTGTTTCCTCATCTCTCGCGTGTGTGTCAAGGCGTGATCTTTGAGAGTGTGAAGATGGTGCAAGACCTGATGACAACCGCGACTACCTGCACAGGGCTAAAGGTGTTCACGACGATTCTGGACAAGGTTTATCAAACGGGTCGTAAAGTTGCTCAAGACTTTAAATCTACGATGAAAATTACCTTTGACGAATTCTTGCCACAATGGAATTACACCGTTAAGCCAGAATTACAGGTTATTTAATCCACGATCCTTAGCGAATAAGTAATTGAGTTCGTTTTAGGTGAAAGCGATGCCTAGCTGAAGAAAATCTTTTACGCATTCTCTATGATTAGCTTCCGAGTCAAACCAGGCTTTTCATGCAGTCTGTGTGCTTCTGCCGTTTGAGCTAATGAGAATGTCTGCTCAATTCGAGGAGATAAAACACCAAGATTCAACCATTCAACTAGCTTAGACAAGTCAGCTTGATTGGGTTTATTTTCTACCACGATTGGTTTGATGGCTCGATCTTCAGTGTAAGGACCTCCTGGCTTCCACCATTCTGGAAGTACGGTTGTATAAGCTCCACCATTCTTCACGGCACTGAAAGTCTGATGGGCAATGTCTGCTCCAACCAGATCGATCGCCCCATCAACGCCTTCAGGTACTACTTCACGAACAGCATTGTTCAAGCTTTGGTCAACTGGAACCGCCCATTCAACCCCTTGGGTACGTGCTTCTTCTGCAAAGTGAGGTGATATAGGGGAAATCACTTTTAGCCCTAGCTGCCGTGCTATCTGACTAGCAAAGCCGCCCACTGCACCCAGCGGATTATTAATCAGAATCAGTTGTCCAGGTGATAGCGAGAGGGCTTTAACGGCTTGAAGAGCTGTAATACCGGCTAGAGGAATGGCAGCGGCAGTTACAAAGTTGATGGTTTCAGGCAGTTTTACAATCTGTGTTGACGGAACCGCAACGAGTTCTGCATGAGTACCTCTGCCGCTGGAAGGCTGCTCTGAAATCAGCACGACGCGATCGCCTCCAACAAAATCAGTCACACCATCTCCTACATCTTCAACAATTCCTGCGGCATCCCACCCCAAAATCATGGGAAAACGATGTGGTTCACTTGATAAAACACGCCCTTGTCGAACGCCAATATCAATAGGGTTCACGCTGGATGCATAGACTCGTACCAATACTTCGTTAGTACCAGGTACTGGATCAGGCATTTCAGTCAGATATAGAACATCAGGTGTTCCATAATGGTCAAGAACAATAGCTTTCATTGCTTTTTTAGGAATGAGGTGAACGAAGCTTGAGGTAGATAAATACTGACCGTTGAGAGTTGCTTGTTTGTGATGCAGAGTTTATCTGCGGTGGATGATAGACAATGCTATTGGGGAGAAAGGGTTTTAGCAACTCGCCAAGGTCACCAGAACTTTGCGCCGCTCATGGCTGCCATGAACACCATCGGGTCCCAGTACTCGCGGTAATTGACGATCAACCCATTCTTGACAGTCACAAACGTGGCGTAGCTCATTTCATAGGGATTGCCGTTGCTGATCACCCGGCCTGAGACGCTCCATTCGGCAATAGCCATGTTGGGGTCATCGGTAGAGTTGATCTTCAGCGTGGGAGTCCGCTGCACGTCGATGACGCTGGGATAGTTCTTCAAATACTCGTAGATAGCCGCTCGGCCCACCAGCTTTCTGGTCGCCACGTCGGGCGCGAAGGGGAATTCAACGACGACGTTTTCGTCGCAGAGTTCAGCCCAGCCCTTAATATCTTTGGCTAGGAAAGTGTCCAGACTGCGCTTCAGCAATTGCGCTGCGGTCAGACCCTCGACAGCCTCTTGCGTGTGTGCGGGTGCGGCGGTGGCGAGCGTGACGTCGCTTGTGAGATGATCTTGTGTCATGCGATTGTGTCCAAGTTGGGGTTGGTGATGTTGACTTGCTCCTGCGGCAAATCTCAGAGCTACCGCTCTTTCGGGCAGGGTTGCTTTCACTGATTGCGTACTTCTCTTAGGCCATCCGGGCAGCGATGCTTTCGGCCAGCATCATGGTCGGGAAAGCCGTTGCGACGGAGGGCACGTCAGGCCAGATCGAGGCATCGACGACTCGCAGGCTCTTGACGCCACGAACGTGCCCGTCAATATCCACCACGGCTCCGGCATCGCGCGGTCCGCCCATGGGTACCGTGGAGGTCGGATGCTGATAGCTCTGTACAGAGGCCGCGAGCGCGGCGTTGATCGAAGCGCGATCGCTCTTTGCCGCGCCCGGTGCCAGTTCTGCACCCACCATATCGGCAAAAGGCTGCTGACGCGCAATGTTCCGGATGACTTCGACACCATCGACCAATCGCTCGCGGTCACCGCTGTCCGTCAGGAATCCGAGATCGATGATGGGCGCAGCATAGGGATCACGGCTGGCAATGGTGAGGGAACCCACGGAACGCGGTCTCACGAGCGCAGCGAACAGCAGGAACATGGCGCCGTCGGGAGTCTGCCCACCGTCGGGCAGGGTCGCGGTGCTGATGTTCAGATCGGCCTCGCCGTTCGTCGCGTGATTGGATGCCGTCCACAGCATTGCGCCGATGGGTGGATACGGAAGGCCTACTGCTTCCTTGCGAATCGACCAGACGGTCGGAACCATCGGGTGATCCTGTAGACGGCGACCGACCGGCAGATCGGACACGACCGGGATGTCAAGGCCTCGCAGCACCTCAGAGGGGCCAATGCCGGAACGCATCAGGATCGCCGGGCTGACGTAGGTGCCCGCTGAAAGGATGATTTCACTGGCTAGGATGATCGCCCCATCAGCCAGTCGGACGCCTTGGGCCTGGCCATGCTCCACTAACACGGCATCGACCAGCGTCTGGTCGCGGATGGTCAGATTAGGCCGGGCGCGCACCGCATCGCCCAACAAGGTCATTCCTGTGTTAAGCCTTACACCCATGCGGGTATTCATCACATAGGGACCAACGCCCAGCGGCTGCCCCGTCGTAAAACCCAATGTGCGCTGGTAGCCCGCAGCCAGTGCCGACGCGATGAAGTCGCGATGCTGGTCAGACACTTCTTCATCGCCGAGCTGGTGGATGGGGAAGCAGCCGTCGCGGCCGTCGCCGCCAGTGCCGGAGGTACGCTCCAGCGAACGATAGAAGGCCTGCGAGCTTTGCCAGTTCAATGCGTCGAGGTCATGCGCCTTGGCCCAGCGATCGTGGTCGTATTTCGGCACCCGCATCGCCACTGCACCGTTGATGGCAGACGAGCCACCCAGCACCTTGCCACGGTTGAGCTGAAGCCTTCTGCCCAGCACGCCAGGCTCGCTGTAAAAGCCCCAGTCGTGCTGCGGATCGCCACCCACTAGGTCCTGGCGGCGGACTGGGTCGGGATAGGCGTTGGGGGGATAGGCCTTGCCCGCTTCGATCAGCAAGACACGGCGAGATGGATCAGCACTCAGGCGATTGGCCAGCACTGCGCCGGCGGATCCGCCACCGACGATGATGATGTCAAACATTGTTTGATTTCCTTTCATTTCATTACTCCTGTAAGGTCTTCTCCGCACGGCACATGCCGCGCATTGGGGTGGCATTGGCGCGGAGGACTGGGAGTTCAATGTCACGCACAAGTTGGAAGAGTCCGTTCTGATGATCAATCAGCAGCAGCACGCTGTCATTAGGATCGATCATTGTGTCGATGGCGTTGCTCACGGGTTTGTCTCCTTATTGATTCAAATCCGATCAATGTCGTTTTTTCCTAGCTATCTGGGGCGTGTCCAGTTCTAGTACTCAGCTTCTTTCGGAATAAGTTCAATATAGGAAGTCGCCTTCAAGCTGTCGTCTACAGCAAGTTAAAATTTTTACAGTACAAATTAATAGAATAACCGTGCCATCGCAACGTATAAGGCTGGCTCTAACTTAAGTTAGACTCTCAACTCGATCGAAAGTACACCTTACCCCTCATTAATCACTCTATTGGGAGGAAAATATAAGCTGTAAGTTGAACTGATGGACAAGCGGGCAGACAAACAGATTCATCTGGTCGGTGAGTTGCTCAAATCCAGCTTCTAAGGAGGCGATCGGGAAGACTTGTAACCAGCGTTTGAGCCAATTGAAGCAAATCAACGGTTGGATGATCAAGCGCAGGTTGTTAAGTAAGTGCTTCCAACCACTCTGGTTGTTCCACCAGGGATGTTGAGCAAACTGCCCATGAGCCAGTGGACAAGCCTCATTAAAGGCATCGGCAAATAAGCTGACCATGAGAAACGCACTCATGACCATCTCCCACCATTTCTCTATTTGCTCATAACGGGTCATGCGGAAATCTGCCCAGCCCAAGCTATCCTTAGCTTGCTTGAGCCCATACTCAATCCAAGTTCTAAAGCCATAACTGTCGCCAATCTCACCCAGTTTTACTGCCGGGGCACAAACCATAACAAAAGAAGTGGAATTGTCTGGCAAGGTTTCAGGGTCAGTGGTCAACAGCCAATACTGCTTGCGGCGGGGGCCGTAAACCACCTCAGCCCTGTAGCGCACCTCGGTGGTGCCGTTGCTAAAGGTGCGTTCAAACTTCTGCCACGGCTGTTGAACCACTTCTTGGTCTTGTGGGAGCCATAGGGCATGGTTGCTGCGAATCGCTAGGATGTAAGGCAGTTTTAGCTCACCCTTGAACATTGACAAAGTTGACCTTGCTTTCGCCATACAAGCTATCAGCCAGCACGAGTTCAAACTGAAATCCCATTGCTTGTAGCTGTCGAATCATCCTTGCTGCAATTTGCGGTTTGCTGTAATACTCATCTCCATCCTTGAGTCGTTCTTTGGGTTTGTAGACCTCAAACGTCAACGGCAAAATCATCCCATCCACCAACCCGTAAGCCGTGACCGCCACGATGCCATTCTCTTTTTTACCGACGTTGCCAATGTATTGCCGTTTGACGTAATCGGTACTTTTGCCCTTCTTGCAATCGCCCGTCTCATCAATAAGCAAAATCAGGAACCGACCTTGCAACACTTTGAGAATTAGCTCCAATCGCCTCATGCGTAGCTGTTGTGCCTGCCAGGGTGACTCACTGAGGAAGTGATGTAAGTTTTGCTGATTGTCCAGCCCCACCGCCTTAGCAATGGCAGGTAGGGACTTGCGTTTAATCTCGCTGATCATGCCTAAGTGCAACAGCTTGAACGCTTCATAGCTTCTCACTTCTGGAAACAAATCCTCAAATAACTGGCAGTATTCATCCACAAAGCGAATCGTCGGCCGTGCCTCTCTGGATGCAGGCATAGGTAATAGAGTCCTGTAACATCTACCTCTATGCTAATAAATCTCTGTCAGAGTGATTAATGAGGGTTACAAACTCACGATGCCGCGTTTAACCGCAACAATCACAGCTTGAGTGCGATCGCTCACGTCTAACTTATTCAAAATCCGATTGACATGAGATTTGACCGTGCCTTCACCGATGCTCAAAGCAGTCGCAATATCGGCATTACTCATCCCCTGAGCCAGTGAGCGGAGTACCGCCAGTTCTCGTTCACTCAGTTCTGGATTGCTGAGGCGTTGAACCAACTTTGCTCCTACATCGGGCGGAATATACTTCTGACCTCGATGAACGGTACGAATCGCATTTAGAAGCTCGTCAGGTTCAGTTTCTTTCAACAGGTATCCTTTTGCGCCTGCCTGCAATCCCCGATAAATATCTTCGTCACTATCATACGTAGTCAGTACAATAATCCGAGCCGATTTAGTAGCAGCACAAATTGCACTGATGGCGGCAACTCCTTCCACTTCAGGCATTCGCAGATCCATGAGTGTAACATCCGGTTGGTGTTCCTCAAATAGTGCGATCGCTTGTTCCCCATTTTCAGCTTGGGCAATCACCTGCATATCCGGGTCACGGTTAATAATCGTGGCTAATCCTTGCCGAAAAATAGCATGGTCGTCCGCAATCAGAACTCGAATGGTTGTGGCTTGGCTCATCGTGATGCTACTTCCGATTGACGGTGACAATAATTTCTGTTCCTTGTCCAGGTTGACTCCTAATCGTGAGTTGTGCGCCGATGCGCTCTGCCCGTTCGCTCATGCCGAGTAAGCCAAAACCCTCAGAGGGTGGAATATTCCCGACTCCAAAGCCCTGTCCATTGTCTCTCACGCACAAGCAAACCTGATCGCGATCGTAGACTAGCTCCACTCGAATTTCGTCAGCATTGGCATGTTTAATCGCATTGGTTAATGCTTCCTGCCCCATCCGTAGTAGGTTATTCTCGACTTCAGTGGGGAGAGCATACACCGCCCCCTCGATCTCATAGTGCAAAGTGGTATCCATTGCGGCAGCTCTAGTCTGAGCGATGAGACGACGGAGCGCGCTCTGTAAATTGCTTTCTTCCAAAAGCTGAGGACGGAGCGCGACGACCGATCGCCGTGCTTCAGTCAGTCCAGTTCGTGCCAATTCTTTGATCAGGTCTAGATGTGCCCCAGTTGCTTCTACATCATCCGTGAGCACCTGGTTTGCGGCTCCGACCTGAGCCAGAATGCCTGTAAACGACTGAGCAAGTGTGTCGTGAATTTCGCGTGCCATACGGTTGCGCTCCTCTAAAATTGAGGCTGCTTCTGCTTGCTTCAGCGCCGTAATATCTCGCGCCATCCAAATCACCTGGTCGTGGTCGATTGGAGCAATGCGAGCCGAAAACCAGGCTTCTCGTCCATTTAGAAACACACTGTACTCGACCGTGAGGGTTTGTTGGGTTCTCAGCACCTGCTGAATATAACCTAGAAATTCATCAGCTTGTTCCTTTCCGATTTGATGCATGGTTTGACCAATCATCTCTTCATAGGGTTGCCATAGCAGATTTGGTTCCACTACCATTATTTCAAGGAGTCGCCCTTCAGCAGACAGTACAAACAATGGATCGGGAATTGCCTCAATTAGAGTCCGTAGCTTTGTCTCTGAGGCTTGTAGGGCTTCTTCTGCTTGCTTGCGATCGCTAATATCCGCAATCACACCTTCGATGCATTCATCAGCTACATTCAGACGAGTAGAGCAAAGTCCCCAAAATAGCGTGCCATCTCGTTTTTGCAGTCGCACTTCAAAGTTTTGCAGCTTACCATCACGCTTCAGCAATTCAATAGCTTGCTTGCGATCGCTGGGATTCACATAACAGTCTGTAGTGTGTTTCAGCCCAATCACCTCCTCTGGTGAATCAAAGCCAAACAGATTAGCAAAGCGTTGATTGGCTTCGAGAATTAATCCATCACAGGTGCGGGTTCGGTAGATGCCAACCTGCGAGTTTTCAAAGATAGTTCGGAACTTAGCTTCACTGCGTTGTAAAGCCTCTTCTGCTTGTTTACGCTGGGTGGTGTCATTGCCAACCGATAAGATTTCAACGACCTCTCCCTGGTCATTGAAGATGGCTTGATTCGACCAGGACATCCAAACTCGCCGACCGTCCCGGCACAGGTTTTCACTCTCGCCTTGCGGGTACAATTGAGGATTGCGAAGTAAATCGTGAACAAAGGGTTTGACATCGCGTCCAGAGGTTTCGATGTCTGGAATGATGGTTTCAAATAGGGTTCGACCTAAAATCTGATGTTCTTCATAGCCCAGGAGTTTCACTCCATAATCGTTGATGTATCGAATTCGTCCTTGCGTGTCATAGCGAACGATGACTGAATTGGCGGTTTGTAGCAGGTTGCGATAATTCGCTTCACTTTGTCTCAATGCGGCTTCGGTCTGTTGACGTTCAGCGATTTCCTGCTGTAGGGATTGAGTTCGCTCTTCTACCTTCCTTTCCAATGTTTCGGTATAGTCTGCTAACTGTTCATATAACCGAGCATTCTCCAGTGAAATTGCTGCCTGAGCTATCAACAGTTTGAGGACTTGTAAGCGATCGCGGGTAAACACTCCGGGACTAAGCTTGTTCTCCAAATAAAGGATGCCGACAAGCTGATTTTGCTTGAGAATTGGCATAGAGAGGAGCGATCGCGTCTGTTGGTGTTGAATATAAGGATCAGTCAAAAAAGATGGTTCGCTGACTGCATCATCAAACACCAGAGTTTCTTGAGTACGTTCTACTGAGTAAATGACGGGGACAGGAATCGTTGCACAGTCAGTAACGGCGATCTTCTCCAGGTTGCACTGTCTACTCCCACTGCACCGAGCCACCACAATGAGTTGATCGTCTTCTAGGAGCACTAGAGCACCTGTTTCGGCTCCGGCATTTTCTATCACCACCTGCATTAACGTGGCGATCAATTGATCAAGATGGATTATTTCTGAAAGAGCTTGAGCTGCTTTCATTACCGTAGCCAAATCGATCGCGCTGTCTAAGCGAGCAGAAGTAGTTCCAGAAGTTGTATGGATTGGCGTGTAGGTCACAACCGATGATTGAGAAAAGAACTGCGGGTAGCGAGTTTCTAAATCTTTGACTTTTGCCATCGCTCCCCATCTTTCATAGCAGTAGTGTGCTTCTTTCATGTAGAGCTGAGCAAATTTTTCTCGACCTCGCGCTAGATAATGTTTAGCCGCTAATTCATAAGCTAACGCTTCTTCCTGGATATACTCATTTTCAGCAGCACCTGCGATCGCCTGTTCATAAAGTTCCTCGGACTCAAGAAATTGCCCTAAGACTCGTGCTTTCTCTGCCTCGACTAGATAAAATTTATGTAGATAATTCATTGGGGCGTGTTCTGCCCATTTCTGCATTTTTTCTTGGTGGGTATTAACACAGTTTAGCCAAGCTGCTTTTTCAGAGTTTGAAGCATCAGATGATAGGCTCAAAAGCGCTAGAGAATGATAGAAACAGAATACAGGTAAAACCTTTATTGCCGTCGCTTCTTCAAAATGTCGCCTTGCCAAAATAGCAGTCTGTACAGCTTGATGGTGTTCTCCAAATAGATAACACAACATGACTTTGTGCAAATAGAGTATTTGGATTGCAGTTCCATCTTTAATTGCAATAGCGTGTGGCAACGCCTCCTCTTCATTACACACCCGACCAACTAAGCGACTGGGATTCTCAGACCTATCTAACAAATTAAGAATGGTCTGCCACACCATTGCAATCCAAGTTGAGGAGCTTTCCCGTCTGATTCGGTTAACCGCTTTGCTGTATGTTGACATTTTCTGTTCCAGTTGGGTGAGTTCCTCACCGACGAAAAACGAGTGATAGCACACGTCATAGGCAGCATAACTAGCGATTTCAAAGTCTCCGATTTCCACTCCTTCCTGATAAGCCTCAACCAGCAGTGGTATCGTCTCCTTAAGATGTACTTTCCATTGCATAATTTGGTAACCAAATACCTGTAATGCTTTAGCCTTGCCTTTTTTGGTATTCAATCGTTCTGCCAAGGTAAGAGCCAATTGACCAAATTTATAGCCGAGTTCAAAGTCTTGAACAACTCCACATAGAACAAATCCGTAGGCAGCATAATACATCGGTGACCAGATAGCATTACCGTAGTTGATTGATAAATTTACCGTTTTGCAAGTAATCAGTATAAACAGTGCTGGTGATACTATGAATGCAGCAGGCCCTATGCTCGCTAGGATTGACATAGCTGCCAGCGGTTCTGGTGCAGTCATCTCTGGTAAATTAATCAAGTCTTCAATCTCTCGTTCAGCAAGTAGTGCCGCCGTTAACTCCAATCCGCCTCGAACATCTAACTCACTTGGATTTTCTATTAAATCTATTCCCAGGAGCTTTAACGCTTCCAATCCAGTTTTGAGTGCTTCTTTCAGGTTGCCCTGTGACAAATATCTTTGAATGCTGCTATCGTAAACTTGCACTTTGTCAACCACTGTTTTGGCACGATCGAGTACCACTTCTACCAACTGTTCCATCTCATTAAAGCAACCTTGGAGATACGCCGCTTCGGCTGCTTCTGAGTACAACGCTAAGGTCAGGTCATACTCACTCTGCCAACTCTCTGAATTGAGGAGTTTAAGCCCTGTAGTGAAATACTTAAAAGCTGCTTCATAAGCCGTTGCTGCCTTTGCTTTCTGACCTGCCCTTAAATTCAATCTGGCAATTTCAGTTCGTTCTGATCGAGCAGTGACTAGCTCAAGTCCTTGATTGAGATGATCGACAATGGCAAACAACCGCTCGGATCGTTGCTCTGGTGAAGTTTTTTCGAGCAAATTGCGACCGATTTGGAGATGAACAACCTGTTTCTGCGATTCATCAATTAGGGCATAAGCCGCTTGCTGAACGCGATCGTGCAGAAACTTATACTCTTGAACTAACAAATCTTCGTCCAATTCAGACAGAGGTTGAATTAATCCCGCTTGTATTGTTG
The DNA here is from genome assembly GCA_016208305.1 of Oscillatoriophycideae cyanobacterium NC_groundwater_1537_Pr4_S-0.65um_50_18. Classification (GTDB taxonomy): domain Bacteria; phylum Cyanobacteriota; class Cyanobacteriia; order Elainellales; family Elainellaceae; genus Drouetiella. The sequence continues at coordinate 15,235 of JACQYI010000052.1, read as the reverse complement.
CTAGTAGATCCTGGGAAATTGCTTTCGGTGATTTTTCGCAAACGATCGCCAACGTCTCTAAATCAAACTCAGACCCAACACAAGCCGCTATGGAGAGAACTTGCTGGGTTGCTTCCGGCAATTTCTGCAACTGACGCAGCAGCAACTCCACCACATTATCAGTGATATCTTGAGCTTCAATCTCAGCTAGGTTCCACTGCCAACTCAACTGTTGGGCATCAAAGGTCAACAGGTTTTCGCTATGCAGCAGCTTCAAAAATTCACCCACAAAGAAAGGGTTGCCCTCGGTTTTACGTGACACAGCTTGGGCTAGGGAGCGAACGATATCAGGATTGTGATGTAATGTCTCAGCTATCAGTTGACTCAACGGTTCCAGTGTTAAGGGAGGCAGGATGATTTCCTGAAATACTGCTCCCTGGTTTCGCAGGCTCTCTAGCGTTAAGACCAACGGATGCGCTGGAGTCAGTTCGTTATCTCGGTAGGCTCCGATCAAAAACAGATACTGGATTTGCTCATCCAGTAAGATGATTTCGATTAACTTCAACGTCGCAGAATCGATCCACTGCAGATCGTCTAAAAAGATAACCAGGGGATGCTCTTTTGCACAAAACGCCCGCACAAACCTTTGAAACGTGAGATTGAAGCGATTCTGTGCTTCAGTTGCTCCAACTTCGGGCACAGGGGGCTGCTTGCCAATGATTAACTCAACTTCGGGAATGACATCGATGATGATTTGTCCGTTGCTTCCCAAAGCAGTGAGTAGACGCGAACGCCATACTTCCACCTGCTCATTGGGTTCACCCAACAGTTGCTGCACCAATTTTTGCAGAGCATCGACGATCGCGCTGTAGGGAATGTTGCGCCCAAATTGGTCAAATTTACCCCAGATAAAATAGCCGTGCTTTGCGGTGATCGGTTTAAAGAGTTCCTGTACCAATGCTGTTTTGCCGATGCCAGCGTAACCAGAGACCAGCATCATTTCACGGACTGCCTTACTCCCTGCCACTCTGTCAAACGCTACCCATAATGCTGCAATTTCCGCTTCTCGCCCATACAGTTTTTGAGGAATGCGGAACTGCTCGGAAACATCTTGCAGTCCCAACGATATGGTGTTAATCTGACCCATTTCCGCCAGTTGTTGGGCACAGCGCTCTAGATCTGCTTTGATGCCCCAAGCACTTTGATAACGATCCTCCGCATTCTTCGCCATCAGTTTCAAAATCAGGTTTGAAACAGGTTGGAGAATCGTTGCGTTCAATTCATGCGGGGGAATCGGTGGTCTAGCAATGTGGCAGTGGACTAGCTCTAGGAGATCACTGGTGGGAAACGGCAATTGTCCCGTCAGCAGTTCGTAGAAGGTTACGCCCAGTGAATAAAAGTCAGTGCGATAGTCGAGCATCCGGTTCATTCGTCCGGTTTGCTCTGGCGACAAATAGGCGGGGGTTCCTTCTAGAAGATGGAGACTTTTAAATGTGGGATTGGTGCGACTGAAGCGAGTGGCAATGCCAAAGTCAATGATTTTGACAACGCCAGTGTTCGGATTAAAGACAATGTTGCCAGGATTAATGTCTTTATGGATGACATGAGCCGCATGGATTTTGCCGAGCGTATCAGTAATGGCGATCGCCATATTCAAAAAAACCGACAGGGGCATGGGAGAGAAGTCTAATTGTTGCCGCATCCAGTATTCTAAAGACTCTCCACCAAAGTCTTCTAAAAGAAGAACCAGCGTGCGCTGGTAGTCTTGCTGGCTGTATGCCTTGACTACGCCTTCAATGTTGAGAAAACGAGTAATTTCATACTCCTGCCGATAGCGAGTTAATTCCTGAGGAGAGGGATAATCCTGCTTGAGAACTTTGGCAATCACTGCACAGTTATCTTGCTCTCTGATACCCCGATACACCAAAGAAGCTAAGCTCTCATAAATTTTGCTGTGGATAGTAATTCCAGGCAGGGTAATCATTGAATTCTCCCCCGATGAAGGACTGTCATCCGTTTCCCAAAGTATATCGCTCATCAAAGGTGTGGGACATCGCTACCGGATTTTGCATTCAGACATTGATGGTCGATCGGTTGTATGAATGTACTTTCGATCAAATTCGGATTCTAACTTAAGTTATAGCCAGCCTTATACTTTGCGATGACATGGTTAATCTATCAATTTGTACTGTAAAAAATTCAACTTGCTGTAGGCGACAGTTTGAAGGCAACCACCTACATTAAATTTATGCAAACAGTCATGCAAATGAATCGAGCAAGTAAATTGTACGGTTCCATGCTTGGAGGCATGAATAAAGGTGCAACTGGATTAACGCACGCCTAAGCAGCGACATTGAAAGCATTAGGAGCGATCGCATTGCTCTCAGTGCCATCGCCTCCGATCTACTCGGAGCAAAGTACACCGGATATTCACTTTGGCAATATCAACAGCTTCAGGAGAATTCAATGCAAGCAGTACCAAACCAAGAGCGACAGACGGCTGAAGCTTTTGCCGCTCATTTAGCACTTGTGGGTAAGGATGTTCAAGCTTGGGTAGATTTGTTTGCCGAAAATGCAGTCGTTGAGTTTCCCTATGCTTCCACAACACCAGGACGATTAGAAGGCAAAGAAGCCATCTACAACTACATCAAAGATGTGCCAGCACAAATGCAAGATTTGGTGTTTACCAACACCCGGATCTACCCAACGTCAAATCCTAATGTTCTATTTGCTGAGGTTCATGGAGAAGCCGTCATTGTTTCTACAGGTCATCACTATCAACAAGATTATGTAATGCGGCTGGAAACTAAAGAAGGCAAGATCATTCATTATCGCGAATACTGGAATCCTATTCCCGCTCTTGAGGCATGGGGTGACACACAAAATTTGCGTCAATCTTTCAATGCAGATAGCGTAGCGTAGGCAAAGGGAAAAGTATGAAAATTGTAATTGCTGCAGCTTCCGGCAATGTTGGACGACGCGCTGCACAGAAAGTTGTTCAGGCTGGAGTCGAAACCATCCTTCTGACACGACAGCCAGAGAAGCTAGCTGATTTAGCGGCTCAAGGTGCTACGGTGAAGCCAATCAGCAGTGATGATCCTCAAGGATTGATCGAGGTAACACAGGATGCAGATGCTTTATTTTGGGTGACTCCACCGAAACTGGATGCACTCAGCTTACGCGATTGGTATATCCAGACGGTGATGGCTGGGGCTAGAGCAGTGCGTGAAAACAGCATCAAGCGAGTAGTCAATATTTCTAGCCTGGGTGCAGGTGCAAGTGAAGATCTCGGCACAGTCACATTTGTTGGGACTGTTGAATCGATTTTTAACCAAACGCTCTCGAATGTGCTGCATCTGCGTCCTGGTTATTTCATGGAGAATTTTCTAGGGCAGGTCAAGTTTATTGAGCAAGACAATGCCGTATATTTTCCCTACGCCAGTGACCATGATATTCCTTGGATTAGTACTGATGACATCGGTGATGAAGCCGCAAAGTATTTACTTGACGATCGTTGGGCTGGGCAATGGACTCGTAATTTGATGGGGCCAGAAAATCTAACGCTTCCTGAAACCACTGCTATTGTTTCGCGAGTGCTGAATCGTTCGATCGAATATGTTCAAGTAACGGTTGAATCAATCCAGCAGCAACTATCATTGACTGGAGCAACCCCGGATGTACAACGGGAGTTAGGGAATCTGTTTGGTGCCCTTGGCAATCCTGATGGCGTCTATGCAACAGCACGAACACCTGAAGCAATTACACCAACAACATTTGAGCAGTTTGCAATCCATAAACTACTCAAACACATTCTGGCTTAACACGCTAAGGATTCGTTCGGAATTAACTTACCGGATTGTTGATTCTGTGTGCGGCTGTATCTCATGGTTCCAGCTACCCTGAAACGCATGGCGTTTTAACCGCACACTACTCATTTCTTCATCGGTCACTTTTCGTCCTGTCTGGTATGTTTTGCGATCAAGCCAGCAATGGACTTCAAGACCTTCCTCGGTTCGAGTGGAACTCACCAAATTAACGACGACTTGATGCGTCTCTAAGGGAACGCCTCTCCAGTTACGGGTGATATGACAGAACAGACGATGCTCAATTTTATTCCATTTACTGGTTCCGGGCGGATAGTGACAAACCTCAATTTTCATGCCTGTTTCGTCTGCCAAGCGTTGTAGCTCAAGCTTCCACAATCGGTTGCGATGACCGTTGCTGCCGCCACTATCAGCCGTGATGAGCAGGCGATGAGATTTCGCATACCGAGGCTGCCCCAGTTCGTGCCACCATTGCCGGATCGCCTCTACGGCGAACTCGGCTGTATCACTACTGATGCCGACCGATACTCCAGCGTCATTTTCAGCGATGTCATACACGCCATAGGGAACGGCTTTACCCAGCTTTTTGTCGAGAAAATCATGCGTGTCTACCGCTAGCGGTTTACCCTTGGGACGGTACTCTCGTCCTTCATTCGCCTTATTGCCCAGCACTTCTTTCTTCTTCGTATCGACGGAAATGGCCGGACACTTTTCACGACGATAAGTCTTGACACGCTTGGCAATGTGTTTGAATTGTTGGTCGCGCTCAGGATGGTTGTTTCCTTCTCTGGTTCTGCGGTTGCCTTGAAGCGAGTAACCGAGGTCTTTGAGAATTTCGGATAGCTTCGTCCGTCCGACTTGATGTCCTTGCTGGCTCAACTCTTTTTGCAAATTCGTCAAGCTTTTGCATGTCCATCGCAGCGGCGATTGTGGATCACCTCGTTCCGTCGGTTCGATTAAACACTTGACAGCCTGTAGCAAAGTCTGGTCGTGATGTTCAAGTCGTTTACGACCACCACCCACTTGGCGTTGCCGACTAGAGACTAATGGAGTCGCAGAGCGAAGTTCTTTGATACCGCTCCTGACCGTTCGGTCTGATAACCCTGTTGCTGCCGCAACGGCTACTATGCCACCGTGCCCTATTGCCATCGCTTCGGTCGCAGCCCATCGACGACGACTACGCTCGTCAAGATCATTGAACAACGACAGATACTTGACTCGCAGCACTTCAACTATCTCAGGATTTGGCATCTCGATAGAGTCACAAAGTTGCGTGATGATTACAACCTAAAATCGGCAACTTATTTGCGAACGAGTCCTAAGCTGCGCGTTGCAACAGTTGGTAGAGAATCGCCGGATGTTGGTGGCCGAGAAGGTGCGCTTGACCAACCGCATCACAGCTGCACTGAAGATATATTATCCCCAAGTGTTGGAATGGGCGTTGCAGCCTCGAAAACATTTGTTTTGAGCAGAAGCATTTTATCAAATGCAACGAAAGAAGGGAAAAACACATCAAGAGGCAATTCGAGCATTAGCATTCAAGTGGATACGAATTGTCTTCCGGTGTTGGCAAGACCGAGAACCGTATGATGAAGTAAAATATTTGATGGCATTGAAAAGAAAGGGTTCACCATTAGTGCAAAATTTAGCACTTACAGAAGAGGCAAAATAAGAATCAAAAGCAACGTAAACGAAAGCAGAAATGATGTTTATATGAACAGGATTGAGAAAGAGATAACCCCAATCCTGAAATGTTTTTGCTGGAAATTTCTGTTCAAGCAGATAATAAGAGAATTTTAAGAAGACAAAGGAAAGAACTTGAAAAAACAAATTTAAAGCCAATCCCCTTGACTTTGTTGGACTCAGGGCATATTGTTATGCAGCGGTCGCGGTGACCATCCACAGAACAAAGTACACTTTGAATCATACATTTGTACTTAAAGTTTTTTGAAGTATCTAGCAACTGGAAACAGCCCAAAGCCTGCCTTTTCATAGGTATGGCGTGCTGGGGCATGACCCGGATCACCGCCAGTTTCAACCATAGCAATAGATATTCCTGCGTTTCTCATCCAATCCAGAGCAAGCTCTATCAAAGCGCTGCCGATACCTCTACCTTGATAGTCTGGATCAACAGCGACCATGTAAATTTCACCCATACTGTCCTCAGAGTTTAGTTTCACAGCTACAAAGCCCACTAGAAACCCTGCCTCGATCGCAACCCATACATTTGTGTCTTCCGCTACGCAGACATCCTCGACAGCTTTTTGCTGACTCACACGCCAATGTTCAGGATAGAAGATTCGATATACATCAACATTCATCGCTTTCTGAATCGAATCAAAGACTGGCTCCCAAGCTCGAAGTGAAAGACGAATAACGGCATCCAGTTGCTCAGCGTCGTAAGGTTGAATTTGCATTCTTGTACGAACCCCAATTTGCAAACTCCCTTGATCATACTACAAAGCACTACAAGCTACATTTCCGGGTAGGTTTAGCAAACGCGAAAAAAATAACGTTAAGGCTAAAATCCTTTTCTAGCAAAGGTTTCAGCCTCTATTTTTTGCAGGATTTAAGACATTCAAATCGGTATATGTCTTGATGGGTAAAGCTTTCAGGCTTTTTCAGGATTATACAGATTTTGACGGTTTTCTCTTGCCTTCGATAGCTCTGGAATAGATTTGGATTAAATCACCGTTTAGTTATGGTCTGAAACCCTTGATTTCTCGTTGAGCCAAAAGTCTAGAGCCGCGCAAAATCGTTTAATTAGTTGCGTCCATCGCAACTAATTAAAATTTTCTATTCTATAGAAACCTTACTATATAAGGGTTTTAGCCTTAACGTTGTTTTTTCGCGTTTGCTAAACATACCCGTATTACGATTGGCGATCGTGGCCGCTTTGGCAGGGACAAAGTTCCTTGACCTTCTCCAGCACCTCATTAAAATCAATAGGCTTGAGGATAAAGCCATTAACTCCAATCTTTAGCACTTCTTCACTCATATTCCGATTAGCCGTGATTATCAGAATTGCTACAAATGGGAGCCGATCATTTTGTCGAAGTCGCTGAACTACTTCAAAGCCATTCATATCAGGCATCATAAGATCAAGTAGTACAACGTCTGGAGGCGAGGTTTCAACTTTAGTTAAAGCCAAAGCGCCACTATCTGCTGTATCTACAATGCACCCTTCCGCCTTCAAAAGGGTTTCCATGAAAAATAAATTATCTACTAAATCGTCAACAATCAAAACGCGGCAACTGTGCAAACTTCCCATGATAGATAGACACCTTATGTCGCGTGAAGGCACGCCTACACGCTAAAACGTGAAAATAGTTTAGGCGTCTTTAGAATCGCATATCCCGCGCAACTGAAGTAGGGTGGTTTTGCCTAATTTTCTTAAATGCTCAAGCCTTTGAAAATAGGTAATGGGGCTTTACCGCTCAGCCGTTTGATTGCAGAGATCTTTCACGATCGCTAAGACTTGATCTGGGTCTAATGGTCTTCGCATAAAAGCATCTGCACCTGCCTCTACTGCCTCATCCCTCTCAAGAACAGACGAAGCCGTGATCAGCACAATACGAGTTTCAGACAGATTCGGATTCTGGCGAATTCGTTCTGTAACAGCATAGCCAATCATGTCAGCTAGGAGGATGTCTAGCAGAACAAGGTTGGGGTGTAGAGACTCAACTAAGTCTAGTGCTGCCCAACCGCTGCTAGCAGTTGCCACTTCATACCCCTCGGTTTCCAAGAGTGTTTGCAGCCAAAAAACGTTATCCTCGACGTCATCAACTACAAGAACTCTGTGCATAGGAAACACCTGGTGACAATTATGCTTTGAGAAAACTGTAAGCCATGCAACAGTGAGAGAAAAGGGTGAAATCAGGGCGATTTTAAGCGGATATCCGTCAAATGACACACTCTTGCACTAGGTGACATGCTCCTATGCCGCTCTCTTGCTGAGATTGGCTCATCAGAGCGATCGCATTTACTGTCATCGCGGCATGGATTTAAACACCGCATCCCGCCCACTGCCACGCACCGCGATCGCAGCTCCAGCCGCCCACCCAGCATTGGTAATCGACCTACCTTCAACGATCGGCCCATTCACCAGTCGCACCCGATGCAGCTCCCGATCGGCATCGTCGCCCACGTAAAACCCGCGACTTCCCATCCGCGCACCCTGCTCTGCTCTAGCCGCGCCGCCCTCTCAAAAGCCACCCTTGCACTCCTCTTCAATCTTGCTGTAGTACGTTCGCCAACAGCATCGTTTGCTAAACATACCCGGATTTGTTTGTCGCATTAAATCTTTGCAACAGAACCCGGTTTTGCACGGTGGTTCCACATCTTCAAGCCTGGCTGATTACAATTTGCTCTTGACCTGAAGGAAGTTTTTGGTCAAGCTGGTGATCAAAAGCAGATTTAAGTTTGCTGCGCAATAGTCGCTGAACATAGAGATGCTTGCCAGGTTTCACCCGCGTCATGGTTCGGATCGTTAAATTGTCAGCCGCAAAGCTCTCCAATCCTTCGATCTGAGTAAGCTCCAGCATATCTGAACATTCACTTCGAAGCTGCTCACTCACTTCATTAATCAGTTGATAGATTCGCTCTAAATCTAAGCCGGGTGGAACGGGAACATCAACTTTGGCATAGGTATATTGTTTAGAGTAGTTAACAATTGAGCCGATTTCGCCATTGCGAATAATCTGCAACTGCCCATCGGGATGACGGATATGGGTGGTTCGGAGTTCAATGGCTTCAACTTCTCCTTCCACAATGCGTTCTTCTTCTTTACCAGCCTCGATATAGTCTCCCACCAGATAATAATTTTCAAACAGGATAAAAAAGCCGCAGACGATATCATTGATTAGGTTCTGCGCCCCAAACCCCACAGCCAATCCAAGGATGCCAGCCCCAGCTAGAATGGGTGCTGGATTAACACCGACTAAATTGAGTACAAGAATCCCGCCAACGAAATACGTCACATACTTTAAAACGCTTTTGAAGAGGGGGATAATGGTGAGACGCCGCTGCCGCTGTAAATCTGTAAGGTGATCAGTTTTGAGAACTAAATCTTCAAGGATAATGTTCGATATTTCTATAAGTACCCCACATAAAAAATAGAGTCCAATAATTTGGATGATTTCATCGGAATAGGCTGTAATCCAGCCGATTGAGTCAATATCTTGAATGACTAGAGTTGCGATCGCGACATATAGAATATATTCCAGTGCTTTCTTAAAGGTCGGCACTAAGTGGCGAAATCGTTCGTAATGACGCAATATATTTTCTGAGCTTGAATAGTGCAGACTCAAGGCATCTAGGGTGTCAATTAATACTGACAGTACTTTAATAATTAATCGACCGAGAGAAACTGCCAGATAGGCTTTAAGTCCAATTTTAAGATACTTAATGACAATAGCTGGAGCCTGTAAGAAATCACCGCAAAAAATTAGCGCCAGCAGCCAAATTCCATTCGCTAAAACCTTTCTGAGAGTGCTAAAGAATACCTGAACACTTTCATCGTTAGCCGTAATTTGATCGGAATTTTGAGCTAGTACACAGGCTCGATCGAGCGCTTTAAGTAGATAGGGCAAGCTGAGTTTGACCAGCAGCAGTAAGCTAAGGCATTTGAGTAGAGCAATCGCTATCTGAATCCAAAACTGGCGAGGAATGTTGTCCAGCAGGCCCAGGTAAAAAGCCGAAACGTTTTTACCTTGGAATATTAGCCATCCGTTCATCCCAGCCACCAGCAGACATAGGGCAACACAGGTGACTAACAACACTAATGTGGTGTTTTGCCGAATGTTCGTAATTTTTGAGGCATGATGCCGGAACCAGGTTGCTGCTAAGACCTTCGTGCTGAATCGAACAAATCCATTCAGCAATACAAAACTGATAACGATTCCGGCAATTCCAACAAGGGTAAAGACTATGTTCACTACAGTTAATTACTAACCTCCAAAAACTCAGTTTTTCCTCAATCTAAAACTTCCACATTAGTAAATCAGTAACTCTAGCAATTTCTTCTAAAGATGGGTGAGGTAGTAACTTATGAAACTAGGGCTGAATCAGGTCATAAAACAGCTTGAGAAATCGCTCGGTATCGACCTCTAAACAGGCATCTACATTGGGAGGGGAATTGACTTCGTCACGGCGATCGCGCAGATCAGCCAGTGACATGCCAGCGGTGAACTTGCCATCCGTCTCTACGACCATATAGACCGATTCCGTAGATACCAAGCTGGAATCAATGGCTACCCCCACCGCTAGTGGATCGTGCAAATAGCAGCCGTGAAAGCCCTCGTTATCTCGATAAAAAGCCATGTAGATGCCAGTGCAATCGACAATAAACTGCGAGACTTGAGACGGGTTTTTCTGAGCATAGGCTTCCACATCAGACCGCACCAGGGGCGCTTTCATTGCTACATCTAGCCCAACTAAGGTCAGAGGAATGCCCGATTCCATTACCATTTGGGCTGCATGGGGGTCAACAAAGAAATTGAATTCGGCAGCGGCAGAAATATTGCCTGGCACCTTCACTGCCCCGCCCATGATCACGATGCGACCCACCTTTTGCAGGGTGGTGCGATCTTTCTCTAGAGCCATCGCAATATTAGTCAACGGTCCCAGTGCCACGATAGTCAAGTCGTTGCCATACTCTTCGGCTGTTTTTAAGATCACCTCGATCGCGTCTTCAGTGGAGGGTTCTGTTGTGAGAGCCGGATAGCGGGGGCTACCATCGGCATTTTTGAACTGATGCAGTTCGCCTAAACCATCAGATCCATGAATGCCTGCTGCATTAAAGGGCGGATTCACCAGGGGCTTGGTACAGCCTTTAGCCACTAGAGGGATGGCTTCAAGGCCAACAATATTAATCACCCGCAGCACATTCTTCGCTGCCTGATGAACATCAATGTTGCCTGCTAATACCGTGATCGCTTTGAGGTCAATATGGTCAGAATTCAACGCCATGACAATCGCCAGGGCGTCATCCACACCGCCATCGGTGTCAATAATCATGGGTCGGGGTAGAGGATTGGACATAACTGGGTAGATGTGTAGAGAATCGGTAACGAGAAAATCCAGCGTCATCAAGGGTTTCTATCGGGGCACACAGCGCCCTCCCTGAGGCGCGTCGTCACATGGCCAAAGACGCCAGTTCTGCCATCGACACCATGCCGTCTTTGTCGGCATCCAGAGTTTCAAACATCAGTCCAATCAAGCCTTTGTGGGTGCGCCCGGTGCGTTCGGTCAAAGCAGCCTGTAGTTCCGCTGGGGAAACGTGACCGTCTTGATTGCGATCGAGATCCCCAAATGCCTGTTTCACCGCCTGCTCTAGCTCATCTTTAGAAATCTCTCCATCGCTGTCGGCATCCCAATGCTTAAAGTCAACGAGCATTCGCCAGGCATCTTTCATACAGCTTTCCATAATTAGATTCTTGGCCGGCAAGCACTGTTCTAAGGGAGGTGTGCCACCGCTGTCTCGAACATATTCCATCAGCGGTTTGATCTCATTCATGCCCGCCAGCAGAAACTGGTAAATGCCCAGGCGATAGATTTTGCGTGGCTCAAAAGGAGCGTGGTTAATGCTGATAATGTTGAGTCTAGGATAAGGTTCAATTTCAACATCTAAATCAGCGTGTAGAAAGCTAGGCACCTCTTGATCGGGGGTGCTGCGGGAGAGCGCGATCGCGTCCTGCAACACATATCCAGGCACATCAATCACTGCGATTTCGGTTTCAAAGGGCAGCTCTTCGAGCAGGTCGCCGTAGGTGAAGGGCGTTCCCGCTGCATAATCTTGCATCCCGCGGATACAGCCCCCCTGAAGCATCACCAGATCAACACCCTGTAGGCTTTTTTTGATATACGAGCACAGGATAGAGGCCACTTTTTCGGGCTGAAACCGAGTGCGTCTTGAAGACATAGACTCTTTCACTTCAAAGATTTCCACCTCCTTCAGAGAGCCTAAGAAGCGTTGGGTAATTTCGACGAACATTTGAGCATTGGGGTCGGCATCAAAGTGGCTAGCGGGCAGCAAATGAACCGCGCTATGCCGCTTCTCTGCCCCGTCCCACCAAACATCGACAACCACGACATTGGCGGCATCGGCCCCTGCTTTGACGATCAGGCTTTGACCAATTTTCTCAATAAAAATCTCGTGCTCATGTCCACCCAAAATAACGGGGACATGACCGCTGAGTTGCTGATCAGCCTCGATTTTGGCGACCAGATCGCGATCGTTCCCAATGGTTTGATGAGTGAGGGGAATGATCAGTTCGGCTGCGTCAGCGCATTTAGACCAAGTTTCTTGCAGAGCTTCGAAAATGGGCTGAATGGTTAAGTTGGTGCCAGCTCTAAAAATATCCCTGTCGTTGGTGCAAAACCCAGCAAATGCCACCCGGTGATCGCCCACAGCGATCACCTCATACTTCGACAACCGTTGGCCGCTGGCATCAATGATAGGCAAATCCAAAATGTTGCTGTTCAAGCATTTGCCGGTATAGGTTTTGAAGCGTTCGCACAGCACATCTAGATTGATATCAAACTCGTGGTTGCCAAAGCAGAGGTAGTCGATATTGACCACCTTCAGCACATCCAGCATGGCTTTGCCGCCGTCCAGGGAGGTGATCATACAGGGGGAAAGAAAGTCACCGCTGAGGGATGCTACCACCACCGCATCTTCGGCGGTCTGTTTAAGGTTCTGGATAACGGTCTCCACATAGGGATAGCTCTCGATGTCGTAAACGTCGTTAATTGACACCATGCGTAGATAAGTGCCGACAGCCTCTCGGGGTCGGGGCAGGTATAAGCGTTGACTCGTCGCGGTTATGGTCATGGCACCCTCAATGGAAATTTGCTCAAAACTGATTGGCTGATTGGCTTAAATCACCAACACCAATTCCAAAAACCTTTCCCAAGTAAAGTCTTTGCCGCCAATTCGCTGGCGCAGAAAGCTAATTTCAGCCTGGGTGAGCGGCGGTTCATCGACGCTGGCGAGCACTACATTCATTTCCTGGGGCGCTAAGACCCCATCCCCATTGGCGTCAATGGGCAAAAAATACGTGTAAAACTCTTGTAGGTGCGAGATCAGCCGACGGTGCCGCAGCAGCAACTCGCCAAATTCAGCAAACTCAATCTCGCCGCTGCGATCGGCATCCATACTGATAAAAGCCAAATTCAGCTCATCCGGCTTAAGGAGGTACCCAGCTTGCTGAAAGTGCTGGCTCAGTTCAGTCAGGGAGAGTTTGCCGTTACCGTCGCGATCAATTGCGTCAAAGACGTAGCGCAGGTCTCCCCGCATTGCCACAGAAGCCTGTTCAAACAGCAGTTGGCGAGACCGCCCCTGCATGGCATCCTGCAACTGTTGACGGAAGGCAGCGATCAACTGCTTGGCAGTCAGGTAGCGCCAGCGGTGTTCTTCAGGACTGGCGATCGCGTAAGGAGCCACCGGCACCAGCGACGACAACGACCGCCTCAGCCCCAGAAAACAGACGTAGGTACCGACATGAAAGGGAACTGCCAAAATTGGCAGGCCCAGAGGTGCCAGCCCCAAGCCCAGCAACCAGCCGACTAGAGCTGTTACAAAGGCTCCAACACTGGCGATCGCAACGCTGCGCAGATTCGGCGCATAGAAAATGCCACCAATCGCGATCGCCGTCAGTGCCGAGTTGTAGCTCCACAGCCCGGCATACAGTACGTTTAAATCGGCACCCAGCGCCAGCCCCGTCATCAAGCCGATGGCACCCCCCAATACTCCCACCATCGCCCCCATTGGGCTGCACAGCGCCAGCGCCAGCACGACCAAAACGGCTGAGACTAAGCCCCCCGAAAAAAAGATTTGCCCTAGGCCAGTGATCAGTGCCGATAACAGTCGAGTTCCTTCCAAAGTCTCCGCCGGATTTAGAAACGGCGGCGGTGCCCCGATCTGAAAGACAGGCTGAGGAACGTAGAGCGCGATCGCCAGAAAGAGGTAGGCAACGATATGAAAGGGAATGCCCATCGCTGGCAGCTTCCAGTGGACCGCCATCCACAGTCCGAGTTTCTGCATTAATGCCGTAGTGACGGCAGCCCCTAAGGCGATCACCCCCAACCAGAACCCATTCCCACTGCCATTTCCCCAAGTGCCAAAGGTTCCTAGAGCCACCCCCACCAGCGCTCCATTAAAGCCATAGATGCCGTTGCGAACGCTAGGGCGATCGAGCTTGAGCCGGTTAGCAGTGAGTGTGGCAGCGACTACGCCGACCACCAAACTCAGTGCCACCCAGCCAGATTGCAACCCCACAGCCAGCAGAATCAGTAGTCCGCTAAGAGGGTTATTGGCAAAGGCAATCTGCCCAATGCCCCGCAGACTGGTGTTAATAAAATCTAGCAGCGATCGTTTTTCCGTAGCGTGATTTAGACCTTGTAACGTTCCTGCACAGCGCCAAACGTACCGACGAGCAACAGGTTTGGATCTCAGGAGTTGCGACAATAGTTCGTGGAGCGGTAGAGAAGAGGCAGATTCCCTTACATAAGAAGCTTTGGACACAGTAGATGCACCTTTCTGACTGGCTTAGAAGGAAGAGTTTGTCAATTTATCAAAGCAGTTTAGATGATTAACTTCGTCATTCTGCATAACTCACTCACTGTTGCATGAGATTTCTGAAGCGCTGGAAATTTTTCAGAAGTCTACCAATTCGTCCGGGGTTCGACTAGCAAAATCTTAAAAATTGTTTACGTCTGAATATTGAGTTTCATGACCTTGCAATAGAGCTGCGATCGCTCTTTTACAACAAGTGGTGCGATTGCAGATCTATTGCTTGACCTAAACCGTGACGAAGTTGCTTTGAGTCAACGTCGTCGTATTCACATTCGTCAGCGTAGCCAGCACCTGATTGCCAATCAGAATATTGTTGCCGCTGAAGCTCAATGACCCAAAGCTCCGCAAGTGGAACTTTTGCGCGGTCGGCGAGCATGTGTTTCATTTGGGCTCAGACCCACAAAGGAACATCCTGATGGAGCGTGCGTTATAGCCAGTGAGGGCATTTGCTCTCTGGCGAGCACCACCGAACAACGGCATGCACCCGACCCGCGACATGCAGGCTTTCATGTTCCTTCAGAGGGGCGGGTGATGCTGGGTGTTGAGGAATAAATGGCTTTGTAGGTTCAGTGCGAAAACGTTTGTTTGCGCAAATAGTTGTAGCAATTGTTCAAACAAGCCTTTCAGTGTTGCATAAACCTATTGCAGAATTTGATGCAATGGCAATGAGATTATGCAAGACTCTGGACATATAGATAGGCAATGCTATAGCTCTAGCGCACATACTCCTTGACCCTGCGAGGGGGTAGCCCAAACGCATGTTGGGGTTGCGTCATCACTGTCGGTTTATTTCCTCGCCACAGCTCTGCATACAGCGCATAGATCACCACCGCATCATTGATTTGTCAGGGCTTTT
>JACQYI010000057.1 GCA_016208305.1 Oscillatoriophycideae cyanobacterium NC_groundwater_1537_Pr4_S-0.65um_50_18 | reverse complement strand
TAGATAAGTGCTGTTATCTATACCTAAATCCGCAGCAGCAAACCGATCGCCCATGCCTCCCCTCCTCACCTGACCCCGTTCTACCGATCGTGATTGTCTCACTCGAAAGCGGAAAGCCGGAGGGTGGGGGAAGAGGCGATCATCCGCCTGATTTGCGTGATTGGCAGATTGAGGAGTTTCTACGGCAGACAGGTAAAGCAGACAATACCCAACGGATCTACCGGGGACAACTTCAGCGCTTTGCCCGATGGTGCCCCAAGTCTTGGCTCGATGTGACGCCGAGCGATATCGGCAAGTATCGGCGCGAGTTAAAGCTCAAAGGGTTGCAGCCTGCTTCGGTGAACCACGCTCTCAATACGCTGCGATCGTTCTACAACTGGTTGCGCCGTAGCAATGGCTATCCGGTGAATCAACCTTTGCCCACCGATGCGATCGATTTGGAGCGGCAGGAGGAACCGCAGGCTGCTCATATTGAGGCAGAGGAGTTGGGGGATCTGTGGGTAGTGTTAGAGCTGGACGACAAAACACGAGTGCGCGATCGGGCTATCATTGCGGTGCTCAGTCATAGTTTGCGAGCTTCATCTGTTTTTGGCACAAGACCCGAAGAATGCAGGGCAAAGGCTGGGCTATCAGGGGTTGCATAAGATGGTGAAAAAGTTGGGAGCCATTGCGGGGGTAGAGGGCATCCATCCGCATCGATTCCGCCATTCGTTTGGCACAGAGGTGACGCGGCGAGGGGTCGATCCGCTGTTTGGCAAGGAGTTGATGGGCATTAAGAGCGACCGGGTGTTTCAGCGTTATACCAAAGGGGTGTTTAAGCAGGCGGCGGCTGAGGCGTATCTGAAGGCGATCGGTGAGGAAGAAGAAGGAAAGAAAAGTTAATGCTCAAGGTGAACGATCGCCGCATGTCCCGTCTCGTTCGGATCATCCATGTGCGGCACGACGGAACAGCCACGATGATCCGGCAAACAGAGCGATAAAGAATCCATTGAGAACCGTAAGCTCTAGTGGCCCACTCCAGGGGTAGCCCAATTGGGCAGTCAGCGCGATCGTGGCAACTGATGTTTGAGTGAGCGCCGTGGCAAACAGCGCGCGGGACATTCCACGAGGTCGGAAGCGTGCAATGAAGGAGCCAATGATCCCGACAGCGAGCACCCCGAAGTACATCAGGTTGGCAGGGTCGCCATCTCGGCCGATAATGCCAACGCCCAGACTGAGCCAGACCAAGATGAGTGCTGCTGCGATCGCGACACCAGCGGCGAATCGATACATCGTGTTGTTCATGGTTCCTCCTCGATTGGTGATAATGTCGTGCAGCAGTATCCTTTTGTTCCTTCAATTGCAGAACGTTACGAAACTGCAAAGGTGGTGTGACGGATAGCAAACAAACCCATCAAATCTCTACGTTGTTAAGGACATCAGCATTGCTGGGTGGCGGTGATCTCATTAGCTCAAAGGAGCCTAAGGGAACTGTTTGTCCATTCAATATGATTTCTATCAAATGGCTTCCAGGGTAATGTTTACGGGTTGTCATGTCTGCCAGGGAAATGGCTTTACCGAGTTGTATCGTTTCCCCCGGTGCCAGTTCAACGGTCTTTAGCTTGAAAACCTTGGGACTGGTCTTGCCATTTGCTTTGACAAAATGAAGCCGCAGATCAACCAAAAGTCGCTGAGGCTGAGAACTTGCGTTGGTGATTTCAAAGGCAATGGAGAGAGAATCCCCAATGACGGCTGGTTGAGGAGTAATGCTAACCTTTCCAATCGATGCCGTTACGCCATCACTAAAGCCTAGAGCGGCGATCGCTCCAGGGTCAGCTCGCTTGACAGCCGATCGCAGTGCATGTCGAATCAACCAGCGCCGTTCATCGGTTGCATTAACTAACCATCGGTGAGCGATTTCCACCAGTAAGGACGGATGATCCTTGCCGATGTCATTCAGATTATTGGCAACAGAACGGCGGACATAGAGTTCAGAATCATCTTTGAGCAGATCCAGCAATTCCAGGACGGGGTAAGGATTTTTCTGGAATTCTCGTAAACGAGGTGCCCAGGGCAAGCGGGGGCGAGTGCCTTCGGAGACTAAGCGACGTACATGAGTGCTCGGATCTTGTGTCCATGTTTTTAGCTGTGCCAAGGTCGCTTCGGGATACCGTTCTAGAAATGGACGAATACTAAATTCAGCGGTAAACCGCTGCGTTAACTCATACTGGGCCTGCATCGAAGCCTCAAAATGCTCCAGCCCGTATTTCGCAACGAACAGAACATGAGGCAGGTAGAGGAAAGGAGCCATTCCAGCCTGTTTTGTCTCTTCGAGTTTTGGGCCCAATGAGGCGATCAGAATATCGGCAGCTTCTTCGTAGTTGCTGGGTAAATGATGGTGGAGCGCCTCCGCGATTTTCCATCCTCGTGGCATCAAATCCAGGTCATCATATCCATCTCGTACCTCGTTTAGAAAGGCTTCTGTAGCGAAGTTAGGAGTTACCCCAGCCACCATTGCCGCAATTTTTTGGGGTATCTCAATGCCAAATTGGTTTTTAAGAGGTTCAGCCAAAAGTAACTCCTTCTGAGCAACCCATAAAGTGATGAGGTTTATTTTGTAGGGAAAAATCGCTTACTGGGCAACAATTACTAACCTTTGGTCGGTAGACTGACATTTGAGGAGTGGTTTTCCCGCCTCACCATCCCTGGTAATTCAACCCGTTGATATTCTTGCTGGCAGGGGAAAGGTCGGTCAATCAACCAGTGTTCGTTCTGTTGAGCGGTTAATTGAGAGATTTGGCTCCCTCGCGTCTCAAACTGCCCATGCATACAGACGCCTCCCTGATGATCTCGCAGAATTGATTTTGCTGTCTCGACCGTGAATTTGCCTTGGTGCATCTGGCAAAGCGATCGTACTCGCCCTTCCCTGGAGTAAGGGGACAAGGGATCTTCGACTCCACCGTCCGAGAAGAGTTTGGCAAAATCGAAGTCTGCTTCACCTCGGCATCGCCCTTGAGCAATTACATCACGAATCACATTGGGATGGTGCAAATCTCCGGCACTTCTAATGCTGAGGTTGTTGGAAATCGATCGCGTCCCTTGTATCACTCGCTCAGCAACCCAATATTTCCCAGCGGTTTCTAAAACCCAGGCTTCTTTGCGATCGGCAATGAGAAAGGAGTTGTGATAGGTGAAGGAAAAATGTTCTGCACAATTGCCACCCTGCCCATATTGCTCCAATAAATCAATAATGATCTGTAGGGCGGCAAAGGCAGTTTCTCCTCGTTCTAGCCCAAGCCGGACTAGATCCATCCCCAGTAGCCCAGTGGACTGGTAAGGCTCAGTTGTCCAGACTGCTTCATTGCCAATGACAACGCCACATTCATTCGCTCCTATCTCGGCTCCCCACATCCATCGGGGTTTGGAAAGAATCACGGCATAGGTGTGTTCGGCCTGGGGAACCTGGATGTAGGTGCATTGGACATGCTGACCTTGAGAGAAGGTTTGAGATGGGAAGGTCACAACATCCTGGATCTCACCTTCAGGTCTGTCGCTGTTCTTGCCAAAAATAACGGAGCCATCAAGGGTTGCATCTGGTAGGGCAACAAAGGTATCGCACATGAGACGTTTGCTTTACTCAATGTCACTATTCTATGGGGCATCCAGAATTGGGAATACTAGGAGAGGAGCGATTGCAGCAACCGCATCGCTCATTCGTTCCTCATGGCAGCCTTCCACCGTTATGTACCGTTTGCCCTTCTGCTTGAGTGCCTCAACGAACCACTGGTGCATCTCCAGGCGAATATGCTCACCTTCACGAGTGCCATCCTGCACAAAAGCAAAATCAGGAGCGGTCAGAATATATAGATCGTAGTCGCGAGAATCAGCAATCTGTTCTACCGCTTTGGCGTAGGTTCCGGTGTATCGTCGATGCCAGACATGAGTGGCGAGTGGATCGGTATCGCAAATAAGCAACCGATTCGATCGCATCGCCAGGTCATCTTCCCAATTCGCCTGTCCTTTCGCAATCTGAACAAACTCGTAGGTGTCCCACTGTTCTGATTGAGGAGTGTAACGTCTCCCTTCCCAATACCCTCGCCCATATTCGGGCACCCATACCGTCTGGTAATGCTTTGCCAGGGACTGAGCCAGGGTCGTTGTACCGCTGGACTCGACCCCAATGACACAAATCCGTTTGGCAAAATAGGCTTTGGCAGGTGGTGTGAGCATATGCCAGTGAACAGAGAGATCCTGCCGTAGCTGGGTTCCAGAGATGGGAAAGTGGGTGCGTTGAAGATCGATCGCATAATGTTCTGCGCCCATCAAAGCAGCCCAAGGTTCGCCATACGCTTCAGAAGTAAAGGCAAAATCGGGTTGCCGTCCCTGCAAAATTGCTAATGCTCGTTCTGCCCAGGGTTGAGGTGCATCTGAAATATCTTCTAGCACTTCGATCACTTCGACATCGGGATGCAGAAAACGAATCCAATTAGCGCGAACGGTGCCAGGAATCGCTTGGGTCGGTTTGTACCCCACCAGCACCACAAGGTGATCGACCTGTGCTTTTGCCTGTTCAATCAGGTAGTGATGCCCCAAATGGAACGGATAAAACTTCCCGATCGTTATGCCCAACGTCATTCTACTGCTCAAGTACCTTTAACTGTTGTTCGCGATCGATGCGTTGGAAATTCTTTAACCCACTCCATGCCATCAATCCGAAAATAGCATAGAGAATGCTGGTTAAATACAGATGCCGGGAGGCGTAGAGCGGCACATAAATCACATCCACCGTCATCCACAAATACCAGCTTTCTACCAGGCGACCCATGAGGTAGAGATGGGCAACCAGGCTCATTACAGTTGTGAGGGCATCCCAGAAGGGGGCGGCTCCTCGGATGGCAATCAGGAACGATCGCAGGGCGAATATGCTGGCGATCGCTAAAACGGTTGTTAGGATCAATCCTTTCCTGGAAATATGACCCACAGGTTTCTCAGTATGGTTTTGCCCACCCCGTAACCAGATGTAGATGGCTTGCACACTGGTAATTAAGTAAAACGCTTGCAGTCCAACCTCCGCATACAGTTTTGCCTGATAGAAGACAATCCCATACAGGGCTGTTCCGACTAATCCAATCCACCATCCAAGGGGGTTATTCTTTGCCAGTAACCATACGCTCCAGGCGTAAGTCACGACAGCAACAGTTTCCAGCATGCTCAGCTCGATCGGAATCAGCTTTTGGAATGGCATGAGAAGGACTAAGATGCTGGCGATGATACCGATCGTGGATTGAAACCAGGCAGACTGGAACATGAGAAAGATACAGGAAAAATAAGAACTTCTACCAATGGACAGTAGCCTACCCTAATTTAGAGCCATTCAATAGAGAGAGTTTTCATTCTGTTGCTTTCCAAACATGGTGGCTACCTTTGGTGGATTGGTTCGATCGTCCCGGTAGGTATTTCTGAGAAAAGATTTGAAGCATCCATTTTTTGTACCGCACTTTAAAAGTTGATAAGAGTGGCACGATACGCTGTTTAACCTCGATAATCTGTTGAGTAGTTGCGTCATAGTAGCGTTGGCCAAACGATCGATCAGACAGTGCAAAAACTTTCAAAGATTGTGCTCAATTGAGTTGAACGGAACGATGAACCAAGGCCGGAAGATCATTCATATTGACATGGATGCTTTTTATGCTTCCGTGGAGCAACGAGATGAACCCAAATATCGGGGGAAGCCTCTCGTGGTCGGCGGTTCACCGTCTCAACGCGGGGCAGTGGCCGCAGCGAGTTATGAAGCACGACAGTTCGGCATCCACTCAGCGATGCCATCCCGCACGGCCTATCAGAAATGTCCCCATCTCATCTTTGCCAAACCCCGTTTTGAGGTGTATCGAGCCATCTCTGAGCACATTCGAGACATCTTTAGGCGTTACACCAATCTCGTTGAACCGCTAGCTTTGGATGAAGCCTATCTCGATGTCACTGAAAACAAACTAGGGATCGCTTCGGCAACGCTCATCGCCCAAGAAATCCAGCAATGCATTCAGGCAGAGACTCAGTTAACCGCTTCGGCGGGAGTTTCAATCAACAAGTTTTTGGCCAAGATTGCTTCTGCCAGGAACAAGCCCAATGGCCTGTTCCTGATTGCGCCACAGCAGGCAGAACCCTTTATTGAACAATTAGCGATCGAGAAGTTTTATGGGGTGGGGCAGGTGACAGCAGCTAAGATGCATCACC
>JACQYI010000051.1 GCA_016208305.1 Oscillatoriophycideae cyanobacterium NC_groundwater_1537_Pr4_S-0.65um_50_18 | reverse complement strand
GTTTCTGCTCGATTGGGACAAGACGATTGTCTCTCGCAGCGAGATGGAAGCTGTGGCGATCGATGCAGGCAAGCTGGTGGGGTTAGGCGATGGGCGATCGATCGGCTATGGGCGGTTTGAGATGCAGAGTTTTGAGGTCAACCAGGATTAACATTACACGGTTTGGAGCGGTCTGGTTTGTCAGGGATCGGTCAGGCAAGGTATGGTTCGGGTGGCTCGTCAAGGCACGATTTGGCATGGCATGGCATGGAAAGGAGCAGTAGGAGGATGAAGCAACGGAATCGCAGACCGCCAAGGGAAGTGTGGCAGCAGACAAGAGAGCGGATTTGGCAGCGCGACCAAGGTCGATGTCAGGGACCTTATTGCCGAGAGCAGGCGATCGGTTCCTTGCCGTTGAAGCAGGCGCACATTGACCACATTGTGGAGTTGTCGAGTGGGGGTCGGCATGAAGATGAGAACTTAAGAACGCTATGTCGCGGCTGTCATACCTTACGCGCCAGCCCTGCTCATCGGGGCATGATCAGCGGTGCTTTGCGAGAGGGAGTGATTCCCGCAGACTGGCGATCGCGGGTTTGGGAGGGGTAATTGTGTATTAAAAATGCTAAGGGATAGCGTTAAGGCGAGGCATTGAAGAGACTGATAGTCCATAGCTAAAACCAGCCTTGATTGCAGATGTACTGCTCTATGTACCTGCTCAACTTAGATGAATGAAGATACTTGATGCATAATGGCACCCTTAGTAAATCTTGCAAATACTGAAATTATGATTTGAGTATGGCAACTGAAAATCCTAAGATTGTTGCCTACATACCTGAGCAAGTTTATGAACAGGTATTGTCGTTGCGGGATCAATGGCAGCTCAAGTCAACCTCTCAAGTCGTATCAGTAATCTTGCAAGACTATTTTGGGATTGACCCGTTTCCTCCATACAGTGACTTAAGAGAGGCAACTGTAACCCAGCGAATGACAGCAGTAGAAGAGAATGTCAAAAGTATATCAACGGGGCTTGCAGAAGCTAATGAACTGATTAACCACCTCAAGCTTGAGATTCAGACCCTACAACGGTCTGCGACCTTTGAAGCACAAGAGCTAAATGAGAATACTTACAGCCGAAAGCGGATTTTGCGAATCCCTCAAATTACACCGCTTGTCCCGCATCGTAGTGCAGAACTTGCTCAAAGATTAGGAGTAAGCAAATCCACAATTTCTGTCTATAAAATCAGAGAAGATTTTACTGAGTGGACAAAGACAAAAGATCCACAAGGTATTGCATGGATATACAATTCCATGACAAAGCAATTTAATTTTTTGGTATCAAAAGAGACATGATTGAGCCTTCCCTATTAACTGCTCTGGCGAATGGTTGATAGGGAAGGCTCAATTATTTTTAAGTATGCTTAACCTGAACAGGTGGGGTAACCTTCCTGTTCAGGCTAAGCATACCCTTATTTTTAGAGATTCTTCCTAAGCTCAGCCATCATCTCCATTGCGGGTCGCATTTTATTCTTCTGAGAACGGCGATCGTAAGATTTTCTCTGAGTTTCACGGCTATGAGCCATCATATAAGCAAAAGCTTCCATAACATGTTCAGGCACGCCCCGCTCCATCAAAGACGTGACGATCATGTCCCTTACCAGATGCGGCGTGCAAGCCTGACCTGTTAAAGAATACACGGCAGAACGAACTAAATTGCATAGAGTTGATCTAGAGAATGGCTTGCCGTTTTTCTGGCTGAAAACGAAATCATGGTTTGGATTAAACACAGCCCGCCAGCCTAAACGTTGCCCGGTTGGACTAATCCAGCCTTGCCAATTGCCCTGTTCATCTTCAAACCCAAATAACCACGCTTCCAACTCACCATAAAACCAAGATGGTAATTCAACTTCACGCTTCCCATCTTTGGCAAAAGCTGCTACTTTCAAGTCTTTCGCTTCGTGTTCAACTTGCCAGATACCGTTTCGGTTAAACAGAGTTCTTCCCACAGACAGTTCGCGGAAGGTTCGCTGCCGATCGGGAAAGCCTGACAAAAGTCCAACAATCAAGAATCGCTGCCGGGCTGCTGCAATTGCTGAAGGCGATCGCTTACAACCGTTTGAACCGATGGGGCTGCAATTTTGACCGAGTTGCTCAACTACCTCTAGGAAATCTCTCCAATCAAGCCATTTTTTAGATTGGTCTGCGACTGGAGGCTCCAGTTTAGTTTCTTGATTTTTATCCACTAAAAGATCTCGCAGAGCTACAATTACAGGAATATCCTGATATCCTATAGTCCGCTTAGAGGATGACTCGAAGAAAATAGGAGTGCTCGATTGATCACCATATAGGAATTTGGCTACCCAGAGACACGCTTGTACAAAAAGTATTACAGATCTGGTCGCTGTTCCACGCCTCCTATGCCATGCTAGGTAAGCTACAACATCCCTTAAGATAGCCCGCACAGCCTTGGTATCTTGTGGAGTCCCATTCACTAAACCGCTGCTAGGTATAATCACCTGTAAATGTAGATCTTCAAGTGGAATAGTAGGAACACGAAATCGATACATCCAGCCGAGAAACCTTTTTATACTTTCTATATAACTTCTAGCACTAATAGGTCTAATAATTGATCCACTTGATTCAAAGAGATCGGGTTCGACCATGAAACGAAAAAGTTCATCGAGTTCTCTATTCAAAGGTACAGGCTTAGTCATAATCTACTCCAGGTTTAGTGATAATTTTATTTGCAAGCTTGAAGCGATTTCAATTTCTTGATCAGTCAGAGCATAAGCATCCTGCTTGCCTCGATTAGTAACTCGGACATTATTAGCACTGCCTCGTGATTTTTTCTTCAATCTTTGTGGCTTAATTTGAGTGGAGCTGGCCTCTTTCCACCACAATTGCTGCTGAGACCAATCCACCATTTTCTTCAGAACAGAGCGATAAGTGCGCCTAGTTGATGAAGAGACTTGATCTCCGAGACTACTAAAAACAGTTTCTTGAATATCAAGAAGGGTGGTCATTTTTTGTGCTGAAATTTCTTTCATCTGAGCAATGTCAATCTTCTCAGCGGGTAAATTATATCCAGGTAGAGTGTAGCGTAGAAGCGCTGTTTTCAAACATGGAATTGTACCTTTACTTGAATGGAAATTCGCGCTTTTTAGGTGTTCACAGTAAAGTTTATAAACATCATAAACTGTATAAACTTTTATCTCTTCTGAGCTCATAAGTAAGTTTTCTTTAAAGTTTATAGCACAATCAATAAACATTTTTTGGTCAATGTTACAGCCTCAGAGATGCAAGATTTTAATGACGAATTCCTGTAAATCAAGCAGGCAGGGCCTTTTGAGGCATGACAAAATTGGCAGATATATAACGCCTTATAACGCCTTATATAACGGCATAAAAACTATAGTAGTGGAACACTTCTAGACCACTTGTGGCTCTAAAATCTGCTTCGAAATGTAGATCGCAATCATCATGAATTTAAGCCAAGATTTCAGCTTAGCTACCGTCAAATTAGATCGTCGCCAAATCGTAACTCCTTTACATACGGCTCCTAAGAAAACTCACGATACTCAGCCAGCACTGAAACTTTTCGAGCTTCCTTATAAGCAATCTCCAGTCCCCGTGGATTAGCACTGACATAGCGAAATATACTGCTGTTGATGCCAACCTTTCTTGGCTCCAGGTTTTGGCGGCAAGGTCGCCCTGAGAGTCAGTCTTCTCCCTTTTTGCTCAATTCTGACGCGATCGCCGTTGAGTCGCAGCTTTAGATTTGCTGCTTCAATACCTTGAGTGAAATTAGAAATGGTGTGAAAAATCTTCATGACAACAGTAAAATGGTGAACTTTACAAGTCAGCAATTTGCTAAGGTACTTATCCTCAACCTCCTGGTTGTTTTGATAGGACGAAGGCAAACCTCTAACTCGTTTTCATTACGGTCATTCGACAGAGACAGTTGGTTAAAAAAACTAAATGCGTAACCTAGGAAGAAGTTCTGACAAATGGTAGGAGTTAAAGGATATTGCTGTCAGTAGACAGTTAACGGCTTAGGCGATCGGATATGGCCCACACTTAATGGAGACTTCCACTGAAAGGTACACTTGGAGCCTGATCTTCTAAAAAGTATTGCCTCATGACAGCGCAGCAGGTTGAGTGTTTCCTGTTATCAGCGCTGTGAGGTTTTAACTACGATCGCCTGCAATTTAAGCAGATAGGAAAAGATCCATGACAAAATCCTCAGGTATATAACGGCATGAAAATTGAAGTAGCAGAACACTTGTGGCGCTGAAGCCTGCTTTGAGGTTCAGATTGTAATCGTTAGTAACTTACGCTAAGATTTCAGCCTAGCCACCAAAGTCAAGATCTCTTTGCTGCTAATACAGCGGATTGTTCATAGGTGTCATAGTTTCAAGAGAAATGACACTCCAAATGATCGGGTCGTAGGTGTTGTAAAAAATCAAAGACCTTACTCCAAGCTAAAGGTTGACAAACGATAGGATGCCAGTCGCTACAAGGCCGTCCTGAAATGCGATCGAACTGCTAGGTACGATTCGGATTTCCGTGTGGAATCACTTCGACCTAGCTTTGCACACTCCAGAATTTGAACTTTTCACGTTCGACTCAAGGAATTTAGCTAAGAAAAAATAGCTAGAACCCTTATATATCGAGGCTAGTAGCTTCGTGAAAAAGAAATGAAATTTTAGGGGAATCGTGAAGATCTAAATGAAATACAGAATTTCAATTTGGAAGATCTGGCTAGAACCCTTATGGCTCAAGGCTAGCCCTTCGTGAAAAAATGAAGCCCTTAAATGACTTTACGGCTTAAGATTTTCTTAATAAATGAATAAATATAAAAAATTCAGCAAGAGAAAAAAGATTTTCAGAACCCCTGTAGGAGTCTGGACTAAATTGTGGAACTCTGAACTAGATACAGAATTTCAAGCTGGAAAAGTTAGCTAAAACCCTTATGGATTAAGGCTAGAGCTTCGTGAAAAAATTTCGATGAGTCCTGCGCCTTTCTAAATTCAAAGGTGATTTATAAATGAAAAAACCTACCAAGCCCCAGGAAAAGACTGAGAAACTCGGGTACAGCTTGTAAAACTGTTGATTCAAGTTGCTGAATCAGGAGCCTCTGAATTAGCAAAAGAAATGCCTCGAACCCGCAAAAAAATTGAAATTGAAGAGGGTCAACTCCCTGTTTTATGGGTGAAGACAACTTTGAGAGATTTGGCTAACTGGATACAGGTTAAAAGTCCACCTGCAAGCCAAATTCTAGACGCAAAGAAAGATCAGATTAGATACCTAATTAAGTATCCTAATTGCGTTAAATTAATGAAAAAGCTAGGGTTGGAGAGAAGAGATTCCCACCCTGAACTCACTCCTCAGGCGCGAGATGAATACTTACTAGCAATAAGGATTAAAACCTTTAACTTTAGACAAGAGCCAGAAGGAATTGAAGGAAGAGTATATTCGGAGGATAAGAATGAATCCACAGTGTTTGACCAGGCTTTGAGGCTGGAAAAGCCTGATTTTGAGGAATCCTGTAAGCGCATCTCTGCACAGTGGAAACCACACTTTTCTCAGACTTATGGCTCGATTAGAGTATTTGGACTGACTGAAAGCCGAAGCATTCTCCAACTTTACACTCACGCTAAAGTTTGGGAGGAAATGCTTCAGAAGCGATCGAATCTTAGCCTAAGCTCTCAAGCTGATCCGCAAGATAATCTACTAAGCCGTTTCAATTGTGGAGCAGAACTGCCTAAAGTTTCAGGATGGGAAATTGCAACTAAAAATTCCAGACTACTTGTTTTGGGAAGTCCTGGAATTGGGAAAACAATGTTCATGCAGTATCTACTTGAGTCCTGTAATCAAGGAAATTTTCTACCCGGCAAGATACCTGTTTGGATTCAGCTTAATCGCTATGCTCAAGATGATTCTCCGTCAAATACTTTACTCAACTACATAAAAGCAGAGTTTTTAGCCGCTAAAATCATTGGAGCAGATGTCGAAAATCTGTTGAAAGAGGGCAGGCTCTTCATTGCAATGGATGGGCTTGATGAGGTTTTAGCCCAAAAGCTTGAAAAAGTTGTTCAAGAAATCATAGATTTTGTCCGGCAGTATCCAGCTAATAACTACTCTATTAATTGTCGATCGGCTCTCAATCAGTATAAATTTTATCGAGAGAACTTCAAAGAAGTCGAGATTGCTGATTTTGACAGAGAGCAGATGAGCGACTGCATTATAAAGTGGTTTAATAGTTACGGCGAATCTGCACAAGCAGGTGTTGCCCAGTCTCTCATAGAAGCTCTAGAGCAACCCATCAACAGACCAACCAAAGAGCTAGCAGCAACGCCTTTGCTGTTAGGTCTTATCTGTCTTATCTTTCGCGCTACAGGCAATCTACCTAAAAGCCGAAATGAGATTTTTAGGCGTGCCACTGACATCTTTCTACAAGATTGGGATATAGAGGGAAAAGGAGTTCGACGCGATCCTATTTCCCCAACTGTATCCATCAGCAATGTCTCTTATCTATTAGAGAGTCTTGCCAAAATCTCATTCATCGAGAATCAGATATTTATGAGCAAGGATTACATATTAAAGAGACTTAAAGAATGTCTGAGTTCAAATCAAATTATATTAGATAGTTCAGGAAATTCCGAGCATCAAATTACTGGTATTTTGAATGGAATTTGCTTGAATCATGGGTTTCTGGTGCAGAGGGGCTTTGAAATATACACATTTAATCATCTATCCTTTCATGAATATTTTTTAGCCAGACACTTTTTTCGGACAGAGGCGTTCCAGGAGCTAGTTGAATACGGAATTAAGCCTGAGTGGTATGAGGTTTTCTTTCATTGTGTTGAAATGCCTAGTTCTGCTGATCCCTTGCTTCTATTGATGCTGGAATATTCTTTTAGAGCCGTACCGTCAAACTTACAACCTTTTGTGCGCTTAGTTAATTGCTACGTTGATGAAATGAGTTCGGAGGTTTTATGTATGTCATATAAACCATCAGCACTTCGAGCCTATTTGTTCTCTAATCTTTTCAGGTTGAATTTCGATTCCCCCATTGACGTTCTCCATAAAAGCGGGAAGGCTAGTGAGGTTTATTCTGCTTTGATTCAAAGTAAGACAATGGGGCTTGATTCCACTTTAGACCAAGATTTGCAAAAGGTTATATACCTGATTCCATTGTTGTCCAATGCTATCGCTCTGATGGATGTGGGTGATTTAGGGGGCAAACTTAGAAAAGCTCTGGCTAATCGCTCTGGATCAATTATGATTGAGGCTATCTTGCCAGCCGTTTTACTTTTACGACTCCCCGATGAATTTAGAGAAGAGATGCTGGATTTCCCCCACGCCTATAGGGCAGAGTGGGAACAATGGTGGGCGGAAAGTGGAGAAAAGTGGGCTACTGATCTCTTGAAGGTAATTGAAAATGTCACATTGAAGATAGAAAAATACTTAACAATAATAAAGAGTCTGACTCTTATTGAACCTGAAGTAGCTCAAAATTACTATAACTTCTGCTTTTTACTAGCCCATTGTCTCAACCGAGCGTATCTAGTCAGTGACAGCGTGCGCCAGCAGATTGAGGCCCAGTTATTAACCTGCTGAACCCGCTCAATCCACTAGCCAGCGGACTATATTGTCACGATGACAGGATTTACTCGCCATTTGAGGGCAAAAGTAGTTGAATGAAGCAAGATTTTATTGGATTGCCTAAGTTCTCCTACTCAGAATCTATGCCCCTCTTTCTCATCACCAGCCTCTACGACGAAGGCATCTCGTCCAATGGTTTCCGCCTCGTCGAAGCAGACTCCACTCTTGCTGTGGCTGCCCATATGCTGACACACACGCAGCAGTGGAACTTCTTCCTCCTACGCGCCTTTTGCAATGACCTGCCTCTGGGCATCCTCACCCCTGAAACCCTGCTAGAGCGGATCGATCGCACTTATATAGATGGCGACTCGTCAGCACAGCTCCGCATTACCCCAGTCACGGTGCAAACGTTGGAGCAGATTGACCCCGTTCCCTCCTTCCAGCCAGGTGCCATGTTCTCTGACTTTGGCTAACCCATGACCCAGACTTTACTTGAGATTGTTCAACATCAGTTTGGACTAGAGATTATAGAAACGACTGCGCCTTTGGTCACTCCACGACCGCTGCATGAACTGCTCCTCGGTCAGTGGATGATTGAGGCTGATCGCGATCGCATCAGCCCCAAAACAAATGAAGCCACAAGGGGTGAACGGCATTGTTGGGCAGATGATGATCAGTCTGGCAATTGCCCTAGAACAGAGTCGCAACTCCTCAAACTCGAAGGCGCGATCGTCACCCTAGAGCAGACTATTTCCGAGCTAGATCCCCTAGATCGCGTTGCGTCTATCCTTACAGCAATGGTGGTATGAACGATGAAATCCACAGGCTATTGCCTTGACCGGGATGAGCTGATGCACATCCGCCAGCGGAAGCTATTGACCAGTGACCGCGACTACCTGTTCTTTGCCTTGCAGATTGACTACCCTGGCAAACTCAATCCCCAAGTGGATGTGGATCACTTCTGCGATCGCTGGGGGTTGAGTGTGGGAGATTTCTACAAGGCGTTAGGAGATTTGAAGAATAAAGGAGTGGTGGTGGCGATCGCCAATCAGTTGGACTTGCAAATCCAGACAGATTAGGGAATGAGCGTCTGTTGGGATGTGGCGATCGCGGAGAAGGATGAGAAAGCTCTAAGCTGAAACCCCTGCGAGAGGCAAAAGGCTCATATCCTTAGCCTCCACCCCTACCCCTCCTTCCCTTTTCCAGCAGGGTGAACATTCATCCACTGGAAAAACTTAGTAAATGACGGCAAATGCAACAGTCATCGATCGCACTCGAAACCCTTCTAGCCCGCTACAGGTTCTCTCCAAAGAACGCTTTAGCCATAACCCAGAGGTCAACGAAACGATTCTCTGGCTGAGGGAGCAGGGCTATCCAGCCTTGCCGATCGCCCCCTTGGTTCCAGTCCCTAAAGGCAAAAAACTCAGGTTCAGCGGCAAGAATCCATCCTGGCTTTCTCGCTGGGGGCAGCCCTGCTTACTTGACCATAAGCCTTACCGAAAGCGGCTACCCACAGAGGATGAGTTGAAGCATTGGTTTACTCATCCTGACACTGGAATCGCCACAATGGGAGGATGGAAGAACACGTTGTGGATTGACATCGATGCCAAGAACTTTAATTCTGTTGAAGAATGCCATCAAGTCGTGCAGGACTATCTCAGAGACGCTGGATTAAACACCTTGATGGAGATCACTCAAAGTGGCGGCTGGAGGCTCGGCGTTAAGCTCAAGGAGATGCCAGAATTCTCAAAGTTTAGCTTCAGACCCCAAGGGAAGCTGGTTGGTGAATTGATTAGCTCTGGGATGATTGCCGTGTTAGCTCCGACGATCGGCACAGTGGGAGTTTATCGCTCCATCTCCCGCACTCCTCCGGTTGAAATTGAAAGCCTGGAGCAGATTGGCATTTACCCTTATCGCAAGGTCAGCCAAAGCAATGTCGCACCTCCATCCCTGTTTACCCGATCGCCAGGACAGCATTCCCAAGGACAGGGCAAGGGCATTGAGATTGAGCGATTAGTTTGCCAGAGAGTATTGAGCTATCTAAACGAAATCGATCGCATTGCCGTTGGCGATCGCTCCGATGCCCTTACTGCCATTGCGCGTGAGGTTTGGGGTTGGCAAAACTGGCTACAAAGCAGAGGCTACAGTTTGTCGGTTGACCCAGAGGCTTACTTGATGAACATCGGCATCCGAATGGGCATTGATGGCGATCGGGTGAATCGCATCCTCAATAGCCATTCCTACGGCAGAGCTGTGCAGATGTCTACGCCCTCGCTCTGGATGCGGGGAGGCGATCGCGCTTGTCAAGCATGGCTCAAACAGGCGGTGTGACACTCTGTTTTCCTTTGCCTTGACTGCGATCGCCCCACAGCAGGGATGGAGCATCAAGCTTTGGTGGCTCTGCGGCCTCTAGTCGCGCTAGACCGCTGGGTTGATCCGGCCTTAGGCTGTGCAGATGCCGTTTTAGCCGCTCGTCCTCGACGGGGCTTTTCTACCTCAGCCTCGACTTCAAGTGGTGCTGCAACAGCAGGCTTACGCCGCCCTTTCGCTGCCTTGGCCACAGGGGGCGGCTCAGGCTTGTCGCTGACTTCAAGTGGCGCTGCTTCTGGCTCAGGCTGCACTGCTTCTGAGATTGGCTCAGCGCTGAGTGCTTTAGCCTTTCGCTTCGTCTTAGCCTTGGACGACGCCTGCTTCTGCGTGGTGCGACTGCCGTTCGTCAGCACATAGCGCTTCAGCGTGGTGGGGCTGATGACGATCGCCACTTCTGCCAAAAGTGCCGCCACATCCTCATAGCTGTAGCCTTTGGCAAGTGCAGCTTTGATGATGTCTTGAAGCTGAGACACGGCCTCTCGCAGAGAGATCTGCTCTTTTGTTTTCTCCGGTAAGTCTTGCAGCAGAGATCCCACTTGGTCTAATGCAGTCTGAGGAACATTGCCTGCTCTAGTTCGTTTGAGTGTTGCAGTTGCCATATTTGAATCATCAGGGATTGATCACGATTTCCCCATTGTATTCATAAGCTGATTAAGTGAACCCATGAACCTGGTTATTTCTGGGTTATTTCCGTATCTTTACCTGAAATATGTTGAGGGTAAGATTGAGTCATGCTCGATCGCCTGCTTGTTGTTGATTCCCCGGTTGCCACCAACCTACCCGCACAGCAACAACACTAATTTCTCGCTCTACTCTGTTGGGTTAGTTTCGCTGGTGAGGCTGGTAATCGAAGGCGATCGTTTCCTTGACCGGAGCGATCGCCTTTGCCATATTCAGCCCCTCTTGTGTTCCGAAAGGTGAGAGCAATAGGGAATACAAAGCAAGCCTAAACATTGAAACGAGTCTTCTCTACCCGACCGTAAAGGCGTTAACGTCCTACAATTGTTGTCCGGTACTTAGAGTTGCCATACCCCTATCTCACCGAGAATGCACGATCCCAACTGGCAGTGATTGGATCTAACAAAAAGCTCATCACGGTTTTCTGGCGGGTGACAATTTCTGCGGTTGCTGTCATGCCAGGAGTAAGCGCTACTTCCTGCCCACGAACTTTTGCCATGTGCTGCTTGAGCTGCACTCGAATCGGATATACCAACCCCAGCTCTGGCTCATTGACCGCGTTAGGGCTAACTTCTAGCACGGTTCCTTCAATCATGCCAAACTCTTGGTAGGGCAAAGTTTCCAGTTTGATCTTGACTCGCATTCCAGTTTTGACAAAGGCAATGTCGCGATTCAACACTTTGGCTTCCAGAACCAGCTCTGCTCCGTCAGGCACAATTGACAGCAGTTCTTCTCCTCCTTGTATTGTTGCACCAGATTCTACGACTTTGACATTGTAGATAGTGCCGTTCACGGGAGCTTTGATGGTTTCTCGATCGCGCTGTTCTTTTGCCTGTTTGAGCTGTCCTTCTAGTGAGATTTTCTCCTGCGTAAGTTGATTGATTTGCGTCAGAATTTCATTCTTGCGTCCAGACTGGAGCTGTTCCATCTCCTGCTGCGCCTGATAGAGTTCTTGTTCTTTGGCACTCATTTCTGCCTGCAAAGAAGCAACTTGACTCTGGGTATCGAGATAGTCTAAACGAGGAATCGCCCCTTCAACGGCTAACATACTGAGACTGCGCTCTTTAGTGCTAGCAAAACGGAGGGTAGCTTGTAGCCGAGTCAACTCTGCCTGAGCTGCTTTGATTGCACCCTGCTGTTGGTTGATCGCTGCCTGCGATTCTTTCAGCCGAGATACTAAAAGCTGATCTTGAAATTGATCCAGCGTGTTCGTACCTGCTTTACCAGATAGTTCTGCTTGCATTCGCGCCAAATTATCCTGCATCTTTT
Organism: Oscillatoriophycideae cyanobacterium NC_groundwater_1537_Pr4_S-0.65um_50_18; assembly: GCA_016208305.1. Classification (GTDB taxonomy): domain Bacteria; phylum Cyanobacteriota; class Cyanobacteriia; order Elainellales; family Elainellaceae; genus Drouetiella. The sequence goes on along the minus strand of JACQYI010000051.1, from coordinate 22,937 downwards.
GATAAAGCTGCTGAGCGCTCTGATATTCAGCGTCGGTGAGGGTTGGGTCGAGCTGCACCAATGGTGTGCCCTGCTTAACTCGATCGCCTTCTTTGACTTGAATATCCCGCAGCAAACCACCAGAGAGCGCTTTGACTGGCTGAATTCGCGTCGAAGGAATTACTTCAGCCGGAGCCGTTGCCACTTCATCAACTTTGCTGAAAGTTGCCCAGGCGATCGTGCTGCCCACAATGGCACAGACAGTAAATCCGAGCAGTCGAATATACAGCGGTGGTAATCGACGTTGAGCATTGCCTAACTCATAGTTGAGGTAGTCTTGAGCGTTAGCAAATTGGATTTTAGTTTGCCGTCGTTGAACTGACTTTGGGGGAGCTTTCATCATGCTTTTCTCCTAGAGTGGTTTGATTTGCATCTTGAACTCAATCGTTTGAGATCTGAGTCTGGAAGCTGGGGTTATTGATACGATCGTTGTTTTGAATTAGAAAAATGGAGTTTTGAAGTCGATCGTGGATCTGTTCATAATTCTGTGTCAGCATTGCCTTTCAACTTTGCCATTCACCCACCCGCAAGCAAACTGCGGGCTAATAGAGCAAGTCTGCTCAAGCAGACTATAGAAGGAGTTCAGTGCACTTTAGTGTTCTTTTGCTATTAGCCCGTGCTTTAGGGTGGGATGCAAGGCTAGCAGGAAAAAATTACAGACCCGACCGTTGCTGCTTTGGACTCAAACAATGGCGTTCTCATCTTGGCTTGCATCTCACAACTCGAAACTTTGACAAATTTGCTCAAAAACTTGGTTTTGGCTAGCAGAGTAGGAATGCACGCTCTACTAATGCTGATTGACGCTGATGATTAATCGGGGCGGAAAAACAATGTTATCTCTTTGCCATCCTTGTCATAGGCAGCAACTACAATTGTTTTTTCAATTGCAATTGCTTGAATTGCATTGGGTTTTGCATTTTTAATTACACTAAGCTCTATACTTACAACATATCCTCTTTGCATGCAAGAAGCCCACTCGGATATCTTCGACATTCTTGATGTCTTAGCTACAAAATCAATTTGATTGCTCTAAAATTTATGAGCTTTGAGCAGTCAGAAGTCTCATTACTCACTCATCTAGCACCACGATAATTGAAAAACCTGAGAACCTGAGCTGAACGTTCTGATCACCTTCTTCCGTCTTATGCATAAGAGCATTGCCTTCTTTAATTGCAACAACTTTTGCACCATGCTCGATTGCTGCGTTTACTTCGTTCAGTCCAAAAAAAGAAATACCTTCTCTTGAAACTCTTAAGCCTACTTCTAGTTCTTTCAATTCACTTCTCCTAGTTACTTTGACTGTTCTAACTGACTTGGCTTCATGTCTAACCAAATTTGTTGACCTGTTTCCTTAAAGCCCAGTACAACTACATCAACCAATGAATCAACTGCTGGATAGTCAGAAGGCAACATAATACCTTCGTCCTTGGAATCTGAGATTTGGATGAGTCCGGTAAACCGAACTTCAGGAAGAGCAACAAATACTCCAAAAGGAAAATGCTTCGTTACTACTCCTTTCAGTTTAGTTCCAACTTGGAGGCAATTTTTAACCTCATTCCATGACTGCGGGTTATCCATCCTACTCTATGAGCTCCCTATTTGCAGCGTTCAGAACATCGAAAGCTTCATGAGGAATTTGAATCTCTTTTGTTGTTGTACTTCCGTCGTACTTCTCTTCGTAATCTCTAATCCTTCGGTCGTAAACATCCCGCGGTATATCGACTTTCAAAATTCCCGCCTTATAGATTGTTGCCCAATACTGCGCTAGCTCTTTGTCTTTGGCAAAATAAGCAGAGTTGTCACCAGGGGTGTTCTCAGTAAACTTACGTATAGAGAAATCTTCAGGATAAAATCCTTGTGTTTCTAATTTTTTAGCCAAACCTGGCGACGACGGGGCTTTGTAGATTGTGACGAAGTCACTATCAGGATCGTCATCTTCGGGTTGTCTAGATTCGCTTTGTGGGGTTAATTCTGGAGCATCGAGATCTGGCTCAGGTCCACTTCGCGGAGTGGGAATCGGGGATGGCGGGATGTGCTTTGGCATCATCGCAGGTGATGGCCGGGCAGCATCGGCAGCGTTCAATCCCTTAGCAAAGTACTTGCCTCCCTTGGCAAAGTCACCTACATAAGGAACCATAGAAGTCGCTGAGATCCCAGCATTGAGCCAGTCTCCTTCAGCAGCGTACCAGGCAGTATTAACCCCATCTACAATGGGAGTCGGATCAAACGTGCCGAGGATATCCAGAGCAGTATGACCAATCTCACTCCAATCCCAATTCGGTTGTTCACTAGCTGGCGCCGGAGCGGGTGGGGCAGGTGGGTTTGTCTCCGGAGGAGGAGGTAGGTTAGGTTGCTTTATTGGGGGAGGCGACTCCAACAGTGCTCCAATGTTCGCTCCAATGTCCGCACCTAGAATTCCTCCGTCAACAAGGGGTGGGGCAGGTTGAGCGCCAGGAATTTGCACTGATGTCCCAACTTGCAGTTGACTTGCCTCTTGTTCTGTAAACGGACTGCCATCAGCTTTGCGAAGTTCACGCCAACGATCGCCACTACCCAGTTGCTTTTGGGCAACATCCCATAGGGTATCGCCTTGCTGAATCGCAACCTGACCTAGAGCCGGGTTATGTTGCTCCATTGCCGCCGAGTCAGGTGGGTTTGGCTCCGGAGCGGCAGGTTCGGCATCTGCAATGCCTAAGCTTTTGCGAGCGGTAGCAGCAATCCCATCAAACAAATTCCAATTCGGTCGGTCACTAGCATCAGGTGGGTTTGGTGCTTTGGGCTCCAGATTAATAGCTTCACGCATAGCATCAATATTCGGCTTCACCAATGCTGCGAACCCAGCGGTCCGCTCGCTGGCTACTGACCCATTCGTGCTCCTCCAAGTAGAATCCTCGGACGATTGGTTGAGCTGCTGCATCAGTTGGTTCCCAGAGAACATCTGGGTTTTCGGTGTGATTGTCTTTGCCAGATCGATCGCTTCTCCAGAATTCAGCAACCCCGCGCCCGTTTCAGCATCCCAACCAGGAGCCTTCAAATCGGTAGCAGTGGCAGTGAGCATTTTATTGACTTGTTGACTGCTTAACTCTGGATTGTCACTCCACAATTTGGCGATTGCACCAGTTGTTTTCGCGGCGGCAAGTGACGTTCCTGCAGCCCCCACGTCTGCAACCAGATCTAAGCCTTTGCCATAGCTGGAATAGGAAGCGCGATCGTTCCCATTTGCTGCGCCGACTACAATCAGATTGTCAAACGGTTGAGACGCTTGCCCCAAAGCAGACATCGCCCCACCCTGATTGCCCGCTGATGCGACCACCAATACCCCATTGTCACGGGCATAGGCTAACGCAGATTGTTCTTTGGCCGTGAGTTGAGTGCGCGTTGAGATGCTGCCGTCTGGATGCACCTCGGTCAGATCAAAGCTGAGGTTAGCCACTGCCCGCGACTGCCCGGTTGCCTTCGCCACATCGACAAACTTAACGAGCGCCTCTACCCCGCCGCCTGTACCAACACCTCTGCCTCGCCAAATTTTTGCCTGCGGGTTCTCTTTCTGAATCGCTTCAACCATTTTGCTGCCATGCTCATCAGTGCCAAACCCCGAATCAATTACACCTACGAGCGGTTGATTAGATTGAGCAGATTGAGACAGCGATCGATTTGCAGTTCCTTTGAGAGCCGGAAGAATCTGATCGGGTGCGATCGTTTCTCCCGAACCATTTATAGAAGACTGGGCAGTTTGAAATTTGTCAGCCACCCAGCGACTTGCTTTGTTCAACCAGTTGGCACCCCCACTGCTGGTGGAACTGCTGTGATGGACTGGCTGACCGAGTTGCGTTGAGTCGTTCGCAGATTGTGGCGATCGAGGTTGAAAACTGGTATGAGCTTGTTGGTCAGAGTAAGAATCGTGTTTCATTGTCGTTCTCCAATCTGAGGTATGGGTTGTGAATGGTAAAAACTAAACTGCTGCTTGCTGTTGTTGGTGCAGCACAGAGTAAACACCTTTTTGCTGTAAAAGCTCTTGGTGAGAACCCTGCTCGATCAGGACTCCCTTTTCGAGGACTAGAACTCGATCGGCGTATTTGAGCGGCGCAAATCGGTGCGTGATCATTAGCACCGTCCGCCCGTTGCGAACTCGCTGCAAGTTCTCCAAAATCTGGCGTTCTGTTTCGCTATCTAACGCGCTGGTAGCCTCATCGAGAATCAAAAGTGGTGCCGTTGAGAGGAAGACTCGTGCTAGGGCTAAGCGTTGTCGTTGTCCGCCTGACAAACCGGTACCACGCTCGCCGATCAGAGTTTCATAGCCCTGAGGGAGTGCCGCAATAAAGTCATGAGCTGCTGCCATCTTTGCTGCTTCAACGACTTGCGCTGGTGGAATATCAGCGTTGTTGAATGTGATATTATCGAAGACCGTACCGTTAAACAAAAAATCGTCTTGCAGCACCACCCCAATTTGTTGCCGTAAAGACGTTAGATTGGCACCTTTGATGTCAAATCCATCCAGCAAGACTCGCCCCGATCGAGGCTGATATAAGCGTTGAATTAGCTTTGATAAGGTGCTTTTACCTGAGCCACTACGCCCCACGATGCCCACAAACATCCCCGGTTTTAAATCTATCGAGATGCCTTTTAGCACGTCTTCGAGATCTGGCTGATAGCGGAAAAACAGCTTGTCGAAACTGACTTGACCCTCAATCGGCGGCAGTACTAGCCCGGTGTCTGATGCCGCTTCCGGCGCTTCATTGAGAATGTCCCCAATCCGATCGACCGACAGCAACACCTGTTGGAAGCTTTGGTAGAGCTGTGCTAAGTGGAGGAGGGGAGCGATCGCTTTCCCCGACAGCATCTGGAACGCCACTAGCTGACCGATAGTCAAATGATGCTCAATCACCAACATCGCTCCGAACCAGAGAATTAGCAGTTCTGAAAGATTGGTTAGAAACTGGCCGACATGACCATCTACGTTCGACAAGGTAGAGGCGCGAAAATTAGTTCGGACATACCGAGCAAACAATCCCTCCCAGCGTTCTCGCGTTGCTAACTGAGCCGAGTGAGCTTTGATTGCATGAATGCCTGAAACCGTTTCTACCAAAAACGATTGGCTATCCGCATGACGATTAAACGACTCATTCAGCCAACTTCGCAACAGAGGAGTGGTAAACAACATCAGTCCAACCAATGCTGGAATCACTGCCAGACTGATCAAGGTCAATTTAGGACTGTAGAACAGCATTAATCCTAAGTAGACCACTATGAAAACGGCATCAATCACCACGGTCAAAGCGGTTCCCGTTAGAAACTGGCGGATATTCGCTAATTCCTGCGCCCGCGCCACGGTATCCCCGACTCGTCGCGCTTCAAAATAAGCCAGAGGCAACTCTAGCAGATGGCGAAAGAGCTGTGACGACAAACTTAAATCGAGCCGCCGTGCCGTATGCGTAAACACGAACAAGCGGATCACACCTAAAATGGCTTCAAAAATGCCGACACCGAGGAGCGCGATCGCAACGACGTGCAGCGTTGATAGGCTCTCATGCACAATCACCTTGTCAATAATGACCTGCGTCAACATGGGGCTGGCAAGCCCCAACACTTGCAGCACCAGCGAGGCTAATAGCACTTCCCCTAGTAGTTTGCGATATTGCCATACAGCAGGAATAAACCAACGCAAATTAAATGATTCAGCTTTTGGTGCAGGTTCCACCAGCCACAGTTGCCCATCCCAGGCCGCTTCGACTTGCTCGCGCGGTACACTCTCACACTGCTGATGGCGGTTGAGCGGGTCAGCAATTACCATGCGATCGCCGTTCACCTCATAAACCACAACCCAGTGCTCTTGCCGCCAGTGCAGCAGCGCTGGAAACGCTAGCCGATCGAGGCCAATCCAACTCACTTGTTGAATATGATGAAGCTGAATCCCGATCGTCTCAGCCCCTGCCGCTAAATTCTGCACGGTTTGTCCCTGGATCTGCCGCTGCACTTGCTTGAGCGGCATTGGAGTTTGCAAGTGCTGCGTCACCATTGTGAGACAAGCAGCGGCACTGTTGAGATGAAACACATAGGGATAACCCGATGCGGGATGCGGCAATTGTGGATCGAACGGTTGATAGCGCCAGCGCAAATCTGACCAGACATCTTGCAGCATGGGAGAATCAACTTCTTGCCAAAGATCAGACTGCCAAAACGCAATCACGACTTCTTTGCTAGCAGCTCTCGCTTTCCAATCTCCAACCAATGCTAGAGCATCACCAAACCAGTCACCTGGCTTTAGCAAAACTGATTTCCCAGGTTCTAAAGCTGAGGCTCCTTTCGCTTGCACCAAACGCACCTCTCCAGCGAGCAGCAGCAGTTGACTGCCAGGTGTTTGACTCGACCAAAGCACTTCTCCTGTCGTATGGCGGTTAATTTGAGCGTGTTGTCGAAAGTGTAATTTCTGTTCGTTTTCAAGCAGGTTTAGCGGGAGTTCATCCCAGGGCAAATTGAGCGTGTAAACGTCCGTTTGTGCAACCATGTAATTCACCTGTAATTCGACAGTCTATGATGCTTAAGTCGGATTGAAGATGGCTAGCCTCAGAACCTTGAGTTGGGTCGTAACTTTAATGAGGGATTCTGGCGATCGAAACCACTGCCATGCCAATTGCGCTGTAACTCCCTTCAGGTTTTAGGGGTTGGACTGTTCTTCCCAACATATTGGTTGAGCCTCAGCTCGTCAGTCAGAAAAGGTCAGATGATCAAAGCTTCTTTGTGGCGACTGAGTTCACTGAGCGCGAGCTTGCTACGCTCTAAGCTCCTGCAAGGCTTGATCAACCTGCTGCATCAAATCGACATTCCCCTGCGCTTTAGCTAAACCCCTTGCCTGCTTCAAATGCGTTATGCCTTCCTGCTTTTCAGCCTGAGCATACAAAGCCAAGCCCAAAGCGAAGTGAGCAGCCGCATAGTGATACTTCAGATCAATGGCCTGCCGTAATTCTGGAATTGCTTTATCTGCGTCCTTTTGCAGCATCAGCACTACCCCCAGAGCAAAATAAGACTTGGGCGACTCGGAGTCTAGTTCAACTGCCTTCTCAGCTTTAGCCAATGCTTCGTCTGGCTTCTGCTGTTGAGCAAGCATCAATCCTAAATTACTGTAAGCCAATGACAAACTCGGATCTAGCTCAATCGCTCTTTGGAATTTTTCCACTCCCTGGTCAAGCTGATTTTGTCGAATTAACACGGTTCCTAGATTATTGTGTGCAAGTGCAGAATGAGGCTCTAGCTCAATGGCTCGGTTTAATTGGGTGCTGGCTTCGCCGAGCTGTCCCTGATCGGCTAACGCTGCACCTAGCGTCACCAGGGCTTCCGCGTTGTTTGGCTTGAGTTCAATTGCTTTACGAGCAGCAGCAATGGCTCCACTGAAGTTATCTCGTTCGTATCGCAGGGCTGCTAACTGGGTGTAGGTTGCTGGATGCGTCGGATGGAGTTCAATCACTTTTTCATAAGCTTTGATCGCTTCATCCTGTTGGTCGAGTTCCTGTAAGGTATTGCCTAACTGGTAGTAAACGGAATAAGGCTCTACATCAGTGGAAGTGAATGCAAGCGACTGGCGATAAGCTGCAACTGCCTGCCCAAATTGACCTTGTTGACTCAGCGTTAACCCTAAGTAGTAGTAAGCATCAGCATGATCGTGATCGCGATCGATCGCTTCACGAAAGGCTAGCTCAGCTTTCTGATAGTCTCCCTGTTGATATAGCTCAATGCCCTGCTGAAACTGGGACTGGGTTGTGAGAATAAACTGAAATATGCTAAACAGCATCCAACTGACTAGAATCAGGACGCCTGAATGGAACTGTTTCAATTGGCGTTGCATAGAATTATCCCCTGATTAGTAAAGTGACAGTTTGCACGCTCCAGACAACCAGGCAATTTGTCTCTGCCTTGCCCATAAAGATTGTGATCACCATAGATCGCGCATCTTAGTAGCTACGATGGGTTTTGAGGTAGTATGCAAATTTGAAAACAGAAATGTAATCAAACGGACCAAAGGCAGCATTGATTGTGGAAAGTGAAGGGTGAAAACTGAATGCAAATAATATTCAGCTAGGGCTAATCGTCTTTTCATGATTCGAGAATATGCAATTTGACAGAGGGACGGGAGGTGCAGTTTGAGGCAGATCAATGCAGATCGATCGAATTCTGCTAAGCTGCTATTAACTGCACTCTGTTGCGGATAGAAAAGTTCTCTAGAGTACTCGTATTAGAAAATTAGGCTGCTACCGATGAATAGACGTCGAAGTCGCAGTGTTCGGGCAACTCCAGAAGGAATTGAACGGATTGAAACCGAGAGACGCAAACAAAAGCTAACCCTTAATGCAATCGGGGAATCCGCGAATGTCTCTTCTGATACGCTAAAACGCTTGATGAAAGGAGACAGGATCGATCGCAATTCGATCCGCGATATTGTTGCCGTTTTGAACCTGAAACCGACAGACATCGTTGAGCCAGAGGAGTGGAATCCTGAATTTCAAACCGAGGCAAAGCAGCCTGACGCTAGTGCGTTAATCACGCAAGGAGCTAGTACCAGGACTATGATGAACCCTCTTCAATCCTCAGACCTGACGGTGAATTCCGTCGCCAAACCGGATTTGACTTTTTACGTCGATCGCTCTCCCGTTGAAACAACCTGCTTTACGTCGATCGAAATTCCAGGTGCGTTATTGCGAATCAAAGCGCCTCAGCAGATGGGTAAAACTGCTTTAACTAATCGCATCCTCTGGCAAGCAACTCAACTCGGCTATCAAACGGCTTACCTAAGCTTTCAACTGGCAACTGATTCAGTCTTGGAAGATCTAGATACGTTTCTTAAATGGTTCTGTGCTGTAATCACCCGCGAGCTAGGGTTAAGCAACCAACTGGAACAATACTGGGAAGCGATATTTGCCTCCAGTTTCAACACCACGATCTACTTTCAGGATTACCTGCTGGCCCAGATTCAGGCTCCGCTAGTACTGATATTAGATAATACCGATCGCGTCTTTGAACACGCTAAAATTGCTGATGATTTCTGCCGACTATTACGGAGTTGGTATGATCAATCAAACCGGGGCGATCGCGCCAGTCAGATCTGGCAGAAGCTGCGGCTGGTGATCGTTCATGCGACAGAGATCTACAGCGCATTGGACATTAATGCGTCACCGTTAGCAGGCGTTGGCATTGTCGTAGATTTACCTGAGTTTAGCGAAGCACAGGTGCAAAATTTAGCACAGAGACACGGATTAGATTGGGATGCTGCTGAAGTCAAAAAAATAACACACCTGGTTGGAGGACATCCCTATCTGGTAAGACTGTCCCTGGAAAAAATTCAGCATAAGAAAATGATGCTGGATCAGATCCTTGAAACTGCACCGACGGAAACCGGAATTTATAATAGCCATTTACGCCAACTCTTGAGTAATTTAGAACAATCACAAGAACTAGTTGCGGCGTTCAAGTCTGTTGTGGCAACTGAAGATCCTGTGCCTTTGAAACCTGCTCAGGCATTTAAACTCTACAGTATGGGATTAGTACAGCTAGAGGGAAATCAGGCAAAGCCCCGCTGTTTGTTGTATCGTCAGTATTTCCGTAATTGCTTGAGCACTTGATGTTTAAGCTCATTAACTAGCGGTGCAATAGGAGAAGGGAGCCAATGGTTTATAACGGTCAGCAGTATCGCTATCAAGTTGGAGTCACGCTTCCTCCTGATGCACCGAGTTATGTGGTGCGACAGGCAGATAAGGATCTATATGAAGGCTTAAAAGCAGGTGACTTCTGCTATGTCCTCAATTCCAGACAAATGGGTAAGTCAAGTCTGGAAGTCCGTGCCCGAAAACGGCTGGAGGCAGAAGGTTATGCCTGTACGCTGATCGATCTTTCTGCGATCGGATCTCAGCAAGTCACCGCAGATCAATGGTACGCAACGCTGGCGAAAAAACTGGCAGATAGCTTTGATCTGGAGTTTCGTCTGTCTTCCTGGTGGCAAGAACGACTGACCGTAACCCCATTAGCTCGGCTAGAGGAATTCATTGAAAAGGTGCTGCTGGCGCAAGTGCAGTCCCATATCGTGATCGTGGTCGATGAGATTGATAGCATTCTCAGCCTCAATTTCCCTACAGATGACTTTTTCGCCTTCATTCGCGCCTGTTATAACCTGCGGAACGAAAAACCGGAATACCAGCGTTTAACTTTTGTGCTGATTGGGGTGGCTACCCCATCTGATTTGATTGCTGATCGCGAACGCACTCCTTTTAATCTGGGCCGGGCGATCGAGCTACATGGATTTCGTTCGGCTGAGGTGCAGCCCTTGCTTTGGGGCCTGGAAGGTCATGTGCAGAATCCGGCTAAAGTGCTGGAGGAAATTCTCAACTGGACGGGTGGACAACCATTCCTGACTCAAAAGCTTTGCCGTTTGCTCATCGAAACCGAAACGGAGCTAGGCGATTCTGCAGATGAGGCGCAAGGGATAGAACACCTGGTGCGATCACGCGTCATTACTAACTGGGAGGCACAGGACGAGCCAGAACACCTGAAAACAATTCGCAATCGCCTGTTTCGTGACAAACAGTTAACGGGTCGCTTATTGGGACTCTACCAGCAAATTCTAGAGCAGGAACAAATCAAATCCGATGATAGTTTTGAGCAAGCGGAACTGCGATTGTCGGGTTTGGTAGTGAAGCAAAATGGGTTTCTCAAGGTCTACAATCCTATCTATAGAGCGGTCTTTAACGAACAGTGGGTGCAGGAAGTCCTGGCAGAATTGCGTCCCTATGAAGAAGCATTGACCGCCTGGTTTGCTTCAGGCTGCAAAGATGAGTCACGTCTACTGCGCGGTAAGGCATTGCTAGATGCGCTGGAGTGGGCAGAGGGCAAGCAACTCAGCGAAGAGGACAAGCAGTTTTTAACTAGCAGTCAGATTGTTGCGGAACGGCTTACTCGCGAAACGTCAGAGTTGATCGCTCAGCAAGCGCGAACAGAAGTGGCAAAAGTTCTGGAGACGTTTGCACCACAGTTAGAACAGGTTGCCAGTCGTCCTTCGGCTGTAATTCAAGAAGTGCAAGCCTGGGCAGGTTCACAGCCTTCTCTAACGCGACAACTCTATCAGGCATTAATTACTGAATTTGCCCATGCACCAATTCCGGAACATGAAGAGGCAAGGCAGGTTGAACAGTTAGTCCAGATCCATCTGATTCGGGATTGGGAAATCCAGGCAGCGGCTGAACATCTGCGAACGGTGCGTGATTCACTGCTTGGAGATGAAAAGTGTGTTGAGTTATTGCAACTCTATCAAAAGATTTTGCAACAGGAGAATGTGATCGCTGACAATAGCTCTGAGCTACGAACGCTACTGAATTTGGGCTTAGTAGAGAATCAGGGTGGACAGCTTAAGGTCGCGAATCGCATCTATGCTCATATCTTCAACTTAGAATGGGTAGAGCAAGAGTTAGCGCAGGCAAAAGAACGCCGAATTATCCGCCGCAGATACGAAATTTTGGAGGAAATAGGAGACGACGGTTTAATCCGAACCTATCTGGTGAAAGACCGTGATTTGCGAAGCCCCATTCAATATGTTGTGAAGCAATTAATTCCTACATCAACTGACATTGATACCTTAGGAAAAATTCGCAATTTATTTAACAGCAAGTTAAAAGAGCTAGAAAAGTTGAATGGACACGGGCAAATTCCTAAACTACTAGCTTCGTTTGAAGAAGACCAAAAATTTTACACCGTTCAAGAAGTTATTGAAGGACACAATCTAGACGAGGATATTAAAGTCAATGAACAATGGCGTGAATCAAGCGTTGTTAATTTATTAATCGATATTCTAGAAATTCTGGAATTTGTCCACCGTCAAGAACTATCCCATCTCAACCTCAAACCTGCTAACCTGAGACGACGCAAACAAGATGGCAAGATTGTCCTGATCAATTTCGGCACCCTCAAGCAAATCAGCGCTCTGACTGATCCCGGAGAGACAGCCTCAGCCGAGCAAGTGGGAACACCAGGGTACATTCCCCCTATTGAAATTGGCGATCGCACCGAAGTCAGCCGAGATATTTATGCAGTTGGTATCATTGGCATTCAGGCACTCACAAGCATTCGTCCGATTGAACTGGCGAGAGATCCAAAAACCGGAGAAATCATCTGGCGGTTTGTCACGCCTGGTCGGCAAATGGTGCAGGTGAGTGATGCGTTGGCACGAATTCTAGAAAAAATGGTGCGCCACAGTGCAGACGATCGTTACAACACGGTTTCTGAAGTACTGGATGATTTACGGGCATTAGAAAGACGTCCGGCCTCACCCCAGTCTATGCCTCGTTTTGTCGATCAGCGTGTGTTGATTGGCGGATTATTAGGCTTGCTGGCAGTGGGAGCGTTTACATACTGGCAAAATCAACGATCGATTGAGGCGCAGCAGGTGGAGCGGTGCGATCAGCCTATTACTTTCAACCAGTCAGATGTGGGACTGATACAAGATGCCAATGATGTAAAAACGGCGTGCACACAAGTGATCGATCGTCAACCGAATGAGTACAATGCGCTCAAAAATCGCGGTAAGGCATCCCTCCTACTCTGGAAACGAGAATCAGAGAACCCGGATAGGTTCTTGAATCAGGCATTTGAAGATTTTCAAAAAGCGGGTCAGTTACAGCAACAAGACCCACAAACTTTCTTTTATTTAGGGCTGACACAACAGGTACAAAATAAGCCAGAGTACAACAATTTCTATCAGAAGGCAATCGATCTGTACTTGCAGCGGGAGGCGAGTGAAATCCCTGTGACAGATTTTCCCATTCTGGCTGAATTAGGCTCTTTTTTGCTTCAGAGAAATTCGTATTCCAGGGTAAGTTTTCAGAACGCAGATGCGATTTTTCAAAAGGCGCGGGAAGTTAATCCAGAATCAGTCAGCATGATCTATAATCTGGGTTCTTTAAACGCCATGTCAGGCAATTATCAAGACGCAATAGATGCTTTTGATCAAGTGATCGAGCGAGATGTTCAAAAACAAAACTATCGAGGATGGATCAGCCGAGGATTTGCTTCTTTGTTGTTAGGTAAGAAAGGATTTAAAGACGCTCAAACTTCGTTTCAGCAAGCGCTCAGCGTTAAGCCAGATTATGCCCTGGCGCGAGACTACAACAATAGAATAGAGTCGTGTTTACAACCTGCTTCTAATTCCGAGAACGGAACAAATTCTACACTAACTAATCAACCGAGCTGTACCTTAGAAAACCTTACTACTGATAAACTCCAGGCTGACTTCAAAACGATTTTCCCCATCGCTCCCGTTTATAAATGCGCTGACTATCCTGTTTTGACGGTATCGAAACAAGAATCTGTAAAACCCTTATGTCAGTAAGTGTGATTGTGTCGCAAAAATCGGTCAATGGTAAGGTGGGTGCTAGGCGACACTCACTGCTTGGTGCTCACCGATGCTGGTAGGGGCAGAAATGGCGAAGCTGCAATGAAGTGCAATATAGCTATGAAAGCTATATTTGGGGTCGAGTTAAACTCAGCGGAGTGGGTGACTGCTCCGCTGAGTTTAACTCGACTCCGAGACAGGGTAAACTCCTTTCAAAACGTTGCCCCAATTGACTATGACTTCGGGTGGCGCTTGGCGAAATCCCAGATAATGGCACTGGCATCGGGACCAGCGTGATCGATGTAAATGCCTTCTCCGGCAGGCCCTGGCCAGACGTGCTCCATATCCTGGACGAGGTACGACTCGACGAGAGACATACCCTCCGGCGCAGTGATGGTGGTGTGTGTGTACGAATGCCTGCCTTGTTCTGAAGGCACCGTTGTCGTCTTTTCGACTAGGTTCAGGCTGTCGTTGAGCAGACCGTCATCAACGAAGTCACCTACTGCAGTCCAGTGAGCAACCAGACGAGTGGCGACGAGGGGCGGAACGACTGCATCCTCCTCACCTTGGATGACAAGCAGCGGCACCTGCCGCGCCCGATCGCCCATCTGTGACCACGCCTGCCGTGCCGTGTAGTCCGGTGGTGTGGAGCCGGGGTCATCCGGGTTCACCTGGTTCAGCCCATACTCACCCCCCGCAACCGATGCCACCGTTGCGAAAACATCGGGGTAGGTCACAGCGAGAATAACGGCGGCACCCGCACCCGACGAGGCACCAGCGACATGCACTTGGGCGGGGTCTGCGTTGTACTCCTCGACCACCTGTCGGGCAACACCGGCGAGAAGTGCAGGTTCTCCGCTGTAGCGGTGTTGCTCCCGTGGGTCAGCCGAGTTCCAGCAGTTGATCCTATTGCGAAACATCCGCTGCGTTGGGTAGACGACGATGAAGCCTTCACGGTCAGCCAAGCGGTTGAACTGCGTCGTAGACTTCATTGAGTTCCATCCGTAACCTGTCATTCCGCAGCCGTGAATCGCCATTATTACTGGCAGTTGAGTCGTGCCATCAAACTGAGGTGGAAGGTGAACCTGGTAACGCAGAGAACCGCTATCGCTTTCGTAAAGATGATTGTGGTCTTTTTCCTGCATCCACCAGGGGAGTCCGAACTGGAAAGCCGCAATGACGATGCCGACAGTGGCTATGACTGTGACGAGGATGCTGGAGGTGATCCAGAGCGATCGCCATCGCCTAAAAGGAAGGTCTGACCGCAACCGATCGGATTTAATCACCTTTTTCAAGTTTCGTTCTCGCAGGTGATGAGCAAAAAAATTCATGGTAATCGATTCCTTTTATGCCGCGTTGCTGTCATCCTTGACATTGGTTTTGATCACGAAAGCCTTTAATTCGACCATCTTGCCGCCGCGAAAGCGCCAGACATCACAGTACGAGTAATGAGCCGCCTTCCCGTCTTCGTCTTTGATTGTGAGGTCGCCGAGTGCCGTGACAAAATCCCCCTCAGCGATCAAGTTAGCAACGATATTCAAAGGCGGTTCCACATACTCCGTTGCCATCCATTGGTGCACATCTGCTTTTCCTTTCAGGGTTTTGTCGCCGACAAATGTCCATTCCGTGTCGTCAGTGCAAAACGACAAAAATTCTTCATAGTTGCCTTGAGCGATCGCTGCGTTTGCCGCTTCTAAGATGGCTTTGTTATTGTTTGACATCTAAATTTCTCCTTTGTTCAAGTGGATACTTTAACGGAGCCGTCTCTGCTGTCTGATGCGCAACTCATGGAACAATTGCAGTAACGCGGATTTCAATTCGCATCGTTGGCAGTCCAAGAGCCGCGACTTCTACCTGTGTCCAAATTGGGGCATGGTTGGGCATGTAATGGCGATATAGCCTGACCATCACATCGTTAACTTCTGGGGGCAACCCACCAACATGGTAAGAATTGACATGGACAACATGCTCCCAACCCGCCCCGGCAGTTGCCAGGGTTCGCTCTACGTTCCGAAACGCCTGAGCGATCTCATCCGCAAGCGATTCGGGAATTTGCAGGTTGTCATCCCAGCCACCTTGTCCCGATGTCTCCACGCGATCGCCAATTTTTACCGCTTGCGAGTAATGCAAGTTATTCAGCATGTATTCCCCATAACCGGGAGTGACAAAAAACTCGGGCTTATTCATGGTTTTCCTTTGTTCGGTACGTTTGACTCTATTTCGCGTTGCTGAGACAGCTTGCAAGATCTGATTGACTTGAGGCGGTGCCAGGTTAGCCCATGCCAGCAGCGACCATCACCGGGATTGTGGGCAAGTTGAACACAACATGAACAATGCCAGCAGTCCAGACCGAGCCGCTGCGGCGGAAGATCTCGGCAGTGGCGAGACCTGCGACTACGGCTGCGGGAAAGACGATGTTGATGCCGTGAGCGAGAGCAAAGATCACGGTGCTACCCACGACCCCTGTGAACGGACCGTAGCGCAGCAGCGCGTTGGCGACGACACCTCGGAAGATCAACTCCTCACCGAGGGGCGTGACGATTCCGAAGAAAAATGTCGCTAAAACCAGAGAGAGTACCCCGCCGCTACCGCCCTCTGCGTACATACCCTGAACATTGTTGGTGTTCCCAGTAATCTGAATCCAGCCCAGAACCGCCAGTCCCTTGAGTACGAAGGCAACCAGCCCGATTCCAATCGCGATGAGCAACCAGCGCTTAGAAACTGGACGCACACCGAAGGCGTTCAGGGAACGAATCCGAAGTAGCACTGCCGCTGCGAATCCGGCAATTCCAGCGATGCCGGAGAGCGAGGTGAAAATCAGTCCGTAGATTACGGGGTCAAGATCGAGCCGCCTGAGTTGTGAGCCAACCCCGAATCCGACGATCGCAAAGACGACGAGACCGACAACGATCTCAAGCCAGCCCGGGCGGGAGACCCTGTTGGGCTGAACCGAGGACACGGCGGGGGGCTTCCCTGGCTGCTGCGTGTGGTTAGAAGACACTTTGGACATGGTAATAAACTCCTTTGATCTAGTCGCTGATTCAAGTTGCTGATGGGTTCAGGAATCGACAAGATCGCCAACGACCCTCTCGATCGCTTTGGAAAACGGGTACGAATGCCTCGTCGCGTTTGAGCACCTTGTAGGCGATCGCCAGAAACACGGGTATTACAACCAGCACTGATAGCGCCCTATAGGTCGTGTAGTACTCGCTGATTGTGAACAGAACTGGTGTGGTCACGGCACTTCGAGTGATATTAAACAGGAGGATGCCGCCGATGTTGTTGGCGAAGTGTGCGCCGATGTCGAGTTCAGTAGTTCCATCAATCAACGAGACCACGGTCCACAACAGACCCGGAACGAGGAAGTAGTTGGAGAAGACCGTGAGCCAGCCGCCTGCGATCGCAGGTTTAAGCATTGATGAAAAGCTTGTTCTAACCTTTAGCCGCGATCGCTTGCACGATCGATCAGTGCGTTTGAGGGCAAGGTCGGTTCAAGTACCTTGCGCGCACTGTCAACCCCTACAACGGGCAGTGTAACCGGATCAAGCATGCCGAGTTGAACCAATACACTCGCCTGATCCCAATAGAGGTGTTCATGGGCTAACTTGCCATCACGGAACTGGACAATCGCTACTACTGCCACTTCAATCCGTTTCCCTGTCGGAGCAATGCCAGGTAGCATCCAGTCCATCTGGATGGTATGAGTGAACTTAACTAGCATTTCATCGACGAGTTGATTGGTTCCGATTGTGCGCGAGACCGGAGCCAGATCTATGTCCGGCGGCATCTGTGGAATGAAGTACTTGGAATAAAACTCACGCAGTGCTGGTTTCCCTACTCCCCCAGTCATTACCGGAATGTGGTTCACGTAAGCGTCCTCAACCATTGTAGCGAGAGCATCTTCAGTGCTGTGAGTACCAAACTCGTGCCCGATGTGCTCTTCCCAGACCGCTTGTAAAGCTTCCTGAGCAGGTGTCAGGTTGGGGGTTGCCTGTACATTTGCCTGTTTGTCTACAATTTGCTCTTTGACCATGTTAGATTCTCCTAGTTTGTTGTTCTATCTCAACTGTATTGATTCCAATGCTTGACTTCTTTCAGATTCTTATAGTTTTCCTAGTTCCTAATCTTCTGAAACCGTAACGATGAGTTTGCCCTGATTCGTACCGTCGAAGAGCTGTTTCTATTTATAGTTCGATTCTGTGATTGGACCTACAGGCAGCAATTCCCGGACATCCGCCTCACTCGATGCATCTAATTTGACAAACAAGCATTCCGAACATGGAACTTTATGAGTTCAACGCCTTTTCAATACGACGATCAGGAATGAGCCACAGAACTGCAACCAGAACGAATAATGCACATGCAAGCCAAGGGATTGCAAAAGCAAGTGGAATTGTCACTGCATAAATCAATACCGATAACTTGCCTTTGAAATTCCGACCAAGAGCGGTTGCAATTGTGGAATCTTGACCGTGGTGAAAAACAAGTGTGCGGGTCAGAGTGAAGTAGGCGATCGCAGCCAACAATAGAACCACACCATAAAGAGCCACAGGCAACGCAGCAAATTGATTTTCACCCATCCATGCGGTGACAAAGGGAAATAATGATAACCAGAACAACAAATGTAGGTTTGCCCACAACGTTGAACCATTCACTTGTCGGACTGCCTGAAACAGGTGATGGTGATTGTTCCAGTAAATACCGACATGCACGAAACTCAACACATAGCTTAGAAAGATTGGAATCAACGGACGTAGTGCAGTTAAATCTGACTCATGAGGTATTTTTAACTCCAGTACCATGATGGTGATAATAATAGCAATTACCCCATCGCTAAATGCTTCTAACCTACCTTTAACCATTTTTGGATATGCTCCTTGTTTGCTTACCGCGTTGTCAGTAGGTGAGCTTAATCAAACGTAGCTCTGAATCTTTGGAAGCCTTTCCACGCTGTGCCTCGGCATTCGGTTAGCGCCCTTGTTTTGGGAATAAGCGATTGTCTGTTGTTCATCTCACCCATCAGCTAGTCGCGCCCTGCCACAATCATCTTTTCTGCCAAGCCGACCGGGTTGGAAAACATCACCTCATGACTACCGGACATTTGCACGAACCGAAATAGTCCCAAGCGGCTAGACATTCTGGGATGCCAACCCCAATCGCCTTGAGGAAGGACGGTGTCTTCGGTACAGTAGAGGTAGCTTTTGGGGATGGACAGCGAGTAAAACTGCTTCAGGTCTAATTTGTCAAGCCACGGTTGATACGGTTCAGGCGATAATTGTGCGTAACTCGATCGTGCCAGTTCGAGGTCAGCGTCGTTGATAAACGCTTCTCGCCAAATCTCAAAAGGTAGCATCACCGTATGATCGCCCGATTGTCTCGCTAGCTGCTCGGATAACACTTGAGAGTGCGGTGGGGCGTTGTCGTTGATGCTTTCACCATCATTGAGGACAAAGGCATTGAAGAAGATGAGTCGTCGAATGCGATCGCTGATTGCTTCAGCAACTTTGGCAATAATTGTCCCACCGAAACTATGTCCGACTAGAACGATGTCGTTCAAGTCTTTACTCACAATGTAATCGGCGATCGATTGCGTGCATTGAGCATGGTTGACGTTTTTGTTCACGCCTTTGCCATGTCCAGCGATCGTGGGCGCAAAAGCATGATGTCCCTTTGCTTCTAGTTGATCAATGACTGCCTGCCAAGCAGAACCATCATGCCAGGAGCCATGAATTAAGACAAAAGTTGACATAGAATCCCCTCTTGTAGATGTGATCTGAAAATCAAGCTCGTTTGTTCTCTCTTGAAATGGGTCAGTTCGCTGTGCATCCGCCATCGTTGGCGTAGCCTCTCCTACAGGAGAATCACTAAGGATTGTCCAGTGATGTAGCGAGATTGCATAAATCAGACTGGTGCATAAATCGTTTCGTCTTCTTTGCGCCAAGCTGGATCAACTAGACAAACGAAAACAATGTGTTCGTCGCCGTCGTTATGAAGGAACTGGATTGCATTTGGAGGAATGTAAACCGTATCGCCTGGTTCAATGCGACGAACTTCGCTATCGATCGACATTTCGCCAACACCGCTAATGATGTAATAAACCTCAGAAGTCTTTAGAGAATGGGAAATCGAAGTTTTGCCAACAGGCAAGATCGCATGTGCCAAACTGTAACGCAAGTTGATGTCTTGTTTGTCAGGATGAAGCAATTCGCGCAGAACAGTTCCATCTCCAGCGATCATTTCTTCACAGTCGTTTAGTTTTTGGATCAGCATAAGTTTAGGCTTGCAATTACACAATCGGATCACGTTCAGGATCTGCGAATTTCGGAGGAGAAAGGGTCACTGATTATTTCTGCTGAAGAAAGCCCAGCAACACGGGATTGACCTGATCAGCGTGAGTCCAGTTGATGGCGTGTGGTCCACCAGGAATGACAACCAGTTGACTGTTTTTAATCAGCTTTGGCAGTCTTGCTGCGGTGGACTCCAGTGGCAAAATGCGATCGCTATCGCCATGAATAATCAGAGTCGGTACATCAATGCGGGGCAGATCATCGCGGAAATCGGTGAGCCAGGAAAGGACACAATCCAAAGTCCCTTTGGCAGAAGCCTCTGCTGCCACGTTCCAACTTGCCTGAATCGCTTCATTGCTGATACGGTCACCAAGCAACACATCCACATTGAAGAAGCCCTGGAAGAATGTAGAAAAGTAGGCTGGACGATCGTCAACGATCGCTTTCATAATGCCATCGAAAATGCTTTGATCAACACCTTCGGGGTTATCATCGGTCTTCAGTAAGAAGGGCGGCACGGGAGCCATCAGCACCGCTTTCTGCACCCGCTCTGAGCCGTATTTGCCAAGATAACGTGTGACCTCACCTGTTCCCATTGAGAAGCCGACCAGCACGGTATTTTGCAAGTCAAGCTTGGTCATGAGTGTATTCAAATCGGCGGCAAAGGTATCGTAGTCATAGCCAGATGAGGGATGACTGGAGCTGCCAAATCCTCGGCGATCGTAGGTAATTACTCGATATCCTGCATTCAGTAAAACTAAAACCTGCTTCTCCCAGGAATGTCCGTTCAATGGAAATCCATGAATCAGCACAATCGGTTGACCTGCCCCAAGGTCTTCGTAGTAGAGATCGATGGTTGCAGAGTTTTCTTGAGCAACAGTAATATAAGGCATCAGAGGTTTCTCCGTTGTAAATTGATGAGTGTTTTTGTCTGTTGCATCACAATTGTTATGCAGCGATCGAGCACCGTCTTAGCGATGCTGCGTTAAGCAGACTTCAAAGATGGGGCAAGCATCCATTGCGTATCATCGCTTCAGAACAACAAGAATCCTTCATTGTTTCCTGGGCGCGATCGCCGCTTTTGCCGCCTCTAAGATGGCTTTAATTCTGCTTCGGTAGCCAGCGCGGTACGCACACCCGCATCGAGATTCATACGGTCTATAACGACCCAAGCTCAGTGACCGACTCGCGGTGACAGCGTGGATTGCAACCGGAGTGCGAGGGCCGGGTTCGCTGCAGCGCATGGTTAGGCAGCAAAATCACCGCGCACCCCGGCTGACGCGACGAAACCAGATCCCACTTGCTGCTCCTGCTAAAGCGATTGTGGAGTAAGCCGCTAAAATAGCGACTCCAACAGGAATTAACGGACCGCCGGGCAGAAAACAAAGCATATACGCCAGTTGACCAAGAATAATACCGGCATAGTGCGACCAAACATGTTTAGGCCGAGCAAGGCCAACGAGCAGGCCAACCATAAGAAGTGCTGCGGAATAATAAAAACCTTTCGCATCCCACGGTTCGACCTGCCCTGATAAAAATGGTGACAAGGCCCAGACCATTGCGCCGCTCACAAACGAGAACAAAAAATTTATCGCTAATTCTCTTTTCATTAGACCTTATCGGTAATAAAGTGCTCAGCATCTCAATGGACAAATGGGCTGCAAGAAGATTTGGAATCGGTTTAAGAATTGATTGCTTTTCTTGATTCCGATTAAGTCTATTCTTCACCCTTGCTACATAACGACTAAGCTCACCGGACGCAGATAACCTTGAAAACTCAACCGACCAAATTGCAGCGTTCCGATGCAACGCATGGTTAGACATCGTAGGATGCTATTACACCTCGAACTCCGGCTGGTTCGGAGCGATTTTGATGGTCCAAGTCCCCTTCTGGCTAAAAGTGCGAGCGGTCGCGAAAGTATCCTCCATGAACTGAAAGTACACGATCTTCCCGTTGCGCACCTTTGCGTGGATTGAGAACGGTGAGGTCACCGCCTTGCTCAGCGAGACTGAGCGGTACGTGAACCTGCCGAACACAGCAACGTTCTCTCCTTCACCGAAGAGGGCGGTAACGGCGAAGTCCTCGACCGTCCACCATGTCTCAACCCGGGAGAACGTATCGATGAACGCTTGGGGACCTTCAGAGGTTCCTGTCCAAGGCAAGATTTGCTTCAGTTCAGGGTTGTCGAAATTCAGGGAAATGTATGTTGCGTCCTCTGCGACGAGTCAACGGGCAACCGCCTCGACCTTTTCGATCGCCGTATTCGCCAGAAACTCTTTGATTACTTCGGTTGGTTGGGTACTCATGGTAACGATTCCTTACTTTAGTTTTGTGGTGGTGAGGTAGAAGACACTTTGGACATCATCATCAACTCCTAAGTTCTCTTTGTCTTAGTTCACTTGAGTGTAGTCAGTTCCAACACTCAACTTCTTGCAGATTCCTATGGAGTTTCTGATGGAGTTAGCGAACCAATTTCAGGGTTGCTTTAGTGAGTCGCTTGAAGTGCTGTATCAAACATTTCGCACTGCCGATCGACTATTGCGCTACATACCCGCCATCTACCATCAATGTTTCACCTGTTACGAACGATGCCAGGTTAGATGATAAAAACAGGACTGCATTTGCAACTTCAAGCGGTGTGCCAACTCGTCCGATCGGGTGAAGTCCTGTCAAGTAAGCTTTGGCTTCATCTGTAACTGCTTCAAACATATCTGTTTGGATTGCCCCTGGTGCAACGACGTTGATGCGAATACCCGCTTTGGCATATTGGAGCGCAGCAGCTTTGGTCAAGCCTACTACCGCATGTTTACTCGCGGTATAGAGAAGTATGTTAGGCAGTGCAACGACTCCAACCACAGATGCCATATTGACGATCGCACCACTTTTCTGTTTCAACATCTGAGCGATTTCATATTTCATCGACAACCAAACGCCTTTGACATTGACGTTCATCATGCGCTCGTATTCAGCTTCTGTTTGCTCAATCAATGAGGGATTTTCGCCGCCCATTCCTGCATTATTAAAGGCAATATCCAGCCGCCCAAAAACGCTAACCGCTTTATCAACCATTGCTTGAACATCGGCTTCTTTCGTGACATCTGCTTGCACAAAAATAGCATCTCCGCCAGCTTCCTTGATCAATCGAACCGTTTCTTCACCTTCATCAATTCGACGACCCACTACCACCACCTTTGCTTGTTGTTTGGCATAAGCGATCGCGGTTGCTCGACCAATTCCCGTTGTG
>JACQYI010000009.1 GCA_016208305.1 Oscillatoriophycideae cyanobacterium NC_groundwater_1537_Pr4_S-0.65um_50_18 | reverse complement strand
TTAAAGAAGCTTAAAGAGAACAGCTAAGGAGATAAAGTTAAGAACAGAATTAGCTTGATATCGACAGATAAATAGAAGATTTCAGCAACCTATTATTGAATGAAAGCAATACTTTTTATATCAACTATAGGTAGAACGCGCGCGACCATATAGAGATACAATGACTGTCAGCAATAATTTTGCACCCGCTATTGACTCCCGTCTACCTCAGGGACTATGTTAGCGGTGGATCAGGTTGAACTACTGCCTGGGGTTTCACTGAAAGATCCCCTGATTCTTCAGATTGCCCTGGCTCTCAAAGCCGATCTGGAGTCTCGTAGACCGGGTGGACGGCTTTATGCAGAGACGCTGACCAAGGCGTTAGCGGTGCATATACTAAGGAACTATTCAGCTCACAGTCACAAGTCTGTTCATTATCTGGGTGGCTTGTCTCCCACGCAGTTGCAGCTTGTAACCAACTATATCAACGATTATCTCGACCAGGAGCTGAGTTTAGAGGAATTAGCCGCGATCGCCCAACTCAGCGCCTATCACTTTTGCCGATCGTTCAAACTATCCACTGGCTTCACGCCTCACCAATACGTAATTCGGCAGCGAGTGGAGCGGGCAAAGCTGTTGTTGAAAGATGGAAAGATGGGGATTACAGAGGTGGCGATTGCCTGTGGATTCACCCATCAAAGCCATCTCAATCGTCACTTCAAGCGACTAACTGGGTTAACTCCCAAAAAATTCTCCCGGTTATAGTCATTTCCCGACAGTCCCGGTTATACGGGTTCAAATGATGGGCTTTGCTACTGAGCAAGATAGTCTTGAGGGGCGATCGCAATGCGCTAAATTGCTTCTGGATCAACCCCCAATTCGCGCAGTTGAGCAGCCAGGCGATCGGCTCTTGCCTGAGCTATCTCTAACTGCTGGCTAGTTTGCTCCAATTGCTCGCTAGTTTGCTCTAGTCTCTGCCCTAATTCCACGTAGGTCAAGAACCGTGAGCCATCTGGGCGATAAATCTCCCAGGTTTCGGGTGTAATGACAAACCGAATCCCCAAACGGGGACTCACCCAATTGTCAATCGACTCAATCACGGTTAAAGCGTCATCCTGACGCTGCCAGCCCACTAACTCATTGGTATCGGGATCGTATTCGTAATATTCCTCAACGCCGTAACGGTTGTAAAATTGCAGCTTCCTGGCCATTTCACCCCGGCGATTACTAGGAGAGAGGATTTCAAACACCACCTGGGGCGGAATGTTATTTTCTTCCCATTGCTTGTAGGAACCCCGATAGCCCTTTGGTCGAGTAAAGGCCACCAGAGCATCAGGAGCTTGACACAGCCGATTGTTGCCTTCGATGGGATACCACAACAAATCCCCTGCGACAAAAACATCCGGGTCATCGGCATACATCAGTTCCAGGTTTTCCTTAAGGGTGACAATCCACTGGAACTGCTCAGTATTATCGGCCATGGGCTTGCCATCGCTATCGGGATAAATGATTGCTGTCGCAGGGATTTGCTGCACCATCGTCCCATGACCCCAGGGTTGCGATATGTGGATAGCTTAAGTTTAGCGGTTTTGGATCAGAAAGTTTTGCTGTGGCGATCGCCACTTCGAGCGATTGACAGAGAGATACATTTTTGCCTTTCCTTCAAGCGATCGACTGGCTTCACGCCTCATCAATATGGGATTCGGCAACGAGTGGAGCGGGCAAAACTGTTGTTGAAAGACGGAAAAATGGGAATTTCAGAGGTGGCGATCGCCTGTGGGGTCACTCATCAAAGCCACCTGAATCGGCACTTTAAACGATTGACAGGCGTGACCCCAAAAAATTTTCCCTGATAATAGCAATTTTGTGCAAAAGCAGCAATGCTGTGCAAGATTTCGCCAATGCACTGGATGTACTGTATTGCATGTTCTTGAAGTAATCAGCAACGGCGGCAGGTTCTGTCTCACATCTTGGTTGCAGCAGATAACGAAGCGGCATGACGTAGGGGTGAGGGCGCGATCGCTACCACTGAACTTTCCCGTTAGGCTGTCAATTTTTCTTTGGAGACGAAGGATATGGGTTCATTGACAAAGAAGTTAGAGGATGTAACTGGACAAGGAGATGACAAAACGGGAGTAAAAGAGCGATTGGAATTACTTTTGCTGGCAGCGAAAGCAAAGATTCGCTCATACCGTGATGAGATCAATGAGCAGTTCATGAATCCAGCGCAAGTTGACCGAATACAGATACCTGGTATTCGAGC
Organism: Oscillatoriophycideae cyanobacterium NC_groundwater_1537_Pr4_S-0.65um_50_18; assembly: GCA_016208305.1. Lineage (GTDB taxonomy): Bacteria > Cyanobacteriota > Cyanobacteriia > Elainellales > Elainellaceae > Drouetiella. The sequence continues at coordinate 904,004 of JACQYI010000009.1, read as the reverse complement.
AATTCGTTTTATCGAACAATATCATGTAGCGGCAAAACAGGGATTCAGTCAACAAGTCGGAGATCATCTTACTAAAGCGATAGATGCTTTCTTCTCTATTGGAGGTAAGGATCAAAATACAGGTGCAAAGGCTGCTGTGCAGTCTGGTGTCAAGGCATTAATCTCTAGTGGGCTAGACGCATTTATTGGCTCTACTGAAGCGGGAGAGACTGAGGAAAGAATCTATGTTGTCGTTCCAGAAAATAACGCATTTGTCCGAGCGGATATAGCGATATGGAAATACCACATGGAGTCGACGAAGATCATTGATGATTCAGATACTGCTGTAGCCTATGTGCTTTGCAAGTCTGTCATCGACCACACAAAAATCACAATTGATGAGTTGATTTATCTTGTGTCTGATGCACTTGCCGAGAGACCGCAGCATTTTGAGGAGAGAGAGTTTACGACTTCAGATACACCACCTAAAACAGTAAAAAAGAGAATCACATTGGGCGCAGACGGGAACCCAATAGTTCTGGACCACAAAAAGCTTGATACAGATCCTACTAAGTTTCAAGAATGGTCGCTAACTGCTGAGAATCCCCCCGGCGGAAAGCCTCCGTCGATCAGTGAGGTACAGGATTATATTGATGAACTTATTAAAGTTTGGAAAAAATTAAAGGAAGACCGAGGAGAGTAGAAAGAACATCAACAGGGTCTTAATGCCTATGTTTCTAAATGACACGGCATTAGGTTTTCAAGATGGACTAAAGCCTCTTTCGCCCATCTACCTAACCAGTTCAATAGCTATCTTCCAAGTGCTTTAGCAGCTTTTATATCTATTTTGTTCCAAAACATACAATTAGGAGCCAAAACTATGCCAACTCTTGTAAATATCACTTCGGGAACTCCTGACGCTGTTCAGATCTGGGGATTCTATGGTTCAATTACAGTCAAGGATGTTGCTGAAGCCGTGAAAACTATTGCCTCTGGGTTAAGTGGCGATGGTCACGAAATCCATATTATGTCGGGTACACACGGATATTGCAGTGGACAGATTGGAGCTGTTGCAACTCGTGAACAAAAGTTTGCGGAAGAGGATCGTTCATTGTCCCATCCAGAGACACAAGACGGTAAGCAAATTGTTCTGGTAGTACGTGATTTCCATACGGGTGAATTTGTCTCAGCACCTGACCCGGTGACTGCGGCAATGTCAAAGTTGAACACAGATATACGGAATACCGCGTCGTCGAATCCTGATAAAGTTACATTTCTCCTAGCATATTGCTGTAGTGCTGGATCGTTGGAAGAGTAGCGAGATCAACATCTTGTGGATTCCTACCGTCCTACTGCTTGTTGGAAAGGTCTCTTGCTGATGGATTTCTTGAAATTAGCGATCGCAGTCTCACAATACCCTGCACAGCGACCGGCGAAAGTGCGATCGAGCAGGAGCAGAGGCAAGTCAGCAAAGGCGATCGCTAATCTCACCGCTCAGAATAAAATGGGGAAAGTTTGGCCTGAGATTTAGCAATGAACAACGGCAACAGATCCTTGAAGCAGTCAGCGCTCTTCCTGACAAAGCTTTGATGGAACTTGCTAGTTTTCTCGACTATCTTCGCTATAAATCAGCCCAACGCAGAGAGATTAACAATCGCTCTGCTAGTTTTTTGGTTGCAGTTGCAGGCTTGGGTCACTCTGGTCAACCGGATACTTCAGAGCGGGATGAAGAAATCCTCCGCAATGAAATTGATCTTGGGTATGGCTGGAATCTCAAGCCAAGCAATCCTGTATGACAGCAATCCTCGACACCAGTTTTTGGTTTGCGCTAGCTGACCAGGGCAAGTTGACAACCAGCTTGATTTTACAGATGCCGCGATCGCTATTATAGCTGAAAGGCTCTATATTACTCGCTTTTGTACGCTCGATCGTCGAGATTTTTCGATCATTCGTCCAAGTCACTGCGATTACGTTGAGTTATTTCCTTGAACCGCCAGCTAATACTGCGTGGCAGCGGACGGGCGAAAGCTGGTGGTACTGAGTTCGGGTTCACCTGCCGCCGCCGACTTCACCGATGGCTGGATAAGAGTTTCTCATCCCTCACCCCCTATCTATATTGACCTGTCTATTAGTACCTGTCTATTAATAATGGGCAGACCACTAACTCTGAAACTCTTACCCTAAAGCTTTGGCCGCCCATACCCCATACAGCTTTTACCTTAGTTAAGCTTTTAACGCATAAAGCCTTTACCCTAGTAGCAGCACCTTACTCGATCGCCCCTGTGACTCCCTCTTCTGATCTCTCCCTGTCTGAACCTCTGACACATCAGCAGATCTTTCGACTCTCGCCACTGATTCGCATCACGCTGCTGCTGCTGTATGTGGCACTAACGCTGCCTCTGCCCTTCTTGGCAAATGTCACTCAGGCTCCGGTGCCGCCTTTGTGGCTGGCAGGTGCGTTAGCGCTGGGAGCGATCGCCCTTTATGCCGTCCTCTGTGAGCGAGTAATTTTGGACGATCAGGGCATTCAAGTGACTTATCCGAGTTGGGTACCTCGCTTCTGGCGTAAGGGCTGGTCGCTGCCTTGGGTAGAAATCCAAGCCCTTAAACCTCGATCTACGGGGCAAGGCGGCATCGTCTATTACTTCTTGAGCCAATCAGGACAGGGCTATCTTTTGCCGATGCGGGTCGCCGGATTTGCTAAGCTCGTGCAGCAGGTTCAGGCCAAAACGGGAATTGATACGGCTGATGTTAAGCCGCTCTCTCAACCCTGGATGTACTTGATCTTGCTGGTCTTAACGCTATTTTTGCTGGCGATCGACACCTGGACAATCTGGACTGCTCTCTCCCTAGGATTAGTTGCCCCTTAAAATCCTCGCTCTATTTTCACCCGCCGCTCAATGCCGTCTTCCCAACTTGTCCTTGATCATGTCACCCTTAAGCCTGCCTTGGGTTCTCAACTGCTGTTAGAGGATATTTCTTGTCGGGTGGCTCAGGGCGATCGCGTGGCTATTGTCGGCGCGTCAGGGGCGGGCAAAACTTCGCTGCTGCGGCTGCTGAATCGCTTGAGCGAAGCGAGCCAGGGGCAGATTTTTTTTGAAGATCAGGATATTCGCCAGATTCCGGTGATGACGCTGCGGCAGCAGATCACGCTGGTTTCTCAAGAATCAAAGCTGCTGGGCATGACGGTACGGCAGGCTTTGGCCTATCCTCTAGTGCTGCGCGGCATTAGCAAGCCAGAAATTCAGCAGCGGATAGCCACCTGGATGGAGCAGCTTCATCTGCCGCAAGATTGGCTCGATCGCTCAGAGGTGCAGCTTTCTGTCGGTCAACGGCAGAGGGTGGCGATCGCTCGTGGCCTTGTGATCCAGCCCAAAGTTCTGCTACTCGATGAACCCACCTCTGCCTTGGATGCCGGACGCAGCCACCATCTCATAGAACTTTTGGTTAAAACAGCCCAAACTCAGCACATGACCATCCTGATGGTGAATCATCAGCTTGAGCTGGCAGAGCAATTTTGTAACCATGTGCTGCATCTGCACCAAGGCAGGCTGGTACAAGATTTGCCAGCCGAGCAGATGAGCTGGACAGATTTGAAGCAGGGCTTGATCGAGGCTGAGACTCAAGCAGCCGATGAATGGGATTAGCCGCGCATCATCAGGCTCTAAGGTGACAGGCCTGACAACAGACAGCAGTTTACGGCGGCCTGGATCTAGCGTAGGATGCGAACAGCTATCCCTGCGATTAGCCCGGAGCCAGTTATGATTACGCCAGAAAACGCTCGATCCTACGCCATTTTTGTCAAGCAATATGCTCGCAATGGTCAGATTTCAGTGGTTAACCGCTCGATCTTGCAGCGACAACAGGCTCAGCTCAAGCTCACGCCTGCCGAAGCTGAGGCGATCGAGCGGCGTGTTTTGCAATTGCTGACGCAAGCGGCTCAAGCAGGAACGCCTTCCTTGAGATCTGCTAGCGCTTCAGCGGCCCCCTTGGTAGAGGCTACTGCAACCGAAGCAACGGACGCAGCAAGAGGCGAGAATATATCTCGTCCAACTCACGTCCAGGAAAATGACAGTCTAGCTGACCCAAAGCAGCAGTCAATCCGGCAGTATGGACAGGAGTTTTTGCGAGCCATTCAGCTAGAATCTCCGCCGGGTGAGCTGTTGCGGCAGGAATTGAAGCAGTCTCAGGCCAGATTGGCGTTAACTGATGAAACCGTAAATGCGATCGAATATCGGGTGAGCCAGAACTTTCACACCCAATCGCAACAGTATCAAACCCACCTCAAACGGTATGAGCAAGCATTTTCTCAAGCCTTGCAGCAAGGGCTGCCGTTAAGCCCAGCTACTCAAGAGCATCTATCAGAGCTTCAGCAATCTCTAGGGCTGCGCCAGCCAGACGTTACGGATCTTCAGGGTCAGCTCCTTTCTCAGCATCTAACTGCAACGCAGGCTGATGAGTCTGCTCAGACTGCTCTCGATGAGATTGATCTTGATCAAACGGCTTTGGTCGATACTCCATCTACGCAAATTTTGCCCGCTTACGCGTCAACTGTCCCTACAGCACCTCCTGCCGAATCTGCTTCTTTCATCTCTACCCAAGACATTCCGCCTGAGCTGCCACCCACCCAGCTTCCTGCCCAACCGATCGCGGCAGCTCAATCTACTGAATCTGAACCGCTTACCTTGCGGTCTGAAGCGGGCGTTGATTATGTCCCCTTGCGCGATTTGTTACGGCAGCAAAAATGGTTAGAGGCCGATCGCGAAACCTTGGCCGTTATGCTCAAAGCCGCCAATCGCACTGAGGCAGGTTGGTTAGATGCTGAGGCGCTGACCCAGTTTCCCTGTTCTGATTTGCACACTATCGATCGCCTCTGGAGCTACTACAGTAATGGCAAGTTTGGTTTTAGGGCACAGTGGCATGTTTACCCAATGCCCAAGCGATCGCGAACCAGTTTTGCCCATACGCAGCCTTCTCGCGTTGTTCAAAACCAGGTACTAGAGTTCACTAAAAAAATAGACTGGTGGACAGAACGTCTGGAGTTTCTCAAATATCACAATCAGCTCACTTTTAGTTTAGAAGCGCCCCAAGGACATTTACCTGCCCTCTGGTTCTGGACAATTCCCTGGTGGAAAGCGCTGCAAAATGGCGGTATCGGCTCTGGGCGGGGCGGCTGTAGTGTGGACAACCAGACTTTGCCCGCTTTTATGGCACGGTTAAGAGTGTGTGGCTTTGAATAACGTTGTGCCAAGGTTCTACTGAGTCCATTAAGCCGTTGAGGAGACTTGCCATGCCCCATCCAGTGCCGACCATTCTGGCGTTAGATTTTGATGGAGTCGTGTGTGACGGCTTGATCGAATACTTCCAAACGGCGTGGCTCACCTATTGCCAAATTTGGTCACCTGTAGATGACACGCCTCCTCCAGGGTTGGCAGAACGATTTTATCGGCTGCGTCCGGTCATTGAAACGGGCTGGGAAATGCCGATTTTGGTGCGATCGCTCCTCGAAAATATTCCTGACTCAACATTGTTTACCCATTGGGCCACAATTGCGCAGCAGCAGCTCCAAACCCTTGACCTCACCCCTGCTCAGATTGCGGCGCAGCTTGACGGTATCCGAGATAACTGGATTCAGGCTGATGCAGAAGATTGGCTAGCGCAGCACCGTTTTTACCCCGGCATTATCGATCGCCTACAGCAGATGATGAATGGCGATACTTCACTATTTATCATCACTACAAAAGAGCAGCGCTTTGTCCGGCAGCTGCTCCAGCAGCATCAAATAGAGCTGCCAGAGTCACAAATTTTTGGTAAAGAGGTGAAACGACCCAAAGCAGAGACATTGCGCCTGCTGATCCAGAAATTTACGCAAGCGGCGGGTGAATCTATCAGCGTTTGGTTTGTTGAAGATCGGCTGAAAACCTTGCAGAATATAGCACTTCAGCCAGATTTGGCAACGGTGCGGCTCTATTTAGCAGACTGGGGCTACAACACAGAAGCCGATCGGCAAGCGGCTCAGCAAAGTGACCAAATTCACCTTTTATCTCTTCAAACTCTGGCACAAGACTTCGCCGCATGGGGATAGCTTCACATCAGCGCTGCCAATCCTTTGCGAAAACCTACTGAGTCTTTGTAGATTTTACGGAGGGGGCGATCGCCTCTGTAGCACTCTAATCTCAGGAACCATCCGGTAATATGCACATCGAAAAATTTCCTAGGCGATGTCCATTTTGAGCTTTGACGACCAGGCTAAGCTCATTTTTATCAGTAAAACTATGGAAAATAAGATTAAAACTAGATACTTAAGCAATACAAATTAAAGCTGGAGTTAGAACATTGCGCCCAAGCCAAGCGGATTTTCTTGACCTCGAAAAGAGACTTGAATTGGCTTTGCTTTTAACTCTGTCGCCCAAGCCTCAAAAAGTAGCATCTCATCTCAGTAATTCAACTGGACTTCATCTGTCTTTCAACCTAGTGCTTAAAAATAAAGCTGTACATAGATACATCGTAATATTAGTTACACTTTAAACTCAGCAGCGAGGTCATCACCAACCTCTCCTTAGGTATAACAAATACCACATTCTTTTAATTTACTTAAACAGGATAGTATTTCTTTGAAGACGGAATGGCTCACTCTACAAGAATTCACCTCATGTTTGAGTCTCTAAGAGTCACCGTAGAGCCTGTGTAGCTCTTTTATTTGACTTGTAAATGACGCGTGGAATTGCAGAGTTAAATGCTGAGAGATTCAATACAGCCTGGACTTAGAGCATCTACTGATAAGGGCTTAAAAAAATAATCTAGTCAGTAGGACTGCGGTTTAACAATGAACAATAAGTTAAGTCAATAACGAATCTAAAGCATTGATGAAGGCTAGCTTAACTCCTCATACAGACTTTAAATAAAACCATTATTTAACCCTGTTGAATAGTGCTATCTATGAGGAACTGAAGCATTAATCGATGCATTATCAATTCGGCAGATTAGCGGATTTAGCTACTTTTCAGGGAATGCTAACTTTAGTAATGTCTCTATTAATAGCGTCAATAATCCTTTAGCGATCGAGGTTGATGTTCTGTAAACTTTGGCAAGCTTGTTTAGAACTTGTGACAGGAATTCGGACAAAAACCAAAGAATCAAGGCTTCAGGAACGATCAGTTCTAGCAATTATCCATCCGACTCTTCTGGTATCCACTTTCTTCTCCTGCTGTATCCCGACATGAATTCCAACGCCGATCGCCAAACCGTCAACACTGAGTTCGCTGTTTATGACTGTGAGATACACCTTAAGTTCAGACTTATTGAAGAGAAGCAGGTGATTTGCAGCCGTGAACAGCTACTAGAGCTGCTGCTCGATGCTTTTTCCTATGGTGCAGATGAGTATATGGAGTCCGTCGCTACTGAAGTGAAAACGCAAGAACTACCTGATGTAGAGGCTTCTCCACAAATGAGACGGCAGTTAATTCGACTGCGTAACTCTAGAGACATGACCTAATTTGCTACCTCTAGCTCTCTAGCTTCTGTAACTCAAGACTCTGAGATCCTGGTAAAGATGGATGTTGCCGTCACTTATTTAGCCCCAAAACCCCTAGATTTTTCGCACGAAGAGTCTAGGGGTCTAGATTTTTAGGCCGCTCTGCCCAAAAAACTAAATTTGCGATCGCCTAGATCTGCCGCTGCTCATCTGCCTAAAGCCCATCAGCCCCAAAAATTAGACCTCCAGCCATTTCCCCTCTCCCACTCTCTCCCACTCTCCCACCCTCACTCTCTCCCACCCACCCACTCTTTCCCTTACCCCCTTGTCAAATCACCATCAACCCGCATTTGATCCACGCATTCTGAGAGTCAGATGGCAGAATAGGGGAATAGTCACACTGCTGCGAAGCGATTCCACATCAGTTTCAACCCAAGACAAGCGAATAGAAACCTTGCTTGAATCCAGTTTCGACATCTAGCTTGAGTCTAGATGAGTTACATTAATAAATATTAAGAAACTGAAAGACCTCGCATCAGAAATTTTAGGAGGAAGAGCCTCGGTGAATAACAAGCGGTGGAGAAATGCGGGGCTATATGCCCTTCTGGTTGTCGTTGTCATCTTTTTGGCAACCGCACTACTAGACCGACCCACAGATAATGCAACCTCTTGGCGCTATAGCCAATTCATCACTCAGGTACAGAACGGTCAGGTCGAGAAGGTGAGCATCAGCGCCGATCGCACTCGCGCAACGGCTAAGACAAGCGATGGGCAAACGGTGCTGGTTAACCTGCCCAATGACTCGGAAATGCTAAACATTCTGCAAAAGAATGGCGTAGACATTTCTGTTTCTCCGCAAGCAGAGGAAAATATCTGGGCAAGAGTGCTGAGCACGCTGCTGATTCCGTTCTTGCTATTGGTGGTCTTGTTCTTTGTGCTGCGTCGCGCCCAGGGTGGGCCGGGTAGCCAAGCCATGAACTTTGGCAAGTCCAAAGCGCGGGTGCAGATGGAGCCGCAGACCCAGGTCACGTTTGGCGATGTTGCGGGTATTGAGCAAGCTAAGCTAGAACTCGCTGAAGTTGTGGATTTCTTGAAGAATGCCGATCGCTTTACGGCTGTCGGAGCCAAGATTCCTAAGGGCGTGCTGTTGGTCGGCCCTCCGGGTACAGGTAAGACCCTCCTAGCTAAGGCGGTAGCAGGCGAGGCAGGCGTGCCTTTCTTCTCCATCTCAGGTTCTGAATTTGTCGAAATGTTTGTCGGCGTAGGCGCGTCTCGTGTGCGTGACCTGTTTGAGCAAGCCAAAGCCAACGCACCCTGTATCGTATTTATTGATGAAATCGATGCGGTGGGTCGTCAGCGCGGCGCAGGTTTAGGAGGCGGCAATGATGAGCGGGAACAAACCCTTAACCAACTGCTGACTGAGATGGACGTATTTGAGGGCAATACCGGCATCATTATTATTGCGGCAACCAACCGCCCTGACGTTTTGGATGCAGCGCTGCTACGACCCGGTCGTTTCGATCGCCAAGTCGTGGTCGATCGCCCTGACTTTGCCGGACGCCTAGAAATTCTGAATGTCCATGCTCGTGGCAAAACCCTTTCAAAAGATGTAGATCTGGAGAAAATTGCTCGTCGTACGCCCGGATTTACAGGGGCTGACCTAGCCAACCTGTTGAATGAAGCGGCTATCTTGGCAGCACGACGCAATCTGACCGAAATCTCAATGGACGAGGTGAATGATGCGATCGATCGCGTCCTTGCTGGCCCTGAGAAGAAGGATCGCGTCATGAGCGAAAAGCGTAAAACCCTCGTGGCCTACCATGAAGCAGGACATGCGCTTGTGGGTGCGCTCATGCCCGACTATGACCCTGTGCAAAAGATCAGCATTATTCCTCGTGGTCGCGCCGGCGGACTGACCTGGTTCACCCCCAGCGAAGATCGCATGGATTCTGGTCTGTACTCACGCTCCTATCTGCAAAACCAAATGGCGGTTGCTCTAGGCGGTCGCTTGGCCGAAGAAATTATCTTCGGAGAAGAGGAAGTCACCACAGGTGCTTCTAATGACCTTCAGCAAGTCGCACGCGTCGCGCGGCAGATGGTGACTCGATTCGGCATGAGCGATCGCCTTGGTCCGGTGGCGCTGGGTCGTGCCCAAGGTGGCATGTTCCTCGGACGCGACATCATGGCAGAGCGCGATTTCTCTGAAGAAACGGCAGCAGCCATTGATGACGAAGTTCGCAATCTGGTTGAGCAGGCTTACCGCCGCGCTAAATCTGTGTTGCTGGAGAACCATGCAATTCTAGATAAGTTGGCAGACATGCTGATTGAGCGAGAAACGGTGGATGCTGAAGAACTTCAGGAACTGCTAGCCACCAATAGCGTCAAAATCGCGTCGATCGCTTAATTCTCTAAACTGTTTCGAGGTCTAGACTGATTTTCTGGGTAGAGAGGTGCGACATGTCGCACCTCTCTGCTTTTTTAGAGCGCTTTTAGAGCGACTGCTCAAGCACTTCAGCAAAGTACGGTGTCTGAATTATTTTGCCCTTCTCCTCAAGATTCAACCGCTTTACCCTGGCTGGCGGCTGTTCAATCGCAGCGACTCATTGCTGTGATTCGCGCCCCTAGCCTAAATTTGGGTATGCAGATGGCGCAGGCCGTTGCAGCAGCCGGAATGCGGCTAATCGAGATTACCTGGAATAGCGATCGCCCTGCCCATATGGTTGCTAAGCTGCGAGTGGCGCTACCCCACTGCTGGATTGGTGCAGGTACGCTGCTGACTTTGGCGGAGTTGCAGGAGGCAATCGCTGCTGGGGCACAGTTTCTCTTTACGCCTCACCTAAACGTGGAGTTGGTGCAAGCGGCTGTGAGCCAACGCATACCCATCATTCCTGGCGCTTTGACTCCTAGCGAAATTGTGGCTGCGTGGCAAACGGGCGCAACCTGCGTCAAGGTATTTCCGGTTCAGGCTGTAGGAGGCGCTAGCTATATCCGGCATTTGCAATCGCCGCTGGGACAAATTCCCTTAATTCCTACAGGGGGCGTCACCGTAGAAAACGCCCAGGAATTTTTGCAGGCTGGGGCGATCGCCGTTGGGTTAGGCAGCCAGCTCTTTCCTAAAGAGGCGATCGCAATGGGAAAGTGGACAGAAATTACCGACCAGGCCACAGCGCTTTTGCACCGCTTGGCGGCAGAACGGTAATGTCTTGAATCTGCTGCTTTTGGGCAAAGATCACTGTACACCCCAGATAGACGGCTTATTCCAGGTGCGATCGTTCAATTAATAGATACGGATTTTGAGCCAATACTGAACCCTGGGATGCACCTCTATGACGATCGGAATTTGGGTATTGGGCGACCAACTCTCGCTAGATCAGGCAGCGCTCAACAGCGTCACCCGCCAGCCTGTGATCTTGATTGAATCAACTCAGCATGTTACAGAGCGCTCCTATCATCGGCAAAAGCTCGTTTTGGTCTGGTCGGCAATGCGGCATTTTGCCGAAGAATTGCGGCAGGCAGAGTGGGATGTGGAGTATGCGATCGCCTCTGATTTTGAGCCAGCGCTGCAAGATTGGGTCAAGGCAAAAGGCATCACAGAGCTGCGGGTGATGCAGCCTAGCGATCGTCCTTTTGCTCAGGTGATTCAGTCGCTCCATCTGCCCTGCAAAATTACCCAGGTACCCAACAACCAATTCCTCTGGACAGCCGCAGAATTTCAAGCTTGGGCAAAAGGGCGCAAGAGCCTGCTCATGGAATATTTCTATCGAGAAGGGCGGCAACGATTCCAGGTTTTGATGGAAGGCAAGCAGCCTGTGGGGGGCACCTGGAATTTTGATAAAGACAATCGTAAGCCGCCTAAGGGCAAGCTCAATCCGCCGCCGCCGCTATGGTTCGAGCCAGATGCCATCACTCAAAAAGTAATAGATGATGTTCAGTCAGGCGGCTTCTCAACCTATGGACAGATTGAGCCATTTCGCTGGGGGGTAACGCGATCGCAGGCTTTGCAGGTCTTGAGGCATTTTGTGGAAACGCGGCTGCCGATGTTTGGCCCCTATCAAGATGCGATGCTAACGGGTGAAGAAACCCTATGGCATGCGATGTTGTCGCCCTATCTCAACTTAGGTTTGCTGCATCCGCTGGAGGTGATCCAGGCGATCGAATCTGCTTATCATCAGCAGCAGCTTGATCTCAGCAGTGTTGAGGGCTTTATTCGGCAGGTTCTCGGCTGGCGAGAATATATGCATGGGCTATATCACTATGTCGATGAAGACTATCCCCAGCGCAATCATTTCAACCATCATCAGCCTCTACCCAGCTTCTTTTGGGACGCGACCCAAGCAGACATGAACTGTCTGCATCAAACCCTAAAGCAGACCGAAGAAATGGCCTATGCCCACCACATTCAGCGGCTAATGATCTTGAGCAATTTTTCCTTAATTGCAGGGCTGTCGCCTCAAGCCGTCGAGAACTGGTTTCATGCGGCGTTTATTGATGCCTACGATTGGGTTATGCAAACCAATGTGATTGGGATGGGTCTGTTTGCCGATGGCGGCATCTTGGCCTCTAAGCCCTATGCCGCCTCTGCGAATTACGTGAATAAAATGAGCGATTACTGCAAAGGCTGTCGCTACAAGCCGACCGATCGCACCGGAGAGCAAGCCTGTCCCTTTAACTTTTTCTACTGGGACTTTCTCGATCGCCACCGTTCTAGCCTGCAATCTCAGGGGCGAATGAGCTTTATTTTGAAGAATCTAGACAAAATGCCAGAAGCCGAGCTGACAGAAATTCGGCAGCGGGCGCGCCAGTGGCATCAGCCTGACGAGCGGATTTGAGCCTAGTGAGAAAACTTTGAGCCTAGTGAGAATACAGGGAATGACTAAAAATCAGTGAATCCGGAAATAAAATTTACCGGAGGTTCATAAATCAGGCTGTAAATATGAACAGTAGCGAGTGTTTACATTTAGCAACTGTTTGCATCTTAGCGACTTCTTACACTTTAGGTAATGAGCTGACTATGACAACCTACACCATCGGAAGCCTTGTAACTGCCTGCATTCTTCTGCATGCTTTTCTAAAAGACACCTCCACTGCAAAAACAGACGGACGCTCTTGGCTATTTCTGCTGTTTGGAATTTTGCTGTGGTTTGTTGTCTTGCCCTTCATCGTGCGTAAAAAGGTGCTGGGATCGAGGCAAACAGAGCTGGTGACAATCGCCAACTGAATCGATCGAGAACCTAGAAATAGATCTAGGAACAGATCTAGGAATAGATAAAGACTAAAAACAAATCAGACAAAGGTGGGGCGATCGTTAAGAGGCCATAACATTTTCCAGAAATTTCTAGGAAACTGCGACGTTTCTCAACTTTTGGGCAATATAGTGTGCGCTGGCAAACCGCACAACTCGAAGGGCAATGCTTATTCTGCTAGTGGTCATTCGCAAAACTCGACCCAGTTATAGAATCTGCCTTCTCCCTGACCCATAGCCCCCCTTTGACCTATGCAATCTTTTGCTCATCGGACAAAAATCGTTGCGACAATCGGGCCTGCAAGTCGATCGCCAGATGTGCTGAGGCGTATGGTGCAGGCAGGTATGAGTGTAGCGCGGCTCAACTTTTCCCACGGCAGCTATGACGACCATGCTCGCACGGTGGCGCTGATCCGCAGCGTTTCCGCAGAGCTTGATCTACCCGTGACGATTTTACAAGATTTGCAAGGCCCTAAGATTCGAGTGGGCAACATGCCCGAAGGCGGCATGGAGCTGAAGGAAGGCGACCTGCTGACCCTACTGCCGATCGCAGAATTTCAGCCACTGCCCTACATTGCCGCAATCGACTATCCCTATCTTGCCGAAGAAGCCACACCTGGAACTCAGGTGCTATTGGATGACGGTCTATTAGAGCTAGTAGTCAAAGAGGTTGAGGGCAATGCAGTGCGCTGCCGGGTCATCAAAGGGGGATTGCTCAAGAGCCACAAAGGCGTAAACCTGCCTAGCCTCAACTTGCAGTTGCCTTCTATGACTGAGAAAGACATCAAAGATCTAGAATTTGGTTTGTCTCAGGGCGTAGATTTAATCTCCCTCAGCTTTGTCCGCTGCGGCGAAGATGTGCGGATGCTGAAGGCACTCTTGGCGGAGCTAGGACATGCAGATATGCCTGTGCTGGCAAAAATTGAAAAGCCTCAGGCGATCGACAATCTAGAAGAAATCTTGGTAGAGTGCAATGCCATTATGGTGGCACGCGGAGATCTAGGCGTAGAACTGCCTCCCGAAAGAGTCCCCATTTTGCAAAAGCACATCATCCGCCGCTGCAATGAGCTAGGCATTCCGGTGATTACGGCTACTCAGATGCTAGAAAGCATGATCCACAACCCGCGCCCCACCCGCGCTGAAGCGAGTGATGTCGCCAACGCAATTCTGGACGGCACCGACGCTGTGATGCTGTCCGGCGAAGCGGCTGTAGGCTCCTACCCGGTTCAGGCTGTTGAAATGATGGCACGCATTGCCTATGAGGTAGAAAAAGATATCAAGTTCGTCAACTACGCTCCGGCTCTCACAGACGAAACCCATGCCCTGAGCGAAGCCTTAAATGCGATCGATCAATCGATCGACCTCCGCTGCATTGTGGCGTTTACGGCCTCAGGCTATACTGCTCAGCTTGCCGCCGAAGAACGCCCGAAAGCCCCGGTTATTGGTGTCACCCCTGAGCGCAAAATCTATCATCGCCTCAATCTGATCTGGGGACTGAAGCCTATCCTGATTGATCAAGAAGTCGAAACCTTTGAAGCGGTAATAGAACAAGCTGAAGCTTGTATGATGCAGCGTAAGCTAGCCGTACCTGGAGATCTTATTTTGATCATGGGGGGCATTCCCATGAGTACTTCAGGAGGAACTAATTTTTTGAAGGTTCATCGAATTGGCGGCTAGAAGGTTCGCGAAATGCAGCGATCGATCCATCTCCACAATTCCCCATCGGCTTACGCGCCTTTCAAGATAAAATTAGGTGTATTAACCTACTAAAAATCTGGATTAGGCGATACGAGCATGACGAGTTATTCGGTAGAACCCCAAAGTATCAGTGTTAGCAGCTTTGATTTAGACGAACTCAATCAACGTTTTGACCAGGCTCACCCCAGCGAGATCCTGGCCTGGAGCGTCGAAAATATTCCCACAGGGCTAGTGCAAACCAGCGCCTTTAATATTGATGATTTGGTGATTACTGACATTCTCTACCGTCAGTATCCCTCGGCTCAACCCGTGCCAGTCATCTTTCTAGATACGTTGTACCACTTCCCTCAAACCCTAGAGCTGGTGGCAAAGGCCAAAGACCTTTACCAACTCAATCTCCAGACCTACAAGATGCCTGATGTCACCACCCGTGAAGAGTTTGCCGCGCGCTATGGCGAAGCCCTCTGGGATACTGACATTCAGCAGTTTCACCATGTCACCAAAATTGAGCCGCTGCAACGTGGGCTAGATGAGCTAAATACGATCGCCTGGATTACAGGTCGCCGCCGCGATCAGGCTGTCACCCGCGCCAATATGCCTGTGTTTGAGCTGGACAATCAGCAGCGTCTCAAAATCAATCCGCTTGCCGCCTGGACTCGCAAAGACTCCTGGGCTTATGCTGCCGAACATAAGGTGATCTACAATCCTCTGCATGATCAGGGCTATCCCAGCATTGGCGACGAACCGATCACAACTCCTGTGGGTGAGGGCGAAGACGAGCGGGCAGGTCGCTGGCGGGGTACTGGCAAAACTGAGTGCGGCATTCATATCTAAGCATCTATAAGCATCCGCATGGCATAGGTTTTGCCAAGGGCAGACTCCTAACAAAACCTATGCAAGATATCTATAGCGCTACGCCCTTAGATCCAAAAAATAACCTGCCCTACCCTCATGAAGTGAGAACGTTTTGGGTGACGTGCCTCGCGCCTCACCAAAAATGCCTTTCGCAATAAGTTGGGGTTATTTTTTGAGGGAATCTTTTGCTTACGACTCATCGATTTGACGATTTTCCAACGGCAAGAAAATGGTTAATACCTCCCCTTGATGGGGACTCTGTTTCACAATTAGCTTGCCGCCCAAAGCCTGAAACAGATTTTTGGTGACTGCCATATTAAGGCTGAGATTGCCTGTTTCGGGTTGAAACACAAGCAGTTGCCCCAAAGACTTGAGCGCTGGACTAAAGCCAAACTTAGATTTTTCAGAAGGCTCATTGACCTGCGGATGAGACTCAAACTGAAGCTTAAGCTGATGTCCGGCTTGGCTGACCTGCATTTGAATATGGCTACCGGGAGGCAGGCTATGGGTAAAGCGATCGACTAATCCAGTCAATACCTGATCGAGCATTGTGGGATCGGTGACTACCATAGGCAGCTTTTGAGGCAAATCGACTTCTAGCGTGTGGCTATGCTGCCGAGCCTGCTGCTGCCAGCGAGGTATGGTTTGTTGCAGCACTTGCGCCAGCGAAATGGGAGCCAGCGAAGCTAACGAATTTTTGCCTTGAGTCGTTTCTAGCTCGACGGCACGGAAGATCAGGTTGAACCGATCGATTTGCTCGGTACATTCGCGATCGATCACCTCTAAGCGTTTTGTGACATCAGGATTGAGATCTTTACGACGCAGCAACAGCCGGGTCAATGTCCGAATGGTCGTTAAGGGCGTGCGCACCTCATGGGCGATCGCCTGCAACAGCTCTGTATCAGAACCCGGCTCAGCAGGCGATCGCATTTCTGGCGATCGCTGAGACTGACCATTTGGGTGGACTGCTTGATAAAGATGCTGGGTGGGATCAATCTCAGGCAGTTCTGTATGCCCGATCGACTGGGCAGCTCCCTGCAAAAATTCCCCCCGCAAAGCTTGATTCACAGCCTGTGATCGATCTTCTAAATCAGAGGGGTGGGGCAAAGCATCCAGCATCAAGCGACTAAATTGCGAAACGATGCGAAAATCGGGCGCTCTAGGCACAAACTGCTCTACTAAGCCATCTAAAGCTGGAAGCGCATAGGGCGCTGTGATGCGTAAACGGGCTTGCAGCGATCGCCAAGCTTGTTGAACAACGCTAGGGTCAAAGGAAAAGAGAAAAGCAGGCTCACCCTGCGGTGTTTCTCCTAACACCAGTACCACGCCAAAGTTTGCCGTAAGGGCTAAACAAAACTGTTCAGCAGCCAATGGATCGCTTGAGAGCAGAGGCAGAGTCGGAATAGGGACATTGGTTACAGCGCCTGCCCCGTGGGGCGAGGGCAAAAGCTGAAGCGGCATTTCACCCGGTGTGCCGATGGTAAAAGTCCAGGCGGAAAAGTTAGCCAGTAGACTCGGCTGATCGAGAATGGGAAATGGCCCTGAGAGGATAAGCCCCTTGGTAGAAGGGGCGATCGTCCCAGAGGATCGGGCTGCCGATTTTGACCGCTTCATCGACTTTGCCGCACGAGGTGACTTTGCAGTCTTGGTGCCAGTGCCAGCCCGTTCTCCTGAGGCGGGGCTAGCTTCTAGACTGTATTTAGATTCTAGGCTGTATTGTAGAAGATGCTTTAAGGCTGCGATCGCCCCGCTCCACTCTCGTTCGGCTCGCAATTGCTGCTGGGCAGGCGATCGAAATTTCTGTTCAAGGCTTGCAGCAAAATTTGCAGGGCGATCCGATTCTGGTTCAGCCGCTTTCTGCGGAATCTTGGCAGGGTCAACATTGTTTAGCCCAGTGCCTTCCATTCCCATACAGCTGCCTTGAGCGATGTCACCCAGAGCAATAATTTCACTTAGCGTTGGCAAATACCACTTATACACAGCCCTTACCTACAAAAACCGATCTGACTCTACCCCTGACTCCGAGCCTGCTTGCTCACAGATGCTTCCCTATAACGACAATACTCGGAGAGACTCAAGGGAAACAACCTTAAAACCGTACTAAGAGAGTCGCGATCTCCCTCTAGGCAGTTGGAATTTCAAGCTCAAAACCTAAAGGTCTGTAGGATTGAGAACGTTATCGAGTCACCCATGCGCGTCATCATTTGTCCCGGCATACATTCAGTAGACCTCACAAATCAATTTTTGGCTGGTTTGGGACAGAGGCTACCCCAGGTTTTAGTCTTTCCCGCAGCCCAGCTTCCGCCTTATTCGCCTCTGCATCTGCTTAAATTTATCCAGGCAGCCAATTCAAAGACAGAGCCAAGTCAGCCGCCACCGCCTTTGCTGTTCATTGCCTTTAGTGCAGGCGTCGTAGGGGCGATCGGTGCAGCCAGACTATGGCAGCGATCGGGGGGACGTGTCAAAGCAGTGCTGGCGATCGACGGTTGGGGAGTGCCTTTGTATGGAGACTTTCCGATTCATCGCATCAGCCATGACAGCTTTACCCATTGGACTTCGGCAAGACTAGGGGCAGGACAAGACAGCTTTTATGCCGACCCAGCTGTGGGGCATTTAGACCTATGGCGATCGCCCCAAACCGCCGATGGATGGTGGGTTCGGCAATCTGGCAACTCATTCTCTGGTAACTCATTCCGGCGCGATCGCACGGCCACAACCGCAGCAGAATTTATCGGAATGTTGTTCTCTCGCTATAGCTGCTCTCATGAAGATCAGGCTTATGAATCCAATTAATAAAAATCTTCTGTACGGGCAGGTTTAGCAGGTCGATTGCCTCCCTGCAATGGATTTGACAGCGCAACCTTCCCCTCCTAAACATCGCACGTATTTAATTTTCGTCCCTAAGCCTGATGATTGCGGCTGTGTCTCCAAAGCTTGAGCCTCCAAAGCTTTATATAAGATTCGATTTTGATGAAGATTGGATAATTTGCGAGGAGGATGCGCCGAATTTGTGTAGCTTGATCCCTAATTGAAGGGGTTGTGGGTGGTTTAAACACCAAATCAACACATTTAAAGCAAGGTACCCAATGCTAAGGTCAACAAGTATTTGCAAGGTCAGGCTTGGATACTCGTGTTTTTTTACACACTTATGATCGGTTCATCCACATCTACTGCACTCTGGGGTTAATGCGCTATAGAATTAATGCGCTGTTGAAATATTGGGAAATCATGCATGACTCGATCGCTCTGCTCTGTTGTTGTCATCTCTTGAGGTCAGCATGAACAAACGTCCTGATGCTGAAACAAATGGCAACGGCAACGGCAACGGCAATGGCAACGGCAATGGCAACGGCAAAAGATCATATTTGCAAGTTGAGCCAGTGCGGCGAGCGCCAGGGCGAGTCGTAGTCAGACGGTCCTCCCCTTTTTTACCTGCTTTGCTGGCGATTGGCGTTCTTACGTTGGCTGGCCTAGTTTTGGTGATTGCCTCTCAGGAAGCCATCGTTCCGCCTCTGCCTAGCCCTGCTGTCCCTCAAGCTGAAGCCTTCCGGTTGGCAGTCAACCGAGCTGAAAGCGCTGCTGGCGTGACGCAAACGGCTGCTTCTAAAACTGAATGGAATGCCGTTGCGGCTTGGTGGCAAGAAGCGCTTGACCTAATGAAAAAAGTGCCTAGCACCAGCCCTAACTATGAGGTTGCTCAGTCGCGAGTGCCAGAGTATCAGCGCAACTTGGGCTATGCCCAGAAGAAAGCAGCTCAAGCCCCAGACTCTTTAGTATCTAGGAGTCTCTGGTCAAAAGGTCTGCGCAGAGCGGATGTCATGCGTATTCAGGGCAAACCTACGCAAACCGAGCGCTATGATGCTCTATGCAAAGAAACACTGTATTTTGGTGGCAGCACGGTAGAGCTAAGTAATGGCATTGTGGCGCGCTACGACGATATCGATCGCAATTTGAGAGCCATAGCCAGCCAAACGCCGCTAGTCACGGTTATGGGTGACACAGCCTGGACGCTGGATGCACCTAAAGAAAGCGTGTTTAAAGTTCAAGGCACGCCCTCTCGGATTATTCGCTATGATGCGTCTCAAAAAGATGTGCTCTATTACGGCAATAGCCCAGTCTACTTGGCTGGCGATCGTGTCTCAGGATATGACAATTTGGATCAAAATCTCAAAGTAACGGTTGCCCCCAACGGTACGCCAGATGCCTCCATTGAGTCCTGGTCAATCGATTCGCCGAGAGACGATATTTTTAAGGTGCAGGGTACCCCCACACAGGTCAGTCTGGATAATACCTCCTGTAGCGAAACCCTCCATTACAACAGCAGCGTGATTGAACTTCGCAATGGATTTGTGGCAGGGTACAACGACATCAGCAACAACCTCAAGGTCAAAGTCAATTGAGTTTTGCCTGATGAGTTTTGCCTAAATTTCAGATTAAGACGTTCGCTCCCCTAAGCAGTGAATTTTCTCAAATAGAGGCTGAAAAAGCGCTCCTGTGGAGTGCTTTTTCAGCCTCTACTGCTTAATGAAAATTGCTGAGGGACGGATTGCAAACAGGAGTGCAAACCAATTTTGAGGAGACATTTGGGGATACCCGTTTGAGGATACACTGGGTTTTGGCGATCTCTCTGTAAGTTGCTCTGGTCATGAAGTTTCGCACTTTCATCATTTCTCTGACAGCGATCGTCATACTGCTACTGCTTACAGCAGGGGCAGGGGCAGCTTGGATGGTTGTCAATAGCCCTGTTACGAAGCTGCAAAGAGCAACTGTTGCCAGCCCCGCTACAGCCGTTTTTGTGTCGCGTCAGTCGCCTTTTGTTGCCTCGCTGCGGGTCAATCCCGATCGCCTAATGGCAGCAAAGCTACTCACAGTGCCTGCCCAGCAACGTGGTCAAGTTCGGGATAGCTTTGCTCAGCTTCAAAAGGCTTTTTTGCCCGATACTCAATTGAGCTACTCGCGAGACATTCAGCCTTGGCTAGGGGACGAAATTACCCTGGCGATCACCACAGCCGATTTCGATCGCGATCGCAGCAATGGCGATCAGATGGGCTATTTGGTTGCCATGACGACTTCCAACCCGACCCTTGCCCAGCAAACGCTGAAAACCTTCTGGCAGCGCCATGTTCGTGCTAAAGATCGAGTGTCTGAGGCTTACGCTGGCGTAGAGATTATGCATCGCAACCTGGCTAAAAATCGCAATCCGCTTAGCCAGACAGAGAGCCTAGATGCTCCTACCTTAGCTAGCGCTGTGGTGGGCGATCGCTTTGTGCTGCTTGCCAACTCGCCTAAAGTACTACGAGAGGCCATCAATAATGTTCAGGTTGCGGAACTGAGCCTAGAAAACAGTGAAGCCTATCAGCAAGCGCTCGATCAACTGCCTCAATCCGCGATCGGATTGACCTGGGTCAATTTGCCTCAGCTCTGGGCGATGGGAAGCGCCGCTGAAAACGTTGCGCCCAATGCCGCTAGCGTGCTGGCAAGTTGGAACCTAGATGCGTCGCCAGAGGGCAGGCTTGCCGACCTAATGCTTCTACCCGCCGCAGGCTCGTCTTTTTCTTCAAGTTCTTCTAGTGTCAACTCGTCTGAGTTGTCTGGGGCGTTGCGGTATATCCCAGCCGCTAGCATCTTTGCAGCCACAGGAGCTGATCTACAGAGCCAGCTTGAAACCGAGTGGGTGGGCGATGTCCTTGCCCAGTGGGTAGAGCAGTGGATAGAGCGATCGCTCAACGATCCGGCTCAACCCATTTCGCTGTCGGAAGGTTTAGGCTGGATCACAGGCGACTATGCCCTCGCTCTACTGCCTCAAAACCAGGGTTTGCCAAACCCAGCCGACTGGGTATTTGTGACCCGAAAATCGCCAGAATTACTCGCAGGGTTAGAAAAGCTAGACGCGATCGCCCAGAAGCATAACGTCACCCTGGGTTCTTTTAGTCTTGATACTCCTGTTGGGAACCAAGAAATTTTTGCCTGGACAAAGTTTTCACCGCGATCGCTCAAGCCTTCTAAGACCAGCAGCCAGCCGAGCGCTATGGCCTTGACAACCGAGGTGCAGGGCGTTCGTACAGCCGTTGGCGACTATGAGATTTTTGCGACTTCCCTGGAAGCCATGAATTGGGCGCTTCAGCCTTCTGAAAATTCGCTGCTGCAAAAGGCAGATTTTCAAAGGGCGATCGCGCCCCTTGCTCGAAATAACCAGGGCTACATTTATCTGGAACAGCCTATGCTGCGAAGTTTGATCAAACAGTTCTCAAGCCAAATTCATGCAGCCATCACTGAAAATTCATCGCTCGACCAATGGCTCGACCAATGGCAGTCTTTAGCTTTTAGCAGTTATGGCCAAACGGATCGAGTTGCGAAAGGCGCAATATCGATTCAAAGCAAAATAAACTAGCGTGTGCCTTGGCGGTTGGCTATGTCGCGATCGGCCATATTGCGATCGGCAAGGGGAGCCAGAGAAGGGCTGATGTCCTCAGTTTCTGTTGAAAAAGCGGCTTGTTGAATCAAGAAAGCCTCGATTTTATCCATTGAGAAGGGTGGGTTAATTGCAATTCGGGCAATCACCGGGACGCAGCCGAATAGTGCGAGTGTACCACCGGCAGAAACGGTGAAAAGGCCGATCGCCAACAACTTTGCCTTGATTTGCTGAAGACTCATTGATGCAATCTCTCCTTGTATCTGCGCCAGTTCGCGCTTTACCTGCACAAGTGTACCTCTTTTGTTAATTTATTGTTAAGTCATCGTGAATTTTTGTATCAAGCATTACTTTAGAACAGCATAGCTTTTGAGTTCTAAATAAGTCTTTGCTTTAGATACGGAAAGACTGGCGCTGTTGGTTTGAAAAATTTCCAGGTTTGTTTCTAGGTTTGAATAATCCGCCACAGTTTTGAAACACAACCGCGATAGTGTAGAAGGGAGTTTTGGTCGCTTCCCTGCCCTTGTCAAGGTATCCAATGGATTTTTTGGACGTTTCGGTTCTGACCCGCACTTTTATCGCCGTATTTGTGTTAGCCGATGCTTTGGGCAATGCGCCAGTGGTACTCGCACTCACCAAAGGCATGGACATTGATCAGCGCAACCGCATTGTCGATCGCGCCACCTTGGTGGCTACAGCCGTTCTGCTCATCTTTTCCTATATTGGGCAAACAGTTCTCAACTATTTAGAGATTAGTATTGCCTCACTGCAAATTGCAGGCGGACTGCTGCTGCTGCTGATTGCGCTAGATATGCTGCGAGGGGAGTTGGATGAACATACGACTGAGCAAGGGAAAGACATTGCCATTACACCCCTTGCTTTGCCTCTGCTGGCGGGCCCAGGAACGCTGACCACGGTGATGCTCCTGGTGTCTAAGTCTCCTGACGCACATTTGAGCGTCGCGAGCGGTATCTTGGGCGCAATGGTCGTGAGCTGGTTTATCTTCCGGCAGGCCAACCGCGTCGCAGATTTTATTGGGCAAGAAGGAGCACAAATTGCCACAAAGCTCTTGGGCTTTCTGCTGGCGGCCTTGGCAGTAGAGATTGGCAGTGCTGGCATTCGCACGCTGTTTCTAACCTAGACGGTTTCTAACCTAGAATAGGTAAGCTTCGTTACTCAAACTTGTCATGCTAAGAGCTGGAATTGTGGGACTGCCCAATGTGGGCAAATCGACCCTGTTTAACGCCGTGGTGGCCAATGCCAAGGCGCAAGCGGCTAATTTTCCCTTCTGCACGATCGAGCCAAACGTGGGGATTGTTGCAGTTCCAGACGATCGTTTGGCAACCTTAGCTAAAATCTCTACCTCTCAAGACATTGTTCCAGCAAGGGTCGAATTTGTAGATATTGCTGGATTGGTTAAGGGTGCCAGCCAGGGAGAAGGTTTGGGCAATCAATTTCTCGCCAACATTCGAGAAGTAGATGCGATCGTGCATGTGGTTCGCTGTTTCGAGGATGATGATATCATCCATGTCTCTGGTTCAATTGACCCTGTGCGTGATATCGAAATTATTAACCTAGAGCTGGTTTTGGCTGACCTATCGCAGGTCGAGAAGCGGATCGATCGCACCCGCAAGCAGGCTCGTACCAGCAAGGAAGCTCAAGCAGAGCTGGTGGCCTTAGAGCAAATTGCCGCTGTTCTCAATGCCGGCAAGCCTTCACGGCAGGTGACGCTCAATGAAGAAGAGGAGCTATTGCTAAAGCCCCTGGGCCTACTCACCCGCAAGCCCGTTATCTATGCAGCCAATGTCTCTGAGGACGATCTGGCAACTGGAAACGAATGGGTAGAGCAGGTAAGAGCGATCGCCGTTCAAGACGAGGCTCAGGTCGTGATTGTTTCTGCCCAAGTTGAGGCCGAGTTAGTTGAGCTACCGCCAGAAGACCAGGCAGATTTTCTGTCGTCGTTGGGTGTAGAAGAAGGGGGACTAAAGTCTCTCATTCGAGCGACTTATGAGCTGTTGGGATTGCGAACCTACTTCACCACAGGGCCGAAAGAAACGCGCGCCTGGACGATCCGCTCCGGCATGCTAGCCCCTCAAGCAGCAGGCGTGATTCACACAGACTTTGAGCGAGGTTTTATTCGAGCCGAAACGGTTGCCTATGCCGATTTGGTGAACACTGGCTCACTGGGGGCTGCCAAAGAGAAAGGCTTGGTACGCAGCGAAGGTAAAGAATATGTAGTACAAGAGGGAGATGTGCTGCTGTTCCGATTCAATGTTTAGGTTGCGACAGAGCTTTTCAATCGGTCGATAGTGTTACGAGCAAAGTCACATAAGATATAGTAGAAAATTGGCGGATCTGACGCTGCTCTGCTGAATCTCACCATTCTTGATGCTGCATTATCCGTGTGATTACACTGTCTCTTTTGCATCCGGTCAAACAAGTTCCTGTTCAGGTTTGGACTTTCTCAGACGAGCCTGTCATTCGTATTGGGCGATCGACCGATAATCAAGTTATTTTGTATAGCGCCGTCGTCTCTCGACATCACGTCGAGCTGCGACGGCTAGGCGCAGTGTGGGAACTGATCAACCTGGGCACAAACGGCACTTACTTGGATGGCAAGCTGGTTCAGCAGTCTTCAGTTCGAGATGGCGCTGTCATTCGTTTGGCGCGATCGGGTCCCAATATTCAGATCTGCATGGGAGAAGCAGCACTGAGGGAACTCTCCGAACACCCCCAGACAGAGCAACCTATCGAACCGCATTTAGAATTGCCCAGCATGATTCCAACCCAAGTCAATCCCACTGTTCCTGAAGAGCAAATTGAGCTAACTGAATCCTAAATCTACAGCTCCATGATTGACTACTGTCCATGATTAGTTACCTCAAAGGCACGATCGCCATTTTCCAGAAACTGAGCAGCAGCCGCGTTATTTTGACGCTAGAAGTCAACCAAATTGGCTACGACCTGCAAATCACACCCCGTCATCTTCAGCAGCTTCCTGCGATCGGCGATTCGGTACAGGTTTTCACTCACATGCAGACGCGCGAAGATCAGACGGTGCTGTTTGGCTTTGGCTCAATGGCAGAGCGAGATTTGTTTCGGCAGCTGATCAGCGTCAGCGGCATTGGGCCACAAATGGCAATGGCACTCATCGATACGCTAGGTCTGCCCGACCTCGTGCAGGCTATTGTTGCAGGCAATACGAGGCTCCTGTCTCGGACTCCTGGTGTGGGTGCAAAAACAGCTGAGCGCATTGCTCTAGAACTCAAGTCCAAACTGTCTGAATGGCGGATGCAGTCTGGGCTTACCCTCACCCCCAATGCCACCCCTGTTTCTGCCATTCAAGAAGATGTAGAGATGACGCTGCTGGCGCTAGGGTATACCAATAGCGAAATTACTCAAGCCCTACAGGCTGTAGGACAAAAGACGGCACTTGCCAAAAATGCCCATGCCGAAGACTGGATTCGTGAAGCGATCGCTTGGCTGAGTCGATGAGATGGCGCCGAATCACTGAGATAGCTGTGACTGTGACTGTTTTGGTTGGCGCGAAGTGAGCCACCTAAGACATCCTCGCCCTAACCTCGCTGTTTAGCTCTATACAAAACCTTCACATCACCCAGCAACTCAAATCCAAATCCAAATCGACATAACAGCTTAAAATGAATCCTGTTCTAGATTAAACCTCTTGCAAATTTAGGTTTAGTAAGGGCTGCGCCCCCATCAACCCTAAGGATCACGGATTAAATAAAATCCGAAAAACTATTACAGGTTAATTAGTGTGCGATCCTAATCTAAAACTTTAATCTGCAAGAGATTTATTCAGCAGCAGGCTTGTGGAGGTTGAACGGTGAAACTGGGGCAATGGATTAGCTTTCTCTGCATCATCATCGTTCTGGTGCTCTTGTGGCAGGCGCATAACATTTTGCTGCTCGTTTTTACGGCTGTTGTGCTGTCAACGGCCTTAAACAGCATTGTTACGAGGTTTCGAAAATCAGGAATGCGGCGCGATCGCGCTGTGATGTTAACCCTGCTCATCAGTTTTTTGGTCATCACACTAGCCGTTTACCTGATTGTGCCGCCTTTCGCCAATCAGCTGCTGAAATTAGGCGCACTGGTGCCCCAAGGATTTACCCGCGTAGTGAGCTGGTTAGAAGATCTCCTTAACAATCGGCCAGCATGGCTAGAAAACATTCAGCTCCCCAGCGCAGCCAGCTTAATTCAAGAAGCTCAGCCCGTTTTGAGGGCGGCAGTTCCTAACTTTTTCAGTTTCTTTTCCGGCTCTCTCTCTGTCGTGCTTCAGGTTTTGCTGCTCGCTATCCTTACCGTGATGATGCTCGCCAATCCAGAAGCCTATCGCCGTGCTCTGATCCAGCTCTTTCCCTCTTTTTATCGCCACCGAGCGGATGCAATTTTGCTCGAATGCGAAACGGCTTTGGTGAGTTGGATGGGGGGAGCGCTAATCAGTTCAACGGTTGTAGCCGTTTTAAGTGCGCTCGGTCTTTGGGCACTGCAAATTCAGTTTGTTTTGGCTCAGGCGCTTCTGGCAGGGCTGCTAAACTTTATTCCGAATCTTGGCCCGACCCTCAGCATGGTCTTCCCGCTGACGGTTGCGGCTTTAGATGCCCCCTGGAAAGTAATTGCCGTCATTATTCTGTATGTGGTCATTCAAAATCTAGAGTCCTATTGGCTAACGCCTACGGTGATGGCTAACCAGGTTTCTTTGCTGCCTGCTATGACTCTGGCGGCTCAGTTGGTATTTGCCAGTCTGTTTGGGTTTATGGGGTTATTGTTGGCATTGCCTTTGGCAGTCGTGGCTAAGACTTTAATTCAGGAAGTTTTAATTAAAGACATTTTGGACAACTGGAGCAATGAAAAGTATCGAGAGCCACCTACTTTACTAGAGGGCATTGAAGCCAGTGACTCCACTTCGTCTGAAGTTGTGTTTTCTGCCTCAGACTTGCCAGATGATTTGTTTGAAGACTAGAGGTGTGGCGACGGCGTGATAGGGGGATGCCCGTAACTGATATTGTTATAACTGCGTCCAATATTGCAAATCGCCGAACCGCCGAGCCTCTCTAAGCAGCCTATGAATTACGTTATTGCCGTTTTAGCCGATCGCATTCAGGCCGAAGCCGCCTACTCTGCACTAGAGAAAGCAGGGTTGCCGCTGGCGCAGATCAGCATTTTGGGCAAAGGCTACAAAAGTGCTGATGAGTTTGGATTTATTGATCCCCAGAAACCTGCGCGGAAGCAGGCGCTAATGATGTCCACTTGGGTGGTTCCCTTGGGGTTTATTGGGGGACTTGCCTTTAATCTGGCCACCAACTATCAGCTCGTTCCCAGTGTGGGAACCTTCGGCAATCGGCTGCTAGGAGGAGTCTTTGGGGCGATCGCAGGGGCTATGGGCAGTTTTGTCGTAGGGGGCGGCGTGGGCTTGTCGGCGGGCAGTGGTGATGCGTTGCCCTATCGCAATCGCCTTAACGAGGGCAAGTATCTCGTGATTGTGCAAGGCGCACCTAATATAACTAACCAGGCCACCCGCATCCTACGTGAATGTGCCCCTGAGAGCGTGCAAGCTTACGTAGACCCAACTCAAATCTAACTTTTCTTTAATTGCTCTATGTCTTTGCCCAATCCGCCTCTGCCCAATCCGCCTCTGCCTAACCCGTCTCTGCCCAACACGCTCGAAGATGCGATCGTCCAAGCTCAGGCTGCCACAACTGCCGCCATTGCGGATGGCTACCGACGCATTCAGGTAGATTTACTCTTTCCAGAACTCAAGATTATGCCCGTTGCCGAGCAGTTCTTACCCGTGTTTGAACACCTGGGATCGCAGTTTCGAGTGTATTTCCCCGATGCGGGGGCTGCGGCTTTGGCCAAGCGAGATTGGGGCGATAAGCCCTACGCCATTCGCGGCATCAACGACCTGAAGGCGGAAATGCAGCCCGATGAGCAAGCCTTCCTGTTTGTGCAGCCTTCTTCTGTGGAAGTATTGGATGTGGAAACTCTCTGTCAACAAGCGATGGATCGGCCAGTGGTAATGCTTAACCCAAAGCTGGAGGATATCGCCACCATTGGCATTGGCTACGCTGGACGGCAGCTCCGTGAACGCTTCTTGAGCACTTTTGAATCTTGTTACTATCTGCGTCCGCTGGAAGGCGCAGCTGTGTTTCGCGCCTACCCAGGATTATGGCAAGTATGGCAAGACAGGGAAGGAAGCTATGAACTCATTGCTGAGGAAACGCAGCGTCCGACGGGTGAAGTGCTCGATCGCATCCTATTGGGTACTGGAAATGCCGCAGAGGCTCAGCCTGCGCGCAGGGGATTGCTCTCCTCGCTTCAGCAATTCCTCAGAGCTTTGAGTCAGTAACCTCGTGCTAGATAGCAACGCCAATATAGAAGCAACTCAGCAGGTGCGTGACCTGGGAGAGCAGGGCCTTCTGCAACGGCTGCAACGCTTTTGCCCAGAAGATATTGTGGGAGATGATGGGGCTTTGCTCTCGGTTAGCGAGGCGCATTTGCTGGTGGTCACAAGCGATACTCTGGTGGACGGTGTTCATTTCAGCTTAGGGATGGCCTCACCCGGTATTCACACCACTTCTGCCTATGATGCCGGCTGGCGCGCTGCGGCTGCTAACCTCTCAGATTTGGCAGCTATGGGTGCCGCGCCGCTAGGAATAACAGTAGGGCTAGGCTTACCTGGAGATTTGCCTGTTGCCTGCGTTGAGGAACTCTATCAGGGCATGGCAAGCTGCCTAAAGCCTTTCAACACACCGATCGTCGGAGGAGATGTTTGCCGATCGCCCGTCATCAGTCTCAATATCACGGCGCTGGGTCAGGTGTTGCCCCATCAAGCCATTCGCCGCTCAACGGCTCAACCCGGCGATCGCATCCTGATAACAGGCGTTCATGGTGCATCCAGAGCGGGCTTAGAACTGCTTTTGCACCCCGAACAAGGGCAATCGTTGCAGCAGTGCGATCGCGACTATTTGGTGTGTGCTCATCAGCGTCCGACTCCCCGACTGGATGTGATCCCGCTGCTGCATACGGTGGCTCTTGAAACGCATCCCTGGACGGGCATGGACAGTAGCGATGGCTTAGCAGATGCCGTTTTGCAAATTTGCCGTGCCAGTCATGTCGGGGCGGAAATCGATCTCAGGCAGATTCCTCAGATAGCCGGGACAGCAGATTGGATCTCTGCATCTCAGGCGCTGGAATGGGCGCTATATGGCGGCGAGGATTTTGAATTGGTGCTGTGCTTACCCCCTGCGATCGCTCAAGCTTTGCTGGAGTTAATACCCGGAGGGGCGATCGTGGGCACTATTACGGTCGAACCGATCGTTGTCTTACAAGATAGTGCAGGGCGCTTGCCCAACCAGGTACTTTCTCTTGATCGCGGGTTTCAGCATTTTGAATAAAGAGGCAATCTATTAAGGATTGCAAACTTGGAAAATCGCTCAGACTCCTTGATCCCCGCTCTCCATCTAAGATTTGATTCATAAAGAGTATTCCAGGAAGCGATATCATTAAGCACAAGTTTCAATCAAAAATTTTCATTGTTTGAGCAGGTATATATGGGAGACTCAAAACGCCGTAAGGATTCACTGGGCGAGAAGTACGGGCAAGAAGGAAATATCTATTCATGGCTACCTATTAAGAAGAGCCAGGCAGAGCAGTTCGTCAATTGGAGTACGCGCGGAGCCTGGCTTGGTATCGGGGTGCTTGTGGTGTATTGGGTGATGGTGCGTTTAATTGGCCCTGGATTGGGCTGGTGGCAGGTCAATTAGGCCTGATAAGCACTGCCCTAATTGCTAAATTAATGGCTGAGCGAGTTCATGGGCAGTGCACGCACTTCCTTTAAAGTTTGTCTACCACTGAAGCGTTATGCTTTGTAGCATAAGAATTAATTTTTATGACGAAACTGTGGGGTTATATTAAAAATATGTATCGAAAGGTCTAAGTAGCTGGGCAGATATTAGGTTAACAGGTTAGGCTGAGACTGGATTTGCTAATTTTGGGTCTGCTTGAGCCGTGAATGTGTTGATTGTGTCAGCTCATTTGGCTTATGTCATGACTTATACTGCATCACTCTGTATGGGTGGCTACTTTTAAGCTAGCTTGCTTCTGGATTTCTAAAATTCCTAGTGAGTCTGCTATCCGAAAGCTTTAGGTAAGTTGTCCTAACTGCATCTTTAGGGTTTACACGGTTTATTGGGTTTTCAAGGCTGGGTTTTTTAAAGTTTATATTTTTCAACGCCATTGGCTTTGGCACCTGTTCCTGACAGTTTTCAAAGGAAGGTAATTGCTTTCCCAGTCTTCAGGTGCTCCATCGATGGCTTTGGCTCTGTTTTCAAAAAGTCAAATATCTGAGATCGAATGTTTAAGAAATTATAAAAGGTTCTAGAATTGTGTTAATTGTGGCGAGAGGAGATTAAGTATGTTTCTCAGACTTGCGGAGCAGCATCGCAAATTTGTCCAAGATTTGGTCATGAATCTTCAGGCACTAGCCATCGTATTGGAGCAGCGGGGTTACCTAGCCTCTTGCTACACCTGCGGCGGGCAGATGAATAGCGCCTCGTTTATGGTGAGCTTGGGAGAGAACCACCTGATTCGTTTCCTGGTTTCTGACTACGGAATTACCTGGACTGAAATGAGAGACGATCGCGAACTCATGAAGCTAGAAGGAGCAGAAGCCATCAGTCAGCTTCAAGAGCTTGCTAATCTGGTGAAGTTTCAAATCAAGCCTTCTGAAGCGCGTCCTGCCTTAGTCTAGGCTGTTATCTCAACTACGGCTGCTGTGAGTTGTTGCAAGTTAGGTCTTGTCTGCTTTCTAGCAGTGTCTCAAAGTTTGCAGGGTTTCAACGACTTGGTCGATCGCAGACTGAACCTGCTCGAAGGGTAGGTCAAATGAGTTAACTATAATGCTGAAGGCGATCGGCGGGTGGCTAGGTGGTTGTAAAAAACCTGATAGTGCAGCAGCACCGCTCAGGAACCCACTTTTGCCTTGGAGATGCCCCTGCACAGAACTATTTTGAAATCGATGGCGCAGGGTGCCGCTGACTCCGGCAACTGCGAGGCTGTTGAGATAAGCTGTGGCATGAGGCGATCGCTGCATCGCTTGCAGAGTCTCTACTAAAGCCGCTGGGCTGACGAGATTTCGACGAGATAGCCCTGAACCATCTGCCAGTTGATAGTTTTCGCCATTTACGCCTAGCTCTAGCAGGGTTGCTCTCACTTCATCCAGCCCCGTTCTCAGGCTAGAGCTATTATTAAGCTTGCCTTGCAGAGATGTATTGGCTCCCAGAGCACGCAAAATTGCCTCTGCGTAAAGATTGTTGCTGTTTTGATTGGTTTCTATGAGCAGCTTTGCCAGCGGGGCTGATTCAACTGCGGCTATTTCGAGCGCCTGATCTGACACGGCCTGATCTAACCAAGTGGTTTGATCGTTGGCAACCTGAGTTTGCTTGACTTCAATACCAACTGCGCTAAGGGCTAACTGCAAGCGATCGCCAAAATATGCGATAGGCTGAGGCACCGAAATGGCGACTGGCTCTGAGGCAGAACCTGCCCGCAGTTGACCTTCAACCTGTAGGATAAGCTGGCTAAAAGCCCGCCCCACTTGAAGAAATTCAGGTTGATCGGGTGCAACGGTTTCAGAGCGATTGTCAATTTGCCAGCGCTGGCCTATGGCAGGATCATCCCAAACGACCCGTAAGGGTTCTCCTACTGCCTGTGGCACCAACGTCAGGCCGATAGCATTTTGATTGACGATGAGGCTATTGGCCGCAGCTCCATAGCCTGCCTGAATGTCTTCCCATTCCCATGTTGGGTTAATGGCATCGCCCCGAAAGTATTGGTCATCTAGTACAAGCCGATCGATCTGAGTGATGCCGCGATCGCGGAGCTGTTGAGCTAACGTCTGTAATTGCACATCCGTTAGGCTAGGGTCGCCCCGTCCGACAACGCGTAGAAGAGTAGCCGTTGATTGATCTTTAATTTGATAGATCGAAGTTCGGATGCGAAACTCTGGGTTAAGTCGCGTCAAGGCTGCGGCGGTAGTCAGCAGCTTAACGTTAGAGGCCGGAATGAAAAAATCTTCTGCATTCTGGGCATAAACTGTCGGAGAAGAAGGGCTGTTTAGCCTTTGTACCAAAATTCCCCAGCGCGCACGACGCAGTTGTGGATCATCTGTAATGGTAGCGATCGCCCCATCCAACTCTGCTGGGCAGAGCGTCTGCGCCGTTGCGGGGTTCAACAGAACTAGGCACAGCAAAACCAGCTGAATTAGACTAAAACGAGCTGATGGGTGAACGAAAGACTGGATGAAATATAAGAGCTTCGGCACTTTTCCCTGAGATTTTTTCTGAAAGAAAGCATAATGCCCATCGTAAACTCAAAACTCAGACTCAAAGTTGTAAAACCGAATAAGACTGGCGGAAATCCGCCTCTCTTTTAGCACTTCTCACAAGCTAAAACTTTAGATAGAAGGATTTAGAGGCGATCGCCTCTAAGTTAGTTGAGCTAGGTTAGTCGAGCTGGGTTAGTTGAGCGACTGAGCCGAATTTAAGCGATCGGGCGCGTTTTTCCCGGTTTAGCACTTGCTTCTGCTGCATCTATCCCATCTGTTTAATTTCTCTCATTAATGTTGTCCTAGAATCTTGCCCCAGAATCACCTTGTCCAAGTTCATCCAAACCAACAAATTTAACCAGGTCAACAGTTATCTGATCTGTCTAGTCCGAGACTCGTTTAGTCTAAGACCCGTTAGTCCAAGACCCGCTAGTCTAAGTCTATCCAGCATTTTAAAAGGGAGTTACTCATGAATGCTTGGCGCGATCGGTTCAGTAACAGGGGCAAGACTCGCATTGTGGTTTGCCGTGTCATGATTCACTTGGCTGGCAACGAAGTTGCTCCTTTGCTGGGCGTGCTCAATCATGCCGCGCGGCAGGCTATCCAAGCCGAGGGAGATCTGGAGGCTTTGGGAGAAGGTCTAGCGGAAATCTGCCAGAGTTTGCTGCAACATGACATCTACTGGAAATCTGTTGCCAATGAAGGCGATGTATTTTTTGATGAAGGTGAGGCTGGAGATTATGTAACTGAGTTGTTTACCGACTCGGCTCAGCGGTATGGTAGCGCCGTGTATGGCGATGACCCAGAGGAGAGTGCAGACGCAGCCTTTTCTGTGCCCATAACGCAGAACGTAGTCATTATGCTGACGATCGCTTGTGAAGGCGATATACCTGCCCTAGAAACAGATTTAGGCAGTATGAGCGCACTCACAGCCGCACTCAAAGCCATGATTAACCTACACTATCAGGGCATTTTGCGAGCCGTACAAGTCCACTTTTCTCCAGCACAGATAGGCGACGAGCTAACTTCAGATCAGCTTTTGATGCATTACCCAGAGCTAGTTCCTCTGTAGCCTCTGCGTTGTTGAGGTGCGTTGTTGAGGCTTTTAGCTTTTGTTCTGCCCCCTCGTGACCTTATTCTCGTGACCCACTATTTACTCTTAACCATGTTTCGTAGATTTGTACTCTTTTCAATGATGCTGACGCTGATGGTGTCTACCGTGGCTTGCAACAGCCCCTCGGTAGAAAATACGGCTGCTAAGTCTCCGTCTCCAGCCTCTAGCGCAACCCCTGCTACGACGAAAGCGCAGATCACCGACGGCACCTACCCTGTTCAGCAAGCCACCTACGACGACATCAACGGTGCATATACGTTGATGCTGCTGAATACGCCCCCAGGACAGCCTGCAACACTGCAACTAGAAAATTTACCGATGGCTCGCCTGACGGATGAGGAAATTAAGGCAGGTCAAAAAAGCTATCTGCGGGTTGATCAAGGGCAGCCTGCGCTGCATTTGACTGAAGACTTTCGCATTGAGTATGTCCATAATGTGACTGAAACTCAAGCCAATCCGCAAACCGGACAGCAAGAAGTTGTTGTTGTTCGTCAGGAGCCAAGCTTCTGGGCACCTTTTGCAGGTGCTTTAGCAGGTCAGGCTTTGGGGAGTCTTTTATTTACGCCTCAATACTATTTCCCACCCGCCTATCAGCCAGGGGGCGTGCTCACAGGCTACGGTGGCTATGGAAGAACTTACGGTCAGGCTGCCAGTAACTATCAGAGTCGATATAGCGCCCCTCCGGTGGCTGTTCGCAATCAGCAGCTTCGAACGACAGGCCAGTTGCGATCGCCTTCTAATTCCACATCTGGCAGCGTCAAACGTCCTCAAGTTAACCGACCCAGCGGCTCTGGCTTTGGTTCCACGGATTTACGCCGCAA
Organism: Oscillatoriophycideae cyanobacterium NC_groundwater_1537_Pr4_S-0.65um_50_18; assembly: GCA_016208305.1. Classification (GTDB taxonomy): domain Bacteria; phylum Cyanobacteriota; class Cyanobacteriia; order Elainellales; family Elainellaceae; genus Drouetiella. The sequence continues at coordinate 870,061 of JACQYI010000009.1, read as the reverse complement.
TAATACCCCCACACGGGCACGGTCAAACTCAGGTAGCGGCTTTGGCACCTCGCGGCCTCGGGCAAGGTCTGGAAGCAGAAGACGCTAGGCTAGTAGCTATTTGCTGAGATGTAAGACTGAGCCTGAATTAGCCTTGCATCTCAGCTTTAGCAACCGCCAAGATGCCAGCAACCCCAAAACCGCTCTGGCGCAAAACGTGAATAGCAGATCGTGCCGTCGTCCCGGTTGTGTAAATGTCATCTATTAGCAGGACGGTTTTAGAGGCATGGCGCTTGCGGAAACGGTCATCGACACAGAAAGCATTCGCCAAGTTCTGCATCCGTTCTTCTGGAGTTAAACCAAATTGAGCTTCAGTGGCTCGATCGCGCCTCAACCCTTGGGACATAGGCAGGCGGGTACGATCGCAGAAGGCGCGGGCAATCAGCTCTGCCTGGTTATAGCCTCGTTGCTTCTGTTTGGTAGCATGAAGTGGAACAGGCACGACAATCAGCGGCTTGACTAAAGAATGGCCGATCGCTGGAGAGTCTAGCCAAGCTTCGGCCAGATGATGCCCTAGCAAACGCCCTATCCGAGGCTGATTGTTATATTTCAGTGCTGCCAACGACCGCTTCAGCGCGCCGCCATAGCTTCCCCAAGCCAATACAGGTAAGGGAGGATGCCAAAATTTACTAGGCTGAGGCAAGCGACATTGCTGTAGCTGCTTGAGGCAGGCGGGGCAAATATCTGCGGCAGGACGTTGACAGAGAGGACATTCAGCCTTCAGAAAGAGATCTGCTAGGCTGCCCCACCGATCCAATTGTTTTCTCATTTATGCGCTCGGTTAACATAGCTCTACAGAATCAAGCAGGCTAGCTTGCCTTTTAGCTTGAAAGACGGCTCTCACAGGAGATAGAAACGATCGCCTATCTACAAAAAATCTAAAAAATCCTTATATTTGCCCTAGACAGAGTCAGGGGGAGGGTCGTTAAGATATCACCATGTAACGAAATAGTTCCACTTTCACAAGTGAGACTTACCATAGAGTTAGGAGATATTTAGCCCTAGCTTTGATTTAGTTTATTTCCAGTAGACTTTTTGTAGCCTAATTGCGGCTTAGTTCTTCTGAGCTGCGATCGCAATCTTCCAAGTTATGCTTCCATCAGCTACCTGATGGAACTGACCATTGACCTTAACCTCACTCTCGACAAAGGAACCTTGAACAACAACACCCTGATCAAACCAAATCGCGACTTACCAGCTATCAATGAGCGGATACGCTTTCCGAAAATTCGGGTAATTGATACAGACGGCAGCCAATTAGGAATTCTGACTCCTCGGGAAGCCCAGAGGATGGCGGAAGAGAAAGAACTAGACTTAGTGCTGGTCAGCGACAAGGCAGACCCACCCGTTTGTCGGATCATGGACTACGGCAAGTTCAAGTTTGAACAAGAGAAAAAGGCTCGAGAAGCGCGCAAAAAGCAGCATACTTCTGATGTAAAAGAAGTCAAGATGCGTTACAAGATCGAGGCTCATGACTACCAGGTTCGCGTCGATCAGGCCGAGCGGTTTCTCAAGGCTGGAGATAAGGTAAAAGCTACGATCATGTTTCGGGGTCGGGAAATTCAGCATAGCGATCTTGCTGAAGAGCTGCTGAAGCGGATGGCAACTGATTTGCAGGAAGTAGCCGAGTTGCAGCAAGCGCCTAAGCGCGAAGGCCGCAACATGATGATGATGCTTTCCCCCAAGAAAGTGTAAAGTCCAGTGGAGCGATCGCTCTGGCGTTTGAGAAAACCTGTTTTAGGATTGCTGGAAAGCGAGTTCACCCTAAGCTGCTTGTCGGTAAACTCGCTTTTCAGCCATAAGCCTGAGAGGCAATGGTTTCAGACAATTTTTTCAGTCATGGCGACTGCTTAGGCTTCTCGCTCCTGTGACTTTATTATGTAGAGGCGCTCTTTAGAGCGTCTCTTTGCTTTTTATAGCTATCTATCTATAGCTATCTACAAGTGGCAGAACAGAGACATTAATTTGAGTCGAAAATGAGTGTAAAGCTTTACTGAGGGTCGATGCCTGGAAGAGTGAAACTGGGCATTCTGGGTTTACTTCTGGCAACTTCTGTAGGTCTAATTAAATGTGATTTTGTGATGTGCCTCGCATATTAGGAAATCCCGTTAGGAAATCCTGGCAGTCAATCCCCAACAACTCGCTTTTGGAAGATTGAGAAGGCTTTGCCATTTATAGAAGCGATGCAGTGCAAAAATAGGACGCTTCACTATGGGCTGAGGTCGGCTATAAATTTGGGGGAGAAACGCAATCTGCATTTTCCGAAAAAATTCATAGCTATAGCCAGCAATCCACGAAAATGTAGCGATCAAATAGTGCCAGAACTCTCAGACCATGCTTAGATGATAGCGATCGACGATACGGCTATCGTCAGACCTATTCCGTGGTTCTTGCCACTGGTATTTCAGGCGTTGCTGATTTTATCTAGAGAAATTTATTTTGACAGGGGCTTGGAGCACACCTCTCAAAAGCACACCTCTCAAAATAAATTTCATAGCCGGATTAAATTAGCCGTATTTCAAATCTATGGCTTGTTTTTGACCCAGGGCACTGCGCAACCCGACTGCAAAATAAGCGATCGATCGAAGAACATCACCTCAACCATCAGGGCAATCAGAGCAATAGTGCTGCATGAGACAAACGAGCGAAGTACCCATTACAGCAACCGTCATTCGAGATAGAAATACCCGACAGGTGAATGGACGCGGCTGGCTACGCTGGCTCAACCTCCGTCCTGAAGAAAGCGAGCGCACATTCTTAATGTTTGCTTTCTATACGCTGAGTTCGGTCGGCATTCTCTGGCTAGAGGTCAGTATTGCTGCTCTGTTCCTTGGAGAATATGGCGCAGAATCATTGCCCTGGATCTATATTGCTAGTGCAGCGATCGGGACAGGGTTAGGGTTTATTTATTCTTGGATGCAGCGGATACTGCCCCTGCATCGTGTGCTGGTGCTGACGGCTGCATTGATTGCTGCCCCGCTGCTGCTTGTGCGGTTAGGGCTAAATCCAGCCTTGCTAGGTGGCTACACGGTTTTTCTAATGCGGCTGTGGCTCGAAGCCATCTATGTCATCAACGAACTGAATACTTCCATTACTGCCAACCAGCTATTTACCATCCGAGAGATTCGACGCACCTATCCTCTGATCAGCAGCGGCATTTTGGCTGCCGATGTGGTGAGTGGCTTGTCCCTGCCCCTACTGCGGTCATGGCTGGGTCTGCCGAACGTCATTCTGCTTGCCTGTCTGATGCTGTTTGCTGGCGCAGGAATCTTATATTATCTAACGCAAAAATATCGCCAATTCTTTCCTGACTCCTCTCGAAGACGCTCCCAAGACAAAGCCTCTGACTTTGCCACTCGCCGCCTTAGAGGACCGCTAAGGCAGTATTTTGGGCTTGTATTTGCTTTTTTCGTCATGCTGCAAATATTGGCGCTGCTGCTGGATTTTCAGTATCTCAGTCAGCTTCAGCAGCGCCCAGATGCCAGCGTCGAGCAAATCGCAGACTTCCTCGCTCTTTTCAGCGCTATTCTCGGTTCATTTGAGCTAGCCATGCAATGGTTTCTTTCAGGACGCATCATTGCCTGGAAGGGAGTATTTGTCATTATGGCTTCACCTGTGTTGATTGCAGCTTTGAGCCTGTTTACTTTGACTGGTGCCATTAGCTTGTTTATCGGCGTGCTGATCTTAAAGTTTATGGATGAATTACTGCGCTATACGTTGGTTGCCAGCATTAGCCCAGTATTATTTCAGCCCATTCCAAGTTCCTTACGCAGCCGTGCCCAGTCTGTCATCAGAGGCATCGCAGAGCCACTCTCAGCCGGATTAACCGGGGTAGGCATGTTGGTGACGATCGAGCTGCTACAGCGAGCTTTAGGCCCTGCACCTGCCATCTCACAGCATATTCAAAGCTTAACCTTCCTAATCTATACCGTTGCCTTTGCCCTGTTTTGGCTACTTACCGTTTTGCTACTGCAACGTAAGTACATTGATGTGCTGGTTTTGAGTGCCGAACGAGGACAGCTCAGCGTCGTTTCCGATGTCGATCTGCCGGGGCTGCGGCGTAGTGTAGCCGAAGTGCTCAATCGTCCTAGTGCTTCTGAAGAAGAAAAAAAATCCTATATTGAATTGCTGACCCAGACCGATCCCAAGAATGCTGCCGACATGCTGGCTCCTCTGTTGCCCAAACTCTCAGCGGCTCGGCAACACCAGAGCTTAGAAGTGATGTTGAAATCTCCGAATCTTGCGTATCTAGATCAGGTGCGATCGCTGATTCAGCAACCCTTGCCTCCTGAGGTTTTAGCGCTGGCGTTGCGCTATGTTTGGCTAACTGATCCCAATCCCAACACAAGCTATCTGCGACCTTACCTCAAACCCTCTATCAATCCTGTAGTGCGTGGTACAGTGGCTTCGTTGATGCTGCGTCAGGGCGATTCTCAGCAAAAAGCAGAAGCCACAGACACATTACGCCGGATGTTGACCCACAAGCAAGAGCAAGAGCGGATGATGGGCTGTCGGGCTTTGGGTGAGGCCGACTATATGCAATCTTTACGGCTTTATATTGAACCTTTGCTGCAAGATGAATCGCTGCGGGTGAGGTGTGCCATGCTGGAGGCGATCGCGGCTACCCACTCAGAAGAATACTATCCGGCTCTACTGCGCGGTCTGCACTACAAATCGACGCGAGAAGCCGCTAAACATGCCTTAGTCCGTCTAGAGGGCGAAGTGGTGCCGCTGCTGCTCAATCTGGCAGAAGATGTTTACAAACCCGAAGTGGTACGTAGCCATGCCTGGATGACGATCGGTCAAATTGGTACACCCCAGGCTCTAGAGATTTTAGTAACGCGACTGATGACCTCTTGGGGCTGGAATCGCTATATTCTTTTGCGCACTCTGCTCCGGTTGCCCCAAGATGTTGGGGTTGAGGCCGTCCTGGATACCTTGGGGCGCAGCGGCATTGAAACACTGATTAATCAAGAGCTACAGTTTCTTGCCCATATTTATGCCAGCTTGCTCGATCTTGATCCTGAGCTAGTCACAGGAGAAGAAGCAGAGCTATTGCGGCGTGCCTTGCGCGATGCCGAAACCGATGGTGTGGAGCGACTTTTTCTGTTAATGCGCCTTCTTTATGACTCCAACAAAATTCAGGCAGCGGCATTTAATCTGCTGTCTGACTCACGGGAGAGCGTTGCCAGAGGGCTAGAAATTTTGGATAATACGCTGGATATTCCCAATAAGCAGGCTTTACTCAACATTCTCGATCGCCAAGCGGACTCAGAGAAATTGCAAAGTCTGGCAGAGTTTCTGCCCTACAAGTCGATGCCGCCTAACGAACGTCTCCGCTATTTGGTAGAACTGCGCCATTTCTTATCTGATTGGGCACTGGCCTGCTGCTTCCATTTAGCACGGCGATCGCGCTGGAGCCTCTCCCCAGAGCAGATCTTGGTCTGTCTGCGCGACCCGACTGGATTTGTCCGAGAAGCAGTGCTGGCCTACCTACGGGTGGTTTCTCCGGCAACGCTGCAAAATCTATTGCCCCTGCTCAAAGATGATCCCGACCCGCTAGTGGCAGCCCAAGTTAAGGAAATGATGGCAGAATTGGGTCTAGGTAGCTCATTGCAACGATCGGCTTTGGCTTAAGCTATTTGGCATTAAAGCCTTAAACTCCATGCCCAGCCCTCTCATGCCCAGCGTTCGGCAGAAACCAACAGGCATCGGATCAATTCAAATAGAATCCAAAAACGCATCCTCCTTACATGCCCAGCAGTATCGATCGCCTCCTCTTTGTCCGCAAAGTTCCCATTTTTCAAGAATTACGCTACGACTTTTTGATGCGGCTTGCCTCCATCATGGAAGACTTGTCGTTTCCGGCTAAGCACACCATTTTTACGCAGGGCGAAGTGGGGCGATCGCTCTATATCTTAGTCTCTGGTACGGTGCGGGTGCATATTGGCGATCGAGAACTGGCCGTGCTCAAGGCGGGCACCTGCTTTGGGGAGATGGCCGTGTTCGATGCCGAGCCGCGTTCGGCTTCTGTGACGGCTCTAGAACCCTGCGACTGCCTTATGTTGACCCAGCAGCAGCTTTATGAAGCCATTGAGGAAACTCCGGGCATTGCTGTAAACATTATTCGGCTGCTGTCTCGCCGTACAAGAGAGCTAAACCAGAAAATTAACGTTTTGCAGGAAGCGCACCTTTCAAACCAGCCCTCTCCATCTTTGCTGCGCGATCATCGAAGATAGAAGATAAGGCTGAATAGAAACCGCAAACGAGAAACCACAAATTATTAAAGTATGAGTAGCGATCGCATCATTCCTCAGCCAGGTCAGGAATCCGTGTGGGATTACCCCCGTCCACCTCGGCTAGAGGACTCTACAAAGCACATTCAGGTCCGGTTCAACGGCGTGATGTTGGCAGACACCCATCGCGCCAAGCGGGTACTAGAAACTAGTCATCCACCTACCTACTACATTCCGTTGGAGGATATTCAACAAGAGTATCTCGTCCAAACGGCTCGTACCAGCTTTTGTGAATGGAAGGGTCAGGCAAGCTATTACACCGTACAGGTAGGCGATCGCACTGCCGAAAATGTGGCCTGGTTTTATACCAATCCCACACCAGCTTTTGCGGCTATTAAAGACTATGTGGCCTTCTATGCCAGTCGCATGGAGGCTTGCTATGTGGATGGTGAGCAGGTAGCTTCTCAACCGGGTGACTTTTACGGCGGTTGGATCACGAGCGACATTGTTGGCCCTTTCAAAGGCATAGCCGGAAGCTGGGGTTGGTAGGGGTATACCTTTTGACAGGCCACCCCAGCCGAAAGGCTTGTCTACTTTAACTTTTGTCGAATGAAGGTCAAAAGCTGCGCCATTTGCTTCTTCAGCAGATCAATTTCCCCTTGCATCGTCTCGACCTTTTGTTTCAGGGCTACTAGCTCTGCGCTCGAATTTGCACTGGCTACCGGAGCCTGCACTGCTGCAACAGGACGCTGACGAGGCAGGCGGGCTTTCGTCATCGCTGCCTTAATCGCCTCAATAAGCTCTTTTTGCTCAAAAGGCTTCTCAATGAACTCAAAATACTCAAACGGTTCGGAGATCTTCTCAGTGACTTCCTCACGCCGTCCAGACATTAGCACCAGCGGAATTGACTGTAGCTCGGTCTGAGTCTGAATTTGCTGAAAGACTTCCCAGCCGCTCATGCGAGGCAGCAAAAAATCTAGCATGATCAGATTAGGACGCTCTTGCCGAATGCAGTCAAGTCCTTCGACACCATCTTTGGCTTCTAGGACCTGGAAATTACCTTTGGGCAGCATGTCCCTTACCATGTTGCGGATGACTCTGCTGTCGTCAATAACCAGGATTTTGTGACTTGCCACGACGAACTCCTGTGGAGGTGATAGATGAAAACTGAGAACAGCGAAAGGCTGAACAAGCCTAACTGATGATAGCTAATTTGAATGCTACCTTGATTTGCATATTCTTAACTATTCCCTGAACTGCCCACCATCCTATCGCTCTCTGCAAAAAATAGTAGAAGCGCTAGAGAAGATGAAAAATTTATTCTCTCTCTCAAGCTTAATCCTATCTCTCTTCCCATCTCATTTCTGAATTTATGTCTGAACCGACCCCAGTTCACCACCTGCAAGCATCTCCTCTCGCCCATTTACCAACCTGGCTTCGTCGGCCAATCGGCAAAGCCAGTGACATTTCAACCGTTCAGCAAATCATTAAACAGCGCCAGATTCACACGATCTGCGAAGAGGGACGATGCCCCAATCGGGGAGAATGCTACGCTCAGAAAACCGCCACCTTTTTGCTGATGGGGCCTGTCTGCACTCGAAGCTGCGCTTTTTGCCAAGTTGATAAAGGCCATGCCCCGATGCCGCTTGACCCTCAAGAACCCCAAAAAGTGGCAGAGGCTGTTAACTTGCTGGGGCTGCGATATGTGGTGTTGACTTCGGTTGCACGAGATGATTTGCCCGATCAGGGGGCAGGCTGGTTTGTGACGGTGATGACCGCAATTCGGCAAGCTAATCCTCATACTCAAATTGAAGTGCTAACCCCAGATTTCTGGGGCGGTTTGGGAGGGGCAGAGAGCCAGAGCCAGAGGATTGCAACGGTGGTGAAGGCAGCTCCAGCCTGCTACAACCACAATGTGGAGACTGTGCGGCGGCTGCAAAATCCGGTGCGGCGCGGGGCAAAGTATGAGCGATCGCTCCAGGTGCTTCAAAAGGTGAAAGACCTCGATCCGACGGTCGCCACCAAGTCGGGGTTGATGCTGGGGCATGGGGAAACAGAGGCAGAAATCTTAGAAACCTTGAGAGATTTGCGCCAGGTGGGATGCGATCGCCTAACGCTAGGACAGTATATGCGTCCTTCGCTGGAGCACCTACCCGTACAGAAATATTGGACGCCTGAAGAATTTGATGACCTGGGAAGGGCTGCCCGTGAGATGGGATTTTCTCATGTGCGTTCAGCTCCGTTGGTACGAAGTTCTTACCACGCAGGCGAGCAGGGGTAAAGGTTGAGGCTTTTTCTCTCTTTAGAGGGGTGTTGAAATGGATAGCTAAATGATGTGATGGAGAGCAGAGCTTACTAAGTTTTGATGCTTCAAAAGATTTTTAGGTTCCCGCTTGCTCGATAATACTCTTTGAAGCTTTCAGCTATTTATCTTTACTCAGAGGAGAAAAAAGTCTATGACCTCCAAGCCATCCCCTAAGCCTACCTACACCTTCCGCGCCGGTTGGGCGATCGTGCTTCTGGCTATCAATTTTGTGGTTGCAGCCTTCTATTTCGGCATCCTTAAATAGGGCAATTTTCAAAAGATATTTTTAAATATCCCAAACCCTGTGGGGGCGCGACACTTGGCAAGCTAGCTTTTTCACTCACTGAAAAGCTTGTGCTTAGCTTGAATGCTGCGCCCCTATCTTTATTTCTCTCTATTGATTCAAAGAACTAGAGCGCGTGCCCCAAATTTTAGAAGGTGCCTCGAAAAATTCCCTGGGGACGAATTAACAACACTACGACCATCATGGCTAGGGCAATGCCTAACTTATATTCGGGTGAAATCCAGTAGGTAGAAACTTCTTGGACAATGCCAATGACAAACGCTCCGGCGATCGCCCCATAGGGATTGCCAATGCCGCCCAAAATCACCGAGGCAAACATCGGCAAGATCAAAAACCAGCCCATGCTGGGGCGAACTGCCGTGACTAGTCCCAACATGCCGCCCCCGATCGCCGTTAGCCCAGCAGCAATGATCCAAGTCCAAATCACCACTCGTTCGACATCAATACCTGAAACTCTGGCCAAGTCCACATTGTCTGCAACGGCGCGCATCGCTTTACCAATTTTTGTGTTTTGCAGGACATAGTGCAGCCCCAAAATGACCAGCACCGCTAGCGCTACAACAATTAAGCGGTTCTGAGCTATTTTGACGCCCCAAAGATCGATCGCGCTGACGATCGGCAAATCATATTTTTGGTTGGCTCCGCCCCAAAGCAAAATAATGCCATTGCGGATAAACAGCGCTAGGCCGATAGAGATGATGATGAGGGTGGTAGAGCTGGCCCGACGATCGCGCATGGGCGACCACAGCAGCTTTTCGGTCAGCAAGGCCACGCCGATGGTGAGCAAAGCACCCAGGGCGATCGCCAACCAGATGCTCTCTAGCCCTATATTTCCGAGCAAGGCGCTGATGACCAGCGTAAAGTAGGCTCCTAGGGTCATAAAATCGCCGTGGGCAAAGTTTGCCAGCCTCAGAATGCCATAGGTAAGCGTCAGACCGACCGCCGCTAGGGCAATAATGCTGCCGACTGCAATGCCGTTCACAAAAAGCTGAATCAGCTGGAGATCCATCGGGTCGTCAATTTTCTAGAGAACGTAGGCATAGGAGTGAGTCTGAGATGTATCCTATCAATACGCAGCCTCTTGGCGATCGATTCTTAGGCAACTTGACCTAGATTAATCTGAACTCTACCTTTGACTATGGCAACGCTTCAGCTCACGGTTCCCAGCATGAATTGCTCTGTTTGTGCAGAGAAGATCTCGAAAGCCGTTAAAGGCATCGACCCGTCTGCCATCATTCAGGCCGATCCCGCTACAAAATTAGTCAATGTGAAAACGATCGCTGCCAATGAAACAGTGAAACAGGCGATCGTCTCTGCGGGCTATCCCGTTAATTAGCGCCATGATGGGGCAGAAGCAACTGCAAGCTAATCCGCAACTGCGGCTTGTGCTGGGGGCAGCGATCGTGTTTTGGGTGATTTGTGGGGTGCTAGTGCTTCAGCGCTATTTCAACTTCTACCCGACCTACGTATCGTTTGACCAAGGCATCTTTAATCAGGTTTTTTGGAACAATCTGCAAGGTCGTTGGTTTGAAAGCTCGCTCTCATCTACCGAATCGAGTAGCGTCATGCAGGGCGAACTGCCTGACGTTGCCTATCGTCGTTTAGGGCAGCACTTTACGCCAGCGCTGCTGCTTTGGCTACCCTGGTATGCGCTATTTCCTTCGCCAGCCGGCCTTTCTATACTGCAAGTCACGCTAGTAACGGTAGCAGGGCTGGTGCTGTATGCGTTGGCGCGCCAGTTTCTCCGAGCCGATCTGTCGGCTATGATTGCCCTCAGCTACTATGGGGCGATCGCCGTCATCAGTCCCACCCTGGCTAACTTTCACGATATTTGTCAGATGCCGCTCTACATCTTTGGGCTGCTGCTGGCGTTAGAGAAACGCAACTGGGGATGGTTAGGTCTGCTGACCGTTCTGACCCTGCTGGTTCGGGAAGACAGCGGTGTTGTGCTGTTTGGTATGGGCTTTTTTCTGGCGGTCAGCCGTCGCGCCCCTCGTATCGGTATAGGTTTTTGTGTCTTGAGTTTGGGCTATATGCTAGCAGTGACCAATTGGGTCATGCCGCTGTTTTCCCAAGATGTCTCAAAGCGCTTCATGATTGAGCAGTTTGGGCAGTTTGTAGACAGCAATCAGGCCAGCACGCTAGATGTCATTAGAGGTATTCTCAGCAATCCAGGGCGGCTGATCGTAGAGGTGGTGGTACCGTTCGATCGCACCTTGCGCTATCTGCTGGGTCAGTGGGTGCCGTTGGCATTTATTCCGGTGATTTCACCCAGCGCTTGGCTCTTGGCGGGTTTCCCCATGCTCAAAGTCTTGATTCAGCGGGAAGATATTACGGCGCTGTCGCTCCACTTGCGCTACGCCATGACGCTAGTCCCAGGATTGTTTTATGGGGCAATTCTCTGGTGGCAAGCACATCCTCAATTGTTTCAGCATCGCTGGCGTCGGATTTGGATCGGCTGCATCATTCTGTCGCTGTTTTTCACCCTGACTTCAAACCCCAATCGCGTTCTGTCTTTTGCCATTCCTGACTCGTTTCAGCCTTGGGTGTATGTGTCGCCTCCGCGCCAGTGGCAGCATAGTCAGGCCATTCGATCGCTCCTGACTCAAATTCCAGCTGAGGCCAGCGTTACCGCTACTGACCATATCGTGGCGCATGTTTCCAATCGGCGGGAGGTGCTACGGTTTCCGATGCAGCGATTGCAAAACGATCGCCAAAAAACTCAGCGGGTAGAATATGCGATCGCCGATCTCTGGTATCTTCAGCAGTACCAGCCTGCTTTTGAAGACTATCGGAAAAGTTTGAAGGAGGCGATCGCTGCTGTCGATCAGTTCCAAACCCGTCGCTATGGGGTCGTGGGCTTTGCAGATGGAGTGGTGCTTTTGCAATGGAAGCAGGCTGACAATCCGGCGGCTTTGGCGGCCTGGAAGACCTATCGCCAAGCAGCTCTGTGAGCTACGGCAACCCATTGCCTGATTGAAATTTTTGCTTTGCTTAATCTGGCTATGACGTGAGAGGCGCGCTCTGCACGCCACCCAAAACGCTTCTGACCCTGCTGTCTATAGCTATGAATAAATTTCATCGATAAGAAACGCCGAAATTTTAAGGTTGGGTGGCTGCACAGAAAGTGCTACGAAACCCTAAAAGCTGGAATCAAAAATTTTGCGACCTACTGAACCTGCATAAATTATTTGACTGCACCCTACACACAAACAGAGCAGTTTGGGCGATCGGCATTCAAGCAATATTTCTTTGCAAGGACAGACTGAATTCAATCCTGAGTTTCTAACCAACCTTACGTATGGTTCTGCATCAGTAGATTCAATAAGCTTGCATTTTTATTTAGCTCGGCAATCGCCCGCATTGGGTGTTTGAAAAGCATCTTTAGCAAACCCAAAATAAACCCGCTCATTATGTTTTACGCTCATTTATTCTTGTTCGGGAGAAAATAAATCATGGCTGAATTTCCTGTAAATAGCTTTACGCCCAATGCTCAGGATGGAGTCGCTGTCGCCCGTGATGCCGCCGGAAATTTCATTGTGGTTTGGCAAAGTGCCGGACAGGAGGGTGATGTTGGCTCCGACAAGAATATCTATGCCAAACGCTATGACAGCAATGGCAATGTTTTGAGTGAATTTCGGGCTAATAGCTTTGCAAACGGCAGTCAAACCGATCCGACGGTAGCGGTAGATGCTGCCGGAAATTTTGTGGTGGCTTGGGTAGATACTGGGCGACCCTTTATCATTGGCAGCCCAGCCGGAAATACAACCAATGAAAACGGCATTTATGCCCGTCGCTTTGACAGCAACGGTAGTCCTTTAGGAGAAGAGTTTTTAGCCAGTCGAGACACAACCATTTTTCCCATTGGTTCGAGTTCGCCCGAACAACAGCTAGGACAAAAACCGACGATCGCCATGAATGCTAGCGGCGATTTTGTCATTGCTTGGGATCAGTTTCTCTCGCCCACAGGCGCTAATTTGGGCGTCTTTGCGCGACGCTTTGCCGAGAATGGCGTGCCGCAAGGCGATGCCTTCAAAGTCAATCTTTCTGCCGATGCTAATGACCCCGATGTGGCGATCGATACAGTTGGCAATCTGATCGTCACTTGGACAGAAAACAGACCAGAATCGGGCAGCAATGATATTGTTGCTCAACGATACAACAGTGATGGCATAGCGCAAGGGGGACAATTTCTTGTCAATACTAAAGTCACCAACTCGCAAACTTATTCTGCGGTAGGCGTGGATGCAGCAGGAAACTTTGTGATTACCTGGGAAGACTTTGACTCAGGTATTCGTGCCCAGCGGTTTGACAGCAGCGGCAATCCTCTAGGGGCTGAATTAGGCATTCAGCAGGTCGGTCGCAATTTTGAACAGCAGCCCGACCTTGCTGTGGCACCCAATGGAGATTTTGTCATCAGCTGGAATGTCTTTGGTGGAGCAATCTACGCCAGAGCGTTTCGGGCAGATGGCACGCCAAAAGGCAATGATTTCCAGCTGAGTAATCCTACGACAGCAGGGGATAGTAGACCTGCAATTGCGCTAGATGCCAGCGGTAATCCAGTGATTGCCTGGGTCGATGCCGCTAAAGATGGCAGCGGCAACGGCATTTTTGCCCAACGTTTGCTCAGCTCCGAGCTAGAAAATTTCGGTACCTCAGGAGCCGATCGGCTAGTAGGTACCGCCGTAAGCGATCGCTTCGCAGGAGGCGCGGGGAACGATACGCTTTCTGGCGGCGAGGGTGACGATAGCCTCTTTGGAGATGCGGGCAATGACCGACTCAATGGCGATCGCGGCAACGATCGCTTAGAAGGTGGCAGCGGCAATGACACGCTCACAGGCAGCAGCGGCAGAGATACTCTGGTGGGTGGCGGTGGCAGCGACCAGCTTTTTGGCGGCAACGACAGAGATTCGCTAGCGGGGGGTCTTGGTCGCGATCGGCTTGATGGGGGTAGCGGCAGCGATATTCTGAGCGGCGGCGGCGGCAGCGATCGCTTTGTCCTGCGGCGACGAGAAGGACGCGATACGATCGTAGATTTTCAAAACGGCAGCGATCGGCTGGCGTTGGCAGGTGGGTTACGCTTTAGCGATCTAACTATCACAGCTTCCGGGCGAAATACGTTGATTCGAGCAGGTAGCGATCAGCTAGCGCTGTTGCAGTCTATTTCTGTGGGTCAAATTACATCGGCTGATTTTGTGAGTATTTAGATCTGCTACGTCTATGGCGCGCTCATTTCTCACTAATTCATAGCTTTGGTGCGGCGCACTCATTCCGCACCAAAACCCACCAAAACTATAGAGTTCTCAACCCAATCGTGATTTGCAGCCAGATATGGGGCGATCGCTGAGCAACCGTGAGCAGGGAGCCTAAGTCAGCTTTGCGGCTGATCCAGCATGTTTAAAACTGAAGTCTTGATGTCTTGCGGGTTCCAGCCTTGGGTTCTGTAGTATGCCGTCAGCAACAGGATGATTTTGGCGATCGCAGCTTGTTTAACGGTATCAACCCGTGCCACATCCTCAGGGGCGATATCGGTTTGAGCCATCGAGAGTTTGTGCGCCTGCAAGAGTTTGCTAAATTGACTTGCAACAGCAACCAGAATGTTATCGTCCGTAAGTTCGGGATTGGCAGAATGAGTTCCTGATGGCTGTGAATAAAACGGGGTGTTGGGTAAGGACATGTTTGCCTGAACGGTAGAATTACGCTGATCTGATCACAGATCTAGATGAATCTAGGACTCCGTGAAAAGTTCCTTTACTGGATGTCTTGTACCACTACGATGCGTATCTTCATCTTTCAACAGGCAAAAATCATAAGTCCTGCTGGAGTCAGATGCCGCAGTAATGCAAATCCATATAATATGAGCCTGAAAAATACTCGGATTGCTCGTGAACATGCTTAAAGCTACTCTCAGGGTTGTGTTAGCCATTTTTATTGTGACGGCAGGGGTTCTGCATTGGGTCACGCCTGAGCCATTTGTAAAAATTGTGCCGTCTTTTTTGCCTGCTCCACTGGCGCTAGTTTATATCAGCGGCGTATTTGAAATTTTAGGTGGCGTAGGACTGCTAATTCCGTGGGTGAATCAAGCGGCCGCCTGGGGATTGATTGCTTTATTTATTGCCGTTTTTCCTGCCAACATTAACATGGCGGTCAATCGCATTCACCTAGATGGCATACCCGATTCACCCTGGCTGCTTTGGGGCAGGCTACCCTTTCAAGCTGTTCTTATTGCCTGGGCTTGGTGGTATACGCGCCCATCCTACCCATTGTCAAACCCTGATTAAGTAGGGTTCGGCAGCATCTTATGGTTGGTTGCAATTGCAGAATTAAAAGATTAAGCGAAAAATTAGCGGCTGGCTCGTGAAACGCTCTGCTTCTCTCAATCTGGCTCTGCTTCCCTCAATCTGAAGGAGTGCATGATGCATTGATGCGACTGTTGCTGTTGCCGCTGCTCATTAGCCACGGGAAATGAAGTGAATTTGAGAGAATTTTCGTTACGAATTGGCGACAGGCTTGTCATAGAGAAGATGGATGCTGAAACTGAGCTGAAGGGATTTACCCTATCCTGGCCTATCTATACTTCTAGCCTATCTATACTGAGTTAATCTGAGTATAAAAAAAGACAAATTTCTGCGTATTGAGAGAAGGCGATCACATTAGGGCTAAATTACGTCTTTTTTTCAGCTTTTTGCCTGTTTTTTCCGAACATTACCTGAATTTGGCTCAATGTTACTTTCTGGCTGTCTTGCTTACTACACCTTGACAAAATTTTCTCCCGTATTCTTGTAGTGCCCAAGATTCCAGCAATGTTGATCTATTGCCGATCGGCAATAGATTTAACAATTCAGGTTAGGGTAGGGACTTCACTATCGATCCCTGCTCTGGGCAAAGAAGGCTTTCTCCCTGTGAGGCGAAGCGATATGTGAAGCGACGAGTGAATCAGAAAACCCGCGTAGGCGTTAGGAAATTATGGTTGCAACTCCCGGAAAACTAACTATTACCCCATCTATTAGTGCGTTTGGTACTGCCAGATCAACGGTTGAAGGTTCTCCTCTGAGTGCTGAAGAACTCCGCAAGATGCATGCTTTCTGGCGCGCCTGCAACTATTTGGCGGTCGGCATGATTTACCTGCGGGATAACCCATTGCTAACCGAACCTCTGAAGTTGGAGCATGTTAAACATCGCCTGCTGGGTCACTGGGGTTCTAGCCCTGGCATGAGCTTTGTCTGGACACATCTGAATCGAGTCATTAAAAAGCAAGATCTCAACATGATCTTTATGGCTGGGCCAGGTCATGGCGCACCCGGCGTTTTGGCTCCTTGCTATCTGGAAGGCTCCTACTCTGAGATCTATCCCGACAAGAGCGAAGATGCGGAGGGCATGAAGAAATTCTTCAAGCAGTTCTCCTTCCCTGGCGGTATTGGTAGCCACTGTACCCCCGAAACCCCTGGCTCTATTCACGAAGGCGGTGAGCTAGGCTACAGCATTTCTCATGCCTATGGCGCTGCCTACGATAATCCTGACCTAATTGTGGTGGCGATGCCGGGCGACGGTGAATCTGAGACAGGGCCTTTGGCGACCTCTTGGCACTCCAATAAGTTTATTAACCCGATTCGGGATGGCGCAGTGCTGCCTATCCTGCATCTGAACGGTTACAAGATCAACAATCCCTCGCTGCTGTCTCGCATCAGCCATGAAGAGCTAGAGGCGCTGTTTATTGGCTATGGCTACAAGCCCTATTTTGTAGAAGGCTCTGATCCAGAAACGATGCACCAAGCGCTGGCAGCGACCTTGGATCACTGCGTGGCTGAGATCAAACAGATCCAGCATGAGGCGCGCAGCACAGGCATTGCCACTCGTCCCCGTTGGCCGATGATTGTCTTCCGGACTCCTAAAGGTTGGACAGGCCCATCTGATATTGATGGACATAAGGTGGAAGGGTTTTGGCGATCGCATCAGGTGCCTATGGCCGACATTGCCAAAAACGAAGGGCACTTTCATTTGCTAGAATCCTGGCTGCGTAGCTACAAGCCAGAAGAGCTATTTGATGACACGGGTAAGCTGCTGCCCGAAATTAAAGACATCTTGCCGACGGGCACTCGCCGCATGAGTGCTAACCCTCACGCCAATGGCGGTTTGCTGCGGAAAGATCTGTTGATGCCAGACTTCCGAAATTACGGTATTGCGGTAGATAAACCGGGCACGATGGATGCCGAGAACACTAAGCCGCTAGGCGTGTTTCTACGGGATGTCATGCGTAACAACATGACTAACTTCCGGGTGTTTGGCCCTGACGAAAACACTTCCAATAAGCTCAGCGCCATTTACGAAGTCAGCAAGAAGTTCTGGATTGCAGAATATCTGCCTGAGGACGAAGATGGTGGCGAACTGTCGGTAGATGGTCGCGTCATGGAGATGCTGAGTGAGCATACGCTGGAAGGCTGGTTAGAAGGCTACTTGCTGACGGGTCGGCATGGGTTCTTCTCGACCTATGAGTCGTTTGTGCATGTGATCGACTCGATGATCAACCAGCATTGCAAATGGCTAGAGATTTGCAATCATATTCCCTGGAGAGCCGATGTTGCTTCGCTGAATCTGTTGATTACCTCAACGGTGTGGCGGCAAGATCACAACGGGTTTACCCACCAAGATCCGGGCTTTTTAGACATTGTGGTGAACAAGAGTCCTGATGTGACGCGGATCTACATGCCTCCTGATGTCAACTCTTTGTTGTCGATCTCTGATCACTGCTTGCGCAGCAAAAACTACGTCAACGTCATTGTCTGCGACAAGCAGATGCACATGCAGTTCCTCAGCATGGATGAAGCGATCATTCACTGTACCAAGGGAATCGGCATCTGGGATTGGGCCAGTACCGATCAAGGGGTAGAACCAGATGTGGTGTTTGCAACGGCAGGCGACATCCCCACTCAAGAGGCGCTGGCAGCAACGGCACTGCTGCGGGAAGAGTTTCCTGACATTAAGATTCGCTTTATCAACGTGGTGGATCTGTTTAAGCTTCAGCCCGATACCGAGCATCCGCATGGGTTGTCGCATAAAGACTTTGACAGTTTGTTCACGATCGATAAACCTGTCATCTTTAACTTCCACGGCTACCCCTGGCTGATTCATCGACTGGCCTACCGTCGTACTAACCATGACAACATGCATGTGCGGGGCTACAAGGAGAAAGGCAACATCAACACGCCGCTAGAGCTGGCCATCAACAATAATATCGATCGCTTTAGTCTGGCGATGGATGCGATCGATCGAATTCCGCACCTCAAGGTGGCGGGCGCTCATGCCAAAGAGAAGTTCAAGAACTTGCAAATTACTTGCCGCAACTATGCTTACGAGCATGGGCTAGATCAGCCTGAAGTGGCTAACTGGAAGTGGCCGTACTAGATAGCCCCAGCGTGTCCTAGCGGATTGTAGGGTGGGCATTGCCCACCCTACAAGTTTTATAAGCTCAAGACATCTCTTGCACAGGAGTGAATTATGAAAGTTGCTGTCTTTAGCACCAAGCCTTACGATCGCCATTTTCTAGATGCCGCTAACGCCGCCTATGGGCATGAGCTAGTGTATCTAGAGCCTTTACTCAGTTCTAATACAGCTTCTCTCACCTCTGGTTTTCCAGCCGTTTGCCTCTTTGTCAACGACACTGCCGATGCCAAAACCCTCGATATTTTGGCAGCAAACGGCACAAAGCTAATAGCTCTACGCTGCGCTGGCTTTAATAATGTAGACCTGAAACGTGCCGCAGAGTTGGGGATCACGGTAGTGCGGGTTCCGGCTTATTCTCCCTATTCTGTCGCTGAGTTTGCCGTGGCCTTGCTGCTGACGCTTAACCGCAAGATCCACAAAGCCTATAACCGTGTGCGAGAAGGCAACTTTGCGTTGGATGGACTGGCAGGGTTTGATTTGCACAATCGTACTGTTGGTGTCATTGGCACTGGCAAGATTGGCTTCATCTTTGCCGAAATCATGAAGGGGTTTGGCTGCGAGATTCTGGGCTATGACCTACATCCCAATCCTAAGTTTGCCGAAGCGGTCGGTCGGTATGTCGAACTGTCAGAGCTTTTATCTAGCGCTGATGTCATTTCGCTGCACTGTCCCCTGACCCCAGGAACGCGACACCTAATTGACCGAGAGGCGATCGCCCTGATGAAGCCTGGAGCCATGCTGATTAACACTAGTCGTGGGGCTTTGGTAGATACAGAAGCCGCAATTGAGGGGCTAAAGTCTCGCCAAATTGGGGCTTTGGGTCTGGATGTGTATGAACAGGAAGCCGATCTCTTTTTTGAAGATCTTTCTAACGAAATTATTCAAGATGATGTGTTTGAGCGCTTGCTGATGTTTCCTAACGTAATTGTGACGGGGCATCAGGCGTTCTTGACGACAGAAGCTTTGAGCAATATCGCTGAGACAACGCTTGCGAATATTGCCGAGGTTGAGCAACATCGCCATTGCGTCCATGAGGTCAAAGCTGAACAGCAAGTCGCCCTTGCTAAAGCGTTGGCTTAGAAAAAGAGCGATCGCTCTTCTCGAATTCTGTGAGATCGATGTTATGAGGACGATTGAAACGATTGTCCTCTTCTCTGTTTTGCGAGCCTTCTACTATGCCCAGCCTCGGTATGCTGAATTAAGCTCGATCGCCTATCACTGCAAATCATCTTCAATGTGACTTTCTTCAAAAGCCAGCCTTTTTGCTCCACAATTCGACATAGCTTTTTGCCAGAGACAGATTTTATACTGTGATTTCGACAATCTCGCCCTCAGGCTGATCGAGATCTTGACTATTGGCAACGTCTAGCCATCCTTCGATCGCATCCTGCAAATTTGCCATCAGCTCTTCCATTGTGTCGCCTTCAGTAATGCAACCGGGTAGTGCCGGGACTTCTGCCCAGTATCCGCCTTCTTCAGCAGGATGAATGAGTGCTTTAACGCGCATTGTTTACCACCTTGACAATTTTAAGAGAGGCAGCAGATTGCCCTTTCCCTATTCTACGAGCCTTCCATTAGCGCCTGAAACGCATCGCTTTCTTGAATACCGTCAAAATCCGTGTCAGAAAATCCGTGTCAGTTTGTGCTGTCTCTTGGTACTTGGGGTCAAGATCGATCGCCCGTTGCAAAGAGGCGATCGATCTTTCTACATTGCCTTGTAATCCATAACAGCAAGCTTTGTTGTAATAGGCGCCTGTATCCTCTAGAAGGAATTTTGGGGATCTTATCGTAGATGGCGGTTACTCATTGCAGTCTGTATACACAAGAGATAGAAAGCAAAAAGCAGTTTTGAAAGCTTCATGATGCCTTCAAAACTGCTAAAGATTCAACTCACCTATACTTCTGCTGCGACCTTATCTTCAGGCTGACCCTCTTTAGAGACAAGCTGGCTCAACATCGATCGCAAGTTGTCGCCTTCAATCACCTCAGTCTCTAGGAGCTGTAGAGAAATGGTTTCCAATAGCTCCCGGTTGCGATTGAGAATGTCGAGTGCCTGTTGATGGGCATTCTCCACAATGGCTTTTACCTCTTGATCGATCGCCTCTGCGGTTTGAGGACTCACTAAGCGGCGAGGATTCATCGGATCGCCACCCAAAAACTGGTTTTGCTGTCCTTGCTGGTAAGCCAAAGGCCCCAATACCTTACTCATGCCGTAGGTTGTCACCATACGTTCTGCCAGGTCTGTCGCCCGTTGCAGGTCATTTGATGCGCCTGTAGTAATGCTGCCAAAGACAATTTCCTCAGCCGATCGCCCACCCAATAGCGTTGCAATCTGACCATGCAGCTCTTCTTCACTCATCAAAAAGCGATCTTCGGTCGGTAGCTGTAGGGTATAGCCCAAAGCAGCCATCCCTCGGGGCACGATCGAGATTTTCTCAACCTGGCTAGTGCCCGTGACGGCAGTGCCCACCATCGCATGACCTACTTCGTGATAGGCCACAATCTTCTTCTCTTTCTCGTTCAAGACACGGCTCTTTTTCTCTAGACCTGCCACCACCCGCTCGATCGCTTCTGCAAAGTCAGCCTGAGCCACTTCTGTGCGGCGATTACGAGCCGCTAGCAGTGCTGCCTCATTCACCAGATTGGCGAGATCGGCTCCGGCAAAACCAGGAGTACGGGTCGCGATCGCTTTCAAGTCAATGTCCGGCCCTAGCTTCACCTCTTTGGCATGAATTTCGAGAATGGCCTGCCGCCCGATTAAGTCAGGGCGATCGACCAAAACTTGGCGATCGAACCGACCCGGTCGTAGTAAGGCTGGGTCAAGGGTTTCAGGACGGTTGGTTGCTGCCAGCACAATCACCGTTGCACCTCCAGCCGCAAAGCCATCCATCTCGGTCAAGAGCTGATTGAGGGTTTGCTCTCGCTCATCGTTGCCGCCATAAAAACCGCTAGAGGCTCTAGATTTGCCGATCGCATCCAGCTCGTCAATAAAGATGATGCAAGGCGCTTGTTTTTTAGCTTGTTCAAACAAGTCACGCACTCGGGAAGACCCAACGCCGACAAACAGCTCGACAAACTCAGAGCCAGAAATGCTAAAGAAAGGCACACCTGCCTCACCCGCAACGGCTTTGGCCAGAAGCGTTTTGCCCGTACCCGGAGGCCCAATCAGCAGCACGCCTTTAGGAATTCTTGCCCCAATCTGCGTAAAGCGCTCAGGTGTTTTGAGAAAATCTACGATTTCTACTAGCTCAGTCTTGGCTTCTTCTACGCCTGCCACATCAGCAAACGTGATTTTGCCAGACTCACCCTCTACATAGACTTTGGCCTTGCTCTTGCCGATCGATAGCGCCCCTTGAGGTCCACCGCCACCGCGATTGAGAAAGAACTGCCAGATGCCGACAAAGATTAACGGCGGAATCACCCAGCTCAACACGCTACCAAACCAAGCATTCTTTGGAGGAGGTGCCGCCGCAAACTCTACGCCATTGTCTTCTAAACGCTTTGGCAACTCTAGATCAAAAATGGGGGTTGTAGAAAAGAGCTGTCCAGCCTGTCCATCCGCTTCCTTAAGCTGATAGCGAATTTCGTTTTGTCCTACCGAAACCCGTGCTACTTCTTTATCCTGCACTTGATCAATAAACAGACTGTAGGGCACCTTGGGGATAGCAGGCCCTAGCAAACCCGGTAAGAAGACATTCGCCAACAAGAATAGTCCTGATACCAGCAGCAAAATATTACCAATCTGGCGAGAACGTGGGGGCTGAGGTTGGTCTTTAATCGCCATTTCGTTTAGCGTTCCTTTTTAAAATTTCTCTGATCCATTAGCTTCGGCAGTTCTGACTCATAGCTAATGGGCAATGCCCATCTGCAATGCGCCTGGGGTCTCCACGGTGTGTCAGAACCCGATGCTTTCACAAGGTTTCTACAAGGTCGCTGACCTGATGAAACTTATTGAAGTCAAATTCCTTATCTGCGCCCTGTTTCCAGGTAGAGACGGAATCTTGAAATGCGATCGCTCCAATCAAGAACCCGCAGATAGCTGGAGCGAACGAGAGCCTTGAAAGTGCCCACATGCTTATTCTAAGGGGTTTCACCTCTAGAGCTTTGTACGGGGATCACGCCACTGCAACGATCGCACAAACCCCGCAAGCTCCGTGTACCAGGCTTAATACGCAGTTTCCATCCAGTCGAATATCTTGTCCAACTGTTCCAATGTGATTAGCCCATATTGCCAGAGCACCATAGGCAAGTTTGCGCCCTGCTCAGGTTGACGCAGCGCAAGAGCGATCGCTGGGGTCGGCAAAGCTAGCTCTTCGCGCAAAAACTGAATGAGGCGAGTTTGGGCTGTAGACTCTGTTGCCATGACTTTCAGGGGGGTTTAGATAAATAGTTTTTTAAGTTTCGTAACTTAATTTCAGAATTAATAGTCGGCATTATAGCGACAATAGAGAGCAGTTGGAATGCTTTTGGGAAAAAATTTAATAGGGGCTGATTGGCTTAAAGCTAAGCTGACTAAAGAGATCTTGGCTTAAGCCACACCCCAAAAAATCAGCCTTGAGGCTTAAAAATTTTGTGCCTTCTTTCTACTGTGAGTCGGCAAAAATGAGAGCAATTATGAAAGCTCCTATAGGACTTGTGTACTATAGCTTAAAAAGCCAGTCCTTTAAAGGGCAATAGTTTAAAAATTATTTCGGCATGGCCATTACGTTTAGGACATTTTTGTGGGTGTGTGGAGCGTGCCCATAAGAATATCCCAGTCCTTACACTTGTGCCGATCGCCATACGAATAATTCAGCGTAATGTAGGCGAGCCATCGCTAAGATTTCCACCTCTGCCCCATGAGTGCTGCTACCGGATCGGCAAGCCCCATGATATGAAAGTCACGCGCAGTGAGACTTTCATATCATGGGGCTTGTGCGTTAATATGCCTTCTTAAAAAATCAGTTTTCTAAAGCTCATGGCACCCTAAAAACCCGATTTTTGGGATTTTGTAGCGTTCTCTGTCCGCCACAAAATCCCGACTACGAGATCCCAATTGAAAATAGCTAACTCTGCCGATAGGTTCTGAACGTTAGCTCTCAAAGCTTTAACTCTCAAAGCCTTAACTCTCGAAGCGTTCATACTCGCCATTCATGCTGGCTTAGGCTGTTACTCTGAGTAGGCTGTTACTCTGAGTCAGTAGCGCCCAATTCTAGCGATCGGACAGACTGCTCAAGACTCAAGCGCTGCTCAGCATTGCGCAAAAAGTAGCCGCTAATCATCGCAGAAGCCATCATTCGTCCCAAATTTTCACGGCTAGTGGTAATCGTGACTCCAAACTGCTCAGAGGGCAATCCACCCAGCATGCCAACGATATTCCGCTCAATCACTTGAAGCACCTCTACTGACTCAGGCTTAGAGAGCTGAGCTGCCGTTTCAGGACTCATAGACTGCACATATTGCCACAGAGTATTGGGTGTGTCGCTACCACCAAACAATCCAGCAAGGCGATCGGTTGCATCATTCATAGGTTAATAACCTCTTTTAGATATCTAGCACAAAGCTCTAGATTCAAAGCTCTGTTCGATTAAGCTAACTGTAACAATTCATTCGACTAACCCGAAGTGAGCAGAACCGAACCCCAAGAGTCGGTTTGGCGCACTTTAGTCAAATTTCCGCCGATTAGTCCTGGCTCAAATCCAAAAATTTCGTTACAACCGTTAACAGAGTCACACAACAGCGGTAAATCAGTAGCAGAAGGGAGTTCGATTCATGGGTTTTAGCGGGATACATTTTCGAGTTTTGGGAACAATTTGATCAGCAGTTGTGTAGTTTGTCTAAGCTGCAAAACCGCCTTGAGAGCCATCAGTAGAAGCTAGGGTGTGTTTCGAACTTAGACAGGCTGGGTTCAACCCTGCACCAGGAGAAGTAGCTTTTAGCAACAGAGGCTTTTCTACCTCTAATCCTGCTCCCTTTCAGCTTTTCTAGTTCAGGTGCTTCTGTAGGAGACAGTTATGTTTAGCGGTTCTGATTTACAAAGTTTCGATTCGCTCAGCCCCGATTTACCGCAAAACAAAGGGCTGGAGGCCAATTCTATCGATTTATTATTGACCAAGCAGCCAGCTATAAACATGACACCCATTTTTTCGCAAAAGGCAGTTGAGCGGTGTCATGTGATTTTGCCAGATACGCCTCAGCCCACAGGTGCTATTCGCTACGAGGGGCAGTATTATGCCTTTGTCAAATTTTTCCCGACAGTAGAAGTTGCACGCCAAAAAGCAGCTTTGATGACTCAGCGGGGCAACCAAGTTTTGCTGACCCGCGTGCCTAAGGGGTTAGTTTTGTGGGTGCTAGAAGCTGATGCGCGACGCGTCGAAAAACCGTAAGGCTGAGAAAGGCTGTAGAATGTCAGCCTTTAGACTGAAGACGAGATACCAATGGCTGCAAGCTGTAAAAACAGACTATAGACTACTGAAAGCTGCCATTTCTTGTCTTGTGAGAGATATTTGTTCGTGAGTCCCAAACGTCTACCTCAAACCACTGCTCATGTGCGCGTCACCTATCAGTCTTGGCAACAAGGCGCGATCGCAGGTGAGGTCAGAGCGGGTGAATATGAGTGGCAATTTCACTGGCAGTTTCGCCAAGGGCAGCTTTCTGTAGAGCCTTCCCTAGGTCGCGCACTGATCAAGGAACCTCTAAGCCGTTTTTTAGAACAGAGCGACTATCAGCTTGAACCGGGTGGCGACTACTGCTTTACGATTCGTGCCGATATTTGAGATCCAGCTTTATGGGGTTTTGTGGCGCACGTCACAAAACCCTAATTCGCAAGAAGCTAAAGGCAAGCCCTCCAAGCTACTCGATAAATATGTCAAATGTCTGTGAATTTAACCCCATTGCTGTGAAATCTCAGCAAAGCGTAAAGCTTTGAGATTTACTTAATGCCAACAGGGAAAAATCTTCTGCGGTAAGCCAGTATTTGAGGTGAAGTCGCTTCGAGTTTAGCCGATCTCATTGGATAAGGCCGAACCTAGCGGCAATAACTCAGTCCTTTTCGGTTGAAGTTGTTAGTCAGAGCATTTCAGTTAGCCCTTGATCTTTCTCTGCTAAGAATCCTCGGTGGTTGTGTGGTGGTGTTTTAGTGTGGTGGTGTTCTGAGGAGAGGTGAAGGATTCTAGCAGGGTGTGCATCTGAAACCGAGAAGGATTGAAAGCCCCCTGCTGTTTAGCTGCTTCAATTCTTTGAACTTATGAATATTTCCTCATCTTCACTGAAATTTTCAGTGGTTATTGCGCTGGCCAGTTTAAGCTTTGCTGAACCTGCAAAATCGCAAACAGAATGCGGTATGGCAGCCTATTATGACAGTGGATCTGTGACTGCCAACGGCGAAGCCTTTGACCCAGGCGCACTAACTGCGGCTCATCCCTGGATACCGATAGGGTCTTGGGTAACTGTAGTCGATCAAGATAATGGTAGGGAAGTGAGTGTGCGAATCAATGATCGCGGCCCTTGGTCAGGCGGTTTTATTGTCGATCTGACTCCTGCTGCCATTAATGCGATCGATCCACATCAAACGTCTGATGTGCGTAACGTTTGCCTCTATTGGTAACGCATTTATTGACAAAGCATCTACGGGTAAAGCCTATACCCAGCCATCACGGTGCAATTTGACGATGAAGTTTGTTTGGCACGGCTGATTTTATCTACGACATTTATTTTGAGCGGTGCACCACTCAGAGTAAATGTCGTAGCCAGATGAAGCATACTTAGCTGCATAGTCAGCAGCGCCTTACTCTGGGTGCATTTCGTAGGTGAGCTGTCCCAGATAGCGCTCAATCAGCAAAATAGCCACAATATCGTCAATCGGACGTGGCAACCCTCTCATTCCTTCAGGAATCAAGCGAGACAGACCTCTCGGAGGATACATTTGCCAATAGCGATCGCGAGCTTGTAAGGTGCTGTGTCGCTCATCAACCAAAATAATTCGCGGCGGTTCTGGCAAGTCGCTGCTGAGTTTCTGCTTCCATTCTTTGGCGCTAGTCTGATCCCCAACCACCAGGGTGGAAATTGGGAATTGTTGACGTAGTGTCTGGATTGTGGCGATCGCCTCGCTAGCTGAAATCACTTCGTGGTAGTAAAGGTTGCGATCGACTCCCATCACAGCCAAGCCACACTTCTGACGACCCGGATCAAAGCCCAAGATCATGGGCTGAGAAGAACTGTCAAAAAGTGTGGGTGTCATGCAGGAAATAATTATGAACTCTGACCTTAATGTACAAGAATTTATCAAATTCTATGAAGCAGGAGAAAACTGACCCTCAAACCCTTACTGATTGGGTTCGACCTGACCGATCTCTCGGATTTTGCCCTGCATATCTACGGTCCAAATCTCGTAGCTACTGCTGACATCGCCGTTTGCATCTAGATCAACCTTGCCGCTTGCCCCCTGGTAGTTGATGTCTTTTCCATCTCGCAAATGCTGCAAGGCTTCACACAAGTCTGCCACTTCTGCCCCTGGAGCATTGGCCACTTCTCGCAACTTACCCCGGATGGCGTCACCTTGATTTGACTTTGCCGCTTCAGCCGCCAGAAGCAGCAGCGCGGCAGCATCCCAAGTTTGAGGCGCATAAATACCTGGAGATTTGGTCTGTGTCTCTTGCCAGATCTTTAGAAAGCTGTCGTTTTCGACATTTTTAGAGCTAGCAGCGATCCCGATCGTGCCCTCTGGCAGAAAAGGCGGGGTGGTGTTTCTCGTGAGGCTATTGACAGGATTGCGAATGCGATCGCTCAACAGGAGCTGCACCCCTTCGAGTAAGCCCTGCTCGTTAGCAGATTGCAGCAGCAGACTGCCCGTATCAGGATTGAGATCTCCTACCACTGCATCGGGCGTTATACCGTCTGGGTAAAAAGCTGCAAAAGCTTCATCGTCAAAGCGATCGCCCTGCGGATTATAGCGGGTTGGATTGGCCTTGTTGAGGACAGTTCCCCCCGATTTCTCAAAAGCAGCAATGAAGGCTTTTTCAAACCGAATCCCGCTCTCAGTGTTGAGCACGATGGTAGAAACTGTTTTGAATCCTCTATTTTTGGCTAACTGTGCCAGGACGATCGCTTGGGTCGTGTCAGCAGGAATGGTTCTATTCCAAAACCCCTGAAAATCACCTTGCTTCGATCGCTCTGTGAAGACCGAACTGGTGTTGCTAGAAGAAATCAGCGGAATTTTGTAGGGTACTGTCGCTTCTAGTTCAGCAATGGTTGAGGCTTCACTGCCAAATACGCTAATCACAGCATTGACCTGCGCCACAGTCGCCAATTCTTTGATCAGACTAGCATCGGCTTTGGGATTGAGCAGCGCTTCCTCAACCACCAATCTCACAGGCGCATCATTGACGCCGCCACAGGAGTTTACTGTGCTGGTGAGCAAAGGCAACACCTCCAAAATAGACTGGCTCATGGTGCCTAGAGTGCCTGTGGTGGGCACCAGAATGCCCAGCTTTAGCTCCGGGGATGGTAATGCCGTCGGCTCTACGCTCTTTTGAGGTAAGGGCGATCGCTGACAGGCCGCCAAGCTACCCATGATTCCTACGAAAACACAGACCCAGGTTGTGGCTTGGAGGAAGCTTTTGCTGTTTTTGAAACCAACATGCTTAGTCAAGTGTGAACCGTCTCCATGCTATTTGAGGCTGGATTGTAGACGGCAGATGTCCTGAAAAGTTCGCATATCCCTAAAAAGTTATGTAAAGGAATGCCTATAGCCATGCATCAACATATTTTCATGACTCAAAGCATCGATTTCACGAATAAACGTCTGTGCCCAGATTCACCCGATTGAGGATATTTTTGTAGGGGGGACAGAGTGCGCCCACAAGAGCGTTCCAAACCTAACGGCTGTGGCTCTAAACCTTCTAAAGCTCTAAAACTAGAGCCTAGAAAATCACCGAATTTCACCATTGCCCCGGCTTAAGCTATAGCCTAATCTGCTGCAAATGGCTGCGGGGATCGTAGCTACGGTTCGCCCGAATTTTCTCATAATATTCTCGCTCTAGCGGCGTGGGGTTGGCCGGAGGTACGATCGCCACTCGCACGAGCTGATCACCCCTCCCCCCTTTGGGATTAAGCCAGCCTTTGCCTCGTAGCCGCAAGGTTTGTCCGGCGCGAATCCCGGCGGGTATATTCATCGTAACGGTGCCATCCGGAGTAGGCACTTCGACAGGGCCACCCAAAACCGCTTCATCGGGAGCGATCGGCAGTTCGCACAGTAAGTTATCGCCATCGAACTGGAAGAACGAATGAGGCTGAACTTCTACCACGAGGTATAAATCACCTCGCTGCTGCCCATAGGCGTTGGGCTGTCCTTTACCTTTAATCCGAACACGACTTCCTGGCTTGGCACCCGCCGGAATTTTGACGGTAATCGTTTCAGCACCTAAGCTCAGACGCTTTTGCACGCCATGAAAGGCTTCAGACAACGTGAGAGACAGGACAGATTCTAAGTCTTGGCCTGCCGACCCCGGATCGCCAAAGCCGCTGCCGTAAGCGCCTCCAGGGCTGGGGCGATAGCTATACCCGCGTGTCCCACCTGGAGCAGTGGTATTGAAACGACCCAATAGCTCATTGATAAATTCATCAAAGTTGCCGTACTGGCTAAAGTCAAAGCCGCCAAAGTCGGCTCCGCCGGGAGTTCCGGGCGGGTAGCTCCCTGCCTGCTTCCAGTACTGACCAAACTGGTCATATTTTTTACGTTTGTCTGTGTCTGACAACACCTCGTAAGCTTCGGTGACTTCTTTAAACTTCGCTTCTGCCAGCTTGTCATTCGGATTGACGTCAGGGTGATATTTGCGTGCTAGCTTGCGGTACGCCTGCTTAATATCGTCTGCACTCGCCGCTTTGCTCACGCCCAAGGTGGCATAGTAGTCTCTGAAATCGGTCGCAGCCATCAACCTAAGTTCCTATAACAGTTTGCATAGTTCTTTGTCCTTTGTCCCTACGCTACCAAGAGTTTCCTAAAGGTGAGGTTCGGTTCGAGGCAAAGACATAGAGAAATTCCCGTACTTGGTTCTTTCTCCAGAGCCATTTGCCCTGTTTCGACCCTGATTCTAGCCTTTCTCTCTGTCACCGTGATGAGATTGCCTGGAGATGCTCCACCGCTGTAAATAGTCTAGTCCGTCACTGAGGCTGGGAGGAGCGCCTCTTAACTGA
Organism: Oscillatoriophycideae cyanobacterium NC_groundwater_1537_Pr4_S-0.65um_50_18; assembly: GCA_016208305.1. Lineage (GTDB taxonomy): Bacteria > Cyanobacteriota > Cyanobacteriia > Elainellales > Elainellaceae > Drouetiella. The sequence goes on along the minus strand of JACQYI010000009.1, from coordinate 840,564 downwards.
CGATCCATCCGCAAAATGACTGCCTCAGGCACTTGGCGACTGCGCTGGCGATTGCGCTCTAAACAGATAGATAAGGGTGTGTCGAGCCAGATGCCCGTAATCTGACGAAATCCGATCGCCCGAATCTGAGCGATCGCCTCTCGACGGTTTTTGCGCCGGACATTGGTGGCGTCATAGATGGCGGTAGGTTGCCCGCTAACAGGGTCTTGCTGCACTGCCTGCTGAAGCTGAAGCTGAATTTCTTGCTGAATCAATCGCCACGAACCTTGAATCGCTTCATCGCCAAACAGATAGGCGCGGATGGCATCTGTGGAGATGAGCGATCGCTCAGGGTGGGCTTGCAGAAGTTTTTGTGCCAAAAAAGACTTGCCGCTTCCTGGCAAGCCAATTAAAAAGATCAAATGGGGAGCGGCGGCTCTTTTTAAGCCAGCCGCTGAAACAGCCAAGGATGCTGATGGCAAACTGATTGGCGAACTGATGGCAATGCTCCTAAATCACCATGCCATCTGGGATGGTGGCATTTTTCAACGTCACCACAATACCGCTTCGAATGTGGAACCCTAGCTCTTCTCGCTGTGCCTCTTCCACCCGGTCTTTGTTGATGATTTGCACATCGCGACCGATCCGCCCATTTTTGTCGATGATGGCACGACGGATAGTGGTGTTGGCTCCAATACCAAGTGGAACTGCGCCGCGATCGAGATCTGCCTGCCGTTCATCTAAAGGCTGATAGAAATCGGCACCCATAATTAGCGTGTCTTGAATGGTGCAACCTGCCTCAATCCGGCTGCGGATACCCAATACAGAATGATGAATTTGGCAGTTTTTGAGAATACAGCCATCGCCAATCATCGCATCTGTAACGGTGCAGTTTTGCATCTTCGTGGGCGGCAGAGAGCGACCTCTCGTGTAGATCGGCGCATTGTCTTCATAGAAGCTAAAAGCAGGCTGAGGCTGTTGGGTGAGCGCCAAGTTTGCCTCATAGAAAGCTTCAATTGTCCCAATGTCTTCCCAGTATCCGTTGTAAAGAAACGCCTGAATATTGTGGCTTGCTGCCGCAGGTGGAATAATTTCTTTGGCAAAATCCGTCTGTTCGGGATATTTCTTTAACAGCTCTGTTAGCACCTCTGCCTTAAAGACATAGATGCCCATTGAGGCAATGTAGGGATTGAGCAGAGCCTGTTCAGGCGTTAGCCCCAGACGGGTCGTGTCAACACGCATCTGTCTCAAAGCGTCACCCTTGGGTTTTTCGCTGAAATCTACGATGCGCTCTGTATCGTCCATTTTCATCACGCCGAAGTCTGATGCGCGCTTGTCATCCATCGGCAGCACAGAAATCGTGATGTCTGCATTGGTTTCGCGATGGCGGGCAACAAACTTGCCATAATCCATGCGATAGAGATGATCACCTGACAGAATTAAATACTCCGTCGCCTTCCATTCTTGAAACAGCCACATATATTGACGGACAGCATCGGCCGTACCCTGAAACCAGTTAGGGTTTTCTGGGGTTTGCTGCGCTGCCAAGACTTCTACAAATCCTTCGTTAAAGGCTGAAAAGTTGTAAGTCCGAGTCAAGTGACGATTGAGTGAGGCAGAATTAAACTGAGTCAACACATAGATTTTGTAAATCTCTGAGTTGATGCAGTTACTCACTGGAATGTCAATTAATCGATACTTTCCTGCCAAAGGCACAGCAGGTTTTGCGCGCAGTTTGGTCAACGGGTACAGCCGGGTGCCCGCACCGCCTCCCAGAATAATGGCTAAGACTCTTTTCACAATGACCTCTTAACTGCTTCTTAACAACCAATCAACTCCCATACTCAGTGTCTGATTGTCGGTCGAAGTTGGCAATAGCCAGAAGGAAGAAGATTTGCAACAGAGTGATAAGAGTGTGAGCTAGGGATCAGGGGTTAGCGCCCAGGGATCGGGCGATTTGGGACTCTTGCTCGGTAATACTAGTCAAAGAGTTCGCGCATAAGCTCTTGCTAATGCTTTAAGACGCACACAGAATAAAACTATTCCAGATTAGTTAATTTGTGATCTTAGTGACATTTACCCGAATGGCATTGCTTTGAGGGACGACTCGAAAAAGAGCCAGATGTAGAAAACCTATGACCGAAGATTTCTCTCAAAGTTCTTCTCAATTGAGTTCTGAAGAACTGTATGACTGGCAGTTGCGGATTGAGGAAGCTAATCGCTGCAATATCTGGTGCCATTGCCGAGACTGCGATCGCGAATGGATTGCTTCTGCAAATGTCTCTTGTCAGTGCGGCAGCCGCAATGTGGAACATATCCCTTGCTGGCAGTTTCCAGATGATTAGGTTTCTAAATGACTAAGCTTTCAAATGATTCAAGGAGCCGTCTGCTCAGAGCCATTTTAGGCAGCTCTTGAGGAAACCGATCGACTCCTTTTGTAGTCGCTACTATTGGAGTAGGGTGTGCTTCTCAAGTCCCTAAAACGACAAATGAAACCTCAAAGCGTGGCGATCGCGATCGCCCTGGTTGCTGGCATTACCGCAGGCGGACTGTACGGGATTAAAGTTGTGGCTCAGAAAAGCCGCATTCAAGGACTATTAGAAACGGGTCAATGTTTGGGCTGTGACTTAAAGGGCGCAGATCTGGCAAGGCTAGATCTACAAAGAGCAAACTTATCTGAGGCCAATCTCGAAGGCGCAGATCTACAGGGAGCCAGTTTGGGAAACGCCAACCTTCAGCGAGCCAACTTACGCAATGCCAATCTCGAAGGCGCAGATCTAGGCTGCAAGGGCTTCAGCTTTAGCGTTCGGGCAGATGGCACTTCAAATTTTGGATTTCAGGTCGATCGCACTCCCATTACCCCTTCACCCAATGCGCCCGTAGGCATGGATCTGAATACATCAGACAACGGAGCGACCGTGAGCCTTAACTTTGGCGGCTGCCCCGACCTCACTGGCGCAACCTTGCAAGGCGCTAGAATGCCGGATGGTTCCATTCATCCTTAGAGGATGTTTGGTCTTTTAAAATAAACAAAAGGGTTCTGAGGACTACCCTTCAGAACCCTTTTGTTTTGTAACTCTAGCTTTATAACCCTAGTCTCAAAACGCTGATTTCATGGTGTCATGCCACAGTGACGAACCTACAGAGTTCTGGACTGGCAGCGTTTTAAGGCAAGAGGGCGAACCAACAGAGGACAGACTATTGCAGTTGCAGATCGGGGGGTAACAGCACCTTGTCGATCGCATGAATCACGCCATTGCGGGTCACGATATCGGCCTGAGTCACTGTTGCACCAGAAACGGTGACAGTACCAGAAGTATTGGCGATCGACACATCCGAGCCCTCAGCCGTGTTGACATCACCGGGTTGAATGGCGTTGGAGGTTAAGTTACCTTGCACCACATGGTAGGTCAAGATTTGGCGCAAAGCCTGACGGTTTTCTGGCAGCAATAGCTGTCTCAATGCTTCGGGAGGAAGCTCTGCAAAGGCTTCATTGGTAGGTGCAAAAACCGTAATGGGTTCATTGCCTTCAAAAGCGCCTTCTAGACCTGCGGCTTTGATAGCAGCATCCAATGTGCTGAAATCAGCATTGCCGCTCACGACTTGCCCTAAGCTCTGGCTACGGGTATCAATCGATTGTGTTGTGCCGGACTCAGGGACACGAACAGCGCCATCGCGCTCGGTTTCGCTGCTGTCTACCGGAGTATTGTTCCCTGAAGCATCGTTCATGGGAGTGCCACTTGTCATGCCACCCGCCATATAGTCTGAAGAAGTCTCGGTTGTGTCAGCAGAGCTAGACAGAGATTCCGTAGGACGGCTAGACACGCCGAAGTCCATGCCGCTGTAATCACTCAGGTTCACGCCTGGAGCTACAATCGCACCGCCTCGCTCGGTGACGTAGTAGTTCGCGGGTGAGACAGCATTGGTTTTGTAAAGACTGCGCTGAGCTTCTACATCATAGTCAGGAGTCATAGAACCCTGTGGCTCCATGCTGTCGCCCTCAGACGCAGGGGCAGCTTCCACAGGAGTGCCTTCTACAGGAGTACCTTCTACGTTGTTGCCTTCTACATCGCTAACAGGTGCGCCCATCGGGTCGGTGGGTTCGGCTGCATGGCTTGAGCTAGGTGCGGTGGCGATCGCCCCAACCAATCCTAAGCTCATGAATCCTAGCAGAACCTTAGTTGAAAATTTGCTTCTCTGAAGCATATGGAACCTCCTAAACTGTTAAACCAAATTTGTTAAGCAGGCTTCATCAACTTTTGTGAATTACCCGACTGTTACCAGCTTAGGTAACACACAAGAGCTTGGCGTCAACCAGTTGGAAGAGATTGGTAATCTGAAAAATCTGTCTCAGGGATAGGTAGAGATGCATAAATCTTGTCAAAAAACAGAATTGCACGATACAAATGCGATCGCTTAGTCCTATCCCTGAATCAGCACTGATTCCAGTCATCATTCCAGCCGTGAGCCAGTTTGTTGTCGCCAGCAAACAACAGGTCTAGAACATTACCGAACAGTGCAAGACATGTTCGTTTCAGAAGACGAACCTAGAGAAGATTCTGTTCCCATCGCACCACTCGAAGGAGTTGAACTTGCGGGTGGAAGGCTACCAGGAGTGGGCTGACTCGTTGCTCCACCCATAGACCCAGACGTTGAACCTACCCTATCGGACGGGGTGCCCATTGAAGAGGAAGACCCTGGAGTGCAGCTATTGCTGCCTTCCATACTGCCAGCTCCACTGGGGTTGTTCTCAACTGCATCTGCTGGGGTGCGGGGTGCGCTTTCCCGTTCGGTACCCCCAGGCTGAGGCTCCGCTACAGGCAAGTCGCTAGGGGTGCCTGAGCTAGGGACTTCTGAAGCGCTCGGCAACTGAGAAGAGGGAGACATAGGAGCATTTTCGTTCTCGATGGCATCTGCCGGGGTGCGCGGCGCACTCTCCCGTTCGGTACCCCCAGGCTGAGGCTCCGTTACAGGCAGGTCAGATGCGCCTGAGGCAGGATCTTGTGAAGCGCTAGGAACCTGAGAATCGGGAGTCATCGGCTCATTTTCATTTTCAATAGCATCGGCTGGGGTGCGCGGTGCACTCTCCCGCTCAGCACCCTCTGGCTGGGTTTCCGTCACAGGTAAGTCGCTAGGCGTTTGAGAGCTAGGTGCTTGGGAAGGACTAGGTAATTGTGAAGCAGGGCTATCTAGTGGGGCAGTATTGCCACCTGCGGGTAGATCGGTAGCTGGCCTACCTGTCGAATCTGAGGAAGGAGTCGCATGACCGACTAAAGGTGCGGCTGCGATCGTGCCAGCAAATCCTAGGCTCATTAACCCAACGAGCATTTTATTTGAGAATTTGTTTCTGTGAAACATGGAAACCTCCGATTGTGCACCGTGATCTTGCAAGAAGACCACTTCCCAACAGCGTAGGATTGGGCAGTAACTCTGCCTTCAATCAAGCGAGGGAGATTGATGGATTGATAAATCCCTCGGAGGTGAGGAGAAAAAGCAGATTATTCAGCTTTAACCTGTTTAGGCAAAGCTAAGAAAGTTCTCTGGGTTCTGGTCTTCGCCATTGACGCGCACCTCAAAGTGCAGGTGATTGCCAGTTGAATTTCCGGTTGTGCCCACATAGCCGATCACAGTATTGGTATCAACGCGATCGCCCTGTTTCACCACAATGCTAGAGAGGTGAGCATATCGGGTTTCAATACCATCCCCGTGATCGATTTCTATTAGATTGCCGAAGCCCCCGTTCCACCCTGTTTCGGCATAGGTAACGACACCTGTTCGAGCAGCCTCGATCGGGGGTGTTTCGTCGCCTGTGCCTAAATCAATGCCCCGATGGAAGCTAGACACGATTTCTGAGCCTTCTCGTTGGCCGTAGGAGCTAGTGACAGGGTAGCCGGGGAGGGGGCTATCCCACAGAGAGGAGCCAGAGACTGGAGGGGTGGGGCTAGGTGAGGTAGGCGAGGTGGGCGAAGGAACTGTCTGGGGAGACTTTTCCCAGCTCAAGTCGAAGCTGGCGGTATTGCGCTTCTCAAAATAGTTAAACGTGATGTCATATTGTCCGGCAGGCAAGCGATAATCAATTTCTTGGTACGTCTTAGAACCTTGTGCCCACTGGTTTTTGGGTGTGATTGCATAGGTTTTGCCGCCATCTTTCCGGCGGGCGAGAATTTGAAAGCCGTCATCTCCCTTGACCCGAAAGGTGTAAGAGCCGCCATCGAAATCGGCGATCGTCGTGGACTGGAGTGCAAACGTGTCATGAGGCAAACGATAGCCGTCATTTACGTAGGTGTGGGTGCCCCAATCAAACTGGATGCCCGACTTGCCATCGCTGCGAATTTGGGAGCCTAAGTTGATCACGCCGATCGCCTGTTTGTTTCGCAACCCGTTGGCCGCAAAGTCTAGCGCAGGGCTATTGCTCTGACGGTCATCCCAGGCAAACAGTGTCGTCTTCCATTCAGAGGGCTTTGCCCCATCTTGAAAGAGAGCCGCTGGCTGAATCTCGAAGGCGATCGCGCCAGGTGTCCCTTTGTCGTAATGCTCAACAGCGATCGAGGTTTGTTTGCCGCTGGCGTAAAAGTAGCCAGAGTGGGGCGTATAACCTTGATCGGCCCACTGATCGATCACCATTTGCTGACCCACTCTGACCCGGACTCCATCCTCAGCCGCAACTTTAACGTGATATAGCCCTGGGGACAGCGATCGCACCGTGGTGTAGCGCGCCGAAACTCCGGTGCCGTTGGTACTACTCGACCCGTTGCCGGAGCTATTGCCGGAGCTATTGCCAAAGAATTTGAGATCGCCGTTGCCCCAATACTCCGTAGGCAAGGCTTTGCCCGAAAGCGTGGTGTTGGTGTAGCGCTTGACCTGAAACTGTCCTAGCGATTCTGCGGTGGTTTTGAGGCTGTAGGTTTGGTTGGCGCGATCGCCAGAAAAGACCCGCAGATAGTAAGTGCCTGGGTTGAGCGCAAGGGCGAGGGTTTTGGCGCGCTTGCCCTTGGGGGTGGAGTTTGCCACCCGTTCGTTGGCGCTAAATTTGCCATTGCGATCGCGATCTTGCAATAGCTCTACCTCTGCCTTCAAGCTGCCGAGAGTCGCGCTAAAGCTGCTGCGGGTTTTGAGCTTAAAGCTGTAATAGTCTTGGCGATCGCTTCTGCCTAGAGCGTCTTTGAGAGGTCGCCCTGAGGCACTGAGCTGGAGCAATCGGGCAGTGCGGGGGGTATTATCGCGGCGGTCTGGCATGACAAAGTAGCCCATTGAGTTGGGTTAAACTGCAACGCTGTCAGGCGGTGAAACCCGCGTTGACGCTTGCGTTTACATATGCCAACTTGACGCGAACTGAGGTGCCTGAGTTCCTTGGGTACACTGGCTTGCTGCTGAATCGCTTGCTGCTGAATTGCCTTCTACTGAAGCGCTGTTCGCAGAGCCGGATAGGGAAACAGGGCTTGAAATCCAGACTGGCGATCGCTTACGGCTTCGGGCGCATAGTCCCAAAGGCTTTCGTAGTAGAAAAAGGAAACGCCTAGATTTTTCTCTTGTGCGGCGCGCACTTGAGACTGAATTTGCCGCATGGGTACAGGGCTATTTCTCAACCCGGTCAGAATGCCAATTCCAGTCGGAATTTTCTTCTGGACTTCTTGCACTTCGGGTAGGGAAATCTGTTCTAGGAAGCTCTGCAAGTTGGGACGGTAAACCTGGATCACCAGCTCATCCACTACGTTTTGCCGCACCCAAGCCAGCCAGTCTTGCAGGTGCAGACGGTAGGCAAAATCGTAGTAGTTAGGCGAAACGGAGAAAATGGCATTGGGCTTTTGCGCTTTCACGGCTTGGTTGAGCTTGGTCATAAAAGCCGTGATTTTGTCGGCACGCCAACGCACCCAGGCCGCATCCGTGGGGCTAGCCGGAGGATCTTTTTTCATCTCTTTCTTATAAAGAGCGATCGTATAGCTATCGTAGCCAAACTCATTGGGCAGACTGGTGTGATCATCAAATTGAACGCCGTCTGCGCTGTACTGCGTGACCAGTTCTACAACCAAATCGGTAATGAACTGCTGCACTTCAGGATGAAAGGGGTTGAGCCACATGACTTCGCCAGCCGCACTTATAGAAGTTTGGTTGCCATCTCGTTTCTGCGTCAGCCAGCCAGGATGGTTGAGCACCAGTTCTGACGTTGGAGGAGCCATAAATCCAAATTCAAACCAGGGAATTACCAACAAGCCCTGACGGTGCCCTTGGTCAATGACATCCGCGAGAATATCTTGCCCCTCTAAACCTTTAAAAATAAAGGGCTGAATCCCAGCTTGTTGAGCCGTTGGGCTGGGATATAGCGCATAGCCAGAATTCCACACCACCGGATAGATGGTGTTGAAATTGAGCCGCTTCAGCTGGCTGATGGCATCTTGAACCTTGAGCCGATCGCGCATAATTACGGTGTCATTGCTGGTCATCCACACGCCCCGAATTTCTTGGCGAGGCAGTTGGGCGATCGCCGGACTCCACCCCCCGCTTAGCCACACTGCCGCAAACGACAGCAAAAACAGCGCAGGCAAACAATACCGCACTGCTCTAGAAAAGCGGCTCAGCCTAAATTTCACAGATAAAATTGGCAACGCCAATTTTTGAGTCAACTTGGGGTTCAACATGCCCGATCGCCACTGTGGCAGAGCTTCCACCACAGCAACAACCAAAGCAATAACACGAAATTTCATACGCTTGAACAATGAATCACTCTCCCAACACACCGCCGCCTGGAACACCGCTTGTCATCATTTGGGTCAGCCGTCATTCTGACCCGTTATCCGTTTGACTAGCCATATAGTCTACAGATTTTTCTGCATTAGCGATCGCTCTACCGGAGAATTGGTCGAAATTAGGCAATATCACTGACCCACTTTCCTGTCAGCAGCCCTGGTCACATTTAGTTACATTTAATTAATTTACATCCAGGTACAGGCAGCTAATTCTCTCGATCGCCTTCGGGCGGATCAAGCGGATCAAACATAACCTCATAGGTGCGATCGGGGTTGAGCCTCCGCATCACTTGGGCGTAGCCTTCGGCATCCGAAAAGCTGTGAAACCGAGCCACATCGACCCGCTGCATTTTAGGCAGCAGCAAAACGACGACCCAAGGCTGAAGGCGCTGGTCATACGGCATAATAAATTTGTCTCCAATGCAAGTTGGAACCAGAGCCAGTGCAGAACTTTCCAGGGGACGCACTGGCTCTAGCTTGTTTTGTATTAAATCACAGAAATTGTTTTTTCTACCACTGAATCAAAATGACCCAAGATGACCCAAAATGATTCAAGTCAGGATGTTCAACGTTTGAGCATTCCTTTAACACCCGAAGAAAGAGTTCTCCTTAGAAAATTGGCAAAAATTGAGGAGCGATCGGAAGGAAAAATGGCTCAACGCTTGATTCGAGAAGCTCTGGATCGAGCAAAGGCAGAAGGCAAAATTTAGTCATGAAGGCTAGATAGTCTAATGTGAATTAGATACTTGACTAAATATCAAATTTGATATGTAATATTCAAATATCTTTTTACGATAAGTCTAAAATCTCACACTGCATTTGGGATGTCAATCTAAAATCAACTCTTTTTGGCGAATCAGAATCACAACTCAACAACAGCCTCAATCTCAACCCGCCATGCGCTATGACTTTACCCGCACAGGTATCCGGCATCTAGGAGACTTCATCCGAGAAACAATGGATGAGACAGGCTTATCGATGCCCAAGCTCGTCGAGCAGTGCGATCGCGTCGGCCATACCACCAACGTTCCCAAGATCCAGCGTTTGCGAGATGGTGTCGGCCTAGAGCCAGCCGTGGGTTTGCTCTGGGCGATCGCCCGTTTAGAAATCATTCGCCATCCTGACGGCAAACCCTATCAGTTAGAAGATTTTTTGCGTATTGCCTGCGAACAGCAAAACCCCTACGAGGAAATGTGGCGCATGGCAGAGGCGGCAGGCACCTACTCTGCCTTCCCAGAAGCGATCGCCTTCCTCAAGCAGCAAATGCGCAACACCAGCCTAGAAGCCTTTGCCCGCGCCTGCAAATTGCCCCTCAGCGATATGCGCGATATTTTGCAGGGACGAGTACCCACCTTTGCCGAACTCAGCAAAATGAGCGCTTACCTGTTTGCCGACAAAGACCCAACTCCCCTACTCAAGCTGTATGGCATCGATCAAGATATGCCAATTCGATCGCCCCAAGAGTAGGCGATCGCTCTTGAGTTTAGTCAGGAGCGATCGTCCGTGGGTTTTCAACTAATCCGATTTGAGCTAATCGGTAAGCTTCCCGGAGCAGACATGAACGTGAGTGCTTGCACAAGCGTTCTGCCGTTTTCAACAAATCCGATTTGAGCTAATCGGTAAGCGCGAATTGTCGAGGTTGTAAAGAAGCAGTTTCCGTTTCCAACAAATCCGATTTGAGCTAATCGGTAAGCCTACGAAAGTCACTTGGGTTGAAATCCTCGACCCTGAGTTTCCAACAAATCCGATTTGAGCTAATCGGTAAGCATATTATGTCACCAGCCAGCATTACCGATATCGTCTCCACGTTTCCAACAAATCCGATTTGAGCTAATCGGTAAGCAGATGCAGACGCTGCTATGGTATTGTCGCTGCGAAATCCGTTTCCAACAAATCCGATTTGAGCTAATCGGTAAGCCAAAGGGATACACAGGAACCCTTGCGGATCTTGTGGCAATGTTTCCAACAAATCCGATTTGAGCTAATCGGTAAGCCAAAAGGGCAAGTGCCAGAGAGTGAACATTCAGCAACAAAAGTTTCCAACAAATCCGATTTGAGCTAATCGGTAAGCCCCAAATTTACCATCAACCCTCTAGAACGAAGCTTGTGTTTCCAACAAATCCGATTTGAGCTAATCGGTAAGCCTGCTGCAAAGCAAACTGCGGAAGATATACGTGATGTGTTTCCAACAAATCCGATTTGAGCTAATCGGTAAGCAATCCCGCACTTCCAGCTCAACCTGGTCGTGTCGGTAACTTTGGTTTCCAACAAATCCGATTTGAGCTAATCGGTAAGCACAGATGCAAGCGATCGTTCAACCTCAAATTATCGTCCGTGGGTTTCCAACAAATCCGATTTGAGCTAATCGGTAAGCCAAGTCAGTGTCAGAATCAGTGGCAGCAAATGCAGCAAGAACAGTTTCCAACAAATCCGATTTGAGCTAATCGGTAAGCTCACGCTAGTTCAAACAATCACTCACGCGAGTGAAATGCATGTTTCCAACTAATCCGATTTGAGCTAATCGGTAAGCTGTCTTCGGGGCATTTAATCGCTTCGCCGGAACAAATGCTGTTTCCAACAAATCCGATTTGAGCTAATCGGTAAGCGAACCCGATATCGCCGTCGTAGTTGCTCCTACTGAAACGGGTTTCCAACAAATCCGATTTGAGCTAATCGGTAAGCTGCTGGTACTTTCGCATTTGCCCCCTCGGCATTCGCAACGTTTCCAACTAATCCGATTTGAGCTAATCGGTAAGCACCCGATACGCGAAGATGACAAAGATAACGCTCGCGAGTTAAGTTTCCAACTAATCCGATTTGAGCTAATCGGTAAGCCAAACCCCGATCTCAACGCTCCGGTGCTGTTCACGATTCCGTTTCCAACTAATCCGATTTGAGCTAATCGGTAAGCAATCGATGTGGTTATCACGTCCCAAAACGCGATGACCGCTAGTTTCCAACTAATCCGATTTGAGCTAATCGGTAAGCGATACACCTGCAACCCTTGGAAATAAATTCACCACTTGTTTCCAACTAATCCGATTTGAGCTAATCGGTAAGCCAGGATGCAACGATTTTATGGATTCTTCCTGTTTTAAAGTTTCCAACTAATCCGATTTGAGCTAATCGGTAAGCACTACGCCTTGACAGTGCGTGGTCATTATCGCCTAGATGAAATGTTTCCAACTAATCCGATTTGAGCTAATCGGTAAGCAGTGCTTTTTATTCAAGCAGCGGAAAACAACGCTGTGTTGTTTCCAACTAATCCGATTTGAGCTAATCGGTAAGCAGGAGTCTTAAGGCTTCAGATTTCCAGCGATAAGGAATGGTTTTCAACTAATCCGATTTGAGCTAATCGGTAAGCAAGTTCTGCTCGTGTGGTTGATCATGTTCTCAACAGTTTTGTTTTCAACTAATCCGATTTGAGCTAATCGGTAAGCAGACCTCTCAGGGAGCCTTGCCCAGAGAAGCATTCAGACAGCAGATCTCCATAGGTCGATCGTAAGTCTCGTGAATAGTATATCACCCGCCAATTCTTCCAACCTTACCCAGGCTCAAGCCCTTACCCAGCCTGCCTTCTCCAGAGGTCAACACAAAAATGCGGCTTCCAGGCGATCCTCACCCTCTGGAGGCATGATTGAGTTGCTGTTACGCAAAACCCAGCAATCTCTGCCCGCTTAGCCCCAGATTTAGCCCCAAGCGCTAAGGGATCAAGTCGATAGATATAGACTGAAGCGGTCTAACCTCTAGATTAGAAAAAACCTGTGACTTCTCCTTCGGTACGCGAAATCTGATTTTGAGAGGTGCCTGCGGCGATCGGGATCAGCAACCCGCTAAACAGTCGCCCATCTTCTAGCCGATAAAAATTAAACTCTCCGCCCAGGCGAGTCATGACCGATTTGCAAATGGCCAGATGCAGCCCAGGCGGATGCTCTAGCGTTGAGGGCAGCAGCAAGTCGCTCGATCGCCCCATTTCCAACTCTTCTAGCAGCCGGGGTTCCACTGTGCCATTGTCGGTAATCGATAGCTCTAGCCACTGTGAATCGATCTGTCGGCACCAAATGTCAAGTCTTCCGCCCGACACCGAGCGGTAGCAGGCCGCCGTCAGAATTTCCAGCAGCACAAATTCAATCTTGGGCACATCGCCCCCGATATTGACACTGGCATCGTTGTGGACTTGAGACCAGAGCTGACGCTGCTTAATCACAGCATCTAGCCGCTCTAGCGATCGCCTGAGCAAGCTAGCCAAAGGAATTGTTTCATAATCGCACTGAAACTGCCATTGCTCATGCTTGAGCACAGGCGTCAGAGCAGTCAGGGTTCCGCCCAAATGCCGCAAAATTTGCTGATAGCGCATGCTAGACGCCCCATCTTTTTGATGGCTCAGCTCATTCAGCCGCCGCACGCCTGCCCCCAAAATGCGATAGGTTTCCTCTAAGCGGCGCTGTTTGTACCAGTTGAGCTGCTCTAGCTTTTCTCGTTGCTCAGACAGAATTTCGGTAAGCAGCAGATAGCGGCGACCCCAGCCCAACTGGCTGGTCAAAGTGCCAAATGCGCTGAGCTGCTGCTCTGTCCACGCCCGTCCGGCCACATCGCCCACCAAAATAATGCCTGCTGGCTCATGCTCAGGATCGGTGCGGAGGGTCATCACCAACACCTGACCAATGTCAGCGCCGCACAGCCATTGGCGGGTTTCGGGTGAAATATCGTCAATACTGACGGTCAGCAGTCCGTCGGTTTGTAAGGCCCACTGCACCAATACATCGGTGTAGATGGGCACAGGCACATGGGCGGCAACCTCAAACTGGCGCTTAGAAACCACGGCTGCCGTTAGCTGAGCCACAGTGCGTCCCGGTAGCCAGGTGATCAGAGTCACCAAAGGGGATTGCAAAAGCTGAGCAATTTGCTGCGTGGCGGCAATCTCTAGGCGATCGAGCCGATGAGCCTGCTGCATGGTGGTTAGCCCCCACTGCACCGCCTGGTAATTTTTTTGCAGGCGATCGGTCTGACGCTGAAGCTGAAACTGATGCAGCAACAGCCCAATTTGCTGACCTACCACGCGCACCAGGTCACGCTCTGAGCGGCTCCAGCTCCGGGTTGTCTCATGTCCTAGCACCACCAACCCCTCGATTGCTTTGCCCATTGAGGTGCTGCATACCAAGAGCGATCGCACTTCCGAGTCCAGAAAAACCTGCCGCCATGCCATCAGCTTTAGGTCTTCTTCCAGGTTTTCAACGGCAACGGCTTCGGTACTGCGCTCCAGCATTTGCCAATCTACCGGGTTGAGATTCTCTAAAGCCTGGGCGATCGGGCGGCGCTGTTTGGGCTGCTGCTGATAGCAAATTTCAAATTTCTTCAGATCAGAATCATATAGCAACACCAAAAATCGCTCGGTATTGAGCCGCTGACAGACTTGGTCGGCACATTTTTGAATAATGGCTTTCCAGTCCTCTTCGCTGTAGAGGGCGCGCGTCACTTCTGCCGTCAGCACCTGATCTAGCTTGACTTGCTGCACCGTATTTTCCATTTCTTCCAGAGGTGCCGCCAAAGCGATCAGCTGCGCCACGCCTCGGATAAAGTTTTTCTCTTCCTCTAACCACAGCCGCGCTTCATTGCCTTCTACAGCCAAAAATCCGCGCAATTCTCCTTGATAGAGAATAGGAGCTGCAATCAGCGATCGCGCCTGGAGATACTGCATGATGCGTCCGGTGAGGTCGGCCTTTAGCGCACCTTGGGCTTCGCCAATGGACAGCACTTGGTCAGCCGTCAAGGCTTGATAAAATCCGTTGACTTCCTGAACAGGAATCCGTAAGTCCGACTGGCCTTCGGTCATGCGGTTGCCTTGACGCTTCCAAAAGTAGCGCTGCTGCGGCTCATACCAGTAAATGCTGGTGCGATCGGGCAGCACAAAGCGGTGAGTTTCCTCAATGACGGCATCCAGGCGCTTCTTGAGATTGGGGAGCGATCGCATCTTTGCCAGCAGGCTCAGAAGTGGCAGATCAGGGCGCTTGAGCATCTGGCGCTGCTTTCTGTCTTCGATTTGATACAGTCCATCCGCTAACGCTCCCAGCACCATTGAGAGTCTGGCTTTTTCCTCGGCATGGGGCGAAGTTCCCCACAATGGCGAACCCAGCAGCACTACACCAAAGCAGTCCTCTTTGTGGCGAATCGGAAAAATGATCGTCCCCTGAACGCTATATTTCTGGGCAGCTCTACGCCATTCTCCAGCTCTTGACTCTTCGCGCAGATCGGGAATGCCGATCGGTCGTTGCTGAATCACAACCTGCTCTAGAAGATCGCCAGGGTTAAGGCTATAGCGCTGCTTAAGGAAGGTATCATCACCCGCAGGAGCATAGCCACCTTTGCCCAATAACCGATGATCTACGCGATCGTATAGACCGATCCAAATCAGAGCATAGTGAAACTCAGCCTGAAGATAATCCAGTGCTGCCTTAACTAATCCATCGACCGTTCCCTCTTCCCGCAAAGCTTGAAGAACTCGTCCTAAGGCAACTAATTGTCTTTCATGTCCTGACGGTTCTTTCTGCAAACCCATGCCGACCTGACTCCTGCCGCCAATCTTTTCGCGCTGAAAAGTCTGGCGGAAATTGGTAATGTTCTGGCTATTGATTGGTTTGGAAGCAGCAGTGCGCTCCTTTCAAAAAATCAATCGCGTGTTTGAGACACAACCCGGAAATGTACGGTGCTGTGATGCGGTGAACTGTGATGCTTTTGGCTAGAGAGCCTCTGGCTAAAATGTCTGGCTGTAGTGCCCTGATGTAACGCTTTCACTGATTTAAAACGCAACCATTAGACCCAATCATCTTAAAAATCAAGAAATATCAGCCCTCATTGAGTGCGATTGCCATTATTTATGATCTATCAAGATTTTTGTAGCCCTTGCTGCCCTGACTGTAACAGACCTGATTGTCTCTAGAATTCCCTTAGACTCGCTTTTCCTATCTGATTTACCCATTGGGCTTGAAACATAGCCATTGAGCTGGAAGCATGGCCATTGAGCTTGAAACACAGCCTTAATCCGCTAACCTGGAGAATAGCCTCAATTTCTAGATTTATTTAGCTCTAATTTTGGATATCTATAAATCAATTTTGCGTCCTTTCCTGTTTTCTGGACTCAAAATCGATCCAGAACAAGCGCATCAGCAAACGTTGCACCTTCTGAACGAGTGGGCCGATCATCCCATGTCTGCCCCTTTGTTTCAGCTTTTGCAGCGTTCCTGCCTGTTTCATCATCCTGCTCTTGAGCAGCGGCTTTGGGGTTTGCCGTTTGCCAATCCGGTTGGTCTGGCAGCAGGCTTTGACAAAGACGGAGTAGCTGCCAACCTGTGGTCTGGCTTTGGGTTTGGCTTTGCCGAACTGGGTACCGTCACCCTCCATGCCCAACCGGGTAACCCTAAGCCGCGTCTGTTTCGGCTACCGATCGATCAAGCTGCGCTAAACCGTATGGGGTTCAATAATCAGGGGGCGGCAGCTTTGGCTACAAGACTAGAGGCGATCGCGGCGCTTCACCCAAAGTCGCCTGCGATTCCGATGGGCATCAACTTGGGAAAATCGAAAATTACGCCTTTAGAGACTGCCGCAGCAGACTATCGAGACAGCTTTGAGATTTTGAGCAACTGGGGCGATTATTTTGTGGTGAATGTGTCTTCCCCTAATACGCCTGGGTTGCGATCGCTCCAAGCAACCGATCAGCTTGAGCCAATTCTATCTGCCCTCTGCCAAGCCAACCAGCGGCGCTCTGTGCCCAAACCCATCTTGATCAAAATTGCGCCCGATCTGGAATGGGAAGCGATCGCAGATGTCCTCAAACTCACGCAGACTTATCAGCTTGCTGGAATCATTGCCACTAACACCACTATCCGCCGTGATCACCTCCAAACCGATATCATTGCAGCGACAGGCAAGTCGGTAAAGGAGGAGGCAGGCGGCATTAGCGGTGCCCCCCTGCGACAGCGATCGACCGAGGTGATTCGGTTTATTTACCAACAAACACAGGGCAAATTGCCGATTATTGGCGTCGGCGGAATTTTTACAGCGGCTGATGCTTGGGAAAAAATTACCGCTGGAGCCAGCCTGCTGCAAGTGTATACGGGCTGGATTTATGAAGGCCCTTGGATGGTGCGCCGCATTCTAAAAGGATTAGTGCAAGAGCTTGAGGCTCATCAGTTGTCTAATATTTCTGAGGCGATCGGGCTAAATGCCCTTGACCTTCAATCCCCGCTCTCTACCCCCCCATCTCCTCCCCTATGAAAGTAGAATTCCGCGAATGTGATTTTTTTGATTTGTGGATTTGGCTAGAATTCACAAATACCCCCTCAACGGCCGAGCAGCAGTATGTTGAAGAGGTCTTCAATTCCTGGTTTTTGCTGGGTAAGCTGGGGGGCTTTAATGCCGAGAATATGCAGGTACAGGACACAGGCTTAGACATCAGCTACCTGGAATATAACCAGGATGCGGCGGAAGACAGCTTTGTAGCACTGATGCACAACATGAGCGAGTTTGAGTATGAGGGCAACTGGGGGCGCTGCTGGTTTGATTTAGGCACTGCCGACGCGATCGCGGCTGATGTCTTAATCAACGCGCTTGACCAACTCAGCAAGGATTATGTGACGATCGAGCGGATTATTTTCGGTGGCGAAAATCAGGACTGGAAAATTCCCGGCAGCAAGCGAGCTAGCTTTGCCGAAAATGATCAGGACAATCAGTACAACTAAGGCTATACAACTAAGGCCATCGTTCCCGGCAGGTTTGCCCATCGTTGCTTGATTTGATGTCTAGGTTTTGGCAAAACCTGCCCCACCCAGAAGCTCATTTCTTTTCAGAAATTGCCTAAAGTTTATCTCCAATAAGATCCACCCGTATGAATCAACCTGCTGCTCAAGGCACTTTTTCGCCACCTCCCTATATTCGCGTGACTGCGCTAGCGCTGATTAAACACAAAACTCGAATCTTTGTGTTTGAAGCTCATAATCCAGAGGCACAAGAAGTTTTTTATCGAGCGTTAGGGGGCGGGGTGGAGTTTGGAGAAACCAGCGAGGCCGCTCTGCGTCGGGAGTTTCTAGAAGAAATCAATGCCGAGTTGACCAACGTGCAATACATAGGATGCTTGGAAAATTTGTTTGTCTACAACGGCAAACCAGGGCATGAGCTAATTCAGCTTTACCAATGTGACTTTGTAGACGATCGCTTCTATCAAGCTGACTCGTTTCAAGCTTGCGAAGTGGGCAACCCCTTTACAGCACTCTGGGTAGAATGCGATCGCTTCAAATCGGGCGAACTGCGGTTGGTTCCCCCTGATTTTTTCCAGTTTCTTTAGCCTCTCAGTCCGATACCTGGCTAGAGTTCTTCTAAAAGCCTTGTGGAGTGAGGCTTTTAGGAAAAAGGCTTGGATTTAAACGCTAGGAATAGCCATGTTCTGCCAGAAATGTCTCGGTAATCGCTGCGCGATCGCTGCCAGATCGATTACCAGATCGATCGTCCATTGCCAAAATATCCTCTAATCCTGCAACGGATTGCTGATGGGCATCCGATCCGAGGCGCAAAAATTTCTCAACATACTTGCCCAGCACATCGCCCTCCAAATTCACGCGGCTTCCGGGCTGCAAATGGCTTAAATTCGTTTCGGCGTAGGTGAGCGGAATGACGGCCACCTTGAACCAAGAGCCAATCGGATCACAGTCCGCGATCGTTAAACTGACGCCATTGATGGCAATGCTGCCCTTAGAAACAATGTAACGAGCTACCCTCGACTCTACCCGGAAGCTCATCTCCCAGGCATTCTCTGCCTGCACAGCCGCCTCCAGGTAGCCGATGCCATCGATATGACCTGTAACAAAATGTCCGCCCAGCTTGCTACCCACTTTGAGCGAAGGTTCTAAGTTGACGCGAGCATTCTCCGAATTTTCTGCCAGGGTTGTGCGGCTGAGGGTTTCTGGCGACACATCTGCTGTGAAACCTTGAGGCAGCAGAGAGGTTACCGTCAAGCAGATGCCGTCTACAGATACACTATCGCCCAGTTCCAAGTCGCCCAAATGAGCGATCGCTCCGGAGGTAATATGCAGCAGATTCTCTCCTTGCACATGAACGGTTCCTACTGCACGAATCAGACCTGTAAACACAATGACTCTTCCTATGGGATGAAATTGACTTCCTGCATGAAAGCTTTTTTGAAGGCTTAAAGTCTATTGCCTCAGTGTAGGCATCCAGCCTCATCTTTCACAAAAATTCCAAGTAACCGTAAGCAAGTAACTGTAAATTTTTGCACACATTTTCAGGCTAATCGCTACAAAGTTGCAAGAGCAGACTCGGAACTTCTCTTAATTTAGATTTTGCTCCCAGGCACCCTGTAAAAAATCAGTCAGTTCGATCGGGCTGAAGCCTAAGCTCTTGTGAAATCTCACGGAATCTAGAGTGAATTCCCAGGTGATTTGTAGGTGATGTAGAAAACACTTTTCAGAGTTATTCGCAATAGTGCGTTCTTCTTGAAAGTCGCTAGTATAGTCATGTATCCTTCTCATTAAGGCAGCATTGTTGAGAAAGGCTCTCTAAACTATGTACACAACATCCTCGCTTAAAGCTGAACTCAACGAACGTGGTTGGCGGCTCACGCCCCAGCGAGAAACCATCCTGCAAATTTTCCAGAACCTTCCAGAGGGGCAACATCTCAGCGCTGAGGATCTACACACCTTGCTGCAACAAGATGGAGATGCCATCAGCCTGTCTACGATCTATCGCAACTTGAAAATGATGTCTCGGATGGGCATCCTTAGAGAGCTAGAGCTGGCAGAAGGTCATAAGCACTATGAAATCAATCAGCCCTCTCCACATCATCATCACCATTTAATTTGCGTTCGCTGTAACAAAACGATCGAGTTTAAAAACGATTCCATTCTAAAAATGGGTTCTAAGACTGCTCAGAAAGAAGGCTATCACCTGCTCGACTGCCAGCTCACCATTCACGCCATTTGTCCTATCTGTCAGCGATCGCTCTTACCTGCATAGAGTGCTTATATACCAGAGCACTTACATACCAGGGATAGCTTATTCCTCTGGGGCTAAAGCCGATCGCTGCCTGAGAGAATGCGTAGCACTTTTTGCGTGTCTGTGAGATCGCCAACAATTCGTCTGACCGGGTGAGGCCAGACTTTCACCAGAGTAGGAGTGGCAGTAATTTGATTGGCTTCTGCCTGATCAGGATGCTTCTGAATGTTAATCACTTTCAGGGTATAGGGTCGCTGAATCGACTGTTCTAGAATTTGATGCAAGATTTGCAATGTTTGTTCTGTCGCAGGGCTACTGCCCGACACAAAGAGTCGCAGCACATAGCCTGAGGCGGCATCCGTATCCAATAAATTTTCTGAGGAGTCTGGCAGCCAAGATAGAGTGCTGTTTTCACTCGTATTGAGGGGCGATCGTGGGGTCGTGCGATCAAACCGCACCACTAAGTCATGCTCTTCCCAAAGCTGAGGAAACTGCTGCCGATAGGACTCTACAACCAAAGGGTCACACACGCCTTCGGGAGGCAATAACGCTGTCCAAGCCACGGCTTCAACGCCAAATAGGACGTTCAGCAAAGCCTGATGCCGCAAGACTAAAGGACTGGACTCAGCGAAGGTTCGAATATGTTGCGTTTTAGGATCACGCCAGCGATCGATGGTAGCCGTGTAGCAGGGCACCAAGAAATGCGGCGGCTCAGCCAATCCTAAAAGCTCTTGAAGAACGGTACAAAGCTGCAAATGCCAGCGGCTACGTTTCTCAGGATCAATGCAATACACCAAGTCACCTCCTGGTGTAAAAAGCGCTATACCTTTGAAGAGGTTTGCATCTGAAGCAGGAAGTTCTGAGTTGGAAGGCATGGGGCAAGGGGTTGAGAGCTAGAAGAAATACCCATTTCCAAACAGAAATTAATGATGTGACCATCATAAATGCGTCAAAGAGGTTGGGCATAGCCTTTCTTTAACGCATTTCACGAGTTATTTAGGACTGCAATTATAGAGATTTATTTATAGAGCAGCAGGGATATATTCTCTAAGGAAGATACTTCTTAATATACCCTTTTAAGATCGATCGCCAGATAAGTCTAATTCAGCTAAGAAATTTATTTTAAGAAACGCGCAGAGCACGCCTCTTATAGGATGTTTGAAATAGGATGTTTGAAAAGTATCAAAAGTTCTGCATTCGCCCCCCAATTCTGGGGGGCTTTCAAGCCAATTTTTGTTCAAAGTCCCCCAGAATTGGGGGATTTAGGGGGTCTCTAGACGCGACCTCTGAGAATTTGTGCCATTTCATTGGGCTTAGGCGACATTTCTAGAGCAGTTTCTTCGGTGATTCGTCCTGCCTCATAGAGCTTATAGAGAGACTGGTTCATCGTACACATACCGTCAAAGCCGCATCGGGGAATGATCGCTTCAATTTCGTCAATTTCGCCCCGACGAATATAGTCTTTGATCGCATCTGTGTTGATCAAGATGTCGTGGAAGGCTGCCCGCTTACCATCTGTGGTGCGACATAGCCCCTGCGCAATAATGGCAACCATCGATTCGGCGATCGCCACCCGCATCGGAGCCTGTTGCTCCGGTTCATACAGGTTAAGAATCCGCTCGATGGTCTTAACGGCGCTATTCGTGTGCAGGGTTCCCATCACCATGTGTCCCGTTTGGGCGGCTTTCAGAGCGGTGTTCACCGTCTCTTTGTCTCGCATTTCACCCACCAGAATAATATCTGGATCTTCCCGGAGAGAGGCTTTAAGGGCGTTATCAAACTTGCGCGTGTGAATGCCCACTTCCCGCTGTTTGATCAAAGATTTTTTACTCTGATGGACAAATTCAACCGGATCTTCGATCGTGATGATGTTTTTGGGCATCTCATTATTGATGTAATCAATCATGGCTGCCATCGTGGTGGATTTACCCGAACCTGTCGGCCCCGTCACCAGCACCAAACCCTTATGGTAGTGACAGATATCTTTAAACACAGCAGGCAGGTTGAGCTGCTCCATGGTCAAAATCTTCAGCGGAATTAACCGCATGACCATCGAAGGCCCTCGCAGGGTGTCAAAGATGTTGATCCGCACGCGGGCAAACTCGTACTGAGTCGCTCCGTCATAATCCAAAGTGTCTTGAAATTTCTGGATGTCGGCATCGCTGAGAATTTCTTTGAGCCAGCTAAAAAAAGTGTCTTTATCCGTGACCGGATAATCTGTTGTGTCGATTTCGCCCCGGTTGCGGAAACGAGGCACTTCGCCGACACCCGTATGAATATCTGAGAAGCCTTTGTCAAACGCTTCGCGCACCAATTGCTCCATCGTCGGCTGCCCTGGGCTAGGCTTGCCTCGCCCGATAGACTGCACGTTGCTCGGTGCTGCTGAGGGAGCCGCAGAGCGCTGCCCCATCGGTGGCATTGGTGGGGGAGGAACCGCAGGTCTAGCCGTCCCGGCATTGGGTGGCGGAGGCATCCCCGGATTCATGCCACCAGGTGGCATAGGAGGTGGTAGGGGAATGGTGGGAGAGGGCATTTGCCGCGTCGCGTCAGACTGGCTGTTGACGGGCTGTCCTGGCATTGGCATCGGCTGTCCCGGCATCGATCGCCCTGGTGGAGGTGGAGGCGGCATCCGAGGATGAGATGGTGGAACGGGCGGGCGTTGTGAATCTGTCATAGACCACCTAAAAGTGAAAGATCGTCAAAATGCGAGAATCAAAATCCGAGAACCAACAAGAAAACTGACAGCCGAGCTACTCATACACTGACAGAAATTCGCCTAATCTACAACATTTGCCCTAAGATTCTCACGAAAGTCTGCCTATCGGGCAGTTTGTGGATACTCAGGTTTTGCCCAGATTAGAGGCTTGGATTGACGATGCAATTTGTTTGTCTTCCTAAGATTGCCCTAAACCGCTGACTTTCTTACCATTTTGCTCAATAAACCTCTTGCAAATCAGGTTGGGTGAGAGATGTGACCCCTACCCAACTCCATCTCAAACCCATAGGTTCAGTAGATCGCAAAGTCCGCCTATTCTTTTCTAAAAGCTGGATTTCAAAGGCGCGGAGCGCCTTTGAAATCCAGCTTTTAGGGTTTTGTGGCGCGCGGAGC
This sequence comes from Oscillatoriophycideae cyanobacterium NC_groundwater_1537_Pr4_S-0.65um_50_18, assembly GCA_016208305.1. Taxonomy (GTDB): domain Bacteria; phylum Cyanobacteriota; class Cyanobacteriia; order Elainellales; family Elainellaceae; genus Drouetiella. The sequence continues at coordinate 817,731 of JACQYI010000009.1, read as the reverse complement.
GCGCCACAAAACCCTAATTTGCGATCTACTGAGGTTTCAAGAAATCTAAATTTAGCGGCTCAGCGATTTCTCATACAGCTTTTAATCGCCCCTCAGATAGCCCTCATGGTCTCTTCAGCACCCTGTTGGATTCTAGAGAAGTCAGACAACAGCGATGGCAAAGCGCCCATCAAAACTTTTACCGATCGCCATTGAGTCTGACATTGGATCGAGTCAAACCATCAATATATTGAGGATGAAGCTATGAAGCGTGCAATTTTAGGCGGCTTATCAATTCTATTTCTGGCTGCTGCCGCCGCTCCCGCAGTGCAAGCAGAAACAGTCCCTACAGCCGTTTCTGCCCAGTCTTCGACACCTTTGGCCAATGGTCAGTTTGTTAAACCCTTTCACCTTGTTGCTTTGGCATACCAGGGGTTCTTTTCAGAAGCAGGAATTCCAAAATACAGCCGCTTGGTAGATGCTTATTCGCGTGGACAGGTTAGCGCCGAAGATCTCATTGAAGTGGCGATCGCTGAGAATCGGGTTCCGGCCAGTGCGCTAAGTGATACTAGCTATGTCAACGCAGTCGATAACCAGCTCCGGAGAATTGTGCGAGACACACAAAACGACTAAGCTTCACTCACTGAGCTGCATTTTTAGAAATCATCGCTGCGAATAGAACAGGTTAGGACGGGGACATTGTTGTGGGGGCGATCGGTGCCCTCACAACAATGTCCCCGTCCTCAGGATTACGGCTATGGGACAGACTGGCTGTGTGACAGACTGGCTGTGTGACAGACTAGCTGTGTGACAGACTAGCTATATGACAGACTAAAAGTGCTAGCTGCTTTTAGCGAAAATGTTTCAAGCTACTCGTCGTCGTCTGGCTCTTTGGTACACCACCGTGACTGCGGTGCTTTTATTGCTATTTGCGACCGGATTTTATTGGTATGTGCGAGATACCTTGGTTGAACGCATCGACGATACCTTAAATCATGTTGTGGAAGTGGTTCAGCGATCGCTCGTGATTGAACCGCTTGCCGTTGAGCCGCCTGGAGTGGAGCCTTTGGGGACTGGCCTAGAGGCTGCCCCAACGCTGCATGTCAATTTAGATGCAAGCTTTCGCAGCAATGCGGCCACAGTTGAAGATGACCATATTGATCTGGAGTGGTTTAGCCCTACAGGTGAGCTGCTATGGTCTACTTTTTCGGCTCCTATCGATGTGCCGCTGCACCCCAGCAGTGGCGAAACCGTTCATGCAGGCTTGGGAAAATGGGGCGATCAGAAAGCGAAAATTTGGGCAGAAGCCGAGTTGGGAGAGCTGAGGCAGGTGACTCAGCGGGTGCAGGTGGGTCGGCAAGTGCTGGGCTATCTACGGGTTAGCCACCCTTGGTTTGAGGTTAGCAAACCCAGTCGTCAACTGATTCGAGATCTGAGTGTCGGCACAGTTCTTGTCGTAGCAGTCGTAGCTACCATCGGCTGGTTTTTGTCGGGGTTGGCTATGGCTCCCGTCCGAGACTCTTATCAGCGGCTAAAGCAATTTACAGCCGACGCCTCTCACGAATTGCGTAACCCGATCGCCGTGATTCAAACTAACGTACAGGTGGCTTTGGCCGATCCTGATCCCCACTTGCAGCAAGATCAGCTTCGGGTTGTAGAGCGGCTTACCCGTAGGCTAGGGCGGTTGGTGGATGACTTGCTCTTTTTGGCTCGCCAAGATGGAGGGATTACGCCGCTAAAGCGAGAGCCTGTTGATTTGGAAGAACTGGTTCAGGAGGTGGTGGAAGAGCAGCAGGCGATCGCTTCAGAAAAATCGCTGCGTCTGTTTCTAACAGCTCCAGAGCCAGAGGGGGTAAAAGAGGGTTTAGGGAAAGAAGCTTTAGGAAAAGACGGATCGGCACTGTTAATTCACGCCGATCGCGATCAAATCACTCGGTTATTGACCAACTTAGTCAGCAATGCGGTTAGATATACCCCTGCTGAAGGCAAGGTAGAAGTCAGCCTCCAAAAGCTAAAACAGCCTGGAAACCCCCAGGTTCAAATTTTAGTCAAAGACACGGGCATCGGTATTCCGGCAGAGTCGTTGCCTCACTTGTTCGATCGCTTTTATCGAGTTGATCCAGCTCGCACTTATACAGATTATGCTGATGCTATTCACACCCATAGAGCGTCCCTTCAGCCCTCTGGCTATTCTTTAGAAGCAACCGCTGGGTCAGGGCTAGGGCTAGCGATCGCCAAGGTGATTGTAGAAAACCATCATGGATCGATTCAGGTGGAGAGCCTCCTCAACCAAGGCACGACTTTTACCGTAACCTTCCCCCTTCAGCGGCAAGAGATGGCTAAATTTGCCGCGTGACTGCTAAATTTGCCGCGTGACTGAGGGAAGTGCTACACCTCTCTGAGCTTGCCCATTATTCAACTTCAATGATGAAACTCAGCTTTTGCATGATCGTCAAAAACGAAGCGGAAAACCTGGCGCGCTGTCTAGAAAGCGTCAAGGAAGCCGTAGATGAACTGATTGTGCTCGATACCGGATCGACCGATGAAACTGTCGCGATCGCCCAATCTTTTGGGGCGCAAGTGCACCATTTTGCCTGGAACGACAGCTTTGCCGATGCCCGCAATGCGGCATTACAACAGGTCACAGGAGACTGGGTTCTGGTGCTTGATGCGGATGAAACCCTGGCTGCCGAAGTTATCCCGACGTTGAGACAGGCTATTCTGCAAGAGCAGGCGATTGTCATCAATTTAATTCGGCATGAAATTGGCGCAACTCAATCGCCCTATTCGCTGGTATCTCGCCTATTTCGCCATCATCCGGCCCTGCGGTTTTCCCGCCCCTATCACGCCATGGTGGATGACAGCGTGGCGCAACTGATGGCACAAGAGCCTCATTGGCAGGTGATCAATTGTGCTGAGGTGGCCATTCTGCATTCTGGCTATGAGCCAGGGGCGATCGCTAGCCGCAACAAGCTAGAGAAAGCCCGCACAACGATGGAGCGATTTTTTGCCAGCAACCCGGATGATGCCTATGTGTGCAGCAAGCTAGGGGCACTCTATGTGCAAATGGATGACTGGACAAGAGGCGTTGAGCTGCTGCAACGGGGCTTGCAGGCTCAATCAAATCCGCCAGTGCGCTATGAACTACACTACCACTTGGGCATTGCTCAGAGCCGCCTGCAAAACTACGCTCAGGCAGAGCGACATTACCATCTGGCGATCGCCCAACCTCTGCTGGACTTCCTCAAACTGGGAGCCTACAACAATCTCGGTGGCTTACTGCAAAACAAAGGCGATTGGATGGGCGCAAAAGCCCAGTTTGAAAAGCTGCTGGCGATCGATCCTAGCTTTGCTGCCGGACATTACAACCTGGGCATGACGCTCAAGGCGATGGGGCAGATGGCAGACGCGATCGCCCATTACCAGCAGGCCATTGCCCTTAACCCCAACTACGCTGAAGCCCATCAAAATCTTGGCGTGGTGCTGCTTAAGCTAGGACGAGTGCCAGAAAGCCTAGAGTCCTTTGGCAAAGCGATCGCTCTGCATGATGAACAGAACTCTTCAGAGGGCGATCGGCTGCGGCAGGGCTTGCAGCAAATGGGATTTCGCGTCGATTGACTGGCGTTATCATGAGGCTATGCCGATCTCTGCCCCAAGCCCTATGACTGTCTACACCGTTGACCTACGAAGAGTGCTGGACATGCAGGACGACCAGTTCTATGAGCTGTGCCGTACTAATCCAGATATCAAATTTGAACGCAACAGTCGGGGAGACTTAGTGATTATGTCACCTACAGGCGGGGAAACAGGTAATCGAAACATTGAAATTGCTGGGGAGTTTGTTTTTTGGAATCGGCAAGCCAAGCTAGGCAAATTATTTGACTCTTCGACAGGCTTTAAGCTGCCGGGGGGTGGGAATCGTTCGCCTGACATTGCCTGGGTGCGCCAAGATCGCTGGGATGCGCTGACCGCTGAGCAAAAAGAGAAGTTTCCGCCGATCGCCCCTGATTTTGTGCTGGAGCTGATGTCTCCCAGCGATTCTCTTTCTGACCTGCAAGCCAAAATGCGCGAATATCTGGAAAGCGGCGTGCGGCTGGGCTGGCTGATCGATCGATTGTCTCGCCAGGTTGAGATTTATCGGCAGGGTGAGGCTGTAGAAACGGTAGAGAATCCCGTGACGTTGTCGGGTGAAGCCGTCTTGCCGGGATTTGAGTTAGAGATGGCGATCGTTTGGTGAGGCAGGGTGCGATATAGTGCGATCGCCTCCAATGATCGCCTCTAGTAAACAGTAGCCATGTCTTTGTTTGAGCAACATCGCCAGCATTTGATTGACACCGAAGCACCCCTGGCCGCCCGGATGCGACCGCGATCGCTGGATGAATTTATTGGACAAGATCACATCATTGGGCAAGGGCGGTTGCTGCGCCGCGCCATTCAAGCCGATCAGATCTCTTCGCTGATTTTTTATGGGGCACCCGGCACCGGAAAGACAACCCTGGCCAGGATTATAGCCAACACCACCCGTGCCCACTTCATCTCTATCAATGCCGTACTGGCGGGGGTCAAGGAAATTCGTGAGGCGATCGCCACAGCCCAAGAAAAGCGCGGCATGTATAGCCAGCGCACCATTTTATTTGTTGATGAAGTGCATCGGTTTAACAAAGCCCAGCAGGATGCCTTGCTGCCCTGGGTCGAAAATGGCACCGTAATTTTGATTGGAGCCACAACCGAGAACCCCTACTTTGAGGTGAATAAAGCGCTGGTGAGCCGATCGCGGATTTTTCAGCTCAAGCCATTGCAGCCAGAAGATCTAGAACGGGTGATTGATCAAACTTTGCAAGATCGGGAGCAGGGCTATGGCCAGCTCAAAGTCCACATTGAGGCCGATGCCCGCGCTCATCTGGTCAATGTTGCCAATGGGGATGCTCGCGCCCTGCTGAATGCCCTAGAACTGGCGGTAGAAACCACCCCCGCCGATGCCGATGGTGTGATTCGGGTTTCGATGGCGATCGCTGAAGAATCGATTCAGCAGCGTGCCGTCCTCTATGACAAAGAAGGGGATGTGCATTTCGACACGATTAGCGCCTTTATCAAGAGCCTACGGGGATCAGATGCCGATGCCGCCCTATATTGGCTGGCGCGCATGGTCTATGCCGGAGAAGATCCGCGTTTCATCTTCCGGCGCATGCTGATTTTGGCCGGAGAAGATGTGGGACTAGCCGATCCCCAGGCCGTCGTCATCGTCAATGCCTGTGCCGAAACCTTCGATCGCGTCGGGATGCCAGAAGGTCGCTATCCGCTGGCGCAGGCGGCGCTGTACCTGGCAACGGCTCCCAAATCCAATAGCGTCATGGGCTTTTTTGATGCCTTAGCCGCCGTAGAGCAAGAGCGCGAAACCGAAGTGCCTAGCCCCCTGCGCGACTCTAACCGCGACAAACACAGCTTTGGGCATGGCGCAAACTACCTCTATCCCCATTCCTATCGAGAGCATTGGGTGGCGCAGCAATATTTGCCTAGCAGCCTGCAAGGACAAGTCTTCTATCAGCCTAGCGATCGCGGCTATGAGCATCAGATTCAGCAGCAGGTGGCACAGCGGCGAGAGGCGCAGTTGGCCGCTGTAGAAGGCATGGCGCTGCCGGAAGTCCTAACCTTTAGCCCAACTCATTCTGGTATGGATCGCTGGCTGCAACGCACCCTAAGCCAGGTGGGCGAAAGATTAGCAGAAGTCCGCGATCGCCTTTTCTCTCTGGCTAGTCCGCAGCGCCACCATGTGATTTGGGATCTGCATGCGGGTAGCGGTTTGCTCACTTGGGAGGCGGTACGGCGTGTTCCGGAAGGCGGCGTCTATGCCTGCGCCTGGAATGCAGCCGATGCCCAAGCTTTGCAGGAGCAGGCGGCAAAGCTGCCTGAGCTATCGCGTCCTGTCATTTTGCCTGCTACCCTGCCAGATTTGCCGCAGCAGTGGCCTGAGCTGAAATTCGATCGCATCATCGGGCGTAATGTTTTGCTGGCTGCCTCTGACAAAGCAGCCGTGGTGCGATCGCTGATCCCCAGACTGCATCCCCAGGGGCAAATTCTGCTGGCAGAAACGGTTTCGAGCCAAACGCAGCGGCTGTATCGGCTGCTAGAGGCAGGTTCACTGCCACCCAAGCTACTCCTGCGTCTGACGGCTGCTGAAGAAGCCATTTACCAAAATACTGCTGATCCGATCGTCAACTGGGCGGCAGATCAATTGCTAGAGCAGTTCCAGGCGATCGCGCCCGCCGCTATGCAGCTCGAACACTATGCCACCGATTTACGCATCACCGCAGCCTTACTGGATCACTGGTTTAGCACAGGGGGCGATCGTCCCAGCTATGCCGTTCATCTGCGGCGATCGCTTGCCGAAAAAGAGGTGGCAGCCGTTCGCAAAGCCATGACCCAGCAGTTGGCCAATCGGGTGGTTTCCTGGGAAAGCGCGATCGCCTTCTACCAGATTCCTGCCGCTTAGTAGTCTTGATTATTGGGTTTAGGATATTTTTGAGGGCGCGCACCCTCAAAAATATCTCCGTCCTAGCCGCTGGGGTGAATACAGCCTTAATCAGCGATCACAGCATCGCCAAAAACTTGCGAATTAAGCCGATCGTCACGGCCGGAAGCTCTAAGTGCGGCGTGAGTCCCACATCCTCTAGAATTTCTAGAACCTTGATCGCCTTGGGGTTTAGCTCTGCTAACCGCTGCCCAATTTCGTAGCTGGTGAACTGACACTGTTTGCCCCATAGGATCGCCGTGGGAGTGGTCAATCGCGGCAGATATTCCGCCAGATCAAAGCACAAGTCGCCCCGGACAAAAGAAAGGGCGCTATATTCGGCTTTGGGCTGCTGCGCCGAGGTGAGGTAGGCATCTACCATTTCTTGCGACACCCGATTAGCGCGGGCAAATTGCCGCTTTTCTAAGAAGCTGCGAATGCCGCCACTGGTTGCTAAGCCAGTGCTATAGAGGATGCGATCGAGGACAGGCGTGCTGACCAACTGAGCAAAAAAGGTGCGGCTGTAGTCCTTCTCAAAATCGGACAGACCTGAAGGAGATGTCAAGATCAAAGACTTGAATAGCTTGGGATAAGCGATCGCCACCCGCACCAGCATCGCAGCCGTTAGGGAAGAGGCCACCACAGTAGTAGGCTGAGGACACAACTGCTCTAGAAATTCTTTAATGGTCGTCAAATAGTCTTCAACCTGATAGCCGCGAGAGAGATGCTCCGATCGCCCCCATCCCAATAGGTCAGGCGCAAGCACGTGATAGTCGATCGCAAAGGCGGGATACACTTTTGACCATTCATAGGCGGAAGATCCACCCCCAAAGCCATGAAGGAATACTAGGGGCGGACGCAGATCGGGGCCATCTGAAGGCTGGGACTTTCCTTCTTGCCAAAAGGCTGAGTCAGCGCTGTAGTAGATGAGCGTGCCCAAGCTGGTATTGAGCGCCTGTTGACTAAAACCAGGGGGCTGAATCATACAGAAAATTACCTTGCCGCAGAAATGTAATGTGACGAATCAAGGGGTAATGGTTGAGACCTGCGATTTACTTTTTGCGCGATTTACTCTTTGAAAAGTAGACTTTTGCAAAGTAGATAGTCAAGTCGCAACACCACCCAATCCAGGAACTGTGCTAGATTCTGTTGCAGATGGTGTGAATACAAAGGGTGTGAAAGGAGTGGTATCTCAAGTCCGCTATTCCTTCGATAAACTGCTTCCTGACACAGATAGGTTATACCGTGGGTTCGGTATCCGCTTCAAAGCGGTGTTTTATACCAAAACTATAAACGATCGAAGCCCAGCGATCGAAGTTCAAAGGTTCTGCCTCATCGGCATAACATTACGAACTGTGCAGCTTGAGCGCATGCAGTGAGCCAATCAGTCATAATTTCATCTATAAGTGCATCGCCTCGATCTGGGTCAGGTTGATTCAGGCGAATCGCGTTTTTTTGAGGGCTAGCGTGGCCAGAGATGACGATAAAATCAGCAGCGTCAGGTTCGGTTGATAGCCCCAGCGTTCTGCAAAAGGCAGTTGTTAGCAGATCGTTAGAAACTTGTTAGAAGATCGACAGATTAATAGCGCTTGGGTTGCATTGCCATAGGCCGGAGTCTGATTAGAACTGGCGCTTGAATTAAACACACATGAATTTTTGACCAAACCTGTTGAGCTGCCTGCTGCTTGAAAAGGGTAACTGAAAAATTGTGCAGTTGAATCTGGTGATCCAGATGAGCTGGTGCTGCATAATGATTTCTGTTAGTTAACCCTTTGCCAAAGAAAAAACTTTAGGCAACCAGGCTCTGTCCTTGATTGCAGGACAGCAACTGGGTTTTTCTATGACGATGGACACTGTTGAGGGAGCTATGGCTGAATCACTAAGCTTATGGGTTGAGCAAACTCTGCCCTTTAGACAAGTCAATCCTTGGATTGATCTAGCAGAAGCAGTTGACTTGGCGGGAGGCACGCCTTCTGCATCGTCCCAAGTCCAAGATCGGGATCGAGGGGTGACTTGCAATGCAACTTGCATTCGACTCGATATGGAAAATCTGAACTGCTTTGAATCGGTTGAGCGCCAGTTTGAAGCTTGGGGCGTTGTGTTTGCCAATGCGATCGCGCTACGTCCTTCTAACCCTGGCTATCCGGCTTACTCAGGTAGCATGGTGCTGATGAGTGCTCCCAAAAATGGCTACCTGGAGATCACGTTTTTGCGCCCTGCTAGCTTTGTCAGCGGGTTTATCACCAGCTCGCGTCGGGCGGTGCTGACGGCGTTTGATGCAGATAATCAGGCGATCGCATCGACGGAAACCGCTGGGGCAAATCTGTTGCAAGACACAGCCGATTCAGAGTCGCGCCATGCTCCCAATGCCCAACTGATCTTGAGAGCCGCCAATATCCATCGGGTGACGCTCCATGCCTTTGATGGTCAGCTCACTTTAGATGATTTTTGCTTTTGCCTAGAAGGTGGAAACTAGAGGGTGGAAATCTGTAGCCTGTCTCTGGGGCGAGTTTTGGCATCACGGTGACGACACTACAGGTCATCTCAACTCGCCCCTGTTGTCAGGTCATTGGTCAGATCATTTTGATTATGGGTAGATCTCGCCAACCTTAAGAGCTTTGGGTTACGCTAACCCTTAACCCCCGCAAGAGCGTAGCCCTATGACTATGGAGCCGTTTGTTGACCCGATCGCCGGAGGTTTGGTTGGCATTGTGGTCGATATTGCCAAAAAGGTGGGCGGCACGGTAGCTCAGTCTGTGAGCGATCGCCGTCAGGCTGCGGCGGCTCTGAAGAAATATGAGGAAAAATATCGATCGCGCTACGGCAGGCTAAAGCTGCTGGGGATGCAGCAAGCCGTTGAACTAGAGCAGATCTACACCTATGTCCGGTTTCTAGATTCCCTCAGCATCCGACAGTTTGCTTCGCTAGCATCTCTGGAGGAAACTTATCGAGAGGGGCAACGGCGCAGATTTCAGACCCAGGAATCTTCCAAGCTGGGAGGAGCAGTGGTCGCCAACGAGCAGCAGTACCTGATGGTGCTGGGTGCGCCCGGAGCCGGAAAATCTACCTACCTACGACGTGTTGGCTTGGCAGCACTGCAAGGAAAAACCGGGAATTATGGGCATGAGTGTATTCCCGTCTTTCTGGAGCTAAAGCGATTTAATCAAACTCAGGTAGATTTGAAAAAGGCGATCGCTGAAGAATTCCAGCATTTCGGCTTTCCAGAATCGGGTCAGTTTGCTGCCAAAGCCCTAGAGCAAGGCAAGCTGCTGATTTTGCTGGATGGGCTAGACGAAGTGCCCAAGGCGACTCTAAATGCCGTCATGGAAGCGATTCAAAACTTCGTAACGCAATATGAACAAAACCGCTTTATTGCCTCCTGTCGCTTAGCCGCCTATCGCTCTACCTTTACCAAATTCCGCGATATTGAGCTGGCCGATTTTGATGACGCACAGATCCAGCAGTTTATCTGCAACTGGTTTCAGTCAGACTTGGATAAACAGGCAAAAACGGCTGAGAAATGCTGGGAGATTTTGAACGAGGCAGGCAACAAAGCCGCCAAAGAACTTGCCCATACTCCTCTACTGCTGACCTTCCTCTGCTTGGTCTATGACCGGACTCAGGGCTTCCCCAGTAAACGCGCTACCCTTTACCGCAAGGCGCTGGATATTTTGCTGGAGGAATGGGCAGCCGAGAAGCGGATTACGCCAGGTGAAATTTATCAGGGCTTGAATACCGATCTAGAAAAGGTGCTGCTGTCAGAAATCGCCTATCAGGGGTTTGTCAACGATCAGCTTTTTTTCCGGCAGGAAGATCTGGTGGCGCAGATCAAGGCGTTTCTGGCCGATACGGTAGACAAGCCGAAATATCTGGATGGCAAGGCAGTGCTAGATGCAATTGCCGTTCAGCAGGGCATTTTAGTGGAACGTGCCGAGGATATTTTCTCGTTTTCTCATCTGACGCTGCAAGAATATCTGGTGGCGCAATACATCGTTCAGGAAGACAAAATTCAAGAGCTGGCAGAGTATCACCTGACAGAGCAGCGCTGGCGAGAAGTATTTTTCCTGGTCTCAGGCTCCATGCGGAATGCCGATCGGCTGCTGGAGGCAATGGAAAAGACTGCACAAAGCTATATCAATACATTAAAGTTGAAAGCGCTTTTGGCTTGGGCAGATAAAGCAACAGAGGGTTCAGAGGGAGAGTATAAGCCTGCGGCTAAGAGAGTTGGGGCGATCGTTCTTGCCCGCGTCCTTAACCGCGACCGCGACCACCGCCTCAGCCTCGCCCTCGTCTTCAACCGCGCTCTCAACCGCGACCGCGACCTCGACTACAGCCTCGTCCTTGCGCTCGACCTCGACCTCAGCCTCGTCCCTACCCGCGTCCTCGACTTCTTCTTCGACCTCACCCACGAATATCATAAAATAAAAATTTTACAGTCCGTTAACTTCAAAACTCTTATGGCTCGGCTTAAGACACTGAAAGCTGAGGTTCCAGATCGTGCTCAGCCTTATCCAGTTCGTCAAGCCTTTGTCAATCGCATTCTCCAACTCTGGTTTGAAGCCATTAATCTTGATCCTGAACTGGTCAAGCTTTCTGAGGAAGAGCTGACTGCCCTACAAAACTACTTCTATGCCAATGAACTCATGGTGCGCTGCAAAGAAGCCGCCGTGCGCGTGTCGGAAAAAACTTGGGCAGGGATTGAAGACCGGATGCTAAAATCCCCACTTTAAGCCAGACCGATCGCCGCAAATCACCGCAAAACAAACTGCTCGATCGCTGCCACTGCCCCATCCGCCTCTACATCTGGAGCAACCCAGTTCGCCTGTGCTTTCACGGCATCTGGCGCACCGCCCATCGCCACCCCCACCCCGGCATACTGAATCATCTCCAGATCGTTGAAATTATCGCCGATCGCCATTACATTCTCCGATCGCAATCCCAAGACGGTTTCTGCTAGATACTGCACCGCATTGCCTTTGTTGGCGTTAGGATGGGTGGCCTCAAAAAAGGTGGCAACCGACTTGGTAAAGTAAAGCTGCTCCGGGCTGTAGAGTTGCCCCAGCGAAACCAATACTTGATCAATTAGCGCAGGCTGCTCACAGAGCGCCAATAGCTTTGTTGGCTCCCGTTCTGCCACCACGTCTTGCAGACGGCCTGCCACGATCGGCTCAATATTGCTGCGTTTGGCATACTCAACTGAGTCAGGCGTGAGTTCTCGCACATAGAGGCGATCGTCAATGTAGGCATGAACCGACAGCCGCTGCCGCAGATCAGGCTGGTCAAAATAATCCAAGAGCTGCACCGCCAGATCTTTGGGAACCGTCAGATGACGCGAGATCACCTCATCAGCAGGATGCTTAATCAGCGCGCCCTGGTAGCTCATCAACGGCAGCAATGAACCCAGATCTTGATGAAACCGCAACGCCGATCGATACATGCGTCCTGTGGCGATCGCCACTTGCACTCCTTTTGCCTGCACCGCCTGAATCGCCCGTTTCACCGTGGGTCGAATTTGATTGGATGATCCGACGATCGTGCCATCGAGATCGAGCACAAGCAGCCGAATGGGCGGAGTCTCAGAAGGTGCCGTTGCCTCAAGCGAGGGGCTGGCTGGAACAGGAAGCTGCGTCATGGGGTTAGTCCGATAGGCGGTCATAGCCTATTCTCGCCAAAAATGTCCCAAACCGAGAATTGTGGTTAGCGAGGCAGCAGAGCTGCTTTTGCTACAAAAGATTCTCGAAGTTAATTTGTTTGCAATCCTAAGTAAGTTAGATTACCTAGAGAACGCATTATGGATTACGACAGCGCATGATTTGGCCTTTTAAGCCTCGGTTTCGCAAACAGATAGCCCGGATTGAAGTCACAGGAGCGATCGCTGGCTCTACCCGCAAGCAGGTGCTAGAAGCCCTCAAAACGATAGAAGAGAGAAAATTTCCGGTGCTGCTGCTGCGAATTGACAGTCCTGGCGGCACCGTGGGCGACTCCCAAGAAATCTACAGCGCTCTGAAGCGGCTGCGCGAAAAAATCAAGATTGTCGCCAGCTACGGTAATATTTCCGCATCGGGTGGGGTCTATATCGGCATGGGAGCCACCCACATCATGGCCAATCCCGGCACCATTACGGGCAGCATTGGCGTTATTTTGCGGGGCAATAACTTAGAGCAATTGCTCGACAAAATTGGCGTTTCGTTTAAGGTGATCAAATCTGGCCCTTACAAAGATATTTTGGCCTTCGATCGCCAGCTGACTGAGCCTGAGCAAACAATTTTGCAAGACCTGATCGACAGCAGCTATGAGCAATTTGTTCAAGCCGTAGCCGAGGGCAGAAACCTGGCGGTAGAAACAGTCAAAAGCTTTGCCGATGGCCGTATCTTTACCGGACAGCAGGCTATGGAGCTAGGCTTGGTCGATCGCCTGGGCACTGAGGAGGAGGCGCGGCGATGGGCGGCAGAGCTGGCAGGGCTTGATCCCGAAAAAACCCAATGCTGCACCCTGGGCGAAAAGAAAGGCGGCTGGACTCGATTTTTGCCCGGACGTGGACAGATTAGCTCAAAAATTGCCGCCGGAACAGACTGGCTAGAGTTTGAATTGTCAACCAATGGGCTACCGTTGTGGATGTATCGCCCCTGATCTTGACTCCCTATCATCCGTGATAGCGCCCCTTTAATGCAGGTCTAGGCGCGAGAGTGGGTAAGATGCAGATGGGCATTCTCTATAAAATCTCTGGAGGACTTGAACGTGGGCTGGAAAGTGCGGGCAATTCGTGGGGCAACAACGGCCTCAGACAATACAGTAGAGGCCATTCGAGAAGCTGTCACCGAGCTGTTGAATGAGTTGGAAGAACGCAATCCGATTGATCCCGACGATATTGTTAGCGTCACTTTCTCTGCCACCCGCGATTTAGATGCCGTTTATCCTGCTGCGATCGCCCGCGAAAGAACCCACTGGCAAAATGTTGCCCTTCTGGATGTACAGCAGATGTATGTAGAAGGAAGCCTGGAACGCTGCATCCGTTGCCTCATCCACATCAACATGCCTGAACCTGCCACGCGCATTCACCACTCCTATCTGCGTCAAGCCAAGCACCTTCGCCCCGATTGGAGCATGGTAGGCATAAGAGATTAGTTTTTGAAGGCTGCCTGTTTTGAGCAGAGTCGTGGCGCGCGCCACAATTCTCATAAAAGGTTCACTCAATCAAAAATTTCTATGAAAAAACGGCTGGAGGTGTTGTCTCCAACCGTTTTTTCATGGCTATAGTTACAAGTGTTAAGACAGAGACAAGCGTGGCCGCAAAAATGGCTCTGTTCTCAGAGGATGTTTAAAAAGTGGTCGGCTGTGATTTTAGGCACCTGTTGATCTCCCCTGCCCCCTTACCCTGCGGGAAGCCGCTTCGCGTCTAGAAAAAGGGGGGAAATGAATTCAAAGTCCCCCTTTTTTCTAGCGCAGCGACGCGATAGCGCGGGGATTTAAGGGGATCTGAAACGTTTCGCTACCCCTAGTTGGACTTTTCAAACATCCTCTCAATAGCTCTGCCCGAAAAGCAATGGCTACGGCTATGTCACAAAGATCAAGGCGGTCACAAAGATTAAAGCGAGGGCTAATTTGCTCATCGTCCAGATCTGCTAGTCGTCTAAGCGCAACAGTTTGCGATAGAAACCCTGAGAAAAATCGGCGATCCGGGTGCCTTTGAACGTAAACAGCACCTCAATCAAAAAATCTACAAATTCAAAGTTTGGCAGCATCAGCTCGTAGCTTAAATCAGCGCTGCCATCAAATTGCAGGCGGCAGCGAGTCAGCTCAGAGGGCAAAGTCGAAACATTCCAACTTGCCACAAAAGGAATACTTTCGCCGCCCTCAATTTTACGCAGCCCCTCCAGATTTCCTGTCTGATACAGGCTAATGGCTAAAGGCAGAGCGCTTTTTTTGCGACCCTGATAATAGGGGGCGTAAACGCCAACATCACGGGGGTTTGCAGGTTGCAGTTTCTCAAGAGACATGCTCAATTCTTCCTGAATCTTGGCGGACGGTAGGAACTAACGACTAGGACTAGAGACTATGGCGTTGAACCCAGTATTCCCGAAGATGCCCTCAGAATCGTCACGATCGCGTTTCAAATTTGTTAACTCCAGTGAGATGATACAGCAATCTTGTCGCGATCGTTATGAAGTATGCCTACTCAAGAGTCATCGGTGCGGGTCATGGTCGTGGGCGGTGGCGCAGCGGGCTTCTTTGGCGCGATCGCCTGTGCCACGGCTCATCCTCAAGCGCAGGTGACTTTGCTAGAAGCCGGACGGCAGTCCCTCGCCAAAGTCCGGATTTCGGGCGGTGGGCGTTGCAACGTCACCCATGCTTGTTTTGACCCTGCTCTATTGAGTCAGCACTATCCGAGGGGTGGCAAAGCCTTGCGAGGAGCCTTTAGCCGCTTTCAGCCACAAGATACAGTCGCCTGGTATGCCCAACAAGGCGTCAAGCTTAAAACAGAAGCAGATGGCCGCATGTTTCCCATCAGCGATGATTCAGAAACGATTGTCAATTGCCTGATGCAGGCCGCACGCTATGCGGGAATCGAGATCCGAACCACAGCCTCTGTGGTGGGCGTGACCCATGCAGATGCCCAATTTGAGCTGGAGTTAAAGTCGGGAGAGCGGCTGAGCGGCGATCGCCTCCTGTTGGCCACAGGCAGCAGTCCTCAAGGCTATCAGATCGTCCAGCAGCTAGGCCATACGATCTCGCTCCCGGTTCCTTCGCTGTTTACCTTTAATATTGCTGATCCTGAGCTGCGAGATCTCGCAGGTGTCTCCGTCGATCTGGCTCAAGTCAAGCTGCTACTGCCCGACCAAAAGCCCTTAGAGCAGACGGGAGCCTTACTGATCACCCATTGGGGTATGAGTGGCCCCGCAGTGCTCAAACTCTCCGCCTGGGGAGCCAGGGCGCTGCATGACAGTCAGTATCGTGCCAAGCTACAAGTTAACTGGCTGCCGCAACAGTCGGTCGATCAGGTGCGATCGCTGCTGCAAAACCAAAAATTAGCCCAGGCCAAAAAGACGATCGCTGCCCATCCGCCTGTGGCTCTACCTCGCAGGCTATGGCAGTACTTGTGCGATCGCGTCCATCTCTCTAGCGAAAGCCGCTGGGCCGATCTGTCTAAGGCGGCCATGAATGCCCTAATTCAGGAATTAACTCAGGGGATTTATCAGGTTCAGGGCAAAGGCGTTTTCAAAGATGAATTTGTCACCTGTGGCGGCGTCAATCTCAAAGAGGTAGACTTCAAAACGATGCAGAGCCGCTGCTGTCCGGGGCTGTATTTGGCCGGAGAGATTTTAGATATCGACGGGGTGACAGGGGGCTTTAACTTTCAGAGTGCCTGGACGACGGGCTGGCTAGCGGGACAGGCGATCGGCAAACCTGACGAGCCTTAACCCCAGGCTGGGTGAGTTAAAAGCGACGCCATCACCCGCACCCCTCGCAACTGGTTGGAAAGCGGCAAATGGCCTCTAGGTGCGGTCAGATCCCAGGTAAACTCTTGCGGATAGCGCGTCCAGGCGTTTCCAGACTTCCAGCCAATAATTACCCACAGCGACTCCCAGTTTTTGCCTGTGCCCAGCCACAGCTCTCGCTGCACCGAAAAGCCAAACTTGCCCTCTGAGTAAACTTGCCAGAGGGTGTTGATCGTTTGCATATCCACGATCGGCAGATCTTTCACATCTGTAAAGTACAGCCATTTACGCTGTAGGGAGGCTGTACCCGCCAGTTCGCACATTTTTTCTAGAGTCAGGCGATCGGCGGCCTCAAACTCTTGGCGCGCCAAGAGCCTCTGCAAACCGCTATAGTCTACGCCCTGCTCTGACTGTCCAGAGACTAACCCTTGAGGAAACTGGGTTTGCAGAAACTCCTCGTATCCTGGCTGATTGGAGGCCAGCAAGATTTGATAGACTTTGCCCTCTATCGGGGTGGGAGAAGCTGAGCGGCGATCGCTCAAAAAACTCATTAGAGTCTTTAGTCCAGGCTCTCCCGACTTCTCCAACTCCTGAATTAGCTGGAGCTGAGTTTTAGCAGATTCAGACTTAAGACGGTTGAGCAAATCGGTCATGTAGTCTGAAACAGTGGAGTCTGAAATATCAGATTCTGAAAGATTACCTGGGGCTGCGCCAGAATTAGAAGCGCTAAGATTGGATTGTTGCAGGTCGGGCATGGATCAAAAACGGTGCGGCGCGAATTTGAGAGTAGCTCACCTCTCACTGTATACGGAAGCGGTACAATCTCGCCTTTCATTCTTCAGCTTTTTGTTCAATTGGGGGACGATAGCCCCGCTCATAGGCATAGCGAATGAGCTGCGATCGGCTCTCTAGCTGTAGCTTGCTGAGGATATTGCTGAGATGGGTTTGCACTGTGCGTGGGCTAACAAACAGGCGATCGCCAATCTGTTTGTTCGTAAACCCTTGAATTACCTCCCAAAACACCTTTTCTTCGGCTGGGGTCAGCGGCAAGGGCAAGAGGGGCAGCGGCGCGACGGGTTCAGGGGCTACGGGTACCTGCTGCATCAGGCGAATGATTTCAGAATGGATGCGGCGCGATCGCTCAAGCTGCGACTCAATTTTGGCCACTAGCTCTTTTGGCTCAAAGGGCTTGATCAGGTAATCATCTGCCCCCATCTGGTGCCCTTGAATGCGGGCATCGACTTCGCTACGGCTTGACAAAAAAATAAACGGAATCAGTTGACCCGATCGCGTGGCGCGCAAGCGACGACAGAACTCTAGCCCATCCATTTGAGGCATCATCACATCTGACACAATCAGATCAGGCGGATTTTGCTCAATGGCGTTTAGGGCTGCCGTCCCAGAGTCAGCATCAATGACGGAATAGCCCCGATTTTGCAGATAGCGAATCAAGGCTGTTCTTAATGTGATGTCGTCATCGACAATCAGAATCTTTTTCATCCAGACACCCAAACCTCAAAAATATAAACTCGGCTAAAGCTCTACCCTGCTTATTAATCCACTTAACCCTATTGATCCACTCAACTGATGAGTCAATTTGGCTCATTGAATACAAGTACTATCCTGACTCAACAAGTATCATCCTGGAGAGAAATCCGCTAATCTTACTTAGACCCCAGCACCGCTTAGCAATATCAGGAGTTGTTGGCATGTACGAGAAGATTGTTCCCCCAACCGCCGGATCGCAAATCACCTTTAGCAATGGCGAGCCAAACGTTCCAGATAATCCCATTATTCCCTTTATTCGAGGAGATGGCACAGGGGTAGATATTTGGCCTGCTGCGCAGCGCGTATTTGATGCCGCTGTTGCAAAAGCTTACGGCGGCAAACGGCAGATTTCCTGGTTTAAAGTTTACGCTGGAGACGAAGCTTGTGAAATCTACGGCACCTATCAATATTTGCCAGAAGACACCCTGACAGCTATTCGGGAATATGGTGTGGCGATTAAAGGCCCGCTAACCACCCCAATCGGCGGCGGCATTCGATCGCTCAATGTGGCGCTACGTCAAATTTTTGATCTGTATGCCTGCATCCGTCCTTGCAAATACTACGCGGGTACCCCTTCTCCTCACAAGACTCCTGAAAAATTAGACGTTATTGTCTATCGAGAGAATACTGAAGACATCTACCTCGGTATTGAATGGAAGCAAGGCAGTGAAGTGGGCGATCGCCTGATCAAGCTGCTCAACGAAGAGTTGATCCCGGCAACCCCAGAACATGGCAAGAAGCGGATTCCGCTTGACTCGGGTATTGGCATTAAGCCCATCAGCAAAAAAGGCTCTCAGCGACTCGTGCGCCGCGCCATTAGCCATGCCCTGCGCTTGCCCAAGCAAAAGCAAATGGTGACGCTGGTACACAAAGGCAACATCATGAAATACACCGAGGGTGCCTTTCGGGACTGGGGCTATGAGTTAGCCAAAAGCGAATTTCGTCAGGAGTGCGTCACTGAGCAGGAATCCTGGATTTTGGGCAACAAAGAGAAGAATCCTGATCTCAGCATTGAAGATAACGCTCGGCAGATTGAACCGGGCTATGACGCACTGACAGCAGAGAAGAAAGAGAAAGTCTGCCAGGAAGTGCAGACGGTGCTGGATGAAATTTGGGCCACCCACGGCAATGGTCAGTGGAAAGAGAAGATCATGGTCAACGATCGCATTGCCGACAGCATCTTTCAGCAAATCCAGACGCGCCCCGATGAGTATTCGATTTTAGCCACCATGAACCTCAATGGCGACTACTTATCTGATGCCGCAGCGGCGATCGTTGGTGGTTTGGGTATGGGGCCAGGGGCAAACATTGGCGATGCTTGCGCGATTTTTGAGGCTACCCACGGGACGGCTCCGAAGCATGCAGGGCTAGATCGGATCAATCCAGGCTCAGTCATTCTCTCAGGCGTGATGATGCTGGAATATATGGGCTGGCAAGAGGCAGCCGATTTGATTAAGCAGGGGCTAGGAAAGGCGATTTCTCAGGGAGAAGTCACTTATGACCTGGCGCGTATGATGGAGCCTCCCGTAGAACCGCTGAAATGCTCTGAATTTGCAGAGGCGATCGTTGCCCATTTCTAAGGCAGATGCTTTGACCTGACAAATTTTTTGGCAAAGGCAAGGAATTGCTTCATCCGGCTATGAGATTTATTGCGAGGGGCGCGCGCCTCTTGCAGTAAATCTCATAAATCCAATCAGCAGCGGTTTTAAATAAAGATCTACCAGCCCTTATCTCGCCGGAGTTGCAAAGTCTTGCGTCCAGTAGTACTGATAGGGTGCCTGACCTACATCATTGGGCAAGAAATAAAACCCAACTCCAATTTCTTTCACTCTAGAATGCAGAATATTAGCCCGATGTCCGGGGCTATTCATCCAGCCTTCCACAACGGCTTCTGGTGTAGCATAGCCAGCCGCAATATTTTCTCCAGCGTTTAAGTATTTATAGCCTGCGGTCAAAATTCGGTCTGCGGCTCTAGAACCGTCAGACCCGGTGTGGTTAAAGAAGTCATTTAAGGCCATATCGCGGCTGTGGGCGTAGGCCGCGGCTGAAAGTTTTGCGTTGAATTTAAGCGGCTGTAGCCCTGCTTGAGTGCGTTGGGCATTGGTAAGGTCAACAACACGCTGGACAAAAGCACTATTGCCCGTGGCTGCTGGCTGATTGTCGGACTGAGCCGCTTCGACGGCCAAGTTCAATCGATATTGCGTCTTGCCCTGCTGGCTCGATACCCGAACATAGTAAACGCCCTGCTTTACGGTCTGTTTCAGCATTTCCTTAGCTGACCCTGCTTTGTCCGATCGCTTCAAAGCTTTACCCTTACTGTTTAGCAGAGTCAGGTCGGCATTGGACTGGAGATGGGTTAGAGAAAGATTGAGGCTACCACTCTGCTTGCAGCGAATCCGGTAGAGCCGTTCTGATTGAGCGTCTTTGAGTTGGCCTATGTAAGTGCGGCGATCGCCACTATTTAAGCTCAGATTAGCTGCCGTTTTAAGATCTCTTGCCGATTTCATAGCTATGCCTGAGAAGAGGTTGGCATAGTTAGATTTGGCTTTCTTTACCTAAAAACAGTCAGTGATTCTGTCTAAATTTAGACGTAGATTTTTTGGATTTCGTATTTATACGGAATTAAGGTGCCCTTGGAAACCTGTCTGCGGCTGAGCCTCTTACCGGGTGCCCAAAGTTTTGTACAGTCAGGCCATTTTCTGTGGAAACACTGTCAGGGCGTCAAAAAAGTAGGTTCAGATCGACTGTAAAAATACAGATAGAGCTGAATTGCGGGATATTTGAGGCTTTTGAGTTGCTAAGGCGATCGACTTTATTTCAGCCATGTTTCTCAAGAAAATTTTGCCCTGTAGAGCGCTTATCCAGTCGTAAGCGAATGGCTTGCCAGCAGCAAACTTGAGTAGAGCAGATTTCCAGATCGCCTTCTTGAATAAACTAATTTATACCTTCTCTAAATTTCTCATACTGAGATATTTTCAGGCGATGACTCAAAAATTCTTTGAAAAATGAAGCACAAAAAATGGGGCATTATTCTGCCCCACTGCGGTTGATTTTCACGGCATTGCCTAATCTTGTAGATAAAATCAGCAATGCTATTTTCGCTCAGTAGCTAGACCTTTAGGGCTGTACGCCACCTGCCGCTTGCAGACGGGCACGCGCACGACGCAGAGCCTTTTCTGCTTTGGTCTGCTCTTGCCGATCGCTACTACCCCGTGACTGATTAAACCGAGTCTCAGCTTCGCTGTAAGCTTTGCGGGCATCTTCGCGATCGATATTAGCGCCTCGCTCAGCACCGTTTACCAGCACCGTTACTTCATCATTTTCTACTTCTGCAAACCCGCCCATGAGCGCGATCGTAACCCATTCTTTGCTGTCGCGCACCCGCATCACGCCGATGTCTAGCGCACTCAAGAGGGGCGCGTGGCCTGTGAGGATGCCAAGCTGACCCGTTGTGCTGGGCAGAATTACTTCCTCAGCACTAGAATCCCAAACGGTTTTGTCTGGCGCAATTACACGTACTGTTAATGTCATAGTTTTTTTTGAGTAAATCAGGTAAGCCCGTGGAGTAGCAGGCTGCCTGCCGACAGCCTCAATACTCCACAGTCATGTTCCTACTTGCCTTCTGCCTTCATCTTTTCCCCTTTGGCGATCGCTTCATCGATATCGCCTACCAGGTAGAAAGCTTGCTCAGGCAAACTATCCAACTGACCCGACAGGATCATTTGGAACCCTTTGATCGTCTTTTCCAGGGTGACATATTTGCCAGGAGCGCCCGTGAACACCTCTGCCACAAAGAAGGGCTGAGACAGGAAACGCTCGACCTTACGGGCACGCGCCACAATGAGGCGATCGTCTTCAGACAATTCATCCAGACCCAAGATAGCAATGATGTCTTGCAATTCCTTGTAGCGCTGGAGGGTTGACTGAACTGCCCGTGCCGTACCGTAGTGTTCAGCACCGACGATATTGGGCTGAAGCATGGTCGAGGCAGAGTCCAGCGGATCTACAGCTGGATAGATACCTTTTGCCGCCAGACCTCTAGACAGCACAGTCGTACCATCCAAGTGGGCAAAGGTGGTGGCAGGTGCAGGGTCAGTCAAGTCATCCGCAGGCACATAAACAGCCTGGATAGAAGTGATAGAACCTTCAGTGGTCGAGGTAATCCGCTCTTGCAGATCTCCCATATCGGTTCCTAGGGTGGGCTGGTAGCCTACCGCAGAAGGCATCCGACCCAGGAGTGCTGACACCTCAGAACCCGCTTGCACAAACCGGAAGATGTTGTCTACAAACAGCAGCACATCTTGCTTGTTCACATCGCGGAAGTATTCAGCCATCGTCAGACCCGACAGGCCGACGCGCATTCTAGCTCCGGGTGGCTCGTTCATCTGACCGTACACCAGCGCAATTTTAGAGTTTGCAGGGGTGTCTTTGTCGATTACGCCCGATTCAATCATTTCGTTGTAAAGGTCATTGCCTTCGCGGGTGCGCTCACCCACGCCAGCAAATACCGACACACCGCCATGCTGAGTCGCAATGTTGTTGATTAACTCCATCATAATGACGGTCTTGCCTACGCCCGCGCCGCCAAACAAGCCAATTTTGCCGCCTCGACGGTAGGGAGTTAGCAGGTCAATCACCTTAATGCCCGTTTCAAACACCGAAGGCTTGGTTTCCAGGTCAGTGAGTTTAGGTGCTGCCCGGTGAATGGGAGAGGTTTCTTGGGTATCGACAGGGCCTTTGTTATCGACAGGCTCACCCAAAACGTTAAAAATTCGTCCTAGGGTAGCGGTGCCAACGGGAACGCTAATAGGAGCGCCCGTATCTGTCGCTTCCATACCGCGCACTAGGCCATCTGTAGAACTCATAGCAACAGCACGAATTTGGTTGTCGCCCAAAAGCTGCTGAACTTCACAAGTGACCGAAATATCTTGCCCACCTGAGTTTCTACCCTTGATAACAAGAGCGTTATAGATTCGAGGCATTTGTCCTGCCAAGAACTTTACGTCTATGACGGGACCGATGATCTGGGTAACTTGACCGACGTTGGTTTTTTCTGCTGTGGTGACCATGCTTGCGCCTATCGTGTGATCAGCTTCTAATAAAGACTTGACTAGAGACTTGCAAAAAGCCTGAACGTTTGTAATCTCGCCAGTTTCCAGATTATCACTGAATGGGTCTCTTAAGAAATCTTGAAATTAGGTAATACTTCCTTTTTTGTGAAAGCCCTATTTCCACCAAAGCATAGACTGCTAGATTGAGCCTTCCAGATTTGGCTTACTCGCAGTCCCGATCGGCAGCTTTGCGCAGGGTGCCCAGCAGCGTTGAGGCAAACACGCAGCGTCTGAGACTGCCATCACTCGTTTTCAGAGTGATACGCCCCAATTGGCCGTTTATCCGTCCGCGATTGCTAAATTGCAGCCGATAGAGATTGCCATCTCGCGCTAAGGTCGTTTGAGCCGGATCAAGACGAACCTCCTTTAGAAGCGGCTGCCACAGTCTAGGCTGCTCAGTAAGGGGGTGCATGGCCCACTCCACTGCGCTGTCAGACTCCCGAAAGCTGACCTGCCAATTGGCATGGGAGCGTTGTGCCTCTGCTTGCGTCTGGCGAATGGCCTGAAAGACTTCGTCTTGGGAGGAACTGAGCGCGCGATCGCGATGGAAAGAGAGCCAGCTTGGAGCCGCGATTGCCGCTAGGATGCCAGCGATCGTCATGACCGTCAAAAGGTCAGCGATCGTGAAGCCTGAGCTAGAAAACCCAGATTGGAGGCTGGAAGTTGATATAGGACGCGCAGGCTTCCAATGCCGTTGAGAGACTTGGCGGATGCTGCTGATAAGGTTGATATTCATAGATGCACTCTGAGTTTTCAGAAAAATTCAACAACTAGAATTCCCAGGTGAGCTGTAGATTGATTCACTGCTTTAAGCGGGTGCTCCAATCTTTTTGTTTGCTACATCTAAGCGCTTGCAGCAGCTTTGATTATGAATTTCAAGCTAAGAAGTTTGGGCTTTGTAGGGTGCAAACTCCCCTAGATAACGTCTGAATTTCAAAATGAACCTTGATCAGCGCTTGAGTAATGGGTGCAGAATCATAGCTTATGGAGTATGCTGGATTACTGTGAGAAAGCAGCCGCTTTCTTGACAACCTGCGGATGTGGCGGACTTGGTATACGCGCACGCTTGAGGTGCGTGTGGCTTTGCCTTGCGAGTTCGAGTCTCGCCATCCGCATTCTTCACACAAGGCTGGGTATAGCTTTGGTTACAGAGGCAAGAGGCCGAACGCGATCGCGTTTGGCCTCTTGCTTTTTTTGCTGTATTCTTCCCAATTTTTTTGAAAATTTGATCTGAAAGCAGGGATTAAGTGCCCTGCGATCGCGCCAGTTTTTCCAGGCTGTGGTAGAAACTGCACAATACATTTAAATTCTCTCACCGCTATGAATATTACGGCTCTGCCCTACGAGTATGAGTTGCCGGCTGACCTGAATCGGCTGGCGTTGGTGATCATTGACATGCAGCGTGATTTTTTGGAGCCAGGGGGCTTTGGTGATGCCCTGGGTAATGATGTACGGCGGCTCCAAGCGATTGTCCCCACCCTGAAGCAACTGCTGGAAACCTTTCGCGCTCAAAAGCTACCCGTCTTTCATACGATCGAGTGTCATCAGCCCGACTTATCCGACTGTCCCCCTGCGAAGCTGGCTCGCGGACGGGGATCGCTCAAGATTGGCGAGTTGGGCGGCATGGGGCGAATTTTGGTACGGGGTGAGCCAGGAAATGGAATTATTGCAGAACTGGCACCGCTGCCGGGAGAAGTAGTGATTCACAAGCCTGGGAAAGGAGCGTTCTACAACACCGAGTTTCAGATGGAGCTTCAAGCCAGAGGTATCACGCATCTGTTGGTTACAGGGGTGACGACAGAAGTTTGTGTGCAAACGACCATGCGTGAGGCAAACGATCGCGGCTATGAGTGTCTCATGGTAGAAGACTGTACCGAGAGCTATTTCCCAGAGTTCAAGCAGTCTACGCTAGAGATGGTGCGTGCTCAAGGCGGTATTGTGGGCTGGACGGCACCGGCGGCAGCCGTGATTGCTGGATTGACGGCGATCGCCGTTACAGCGTAGCGTAACCCCAATGGCAAGCTCAATTGTGGGCGATTGCAACCCTATGAATCATCCACAATTGAGTGACTAATATTCTTGACAAGCCCTTATCAAGTCCTTATGACGACTGAACGCATTCATTTGGCGGTCAACGGTACGTTGATGCGCGGCCTAGAGCTGAATGGAAATTTACTGGCGGTCGGAGCAGAATTTGTCAAAGAAACAAAGACTGCGCCAATTTATCGCCTATGGACGATTCATGATGTGCACCCGGCCATGATGCGGGTGGCAATAGGCGGGGCAGCGATCGCTCTGGAGGTTTGGGCGGTTCCGGTAGCAGGTCTTGCCCGTATTTTGCTACAAGAACCCCCAGGGTTATGTATTGGCAAGGTTCAGCTGGCAGGGAACGAGGAGGCTTTGGGGGTTTTAGGAGAACCCATTCTGTGCGAAGGACAGGTAGAGATTACGGCATGGGGCGGATGGCGGGCCTACAGGCGGGCACAAGAGTCGCCTTGACCTAACTTCCTTTGAGAATGGTATTAGGATATGGATCTGTTTCGCTATTCTGATTTCATCATGGCTCACAGGAGAAAACGACCTCACGGCTTGGGCTGGCTCCGCTCACTACCGCACCACTGGAGAGCGATCGCCCTCATAGCGCTATTGGTGTTGCCCTTGAGCGCTTGCAGCTTCGATCAGTTTGTCAAACAATCGGCCAGGGTGCCTCGCATTGTCATTAGCGGCTTAAGCGATCCCAAGACCTTTAATACCATTCTGAGCGAGGACTCAGGATCGAGTGGGGTGTTGGGCTATCTGTATACCGGATTGTTGAGCACCAACGGCATCACGGGTGAGTTAGAGCCAGGGTTGGCTGAATCTTGGGAGGTTTCGCCTGACCAGAAGCAAATTACCTACACCCTTCGTCCGGGGCTGAGCTGGTCGGATGGAAAACCCATGACGGTTGATGATGTTGTTTTTACCTATAACGAGGTTATTTTTAACCCTAAGATTCCGAGCAGCACCAGCGATTTGTTTCGGATCGGTGCAGAAGGCAAGTTTCCTGCCGTCGAAAAAGTGGGCGATCGCCAGGTGCGGTTTACTTCTCCAGAGCCGTTTGCGCCTCTACTGCGGTTTGCGGGCGGCTCGTTTTTGCCTCAGCATGCGCTGCAAGATACTGTCCGTAAGGTAGGAGCAGATGGCAAACCTCAGTTTCTCTCGACTTGGGGCACAGATGCCGACCCGACAACGGTGATTGGCAACGGAGCTTACCGTTTTCGCAGCTATCAGCCTGGTCAGCGGGTCATCTTAGAGCGCAACCCTTATTTTTGGCGCAAAGATGCTCAGGGTCAGCCGCAGCCCTATGTAGAGCAGATCGTGATTCAAATCATTGAGTCAGAAGATGCCTCGCTGGCGCAGTTTCGATCGGGTGGATTAGATGTTGAGGGAGTTTCTCCCGCAGATTTTGCCCTGCTCAAGCAAGAAGAGACACGGGGCAAATTCAAGATTTATGAGGGGGGAGCGGTCTTTAGCTCGTCTTTTGTGGCGTTTAACATGAACCAGGGCAGCCGTAACGGCAAGCCTTTGGTTGATCCTGTCAAGTCGCGCTGGTTTAACTCGCTGGTGTTTCGGCAGGCGATCGCCCATGCCCTCGATCGAGCCACGATGGTGAATAACCTCTATCAAGGACTGGGGGAACAGCAAAACTCTCCCATCTATATCCAAAGCCCTTACTATCTGCCGCCCGAAAAAGGCTTGCCTACCTACGAGTATGATCCGGCAAAAACCAAGCAGATGCTGCAAGATGCAGGATTTAAATACAGCCCCCTAGGCGAGCTATTGGATGCGGCAGGCAACCGCGTGCGGTTTACGCTCAATACCAATTCGGGAAACAAAGTTCGAGAGGCGCTAGGTTCTCAAATTAAGCGAGACTTGGCTGCGATCGGCATTCAGGTCGATTTTGTGCCGCTGGCCTTTAATGCGTTGATTAGCAAAATGGATGGTTCACAAGACTGGGAGGCCATTATCCTAGGTCTACAGGGAGCCGGGATTGAACCTGACGGAGGGCGGAATGTCTGGTCGCCCAACGGGCATCTGCACTTGTTCAATCAAAATGCAAAAGAAGGGCAAGAGCCGATAACCGGACGGCAGGTGGCAGATTGGGAGCAAGCGATCGGTGATTTGTACGTCAAAGGCGGGCAAGAGCTAGATGACGACAAACGCAAGGTTATCTACGCTGAGGCGCAAAAGCTGATTCAAAAACATGTGCCACTCATCTTTTTGGTCAATCCTCTATCGATGTCTGCCGTGCGCGACGAGATTGAAAACGTGAAATACAGTGCCCTGGGCGGAGCATTGTGGAATATCTATGAGTTAAAGATTGCTGAAAGATAATCTAGGTTCATCCTCAAGCCCCCATTCTGCGTTAAGTTGGGTCTGTCTAAACGATACCTTCCGCTATGGCTGAGCCGCTAATCGAACTGAAAGGAGTGAGTAAGTCCTTTGGTCAAAACGTTGTCTTAGAAAACATTGACCTGACGATTTATCGCGGGGAGGCACTCGCCATTATTGGCCCTTCGGGGACGGGCAAATCGACGATCTTACGCATCATTGCGGGGCTGCTAGAGCCAGATGCCGGAGAAATCTATGTCCAGGGTCAGCGGCGGGTCGGGCTGGTTGAAGAAGCCAAAGAAACCCTGGGCATCGGCATGGTTTTTCAAAATGCGGCTTTGTTTGATTCGCTGACGGTAAAAGAAAATGTCGGCTTTTTGCTATACCAGCACTCTCGTCTATCGCGCAAGCGCATTCATGAACTGGTTGAGCAAAAGCTTGAAATGGTGGGGCTGTCTGGTATTAGCGATCGCTATCCGGCTGAGCTTTCGGGGGGTATGCGAAAGCGGGTGAGCTTTGCCCGCGCCATTATGGAAAACCCTGATAACCCCGCAGACAGCCCTGAAGTGATTCTCTACGATGAACCGACCGCCGGACTCGACCCGATCGCCTCTACGGTGATCGAAGACCTGATCAGAGCCTTGCAAAACTCTCACGGTGGATGCAGCACCTACGTGATTATTACCCACCAAGACAGCACTATCCGTCGCACTGCCGATCGGATTGTGTTTCTTTATCAGGGTAGAGTCCAGTGGGAGGGCACTTCCGCCGAAATCGACACCACCGAAAATCAGGTGGCACGCCAGTTTTTCAGCGGCAGCATTGATGGGCCGATTCAGTTGGCTGGGTGAAGCGCTGTTGGGGGGTACCAGAGGGGCTGCATCAGCCTTGCAAAGATTCAGCAATATAATCCAAGGTAATCTGAATAAGGTTGCCGCTGTTGAGAGGAGAGACCATGCGATCGCGAACGGTTCGAGAAGGTTCTGTGGGTCTGCTGATCCTGCTGGGGTTAGGTGTATTAGGCGGACTGTTTTTGTGGCTGCGAGGCTTTAATCCTGCTAGCCGTAGCTACCGAGCCGTAATCCAATTCCCTGAAGTGGCAGGAATTCAGGTAGGCGCACCCGTGTCTTACCGGGGGGTGTCAGTTGGCCGTGTGGTTGATGTGCGGGCGGGCGCTAATGCTGTTGATGTCGAAATTGAGATTTCGCCTGGAACGCTGGTCATTCCCAAAAATGCGATCGTTGAGGCTAACCAAGGTGGACTAATTGGGGCAACAGCCATAGATATCACACCTCAGAACAACTTGACCAGCAACGCACTCGCACAAAATCCACTGGCGGCAAATTGCGATAGCGAAGTGGTGGTGTGTGATGGCGATCGGCTGGCGGGCAATGTTGGCGTTAGCTTTAGCGCCCTGGTACGCTCCACAACCCAGTTTGCCGATCTGTTTTCCAATCCTCAATTTTTCAATGAAGTCCGTGCCCTGACCCGCAACTCTGCTTCTGCTGCTGCTGGCGTTTCGGTGCTGACAGGCGAAGTCACCAAGCTGACCAAATCGGTGCAAAGCGAACTGGGTACCTTATCCACAGCTGCCTCTAGCTCTGCCACCTCGGTAGGACAGGCCGCCAATCAGTTGGGATTGACGGCAGCTCAGGTGAATGGGCTATTGGCAGAAAACCGCACCTCTCTGGTCAGCACCCTCAACAGCATTGATCAAACCAGTCGCCAAGTTCAGGGACTAGTGGGCAGCCTTGCGCCGCAAGTCGAAAATGGTGAAATTTTACAAAATTTAGAAACGCTGTCGGCAAACGCTGCCGAAGCTTCGGCCAATCTGCGGGATTTGACAGCAACTGTCGGCAGCCCCGACAACATGCTGATGCTTCAGCAAACCTTAGATTCCGCCCGTGCGACCTTCCAAAATGCTCAAAAAATCACCTCTGATCTGGATGAGCTAACGGGTGATCCGCAGTTGCGCGACAGCATCCGCGAATTGATTAACGGGTTTAGCAGCCTGGTTTCTTCTAGCCAACGGTTGCAGCAGCAGGCCGCGATCGCCCAAGCGCTGAGTCCTGTGGGTTATGCTACGACGATCGAACCGGAAAAGAATCAGGCTGTGGAAAGTGAAGCGGTGAAAGAATCTGCGCCGAGCGATCGCCCTTCAGCACCTGTCACAACCCTGCAAATGCCGACGGATGCAGAGTATCGAGCGTGGCTAAACACCTTTGCCACGGCTCGCCAACTGCCTGCTGAAGAAAGCAATTCGCAGCCTAACGCCTTCCAGTAGCGGTAATTTTCTATCGGTTAAGCCATGCCCCCTCGTTTTTCCGATCTCAAAGACCACTGGGCAGCGTCTTGCATTCTAGCTTTGAGCGATCGCAATCTTGTGCAGGGTTTTCCAGACGGCACCTTTCGCCCCGATGCAACGCTGACCCGCGCTGAATTTGCGGCGCTGATCTATGGGTCGTTTCCCAACGCCCCCAAAAGGCGAAATGCCGTTTACTTTCCTGACGTGCCTCGGACGCATTGGGCTTATCAGGCCGTCACTTGGGGCTACGAGCGGGGGCTGTTTGCGGGCTATCCTGAGGGCTATTTTTACCCCAATTTGCAGATTCCTCGGATGCAGGTGTTAGCCGTTTTGGTGACGGCTTTACATTTGCCTGTGCCCCCCAGCGTTAACGAAACACTGACACTCTACTTTGACGATGCCGTAGAAATTCCTGACTGGACACGCTGGGCCATTGCGGCGGCAGTTTTAGACAATTGCATCGTCAATTATCCCAATGTGCGGCTGTTGCGCCCCACACAGCAGGCCACCCGAGGCGAACTCGCTGCATTGCTCTGCTCGGCGCTGAAGATCCCCAATGTCGTGCCGAGCGCCTATGCCACCTGGAATCTTGGGATTTATGATCTTCAAGGCAATCTTCAAGGCGCGCCCTATGAACGCTGGCATGGCTGTGCCCGCCTCATGCGGGATATTCAGGTGCTCTTAAGCCCTTTTCGGCTCTATGCTGGCGCGATCGACGGACGTTACACCCCTCCGACAGAAGCAGGGCTAACGCAGTTCTGCAATTTTTACGGACTCAACGCCATGACCGTAGGTCTGTTCGATGCAGAATTTGCTTGGGCGCTGATCAACGCTGACCCGGTGGAATTCATTTTGGCGCATTCTAAAGACCGCCAACAGATTTACAGCCGTTTTTTAGCGCAGGAAGAAGGGTATGACGCTGAGAAACTGGCGTTTCTCGATCGCGGCTATACCGAGTCGCGTTACTCTGCCGATATCCCCAAGTTTCCCGATCGCCTCACCCAAAAGCCCGATGGCATCACGCTGATTTCGCCTAAAGCCGCGATCGTCCCGCTCTATCCAGCCCGTGGAGAACAGCCGCCTATAGAGACAAACGGACTCGATTTTTTGCATGCAGACATCCAGCAAGCCTGCGTCTGTGTGGGTAGCTTTGTCGATGGCATGATCCGCGCCCGCTGGCTGGGCAAAAATGCGCTTCAGCCCGCCCAACTCTGGAGCGCTACAAAAATCCTGCCCTTGCTCAACGTCCTTTGCCGCGCCAATGCGGCTCACCCTCAAGCCCAAATTCGAGACTGCTGGGTGCGGGCGATCGGCAGCTCTAGCGGCTATGGTTTTTATAACCTGGCTGTCGATCTAATGAGCTATCAAGAGGCAGTGGGCAGCTCTAATGCGATCGCGGCTCTTTTCAAGCAGTTTTCGACGCCCAATGGTTTAGAAAACTGGGTGCAGCAGATCACAGGCAACTTTAACTCAGACTTTCAAGGGCGCTATGGCGAACCTCCTTTGCTAGAGCATCCTGACCTCTGGAGCCAAACCCTCGAAACCGTGCTGTTAGAAACGCCCTACAGCATTCATGGCGGGGATAATGCCCTATCAACCTACGACCTGACCCGATTTATCTCCTTGGTGGGCTGGCACAATCATCTCTTTCCAGGGGCACAGCTTCCCGATGCCCAATGGCATAGCCTGGAGACCGTGGTTCGTGCCTTGGGTACCGACACGGCTCGCTACATAGATGTGGCGATCGATCAGCTTGGCTTAGCTCCAGCCCTTGAATCTCCCGTGATTCTCTCGAAGATGGGCTTTGGGCGCAGTGATTTGCGCGATCGGACTGAACTCGCCTATGTTGCCTTTGTCCAATTCATCGACAAACGTCCCCGTGCTAAAAGCCAACCTGCCGTTTTGCACACGGTTAGCATGGCGCTGCTAGGAGCCAATGCCGCTGGAGACGCCAATGCCGAAGCCCGACAGCTTGATGCGCGCATCGCCGCAGAAGTGACAGAGATTTTGCGGCGAGTCATGATGCAAGAACTGTAAGCCTGCCGCATTGCTCTTCATCAGGTTTAGTCGATCGCAACCGGGTTTTAGGCTGCGCTAAGCGCCTTTGAAAATCAACTTTTTAGAAAATGAGCCAGCATTTGCGATCGACTAAGGTTCTCTAGAGCGAGATTCGGCTTGCTGTTTCCTCAATCAGCAGTCCTGGGCACTCTAGCCACTGAAAGCACTGTGCCGATGAGTCCGACGATATATGCTTGCTAAAGTTTGGAGTGCCGCCCTGGTTGGAATTGACGCCATCAAAGTTGGAGTAGAAGTTGATATTGCAGGGGGGCTACCGGGAATTGTCGTCGTCGGTTTGCCTGACACAGCCGTGCAAGAGAGCCGAGAGCGCGTCAAGGCGGCGCTGAAAAACGCAGGCTATGCCTTTCCAATGCGCAAAATCGTTATTAATCTTACTCCGGCTGACCTGCGGAAAGAGGGCCCCAGCTTTGATCTGCCTATCAGCGTCGGGGTTTTGGCAGGCTCTGAACAAGTCAATCCGCAGCTCTTAGAAGATTATTTGTTTTTAGGGGAAGTCTCCCTTGATGGCGGGCTGCGACCTGTTGCGGGCGTGGTGGCGATCGCCGCTACAGCCTACCAGCTTGGCATCAAAGGTTTGGTTGTGCCGATGGACAACGCCCGCGAAGCTGCCGTGGTGGAAGGGTTAGAAGTCTATGGCTTTCAGCACCTCTCGGAAGTTGCAGATTTTCTCAACCATCCAGGTCACCACCAGCCTATCCAAGTCAACGGTGCCGAAGAGCTAGCGCGATCGCGATTTCAAGGACTTGATCTCAAAGACGTTAAGGGGCAGGCTCAAGCGCGGCGTGCCCTGGAAATTGCGGCTGCCGGAGGGCACAACTTAATTTTTGTCGGGCCACCCGGCAGTGGTAAAACCATGTTGGCGAGGCGTTTGCCAGGTATTTTACCGCCGCTGACCTTTGAGGAAGCCTTAGAGGTGACGCAAATTCACTCTGTAGCAGGACTGCTTAAAAACAAGGGATCTTTGGTGAGCGATCGCCCTTTTCGCAGTCCTCACCATTCGGCTTCTGGGCCTTCGCTGGTGGGCGGCGGCAGCTTTCCGCGACCGGGAGAAATTTCGTTGGCCCACCGGGGAGTGCTCTTTTTAGACGAGCTAACGGAATTCAAGCGGGATGTACTGGAGTTTCTGCGACAGCCGCTAGAGGACGGGCATGTCACTATTTCTCGCACGCGACAATCTGTTTTCTTCCCAGCCAAATTCACCCTCGTGGCTAGCACCAATCCCTGTCCCTGTGGTTATTTTGGTGATACGGTGCAGCCCTGCACCTGCACCCCTCGCCACCGAGAGCAATATTGGGCAAAGCTTTCAGGGCCGTTAATGGATCGCATTGACTTGCAAGTTGCTGTAAACAGGCTGAAGCCCGAAGAAATCACCCAGCAGAGCTTAGGAGAAAGCTCAGAAAGTATTCGGCTACGGGTACAGCAGGCCAGAGCTAGAGCAGGCGATCGCTTTCAGGCTGAAACGCTGCATTGCAATGCCGAAATGCAGGGTCGGCATTTGCGACAGTGGTGCAAGCTAGAAGACGCAACCCGCCTGCTTTTGGAAAATGCCATTCGCAGAATGGGGCTTTCGGCTAGAGCCACCGATCGCATCCTCAAAGTATCCCGCACGATCGCCGATCTAGAAGGCAGCGAAAATCTTCAGACTGCCCATGTGGCAGAAGCGATTCAATACCGCACGATCGATCGAATGCAGTAGCGTTTTGGGCACTGATCAACGGTCTAAAAAACCGAGCGATCGCGATGCCAATTCGGTTCGGGAAAACGATCTCAACCATTCTAGAGAACCGAACTTACTCACCCCAAAATACGCACTAAACTGAGATTAAATCGTTGAACAATTAAAGTGAAACGATGAAATTCATAAGTTAAGTTCAAAGGTGATTGTTATGGCTCTTATTCGTTGGCAACCGTTTCAAGAAATGGAATATCTGCAACGCGATATGAACCGCTTGTTCGATCGCTTAACTGCAACTGATGGAGAAGGCAGTCGTACTGCTTTTGTTCCTCCAGCAGAGCTTCAGGAAACTGAAGATGCCATTCATTTACGTCTAGAAGTTCCTGGAATAACGCCCCAAGATTTAGACATTCAAGTGTCTGCTGATGCAGTTTCTAT
Organism: Oscillatoriophycideae cyanobacterium NC_groundwater_1537_Pr4_S-0.65um_50_18; assembly: GCA_016208305.1. Classification (GTDB taxonomy): domain Bacteria; phylum Cyanobacteriota; class Cyanobacteriia; order Elainellales; family Elainellaceae; genus Drouetiella. The sequence continues at coordinate 784,280 of JACQYI010000009.1, read as the reverse complement.
TAGCGGTGAGCGCAAAGAAGAAATAAAGACCGAAGATAAAGGTATGACGCGTACAGAGTTTCGCTATGGTCGGTTTCAGCGCGTCATTCCGCTACCTTTTCGAGTTCAAAATACCAACACTCAAGCAGATTATAAAGACGGCATCTTGAAGCTGGTACTGCCTAAAGCTGAGGAAGAAAAGAATAAAGTTTTCAAAGTAAACCTTGGCTAATCTTTGAGAATATGGCTGTCTTCATAGCGGCTAGAATCGAGATATATTGAGAGCGCACTCTGGGCTACTTAATATGTCCTTAGCTCAATGATTATGGCTATAAAAAAGGGGCGCACATAGTGCGCCCCTTTTTTTAATCAGCGACTCTATTTAACAGTTCGGTAGATCTGGTTCAGGAGCAAACCACTACCCGCAAGTTTCATCAGCTCTAGCACCCAATATTCAAAATGCATACGATTCATCGCAGAGGGAACTTCAGTAGAAGATGAAAATAAGTCAAGTTGCAAACCCAAAGCACTCATTTGGGGTGCAAGCCCATAGGTGCAAACCATGACAATGCCCAACAGACCGATCGCCAGAGGCACCGTCCAGTGATCAATGGATTGGGAATGGTTGCGGAGTGCCAAAACTCCAGTGAGGGCGATCGCCGCACAGAGTAGCTCAATGCGGTTGAAAACCCCAAACATTGAGTAGCCCGCTGTAGCAAACCCTGGCTCGGATGTCATGCCTGTCATGTATAGAGTCGGCATTAAGACAAGATCTAGGATGAGGCTACCACTTAACCAGAAAGCCAGAGCACAGAGCGCGATCGTTTTCCAATTGAAGCGTTGAGAACTTGAGGTTGTCAGTGCAGACATGATGAAGTGCGAATGAGTACGGATTAATGATGTGCTTTAAGCCTAGCGAACCCCTCTGAGCAAAGGGATAAATTATCATTGCGAACCAAGATGTTTGGTAATGTCAGGCACTGAGGTCAAAAGTATGGAAAAGACTCTGATGCAAGGGTTTCAAGCATTTTGCAAAGTATGACTGCCAATGTTGCTAATCTTAGCGATTTGTAAATATCAGCTCGTTTTAGGCAGAGGCGCTGAGATTGGGTGCAAATCTTGCGATCGAGCCTAGGGCAAGAAGGGGACAGCTTTAGATTATGATGAGAGAGCGTAAAAATGAAATCTCCTTAAACGTCAAAACTATGGATATCTTGTCGCTAGGTTGGGTTGGGCTATTGGCAGTTTTCACTTTCTCAATCTCTATGGTGATTTGGGGTCGCAACGGCTTCTAATGGAAGCTTAATTTCTAGTCGGGCAATGGTTCATTTGAGGCTGTAAGCAACTGTAGGCGAGCTATAGGCATGAGTGCTGATACCCTGTTTTTAACGGTTCTAGCAACCTTGGCCTTGGGGCTTTTGGTTGTTGTCACGGGCGGCGTTGCCTATTTAACTACGCTGGAGTGGCGCGATCGCCGTCGTCAAGATCAAGAGAAACGAGAGCAGCGACCCAAGCGCAGGTAGGGCGATTGTTTTTATTCTCAGGAAGCTATGTGAATTAAAGATCAAGTCAAGTCGGTAGCAACTCGGTCGCCATTTCCCATCAACTTAGAATAGGCTGTAAATAATTTCTCAGTTCCAGGCAGGACGATTGATGAAATTATTTGCAGCCTTTGTTGTCATCGGATCGATCGCTATTACAGCGGTGTTGGCACCCCATGCAGCGGCAGAAGTGCCCAAGCCTGCACCCTCAGCCTCACCTCAAGAGCCATCTCCTCCTGCGGGTTCTTCGCAGTTAGGCACGTTAACTGTCCCGGCACAGCCTTCGCCCAGCGATCGATCGCAGCGCCTCAATCAGCAAGCCGAGGCCATTAACGAAAGCCTGCCTGCTGCTGGGCAAAATCGGGATCTTATCCAGCAAGTCTTGGGTTTGCCTGAAACCGTGAGGGTTCGCCCAACCCGTTCTGGCATGGGCGTGACGACACAGTTTTAAGAAGCTTAGCCTCATCGGCGGCAGCGGCAGCGTGAGCCTTTCGCTCGGGTCCTTATCTTGTGAGAAAATGCATCTCTCACAAAACTTAGGGTTCATTAATGTACGAGCCTAAATTACCAAATACTCGCGCACTCGCTCCCTGTGGCGGCGCAACTGTGCCAAAGCCTTCATTTCAATCTGGCGCACCCGCTCACGGCTTAGCCCCAACCGCTCACCAATTTCCTGCAAGCTCTGTGCTGTATGGTTGTTTAAGCCAAAGCGCAGCGTCATCACTTCCTGCTGCCGAGGGGTCAGTTCAGACAATAGCTGCTGAACATCATCTCTGAGCGCTTCGCCTGTCGTGTATTCCTCTGGCGAAGGGTTATCATCCGTCAGCAGATCGACAAACTCGGTATCTTGGTTTTGACCCACGCGCAGATCGAGCGAAATCGGCTGGCGCGCCAGCAGCAAAAATTTTCTAACTTCGGCAGGTTCCAGCTCTAGGGATTCAGCAATCTCTGTGGGGGTAGCATTTCGACCCAACTGATGAGAAAGCTGCTTTTGAGCCGTTCTGATTTTGGTCAGTCTTTCATAGACATGACTAGGGAGACGAATGGTGCGGCCTTGCTGAGCGATCGCCCGCGACATGGCTTGGCGAATCCACCAATAGACATAAGTAGACAGCTTATACCCTTGCATCGGGTCAAATTTTTCTACGCCGCGCCCCAGCCCCAGAGTGCCTTCCTGAATTAAGTCTAAGAATTCTACGCCGCGTCGCTGATACTTTTTGGCTACGGAGACTACAAGGCGTAAATTTGCCTCGATCATCTTGTGCTTAGCCCGATGACCATTGACCAAAGCCACGTTTAGGTCTTTTTGGTTCAGATCAACTTGCTTTGCCCACTCTTCAGGGCTTGGCTCATGCCCTAATTTCTCGGCTAGCAGCGCCTTATCTTCGTACAAGGTCATCATTTGCTGAACTTGCTTGCCGTAAACAACCTCTTGCTCCTTCGTTAGCAGAGGAATTCGACCGATTTCTAACAGATAGGCGCGAATGGTGTCAGTACCGGAATTAGGCTGAACAGGATGGCTTGGAGTCAAAGGGATACCCATAGATTTTGAGGTTCATCCATATCAAGTGCATAGCTCTGTCCTCGATCTCTAGCCCTGCCACATAACCAGGTACAGACTTAAAGATTTGACCCAGTTCACCGAACGAACCGATGCAGATATTTTCATTATGGACGATGAATAGAAGGGAATGTCTTAGACTTTCTGTTTATTTTGTTTGAAAAGGTCATTCTGCACCCTTTGTCACCTAGAAAATAGGAGGTTGATAGGCTTTGTACTGGGTGAAAATAGCTTGGGTGTTGCATGTCTTACGGAGTGAAGCTTGCAAGACCTAAAAATTGTCCCAACTAGCGCTGTGAAGCTTAACTCAGGCTTTGTGATCGAGCTGCATCGCCTGCTCTAAAGCCGCCTTTTCTTTGGCTCTACGAATATAGGGTTGGAGCATGGCGGCATCCCAACCTGTCAAAATCATGAGGTTTTCTAGCTCAATTCCTCTCATCAAGATTTCTACACACCAGGTCTGCTGGGCTTGCTCAGGGGCAGGAGGTTGACCCGTGGGCGTAAGCTGATCGGCTGTTAGAGCCTGCCAACGTTGGCGCAGTTCAAAGTCTCGCAGCGGCAGCCCTGCCTCGTTTAAGAACATGGCGGTTTGGCTATCTTTGCGGCTTTTTAGCCACTGCGTCAGGGGGTTACGCAGATAGGAGCCGTAGCGTCTGCCCATAATCCACTGATTGATGGGCACCTGGCGAGGGGGAAAGGTAATTTGCAGGATCTGCTGGTGCGCATCGTTGATATGGTGCGATCGATCCAACCGGATCAGCTCGGAGGGGCTAAGCCCAGCGCCAAACATCACATACATCATGGCGTAGTCTTGCAGACCTGACTTTTTGGCATGTTGCAGGATCGTGTGCACGAGGGCGGCAGGTAAATCAGCAACGGATTCAGGGATGTGCTGAGACTGAGAAGGCTGTACCCGATCGCCTGGGTCAGGCGCAATGGCTCCCCGCATGAATAGCGTTACTAAAGGATCGAGAAAGTCGTCGCGATCGCGCCAGAGCTGATGAAATTCGCTGGTAGACTCAATCACGGCATAGCCCAGAAGCAGACTGTTGAGCAAGGCTGCCAGCTTTTCGGTGGGCAAAGGTGGCTGGACGCGATCGCCTAGAGCCGCAAACCGGGCGGTTAGGTATTCTGCCACCTGACGATTGGCTTGGGTAAAGCCCTGTCCGAGTGCCTGACGATTTTCTAGAGGATACTGTCCCGCTTCGCCAATGACCGATCGCACCACCTCAGGCACAGTGTCTAGAACCTGAAGCGTGGCGATCGCATAGTTTTTGAGGGTTTGCTCAATACTGGATTGTCCAGCATTAGGCTGTCCAGTGAGACTCTGCCCTGTTTGCTGGACTAGCCTTTGCCCCAAGTGAGTAAAGACTGCCGCTTCTTCAATCACAGCCAGCAGCAGGCCCTGCTTATTGCCAAAGTGACGAAACAGAGTCACTTCATTGACTTCAGCCGATTCAGCAATTTGCTTTGTGGTCGTTTCAGTCACGCCTTGAGTCGCAAAAAGCGCTAGTGCGGCGTCAATTAAACGCTGTCGAGTGGTGTTGCGCGGAGCAGACATAGAAAAAATGCAAGTAATACTTGCAATACTGTGGCCGGTTTGCTAGGATAATAATGTAAGTGACACTTGCAACTCCTTCTACTATAGCGAAAGCGACTCTGCTGAACAAGTTACAGCAAGTCAAGCGGCTATCTACTCTGGCTACTCAGCCTTGGGTTAAGCGATCGCCTTAGGTACAGCCTCACCTGTGATACATCTCCAAATGCCGCAATTTTTCAAAATCTAAAATTCCAACAGGTATTTATGACATCCAATTCCATCCAGACTGCCGCCGTAGGGCAGAAAAGTCCGCTGAGCTGGACAAGCGTATTTTTCTTTGGAGCTATTCATGCGCTGGCGCTACTGGCTCCCTGGTTTTTCTCTTGGTCAGCGCTTGGTGTGATGCTGTTTCTACATTGGCTTTTGGGCAGCATTGGCATTTGCCTGGGATATCACCGACTGCTCACCCATCGCAGCTTGCAGGTGCCTAAGCTGTTGGAATATGCGATCGCAACGTTGGGTGCTTTGGCGTTGCAAGGAGGCCCGATCTTTTGGGTCGCCGGACATCGTCTCCACCATATGCACACTGAAGACATTGATCAAGATCCCTACTCGGCACGCCGAGGGTTTTGGTGGAGCCATATGCTCTGGTTGTTTTATCCCCGCACTGAATTTTTTGATTACCAGACCTACAAGCGATTTGCGCCCGATCTAGTTCGCGATCCCTTTTATCGCTGGCTTAATCGCAACTTCCTGCTGTTGCAAATTCCGCTGGGCATCTTGCTCTACCTTTTGGGCGGCTGGTCTTTTGTGATCTATGGCATGTTTCTCAGACTTGTTGTGCTCTGGCACAGCACTTGGTTGATTAACTCTGCCAGCCATATGTTTGGCTACCGGACTTTTGCGACCGAAGATAATGCGCGCAATCTCTGGTGGGCGGCTATCTTGACCTATGGCGAAGGGTGGCACAACAACCACCATGCTTATCCCAATGTGGCAAAGGCGGGCTTGAAATGGTGGGAAATCGACATGACTTGGTGGGCTATTCAGGCGCTCCGGGCGGTGGGCTTAGCGCAAAAAGTGATTTTGCCTTCGCCTTCGCTAAAGTCCTAAAACTCCAGAGGTTGAGAGAGATTTTCTCATTGAGGTCAGATTAAGGCTAAAATCTTAACTCTATGGTCTTGAGGGTAGACAGGGGTCTGCCCTTTTTAGTTGATGCTCCTGATGTTCTGTCAAGTATTTTTTGAGAGGTCGCCGATCCTCCCAAAATTTATTTGGATTTTTGGTCTGTGGGGTATCCCGCAAGTGAGAAAAGACAGAGCATTAGCGGCGGAACTACCAGATGGCTCCTTCGGCAATAGCCTGAGTTTATTGTATTTATGAGGCAGATCGAATGGCCCAAGTCATTCCTGGTGAAAATGAGGGTATTGAGTCGGCACTGCGTCGGTTCAAGCGAGAAGTTTCTAAAGCAGGGATTTTCCCTGATATGCGAAAGCATCGTCACTTTGAAACACCAATTGAAAAACGTAAGCGTAAGGCTCTAGCAAAACATAAGCAGCGGAGGAACCGTTCTCGTTTCTAGCGATCGCCAAGTCCGTTGAATAGAAATCAGGATTAAGTAATGCCTTTTTTGCCGCATTACTTAATTTTTGAGCAGGCTGTCTTCCATCTCGTCCTCTAGGTTTTCTGGCGGAGTATTCAGCAGGTGGGGAGGATGAAAGTGGGGTCGCACGATTAGACTCATGCCGACTGCCCAAGCCAGCGCCACCATCCACCCTGCCAGAATATCGCTAGGGTAGTGAACACCCAAGTAGAGACGAGTCCAGCCGATCGCCACGACAAACACACTCCCTAAGCTCAGCGTTCTCCAACGCCAGCTCGTTTTCCAAGACAACACCACTAAGGCCGCAACCAAAACCATGCTAGACATGGCATGGCCGCTGGGAAAAGAAAATCCTTGGGTTTCAGGATAGTCCCATAGGCTAGGGCGATCGCGACGTAAGAAAATTTTTGCGGTGTGGTTGATCAATCCGCAGCCTAAAAGGGTTACTAAAAAATAGGTAAGTGATCGCCAGCGCCGATAAAGCAGGAGGGCGATCGAAATCAGAGCCGATGCCGGAAAAACGCCCCAAGCCGTTCCAAAGTGCGTGAACGTCATAACAAAAGCATCTAGCGTGGGGCTGGCAGACTTGTGAATCTGCTCAAGGATAGAAATATCCCATTGAAACCCGCCTTGGTGTCTCCAAATCTCTAGCGTCAAGATCAGAAAAACCTGCAAGGGGATTAAGACTCCTAAGAGCAGCGTTAGCACCCAAGGCCAACGCTGGCTTAACCATTGCTTGAGAAATCGATGGAAAGAAAGGGGGCGAGCAAGCTTAAGATCAGACATCCGTGGGTGCAGTAACGACTATGAATCTTCTGATGAGTATTTCTAAAAAACAGTATCCGCTCTTACGTTAACTGTGGCATTAACTGTGGCATTAACTGTGGCAGAGGGTAGCGAATCGGTTCAGGTTTTCGGCAGAGTATTAGACAGGGGAGGCAATCCTCTTTTGTAGTCAGGCAATTATAATCCTGCAATTAACCGTAATTAAAGTTATTTTCTGATCCGAATGACCTTGAGGCGCAGCTAAAAGCCTCTTTGAATTTCAAAGAAGTTGGATCAATCGCTTGAAACTCCAAAAAACTTTTGCATTGCGGTTGGCTGAAACCCTTATTTGATGACGCTTTTTGCGCTAGAGGATGATGAAGTCGCTGAATATCACATTTCTGCAGCGCTGCTAAATCCGGCAACCCAATCAAGTTACTGTACTTTTCTCATTATTTGCGCTATTCTTTGCTTCATACTCCGGTATGTCAATCAAAATATAGTGGTTTTGCCAAGATTGAAGTCCGTTGGGTCATTAAAGCTTCAGCTTGTAGAGAAATAGGTTAATTATGGGTAGGTTTAAATTTCGATCGCTCAGATTTCGATCGCTTCCAGGATTTCTGTCACTGTTTTTTGTAGCTGTAGGGCTATGTATGGCGTTGGCTGCTTGCAATGCCTCTTCCCCATCTGACTCTGCTGCCTCCCCAGGTGGCACAGCCGCCGCAGCTAAGGAAAATGCTAGCTTGACTTTGGTTTCTTATGCTGTAACCCAAGCGGCTTATGAGCAAATCATTCCTAAGTTTGTGGCGAAGTGGAAAGCTGAGCAAAATCAAGATGTGCAGTTTGATCAAAGCTATGGCGGTTCTGGATCTCAGACGCGAGCCGTAATTGACGGGCTAGAAGCGGATATTGTGGCCCTAGCGCTGGCATTAGATACTCAAAAAATTGAACAGGCAGGTTTGATTCAACCCGGCTGGGAACAGGAAGCGCCTAATGGAGCGATCGTCCATAAGTCGGTTGCGGCACTGGTCACACGCGACGGCAACCCCAAAGGAATCAAAGCTTGGTCAGACCTGACCAAAGGCGCACAGGTGATTACCGCCAATCCTAAAACTTCGGGTGGCGCTCGCTGGAACTTCTTGGCGCTGTGGGGTGCCATTACCCAAACAGGCGGCAATGATGCTAAGGCGCTTGACTTCACCACTCAAGTCTTTAAGAATGTCCCTGTTTTGCCTAAAGACGCGCGTGAGGCGACAGATGTCTTCTTTAAGCAGGGTCAAGGCGATGTCTTGATCAACTATGAAAATGAGGTGCTGCTGGCGAAGCAGAAGGGAGAAAACCTGCCTTTTGTCATTCCCACAGATGTGAATATATCCATTGATAACCCCGTTGCCGTTGTCGATGCCAATGTCGATAAGCATGGCACACGGGCGATCGCAGAAGCGTTTGTGGAGTATCTGTTCACGCCCGAAGCGCAAGAAGAATTTGCCAAAGTCGGTTTCCGTCCTGTCGATCCAACTGTTGGTGAGAAATACGCGAGCCAATATCCTAAAATCGATAAGCTATTCACCGTTCAAGATCTGGGCGGTTGGGGAGAAGTGCAGAAGAAATTTTTCGAAGATGGAGCCGTCTTTGATCAAATTCAGGCAGAGGCTTAATTTTAAGATCGCTTTGGGCTAATCGCCTTTAATGGCATCAATCTCAACTATTGTTAGAGGCGTTCAGTCTTTAACACATAGCTCATAATTCAGGCGCAAGGCGCGTTTGTATGCGACAGAAATCGGGGGAGATGGATGCATTGCGCCCTCCCCTGGCTCACCCCGATAGACTTCTCAGTTTCACCAGACTCTAAGTTTCATCGCTTATGACCACTGCATCTGTTCCTTCCAGTTCTTCCAAGCGATCGCGCTTTTCTATCCCTTGGCTCGTGACGGGCACGTATCTCTCTTTGATGCTGCTCCTCCCCATCACAGCGCTCATTCTCAAATCTCTGACCTTGGGGCCTGCCGAAATTTGGCGGATTGCCACCAGTCCGGTAGCGCTTTCGGCCTATAACGTCACCTTCTTTACGGCCTTGGGCGCTGGAGCCATCAACGGACTGGCAGGACTGATCATTGCCTGGGTGCTAGTGCGCTATGACTTTCCCCTCAAGCGGTTTGTCGATGCGCTGCTAGATTTACCTTTTGCGCTGCCAACCGCAGTAGCAGGTTTAACGTTGGCGACGGTCTACAGCGAAAAAGGCTGGATTGGGTCGCTGTTTGCCCCTTTAGGCATCAAAATTGCCTTCACTCGCTGGGGCGTATTTTTAGCCATGCTGTTTATTTCGCTGCCCTTTGTGGTGCGCACCGTGCAGCCTGTGCTGTTGGAGTCAGAGCGAGAAATTGAAGAAGCCTCTTGGTCGCTAGGCGCTTCCCAATGGCAGACGTTTTGGCGGGTAGTGCTGCCGCCGATTATGCCTGCGGTGCTGACGGGTGTGGCGCTAGGGTTTGCCCGTGCGGTGGGCGAGTATGGCTCTGTTGTCATTGTTGCCTCTAACGTGCCTTTCAAAGATTTGATTGCGCCTGTGTTGATCTTTCAGCGGCTTGAGCAATATGACTATGCGGGTGCGACCGTCATCGGTACGGTCATGCTGCTGATTTCGCTCTTGATGCTGCTCGCTATTAATCTTCTGCAAGCCTGGGGACGACGCTATGGCAACTAATCTTTCCACCTCCGTAAAGCCTGATTCGCTTCAGCAATTGCCTTCTAGTCCGCCGCAGGCGATCGGGTTAGAGCGCTTTGTCAGACCAGCCCTCATTGGGTTTACGGTCTTATATCTAGGTTTGGTTCTGTTTATTCCGGCCTTGAATGTCTTCGTTCAGGCATTTAGTGGCGGTATTGCCGGATTTTTAGAGACTTTTTCCAATCGCTATTTCCTCAATGCCGTCGCCCTTACGGTGTTGATGGCGGTAGTCGCTATTCCACTCAACACGGTTTTTGGTCTCTGTGCCGCCTGGGCGATCGCTCGGAACAAGCGGTTTCCAGGTCGGGCGCTGTTGATTAGCATCATTGACCTGCCGTTTTCTGTCTCGCCTGTGGTGGCAGGCTTGATGCTGATCTTGCTATACGGACGCAACGGCTGGCTTGGCCCGATTCTAGAGGCCAACAATTGGAAAGTTATCTTTGCTGTGCCGGGCATGGTGTTAGCAACCTCCTTTGTCTCGATGCCGTTTGTGGCGCGGGAAGTGCTGCCCGTTCTAGAGGAAATTGGAACCGATCAAGAAGAAGCTGCCAAAACCTTGGGGGCTTCTGAATGGCAAACTTTTTGGCGCGTGACGCTGCCTTCTATTCGCTGGGGCTTGCTGTATGGCGTGATCTTGACCAATGCGCGGGCGATGGGAGAGTTTGGAGCCGTGATTGTCGTATCGGGCAACATTACCGGAAAGACTCAGACCCTGCCGCTGTTTGTTGAAGAAGCTTATAAGCAATACCACACGCAGCAAGCCTATGCCGCAGCAGTGCTGTTGGCTTGTTTGGGCATCGTAACGATGGTGGCTAAAATCATTCTGGAACGCAAGACCGATAAGGGAGTGCGCCGAGGTCATTAGCTTCTGGTTATTTTTGGGAGGATACTTTGAACGTTGCAAGAGGTACGACTCCTGGCAAAAAAGACTCTTGGCAAAAATAAGTTATTCAAAAAGTAAGCTATTCAAAAAGTAGGCCACGGAACTCGCAGATGACCTGCAAGCCGTATATTCTATTTGCGTAGCGTCCGACACAGCCCTATGCCGACCGATGATACAGCGCTCCCCTATGCAGAGCTGACCCCTCACCAACAGAAGCAACGGCTTCAGGAACTAGCGATCGTCTTCCTCAAGCTTGGGGCGATCGCGTTTGGTGGCCCAGCCGCGCATGTAGCCATGATGAATGACGAAGTGGTGCAGCGTCGTCAGTGGCTGAGTCGAGAGCGGCTGCTAGATTTGTTAGGCGTGACTAACCTGATTCCCGGCCCCAATTCAACGGAGCTGGCCATCCATATTGGCTATGAAAGAGCTGGGTTGAAAGGGTTAATGGTTGCTGGAACCTGCTTTATCTTGCCCGCCATGTTGATTGTCTGGGGGCTGGCCGCCATTTATGTTCGCTACCAAACTCTGCCTGAGTTAGAGTGGCTGCTCTACGGCATCAAGCCTGCCATTATCGCGATCGTGCTTCAGGCATTGTGGAAGCTGGGGAAAACGGCCATCAAAGACATTCCCTCGGCAATTGCTGGCATAGCGGTGATGGCTGCTTTTTTAGGGGGAGCCGATGAGGTGTTGCTTCTGTTTTTGGCTGGGCTAGGCGTGATGCTGTGCAAAACGCTCAGTCGAAAGAGCGGTAGCAGTGCCTTGCTGATGACAATTCCCAATTTTTTAGCTCAGATGAGCCATACTTCTGCGGCAATGGAGAAACCAGGCGGGTTTCAGGTCTTTGTCCTGTTTCTCAAGATTGGTTCTGTCCTGTATGGCAGTGGCTACGTCTTGCTGGCCTTTTTGCAGCAAGACTTTGTAGAGCGGACGCATTGGCTGACCTCACAGCAGCTCTTGGATGCTGTCGCCATTGGGCAGCTTACACCCGGCCCAGTCTTCACGACAGCAACGTTTATTGGGTATTTATTGGCAGGCCATGTCGGAGCGATCGCCGGAACGATCGGCATTTTTTTACCCGCTTTTATTTTGGTGGCAATTATTAATCCTTGGGTGCCCAAGTTGCGGTCTTCTCCGGGGGTAAGCGGTTTTCTAGATGGGGTGAATGCAGCTTCGTTAGGACTCATGGCTGTTGTGACTTATACGCTGAGCCGCACAGCGCTGGTGGACTGGATAACTTTAGGTTTGGCGATTGGATGTGCCGGGGCTGTCTTTCGCTTTAAGGTCAACTCAATTTGGCTAGTGCTGGCTGGCGGCCTGGTGGGATTTTTGGCTAAGGCATGGGGGTGAAATGGCGATCGCAACTGGGCTTGAGCGCTGGCTCTACCAGAATCCGCCGGAGCAGAGTGTGACCGCAGATGAAATCTGCTATGCTAGGGTAGTGAATAAGGGTATGTAGCTCAGTGGATAGAGCATCAGGTTCCGGTCCTGAGGGTCGGGGGTTCGAATCCCTCCATGCTCGTGTTGTTGTCAAGTAACACTTTATTTGTCGTCGTTAACAGATTGATGTCATCTTTAACTTGATGTCATTGACGGTGTGTTTGGCATCGTCACTCCTCAATGGCTCCTAACGCTTTGAGAGCTTCCTTTTGGGCGATCGTCAGTCCCGTTACCTGGCTAATGACGGTACGCTGGTAGAGGCGATCGGGAGTTAGCGTCTGGCAACACTCGCCTGTCAGGGGGTGCCAAATTTGGATGTCTCCGCTGTGGCTTCCGGCTGCCAGAGTATAGTCTGCCCCTTCGCTAGGAGAAAAAGCGATCGCCGAACGGACTGAACGCGCCACCACAGGCAGCGACTTCACACAGGCTCCTGTCTCTATCGACCATAGCCGTACCGTTTGATCGAGGCTGCGGCTTCCCAGCAGGGCACCATCGGGGCTAAAGGCCACCGACCAGATATTGTTGGTATGCCCTGACAGTACGCGCAGACAGTCTCCTGTCTCCACTGACCACAGCCGGATCGTTTCATCACTACTGCCGCTAGCCAATAGTTGACCGTCGGGGCTAAAGGCGATCGTTTGTATCTGACCTTGGTGTCCCTTTAGCAGATGCAAACAGGCTTCAGAATTCACAGACCAGAGGCGAATGGTGCGATCGTCGCTGCTGCTGGCTATTAGCTCGCTAGAAGCCTTGGCTGTTTTGAGCTGTGGCGCAAAGGCAACTGCCCAAATCCAGCTGGTGTGCCCGACCAAAGTTTTGAGGCAGCGTCCGGTGGCGACATCCCAAAGGCGAACGGTGCGATCGTCTCCGCCACTCGCCAGAGTCAAGCCATCGGGGCTAAAGCTAACAGACTGCACCCAGTGGGTATGGCCTCGCAGCACCCGCAGGTTTTGCCCAGTTGCCACATCCCAAAGACGGATGGTCTGGTCGGCACTGCTGCTGGCCAGCAGGTTGCCCTCTGGATGAAAGGCCACGGATGTAACCCAGCCTGTGTGCGATCGCAAAGTTTGCAAGCAGGTGCCATCGCGCCATGACCAGAGCCGAATGGTTTGGTCGGTGCTGCTGCTGGCGAGCAGTTGACCCTCTGGGCTAAAGGCCACCGAAAACACAGAGTTTGTGTCGCCCTTCAGCGTCCTAAAGCAGCGCCCTGTGGCAGCATTCCACAGCTTTACGGTCTGGTCGGCGCTGCCGCTCACGAGGGTTTGGTCGGCAGCAGCGATCGAAAAAACCGAATCGGTATGTCCCCGCAACACGTTTATGCAAGTGCCTGTTTCGACCTGCCATAGGCGCAGCGTTTGGTCATCACTACCGCTAATGAGGGTTTCTCCATCGGGGCTAAACTGCACCGATCGCACGCGATTGTCATGCTGTAGCGTCTGAACACAAGCTCCTGTTTCCCAGAGCCAAAGCTTGAGGGTGCGATCGGCACTGCCGCTGGCTAGGTGATGACCATCGGGGCTAAAAGCCACTGACCAAACATAATCGCTATGCTCAGACAGGGTGGCACAACAGTCCTTTGACGCGACCTGCCATAGCCGAATGGTGCCATCAGCACTGCCGCTGGCCAGCATTGACCCATCGGGGCTAAACGCCACTGAGAGAATGCGGCCCTGGTGCCCTTGCAAGCGGTGAATGCAGGTGCCCGTTGCCCGATCCCAAAGCAGTAGACTTGATTCATCGCCGCCGCTGGCCAGCATTGACCCATCGGGGCTAAACGCTACTGACCAGACAGAGCCAGTATGCCCGTGCAAAACTTGCAGACAGTCTCCAGTGCTGACTGACCAGATGCGAATGGTTTTGTCGCTGCTGCAGCTAGCCAGGGTTTGACCCTCGCCACTGAAAGCCACAGCCCACACCCAGCCAGAGTGCCCTTCTAGCCGCAAGACCAATTTGCCATCGCTCACTTGCCAGAGCCGCAGCCCGCCTTCGGCATCCCCGATCGCCAGCAGCGTCCCATCCGGACTCAGCGCAACGGCAAAAATCATGCCCAACGTATCTGCAAATAGTGCGTGAGAAAGATCAGAGTAGGCAAAGTTAACATCCTGCAAGCTGACTTCTTGGAGGTAAGCCTGCCAGAGAATCAGATGCGAAAAATCATGATGATGCAAACAGATTTGCCGTTGACAGAGAAGATTGAGGATATTGCCACCTGCATAGCCCACTTCCAAAGCAGGTTTTCCTCGCAGCTGCTCTAGTTGATTGAGCAAGAAGGGCGCTAAAGATTCACTCCCCATTTTGAGCAGAAGCCGATCGAGAACAGGCTGAACAATAAGACGAATCTGCGTTTCCCGAATGTAATCTTTGGCCTGGGTCTTCAGCAAAGCATGACTTTTGAGCAAGCAATTTTGGATAGGGGCTAGCCATTCTCCCGTTTGCAAGATCTGGAAAATTTGCTCAACCAAGCGATCGCCCATGTATTCCATCACGACAGGCTGCAACGAAAATAGCACTGTCACACTTTCAGGCAGTTTGACTTTTTCAATCAGCGATCGCTGCTCTAAAAATTCCAGCGTTTCGATTAGTTTTTGGGGGGCAATTGGAGGAAAAATATCGGCGCGCAGCTCGACGAACGAGGCGGGTTCTCGATAGATTGCCAGCCAATACATGACAGTTTTCTCGATCGTTGAGAGCCGATCAAACTGCTGCCCAATTAGATGCTGAATATTGCCAAAAACAAAGGTTTTTTGCTTCAGAAATTCGGCAATATTTCCATCAAATAGAGTTTGAATCGTTGTAGCAATCATCTTGAGCGCTAAGGGATTGCCCAAGTATCCCGTTACCAGCGTTTCCCAGTCGGCCATTGAGCCTTGAAACGAGCCTTTGAGGTTAATCACGGCTTGACCCTCAGCCCAACCCAATCCACCTAGCCGCAGCGATCGCACAGGCATTGCCTCACCTTCTAGCAGGGCAATTTCAGGCGGTTTTTCTCGGCTAGTCAGAATGAGACAGCTAGAATGTACCGTTTCGCCCACCTGCCGCAGTAGCTCTCCATAGGCTTCATAACCCAAGCGATAGCCGCTGGCTTCGCCACTTTGCAAAATACTCTCAACGTTATCTAAAATCACCAAGCAGCGCTGCGTTCTGAGCCAGTACAGCAGGCGGCTGACCGTTGCCTCCGCCTCTTGCTGATTCGATAAAAAACTGACCAACTCCTGTAAGAGTGCCGATAAAGCGGGCGGGTTGCGGAGCGATCGCCAGATCATCAATTGAAAGGGAGCATCCCCCGTTTGACTCACCGCAGTCTGAGCCAGCCTTGCCGCTAGCGCTGTTTTTCCCATGCCGCCCATGCCCAGCAGCGCTATCAAGCGACAGCGGGGACTAGGTTTTGGGCTAGGGCTTTGGGGGCTAGCGCTGTCTGTATTGACTTGCAGCCACTGCTGCAACTGCATTAATTCTGTCTGTCTGCCATAGAAAAAGCTGAGGTCAATGGCTTCTTCCCAATCTTGCCGCAGCTGGTCTTGCCGCGGTTGGTCTGGCCGCAATTGCGGAGCGATCGCACTGGGTGCCGGGGTGGATGGCGGGGCTGCAGGCTGAGAGGGTATTTCAGCCCGATAGCGCCGCTCGATTGCCGCCCGAAAGTTCTTCTTGTTGACTTTTTCACCCAACGCAACGGAGAGCGATCGCCACAGCTTAGGGCCAACATCATGCTTCAGGTAGGTATCAGAGTAGCCGTGGGAGGTGGCAATCTGTTCGTAACTCTGGCGCTGAGTGGACCAAGAGGCTCGCAGCATGGCCTGTTGCAGATCGCTCAAATGCACACCCGAAGCCGCAAAAATCAGGGCATCGGCAAAGTCAATCGCCTGTTCAACATCCATCTTTGGGAAAAGTATCACTGTATCTTGTAGCTACTTGTAGCTTAAAGATACGATGACGTAAAAGCAATTAAGACCGAAAGTTTAGCGGCTTCGGGCTTCTTATAAAATGAAAACCAGGAACTTTTTTGAGAAAGTAAGGCTCTGTCGCACTTTCTCAAAAAAGTTCTTCAAGTTATTTTTGTAAAGATCCTTAGTTAACAAACGGTGCCAAAAGCGATTTTCCCAAAGTAATGATGATACTATCGCGTCAAATCCTTTTGGACTGCTTGGGTTTCCTATTGACTCTTCCTTCACCTCGCCACCATGCACCTGCTTTTCACTCGGTTTTGGAACTGGTTTCTGCGATTGCTGCTAGAGCATATTGTGCTAGTGCTAGTGATTTTGCTGTGCATTGGGGCAGGCATAGCGCTCTCTAACATGTCGCGCCTCTCAGAAAACTTGATTAAGTCGCAAGCGATTCAAAACGCAATTCTCTACACGCAGTCTTTTAATCAAGCCATTAATCTTTACAGCGATACAGCGGTTGAACGTGCCAAAAAGATGAGTGGTATCACCGTTACCCATGCTTACCTGACCCAAGAGGGTGCTATTCCCCTGCCTTCTACCTTTGCGATCGAGCTAGGAGGACGGGTGAGTGAAAAAAATGATGCGATCGCCATTCGCTATTACAGTGACTATCCCTTTCCCTGGCGAGTGAAAAGCGGGGGGCCAAAAGACCAATTTGAGCAAGATGCGCTCAATTATTTGCGGCGAACTTCGCAGGAGCGGTTTTACACCTTCGAGAAGAAAGACGGGCATACCGTAATGCGCTACGGCGAAGCCAGCATCATGAAGGCAAGCTGCGTAGCCTGTCACAATAGCCACGGCAGCAGCCCCAAAACAGACTGGCAGGTGGGCGACGTGGGGGGCGTGTGGGAGATTAGCCAAAACCTAGATAGCTTGGTTGATAAAGTAGCGCGAGATTTGAAAGAAACGACGCTGATGCTGGGCGGCATCTCAATTTTGGGCGTTTCTGGCTTGACGCTGGTTATGGGAAAGCTCCACACGATCGCCAAAGGGCTAGAGCGACGCATCAAAGAACGAACGCTTGACTTAGAGCAAGTCAACAATGACCTGGAAAAACGCAATCAGCTCATTCGTCAAGTGTTTGGTCGCTACCTCAGCGACGAAATTGTTATGAACCTGCTAGAGAAGCCAGAAGGCTTGAAATTGGGAGGCGATCGGCGCACCATCACCATTCTGACTTCTGATTTGCGGGGCTTTACGTCCCTGTCAGAAAGGCTACAGCCCGAAGAGGTGATTAACCTGCTCAATCTCTACCTAGAACATATGGCAGAGGTGATCAACCACTATGGGGGAACGATCGATGAATTTATGGGAGACGGTATTTTGGTGCTATTTGGAGCGCCGACCCCCCACGAAGATGATGCGCTGAGGGCGGTAGCTTGTGCTTGCGCGATGCAGTTGGCGATGGGCAAAGTCAACGAGCAAATGGTGCAGCTGGGCTTGCCAGAGTTGGCGATGGGCATTGGCATCAATACAGGAGATGTTGTGGTGGGTAACATCGGCTCTGAGAAGCGGGCGAAGTATGGCATCGTTGGCAGTCAAGTCAATCTTGCCTATCGCATCGAGTCTTACACGCGAGGCGGACAGATTTTGGTTTCGGCGGCAACGCTGAAGGCAGCGGGTGCTTCGGTAAAAATCAGCGGCAAGCAGCAGGTTCAGCCCAAGGGCATCAGCAGCCCTGTCACAATTTATGAGGTGTATGGCGTTAGCGGACGGCACAGCCTTTATCTACCGAGAGAAACTTCTTCTGATCCCCGTGGCTCGTGATCCATCCGCAAGATCGGCTCTGGTTCATCTGGCTATGAATTTATTTGCAGCGATCGCCCCTTAGATAAATTTCAAAAAGGCATAACTCAGCTACTTTCTAAGGAGTTTGTGGGTATCGCACTTCTCGCTATCCAAAAACTCTCCGTCCTATCTCCCATAGCCGTTAAGGAATCAATAAAGGGTTGTTAAACATCTCTTTAACTGAACCTCATAGGATTAATTTAGTTTTTGTATAAAATCCTTCCAACCAGCCCTGCTATGGCGAAAAAACAAGATATTCGCGCTTCCCTCAGAAAAGTTATCAATCCTGATGACGCTGTCCACAACTCCTCTGCGAATGACTCGTTTGAGCAAGTCTTAGCCCGTGCACGCATGGGACGGCGAGGGTTTTTGAAAGGTAGCTCATCTCTAGCAGCAGCTTCTATGCTGGGCATGGGGTTAGCCTTCCTTGCGGATTCGGTGAACCAGAAAGGTCAAGTGGCTAAGGCTGCTTCAAATCTCAACCTCAGCTTTAATTCTGTTGCTAAAAGCATCGCTGACACCTTGACTGTGCCTGAAGGCTATACCGCCAAGGTGCTTCTGGCTACAGGCGATCCGCTCAAGAGCAACGTTACGGCTTACAAGAACAACGGCACAGATGACGACTTTGATGTTCGAGTGGGCGATCATCATGATGCCATGCAGTACTTTGGCCTCAGCCAAAACGGCAAGGGCTGGGACCCTAACAACAGCGATCGCGCCCTGCTCTGTGTCAACCACGAAGTTTGCGAAGACTTAGGCTTTATACATCCAAACGGCCCTACCGATTATGGTGCCGAAAACACCGCTGCTCGTCCAGCGATCGAAATTGACAAAGAAGTTGCCGCTCATGGGGTAACGGTTGTTGAGATCGCCAGACAGGGTTCGACTTATCAAGTCAACCGTGATTCGCAATACAATCGCCGCATTACGGCAGCAACCGTCTTTGAAATTTCTGGCCCTGCCCGTCGCAGCCCCATGATGGCTACCGCTTTTTCCCCCACTGGCGAACAAACGCGCGGTACCCTAAATAACTGTGGTCACGGCTACACCCCTTGGGGCACCTACCTCAGCGGTGAGGAAAACTGGGCTGGGTATTTCTATCGTCGGGAAGAGGATAGCGCTCTCACTGAGAAAGAATTAGCTGCCTTTAAGCGCTATGGTGTCGGCAATGCTACATCAGGCCGTTACAACTGGTCGCGACCTGGCGCATCAGACAATACCGATCTCTACCGTCGCTGGGATGCAAGTAAGACGGGCAGCAGTGCTGATCAAGATTTCCGCAATGTCGCCAATACCTTTGGTTGGGTCGTAGAAATTGATCCCTTTAACCCCAGCGCCCCGCTGAAGAAACGGACTAGCCTAGGACGCATGGCTCACGAAGGGGCTTGGTCTGCCCAGGTAGTTGCGGGTCAACCCCTGGTTTTCTACACCGGCGATGATGCTCGTAACGAGTATGTCTACAAGTTTGTCTCTGCTAAGGCTTGGGATCCTAAAGATGCAACGGGCGGCCTGGCAGCAGGGGATAAATACCTGGATGCAGGCACCCTATATGTCGCGAAGTTTAACGATGATGGCACAGGGGAATGGTTGCCTCTCACCCTGAGCAATCCCAACATCGCCAACTACGCTAATTACGCCTTTGCTGATGAAGCCGATGTGTTGATCAATGCTCGCATCGCAGCCGACGCAGCCGGAGCCACTAAGATGGATCGCCCAGAATGGGGTGGCGTTAATCCTGCCAATGGCGAGGTTTACTTTACCCTGACCAATAACGTGTCGAGCAGCAACGGTCGGGGTGTCACCACACCGCTAAATGCCGCTAACCCTCGATACTATGCTGAAGTCAAGGGTGACAAAACAACCCAAGGCAATGTCAACGGTCACATTATTCGCTGGCGCGAGACGGGTAATAATGCTGCGGCGACTACATTTGACTGGGATGTTTACCTCTTTGGCGCGCAAGCCGATGCTGGAGCTGACGTTAACTTGTCAGGTCTGACTGATGAAAATGATTTCTCTAGCCCAGACGGTATCTGGTTTAGCGAGGTTATGCCGGGTCTGCTGTGGATTCAAACGGATGATGGATACTACACAGACAAAACGAACTGTATGATGCTGGCAGCACTGCCGGGATCAGTTGGGGATGGGGAATCTAAAATGGTAGCCAATAAGGCAGTACCTACCAATACCAATGCAGATCAGACGGTTAAAACCCACGTAGGTCAGGCTGCCAGCCCGACGGTGCTGCGTCGTTTTTTGGTAGGCCCACGCGACTGTGAGGTAACGGGTATCACTGAATCACCTGATGGCAAAGCTATTTTCGTCAATATCCAGCACCCTGGTGAAAGTAGTGAATCCGCAACCGACCCAACGCAGTTTACTAGCCACTGGCCTGATGGCGGAAACGCCCGACCTCGCTCAGCGACGGTGATCATTACCCGGAATGATGGCGGAAAAATTGCCATCTAAGTTCTCCTCACTGTCGTATGTGATCGCAAACTGACCTGTAATAGTTTTGGGTGGTGCGCTTCGCGCACCACCCAAAATTTCTTTGCCCTAAACAGGTATGGAGTTAAGAGTTTTAGAAGGGAGATTCTGACACCAGAATACTGCTAGCTGTCAGGGCAGGCTTATTGGCAAAAGTGGCAATTTCTACAGCCTTGCTGCTGCCAATGCCGTCGCTGTCATAAAACAGCTTGCCCTTGCGCTGATCGTAAATCAAGCGATCGCTTTGATCGAGTGCCTTTTTGCCTTTCACAAACTGGCTAGATTGCAAGCCTCCTGCTTTCAGTCCTGCAAAGCCATCTAAATCGAATACGAGCCTGTCGCCCGATCGCGAGTTAAAGTCAGTGATGCGATCGCCTTTGTCACTCAGGGCACTCAAGACAAACAGATCGGCATCAGTACCGCCGCTTAGGGTGTCTCTGCCTGCCCCACCCACAAGGGTATCGCGGCCTGCTCCGCCTGCGATCGCATCCTTTGAGCCTAAGCCCAAAATTAAGTCTGCCTCTGCTGTCCCTTGCAAATTATCTACACCCGCAGTACCTGTAATGGTTTTAAGGCTATCGATGGGTGGTTCGGTCGGCACGCGGGGGTCGCGAACTCGGTTCGGTTGAGGATGGACATATTTGGGGTCAAAGACAAACGCATTAGGGTTACTTAAAAGACGCGCTGAGTCGGAAACGGTCTGGATACGAATATCTTGCAATACCGCCACTACATCTTGCTGGTCTTGCTCTTTGCCGACGTAGACCAGAGCGACATTCACTCTGTCGGCTGTAATGATTTCATTTCCTGGCTCTCGGTCAAACGTCTGCTCCCAAAACACAGGAATAATTCGATACTCAGAAGCAGAACCTTGGAGCTGGATTTTGTCTCCTTTGCCTGTATCAAGATCGGGTTCAAAAGCAGTGATGAGCGCAAAGCCTTTGGGTGTTGCTCCATCTAAGCGATCGTCTTTGAGGTAGGCAGGGTTGCCATTCCCATCTCTCAGGTCGAATAAATCGCTGCCATCACTATCCGTTATTTTGTCAAACTCGCTGAGAGAACCTGGTTTAGAGATGCCGCCGTAGGGTCTAATAATATCGTTTCCCGATCCGCCAGAGAGAACGTCGTCGTCTGCCCCACCGTAGAGCAGATCATCTTCATTGCCGCCATCTAAAGTATCATTCCCGTTGCCACCCGAAAGTTGATATCCACCGATTAATCGATCGTTGCCACCCATTCCCCAAACATGAGCATCACCACTACCCAATAAGGTGTTATCGTTGTCATCTCCTTGAATCACTGCGGACATTTCTTCACTCCTTGTTTATGTGGAATATGAGTCTAAGAGTCGAGGAATTAAGCGGTAAAAATTATGCGATCGCCTCGTTTTATATCTGTCGAGTCAGATGAATTATTTCAGTAACGATTCAAGACTTGCTTTGAGCTTTTGCCGTGAATAATGGACTATCTATGAAAACGGCTTATCTATGAAAACGGCCTATGGTTTAAGTTGGGTTTTATTTGTTTCTTGGTTCGTTTGTGGATGCCCTCGTTTCGTTGATGTCTCTAATGTAGAAGCAATCACAAGATGACGCGATAACTGAAAGTTAGGGAAAGTTATGGAGTTTATTGAGCCGATATCGGCTGTCATATTAGTATCTACCAGCCACAAAAAAGACAGCAGAGTGCGCGTTCCCTGCTGTCAGCCGATAAAATGTTTTTGAAATCAAGTCTGATCAATCACAGAGCCGAAGAGCCGTAGAGCACTAGCGAGTAATCCGCAAAATCTTGTCCTGTTGAGGCGGACAACTGCCGCGACCGTCACAATTGCTCGTGGTTACATACAGCTCACCATCGGGACCCATAATGGCTTCTCGCAATCGCCCCTGCTCTCCCTGCAAATACACCTCATGTAGCTGCACCTGATTGGTTTGGGGGTCAATCACAACCCGCTGGAGATGTTCGGCTCGCAATGCCGCAACAATAAAGCTTCCTTGCCATTCAGGAATGGCATCGCCCGTATAAATGGCAGCACCTCCGGGAGGTAAAGCCTGCTGCCAAACGATCGCAGGAGTGACCAACCCTTGCTGTGATTCACACCGATAGGTCGTAGGCCAGCCCAAGTTATCTCCGGCTTTGGCAACGCTGACTTTATCATGCCCCGATCGCCCCAGTTCACCACTTGGCCCGTGATCGCTGACCCATAGAGTAGAGGCATTAATCCAATCAAAGCCCTGCGTGTTGCGAATGCCCAGGATATAGACGGGACTCCCGGCAAAAGGATTATCGGCGGGTACGGCTCCATCAGGAGTGACGCGCAAAATCTTACCCGCTAAACTATTCACATCTTGAGAAAGATCCGGATCTCGCGCGTCTCCTGTTCCTACATACAGCATGCCATCAGAACCAAATCGAATTCTGCCGCCATTGTGAAACTGGGCAACTGGAATATTGTCTAGAATGATGCGATCGCGAGTGGCGCTTAACCCATCCTGGGATAGCTGCCAGCGCTCGACACGATTAACTGGGGTACCGCTGTTGTCCGCAGTGAAATACACATAAAAGAATCGATTATTGGCGACATCAGGATGCGTGGCAATTCCCAGCAGCCCACCTTCACCGCGATCGCTGACATTGATGGTGGCGATCGCCTGCGGGCGCAAGTTGCCGTTCTGTATTAGCCGCACCCGTCCTGCGCGTTCCGAAACCAGCATATCGTTATTGGGCAGAAACGCAATTCCCCAAGGAACATCCAACCCTGTCACCACTTCTTCCACACGCACATCGACCTGCCCTGCGGCACCGAAGCCATTTTGAACCAGCTTACAGCTAGGCTGAGTCGCTCCGGCTTGAGATACCGATTGCTCCACTTCAGTCCCGTTGGCGGAAGCGCTGGCTTTTGGACTCGCTGCTGAAGCGCCAGAGGTTTCACTGGACGACTGCTGAGGTGCGGTGCAGGCAATCAGACCCATTAAGGACAAGGCGAGAGCTTGCTTTGAAACTGAACCAACTCTGTCGAGAATACTAGGCAACTTCATGGGAAACTTCTTAGTGTCTGGCTTAATGTCTGGAGTGTGTCTGGCGAGAGTTCGATCAGGTTCTAGGCCTGTTGTCTCTGAAAAGTTGAAAACAAAAGCACCACTTCCCTGTATGTGATCTTAGAATCTTTGTCGATCGCTTATTTTTTTCAGTTCTAGCATCAATTTAGCTACACTTTCATCACTCGTCGGGCTGAAGTCCGACTTCAGTCAGTCCGCAGAACATCTGCTCCAACGATAGATTTTTTGTGAGCGTTTCCTGTCTCATTTTGTAAAAAATCTTTGGATTAATTAAATTTGTCATCCTAAACCTGTTGATGAGCCACCAATGCCTTACGCCAGTGCCGAACGTTCTGCTGAAGTGTCAGCGGCAGCCATGCATCATGCTGCGGATAAATCGGTAAACGGGGATGCAGCCGCCAGCCCGATCGCCCTAGAACCGATGCCAGCTTGTGATCTTGAGGATGAGGATAATTGGGGTTCACTTCATCTCTGGGGCCAATACCGCCCAGATCGCGGGCACCCGCCTCTAGACAGGCCAGAAGCTGCTCAGGGGTAGGAATGAGATTGGGTGGAATTTGCAGCGCAATCTCTGGCGGCAGAATTTGACGGGCGATCGCCACCACCTCTGCCATCCGCTCTATCGGGAACGCTACCCCAACCTGCGCCTGCTGGCTGCCGGGGCTGTGGGGCTGGAGAATGACTTCCTGAATGTGGCGATGCGACTGATGAACCTGGGCGATCGCCTCTAAAGTCTCTATCCAATCCTGCTGAGTTTCGCCAATGCCCAGCAGCAGTCCTGTCGTAAACGGAATGTGGAGTTCGCCTGCCCACTCAAGCTGCTGAAGCCGAACGGCAGGAACTTTGCTGGGTGCATGACGATGAACGGTTTGCAATAGCTGGGGCGTGATCTGTTCTAGCATTAGTCCCATCGAGACATTGACCGTTTTGAACCGCGCCATCTCGTCATAGCTCAAGATGCCCGCATTAGTATGGGGCAAAAAACCTAAATCGATCGCCATCTGACACAGATCATAAATGCGCTGAAACCATGCTGATCGCTGCGAGTGGTTGGGGTGAACTTCGCCGCTCAAGATCAAAATTTCAATGACGCCTTGTGCCTGGAGCGATCGCAATATTTTTTCTGCCTTCTCCAAGGTCATCCACTCATCTTGTCCAGGATCTGTACGGAAGTTGCAGTAGGTGCAGCGGTTAAAGCATTCGTAGGTGGGAACCAGCGTATAGGCAGGGCTATAGGTAATGATCGACTCACTAGCGGCAGTAGAAACGCTCATGAGTCCGTCAGTAGAACGATTTTGCCGCTCGTTGAGCCAGCTTCAATCTGCCGATGGGCGATCGCCACTGATTCCAAGGGTAAGGTTTGGCTAACGTGAATTTTGAGTTCCCCTTGATCAAACAATCGGGTACATTGCTTGAGAATTTTAGCTTGCGCTTGCTGGGCGCTAATCAATCCCTTTAGCATGGGCGTTAGCATTAGCTCATAGCTAACTCTGAGATTGCGATCGCGTGCTATTTTCCAATCTGTGCTGGAATCAGGAGCCAGAATAGTCACGACATCTCCATAGATGCAGGTACTGGAAAAAGACTGAGATAAAATCTTTCCCCCAACTGTATCAAAGGTGAGATCAACGCCTTCCCCATTCGTCCATTTCAGAATCTCCTCAATCACATCTGACTGAGGATACAAGATTACTTTTTCGGCACCCAAGGACTGGACAAAAGCCGCTTTCTCCGCAGAGCTAACCGTTGTGCAAACCTTGGCTCCCTTGAGTTTGGCAAGCTGGATAGCAAGATGCCCGACGCCCCCAGCACCAGCATGAATCAACACCGATCGCCCTGCTTCCAATCGAGCGCGATCGTAGAGTGCCTCCCAGGCGGTAATCAGCACCAGCGGCACTGCGGCTGCTTCTGCAAAGCTAAGGGAGATTGGCATGGGGGCAGCAAACTTTTCATCCACTACGGCATATTCGGCATAGGTGCCGGGGTGCCCTCCCAGACCGCCATTGCAAAAGTAGACGCGATCGCCCACTCGAAAATCCTGTACGCCTGAGCCGATCGCTTCCACCACACCTGCTCCATCGCAGCCCAAGATCGCGGGCATTTGCTCAGGATAAAACGTACCTCGCTGGCGTAGTTTGGTGTCAATCGGATTAACGCCTGCTGCCTTTAGCCGCACCAACAGCTCTGTATCGCGTTGCAGCGTTGGCTCAGGCACCTGCTGAATTTGCAGCACATCCGGACTCCCCGGCGTGTGAATGACGGCAGCTTTCACGGGTTAATAGCTCTTACTGATGGACTCCCTTCAAATTCTACCGAGTCCATCTGCTGATCTGCGATCTTCTGACAGATGAATAAGGGCGACAGACAAAAAATATGAGCCTGCCTGTCGCCCGTTGCCTCTAATTCTTTAAGCTGCCGACACTGAGGGGAACCATGTCGCCATTGCTCGTTAATCCTAATAACATCGGTTCTTGAGGTCGGATCAAGGTGCCTGTGAGGGTGCAGCGCTCCTCGCGTTGGGCGATCGCCTCGATACTGGCACGAATGTCGCTCTGGGAAAATAGGGGCTGATAGTCGCCAGACTTCTGCTGAACATAGTTCCACAACACATCGCGGATCAAAGCCTGATAGCCCTGGTTGCCTGACAAATCCTTCAGCTTTTCCTTCAGCTCTCGCTCTAGACGAATGCTGGTGACTTCCATGTCTGTGGTGGCAGTGCGATTAATTGTGTACATTGCAAAATCCTCCGAAGGTTTACCGTTACAAGGGGTTTAAGTCAGCGCCAGATGCTGAGGCTTAGGCAGAAGCCGATGAGATTCGTCCGATTCCGTTTCACTCATCCAATTCTGTTTAACATAGCTCAGCCAAAATTTGCTCAGAGACTGGACACTCATATTACAAGTGTAGTATCTTAATTGTCAGATGCAAGTTTTACGTTCCTCAAAGCCGACAAGCGGCCTTAGCGGATAGGATTAGCCCCATGCGTTGGATGTGACGATGCAACACCTACTCTCCCTCAGATGTTTATGGCAGGTTCGCCAAGCGCTGGCTGGCGGCTTTGCTCATAGCGAATTCAGCAAGATTAGCTCCGGCGGGGCTAATGCAGGGCGGAGCTTGGAGTTGGGCGATCGCAGGGGTATTCTGTCTGTTGACGGCTCAGGTTTTGGTGCGATCGTACTACCTTTGCTCGCAAGTTTTGCTCGATTTACCCAAGGGATTCGTATCTCTGCTTGGCATCCGATCGCTGGGGATACGATGGCCCAGTATTCGATCGCCGGATACCAGCTAGGCATGGAGCGCGCAGATAATTTAGCGGGGGTATAGGTTAGAAATAACCTTGCCATGAGAATTTAGAAGAACTTGAGTCAGTTTTTCTAGCCCCCGCTTCAACCCTACTGGAAGCGGGGGTTTAGCCTGTGTTCAATCCTGTTTCACCCTGTTGAGCGAGAACACCTGCGGCAAGACACCCTTTCCCCTTGCGTAAAAACCTTGATTGCCAATGATCTTTTACTAAGCGGCCTCGCTTAGGCATCCAGAAAACGAAGCATCACCGACGGAGTTTTTCAGCATGCTGAAAGTTACTTTCATGGAAACAGGTTCGCACTTAGAGCCGTTGCCCCAATCCCCAGAGGAGTGGATTGGGGTGCGGGTATTGCTGGCGATGAGAACGGCCCAACGGCTCGTGGTTGAGTCCAGCACAGCCACAGTATTGCTGCGATCGGATCTTGCCGATTTAGCCTTGCTGGAAGAGATGATGAAGGATGAAGCGTCGGGAGCGATCGCGCTCTGTCGCTGCGATACCGACTATGTGGAGGTAAGCCTACGCGGCACCTGGATCACCTCTGACTTGGCAAATCCTAGAGAAACCGAAGGAGTCTTTGTGACGTTGCTGAGTCCTTGTCTAGAAGCGCTGGTGCTGAAGCTATGGCAGATCTCCCAGGTCTGCCCTTCTTCGCTCTGGCGGTAAAGACTAATTTTGATGCTCTGGGCAACGGACTTGGCAATAAACAGCGCACCCCCAAACCCTCCCTGGAGAGTCCTTTGCCAGTCCTGACGCTCAAGCCCCGATGCTGAAGCCCCGATGTTAAAGTGAAGAAAGCGCTCTCATCTGCGCTGAGTGCAATCTTGAATGGGTTAAGTTTCTATGAATGCGATCGCAGCACATCCTGAAAATCCACTTCTCATCGGTCAAGGTCTACCCCCTTTTGAGGCTATCCAACCTGAGCATATTGTTCCTGCGATCTCGCAGCTCTTAGCAGATTTAGAAGAGCAGTTGGCCGCCCTAGAAGCCCATGTCGTGCCGACTTGGGAAGGCTTAGTGCAGCCCTTAGAGCAAATTGAGGAGCGCATTGGCTGGAGTTGGGGAGTCATTGGGCATTTAATGGGCGTTAAAAACAGCCCCGAACTGCGGCAAGCCTACGAAACGATGCAGCCTGCCGTCATTCAATTCTGGAATCGCATGAGCCAGAGCCAGCCTCTTTATCAGGGGTTCAAAGTCCTAAAGCAAAGTGCCGATTGGCCAGATCTGGCGGAAAGCCAGCAGCGCATTGTGGAATCTGCCCTGCGGGATGCCGAGCTGTCAGGTGTAGGCTTAGAGGGCGAGAGCAAAGAACGCTTTAACGCCATTCAGCTTGAGTTAGCCGAACTTTCTACCCGCTTTTCTAACCATGTTTTGGATGCTACCAAAGCCTTTAGCCTCACCCTCACCCAGCCTGAAGAGATTGCCGGACTGCCCCCAAGCTGGACAGCCCTGGCGGCTCAAGCGGCTCGTGCAGCCGGAGATGAAACCGCTACGCCTGAAGCAGGGCCTTGGCGGCTCACCCTCGACTTTCCCAGCTACCTGCCTTTCCTCCAGCACAGCCGCCGCCGTGACCTGCGCGAGAAAGTTTACCGCGCTTTTATTAGTCGAGCCTCTAGCGGCGACTTGAACAACTGGCCTTTGATCGATCGCATTCTAGAATTACGTCTTGAAGAATCGCGGCTGCTGGGTCATAACAGCTTTGCCGAGGTGAGCCTAGCGGCAAAAATGGCTCCTAGCGTTGAGGCCGTCGAGAAGCTTTTAGAAGAATTGCGGGGCGCTAGCTATGAGGCAGCCAAAAAAGAGCTGGATGAACTGCGCCAGTTTGCGGCAGCTCAAGGCGCTGAAGAAAGCGCCGACTTGCAGCCTTGGGATGTCACTTTCTGGACAGAGCGTTTGCGGGAAGATCGGTTTGCCTACAATGCCGAAGAGTTGCGTCCCTATTTTCCCCTGGCTCAGGTGCTAGATGGGCTGTTTAGCCTATCCAAGCGAATCTTTGGTGTCACCATTACCCCAGCCGATGGTGAGGCTCCGGTATGGCACCCCGATGTCCGTTACTTTCAGGTCGCTGATGAGCAAGGGAAGCCGATCGCCCATTTCTATCTCGACCCCTACAGCCGTCCGGCAGAAAAGCGAGGCGGTGCCTGGATGGATGACTGCATTAGCCGTTCTAAAAACGTAAAAGGCGGTTCTGCCTCGGTACGGCTGCCCGTCGCCTATCTGGTCTGCAACCAAACGCCGCCTGTGGATGAAAAGCCCAGCCTGATGACCTTTGGCGAAGTAGAAACCCTATTTCATGAGTTTGGTCATGGCCTACACCATATGCTGACCCAGGTAGACTATGCCAAAGCCGCCGGAACCCGCAATGTAGAATGGGATGCCGTGGAGCTGCCCAGTCAGTTTATGGAGAACTGGTGCTACGATCGCCCGACGCTGCTCAGCCTGGGCAAACATTATCAGACGGGTGAACCGTTGCCTGAGAAGTACTACCAGAAGCTGCTGGCTGCCCGTACCTTTATGAGCGGCAGCGCCACCCTCCGGCAAATTCACTTTAGCTGGGTTGATATTGAGCTGCACCATCGCTACCGTCCCGGACAGGGCGAGACGGCAGCAGATGTGCGTCATCGCATTGCCCAAAACACCACGGTTATGCCCCCCCTGCCCGAAGATGCTTTTCTTTGTGCGTTTGGGCATATCTTCTCAGGTGGCTATGCCGCAGGCTACTACAGCTACAAGTGGGCAGAGGTTTTGAGTGCCGATGCTTTTGCAGCCTTTGAAGAAGCCGGATTGGAGGATGAGAAGGCGATCGCGCAGGTAGGTCGCCGCTACCGAGATACGGTGCTGGCCGCAGGCGGCAGCAAGCACCCAATGGAAGTGTTCAAAGCCTTTCGGGGACGAGAACCCAACACGGCAGCGCTGCTGCGCCACAATGGTCTGGCCGCATAGCCCACTCCCGTTTTACAATCGAGGGCGTTGCTGATTTTATCTATGAGATTCATTTTGCGGAGTGCGCTTCTCGAATGAATCTCATAGCCGGGTTAAGCCATGCTAAAAATCAGCAAGGCTAAACATGAACAAAGCCGACATCACCATTGTGTAAGCAGGGGTTTCGTGAGCGTAGCGTCTACTGATCAAAGCTTAGAGCCAGAAGCCGATGGGCAACCCCAAACGATCGCCATCCTGGGAGCCGGAGCCTGGGGTTCGGCATTGGCCTCATTGGCCGCAATCGGCGGGCATGAGGTGCGGCCATGGTCGCGGCGTAGCTCGCTAACTTTGGCAGAAGCGATCGCAGATTGCAGCATTGTTGTGTCTGCTGTGTCGATGAAGGGCGTTCCTGAAACGGTCGATCGCCTCCAGGCGGCAAACTTGCCCCAAAATGCCGTTCTTGTCAGCGCCACCAAGGGCTTAGATCCAGCAACGCGACTGACTCCAGCTCAAATTTGGCAGGCGGCTTTCCCTGACCATGCGGTTGTCGTGCTTTCTGGCCCTAACCTATCCGAAGAGATTCGTCAGGGCTTGCCCACGGCAACGGTTGTTGCCAGTCGAGATCTGGCTGCTGCGACCCAAGTCCAGAGCGTCTTTGCCTCCGATCGCTTTCGGGTTTACACCAATACTGATCCTATGGGCACAGAGCTAGGAGGAACGTTAAAGAATGTGATTGCGATCGCTGCCGGGGTTTGTGACGGGCTGCATTTGGGCATTAATGCCCGCTCGGCGCTGATCACGCGATCGCTGGCTGAAGTCATCCGCATTGGCACGCACCTAGGCGCACAACCCGAAACTTTCTTTGGCCTATCGGGTTTGGGCGACCTAATGGCGACTTGCAGCAGCCCCCTAAGCCGCAACTATCGGGTAGGCTTTGGTCTGGCGCAGGGCAAAAGCCTAGCGCAAGTGCTGGAAGAACTGCAAAGTACTGCCGAAGGCGTGAGCACCAGCAATGTGCTGATTGATCTGGCCAGCCGCGAAGGGATTGCTGTCCCAGTCTCTTGGCAGGTTTATCAGGTTTTGAATGGAAAAACCACGCCCCAAAAAGCCCTAGCAGCCTTGATGGATCGAGACCTCAAAGCCGAGGCGGGGGATTTATTTTAGGCGCTTGGCTGAAGGTCAAGACGGCTTTAAACAGCCTCAGGAGGCTGAATTTCCGAGGATGGCATCGTATTTTGCGGTATCGTGTTTTGCGTCGTGGAAGGCAGTTCCAGGCAGTAGCCCGCACCATACACCGTTTTGATGTAGCGCGGATGCCGGGGATCTGGCTCTAGCTTAGTTCTCAGGTGACGAACATGTACGCGAATCGTTTCGATATCGTCGTTAGGATCGTAGCCCCAGACTTCTTTGAGAATTTCGCTAGGCGAAACTGTCTGCCCATGCCGTTGCAGCAAGCAGTGCAGTAGCTCAAATTCCAGGTGGGTTAGCTTGACGGTCTTCTCAAACCAAATGGCCTCCAGC
Source organism: Oscillatoriophycideae cyanobacterium NC_groundwater_1537_Pr4_S-0.65um_50_18 (assembly GCA_016208305.1). Classification (GTDB taxonomy): domain Bacteria; phylum Cyanobacteriota; class Cyanobacteriia; order Elainellales; family Elainellaceae; genus Drouetiella. Next base: position 753,230 of record JACQYI010000009.1, on the reverse strand, counting down.
CGCTCCGGCACCAGCGTCAAAGATCCAAAATTCAGAATTTCGGTGTGCTTGGCAGCTTGAGGGATGCGATCGGTGCGCCGCAGCAAGGCTCTAACCCGCGCCAGCATCTCTTCTAGCTCAAACGGCTTGGTCAGGTAGTCGTCGGCTCCAGCATTAAAGCCCTCTACTTTGTCGTGCGTTTGGCCTAAAGCGGTCAGCATCAGCACTGGAATATCGGCAGTGCGCTCATCTCGGCGCAGCCGCTGGCACACGGTGAATCCATCTACTTTGGGTAGCATGAGATCGAGCATGACCAGATCGGGCAGCAGCTGAAGCGCCAAAGCCTGACCCTTAATACCGTCTGGAGCTTGGCTGACATCGTAGCCCGCCATTTCCAAGTTTACGGCAACAAGTTCTGAGATTGCTGGATCATCGTCAATGACAAGGATACGAGGCATCACTAAATTTGATTATTGATACAGTTTATTGACTGAGAAGCTATAGGAATACTAAAGATTCCTGTACAAATTATAAGCAAGGATCATAAATACTTTCTCATCAAGCGGAATCTGGTTTTTTGGCACCGCTTATTTTGTTGGAAAGGAGTTCTCTGCGCCCTTCTCCAACAAAAATTTATCCCAGAGATCTGTAACACCGGATTTTTGAGGCGGACTTTAGGGTAGGTTTTGCAGAGGTTTGAGCGAAGGCATCAAATTCTCGACCGAAGTCTCGTAGAATGGGGGACGACTAAAAAATCTCGGCACATAAAATTCTAGAGGCTATGGTTTCTGTTTCTGGCTGCATGGATGCGCTACGCGATCGCGGACAATGTGCGCTCATTCCTTTTATTACGGCAGGCGATCCTGACTTGGAAACGACGGCGAAAGCCCTAGAGTTGCTCGATCGCAGTGGTGCCGACTTGATTGAGCTGGGGGTGCCCTATTCTGATCCTCTGGCCGATGGGCCTGTGATTCAGGCGGCTGCCACACGCGCCTTGGAGCGAGGGACGCGCCTAGAAGATATTCTGGCAATGCTGAAAAACCTTAGCCCTCGGCTCAAGTCACCTATCATTTTGTTTACCTACTACAATCCCATTCTCAACCGGGGTATAGAGGCTTTTTTGCAGGATATTGCCGCCGCAGGAGTCAGCGGTTTGGTGGTGCCAGACTTGCCGCTTGAAGAGGTAGAAGGGCTGCTGCAAGTCGCGACTCAAGTTGGCATTGAGATTATTTTGTTAGTGGCTCCTACCTCTCCCAAGGCTCGAATTGAAGCGATCGCCCAGCATTCCCAAGGATTCATCTACTTGGTGAGCGTCACAGGTGTCACAGGCATCCGTACCGAAATTCAATCACGGGTGCAAGATTTGCTTACCGAACTGCATGGCGTAACGGACAAGCCAATTGGTGTGGGGTTTGGTATTTCTCAAGCCAGTCAGGCAAAGCAGGTGAGAGAGTGGGGCGCAGATGCCGTGATTGTGGGCAGTGCCTTTGTCAAACGACTCGCAGAAGGATCACCCGATCAGGGGCTACAGGCGATCGAGACTTTCTGCCGCAGTCTTAAAGCGGCCGTTACAGAATCCTGACGTGTTGGAGTGGATGGGTGGATGGGTAGAGGGGTAGAGGGGAAACTTTTACTCTCACCTACCCCCACTCACTCGCTCTCACCCACCCACTCTCACCCTCTCAGATTCACTTAAGTATCAAACTGGATATCGTTCTTATTAAAGTTCACGCGATTTTCTCCCGTTGGGAATCCCGCTTTTCCATCTCCATCCGTATCCACGTTCGTATGGAGATTAGTGTACAAATTACCTGCCAAGAATGCAGCTTGCTCTTCTGGAGTTAGCTCAAACTCGCCTGTAACGGTACCCGACTTAGCATCGGTTGGGGTGTTGGTGAGGTACCGAACAACTGTGGCATCTGCGAAGTTACCGCGATCGTCCCCAGACGGGCTAAAGTGCAGATGCGTTCCAGAGATCTTGTTCCCTTCCACATCTTGAGGCACCTTGAGGAAGCCGTTGATTAGCGCCACAGGATCGGAGCCGTTAAGGATGGTCGCTTTGGGGTCAATCACAGTCTCACCCTGGCTGAAGAGAGGCGCGCCGTCAAAATTTCGATAGGTGCCATCAATCCGCAGCACGCCCGCTTTCAGCTCGGCCTTGAGATCCGTTGTGCCAGGGCTATCATTCTTGAATGGAAACTCGTTTGCCCCTGAGGTTGCTTTCACCGGAGTAACGCTAAAGCTATCATCTCCTAGATAAAGGAAATCATCTCCAGCGCCCCCCACCAGTTTGTCATCTTGGGTAGTGCCATTAATTTGGCCGTTTCCCTGTCGGGTGGTTAGCCCGTTAGCTGACGCAAAGCCTGCATCGTTCTTGACAAAGTCTACGATGCTGCTGTCGTCAATCTGAGCAAAGTTATTCGCAGAGAGCGCTGCGGCCTTGGTGAAAGTCAAGGCACCCAGGATATGCCCCCCATTCTTATCGATAATTAGCGCATTGTTCTCACTATCTGTAGGTTGATTGAGTCCTCCTTTACCTGGGTTCTTTCCCTGAGTGATAAAGATGTCTTCCATCTTGAGTCCGCTTGAGAGAATAAATTTATCTCGCGTTGGGTCAAAGTCGAAGATACGGTTCGTTGTCTCTTTGCCCAAGACGATCGCATCTTTGCCTTCCCCGGTGGTGATGGTATTAAATCCACCTCCATCTCCAAAAACAACATCGTTTCTGCGAGCGCTCGTCACCGTGTTTTTGCCACCACCCGGATTCAAAAGATCACCCAAATCGCCCCCCACCTGATTCACCAAATCTTCAGCAGTTTTGACTTTGGCAACTTGGCTGGAGTTAAAGGATTTAACAGGTTCTAAACCCTCAAGTGAAATATGGGTCGATTGACCATTGGTTACAGGAGCGTGGTCATGATCATCCGAGGATGATTTCGATTGAGAAGATGATTTTGATTGAGAAGATGATTTTTGAGCAGATGAAGCCTTACCTAGCGATTGATCCAGGCTATTGTTCAGTTCAGATTCTAGCACTGAAGAACCTTTCGATTTCTGACCAGAATGACTGCCATGAGAAGGGTCGAGAGCCTGATGATCAGCTGCAAAAGAATCTTGTGCTTGATGAGCTTTGGAGTCAAGTCCTGCCATGATTAATCCTTAAAAAGTTAGGACAAAGCTAAAAGTAACGGCATTGCAAAACTAGGGTTGCAAAGCTAAGTTTGCAGAACGCCAGTCTGATGGAGTGCCGTAGCTGTGGAATAGATGGGGCCATCTATTTCAGTCAACAATCTAAGGTGATGAATGCTGCGAAACAGCTGCTGCGGGCAAAGATTAGATTGAAAGCCACCTCAATCTCCGGCATTGCACCGTTGAAATAGGTTTCGTAAAGATGGCTCTTCGCCTCATTTACAAAACTCTGCTTCCAATTAGTAAGCCTAAAACCCTAAGCTGTGTTGAATCTCTCATGGCGATCGCTCTTTGCATGGGGGCATAGCAAATGCGATCGCTCTCCACTTAATATATTTAATTAGAACAGCTGTGTCAAGGAAGTTCTAATTAATCAACGTCGGAGACTATTGCTTTGTGAGCAGCGCAAAAAGTATATCTTTCGACAAACCACGAATGGCTTGTCATTTTTGCTGAGCAGATATTTTTACTGATAAGCAGCCCATTCATAAAAAACTTTAGCTTTGCTAAACCTGCCCCTGTCCTTGAGCTAGTTTGACCCACCCCAAGCGATCGATGGGAAAAAATCGAAACACTGCTCGACCAATAACATTGTCCTGCGGCAAAAATCCCCATATGTGAGAATCATTACTGTTGTTGCGGTTGTCGCCCATGACAAAGAGCTGGTGCGATGGCACTTTTACTGGCTCCATCTCGTAGGCAGGCAGCTCAGCAATGTAGGGTTCAGTGAGAGGTTGACCGTTGAGATAAACTTTGCCCTGCCTCACTTGAACTGTATCGCCTGCCGTGCCAATAACCCGCTTAATAAAAGCCTTGTCGGCAGCATAACCATAAATTTGCAGTTGGGGCGGTGGCTCAAAAACCACAATGTCTCCTAGCGTCGGCGGGTGAAAGCGATAGCCAATTTTTTCAATTACCAAACGATCGCCAATCAGCAGCGTCGGCACCATTGAATCTGAAGGAATGAAGCGCGGTTCTGCAACAAACAGACGAATAACAAGGGCTAGGACGAGAGCGATCGCCACAATTTGCAGATTTTCCTTCTGAGCCTTCTGGAGGCGAAAGCCCGCTTTATCTGAATCTGGCTTGACCTCTGGTTTGTCCTGGGGCTGGCTCAACTCTGGAGCAGGAGCTGATGCCAGAACAGCAGATTCATCAACCTTTAGCGGACTGAGAGGTTGATCCGGAGACTTCAGAAAAGCCTGCTCTTCGGGATCGCCAGCATTTTGCTGTTTAGAACTCATAGGACGCACTCGTGAAGAAACTTGGGCGAAGGAGTAAAGTAAAAATACTAATCCACTCGCAAATCTATTAAATTTGCAATGAGGCAATGATGACAGACCCAGAAGCCTGGTACATCGTTAAGCAAGCTGACGGTCACTGTGAAGTGACATCAGGTAATCTTGTGCAGGATGAAATTATACCAAACGAAGGAATGCCCAGTAATATTCCTCCATCCCATTCCTCTGAAAGCTCTTCTGATGCGATCGCTGAAAGCCCAGCGAAAAAAGATCGGTGGGGGCCTTTTGCCTCTCAAGGAGAAGCGATCGCGCGTCGTGTAGGGTTAATTCGATCGGGTAAATGCCAGCCGCTATAGCGAGAATCAGCATTTGCCAAAGCTAAGATTGTGGGAGGTGCGCCCTGCCCCTCCCACAAAAATCCGTTCCTCAAACCTCTTCCTCAAAAGAGTGTGCGCGCCTTCCCCCACATCTCACACCCCCCCTTCCCACCATCCCTCACGCCCCCCTCACCCGCCTTCCCAGGGCTAAATTACGCCAGCCGAATGAAAACACCCTTAAGAGTTGGTAAAATAGGCATAAGCTGCTGCTAAAATGCAAAATTGTGGCATTTGCTCCAGTCTGCGCGCCGCTAATTTTTCAATTCCTATCTGTCTGACCCAGACTGGTGCCGTTAACGGCGACAGACCGATGCTATTTTTGGAGTCCTATGTCTTTTTCTGCCCTCGGTCTGTCCGATGAAATTGTTCGCGCCGTCACCGCACGCGGATATACCGAACCCACCCCTATCCAATTGCAGGCCATTCCAGCCGTTTTGTCTGGCAAAGACTTGCTAGCAGGTGCCCAAACTGGAACGGGCAAAACCGCTGGCTTTACGCTGCCCATCCTGCAACTGCTCTCGAAGCAGACTGTGAGAAATGAACCCATCCGTCGATCGCCTGTGCGGGCGCTGATTCTCACCCCAACCCGCGAACTGGCAGCACAAGTCGAGGAAAGCGTGCGCGAGTACGGCAAATTTCTCAACCTCAACTCCATGACCATTTTTGGGGGCGTAAACATCAACCCGCAAATTCAGCGGCTCAAGGGTCGTGTGGATATTTTGGTCGCAACCCCCGGTAGGCTGCTGGATCATGTGCAGCAACGCACAGTCGATCTTTCCCGTATCGAAATTCTGGTACTCGATGAAGCCGATCGCATGCTAGACATGGGCTTCATTCGAGATATTCGTCGCATCCTCACCCTATTGCCTAAACAGCGGCAGAGTTTGCTATTTTCCGCCACCTTCTCTAACGAAATCAAAGCCCTAGCTGAAGGCATGCTTAACCAGCCCGTGCTAATTGAGGTAGCACGCCGTAACGCCACAGCCGAGCTAGTTGCCCAAAAGGTCTACCGGGTCGATCGCGACAAAAAGCACGCGCTGCTCTCCCATCTGATTCAGCAAGAAAACTGGTATCAGGTGCTGGTGTTTACCCGCACTAAGCATGGAGCCGATCGCCTCTCGAAGCAGCTTTCCCATGATGGCATTCCGGCAATGGCGATTCATGGCAACAAAAGCCAAGTCGTCCGTACCCGCACGTTGGCAAAATTTAAGGATGGCAGCCTTCAGGTCTTGGTCGCGACAGACATTGCCGCTCGCGGGATCGATATTGTTGAGCTGCCGCATGTCGTCAACTTCGATCTGCCTTTTGTGCCCGAAGATTACGTCCACCGCATTGGGCGCACCGGACGGGCAGGTTCAGAAGGAGAAGCGCTGTCGCTGGTATGCGTTGATGAAAACAAGCTGCTGGCAGATATCGAAAAAGTGATCAAGCGATCGCTTCCTCAAGAAATCGTTCCAGGATTTGAGCCTGATCCCAGCATTAAGCCTGAGCCGATCCCCAATGGCGGCAATCAGCGGAAGCAAACGGGTCGGGGGCAGTCCTCCTCTACACGCCAGCCTTCATCCCACAACCGAGACAAACCTGCGGCTGAGGGCAGCAAGCCGCGCCTGCGCACTGCGTCTTCTCCTTCGGCCTCTTCGGGCGATCGGCGAAGACGGTAATATTGTGAACAGGGGGGGTGGCGCTACGCGCCACCCCCCCTGTTTAGTGCCATAGTTTAATTTGGCTATGAAATCACAATGCCCCAATGCCCCCTGCCGAGATGGGGTGAACCTTAAGGGTGCGCCGACTGTAGCTCGCCCGGATCAATATTAATGAAGGGAATCGCGCCATCGCCCCCCAACACCTGCGGAAACTTGCCGTCCCATTTCTCGATCGCCTGCTTCTGCAACAGTTCCGATGTCAGGGTTTCTCGTAATAGCCTCTGGGCTTCTGCTTGTCCTTTAGCGCGATTAATTGTCGCCTCTGCCTCCTGCTCGGCCTCACGAGCGATGTAAACGGCTCGCTGTGCCCGCTGCTCGGCGATCTGCTTTTCTTCGACCGCCTTGGAAAACTCTGTCGAGAAGGTCAGATCGACAACGCTAGTATCCAACACGATGATGCCGTACTTATTCAGGCGATCGCCCAACGCCACATCAAAATCTTGTTTTAGCTCCTCTCGCTTGGTAATGGCTTCTTCTACGGTGCGTCTTGCTGCTGCCACCTTAAAGGACTCTTGTGTCTGCGGCGCAATGATCTTAGAAACAATATTTTGCAAAGTGCCCTGGGTGCGGCGGATCGTTACCACCTGAAGCGGGTCAAGGCTAAAGTTAATGGCAAAACTGGCGGTCAGCTGCTGCAAATCTTTGGTAGAGCTTTGTGCGGGCACTTCAAATTTTTGCACTGTCACATCATAAATATCGACCTTAGAAACCAGCGGCGGCTTAAAGTGAACGCCTTCTAGCAAAGCTCCATCAGTGGCTTTCCCCAAAATGCTCAGCACACCCGCCTCACCCGGATTGATAATCACAAAAGAATTTAACCCGACGATCGCCAGGATGCCGAACAACGCCAAAAACACGGATGTCTGCCAACTGGGCTGACTTTTCATTACGCTTCTCCTGCATTCTGCTCTTCTTGACTGTAGCAGTCCAGAGGAGAACAGCCCAGAGGGAGCGCAGCAGTTGGGGGAGCCTCTAAATGTTATGAACGCTGGAAGGTGGGATGATGCAATCGCCCTTGTTCTCTCTCCCATCAGCCCACTCTCTCATCCCTAAAAATATCTGCTGCCCTAACGACGAGATGCGCCCGCCCAGAGGAGAACTGCTCAGAGGTGTGACCAAGGGCGTGACCAGAGGCGTGACTAGAGACTTAACCGCAGGTTTAAACAAAGCATGAGGTCGCGAATCACCTCCTGAAGCGATTTGCAAGGTTAAATTGAGGAACAACTTTTAGCGCATTTTGAGCCAGAGAAGAGTACTGTGTCCCTCTAGCCAAAATTCATGGCTCAAATGAGCAACATCTTTTTTCTGAAGTTATGTAAATCACTGCATAACATCCTGCGTTACCCCCGATATGTCTACATGCGGTTGGAAAGCCAAGCAACAAGCAACCCTTCCAACACATGCATACGACCCAAAAAGCACTTCAGGAGTAACTCAAATGGCAATTATTCGTGGTACACAACTTAGCGACAACAGCGCATACGGCAATAGCGAACTGTACGGTACCAATAGCAACGACACAATTTATGGCTATCCCGCTTCTGGAGCTGGCTCTGACTATAACGATTACGATGGCTACGATCGCCTTTATGGTTTTGGCGGAGATGATGTTTTGTACGGCGGCAATCAGGGTGATACGCTGTATGGCGGTGAAGGCAACGACATCCTGTACGGGGGACTAAACCCTACTTACTCCGGTGACGACTACCTGGCAGGCGGCACAGGCAACGACTGGCTCTATGGCGGCACAGGCAATGACACCCTGTACGGTGAGTCTGGAAATGATTTTCTTTACGGCGAAGCTGGACTTGACTACCTCTCTGGTGGAGATGACAATGACTACATGTCCGGCGGAGATGGCAACGATACCCTCACAGGTGGAAGTGGCAGCGATACGATCATCGGCGGCTATGGCAATGATGTGCTGACCAGCGGCACTGGCTTTAACAAATTTAAGTTCAACAATAAATACGAAGGACTTGACACTATCACGGACTTTGGTTCTTACTCCGACGATATTAACGTCGTGCAGTCTGGCTTTAAGGTCAAGGGCTTCTTCTTCGGCGATGTTAACTTGTCGTTGGGAACGATCGGAGCTTCCCAATTCCGCTTAGGTTCTAGAGCCTTAGATTCTAACGACTACTTTGTCTACAACCGATCGACGGGTGCTCTATACTTCGATCGCGATGGCTCTGGCAGTTCAGCTCAGCTTCAAATTGCGACGCTCTCTAATAAAGCTTCAATGAGCTACAGCGATATTGCTGTTGTTGCAGGCTAGATACGCATAATCTAGTTTCAGCTCAGATAAATTATTGAGTTCACTCATAGACCTTCGCATAGTCCCCTCAACGACCCCAGTGATCGATCCTGGGGCTGTTTATCCCCGGAGCAACAGCATATGAACCATCACCAATAATCCCTCTTAAAAATTACGGCGCGAAATAACAGCGCTTTGTGCCCGGTTAATCATAAGCCATTTCCCTAGAAGTCTCGCTGAGCAAGGTTTCTAGGGAAATGCTGTGATCTACGCCCTTGAGTGCAGATTTTTTGGGGTTACGCTGACGCTATTGATGAAACAACAGCGTCAAGAGCGGCACAAAAGCCACCCAGAGTCCTAACAGCGAAATGCGATCGCTCGCACCAGCCCGTTCAGTTACCGCTAACAGAGCATCAATTCGCTCCTCTAACCGATTGAGAGGAGCAGCAGCACTAAAGGCCGCACAAAAATCGGCAGCATCCAGCGGCGTTTCTTTGACTGTCCTCAGCAAAGATTCTGCCAAGAGCAGCGGATCGATCGTCTGAGCCGCCCACCGATCGGCACGTAGCTCTCTCAAGAGCAACAGCTCTTGCCATAGGGCTTCTGTACTGGGCAACCACAGGGTCAAGTGCCGCAGCCAGCCCATCCAAAAAAACCAAAACGTATCTCGGTAGTAGGCATGAGCCTGCTCGTGGGTGAGCACTGCCTTGAGCTGTTCGGGGGTAAGGCGATCAAGCAAGCCCTGGCTCACCACAAGCCGAGAATTCCAGAAGCCAATCTGGGCCGCAAACAAATGGTTGGTATTGAGCACATGGCCGATCGCGCCTTCTTGTTCCCAGGTGGGATAGGTTTGTACCTGACGTAGCGATCGCCATCCCTGACCTCCCAGCCGCAGCAGCAGCCCCATCGCAGTTGCCAAAAAGCTCAGCGCCAGCAGGTAGCCAATCCAGCCAACGGGCAAGCCCAACATCTGCCCTTGGGTGCCCATGCAGAGCACCGCTATAGCTGTCATCAGCAACAGCAGAGGGGGCAGCAAAAAAGCGGTTAGGGCACGCTGCCAGCGATCGCGCCAATCTGTCGATCGCCTCCCAAAAAAGCGGGTTAAGCTCGAAGTCAGAACTGCCAATAAAATCAGCGTTAGATGCATCTTTACTCCTCCCTCGCTTGACGAGCGCTTTTGAGTCGTTGAGCGATCGCCTCTAATTTATCAGCGCTGGCATGGTCTAGCTCATTGGCAAAGGCCGCCACCACATCAGGATTGCCGATCGCTAGAAATCGCTGCAAGCGATCATGGGCTTGTAAAACCTGCGCTTCGTCTTGAGAAACTAATGGTCGCCACTGAAAGGCACGATCCTGTTTGTCGCAGGCCAGCCAGCCTTTTTTTGCTAGACGCCGCAGAACAGTCGTGACAGAGGCATAGGCCAGTTCGCGATCGGGATCGGCAAGAATGCGATCGTGAATTTCTTTAACAGTGGCAGAACCCAGCGTCCAAAGGATCTGCAAAATCTCGGTTTCTAGCGATCCGAGAGAAAGCTGCTTGGGCGAATGTGGGGGCAAAGGAGCCATGAGAGTCACAGTTATTAAGTCTATGACCGTAGTTTAGCCTGGAGGCTGACGGCAGGCATCACCGTAGCCCTTCTTTTTAAGACATTGTGTGGGCGTGCGTTTTGGCTCCCCCTCCTTGCGGCTATTCTTTACATTTTGCAATCTTTGACAAGGCGTCTTTTGACAGTTGAGGGGCATCTGCTGAAACTAAGGGATGGATCAGCCCTGACTGCTGAGGCTGTTGACTCAAATCTTTGAGAGGAGATTCATACTCATGACCCGGTTTGCGATCGCGCTGGTTGCCCTGCTGGTAACCTTTATGTTCACTACCTTCTGCGGAGTTAGCCCTGCTCTGGCCGATGCCGCGAATGGTGCCAAAGTATTCAGCAGCAACTGTGCCGCCTGTCATTTGGGCGGGGGAAATGTCATCAATTCCCAAAAAACGCTGAAAAAAGAGACCCTTGAAAAATATGACATGGCCTCTCTTGCAGCCATTACCACACAAGTCACCGGAGGCAAAAATGCCATGCCTGCCTTTAAGGGGCGGCTCAGCGAGGAACAAATTGCAGATGTGGCAACCTACGTTCTAGAGCAGGCTGAACAAGGCTGGAAGTAGCGCTATCTAGACCCATTTAATCAGTGGAATCTTTGTTTGTAGGGCGAATTTTTGTTCAAAGTCTCCCAGAATTGGGGTCTAGTGCCTGCGGTATGCCAGAAAAGGGGCTATCCGAGTCGCAATCGGCACTTTTCAAACATTCTCTTAGCGGAAGGGCTACGGCTATAACGAACAACTTTTGGGTAAACCACTTGAGTAAAATAGGCATGAGACAGGCGTTAATGAGACTTGCTGCGAGAGTCGGGACGAGCCTAGCGCTGATGGGTCTTTGCTTGGGGCTACTCACGACTCCGGCTGAGGCACAGACACCCACTCTAAGTTCTGATCCACTTGATACAAAAGGATGGTTTTACAAAGGTATCGAGTCGTTTCAGCAAGGCGAGTATGCGCTGGCAGTGCAACAGTTTAGCCAAACGCTTGAGCAGAATAGTGCATTTGCGGCAGCCTACAGCAATCGTTGTCTGGCTCAGATCTACTTAAAAGACTATGCCGCCGCTATTGCCGACTGCACTCAGGCTCTAAACCTCAACCCTAGAGATACAGAAACCTATCTCAATCGAGGGCTGGCCTACCACCGTGCCGAGCAACATGCTGATGCGATCGCAGACTTCAGCCAGCTTTTGCAGATCAAGCCTCATGACTATCGCGCCTACTATAATCGGGGGCTAGCGCAATCAGCGCTCTCTGCCTATCGAGAGGCGATTGTGGACTATGGACAGGCGCTGCGTCAGACCTCGCCACTCGATCGCACTGTCCGGGCAGAAATTTATACCGATCGCGGTCTGGCACAGCTTTGGTTAGAAAACCAGCAGGCGGCGATCGCTGATTTTACGCAAGCGATCCAGTTCAGTCCAGAGACTCGCGCCTACTACAATCGCGGCTGCGCTTATCACCAGCAGGGCAATGTTGTGGCCGCCCTTAGCGATTTTTCTCAAGTGTTGCAGCTTGACCCAGACAATGGACAAGCCTACCTGAGTCGTGGATTAATCCGGCAGGAAAGAGGAGAACAGCAGGCCGCGATCGCTGATTTGCACCAGGCCGCAAATTGCTTTTGTCATCAGGGCTTACGGCTGGCCTATCAGCAAACCCTGAATCTGCTGCAAAAACTTCAGCCTATGGGGACGGCGATCGGCTAAAGCCTAAACATCATGACTCAAACCAGCAGCACTGTTTAAAATTAGGTTAAATCAGACAATGAAATTTTCTAACTTGCTTACCATTGCCGCTTGCACCTCTGTTGCGGCGATCGGCTTTTGTTCTGCCAGCCCCCATCTTGGGTTTCAGCCCTTCATGCTTGGGGCAGCAGCACTGCCTCCAGCGGCGATCGCTCATGGTGATTCGGAGCACAGCTCTCAGGCAGACCCCTCTCACGGGAGCATGACTAATGAGCATGAGCATGAGCATGGCGCGATCGATATTCCGGCAAATCAGCCTGTGCCCACTGTTCAGCTCATTGCCCATCCTGACGCGAAGCAAGGCTGGAATCTAGAAGTGCAGGTAACAAATTTTAGATTTGCTCCTGAGCATGTGAATCAAGCGAGTACCCCGACCGAGGGACATGCTCACCTTTATGTAGATGGCCAGAAAATCACGCGCCTCTACGGTAACTGGTACTATCTGAGCAGCTTAACGCCTGGAGCGCATGAGATTACCGTTAGTCTCAATGCCAACGGCCATGAAACCTTAATGTATCAAGGTGAGCCGCTTCAAGCCAGCACTCGGGTAGAAGTTCCAGAGCCGCTTGGGAGATAATGAGATTTCTGAGGAGAACATCCCAATTTTGCCAATGCTGGATTTATTTTTAATCGCAAGTCTGGGTTTTCTGGGAAGTTTTGGGCACTGCGCTGGCATGTGCGGCCCGATTACGGCGGCTTTTGCTTTGACGGGTTCATCGGCTTCTGCCGAGAAGGCGACTTGGCAGCAGTTGCGTTTTCATCTGCTGCTCAATATCGGGCGCATCCTGAGCTATGTTTTGGTGGGCGCAAGCATTGGGGCGATCGGCTCGGTGCTGGTGGCAGGCGGGCAGATGGCAGGCATCGGCAGCCTGCTACGGCGGGGAATGGCCGTGGTCACAGGTCTTTTGCTCATTGGGTTTGGTCTGTCTCAAATCGGGATTCTACCCCGGATACCGTTTTTGCATCCGCTGTCTGCGGGCAAACTGCATCATCGGTTGGGCAGTTCGATGGTGAAGCTGTCTCTAACCCAGCATGGCTGGACTCCCTTTCTGCTAGGGCTGGTGTGGGGACTCATTCCCTGCGGATTTCTCTACACGGCACAGATTAAAGCCGCTGAGACTGCTAGTTTGCAGCAGGGGATGGTCACGATGCTGGCGTTTGGGCTGGGAACGCTGCCCCTGATGCTGGGTGTCGGCTTGTCGGCCTCGTTAGTCAGCGCCGATCGCCGCAGTCAGCTTTTTCGCATGGGTGGCTGGATTACCCTTACCATCGGCATTCTCACCTTGCTTCGCACAGGCGACACGATGGTAGACTACACCGGGCATGCGGCGTTGATTTGTCTGCTGCTGGCGATGGCGGCTCGTCCGATCAGCCGTCTTTGGGCAGCTCCCTTACAATATCGACGAGCGCTGGGGTTAGGCGCATTTATACTATCGGTGGCGCATATGGCGCATATGGCAGAACATAGCTGGGGATGGAACTGGGATGCAGTATTTTTTATGCTGCCGCACCATCAAATTGCGATCGCCCTGGGGCTGTCCTCCCTCATACTGCTGCTGCCAGCTGCCGTTACCAGCTTTGATGGCGCTCAAAAAAAGTTGGGTAAAGTGTGGCGATCGCTGCACCTGCTCAGCCTTCCGGCGCTGCTTTTGGCTGTGGCTCATACCCTACTAATTGGCTCTCACTATTTAGGGGCAATGCAGATTGCCGGAGTCAATCAAATCTTGACCGCAGGCTTGGCAGCCGTTGTCGTCGGAGTTCTGCTTCTGCGGCAGCGCTGGATTTGGAAAATCTTTTCTTTGGAGAAATTATATGTTTCGCCCTATTCGATGCCATCTACCCCAGCTAAGGCTGAGCAGGCTCAATCTACTCCAGTTAAATAGTGTCCTTCTCTTGGGAGTCGCCTTAATTGCAGCCCCCCTTGCTGTAACCCTTGCTCCTTGGCAGAGTGAGGCGCATGAGGTGGAGGTTTCTGGAAGCATTGGCGGCACCATGCATATTGAGCCAAACGATAGCCCTCGGTCTGGAGCCGCTAGCCTGACTTGGTTTGCGCTCAATCGGCGGGGTGGTTCGCCGCTGCAACTTTCAGAATGTAACTGCACGCTGAAAGTCTATGCCCAGCCGCGACAACAGGGCGATACGCCAATTCAGCAGCCCAGCCTAACGGCAAAGTCTGTAGAGGGGCGATCGGGTGTACCTAGCGCTAACATTACCTTTCCTCGCGCCGGAGCCTATGAACTGGTGCTTCAGGGTCAGCCTGTAACCTCTGGAAGTTTTCCAGCGTTTGAGCTGCGATTTGCAGTCACAGTGGCGCAATAGCAGTCGTAGCCTCAATCTTGGAGCGATCGCCCTATGGTCTTGGAAACCCAACGGCTCATTTTGCGAGAGATGACGCTGCAAGACAACGATGATTTGCTTGAAGTCTTCTCTGATCCTGAAGTAATGCAGTTCTATCCCCGATCCTTCGATCGCCCTATGACTCAGCGGTGGATTGAGCGAAATATCCAGAGATATGCTCAACATGGATTTGGGCTATGGGCGATCGTCCTCAAAAGCGGCAAGCTGATTGGCGATTGTGGCCTAGTAATGCAGCAAGTTGATGATCTTGAGGCAGTAGAAATTGGCTATCATATTCGTCGTGACCTCTGGGGACAGGGCTTAGCCACAGAAGCTGCTCAAGCCTGCCGTGATTATGGATTCAATCAGTTGGGTTTTGATCAACTCATTTCATTGATCAATCCTGCCAACGCTGCCTCGCGCCGGGTTGCCGAGAAGAATAGCATGAGGCTGATCAAAGAGACAGCGTGGCGAGAGCAACCGACCTGTGTTTATGCGGTTGAACGTAGCCCAAGACAAACGAAACGGGCCTGACACAAGGTTTTACAGTGCCAGGTTCGTCCATCTCAAGCTTAGGATCTTTACAGAGATAACCTAAAGAACTTTTTGAGGTTCAATTTGATCAGGAGCCTTAGTTGTATCTTTTCGGATCTTTTTTCTTTTTATCAGCCGAGTCTGGGTTGGCCTTGGGTTTCTTAGTTTCTTTGTTGCTTTTCTTCTCTTTAGTCATAACGATTCTCCAACTTAATCACTACAGTGGTCATTTTTAGCTTCTAAGGCATCCTTCCAGATCTGTCAGGATGCTTCGAGGTTACACATTGCCTGTGTGTAGCTCCTTGATAGAAGCTTGGGTTTGTCCTGCGGCATCCACATCGACAACGATCGTATCTCCTGACTTCACGCGACCCGACAGAATTTCTTCGGCCAGACAATCCTCTAGCAGCCGTGTGATTGCGCGGCGTAGGGGGCGTGCCCCCATCTCTGGGTTATATCCCGCCTCTAGCAGTCGATCTTTAAATGGCTCAGTCACTTCCAGAGTGATCCCCTGCCCAGCCAAACGTTCTCCAACCTCGCGCAGCAAAATATCTGCAATTTGCTTGACTTCAGGTTTGGTCAACTGCCGGAAAACAATGATCTCATCTAGGCGATTGAGAAACTCTGGGCGGAAATACTGTTTGAGTTCTTCATGGACAATCGCTACCACCCGGCTGTACTGCGCGTCAGTTTGATTCGAAAGCTCAAATCCCAGTCCGCTTCCGCCTTTCTGGATTACCTTTGAACCCACATTAGAAGTCATGATCAGCAGCGTGTTTTTGAAATCGATGGTGCGGCCTTTGGCATCGGTTAAGCGGCCATCTTCCAAAATTTGCAGCAGCAGATTAAAGACATCGGGGTGCGCTTTCTCAATTTCATCAAACAGCACGACCGTGTAGGGCTTGCGACGCACGGCCTCAGTGAGTTGCCCTCCTTCGCTGTAGCCCACATAGCCCGGAGGTGAGCCAATCAGTTTAGCAACGGTATGGCGCTCCATGTATTCAGACATATCTAGCCGAATCATGGCCGCTTCTGAGCCGAAGAAAGAAGCCGCGATCGCTTTGACTAGCTCCGTTTTGCCCACACCTGTCGGGCCAGAAAAGATAAAGCTGGCGATGGGACGGTTAGGATTTTTCAGACCCACCCGCACCCGACGAACAGCCCGCGAGACGGCTTTGACAGCCTCTTCTTGACCAATCAATCGCTGATGAAGAATGTCTTCCATCTGCAACAGGGTTTCCGATTCGGCCTCAGTCAACTTGCTGACCGGAATATCTGTCCAAGACGCGACGATATGGGCGATATCTGATTCATTGACCACTGGAGATTCAATCTGTACAGCATCAAGCGACTGCATGGCGACTTGGAGATCGGTCTGAAGTTCGACCTGGCGAGTGCGCAATTCCTGAGCCAGCGAATAGTCTTGCGATCGCACAGCTTCCTCTTTCTCCTTGAGAATTTGGCGCAGCTTTTGGTGCAGATCTTTGTTCAGATTTTTGGCTGTGGCAAAGGACTTGGAATGAATAATGCGGACACGAGAGCCAGCCTCATCGATCAAATCAATCGCTTTGTCAGGCAAAAAGCGATCGGAAATATAGCGATCGGAGAGCTTTGCAGCCGCTTCTAGCGCCAGATCGGAAATTTCCAGATTGTGATGCTGTTCGTAGCGGCTGCGCAATCCCTGCAAAATCAAAATCGTTTCCTCAACGCTGGGCGCGCCCACCATAACAGGCTGGAAACGCCGCTCTAGGGCAGCATCGCGCTCAATATGCTTGCGGTATTCATCTAGCGTGGTAGCCCCAATGCATTGCAGCTCGCCCCGCGCCAAAGCAGGTTTTAAGATGTTTGCCGCATCTAGCCCTCCTTCTACGGCTCCTGCCCCCACTAGCGTATGAATCTCATCAATTACCAAAATCACATTGCCGGAGGAGCGAATTTCTTCAACGATCTTTTTGATCCGTTCCTCAAACTCGCCGCGATACTTCGTACCTGCAATTAACGAGCCGACGTTAAGCGTCAAAACGCGCTTTCCTGCCAGCGTATCAGGCACATCTTGATTGACAATCCGCTGAGCCAATCCCTCGGCTAGTGCCGTTTTACCAACGCCGGGTTCACCGATCAAAATAGGATTGTTTTTCGTGCGGCGACCGAGAATTTGGATCACGCGCTCTACTTCTTTCTGGCGACCCACGACGGGATCAAGCCGACCCTCGGCTGCGAGCTGGGTTAAGTCAGTGCCGCATTCGTCTAGCGTTGAGGTCTTTTGAGAACCTTGTCTGTTCTGATTTTGTTTACCTTGGCTTCCACCCGCAGGCACCGTTGTGGACTCGACAATGCTCTGCATAACGCGATCGCGAATTTCTTCAAGATCGACATCCAGATTGTCAAGCACCTGTGCCGCAACGCCTTGCCCGTCCTGAATCAGACCGAGCAGTAAGTGTTCAGTTCCAACGTGGTTATGCCCCAACCGCTGAGCTTCCTCTACAGAGAGATCTAAAACCCGCTTGCCTCTTGGGGTAAAGGGCACTTCAGACGCTACAGCCCCTGAGCCACGACTGACAATTTTTTCAACCTCAACCCGCGTTTCGCGGAGATTAACCCCTAGGGAGGCCAGCACCCTGGCTGCGATCCCCGTTTCTTCGCCCACTAAACCCAGCAAAATCTGCTCTGTGCCAACAAAATTATGTCCGAGGCGACGGGCTTCCTCTTGGGCAAGCATAATAACCTTGACGGCTCGATCTGTGAAGCGACTAAACATGAGGGGTGTCCTGAGGAAGAGGGGACGATCGGTTGAATCAATCCGTGATTTTTAAGATAAAGCTATACCTGCGCTCATGGTGCAGGTCGTGGATTCCACATCATCAACTATCGGTCGTCAAAAAAGATATCTACTGTGTGACCTATCGCAAACTTCCATGTCAGTTGCAACGGGTTGTTCGCCAAGGGTTTTACAAATAGGCAAGTCGCACCTGGATTCGTCGCACCTGGGTTAAAAGAGCTTTAGCACTTGAGAGTGTCTGCATAACGCTCAGAAAAACGATTGCGACCCCTGCTTCAATTTCAGCGCGAATGAGATGAAGCCTCACAGTCCTGTTGCGACAGCGATATTGCAACGTTCATGTGTAAGTGAGCCTAACACAAATCGAGCTATTGCCGCAGTGATAGTGTCGCTTAATGAAGTTCTGGGTAAGAAGTTGCGGGTAAAGGGGCGTTGCCTCTTCTTTTAGGAATAACCTTGCTCAACCGGAGGGTGAATTACCTCATCAACAACATCAAAACTGGCTATTAACCTGTGATAGTTTTTTGGAGGTGCTGCGTGGAGCACTTTCAAAAAACTTTTGGGTTGTTTGGGTTTTATTGAATCCATGATCCAAAGTGTAGGGGCGATAAGAAAGAGAGGAAGTCGTGAAAAAAATTGCGATCGTCGGTGCTGGCCCTGCCGGAGTGTTGCTTGCCCATTACCTGTTGCGTCGAGAGAGCGGCTACCAAGTTGACCTCTACGAGCGGCTTAGCGACCCCAGAACCACCTCATTCTCAACTGCTAGAACGTTCCCCATATCTTTAACCGAACGAGGTCTGCATGCCCTAAACCAGATTCCAGGGGTTGAGGCCGCAATTCGTCAGATTGGGTTAGAGATGTGGGGCACTCATTTTCACCAAGGCAATGGCAAGATGCGATCGACAACCAGAGCCAAGCCTTTGATGACGCTGGATCGGACTCGCTTAGTCATGCTACTGCTCGATCAGCTAACTACTACCTATGATGCGAGCCGTCTTAACCTGCATTTCAACTGTCCCTGCACGCAGATCAATCCTGAAATGCAGACCCTTACCTTGCCAACCCATGTAGCCCAGTACGATCTGCTAGTGGGTGCTGACGGAGCGCGATCGATGGTTCGAGGACAATTTTTTAACACGGAGCTATTTGAATTTGCACAAAAATACACGCCCACAGACTACAAATCACTGATCTTGCCGCGATCGGATGCGGATCTAGAGCCTGCGCTGGAGGCGGGCAAAATTCACTCTTGGCGGATAAAAGACGGCACTATAGTCATGCTTTTGCACCAGCCAGATGGCTCGATGAGCGGCGTTATTTTGTTTTCTCGTCAAAACAATCAGGTGGCAAGTTTGGCAACGGGGCAGTCAGTGCTTGACTTTTTCCGGCAGCATTTTCCAGAAGTGGGACAACGCATGCCTGCATCAGAGGCAGAAGCCTTCGCCAACCGTCCAGTAGCGAGGATTTTGACGATTCGCTGTAGCCATTACCACTATCGAGATAGCATTTTGCTAATTGGCGACGCGGCACATGCCGTTTCTCCTTCGATTGGGCAGGGGTGCAACGCGGCACTTGAAGATGTCGTCATTTTCGATGCTTTGTTGGATGAGTATTCTGATCATCTAGGAGCAGCCATCGAACAGTTTACGATTCGCCGCAAGCCGGATGCCCATGCTTTGGTTGAGCTAGGCGACTATGCTTTTCCCTCAACGACAGGGCTTTTTGTAGAGTTCGTTCTCAGGCAGCGGCTTGCCGACCTGTTGCACCGCCGCTTTCCCGATCGCTTTGCGCCATCCCTCTCAACGCTGGTGTTTGAGTCTTCAGTTCCCTATGCAGAAATTTTGCAGTCTCATCAAAGCTGGATTGCTAAAGTGAAACAGTCTAACGAGAAGAACTTCAAGACCTAGAAGCCAGAGACAGGCCGGAGTCTCTTGGGTGGGCGATATCTTTGAGGCGATCTTTGGGGCGATCGCGGCGATGTCAATGCCGCAACAAAAACAGTAATGATAAGGAGAACCGTTGGCAGATGGAAAAGGCAACTTTTGGAGCTGGATGTTTTTGGGGCGTTGAGGCTGCTTTTCGGAACCTGCGGGGGGTGATATCGACTTCAGTGGGCTACATGGGGGGACACTTTGAAAATCCCTGCTATCTTGATGTGCTGTCTCGCATTACAGGACATGCTGAAGTCGTACAGGTGGAATATGATCCATCTGTTGTGAGTTACTCAGAGTTGCTCAATCTCTTCTGGAGCATTCACGACCCTACCAGCCTCAATCGGCAGGGCGCAGATCGGGGAGAGCAATATCGCTCTGTTATTTTCTGGCATAGCGCAGAACAAGAGAAAGCAGCTAGACGCTCTAAAGATCAGCTCGCACAAACAGGCCAGTATGATAAACCGATCGTGACTCAGATCCAGCCAGCATCGAGCTATTGGTTAGCAACCGAAGAACACCAGCAATATTTTGAGAAGAAACGGTCAAGCGTTGAAACGCACCAAGTTAGCTTTGCTCCATCGCGCAATCTATAGCCCCATCTGTCGATCAAGGAATATTTCTCACCATGTCTGATCGTCCTTATGACGTTGTTTTATATGGCGCTAGCGGATTCGTGGGCAAACAGACGGTGCAGTACTTTGCCCGTCATGCCTTTGCCCATCATGCTCAGCCAATTCGATGGGCGATCGCCGGACGAAATCGCCAGAAGCTAGAAGCAGTCAGGTCTGAGGTCAATGTCAAGGTCGATATCCTGGTGGCCGATAGCCAAGAGCAACAGGCGGTAGATGATATTGTGTCTCAAACGCGGGTGTTGCTCACGACAGCGGGGCCTTTTGCTTTCTATGGCAATGCCTTAGTCGATGCCTGTGTCCGATTCAAAACCCATTACGTGGACATTACAGGAGAAACGCCTTGGGTCAAAACCCTGATCGATCGCTACCATGCCCAGGCCGCCGCAGAAGGAACTCGCATCATTCCCTGCTGCGGCTTTGACTCTGTTCCGTCAGACCTGGGAACCTACTGGGTTGTCCGGCATTTGCGGCAGGTGTTAGGGGTGCCTTGCAAATCTGTAACGGGTTATTTTCAGGCGTATGGTGGATTTAACGGAGGCACACTGGCTTCTGGCTTCACGCTCTACGATTCCGATCAGGCTGCCCAACTCAGCGATCCCTTTCTGCTCAATCCACCAAAACCCCATACTGCGGCTGAAATTGAGCAAAACCGAGATCCACAAGCGCCCGTCTTTGATGCAGATCTCAACACTTGGGTTGCACCCTTCTTTATGTCACCCGTTAATACCCGTATCGTGCGCCGCAGCAGTAGTCTGTTTGCGCAGTGGCAAGAACCCTATGGTTCTGACTTTACTTACCAGGAGTATTACAAGTTGGAACCCCCTTTGGCATGGCTGAAAGCAACTAGCTTTACCGCAGGACTGGCTCTCTTTTCAGGTGCCCTGCGACAGCCTCAAGTGCGATCGCTCCTACAGCCCTTGCTGCCTCAACCTGGCAGTGGCCCTTCTGAACAAACGATGAATCAGGGCTGGTTCTCTTGTGAGTTGATTGGCACTGCGGCAGATGGGCGCAAGGTTCGAGGCTGGGTTCGCGACCAAGGAGATCCAGGCAACCGAGCAACGGTCAAATTCTTGTGTGAATCTGCCTTGAGTCTAGCGCTGCAAGCCGACGAGTTACCCGGTGGCCAGTCGCGAGGCGGCATTCTGACCCCTGCAACCGGGCTGGGTGAGGTTCTAGTGCAACGATTACGGCGAGCAGGCATGACTTTGGAGATTCAAGCTTAAAGGCTTCTCTAGCCTTGTGCTCAGGAATGGCGATCGCTCTCTACACTAAAATGAGAAAATAATAAACAACAGTTTTGTGAAGTGAAAGGGTCTTGGCTGGGTAAATCCTCTTGATCCGATCAGGTGTTTTTCTAGAGACTGACATGAAATCTCAAGGGCTATTCATTCGGAGGTGAGCTTTGTACCTGGCATAGATTTTATTCTTGAACCTATCCAAGAGAGTTGGAGTGGTTATACGGTATCCATTTCAACCCATAGAATTGAATATACAACAGCAAATATTTGAATAGAGGCGATCGCTCCCTTGAGCGCCTCAATTGAATCATGGAGTTACAGGCTAAGATGAAGAGATACGCTTCAAAAAAGTGAGCAAAGATGCCAATTTCCGAATCTCATGCTCCCTACCATAACCCTGCCCTTCACGAAGAACTTCTCACAGCCAAGGTGTACATCATTCCTCCTAGAGCCAATGAATCGCTGCTGAACTGGGTAGAAGCTTCAGGAAGATTCAAGATTGAGACTGCCGAAATTCCCTACGATCAAGTGGTATCCGTAGAACTAGACGAGATTCTACTGGATGCCATTGACGAGCCTGAAGAAGAAACTGAAGAAGGGGGATGGGATACTTAACGCCCCTCTCAGATTTCGTTCTGCGGTGCAAAATCTCTAGCAGATTCAAATCCACCCAAAAGCCCTGCGATCGCCCTTGATCGCAGGGCTTTTAAGTTGGGCAGCGTTAGTCTCCCTAAGCTCTCTACAATAGAAATGGAATTTTGGCAGAGATGAAATTTCGGCGATCGCTCAGTTCAATGGCTCAATGGAACCACTGTTGAGCAGCCTGATGTTAAGGGAGGAAAGAAGCTGTGCTTGAATTGGTGAAGCTAATTGACATGATTGTCGGTTTTGCGAGTCCAGTTGTTCAGAATAAGCTCCAGAGGAGTGAGCTGGTGATCAAGCTCCTGAAGCAGCTCAATCTTGACCCAGACCACCCCCCTGCTGATTTTACGGCAGTCTATCAGTACACCCTGGTGGAATATGGCATCGGCAAGCCCAAACCTGTGCTGGAATTGTTCCGGCAGGCCGAGATTCAAGAAATTTTCCGGAGAGCGCTGGATCAAAACAATCCAAGTCTGCTGCTGAAAGAAGGCGAGGCTTTTCTCTCTGGGCATCAATTAGGGGAGCAAATCCAGGCTCTGGGCATCGATGCTCGGCAAGAATTTTATCAGTTTGCCGCAGTGTTTATAGAAGTGGCCAAGCGCACCCGCACGCCTGCGGAAGTTCTCGCAAATCAGAGATTGGAGTCTCTGCATCGGCAAATTGGCAGCATTCAGGAGCGGCTGCATCGGCTGCCTACGCTAGAAGGGATGCGGACTGAGATGGCAAGGCTTGCAGCTCAAAGTTATCCCCTGTTGCCCACGATCGCCAGCCCCGCAGCCATTCAAGAACGCCAGTTTCAGGAAAGCCAATGCCGAGCCTTTGCTCTCGCCCAGCAGATGAAAGGTTGGTTTGAGACTTTGGGCTATCGCTTCGAGTCCTATGAGGTGTGGCAAGACGACTATTTTGAATGGATGATCGATATTCCGGTGCGGCGAGGACGATACGATCGCATCCTGGTACGGGGTATCGATGGTGAGGCAGGGCTACGGGACATCAGGGCATTGCGGCAGTCTGTAGAGACGCAGCGCGCAGATGAAGGCTGGTTGGTGACGGCACGGCGCATCAGTCGAGCGGCAAGAGAAGAGATTGAAAAGGAAGAGAATCATGATCTGGGCTGTTATACGTTCGATGAACTGCTGGATCAAGATGCAGACTTTGGCGGTTACCTGGATTGGCTGGAATCGGAAATTCAGCGGCGGGGCATTGAGCAGAAATATGTGCCGTTAGCCTGCACGAAAGAGGAGATTGACCCTGACACCAAGCAGCGGATAGGAGTGAGCCGCTATGACGATCGCGACGGCTGGATTGATGGCTACATTGACCTGTGGCTGGATGATCCGGCAAAAGAGCACATTTCAGTCTTGGGTGAGTTTGGCACAGGCAAGACCTGGTTTGCCTTTCACTATGCTAGTCAAGCTCTGCAACGCTATCGAGAGGCACAACAGCGAGGCGTAGAGCGTCCGCGATTGCCGTTAGTGATTCCACTGCGAGACTATGCCAAGGCGGTGAGTGTAGAGTCGCTGTTTTCGGAGTTTTTCTTCCGCAAACATGAGGTGCGATCGCTCACCTACTCAGCCTTTGAACAACTCAACCGCATGGGAAAACTGCTGTTGATCTTTGATGGCTTTGATGAAATGGCAGCGAGGGTCGATCGCCAGGAGATGATCAACAATTTCTGGGAATTGGCAAAAGTGGTGGTGCCTGGAGCGAAGGTGATTCTCACTTGCCGAACTGAGCATTTCCCCGAAGCTAGAGAAGGACGAGCGCTGCTGAATGCCCAATTGCAGGCATCGATCGCCAACCTGACGGGAGAAATGCCGCAATTTGAGGTGTTGGAACTAGAAAAGTTCAACGATGAGCAAATCCGCCAAGTTCTGTTGCTGCAAGCAGAGCCGATCACGGTAGATCAAGTGTTAGCCAATCCGCAGCTAGTGGATCTGGCACGTCGTCCGGTGATGACAGAGTTGATTTTGGAGGCGCTGCCGGATATCGAAGCGGGTAAGCCTGTGGATATGTCGCGGGTATATCTCTATGCAGTGCGGCGCAAGATGGAGCGCGATATTAAGGCGGAACGCACCTTTACCTCACTGGCAGAAAAACTCTACTTTTTGTGTGAACTGTCGTGGGAAATGTTATCGACTGACCGCATGAGTCTTAACTATCGCGAGTTTCCCGATCGCATTCGTCGATTGTTTGGATCTGTGGTGCAGGAAGAGAAAGACTTAGATCACTGGCATTACGACATGATGGGGCAGACGATGCTAATCCGTAATGCCGATGGCGACTATATGCCAGCCCATCGATCGCTCTTAGAATTCTTTGTCGCCTATAAGTTTGCGGCTGAGTTGGGTGCTTTGGCTCTAGATTTTCTAGAGCTAGCTAGGGCGCAATCTTGTCTGGATACCCGTCAAGCCTCCCAAGACTACACCTGGTCTGCTTACTTTCAACGATCGTTAGATCAGTCAGGGCGAAGTGTGGCGATCGCTCCTCTAAACCGTTTTGTCAGTGAAGATTTGGAAAAGTTGCGATCGGGCTTTGGCAACACCCTCCTGAGCAAAGCCGTTATCGAGCTGATGCAACCGTTGCTAGCAGAAACATCGCCACTGCTTAATGCAATTGCCGCGACAGCCCATAAAACAGTGCCAGATGTAGGATACATCGGAGGTAATGCTGTTACCCTGCTGGTTAATCACGATAAATTTGCCCTCAATGCCAAAAATCTGGCTCATACTGTTCTTCAAGGTGCAGATTTAACAAACGCCAATTTGCGCGATGTCAATTTGACTGGAGCCGACCTTTCGCAGGTGAGATTTACCCAGGCGTTTGGTACGGTGCTATGTTGCGCTTTTCATCCAAACGGTCACTTATTTGCCACCGGAGAAGCCAGTGGAAGTATTCACCTCTGGTCAACTGAGGATTTTCAAAAGTGCGGCTTCCTGAAAGGACATGGTGACTGGGTGCGATCGCTAGCCTTTAACGCCGATGGTTCCCTCTTAATTAGCACCAGCAGTGATCAAACCATTAAAATTTGGGATGTTCGTACCGAAACCTGCATTAACACTCTCACCAATCACAGTAATCGGGTTTATGCCGTAGCGATTGCCCCCAATGATCAGGTATTTGCTACATGCAGTGCTGATCACACCATCAAAGTCTGGGACTTTAAAACCGGAAAGTGTATACAGACCTTGCTCGATCATCGGGATATTGTCTGGGCGGTGGCATTTAGTCCTGATGGCAAGACTCTAGTTAGCAGTAGCCGCGATCGCACGATCAAGCTCTGGAATTGGCAAACAGGGGCTTGCATTAAAACGCTGGAAGGGCATCCCAGCCGAGTCAATTTTGTTGGCATCGTAGCCAATGGCAATACCCTGATTAGCGCTGGCGATCGAATCATTAAACTCTGGGATCTCCAGACTGGAGACTGTTTCAAATCTTTAGAAGGCCATACAGAAAAGATCTTACATAGCAGCATTTCGCCCAATGGAGCGTTACTTGCCAGTAGTAGCCATGATCACACCATTCGAGTCTGGGATTTGCATACTGGAGACTGTCTTCACGTCTTAAACCAACATAGCGATATCATTCGTGCTATTGCCTTTCATCCCGATGGCAAGTTTCTGCTGAGTGGCAGCGACGATCAAACGATGCGACTCTGGGCGGTTGAGTCGGGTGATTGTGTAATGACTCGCTTTGGTCAAATCAGCGCCATTAACGACATTGCTATTACTCCGGATGGGAATTCTCTAGTGAATACCAACGATGATGCAACCATTAGCGTTTGGGATCTGAGCCAAGGTGAATATCGCCAAACCCTTCAGCAGCATACTCGGCGAGTCTGGAGTGTAGCAATCAGCCCAGACGGCAAAACCTTAGTTAGTGCCAGCAGCGATCGCACCCTTAAAATTTGGGACTTTGCCACAGGTCAGTGTACTCGAACCTTGTCGCAACCCAGCTCTGTATTTGGCGTTGCGATTTCGCCTGATGGCAAAAAGATGTTGAGCAGTGGCAGTGATCTGCTAGTTCTGTTATGGGATCTCGATACCGGTGAATGTCTGCGCGAAGTGCAAAAGCATAAACGAATGAATGAATCCTCTGCTGTGCGGTTAAGCAATTACCTAATCGCTGCCAGCGCCCAAACCCAGATCCATCTCTGGGATATCAACACGGGCGAACGCTTACGTACCCTTACCGGACATACCGGATCAATTTGGGCGATCGCGATTTCCCCTGATGAGCAATGGATTGCCACGGGATCGTTTGACCAAACCGTCAAGATTTGGGATACCCATACGGGTGATTTGCGGTTGACCCTAAAAGGACATCGCGATCGGGTGAGGGCGATTGCCGTTAGCCCTGATGGTTTACTCATCGCCAGTGCTGGAGATGATGCTGAAATCCGATTGTGGAATGTCCAAACGGGCGATTGCCAGCAAATTTTAGTGGGTCATCAAAATCGCATTCGAGGGCTACAATTTCATCCCAACGGCAAAGCGATTGTCAGCGGTAGCTTTGATGAAACCATTCGCCTGTGGGATATCGAGACGGGAGCATGCATCAAAAAGCTCATCAACAAACCCTATGCTGGCATGAACATAACCGGAGTACAAGGCTTAGCTGAGGCAGAAAAAGAGACTCTAAAGGCATTAGGTGCGATCGAAAACTAAAACCTGTTTGAGATATTCCGAACTTCAAACCGATACGTCTAGCCGCGAGCAAGCCAATCAAAGGCTGCATGCGTTAAACTCCCTGTATCTATCTGTTCAAGAGAGCTGCACAAGATGTAGCCGCTAGACCTATGCTTCCTGACCCGATGAATGCGGCTGATGCCGTAGATGCCAAAGACGATCGCTCTGCTGATCTTCCCTCTAACCATTCACCCAGCCCTGATTTGCCCCTCCATCCAGGTGTTGGTGTGGCTGAACTCAATTTTAGAGCCAGTCGTAAGCGAATTCTAACGGCACCCTTGCCTGATCCCGTTACCAAAAATATTGAGGCCATTATTGCGCTGCATAATCAAGAAATGCAGCATATCCCTGCCCATCAGCGCCTATTAGAAGAAATGGCAGCTTTCTTTGGGCGATCGTCCTTTCTGTACGGTTTGCTGGCGGCACTATTAATTTGGATCTTGGCCGACGTTATCAACCAGATGCAGGTGTTGCCCTTTAAGTTGCCCCCCTTTATTTGGTCAGATTATGGTTTAGATGCAGCCGCTCTTTTAATTTCAACGGGTGTGCTAGTGCGACAGTCTCGCCAAGAGAGCTTTGCCGAGCAGCGGGCACAGTTGATGCTGCAACTTAACCTGCTCTCTGAACAAAAGATTGCCAAGATTATCGCGTTGCTTGAAGAGTTGCGCACCGACTTACCCAACGTGATCGATCGCCATGATCCTGAAGCTGAGGTAATGCAGGAGGCTGCTGACCCGATCGCAGTTTTAGAAACGCTCCAAGACAACTTAGCTAAAGAACTGTCGCCTAACAGAATTAATCCTGTATCTGAGGTGTCACCTCAAAAAACAGAATCAAGATCCTAAGGAATAAGCTATCTTAAGGATCGTGGATTCAGTAAAACCCCAAAACTTACAGGTTAATTGGCGATCCTAAGCAAGCCTGAAGCAGCAATGGGTATGGTAGACCGCTAAACAGAACTGTCATCTATCTATAAGTAGATCTTTGCAAAGCTTGTATGAGCAAATTGGCAGATGATTAGTCCTACCATTTGGCATATTATGGGGCGGTAGAAAAAATAACTCTCTTTTGCCGGAGGCAAGTGTGTCTGAGACGAATGGCGTAATGATGCAGTACTTTCACTGGTACAGTCCAGACGATGGCAGCCTGTGGAATCAATTGGCAGAATCTGCGGAAGATTTAGCAAAAGCTGGGGTTACTTCTCTGTGGTTGCCACCTGCTTACAAAGGAACAGGCGGCGGTTATGATGTTGGCTACGGAGTCTATGATCTGTTTGACTTAGGGGAATTCGATCAAAAAGGCTCTGTGCGAACGAAGTATGGAACGAAAGATGAGTATCTTCGAGCTATCAAAGCGGCACAGAATGTGGGAATTCGGATCTATGCAGATGTCGTCCTTAACCACAAGTTAGGCGCTGATGCAGAAGAAGAAGCAGAAGCAACTCCGTTTGATCCTAACAATCGCAATGAAACGATCGGTGAATATCAAAAGATTAAAGCTTGGACACATTTTACCTTTCCGGGTCGCGGCGAAAAATACTCCAGTATGCAGTGGCATTGGTGGCATTTTGATGCGATCGACTACAACGTTTACAACGAATCTGAGAACGCTATCTACCTGCTCAAAGGAAAAGAGTTTGACAGAAACGTTGATTTAGAAAATGGAAATTTTGACTACCTCATGGGTTGCGATCTGGATATGGATCACCCTGAAGTTGTAGGAGAATTAAAGTATTGGGGAGAATGGTACATAGACACGACAGGTGTGGATGGCTTTCGATTTGATGCCGTCAAGCATGTGTCGGCAGATTTCTTTCGAGAATGGATGGATCATGTCAGCGCCTATGCTCAACGTGACCTGTTTGCCGTTGGAGAATACTGGTCTTACGAGGTCGAAGCGCTGCATAGCTTTATTGAAACAACAGACGGTAGAGTAACGCTGTTCGACGCTCCATTGCACTACAATTTTCACGTCGCCAGTCAGGCTGGCAATGACTATGATATGCGTCAAATCTTTGACAATACTCTAGTTCAGCAGCAGCCTACTCTGGCCGTTACACTGGTTGAAAATCACGATTCACAGCCTTTGCAGTCTCTAGAATCTGTGGTTGAGCCTTGGTTTAAGCCTCTGGCCTATTCGCTCATTTTGCTGCGGCGTGAGGGATATCCCTGTGTCTTCTATGCCGACTATTATGGCGCGCATTACAAAGACACCGCCAATGATGGCACCGAGTGTGAGGTCTGGATGGATCAGCATCAGTTCTTGCTCGATAAAATGCTGCATGCGCGGCAGACTTATGCTTACGGCGAGCAATATGACTACTTTGACCATGCCAATACGATCGGCTGGACACGTCTGGGAGATGACGATCATCCGGGCGGAGTCGCTGTTGTTTTAAGCAATGGTGATGAGGGCAGTAAATATATGGAGATCGGTCAACCCAATCGTACCTATATTGACCTGACGGAACATATTGATGAACCCATCACAACCAATGAGGAAGGTTGGGCTGAGTTTCGCTGTCAGGCAGGATCTGTCTCGATTTGGGTGCCCCAGTCATAGCGCTATAGCACTATAGAGAGAGCTGCACGAAGTGCAGCTCTCTATTTCGGCCTTACGAAGAAAGGTAGGTGTAGCCACTCAAGCTGCGTTCGTAATTTTGGAGCAAAAGCTGTGCTTCCTGAAGCGTAATCCGGTTTTCTTGGAGTGCCTGCTCCGATCGCCGCCGAATATTCTCAATGAGATCTTCTGAATCGTACTGCACATAGCCCAGCACCTCTTTCATCGTGTCGCCTTTAACCACATGCTCAATTTGGTAGCCTTTGGGCGTGAGCTTGATGTGGATAGCGTTGGTGTCGCCAAATAGATTGTGCAAGTTGCCCATAATTTCCTGATAGGCACCATTCAGAAACATCGCTAGATAGTAGGGTTCGTAAGCCGAAGGCGTCACCTCAGATTTGCGTTTCAGCGGGTGCAGTTCCAAAACGGATTTGACATCCCAGAGGTCTATGAACTGATCAATTTTGCCATCGCTATCGCAGGTGAGGTCGGCTAGGGTGGCGCGACGCGTTGGCTCTTCGTCAAGGCGATGAACGGGCATGATGGGAAATAGCTGATCGATCGCCCAAGTGTCAGGAGCCGACTGGAAGACCGACAGGTTGACATAGTAAATCGAGGCCATGATCTTTTCCAGATCTTCTAGGTCGTCTGGGACATAATCCTGCTGGCGAACGATTTCTAGAATTTTGGCGCAGCAAGCCCAGTAGAGCCGCTCTGCCCGCGCCCGTTCGGTGAGACTGAGATAGCCGAAGCCAAAGAGACTCACGGCCTCTTCTTTGAACTGAGCTGCGTCATGATAGGCTTCCTGATAATTTTCGGCAGCGATCGCGTGATAGGTTTCGTACAAGTTGCGAATAATCAGATGCTCTTTTTCTTCGGCGGGTTCGGGAGGATCTGACACCACTTCGCTAGTGCCCAACACATCAAACACCAAAACCGACTGGTGAGAGGCGATCGCCCGCCCACTCTCACTAATCAGGGTCGGAGCAATCAGATTCCGCTCTTCACAGGCTTCTTTGATTTCTGCCACTACATCATTGGCGTAGTTTTGCATGTTGTAGTTCTTAGAGGCGTGGAAGTTTGTCTTGGAGCCGTCATAGTCTACGGCTAGACCCCCACCCACATCGAGATACTTCATGTTGGCTCCCAGCTTGGCTAGCTCGACATAAATCTGGCTGGCCTCGCGGATGGCATCTTTGACCACGCTGATCGCAGAAATTTGAGAGCCGATATGGAAATGCAGGAGCTGCAAGGCATCCAGCATACCCGCCGCCTTCAGCTGCTCAACGGCTTTAATGATTTCGGGTACGGTCAGGCCAAACTTAGCCCGATCGCCCGCCGAGGTACCCCAGCGTCCGATCCCTTTAGCGCTGAGCTTGGCACGTACTCCTAGAATGGGCTGAATACCCAAGTTACGGCTGGCTTCGATCGCCAACTCCACTTCTTCGATCTGCTCTAGGACTATGATCGGCGTATGCCCTAAGCGCTGCGCTAGAGTTGCGGTTTCAATATATTCACGATCTTTGTAGCCATTGCAGATCACGAGGGCACCGGGGGTGTCGAGCATCGCCAAGGCAATCATCAGCTCTGGTTTCGAGCCAGCCTCTAGCCCAAACTGATGCGGTTTGCCAAAGCGCACCAGATCTTCGATCAAATGGCGCTGTTGGTTGCACTTGGTGGGAAAGACGCCACGATAGACGCCAGGATAGTTGTAGCGGGCGATCGCTTTGGCAAAGCAGGCGTTTAGCCGTTCGATTCGGTCTTGCAAAATGTCAGAGAAGCGAATCAGCAGGGGCAAGCCAAGATTGCGCTGCTTGAGGGCGTTAACTAGCTCAAACAGGTCTAAAGATCCCCCGCGATCGCCTTTGGGCGAGACGGTAATGTGTCCAGCAGCGTTAATGGAAAAGTAGGGTTCGCCCCAGCCGTTAATCCGGTATAGCTCTTCGCTACTTTCGATCGTCCAGGCTTTTGCTGGCACCTTTTCAGGGGACGGGGCGGCAGGAGAACTGGAAGACAAATCAAGGCTTGGGTCATGGTGCTGCGCCTGTGCCGCTTTAGCCTGAGAACTCGCCGGAGCCTGAGAACTCGCCTGAACCCCGTTGGTCTGAAGGCTGTCAGGTTGCTCAGGTTGTGCCTTAACGCCAGTTGACTGTTTTCCCATCCTGCTCTGACCTCATGTAATGCTTTGCTAGTCTATCGCATTCATCTAGAAGCTGTAGGTAATGTGCAAGACCTTGAATATTGCTACTTTGCCGGAGGTTGAGCTTGCTCAAGACGAAAAATGGCAATCATTAGGACAGGAGTGCCGCCAATTAATCCCCAAATGAGCCACTGTCTGAAGCTTTTTCCTCGGCGCTGAGCGACGATCGCCGCCAGCACGCCAAAAGCACAATGAAGCGTCAAAAGGGTGAGAAGTATCCACAAACGGGTGTGATCCAAAAAGCCAAAACTCAACATATCGAAGCCCAGAAAATCGCGTTACTTTTTTTTGTTAGAACCTGCGTCTTGATTCATGGCGGACACCCCGTTCAGCAGCATGAATAACCCACCTAAAAGAATGACGATCGCCAGCCCTCCGGCAATCCAATCTAGCCAATTACTTTCCATTGCTCTATTACTTTTTGGGCGTTGATAATTTTGATACGGTGTTAGAGGCTGTCTCAGCATACCAGCCTGGGGCGATCGACTCAGACTTCAAGATTAGACTTCAAAATTAGACTGCAAGATAAAATCAGCAACGCTATTTTTTATTGCCTGAACTTCGCCTCTCCTTAAAAAGGTTTGCCCGTTGGTCGCGAGATCTGAGAAAATTAGAAATGCACTTTAAGACGCTTATTTAAATAAAATCATGGACGAAATACAAACGGCTGAGCCAGCAACTTCTCAAGATCTCACCGAAATCATTGCTGAGCTAGAGCAATATCGGGAACGTTTGGTTAACGATACGCTCTCTATGGCACAGCGAGCCAAGATCATGAAGTCTCAGGCAATGGCAAGCTTACAGCCTAACCTAGCTCAAATTGACGCCCAGATTCAGGCGCTCCGTCAACAGCAGGGTGATTTGACCACTAGCTCATAGACTATAAGGGTTTCAGTTCGAGCATTTAACCCTCCTCATTTCAACAGCAATTTGCATTTAGACCGTAAGTTAGATCGTATTAGGCAGTAATCGTATTAGACAGTATTGGAGATCAGGAAATTTGTGATGTCTCTCAACTCCGACACTCCAGCCGTGGATGATGCCCTTTTGCAAGCCCAGATCGCCAACGATGCGCTGGTGCAAAGGGTCAATCAGCAGATCACATTGGACGCTTTTGACTCTAGCGATCCACAAGTTTTGAAGCAGCTCGTAGAAGGGTTGGGCGACACGCGGGGGCTAGTGCGGCTTCGCTTTGCAGAAACCCTGGGAGACATTGGCGAACCTGCCACCCCTTTTCTAATCGAGGCTTTAGCCCACCATGACAATGTAGTGGTGCGTCGGGCTGCTGCCAAAACCTTGACGCTAATTGCCGATCCCAGCGCTGTGCCCCATTTGCTTCATGCTTTTCTGAATGATGAAGATACGGTCGTCAGAAGTTCTTCAGCCGGAGCGCTAGCCAGAACCGGAGAGGCGGCTGTGCCTGCACTGCTCGACATTCTGGCTTCCGATCGCCATCCTCAAGATACCAAAGGTCATGCGGCCTGGGCGCTGGCTTTTATTGGATCTGAAGCGACAGAGCATTTATACAAAGCCCTCAATTCTGACTCAGTTGATGTGCGCTGTGCCGTAATTGGGGCGATCGCCCATGTCGCCCAAGAGCAATCTGATACCAAGTCTTGCAATATTCTGGTGTCAGCTTTGACCGATCCAGAACCCATTGTTCGGACAGAGGCCGCATCAGTCTTGGGGCAGGTTAACTATCCGCCCGCTATTCCCCACTTGATTTTGGCGCTGCAAGATGCCGATGTAGAAGTCAGAAAAGCGGCGGTCAGCTCTTTGGGCAAAACGGGCGATCGTGCGGTGCTAGAAGCTTTGCATAACGCCATGAATGACGAGGCGGCGGTCGTCAAAACTCTGGCAAAATTGGCGATCGCGCAGGTAGAGCGGCAGTCTGAAGCTGACGACTGGTAAACGATGGTTTAATTGTTGGAGAGACTCGCTCTGCGAGTCTCTCCAACAAAAATTTATCCCAAAAATTAGCAACGTTTAGAACCCCAATAACACAATCTGCTGCCGCTGGAGCGATCGCACATCTTCTAAGCTGGCTTCAACAGATTGCAGGATTTCACCGACATTTTTTTGCCGGACTTGATTGCCATTGCAGGCTAAAAGAAACTGCCACTCGGCATCATTGAGTTTGACCACTTGATAGTCAAGATTGAAAAACTGAGGACTGTCCTGCCAGCCATAAATGCAGGGACTTGGCTCCGGTATTGCCGATAGCAGTCGAGAATCTTCTAGCCAGTCTTCTTGATGGATCGGGCTACGTCCCAGAAAAAACTCGTAGTGGGTAATCGCTTGGGGATCAAGTAGCTCAATCAATCGGTAACGCTGGCGATCGCTCAACGTTGCGGCTCGCTCAATTAATTCAGGAGATTGCCCAACCAATCGGTCTAGCTGCCAGATCTGCGGATTAGAAAAGCCGATAAACTCTAGACCCGATGCGTCAATCAACTCAAACAACGTGTCGATGTTGTAATCGATCTCTTGCGGATGCACATACATATCTGCAAAGTAGCCATCCCGCTGATTTTCCCAAGACCAGCGCTCTGTTTCTCGCTGGCGCAGACGATTATTTTCGGGCAGTGCCGCAAATATCTGTCGCCCCACCTGTACACCGTCGCTGTAGTCACCCTGCCGATCGCCTTGCAGCAGTGCGATCGCTTCCTGCATTAGGTTGATCTCCCAACGCCCCAATTCACCATAGACAAAGATGTGCATAATGCCGCCAGGAGCCAGCTTTTTTGCCAGCGCCTGAATGCCGCGAATCGGATCAGGGGTATGGTGCAAAACCCCAACGCAGTTAATCAGATCAAACTCGCCCGGTAGCTGCTCAACATCAAACAGGCTGAGGTGATGAAACTCTGCGGCGGCTCCCGTTTTTTGGCAGCGCTCTTGAGCTACCGCCAGCGCTCCAGCACTCAAATCGATTCCCACGACGCTGGCCTGAGGATTGAGATGTACGAGATATTCTGTACCCACTCCGGTGCCACACCCCGCATCCAAAATCCGAACGTTTTCTCTTTCTGGTCTGCGCCCCGTACAAAAGTTAAATGCTGCTAGCCAGTTCCAGCGCCAGTTATACCCCGGAGGCGGCTCATTCAATAACGGCTCGGGCGGAAAAGGGTAGGTGTCGTACAGTTTGGCAACTGCTGCACTAATCGCTTGAGAATCTGGCATGGCTCACTAGAGATGGAATAGAGGGATGGGTCGAGGTCAGGGTTGAAACCGATGAGCTATTTTTTTGCGCCGTTTGCGCCGCTCAAGATCAAAACCGCTCACACCCCTCTTCTATCCTCCCTTAAACTTTGCCATTTGCTCCAAACGAGACAGAGCACTGGTGGCAGATTCTCGGACATAGGAATCCGCAGATTCATCGTTGATCAAAGCCGTCAAAACCTCGACCCCACGACTGTCGCCAATCGAACCCAGGGCATTGACCAGCGAAATACCCAGGGCTGGGTTGTCGGTCGCTTGCAGTGCCTCAATTAAGATATCCACCACAGGAGTGCCAATCTCACCCAATGCCATGACGGCAGCAATATGAACCACAGGATTAGCATCATTTAGCGCCGTTTTTAAACCCTGCACGCCCTCATCTGGAAAGGGGACTTCGGGATGATTAATGGCGATCTGCGCTAGAGCCTTAGCACAACTTCCTCGCACCGTGACATTCTCGCTGTGCAGCAGTGCCTCTACCAAAGGCGGAATGGCATCAAACCCGATCGCCCCTAATGCCTTAACAGCCGCCCGTCGGTAGGTCGTATCTTCCTCATCCAAAATGCTCATCAGCCGAGGAATGGTGGTTTCGTCGGGGTTCTCGGCCAGTTCCCACATGGCGCGATCGCGGAGGTGGGGGTTGGGATGTTTAAGCTGTTGCAAAAGATCTTCGGTGGACATGGCGCTCTTGATAGTGAAATTCTAAAAAGTCTGATCAATTGAAGCTAAGTTTCAGTAGAAAGGCTTCTACAAAAGCGGTGGTAAGCCAGGTTACGGTAAGCGACTAAGCCAGCAAGAGACTAGGCCAGTTGGCGCTGCTGCGACTTTGCCTTCGCCCGAACCAGCCAATCCGGATCATCTATAACTTGCTCATAGCCGCGATCGCCCAGCTTTTCAAGAGACATGAGCGCCGCATATTTGAGATCCCAAATTTTGGTTTCCAGGCAGGCTTTGAGTTCGGGAATAGCTCGCTGATCGCCCAGTTCGCCCAAGGCGATCGCCGCTCCCGCCCGTGACTTTTGAAACTGCGGCTGGGTGTTGTGCAAAGCCTCAATCAGCAGATCGTAGGCAGGAGCATGTTTCAGCCAGCCAAACAGCTTAACGACATGGAAATGTGCTCCATAGTCGTAGACAGCCTCCTCGGCGTAGGTGGCAAATAGGGCTTCAGGAGCCTCTTCAGCATAGTTTTCGAGGATCGTTTGCACCGCCAGATAGCAGCGCCCAAAGTCAGTTTCATACAGCCCCCGAATCAGCGCAGGCAAAGCTGGCGGCTGTTCATAGCGATGGACGAGATCTAAGTCTTTGGGGTGATCATACAAAACCCGCTCAAGATCAGGCTGAATGGTTTCAAACGCGATCGCTTCTCCAGCAGCCTCTGCCAGTAGCCGAATGCCGCGCAACCGAAACACTAGCGACACCGGACAGCGGGCAATCTGAGGAATAGCAGCGTCGTAATGGGCATCAATTAAATCCTGGATCGACAAGCGTCGCGCCAGGACGTTCGGGTGTTGCAGCATGGCTACAACTTTTCCCATCTCAGAATAATCTTGGGTAAAACGACAAACGGCTGTGATCGCAGCACTGGCAGTGGTTGGGTCAGTGCTTTCAGTAAAGTTGCGAATGCGCTCTAGAGAGGGCTTGTAGCCTAGCTTTGCTAAGGTGTGAATAATGACCCGGTGGGTTTGCCCTGGCTTGTCTAGCAGCTTTGCTACATCTTCTAAAATATCGGGATCATCGGTGCCAATTTCGCCGATCGCCCACACGGCATTTTCCACCATATAGCAGTCTTCATCTGCCAGACAGGTGTGAATTAACGGCAAAGCTTGAGGTGCTTCTAGCCAGCCCAAAGTTTCCACTGACTTACGTCGAACAATGCGGTTGTCTAAGGCCGGATCGGTTTGCTGCACAGCTCGCATCAACGCCTGAATCGATCGCTCCGTAGGAAAATTCACCAGATGAGAAGCTGCAATATAGCGAGAATCATCTTCGCTGAGCTGATCTTGAGGCGTATCCAGCAGGGCGATCGCCTGATCTTCGGTCAGATTGAAAAGCTTAAAAAAACGTTTGTCCATAGGAAAGCGGCTGAGAGCGGCTTAAAACAAAACAAACCTGGAGATTCTTTGCAATTACTTAACCTGAACAGGCAAAGCAAACAGCCAAGAACCCCCAGGTTTGCAGGGGCAAAATCTATCCTGTCATGAAATCACAAGCTCTTGCAATTTGACTCAGGCAGATCAACCCAGACCACTCAATTAAGACAAGGAGTTGATCGCGTAGTCCAACAGAGCGTTGTACTCGGTCAGCGCTTGAGCAGACATGTCGCGAGGAGCGCAACCGCGGTTACGAGCAAAGCTCAATGCTTCAACGTAGGGAGCGGTAGGCAGACCCAAAGCGCGGTAAACTTCACGCTGACCTGCAATACCCCACTCATCCAGAGGACCGGTACCGCCAACAACCAAGCTGTACTGGATCAAGCGCAGGTAGTGCTTGATGTCACGAGCGCACTTAGACTTGAAGGTATCGGTAGAGTTTGCTTCACCTGCGTTGTTCAGGTAAGGGTACTTCTTGATGCAAGCGTTGTAGGCTTCGCTAGCCACTGCATCAAGGTTGCTAGCTAGCTTTTCAGCAGCTTCCAAACGAGCAGTTGCACGTTGGATAGAACCTTGAACGGACTCTAGATCAGAGGTGCTGGGGAAACGACCGGCGGCATCAGCAGATGCGATAACTGTGGTAACAACTGATTTCATTTTTTAAATCTCCCAAATGAATTTTGACTGTAAGCTTCAATCTTCCTGAGCGAATCGCGTGGGCGATTGATTAGCTCAGAGCCGAAATTACGCGATCGAAGTAGCTGGAAGCTTCAGCAACCAAGCTAGCGCAACGATCTTCGGTGACAATAGTGCCCATTTTGCGGAGCTTAGCGCCTGCAAACGCTTCGCTGGGGTTGTCTTGGATGTGAGCAGCGGCTTGAGCCTTCATGATTTGAACGGCACGCACGGTGGAGGTGGTGGGCACGCCCAGAGCTGCATAGGTTTCTTTCAAACCGTTCAGGCAGCGATCGTCCAGAACGGAAGCATCGCCAGCTAGCAAAGCGTAGGTGACATAACGCAGAATGATTTCAGCATCACGCAGACAAGCAGCCATGCGACGGTTGGGGTAGCAGTTGCCGCCCGCTTGGATCAAACCTTGGTTTTCGCAAATCATACCTGCAACAGCATCAGACACCATGCAGCTTGCGTTGCTGGCGATCGCATTTACTGCATCCAAACGACGGTTGCCGCTGGCAACAAATGCCTTGAGGGCAGCAATGTCGGTAACTGTGGAAGTGCTGGTATCTGCTGAAACTACAGCTCTAGAAAAAGCGTCAAGCATTTCGCTCTCCTTAAAAATAGTGATCTGTAAATCGTTATTGCTTGTCTCTATCAACGAGACAATTTAGAAGATAGAAGATGGTGGAGGCAGCAGTCTCAGTTATGAGAAACTAAGCAATAATCCTTAACATTCATAAAACAATCCCCCATCAGACTGATTCTGACAGGGGATGGGCTGGGTTAAATTGTCTAGATTCTTCGGTCGCTTAAGCCTCTGAAAACTATATTACGCCTACAATTCAGAGTTTACTTTGCCTTGCCTCTGCCGAGCTAGCGGCTCACGGCTGACAAGTCAAGCCTGCTTAATCAAGTGCTTAATCATGTTTTCTTTAATCATTAATTGCCTTAGCACTTCTAGAAGAAATTCTTGAGATTCTTCTGTGCTTAAGTTTTTGACCTGCGCTTCATAGGTCTTAAGCGTAAACTCTTGCTCTAAGTTGAGACCCATAGGGATGTCCATAGTACTTATGCTCCGTTGCTTTGCAACACTAGGGCGTATCTGCACTTTGTATCGTGAAACTTAACAAGATTACCTGTCTCTAAGGGTGGGTCTTTAGCTGGGGTTAAAATCCCTCAAATGGCTCAGACTACTGAGATTGAGCAGCCTAGCTGGGGTAAAACTCTTTGATTTACCTACCTTGGTTCTGATGACTTAAGGTTAACAAAAATTACAGGTGTTTGACAAGTGAGCAGTTTTAGACGTTTCCGAATAATGCCATTTTAGCGTTCCCAGTTGTAGGTTGGATACAAGCTCGACCTCATGGACTAAATAGGCCAGTATTTTTGGAAGCTGTAGAGCTGTCGATCGCTCGATTATTTGGAGTCATAGTTTGGAGTCATAATAAAGAAATCAGTGGAGATATCGTTATTTAGGGCTAGCTTGCAATGGATGTAATGGAGTTTTTTCAGCTAAGTACTGGGAAATGGCGATCGCAGCGCACGACCCATCACCTTGCCTTCAGGCGTTCTGAGGCCGGAGAATCAGAGATCCGGGTTGAGGCTCTTGCCGCCGATCATCCTCAAGTCGTCGAGATCTGCAAGCTGCATGAGGTTGACCCCAAACTGGCGATCGGGGGTGCCTTTGTCTCTTGGGAAGGGTCTATGGGTTGGGACAAAGAAGATGAAAATCATCAAGGTTCTACCGTCTTTGCCTTGATTCCGGATGCTGAGCAACCCCGCCAAGGCATTATGTTGCGAGAGCGCGGATATGCCGAGATTGTCCCGGTTGCCGGACATTACCACATGGACGAAGAAGATGGCTTAGTCCTAACGACGGAGTACGAAACCATGAGTTCGGAAGAGCGCTTTTGGTTTCCTAGCCCCAGTCTGCGGATGCGAACTAGCACCGTCAAACGGTTTGGCGGCTTTAGTACGGCTACTTTTTGTACTGAATTTCGCATTGCAGAAGATGCAGAGGATGTCTCTAACGAGAAGGCTGCTGAACCTGAAAAATACTTTTCTCTGTTCGGTGGGTAACAATAGCTTGCTAAGGATTATGGATTAAATAAAACCCAATAGATTTCTGGAAGCGCTGCCCTCTGGACGGCACTTCCAGAAATCTATTGCAGATTAATTTGTGATCCTAAGCGAGATGTTCTATTACTAGGAATTCCTACAAACTGCGAATTAACATTTGAAAAGAATTGGGCTAATTGGCTCCCGCTCTTTAGAGGGATGGCTAGGGCTAGACAAGGTGTATCAGTCGAGGATATGTAAGGTTTTTGATAAATAATCTCATCATCACCACTAGCGCCGATCCCTTTACTCGCGGGTTAGACTACCTGTACGGCGTGCGTAGTTTAGCCCCAGAGCCAGAGATGGTAGATGCAGTGCACGATGTCGATCGCCGTACTCTCATCTGTACCTGGATCGGTGAACATATTGAATCCGTAAATGTACAACTGAGAGCCTATCTTCAAGCTTGCCAGGACTGTTTTCATCTCTGGGAGCACCCAGCAGCACAAATCTTTGCGGCTCCTCTAGCTCAGACTTTTGGCTTAGATGGATTCTGCAACTTTCAGACGCATCCCTTCACGCTGCTGATTGATGTAGGACGAGTACATCCACAAGACTGGCTTTTGCTGGTGGTTCATGAGTATGCCCATGCCCATGCGGGTTCTCCAGGGCATCATTCGCAATTTGCGCGATCGCTCTCTCATCTTTGTCTAGGTTTAGGCATCGCGCCTCCACCGACTCATTCCCATACTGAAGCCAGCCTCGAAGAACTCTTGCGATACTATCCCTATTGTCCGTCCACAGCCGATCCTCTGGCATTTTGGCAGGGTCTGGTTTAATCGGGAAATGCGTTGTGGCAGGGACTTTTCCCTGCAAATTGGCAGCATCGCATATTACAAATTAATGCTTTCTCTTACACTTCGTAGGTTGAAGTACCTATCAGGCGTATCCTAAGTTTTGAGATTCCGTAAGCGGACAGTAGAGTTTAAATCAATGTTTTTACTGGCTCGATGCCGGAATTCTTCATGAGAATAAATCCTTTTAGACTGAGGTAATTTATGTCAATTCCTTTGCTAGAGTATGCTCCAACCTCCCAAAATCAACGGGTCGCTAGCTTTGAAATTCCTGGCGATGAACAGCCAAGAATTTACACCACTGAGAGCTTGCTATCTGCCGGTGAGCTGGATACTTTAATCGTTGCTGCCTATCGGCAGATCTTTCATGAACAGCAAATGCTGTCTAGCAACCGTCAAGTCCTTTTAGAGTCTCAACTCAAAGCCGGACAGATCACGGTCAAAGAATTTATTCGAGGATTAGTCACCTCTGACTCGTTTCGGCGCTTGAATTATGATGCCAACAACAATTACCGCTTTGTCGAACTTTGCGTGCAGCGGGTTCTTGGGCGGCAGGTGTATAGCGATCGCGAAAAACTCTCTTGGTCGATCGTTTTAGCGACGAAAGGGCTACAGGGTTTTATTAACGATTTGTTGAATAGCGAGGAGTACAACGATCGCTTTGGGGAGAATACGGTGCCCTATCAGCAGCGCCGAGTTTTGCCTCAGCGGCTCCAAGGAGATTTGCCTTTTGCTCGCATGGCCCGCTACGGGACAGACTATCGCGATCGGTTGCCTAACCCCCATGCTTTTGGCTTGAGCGATCGGGCTGAGGGACTGTTTGGAAAATTTGAACCCTTCGATTTTGCCACCTTTGTCCGCCGTGCTAACTGGACGCGGGCATCGGGCTTAACCCTGGTGCTTCTGGTGCTGATTCTCCTTTCTCTGGCAATTTCTGCCGCAGCCGTGAATCCGGGATAGGCGATCGATTTTCTTCATTCATCTGTGGCTGCAACCATCAGGTTTAGCCGCGCTACAGCGTGCAAAGTGCTGTGGCTGAATCTTGGTTCCTCTAGAGGAACCAAGATTCAGCCAGGAGTTCTAAATTTTCTGCGACAGGCCGCATTTTGTGGTAATAACTAGAAAGCTGGGATCTTTTGCTGGCAGAGCATTTCAGACGTTTCTCACAGTCAAATCTCAGCGAAGTTTAACAGGCTGTTAAGTTATGTAATTTTTATCAGACTATATCGAATAATGCTTTCCCTTGTCCCGTATGATTATGAGTAATTTGTAAGATTTCGTAAGAAAAGGGAGTGTTGATAAGCGTGGCAATTCCTCTTTTAGAATATTCCCCTGCTAGCCAAAATCAGCGGGTCACGGGCTATGAAGTTCCTGGGGATGAGCAGCCCAGGATCTACTCTACAGAGAACTTGCTTTCTCCCTCAGACATGGACTTGCTGATTGAAGCAGCCTATCGTCAGTTTTTCTTTCATGCCTTTGCGGCTGATCGGGAGCGGTTTTTGGAGTCTCAACTCCGTAGCGGTCAAATCACAGTACGCGACTTTGTACGTGGATTGTTGCTTTCCAATACCTACAAGCGCAGTTTCTATGAACTCAATAGCAACTACCGCTTTGTAGAGCAAACCGTGCAGCGGGTGTTGGGTCGCGATGTCTATAGCGAGCGCGAAAAGATTGCTTGGTCGATCGTTGTGGCGACTAAGGGTATTGTCGGTTTTGTAGACCAACTGCTCAATAGCGAAGAGTATCTGAGTGCTTTTGGCTACGATATCCTGCCTTACCAGCGCCGCCGGGTTCTGCCTGGGCGATCGGAAGGTGAGTTGCCTTTCAACATCAAGTCTCCCCGCTACAATGACTACTATCGCGGCAAGCTGGGCTTCCCACAGGTTATCTGGCAAACTACGGTTCGCAGCTACATCCCCCAAGATAAGCAAAGTAGAGCGGGTAGCCCTGATCAGTTTCTTGACATG
Source organism: Oscillatoriophycideae cyanobacterium NC_groundwater_1537_Pr4_S-0.65um_50_18 (assembly GCA_016208305.1). Lineage (GTDB taxonomy): Bacteria > Cyanobacteriota > Cyanobacteriia > Elainellales > Elainellaceae > Drouetiella. The sequence continues at coordinate 710,739 of JACQYI010000009.1, read as the reverse complement.
GCGCGGAGCATCAATCCCCGTAGCAATCCACCTCAGAGAATCTCGGCGTTGAACATCAACATCGAGCAGTCTGTGCCTTACCGTAAGAAGTAGAGAGGACAGGCGCTAAAGGGTTGTGGTGCGATAAATGTATCACAGCTCCTTAAAGTGCTCGTTCTCAACGATCTTCTTGCATGAATAACTTGCATAAATAGTTTGGCGGCTTCGGCACAAAGCTATTTATGCTTTTTAATAATTGTAAAGGGGAAAGGGCGATCGCCCTTTCCCCTTCAGTTTTTTCCCCTTCAGTTTTTATAGCTGATTTGTGGGGTTCAATTTGCCTGAGTTCTGGCCTTGCTTCAGGCAGATTCATCGCTCTCTACGCGAAACCCTAACTCCAGCAGCGCTTTGCGGATTTTAGCTTTAGAGGGGCGAATTTTGGGTACGGTGAGTCCTAGCTCTCTAGCGGTTTCAAACAGCTCTCGCATCAACATATCCAGCGAGTTGTCATCTGCATCGCCAGGAATCTGCTCTATTCTGCCTTCGTAGGCTAGGGTATACAGCTCTAAGTGATGCTTCCCCATCACCCTAGCTAGCTTTCTTAAGGTTTCAGGAGTAGGGCAGGTGCCTTTAAAGCAGGCTCCCCGTAGCCGAGGCTGCGGTACGCCTGACAATTCAGCTAGGCGATTCATGCTGATGCCCTGCTCCTCCAAATATTTCAGAATGAATTGTCCCAGAGGAGAGCAATCTTCTGCTTTAATTTGCAACCTTGCTGGCATGGTCGGAGGTTAGAAATATCCAACCCTATAAAGTCCGAATATGGTACCAGGATAACTGGTTGGAAAGCAATTGCACCTGAGTAATAGCAGCAATTCTCAGTTTGAAGCAAGACCCGAAAAAAGCCCGCCTCAGCGCTCAATTTACTCATCTAGCTGCCAGAGCTGCTTATTGAAATCCTCATCCAGAACTTTCTTAGGGCGCAGCACGAGCACGACTTTCCCTAGAACCGATAGTTCAGGGGCTTCCTCAGACCAGTCAATTCGCAGTTGCCCCGCATCATCGAGGATAAAGTAGCTCTCACTGTCCCATTGGCGCTGCGATCGATCCACCATGATCAGCATCTCCTCTACAGTCTCCAGGGGCGCATCCAGCGTCGAAGTGGGCAATTGCTCACTCGAAATCAGCACCATCACCGGATCTTCGGAAGCCAAGACAACTTGCCATCCCGGAAGCGCCACCCAAGCTCCTGCGCCAGAAAACTTCACGATTTGAAACAGACCTTCTGCGCTCACCATAGGCACCGCTTTAAGATCAGCCGTGCTGAGGGGCATTTTGCCCGCTACCGGAATCACCACTGGCTGTTCATCAACAGACTCCATGCGGTAAAAAGGCATGCGGGGAGCTGGACGGCTGCGGGTGACGGTGAAATCAGTTAAGAGCTTCTCAATCTGTTGGCGGGCTGATGCACTTTGGGCAAAGCGCAAACCCAGGGCAATGAGACGCGATCGCGCCTGAAGATCAGACTGCTGTCGGGCTAGCTTCCAATAGGCATAGGCGACGGCATCATCAGGATAGCTGGCAAACTCTTCTGGCTTTTTGGATAGGCGGGAATATTCCTTCAGCGCTTTGGCAACTTCATGGGCTCCCTCAGAATCTAAGCCTTTGGCAACGAGTAGGTTTGCCGCCTCGACCCGTTCAGATTGCGTCAAAATGCGTAGGGCATAAAGTGAGTCGCTGCCCGTTCGCTCAAACCGCGCCAAAACTTCTGGAGATGCGCCGCCGCTCTCTACTGATCCATAGACTTGGGCGGCCACAATGAGCTGGTTTTGCTGAATTGGCTCAAAGCCCGTTTCTTCAAAAACCCTTTGAGGCGAGTATCCTAACTTTTGGAGCTGCTGACAGGTTTGCCCCCAGCCTATCCAGTTGCCTTCTTTGCGGCGAAGCGATCGCACCAGATCTTGTTCTAAAGTCTCTCCAGCGGGCTGAAGGTCTGAGTTATCGGGAGGTGTAGCAGTCATGGGCGTGCAAAGGCGAATAAGTTGGCAATGAGAGTTGGCAATGAGATCAGCAAGCGACCCGATCGAGAAGAATCCAGATCTACTAGAATACCGTGCCATCGCTAATGATTTGAATCGGCGGCACTCCACCCGCTCGCAGCTCTGCCGCAATTTTTCGCCCCGCAGCCCAAGTGCCTCCTTCTAAGACCTTGGCTAGCGGCAGTTGGGTCGCATCAAGATGGAGCTGGGCGCGAATCGCTTGGGCAATGCGATCGAGCAAGATTACCGTCAGCGATCGCCATTCGATGATCACAGCGGAATCTGGCGAATGGGCTTGATCGGTCACAGCCTTGTGTTTGGGTTGTAGTAATCCCAAATCTAGGCAGAGTCCCCCGTTGCGGTATTCAGATAATCCTGTCAGTTCGTCTAGATCAATGATCTGTAATCCTAATTCTTGTAATGGCTCTAGCAGTGAATAGGTTAGCCATTGAGAAAGCTTATGAAACGGTACCAGTTGCGAGCCTATCCCCTGATCGGGTAACGCTTTATAGATCCAGACATCTCCGAGATTGAGTCCTGCGATCGCCACTCGTCCTGCCCAAATTTCACTCAAGCCCTCTAGAACGGCTGCAAATACGTCATGTGCCTTGAGCTGGTGATCCACAGCCTGGTGCATTAAATAATCGACGAGGTTACCCAGACGCGGAACCTGGCCAAATAGTTTTGGCTGTTGAGCGATCGCCCGCCCCAATTGCTGCATTAAACCTAGCCGTCCTGCCACACCCACCAAAGGATTTTGGGCAGTGACCTGAAAAGCTTGGGTGAATGCGGCCTCCGTCAGGTTTTGTAAGCCCAAGGCATCGGCTTGAAAAGGATGTAGCGGATCGCTAGAAAATCCGCCTTGTAAAAATAGCTCGAAACTGGCAATGGCCAGCCCTTCCGATCGCCCTAAAACTAGTCCTGTCTCGGCTTCTGAAAACTGCCAGTCTGCCCCTGCGCCCGCATCTAGCAATACGCTGGTAATGGCGAGATCAAACTTGGCGCGGGCTTTTTCTACCGGATCAAGTCCCTTCAGCTTCGCATCGAGCCGCTCTGATCGGGGTATGCCACCTGCCTCAAAATGCCGCCAACGGCTGTGAAACGGGACTTGTAAGTTGGGGTAGTTAGATCGCATCACCTCCAGCACATACTTTGCGACGGCATCAAGCTGGCTTAAGTCCAGCCGAAAATGCGCTAGCCGATCGGCTTCTGCTAGCGCAAATAGCTGCCCACAGCGATCGCGAATGGCCGCAGTCGATCGCAGGTAGGTAATGGCTTGCTGTTCTGCACCCTTCATTGCTGCTGTATCCCGTTGCTTGCTGTATTCTGTTGCTACTTTGTCCCATACAGCCGATCGCCCGCATCCCCCAAACCCGGAATGATATAGCCGTGACCATCTAAGCCCTCATCGATCGCTGCTGTATAAATAGGGACATCTGGGTGCTGCTCATGAAAATGCTCAATGCCTTCGGGAGCGGCGAGTAGGCAGACAAACTTGATAGAGGCAGGATTAGCTTCCTTCAGGCGATCGACTGCCGCAACCGCAGAATTTCCGGTTGCTAACATGGGATCGACTACGAGCATATCGCGTTGCTCGACATCAGGTGGCAGCTTGAGATAGTACTCGATCGCCATGAGGGTCGTTGGCTCACGATACAGACCAATATGCCCCACCTTGGCCGTTGGGATCAGCTCAATCATCCCATCGAGTAAGCCTTGCCCTGCCCGCAAGATTGAGACAATTACCATTTTTTTGTCGGCAGCCAGCATTGGCGCTTTCATCTCCGCCAGCGGCGTTTGAATTGGCTCATACTTCAAAGGCAAATCTCGTGTGACCTCATAGGCCAGCAGCATAGAAATTTCTTTGAGCAAGCGGCGAAAATCCTGCGTATGGGTTTCGGCCAAACGCATGATGGTCAGCTTGTGCTGCACTAGCGGATGCTTAATTAAAACAACTTCAGCAGGCATGGAGACTCAGTCGGCTTGATTTATCCCAACTTTACCCCAATTGGCAGAATTTTGTGGATGAGAAGACAACAATTCCTGCTAGATGGCGATATGGTGCAATCTATATTTTGCGATCTGGCAGGTATTCAAAGCCAATCGGCGCTGCTGATTTTGTAGCCAGATTATTAAAAATCCTGAGAAAGAGGGAAAGCTTAAAGGCTCAATGATGTTATCTAAGATGTTATCTAAAGAGCATCGTGACACAAAAGCGATCGCTCCATTGAATCACAATGAGGCATTAAGGCAACTTTGATATGAAAGCTCATTGGCCTTCAGAAGGTAAATCGCTTGACATAAAAATTTCACTCTGTAGCTTGACTTTGCCTTGCAAAAGATATAGCAAAGATGCTTAAGCAGGATTCTAACTGTTAGCGATCGTTGACAATTAAAAGCCAATGCATGGCTAAATCTATGTCTAGACTATCTTTCAGTAGGTTTGACAGGTAAGAAACGACGTGATGATCTCATTATTACGCTGTGAAACCTACTGTTTGCTGTGGCTTAAGCCCCTATAGGTGACTCAAGTCATTATGGATAACGTGAATAGTCCGATCGCTCTTTTGGCAGAGGACTGACCCAATTAACGAATATCTGTCTACAAGCTAGATAGATAAAGGGAGGAATGGTGCCTAAATAACGCCGCCATAGCCGACGGGGTTCTTGAATTAATCGATAGAGCCATTCCAGACCCGCCTTTCTTATCCAATTAGGTGCCCATTTCTGAATGCCAGCATAGACAGGGAACACCCCACCTAGTCCTAGCATGACTCCGTCTACTCTTCCCTGGTGTTGACTCATCCACAGCTCTTGTTTAGGACAGCCCAGCGATACGAGTACTAGCCCTGCACCACTCTCATTAATCTTTCGTACTGTTGCCTCATCTTCTTCTGGGGTCAAAGACCGAAATGGCAGAGGCTGCATATCGGCTACTTTTAACTGAGGGAAGTCCTGGTGAAGTTTCTCCTTCATGCGCTCTAAAATTTCTGGCTTAGAGCCGAGAAAAAATACGCTGATCTGTCTCTCAGATGCCTGTTCACATAACGCTAGGAAAATATCCATTCCAGCAACTCGATCTTGATGCATCACGCCCATCAGCTTCATGAGCCAAACCAGAGGCATACCATCAGGAGTTACCAGATCTGCATTTTCTAAAACGGCAGCAAATGTGGGATCAGTCCGTGCCTCCATCAGCATATGCACATTGGCAACACAGACATATTTGCTTAAGCGCGAACCTGCCCATTTCATGATTAAATTAATCTGGGCGTTGAAAGGCAGAGCGGTTACGGGGAATCCAATTACGCTTTGGATTGGGGGAAATGCCTTTAGCATAATTCTTCTAAGGTCTACCTGGGAGAATTTACAAATTTGTCCGAAAATCAAGCTCGGAGGCTACAAAGTTTCCTTGACGTTTGGTAGATTCTTCAGAAAAATTTAGAGTTTGCCGGACGATCTGACGATCAATTGCAAATTGATGCAACTTTTTTTTGAAAAGGGGGCAGTAAATGCTAAAGGTGCAAATACTTTACTGCGCCTAGCTATCTAGGGTAGCCTATCAACAAAGCGGTAGATGCGATCGCTTACGGCAATATCTTAAAAGCACCAGTTTAGTAGATTTAGCCCTCGATAAATGTATCTTTTGCCAGACCGACACATGGCTTGGGCAAGCGCTTCAGCAAGTTACATCAGAAGTCGAAGCGGTAGGCAGTTCATTATCTAACCGCATAGAGTCATAGACTTTTCCCTATGGGTACTACTACATAAGCTGTCATGGAATAGAGGAAGGCGCAAGCAGAGATAAAGATCTTCTCCTCTTCCTTACTAAAAATTTATATTGACCCTTAAAGTATGTATTTAGTTTAAGCTCGCAGGCTGGGCGATCGTAATAATGCTTTACATAGCGCCATGAATGACATCCTTTGCCTTTGAAAAGGGGCGATGAGCAGGTGGTATAGGTGTGAGTCCTAGCTGCTCATGCGGCAGATGCCTAAGTTGAACACAGTTTAAGCTCAGCTTAGAACCTTCTAGCTTTAGCCAATCCTTCTAGCTTTAGCCAACTATCAAGTGCAAACTAAAACTTTTCCTAATGTTGCAGGGCATTCCAATAAAAGGGTGTAATGCTAGAATTAGGGTGTTTGTCAAATTCACCTTAATTCCGATCGGAATACCGTGAATGGCAGTACGCTGCTCCGCGCTGGTTAGGCTAATTCTTAGCGATGGAAATGTTTTATGGCTTGACTTAATTGCTTGAAAGGTGCCTACAGCCTACCTTGTCAACAAATAAATAAGCAAGACTAGGAGCATTACCTAGGCGGTTTTAGACTTAACTTGTTAGACCCCTGTTTTAGACTTGCTCTAGCTAATAGAAAATGGTTACCACTCCTGCCAAAGTTTCCAAGGTTGAAGGCATCAAAGAGCGCAGCAATGCCCTGCGCGAACCTGTTGCGACTGAATTGCTGCAAGATACTACGCACTTCAGCGAAGATGGTATTCAAATCCTCAAATTTCATGGCTCGTATCAGCAGGACAACCGCGACAATCGCGTTAAAGGCCAAGAGAAAGACTACAGTTTTATGCTGCGCACCCGTAATCCGGGTGGATATATTCCAGCGCAGCTTTACTTAACGCTAGACAAGCTAGCAGATGAGTATGGCAACCATACGTTGAGGGCAACCACTCGTCAGGGTTTCCAGCTGCATGGCGTGCCCAAGCAAAACCTGAAGACGGTGATTTCTAGCATCGTTCGCAATATGGGTTCGACTTTAGGAGCCTGTGGCGATCTGAGTCGTAACGTCATGGCTCCGGCGGCTCCCTACAAAAACCGCCCAGAATATGTTTTGGCTAGAGAGTACGCTGAGCGCCTTGCAGATTTGCTTACCCCTCAAACGGAGGCTTATTACGAAATCTGGCTAGATGGCGAGAAGGCGCTCACCGCTGAGCCTCATCCTGATGTCGTGGCTGCGCTGCATCGCAACGGTAATGGCACAATCATCCACGATACGGCAGAACCCATTTATGGCGTTCACTACATGCCGCGTAAATTCAAGGCTTGCGTCACTGTTCCAGGAGACAATTCGGTTGATTTGTTCTCTCAGGATTTGAGCTTGGTTGTGATTACCGACAGTCAAGGCGAGCTAGAAGGCTTTAATATTTATGCGGGGGGTGGCTTAGCACGCACCCACAATAAAGAAGAGACATTTCCTCGGTTGGCTGATCCGATCGGTTATGTAGACAAAGCCGATATTTACGATGCTGCTAAAGCGATCGTGGCTACCCAGCGAGACTACGGCGATCGCTTTAACCGCCGCCATGCCCGCCTTAAGTATCTGCTGCATGACTGGGGCGTTGACCAGTTCCGAGAAAAGGTGGAGAGCTATCTGGGCAAGCCTATGCAACCCCTGAAGCCAACGGCAGAGTGGGCGTATAAAGACTATTTAGGCTGGCATGAGCAGGGAGATGGCAAGCTATTCTTAGGCCTCTCTGTTGAGAATGGTCGGGTCAAAGATGAGAGCAGTCTTCAGCTCAAGACGGCTCTACGGGAAATTGAGGAAAAGTTTCAGCTTCCCCTGCGGCTCACGCCTAGCCAAGACCTCGTACTGTATGAGATTGATCCGGCTGATCAAGAGGAAATTCAGGGCATTCTCGATCGCACAGGCGTTAAGCGCGTCGAGCAGCTTGACCCATTGGTACGGATTTCTATGGCCTGTCCAGCTTTGCCTACCTGTGGGTTAGCGGTCACTGAGTCAGAGCGGGTGATGCCCAGCATTCTCGATCGCGTTCGTGCCCTGTTGGACAAAGTAGGGCTGCCTCAAGAGAGTTTCATCACTCGTATGACGGGCTGCCCCAATGGCTGTGCCCGCCCCTACCTAGCAGAGTTGGGCTTTGTCGGGCAATCTCCTGAGTCGTACCAAATTTGGCTAGGGGCTGCACCTAACCAGACGCGCCTCTCTCAGGCATATATAGACAATATGCCGATCGCTGATTTAGAAGCGACCTTAGAGCCACTGTTTGTTTACTTCAAGAAAAACCGTAAGAAGGGCGAGAGCTTTGGTGATTTCTGCGATCGTGTTGGGTTCGACGTTCTCCGCGAGTTTGCAGCCACCTATGAACCTAGTGCATCCGGTGGTTTAGTGGGAGCGATTTTAGGCAGCGGCAAGCCTCGTTACCGAGTCGGCATCCGAGATGGTGTCTATGATCGGCTTAAGGCGGTAGCTACTGAGCAGGGCAAGCCCATGACTGATATTGTTAACGAAGCGGTTGATGCGTACTTGCAGAGCTTGAGGTAACGACTTCGTTAGGATATTAGAGTAATGATTTTTGGACGCTGCTAATTTTATCTAAGAAATTTATTTTGAGAGGTGCGCGCTTCCCGAAATAAGTTTCTTAGCCGGATGACGCAATGCCGATTTTTGTTGGGTGGACTGCGCTCAGACAGCAAAAATCATTACTTCTTGAAGAATATCAGGAATCAGCACATTTCAAGAAAAGGTCTAACCCTATGGGAACTTCTGCAAATCACGAGTTTGAAATCGCTAAAACCGAACAAGAGTGGAAAGCCACCTTAACTCCTGAGCAGTTTCATGTGCTGCGGAAGCATGGTACTGAACGACCCGGCTCTAGTCCATTGGATAAAGTTTACGATCGCGGAACTTATGCCTGTGCTGCCTGTGGTACTCCTCTCTTCACGTCAGAAACTAAATTTAACAGCCGTACAGGCTGGCCCAGCTTCTATGCTCCCCTTGAAGGAGCGATTGAAACGACAACCGATCGATCCTTATTTATGACCCGTGTCGAGGTTCACTGTAGCAAGTGTGGAGGACACCTGGGACATGTGTTTGAGGATGGCCCTGCTCCGACAGGTCAACGCTATTGTATGAATGGCGTCTCTCTGGAGTTTGTTCCAGAAAAGTCTTCAGACTAGTAAATAGTTTCAACCTGAATCTATGTAGGGATAGTGATGGGGTCGCTCTGCGACCCCATCACTATTTATAGCCCGTAGCTATGACTCTAGCTATATGATTCAGTTCAGCGATAGAGCAATTTTTGCTAGCACCTCCTCTGTCGCTAGGGGGGTATGCAGCCGCGATCGCAACTTTGATATGTGAGAGCAGCCAGCGGTTGGCAGTATTTCTGAGCGAATCGGTTCGCAATCACTAGGGTGTAACGCTTGATCGACAAAATAGCAGCTAAAGTGCTTGCTAAATAGAGTCTGCGTTAACGAATAAGCTTTGTTCTGATCGTACCGATCTTGCTCCCCTCTCAATCCTAAATAGGGAAAGTGGTGAATCATGTAGCCGAATAGCATTTGACAATCTTCTACATATTTACTGGTATCGAGAATGTGATAATGCCAGACCTGATCGATCTCTTGAGAGGGAACTAACTGAAGATGGCGATAAGAATCTGCTAAATACAGAAACGCTAAGTATCGAGCGATCGCTTTGACGGTTTTTTCTCTGCTCCAGCGTGGGCCTGTGTGAGACTGCATCAACTGATAGGCGATCGGTGATAGGTCGAGCTGTCGGGCTTTTTGTAAGAAAAGAGTAAAAGTGTCAGGTTGCTGACTTGAAAACATGATGTCCCCCTTAAGAGCCAGGTGAAAGCGCTTTAGTTCCATCACATCTCCAAGTTGACTGAATTCATGACTGAAAATGACCGACTTTAATTTTTTGCAAGGGATAGCGCCTCCTTCAAAAAATCAACAGCCCGTCTAGAACATCGCCAAATTACTGCAAAAGCTCAGCGGTTTCTCCAGCTTCGGTCTGCATTCCTAGCTGCTCAAACAATTGCTTGGCTTCTGCTGCCCAATGATAGGCAAGGGTGCGATCGCCTTGAACTTGCTCTAAACGGGCGAGCGATCGCAGACAAAAAGCAGTGCGACAGTGATCTTCATGCGTTTGAGCCATCTGCAATCCTGCCTCCATCAGAAGCCGTGCTTCAGAGAGGTTGCCCTGCTTCAGCGCAATTTCGGCTAGCCAATCTTTGGCCAAAAAGATGACGCGACGCCAGTCGCAGCTCTGCGCTTGTTGCAATGCCTGTTGAAAATGGGTTTGGGCTTGACTATAGTCTGCTTCCTTATAGGCAATTTCGCCCTGGTAATAATGCCACTGAATCCACAGACGTTGATGAGCCGAGTCCTGGTTTAATAGTGAGTCCTGGTTTAACAGTGCTTCTGCTTCTTGGAGCCATAGCGTGGCTTCTGGAAATTGATGCTTTTGAATATGCCAAGCGGCAATATGAATAGCCAAGTTAATCTGAAACGGCAAATCGCTAGCGTGACGATATTTCCAAGCTCTGGAAAACAGAGATTCTGCGGCTTGCAGATGATGGGGCTGCCCTATGAGAGTCTGCGTCCAAGCTTTGGCAAACAGCACGTCAGCCGCCACCGCATCATCTTGGCGCTGTTCTGCTGCCTGAATCAGCCAATCTGTCCAGTTTAGGTGGGCGACCCAGCAGGTGAGTCGATTCTGGCGATATCCCTGAGCATGGCTATAGCACCGGACGCTCTGCCAAAATTGGCAGACTTCTGCATAGCGATCGCCCGCAATACATCCCTCAATTACATCTTGCAGGTTGTCCCATTCTTGCTCTAGGGCGCTGTAGTTTTGCCAGTCTGTCCCATCTTTGCCGCCATGCGTTGCCGCAAACGTCAGATACCACTCAATTCGACGTCTGTAGGCAAAAGTCTTAAAGTCGGGATCGGTCTCTAGCTTAGCGATCGCATATTCTCGCGTCAGCGGCAGCATGTCATAGCGTCCGGATTGCTGGCTAATCAGCGAAAGCTGCTGCAATTTTGCTAGCCCTTGGGTGACAGCCTGCTCGTCACGGATACCCGCAATATGGGCGATTGCTTCTTTGACTGCCGCATGGGGAACGACTGCAATCGCCATCAGGATCTGCTCAAATGCGCTACTTCCTAAAGACTTGACCGAACTCTCAAAGTAAAAGTGAGCATAGTCGCCTACAGCAACGGCAGATAATTCAATCGGATAGCCGCTAGACACAAGACCAACAGCGTAAACGATCGCAGCGGGTATACCGCTTGTCTGCTGATAAAGCTGGCGGCTAGCGATTAGATTTAGATCAACGCCGTGAAGCTGATCCTGAATTAAATCAACACTCTCAGTTTCTGAGAGGGGCGCTAGAGCGATCGCAGCAAAAGGGGTGCGCTGCCGACTGGTTAAGATGACTTTTACCGTAATCGGTAAATCATGCAGAAACGCTAAGATGGACTGCCAATCTTCAACAGTTTCTAAATTATCAATCACCAGCAAAGTTTGCTGCCGCGAAAGCTGAGCTTGAATTTGCCGTATCTGTTCGTCAAACGGTTGCAGCAGCAGGTCGGGACATTGTAATGTTTGGGCGATCGCTCGAAAGATATCCCGCAGGTTGCGATCGGGTTGCAGCCGAGGCAAAACTCCAGCAGCAGTGAGACGACTAGGTTTGGCTGAGGTAAAAATGATGGCATCAAACGCTCCTGGGGTCTGTAGAAATCGATGGGCGATCGAGAGAGCCAGCGTGGTTTTGCCAATGCCGCCCAACCCCTCAAGGCTGATGCAGTGTGCCGGATGCTCGAAAGAGAGAAATTTAAGCAAGCGAGCCACTTCCACTTCTCGTCCTATCAACCTGCTGTAGTTGCCTACGGGAAGATTGTGGAGCAGGCTCTGAGGTGGGCTAGCCATCAGCTCTGCTGCCGATAGAGAAACGGTGTACTGCTGCAAGACGGTCTGAAGATTGCGCTTAGAAACGGGCTGGTTCAGCGCCTTAGAAAGGAGTTGCCAAAGCTTAGAGCTAACTTGCTTGATGTAGTCATACTCATAACCTGTTGCATTGGCGATCGCCCCATAGGATTTCCCCAGCCAAATCAACCGAAACACTCTGAGCTGAGTGTCGTTAAGCGGCATCTTTTGCTCAGCGCAATTCAGAATAGTATGCAGCAGGGCGATCGCTTCATCTGCGGTCATAAGCAGGCGGCTGTGCGGGTAAAGATCTTGTCACTTATTCATTCCAGTCTTTCATGATTCCAGTCTTTCATGATTCCAGTGTACCCACTGAGTCTAGGGCATCTTGCGATCGTCCCTGCCTCTTGAACTACTTCACGTAAGATTTACGGACTTCTGTCGGAACCTGTCACCTTTTATTACCTCTTCTCACTGACTTGAGCAGAAGAGTTCAATTAGCTTGGTGTCATCCACATGCAGCAGCTCATTCAGATTTAAGCTTCGACTTATCAAGCAGAAACCAGCTCAACCGTTTCAGGGCGATCAGTTTCCTTCAACATAGATTTTCTTCAGTGTAGATAGGATCGTAGGTCATCTTTCTATGCTGAATCAGTTGCTCATATTCGTCACCTTGTAAATTACGCGCACATCATATGTATAGAGCAAGTTTTAAAACTTATAGTAAGTTTGCCACCTTCCTAGCAGTTGGCACATTGAGTTTAGGTCTATCTTGGCTTGTAGAAACGCCAAAAGCAACGGCACAAACCTGTAATGCGTTTGGCTGCTCTGCACCCGGTGCAGGATCTTGTAATCCGTTTGGTTGCCCAAATCCGGGGGGTGGAAACTGCACTCCCTTCGGATGTCCTGCTGGCGTCTCTGGCTCTAACAACAATACAAATATGGGTAACTCTTCAGGAGCTGATTTTGGCGATTTTCTTCGAGGAGTCTTTGGTAACTCATCGGGTAACTCAGGGAATTCAGGCAATGACGATTCTCGCTCTTCTAGACGTTCTTCACGATCGAGTATGGATCGGTTGCTTGCAGGGCAAGGATTGGTTCGGACTGAATGCTCTCCAGGCGTAGCCGAAATCTGGGTAAGCTTAGAGGACTCGGTTTGCGCTGTGCCAACGGCTCAGTATCCAGCCGGACGCTACTACTTTGATGAGCGAGGCTTTACCATTACTCCAGTAGGTGGTAGCAATACGGCAACACAGCCTGCAACACAGCCACCTTATGTCTATCAGACTCCGGCTCCGGTAGCGCCACCTTACGTCCATCAGCCAACGGCATCGGTAGCGCCACCTTATGTCTATCAGACTACAACTCCAGTAGCGCCACCTTCCTACGGCTATTCAACTTTGCCTGTTCCTGCACCTGCGGCAAGTCCAGCCATTCTGATGGTAGGTAACCCTAGCCAACCTGTTTCACCCGATATTAGCGCTCAAATTAGCGCTTCTTTGGCGGGCAGAGGGCTTACTCCTGTTTCTTGTAGCCTCAATCCAGGTGTTACGGTTCTCGTTGATCAATACATGGCTTGTGCCTATCCTACCCCCAGCTATCCAGCCGGACGCTATACCCTGCGCTAAGTCCGACTATGGCGCTTCACCATTGAGAGCAACTATTAAGAATGGATCGTCAAATACTCAAAACTATTAGTCAAACCGGGGCTGCATTGTTGGGGATTGGGTGCACTGTTGCGATGAATGCTAATTTTGCGATCGCTCAGCTATACCCTCAACCTGCCCAAATGCCTCCGTCTCTGAATGGGGAACTGGTACCGCTTGATGCCCAACCCGTTCAACCTACGCCATCGCTACAACACAATCAGGCTGAATCGGCTTCTTCATTCAGCTTTACCAATATGCTGGAATATGGAGATTGTCTTGAAGTAATCCTGAAGCTGTATGGAAATTCAAGCACTCTGACGGCGCGAGAACAACAAAGCCTTTGTTTTGAAGAGATTCAAGCAAAGCATGGTGATAGTCAATTATCAAAATCAGACGCATTACAGCTCATTTCTGCTGCTGATTTCTATGCAACCACCCTGCTAGCCAGAGATCTTTATCCACCTAGGGGACAACGAGCCCGGATAGCCAGTCTGTTTGGATTTATCTACGCGGTTGATATCAATGATTCGCAGATTCGCAATCTCGCGATCCAGGCTCCTGCATCGGCTGATTGTCCGCCAGATGCAAGCTGCATTTAATACTCAATACCCTGCGCCCCCGCGCAGTTACTCAGGGAACTGCACCTACCTTTCGTTGTGACTGCATTATTCACGACTTGAAAGGAGTACATTATGCTACAGGAAGCACAATCACCTATTAGCCCAGTTCAGCAAAGTTCATACCCAAATCGATGGTGGCAATGGGTTGTCCTATACCCTACTTTCTTCTTAGGAATTCTGGGCAACATTCCTCAGTTGGCAAAGGTTTCGGAAGCATGGGGAAACTATGGAATACCTTTATTTTCATCGACCGATGAGCGAGAGCAAGCCAAGTATTGGTTAGCCAATACAGATTGCATGGAACCGTTGCGATCACTAACGACCCACCAGCCTGATGAGCTTTCTATTAATGTGATGCTGTGTCCCAAAACGGGAGACATGCTGGTTAGCCTGCAAGATGCTAACCCCAATGACGCCAAGAAAGTGAAACCTGTGCGCCGCTGGGTCAAGGTGGCCAATGATTCAGAAAATGCCTTGTCGAGCTTTTTGATGCCTAGCGCGATCGCCGCTACTGTTCCCAATTTCTCTGAGCAGATGAGCCAGAGTGAGGGAGGGGCGATCGCGCAAGTCACGGTGCTGTGTCAAAAACTGTTGGAAGACAATCAGATTCTGCGCCGTCTGAAATATGCAGATGGTCGCTGTGTGGATGAAGTGGTGAACACTTTGACGGGTGAAGTGATCAGCCAAACAGCATCGACTCAGTATAGTGCAGGTTGCTAGGAATTAGCACGCTACCTGAACTCAGTTGTTCTCAGGCATGAACTCAGACATCAAGGTGATTCGATTGAGGTATACAAACAAGCTGCTAGATAAGGAGGAATATCATGGTTATGTTTCCAAGCAAAGATTGTTTAGAGTTGATCAAAGAGTCTGAAGGTCTATATCGTAAATTGTCTAATGGAAAAGTCGCGGCATACATTGATCCAGTTGGAGTATGGACAATTGGCTACGGCTCAACTTTTAACTTTGACCATAATAGACCTGTGCAAAAAGGCGATATTATCGATCGACCGACTGCCGAACTTTGGTTAAATCAAGAAATTGACCAGAAAGCAAAAGCAGTGAATGTTCTATGCAGCGTCGAAATTACACAGAGTATGTTTGATGCGCTAGTCTCATTCATCTTCAACCTGGGTGAGGGCGCACTAAAGCGGTCTACGCTGTTAAAAAAACTCAATAGTGAAGATTACGAAGGAGCCGCCCGTGAATTCGATCGCTGGATTCATGGAGATGGAAAAGTTTTGCCAGGACTTGTGATTCGTCGGGATAAAGAAGAAGCACTGTTTCGGCAAGATGGATTTCCGGGTGATGATGCAACTATTCCAGTTGCAACAGCGGCTGTTACAAAGGAGTATCAGCCCGTTGAACTTCCGCTCAAGATTCAAAGTACTCTGAAGAGTGGTGTTGTTAATAGCGAGGATTGTTATGTTCTCAACTGTGGATTAGCGGAACTAGGATATCTTGATACTGGCACTCAACCTAATAGCTATACTGCGGTTACTGAAAAAGCTGTTGAATGGTTCCAAGGTGAAAAAGACCTTCAAGTGGATGGAAAATTTGGTCGCGAAACAAAAGCTGCATTGGCAGCCGCGATCGCCAAATCTCGTAAACCTGCACCGCCAGCCCTGGAACGGATTCATTGTCGTCTGACGCGCACCAAAACTGCAAATAGTGATGGACTTGAAGTGCTATCGCTGGAGTTTGTTAGTCCTAAGGGAAAAACCCTTAACAAACTGAATGTTGTTTCAGGTGCTCCTGGAAGACAAACGTTTAGACTTCTTGAAGATGGCATACCAGGAAGTCTTGAACCGATTCCCCAATCTCGCTACTTCATTGCTGATATCGAGTGGGCAGGTGGAAAGGATGACTTTAGCACTCCTCACCCTCACCCAATGAACGGCATTGGCCCTGTTTTTGTTCCTCTCGTTAGAACTGTCCCTATGCGAGATAGAGAGAGAGGCAATGCAGGTGGACGTGATGATTTTGGATTTCACATAGATTGGAACAATTCTAGTTCACCTGGCAGTGCAGGATGTGTTTGTACATCTACACTGGCAGATTTGAGGGAACTGGTCAGACTTCTACGTTTGTACGATCCTCGTGATCTTTTCGTAGATTGGGGTCTGCTATAAACTCTCGCTATTTTGCAAAATGTCTTGACTTGAGATCGATTGGGTAAACAACGTGGCTCAATCGATCGATTCCCCCATCATTCAAAGGTACTTATGTATGCAAGTTTTAGCGACCGCTGCTGTGACGATCGTCGCATTTATTCACATCGCCATCTCAGTTGTAGAAATCTTCTTCTGGGAGATTCCCATGATTTATGAAAGGCTAAATTTTACGGCTGAAGTTGCTCATCAAGTGGTAGCGATCGTTCAGAACGCAGGGCTTTATAACGGCTTTATTGCAGCAGGTTTACTGTGGAGTGCCTTTGCAAAAGAACAGGCTCTGCCACTCAGAACTTTTTTCTTGATTTGTGTGGCGATCGCTGGCATTTTTGGTGCAGTAACTTTAAGTTTCAATACGCTCATCTTGCAGACTTTACCTGCAATGTTGGCCTTCATTTTAGTTCGATCAACAGAGAAAAGGTTACAGCTTAAGTCTGAGTAATCAAAAATTAGTTCTTTCTATTTGGAATAAGTTTTAGGGAGATAGCGATGATTAACGTCCCAGCGCAGGAAATTATCAAACTGGTTGGTTTTCTGGCCGATCACGGAGTTTCGAATCCGGACAATTATCGGTTCGAGGTTGACCCCAAACTCAAGGGATTAAATCTCAAAGTCAATCTCAATGTTACTCATTTACCCAGCGGCAACAAAATCATTGTGGTTCTCGATCCTTAAGCAGGTTTTCGTAGCCATTGCTCACCTGATTTCCTTGCTTATATCTGCTCAAAAAACAGTCACTATGAATCCCTATTCATCGCCCCCTAAACCAATCGATCGCAATCCATCCATTATTCCCATTCCAGATTTTTCTCATGTGGGATTCGATCGCGCAAAAGCAATGGAGCTAGCCAATTTAATTTCTGTTGCTTATGATGAATACGAAATTTGGGATACGCAGCAGCAAAAGGAGCCTCCCGATCATTTTATTGGATCAGGGGTTTACATTGACCTGCCAGAAGGAATTGAATGTCCTCAGGGTAGCGAACCCCCACCCGCTGAAAAAGTGCCGCCTGGTTCTTATGGGCGGCTCAATCCTCTGTGGCAGTCTGCCCCCGCTCAAGTCAAGCAGTATCAGCGTATCGATAAGTTTTGGGTAACTGAGTGGTGGTGGCTAGATACCTTTAGCTTTAAAAACTTGGCGGGTCTTTTGCGAGCCAACTTAAATGGAGTGGGGCAGTTGATTGGCATGATGAAAGATTGGGTGACAGACGATCAGCTGTTCGGATACATCGCCCGATCGCAACAGCAACCCAACGAGATTTTTGTGGTGTTTCGGGGCACTCGTGAAGCAGCCGAATGGCTAAATAATTTCAGACCTATTCAGAAGCAGTTTCTCCCCAAAATTCAAGTAACTGATGGCAACTTAGGGTTTGTGCGGAATGGCTTTGAGCTAATGTATTCGGCACAGCGATCCCGTAAATTGGGTAGGTTTCTCAATACTCTTATCCAAGATCCTACACAGCCGAACCTCAGACCAACGATCGAATCTGTAATCGATCGCACTTTTGCTAACGCTCCAGATTGGCTAAATAACGACACTCAAATTTATGTCACTGGACACAGTTTAGGGGCAGGGTTGGCTACTTTGGCAGCCCTTCATATTGATAGAATCGTTAAATCTCAAGGTCTACAGGCTTCTGTACAACTCTATACTTTCGCTAGTCCACGGGTAGGCGATCGCACCTTTGCTAGACAGTTTGAAGCGATTGATGCCTACCGAATTATTAACAGTGAAGATTTGATTCAGTCTGTGCCGTTACCCACGACGAAGATTGTGGATGACGCAACGCTAAACGGTATGGATTTACGTCGTCGTCGGTATGTTGCCTTGTTTAGAGAATTGCTGAAAGTAATAACGCGTGGGCAATCTGAGCAACAGTATCAGCATGTCGGTATTCCGATTACATTTACGCAACAGAAGGGAACGATCGCTGGCAACCACAATCACACCAAAACCTATCGGCAAGCGTTGAGAGATTAGGCATACCCGTAAGGGCAGGTTTAGCTATTCCCTGAGTGTCTGATGTCAAGCTTTGGCAAAACCTACCCCAACGCAAAGGTAAATTCTTTTCCAGAAATCGCCTTAGCCAGTGGGTGATTTCGACATTTTTTGGTCGAAATCTTGAACTGTCACTAAACCACATAATCATAAAAACGCCACAAAAAATATGGTAGACACGAACGGAACGCAAGCAACAGCTACAAAACTGGGTTCTACTGGCACAGCAGGTGTCTCTCAAATAAATAGTGTTGGGGGTTACATTACATCGCTTCCTCCTGTTTTTGATCGGGCTGATTATTTTTCTTTTACTACTTCTGACAAAGCCACCTACCGCCTAACAATTAACACTCCGGATACAACATTTACTGGAGATGTGGACGCACAGCTAACTAACGCTCAAGGCTTTGTTGTAGACAATGTTTATCTGACTAGATCTTCTAGATCAGATGCGTTTGAATTTACAAATTACTTTGCTAACAGCAATTACACACTCAATGTATACCGTTATCTTTTGGATAATGCGCCTAGTAGCGATCGGACAAAGGTTGATTACAGCTTTGCAATTAAGCCGATAAATTATTTTCCTGGTTCCATTCTTGTGTACGACTTGAAAGCTTCTTACAGCAAGAATGAATCGATTGATCTAAAACAACTTTATGTCGAAGATCGTGATGGATGGGGCGATGTAAAGAGTTTGCAGATGAGCGTAATTGATTCTGCTGGTAGAAGCAAAGCAATTTCTTCTAGTTCTTTTACCAAATGGGATGGCGGTACTACTTGGGCTAAAACAAGCTTGAATCTCTCGCTAAGCGATCTGTCACCTGGAAAGTACACAGTCCGCTTCAGTGCAGACGATAAGGCTTATGGCTTTACAACGCTAGATCGTGAAATTACGGTTGTTGCAGCATCGACTGACTCTGGCAATGGCACTTCTACTATTCAGTTTTCCCAAGCTACGCCTTATCAGGTTAATGAGGGTGTTGGGATCAGTAATGTCATTACCTTGGTACGCTCAGGGTTGACCTCTAATGTTTCTCAAGTACAAGTCAACATTACAGGAGGCACGGCAGCTTCGAGCACAGACCATAACAACACTGGGTTTCCCTTAACCGTCAACTTTGCTGCTGGAGAAACGAGTAAAACCGTAGCTATTTCAATTATCCAAGATACGACTGTTGAAGGTACAGAAGCGGTTAACTTTTCAGTAATAAGTCTCAGCAATGCGACGATCGGTACAAACAGTACTGCTACCCTGCAAATTTTAGATGATGACGTAAATACAGGCAGTACGGGCGGTACAGGCAGCACAGGCGGCACAACCGATCGCTTGATTGGTGATGCATCCGCAAACCCTTTAGTAGGAGGTGCTGAAGATAATTTTCTGTGGGGACAAGGAGGCAATGATAGGCTTACCGGAGGTGACGGACGCGATCAATTTGTCTTCGACATAGGTACCCGCTTTGACAAACGAGTCATTGGGGTTGACGCGATCGCTGATTTTATAACTGGTATCGATACAATCGTCCTCGATCGCACCACGTTCACTAAACTCAAAGGCTCTCAACTGAAGCCGACTGATTTTGCCTCCGTTAAAACAGCGGGAAAAGCGAAGAATAGCAAGGCTGTGATTACCTATGTTCGTTCTACGGGTGCCTTGTTCTACAACGAAAATAGAGCGAAATCGGGATTTGGGACAGGTGGACAATTTGCTGATATCACTGATGGACTAGCGCTCTCTCGATCGAGTATTTCAGTTGTGGACTAACGACATATTGCATGGCCAACGGCAAAGGTTTGATTGAGTCGGTGTTGTTGTCTACATCAAGACTTAGGATGAAAATCAAGAGCTTGATCAAGGGGTGATTGCTCTATCCAAATCTGTATCTAAGAATAGGAATGATCTGCTGAGTTAAGTCAGTCATTCTCAGTTATCAAATCAGATATTAGGGTGGTTTGATTGAGGTATTAGAGGATGTTTGAAAAGTGTTCAGCTGTGATTTTAGGCATCTGTTGATCCCCCCTGTCCCCCTTAAAAAGGGGGGAAATAAATTCAAAGTCCCCCTTTTTAAGGGGGATTTAGGGGGATCTGAAACATTTCGCTACCCATAGTCAAACTTTTCAAACATCCTCTTAAACTATGTGGAAGCGATCGTCCTCTCAGACAAAAAAGCGATCGCCAAACCAAACTCACCGTCATTCACTAATTCTGATCATCTAAAAGGTTTTCAACCATGGCGATTAATCTAAGCGTTGCTGGTAATGTGAATGCGATTGATCTCGACTTTAATCGTGCTTTAGGGATTAAACCGCTGAATATTCAGAATAAATTCATTGGTGTTAATACAAAAAATCCAGCATTTCAAAACCTATTTGGTGACTTTAAGAGCTTGTTTCAAGGTGGATACACTAAAACATTCTCCAAAGAGTTTGGGATTGGCCCAGTGGATGTCGATGTTTCAGCTGACCTGATTTTGGGTCGAGTTTATGCCAATGTGGGAGTCAATCTTTCTGCGGGCTTTGATTTGGGTCACGCTGTTGTTGGGTTAAACACAGCAGGTGCAATTTCTCTTTCTGGCTCTGTTCCTGATGCTAGTGGTGGTATTGCCCTTTCTACTAAAACGCTGACTGAGTTTGGTGGCACGCCAAACATACGGCTAAAGCTGCCAACGGCTTTTTTGAAAGCTGGACTTCTTGCAGATGTGGATATTACTGCTGCTGCGATCGATGCTAGTGTCTCAGCGAGGTGGAAGCGGTTTCGTACAGGAATTGACCTTCCTAGATTTGGACTAGGCAGCTTTCAAGGCAGTATTAACAAGAAGGACAAAAAGAAGAACCCGATTCCCCTAACTGTACTTGACTACAATTTGCAAAATGTACTGGATGGAACTTCTAAAAATTTGTTTAACCCTAAGGAAAAACAAAAGAAAGGATTGTTTGAAACAGAGTACAAAGGAGTCAGGTTTAGTTCCGATTTGAGAAATGTTCTTAAAAAGATCAAGACTAGTAATGGCGGCACCAAGGAATTGCCCTCCGTGGGTATATCTGGCGAAATCCCGATCATTTCCGTTGATACAGCCCTGGCTAGATTGGTATCCAATATTGACCCTAAATTTAAGTTGCTTTCTCAACGCTTTACGGGTAATGGATACGATATTAACTATAAACTAGTCGATTTCTCAGTTGGCTCAAATCTGAAGCTTAAGTATAGTGGTGCTGTCAAATTATCTGGTCGCTATTCTCGTCTTGTGCTTGAGAATGGTAACACAATCACATTTGCTGGCAAAGTGAATGCGTTGGGTAATCTTACAGGTTTCTCAAACACAACTGCCCTGAAGCAAATTTTAGATGCCAATGGTGACGGCAAAGCAGATGTTAAATTTGAATGGGGCTATAACAATGCTGGATTGGTGCTGGATTATGGTCTATATGCCAATATTTTTGGTATGGTCGAAGCAGGTAAGCTTAAAGCTGATGTAGGGGCTAAATTTGGAATTGGGCTGGGAAGATTCAAGAAGGAAATTGACTTCACCAGAACCTTGGCAGATAAGACTTTGTACTACAAACAGTATCAGCTTAGCAAAGACTCTAAAGTTCTGGGTGGCAATAAAACAGTTGGGTTGAATGCCAATCCCTATAAGTTTTCTGCCCTGAAATCGTTCAATCTGCCTGCTAATGCAGATGATCTGATTGGATTGCTCGGAATTGACCCTAAGGCGATTCTATTCGTCAAGGGCACAACAAGGAATGATAATTTAGCAACCCGTACTGAACGTGGAAATGACATATTTGATGGGGGTGCTGGTAACGATACAATGAGCGGCGGGATGGGAGACGATACCTACTATGTCTCTGACGCTGGCGATGTTGTTCGAGAAGATGCAAATAACGGTAACGACACCATTTTTTGCACCTTATCCACATTCGATCTGGGAACCGCTCCTTTTGTAGAAACAATTGATTTCACTAAGGCAACGGCTGCTGTTTCCGCCAAAGGAACGAATGGCAATAATAGAATGATCGGCGCTCAAAATTCTGATTCTCTTTTGTATGGACTAGAGGGTGACGACATACTGATTGGACAGAACGGCAATGATTCCCTTTTTGGTGCGTCTGAAAATGACACGTTAGAGGGTGGAAATGGTAACGATCGCTTGGAAGATCATGAGGGCAGCAATACGCTGACTGGAGGCGCAGGCAATGATGCTTTAACAGGCTCATCTACTGGAAATGTTTTGGTAGGCGGAACAGGGGTCGATCGCTTTGAGTTTGACAAAGCTTTAAATGAACTCTCTGGAGGCATTAACACAATCAGAGACTTTGAAGCAGGTGTCGATAAAATCAAAGTCTTGACAGGCACCACTAGCTATTTTGATCATCCCATTGTTGTATTTAGATCGCTAAGAGGAATTCAGCCGACTATCCTTTACGAACAAGCAACAGGTCATCTCTCCTACGATCAAGATGGGAGTGGTAGTACTTACCAGACTACCGTTTTTGCCCGACTTGAAAACAAACCTACTCTATCTCAAGGTGATTTTGAAATACCTTACGGTGGGGGTTCTGGCTATAGCTATGGCTACTAAACTAAGTTGTATAGCTGCAAGCATCGGGCTTATATCATCCAGATAATAGAGCCTGAGGGAGAATCTGCTGACCGTTCGGGAAGGTTGTTAAACGCGCAAATTAGCCTAGCTTAAACGCGTTGCCGTTGGCATGGGCTGAATTGAAATCGGTAGAGCCTTCTCCGATCGCTCCTAACTCTCTCAATGTTTCCTGTTGAGCTGCCGTTAGTCCTGAGAGTCGCGTGATATTCATGCCTTCATAAGGGCGAGGCGCTCTCAGGGTTTTTAGACAGGTTCCGGTTTCAGGATTCCAGACTTTGATTGTGCCGTCCAAACTGCTGCTGATGATTTGGGGAGTGGAGTGAGTTATGTCATCGGTGACAACCGAACGCCACAGGACAGAAAGGACGCCACCACTATGACCTTGAAGCGTTTGGAGACTTTCACCTGTGTAAGCATCCCAAATCTTAATGCTTCCATCGAAGCCTCCACTCACGAATGTTTGTGAGTTGGGTCGAAAGCAAACTGTTGCGACTGCTCCCTTATGTCCGGTCAACGTCTTAATGCATTTCCCTGTAGGGATATCCCAGAGTTTAACTGTTTCGTCATGGCTACAGCTCACAAGCGTCTGCCCATTGGTACTAAATGCTGCCTGCCAGATACGATCGCTATGTCCTTTAAGTACACGTATACAATTCCAGGTTTCTACATCCCATAATCGCAACGTTTGATCAAAACTGCTGCTGACCAAATATTTACCATTTGAACTGAATCGAACACATAAAACCGCACTAGTGTGCTCTGATAGAGTTCTTAGGCAGGTTCCCGTCTGGGTGTCCCATATCTTGATTGTTTCATCATAGTTGCCAGTCGCAAAATAATTACCCTGCGGATGAAAATCCACTGACCAGACCCAATTTTTATGACCTGAACAAGTGATGCACTGTTCAGTTTTCCAGTTCCACAGCTTAACCGTGCGATCGGCACTGGTACTGGCTAACAGATCGCCATCTGGAGAGAATGCAACTGCCCAAATTAAATCGCTATGAGCTAATAAGGTTTTAATCAGTTGGCCACTACGTAGATCCCACAATCGGATTGTCTTATCTTCGTGGACGCTGGCTAAGAGTTGACCCTCTTCATTCAAGGTGGTTGAGATGATGGCATCCGTGTAGCCTTTAAATGTTTTAAGGCATTGTCCACTGCCAAAGTCCCATAGTTTGACGGCATGATCATCTCCTCCACTGGCTAACTGCCTGCCATTGGGGCTAAAGGCAACTGCCATTAATTTTTCGCTATGCCCCTGTAACGTTTTCCAGCATTGTCCGGTTTCGATATTCCAAATCTTGACAGTTTGATCAAAACTACTGCTGGCTATATAGCGATCGTCTGGACTGAACGTAATTTCGCTAATGCCATGCGTATGTCCTGTCATGATATGTAGACTTTGGCTGCTCCAAATATTCCAGATTTGAATTGCTGGAGTCAGATTTGAGCTAGGCTGCACTGTAGCAGTAAGGCTGGTGCTAGCGAGCAATTGACTATTAGCGTTAAAGGCCACCAAACGAACGGTGGGGTTATGTGCTTGCAAAATTGTTTCGCATTCCCCAGTGTGTATATTCCATAGGTTTATCGTCTGATTTTGAGTGCTACTGGCAAACGTTCTACCATCTGCACTAAAAGCAGTAGCTCTAGCAAGGTAGGTATAGCCTTGCAATGCGGCGATTTGTTGCCCTGGATCGTCTGTATTCCAAAGCTGAATTGCGGCATTTTTGTCATCGTTGAGGATGTTACGTTCATCAGAACTAAAGGTTACTGCGTTGAGTATGTTTGCAGGGCCTTTCAGAGTTTGTAAGCAAGCTCCAGTCGCTATATCCCACAGCTTCACCGTATAGTCATCGCTGGCGCTCGCCAAGCTGATGGCATTGGGGCTAAATACCAGAGAAAAAACCCAGCTATGGTGGCCGTTTAGCGTCAGCAGCTTTTGACCACTGTGAATCTGCCAAATATGGATCTCTCCTCTGGTATCGCTGGCCGCCAGCTTCTGGCCATCTGGACTAAACGCAACGGTGATGATGCCTCCCAGCGTTTCGGCAAACACAGATTGATAGAGTGTAGAACCCGTAAAGTTAGTGCGGTGTAACACCGCTTCAGCCAAATAGGCTTGAGCAATGGCGAGATCTGAGAAATCGCGATCGCTTAACTCTGACGGCAAAACACTCAGCAAGTTAATCACATTACCTGCGGCGTATCCTGTATAAGCAAGTGGCTTCCCTCGCAGCGTATCCAAGAGCTGTTCAAGCAGAAATTCTACCGTCTTTTTCTCATTCTCTGATCCGAGTAATTTTTGTCCTAGAGGCTGGAGAACTAGGCGAACCTGAGTCTCTCGAATATGATCCTGAGTTTGGGTTTTAAGCAGGGCTTGACTTCTGCATAGATCAAGAGTCTGAGTCGTGATTTCTCGATAGCAGTGTTCAATTAATGTCTGCGTCACATATTCCATCACCACAGGCTGCTGCGTAAAGCCCATAGCGCTGGTTTCAATCAGCGATCGCCCCTGCAAAGATTCCAGCGCTTCTACCAACTGCCGTTGGGCAATTGGCGGAATAAAATTCTCATGCAGGTCGGCAAAGGCAATCCATTCTCGCTCGATTGCCAACCAGTACATCACCTGCTGCTCCAGTCGAGAGAGGCGATCGAACTGCTGGTCGAGCAAATCCCAAATATCGCCATAGGCGGCAATCTGCTGCTGCAAAAACTGGCTGATGTTGCCGCTGAAGGTGGAGTGGATGGTAGCGGCAGCGATCTTTAGCGCTAAGGGATTGCCGCTGTAGGCTTGAATGAGCTGCTGAAAGGCTGAGTCTGCATCGATTAAGCCCTTGGCCGCCAAGATCTGCTTACTTTCAGAAAGTGGCAGCCCGCTGAGGGAGAGCGATCGCACTGTGGTTTGATCTCCGAGCTGGGCTGTCAATCCTATCGGTCGTTCTCGGCTTGTCAGAACCAAGCTGCTTTGATGTCGCCCATTGGCAACTCTGGCAAATAGTTCTCGATAGGCTTCATAGCCTTCTCGATACTGTCCAACGCGCTCACTGCCTTGTAAAATCGATTCTGCATTGTCTAGCACCAGTAAGCAGCGGCGCTGACGCAGCAACTCCATCAACATTGAGAGCTGAGACTCTAGAGAGTCGGGCAATGTCGCCTGTTGTCCAGTGAGAAACAAAATGAGGTCACTCAGCAGCTTTTGAAGCGGCGGGGCATTTCGTAAACTGCGCCAAATAAAAGCATCAAAGCGATCGCTAATTTGCTCTAATAATTTGACAGATAAAGCCGTTTTGCCTGTGCCTCCCATTCCTAGTACTAAGACAAGGTGACACTGATCTTGCGTAATCCAATGCTCTAGTCGCGCCAGCTCATCGGTGCGTCCATAAAAAACAGAGCTGTCTGGCGCTTCGCCCCAATCTTGATCACGATCGAGATTGGGACGATGGGAGTCAGCCTCTGCTGCGTCGGGTGCTGCTTCTGCGACTGAGACTTCTGCGACTGAGACTTCTGCGGCTAAGACGGCAATGTCTTTCCAATTGAGGGACAGCTTAGAGCAAATTTCTTCAAAAATGGCGCGATCGATAGGTTTGCCATTGAGGAAATTACTGACGGTCGATAAAGCCAACCCCAAATCCTCTGAAAGCGCCCGCTGACTAATCCAGCCGTTTCTTTTAAGCGCCAGTTTGACCGCTCCGATAAAATCCTGATTCACCTTCAGCGATCTCGGCATGGCTGTTGTCACACTCCCGTCAGCTTGTCTATGCTAGTCCTCAATGTATGGGGCTTGGCAACCTCTCCCATAGAACTCAGGCCGCTAGGGTTTTGAGAAGTGCTGATTAAATTCGCGATTCTAAACAAACCGAGTGAGCTGTATCCGATAACGATCTTTTTTGGTGATCATGACTTCACCAATTTCTAAGCGCCCCTTGCCGCGAATGGCGACCAAATCGCCTGACTTAAGCTGGTGGCTGGTTTGAGTCACATCTTTCCAGTTGACCCGCACATCGCCTGTGCTAATCAGGTCTGCCATCTTGCTCCGCGACATCCCAAACCCTGCTGATGCCACCGCATCTAGCCGCATTGACGCTTCTACGGTCGTCATTTCTTTCTTCTTCGGTTCTCGTAGCTTTAATTCACTCAGCTCAATCCGACGAGTTTTTACAGGAACCGATCGCACCTGATTTAAGCTCATCTCCAGAAATTCCACCATTTCTGGGACAACGATCGCCTGTGCCCCCCGCTCTCCGAGAACCAGAATGTCTCCTACCTTTTCGCGGACAATTCCAGTACCCAGCAGCGCCCCTAAAAAATCTCGATGGGTGGCCTGATCAAACAAAAAATTACCCGAAATCTCAATTGCGGCGATCGCTACCTGTGCCGTTTCGATGGGTAATTCTGAACGGGCGATCGCCACACGTTGCCGTTCTGCTTGAGGATAGCCGCCCCAAGGCATTGTCACCACATCTGCCAATCGTTGAAATATCCGTTGGATATCTGCCAACTCGGGTGGCGACACAAAATCAGTGCAGACGACCTCCCAGGTTTTAATGGCCTGCTCGGCTTGATCAATCACCCGCACCGCAGTTTCGCGTTCTTCAATTCCCTTTAGCAACTCTTCTCGCGGCAGCATGTCCTCACCTGATTCTTTTGAATCTCTATTCTATAGCTGTAGACAGCGAGGTTACGGACGGGGACGTTTTTGGTGGCGCGCATTGCGCGCCACCAAAAACGTCATTTCCAAAAAAAGGAGGCGTAGCCTCCTTTTTTAGTGCTCTCAACTTAATTTATCCCTGTTGCCCAATTTGTCCCTATTGTGCTGCGACTGCGCGATCGCCCACTCGGAAGCCTGTGCCGTTGACAATGCGACCGATGCCTGAGCCAGCATCCACTTCGGTTAGCTCGATGCTGCCTACCGGAGAAGTTACCGTGCGCAAAACAGCTCCCGTTGCTGGATCTTTGACCTCGCGCACGACCCGCTCGATCGAGAGCGTCATGCCCGTGCGGAAGCCATCCCGCGTACCTTTGTTGATAATTACCTGACTGCCTGCCACATCGGCCACGATCGCCTCCACATTAGGCAAGGAGGGGGGCAAAGCTGCCAGTCGCGATGATTCGGCAGCAAAGGAGGTGGCAATTTGGTTTACTGCCTCATCTGCTGCTTCGCTGAGTAGGCCGTCTGTTTTGTTGTCCCCATCGCCAAACGTGATGAGTCCACCTACCGAAAAGCCGCCGCCGCCTTCTTTGGCTTCTCCGGTGCCCTGTGCCGTAGCCAAGATTTCTGCCGTTGTGGTGTTGACGATTCTGGCTGTCAGCTGAACCTCGGCAATCTGCCGCCGACTATTGCCGCCAATGCCCAAGATGCTGCCGCCTGTGCCGCCCTCTTGTAGGTTAAAGCGCGTGATTGAACCCACCACTACGGCATCAACGCCCAAAATTCGTCCGATCTGGGCAGCCGTTGCTGGCTCAATCCGGCCATCGGCGGCCAGATTTTGTTCTGCAAGCACTGCTTCTACCTTGCTGCGCTCAATGACGCTGTAAGAGCCGCCTTCCACCAGTTTGTTGGTCAATAGATCGCTCACCCCTTGAGCAGGGCCAATGTCGCCCCAATATCCCCATCCAGAGGTGGTAATGCCTGTGCTGGCAAAGTCGAAGTCTAGAACTGCAATCCGCATCCGTTCTTGAGTCTGTGTTTGGGCGATCGTCACAGGCTGTCCTGCCACTGTGGGTAGAGCGGGCAGAAGCGGAACGGCCAACGTCGCGATCAACAAAGTGCTGCAAGACAGGCGGATGAATTGAGCAGATCTCTTAAGTTTCATAATTTAGCGAATGGGGTGAATGTTAAAAACAGCAGCGTGGAAAGTTACCCTACCCCATGTTATTGCAGGGTATGCTGACGTACAAATCTAATGATTCTTCACAGATATTCGCCAGTTTTACGCAGCGATCGGGAAAATAATTTTGAGGCTGAGGCTCAGGTTCGATCTAGGGCAGTACTCAAACTCATGCTGGGCTTTGCTATTGGTGGTAACTGGGGCAGCCTGTGACGATCGCCTGCTGTAGCAGAAAACTTCCTTAGAATAGGTCTATCCCAGAAGACCGCAAGATAATTTATGGTCGCTTCTTCCCAGCCCTTTCCTCTCACCTGTGAGGAATACCTTCATTTAGAGGAAAATAGTCCTGTCAAGCATGAATATCGGGATGGGCAAGTTTATGCGATGGTGGGGCATCCGATCAGCATGTCACCCTCACCGTCTACTGAAGCCTTTGACCGGGGAGACAAATTTGCCGACTACCAAACCTTAGAAAGCCTGCAAGAGTATGTCTTAATCAATGCTAAACGGCAGCGAGTTGAGTGCTTCCGGCGCAGTGAGGCCGGGTTGTGGGTGCTGCAATCCTACACACCCTCACAAACAACTTTTCGGCTGGATAGCCTTAGCTTCGAAAGGGCGATCGCTGAGCTTTATGAAGATGTTGTGTTTGAACCCTCGATCGCAAAAGAGGTGAGCCAAACTTCAGAAGATTAGGCTTAAGAACACGCACAGCACCCCGTTTTCACTCTAAACTGAGCTGCCACAGCAATGTCTGAATCTCCATCACCCGTTGGGTACTGTGCTGCTGCTTGAACAAATCTCTGGCCTGTTTCAGGTTTGTTCCAGCTTCCTGCATTTGCTGTTGCCGATACTGCTCCATACCCAGGCGATACAGTCTCTCGGCTTCGTCAAGCTGCGGTTCGATCGCCTCCTCTAGGACGGCAGGGCGGGTCGCTAAGAAAGAAGAAAGAGCATAGGCAGCTTTTGCTCGCATCCGATCTTGAGCATAAAACTGATTTAAGGGGATCTGTTTGCCGGACAGCAGACGAAAGGTAATACGATAGGTTGTACGCAGTTGACCTTTATATTTCTCAATGCGGGTATCTAGATTAGCTGAGGCAACCTGATGCAGAGGATATTCATGCACATTCGTTCCTCTAAAGCCCCATCGCGCAATGCGCAGCTTTCCTGTAGTTCGGTCTAAATCGCAGTATGTGACTCGGCAAATAACCATGACAAAGATGGCTCCTAGCCCCAGCAGCAGACCGCCAAACAGCAGCATCCAAGCCCGATCGTCTTGCTGAATTTGCAGTGATTGCGCCTTGGGGTTGATCACAAAGGCATTAATTTGATCGGCGATCGCTTCCTGCTCATATGAATTAGAGCTACTGTGGGTGAGTCGAAGATTGCCGTCATCTGTGGCTAGCACCACCCAATAAGTCCGTCGGCCTTTGCTGCTACGGTGACTGTCAACTATAGCGCCTCGGAGGCTATTGATCGACTGCTGGCTAGACCCAACGCCCAACGTCCCAAATTTGCTGAGGTAGCACTGGCTTTGCTCCGACAGATTGCGGCGACAGTTGAAGGTGGTCATCTGACCCTGACCGATGACGAAGAGACCTCCTAGGACGAGACCTGCCCCTACTACCCATAGCGAAATGGCGCGATCGCGCAGGGATAGCCGCTGAGGGGTCTGCTCTAGAATTTCCATCGATTAAGCTGCCATTTGTGTCAGGCTATTTCGCTAGCCCTTCAAAAAAACATACCCAGATCCCGTAGAGAATAAACGCTTCTCTATATTTCTCAAAAATTCTGCTGCTCAGGGGACAAAAGTCTGATCGACGACATCTGCCAGATCAACCGATTCTAGTAAGCTTTGCCATTCAGCCGCGATCGCCGCATCTTCGGGGCTGGCGATTTTTAGCTCTGCCAAAGTCGTTAAGGCGTCAAACCAGATGCCATTTTCGGCATAGATTCGGGTTTTTTCTAGCTCTGTAGATTGTTTGAGGGGGTTTCCGATCGCCGGATCGAGCGTCACTTTGCGAATGCTGCCCCTTGTAAAGATGGGGTTGTCAATTTCGCAATTGACCATGAATACCCATTGATAAACCTTGTCTTTTTCTAGCGTCACTGTCGTGGGAAGCGTGACTTTGACAATCCCCGTTGCCTCTCTTGTACTGTTCACCACGGTGGTCTGGTAGACATATTTATTTTGGTCATCTAGCAAAACAAATTCTGCGGGGCGATCGGTTGTTAAGGTATAGGGCACATAGAACCAAAGGGTCGGATGGTCAGCTGTCGTTAATCCACCGACAGAGCCGTCAATGGTGGGCACAATTGCCGTGAGCGGCAGCGTTGCAGGTAAGCATTCGCCTCGGCTGGCTCCCCCGCGCGATCGCCCGCCGGGTGCATTGCCCAGGGCAGGTGGCTCAAACTTGATGTAGGTGGCTCCCCCGCGCGCGCGCCCCTCTGGCGCATACTGTGCCAGAGTCGGGAGACTGGTTAGCAGGGTGAGCGCTAGGGCAAGGGCAGGCGTGAAAAGCACCGTGATGGAGAAATGTGATTTCATGGCGGTTAAAAATCTTTGGATGCTATGGGGCTGTGCTGTAAGCAGACTACATTTTCAAGAGACGCTATTTCGATGGGGCAATGTTTCGGTAATACTACATTTGTAGCAAAATATATTACAAGTTGATAACGTGTTGTTTTAAAGCTTATTTTTCAAAATATAGATCATGAGTTGAGAACCTTACCTATCCTCCGGCAAAGCCTGAGCCGGATCAGGACGAGTTCTAGCCGTCAAGCGACTGAGAATTGACATCGCACTGGCAGCCATCATCAGCGCGATTAGGGGAGGAATCAGCGGAATCCAGCCGCCCTGGAGCAGCATCACCCCGCAAAGACCTGAGAGCGTCAGCGTGCTAACAGCGATCGCCAATCCCAGCTTCCAGGGCGATCGCAGCCCCCAACCTAGCCCAGCCCCCAGCAGCGCCCAGCCCAGCAGCCAGAGGATCTCTTGCCAGAGCGACCATACCCAGAGCAGCGATCGCCCATCTAGCACAGCGCTAATAATTTGACTGACCATATGGGCTTGCGCCACCACTCCGGGCATGTGAGCGTCAAGGGGCGTATCCCATACATCTGAGCTGCTTTCAGCCGTTACGCCTATGAGCACAATCCGATCTTTGATAATGCCAGGATTGACATTGCCTGACAGCACATCGGTCAACGACACCCGATTGTCTAGAAAGGGCGCAGCTCTGTAATTCAGCAAAATTTGATTGCCGCGATCGTCTACAGGCTGGTAGCCTCCCATCCGCGCCTTGAGCCGTCGGAGGGCAACTTTGCCAAGCCACAAATCGGCTTCGGCATCACCCACAAGCGGAATTTGCTGCGCCATGAGGTAGCGTGAGGCGAGTTGCAGGTTAAAGGCATGGACAGCCGTACAGGCAGTTTTAGGATCGATGTAAGGCGTTGTCATAGCCAACAGGTGACGGCGCAGCTTGCCATCCTCATCGGCAACAAAGTCGCTAAAGCCAACCTGCTCAGGAGCGGCATCAGGCGGAGCCGGAACGCTGTCCCCTCCGCTATAGCGGGCTTTGCAAACAGAAATAAGCTGCTGACTTTGGCGAAACTGCTGCGCCATAGCAGGCTCAGCCGGAAAATCGCGGTATAAATCTAAGCCAATGACGCTGGGTTGGGCTTGCTTGAGTTGAGTCAGGAGTTGATTGAGGTAGCGATCGCTCAAAGACACGCGCCCCACTCCAGGTATCTCTGCCCCATATTGCTGCCGCTCCTGCTCGCTGATCGTGACAATTAGCAGCCGCGAATCTTCGGCTTCAGCAGGGCGCAGCCGCATCAGTTGATCAAAGGCCTGTAGCTCTGAGGATTGCAGCAGTCCGGTATAGCGCAGACCCGTTAGCGTTGCCGTCACCAACAGACTCGCCATCGCCACTTTGGAAAACTGGCGCAAATGCTGGAGGACAAGCGATCGCGTCGATGCGCTTCTGAGGCGTTGGCTTGATGGTTCTCTGGGTTGAGCCTCGCTCAGCGTCTGGGGCGCATCTGGAAGCAGGGCGATCGCCGCTGAGGGCAGCCTTTCTCGCCCAATGAGCTTTTGCCAAGTGGGGGGCGCTTCGGCTGGATTTTGGCAAATGATTGGCAGCCATGTGGCACAGGGAAACTGATCTTCCAACCCTTGCAGACGTTCGCGAGCCTGACGCACAGACTGATAGAACGGTTCGCCCTGGGAAAAGCCTGCCAGAAATGACTTGAGGAATTCTTGCGCCACGCGATCGGGTACGGGTTCGCGCATGACAATCATTTGAGGAATCTGTAAATCTGCCAGGTTGCGCGCTAACCCCAAGCCATCGCAAGAGTTGAAAATTGCCAGCTTCAGTCCGCGTTCAACGGCTTTGCGCAGTCCGTAGCGGAGTTGGCGAATGGTAAGGCTATCGGTGGCATTGATCGAGATTTGCCCCAGTTCGGTAGGCATGGAGGAGATGGGAATGGCGGGAGGAAACTCAGCAGGGATGTGGCTTTCGCGAGTGCCTGATGCTGGCTCTGCCCCTGCTTGATCGGACAGAATGCCTGTCCCCTGACTTGAGCTATGTCCGGCAAAAAATAGAATGTCCCAAGACTGTGCCCAAAGCTGATCGGTTAGCTCTTGCCGCTGCGGCTCTACCAGAAAGTGAATATCGGCATCTGGAAGTTGCTCTAGCAAAGCGCGATCGCTCTGCACATCAATGCCCTGGCTGTTGCCCAAGACCGCCAGAATTTTGAGCTTATCTTTGGCAGGAGACACTTTGCCAATTTGCTCATAGGTGGGTAAGCTGAGGGCAAGTTCTGAATAGGTATAGCGATCGCCTAGCTCCCAGGTTTGCCAGGGTAGCCGTTGCAGCAGCGGATTGTCGGTTTGCAAAATCACCCGGATCGAATCCTGAGGCGAGAGCTGCTCCAGCCATTTTTCCCGTAGCGGGCGAAAGGACTCTGATCGCAGCCAGGTGTTAAAGCGATCGCTTAGCGCCTCGGCTGCGCTTTGACAGTCCGCCAGGATGGAAACATTGGTGACTTGTGCTTTGGGGGCTTCGAGGCGGGTTAGGGTGCCCATCTGCCGATAGGTGGTTTGCCAAAGCTGGTAATAGCGCAGCAGATCGGGCGCGGGGGGCAGTTTGCCTGCAACTTCTGCCACGGGATAGTAGGCCAAGCCAGGTTGTGCGTCTTGTTCTTCACTAATTTGCAGCGTGACTGAGAAGCCTGTCTCAACGCTGCCTTCGCCAAATTTTAGGACAACTAACTTACCCGCCATCAGGGCTTCCTCACGGCTTTAGGATATTGTTCAGGTGCTGGTTAACGGGCTGAAATCAAGGGGGCAAGATTGCAAAAGCTGCGGCTTGTATGTGCTTTTTCTGCAACTGGTCTGCAACTGGTCTGCAACTGGTCTGCAACTGGTCTGCAACCGCTCAAAGATGTTGCAGCGTTAAATCACGAAAGTTTCTGTGACATGGGTATCAGCGATCGCCACCTGAACTTGGAATGTCTCGCCGGAGCTGCCGCTAAACTGAAGCTGAATATAATTATCCGTTCCGCGAGACTGCGCTTCTAGAAAGAGTTCTCCGGCTTCATCTAACACCGACAGCCGCAAATCTGCCGGGAGATAGGCAGTGCCCGTAGGATGCACCTGAAGGCAAATCTCAGTCCGCTGTCCTTCTGGCGTCAGTTCCACCACCAGCGCAACAGGATTGGGCATTTGGATACTGAGATCAATGAGCTTGGCACGACGGAAGCTGCCTTGGCTCTCCCCCTGAAGCGCATCCTGATCTGATTCCATGCCCCGAAAGCCATAGGCAAGGTTGGGAGGATTGAGCAGGGAATTGACGGTTTGCCAGCCTGTTTCAAAGCTATTTTGCAGCCATTGGCTGAGGTTAACCACCCGTGATCCGGCCATTGCAGCAGCGGCCACAGGATGCATCAGGCGATCGAGGTGATCCAGCAAAGCCTCAGGAGATTGCAGCTCACTAATTGGCAATGTCTCGATTGCCCGTTCGACAAACCCTAAGAGGCTGGCTTCTTGAGTCGTTTCATCAATTTGGATGACGACATAGCCTATCCGGTCTTCCCACACTTCTGGCGGCACAAAACAGCTCTCGCTTGTAGATAGGCAAGGGCGACATTCTAGCTTACCAACGCCTGCAACTTCCAGATCTGCCACATCGGCACCCAGCTGGCTAACCGGATTCCAGCTATCGCTGGCTGTCAAGTCGGTCGCGATGCCCATCATGTGCAGATAGTCATTCATGACACAAACCGCTAGCGTATTCAACCGAACTTGAGCTGCTTTCCCTGCCGGATGTCGGTGGGCAAACTGGTCAGCGAGTGCGATTGCTTGGCGGGTAATGGGAAGTGGTAGTGCAGACGAGGTAGTGTATGTCATAGTAAAAGCTCTTTAAGTCCTCCAGTGCTTTATAGATATCCCTCCGATTGACCAAATTTACGCAAACGCGGCAAACATTGCCTCTGATAAAAGCTGCTCAAGGTAGAAACCGACAGCCCCAACTCAGCAGAAAGCTCTTTCCATCCGGTCTCTGGCGGTAGCCTCCGCAAAATCAGCATTTGGCAGGTGATTTGAGGATATCCTTCAATATGGACGCGCCGCAGCTCTCCGGTAATATCTGTCTCAGCCCAGGTTTTCACCTCTTGCAGGATAGGCGGCACATCGGGCTGGGCGGCAAGATTATCAATTGGGTCTACGACTTCGCCTGTTTCACCCGATCGCGAACCTCGCGCCAGCCCTGTGGCTCGACTCGCCTGCTGTTTCTGTCCGTCAATGAAAAAGTCTTGGAGCCGCCGTCTTAAGTAAGAGTTAAGCCAGGTGGAAACGCTGCTGCGATCGGGATTGTAGCGATCGCCCGTTTTGGCTTCACAGACATTTTGACAAAAATACACCCAGGTCTGCTGCAAAGCATCTTGATAGTAGGGCACGCTTTCGCGCCACAGCTTGCCTGACGAAAGCCGAATGACTTGAGTTAGATGCCGCTGCCGGGCTGGGCTTCCGGGCGGATGGCGACAAGCCTCTTTGACGAGTTGACGAAGTTGGACATCCAGTTCACTCATTGACGCTCCTCTGAGGAACAGTTGATTTGCGATCTAGTTGATTTGCGATCTGGGGGATACGAATTTGTACAGAATGCCGCTGTCCTCATCGCTGTGAATACAGCTATAGATTGACCAACGTCGGGAGCGAGTGCTCGGCAGCGGCGCACAAGGCCAAAGTTGGACTTGTCAATAATGTTGCTCATATACTTAACCACGGGATATCAGAGATATCAAAATATCAAAGAATCTCAGGAGATCAAGACTTTTTCTCTATGTTCTAAAAACTCGATTTTCCAAGGTGTTTTACGCCTCAGAAAATCAATTTCTTGGGGTTTCGTAGCGCACCACGAAATTCCAATTTTTGATCTGCTGGCTCTGATTGTCCCATGTCTGACTGCAAATGTGGGTAAGCCTGCCATTTTGCCTAAACTTGAGAGCGCTATCCTGCATGTGGGCTGTCTTGCATGTAGATAGTTTGAAGCATGGCCGATCGCCTAGACGAATATCTGATGAATGCAAGATAATACAAGACAGTCTATTCACGCTATGGCAATCCAGACTAGGGCAATCCAGACTAGGGCAAGGCTCTAGACCCGTTTATTTTTTGCCCAGGGGCTATAGGTGACCTTTTTCCAAAATAAACGTCTGGATTTAAACCATCACCCAGCCCAACCTAGAAGCCAGATTGCCCCGATCGGCTTTTGACTGCTGTGGAATTTATGATGAAGCATATCGAAACATAGCTACCAGGGTTCATCGCCTCTTCAATAAGCCAGATTCCAGCCCGAATTCATGAGAGTCGCCTTCAAGAAACCTATGATGATCAACCTTAAATCTGCGGTTGCGATCGCCCTTGTAACGGTTACAGGGGGCTTAAGCTTCCTGCCCTATGCCCAAGCAGAAGAGATAAAATCCTCATCTGAACAAGTCATTCGATACGAGTGCTACGATCGCAGCGGCAATATTTCCTACGTCACGATTAACCCCCAAGAAACGATAGGCTGGCAGATGGGATGCCGCGAAGTACCTTACATCTCTGAGGCAGAGGCTGAGTCTCGTGCCACGTACTATCAGTGCTACGATGGCGTCGGCAACATTGCCCTAACCACCACCAGCGAAGATGTGGCGGATGCCTGGGATGACTGCCGAAAAATCGGCTATCGAGACAGTACGCCTGTGCGCATCCAGCCTGTGTACTACGAGTGCCTCAATAGCCAAGGTGCCGTGGCGTTTACCACGACACGCCATCAAGATACCCAAGGTTGGGTTCCTGACTGCCGGGAAGTCAGAACGATTACCCCCGCAGTAGCACCGCGTTAAGATAGCGCTTGAGCAGCACAACTCAGATAGGCTATTGGCAGCCTGTGGCTGAGTTGACGCATTCAGATTTGAGACAATTCCATATCTTATTAACGTTCTCAGGGGTTATTTGAGAACGTTATTTTTTCTGGGCTTCATCAGATTTTTGACGCAACGAATTCTCACCTTATACCCCCCTTGGGTACCTTTGACTAACCCTTCCGAAATGATAGTTGGTCTAGCTGAATCTTGTTTATGGAGAGCACGAAAGATGAACTCCACCAAACAAAATTGATACTCTAGACCAACAAGGAGACCCTAAAATGTTAACTCTGGTGAATCTACCTAACTTAGTTCAGGGCGATCGCGGGATGGCAGTTGCAATCCTACAGCGACTACTCGTTCTCTACGGATATGATCAGCTTCTACAACCTGCTGATGTAGATGGTATCTTTGGCGAAGGTACCTTGAAGGCTGTTAAAGCTTTCCAAGGCGATCACTATTTGCTGAAAGATGGGAAAGTAGGAGCGCTGACTTGGAAAGCCTTAGCTTATCCTTTTAGCAATCCAAATCTGTAAGGCAAAGTTCTGTTAGGTTTATTGCATCTACCCGTTCTCAAACATCCTCTATTGCCATCGTTGCGTATCTCGCAATTGAGGAAATATTGAGGTATCGATCGCACAGGTTCTATTTAGAAAAGGGTTAGCTTTTCATCTGCTCCAGGCATGAAAAGCTGACCCTTTTCTGAGTATTGGCAACTTTGTTGCTAACAGAGTTGGATGCTCTGGGTGCAGAGGGCGATCGCCGTTCGTCCGGTTGCAAGGCACCGTCAAGCCCCGTTTTCAACTTTGGGGAGCAGAAACAGCCTATTGTCTGAATCGCTGCCCAATATCGGCTCAGTTGTTGGCCTAAATATAATGAAGGATTAAGGCAAAATCTTCAGACTGAAATTGACAGAGTTTATGTTACCAGCTTTCCAATCCAGAAACTACCGACTGTACTTCATGGGGCAAGGACTTTCCCTAACAGGCACCTGGATGACGCAGTTAGCGACTGCC
Source organism: Oscillatoriophycideae cyanobacterium NC_groundwater_1537_Pr4_S-0.65um_50_18 (assembly GCA_016208305.1). GTDB lineage: Bacteria > Cyanobacteriota > Cyanobacteriia > Elainellales > Elainellaceae > Drouetiella. Next base: position 672,730 of record JACQYI010000009.1, on the reverse strand, counting down.
TGGTTGGTGTATCACCTGACGCAATCGCCTCTCCTGTTAGGCGTCGTTAGTTTTGTCAGCCAGCTCCCTAATTTAGTCTTAGTGCCCTTTGGAGGCGTTTTGGTCGATCGCTGGAACCATCACCGAACGCTGCTAATTACCCAAAGCTTGGCAATGCTGCAATCCTTGGCGCTTGCCGCTCTGACACTGACAGGCCATATCCAGGTTTGGCAAATCCTGGTGCTGGCGCTATGTCAGGGCTTGATCAATGCGATCGACTCTCCGGCACGTCAAGCCTTTATTCCAGAAATTGTCGGGCGCAAAGACAATTTGGTGAATGCGATCGCCCTCAATTCTTCAATGGTGAATGGGGCAAAGCTACTGGGGCCAGCGATCGGCGGATTGATCATTGCTGGGATGGGGGCAGGCTTTTGCTTTTTGATTGACGGGTTTAGCTATGTGGCAGTTTTAGCGAGTTTGCTAGCCATGCGGCTCAAGCCGAAACCGCCGAGTGCAGTGCCAAAAGTCAAATTACCCATGCGGCAAACGCTCAAGGAAGGATTTGTTTACATCTTAGACTCTCCTCCGATTCGGTCAATTCTGCTGCTTGTTGCGCTCACCAGCTTCATGGGATTGAGTCCTACGGTAGTTTTGCCCGTTTTTGCGGCTGAAATGCTGGGGGGTGGCGCGCATGTTCTTGGCATTCTCATGGCTGCTCTGGGGGTGGGGGCACTCATTGCCGCCATCGGCCTTACCCAACGTCAAGGTATTGCCGGACTCGGACGGCTGATTGCGATCGCCCCTGCTCTAATGGGTGCCAGCATGATTGCCTTTTCCCAATCTAAAGTTCTGTGGCTCTCGACCTTGCTGCTGGTTTTGGTTGGGTTCGGAACGCTCCTGCAAATGGCCTCTAGCAATACGGTGATTCAAACTTTGGTAGAAGATGACAAGCGCGGACGGGTGATGAGCTTTTATCTGATGGCTTTTTTAGGTGTCGGCTCTTTGGGCAATCTTTTTACGGGCAGTCTCATTAGCCTTATGGGCGCTTCAGCCGAGGTAGCGCTGAGCGGCGGTATTTGTATGGTGGGCGCGATGCTGTTTGCGTCTCAACTGCCTAAACTGCGGCGCATTGTTCGCGCCACCTACTGCGATCAACCTGCTGCGATCGCAGAAAGACCCTGAGCCGTTATTGTTTGAAAGTCTCGCCTACCACCAGTCCAACCAGCAACAACTGCCAGACTTGAGCAAAGTCAGCGTCGATATTGGGATCGCGCCACTCTAGAGCATGGGCAGGATGGTGAAATCGAGCGGTGGCGCTGAAAACAGCCTTTGCTGCCTGATGGGCATCCGTAACTTTAAAGGCTTGAGTGGAAATACCGCTCTCAATGATTTGAGTCAGCTGTGTGACCAGTTCACCGATATGGGCTTGCACCACCTCTCTGGCTTCTTCAGCGATCGCTGAGTAGGTGGCAAACAACTCTGGATCATCCAGCACTTTTTGACGTTTTAAAACCATGAGCTGCCGCAGCCAACGGTGCAGTCGTTCTGCTGCCGCCCCCTGTTCTGCTGCAATCTCCGCCAAGGGCAAAGACACCCGATGCAGCCATCGTTCGGCTACGGCATCGCGCAGCGCCGCTTTGCTGGCAAAATGCCGATAAATCGTGCCGTGGCTCACTTCTAAAAAGCGAGCCACATCCACGACGGTTGTTTTTGCAGGGCCGTAACGCCGCAAAACCTCTTCGGCTGCGTCAAGAATCCGCTCTGGTGTCAACGCTGAATCGCTCAATCGGTTTATCTAGCTCCTTTCACTGTCCAATAGCGCCATCTGCCCTGGATCATAGCGATCGCCCGCTACAGCATCTGCAGGAATGGCGACCTCAATTTGAGCCAAGTCATCCGCGCTCAAGTGCAAATCTAGCGCACCCAAGGCTTCTGTTAGGCGATCGCGTCGCCTTGCTCCAATCAGCGGCATAATATCATTTCCGCGGGACAATACCCAGGCGATCGCCACTTGTGCCACTGTTGCATCGTGTTCTTGGGCAATCTGGCGCAGTGCTTCGACTAGCGACAAATTGCGATCGAGATTTTCTCCAGAGAAACGGGGCAAATGACCGCGAAAATCTTGGGTCTGATCAGAGCGCTGCTTTGACCAGTGACCGCTGAGCAACCCGCGCGACAGGACACCATAGGCCGTGACCGCAATGCCCAACTCACGAACTGTCGGCAAGATCTCAGCCTCAATGCCTCGGCTCAGCAGAGAATATTCGATTTGCAGCCAGGTGATGGGATGAACAGCATGGGCACGCCGAATCGCCTCTGTGCCTGCCTCTGACAGCCCAATATGGCGCACATATCCAGCCTGCACCATTTCAGCGATCGCGCCGATCGTGTCTTCGATGGGCACCGTTGGGTCAATGCGAGCGGGCTGATAGAGGTCAATATAGTCTGTTCCTAGACGTTTTAGCGTATAGGCCAGAGCGGTTTTGACAGCCGCAGGCCGACCATCAAACCCGATAAAGCTGCCATCGGGCGATCGCATAGCGCCAAATTTGACGGCAATAAACACCTCCTGCCGCTGCCGCCCTGCCAGGGCTTCCTGCAATAGCAGTTCGTTGTGTCCCATGCCGTAAAAGTCACCCGTATCTAGCAGAGCAATGCCTGCCTCTAGCGCACTGTGAATCGTTGCAATGCTTTCTGTGCGATCGGCAAACCCGTAAAAGTCAGACATTCCCATACAGCCCAGCCCCAAGGGCAATGCTGTTGAGCCATTTATTCCAAGCTGCTGCAATACCATCATTCTCTCTCCGCTATAGCGATGGCATCACTATAACAAGGTGAATGACAAAAATCAATATCTGTCATTCAATATTTGATGGCGCTTTTCTAACTCAATGCCTGAATCAACGCAGCCACGCCTGTTAGGACGCAAATTGTAGGCAATCTTACGGGTTGGAACTGGTAAAGATAGACTGAACCTGCCTATAAATATCCAGTAGTCAAAAGATATTTAGAATCCAGATGATCATTCATGCCCCAAAAAAGAAGGCATAGTAGAGCGGGAAAATCACGGAATTGGACATTAATAGCTTCTTGTTTTTCAAAACTTGTATACCAGAAGATAACAACCGCATTCCATATTCTGATTCGATTTCTTTTGCACGTCGCATATATCTAGACATATACTCAGATAATCAACGTTCGCTATTAATGCCTAGAAAAAGAACAAATACGGCGATAAGTGACAGCAAAAAGCCTGAGGCATCGAGATTCAAAAGTTGGGTTGCAATTTATAATTGAGGCATGCAAAAGCTCACGATCACCCGACCTGACGACTGGCATCTCCATCTACGCGACGGCGCGGCATTGAAAGCGGTTCTGCCCCATACGGTACGTCAGTTTTCCCGCGCGATTATCATGCCCAATTTGAAGCCTCCAGTACGCCTGGTCGCTGATGCTGCCGCCTACCGCGATCGCATCCTTGCCGCAGTTCCAGAGGGTCAACAGTTTGAGCCACTGATGACGCTCTACCTCACCGATAACACCAGCCCCGAAGAAATTATCGCGGCGAAAGCTTCTCAGTTTGTCAAAGCGGTCAAGTACTATCCAGCCGGAGCAACGACCAATTCAGATCTTGGGGTGACAGACATTCGCAAGTGCGATCGCGTCTTTGAAGTGATGCAGCAGGTAGACCTGCCTTTACTCCTGCATGGCGAAGTGACCGATCATGGTGTTGATATGTTCGATCGCGAGAAGGTTTTTATCGAGCGACAGTTGATCCCTCTGAGACAACGATTTCCCAGGCTGCGCGTGATTCTTGAACACATTACCACCTCAGATGCGGTGCAGTATGTCCTATCTGCAAACAACATCGCTGCAACGATCACACCTCAACATTTGTTATTTAACCGCAATAGCCTATTTCAGGGTGGCATTCGCCCTCATTTTTATTGCCTACCAATTTTGAAACGAGAGGAGCATCGATCGGCTCTTTTGCAAGCAGCAACCTCCGGTAATCCTAAGTTTTTTCTAGGCACCGATAGCGCTCCCCATCCTCGCAATAGTAAGGAAAGTTCCTGTGGCTGTGCGGGCTGTTATTCGGCTTTGCATGCGATGGAGTTGTATACAGAAGCGTTTGAGAGTGTCGACGCCCTTGATAAACTGGAAGCGTTCGCCAGCTTCTATGGGCCAGATTTTTATCAACTTCCACGCAATACGGAACAGATTACGTTAACTAAAACGACCTGGCGTGTTCCTGATGAAGTTCCATTGATGGAATCGGCACTTGTGCCCTTGCGGGCAGGTCAAGACATGACTTGGCAAATGGTTTGATCCAGCAACGGCGCTGTTGTGCTGCGCTATGCTGTGACCATTTCGGGCTTCAAATCAGGTGATGCTGGAACAAAATGCAACACCATTATTTGCTCTGGGCGCAACCCAATAGACTCATATGGCCGTCCGTCACGATCGCTAAATTCAACTTCAAATGCAGCTCCTTCGGACAGTGTCTCAACAATCGTTCCAACCTGCCCGCGCCACAGATTGTACTGAGGAAGGTCAACAGTCAGGGCGACAACATCTAGCAACTTGATTGTGTTGTTTGTCATGCTTTGTACCTTAACTAATCTTTGTACCTTAACTAATCATAGAGGGTAGCAAGTCGTTAATTTGGGAGTCTCCGAACCATGCTCAATGATCCAGCCACTCCGAAGGGTTGCACTTCTATTTTGCCACTCAATCGTAAAGTCTAAAGTGTAGCGCTGCCCGAACTCATCCTGCCTTCCCGATTGAGCCTCGTGAGTTTTGATGACTTCAAGTAGAATTTGACCCAGTTCTTCGGCATTGTCAGCCGTCATTCCAAGAATTGATGAAAAAAGTCGAGCTTTATGCTTTCCATCATCATGTTCTAGGCTGAGGCAGTAATCACGCAATTTGCGAATATCAACAATTGCATTTTCTGCGTTGGGAATCAGCATTTGGGTTGAAAGCTTTCCACGGGAGCCAGAGCCTAGAGCATACTTCAAATACTTGAAATTCGGCTCATGATATTAGCTTGAAATCTGCCTCACGATATCCCGTAGGTGTAGATTCAGCCGCCAAAATATCTCTGACTGCCATCTCCCAGTCACAAGAGTAATAAGCTGGATCGGCAGATTGACCATTGGGTAGGAGTTGTAAGCCACCCAACAGCCCACCAATTTCATCGGAATGACCCCGCTCGTAATATCGGCGCAGAAACTCACACATAACCAGATAGGCTTGATGTGGTGTCAATTGTTGGTTGAGTTGTCTGATCCATATCCCTCATATATCACTCTAGAAAAGAAAAACAAGTTGTGCTGTAAAAATTATCTATAAGAGCACCATTTACGTATGCTTGTCATAGCAGCTTAAAAGCATATTCTACATAGCTTTCAGCAGTTATAGAATTATCCATTTCATATCTATTTATCATCATTTAGATGGTAATTTAGTATTCATAATCTTTCCTTGACACCCCTGACTTGCTGCGAATGGTCTGTGAACGATAAATTGTCAATTAAATGATACTTATTAGACATGAAATGGACGATGCCAGGATTTTTGAAAGTCCTTTGATGCAAGGTTTTTAGAGACTGATGGTTATGTTAATTAGTGAGATGATACAAAAATCACACAGTATACAAAATGATTTTTCCTCCCCAGAGTGGTATATGGGGGATATTACTATATATCGAAGTATTAATGAACAGCACAAAATATAACTCTATTATTTGAAATCACGTATTTTCACGATTGCTGACAGCAAAAAAAACAGATACTTTCATATAAGTTAAATTTGCCTCGAGCTTTAACAGTTGATGGACGTAATATTAATTGCCAAGGTCAACTGTTGCTAAATTATGCTCTGAAGCTGCTCAAGGAGCACACTTTATACCAATGAATCTAAGAACAGTTATACACCTTGCCCTGCCTTGTATCGTCGTAGTTTTTACCACTAGCTGTAGCATTAGTGCAATAATTCAAACGTCTCAAAACTGCACTACTATACCAATGAAACGATCCGAAAGTCGATCGCCAGGTGGCGTAGCACTTGTCTCTGGCTCAATTCTCAATAGCGGGTTTGCTCATGATCTGTATTCTTCTAGGCTACCCAGAACTGTAAGCAGTTGGAATCAACGCAGATGGAGTCTTAATGGCGATCGATTCGCCCTCTCTGAAGCTCAGGATTGGAGGTTCGAGAAGGGCGAGGTTACACAGCTTATTGGAAAGGAAATAAGCCATGTTTATGACAAGTCGGGTAAATACCTGTTCCAATTAGAAGGAGATTTTCGTTTATTTAGTTCTGATAACCACTTCATGGCTACATATTCTCCAATCAAAAGGGAAGTTTATTTATACGACCAAGGTGGTCGTTTACGCAAGAGATTCTCTGGTGACGGAGGAAGGTTTAGTCCAGATAGAAAGTACTTCTTTGTTGTGAAATTAGACAGCCCTAAAAGTCAATATTACGAGCTTGCAACTGGAAGAATATACAATTTAGACGGCATGATTGGCGCTCATAGTCCCACAGAAAGGAGTATTCTTGCATCATTCACAACTCCTCAAGAAGTATTTAATAGAACAATAACAACTAATTATTACAGGCAACTCGACCAGGAACCACTAGAGCTTAAAGGAATACCTGGAGGATTTAGTCCTGATGGGCAACGGATCCTAACGATTGGGAGTTATTACGATAACGACTTTTTCTATCTATATGACTCCTCTGGAAAGTTGCTGCTTGAAGTTGAAGGGTCAATACCTAAGCTCAGCCCAAATGGGCAATTTATAGCCTTACCGCTGACCAATGGAAAAAAACGACGAGACATTGTTAACGTTTATGACCTATCAGGTAATCAAATAATACAGGTTCAGGGAACAAACGTTGATTTTAGAGAAGATGGCAAGTTAGCTGTCTACAGCTTAGACAGGAAAACTGTCAATATTTGCAATCTTCCAAATAATTGAGAAATAATTAGAAGCTAGTGGTGCCAGAGTTTTAGTAGACAATCGGCAAAAGGAAACACCAGTTAAACCTTCGGTCTGGTTGCTTCGTCACCGTGTCATTACAATTGCTCAGAAATGAGTGGATGGTGGGGAACAGTGAAATATAACTTGATCTTAGCGATCGCTCTCCCGGTACAACGCTACCAACCGATTCGGTTTACCTCCAACACGTAGCCTGCAAAGATTTGCTTCATGACAAAAGAATGCCTCTTTTAGGGGCGATCGTCACTCTCCAGTAACTCAGATCTACGGAGGTTTGCTCATCTCTCTATATTCTATTGAGAAAGTAGAAGAACAGTTACCCTCTTGCTCAGCCTATGAAATGCCCGCTATGCGGGCACTTGAAGGTTCATAAGCACGGCAAGACACCTAGTGGAGTTCAACGCTATCTTTGCCTAGGACGATGATTTATACTCACGTCTTAAATTGCGGTGGTCATGAAGCACAGAGTCCACTTGAGCTTTGATAAAGCGATCGTACTCTATCTCTAGACGCTCGCTCCAACGCTTCTTTAAACCTGCAAGTCAAAACCGCAAGACCTCCTGCTCATAATCATCTGGCGTTGGGTCAACTTCCCACACCAGACCTTCCCCAGGCTCTAGAGCCACCACCACATAAAGTCGTTCTACAGCAGCGGTTGCCGTGGCTTCATTATTGTCAAAGGGCTGTAGGTCTTCCGTCAGCAGCCTTAGCTTCATGCCTCTGGGAAGGGCAGGAGTCGGATCTGCGGCGGTTGGCAGCTTACATAATTCAAATCGCCAGATTCCCGATTGAGGGGCATCTTGGGGAATAATGCGCAATTCGTAGGGCTGCGCTGCAATTACCAACGGGCGCACCAAAAGGGACGCAGGAGACTGAGAGACTTCTATGCTGCGCGCCCCGGCTGCGTTAGGCTGCAACGCAACTTGTTGCCAGCCCATCTGTTGCGCGATCGTTGACACCCCATCAGTCAGCCATTGCAGCACAGACCATTGCTCTGGCATCTGCAACCGATGCTGATAGAGGCGCTGTCGCCAAGCGGGATGCTCTAGCAGCGCCCCCCACAGGGTGAAGGGAACTTCTAATCTGGGCAGTAGCACTTGAGGGTTGCCCAAGCGAGCCATCAGGTTTTCTGCTTGCGGTACTGACAGATCAGGGAGCGGCTGAAGTGTCGATCGCGTTGGATCTTCGGGACAAAGCTGTTGAGCGTCCCACAAAACATTGAGATCTTGAATTAGATCATGGGCATCCAGCGCATAGGTGCGATCGCCCGCATCATAGGTTCCTCTTGCCTTAAGTCGTGCATGAGTCGTGAAGCCCCAAATCCTCACCCAGCCTTCGTCGGGTTCGACCTCTGCGGCTAGATAATAATCGCCAGCCCAACTGGGCAGATCGACCCATTCTTGCGGCACCCGCAGTTCGCTATGGTCGATCGCAGCACTGGGAATCAGAACCAGGCGAATGGCATGCAGCGCATTAGCGGCTCCCGTTAGGGTAATGGCGCTACCCTCCACCACTTCCCAAAAGCTGGGGTGTTGGGTGGCTTGCGTCCAGGCTTTTGCCTGGGGATAGTCTTGGCGCAGCCATGCTAGAACGGTGTTCAGGCATATTTGGTTGAGGTAGGCATTCCAGCGGCGGCTTGACCCAGAGTATCGCTGCTGCGAGAGTTGAGCTTGTTCTTCCGGCGAAATTTCTAAGAGAATCTGCGTCGGTTCAGTTTCGATGAAAAGGGGCGATCGGGTCATAGTGGCTGTCGGGGGTAAAGGGTTTAAGGGTGTAGAGCCTGTGCCCAGACTCACATCAGTCCGTTTTGCGGTTGATCTGGCTTTTAGGCTTCAATTAGGCTTCACATTAGGCTTCGATGACCACCCGACCCACCGGAGCCGCAACACAACAGAGAATAAAGCCTGCGTCTTGCTCGCTTTGCTCCAGAGCATCCGGCTCTGATTCATACTTGATTTCGCCTTCTAGCTTACGCTTTTTGCAAGCGCCACAAACCCCCTGACGGCAGTTGCTGCGAATTTTAATGCCTTCCTGCTCAGCCAGTTCTAAAACAGATTCTGAGCCATCGGAGGACACCTGTTTGCCCGACTGAGAAAACACCACGAGGGGCTGAGCGGCGGCTCCTGCGGCGGGTGCGGGAGCGCTGACCGGAGGAGCAGCGGGGCGGTGAGTGGCGATCGCTGCTCCTCCGGCTACCGGACTGGCTACCGGACTGGCTACCGGACTAGCAGCATCAGCTTTCGCAGCTTTGACCTTCTTCGGTGCGCCGAAGCTCTCTTCGTGATAGTTCTGCATGGGGAAACCCAAGCCTTCTAACAGCGCTTTCACTTCTTGCATAAACCCATTGGGGCCGCAAACATAGACCGTGCGTTCCTGATAGTCTGAGGCCGCCATTTGTAGCAGAGAAGCCGTGATTCTGCCTGTAAACCCAAACCAGGGCTGACCTGGCTCTGGGCGAGTGGTGCTCAGCGCTAGCCGAAAATTGGGTAGGCGTGCCGCCATCATTTCCAACTCTTGCCGAAAGACGACATCGCGGGGGGTGCGAGCGCAGTGGAAAAACACAATATCAGATTGCTGCGCTGTATCGGCAATCCAGCGCGACATTGACATGACGGGCGTAATGCCGCTGCCTGCTGAAATAAACAGGAGTTTTGGGGCGGGGTCAGGCTGGCAGGTAAATTTTCCTAGGGGGCCGCTCAACTTAATTTGGCTGCCCACTTTGAGATTGTCATGCAGCCAGTTAGACACCAGCCCAGCCTGCAAGACTCCTGCTGGGGCAGGGACGCGCTTCACCGTAATTTCTAGCGTGTGGGGACGAGAGGGCGTCGATGAAATAGAGTAGGAGCGCAGCACCTGTTCTCCATTGATTTCTAGCTCTAGGGTGGCAAATTGACCGGGCTTGTAGTCAAACAAAACCAGCGGCTCTGCCACAAAGGTAAAGGTTTTGACATCAGCAGTTTCGTCGGTGATGCGGACACAGCGAACGGTTAAGTCACCCTTTGTCCAATAGCGATCGCCTCCCAACTTTTTCCAAATCGAATCTTCTCCACTGGCTACACCCGGTTCGATCGCTTCTACCAACAGCACAAAGTCGGCAATCCGAAGCAGGTCATTCACCTTGAGGACATAGCCTTGGTGCGCTTGCGCCTGTTCGTTATTGATATGCGACCCATTGGCGCTGCCCAGATCGGTGTAAAAATACTCTCCCTTTTGCGCCTTAATCCGGCCATGCACCCGGCTCACATCCGGACTCTCTAGTGCCAAATCACAGTTGGAGGCTCGTCCTACCAAGCATTCCCCCTGAGGGGTCGAGTCTGGCGATAGAGCCGCTTCTTGAAATTCGCCAGTCTGAGAGTTGAATACTTTGAGCTTGAGCATTTTCGGTCTCCTAAGTCAGTAATTAGAAAAGGGGAATGATGGGGTCTGGGAAAAGCATGGGTAGATGCGAAACAGGCGATCGACTTGTTTTTGAGAAAATGCGTTGGGGTTCAACGCCTTACTTATTACTTAACGATGGGTATTGAGCCTTTATGCAGGAGTCTAATGCAGAAGGTTGCGAGCGAGGCTAGGGTTGGTCGTCAAACCATGTTCAGCGATGCCAGATGGTTTGACGACCGGATGGTTTGACGAGCAGAACGCTAGTCTGGACGAGAGTCAGAAGGCGGAACATCTTGAGGATTCGGTTTGACCACCGTCGGATCAAGATCATGGAAGCTAGGGTTGCGATCGGGTTGGGCATCCGGATTTTTTTGAGTGGGTGGAGCTTCGGGGCGGCGATCGATAGGGCGATTGGGGGGGCGATCGGCGGGGCGATAGAGCGTCTCTTCGGCGGTTGCTCGACGTTCAGAAGAAGGTCTTACAACCGTGGTATCAGAATCTTGGGTTTGCCAGCGAGAAAGGTGAAACAGGTTGGGTTCTTCTGCCTGGAGCTTGTCTAGGATTGACCAATGCAGTTCTTCAGAAATCTCCAGCTTTTGGCGCAGGGTGTGAAAGACTTTTAGACTTCTGGCTGGTGTGACGCTGCCCTGTTCTAAGGCTTCTTTTAAGGTGCCTTGATAGACTTGCAGACGGTAGTTATTGCTAAAACCCGGCAGCACTTTGGCTAGTGCATATAGCTCATCGGGTTTGAGCTGCTCCATCGAACGGCCTTCGAGAAATTGCGAAAGGTCAATATTGAGTTTGCTGAGCTGTCGGCGGAGAAGATTGGCATCGCGCTCCCGGTTATAGCGCTGCATACTGCGGTTCCAGGATTTGACCACCCACAAACTGCTGATAACGATCGCCGCCCAACTCAAGAGGTGCTGGATAGCAACCGGGAAGTAGCCCAGCGTGGGTCGAACTCCCATAAAAAACAGCAGATTAAACGCAATAAATGTAGTGATGGCAAACATCCGGCTTTGTACTTGCTCTGAGCTGAGCGGATGTCTTTGCCGTTTGTTATGGCGTTTGTAGTACCATTCTGCCCATAAACCGATCGCATAGGTGACGCCTGCTGTGACCGTCATCGTGAGCGGAACAGCGATTAGTTTGGGAACAGCGATCGCCTGACCTGCGATAAAGAACCCCGGCTGAAGCAGAGTCGCCATCTGGTTTGTTTCATTCCAAACCCCGGCTGATAGAAAACTCCAGCTTCCAGAGTACAGCCAAAAATAAGAGTAAAATCCGATCACCAGGCCAACATAGGCATAGTAAAGCAGCTTGCGGTCTGGTTTTTTAATGCCTTCCCAATAAGCCCCTTCTGCGTCGATATCGATACAGCCCACCTTACAAGCCACACAAGCGCTTTTTTCTTGACCGCTTTTATCGACAGTGCGACACATCGACTGGGTGATGGTCTTGGGGGGTGTGCGGTGCGCTTCGCTGCCCAGCAGCCCGCTGGGTTCGCTGTAAATCATTTGCACAGGTGCCATCGGGCAGAAGTAGTTACACCAAGTTTTACCGTCGTAGAGGAACCCAACGGTGATAGCTGTGAGAATGGTAAAGATTAAGAATATTCCCAATAAAAAGCGATCGGAATTGACCAGCAGCAGCCGCAGGTTTAGCCCAGCAAATAAGAGAGAAAACTGAAGATACAGGGCATTGCGTCCTAGCCAGGAATTTTCGTCGATTGTGCGTTTGCCCTGCCATCCCAGAGATCGAGGAATTTGTGACAGAAAAGAGAGCGGACAAATTCGCCGCCAAGCTTCATGCCCAAAAACCAGAAGAGTAATGATCGATAGAGGCAGCACCATGCCCCAAAAAATTCTTGCCCCTAAGGGATAAGCCGTTAGCGGACGACACTCCCCTTGAAACTGATAGCAACCTGTTGGGGTGGAAGCTGCAAAGAGCTGTTTGGATTCGGTGAGTTGGGCTGAGATCGGATCATAAAACATAGACACGATCAAGATGAGCCAGCCAATGACTAACCCCCATCGGGTCAAATGCATATACTTTTCTGGAACTTTTGCAAACATAAAAACTTCCCTCAAATATCTTTTTGCCAACAAAAACAAAATAAACGGATTTTCCGGCTTTGCCAGCCTGAAAAAGTCCTAAAAAGTCAGGTGTTGTTAGGCTCGACCGTAATGGACTTTGAGCCACTCTTCCAGCACTCCGCTGATAGATTCAATAACGTCTAGGTTGGGAGTGATATGCAGAGTCTCTTGGCTCCACTCGACCAAACGGCGCTGGAGCGATCGCTTAATTTTGGTCAACTGGCGCGAGATCGTATATTGCTGCACCTGTAGCGCTTGGGCAACCTGCTGCTGCGTGAACTCTTCTCGGTAATAGAGGTGCAAGAGCTGCTGAAGGTCGGGTTCCAGTTGGGCGATCGCCTCCAGCAGCACAGCATTAATCTGGTCAAGCTGCGTCCTTTCCTCTGCCGCAATCATTTCGGCCAGGGCGGGTGCTGCGTCCGGTTGAGGTAAGTTATCTAGCAACTCCCCTTCTTCTTGACCGGGTTTGGGAGCGTTAATCGAAGTCCAGGTGGGGTAGAGATATTGACGGCCTGCGGTGGCACAAGCGGTGATCCACTTCTCGATCGTTTCGGCAGAGATGGCGGGCGTTGGGGCAGGCAGTTGCGTCTGGCGCTGCTGGTTATAAAGCGTGGCGATCGCTGTCCAGGTTTCTGGGCTAGGCTTGATCAGCTTGCGGCTGGTTGCTGTGCGGTTGGGCACTTCTGTTGGGGCATGGATGGCATTGAAACATGTCCAGGCGAGAACATAGCGCTGAATCATCTCCGGCGAGATGCCTGCACTTTGCAATGACTCGATCAGCCTCTTTTTGCTGAGCTTGTGCAGCAAAGCCCAGGGCGTGCAAATGTCGGCAATTTGCCGCTGGCGCAAGATATCTTTAATCACGCTGCCAAACTTGAGGCTGGCGTAACCCTTTAACGAAATGCTGCGCTTGGCATCAAAGCCTTTTAACACCTTGTCGAGAGCTGCGATCGCCACCTGAAAGCAGTCAGACATCTGAAACTGAGCGTTTTCAAAATAGCGGCTCGTTTTTTGCGCTGCCCAGTAGCAAACCTCTTGCAGATAGGCGGCAAGATGGCTCTGTGCCAGTGGACTGGTTTGCATCTGCCAAGCCTTGTGCCAGTAGATGACTAAAAAAGTGTCTGAACGTTCTGTTTCAGGTAATTGAGTCAAACAACGCTCCAAGCTACGACGCAGCTTGGGGTCAGTCAGCCAACCCTGAACGCGATCTGCATCAAATTGTAGAAACGTTGAAAAGATCTCAACGATTTCTTGGCGAGGACGCATGGCTCAACGGTGTAACGTTTAGAGCACCATATCACGAGTTGATAGGATGTGTGACCGCAGCTTTAGAGGATGTTTGAAAAGGGGTCGGCTTGATCCCCTCCTTGACAAGCCTCAGTCTTGAAATTGAAAACCTCCTGACTTTTTCTGACTTTTTCAGGCTGGCAAGTCGAGACATGCCATTTAATCTAGTTTTTGTGGTCAAGCAACGACCCACCCCAAGCGATCGCTCAGTTCTCAAAATTTGTTCGACAACCGACTGCATAACGAGTAAAAAGCGATCGTCTTAAGGGAAAGAAGGAACTGAAGAATTTGTTCACACCGTGAGAGGTTCGTGATAAAAACAGTTCCACCTATTAATCACCTCAACATTCAACAAAACGACAGGAATTAATCATCATGGCTAGACTAACTAGAGCTGCTCAACAATCTGAACAAAGCGATGACCTAAAAAATCAAAAAGTCGGAACTTGGGTAAAGAACCAAGCGATCGACGCTCTCGATAACAACAAACCTGACACACCCGACTGGAGAGGAAGCAAAAGGGTAGATATCTTTCAAGGCTCTGATAAAGATGACACCGTGTTTGCGGGCAAGGGCGATGACATCTTAATTACAGGTGGCGGTGCCGATTTGGTCTTTGCAGGCGCTGGCAACGATTTCATCTTGGCTGAAGCAGGCAATGATGTCGTGCTTGGTGATCTAGGCGATGATTCTATCTTCGGTCAAGCAGGCAATGATGTGCTGCTAGGCGGCGTAGGTCTTGATACGGTCAACGGCGGGCTAGGCGACGACATTCTGGTTGGAGGCGAAGGTGCAGATTTGCTCACGGGCGGACTCGGCAAAGATCGCTTTGTTTATAACGCTGATTCCTTTAGAGGCGCGGCGTTTGCTCCGGCAGCTAACCTGATCAATGTTTCAAACTTGCCCCCTGATGCTATCTCCGACTTCTCGATCGCAGATGATCAGTTCACCTTGATTGGCAGCGACCTCGGACTGGTCAATGCCGCCTTCCAAAAAGGCAACTCTGCTCAGATTGCAGGCAATGGCAACATTATTGTCCTGACCGATCCTTTTGCCAATGCTGCTGCTGCTGCAAAAGCGATTCAGAACAACAACAACATCCAGGCTGATGAAGGCGTATTCGTCTACTTCAACGTCAACCTGGGCTTTAGCCGACTGGTTCATTCTCAGGATCTGGGTGATGGTGGCGGCATCAGCGTTCTGGCTAACTTGACCAACCAAACAGGCCAAAACGGCATCACTGCCTTGAACACCTTCTCTGCCAACAACTTTGCAGTAGTCTAAGTTTCCTGACTTCTCTTATCTGAGTTCTCTCAGTCGAGAATCAAACCGTTCGTAGATTGCCAACTTGACTTCTCTCCACCCCCATTTGTGACTTCTCTCTTGAATGATCAAGAGGGCTAGGGGAGAAGTCTTTCTTGCTGCCTGTTTAACCCAAACTTTTTTAAATTAGGAAGGCTAATGATGCTAGAGCAATTCAATCTATGGAATCCCATTCGTCAAGCGCTGGATGCGATCGAAATTCATAACCCTCGGCTCGCTCGCTTGATCTGTCAAACAATTCCAGCCCATTGCCCCTTCGAACGAACGATTAGTTGTCTGGGCTATCGTCTTCGCATTCCGCCGCTCTGCAAGTTGAATCCCCTATACGACCAGATCGCAGGTTTACGGTTCAAATGTTTATCTTTCTTAGCGGATCAATGCGGTGAAGATGTTACACAGTATTGTTAAGGCACATTGGTAGTTAAAGTCCGCTTGTTAAAGCGCATGGATAGTTAAAGCGTATTGATAGTTAAAGCGTATTGATTGCTAAAGATTGAAACCAGCATACGGTAGTCCTTCTCGATCGTCATTCATTCCCTACCCCTGAGGTTCTCTCCTATGTGTCCTCTGAGCCTTAAAACCAGCGACTCCACTCAAATCCTGGCGACCGGAAAAGCGAAGATGTGGATTCTTCTCGTGGGCGTCAATCAATATCAGGATGAGCAATTTCCAGCGTTAGACTACTCCGCGATCGACTGCCAGGAATTAGGAGCAGCGCTGAACGAAGCGACAAGAGAATTTCCCCGTAAGCAGGTCATTGTTCATCACGATTTTGCCGCTTTCCCCACCTTTGAGTCCGTCTACAACAGCCTGAAACGCATTACTTCAGCCGCTCAACCGCAAGACACTGTATTGTTCTATTTCTCTGGGCATGGCGTTATTGAGCAAACCACCCAGCAGGCCGTATTGTGTCTGAGCGACACGCAAAATGACTCGCTCTTGACCACAGGCTTAAAGATGCAAGAGCTATTACAGCTTCTAGAAGGCTGTGCGGCTCGTCATCAGCTGCTATGGCTCGATGCCTGCCACAGCGGCAGTCTGGTTTTGCGGGGAGCCAGAGGCATGGATGAACCAACGGCGATCGGCTCGTTTGAACCGACTGTGCAGATGGTCAAGGTTTTGCGCACCCGTGCGGCTCAGAGCCGAGGCTTTTATGCCCTGCTGTCTTGTGGCGAAGGGCAGCGATCTTGGGAATTTCCTGAGCTAGGACATGGTGTGTTTACCTACTATCTGATTCAAGGCTTGCGCGGCGAAGCTGCCGATGCCCAAGGGGTAATTGAAGCCGATGCGCTCTACCGATATGTCTACCGCCAGACCGTAGAGTACCTGAGTCAAAAAAACCAGCAGTTACGGGTGCTCAATGAAGAGAAAAAACTGCGTAAAGAAAGCCCCCTCCACCCCGAATATCCGCCTCAAACGCCCAAGCGCATCGTGGAAGGGGTGGGCGAATTAGTCCTCGGACTCATTCCAGAAAGCTCTGGTACTTCTAATCCTGATAGTTCTAATAGTCCTGATAGTTCTGAGACAGTCAAGGCCGGGAGTGGCAGTCCCCTGACGGGCATTGCCGCTGCGACTGCGCTTATGGGCGCATCCCGACCCGGAAATGACAAGGCAGAACTCCCGACCCCCCAATTAAATATCGCTCCTGAAGTTCCTCCTACGCGGATTCCTGTCCCCGCTACGCCAATGAACCCTCAACCCCCTTCCCCCGATTCTCAAACCAACGCGCCCCAGCCTGTTTCGCAAAATGACACCACCACTATTTCGCTCAAGCAGCTATCTGTCTTTGGCTATGCCGGAATAGCGCTGGCGATTCTGGGCGCTGGGTTTGCCTTAAGCGGCCTGACAGGGCTGGTCAATCCCAATCTGCTGAATAGCTTTAATCCTGCAACCGAAACTGCCGGAAACAAAGAAGCTTGCGATCGCCCTCTTGAAACCTTGCCTGGCTCTAAACAGCCGATGCAGGCTCAGCTTTCGCTACCCAACTGCAAGGCCGGAGCCGCCTGGGAGCAGGTCAAGGTGCAAACGTTTATGGGGCGCTTGGGTGCTGCCTGGTGGGTGGTGCTGACTCCCGATGGCAACACCTTAGCCAGCGTCAGCGGTAATGCTGTTGAAGTTCGCGACCTCCGTACTGGAGAAATCCAGCATGTGCTTAAAGGCCATACAGAGATTATTCATGCGATCGCCATGAGTCCCGATGGCAAAACTTTGGCAACGGGCAGTGCCGATAAAACCATTAAGCTATGGGATGTGCAAACTGGGGCACTGCTGCAAACGCTGGTCGGACATGCAGGCGTGCTGTGGTCAATGTCCTTTCATCCTGATGGACAAGTTCTGGCCAGCGGCGGCGGCGATAGCACCATTCGACTGTGGGATTTAAACAGCGGCCAGCTATTGCGCACCATTTCAGGCCATAAAGACCGTCTCTTCCCGGTCGTGTTTAGCCCCGATGGCAAGACCCTCGCTAGCGGCAGCAAAGATACCACCATCAAGATTTGGGACTGGCAAACCGGAAAAATGCTGCGTAATTTGCCAGGACATACAGATACCGTCAGGGCGCTGGTCTTTGATGCCAAGGGCGAACGACTGGCGAGTGGCAGCTGGGACGGGACAGTCAAGCTGTGGGATGTCCAAACAGGCGAGGAGCTGAACACCTTTACCGGACATGTAAATAATGTTGTCTCTGTGGCCTTTAGCCCCGATGGCAAAACGATCGCCAGCGGCGGCATTGACAATACCATCAAGATTTGGGACTTAGAGAGTCAAACCCTGCTTGCGAGTCTTAAGGGACATCTGGACTGGATTTTATCGGTCACGTTTAGCCCCGATGGCAAGACTCTGGTCAGCGGCGGTCGAGATGGAACAGTTGCCGTTTGGAAATTGCAGCCGTGAGCCATTACAGATTTATCCTGCAATTCAGCGACGCCCGTTTCATCAAGCTTAATTTTTAATTTGGATTGTCTCTCTTGTTTTGTGTTGGCTGTATTGTAAATGTCTGAGAGCTTCCCATGGTGATAGCCTTGAGTCAGCCTAATTCTTCAACAGGTCAGCCTAATCCCTGGAGCGGTCGTTTAGTGGGCGATCGCAACCGCTATCGTATTGACGATCGTCTGGGCGGTGGAGGCATGGGAGAAGTATTTTTGGCAACTGATACCCGTCTGGGTAAACCCGTTGCCGTCAAGCTTTTGCGAGAGTCTCTAGCGCTGGCTGAAGATCTGGACTTTAAACGGCGATTTGAGCGGGAATGCGCCATCTGTGCCGCCTTGAAGAGTCCGCACATTGTCCAAGTCAGCGATTATGGGGTAACGCCTGAAGGCTATCCCTTCTATGTGATGGAGTATCTGCAAGGGCAGCCCCTCGATCAATTGCTGTATAATCAGCCGCGCCTGTCTGTGGCTCGAACTTGCAACATCATGACTCAGATTTGTGCAGGATTGCAGTTGGCGCATGAAGGGGTCGTGCTCTGGAGCGGCGAGGTGGCCTCTAGTGAGCGCATCAAGGTTATCCACCGAGACTTGAAACCTGCCAATATCTTTTTAGTGCCTTCTGCCTTGGGCGAATTCGTCAAAGTAATTGACTTTGGCATTGCCAAGATTCATTCTCTCCAGGCTGAGTTTACCAGTGCCACCAGCGTTTTTTTGGGCACCTGCCACTATGCTTCGCCAGAGCAATTTGACTTTCGGGGAGAGGTAGATGAGCGCTCTGATATTTACAGTTTGGGCGTCATCCTTTACGAGATGTTAGCCGGGATCGATCCGTTTGGCTTTGACTTCCGCACCCAGCGCGTTAGCAACGATACCTGGCTCACCGCTCATGCCACCCAGCCTGTAAAGCCTTTGCGATCGCAACTGGACTGTGGACATATTTCCCCAGAGCTAGAGGCCATTGTAATGCGCTGCCTCGAAAAATCTCCGGGCGATCGCTTTGCCTCTGTCGCAGCCTTAAGTGAAGCGCTGCAAGCCGCCAATGAAACGCCGATTAATCCTCTGTTGCTGGCTCCTACTCCCCTACCGCCACCTGTGGCTCAGGGCGATCGGGCTGCTGATCGGGCTGCTGATTTGTCTACGGTTGCTCGACCCCTCCTAGCGAATCCTGCCGCCGCCAGTCCTGCCCCTAGCCCTGCCGCTAGTCCTGTCAGCTCTCCGAGCGCAGAGGCACAGCCGTCCCGCAAGTTTCCCCGCTTGCTGGTGGGGGGTGGTCTTTTGCTAGCGCTGGCGATCGGCTTTTACGCTATTCCTCGCGTTTTGCAGTCTGCTTCCCTAACGCCTGAAACCTCTAGCGCGCAGCTCAGCCCTATCCGCCCTCTAGCCTTAGCCGAAACCCTGGCGGGCAACTCGCTGGCGGTATGGTCAGCGGTTCTGAGTCCTGATGGCCAAACCCTGATGAGCGGCGGCGAAGCTCAAGATGCCGCAGGTCAGTTCTACCCAATTCAAATCTGGGATGTCAAAACGGGGAAGGTACAGCGCACCTTAGATGGACACCTTGCCGCTGTTCGATCGCTCAGCCTGAGCCAAAATGGTCAAATTCTCGCGAGTGGCAGTAGCGATAACACCATCAAAGTTTGGGATGTGCCCACAGGACGATTACTGCATACGCTAGAAGGGCATACTGGCCCTGTTTGGTCGGTGGCCTTGAGCCAAGATGGACAGACTTTGATTAGCGGCAGCGAAGATACTACCGTCAGAGTTTGGGATTTGCGCACCGAAGGTAGCCGGGTGCTGGCCGAGCATACAGCAGTAGTCTATGCCGTAGCGCTTAGCCCTGACGGAGAGACGATCGCCAGCGGCAGCGCCGACAAAACGATCCGCATGTGGGATGTGGCAACCGGAGAGCTAATCCGGACGTTGGGAGAACCGGGCGGACATCGGGATACCGTCAGAGCCGTTGCCTTTAGCCCCGATGGCAAACAGCTAGCGAGTGCAGGCTGGGATGGCTTTGTGAAGTCGTGGGATGCCGCCACCGGGCAACTGCTGCAAACCTTTGAGGGACATAGCGATCGCGTTGATTCTGTCGCGTTCATTAACGATCGCATGCTGGCCAGCGCCAGCTCTGATAAAACCCTCAAGATTTGGGACACCCAAACGGGGCAATCTCTGCAAAATATTCCCGCCCATGCCAGCGGGATCTTATCGGTAACGGTGCAACCCGCGACGCAAGCCCTGGTCAGCAGCAGTAGCGACACCACGATTAAGCTGTGGCGCTAGATCACTGCTTTTGCATCACTGCTTTTGAAAGACCACAGATAGATTATTGGCGGGCATCGGGTAAGTTTTGACCCACGCAAGACTCTGCGACTGGGCGATCGCCATCACCTCTTCCAGATCGCGCACCCCCCATTCGGGATGGCGCTGCTTCAGGCTGGCATCAAAGGCTGCGTTGCTGGCGGCGGTGTGCTGCCCCGATTGCTTAAAGGGGCCATAGAGATACAAAATTCCGCCAGGGGGCAAAATGCGGCTGGCTCCGGCCATCAGACCCAGACAAGCTGCCCAAGGCGCGATATGGATCATGTTGATATTGACGATCGCTGCGATCGGATAGCGCTGCAGATCCAGGCTAGAGGACGGCAGCGATTCTTGCTCGACAGGCCAGATGGGATCTCGCACATCTAGGGCGATCGGCGGATGCAGATTATCTGTGGGGCGATCGGCTTGCCATGCAGCAATACTGGCTCTTGCCTCAGGGCTGGGATCGGAAGGCAGCCATTGGCGAGGCTGGAGCTGCGGCGCAAAAAAGACGGCATGTTCTCCTGTGCCGCTGGATATCTCTAAAACGGTGCCCGTAGGCGGCAGCACTTCCCGCAAAACCGCCAGAATGGGTTCTTGGTTTCGCTGAGTGGCAGGGGCAAATTGACGGGCATCGGGCAATAGACTCATTGAAAGCGCAGCCAAAGAGAATTCTCCATTTAGGATAGCCCACTGATTAAAAAGGGCGCGATCGCCCTCACTATCCCTAGAGCTATAGCCATCGTCCCAAAAAGATCCCTGGTTTAGCCGCTGAGGGAGTCCAGCGATATAAAAGGCAACGATCGACCATTAAAACATAATTAATTTAAGAAATGCCTTGCCAGGCCTTTTATTTTTAGGTTTAAAATGTAATAACTTAAAAAAATAAGACTATGAGCCTGGATGAAATAGACTTTAAAGTTCTGCGGCATCTCATGGCTGAGGGGCGGATGACCTGGTCGGAGTTGGCCGGGAAGTTAGAGCTTTCTACCCCTGCCGCAGGCGATCGCGTGCGACGGCTGCAAGAGCGACAGGTGATCACAGGCTTTGCTGCCCTGGTCGATCCGGCGGCGATCGGCTGTCACCTGACGGCCTTCATTGCCGTGACCCTAGAGCATCCGCGCCACCGTTCTGCCTTTTTGCAAAAGGTGGTGGACTTACCCGAAATTCAGGAATGCCATCACGTCACCGGAGACGATGACTACCTGCTGAAGGTGCGCTGCCAGACCACGCAGGCGCTAGAGCGGCTGATTAGCGAAGAGTTAAAAGAGCTGCCCGGAATCCAAAAAACCCGCACCACGATCGCCCTATCGACGGTTAAAGAAACGCCTGTGCTGCCGATTGAACCCTTGACTCAGCAGGAGTAAACGATGGATCTTGCTTTCTTTCTACGCGGATTGTTGATTGGTTTCTCGATCGCCGCTCCGGTCGGCCCCATTGGTATTTTGGCGATTCGGCGGACGCTGACCCTGGGCCGATGGGCGGGGTTGCTCACGGGTCTGGGGGCAGCCACAGCAGATGCTCTCTATGGCTGTATTGCCGGATTTGGCCTCACTGCTATTTCAGAGCTACTGATCGATCAAGCGTTTTGGCTCAAGTTGGTGGGCGGCATATTTCTGTGCTATTTGGGGATCAAAACTTTTATGAGCCAGCCTGCCGAAGCAGCGGCAGTAGACGACCAGCCTGCCCATTTATCTAGGACTCATGTGTCTATGGCCTATTTATCGATGTATGCTTCTACGGTCTTACTCACCTTGACCAATCCCGCAACCATTCTTTCGTTTGCGGCTGTATTTGTCGGTTTAGGGCTGGCACAGATGGGTAGCAACTACCTCACAGCTTCCGTTTTGGTAGCAGGCGTGTTTTGCGGCTCGGCGCTGTGGTGGCTGTTGCTCAGTAGCGGTGCCAACCTGCTGCGGCGTAAAATTACACCTCAGAGTTTGAGAGCACTCAACAGAATTTCTGGGCTGATTCTTCTAACCTTTGGCATAATTGCCCTCAGTGCCAAAAGTTAGGGCATGGATCGATCGAGGATACATTTATCTTTAGCACCAAAATTTAGCACCCAAGTTAGAGAGGGCAGGATGCGGGCGAACG
Source organism: Oscillatoriophycideae cyanobacterium NC_groundwater_1537_Pr4_S-0.65um_50_18 (assembly GCA_016208305.1). Taxonomy (GTDB): domain Bacteria; phylum Cyanobacteriota; class Cyanobacteriia; order Elainellales; family Elainellaceae; genus Drouetiella. The sequence goes on along the minus strand of JACQYI010000009.1, from coordinate 650,340 downwards.
GGTTAGGCTGGCTCAAAAAAACCTTGCGGGAGGCTACGGCGCTAGCTAGGGGCGCTTTGGCCGTAGGCGCGCTGAGCCTGATGCTGGCATTGCCCACGATCGCCTTCCCCCAGATCCCTACGCTCACCTTGGCGCAAGCCTCAGACCCGGTTGAGCAACTCCGGCAGCAGCAGCAGAAAATTGAGCAAGAGCGATCGAACCTTAACCAAAAGCAAAAGCAGTTGCAGCAGCAAGAGCAGGCAGCGCAAAAAAAGCTAGGCGGCTTACAAAAAGATATTAAAGCGACCAGCCAGCAGATTGCCGCCAACGAAAAGCAGATTGCTGATGCCAACCGCACCCTGAAAACGCTGGAAGCTGAACTGGCAAAAGCTGAGAAAAGCTACATGGGTAAGCAGAACTCCACTGTGGCGCGGCTGCGATTTTTGCAGCGGCAGCAAAGCAGTCAGGGCTGGGCGGTGCTGCTGCAAAGCCAAAACCTCAATGAATTTCTCGATCGCCGTCAGCAGTTGCGCTTGGTCTATGGGCACGATCGCCAAATCCTAGCAGACCTAAAAGCCGAAGCCAATGATTTGAACCAGCGCCGCCGCAAGATTGAAACGCAGAAAAATGACATTGCTATCCTGACGCAGGAGCTACTGGCGCAAAAAGCTCAGGCACAGGAAGCAGCCCGCTATCAGCAGGGCTTGATCACCCATCTACGACAAGATAGCAAGGCGCTAGAAGCGGCTGAAGATCAGCTCGTTCGAGACTCTGCTAGCTTGACGGCTTTAATTCAGCAGCGCATCGTTGTCCAGTCTCGCAACAAATACATGCTGCGCGGCACAGGCAAGATAGCCTTCCCCAGCGATGGCGAAATTACGAGCACCTTTGGCAATCGGATGCACCCTATCTTGGGCTATAGCCGTTTTCATGCCGGAATTGATTTTGGCGTTGATTATGGCAGCCCAATTCATGCCGCAGATGCGGGGATGGTGATTTTTGCCGGATGGTATGGCGGCTATGGTCAAGCAATCATTATTGATCATGGCAAAAACATCACGACCTTGTATGCGCACACCAGCGAAATGTATGTGTCGGAAGGTCAGGCGGTGCAGCGCGGCCAGACGATCGCAGCCGTTGGCTCTAGCGGACTCTCGACTGGCCCTCATCTGCATTTTGAGGTGCGCGTCAGCGGCGAACCTGTCGATCCGCTCAACTACCTGTAGCCGCAGCTACTCTCATTTCGGGCTGGCGGAACGCTCTGCTTCAATCCCTGCCAGAGCAAGCGCCCCTAAAAAATGGCTATCGCAGGGCTTGGGCGATCGCCGCTGCCAAATCTTCTTGCCCCAGGCTAGTCAAAATAAATACCTCTTGAAAAGTCTTGCCTTTGCGGGCAATCAGCTTAAAGCCACCCCGAATCGGCACAGAGATTTTGATCTTGAGCAGGGGGATGTTCGACTTTGTGTTGCCAATTACAGCAGGCGTAATGGTGCTAATCCCCTCACAATAGGTTAGCCGCTCCAGGATCGGAATCAGTCCGGGAAGGTGGGTGGAGTGGTTCCAGACGATTCGGCCTTTAGAGGGAGTGCCCATAGGGGAGAGGTAATAAAGATTAGGAAGCTTCTAGGGGTGCCATAGTCAATCCAGCTCGACTTAACTGCTGATGGTAGAGTTCGGCCTGCTCTTGTGGCCCCACCCAAACGATCGCCTGTCCCTCAAAGTGGATCTGGTTGGTCAAATCCCAGGCGCGATCGCTCGTCATGCCAGGGATGTACTTCAACAAACACTCAGAGACATGCTGAAACGTATTGAAATCATCGTTGAGGACAATGACTTTGTAGTTGGGGTAGGTTTTGGGTACCGTCTGTGTGGTGCGATCGGGGGCAATAGTGGGCGCAGTAGACGCCATAGCCCGAATCGTGGATAGCTCAATGATCATTATTTTCTCTGCCATACGCATCGTTGCTCAAGAAACTGCTGTTTTTGCATCTGACACTCTGTAGGCGATCGCACCTGGGGGACGATGACCAAGAGGCTATTAAGAAGACTGACCGCAAAAATATTGCTCGTCATCACCTTAGCTTAGTTTTGAGGGAGCGGCTTACTCGTCACGGTGATTTTTAGACGCTGTATCCTCAAAGCTCCATAGAAAGCTCAGCGGGAGCGTCACTCGCAACCGCCTAAATCTAAATTACCCTTTAAAACGGTGTGGCAGATCATTTCTGAGGGCTGCGCACAACGCTCACAAATGATCTGCCAGACTCAAAGGCTCAGCTAGAAAAGACTCAGCGAGACAGGCTGACTCTAGATGCCTGCACCATCCAGGAATTGCTCAATAATCTTGTCTTGAGCGCGATGGTCAGCCAAATCTGGCATCAGCATAAAGGAACGATTTGACGCGTGGGCTAAGGCATGAGCCTCAACAGGCTGGCGCATGTCCTGCAAACTTTGCACCTGCCGCTCTAACCCTTCAATGCGATCGACCAAAGCCCGGATGACTTGAGCTTCAGAGTCAGGCAGGCGACCATGATCTAGCGGGTCAACGCGCTCTCCGGCTCGGTAGACAATTCGGCCAGGAATGCCGACCACCGTACAGTCAGAGGGCACATCGCGCAGAACTACCGACCCTGCTCCAATCCGCACATTGTCGCCCAGCGTAATATTGCCTAAGACCTTGGCACCCGCTCCGACAATGACGTTTTCTCCAAGGGTGGGGTGGCGTTTACCGCTTTCTTTACCCGTACCGCCTAGAGTCACGCCTTGGTAGATCAGTGCATAGTCGCCAATGATTGCCGTTTCACCAATCACCACACCCATACCGTGATCGATAAAGACCCCTTTGCCGATCGTGGCTCCAGGGTGAATCTCGATGCCTGTCAAGAACCGCGCAATGTGAGAGATCAGGCGAGGAATAAAGGGCAGATGCAGACGATAGAGGAGGTGGGCAAAGCGATGAAAGAAGAGCGCTTGAATGCCGGGATAACAGAAGAGAACCTCTAGCCAGTTACGTGCCGCAGGGTCGCGATCGAAAACAATGCGGAAGTCAGTGGTTAGAGTATCTAGTAGCGTGCTCAACACAGGTAATTACCCCGCTTAGACAATGGGCTTAAAGAACAGTGGGCTTAGAGAACTTGGGCTTAGAGACTTGGGCTTAGAGACTTGGGCTTAGAGACTTGGGCTTAGCGAACAGTGGGCTTAGAGGATGTTTGAAAAGTCCAACTATGGGTAGCGAAACGTTTCAGATCCCCCTAAATCCCCCTTAAAAAGGGGGACTTTGATTTCAGATTCCCCCTTTTTAAGGCTACCGTGTACACACAAGTCCTCTGATGCAGAGCCAACTGGGTTTGATCCCCCCTGACCCCCCTTAAAAAGGGGGAGCCGGACTCAAAGTCCCCCTTTTTAAGGGGGATTTAGGGGGATCTTGCAGCACTTGGATACCTTATCCGAAATGTGTGTACACGGTAGCTTTTGAAGGGGGCAGGGGGGATCAACAGAGGCTAAGGTCACAGCCGATCCTTTTTCAAATATCCTCTTAGAGAACAGTGGGCTTAAAGAAGCGGTTGATAGCAGGGCAACGGTACGAGGTTAGCAATTGCCGTTTTTCCAGCAGTCACTATCTTAACGTCCATTCGGTTCTGAAAGAATGAGAGGATGCTGAGGAAAACCGTCCTGAATCAGTAGCGAGATTGCAACAGTTGATGAATACTCTGAAGCTCGGTCAGGATCGCCTCTAGCAAGTCTTGAGTTGCTGACGGCGGGGCTTGTTGAATCGTAATGGTTACAGGCTTAATGCCTAGAATGTCTTTGGCGAACCGAGTCACTTCGTTGGGGTGAAACAGCAATAGGTCATCCTTGCTGGTGCGATGCTCAGGGTTGAGCTTGCGGGGATCATAAGGCGGATTCAAAACTTCGGGATCGGTATTGGCATAGCGGTAGACTGAAGCCCGTGAGCGATTGAGAATTTTTTGAACGGCCTCTAGCGGCAGCAGCCCTTGGGGATTGGTAGAAATTTCCAGATCCATAGTGATTCAAGAATGATTCAAGCCGAGTGATCTAACCTGCGATCGCGCTGTATTACTTTTAGACTCAATAATATAGTTAGATTGGCTCAAGGGGTAGCGGGTGATCGAAGGCGAGGGGTGTTGAAAGAGTGCTGCGTGCCCTTTCAACACCTTCAATAACAGGCAATATCCCCGTTAGATCATGATGCGGTTGAGAACGCACAGGACTTTATCGGGACAGTGAGGCACAGGGATGGGTCGGCTCCATGCGCTAACTTCGGCAACGCCAAGGCTGTGCTGTCGCAAAATGTGCGCTCTGACGTTGTCTTCGGTGCCGATGACGAGCAGGGTAAGAATGCGTGGATCGGGGTTGATCGGCTGAATTGAGGCAGAACTATCGGTCATAGAGGGTTACACTCCACTTAGGAATTGGGTTGAGGAATTGGGTTGAGGAGATGCCCAAAACCAAAGCCACCCTGCTGCTTTCTTGCCGTGTTTTTTAGACATAGCAAAGTCAGGGTGGCTAGTGGAGTGATAAACTGCCCTCTAGCCCTCCGAACTGTTCGTGCAGTTTTGAGGGTTAGTCGCCTGTCGCTGTTCGCGCAGCTTCAGGTGACGCTTTAGTTACGGATCTCTTTTTTGTACTGAGATACGAGAGTACTGGAGAATGAGGCTTTTCGCAAGTAGTTTTTAATACAGGTTCACGCGATCGCCCTTCTGGTCTCGGCGCTTGCTAAGAGCGAGGCTACGGTTTCTCCTTCTTTGATCACTTGCTCTACTTCTATTTTGGCAATTTCCAACAGTTGTTAAAGATTGCTACTAAAGCAAAGGCTCAATCAAGCTTAGAAGTTCTGCTAATTTATTTTGAACTACATCCCATATCACATCAAAATCAAGCTGGTCATATTCATGAACAAGCACATCTCGCATTCCCGCCATTTCACGCCAGGGAATTTCTGGATGTTACTGACGAAAAGTTTGGGACAAGCGTTTAGTGGCTTCACCAATGATTGTAATTTGGTAGAGAATAGCAGACAGCTTTTCATCGTTTGCTTCTAGTTCAACTTGGTTGATGCCATTGGTATAACGAAGAATTCGTCTGATGGCATTTGCAATATCGATTAGGGATTCTGGATCACGCGGCATAGATTGTTTGTGCAGACTCTAAAATATTTTTGCGCCTTAACCAGTTTTCACTGCGTTCGATCGCAGCCTTAATCATTAGGTCTACTTTACGATCAAAGATGGTTTCAAGTTCATCACGCATTTGTAGCGTTTCGGTTAAGCCACGCTTTGCGTTTGGGGAAACGTTAATCAAGATATCTATATCGCTGTCGGGACGAAAGTCATCTCTCAGAACGGAACCGAAGAGGGCAAATTCGGTCACTTGCCAGCGATCGCAAAACTCAATAATCTTTTCCATCGGCAGTTTGATCGCAGTAATAGTCATTTCAGATCTACTCCTATGCTTTAAGTTGTTTGTTCATCCAGTCGATCGCCCGCTCCTCATCTTCTTCGATCTCTCGTTTTCCAGCAGTCATCCAATTTGCCCCCCTTTTGAAGGGGGGATCAAGGGGGGATCAAAACCTGTATCTCTCGACAGACCTCCTCAAAACAGTTCAAAACCTGATGATTTGTAAATCTTAGAACTTGTAGACCATACCCTTCTATTATCCGAGTTCGTTCTCTGTCATAGTCTTGACCTTTATCTGTAAAGTGACTCTCTCCATCAACTTCAATCACTAACTTCAGCGTTGGGCAATAGAAATCAACAATGAAATGATCGATCGGTCGTTGCCGCAAAACTCTGAACTGAAAGGTTTTTAAGTATTGATACCAAAGCTTTTTTTCGGCAGGGGTCATGTTTTCCCGCAGTGCTTTGGCTCTGGTAACAAGGTCGGGATTATAGGGGAGATGAAAGTCGGTTGTGTTGAGATTTGGCATGGAGATCCCCCCTGCCCCCCTTCAAAAGGGGGGTGAGTTTTGGGTTTGATTTTGAGGTGTTTGTTTATCTGGGCGATCGCTTTTCTGCCTTCAACTTGCCTTTTGCAATTCTGCTAAATACCGCCGAGTTTAATTATCAGCAGTTTTTTGAGCAGGTCAATTACGCAGCCAAAAGAGGAACTCCTAATGCTTGTAAATTAATGGTTTCTACATTGCGAGAATAGTTATCTAAGGTAATGACAACTACTTTGCCGTCGCTGTCATAGTCCAGAATTAAATCATCCGTGATGGCATCTGTTGCTACAACGAGTTTTGTGGTTAGCTCGATCGCTAGGGTATCTGTTTCAGGAAAATATTGAATCTTCATTGGGATTCCTCGCCTCGCTGTTGTCGTTTATAAAAGTTACGGTCAAAGAAAGTATTGTGAACTGTTTCCTCATCCTCCGCGATCGCCCCTCAGATTTTTTATTTCTGCCTCTCTAATTCTGCTCGTTTTCGCTTAGCAAAATCTCTCGTCTGTTCATCAGGGTCGTTATTGGCGCGATCGTTCAGGAGTTCTAGAGTTTGAGAGTAATCGGGATAGTTTTTGAGGATTGCTTCCAGTGCAGTTTGTCGGGGATTGGTTTCATATCTTGAATATTCTCCTGTTCCTCTTTCGTAGGGGTCATGAAGAGCGCGATCGAGAAAAAGCTCAAATATACCAGGTGAGTCTTTCCAGCCTCGCGCTAACTCCCTGGACTGCCGCACGACGCACAAAGAAATGTTCATCACTTTGCGCCCGGGTTCTGAGCATCACTAAGGTCTCGGGGTCGTCTTTCCAGCCTCGCGCTAACTCCTGGACTGCCGCACGACGCACAAAGAAATGTTCATCACTTTGCGCCCGGGTTCTGAGCATCACTAAGGTCTCGGGGTCGTCTTTCCAGCCTCGCGCTAACTCCTGAACTGCCGCACCACGCACATTGGAATCTTCATCGCTTTGTGCCCAGGTTTTGAGCATCACTAAGGTCTCGGGGTCGTCTTTCCAGCCTCGCGCTAACTCTTGAACTGCCGCACGACGCACATTGGAATCTTCATCGCTTTGTGCCCAGGTTTTGAGCATCACTAAGGTCTCGGGGTCGTCTTTCCAGCCCCGCGCTAACTCTTGAACTGCCGCAAAACGCACATTGGAATCTTCGTCGCTTTGTGCCCAGGTTTTGAGCATCACCAAGGTCTCGGGGTCGTCTTTCCAGCCCCGCGCTAACTCTTGAACTGCCGCAAAACGCATAAAAAAATGTTCATCACTTTGCGCCCAGGTTCTGAGCATCACTAAGGTCTCGGGGTCGTCTTTCCAGCCCTGCGCTAACTCTTGAACTGCCGCAAAACGCACAAAGAGATCTTCATTACTTTGCGCCCAGGTTTTGAGCATCACTAAGGTCTCGGGGTCGTCTTTCCAGCCCCGCGCTAACGCTTGGACTGCTGCACGACGCACATTGGAATCTTCATCACTTTGCGCCCAGGTTCTGAGCATCACTAAGGTCTCAGGGTCGTCTTTCCAACCCTGCGCTAACGCTTGGACTGCTGCACAACGCACATCAGAATCTTCATCGCTTTGCGCCCGGGTTTTGAGCCAGGGGTAAGTTAGCCCCTCCTCCTGCCAAGTTTCTGCAACAGCAGAGACAGCCTGAGTCCGAATTTCAAACACTAACTTTGTTTCTTCTTCGTCAAGATGCTTCTGGTAATAGTAGTCAAGATCGTAGTTCGTCAGGGCTTGAATTTGACTCAATAGCCTTTGGACTACGCCATGAATTTCAACTCGTTTGCTTACTTCTGCCAGACACTTTGCTGCCAAGAACAGGTTGATGAACTTCTCTTTTTGCCCCTGCTGTTCCAAGAGAAACTCAAGGAGTTTTCCGGCAAAACTTGCATCAATCATGCCTGAAATCAGTCGCATCACTTCATGCCAGGTCTCATCCCGCCAGTGTTGACCAAGCACATCTTGTTTGAGCTGCTCAATGGTCAGCGTTTGTGTCTCCTTAAACTGCCAGACAAACTCCCAAGCGCAGAAATACTCTAAGAAAGTACGATGCACAAAGGCATAGGAGTCTGCACCCAAATAGCAGAGGATGAAGTTTCGGGTGCGGAGCTGATCGATCATGATACGGGCAACCATTCTGGGTTCTCCCCGTTCTACGATCGTCCTCAGATAGTCTGTCAGAAGGTTTTCTAGGTCAGTCCTGCTGATCAAATTGCCTGCTAAACCTTTTGCACTGGACTGCATGTGATAGGCAATCTTTCGCAGCATTGCCTGTTTATCTTTTAAATCAACTGTAATTTTTAGATCCTTTAACTTAGGATCTTCCAGCACTTTTGCTTCTACATCCCATTGATACAGCAATACCTCTGAAGCCCGTTCATATAACCTGGGACGATCTCTTGGCAATTCCTGATTGCGGTTGAGGATTGCCATCATCGTTAGCAGCAACGGATTCCCAGCCAGTTCCCGAATTGCCTTAGAGTCCCGAATCGCTTTCTGCAATCGCGCTTGCTTTCGCTGTTTATCCGCCCCTTCCACAAAAGTCAGATCATGCCACCGCTGCATAAATGCCTCAATTTGCTCGGCTTCCAGGTCTTGCAGCATAAAGTGACGAAAGCCAGCATCGCGCAACCGCTGTGCCTTGTAGCCCAACCAGCGAGAGGTGACAACCACCTGCACTGCCGGATAATCATTTGTAAAACGGTGAATATCTGTCACCACCTGATCGCGCAATGTCGGATCAAACACTTCATCAATGCCGTCAAACAGGGCGATCGCCTCTCCTGCGGTCAGCTTATCGTGCAGCTCCTGCTGATTCAGCCGACAGGTGATATTGCCGGAATGCAGAAACGTCAGCATATCCCGGCACAGACCCGCTTGCTTATCACGAGCATAGGAACGCAGCTCAATCAACAATGGAATCGGGTGCAGCGATAGCTCAATCAACGGACGCTCTGCCCAAACCAGCGCCATATATTGCAGCAGCGTCGATTTTCCTGAACCCGGATCGCCTAAAATTACCGCATGGTTGATCAGCGAAGTCTGTCGCATCTCTGCAACCACTCCCGGATCACCCACCACTTCCAGAACCGATTGCGGCAGTTGTTCCCCATATACCCGGCGATGCTGCTCTAGCTCTACCTCAGCAATTTCTATCTCATCTACCTGCCCACTCTGCCGCAATCGCCGCATCTGATCCTTGGGAATCTCATAGAACTGCGGCAAAAACTCCTGACACTCTCGCACCGTTTGCGGAATGAAGATTTTCCACAGCTGCAGTTCACTGTAGTAAACTCCGGTTGTATCCAGCGATTCCAGCTTTAGATTGCCATACTGCTCTCGCAATCCCTCCGCATAGCGACTCAAGTCAAACGCTGGCGCAATTCCTACCAACTCCTGCACACCTTCTGCCATTTTTTCCTGAGCCTGCGCCTCAAAAATCGGGCGTAGCTTGTCCGATTCCTGAACGATCGCCTTTACTTTGCGGCAATAGCGCTTGCTCACCCGCTCCCAGTCAAAGGTTTCTGGTAAGTGGGGCAATTCCAACCCGCGCCAAGTCTGGTTGAGCAGGGCAATATCTAATCCTCGGCAATCTGCCTCAAACGCTCGTCCGAGCGCAGCGGCAACGGCTTCCTGTTTAATGAACTTTTGCAGCGGTTGAATGTATTGTTTGATCTGCGCGTCCTGATAATCCGCGTCCTCTAGCTCATCCTGCACTAATTGCAGAAACTCCTTAAGCGCCTTGCCGTAAGCTTCCTTCTGAACATCTTTTTCAGGCAGACGAATCACCTTTTTCAAGCAATCTTTGAAGAAATCTTTGGCATAATCCTTGGCAGACTCTTTGGCTAGGTCTTCCAAAATTGGCTTAAACACAAACCCAGCAGCTTGTGCAATCCCCCAGACTACTAACCAATCCACCATGAGTCTCAGTTCCAGCAACAATGCAATTGTTCCTACTATCGCATTTGGATTAAAAATCGTCTTTAGTTGAATCGCAGTGCTTAAACCTGGCGCGACCCTGCTCAAAATCAGAGCTTTCCAGTTCAGATCTGCAACTTCCAACCTCCAACCCCCACATCCCAACATCCGATCGCAAAACTCCAACCTTTTTACTCCAAAAACAAAGCTCAGAACTCGGAATGCTGAGCAAATCGCTCCAACTTCCAAGCTCTGAGCTTGATCGATCGTCCTTCAAGGTCAAACCGTCGGGTCTACTGCACCGTTGCTCCCTTCGGCTTCACCGTTCTCGCAATCAAAAACGGGAGGCGCTAAAAGCCCATCTTAGAAGCCTCCAGCAGCTCCAAAATTCGCTGGAGCGGAATGCCTACCCAGTCAGGACGGTTTCTCATCTCATAGTCGAGTTCATACACCGCCTTCTCCAATAGGTAAGCATCTAGCAAAACTTTTAGCTCTGGCTGCGTCTTGGGCAAAAATGCCGCCTCTCCAGTCGTCGCCAGATACTGCTTCAAAAACAGCAGGCTTGTCCAAGAGTAAAAGAACTGCGCCCACTGCTCCATCAGAGACAGATTTTCCGATCGCACCAAGCCGCTTTCAATCTCTCGCCGCAGCGCCACCCGACAGGCGTAATAGAAAGATTGCAGCATTCCAGCAATGTCTCGCAGGGGCGATCGCTTCATCCGCCGTTCGCTCAAAGAACGGTTGGGTTCGCCCTCAAAGTCAACGATAATGAAATCTTTGCCCGTATACAGCAGCTCCTCTAGATGGTAGTTGCCGTGGCAGCGTGCCCGCATGGCGGTAATCGGCTGATCCAACACCAGCTTAAACCGCCCTAAAATCTGCTCTCGCTGGTTCAGCACCAATCGTGCCTGAGGTTGAAGCTCGGCAGGCAAATTCTTCAGCTGTTTCTTTAGCAGCAGCAGAGTTTGTCCCGACTGGTTACGCATGTACTGATAGATCGATCGCTGATAAAAAGAGGAGAACTCCTCCGGGGCAAAGTTGGGGTCGTTTAGATCAGATGTCAGCGCCAAATGCAGATCGGCGGTGCGCTGTCCCAATAGCTCAACCGAGCTGAGAAACGTGCCCATGATGTCGTAAGCCATCGGCGGAATCCCAGTATTCAGCGCCAGCAACAGCTGGGCAGGCGGCAGAGAAATTTCGCCAATGTCAATTTGCTTGGTCATTACCTGCTCAAAGCAGTCGCGCAAGCTGTCTAGCGTATAAGACCAGGCATCTCGCGTATCGGGAATATACTTTTGCAAAACGCCAACCGTCATCGGTGCGGCTCCTTTGCGGTGGTATTCCAAAAAGCCTGCGATCGGGGCCACATGGTCGGCCATCACCGAACCGGGCTGGCTGGCAAGCTGGGTCAAAAACTGCCCCACTTCTAGATCAGAGTTGACACATTCCTCAACCCGGCGGAAAAGCTTGAGGAAAAAGCGATCGCCATACACGGTCAAGGCATTGCTGTACTCATCCCGCAGCAAATGCGGCTCCAGCGAAGCAGAAGGTGCGCTAGAAGCCAGCGTCGTGGCCTGATGCACCGTTTTAGCCTGCGCTGACTGCTCGATCCAGAGCTGTTGAAAGATCTCGGTTTGCGTGGTCGTCAGTTCTCCCGCGCCTCCTTTAAACCGCAGCTTGTGAGCGATCGCCTCTAGGGGAATCGCCAGAAACTCTTTGTCAGAGAGCGCATCGAACAAAACCCCCGCATTCACTTTGCCTTGCAGGTAAGCAATGGCAGCATCGCCCTGGGCTGTGCCGTCGCTTCCTTCGGCATAGGCCAGCGGCAGCACGTAGGTATCGGGAATCCCTTCGGTGTACTCTACCTTGACCAGCACAATGTCGTAAGCATGGGGAATCGTAGGAATCACAGGATTGCTGTCTTCTAGAGCCGCTTTCTCGCCCTTGGGTCGATGCTCTTTCAAGGCTGGCTCTACCGGAATAGCGTCCAAAATGTGAGTAGCCTGAATGGTTCTGCCCTGGCTGCTGTACCACCGACAGCTCATGAGATAGTCGGGTAGCAGGGTTTCTAGCGCTTTTTTAGACTCAGCGCGGCTGTAAACATCTTGCCAGTTGCCGTTCACCCCGACTGTAGCCAAATTGCGCGGGGCACCAGAGGCGATCATGCTAGGCTGCTGTTGCAGCGTAAACCAGTAGAAAGCGTGCGGGCCAATGCTGAGAAAGTAGGCAGCATCCCCGATCGTCGGAAAAGGCGTGCGGCCAAAAATCTCGACAGGCGTGGCTCCCTTAAAGGCCGACAGATCTAGCTCAACCGCTTGCACAAATCGTGACAGATTCGCCACGACCAAAATATGTTCTCCCTCGTAGGTGCGAATAAAGGTCAGCACCTTGCGGTTTTCGGGATAGAGCAGCTCAAAGGTGCCGCGCCCAAAGGCTTGATAGCGGCTGCGGATGGCAATCAAGCGCTTCATCCACCACCAGAGCGAGTTGGGGTTCGATCGCTGTGCTTCCACATTCACCGTTTCATGGTGATACTCAGGGTCAACGATCGTTGGCAAAAACAGCTTTTGCGGATTGGCGCGGCTAAATCCCGCATTGCGATCGGCACTCCACTGCATGGGGGTGCGTACCCCGTTGCGATCGCCCAAGTAAAAGTTATCGCCCATGCCAATCTCATCGCCGTAATACAGCACAGGCGTGCCGGGAAGCGACAGCAGCAGGCTGTTCAGCAGCTCAATCCGGCGGCGGTTGTTGCCCAGCAGCGGTGCCAAGCGGCGACGAATGCCGAGGTTGATTCTGGCTTGGGGGTCTTGGGCATAGACGCGATACATATAGTCGCGGTCTTCATCGCTCACCATTTCCAGGGTCAGCTCATCGTGGTTGCGCAAAAACAGCGCCCACTGGCAGTTGTCAGGAATTTGAGGCGTCTGCTGAATAATGTCAATCAGCGGAAAGCTGTCTTCCATTTGCAGCGACATAAACAGACGCGGCATCAGCGGAAAGTGGAAGTTCATGTGGCACTCGTCGCCTTCACCGTAGTAGGCGGCGGCATCTTCAGGCCACTGATTGGCTTCGGCCAGCAGCATTCGGTTGGGAAAGTTGCTGTCTACATGAGCGCGGAGCTGTTTCAAGAAGACATGCGTGCGGGGCAGATTTTCGCAGTTTGTGCCTTCTAGTTCGTACAGGTAGGGCACAGCATCCATGCGTAGCCCATCTACGCCCATCTCTAGCCAAAAGTCCACCACGTCAAAGATGGCTTTTTGCAGTTCAGGATGTTCGTAGTTAAGGTCGGGCTGGTGCGAGTAAAAGCGGTGCCAGTAGTAGGCTTGCGCTACCGGGTCCCAAGTCCAGTTGGAGGTTTCAAAATCCTTGAAGATGATCCGCACGCCTTTGTAGGTTTCGGGATCTTCTGTCCAGACATAAAAATCGCGATCGCTGCTGCCGGGAGGAGCCTTGCGGGCGCGCTGGAACCAGGGATGCTGATCAGAAGTATGGTTGACAATCAGCTCGATAATGACGCGAATGCCGCGCTGGTGAGCCGCATCTAGGAAGACCTGAAAGTCTTCGAGATTGCCGTAGATGGGGTTAACCGTAATGTAATCGGCAATATCATAGCCATCATCTTTGAGCGGCGAGGGAAAGAAAGGCAGAATCCAGATCGCAGTGACGCCCAAATCCTGAATGTAATCCAGTTTTTCCGTCAGTCCTCGAAAGTCGCCAATGCCGTCGGCATCGCTATCAGCGAAGGCTTTGACAGGAACTTCGTAGATAATTGCGTCTTTGAACCAGAGTGGATCATCGTTCAAGGTAGGCTTTTGCATCATGTCGTTTGGCTTCCAGGGGTACAGGTCTTGCGTCCCAATCGGGCAAATTGCACGTGGGTTTAGAAGATGTGAGAATGTATATCCGTTTTACAGAAAGCTAACTTCATTATGAAGTGGGCTGCTTCGTTCGGGCGAGGCAACCCACCTTATAATCGGGCGAAATGCAGCAGCATATCTCCTGCACTTGCAAGTTTTGCTGTGCAAAACAAAGCGTTAAACCTAACGTTAAAACAAACATTAGAACAAGGGCATCGCTTTATTGGAAGAGAACGTTTTTACTAGGGAAGCGCTCTACACGCCCCTAATAAAAAGTTATCCCTCCTAGCCGCAGCGCCCAAACAAACAGATGTCCTGAAGGCTAGAAGTAACCGCGATTGGCGTTCAGAATTGCCGATATCTGAATTTTCTAATATGAAGCTGAAGTAAAATTCATACGTGAAAATCCTGACCTGATTCGATCAGTTCTGTAGTGCCGAATGCACTTCTCTATTGATTCTAGGAAGATAAATCCGAATAACCTCGGAGTTTTGGCTAACCTTCACTTTATCTTCGTAAATTTATGATGTGTTGCTGACGATATCATCATCAAGCAGGAATTATAAATAGGATAGAAATCAGTAGCTTGAATTGGGTCATGTTTCAAACAGGCTTTTAGTTTTTGAGGGGGGTGCTGTGCGCCCCCTTAAAAATTAAAAAATGAGCCTAAACCTGTCTGGATAAGCCTTCTATCTCGACAGACTCATTGATACGAAATGGATACCGGATAAGAGTGTAAAAGTGTAATTAGGTGATACCAATCTGTCATCAAGATAGAGACTGTCAGAGAAATCTCTGATTGACCTGTGATTTTTTTAACTGAGATCATCGGCACAAGTTAGTGATTTTCAAACCTGATGCGATCGCTCCGTATGTAGCAGTTTGGCTGTCAAATTAACTACATGAGGGCTGTCTCTACAGCTTTATTACGCCAGATGCTTTATTACTCTAGATGCTTTATTACTCTAGATTGAGTCTGATTTGATCCTCGGAAAACTAACATAACCTAAGACATTACAGGCAGGAATTATTGTGACTTTTCAACGTGCTAGCGGCGTATTGCTTCATCCCACCTGTCTCCCCGGACAGTTTGGCATTGGCGACCTGGGACAATCTGCCTATGAATTCGTAGATTTCTTAGCCAAGAGTGGACAGAAGCTCTGGCAGATTTTGCCCCTTGGGCCGACTGGGTATGAGCACTCGCCCTACATTATGAACTTCAGCACTTTTGCAGGCAATCCGCTGCTGATTAGCCTAGAGCAGTTGGCCGCAGAGGGTTTGCTCGATGCCGCAGCGCTAGAGCCTCTGCCTGATTCTGACTCCGATCCGGCCTATAGCCGCGTCCAGTTTGATCAGGTGATTCCCCACAAGTTCAAGTATTTGCAGCAAGCGTTCGATCGCTTTCAGCCTACGCCTGACTACGAGAAATTTTGCCAAGATCAAGCCTGGTGGCTCGATGACTTTGTGCTGTTTATGGCGTTGCTAGAAGCCCATGACTACAAGCCCTGGAACCAGTGGGAAACGGCGATCGCCCGACGAGATCCCCTAGCGCTGAAGGAGCAGACCGAAAAACTGCAAGATAGCATCAACTTCCAGAAGTTCTTGCAGTTTAAGTTTTTTAGCCAATGGGCAAAGCTGCGGGCTTACGCCAACGGCAAAGAGATTTTGATTGTGGGCGATGTCTCGATTTACGTTTGCCACAACAGCGCTGATGTCTGGGCCAGTCCTGAGAATTTCAAGCTCGATCCAGAAACTTACGATCCGGCGTTTATGGCCGGGGTGCCGCCCGACTACTTCAGCGCCACGGGCCAGCTTTGGGGCAATCCGGTCTACGACTGGGACAAGCTAGAGCAAACCAACTTCCTATGGTGGATTAACCGCTTCAAGGCCACCCTGCTGTATGTCGATATCGTCCGGGTCGATCACTTCCGAGGCTTTGAAGCCTACTGGCAGGTGCCCGCCGGAGAAACAACCGCCATGAACGGGGAATGGCTCAAAGGGCCGGATGCCAAATTTTTTGAAGTTCTAGAAGCTTCGGTCGGCAGTCTGCCTGTGATGGCCGAAGATTTGGGCATCATCACCCCCGAAGTCGAGGCATTGCGCGATCGCTTCCAATTTCCTGGCATGAAGATTCTGCAATTTGCCTTTGGCAACGGCTCCGAAAATGCCTACCAGCCTCATCACTATGTGCGCAACTGCGTCGTCTATCCCGGCACCCACGACAACGACACGGCACTCGGCTGGTGGACGATCGCTGCCGATGCTGAAAAGCAGCATGTGGCGCAGTACTTGGGCTATCACTCTGCCGATGAAGTCCAGGAGATTAGCTGGGAGTTTATTCATCTAGCGCTGGCTTCAGTTGCCGATCTGGCCGTGATTCCTCTTCAGGATCTTTTGAGCTTAGATGGGCGAGCGCGGATGAACGACCCCAGCATTAACGAAGGCCAGTGGCGCTGGCGGTTTACCCGCTCGGAGTTGCTGAGCCAGGACGTGAGCGATCGACTCTTGCATTTGACCAAGCTGTACAGCCGCTAAAAAGTCGGCCACTAGAGCAGATCCAGAAGGTTGTGAGGCGCAGCTGATTTTGTTGATGAAATTTATTTTGGCAGGTCACTCTGCGCTCCTGCCAAAATAAATTTCTTAGCCGGGTTCAGCAAGTTTCTAGCAGCGGCAAGGTGAAGTATGATTGAGCATGTCCGATAGAAGGTTTTCCCTGACCTGCGGTGCTTTGCCTGCTGTCAGTTAAAGCCTCTAACAGCCCAAATTAGCCTGCTAGAGTATTAGGGTTAGGAACTGTGATCGATCGCTTCCTTTACGAACACTCTGTCTCTCATCAGGGACATCTGATCATTCCTTACGTTCAGAGCAAGATGGCTGGACAGTCGATTTACACCTATAGGCTTTTGTCAGAGCAAGGGCGATATGGCACTCTGCACAAGTTTATTAATCCCTCAAGGCTTTACTCAGACTCCGTTGAAGGCATTGTTGCGATCGCCAAAGAGCATCTCAGCAGGCGGGCAAGCCTCCCCAGCCAACCTGATTTTTTTAAGGATCGCTACACCTATCAAAATCACTTGATCATTGTCTATAAGCAAGCCGAAAAGTATTTTTACGATCACTACCCGCCGACAGAACTCAATAACATCGCTGCTCCCAAAATATTTCGGTCTGAGCCAGAATGCTTACGGTGGATTAAGCAAGGACTAGATCGCAATTATCCAAAGTCAGCGATCGTCGATCAATAAGGCTTCATTCGATCGCAAGATCGCAAATTAGGGTTTTGTGACGCGCGCCACAAAACCCTAATAGATAGAGGACTTTACGATTTACTGATCTTAGGCCGCTACGGTTCCCAGACCCCAATCTACAATTAGAGTTTTAGGTGCAAGAGAGTTATCAAACCAGCTTGCAACCCTCTGTAAATCGGTCTTGTTGGTCACACCGATACAGCCAACCGTTCCCGGAGCGTAGCTAGAATTGCTATCCAGGTGAATACCAATAGCCGATCGACTGGTACTCATGAGAGGCTCTACACTGACCCACATGGGGCCTAGCCCTTCTCCCCAACTGGCGTTGAGGTTATTCTTTCCAGCCGCCCACTCCGTCACACCCAGACTCCATTTGCCCTCTGGCAGTGGCTCCATCGATCCTGATTTGCTCTGGCTGGGTAGCTTAAAGGCTTGTTTACCAGGTTGACCCGAAACCGTCACGACTTTGTCAACCGCCTTGTTGCCTTTGATCAGCTCTAACTGAAGTTCTACCAAGCCGGAAGAGGTTGTGCGATTGGTTTTGGAAAGACGTAAGTAGGGAACAGTGTTATTTGAGCTGCTGCCGCTGCCCGAACCGCTGCCCGAACTACCAGAGCCAGAACTACCAGAGCCAGAGCTACCAGAACCAGAGCTACCGGATCCGGAGTTAGATCCAGAATTAGAGCCAGAGTTAGAGCCATTAGACCCGGAATTAAAGCCAGAGTTAGATGAGCTAGCCTCGCCCGTATTCATTTCCAGGGCATACCGCATGCCTGACTTAGAGGCTGTCTCAACTTTGACGTAGTAGGTGCCCGCCCCTAGCTGTTTGGTGATAGATTCTCCGGTATCGCCGCTAGAGTCAGACAGGTCAATCTCGTTGCCCTGACTATCTAAAAGGTGTAGACTCGCATCTTTTTTGAGATTACCCAGAGCCAGTTCTACATTGCTTTTTTCAGATAAGTCAAAGCGATAGACATCTACCTTATCTTTCCCCCCAATCATCCGCCGAAAGGTGCGATTGCTTTGAGTCAGCTCACCTGCATCCAATGCCGATCGCGTTGCTGTACCTGCATCGTTGGCTATGCCTGATCCCTTCATATTGAGAGAATAGGTGGCGCTGCCTGAAGAAACTTGGATATAGTAATCGCCCGATCGCAGACTGCTGCTGATGCTGCTGCCCGTCGATTTCTTGATTTGCGTGCCATTTGCCTTGAGCAAGCGTAAGTTGGCGCTGCCCTCCAAATTGCCCAGCGAGAGCGAAACTCGACTCCTGTTAGACAAACTAAACTTAAAGAAGTCGTCTGAGTTACTGGAATCTAGCTTATCGTTCCAGCTATAGCCCGATTTGCCGCTAAAATCTCCGATGTTGTGAGCTGTACTCCGCGTATTTTTGACGAAGCTAGATGAACCGTTGACAGACTGCACCTGTGTGTCTAAAGAAGATTCAGAGCTGCTGGAAAACAAATATTGAAATCTGTTTTGGGTAGATTTAGCTGAAGCCGCTTTAGACGAGCTGGATGCGGTGCGAAGTTTTGAGAGATTTTGGGTAGATTTTTTGAGTGGATTCTGGAAATGCCCCTGATTCTTCTGTATCTGTAGTTGAGGCTGAGTATGCAGCGTCCGGGATTGCCCTACAGCTACGAAATCTTGCGACATATGATCCTCCTGATACCTAAGCCAGTTTGTAAGCCCAGCAAGCTCGAACAAACGAGTGGGGCAGAGGGGCTTCATCCCAATTCCTACCGTTGTTCTATGGCAGCTTGCTATGTGACAGTTGAATCTATTGACATAAGGCTGGCTGATTAGTTCCAATAAATTTAGCCAAATCAAAAATTTCCAGAAATCCTAGAAAATTTGGCGTTTAAGCGAGGGCGATCGCCTGAAACAGACCTTAGAGAGCTGCAAAGACTCCTCTTACAGCCATTTCCCTTTCCCTAAGCCACCCACTCACTCATTCACCCTCTCACCCTCTCACCCACCCACCCGCACATTCACACTGCATTTGCCACAGCGTCGAAATGCGCCTGAGATTTCCAGCTACAGGGGGGCGAGAAAATTTTGTCTCACCTGAAATTGGGTATTGTATACTTCCAGACATCTAGATCCATTCAGATAGACCCATTCAGATAGACCTGCCCTGGATGAGTTCAGACCGACAAAATTTATTCCTTAATTTGTCCAGTGGTGTTTCACGATCGCGCATTCTTTTAAAAAAATTTCGCTCCGGTCTTCGTTTCACTGAAGGTTTGTGGGTTCGACTATGGCTAGCTTTGAGCATTCAGATGATTTTCAGCAAGCAATCATGCTGCTCCTGGCTAAGGCAGGATGGGCGGTAAAGATGCCCTCTGCGCAGGGTACCAACGGCTCTACGCCTCCCAAGGGATACGATCTGGAAGCGATTCGGGGCAATGAAGTGGTTGCCATTCAGCTCAAAAACTATCGAGTGCCCATTAAAGTCCCGCAAATTGAAAAGTTTTTTGAATTTCTAGAGCTGCCGATCGCCGAACGATTTACTAAAGGGTTTTTGATTACGTCCAGTGGCTACACACACTCTGCCCTCACCTATTTTCAGCAGGCCAATAACGATAAGGTGCAGCTTGCACTCTATCGGGACAACAAGGTTATCCGGATCACAGGCCATGAAAATGGCATTGAGCCACCCCGACGAGAGTTAACCTACTTGGGCGTTTTTACCTGCAAGGGCGGTGTGGGCAAAACCACGATTAGCGCCCATTTGGCCGGAGCTTTTGCGCTGTCGGGATATGATGCGGCTCTGATTGATCTAGACCCCCAGAAAAACCTGACAACGCTGTTGGGAGAAGGGGTTAAGCTGCCGGGACTCAACAATAAGTTAGGGAATACCGTAACCGTTTATGGTATTGATGAATGGGACGATCGCCATCCACCCGATGTCAATGTAGTGGTCTGCGACTGCTCCCCTGTTTTGGAAGCGAATCCGGTTGATCTGATCAAAAAATTCTCCTATTGCATCATTCCGACGACGCTGAACCCCTTAGGGCTGAACAAAAATGGACATGTGATCAAGCGAACGATCGAGGCGATTCGTCGGGTTAACCAAACAGCCTATCTGTTTATCTTAATCAACAACTACTTTGACGACGAAAGTAACCGCAGTCGTGTCCTCAAAGAGGAATATCAGCGATACTTTGCCGAACTCTCACAAGAGGATGAACGCTTTAAGTTCATCGATCCAGAAGAGGTGGCTATTCGCAACAGCAAGCAGTTGTTTTATTGGGGATATCACATCTATAGCGGCGATCGCTACCAGTTGGCCTTTAATCCTGTAGGGGGGCGCTGTTTACCTAAGGCCGATTTTCTCAATTTGCTGGATTACCTAGAGGAGCATTCCAACCTAGAGGAGCTGAAGCGGCACTAAAACAATCCTCGGTGTCCGATTCTGAATTTTAGATTTTGGATTGACGAAAGCCTCTAAAATCGTAAAAAGGCTTCAAGCTACTGACTAGCACTCAGCGGCAGGTCAGGGGCGTGAAGCTTACTTTAAAGCTGCTAGTTCAAAATCGCCCACTCAAAATCGGATGACCTTTTTTAGCCCTAAGCAAACTCTGTCCATGCAGACCCGCGATGGCGTGCGGCTTGATGCAGATGTCTACTATCCCAAGCACCAGGGCAAGTTTCCAGTCTTGCTCATGCGGCAGCCTTACGGACGGGCGATCGCCTCAACTGTCGTTTATGCCCACCCCAGCTGGTATGCCGATCAGGGCTATATTGTGGTGATTCAAGACGTGCGCGGGCGTGGCACATCCGAGGGAGAATTTGAGCTATTTGTCAATGAGATTGAGGATGGTTTTGACACGGTGGAGTGGGCAGCCCATCTGCCCCGTAGCACCGGACAGGTGGGTATGTATGGCTTTTCCTATCAGGGCATGACCCAGCTTTATGCAGCGATCGATCGTCCTCCTGCGCTTAAGGCACTTGCCCCTGCTATGGTCGGCTATGACCTGTATCATGACTGGGCATACGAAGGCGGCGCTTTCTGCTATCAGCTCAACTTAGGCTGGGCCATGCAGCTTGCCGCAGAGACGGCTCGGCGCAAAGCCAATCAGGAGGCATACCAAACCCTCTATGCGGCTGCCCGCAATCCGCCTTTGCATGATCCGGTCTGCCCCCTTTCGGGCATTTTGCGACAGCTTGCGCCTGAGTCGCACTACCACGACTGGCTGAGCCATCCTGACCCTAACGACTATTACTGGCAGATGTCGCCCCATCACCAAATGCAGGCCGTCGATCTGCCCATGCTGCATATTGGCGGCTGGTTTGACACGTACCTGCGCGGCACAGTGCGACTTTATAAAGCGATGGCAGCCCGCAGCCAATTCCCCCAGCATTTGATGGTCGCACCCTGGGCGCATTTACCCTGGGGACGCAAAACCGGATCGATCGACTATGGCGCTGAGGCGCAAAATAAGATCGATCGCCTCCAAATCCAATGGTTCGACTATTTTCTCAAAGGGAGAGGCTCCCTGGAAGAGATGCCCGTCAGCCTGTTTGAAATGGGCACAAACCAGTGGTGCAAATTTTCTCAATTTCCGGCCACGTTCCCGCAAATTTATGCCCTCTCTAGCACCGGACTGGCGGCAATGGGCGAAGGTTCGCTCACAACTCAGCCCTCCTCTAGCTCTGCCCCACCCGATCTGCTAATTCATGACTCCTGGCGACCTGTTCCCTCTTTGGGCGGACATGCTGCTATGCCTGCTGGCTCCTTCGATCGCGCTGCTATAGACTGCCGTACCGATGTTCTCACCTACACCTCAGCCCCCCTAGAGACCGATCTACATATCGCTGGAGAGGCGATCGTTCAAATCTACTGCACTGCCGATGCCCCTAGCTTTGACCTCTGTGCCACCCTCTCTGAAGTCAAGCCCAATGGCAGCGTTTTCGGCTTTAGCCAAGGCTATCTGCGCATTCCCCAATCCTCTGCTTTGCCAGAGTCCCATCTGATCTCCCTTCAGCCCACCTGCATGTGTATTGCAGCAGGAAACAGCCTACGCCTTAGCCTCAGTGCGGCCTGCTTCCCTGCTTATGCCATGAACCCAGGCACAGGAACGCAGCCCATCGACAGTCAATTGATCGATGCCCAGGTGATTACCATCACGGTCTACTCAGATGGCGATCGCCCTTCGCATATCCTCTTACCGATCGAGGAAATTAAAAGCTAGCGCCTGCCCTGCATTTTCTCATTTCTCTGTCTCTCCTGGCTCTGCCCCAGCATGGCCTCACCCACCGTTACATTGAGCTGATCGCCCAATAGCAGCACCAGCGAACTCATGTACAGCCATAGCAGCAGCACAATCACCGCTCCGACTGCGCCATAAACCCGGTTGTAGTTGCCAAAATGCTTGACATACAGCCGAAACAGGTTGGAAACGATCGCCCAAATCACCGCAGCTAGTACGGCACCGGGCATAATCGGCTGTCCCGGATTCCAGCGGCTTGGCCCGTAGCGATAGATAATCCCAAAAGCTAACGACATAATCAGTAAAATCAGCGGCAGTGCCAGCCAGCCCCAAAATTTCAGTAGCTCCGAGGCGATCGAGCCATTTTGGGAGGCCACAACGGTTGCCGTATTGCTGACCAGCACATCGCCCACCAGCATCAGCGCCAGAGAAAACAGCAGCATGACGATGGCTCCCAGGGTCAACATTAGTGCCACCAGCTTGGACTTCCAGAAGGGACGTGACAGACGTGGTGGAATTTGATGAATCTGATCTAGCGCCGTCATAGCTGCTCCTAGCGCTCCTGAAGCTGCCCACAACGCAAACAAAAAGCTAAAGGAAAAGAGCCGTCCATCCTGCCCTTGGCTCACCTCTTGGGCAAAGCCCTTGAGCAAACCCAAGACCTCGGTCGGGGCAACCTCGCTCATCTGATTGGCTAGCTTTTCAAAGGTGCTGGTCAGCGGATTAAACAAGCCGATCGCCGTCAAAACCGCCAGCGTCGCCGGAAACAGAGACAGCATGGCGTTATATGCCATCTCTGATGCTAACCCTGGAAGCCGCTGCCGAAAGGCTGCCGCGATCGTTTTTCGCAGGGTTCGCCCGTTGAGGTATTGAAAAAATTGAAAAAACCGCAGCGATCGCATGGTTATGTAATTGAGGATGAGAGTTGACAGCATGACAGACGCTATTATGCCGAGGGAGCTAAGAACTCTCGTCAGGTTATGCCCATCTTAATTCGTGGGACATTCCACCCATAAAACCCAACAGCACAAATTAGGCCGTGGGAAAACGCAGCTCTTACAAACTTTAACGTGTTTCAAAATGAGCTGAAAAGGTCGTGCCCATAGATAGCCTACGGAGATAGCCCACAGCTATGCCTGGACAGGAATCATCACCCCAAATGTTGTCCAGCCTGCTGCGCTTTCAACCTGAATGCTGCCCTGCAAATGCTCGACCAGCTTTTCCACCAGCGCCAACCCTAAGCCTGTGCCTCCCTGACTCCAGGGATCTGCACGAAGACACCGATAAAATTTGTCAAATATTTTGGGCAGCTCATCGGGGGCAATGTTTGCCTGATTGCTCACCTGCAAGATAATTTGAGGTATGGCATCAGAGAGGGAAGCTCTAGACTCTAACTGATGTTGAATCTGTAAGCGAATTAAGCCCCCAGACTGGGTGTACTTGCAAGCATTGTTCAGCAGCTCTGACAACACCCGGCCTAGCATGGCTGCATTAGAGAAAATGATCGGCAGGTGATCAGGGCAATCGATTTGAAATTGCTGCTGGCGATCGGCAAAGCGTCCTTGAAAGGCATCGATCAGCGGCAAAATCCAGGTTTGTAAATGAATGGCCTCTAAATCTATAGCTCCTGTGGCCTCCTCTAAACGCTGCAAATCCAGCAGATCGTCAATTAAGTCGGCTTCGCGTGCCGCTTCTTTCTCCAAAATATCTAGGTAGCGCTGGCGTTTCTCGTCAGTAGAGGCAATGCGCAGCATCCGTACCGCCATCTTGACGTTGGTAATGGGAGTCCGCAACTCATGAGAGACTGTGCTGAGAAAATCATCCTTGAGGCGATTGAGCTTTTCTAGCTCTCGCACTTGATTTTGCGATGTTTGGTAGAGCTGAGCCTGACGAATGGCGATCGCACATTGGTTGGCAACCTGCTGCACAAGCCGAATCTCAAACTCATGAAAGATGTGATCTGCCTGGTGAATCAGCCACAGATCGCCCAATACCCCCTGCTCTGAATTTCCGGGATCGATCGGCTGGGGTTGATCTAAGGTCTGAGAGGGGGCATCTACAAAAATGGGGCAAGCCAACATGGCCACCCTGCCCCGGTCAGAATTAGGCAACAGCGAACAGAATTGAAAATAGTGTCCCTGCTTGAGCTGGTGATAGATTTCAGGGAAGTCATCCATTTGCGAAACGCGCCCCTGGCTGGTGGGAATCGATCGCGTAAATTCACTTCTGAC
The DNA here is from genome assembly GCA_016208305.1 of Oscillatoriophycideae cyanobacterium NC_groundwater_1537_Pr4_S-0.65um_50_18. Taxonomy (GTDB): domain Bacteria; phylum Cyanobacteriota; class Cyanobacteriia; order Elainellales; family Elainellaceae; genus Drouetiella. The sequence goes on along the minus strand of JACQYI010000009.1, from coordinate 625,930 downwards.
TGTAGAGGTGCCCTGATCGAGGTCATATAGCGCCGCATTGCAGCCGCTTAGCTGCAGCACAGAAGTCAGCTCTCGCACAGCGGTCTGCAAGATTTGGCTACCGTCTAACGAGTCGCGCACTTTGTCAGTCACGCGCTTCAGCATTGACTCGTAACTTAGTGCCGTTTGGATTTGAAGGGTGCGCCGCTGCACCTGGGCTTCTAGATCAAAATTGAGCTGCTGCGCCTGTTGATAGAGCACTGACTTTTGCAGGGCGATCGCCACTTCCGTTGCCAAATGCTGCAATGCCTCAATCTCAGGCTCTTTCCAAGCGCGATCGCAACAGCATTGATGCACAGCCAGCCAGCCCAATAAATGATCTTCCTGGAAGACGGGCACTGCGACGAAAGCTCGAATCTGCTGTTGCGCCATCAGCTTGGCAATGGAGGGCAGCAAGGCCGCCTGATGAATATTCTCAATTACCAGAGGAGAGGCTGCTTTGAACCAACTCAGCCAGCGGCGCACCCAAACTGGATCGAGTCCAGAGTGCAAAATTGAATGTTGACCCAATTGGATTGCTTCAGCTCCGCCGACGGCAAGTTCCAATTCCGGTTCAGATTGAAGCTGGTAAAAAACGACTCGATCGGCATCCAGCAGGTCTCTCACGGCCTCGACCGTCTGCTCGATAATTTCCGAGAAATCTAGCGACTGTCGCAAGCGGCGGGCAATGGCTCCGACGGCTCGATCGCGATCGTAGGCTTCGGTCAAGACATGACAGCGCGCCAGCAAGTCTTGGTTCTGCTGATATAGCTCTGTCACCGTCGATCGCAGATCTGCCACCCACTCTTCTGAAGAGGTCATAGGAGGCTGTTCAGGGAATGAGTATGGCATGTTGCTAGCAGCCAGCGAAGGATCACACTCCATCACTTTAGCAGCCACCTCAAGGAAATCCACAGATCTAATCTCTTGCCGCTAGCTCACAGCACTTTCAACCACTCGCCAATGTCGGTTTTCTTCTACAGCCTGATTGAGCAATCTAAAGACTTGCTGGCAGTGATTATTGATCTGGAGTGGCAGTTCTTCGTTTTTGACCACCAGATTCATCCGGACTTCTGCTTCTCGATCGAGTACGGGTTCAATCAATATCTCTACCGTAACTAGCTTGGCATAGGTGACACCACCGGGGACTTCGCGCGCCACCAGATAGTCTTCTGACGAATAAATGACATTGAGGCTGCATGCACGTAAGATTTCTACGAGCAACTGCCAGAATCGATCAGCTGGCACTGCAACTGTGAATAAACCTGTGTAGCGAGCCATAGACAACCCTGGCGATAGCCTTACGTCTGTCTGAATATCTTATCTAAACCGAACCCAAAAGCCTAGTCAGTCATCAGAAATAGTAAGCACCAGGAGTTACAAAGCCTGGGTGCAAAAATCTGAGTCAGTCTTGATAGATGCAATTCGTCCAAAGTATAACAAAACGATGCTACTCTCTGGGCAGCTGCGCCTTCCTCTGCCTCTGGAAGGAGCTTTTTTCGTTCGATCGCCAGGAATTTAGCCTTGCTCTCTCTATTCTAGATCATGTCTCATCTTTAGATTTTATTCATGCTCAGTAGATCGCAAAGTCCTCCTATTTTTTCTAATAGCTAGATTTCAAAGGCGCGGAGCGCCTTTGAAATCTAGCTATTAGGGTTTTGTGGCGCGCTCCGCGCGCCACAAAACCTAATTTGCGATCATACTGATGTTCTCAAAGGATAAACAACATGCAGGGACGACTGATTGTGTTTGAAGGCGTTGAGGGGTGTGGCAAAACGACCCAAATTGCGCGATCGCAAGCTTGGCTACTAGAAAGCGGTCTTTTGGCGAAGCTGCAAAATCAGGGGAAAGTCTCTCAGCTAATCATCACCCGTGAACCGGGCGGCACCGAACTCTGCCAGGAAATTCGCAGGCTTTTGCTGCATCCCCACAGCCAAGAGGCGATGCATAGCCGCACTGAGCTACTGCTCTATGCCGCCGATCGCGCTCAGCATGTAGAAAATTTCCTTAAGCCTCATCTGGCTCAAGGGGCGCTAATCTTGTGCGATCGCTTTACCGATTCCACCATTGCCTATCAGGGGTATGGACGCAGGCTCGATCGTGAACTGATTGATCAGCTCAACCAGATTGCCACGCATGGCCTGACGAGCGATCTGACCCTCTGGCTCGATGTAGACGTTACTATTGGCTTGGCTCGCGCCAAAAGTCGAGGAACAGGCGATCGCATCGAACAGGCCGCCCTCAGCTTTCATCAGCGGGTTCAGCAAGGCTTTACCGAACTCGCCCAGGCTCATCCTCAGCGGATTGTGGGCATCCCAGCCGATCGCAGCGAGACCGCAGTCTCTCACGATATCCAGCAGGTTTTGCAAACCTACTTACAGCAGTGGTACCTCTCCTAGCCTCCCTTCATCTCATTCCTCATGCCCTTTACCTCACTCCTCGGACAATCCCAGGCGATCGAACTCCTCACCCGCGCGGTTGACCAAAACCGCATTGCTCCTGCCTACCTGTTTGTCGGGGCGGCGGGTATCGGTCGGCGGTTAGCCGCTCAGGGATTTGCAGAACTGCTTTTGGCTCCGGCCAATCCAACCTCTAAGCCTCACGCGCCGCTGCGCCAGCGCATCCAGCAGGGCAACCACCCCGATTTGTTTTGGGTAGAGCCAACCTATCTGCACCAAGGCAAGCGAGTTTCGGCGGCAGAAGCGGCTGAGCTGGGCATTAAGCGGCGATCGCTACCGGAGGTGCGGCTAGAGCAAATCCGCGAGGTGGGGCGATTTCTCAGCCGTCCGCCCCTTGAGGCTGCTCGATCGGTCGTCATTCTCGAAAATGCTGAGAGCATGGCCGACTCAGCCGCCAATGGACTGCTGAAAACCCTAGAAGAACCAGGACGCGCCACGCTAATCTTGATTGCGGCCAGTGTGGAATCGCTGTTGCCGACGATCGTTTCTCGCTGCCAAAAAATTGCGTTTCAGCGATTGGATGCCGCCACGCTAGCCCAAGTGCTGACGCAGGCAGGCTACGCTGAAATCTTGCAGCAGCCGGATGTGTTGGCCTTGGCTCAGGGCAGCCCTGGGGAGGCGATCGTTCACTGGCAGCAGCTTCAGGCCATTCCCGCAGAGCTGCTCACTGCCGTGATGCATCCGCCGACCTCACTGCAAGCGGCTTTAGATTTGGCGCGGCAAATTGCTCAGGGGTTAGATAGCGAAACTCAGATTTGGCTGATCGACTATCTGCAAAATCGCTATTGGCAAATGCAAGCTCACCCTGGCATTCTGCAACAGCTAGAAGCAGCGCGTCGCTATCTGCGTCAATATGTTCAACCCCGGCTGGTGTGGGAAGTAACGCTGACCAAAATTAAGGATGAAGGCGCGTTTTAATCTTTTCTAACAGTAGTTGTGGAAGTGCCGCGCTCCGCGCGGCACTTCCACAACTACTACAAGTTAATTAATTTGCGATCTCTACCATTTTGAGAAGGGGAATTTTACCAAGCTGGAGTTGAAATAACGGTGATCGCCTGAGACTTCTGGCCCAATCCACTCCGGTAGGGAAACCGACTGGTCAGGCGAGGTCAGCTCGACTTCTGCCACAACCAATCCCTGGTTTTCGCCCATGAATTCATCCACTTCCCAAAGCAGATCACCATAGGGAATTTTGTAGCGCATTTTCTCAATCAACGGTCGATCGCACAATGTCTCTAAAAGCTCTAAGGCATCAGCAGCAGGAATAACATATTCAAATTCCGATCGCGAGATGCCCTGGCTGGCGCTTTTGATGGTTAAATAGCCGCAATCGCCCACCAGCCGCACCCGAACGGTGCCATTCGCACCCGACATGATGTAGCCCTGACGGTAAACTGTGCCTGTTGCCAGCGTCCGCCAAGACTGATCTTTGACTAAAAACTTGCGCTCAATTTCGATCGCCATACTTGAAAAATCCTGCCTGTAAAAATCCTGCCTGCGATAGTCCTGACTGCGCCCACGCTGCATCAGCGTCTTGATTCAGATGCGGCTTCAGGTATTGATCAGTCTGCCTTCCTCTATCCTATGACCATCACCGAACCCCTGACCATGTTGACGGATTACGCGATCGCTTTGCAGAGTTCTGGATTCGGCATTTTGCTGTTTAGGCTGGGTCGGCGGCGTCAGCAAATGGCCATTCAGCTTTGGGCGATCGCCTTTGGCAGCGTGGCAATTGCGGCGCTCTTGGGTGGCTCTTGTCATGGGTTTGCGCTGCTGATCGAATTTTCTACTCTGCTCTTGCTGTGGAAGCTCATGCTGTTTGCCCTCAGCCTTGCAGGTAACTTTATGCTGTTTGCTGCGATCAAAAGCCGTCTGCCTCGGCGTTGGCAAGCCTGGGCTGGGGGACTGGTAGGCGTTAAGCTCTTGGCCTATTTGAGCTGGATTGTTCTCAATCCTTCGCCAGAAGATGCTTTTGTCTACGGTGTCGTGGATTATTTGTCAGCCATGCTGCTGGTGCTGCTTCTAGAGCTGAGAGTGGCTTTGCCTGCCCGATCGCGATCGTGCGGCTCAGGCTGGATCATTGCCGGAATCTTGATATCGGGTGTGGCGATCGCCGTACAAACGAGCGGCCTAGTGCTGTTTCGATACCTTAGCTCTAATGATCTCTACCATCTGGTGCAAATGATTGCGCTATACGGTTTCTACCGAGGTGCAAAATTACTCAAAGATCGGTAAGGTCAAATTGCTCAAATCTGGAAAGTCGTGATTGAGTGGCTTGACATTTTCAGGCAAAAGCAGGAGATTAACCCTGAAAACATTAATTTACAAGGTTTTATCATGGCAGCATCAGGAAACAGCGGCTTTTGGGCAGAGTTTAGGAAATTCATCATGCAGGGCAACGTCGTCGATTTGGCGGTTGCCGTGATTATTGGCAGCGCATTCGGCAAGATTGTTGAATCTTTTGTTGCTGATATCATCACGCCCGCCATTCTCAGCCCCGCTCTAAAAGCCGCCAATGTTGATGATTTAGCGAACCTCTCGGCTAATGGCATTAAGTATGGCTCTTTCCTCGCTGCAATCCTCAACTTTTTGGTCATTGCGCTGTCCATCTTCCTGGCGATTCGGGCGCTAGAAGCAGCCAAAACCAGATTTTTGCGCCAGAAAGCGGCAGAAGAAGCGGCTGCTCCTCCTGATCCGATCGTGGTGTCTCAAGAAAATCTGACGCATGCCGTCGAGCGCCTGACCCAAGTGATGGAGTCGCGGTAGTCCCATCAGGATTGGACTTTAGGTGTTTGAACTTTAGGTGTTTGAACTTTAGGTGTTTGAACTTTAGGGTTCAAGCTGGACTTGAGGTTTCCCGCCTAAAGTTCAATTCTGCGGATCTTGTGCGATCGCCTTGCCCTTACCCTGATCTCTAGGCGTACCGTTGACGGTGCCGAGTTGTTGCCTGACATCATCAATGGCATCGTTTAACTGAGCAATTCTATCTTCTAAACCCCGACGCGCCACTTCAATTCCCTGATCGCCTGAGGCTTTGAGGGGGCGCTTTTTTCCGGTTTTGGGGTCAATTTTGAACGATTCTGCTTCAGAATTGTCAGCCTGAGTTAGGCGTGAGGTTGCCAGCACCCCAACAACACCACCGACTACGCCACCGACGATCGCCCCTAGGAAAAAACCGCCGAAAAAGTTACCTTGCTGGCTCATAACAAAATCCTGCCATTTGCGTTTAGTCAGGGCAATTCTACGACGATTTTAACGCGCTCTGAACGAGACAACCTCAGATTTTAGATTTGATCAGGTGCCAAAGGTGCGATCGCCCGCATCTCCCAACCCTGGAACAATATAGCCTTTCTGGTTTAGTCCCTCGTCAATGCAGGCGGCATAAATCACTAGGCCGGGATAGGCCACGTTGAGCTTTTGCAGGGCAGGAGGCGCTGTCACCACAGAAATAATGCGTACATTGGCGGGGTCAACACCTCGTTTCGTCAGCTCTTCCATTACGGTGACAATGGTACCGCCCGTCGCCAGCATGGGTTCAGTGATCAGCACATGGGCTTGGGGCGAAAACTGTGCCGGAAACTTATTGAGATAGATGCTAGGTTCCAGGGTTTCTTCGTTTCGCACCACGCCGATGTGATAGATCGAGGCTAGGGGAAGCAGTGCCTGTGCGCCTTCTAAGAGCGCCAACCCTGCCCGCAAGATGGGAATGACGGCGATCGGCACTTCTGGATTGACGAAGGTGGCGGCACAGGGAGAGAGGGGCGTATTGACTTCGGTATCGATCGTCGGTAGCCAGTCTCGAATAGCCTCATAGGTGAGCCAACGCCCCAGCTCGGTCATGGCGCTACGAAACAGCATATCTGGCGTATCTTTGTCACGGGCGACGGCAAGCCAATGCTTAATCAGCGGATGGGGGGGAACGTAAACGCGCAGTTGTAATGCCATTCTGAGGGGTTCGGAGATTGAGTCTGGATCAAATTTGCCCCATCATAACTCTGCCAGGGATTTAAATTCATTTTTGACAGGAACGCTTCGCACACCCCTCAAAAATGCATCCCTCATTCTAGCCGTAGCCTTACAAACACCGAGCCACTAGAAAATTCCAATGGCTCGATCGCCCCTGTCTTTAAGGCAAGGACGATCAATATAAATGAAACCCAATTATCTCAGGCGTTGGGTTTCGCTGTGAATTCATTTCTCCCCTTTTTAAGGGGCAAGGGGGATCAACAGGTGCCTAAAATCACAGTCGATTGCTTTTCAAACATCCTCTTGGGCGTTGGGTTGAGCTTTGCGAAATCCAACCTACGCAGGTTATTTGTTGCATGATCCTAAGGCAGATCCTTTAAGACTTCTGCCAGCATCGAAATCAGTTGATCAATGTGAGATTTCTCAATGATTAGAGGTGGCGACAGTGCGATGATATCTGCCGTGGTGCGGATCAGCAAACCGCGTTCGTAGCAGCGGAGGAAACACTCAAAGGCTCTTGCTCCGGGCTTTCCAGGCATTGACTCTAGCTCAATACCTGCCACCAAACCCACATTGCGAATGTCGATGATATGAGGCAAGCCGCGTAGACTATGCACAGCCTCTTCCCAATAGCTTGAGATCGACTGGGCACGCTGAAACAACCCTTCTTTTTCGTAGATATCTAGCGTTGCCATTGAGGCCGCACAGGCAACCGGATGGCCTGAATAGGTGTAGCCGTGGAACAGCTCGATCGCATTATCTGCTGAACCTTCCATAAAAGCATCGTAAATTCCCTGCCGCACAAAGACGGCTCCCATCGGCAACGTACCGTTGGTGATGCCTTTGGCGACGGTAATCATGTCGGGAATCACCCCAAAGTAGTCGGCTGCAAAGCCAGTGCCTAGCCGCCCAAAACCAGAAATCACCTCATCGAAAATCAGTAAAATGCCATATTTGTCGCAGATGGCGCGCAGCCTCTGAAGATAGTCCAAAGGCGGCACCAATACGCCCGTCGAACCTGCCACAGGCTCTACAATCACTGCTGCAATGTTGGAGGCGTCATGCAGCGCCACGATCCGCTCTAGCTCATCGGCAAGATGCGCGCCCCAGGCGGGCTGTCCTTTGGTGAAGGCGTTATGCTCCAAGCTATGGGTGTGGGGCAAATGATCGACCCCGGCTAAGAGGCTGCCGTAAAACTTGCGGTTTGGCCCAATGCCGCCCACAGAGATGCCGCCAAACCCTACGCCGTGGTAGCCCCGCTCTCGACCAATCAGCCTTTGGCGCGTGCCCTGACCACAGATGCGATGATAGGCGATCGCGATCTTCAAGGCCGAATCCACTGCCTCGGATCCAGAATTAGCAAAAAATACGCGATTCAGGTCGGCGGGCAGCATTTTTGTCAGGCGATCGGCCAACTGAAACGCGCCGGGATGCCCCATCTGAAAGGTAGGGGAAAAGTCCAGCGTCATCACCTGCTTCTGTACTGCTTCGGCAATTTCGGGGCGGCTATGTCCGGCATTGACGCACCACAGACCCGCAGTGCCATCGAGGATCTGCCGTCCGTCTTCGCTGGTGTAGTGCATCCCTTGAGCAGACACCATCAGGCGAGGCTTGGACTTGAACTGCCGATTGGCGGTAAAGGGCATCCAGAAGGCATCTAGGCTGTCGCGATCGGTTGAGGTAAAGGTGGGGCGAGTAATCTCTTGCATAAATTCTCTGGCGTGAAATTTGTGGCAGATTCCTAAGTTAAATCCTGTCAGCTTTTTCGTATTTGTAACAGAGTCTTTAATTTTTTGTTATTTCGCGCCCATTAAGGATTCTGCATTCCGCTTCCAAAGTCCCCCTATTTTTTAAAAGCTGGATTTCAGAGGCGCACAGCGTCTTTGAAATCCAGCTTTTAGGGTTTTGTAGCGCGCGTACAAAACCCTAATCTGCGATCTACTGACCATTGGAGCTACTGACCATTGAAAGGATGTTGCAAACACAATATAGGCATAGGCTCACGCAATCGCAAATGCCCGACAAGTCTCTAAAAACCCGATAAGTCTCTAAAAAATTGATGTTCAAATAAACCTTACGCTTTTGACCATCAGCCTTTGGGGTTTGCTAAGGCTCAGTAGGTGTAAAACATCTCCTGAAGCGCCTGCGGGTCACTCGTAATCGTCAGCCCCAGCATCAGCAAGAGGCGGGCTTTCTGCGGCGACAAATTATCTGCCACAATGAAGCCGTTTTCGTCATCCTTTTCTTCGCCATTGCGCACCACGCGCCCTGCCCCTGCCCGCGAACTGCGGACAATGGGAATCCCTTTTTTGCTGGCGGCAATTACATCGGGTTCTAGCTGCACCGAGATACTGCCATTCCCTACTCCGGCATAGACAATGCCTTTGGCTCCATCGGCGATCGCTGCTCTAAACATGGCAGGGCGGTTGCTGCCATAGCCATACACAATGTCCACTTGGGGAAGCGTCGTCAGAGCGCTGACCTCAAACGGAGTCGCCACCGTATGTTTGCGAATCGGCATTCTGTAGAAGTAGGGTTTACCCAGCTCAACGTAGCCCAGATAGCCCATGTCATTTGCCTGGAAGGTGTTGAGGCTTGTCGTATTCGATTTCGTGACTTCTCGCGCTGCCGAAATTTGATCGTTGAGGCTAACGAAGACGCCTTTGCCAACCGCTTCAGGACTGCCTGCGATCGCCACGGCGTTGTACAAATTTAGCGGGCCATCGGCACTCAGCGCCGTAGCGGGACGCATAGAACCCACCACTACCACAGGCTTTTCGCTCTTGGTCACCAAATTGAGGAAATAGGCGGTTTCTTCCAGCGTATCTGTGCCGTGGGTGATGACAACGCCGCTCACTTCAGGCTGAGCCAAAACTTCGTTCACGCGCTTGGCAATTTGCAGCAGACCCTCAACGGTCATGTTCTCACTGGCAATTTGCAGCACCTGTTCGCCTGTGATATTGGCAATGTTCTTCAGCTCAGGTACAGCTGAGATCAAGGTTTCGACGGGCAGCTTGGCCGCCTGATAGCCGACCGTGGTGGTAGAGGTTGCCCCTGTTCCAGCGATCGTTCCACCTGTTGCCAGCAGCACCACATTGGGTAGGCTGGCGCTGGTCGTAGGCACTGGGCTGGGGGTTGCGCTGGGCACTGGTGAACTGGTAGGAGCAGGAGATTGAGCAATGACTGGGGCAATTGCTGGGGCAATGGTTTGAGGAGCAGATTGCGATCGCGAGGCCATTACAGGCATGATCAGCAAGCAGCCGAGGGTCAAGACTGCCAGCAGCCCTGGGATAAAAAGCTTTTTCCTCATTAAGAAAATACCTGAGAATGGGTTTAATTTCTAAAACGAAAAAGCAAGCATAGCCCAGAAGCGGCGGCTACTTGGTATTCTTAGAAACCTTTGTGGGCAGAGGCCGATCGCAAATTGACGCCTCAATATTAATGCTTCAATTTGGCTCAAGTCTTCAATTTGGCTCAAGCAATGAGCGTCTCTGTCACAGGTTTTCAGGCAGGTCTTTTTGCGCGTCAAGCGTCGAGGAGCGATCGAAAAAATCGCTGAGGGTCAACGGTACAAAAGGCAGCACCCAGCAAAAGTATTGGGTAAACAGCACAGCATTGAAGTTGACAAAGACCGACAAGGTAAGCAGCGCACTGGTATAAAGCCCTATCTGCTGACGAACAATGCCAAAGCAAATAAGAGTCGTCAGCACCAGCATCGGTAAAAAGCGCAGACCTGCTGTGGCTTCAAATAAGCTGGGGGAGTCAAAGCTGTCGTCTCCTTCGCGAGTGGCAGAGAAGAGAATGGATTTGACGAAGCTTTCTGGATTCCAGACCAAAAAGGGGAGAGATGTGATCAGGGGAATGCTGATGATCATAGCAGCAGCCAACAAAACGGTTTTAACTTTGTTTTGTTCGGTCGATCGCCAGATCCAAACCAGATAAATGGGCACCAGAAAGACGGCAATTTGTTTGACACCCAGAGATAGGCTAAACAGCAAGAGTGCCGTCCATTTATGTCGCCGCAATAGAAACAGCGAAAGCAGCAAAAAGAAGATAGGAATAAAGTCTATTTGCGCTACTCTTGTGACATACATTGTCCAACGGCTAAACAGCCAAAAGCAGGCCGAAAAAGCCCCCAGTAATACAAGCTTTTGCCGAGAGAAAATGTAGAAGATTAGTGAACCAATGCCTAGATTAAAAACTAAAAAGATATGTCGCCAAAAGCCAATCCAGTCGTCATAGTCTTTAAGTCCTAGCTTTTGCGTCAGTGAAGAAAGCAAGCAGAATATAGGAAAGTAGGTAGGATATTTTTTGTTCTCCGACATGTTCCCTGACAAAATCCTGGCATAAGGATTTTCTCCAGATGAAAGCATCTGGCTATCTTGCCAAAGATAGTAGATATCTTTTTTGCCTTCAAATGTGTCGTAGGCCCATAATTCGGTGTGCAAAATAATTGCGGCTGCAATAATCGCAACGAGGCAAAGGATTGCAATCTTGTTTTTAGCCATAGGTTTTATCCGCAGTTCTTGCTCATGAGTTCGATGACCACCTCGCTTTTAGCTGAGCTGAACGGAAAAGATCTTCACGAAAATAACTTCAAGGTTTTTTAGAGAGAGTACGGCTCTGCCGCACGCTCTGAGAGAATGTTTGAACAGTCCAACTAGGGGTAGCGAAACGTTTCAGATCCCCCTAAGTTCCCCATTTGAAGGGAGGCTTTGAATTCATTTCGCCCTTCTTTTTAACTACCGTGCACCCACAAATCCTTTGATGCAGAACTAACTGGGTTTGATCCCCCCAACCCCCCTTAAAAAGGGAGGAGCCGGACTCAAAGTCCCCCTTTTTAAGGGGGATTTAGGGGGATCTTGCAGCACTTGGATACTTTATCGGAAATGTGTGTACAGGGTAGCTCTTTTTAAGGGGACAGGGGATCAACAGGTGCCTAAAGTCACAGCCGAACACTTTTCAAACATCTTCTTGAGTTAAAGTTCTTGGTTTCAATTTTGTAAGGAGCCAAAGCTTAACGTTGCCCCTTTCCTCACAAACATCAGATGCTCATTTCCTCAGTTTGCTGCATGCAGAAGCTTGAGAGCCTACGATCGCGTCACTTCCAGCAATCGAGAGAAGTAAAATTGGGTTTTGGTCATGGCGTTACGCTGCACCTTCCAGCCGTTAGATTCTAGAATCTTGACAATTTTGGCTTCAGGGTGCAAATAGGCTCGTGTAGCTTTGCTAGGGCCAGGGAAAAAATCGCCAATTTTTTTGAGCAGCGTATAGGCCAGAGTTTTGGGGGCAAAGCTGAGGATAAGCCTTGTTTCTGCCAAAGAAGACAGATGGCTAATCATTTCAGCAGCCTTGTCGTCTGGGTAGTGAATCAGCACATCCAGACAAATCACCGTATGGTACTTGCCGCTTAATGTTTCCAGATCTTGAACGGCAAAAGCCGGGTTGTGGCTTTGTCCCAAAACAGCCTGAGCGCGTTCTTGAGCTTCAGATACCATCTTTTCAGAGATATCGCTGGCAAACACCTGTGCGCCTGCGGTCGCAAGGGGAATACTCAGGCTACCGACCCCGCACCCAGCATCACAAATAGACAAGCCTGCCAAATTGCCGTCTGCTTCGAGCCAGCTTAGGACTGTATCAACCGTTTTTTGATGCCCGACTCGAATATCAAGCTGAACTTTGTTAACTTCGCCATCGCCGTAGATTCGTCGCCAGCGATCGAAGCCTGTAGCGTTGAAATATTCTCGAACGATCGTCTTATCGTCTGTTTTATTATCGGTTGCGGTCATAGCTGCGATCGTAAATTAAGAGGTTTGGGGTTGCCGTAAACAGAGTATTGATTTTTTAGAGCGGGAGGCTGTGCACACTTTTCCAAAAAATAAACAACTCCATTCAGGTTTCAATCCTACTATGATGCGTGGCTGTGCGGCGATCGACCGCGAAAGTGGAAGGTCACTCTGGTCATCTCCCCAGTAAATATGCCAAATTAGGAAAGAAGGCGAAATGAAGCATTGTGGATTTGCTTGAGAATCTCGGCTTTGAAGGTTCAAGGTTTTCAGGCCAGTTGACAACTCCATCGAGAGTCTTGTTCTTTTACCACGCTCCTCATCATGCAAAATTTGCTCAAGGATGCTGCTGTTGATGTAGCTGAACTGCTAAAGCGCTTCAGCTTTGACCTCAATGGATTTACCGCTGAGCAGTTAGCCTTTACCTGGTTGGCGCAATATCCTGACCATTGGGTATGTCTCTCCCTGGTTGAAGCCCTGTATCAAGGTCGGTATAAAGCCATCTCTGTGGAGCAGATTTTGCGGTTTTGGCAACGACGGGGGCAGCCGCTTTATCACTTTAACCATGAGTTTGAGCGAATCATCCGGGGGCGATTTTCTAGAAACCTCCTCACCTATTCCTCTCCAGCTTCTCTCAGCACGCCGTCGCCCAAGCCGCTCACCCCGCCTCAGCACGCCGATGCCTTCGCTTCTCAGCCTTTAGATGCTGAAGGATTGAACGCAGAGCAGCCTGAAGACCTGACTTCTGAGCAGGAGGATGCGATCGATGCGGTAGCAGCCGACGGGGAGGCAGAATCGCCCAGCCTATCAGAATCTGAATGGGCATTTGCGGTTGTCTCTGCGGCAGCCCCTTCTTCTGAAGAAGCCAAGGCTGACCTGCTGGAGTTTGCTGCCTCAACTGAAAAGGCGATTCAGCCGTTTAGCCAGCGCTTGAAACTGCTGTCTTCAGAGGAATCGATCGCTTTTCTGAAGCTGCGTAGCTTTGAAAACGATAGCCCGTTGCAATCCTCAGACCTGCAATCCTCAGATTCTTCCGCTTCATCAGAACATCCCTGGCTCAAGGATTTGCCCAAAGATGAACCGATTCAAGCCTTTAAACCCGTTGCCGAACTTGAGGCAGCGGAAAAGTTGAAATGGGCAAAGCTGGCGATCGACAAATCTACTTCAGAAGAGATTCATCAGTTCACTCCGGTGGCTGTTTCGCCTGGAGATTTCTATAGCAAGCTGAAGGCAGTGGCTACGGAATCTCAGGACTGAGTGGTTCAATCCGTTTTACGCTAGGCGCGCCATAAGTACAGGGCTGGCGGGATTCGAACCCTCGACCTACCGCTTAGGAGGCGGTCGCTCTATCCTGCTGAGCTACAGCCCCAGATCGACATAGCTATAATAGCAGAGCAGCGCTGGGATAGTGTTTCCCCAGGTTTCTAGATCTCTTTAGGCGTGCTCTCTTGCGTACCGTCTTTTTGCGTACCGTCTTTTTTCGTATAGTACAGGGAAGACTGGTACAGCATCTGCTCTTGATGCGTCAGCAGCGTACAGTTCGATCGCGGATAGGCCACGCAGGTGACGGCATACCCCTGACTTAGCTCTTGAGGTCGCAAAAACTTTTGCTCTGTCTGATCGACTTCGCCTGCAACCAGTTTGGCAATGCAAGCCGAGCATTCGCCCTGTTTGCAGCCAGCGGGCAAGCGAATGCCGCTTTCTTCAGCGATGTCGATAATGTATTGATCGTCAGGAACTGCGATCGTCCGATCGAGTCCCAACGCTTCATTCACTAAGCGAACCTGATAAACTGCCATTCTGGGTTATTTTGTTAGTCTGCGTGGATGGGTCTGCTCTCAGTCAGACTACCGCAAATTCTAGCCGTCTGCGATCGCCCCTTTTTCAATCTATTTGGTTCAATCTATCTGGCATTCATGCACCACTCTCCTTTAAATTGCCCGCCTGACTGTCGTCAGCATTCTCTCATTCACCCTGCGACACAGCAGGAGACAGCCGAAAAAGCTCGATTGCTCTGGATGGCGCTATGGCTGATTGGCGGTTTTGCGATCGCTGAGGGGGCAGTGGGCTGGTTTAGCCGCAGTTTGGCGCTGCTGGCAGAGTCGGGACATATGCTGTCGGATACGCTGGCGCTAGGTCTGGCGCTATTTGCCACTTGGGTCGCCCAACTGCCTGTGACCGATCAAGCTCCCTTTGGCTACCGACGCATTGAGATTTTGGCGGCCTTGGTAAATGGCATCGCGCTGCTAGGGGTGGCCGTCTGGGTAGGCTGGGAGGCGATCGCCCGGTTGCAAACGCCCTCAGTTGAAATTTTGAGTTTGCCGATGCTGGTAACGGCGATCGTAGGGCTGGGGGTAAACAGCCTCAGCGCTTCGCTGCTGCATGGCGACAGCCACGATGATTTGAACCTGCGCGGCGCATTTTTGCATATGGTGGCCGATGCCATTAGCTCAGTAGGGGTGATTTTGGCGGCGATCGCCGTCTGGGCTTTTCAGTGGAATTGGGCAGATGGTGCAATTAGCCTGGGCGTTGCCGTGTTTATTGGTCTGGGCACCCTGCCGCTCATTCGTCAGAGTCTGCATATTCTCCTAGAAAAAACGCCCGTTCATCTGGATTTGAACCAGGTGCGATCGCATCTTTTGAGTTTTGCCGGGGTGGTCGCAGTCGATCGGTTGAGGGTTTGGACGATCGCCTTGGGGCAAGAAGCTCTGTCCGCCCATCTGACGGTTAGCCTGCAAGAAGGGCTGAAGCGCGATCGGCTGCTGCAAGACCTTCAGCTCTCGCTTCAGCAAGAGTTTGGTCTTTATGAAGTCTGCTTGCAAATGGCGGCTGTCCCAGTATCGGAGCCAGTCAATCTCTCCGTTCCGCCCCGCCTTGAGCTGGTGAGTTTCCCGGTTGCCGAAGGGGCTGAGCAGGGCTAATGTGATTCAAGCTAGAGTGACTCAAACTGGGCTGTAAATCCCTCAAGCGTCAAGCATTCGTCGGTGAAATCTTCGGCATCACCGACGTTTTCAAGCTGATATTCCATAATTCGGCGTTCGTCCCCTTTCATTTTTTTCGAGGCTAGGGGAATGCCCGGATATTTGGCAGCGATCGCCTTAAAGGCATCTGCATGATTGCGCCAGCTTTCGGCAGAACATTGAATAATCACTCGCCACATAGTGAACGTTTCCTTGGGTCGATCGGCAGTGCAAGACTCATTGTGTCATTCGATTTTGAATTTTGGCTTTGAATTTGGCCTTTGGCTTTGAATTTGGCCTTTAGTTTTTGGGCGCTGCTGATTCTATAGCGGCGTGAAGTCCTTAGGGAAACTGGGAATCCTGAACAGAGGGTTGCCTCCCTTCGTCGCCCTTTAGGACTTTCTCTATGTCACAAGCCTTCCCACAGTGCCAAAACCTGCAAGAGCAGGTAAATAGCCTTCTGGAACTTCAGCAACAGGAACCGTTGTTGCGATCGCAAGACACTACCGCCATTCAAAACTCGTTGCGCAAGGCGATCGCCCCCACCTTCGAGATCGTCTTTGCCGGAGCCTTTAGTGCCGGAAAATCGATGCTGATCAACGCCCTGCTAGAGCGAGAGCTGCTTTACAGCGCCGAAGGGCACGCTACCGGAACCGAATGCCAGATCGCCTACGCAGAGCCAGATCAAGAGCGGGTGGTGTTGACTTTCCTCAGCGAGGCCGAAATTCGCGGACAGGCGACGCTGCTGTGCGAACGGCTGGGGTTGACGGTACGAGACAATATCAACCGTTCGGATGTGATCGATTTAGTCTCTCAGGCTTGTCAGGTGATTATTGAGCAAGAGGGCGGCGAGAGTAAGTCCGATCGCGCCAAGCAGGCCAGCGCGCTGCGGTTTTTGCTAGAGGGCTTTATTGCCAACCGCGAACATATTCACACCGTCAACAACAATACGTTTTCGATGGAGCGGTTCAACTTCCGCAACCTTCAGGAAGCCGCCAGCTATGCCCGTCGCGGAGCCAATAGCGCTGTGCTGAAGCGGGTGGAATATTACTGTCACCATGAGCTGCTCCGGGACGGCAACATTTTGGTGGATACGCCAGGAATTGATGCGCCCGTCAAAAAAGATGCCGAACTAACCTACGCCAAAATCGAAAATCCTGACACCTCTGCCGTAGTCTGCGTCCTCAAACCTGCGGCGGCGGGCGACATGACCAGCGAAGAAACTGAGCTATTGGAGAAAACCAAGTCGAATCCCGGCATCCGCGATCGCGTCTTTTATGTCTTTAACCGCATCGACGAAACCTGGTATAACACCCAACTACGGCAGCGGCTAGAGCGGCTATTGCAAGATCAGTTTCGGGATTCTAGCCGAGTCTACAAAACCAGCGGTCTGCTGGGCTTTTTTGGCAGCCAGCTTCGGGTGTCTGGACGGGGCGATCGCTTTGGGCTAGACACGCTATTTGCAGCAGGCCAAGTCGAGAGACAAACCGAAGGGCAGGAAGAAACGCCGCAGTTTGTCAGCGAATTTAACCGCTACTGCGCCAGCTCAGGCAAGCTACCTGCCGATCGCTTCCGGATCGATGTCAAAAGCTACGAGTCGCCTAATGAAAATTACGTTCGCATTCTCAGTGAAACGGGTTCGCCCCTGATTGAGCAGCTGATTAAAGACAGCGGTATTGAAGAATTCCGTACCGCCATCACCCGCTACTTGACCACCGAGAAACGGCCGTTGCTATTGGCTAACCTGGCCGATGATTTACAGCCTGTGAGCATTAGCCTGAAGAAATCCTACATTGAGGCATGGCAGCAGTTGGGTAGCCAGCCCCAAGACATCAACGCCATCAAAGAGCAGGAATTGCGCCAGCTCAGCAAAGAATTGAAGCAGGTGGGCGATCGCTTCCGGCAGGATATTGAGCAAACCGTGAACGAGGCGATCGCCAGCGATGGCAATATTGCTCTGGAAAACAGCTTTTCGCGGCTGAAAACCCGCATGGTGACTCGTCTGGATGATCTGCTGTATACCTTTTCTGTGGGCGAAGTCCACAAACGCGCTCAGGCCAGCCATAAGCGCCATTCGGTCGTGCCTCTGCTAGGGATTCTGGCAGAAGCCTTTTACTATCTAGCAGATGGCCTAGAGGAAGTGCTAGTGGATGCTTCCCAGGAGGTGGTTGCCACTTTCTTTCAGGCTTTGAACGATCGCGTCCATCAGCAAGACTACTACCGCAACCTCTATCGTCTGTTGGGCAACGATGGCGGCATTGAGAGCAGCCTGATTCGCCTTCAGCAAAAGGTTTCTGACGCGCTGGTGAATGAAGCCCGTACCGAGTGCGATCGCTATGTGCGCGAACGGCCTGAATTTTATACCGAAGGCTCTTGCTCGATGTGGCAGCTCCGCCAGACCTTGCAGCAAGCCTGTCGCGGCTACGACTACCAAAACATGGTGGAGGCTGAACCTGCGATTCGCCAGCTCCTCAAGCTGGACTTTGAGCAAAAGGTGAAGGAAACGGTTTTACGCACCTTCCGGCAGACCATCAACCAAACGCTGAATGTGCATCTGCTGCAAAATGCTGCTGATCAAGCTGACGTGATTCTGCAACAGTATGATCAGGCGCGGGCTTATTTGGCGCAAATTCTAGACAAAGAGGCCGCCGAAAAAATCCGCAGCAACCAGCGGCAACAGGCAGAAATTGAGCAAAAGATCGCCATTTATAATCAAGCGATCGCAGGCATTAATTCCTGTTTGGAGGTGATGCAGCTCGATCGCAAAAAGCTCCCCGAAATTAGCAAGAATGATCTGGCGATCGTGCCAGCTCCAACGGCTGAATCAGGAGAGTCGGTTGCAATGGGCGAGATGGAGCCTAATGAAGTTGAGGCGATCGCGCTGGTCGAAGCTTAGGAACGAGTACGAAATAAAACCGATATACCTGTAGGGGTTTAGCATTCGGCAGATGTACCCTTGGTCGTAGCAAAGCTGGTTGCCCGAATGCTAAACCCTTACGCTTGAGGTTCCGGTGTTATTTAATTCCTCGTTTAGGTGTGCCATACAAGTAGTGATCATGCTGGGTTGCCCCATCAGTCGGCAATTGACTAACTACGTCTTCCTTCAAAACTATTATGGCGGTTATCATCACAACCTACGACAAAAATCTATGGCTCAATCACGGCGAATTCGGATTCCGCCTGAAGTGCGAAAATATGTGCTGGAGCGGGATGGCTCTCAGTGCAAAAGCTGTGGCTGTCACGCGGCAGAGGCTGAACTGACGATCGATCATATTATTCCGCTGGCCAAAGGGGGAACCGATGACATCAGCAACTTTCAAACCCTCTGCCGTTCCTGCAACTCACGCAAGAAACATCACCTCGATCCGCGATTTCGGCGGCACTTCGATCAGTAGCCTGTTGATTGCATAATTTGGGTGGTGTAACTGGGTTGCATAACTGGGTGTCTAGCGTGTGGGGAGCGATCGCACTAAAATTACGCGATGATGGGCTGTAATCCCTCAGCTTTCTCCAGGATTTCTCATGTCTGGTTCTTTGACACCCGCTGCCGATCGCCTCGCTCGATTTCAAGAAGCCTATCGCAACCTGGATCTGCTGCCGCTGATTGAGAAACGGGAGCTAGAGAAGTTTCAGGTGGCGTATGGGCTAGATCTGCTGGCGGAGTTGCAGCAGTTGGTCGAGGATGACGACTCGAAGGATGGCAAGATCATCTTTTCGGGGCATCGGGGCTGCGGTAAGTCTACGCTGCTGGCGGAGTTTGGGCGGCAGTGTCGCGATCGCGGCTATTTTGTGGTGTTTTTCTCCATTGCCGACTCGATTGAGATGTCGGATGTGGATCATGTCAGTATTTTGTTTGCGATCGCCCTTAACCTGATGCTGGAGGCCGAGAAAGCCTCGGTGAGCATTCCCAAGTCGGCAAAGACGGCGATCGACAATTGGTTTGCCAAGAAGGCGCGGATCATTACGGAGACTCCGCTCAGTGCCGAGGTTTCGGTGGGGTTTGAGCTGTTTAAGCTGATTAGCGGCAAGCTCAAGTCTGAGGCTTCGGTGCGGGATGAGATCCGCAAGGAGTTTGAGAAAAAGATCTCAGAACTGGTGGCGCAGATCAATATCATTGCGGCGCAGATTCAGGCGGCTACGCAGCAGGATGTGCTGGTGATTATTGACGACCTGGACAAGCTGGATCTGGCGGTCGTGGAAGAGATATATAAGAAGCACATCAAGGCTTTGTTTCTGCCAGGAATTCGGATCATTTTCACGATTCCCATTTCGGCATTGCGGGAAACCTCGCTGCGATCGTACATCACGACCGAATCGGACAATCAAATCGTCGAGATGCCCGTGACCAAGACGTTTGTGAAGGGAGAACGACGAAAAGATGACCCGGTTCCGGTGGCAGAAGCGATGCAAACGCTGTGTGAGGTGCTGCATCGACGGATTGATCCAGAACTGCTTGATCCAGAGATTGCCGCGCAGATTGTGTTTTATAGCGGTGGAGTGCTGCGAGAGCTGATTCGGCTGACGAACGTTTGCTGCCGCATCTGTTTGCGATCGCTGCGCCGCAACCCCGACCAGTCTGCTCTGGCGATCGATCCGATCGTTCTAGCCGAGGCGGTGAAGGAACTGCGGCTAGACTTTGAGATGCAGTTGGGTAAGGTGGATTACGAAATTTTGCAGACTACCTACGAAAAGTTTTTGCCGGACGACCCCAAGGATCAAAAGTTTCTAGACTTGTTGCATGGGCTGCATGTGTTGGAATACCGCAATGATGAAATTTGGTATGATGCCCACCCGATCGTGATTGACCTGCTGAAGCGCAAAGGGTTGATTTGATGCCGCACGACGCAGAAGATATTGATCTTCAGAACCAGAATGCCTACGACGATCTGCTGGTGGCGATCGAAACAGGGGTGGGCACGCTGAGCCTTTTGATTGCCGTCTGCGATGACCCAGCACAGCGCGACGAAATTATTCAGCACTATGAGCAGGAATTGGCTCCAGAGTTTGAGGCGCATCGGCTGACGCTGGCGCGAGGGGAGCCGAGCTTGAAGGCGGCTATTGCCCAAGAGCTAGAGAAGCATGAATCGCTGCGGCAGGGCGGCAAAGCGATTCTGACGATTACCGGAACCGAACAGCTTTATTTCTTGACCTTTGGTGAAGCCAAGTCGGAGCAAGAGATTTTCTTTGGCTATCTGCAATGGACGAGGGAAGCCCTGCGGGAGTTTCGCTTTCCGATCATCCTCTGGCTGACGCATCAGATGGTGGCAAACCTCAGCCGCAAATCGCCCGATTTCTGGAGCTGGCGCAAGGGCGTGTTTCGGTTTGCCTCGCGCAAGAGGGCAACGGTGGCAGCGGCAGAAATGGAAGGCGTTCGATCGGCGCTCAAAGGACTAGATTTGCCCGAAATTGACGAAGATACTCTGTTGCCGCTGGAAGACCTGAAAGCCCTGATTCAAAAGACGGCAGACCGCAACCCCAACGACCCGCTGCTGGCAGGTTTGTATAACCAGATGGGGCGAATTTATGCTGGGAGGCTGGAACGAGGCGAAGCGCAGGATTATCGGACGGAAGCAGCGAGGGCGATCGAGTATTTTGAAAAGGCGATCAGTCTACAAGCTGAGCCAGGACAGGAGCTAGATTTAGCCAATAGCCTTAACTGGTTAGGATATCTCTACAAATCCCAAGGGCGCTATAGCGAGGCAGAAGCGCTGTATGTCCAAGCCTTGGAACTGAGACAACGACTGTTGGGAGAGGAACATTCTGCTGTGGCAAACATCCTCAACAATCTGGCAGGACTCTACGACTCCCAAGGGCGCTACAGCGAGGCAGAACCGCTCTATGTCCAAGCTTTGGAGATGAGCAAACGGCTGTTAGGAGAAGATCATCCCGATGTGGCAAACAGCCTCAACAATCTGGCAGGACTCTACGAATCTCAAGGGCGCTACAGCGAGGCAGAACCGCTTTATGTCCAAGCTTTGGAGATGAGCAAACGGCTGTTGGGAGAGGAGCATTCCGATGTGGCAACCCGCCTCAATAATCTGGCAGCACTTTATGATTCCCAAGGGCGCTACAGCGAGGCAGAACCGCTCTATGTCCAAGCCTTGGATATGAGCAAACGGCTGTTGGGAGAAGATCATCCCGCTGTAGCCACCAGCCTCAACAATCTGGCATACCTCTATTACTCCCAAGGGCGCTACAGCGAGGCAGAACCGCTGTATGTCCAAGCCTTGGATATGAGCAAACGGCTGTTGGGAGAGGAGCATCCCGATGTGGCAACCCGCCTCAACAATCTGGCATTGCTCTACGAATCCCAAGGGCGCTACAGCGAGGCAGAACCGCTCTATGTCCAAGCATTAAAAAACTTTGAGCAGCAGTTGGGAGAAAACCATCCCAATACTGTGACTGTGCGTGAAAATCTTCAGGGACTTCAGGATGCAATGCAAAAATTGCAGCCAGGAAAAGCATCCTCTAATCTTCTGTAAAGATTGCTCAACCGATTCAGGCGTTAAATTTGATCGGGTAAGACGCTAATGCAGCCAAAAGTAGGATCGTTCCTCTTTAAAGTGAGGTGCTTCGAGTAAAAAGCGTGATCGTCCCTGTTTGAAACGCGATCGTTCCTGTTGATAAGTGAGAAACTTCAAGTAAAAAATGCGATCGTTCC
Organism: Oscillatoriophycideae cyanobacterium NC_groundwater_1537_Pr4_S-0.65um_50_18; assembly: GCA_016208305.1. Taxonomy (GTDB): domain Bacteria; phylum Cyanobacteriota; class Cyanobacteriia; order Elainellales; family Elainellaceae; genus Drouetiella. The sequence continues at coordinate 604,080 of JACQYI010000009.1, read as the reverse complement.
TGTTTCAAGTGAGAAATTCCGAGCAAAAACCGCGATCATTCTTGTTTGAAACGCGATCGTTCCTGTTGCAAGTAAGAAACTCCGAGCAAAAATTGCGATTGTTCTTGCTTGAAACGCGATCGCTCCTGTTGCAAGTGAGAAACTTCGAGTAAAAGGCGCGATCGTCTCTGTTCCAACGCTGAAAGATGGTGTTCTGAGGTCGGAAGGTGAGGGTTGAAGGGCGGCTTAGCTCACATGACCTGCAATGATTTGCCAGCGGTTCTGTCGCTGTAGCCAAACGCGAGTAAAGCGATAGGTTGCTGCGAAAGGCTCACCGCTCAGCGTTCCGGCAAGATCTGCCCTGAGCGTAACCACAACACAATCGCCATAGGAATGAATTTGGCGATCGCTAATCTCCAGCTTGGTGAACTTAAAGATTCCAGAGCGGTGTGCATTCAGATCAAATTGCTTGTCCACGACCTGCCCCGTATGCATCGTCCAAACGAGATCATCCGCGATCAGTTCATCCAATACAGCTATATCACTGTTGAGCATCGCCTGTCGCAAGGTTTCTTCCAAAGTTTCGATCGTTCTATTATCCATTGCTGGTTTCTCTGCGGTATACAAAAGAATATAAGATTGAAGGAATTTTTGTGACGAAGTTAGAGTTGCGTGCTAGGTTTCAGGGTGTTCTACCCAGCCTACAGAAAAGATCGTGCCCTGTTCGGCCTGTCTGCATTTTACATGACTCGATCGCACGCAGCCCTTAACCTGAAGCACCAGCTTTTTTAACTTCGCTACCCCAATAGATAGCAATCGCCCCCATTTGAGGTTGTGCTGGTTAGACTGCGGGTAGCGATCGCGCCCTTCGTTCCCTCATTGAGTCAACCATGACAAGCCCTTTTTTGCTGCATTTGCCGACGGCTAAGGCCATCCCGGTCATTGCAAATTTACCCCATAGCGGGTTGCTCATTCCTCCAGAAATGGCATCTCAGCTACAGCCGCATCAGCATTTGCCCAATCAAGATTGGCATCTAGACAAACTCTATGATTTCCTGCCCAGCCTGGGGATTACCGTACTGCAAGCCGTCTATAGCCGCTATGTCGTGGATTTGAATCGATCGCCCAAACAGCCGCTATTTGGCAACTTCTGGCAGGCGGTCATTGCCGAAAAGACTGCCTTTAATGTGTCTCTCTATCAAACAACGCCCTCTCCGCTAGAGATTCAGCAGCGGGTTGAGCAATATTACCAGCCCTATCACCATCAGCTACAAAATTTACTGCATCAAGCGATCGAGCAATTTGGCAAAGTGTATCTGCTAGATTTGCATAGCTTCTTGGGGCTGATCGAAGATGAGGTTTGTTTGGGTAACGGTAATGGCAAAACCTGTAGCGATCGCTTTATTACCCTCGTGGAAGACGCTTTTGGCTCGAAGGGCTACCAGGTGGTTCGCAATAAAGTTTTTAGCGGTGGGTACATTACTCAGCACTATGGACAGTCGCCGCAGGTAGAGGCGTTGCAGATAGAAGTTCGCTATCCGGTTTATCTGGATGCCCAGCAACTCGATCAGGCTGCTGTCCCCGATTGGGATGTGCCCGAATTCGATCGGGCAAAACACCAGTTTGAGGCCGTCTTTCGTCATGTCGTGGATGCGGTGCTTCAGGACGAAAATAATAGGGTGGGTTAATTGGCGTCATCTGGATAGGCGTAATCTTGATAGAGTACGAGGGTGAAATTGCGCCGAGGAGAAAGCATGAGAGTTGCAAGTCCTATGATTGCATCTGACCAAAAGGCTACACAGCAGGCTTCCACTCTACGGCGCTTCTTGGGCTACCTGCGACCCTACCGCAAAGAAATTCCCATTGCCCTCACCCTAGTCACGATTGGGGCAGCCACCCAAGCGATCGGCCCTTTTCTCTTAGGCTGGTCGATCGACCATGTGATTGCTCAAGGCAACCTGCGGGGGCTGTGGCAGCTCTTGGGAGGGCTAGCGCTGATTTATCTGGCAGGAGTCTGGGCGATCAGGGGGCAGATTTTGCGCGTGGGCTGGATTATGCAGCGCGTGCTGGCGCAGCTTCGGCAAGATATCTTTATCAAAATTCAGAGTTTGCCCCTCAGCTTTTTCGATCGCAGCGAGGCAGGCGACTTGATGAGTCGGCTGTTGAATGATGTCAACACCGTCAATCAGGCATTTGGACAGACGATCGCCCAAATGTTGGGCAATGCCTTCAGCTTAATTGGCATTGTGATTGCCATGCTGGCAATCAACTGGCAGCTGGGTTTGTTGAGCAACCTGGCTGTGCCTTTAATGATCTTTACCACGGGATTGTTTGCCCGCTGGGCCAGAGCCAGATTTCGCGTCACGCGTAAGACGATCGGGGAGCTGTCTGCCAAGCTAGAAGAAGACATTGGCAGCGTGCGAGAGGCTCAAGCCTTTAACCGCGTGCAGATGAATATTGAAGAATTTGACAGCCTCAATGCTGCCAACCGAGATGCCAATGTGCAGGCCGTCGCCATTACCTCGGCTTTCTTGCCCTCGATCGATTTTCTCAACACGCTGGCAACAGGGGGGGTGCTGGCCTATGGGGGCTATCTAGCCGTCACAGGGGCTGCCACGGTGGGCGTGGTCACTTCTTTCTTACTCTATGTGCAACAGTTCTTTCGCCCCATTCAGATCCTTAGCCAGTTTTATACCCAGGCTCAGTCTGCTTTCGCTGGACTGGAGCGAATTTTCCAGCTATTGGATGAACCATCGCAGCTCAGAGATAGAGCAGATGCGACAATAATGCCGCCGATTCGGGGCGAAGTCACGTTCGAGAATGTCAAGTTTGGCTATACGCCAGAGCAGCTTGTGCTGAAGGGGGTCAATCTCCAGGCGCAGCCCGGTCAGATGATTGCCTTGGTGGGTGCGACAGGAGCGGGTAAAAGTACCATTATCAATCTGATTCTGCGGTTCTATGATGTGACCGGAGGTGCCGTTAAGATCGATGGCATTGATGTGCGCAGCGTTACCCAAAACAGCTTGCGTCGCCAGATTGGCATTGTGCTGCAAGATAATATTTTGTTTAGCGGTACCGTTGCCGAAAATATCGCCTTTGGTGTTCCCAACGCCAGCCAAATTGAGATCGAAGCGGCGGCGCAGCTAGCAAATGTGCATGAATTCATCACTTCGCTGCCGCAAGGTTACGCGACCCAACTGGGAGAGCGGGGTGCCCCCCTCAGTCAGGGACAGCGGCAGTTGATCAGCATTGCCCGCGCTGTGCTAATTGACCCTCGCATCTTAATCCTCGATGAAGCTACCAGCAGCATTGACACCCGCACCGAGGCGTTGGTTCAGTCAGCGATCGCCCGCCTGCTCAAAGGCAGAACCAGTTTTGTGATTGCCCATCGCCTCAGTACGGTGACTCAAGCCGATCGCGTCTTGGTGATTCAGCAGGGACAAATTGTTGAGCAGGGCAGCCATGTAGAACTCATCGCGCAAAAAGGCGTTTATGCCAATCTCTACGCTTTGCAGTTAGGGACAGCCGCAACGATCGCATAGGTTGCTTTACAGCCGCTTAAAAGCCCAAACCTGAGATGTTCTATCGAGCGGCTAGCTGTTCTCGTTGGGCTGGCTCATACCACCCTTGACGATAGATTAGCTCTAACTGCGTGCCCACCTTTGTGAAATAGTCCATCTGTTGCGATTGCAAGACGACCATTACCCGAAAGATGAGCAGAGCCACGATCGCAAGCACCATTCCAGCAGCGGTCGTAATCAGGGCTTCGCCAATGCCTGCTGCGGCCAGAGTGGCTTGCTTGCCGCCCTCTCCGCCGCCAATATTGAGGTTGCTAAAGGTCAAGATCAGTCCTGTTACCGTTCCCAGCAGCCCCAACAGCGGAGAAACGGCAATCACGGTTTCCAGAAGCTTGTCGCCTTTGCGCATCTGCACAAATTCGTCATCTAATGCCCCTTCCATCGCCAAACGAAAGGTTTCAGGGCTGGGCTGATTGAGCTGCAAGGGCGCTAAAAGAAACCGCCCAATCGGCAGATCTTCGGCTTGGCGGGCGATCGCCTTTGCCTGCTGCAAGTCATACTGAGCGGCTTCCAGCACATCATGGACGATGCGACTCTCCCGACTCAACAGCCGATACCAAAACCAGCTGCGCTCTAAGGCACAAGCCAATGTCACAATTGAAAATCCCAACATGGGGATCATGATTAAGCCGCCTTTAGCCAGGAAGTCAAAGAGCGTAGACATGAGGAATTGAAATTTTTGAGTTTAGAGTGGAATGAGGGAATGATCTAAATGTTGCAGCCGCGATCGATTGGGAGCCGTACTTATGCGTCAGTCCTGACAAGGCGAGAAGGCGATCGCGGTATTGGCTGACATCGCCTCAAGTCATAGCAGTCTCTCCATAGCTGACGACTGAAGTTCTAACTCTCTCAATGATTTTAGCGACGATCGCGCGATCTTCTGAACTCCAAACTCTGGGATGCCCAAAGATGCAGGGCTGCAAAATGCCCCACAGCTTGCCATCCTGGCAAATATGAGCGTGAATTAAGGCGCGATGCCCAAACGTTTCGCGCTCAAAGTCGAGATTCAGCACCTCCGATCCGGCTGTTTCTACATCTTCGACAAAAATTGAAGGATCTGCGCGTAAAGCTGCTGCAAACATCGGATCGCGCTCTTCCCAAGGCTCTTCCTGCTGCCAGGTGGGAGTGCTGACATCAGGGAAGGCTGGACAGCGCCGCCAGCAAAAAATTCGGCTGAGCCGCAGATCTGGATTACGCACCTGAAGAAAGCAGCGATCGGTTTGCAGCACTTCACAGACTTTGGGTAAAAGTGCGGTGAATAAGGCTTCTGGCTGCTGATGTTTTGCAAAAACCTCAGCGAGGTGGGGGGGGAGCGGTGCTTCTGCCATAGGGCTTTGGGGTTCTGGGATACTCATCTCTTGCCTGAATGTATCTTGCCTGGATATATCTTGCATGGATGGGTACATCTCGTCGGTAGGGGAGCAGATATTTTGAGTGATGAGAGAGTGGAATAGTGGGAGAGTGAACAATGGCGATCGCATCATCCCACTCTCGTAACATTTAGAGGCTCCCCCAACTGCCAGATGCACCATTAAGGCAAGACTCCGGCGTATAACGGTTCACGCCAGCAGTCTACTGTTTTTAGCGAAAGAGCGCAGCACTCCTCACCACAAAATAAATAGTATATTTGAACTCATTTCTCCTGTTCTCAACTATTTCTTAGAAATGCTGCCAACCCGCTGCGGCTACTCTGGCAAAGCTGTGGCTACTCTGGCAAAGAGGATTCGTTGCTATCCTGAAGGCAGTTGTCCTCTCGCTCCAATCCCCAACCATGACCCAACAACCCACTCGTATTTGTATTCTGGGGGGAGGCTTCGGGGGTCTCTATACGGCCCTGCGCCTCAGCCAGTTGCCCTGGACAAAGCTCGAAAAACCTGACATTGTGCTGGTCGATCAACGCGATCGCTTTCTCTTTTCTCCTCTCCTGTATGAGCTGCTTACGGGTGAGCTAGAAACTTGGGAGATTGCGCCCCCCTATACGGAGCTACTGGCTAATACAGGCATTCAGTTCTGTCAGGCTGAAGTAGCCAGCGTCGATGTAGAGTCTCGCCAGGTACACATCAAAGACGCTGAAACGGCCTTATCCTATGACTATTTAGTGGTGGCTATGGGGGGCGAAACGCCAATGGATTGGGTGCCAGGAGCCGCCGAGCATGCCATTCCCTTCCGGACGATCGCCGATGCTTACCAGCTTGAAGAAAGATTGAGGTTTTTGGAGCAGTCTCCAGCCGATAAGATTCGGGTGGCGATCGTGGGCGGTGGCTATAGCGGCGTGGAGCTAGCCTGTAAGCTGGCAGAGCGATTGGGCGATCGAGGACGCATTCGTCTGGTCGAGGCAACCGATCAAATTCTGCGGGCTTCTCCCGAATTTAATCGCAAGACCGCCAGCGAGGCATTGGAAAAGCTGGGCGTATTTGTGGATCTGGACACCCAGGTGCAGTCTATTTCGGCTGATACGATCGCTCTGGAATATCGCGAACAGGTTGATACCATCCCGGTGGATATTGTGCTGTGGACAGTGGGCACTAGGGTGGCTCCTGTGGTCAAAGCGCTGCCGCTCAAGCATAACGAGCGGGGGCAGCTTGTGCTCACCCCAACCCTGCAAACCGATCGCCCGGAAATCTTTGCCTTGGGTGACTCGGCTGAATGTATCGATGCTGAAGGGCAGAAGGTACCCGGAACGGCTCAGGCCGCTTTTCAGCAAGCAGACTATGCGGGCTGGAATCTCTGGGCATCCATTACCCATAAACCTTTATTGCCCTTCCGCTATCAGGCATTGGGCGAGATGATGACGCTAGGCAAAGATAACGCCACGCTGGCGGGACTAGGAGTTAAATTGGATGGCTCTTTTGCCCATATTGCTCGCCGCTTGGCCTACCTCTATCGAATGCCTACGCTAGATCATCAGATTAAAGTGGGGCTGAACTGGATTATGCAGCCTTTACGGGAGCTGCTATCTGCTTCAAATCCGCGACCTTAATCCAGATCTTTCCTAAAAGCCTGATAAAGCAAGGCTTTTAGGGAAAATCCTGTCTTCTCTGCCTAGCTCACCTGCTTTTCGCGAAACTTGAGCAGTTCGATCGGCTTGACCACGCCATACTCCGTGATGATCCCCGTGATTAGCTCTGCGGGGGTGACATCAAAGGCAGGATTGTAGAACTCTGCACCCACCGGACAAATGCGCGTTTGCCCAATTTGGTACACCTCGCTGGGGTCACGTTCTTCGATCGGAATCAGGCTGCCGTCTGTTAGCTCAAAGTCAACGGTAGAGAGCGGAGCCGCGACATAAAAAGGAATGCTGTGAGCCTTGGCAATGAGTGCTAGGCCGTAGGTGCCGATTTTATTGGCGGCATCGCCATTTGCTGCAATCCGATCGGCTCCAACCACTACCGCATCAATCATGCCCTGCTTCATGCAGTGAGCAGACATGCTATCGGTAATGAGCGTAACAGGGATGCCTTCCTGTACGCATTCCCAAGCGGTTAGCCTTGCGCCTTGCAAACGGGGGCGCGTTTCGTCAGCATAGAGCCGCTCTAGCCGACCCTCTCGCCAGGCCGATCGCACTACGCCGAGAGCCGTACCATAGCCAGCCGTGGCTAAGGCTCCAGCATTGCAGTGTGTCAGCAACCGCAGTTGAGCTGGCTCTTGGGGCATGACGCTCAGCCCATGATCGCCGATCGCCTGACAAGTTTCGATGTCTTCTGCATTGATGGCTTGAGCCGTTTCTAGCAGCACCTGCTTGAGATAATCTACAGGGCCAACGGTTTGCCGTGCGGCCTTGAGCATGCATTCGCTGGCCCAATACAGATTGACGGCTGTTGGGCGAGTGGCGCGCAGTTTCTTGGCAACGGTTTCTAGCTGAATCAAAAACTGATCGCGATCGCTCGTCTCAATTTCTCTAGCGCCCAAATACATACCGTAGGCCGCCGCTACGCCGATCGCGGGTGCCCCACGCACAATCATGGTTTTAATGGCAACGGCCATATCGTCGCTGCGGCTAATTTCCACCACCTCAAAGCTGGTAGGCAAATGATTTTGATCAATCAACCGCACATGATCTTCGTACCAAATGACAGGAAAAACTTGGTTCGTAATAGACATACTGACGATCAGGAACGATGTTAATTAGAGGTGATCTGGGGGAAATGCGCGTCACAAAATTGGATTGAACGCCAATTATGTTCAACTATATCCGGCAACGCGGAACGTGTCACACAATGAATTCAGACAAGGGATCAGGCAAGGGATTACACAATGGAAATAGAAAAGGGGCTGCCGCCACTGCATGCTCAAAACCCGACTGGACGTTTTTCTGAACGAGCGATCGACTATGCTAAATTTCGCCCGACTTATCCGCTAGAGGCGATCGACCTAACGCTAGAAAACTTGAGTCATGTTGATTCTATGGCTGCATTGACAGCCGCCGACATCGGGGCTGGCACAGGAATTTCTTCTCGCCTTTTGGCAGACCAAGGCGTTAAGGTATGGGCGATCGAACCCAATGCCGCCATGCGCAAGGTTGCAGTTCCCCACCCGCTCGTGGACTATCGAGAGGGTACAGCCGAACAGACCGGGCTTGCCGATGGCGCTGTTGATCTCGTCTTATGCTGTCAGTCCTTTCACTGGTTTAATAAAACGGCAGCCTTAACAGAGTTTCGCCGCATTCTTCAGCCTAGGGGACGAGTAGCGCTGATTTGGAACGAGCGCAACCTAGAAGATGAATTGACTTATCAATATTCAGAGGCATTAAGACTCGCCGCCGATCGCCAAATTTTTGACTGGAGCGATCGGAAATCTCCGGAGGCGCTTGCTACTAGCCCACACTTTACCCACTATCGCAGCCATGCCATTACCCATCGCCATCCTCTGACCCCGGAGGGCCTTATCGGTTTGGCACTCAGCTCGTCTTACATTCCCAAACAAGGAGCAGCTCACGATCAGCTCATTTCAGATCTACAGGCGCTATGCGCGTCTTGGGTAGCCCAGTTGGGTAGCGATTCGCTAGCCTTATCTTACGTGACTCATTTATATCTGGCAGAAGTAGGTACAGAGAACTTTTGATGAGGATTCTCCGCGCTCCTATAAAAGTTTTCTAAGGCCGATGGCTACGGCTACAAAGACAAGACAAATAAACACAAACTTAAGGGCGACAAACGAGCTTAAAGGTTTATGCTGCTGAGGGATTTACTGCATGTGAGCGCATATGAGACAAGCTTGGAGATCGTTAGGAATAACCCTGGGAATGCTGCTGGCCATACCGGGAGGCGCGATCGCCCAGTCTCCTTCCCCTACTCCCCCCCTTTCCCCCAGTCCGCCGCCTGAAGCCTCCCCGCCTACTGCTGAGCAACTCAACCTCAGCCCAGAAATGCTTGAGAATAGCCCTGTCCTACAACGTTGGCTGCAAGAGATTCCAGATGTGCGCTCCGATATTCGCAACGATCCGGCTTTTCGGACGAGACTGCGGTTAGGCTATTCTCAGTTCTCCTCCGGTGATGCCTCAGGAATGAATGTTGGGGTTGAGGATGTCTTTGTGGGGCGATCGGGCGTGACAGCCAGCGCCGACTACCAAGCCGACTTTCAGGGCAATCAGGAAGCCTTTGGGGCAGAGGCTCGCTACTACCTGTTGCCGCTGGGTGAGTCTGTGAATGTGGCTCCTACCGTGGGATACCGCCATGTAGAGAGCGATCGCGATTCTGTAGATGGCGTGAGTGTCGGCGTGCGCCTTATGCTGTCTCTCTCACGTACCGGAGCCGCCGATGCCTCTCTCAGCCAACGTTTTGTCGCTCCTGGCACCTCCGAAGAGGTGGGCATTACCAGTCTTTCCTTGGGCTATGCCCTCACCCATGACCTGCGCCTCTCTACAGATCTCCAGCAGCAAAATGCACCCCATAGCAAAGAGCATCGCGTGGGTGTCTCGCTGGAATGGATGCTTTAGGGTTTTGGAACATTAGCCGACTTTTCGCCATCTACATCTCATGCTCTTCGCTCAACCCCCCGGATTTGGTCAGCGCGTTTTCAAGACTTCTTTAGGCGTGATGGCGTACTATACGCCGATCGCCCCGCCCTGGCGTTCTCATAACAAGGCTTTTGACGGCACAGAATCTGAATTTCCGGCCTTGCTCTTTCTACACAGCTTGGGTGGCGGATCTTCGGCCTATGAGTGGTCGAAAGTTTACCCTGCTTTTGCATCCGAGTATCAGGTGATTGCGCCTGACTTAATTGGCTGGGGACAGTCTACCCATCCCGTCAAGGATTACCAAGCTGAGGATTATCTAACGCTGCTGACTGAACTCCTAGAGCAACTTCATCCGCCCGTACCGATCGCCGCTTCTTCCCTCACGGCTGGGTTGACTATTCGACTCGCGATTCAACGCCCTGATCTGGTAGAAAAACTGTTTCTCGTTGCACCATCAGGCTATAACGACTTTGGGTTGGATTATGGTCAGGGCGTAGCCGCCAAATTAGCAGGCATTCCGCTGCTCGATCGCCTACTTTATACCCTGGGTGCTGCTAACGAATTTGCGGTGAGGAATTTTCTAGAGCAGTTTCTTTTTGCCGAGCGATCGCGTCTGACTCCAGAAACGGTAGAGGCATACTTAGCTTCGGCAACCCAGCGCCATGCAGAATATGCGGCTTTGGCTTCGCTGCGGGGCGATCTCTGTTTTGATCTATCGCTGTATTTCAATCGGTTGACGGTGCCTACTTTCGTCGTTTGGGGTGAGCAGGCAAGATTCAGCAGCATTGAGATCGGCAGAAGACTGGTAAAGAGCAATCCTCATGCGGTTCGAGCGTTTTGGGCGATCGCCCAGGCAGGAGTATTGCCTCATCTCGAAACACCCGAAATTGTGACGAGCCTACTATCTGAAGCCCTGAAGAAACAGTAGCCTTCTCTCTACAATCAAGGTTTAATTCAATCGGTGAATATTGCGAATTTGAGACATTGATTAACACTAATTAATGGTCTACTGCGGCGGAATGCCTATAGTGTCGTAGAGGCATTATTTGCTTACAAAAGTTTATTAAAAGAAGTTACATAATTAATGTTGATAATTGCTAAAAATCGCTAATTCCCACATAGTATAAAAACCAAGTAGATACAGGTCTGCTTGCATACATAGTTTCTCAAACATTCCATTCTTTAACATCAAGCAATCATCATGACTACCACATTCCAAAAGCGCGAAAGCGCTAACCTGTGGGATCGCCTGTGTTCTTGGGTCACCTCCACCGACAACCGTCTTTATGTCGGTTGGTTTGGTGTTCTGATGATCCCGACCCTGCTTTCCGCTACCATCTGCTTCATCATTGCCTTCGTTGCCGCTCCCCCCGTTGACATCGACGGCATCCGCGAGCCTGTTGCAGGTTCTCTGATGTACGGCAACAACATCATCTCCGGTGCTGTTGTGCCTTCCTCCAATGCGATCGGTTTGCACTTCTACCCTATCTGGGAAGCCGCTTCCCTCGATGAGTGGTTGTACAACGGTGGCCCTTACCAGTTGGTGGTCTTCCACTTTTTGCTCGGCATCTTCTGCTACATGGGTCGCCAGTGGGAACTGTCCTACCGTTTGGGCATGCGTCCTTGGATCTGCGTTGCTTACAGCGCTCCTTTGGCCGCTGCAACCTCCGTTTTCTTGATCTACCCAATCGGCCAAGGTTCCTTCTCAGACGGGATGCCCCTGGGTATCTCTGGCACCTTCAACTTCATGTTCGTGTTCCAAGCCGAGCACAACATCCTGATGCACCCCTTCCACATGCTGGGTGTGGCAGGCGTTTTCGGCGGCAGCTTGTTCTCCGCGATGCACGGTTCCTTGGTCACCTCCTCGTTGGTACGTGAGACCACCGAAACCGAATCTCAGAACTACGGCTACAAGTTTGGCCAAGAAGAAGAGACCTACAACATCGTTGCGGCTCACGGCTACTTCGGTCGGTTGATCTTCCAATACGCTTCGTTCAACAACTCCCGTGCTCTGCACTTCTTCTTGGGTGCATGGCCAGTCGTGGGAATCTGGTTAACCGCAATGGGTATCAGCACGATGGCGTTCAACCTGAATGGGTTCAACTTTAACCAGTCTGTGTTGGATAGCCAAGGTCGTGTTGTAAACACTTGGGCAGATGTTTTAAACCGCGCGAACCTGGGTATGGAAGTGATGCACGAGCGCAACGCTCACAACTTCCCCCTTGACCTTGCTGCGGGTGAAGCGACACCTGTTGCTTTGCAAGCTCCTGCTATCAATGGTTAATCGCTGACAGCTAGAAACTGCCAGTAAACAGCTCCTTACTGTATAACCCTAAAGCCTTCCTAACTGGGAAGGCTTTAGGGTTATTTCATTGCTTTTCTAGGGCATACTGAACCCAAGAAAAAATGGCGGAACTGTGTTGTTTAATTCATACACTTCTTGCTAATTCAAAACTGACAAGAAGTTTGATAAACAATAAGTCAAAAATTAGGGTGGGATTCCGTGCAGGAGCGTGCTTTTTGGTTGGCTTGGTCGCAAGTTGCAGGGGTCGGAGCCATTTTGATTCGTCGCCTGTCCGATCGCTTTGGCAGTTTGGAAAAAGCCTGGGAAGCGCAGCCGCATGAACTCCTTGCAGTGGATGGCTTAGGTCTGCAAACGGCTTCAGCCATCGCGATCGATCGCCGCCGGATCAACCCTGAGCAGTTTTTGCACCAGCATGAACAGGAAAATCCCTGTTTTTGGACTCCTGCCGAAGCAGAGTATCCGCGTCTGCTGCTGGAGATTCCTGATCCCCCACCCGTTTTGTATTATCAAGGCGTCGTTGAACCCTTAGAGAACCGGGGCGCTATTCCTGCGATCGCCATTGTGGGCACCCGCGATCCTTCAGATTACGGCAGGCGATGGACGCGCAAACTCAGCGTGGCTCTGGCGCAGGCGGGCTTTCTAGTCGTGTCGGGGTTGGCGGATGGCATCGACACAGAAGCCCATACAAGCTGCCTGAATGCAGGAGGACGAACGATCGCCGTCATGGGAACAGGGGTAGATGTGGTTTATCCCTTCTGCAACCGTAACCTGGCACAGCGCATCGCCCAACAAGGGCTGCTCTTGAGCGAATATCCTGCCGGGACGCAACCCGATCGCGTCAACTTTCCCCGGCGTAACCGCATCATTGCCGGACTTTCGCGCGCCACGCTTGTCCTTGAAGCGCCTCAGAAATCAGGGGCATTGATTACGGCTCGTCTGGCCAATGACTACAGCAGAGATGTGTATGTGTTACCCGGATCGCTAGACAATAAACGCTGTCGCGGCTGCCTGGACTTGCTTTATCAGGGTGCCCATGCCATTTTGAGTGAGGCTCATCTGTTGGAACTGTTAGAGGCTTTACCTCGCCTTGCCTCTGCGCCACCGCAACAGCTTTCGCTGCTAGAAACGCCACCGCCTGATGATCTCACCCCTGACCTGCAACAGGTTTTAGAGATGATGGGCAGTGAAGCGATCGCAGTTGATGTAGTAGTTCAGCAGACAAAACTACCGACAGGAACGGTGCTGAGTGCCCTATCGCAATTGGAATTGATGGGTCTGGTCTGTCAACTTTCTGGCGGCACCCGCTATCAGCGCAGCTAAAACATGCCCATTAGAACCGTTCTATATGGGCAAACTGCTGATTGGCCGACTGCGGGTGGGATTGTGCCGCTTCGCCACAGGTGCGGGGAGTAGGAAAAATCTTCTCTGGATTGGCTAGCCCTTTAGGATTGAAGACCTGCCGCACCCAAATCATGGTTTCCATATCCGCTGCGCTAAACATCTCCGGCATATAGCAACGCTTATCTGCCCCAATGCCATGTTCTCCAGAAATGCTGCCGCCTACCCTAACGCAAAGCTTGAGGATCTCGCCGCCCAAAGCTTCTACTGCTTCTAGCTCACCTGGAATCGCATTGTTATAAAGAATCAGCGGATGCAGGTTGCCGTCTCCGGCATGAAACACATTGGCGACACGATAGCCATGTTTTTGGCTTAAAGCCTCAATCTCTGATAAAACATAGGGCAGCTTGGTACGAGGAATAACGCCATCCTGCACATAATAGTCAGGGCTAATTTTGCCAACGGCAGCAAAGGCGGCTTTGCGTCCCTTCCATAAGGTCAGCCTTTCTTGAGCCTCGGTTGCAGAGGTAATGTTGCGAGCACCATTTTGCCGACAAATGGTTTCTACGCGCTGGCTGTTGGCTGCAACTTCAACCTCTAGCCCATCTAGCTCGATCAGCAAAATTGCAGCTGCATCTCGCGGGTAGCAGCTTGTGGCCACGACATCCTCTACGGCATTGATGCTGAAGTTATCCATGATCTCCATGCCACCCGGCAGGATGCCAGCGCTGATGATGTCAGACACGGTTTGCCCTGCCGCCTCGACATGGGTAAAGTCGGCCAGCAAAACGCGGATGGACTCTGGAGCCTTGAGAATGCGAAGGGTGATCTCGGTGGCAATGCCCAACGTCCCTTCGGAGCCAACGAACAGCCCAGTCAAGTCATATCCAGGCATTTCAGGGATTTTGCTACCCACATCGACGATCGCCCCATCGGGCAGCACCAGCTTTAAGCCCAGTACGTGATTGGTCGTCACGCCATATTTTAAGCAATGCACACCGCCAGAGTTCTCGGCTACATTGCCGCCGATCGAACAAATAATTTGGCTAGAGGGATCGGGGGCATAGTAAAAGCCAGCACCGCTGACCGCTTGCGTGACCCAGTTATTGATTACGCCGGGCTGCACCACGACTCGCTGATTGGCAAAATCGACCTCTAGAATTTGATTCATCAATGCCATGACAATCAGCACGCAATTTTCGATAGGTAGCGCACCTCCCGAAAGCCCCGTACCCGCTCCCCTAGCGACGAAAGGAAGGGAATGGCGATCGCAGATCTTGACAACCTCTGCCACCTGTTCTGTGGTGCGGGGCAAAACCACGACCGCCGGACGCTGGCGATAGCTCGTCAACCCATCGCATTCATAAACCAGCAGTTCTTCTTGACGCTGCACAACACCCCTTGCCCCCAACACAGCCTCAAATTCTCGAATAATAGGCTGCCAGTCAATTGAAGGCGTTGCATCGGATTTGTCGAGCGTAATCATAAAGCGTTATTTCGGTAAGATGGCTTCTGTAAAAAAACAATGCATTTGCACAGATTCTACCTGTGCCCATATTCTACCTGTGTCACCCAGTTTCATCAGGCTTGGACGTGAGTTCTCAGGTTTTCTCAGTTCCTGAGGTTCATACTTTTACAGCTTCTGTATTACGATGCTACAAACCCAAGCTATGCTAAATCTAGTTTTGATTCAGGTCAATGAACGGGGTGCAGGGGTGAAATCCCTGCGTGGAGGCAACGCCCCATACCCTCTTGTTCACAAGCCATTTGTGAATGCTGTAATGTTTTTGAATTAATTTGATTTTGGGTTCTTGAAGTATTCCGTTAGAAGTCTATATTTTCTGCCCTAGCTTTATATAAACTCCAGTTAGATTTACATCTCTTATTCGTTTAGATTCACTATACAGAGCTTTGTCTAAACTTTGCCTAAACTATGTCCAATACTATTGTTCTTGTTTTGTTTCAGGTGCTTCTGGTCATTGGACTATCTCGATTGGTGGGGTTAGGATTTCGTTGGATTCGGCAGCCCTTGGTTATTGGCGAAATTGTTGCTGGGATTATGCTGGGGCCGTCTCTGCTGGGGCTGATTGCACCTCAGCTAGCAACCACATTGTTTCCAGCCGAAACCATTCCGTTCCTCAATATTTTGTCGCAGGTCGGCTTAATTTTCTTCATGTTTTTGATTGGCTTAGAGTTAAATCCTAAGTATCTTCAAGGACAAATGGAAAAGGCTGTGCTGATTTCCCATGTCAGTATTGTGGTGCCCTTTTCTTTGGGTTCTATATTGGCCTTGCTTCTGTATCCTTTAGTGTCAAATACCAGCGTTTCTTTTACGGCATTTTCTCTATTCTTAGGAGCAGCAATGTCAATTACCGCCTTTCCTGTACTGGCGAGAATTTTGACTGAAAATAATTTGCAGGGAACTCGCTTGGGCACCCTGGCACTTACCTGCGCTGCGGTAGATGATGTAACGGCCTGGTGTTTGCTGGCATTGGCGATCGCAGTTACCCGCACTAACAGTATGGTGGATGCTATTCCAACCTTGATTGCGTCTGCGCTCTATATTGGTTTTATGCTGACTCTGGGGCGGGCGTTTCTGAAGCGGTTGGCAAAGCTGTATGAGCGCACAGGCAAACTCTCTCAGCTCACGCTTGCTCTCATTTATATGGGTGTAGTTGCTTCTGCACTCATTACTGAAATAATTGGCATTCACCTGATTTTTGGAGCTTTTTTGCTGGGCGCAGCCATGCCCAAAAATGAGGGATTAACACGAGAACTGGCTGAAAAAACTGAAGACTTTGTCTTGACTTTTTTACTACCTATCTTTTTCGCCTACAGCGGTCTACGGACTCAGATTGGGCTGCTGAATCGTCCAGAGCTGTGGCTGCTCTGCTTGGCAGTGCTGCTGGTGGCTATTGTGGGTAAGTATGTGGGCACCTTCGTTGCGGCGCGTGTGTCAGGCATGAGTTCGCGAGAATCTTCTGCCCTGGGTTGGCTGATGAATACGCGAGGATTGACAGAGCTGATTGTGCTGAACATTGGCCTAAGCTTGGGCGTGATTTCGCCTCTGCTGTTCACCATGCTGGTGATTATGGCGCTGGTGACAACTTTTATGACCTCGCCCCTGCTGGAATGGACATTTCCAAAACGGCTGATTCAGCAGGATCGGGCAGAGGCAGAGGTTCCAGAAGCAGCACCCTTGGGCGAAGCGCTCACCTATCAAGTTTTGGTGGCGATCGCTAACCCTAACACGCAGAAAGGTCTGGTGCAGTTGGCCGCAGCGATCGCAGGCAGAAATCTGCAAACGTCGAGGGTGATCCCGCTAAGTTTAATTCAGCTTAAAGAGGAATATGCTTTTGAAAGTATGCCGATCGAGGCAGAACGTCATATTGCTGCGCAACAGGATCAGCTACAAGCGCTAGTTGAGAGCTTAGAACCCGATATTCGTTCTCTGATGTATCCGGTGGTGCGTATTGCCAATGATGTAGCGCGAGAGATGACTGAACTCGCCGAGCTGGAGCAAGCCGATCTGATCTTACTAGGCTGGCATCGCCCTGGCTTTAGCAGTAACCGTTTAGGCGGTCGTGTAGGACAAATTTTGGGTACAGCCAAAACTGATGTAGCGGTATATATTGATGCACCTCGCAAAGATATCGTGCTCGATACGCTGCTGGTTCCTTACATGATGGGAATTCACAATGATCTGGGGTTGGAACTGGCGATTCGGATTTTGGTGAACCGCCCAACCTGCCGCCTGACTGTGCTACGTGTTACCCGACCCGATCGCGCTGTGGGCGAATTTAGCTATGAGTTCCACACGGTGATGCAACAGTTGCCTGCCTCTGTTCGCGATCGGATTCATCTTAGCGTCGTTTCTGCCACAGACACGGTTCAAACCGTGATTGAAGCGTCTAGAACCGTAGACTTGACGATCGCAGGAGCCAGTCGTGAGTGGGGAATTGAACGCCAAACGCTGGGTCAATATACAGATGAACTGGCGGTGAAATGTCACTCACCCCTGTTGATTTTGCGTCGCTATAGCAAAGTGACCACCCACCTCGCCGCCCTCCTGGGATCAGAGGCTGTGATGAGTTCGGAGTCAGGCCAGAATGAGTTGAGTCAAGATCAGCCCGGAGCCAAAGCATGAGTCGCCTTTCTCATTCCAAACATATTCTGTTTTACGTAGCCATTATCGGCTCAGTCCTGATACTTTTTCGGATGGTTAGTGCCTATGGTGAGGCCAATCTCAAAGCGCCTCCTAACCTCAATGGTCGCTATCTCAGCACCTCAGCTCCCCCAGGATGCCCAGAGGGCGAACAATGGGTGTTAACGATTCAACAGTCTGGTATTTATCTCAATGGGTCTGTGGGGTTGGAGTCTGCCGATGCAGCTCAACGTGCCCAGAGTGCTGAGGCTCCATCAGAGGAGAAGCCTTCGCTCACGGGGCTGTGGCAACCGCCGCAGATCAACTTGTCAGGCGAGACAGATGCGCTATCGGCCTGTACGGCTGGCGGTTTGCCTAGCAAACCGAGTTCTGCGATCGCACTGCAAGGGGAAATTGCTTCTGCAACCTTTACAGGGCTGCTCACATACCGTAATGCGCAATCTAGCGATTTGCAGACCTGGCCATTTACAGCGCAGCATCAGTCTCCGGCGAAAGTGCAAGCGGCTCACTAGTGAGGTTCAGCAGATCGCAAATTAGGGTTTTGTGGCGCGCGGAGCGCGCCACAAAACCCTAGAAGCTGGATTTCAAAAGCGCGGAGCGCTTTTGAAATCCAGCTTCTAATAAAGCAATAGATGGACTTTGCGATCTACTAAGGTTAGTCAAGGAATAGTTGGGGGTGATAGGTAGAGGAACGAATGAGAGTTTCCCATCACCCATCCACCCATCCCCTTTTCTATCCATAATGTGTAGCGCCATACATCAAAGACCCTCTTAATCTGGTATATGTAACTGAGCTGCGTTCGCGTTAGCTTGTAGGGGTGCTTCGAAAACCAATTTGTCCGATGTCTGTCTAGGGACAATATTGGCTGGCTTGATCGACGGGTTGAATTTTGCTGAATTTATTTTACTCCGACGTTTCTTTCTAAAGAAATTTTGGAGCGGTTTTCAGCGGACTCTTAAATTTCATCAGTCGATGGTGTCAGGCGATAGTTATACCCTAGGCGCGATGAAGCCCCCCATCTACCTAAATTTTGCAATGAATTATCTACTTATTAATCACATCCCCTTCGGTAAGGGGCACGCTCCGCATCACTATCTTGTGGGTGACATGTGGCTCGAAGACTTGCGTGCTCAAGCCAAAGCTTGGTCTCCCTATGGCCGTCTGGCGGTAGCAGCCCCCTGCCTAGACAGCATTCCGGTTGAGTTTAGCGGTAGCTTTAATCTGGTGGAAGTGAATTTACAAGAGGAAGAGTTCAACCTGTTTCCGCTAACCCACTATCGCTCTTGGAAGACTTTTTTGCGGGTTTACCGATCGGTCAAAAATCAGCTTGATCAAGCCTGCCAATGGGCTTCAATTGTGCAAGCAGATTATGGCGGTCATCCCATTCCGTTGGGTCAGATGGCCTGGTCGATCGCAGAGAAACATAACAAAAAAGGGATTTGGGTTTTTGATGGCGCTGATCCCTTTCCGCGTTTGGCAGAATATGTGGCAGAGGAACCCAACCCTCTCAAGCGTCTCTTCAAGCATAGAGTGGTGAAACAATTTGAGGGCTTTTGCACCAAAGCCGTTGCTGAAGCCGATTTAGTCTTTGCCCACAATGCCTCTGTTGCCGAGCGGTTTAACCAAGTCTGGAGCAACCATTGCCACAGCTTCAATCGCAGTTTTGTTACCCAGCAAATGCTGCCTAACGCACAGCAAATAGAGCGTCGCATCCAAAACATTCTGGATGAAACTCAGCCTTTGCGGATGGTAATTGCGGGTCGGCAAATTCCGATTAAAGCGCCTGACCATGTGTTGAAAGCAATGGCGATCGCGATCAACCAAGGGGTTGCGCTAGAGCTAGACATCATTGGTGATGGCGAATCTGTCGGATCTTGTAAGCAATTGGCGCAAGATCTGGGCATTGCCGACAAGGTGCGGTTTTTGGGAACTGTTCCCTATGGCTATACGCTGTTTGATTTACTGCAACAGGCTCATGTCATGCCTATTACCAATCTCACGGCAGAAATTAGCCGTAACGTGCTGTTGGGAATGGCGTTAGGTCTGCCTATCATTCTCTATCGCAATCCGGGAACGGATGCTTTGATTGAGAGTACGAAGAGCGGTGTTCTGGTTCCGTCTGGAGACATTGATGCGCTAGGGGCCTCTTTGGTACATGCCGCCCAAAATCGCCAGGAATTAGCCCAGCTTATCCGTAATGGGCTAAAAGTTGCTCAAGCGCAAACGTTGGAGAGAACGCATGTCCTCCGGGCAGAGATTGCTGCCGCCTGTGTGAGGGAGGCTGTCGGAACTGGAGCCGAGGTTTCTGGCGTCGCTGATCTCATAGCCGGATCACGCAAGGCCGGGTTCTGAGTGGGTGGGAGATAGAACGTCCTGCTGACTCAAAACCTATTCCCAGCTTTCTAACTCCGATACCCAGTACTGCACCAGGGCATTCATTTGGCTGCGCCTTGCCTCAAAGGTCGCAGCCGCCCAAATGAGCATCAGCCCCAAAACAATGCCGATCGCCCAAAGTAATGCAGAATAAGACGCAATAAAGAGCCAGAGCAGCCGCAAAATTTGTAGCATAAAGGCCGCAGTGCCGACGTAAAGGAAGGCTCGCACTTTGAGCATAATTCCCAGGAGGACCAGTCCTAGTCCTAGCCCCACAGCCAAGCCTCTCATCACCCAGACCGCAGTATCATCCGCTTCCGCTTGGTAAAATGCCGTGAGGCAAATCAGTCCGGTGGCGATCGATCGCATCCAGTGGCGCTGCTGTCTAGCCGAAGCGGTCTGTAGCCTGGGCTCGACCTGTGCAATGTAGAGCAGTGAGCCGCCCAACACCAGACTTAACATCCTTGGAGTCAGCCAATCCTGCTGATTGAGGTATCGCAACAGCGCCCAATCCAGCAGCAAAAGGCTGAGATAGCTGAGGCGAATTTGGCGAGTCGATTGAGCTAGCCAAGCATAAAAAGCGCCTGTAATCAGCAGATTTGGAATCGTTCCGACCCAGCCTGTCAGCAAAATCGCCAGCCCTGGAAGCCCTAGCGCAGCCTTTTGCCAGGGGCGCACTGACCAACCCCAACGCTGCCAGGGCAAGCAGTGTAGCCCAATGGCTAGGAGTGAAGCGATCGCCCCTGCCCAGCCTTCTGCTTCGGGTACCCAGCGATAAAGAAGATAGCCGAGAGCGGCGATCGCTTCCCAGATCCCGGCATGAGTCCAGATCTCCCCTTTCTCTACTGTGGCTGTCTCTGCTGTTTCTGAAGTAGAGATCTGATTGACTCTGCCCATGGCCAAGGCATAGCCAGACAGCAACCCGGCAACCCCAAGCCCCCCAATAGCGCCCTGAGTGCTAAGGCCGAGAAAGGCTGCCAGCGCCGCCAAGCCGCTGCCAAGCCCCCAATGAAGATGGGCAATGCTTCGTAGCTCTGAAGAAGTCAGACGCAGATAGTTAACCAACCCGCGCGACAAAAGGCGATTGGCGATCGCGATGAGAGCCGCTAACCCAGCCAATAGAATGACGCCATCGCCCTGATTGCCGCTCTCCGCCAGCAGGAGTTGATAGATCAGCAGCTCATAGGCAGCGAGAGAGCATAGCAAAACCGACATGACCGAGAAAGATTTAAGCCGGGGCGATCGCCGTCCTACGCCTATCCCAATCAAAGCGGCTGCCAGCGTATACAGCCCTGTGGTGGCAACAAAGTTGGAGTGCGCCATGAGCCAGCCTAACCCCCCGTAGCACAGAGGAATCAAATGCCAACTAGAACGGTACGGCTGCCCCGATCGCCGCACCCAAACATCTCCAGCAATTTGGGTGAGTAAGCCTAAGCTCAGGGTGACGCTCGCCATGACAATAACATCGCCCTGATGGAGCTGCACCCAGGCGATCGTCAAGATCTCGGTTGCCCAGGCCACGCCATAGAAGCTGAGATTCGTGGGCTGTTGCCAGATGCGATAAGCCATTGCCCCGATCGTCAATCCGGTGGCGATGACGATAGCCCAAGTCGGCTCAAATAAGCAGAGGAAGGTTAGGAAGAGGAGCGCCAGGGCACAGAGTGCGATCGCCCAACTATTGGCGGCAGTGGCATAGAATTGGGGCAAGCTGGGCGGGTCTGAGTCCTGATGTCGCCTGTTCTGCCACTGATCTCGCAACAGCCAGAGCAACCAGAGATTTGCCGCCAGTAGATTTGCAAAGACCGAGTTTGTGAGCCAGCTTGGCTCTTGGAGCGCGATCGTTACCGCCTCACAGCCTAGCGCAAAGCCAACGGTCAAAAAGGCGGCAAACAGATGACGCAAAAGCTGCGTATTGAGCATCATCAACACGACCGCTACGCAGAGACTGATTAGCGCGGCATTGAGCGTATTGAGCAATAGCAATTGTGCTATCAGCATGGCGGCACTGAGCCAAGCGGCCAATCGCCGATGGGGAAAACGGCGAGACTGTGACAGCCCTGTTAGCCCCAGCGGAATCAATAGGCCAACGAGATTTGCATAGGCGGCTGCAGGACTCAAATCTCCTGTAAGCAGCAAGAAATAACTCCATCCAGCCAAAACCAGCCCTAGATGCCAAGCGCTGCGTTGCCAACGGTTAGAGCCTTGACTCAACCCCCATTCAATCGCCATCCCCACCAGCAAAATCCGGGCGTTCGCTAGGTTGTCTAGTTCAGGAAACAGCAGCTCGATCCAGCTGAGAATGCCCACCAAAGCCGTGATGTGAGTGAGATAGAGAATAGGCAAAGGCGATCGCCGCTGCCGAAAAGCCAAGAACAGCGTTAGCGCCGAAAGGATGAGATTGAGCGATCGCAGCAGTAGATTGTCCCAGCTCGTCAGCGTCATGCCTATGCCCAAAATGAGCGCCAGCTGCTCGGCCAACCCTGCCGATCGGTCGAGCCTGTGTTCAGACAGCGCTCTTTGTCGTAGCCTTGCCGCCACGCCCAGGGTGAATAGCAGGTAAGGAAATCCTCCTATCCCCATCAAGGCTTCTGGCATACCGCGATCGCCTGCAACCTGAACAACTGCGTCGAGGAGCTGCTGCCGCCAGAGTTCAGGTATCATACGCCACAGCAACGCATAGGTTTGTAGCCCCACTCCAAATAGAGCAATCACCGTTAGGGGTTGAGCCTGCAATCGATCGGTTTGCCATTGATCGATTAGCAGCCATAGGATTAAGCCACTCACTGCGATCGCCTGCCAGGGTAGATCGGCAGGAAGTGCCACTAGCCAGCCGAGAAGCAGTAACCCAGCCCCAGCCCAGCGCCAGAGCTTTGCTTGTTCTCGACGGTTGAGCCAACTCAGCACCCAGCCACAAAGACCCAGCGCCAGTCCTAACTGATCTACCGGAACCTTTGCCGCCAAAATGGCGCGACCGACCAGCAACAGTGCCGTCAGCACAATGACAATCTTGGGTAATGGAGATTCGGGCGAGAGAGATTTTGGCAAATCCTCGCTGCCGTTCTCCACCGCTTCCAAGGCTGCTCCCTCCATTCGGGAAAGTTTCCACAGCAAAACAGCCGTACCTACGGTGCCAATATAGGTGGCTATGAGCGGCACGCCTGCCCAACCCCAGCCCCAATGCAGCCAGCCTAGGCCAATGCAATTGCTCGCAATCAGTCCAAAACGATCGCCAGAGGTTAGCCCTGTGCGCGGATGCAGCAGCCTTAACAGCATGGCAGTCAAGCTGAGAGCTGCGATCGCGCTCAAGAAGCTGCCCCCCAGGCTGGCGCCGACCTGCAATCCATCCATCATCCAAAAATTGACGGGAATGATGAGCAAGGTGGCGAGCTGCAACATGCGTGACGTTAGGCGTAAATTTGCCTGCTGTGCTGTCCAGAGGCTAGCAATGGCAAACGCGATCGTGTAGGCAAACAAGATGCCGTATTGTCCAACTACCGAGAAGTTTTGCCACTGGGTTGCCGCTAAGACACCCGAAGAGACAACCACCATAAACACGCCCAATATCAAGAGCCAGATGATGCTGACTTCTGCCAAAAAGGAGCGGAGCGATCGGGTGAGGGGGTTGGATGAGGTGGGTGAGGGAGAGGGGAGGGTGGGAGTGGGTGAGGCGGGTGAGGGGGGAGTGGGTACAGCGTTGGCAAAGTCATTCGTGAAGCCAGGGTTGGAGGCTTCAACTAGAAGGCGATCTGAAGAGTCGGGTGAAGAGGATAAAGGGCGAACTGGTTCTGCGATCGCCACGGGCACAGGACAGACCAGATATTGCTGACAAAACTCTATGACTTGCTCATCAGATAAGAGCGCTAGATGCAGCCATGACTCTAGCCCTGTCAGCAGTTCTGGGCGGTGCAATTGATCAGGGGCAAGCCGAAGAATGGCAGAGCGATCGTGAGGGGAGGCCATAAACTTTCGACCGGGAGAGGCGGCGGTGAAGAATGTGTTTAGTCTAGTCTTCCCCATTTCATCCCGTGATGGATGTCTTGCCAGAAGCCCAAGGTGGCATAGCCGTCAGCTATGTTTTGCCTTTTTTTGAGCCTTGTTGGGGGAGTTCACGTTCTGCGGGCGTGAACTCCCCCTATGAAATCCAGCCTGAGAACTACCGTCTTTTCGCCCAAAAACGAAAACTCTCAGCCTTTAGGCAGAACGCCGAACCAATTAGGGCGGCTATCTCTGCCATTAGAAGCTTAAAAAGTAGATTACATTTCGTTACGATGAACTCATGAAACAAAAGCGCAGTTATTTCATTACGACAGAATTTATTGCAGCACTGTGCATTGCAAGTGCATAACAGCAAATTCATGACAGTTAATCAGTACAGTAACTCAGGGCATCCTAGCCGCTCAGTTACCACATTCAGTTATCGCATCAGGAGGGCAACAGCATGAATGGTAGCCTACGGGTCGGAAGTTTATTTGGCATTCCCTTTTATGTGAACCTGTCCTGGTTCCTAATTTTGAGTCTGGTGACTTGGGACTACGGCAATCAGCTGGGGTTAGCATTTCCCACTTTGGGAGCATCGGCATGGCTAGTTGGTCTAGTCGCATCATTGCTCTTGTTCGCTTCAGTTTTGGCGCATGAACTGGGACATAGCTTTGTCGCCATCCGCCAAGGAATTCCTGTAAATTCCATTACGCTATTTCTGTTTGGTGGTTTGGCAAGCTTGGGCGAAGAGTCAAAAACTCCGGCTGGGGCGTTTTGGGTTGCGATCGCTGGGCCTCTCGTTAGTCTGCTGCTCTGGGGCGGCCTCACGGCAGTCAACACCTTCTCCGGCATTACGGGAGCTGGCGCTGCGGTGCTGAGCCTGGTGGCCTCTATTAACTTGGCATTGGCTTTGTTCAATCTGCTGCCCGGTCTGCCTTTGGATGGCGGCAACGTGTTGAAGGCGATCGTCTGGAAGGTGACAGGCAAACCTTACAAAGGTGTTGCTTTTGCCAGCAAGACGGGTCAATTCCTAGGCTGGGTCGGTATTGGTCTAGGTGTGCTGTATATGCTGGGGATCAGCAATATTGGTAGCCTCTGGACGCTCTTAGTGGGTTGGTTCCTCCTGCAAAATGCCGATCGCTATGCTCAAGCGGCTAGCATTCAAGAGCAAATGAGCGGTTTGACGGCAGCAGATGCAGTGATTCCCAACAGTCCGATCATTTCTGAAGAGCTGCTGTTGCGGGAGTTTGCTAATAACTACATCATCGGCAAAACATCAGATTGGCGCAAATATCTGGTCACGAATCCGGAAGGGAAGCTGGTAGGTGAGATCCCTGTGGATGCTTTGAATGGTGTACCGACAAACGATTGGTGGAATGTCAGAGTTCGAGAGCTAATGCAGCCTGCTCCTCAACTTGAGACTGTAGATTCCGAACAGCCTTTGCTAGAAGTGGTGACACTTTTGGAAGAGAAGCGAGTTCCGGCTCTGGCCGTCTTGAGGGAAGGCACGCTCATGGGCATGATTGAGAAGAACTCGATTCTTCAACTCCTGCAAAAGCGAGCAGAAGAAAAGCTAGCCAGTAGCTAACTTTAAAACGGGCAGCAGTTAGGGGAGCCTTTAAATGTTATGAGGGCGGGAGAGTGGGATGATGCGATCGCTGTTGTTCGCTCTCTCATCACTAAAAATATCTGCTCCCCTAACGACGAGATGTATCCACTCCAAAATACAATCCGAAAACATCACCCGATGTAAAAGCGTCGCCCCAAGGGGCGACGCTTTTACGTTAGAGCCGCATAGCCGTTAATCAAGCGGTGTATGGGCAGAAAATACGTAAATCCGTTGGGTTGTAAGCTGGCTACAAATGGCGGAAGGCTTGAGGCTATCTGGGGTACCCAGCTTAAAGATCTGGCGATCGAGCTGTACCTGCAAATTGACCAGCGGATCACCACCCGATGAGATCATAAACTCTAGTTGTTCAATCGACTGCCAACCCGCCAGCGTATCCAAGATTTGAGCGATCCCTTTCATATAAGGATGCTCAGGGTTTTGATACCAGGTGGCTGAGGCTACCCCAGACTGATCAAACCCCAAATGGAAAATCAGCGAAGCTTTGCCAAAGAGGGCGGTCGCTAGGGGACGTGCCTCTTCTTGCAACAGCAGATCGAAATCTTTCGCCAGATGTCGAATTTTCTCTAGGCGCTTGTACCGCTCAGCGATAGACACAGGTGCAGGGTCTGACGAATCACTGGCTTCACCCTCTACTTTCCAGGCGATCGCCACAGTCACCAGATAGGTTCGCAGCAGCAAATGTCCCAGCTTTTCAGCTTTAGTTGCCAGATAGTCCATGTTGTAGGAAGTAGCCTCAATCAGCAGCGGCACGCGATCGACCATATCTAGCCCATAGCCTTTGAGTCCGGCTATCTTACGGGGATTGTTGGTAATCAAACAAAATTTCTGCACGCCTAAATCATTGAGGATTTGCGCCCCTACGCCATAGTTGCGCTGGTCGGCAGGGAAGCCTAGCCGCTCGTTGGCTTCTACAGTATCTAGTCCCATATCTTGCAGTGAGTAGGCTTTTAGCTTATTGATTAGCCCAATACCGCGTCCTTCTTGCCGTAGATAGACGACGACGCCTTGGCCGGCGTTCTCAATCATTTTTAGGGCTGCCTGGAGCTGCATACGGCAGTCACAACGCAATGAGCCTAGGGCATCTCCAGTCAGGCATTCTGAATGTACCCGCACCATGATGGACTGGTCTTTGAAATGGTCAGGATTGCCTTTAACGATCGCCAGATGCTCGGAGTGATCTAGCAAATTGCGGTAGGCATAGACCTGAAACTGACCAAACTGGCTAGGTAACTGGGCGATCGCCTCTCGCTGGACAAATCGCTCATGGTGGAGTCGATAGCTGATTAAGTCAGCAATGCTAATCAGCTTTAACCGATGCTGTCTGGAGTAATCGATTAACTCTGGCAGTCGCGCCATTGAGCCATCTGGATTTTGAATTTCACAAATTACCCCCGCAGGATATAGACCCGCCATCCGCGCTAGATCGACGCCTGCTTCGGTATGTCCAGCCCGTTTCAAAACACCGCCCTGTTTGGCGCGGAGCGGAAAGATGTGCCCTGGACGACGTAAATCGTTGGGTTTGCTATTGGGATTAATGGCGATCTGAATAGTGCGGGCGCGATCGTCGGCTGAGATGCCCGTTCCTACGCCTAGATGATAGGCTCCGTCAATACTGACTGTAAAAGCCGTTTGTTCATTGCTGTCTTCAAAGCTCTTGCTGCTCACCATCAGCGGCAAATCTAGTTCATCGAGGCGATCGCCCGTCATCGCTAGACAAATGAGCCCCCGCGCCTCGACCGCCATAAAGTTAATCATGTCGGGCGTAGCGAACTGAGCCGCGCAAATCACATCACCCTCGTTCTCGCGGTTTTCATCATCCACGACCACGATCGATCGTCCAGCCTTTAGATCGTCTAGTGCTGCATCGATCGAATCGAACTGAAATTCTGAAGTTAATGGAGAAGATGTCGTATTGTCTGCGTGTTGAAGCGGTTCCACAAGAAAATGTCCAGGTAAACTATCTAGCGAAGTAGATTGAGGCTTTCTCTCAGATCCTAGCGCTTCCCGCCCCTGTCTACCCAGGGTTGCATTTTCGAGCAGTGATTAATCTGGCTATGAACTTTATTTTGAGAGCCGTTCTGGAAGATTTAATCACAACACAACTTAGAACTTCAGATTAGAATGCAGTTTTTAAGCCATATTTACAGAGATTATCTGTTTGTATAGAGCGTCTATGTAGATGTCGGACTCCTATATAGACGGGGTAAACAGAGTTCCTTTATTGTGTTTTTACTAAGCCTTATTTTTCAACTAAACCTTCGAGTGGTAAGCCATCATGGGCGATTCAGGACTTGTACCAGTAGGAATTGTGGGAGCTTCGGGGTATGGGGGTGTACAGTTAGTGCGCTTGCTGCAAGACCATCCCAAGTTAGAGCTAGTGTATTTGGGCGGAGACAGCAGTGCTGGAAAACCCT
The DNA here is from genome assembly GCA_016208305.1 of Oscillatoriophycideae cyanobacterium NC_groundwater_1537_Pr4_S-0.65um_50_18. Taxonomy (GTDB): domain Bacteria; phylum Cyanobacteriota; class Cyanobacteriia; order Elainellales; family Elainellaceae; genus Drouetiella. The sequence continues at coordinate 576,363 of JACQYI010000009.1, read as the reverse complement.
ATTCTGATCTCTATCCTCATTTAAGCCATAAGCCAGGGCTAATGATAGAAGCGATCGACCTTGATCAAATTGCCGATCGCTGTCAGGCCGTTTTCTTGTCAATGCCTAATGGTTTGGCTTGCGATATGGCTCCCAAACTATTGGCTAAAGGCTGCAAGGTGCTGGATCTCTCTGCAGATTACCGCTTTACCGATCTCAGCATTTACGAAGCCTGGTATGGCAAAGAGCGTCAAGATCAAGAAGTTGCTGAAACGGCTGTGTATGGATTGCCAGAGCTATATCGCGCTCGCATTGCTGAAGCTCAGTTGATTGGCTGTGCGGGCTGTCATTGCACTGCTAGCCTGCTGGCGCTGGCTCCGTTACTCAAGCAGGGCTTGATTGTGCCAGAAAGTGCCATTATCGATTCTAAGACGGGTACATCGGGTGGTGGACGCAAAGCCGCTGTCAACATGCTGCTAGCTGAGGCCGATCAATCGGTTGGGGCTTACAACGTTGCTCGCCATCGCCATACGCCTGAGATTGAGCAAGTGTGTAGTGAATTAGCAGGCCGGGAGGTGTTAATTCAATTCACGCCGCATTTGATCCCTATGGTGCGGGGCATTCTCTCGACGGTTTATGCCACCTTGCGCGATCCCGGTCTGGTTCGAGATGACTTGCTGACCATCTTCCAGGCGTTTTATCGCGCTTCGCCTTGGGTGAAGATGTTGCCTAGCGGCATATACCCTCAAACCAAGTGGGTGGCAGGTACCAACCTCTGCATGATTGGGATTGAAGTCGATCCGCGTACCGATCGCGTCATCGTGATGTCGGTGATTGACAATCTGATGAAGGGGCAAGCGAGTCAGGCAATTCAGTGCCTCAATATCATGATGGATTGGGATGAAACATTGGGTCTGCCCCAGTTAGGGCTTTATCCTTAAAGCCTGATTCTTAAAGCCTTTGGATTGGCAGTGCTTTGCGCCTGATTGTTAGTACCTGAACTTAGGTGACACTTGGCTTGTATTTGAAAATCCTCAGTAGTTTTTTTAAAAAAGATCAACAGAGCATAGTCTTGGCACTGGTATAGGATACTGGCACTTTGCGCTGTGCCAAGACTATGCATAGATTCCTAAGGTCATCTAGAGGGGAATGGGTCTGTAGAGGTATTGATAAAGGGCTAGGATGAGTAGAGATTAAAATGATTCAGTCTGTCATTGCAGTAACGGTCAAGAAGCAATGCTAAGTTTTCAGGAATTTTTTATCGACTGCGCTGGACTCTGGAAAACTGAGAGAACCTACCATTCTGTGCTGCAAAATGAGGTGGAGCGCTCTTACACTGAGTTTCGGGCAGAGACGCTCGATCAGGCTACAAAGCAGCAAATTTTGTTAAGCGCTGCTCCAGGAAGTGAGGCATTTTCGGGAGTTAAGATCGATGTCGATCGCGCTCTGCTAGATCCAGCCTTTGCGCCTGGGTTTGCCATCTCTTTTGAAACGCGATCGGAAAAAGGCGAGGAGGTGTCCATGAGTCTCAAAGCCTTGTTTGTGCCAGAGAGCTATGTGATTGCCGACACGCTTCCTGCGGTATCTTTGCCGATTGCCGCTCAAGTGGCAGAGGCCGATGAGGTGATTCGAGGCTTCTATCTGCGCGACAAAGGCTATTCTGAGTCAGGGGCGATCGCTGGGCGTTTTACCTATTCGCCTACGCGTCAGACTCTGGAAATGACAACCTACTACAATCGCTCTGTTGCGGTTGACCAAATGCGGTTTGTCACGCCCGACCTGCGCATCCGCACGATCGTCACCTATCAACGCCCCGCCGCTCAGACCGTTCCCAATGTTATTGATTTAATTGGGTTTGGTGTGGAGCACAAAGCGGCATAAAACTTACTGAGATTTCGCCTCATGCTTACCCGGCGATCGCTCCTCTTTGGCAGCAGTGCTCTAGTTCTCAGCCAGCTTCTCCTGGGATGCAATTCTGGTGATGCCGCTCTCAAAATTCGCATTTTGGAAAACTCTGTGCCGCCTCAGCTCTTAAAAGAGTTTCAGCGCAAGTTAGGCAGCGTGCAGCTTGATTTTTCTCAGAGCCAGCAGTTGGCAGATCTGTTTGAGCTGTTGCAAACTTGGCAAAATCAGCAAGACAAGCCTAAATCGAGTCCTATTGAGCTGCCAGGGTTCGTTCCTTTCATTGGCAGTAATGCGGTGCTGCCGTCTGATTTAGTCACATTAGGCGACTACTGGCTAGCATCTGCCATTCAGCAGGGTCTAATTCAGCCATTGCCGCTGCAAGACATCCCCGAATGGCAGCAGTTACCCGCAATCTGGCAGCAGTTTGTCCGACGAGATGATCGGGGAAACGTTAGCCTCGATCAGGCCAATGCTGGTTCGCTTTGGGCAGCACCCTATCGCTGGGGAACGCTGATGATAGCCTATCGACCAGAAAAGTTTGAGGCTTTGGGCTGGACGCCGACCGATTGGAGTGACCTTTGGCGATCGCCCCTTAGGGGCCATATTTCTTTGCCCGATAGTGCTAGAGCCGTGATTGGGCTAACGCTCAAGAAATTAGGGCGATCGCTCAATCTTGCCGATCTCGAAAGTGTTGCTAGCTTGCCGTCAGAGCTGCAATCGCTTCAACAGCAAGTCAAGTTCTACAGCTCTAAGGCCTATCTACAGCCGCTGATTTTAGAAGATACTTGGCTGGCGGTCGGTTGGTCACACGAAATTTTGCCTGTTCTTAAGCGTCAACAAAAGTTGGCGGGTGTCGTGCCCCGATCTGGCAGCATTTTGACGGCTGATTTGTGGGTGAATCCTACGGCTGCTCCAAAGGCTGCTAGCGGAACGGGCGATCGCTTAGCTTTGATGAAGCGGTGGATTGGCTTTTGCTGGCAACCTCAAACTGCTGCCCAGCTTTCGTTACTCAGCGCTGCGGCTTCTCCTTTGCTTTTTGGGAAAACGGCGGGTGATGCGCCTAGACAATCTGGCAGTCAGCTCTCAGAGTCTCTGCGTCAAGCCAAGGCCACGATCGCTGATGTGGGCATTCAGCAGCGTAGCGAGTTTCTTCTGCCGCTTGACCTCAGCACTCTTGAACAATATCGCCGCTTCTGGATAACAATGCGAAATAGAACTAACTCGAATGTTTAGCGATCGGCCTTTCAGGACTCTAGCTCAGGGGTCAAGCGAGGGGTTGGTGGTCTGGAAAGCTCCTGGGTCAGAAAGTCCAAGAAACACGTTGCACTGAGGTGCGATCGTAGCCTGATCAGCCAGGGTGGCGATCGCACCAGCAGCGTTAGACTCGCTAGCGCTGTTGGAATTGCTGAAGTCGCAGACATAGGCTCCTAACAAATCTCCTCGCCAGGTAAAGACTCGTAGGTTATAGCTAAAGTCTTTGGCTGTTTCACCCATCTGTGTAATAAAAGCATAGCGATCGATATAGCTTGTTGAATTCCAGACCAATTGGTCTACCAGCAGGTCAATTCGACGCGCCATGCCATCGGTGCCAGGATAAGCCACCCAGTAATTAAGTAAAGTTCCACCAAACTGTTGCTGCGCCCACCACAGGCTAGGCACCGTCAAGTCAGATTGAGAAACGGTGTTTGCAGCAATAATCGCTGGATCAGGTGGCGGACTTCCTGCCCAGAGCTGATTGACCTGTTGTGCATCCAGAGGCGTGGTTAACAGCAGCAGCGTTTCTTGATTTGAGGCTGCCGCTTTGGCGCATAAGGCAACATTGGCCGATACTGCCAGCAGCACAGATAGGCTGGAAAGTAGCCATCCTGAAGTTCGCCTTTTGAGTCCAGCCATTTTGCAGAGCTGCCGAAACTCAGAGTCTGCCAGAAATAGAAGGCTGAAGGGCTGAGGGATTTGACGCATAGCGAACAAAACTTAGGTATGGCAGGCAGAGGGCGATCGGACAAGGCTGCTTTAATTCTACCTGCCACGAGCAAGATCGCTGAGACATCGCAGACTGGGGCAGCCATTCTCGCTGTGAAACAAAGCCCGAAAGCCCGCCGCAGGAGGGCTTTGCTGGGGGAGTTCGCGTCCTGCGGACGCGAACTCCCCCCTATGAAATCCAGAATGAGAACGGCTGAGACTGGGGAAATGAGTTTTGTTTCAGGGTACTTTCGTTGATGATCTCGGATATGATGTAAACATCACTATCTTGACCGACTAATCGTAGATTAATCAGGAGGCTCAAGTGACGACGCTTAAATCGTTTTCCGCCCAGTTTACCGATACAGCACCAAGCGATCGCTACACCCAGCTACGGGTGCGGCTGCGAATTCCCAAAGCCTATCAGCAGGAGCCGATTATCTCGAATTTGATTACGCGATATGGTCTTAAGGTCAACATTGCCGCAGCGCTTTTAGGAGCCAACGGTCGCGAAGATGGCTGGTTTGATCTAGAGCTAAATGGTACGCAAGCTCAAATTCAGAGTGCCTTGATTGATCTGAACGATCTAGACTTGGAAATTTGGTACGAAGAGGATGATGAGGTTTGGTGATCGAGTTTAGGGTTTGGAGCCTGCTCCAAACCCTAAACTGTCGTGTAATTGCTCTGAATTCAGCTCTATGCGATTGGCACTACTCAATCGGTACGGCATCGGGGAGAGCATTTTCTGATGGCAGGGTAGCGCCAGATTTTGTCGAAACTCCAGCCGATGCCACCTCATAAAATAGCTTTTCGTAGCGGTTAAGCGCCTGTTCGGCAGAGTAATGCTGTATGGCGTAGCGTCTGCCTTGTTCTCCGATGGCCGCTACCTTGGCTGGGTCTGCATGTAGCTCGACAATGGCTTCGGCAAGGCGATCGGCAGACTCTGGCTCGACCACAATACCACCACCGCTCTGGCGAACAGCGTTTGCTGCTGTTCCATTCATCGGAACTGAGGCAACAATAGGACGACCACTCGCCAACAGCACCTGAATCTTTGAGGGCATATTGAAGGCCACCACGTTTTTCTTTTGCATCACTAAACCCACATCAGCGGCAGCCAACATCTCTGGCAGCTTTTCTCGCGGCTGAAACGGCAGCAGCAAAACGTTTTCAACCTGATGCTCTCTGCAAACCTGCCACAGGTCATCTAGCGCTTTGGCTTCGCCTACAATGACAAACACAATATCGGAAAGATGACGCAGCTTGGCTGCTGTCTCAATTACTGTTTGGAGTCCTTGAGTGAGGGCGATGTTGCCCGAATACATGACTACAAATTTGTCTTGCAAAGCGTGAATCTGACGAAATGGATTTTGGGCTTTAGACAGAGGGCGAATGAACTTGACATCCACCCAGTTGGGAATGCAGCGAATTTTTTCGATCGCCACGCCTTTGCCGACCAGATTTTCGGTGAAGCCTTCTGTGATCACGCTGATGGTATGAGCTGAGCGATAGGCAAATTTTTCTAGCGCCTCGAACACTTTGATCGCGTGCTTATTTTTGATCAATCCCACATGGACTGCGGCCTCAGGCAAAATATCTTGCAGGTTGAGCACCACTGGGCAAGCGTAGAACCAGCCCAGCAGCGTTGCAGGTACGGCGATCGGTAGAGGCGGCACCGTCAGCAAAATGACGTCAGGCTGCCAGCCTCGCAGCGCTTGAAGCAGGCTTGTGAGGACAAAGCTGCCATCGAGCAGCATGCGTGAAATGAGTCCGGGCTGCGGACGAATCCAGACGCTGCTGCGCTGGATCACGACGCCATTGCGCTCTTCGGTACAGTACAGCTTGCCCTGATAGTCGGGATAGATTTTTCGCTGAGGGTAGTTGGGCATACCTGTGACAACTCTGATTTCGTGCCCGCGCGCAACCAGACCTTCGGCCAGTTCGGTCATTAGGGGCGCAATGCCAATCGGTTCAGGGTAGTAATTGTAGGAATAAATCAGAATTCGCATAATTTGTCCCAGCGCTGAGGTGAAGCGACCAAACACTCGACTGCACAATGTTCAACCCAACGTTCAACCTAGTGTTCAACCCAGTGTCCAACTTAGGTGTATTAATTTGCGGGTAAGTTTTGCTACCGTGAGAACACGGCATTTGCTGCAAGCTGCTGGGAGAGAGAAAGCGGCTGCGATCGCTTTGTGAAAGCTGGGTTCAGAGCAGCTTGCTCATCTTAAAATGCTGATTTCCCCTTGTTTGGGTCAGTATTAATTGAGGTGGATTGTCTTGGAATAATCTGTAAAGGTTTAATTGATAACTGGATTGATCTGCGAGTTGTCACCGAGAGATCGTTGCTTACTTGCTTTTTGAGGTGTCGTGGGATGGTGGGATGGCGGGATGCAGAGCGGGATGATGAGAAGGGTGGGAGGATGGGATGACGGGAGGATGGGAAGGGTGGGAAGGCAATATGCCAAGAAATGTGCCAAGATCTGCTGCTGCCGTTCCCGAAATTGACGGTGTTCACTATGATCGAAAGTATCGGGAGATAAAGTCTTAGACTTGCTAGAAGCTTTAGGTTGACGAGTTTCTAATCACTCAACTTTTTAGGAGAATTCATTTCTTGATGTTTAACGCTTTTCAAGCTCAGGATTCTGCCCATAGCGTTGCCACACCGCCCAAGCGGCGAGAAGCGAACAGCGAAGAAGATAGCCGTAAAGAAGATAGCCGCAAGCTTGCCATGACCATTGCTGCCGCCGCAGACGATCGCAAAGGGGGCGATATTGTTTTGCTAAAGGTGTCTGATGTGTCCTACATTGCGGACTACTTTGTCATGGTGACGGGTCTTTCGAATGTGCAGGTGAGGGCGATCGCTAGCTCGATTGAGGGTCAAGTCGAGAAAGACTGGCAGCGCTTGCCTCTGCGGGTAGAGGGACGGTCGGAAGGCTACTGGATCTTGATGGACTACGGCGATGTGATTGCCCATATTTTTATGCCCAAAGCTCGAGAGTTTTATGGCTTAGAAGCCTTTTGGGGTCATGCTGAGCAAACAAAGTTTGAGCCTCTAGCCCAGACGAGGGCAGATTCGCTAAAGTAAAGGCACAGCTATCCAAGTTGCGCCCAAACCATGCCGTCTTCTGCCCCCGTTTGTCCTGTTCCTACCGAGCAGCAGCCCATTAATGAATATCAGGAGCTGAAAGAATCCTGGTTTTTTAGGTGGGCGACCCTTAACTTACAGGGCTTCATCAAGCCCATTATCGTTTTGTGGCTGGCGAGCTGGCTGATAGCTGGCCCTGTAGCGGCGACTAGCTTTCATTTGTCGAAACATCCGGCGCAGTTTTTTATTTTTGGGGCAGCAGGGGCGATGGTGATTCCCCTGCTGGCTCTTCTGCGTCTGTACTTGGGATGGGTGTATGTGTGCGATCGGCTCTCGAACGCCACGATCTTTTATGAAGAGTCAGGCTGGTATGACGGCCAGGAATGGACGAAGCCAGAAGAGGTGCTGCAACGAGATAATTTGATTGTTAACTATCAGCTCAAGTCGCTTCTGCAAAGGCTGAAGCTGACTTTTGGTGTAATTGCGGCTCTGTTTATTTTAGGTGGTGTTTTGTGGATGTTTTTGTAGCGATCGCTTGCAGCGGGTACGGGAGTGTGGCACAGTTTTAGCCATGACAAGGGGAAAACGCACAATCCAAACCGCAGAGCTTCAGGTGCGGCTGCTGCGAGAAGGCATTATTGAATCGACGCATCGAGTCCAGGCTGTTGTCTCAGACAGTCGGGGGCGAGTTTTGTCTGTGGCAGGCAATCCAGAGACTTCTACATTTATTCGCTCGGCGCTGAAGCCGTTTCAGGCTTTGGCAGTAGCCAATACAGGCACGCTAGAACGGTTTGGTTTGACCGATCGAGATTTGGCGGTCATGTGCAGCTCCCATCAGGGCACGGTCGATCAGGCGCGGCAGGTGTTTAACATTCTGTGGCGCTGCGACGTAGAGCCAACAGCGCTGCAATGCCCGGTGCCGTTGGGCAAACGCAGTCCGCTAGAGCACAACTGCTCAGGAAAACATGCTGGAATGTTGGCGGTTTGCCGTCAGTGCAATTTTCCGCTGAGCAACTATCTACAGCGCAACCATCCCGTCCAGCGGTTGATTGTGAATAAGATGGGCGAGCTGCTCAAGATGCCGCCAGAAGAGTTTATCTATGCCCATGACGACTGCGGTGCGCCGACTTATTTTATGCAGTTAGGGCAAATGGCCACTCTGTATGCCCAGCTTGGCTCAGGAGATAGCCTAGATATGGAGCGGGTTGTGCGCGCCATGACCCATCATCCCAGCTTAATTTCGGGGGACGGCCAGTTTGACACAGAGCTGATGCGCTTTGCCGAGGGCGAGCTGGTTAGCAAAGCTGGGGCAGAGGGCATCCAGTGTGTGGCGCGAGTAGGGCAAGGTCTGGGTCTAGCCATCAAAGCGACTGACGGTGCCAAGCGCGCAAAACATGCGATCGCCATTCACCTACTCAAGCAAATGGGCTGGATTACGCCGACGATCGCCGAAACTTTGACAGAGACCTTTATGACTTTGGGTAACTTCAAGCGACTAGAGGTGCTCGGAGAGCTGGCTATGCCGTAATGGCCGCAATGGCTGGCCGTAATAGCTGGCCGTAATGGTTGAGCAGGGCTAGACTCAGAATTTATTTTTGCAACACTATCGCCATAACCTATGGATTGGGTCACAAGACACGGGCGAGTGCTGCGGCTGTTTTGGGGAACGGCGATCGCTGCCGAGCTGGAGTATCGGATTAACTTTATATTGGCGACGCTGACGAGCCTGGGTGGTTTAGCAGGTAGCCTATTTGGTCTCTTTTTGTTCTATCAGACAGGCTATACCTTTGAGGGCTGGAGCTGGGAAGAGGCGCTGATTGTCTTGGGCTTGTTCACGCTGCTGCAAGGGTTTTCCAGCACATTTCTTGCCCCTAACCTGAACCAAATTGTGAAACAGGTACAGCAAGGCACGTTAGATTTTGTGCTGCTGAAGCCGATTAGCTCGCAGTTTTGGCTGTCGGCTCGCACGGTTTCGCCTTGGGGCCTACCGGACTTGCTGTTTGGGGTCATCCTGATTGGTTATGCCGGAAATCGGCTGGGGGTGCAGCCGCTCTCCTATCTCTTGGGCGCTGTGCCGCTGTTTTTTGGCTTGCTCAGTCTTTATAGCTTGTGGTTTATGCTGGGAGCCACTAGCATTTGGTTTGTCAAAATTTATAACGTTACTGAAGTGCTGCGGGGTTTGCTAGAAGCAGGACGCTATCCGATGGCGGCCTACCCTGTTGCCTATCGTTTCTTTTTTACATTTGTCATTCCAGTAGCGTTTCTGACCACGATTCCAGCAGAGACTTTGCTCAACCGAGTTGAAGTGATCTGGATTGCCGGGGCTGGGGGGCTGGCGATCGCTCTGCTCTGGGTGGCGCGATCGTTCTGGAAGTTTGCCCTACGGTTCTATACGAGCGCTTCTAGCTAACCTGTGGTTTGAGCCTCGCACCAGAGCCATCAGCAAAGGTTATCACTCCGAAGAGACATAAATTTCCCAGCGTTTCTGATACACACTATTAACAGAGCAGAAGTAACAGAGCAGAAGCTAACAGAGCAGAAGCAAGAATCCTATGTCTGAAGTTCATTCAGAAATTAACCTCGCTGAATTCATTGATCATTCTTTACTAGACCCTGCCGCCATCCCGGAGCAAGTGGCTCAGTATTGCGAAGAAGCCGATCGCTATGGCTTTGCCTCAGTTTGTATTTATCCTACGCATGTGCGCCAAGCGGCTGAACTGCTCTATAAAAAGCGCCCTCAGGTGAGCTGCGTGATTGGCTTTCCTAGCGGTGCGACCACCTCAACCGTCAAAGCTTACGAAGCTGGAGAAGCGATTGAAAACGGGGCAACAGAGCTAGATATGGTGATTAACCTGGGTTTGCTGAGAGCTGGAAAGCTGGATGCCCTCCATCGAGAAATTGCCGAAATTTGTGAGATGGGTCAACCTGTCAAAGCCATTTTAGAAATGGCGGTGCTAACCGAGGCTGAGGTTAAGGTAGCCGCAGAAGCCTGTATGGATGCTGGAGTGGCCTACCTTAAAACCAGTACGGGTTGGCAAGGCGGAGCCACGGTTGCAAATGTTACACTTCTTAAAGCACTCGCAAAAGACCGTGTCGGCATCAAAGCCTCAGGCGGTATCCGTTCTGCTCCCCAAGCGATCGAGCTGATTTTGGCAGGGGCAACTCGGCTAGGCACTTCTAGAGGTGTTGACCTGATCCGCCAACGCGATACTCTGGAGGGAGGACGTTAATCTCGGTTCGCTCTCTACTGGTCTGCTCCCTACTGGTCTGTTCCCTACTGGCACTCTTCGCCCCCTGTCTTCATGAGTGGAACTTACAAAGCCCTTGGCATTAACCTCAAAAGCGCTCCATTAGGAGAGAGCGATCGCCTGCTGACGATCCTCACTGAGGAATTTGGCTTAATTCGGGCAGTGGCTCCAGGTTCTCGCAAACACAAGTCTAGTCTGGGGGGGCGCAGCAGTTTATTTGTAGTCAATCATTTGCTGGTAGCCAAGGGCAAAAACCTAGATAAGATTACCCAGGCTGAAAGTCTAGAATCCTATCCTGGCCTGAGCCAGAACTTAGGCAAGCTGACGGCAGGGCAATACCTGGCCGAATTGGCGCTTCTCCAGGCTATGGATGACCATCCTCAACCCGATTTATTTTGCCTGTTGCGAGAGCATCTTAGCCGTCTAGAGAGGGTTCCGGCTGCCGCAACGCTGCCCTGCCTTGTCCATGCGACTTATCATCTTCTAGCACTCGCAGGGCTGCCGCCTCAGGTGCAGAACTGCTGTGTGACGCAGCAGCTCATTACTCCCAATTTTTCCGAGCCAGATTGGCGCGTGGGCTTTAGCGTTAGCGCAGGCGGAACCTTTTTATTATCGGCACTCGATCGCCTGAAGGCGGACTCCTCAGCGCCAAAAGCTTCAGAGTCTAGAGCCTTAGCCCTAAAAGCCGCCCCTCGGAGCGCTACCAAAGAGTTTTCCATCCCCCAGCGATCGTCCGCCAAGGCAACCGAGCTTTATACGCAGATTGGGGCGATCGAGTTAGACACTTTACAGCAATTGGCTCAGCCCGATTTGATCCAGAATTGGCTGGCGGTTTCCTCTGCTCCACTGCCTGCGTCTCGAATTTGGCTGTCGTTAGAACGTCTCTTGCGCCAGTATGCCCAGTATCATTTTGATCGATCGATTCGATCGGCAACTTTGATCGATGCCTGTTTTGCTGATGCCCTTCCTGTCTGTGACCCATGATGCAACCCTTTGACTCAGATCTTGAAGCCCTCAATAGGAAGATGCATATGTCCGGCTCTGTTGAGCCGACGGGAAAGGATGCTTTCGGTCGTTCCCATGCTATTGAGAGAAAACATCCGGCGCAGGATGGTTCTTCAAATGGTTCTGCAACTGACTTTACACCCGCGATGGGAAGCCCGCCCTACGCATCAGGACGGCATTCTGAACTGCCTCAGGTTAGTGCCCCAGAACCTGTCTTACCAGAAATTAAAGGAGAAAGGATATCGGAAGGCGGTGGGGAGCCGCGCCCGCCGATCGCGCCTGCCGTCTTGGGAAATGGCATTGCACCGTTAACAGACTCGATCGCAGGTTGGACGAAAGAAGATGCCAACGCACCCAAATTAGGCGGCAGTGATAGCGGCAGCGGCTCCAAAACGACAGAATCCTCAGAAGATGCAGGGGAGCCAGAAGCCGAGCTAGAGCGCGGACTGCTGCCCGTCCTCAAAAACCGCAACTTCCTGAAGCTGTGGAGCGGCCAAGTCTTTTCTCAGTTGGCCGATAAAGTTTACCTAGTACTGATGATTGCCATCATTGCCAGCCGCTTTCAGTCAGCCGACCAGACCATTAGCGGCTGGGTATCTTCGCTAATGATTGCCTTCACTATTCCAGCCATTCTATTTGGCTCGGTAGCAGGTGTTTTTGTCGATCACTGGCGCAAGCGAGCTGTGCTGGTTTCCACGAATCTGCTGCGGGGCGGATTGGTGCTGAGTTTACCCGTCTTGCTGTGGATTTCCCATGATTGGGGCGCATTCTTTGGCATGCCCGTTAGTTTTCTGGTGCTGCTAACGGTAACCTTCCTGGTGTCTACCCTGACGCAATTTTTTGCCCCTGCCGAACAGGCCGTGATTCCGCTGATTGTTGAGCGACGGCACCTGCTCTCAGCCAATTCTCTCTACACCATGACCATGATGGCATCGGTGATTGTGGGATTTGCCCTAGGAGAGCCGCTGCTGGCCTTAGCGGAAACTGTGATTGCCCCCATTGCCCCTCTCCTGCACCTGGCTCCAGACATGGGCAAAGAAATTTTGGTGGGAGGCAGCTATGCGATCGCCGGACTCCTACTGATCTCGCTAGGCACCAACGAGAAAGCCGTTGACCCACACGAAGAACTTCCGGATGTGTGGGAAAACATCAAGGACGGGCTACGCTACCTGAAGAATCACGGCGTTGTGCGAGCCGCGCTGATTCATCTGGTGATTTTGTTCTCTATTTTCGCGGCTCTGGCCGTGTTGGCGGTTCGTCTGGCAGAAGTCATGCCTGAGCTAAAATCTTCTCAATTTGGCTTTTTGTTAGCGGCAGGCGGCGTAGGCATGGCGATCGGTGCTGTTTTAGTCGGTCAGTTTGGGCAGCGGGTATCGCGGGCACAAATGGCTCTGTATGGATCGATTGGCATGGCAGCCTCTCTAGCAGCTATTTCCTTCTTCACCCATCATCTGTTTCCAACCTTGCCCCTGCTGGTCGTGCTAGGAGCCTGCTCAGCCATTACCGGGGTACCCATGCAGACCGCCATTCAAGAAGAAACCCCTGAAGCCATGCGCGGCAAGGTGTTTGGGCTGCAAAATAACGCCATCAACATTGCCCTTAGCCTGCCTTTGGCACTCGCAGGAATTGCTGAGAGCTGGTTTGGGCTGCAAGCCGTATTCTTGGTGCTGTCCACAATGGCGATCGCCGGGGGGATTTTAACTTGGACGATCTCTCGATCGCCAAATCATTTGGGAAAATCAGCTGACAAGATTAACAAAGGCTGACATAAACCACTAGAATCCTTAATATCCTAAAAAATCTACCGAATAAGCGCTTAACTTGAATGCATATTGCGTGGCTTGGCAAGAAATCCCCGTTCTGTGGCAACGTTACATACGGTCGGGAAGTGACGAACGCGCTGCTGGATCGAGGGTATCAAGTTAGTTTTGTCCATTTTGCCCAAGAAGATGACGAGCACCCTCTGACCGCCTCTTGGGGAGAGGTGCAAGAAGTTCCCATTCCGTTTCTGTTCAAGTCTCAGATTTACACTATCCCCTCGCTGAAATCGAGCAAAGTACTCACTCAGGCGCTGCGGGAGCTAAAACCCGACATCGTTCACGCCTCTTTGACGCTGTCACCCCTTGACTTTTTGCTGCCCGAAATCTGCGAAGAGCTAAACATTCCCCTTGTAGCCACTTTTCATCCCCCTTTTGCCCGCAAGCGGCGCAACTTGACCTCAGGCACCCAACACCTGATGTATCAGCTTTATGCTCCATTTTTGGCAAACTACGATCGCGTCATCATCTTCTCCAAGATTCAGCGCGACCTGCTAATGCGCTTAGGCATTCCCAAATCCCGCTTAGCCGTCATTCCTAACGGCGTAGACATAGAGAAATATTCGCCTGGACTATCACGCCTAAAAACCGAGCTTGGCGCACAGCGCGTCTTCGTCTACCAAGGGCGGGTAGCCATGGAGAAAAACGTAGAATCGCTACTCAAAGCCTGGAAACACGCCGAGATGGGCGAAGATAGCAAGCTTGTGATAGTAGGCAGTGGCCCCCTCGCGCCCGCCCTGATGAGCACCTACGGCGAAGAACAAGGCGTCGTCTGGATGGGCTTTATTGCCGATGAACAGCGCCGCATCGAGATTTTGCGCGGCTCCGACGTTTACATCCTGCCCTCGCTCGTTGAAGGACTTTCCCTCTCCCTCCTAGAAGCCATGTCCTGCGGTGTCGCCTGCCTTGCCACCGATGCGGGAGCCGATGGCGAAGTCTTGGAATCAGGAGCAGGTGTTGTCCTCAATACCCACCGCGTTTCCACCCAACTCCAAACCCTGTTGCCCCTATTCCAAGACCACCCCGAACTCACAACCCTACTCGGCAAAAAAGCCCGACAGCGGACGATCGATCGCTATACCCTGAGCGACAACATCACCAGCTTAGAAGAGCTATATCGCCAAGTCTTGCAACAGCAGCGCGTCTACTCCAGCAACACAGTGTGATTCTCCCCTTAACGCCCGATCGCCCCACCCATGCGAAGCGACCCCTGCCACCCTTCTCAAACCTCATGCAGAGGGGGTGTGGGGGACGTGCCCGTCCCCTGCCGGGGGTTTGGGGGAGACCCCCAAGTTCTATCGCTCCACGCAATTAGGTTAGAAGAAATATTTGTTGGATTTGAGCGCCTAGCGCTACAGCAAACTTAATTTGCCGGAGTTCCACTCGGCGCAGCCTCCAACGTCGCCTCCACCTTAGGCGCAGGCACGGTTACAGGCGGACTACTCACCCGACGCAGCAGCACATGCACATCATAGCGAGACGTCTGAGCATCCTGAACAGCTCCCGTCACCTGAAGCGCTCGGATAGCGCTAATATAAGCTTGATTTTCTGCGGGCAAAACTGGCAGCGGTAACGTCGTATCTCGACGAGCCAGGCGATCGCTCGCCATAAAGAAATGCCCGCTACTAGACTCTATTGTTTGAGAAGCCGTACTGCTAAACAGCGGATTTGTCGCCAACGGCTTGGCTGGAGCTGGAACAATCGCATTGCCCACATCTGCCCCGATCGCCAAAAACGCCACATCATCTTCTAGCCAGCCCCGCGTCACCGTCAATGACGAAAAAGGCGACACCCAGGCGATCGCCGCTTTGCCTCCCACCTGAGTTTCACTCACACGAAACTTGTAGCGATCGCCCATGACGGCATCCAGCTTCTTCCAAGCCTCATCCGCCGCCTTACGATTGCCCGTTTGCGCCAGCAGCAGCACCCCAGCAGTAGGCGGCGTCGCCGCTTTAGGATTCGCCGTACCCGGATCAGAGATCAGCGCCAGAGAAAACTCACCATCCATCCATCCAGCCAGATCCCGATCAAAATCCAGCCCGGTCAGATTGTTGAACCCCTGGCGCAGAAACCCAGGACTTAACACCCCGCCCGTCGTACTATCGCCCATCTGTTGGCTATAGTTTTGCCAGGTTTGCTTAAAGTTTCCGCCCGAAGCCATCATGAGCGTTGAGTCCGGCAGCAAGCTAGGCATTCGAAGCGCCTTGTTGCTGGTGGAATAGCGCACCTTGCTGTCTGAAGGGAGCCAAGCCAATGACTGAAACCGTACCCCCTCCGGCTCCAAATCCATCGCCGTAGCAAAGCCTCGGTTCCCCTGCAACAGCGCCAAACCTTGCGGTGGTATCGGTTGATTGGCGTTATTAGTCGCCACCACTGTGGCAACGGGCACATTCACATAAGCCCGCAGCAAAGGTGCCTCGGCCTGGAGCTGCGAAAAAGCTTGCCCATAGCCAGGGGTGCGAGCCACCGAAGGCTTGCCTTTGAAGGTGTCAATTACCTGCTCAATCGCCTTGCCATCTGCCGAAGCGACCAAGTAGCGATCGCCCACAACAGCGGCAGCATAGGCTCTTTCCGTCTTACCCTGCACTTCTCGAATCTTGACGCCCTTATAGTCGCGATCGACCCAATCTTGACTCGCAGACACCTGAGGCCGCGCCAGAATCTCCTGCGCCTTTGCCGGATTGGCGATCGGCAGCACCAGCACCGTCGGAGCATCACCCTTAAGGGGATCGGCAGCATAGGGTTGGATTTGCTGTGGGGCAGATTGACCTGCCGCTCGAAGCGCTGCCGGAGCCAGAAACGCAACCGTCATCTCGCTGCCAATCCAGGGTTTGATATCGCGGGCATAATCTAGCCCATTGGCTGTTAGCAACCGATCGCGAAGCTGCGTCCAGTTTTTATTCAGCGCTGCCTCCGTTTCGGGCGTGCCAAACTGGCGAAGTTGCCGCCATTGCCCCTCATTTGTCGAAAAAGAGAGGGTGACTGCGGCATCCTCTGGAATCACATCGGCTCCGGTTGGCAAGCCTTCAATGACGGGTTGTTGTAGCGACCACCAGGCGATCGCGCCGCCTACCGTCAAGCCGATCGCCGAACCGACGGCAATCCACAAGACTGTTTTTTGATTCTTAAAAAGATTTTTAATCATGGGTTGAGCCAAAAGTTAGCGCTCGAAAGGTCGGTTGCGGTAACACAGATTAGACTATAGACGATCGATTGAGTTATGGGTTGCAGGACTTGGGGATTTTTGTCCAAGGACGTTGGCAGAGGATATTCACCTTCCAGCACACCCGATCCCCAAAAACTGAGCCAAAAAATAGCATTGCTTAATTAGGGGGATGAATTTTTGTTGGAGAGGGGCGCGGAGCGCCCCTCTCCAACAAAAATTCATCCCAGAAATCAGAAACGCCTAAAAAATAAACATCAGTTTGACCTGCCAAGCTGACCCTTGCCGCAGAATTTGAATTTGGCGAATAAATTCTCGGAAGTAAAATCGTCGCTCCGGCTCAGATAGATCCAGCCAAAACTGAGGAATAGAAACCGCCTGAGCGATCGCCTTAAGGCTGACCGGAGGCAACTGTGCGAGCTGAGCTTGCAGCGCTGCCATTTCAGTACGCAGTCGGTAGGCACGCAGATCGGCAGTTTCGCTATCCAAAACGCCACTTGCCGTTAGGTCAGGCAACTGGGCCAGAATAGCCTGCTTAGCGGCAAGTTTAGCAGCAATTTCCTGCTTGATCCCCTCCATGTCTGGCACAGGCATTCCGGCGACGGCAAGGGGCAGGTCATGACAGATTTGCTGAATCGTACAATCGAGAACTTTGGCATAGGCGATCGCTTTGCACTTGTTTGATTCGATTAGATTCGGCGCAATGGGATCTGGCTCAATGGGATCTGGAGCGATCGGAGTCGGCAAACCCGTCATTTTGCTACAGCCTTGCAACCCCAAACAGGCCGTAGGACGCAGATACAGATATTCTTGCTTTTGGCGTGGAGACGTCACGCGGCTCACCGTCATAGGCGACTGGCAATTGCCACACACTACCAAACCTGAGAGCGATCGAGGCGCACTAGCAGAGCGAGGCGGCATGCGGCGGTTGCGGCGCATAAGGCGATCGATCTGAGCTGCCTCGTCCCGCGAGAGAATCGGCGTATGGGTATTGGAGATGACCTCGCCATTGTGATAGGCCAAATCGCCTCGGTAAACAGCACTCGCCAACCAGCGCTTGCCCGTAGAAACCGAGATCTTTTTGCTGTACTTCTTTTGCAGATAGCGAACGCTACCCCGTAAGGAGCCGTATAGCAAAAACTGCTCAAAAAAATCTTTAACAATAGGAGCCGTACTGCGATCGAGCACATAACGGTCTTTCCCCCGGCGATAGCCATAGGGAGCCTTTCCCGGCGGCGGCAATGCCTTAATGCGGTTGCGGGCATGGCCTCGGCGCAAAATACGGCTGAGCTGGCTAGCTTGCATCACCTGCGTGTTTTGCATCATCTGAAGCAGCGTCAGCAAGTCCGATCGGCGCAGCACATTTTCAGAGCCGTTCTCTTCAAAGTTTTTCCCTTTAGATGAAATACTCTCTTCAAGTACGATGAGATGAACCTCCAGCGCTTCCATCTCAGAGAGGCGATCGCGCACCTCTGCCACCGAGTTGCCCAGATCTGCCAACTGGCGCACCAGTACGTAGGTTCCGGGATGGCTGCGACAGTCTTGCAGCAATTGCTGAAGCTGCAAGCGATCCCCAAAATCCTGATAGACCTGATCGACCGATCGCCCCCAAGCACCCCCATTGGGTAAAGATTCCAGCAGTGGCTCACTGTAGGAATAAGCCAGAACTCTCTCAGGTTCCATATGGTTTCATAGGAGGAGGTGGTCTTTCCGATCGCCCGATGAATTAGTGATAATTAATACAGAACAAAACAGTCTAACATCTGAAACTCTTGAAATTGGCTGGTTTCACGCCACCGATTTTTAACCAATTTTTGAGTGTAAAAGCCAGATTTAGGGATTAGAGCCGAAAGAATTAAAGATACCGTTATCTAAAGTCATAACTTGCGACCTTCGTCATATATATTTGTGAGGCAGATGCTTCTCAAGAAAGCTTGAGAAAGCGCTTAGGGAAGCTGTAGCAATATAGTTTCGACCGAGCAAAAGCCATAGAATTGTCAAAATAATCTTGCCAGGGCAGACTATGAGTTCAATCCTTCAATCCTCAGACGACGCTTCCCGTTCCGGCACGGCAACAGAGGAGAAAAATCAAGACGCAGCGCCAGTCTTCACCTCCGATCTGTTTTTGCGTCATCGCCTCAGAATTGTAGAGGATTTATGGGAGCTAGTGCTCCAACAAGAGTGCGGTCAGCAGTTGGTCGATTTGCTGGGTCAGTTGCGCTCCATCTACACTCCAGAAGGGCAGGTGCCTGAAACGACTGAACTGGAAGCGCTAAAGGTTGTCGAAGGACTTGATCTCAATGAGGCAATTCGAGCGGCACGAGCCTTTGCGCTTTACTTTCAGCTGATCAACATCGTTGAACAACATTACGAGCAGCGCGGACAGCAGCAGCAGTATCGCGCCGCCTATGAGCAGCAATCTTCTCCAGAAGCCGTCAACTCTTCCGTGTTTGATTCTGCGGCTGTCTACTCCCTCGACAGCGACGAACCCGAAGGTTCGCCTCAGGCCGAGATGTTGAAGAAGAGTTTGCAAGATCCGCCGGGCAATCCCGAAGCCAACACGCTACAAACGCTTTTCCCCAAGCTGCGACAGTTGAATGTTCCTCCGCGTCAGATTCAGCATCTGATCGACAATCTGGATGTGCAGATGGTCTTCACCGCACACCCGACTGAAATTGTGCGACACACCATTCGAGACAAGCAGCGCCGCATTGCCAAAATTTTGCGTCAGATTGATCAAGTGGAAGAAGGCTTGCAGCCGATGGGCCTGAGTTCTTCTTGGGAAGCCGAAGAGTTGAAGGATCAGCTCATGGAAGAGATTCGCCTCTGGTGGCGAACGGACGAGCTGCACCAGTTCAAACCTACGGTTTTAGATGAGGTAGATTTCACGCTGCATTACTTTCAAGAAGTGCTGTTTGATGTCATTCCTCACCTCTACCATCGCTTCTGCCGCGCGTTGAAGAGCACCTATCCGCTGTTGCGTCCGCCCAAGCATAATTTTTGTCGGTTTGGCTCTTGGGTCGGTTCCGATCGCGATGGCAACCCTTCTGTCACGCCTGAAATTACCTGGAAAACAGCGTGCTATCAGAGAAACCTGGTGCTGCGCAAGTATATCCACTCTGTCAAGCACCTAACTACGCTCTTGAGCCTATCTCTACACTGGAGCGATGTACTGCCAGGACTGTTGGAGTCTCTAGAGCAAGATCAGGCGCAGCTGCCTGAGGTTTATGATCTGCTGGCAATTCGCTACCGTCAGGAGCCGTACCGCCTCAAGCTGGCCTACATCCAAAAGCGGCTAGAAAATACCCTCGATCGCAGTATGCAGCTCTATGAGGGTGACTACGCCCAGGGCAACTTACCCGAAGCCGATGCCAATCTGGTCTATCGCTCCGGCGATGAGATGCTGGTCGAGCTAAAGCTCATTCAGAACAACTTGCAGGAAACGGGGCTAAGCTGCAAAGAGCTAGAGAACCTGATCTGCCAGGTGGAAATCTATGGCTTCAATCTGGCGCACCTCGACATTCGGCAAGAAAGCACCCGCCACTCAGACACTTTGAACGAAGTGATTGAGTATATGCAGGTGATGCACTGCCCTTATAACAATCTGTCAGAAGAGCAGCGATCGCTCTGGCTCTCGACAGAACTCCAAACTCGCCGTCCGTTGATTTCCAATGAGCTGCCTTTCTCAGAGCGCACCAACGAGGCGATCGAAACCTTCCGCATGCTGCGGCGGCTACAGCAAGAGTTTGGGCAGGGCATTTGCCACACCTACATTATCAGCATGAGCAACTACGCCAGCGACTTGCTGGAGGTGCTGCTGCTGGCAAAAGAAGCAGGGCTATACGATCCCCTCACGGGCGTCGGCACCATCAAGGTTGTGCCTTTGTTTGAGACCGTTGAGGACTTGCAGCGTGCTCCAGCCGTCATGCGCGAACTGTTTGAGCTGCCTCTGTACCGCAAGCTGCTGGCACAGGGTCTTGGGGAAGAGCCGCCGTCTGATGAGCCGATCCAGCCTCTGCAAGAAATCATGCTGGGCTACTCTGATAGCAACAAAGACTCAGGGTTTCTCAGCAGCAACTGGGAGATTCACAAAGCCCAGCAGGCACTCCAGGCGATCGCCGAACAGTATGGCGTGGCTCTACGCATCTTCCATGGGCGGGGTGGCTCAGTCGGACGGGGCGGCGGCCCTGCTTACGCGGCCATCTTGGCGCAGCCCGGACGCAGCATTGATGGACGCATCAAAATTACTGAGCAAGGCGAAGTGCTGGCCTCTAAGTACAATCTGCCAGAGCTGGCGCTCTATAATCTGGAAACCGTTACCACAGCTGTATTGCAAGCTAGTCTCTTACGCAGCGGCTTTGATGATATCCAGCCCTGGCACGAGATTATGGAGGAGTTGGCGGCGCGATCGCGGGCACATTACCGCAACCTGATCTACGAGCAGCCTGACTTTCTTGATTTCTTCCTGCAAGTCACCCCTATCGAAGAAATCAGCCAGCTTCAGATTAGCTCTCGTCCGGCACGTCGCAGCGGCGCTAAAAAAGACATCACGAGCCTGCGCGCTATTCCTTGGGTGTTTAGCTGGACACAGACCCGCGTGCTGCTGCCTTCTTGGTATGGCGTAGGTACGGCAATTCAGAGCTTTTTAGAAGAGGCCCCCCAAGAAAACTTGAAGCTGTTGCGCTACTTCTACTACAAGTGGCCTTTCTTTAGAATGGTGATTTCCAAATGCGAAATGACCCTTTCTAAAGTTGATTTGAACATGGCGCATCACTATGTCAGCGAACTGGCTCAGTCCGGCGATCGGCAGCGGTTAGAGGGCGTATTTGAGCAAATCGTTGCCGAATATAACCTCACCCGTGATCTAGTGCTGAAGATTGCTGGGCATAAGCGGCTGCTGGATGGCGACCCCGACTTGCAGCGATCGGTTCAGTTGCGCAATAGCACCATTGTGCCGCTGGGCTTCCTCCAGGTTTCGCTGATTAAGCGGCTGCGGCAGCACAAGAACAGCGCTACTTCTGGCGCAATTCGATCGCGCTACAGCCGAGGTGAGCTACTGCGTGGTGCGTTGCTAACGATCAACGGTATTGCAGCCGGAATGCGCAACACGGGTTAATGCAGTTAACCCTGGCAAAGCTTGAGGTGACATCCTGAAGGGTAGGCGCGGCGACTGTCGCGCCTTTTTTTGTCTGAATGCCAAAAATTGCAACATGCCAAAGATTGCAACAAAAATAAACGATCGCTTCTCATCCTCTTCCATTCACCTGTAATATTTTGAAAAGAAGCATTAAGGAATGGGTAGGATGATACAGCCCCTCGGTCAAGTTGTCGGTTGGTTCCGGTCTCTAATGTTGCCCGTGGTGGCATGGGCTTTGGTAATTCAGCTTTGGGGGATGGGCAGCCTACCTGCCTATGCTACCGGGGTCTACAGCATGCCCAACCTGGGAGCAGGCACCTGGATCGTGGATCAGGCTGGGGTCATGAGTCGCTTGACTCAAAACGAACTTAATGGTGAATTAGCAGAAATAGCCGCCACGACTGGCAATGAAGTTAGGCTGGCGACCATCCACCGTTTAGACTACGGAGAAACGATCGAGACCTTTACCGAGGCACTCTTTAAGAAATGGTATCCCACCTCGAAAGCACAGGAAAATCAGGTGCTGATCGTCCTCGATAACGTCACCAACACAACCGCAATTCGCACAGGTGAAGCCGTCAAGTCGCTCTTGCCCGACGAAACTGCCAGCAGCATTGTTCAGGAAACCATGATGGTGCCGCTGCGAGATGGGAATAAATACAATCAAGCCTTTTTGGATGCTAGCGATCGCCTTGGGCTTGTCTTGGCAGGTCAGCCTGACCCAGGGCCACCGATTGTAGAAGACACGATTAATGTAGAAGGCACCTTCGCCAAGGCTGAAGAGACGGACGATCGCAGCGCTACTATTGTGGTCGTGGTTTTGTTGGCGCTGGCAACCATTATTCCGATGGCAACTTACTATTTCTACCAGGTTTCTCAGGGTTAAAAGTCTTAGCTAGACAGGTTTTTTGTTGTGGGGGGCATGCTTTCACAACAAGATCCTTTCCCGATCAGAGGGCAAGCTAAGGTCGCAAGATTTTCTTGAAAAAAGCGGCCTGCTTCTTCAAGAAAATCTTCCAGCGTCATTTTCTACGATCCTTAGCTTCCCCTCAGCAAAGCTAATGCAATTCTTAAAAGATACCTATCATTTGGCGGGTTAGCTGCCAGATGAGATAGCCACGTTTCCGCATATAATACTGCCAGGTGACGACTCTAATATTCAGGGAAAATCTGAAACTTAACTTCATTAAGATTAAAAATTAGGCCTGACAAAAGTTGTAAAAGTATGGGCTGAATAGGGTGGGAATTGAAGGAGTGTTTTAGCCGCATTGTTCAGTTTTTTGAAAGGTACGCAGTGCGCCCTTTAGAAAAGCAGGCAACGCACCTAGAGCAAAGCCTATCGGTTCGCCTCGGGTCGCTAGATAACGCAGTTGAACAGGAGGAAGAGATGGTGGTACAAGATCAGAGCGCCAGCGGCGAAGCGGCACAGCCAAAAGCAGGAAAGCTGGAGCTTTCTGAGAAGCGTGAAGCCAAGACGAATGGGCATGGCGAGTCTGGAATAACAGTGCAGCCCGATACCAAAGAAGGGGAGATTGAGCTTGCAGGGTTCAATCCCATGCCTTCTGATGGGTTAGAGGTGTATGCGATGTATTTCAACAATCGCCCCATTACCGCAAGCCATTTGCACATTGCCAGCTATGCACTGCCGGGTCATCGTCCCATCTTTGCCAGCGAACTTGCCGTTCGCGAAGATTTGACACTGCCGGGTGGTCGTCCCGTAATGATTAGCGATCCTCAGTTGATGGAAAGCTCAGGTTTGCCCGGTGGCCGCCCGATCGCCTCTAACTCAATTGGCGACGGCGAACCGCTGATGGGCTTTTTGGACTAGCGATCGCGATAAGAATTGGTTGGTCATCGAGTTGTCCTAACTTGGGTGATGACTTTGTTGATGACATCCAAAAGCTGGTGTTGCCGATTTTATCGATGAAATTGATGTTGAGAGATGCGCTCTGTGTCCCTTTCAACATGGATTTTGTGGCCGGGTTAAACAATACCCAAAATTTGGGGATGAAGGGTTGAAGTGGATAGACTCAGTGGTGTTCTAAACGGCACCACTGATTTTTTGTTTGTAGGATCAAAGTAGCACCCCTCTCAACTTGATTTATGACCCCTCTCCTAACCCCCGTCGTCCGTCAACGCGAAATTATTGAAGTGTTGATTCGGCATGGCTGGGATTATATGCGTCAGCTCTTGACGATCGGCAAAGGTGATGAGCCAGAAGTGCCCGCTCCAGAAGTGCTTCGCAATATCTTAGTGGATTTAGGCCCTGCCTATGTCAAGCTAGGCCAGCTCATGAGTACCCGTCCTGACTTGCTGCCTGCGTCTTATGTCGAAGCGCTGAGCAATCTGCAAACCAATGTGCCGCCTGTCCTCTGGTCAGACCTGGAGATTCAGCTCCGTCAATCGGTGCCTCAACCTTTAGAAGAGATGTTTGAAAGCATCAACCAGGAGGCGATCGCCGCAGGTTCTATTGCTCAGACCCATGAGGCCGTGTTGAAAAATGGCCAGAGAGCTGCCGTCAAGATTCAGCGTCCCGGCATTGAAACGATTGTGGCGCGCGATATTGCCGTGTTTAAGCAAATTGCCGCCTTGCTGTCTCCGACCCAGTTTGGCAAACGCTATAACGTGGTGGCTTTGGCCGAAGAGTTTAGCGCCTCGCTGCTGAGCGAACTGGACTTTACCCTAGAAGCTGAGTACACCGATCGGCTGCGCACCACCCTAGCCAACAGTCGCTGGTTTAATCCGAGCCAGGTGGTGGTGCCCGAAGTCTATTACTCCAGCAAAAAAATCTTAATTTTGCAGTGGCTAGATGGGGTGCCCATTCTCCGTGCCCAGCTGACCGGAGAGCATTATGGGGGCGATGTGGATGCTGAGCGCCATGCCTTTACCACGCTGCTGTTTAGAGCTTTTCTTCAGCAGTACCTGCTCGATGGCTTCTTTCATGCTGATCCGCATCCCGGCAACTTGTTTTATCTACATGACGGGCGGGTAGGCATTTTGGACTGCGGCATGATGGGCACCCTCGATCGCCGAACCCAATCGATTATGGTAGAGCTGGTGCTGGCGATTATCGATGCCGACTCCAATCGCTGCGCTCAACTGACCTTGCAGTTGGCAGAACCGATGGATATGAGCCAGCCCATTAACCTGATGCGGCTACAGGCCGAATACGATCGCCTCTTGCGTCAGTACTACAACCTCAGCTTAGCCAAAATCAACATTGGCGAAATGTTTGGCAAAATTTTGGAAGCTGCCCGCCTCAACAATTTGCGGTTGCCTAGCAACATTGGACTATTGACTAAATCGATCGCCAATCTAGAGGGCACAGGTCGAGGCTTTGATGCATCGGTCAATATTGTGGATGAAATTCGCCCCTTGATGACCGATTTATTTCAGCGGCAGCTCGTGGGCGATGAACCGATGCGATCGGTTTTGCGAACGGCTTTGGAGTTTAAGCAGCTATCTCTGGACTCGCCCCGCCAAGTCGGTTTTTTGCTAAATCGGCTAACGTCTGAAACCCTGCGGCTGAATATTACGCTGCAAGACCTCAATGCTATGCGGCGATCGATCGATCAGGCGGCCAACCGACGATCATCGAGTACAGTGGTGGGAGCGCTGATTATTGGAGCTGCCATCATTTCTACAGGGCAACAAACGCCACAGCTTCAGCTTATCGGCAATGTTTTCTTTGCTGTGGCGAGTCTGTTAGGGCTATGGCTGGTTGTGACGATCCTGCGATCGGAAAGACGGCGATCGGATAAGTCCTAAATTAGCGCGATGCTCCTCTCCCATCTCTGCCCATTAAGTTTCATATTGGTGATTGCCAACTTCCGCATTGAGATATCGCCTTGCTCATACGCCTAGATGTATCTTTCTCAAAGGTTGAGGCATCGACAGCCGCTCTCGCTAATTCGACCGACAATTTAACAATTACTAGAATTTTCACCATGAAATTATTTTCAAAACGTCAGTGGGTTTCTGCAACCGTCGTTGCCAGTATCCTGCTGGTTAGAGCATTTGATTCTATCGCCACCGCTAGCCAACCCCCTATCGCCACGATTCAAAGCCTCACTGCTGGTGACCGGGCCTGTTATGTAGAGCTGACAGACGATAGTGGCCAAACCTCAACCGAATTTGCCCGCTTCGAGATTTGTGAACAACAGCTAGTGGGCAAACGGGTACGTCTCACCTACGAATCGGGCCAGATCCAAGCAGAAGCCTGCCAGGGAAATCCCGATTGCGGACAAAGTGAGACGGTGACGCTAATTAGCCGGGCAGAGGTTTTAGCGCCAGTCAATGCACTGACAACAACCATTCAAGCTCTAGCTGACGGCAATTATCGCTATTGGAATGGGACTATCAACCAGAGCATTGTTTCCGATGAAACCCTTTTAGCCAATGGCGGCATCATGTTCCTCTTCCGCAAGCAGGGAAATAACGTGTCTGGACGTTTTTCTTATGTGGATGGAGAAGCGATTTGTGTCCAGGGACAGGTTCGCGGCAACACTATTAGTGGTTTTGCAGTCCAAACCCTTCAGGGTGCTTCTGTGCAGAGTGCAGGAGAATCTTTTGCGGGTTTCGGTCCCAGTAGAGCTTTATCCGTCCGACGAGGGCGCAAAATTGGTTCCCAGGTGGTTCGCTATGAGAGCGCGCTTCTGGATCTGACTGGGTTGAATCGGATTAATGCAGGCTCAGCTCTGCCGCCTAGTGGGTGCCTTTAGAAAAAAAACTGAGCAGGAAGGCGATCGCATGATGCTTTTGTGAACGATGGGGCAATTCTCCGCTCTCTCTGGCAGTGGTTGCGATCGCCCTCTGTGATGACAACGCGATCGCGTATGGAGAAGAGCAGATCTCAAAGCATCATCCGCCATTACTAAAAGGTGGCCGTTGCAGAGGACGGGGTGCGGGAGGCGATCGCCTTGAGGCATTTGTCGAGTCGGAGCTGGCAGTTTTGCTGAAACTTAGGAGACTGGCTGAGTGTGGCGATCGCCAATGCCTGTTTGTAGGCGGCAATGGCGGCTTCAAAGTTGGCTAGCTTTTCTTGATAAAAGCCGCGATGGAAGCAGACTTTGGGCTGTTCATCTTGGCAAATGGGGGAAAGAGCAAGCTCGGCTTTTTCAGTCAAGGCGAGTGCTGCCGCATAGTCGTTGCTTTGAGCACAGCATTCGGCTTGTCCGATGAAGCTGCGAACCACCTGATTAGCCGAAGCGCCGCGCAACTGCGTCACCCGATCGTACACAGACTGCGCCTCTTGCCACAGTCCGGCTTTCTTGAGCTGATGGGCAATGGGCAGCAGGTGGTCACTATTTTCTGAGGTTGAGCAGAGGTAAAAAAACTGTTGCCCGTAATGGCGCAACGGCTCTAGCTTGTTCTGAGCTTTGAGCGTCACCAGCAGATAGCGCAGGGCACTCAGGCGAGTGCGAGCATCGATCGCTTCATCTTCTACAAGCGGTTGAAACAGGGCTTCTGCTGCGGCGAAATCTGCTTGTCGGTGGAGTTCGCAGGCGGTGAGGTAGCGCCGCAAGGGGTCGGGTAGCCAGCGATCGCTATAGGTCTGCGAAAAAGCGGCTGATTTACGCAAAAAGAAGGAAATGCTATTAATAACGATGTCTTTGCTGTAGATGGGAATTGCCGTTTCAGGGTTTTGTTTAGGGCGGGGCTGGTTTTCTGGAGCATCGGCTAGCGTCAGGCTAGGCGGATCGAGTAGCTCGAAACCTGTGACTAAAGGCTGTTCTGCTGTGAACCACTGCTCAATCCAGTAGCGATCGGTAAACAGCATGTTGGGTTCGTAGCTGTGTTGGTCGCAGGGATTGTATTCCGTGGTGAGCGCAGCAATGCCGTTGGGCTTGAGAACGCGATGGATTTCTTGATAGACCTTGTGCAGTTCGCTAAAGCTGTTGACATGTTCGATCGAGCAGCAGCTCCAGATAAAGTCGAAGCTTTCATCTGGAAACTCGATCTGTGTCATGTCCATATGCTGCACAGAGAGGCGATCGGGCTGATAGGGAAATAGATTTTTTTGATAGACTTCTGCGGTTGGCATTGCGGCGGTTTCCCAGTTTTGGGAGTTGTAGAGATCGGTCGCAACAACCTGTTCGCAAACGTTGGTAAAGGCGTATATCAAAGATTCGGCACCTACGCCTAGCCCCAGAGCATGAGTCTTGCCGTTGAGAAGTCCTAGTGCCTGTAAGCCGTTATAAACCTGAATGTATTCCCAGGTTTTACGGTTTCTGTAGGGTTCATGCAGTAGGGCTTGGGTGGTAGGAAAGTTTGGCGCTTGCCAGTCTGTAATATCTGCGAGTTTGCAAAATTTCATGGGGGTGACGGGTGCATGATCAAGCGTATGGGTTGGGTCTTCAACAGGATACCTGAAAAGACAGAATACCTGAAAAGCGAATTGTTTGATGCTGCCTTTGGCTTTGGAAAAGCCTATCACCTCCGCAGAACCTGTAGAGGCGAGTTTTGACACAGAATTTGACACAGAAATAGATTTCACCAATACCCTATTGAACAAACCTGCCCCGACTCAACCGCTGCTACCCCTTGAGATGGGCGAAACTGTACCTTTCAATCAAATAGGGCGATCGCCTAGAATTTCATCACCGTAGGTTCTGTCCCCCCTTTGTGAAATAGTATGTCTTCCCACTCCCTTGAGCCGATCTACAACTTTGTTCCGATTACAGAACATCTTGCCACCGCAGGACAGCCCACCGAAGCTCAGTTTGCCGAAATTAAAGCGGCAGGATATCAGGTCGTGATTAACTTAGCGCTGCCTAATTCCACCAACGCGATCGCCCATGAGCAAGCGATCGTAGAGTCAGCAGGTTTGGAATATGTGCATATTCCCGTGATATGGGAGAACCCAACGCTAGAAGATCTCGATCGCTTCTTTCAAACCTTGAAGGAGAACACAGAGCGGAAAGTATTTGTTCACTGCGCGATGAATATGCGCGTGTCTGCTTTTACCTATCTCTATCGCGTCACGCAGCAGCAGGTGGATGCCATAGCTGCAAAAGCAGAGATGGACAAAATTTGGACGCCCAACGAAACCTGGCAGAAATTCATTGATCAGGCGATGCAGCATTATTTGCCCTCCGGCCAAGGTTAACCTGCCACCAGCGTTAGCAGCCCCTGCCATGCTAAAAATACAGCCATGCCAACGCCGATAGTCAGCAGCAAATCTTTGCGCCAGAAGCCGACCAGGACAGCGGCGATCGCTCCAATCAAACGGGCATTGGTGTGATCTAACGAGAGGCTGCCTTCTGGCATCAGCACCGCAGGCACAACGATCGCCGTCAGCACCGCAGGCGGCACATAGGCCAACACCTGCAAAAACTGAGGAGATAGCTTGATCCGGCCACTCATAGCCAGCACAGGATAGCGAATCAGAAACGTAACGATCGCCATGCCGCCAATTAACATAAATTCATTCATAGGTTTAGATGCTCTCGCTATTGAGTTTGCTGTGCGATGATTCCTGCCGCAATCCCTGCGACTGCCGCCACCATCAAGCCCAACTGATGGGGCAAGCCATGCGCCAAAAGAGCCGTCAACCCAGATACACCGATCGTTATGACCGTTGCATAGTTTTTGATATAGGGAATCACCATGCCAATGAACGTGACAGACATGGCAAAATCTAAGCCCCAACTGGCTGCATTGGGTATCCTCTGACCCACCGTAAGACCGATGAAGGTACAAAGCATCCAGTTTGCATACATAAATAGCGATGATCCCAGGTGATACCAATGTTTATAAGGAGAGGTATCTTGCTGGTCATATCGCACGATCGCCACAGCGAACGCCTCATCTGTGAGCCAAAAACCCAGCAGTAGCTTCCAGAAGTGTGACAGCTTTTGCAAATGCGGTACTAAACTCATCGCATAGAGAAGATGTCGCAGATTCACCACAACTGTCGTCAAGATAATCATCGGTACAGCCGTCCCAGAGGCAATCAGACCGATCGCAATAAACTGAGACGAACCTGCAAATACAAAGGCCGACATGGCAAGCGCGCCTGCAAAAGATAGGCCACTGCCTGCCGCCAATGTGCCAAAAATAATGCCAAACGGAATTGCCCCTACCACCAATGGAAAAATGGCTTTGGCTCCTGCCAGAACTTCCGATCGCGGAGAACTCTTAAAAATTGGATTCACGGCATCCATAACACTCTCAAAAAAACGGTGCTGCTTTCAAAATAAAAAACTATCAGCCATCCGTCTTGTACAATTTTTCACCCCACACCCCCACACCCTCCATCTTCTATTCACGAAACAGCTTTCGCCCTCGCCAAGTCCAGCCCCAGCCCGTTTCGGTTTTGATGATAGAAACGATCGCCATCACCGCAATCAGCAGTCCGCCAGCACCCTGGAGCCACCAGTATTTTGTTGAAGTTGCCAGCGATTGCGAACCTCGCCGCCTGATTAAGTACTGCAACAGAACCGCAAAAGTTGCTAATCCTGCCTCCATGAAATGAAACAGCGTCGGCGTCTTCAGCACCTGCGCGATCGCAATCACCAGTCCGATCCAGGGAATGGTGTAGATCAGCAGCATTACCATCGCTAACAGCAGCATCAGCGGGATACTTCGTTCTGCCCCCGCATACAAAACTTTTGTCCAGCCTTCCCATAAGGCATACAAATTGCGATACATGCGCAAGCTCGCTAGATTTTTCCCTAAAAAATGCTGGATTTTGAACCCCTTCAGCTTTGCTTTTCGGGCAAAGGCCACATCTTCAGCTACCTGATTGGCAACGGATCTATGCCCTCCTAGCGCATGATAGGCTTCGGCTTGAAACAATAGGAAGGGGCCTAAAGCATAGGTGGTTTTTGTGCCTGGATTTTTAACAGATTGAGAGTTAAAAGCAACTAGCACATTGATAAACATTAAAGGCTGAACCAACCACTCAATTAAGGAGCCACAGACCACGGAGGGAATACAAGTCAAGAAATCAAGCTGGTTATCGATCGCAGCAAAAATCACGGCAGAAATCGCTTTGGATTTCAGCCGAACATCTGCATCAATAAATAGTAAATATTCACCCGTTGCCTGTTCGGCTCCTTGATGACAAGCCCAGTTTTTGCCATTCCATAGCGGGTCTTCAGGACGTGGCTGACCTGAGAGAATTTTCAGTCGAGGTTCTGACCACTGCATCTGTATGGTTTGGAGAATCTCTAAAGTGCGATCGGTTGATTGATCGTCTACGACCCAAACTTCCAGCAAATCCGCAGACAGTCGGCTGTTGATTAAAACCGATTTCACGCAGTCTTCAATGTTTTCTTCCTCATTAAAGGCAGGGATGATGACAGAAACGCTAGGGAATTGAGATTTAGAAAGAGTCTTTTCTTCAGGGATTTGCGACAGGTCAATGCGGGATAACTGATAAGTGGCTTGATAGACACTGACTAAATACCCCACAAGCGTGAAAATAGAGATCAGTAAAACGATCGAAAAGGTCAAATGATTACTGCTTGAAAACATTAGGTTGGGGCTGAAATTTATGGGGCAGTATTGAGTCGTTGAGAGAAAATGTTGAGATCACATCAAACTATGACGGATGGAGAATAGGCTATTTTTTTAACTTCTGTGCAGAGCAGGACTTCTAAAAAATAGCTCAAAACAATAGCTGTGGCTTACGCAATTGAAAATTGCTGTAACTGTGATTGCTGTAACTGTAGCCGAAACGTCCCTAATCCGCGCTAGGGTTATAGTACCGCCAAAAAATAAGTCGCCTAGCGATTACAGAAGCGATGACAGAAGCGCAGTTTCTCCCTGACCGATCTACGCCGATGGGGCTGTCCCCCTCTCCTCAAGTTGCTGACTTGATGCAGCAAATTCAGCAGCTCCAAGAGGAAAGAAACGACTTGGAAATCTTGCTCGAAAACACAACTGAGCATGGCACCTTAATTGAAGCCGAGCTAGAGGCAGCTAAACAAGAATTGCGTCTTGCCCTAGAGCAAGAGCGTAAGCTCAGCCTGCGAATCGAAGAATTGGCAACCTTAGAAGAGCGAAATCGGATTGCCCGCGATATTCATGATTCTTTGGGGCACCTGCTAGTCGGCTTAAATGTGCAAATGGAGACAGCGTTAGCCCTGTGGAAGGATGATCCAGACCGAGCCTATGTTTTTCTAACCAAGGCAAAGCAGCTTGGTTCAGATGCTCTAGAAGCCACACGCCAATCTGTTGCGGGCTTGCGGTTTGACCCTTTAGAGGGACGATCGCTTCCCGATGCGATCGCTCTACTGGCGCAGAATTTTCACACCACGATGGGTTTTCAACCAACCTGTCAGATTCATCTGGCTACGCCGCTTTCTCACCGCACTAGCGTTGTGCTGTATCGGATTGTGCAAGAAGGGCTAACCAATATTTGCAAACATGCGATCGCAACGGTTGTCACCATTCAAATCGAATCGACCTCTGCCGAGCTGCGGCTGACCCTAAAGGACAACGGTAAGGGCTTTCTGGTCAGTGCCAATCGCTCTGGCTTTGGTCTTCAAGGGATGCAAGAGCGCATCACTGCTTTAGGCGGAGAGATGAACATTATGAGCAGCCCTGGGGCAGGCTGTTGCATCACCGCATCGCTGCCGATAGCCGCTAGAAGCATTGCCTAAAATTAGCTCTGTTGGCAATGTTCACTCTAGCAATCTTTCGGGGTGGCAATATAACCGTTTGGCGATCGCATAAGTTCCTAAAATATAGCCATCTCGCCTGTTTGTGAGCGTTAAGAAAAACTCTCCTGCCCGCTCTCACTCTCCTGCCCGCTCTCACTCTCCTGCCCGCTCTCACTCTCCCGCCCGCTCTCACCCTCCCAAAACCCACTATCTAGGACTGCCACATATGATTCGGTTACTCCTGGTCGAAGATCAAGAAGTTGTCCGAGAGGGCTTAAAAACATTGCTAGAACTCAAGCCTGATTTGCAGGTAGTTGGAGAAGCAGGCAACGGACAACAGGCTGTAGAACGCGTTCATTCTCTCAATGACCAGGATTTGCTGCCAGATGTGATTTTGATGGATATCCGTATGCCCATCATGGATGGCGTTACCGCAACCCAAATCATCTGTCAGGCTTTCCCCGATATTAAAGTTCTCGTTTTTACCACCTTCGACGATGCGAAATATGTTGCTGAGGCGCTACAGGTTGGGGCAAAAGGCTATTTGCTCAAAGATATTCCTTCAGAAGAGTTGGCAGAGGTGATTCGCTCCATTCATCGCGGATATACCCAATTTAGTCCCGGCATTTTGGAAAAGATGATGGCTAACCCGGCAGCAACTCAGCCGCAATCGACTCAGCTACCCCCCGGATTCACGCAGCTTAGCCCCCGTGAAAAGCAAGTGCTGAGAATGTTGGCCAATGGCGCTAGTAATCGCGAGATTGCCGAAACCCTGTTTCTCACGGAAGGAACGGTGAGAAATCATATCTCTCATATTCTGACGCGACTCAATTTACGCGATCGCATTCAGGCCGCAGTCGTGGCTCAACCTTTTCTAGCCCAACTCGAAGCAGGGGGAGAAAGCTAGCCTCCGCTCAGTCTACGTAAACCTTGCCGTTCGTATCAATGTAGACCGAAGTATTGCCATCGTTGGGGTTCTCGTCGGCAACTGTGACATTCAACACTCCGGCTGTCTCGTCTGCTGCCACATTAATGCTAAAAAACAGCCGCTCTTGGGTGGCATCATCGTTTGCTCTGAGCAGTAGACTCGTCGGAACAGGCAAATTGCGCAGCGTCACGGATGCCCCTTTGTCGAGCGATCGCGGCTCCGTTTCTCCGACCACTGCATAGACAATGGGGCGATCGGCTTGGTTGGTAATATTTACGGTTGCCCTGAACCGGGTCAGGCTCAAAATTGCCTGAGGATCGGGCAGCACCTGGGCTATTTCAGAAGTTGGTTTTGCCTCAGGCCAGGATGTAGGGGAGAGGGTAGCGATCGCAGGAATCACGAGACTTGTCATGCAGCAGCCACTCATGCCAGTCGCCCAAAGAAAACGGTGTAAAGATTTTGGAGAAGACTGCATCATAGGATTCATATTCGAGCGGCCTGCAAAGTTCTAATTTTTCAGCTTTGAAAGCCCAATTATATAGTTTTGGTGTGGCGCTTCGCGCCACACCAAAACTATGAATGGCCGAAGCTGATATTAGAACCAGTCTGCGTGAGAAAACTCGCCTCTGGGCTTGTCGGTGCGCTCATAGGTATGGGCACCAAAGTAGTCGCGCTGAGCCTGGGTCAGATTTTGAGGCAGGCGATCGCGGCGGTAGCTATCGAAGTAGTCGAGCGAAGCGCTGAAAGCAGGTACGGGAATGCCCAGCTTAGCAGCCGTCATCAGCACCTCTCTCCAGGCTTCTTGGCGATCGAGAATTGTCTGCTTAAACTCAGGAGCCAGCAGCAGGTTAGGCAACTGAGGGTTTTCGTCAAAAGCATGCTTGATCTTGTTGAGGAAGCGGGCGCGAATAATGCAGCCCCCCTTCCAGATGCGGGCACATTCCCCCAAATTGAGGTTATAGCCATACTCCTGGGAAGCCTTCGCCAAGAGCGCCATCCCCTGCGCGTAAGAGCAGATTTTGGAGCAGTAAAGGGCATCGCGCACCTTGGTAATAAAGGCCGCTGCATCGCCCTCATATTTACCCGTAGGCCCGGTTAATTCCTTAGAAGCTGCCACCCGCTCTTCTTTGATGGAAGAGATAATGCGGGCATTGACCGCAGCAATGATGGTGGGAATGCTGACTCCCAGCTCCAAGGCCGTTTCTACCGTCCAGCGCCCGGTGCCTTTTTGTCCGGCAGCATCCAAAATCAGATCTACCAGGGGCAGGCCCGTTTCATCGTCAATCTTGGTAAAGATATTGGCGGTAATTTCAATCAAGAACGAATCTAGCTCATCGGTCGTGTTCCACTCGGCAAACACTTCATGAAGCTGGGTATGGCTAAGACCGATCGCACTCTTGAGCAAATCGTAGGCTTCGGCAATGAGCTGCATGTCGCCATACTCAATGCCGTTATGCACCATTTTGACATAGTGACCGGCACCGCCCTGACCGATGTAGGTCACACAAGGGCCATCATCCACCTGGGCGGCAATTTTGGTGACGATCGGCTCAATCTCTTTGTAGGCTGCCTCGGTGCCACCGGGCATTAGGCTAGGGCCATTTAGCGCGCCTTCTTCGCCGCCGCTCACGCCCATGCCAATGAAGCTAAGCCCCGTGGCCTCCATCTCCTTAACCCGACGCTCAGTATCGCTATAGAGCGAGTTGCCGCCATCAATGATCATGTCGCCTTCTTGCAACAGAGGCTTCAATTGATTCATCACAGCATCAACAGGAGCACCCGCCTTCACCATGATCAAAATCTTGCGAGGGCGATCGAGTGCCGCCACAAATTCTTCGAGGGTGTAGGTAGGCTTAACATTTTTGCCCCCGGCTCGATTTGCCATGAAGGCATCGGTTTTGTCACGAGAACGGTTATACACTGCGATCGGGAAGCCATTGCGCTCAACATTGAGCGCCAGGTTTTCTCCCATCACTGCCAGACCAATTAAACCAAAACTTTGTGCCATAGGACTCTGCTGATTCTCCGCTTACTCTGGACAACGCTGTGGAATCTCGGTGATCGTTTGGGGCTTACGAGCCACACTTCACTACAGAGTAGTCAACTTTTGGGGAAAGGCAAGCTTACCGAAAGGTTTTCTTTATGCCGATGTTCTTATGCTGACAATTGTGCAAATGAATTATGAAATACATCCCAGAATTCCGGTGCTGGCGATCGCCGCTCTTTTGGACTATCTGATCGGAGATCCTTGGAGCTGGCTGCACCCAGTCCAGGTCATGGGCTGGTTTATCCAGCACTATACCCAGCATTGCTTCAAGCATTTCGCCACGCCTCAAGCCTTGAGAATCGCCGGAGTCGGACTGGCGATCGCCCTGATTCTGGGCAGCGGCAGCGTAGGCTGGCTCATCTTATACGCCGCCCATCTAATTCACCCCGTCTTAGGGCTGGCAACAGAAAGCATTCTGCTGGCAAGCTGCCTTGCCGGACGCAGCCTCAGAGCCGCTGCCGAGCAAGTGCTTCAGCCCCTCTTGAGCGGCGACTTAGAAGCAGCCCGAAGCCAGCTTAGCCGCTATGTCGGACGCGACACCGCAACGTTATCCGAAGCCGAAATTCTCAGAGCCGTGCTAGAAACCGTAACCGAAAACGCCACAGACGGCAGCATGGCTCCCTTGTTTTACGGCATCTTGGGCGCATTTTTGCCCATTGGCAGCGTACCTCTCGCCCTCGCCTACAAAGCAGCCAGCACCCTAGATTCGATGGTGGGCTATCGAGAAGCACCCTACACCCACATCGGCTGGTTTAGCGCCCGCCTCGAAGACGGCCTCACCTGGCTTCCCTGCCGCCTCACCGTATTGACCCTAGCCTTACTCTCCCGCCGACCCCGCCAAGTTTGGCAACTCTGCCAGCGCGATGCCCCCCAAGACCCCAGCCCCAATGCCGGATGGAGCGAATGCGCCTATGCCGCAGTCTTAGGTGTACAAGTCGGCGGCACCAACCAATACAAAGGCATCACAAAACACAAACCCCTCCTAGGCAACCCAACCCGCCCCATTACAGCCGCAGTCATCGCCCAAGCTACCCAACTCACCCGACGAAACATCCTGATTTGGTTAGGAATCGCGATCGCCACCCTGCAAATTCTCCATACCCAAGGTTCTTAAAATCAAAAATCCTTTCACCCCATCCATGCAAAGCGGCCCCCGTCACCCACCCTTAACCCTTTCTGGAGGGGGTACTTCTTCGGAGAACAAGCTACGGGGGACGCAGCCGTCCCCTAAATTCGGGGGTTTGGGGGTTGCCCCCAAGATCAGATAGGAGCGATCGCCCATACAAGTTACGAAACTTAACCCCAAAAAACCCGATACAGTAGATAAGTAACAGAATATAAACTTCTCTCAGATAGGGTCTGACCATCCATGCGCGTAATCTTGATGACTGGCAAAGGCGGAGTCGGCAAAACCTCCGTAGCCGCTGCGACAGGACTGCGATGTGCCGAACTGGGTTACAGAACCCTAGTTTTGAGTACCGACCCAGCCCACTCACTCGCCGACAGCTTTGACATAGAGCTAGAACATGCGCCACGCCAAGTACGTCCCAACCTTTGGGGTGCCGAACTAGATGCGCTAATGGAGCTAGAAGGCAACTGGGGAGCCGTAAAACGCTACATTACCCAAGTTTTGCAAGCCCGCGGCTTAGAAGGCGTAGAAGCCGAAGAGTTAGCCATTCTTCCCGGCATGGACGAAATCTTTAGCCTCGTTCGCATGAAACGCCACTACGACGAAGGCGAATACGACGTGCTAATTATCGACTCTGCCCCAACTGGAACCGCCCTACGGTTGCTCAGCCTACCCGAAGTTGCAGGGTGGTATATGCGCCGCTTTTATAAGCCTTTACAAGCCGTATCAGCAGCCCTCAGACCTTTAGTAGAGCCATTATTTCGACCGATCGCCGGATTCTCTCTTCCCAACAAAGAGGTAATGGATGCGCCCTATGAGTTTTACGAGCAAATCGAAGCGCTAGAAAAAGTCCTGACGGACAACACCCAAACCTCCGTGCGGCTAGTGACCAACCCCGAAAAAATGGTGATTAAAGAATCGCTGCGTGCCCATGCCTACCTCAGCCTCTACAACGTGGCAACAGACATGGTAATCGCCAACCGCATCATTCCCGATGAAGTCACCGATCCCTTTTTCCGACGTTGGAAAGAAAATCAACAGCAGTACCGCCAAGAAATTCACGATAATTTCCATCCTTTGCCCGTTAAAGAAGTTCCTCTTTACTCAGAGGAAATGTGCGGTCTAGCAGCACTCGATCGCCTCAAAGAAACCCTCTATGCCGATGAAGACCCCGCACAGGTCTACTACAAGGAGACAACCCTGCGCGTCGTGCAACAGCAGAATGCCTATAGCCTTGAGGTTTACCTCCCCGGCATCGCCAAAGATAAAGTAGAACTCAGCAAAACCGGAGACGAGCTAAATATTCGGATTGGCAACCACCGTCGTAACCTCGTCCTCCCTCAAGCCCTAGCCGCTCTGCAACCGTCAGGCGCAAAAATGGAGGAAGACTACCTCAAAATCCGCTTTGCCACGGGCGGGTAAGCCTAAAAAGGCACATCATCGTCATCGTCTGCCTCATCTGCATCAGTATCTCCCTCTGGCTCAATCACCTCTAAGGCCAGCGGGGGAGATGCAGTCTCAGCGACAGGCTGCAAACTCTCTTCTAAATCCACAATTTGCCCGTTAAACATTTGCGCAACGCTTTTAGCGGCTCTGTTAACTTCGTCTTCTTGTTGCCAGCCTGCGGGTAGCGGAGGAGCGCTTTGTGCCGCCTCATGAGCGACTGACGTTAGCGCTTGGGAAGCAGTCGATCGCCCTGCATCTTCAGTTGAGGAAACGGGCAGTGGAGCGGCCTTAAAATCCGGCGAGGACTCTCTCACATGCGGCTCTCTAGCCTTAAGCTGAGGCTCAGATTGGGGCGGGAGTTGAGAGATGGATTGGGGCGATCGCGCCATAGGCTGCGCTGCACCCGCCGCTACGACTTCTGGAACGACTCTGACCTTATGGCCATAGATCTTTTCAAAAGCAGCCTCCATGTTGGGCACCCGATCGATCGCCATCTTAAATAGCTGCTGAGATTTAAAGCCCACTTTAGCCTGTCGTCCATCAAATGCAATGAGCTGCCCCTGCTGACGCAGCAGCATTTGCGTGCCTGGAGGTTGTAGATTGGCAATCAATCTTTCCCAGACCTGAATCAGATCGATCGCTGGAGTTTCCTCAGGTTTGGGGGCAGATCGGGCGATCGGCTCTGGAATCGGGGCAAGCAGCGGCTCTGCTGGAGCAGGCAGGGTCAGCTCATCCGGCACAGGGTTCACCTGTGGAGCTTTGCCATTTTGTGGCGGTGGCTCTGAAGCAGCGATCGGCTTGGCGGGCGGTACGGCAGGCGGCACTCTCGGCACCGAAGAGGCCACTTTAGGCAGAGGTGCCACACTCGATCCATTCACGCGCCCTACAGGTATCTGACTAGGCAAAGCGCTCTGAGACAACGCTGAAGGCAACAGCCCCATTAACGTCACTTCAAGCCACAGACGAGGCTGCGTTGTGTTTTTCACTTGAGCTTCGCTCTCCCGTAAGCGCTGCTGCCCTAGCAAAATGGTGTAAATGTCTAGCTCGGACACAAACTGACATAGCTCTGCCCAAGTCGGCGGCGTAATGGCCACTAGATCAAGGCGATCGGGCGTGGCTTTGGCAATCAGCAAATCGCGATAAAAGCTGGCAAGGTTTTGCAGAACCGTCAGCGGTTCGCGCCCTCTATCCATCAAATGACGCGCCTGATCGATGACGGCTGTGGAGTCGTCTTGGGCGATCGCCAGCGCCAGCGCCAGCAAATCTCGCTCTGGAACAGCCCCTACTAAATCCCAGACGCGATCGCTCGTTACTTCACCCTCTAACAAGCTCAGCTGATCTAGCAAACTCTCGGCATCGCGCAAGCCCCCCTGCGAGATCTGCCCGACTAGCTGAAGGGCTGTAGGCGTAATGGCGATCGCTTCTTGAGCCGCAATTTGGCTGAGATGTTCCACCATTGCCTCTAGGGGAATGCGGCGAAAGTCGAACCGCTGACAGCGTGAAATGATGGTAGGCAAAACCTTTTGGGGATCGGTGGTCGCCAAGACAAACACGACGCGATCGGGCGGTTCCTCTAGGGTCTTGAGCAAGGCGTTGAAGGCGGCAGTGCTGAGCATGTGGCACTCATCAACCACATAAACCTTGAAACGCGCCTGTACGGGGGCAAACTGCGATCGCTCAATCAGCTCCCGAATATTATCCACGCCTGTATTGCTGGCAGCATCGATCTCGACGACATCCAAAGCCGAGCCGTTGGCGATTGCCCGACACACCTCGCACACCCCGCAGGGCTTCTCGGTTGGCACAGGGCTGCTAAGGCAATTGAGCGACTTTGCCAAAATTCGGGCGCTAGAGGTTTTGCCTGTGCCCCTGGCTCCGGTAAACAGGTACGCAGGCGCAATTTTTTGCTGCCGTAGGGCGTTGGTCAACGTGGAGGCGATCGCCTCTTGCCCCACCAATTCGGCAAAGGTTTGCGGACGATACTTGTGGTGCAGCGGTTCGTAGGCCATGACGGAGTTCAAGGGTGATGTAGCGCCAAGCGATCAAGTCCTGGCATTAGCTAGTATCACCTCAAAATTCAAAACTCAGCACGCATTTATCCGAGTCTTGATCCCTAATGCCGTCTCCCATGTGGGATATAATAGAAACGCCTTATCTTCAGAATTTCCAGTGAGTACTGTCCGCACCGTTTCCGACACCAAAAGATCTTTCTACAACCTGCATACTCGCCCCATTAACTCCATCTATCGGCGGGTGGTTGATGAACTG
The DNA here is from genome assembly GCA_016208305.1 of Oscillatoriophycideae cyanobacterium NC_groundwater_1537_Pr4_S-0.65um_50_18. Taxonomy (GTDB): domain Bacteria; phylum Cyanobacteriota; class Cyanobacteriia; order Elainellales; family Elainellaceae; genus Drouetiella. Next base: position 536,631 of record JACQYI010000009.1, on the reverse strand, counting down.
ATGGTAGAGATGCATCTGCTTTCCGTCAACGCGGACTTTAGCTATGACCCCATCTATGCTTTGGGTGTAGTCACGGCATTCGATCGCTTTATGCAGGGCTATAGACCTGAAGAAGACTTAACTTCTATCTTCAGTGCCCTGTGCCAATCTTTACAGGCAGAACCGCATCAATATCGCCAAGATGCAGAGCAGCTCAAGTCTGAGGCAGCAGCATTTACCTCTGGAGATTTCTTGGCCAAAGTCCGCCAACTCAGCGAGGGGGAAGGGAGCCATCTCATGGGCACGCTTCGCTCCATTGCAGAAAATCCCAAATATAAGTACAGCCGTCTCTCTGCGATCGGGCTATATACCCTGCTAGAAACGATTGATGCCGACTTGGTCAAAGACGAAAAGCGGCGTAACGAGGCGTTGCAAACCTTGAGCGAAGCCCTGAAGCTGTCTCCAGACAAAGCCCAAAAAGACTTAGAGCTATATCGTGGCAATCTAGAGAAAATCACCCAAGCTCGGATTGTCTTGGACGACATCTTGAAGGCCGATCGCAAGAAAAAGGAAGAGCGCGCCAAAGCTAAAGACGCCCTTGCGACTCCGCCTAGTTCTTCTGAGGCTTCCTGAATTAGCCCTGTCTGAGTGCAGTCTTGAATTAGTCTTCGCTCAGAAACTTGAGATAGCCAGCGCTCAATTCTTTGACGGCAAGGTCATAGAACTGCTTGCCATGTTCGGGTGTGGCGAGAGCTGGATTGGAACCCATGCGCCCATCGGGGTAGCGCCGACGAAAATCGATCGCTCCATAAATGGGATGCCCTGAGGCGACTTGGAGGCTGAGATGCGCATGTTTAATTGCTTCCGGGTAGAGATATTGCGTCAAGGCGACTTCGCTGGGGGTGGCGTGAGACCCTTCCTGATCGCCATACAGACTCTTGGCTAGCTCATAGACCGAGCCGCAGGTAAACCAATTGGCCAAGCGACACTGAACGCGATCGGCCTGAGGCAAGTTTAAATTAGCCAAGTCTAGGTAAGCTTCTGAAAAAGCGGCTTTCAGCGTGGCAATGTTGCCCCCGTGGCCGTTGACGAAGAAAAATTTTGTAAATCCGGCCTTCACCAAGCTCGTGACAAAATCTCGAATCACCAGGATCAACGTGCTAGGGCGAAGGCTGATACTGCCTGGAAAGGCCGTATGGTGCAGCGCCATGCCCACATTGAGGGTAGGAGTGACTAACGCCTGAGTCGCCTCACCGACGCCTTGGGCGATCGCTTCAGCGCAAATGGCATCTGTGCCAATGAGTCCTGTAGGGCCATGCTGCTCTGTTGAGCCAATGGGAATGATCACTCCTGGCGATCGGCTGAGATAATCTTCAACTTCTGGCCAAGTACTCAGGTGTAGCAGCATTAAAACTCCCGTAAAGTCGCTAAAATCTCGATAAATTTGGATAGATTCCCAAAGTTTCCACAATCTCGCTAGAATGATATATGAATTTCAGTACTTTTGAATTGCAAAAGCTGAATTGCAAAGGCAGCCCGGATTCATCTGGAGGATATGCGAGTTGCGCTGAATGGAGTCCATATTTATTTCGCGAGTGTCTTATCTTCACTCACTCTTTAAGGTTTTAGGGCAGAACCCCTATTCACAACAGAGCCAACTCAAGGTTTAATTGCGTTAGCCAGGTTAGATACTATGATCGGGCTGTTTTCATCTTGAGTGGCATTTTCAGTCATTTCTAAATTGCTCAACCATCATGAACCTATTGGCTGCTCGCAAAATCAGAAGGTGTTTCAAAATCTTCCGCTACAGCCCTGCATCTTTCGCCACACCTCAGTGCGCCATAGTCCAGCGCCGATGCATTCTACCCAATCCAAGATTTCAGCGCATGGAACTTGCTTTATGAGTATCCATGCCATAAGTATTGAGAGATCCGAGGGGTTTTCTGCTGAATTTGCGTTAGCCTCTAGTTTCAGGGAAGCTACGCAACCTCGCGCATCCCTTAGAGCGCCTAGGATGCTAAATCCATAAATAGGCTAAGGTTTCGGAGTCGGCTGAGGTTCGATCGACTATTTGCTCATTGTTTGCTCAGGAGAAGCGATACATGCTACACCGCAAGATCTATCAACTGTGTTGTGATGGTAGAGAGGTTTGGATCTTTCTGCGGGATCAGCAACGCTGGATCGAGCGCGCGCGCATCCTTGACATTGAAGGTGATCTGGTGACCGTGCGTTACGAAACAGATGAAGATGACGAGGTTTGCTCTTGGGAGGAAATGATTCGTTTGGAAAGCATTGGTTCAGTGATGCAAAAACTGGCGGCTGTCTCTCGGGGCGATGTCGAACCCCTGGTTTCAGAAGACTGCCCAGAAGCAGAGCGCATCCGCAATCACTATCCTGAGTCCAATCCAGATTAAGTTTTTTGCTCAGTCTTAGCCCAAGTTTTAAGCGAAAGCCCCATAATCCTATGGGGCTTTTGTGTCAGTGTGTAAAGGTGCTAGTTTAATTCACGTTAAGGCGGGGATAGTTTTGAGGATACACTCCACACCCGTCAAAACAGTCTTAGAGGATTAGGGCTATAAGCTATGCATAGACAAAGCAGAGCCTAAAAAAAGCGAAGCATAGAGTAAAGCAGATAAGAGCCTTATCTCCCACCTGGTTTGAAAGATCCAAACTTTGAAAAAATTAAGTTTTGAAAAATTTAGGCTTTGGGAAACTGGCTAAAGGTATTCCTTCAAGAACTCAAACGGATCATCTTCCCAGCAAGGCTCTGGACAGCGGCAGAGCAGGTTGCAGGCGATATCTTCCTCGATCGCTTCAATCTCCTCTAGCCGGAACAATTCTGTCAATACCTGCTCATCGCGCTGTCGCAATGGGATTGCTGCATCTAAGGGGCTATAAATTTCAAATTTTGCAGCATTCAACAAAGCATGGGCTGAGTCACGAGCAGGAGACTGAGCGGTATGTAGCTCTTCAGTGTGAGACGTTCCAGTATGAGACGTTGTAAACATGAACCTAAAAAACTCCAACCGGAGAACACCCTAACAGAGGCCGAGCCAAAGGCTTCCTAAAATGTTACAGCTATTTTCAAGTAATTTCACGGAACCCAATAAAGAATTTAGCTGATAGTCTTCAGATTCATATCCTGCAACTTGGTTCAACGGGAAATTTTGGCGATCTTCGCGCCGCTGCAATCTTCTCCAGAGTGTGATGCCCGATTGACTGAACCAAACTTCGGTTTCACGTTGTTCAACTCAACCTACAGCAAAGATCTGGCAGTTAGCTCGGTCTTACGCTATGGAGCGAGGCATAATCTTATACAAAATTGCGCGCCTTTGCTAGATGCAGTCTACCTTCTGAAGCTGTAAGTGAAAAACCTCTGCAAAAGTCGTAGCAACCTGCTGCTGCACCTGGTGGAGGTTAATTTCAGGGATGAACTCGGCTAAGCTGCCGACCGGTTTGTCTTCAATGCCGCAGGGAATAATTTTTTGAAACCCTGACAAGTCGGGGCACACATTCAAGGCAAAGCCATGCATCGTGATCCAGCGGCTGACTTTAATGCCGATCGCCGCAACCTTGCGCCCTTCTACCCAAACGCCTGTGAAGCCAGGAACCCGATCGCCCTTAAGGTTATAGAGCGCCAAAACTTGGATTAAAACTTCTTCAAGCTGCCGCAAATACCAGTGCAAGTCCTGTCGGTGACGCTGCAAGTTCAGAATGGGATAGCCTACGAGCTGACCTGGGCAATGGTAGGTCACTTCGCCACCGCGTTCGACCCGGTAAAGCAAGTGCGGTGAATCAGCCGGATCAAACTTGAGAAACTCTAAAGTTGCGCCTTGCCCCAAGGTATAGACCGCAGGATGCTCTAACAGCAGTAGCACATCAGGAAGAGTGGGGTTCTGCTTACGCGCAGTGAGGAGCGATCGCTGCCAGGTGAGAGCTGTTTCGTAGGGTACTAGCCCTCCTGGGTAAACCTGACAGACTTGAGAGGGCAAGGAGGATAACAGCACACAGCCTATGATAGTACCTTGAAATAGGGGGATTAAATCAAGCGTAATTCGACGTAAGTTTGAGGTTTTTCAACAGTGTTCTTATCAAGAATTATCAACCCATGCAAATGATTATAAACCCACCTGTCGCCCACAATACAAAGTGCTAGGGTAATAGAAGAGCCAACTTGATAGGAGAGAGCTTAATATGAAGCTTGTTATCCAGGGCAAAAACATCGAGATTACTGAGGCCATTCGTGAGTATGTTCATCAGAAAATTGAAAAGGCGGTCACTCATTTTCAACACCTAACAACTGAAGTTGATGTCCACCTTTCTGTCGCTCGCAACCCCCGCATTAATCCCAATCAGATTGCTGAAGTCACTATTTATGCCAACGGCACTGTAGTTCGGGCGGAAGAAAGTAGCGAAAGCCTCTATGCCAGTATTGATCTGGTTGCTAACAAAATTGCCCGCCAGCTTCGCAAGTATAAAGAAAAGCGTCAGGCACAGATCCATGCCCCCGTCAAAACGACGGAGGTGCTTGAACCGCAGCCTGTGGCGTCAACACTGCTTAACGACGATCGCGCTCCTGATCTCGGCACTGTTGTACGCACAAAGTACTTTGCAATGCCGCCGATGACGCTAGAAGAAGCCCAAGAACAGTTAGAGTTAGTCGATCATGATTTCTACATGTTTCGCAACTTAGAAACAGGCGAAATCAACGTGATCTATGAACGTAACCACGGAGGGTATGGCGTAATTCAGCCTCGCAATGGCAATGGCCACAACAATGGTAAGTTTGCCGAAATTGCTCACCGCAAACCAACTGAAGCGCTGAACCGCAAGGGTTAATTTGAGGGCATTTAATGCTCTTAAGGATAGAATCGCTCAATGTTGTCTTATTCCTGATTCACTAGGAAATAGCGCAATGTTGAGCGATTCTTTATGTCTTTAAAAAATTGTAAATTTAATCAAACATTTCTGATGTAATCGAGTGAGGATTGAGTCAATTTCTAGCCTCCAAATTCCCAATTCTAGGGGGTTTATCTCTAGAAGCCTATGCCTAAAAATTGCTCTAGGAATCCAATATTACAGCGACAGCATCAATCTCAAATAGCATTCCTTCCACGGCTAGTCGGGGCACAGGAATCAGCGTACTGGCAGGCTTGCGATCTCCTGGCCACATTGCATTCCGTTCGGCTGAAATTAAGCGTTGTTTCTCAGCATTATGATCAACTGAGAGTACCGTAATTTTTACAACCTGTTCTGGTGTTGCCCCAACTGCTGTCAAAGCGGTACGGAGGTTAGCAAAAGATTGTTTTAGCTGGGCTGCGAAATCAGCCGAGACTGAATCGCCGCTTTCATTTTCTCCCAGTTGTCCTGCGATATACACCAGCTTGGTATGGGCAGGGACAACCGTAATCTGGGTATAGCCATAGTGAGAGGGATCGCCTAATCCGACTGGATTAATGTGCTGAATCGCGAGAGTCATGGCTTACCTCCGGAATAATTTGTGAACGCTGTATGCCAAGAAAAATATGTAGGCTGATCATAAGTATCCTGTTTGACTTTGTAAAGAATTTCCTTGGGTTTGTTGACTATGGAAATTTACCAGCCAGCAGAATCATCTCGCGATCGCCCGTCGAGATCGATCGTGCCTCTATCGCGTAACGCCGATCTGTGGGCAGTAGGCTAGTGGGCCAGTAGACCAGTGAACAAAATTCATCCCCGCTTAAGCAAGGTTCAATAACTCATCGTAGTAGTGCGATCGCTCGCTAGGGAGATAAATGGTTTGCTGTAAGGTTTGGTGCTTGAGATGAAATGATCGCGTAATGGTAATGCGGCTCAGGAAATCTAGGTCATGAGAAATCACCCAGAGTGCCCCCTGATAGTCATTTAATGCGGTAACCATTTGATCAACAGTGGCAATATCCAGGTTGTTTGTTGGCTCATCTAGAATGAGTAAATCTAGTTCTGAAATTGTAATCAGGGCGATCGCTAGCCTCGCCAACTCTCCACCGCTCAAGACTGCTGCTGATTTGTAGACATCGTCGTTAAAAAACAAGAAATGTCCTAGCTGTTGCCGCAATAGCTGATAGGTGAGAGTTGGATTAACGCGATGCATGTTTTCCAGCACCGTTTGGGCGCGATCGACAAACGCATAGCTCTGGTCAAGATACAGGGCATGCATGTTGGCTTTTTGCACCTCGCCTTGCACAAGCGCTGATGCTGAGTCAATTCCTAAAATGGCTTTGACTAAACAGGACTTCCCCGAACCGTTGAGACCCGCGATGGCAATGCGATCGCCACTGGATACATGCAGCTGAATATCTTTTAGTAAAAGTCGATCCTGAACCCAAAGACTCGCCTGGTTAACTTCTAGAAGATTTCTGTGCTTTTGGCTGTTCTCCTCAAGTTGAATACTTGTGGCCTTGTGCGTTCTCAATTTTGTCTCTGCCACTTTTTGAGTAGCGGTTGCGATCGCCTTATCATATTTTACTTTAAGCGTTCCTGCCGTTGCTTCAGCCTGTCGTTTTAAACCTCCTGCGACAATGCGAGGCATATCTCCATTGAGTGCCTTCTGGCGACCGTTACGCCGAGACTGCGCCGCTCGTTCCAGTTCTTGTAAAGCGGCGGCCTTGGTGCGTTTCAGTTCTTTACGGGCTGCCTCATGCGATCGTGCCTGAGCTGCCTGCTCTAATTGCTTTTGTTCTCGGTAGTGCGAAAAATTGCCGCCATAAAGCTGCAACCCTGCTGAGGTCAGCTCCCAGGTGGTTTGGGCAACTTGATCGAGAAAAAAAGGCTTGTGCGAGACAATCACAAATGCCCCCTGAAACTGGCAAAGAAACTGACGCAATTCCTCTAGAGCCAGATAATCTAGATGATTGGTTGGCTCATCTAGAAGCAGCAGATCGGGCGATCGCGCCAAGCCAATGGCGAGAAATAACTTTGTCAGTTCTCCGCCACTGAGACTTTGCATCGGTAGCATTAAGTCCAGAGTTGTGTCAAACGTAGTTTTGAGCAACTGCTCAATTTCCCACCACTCGTTAGAGATGGCGTTGAGAAACTCCAGGACAGACGCTGACTCAAGCGAGTCTCGAATAGTGCTAATTTGCGGCAGGTAATAGGTTGAGCCACTGCGGGTCACCGAGCCTTGAGTCGGCTGTATGTGGCCTGCCAGAATCTTGAGGAGCGTCGATTTGCCGACTCCATTGGAACCAACCAAGGCGATATGGTCATCTGCTGAAAGACTCAAATGAATTCCCTGAAATAGTGTTCGGGTGGAATCCACTTCGTACCGTAAGTTTTCAGCAATCAAGTAGGGCTGTCGATAGTTTGACATCCGCCACCTCCTTGCGAATAAATTGCAAAATCAAGGTGCTGATGAAGCAGCACCGTAAATTCGGGAAAGATCGATCTTGAGAAAGATTAAGCGTCAGAGCGCGAAGGGTTTCTGCAAATTTCAATGCGGATCTGGCTGTAACTGCGGCATGAGCTTGCGGCATAAACCTACAGAGTTGCCTATAGGGTTGCCTAGGCGCGATCGCTGAATTTGAGAGTAAGAAGCTACTTCATCGTTTGCTGGTTGAAGAGGTTACTGAGTTGAAGAGGTTAAGTCAGAATGATTCTCTCATCATACTACATCATACTACAGATTGCAAAAACCGATCGCAAATAGGAGTTTGGCTGCCGCTTCAAATATTTTGCCTGTACCAGCCTCCATTGCAACCACCCTCTCACACACCCTCCCACACACCCTCCCACACACCCTCCCACAACTCATTCAAAAATCGCTCTAAGTTCTCGATGCAAAACATCAGCCTGCACCGTCGCGAGATGGCCGCCTCTAAAAAATGGCTCGTCCGTGACTTCAACGGTACAAAAATCAGGCGATCGAAATAGCTCCATTGCCTCATCTGTGGGAAATTCCACCTCACCTAACACGAGTCCTGATAGCTGTCCTTCAAATACATCAATTCCAAACATATATTCACCGTAGGCATAGCGATACCGCCGCTTGTGAATCTCTAATCCACCCAAGGAAGACAACAGTTGATACTCATTGGGATCTAAATAAAGGTTGGTGATGGACGCATGACTGGAATCACTCATTAACTGCTTGCGAGCAAACTTTTGCTGAATGAGCTGTCCTTCGGGTGTGGTGATCCTGCGTAGGCGCAGGTGAGTTTTTGGAAAATAGCGATCGCTAATGCAACGATACTCACCATCTAACCGGAGTTCGAGCGGTAGATTTTTGATTAAAAAGCGACGTTCACGCTCAATGTAGCCATATTTCATATCTTGCTCCAGCCTCTTCTTCCAGATAGCTAGCGGTCAGTCAAGTCATAGTTGGTGGATGGGTAGAAGGATGGATGAGAGTTTCCCATCTATTCATTCACCCCCCCCAACACGTCAGTTAATCATGGTTAGGCGACTAGCCAGGTAATAACACCAGATCGGGGACTCGAAACAGGGATTGGTAAGCCAGCACCGCACCCCCCACCGCCGAGGCATCTGCGCCAAACGACGACACTTTCAGCTGGGCTTTGGGATGGCTAAAGAAGCCTTGATCGCCTTGGCGCGGCATCCCGTTTCGTAGTCTACTGATTAACGAGTCTTTAACATAGGGAAATAAGACGGTGACTGGCCCTCCTATCACCACTTGTTCCGGATTGAGTAGACTCACGACACTCACTAACCCGCGTCCCAAAATCTCAGCCCAGTCTTGCACGACAGCATGGGCGATCGCCTCTCCCCGATCGAGTTGCTTCACCAACTCACACAGGTTATTGGCTTTGCCTCCCTGTTGTCGATAGCGATCCAACAAGTCTTCTTTGCCGACCCGATGTCCACATTCAGCAACGTGATCTTCTCCAGGCGGATCGCTCATCAGAACGCTGATTTCTCCTGCCGTACCGGAGGCACCCCGAAACACCCGGTTGTTGATGATAATGCCACTGCCTACCCCTTTGTTGATCAGAATGTAGAACAGGCTAGAACTTTGCATGGCGCTACCTAAATACACCTCGGCTAACGCAGCAGCGTTGGCATCGTTATCTACAAATAAGGGCAAATCGAGATGCGGCTGGAGATAGCGACGGAGATCTAAACCAGACCAATCGAGGAAGGGAGCACGAATCACGATGCCCTCTAAGTTCAGCACGCCTTGAATGGACAGCCCCACCCCGCGTAGACGAGATTCGTCCTTTGGCTGGGCTTGGCGAACTTGCTTAATCATCTCTACCAATTGTCGCAATACTCGCTCAGGTGCAGTATCAACTAGCGGCTGCTGAATTCGGGCAACCACTTGCGCCGCTAGATTTAGCTTTACGACCGTCAGGTGCTCCACTTCGATCGCTGCTCCCATAAAGAAAGCCCCCTCTGGATTGAGCATTAGCCCCACTCCTGGCCGCCCGCCCCCTCGCGGAGTCGAGACTTCGCCACTTTCTCGCACGAGTCCTTGAGCCATTAGTTCAGCGGTAATCACGGTCACGGTGGAGCGCGTCAATCCCGTTAGGCGGGCTAACTCAGCACGGGCGATCGGGGCATGACATCGCAGCAATTCCAGTAGCCGAGCGGTGTTGATCTGCTTTAGCAAAGCGGGATTTGTCGCCAGAGTCGGCTCAAAGTTAGCAGACATGAGAAATTTCTGATAAATTAATTTGTTTATCCAACAAACAAATTAACATAGAATCAATGAGATTAAATAAAGTCGATCAAAATAGATCACGAATATATATGTCTACCCAATCTGTCGATTTAGGCGTTGTTAATCTGGAACTGCCTCAGCTGAACTTGCCCCTTGCGATCGATCAACGCATTGCACCGCAGTCACCCTACGCAGGGTTGATTTTTGACTGTGACGGGACGCTAGCTGACACCCTGCCTGTGCATTTTCGGGCATGGCAGGCCGCTTTGAGTCAGTACGGGGCTGCGCTGGTAGAAGACTGGTTTCACAAGCGCACAGGCTTAACGGCCTTAGAGTTTATTCAAGAGTTTAATCAAACCTTTGGCTACACAATTGATCAACACCAGCTAGATGCCGAACGACAGGAGCATTTCTCCCGGTTGATCCATCAGGTGCGAGAGGTGCCTGCTGTAGCTGCGATCGCGCGGATGAACTACGGCAAGGTGCCGATGGCAGTCGCTTCTAATGGGCAACGATCGGTAGTGGAATCGACCCTTGAGACCATTCAACTCCGCTCACTCTTTAACACCATTGTGACGCTTAACGATGTTGAGTCGGGTAAGCCTGCACCTCAGATGTTTTTGCTGGCGGCAGAGCGAATGGGCGTTGCACCCCAGGACTGTATTGTGTACGAAGACAGCGATTTGGGGCTAGAGGCCGCTCGGCGGGCGGGCATGCAGTGGATAGATGTGCGAATTCTTGAGAGAACGCTATGACGGATAAATCTCCTCCGGCCTGGATGGGCATCGCATTGGCATTTTATGCCTTTATTGCCATCGGCATTGCGGAGGGCGGGTTAGGCGTATTGTTGCCTTCTATCATTGCCACCTACGAGCTAACTCCGGCAACGGTAACGGCTCTATTTTTCAGCCAAATTAGCGGTTATTTCGTCGCAGCCCTGACGAGTAGCCTGTTGAGTCATCGCATTGGATTGGCTCAGATGGTTTTGCTGGCCGCTGTCAGCGTCACCAGTGCGCTCTATATCTACGCCTCAACGACGCATTGGTTTGTTATGGTTGCCACAGGCACCCTGTTGGGTTTAGGCATTGGGCTAATCGATGCAGGCATCAATACCTTTATTGCGCACGATCGACGGGCTAACCTCATGGGGTTGCTCCACGCTTTCTATGGTATTGGGGCGCTGTTAGGACCCGCGATCGCGACAACCTTGCTTGCCTCAGGCATTAACTGGCGATCGGCCTATGGTGTCTTTGCTGCAATTGTAATGCTGTTGGTTGTGGGCATGATTTGGGTGATTTCACAGCGTCAGCCGTTAATGCCGTCACCCCCCTCTGCATCGGAACAGAGTGCAGGTGCAAATCTAGGGCTAGCTTTGAAAACGCCCACAGTCTTGATCGCAGGTCTGCTGCTGCTGGTGTATGTCGGCACAGAGGCTGCTTTGGGAAGTTGGGCTTATGCGGTACAAACGATTGCGCGAGGCACCCCCATCTCAGTAGCAGGCTACAGCGTCACGGCCTACTGGTTAGGACTGACGATCGGGCGGTTGAGTATGGGGCAAGTTATGAAATCGATCGGAGCCGTTCGCTTGATTGATTACTCGCTACTGTTGTTGACAGTAGGTTTATTAGTCTGGTGGCTTTTCCCCCATCAGCTTTGGAGCTTGCCTCTGATGGGATTTGCTCTAGCAGCGATTTTTCCTACCACTATTTGGCTGATGCCTCATCGAGTTCCGGCAGCGATCGTCCCCGCAGCGATCGGATTTGTGACCAGTTTAGGCAGCATTGGGGCGGTCAGTATTCCGACAGCTATTGGCTGGATCGGTGACAGATTTGGCTTGGGCACTATTCCAATGGTGATGCTACCGTTCGCCCTTCTGATGCTAGTGCTACATCGGGGATTAGTGAGAATAACGATCGCAGAATCTACCGCAGAACCCTAGCTAGGCAATTTCAGTATTACAGCGCTTCGCGCTTGAATATGTTTAGATTTTTTGTTGTGTGCCGCGCGGAGCGCGGCACACAACAAAAAATCTGTAGCTTAAGCAATTGCTGGAATAGATTACAAATTAGGGTTTTGTGGCGCGCGCCACGAAACCCTAAAAGCTGGATTTCAAAAGCGTAAAGCGCTTTTGAAATCCAGCTTTTAGAAAAAATAGGAAGGCTGAGCAATCTACTGAGTGTTAATAGAGCTTGCCAAACCTGTCCTAGCTGCCTGTCCTACTTGTCGCAAAGGCAAGCTACAAACCATCAAGGTTTGAGAACAACTTTGATGCAGCTATCTTGCTTATTCCTAAAAATGTCGTAAGCATGGGGCGCTTGATCAATCGGGAGGGTATGAGTAATCAAGAATGAGGGATCGATCTCACCTTTTTGAATCCGCTCCGTTAGGGGTTGCAAATACCGATGAACATGGGTCTGCCCCGTTTTCATAGTTAGACCTTTGTTCATGAACGCGCCCATCGGGATTTTGTCTACAAAACCCGTGTAGACTCCAGGCACCGACACGGTACCCCCTTTACGACAGGCAACGATCGCCTGACGCAACACATTGGGGCGATCGGTTTCCATTCGCACGGCCTGCATCGCCTTATCGTAAAAGCCTTCTAAACCCATGCCATGCGCTTCCATACCTACCGCATCCATGACTGAGTCAGGGCCACGTCCTCCCGTCATTTCTTTGAGGGCTTCTCCTACCTCAACTTCTTCAAAGTTCAAGATTTCTGCCCCACCCTGCTGTGCCATCTGCAAGCGTTCGGGAACGCGATCGATCGCAATCACTCGATCGGCTCCCAACAAGAAAGCACTTCTAATAGCGAACTGTCCGACAGGGCCGCATCCCCAAATGGCTACCGTATCTCCTGGCTGAATGTCACAGTTCTCCGCAGCCATATATCCCGTTGGGAAAATATCGGTGAGAAACAGAACTTGCTCGTCGGTGAGTTCATCAGGAATTTTGAACAAACCCACATCCGCAAAAGGCACACGAGCATATTCGGCTTGGCCACCTGCATAGCCACCCGTCAAATGAGAGTAGCCAAACAGACCTGAAGGAGAATGACCCATTACCTTTTCTACCATCCAGGCGTTGGGATTAGAGTTATCGCAAAGAGACCATAAATCTCGATTGCAAAAGAAACAGCTACCGCAAGAAATAGTGAATGGTACGACAACGCGATCGCCTATTTTTTTGTTCCTGACTGCGCTGCCTAGCTCAACAATCTCTCCCATAAACTCATGACCCAGGATATCGCCCTGCTTCATCGTAGGATTGAAACCGTTGTACAAATGCAGATCAGAGCCACAAATAGCGGTTGATGTAATTTTGACGATCGCATCACGGGGATTAATAATTGTCGGGTCAGGAACGGTTTCGACTCCGATCTTCTTTGTGCCTTGCCAGCAGACTGCTTTCATAGCCTAGTATCTCCTAAAACGGTGTTGAATTGTGAACCTGCGTGACCTTGACCCAAGTGGCACTCTCTTGAGATCAGATGAACCTGCTTGAGAGAATATTTGAAACGTAGCAATGGTTACTTGAATAACCCTATAAATCTCCCAATCCTGAGAAACTTCCGAGCTATGGAGTGATCTCTTGCGACAGAAGTAAAGCGATCGCCTCTATACTCATAAACACTCATAAACTCCAGTACCTATAAATTTAATTCGATCGCTTACTTCGCCTTACTGAGATTCCGTCAGGATGGTGAAACACCAAGTTGTGACTTAGTACAGCTACTAAGCAGAGATAGTTCTGAGATAGAGCTTCTGAAAGACTGAAGACTTAGCTTGAGCTAGGTTCATTTTGCTAAGCATAAGGTAAGAGCAACTTGAGGATATTCAAATCATGAGTCTTATTACATCAGCTTTACCTACACAAATTTCATAGGTGTCACCTATGTAACAAGCTCATTACCTTTCTCAGCGCTATTCAGAATCTAATCTCATGTGAGCCATTCTACGAAACTGATTTGAGTCTCGTATCTGGCTTTAGGAGAACGATAATCTAGATATTAGCTATCGAAAGATTGATTAAAACTGAGCACAATGCAGATTTCTGCATCGGTTTTAAAAAAAACTGGATAGTAGTTGCCAAGAGGATAGTTGGTGAGCCTATCTCAAAAAACAGCAGCGCTAAATTTTAGGCAATGGCTTCTCTCATGACTTCTTTACTGAGCGTCTCTGAGCAATTGGCTAATTTGTTGATTGAGTAGCTCAAGCCCTGCATCTTTAGCAAAAAAACCATCTGCCTGTGGGCACATCTTTTTGCCATTGACCTCTAAGTCATATCTACTCATGTAAGCCGTGACGAGGATAACGCTGGGAGGCTGGGGCAGACGCTTAAGACGAGAAATGATTTCAATGCCATCAACATTAATCTCATGTCGGGCACTTGGGATTACAAAGTCAATTAGCAAAAGATGGTACTGGCTAAGTTCGTCAAAAGCATACAAAAAACTAGAGACTGATTTATAGACTACGACTTCATAGTTTTTCTGTAAAAAACGTTGAGCAATCAGGCACCAGTTGGGGTCATCATCTAGTATTGCAAGTTTATACATAGACTCAGCTTCTCCTTTGACTGAGTTGAGTGATCATTTCAAGTAGCGCTGGATAGTCTGTAATGGGTTTGGTATAGCAACAGTCGGCTTGAGATTGCTGTAGCAACGTGTGTTGCTCGATGGGCATGGTGTAAGCCGTAATTACAATAATAGGAATGTGATGCCAGCGATCTTTGAGCTGACGCGAGAGGCTAGTACCATCTACTTTCTGTCCCTGCCATTTCACACCTGGTAAGTTAATGTCCATGAGCACGAGTTCCACAGCTCCACTCTCACATTGATGAAAGATTTCTTCTGGCTCTGTGGTGATAAATACCTGATGTCCTCCGAGTCGTTCAATGAGTTTTGCTGTTCCCCGCGCCAGATGGTAATCATCTTCTACCAGCAGAATATTCAAGGTCGTTAATCCCCATCTAGCGAGCCGTCTAATGGGCTTGTGTCTGGCTGGCTCAGCGGCAGCGTAAAGGTGACGGTCGTTCCTTGGTCAAGCCCAAGGCTTGCTAGCCAAATTTGTCCTCCCATCAGTTCTACTAACCTTTTACAAATGTTTAGCCCTAAGCCCGTGCCGCCATAATTTCGTTGAATTGACCCATCGGCTTGCACGAACGGATCAAACAATCGCTCTATGCTGTCTGCCGCGACGCCGATACCCGTATCGCTGACGGAGATCTCTGCCTTTGTGCCTGTACTATCTGCGATCGCCCTCACCGTCACCTGCCCCTGATGCGTAAATTTGAAGGCGTTATCCAGCAAGTTGTTCATTACCTGACGCATTTTAGCTGCGTCGGCAAAAACCTGGTTTACTTCGCAGTGCAGCACCAGCGAAATTCCTTCAAGACGGCTTTGCGCATTGGCGAAGAAACACTGCTCTTGCAGGAGCCGTGGCAGCAGGACTATCTCCTGCTCTACGTTCATTTGACCTTCTTCAATCTTGGCGATATCTAGCACATTGTTGATGATGGTAACGAGCGATTCTGTGGCTTGATAAGCGCCTTCAATGTATTCGCGCAGTTCTTCTTCATTTTCATACAGCCTATCTTTTAGCAGTTTCAGGTAGTTCAACGTAGAAGCCAGAGGCGTTCGCAATTCATGATTGGTAGAAGTGAGAAAATTACTCTTCAGCCGACCCACTTCTTCAGCCGTGGCGCGTGCTTGAGAAAGCGTTTGATTGTGCATCTCTAAAATCAAACGCTGCTGCTGCTCTCTTTGGTAGAGCCGATCCTGCACGATCGCCAAAGAGAGATGAACATTAAGCGCCTGAATCAGTTCAACTTCTTCTAGGCTCCAGGGCTGCGCCTGGTTGCGCTTGAGTGCCTGCCATTTTCCCATTGATTCGCGGGGGCGCTGTTGGCGTTCGTCCGTTGCTTCATAACCTGCCCACAGACTTTCTGTGTCAATCTGATCGCGAAAGAAGGTCAAATATCCTAAAAACTGATCCCCATAGCAGAGGGGTTGAATCATCAGACCGCGAATTGAAGTAAATTGCTCAATCAGCTTGTGCAGCCTTGGCTCTTGCTCCAGATCAACCACGACGCGCAAGGCCGGATTATCTGAAGTTGCTTCAGCCTTGGGGGGAGTGGGAGCATCGGGCTGAGCCGTTGAGGCTTTCTGGGTTGCTTGCCAAACCGGGTGATTTTCTAGCAGTGAGGGTTTTAGCTCAGATTGGTATGGCTGCTTACCATAGGTATAGAGATAGGTGGGCATTGTGCCATCGGTTGAGGTGAGGTACAGCCTGCCTCCAGAACTGCTTGTGGCCTTGATTGCCTGTTCTAAAACGGTCGTCAAGATTTCTTCGGGGCGCCGAGGCATGTGGAGCAGCGCCGTCATCTGATTAATAATGGTTTCCCGCTGCGATCGCTCCTGTGCCTGACTCAGTAACGCTGAATGGGCGATCGCCAGAGAAACCTGATCTGCCAAGACTTGGACAACCTTTAGATCCTCTGTGTCAATCTCTCTGGGTTCAGCATGATGGGAGATGAGCAGCCCCCAGAGTTCTTGCTGATGCAAAATGGGCACCACTAGCGACGACTGTACCCCCATTTGCGTTAGGTATTCCACATGACAAGGGTCAACCGGACGGCTGATAATCTCTTCGATCGGCTGTTGCAGCACTTCCTCTACTGTCAAAGCGTCGAGGGTTGGGGGAGGCGTGGACAGCGAGTTGAGAATAATCTGCTGCTGACTCACATTAACGATCGACCGAGTTCGCGCTTTGACAAAGAGCGCTCTGGCTTGGAGCGGAATATCTTCAGCAGGGTAATGTAGCCCCAGCAACGAGGGCAAACGATCTTTAGCGCTCGATTCTGCAACCACCTGCCCATGCCCGTCTGGGTCAAAGCGATAGACTTTGGTGCGATCGGTCTGCAAGAAGGCTCGGAGTTCGTTTACGGTTGCGTCTAGAATTTCCTGAAGATCTAGCGACTGCCGGATGTGATTGGTCATACGAGCCAGGAGGGCAGCCTTGCGATCGGATAGGGATTTGTCGTTAAACATGACTCAAATCTAGAGGGGACAAATAAGCTTTGATGCAGCGCTTTTAATGAATTGAGTTAGTTTAACTGGGTTAATTAAACTGAGTTAATTTAACGAGACTAGCCACGATTGCCGTGAAAGGGATGGGGTCAATGGGCTTTGTGACATGGCGCTGAAAACCTGCCTGAAGAATAAGTTGTCGGTCGGTATCCGTGGCATAGGCCGTAACGGCAATCGCCGGAATTTGCCCACCCTGCTCAGGGGGCAGCGATCGCACTTGGCGGATCAGCATGTAGCCATCTGTTTCAGGCATACCAATATCGCTAATCAAGAGATCTGGCTTTTGCTGCCTCAGCGTCTGTAGCGCTTCGCTGGCTGAGCAGGCGCTTAGGGTGGTGGCTCCCGATTGTTGCAATACGCAGACCACAAGCTCGCGGGAATCTGCCTCATCATCTACGACTAAAGCCGTGACTCCTCTTAGATCTGAAGATGCGATCGCGGCAGCAGACAAACTGGCTTGGCTGGCTGTGGCTGGCAATGTGACCGTGAAGGTCGATCCCTGTCCTTCACCCAGGCTATCGGCGCTGACCGTACCCCCATGCAGCTCTACGATTTGACGCACGATCGCCAACCCTAGCCCTAACCCACCAAACTGGCGAGTGGTTGCACCATCTGCTTGACGAAAGCGATCGAACACATAGGGCAAAAATTCAGGGCAGATACCTTTACCCGTATCTCGCACTTGGATCTGTGCCTGATCCTGAACTTGAGCCACTCGGACTTCTACCTGCCCCCCCTGAGGCGTAAACTTAACCGCATTCGAGAGCAGATTCCAGACGACCTGCTGGAGCCGCGTGACATCGCCTAGAACGCTAACGTTAGGTTCTAATATCGTCCTTAGCTCAATGTGTTTCGCATCTGCTGCTAAGCGAACGGTTTCTTGTGCCGCAGAGACGACAAATCTCAGATCAACTGAGTCGATGGCGAGCGCCAATTTACCCTCAAGAATGCGGGCAATATCCAGCAAATCTTCGATTAACTGAGCCTGTATTTGGGCATTCCGTTCGATCGTGGCTAAGGCAATTTGGGTTTTTGTGGCATCCAGCAATCCGCTTTTTAGCAGCTTTGCCCAGCCTAGAATTGGGTTGAGCGGCGTTCTTAGCTCATGAGAAAGCACTGCGAGGAATTGATCTCTGATTTGATTGGCGGTTTCGGCAGCTTGGCGGGCTGTCTGCTCTAGCGTCAAAAGCTTCTCTCGTTCTACTTCTGCTTGTTTAAGCGCCGTAATATCCTGAACGCTGACAATCCGATAGCGCACTTGTCCCTGAGGATCTTTGACAGCGGTCATGTCAATCCAGACCGAGAAAACTGTGCCGTCTTTCCGCACATGCTTGGACTCAACGGCATAGTGACCCATCGCATTCGCCAGCCGAATGGCAGCTTGAATTTGCTCATGGCAGTCGCTTGGAAACAGAGTCAAGATCGATCGCCCGACTAGTTCTTCAATCCTATAGCCATGCATGCGGGCAAAGGCAGCGTTCATTAACCCCAGGGTTTCGTTGTCTGCATGACCGATGACGAGTCCCTGTCCGGCATGCTCAAACAGATCTTTGTAGCGCTGAAGCTTGGCCTCGGTTTGTTCCCGCTCTGCAACTTCTAGCCGCAAGCGATCGCGCTCAGAGACCAATGCCAACGCCAGAGCCTCAACTTCGGTACGGACAGATGGGGTGCAGGCAGATGGGGTAAAGTGTAAGCCCGGTTGCTTAGCCTGAGACATGACCTGAGACAGCTTCAAGGTTCGCTCGACTTGGGCGATCGCCGCAGTTCGTTGGCGATCGTCTTCAGCCGTGGCAGCGTTACTCAGCGCCGTAGAGACATCCTCGGCAATCATGTCAAAGAAAGTGCGATAGTCAGGGTCAAGCGGACGATAAGGATTGATACCAAATACTAAAAACCCAACTAGCGACTCTTGTCCTCCTCGTAGGGGCAACACCAATGCCTGTTGTGGCTGAATAGGCCATTGGCCTGACGGCACTGTTTCCCAATGCTGAGTTAAGTCTTGCAGGACGGCTGCCTGTTTAGATTGAATCAGTGAGGCCAACGACCCATAATCTGTCTGTCTTGCGCCGGGAGCTAAATCAATTGTGGCTAAATCAACTGGGGCTAAATCAGTCCGGCAGGAGCAAAGGTCGATCTCTAGCGGGGCGCTTTTGCAAAGCTTGGCCTGTGTGCCGTCAGGCGTGATCAAATAGAGCAAAGCAAAGGGAATATCTGCTGTATTTTGAGCCAGCGTTTGCATGACGCATTCTGCCGCTTGATCGATCGTCTTAACCTGCCTGACCTGACTTGCTAAACGATGCAGGGTTTGCATGCGCCGCTCGTTCAAGACCCGGTGCGTCGTTTCCGTAACGACATTTAGGATACCGCCAACTTCTCCAGCTTCCAAAATGGGACTGTAGGAATAGGTAAAGTAGGTTTCCTCTAGCTTGTCATCGCGATCGATCAAGAGCTGAAGATCATCTCCCCCGATCGCTTGCCCTGTGGCCATGACTTGTTCTAACTGACCCCCTACCACATCCCAAATCTCAGCCCAGATTTCTCGGCAGGGTCGCCCCAAAGCGTAGGGATGTTTTTTCGCTCCCAAAAAAGGCTTCCAGGCATCGTTATAGAGCAGCGTTAAGTCTTTTCCCCAGTAGATGACGATCGGAAAACGCGCTTGCAAACATAAGCTTACCGAGATTTTCAAGCTTTCCGACCACTGATTGGCAACGCCTAAGGGAGTTAATGACCAATCGAAATTGCGCATTAAAGCTCCCATCTCTCCACCCCCTGCAAGACAATGGGCTGCCTCGGTCTTTACCTTGCTTGCCTTAGTCATGCATAATCGACTCCAGGTTTAGAAAGTAGGCATCCTGTTGGATTTGCTGCTATGTGCAGCTTAGAACGCTTTTACGTAAGTAGCGGGAACTCATTTCATAGAAAACCTATGATAGAAAATCTATGTAGGTTGGATTGAGATACGCAGCTTGCTTTCTGCAGGGTAACCCTACGCCCACATGGGTTACGCGATCGACAACCCATCCCACAATCAGTTCCACCAACTACTTATAACCCTACGGAGTATACAGAGAGAGACAAGAGCCGTAATCTACCTGAGGGTGAAGAGGTGTCTAAGAAGATGTTTAAGAAATATAAATTAATAGCTAAATCGCCCTTGAAAATCTTCTAGTTCTGAAAGACTTTCAAGGGCGATTTTTGTCCAAAGCCTCTTGGTACGCTCAGCAGTGGAGGCTAAGCAACTGCTCTAGGTCTAAGACTCACCTGAAGGGGCTGCCGCGTTAACCAATTCGACATGCTTTTGGGAAGGCTTACGATTAATCGTTTGCTGGGCGGTCGGACGCTGCTGGCGATCGGGCGTATCAATTTCGACAAAGCCGCCTGTCTCGATCGAGCGATAGAGCGCCTGAATAATTTGAACATCAATCAGCCCTTCTTTACCGGATGGCTCTGGCTCTTTATCCTGCAAGATGCAATCCGAAAAGTAAACAAATTCGGCAGCCAGTTGATCGTGCGACTCAAACGATCGCTCCTGTTTGTCAGCCTCAATCGTCACCGTGTGCTTAATTTCGCCTTGAGTGCTGTAGGCCAAATCCACCCGCAAATCGCCTTTTGTACCTATCACCTGGTAGGTCGAGACTTTTGCACCATTAAAGCTTGTGGTGAACGTTGCTAGGCGATCGCCTGGAAACCGCAGAATCGCACTCGTCATCTCATCCACTTCACTAAAGCGTTCTTCGCCATTATTGGCGCTTGTGGCAAAGACTGCGATCGGCTCATCCTGAAAAAGATAACGCGCTGCATTAATGCAGTAGATGCCAATATCATCCAGCGTGCCACCGCCCTTATCTTTTTCGAGGCGAATGTTGCCGCCTACGGTCTGTTGAGTAAACACAGAATTGAAGATACGCGGTTCGCCCAGCTTGCCCGATTGCACGACTTCTACGGCTTGCAAATTGGCTTCTTCTAAGTGCAGACGATAGGCAATCATCAGCTTCACATCATTGGCTTTTGCCGCCTGAATCATCGCCTCACATTCATCTGCTGTGACAGCCATTGGCTTCTCGCACAACACATGAATACCTGCATTGGCAGCTCTAACGGTATAGTCTCGGTGGAGATGATCCGGTAGCGCAATGTATACGGCATCGATTTCGCCGCTGTTCAGGCAGTCCTCGTATTGATCGTAGGTGTAGGTATGTTGAAGATTGTATTGTTTACTCAGCGCTTCTCGCTTTTCTGGATCATCTGAGATCAGGGCCACAAGTTCAGAATTCTCGGCATTCTCAAAAGCAGGCATGGCGGCCATCTGAGAAAACCAGCCCAAACCAACAATGGCGTAACGAATTTTTCGGTTAGCGGAGGAATTGTGAGGGGCTGTCATGGGTTACCTGGCGAGTGCTTTTCAATATCTACTCGCCAATCCTAGAAAGGATGTCAGGTTTCCACCTCTCACTTTTGAAGGATGCTCATAAATCGCAAACGGGAAAATAGTTAAGACATGCTAAGCGAACGGCAGCCAACGAGCAGAACTGGCAGAGCAATCCGTAGCGTGACATCGCTACTTTCCCGATAAGTCTTTAAGGCACCTATCGCGCGTACTGCTCGACGGCCAGCACCAGATTATCTGTCCAATGTTGGGTTAGCTCTGCGCTAGCAGCCTCTACCATGACCCGAATTACAGGTTCAGTACCCGAAGCGCGCACCAAGACTCTGCCCTGATCGCCCATTGCAATTTCGGCTTGGGCGATCGCCTGTTGCAGCAGGTCATTCTCCTGCCAATTGAGACGACGCTCGCGATCCTCTACCCGAATGTTGCGCAGAATTTGCGGATAGGTTTGAAAGCTATGGCTCACCAGTTCCGCCAGAGAAATGCCTGCCTGTTGCACCAATGCGGCAATGTGCAACGCAGTCAGCAATCCATCTCCCGATACGCCATAGTGTGGGCAAAGAATATGACCCGACTGCTCACCCCCCAGCTTGGCTCCGCGTCTCACCATTTCGGCATGGACATACTGATCGCCTACATCTGTGCGAATCAGACTGCCCCCCTGCTGCTGCCAGGCGCGCTCAAAGCCCAGGTTTGCCATGACGGTAGACACGATCAGGTTATCGGGAAGCTGATGAACTTGGCGCAGCGCCTGACCCCAGAGATACAAGATATAGTCGCCATCTACCACTCTGCCTTGAGAATCGATCGCCAAAACGCGATCGGCATCGCCATCAAAGGCAAAGCCCAAGTCTGCCCGGTGGTTAATCACTGCCGCCTTTAAAGGCTCCAAATGCGTGGAGCCGCAGTTGACGTTGATGCGATCGCCATCCGCTCGGTTATGCAAACAAATCACCTCGGCTCCCATTTGGGTAAAGGCGATCGGAGCAACTTGAGTGGCTGAACCCCAGGCCAGATCCAAGACAACTTTCATGCCGTTGAAATGAACGTTAGGCAACAGCGGCCGCTGAATGGCTTCTAAATAGCTGCTCACTAATTCAGGACGGTGGTAGCTGCGACCCCATTGCAGGGTGGGGATAAAGTCGCTTTCGCCCCGCAGCGCCAACTCAATGCGGCTTTGTAGTTCTGTGGAGAGCTTGCTGCCATTTGCGCCAAAAAATTTGATGCCGTTGTCTTCTGGGGGGTTATGGCTGGCAGAAATCATCACGCCGCCGATCGCCTCTGAGGTATGCGCCAGATAGGCCACGGTGGGAGTCGGGCACAATCCGACGTTCCACACCTCTAGCCCAGCGGCAGTCAATCCCGCAGAAAGCGCCATAGCCAGCATGTCGCTGGAGTTACGAGAGTCTTGACCAATAATTATTTTGCCCTTGCCCAGAGCGGCATCGTAATCTGTTTGAAGAATTTGTCCTGCCCAAAAGCCAACCTGCATAGCCAGTGGAGCCGTCAGCAAATCTCCGACTTTGCCCCGGATGCCATCTGTGCCAAATAAGCGGGACTTGGGCAAATTCACGGCTCCCCAACTGTGAGGATTCCATGACGATGACGAAGACGGACTTGAAGAGGCAGAAGATAACACCATATTGACTTAACACTCCATCACATCACACGCTCGGAGCATAGCACAGACCCTGAAAAAAGGATGAGACCTTCTGTGCAGATTTTTAGACCAACCTACGCTAAACTTTTGGTGCCGCAAAAATATACGTAAATACACGCAATTTGTGTGGCCTATTTTTCCCTGTATGCCTTTGAGCTACTGAGATTATGGGAGCTAGTGATGCAGATCTTTATAGATTCTTTAGAGATTCTTCTCCTAAATTATGGGTGCGATTTCTCACAGATTGCGAGGTTTAAGGGCGATCGCCGCTATATTTCACCACACTATATTTCACTGCCTGACGCTGCTTGTCCGTGAGGTGAGGCAACTGCTCCTCTGTAAAAGAGAAGGCGCGTTCAAACTGCAATCCGGCTTTCTGCATGACCCGGATAGAGGCTTTGTTTTCGGCCAACGCCCAGCTCGAAATCTGCTGTACCTGAAGCGCTGAGAAGCCTTTGTGGATGAGCGCCTTTGAGCCTTCAGTGCCATAGCCTTTGCCCCAAACCGATCGCCGTAGTCTATAGCCCAAGGCAATTTCTTCAGGCGTGGCCAGATTGAGGTCTACCGCAAACTGACTTTCGATCGCTGGAAACAGGTGGAACCAGCCGATAAACTGCTGATTCGCCTTCTCATGGGTTGCCCAAAGCCCAAAGTGGGGATATTTGGCGTAGTAGCCGAGAATTCTAGGCAACATCTGATTTTGAATCACCTCGATTGGGGTGGGCGTGCCGCCATTAATGAAGCGCATCACCTCAGGATCGCTGTCGAGCGACACCAGATTTTCCACATCGGCTGGGGTAAACTGCCGCAAAATCAGGCGCTCTGTTTCTAGAAAAATATTCATGATTGCCCGGAAAAATGGTTTCAATCGAATATGGTTTCACGCATCACAGCCATGTACGCTAGTAATGATTAGAATTTGACCTCTTACTCCGACAAAGCTGAGATGATTTCCACGGACGGCTTTTCTACTGGCACGGTTCAAGAATTTCAGTGGAATTGGCAAAAAAAGCCCATCACCGTTGTCTATGAGACGTTTGGAGCAGGCAAGCCAATTTTACTACTGCCCGCACTGAGCAGCGTGTCTAGCCGCAGTGAAATGTACGGATTAGCCGAACAGTTAGCCCAGCACTATCAGGTTGTCATTCCAGACTGGGTCGGGTTTGGGCAGTCGGCTCGGCCTGCATTAGACTATCGGCCTGTTCTCTATCACAGCTTCCTTAAAGACTTCATTCGAGCGGTGTTTACCGAGCCTGTGGTGATTATTGCTGCGGGTCATGCGGCAGGGTATGCGATGCAGATGGTGGCAGGTGCGCAACGGGGGGTGGTGCTACCTGTCTCTTGGGTTGTGCTAGTGGCTCCGACCTGGCGCGGGCCGTTGCCTACCGCTATGGGCGATCGCCGTAAGTTGTACAGCATTTTGCGCTTTCTGATTCGGCTGCCGCTCTTGGGGCAGTTTCTCTACTGGCTCAACACCCTACCACCGATTTTGCGCTGGATGTACGGACGGCATGTGGTGGGCGATCGCGCTCACCTGACGCCAGAGCTAATGGAGAAAAAATGGCGCACCACCCAGAAGCGAGGAGCCAGGTTTGCTTCAGCGGCTTTTGTGACGGGAACGCTCGATCCGGTGCATCGCCGCAAGCATTTCTTTGACTATTTCCAGCCGCCGCTGGCTGTGCCTGTCTTGGTGGTGATTGGCGAACAAACGCCGCCCAAATCTCTAGAGGAAATGGAGATGCTGGTACATTTCTCTGGCGTGGGTTTGCAGGTTTATCGCATGCCGGGTTCTCTGGGGCTGCATGAAGAATATCCGGAGCAGCTAGCGGCTGGTATTTTGCCGTTTCTCAAAAAATATTTGTCAGGTTCAGGGATGCGGTTTTAACTCAGTTTCAACTTTTCCTCCCCTTGATTCTCTGCCCTCCATCTGCCTTCCATCATCCTGAATCGAAGGTCTAGCAAACGTCTCTACGCCGCCCGATCGCACCATCCTTCCTCTCACCAAGCCTTTATGGGATCGTCTACCGTTACCGTCACTGTTCCTGCCACAACCGCTAATTTGGGTGCGGGGTTTGACTGCTTAGGGGCAGCCTTGAGTTTGCACAACCAGTTTGCTTTTTCGCTCTTGCCTGACAAACAGCCGCGATCGCTTGTGATTGAGGCGATGGGCTTAGAGGCAGAGCGGGTCGCCACCAACAAAAGTAATTTGGCCTATCAGTCTTTTCTCAAGCTATACGAGCATCTAGAGCAAGAGCCTCCAGCCGTGCGACTAGAGATTATGCTGCAAGTTCCCCTGGCGCGTGGGCTGGGCAGCTCGGCAACGGCGATCGTAGGGGGGCTAATGGGGGCAAATACGCTGGCCGGATCGCCCCTGTCTTCAGAGCAAATTTTGGCGCTGGCGATCGCGCTAGAAGGGCATCCCGATAATGTGGTTCCGGCACTCATGGGCGGCTGTCGGCTGTCGGCATCCGATCCGCGATCGGGCACAGATCACGCCTGGACCATTTGCGATGTTCCCTGGCATGAAGAAGTAATTCCGGTGATTGCCATCCCCAATTTTGAGCTATCTACGACTGCTGCGCGACAAGTGCTGCCTGCTGAATATAGCCGCGCTGATGCGGTGTTTAACGTAGCGCATTTGGGCTTGCTGCTACGGGGTGTACAGACAGGTCGGGCAGACTGGCTACGAACGGCTCTACACGATCGCATTCATCAGCCCTATCGTCAGACTTTGATTAAGGGCTTTGATCAGGTGCAGAAGGCGGCACTAGACACAGGAGCCTATGGGCTGGTGATTAGCGGCTCTGGCCCTACGCTATTGGCGCTGGCTCCTCCTGAGCATATGGTGGCGGTAGAAACGGCAATGGCGGAAGCCTGGATCGCGGAGGGCGTTAGCGTTCACACCAGGATTTTGCAAATTGATGAAGCGGGAGCCGTCGTGAAGGCATAAGGTTGGCTATGAAATTGATTTTGAGAGGAAGACTCTGCGCGCTTTCCAAAATAAATTTCATAGCTGCGTTAAGCAGTACCTAACAAACTATAGGTTGACTGCAAAGTTGGTGTAAAGATTCATAACAAAAAATTATAATGGATGCTACGCTACCTTCTGCGAGATATACTGTCATCCGGAAAAGGATATTAAAGTTTTGTAGCTATCCTCAAGCCCACCTGCCGAATTGGGAACGCGCAGATTGGTTTTTTCCCGACTGAGACAGCAATGCTGATTCATCAAGCAGCGCTAATTGAGAGAACACGAAGTAACAATACGCTCCGAGGCTGACTCACGAGATGGGTCGGCCTTTTTATTTAGAATCGATTTAGCCGATCGCCCTCATTAGGAGAACTCACCCATGTCCGAAATTTCCCTCACCGCAGCGCTAAAGGAATGGGCGATCGCCATTGATGCTTTGACCCAGGGCAGCACAATTTTGCTGTTGCGTAAGGGCGGCATTCGGGAGCAGTCTTTTGCGATCGCCCATTCTCACGTTTGGCTTTATCCCACCTATGAGCATCAGAAACCTCACCTGCTGAAGCCAGAGTATGCCCGTCAGGTTGTGCCTGTCGAGTCGGGTTGGCATCCGGCAACGGTGCCGATCCAGGCTTGGGCAGAGATTACCCATGTCTTTGAGGTGCAGGAAGCGGAAGCGATCGCCGCGCTGTTACCCTTCCACATTTGGAATGAAGCCTTTGTGTTGGAACGGCTGAAGTGGAAAGCGCGATCGCCCCTCTCGGTCTTGCTGCTGCGGGTTTATGGGTTGCCTCAGCCTCAGCCTATTCCCTATCGCGCTGAGTATGGCGGCTGCAAGTCTTGGATTGAGCTACAAGCTGGGCTTTCACCAGAGATGGCAAAGCCTGTGCTCACAGAGGATGACTATCGGCAGCGAGTAGAGGCGATCGCGCTTCTGATGAAGTCTGTGGACAGTTGTTCAACGCAGCTCTAACTATTGTTTCTTGGCTTTAACTTTCGTTTTTTGTGAGTGCTATTACCGCTCGAACCAACTGTTCTAGGTCAAAAGGCTTTGTAATATGCTGTTGAAAACCATGAGCGATGATTCGCTGGCGATCACCTTCTCTGGCATACGCAGTCAACGCGATCGCGGGCACCTGCCCTCCTTGGTCAAAGGGTAGAGCGCGCACCTGCTGTAGAAAAGTGTAGCCGTCCATTTCGGGCATACCAATGTCACTGATTAGCACATTGGGGTGAAACGACGCCAGGCAGGTTAGCCCTTCAGCAGCCGAGGCAGCAGCCAAAACCTCTGCGCCATATTGAGTCAATACGGCTGTGAGCAGTTCACGCGTATCCAATTCATCATCCACAATGAGAACCTGAATGCCCGTTAGATCGGGTTCTGATGCGGATGATTCATTTAACTGGCTCGCTTCTGGCTCGGCCTCTAGCAAAGGCAGCCGAACGATAAATGTTGAGCCTTGCCCTTCACCCTGGCTATCAGCAGCGATCGTGCCACCATGTGCCTCAACCAACTGATAAACGATCGCCAACCCTAACCCCAAGCCGCCATACTTACGCGTTGTTGAAGCATCTTCCTGGCGAAAGGAGTCGAAGATATGCGGCAGGAAGTCGGGATTAATGCCTTTGCCCGTATCGCTGACTGTTATTTGTGCTTGGTTGTCGCTGCGCTCTAACCGAATGTCTACCCGTCTATGACTCGGAGTGAATTTGATTGCGTTAGACAGTAGATTCCAAACAATTTGCTGGAGCCGCCTTGAATCGCCCAACACTTTTCCAATCTGAGGCAGCACTGAATGAAGCAAAATTGATTTGGCAACGGCGGCGGTTCTAACGGTCTCGATCGCTGACTCAATCACAAACGCCAGATCGACGGGAGCAACATTCATACTGAGCTTGCCGCGAAGGATCGTTGCTGTATCTAGCAGGTCATCAATCAGCTGACACTGCAATTTGGCATTGCGTTCAATGGTTGCCAAAGCTTCAGATGTTCTAGCCGCATCAAATTTTCGGCTTTGCATCAGTTTTGCCCATCCCAAGATCGGGTTGAGGGGCGATCGCAACTCATGCGAGAGAACTGCCAGAAATTCATCTTTGACGCGATTGGCGCGTTCGGCTTCAGCTCTGGCGGCTTGCTCTAGTTGCAACAATCGCTCACGTTCGGCTTCTGCCTGCTTGCGATCGGTGATGTCCTGCACGTTGCCCAGCATTCGCACTGCATCGCCTGCTGCGTTGTAAAACACTTGACCCTTAGAGGCAATCCAGCGATCGCCCTCTGGATGCAGAATTCGGTAATCTGCTTCATAGTAGTCTTGTCGCTGCTGAATGGTACGACTCACAACTTCGGTGACAGTAGCCCGATCGTCCGGGTGCAACCAGTTTATCCATTGGTCATAGCTAACTTCCTGGGTGGCTGGGTCAAGCCCAAACAGTTGACAGTACTCTTCCGATACCTGTGCCTTATTGTGGATCATGTCCCAATCCCACAGACCTGAGCGCGTTGCCTTATGCGCCAAACTCAAGCGGGCTTCACTCTCCTGCAAGGTTTGTTCTGCCCGCTTGCGAGCGCTAATATCCTTGAACAGGATGGCAACTTTGCGTTCTTCTGGCTGCCCAACCCGAAAGGCATATACGTCGAACCAACGATTCAGGGCATCAGAGCTATTCTCAAAGCGAGTGGACTCGCCCGTTAGCACGACGTTGCCATAGATTTCAAACCAATGAGCTTCTATATTAGGCAGCAGTTGACGGGCTGTTTGACCGACTGCCTGGGTCAGTCCCGCTTGGTGTTCAAACGCCGGGTTCGCTTCCAAAAAGCGATAATCGATCGGCGTTTGTTGCGCATCAAATATCACTTCAATGACGCAAAACCCATCTTCCATTGACTCAAACAGCGTCCGATAGCGTTCCTCCGATTGGCGCAGGGCGGCTTCGGTCTGTTTGCGATCGGTAATATCGCGCCAGGTGGCGACATAGCCGTCGCCAAATTTAGCCACGCGGATATCAAAGGCGCGAGTTAAGCGCTGTTGGCCGTATTCATCTTCATAAACCAGACTGTCTTTGACGAGCGACTGTCCCGTTTCTACCACCTGGCAATATTCATCAAATAAACCACTTTCAATATGTCCCGGCAAGAGCTCACAAAGTCCCCGCCCTAGCTGCTGTTCCCGCGTTAGATGATTGCTGAAACAGGCGGCATCGTTGACATACTCCGTCCGAAAATCGGTAATTTGCCCCTGTTGGTTCCGCACCGCTGAATAAATGCCAAAGCAGTCCAGCATATTTTCAACCGAGGTGCGAAAGCGGGTTTCACTTTCTTGCAAAATTTGCTCGGTCTGTTTGCGATCGGTAATGTCTTCAGCAATCCCAGCAAACCGATAAATCTTCCCGGCCTCATTTCGCAAGGGAAAACACCGATCATGCACCCAGCAAATGCGACCGTCGGCTAAAACAATTCGGTACTCTTCATCAAATTGCCCCGCCTCGGCCTTAGCTGCAAACGCGTTTCCAACCCATTCGCGATCGTCGGGATGAATATAATCGACCCAGGTTTGTTGATCGGCATACAGGGCTTGTGGGTTCAGCTCCCATAGGCGCTCATAGGCAGGGCTAACGTAGGAGACTCGATTGGCAAGCACCTCTTTGAGCCAGAAGACCGCATTAATGTTTTCGGCAAGCTGGCGGAAGCGGGCTTCACTCTCTTGCAGCGCTTCCATGTCTCGTTTACGTTCGGTGATATCAAGATCAATCCCTGCCATCCGCACGGGTTGCCCGTTTGGATCATAAAAGACCTTGCCCTGCGTCAAGGCCCAGCGCACCCCGCCCTGCGGATTCACTGCCCGAAATTCAAGATTGTAGTCTGCTCCAGTCGTGATGGCTTGATCGATCGCAGCCAGCACTCGCTCCCGATCGTCCGGGTGCAAGAAGGAGCTAAACAGCTCAAAGGAGCCGTCAAATCCGCCGGGTTCTAGCCCAAACAGAGCTTCCAGGTTATCAGACCAGGTAATTGCTCCAGTCTGGATGTTCCAGTCCCAGGTGCCCATCCGCGAGGCTTGCAGCGCCAACCGCAGGCGTTCTTCGCTCTCTCGCAGTTCCGCTTCAACCTGGGTGCGTTCCGCCAATTCATCTTGTGCCTGACGATAGAGTTCTGCCTGTCTCAGGGCAATGCTGACCTGAATGGCCAATTCTTTGAGCAGGTCAATTTCTAGGGTTTGCCACGATCGCGGTGCCGCACAGTGATGGGCAATCAGCAAGCCCCAAAAATGGTTGTCGTGCAAAATCGGCACTACCAGGTTTGCCTGCACTTGAAACTGAGCCAACAGTTCGACATGGCATGGGTCGATATTACTGGCGTGAATATCTTCGATTGCCGTCACATTTCCCTGGCGATAGCGTTTGACGTACTCCTCGGCAAAGGCGACATCGTGAGTCACCGATTCGGGTCGGCTAAAGCGAAGGTAGTTTTCGGCCAGGCAGGGATCATGTATGGACAAGTCCAACAGCGATCGCCACTCTGCTCCGACAGATTCGGCAACCACAGTGCCGTTGCCATCGGGTTGTAGCTGAAAAATCAACACGCGATCGGTCTGGAGAAACTGCCGCACCTCATCGACAGTCATTTGCAGAATTTCCTCTAGATCCAGAGATTGACAGATCTTCTGCGTAATTTGTAAAACTAATCGTTCGCGATCGATCCGCTGTTGCAGTTGGGTCTGGAGCTGCACGGTGGCGATCGCGCCATTGACGGCCAAGTGCAGTGATTCCGGCGTGATCGCGCCTTTCACCAGATAATCTTGCGCGCCTGCTTTGATCGCCTGTACCGCGATCGCTTCATTTCCCTGCCCGGTGACAACAATGACGGGTAGGCTGGATGAGGAGGTTGGGGAGTGCAGTTGCGCCAGAAACTCCAGTCCGTCTAAGTCGGGCAAGCGATAATCGAGCAGCACAGCATCCGGCTGCCTGTGCTGCCAGAACTCTAGCCCTTGCTGCCCTAGCGATGCTTCCAGAATGGTGTAGTCATAGTCGGGATCGCGCAGTAAATAACGCCGATAGAGTTCTCGATCTTCCGGCGAGTCATCGATAATGAGAATCGTGCGCGAAATCACAGTCATAATTTAATCTTCAAATCGATCGGGGAGCGTAGTTACTTCAAACCAGTAATCAACCAGCATTTGCACATCTCGCTTAAGTTGAGCAAAGTTAATCGGCTTAATGATGTAGCTGTTCACTCCATATCGATAGCAGTCTGCAATATCTTTTGGATTGTTAGACGTAGTGAACACGACAACCGGAATTTTTTTCAGGTTGTCGTCTTGTTTGATTTGGCGCAACACTTCTCGTCCATCGGTTCCTGGCAAATTCAGATCCAGCACAATCAGACTAGGGCGAGGGGCACTCTGACCTATATAGTCGCCAGTGCAACTTAGAAACGCAAGTGCCTGTTCGCCGCTGATGCAGCGCTGAATGGAAATTGGAGTGGGCGATTGGTGCAAAAATCGCTGCAGCACCTCAAAGTCTTCGTTGCTGTCTTCCACAATTAACAGGGGGGCGGTTTTGGCTGTCATGCGTCTGTCTCTGCTGCCAGGGTGAAGTAAAACGTGCTGCCTTCAGCCGGAACTGATTCTACCCAAATTTTGCCGCCATGTCGCTCTACAATTTTGCGGGCGATCGTTAGCCCTGCCCCTGTACCGCCGCCAAAGTCGTCTCGTCCATGTAGGCGGCGAAAGATCTGGAAGATCTTGTCGAGATGCTCTGGCGGAATGCCAATGCCGTTGTCGCGTACATAGAATGTGAGGGTGGGGAATGTGAGAATGGGGGATCTTCCTGACCCTGCCATTTCCTCGGCTCCTTCTCCTGGGATGTAGCCAATTTCAATCCATTTTTCTGCTTTGTTGTTGTACTTAATCGCGTTGCTGATCAAGTTGGTAAACAGTTCATTCACGCGAGCGCGATCGCACTCAATCTCAGGCAAGGGTTGAGGAATGCGAAACTCGACTTCATCTTGCGGTCGGGCGATCGTCAGGGTGGCGATTGTTTGATGCACTAACTCGTCGAGGTTTACCGTTTGGCGCATTAATTCGGCGCGTCCCAACCGAGAAAAATAGAGCAGCGAATTGATCAGATCTTCCATGCGCTGCGTCAGCCGCACGATCGTTTGCAGCTTTGTAACGCCATTGCTGTCCAATTCCGTTGCATAATCTTCCATCAAGAAGTTGGCATAGTTGTGAATGCCCCGCAGCGGTTCTTTTAAATCGTGGGAGGCAATGTAAGCAAACGAATCGAGTTCTTCATTGCTCCGCTGCAATTCAAAATTCATCAGCGCCAATTCGTCTGCCTGCCGCAACACCACGCCCACCAGCAAACTTCGCAGTTCAATTACGGCTGCAATTTCGCAGGGCTTCCAGGGCAGCGCAGAAGCCCGCACTGTTTCCTGCCACAAATCAAACGATCGCCGTGGCGACATCCGCAAACTGTTGTCTGCTAAAACTTCTACAGGTTTGTTGGGATTACCGCCCCAGTTGACCGTTTGAATGACTTCCGGACGAAACCAGAGAATGTAGTTGTGGTGGACTTTGGAAATTTCTAGCGCTAACACACCACTGGCGATCGCCTGAAACGATTCTGCCGCAGGATAGGCTTTGGAGAGCGATCGCGTTTCAAATAAGCTTTGAACAAAGTGAGGCTTCATCCAGTCGAGCAAGGCACGAACGTCTGCTTCGGCAGGGGTTTCACCTACGCAGATGCATTGACTGCCGCTACAGAGCACGGCTCCGGTTGCATTCACCAACTGCAAAAGTTCAGTTTCCAGTTGCATTATGCCATTCAGAAAATGCTCCGTCTGAGATAACGCCTCAATAAACTGGGTTTGCAAGGTTTTTATGTGCACTTTGTAGTCAGAGTCTTCACTGGCTGCTTTGTTTGCCAGTTCTATTGACATCACCTGCCCAATAAACTCGCAAACTGTGCGGATATTGTAAGAAATATACTTGGGAGATGAATGATGGCAGGCAATCAATCCCCATAGCTTTTGATCCTGTATCAGCGAAATAGACATGGAAGCAGTCACGCCCATATTTTGCAGATATTCCAGATGCAGGGGAGACACACTGCGCAGCACA
Organism: Oscillatoriophycideae cyanobacterium NC_groundwater_1537_Pr4_S-0.65um_50_18; assembly: GCA_016208305.1. GTDB lineage: Bacteria > Cyanobacteriota > Cyanobacteriia > Elainellales > Elainellaceae > Drouetiella. The sequence goes on along the minus strand of JACQYI010000009.1, from coordinate 503,792 downwards.
GACAAACTCAGATCAAGCGGTTGCTGAGTGACAGGATTGTTGACCGGAGCGAGCGCGACAGGTTGGTAGCTGACATCTGGGATCAGCCGCAGCCAATTGAGGGTATACAGGTGTCGAGCCTGTTGGGGAATGTCGGAAGACGGATAGCGTAAGCCCAAATAAGGCGTTTCATGGATGGTGTCTTCTGCAATGACGCTGCCTGAGCCTTCTGCATCAAACTGATAGACCATGACGCGATCGAAGCCCGTAATTTGCCGGACTTCTTCGACAACCTCTTGACACATTTCCAGCAGCGTTGGCGCTTTTTGAATGCGGGTAATCGCGCCTTTCATTTGGTGATAAAAGTCAAAAAAGTTGGTGTGACTCTCGATGATATTCGGCTCTAATTCCAGCAGAATGAAGGCATCCAGGCGATGCACAATGCCATCAAACGCGAGGGATTGATGCTGCCGCTCGATCGATAAATTGAGCGGATTAACGCTCTCAAAATCTTTTGCCAAACATCGCTGAATCAGCTTCACCTGCTCGTCACCCAATAAGCCTGCCAGCGGCTGACCCAGCAATTCTTCGGCGGTGCGATCGAGCAGTTCCAGCGTGTTGCGGCTGACCTGAAGAATTTCTAGAGTGGAACTGTGCAAAACGAGCAGCACTCCATGAGGTTGAACCAAGCCTGGAATGTGGATCGGTTCGCGATCGCAGTTTGTCAGATCGACTGTCAAATTCAGCGTTTCATCAGACATTATTTAGAGGCTTAAATTTCTTGTGGATTTGGCGGTGCTTCTGGAAAATGGCGATCGAGCCACTGTTGACACTATTGCGATTGCTCTGCCTCAAGAGCGGTGCTTATTTCTTGCAGCATGGCTTTAATCTGATTAAGTGCCAGGGAAGAGGGTGGCTTCAGCATATTTATCTTCAGCACAAGATTCTAGTGTTTTTTGTGTAGAGCACTACGGCAGACGCTACAGCACATTATCCATTGGCATATGCATTAACTTTTCTGTCTTCTAAAAGATCTAACAGATTGAGTTTTAATGCAAGGGTTGGAATGTATCTTTGCAGAGGGTTTAAGCAACCGCAGTGTGTAAATTAGCAATTATACAATTGCTGGGCAACAGCGAAAGAGGGACTCTTCTGGGCGCTTGGCTTGACAAGCTTGAGTCAAATAATTCAAGGACGTTTCTCTGTCGTAAACGCAGAGGGGGCACCGTTAACATCCGGCAGACAAACAAACTGTCTTGCTTTGAGCACCATAACTGCCTTTGCGCTACAGCACTACGCCAGATGGAACACTGATCTTACGGCGTTGTGGGTCGGCTCAACGCCAACGGTTGTAACAAACAGCCACAATGCTGGTTCTACCTTAAATAGGCTGCGACAAGTCCGCAGGGTTTTTGCCAAAGGTGAACGCTTGGCTGATTTTGCTACCTTTCCTCCCTTCAAAATGGATAAAGTTGAGCTTAATCTTGACTAGAAAACTGCGTAAAATCCTTGGGAATTGCTGAAGATCAGAAAGGAATTAGGATTGATATCAATTCATTCATGCAAGGAACTATCCGATGATTCTGCCCCCCAAGGTTTCATCTATCCGGTTTGTAGCAGTAGGAATAGTTGGTTTTAGCAGCCTTGCCTTCTGGGTTTGTCTGCCTTCAAACGCCCAATCACCGACTCCGTTTGCAACCCCAACGCCCTCCAATACTCAGCCCACCTCTCCCATCGAAACTCGATCGCCCTGTGATGCTTTTTCCACAAGGCAAGAGGCTCAAGCCTTTTTTGAGCGTGATCCGGATAGTGCGGCTCGTCTAGATCCCAATCAGGATGGGCTAGCCTGCGATCAGCTATCGGCCACTCTGCGAACCGATGGCTACCGCTCTGCCAGTGGTTCGACCAGTGACGGCTGGTTTTATGAGATCTGGCAATCTTCGGTACGTTCGGCCTATGCTGCATCGGGCGATCGAGTGGTGTATTACATCAAAGCATGGCGAAGTGGCGCAGCGGATACTGTGTTGACGACAAGAAATTTCTCCTCAGCTCAGGCAGCCTATGAATATTTTGCCGACCAGCTAAGGTAAGGCGACTGACAAAACTAAAACCAACAAAGTTAAAACCAAGACTGTGTTGAGCAGGACGGAACCGCGCTCAACACAGTTTTTCAAGTCTTTGCCCATGCGGAAACAATACCTTCTTGCCAATCGCGTAAAGTTATATATACTGGTTTTATAACACCTGTTCGATATAAATAACCCGATCGGGTGAGGACTCCGGTTTAAGCCTCTGTCATGCTGATAGCAGCAATAAAAGCAGTTTTATATATACCGAACGTTCGATATTAATTGCCATGCCCAAAATCGTAGATCATGACCTGTACCGTAAGGAGCTACTCCATAAATCCTTTGATTTGCTTGCCGAGAAAGGCTATGCCGCAATCACCATGCGCCAAATTGCCCAAGGGCTAGGCGTGTCTACCGGAACGCTCTACCACTACTTTCCCAGCAAAGAGTCGCTGTTTGAGCAGCTCATGGAAGAGCAGGCGCAACAGGATATTTTGCTGGCCACAGCAGAGCTAGAGCGGCTACCTAGCCTCAAAGAGAAGCTTGCTGCCCTGTTTGAATTCCTTCAGGCTGATCAGGATAACTTCTTTAAGCGATCGCTCCTCTTTGTTGACTTTTATCAGGAGCAGCAGCGTGAAGGCAAAGTGCTCAGCGATGTTTTGCAGCGGGTATGCCAAAGAATTCAGGAAACGATCGCTGCGCTGCTAGACATTAACGATCCTGAGCTAATTATTTTCATCCTCAGCTACATCGATGGCTTGATGTGGAGTCCGATCTACGATCACAAGCCTATCAACTTCGCCCGACAAACCGAAATTTTGACCCAAATGCTGACGGCTTATCTCAAACCAGCAAACCCTCAAAAGTAACCCTGCGAGTTACAGCCGTTTCCCCCCTCCCTCCCATCCATCCTCCACACGCTAGTTTCCCGCCAACTACACCCTATGACTTCTCAACTCTTTCAACCTAAGAATCGTTGGTTTATTGGTCTCATAGCGATCGCTACAGCCGTTACGGGCGGCACTGCTCTCTATACCCTGGCAGAGTTTGGGCAAAAGCCTGCGCCGCAGCCTGTCGTCAGCACGCCGCAACCCGTTAAGGTAACGGCTCTTGGTCGGTTAGAGCCAGAAGGAGAAGTCGTCAAGGTATCGGCTCCCATGTCGCTAGATGGCGATCGGGTTGCTCAGATTTTGGTCAAAGAAGGCGATCGGGTGACGGCAAATCAAGTCATTGCTGTGCTGGATTCTGCTGCGCGGCTAGAGGATGCCGTCCGTCAGGCACAGGAACAGGTGAACGTGGCTCAGGCCAAGCTGGCTCAGGTCGAGGCAGGAGCCAAGACGGGAGAAATTCAGGCGCAGCAGGCCATGATTGCGCGTCTGGAAGCCGAACGCTCTGGCGAACTGGTAGCCCAACAAGCCGAAATCGATCGCTGGGCGGCAGAAGTGCAAAATGCCCAGGCAGAGTGGCGACGCTATCAGGAGCTGTTTGGGGAAGGGGCAATCTCTGCTTCGACGTTAGACAGCAAGCGTTTGCCGCTAGAAACGGCTGAGGCTCAGTTGGCACAAGCTCGCGCCACCTTGGGCAAATCGGCTGGATCGATTGAAGCGCAAATCCGCGAAGCCCAAGCTACCCTCAATCAAATTGCCGAGGTGCGCCCTGTGGATGTGCGAGCTGCCCAAACCGAGGTAGATAGCGCCATTGCCGCGCTGCAAAAAGCCCAGACGGATCTAGAGCAAGCCTCGATTCGTGCCCCTCTAACCGGGCAGATTCTCAAGATTCATAGCCGCGCTGGAGAAAAGCTGAGCAGCGAGGGGGTGGTCGATATGGCCGCGACCGATCGCATGATTGCCGTGGCTGAGGTTTATCAAACCGACATTGACAAAGTCAAGTTAGGCCAGCCCGCTATTGTGACCGGACAGGCTATTCCGGGAGATCTGCGCGGCGAGGTGATGCAGATTGGGTTGCAGGTGAGCCAACAAAAAGTCTACAGCGACCAGCCCGGTGAAAACCTCGATCGCCGGATTGTCGAAGTCAAAATTCGCCTTCATCCAGAAGATGGCAAAAAAGTGGCCGGACTGACCAACCTCCAAGTCCAGACGGCAATTCAAACTGACGCCCCTCTGAAATAACCTTACCGATCGCAGCATATGTCCAAATTGTTTAAAAAAACGCCGCTTGCCTGGCGGTTGCTGACCAAGCAAAAAGCCCGGTTCGTTGTGGCGCTCGCGGGAATTGCTTTTGCAGATGTGCTGATGTTTGTGCAGCTTGGCTTTGAGGGCGCGCTTTATGATGCTGCTATCAAGCCCTACAATGCGCTGGATGCTGATTTGATCATGGCAAACCCGCAGTTTCAAACTTTGATCTCGGTGGATACCTCGCCCCGCGAGCGGCTGTACCAAACCCTGAGCTATCCCGGCGTTGAGTCCGTTAGTTCGCTCTATATCGGCACGGCTGAGTTGCGTAACCCTGACACTCTCAAAAATCGATCGATTTTAGTGTGGGGTATTGAGCCAGAAAGCCCTTCTTTCAAGCTGCCTGAGTTAGCGCAAAATGTAGATCAGCTCAAGCAGCTCAACACTATTTTGTTTGATAGCGCTAGCCGATCGGAATATGGGCCGATCGCTCAAACCTTTAGCGAGAATGGAACTGCCGAGGTGCAGTTGAGCAAAAAAACAGTGCGGGTTGGCGGCCTGTTTGCCATCGGTTCTTCGTTTGCTGCCGATGGCAATATCATTACTAGCGACTCTACGTTTCTTCAGCTTTTCCCAGATCACAAAGCCGAAGACATTGAGGTAGGTTTGATTCACGTCAAGCCTGGAACCGATATTGCAGCGCTAAAAGCGCAGATGCAGCAGAGCTTGCCCAATGATGTGCGCGTGCTGACCCCTGAAGAGTTTGGAGCCGTTGAAAAAGAATACTGGGCCAATGGCACCAGTATCGGCTTTATCTTCGGCATTGGCGTCATTATGGGCTTTATTGTCGGCATTGTGATTGTCTACCAAATCCTCTATTCGGATGTATCTGATCACCTGGCAGAGTTTGCCACGTTAAAAGCTATGGGCTATAGCGATCGCTATTTAGTCTTAATGCTGATGCAAGAAGCGCTGCTGCTGTCGCTGTTTGGTTTCCTTCCTAGCTTTCTATTAAGTATCGGACTTTATCAGATTACCTATGCAGCGACGATGCTGCCCATTGCTATGAAGCTCGATCGCGCTATCAATGTTTTGATTCTCACGATTGTCATGTGTACGGTATCGGGTGCGATCGCTATCCGTAAGCTACAGGCTGCCGATCCGGCAGATGTGTTTTAGTCACGCGCTTGTTCTGACCTCTGTCCTGATCCCAGCCCTGACTTCTGTTCTGACCTTAACCCTGACTGTAACTATGACCTCGACAGCTTTACTCCCCACGCCCCAGCTTACGCCCCAGGCTACTCCTGTGATCTCTGCCAAGAACTTGAACCACTATTTTGGGGAAGGCAATCTCCGGAAGCAGGCGCTATTTGATATCAATTTAGAGATTGATGCAGGTGAAATTGTGATCATGACTGGCCCTTCGGGTTCCGGCAAAACGACGCTATTGACCCTTATGGGAGGATTGCGATCGGCTCACGAAGGCAGTCTGACGATTTTGCAACAAGAAATTTGCGGAGCCAAAAAGCATCAACTAACGCAGCTCCGCAAACAAATTGGCTATATTTTTCAGGCACACAACTTGATGACCTTTTTGACGGCAAAAGGCAACGTGCGCATGTCTCTAGAGCTGCATGACCAATATCTTGACCAAGATTTGGATGCGCTAGCGGTAGAGATGTTAGAAATGGTGGGCTTGGGCGATCGGGTAGACTACTATCCAGAAAACTTGTCGGGTGGGCAAAAGCAGCGAGTGGCGATCGCGCGTGCCCTTATTAGTCAACCCAAAATCGTCCTTGCAGACGAACCGACTGCGGCACTCGATAAGAAATCAGGAAGAGATGTGGTAGAGCTAATGCAAAAACTGGCTAAAGAGCAGCACTGCACGATCTTGATCGTGACCCATGACAACCGAATTTTGGATATTGCCGATCGCATTGTCTACATGGAAGACGGGCGTCTCGTCAGCGATGGAGTCGATGTTTCAGGCAAAGTGAGTTAGATCTGCAAAAATCGGCATGGCTGAGTTCAGCTATGAAGTTTATTTTGGGAGGCGCGCTCCGCGCGCCCACCCAAATGTCCTAGCGAATAGCTTGTGCAGCAAACTACCACTTCAGCAAATTAAATTGCTCCATATCCACCGTGTCGCGATTGCGGTAAATGGTAAGGACGATCGCCAAACCCACTGCCGCTTCAGCCGCCGCGATCGAAATCACAAATACCGCAAACACCTGTCCCTTAATGTCTTCTGGATCGAGGTAGTTCGAGAAAGCCATCAGATTTAGGTTGACCGAGTTCAGCAACAGCTCGATCGACATCAGCACCCGGATTGCATTCCGGCTAGTCACCAAGCCATAAATACCAATGCAAAACAGCGCTGCTGCCAGAATTAAAAAGTATTGGAGTTGCATAGAAACGCCTATTTTTGACTACCAGAAACCAATTCCCGAGGGCGCTCAGGCAAGGTGAGTTGCTGATCAAGCTGAGGCTGATCGGGCAAGAAATCGCGCCGCGCCAGGACGATCGCCCCAATTAACGCCATGAGCAGCAGCACAGAGGCTAGCTCAAACGGCAGCAAGAAATCCGTGAAGAAGTGCTTGCCCAATGCCACAACTGCGCCATCGCCTGTGGGCACCACATCAGAAATCGCCCAGGGCGTTGCCAACACCATCGTGCTGAGCAAGGCAAATAGTCCTGTACAAACGCTAGCTGTGGCCACTGTCCCAATCCAGGCATTGGCAACGGGCACATAGTCTTCCCGCTTGTTCACCAGCATGATGCCAAACAAAATCAGGACGTTGACCGCCCCCACATAGATCAAGATTTGCGCTGCTGCCACAAATCCGGCATTCAGCAGAATGTATAGCCCCGACATGCTGATAAACACCAGACCCAGCAAAAAGGCTGAGTAGACAATGTTAGACAGCAGCACAACACCCAACGCCGCCCCAATCATCATCAGCGCCAGGATACCAAACGAAACCAGTTGAACCCCATCTGCTAGATTCACAGCCTACTCTCCATCGACTCTTGCTTAACCCTTTTCATTTCAGAACTGTTGGACGGGCTAAACCCATTCAACGGCTACAGAACCCTACTTCGACGTTTCTTCCAAAATCTCGGCAGGTAGCTTGCCCGCTCGGCGCGATCCCTCTGGCAAATTGTGAGGATCAAGCACACCCTTCGGCAAGTAAGCCAGCTCCTTCAGCGGCGTGACGATCGGATCAGAGTGGGTGACGCTAACGGGTAGACGGCCTAGCGCCACGTTGTCGTAGTTCAGCTCATGGCGATCGTAGGTTGCCAGCTCATACTCTTCCGTCATCGACAGACAGTTCGTGGGGCAGTATTCGACACAGTTGCCGCAAAAAATACACACCCCAAAATCGATGCTGTAGTGATTCAGCTTCTTTTTCTTAGTCTCCTTATTAAACTCCCAATCCACCACAGGCAGGTTAATCGGGCAAACCCGGACGCAAACTTCGCAGGAAATGCACTTGTCAAACTCAAAGTGAATTCGTCCCCGGAAGCGCTCTGAAGGAATCAGCTTCTCATAGGGATACTGCACCGTAATGGGACGACGCTGCATATGGTCAAAGGTGACAGATAGCCCCTGACCAATGTACTTAGCCGCTTGCACGGCCTCTTTGGTGTAGTCACCAACTTGCTTAAGGAACTTCAGCATGGGATCTCTCGCAGGTTAGAAGGTTGTATGGAATCCGGGGTTATCCGCCGAAAGCAACGGGAAACGAGAGCTTGAGGGCTGCGGTCAGCAACAGGTTGACCAGCGATACAGGCAGCAAAAACTTCCAGCCCAAATCTAAGAGTTGGTCAATGCGCACGCGGGGCACTGTCCAGCGCAGCAAGATGGCCAAAAAGATCATCAGATAAGCCTTGAATAGCGTCATCACAATCCCTAAGCTGGCCGTAACCACTTGCAGCCAGGGCGTTGATTCGCTGACGCCAATGAGACTGGCTAACCAGCCGACGGGAATGGGAGATTCCCAACCGCCCAGGTAGATGACCGCCACCAGCAGCGCCGACAGCACCAGGTTGGCATAAGACCCGGCATAGAACAGCATGAATTTGACCGCACCATACTCAGTTTGGTAGCCAGCCACCAGCTCTTCTTCCGCCTCTGGCAGGTCAAAGGGCATACGTTCGCATTCTGCCAAAGCCGCAATCCAGAAAATCAGGAAGCCAATCGGCTGTCGCCAGATATTCCAGCTCAAGATGCCGTACCCTGCCTGCTGATTGACAATATCGATCGTGCTGAGGGAGTTAGACATCATGACGATCGCCAGCACTGACAGCGCCAACGGAATCTCATAGCTAATCGACTGTGCTGCCGCCCGCAGACCGCCGAGCAAAGAGTACTTGTTGTTAGAGGCGTAGCCTGCCATGAGCAGACCCACAGGCGCAATGCTAGAGAGGGAAATCCACAGAAAAACGCCGATGTTGAGGTCTGTGATCACCATGTTCTGACCGAAGGGCACGATCAAATAGGACAGAAACACAGGTATGAACACCATGAGAGGGGCGATCGCAAACAGCCAAGGATCAGTCTTGGCAGGCAGCATATTTTCTTTGAACAGCAGCTTAATCACATCCGCCGCAGGAGCCAGCATCCCGAAAGGCCCCATATACTCTGGCCCAATTCGCTGCTGCGCTGCCGCCGAAACTTTGCGCTCTAGCCAGGTAGAAACCAACGCCAGCACCGTAACCGCAGCGACAATGATCAGCATCGGCAAAGGTATCCAGACGGTTTTGGCGACCCCGATGGGCAGCCCATAGTCCGTCAAAAGCTGGATAAAACTTCCTTGTAAATCAATTCCTGAACTCATGGTCTTCGTTGCACTCAGGGATTCTTGCGGATTAATGTGGTCTTGACAAGTTAGGCTTAGCTGATCAGTCTTGAGCGTACTGATACGAGGAGTTTACTCTACCTCTAGCCTCAACCTCCAGACTTAGTATACCGTTGCCTGGTTTTTTGGGTTGTGTTGCCAATGAACGGAAATTCAGGGGTTGATCATAGAGTAAACGCTGAGAGTGACCGCTGAGTGTAAATGCGGACATCGGGCTGATTGAATCTTGGAGAAAGCCTAGCATCTGCTATCGTCCGCTAGCCAGGGTCGGCAGAGGGCGATCGATTGACTCAAACACAAAGTCTACCAGCCGCTGCTGATCCTCTAGTGCCACCTGAAAATTTCGCCATATTTCCTCAATGGTCTTGGCCTTTTGATGCCCAAACTGAGGGTGATCATAGGCTCCAACGCCATTTTCGCAGGGAAACGAAGCCCAGACCTTGCAGCTTGTGTGAACAGAAGCCATAAACTTCTCCACATCCACAGCCACTCTGCCCTCAGCATTGACGGACGTGCCCGCCATCAAAGCCTTATATCCTCCCATCTCTGTCCATAAAAGCAGACAGCCGATGTCTTGGTTTTGAGGATGAAAAGCACTCAGATCCGATCGCCAAGCCTCTGGATATTCTCGATGCAGATCATCCCAAATGTTGGAGGTAAACTGACAAGATCCGGCTGCGTCTGAGGTCACTTCATAGGGGGTGCCCCAGTTAAGAGTCACCATTCTTCGAGGATGGTCAGCAAAAGAATCAAAGGTTTCTTGACCCAGAATAATGGTATAAGGACTTACCCCTAAAGAATTCGGATAAGTGCCTTCAGCATAATGAATGGCTCCCCTGAGAAAAGCGCGGACGGCAATCAGCCGCATAATGTCTGGATACTGACTCAGCCAGGACTGCTGGGCATTGAAGTTTTGCGCCTTAGGGCTTTTGTGCAGCAGCGGCAACGGCGTTACTTCTACAAGGGCAGTGTGAGGAAGGCGTTGAAAAAAATTGCTAGGGGTTTGGGATGGCGTGAAACTTGGACTCTGAAGCGGTGCTTGGGCAATGACTGGAACGCGCAAGACAAGTAGCAGAGCAGCCGCTACACTGATCCCCCATAGGACTGCTACGGGTAGCGAAAAACCTTGAAGTCGATCGCGCTTTGCCCCCATATCTGTCCTGAATATTCTCTCATCACCACTCTAAAATCTTAATTGAAAACATGTGAAAAATTTGGCGCTTGTGAGTATCATTTGACCTGCGCCCTCTGTACCGTTGTGATTAAGTGACTGAGAATCGTGCAAATTCCTAGCTTTCCCGAATGTAGCCATCCGCTCGTCAATGCCCTGAATCACTACAGCGATCAAGAAATGCTGACTTTGTTTCAGCGCCATCCTGATGCAGGCAAATACTTTACTGCGATCTTTTGCCGCTACAGCCCGATCGTCTATTCTCTGATTCGCCATTCGGTGCGATCGCCCGTTCAAGCGGACTATTTGTTTGCCGTCACTTGGCGACATATCTATTACGAACTGGGCGGACTCGATCTGCATGAAACTTCTGCGATCGAGGGTAAACCCTTTACCTTGCAGAGTTGGCTAATCAATATCACTGCCGTTTGCATCAATCGGATGGAATTGCCGCCCGTAGAGTCGATTCACTACAGTCTCTCGGAGGCATCACCGCCACTCTGGTGCTACATCGAACAAGCGCTCGATCGCCTCATCCCTTTGCACAGGCTCATGGTGCTAATGGCTCAGACCTTTCACTGGAGCGAAACCCGCATTGCTGCCTATCTGCAAGCAGAGGGTGAGATCGTCACGGCGGCAGAAGTGAAGCAGCGCCTAGATGAGGCGTATCAAGAGCTAGAAGCGGCTCTCCCTGAAGACATCAGCGAAATTTATCTAGGGCAAATTCGTCAAGCTAATCCTGATGAAGACAGCTATAGCGATATCTTCAGCTTTGATCCGCTCCAGCCAGCCTATGAGTAGCGGCTGATCCTGATTCTAAGCTCTGGCCGTGTTGGGGTAGGTGGGTAGGCGGGCAGGCAGGTAGCTCTCATTCACCCATCCACCCACCCGCTCATCCACTCATCCGCCCAACCGCCAACTATTACTTGACTGACCTTAAGAAGCCAACCCTCTAGCGCTAAGGCGAGATGCAAATTCAGAGAATTCTCGCAGCTTTAGCTTGGCTTTCGTAAAGCCCTTAAGTTGAGATGCGTATATTTAATCATTTAAAAACTTAGAATTCCGTAAAAATATTGAGTCTCATTGAAAGAGAAAAGTCCTTAGAAGGCTCATGGTTTTTGTTTAGCGGCTTGCTGTGGGCGAATCTCAGCTAAAAATAGAGGACTCCGTAAATCAAGCGAAGACATTCCCAGTAAAATCCGTTAGAAGTAGTAAAGATTACCAAATCTTCGTGCATTCCTACGGGTAAATCTGTTTTCGCCAGGATTTCTCAACAGCGCATCGTTGCCTCAGATTAGTCCAACCCCAGATTAGTCCAACCCCAGATTAGTCCAGCCTTAATCTGGGCAAGCTCCAAACTCTAGAGTTTGGAGCTTGCTGCTCCCTCCGCTAGCTGTCATTTAGCTGTCATCAACACTCAACCCACCAATGAATATAAAATTCCTGACTGGTCTACTCGCAGCCGTTGCCATGACCGGATCGCTGTTGGAAGCAGCGCCTGCGTCGGCTTTTTCCTGGAACAATTCCTGGACGCAATCACCGATTCTCAGCAAAGCTCAAACTGGATTTGACGACACTCCGTTTCAAGCCTTTGTGCAGCCTGAGCGGATGGAAATGGTGAATGTGGGGCAACTCCTGCTTGATCCCACCAAACTGAAGCTAAAGGCTGATTACGAAGTCAAGGTTCACTTTATTAATGAAGGCGCTAGCTACAGAAATCAGCTCGCCTACGAAGCCACTGGCACGACCAATCGTACAGGTCTGATCTTCAACGATACTTCGGATGATGTTTTGGGATATGGCGATCGTGTCAACTTGGGTCTTTTGACGGCAGGGACTCAACTTGATTTTTGGCTGAGAGCCGACGGTAAAAATCGGGGCGATAGCGCTAACATCTTTGGCACCAAGACGACCTCTAATGCTGACCAACTTCAGCATGTTTTTGCCTCATCTTACAAAAACTACCTTGTCTTAGGTTTTGAAGATCTCTACGGTGCTTTGGGGGCTTGGGGGCAAGATCCTAATACTGGTCTGTGGAATGAAAGCTCCGATCGCGATTTCAATGATGCCGTTTTTGTCGTTGACTTAGGAGAAGAGAATATTAAGGCTCTCAATGCTGCGGCTGTGCCTGAACCCTCCATCACGTTGGGACTTTTGGGTATGGGTGCAGCAGGTCTGACTAGCCTGCGCCGCCGCCAAAAAAGTGCTGTGAGCTAGAAAGCCTAGATTAGAGCCTGTGAAGGTGATGAGGGCGATCGCCCTCATGGCTGAATCAAACTATCCCTAAGCATCTCTGAAACATGACCTGAAACAAGAAGAGAGAGCGGTATTCGCTCTCTCTTTTGCATTTTGGTGTGATGGATGCGGGACGGAGGGGGGATGGATGCAGGACTGAGAGGGGGCTGAATTGAACGTATAGTTGGAGATTGCGCGCTACTGATATTCTCCACTTTTGCACTTGTTTGCCGTTTCGCTAAGTCCTCCCTGAATTTGGGAGAAGGTTGCAGGCCCTCGCACGTAAGTTAAATTCAAGGCTGCTTGATTGGCATCAAGACTGTAGGAAACTTGACCCACTTGGCCGACTCCCGTTGCATAAACCTTAATCTGTCCGTTGGTGCTGCCGTCATAGGTAACCCAACCCAGAGCGCTCCTGGTGTTTTTCTTCATGCAACTCAAGACATCTTCAGAGATATTGCTAACGGTTGCGGACTGAGCGAACGCTGGAGAAATAGCGATTGAACCCATGCCGATTACAGATACCAGTACGAAACTAAAGTTGCCTAAGTTAAGAGCTTTCATGAGTCAGTTAAAGGTTAAAGGTAATGCCAGAGTTGTAGAAAATATCCTTCGACGGCTTCAAGCTGCGCACCTGAACAAAAAGCTGCACTGAAACCCCAAAGGTATTAGAAAACGGGGCATTGGTGACTTGTGTTCTTCTTCCCGCAGCGAATGTAGAACTATTCACTTTTTGTGGAGATGCTCCGGGAAATTGCAAGTAGCTCGTCACCCTGATGCCACCCCCCTTAATGGCAATGAGGTTGGTAATGGAAGAGAAAGCAGCGCCAGGAGCAATTTCTAGCTTTATATAGTCATCGCGATCGCGTTTATCAAGGCTGCCTTGCAATCTAAATTTGACTGGAGAGCTACTTGCTCTGAGGGTGCCCAAAGATCTTGCAGTTGCAAATGAGTTGTCAGACTTCTGTGCAGACTGCTTAAAGGGACTCAGAGCGGAGTATTGTCGAAAAAGATTGTTGGGTGACGATTGACTATCTACCATAAAACGGCCTAACAGATTTTTCTTGTAGCATTCTCGCATTGAATAATAGCTTCTACTGTAAAGTTTATGTTGTTGACTTAACTTCTTGTGAGTGATCACTACTCATAAGGGGATAGTACAAGCGTCAGGTATACAAAAGTTGAATCCAAGAAAAGCTGAGTACGGTAGCTCTATGCTGAAGATTTATTGAAGATCTGATGACAAGCCGTTTAAGAGCTTATTGGGCGATCGGTTCTCTAAAGTGATTAAGATTGCTGGCTCTGCTTGTGAAACATTCAATACGATCGGGTGCGATCGCGCCTGTTGGGGTATCTTTGCAAACCAAACTTGCAAACTAAAACTTGTCCGTGAAACCCCGTTTGGAGAGCTAATCAGAGAGGTTGCTAACTGGCTTGAATGTGAGGACACTTTCAGTACCGTTTATGTCTACCAAAGGGCTTCGGACTATTCTAGGTTGCTTAATAGTTGTTATGGGTATGAGGGCTGCTGCAAGCTTTGCCGCCACAGCCAGCCAGCTTCATAGTCCCGAACTTAATCCTCCTCAGTCTGAGCCTGATTCTTCTCAGCCTGATAGCCTTGAGCTTGATAACCTTGAGTTTGGCATCCTTGAGCTTAGCGATCTTGAACCTGACAGCCCCGAAGTTAGCAGCCTCGAAGTTAGCAGCCCTATATTTGGCAACTCTGTAGCTGGCAGCCCTATAGCTGGCAGTCCTGTAGCTGGCAGTGATAATGCACCTCTAGAAATCAACCTTGCTCAAGCGGGGCAATCAGAACTTGGGCAAGACTCCTCTTTGCCAAGCTTAGCAAGCGCTCAAATTACTCCCGTTTCTCAGTTGTCTCATGTTGCCCTAACAGATTGGGAAGCTCAAGCCTTAGAGTCACTGGCGCAGCGTTATGACTGCATGACCAACGCTGCCGATCGCCCATATTTTGCAGATGATGCCATCCCTCGATTTGAGTTTGCAGCCAGCCTGCGTTCTTGTCTCGATCGCATCAATACCCTAGTTGCAGCCAGTACCGACTTAGTATTAGAGGAAGACCTAGCCACGGTGCAGCGCTTGCAGGCCGATTTCAGCGCAGAACTCGCCGCCCTACGCAGCCAGATTGATGCCCTCGAATCACGGCTCTCGCCTCTAGAGGAGAATCAGTTTTCGCCCATAGCACGGTTGAATATGCTGTCCTCTTTTAACTTGGCGCGATCGTTTGCTGGCGGGGATATTTTAGCTGAGGGCATTCCCCTAGCAGGGGTTGTTCCTACGGCTCGGTTGGCGTTGCGTACCCAAAACCCTGAGACAGGTGAGCTAGAACCCGTGGTGGGAACCGTCACGGATAATCCGCCTGTGTCCTTGAGTCACTCGACCTACTTAATTTTTACATTTTCGAGAACTAGCCAAGAGGCGCTGACGGCTATTCTAGCGATGGGTAACGGCAATCCTCCGGGCGGCGTCTTTAGCTCTGCGGGATTGACGAGCACTTCTGGTATTCCCTACACCGATGCCAATCCTGTGCCTCCCTTAGCGGCTAATGACGTGGGCTTGCTTGAGCTGAAATACAGCTTTGCCGTGACAGACAAGATTCAGGTTACGGCGGGGCCGCGCATTCTGCCCTTTCGCCATTTTGATGCCAATCTCTATACGGACGTGATTCGAGGGGCAAGCGGACTCAACTTTTATCAGAGCACGCTCGCCAATAGTGGACTTTCTGAAGCTGGGGCGATCGTCGATTGGTTTATTAGTCCAGAGCTAACCCTGCGCGGCGGCTATCTGGCGCGAAATGATGCAGCTCTGACCTTCTACGGCGGTGGCGATGGCCCCACCAATACGCGGCGCGGTTTGTTTGGGGGCACAAACTCCATCTTGGCAGAAGTCACCTATTCTCCTAGCCCTACGACCAATTTGCGATTGCTCTATGTGCGCGATCGCCTTGATGCTCCGCCTTTTAGCTCCTCTAGCCTCATCAACGCGCCTTTTTTGCTCACCTCGCTGCGGGGGGTGGTGGACGATGGCGCAGGGGGCAGCTTGAATGATGTGATTGAAAATAGTTTTGTCTTCAACTTTGATTGGCTCTTATCGCCTCAATTTGCTTTATTTGGGCGCTATTCTTACAGTATTGCGAATATTGATCCAGTAAGGTCTGACATTGAAGGGGGCAGCGTTAATTTACAGGCTTTTCAATTCGGTATGGCCTTTCCCGATTTGGGGCAGCAGGGGGCGCTAGGAACTCTAGCCGTCGTCATTCCATTTGATGTGGTGTCGGGGCAGCAGTTTTTGGCGGCTGGAGCCGGAGATGGAGGCACAGAATTGGATGTAGAAGCCGTTTATTTCTATCCGTTAGGCGATCATGTGGCTGTTGTTCCTACCTTTTTTGCTACTTTTAATTCCAATAACTTTAGTGAAAATCCCCCCGTCTACGGCACAACGCTGAGGCTACAGTTCTTGTTTTAACTGCATGACACGTTTTAACTGCATGACATTTTTAACTGCATGACATTATGGTGATGGTTGCGGGTTACGAAGTGATAGCGAAACTGCACGAAAGTAGCCGCTCTCTTGTTTATAGGGGGCAACGTAGCGATCGGCAATCTTCCATTCTCAAGGTCATGCAGGCCGAGTATCCTAGCCTAGAAGAACTGGGCAGATATCGTCTGGAATATGAGATTATCAATCGCCTGAATCTGGAAGGGATTGCGCAAGCCTACGGGCTAGAGCCATATCAGAATGGCTTGGTTTTAATCCTTGAAGATTTTGGTGGCCAGTCTTTGCACCACTTGTTGCAAACCAAACGGTTGCAGCTTCAGGAGTTTTTAGAAATGGCGATCGCCATCTCTGAAGTTCTGAGCCAGGTGCATGCGGCCAGCATCATCCACAAAGACATTAACCCAGCCAATATTGTGCTGAATGATGATTTGAGTCGGGTCAAGCTGATCGATTTTGGTAACGCCACCGTTCTCTCGCGAGAAAATCCGACTCTCCGCAATCCCAACGTTTTAGAAGGAACTCTAGCCTATCTTTCGCCTGAGCAAACGGGTCGAATGAATCGATCGCTCGACTACCGAACGGATTTCTACTCTTTGGGTGCGACCTTTTATGAAGTGCTGACGGGTCATCCTCCTTTTAACGTCACGGATGCGATGGAGCTAATTCATTGCCATCTGGCGCGACAGCCCGAACCCCCTCATCTCCTCAACGCTGACATTCCTGAAATCATCTCTCAGATTGTCTTGAAGCTGCTGGCTAAAAATGCAGAAGACCGCTATCAGAGCGCTTATGGCATCAAAGTTGATCTGCAACATTGCCTAGAGCAGCTCCGAACCCAAGGAGCGATCGCCCCTTTTGCTTTAGCGCAAAACGACGCTTCTGGCAGATTCCAGATTCCCCAAAAACTCTACGGCAGGGCAGCAGAAGTTAAGAGCCTCATGGCGGGATTTGAGCGAGTGGCGGGCGAACAGAGACGATCCGCCGTATCGATTCCGGGAAGTAGCGAACTCATGCTGGTTTCTGGCTATTCGGGGATTGGCAAATCAGCGCTTGTGCAAGAAGTTTATAAGCCGATTACGCGAAGAAACGGCTACTTTATTGCAGGTAAATTCGACCAGTTTCAACGCAACATTCCCTATTCAGCGTTGATTCAGGTGTTTCAAGAACTAATGCGGCAGCTCTTGACCGAAAGCCCGGAGCGCATTGAACGCTGGCGTTTGCGATTGCTGGATGCCTTGGGAATGAATGGCCAGGTTGTGATTGATGTCATCCCTGAGGTGGAGCTGATCATTGGTGAGCAATCTGCCGTTCCAGAATTGGAACCTAAAGAAACCCAAAATCGGTTTAATCTTGTCTTTCAAAATTTCATCAAGGTGTTCACCCAAGCCGAACATCCTCTGGTGATTTTTCTAGATGATTTGCAGTGGGCAGACTTAGCCTCGCTCAAGTTGATTCAGCTATTGATGACTGCACCTGACAGCCGCTATTTGTTTCTGGTGGCTGCCTATCGCAGTAATGAGGTGAGTGCCGTACATCCGTTGCCCGTGACGCTCGAAGAAATTCGCAAGGCGGGCGGCACGATTAGCCAAATCGAACTCTCGCCCCTGACGCTCGATACCGTGCAGCAGGTCATTGCCGAAACGTTTAATTGCGATCGCGCCAAGGCAGCCCCCCTGTCAGAGCTGGTGATGCAAATCACAGATGGCAATCCGTTCTTCATGAGTGAGTTTTTGAAATCTCTGTACGAGAATGGATTACTCAACTTTGATGGACAGCTTGGGGGCTGGCAGTGGGATCTTAACCAAATCCGAGAGGCACACATTCCCGATAACGTGGTTGAGCTGATGGCAGGCAAAATTCAAAAGCTCAGCCCCAATAGCCAACAGATGCTCAAGCTGGCTGCCTGCATTGGCAACCAGTTCGATGCCAAAACCCTGGCGATCGTCTCTGAAAAGTCTCAGTCTGCGATCGCCGCAGATCTCTGGCAAAGTGTCCAGGAAGGGCTGATTTTGCCCTTGGCAGATAGCTACAAGTTCACAGGCATCGATCAGCAGCAGGTAGAAGATCGGGTGGTGTCCTTCAAGTTTCTGCATGACCGGGTGCAGCAGGCAGCCTACTCCCTCATTCCCGAAGCGGAAACAAAAGTCATTCATCGCACGATCGGGCGATCGCTGCTGGCTCACATTACGCCAGAGGAACGAGAAGAGAAAATTTTTGATATCGTCAATCAGCTCAACATGGGCATTGGCCTGATGACGCAGCAAGAGCAGCGTGACGAGCTGGCTGCCCTGAATCTCACAGCCGGGATCAAAGCCAAAGACTCGACCGCCTATGAAACGGCGCTGCGATACTTTCTAACCGGGATAGGGCTGCTGGATGCCGATAGTTGGCAGACCCAGTATGAGCGAACGCTGGCTCTGCACGAAGCTGCTGCCGAGGCCGCCTATCTCAACGGAGACTTTGAGGAAACGGAACGCCTGGTGGAGCGCATCCTGCACCATGCCAAAACGCTGCTCGATCGGGTTAACGCCTATCACGTCAGGATTCATGCCTACTCGGCACAAAACAATATGGAGGCCGCCCTCGATATCTTCGTCACGGCTTTAGGCCGCTTGGGTGAGCCAATTCCGCGTCGTCCTAGCCGTCTTAGGGTGGGGCTAGAGCTTCTTCGCACTCGATATTGGGTGATAGGCAATCGCCCCATTGCCAAGCTGGAAGCCTTGCCGCCCATGACCGACCCCTACAAACTGGCTGTCATCCAACTCACGAGTTCGGTGGTTATGGCCTCCGTGAATGTAGAGCCTTTGTTTGTGGCTGTGTTGGCATTGCGGATTGTGAATATGATTATCCGGTATGGCAGTTCGCCCCTGTCAGCCGTTCAGGGCATTGCCTATGGCGTGATGCTGCGGGTTGGGCTGGGCGAAACAGAAGGCGCATATGAATTTGGTCAGCTCAGTCTGCGGCTGATCGATCGCTTCAATGCTAGACTCTACCGCACTTTTACGCTACTGGGATTTGAATCCTGCATTCGTCACTGGAAAGAACCCCTGCGGCGATCGCTGCCAGAGCTGCTAGGAGCCTACACAGAAGGTCTGGAATTGGGCAACCTCGAACCTGCGGGGTTAGCCGCCTCGGTGTATTGCTTTCACCAGTTTTTCCTAGGAGAACCCCTGGCCAAGGTTGCCGAAGCCTATCAGCAGTACATCACCTTGCTCGTGCGCTTTAAGCAAGAGATGACTGTCTACTCGATGCAGCCTTGGCATCAGCTGGTTTTAAATTTGCAGGGGTTAGCTATCGATCCATCGCGGTTGGTGGGCACCGCATTTGATGAAGAAGAACTGCTGCCGCTGTTCATGGCGAACAAGCTGGGGATTCCGCTGTACTACACCTACATTGCCAAGGCGATCTGGCTTTATCACATAGAAGATTACAGCGGCTCGTTGCAGGCTGCCGAACTGGCACAACCTCACCAGGAATCATCGCCTGTTACAACGCCCTACGCCAACCAAAATTTCTATCACTCTTTGGCCTGTCTAGCCTTGTGCTCTACAGTGCCTCAGGCCACCCGCAAGGCGTATCTGCGCCAGGTTGCTAAAAGGCAGCGCCAGACCCAAAGATGGGCCAAAAAATGTCCAGAAAACTATCAGCATCGCCATGACCTTGTAGAGGCTGAACGGATGCGCGTCTTGGGAAAACCAGCCGAGGCGCTCGATTACTACGATCGCGCCATTCAAGCGGCCAAAGAGCAGGACTATATCAATGAAGTTGCGCTTGCCAATGAGCTGGCGGCAAAGTTTTGCCTCAGTATTGGCAGAGAGAAATTTGCCCAAGCCTATCTGCTAGAGGCGCGTCACAGCTATTTGCGCTGGGGAGCCACCTTCAAAGTCGAAGCCCTGGATGCCCGCTATCCTCAGTTGCGATCGCGTATTTCTGAGCGATCGAGTCTTGAGCCGAGAGCCATTCAACCCCTTACCACAACCTCCAACCGCAGCAGCAGTGGCAAAGAGTTTGATCTAGATTTAGATACGGTGTTCAAAGCGTCTCAGGCCATTTCGGGTGAGATCGTTTTAGATAAGCTGTTGGCAAAGCTGCTCAAGCTGGTTTTGGAAAATGCTGGGGCGCAAAAGGGGTATCTGTTGTTGTCGAGCCAGGATGAATGGCGGATTGAGGCAGAGGGCAGAATTGATACAAAAGAATCGATTTTGCTCCAGTCTCGTCCTTTAGAGCCGCAAGATTTGCCCATTTCAATCATCAACTATGTGCAGCGAACTCGCGAAGATTTGGTGCTGAGGGATGCGGCTTTGGAAGGGCTGTTTATTACCGATCCCTACATTATTCAAACGCAGCCGCGATCGATTCTTTGTTCGCCTATCTTGAATCAGGGAAATTTGACAGGCATCCTTTACTTGGAAAACAACCTGACCACAGATGCCTTTACCCCGGAACGGTTGACCGTTCTCAGCATCTTGTCGGCGCAGGCGGCGATCGCGCTAGAAAACGCCCTCTTTTACCGAACGCTAGAACAAAAAGTAGAAGAACGCACAGGGCAGCTCGCTCAAGCCAACCAAGAAATTACGCTGCTCAACCATCGGCTGCAATCTGAGAACCTGCGCATGGGCGCGGAGCTAGCCCTGACGCGGCAAATTCAGCAGATGATCTTGCCGAAAGATTATGAGCTGAGCCAGATTCCCAACCTGGAGATTTCGGGCTTTATGGAACCAGCCGATGAAGTGGGGGGAGATTACTATGATGTTTTGCAAAAAGATGGTCATATCAAGATCGGGATTGGTGATGTCACCGGACATGGATTAGAAAGTGGTGTGCTGATGATTATGGTGCAAACGGCTGTACGCGCCTTGCTGCAAACCAATGAAAGAAACCCGCAGGTATTTTTAGATCAGATCAATCGCACCATTTATGACAATGTTCAGAGAATGGATTCTGATAAAAACTTGACTCTGGCCTTGTTGGATTATCGAGACGGCTGTTTGTCTCTGAGTGGACAGCATGAAGAAATGATTGTGGTACGCAATGGTATCGTAGAGCAAATAGAAACGATCGATCTTGGGTTCCCAATTGGCTTAGAACCAGAAATTGCTCAATTTGTGAATCAGGTTCAGATCCAGCTCAATCCGGGGGATGTCGTCGTCCTTTATACGGATGGCATTACCGAAGCTGAAAACGATCTGCGACAGCAGTATGGGCTAGAGCGGCTTTGTAAAGTGGTGAGTCAAAATTGGCAGCGATCGACCCATGAGATCCGAGAAGCGGTCATTAGTGATGTGCGCTATCACATTGGCGGACACAAGATTTACGACGACATGACGCTGCTGATCCTGAAGCAGAAATAAAAGTGGGAGAGGCAGGATGGATGACGAGTTGCTATTAGAGGAGAAGCGGCAAATGCAAGAGGAGATGGAACAGGCTCAGATATTGGGTGACTTCAATGAAGACCTGCCCAGCAGTGAGGAATATCTTGTGATTGGCTTTTCACCTGGCTCAATGCCGCTGAAGCAGCGATGGCGCAACAATGGCCTGTCTGCTGATTTTTTGGCGGAATATCTCGCTACCTTTTTTCCCGGCAACGAAGAGGATACGATCAAGGCTGATAAAACCATAGAGGTGAAAAGTGCCGTTAGCTATGTAGCCAATGAACTGCTGGAAAACGCGATGAAATTCAATGATGAAACCTCTCACCTGCCCATCAGCATAAAGCTGGAAATGCACAGCGATCGCCTGATTTTCTTTGTAAAGAACAGCTTGGGAGCGCAGGCAATGGCCAAATTTCAGTCTTATATTCATGAGCTAATTACGAGCGATCGAGATGAGCTGTATATCCGGCAGTTAGAACAAAATGTGCAAGACGAAAGCAGCGGTTCTGGGCTGGGCTTGCTGACTATCATGAATGACTACATGGCAAAAGTAGGCTGGAAATTTGAAGCTAATCTACAACATCCAGAAATTATGACAGTTACCACAATGGTGCAGCTAGACCTTTAAAATTAGGACGACTGCTGACGGTATGGCACCTGCTATAAGTTCATCTCTATCAAAACCATAAGTGAGACTTTATAAGAATGGAAATTAAGACTGATGATTACAGCGTTGTATATGATCCTGCTACGCAAACCGTTAACTTTCGAGGCTCACTTCGCCTCAGCGGGGCTGAAGAATATGCTGACATTACCCAGCTTTTGAGTGAAGTTGCGGAACAAGCCCCTGAAAAGATTAATTTAGATCTGCAAGACTTAGAGTTTCTCAACAGTTCCGGCATCAATATGTTCTCTAAATTTGTGATTAAAGTTCGACAGCAGGGCAATACGGGGATTCAGATTCAAGGCTCGAAGAAGATTCCCTGGCAGGGGAAGTCGTTAAAGAATTTCCAACGATTAATGCCAAATTTACAGCTAGATCTACAGTAGTCGATTAGGAGCCGATCAATTTTTACAGCGCATTCTCCAAAATAGGCTCTGTCAATCAGGCCAGCCATACACCGAGCCACAGCCATGCGGGAAGATAAGACAGCTCAAGAGTTTTTAGAGATCAAAAAGCTGAATGCCCAGATTGAAGAACTGAATCAAAAACTCAAAAGCATCCACCAGGAAAAAGCGGATCTGGAAATCTTGCTGGAAACGGCTACGATCCATTCTGACGTGATGTTGGAAGAAATCCACCAGGAAAAAGCGGATCTGGAAATCTTGCTGGAAACCACAACCGAACATTCGGATGTGATTGAGTCAGAATTGCAGTCTCAGGCAGAAGAGGCAAGGCGGCAAACAGAAGAACAGTTTCGGCTGATTGCTGAAGCAACTCCAGTCACGATTCTGATTGCTCGTTTTGCAGACAGCCAAATTCTATATGCCAATGAGACAGCCGGACTGACGCTCGGTTTGTCGTCTCAAGCCCTGCTAGGACGGCAGGCGCTAGACCTGTACTGCAATCCAGCCGATCGCCATAAGGTGCTGTCAGCGCTTGAAAAACATCAGCATTTTCAGGGTGAACTGCGGCTGAAGCGATCGGATGGCACAACTTTCTGGGCGTTGTCGTCGTTTCGCCGCTTTTTGTTTAAGGGACAAACCACAATTCTGACGGCACTCTACGATATTTCCGATCGCAAACAGGCAGAAGATGCCCTGCGACTCGCTGAAGAAAACTATCGCAGCATCTTCGAGAATGCGCTAGAAGGTATCTTTCAGACTACGCCAGACGGACATTACATTAGCGTCAATCCCGCAATGGCAAGGATTTTGGGCTATGAGTCTCCGCAAGAAGTGATGGCAACGGTGATCAACGTCGTGGATGAATATGTCGAACAGGCCGATCGCGAAGAGTTCTATCGCCTGATGTCCAGTCAGGGAACGGTGAAGGGATTTGAGCATCAGATGTATCGACGCGATCGCAGCATTATCTGGATTTCGGAAAGTGCGCGATCGGTGCGAGATGCCAATGGCACGTTACTCTACTATGAGGGAATTGTCGAAGATATTACTCAGCGTAAGCAGGAAGAAGAAGCCCTGCGAAGGCAGGTACAGCAATTGCAAATTGAAATTGACCAGAGTAAGCGGGCGCGTCAAGTAGCTGAGATTACCCAAACAGACTACTTCAAGCAGCTCCTAGAAGAGGCCGATAGTCTCCGGTATTCAGAAGATAGCTAGACTGAAGATGAATAGACTGAGGCGATCGCCCTTACCAATCCACAGTGACATTGTTGCTCTCAATCCAGTCCTCTAAGTTTCGCTCTGCTTTGGCCACGTTAAACAGGTGTAGTCCAAAGTCTTTAGAAAGATCTTCGCAAACCTTGATGCCTCTGACACTGTTGCCTTTGGCATCTAGCAGGGGAGAAAACGTGCCGATGCCCATTTTGCCAGGGACGACTGCCGTAATGCCTCCTCCCACGCCGCTTTTAGCAGGAATGCCCACCCGATAAGTCCATTCCCCAGAATAGTCATACATCCCACAGGTGAGCATGACGCTAATCACATCTTGGACATAATGTTCATCGATCGCCCGTTCCTTTGTAATGGGGTTGACTCCGCCATTCGCTAGAGTTGCCGCCATCATGCCCAAATCACGGGCATTAACCAAGATTGAACATTGCTGAAAGTAGAGATCTAAGGTTTCCTCAATGCGTTCGCTCACCATACCAAAATTGAGCATCAGATAGGCCATCGCCCGGTTACGGTTTCCAGTCGCTTTTTCGGACAAGAAAACAGGAACGTTAATATCCAGTTCGCGTCCGGTGTAGCGCTGAAACATATCCAGAATTCGTTTCAGGCGATCGGTACTGCTCTTGCCTTTGATCATATCAGCCGTGGCAATTGCCCCCGCATTGACCATGGGATTGTAAGGGCGGTTAGTATTTTCATCCAGGGCGATCGAGTTGAAGGCTTCTCCGGTTGGCTCGACGCTAACTTTGCTGTTGACATACGCTCGACCGTGATCTTCTAGCGCCAGGCCGTAAACGAACGCCTTAGAAATAGATTGGATGGTGAAAAGCTGATCGCAGTCTCCCACTTCAAAGCTCTGCCCGCCGACGGTAACAGCGCAAATGCCGAACCACTCAGGCTTGGCCAGAGCCAACTCAGGAATGTAGTCTGCGACTGCCCCTTGATTTAGCGGGTGATATTTATCATATAGCTCGTTGAGATAGGAACGAAAAGGTGAAGCAACCGCAGTAATTGAATGGGCAAGAGATTGTAAGTTACCTGTATCAGCCATAGCTGCTGCCAAACTCCTGATTTTCAAATCTACTTCAGTCGGATCTATCTTGCTCAAACTTGCTCAAACTTGCTCAAACCTGCTCCAGTCCTATCTAATCGATAATCTGCCCAGCCACATTTCTGAACTCCTGGCTTATAAGATGCTCAGGAAACCGGGTACAGAAAACGCCTTCGCTGGCAAGCTGCACCACATCTTCTGAGAGCGGAAAGATCCCGGCAACAGGAACACCGTAAGTTTCTTCAATTTTTTGCCTCAAAATATCAAAATTTAGCCCGCTATACACTTTATTAATGGTCAGCAGCATCTTGCGTACTTTGAGCTGACGTGCCACATCTACAGTAACCGCCGTTCCCTGGTAATCCTGTTTGTCGGGGCGCAGAATTAAGATTAGAACATGGGATAGGGCGATCGATAGAAAGGTTTCTTTCGATAAACCCGGATGTGTATCAATAAACAGGTAGTCTAATTCCAAATTCTTGACTAAGCGGCGAAAGCCATCATTGAGTCGCTTAACGTCGTAGCCATCTTTGAGAATTTTTGCAATGTCGTCTGCCTTAACGCTGGCGGGAACCAAGAAAACTTTGCCCTCTCCCACTAATCCAACGTTAGCACTGACATCGTAAGCGGCGTCTTCGATCGCGCATTGTCCCCAAAGATAAGTGTTGAGCGTCTTATTGGTAATCTCTGGCTCCAGGCTGAAGATATTGTGAATGCCTGGAGAGGGCACATCTGTATCTACGACGGCTACACGACTACCCTGAAGCGCCAGCGTTGCCGCTAAATTAGCTGTGAAATTGGATTTTCCAGTGCCGCCCCGGTAGGAGTGGATCGAAATAACCTTAGGCATCAACTATAGGTATTAAGAGCTACAGGGATACGGTTAAAGAATTGCAGCACCAAGGCTTTGTCAAGGTTGCTTTATCTTAAGAGAAGACTGAACTAAGGAGTTGTCTTTTCTAATACAAAAAAACATGGCACCGCAGAAGTCTTTGAAATGCTTGGGCTATCAGCGATTGCAAACATCACTTTCTCTGGTAATCTGGGTCTAGATATAGCAACCGTTTAGACGGTAGAAACAGAGCATTTTAAGTGGCGGCTGTGCGCTATCCCAAACGCTATCCTCGATGATCTTAGGGATGACTATCTTGTCGGAAGAGAGACTTTGAGCAACTCTTGCTCCCTTCTGGGAAGAAGAAGCTAGGGGATAAAAAACAGGTTGAAAGTCTCACATTGCATATTCCCCCACCAAGCAATACCTACATTTTTATTTATCTGGAGATTGGAGACTGAGATAGATGGCAAAAATTGTGGCGGTTCACTCGTTTCGGGGCGGTACGGGCAAATCCAACACAACCGCAAATCTGGCAACGGCGATCGCCGCTTTGGGTCATCGGGTTGCTGTCATTGACACAGATATTCAGTCTCCCGGCATTCATGTCTTGTTTGGATTGGAGCAAGACACGCTGAAGCATACGCTAAATAGCTACTTGTGGGGCGATTGTGGCATTGCTGATGCGGCCTATGACGTGACGCCCGAAGCGGTGAAACAGGCAAACGGCAGCCTGTTTTTGATTCCCTCTAATGCTGGAGCAGAGTCCATTACCCGAATTTTGCATGAGGGCTACGATGTGCGTTTGCTGCGCAACGGCTTCCGTGATTTGGTGCAGGCGTTGAACCTTGACTATATCTTGATTGATACCCATCCAGGACTAAACGAAGAAACGCTGCTTTGTGTGGCGATCGTCAATATTCTCGTGGTGATTTTGCGTCCCGATAAGCAAGACTTTCAGGGCACAGCCGTCATGGTGGATCTGGCGCGTAAGCTGAGGGTGCCGAAGATCTTGATGGTGGTTAACCGGATTTTGCCCAATACGGATCTGGAGGCGTTGCAGCAGCAAATTGAAGCCAACTATGGCGCATCCGTTGCGGGGCTGTTTCCAAACTGTGACGAGATGATGCAGTTGGCCAGCAGTGATTTGTTCTACCTATGCTACCCCGATCATTCGCTCACCCACGAAATAAAAACGGTTGCTCAAGCGGTGATAGCTTAGCTGTTTGGAGAAACAAATGCAGCACTCCACGAAGCCTCGGTTAAATCCGCGATCTGTGATTGCCTCTCTCCAGCAAGAGTTTCATCCGAGTCGATTAATTCCTAGCTTAACGGCAGCGCTGATCACAGGAGTCGTCACTATAATTTATGCGCTCTCCTTTGTTGCCCTAATTTTTTCAGGGGATTTGGCTCCATACATTTCAACAGGAATTGGACTATCCCTGTTTGCTGCAATGGCACAGAGCTTGATCATTGCTCTTATGAGTTCTTCCCCAGGCATGATCTCTCAAATACAAGAGGCACCTGTTGCCATTATGGGAGTGATGGCGGCTGCGATCGCCGCTCAGAGGGTTGCCTCTCCAGGCGAAATCCTATCTACTGTCATGGTTTCCCTTGCTCTGACGACTTTACTGACAGGTATCGGCTGCTTTCTCTTAGGTCAATTCAAGCTAGGCGAACTCATCCGCTTTATCCCCTATCCAGTAGTGGGAGGCTTTTTGGCAGGCACAGGATGGCTTCTATCGGTAGGGGCGATGTTGTTAATGACCAATCTCTCTCTTAGTCTGGAGCAGTTGCCTCAGCTATGGCAACCGCAGGTAATTTGGCAATGGATACCCGGTTCTTGCTTCGGTATCCTTCTCGTTATAGTGTTACGTCGCTATAGCCATGTTCTCCTGATGCCAGGACTGATAATAGGAGGGATCGCTCTATTTTATCTTGTCCTGTTCATGACCCAAACTTCGGTTGCTGAAGCACAAGCTTATGGTCTATTGCTAGGCCCTTTCCCTGAAGGAAGTTTATGGCAGCCCCTACAGCTTTCGACATTATTTCAGGCAAATTGGCAATCTATCTTTGCACAAGCTGGCAAGATGATGGCGATTTTGCTCATCACAGTTTTGAGCCTACTGCTAAACGCTACAGGGATTGAATTAGCGACTGGTCGAGACCTAGATCTCAATCGTGAGCTACGAGCGACTGGAATGGCAAACTTGCTGGCTGGATTGGGTGGAGGCATTATTGGCTTTCATGGGCTAGGGACTTCGACTTTGAGCTACGCCAAAATTGGGGCTAGGAGCCGCATAGTAGGCGTATTGAACGCTATCGGTATTGCCGCGATTCTCTTGGCAGGGGCATCCGTGATTTCTCTTTTTCCTAAACCTGTTCTTGGCGGTGTCGCTTTATTTCTGGGATTAGATTTTCTGGTGGAATGGGTGTATGACGCTTGGTTCAAGCTATCCAAAACTGATTACTTCATCGTTATCCTAATTTTGATCGTCATTGCTGCCATTGGCTTTTTGGAAGGTGTGGGTGTCGGTCTGGCGATCGCGATCGTCCTTTTCGTGATCAATTACAGTCAGGTTAATGTTGCTAAACACCGTCTCTCAGGGGCGGCCTACCCCAGTCATGCGGCGCGATCGGTGCAGCAAAGTCGGCTTTTGCGGACAGAAGGTGACCAGATCTATATTCTGGAGCTGCAAGGCTTCCTGTTCTTTGGCACTGCCCATAAGTTGCTCAACCAAATCCGTCAACGGCTCATCCATCCTGACTTGCCGCCTCTAAAATTCTTAGTTTTTAGCTTCCGCGCCGTCACTGGACTAGACTCCTCAGCCGTTCTCAGCTTCACTAAGCTCAAACAAATTGCCCAACGGCAGCAGCTCACGCTAGTCTTCACCCACCTATCGCCCACAATGCAGCAGCAGCTACGACAGGGCGATGTCCTACAAGCTGAAGAGGTGCTGTGCCAGAACTTTCCTGACCTCGATCGGGGCATTGAGTGGTGTGAAAAAAAGATTTTAGAGGAGATTCCCCAGCGGCGACGGCGCGTGCTGCCCCTGGCCTTACAGCTTGACAACTTGTTCTCCAATACTGACCACATCTCAGGGTTTATGGGCTACCTGGAAGAGCTAAACCTAGAATCCGGACAGCTTTTGTTTGGTCAAGGCGACTCGGCTGACTTTCTTTACTTGATTGAGCTAGGCGAAGTAACTCTTTCGTCAGCCCTGCAAACAGACCAAACTCGCCGCATCCAAAGTTTCGGGGCTGGGAATCTGGTAGGGGAAATGGACTTTTATCTGCGCACACTCCACCAAACTTCGGCGATCGTCACCCAACCCAGCACGCTCTACAGACTGTCGCAAGATAGCGCTCAGCAAATGCGGCAGACCCATCCCGAAGTTGCGGCCACCTTCCAAGAATTTGTAATTGAGACGCTCGCTGAGCGTCTTGCCTCCAGCTACAGACAAGTGGGGGAACTGCTCCAGTAATTTTTTTACGAGAGGAAATGCGATGGCATCTGGGTTTCAGGGCAAGGTGCAGAAAGATAAATTCTTGACGGGGATTACGGCAGGCTTGGTCGCAGGGTTGATTGCCACCCTGACTGACATTATTCCTATGGCGGCCTTTGTTTTTTCTGGCAGCCTGGAATCCTATGTGGCAACCGGAATTGGCATTAATCTATTCAGCTCGGCCATTGTGGGATTGGTGATTGCGCTGAGGAGTTCGTTTACCGGAATTATTGCCTTTCCGGTTGCCGAAGAAATGGCAACCCTCGCGGTGATTTTGAGTGCGGTGGCGCGCCAGATTCCCAGTTCGGCATCGGCTGAGGAAGTGATTTTGACCATCATTGGGGCGATCGCTCTTACCTCTCTCCTCGTGGGCGTTTTTCTGCTGGTGGTGGGGCAATTGAAGTTGGGTGAATTGATTCGATTTTTGCCCTACCCGGTCGTAGGAGGATTTCTCGCAGGGCTGGGCTGTCTGCTGTCGCTAGGCGGACTGCAAGTGATGGCAGATGTGGGCACAGTAGCGCAACTGCCGCAGCTGTTTCAGCCGCAGCTCTTGCTGAAATGGATACCGGGTGCTGCGTTTGCGTTTGCCTTGCTGGCGCTGACCCATCGCTACAAGCATATTTTGCTGATTCCCCTGAGCTTTGTCAGCGTCACAGGCTTGTTTTACCTGGTGCTGTCTTTGACCCAGACCTCAATGGCGACGGCTTTTGATCAGCGGTGGCTGCTGGGGCCGTTTCCGACGGGTCAGCTCTGGAAGCCCGTCAGCCTGCTGAACTTGACCCAGGTGAACTGGCCGCTGATTTTGACTCAGCTTCCGGGCATGTTTGCCCTAATGCTGATTACAGCGCTCTCCATTTTGTTGGTATCCAGCGGTCTTGAGCTGGTCATGGCAGAAGATCTCGATCTTAATCAAGAATTGAAAGCTGCCGGAGTGGCCAATATCCTTTCGGGTCTACTGGGCGGTATCGTGGGCAGTCACACGATCGGCGCAACCATCTTGGCGCGTCAGATCGGCGGCAAGAGCCGATTGACAAGCGTGGTGGTTTCTGGGTTTTATCTGGTTGTGCTGCTGGCAGGGCTGTCGCTCCTGTCGTACTTTCCGCGATTTGTTGCGGGTGGAGCGCTGTTATTCATTGGCATTCCCTTAATTGTGTCCTGGGTGTATGACGGTTGGTTTAAGCTGTCGCGGATTGACTATGCCGTTATGCTGCTGATTACGGCAGTTGTCACCCTAATCGGCTTTATGGAAGGGGTGGTCGTTGGCCTGGTGGTGGCGATCGCCCTATTCGTTCTAAAGTACAGCCAGATTAATGTAGCGCGCTATGCCTTGGCGGGCAGCAGCTACAGCAGTCGAGTCCGGCGATCGCCCAATCAGGAGCGCCTGCTGCGTCAAGAAGGCAGCCAGATTCAAATCTTGCAGCTCCAGGGATTTATCTTTTTTGGCACGGCTCACACGTTGCTGAAGCAAATTCGAGAGCTGTGTCTTCAGGGTCATGCTCCAACGCCTGAGCCAGAGAGTAATGCCGCTCGTGATGCAGAAAGCCATGCAGAAGGCGATCGAGAGACAGACATCCGCTTTCTGGTACTGGACTTTCGCTTGGTGAGCGGTCTGGATTCGTCAGCTATGCTCAGCTTCTTGAAGCTCAAGCCCTTGGCACAGCAGCGATCGCTTACCCTAGTTTTCACCAGCTTATCGCCTGCAATTTTGGCGCAGTTTCAGCGAGAGGGGCTACTGTCAGAACCCTACTGTCAGGTGTTTCCTACGCTCGATGAGGGTATTGCCTGGTGCGAAAGCCAGATTCTTGAAAACAGCCAGTTTCGTCGCCGTCGCACGCTGCCTTTGGCGCTGCAATTGGAGGTGTTTTTCCAAAAAAGCCAGGACGCAATTCCGGCCTTTCTGGAATATCTGGAAGAGATTAACCTGGAAGCAGGGGAATATTTATTTCGGCAATCGGAACAGTCCGATGGGCTTTACTTTGTGGAATATGGAGAGGTGAGTACCCAACGGACGGTTGAAAACCAGCCTGAGCCGCAGCACTTTGAGACATTGGGCGCAGGAACGCTAGTGGGAGAAACGGACTTTTATGCGCGCTGTCTCCACCGAGTTTCAGCGATCGCCAATCAGCCCAGCACGCTCTATCGGCTCTCGGCTGCCGCACTTCAAAAAATGCAGCAAGAGCATCCGCTGTTGGCGGGTCAGTTTAATGAATTTATGAATCGACTCTTCTCCGAACGACTGGTGCAAGCCCAAACAGAAATCGAAATTCTTCTCAAGTAGGCTCAAGTCAGGTGTGTCCGCTTCAAACCATCTTTCAGGCTATATTAATCTCCAATCCTCCGCTCAACTGCGTTCAACGTTGCTGGAGACTTCAATGACGATGACTGACATCAAGCTGCCCGAAGCGTTTACGACCTATATTGAGCAAACCTACTATGGGCAGGTGACTGAGCAGTCTAAGCTAGAAGCTGTCGTTCGAGATCCAGCGTTCCTCAAAAATCCGCTAAAGCATGTAGCGCTGTTTTCCGATCACGGCATTCTGCATGGTCGAGATATCGCCAGCAAGATAACACGGGTGATTCAGCAAATTCAGGGTTTGCTGATTCCCAGCAGAACGTCGAATCGGCTGGAGTTTATGCTGGGCTATGGCGCTTTGCTGGCTTACCTGCATGACATTGGCATGAAGAATTTTTCGGCCTTTGGGCGAGCCATGCACCCTGAGTTTGCGGCTCAGCTCATGTTTACGACGGAGTTTGATCCCTGGATTGATCTGCTGTGGCAGAACAACGCTGGAAATGTGGCTTGGCGCTTGCTTAATTTGGCAGCACAAGGAGCCATACAAGAACCACAGCGGGTGTTGCGAGAAATGTTGGCGCTGTCGATGGCGCATAGCAAAACCAAGGTGCCGATCGCTTGCTTAAACAATCTTCCTCTGCTGCAACAGACGATGCAGACCTGCGTGGGGACAGAGTTGCACTATCTGTATCAGCAGCAGCAGGTGGCGATCGCTGAAAAAAAGCTGGCGCAACAGCAGGCTCAGCGACAAAGTGCGGCAGAGGGCGATCGTGGGTCTGAGAAACTGGAGCAGGCCAAGGCAGCGCTGGCTGAGTTTGTGGCTGCCTCCTCTGGTGATCCGGACGCTGCCGATCGATGGCGTAATCCCGATCTGCTTCGCTATTACGATCGCTACGAGCAAACTGCTTTTTCCTGGCTGACTGCGGCTGATCCAGCAGTGCAGCTTTTGACGTTGGATGTGATCGATACCGTCCGGGCTTTGCGCTGTGCCGATGCGCTGCGCCAGCGTGGCACCTCTTTTACCACTTCTGCGGGCTATGAGGTGTTCGTTTGTCAGGAGACGGCCAATGCTATCTATGCCTTGCGGAGTCGCGATCGCGATCGGCTTTTTCTGCTAGAAGGCAAAGATCCGATCAGTGCAGGTGAGGCAAATATGGCCAATTCCAATCTGGATCAGGAAGGAAACTTGCGCCTTGCCTTCACGCGGGGGACATTTTCTACGCCAGAAGCGACGCGCTGGGCGGCTTTTAGTGCGGCTGTGGTGATTCAGGATATTCAGGCAGATGTGATTGTTAGCTTTCGACGGCCTGAGCCAGCACAGGCTTTAGATCCGGGTGAGACATATACCAAACGAGAGCAGGACATGCAGATTTTGGTAGAGGGTGTGGATGATAATCCAGCCTTTGCCGACTTGATTTGCCAGGAGTTGAGTCAACTCAATCCAGAATTGACGCCCCGGATCAAAGCCGTGACCTCTCTACAAAATGTAGATCTGAAGCAGGTAGAGCGCTACTTAGGAGGAACTCAGCCCCCCTGGGGCATCACCGAAAAGCTGCATCTTTTAGATCACGTCGTGAAGACAGGCCAGAAGGTTGATCCGATCGATCTGGAGGTGGCTTTTGCAGAAACTCGGCTGATCACCGTGAAAGCGGGTGAGGTGCTGATAGAGCGCGGCGTGCTCTCTGGGTTTGTCTATATTCCTCTTCAGGCAGGATTGATGAACGTAACTGAGCGACAAGCAGCACTGCCCTGGGTACAAATTGGGGATGTTGAGGTGATTCGAGGGGCGATCGCTTCGGTTCAGGTCGTAGCAGAGCAGACCGTTGAGCTATTGATGATTCCGAAACAAATTTATATGCGTCATTGGTATGTGTCTTATGACACGGATGAATTTACTCAGATGTTTGCCCAAGGCGACTTTCAGCCAAGACTGCCTTCAAAGCGCACGACGTCTTTGGAAATGGACTTACAGCGCCTCACCCGTCGCAGTCGGGCTTTGCCCCTGGCAGTTCACCTGATGCAGATCTTTCCTCAATC
Organism: Oscillatoriophycideae cyanobacterium NC_groundwater_1537_Pr4_S-0.65um_50_18; assembly: GCA_016208305.1. Lineage (GTDB taxonomy): Bacteria > Cyanobacteriota > Cyanobacteriia > Elainellales > Elainellaceae > Drouetiella. The sequence continues at coordinate 470,439 of JACQYI010000009.1, read as the reverse complement.
TGACCCGCTGGAATGCTTCATGGGCTATTTAGAGGAAATGCAGCTCTTACCAGGAGAGCCTTTGTTTTGCCAAGGCGATCGACCTGAAGCCCTTTATTTTCTGGAGGTGGGGCAGGTGGAACTGGCAGCGATCGCCCCAGATCAACCAGAACAGCGGCAACCTCCCCAGATCTTTGACGCAGGAGACTGGATTGGGGGATGGGAGTTTTACAGTCGGGCAAATTATCTTCAGACTGCTCTGGCACAGCGATCGAGCACCCTGCATCGCCTCTCGATCGAGGCCATGCAGCAAATGCAGGCCGACTCGCCTCAGGTCGCCCAGCGCTTTGCTGAATATTTGCTATCGTCTTTGGCGACGCAACTCCTTCAGGCGAGGCAAGAAATTACGACGCTGCTACAAGAGCGAACTGAAATCATTGAGCGATTGACTACCCTGCAACGTCCGTGAACTGAGGCTTTTGGGCGATCGCCTTGTCTCTAGCCACAGCCACAAGTGTTAGAGCTGCGCTACTGCACAAGCGAAGGCGCGGGAGAAAGGACGCTTTAAGCGGTTTTCTCGTGGCTGAATTATAGAACGAGGCGACAATCTAGATATCTCCTGGCTGAAGGATGAACGCGAACAGGAGAACGGTGTGTTACCTGAACCTGCCATCCTTGCTCAGGAAGCGATCGGTGAACTGGAAGCGGCCATAGCCGAATTGCAGGGAATTTTGCAAGAATTGGGTGAGGATATTAGTTTGTAAGTACGAAGGTGGCGACGATGGAAAGTATTAAGGTACGTCAGCGAGTTGGTCAAGATGGCATTCTCCATCTCGATATTCCTGTCGGAATAATAGAACGAGATGTGGAAGTGATGGTTATTTATCAGTTTGTTTCATCGTCAACGGTTACTGGGCGATCGCTAGAGCAGTTCTATGGTGTCTGTGCCGATGACCCCATTGTTCTCGATGATTGTGGAATTTCAGAGAGCCTTGATGATGACCTTGCCGGAGCGTTTGACTAAAGAATGCGTTACTTGCTCGACACGAATGTTTGTGTAATGTATTTAAATGGTCGTTCGACTCCAGTGCGCGATCGCTTGCATTCTATCTCCCTTGAAGAGATGGCTGTATGTTCGATTGTCAAAGCTGAGCTATTCTATGGTGCCATGCGGAGCAATAACCCAACTCGAACGTTGGAACGGCAGCAGGAGTTTTTGGTAAGCTTTGCGTCACTTCCGTTTAACGATGAGGCTGCGACTGTTTGTGGTCAAATTCGGGCACGCCTTGCTCGTGCAGGAACTCCGATCGGTGCCTGTGATTTGCTCATTGCCGCGATCGCTCTGGCAAATAATCTCACCCTGGTTACTCACAACACACGAGAGTTTGGACGGGTGGATGGGTTGCAGGTTGAGGATTGGAAGGTTGAAGCGTGAGCGAGTTGCCGAATGGATGGGTTAGCGCTATACATCCCACCCAGTGCCCGTTGAATTTTCATACTGAGAATGGCTGACATTTTTGTAGGCGCGCTACGCTCACCCACAAAAATGCCCTAAAAGTAACGTAGCTCTACAATCTCTCAGAGGCTATAGCGCCACTAAGCCTGAACGTTTGCGGCTTTCAGCATGTGGTAGGTGATGAAAAGCTGGGTCAGCGCCAGAGGATAGCTTTGCAGCGTTTCGCCTGTTGTCCCCACAATTTTGCCAATATTCGGATCGCCCTCAAGGCTGCAAAACTGCCCCAAATAGGGAACTTCATTACACAGCATTCGCTCTACGGCAAGCACCTGCTCTGCGGTAGCATGGCCATCAATTTCTAAAACATCGACGGGTTTGCCCATATCGCGATCGAGCACCAGCCGCACGGCTCCGTTCTCATCCATGTTGGGATTGAGGACGCTGAGATCGGGATGGGGAATGGTGGGACGCAGCACCAGCTTGACGTTTAGCAATAAATCGTTTTGGGGAGAGGTTCCATCTTTTGGCGGATAGAAGCTGACGACCAAATCTGCCCACTGCCGCTGGGGTCGGATATATTCATCCGAATCAGATTCGCGATTGCGGATTTGTTCTATCACCTGAGCTTCGGTGTAGCCCCGCTTGCGGGTATCTCGCTTGATTTTCCAGGCGTGACGCAAGTCTTCGGGAGGAGCCAGATAGACCCGGACATCATAGCTGTCGCGCATGCCACGGGTTGAGTAGCCCAACAGTCCTTCTACAATGACAAACTTGCCAGGCTTGATATATTCGGGTGGATCAAAATTGCCGGACGTGTGGTTGTAGATCGGCTTCAAAATCGACTGTCCGCTTCGCAACAATCCCAAGTGCTGCTGAATGATGTCGAGATAGTTGCAGTCAGGATGGAGCGCGGAAATTCCCATTTCTGCTCGCTGTTGGCGATCGTACCGATGATAGTCGTCGGTACAGATCACCGTGACATTTTCTTCGCCCAAGACTTGAGCAATTCCTTTCGTTAACGTGGTTTTGCCAGCAGCGCTGTCACCAACGATGCCAAGAACAATAGGGCGATTGGTCATGATTCCTCCCTGGACGGACGTAGCGGATGAGAAGCAATAGAAAGATTTAATTTTCTTATCTTAAGGCGAATTGGCACCACTCCGAAGATGAGAAACTGGCTAACAGAGGTCAAGTTTTGTATCGGGTTAGAGCTGAGTCGGGTCTTAAGGTTCGCCCTGTCTATCCTCTGAGTCGAAAGGCTGAATGAAAGGCTGCGTTAAAATAATAAGGCTGTAAGCACTCAAAATAAGCTGGATGTACTTATCGACATCTTCTGAAATTGACTTCTAAAATCAGAGAACAATTCAACAAAAGTTAATTAAAGAAAACTTGATGGCAAAGCTGACCTCTGGATCTCCCTCCACCCCTTCCTCAGCGGTGTCTCCTGTGATTGCGGCTTGCTTTCATGCGCTGTCTGAACCGCTGAGATTGCAGATCTTAGATTTGTTGCGCAACCAAGAGCTTTGTGTCTGTGACTTGTCGGAAGCGCTGGGAATATCGCAATCTAAGCTGTCGTTTCACCTCAAGGTGCTGAAGGAAGCAGAACTGCTGCGCTCTCGTCAGGAAGGACGCTGGGTTTACTACAGCATTGACCTCCCCAAATTTGTTGTTTTGGAGCAGTATTTAGCAGACTATCGGCGGTTTAGCCCGATCGCTCCGGCTCGTCCCTGTGAGTGAGTTGGCATTGCTTAATAGGGGGATGAGTTTTTGTGCATGAATTCTTCTGAGTCATGAGCGGCTGTACCCCAACCTCTTTGAAACCCCTAACAACGCCGAAAACAGTATGCTAAAGGTATTGCTGTACTAAACCCCCGGCAGCCCATGATTGAGACGAATTTAGATTTTGGATTCTGGATTAGAGCCAACCCAAGCCCAGGCTTTAAGCCGCCGACTGGCCTTTAGCCGCCGATCGCCCCGCTAAAATCGCCAAGCCTAACCCCCATGACTGCCTCCTCCAAACTTCAGCCCCTCGTCAAAGATCCCGATCGCCTGGAAGCTCGGCTCAAAGAAATTCCGCCGGAGCCGGGGGTGTATTTCATGCGGGATGTCACCGATCACATTCTCTATATTGGGAAATCCAAAAAGCTGCGATCGCGGGTGCGCTCCTATTTCCGCGACAAGCATGAACTCAACCCCCGCATTGCCCTAATGGTGATGCAGGTGGCCGAAATTGAGTTTATCGTTACCGACACTGAGGCTGAAGCGCTGGCGCTAGAGGCCAACCTGATTAAGCAGCATCAGCCTCACTTCAATGTGCTGCTGAAGGATGACAAAAAATACCCTTATCTCTGCATTACCTGGAGTGAAGAGTATCCCCGTATTTTCATTACGCGCAAGCGGCGAGCGGGTAAAATCAAGGATCGCTACTATGGTCCCTATGTGGATGTACATGTGCTGCGCAGCACCCTGCATCTGGTGAAGCGGCTGTTTCCCTTACGACAGCGACCCCAACCTTTGTTTAAAGATCGTCCCTGCCTGAACTACGATATTGGCCGTTGCCCTGGGGTCTGTCAGCAGCTTATTACTCCTGAAGACTACCGCAAGATCATCCTCAAAATCGCCATGATCTTTCAGGGGCGAACGAAGGAACTGGAAGACCTGCTGATGAAGCAGATGGAGAAAGCTTCTGAAGAGCTGAACTTTGAATATGCGGCACGACTGCGGGATCAAATTCGCGGTTTGCAATCCCTTGGAGCCGAGCAGAAGGTAGCGCTGCCAGATGACACCGTTTCGCGCGATGCGATCGCCCTCATGGCTGACGATCAGCATGCCTGCATTCAGCTTTTCCAGATTCGTGCGGGGCGGCTGGTGGGGCGGCTGGGATTTGTGGCCGATGCCCAATCGGGTACGCCAGGAGCCATTTTGCAGCGGGTGCTAGAAGAGCATTATTCTACGGTGGAATCGGTAGAAATTCCTTCAGAGATTCACACGCAGCACGAACTACCTGAGGGCGATATGCTGGCGGAGTTTCTGTCTGAGCGGCGCGGACGTAAGGTGAATGTATTTGTGCCGCAGCGCCAGAGTAAGGCCGACTTGATCGAAATGGTGGAGCGCAATGCAGGATATGAGCTGGCGCGGACGCAGCGGTTTGCCGATCGCAACAATCAGGCCATGCTGGACTTGGCAGAGGCGCTGGATTTGCCCGATCTGCCGCACCGGATCGAAGGCTACGATATCTCGCATATTCAGGGTTCTGATGCCGTTGCCTCTCAGGTGGTCTTCATTGACGGGTTGCCTGCCAAGCAGCACTATCGCCATTACAAGATTAAAGATCCGACTGTGCGATCGGGACATTCAGACGACTTTGCCAGTATGGCAGAGGTGATTCGGCGGCGGTTCCGCAAGTATGCGCGAGAGGCAGCGGCTGAGACCGGAAAATTGGCGGTGCCACCCCCCAAACCCGATAAGGATTTTCCCGACTTGGTGATGATTGATGGCGGCAAAGGCCAGCTTTCGGCGGTGGTGGAAGCGCTGCGCGAGATGAACCTGCTAGAGGAGGTGAAGGTGGTGAGTTTGGCCAAGCAGCGCGAGGAAATCTTTTTGCCGGGTGAGTCTTTGCCGATCGCCACTACGGCTGAGCAGCCAGGCGTGCAGCTGCTACGGCGCTTGCGGGATGAGGCGCATCGGTTTGCGGTCAGCTTTCATCGGCAACAGAGAAGCGATCGCATGAAACGTTCTCGCCTAGAGGAAATTCCCGGCTTGGGGCACCATCGCCAGAAGCAGCTTTTGGCTCATTTCCGCTCGATCGACTATTTGCGAGAAGCGTCACCCAAGCAGATCGCTGAGGTTCCGGGCATTGGGGCAAAAATGGCGCAGCAAATTTACGACTATTTCCATCCGCAGTTTCGAGATGAATTCACAGAGGCAGAGCTGCAAAGTCAAGATATTCCGGCGATCGAAGAACCCGTCACCTGATGGGCGGCCATGACAATTTGGGCACAGGCTGAGGCATCGGATAACGCCTGATGGTGATCGAGCTGAATCGCTAAGCGCGCACAGACATTGGGCAACTTGGTGGGGTAAATTTGCCAGACCCGTCGCGCTAGCTGTACGGTGCAGAGAAACTCTAGCGAAGGTTTGCGAATGCCGTAGGTTTCGCAACAGGCATACAAAACACGGCGATCGAATGAGGCGTTGTGGGCGGCAATGAAGTCAATGTCTTGCAGGTGCGGCTCTAGTGTAGACCACAGCTCACCAAAATCGGGCTGATCGGCCACATCTTCCCAGCAGATGTTGTGAATATCGGTGAACTCAAACCAGCGCTGCGGCGGGCGAATCAAAAAATGGTTTTGCTGCACAATCTGGTTATCTTCAACGCGCACCAGCCCGATCGCACAGGCGCTATTGGCGCTGCGGTTGGCGGTTTCAAAATCTAGTGCTAGAAAATTAGCCATGACTTGCTTCTCGATTGTGTCTTTTGGTCTTAACCCAATTCAGGCCGCCACTCTCATTTTATCTCTTCACAGTAAAGTGATGGGTCAGAATCTTATTTATTGAATGAGGGGCGATCGCCCTTTCTGTTGAAAGAAAAGCCCTTAAAGTTTGACGCTTTGAGGGCTTTTTTCATTGTCGAATGCTTGTTCAAAAAGCTACACAAAACGAGGCTTCTGTCAATAGAATTCTTCAAGAAACTCCCAAGGAGCATAAAGTTCTTCTATTCTTAAACGTTTTGAAAATTTACTGAAACTATTCTGGATTCTTCTCCAGCACGACGAGAATTTGGCAAGAAGCATCTACCCGATCAACGCTATTAGAGATGTTAGAAAATAAGCTCAAAAATTCTGAAGTCTATTCTCAGCAGATAGTTCAGAGATTTTTGGACAAACGCATCTAAATTTCCTGAAAATCATACATAACGTTGAGAGCCGAAGCCAGTTCCAAATCTAAAAAAATCATTGTCAAATCTTTCATCATAATTGTGCAACTTAATTTTTTATGAAGATACTTAAAATAATGCGTGACGAACAACCAATCAAAGAAACTCATTTTGCCTCTGAGAAACTGGGATATCGACCTGAGATTGATGGATTAAGAGCATTTGCTGTTATTGCAGTCATTATCAACCACTTCAATAAAGACTTATTGCCTAGTGGATATCTTGGCGTAGATATCTTCTTTGTTATTTCTGGCTTTGTTATTACTAGAGCGCTTACAATTCGATCCCACGCTAATTTGAGCGATCTCTTGCTTGGATTTTACTCACGAAGAGTCAAACGCCTCCTACCTGCACTTATCTTCTGTGTTTGTATTAGCAGTATTCTCATCTGCATATTCAATCCCGATCCTCAAATATCACTCAATACAGGTATTGCATCCCTTTTTGGATTCTCTAATATCTATCTTCTAAAAACTGCGACTCACTATTTCGCCACTTCCGCAGAACTCAATGCTTTTACACAGACATGGTCTTTGGGAATTGAGGAGCAATTCTACTTTCTGTTCCCTTTTTTAATTTGGTTCTCAGGGTATGGGAAGAAAAAGATGAATGGTTCCCGATACCTAATTTCAATCTTAACTGTATTTTCAGTGGCTTCTCTAACGACCTTTATCTATCTAAACTACAGCAACCAATCTGCTGCCTACTTCTTGATGCCCGCCCGCCTATGGGAATTGTGTGCCGGCTGTCTCGTTTATTTGTATCTAAATAGTAGAAAAGATTTACTTCGTGACACAACTAAAAGACTATTTATCCCACCCACAGCGCTAATTTTAATATTGATATTTGTGCTGCTTGTTCCTCGCCAGTTCTCTGTATGGACAACGATCGCTTCAGTGATATTAACATCATTGCTAATTGCCTACTTACATCCTCAAAGTAATCTTTATAAGATATTCACCCTACCGCCTATCTTATTCTTGGGACTGATTTCGTACTCCCTCTATCTCTGGCATTGGACAGTGCTTGTAATTAGCAGATGGACAATAGGAATTCATTGGTGGACTTTACCTATACAATTTGCTGTTATGATTCTATTGGCTTTCACGTCATACAGCTATATAGAGAGACCCTTTCGCAATGCTAAATGGACTAGCAAAAAGTACAAGACAATTGTATACGGAATTGGAATATCAATTTTTGCAACTATCAGCCTAATGGTTTTAAGCCATGTATTGGCTAATCGACTCTATCTAGGCAGTGTATCCAATACGGTCATAAAAGAACGTGGCTCAATTAGCGGAACAGCTCTTAATCAAGGTAACTGTAGTTGGTGGTTAGGAAAAGGCCCCAACCTAAATGATGCGATAAGAAACTGTACTCTCACAGACAAAAAAGGTTTAACTACCAAACGGATGTATGTGCTGGGAGATAGTCATGCAGGTCATTTAGCTGGCTTGCTTCAAAAACTTAACTACTACAATGATTTTTGGATTCGTTTACTGTATGTCCATAGTCAACCAGCGCCAAATGTAGAGATCCGTGAGAAACCAGAAGAAATCTTATGGAAAAGAGTTGATGCTCAGCAGCAGGTTGATTTGGTTCAATCGACCCTTACAGAGTTAAGAAAAGGAGATATTCTAATTCTGTCAAACTACCTCCTGGCTTACTTTGAAGCTGAGCGCAATCCTAGCTTGAAAACCTATAATCTGGGTCTGGAGCAAAAATGGTTTGATGGCTTAGATGCGCTGCTAAAAGTTACTCATAGCAAAGGGGCTTCAGTCATAGTTTTTACTGGTGTACCTGATTTTCCTACAGCCCGTGATGAGACAAATGAAAATGATTATTCTCTATGTTCAAAAGAATGGTTTAGAAGAGAAATACCTTCCTATTGTCAACTTAGTAGAAAAAGGAATTTATTACTCAACGAACGTAAGGCAATTCAAAGACATCTGCTGCAACTACAGAAAGACAATCCTAGCCTTTACATATATGACCCATTGCCAGTAGTTTGCCCAGTAAAGCAAACTAGCTGCTCCAACTACTTATCAGGCACTCTCATTTACTATGACAATCATCATCTCAACAACTTAGGTGGAGGTCTTTTGTATGATGATTTCATAGACTACTTACGCTCTCATGCACTCATTTAATGGTCTTGGTAGAGTGGAAAAACCTGAAACTCTCACAGAAGGAAAGGCTTGAGCCTCTCGATCGCAGAGGCTCAAGCCCTTATAGCTCAGTCCTTTGCGCTAGAGGCGTTGTGGCTGCGGCGATGGGACGATCGGACAAAAGTCCTGGGTCAGCCAACGCCAGATCTAGAGGCTTTTGTTCCGGCGATGACGACGATTCAGCAGAAATAGGCCAGCCAGGAATCTTGCTAGGACGCATGTTTTTGCCGTAGGGCAGCGCCAAAAGTTGGCAGATGAGGGGAGCGATCGCCAGTTGAGAAATTCCTTCCAGATAAGTTCCGGGTCTGTTCCTAGAACTGATGCAGAATAACGGCGTTTCACGGACATCGGCTCGTATCCCGCCATGTTGTCCGTCAGCATTCATGCCGTGATCGGCGGTAATCAAGATTTCATACCCGGCACTGATCCAGCGGGGTAAAACTTGAGCTAGAAGGCTGTCGGTGGCGATCGCCCGTCCGCGATATTCGGCAGACTCGCCGCCAAACCGATGCCCGGTGTAATCAATGCCCATCGGATGCACCAGCATAAAGTTGGGATGACAGCCCTGCCGCAGCGCTTCGGCATCGGCAAACAGATGCGAATCTGGGTAAGCCTCATCCCAGTAAAATTTGCCATGCTGAATCGGCAGATGGAGGTGATGCTGTTCGCGATCGGTAAAGCGATCGAATGGAAATTGATTGTAGAGTTCGCTAAACCAGTGAAAGGCGGCGGCAGCAGTGGTTAATCCTTGCTGAGTAGCCAGGTGAAACAGGCTGGTTTGGTGCGAAAGCCTTGCGACATCGTTGGCGGTAATGCCGTTAACGGAGGTGGCTGTCCCGGTTAAGAGCACTTCATACAGCGGACGCGATAAAGTTGGAAGTTCTGCTTGCACCTTGTATAGACTAGCTTGAGAGGTTTCGATCAGATGTGCGAGATACCCCATTGAGGATTGAGCAGTGTCAAATCTTAAACCATCTAAAATCACTAAAATTACTTTTTGAGAATCAATTTCAGGACTCTTGGGGTGAATTTCATGGGGTGTGAGTTCTTTCATCTCATTTAGATTAGATATTAGGTAAGGTTGACCTGCGATATAACTTGTGACTTATCTAACAAAGCTTTGAAGTGGTAACAAAGCGTGAAGCATTTCTGATAAATAATTCTGAAGATAGATAGACAAGTCTAGGTGCGAGGCGTTAATTTCTACTTCAAGCACTCTCGTGATCAAAGCCCAATCAAAGCTTCGCATTCAAGGTTTTGCTCTCAAGGTATAGCGCATTACTTCAGAGTTCCAAAATTTCTGAGACTATTTTCTTAAACGATGTCATGTAAAACTCATCTAAGCAGATACTCAATTTGAACGACAAGTCTATAGGCGATTGAGCATCAAGCCTGTTCGTCGGCTCATTCGTGCCAACCTACTGGGATACTGCTTGTGCGATCGCAGCCTCTGATCTATCCGTTTTGGCTTCATCGCAAATCTTAGCCTTGATTGAATTTGACGAAACGATATTCAGCATTTGCAACGATATCCATACGATATTTATCTGGATGATATTAGTTTGGTTAATATTCGTTTGAACGCTGACTGCCATTGCTCAGGCTCATGCCTGGTTTCGCGCCTGCATCACAGTTTCGACTTTTGTCGCAGTTCTGCTCTACGAAAGTTTCTATGAGCCGATCGCGCCTCATGCCCTTGCCCCCCAGCCTCCTAAATCTGTTCTTCAACCGGATTGCCCCTAGCCTTATGTCTCCAAGAAAGGTTCGCATCGTTCCTGCTTTACTGCTATCGCTGATCCTGATCAGTGCTTCTGTCGCTCAAGTTCAGCCTGCGATCGCTGCTGAATCGGTGATTTCGCAGACTGCCTCAGAAGCCGTAGGTTCTGTTGTAGAACTGCTGCCCTCCTCAACCGAAAGCAATCCGCTAAAAGCAACATTAGAAGCAACAGAGGCAGCGCCCAACAAGACCTTGAAGATTGACGGATCTAGCGCCATGACCGTCCTTAATCAAGCCCTGAAGCAGCGCTTTGAGCAAGCCTTTCCAGATACTCAAGTGACGATCGACGCACAGGGCACCGAGGCGGCTTTGCAGAAGTTGATCGAGGGCGATATCGACTTGGCAGCGATCGGTCGTAGCTTAACGACAGCCGAGAAAGTCAAGGGACTGAAGGAGATTCCGATTAGCCAGGAAAAAATTGCCGTCATTGTCGACAAAGAAAACCCCTTCAAGGGCAACCTGACGGTCGAGCAATTTACCCAAATCTTTCAGGGCAAGATTACCGATTGGTCTGAGGTTGGCGGCGCATCCGGCCGAATTTGGGTGATCGATCGCCCAGAAAATAGCGATACTCGGCTAGCGCTCAGTCGGTACGGCATTTCTAGAGCGCCCTTAGCAGGAGCTACGGAGGCGATCGCTGAGGCAACCCCTCAGTCTGAGAGTGCGACAGTTGAACCCATAGATGAATCCGCTAAGACCGCAGGTTTACCCACTGAGAATATTATTCGGCTAGAAACAGATGACACAGCGGCTGTGATTCGGCAGTTGGGCAAAGATGGCATCAGCTATGCGATCGCCAGCCAGTTGGCAGGACAAAACAAAGCCCGGATTGTCAAACTTGCAGTCTTGCATGAAGCCCTCCCGGATGATCCGCTGTATCCCTATGCTCAGACCCGAAGCTACGCCTACAAGCAGGGCAGTGCGGCAACGGCATTTTTAGACTTCGCCACGGCAGAACCGGGTCAGGCCATTGTCACGGCGGCCAAATCGGCGGAGGCGACTGCGATCGCTGCTGCCCTGAAGCCTGCTCCCAAGTTGCCCTCTCTCGGACTGTTTGGCAAAGATGCGAAGAGTGAGGTGCGCGCTGATCCGCTGGCGGCTCCTCTAGCTGATCCGCTGGCTGAAGCGCCGGATGCCGATCCAGAGCGATCGTTGCCTGTGGGGTGGTGGCTGCTGCCGCTGTTGCTGCTGGGAGCGGTCTTAGGATGGTTAAGAAGCCAGTGGTTGAGCAGTCAGCAGGCTGATGAGGCTACCTCCCTAGAGGATGCAGCCATAGAAATGGCTATTTCAGAGCCGATCGCCCCAGTTCCCGTTGTTGAGCTGCCTGCCGATGCTCAGACGCTATTTGCCCAGGGCATGGCGCTGCTGGGCATCGATCGCCCTGCTGAAGCCATGATTTATTTGGCTAAAGCTGTAGAAATTCAGCCTAATTTTTCAGAGGCTTGGGTGGGCAAAGGCAAAACTTTGCTGAAGTTGGAGCGGCTAGAGGAGGCGCTAAGCTGCTTTAACCAGGCGACTGAATTGGACGCGACTTTGCCCGATGCTTGGATTGGCAAAGGCGATGTTTTAACGAAATTGGGATTGCCCGAAGAGGCACAGGTCAGCTATCGACGAGCTACGGTGCCTGTGGGTCGCTTAGAGCTGGTTGAAGAGCCTGAAGTTGCAGAACCTGAAGTTACAGAATTTTTAGAACCTGAAGTTACAGAAGTTGCAGAGCTTGAAGTTGCAGAACCAGAGGCGATCGCAGAACCAGAGGCGATCGCCCCCTTTACGGTTGCGGCACTCAAGTCGGCCTTTCTCGACAACCTCTCGCGTCTGCAAGGCAAATCGTTAGAGACAGCCACACCGCAAGACTGCTATTTGGCTTTGGCTTCTCTGATCTGCGATCGCCTCTTGCAGTTCACCACGCCAGAGGATCATCTGAAACGGGGCGATCGGTTGGTGGGTGAGTTTTCGGCTGAGTATATGCCAGGGCTGCACCTTGCTAACAATCTGCTGAGTTTGGATATTTCTGACTCGGTGGCTCAGGCTCTGCGAGAGCTGAACATTGACCTAGATTATTTGCTGGAGCAAGAAGAAGAGCCGGGTTTGGGTCGGGGTGGTTTGGGTCGGTTGATGGTGTGCTATTTAGATGCACTGGCCACGGCAGAGATTCCGGCGATCGGCTATGGCATTCGCTACGAGTACGGCATCTTTGATCAAGAAATTTCGAGCGGCTGGCAAATTGAAATTGCGGATGAGTGGCTCCGCAACGGCAACCCCTGGGAAGTCGAGCGTCCGGAGGCGGCAGTGCAGGTGCAGTTTGGCGGTCGTACTGAAGCCTATATGGATGCCCAAAACGGCTATCGCGTTCGCTGGATTGCCGATGAGGTGATTCAAGGGATTCCCTATGACACGCCCATTCCGGGATATAAATCTAGCACCGTCAATTTGCTGCGGTTGTGGAAGGCTGAAGCAGCCGAAAACCTCTCAAAGGTGCTCTATCCGAGTGATATGGAGTTTCAGGGCAAGCTGGTGCGACTGAAACAGCAGTTCTTTTTTGTCTCCTGCTCGCTGCAAGATATTATCCGCCTGCATCTCAGTACGGGAGCCGCGATCGAAACCTTGCCCGATCGCTTTGCCTTGCAGCTCAATGACACCGATCCGCTGATGGCGGTCGTGGAGCTGATGCGGCTGCTGATTGATGAGCATCATCTCTCCTGGGATCAAGCCTGGTACATTACCCAGAGCTGCTTTGCCTACACCAATCACAGCTTGCTGCCCGAAGCCCTTGACTATACGCAATATACGCTTCACCTCGTTGGCTCTCTGCTGCCGCGCCATCTGGAAATCATTTTTGAACTCAACACGCGCTTTTTAGAAGAAGTGCGATCGCGCTATCCCGAAGATGAGGTGCGGGTGCAGCGGCTATCGCTGATTGATGAAGCGGGCGATCGCTATGTGCGGATGGTGTACTTGGCCTGTCTGGGTAGCCATGCCATTAATGGCGTTTCGTCTTTGCACACCGCTATTTTTCAGCATCTGATCGTGCCAGATTTTTATGAGATGTATCCTGACAAATTCAGCAGTAAGACCAATGGCGTATCGCTGCGGCGGTTCTTGACGTTGAGCAATCCGCGCTTGGCTGACCTGATTACCTCTAAGATTGGCGATCGCTGGATAGCTCAGCCAGAGGAGCTGAGTCGCCTGGAAGCCTTTGCGGATGATGCTGAATTTCGCAGCGCTTGGGGACAAGTTAAGCAGGCGATGAAGCAAGCCTTAGCCGATCAGATTCAGCAGCAAAACGGGTTAACGATCGATGTTGATTCGCTGTTTGATGTTCAGGCGATCGAGATTCATGAACATAAGCGTCAGCACCTGAATCTGCTGCACATCATTACGCTCTACAACCGCATCAAGGCAAACCCGCATCTGGAGATGCCGTCGCGGACTTTTATCTTTAGCGGTAAGGCGGCTCCTGACTACAGTACTGCCAAGCTGATTATTAAGCTGATCCATGCCGTGGCTGAAGTCGTTAACGCCGATCCAACAGTGCAGGGACGGATGAAAGTGGTTTTCCTCAAGAACTTCACCATTCAGCTCAGCCAAAAGATTTATCCGGCGACCGACTTAGCTGAATACATCTCGACTGCCGGGACAGAAGCCTGCGGCATTGGTAATATGATTACCGTGATGAACGGTGGCCTACTGATTGGCACCCGCGATGGTTCCAATCTAGAGATTCGAGATGCGATCGGGACGGATCACTTCTTCCAGTTTGGGCTGACGGTCAATGACATTCTGGCGCAACGACCCACCTATGAACCCAGAGATGTTTATAATCGCGAACCGGAACTCAAACAGGCGATCGATCAAATTGCTGGCGGATATTTTTCCAACGGCGATACAGAACTATTTCAGCCCTTGGTGCATCTCATGCTGAATTGGGATGCCCATCTGCTGCTGGCAGACTATGCCTCCTATGTGGCCTGTCAAGATCAGGTGAGTCAGATCTATGCCGATCGCGATCGCTGGATTCGCATGACCATTTTGAGTGCCGCTCGCATGGGCAAGTTCTCAGCCGACTCTGCCGTTCAAGAATATTGTCGGGATATTTGGGGCATTACGCCAGAGTCGGTTAAACCAGGGCAATATACGCAGGTGTAATGCTGTGAGTTGGGCTTGTGACGACCCTGCGTGCCCTATAGGGGTGCAGGGCTAGAGTCGTAAAACCTCTAACCGTTTTTGGAAAGTCCGACACTCCCCAAAAACGAGCCTGATTGAATGGAAAGGTGCGGGCTTGAGAAAAAATCAGCCTCTTGAAGTCGATCGCCTCCTCCGAAATAGGCTAAGGTTGTGGCTGCAAGGTTCCTAAACGTTCACGATCTGATATCTATGAAGCAAATGGCTCTGAGTTTTGCAGTTCTGCTGCCTCTGGGGTTGCTTCAGCTCATGGCTCCTCGTGCTATGGCGGCTGAGGCGATCGGTGCTGGCGCTCCCCTACCGCCGATCCACCCCCTGCTGAATCAGTTGCAGCAATCGGCGGCTCCCAGCTTGCCTCCCTTGGGTGGCTTTGAGGCTTTTTTGCCGCAGCCGCAGCCGTTGGCCTATGTGCATTTGGTGATTAAACTCAGCGATCGCCGGGTTTACGTCTACGATCGCGATCAGCTCACCACAAGCTTTCCTGTGGCGATCGGGCGGGCAGGCTGGGAAACGCCGACAGGCAGCTATAAGGTGCTGCAAATGATGCGCAATCCGGCTTGGCAACATCCGTTTACGGGTGAAGTTATTCCCCCTGGAGCCGATAACCCGCTAGGAACGCGCTGGATTGGCTTTTGGACAGATGGAACGAACTATATTGGTTTTCACGGCACACCCAATACTGAGTCTGTAGGCACCCCGGCCTCCCACGGCTGTATCCGCATGTACGATCGCGATGCGGTGAAGCTGTTTGAACTCGTCGAAGTCGGCACCTCTGTCCAGGTGGTGCCTTGAGTTAGGATTGTGAATAAATATAGCCCAAAAGGATTTTTTGCAAAGGCGGCCAAGGCTGCTGGCTTCAAAAATCCTCTGGGTGCATTAAATTCGCTATCCTTATGACCCTAAACCTTGAGCAATTCGCTAGCGATAATGCCTCTGGCATCTGCCCTGAAGTTCTGGATTACATGTTGCAGGCCAATGTAGGAGATGTACCCGCCTACGGCAACGACGAGTGGACGCAGCGCGCCTCTGACTATTTCAGAACGCTGTTTGAAACCGATTGCGACGTGTTTTTTGTCTTTAACGGTACTGCCGCCAACTCTCTGTCCCTAGCGGCGCTGTGTCAGTCTTATCACAGCGTCATCTGTCACGAAACGGCGCATATCGAAACCGATGAATGCGGTGCGCCCGAATTTGCCTCGAATGGGTCTAAACTGCTGCTAGGAAAAGGCGAGTATGGCAAGCTTTCGCCAGAGTCGATCGCTGCGATCGTTAACAAACGTACGGACATCCACTATCCCAAGCCCAAAGTCATTAGCATCACACAACCGACCGAGTTAGGTACGATCTATTCGATCGATGAGCTATTGGCGATTCAAGATATCGCGCATCACTACGATCTCAAAATTCATATGGATGGGGCGCGTTTTGCCAATGCCATTGCGGCAACGGATCTGAGTCCTGCCCAAGTTACCTGGAAAAGCGGTGTGGATGTGCTCTGCTTCTGCGGCACCAAAAACGGTATGGCGATCGGCGAGGCGATTCTGTTCTTCAACAAAGACTTAGCCGAAGATTTTGCCTATCGCTGCAAGCAGGCGGGTCAGTTGGCCTCCAAGATGCGCTTCATTGCTGCTCCTTGGCTAGGGCTGCTAGAAACAGGAGCATGGCTGAAAAACGCGCGACATGCCAACCGTTGTGCGGCGTATCTAGAGAAAAAGCTGCTGGAAATTGAGGGCGTGACGCTGATGTTTCCCCGCGAAGCTAACGCTGTGTTTGTCAATCTGCCGGAGGTCGTCATTCAGCGGTTGAGAGAGAAACAGTGGCTGTTTTATACCTTTATTGGGGTAGGTGGCGCGCGCTTTATGTGCTCCTGGAACTCGACTCAAGAACGGATTGATCAACTGGTGCAGGATATTCAAGAGGCGATCGCCCTCGTGTGAACCTCAATTCTGGTAGGTTGCCGCCCCGATCGGTTCGGTAAACTTTACTGCTTGAATTTGCGCCTACCCAGTACGATGTAAAGGTATAAGCCCAGTTAACTCAACCCGTTAACTCGAACGTTAAATCCGGTCAGCCATAAGGGGATCACCATGGAAAATCTGTACGATTCTGATAAACGGAAGCTGCTGTCGAGCCTGTCTCATGGCTCTATCTTCCTGAGCACGCTGGTGATTTCTATCGGCATTCCTATTGCCATTCTGTTTGTATCAGAAGATCCCGTCGTCAAAGAAAACGCCAAAGAAGCCATTAACTTTCACTTCAATGTTTGGCTCTACAGCATTCTTTTGATTCCCCTGTCTTTCCTGACCTTTGGACTAGCCAACGGCCTGTGGTTCCTAGTACATTGCAGCCTATCCATTTGGGCGATCGTCCAGTGCTTAAGCACGCCTGAACAGTCTTTCCGCTATCCTTTCATCTTCCGCTTGCTATAGATTGAGCAAAGCGAAATCAAGTTGGGCATAAGCCATAGAAGAGTAGCGGAGGGGAATGTCTAAATCTGACAGCCTCTCCGCACCTTCTGTTCGGCCGCAACTTGGGCGATCGTCAAGCCATTTGTCGCACAAGCCCATCTGTATGCTGAGATGCCGAGTTGGGAAAGCGATCGACTCTAAACTTCAAGCGGACTGGAGACTGCTGGCCTGAAGAACCATTGGCTGAGATGAGAAACTGCGATCGCGATCGTGCGGCAGGTCAAAGTTAATCTCTGGCCCTTTGGGCACAATCCCGTTAGGGTTAATTTCTGGCAGTCCGGCGTAGTAGAGTCGCTTGACGTGATCGGCGTTGCACATCTGCTTTACCCCCGGCTGTTGGTACAAATCGCGCAAATAGTTCCAAAGGTTGGGGTAGTCTACCAACCGCTTGAGGTTGCACTTGAAGATGCCATGATAGGCCAGATCAAAACGAAACAGCGTTGTGAAGAGGCACCAGTCTGCTAGGGTAATGGAGTCACCGCAAAGGTATCGCTGCTGATCCAACACAGATTCCCATTGATCAAGTGCCTGAAATAATTCTGTGACCGCAGCTTCATACGCTGCTTGTGTCTTAGCAAAACCAGACCGATAAACTCCGTTATTAATCGGTTGATAGATGGCATCCATTGTTGATTCAATCTGCGATCGCCACACTTCTGGATAAAAATCCAATTCAGGATTTGCCGCAAACGCATTAAATTCAGTATTGAACATGCGAATGATCTGTCGGGACTCATTGTTGACGATCGTCTGAGTGACTTTATCCCACAGCACAGGCACTGTCACCCGTCCGGTGTAAGTTGGGTTTGCTTGCACGTAGATCTGCCAGAGGTGATGTGCAGCGTTGACGCGATCGCCAATGCACCCCGGATAGTCAGAAAAAGCCCAGCCCTGTTCGCTAATAACCGGATCAACGATCGACAATCCTATTGCTGTTTCTAATCCTTTTAGCTTCCACAGTAAGGCAGTCCGGTGTGCCCAAGGACAGCCCAGCGAAACATAGAGATGATAACGTCCGGATTCTGCTTTGAATCCGCTAGCGCCATCTGCGGTGATCGAGTGCCGAAACTGTGTCGGCATCCGCTGAAATTGTCCGTTTGTATCTTGCTCTGTCCACGCGGTTGTCCATTGACCATTCACAAGTTGACCGAGTGCCATAGAAATCGTTCCTCACGTAAAAGATGTAGCAGTATTCTGCCTCTGCTGATTAAGCCAAACGCTTAGCTAAATGCGTAGGCCGCCATACTAAACACGCCATAGACATAGCTATTGTGCAGCTGGACTCCTTTAAAGTCTTCACCTGCTGCCCCCAGCGCCACAAACAGCGGCAGCAGATGCTCATCGGTCGGATGATTTTCTACAGCGTAGGGCGCAAGCTGACGGTAGTTGAGGAGGGCATCCCGATCGCCTTGAGCAATTGCTGTCGCCAGCCATTCGTCAAACATCTTCACCCAAATAGGCGGATTGCCCCCATCGTTAGCGCCAAATGCCCGGAGGTTATGGGTAGCGCCGCCACTCGCCAAAATCAGCACCCCTTCTTGGCGCAAGGCTTCTAGAGCCTGCCCGACGCGTAGGTGATGGACTGGGTCAGCATTGTATTGAATCGAGAGCTGAGCCACCGGAATATCGGCTTCAGGATAGGCTAAGAGCAGCGGTGTCCATGCGCCATGATCCAGTCCGCGATTGGCATGAAGCGTGCCCGCAAGATGATGCTGATGCAGCAAAGCCACCACATGATCTGCCACATCGGGTGCACCGGGCGCAGGATAGGTTAGCTGATAGAGCGCTGCCGGAAACCCCGAAAAATCGTGAATGGTTCGAGGCTGTAGTGCCCGACTCACGGTAGAAACAGCGGTGTTCCAGTGGGCTGAAACCACCAGAATGGCTTTGGGCTTAGAAAACTGTTGCCCTAGCTGCTGCAAAAAGCGATGGGCTTCGCTATCGCGGATAGGCAGATCGGGTGCGCCATGAGAAATAAACAGAGTGGGTAATCGATCCATATAGCCTCCAGGCTCTATTGCCCCCATAGGGCTGATTTTTGCAGGGAGATATCTAGCACAACCCAACGGCTTAACGTCTGCGACTCCAGAGGGAGCCAACTGCATAAGCCCCATCTCCCAATAGAAATTGAACGATCGTTGCGATCGCAAAGAAAGCCGGAAACTCCCAGCCCCCACCTTTGTTGGAGAACTGCCAGCCATTGGCTCCATGCACCGTGAACGTCGCTACCAGCAGAATGGGAAAGAGAGCCAGCGCTACCCAGCGCGTATACAAACCTGCAATCAGCAGCAGCCCGCCGCCAATCTCCATCGGCACCACCAGATAGGCCATAAAACCCGGCAGTCCAACGCTGGCAAAAAACTGAGCCGTTCCCGGTAGGGTAAACACCAGCAGCTTGAGTAAGCCATGAGCCAAAAATAAGACCCCCAAGCTCATCCGCAAAACCAAAATGGCGTAAGGAGCCGTATCTAGATCGATCGTTGGTTTTGCCAAACGGAGGGGGCGAGTTTGAGCAGTTTGGGGCAAATCACGGATTGTGAGCTTCATCTTTTACTCCTGATTAAAACTATTCTAACTAGAACTATTTTGTAAACTTTTAGGCAGGCAGAGATTGAGCATTCACCATGCCGGATATCTCAACCTCTTTGGGTTCCGTCAGCTCTAACGCCAAGGGCTGAAACGGAGTGGCCTTATGGGAACCGTCACAGTAAGGCGCATTTTTCGACCCGCCGCAGGTGCAGAGGTAGTGAGTTCCGGCATCAAGTTGCAGCGTCAGCGATCGCGACATAGTAGACTCCTTGAACAAAAACTTCAATTTTTAGGCATTGACTGCTCTTAGGCATTGACTGCATCCAGCCATGCAATTCCACAGCTAAAGTCAGTTCTCCGATTTAGTAAAGTTCTAACTAGAACGTTTATTAAATCAAATTATCATGGAATTCTTGCACCTGTCAAGAACCTGTTGGTTACATTGAGATTCAGTGATCGGCTAAGCTTGAAAAGCTTGACGGAGGCGAACTAGCAGCACTCTCAGCAGCTCTAATTCAGAAGGCTCAAGTTGCTCAAACCGCTGCTTTAAGTGGGCGATATGAGCCGGAAAAGCTTGCTCAAACACCTGTTCTCCTGCGGGTGTGAGCCGCACAATAACGCTACGACGGTTATCTCCTGGGACTTCTCGTTCCACTAGCTGCTTGCGGATGAGGCGATCGATCACCCCGGTCAAAGTTCCCTTTGTGATCAGCGTCTTGTCGCCCAGTTCTCCCATACACATGCCCGCTGTGTTGCCCAAGGTCGCTATGACATCAAACTGAGCGGGAGTCAGATCAAGCTGGCGAAGATGCGTCTCGGAACAAGCAGAAAACACTTGATAAGCCCGTGCCAGCTCTCGCATGGTTGGCAGAAAAGGTTCTTGAGTGGCAGCGCTGGCTGAGCTAGGCATTGAATCGGAAAATATAGGGAATAGAACTGTTCTATGGAGAACCTATCATAGCCTTTACCTAGAGGGCAAAGACAAGCAAAGAACTTTAGCGACAAGAATCCCTTTCGCCTGTTTCAGAAGGCTCCGATCGCTCAACCGTGGCCTCTGGGATGGCGGCCTCCCACTGCTCTTCTCGGACTGACCGCATCCAAATAGCAATCATGCCTGCGATCGGGATGGCCAGAAAAACGCCCAACAGTCCAGCGACCCGTTCGCCAATAAATAGGGCAAGAAATAAAATCACGGGATTCAATTCCAAAACATCACCCATGACTTTAGGATGCACCACATTGTCCTGAAGCTGTTGGAGCAAAACACAAGCAATCACTACCTTCAAGGCGATCGCACCCCCCTGAGAAGCCAAAACTAGCAGGGTGACGACCAGCACTCCGAGCGTGGCACCTACACCCGGCACAGCATCAAGGATGCCAATAATCACGGCCAGAATCAAAGAATAGTTAACGCCCAAGAGAGAAAACACAATAAAGCTGGCACTGGCTAAAAACACCATGAGCACGAGCTGTCCGCGCAAAAAGCCCAGAAAACTTTGTCGAAAAGTTTGGGCAAAGCGATCGCGTGAATGGGCGGGTACAAGTCTGAGAAACAGATGCCAAAGCTTCTCGCCATCAATCAACATGTACAAGCTGATGACCGCTCCAAAGATGCCTGTGAAGACGCCAGAAAAAATGCTTTGCACTAGGCTCAAACCGGAAGCCAAACCAGTCTGTAACGTCCCAAATACTCTACTGATATCTAGCTTGTTAAGGATATCTTGGAATGGCAAAAAGTTTTGCTGCTTTAGCGCTTCTTGTAGCTGCGCTAACAGCTCTTGCCCCTGATTCATCACCTCTAACCCAATGATCGTGATTAGCCCCGCCAATAGAGCGATTGCCCCAATAAAGCTGAGGGCGATCGCCAAACCTCTCGGCAGATACCGCGATAGCCAAGCCACCGGATAATTTAACAATGCAGCGAAGATTCCTGCGGCTGTAAATAAGGCGATCGTGGTGTAAAAATAATTCACCAAGACTACCGTGATCCATCCACACCCAAACAGTAAGAGATAGCGCAAAAGAACTGAGTTGTTTAAGCTTTGCCACAGTTGAGAGGATGTTTGAAATGAGGGTTGAGGAGATGATGGCGGACGCATATGGGATAACAAGAGGTGATTTTGCGCTAAAACTGTGATTCTCTTTGAGGGCAATTCTCTTTAAGCATGTGCCTTTAAACCTGAATTAGATTGAGTGTCCTTTTCTCGATGGAATAAAACTTTCGGTTGAGTAAAACGCTCGATATACTCGATATAACAGAGCTATAGTCGTTGACTTTGCCCCACGAAAATCATACTATCCGGCTCTCCTTTAATCCAAAACTCCGCAAAATAGCTAAACAGAGCAAATTTAAGGGTCTAAAGGCTGAGCCATGAAGCGACTGCACCCTGTAAAATCTTGCGTCAAAGATTTCAAGTATGGTTTATTTGGGAATGCACTCTGCAAGCATTCCTACAAACTAACACCTCATATCCTATGCCCTGCCAACACCTCAGCGAACTGACTCTAGAAAATCTGATTTCCAAAGCCAACTATCCTGTGTTTCGCTGTGAAGAATGCATTCAGATGAATGGTCGCTGGGTACATCTCCGCATTTGTCAGTCCTGCGGCAAAATGTTGTGCTGTGACTCTTCCGAACATCAGCATTCTCGCCGCCACTACGAAGAGACAGGGCATCCCGTCATCAGTTCTGCTGAGCTGGGAGAGCAGTGGCTGTGGTGTTTTGTGGATGAACAGCAGAAAAGCTATTAAAAGGGATGGTGGGATGGTGGGATGGTGGGATAGTGGGATAGTGGGATAGTGAGGTAGATAAAAGTTTCCCGTCTACCCGTTCACCCATTCACCTCAGCACATCAGTTAATAATGGACAGACCAGGATGGGGAACTAAATTGTAGGGCGATCGACAATGCTATCTTGTGCTATGCATACCAACAGTAATTCTGTTTCCATTCGCTCATTAAGATGCTCAAAATGTTCAAACGCCAGTATCTACTTTTGCCTTTGCTCAGCCTATGGGTCGCCGGATCAATAAGCTGTACTCAATCTGGTAATGTATCCAGCGCTGCGAGCGTTGCTCAAGCAACGGGTGCTTCTGGTACTCCTACCCCAGCCGCCACAGCTTCAGCTACCCCCAGCACGCAGCCCAGTAACGACTTAACTCAACTGTTTAGTAAAATCTGGCGGGTGACTGAACCTTCTAGCGCGGCACCCAATAGTCTTTACGTCTTCTTGCCCAATGGCACCCTGCTACAAACCTCTTGTGTCGAAACCTATGCCATCTTTCCCTGGACAATTGACAAAGCCGTTCCCAATGTCTTGAAGGTGGATGAGAATGGCAGACCTGCCTACACCGCAGAAATCTTAGAATTGAACAATACCACGCTACGCTTGCAGCAAAAGCTCATTCCCTCAAACGAGACAAGAGAAATAACGCTGACTGCCGTGGAAGAAGAGTTTGTCTGCCCCGATCTACCAAAATAATTTCGCTGAAGTCATTTTTTGTTCTGGGTCAGATTCACAGGGCAGAAATCTTTGCCGGAATTTCAGGAGTGATATTTTTTGCATATGTTCTTCGGGTACATTGGCTCGGTTAATCCAGTTGTTTTTCGAGTCTGAACTATGCACCTGAAATCTGTCCGTTCTGTTTTTCTGGCAGTCAGCCTGTTGGGAATGGCACTTTCTCCATCTGCGATCGCCCATAGCAGGGTCAACACGCATCCCTCGGCGGCTGCCCCTGTTTGGGTGGCAACGGCCTATACCGATCAAACCCTGCCCACCTTGCGGCGTGGCGATAGCGGCGAAGCTGTGCGTAAGCTCCAGGGAATCTTACAGAGCAATGGGTTTCTGGGAGCGGCAGATGTCCGTTTGGGTAATCGAGGGTACGGCACGGTAGATGGTGTTTTTGGGTCGGTGACGGAAAGCGCCATCAAAGACTTGCAGCAGCGCTATGACCTGCCTGTGACAGGTGTGGTGAATCCGGGTACTTGGGAAGTGCTTGATGCGCATGAAAATCCCTATCGATCGCCGCTGCCCTGGAAATATTAAGCAAACGGTATGGGCGGGTTTAACAGACCCATCGCCATCCTGCAATGGATTTGACAGCGAAACCCGCCTCTCCCAAACATCGCACTGATTTAATCAAATTCTGATTTAATCAAATTCTGATTTAATCAAATTTTGAAATTGATTCATTCATGACAGGTTTCACCAATTTCTAGAGCGGCACATTAATTTTAAGATCAGAACTGTCAAATCACCCTCAAATTTGCGATGCAGCACCGTTTGGATTTGCCGCTTGAACTTGTGTCATAGCGATAGGGCGTAAATTCTGGAACTGACAGGCGATCGGCTGAGTCTTCTGGTATGCAACCCTACCGCGACCAGAACCATGAACCCTTGGCTGAGAAGTGCTTTACTAACTGCGATCGCCCTTACCCCCCTAAACGGATTACTCGCCCTCGCCTCATTTGCTGATATGTCTTCTGTTGAGCATGAAGCGCCACAACAAGCTAAGTCTTCACTCACAGCATCAGCAAAGCTGGCTAACGATTTTGTGTTTGATTTAAAGGTGCAAAATGGCATTGTGCCACCGCCCATATTTTAGTCTTGTCTGCAATCGCCCTAATTCTCTCCAAAACATCACCTCTGAAGGCAATTTCTGGTAAAATTTTCTAATCAGATGGGACACTTTCATCTGGGAGAAAATCAATGGGGGCTTGGTTTACCAGCAATTTGATTTTGACAGCAATTGTGGCTCCAACGGTGAGCTTCTTGGCTGTAAATTCGGTCTACGAAATTGCGGCTTGGAATCGAATTCTTCAAAACTTCGCCCAGCCTTCTTTTATCGTCAGCCAAAAGTTTGCGAATGATTTCACCTACGAAGTTAAGGTGCGATCGCAGGAGGCTGCTGCCAAGGAAGTTGCCGATGTCACAGGGGTGAGTCTGCCCTAAGGCTCCTGACAATATTAAAACCCAGAACTTTTTTGAGGGTAGCTCCGCCGCATACGCTCAAAAAAGTTCTTTAGCTCATAGGAATTAATTGACCTGAATACCCATAAGCGCAGCTCAAGCCGTCAAGCTTAGATCTCGGTTATCTTTTGCAAGGCCGGAATAAGAAATTGGCTGAGAGTCGTTGCGTCAACTCCCAACTCAGTGCGGGTTTGGGCCGCCAACAGCGCCGCCTGAGCATGCCACCAAGCAGCACTTTGCACTGACGCGATCGCCCCCTTCTTCAAGCCATTGCTTTTTGCAGCCTCTTGCGCCAGGAGTCCGCCCATGAGTCCTGTCAGCACGTCGCCACTGCCGCCTCTAGCCAACGCAGGCGTACTGTCTGGATTGAGCCAAAGGCGACCCTGCGGATGGGCAATGGCCGTTCTGGCTCCTTTGAGCAAGACGATCGCCCCACTCTGCTCGGCGGCCTTTTGCACCGTCTGCAAGCGATCGTCAGACAATGCAGAAGACGGAGCCGACAGCGCCGGAAACAGCCGCTTAAACTCACCCGTATGGGGCGTTAGCACCGTAGCCGCTTGGCGCTGTTGCAGCGGCATCACAGCTTGACTCGCCAAAATATTTAGCCCATCTGCATCCAAAATCAGCGGGCAAGGGCTTTCTAGCACCTGCTGGACTACAGCCTTTGCTGCCGTCGTCAGGCCAGAGCCGCAGGCGATCGCATTGTATTTAGCCAAATCTACCTCATCGGGCAAATGGGCGATCGCGCCACTTTCGGTTTCAGGGCAGCCCAGCACCAAAGCATCCGGCAGGTGGCTAACGAGGAGCGATTGAAAAGATTGAGGCACCGCGATCGATAGCATGCCAACACCGCTTGACCGAGCAGCTGATCCGGCTAGAAGGGCGGCTCCCATATAGCGCCGTGATCCGCACACTAAAAGCAGATGCCCCTGCTGATACTTATGGGTCGAGGCGGGTCTGGGTAGAGGCAGGGCGGCGATCGCGGCGGCAGAGGTCAGGCGCTGCACCTGAGGTTCTGCACCCAAAACGGACTCAATATCGGCAAACGGCAAGCCAAAATCAATTAGCTCCGCTTTTCCCAGATATTCCAGCGCTTGATCTTGCAGAAAAGCCAGCTTCCAAAGCCCTAAGCAAAAGGTGTGCGTGGCGCGAATGGCAACGCCTAGAGCCGCTCCAGTATCGGTCTGTAGACCCGAAGGCAGGTCAATGCTGAGAATAGGCTGCTGCCATTGGTTAACCTGCTGCACCGCAAGGGCAATCTCCTCCTCTAGCGATCGCGTCAGTCCAAAGCCAAACAGCCCGTCTATGACCAAATCACAGGTTTGCAGGGATTCAATTGGGTCACATTTGGCAATGCCCAGGCTGTCTGCATAGCGAGAATGCTCTGCCGTCAGGTCTTTGAGGTGGGTGAAAGGCTGATAGCGACACACTTCATATCCCCTCAAATGCAGCTCTCGCGCCATGACTAAAGCATCGCCGCCATTGTGTCCGGGGCCGACCAAAACGCCAATGCGATCGCCTACCTGCAACAGATCGAGTTCCAGCAGTCGCTGCACCAGCAACCCACCTACTTTTTCCATCAAGGCTGCCACGGGCATACCTGCTGCAAACACCCGCCCTTCGATTTGGCGCATCTGCTCGGCGGTGACGGCAAAGGATTGGATTTGATCTACTCTGGCTAAAGTGCGCCTGCTGGCATCCAAGGCTTTACCCTCCAAGTTCTTATCATTCAAGTTTTGAGCAGCCATTTTCTTTCCTCATCCTGAACTATGCACCTCGATCGCCTCGACCACCTCGTTCTTACGGTACAAAATATCCAGCAGACTTGCGAGTTCTATCAGCAGGTGCTGGGAATGCAGGTTGTGACCTTTGGCGACAACCGCAAAGCCTTGAGATTTGGGCAGCAAAAAATCAATCTTCATCAGGCGGGTCACGAGTTTTTGCCCAAGGCAAAGCAGCCGACTCCTGGCTCCGCCGACCTGTGTTTCATTACAGAAATGCCTCTAGAACAGGTGATGCAGCATCTGCAACGCTGCCAGATAGCTATTGAAAGCACCTGTGAACCTGGGAAAGAGATTGTGCAGCGGACAGGAGCATTGGGAGCGATCGTTTCACTTTACATTCGCGATCCGGATGGCAATTTGCTAGAAATTTCTAACGATGTCAGCGATAGCAGTAGACTGTGATCCGTGAAGAGATTCTTAGGTCACACATCTTAGGTTAAACATCGCAAACTGGAGAGACAGGAGAGCGTGGCAAAAAACAGATGGTTTAGCCCTACCTGGCTGAGTCCTGCATGGGTTTTGGTTCTACCGATCGCCTATGTCATTGTTTACCTCACAGTCGGCAATTGCATCGGCCCTTACTACTGGAATTCTAATCAAGACCCTGACTACGCCTATCTACTGAATTCGCTATTGCTGGCGCGGCTTGAAGCCCCTCGCCATACCGATCATCCGGGCACGCCGCTCCAGGCATTGGGGGCGATCGTCTTATGGCTCGGCTATGTAGCTCAGTTGCCGTTTAATCCTGCGCTCAAAAGCAGCTTGACAGCCGATGTGCTGACTCATCCTGAGCTTTACCTGCATCTGATCAACGCCATGTTGTTATTCGTAACGGCCTGTTTGCTGATTGCGGTGGGGTGGGTGGCGCTAAGGCTAACGCGTAGCTTGCCGCTGACCTTGCTCCTCCAGATCACTCCTCTGCTGATGATCAGGACTTTCTTGGCAGAGGAGCTAAGCCGTGTTGCACCTGATGTCTTGGTGGTGTGTGTAAGCTACCTGATGGTGATCGTGCTGCTGCGGTATTTGTATGCAGACTGGCCTTCAGACAATCAGGCTTCAGGGGAGCGATCGCGTGCCGTCAGCTTAGGAGCAGTCTTTGGGCTGGGCATGGCCACCAAAGTCACCTTTCTGACAATGGCGCTGTTTCTGCTGCTGCCCCAAGGCTGGCGCAGTAAAGCCTGGGCGATAGGTGCCACCCTGGCCGCTTTTGTCTTGGCTACGCTGCCCATCATCACCCGGTATGGCCGAACCTTTGGCTGGATGGTAGGGGTGGCAACGCACACAGGTGCCTATAACAGCGGCGATGCCGGAATCGTGAAAGCTTCTTTTGGGGAAAATGCGGGAATTCTGCTCAAGGAAAACTCTGTGTTTTTCATCATTTTGTTCTTGGCTACGGCTGCCTGTCTGGGATTTGCCATTTTGTGGCGATTTCAGGCAGAGCGATTGCAAACCGAGCAACAGCCAGCAGAACCAGGCGACAGCTTAAGAGAAAACGGCAGACCTCCTGACTTTAGAAAAGTCTACTTTTTGCTGGTGCTCACCACGTTGCTGACCTGGGGGCAAATTGCGCTCACCCTAAATGAGCAGCCTAAAAGCCGCTACTTAAACCCAGCCGCTGGGATGATAGGCTTTCTGGTGCTCTTGCTCGTGCATATTAGCCTGATTGTGTTGCCCCTCATAGGCGATCGGCTGAACACATTTCGAGTCCGTCGGCTGGTGCCTGCGATCGCCCTAGCTCTATGTGTGGCCGTCAGCCTGCAACAAATCGATTTCTCGGCTGACAAAATTGCGTCAGGAGCCAAAAAAAGACTGAATGAGATTAATAAAATCGAAGCTATTCTGCAACAGGATCAGTACCAATCCTGTGCGATCGTCGTTTCAAGGCGCTCCTCGACCGTAGAGTCAGCTCTAAAGTTTGGAGATTTTTGGTCAGGCAAACAGTTGAAGAACGAGCTAGGCAACCTCTATCCCGATCCCGTGTTTTACATCAATCAGGAAAAGAACTTTGAAACCTACACGCGACCTGTGAGTCTGGCCGCATTGAGTGAAAAAGGCAACGGCTGCGTTTTGCTCAAAACATTCTCTATGCCGCCTCAAAGCGGGAAAGCCAAAACTCAGGCTCGGCTAAGCTTTGAAGAGATCTTTGAGGGCAAATTTGAGGCGCTCTATCGCATCAAAACGAGTTAGGTTAAATAGCTGACCACAGCCTGAGCGATCGCCTGATTGCCGTCCTTTGCCAGCGGCTCAGCGATGCGGGGCGGCTGCATGGGTTCTTCTAGAAAGCTCCAGTCGCTTTTAAAGAATTCTTCTGGGGTGAGAATTCGATGGGCAGCGTGATCCTGAATGCCCTGGATCAGCACTGGCGCTTCGGCAAAATCATCTCGCGTGATGGAAATGACGGGTACACCTACCCGACAGGCTTCGGCAAAGGTGCTGTAGCCCGGTTTTGAGATCACCCGACTGCACAGCGGCATAAAGTCTACCGGACGATATTGGCGATCGGCAATTCTGACCAGGTTGGGCGCATCGGCAATTTGGCGATCGAACGTGATGAACTGCCAATCTGGAAAACGTTGCAGATTGCTTACTGGAACCTGATCAACACCCAAACCGCCAAAGGTCAGTAATGCAGTGCGTTCTATGGGGGCAGTCAGGTGAAACTGCTGCCGCAGCTCAGCTAGCGCAAAGCTGGGATCGCCGCCTGTCAGCCCCACATCGGTGATCTGGGGAAAAGCGCTCATAACATCATGGAAAGGCAGCCGAAACAGGTGATCGCACTGGCTAAACTGAGCGCCAATCCAGTCAGCCATTTCGACAAACTCACCGCCCCAAGGACGATAGATAAAGTCCCAGCCAAAGTTGCTCATCATCCAACCCGGAACGCCTGCCGCCTTGGCGATCGGCGCGGCCAGGGGTGGAATGTCGGCCAGCACCAAGTTGACGCGATTTTGTCGGATAAAGTTGACCTCTGCGGCAATGATCGATTTGTGGCGATCGCGAATTTGCTTCAGCTTGTCTAGGGT
Organism: Oscillatoriophycideae cyanobacterium NC_groundwater_1537_Pr4_S-0.65um_50_18; assembly: GCA_016208305.1. GTDB lineage: Bacteria > Cyanobacteriota > Cyanobacteriia > Elainellales > Elainellaceae > Drouetiella. The sequence continues at coordinate 441,165 of JACQYI010000009.1, read as the reverse complement.
GGCGGCTTTGTCCATTGTGAGGCTGTCGCCCTGCACCACACCAATATCCAACGCGATCGGACGGTGGATGAAATCGCCTTTGATGTAGGCTTCTAGCAGCGATCGGGAGGCGGTTGTGACCAAAATGATCAGCGCTTCTGGACACTGTTTTTGGATTTCTGCCACAACCGAACAGGTGCGGGTGGTGTGCCCATAGCCGTGATTGGTAATGGCAACATAAAGAATGGGTTGGGGCATGGGGAGGATGTTTCTGAGGAATTGTCAAACAATAAAGGGGCGACCAGATGGTTTGGATTCTGTCAGGCCAAAACCCGTTACGTCAAAAAAATTATTACTCTATTTTCCGCTGTGCCTGTAAAGTTTTACAGAGGGATGCAGTATTTATTCAGCATTATCGCTACTATCGCTAGATACTTCACCTCTTTTTGGCTATGCGATCGTTCCGTACTCCTGCTCCTCCGTCGGAAGTAGAAACCCGAGCGCGGATTCTTAAAGCCGCTCAAAAACTGTTTGCCCGTCGGGGCTACGATGGTACTACCACAAAGGATCTGGCTCAAGAGGCTGGAGTTGCCGAAGGAACATTATTTCGTCATTTTGAGAACAAAAAAGCCATCCTGGTTGAGGTGGCAACCCAAGGCTGGGTTGAGATTCTTACTGATCTGTTGACTGAACTCAGCGAGATGGGCAGCTATAAGGCGATCGCCCAAGTGATGCGTCGCCGGATGCTGAATCTACACCAAAATGCCGATCTGCTGCGGGTTTGCTTCATGGAAGCGCAGTTTCACGCCGATTTGCAGGCTCAAATCCAAACTGAGGTCATTGTCAAAATGACGGATGTCGCTGAGGCTTTCTTTCAGACGGCAATGGATCAGGGCATCTATCGCCGGACAAACCCCCGGATTGTGGCACAGGTGTTTTTGGGTATGTTTGCCGTTTCGGGCTTTAGCCGCGACACCATCATGCCAGAAAATTCTTCTCCTCAAGCCATGCTAGAGATGGCAGAAGGCATTGCGGATATTTTCCTCAATGGCGTTTTGACCAAGTAGCCCGTTGTCGGCTGCTCTATACTCCAGAGGCGGGTTGAAGGCGATACAGATTTGATCGATTCCAACCCACCTCTGCGATCGCCTAGCCGTTTGTCGGGCGATAGTGCGTGCTAATCGCCATCACCTTTTGTGGGTCAGGGGTGGGCAACAGCGGACTCCAGGTGTCGATCGTCCGAAATCCTCGCACATGGGATTCATGAATCGTGGCTCTCACCGCATCACGAGAGGCAAAAACAATCACGCGAATCACCTCTCTCTCTGGGTTGGGTTCTTCCCCCGATTGCAACGCAGGGTGGTTGAAGAAATTGAATTCTCCGGTCATTAGTCTATTCTCCTTGTTGTTTTGGTTGGGTTCACTCGTTGAGTTCTCGCTTGCAGTAAATACAAGCTGAGAAGGAACCCCAAAAACATGGCTACTCACGATCGATTGAACAAGTAGCGCCAAGGAGTGTAGCTAGAAAGCTAAACTAACTTAAGCCCTACGGACTGGGTATATCGGTCTGTAAGGTTAGAGGTATGTCGTAGCTGAACCCTACTTCATACCTCGCCAGAGGTTTTTGGGTGGCTTAAGGCTGCTGGCGCAGAACACGAAAAAGCAACCTTAGCGGACAAGAATATACGGATGAGGGGGCGATCGTCAAGCCATTTCTTACACAAGTTCATCTGTATTTTAGGATGTGGGGGCGATCGGGTAGGTGAGGCGATCGAGGTTGCAGCATTAACGGGTCATGGATAACTCCGGCATTTGAGGTGTTATTCCGTGTAAATGACGGATAAGCACCCCCATCTCCAGCATTAACTTTCAGATATGACGGATAACACCCCAGAACTCTGGACTTAGACCGCAAAAGTTCTATTTGATTCCTTAAGAAGCGGGTGTTATCCCGCAAATGTGCCAGATAATCTCGGCAAAGTAGGTACTTATCTAGCAGATTAGTTGTATTCGACGCGTGAATAACTGTTAGCGCTTGGGAATCCTATAGGAAAGCGCGCGATACAACACTTCGTTGGAACAGACACCTCCGTTAACCGCCTGAAGGCGATTAGCCGGAGGCGCGGTTCAACTCCGCCGTTATGCTGACAAGGCTTTGGTAGGGGTGTGCTTGTAGGGTAATTTGAAGGCATCAGTTTATTGCCCAATTGAAACCTGCATCATGGCTAATTTCTCTGTTTCTGACCAAAATCATGATTTCACCGATGCTCAGGATTGGTTTAATCACGGTTGCGACTTGTATGATTTAGAGCAATATGAGCAAGCTATTGCTGCATTTGATAAAGTCATTGAGTTCGACTCAGAGCATTTTGAGGCTTGGTTTAATCGGGCAGCTATACTGCACATACTAGAACGCTATGAAGAAGCGATCGCGAGTTATACCAAAGTCATTGAAATCAATCCAGATTATCCAGATGCCTGGTTTAATCGAGGTCGTATCTTTGAGCACCATCTGGAGAATCATACAAGTGCTCTTGAGGATTACGATAAGGCATCCGAGTTAGACCCTGATAATCCTGATATTTGGGAGCAGCGACAATATCCACTCAGGTCTCTAGGGCGACATGACGAAGCTGAGGTTAGCTATGCTAAATCCGTTAGCATCAATGCTAAACGGTATCCATCCCTGGCTGTACCTCAGCAAAAATTACAAGCAGTAGATGAGTTGGTTGTGATTGACGGTCACACTGATTTCACAAAAGCGTTTTGCGACGGTTTTACCTTCTACCAAGACTATCCCCACTTTGGTTTGAGTGAAGTTACATTCTCGACCTATGAGATTGGTAAATTGAACCTAACCTCCGGGCGTATTGTTGCTTGTGATCCATCGCTTCGAGAAGCCCTACGTTGTCCATTTACAAAGTCTGTAGAACCCGGACGGTATCCGGTGTTTCTAAGTATTGAGTACCCGGAAGCATCGGGGTACTCAAATATTGCCTGTGTAATGGTTCGGTTCCGTGAAGCGGCAGCCATGAGATGGGAACTTGCCAAAATCTATGTTCCAGGTTCTGAAAAATGTGGAGAGGTTTATGGCGTTGATACTGGACTAGGCTGCTTTATGGATATAGATGCCGCAGAAGTCCTATACGAGTTGAAAGCTTTTACACCTCAGGAAGAAACTGACATAAACACAGCCCGTTTAGCTCAAGATAACAGACAGAGCAGTGAGGCAGTTGGGCGTACCTCTGTGCGCGCTTGGGATTATTTCCAGGAGTGTTTTTATCAGCCACTCTATGCTGAGATGGAAAATAATGCCACTCGTCCACCGGGTCACGATTGGGCAAATGTTCAAGTTAGCGATCGCACTCAAGCAAACATCGTTGCATTTTCGTCAGGTTGTGGAGATGGTGCCTATGCTTCATACTGGGGGTACGATTCAGCAGGAAACCTTGTTAGCCTGATCACAGATTTTTCTCTTTTTTCTGGTACTGGTTAACACAGCATAACACCCCAATGCACTCCGACCAATGAGATGTTGTCGGTCGATGCGTGAGGTTGTCTACGGCAAGTGATTGGGAACGTTGGCCAGTTCAATTTATAGCGTGGGTAGTAAGTGCAATGTTATCTTTTCGTTGCCCGTGTCTCAGCAATTTCTTATTGAGGTGACGGGAAATTTTAATATTGATGTTTGAATAATAGAAGCCAGCCTAAAAGCCTTCACTAGAACTGATAATGATTCGATTCACCACGCCTGAGGATACCGATGCATTACTTGCCTTGGCAGAAGCAACCGGACTTTTTGAGGTAGACCAAATTAAAGACCTTTCCCAGATGCTTGAACAGCACTTTAATAGCGAAATAGCCAGTCCGGGGATATGGCTTACTGACTATGACGGTAAACCAGTAGGTGTTGCCTATGTCGTACCAGAACGAATGACTCATGGAACCTGGAATCTCTATCTGCTCGCAATTCATCCTGAACATCAGAAGCAAGGGCGCGGGGCTGCGTTGTTGCGATACATTGAGCAGATGCTAACTGAACGTGGTGAACGAGTATTGCTGGTAGAAACTTCTGGAGCAGACGACTTCGAATACGTCCGGAAGTTTTATCACGATAGCGGCTATGAAAAAGAAGCTAGGATTCGAGACTTCTACATTGATGGAGTCGATAAAGTGATCTTCCGTAAGTCATTGGCAGGGTTCGGTGAGCGCAATCGTTAGGCAGCAAAGAACTCATTCAATATCTTCATCACTTTCAACTCATCTGCTTTCTCACATGGTTGATAAGAGCAATGAATATAAGACAGGTCAAAGACGACGATATAGCGAGAATTACTGAGATTTACAACTGGTATATCTTGAATACGACTGTAACTTTTGAGACGGAAACTATCAATCTCCTAGAAATGAAGAAACGAGTCCAGGAGAAGGTCGCAAACCATGATTGGTTAGTTGGAGAATTAAATCAAGAAATTATTGGATATGCCTACTATGGGTCATTTCGTTCCCGTCCTGCATACAACCATACAGTGGAATCAACTGTTTACCTGGCACAGGAGAGTATTGGACAAGGATTCGGGAAATCTTTATATGGCGAGTTGATTAAATCGGCAGAAGAAAATGGATTTCGAGAACTCATTGGCGTTATTGCGTTGCCAAATCCAAAAAGTACGATATTACATCAGAAGCTAGGGTTTGAAGAGATTGGTGTTCTGAAAAAAGTGGGCTATAAATTTGATGGATATATTGATGTAGGAATCTGGCAGAAGTCCATTGCTTGACTTCATCGTAACGATGAACAATGAATATTGCGTAAGCTAATAATGCGTTGCCAATCAATATCGAGATGAGCCTGCTGAAATTCATCGTAATTCTACGGGCAGCTTCTCCTAAAACTCCAAACTGCCGCTCAACAGCACTGACAGTGCGAATGTCATCTAGATACTCGTTAAAGGTCGAACCACTCGTAAACGCTTGAATATATCGAAGGGCTTGCATCATATCCTAAACAGAAGCAACATCACGATTATTGGACTGCATAAAGAACCTGGCGGGTATTCAAAATTTCATATCGTCTGTAAGGATTTTTTAGGTATTTCTTACTGACTAGATCAAACTTTAATGTAGCAATCATCATAGAAAGTCAAATCCAGCGTCGCAATTTGAAGTTGTGGATGCGAGAGCGCTTTTGAAGAAATGCTCACATATGGTTAATCTATTCGGTCAAGCTATTCGTCAAGATCAGTAACGACATAAATTTAGGCCACCTGCTCTCTCAAAACAGCGATCGCCCGATCGCTCTAAATAGCGCAAAAATTCCGGCAGCGAGTCCCGTGGCGGCAGGAATCGTGATGATCCAGGCGAGAGCGATGTCGCGGAGCATCTTCAGCCGCAGAGTCTTTAACCCCTGCACGAGACCAATGCCCACTACCCCACCCACGATCGCATGGGATGTAGAAACGGGTAAACCGACCTGAGAGGCCAGGAGCACCGTCGTAGCGGCTCCCATCTGGGCGCAAAAGCCGCCGCTGGGCTGAAGCGGAATAATGCCTGTGCCGACGGTGGCGATTACTTTTTTGCCCCAGACGGCCAACCCCGCAACAATGCCCACTCCCCCCAACAGCAATACCCACAGCGGCGTCTGGAAGTTGCCGAGGGGCACCGATCCGGTCTGTTGCACAAAGACAATAGCGGCTAACGGGGCGATCGCATTGCCCACATCGTTCGCACCGTGGGCAAAAGCGACAAAGCAAGCGCTGAGGATTTGGAACCGTACCAACTGACGCTCAATTAGGGCTGCGATGGGGACTTGCTCCTCTTGCTCTTCTTGCACCTCCGCCTGCCAACCCCGCAAACTCACCCAGCTCAGGCCAAAGGTGGCGATCGCACCCATACCAAGCGTCAGCGTTTGGATCGGCAGCTTGAGCGACAGATTTTCTAAAAACCCCTGCAACGGCTGAGCGACGGTGGGCAGTACCAGCCAGCCAAATGTTCCTAGCACAGCCCCACTCAGCCAGGGAACAAACTCTTGCCAGCGCACCCGCGCATCGGATGACTTAAGAATGCTGTGCTGAATCGTGGCATAAAACAAGGCCGCGATCGCGCCGCTGATGACGGGCGTTACCACCCAGCTTAGAGTAATGATGCCGATTGACTTCCAGGCCACGGCCTCCAGCCCTGCGGCTAAACTGCCAAATCCGGCGATCGCCCCCACTACCGCATGGGACGAAGACACCGGTAGCCCCAACAGCGTGGCCAGGTTGAGCCAAAGACCGCAAGCCAAGACAACGGCTACCATACCCAGCACAAAATCCTCTGAATTTTGTGCAAACAGCGCCGGATTCACAATTTGGGTTGCCAGAGTCGTCGAAACTTTTTGCCCAAACAGCAAGGCTCCTGCAAGCTCCAAAATGCCTGCAATTACGAGCGCCTGTTTTAGGGTGATTGCACCTGAGCCAACCGAAGTGCCCATAGAATTGGCAACATCATTGGCTCCCAAATTCCAGGCGAGATAAAACGCCAGAAGGCTTACTAAAATAAGTAGCAGCATAGTTCAGGTTCACGGATAAATTAGCTTCTAAGCGGTTTTGTGGAAAGAGGGGTAAGCCGTTTTTCGACAAAATCGTGGGTTTTATGAAAGTCCTGCTCCTTAGCGCTAAATTCTCCCGTTAATTTATGGGTAAAGCCCCCTCCAATTCTGCCTTGGCATCACGCACAATATGAACAGGCAGATAAAATTTCTCGCCCCGTCCGCCGAATGAAACTGACCTCTGAACCCAAAGAGGCGATGCCACCGGAGCGATCGCCTCTCTCTGCCGAATCTGCCGCCATTGGTGATCTACTCAATCGCGTCAAGCCCAAGCCCGAAACTACGATTCTGCTGCTGGCTGTCCTGATTGGGATGGGCGCTGGCGCAGGTGTGGTGCTGTTTCGGACGTTGATTCATGCGATTCATGGCCTGATGTTTGGGGAAGTGTCGAGCTTCTTCTCGCCTTGGGGACATTGGACTTTAGCGCTCATTCCGTTTTTTGGGGGGCTATCGATCGGGCTGCTGCGCTGGCGCATGCGGGATTTTGGGCCGGGGCTGGCTAAGCTGATGGAAGTGGTACAGGGCAACCGTGAGGTGATGTTGCTCAACCCCGTGACCAAAATGGTGGCCGCTTCGATCTCGTTGGGCAGCGGTGCGTCTTTAGGCCCTGAAGGGCCGAGCGTCGAAATTGGCGCATATTTTAGCTTGCTGCTGGGCAAGGCGCTCCAGGTTTCGCAAGAGCGGCGGCGGCTACTGCTCAGCGCAGGAGCGGCCGCCGGATTGGCGGCAGGATTTAATGCCCCGATCGCAGGCGTATTTTTTGCCCTAGAGGTGGTTTCTCGCACAGCTTTTGCGGCTTCGGCTGCCAGTACGGTACTGCTCTCGGCTGTGGTTGCCGCCTGGATTGCCCAAATTGGGCTAGGTTCTCAGCCTGCCTTTGCCCTCCCGGCCTATGAAGTGCGCAGCCTCATGGAGCTGCCGCTGTATGTCGGGTTGGGGCTGCTGGCCAGCGTGGTGTCGCTGCTGTATGTGCGATCGCTCAAACTCTCCCAGCGCTGCTTTCAAGGCGAAGTAGCCGGATTTCGCTGGCTGGCCGCCATTCCCCAGCCCCTGCATCCGGTCATGGGCGGGCTGTGTTTGGGCATTGTGGCGCTGTGGCTGCCCCAAATCCTGGGAGTTGGTTACGAAACGGTAGAGTCCATGTTGCAGGATGTGCAGTTTCCCCTGCCTCTGGTGGTGGCTCTGCTGGGCATGAAGCTCCTGATGACGGCGCTGAGCTTTGGTAGCGGCTTTGTGGGGGGTGTGTTTGCCCCAGCCCTGTTTTTGGGTGCGTCTTTGGGGGCAATGTATGGAAAAGTCTTGGCGATCGCTCTCCCCATGCTGCATGGCTATATTGCCTCTCCTCCCGCTTACGCAATGGTGGGCATGGCCGCAGTGCTGGCAGCCAGCGTGCGTGCGCCGCTGACCTCTATCTTGCTGCTGTTTGAGCTAACCCATGACTACCGCATTGTGCTGCCCTTGATGACGGCTGTGGGGCTGAGCATCTGGCTGATGGAGCATCTCCAGCCGCAGGTGGTGATTGACAATACCCGTGAGCCTCAGCCTGCCGAGGCGATCGCTCCGCTAGAGTTGCCTGATGTTACCGTGGCGGAGGCCATGCATCTGGCTCCTTTACAGCTCTCTGCGGGGCTAACGCTAGACACTGTGGTGCAAACGCTCTTAGAACGTCGCGATCGCAGCGTGCTGGTGGTCGGGGATGACCAAGAGCTTCTGGGCATTCTGACGCTGCAAGATATCAATCGGCTGTTGGCACGAGCAAAGTCAGAGGCTGAGAATACGCTGCTGCTGAGCCAGCCGATCGAGCAGCTTTGTACCACCAAAGTTTTGACGATTCACGCAGATGAGCTGTTGACGGAAGCGATCGCCCGTATGGCAACCCGAGGACTCCAGCAGCTTCCGGTCATCACCCGTGAACCGCCGCATCGCGTCATTGGCTTGCTAACGCAGGAAGATTTGGCGCTGGCGCAAGCCCTTGCCTACACCCGCGAAGCCTTTCAGCATCATCTCGTCAGCCAGTCTGCCCACAAGCTCGACGATGCCAACCCAGAATCGATCGCGCTGCTGCCGAGCTTGCTGCCAGATAAAACTTGAATTTATCACCGCCCTAAAATCAAGCTAAATTAGGGGAAGTACAGGTTCAGTTCATCGGAACCCTACAAAGGAACCCCACAGAATTCATGGATAGCGAGCAAATCATATTATTATCCAGCCGAGAGATTGAGAAAATGCGTCAGGCAGGGCAGGTCGCTGCTGAACTGCTGGACTACCTGGAGCCTATGGTGAAGCCGGGAGTCAGCACGCTAGCGCTCAATGATGCTGCCGAAGAATGGACGCAGAAACGGGGTGCTAAGAGTGCGCCGCTGGGCTATCCTGCGGGGGGCGAAAATCCTTTCCCCAAATCGATCTGCACTAGCGTTAATGAAGTGGTCTGTCACGGCATCCCCAGTGCCAAGCAAATCCTCAAAGACGGCGACATCATCAACATTGATGTAACGCCCTTAGTAGACGGCTACCACGGCGATACCTCCCGCACCTTCTTTGTGGGCGAACCTTCACCGATCGCCCGTAAGCTAGTAGAAGTGACCGAAGAATGCCTCTGGCGCGGTATCCGGGCGGTCAAACCGGGCGGCAAAATTGGCGACATTGGTGCGGCCATTCAGGAATATGCCGAGGCGCAAGGGTTCTCTGTGGTGCGCGATTTTGTGGGGCATGGAGTCAGCCGCATTTTCCACACTGCGCCGCAAGTGCCTCACTATGGCATTCGGGGCAGAGGCAAGCGCATTCGCCCCGGCATGGTATTCACGATCGAACCCATGATTAACGAAGGATCTTGGGAAGTAGAAGTGATGTCTGACAAATGGACAGCGCTCACCAAAGACCGCAAGCTGTCGGCTCAGTTTGAGCATACGATCGCAGTTACAGCCGATGGGGTCGAGGTGCTAACCCTGCGGCGGGCGTTAGTTCCTACTGCCTGATTCTGGATGTGATCCTTCCGGGGCGTGATCAGTGGGTAGGTGGAATTAACTCTAGGATGGGTAAAGCCTACTCTTCGAGAAGCAGGCTACGGCATCTCAGAAAAGCGATCGCGTCACCCATGCGGGCGTTAGGTTTCGCAAAGCTCAACCCGACCTGTCTAGGCTTTCCGTTTCTGGTAGCTGAATCTCTGACTTGGGCATTCTGTCAAGAGGGAAATAGCTGACAGAGGATCGTCTATGAAAAACAAATTTGCCGCATTGCTGATTGGGCTGTTGACTTTGGCTGCCCAACCCACCACCGCTGCGCCCAGTCAGGCTCATCAAAATGCCACTTGGCGATCGCAATTGCAGCAGGCCATGTGTAGCCAAAGCTGGTCACGCGCGATCGGGGTTTCTGGAGCGTTGATGGGCAGCGACATTCAGCCCAACGAACGAATTTGGCTGCTGGCCTTGAGACAGGATCTGTTTGCTTACCAGGCCGGAACAGCTTCCTTTGCGGGTTGTGAGAATGGCATGATGGCTGGGGCAACGGCTGAAAGCGTACAGCTCTTATCGGCTGAATCGGCTGCCGACTGGCAAGGCACGTTGGTCAGGTTGGGCTTCGCTGAGTCTACGGCACCTGTGGCGATCGCGGCTGCCTTTAGCCCAGCCACCCGCACTGCTGCTCCTTTGCCTAGCACAGAGACGACTGTGAGCAGCTCTCGGCTGGCTGAAACGGCCTGCCAGGTCTTTTCAACCAGAGGGTTTCGGGTGGCGAGCGGCACCACTAGCTCTCGTTGGGTTTATGAAATTTGGCAGGATGTCGATACTTTCTACGCTCAATATTGGCGACAAAGCCAAACCTGTGCCGATGCCACCAGTTCAGGTGGCTTTGAGACGCAAGAAGCAGCCCTTGAGTATGTCCTGAGCCTGCGAAGCAATGAGTCAGTGGGTAACATTCCCTAGTTATTTTTTGCAAGCCTCGCGCCGCGAGGCTTGCAAAAAATAATGCATTAAGCGCGAAGCGCTATTTTGAGGCAGCGGGTTTGCCACCTCTTACCTGCCGTTGAATCGCCCAACTGAGGAGTCGCCTCGGATGACTAGAGTTTCTCAGGATTTTGGGACGTAAATATTTGCCCAGCGCCAATCGAGCAATGCCCTTGAGTCGGGCTTGCAGCCTTGCCCAGAAGAAATGTAGAGAGGAATGCGGCAATTCGGCATAGCCCGGTAGAAACGCCAGCCTGCACCACAAAACATCGGCACGATGCAGACCGCTCATGCCATAACGACGATGTTCTGGATTGGCTTTGCCGCCATGCTCGCCATAGTTGCGCCAAGGCAGGTAATTCTTGAGGTTTTGAGCACGCAAAAAACCATCCAGTTCAGAATCGAAGTTGTAGTAGCCCGTACCCTGCTTTGCGGTAATGTCATCGACGAAGCCTTGCAGGGCGATCGCGCCTTGGGGGGTCAAAACATAGGCCACTGAAGCGGCAGAGAATCCATCGGCAAATCCATCAGCCGTGACGGCATAAAGCTGAGGCGCGCAAGTGTAGAGCCATGCCATGCCCACATCTGACCGAGTGGGGTTAAAGGGCAGCGGCAGGTTGCCTAGCCCCACCACCGGAACAAAATCGGCTTCGACAATCAGAGTTGGCTGTTGAGACTGAGCCGCCTGCCTCCAGGCTTGCTGATGATTGAGTAAGCAGCGATAAATAGAAGCAAAGGTTTGATACTCAGGTTTGTCAGGTTGGCGCAGCACCTCGCATTTAAACCCCTCTTGGACGAAGGTTGCCTGGAGGCGATCGGTGGACTCTCGGTGGGCGATGATCAAAACTTTGCCGATTTGATCCACCAGCGGATTGATGACGCTTCTCTCCATTCAGCTCCTCCAAAATCCGAAATCCAAACGCTATAGTCTTAACCACTTCGCTCAGGAGGTTTTGGGTAGCGTAAGTCCTGAAGTGCGGCTTCAGGTGTAGGGTAGAGGAAGGCTGTGGGCTAACCCGTTTCCCCAACTGCTGAACCTCCGAACCTCATGAGTGCGATCGCCCAAACCTTTGAAACCCTGCTGGGTGCAGATGCCGTCTGTGCCTGGGACGCTGCCTGTTTTCAGACGGCTCTACCTGACTCACAGCGGCCTGACTCACAGCCGCGCAGCCTCCAGTCTCAGATTGCCCAAGCAATCACCCCAGAGACACATCCGGACTGCATTCTTTATCCCCAAACTGCGGCAGAGCTAGCGGAAGCGATCGCCTGTGCCCACCGTCAGCGCTGGCGGGTCTTGATCTGTGGCAGCGGCAGCAAGCTGCACTGGGGCGGTCTAGCCGCAGGCATTCAGGTCGTCATCAGCACTGCCCGCATCAATCGGCTGATTGAACATGCCGCAGGAGATATGACCGTCACTGCCGAAGCCGGAATGCGGTTTGCCGATTTGCAGGCTTTACTGGGCAAAGCCGGACAATTTCTCACCGCAGACCCTGCCTATGCCCACACTGCCACATTGGGCGGCATGGTGGCAGCGGCAGATACGGGCAGCTTGCGACAGCGCTATGGCGGCCTGCGAGACTTCCTCATCGGCATTTCTCTCGTGCGAACGGATGGTGAGGTGGCCAAAGCCGGAGGCCGCGTGGTCAAAAACGTTGCCGGGTATGACCTAATGAAGCTATTTACTGGCTCTTACGGCACGCTGGGCGCTATCAGTGAACTTACGTTTCGGCTCTATCCCCTGCCTGCCGCTTCGCAAACCGTCGTGCTGACCGGAGAACCCGAAGCGATCGCCCAAGCCAGCGCTACGCTGTTGGCCTCTGGCCTAACGCCTACGGGACTCGAACTGCTCTCAGCGGGGGCAGTTAAGGCGCTTGATCGGGGTCAAGGAATGGGGTTGATCGGGCGATTTCAGGGCATTGAGATCAGCGTAGAGAAACAGGCGGCACAGATGCTCGAAATCGGTCAAGTGCTGCAATTATCCGGCCTGAGCTACACCGACGCAGACGAAGCCGCTCTATGGCAGCGATGGCAAGAACTGATGGAGCAGCGCTCCCCGGAAGCGCCAATTTTCTGCAAAATAGGAGTATTGCCTGCTCAAGCGGTAGAAACGCTAGTGCAGTTGACGGCATTGGCTGCGGGGTCGTCCCCTGCGATCGCCACTCTGCATGCTAGCAGCGGTTTAGGTACTTTGCAGTGCCAAGCTACAGCCCAAGGCATCCTCGATCTGCGGCAGGTTTGCCAAGCCCAAGGCGGCTTTTTGACGCTGCTAGAAGCGCCGATCGCCCTCAAGCAAAAGCTGGATGTGTGGGGATATCCTGGTAATGCTCTGGATGTGATGCGGCGGATCAAGCACCAGTTTGATTCAGAAAATCTCTTTAGTCCGGGTCGGTTTGTGGGCGGACTTTAACCGCTGCGATCGCCCTTTTCCTTTTCTTTTTAGTGCTGAATCATGACCGCATCACTGACTCCAGAAACGCCCGAAAGCTCCTCTCCTAAAAGTTTTGACTCGCAGCATCCGCCTGAGCCTCAGCTGATTGATGCCTGTGTCCACTGCGGGTTTTGTCTCTCGACTTGCCCCAGCTATCGGGTATTGGGCACCGAAAGCGACTCGCCCAGAGGCCGCATTTACTTGATGGATGCCATCAACGAAGGGCGCGCCCCGCTTTCGCCGACATCGGTGCAGCATTTTGACTCTTGTCTGGGCTGTTTGGCTTGTGTCACTACCTGTCCTTCTGGCGTGCAGTATGACCAGTTGATTAGCGCCACACGCCCCCAAATTGAGCGTAACCATCCGCGCAACCTGGGCGATCGCCTCTTTCGCAATCTGTTGTTTTCGCTGTTTCCTTATCCCGATCGGCTGCGGATGCTGTTGGCTCCTTTGGGGCTGTACCAAAAGCTGGGAGTCTCTCGTCTGGTGCGGGCAACCGGGCTGCTCGATCGGCTGTCGCCCCGCTTGGCGGCAATGGAGTCGCTTTTGCCCCAAGTCACCGTCAAATCGTTTCAAGACAATCTGCCTACCGTGGTTCCGGCACAGGGCAAACAGCGCTACCGGGTTGGCATGATCTTGGGCTGCGTGCAGCGGCTGTTTTTTAGCGAAGTGAATGAGGCTACGGCGCGGGTTCTGAGCGCCAATGGCTGCGAGGTGGTGATTCCCAAGTCGCAGGGCTGCTGTGCGGCTTTGCCTCAGCATCAGGGACAGGCAGATCAGGCTCAGGCGCTGGCTCGGCAGATGATCGATGCTTTTGCAGATACTGAGGTGGATGCGATCGTCATTAATGCGGCGGGCTGTGGGCATACCTTAAAGGAATATGGTCACATCCTTCAGGACGACCCAGACTACTGCGACAAGGCCAAAGAATTTGCGCTCAAGGTCAAAGACATTCAGGAATTTTTGGGGGCGATCGGTTTAGTCGCGCCGCTGCATCCGCTGCAAGATCAGCCCCTAACGGTGGTCTATCAGGATGCCTGCCATCTGCTGCATGGTCAGAAAATTAGTCTGCAACCTCGCCAGCTTTTGCAGCAAATTCCGGGGGTGGTGCTGCGAGAACCGACCGATGCGGCGCTTTGCTGCGGCAGTGCGGGAGTTTACAACATGCTGCAACCTGAAGTGGCAGAAGAGTTGGGACAGCAAAAGGTGAATAATCTGTTGAATACGGGAGCAGTGCTGATTGCTTCTTCTAATCCAGGCTGTTCGCTGCAAATCCTGAAGCATTTGGAGCGCCAGAACAAATCGGTTCCGGTGATGCACCCGATTCGACTGCTCGATCACTCGATTCGGGGAATCAAGCTAGACGCTTATTAGGGAACCTCCTTATCGCACCAATATCGTCATGTACTTACCGTTGCCAAAGGGTAGGGGAATGATAGGGGTGAACTTGGCGCGATCGTCCGTCAATCCTTTCACGTAGCATTCGTTGATCAAATGCATCACCTGATCGCTGGTGCCAATGAGCCAGATCTGCGATCGATCGGCAGGATGGTCTGTCAGCAGTTCGTTGAACTCTGTCGTCATGATGGTATTACCTTGCTAATGGGTATTTGTAGAGAAGAAAAGCTTAAGGCGTGGTTAGCCAACCACTTGTTTTTGCATTAGCAAGGCATTCGATGACTTAAAATCAACTCAGCCAGCCTTCTGCTTGCCCAGAACGGCAGGTTAGCGGTTGTGGGGTGTTTGGTAGCCCCCGCAGCCGCGTCCATACCTTAAGCTCGTTTCACTGGCGTCTCACCAGTTCGGGAAAGCATAAAATAAAACCGGGCATCAATGCAAGCGTACTGAGAAATTTGTTACAGCTTTTGTCAGGATTTTTTGATGTTTGAGGGGGGCGATCGCCTCTATTCACCCTTCTACACATGTAGCGGACTGCGAACCCCTTTTCCTCCACGCCCCTTTTCCCCCACGACTGATGTCTTTAACCCGTAAGCGCACTCCTTCAATTAATCGCAAGCCACCCCCGTAAAGCAGCTTCACGACTCATTGATGCACCTCAGACAGATGTTGAATGACTGCGATCGCCTCTGCCTTGGTTAAAACAGTCGGCAAGTAGTGCGTGCGTTTGGCTCGAATCGCATCAACATTGGCAATCTCTTGAACCAATACCTCGTGATAAAGAAACAACAGAGCGCTGAGCGCCTGATTCTGAGTTGAAGCCGCAACTTGCCCTTGGACAGCAAGATGGGTGAGAAATGCCTCAATCTCAGCCGTTCTCATCTCGTTGGGATGTCGCTTGTTATAGAACAAGATGTAGCGTCTTATCCGTTGCACGTAGGTTTCTTCAGTCCGGTAGGCGTAGTGTTTTAACCGAATCGCATCTCGCACCTGATCTAGAAGTTTTTTAGGACTTTCTTGCATAACGAAGGGAGACACCAACAATCCATATGTATTAGATATTACATAAATTGACTGCGTACTAAATCTGAAAATATGCGGAAACTTTCCGCCTATCTACCTAAATCGGCATACTATGTGGAAAGATTCTGCCTATATGCCCAAATCAGAGTGTTATACGGAAAGTTTCGGTATATCTGCCTTCTCTGAAGTGTTATACGGAAACTTTCAGCCTATTAATTGTTAGCTGGTATTCCACTGAGACTCTACCTTGTCTTGTAAAGTACTAAAGGGCTACGTAGTCAATTCTAAAAAATTGGGGAGGAAGACCGTGAAGACCTACTACCAGGCTCCTCCCACCTATCATACTTATTGCGCTAAGACTGCATCATGTTCTTAAACAGTGACAAAATTTGCCGCAGTCAAGGAAGAGGTATTTACACTATTCAAGGTGGCTAGTGCTGTGCTGCCAAAGAAGATTTGATTGCCAGAGAAGCTAAGTTGGCTAAACTGCACCCCGCTCAGTCCAATTTTGTCCCCTTGAGCAACACTAAAATCAGTGAAGGTATCGGTGCTGCCATCAGAAGCGATCGCAAAGATATCAGCACCCTTTCCTCCGGTAACGGTGTCATTGCCTCCGCCACTAATCAGCCGATCGTTTCCGTTACCGCCAATCAACGTGTCGTTGCCGCCATTGCCAATGAGCGTATCATCGCCATTGCCACCATCCAGCAAGTCATCGCCGTTGTTGCCTTCATATCTGTTATTACCGTTGGCAGGGCCTTGTACAGTTCCGACAGAGACAACGACGCTGGCGGTATCGGTGCCGCCCTTACCATCGCTAATAGTGTACTCGAAGGTTGTATCTCCGCTGAAGTTATCAGCTGGATTAAAGGTAATCGATGTTCCATTGTTGGTGAGACTACCCACAGAGGGAGCTAAATTGCCGATACCAGTGATGGTTAGCGTGTCACTATTGGGGTCGCTATCGTTGGTAAGTACAGTCAGGTTAACCGTTTCGTTTTTGCGGATAGAAAAGGTGTCGTCGGTGGCAATTGGGGCTTGATTAGGACTTGGGCGAGTGATATCTAAGACTAAGTTGGTGCCGTCTTGCCGCAGGACGAAATCAAAATCAGCTCCATTATCTCCATCATCAATGGGAGTGAGGCTTACTAAGTTGAGTGAGTTGCTGAGGGTGCCAGCTGTAAGGAAAGTAATAGATTCTGTTTCCCCTTCTGCAATGTCGTTTTTCAGTCCTTCTTCGTCAAAGTTGAAGTTAATTGTGCCTGAAGGAAGATTAGCTGCACCCGTGACACTGAGTAGATCAAAGTCACCGGCTTCAGTCCCATTGAAGGAGATATTGAGCGTGCCCAGGGTAAAGGTGCCATCGACGGTAAAGGTAGCGTGCGGGTCTGCTGCGTGCCCAAGGGCAACCGTACCGCCTGATAGTGCGCCTACAAATGTACCTGTTCCAGCAATTGTGCCGTTATTGACAAAGCTACCGGCTCCAGTATTCGTAAGGGTGCCGTTATTAAAAAAGTTGCCTCCATTCGTGAGGGTGCCAGTATTAGCCAGGGTGCCGTTATTAAAAAGAGTATCCCCATTCGTGAAGGTGCTCTCATTATTGATAGTGCCCCCATTAGTAAGGGTTTTATTGTTTGCAAGGGTGCCTGTGTTAGTGAGAGTACCTATATTATTGAGGGTACCTGTGTTAGTGAGAGTAACTATATTGTTGAGGGTGTCGTTATTGTTGAGGTCGCCCAAATTGTTGAGGGTACCTGTATTATTGAGGGTGCCATCATTGGTAAGGGTGGAGATGTTGAAGAGGGTTTCGTTGTTGTTGAGGGTGCCTGTATTGTTGAGGTCGCCTAAATTGGAGAAGAGGGGGTCGTCGTTGTTGAGGATGCCGTAATTGTTGAGGATGCCGTAATTGAAAAATTGAAATTGAAGGTTAAGAGTGCCTGTGCTGAAATTATTGAGGATGCCGTAATTGTTGGCGAAGGAGCCACTGCTGAGAATGCCATTATTGTTGAGGGTGCCTGTATTGTTGAGGGTTCTGACGCTATTTTCGAAGATGCCGTTATTGATGAAGGTGCCGTTATTTTCGAGTACGCCCTCAAAACTATTGAACTCGCCGTCATTGATGATGGTGCCGTCATTTTGGAGGGTGCTGAAATTCAAGAAGTTGGCATCTTTAAGAATGCTAATGGTGCCTTGATTAAGAAAAAAAGCGTTGTTTGAGTCTACATTCGGAACAGTAATCGTATTGCCTGCGGGATTGGGATTGGGAGAAATCTGAGCCACAACTTTATCCTTATTACTCCATGTTTATTTGCCTGCGCTTTTGCTCAGGTCGGGCAATCTATCTGTCGATTCCGATGGGTCACCCTGAGAAATATCTATGCAAAGAGAAATTCTCATGGCGAATTTTAGGTGATATTACTGACGCAAACAATTACCTTGATACAATCTTTACAAGAAAAATATTAGGAATTCAAACTCCAGGGCTTACTTTAAAGCCCTCATAGTTTGATTAAGCCAGTGCTGGTTTCTGAACACTAAGTATCAACCCCTAGCACCTTTGAGGCATACCCTAGGGCGATCGCTCATAGGTTAGGTTGACGCAGGAAACCAAAAAACTCCTTGGTCACTGACTTTATCTGCTTCAGCGATCGTCAGCTAACCCTTGCGTGCACCGGACGGAATGTTAACTTCTGACTTCGTTTCAATGATATCTGCCGCCGGTGACGCTCGCAGGCATTGCAGTTATCGATTGGCGATCGCTGAAACAGATCAACTGCTTTATCAAGCGAAGCAAACTCGTAATACCTATTGTCTTCAAGTCATCTAGCGGTAAAGGATACTTGATTAAAATACCAACGCATGATTAAAAGCGTTCTTTAACAGAGTTTAATGGAGTCCGATCGCCAAGCTGGCAGCATACAGTCGTAGAGGCACAGAACAACCCGATCGCCCAAATTAAATCGTTGCCCAGCAGAGCCACGCAACGATGTACATCTTGAAAAAAGCATTCATGCCAAGCGCTACGCGACTCAACCCTACCCTAACCTGAGCTGATCACGCGATCGCGGCTCAAACATAGCGATGACCGCCATCCGTATGAATCACCTCACCCGTAATGGCTGAATTGCACATCAGAAAAATCACCGCACTGGCCACTTCCTCAGCCGTTGCCAATCGTCCAGTCGGGATCTTTGCCGCAACCTCCTGAAAAGCACCTTGTTTAGCCTCGCCAAAAATAGCATCCCACATGGGAGTATCCGTCCAGCCAGGTGCAACCGCATTAATGCGAATTGGGCTTAACTCCACTGCCAACGCCCGCGACATTTGCTCCGCCGCTGCCGTTGCCACTGCCGTTACCCAAGCACCTGCCACCGGGCGATCGGTCGATAAACCGCCAGTCAGCGTCACCGAGCCACCCGCCGGAATTTTAGACGCAGCCGATTGAATCACATGCACGCTTCCCCAGAGGCGGCTTTCAAGAGCAGCCCGAAAGTGATCAACAGCGCCATCCAGAATCTTGCCGCCCACAAAACTGCCCGCAGCAATGTAGACATGATCGACATGCTGCATTGCTGCGAACGCTTGATGCACAGCCGCTGCATCGGTGATATCGACCACAGCCGTTTGGACTTCGCCTAAGCGATCGCGTGCTGCCTGTAATTTTTCGGGCGATCGCCCCATAATGGTCACTTTTGCCCCCGCCTGAGCTGCCAACCGTGCTGTTTCATAGCCAATTCCCTGACTACCCCCGACCACAACCACCTGCTTTTCAGCTAACTGCATGATAAAAATCTCCTCAGCGACTCCATTTTCTCTGCACTTTGGTTAACCTTGCGCCTTGCCCACCAACAATCCTGCAAGCGTTTGTTCAAAACTGGGGCGTTGGCTTAAGCCAGCAAGCCAATCTGCCGTCTTCGGTCTAGCTTGCACCAGCGCGACGCCTTCCTGCGTCATGTTGATGTAGTACACCATCACCCCTGCAAGGATGTCAGCCAAACTCAACGCATCCCCCAGCAAAAATGGCGTTGCCAGCTCCCGTTCCAAGACATCAAGGTGCTGACTGGCGATCGCGGCCGACTCCGCAATAATGGATTCATTCGGTTCACTCCCCATAATCGGCGTCATAATGCGCTGCAAAAAGAGCTGTATTACGCCAACGGGGTACAAATAATGAACTGCAATCCCTATCCACTTCTGCATTTGGGCGCGAGTTTTTGCATCGGTAGGCTGCAACGATACCCCTTCAAACGCCTCATCCACATAGCCTAAGATGGCAGGCGTTTCGTACAAAACAAACGCTCCCTGTTGCAGCACAGGCATCTTGCGAAAGGGATTTAGTTTTGCATAGTCATCTGTTGCCAAGTCGTCGAATCCAATTTCGTTGAACTGATGATCAACGCCTTTCTCAATCAAGGCAATTCGGGCAGCGCGGACATACGGACTGACCGGAAAGCCATGCAAAATTAGGCTCATCACAAGGACTCCTTAAGGATGATTTGAATTCTTGAATGCTCGTTCAAATTGAACATTCATTCAAGATAAGAGGAAAAAAATGGCGTGTCAAGCCAAAAGCAGCTATTAATCGGGGTGAAAGAGGTAATCGGGGTGAAAGAGGGCAATCGCAGCCGTCGCAATGCTGTTCAGCGTTTTCGCATCTCGTCGCATTCGTGCAACAGCCAACATGCCAACCGCCATTCCCAGTAAGGCTTTGGCCTTAGTTTCGACCTCAAAAGAACTCGGCAAATCTCCGTCCTGAACCGCTTGAGTCAGGTTCTGCCGAAAAAATGTCTCAATGTCATCTAACCGACTTTCAACCACAGCGATCGTGCTTGCCGAATGAGATTCTCGTTCCATAGCCGTATTAATCAGCAAGCACCCTTTTTGATTGGGGTCACTCGCCATCACTTTTGCTAAGTATTCAAACCAAGCTTGGATGCCCTCTAAAGGCGAACAGCGACGGGGAATAGATGCAAAAAAGAATTCTTGGGTGTACTTTTTGAAGGCTTGTTGAAAGAGCTTCTCTTTGTCTCCAAAAGCAGCATATAGGCTCCCAGGCTGTATACCTGTGGCTTGCACAATGTCTTTCATGGAAGTGTTGGCATATCCACGCTGCCAAAACAAATCCATCACCGTGGTTAAGACCTCGTCTATGTCAAACTCTCGCTGCCGCACCACAGAAATACTCAAACTTTGATTGCAGGAATGTAGCCAGTATACCCATTTTTGAATGGTCAATCAAGATTGTGAACGTTGCGAAGGCGATTAGGGGTGATTATGGCAATGAAGATGAGGTAAACGGGGTAGAGTCAACGCTGATCCGCTAAAATAGCTTTCCAGGTCAAACCCCTTTGCCGAACCCAAACCTCGTGAATCAGTTCAACAACGCCCTGACCCTATTTTTTAGCTTGCTAGTAGAAGCGATGCCCTTCTTAATTCTGGGCGTGCTATTTTCTAGCGCCTTGCTCTTGTTTGTCGATGAGCGACGGCTAATTGCGATCGTGCCACGCAATCCTTTCTTGGCAGCGCTAACCGGTAGCCTAATTGGCTGTCTGTTTCCGGTGTGCGAGTGTGGTAACGTGCCCGTTGCCCGACGGCTCATTGTGCAGGGTGCCCCTTCTGCGATGGCGATCGGCTTTCTGTTGGCCGCTCCGACGGTGAATCCGATCGTTTTTTGGGCAACCTGGACGGCTTTCCGAGATCAGCCCGAACTTGTGTTTTTGCGGGTGGGCTTGACGCTGCTGATTGCCACCATCATTGGCTGGGTGTTTAGTACGCAAAAAGACGTGCGATCGCTGCTGCAACCTTCTGTGGCTCGGTCAATGCCTGTGATCCAGAGGGGCGATCGCGCTCAATCTGAAAAGCCAACGCTGCTGCAGTCGGGTACGTTTATTTTGGGTGAAACTAATCTCTTGGGAGAAGTGGGTCAGCCGTTGCGCCTTGATACCCTCTCGGCAGCGGCCATCAGTCCGGTGCGACCCCTGCCAGAGCGACTGTGGCTGATGTTAGACAACGTGGTGCAAGAGCTACGAGAGCTGGGGGGTGTTCTGGTAATTGGAACTGCGATCGCGGCGATCGTGCAAACGGCTTTCCCCCGTGAGATAATCTTGAGCCTGGGGCAAAGCCCTGTGACTTCGGTAGTAGCGATGATGATTCTGGCCTGCGTCGTCTCCATCTGCTCAACCGTGGATGCCTTTTTTGCCCTTTCTTTTGCTTCTAGCTTTACGAGTGGGGCACTGCTGGCATTCTTGGTGTTTGGCCCCATGTTTGATCTCAAAAATATTGCCCTGCTGGCTTCGCTCTTTCGCCCCAAACCGATCATCTATCTATTTACGCTAGCGGCGCTGCTGTCTTTTCTGTTTACCTTGCTGATCAATCTCTACTTAAGCTAGGGGTTTTTAACTAAAGCAAACCGAAGGTTTTTGAGAAAGCAAACTAAACCTGCTGCAAAAATCTCCCAGGTGCATCGATCCACACGATTTTAAGTCCGAGCACTCTAGAATTATCTGTTCCCTTGCGCCCTATGACTGCCTCCGCCAAGCCTCAGCGTCGCCCTAAAAATTCAATGCGGTTTCTGCCGCTGCTAGACATTGCCGCCCTGCTGGTGTGGGGCATTTTGCTGCTGAAGTTTTGGCTGACGGGCAAAATCGCCATTTTGCTGCATCCAGACTATGTGTGGCTGGCCTACTCGGCAGGCTTTTTTTTGGTGGGTTTGGCGATCGTCAAGCTGGTACAGCTCGTACAAGCCAACCGCTCAAAAAAACAGGTTCAGAAGCCGATCGCTCTACAGCATTTTTCTTTGTTTCCGCCCGGTTGGGGAAGCGCTTTGCTATTGACAGTCGGACTGTTTGGGCTGCAATTTACGCCTCAGCCTTTCTCAAGTCAAGCCGCCCTCGATCGGGGTGTCACGGATACCTTGACGATGACCCGATCGCAGCCCCAGGCATTTCGGGGTACGAGCCAGCCTGAGAAGCGATCGCTCGTGGAATGGATTCGCACGCTGAATATTTATCCAGAGCCAGATGCCTATACCGGACAAAAGGTAAACCTCAGCGGCTTTGCGATTCATCCGCCTGAAATGGCTCAAAGTCATTTGGCGATCGCCCGGTTTGTGATTACCTGCTGTGCCGCAGATGCCTATCCGGTGGGGCTACCTGTGAAGCTGCCGCAGGGCGATCGGTCGGCCTATCCGCCTGACAAATGGTTCCAGGTCGAAGGCGTGATGGCAACCGAAACCTTGAACGGTAAGCGCCAGCTTGTGATTCAGGCTACGAGTCTCAAGGAAATTCCCGAACCGGCCAGCCCTTATGATTACTAGCGATTTGCTTAGGATCGCACCCCAATAAAGCCGGATAGTTCTTAAAAGTGCTGCACTCCACGCGGTACTACCAAGGAGCTATTGCGGATTAATTTGAGCGACCCATACGCCCTGCTGCCGTTTCGCGTCGTCCGGTGGCGGGCACATGCTGAGTAGCTGCGGCTAAGCCAAAGACAGGCATGTTGCCATACACCGCCTCATACTGCCCTGCCTGCACCTGATAGGTTTCGTGCCAGATGCCTACAGTGCCGTCATCACCCACAGATCGCGTAAATTTCCGCCAAGCTTCTAAGTGCGGCTCTGAAGGATTGCGGGCAAATTGCTCTAGATCCTCAAACGATCGCCAGTAAGACACCATCAAAGTAGCGATGGGAAAGAAGCGATAGAAGGTTTCTCCGCCCAAAAACCCTTTCTCTGGATGCTGATTCAGCGTCTGCAACATGGGTAGCATCGCTTGAGCCACAGGCACCCACTTCGAGAAGGCCATGAGCCGATTGACGCGCATGCCAATCAAAAATACAACAAAGGGTTGCTCGGCTTGAGCCGTAAAGCGTCCTGGAATCACGGTCGTCATATCTTTCTCCTGGCTTAGGTTGCGTGACTATGAGGCTAGATTTTTTGTGCAGAAATGATGTGCAGCAAAAAGCGTGTTCAACACAGCGATTTTGGTCTAATATTCAAATCAGTGTATATTCAGCTTAGCGACTATTCACTTTATTGAATATGCTAACAGCTTATATGCAACAAAGTGAATATGTCAAGTGAGAGTCTATGGCGTTAGTACATGCAATTTTGACGGTGTTAGTCGAGCAGCCTTGTAGTGGATATGACCTGAGAAAACGCTTTGAAGGCTCAGTCGGCTTCTTTTGGAAAACTAGCTTTCAGCAGATCTATCGGGAGCTGACCAAGCTAGAAGAGCAGGGCTTGCTCCAGGCTGAGGAAATTCAGCAAGAGAGCCGTCCGGATAAGAAAATTTATTCGGTGACGCAAGCAGGACAGCAATATCTAAGCAAATGGATTACGCAACCTTCGGAGGTTAGTCCCTCGAAAGATGATTTGCTGGTAAAGCTATTTGCTGGGTATTTGGTGCCGCAGGAAACGATTTTGGCAGAGTTAGCGCATCATCGTCAGCAACATTTACAGCAGCTTGCCCAGTATGAGGCGATCGCGCAGAATTTTTTCCAACATCCTGACAGGCTTTCTACCAAGCGTCGGTTTCATTACATGACGCTGCGGCATGGCATTCGCTACGAGCAGGAGTGGCTAAATTGGTGCGATGAAGCGATGCAGTTTTTAGGCACCCAGTCTCCAGCAGATCCTTTGGGGGATGTTTGAAAGAAGATAGATTGGATCTTTAATCTCCAAATCTAAGTCCCTCGCCTAGAGCAAAGATTGAAACTGCTGTATATCTGATA
The DNA here is from genome assembly GCA_016208305.1 of Oscillatoriophycideae cyanobacterium NC_groundwater_1537_Pr4_S-0.65um_50_18. Lineage (GTDB taxonomy): Bacteria > Cyanobacteriota > Cyanobacteriia > Elainellales > Elainellaceae > Drouetiella. The sequence goes on along the minus strand of JACQYI010000009.1, from coordinate 417,077 downwards.
GTATTCCCTGTAGAGTCGCCTGACGGGTATCTACAGGTAACTCAGGATGATGACATAAATGCTCAATTTGAGTCTGTAAAGTATCCAGGTAGGTTTTGATATTGGGAATTTCTGACTCATCGCTAGTCTGTAGCGCATCGGTCAAATGGGTATCGTGATCGATCGCCTTAGTTAATACTTTATCGAGATCTAAGCCCAATTGCTGGATGGTACGCTGTAGCGTTTCGATCACGTCATGCATCTCGATCGGATCAAAAACCCGAAGGATACTCGTCTGGGTCACAATTCCCAATTTCTCGCCCCAGTTCCAAGACACCACCAGTCGCCGCACCTGACGCCGCTCCATTTCTTGATGAGCTGTCCAGAGAGAGTCTTCAGGGCTTAGGATAAATAGCGGGGTGCTCATCACCGTTTCAGCTAAAGTGGCATCTATATCGAGTCCAAGTGCCTGAAAGCGCACAATGTCTCGTTCGGTGACAATGCCCACAGGATGAGAAAGGGTTTGGGGAAAGCTCAAGACCTCTGTGGATATAGCATTGTTCGATCGCGCCTCTACCGCTTCTACAATCACCACACAGCTAATTTGATGGGTTGCCATTCGCTTTGTTAGTTCTGCAACAGAGGTGTGGGGTGTTGCCGTGGTGACTTGACTCGTCATCACTTCCGATACTCGACGAATTTTGAGTAAGTTTGTCGGTCGCAGAATGTGGCGGATACTGTCGAGTGACACAACCCCGATCAGGCGCTGCTGCTCGTCAGCGATCGCCAAATGACGAATGCGATGGCGACGAAATAGAAACAGGGCGGCAAAAACATGATGCAATGCCTGTTCAGACATCGTTAAGACCGGGTGATGCATGACATCACGAATTTCTGTGGTGTGAACAGAGACTCCAGCAGCCGTTAACTTGACCAAATCCCGTTCGGTAAAGATGCCCAACAGCTGCTCGTTTTGCATCACTAGCACGCAGCTAGACCGCGCACCGCTCAGAGCATCGATCGATTGAGGGGGCAAAATTTTGGATGTTTCGGCCAAAGCCTGACGACTGCTCTGAGCCGTTGCATACATCAGCGCCACGACGTCAATTAATCGCGTTTCAGGAGCAACCACTAAAGGATGCCGATCGATCGCATCAGCCAGAGGAGGCGTTCCTAGGGAATGATCGAAGGATGCCGTCATAAAGCTGCACCTCTTAAGCTTTAGGGATCACCAACGCTAGAGTTTCCGAAGGATTGAGCGGGAGTTTCTTCTGCGGATTGCAGATCTGAAGAATTTGACAGGTGAGAGAGTCGGGGTGTTCGCCCGTAAAGGCGATCGAGAACGCGCTTAACAGAAATGCGTTGCCACTGTTGCCCTCGTTTGGTTTTGTAGCCTCTCTGGTTTAGCCAATCTGCGACCTGCTGCAACGATTTCCCTGACTTGTGGTGACGACGAATCATGTCAATCACCTGCTGCTCGTCAGGGTTCTCGACCAGATTACCATCAAGCGATCGCTGCCCAAAGGCAGGAGAACCATAGCCGACATATCCACCTTGCGCGGCCTTTGTTTGTCGCCCTTGCTCTAGCCGTTGCCAAACCTCACTTTCTTGAGAATTCTCAGCATTCATAGTCGGCCTCCATTGTATGTAGGCAGCCTGCCTGTATATGGCAATCCCTATGTCAATCCATATGGCAATCTTTAGGCAGCCAGTCTCGATAAAACGAGTTTCAGGAGATCGCAAAGCCCTCCTATTTTTTCTAAAAGCTGGATTTCAGAGTCGCTTCGCGCCACAAAACCCTAATTTGCGATCGACTGAGTTTAGATAAAACAAGTCTATATAAAATCAAGTCTGGCATTGCAGCTCTGTTTTGTATTGTTAACTTGTGCAAAGTTTTTTGTTTTCACGACGCTTCGTGACTTGCGATACAAATGTCTAGCTGACCTGTTCCTACTATGAAGCCAGTACAAATACCTTCAACGGCATCTGTTAGATGTTTGCCAAGGATTTGACTGGCACTTCTTGTTACATCCCTCGGGTAAATTTCCACAATCTCAAAGGCGTTGTACAATCTTGAGGCTGACTTCGGTCTACCTCACACTTTATCTCATCACCTGTGTAGGTTCGCTCGAAGGGTGTACCTTCCTGATTTTGCATCAGTCTGTGTTGATTAATCTTCCTACCGTCTATTTTTGAACCGCAAGCTCAGCGATCTAGCCCGTTATCTAAGAGTACTTATGGAAATCGAAAGCATGAACGGAGGAGATTCTGCGATCGCACTCACAGAACCTTCCTTGTCATCACCATCAACTTCTAAGAAGAAGGGAAAGAAGAAGAAAAAAGCTAAGCTCAAAAGATCGGGAAAGGCACATTACCACTTTTCTGAAGGCGAGAAAAGCTCAACGCTCTCAGGCAAAGCCTATGAGAAAGAACTGCTTCGCCTCCAGGTAGAGCTAGTCAAGATGCAGTACTGGGCAAAGCATACGGGCACCCGTATTGTGATTTTGTTTGAAGGGCGGGATGCTGCCGGAAAGGGCGGTACCATCAAGCGGATTACTGAACCCTTAAATCCACGCGGCTGTCGGGTGGTGGCGTTGGGCACGCCGAGCGATCGCGAAAAAACGCAGTGGTATTTCCAGCGATATGTGGCGCATCTACCCGCTGCGGGCGAGATTGTCTGTTTCGATCGAAGCTGGTACAACCGCGCTGGAGTAGAGCATGTCATGGGTTTTTGCACCGAGGCTGAGTATCAGGAATTCATGCAAACCTGTCCAGAATTTGAGCGGATGCTGGTCAAGTCTGGCATTATTTTGCTGAAGTATTGGTTTTCTGTCAGCGATGACGAGCAGGAGCGACGCTTTCAATCTCGCACTACCGATCCGGCTCGTCGCTGGAAGCTCAGCCCAATGGATCTAGAATCGCGCGATCGCTGGGTGGAATATTCCCAGGCTAAGGATGTCATGTTCTCCCATACCAACATTCCAGAAGCGCCTTGGTTTACTGTAGAGGCAGACGACAAAAAACGCGCTCGCCTCAATTGCATCAGCCATTTTCTCAGCAAGATTCCCTACGTAGACATGACGCCTGAACCGTTGGAACTCCCCCCGCGCAAGACGGCTCACAACTACGTGCGCCCGCCTCGAAATGAGCAGTTCTTTGTGCCGCACATTTATTGAAGCACACAGAGCTAAGTCGCAAATCTGGGGCACAGGGCTGGGGAATTCATGGGATCGCCGTTTCAATGAACAGCGCTTTCTGCAAGTCTCTATGGCTCAATCAGACCCCTAGGGAAGAGGCTCTCTGCCTACTTTACCTGACCGAAAACCTAAACTAACACCGTAAAAGAGAATTATCATGAGTCATGAATTGCGCGTTCAAGCGATCTCTCAAGTGACCGATCGCAAGCCTTTACCTGCTAAAGTGCCGCAGCGTCTGGAAGCCCTGTGGGCAACCGATGTATTTACGCTGAGCAAGATGCAGGCTAGTCTCCCTAAAGATGTGTTCAAGTCTGTGAAACACACGCTGCAAACGGGTGGAAAGCTGGATGTGTCTGTAGCAGGTGCGGTAGCGGCTGCAATGAAAGACTGGGCGACTTCCAAAGGTGCGCTTTACTATGCTCACGTCTTTTATCCGCTGACTAACGCCACCGCTGAGAAGCATGATGGCTTTGTATCGGTACAGGGAGACGGCTCGGTGATTACCGAGTTTACAGGCAAGGTTTTGGTGCAAGGCGAACCTGATGGTTCTTCGTTTCCCAATGGCGGTATTCGTTCGACTCCGGCTGCGCGGGGGTACACGGCTTGGGACGTGACTAGTCCAGCCTATGTGATGGAGACGGATAATGGCGTAACGCTTTGCATTCCGACGGTCTTCATTTCTTGGACAGGAGAAGCGCTAGACAAGAAAACCCCCTTACTGCGCTCCAATGCAGCCATGAATAAGGCGGCAACTCGTGTCCTTAAGCTGTTGGGGCATACCGAAGTTGCCACGGTCAATTCTAGCTGTGGTGCAGAGCAAGAATACTTTTTGGTAGATGCTCACTTTGCCCACAATCGCCCAGATTTGCTCTTGACGGGCAGAACGCTGTTTGGCAAACCTGCGGCTAAAGGTCAGCAGTTTGATGACCACTACTTTGGTGCCATCCCAGAGCGGGTTCAGGTCTTCATGCAGGATGTCGAAGAAAAGATGTACCGTCTGGGCATTCCGGCAAAAACCCGACATAACGAGGTTGCCCCAGGGCAATTTGAGCTAGCGCCTTTCTTTGAAGCGGCGAACGTGGCGAGCGATCACCAGCAGCTCACCATGACTATTCTCAAGAACACGGCAAAGAAGCATGGGTTTGTGTGCTTGCTGCATGAGAAGCCTTTTGCCGGAATCAATGGATCGGGCAAGCATGTCAACTGGTCGGTGGGCAATTCGACGCAAGGGAATTTGCTTGATCCGGGTGATACTCCTCACGCCAATATGCAGTTTTTGCTGTTTTGCAGTGCTGTCATTCGGGGTGTTCATAAGTATGGGGCGCTGTTGCGAGCCGTCGTTGCTACGGCCAGCAATGATCACCGCTTGGGTGCCAATGAAGCTCCTCCTGCTATCATCTCAGTCTATTTAGGTTCGCAGCTCGAAAAGGTGTTTGAGCAAATTAGCCAGGGGCAGCCCGAAAGCTCCGATCATGCTGGCGTCATGGATTTGGGCGTAGATACCTTGCCGATTTTCCCTAAAGACCCAGGCGATCGCAACCGCACTTCTCCCTTTGCTTTTACAGGCAACCGCTTTGAGTTCCGAGCCGTCGGTTCGGGTCAGTCGGTTTCAGGGCCGCTCGTGGCCATGAATACGATTCTGGCAGACTCCCTCACCTGGATTGCCGATGCCCTGGAAGGCAAGATGACGGCAGGTGCAGATCTCAAAACGGCGGTTCATGCGGTGCTCAAAGAGATCATGGACAAGCACAGCCCGGTGGTGTTTGGCGGCAACGGCTACTCCGAGGAATGGCACAAAATGGCGGTCGAGGAGCGAGGCTTGGCAAACTTGCGCACCACGGCTGATGCTCTGCCTGTGCTCAAGGCAGATTACATCGAAGAACTGTTTGACCGCGTGGGTGTGCTGACTCCGGTAGAACTGGAAAGCCGCTTTGACGTTTACGCAGAGCAGTATATTCAGTCGATCGAAGTCGAAGCCAAGTTGGTGATCAGCATGGCGAAGACCATCATCTATCCGGCTGCCATTCGGTATTTATCAGAGCTTTCTTCGACGATCGCAGGTCTTAAAGAGATTGGGATCGAGCTAGAAAAAGAAAGCGCAGAAAAGGTGGCGGCACTGGTGAAATCGATGATGGAGGTTGTCAGCAAGCTCGTTGCTGCTATGGGTAAGCACGACTTTGCGACGCCTGAAGAGCACATGCAGTATTTTGCCCAAACGATCCGTCCGCTGATGGATAAGGTGCGGGAATATGCTGACGGGTTAGAAGGTGAAGTGGCAGATGATTGCTGGCCTTTGCCGACTTACCAGGAAATGCTGTTTGTGAAATAGTCTGATTGCAGCTACTTAGCCTTGGCGATCACGCTTAGGATATTTTGTGACTAGCTCATAGAGCTTCTAAATAGAATGGGCGGGAGCTTGGCTCCCGCCCATTTCGCTTGAAAAATTTAGGCATGTTTCGCATGTCCGAGGACGCAAGGGCAATTGCCCTAATCATCTGTATTCGATACGCGAGGGCGCTGGGCAGCACTGGGCTGAGGAGATGCAGCGCCTTCGCCTACAGTCGGAGAAGCCGATGGGGCAGTCGGTGTTACTGGTGTTGCCGTCAGACCTGCTGGGGCGGCAACGGGCTGAACTAACCGGACTTGCTGCCAAGCTACATTCCCTTCTGGGTCGATCGTCACCGTAACTTTCTCAATTAATCCTTTTGCTTTCGCCAGCGCTGCATTCTTCACCTGGCAATCAAAGCTATCTCCCGGACGGTTGACTCGATAGCGATCGCTGCCACATCTCACTGCTGGTTCTGCCTGGGTATCCTTTGCGATTTCTTGCTTCAGCTCGGTTTCTAAAAGCGCCAAATTCAGCATTCCTTTAGAGTTGGGAACTTCCCATTTTGTTAGCCCTGACTCATCCGTCTGTTCTACCTGGATGACAAAGGTGCCTTCGGGTTCCAATGTCCCCTCGCATTGAAAAGACGCGCCCGCCTGCTTGGAAATACCCTGCGGACAGGTGACAGACTGGATCTGGAGCTGACTTTGCGCCTGGAGTTGAGTTTTGATATTGGCTGCCAGACTTTGAACATCCAGTGAGTTGCAGCCTGCCAGCGGTAATAAACAAGCAGGCAAAAACCATCTGAAAGGTTGGGCGATCGCCTTCTTTAAACAATTCCTCATGACGATATCGGGGTTGCGCGTTGCTCGGCTATTGCGGTTAACATCAGACTTTATCAGCCTGACATTGGCAATACGTTAAGAGGAGTTTAAGTAGGGCATGCGCGCAGCCCTGCGTTTCGCTAGGAGACAACTCTGGTGATCTTAGGGTCAAAGTCCCGCAGCATTTTCTTGAGTTCCATGCCATGTAGTTCCTCTTGCCCAATCATGCCTCGGGCAAATTCCTCTAAATAAACGCTGGCATCTGTCACCACATCCAAGAGGTTCTTGTAGAGATTCAGAGCCATCGTTTCGTGGTTTAGGCTTTCCAACAGCAGATCATAGACGGTGTGCTTATCGGTTTCTTCAATGGGTAAGATGCTTAAGGTCGGATGTCCATCTAGCCCGGTTAATATTTCTCCCGCTTGCTGAGCATGCAGCAGAGATTCGCTGGCTTGAGCTTTTAGAAACTGCACGATCGGAATTCGATTGGGACCTCTAACCATGAGGGCGTAGTGCGTGTAGCGAACCACGCCAGAAAGTTCGGCCTCCATAATTGCGTTGAGGAGATGAATGGTTTTCGCGGCATCTAGTTCTTTCATGGGATCGTACTCTGCGTTCAGCAAACAATTTTGGTCAATGGTTCTCCAAGCTTAGCTGGTTTTATCCAAACCTGTTCACTCGCGATTTTCCTCAAAACGGCAAATTTTCCAGCAGTTCTCCAGTCGGTTTGCCAGCATTTGCCGAGACAGCGTGACTTGCTGAACCACGCTCCAAATTTGAATGGCCGTTGAGACATCGTTCACTTGAACCTTTAAGGGTTTGCGATAGCCACATTGGCACGCAATATCTAGCTCTTGTAAGCGATGATAGACCTGCCAGCGATCGTCACATTGAATTTCGATTAGGGACTCAGTTTGCAGGGTGGGTTCATTAGGGTTCACAAAACAACTCCTTAGATTTAAGTGATTAATTTCGGTTATTGAAATCTATTCTCAGCGTTCGTCTGACTTACAACATTTCTTTTACAAGGTTTGCACAATTACATCATGGTTTAATTGAATGAAGAAGCTTGAGAAGTCTCGCTGAAAGTAAATTTAAAGAACACTTTTAAAGCAAGCTAGGGTCATAAGATATTCTTTGCTGCAACAGGCTATTTATATTTTGATGCTCTAGAATTTTGGGCTGATAAAACTCAGATTCTTCCAAACTTATCTCTGAACTCTCATCAGATTGAGAGACTTCTGACAGTCTTTGTTTTTCATGCCTTACCCAGTTAATAACCGTGTTGTGGCTGATCCCTGTTGCTCGCTCAATGGCGCGAAATCCTACGCCGCTAGCATACATTTTTAAGCAAATATTTTTAGCGTCATCAGAATATCCTCTAGCTCTAAAGGACTCCAGAAACTGACGACCGCATTGACGACATATATAGTTTTGTCTTCCACATTTATGTCCATTCCTGTTGATTTGGTCGGACTCGCATCTGGGGCATTTCATACTTTCACTGTGCAATGATGATGGCTCTTAGAAGGCTCTTTTAATTTTGAAATTAAAGCAATTCATAAAATTTCTCATCTGCTATGAAAAAGCTATTGAGGAATTAGAAAATCTCGATCGAAATATTCTTAAAAATTTGATAGCCTTAACTTCTCTGCTCTAGTATTTAGTGAGGTCAATAGCATGACAGTAAGCTATTGACCCAGTAAGATTGCTAGCAGAGCATCTACTGCTCACTCGGTCTACCTCTCAAAGGAGGACACTCTGTATGTCTGAAGTTCAAAGTTTGGTTCGTCCGTTTGGCCAGGTTGCCGATAATCCCGTGCTGCTGGAGCGATCGACTACTGAGCCAATTTGTGAAGGATTTAATGCAGTCCTGGCTAGTTTTCAGGCTTTGTATTTGCAGTACCAAAAGCATCATTTTGTGGTCGAAGGGGCAGAGTTTTACTCGCTGCATCAGTTTTTTGCAGACAGCTATGGAGAAGTTCAAGATCACACCCATGAGATTGGGGAACGCCTGGATGGATTGGGGGGTGTGCCCGCTGCTAGCTTTACAAAGCTGGCAGAGCTGTGCTGCTTTGTCCCTGAACCAGACGGAGCCTATGGCTGCCGTCAAATGCTGGAGAATGATTTGAGCGCTGAGCAGGCAATTATTGGCTTGCTGCGTCGCCAAGCTTCTCAAGCTGAGAGTTTGGGCGATCGCGCCACCCGATATTTGTACGAAAAGATCTTGCTCAAGACAGAAGAACGGGCTTACCACATCGCTCATTTCCTTGCTCCTGACACCCTTGTGTTAAACCGATAGCGCATTTTCTAGAAGAAGCTCTAAGCGCAGAGCTTCTTCTTCTCCTACGGCTCTGTCGGGCTTAACCACAGCCAATCTTTGGCTATTGCTTCTGTAGAAAAAATCGAAAAAATTTGCTGCTTGCAAAAGAGTTGCAATTACTGTCCATATTTCAGCTGCCGAAGTGAAGCCAGTCCAAGGGCTTCTCCTGCTTTGAATGTCAATGGGTACAAGCCGTCCAGTACCGATGCCTCTGGCTGATACGGACTTATCCTGAGTTTCCAATAAAGCCCAACAGAGCACCGCCATAAAGAGAACTGTCTCCTCAGAAATATTCCTAACTAAATTGAAGCACAATTTTGAGCTTAAACGAGAATTACTGTCAATTAAATAGAGCAAATTTTACTGAAATCGATCGCTTCAGCGAAGAGACTCGCGCTTGTTTAAAGCCAGATTCTTATTTGAAAGCCTTGCTCTGCAAAGTTCTCAAGCTTAAAAGCTGCAACAAAAAACCCCCAGAGGCTTGACGAGCTAGACAGACCTTTGGGGGCAAAAGACTCTATTCCGGGACTCGTATCTCGTACCTGTACTCAATTGGCGAATTAAAATCTTGACAGGCCGCTAGAGATGAGGGTGGCTCAAGCGTCGCTATGGGCAAAGCGGTTATAGAGAAAATCGAGTGCCTCATTCCGCAGCTTGTAGTACTCTGGGTCTTCCATGATGCGCGTGCGATCGCGGGGTCGGGGAAAAGGAATCGTCATAATTTCGCCAATGTGAGCTGCAGGGCCGTTGGTCATCATCACCAGGCGATCGGCCAAGAACAGCGCTTCGTCAATATCATGGGTGATCATCAGTACCGTACAGCGGTGATCATTCCAAATTTTCAGCAGTTCCTCTTGCAGCTCTTCTTTGGTGATGGCATCCAGCGCGCCAAAGGGTTCGTCCAGAATTAGCACCTGAGGTCGGGTGGCCAGAGCACGGGCGATCGCGACACGCTGCTTCATGCCGCCTGAAATCTGGGTAGGCTTTTTATCCATCGCATCCGACAGGCCAACCATCGCCAAGTGATCGCGGGCGATCGCTTTTTTCTCGGCTTCAGATTTTGATGGATACACAGAATCTAGACCCAGATAAACATTTTCGAAGGCGGTCAGCCAAGGCAACAGGGCATAGTTTTGAAACACCACCATGCGATCGAATCCCGGTTGGGTGATGGGCTTGCCTTGCAGCGTCACCGAGCCTTGCGTGGGTTGGGCAAATCCAGACACCATATTCAGCAGGGTAGACTTACCGCAACCTGAGTGACCAATGACGCAGATAAATTCACCCTGATGGATAGCCAAGTTGACATCTTGCAGAACGGTATAGGAGCCTTTGGGCGTGGGATACACCTTGGAAACATGGGCGATCGACAGGAAAGGAGATTCGGGGAGGGAGGAGGATTGGATAAGCATGGGTGATGTGGGGGGTGAGTGGGAGGATGAGTGGGTGAGTGGGCTGCTCGGTTTATGCGGCGACTGTGCGATCGTCGAGGGCGACTTCGGCAACGCTAAAATCACGTTTGATGCTGAGGTGGTTCAGGTAGGCGATCGGGTCTTCAGCATCAAAGGGAACTTTGTCGAAGAGTTGAATTGGGCCTCGGTGATATTTCATGTCGAGTACGCCGAGTTCGCGGGCGGCTGTGCTGAAAACGCTGACCCGACAGACCCGCTCCAGAATTTCTAGCCAGTTGCGCGGGAAAGGAATATCGCCCCAGCGCGCCATTTGCGTCATCATCCACAGGTGTTCGGTGCGGCTAGGGCGGTTGACCCCATCGCCATAGAACAGATGGTGGGCATACTCGCGCATGGGTTTGTCGAGGGTGCAGACGTAGGCATTGGGGTCACCGAGCTGAATGTAGTCTTCGTGGGTGCTGAGGTATTCGCGGCGAGACAGCATCTCCTGAATTTCGCTGCCGTGAGCCGGATCGGCACAGTAGCGGCAGGCTTCCATCAGAGCTTTGACCAAGGCAATGTGGGTATTGGGATAGGCGATCGCCCAGGCTTCCTTGACACCCAACACCTTACCGGGATGCCCCTGCCAAATTTCTAAATCTGTTGCGACCGTAAAGCCAATATCCTCGATCGCTGCCCGCAGATTCCAGGGTTCGCCAACGCAGTAGCCGTCGATCGTACCTGCTTTCAAATCGGCGATCATTTGAGCTGGGGGAATTGTTTTGAGCATGACATCGCGATCGGGATCGATGCCGCCTGAGGCTAGCCAGTAGCGCAGCAGAATGTTGTGCATAGAGGAAGGATGCACCATGCCCAGGGTATGCTGGCTATCTGTAGATTCCAGCAGCATCCGCTTGAAGTCGGCAGCGTTGTAAATGCCCTGCTCATAGAATTTCTTGGCTAGGGTAACGGCATTGCCATTGCGGGTCATGGTCAGACCTGTGACTGTGGGAATAGGTCTATTTTGGTGTCCGCCCACCGTTAGCCAAACGGGCATACCCGCAGGCATTTGAGCCGCATCGAGATAGCCACCCGCGATGCCGTCTACAATGCCGCGCCAGCTTGTTTCCCGCACTAGGCTCACCTCATCTAGCCCATGTTTAGCAAAGAAGCCTTTCTCTTGAGCAACGACCAAAGGTGCACAGGCAGTCAGGGGCACAAAGCCCAATTCCAGGTTGACTTTTTCGAGGCCGTGACGGGCGATGGCCTCCATTTTTTTCGCCCGCAGCTTTTTGATCCGCTTTTGCTGGTTGAGAAAGTAAATGATTTCCGATCGCAGGCTGTAGTAGCTGGGATGGTTTACCACCTCCATGCGCTGACGCGGACGGGGAATGTCCACCTCCAAAATGCCGCCAATCTTAGAGCTAGGGCCATTGGTCAACATCACGACGCGATCGGACAGTAGCACTGCCTCATCGACATCATGCGTCACCATCACAGCCGTCACCTGATTTTCTTGACAAATCCGCATTAACTGCTCTTGCAAATTGCCTCGCGTCAGCGCATCCAATGCGCCAAAGGGTTCATCCAGCAGCAGCAGCTTAGGCCGGATAGCCAAAGCACGGGCGATCGCCACGCGCTGCTTCATGCCGCCCGAAAGCTGCGCTGGAGGCTTGTCGGCAGCATGTTGCAACCCCACCATGCGGATGTGGCGCTCTGTCATTTCGTGACGCTCATCTTTGCTGAACTCTTCCATCACCGAATCCACAGCGAGGGCAATGTTTTCGCGCACCGTTAGCCAGGGCAACAGCGAGTAGTTTTGAAAAACCACCATGCGATCGGGACCTGGCTGTTCGATCGGTCTACCTTCTAGGGTCACCGAACCACTCGTCGCCAGATCTAGACCTGCCAGCATATTTAGCAAGGTCGATTTACCACAGCCAGAGTGACCAATTAGCGAGATAAATTCTCCCTTTTTAATTTCTAGATCAATACCCTTAAGAGCAATGTACTCTCCGCCACCGGATAACGGAAACACTTTATCCACTCGATCGACTGCAACAAAGATAGACATAAGCTTTTACCTGAATGGGGATTTTTTAATGCCGCAAAGACAAACGGTTTCAAAGAATCAATGAGGCTTGAAAAAACATGGGTTGGAGAAACGAAATCCAAAGCTTTTGTAAATTCTGAATCTCAATTCCGAATCTCATAGGCTCGATCCAACCCAGGTGGAAAACTTGTGATTTAGGAAACAGATTGAAACCCTTACTTTGGATCTTCTGGGACGATCTTGTTCTGGATATAGGCTGCCGCTCTATCCAAGATCAGACCCACAGCACCGATATAAATCAACGCCAGAATGATTTGGCTGACGTAGTTATTTTGGTAAGAATCCCAGATAAAGAATCCAATGCCAACGACACCCGACATGACTATTTCTGCGGCAATAATCGCTAGCCAAGCTAGACCGATCGCAATTCTCAATCCAGTGAAAATATAGGGCAACGCTGAAGGAATCAAAATCTTGAAAAAGAACTTTTGGTTAGAGAGCTGAAGCACCCGCCGCACGTTGATGTAATCCTGTGGAATTTGCCGTACACCCACTGCTGTGTTGATTAAAATCGGCCAAATTGCTGTGATGAAAATAACGAACAGTGCCGCAGGTTCGTTTTGTTGGAGGGCAGCAAGGGCGATCGGCACCCAGGCCAGCGGCGGCACAGTTCGCAAAAACTGAAACAGCGGATCGAGTGCCTTCGAGATCATGGGACTGACTCCAATAATCACACCTACCCCAATACCCACGATCGCGGCTGCACTGTAGCCAATTGCCACCCGCTGCAAACTTGCCCAAGTCTGCCAAAATAGCCCTTTGTCCAATCCTCCCAGGTCATAAAACGGGTAGAGCAAATAGGTGCGAGTGCGCTCATCTAGAAACAGGCTAGAAGGGCCGGGAAGCTGAGTCAATCCAGAGCGGGAAAACAGTTCCCAGACCAGTAGAAAAATCAGCGTACCGATCAGGGGCGGCAGGATATTTTTAGATTGCTTTTTCCAATATTTAGCGATCGCGCTTGAAAGGCTAGACGTGTTGTGATTAGACAGCTTGGTGGTAGTCACTTGAAAGTCTCCTAAAGGTTCTCTAAATCAATCTCTAACTTGATTCCCAACTCAATGCATTACTGAGCGATCGGCTAAATCTTGACCTTTTTGATTTTGAGGTTTTTGAGATAGTCTTCAGGCTTGCTGGGATCGAACTCTACGCCGTCAAAGAACTTTTCTACGCCGCGAGATGTGCTAGTGGGAATATCGGCAGCCGCAATGCCCAATGACTTCGCTGCCTCTTTCCACAAATCCTCACGGTTCACTTTGTCGATAATGGTTTGGGCATTCGCCAGTGTGCTGACGGGCAAGAAATCCCAGCGAACGCTCTCAGTTAAAAACCACAGATCATGGCTCTTGTAAGGATAAGAAACGCTGCCGCGATCGTCCTTCCAGTAAAGCGTCGATTCTTTGACGTCGTTAACTTGAGGTTTGCTATCTCCCAAGTCATACTTACCGCTGTAGGGTTCCGATAGAATTTTGGCTGTAATGTTGAAGTAGTTGCGCCCCGCCAAGATTTGCGATAACTCTTCGCGGTTAGCCGGATCATCACACCATTGCTGGGCTTCCATTACCGCTTTCAAGACTGCCTGAGTGGCTTTAGGATGTTTGTCTACCCAGTCCGATCGCATTGCCAAATATTCTTCAGGATGGTCAGGCCAAATTTGGGAAGTGAGCGCTGCCACAAAACCAATGCCGTCTCCCACGATTCGATAAGGCCAAGGGTCGCCTGTGCTAAAGGCATCCATCGTGCCTGTTTTCATGTTGGCAACGGTCTGAGCCGCAGGCACGGCCAGCAAGTTGACATCTGTATCCGGATTGATTCCTCCTGCCGCTAGCCAATAGCGAATCCAGAAGTCTTGATTGACTTTCGGAAAGGTATAAGCTGCTTTGAACGGTGTCCCAGCTGCTTTTAGCCCGCGAATATAGTCGGCAGCGCCGCTAACATCCAGCCCGATGCCTTTACCTGCATGTTTTTGGGCGATCGCAATTCCATTCCCTTGAGTGTTCAACTGCGCCAGCACATACATGGGAACTTTTCGATTCCCTTTCGTAATCACACCCTCAGAAATCAGGTGGGGCATGGGCATCTGCCACTGTCCCCCATCGATACCTCCGGCTGCCGCACCAATTTCCACATTGTCGCGGGCTGCGCCCCAGTTGGCCTGTTTAGAAACTTCGGCTCCCGTCATGCCGTACTTGTTAAAAAAGCCCTTTTCTTTGGCGATAATCAGCGGAGCCGACTCCACAATCGGGATATATCCCAGCTTGACCACCGTGGTTTCGGGCGCATCACCTACTGCCACATTCACTAAGGGAACGCTAGCCTCACTTTGGGCGTTGGGCACTGAGCCAGGAGGATTGCCGAGACAGCCTTTTAAGAAAACTGCGCCTGTGGCTGCACCTGCTGTCGCCAGAAATTTACGTCGATTCAGAGAAGAAAAATTGGACATGAAAACCTCCCTGCAACAGGTGAACTGTTGCTGAATACATAGAGTTTTATCTATCTAAAACTAGTTTTACATCGAGAAATGCATGAAAATTAGTGTACTGCGAATAGCGGCACTTGCATATACTTTTTTCGATGATGTTCTAGACGATCATCAAATAAAGTCTATAAGTAAAAGTTAATCATGCCCTGATTTGAATATTGCTAGCGAGCTGAGTTGAGTCTGCCAACGCCCCAAGCTGCCGCCGCACCGATCGCCTCAGCCATAATGCTTACCAAGCGGTAAAGCGCGACGCTACCCAAAATAATGCCCGTCGGGAATTGATGCAGCAAGGCGATCGCCGTGGCTTCAAACACGCCAATGCCCCCCGGTGCCCCTGGAACAACTAGACCCAGCAACCAGGCAAAGCTAAAGCCGCTAATCAAGGTTGAAACCTGATCGGGCGCGATCGGACTTAATGCAGACAGGGTCAGCAAAAAACCTGCCGCTCGCAGGAGCACAAAAACGGCTTCCCCCAAGAGCGGCAATAGGGGATAGCGTCTGAGTTGTAGAGCTGGCTCACTACCGCTTTTGTCCGATGGCTTGGTCTTCAGACGGCTGGCTATCCGCAAGAGTGGATTTAAGCAGCGTGGGTGGATACTGGCTAGAACGGCTATTAGGGTCAACCCCTGCACTAGCCCATTGTTTCGCTGAGCGCCAATGAGGGCGATCGCCAGCGCAGCAGCAGCCATCAGCACTGGCTCTAGCACCACGCTGAGGGTAGCAGCACCTATAGAAAGACCTGCTTTTTGGGCTGCCATGACGCGCCCATAAAACTGCCAAATATTCCCTGGCAGATACTTGGCAATATTGGTTTTAAGGTAAATAGCAATGCTCCAACCGCCGCTTACGGGCTGGTTTAGCTCGCGCAAAATCCACCCCCAGACCCAACCTGACCAGATATGCGCCAGCAGCGTCATTCCCAATCCTGAAGTTAGGTAGCCATAGCCAACGGCAGTAATCCGAATAGCGGCAACTTCTTCCCAATGGCGCTTGAGCGTAGTGACGAGGAAAAAGAGAATAGACCCCAAAATCACCCAGCGCCCATAGATCTTTGCGTAGGGCATGATCTGTCGCTTAAGACGCGACACAAGTTGCTTTATGCTCACCGTTTATTTACCGTTTACTGACCATCTGCTTACCGCTTGTTTGCCAATGGCAACATCCGCATCTTAAACCCGATTGGGATCAATGCTCTCTTTGGCCTAGCGCGATCGCCCAAGCTGTTGAGCTAATACGGCCACCATCAAGATGAGCAGCTAATACTTCGTACATAGGCAAAGCTTGAAAAAGTCAACCCCAAAGCTCAGTTTTTAGTTCATAGAAACTTCAACAATTTACGCCATTTGTGAAGTGACTCCGTTAAATATTGTGGGAACTATACAGTCAGAACTAGAACAAGTTGCGGTCTAGCCCGCTTGATTCTGCTCAACTTGAATCAACAGAGCTGACCTTGAGCGATTGACTTGGCTTCAAGCTTAAGTGTGTAGGAAGTCTTGCGCCTCGCTTTGCGATCGTCCTGAATCCGCCCTGAATTCATCAGGGCACTCTGTTCTGCGCTTTTTTATTCAACATCTTCTAACGGGAGTATCCTTGTGCAGCCTTCAACAACCATCACCTCTCTAGCTTTTATGGATGCATCTATTAGGGATGACCAAAATCCAATAGATGCCTCTCCTCAAACAACATTCTGCTGATTTTAGAAACTTTCGATCGCTTCTAGTTGTTGATATAGCTTCAAACAACTTGCAAAGGCGATGGTTAGCAGGGCGCACTCCAGGATCATTTCTATCACCCCTTTCAAACCTTCTAAAGAGAACAGAGTCTAACAATGTCTATCCCCTCCTACTTCATAACTTCTCCCATCAACGGTGGCACTCCTGTAACTATCGATGTTCCCCCTGTAGGTGGAATTATTTATGATTTCGTCGGTCTTAACGATCAGCGAGTTACTGCCTATTTTGCGGCAAAAGACTTGCCTACCTTCAACTCTCAGGGTACTCAAACTACCGTTCTAAACAGCTCCATCTTACCTACCAGAGCCGTTAACGCCTTGGGGGGAGG
Organism: Oscillatoriophycideae cyanobacterium NC_groundwater_1537_Pr4_S-0.65um_50_18; assembly: GCA_016208305.1. Lineage (GTDB taxonomy): Bacteria > Cyanobacteriota > Cyanobacteriia > Elainellales > Elainellaceae > Drouetiella. The sequence continues at coordinate 400,384 of JACQYI010000009.1, read as the reverse complement.
GATCAAGCAGCTATCTATCCGTTTGACTATCAACGATGGAGATACGGCTCCTCGAAACCCTGGAGATAGCACAAGCACTAATCAGGAATACAACACTGCTTTTCTAAAGATCAACGGTGTCTCTCAGGTAGTAAACCTATCTGATATCTATACCTACAACCACAATGGATTGGGTGACGTGGCCAATCCGCCAGCCAGCCCTCCCGACCAAGGCTTTCCTAACAACCTGCTATCCACTGGCTGGGCATTGATCTCCGACTCCACTACGCTGACAAACATCTACAGCTCTATTACGGGTGGAGGCAATCAGCTTTCTCTTCAATGGCAGTCGATCAACAGCAACATTGGTGGCAACACCATTAATTTCCAATCAGGGCTTGACCAATCGATCATCAATTATCCATCGACTCCGCCTAACGTCATTCCAACGTTCAATCTCAATATTGGCAGCGACACAGGAGTTTCCAGTACCGATCGCATCACCGCAGATGCAACGCCTGATCTCAGCGGCAAATCGGTTCCAAACGATATCCTCAATATCTACCGTGACACACCTAATGGCAAAGTTCTTCTAACCACAACAACGGCTGATGCAATTACGGGTGACTGGAGTTATACGCCTTCCACAGATCTGCCTGAAGGAACCTACGATATTATCGTCGAAGTTGTAGACAACTCTAATGCTGTCCTAGCTTCTGCAAATGTTGCAATCACCATTGATCTGACACCGCCAGCCAAACCTGCCATTTCTGGAATTAGCAGTGACAGTGGGACTGCTGGAGATGGTATTACAAATGACCCTACTTTAATCTTCAATGGGACTGCTGAAGCCAACAGCTCTGTAGATCTTTTTCAAGATGGTATCAAGGTTGGAACAGTAACGGCAGACAATCAGGGTAATTGGTCATTTGACTACACAAATACCTCTCTTTCTTCACAAAACTACAGTTTCACTGCTACAGCAACGGATATAGCAGGGAACACAAGCAATGCCTCAGATGCCCTGAGTGTCACCATTGACACGACTGCTCCCGCAGCACCCACTGTTGCTCCTGACCTAGATGCCGCTAGCGATACTGGCGCTTCCAGCACAGATAACATCACCAAGGACACTACTCCTACCTTTACAGGCAGCGGTACCGTAGGCGATACCGTCACGCTTTATGACGGCACCACTGCGATCGGGACAGGTACGGTTGCAGCCAATGGCTCTTGGTCGATCACGTCTTCTACCCTCAGCGATGGCACGCACACCATTACCAGCACCTTTACAGATGCGGCTGGCAATGAAAGCTCTCCCTCAACGGGGCTGGCGATCAACATTGACACGACTGCTCCCGCAGCGCCCACCGTTGCTCCTGACCTGGATGCCGCTAGCGATACCGGAGCTTCCAGCACAGACGATAATACCAAGGACACCACCCCTACCTTTGTAGGCGCGGCTGGTAGCGGTATCGCTGGCGATACTGTCACGCTTTATGACGGCACTACTGCGATCGGCACAGGCACGGTTGCAGCCGATGGTTCTTGGTCAGTCACGGCTTCTACCCTCAGCAATGGCACGCACACCATTACCAGCACCTTCAAAGATGCGGCTGGCAACGAAAGCTCTCCCTCGACAGGACTAGCGATCGACATTGACACGACTGCTCCTGCAGCGCCCACCGTTGCCCCTGACCTGGATGCCGCTAGCGATACCGGAGCTTCCAGCACAGACAACATCACCAAGGATGCTACCCCCACCTTTACAGGCAGCGGTACCGCAGGCGATACCGTCACCCTCTATGCCGATGGTAATGCGGTTGGTACTGCCACTGTTGCAAACGATGGCACTTGGTCGATCACGGCTTCACCCCTCAGCGGTGGCGATCGTCTGATCACCACCACCTTCAAGGATGCAGCTGGCAACGAAAGCACCCCCTCACCAGCGTTGACAGTTACCCTGAATACCGTCACCCCAACGGGTGCAATGGTTCCCGATCTGACGGCTGCCAGCGATAGCGGGGCTTCCAGCACAGACAACATCACGAGTGATGCTACCCCCACCTTTACCGGCAGCGGTACTGCAGGGGATATTGTCACCCTCTACGCGGATGGCGTATCTGTAGGCACTACCACTGTCGATGTCAATGGGGCTTGGTCAGTCACGGCTTCTACCCTCAGTGATGGCAATTACACCCTCACGAGTACCTTCAAAGATCTGGCTGGTAACGAAAGCTCTCCCTCGACGGGGCTAGCGATCACGCTTGACACAACGTCACCCACAGCGCCTGCTCTTGCGCCCGACCTGGATGCTGCTAGCGACAGTGGATTGTCCAATACAGACAACATTACGAAAAACAGTACGCTGACTTTCAAGGGCGCACCCGGTAGCGGTATCGCCGGAGAGATTGTCACCCTCTACGCAAATGGTGCTGCGGTAGGGACAGGGATTATTGCTGCCAATGGGTCTTGGTCAGTGACAACTTCGCCTCTATCTAGCGGCAATCGCACAATTACCAGCACCTTTAAAGATTTGGCTGGCAATGAAAGCTCCCAGTCGTCTGGATTATTGGTGGCGATCGATGCCACAACGCCCCCAGCACCTACAGGAGGCAATCCTGGCACGGGTACGGGTACAACAGGCACAGGTACAACAGGCACAGGCACAACAGGTACAGGTGCTACGCTCACCAATGATGCTACCCCCACTCTAGGCGGTACCGCTGAAGTCGGTAGCACAGTTCAAGTTTTTGCAGGCACCACGCCTTTAGGGACTGCTACCGTTGATGCGACGGGCAAATGGAGTTTCACGCCTACCACAACACTGGCAGATGGTACCTACCCCATCACCTTCAAGGCGACCGATGCTGCCGGCAACGTCAGTACTGTGACACAGGCAAAGCCCTTGGTTATCGATACCAAACCTGCTGCCGTCAAGATTCTCGATTTTGGTGCCGACATCCGCGAGAGTAGCGTCAATGCTATCCAATTCCAGTTCAATGAAGCTGTGAGCAACTTTGATGTCTCAGAGGTGGTGCTAACGCTGAATGGCAACCCTGTCGCTTTGCAAGGAGCCGTCTTGAGCAGCACCGATGCTCAGACTTGGACCCTGGCCAATATTCCTGGATTTACCCAAAATGGTGGAGATTATCAAATCAGCATCAAGTCAGGGAAAGTCAAAGATGCCGCAGGGAATGTGCTAGTGACAGGGGCTAGCGATACGTGGCTGACGGGTTACACCGCTGATGCTCGATCTGTAATTCGGTTTGGCAAAAAGCGCGGTACTGTCATTGATGGCAATAATGGCAGTGGTTCTTTGCGAGGCGGCAGCAAGCAAGATACCTTACGAGGATTTGGCGGTAACGATCGCCTGCTGGCTGGCAAAGGCAACGATCGACTCTTGGGCGGTACGGGCAAAGATGACTTGCGAGGCGGCTTTGGCAAAGACCGTCTGCTAGGGGGCAGTGACAACGATCGCCTGTTTGGGGGCAGCAAAAACGATCGTCTGCTAGGAGGCAAAGGCAATGATCGTCTGCGGGGCGATCGCGGAGATGATGTCCTAACGGGTGGCCTAGGCCGAGACATCCTGGTGGGTGGCGGCGGCAAAGATACCTTCACCTTCAACAGCCTGAAGGAGAAAGGCGATCGGATTCGCGGCTTTGACAGCGCCAACGACTTGATCGACCTGCGGGGTATCTTTAAGGCATCTCCCTTCAAAGGCGACAACCGTTTTGCTCGATATCACGACTTTGTGAAACTGGTGCAGGTGGGTGCCAACACTCAAGTGCAGATTGACGCGGATGGTAGCGGTAGCGGTACGCAATTTACAACGCTGGTAACGGTGGAAAAAACGGCGATCGGCAATGTCCGCTCTACAAACTTTATCATCGGCTAAGCCCTACCTTTACTTAGGATCATGGATGAGTTAAACCCCAATATTTTTTGAAAGTACCGCGCTTCGTGCAGCACTTTCAAAAAAAATTACAGGGTAATTAATTTGCGATTCCTAGAGTGAAGGCAGCTTTGAGAGACTCAAGGCTAACGATCAAATAAAATTCAAGATTGAGTGAGAAGCGCAGATTTACCATACTTCTCACTCAATCTTTTTTACGTGGCGGTATTGAGATCAGGATTTTTGTCGCTTAGGTAAAGAACAGGAACGAATAACTGGGTGCAGGTTTCAGCAGCGCTCTGCCATAGTTCAATTCACCCTTGGTGCATCTGAGCAGACGTAGGGAACTCTATAGCAGGAATCCCCTTGCAGAGATGCCTCCATGTCCTCTCGTCAACTTCTGCTCAATCTGGCACAGCGCTATCCCAGGCTGATTTCTCTCAATATTGCCTTGGGCTTTTCTGGAGCCTTATTTAACGGCATCAGCACAGCCCTCATTATTCCAGTGTTGCTGAGTTTTTTGGGAGAGCCGATCGCCATCAAAGGCTCACCTCCCATCATCCAGACGCTGCTTTCCCCCTTTGAAGGCAGTGCAGGTCAGAATCTACCGCTGATGACAGGCGCAATTATTTTGATGCTGTTGTGCAAAAATCTGGCTGCCTACGCCAATGCCTTGGTTTCTGGCGTGCTGAAACGAACGATGGCGAACGATCTGCGAGAGCGCGGTTTGCGGATGCTGCTAGATGTCGATATCGATTTTTATGTCAAAACAGGTATTGGTGACATCATCAATCGGTTAAACAACGAAGTATCCAGAGCTGCAAGCGCGATCGCCACCCTGACGCGCACCGTTACCGTCAGCATTACCACCTTGGTATTTGTGAGTTTGCTACTGGCGCTGTCTTGGCAACTCACTATCGTTTCTACCGCTTTGCTGGCGGTCGTGGCCTTTGTCAATCAACACAGTATTGGGCGATCGAAGCAGTTTGGCAAGGATCTTTCAGAATCTTCTAGAGCTTATTCGACCAGCGTGCTTGATCTGCTGTCGGGCATGCGGCTGGTGCGCTGTACGGCAAATGAAACACAGGAATACCAGCGATTGAAAACGCTGATTGGCGATCGCGAAGAGGCAGAGTTCAGGGCACAGGCAGTGTCTGCGCTGATCGATCCCGTTAGCGAAATGACGGGGATTGTGGCGCTGTTGCTGATCGTGCTGATCGGACGCACGGTGTTGGGCAATCAGATAGAAGCCTTTTCAGCCGTTTTGCTGACCTATCTATTTTTGCTCTTCCGAACACTGCCGCTCATTGCCCAACTGAATGGGGCACGCAGCCAGTTAGCCAATATTTCTCCGAGCATCGAGATCGCCAGCGATTTTCTGCGGCAGGACAACAAGCCTTTCATGAAAAATGGCTCCATCCCCTTTACGTCGTTGCAGCAGGGCATTCACTTTCAAAATCTTTCCCTCACCTATCCTGGGCAGAAAAATCCCGTTCTCAGCGCAGTAGATCTGTACCTGCCCAAAAACTCAACTCTGGCGTTGGTGGGGGCTTCGGGGGCAGGAAAATCAACTCTGGCCGACCTGCTGCCGCGCTTCTACGATCCAACGCAAGGCTGTATCTTGATTGACGGGCAGGATTTGCGATCGCTAGATTTTAAGTCGCTGCGGCGATCGATGGGCATTGTCAGCCAGGACACGTTTCTATTCAATGCCTCTATTCGGGACAACATTGCCTATGGCTGTGCCAACGCGACCGATGCCGCCATTCTAGAAGCCGCAAAGCAGGCCAACGCTCACGAATTCATCCTGCAATTGCCGCAAGGCTTTGAAACCCAAATTGGCGATCGCGGAGTTCTCCTGTCGGGCGGGCAGCGCCAGCGGATTGCGATCGCCAGAGCCTTACTGCAAAACCCAGAAATTCTGATTTTGGATGAAGCCACGAGTGCGCTGGATACCGTATCCGAACGGCTGGTACAGGAAGCGATCGATCATTTAAGTCGCGATCGCACGACGCTGGTGATTGCCCATCGGCTTTCGACGGTGCAAAAAGCCGATCAAATAGCCGTAATGGATCAAGGTCGAGTGGTAGAGCTTGGCTCTCATCAAGAGCTAATGGCAAAGAAGGGATACTATGCGCGCCTGTGTAATATGCAATTTGACGATAAAGCACAGATTAAATTTGAGCTAAACCAAACTCAGCTTGCCAAAACTTCTTACCAATTCCGGACGTTGCTGAATGGGGTCATTGGCCTGCTGGGATTAATGGTGGATGGCATCGTTGAAAGCCCTGAAGAGCAGCAGGAGTACACGCAGGGGGCTTACTATTCGGCGCTGAATTTAATTAAGAGTTTGGAATGTTTGGAGCATGACCCCGAGAGAAACAGCCCCGCAGCCGCATCGCTGTTCGCTGCTCCAGATCCTGCTTCTCCAGCCCTTGTTCCTTTTGTTGAGGCACAGATTTAAAGGAGATCTCGCATTGCTTATTCATCCAGCCATTCTGGGGACGCTCCGACCCAGTTTTCTTCAAAGTTTTTCAGCCTGAAGAATTTAGGAGGCGATCGCAGAACTCCGCAGAGCGAATCATGACTAAACACTACATCTTCTTTACCCGCAATACCTTACCTCAGCCCAGAGCCGATCTCGTGCAGGTGGCCAACTGTGCCAATGCTGCCGCTAACTTGGGCTATGCGTCAGTACTGACCTATCTAAAACAACAGCCCAACTGGCTGTATCCGCAAGAATGGCTGGAGCCGTTTAAGCCGCAGCAGCCTGAAGAAAATTTAAGCCAATTTTATAACCTCCAAGACAAGCTCCAAGTTGCTGCTCTACCAATTCCTTGGGCACTCACGCGAACGCACATCAAAGGATGCGATTCCAGCACGATCGCTTCTAAATATTACTTACCTCTGTTCATGCGATCGCGCACTCAGCTTGTCCACACCCGTGATTGGAACTTTGTCAAAGCTGCTATTAAAAATGGGATTCCAGCTATCTATGAACACCATCATCACGAAAGTAAGCAGTTTGAGCCGGAAATTGTTCATCACCCTCTGTTTCAAATTGCCGTTACCGTCGCTGATACGGTTCGAGATACCATGATTGCTCACGGTATGCCACCTGAAAAAGTAGTAAAGCTACACAATGGCTTTAACCAGCTATTTCTTAAGCGGCAGCCGGAGCAAGCGCAAATTTGGCGGCAAAAATTGCTGTCGCATGATCAGCAAAAGCTGATGGTTTATTCGGGTGCTCTCCATCCCTTTAAGGGCGTAGATCTACTCGTTGAAGCTGCAAAAAGTTTGCCAGAGGAGCAATTTGTCCTAGCTGGAGGTGACGAAGCTCAAGTGAGTTCCTATAGAACGCTATGCCAGCAGCAGCAAATCTTTAACGTCAAGTTTTTGGGCTATGTCGTCCATCAAGATCTGGCGAGTTTGCTGCAAGCGGCTGATGTGCTGGTGCATCCCCATTGCTTAGGGAAAGCAGCAACCTTTACCTCACCCCTCAAGTTTTTTGATTACATGGCGTCCGGGACGCCGATCGTCTCCACTGAGATTCCGCCCTTGATGGAGTTTAAGTCTGCGGGTGTGGTGGCAGGTTGGTGTGAACCAGATCAGGCGATCGCGCTGGCTTCCACTCTGCAACGGGTGCTTGAAAGCCATCCACGTCGATCAGAAGGCTACTCAGACAGCATGGCGTTTGTCCAGCAGTTTTCGTGGGAAAATCGGATTGTCAAGATTCTCAGCTACGTCGAAGAATCGTTACAGCCTACTTGTTTCTCACCATGACTCTTGTTTCTCACCATGACTGACTCTAAGCCCCCCGGCAATAAACGCAACATTGACCCTCAGCTCTATGCCCAACTCCGGGCTGAGGCGAAAGCACCCTATCGCGGACTACGCCAGTTTGTTTACTTTAGCTGTGCGCTGTCGGGTCTAATTGGGGGCGTTATTTTCTTGGCGCAGATTATTGCTGGAAGAGATGTGGAGGCAGCGCTGCCCAACTTCGCTCTCCAGGCTGGAGTAGTGGCTTTGATGGTTTGGCTATTTCGGATAGAGCAGCGGGCAAATCGCAAGAGCGTAGATCGGGAGAAGTTAAGTAAACCTTAAGAAAACCTGCCTCTCTAAATTGCTTCTGTCACAATAGACACAGTTCAAATGGGGTCAGCAAATATAAAGACCCTAAAGATAAATCCCTGTGAATACCAAGTTAAGATGCCAGTGCTTCCTAATCCGAAGTGCTGGCATCTTACTTTGAGTTGGATTATCAGATTTTAATTTAGGCAGTGCTTTAATTCACGGCTGAATTAAAGCACTGCTTCAGCTCGCTGCGGTATGAGGGGTCATGGAGGAAATCAGTACAGAGGTTTTGGTCGTTGGAGGGGGTACAGGCGGCACAGCAGCTGCTATTCAGGCGGCAAGGCGGGGCGCTCAGACCGTTTTGGTGAGCGAGTTTTCCTGGCTGGGAGGAATGCTGACTGCAGCAGGTGTGGCAGCTCCAGATGGCAACGAGCTAGCCGCCTTTCACACGGGGCTTTGGGGCGCGTTTCTGCGCGAACTGTCTCAGAGGCAGGCCGGAGGGCTTAATCACGCTTGGGTTAGTTTTTTTACCTATGAGCCAAAGGTCGGAGCCGCAATTTTTGCCGACTGGGTGCAGCAATTGCCCAACCTACGCTGGATTCAGGGACAAGTGCCCCTAGAAGTTCACCGAACGGGGAATACCGTGACGGGTGTGCGATTTGCCGACTATCAGATTCGAGCCAGAATTACCCTAGATGCCACTGAATTAGGCGATGTGTTGGCATTGGGTGAAGTGCCGCATCGCTGGGGTTGGGAATGGCGATCGCAATGGCAAGAGCCAAGCGCACCCGATCGCCCCAGCCAATTGACCGAGCAATATCCGGTGCAGGCTCCTACCTGGATCGTGGTTTTGCAAGACTGGGGAGAAGCCCAAGCCCCGCCGATCGTCACGCCGGATGCCGCATTGGATTTACCTGAGTCTGGTTTACCTGAGGCTGGTCGGCCTGAAGCTACAGAGTTTGCCGACACCTGGAAAGGCTACGGAGCCGAGCAGTTTTTGAACTACGGTCGGCTGCCTGGAAACCGTTTCATGCTCAACTGGCCGCAGCAGGGCAATGACTATGGTGTGGGATTACAGCGATTGGTACAGTCGGAGCGCGATCGCCATGATTTCTTGCAGGCTGCTCACGAACATTCTCAGCGCTTTGCCCATTTTTTGCAGCAGAGGCTGGGGCGGCGTTACGGATTAGCAGAGAATACGTTTCCCCAGAGCCAGGATGGCTTAGGGGGTGGAGCGTATGGGTTGCATCCCTACTATCGAGAAAGTCGGCGGTTGCAGGGACTTGTGACCGTGCGAGAGCAGGATATTTTGCCGCACGGTTCTTGGGTCGCAGCCTTGCCGCTGAACGAAGCTGGACAGGTGGAGGCGATCGCATTTGGAAACTATGCCAATGACCATCACTATCCGGGCTTTGAGTTCGCATTACAGCCCAAGTCGATTCGCTGGGGCGGGCGTTGGACAGGCACGCCCTTTGCGTTGCCCTATCGCTGTCTGGTTCCGGCTGAGATAGAGGGGCTGTTGGTCTGCGAGAAAAATATTTCGGTATCCCATATTGCGAATGGAGCCACTCGGTTGCAGCCCGTGGTTTTGGGGCTGGGTCAGGCAGCGGGAATGGCAGCGGCACTCTGTAGCGAGCAGGGCTGCCAGCCTAGAGACTTGCCAGTGCGAATGCTGCAAGAAGCCCTACTCAACGAGGCGATCGCCCCTCCCATGCTGGTTCCTCTGTTTAGTTTGCCGCCGCAGCATCCTGACTGGCTCTATTGGCAACGGTATTACCTCGACCATCCCGAAGCATATCCCGCAGAGGGCTGTCACCCCGATCGCTCTAGTCCTGAACCTTCGAGCCATGCTGCGGCTGTCTCTCCGACGGCTCAGCAGTTTCTAGGAGAATTTCAGCGGCGAGGCGAGCAGGATTATCAGTTCAAAATTGTGCAGCCGATCGCTTATGCCGATCAGACCTTTGCCTTAGTGACACTCCGCCATGATGTCAACCATCAGCTAGCAAACTTCACCACAGGCCAAAGGCTTACCGTTAAAGGGCAACTGAACCGATCGGGCAATTGGCTGCTCGTCGAGCAAGCCTTGATTTACTGAGATTATTGTTCTAGTAATATAGGCTAAGAAGATAAAACCAGTGGCTCAGTGCTGAATCAAAGAAAGTTAATATTTATACCAATTATTCAACAATCACACTGAGTATGCAGCTAAGCTTGTTTTGTAGAGAAATGCTTGCAGAAGCGATCGATCGCGTTTGTCGGCAGCATACATATGGATGAGCTAGAGACCTGCATGGATGGGCTAGATACCAGGGAGTGGCTACTGACAAACGGACTAGGGGGGTTTGCCAGCGGTACAATCTGTGATGCCCATACCCGCACCTATCATGGCTGGCTAGTGGCAGCCTTAGAACCGCCTGGACAAAGAACGCTGCTGCTTTCCCATATCGATGCCAGCTTGTCTGTTGCAGGACGAGAATTTGAGCTAGGAACGAACTTTTGGGCAGGTGGGGCGATCGCTCCAGCCGGGTATCATTTTTTGCAGTCCTTCCAGGTTGATCCGGTGCCTACCTGGGTCTGGGGTCAAACTCACTGGCAGCTATGTCGCCGTCTGTTTATGCCGCATGGCCTAGTGGCTGCTTCTCAATCTTTTCAGGGTGATGCGCCCCAGCCTGATGCGCTCCAGCTTGATGTGCCCCAGCCTCAAAAACTCCAGTTCGATAACCGAATTTTGATTCACTACCGCTACGAAGGGCGCGAAACGGCAATGCTGCGGCTCCGTCCCCTCATAGCCGATCGCATCTTTCACAACCAGCAGCAGGCAAACTCCAAACTCGACTTTGCCCAACTGATCGAGTCTAATCGGCTGCTGCTGCAAGCCAAGCATCTCAATCGGGCCGGCATATCTTGGCAGCTTAGCTGGACAAAAGGCGATTATCACTCTGATGGCATGTGGTATTGGGGCTATCGCTACCCTGAAGAAACAAGGCGCGGGCTAGGCGATCAAGAAGATCTCTACCGTCCGGGTAGCCTGATGATCTCGTTAGAACCTGGTGAATCGGTCACCCTAGAAGCTTATGTGCGCCAGACCCAGGCACCGCTGAACCATTTACCACTCCATGCCCAAACGTTTGACCAGGCGATTCAGGTCGAGCAGCAGCGTAGCGCCAGAGCTTTGTCGGCTTTGCATTCTGGACAACTGTATCGAGAATGTAGCCCTGCTGAACAGCCTCCTCGCTCTTCTGTTTTGATCCCTGCTTCTCCTCAGACCCTCTGGCAGCGCCTTCTCCAGGCGGGCGATCGCTTTGTGGTTTATCGGGCTTCTACCCAAAACCCTTCTGTGATTGCCGGATATCCCTGGTTTAACGATTGGGGCAGAGATACGCTCATTGCGCTGCCTGGTCTGGCGCTGACCCCAAAACGATTTGATTTGGCGAAAGGGCTGCTTAAAACCTTTGGGCAATATTGCCAGGAAGGATTGATTCCCAATGCCTTTCCCGATGCTGGAGCTAAGCCTTTTTACAACAGCCTCGATGCCTCTTTGTGGTGGATTGAAACCCTGGGGCTGTACCTGGATGCTACTGAGGATTGGGAATTCTTGATCGAGCAATACCCAGTGGTTTGGCGAATTTACAAGCGCCTGATGGCAGGCACGCTCTACAGCATCCGGGTCGATGCGTTCGATGGACTCGTCACCTGGGATGCAACCGATCTGGCACTGACCTGGATGGATGCCGTTGTAGAAGAGAAACCTGTTACCCCTCGACGCGGTAAAACGGTCGAAATTAACGCACTTTGGTACTCTGCGCTGCGTTGGGCAGGGCAATGGGCGGCCAGATTGCAGCAAGAGCCAAGCGGAACAGTAGGAATTGAAGCCGCCATGTTGGGCAATCAGGCGCGACGCTTTAATGTACAGGCGCAGCAGGTGCAGGCTTCTTTAGAGAAATTCTGGAATCCGTACCAGGGCTATCTGTATGACACGATCGCCCCAGATGATCTGCCGGATGTCAGCATTCGTCCCAATGCAGTCTTGGCCCTGTCGCTCAAGCACTGTGGTTTCTCTGACGCGATCGGTAGACGAGTGTTGCAGGTGGCTTGCGATCGCTTGCTCACCCCTTACGGACTACGCTCTCTTGATCCTGCCGATCCGCACTATGTTGGACGCTATGCCGGGGGCATCTGGCAGCGCGATCGGGCTTACCATCAGGGCACAATCTGGCCGTGGCTCTTGGGTGCTTTCGTTCGTGCCTGGCAGCGATTTTACCCCACCGAACCTCTGCCAATTGACGGACAGCCGTTGATGGATCATTTCCAGCATCAGGGCTGCTTGGAATCGATTTCAGAGATGTTTGATGGCGACCCGCCTCATTTGCCGCAGGGTGCGATCGCCCAAGCCTGGTCAGTGGCAGAGCTAATCCGCCATTACAATGTGCTTTGCAAAACACCGCTTTCTTGAATACCAGAATTCTGGCAAACTAGTATTCTGTTAAGGAATTTTATTAGGGTTCACATCCTCCAAAGATTCCTTGAATTCAGTTTTTTATGGATGGACTATCCCTCAGGTAAAAAACGCCGAACCCTCAGAACCGTTGATGGGTGAGCAGGGGTAAGACCCCCGCCTACACGAATAAGCAAGAAGTCTATTATTAAGGGCAGATTAGCTTTGATGAAGATTTCATGTTTTCTTGCAGGGACTCATATGAAGACTGCATGAAGACCTGTAAAACTACGCTTTGGGAAACATAATTTTTCGGTTAGCCTAGCCTTCCGTGCAATATTTCAGCCTATGCTGTCTAGCAGGCATCTCCCTTGCAAGTATCCAGGCTCTAAATCTGTCCTGAAACACTTATTGCTTCCTGGGGAACACTTGTTTGTGCCCTGACTTTCCTGTTAATGCCGGCTATTGGTTTAAGTTTCCTCATGCTAACGGTATTGTCTTTGTTTCCTCTGGCGCAAGCTGTCATTGCGAGTACGCCTAACTTAGCTCCTGCCTCGCCTGCACCGCTGATCCAAACGATCGCGCCAGCGCCCAATCCCTCCCCTAGCCCTGCCTCCATCCCTGCGCCAACGCTGCAACCTGCCGCGCCTCGACAGATGGAAGTCGTGCGATCGCAAGATGTACGCGCCCTGCCCGGAAGCTTGGATAGTGTTCCAGTTTTTAATAGCAACAGTCCTGAGCTGATTCAGTCAGAGGGCATTTTGCTTTCCACTTTTCCGCCTGATACAATGCAGGATCCCTCAGCCCATCTGGATTACGCCTTTGAGGGACGCTTTGACCTGTTTGCCCATCATGTGGCAAAAGGATCAGATGTGGATGACACACGCACCATGTATCTCGGCGTTGTAGTTTACAATCCCAGCGATCAGCCTGTTACGTTAGAAATTCTGCAAGCCGTCAGCTATCTCAGCCAGGATGCGCCCTTTTTAGATTTGCCCGCCTATGTTGCCAATCCAATGGGCACTGTGTTTGCAGGGCCGGGTAGCCGCACAACCACCGATATTCTGCGAGGACAGCGGCAGCCTCAATGGCCAACGCAAATTACGATTCCACCTAAGCGCATTCAGCTTTTGCTGAATATGCCTATTCCCCTGCGTCAACTCACCGTGCCCACAGATGGCACGCTGCCACCTGGGTATTTAATCCCGGCTCCGAGCGTTCCGACTCAAACGGCAACTCTCATGGTCAATTCAACAGGCTCGTCTAGACCCGCCGCTAATGCTATCCCGGTGCCACGCCGCTCTGGCAACCGAAGTCGCCCCATTAATGGGCGCACCGTCTTAATGCATTTGTCGAGTGATGGCCCCGTTTATATGGCTAGCTTAGCGATGCATGCGCCGCAGGTGGCGAGCGGTGCAGAACGAGTTCCGGCTCTGGCAGAGTGGGTGGATGTGCTGACAAAACAGGGGTTGGCAAGTCCACGCGATCGCGCTCCTTCCCCCCCGGATAGCCGCAGTTTTGCGCGCTTCTATTATGGTCGGGTATCGGGAGTTTCCCAAGGCTCCCAATGGCAAGCCACGGCCACAGACAATGCCGACGTAGACTACCTCAGCATTCCTCAAGTGGGGGAAGCGATTTCCTACGTGATTAGCACAGTCGATCGCAATACCTTTGGGACAGGGCAAATTCAGAGTGCCCCGATGCTGGTGCGCTATCCCGATACGGCCTACCGCGCTCATGGCAACTATGGCGTGCGCTATAACGTAACGCTGCCGCTGTATAACAATACCGATGCAACCCAGAAGGTGGCTGTGATGCTGCAAACCCCTTTGCAGAACGAGCAAACCCAAAATGCTCTAAAATTCCGCGAACCGCCCGACAATATGGTTTTCTTCCGGGGTACTGTGCGTCTACGCTACACGAATGACCTTGGCTTTTCCCAAACGCGTTATCTGCATTTGGTGCAACGGCGCGGTCAGGAAGGTGAGCCTCTACTCCAGTTGACCTTACCTAAAGGCGTTCGTCGTTCGGTTGAGATAGAATTTGTCTATCCGCCAGATGCGACGCCGCCCCAGGTGCTGACGGTGCAAACGCTTGACGATCGCGTTCTTGCCGACAGCAACTGAAGCTGGGAAAGCTGAGGCCAAAAAACTGAGGCCAAAAAACTGAGCTAGAGCAACCCAATATGGATGATCCGCCCAACACTAGCTCTAAGACAGACACTGAAGCGATCGATATCGAAATTCGGGACATGGGCATTGATGATCTGGCTCCCGTCTATCGTCTGGGCGAACGGTTATTCACAAGCGACCTGTATCCTTCGCTCTATCGCACTTGGGAAGAGTGGGAGGTGATTGGGTTCTACAATACTGATCCAGAATATTGCCTGGTTGCCGATGCTGAAGGGCAACTTGCCGGATTTGTGTTGGGTACGGTGATCAACAAGCCCTCCTGGACTTACGGCTATATTGTTTGGCTAGGGGTAAATCCCGATTTTCAGCGGCGGGGAATTGCCGATCGCCTAGTTGATACGCTGGTTGAGCGGATGATCGAGGAAGGAGCAAGGTTCATGTTGGTGGATACTGATCCAACGAATGAACCGGCTATTAAGTTTTTTACCCGCAAGGGTTTTGGTAATGCCCGCAAGCATGTTTTTCTATCACTCAACCTCAGCAAACATGAGTACTATGGTAAATTGCTGGCTTATGAGCGCAACAAGGCCGAACGGATAAAATCCAGGCGTCATCGCCGCCGACCTTAGAGCAGTCCTGGCTTTTGAGGACAAGCACTTCTGAATCTTCGATCGCCTGACCGGAAAAACAGGCAGGACTCACCGGACAAGCAAGACATTACGATACCATTGCAAGGTCTGATGAATGGCTGCGCGTAAGGGTGTTGCATGATTGCCAAACGCTGCAACATATTTTCTGTGATCGACAATAAGCGGTTGCTCAAACTCATACATCATTTCAACGGTTTCTCGGGCTTCAGGAATAAACAATCCTGCAAAACGCATCATTAGCTTTTCTGTGCCGCTCATTTTAGGTGGATGTCCGGCTTCTTTGAAGGCAAGCGTCAAAAATTGCCGAGTCGTCAGGGTCGCAGCATTGGGAACATGCCAAATTTCTCCTAAAGCTTCTTGCCGCTCTCCCAAAACGACCAGCGCTTTGCCGAAGTCGTCAATAAAAGTATAGGTATGCGGCACATCTAGATTGCCAACCGCCGCCGCCGTTTTGCCAGCTAGTACCGCCGGAAAAATGCGATCGCCCATGACAGAACCCAATACCCCAGGGCCATAAAAATCTGAGCTTCGGGCGATCGCGACCTGCACGACTCCCTGCCGATGGGCGACCAGAAGCGCCTCTGCCATTTGGGCGCGGGTGCGGCCTTTACGAGTCGTTGCTGCATAGGGCAAGTTTTCATGCATCGCCCCCTGCACAGCTCCATACATATAGAGGTTGTCGCCCACGATTAGCTTGGCACCGTTGACAGCCGCTGCCTGAACAATGCTGGCCTGAAGTTGTGGAAATAAGGATTGCCACTGCGTGTAGGCAGGCTGTGCGCACTGATAAATCACAGATGCGCCTTGTGCCGCTGCACAGGCATCTTTTAAGCTGTAAGCATCGGCAGCAACGACCTCAACCGAATCGGGAACAGCAGCCTGACCGCTACGGTTAATCATGCGGATTTGGACATCTCGCATTAGCAGTTCGCGCATCACAGCTTGTCCCAATGGCCCTGTTCCGAAAATAATGTGAAGTTCTGATGACATATTTTTCCCACAAGACTAAATGGTAAGTCAAAACTTTAGAGATAAATTTAGAGACAGGTTTAGATACGATTAAGATGTCGCAAGATTATAACGCCAGTACTCAGAAACCACAGTTGTAGAACACTGACTGACACCGTAATGAAAGCACCCAGATCGACCCCAAAAACTTCAGCCAATTGCAGCCCCAAAAGCGTTGCAGATACTAGCCCGAAGAATCCTAACCAGCGAGGCAACACATGCGTGTGCAGGATAGTCAGCGAGACGATCGCCAGCCACAGAGCCGCAAACAGACTCACTCCCAGCACTTCACCAATTGATCCTGCATAGTCATTAAGCACGCGATAAACAACTGCGATCGCCTCACGAGTGGGAGCAGATGTGTCTGAGTTCACATAGAGCGATGCTAGCGCTGGCATGGGCACTAACCACCGAATAATGCCTAAACAACGGGCGATCGCTGAAGCAATACCAAACCCAGTTGCCAGCCGCAGCCAGATGGATTGCGGCTCTTCGTTACTCACCACTCGAATTATTGCCAGAGCGACTAACCAGAAAAGAATGGAATAAATGAGATAAATAAAATAGCCCAGCCGAACTGCGCCAGCTTTTTGTACCAGAAGCGGCAGCATAACGTCAGCCGGATTGCCCAGACTTTGCGGCCAGTTAATCGCGCTGCCGAGAATCACCACAGGCACAAAAAGCAGCAAACTTTCAACGATAAGCACCCAGCCTGCGGTGCGATAAAGAGATTTCTTAGACTGAGAAGAGGTGGGTTCTGGCTTGTAAGTCACAGCTTTTATTGTCAAATTGCCTACAGGTCAAACTATGCACTCTGACGTAACGTTAGAGTCAATCCGATCGCGGCAAAGATTTTTGGACGCTGCGTTCCACCTAAAATAAAACTCATGGCCATGAGTTCGGGGAGATTACTGTAGGCGCGCCTACAACAATTTCCTCGCTCTAACACCTCTGGCTATAGCGATAAAGCCCGCCGTTGTTCTCACCCCAGGCGCTTGTTCATGCTCAGAATTGGTGATTTTTCGCGATTGGCTCAGGTGTCAGTGCGAACCTTACGGTATTACGAGGAATTGAGCTTACTCAAACCTTTAGAGGTCGATCGCTTTACGGACTACCGCTATTACTCAGTCGATCAACTGCCTCGACTCAATCGCATCTTGGCACTCAAGGATCTGGGGTTCTCGCTCAACCAAATCAAAGACTTGCTAGACAGCGACTTGACGGTTCTCGAATTGCGCGCGATGTTGACGGTCAGACAAGCCGAAATTGAGCAACAGCTCCAAGAAGGGATTACAAAATTGGCGCGAGTCGAGGCAAGACTCAGACAAATTGAACGTGAAGGCAAATTAGCAGACTACGAGGTTGTATTAAAGCGAGTTGAGCCACAGATAATAGCGGCGACCCGCCAAATTGTTCCGACCGTAACAGACATCCTTGCGTATCGGGGCAGAATGTATGCAGATGTTTATACCTGGCTTGAGCAGCATCACGTTAGGGCAGGTGAACCCGAAATGGCCATCTACCATAATGCCGAATACACAGAGAAAGATATTGATATGGAAATGGCAGTTGCGATCGATCGAACCACGCTGTTACCTGATTTACGCACCCTAAATCAGCAGGTGTATATTTATGAGTTACCCGCTGTACAAACGATGGCGAGCCTCACCCGTTACGGCAAACTCAGCGATATCGGACAAGGACTCATTGAGCTATTCACTTGGATAGGTGAGAATGGTTACTCTGCTGATGGCGCTTACCGAGAAATTCATTTGTTTGGACGTGAGTTTGAACCAGTAGAAGAAGGTTGGGTCTGCAATCCCCATCTCGATTTTGATGCTGTAGTTGTAGAACTCCAGATTCCCATCAAACGCCTCTCGTGAGTCAGCTAGAGCTATTCCACAACGGTTAGAACGGGACATTCCCCTTGCATAAACCACTCACCCACTCACCTACTCACCCACTTACCCACACGCAACGTGATTTACTCATCTGAAAATGGTTGTAAGCCTGGGGGTTCAATTCGATTTCTCCCGCTCTAAGAGCACCCGCTTCCGCTCAACGCCCCAGCGATAGCCGCTTACATCCCCATTGCTGCGAACCACTCGATGACAGGGAATAGCAACCGCCAACCTGTTTGCAGCACAAGCCGTTGCCACCGCTCTGACGGCTGTAGGTTGTTGAATCTGCTGAGCAACCTCGGCATAGCTCATCGTCGTACCCGCAGGAATAGTCTGCAACGCTTTCCATACCCGCTGCTGAAAGGCAGTGCCTTGAATATCCAACGGCAAATCTAATCCCCGATCCGGGGTTTCGATAAAGGCAATGACCTGTGCTACCTCTTGGGCAAAGCTCGCATCCGGTTCTCGGAACTGTGCGTTAGGAAAGCGACTTTGCAATTGTGCAGCCAAAGCTCGCGGAGTATCACCCAGATCGATGGCACAAATGCCCCGCTCTGTTGCGGCTACCAAAACCCAGCCTAGAAATGACTGCTCGATCGCAAACTGAATTTCAACATCTTCTGCCCCTGCTTTGTACTGCTTAGGTACCATTCCTAACATATCGATCGCTCCTTGATAAAAGTGGCTACTTGTGCAGAACCCAGCGTCATAGAGAGTTTGAGTAACTGACGAACCTTGTTGCAAACCATCACGGACTCGCTTTTGCCGCTGGGCTATCTCATAGGCTTTGGGGGTTACGCCTACAATTTGTTTAAATAGCCGCTGAAAGTGGTACTGGCTGAGTCCTGCCGCTGTAGACAATTCACTTAATGAGAGAGATATATCCGATGCTTCAATCATTTTGCAGATTTTAGCGATCAGCGCCACCTGCGTTTCTTGAGGCGATAGGGTATGGGGTTGACATCGCTTGCAAGGACGAAAGCCCGCCTGTGCTGCCTCGGTACAAGTTTGAAAAAATTGCACATTGTCACGATTGGGCAACCGCGAAGAACAACCCGGACGGCAGTAAACGCCTGTTGTTTTAACCGCATAGACAAATGCTCCATCTGCATGGCGATCGCGGTTTTTTATGGCCTCCCAACATAGGGCATCGGTTAAACCAGCATCGGTTAGACTTGCATTGGTTAAAAATGGCTCAGATGTCACGCTTCGCATGGCATGCTCTCCAAACATTAAAAATTAACGATGAAAGATAACGGTTGCTTTGAAAGGAAGTTCAAGGCAGCTTTAATCCTGATGTTACTGATTGAGCAGGCAAACTACTATCTAATTCTTGCGGTGTAATTCTCTATTCTTGGCAGCGATAGCTTAATCAAAGGGTGATGTCTTGAAAGACTTCGTAAATCTCGCCTTGAATAAAAAGCACTACCATAAGCAGAAATTCTTTTTGCATTGCCCTAATACGCGGCTGGAAATCTAACCGTTGCTTGCATACCTTTCAATTTTCCTTTCAACGCTGATCTTCTTTTATTCCTCTTGGAGTACCACACTCTTTCTTTAGCAGGATAGCAGCTCTGTATAGACTTCGTTACAGTGCAGGGGATGCATTGAGTAACGTAACATTATGGCGATCGAAGATACAATCACAACGGCCAAAGATAAGCTACCCAATATTACCCCTGTACCTCCTAGCTTTCATAGCCAAGCGAGTGCCCATGAGCTGAAGTCTCGCCTCAACTGGGGAGAACCAGGTTTGACCATTCTGGATGTGCGCGATCGCAACTTGTTTAACGAGCGCCGCATCATGGGGGCAATGAATATGCCGCATGAGGAAATGCCGCAGATCACTGAGAGTTTGGCTCCTAATCGAGACATTTATCTGTATGGTGCATCGGATGAAGAGACTGCATCAGCAGCAAACGCTTTGCGCAGTGCAGGATTTTTGCACGTTGCTGAATTGAAAGGTGGGCTAACGGCTTGGCTGGAAATCGATGGTTCTGTTGAAGGTGCCGGAACCAACGAAAATCCTGGTTCAGATGCTTATAACGTGAGTTCTCGTCTAGCCGCCTTTGGCGAAGAAAAGGCTAAAGAGAAGCGCATGGAAAACCGGAAATAGGAATTGAAAAACCTGTTTTCGCCTCCTAACTAAGCCACGATTATTCTGTAGAAGCCGGGCGGTTTTCACAGAATAATTGTGGTTTATACTGTGGATTGTTTGCAAGCACGTTTGTTCATAGTAGAGGCCGGAGTTCTGCTGGCTCAAGCTCTCGCCATTCTCCAGGCTTAAGTCCTGCTAGATGTAAATGGGCGATCGCCACTCTCACCAGTCTCAGCGTTGGGAATCCAACTGCGGCAGTCATGCGACGCACCTGCCGATTTTTTCCTTC
Source organism: Oscillatoriophycideae cyanobacterium NC_groundwater_1537_Pr4_S-0.65um_50_18 (assembly GCA_016208305.1). Classification (GTDB taxonomy): domain Bacteria; phylum Cyanobacteriota; class Cyanobacteriia; order Elainellales; family Elainellaceae; genus Drouetiella. The sequence goes on along the minus strand of JACQYI010000009.1, from coordinate 379,923 downwards.
TGTAAGTGACAGCTCTATCCAGGCCGTGGGCACAGACTTACGAAACCGAATCGGCGGCTCGCGCGGTGGCAGATCGGGTTCTTGCGAGAGCAGCTTCACTTGGGCAGGTCGAGTGCGATAGTTTTGAATCGTGATTCCTTGACGCAACTGCTGCAAGGCTGCGCTATCAGGAATGCGTTCAACCTGTACCCAGTAGGTGCGGGAATGCTGAAATTTTGGATCGCTGAGCTGATGCTGTATCCGCCCATTATTAGTCAATAAAATCAATCCTTCGCTGTCTCGATCGAGCCTTCCTACAGGGTATACATCTGGAATCGAAATATAATCCTTGAGAGTATTGCGCCGAACCTCAGATTTTTCATCTGTGAACTGCGAAAGAACATCATAGGGTTTGTAGAATAGAAGAAAGCGATCGGGCATAGAACCAGGACAAGAAGTAGATCAGAAAAATTAGGTATACTTGGGCGCTGAAGAGTGATAAATTCTAGGCAGAAGAGGTTGGCTTACGCTCTGTTATTTACAAAGCAATTCATTTTGTAAAGAAACATTTCGATTTATTTAAAAAAGTTTAGACAAAACCTCTGCATCTTTATCTTTAAGCTTGACTTACTGTAAAACACTAATAAGCATATTGCTGGGGAAACGTTTTATGGATATGAGAAAGTACCGGGTTGCTTGCACTCTCACGTTTGGGGATATTTACGGTCAAATTATTGTCTGGTTAGTTGTTCTGTTCATCAGTTTGGCAGCTGCCTTAGCGCTGATGGGTGCTAGCCGTCCGATCTATGCCTTGGCAACTGTGGGGCTGATTTTAGTGCTATCTCTTCCCTTTTTGCTATTTGCTTTCGTGACCACCTTGCTCAACCACATTGAGTTAGTCACCGTTGACCCCGCAACCGAAACCCGCAGGCAGTCTAGCCCAGTCGCGATTCAAAAGCCAGCTCAAGCAGCAGGTTAAGCTTTCCCGTTTGCTGAAATCTAAAAAAACTAATGTAGGGGGTACAGGTTCACCTGTACCCCCTATGCTTTGTGGATTTTGCTGGTCTTTTTCAACTCTGAGCTTAAGCTGGGCTGAAGTCCACGTAACCTTACCTAACTTCTTAATGAAATTTAGACGAACCCTTAAGGAGTTTGGGCATAATGAGGTTGCAAGTCTATGTGTGGATGACTCATGACATCCGAATCTTTTCTGACGATCGATGAACAGCCCATTTCGATGGGACAGGTATTTAGGTATTTACAGGCAAACGGGAAGCTCGATGGGTTTATTGGCGATATTGTGCGTCAGTTTGTGATGGAGCGAGAGCTGCAATCTCAAAGCCACCTCAGTATCGGATCAACCGTGGTCGAGCAGGCTGTAATTGACTTTCGGCTGCAAAATCAGCTGACTGATCCCAAGCAGTTTCAAGACTGGTTGGCAAGCAATGGCCTAACCTATGAGGCTTTTCATTCGCAGCTCGGCATGAATTTTCGTATGAAGAGCCTGAAGGATAATGTGACAGAAGCCCGCCTACCGGAATACTTTATTGAGCGCAAAGTCTATCTCGATCGCGTTGTGGTTTCCCGAATTATTGTCAATGAGAAGGAACTTGCTGACGAGTTAAAAAGTCAGCTTCAGGAAGGAGCTAGCTTTGATCAGCTTGCCAAAGAATACTCCATCACTGACGATCGGATTATGAATGGCATGGTGGGGCCAGTCAGCCGAGGCACGATGCCAGATATGCTGAGAGCCGCAGTCGATATGGCAAACCCAGGTGAAATTGTCGGGCCGTTGGGGTTAGACGATCGCTGGGGGTTGTTCCGTGTCGAAGCCTTTCTGCCTGCCTCTTTGGATGACCCACAAGTTAGACAGGCTCTGCAAGATGAGTTGTTTGAGCATTGGCTGGCTGAGAAAATGCAAAGTATCCCCATTAAACTCCAAGTTGACTAACCCATTCATCTACCATGACCCAAGCCCTCTCCGTTAGCATCAATTGGGATGCCCCTCCCTTTAGCTGGCTAAAGCCAGAGCAGCAGTTTCAGATCAAAACTCAGGGGAAATCTCGCAGCTTTACGCTGGGGGAGGTGATTTGGTCTACTGAAACGCCAGGCAACCACTTTCTTGTCGTTTCAGGAAACGTGCGGCTGGTGCCGACCGAAGGGGATGCGGTGCGACTCAAGGCCGGAGACTGGTTTGGCGATGCCCTGGAATTGTCGGATGCCTGGAAGGCAAGAGCTGCCAGCAAAGAAGTGGTGCTGCTGGAATGGTCAGATGCCGACTGGTCAGCCGTCTCTTCGCCAGAGATGAAGCAGTTTTGGTCGTCAGTGCGATCGCGCTATCAGCCCAATTTTTCTACCGCGCCGCAGCCTGTGTCGGGCTATCCTTTTGTTTCAGGGCTAAATACGGCGGCAGCCTGCCTAACGATGCTGGCGCAGCGCCTAGAGACGCCCGTACAGCTCGAATGGGTGCAGCGGCAGTTGCGGGGGCAGCGTCCCAAAGATTTGGTAAATGCCGGAGAAAAAGTCGGCTTGCAGATGCGCAGGTTGCTAATAGGCAACTGGCAAGATTTTCGGCAAATTACTTTCCCGGCTATCCTGCAATGGCAGCAAGCCGGACATTGGGTTGTGGCCTACGGTGTCAGGGGCGATCGCCTGGTAATTGCTGACCCCATGAATCCTAGTCAGACTTGCGAGAGCATTCCCCGTCAGTTGGTTGAGCAATCCTGGGATGGCCAACTCTGGCAGGTTGATCTGATCCAGAAGCAGGAAAATTTTAACCTCACCTGGTTTTTACCTGCGGTCTGGAAGTTCCGTAATCTGCTTGGGGAAGTGCTGCTGGCTTCCTTTACGCTTCAGCTCCTGGGTTTAGGATCTCCTATCATCACTCAGGTCATCATCGATAAGGTGATGGTGCAGGAGAGCCTGCCGACGCTGGATGTGATGGCAGTCGCGCTCTTGGGAACCGCTATTTTTGAGGGGGTGTTGGGCATCTTGCGGATGTTCATCTTTACCCACACCACCAATCGACTAGACATGGCGCTCTCGGCGCAGCTTTTTCGGCATCTGCTGCGGCTGCCCCTGTCCTATTTTGAGGCGCGTCGGGTGGGCGATACCGTGGCGCGGGTGCAGGAGCTAGAAGAAATTCGCCAATTCCTCACCAGTACGGCGCTGACCGTGGTGCTAGACAGCATCTTTTCGGTCGTCTACCTGGTGATGATGGCCTACTACAATATTCCACTCACGGGCGTGGCGCTGGCCGTCATCCCCATGTTCGCTATCTTGACGCTGGTTGCTACCCCTGTTTTGCGAAACTGGCTCAACGAAACCTTTAACCGCAGTGCCGATAGTCAATCTTTCCTTGTAGAAACCATCACCGGAATTCACTCGGTCAAAGCCCATGCTGCCGAGAAAACCACCCGCGATCGCTGGGAAGGGCTGTATGCTCGCTTCATTCGCACAGGCTTTAAAGCTTCTACCACGGCCAATATTAGCAACCACATTGGCGACTTCTTGACTAGCATCTCAGCGCTGCTGATTCTGTGGTTTGGGGCGCAGTTGGTGATTAAGCAGCAGTTGACCATCGGACAACTGGTGGCCTTCCAGATGCTATCTGGGCGGGTAACAGGGCCGCTGCTACGCCTGATTCAGCTTTGGCAAAACCTTCAGGAAGTCCTGCTGGCGGTCGATCGCATTGGTGATATTCTCAACGTTGCCCCTGAGTCAGAACCCGGCACCGGGCTGACTTTGCCGCCGCTGCGAGGTCAGGTGGCCTTCGATCAAATCGTCTTCCGCTACAACGAAGAGCAGGAGCCAATTTTGCGAGGCGTGTCTTTCAATGCCGATCCGGGGATGTTTGTCGGCATTGTTGGACGGAGCGGTTCGGGCAAAAGCACGCTTTCCAAACTGATTCAGCGGCTTTACCAAGCCGAATCGGGACGGATTTTAATCGACGGTTTTGATATCAAGAGTGCTGATTTGTCTTCCCTTAGGCCGCAGATTGCTGTAGTACTCCAGGAGGACTTCCTGTTCAACGGTTCGGTGCTGGAAAATATTACCTTCGGCAATCCGGATGTCACCCCAGAGCAGGTGATCGAGGCGGCGCGAATGGCGGTTGCCCATGACTTTATTTGTGATTTGCCCCACGGCTATGAAACCAATGTAGGTGAACGGGGCACTTCTCTGTCAGGGGGTCAGCGGCAGCGAATTACTCTAGCGCGGCTTTTCCTTTCTGATGCGCCCATCTTGATTTTGGACGAAGCCACGAGTCACCTAGATGCTGAAACAGAACAGCAGGTGCTAGAAAACCTCAAGCGCATCTCCCAGGATCGAACTATGTTTTTGATCGCTCACCGTTTTGCACCCCTGAAAAAGGCTGATCTGATTCTGACGATGGAAAAGGGTGTGATTGTTGAGCGCGGCACCCATGATGGATTGCTCAATCAAAAGGGCTTATACTGGTCGCTCTATCAGCGGCAGCAAGCTGCTATCTAGGCGATACTTCAGGTCAGCTTTCAATTCAGGTAGGGGATGAATCGTTAACGGTTCATCCCTTAGCTGTTTTAAAGCATCAGGGCTACTGTCCCTAGGAATCAATAGAATCTAGCTGAATAATTAATTTAGGGCTTACCTAGGTCAATCTCCGACAGCTTTTGTGTAAGATTTATTTGTTAACCAGAGTTAAAAGCTGATGGGCTGTAAAAAGAAAATCAAAGCGATCGAACAGACATAAAGAACAGTTGATAAACTTCATCAGGTATTTATCATCTAACTCGTTCAGATTAATCTTCAATAAGTCAACCGCCTTTTTTTGCAAATTTACCCAACTTAGCTTCAAAATATCCGTAAAGCTACTGAGATTGCAGCTAACTTGTACTTCAAAACATCCTGTATCTGGGAATAAGCGAGATGAGAAGGCTGAAAATTTGGGTTGACCTTGGCAACAAATTAACCGCACGTTGGAGCGCACTATTCTTAAATTTTCAGTAGTGAAAAGGATCAGTTGTCTGAAGTCTGCTGGTGATCTAGAGCCACCCTAGGCAAGGTCAAAACCCTCTCATATCGCTTCCCGCAAAACTTTACCAGATACTTTGCTAGATACTTTGCAAGTTGCGAAAGCGATCGTTAGCTCAGTAAAAGGCTCAGTAAAAACGCTTATCTCTGCTTATCTTTTTCCATCTTTTAGATGAATAAATGGGTTGGAGATAACTGACTTAGAAGATGAGCTTCTCATAAGAAATTCATCTCTAAAATCAGTAGCGCCGATTTATTGCATTTGACTTTACTCAAAACTTCACGAACGGCTAAATCATGGCAGATACTGACATTCTGAAATTGACAGATGCAACTTCTAACAAAGCATCTTTCGTCCTGTACACAACCCCTGTTGATGCAACCAAAGGATTGTCCATTACTTTCGACTTCTTCTCCTATGGCGGTTCGTTTCTTAATTCCGTCACAGAAGGGGGAGATGGTATCGGTTTTTTCTTCATTAATGGATCTCAGTCACCCACAAAACCGGGTGGATTCGGCGGTTCGCTCGGCTATGCCCAACGAGATGGCGGTGCCGGAATTGCAGGTGGATATCTCGGTGTAGGATTCGATGAATTTGGTTTTTATTCCGCCAGCGAGGAGGGTCGGATTGGCGGCCCAGGTAGAATACCTGATTCCGTTGCTGTTCGGGGCAGCGCAGCCACAGGTTACAAATATCTCACAGGCAGCCAGACTTCTCTACCCGGCAGCCTAGATAATCCAGGTCCCCAAGCCACTCGTGACAACTCTCGCAGACATGCCCAAGTTGATCTAACACCTCAAGGCTTGCTCACAGTGCAGGTTGATTTAAATGGGGATAAGGACTTTCTGGATGCTGGAGAGCGGCCTATTGTTGACTTTGATGTCGTTGGGGTAGGAGCAAATGGCGCTCTACCCAGCACCTTTAAGTTTGGTTTCGCAGGATCTACGGGCACTGCCACCAATATTCATGAGGTAGGCAATTTTGAGGTTAAGACCTCAGATGGAACGCTATTGTCTGGCAGTTTCACCAACAGTCTCTTGATCACCGGAGGTAATTCTGGAACGCCCGGAGGCGTCTTAACGGGGTCAACGGGGGGCGACACGATCATTGGGGGAGGCGGTACAACCTCTACCGGAGATACAGGAGCCGATCGCTTTGTATTCGCGGGCACAAGCAAAGCCTCTGCGCTAAAAAGCTCTACCGTCAGTAAGCTCAGCAAAGTGACTGATTTCAAATTTAGTGATGGCGATCGCTTCCAGCTTGACTTTGACAATAACCTCAATACCGCTCAACGCCCTAAAGGCTTGTCTTATGCCGGTAAAGTCAAAGCACGCAACCTAACAGAAGCAACTAAATTTGCTTATGCCGATAAGAGCGCTAGCAAGCGCGGCAAGCAGGTTCTTAAGAAAGATGAGGCGCTATTCTTCAAGTTTGGTAGCCGCACTTATCTGTCTGTCAATGACGCTAAGGCAGCCTTTGCGCCAAAGCTTGATCTCGTCGCTGATGTGACGGGCATTGAGTTTAAGCCAGGTGACGTCAAAAAAGCCTCCTTAGCTGTTGGCAACTATTTCGTTTAGTCTTAAATCTGGTTAAGAATTCGCAATTTTGAGAACTCATATCTTTGAGAACTAGGATTGCCAATTAATTAGCCCATAGCAGTTTTTTGAAAGTGCCGCGCTTTGCACAGCACTTTCAAAAGCTCTTGCTCCTCAACTGCGGTGGATTAACACTGTACTCTCACAGGAATTCTGTGAGATCCACTTCTCGTGGATAGATTAACCAGCTACGCTGCCAAGGCTGAGTTAAAGTTTTGACCAAGGGGGAAAGATCGCTAATTTCCCGTAGACCAGAGCCAGTTTGCAGTTTAATACCCCGCTGATAGAGCGTATAGCCTCGGCTCCAAGTTGTCCTTAACCCTGCACAGTAGGAAAATTGGCTAGATTCAGAGGCGTCAAACTTCAACCTCTCTTGCTGAGATGATACGGCTTTAGATAAGACCGCCTGCAAAAGCTGCTGTTGGCGATCGCTTTCCAGGTCAGTCACGTCGAAGGCTTTAGGCAAGTCTCGATCTAGGAAACGGCGGCAGAGGTCGGCAAGAATCGGTTCAGAGCCATGCTGCCAACGCTGAAGATGATAGGTAAACAGGCCATCATCCGCTTCTAAGTAGTGGTTGAGGGATAACTGATTACAGTCTTGTTGCAGCCAAGCGGTCATAGTGTCGTCGGCCCAGAGCTGATGCAGCGCCAAAAGCTCTTGGGCACGACGGAAAGCGGTTTCCAACACCCAGGATGCCGCTAGATTTTTAGGGTGATTATAAATTTGGGCATACATGAAGTAGCGAACAATCAAGTAATGCTCGATCGCCGCCATTCCTTTTTTGGCTACGACAAGCTGCTGCGTCAGTGCATCGTAGTCCATTGCCATGAGGATGCGATCGAGGTCTAACTTGCCGTAGGATGCGCCTGTAAAGTAGCTATCTCGCATCAGATAATCCAGGCGATCGCAGTCCAATTGGCTAGTGACAAGCTGCCAAACTAATGGGACTGGATGTTTTTTGTGATAGACCTGCCGCATTTGCTCCAGCAGGTTCGGAGAAAATCCATCTAACAGGGAACGGATGGGAAGAGACTCTTGCAGAATCCGCTCTGTCCAATGCTCGTGGTGATTGCCAAAAATCTCTTCGCAGGTGTGGCTAAAGGGGCCATGCCCAATGTCATGAAGCAGCGCAGCACATAGCACCACGGCTCTGTAGCGACAAAGGTCAGGATGCTTTGAAGCAATGCGATCGAAGGCGCGTCGAGCGATCGCCATCACGCCTAGCGAATGGGTAAACCGCGAAGACTCAGCCCCATGAAAAGTTAGGCTGGCTGGCCCAAGCTGCCGAATTCGCCGCAGCCGCTGGAAGGGGGGCGTATCGATGAGCTGAATCAGCAGTGCCTCAACCGGGTCACTCAAATCAAGCGTGATTGCCCCATGTAACGGATCTTGATAGGTTCGTCCTGCGCTAGGCTGCACCTGCCACCACGGCTCCTTGAGTGAGCACCTCAACGGCAGCTTGATACTGGCGATCGGCAGGGGTTGCCAATTCATCTCGCGTGATTGGCTCAAGCGATACGGTGACGTCTGGCGCAATTCCTTGGCGATTGATGTCGTGATGGTTAGGAGTTTCATACTTGGCGATCGTCACAGCCAACCCAGAGCCATCGGACAGATTAAAGAGAGACTGAATCAAACCCTTGCCAAACGTGCGTTCGCCGATTAGCTGCGCCCGTCCGTTGTCTTGCAATGCCCCCGCCAAAATTTCACTGGCGCTAGCGGTTCCCTGATTCACCAGTACGACGAGGGGATCATCCGTCAGAGCTGCCCCACTGGCCTCAAAGCTGTCTTGGATGCCGTTGCGATTCACGGTGTAAACCACGGTGCCTTCAGCTAGCCATAGCCGTGCAATTTCGATACCGGATTGCAAAAGACCGCCTGGATTGCTGCGGAGATCTAGCACATAGGCATTTGCACCTTGAGATTCTAGAGTTTGGATGGCATGAGCCACCTCAGTACTGGCGTTAGCATTGAACTGGCTCAGGCGAATATAGCCAATCTGTGTGCCGTCTTTCTGCGTATGCAATTCGGCATAAACTGGATTAAGGCTAATGCGATCGCGCACCAGGGTAATATCCTGCGCCTCTGCCATTATCGGACTAACCGATTTTTGACCTGATTCAGTTACACCTGATTCGGAAACGATGGTTAGCGTTACTTTGCTACCCATTGGCCCACGCATGCGTTCAGCCGCTTCATCCAAGGAAAGCTGAGCCGTGGGGTAGCCATTGATTTTGAGGATGCGATCGCGAGGCTTAATTCCGGCTTTCTCGGCTGGAGAGCCTTCGATAGGTGCAATCACGCGCAATTCGCTGTTAGGGCTATCTTGGGTGATTTGTAAACCGACACCTGTGAGTTCTCCAGCCGTATTGGTTTGGAGGCTGCGATACTGATCGGGCTTCAGCAGCCGCGTAAAGGGATCGTCCAGGCTGGCCAGCATTTTCTGAATAGCAACATAGGTCTGCTCCCGGTTGCTAATGGGCTGTTTCAAGGCTTTTTGCCGCACCAGCCACCAGTTCTGGTGATTAAACGTACTGTCTACATAGGCGCGATCGACAATCCGCCAAACTTCACTCAAAAGCCGCTGCTCTTCCGTCAGGGCCAATGCAGGTGAACCTAGCGCACCCATTGCCAGACTGACTGCCAAGACGAGCAGCAATACAGATTTCAAAATCCGATTTCTCATGATACAGATCTTAAAGGGAGTCTGGCTTCCTGGCTATAGGGTGAGTGCGGAAAAGTACAGTTTCATCATCTTTGCACCTGGGTTAACGAGATCATTAAGATGCGCTCAAACCTCGATTTGCAAAGCCTTGTAAAGTGCAATTCACCTGAGAGCTGTGTTACATTTATTGACAGTCATAATATCCCCCCTGGAACTCTCGTTTCATGTTTACTAAGCAAGTTACAGACTCAAAACCCTACAAGTGGTTTGATGAGCGTCTTGAGATTCAGGCGCTCGCTGATGACATCAGCAGCAAGTATGTTCCTCCCCACGTCAACATCTTCTATTGTTTGGGGGGAATTACCCTAACTTGCTTCATCATCCAGTTCGCCACTGGATTTGCAATGACGTTTTATTACAGGCCAACTGTTGCTGAAGCTTTTTCTTCTGTGCAGTACATCATGAATGATGTCAGCTTTGGCTGGCTGATCCGTTCTATTCATCGCTGGTCTGCCAGCATGATGGTTCTGATGATGATCTTGCACGTCTTCCGCGTCTACCTGACGGGCGGATTCAAAAAGCCTCGTGAGTTGACCTGGGTAACAGGCGTTGTTCTAGCGGTCATCACGGTATCCTTTGGCGTTACTGGCTATTCTCTGCCTTGGGATCAGGTTGGTTACTGGGCGGTCAAGATTGTTTCGGGTGTACCTGAGGCAATTCCTGTAGTGGGCGTTCTCATCTCTGACATGTTGCGGGGTGGAGCTAGCGTAGGTCAAGCCACACTGACTCGCTACTACAGCGCTCATACCTTCGTTCTGCCCTGGCTGATTGCAGTTTTCATGCTGCTGCATTTTCTGATGATTCGTAAGCAGGGTATTTCAGGTCCTTTGTAGGTCGCCCCAACTTTTCAGCGGCTTAACTTTAAGGTTTTCAAATGCTCAAAGCATTTTCTAGTTAAACCATTTCAAGGAGAACACTGCCTCATGGCAACAATCAAGAAGCCAGATCTCGCAGATCCGGTTCTGCGGGAGAAGCTGAAAAATGGCATGGGTCACAACTACTACGGTGAACCTGCCTGGCCAAATGATTTGCTTTACATCTTCCCGGTCGTAATTCTGGGAACGATCGCTTGTTGTGTTGCCTTAGCTGTACTTGACCCCTCTATGGTGGGCGAACCAGCCAATCCTTTTGCAACACCGCTTGAAATTTTGCCTGAGTGGTACTTGTATCCTGTGTTTAACATCCTGCGCGTCCTGCCCAACAAACTGTTGGGTGTGGCCTGCATGGGTGCGGTGCCTTTAGGTTTGATCTTGGTTCCTTTCATTGAGAACGTTAACAAGTTTCAAAACCCATTCCGCCGCCCCGTTGCAACCGCAGTTTTTCTGTTTGGTACAGTTGTCACCCTATGGCTAGGAATTGGCGCTGTAATGCCCATCGACAAGGCGCTGACGCTCGGTTTGTTCTAGACCTGCGATCGCACCGCTAATTTAGCGTCCGCCCGAACTCTCTGTAGATGTTAATTCATCTTTGCGAGGTCGAGGGGGCGCTAGTTTTTTGCTTAAATTTTGTTCACTCGCTTTACCGTTTGCCCTGCCTTTTTCGAGTCAAGAAAGTTTCTAGTGGAGGAAATCATGTCTCAAGCTAAGAATGTCTTGGGTGGAGCGCTAGAATGCTGCTGCACTAACCCGATGACCGGATTCTACCGTGACGGATATTGCAGCACGGGTGCCGGAGATGTGGGAGTGCATATTGTCTGTGCTCAAGTCACCGCAGAGTTTTTGGCCTTCAGCCAGTCACGAGGCAACGATCTCACCACGCCGATGCCCATGTACAACTTTCCGGGGCTAAAACCGGGCGATCGCTGGTGTCTGTGCGCCTCGCGTTGGCAAGAGGCTCTGGAGGCTGGAGTTGCTCCGCCTGTGGTGCTAGAAGCGACTCATGCTGCCGCAATTGAATATGCTGCGCTGAGCGATCTCAAGCAGCACGCCATCTAGAGTTTGTCTCAAGCTGCACCTTGGGCTTATAGAACTTCTGCCTTCAGCTTTGCCAGTGGTAAGTACAAAAACTTTTTCCAGTTTGGCACGTAAGCGCGCTTGCGAAAAACGTCGTATTGATTTTGCTCTATCACGTCTAGAATGCCGCGATAGAGCATCAACGCTGACCAAACGGGAAAACGGGCGTCGGGACTCAATAGCCGAACGCCTAGCTCAGCTTCGTTAAAAAACTGTCGGGCGCGCTGAATCTGGAACTTCATGAGGGCACGCCAGCGATCATCTACCACGCCGTTAAACAGATCTTTTTCTGAGTACTTAAATCGCTCTAGATCTTCAAGCGGCAGGTAAATTCGACCCCGACGGGCATCTTCTCCCACATCGCGCAGAATATTGGTGAGTTGATTGGCAATGCCAAGGGCGATCGCCTTGGCTTCCGGATTGGCTTTTGGATGCGCTTGATCCCAGGGGGCAGTGCCCCGCCTAGTATCTACGCCCATAACTGGAGTCGTCATTAAACCCACAGTTCCAGCCACTCTGTAGCAATACAGCTCTAGCTCTTCAAAGGTTTCATAACGCGATCGATACAGATCCATCCGCTGTCCCGCAATCATGTCGCGGAAGGGTTGAATTTCGATGGGAAATCGCTCAAGGGTGTCAATTAGCGCTATGTCTTCATCATCAATCGCCTGTCCAGCAAAGATGGATTCTAGCGTTCCTTCCCATTGATCTAACGTAGCGTTCGTTGTTTCGGCAGAATTAGGCCCATCTACCAGTTCGTCAGTCCGACGACACCAGACATAGATTGCCCAAATCGCTCGACGCTTTTCCTCTGACATGAGCAGAGTACCGAGATAAAACGTCTTGGAATACTCTGCCGTAACTTGGCGGCAGAGTTCGTAGGCATTGTCCAAGGAAATTAGAGGGGTTGCGCGGGGTGATTCAGGCAGTTGCAACATTACATTGACGCTGAGGGTTTAACTTCGGAGCTATTACTTCGGAGCAAACAGCTATCAGTTATTCTCCTATGGCAGTGCCACGAAACAGCATTTATTAAGTAACCGCCCACTAAATTTGGCGATTTCGTTTGTAAAAAAAGAAAATTAAGCAATGGCTTGTAGATCCTTAGTGGCAGGCGGAGAACTCATTGGCTGACGACTAATCGCCTCAGCCGCCATTTTTCCAGAAAGCACTGCGCCTTCCATGCTGCCCAGATAGCGCTGCATCGTGTAACTTCCGGCTAAGAAGAAGTTAGCGATCGGAGTTTCCTGAGTAGGCCGATAGGCTTGGCGACCTGGAGAAGCCGTGTAGACCGATCGAGGGGTCTTGACAACCTTAAACTTGCGCAGCTTGACCGGATCTTCACCGCAAAGATGCTGCGGGAATAACCGCTCTAGCTCTGACATCGTGGCTGCAATAATATCCTCATCCGATCGGTCAATCCAGTCCTTAGCAGGAGCTAGCACCAGTTCTAGCATAGAGCGATCGGGGTCTTCATAGGCTTTGCAGGTAATGCTCATATCTGCGTAGACGCTGAGCAAATCTGAGCGTGAAAACAAAAGCTGGTCAATATCTGTAAACTTGCGATCGAACCACAGATGCAGGTTGATCACCGGGACGCCCTCTAAGCCCTCTAGCTTCTTAAAGAGATCAATTTGCTTCCAGGGAGCCGGAGTCAGCACCTTCATCACATCTACCGACATGGCCGACACATAGATATCAGCCTTTAAAACTTCGTCATCGGCACCCTCTAGCCCTCGAATCAAGAAATGCTTTACAGTGCCATCTTCATTCAGCACGATTTGCTTCAGCGGTGCATTCATACGCATCTCGCCCCCTCGCTCTGTAAAGTAATCTACGATCGGCTGACACAATCGCTCCGTAGGCGAGCCATCTAGAAAGGCGATTTTAGAGCCGTAGCGCTCTTGCAAAAATCGATTGAGCGCCGTTAGCAGAATGGTTGAAGAGACTTCTTCAGGATTGATGAAGGTCAGGGCTTTGCAAGCGGCAATGAACACATCGCTAGAGACGCGTTCGCCCACGCCTTGCCGTTGCAGCCATTCTGAAAAGCTGTACTTGTCCATATCTTCGACATACTTTTGCCCCCGCACGATCGCAGGCAGCAAACCGATGGCAAACCGGATCTTTTGCTCCCAGGTCAGCATGTCGTTATTGTTGATAATCGAAGCGATGACATTAAACGGGGCTGGAATATCAGGCACATCAAAGCGAGAGTAGGTGCCAGGCTTCTCAGGTTGATTAAAGATCAGCGTATGCTGCTTCCACTGAAGCCGATCTTCAATCCCCAGTTCCTTCATGAGTTGCAGCATATTGGGATAGGCACCAAAAAAGGCGTGAAGCCCAGTTTCATACCAGTCGCCTTCTTCGTCCTTCCAAGCCGCCACTAGGCCGCCCAAGACATCCCGACTTTCCAGAACAATCGGCGTGTGTCCAGCATCTACAAGGTACTTTGCGCAGGTTAGTCCGGCTAACCCGCCTCCAGCGATCGCAACCCGCATGTAACGCTACTATCCTTTGAAATCGAATATAAGGACTTTGAACTTCGGAGCAATGCTCTCTATCTTTAAGTTTTGAGTCTTGATACTTAAATCGACAGGAGGTTCATATTTCCCATCTGCTTTTAATCTAAAGACTCTCCCTGAAGCAGCTCAGCTTAACATGTTTGAGCCAATTGAGCGAACTAAACCCCTAGGGGATAAACTCTCTCATCTGCCATTCAAGGCGATCGCGTCTCATAACAATCTTTATATTATATGTTGCGAACTGTAACATATCTGCCTCTGGCTCACTAAAATCTCTGGGAAATGTAAAGAATAGATGAAGCCGATTCTGATTGGATAAAGTTCTGATGTGCTCAACCTGAGTAAAGATAGTGTTAAGGATGCAACAGAGTCCCGTAATCGTCACCCATTCCTGATGCTCAAACTCCAGCGAAATGAAAGGATCATCCATCTTTAAGCTACTGAAGCAGCGCCCCTGGCTGCTGCTACTGCTGGCAGCGCTTTCTCTGGGAAGCATTTTCCTTAGCGGACAAGCTCAGATGCTGAGTGAACAATCTGTCCCTGTCGGCTCTCAGACTACAGCATCTCCAGCGTCTGTGGCGGCATCCAAAGCTGAACCTTCACCGATCGCTTCTAAAAATAAATCTGCCATTGCTCCAGCCCCAGCCGCTTCACCCCAAGCCAGTACGCCTAAAGCAAATGTGCCCGAAGCCGAGCCTGAAGCTGCTTCCACAAATCCTTCTTTGACTCCAGAGCAGCAGGCCATGAATCAGCGGGCAAAGGCTGCATTTGAGTCTTCTTTAGCTTCAGTCGATTCCTTGATTGAAATGCGGGTCGCGATCGCTAAAGGTGTTTCTACTCTTGCCCTCAGCGTTTCTGCCAATGCAGATTTAATTAATCAGAATGGAGAGCACTTAGGGAGTCTCTCGGCTGGGCAAACTTACACAGCCCAGGCCAACGGACAATCTATTAGCCTTGCCTCCCAGAATTTGCCTTCGCCCATTTGGATTGAACCCTCGCCGGAGGGTCTGTTTACGCTAGGCGATCGAACCTATCGAGGACGGCTTCTGATTGCCGCTAACGATAGCCACCTTTGGGGTGTAAACTTTGTCAGCCTTAAGCAGTACTTATACAGCGTTGTGGCTAGCGAAGTCTCACCCAATTGGCCTCCAGAAGCGCTCAAAGCTCAGGCCATTGCAGCCCGATCCTATGGGCTAACCTATCACTTTAAGCCTGTTAACTCGCTCTACCAGTTGGGTGACGATGAGTACTTTCAGGTTTACAGCGGCATTGACCGAGAAGCCGATGCCACTAATCGGGCAGTCGATGAGACGGCGGGTGAATTCGTCAGCTATCGCGGCGGGGTCGTGGAGTCTTTGTATGCAGCCTCCGATGATATTGTGGCAGAGGCTTTTCAAGGCAGGGGCATGAGCCAGCTAGGCGCATTGGAATTAGCAGAACAAGGCTATACCTATGAGCAAATTTTGGCGAAATATTATCCGGGTACCGGGGTCGGTCGAATTCAGCAGGACTATGAATAACAGAGCTATGAATCGCAAAGTAGGGTTTTGTGGCGCGCCACAAAACCCTAAAAGCTGGATTTCAAAGACACGGAGCACTTTTGACATCCCGCTTTTAGAAAACATAGGAGAGCTTAGCGATCTACTGAGACTATAAATATTTGAAGGACTCCGGATAGAAAAGCCCCAAAACCTCTACTCTGGCTGTCGCTCGACGATCGCCTCCATCGTGCTGTGAAGATAGTGCCCTGCCATGATGCTGCTAGAGAGGCAGTATTTCTCAGGGGTGAGCTGATGGAGAGTCTCAAATCCAGTGCGGCGTTGGCGATCGCCCAGTACCCAGTACCGCTGCACAATCGATTCGGGCGCCACCCAGCCTTCGCCTTCTACCCGCCCTAGGCTGCTATGGAGTAGGACAAAGGTGTATTGCCGCTCACCCGCATTAAAGCGACCGCGATACTGAAAAGAAATTTCTTC
Source organism: Oscillatoriophycideae cyanobacterium NC_groundwater_1537_Pr4_S-0.65um_50_18 (assembly GCA_016208305.1). GTDB lineage: Bacteria > Cyanobacteriota > Cyanobacteriia > Elainellales > Elainellaceae > Drouetiella. The sequence goes on along the minus strand of JACQYI010000009.1, from coordinate 364,162 downwards.
TCGGTCGCTACCTGGAAAAATCAGCTTTGTCACCATCGTGAACCAATCATCTCGGCTCCAGACCACCAGAATTTTTCCCTTCACCGTGATCGGCATGGCATCGCGATCGAGCCAGTTTCCTTGCAGCGTCCAGCGCCCTGACTCTAATAAAAAAGTGTGAGACACAACACTTGTCCTTATCATTCCGTCTCAAGCAGCAACCCTGCCGAATTCATGGGCTACTGCATCTTAGTCTTGCGTGGATCTAACTAACCAGGTGAATATCCCCTAGAAGCACGGATTTCTGCGCGCCTGTGACTTCCGGGAGATTACCGGGAATGCCGCAATTTCGCCAATAGGCCAGCACCGCAAAAGCGATCGCTTCTTTAAAGTCTGAGTTCAAGCCTGCCTCATCTGTGGTCAAAACCACGGCCTGATCCAGATTAGCCTGAATGCGCTGCTTTAGATAAAGATTGTGGCTACCGCCTCCACAAAGCAGCACTTGGTCAGGTCTTTGAGGCAGAAAGGCATCGTAGCTCTGGGCGATCGAAGCAGCAGTCAGTTCTGTTAGCGTTGCCAAAATATCAGCAGGGGCAAGGGTATGGGAGGCAGCATCGGCCAGACAGGTTTCTAAATAGGCTTCTCCAAATAGCTCACGCCCGGTGGACTTAGGGGGTGGCTGCTGAAAATAATCCTGCTGGAGCCACTGCTGTACCAGCATCTGGCAGGGCGTACCTTGCGCTGCCCAGTCGCCGTTGCGGTCGAAGGTCAGCTTTCCCTGCGACAGCCGATGCACTGCCAGGTCAAGCAGCGCATTTCCAGGCCCGGTATCCCAACCCAGAATGGGTTTTGTTTGCCGAAATTCTGAATCGATTGCAGGCAAAAAGGTGACATTGCCGATGCCGCCAATATTTTGCACACAGCGATGATAAATTGGATGGCTCAAAAGACAAACATCCACAGGCGAAACCAAGGGTGCGCCTTGCCCGCCCGCCGCAATATCAGCCGCCCGAAAATTGTTGATGGTGGTGATGCCCGTGAGATGAGCCATGAGAGCACCCCGACCTAGCTGTAAGCTATAGCCCAGTTGTGAGGGCAGCGCTGAGAGGGACTGGCTCTCTCCAGTAGAGCCTGGCGGTCGATGAAAAACAGTCTGACCGTGGGAGCCAATCAGGGTTGCGGTGGGCTGACCTGCCTGAATCGCGATCGCAGCCTGAGCAAAGACTTGGGCGATTGCCTCATCTAGCTGGGCAAACTCTGTCATCGTCAGAGCAGCACCTTCACAAACCGACAGGATTTGCGATCGCAATGCCTCTGGGTAGGGGTAAGTCGCTCCGGCCAGCAAAGCAACCCTCAGATCTTGGGTAGAACCTGAGAGTTCCACTAGTGCTGCATCTATGCCATCGACCGATGTGCCGCTGATCAATCCAATCACATATTGCTTCATGGCTCTGAGCGAAAGGGTGTGGAAGTTTAGGGGTGTAAAAGTCAGGCATAACCAGAACAATTTGCAAGCATAACTCTGGGAGGATGCACCCTCCCGAAGTTAGCAAGCTGTTGTGATGAGAATCATTCCGGCAGTTGATCAATTCCCTTATTGGTTCCAATCACAACCATCAGCCAGTCTTTCTGGAGCCGCATGATGGGTGAGGGGTTAATCTCAAACTTTTCAGCAATGCCCACGGCTAGCAGATTTAGCCCATAGCGTTTGCGCAAGTCAAGTTCAGCGATCGTTTTGCCATCAAATGCAGCTGGAACAATCACTTCTACAATGCTGTGGTCAGGATCTAGCTCAAACCGCTCTAGCACGCCTGGCTTGGTGATCGATCGCGCCAGAGCACAGCCCATCTCTCGTTCTGGAAAAACCACCTGATTGGCTCCTACGCGATCGAGCAGCTTTCCATGCACTTCTGAAGAGGCTTTGGCTACCACGTAGCGCACACCGCCCTCCTTGAGGTTGAGTGTCGTGATAATACTCTCTTGCACATAGTTACCGATCGCGACAATGACCGTATCAAACTCAAACAAACCCGCCTCTCTCAAGGCTGACGGCTCAGTTGAGTCTAGCTGAAGCGCGTGAGAAACGATTTGATCTGTTAAGACCTGAGCCACCAGTCTCTCATCAGAATCAACGCCTAAAACTTCATATCCCAGACTGTGGAGTGTCCCACAAACCGCTCGACCAAACCGTCCTAGCCCAACTACGGCAAATTGACGACTGTGAGCACGCAATCCTTTAAAGAAACTTAAAGAGGACAGAGGAGAATTTAAAGTCACGATGTAGCGACCCTAAGATAGGATGTTTTGCTCTCTTCAGCCTTTGAACTCTTAGAGAAAGCTCTTTTAACTTAGCAGAAATTGCCTAGCCCACTAGCAGATTCTCTTCTGGAAAGTTGATTTTGGTTGGTTTAGGATCGCCAAGCAGTGCAGACATCAAGAGCAGAACACCAACGCGGCCCACATACATCGTCAAGATCAAGACGATTTTAGAAAATGTAGAGAGGCTGGCTGTAAGGTTGGTAGAAAGCCCCACCGTCGCAAAAGCAGAAACAGACTCGAACAAAACTCGAATGAATTCGACGTTTGGATCGCTGATGGCAATGAGCGTCGTCGAGATCGCCACCGTTATAATCGAACCAAATACAACCGCGATCGCCTTGATGACCAGCGTCATTGGAATCTGCCGCTGATAGCAAATCACCTCTTCTTTACCCTGCAAAACAGTCGCAGTCGAGCTAGACAGCACCCGCAGCGTTGTGGTTTTAATGCCGCCGCCTGTGCCACCTGGGCTGGCTCCAATAAACATCAACACGATCGTCAGAAACAATCCGGCATCGGTCATCTTGCCGTAATCGAGTGAGTTGAACCCGGCAGTGCGCGGCACGACAGCCTGAAACCAGGCCAGCAGGATTTTCTGCCACAAAGTAAAATTTCCAAAGGTATCGGGATTCTGAAACTCTATCCACAGGATGGCGATCGTTCCGACAGCCAGCAGGAACAGAGTCGTCCGCACCGCAATCTTGAAATTGAGGCTCAGAACCACGCATTCTTGACGGCGCATGAGGCGATCGCGGAACCATAAGTACATTTCCATAATTACCTGATAGCCAATGCCCCCAAAAATAATCAGCAGCGGGATGATGAGGTTAATGGGGATGGAATCGGCATAGCTAATGAAATTATCAGGAAATAGCCCAAACCCAGCATTGTTAAAGGCGCTGACGCTATGAAAAAGGCTCAGCCACAGGGCATGGCTAAAGCCATATTGGGGTGCAAAGACGGGAATCATTAAAAATGCGCCTGTCAACTCAAAGATCAGCGTTACGGCGATGATTGACTGCACCAGCGGCACCACGCCCGACATCCCCCGTCGATCGAGCGATTGCTGAATCGCCATTTTTTCTCGCAGCCCAAATCGACGTCCTAAGATCAGCAGCAAAAAGGTGGTAGCCGTCATGTAACCCAATCCCCCAATTTGGACCAGCAACATGATGAAAATCTGGCCTACGAAGGAGAAGTAGGTGCCTGTGTCTACCACAACCAATCCCGTAACGCAGACGGCTGAAGTTGAGGTAAATAGCGCAGTCGTAAAATCTCCCCAAGTGCCATTGGCGATCGAGATAGGCAGCGTCAACAAAATTGCGCCGATGGCAATGACTGCCATGAAACCTATGCAAATGGTGCGAGCGACTGTCATAAGGGTAAAAAGCCTTCTGGAGCTTTGAAATCTAGCAGTAAAACGGTGCGGGGGCGATCGCTCAAGTTCCAAGCTTCATGCTCTGAGGTATCATCGAACACCAGACATTTACCTTCCTTCCAGGTTTTGATTTCTCTGCCGACTCGCAGGGCACAACGTTCTGGGACGACCAAGCCCATGTGGCAGCGCAACACGCCGCTGGGCCTGCCCGAATGAGGCACGATATGCGCCCCTGGAGCCAGGCTAGAAAATCCAGCCGTGATCATGCCAGGAACAGACTTGACCCATCGTGCCGTCGCTGGGCAGAGATCGCAGTTGATGTCAATTTTGACCCCGACAAAATACAGGCCGAACACATCCCAGCCCGTATTTTGGTCGAGCAAATACCGCTCTGGATAGGCCACAAAGTCTTTGGGGCGCAATTGGCTTAGCTCTTGCTGCATCGTTTGCCAATTGGCTTCTAAATCTGCCACAAATTCAAATTGTTGGGCATCGTAATAGACCATCTTTGCTCCGATAAAAACAGGCGAGGAGTGAGAGTGAGGTACGAGAGTGAGGTACGAGGGTGAAGTATGAGGGTGAAGTATGAGGGCTGGCTATTGGTCATCGGGCAGAATCGGCTTCCAGAGAATCAACCCCAGAACAAAGCGAGCGCGATTTTTCCAACTGCGGATGCGCTTTGATAGGTTCCAAATAAACAGAACATAGCCCCAGCCCTGTTGAATTTCGCCTCGTAGCGTTGGCTTAGAGCTGGGCGATCGCGGAGGGGGATCATCGACTCCAGGCTCTTTAATCCAGCCTATATTGGCGGATTCAACGCTGCTAAAGGGTTCCGATCGCTCAATTTCAGCCATAATCTTCAATGCCACGAGGCGCGTCTTGCGGTTCACTGTAGATTGTGCCACGCCTTAGCCTTAACAACATCTGCATGAGGCGACGCGAGAGCGTTGCACATCGCGTAAACTAAGCAAAAAGCCGTAGACGCACCATTTTACTCATGCCTACCCTTCAACAACAAATTCAGCAGTTCTATGACGCATCTTCAGGTTTGTGGGAGCAAATCTGGGGGGAACATATGCATCATGGCTATTACGGCGAGGCAGGTACCGAGCGTAAAGAGCGACGGCAGGCACAAATTGATCTCATTGAAGAGCTGTTGAAATGGGCTGATATCCAACAGGCAACTCAAATTTTAGACGTGGGCTGTGGTATTGGTGGCAGTTCGCTCTATCTGGCCGAGAAATATCAGGCTACAGTTACGGGGATCACCTTGAGTCCGGTGCAGGCCAACCGGGCTATTGCCCGCGCGCAAGCCGCAGGTTTGGGCGATCGCGCCACCTTTCAAGTTGCAGATGCCCTAGAGATGCCCTTTGCTGATCAGTCTTTTGACTTGGTGTGGTCGTTAGAAAGCGGCGAACATATGCCCGATAAGCAAAAATTTTTGCAAGAGTGCTATCGGGTGCTGAAACCGGGCGGCAAGTTCATCTTTGTGACTTGGTGCCATCGCCCCACTGCTGCGCCTCAAGCGCCCCTGACCTCAGATGAGCGTAAGCTTCTGGAAAGAATCTACCAAGTTTACTGCTTGCCTTACGTGATTTCGCTACCCGAATATGAAGCGATCGCACAGGCTCAGGGTTTTCAGAGCCTCCGCACAGCCGACTGGTCTACTGCCGTTGCACCTTTTTGGGATGTTGTCATCGACTCTGCCATCACTCCCGCCGCAGTCTTAGGTCTGCTAGGGTCTGGCTGGACCACTATTCAAGCGGCGCTTTCGTTGGGTCTAATGCAGCAAGGCTATCGTCGAGGCTTAATCCGCTTCGGTTTACTCTACGGCACCCGGTAATTGGGGCTGAATTGACTAAGAGATTTAGCATTATTAATTTTATTTATAGAAATTTATTTTGAGAAGTGTTCTGCGCGCCTCTCAAAATAAATTTCTATAGCCGAATGAAGCATTCGCCAATTCACAGCCAGATGAAGCAACACCTGAAATGGCACTAAAACTTACAGGTGCTCAGATAGATCCGCCAAAAAGCTGAGTAACGCACTCTACTAGATGCCTATACTGAGATAGAGATGTATCTAAAGTTAGCCAAAAGCGTTGCTTGACTACGGATATCTGCACTAGGTAGGCAACTACTAGACTCACGCTCAAGCTCGCTGTTTCGATTTTGGATAAGTACATACAGCATAAGGACTAGGGTGGAGATGCTAATGACGGAAGATGTGCCGCCGATATTGGGAGCGGTTCCAAATCAAGGTTTATTGAACTTAATGCTCTCACGCCCTTCAGCCCAAACCTTTCCTTGCGAAGTATCCCACCAAACAGTGCTAGCAACCGCCATCCTAGAGCAAGCCATAGATGCGATCGAGATTGGCGATTTGCAATCTCGCTTGGTTTATGTGAATCCAGCTTTTGAAAGAATCACGGGATATCGCCGCGAAGAGGCTTTAGGACAAACCTCTGTGGCTTTATTTCAAATGGAAGAGCATGGCGATGTTTTCTACGAAGAAATTTGGCGTACCCTCTCGTCAGGCAGCGCTTGGACAGGTTCCTGCCTAGGCAAACGCAAAGATGGCTCGATTTATCACCAGGATGCGACTCTGTTTCCCGTCTACGGTTGTGCAGGTGAAATCACAAACTATGTGGCCATCAGGAAAGATATTAGCGATCGCCAGCTAACTCAGGCCAACCTAGAACAATCTCTCTCGCTGCTACAGGCCACCCTGGAATCGACTGCGGATGGCATTTTAGTCATCAATAAGTCTGGAAAAGTGGAAGGATTCAACCAAAAATTTGTCGAAATGTGGAACATAGCGGTTGCATCTTCTCACAAAAATCAAATGCCGATAGAAGAGATTTTAGGACAGCTACAAGACCCTGCTGCATTTTTTACCCCTGACTTTACCCTTGAAAGTTTTAGAGGAGGGGAAGATTTGCCTCACCCTTTAACGGCTTCTGCCGACTACGAAACCTGTGAAGGATCAACCTACGAAGATGTGCTGAAGCTAAAAGATGGCCGGATTTTTGAACGCTATTCTCTGCCCCAGTGCCTCAACGGCAAGATTGTGGGTCGCGTCTGGAGCTTTAGAGATGTCACAACTCGCCATAGCAATGAAGCAATGATTCGCTATCAGGCTTCCCATGATTTACTGACCGGGTTACCCAATCGGATGTTGTTCAGCGATCGGTTATCTGCAACGCTAGAGCATGCCAAACGAGAAAAAACGCGGCTGGCAGTCATGTTTTTAGATTTAGATCGATTTAAAAACATTAACGATACGCTCGGTCATGCGGCAGGAGATTTGCTATTGCGAAGCGTGGCCGAGCGCCTAACCGACTGTCTGCGAGAGAGCGATATGGTGGCACGCTGGGCAGGTGACGAATTTACGCTGCTCTTATCCAATATCCACGACATCAAAGATGCTACAGCGATCGCTCAGCGAATTTTAGAGTCTTTGCGCCAAGAGTTTGTTCTAGAAGGCCATAGTCTGCATATCAGCATCAGCATTGGCATTGCCGCCTATCCTGATGACGGTGAAGATGCGGAAACGTTACTTAAAAATGCTGATGCCGCTCTCTATCGTGCCAAAGAAGGTGGACGAAACAGTTACCATATTTATACTGCTGCTATCAACACGCAGGTATCAGAATTATTGACGTTAGAGAACTCTTTGCACAGAGCCTTAGAACGCGAGGAATTTGAGGTTTATTATCAACCTCGGATTAATGTGGTAACAGGTAAGATTACTCATATGGAAACGCTGCTTCGTTGGCAGCACCCGATTCTGGGTGTTATTCCTCCTGAGAAGTTCATCCCCTTAGCTGAAGAGACAGGGCTGATTGTACCGATCGGTGAATGGGTGCTGCAAATGGCCTGTAGACAAAACAAATCTTGGCAGATGATGGGGTTGTCCCCTATTTCCATTTCTGTAAATCTATCGACCCAACAGTTTGGACAAGAGCAAATTCTCAAGAGAGTGCAAAAAATCTTGGCCGATACAAGTCTTGCGCCTTCTTACCTAGAGTTGGAAATAACAGAAACCACTGCCGGAAAGCATGTAGAGCGGACGCAGTCTATTTTGACTGAGCTGCGCCAAATGGGTGTTTCGATCGCCCTCGACAACTTTGGTACAGGCTATTCGTCCTTCAGCTACTTAAAAAAACTGCCCATTCAAACCTTAAAGATTGATCGCTCTTTCATCCAGCACCTCACAACAGAACCGAGCGATCAGGCGATCGTGGCAGCCATTATTGCCCTAGGAAAAATCTTGAACTTGAAGCTGGTGGCCGAAGGGGTTGAAAACGAAGTACAGGAGTATTTGCTGCGATCGCTAGGCTGTGAAGAGATGCAGGGATTCCTATTTAGTACACCGATTACAGCGGCAGAAGCCACTCAGTTTTTGCAAAACAAGCTGCCCGCCTCTCGGTAGAAAAGGGCGCTTTGCGGATTGTAGAGATAAATTTTTTATGAACTATAAGACGGTGGGTTATAAAACTCTAGAGAAATCCGTAGAAGTCTAGACATGGCGATGATTTTGGTGCATGGTGAACTGTGCATCGTCCTGCGCTCTGTCCAACAGAATCCATGAGAATCTGTGCCGCTCATTTTTAAAAAAACCCAACCTATCTTGAGAGGAACTATGACCTTTAGGCTTCCCGCTCCGCTGCAACCTGGCGATCTACTGCGGGTGATTGCCCCCAGTGGAGCCTTGCGAGAGCAGGAGGCATTTCAACAAGGTATCGAGATTTGGCGATCGCGTGGCTACCGAGTTGAGCTAAGTCCTGGTTATGATCGGCGCTGGGGCTATCTGGCCGGAACCGATGCCGAAAGACGATTCCAACTGGCCGAAGCAATGGCCGATCCTGCCTGTCGAGGCATCCTCTGTGCTCGAGGCGGCTACGGTGGAGCACGCCTCCTAGAAAACTGGCAGTGGATCGACGCTGAACCCAAGTGGCTGATTGGCTTTTCAGATATTACGAGTTTGCTCTGGAGCCTCAGCATTCAGGGCATCTCAGGGGTGCATGCGCCTCTGTTAACAACGATCGCTGCTGAACCCGACTGGTCACACCAGCGCTTATTTAACTGGGTAGAAGGGCGATCGCTGCCGCCTTTGCAAGGCGAAGGTTGGGGAGGAGGTACCGCTAGCGGTATTTTGCTGCCTGCCAATCTGACAGTAGCCACTCATTTGTTGCAGACTCCAGCGCAGCCCCCTTTAGAAGGGGTGATCTTAGCCTTAGAAGATGTCTCCGAAGCGCCCTACCGCATCGATCGCATGTTGACCCAATGGCGCATGAGCGGCGCTCTCAAAAGCGTTCAGGGCATTGCCCTAGGGCGATTTAGCCAATGCGAACCGCCTGCCCATATTCCTAGCTTCACCGTTGCCGAAGTGTTGCGCGATCGGCTGGGCGATTTAGGCATCCCCATCGTTTCTGCGCTGCCCTTTGGTCACGATGGGGTCAATGCGGCTCTACCCGTAGGCATCTTAGCCTGCTTAGACGGAGATAGAGGTGAGCTAAGGATCGCAAATTAGGGCTTTACGATCTACTAAACTTGTAATAGTTCGGTTTAGTCCATGAGTCTAAACCATGATTCTAAACATAGATTGGCTCAAACCATAGCCTTAAACCGGGGGCTGTCGCGTCAAGGATGCCAGCCGATTGAGGATACGAGGAATCAGGACTGAACCCTCAATCGGTTTGCTGAGAAAGTCGTTGGCTCCGATCGCAAATAGCCGTTGCAGCAGAGTTGAATCGGTGTGGGCGCTCAGAAATACAATAGGCAGCCGACTCCAAGAGGAATCATTGCGAACAACTCGGCACAGCTCAATGCCATCAATACCAGGCATCATCACATCTAAAATCAGCAAATCAGGCTGGGTCGATTCTAAGACCTCCCAGAATTGTTGTGGCTGACTGATGGTCACGAGGCGGAATCCCCAAGGTTGCAGGAGGGTATGCAAAATCGCCAAATCTTCTTCAGTGTCATCCACAATCAAAAGCGTGGCATCTTGGCCGATTTTCTGAAGAGTGGACTGTTGGAGCACCTGGGTCACTGCTGCTAGGACTTGAGCTGAGGTCAGGTTTTTTGTCAGAAAGGCTTGCCCCCCCAACTGAGCAGTTTTGAGGCGATCGCTCAACTCATTTTTGCCCGTGTACACTAGCGTGGGAATCGGTGGCCTTTGGGTCGCCAGCTCTGCCAAGAGGTCAAACCCATCTTCAGGGCTGTGGGCAAAGTTGAGGTCTAGGAGGATGGCATCGGGGGGCTGATGGGCGATCGCCACTCTGGCAGCCGCCAAGTCTAAAACGCTCTCTAGCTGTATATTCCAGGCGTGAGCCTCTCCACAAAGCTGCTGTGCTAAATTTGCGTCATCATCGACCAACAGCACAGTAGGGCGAGATGAATTTACGGCTAGGTTGGGTCTAGCCAGGATAGGGGCTGCGGTGATTTGCCCAAGATGCGGCTTAGGGGGTGCGAGGTTGAGGGCTTGACGCAGCTTTGTAATCTGCTTCATCACAGCATTCCCTTGAGCATGCGTCAGGTTAGAGTCAGATAGCAATGCTTCTAGCGATCGCGCCAAGTCAGAACCCTGAGTAAACCCAAAAATACCCAGCGATCCCGCCAGTCGGTGCGCTTCTTGAGCCGCTTGATGTTGGAGTTCGAGGGTTAGCTGATCAGTCTGAAGCGCCACCAAGACCTGATCAAAAATAGGCAGACGGGCTTTAACTTTGTCCTGCAATTCCTCCCATAAACGCGCAATTGCCAGATGAGTTTGCTGAGGTTGCGAGATCTCGTGGGGCACTGACCCAGATGGCAAGTCTGCCCCAGATGCAGCAATAGGTGGAGAGGCAAGCAGGGGCTTGAGCCGATAGCCTGTGCCATAGACCGTTTCAATCAGCTCGGCATCAGCGCCTGCAAGCTTCAGTTTCCGCCGCAAACTCATGATGTGAGTTGTGACTGTACCTTCTGTCGGAGGGGTGCCTATGGCCCACAGGTTCTCAATGAGGGCGCTGCGGCTAAACACGCGATGGCTATTTTGCAGAAACAGCTCAAGGAGCTGATATTCTTTGTGGGTCAGCGTCAGAGCCTGTTCTCCGTAACTGACCTCATGGTTAGCCGAGTTCAAGCACAGGTCGCCCCAGGTCAAAAGGGGGAAAGGGGTCTGATTTCGGCGCAGCAAAACTCGAATTCGGGCACGTAGCTCTTGCGGATCAAACGGCTTGACCATATAGTCATCGGCTCCGACCTCAAGCCCTGCCACTTTGTCAGGAATGCCGTTTTTGGCGGTCAACAGCAGAATGGGCACCGTATGTTGCCGAAGTCGCAACTCTTGGCAGAGGCGAATGCCATCTAACTTTGGCAGAATAACATCCAGAATGATCAAGTCATAGGCGATCGCCTTTGCCCATTCCAGACCGATTTGTCCATCTTCAGCCACATCTATTTTGTAAGGCGGGTGATGCGGCTGCGGCACAGCCAAGAGCCTTACGATCGCTTCAGCCGTCAGCGTATCATCTTCAACAAGTAGAATTTTTACGGGTTGAGTCACCTGTGCTGTATTGCCTGTGCTGATGTACCTGTGCTGATGCGCCCACGCTACAAAATGCCCACAATACAAAAAGACATTACCTTTTGCGGACTAACGTCAATTTTCTTAATTGTAACCTCGCGAGAATAGAGTCATGGTGCGATTAAAAGTGTGGCAGTGGGTCGTATTGGCAATGCCGATCGCTAGCCTGATTGGGTTTTTTCTGGTGGCTGCGGGGCTGCAAATTCATGCCTGGGGGTTGAGCTGGATCTGGGCTGTGTTTACGCTCGTGATCGTGGGGTGGCAGTGGCTATTGGTGAAATGGACGCGCCCGATTTTGGCGCAAGCCGAAGCGGTGCAAACCAGCCCACTCGAAACAACCCTTGAAGCGCCTCTGACTCTGGACAGCAATCCGGGCAGCAATGCCGATCGCGCCGAAGCAGCCCTACAAGAAATCCTCAAAACCACACAAACCGATCGCCCCCTTTGGGAAGACTGGTCAACTTTCTGGATACGCTGCCAAGAGCTGGTTGTGGCGATTGCCCAGATCTACCATCCCGAAGTGAAATATCCGCTCCTCAACATCTACATTCCTCAAGCCTACGGACTCATTCGCGGCACCGTAGATGACCTTGATCAGTGGATGCAACAGCTCTCCCCAGTGCTAGGACAGGCAACAATCGCCCAAACCATTCAAGCCTATGAGGTTTACCAAAAGCTAGAGCCTTCTGCCCGCAAAGTCTTGCGCGTCTGGAACTGGGCACAGTGGCTGCTCAATCCTGCGGCAGCAGTAGCCAAACAGGCAAGTTCGCCTTCCGGCAACCGAGCCAGCCAGCAGCTCTTGTTCAACCTGAGCCAAATGCTGCGAGAGGCGGCATTACGAAACCTCTGTCGGCAAGCGATCGCCCTTTATAGCGGTAGCACCTTACCTGACGCCTTTGCAGCCCCAGCTTCTGCTCCCCCCAAAAGCGCTGTAGTCAAAGCCAAGACTCAAACCTTGCGCGAGATTCTGACGCAGGCAGAGTCAGCGGAACAGGTGGCGCAGAAACCCGTCAATATTTTGCTCGTCGGGCGAACAGGCGCAGGGAAAAGCAGCTTGATTAACACGCTGTTTCAAGCCGATCGCGCTGTGGTGGATATGCTGCCCAGTACCGATCGCATTCAGAGCTACCAGTGGCAAGCAGCCGATGAAACCCTGACTCTGTGGGATACACCAGGATACGAACAGGTCAATCGCCAAGACTTTCGCGATCAGGTCTTGGATTATGCCACGACTGCCGATCTGCTGCTGCTAGTCACCCCAGCTCTCGATCCGGCTTTGCAAATGGATGCAGATTTTCTGAAAGACCTCAAGACCGAGATCCCAGGCTTACCGACGATCGCCATCGTTACCCAAGTCGATCGGTTGCGACCTCTGCGAGAGTGGGAGCCTCCCTATGACTGGCAATGGGGCGATCGTCCCAAAGAGAAAGCCATGCGAGAAGCCACGGAATATCGCGCTCAGATGCTGGGGGACTATTGCGATCGAGTTTTGCCCCTAGTGACCATCCATCTAGAAAGTGGACGAACCGCTTGGGGCGCAGAAGCCCTGTCTCTAGCCCTTTTAGAAACGATCGCCCCTGCCAAGCAGATCCGTCTCGCCAGATTTCTACGCAATTTAGAAGCGCGTACCGTTGCTGCCGCCAAAATTATCGATCGCTATATCTTTCAGATGACTACCACTCAAGGACTGGCAGCTTTACTCAAAAGTCCTGTCCTCCAGTTTGTTTCAACACTTTCAACCGGATCGCCTGCCCTCGCCTATCTGCTGGCCGAACAAATACCCGTTGAGCAACTGCCGATCGTCATTGGCAAACTCCAGATGGCCTACGATTTGTTCAGCATACTGCATGAGGAAGTTAATCCAGGAGCGAACGTCCTGAGCTTTGATTTGCGATCGCTCTGGGCGCTTTTGCTAGAAAACTCTAGTTCGCCAGAACGAAATGCCTGGGCGTTTGGTCATGCTCTAGTAGAATACTGGACTCAAGACTTGAGCGTGGAACAGCTAAGAGAACGGTTTAATAATTACCTGAAGCAGGTCTAAATCCCTTTAAGATCGTCACAGAAATAACTCAAAAAAGTTTTTCGTTTTAATTTTGTAAGGAGCCTAAGTTGCTGAGGTAGGCGGCATCTAATCTAATAGGTATCTCTAAAGATAGACCGATGTGTAGCTTAGGGTATATTTCCCCTTGCAAAATATCTTGCTAGCTTTGAGAAGCAGTTTTAGATGATGGAAATGCAGTGGATACCTATATTCTAGACCTGCTGGTTATTGGATTACTCTTGCTAACGGTAACGTTGGGATCAGGCTGGATCACGCGATCGCCCTTCTCGTTTGCTCTTATTTATTTAACCGTTGGAATTATTCTAAGTCCCTATGGGTTTAACCTGATTCAAATTAGACCTGGCGCAGGCTTTTTAGAAAAAGTCACCGAAATGGTGGTGCTTATTTCTCTATTTAGCTGCGGCTTGAAGATGAACCGTCCCCTTAATTTTTGGGCTTGGGGATCAGCCGTTCGATTGATTGGCTTACTCATGCCTATTTCCATTTTTGCCGTTGCGCTATTGGGACATTGGCTGCTGGGCTTGGGTTGGGGAGAGGCCATTTTATTGGGCGCAATTTTAGCTCCCACCGATCCAGTTTTAGCGTCAGAGAGCCAGCTCAATCACCCGGACGATCAGGACGAGCTACGGTTTGGTCTGACCTCTGAGGGGGGACTGAACGATGCGCTGGCCTTTCCTTTTGTTTATTTCGGCCTGCACTGGATAGAAAATGACAGATGGCAAGATTGGTTTGGGGAATGGGTGGCGATCGATCTCGTTTGGGCGATCGCGATAGGTCTGGGCGTAGGGGTTTTGATTGCCAAAGGTGCAGTCTGGATCGATCGCTTTGTGCAACAACGCCGCCCGGTGAGTGAAGCGATGGACAACTTCGTATCGCTGAGCATTATTTTGATTACCTACTCTGTGACCGAGCTGTTAAATGGGTACGGATTCCTAGCAGTGTTTGTGGCGGGTATTGCGACACAGCACTACTACCACAACCGCGAAAAACGGCTAGCGCAGCTCGAATTTATTGAACAGTTTGAAAAGCTTGCGGAGTTGGGCACCATTTTGCTGCTGGGATCGCTCCTTCGCTTTGAGCCGATGCTACGCTTCGCAGGGCCAATCTTCCTCGTTTCAGGGCTGCTGCTGTTCGTAATCCGGCCACTAGGCGCTTGGATCAGCACAATCGGCACAAACTATGCCCCTGCTAGACGCTGGCTGTTTGGCTGGTTTGGCATTCGGGGTGTCGGTTCGCTATACTATTTATTCTACGCGATGGGTGGAGGACTACAGGGCGATGTGGCAGAAATGATTGCCTGGATTACGTTAGGAACTGTTGTTTTCTCAATCCTCATTCACGGCATTAGCGCCACGCCCGTTATGGACTGGTATGAGCGTCATATTCAGAGGCAGCGCGATCGCCTCAAGCAAGCGGTGGCCGAAGAATAGCCTGGAGAGATAGCCGAACAAGTTTCTAGCCTGTGGCTGTATGTGCAAAGCATCTTCCACGTTCCAAGCGCTTGTTTATTTTCGCAAAATCCCCCAAATCATTGCTGATCCCCCTTCTACATTTACATCGCAACACTTTACAATTGGCAATGTTGCCATGAGGCAGAATCGACATTCCCTAAAACTTTAGGGTCTTAAAATTTAGCCTGCACTGGTTACAAAAGCAACGCCAACTGCCTCCAGATAGCGCTTGCAGGGGGTCACCAGCGGTCACATTTAATTTAGAGAGCAACTATGAAAGACCTGACTCGTTATCGAAACATCGGCATCTTCGCCCACGTGGATGCAGGTAAGACGACCACAACTGAAAGAATTCTGAAGCTTACCGGAAAGATCCACAAGATTGGTGAGGTGCATGAAGGTGCGGCAACGACGGACTTCATGGAGCAAGAGCAAGAGCGGGGCATTACGATTCAATCGGCTGCTACAACCTGCTTCTGGAACGAGCACCAGCTAAACATCATTGACACTCCCGGTCACGTCGATTTCACCATTGAGGTCTATCGCTCTCTCAAGGTTCTTGACGGCGGCATTGGCGTTTTCTGCGGTTCGGGCGGTGTAGAGCCACAGTCTGAGACTAACTGGCGCTATGCCAACGACTCCAAGGTAGCGCGGATCATCTATATCAACAAGCTCGATCGCACGGGTGCTGATTTTTACCGCGTGGTCAAGCAAGTTGAGCAGGTATTAGCCGCGAAGCCGATGGTGATGGTGCTGCCGATAGGTGTAGAAGAGAAGTTTTCCGGCGCAGTTGACCTGCTGACGCGCAAAGCATGGATCTGGGACGACTCTGGCGACCCTATGGCTTACACCATTAAAGAAGTGCCTGCCGACATGGTTGACCTGGTTGAGAAGTATCGGGAACAGCTCGTCGAATTGGCGATCGAGCAAGATGACGCCTTGATGGAGCAATACTTGGAAGGCGAAGAACCCAGTATTGAAGACCTGAAGCGCTGCATCCGCAAGGGCACACGCGATATGGCATTCTTCCCAACCTACTGCGGTTCCTCCTTTAAGAACAAAGGTGTGCAGCTTGTATTGGATGCTGTGGTGGACTATCTGCCCAATCCTATGGAAGTCAAACCTCAGCCTGAAGTGGATCTGGAAGGTAACGAAACGGGCGAGTTTGCCGTTGTTGATCCTGAGAAGCCGCTACGGGCGCTGGCGTTCAAGATTATGGACGATCGCTTTGGAGCCTTGACCTTTACCCGCCTCTATTCCGGTAAGTTGTCTAAGGGTGATACCATCCTCAACACTTACACGGGCAAAACTGAGCGGATTAGCCGCTTGGTTGAGATGCATGCCAACTCGCGTGAGGAAATCGACTCGGCTCAAGCGGGCGACATTATTGCGATCGTTGGCATGAAGAACGTGCGCACAGGCCATACCCTTTGCGATCCCAAGCATCCGGCGACGCTAGAACCCATGGTCTTCCCTGATCCGGTGATCTCCATCTCGGTGAAGCCTAAGGTGAAGGGGGGTGAAGAAAAAATGGGCGCTGCGTTGACCAAGATGGTGCAGGAAGATCCTTCCTTCCACATGGTGACGGATGAGGAAAGCGGCGAAACCATCCTTAAGGGCATGGGCGAACTGCACCTCGACATCAAGGTGGATATTCTAAAACGGACTCACGGCGTAGAAGTGGAAGTGGGCGAACCCCAAGTGGCTTATCGGGAGTCAATCACCAAGCGGCTTGAAGATGGCTACGTTCACAAGAAGCAGTCGGGTGGATCGGGTCAATATGCCAAGATCAACTACATCATCGAACCAGGTGAACCAGGCAGCGGCTTTGTGTTTGAGTCTAAGGTGACGGGGGGCAGCGTGCCTCGTGAATACTGGCCAGCCGTTCAAAAAGGCTTTGAAAGCTGCATTGACAAAGGTGTGTTGGCGGGATTCCCCTGCATGGACTTGAAGTTCACCCTGACAGAAGGGGGCTTTCACCCGGTAGACTCATCGGCGATCGCCTTTGAAATTGCCGCGAAGGCTGCTTATCGGCAGAGTCTTCCTAAGGCAGGACCTCAGCTGCTAGAGCCGATTATGACCGTTGATGTGTTCACCCCAGATACTTACATGGGAGATGTCATTGGCGATCTCAATCGTCGTCGCGGCATGATGAAGTCTCAGGAAACCGGGCAAACGGGTGCGCGCATCAAGGCTGATGTGCCGCTGAGTGAGATGTTTGGCTATATTGGCGACCTACGCACCATGACCTCTGGACGCGGACAGTTCTCAATGTCGTTCTCTCACTACTCGCCTTGCCCTAGCAACATTGCCACAGAGGTGATTGAAGAGGCCAAAGCGCGTCAGGCTGCGGCTTCGTAGCTCTGGCATCGCTAGAACCTTGACATCTGTCTAGCACCTCAGAGCTTTGGAAACAGAGCTGGTTAGGGTGTCGGAGTGCGCAAAATGTGTACCCTGACACCCTAATCTGGTTTTTGGAGGTGCTGCTCTTGATTCAAATTGCCTCTCGATACTGACTGAACTATGGCCTTACTATGGCGTTGAATTCGCTACCCACAGAAGTGATTTTGAGCCAATCTCGAACCACTTTGGGTCATCTCCATCTGGACTGGAATCCCCAGCCGGGTGCATATCTAGAAATGAACAGTCAGACCTACTTGGTACTAGAGCGGCGGCATCGCTATTGGCTAAAAGCGGGACGCTACGAGCTGCATAAGATAGCGCTCTACGTTCAAAAAATTGAGGCTCCAGCCGAAGGGCGCTTGCTGCAAGGGCGCTGGGTGGTAGGAGACATTACCTGCCTGTATAACGCCCGCTCTGAGCTGCTTCGCTGTACCGTTAATCCGAGTGGGCCTTGCGATCGCTGCCCCCATTACCAACCGCTGCCTCAGTAAGTTGGCCTTCAAGATTGATTTTTGGCATCATAGAGCCGCTACTCCATCAATCTTTCAAGGCAAATCTCTCCCTGCTGATTGCGTTTTCCATATCTTCTATATAATTCCTCTGGTACTAGCCCAAGGAAGAGGAGTAAGCCAATGCTGAAAAACGATCGCTGGATTCATGAACAAGCCCAACAGGGCATGATTACGCCCTTTGAGCCAAAGTTGATTCGCACAGTGGCGATCGATCCCACGGGCAGCGAGTCGGCGCTAGGGCGTAAGGTGCTGAGCTACGGCATGTCTTCCTATGGTTACGATATTCGCCTGTCACCTGAGGAATTTCTGGTATTTCGCCATATTCCTGGCACAGTAGTCAACCCTAAGCGGTTTAACTCCAAAAACCTGGAATCCGTTCCCCTCCATCAGGATGAAGATGGTGACTATTTTGTAATCCCAGCCCATTCCTATGGTTTAGGGGTAGCGCTAGAGCACCTGGACATTCCATCCAACATTACGGTGATCTGTATTGGCAAAAGTTCCTATGCTCGCGTTGGACTCATCGCCAATCTCACGCCAGTCGAAGCCTCATGGCGGGGTCATTTGACTTTGGAGTTTAGCAACTCCTCCAGTGCCGATTGCCGCATCTACGCCAACGAAGGCATTGTGCAGCTTCTATTCTTAGAAGGCGAACCCTGCGAAACCACCTATGCCGATCGCTCTGGCAAATATCAAGATCAGCCGCAGAAAGTGACGTTAGCGAAAGTGTAATTGTTTGTAACTTGCTTATAGCTTGCTTATGAGAGGGTGGCAGAGCATCTCTCAAACCCTCTTTTTTGAAAGCGTAAATGTTTGAAGGCGTGAATGATAGCGCGTCCTAATTCACCCTAAAACAAAGAGACATTGACCTCACTAAGAACTCCAGTCTCGTCGCAGGCTCAGCCAGGTTTCGATCCCTGCGGCCTTCCAGGAGGTAAGCCGCCATTGTTGGGCGATCGCCTGAAGCAGTTCAGCATGGGTTGGCGTAGCCATAGGCAGCTGAGCGATCGCCTGGAGCTTGATATTTTGCTGCATCGCCAGGGCGATGATGCCAATGGCTTCGCTGGCCGCTGTGCCGACCCAGTGCCCGCCCAAGATGTCACCCTTGCGATGGACAATCAGCTTACAGCAGCCTGTCGGATCACCTTGAATTTGGGCTTTGGCCAAGGTTTTGGTGAACTGTTTCAGCACTCGAACCTCAGCCCCATAGTTTTGTCGAGCTTGAGCTTCCGTTAGGCCGACCTGCGCCAGTTCTGGAGCCGTCATCAAAGCAAAGGGCACCTGTCCATAACGCACAGCAGACTGAGGCCAAAACAAAGCATTTCTAACAGCCAGGGTCGCTTCATATCGCGCCAGGGCAAAGTCAGCAGAGCCGCCCAGAGCCGAGCCGCAAGCATAAATCCGAGGATGGGTCGTTTGCAGTTTGCGGTTCACGATAATGCCTTGCGGATGCCATTTTACGCCTACAGCGTCAAGATTGAGGGAGGTGAGATCAATACAGGGCGGAGTTGCCAGCAGCAGGGTATCTGCTTCTAACGTCCGATCGCCTCCGCTCTCTTCTGCTCGATCGCGCCAGACCAGATGGATCTGCTTTTGAGCCGCGTCAACTCGCTGAACGATCGCCCGCGTAAAAATATCTACCCCAATTGCTTCTAGGTGAGCCTGCATCAGGTTTGCCATCTCGCGATCGGCCTGGGGCAGCAGTACATCGGGGCTAATAATTGTCACCTGTATACCTAGCTGCCGCCAGGCTTGTGCCAGTTCAATGCCTCTAGGATCGTTGCCCCAAATGACCCGGCGATCGGCAAAGGGCTTCTGCCAGACTGGATCTTGCCAAACCGTATCTAAAGTTAGATAGGGCGAGGTTTCCAGTCCGGCCATAGCAGGGATACGACAGGGGGCAGCAGGAGCCAGCAAAAAGGCACGCGATCGCAGCAATCGTCCATTGACGCTAAATCCCCAGCGGGGTCGCCGTAGAAATTCACCTCGCCCAATCACCACATCGACCCCAGCCGCTGCCAGTAACGGCAGCGATCGCCCCTCTGTACCCTGATCTTCTAAGTTTTCTGCGACTCCTCGCGCCCAGGCGATAGTTTTCTGAAGGTCAAAGGAGGACTGGCGTGTCTGCATACCCCAATGGGGCGATCGCCCCATTGGCTCAGCCCGATGGACAGCATGCAGAAAGGTGGAATGGTATAGCTCATTCCATGCGGGGGGTTCTGGCTCTACCAAGGCTACTCTAGCCCACTGGGCTGCTTGGGCAGCCGCATAGCGCCCCACAGCGCTGCCGCCAATAATTACAAGGTCATAATCAACAGCCATGCCTGTCTAGATCCAAATACGCTGAAATCCGTCTGCACCTGCATTCTAGGAGAGAGGCGGATCAAAAAACTGCTAAACCACTGAAATGGTTTGGCAGAAATCAGCCTCAGGAACTTCTCTAGGCACTGTTCCGTCTTGCAGCCTTCCATTTCTCGGTAAAATAGCTTGTCGTTGCAGCGCAAGCGTGAATATGGAACAGGTCAAAATTGGAATTATTGGCGGCAGCGGTCTTTACAAGATGGAGGCATTACAGAATGTCGAAGAGGTACAGATTGATACCCCCTTTGGCAGTCCCTCGGATGCTTTGATCGTCGGTACGTTAGAGGGAACGCGTGTCGCATTTCTGGCGCGGCATGGGCGGAATCACACGCTAATGCCGTCTGAACTCCCATTTCGCGCCAATATCTACGCCATGAAAAGTTTGGGCGTAGAGTATCTGATTTCAGCTTCGGCAGTGGGTTCTCTTAAGGCCGAGGTGAAACCGTTGGATATGGTGGTTCCCGATCAGTTTATCGATCGCACTCGCAACCGCATCTCGACTTTCTTTGGGGAAGGTATCGTCGGGCATATTGCCTTTGGTCAGCCGATTTGTCCGGCGCTGGCGGGCGTGTTGACAGAAGCGATCGCCACGCTTGATCTGCCGGATGTTGTGCTGCATCGAGGCGGCACCTATGTCTGTATGGAAGGGCCGGCTTTCTCAACCCAGGCCGAATCTCATCTATATCGAAGCTGGGGCGCTACTATTATCGGCATGACGAACTTACCTGAGGCCAAACTGGCGAGAGAAGCCGAGATTGCCTACGCCACGCTAGCCATGGCCACTGATTATGACTGTTGGCATCCCGATCATGACAGCGTTACGGTCGAAATGGTGATTGGCAACCTGATGAAAAATGCGGTGAATGCCCAGCAAATCATTCGAGAAACCGTGCGCCGCCTCAGCCAAAATCCGCCCGCTTCAGAAGCCCATTCGGCGCTCAAGTACGCCATTATCACGCCTTTAGATAAAGCCCCGATCGCCACTAAAGAAAAGCTTGGTTTACTGTTGAAAAAATATTTATGATGCAAAAATCCTTGGTTATGATGCTGGCCTCTACGGGCCTGCTGCTGACGCCTCTGGCTCTCCCCCAGGCCGCTTTCTCACAAGTCCCTTCAGAAGTTCTCTTGGCGCAACGCATCTCAGACTTTAGTCCGGCTGCCAACAGCGTCAACGTATCGCCCAGTACCTCGATCGCAGGCCAATTTGACACCACGACTGGAATTAATGTTGATCTCAACTCTGTCAAAATTTTTGTCAACGGACGAGATGTAACCAGTCAAAGTACCATCACCAGTCGGTTTTTTACCTACCGTCCGACTCAGCCTTTGCCTGCTGGTCAGGTGCAGGTGCGGGTTGAATTCAAAAACGTCAACGGCACACCGCGTTCGGCTGCCTGGGCTTTCACCGTCCAAGCGGCTCAGCCTGCCGGACAAATTTCTGCGGTGACGCAAGACAGTGGCGGTGTCGTGCTGACGACTGGGCAGACCTTAACGATGACGATGAACGGAACGGCAGGTTTGCAGGGCGCTTTTCTGCTGGTGCAAGATAGCCGCACGGTGCGCGAAATCGCTGCCCGCGAAACTTCCTCTGGCGTATACACAGCAAGCCTTGTAGTGCAGCGGGGCGATCGCATTACCGAAGGGGTAATCATCGGTCGTCTGCGTCGCCAGGGTCAAACCAATAGCGTCTTTGCAGCCGCACCTCAAGCGATCGCCTTCAACACAGGCGCTACCGACGGGGGCAATACGGGCGGCAATGGCAATACGGGCGGCAATACTACGCCCCCGGCCACCACTACGCTCCAGCCGCGTTTTACCAGCCCCAAGGAGGGCGATCGCGTTGGCAGTGAAGGCTTTACGCTAGAAGGGCAAACACGACCCAATGCCAAAGTCCAAATTAAGGTTGTGGCAGGTGCTTCTATCCTGGGGGTGAGTATCGGCGGCCAGACTGTAGTGGATGATGAAGTCACTGCCGATACCAATGGGCGTTTTGAGATCGAGGTGCCCGCTATTCCGGTACCCGTTCCTGGCTTGCGCTATCGGATTCAGGCATCTGCCCGTGAAGGCAATCAAACCAGCCCCACGACACAGATGACGCTAAGGCAGCAGTAGGAGCCGAGAGAAGTAGCCTGTTTCATTTCCCTTCTGCGATTAGAGGCAAGTCTTAGAGGCAGGCTTAGGAGACTGTTAAGGGTGTGCGGAGCGTCTTTAACCCTCTCCTAAGCCTGATGATTACGGCTACACATAGATCGAATACAGGCCGATCGACATAGACCGATCGATACAGAGGAGAAATCATGGATTTGCAGCAGTTTTCACGGTTTTTTTCGTCCGGGTTCTCAAGGCAGCTCAACTCAAAGCAGCTCAACTCAAGGCGGCTCAACTCAAAGCGGATCAGCTCAGGCCGAATTTGGAGTACGGCGATCGCCTTAGCCCTCTTGGGTTTGGCCATTGCTCCGAGTCAAGCGACTGCGGCTGAGAAAATCGTATTGAAATATCAAATTTTCCGGCGATCGATAGCGGTCGCTGACCTGACTCAGTTTGCTGAGACAGGAGAAACTTCGCGTCCTCTCCGCACCTACCTCAAGCTTTCAGGGCAAGACCCTGCCGAAATCCGTGACACCCTCACAAAACCTGTCTCGGTAAACTTGGTGGTTCTCGATCAGGTTTTGAATAGTTTCGTAGGAGATCTGGCTTTGGGTCAGCTCAGCCAATACATTTACACCTCAGCTCGTAAAGATGACGACAAAGCAATTCGTGCTGCCTTAGTGCTGTCGGCAAGCAACGATAATCAAGTTAGCATTTTAGAAATTCTACAAAACTACCCCACCCAAGAGGTGATCCTGGATGGGGACAATATTGGTCGAGCTTATGAGGAGCTACAGGGATTAAATAATACCCTCAATCGTTTGTTGGAGGGCATCCGCCTGTTTTGATCGCTCACCTTTGACCCTCAGACCTTTGCGACCTGACCCTAGCCCACAGGCTGACCTCCGGCTAGAAGGCGCGTCAAAGGACATTCATGAGCAATTTCTAGTAGGCCAACGTTTCTAGCGTTTCTCTCAAATAGCTGCTCACCAACTGCTCTAGGCTAGAGCTTTGGAGCTGAGACTGCGTGGCTGTGCGCTCTGCCAGCCATCCTTGAAACCCGGAACTTGCAGCGATCGCCCGCTTTAGGCTATCCCAAGTCACATCTTCAAAGAATTGACTCGGTGCAGTGGAGGGAAGAGTCATAGGAAATGAACCTCAATGAAAGTGTGAAGACAGAAAACCTGAGACGAGACGCCTCAAAGCAAAAAATTTGACTCAAGCTGGTCTTTCCTTAGAATAGCGCAGCTCTTCCGATAAAGTGTGTCAACTAACACACCTGGCTGATTTTGGCTGATTTTAGAAAGATTTCCGCGCCTAATTGCGGGATGCCACTAAGCGAATTGGCTCTCACCGCCCTATAAGCTTAGGGTCAAAAGCCGGAAGGTGAGAAGATTGGCCACCTGCCTCAGCCAACGCCGCCGAAATCTGGCGGCAATAGTCATTAAACAGCAGCGACGGGCGAAAGTCTTCTGTCCGGGGATAGGGGGCATCGATCGCCACTTCGGCCACCACTCGCCCCGGACGTGCCGCCATCACCACCACCCGGCTAGAGAGATAAACCGCCTCGTAGATATTGTGGGTGACAAATACCACTGTCCAATGCTTTTGGCTCCAGAGGTTGAGCAAATCGCTGTTGAGGCGGCTGCGGGTCATTTCATCCAGTGCGCCAAATGGCTCATCCATTAGCAGCACATCCGGGCGGGTCACCAGAGCACGGGCGATCGACACCCGCATTTTCATGCCGCCCGACAGCTCACGCGGATAGGCTCGCTCAAACCCGCGCAAATCGACCAGCTCGATCGCCTCTGCCACAGATGCCGCCGCTGCCCGTTGAGACAAACCTGCCAATTTTAACGGCAGATAGATGTTTTCCTGGACGGTTGCCCAAGGCATCAGCGCCGCTTCTTGAAACACAAAAGCCAGCTTGCGGCGTGCTTGCCCATCGCCCCAGTAAATCTGGCCGTTACTCATTTGACCCAATCCGGCGATCAGCCGCAGCACCGTACTCTTGCCACAGCCCGATGGCCCCAGCAGGCTGACAAATTCTCCGGCATGCACTGACAGATCTAGCGCTTCGAGGGCGATCGTTCCGTTAGCGTAGACTTTGCTGACATCTGCCAGCGTAATCACAGGTTGAGGCATAGAAGATGAGGGCTAGGCTGGCTGACTTGTCGTTTTGGCTGGCTGACGCGCCGACTCAGGAGGTATAGGCAGCGACGCCCTTGTTAATGAACTGGAGCGTATAGGCTTGCTTATAATCGGTAGCAGCTTTGAAAACCCCTTCCGCCAGCATGGTGTCAAAGAAAGACTTCCAGCGCTCATCCGTCATAGCGCCAATGCCTTTAGACTCTGCATCTCCCGATATCGCAATGCCATATTCGTTCATTTTGGCAATGCCATAGGCAAGTTGATCATCGGTCATTTCAGGATTGTCTTTCTTAATCAAGGCATTTCCCGGCTGGGGATCGCCCTGTAGATAGCTATACCAACCTTTAATGGAGGCATCGACAAAACGCTGCACCAAGTCAGGATTGCTCTCGACCAGCTCTCGCTTGCATTCGATCGTGGTGGAATAGGGCGAGTAGCCGTAGTCTGCCAGCAGCAGCACAGTCGGATCAAAGCCGCCCTCTTTTTTAATGGCTAGTGGCTCTGAGCTAAGATAGCCCTGCTGTACCGAAGTCTTATCGGCCAAGAAGGGAGCAGGGTTGAAGTTATAGGGACGTTTTTGATCGTCAGTAAAGCCATACTTGGCCTTCAGGAACGGCCAAAAGGTGACATTTGAGGCCGATGAGATAAAGATAGGTTTGCCTTTAACGTCTTTGAGATCTTTGATACCCGCTTCAGGGTGAGCAATCAGAATTTGCGGATCTTTTTGAAAGATAGAGGCAACGGTAACTTTGGGAATGCCCTCCTCGATCGCTTTAATCGCATCTGAGCCATAGCCCATAAAAAAGTCGATCGCACCCCCCATCAAAAGCTGCGTGCCGTTTACCTGCGGCCCACCCATCTTGATCGTCACATCTAGCCCGTAGTCTTTGTAAATTCCGGTAGCGATCGCCTGATAGAATCCACCATGCTCAGCTTGAGCAAACCAGTTAGTGCCATAGCTCACCTTGGTCAGCTCACCGCTAGGGCTGGCAGGTTCAGACGAGCTAGTAGAGCTAGGCGAGTTGGCAGCACAAGCCGTGACAACCCCTGTGCCCAGTGCGATCGCACCATACTGAATGAACTTACGGCGATTAATATTGGTGATTTCGGACAACTGATTTGATGCGTGACGCGACTTTGCCATACAACCTCTTGAAATGCTTCTTGCGCAAACCGAACAGTAGCTCTACCGAACCTAATGGAACTGGCTTAAGCCAATTGTAGTTCTAGATACCTCATTCCTTTTGCCAGCGCTTCTCGACCCAGGTGATTACCTGCTTACCCAACTTGACACCCTCTAGGCGATCGATCTCACGAATTCCAGTCGGGCTAGTGACATTCACCTCAGTCAGATAGCCCCCAATCACATCAATGCCCACAAAGAACAGCCCATCTCGACGCAGGGCAGGAGCCACCTGATCGCAAATTTGCCGATCGCGATCGGTGATCTCAACCTGTGCTGCGCGTCCCCCGACTGCCATATTGCCGCGAAACTCTTTGCCCGTCGGAATGCGATTGACTGCGCCAATGGGCACGCCATCTAGCAAAATAATTCGCTTGTCGCCGTCTTTGGCCGCAGGCAGATAGGCTTGAACCATAATGGGCGTTTTGCCCTGCGTACTGATCTCGATGAGGGAATTAAAGTTGCGATCGCTGGCTTCCACCAGCAAAATGCCCTCTCCAGCCTTGCCACCCAACGGCTTGATTACTGCCATGCCTTGCCGCTCAACAAATTCCCGGATGATTTGTTTGTCTTGGCTGACGATCGTGTCAGGAATAGCGTCCGCAAACTGAAGCGCATACATTTTTTCATTAGCCGCCCGGATGCCGCTAGGAGCATTGACCACCAACGTTTTTGCCGGATCAACAGCGTCCAAGATATAAGTGGCATACAGGTAGGGAATGGTCACAGGCGGGTCAGTGCGCATAAACACCGCATCCATTTCTTCCAGCAGGATAGAAACGCGATCGCCTAGCGTGAACCAGTCCGGCTGGGTGACCCACTTGCCCTCTACAAGCTGCACAGGCTCTACCGAAACAGATTGGGCGATCGCATAAGCCTTGCCTGCCACCACACTCAGCCCTTGAGCTTCGGTGATCCAGACCTCATGCCCCATCATCTGAGCCGCTTCCATCAGCGCCACGCTCGTATCATGCCCCGGATCAAGCTTGGCGATCGGGTCAATAATGAATGCAAATTTCACTGAATAACTCCTTGAAAAAATGGCTCAGCACACCTGCATCGCGCCACGCGGTAGCTCAAAACCCTCTAGCCCACTTTTTGCAACAGGGCATCTAAACCGCCTCTAGCCTCTAAAGCATGCAGATCATCGCAACCACCAATGTGCTGGTCATTAATGAAAATCTGCGGTAAAGAGCGTCCGCCATTAGCGCGTTGCGCCATTTTTTTGCGGGCTGCTTCATCGCCATCAATGCAATACTCTGTGAATTCTGCGCCTTTGCGGGTGAGCAGCGCTTTTGCTCGAATACAGTAAGGGCAAGAACTCCAGGTGTAAATTTCAACGTTCGCAGCCATAAGATTCCTCGCAGCGGCAATATTTCTTCATCTTAAGTCATCTCGTGAGGGGCTGCGGCTGCCATAAGGGATTTTGGCTGAGCGCTTAATTGGGGGCGATTTAGGCGAGGTAGCCAGCAGGATGATGCATAATTGACGGGATCTGGTTGTTTGACTCAAATATTCCTCAATCTTAGAATCGTGAATTGAATCAAATCTAAGATTTTTTTGAAAAAGTGAGCTGCTTTCTCAAAAAAATTCAGGTTAATTTAGCCACGAACATTAGGTATGGGAATGTTTGAGAGATGAGCACCTGCGATCGTGTCCTAACCACTACTCAAAGCAGCTTCTTAGGCTGATCTTTTGAGGCAGGAGTGGGCATCTGTCGGAATCAAAATCAAATGGGTATGAGAATGTCTTCTATGCAAAAGTTCCAAGTTTCGAAGTTGAGCTTTCCTCTCCTCTTGCCATTGACCGCTTTGACGATCGCCCTAAGCGCCTGGTCTAGCGCTGAACCTGTGAGTGCCCAAACGCCTCTCTACAACCCCATTACACTGCCAACTAGCAATGAAGTGTCGGCTACACTCACCGACAAAGACATTCCGACGGGGTCGGGTGGCTTCTACCGCGATTACGTGGTGACTTTTGAAGAGGGGGATCAAATCGTTTTAGATCTGTCCTCTGAAGACTTTGACCCGATTATTGCGCTCATTGCCCCCGATGGTTCGACCGTGAGCGAAAACGATGATGGCCCTGATGGCACGACCAATTCGCTGCTCTTTTCTCGCATCACGCGACCCGGTAACTACATCATTCGCGTTAGTCCCTATGCAGGGCAAGGACTTGGCTCCTTTAATCTGAAACTGACTCGCCTGCGCCCGATCTAGTTCGGCAATATCTCATAAGCTTTGACTGCATCACAGCACACCTTAAGAGAGTGCAGCACTGCTTAATCGGAGGATAGTTTTAGTTTGTTGTTTCAACATGTTCAGCAGATTGCCAAGTCCTCCTGTTTTTTCTAAAAGCTGGATTTCACAGGCGCGGAGCGCCCTTGAAATCCAGCTTTTAGGGTTTTGTGGCGCGCGCTACAAAACCCTAATTTGCGATCGACCGATGTTGTTTCAATCGGGGAATTGCTGGGCAGAACTTTACTAATGCCGCCATTTTGAATCAGTCTGCGATAATTTCAGGTAACGATCGCCAGATTAAAGTGAAATGACAGCAGAAGAAGCGCTTGCCCTACTAGATACCCTCTTGCAGCAAGAGCATCTGAACACCATTCAGGAGCAAATTTTTTGTGCCTGCTGGGAGGGCGAAACCTATGCGGACATGGCAGAACGCATGGGCTATGACGCAGGGTACATCAAAGATACGGGCGCAAAGCTATGGAAATTTCTCTCGGAAGGTTTGGGAGAGCGCGTTACCAAAAATAACGCCCAGTCTGTGTTAAAACGGTTGGGGCGATCGGTGGTTTCAGCAGCGCCACCCGTTTCCCCTGCCGATCGCCCCATAGCTGAACCTGCTGAGGCTCCGAGTGCTCCGCTGCTGCCGACGGTCGATTGGGGTGAGGCGATCGATGTCTCTACCTTCTATGGCCGCACCGTTGAGCTGGCAACCCTAAAGCGCTGGATTTTAGAGGAAGGCTGCCGATCGATTTCTATTTTGGGCATGGGCGGCATCGGCAAAACAGCGATTTCGGTCAAGCTGGCGGCAGAAATGGCCGAGGAGCGATCGCAGAAATCTGGCTTGGCTGCTGCACCTACAGCCCCCGCCTTTCAGTTCATTCTTTGGCGCACGCTGCGTAATGCCCCTCCGGTAGAAACGCTGGTGGCCGATTTGATTCGCGTGCTGTCAGGCGATCGCCTCAAAGAGGCCGATTTGCCGCCCGATGCGGCAGAGCGCGTGTCGCGGCTGATGGAGTTTTTGCGATCGCACCGCTGTTTGCTCGTGCTGGATAACGTCGAAACAATTTTGCAGGCGGGTGAATATTCTGGCTATCTTCAGAGCAAGTATCAGGGCTATGGTGAACTGCTGCGGCGCTTGGCTCAGACCGCCCACTCAAGCTGCTTGGTGCTGACGAGCCGCGAAAATCCTAGAGATTTGACGGCTTTGGAAGGAGAAACGCTGCCAGTGCGATCGCTCCGCCTTAGCGGTCTAGCAGGAAATGACTCCAAAGCGGTTCTGCAAGCCAAAGGAACTTTTGTTGGGACAGATGCCGACTGGCAAACCCTCAGCGATCGCTATGCGGGAAATCCTTTGGCGCTCAAAATTGTTGCCAGCACCATTCAAGACTTATTTGATGGCGACCTGTCGGAATTTCTGACGCAGGGCGCTATGGTGTTCGACGATATCCGCAATCTGCTAGACCAGCAGTTCGATCGCCTCTCGCGGCTAGAGCAAGACATGATGTATTGGCTAGCAATCGCCCGCGAATCTATCTCCTTTACCGAACTTCAGGAAGACTTAATTGCCTTTCCTAAGACCAACCCCAAATCTAAGCTGATGGAGGCGATCGGGTCGCTGATGCGGCGATCGCTGGTTGAAAAAATTGCCCAACGCTACACCCAACAGCCCGTGGTGATGGAATATGTCACCGATCGGTTGATTGAAACCATGAAGCGCGAGATTGGTGATGAGATGGGCGATGAGAGCGGTGATGAGAGGGGCACCCTGTTTCACACCCATGCCCTGCTCAAAGCCTCTAGCAAAGACTACATTCGCGATCGCCAAAGTCGCCTCATTTTGGAGCCGTTGGTAGACAAGCTGCTGATGCAGTTTCGCTCAAAGCAAGGCATTGAACAGCATCTAAATCAGCATCTAGAGCACCTGCGCATGAGCAGCACGCCTGGATATGCGGCTGGCAACTTGCTGAATTTGTTTCGTCAGTTGGGCACCGATCTGACCGGATATGATTTCTCTGAGCTGACCATCTGGCACGCCTACCTGCAAGATGTAGCGCTGCATCGCGTCAATTTTGCAGCGGCTGACTTGGCTAAGTCGGTGTTTGCCCAAACGTTAGGCAGCATTTTGTCAGTAGCGATTAGCCCAGACGGACAGCTTTTAGCCAGCAGCGATGGCGATGGCAAAATTCTGGTCTGGAACTTGAATAGCGGTCAGCAGCTTTTGACCTGTCGTGAGCATACCTCTTGGGTCAAGGCGATCGCCTTTTCTCCTGAGACGGTTGGCAGCCCCACCTTTGCCAGCAGCGGCGAAGACCAAATTATCCGCCTGTGGGATGCCAGAACAGGACAGTGCTATCAAGATTTTCGCGGGCATACCAACTGGGTCTGGGCGATCGCCTTTCACCCCAAGGGCGGCCAGTTAGCCAGCGCTAGCGAAGATGGTACGGTGCGCATCTGGGATGTGGAAACGGGCGACTGTCTTGAGGTGATGGCAGACTCTAAAAGCGGCGTGTGTGCCGTGGCTTTTAGCCCCGATGGCTCCACGATCGCCAGTGGGGGCGAGGATCACATCATTCGCCTGTGGAATTGGGAAACGGACGAATTGAAAGCCTTACCTGGCCATACCCAACGGATTCGGTCGATCGCCTTTAGTCCAGACGGTCGGCTGGTGGCGAGCGGTGGCGATGATGCGCTGGTCAAAATCTGGCAGGCGGAAACGGGCGAATGTCTACAAACCATCGGTTGCGATCGCCGCATTTGGTCGCTGGCTTTCCCGCCGATGGCAAAAGGCGCAGGCACATTGGGGGAGGTCATTGCTACAGGGGGCGACGACCAGATGATCAAATTCTGGGACATTCAGACTCAGCACTGCCTCAAAACCTTTCAGGGGCACGACAGCCAGGTCTGGTCGATCGCCTTCAGTCCCGATGGTTTAACGATCGCCAGCGGCAGCGACGACCAAACCCTCAAGCTTTGGGAAGTAGACACGGGACGCTGCATTCGCACGTTTCAAGGCTACAACAACTGGATTTGGTCAGCCGCTTTTAGTCCCGATGGCACTCAGCTCATCAGCGCCAGCGAAGATGGCAAGGTGCGGCTGTGGGATGCCAAGTCCGGACGCTGTAGCCACATTCTAGAGGGGCATCAAGGGCGCGTCTGGACGGCAACTTTTAGCCCACAAGGACAAATCCTGGCGAGTGGGGGCGACGACCAGACCATTCGCCTTTGGCACCGGGCGACCGGACGGTGTTTGAAGACTTTGCAAGAGCGATCGGGGCAAATGCGTCGGGTCGAGTTCAGTCTAGACGGCCAACTGCTGGCAACCAACAATGGCGATAATACCGTCAAAATTTGGGATATGAGTGCCGTTTATACAGCGCTGCCTAGCGACTCCAATTCTCCTAAGCCGATACCGTTCTCTATACCGCGTTTGAGAACGCTAAAAGGGCATACGGGACGCATCTATGGCATGGCATTTCTCACAGAAAGCGATCGCCTGATTACGGGCAGCGAAGATCAGACGATTCGGCTGTGGGATGTTGCGACGGGTCAGTGCCTGCGGATTTTTGAGGGACATAGCCGTTACGTATTTTCGGTGGCTGTGAGTCCGGTTGCGTTAAATCCATCTGGAATAGAGAAACAAGAGCTGATTGCCAGCGGCAGCGATGACCAGACGATTAGACTGTGGAACGCTAGCACTGGCGAATGTCTGAGCATTCTGAAAGGGCAGCGAGGCTGGATTCAGGCGATCGCCTTTAGCCCCGATGGCTCTTTGCTCGCTAGCGGCAGCACCGACCAGACGGTCAAAATTTGGCAAGTCTCAACAGGAGACTGCCTGAGAACCCTAGAGGGACACAAGGAAGTGCGATCGGTTTCTTTTTCCCCAGATGGACAGCAGTTGGCGACAGGCAGCGAAGACGAGACGATTAGGCTATGGGCAGTGCAAACAGGCGAATGCCTGAAAACGCTGAGAGCCGATCGCCCTTATGAAGGCATGAACATTTCGGGAGCAACCGGATTGACCGAAGCGCAACGCACCGCTCTATTTGCTTTAGGCGCAGAGAATGTTGAGGAGACGTGAAGCAAGCGCTAGGCTCGGCGCATCAAGTCACGCCCCCGGATGCCGAGGCAAAGCCCCGCGCCGACCAGTGATATAACGCCCAGAGCGATCGCCCCTTGAGGTGACAGCACGCCTGGTTTGCTCAAGACTCCTAAAACTAGGCTCCCAGCCGTTGCCACCCCTGCAAAAAAGATGCCGATGCCCAAACCCGCCCGATCGGGAGGAACTTGTTCGAGCGCAAAGGGCAGCGTGCCATTCAGGACAAAACTAAAGCCAATCCCCAAGCCCAAAGCCATGAGAATTGCGATTGCTGGGCTGTAGCTCAGCCCCATCCCGCCTAGAAACAGAGCCGTGATGGCCAATCCCAACAGCATGGTCTGCTTATTGCCTTGGCGTATGGCAAATCGACCGATGGGAAGGGCTGCGATCGCCAAAGAGATAAAAATCACGCCCACCAATAGCGGAGGCTGAAGGTCAGGAACCTGCGCTTTGAGAATTTTGGGAAAGGTTTCGATCGCCATCCGAAAGGCAAGCGTTGAGCATAGCCCCAGCCCGAAAGATCGAGCCAGAGCCGAGAAGGCAAGCGGCTGATTAGAACTAAAGTATTCGGCAGGTTCGGCAGCCGCTAGGGTAATTGGGTTCATCCAACGCAGCCAGATGGCGCTGAGCAAGAGGGCGATCGCCACTAGCGTAAAGGAGATTGTTGCGCCCAGCTTCAGCACAAAAGGGCTAGCCAGGGGCGCGGCAGCTCCGGCCAGACCAAAAGCAAAGGTCAGTAGACTGGCGGCCTGAGGCAGCCGTAGGGTCGGAGCATAGCGCCTCAGCAACGCCAAAGCCGGACTGCGAAAACAGCTCATCGCAATCGACCAAGACAGCATAATGCTGATTAAAACCCAGCGCACCGTAGCACTCGGCTCTGAAAAAGTGAGTGCGGGAAGAATGACAAACAGTAGAGAGGTAAAGGCAATGCCGACGCCAATGATGGGAAACCGGGTGCCCTGATGGCGATTGGTGCGATCGGACAATGCCCCAGCTATGGGTTCAACGGCGATCGAGATAATGGCTTCTATTAAGAGCAAGAGCGGAGCTGCCTGCTCGGAAAACCCGAACTGGAGCATCTGGGCGGGCAAATGCACGCGATAGACCATCCAGCCTAAGCTAAACAGGGCATATACTAGCGCCAAGGCACAGACCGGGAGCCACAGCGTTGGCTGTTGAAATTCGGACACTCTAACCTGATTTAGGGTTCTCATAACTTCTGTGTCTCTTAACTTCTAGGAACAAAATGGATGGCTGAGGATCGCGAATTCATTAACCTGGCGTAGCGTTTTGGCAGCGCGACACTTCCAAAACACGCTTGGGGTTGATTGAATCTCTGATCCTGCAATATGAATGGCTTGATCAGCGGCTCAATTGAGCTAGCCAGTCGCTGTATTCATATACGTTCATGTCCTGAGTTCATATGCTGATCTGGCCTGTCGTTATTTTTATTTAAGCAAGCTGAAAGAGAGTCCGTGGCTCCCGATAAATTACTTGACAGAATCTTAGAGTTACCAATGTAATTATTCACGATCTTGGGGTGCAGGGGAGGTGCGATCGCTCAGATCCCTCCCCCAGCTCTAACCTATATCGATGCTGGAGTTGAGGGCAGCCGCTCTTGCCTGCCACCCTTGCCCAGATGCGATCGCGATCGCCTAGACGGGATTTTACCCAGAATTTTGTTTTTTTGAGGAATAATTGCCTTTGACGGTTCCCCTTCAGCCTGAGATTTTCCGTGTCAATGCTTTTTTGCAGGTAAACCTTGCTTATTTTTGCTTAACGTAAACACTTTTCATGTGCTTTTTGACCGTATTGGGCGTAATACAAAGCTGCACCGCAATTTGCTTATAGGTCAAACCTGAGCGATGCAATATCCAGACCTCTTGTTCGCGGGGGGTTAGCCCATATCTTTCTGACTCTTCGATCGCCATATTTCTAATCGCTTGATAACGGTCTTCTATGATGAGTAACAAGCAGGGGTGTTCTATAGAGGTGAGCTTGAGCCATCTCACTCGAATATGAAAGGCAGAGCTATCTGTAAACACTTCAGATTCAATCATCCACTGCTGCTCAGGAAATAAATTGCGGCTATGAATGAGTGACTGACAGATATGCCAGATCTCTGCGGGCACTAACTCAAATGAGGACTGAGATTGGTTAAGCTGCTGCAAAATCCGGCGGGCACTATCGTTGACGTAGAGTATTTTCTTTTGATCAGTCAAAATCAAGATGCCATCAATCAAGTCTTCAATTCCTTTTTTAAGGGAAAGAAATTGTTCTTGATTTGTAGAGAAGAGTTCTTTAGATAGACCAGTCTGGGGCGTTAAAGCTTGTGGACGGTTAATAGCGCTTTTCATCTTAGGGGCTTCTATGAATACCCTTAATTTCGATCGAAATTAAGGGTAAAGCCATCACCCTCTAGGGTAGATATTAAGCTGTTAAATATTAAGCTATTAGTATTGTTTAATCCGGCTATAGAGTTTTTTTTGAAAGGTTCACGGAGCGCACTTTCCAAGATAAATTCTATAGCTAAAATCAGTGGCTTTGAGTTGTTGTTTGGTAGGGATAAAGTGGCAGAAAGGCAGCGCAAAAATATGCAAATTTTTGAGAGTTTGCAGAGTGAATCCCTTAACTCAGGTTCGTCACCTGGTGGACTGACAGATCTTTTCTGTAGCGCTAGTAGCTTGGGTTGAACAACGTGAAACCCAACAAAAACGATGAATTTTAGGGTACGCCATACAAAACAAAGAGTTGGTTTCTTGAGGCAGCGCCACACGAAGCCAACTCTTGCAAGCGGAGATTAAAGCGGAGAAAAGGATTTTATCTGC
The DNA here is from genome assembly GCA_016208305.1 of Oscillatoriophycideae cyanobacterium NC_groundwater_1537_Pr4_S-0.65um_50_18. Classification (GTDB taxonomy): domain Bacteria; phylum Cyanobacteriota; class Cyanobacteriia; order Elainellales; family Elainellaceae; genus Drouetiella. The sequence continues at coordinate 329,542 of JACQYI010000009.1, read as the reverse complement.
TGAGTTAATCTAGGTTGTATTGATTCAAGGCGCATCATCCAACAAAGCCTAACTCAGCAGCAAAACCTAACTCAAGAGAGCTTTGAGCTTAGTACACCTGGAAGCGAACTTCACCGATATAGCCGTATCCCAAAATGTGTTGACCACACTTGTGAGTCACAGGCCCAATGGTTGCTGTAGCCGCTAGTTCATAGAAGCCCGGTGTCAGACCTGCTTTTCTAGGCGTGGTCTTAGCGGTGATCAAGTAAGCAAACTGACCTTCAGTGGTCAGGTAGGTCACTTCCACATCCTGTTCGGTGGCTCCTTTGCCAAATCCTTCACAGCTAAAATCAATGTTAATATCTGTGCCCAGACACATCAGTAGTGCAGTCAGCGGACTTTGGTCAAAAGTGACCACGACGCTGAACGTAACTTCTTCATCTAGGGCAACAATATATTTGGACTGTGAGAGCGCTGCGGGTATAACACTCGATCCTGCAAAATCTAGGTGGGTAAGCGTAAACGAGCTTGGGCCTAAGATATTGTAAGAATAGGTTTCGCTTCCTGAATAGAGTACAGGCGCTTGGGAACCTGAAACAGGGATGCTGGCGGGTGCGACCAAACTATTTGCTGTCGGTGCGGGGGCAACCATTGTAGCTCTTCCGTTGTCTGCCATGAGAGTATCCTCTTATTGTTTACTAAATCATCAAAGGAGTAATTTTTTCTTCCTCAGATAAGTCCTTTTTGTTCTCATCTTGGGTTGAATCGCCTCTGATGTCTGTATCATGGCAAAGCATTGAAGACTAGAAATCGCCCTCACAGGGTACTCTTTAGGAGTGCAGATATGTAGGTGCGTGGAATTAATTGCTAGATGGTTGGGTGATGGTGAAACCCATGTGGATACTGGGTTTTGCGCCTTCATCCGACCAGCATAGGTTTTGGGACAGAAGATTTTTGAGCGTGCGCTTACGCCCTCAAACATCCCTTGCTTACCCACCCTATGAGTCGCGATCGATCGCGCTTTACTCTCATATTGGCAACATTCACAAGCGGCTGATCGCCTAGCCTCTTCTAACGCATACCTACTAAGCCTTTCTGCGCAAGCCTGGACGCTAATGACAGAGGTACCCTCGTAGGGTGAGCACAAGGGGCTTTAGATATCTGGATGAATGATTTTTTCGATCGCTGCCAAAAATTCTTGTTCCAGGTAGGGCTTGCTGAAGTAATCTACGGCTCCGAGCTTGAGCGCTAACCAGCGATGTTTGTTGTTGCTGCGAGAGGTGAGCATCACCACAGGAATCTCCGAAAGCTGAGGATCTTGACGGCGATGGCTCAAGAATTCAAAGCCGTTCATGTTGGGCATTTCGACATCGCAAATGACGAGCTTTACGGCTGCGTGACGCAACTGATCGATCGCCTCCCAGCCATCTCGCGCCTGCAAAACCCGGAACCCAGCCCGCTCTAACGAAAGCGCTAGAGTTTGCCGCAGGGTAATGGCATCATCTACAACCAGAATAGTGGCGATTTGAGTTTTGATCGGGGCTGGCTTGCGAGCGGTAGGAACGTGAGCCGAGCTGGAACTTTCTCCGAGGGAGAGCAGTGCCGATCCATCAATAACAGGGACAAGACTCCCATCTCCTAAAATGGTGCAGCCGTAAGCATAGCGCGGCGGCGTAATGGCTTTGCCAAAGGGTTTGACAATCAGCTCTTGCTCATTGACCAAGCGATCGACCTCTAGCGCAAAGACCTGCTGTTCTTGGCGTAGAATCAGCATCGGCGGTTCCCAATTTTCAGGGGAAGAAAGCGTTGTGAGAGATTTGCCCAGAATCGTTTCGGGCAAGGGACAGTTGTAGTCCAATAGGTCAACTAAGCGATAGGCTGGGATGATTTTCTCGCGCCAATAGAGAAAACGCTGTGACCCAGACTGTTTGACTTGATTGGCTTGAGGGGTTAAAACCTCTTCTACCGTATCAGCCGATATTGCCACGGCACTCGTGCCTATCAAACAAATGATCAGCTTGGCGATCGTGAGCGTGAGCGGCAAGTGCAGCGTAAAGGTGGTTCCTTGACCGGGGGTAGACGTAACGGTGGTGCTTCCTTTGACGGCATAGAGTTGCGATCGCACCACATCTAGGCCAACGCCTCGTCCTGACAGTTCGCTTACCTGTGCCGCAGTTGAAAATCCGGGTTCAAAGATGAACTCAAATAGCTGCTCTGGAGGTGTAAAAATCAGCTGATCCGCAGATAGCCAGCCCAATTCAAATGCTCTGCTGCGAATCCGATCTAAGTTAAGCCCACGCCCATCGTCTTTAACTTCAATGATCGTTTGGTTGCCTTTGTAATAAGCCCGAATTTCTAACTGCCCTTGCTCTGGTTTACCTTGCTGAAGTCGGGTACTGCTGGGTTCGATGCCATGATCAAACGCATTGCGGATCAAGTGCAGCAACGGGTCATACAGCTTTTCTAAAATGGCTTTGTCAATGAGAATATCTGTTCCCGTTAGCGTCAGATTTACGGGCTTATGGTAGGTAGTAGATAGATCTCTCAAGACTCTAGGGAAGCGGTTGAGTACTTCTCCAATCGGCAACATTCTTGCCCATCTAAACTCATTTTGGAGATGAGATAGCGTTTGTTGCTGTCGATCTAAAATTTGGCTGGATTGTCGAGTGAATAGAGTCACATCATCAATCGACTCTTCTAACTGAACAATGTCCTCAAGGAGTTCTTGAAACTGTGAATAGAGTGATCCATACCGATCCATTTCTAAGGTATCGAATTCTACCCAGCCTGGATCAGCAGCAGGAGCCGTTAGCGTAGCACCTGCGGTAAATGTAGATCCTTCTTCTTTCTCTGCCATTCCGTTGGGGGCTGCCGCTGTTCTCGCATCAAAATCTCGATTTCTAGAGGCAGACAGGATTTGATCCGATCGCTCCTGCAATTGGCTAACCGTGACTTGAAACCTAGAGAATCGATTGCGCAGCTCCCGCAGCACGCTTTGAAGCTGCCCATTCTGCAACGCCAACCCCTCCCGATCGATCATGAGTTCGCCCGTCAGGTTATTCATCCGCTCTAGCCGCTCTGAGTCAACGCGAACCGTCAGAGGGGCAGGGGGCTGCATCCGGCGACCCAACGGCACTTTGCCCGCAGGGTAATAGAGTTCGGCTGAGCGGGTAAGCTGGATCGCCCCACTAGCCTCCGGTAGGATCTCTAGAGGTACATTGTCTAGATCTGGCTTGTCTGAGCCTACCGTACCGTTTGCCACCCATTCTGCATCGATCGCTTCTGTAAGACTTGGGATGGCAACATTCGTCTCTAGACCCTCAAAGGGTTCAAGCTCAGGCTCGACGGTGATGCTATCTGCATGCAAATTTTCTGTTGCTGATAGGGCGATCGATTCTGATCGATTCATTAAATCAGCCGCTTCTTGCTCACTCTTAGCCAGTTCGGGTGCAGAAATTACGGTTTCAAAAACATTTGCAGATTCAGCCTCTGTAACGGCATCAAAATCATCATCGAGCGTGTCTTCAAAGTCGTCATCAAAGTCGTCATCAAAGTCATCACCAAAATCATCACCCAATGAATCGACAAGCGAATCATTAAACGCATCGCCAAACACGTTTTCCAATAGAGGAATTGCCGATAAAGCGTCGAGTGACGGCTCTGGTAAATCGATCGCCCCATCTAAAGCGTAAGCATAAGCTGCTGGCTCTTGAGCTACTGGCTCTTGAGTTAATATCTCTTGAGTTAATGTCTCTTGAGTTAATGTCTCCTGAGCATCTGCTCCATGAGCACTCGACCCATGAGCCAAGGCTAAAAGCGTGGCTGAGGGCTGAATTAATTGGGTGCGATCTTCTAAAGATATTTGCCTGCTGCGTTCAAAATCAGCCAGCGCGAGTTGAGTAATTTCTAAGGCGCGATCGGGATGGGCGTCTAAGGCACTGCAAACCATATCGGCAACAGTGCTGAGGCTGGGTAGGTTTAGCATTTCGGCAAATCCAGCAAAGACTTCCACCTGTGCCCGTAACTCTCCTGCAACTTCGTAGTCTTGCGGGTGGGTTATTACCGTTGCCAAATGTTCTAGCCCTTGCACTACATCAATTTCTAAAATGGACGATAGCATGCTGACGCCCATGTCAGACGAGCTAGGAATATAGCTCTCGGTTTGCAACAGCGCCTCGCCACAATACTGCTCAATTTGGGTAAGAATCGGATCAGCGATCGCCAATACTGCCGCTGAATCTAACTCTCCGGTCGTGATTTGCTCCATCAGAGGCAGACGTAAGCAGTCGTAGGCACGCAGTAGCTGGCTCTCTAGGTGAATGTCGATCTCTAAGGTATCGCTGTAAAGCGCCTTAAAAATGTTCTCCAGACGGTGAGAAAGGGTGGCGATCGCCTCCAATCCGACACTGGCGGCTCCACCTTTGAGCGAGTGGGCAGCCCGCATCAGGTTATGAACTTCGGCAGTGCTGCGACCTTGGCTGAGACTGAGCAACCCTGTTTCAATGATTTGCAATAATTCAGGGGCTTCGGCACTAAAAAACTGGTAAGCCTGGTCGCGAATGTCGGGGTTAATTGCCATAGATTGAATCCCTTAGCCGATTCTGCTGAGCTAAATTGCTTGACGCTGGACTGCTTAACTAAACTGCTTAACGAGACTATTTAACAAGACCGATCGAGGTTGATTGGCTTAACGCTCTATCTGCCTCGATCGTCTTTGCTTCGATCGTCTTTGCCTTAATAATCACGCTCTATGCGCTCAACAATTTGGGGCGATCGTTTGCGGAACATCACGAACAGGGCTGCGCCTCCGGCCAGATATAGCAAGAACAAATAAGGGAAGACATTGTAGGGGAACGGCGGAGCTGGGAAGAAACTGCCCACGATGGGAATACACATAAACGCAACACCCACGACAGAGATTACGACATGGTGTTGCCGCAGTTGACCACAGCGAGCCAAGTAGGCAGGAGCAGCGATCGAGAGAAGAACATAGCAAGCCAAAAATCCGTAGGTTGAAAGCGTTCCAGCATAGCTGTAGACCTGTAGATCTGCTACCCCAAACAGCGACATAGAAGTGGCAATTAGGAACGTAATCAGCGCACAGATGGTGATCGCCAAGTGGGGGGTCTGGTTGTGAATGTGAACCTTGCCTAACGGGGAAGGGAAAAAGCTGTGTCGAGCTAATGCAAAAACGATACGTCCGCCTGCATTAAAGCTGGCAAGCATACCGCCCAAAAAACTCATGGATATGCCCACGCCCAAGATTAAACCTAGGGCATCTGCGCCAGCAAGCGCCGCCAAAACATCCAGAGGATTACCACTTTCGTTTAACGGAGTTGCATAACCACGGAAACCCACAACTTCTACATAGGCAACAAAAATAAAGAAGATACCACACAGTCCAACACTCCAGAGAAAAGACGGAGGAATGAACCGAGTAGGAGACTTGGCCTCATTTCCCAAGGTGGCTGAGCTTTCAAACCCTACGTAGCTGAGAACCGCAATCACCATCCCCAGACTGATGCCGTTGGGGGTGACATCTTTGAGGGTGAGTTGATCGGTGTCAATGGGAAAACCATTGTGTTTAAGTACCAGTACTCCCAAAACGACGACAATTCCGACTGAGATTAGCTCTAGCACCAGCATCAAAATTGCTGAGAGCTGAATATCGGTAAAGGCATAGTACCAGGCTATGCCAACGCAGATGGCATAGAGCAGGATAGAGGGAAGCTGTACCCCCAGTTCAGCCAAGACAAGATGGAAGTAGTGGGCAAAGCCACCTATTTCCGTTACGACTACGGCAATATAAGCCAGAGTGAGCGCCCATCCGCAGACAATGCCAGTCGTTGCGCCTAACCCCTTAGCAACATAGAGGTAGAGCGCTCCGGGTGCAGCAGAGCGGCGCGCAAAGACATTCATATTAAGACCTACAAAAATCAGCCCAATGGTCGCCAAAACATAAGCAAACCAGGTTCCGTTGCCCGCACTGGCAAAAACCAATGGAGCATTAAGGGCGGCTGTCAATGTGGGCGCAGTCGTCGCGATCGATTGCGCCAAAATCTCTGGAAAAGAGAGACAATCTGGACGGAGAACCGCCACCCTAGAATTTGCTTTGAGTTGCGAATTTGTTGCCATATTTCAACCTGTAAAGAATGCTTTTTGAAGCAGTGAATTGAGAATGCTGCTAAGAGGATGTTTGAAAAGTGGTCGGCTGTGATTTTATGCACCTGTTGATCTCCCCTGCCCCCCTACCCTGCGGGAAGCCGCTTCGAGTCTAGAAAAAGGGGAGAAATGAATTCAAAGTTCCCCTTTTTACTAGCGCAGCGGCGCGATAGCGCGGGGATTTAGGGGGATCTGAAACGTTTTGCTACCCATAGTTGGAACTTTTCAAACACCCTCTAAGGGACACTGTTGCTGCCGTACCCCTTAAGCGGCTAAGCCATTAGGGGTGCGCTACTGCCGTGCCCGCGACATTGGTAAACACAGTCCTTCTATCAAAGGTGGCAGTAGCGATGCGGGCGTAAGAAGACACCCATTTGAACAGATCTGCCGTACTTTGAGAGATGGGAATTTTGACAAATAGAATGATTGCGAAAAGATTTCCCGAAGGCAACATGCCTCCAAATCCCACGACCGATTTAATGGCGTAAGGGATGACAAAATCTTTTTGCGCTGGGATATGGGCGCTTCCTAACGCTTCAGGAACATAGAAGACGTTGAAGTTGGTCTGTTGTAAATCCACCATCAGTTCTGGATTGGGTTCCAAAACCGTTGAAATCTCCAATCCAAATTGCTGGATTAGCTGGGAAATCATGGGGGCACGTTCCACAAAGTTTTTATCCACAAGTGGAATAGCTCGGTGGCCGCTCGATTCACGTCTTGAGTTCCAGTGGGGTTCATCACCAGCAGTAGCCAATAGCGTTAGGCATTTGGTGCCCAAGGCGATCGCTTTTCCTCCTATAATCTGGCGGGCAGACTCCTGGAGATCTTCATTGAGTTGTCGATAGGCATAGGTTCTAAAAAACCGTACAAGAGCGCAAGCGGGTTCACCTGTATGAGGATCAATCAGATTCTCATATAGATAGCGAACCATGCGTTCTGCTACTTCTTCCATGCTGTGTGCATTTGCATCCATATTGCGGAGTGTAATTGCACAGTCGTTCATGTCTTTGTTAGCAAAGTTTCTTAGATCAAACATAGCTGTTGCACCTGTATAAAGGATTCTCTCGACAATCGCTGGCGATCGCTAGCGATAACGCTGGCGGTAATTGCTGGCGATCATTCCTGGCGATCCAGTGGGTGAAGCCGTTTTAGCTCACCTTAAATTGATCCACCCCCTCTTGTAGCAGTTGTGCCACCTTTTTCAGCTCTTCAAAAGAAGACGAAACTTGGCTGGCATCTTGTGATGTTTTGTTGGCACTGGCTGCTACATCTTTCATCGTTTGAGTCACCGTTTCAGAAGCTTGTGACTGTGTGACGGTGGCCTGAGCGATCGCTTCCACCAATTCACTAATGTGGGCACTGGCAGCAGTCATTTTGGTCAAACTTTGCCGCGTTTCATTCACAAGCTGTGTTCCGGTGACCACCTGCTCAATCCCTGACTCCATAGCCATGACCACTTCACTGGTTTCGGCTTGAATGTTGCTCACCAGCTTCCGAATTTCTTCGGTCGCTTCTGCGGACTGGCGCGCTAGCGATCGGACTTCGTTTGCAACCACCGCAAAGCCTCGGCCTTCTTCTCCAGCACGAGAGGCTTCAATAGAAGCATTGAGCGCCAGCATGTTGGTTTGAGCCGCAAACGCTCCAATCACCTCGACCACCTTGGAAATCTTTTGAGAAGATTCCCCTAGGTGTTTTACCTTCTTGGCCGTATCAGCAACCGTAGAGCGGATGATCTGAATCCCCTCGACGGTGCGGTTCATGACGGCATCTCCCTCTTCCACCGTTTGAGCGGCTTGTTGTACCGCAATCTCTGCTTGTTCTGCGTTGGCAGCCACCAATTGCGCAGTCTGAGCCATGTCTTTAACAATTTCTAGAGCAGCAGAAATCGCCTCAGCCTGCTGCAACGCATCGTTTGAGAGGGCTTGAACTGAGGTTTCGTTGGTACTGGCGGTGGTCGTCACCTGGTTGCTCGCTTCTTGCACCTGCAAGACAATCTTTCGCAGGCTGCTGACCGTGGCGTTATACGAGTCAGCGATCGTACCAATTTCATCCACCGTTACCTTTGCCCGAATCGTCAAGTCGCCTCGGCTAATCGGGTCAACCTCCATCAACAGTTCTAAGGCTCGTCTTTGCAAATCTTCTTTCAACTGTCGCTGTTCTGCGGCCAGTTCAGTGGTTTGCTGCAGCAGCTCAACTCGGTAAATAGACAGCCCTAGCTCATTGCCTAGACGCTTTAAGAAGTTGATTTCAGACTCTTGCCAACGGCGCTGAGCCGCGCAGGAATGCCCAATCAGCAACCCAAACAGCTGACCGCCCCCAAAGATAGGGACAACCAGATTGGACTTCACTTCCAGACTTCTGAGCATCTGTAAATGATCAGGATGCAGATCGGCCGCAAAGACATCTTCGGCAACGACGACGCGCCCTTGTCGATATTGCTCTAGCAGGTTTTCAGGAATACAGGCATCATCAACGTTGTTTAGCAGAGCGCTCGTCCAGCCTGTCTCCACAGACTCAGAGACAATTCCGGATTGCTGCTCTGTATTGAAACGATAGATGACAACGCGATCGAGACCGATGATCTCTCGCGCACCCTCGACCGCTTGGTCAAGAATACCCTGGATATCCCCCGCTTCTACCACCCCTGAACCCTTTGCGGCTGTTAGCAGACGTTCTTGCTGCACTTCAAACAGTTGTGCCATCAGAGCGCTCTGAAGTCGGGAGGCCATGCTGTTGATGTTTGACCCCAGAGAGGCAATTTCGTCTGTTCCTGAAATGTCTAGGCGGGTTTCAAGTTCCCCTTGTCCAATTCTTTCCACGGCATCAGCCGCACTTAAGATAGGACGAGTTGCCCGGTTAGCAATGGCTGAGGAGATTGCCCCAATCAGCAACGTCGCAACCCCTACCCCCAAAATCAAAACCAACAGAATCTGTCGCTGGGGAGCAAAGGCTACCGTTGAGTCTACGGCGGCCAAGGTACGCCAACCCAGATCAGGGACACCTGCCATTTGGACGGGAGGCGCATAGGCAATTAGCTGGTTTTGGTTTGTCCTGAGATTGCGAGAAACCACTGCACTGGCCTGCATTGACTTCTCGATCTCTGCAAGTCCTGGGAAAATATCTTTGGGATCGATCGCGATTAAGTCGGTATCCACATTGGCCGTTTCACCCGTGGTAAAAACGGGTTTGACATAAACGCCTTCAGGCCCAATAAAGGCTTTGCCATCTCCATCAATCAGATAGTATTGCGTTCCAGTTGATTCATAGCCTTTAACTAGATCTTCCAGCGCCGATACGGGCATTCTGGCTCGAATGATTGCGATCGGTTCGCCCGTCTTTTTGTCTCTGACGGTAGAAGCTGAGAAGATATTGAAAGTTCCTGAGGTTTTGCCAATTTCGGGCTGACCTAAAATAGCACCATTGGCCTTGAGCGCTGCCTGAAAGAAACGGCGATTGAACAGGTTAGGGCGTTGTCCCTCATCGGTTTGAGCAATGGTATTTCCCTTCATATCTAAAAGGGCGATGCTGTTGTAGATACCGTAGCTTTGCTCAATGCGCTTCAAGGCTTCCACTATGTCTTGATCTGAAACCCTTGCTCTAATTTCAGGATCAGTAAGGATATCGAGGCTTGCCATCATCCGGATATCGCTGAAGCGATCGCGCATGAATATATTGACTTTGTTTTGCATCTCAGCCGCCTTCTCTTTCTCAAATTGTTCAACTTGAGCCGTGATCGATTGGTTGGCAAACTGATAAGAAATTCCTCCAATCGCCAAAACTGGAGCGGTTCCAATTAAGAAGGCGATCGCAGATGCTTTTGTCCTAACGCTAAGATCTCTCCACCACCGCACTGAATTGGACGATCGCGCTCGCCCAACCTTTTGTAAGATAGAGAGCTGAGCCGGATGGGAAGATGCAGAGGTTTCTTCCCATCTCATCTCCTCAAATTCAGGACTGTCTAGAGAAGGCTCTTGGGCGGCATCTTCGAGATTAGCTTTGGGGAACATCTGAGTCACAATACAATCCTCATCAAAAACTAAAAATAGTAAAAAGTTGATCTCGCAAGAGGTGCCTGAGGACAGGTGAATGCCCCTCAGTTCTGCTGCTGTTGCGCTCTCTGGATTAGTTACTCAATGGCTGACTAGGGTTCTGGACTAGAGTCCTGTCCGTTTCTATTGGAAAGAAGCTTTAAAGGGTTTAAAACTCTTTAAAGCCTCCTTGACCAAACCCTAGGGCATTGCTTGAGCGATCGCTTCTCCATCTAGTACGGCCAGCATGTCACCGTTCACATTCCACCAATATCCGCGCAGAAATTGCGCAATCTCCGGTGTAGCCGACGAAAGAGCCAGAGATTGAATTTGATGGGGATCGCACCATTCCATTTCGCCAACCTGACTGACGACCATCCCCAAAGTTTGTTTTTTAGCAGAGGCGGGAGTCGAGGTCGAGGCAGCAGAAGTTATAGCATCAGAAGACTTGGGATCACGAACCTGCAACACAACGGCTGCATGGGCTGAAACAGAGGGCTGCTCATACCAGGGAGACAACCCGCACAGATGCCCTAAATCCACCATCCAAAGCACTTCTCCTCGCCAGTTATGCACCCCCATAACCCAGGCAGGCATATGAGAAATAGGGATAATTTGACCGATCGGTATTGTTAACACCTCGGCCATTTGTACCACTGATAGTAAAACTGGCGTATTCAGCAGATGCAGCCGCAAAAATTGTTCAGTATCTGCCGGAATTGAATCCGGGGCAGCACTGGGTATAGCTAGATTGGACGCAGGTAATGACTGGAGTTCTGGAATCGATAAAGAATCAGACATAGAGACTTTTCTAGGCTCAGGATTGGCTCAGACGTGCTCAGGCTTGCTCAGGCTTGTTTGCTCAGACTTGTTTACTCAGGTGAGAGGTTTTAGCCTTAATTTCTAATCAAATTTTTAATGGTGCGAATTAGCTCTGCTTGATCGATAGGCTTAGACAGATAGGCATCTGCGCCCTGTTTCATGCCCCAAAATTTATCCATCTCGCTGCCCTTGGTAGAACAAAGCACCACAGGAATATTGCTGGTGTTCGCTTCAGCTTTGAGCTGGCGACACACTTCAAAACCACTACAGCCAGGGAGAACGATGTCTAGCACGACGGCATCAGGCTTTTGCCGGGTTACGGTGGCCATCGCCTCTTCTCCACTCTGAGCCACTAAGACATTAATACCGTCCTGTTGCAGACAGTGAATCAGAATTTGCATATCCGTCAATGAATCTTCAACAACGAGCACTGTACCCATGGCAGTCACCTTATGAATGAATAGCGAGAGATTTAGATAAACTGGGAATCAGCAGCTAGAGAAAGGCTTGCCTGCGGCTCTACCTGTGGCTCTAGATGCTTACGAATAACGCTGAGGACAGCTTCTGCCTCTAGAGGTTTGCTGAGGAAATCTGACGCACCCACAAAATTCGATCGCAGACGATTGGCATAGCCATCACTGCTGGTCAAAATCACGATCGGCGTATGCCGAAACAGGGAGAGTTTGCGCAACTGCTCACAAATTTCATGCCCGTTGGCATTAGGCATCATGAGATCGAGAAAAATTAAATCTGGCTTGCGAGATAGCAAAACACCGATCGATCGCACAGCATCATCCACTCCCATGAACTGATAGCCCGCAGAAGTCAGCAGCTTTTCCATCATGTGACGCACCAAAAAGCTGTCATCCACGCAGGCAATGAGCTTCTGCCGAACGGGGGCTTTTGCCGATTGAGGCAGCAAGGCTAGAAGCGGATAGCGGGGAGTCGGCAAGTCAGGAATTTGAACAAGCTCTATCCAACCCAGTTGAATAAAAGGCAAAAGAGACAAGGTAACTTCTGTGACATCTCGCCGCATTTGCACAGACAGATCTTGCAGCGTCCGCTGACCATTCAACAGCGTTACCAGATTTTGATAAAACGCCGCAGAAGTCTGGTTTTGAATCTGCTCAGCTTGCCGAATCACGGGGGCACGATGAGGAGAGTAGCTGCCTAGCTTAGCGTCTTGCCAGGTTTGCCAGCGCACCTGTGTTCTTGCTGTCACCTTTTCTAGCTTAATGAGGCGCAGTCGTATGGCTGGGAAGCTACCTTGATGCACCTCATCGGTGAGGACTCCAGCCTGAGCAATTTCAAACAGCACTTCAACAATGTTGGATAGCGCAATTTTAGCGGCTTGCTCCTCAGTAATTTCTTGTCGGGAAACCCACAAATTTAGAAGTGCATATTCCCAACCGATCGCACAATCTTCAGCGCTTAGATCATTGAGATCGGAAATCCATGCATCTTCTTGTGCAGTTTCATAACCGTTTGCATGACTCGCTATATGACCATTGGAATGACTTATTTTGTGAATGCCATGCAAGGTCAAATTCCTACGCCAGCGCCGGACAGGATGTTCGCCTCCCGTCGCATAAAGCATAGAGCCTTGTGACAGGTAAAATCTCCATTGCCGATTAGCTGAGTCCTTGCGTATCAACTGACCACTGAATCGGAGCTGCCCTAAGTTTCTCAAAAAATAAAGATGTTTCACAAACTGACCCTTTGGGAGCGGAGGGAAGATATTACCTGATACTCATTCACTAGAAACCTGATCACTAGAAACCTGATCACTAGAAACCCCATTTTCTATGGCACTTTTCCTGACTCAGCAATAAAGAAATGGGGGCAAACATATGAAGGTTTTCAGAAATTGGGTAAGACATTAAATCTTGCTTTGGCACCTGTTCTAGTCAACTGTGCGATATTGACTATTCCTCATTTATTTCATCAAAGGAATCTATAAAAAATCATTCTGCTATGCTCTACTACTTCTTTTCAGCGAGAAGCAAAGCATTTCGTCAGCAGAAATCCTAGGGTTCTAATTAAATTTAGATTTGATTAAGCTCAGTGATCTTCTAGGTTGCGATCGCTGTCCTCTAAGAGTTCGCTATACGAATATCTTAGAAAAGCCAGCTTCATTCACCTCAGTCTTTTAGCCTCATCTTCCTGTAAGACATGACGTTGCCATACCCTGTCAGATATTGCCTGTCATAAACCTATTCAATCTATGATCCTTAAAACAGGAAAATAAGAGAGAAGACTTGTTCATCGTTGGCTAAGATTGCCATAATCCTGAGTAACTTTGATCCTGGGTAGTCTTAATCTGAGTAAAATATCGCTTTCCCTCAGCGCTTAGCGAAAATCTTGGGCGTATGGGGATTCACTTGCAAGCCGAGACTGATCAAATCAAGACTTTTAAGTCAGGTAGTTGCTGCACCTCTGCGGTTCTTCTAGATCGTTGTTCTAGAAGGCAGATTTATCGACATTGAGCGAATCAGCCCACAGGCAGCTCATACGGTGAGCTTTGGCTCGTGGACCAGTAGGTTGCACCCTTTACCGTGGTAGAACGTTGCTGTGGTAGAACGCTTGCGAGGAGGAGACTTCTCTACTGTGTCATCCATCTCCACTAAAGCACAGGATTTCAATAATTGCCCTGCGATCGCCTGTGATTGCTCGTAGGGTTAATCAAATCTTTATGAAGAAGCGAAGATTTATGGAGACACTCGCGATCGCTCAATCTATCAAGGCCATTAGGTTTCATGGCGCTAACGGCAGATTGAGTGGCCTAGACCGTCAGCTTGGGTAACTCCTCAGTATAAGATCATAGAAATCATTGACTGTAATTAACGAAATCTTTAACAAAGCCTGAACAGAATGGAACCACAGCAAAAGTCAACGGTCATAATTACGGGTGCGTCTTCCGGGGTTGGTCTGGCGGCTGCCAAAGCTCTCTCTCAAAAAGGGTGGCATGTGGTGATGGCCTGTCGAGATTTACCCAAGACAGAAAGCGTTGCCCAAAAGCTAAATATACCGCGAGACAGCTACACCCTCTTACAGCTCGACTTAGCGGATTTGTCAAATGTGCGCCAGTTTGTCAAGAATTTTCGAGCGACTGGCAAATCTCTGGATGCGATCGTCTGTAATGCTGCGATCTACATGCCTTTGCTCAAGCAGCCTTTGTACAGCGTCGATGGATATGAGCTAAGCGTTGCCACCAACCATCTCGGCCATTTCCTCCTATGTAACCTCATGCTAGAAGATTTGAAGAACTCAGGCTCAGCAGATCCCCGACTCGTAATCTTGGGAACCGTTACGCACAACCCCGATGAGCTAGGCGGCAAGATTCCACCACGTCCCGATCTGGGGAATTTTGAGGGCTTCGAGGCAGGCTTCAAAGCACCTATCACGATGATTAACGGCAAGCAGTTTGAACCTGTCAAGGCTTACAAAGACAGCAAAGTTTGCAACGTGCTGACCATGCGAGAACTGCATCGGCGCTACCACGAGTCTACAGGAATTACCTTCAGCTCTCTCTATCCGGGCTGCGTTGCCGATACCCCGCTGTTTCGCAATCACTATCCGCTGTTTCAAAAAATCTTTCCCTGGTTTCAAAAAAATATCACGGGAGGATATGTATCGCAGGAGCTTTCGGGTGAGCGAGTTGCGGCTGTGGTGGCTGATCCAGAGTACAAGCAATCGGGCGCTTACTGGAGCTGGGGCAATCGGCAAAAGAAAGATGGCAAGTCATTTGTGCAGAAGGTTTCTCCCCAAGCCCGCGATGATGAAAAGGCTGAGCGCATGTGGGATCTGAGTGCAAAACTGGTAGGGCTTACCTAAGAGGATGTTTGAAAAGTGGTCGGCTGTGATTTTATGCACCTGTTGATCCCCCCTGCCCCCCTACCCTGCGGGAAGCCGCTTCGCGTCTAGAAAAAGGGGGGAAATGAATTCAAAGTCCCCCTTTTTACTAGCGCAGCAGCGCGATAGCGCGGGGATTTAGGGGGATCTGAAACGTTTTGCTACCCATAGTTGGACTTTTCAAACATCCTCTAAGGATCTTCACAGAAATAGCTTGAAGAAGTTTTTTGAGAGCGTGCGGCAGAGCCATATGCTCTCAAAGTTACATGCTCTCAAAGCTACATGCTCTCAAAAAAGATGCTGGATTTTAATTTTGTCAGGAGCCTTGATGAGATCAGGCGTAGCGCTGAGAGGGGAGATCTCTTGCTCGTTACAACCACAGAGCGACAGGCTTCTTCTATACTCATTAAGTACTCAGCAAGCAGCAGCGATCGGGGCATCAGGCTATGACGGAGATCAAGACAGATTACCAAATTGGCAGGGTGAGCTTAACGCCAGCAGATAAAAGCTGTCCGCCTTTTTCGTTAATTATTCCAGCCTATAACGAGCAGTTGGGCATTGCCCCTGTGTTGCAGCAGTTGCAAACCATCCTCAATGATGCGCAGTGCGAGTATGAAATCATTGTGGTGAATGATGGCTCAACCGATGATACGGGAAAGCTGTTGCGATCGCATCCTGGCATTCGGCTGATTGAACATCGGCGCAATCTGGGCTACGGAGCAGCATTAAAGACAGGTATCCGCAACGCCCAGCATCCGCTCATCGTCATTACGGACGCCGATGGAACCTATCCCAATGAGCGGATTCCAGAACTGGTCACGCTGGCAACTCAGTCTGACATGGTGGTAGGAGCCAGAATTGGAGCGAATGTTAAGTACTCAAAAATTCGCCGTATTCCTAAATGGTTTTTGGTCAACTTTGCCCAATGGTTAACGCAGTCAAAGATTCCTGACCTTAACAGCGGCTTACGGGTTTTCCGCAAAAGTACGGTCGAGCGATTTTTAAACATTTTGCCGAACACCTTTAGCTTCACCACTAGCATCACCGTTGCCATGCTGATGAATAACTATCTGGTGCATTACGAACCGATCGACTATCACATGCGCGTTGGCAAAAGCAAAATTAAGCCCATCCGCGACACGCTGCGATTTGTGCAGCTCATTGTGCGGACGGGGGTGTATTTTGCGCCGTTACGGGTGTTTATGCCGCTTGCAGGGTTATTCTTTGCTGGGTTTCTTTTTACTTTTCTTCAAGATCTGTTGGTGCGGGAAGATCTGACTGAGCGCACCCTGATTTTGCTGATCGCTTCCACCCAAATTGCCATCTTTGCCCTACTGGCTGACATGATTGACAAGCGTACCGGAAAATTGTGACCCTCTGCGATCGCTCTTTACTAGAGCTGTGGCTATATTCACAGCGGTTAGGCTAAGAATTACAGCTATGCACCGCAAGGTTACAGATCAGGGTTACAAACAGGGTTACAGACAGGGTTACATTACAATACAGCCTTACCACTACCTATAGAGTCTAAAAAATAAGCTCATACTAGATGTGGAAAGATCAAGGCAGCAATGCATCAGCTCTAAAAAGCCTGGAATCCTTACGGGAGATGGATTACACCTCTTTTTAGAAAAGCCATAGCCTTTTTAAGCCATTGCGGAAGCACTTTAACGACGGTATCACCCCTGGTTCGTCCTAAAGGTTACAACCCTGTGGGCAGGCTTTGCCCTGCATGATGCAGTGAAAGTCATGGCAAAACCTGCTCCTAGAGAGGCTTTATCGCTGAATTGTGAAATCAGCTATGCCCAAATCGATCGATCGATTTAGCGTGGCAAAGAGTCCGCCTGCCCCTAACCCTGCATCCTTCCGGTTCTCGTTATAGTACAGGCTGCCTGTAGAGCGATCGTAGGTAAGGGCGGCATTGCTTTTCTCAGCTTTCTGGAGGCTGTCTACAGACTCAAACGACAGCCTTCTGCCAAAAATAGTGCGGATCTCAAGTCGCAGGAAGGTGTCTGGATCAAGCACAATCCGATCGCGCCCTTTCTGAAAGTCTACGATCCGATCAACGCCCATTCCTGCACGGGTAAATTTGTCTTCCATGCTAAACAGGAATTTGTCGTTGCCAAAGCCACCTTTCAAGCGATCGTTGCCTGCGTTGCCCACTAGCGTATCGTTGTCGGCTTGCCCATTGAGGCGATCGTTGCCTGCGCCCCCGACCAGCCTATCATCGCCCGTAGCGCCCGTAATTTGATCGTTGCCGCCTTGTCCATCTAGCGTGTTTGCTTGAGCACTGCCAATCAGCTTGTCGCCAACCTGGGTGCCAATCACATCGACCACTCCTGCAATATTTGAGGTGACAGCAGGAGCGCTGTTTAGCGTCAGCGTGGCGCTGGTCAGGTTTGCCGTGATGGAAACGACCTTTTCACGAGAGCCGTCGATCGCTTGATCGTCTCGAACCACAAGGCTGGTTTGGTTGAGCAATACCGATAAGTTACGGCTGCCGATATTTGCTGTAACCAGGTCAGGCTTGCCATCATTGTTGAGGTCACCGACCGCGACAGCATAGGGATCACTGCCAACGGTCAGGTTAGTTGGCGTGCCAAAGGTGCCGTTGCCGTTGCCTGTCAGCACCGAAACTCTACCAGAGTTTTGATTCGCCACAATCAGGTCTTTATTGCTATCGCCATTGAGATCGGCAGCCGACACAGAGACAGGGCCATAGCCGACGTTAAGTTGAGTAGGCGCAGCAAAGCTGCCATTGCCGTTGCCCAACAGGACAGATAGAGTGGCAGCATTGAAGTTGGCTGTGACTAAATCCAGCTTGCCATCGTTGTTGAAATCGGCAGTGACAATGCTGTAGGGCAAATCACCCACCCCTGTGCTGACAGGCGCGGCAAAACTGCCATTCCCGTTGTTCAGCAAAATGGAAATGTTGTCTGTTGTTTGGTTGGCAGTGGCCAGATCGGGCTTGCTGTCGCCATTAAAGTCGCCGATCGCTACCGCAACGGGCTGAGTCGATGCCCCTGTGGTGTAGCTAGTCGCTGCGGCAAACGTGCCGTTGCCATTGCCCAACAGAACTGAAACACCGTTACTGCTCAGGTTGGTGGTCACGATGTCTAGCTTGGTATCGCCGTTAAAATCAGCGATCGCCACCCCATGAGGATCGTTGCCAACCGGGAGGATCGCGGCTGCCCCAAAGCTGCCGTTGCCGCTGCCCATCAGCACAGAAATGCTGCCGGGTGTTTGTTCATAGGCTGTTACCAAATCGGGGATTTTGTCCCCGTTGAAATCGCCAATCGCAATCATTTCTGGGTCGGCACCGTTGATGGCAAACGTCACAGGATTGCCAAAGCCACCCGCTCCGTTACCTAAAAACAGGGAGGCGGTTCCGGTTGGCTCGTTACCATTGCCCATCAGCAAATCGACTTTGCCATCTCGATTAAAGTCGGCAATGGCGATCGCTTCTGGAAAGGCACCTGCTACCAGGGGTGCAGCAGTTCCGGGGGCAGGTGAAAATTTAAGCGGGGCAAAATTGGTAGATGTCATAGCAAAGTTTTCCTAGATGCAACATGTAGGAGGAATGAGGAATTAAATGCGGGGCGATCGGTCACAAAATCTTGGACAAACCCTTAGCCGTAGCGAGTTCTCTGGCTAAAAAGAGGTTTGGCAGAATGTCGGCGGAAAACGCTGTTCTCCGTATCGGTTCCGTACTGGCTCCGTGGATTCCCTGACTGAAAAAGTTCCGGATCAGTTCCCTTACCGATGAAGTCAGTGTTTTTTGCATCGTCTTTGGGCGTCAGCCTGTAACGCTAGGCCGTCCCCTGACTGATTTCAACCTTCTGGATCGAACATGACCTCGAAGCTATCATGCGGATAGAGCCGCCGTAGCACTTGGCAATAGCCTTCCGCATCAGAACAGTTATAAAATCTCGCCATGTCCTGATGCCGACAGTGGGGCAATAGGCGCACGACAACCTATCGCTGAAAGCGATCGCTATAGGTCATAATGATGAAGTCTCAATTTTGAATGGAAAAATGAGCCAGTGTGGGCGGCTTGCCGCAATGCACTGACTGAATAGGCTTAATCGACTGAATACTGATTGTCCATAATCGGACAACTTCCATATTACAAGAGATTGTCCAAGTTTGGACAAGTTTAATCAATCTTCTGCATATTTTGAGCATGGCAAAAGCAGGGGCAGCCCTCAAGCAGGTTCTGGAAGCTTACGGGATTTCTCAAAATAAGCTGGCTACGATCATGAGAATTTCTCACTCCAATGTTCACCGTTGGATCAATGGAGCGGCTGATCCTTTAGGTGACTCTATTCTGGAAATCCGCAATGCCCTTGAGAAAATTGAGATGGGTGCTGGAGAAGCTTTCATTAGGTTCTATCTGGAAACCTTGCCTGAAGAAAGAACAGAGTAGGAGCAAGCAACCAAGTTCGCTCAAGATATGGCAAAAGCAGGGATAATCCTTAAGCAAGTTTTAGAAACCTATGGGATTAGCCAAAGCGATCTAGCAAAAGTCATGGGAATTCAGCGGGGCAATATTCATCGTTGGGTTAATGAGCTTGCCGATCCTGCTAGCACTGCAATTATTGAAATTCGGGATGCACTGCAAAAAATTAATCCAGCCGCAGCTAGGGCATTTATTGAGCTGTGGTTAGATAGCTCAGAGCCAGAGACTTGACCCGCCACTACTTTGCCAAATGCTCCATCAGCATTCGGTGAATGAAGATATAGCCGTTCTCGCGGCTGCCATACATCTCCATAGCCATTGCGATCGAGACTTTCAAACTCTCATTGCCGATGAAATGGAAACTCTGCCCTCAACAAATTAAACCCCCAGTCAACCCAGGAAGGCGGCAGATAGGGTACGCTTAGCTACGATAAGGATGTAGGGTGCAAAAGTGCGATCGCCACCCCTCACCCTATCCCCCTATCCCCCGACCTCCCACCATGCCCGCCGACTTCCTCAGCCATCTCAACCCTTCCCAGCGCAGCGCCGTCGAGCACTACTGTGGCCCTTTGCTGGTCGTAGCGGGAGCTGGCTCTGGCAAAACGCGTGCCCTCACCTACCGCATTGCTAACCTAGTGCTGACCCACAAGGTTGATCCCGAAAATATCTTGGCGGTGACTTTTACCAACAAAGCTGCCAAAGAAATGAAAGAGCGGATTGAACGGCTGTTTGCCGAGCAAGAAGCCGAGGCCAAGCATGGCAAGCGGCTAGAGGCATTGTCGGCGATCGAGCAAACCAAACTGCGATCGCACATCTACAAAACCATTACCAAAGAGCTGTGGATCGGCACCTTTCACGCCCTCTGCGCCCGGATTTTGCGCTACGACATTGAGAAATACGAAGGTGCCAACGGCAGCAAATGGACAAAGAGCTTTTCGATCTTTGACGAATCGGATGCCCAAAGCTTGGTGAAAAACATCGTCACCCAGCAGCTTAATTTGGATGACAAAAAATTTGAGCCGCGATCGATGCGGTACGCCATTAGCAACGCCAAGAATCAGGGATTTACTCCGGCAGATGTCGAGAGAGATCAGCCGACCTTTAAAGGACGGGTAATTGCCAATGTCTATTCGGAATATCAAAAAGCATTGGCCGCCAATAACGCCCTTGATTTTGATGACCTGATCCTGATCCCCGTACAGCTCTTTCAGCAAAACCCACAGGTCTTGGACTACTGGCATCGCCGCTTTCGCCATATTTTGGTGGATGAATACCAGGACACCAACCGCACGCAATACAACCTGATTCGCTTGCTCGTCACCAATGGAGCCGACTCGCGCCAGTTTGCTGATTGGAATTATCGATCGATCCTGGTCGTCGGGGATGCCGATCAGTCGATTTACTCCTTCCGGGCGGCAGACTTTACCATCCTGATGGACTTTCAGAACGACTTTGGCGATGGGTTGCCCGACGATGACACCCGCACAATGGTGAAGCTAGAGGAGAACTACCGCTCTACCGAAAATATTCTGCAAATTGCCAATGCGCTGATTGAAAACAACACTGAACGGATCGACAAAGTGCTGCGACCGACACGCGGCACTGGAGAGACGGTCTTTTGCTATCGCGCCGAAGATGAAACGGCTGAGGCCAATTTTGTCGTTAACCAGCTTCGCCAGATGGAGCTAACCCATCCTGGGCTGAACTGGGGCAGCTTTGCCATTCTTTATCGCACCAATGCTCAGTCTCGCTCGTTTGAGGAAGTGCTGGTGCAGCAGGCCATTCCCTACACGGTCGTGGGCGGGCTACGGTTCTACGATCGCAAAGAAATCAAAGATGTCCTGTGCTATCTGCGCCTGGTGGCCAACCCTGAAGACTCGATCAGCCTCAAGCGCATCTTCAATACGCCTCGACGCGGCATCGGCAAAGCCACGATCGATCGCCTAGAAACTGCCGCCCGCGAACTCAACACGTCTCTCTGGCAAATCCTAACGGACGAAACCTCAGTGCAAACCCTGGCAGGGCGATCGGCCAAGCCTGTCCTGGGTTTTGTGCGTATGATTCAGTCTTGGCAGGCTCAAGTCGAAGAGATGCCCGCCTCCCAGATTGTGCAGGGCATTTTGGAAGAGTCTAAATATGTGGATGACTTGAAGACCCAGGGCACCGATGAAGCGCTCGATCGCCTGCAAAACGTTCAGGAGCTATATAATGCCGTCTTGCAATTTGAGGAGCAAAACGAAGCCTCAAACCTGCTGCTGTTTTTAGCCAATGCTTCACTTGCTTCCGATCTGGACAACCTGAATGAAGAGCAGCAGTCTAAAGTCTCCCTGATGACGCTGCACTCCTCTAAAGGGCTAGAGTTTCCGGTGGTTTTTCTGGTGGGGCTAGAGCAAGGATTGTTTCCCAACCATCGCTCAATGGAAGATCCCAAGTCTTTAGAAGAAGAGCGTCGTCTTTGCTACGTCGGCATCACCCGCGCCAAAGAGCAGCTCTTCCTATCCTATGCCCGTGAACGACGGCTGTACGGCACGCGGGAGCCAGCTACCCCTTCTCTGTTCTTAGGAGAGCTGCCCAAAGAGCTGCTGCTGGGCAGTGCTAATGGTGCCATTCCCAAGCGCAAGACCACGCCTATGCGAGAAATTAAGCCACAGGTCATAGATGCGCCGGGGGTGCATGAAGATGACTGGACGGTGGGCGATCGCATTCTCCACAAAGGCTTTGGCGAGGGCAAAGTCACCCATATTTTTGGGGCAGGTAACAAAATCTGTCTGGCTGTCCGATTCCCCGGCATCGGACAAAAAATCCTTGATCCCAAAATTACGCCGCTGCAACGCATGGATTAGAGATCGCTGGAGACAACGAGGTTAGGGCAGGGGCGTTTTTGGTGGCGCAAACGATAACCATTTCAAGCTCTCACCCTATGGCTCCATCGCCACTTTAATCACTTTGCGGTTTTTCATGTCTTGAAATACTTGCTCAAGCTGCTGCAAGGGCTGATGGTCGCTGATCAGCAGCTCGAACGGCAAGACTCGACTTGCCAAGAGCTTCAGCGCCTCTCGCACATAGTGTGGCGTACTGTGAAAGACGCCTTTGAGCGTCAATTCACTGTAGTGTAACTGCTCTGTACTAACGGTAATCGTCGTATTTCTGGGACAGCCACCAAATAAATTCACCGTCGCGCCCGGACGAGCAGCCGCGATCGCCGTTTCCCATACCTCAGCCGATCCCGTGGCTTCGACCACGACATCTGCACCCCAGCCTTGAGTAAGCGATTTAACGGTTTCGGGAATGCTGGAGATCTGGCGGTGATTAAAGGTGCGCGCCACGCCAAAAGCTTCACCTACCTGCAAGCGATCTGAGTTGCCGCCAAACAAAAACACCTCTGCGCCCCGCTCGACCAAAGCGCCCGCAAACATGAGGCCGATCGCCCCATCCCCCAGCAGCGCCACTCGATCGCCCGGTTTCACGTTAGCGCGAGCAGCACCATGCAGGACGCAGGCCAACGGCTCGGTCATGGCCGCGATCGCATCGGGCAGATCAGCCGGAATAAGCAGCAGATTGCGCTGAACGATGGGCGCAGGAATTTTGAGATATTCAGCAAACGTCCCGTTATTGAAACTGAGATCGGTACAGAGCGAATATTCTTGCTTCTGACAAAAAAAGCAGGTCATGCAGGGTGCAGAATTGTTGGCCACAACGCGATCGCCTACTTGCCAACCCGTGACCCCAGAGCCGATCGCCACAATCCGTCCTGCAGCCTCATGACCAAAGGCAGTGGGTGGCTTTAGCATCTTGGCATGTCCGCCCCGCCGCCACACCTTGAGATCGGTGCCGCAGGTTGTTGCCACACCCACCTGCATCACCACTTCTCCGGCTGCCGGAGTTGGCTCGGCAACGTTTTCTAAGCGCAAATCTTCTTGACCGTAAAGTAGGGCGGCTAACACATCAATGGTTTTGAGTTCTGACCTTCCAATTCTATGGGATCAGTTGACCTATGATGGGCTTATGAAGCTTCAGAGTTCGGATCACGGGACAAAATCTAGCGCTTACCCCTTGGTTGCCCACATCCAAGGACAGGGATACCCCATTCTGTGTCTGCATGGACATCCAGGATCAGCCCAATGCATGAGCGTATTCACAAATCACTTCAGCGGCTTGTCTAGGCACCGTTTCCAGACGATCGCCCCTGACCTGCGGGGATATGGCAAGAGCCAAACGCGCACCGCCTTTGAAATGGAAGATCACTTGAACGATCTGGAAGCTTTGGTCGATCGGCTTCAGCTCGATCGGTTCCTTATTTTGGGCTGGTCGCTGGGAGGCATCTTGGCGATCGAGCTAGCCTTAAAGATGCCCGATCGCGTTAGTGGATTGGTTCTATTGGCCACAGCAGCCCGTCCGCGAGGCAACCATCCGCCCGTGAGCTGGCAAGATAACCTCTACACGGGTCTTGCGTCTATTCTGAATCTTGCCAAACCCGCTTGGCAGTGG
Source organism: Oscillatoriophycideae cyanobacterium NC_groundwater_1537_Pr4_S-0.65um_50_18 (assembly GCA_016208305.1). Taxonomy (GTDB): domain Bacteria; phylum Cyanobacteriota; class Cyanobacteriia; order Elainellales; family Elainellaceae; genus Drouetiella. The sequence continues at coordinate 305,752 of JACQYI010000009.1, read as the reverse complement.
AATATCGATACGTTTGGCAAGCGATCGCTCTACCGCTACCTTGTTCAGCAACATACGGCCAATGTCTACCAACACTTGGCGCGTGAGGGGGTTTCGGCCTATCTGCAAACGACTCGGCAGGCGCATCGTGCCCTCTGGAATGCCCAAGTTCAGCGGGTTCGCTACGATCGCCTTCCAGATCTTGCCCGAATTCAGTGCCCTGCTTTAATGCTGGCTGGAGAGTGCGATCGCCACATTACCCCCCAATCCAGCCAGGAAACAGCTTCCTATCTCTCTCATTGCGAAATGCGCTGCTACAAAAACACCGCTCACCTATTTCCCTGGGAGATCAGTGAGGAAATGCTGACAGACATTGACCGATGGCTAGAGAACATCTGGTCGGAGCAGTCGAGTTAGCAGGCTACTTTTTCTGAAAAAATCTATTTTTGCCGACAATTTTCACTTACACGCGTCCAGTTGCAAGCGAAGAAACGCTGCGCTGACTGGCTTTGAGCTGAGACTCATCAAAAACGGTCAAGTTTTCAGGTCTACAGCGTTTCACAGTGACTTTGACCTTCCTGGCTCCTTCTTGTTCTAGATCTTCGATATATCCAGCCTGACTCGCTTTCGCATCCTCTGCATTGGCAAAAGGCCCAAAATAGTAGGTGCAGTCTGGCATTTCCGTCACGATTTCTATCCACCAAGCCATTCCCCAAGACACGAGGATATCAATCCAAAGTTCTTTCATAGATTCTTATTCACCTGCCAGGGTCATCCGCAAATGCATTTAGCAATCAGTCGATTGCAAAGCTCTCTCAATCTTCTAAAAAGCTAGCTTTCAAAGGCACTTCGCACCACTGAAAACTAGCTTTTTAGTTTTTTGTACGGCACTAAAGGCGGCACAAAAACTCAATTTGAGGTCTACTGATCCTTCAAGAAATTTGCAAGTTTTAATAGAAAATTTCTATTTTCACATCTCGGTTATACCGTTTTGCACTGATTTTTGCAAAGCTTCTTTCGGACGACTTCCTAGATGATGAGCCTGACCTCGGCGCTGGCGATACACTTCGTACAGCACCATACCCGTCGCAACAGAGGCATTGAGGCTAGGCGTGTTTCCTTGCAGAGGGATAGATACGAGAACATCGCAGCCCCGTTGGGTCAGTAGGCTCAAGCCATCTCCCTCAGAACCCACAACCAAGACGGTAGCACCGCTGAATTCTACTGTGTCTGCAGGTTGGCTGGCATTTGCAGCAGCACCATAGATCCAAAAATCTGCGCTCTTTAGCTCTTCTAAGGCACGGCTGAGATTAACGACTCTAGCGACTGGAAAGGTTTCCAAGGCTCCAGCAGCCACTTTGGCAACGGCTGAAGTCACACCGACCGCACGACGCTGAGGAATGACGATCCCCTGTGCTCCCAAAGCTTCCGCAGTGCGAATAATTGCCCCCAAATTATGGGGATCAGTAATGCCATCGGCAACAATCAAGACAGGACGATCGCTCGCAGCTTTGGCTTGCTCAATTAGCTCACCCAGCTCAAGGTAGGCATACGGAGCGACCTGAGCCACAATGCCTTGATGGCTGGCTCCTTGGGTCATTTGCTCCAATCGCCGATAGTCTACTTCATCAATGACTGTGCCATCTGCCTTGGCCTGTGATAGAAGCTGGTGAAACCGGGGATCATATCGCAGCTTTGACAAAATCCAGATGCGATTGAGGTAGCGTTTTCCCTCTAGGGCAGCCAAAACACTATGGCGACCGTAGATCAAATCCGTTTCTGGATCAGCATCAGCCGTCACTTGGGGTTCAGCGTCCTGAGACAGGCTAGAGCCGTTGAATCGATCGCGGGAACTGGGGATCGCGCCTCTATCAGAAAACGTACTGCGTCTAGGAGAAAATCTTCTTCCTTCACCCTCCGCGTCAGAACTCCCTGACCTTGAGAAAGGACGATCGCCCCGATCGCGACCTTGCCGAGGCTGAGGAGAATCATAGCGACGGGGTGAACTTTGAGATTCATCTGGGTTAGCACTTTGCCGACCGATCCCCTCGCGGCTGACATATCGCTTAACTCTAATAGGCCGAGATTCTCCGGCGCTGTGGCGATCGCGCGATCGCGATTCGTCCCCTTCTCGCCCTTCTCGTGGGATGTAGCGCTTGGTTCGGGGCGACTGCGGCCTGTTCTCATTGCGGCCAGAATCTTCACGGTTGAAGCTGTCTCGGCTGTCCTGGCTGCGGCTGTCCTGGCCACGGCTGTCTTGATTGCGGCTATCCTGGCTACGACTGTCTCGGCCAACGTAGCGTTTGGGTCTAGGCGACTGGGCGGCCTCTCCATCTCTGGAAACATAGCGCTGTTTGCCTGTCGAGGCTTTTTTCTTAGGTCGAGCAGGCTGCTCAGACTTGAAAGCGTCTGAACTCCGATCCCCTTCAAATTTGCTGGCTCCTCTGACGGGACGACCTGCTCTTTTGGGGGCACCCTGCGATCGCCCAGCCGCGTTGGAATTCCGAGATTTAGCCGCCATGATTGATCCTCCTTTACTTAAGATGTTGAAAAACGGGTTGTCCGGAGACTAGATGCCCCAGATCTGAAAGCTATTGCTCAAACAGGCGTTCAAAACGGTGTCGCCGCCACCCTAATCTCAAAACGGCGCTTAAATTCTTGCTGCTAGAAAGCAATTTATCAATATAAGATCAAGGCTCAAATGGCGCTTTTCGCAGACAGATATAACTTTGGCCTACCCTTTTGCACCAAATATTTTTGATATGTATTTACAAATTGAATGTCTCGTTGTGCCTAAACCTTGAAGTGTCTAAACCTTAAAGTCAGATCTAATAGCAGTTTTAATATCAAGGCGATCGCTTGAAAAGCTTAAATAAAATACTAGGTTTGTAGGAAATTCTAGATTTGTAAAAAACTCTAGGCTGGATGGACAAGACTGCGCGATCGCGGCTCCAATCAAAGCCGGACGACGCTGCAAAACGCTACACTAACCAACCGTCGCTCCTTCACTCTTGAAAGAAATCTGCTGAAGGACTTCGGCCAGTCTTTGCGGGTCAGTGAGATACAAATAGCCGAGTAGCGTCTCTAGGCTTGTTGCCTGCTGATAAACCTCTGGGTTCAATCGCTTAGGCCCCCTGGCTGCTGCGTTGCGACCTCGCTTAATAATATCTAACTCCTGCTCTGACAGATTGGGCTGAAGTGAACTCAAGTAATTGGCCTGCGCTTCAGCTCGAACCGCAGCCACAACCTGATCGTGGTAAAGCTGTATGCGCTTAGGAGGCAGGAGGTACTGCATTCGGATATGAAGCTCATATACAGCATCTCCCAAGTAAGCCAGCGCAGCAGGAGAAACTTGCCTCAGCAAAACATCAGACCTAGGGGGCAGGTCTGACTGGAAAGCACTTCCTGGCATACAGCCCAGACTGGGCAGCAGCTCCGGCGGAAGGTCGGGGTTAGCTTTCTCCTTAGAATTCACCTTAAGAACTTACCTTTATAGCAAGACTCCAACTTTGGCTAAATCGCTGAATCGGGCTGAACTAATCAACCCTTCTTAAGGTTTTCTAGAGCGACAGTTACTGACTCTTGGAGCGACAAAAATTTGTCCAAACGGACAAGTTTGACGGTCTGAGTCACCCTAGGGTTAGTTACGATCTGTAAAGAACCTGTCGCGCCTTGAACTTTTTTGACCAGTTGAACCAAGGCACCGAGTCCAGAGCTGTCTACAAAGTCAATTTGAGAGAGATCAAGAATCAAATTCTTGGGGCCTTCCTCAATGTACTTTTCTAAAACCTTGCGAAATGTAGGCTCAGAGAAAGCATCTAACAAGCCTGCAAGGCGGAAGAGTTGGCAGTTATCCCTAACTTCGCGTGTGCCTCTTAAACTAACGGTTAGGGGAAGTGGATCAGGAATAAATTCCTCCTGGCTAGACGTTTCGTAGCCGCATAACTATTATCCGAGGTTCAAGTATAGGGCAGGATGAAAGGGAATGCAACCTGATTTGATCTTCTCAATCGCCTTGAGGATGGTCTTGCCAAAGGCTAGTGGTTTGCCGCAGGCTCAGATGTGCCCCGTTACCCAAAATCAAGTGATCCAACACGGGGATGCCTAGCAGCCGCCCACCCTCTAGCAGTTGGCGCGTCAAGGCAATATCTTCACTGCTTGCCTCTAGATTGCCGGACGGATGGTTATGCGCCACAATCACGCGAACGGCTCCATGTCGCACAACCGCTCTAAAAATATCTCGCGGGTGGGCGATCGTCTCTGTCGCAGTGCCCACACTCAATAGCTCAGTGCCCATTAACCGATGTTTAATGTCTAGCAGCAGCACAGCAAACCGTTCGTTGGGCTGCCACATCAGGTCATGGCTAAAGGCAGCAGCAGCTATAGCGGGATCATCCACAACCGTGCGATCGAGCGGACGAGAATACAGCACACGCTTACCCAGCTCAATGGCTGCGACGATCGTAGTAGCTTTAGCATTGCCAATGCCGTGAATCTCGGTCAGCTCAGGAATGCTGATGTCTCTCAGAACCGCTAAGGGATCGCGATGATGGGCTGCCAAAACATTCAACATATGCTGTCCTAGACCGATCGCGGAGAGTTTTCCGGCTCCCTGCCCTGTACCGAGCAAAATGGCGATCAGTTCTGGGGTTGCCAAGGTTTTAGCGCCGTGGGCAATCAGACGTTCGCGGGGACGCTCAGTAGTAGGAATGTCAGAAATTTTGACGCTGTAAGTCATAGCAAGAGATTCAGCGGTTGAGAGATGTACCTCTCCCAGTAATCCCAAATTGGCGATCGATAAAACCCTGTGCTCAACCCACCCAACCTTGTTCAAAAACTCTAATTTGCCAGAGGTCTAGTGGTAGACTCATCTGTGCAGAAGGCAGATGTATTAAGAGAGCAGGGTTTGCAGACAGCTATGCGACTAGAGTTTGTTCCAGTTGAAGAGTTCTATTTTGCCCTGACTCTAGCGGTTAAGACGTTAGATGAAACCCCAGATGCAGCGTTGGTCGAGCAGGCGCGATCGCTGCTTCAGGAAAAACTAGGGCAACCCTCTACCGTCGCTCCAGGGAAACAGAATACGTTCAACTATGTGTTTCGCGTGCAGGACTATGACAATAGCCCTGCACCTCAGCTAATTCTCTCCGTCTCAGATTGGCAGGACAAGTTGCGACTCAGCAGCGACTACGGCTGGATGCTCGACCCAGAGCGCAAGCCAAAACGCACCGATCGCTTTGACCAGCGTGAAGCGTTTGCGAAAGAGGTGCGATCGCATCTCAAGGAACAGTTGGGTCTGATATTTGATCAAGACTGAGGTGAGAGCTTTTATGATTTTTGAGAAAGCTGCTGAGCGACCCCTCAAAATAAGCGAGAAATTTGCAGCGCAACTCTGCTTAAGCCAGATTCATGATCTGATTTTAAAGACCTGATGACTGATCCCCTTTTTCGGATTGAAAACCTACGCGTTGCTTACCCTCACTCAGAGGATAGAGGGGTTTCTGGGAACGCGATCGCCCATACAGTATGGGCTGTAGATGATGTTTCGATCGATTTGGCGGCAGGGGAAAGGTTAGGGCTGGTAGGCGAATCAGGCTGCGGCAAATCGACGCTGGGACGAGCCGCCATGCGCTTACTCTCTGCCTCAACTCAGATCGAAGGAAAGGTCTGGTTCAAGGGCGAGTCGGTTTTTGATTTTTCGCCAGAGCAACTCCGGCAATTTCGGGGCGAGGCCGTCGCGCTGATTTTTCAAGACCCCATGACGCGCCTCGATCCTTTAATGACGATTGGCGAACATTGCGTGGAAACGCTGCGCGCCCATCAGCCTCAGCTTTCTCGCCAACAGGCAAAAGATCAGGCGATCGCCACCCTGGAAGCTGTTAAGATTCCGGCGAGTCGCTGGTCGCAGTTTCCCCATGAATTTAGCGGCGGCATGCGGCAGCGGGTGGCGATCGCCCTGGCACTGCTGCTAAATCCTAAGCTAATTGTGGCAGATGAACCCACAACAAGCTTAGATGTCACCGTCTCCGCCCAGATTTTGCAGGAGCTGACCCGGCTGTGTCAGGAGCGGCAGATGGGCTTGCTGCTGATCTCTCACGATTTAGCGATGGTGGGGGAATATTGCGATCGCATTGCCGTCATGTATGGCGGCAAAGTGGTAGAAGCAGGCGCAACGCAGACCGTTTTTGCCCAACCTCAACACCGCTATACCCAATCTCTGCTCAAGGCAGCGCTCCACCTTCAATCCCATGATGGGCAGCCTCAGTTAGAGAAGGCTACTTCTGCTCCAGATTCTCCAGAGCCCCCCCTGCTGAGCATAGAGAATCTTTATCAGCACTACAGGCTAGAGCAAACCCTCGCGGCCAGATTGTTGTCAAAACAGGGCGATCGCACGATCAGAGCCGTCGATGGCATCACGCTTGATCTGTATCCGGGAGAGATTCTGGGGCTAGTAGGGGAATCGGGCTGTGGCAAAAGCACGCTGTCGCGCACGCTGCTGCATTTGATTCGTCCTACTTCAGGCAAGGTGGAGTTTTTGGGGCAAAATTTGACGAACCTCTCGCCGACCGCCCTGCGCCAACAGCGACGGCAGATGCAGATGGTGTTTCAAGATCCCCATGCCTGCCTCAATCCATTAATGACGGTGGGTGATAGCATTGCCGATCCGCTGTTGATTCACCATCTTGCCGATAAAGCTGCGGCTAAAGTCCAAGCCAAGCAGATGTTGGAGCGAGTTGGGCTAACGCCTGCCGAAGATTTTTACGATCGCTATCCCAAAGAGCTGTCTGGTGGGCAGCAGCAGCGAGTGGCGATCGCGCGGGCTTTGATTACGCGACCGAAGCTGCTAATCTGCGATGAACCTGTCAGTATGCTCGATGCCAGCGTTCAGGCGCAGGTGCTGGACTTGATGCTAGAGCTAAAGCAAGAATTTGACTTAACTTACCTGTTCATTACCCATGATCTTTGGGTGGCAAGGTTTTTGTGCGATCGGATTGCTGTCATGCAGGCGGGCAAAATTGTGGAGTTAGGAAATACGGAGGAAATTTTTACCCATCCGCAACATTCTTATACCCAGACGCTTTTGGGGGCGGCTCCGTTGCTGTCTCGTTTACCTCAGCCGCTTAAAGCCAAAGAAGCTTAAAGTGAGGGCAGTAAAATTCTGGGAAATATCCTCACATACCTGCGAGAACTCTCCGAAAGGAGCAAACTTTAGAGGCATATTTTGTGTAACATTCATTAAGAGTGCTTGATCTGGGTTTTGCTCCACTTCATCACTATTTGACTTAGCAGGCTTATACAGGCTGTCCATGTTTGGTTTAATTGGTCATCTCACGAGTTTAGAACACGCTCAATCCGTTGCTAGAGAACTTGGCTATCCCGAATACGCAGATCAGGGGCTGGATTTTTGGTGTAGTGCCCCACCGCAAATTGTTGACACTATTAAGGTGACAAGTGCTACAGGGCAGCAAATTGAAGGACGTTACGTAGAGTCTTGCTTTTTGCCGGAAATGCTGGCAACTCGACGGATCAAGGCCGCCACGCGTAAAATTATTAACGCTATGGCGCATGCCCAGAAAAACGGCATTAACATTACCGCTCTTGGCGGATTTTCATCGATTATTTTCGAGAACTTCAACCTGAACCAAATCCAGCAGGTGCGTAACATCAAGCTGGAGTTCGATCGCTTCACCACAGGAAACACTCACACGGCTTACATTATCTGCCGTCAGGTCGAACAAGCCTCTCAGCAGGTCGGCATTAATCTCTCCAAAGCAACGGTTGCAGTGTGCGGCGCAACGGGCGATATTGGCAGTGCTGTCTGTCGTTGGCTCAACTCGCGGGCTGACGTTGCCGATTTGCTGCTGGTGGCTCGCAATCCCGATCGCCTTCAGCTATTGCAAGAGGAGTTGGGGAGAGGCAAAATTCTGCCGCTTGAGGAAGCTTTGCCCCAGGCCGATATTGTCGTCTGGGTGGCCAGTATGCCCAAGGGCGTAGAGATTGACTATCAAAAGCTGAAGCAGCCCTGCCTCATGATTGATGGGGGATACCCCAAAAACATGGCAAAGCAGATTCAGCAGCCAGGTGTGCATATTTTGAATGGCGGCATCGTTGAGCATTCTCTCGACATTGACTGGAAAATCATGAGCATCGTCAATATGGATGTTCCGGCGCGACAGCTCTTTGCCTGCTTTGCAGAATCGATGCTGCTGGAATTTGAAAAGCTCTACACCAATTTCTCCTGGGGGCGGAATCAGATTACGCTGGAAAAAATGGATTTGATTGGACAGGTTTCTGTCAAGCATGGGTTTCGTCCGCTGTTGACGGTTGGCAGCTAAGCCTTAAACGCCTAGCGCAAGACATGACCCTCTTTGTGACCAACCCTCTATCTAATAGATAACTCAGAGTCTTGGACTCTGCAAAAGCTCTCTAGAATACTCCTCTAGAGAGCTTTCACGATCTACGGCTCTACATAAAAGTCGCTGAATCCTATAGCCTTAGCCGCTTTACATTAAGATTTATTTCTGAATTTCTAGAAATCATGGAAGCAGCCGCTCATAAAAAGGTTAACTGACGTAAAGAAATAACTCATTATTTTTATCAAATTGTGTCAGATATTCGCCTCAATGCTCACTGGGTATAGGTTTTCTGGTACAACCACTGTATGAAGAATTAGATAACAAAGGCTGATTGATGGCTGAGCTGTAAAGGCTTGAGCTGCAAATCCTGAGTGCCTGAATCTAATCAGATGCCTTACCCCTGAGGAGCCAAACCGCATGTTTACCCACGTCAAGCCCACAGTCAGACATATCGCACCCGATGATCTCAACGGGCGATCGCTGGTTAAGGTGGTCTATGTCGTGCTAGAGCCGCAGTACCAAAGCACCCTCTCTGCGGCAGTCCGATCGATCAACCAAAATAATCCTTCTCTGGCGATCGAAATCAGCGGCTACTTGCTAGAAGAATTGCGTAGCTCTGAAAATTACGAAGCCTTTAAGCAAGATGTGGCTCAAGCGAATGTATTCATAGCTTCGCTGATCTTTATCGAAGAATTAGCGGATAAAGTCGTTGCGGCTGTTGAGCCTCATCGCGATCGCCTAGATGTATCGGTGGTCTTTCCCTCAATGCCTCAGGTGATGCGCCTCAACAAGATGGGCAGCTTCTCGATGGCGCAATTGGGGCAGTCGAAAGGGGCGATCGCTCAGTTCATGCGCAAGCGCAAAGAGAAGTCCGGCTCTTCGTTTCAAGACGGCATGTTAAAGCTGCTGCAAACCTTGCCGAAAGTGCTGAAATTCTTGCCGATCGACAAGGCGCAAGATGCTCGTAACTTCATGCTCAGCTTTCAGTATTGGCTAGGTGGCTCGGCGGAGAACCTGGAGAACTTCCTGCTTATGCTGGCGGGCAAGTACATTATCAACAATGTCCAGCCCGATGGCTCTCAGCGTTCAGCGGTTTTGCAGTACTGTGATCCCGTTACCTATCCTGACATGGGCATCTGGCACCCCCTCGCGCCGCAGATGTTTGAGGATTTGAAAGAGTATCTCAACTGGCATGCCTCACGCCAAGATATTCCTGAGAGCCTCAAAGATCCGCTAGCTCCCACCGTGGGATTGGTGCTGCAAAGAACCCACCTTGTTACCAGCGACGATGCCCATTACGTCGCGATGGTGCAAGAGTTGGAATGCATGGGCGCCAGGGTAATTCCTGTGTTTGCAGGGGGCTTGGATTTCTCGAAGCCTGTGGATGTCTATTTCTATGATCCGATCCAAAAAGATCAGACGATTGTCGATGTGGTGGTTTCCCTCACAGGCTTTGCCCTGGTGGGCGGCCCCGCACGACAAGATCACCCCAAAGCCATCATTTCTCTCCAACGCCTTAACCGTCCCTATATGGTGGCGTTGCCCCTCGTCTTTCAAACCACTGAAGAATGGCAGGACAGCGATCTAGGTCTGCACCCGATTCAGGTGGCGCTGCAAATTGCCATTCCAGAGCTGGATGGCGCAATCGAGCCGATCGTTATGTCCGGACGCGATGGTGCAACGGGTAAAGCCATTGCCCTACAAGATCGGGTGGAGGCGATCGCCCAGCGCGCTATGAAGTGGGCAAATCTGCGCCGCAAGCCGAAGCTGCATAAGAAAGTGGCGATCACGGTCTTTAGCTTCCCGCCGGACAAAGGCAACGTGGGTACGGCCGCTTATCTAGATGTGTTTGGCTCCATTTACCAAGTGATTCACGCCCTGAAGCAAAACGGCTACGACATTCAGGATTTGCCTGAGTCGGCGGAAGCCCTGATGCAGGAAGTCATTCATGATGCGCAAGCGCAATACAACAGCCCCGAACTCAACATTGCCTACCGCATGTCGGTGCCAGAATATGAAAGCCTGACACCCTATTACAAGCGACTAGAGGAATCTTGGGGTGCGGCTCCAGGCCATTTGAACACAGACGGACAAAACCTGCTGGTGTTTGGTAAGCACTTCGGCAATGTCTTCATTGGCATTCAGCCCACCTTTGGCTACGAAGGCGATCCGATGCGGCTGCTGTTCTCCCGATCGGCCAGTCCTCATCACGGCTTTGCCGCCTATTACACTTACCTGGAGCATGTGTGGCAAGCCGATGCTGTGCTGCACTTCGGCACCCACGGATCGCTGGAATTTATGCCCGGCAAGCAGATGGGGATGTCCGTTGAGTGCTATCCCGATAGCCTGATCGGCAAGATTCCTAACCTCTATTACTATGCGGCCAACAATCCCTCAGAGGCGACGATCGCTAAGCGCCGCAGCTATGCCGAAACCATCAGTTATCTCACCCCTCCAGCAGAAAATGCTGGTCTTTACAAAGGCTTGAAGGAGCTGAGCGAGCTGATCTCTTCCTACCAGACCCTTAAGGATTCGGGTCGTGCCCAGCCGATCATCAATGCCATTGTGGACAAGTGCCGCTTAGTCAATCTCGACAAGGACATTGACTTGCCGGAAGATGGCGTAGAGCTGCCCGTTGAGGAACGCGATGCGCTCGTGGGCAAGGTCTACATCAAGCTGATGGAAATCGAGTCGCGGCTCTTGCCTTGCGGTTTGCACATTATTGGTAAAGCTCCTACGGCAGAAGAGGCGATCGCAACTCTAGTCAACATCTCGGCGCTCGATCGCCCTGAAGATAATCTGCTCAGCCTGCCGCGCATCATCGCCAATAGCCTAGGGCGTGACATGGATGAGTTGTATAAGAGCAGCGATCGCGGTGTTTTGGAAGATGTCCAGCTGTTGTTTGATATCAACGAAGCGGTTCGGGCTGCGGTTGCAGCGATGGTCAAAGAACAGGTGGATGCGGAAGGGCGTGTTTCTAAAGTCACCAAGCTCAATTTCTTTAACCTGGGTCGAAAAGAACCCTGGGTTGAGGCGCTGCATCAGGCAGGGTATCCCAAGGTGGATGTGGAAGCGATCAAGCCGCTGTTTGAATATCTGGAGTTTTGCCTGAAGCAGGTGACCGCAGATAATGAGCTAGGGGCAATGATTCGAGCGCTGGAAGGGGAATACATTCTCCCCGGCCCCGGCGGTGACCCAATTCGCAATCCCGATGTACTGCCCACAGGCAAAAATATCCATGCCCTTGATCCGCAGGCGATTCCTACAACCGCAGCTGTCCAGTCGGCACAGATCGTGGTCGATCGCCTCCTTGCCCGTCAGCGTGCGGAAAATGGCGGCAATTACCCAGAGACGATCGCTTTCGTTCTCTGGGGTACAGACAATATCAAGACCTACGGCGAGTCTCTGGCGCAGGTGATGCTGCTGGTGGGCGTGCGTCCCGTAGCAGACGCTTTAGGTCGAGTCAACAAGGTGGAGCTGATTTCACTAGAGGAGTTGGGTCGCCCCCGTGTCGATGTTGTGGTCAACTGCTCTGGCGTATTCCGCGACTTGTTTATTAACCAGATGAATCTGCTCGATCGCGCCGTTAAAATGGCCGCCGAAGCGGATGAACCGCTGGAAATGAACTTTGTCCGCAAGCATGCCCTGAAGCAATCCGAAGAGATGGGAATTAATCTGCGGCAGGCTGCCACTCGCGTTTTCTCTAACGCCTCTGGCTCCTACTCTTCTAACGTCAACCTGGCGGTAGAAAACAGCACCTGGGAAAGTGAAGCAGAGCTTCAGGACATGTTCCTGGCGCGCAAGTCCTTCTCCTTTAATTCCGATAACCCCGGCATGATGGATCAGTCGCGGGACATCTTTGAGTCGGCGCTGAAAACCGTAGATGTGACCTTCCAGAATCTCGACTCCTCCGAGATCTCTCTGACGGATGTCTCCCACTACTTCGATTCCGATCCGACTAAGGTGGTGTCTCAACTCCGTAACGACGGCAAGACTCCGGCCTCCTTTATTGCCGATACCACTACCGCCAACGCCCAAGTGCGATCGCTCTCGGAAACGGTGCGGCTTGATGCCCGAACCAAGATGCTCAACCCTAAATGGTATGAGGGCATGTTGTCTCACGGGTACGAGGGCGTGCGTGAACTCTCGAAGCGTCTGGTCAACACAATGGGTTGGTCTGCCACAGCCGGAGCGGTAGACAATTGGATTTACGAAGATGCTAACAGCACCTTCATTAAGGACGAAGCCATGCGCGATCGCTTGATGAACCTTAATCCTCACTCTTTCCGCAAAGTGGTAACGACGCTGCTAGAAGTGAATGGGCGCGGCTACTGGGAAACCAGCGAAGAAAACCTGGAGCTGCTACGCGAACTCTATCAAGAAGTGGAAGATCGCATTGAGGGCGTTGAGTAGTCTGCGACGCATGGCTGTTCAGTGAATTTTGCCAGGGGCGTTGAGCGCTCCTGGTGGAATTCAATTCATAGTTACAATCAGAAACATTTACAGCCCTTTTTTACCTTCAGCTTGACATCACCTGATAGGATGACATCTCCAGGTGAATGCCTTCCGGCTCGGCTCCCTCTACAAGGCGAATCCACTGGATGAACAAGTTAGGTGAAGCCTAAAGGTTCTCGCAAAACGTACATTGACTATAGATAAGTGACGTTCATTGATTGACCTGGCAGGGGGCTGCCAGGTCTTTTATTGTTTTTTCTTACCGTAACTATCCGGCTTAAGCTATTTTGTATAGGTTTCGCACACCCGTCAGAACTTCCTTCTCCGAATCGGCTTAACGGTTGCTATATTACAAATGTCGATTTTATAGATAGCTAAAGTTTTTGAATCTTCATAAAGCCTTCTACTTTTCTGTGAAGATTCTCCAGATCGGTTGTCTTATGCCTAGCCGATTCGAACTTTATAGCAGGACAATCTAGTTGCATACCCTAATCACATGTCCAGTGGGAACGCTAGCGAATATCGCTCCCGTTTACCAAAATTGAGCGAGGAATCAGGTTTTGTCAGTTAATTCACTAGGAGTCCTGCTAACCCATATCGTCCTGCTATCGATCGCTTTCCTACTGCTGATCCCGATCGCCATCCTATTCATTGAGTGTTTTGCGGCTCTGCTGCCCAGCCGTCGCCAAACGGTTAGCCCTATATCGCGGCCTAGAACCGCCATACTCGTCCCAGCCCATAACGAAGCCTTGGGTATTCAGGCGATCCTCACAGGGCTAATGGCGCAGATCACAGAACGCGATCGCCTTGTGGTGATTGCCGACAACTGCACCGATGAAACAGCGGCCATTGCCCGATCGACAGGAGCGATTGTCATTGAGCGTCAAGACGCCGATCACCGTGGCAAGGGCTATGCCCTGGACTATGGCATGAATTATTTGGCAACTGAGCCACCCGATGTTGTCACCTTTGTGGATGCCGATTGCATCATGCAGCCCGGTAGCTTGGCAAAGATTGCTGATTGGGCGATGGCAACAAACCGCCCCGTACAAGCGCTCTACCTCATGGAACGCCCTACGCAACCTCAGCCTAAGGATGCTGTCTCGGCGCTTGCCTTCATGGTCAAAAATTTAGTTCGCCCTCAAGGGCTAAATCGCCTGGGATTTCCCTGCCTGCTAACAGGCACAGGAATGGCCTTTCCTTGGGCGCTGCTGCGCAATGTCAAACTGGCCAGTGGCAATATTGTCGAAGACATGCAGCTAGGCATTGACCTCGCGATCGCTGGAAAGCCCCCCCTGTTTTGCAGAGAAGCACAAGTTACAGGATTGCTACCTCAACAAGAAAAAGCCGCCAAGAGCCAGAGAACTCGATGGGAACATGGACATCTGCAAACCCTCATAGCTCAGGTACCGCCTCTGGTTCAACAATCCTTTCAGCAAAGACGGTTAGATCTATTGGCGATCGCGCTGGATCTGTCTGTCCCCCCGATTTCTCTCTTGGCAATGCTTTGGTTTGCCATTGCTAGCTTGACCGCAATAGCAGGTTTTTTGGGAATCACCTGGTTGCCTGCATGGGTTCTCGGTATCGAGGGTCTATTGCTATTGGCAGCCATTTTAGTAGCCTGGGCAAAATACGGTCGTGCTGAATTGCCCATTCAGACGCTGCTAGCTGTCCCACTCTATGTCCTGTGGAAAATTCCACTCTACTTCGCGTTTCTGATCCGCCCTCAAACCCAATGGGTACGAACCGATCGCGATGCTGCAAACGCTCCAAAGCCCTAAAGCGTGAGTCTTCATAGCCTAAACAACAATATCCAAGCAATTGTAAAGACTAAATAAAAGCAGTCGGCTCTCCTTTGAGAGGTGGCGAAAAGATTAGCTAGTATGTCTGAGTCTCGCTTAAATTTGGTAAATTTTCGGCTTAGATAAAGTTAGGTGCAGGAAAGCTTGAGTTCTTGCAATTTTAATGGATGACCGAATGGTTTTAGAGGGGATCTATGGTGCTAATTCGGTTGCTATCAAACAGAGGATTGCGATGAATATTACCCCAACTGAGATTTCTGAAGTTTTAATCATCGAACCCCGCGTCTTTTCGGATCATCGAGGCTTCTTTTTTGAAAGCTTTAATGAACAACTCTTTAGAGATAAGACCAATCTGGATGTTCGTTTTGTTCAAGACAATCACTCTTGCTCAGCGCAAAACGTGCTGCGAGGTTTGCACTACCAGATTCAGCAGCCTCAAGGCAAGCTAGTGCGCGTCGTGTCAGGTGCTGTCTTTGATGTAGTCGTAGATTTGCGGAGAAGCTCACCTACTTTTGGGCAATGGGTCGGCTGTGAGCTGAGTGCCGAAAATAAGCGGCAATTTTGGGTTCCAGTCGGGTTTGCGCATGGCTTTGTGGCCTTATCCGATCGTACAGAAGTGCTCTACAAAACAACCGACTATTATGCGCCCTCCCATGAACGCTGTCTGCTCTGGAATGATCCGCAATTGCAGATCGCTTGGCCACTAGACGCCGAACCGATCCTAACGGCAAAAGATCAGGCAGGCCAACCTTTAGAAACTGCTGACATTTTTGAGTAGGCGCTTAAAGTCAGCGGTCTTAAGGGCACGTCATGCACCACTTGCTAGAGAAAACATGCTGATCGGCAGTTCAAATCATCACCCCATCGTTTTAGCTTGTGCATCTGATGATGCTTATGCTATGCCCCTAGCAGCAACGATGCGGTCAGTGTTAGAAAATTTGGGCGGCAATCTCTCCGTTCACCTATTTATCTTAGATGGTGGCATTCGAGCAGCAAAAAAACGTCGCATTATTGATTCTCTGAGCGCTTATCCGGTTGAGATTTTCTGGATTGAACCTTCTGCAAAACTTCTCAGCGATCTGCCCCTTTCAGCACAGTATCCTCTAGCCATTTATTACCGTCTTTTACTGCCCAAAATTATTCCCTCAACCTGCAAAAAAGCCATTTATCTAGATACCGATCTAATTGTTGTAGGAGATCTGGAGCAGCTTTGGCAGGTTGATATTCAAGACCATGCTGTCTTGGCCGTTCAGGATGCCTGTCAGCGGTATATCCATATGGCGGGCGGCTTCAGCCCTGCTCAGAAACTGGATATTCCTCCGGAGAGTAAATACTTTAATTCGGGCGTTCTGGTGATTAATCTGGACTATTGGAGAACCGAGAAAATTTTAGAAAGGGCGATCGCCTATCTTCAAAAAAACGCTCAGCGTTCTTTTAACCCTGATCAAGACGCTCTCAATGCCCTCATGGTCGGTAAATGGGGAGAACTTGACCCCCGTTGGAATCAGATTCACGCCATTCACGGCTATGCCTCATGGCAAGACAGCCCTTACAGTGAAGAGGTTTTTGACCAGGTTCTACACCATCCTTACATCGTGCACTACACCACGCCGCCTAAGCCCTGGCAAACAGGCTGTCGACACCCTAGGCAAGACTTGTTCTATGAGTATCTTGACAAAACAGCGTGGGCGGGTTGGCGCGAAACCTTTTGGCGGCGGGCATGGCGACGTTTAGAAAAAGAAATACAAATTGGCAATAATCCTCAGCGAAATTCGTCGGCGTTTTACACCAAAAAATGCAGCGTTTGAGGTTGGCTTGAAAAGAGTGGGTTTGATGATAATCCGAAGGTTTGAATAGGGGAGGTAATCCGCATGAGTCGCATTTTGTTAATAGGAAGCGCGGGACAAGTCGGTCAAGAACTGCAAACAACGCTAAAACCCTTAGGGGATCTAATAAGCGTCGCGCGTGAACATCTAGACTTGACTCAGCCCGATCGCATTCGTCAGGTGATTCAATCAGCTCAGCCTAACCTAATTGTGAATGCGGCAGCCTACACCGCAGTCGATAAAGCCGAAACAGAAATGGATTTGGCAAAAGCCATCAATGCTGAAGCCCCAACCGTGATGGCCGAAGTCTGTCAACAGATGGGCGCTAGCCTTATCCACATTTCTACAGACTATGTGTTTGACGGTAGCAAAAATACACCCTACACCGAAACGGATACGCCTAACCCAATCGGCGCTTATGGTCAGTCAAAGCTTCTGGGTGAGGAGGGCATTCGTCAGGTAGGCGATCGCTCTCCCGATTTTCATTATGCAATTCTGCGTACAGCCTGGGTCTATGGCGCTCAAGGCAAAGGCAATTTTGTTAAAACGATGCTGCGCGTGGGAGCCGATCGCCCAGAGATTCGAGTCGTTGCTGATCAGGTCGGCACGCCCACTTGGTCTACTGAAATTGCTAGAGCGATCGCCAAACTCTCACCCCATTTTCTAGCGGCATCAGAGGCTCCCAGCGGCATTTATCACTTTACAAACAACGGCATCACAAGCTGGTATGACTTTGCTGTTGCCATCTTTGAAGAAGCTGAAGCGCTCGGTTTTCCACTTAAGCTAGAGCAGGTCGTACCCATTACAACGGCTGAATATCCTACCCCCACCCGCCGTCCAGCTTATTCTGCCCTTGCCTGTCAAAAAATATCTGCAATTTTGCAGACTCCTACGCCTCAATGGCGGCAGAGCCTTCGTCACATGCTCACTGAACTTTATTCACTCACCCACTCATGAAAGCAATCATTCTTTCCGGCGGTAAAGGAACACGGCTACGTCCACTCACCCATACGGGTGCGAAGCAGCTTGTTCCAGTCGCCAATAAACCGATTCTTTGGTACGGGATCGAATCCATTGTTGAAGCTGGAATCACAGACATTGGGATCATTATTAGCCCTGAAACGGGTGAAGAGGTGCAGACGAAAACAGGCGACGGCAGCCAATTTGGGGCAAATATTACCTATATTTTGCAAGAAAAGCCCGCAGGTCTTGCCCATGCCGTCAAAATAGCGCAATCTTTCTTGGGTGATTCGCCTTTTGTCATGTATCTGGGTGACAACTTGGTTCAGAGCGAGTTGGCGCTATTTCTAGAGCAATTTGCTACCCGTAGCTTAGATGCTTTGACCTTACTCTGTCCGGTGCCCAATCCGAGCGCTTTTGGGGTCGCCAAAGTCGATGAAGAAGGCAAATTGCTTCAGCTGGTAGAAAAGCCTAAAGACCCGCCTTCTAATTTAGCGCTGGTAGGAATTTACATTTTTACGCCTGTGATCCATGATGCGATCGCGTCTATCCAGCCTTCCGCCAGAGGTGAGTTAGAAATCACTGATGCAATCCAGACGCTAATTAACTGGCAAAAACCTGTCGAAGCTCGCCAAATTCGTGGCTGGTGGCTAGATACCGGAAAGAAAGATGATTTGTTAGAAGCCAACCGCGTCATTCTAGATACCTGTCTAGAAACTTCCATTCAGGGCGATATTGACGAACAAAGCCAAATTATTGGGCGGGTACAAATTGGTGAAGGCTCTAAAGTTATAAACTGCACGATTCGAGGCCCCGTGACCATTGGCAAAAATTGCCACTTAGAAAATTGTTTCATTGGTCCCTACAGCAGTGTTGCAGATGACGTCTCTTTAATTGAAACAGACTTGGAGCACAGCGTAATTTTGAAGGGTGCAAAAATTGAGGGCATTCATAAGCGAATTGTCGATAGCGTTATTGGCCAACGTGCATATTTGAAAGAAGCTCCTAGAAGACCTAAGGCGTTTCGGTTCATGATTGGAGACGATTGTCAGATTGAAGTTGTGTAACGCAACCATGAGACGGCATTTGGCAAACACAATTGTAAAGTCAGATCTGGTTAAGCTGAAGTTGCCTATTCTCTCCGGTTAGGGACAAAATGATTAGAAGAAAAAGGAGGAAGCGATCGCTTCCTCCTTTTTCTTCGCGTCCTTAGGTTAGGTTAGGGCACGTAGCTTGCTTTCCGCAGGGTAACCCAGCGCCCGCATGGGTTATGCGATCGCTAACCTGTCCTGCCACTAATTCCACTCAAGTCACAAGTCTTAGAACTGGAATTTTTTTGTGGGGACGATCCGCGCGCCCACAAAAAAGTCCTAAAAGTAGAGGCAACAGCTATAAAGCTTATTTATCTTCTATAAATTAGATTGAATAGCGTAAAACCTAATGCATGATCCTGATAAGACTACACAAGTTTTGTCAGCAAAAACCTTGCACAAATACTTTACTTGTGTGGTCTCATTAGAAAGGGTGAATTGTTAGGCAGGAGAGATTGCATCAACCAGAAGGTAGGCTTTAATTTTTCCTTAACAGAAGTTGATAAAGCTGTTTCGGTAGATGCATAAAGCTTTTATTAAAGCTTACGGATTATACAGCACTATCTCCTGCTGTCCAGCATAATTGGCTCTAACGATACTTCACTTGCGCTTTACTGCATCAACCTTGCGCAATTTCTAGAATGTTAAAGATTTCCTGGAGCTGCTGATTTCCTTACTCCGTAAATAAATGCTGTTGAAAAGATTAGAATCTCACTCGCTACTTTGTTGGCCTCAATTAATTTAAGGAGTCCAAGCGTTTCAATCCCGCTTTCATCGATGCTGTAAATTTACGCTTAGAAAACGAGTGAGCAATATCAATATTGTTCATCTCCTTCCCTATTTTCTATCGCGTAACTGATGCTACCGATGATGCGTTGTCGGATAGCGATCGCTTAAAATATGAACATTTCCTTGATCGTAACCCATAGATTGAATCTTTTGACTTGATTCCTTCGTTGAAATCAAAAAAAGAAAGTCCTAAATCGATTCGGCTTGCATAATTTACCTGCAAGTGACCGAATAAATAGATAGAGCTTAACTTTCTTAATCATACCCCTTTTCCACAGCTGCCTTTAGCATCCTTGCTTGACGATACGTCAGTCAGGGTAATGCACGCCACCGATTCAAATCATCTTTAAATCGACAGACCCTTAGCTTAAGAGAGCTGGAACAATGACTAAAAAATTGAGAGTTTTACTAATTGTCGAGCAATGCAACCCTGAGTGGGCTTCTGTCCCACTGGTTGGATTTAGGTTTTTTGATGAAATTAGCAAGCTAGTCGAGGTAACGCTAGTAACCCATGAAAGAAACCAGGATGCGATCGAAAAATTAAAACTGCCTGTAGAAATAGTTTACATACCTGAAAGTGCTTTAAGCAAGAGGTATTACAAATTTATTTCCAAGCTAGTTTACAAGGCAAAAGCAATCTGGCCACTCTATCATACTTTAACTTATCCTCTCTATGAAGAGTTTAATGAGAGCGTATATCAAAAGTTCAAAGATCGAATTTTAAGCGGTGAATTTGACTTGGTTCATGCGCTGACTCCTATGATGCCACGTTATCCCTACAAGGTGATCAAAGCCTGCCAAAATACTCCTTTTATGTTGGGGCCTGTCAATGGCGGAGTTCCTTTCCCTGATGGTTTTAAAGAGACTGCTAAGAAAGAGTTTGCAAATTTAAATTTTCTTAGAGCAGTGGGGCGTGCCGTCATCCCAGGCTATGCAGAGACTTATCAAAAAGCGAGTAGGGTCTTAGCAGGATCAACTTACACGCTTAATTTGGTGCAGGAGATGTTCAACCTACCCAAAGAGAAGCTGAGCCTATTCTATGAGAATGGCATTCTTAGCAGTCTTGTAGAATCCGCTAAACCTAAGTTTCCCAAGACTGAAGACCAGCCCATTAATTTGCTATTTGCAGGTCGATTAGTCCCTTATAAATGCGCTGATCTTGTAATTGACGCGATCGCTCAGCTCGAAGCTCCTGTTCGTCAACGGATTAGATTGACGATCGTGGGAGATGGCTCAGAACGGGAGAATCTAGAAAAGCAGGTGCAGTCTTTAGATTTGAATTCACAGGTTCATTTTTCAGGTTGGGTAAAACAGGAGGATGTTTTCTCCTACTACCAAGAAGCCGATATTTTTTGTTTCCCCTCAGTGCGTGAATTTGGGGGAGCCGTTGTTCTCGAAGCAATGGCTTGTGGCTTGCCCTGTATTGTCGTCAATCATGGGGGCATTGGTGAATATGTCACCGAAGGGACAGGATTCAAAATTGATCCGATTTCACGAGCTTTTGTCCTTCAAGCTTTGACCGATAAGATTCGTTTGCTGATTGAAAACGACAAGCTGCGGGGTGATATGTCTGTCAATGCGATCGCCCGAATTCGAGAGTTCACCTGGGAGCAAAAAGCCAAGCAAATTGTTCAGCTTTATCGAGAGATGCTGACGAAACAACAATTTATTAAATTACCACCTTTCGATGAAGAGATTGTGATCGAAAACACTGAAGTGGCTAATTCGAGCGAGGCACTCTGAAAAATAGATTTGAAGCACCTAATATATTTAGACGGCTGCCCGTTCTTCTACGGGTAGTCCTCACAAGGTAATCATTGTCTGTTGTAGAAGTGCAATCTTCAGAACAAACAATGATTACCTAATTACTGCTCATCCACGTTAGGAGAGACTGATGGATTCTGTGTCGCAAGAGCCGCTTTTATCTAGAGCACCCCGTCACGTCGTCATTACAGGCGGTGCGGGGTTTATTGGTTCCAACTTTGTGCATCACTGGTGTAACCAGTATCCTGGCGATCGCGTCATTGTTCTAGATGCGTTGACCTATGCAGGCAACCGTGCCAATTTGGCGGGCTTGGAAGGACATGCCAATCTCCGATTTGTGCAAGGTGATATTTGCGATCGGCCTCTCATTGATGCCCTGCTTCAAGAAGAGCACGTAGATACGATCGTCCACTTTGCCGCAGAGTCTCACGTCGATCGCTCCATTCTTGGCCCTGGAGCCTTTGTCCAAACAAATATGGTGGGCACATTTACTTTGCTAGAGGCGTTCCGGCAGCATTGGAATCAAGCCGAAAAGCCCAGCAGCTATCGTTTTCACCATGTTTCGACAGATGAAGTGTACGGCAGTCTTAGCCCTACCGATCCGGCCTTTACTGAAACAACGCCCTATACCCCCAATAGCCCCTATTCTGCCTCTAAAGCAGGTAGCGATCATCTTGTGCGTGCGTACCACCATACCTATGGGTTACCTACCCTGATGACCAACTGTTCCAACAACTACGGGGCTTATCATTTTCCTGAAAAGCTGATTCCACTGATGTGTATCAATATCCTGATGGGCAAACCGCTGCCTGTCTATGGTGATGGGCAAAACGTGCGGGACTGGCTGTATGTGGGCGATCATTGCAGCGCAATCGATGTGGTGATTCATCAGGGAAAACCAGGCGAAACCTATAATATTGGTGGCAATAACGAAGTTAAAAATATCGATTTAGTCTATATGTTGTGCGATCTGATGGACGAGTTGGCTCCTGCTTTGCCAATCCATCCGGCTCGCGATCTCATTACGTTTGTCAAAGATCGACCGGGGCACGATCGCCGCTATGCCATCGACGCAACCAAAATTAAAACAGAGCTAGGGTGGACTCCTTCTGTAACGGTTCAAGAAGGTCTCCGTCGTACCGTTCAGTGGTATCTGGATCATCAGGACTGGTGGCAGCCTTTGCTGTCGCAAGAGTACCAGGAGTACTATCGCAAGGTCTACGCCTAAGGATCGCAAATTTAATCGATCAGGTTTCCTCAGTTCAGCTTCTAAAGCCTGCTTAAAACGAGGCATTTCTGGTTTTCAGGATAAATGTTGTGCTAGAGAGCTGCTCCATGCTCCTCTGACAAAAACATATCCCTAGCTCAAGCAATGCCGCTTAAAACGAAGATATGAAGAAGGACTCCAGCGCTATGGCTCTACGATTCTTTGGGCTAAAAAATCGTCAAATGCTTTTTCTGCGAGCGATCGTTTGGTTAGCAACTTCAGCGCTGACGATGTACTTGGCGATCGCCTGCTCCGGTGGCAACATCTCTAACAAAGTCAGTCCCAATGGAGCTATTGCGAATGGAGCAACTCCCAATGAATCTAGACCGGAGTTGGCAGTTGGCACTAACTTGCGCGGCATTACCGATTGGTCAACAGAAGTGCCGTTTTTAGATCTGTTCAAGAGCGCTAGAACTTGGATACCTCAGTGCGTCAATGGAGAGCCGGGCTGCGATGGCTCTTGGGATACAGGAGAGTTCGCCCAGCTGGATCTAGATGAGCATGGCTGGGTGAAATCTCTCCCTCAACTCGAAGAAGCTCCCAAATACACTCGTGTTCGCACCATCTTGTTGGGTGGTAGTGGGAAATATCCTCAAGGCCAGTATGTTGTGCTATACGATGGCGAGGGCACGATTGAATATATTTATGACGCCCGCAAAGACGAGGCCGCTTCCAAACCGGGTAGAGATATCATCGAAGTCAACACTGCCAACGATGGAGATGGCATTCATCTCGTCATTACGGCGACCGACCCGCGCAAAACCGGAAACTACATCCGCAATATCCGAGTCGTGCCGATCGCCCATGAAATGACCTATGAAACTGAAATATTCAACCCTGCATTTATCGAAAAAACACAGAAATTTAGTGCTCTACGCTTCATGGATTGGATGAATACCAATACCTCTGAACAGAGGGAGTGGAGCGATCGCTCTAAAGTAGAAGACGCTTCCTATGCGTTTGGCAAAGGCGCACCCTTAGAGATCATGATTGAGCTGGCGAATCGACTGGGGGCAGATCCCTGGTTCAACATGCCGCACAAAGCAACTGATGACTACATGCAAAAGTTTGCCAGCCTCGTTAAAGAAAAGCTAGATCCAAAGCTCAAGGTCTATGTTGAGCTGTCCAATGAGGTGTGGAACTGGACTTTTCCTCAATCCCACTATGCTCTGGAGCAAGGGAAAGCTCGCTGGGGCCAAGATAAAGGCGATGCTTTTGCCCAATGGTACGGGATGCGCGCAGCTCAGATGGCTGATATTTGGAAACAGGTGTTTGGAGAAGCAGGAACTGGACAGAATTCACGCCTCATTACAGTCTTGAGCACTCAGACAGGCTGGCAAGGCTTGGAAACAAGCATCCTGGATTGCTCGTACTGGGTAGCTGAGGGCAATAAACCTTGTTACCAACATGGGGATGCTTATGCCGTGACTGGCTACTTCAGCGGCAACTTAGGCTCACCTGATGCTGAAAAACAGGTTGAGTCTTGGCTGAAAGAAAGTAACGGGGGCTTTGGTCAGGCGTTGAAGCGCCTCGATCAAAAAGGAGATTGGGGAGACAGCCTACAAGATACTCGTGATGGCTTCATCTACCACAAAAAAGTTGCTCAATCCAAAGGGCTGAAATTTTTGGCTTATGAAGCAGGGCAGCATATTGCCGGGAGGCAGGGAGTTGAAAATAATGCCCAGTTGACCCAATTCTTCATTAATCTGAATCGTCGCCCTGAGATGTATGAGATGTATACGAAGCTATTGAATAGTTGGAAAGATGAAGGCGGAAGCTTATTTATGCATTTTTCCGACATCGATGAACCCAGTAAATGGGGAAGCTGGGGCGCGTTGGAGTATGTAGATCAGCCAAATTCGCCCAAATATGATGCATTGATGGACTTTATCCAAAAAAATCAGTTGCGATAAAGCTGTGGGTAAGGTGGGCAATCGCTCAGCTTTGCCTACGGCCTTAGCCAGTCGGCAGACCTGAATGCCGGAACTCCGTAGGTTTACGGAGTTTTTTGTTTATTTAAGATAAAGGGCATTAGGTCGTATCGAGGTTTTTGTGAAGACAGCTCATGTAGCTTTTAAAACGTTAAAGCTTCCGTAAATTGACTCGATGTTTTCTGACAGAAATATCACTTACTTACTAAAATAATTTCAGTACACAAGCCAAGTCAGTCAGGGTGATTCTTGAAAGATCTACGCAATTCTACTGAGAACCGTGATTTGCGCTAGCGGCTTTTCAGAAAATGATGAGCTGATTTGCTTTCAATCCAGTCTTTGCGGAAAAGAACGAGTTGCGATCGCTCCCATTTCAATTTGAAATTTTCTGCTTGTGGAGCCGCCTAAATGTTTACGATCCAAATCTCCCCTTTTAAGCCTTGCCCAGCTTGAACAACTGTAAAAATTACTCGAACTGTTTTAGTGTGAGCTAGCAGCATCAAAATTAGAGAGCAGACCTACTAATCTTGAGTTTGCATAACTCATCTTGTAGCTTCAGATATATAGTGAAACTCTTGCAAATACTGATGAAGCATTACATGAACTCGCTAGAACTCATTGAATAGAAAACCTATGAGATTAGGTTAAGGCACGTAGCTTGCTTCCCGCAAGGTAATCCAACGCTTGTATGAGTTACGCTATCGTCAATCCATCCTACAATTCATTCCACTTACTTACTTACCGTTCAGACTTACTAAGGTCTTCAATCGGCATAAAAATTTTAGTAAAAGTTGAAATTTCTCCTGAGATAGAGTCTTTCAAGCTGTGTTTACTTTAGGAACGCTTGTTAACGCTAAGGGTCATCTGGTTATCTGCCAGAAATTGATATAGTCCCCATTTACGATTGTGGAATTAAATCTATGAAGGCAGTCATCATCGGTAATGCAAAAATTAGAGGGCAGAATGACAGCATTCCTGCCGCTCAACTCTATCCATTTTTTGATAATAGAGATGACTTACGTCGTGAGCTAGGGTTTGAGTTTCAACACATTCAAGCTCACACATTTGCAGAAATTGAAGCTGCTTGTCAAAATATCAAAGCAGATGTTTTCTTCGTTCGCCCAGACTGGAAAGAAAGTGCGGAAGATGCAAAACGCGTGATGAAGAATCTGCGCCAGCAAAATCCGAATGCTAAGATTTTCTTTATCGATCCCTTCGATCAAACGAGCAGCCGCTTCTTTAACGTTCTGCCTTATGTCGATCGCTTCCTAAAGTACCAATGTCTTAAGGATCTAAGTGCTTACACAGAGCCGCTTCTGGGCGGACATATGCTCACCGATCGCCTTGTTCGAGATCTTGGCTATGATCTAAAGGGTTGGCATGTCGGATCAGAAGTGCCCGTAGGTTATGAGTTTCGTATTGATAGTGGTTGGTATATTTCACTGACTCCCAGATTTAAGCAGCAGCTTTTTAGTACTCCAATGCCTTGGAAACGACTGTTTCATAAACGAGACATTGATATATGCTGCCATGTCTCCTATGGCCCTAGAAATAATGTTGAATGGTATGGACAGCATCGGCTGGCGGCGATCGAAGGTTTGCAGCAGCTAGCTCCAGAATACAAGCTGTCAGTCAGTGGATCGTATAGTGGAGAGCGCACTGTTTCATCCAAGCAATACTTTCGAGATATTCAGCGTAGCCGTATTGCATTCAGTCCATTTGGCTGGGGCGAAGTTACGTTTCGTGACTTTGAAGCAGTCTGTTACGGCTGCTTACTAATCAAACCTTCGATAGAACACATTGACGTAGCACCCAACATTTTTATTCCAGGAGTTACTTATGTTCCGGTGCGCTGGGACTATGCTGATCTGGCAGAAAAATGTCGCTATTATCTAGAAAATCCGGATGCAGCAAATCAGATCATTGATAATGCCCGTGAAGCTTACAAAGATTACTTCCAGCAAAAGCACTTTGTCAAAAAGATAGCGTCTCTACTTCAAACTATTCCAGTGAGTGAACAGCGCATCCCAGCGCAGCTCTGCCCATAATCTGCTATTAGCTCTTAAGCGCTTTCACGCTTCATAATTTTCAGAGTTTCTGCCTAGGAATGGCTGAAGAGTTCATAGCTCTTCAACTATTCTTGATGTCAAGGTTTTTCTGGATAGCAGCCCATAAGCTGAGGCACTTTGGAGCACTTGGGAAAAAGCACTGGCTTAAACATAATGCATTTATGAATGTTCACAACAAACGCATGAGCGGCAAAGCGTTATGTACAGCCGATCGCACAGCGACACATCTGATACAAGGTTAAAGTTTCCGTAAATTGGTAAGAAATCCCCTAGCAGGCATACGACTTTGTTACTAGTATGATGTAAGCGATTGAGGGGATGCAGCATAAGTGAGCGAGGAAAGTCATTCGACAATCTACGTAATTCTACTGATTCAATTAATTATCAGTGGCGGCTCCCTTCTTAGAAGATGCTGGGTTAACTCATACGCTGTTGAAATATTCTCTGCTAGAGGGAGTCGAGCTGCAATGAGCGCTCATCTTTTCAGACTTGAACTTCTTGCTTACAGAGTGGATTACCCAGTAGGTTGCGATCGCAATCGCTTTCGAGCTTGCTACAGGTCTTAATTGCTTAGATCCTTATCTGCTTTAGATGCTTTGGGATGAGTTAGAAGCATTGAAGCTGAGAAACGCCCCCATAGGTTTTCCACTTGCATAATCGATCTGGGTAAAGCCAGATATGACTACAGATCTTTTAGATAATGGGCTTGCAGAGGTTAGATATGAATCTGTTTGTATTGTCAGAGCTTCACCCTAGTAACAAATATGTGGGTTGGTCGGTCAGCTATGATTTAGAAGAAACTCTGGCGACTACTTGCAATCCAACTTTTATCTATCCATCGGCCAATAATAAAATTAAGCTTTCGCAAGGCATCGAGTTCCCTGATGACCATCTGGCATTTCTAAGACGATACAGACACCGCATTTTCAAATCCTGGTTTGAGATCGAAAATTTACCCACTCTGGGCAAGGGTTGTAATGTCCTTCTCATCATCGGACTTCAACCACAGTTTTTGCTCTCCATGCACGCCCTTGGCCCTCTGCTGCAAAAATTTGATTTGCGTTTAGGCTATGTGTTAGACGGCTTTGATCCGCAGCACCTGGATAAAGCGGCTGCTAGCCACCTGGATCATTTGTTTGTCATGAGTGCCGAAATTGCTGATGCAGTTGACGCGACCGGAATGGTGAAGACTTCTTTCTTACCTCTAGCCGCAAATGTTCTGAGAACAGGTGGAAAGAACCAGAATCGGTGGATTGATATCATTGCTTACGGTCGAGGAAATTTAGATTTACATCGCTGCTTACAAACAAACTTTAATCAGCATCAAGATGGTCGAGTTTACTTCCATTCCACTTTTTCTCGACCTGAAGTAGATGATCACAGAGAGCATATAACGCTGCTTTCTAAACTGCTCGATCGCTCTAAGCTCAGCCTATGCTTTGAGGCCAGCAATATTCCTCGTTTCATGGGTTATTCTCCTATTCTCTATCGCTGGTATGAAGCTTGGGCTTCCGGATGTACCATTGTGGGCAAAAAGCCCTTCGGCAAAGGAACCGCAGAGCTGATGGATTGGGAGAATAGCGTAATCGATATTCCTGATGCTGAGAGTGATTGGATTCCGTTTTTTGAAGATATTTTGAATGACAGCGAAACCCTAGCGCTCAACGTTCAGCGAAACTATCGCGAGAGTCTTTTGAGACATGACTGGCGGTATCGCATTCGACAGATATTCGAAACTGTGGGACTTGAAAGCCCTGAAACTTTAAATCGAGGAATCGCTCATCTTGAAGAAACGGCTTCTGGGCTAGCGACTCCTCTGAAAATCTACGCCTGAATTGCCTGCTCAAAGAAAATTCGAAGCGTCTAAGGATCGGCACAGAAATAACTTGAAGAACTTTTTTGAGAGCGTGCGGCAGAGCTGTACGCTCTCAAAAAAGTTCTTGGTTTTAATGTTGTAAGGAGCCTAAGGGAAGCTGAGTCGCTGTCAACATTGCTTAGGATCTAGCACTGGAACAATCAGGCAATCGTAATTTACGATACCAAGTTGCTTGTCTAACTCTCGTAAATTGAGGGAGTGGGACAGACAAGATGTTGCACTCAATTGGTGCTGCAATATCTTGTTTGTTTCAGATTCTGGCATAGCTCAGTTTAGAGGGTGACTTTTGCAACAGAGCTGCGGAGCGGTTCTTGTTGCGAAAACCATCTTTTGAGGAATCGGTGCCCCAGTTCTATCGGTTAGATTTCTATGCGTCTAGAGCAGTTGCAGGCTTTTTTGGCAGTTGCTGAGGCTGGCAGTTTCCAGCAGGCGACGCATCAATGTAAAGTGACCCAGCCTACCATTAGCCGCCAAATTCAAGGTCTGGAGGCAGAGCTAGGTTTGCCGCTGTTTCACCGCACCTCACAGGCAAAGCTGACGGTTGCCGGGGAGCGGTTTTTGCCTCGCGCCCGCAAAATTTGTCAAGAGTGGCAAAACGCCACAGCTGAGTTTGCAGATTTGCTCGCTGGAAAGCAGCCCGAACTTTGTGTGGCAGCCATTCACTCGGTGTCAGCGCATTTTTTGCCGCCTGTGCTTCAACAGTTTTGTGAAGACTATCCGAATGTTCAGCTTCGAGTCACGTCGTTAGGCAGCGATCGCGCCCTGAAGGTCCTAAAAGATGGGCTAGTCGATGTTGCGATCGTGATGAACAATCGATTTCTAACAACCAGTCCAGAAATGGTCGTAGATTTGCTCTATGAAGAGCCTGTACATTTGCTGATGGCGGCCGAACATCCACTGACTCGCTACAAGCAGGTTCCCTGGGAAGAAATCGCTGCATATTCTCAGGTTGTGTTTAAGGACGGATATGGGATGCAGCGCTTGGTGCAAGAAAAATTTCAACGCCATGCGCTGAACCTCAAGCCCGCGATCGAACTGAATACATTAGATGGATTTCGAGGCATGGTGCGTCAGGGTGATCTAGTGGCACTATTGCCTCGCTCGGCGCTGTCAGACATCCGCAATGACGCATCGCTGGTCGTTAGACCAACTGAAGAGCCTGTGCTGAGCCGTCAAGTCGTCTTGGTCACAACTCAGGATCGCCTAGACATTCCGCCAATTCAGCATTTTCGCAACTTGGTACAACGCTTGGTGAAAGCACAGATTAACGCGCAATTTTCTATGGCATTAGGGGGCCGAGTCTTAGAGTAATGCCAGAAGACCAGCGCCAGAAGACCAGCACCAGAAATTGATCGCACTGATATCCATGTAAGATTAAAATTCTCTAAAATTAAAATTCTCCAAGGTCAAAAATTCTCAATGCAGACCTCTCCGCACCTCTGGCGCACCCATCCTCGCTATTTGCTGACCATCCCTTCCTTCGATCGTTCATGAGTGATGTTGTTCATGAGTAATGTGTTTCGAGAATTCCTCCGTAAAGTGGGCAGTGGCACCCATACCAGCAAGGATCTCACCCGTGCTGAAGCTGCTATGGCGACGCAGATGATGCTCAGGAAGGAGGCGACCCCGGCACAAATTGGTGCATTCATGATTGCTCACCGGATCAAAAGGCCAACGGGTGAAGAACTGGCGGGTATGCTAGATGCTTATGATGCGGTGGGCACAAAGCTAAAGCCGATCGCTGCCGCCTATCCCACACTGGTGATGGGGGTGCCCTATGATGGGCGATCGCGCACGGCTCCCGTAACTCCTCTCGTAGCGCTAATTTTAACTGCGGCTGGATGCCCTGTGGTTTTGCATGGGGGGCGACGCATGCCCACCAAAGAGGGGCTGCCCCTAGCCGAAATTTGGCAAAAGCTGGAGGTCGATTGGACAAAGCTAACGCTAGAGCAAGTGCAGCAAACTTTTGCCCAGACCCTGCTGGGATTTGTCTATCTGCCGCATCATTTTGGCTTAGCAGAAGATATTGTGGTCTACCGAGAACAGCTAGGCAAGCGCCCACCCTTTGCCACCGTAGAGTTATTTTGGTGCCCTTATCAAGGAGAGGCGATCGTGGTTTCAGGATTTGTGCATCCGCCCACCGAAGAAATGGGGCGGGTCGCGGCTGAGCTGCGGGGCGTGCAGCGCTTCATCACGGTCAAAGGGCTAGAAGGAAGCTGTGATCTTCCGCGCGATCGCACTTGCATTATCGGTGTGAATGATCCCAAGACCGATCCCATGTTTACTCGGCTTCTGATTCAGCCCAGAGACTACGGGTTTGCCGATACGGATGTGCCTTTAGAATCTGAAGATCAGTTCATAGAGGATATGAAAGTTGTGTTGGCAGGGGGTTCTAGCCCTCTAGCAGAGTCAGCAATCTGGAGCAGCGGCTTTTATTTGTGGCAGAGCGGCGTTTGCTCTGATCTCAATTCAGGCTTGATGATGGCCAGAGAATTATTGACAACAGGACAAGCCGCCAAGAAACTGACGGAACTGCGTGGGGCGATCGCGCATTTACTGGCAGAACCCCACTGGGCTGAGGTTTAAGGCTGAGCTTGAGCGGCGTCCTTCCCTGACCCTACTCCAACTCGCGCCGTCCTTCCATAGCTCGCGCCAGAGTCACCTCATCGGCATATTCTAAGTCGCCGCCCATAGGCAGACCAAAGGCGATGCGCGTCACTTTCGTGAAGGGCTTCAAAAGCTGTCCTACATAAAGGGTTGTGGTTTCGCCTTCAACACTTGGGCTAATGGCCATAATCACTTCTTTAATATCTTGCTTATTCACTCGCCGCACGAGTTGCGTGATGTTGAGCTGGTCAGGGCCCATGCCATCCATCGGTGAAATCAGACCGCCCAAAACATGATATTTGCCCTCATACTCGCGGGTTCTCTCTAGAGCGATGACATCTCTAGAATCGGCAACCACACAAATGGTGTGGGGATCGCGATTGGATGCGCGACAAATTTCGCAGACGGGTTCTGCGGAAAGATGAAAACAAATTGAACAAAAGCCAACCTGCTGCTTGGCCTCTAGCAACGCTTGGGCTAGAGCCTGCACATCCGCTTCAGGGCGTTTGAGGATATGTAGAGCTAGCCGTTGAGCGGTCTTAGGGCCAACTCCAGGCAATCTTTGCAATTGTTCAATTAACCGAGCTAGGGGGCGTGTGTAAACCGTCGGACTGCCTCCGAGTGCGTCTTTAGTCAGATCTATGATAGCGTTTGGGGCAGAATAGCGTTCAATGCGTTATGCAAGTAGTGCGAGTCATTAATAGCGCTCAGCAACAGAGCCAAACAGGAGGAAAAATGGGATTGGGTGTATTAAAGGCTGGAAAGTGGGTTTCGGAGCGTGAACAGGAGGATGAAAAGGGTCAATTTGTTCGCCCTTCTACAACATTTCGCAACCAGATAACTGCCGATGGGGCAAGTGGGTTTAAGGCAGAGAGCGATCGCTATCACCTTTATGTTTCTCTCGCCTGTCCTTGGGCGCATCGAACTTTGATTATGAGACAGCTTAAAGGATTGACAGAATCAATTTCCGTGTCAATTGTCGATCCGGTCATGGGCGATCGCGGCTGGCAGTTCTCAGATGCACCTGGATGTATTCCCGATACTGTCAATCAGGCTAACTTCCTCTGGGAACTCTACGTTAAAGCTGAGCCAGAGTATAGCGGTCGAGTCACAGTACCCATTCTGTGGGATAAACAGACTCAAACAATCGTTAATAACGAGTCGCGCGAGATTATTCGCATGTTGGATGTAGAGTGTGGCGCGATCGCCAAAAACAATCTAGATCTGTATCCCCATAAGTTGCAAAAAACGATCGATCAGACGATCGATGCCATTTATCAGCCGATTAACAATGGCGTATACCGAGCCGGATTTGCCACCACGCAATCTGCTTATGAAGAAGCCGTCACAGAGCTATTTGAGGCACTCAGCCACTGGGAAAAAGTTTTAGGGCAACAGAGGTTTCTATGCGGCGACAGCTTGACCGAGGCCGATATCTGCCTGTTTACAACGCTGCTCCGTTTTGATGCCGTCTACTACGTCCATTTCAAATGTAATGTGCGTCGTATTGTCGATTACCCCAATCTTTGGGGCTACTTGAGAGAAATCTATCAGTATCCTGGCATCAAAGAGACCTGCAATCTCGATCACATTAAGCAGCACTATTACAGAAGCCATCCTAAAGTCAATCCGCTCGGCATTGTTCCCTTAGGGCCAGTGATTGACTTTGAATCCGATCCCAAACGGGGGGCGATCGCTAGACGGATTCCCTCGGACTAGGATTCCCTCAGACTAAAATCCTTCAGACCAAGAGTTTGCCTTTAGATACGGCTGTGCATGACTAAAGAGCCTTGAGGAATGGGAGGATCAGTCGCTTTTTCAGAGGTAATCAGCATTTGCACTGTGGTCGATTGGCAACTGGCCTCAGGCGTAACCCACTGCGTCGTAACTGACCCGTTTGTTCTAGCTCTAAACTCACCACAGAAGGCAGGATTTTTGCCGCTAGCAGGCATGGCCCAGAGGCGATAGACTTGGCCTGCGGGCAGAACGGGTAAATTTTTGGCGACCATAAAGACCTGCCGATCTTCAGCGACAACCAGGCTACCCGAAGCGGCATTTGCAGATTCGGTGCCTTCCATCGCAATGGTCTGGGTGCCTCGTGCCTCAAGAGCCGCAATGATCGATTTAGCTTGTTGCGTTTCCTGGCGCAGACGATAGTTATCCACACCCAAGGCCATGAGAGCTACAGCGGCGATCGTGGCTCCAATGCCATACCCAGTTGCAGCCCAAGTTCCTCTGCGGTAGCTACGACGCAAACTTTTCTGAGGCGCTTGATCTGAGCCACTTTCTGTCTGTCTACTTTCTGTCTGTCTATTTTCTGTGTCTCCCCTAGCCGCCTTGGTCAGCGTCGCGATCGCGGAGCTGCTGTGGGCATTATTGGATTCTAGGGGTGCATTGGGCTGAGCAATCGCCAGAATAGAGTCTCGCAATTGCGAAGATGGCTCATACTGAGGCAAAGCATAGGGCATTAAAGCCAATACTTCTTGAAGAGACGCAACCTCAGCGGTCAAATCTGGATTGTCTGCCAGTAGGCGCTGCAATTCCTCAGCTTCTTCTGGGCTGAGATCGCCCAGGGCATAACCTGCTATAAGTTCTTGCCAGTTATCAGGAAGTGCAGAAGTCATGATTTGGAAATGTAATGATGAGTTGTAAAAAATAAAAGGTAGAAGGGCAAAGGGCTTTATAGAAACGGGTTCTAAAGGAACTAGAGGCAGTTTTTTTATCTTGTATCAAAGGTTAGCTATCCAAAAATCAGCTTGATGCCAGAGTTAGACATAATTCTGAAGAGCCTGACGGAGTTTCAGCAAGCCTTGACGGGAGCGTGTTTTGACAGTTCCCAACGGAATGTGCAAATGCTCGGCAATTTCAGACTGACTTAATCCCTCGTAATAGGCAATTTCTAGGACTTGCCGCTCATTGGGGGGCAATTTGTCTAAGGCTGCCCGAATAATTTGCGATCGCTCTCCCATAGAAACCTGCTCTAGCGGTGTTGCCGTAACGGTATCGCTGCGGGTAATGCCCTCCCAGCGCTGTAAAAATCGATAACGGCTGCCTCGCGATCGCAATTTGTCGATAGAGCGAGAGCGGGTCATGGTTGTCAAGAAGCTGCTGAGAGAGCCACGCTCAGGATTGTAGGCATTGCGCTGCCAGAGTGAAACAAAGATCTCTTGGGTGATATCTTCGGCTTCCTCGGCATTTGCCAGTATTTTGAATGCGAGACTGTACACCAAGCGAGAATAGCGATCGTAGAGCATGCCTAGAGCCTGAGTTTGGCCCCTTCTGAGGACAAGAAGGAGGTCAATATCAGACAGATCTGGGGAAAGAGCGGCAGCGTCTGGAGGGGCGGAGCTTTGTGAGTCCATTGTTCCTGGCAATTAGTTTTGAGAATCAGTGAACGCAACGTTAACCATAACTTACGTCACATGATTCATCAATTGACTCCTTGTAATCTACACTAGGCTTCTGAACCTTGCTGTTCTGTCAAGGGAAAGGAAGTGAAGGCAGCTAACCCCTAAAAGAGATTCATCGGTAGGATCGATAGCATTATGAAATACTACCCAATATTGCGAGTGATCTCTTTCCTCCAACCCATCAGTCCAGGCTAAAGCGAAACATCGTAAAACGCTGATCAAGCGTCGATTCAATTTTATCTTTCTCACTGGCTCTATAGTTTAGTTGCTCCAACATGTTCGATCGATTCAATAGCGGCTCCCTCTACTCAAGCCCATTCTGAAGTTGCTACAATCGCAAAAACTAAGAACAGCACTTCACGAATCATCGTCACTGCACGGTCTGAAACTCTTCTAGCAACTAAACCACCATCCAGGACGTCACTTTTACTTTTCTCTCATTTTTATTTCATAATTAGAGCCTGATTTTTTGGGTATTTATGTTAGTTAATCACTCCACAACTTTTTCAATAAGCATTCAATGTTTGTCTAGATAAACATTGAATGCACATCTGCTATTGATTACTTACCATGAAATCAACTCAACCCTACCAACCGCTACTTCTTCGCATTCTGCACGGACTCACGGGGCTATTTTTAGTAGCTGCAATTCTAACGGCTTTTTGGACTTACGATACCTATGATGGTCGCTGGGGGAGAGTTCCACTGCCGTCTTACAGAGATATTGAAGGAATTCATGGAACGTTTGGTCTATGGACTTTGTTGGTCTTTCCTGCATTTGTGATTTACGCTTTTCATCGTGGACAGCGACGGTTAGTTCAGCCTGACTCATTTACAAAGTTGACACAGGTTGGGAAACCCATTTGGTGGTACACATTAAATCGGTTCACTAACACTTTGGCTCTTCTTGCCTTAACGTTTGCTCTCTTTAGCGGCAAGATGATGGACGAAACTTGGCTGCCAAAAGGGGAATTAAATCATGCCTGGTACTATGCTCATTTGATTGGTTGGATCATGATGGTGATAGCGATCGCCCTTCACCTGTTGATGAATGCCAAAGTTGGCGGAGCGCCATTGTTGCTATCTATGTTGTCCTGGCAATTTCGTGACAAAGATAGTCCCAAGCTTTGGTCGGCTCATTTCTCTCAA
Organism: Oscillatoriophycideae cyanobacterium NC_groundwater_1537_Pr4_S-0.65um_50_18; assembly: GCA_016208305.1. Classification (GTDB taxonomy): domain Bacteria; phylum Cyanobacteriota; class Cyanobacteriia; order Elainellales; family Elainellaceae; genus Drouetiella. The sequence continues at coordinate 270,423 of JACQYI010000009.1, read as the reverse complement.
TGGTGGCGCGGCCTTCGTACAGGCCGTTGGTCAAACTGGTTTCAATCTCCGCGTATTTTAGCCGTACTTGAAATGGCTATTCTGTTTAGCATTCTTACTGCATGGGTTTTCCCATTGCTAAAGGGACAGTAATCTATATTGCCGTAATTCATATTGCCGTAATTGAGTGATCTGTTGAATCACAGAGCAGTTGCATCACAGAGCAATAGTGTAATAAATACGCGCCTTCAAGCAAATTGGATTTGTTGATACCTAGCTGTCCCCCAAGCTATCCCCTAAGCTATCCCCTAAGCTATGTCCAAGCATAAGGGTCGCAAATTTAATAATTAGACTAAAGACTTTTGTGAAAAAGCAGCCCACTCTTTCAAAAGCTAAGGGTTGGAGCAAACTCAGGATTCAACCCTGCTTCCATGCCTTGGGCTGTTGAAACTTATAGAGATCTTGAATCACTTGCGTCCAGCCATCGGCAAGCGATTGAAGAATGCGATCGCCCTTCTCTACAGTGGCCGTTGTCGGATCGCCCAAAACTCCGCTTTGGCTCAAGTCTCGCGTTGTCCAGGCAAAAGGCAATCGCCCTTCCATACTGAGCAAGCTGTCTGTAGGCAACTCTTGAGGATACTCAGCAATCGCTTTGTCCATATGCACCTGATCCGGCAAAATCGACAGCAGTAAGCTCGTTTCGCCATCCCCTGCGTGAATACCCAACTCCAATTCTTTGGGGGTCAATAGCTCTCCAGCAATATTGGGGACGCGCCAGACAAACAGCGGAAACACCATAAAATCCTCATATTTTTGGTGCAGATCTCGCGCCACCATTTCCATAATTTGCGGCTGTCCGCCATGTCCGTTGACCAAAGCCCACTTGCGAAATCCCGCTCGATAGAGGCTTTCGCCAACTTCCATCAGCGTATTCATCAGCGTTTGGGCGCTAAGCGTTACCGTACCCGGAAAGTGCCAATGCTCATTTGATTTGCCATAGCACAGCGTAGGTAAGGCATAGGCAGGAATCTCTGGAGTCAACTGCTCTAACGCTTTTCCAACCACTGCTGTAGCGATCGCCGCATCCACCACCAACGGCAAATGAGGGCCATGCTGCTCGATCGCCCCTACAGGCTGGATCAACACCACATTATCTTTATGGGGCATCGCCTCAATTTCTGTCCAAGTTAGATACGGGAAGAAGCGATCGGGTGGAATGAAGGTATGCATTAGAAAATAGCTCAATTGGGATACAATCACAGCCTATTGTGAAGCGCCAGATGAGATCTGTGCTATTCCACACGCAGGTAAGGTGCTCACCCAGCACTTTCCCTAGCATTTGATAAAGTCACTTCGCTCAATTCACCTACCGCCACAGGCGGACGCAATGTGACGTAAGCCAAAGCGCCTAAAAGGGGCAACAGCGTTACCGCCCAAAAAATTCGCTGATCCTTTAAGCCACGTCTTGCCATGTCATCGCTCAGCAGCACCGGAAACAGTAAGCAGAGCAGACAAAAATCGAGGCTCATGACATGGATAAAACGGCTGGTTTGCCACTGATAGACAAAATTGCTCCAGTCGCCTTGAATAAGGCCGTATACCAGAAGGGCGATCGCGCCGATCGCAATAAATCCGCCAAACCAGCGAGAATCAATCAGCTTTAGCCACCCATTTTTTTGACCTGAAAACGTGGGATTGGGCTGGCGCAGAGCCAAATAGGGCAATAGCGCAAAAGCTCCAACGGCAAATGACCCGATGGAAAACGGCCAAGCCCGGATCTTTTGCCCTCTGCCATCTAACGGCAACACGCAGGTATAGAGCAGCGGCAGCACTCCCATAATGTTGAACAGCGCCACAATCAGCGGGTTAATGCCCTCCACTTTTCCGGTAGAGAGATTTTGGATGAGTTGAAAGGTATCGGGGCGATCGGGTGGTGCAAACAGAAAGGCGTAAGCCAAAAACCCACCCCAGAGCGACCAAAGCGCAACTTTTTTGAACATGACTTGAGAGCGTTGAGAGCAAGGTACAGCTTCTAGGGTAAACCTTGCGGCAAAGATAAGGGGGGTAGTGTGTCTGTCAATTATTAGCTGGGGAGAGTGGGGGAGTGAGAGGGGGAGAGGGGGAGTGGGTGGGTGGGTGAGTGGGAAACTCTCATCTGCCCATCTGCCTATCAGCCCATCCACCCATCAGCCCACTCATCCGTCCACCCATTTACGGCAGATCGTCTCGCTCAATCCGTTCGCTGCTGTTTTTTTGCTCAGGCCGATCAAAAAATCCTGTAAATCTATGGCGATTGGCGGTCAACTTCAAGGCGATCGTGTTGAGCCAGTTGAGGGGGGTTTGCATCTGACCTGTCCGATCGCCATCGTCTAGGCTCAGCGAATAGCGCATTTTGGCATTTTGGGTCGTCCATTGCCCTAATGCAGTTTGCAGCGTCGAGAGCGAGCGGTTTGAGTTGGCAGTCTGCGGAGCCGTTGTTAACGCAGGGGAGGCAGGCGTAAGGGATGAGGAGCCAGATAGTAGAACACCGGGCGGCAGGGAACTTGAGCGCGATTCTGCGACAGCAGTCTGACAACCTCCCAAAGTCATGGAACACAGGGCAAGCAGAATAGCCGAGGCGTAGGCTTTCTTCATAGGTAGAGGCGCATTCATGGGTGGGGAAGAGGTTGCAGTACAGGTCTAGACAGGACACATCATCCGTTGGGATGACAAGCGATCGCTAAATCTGCGCCAAAAGACTATTGCTACTTTAAGCAATTTATTCTTCCTTGTCGGTTCGCAAGTCTACATTTCTACAGAAATTTATAACTTTTTCCGGAAAATCAGGCTGGCTAATGTGACAGACTTTTTTCCGGAAGGTTGACCTAACACTCTAACCTGAGCGCTTTTACCCTCACTCTCACCCTCTCACCCTCTCACTCACCCAGTTCACTCATCTAAAAAACGACCCTCTGTGCCTCAATTTGCCGCACGACCGTTAGGGCTGAGTAACTAACCCCTGCGGTACCCTCGCCTGGATGCGTCGAATCTCCAACCAGCCACAGAGAGGTGATGGGGGTACGATTGGCAAAACCAAAGGGACCAAAGGTCGAAATGCGCTGCCCAATACCTCCCACCGCACCCCGATCGCGATCGGTAAAGTGGGCAAAGGTGCGGGGCGTTGCCGCTTCGATATGCACTAAGGTTTCGGGCGTTAGAGAGAAAAATTGAGAGAGGCGATCGATTGCCGTTTCGGTATAGTGCTGCTTCAGCTTTTCATAAGCGGCTTTGTCAGCGGTTTCGTCCAGAGTCTCGCCTGCTCTATCTCTCCACCAGAGGGCTGTATCAGTGAACGATGAAGCAATCAGGGTGGCATAGCCTTCTGGTGCGCGCCCATCTCCTGGACGGCTCACCGAGACAAACAGAGAATTATTTTCGGCTATGGGGCGATCGTAGTCATACAGAAATTGCAAATGCGGTGGACAGTCGGGCGGAATGGCCGCCTGTTTCACGCCTAGGTAAACGACAAAAGCACCCGATGCAGGCGGTAAGTTCTCGACACGATGTCGGTAACCTGAAGGAGCAGCCTCCCCCAAAAGCTGCATCAGATTTTGAGCAGTGACATTGGCGACCACCTGATCAGCCGATTCTGTCCAAGCTTCACCCGTTTTGAGGTTGCGAACCTCGATCGCAGTTGCCTGACCGTTCTGCGTGTGAATCTTCGTCACGGTATGCCGCATCAGCAATTTGCCACCATCTCGCTCTAGAGAGGCCACGAGGCGATCACTTAAAGCCTGCATGCTGCCCTGCAAGTGCGATAACCCCTGGGGCGCTTGAGAAACGCCGAGCGCAGTGGCGGCATAAAGCAGTGCCGTTTCATTGGCATCCACCTGAGAATAGAGCTTGAGCTGTAGATCCAAAAAGGTTTTGAGGCGGCGATCGCCTCCCAAACCCGTTAAGCGCAAAATTTGCCCCACGGTAGCAAAGGTGTAGGGAAGCGTCAACAGCGTATCGGGGCGCAAAGCCTGAGCCAACTGCCACAGATCCCAGGCGCTACGGGGCGGCAACACCGGATCGCGCGATTGAAACGCCCAGCTATAGCGAAATAGATTGGCAAGAAGCTGCCAGAAGGTTTCGCTACCGGGAAACTGCCGCTCGCGCTCGGCCTGCCACCGCTGCGGATCGCGCCAGACGCAAATCGGTTCGGTTTCACCCGGCAGATAAACGGCACAAGCCGGATCGCAAGGGGAGGCTGCCGGTAGCTCAATGCCTAATTCTGCAAAAATACGATGGTGAATACCCCCCGGTTCAAATCCGGCAACCTGCGTTGCTCCAACATCAAAGGTAAAGCCTCGACGAACAAAGGTAGAAGCGCAGCCCCCAGGAACGATCGCCTGATCAAAGACCAGCACTTGATAGCCTCGGCGCGCCAGTAAGGCTGCTGCTGTTAGCCCACCAATTCCGGCTCCAATCACGGCAACTTTGCCTTTGCTGGGCTTTGGCCGAACAGCTTCTAAAACCTGAGACTTGTGGGCGAGAGATTTCGACATCTAATTTTGATATCTATAAGGTTAGTTACATTACGTAATACTTCTACTATCTCCAATCTCGCCCGTTAGAGCAAGCGTCGCTCTTTAAGCCTCAGAGCGGCTGAGCAGAGTTTTATTGAGTCGAGTTTGTGAAGATGCATCGTTCGCCTTCACAGAAAATAAATAGCGAACAGACCCTAAAGACGTAATGATTCCAATAGGATTCTTTTTTGATGAATTAATTCTGGCTTGTCAGACTCAAGAACTTTCTATGAAGTGCCCGACTGAGCTGATTTCTTGCTGTAGGTAAACATATGGGATTACATCCCACGGAGCACCCATGCCCCAAAAAATTCATTGCTAGATTGAGCAGTGCTTTTTCTGTCCTCCATTTGCTTAGATCATGAAACCCAACATTCAAATTATTCAACCCAGCGGAATCTTAGATGGGACTCAAGCCCGTCAGTTTCGTAGTCAGGTGAACGAAGCTGTCGATGCTGGCAGCAAAATCATCTTAGTAGATCTAAAAGATGTCACCTTTATGGACAGCTCAGGATTAGCGGCACTCGTGCTTGCTCTAAAATCTGTGCGATCGGTCGATGGCAAGTTTTGCGTTTGCTCAGTGAATGATCAAGTCAAAATGTTGTTTGAGTTAACCAGCATGACAAGGGTGTTTGAGATCTTTGAGAGTCCAGAAGAATTTGCAAAAACGTTTGATGCCTGACGCTTTAATATTTGATGCATCGATTCAAGATGAAAAGGGGGCATGTTCTTAGCATCAAGTGCGAGGAGCATACCCCATTCATTTTGATGAGGCCGAATTTGACTAACGAAACAAGATTTAGAGAGCACTAGAATTGAATTGAACTTTGAGCAGAGAGAAGTCGTCATTGAAGGTTTCAACTCCGCTTAAGTTTTGAATTTTACTTAAGGCAATATCTAAACTCGCGTTGACCTCTAGGTTTTGCAGCATTTGAATAAAAGCTTTCAAATCCCAAGCTTGCGCTTGAACCGGATCAAGTTCATAAACACCATCACTAAAGATATAGAGGGCGCTGTTCTCCGGAATGGCTTGTCGATCGCTTATGTAGGTTGATTCTTCCATCAGACCAATCGGTAGACAGGGAGTTTTGAGCTGAGTGAGCTGCGGTTTGCCTTCTGGATTTAAGGTAATTAAAACAGCAGCCGGATGCCCCGCACTAGAATAGGTGAGCTGGCAGCTCTTGGGATTATAAACCCCATACCAGATCGTGAAATATTTTTCATTTTGGCTGCTCATTTGAAATTGATCATTGAGTGCCTTGAGCACCGCTTCAGGCTGACAAAAATCGACTTCTGGCAGAGCACGCGATCGCAATAAATTCATCACTGAAACAGAGGGCAAGGCTGCGCCCAATCCGTGCCCTGAAACATCGAGCAGGTAAACTGCTAAATGGTCAGGATCGAGCCAGAAATAGTCGAAGCAATCGCCCCCTAGCTGCCGAGAAGGAATAAAACGCGCCTCTATGCTGACGGCTCCGACAAGCGGGGGAGGCAGCAGCGCCTGCACATAGGAGGCCGCTTCGGCTAGCTCGGCCTCAAGCAAATGCTTTTGGGTACGCAAATCTTGGCTGAGGTGATGGAGGCGCAATGCCGATCGCACTCTGGCTTGCAGCTCTGTAATATCAATGGGTTTGGACAAAAAATCGTCTGCGCCCGTGTTTAGCCCTTTGACGCGATCGGCAATGCCGCCCCGTGAGGTGAGTAGGATAAAAAAGGTTGTCGCCAAATCTGGATTGGCCTTTACCCAACGGCAGACCTCTAGACCATCGACAAAAGGCATCATCCAGTCGCAAATAATCAGAGCAGGCTGCATCTTTTGAGCTTGCTCAATGCCTTCTTTGCCATTGGCAACGACCACGACCTCATGCCCCTGATTCTGTAATGCCCTTTTCATGATCACGCGGATCACGGAATCATCATCAATTACCAGAATTTTAGACATAGGAAAAGTCAAAGATTCGCTTTAGGCTGGAAGGCTTTTTACGGCGTTGCTGATTTTATCTATGAAATTTGTTTTGAGGGCGCGCCTTTCAACATGAATTTCATAGCCGGATTAAGCACTGCCCTTTTTACAAGGCTTTTTACCAGGATAGGCTCACCTATGCCAGATCTGATGAATCTTTATGCGATCGCCTAGACTTTCTTTAATTTGAGCTTTTTTTTAATTTTGCGATGTTGAGATAAGCGCGCCAGTTGACGACCTTGTGGTGCATTCGCTGCTTAAAGGCTTTAGCCGCTAGGGCATAGCCTCCATCCGCTCCATCGACAAAATGGGTGTGATGACCATCTCGTTCAAAAACCAGGCAGGTCATGAGCAGGCGATCGCTAATGTGCGTGCCATACACCAACTCTCCTGATCTAAAGCGCTGTTCTAAATAGTCTGTGAGCGGAGCAATTTGAGCAGCGTTGCTAGAAATCACCATCCGCAGCAGGTCGTCAAATTTTTGGAAGTCTGTTGCGGCTACCACATCTTGCTTGTAGACCCCCCAGTTCATGCCGCCGATTCTCAGCTTCAGGCGCATCAAGATGTATCCCAAGCAATTCTCTAGGAAAATCTTGACTAGATAGCGCTGGCGATGCCACAGCTTTCCTGAGGGCGATCGCAACCTCGCCTCTGCCGACAGCTTGAACGGATTAAAGCTCAAATTGAGCGGCGTGTTGCGAACTGGATGATAGCTGCTTTCTTCGCCACAGATTTCTTGAATCTTTTCTAGCACCTCGGCATAGATGACATCCCCACTCTTGCCCTGTGAGCCATGCGTAGAGACAATCAGATTCAGAATATTGCCTTGCCGACTGGGAATATCTTGCCAACGGCATTCCAACCCAGAGAAGTCTGCGGCAGAAAACGATAGATTTACATCCAATCGGTAGGGGTTGGGATCAGTCTCAGCTTTGACCAACTGCGTTGCGTAGGTCAGGCCGCCTCCGGTAAAGCTAGCCTGACTGTAGTGGGGCGACACTCGAAATTTGGCAACCTGAAGCTTGTAGCCCGCTGCCCGGATAACCTGCACAGGCACAACTCCCACCCTTAGCTCTAGGCCGAAGGAATCGCGGGCACATTGACGGGTAGCCAGCATGGCCTGACGGGCAGGAGCCAGCACCGAAGCCGGAACGAGAATAGAAGCCCCATCGCCCCCAAAAATAAAGGGAACTTCTTGGCGATCGATCGCGTTTAAGACGGCAACGATAGAGCTAGCACCCACTAAATTGACAATTTTGTACCGCCCTTGGGCGATCGCTTGAGTGGAGCCAGCAATATCGGTAATTAAGACATACCAGTCGTCAGGCACCGCAGCGAAGTTCCGAGGATTAGTGCTATCCAGAAAATGGCTGAGGGTGGGTAGCGCAGCGTAAAAGGAGTCAGTTGACATGATGCTGAAGAAGCTCAGTGCAGGTAATCACAACGGTAGCTATCCTTCCTGACGCTGTGTCGCCATTGGCAATGGCAGGGTATTGAACTGTAGACGCTGCTGATTTTATTGATGAAATTTATTTTGAAAGACGTGCGCTGATCGTAATAAATTTCATGGAGGGGAGGGAGAGTGGGAAAGAGAGTGGGAGGGGAGTTTTTGCCTGGAAATCTGTGGGCTGGCGAGCTTGAAAAAGGGCCTGCTGGCGAAATGAAGTTAGAAGAGATGAGTGGCAGATGCAGAGATGGAGAGATGCATAGGGATAAGTACAATCACTATCATTAATTCTCCTGTTTCTCATCTACCAAGGAGCATAGATCTATAGAATCTGATGATTTTGTGAACAAGCAGCTTTGCCGCCCGGTTTAGATTTGAAATTGGTAGACCTTGACGGTAGAGCTACAAAGCAGTCAAGCTTTCAAGGGTTGTTTTAGGCGGGTTGTATTGGGCGGGTTGTTTCAGGCTGTCAGGTTGCTTCACCTCAATCCATCTGCAAGCGCTTCAGGATTAGTATTCACCGCATGGGGGCTATGCTATCGCTAACGGAGAATCGGCAGCTATGAACGATCGCCCTAATATTCTCGTTGGCAATTCATGCTTAATTGGATAAAGATATGCCGATATTGATGACCTTTCTTTAAAGATTTAGCCCTGTGTCAGAGTCTCCAAAGCCCTCTCGCTCTCTTGCCAACATTGCTGGAATTGTGGCGATCGCCACGCTGCTGAGCAAAGTGTTTGGATTGTTTCGGCAGGTAGCGATCGCTGCCGCCTTTGGCTCTCGTCCTGCTTACGGAGCCTACAACTTTGCCTATGTGATTCCTGGCTTCTTGCTGATTCTCTTGGGCGGCATTAACGGCCCGTTTCACAGCGCGATGGTCAGCGTCTTGGCAAAGCGCAAGCGAGAAGAAATCGCCCCGATTATGGAAACGATCAATACGCTGGTGGTGAGTGTGCTGCTGCTGGTGACGATCGGGCTAATCGTATTTGCCGAACCGCTAATGCATGTGGTGGCTCCAGGGCTGTTTCTCACGGCTGAGCAGGTGGCACAAAGCGGCGATCCCACTGCTTTTCCGGTGCTGCAACAGACGCGAGAGATCGCCATTTTGCAGTTTCGGATTATGGCACCGATGGCGATGCTGGCAGGACTCATCGGCGTTGGCTTTGGGGCACTGAATGCTGCCGATCAATATTGGCTTCCTTCGATCAGTCCACTCTTTTCGAGTGTGGCGGTGCTGGCAGGCTTGGGTGGGTTGGCATTTTATCTGGGTGACAAAATTCTGCTGCCCGAATATGCCGTCTTAGGGGGTGCGGTTTTGGCCGCAACGACGCTGGCTGGCGCTTTACTGCAATGGCTGGTGCAGCTCCCTGCTCAGTGGCGATCGGGCTTAGGCGGCTTGCGGCTGCGATTCAATTTTCGGCAGCCCGAAGTGCAGGAAGTGATCAAAATCATGATTCCGGCAACTTTTTCATCTGGCATGATGCAGATCAACGTCTGGACTGATCTGTTCTTTGCGTCGTTTATTCCCAATGCGGCAGCGGCTGTTTCGGCTATGGGCTATGCCGGACTGCTGGTACAAACGCCGCTCGGCATTTTATCTAACGTAATTTTGGTGCCTTTGCTGCCCTTATTTTCTAAGCTGGCAGACCCTGCCGACTGGCCAGAGCTAAAGGGGAGAATTCGCCAGGGGCTGCTGATGACAGCGATCGCCATGCTGCCTATTAGCGCTCTAATGATTGCTCTAGCAGTGCCGATCTCGCGAGTCGTTTATGAGCGCTATGCCTTTACCGCAGAGGATTCTTACCTCACCTCATCGGTGCTGATTGCCTATTCTGTAGGTATGTTTGTCTATCTAGGGCGAGATGTGTTGGTTCGGGTTTTCTATGCGCTAGGAGATGGAGATACGCCTTTCCGCATCAGCATTTTCAATATCTTTTTGAATGCGCTACTCGATTTTTTACTCTACAAGCCTTTTGGCGCACCGGGTCTGGTCTTGGCAACCGTTGGGGTCAACCTGATTTCGATGATAACCTTGCTCTGGTTTCTGAATCGCAAGCTAAACGGTCTGCCGCTACGAGAATGGGGGTTGCCGCTGGCAGCTCTAACTCTGATTAGCGGTGTAACAGGACTGGCGGCATGGGGCACGCTGCAAGGGCTAGAGCAGCTTTGGGGCAACAAAGGCTTCTGGGTTTACCTGGCACAGCTTTGTGGAGCAGGGGCGATCGGCCTAGCAGTTTTTGTAGCGCTAGTCAGCCGTTTACGTCTGCCAGAGGTGCAGGAGTTTACCAGCCGCATCCGCCAAAAGTTAGCCCGATAAACGGCTGCGGTCAAATCGTCAGGGGAGAGTTGAGCCAATCCCATCCAGCTTTTAAGGTTTTGCGGTGCGCTCCGTCCGCCACAAAACCTTAATTTGCGATCGGTTGAGTCTGCAAACAAGCCTGAGATTAATAGAAAAATTTGAACCTACTTTTCTGTTTAGGCGTGCGTGTCGAAGGTATAGGAGAAATGCTCTTGCGCCCTCGCAGCAATGTCCAAATCATGGGGTTGACCGTGCCATCTGGACGCAACTGATGCTGTCTCTGAAACGTCCTGATAGCAGCTCTGGTTTTCTCACCAAAATAGCCATCTCGACGCACATCGTAGCCACAGACGCGCAGCAAGCCCTGTAATTCCATAACATCTGAACCAACCAGCCCCATTTGCAGCAAACGGCTGCCTGGTTTAATCGTCGATCGCAGAGAGGCCCAGGTTTCTGGCCCTACCACGCCATCAATGCGCAATCCATGCCGCTTTTGATAAAGCTTGACTGCCCGCTCAGTTTTTGAGCCATAATCACCATCGATACGAATACCTTGGAAGCCGTGGCCGCAGAGCAACTCTTGCACTTCAGCCACCGAAGCGCCCCGATCCCAGGGGTACACCACAGGACAATCGGCAGGGTTGGGGGGAGTTGGAGGAGGTCGATCGCCTTCGCTCATCGGTTTTGTCATCTCCAGACAGTTTAAGAAGCAGTCGATTCAAACCCGATTCAGGCCGCAGGGAAGATATGCAACCCTACCAGGACTCTATCGCTCTGCTGAGGATGAGTCAAGCTGCGATCGCGACTCTCGGCTCTTTACAGGGCTTTGAGCCGGATCAAGGGCGGAGGATTTTTTTACAAGCGGTGCAGAGTGAGGCTTCTAAAAAATCGCTTGGGCTAGCGCAATCGAAAATTGCTGCAACCTGCGTGAAAGTTTGCGTAACAGACTGTAACTGTTTCCGAATAAGAACCTTAAGCCTCGTAAAACAGCCTAATTCTCGTGATAGCTTATGGACATTCTGGGAAGAGGTGGGTAAATACATGAGATTTATAGCTTGCTTCATCCCCCACATAGACTGAGCAAACCAATCATCTAAATCGCGCAGGAGTTGTCCTATGGTTTACATCCCGCCCCCTCCATCTATTTCTCCTCGGCAGATGAATTTGCTGCGAACCGTCACCGCTATGGCTTGGGCTGATGGTGATTTGGCTGCCGAAGAAGTGGAAATTATGCTCGATCGCTTTAGCAGTATTTTTGCTCAAGACACTGCTCAGCAGCAGTATCTACGCCAAGAGCTGCAAAACTACATGAAGCAAAACATTCCTCTAGAGGAAATCACGTCGAAGCTGAACACCACTGAAGAAAAAGAAATGGTGTTGCGGTTGGCCTATGAGGTGATTTCTTGCAGCGCCCGATCGCCTGAAGAAGAGAACATCAATGCTGATGAAGCGGCAGCCTATCAGCGGCTAATTGGCCTCTTAGGTTTACCAGCCGAAACGGTTCAACGAATCGAGTCTGAAGCGCAATCCTGCTCAAATGGCAACTTGGTCGATCGGCTGGCTCAGCAGCTAGAGAAGTTTTCTAGCTAGTGGTCTAGTTAACGACGTTTTGAAGATGCGACCTTTCAATACAAAAAAGCCCGAAAAAGCTCGCCTGCGGCGAGCTTTTTCGGGCTTTTTTGAGCGTTTGCGCCCTGCGGGTGCAAACGCCCCAATATGAAATCCATAACTGTGAAATCCATAACAGTGGACAGGACGTTATCAAAAGCTCAAACGTAGCTTTATCTCAACTGATCTGGAGAAGTCGGCGGATAAAAGGCTGGCTCATAGGGTTGAGGATTGCGGCTATTGGCCGATCTCGGCTGCTCTGACAAGTCTTCTGATGGCACTTGAGCGGTTGCATTGGGAGGAGCCAACCAGACAATTTGCCGCTGTCTGGGATCAACGCGAGTGCTTTCTTCCTGCATGACGCTCATGGCCTGCTGTGGATCAAATTGACGATTGAGATCAGCCTGCAAGAGATCAACCCGACCTTCCACCTCTAATACCTCAGCCCGAATCTCTTGCAGCTTTGCCTGTTGCGCCAAATTGTAGGGTACCAGCTTCACTAAAGCTGACAGCGCAACGATCGACAGTAAACAATTCACCCCAAGCTTGAAGCCATTTTCAACAGCTACAGCCTGATGCGGATGGCGGCGTATACGACGGCGAACCCTCTGGCGACGGATCGGTTCAGGTGGCTGCGGAGGATAGTTATAACGTGGAAGTGCATTCATAGTGATCCGATCCTGCTCTGACAAAGGGCATCCCCAAATTCGGAAAATCCTCCAAATTGGCGGTAGTCTCCCCTATTTTGCCCGTATCGGCAACTATCTATCTACAGAAGAATAATCTCAGAAATTCTCTAAAAACAGAAGCAGCCAGACAAAAGATTACACGATAAACAGATTTCTGCAAGAGATTCATTAGAAAAATGCAGAAGATGCTGATGCAGTTCTAGCATCTTTTGAGCGTTTTCTCGTAAATTTCTGCCAATTGATGGGTTTCAGCCTGTTTTTGCCTCTAATATCTCGCGATAGAACAGGCGTTCGCCTTACAGTCATCCTAAAAGCTGTGCAGAAAGCAGGAAAGAGTCCAACCTGGGTTGGACTCTCTCAAGGTCATGGCTAAGGTTTTAGCTAAGGTCTACTTGTAAAGCTCAGTAGACAGACGGAACGCCAAAACAGCGGGAATTAGCGCAACAACCAATGCGACATAGACCTGAGTATCTGATAAGGACATAAGTTTAGAAACTCCTGATGTCATAGATTCAAAAAATGGAGACAGCGATCGCCATAGCATTGCCACAGCACCAATGCCCCAACGTTCACTAATTTCGGCTAAATCCTGACCCTGTGGAACCCTTCGTCACATGATGTAACAGAAGATGTCGCTTGATTGAGAGAGCACAGACCGTGAAATTCACGCAGCAATGGTGCTGAAGATGGCTTGCACTGCTCCATAATCCGGGCTAAGTTAAAAGCTCGTGCGAATGGCTTTGAGTAGGCTGCATGGCAATTCTACCGCTACTTTTCTGCCTGTTGCTTCACGCAATGGCGCAGCTCATTGGCGTTAAAAACCTTACTTGAGGGGGGGCGCTCCTCGTCTCTCTTCATGTAAATTTCTTAGAATAAAGCCCTATAAACCGAACTAAGCTAAACCGAACTGAGTTAAGCCGGACTTAGTTAAGCCGGACTAAGCAGCGCTCGATTTTTGACCACTTTCCCACCCGTTGGGGGATCGTCTCTATTGGAGAGTTCTTTATTGGAAGGTCCTAAACCCACCCGCATGGAGTTTGAACGCCAAATCAGGCGAGTCCAAAGAGATGTGCTGAGGATGGGGGCTTTAGTCGAAAATTCCTGTTGGCTGGCTCGTCGATCGCTGTTCGATCGCGATCTAGAAGCCGCCCAGCAAATTGTTATGCAAGACAAACAAATTGATCAGCTCTATCGGCAAATAGAGCTAGATTGTGTCAACCTGATTGCGCTACAAACGCCCGTAACTCAAGATCTGCGGCTGCTCAGCGCTCTAATGCAGCTCATTCGCGATCTAGAGCGGATTGGGGATTACGCCGAAGACCTGGGGGAAATTGCCGTGAAGCTGTTTCCTTACCCTGTTCACAGCTGTATGGATGATGTCCAGGTTATGCTCGATCGCTGCCGAGCTATGCTGGCTATGGGGTTGGTAGCACTGTCTGATCTAGATGCCGAGTCGGGGCTAGATATCAAAATCAAAGACGATGCCGTTGATTCTGATTATGAGACGCTCTATAACCTCCTAGCCCATCAGACAGACGTTAAAGGAACGATCGAACCGATCGTCTTGCTGGTTTTGGTGATTCGGCACCTAGAGCGCATGGCCGACCACGCAACCAATATTGGCAAGCGGGTTGCCTACATTGTCACGGGGCAGCGCTAATGTTATGGGGCAGAGCTAAGCCCTATCGCTTTTCAGCCGGCAGCCGACAAAGAGTGAATCCCCAGTCAAGCTCAGCATTCTCGAAAACCAACTTTCTAAGCAACAAGTTCTAAGCCCAGACAAAGAGGTTTTCTGTCTGCTGAGACTTTCAGATTGAAAAAAAAACGTTTTTTCAAAGAAAGTTTGAATAGAATAGGGAAAGTGCAAAAATAGGTGAAACCCTTGCACTTCTCTCTAAGCACCATCGATTCAACTCACTATCTGTCGCGACTGCGCTTTGGCTACAACCCAAATCTTGTTGGCAACGGGTTAGCTTTTCAAAGTTCCCAGCCCCTGTATACAAGAATTTGTAGGAGCGATCGGTATGGGGATCGGTGCAGAGAGGCCAGAGTGGCTGTTTTCCCATAGCGCCACTTCTGTGCTTTTCAAAGAGAGAGGCTTGAGTATCTTGAGTTTTTCAGGGCAGTTGGGCAGGGCATTCGGTTCGCGGGTTACGTCTTTAGCAAAATTGCTCGTTAGAGCGATCGCTGAGCGCGCCGAATTAGAAGTCTCAAGAGTCCAGAGGCTTCCTTGAACGATGAACGGAATCTCTCCCGTTCGATTCAGCCAAAGCTGCTCTGGAAGTTCTTTTAGACTACGAATCGCTGAGGTAACTTCTCTCAGATGATTCGCCTGAGTCAGCCGCTCAGGCGCAATGGTAAAGGGCGAGGAGTTTAGGACAATCAATAAGGATCAGTCGCTACATGGAATTCTCGATTGCAACGCTGTTAGCAAACTTTGCAGAGGACAAGTTGGTTGCCCCCAAGGCGCTAGAGAAGAAGCTGAATTGCAAAGATGATGTCAGCCTTCGCAAGCTACAGATCGCTTTGGATGCTTTAGAGCGCACGGGCGTTTTGATTAAGGAACGGGGGAAATACCGCCGCGCACCCGAAGAAGACATTGTTGAAGGTAAACTGCGCTGTTCTAGTAAAGGCTTTTGCTTCGCCATTCAAGACATTGAAGGGTCAGAGGATGTCTACATTCGAGAAAGCCATCTGCATAGCGCCTGGAATGGCGATCGCGTTCTGGTACGAGTCACCAAAGAAGGCACGCGGCGACGCAGCCCCGAAGGGGAGGTGCGGTTAATTCTCGATCGCGCCAATTCATCTGTCTTGGCGCGGGTCAAGCAAGTCGAGAGCAGCTATCGGGCAACGCCTTTAGACGATCGCCTCCTGTTTGAAGTTGAGCTATTGCCGGAAGCCAGCGTCGATTTGCAGGAGGCTGTCGATCAGCTCGTGCATGTCGAAATCTTGCGATATCCCCTTGGGAGCCAGCCACCTATGGGGAGAGTAGCGCAAATCTTAGGCAGCGATGCCGAAGCCGCCTCTGAATTTGACATTGTTTGCTGCAAGTATGATCTGCCGCGTCAGTTTCCTGATGATGTGCTGGCCGCCGCGAAGCTCCTGCCGCTGAAGCTGCGCAAAGGCGATCTGAAGAGCCGAGTAGACCTGCGCAAGCAGCCAACCATCACTATTGATGGGCCTCCCACCCCCACAGGGCCGGCGATCGATGATGCCCTGACCCTCAAAGATCTTCACAATGGTCACTGGCAGCTCGGCGTGCATATTGCTGATGTCTCGTCCTATATTGAACCCGATTCGCCCCTTGATCTAGAAGCTCGCAAGCGCAGCAATTCCATCTATCTCGCCGATGTTGCCATTCCCATGCTGCCAGAGCAGGTGCATCGCTGCTGTGCTTTGGCCACCGGGCAAGATCGGCTGGCGGTCTCAGTGCTGATTACGCTGGATGACCAGGGACAGGTGGTTGAATTTGAGCTAGAGCCTACGGTGATTCAGGTTAATCATCGCCTAGACTATCAGCAAGCTCAGGCCATTTTGCAGCGCAACGAATCTTCTGAGATAGAAGTCACACCTGCCTACCCTCTGCCTTCGCTAGAGGAGTTGCAGGAGTTTGAGCCTGTGTTTGGCATGCTGGACAACCTCTACATGATTAGTCAGGCGGTTCGCACCCAGCGATTAAACCGAGGCGCATTTGACCTGAACTTGCCTGAAAAGATCTTTCCCGATGAGGCCAATCCTGAGCTGAGCAAGTTCCTCTCGACGAAGTTTCAGTACGACGATGAGGGCGCTTTGGGAGCAATGGTGGTGTCTTCGCTGCTGCCTGCTCGATCGATCGTTACAGAGCTAATGCTGCTGGCCAACCAGCTCGTAGCCTCGCATCTGCTGGCGTTGCAGGTGCCTGCCGTCTATCGCGTTCACCGCACGCCTGATCCGAGCGATGTGCAAGAACTGCTGAAGCTCGTTAGCAATATGGGCATTGACTCCCATATGGAGCAAGAAGATGCCGTGCATCCGCGAGACTACCAGCGCTTGGTCAATCACTTTGCTGAGTCTAAGACTGAGAAAGTGCTGACCTACCTGCTGCTCTCGACCTTCAAGCCTGCTGTTTACAGCACCACGCCCGGTACTCACTTTGGGCTGGCGCTCGACCAAGCCTATACCCATTTCACCTCGCCCCTGCGCCGCTATCCCGATCTGCTGGTGCATCGAGTGCTGCATGCGGTATTTGAGCAAGGGCGCGATCGCCGCACCACCCGCTCTAAGGAAAAGGTTGACCTGCGCCATAACTCCTGTCATGGGCAAATTAACTGGAACGTGCTGCCCACCGATATTCACGCGGAGCTAGAAGAAACCTTTGCCGCACTGGTGGTGCATCTGACGGAGCAAGAAAAGCTAGCGCAAGATGCCGAATCAGATCTGGAAGGGTTGAAGAAAGCGGAATTCATGCAGCAGCATACAGGCAAGATCTTCCACGGCCTAATCACAGGCGTGCAGTCCTACGGCTTCTTTGTCGAGATTGAGGAGCTGCTGGTGGAAGGACTGGTGCATGTCAGCTCTCTGAAAGATGACTGGTATGAGTATCGATCGCGGCAGCAAAAGCTGGTGGGGCGTAAGAATCGCAGGCAGTACAAGCTGGGCGATCGGGTCGAGGTGCAGGTCAAGAGCGTTGATTATTATCGTCAGCAAATTGATCTGGTGGCGGTCGGCGGCGGCAGTGAAGCCTCTGAGGATGACGAAGCTGACGAACCCAATGGAGATGATGAAGCGTTAGAACTGAACGGGCAGGAGTCAGAGGCTTATGATTAAGAAGGGTGAAGCAGCTTAATCTCACAAACACCCGTCCATAACTGTGAACTCCTCCTCTCTGCCGCTCATTTTGGGCATCACGGGTGCGTCTGGCTTGATCTATGCCGTGCGTGCCCTGAAGTTTTTGTTAGAAGCTGACTATGCGATCGAGCTGGTGGCTTCCAAGTCAACCTACATGGTTTGGCAAGCCGAGGAGAATATTCGGATGCCTGTGGAGAACGTTCAGCAAGAGCAGTTTTGGCGACAGCAGGCCGGGGTAGAGTTCGGCGGCAAGCTGCACTGCCATCCTTGGGGCGATGTGGGCGCAAACATCGCTAGCGGATCTTTTCGGGCGATCGGCATGGTGATTATGCCTTGCAGCATGAGTACGGTAGGCAAACTGGCTGCCGGACTCAGCGGCGATTTGCTAGAGCGCGCGGCGGATGTGCAGCTCAAAGAAGGCCGCAAACTGGTGCTCGTGCCTCGCGAAACGCCCTTTAGCCTGATTCATCTCCGCAACCTGACCACTCTAGCCGAAGCCGGAGCCAGAATTGTTCCTGCCATTCCTGCCTGGTATCATCATCCTCAGACGATCGAAGACTTGGTTGATTTTGTCGTAGCGCGCGCCCTTGATCAACTCAACATTGACTGCGTGCCCCTCAAGCGTTGGGAAGGCCACTTGGGTAAGGAAGAACGGCAAACGGAGACGCTGGGGACAGAAGCCTAGACTCTACTTTGAAAGCTCAGTAGATCAAAAATGAGTTTATTTCACAATGAACCCTAGACTTGATCCCCCTAAATTCCCCTTTTTAAGGGGAATCTCAAACCATCTCTGGCTCGGTTCCCCCGTTTTTAAGGGGGGTCAGGGGGGATCAAACCCAGTTGGCTCTGCATCGGAAACTTGTGTATACACGGTAGTCTTTCTTAAGGAGGGTTAGGGGGGAACCAAACAAGGTTTGTGAGCTACTGAAGTTAATTTTCCAGATTGCGCCAGAAGCTAAACGTTCAAGACGCGCTTTAAACCACGCCTTAGCAGGGAGACCCAAATCATGTTAGCAATCCGAATTATTCCCATATTGCTTATCTTGAGTGGGATGGTGCTGTTTGCCTTGCAAAACCTGTCGCCCGCCTTGCCTCTTGTGATTTTGGGTACCCCGACACTAGCCCTGCCGCTGGCGCTTTGGATTGGGGGGGCGATCGCTGCTGGAGCCATCACCACGCTATTAATTTCTGCATTGTCGGGTCTAGGTCGTCCGGCGCGCCGTTCTGTGAGCCGCCCTGCCGCCAATCGCTTCTCTGGTGGTGCCCGCCCTGCGAATCCGAGCAATCCTTTTGCCCGTCGTCCGGCTAGCCCTGCCAGTACCCGCTTGCAGGATGACTGGGAAACCGGAGGACAAACCAAAGAAGAATGGGACGATTGGGAAGAGCCGCAGCCCCGCCGCAGTACTTTTGGCGCTTCTGAGGCGGGCTTTCGTCCTCCCCAGCCGGAGATCCGCGATCGCACCGACGATGACTGGCAAAACTGGGACGGCTATGACGATGATCCAAGACGCGAAGATCCAAGACACGATGATCCAAGACGCGATCGCCGCCCTGAGACAGAGGACTATGACTTTGAACCTAGGGTGCCGCCTCGAACTGACTTTGAGGTGAAGCGCGATCCGGCTACACGTTACCAGTCTGGTTCAGTCTACTCCTATGGCTACAGCAAATCTGACGACCCAGATTTTGAAGCAGCCGATTCGCAGTCAGAACCGTCCGCAGCCCGTCCCGGCGTCTATGATGCGGAATACCGTGTCATCACCCCACCCTATCGACCTGACCCCGAAGAGGCTGCCCCTGCCCCAGCCGATGACTGGCAAGCCGCAGAAGAAGCCCTAGCAGAAGAAGCCTTTAAGGCAGACCCCGAAAACCAGCGCGATCGCCGAAACTCATGAATACCTCTAGCTTCATTATCTGGGCCATTTTTGTCGGGGCGATCGCCGCCTTTGCCATCATTACCATGTCTCAAGCCTATGTGGGGTCTGGCAGTCTGGCACTGGTGTTTTCAGAGCCGATTGCCCTGGCTGATGCATCCGAAGAATCTGCATCCGCAGCATCCTCTGCCCCAGCCACCCCTGAAATTGCTCTCTTCAAGCAGGGCAGCATCGCCTTTCAGGCAGGAAACTATCGCCAAGCCGCCGATCGCTTTGCCACGCTGCTGCAACGCCACCCCCATGTTGCCGAAGCCTATCACAATCGCGGACGGGCGATCGCCAACCTCCGTAGCGACAATGAGGCGGCCAGTACCCTCGTCAAAGCGGGTGAGCTTTACCTTCAGCAAGACAACACCGCAGGCTATGAACAGGTAAAGCAGGATTTGCAGCAGCTCAAAGATAAAAGAATTGCAGAGAAAGCGCTGAAGGATAAAGCGTAGCGAGACAATGTTTGCAAGAGATTGAGTTAAAGCGTGCAGTCATCCCTTTAGCGCAGTGGAGAAATCTTGTTGTGAGTCAACTACCGAACTGCATCACCAGTCCACATTGGTGGCAACTCATAAATTGGATCGCCGATCCGCTCGGATTTCAAGATAAATACAGCCGCATGTATGGGGATATGTTTACCATGCGGCTGAACAAAGTGAGCGGTTATGTCGTAATTAGCAACCCGCAAGCCATCCAGGAGATCTTTAGTCAAGATTCCAAGTTTGAGATGGGTCGCGGCAATTACCTGGCAGAACCGCTAGTCGGCAGAAATTCTCTGATGTTATTGGATGGCGATCGCCATCGACGAGAACGCAAATTATTAATGCCGCCCTTTCATGGGGAAAGACTTCAAACCTACGCTGAACAAATCTGCCAGATTACTCAACAGGTCGCCAGTCAGTGGCAAGTCGGTCAATCCTTTGTGGCGCGGACGGCTATGCAGAAGATCAGCCTAGAGGTGATTTTGCAGATTGTCTTTGGCTTAAGCGAAGGAGAACGCTATGAGCAGCTAAAACCGCTTCTCACCAGTTGGATCAATCTGCTCGATTCACCCCTCCGCTCTAGCATGCTGTTCATGAAGGTTCTACAGCAAGATTGGGGAAAATGGACGCCTTGGGGTCAGATGAAACAGCAACAGCGTCAGGTTCATCAACTGCTCCAGTCAGAGATTGAAGAGAGAAGAACACAGGGAAGCGAGGCGCGTACCGATGTTCTCAGTCTGATGATGGCAGCGCGAGATGAACAGGGTCAAGCCATGACCGATGAAGAACTCAAAGATGAGCTGCTAACGATTTTGTTTGCCGGACATGAAACCACAGCAACTACCCTTGCCTGGGCTTTCTATCAGATCCATCAACGGCCAGAGGTGCGTGAAAAATTACTGGCAGAGCTAGACAGCCTTGGGGAAAATCCGGCTCCTATGGAGATTTCTCAACTGTCCTACTTATCTGCTATTTGTCAGGAAACGCTACGGATGTATCCCGTTCTGCCTGTCATCTTTCCCCGCATTGCCAAGTCGCCCGTCAAGGTTGCAGGACAAATGTTTGATGCAGGAACTACCTTCATGCTCACAATTTATCTTGTGCATTATCGGGAAGACTTATATCCCAATGCTCACCACTTTGAACCAGAACGTTTTTTGAAACGCCAGTATTCTGCTGCTGAATATTTCCCGTTTGGGGGTGGCAGTCGGCGGTGTTTGGGATATGCCTTGGCTTTGTTAGAGATGAAACTGGTTCTTGCCACGGTTCTGTCGCAGTACCGACTTGCCTTAGTAGAAGATAAGCCTGTGAAGCTGCAACGTCGTGGCTTTACGCTTGCTCCTCAGGGCGGCGTTCCGATGATCATGACGGGGAAGCGCTAAAGCCGTAGAGAGAAGTTGTTGAACAGCCGTATGAGATAAATCTCTCAAGCAGGTTTTGCAGATCGGCGGTTCACGTTACAAAAAATCATGGGGTGTTATCCTAACAATTCTCTGTGGGTAGCCTATAGACACGAACCGCTAAAGCTTCAGACCGATCGCCTCAGGGGTTCTTTTACATAGCTCACTTTTTTACATTGGCTCACTTTTTGCAAGAGTGACGCATGACGCTAAAACCATTCAGGTGAGGGAGTTTTTTCTGATCCAGTTTCCTATCCATGCTTTTGGTTTCTACAACGGTAGTCTTTGTCCTCAGCAGTTAAACTCTGATATCTCAAACCCTGATATCTCGAACGCTGATATCTCGAACCCTAACACCTCGAACCCTAACACCTCGAACCCTAACACCTTCAGCCTCTACATCAATGCCGATTCGATCGCGTTGCGCTGCTGATATTAAGGGTAAATTTTTGAACGATATGCGTCAAAAAATTCAGATCTAGATTGAGCAATACAAGCTGCTAAAGATTTGAGTTATTTGACTGCGGTTGGCGTCGCTCTTGAGGGACGCACAGCCAGTTTTGTCCTGCAATTTTTTTGGAACACTCAGAATTAAACCTATGGCAATCTTTAACGTCACGAACACCAATGACAGCGGCGCAGGATCACTGCGTGATGCGATCGCTCAGGCCAATACTACAACTGGTCTGGACTCGATCGCCTTTACAGGAGCAGTCTTCACAGATACGACCTTAGACACGATCGCCCTGACCTCTGGACAGCTTGATGTTACAGATAGCCTGATGCTGCAAGGCACCGGGGCAACATTGCTCACCCTCAGCGGCAACAACACCTCCCGCATTTTCAACATCACGGCAGCTGATGCAACCTTAGATGGACTGACGATCGCCAATGGCAACGCCGTTGGGTCAGGCGGCGGCATCCTCTATCTGGGCACCGGAGCACTCACCATCAAGAACAGCACTTTACTCAACAATAAAGTGACGGGTGCGTCTGGCAGTAACGGTGGCGATGGCGGCGGCGGCGGTGGCGGTGGCGCAGCAGGGCTAGGTGGCTCTCTTTACAGCGAGGGCGGCACAGTAACAGTCAGCAATTCCACCATTTCAGGGGGTCGAGCCATTGGTGGCAACGGCGGCAATGCAGCCTTGAGCAATGGGTTGAGTACAGGAATTGGGGCAACGGGTGGCGGTACAACGGGCGGCACCGGGGGCACAGGCAGCGCCGCAGGCAGCCTCGGCGGGTTTGGCGGCGGCGGCGGCGGCGGTGCAGGTAACACTTCTGGCGGGGGTGCAGGTGGCGCAGGCGGCTTTGGGGGGGGTAGTGGCGGCGGCGGTGCCGTCAACGGACTCAGCGGCACGGGCAGCAGCCTGGGCGGCAATGGGGGCGTTGGTGGTGCCACAGAATCGGGCGCAGGTGGCGGTGGCGCAGGCTTAGGCGGCGGCATTTTTATTCGCAGTGGCACGCTAAAGCTCGATCGCACGACCTTTATCAATAACGCTACTCAAGCGGGTATTGGCGGCGTGAGTGGCGTCACCAACGGCAGCGGACTCGCCGGACAAAGCAAAGCTGGAGCGGTCTTTCTGGGCACTGGAGCCACTGCTAGCAGCCTCAACACCACTTTTACGGGAAGCGTTGCAGCCAATGATGCGGGTAGCCCAACCGACAATGACGATGTGTTTGGGACGATCGCCTCTCTGCCTTACCTTGTCTCCCTCACGCCTACCAGCCTGCTCAACGGCACGAGTATTGGCTACACGGCCACCTTTAGCGAAGCGGTGACGGGTGTTAACCTGAGCGACTTTTCTTTGACGACCACCGGGACACTGACAGGAGCCGCAATTTCCTCGGTGCAGTCGGTGAGCGACACGGTGTACACCGTTGCCGTCAGTACGGGCGTTGGCGCAGGCGACCTTAACCTCAAGTTGGTGGATGATGACTCGATCGCTAGCAAGAGCGGTCAGGTTTTGGGTGGCGTCGGCAGCGGCAACGCTAATTTTTCTGCCCAAGCTTACACGATCGATCGATCGGCTCTGACGGTGCAAATCATTCAAGTCAAAGAACTTCCCTTTGGCCTAGCCAAGAAAGTTGGCGGCATCAAGTTCAAATTTAGTAAGGTTGTCGCCGGATTCGATCTGTCAGATTTACGCCTGTCGGTTAAAGGCAAATTGATTGCGCTCACCGGAGCCACCCTGACCACGACCGATAACATCACCTGGACGCTAGACAATCTGGAGAGCCTGACGCAGGAGTTGGGCGAATACCAGATCTCGATCGCCTCTGGCAGTTTTACAAACGTTGTCAGTGGCTCTACGTTAGACATCAGCGGCACTTGGCTCACGGGCATTGTAGGGTTTGCACCTCGGTCGATCGTGTTTAAGGGCGGCAAAAAGGGCGTTCAGCGCTCTGGTGGCAAGGAAGGAGACTTGATTATCAGCAGTTGCAACAATGACATTCTGCTGGGAGGAGATGGTGACGATCGCTTGTTTGGTGGCTTTAAGCTCAAAGGCTTTGGCAACGATCGTCTGTCGGGTGGCAACGGCAATGACTACCTGGAGGGCGGTAGAGGCCGTGATTTGCTAGAAGGCGGCAACGGCAAAGACAAATTGAATGGCGGCAAACGCAGCGACCAGCTTCATGGAGATGATGATGATGACCAACTGATTGGGCAAGAGGGAAATGATGTGCTGGCGGGCGGCGACGGCGATGATGTGCTGGCGGGCGGCAAGGGCAAAGATGTGTTTGTTTGTCAGTCGGTGAAAGGGGGCAACGATCGCGTGACTGACTTCAAGGTCAAGACCGATTTGCTCGATCTGCGGGAAATCTTTGTGCTGAAGGAGTTCAGTGCTTTGACATCGTTTGCTCAGTTTACGGAGTATGTGAAGCTGGTCAAAGTCGGCTCAGATACACAAGTCCGAATTGATGCAGATGGCATCGGCAGTAGCAAGACCTTTGTGTCGGTGATGACGCTAGAAAAGGTGACAACGACGACTATTAGCGCGCAGAACTTTGTGATCAGCTAGGCCAGCGTTGGCATAAAATCCATCGCTTCCGCCAAATTTCACGGATAGGGTTTCACGGTCAGGAGTTGAGCTTAGCTCAGTTCTTGGCCGTGATTTTTTAGCGTTGCTGATTTTATCGATGCGCTCAAAAGATGGGAATTTGCCCCAGAATCGTCAACAGGTTATCTGCTCCGATTTCTATCACTACGGCTTCTCCAGAGCGGGGAAAAATATCGCTTAAGGCCGTGATGTTGACTTGATGAGAAACCATCACCACCACACCTGGCACCGTCTGTTCTAGCAGGAATTGCTGAACTTGAGCCGTCTGTTCATCCGTTTTGCTGCGATCGCCAAAGAAAGAATTCAATGGCGGAAAGGGTTCTACCTTGCCCAGGTTCATCCGTTCAGCAGTTTCTAAGCAGCGGCACCACTGGCTCGACAGCACTCGGCGGACGGAAATATTGCGGCTGCGAAAGGCTTCTCCGATGCGAATGGCCTGTTGCCTGCCTTCTTCTGAGAGATTGCGCTGCGTTGAGCAGTCCTCTAGCTTAAAGTTAGGCGGATCTCCAGTGCCGGGAGCGGTTGCATGACGAATCAGCAGGGCAAACCTTCGCTCGTCTGCTTGCTGAAGTAACGCCCATAGCTCCTCTGGCGATCGCTCCAGTTCCGATCGTTCCACTTCAGCGGCAGCGCGAGTTGTTGGCATAGGACTTGCCGGAGTGGAGGAAAGGCTAGGGGCAATAGTCTCTGGCGTTGCAGCGGGCGTGGGAATAGCGCTCTGAAGGTCGCCGCAGCTCATCAGGGCAACCGAGCTGAGTAGAGCGATCGCGATGGCTGTTGTCCAGGTCGTTTTCATAGAAGTTTAGACCCATAGAGGGCAGCGTGATGAGCGCAGAACATAGAACATATACCCTAAAGCTTCCAAGGGTGTTGCCTCTAGCTTAGGGTGAGATTTCTGCTCTGGGGGCAGTTCAACCCAAAGAGGGGCACCCCTGTTTTGGACATGAGCCAAATGCTGATCCGCCTTGCAAGGTTCAGGCAAGACAAACATCTGGCTCGCATCTCGCAGTTCTGGCGCGATTCAGGATCTTGCCAGAGAAGGGATAAGGTGAAACCTGTTGCCTATCTAGGTTCCGCACTTCATCCTTACCCATGACCTAGCCGTTGGTGGGGCGATAGTGGGTGCTGATGGCCATCACCTTTTGCGGATCAGGGGTGGGCAACAGCGGACTCCAGGTGTCAATCGTCCGAAATCCTCGCACATGCGATTCGTGAATCGTGGCTCTTACCGCATCACGAGAGGCAAAAACAATCACGCGAATCACCTCTCGCTCTGGGTTGGATTCATCCCCCGACTGCAATGCGGGATGGTTGAAGAAATTGAATTCTCCGGTCATCATTCTATTCTCCTTGTTGTTTGGGTTGGGTTCACTCGTTGAGTTCTCGCTTGCGGTAAATGCAAGCTGAGAAGGAACCCCAAAAACATGGCTACTCACGATCGATTGAACAAGTAGCGCCAAGGAGTGTAGCTAGAAAGCTAAACTAACTTAAGCCCTACGGACTGGGTCGTTCGGTCTGTAAGGTTAGAGGTATGTCGTAGATCCTACCCTACTTCATACCTCGCCAGAGGTTTTTGGGTGGCTTAAGGCTGCTGGCGCAGAACACGAAAAAGCAACCTTAGCGGATAACAATAGATGGAGAAGGGGGCGATCGTCAAGCCATTTCTTACACAAGTTCATCTGTATTTTGGGATGTGGGGCGATCGGGTAGGCGAGGCGATTGAGGTCGCAGAAATATGGCGTTGAATGTTTAGTTGGACAACTAAGTTATCGATAAGGGCAAGCTCATTGAGCCATTACTTCAGAGCAGAAATAGAGGTATCATTCAAAACTCCATCCCCCTATTCTACTCCTACCACTGTGATGGTATTCAAACTTATGTTCAGCCTACTAGACATCTAAGTTTAAGCCTTAAAAAAATTGCTCCATCGCTACTCTAAGATGAGAAATAGGCTTATCAATTATTAAATTTTCCTGTCCTCATAAATTCCTCAAATTTCTCTTCTAATCTCCTAATTAGTTAAGAGAAGCGCTGGTAGTACCGCGTATTATGTACAAGGCGTTGGGGGAATGTTGAACAGTTGTCATCTTAAAAATCGTTGCAGCGGCGGCTACAGAGATTTTTGGTGAAGATACGCAAGATTATATACTGCCGCCGAACTAAAGCATTAGCTGTTTCGCATCTGGTCTAAGGCGAAGCTTCTAAATTATCTGTCAGGGTTTAACATCAAGTTCGATAGAATTGTTGGAAGGAATAAAAAATCATGACTCAGAAAATTTCCAATCATAAAGAGTATGGATATTCATCTAACCTCGTAAAGCTTCCCATGTGCTCGTTAGGGAGCAACAAATTTTCATTGAGTGAACTTGGACAAAGACTTCATCGTTTGGGTCATGTAGATTTTGCGCCCCAACTATTATTTATTGGATTTTTCGTCTTTCTGACGATGTTCATATATCCCAAAGTAATTAAAGATTCCAAACCTAAAGATGTATTTGATGCCACTACATCAGTTGGGACAATCTTGAGTTTAATATTTACCGCCTATAATATCCATGTAAATTACGATCATTCCAAGAGAGATAAAGCTTCTCATTATATAGAAGTATGGTATAAAAATGAACTATCAAAAGAGG
This sequence comes from Oscillatoriophycideae cyanobacterium NC_groundwater_1537_Pr4_S-0.65um_50_18, assembly GCA_016208305.1. Taxonomy (GTDB): domain Bacteria; phylum Cyanobacteriota; class Cyanobacteriia; order Elainellales; family Elainellaceae; genus Drouetiella. Next base: position 243,561 of record JACQYI010000009.1, on the reverse strand, counting down.
TTGATATTCTCAGGAATATTAAAGAAGAAGAATACGATAGGAAATTGAGGGATAAAATATGTAAAGATTCTGAACGCAGTTATGAATATACAATTCTAGATTTAAAGAAAGATGGCAATAAGATTTTTCTAGACGAAGTTCAGACCAAAATTTTGTTACGATTACAGCGGAATACTAACGAAAGAAAAAGTGTCAATAAAGTCCTCGCTTTTTTTGAGCATATGAGTCAAGATGTTAAATCTGATGTTGTTGATGAAGAATATCTTAGAGAATACCTATTTCTCATAGTAATTAATTACTACGAGCTTCTTAAGAAGTATATTCAATATGTACAGTATAAGTTTGATAGCCCAACTACTTACTGTAATTTCGTACATCTTGCAGAATTTTGGGGAAAGTATAGAAACTTGCCTAAACTTCCGCAAATGTGCTGCCAGATTGAAGTCGTACTAAGTCGAGATGATCTGCAATCTATAAACTCGATACGACAAGAGAAAATAGTGGAGTCTGAGCAAGGTTAATCTCAGCCAGCTAACGAGCTTAGTGCAGCGGACTTTCACGCAGCGCTAATAGAGTGTTCCAAGTTTTTACTGCTGCTGACCGGGAGCGTTAGCTGCCCTTATCATCAAATAGTTAACAACAGAACCCTGGGAGAATAGGATTTAAAACTGATGTTGGCCTGCCCAGAAGGATAAATTGACCCCATAGCTTTTGCAGTCGATGATATAAGCGGGAGGTTCTCATGGGTTACTTGTCGAGTGTGTTAACTTTTACGGTAAACGCAAAACGCCCTTCTACTAGGCGCTGAATCTCCCTCTAACGCTGTTTAGTCAATCAATCAGGCAGTCAAGACACTATGGAAGTTCCCCAGCAAGCACATTATTTGCAGTACAAACGAGAAGCTTGGACGGGAATTAGTCACCAACTTTACAACTTATCTGTGCTTTTAGCCGAGGCCGCCTTTCTCCAGCGAGTTGCTGTACTGCCTGATTTAACGTTAGCTAGTCATCACAATGGGGGTAGGGCAATGAGAGTTCCTTTGTCTACCTACTTCGACCTTTCAGTGTTTCAGTCAGAAGCTTGTTTTATCACGAAGGAAGAGTTTGAACAACTTCAGCTTCCAGAACATGAGTTAGTCGATGAAAAAACTCCGCCTCAACAACTCCAGAGAAAATCTACGCCTCTGATCATTCGTGAATTTACCAACCCTGATGCCATCTTTTCAGCACCCATGAAGTCAGAGCCAGAGGTAGAAAAGATTGCTTGTAAGATACGAAGTTTAATCGCACCCAGTCAAAGCATACGGCATCAAGCCGAGGAAATCGTCAAAGCTTTGGGAGAAGACTTTGATACCGTACATGTGAGGCGAGGTGATTTGTTGGAGCAAGCCAAACGAGAATGGTGGCGGTTCCCAGGATATGAGCAGTACACATCACCAAAAGGAATTCGCAAACGAATTGCTCAATGGGTTGGGCAGGGTCGCACGCTTTATGTGATGACCGATGAAGGTAAACCTGGTTTTTTTGATCCGTTAAAAACTTGGTATAAAGTGTATACTTTTCGTGATTTTCAAGCGCTTGAAGCGCTTTATCTCACAGATAATTATCTGCTTTATGAAATTGAAAAATGTATCGCCTCGAAAGCTCGGATTCAGGTAGAAATGTTTTCTGCCTATGGTCAAAATATGAATTTTACATATTCCTTATTGAGTTACCCTCGCTGGGGAGTGAACACAAGATTTTCTAGAGCATTGGAAAGATTAAGCCATTTAATTCGTCGTTTAAAGAGAATCCTTAAGGGATCCATACAGGGACAATCTATTAATACTACAGACTAAGCCGCTGCCATGTTGATGAGCAAAGGTTGAGCAAGTGGAAGCCATCCGTGTGAGAAACCGCTAACAAAACCGCTACATACCGACCGAAGGAAGCGATCGCCAGCGGGTGAACGTTAAGCTAAGGGCTAGAGAATATGCAACAGCAAGATATGAAACAGCGAGGAAAGCTTTTTTTCTTTTGCGGAAAAATGGCAGCCGGAAAGTCAACCTTGGCAAGAGAAATAGCGCAGCGAGAGAACGCGATTTTGATCGTGCAAGACGAGTTCTTGAGCGCATTATTTCCAAATGAAATCGTAGACATTCCCAGCTTTGTCACCTACTCATCCAGATTAAAAGATGCCCTTACAGCACACATAGGTTTACTGCTCTCAAAAGGCATCGTTGTTGTACTCGACTTTCCTGGCAATACCAGAAATCAGCGTGCCTGGTTTCGAGAACTCTTTGAACGCGCAAACGTTGATCATGAGCTGCACTATGTCGATGTCACCGACGAGTTATGCAAACAACAATTGCGCGAGCGGAGTAAGGCACTGGCTAAAGACGCAGCCTTCACCAGCGATGCCGAATTTGATGCCATTACGCAGTATTTTCAGCCCCCCTCAGATGACGAGAACTTCAACGTCATTCATCATCCACGCAGCTAACCCTTCAGGTAGATGCTGCGTTTGCTCTATTTCTTAGCCTGGAACAGCCGGAACATCTCGGAGCAGGTCAGGTTCGTGGTGTACAAAAGTAATTTGCAAGGTTCCCCCTAGCTCTTTCTCGTTTAGCGTCGAGTCCCTCACCGATGTGAGCTGCTTCAGGCTCTCTTGGCTCAAATGCAAACCTGTCTCTGGCAGCGTTATGGCCAGCCTGCCCACATCAGCGATCGCCACCTGAAAATTGATGCAGATCAGCAGATTCGAGTACAGGTGAAAATCAGTTATCCATGCCCCTGCTTGGTTAATCGCTTCACTCACCCGATCAGTCATCTGAATACGGTCTGCTTTGGTAAATCCATCTAGGCGGAGAAACTGTGGTTCCGTCACAACCCAACCTCCGAAGTGCAGCCGATCTAGTCTTAAAAAGAGATGCCCTTATTTTATCTTTGACGATCGCTTCGTGATGAGAGTCCAACCTGCTGCTTTACCCAAAGGCTTAACGGATTTTAATTTCAGCTGCGTCAATGCCGATTCATCCAACAGGAGATAAGGCGCAGGTTCGCGTCGCCACACCCGCTTGAGCCGCTTTTCATCAGCCGGAAAAATAGGCCGATCGCTATAAAAGTTCAAAGAAGGTCGATTGTCAGGATAGGACGTATACACTTTCTCACCCGCAGGCACCTGCCGCACCAAAGCGGCCACAGGCTTCACCGGATAGGCTTCTGCCAGCTCCCATACCCAATGCCCCGACGCCACAAACAGCAGCAGCGACACATAGCAACCCCAGATCAGCACAGGCAAAAACTGCGCGTCTTGCTGAGCTAGTAAGAAGGCTACACCCGTCATCGTTAGCGCGATCGCTCCAAACACAATCTGCACGTCCGTTTGCGCCACAGCACCAAAATACACCATTCCTACCCAGCCCACGATCGCCAGGAGCGAAAACAGCCCTACCCAAATGCGGCTGTAAAACGGTGCCGGAAATTGCTTAACGCCCATGTGTTTGCCCTGCTGCCATAGCTCCGAAACAGCGGCTCCTTGAAGCAGTGCCAACGCCGGATAGCTCGGCAGCACATACCAAGGCAGCTTGGTTGCCATCAGCGAAACCGGAAGCAAATAGAGGCTCCCCCAGACGATCGCCAGCTTAGCCCAGCTTAAGCTGCGGTTCTCCCAGGCCAATTTACATCCCAGCGGCAAAAACAAAATCCAGGGGGCATCATACTTCAAAATTTCTAGCAGGTAATACCAAGGCGCACCGCCATTCTGCTCTACATCTGTCCAGATACGCTGCAACGACTGGTTGACGAGATTGTTGCCCCAAAAAGCCTGTCCATAGTGCAGCCACTGCGCCCCATACCACAGCGCCACCGGAAGATTGCCCAGCAGTAGCGCTAGCCAAAGAAAAGGAGACTTAAGTAGGCGAGGCGTGTCCCAGGCGAGAAACAGCAGCGCGATCGCCCCCAGCAACACCCCCATCATCACGCCTTTGGTCAGGCAAATTAGCCCCAGGCTTACCCCCATGAGCAGCGTATAGCGTCTGTCTCGCCGCGATCGCAGCGTTCCTAGCAGCAGCAGCAGCAGAAAGCAGAGGGTGGCTCCATCCAGCATAGCCAGCCGCCCATTACGCACAACAGGTAGCGAGGTCAGGTAAATTAAGGCGGCAAAGACGGCTGTAGAGCGGCGATGAAAAATTTCTCGCCCTATGCCGTACAGCAGCGGCACCGATGCTGCCGTCAGCAGCGCCCCCGGCAAGCGGGTAGTCCATTCGCTGATGCCCAGCAGCCTGTAAACGATCGCCATCAGCCCATGCACCAAGGGCGGCTTGTTTAGATATGGTTCACCCCAAAGCATGGGGAAGAGCCAGCCTTGCCCATCGGCAGATTGCGCCATCTCGCGGGCAACTTGGGCCACCAGCCCCTCATCCCAGTCTCGCAGCGCCAATCCGCCCAGGTTGAGCATAAAAAGAGCGAGTGCCACCCCGCCCAAGCCCAAAACCCAAGCTCGGTCAATTTGGCGATCGCTCCATTGAAAATGCATGAAACCTCGAAATGAAAACGCGCGGTAATTAGGACTCGCGACGCAGAGCCGTCTCAACCTGTGTGAATTCCTGATCCAGACGCTTCTTCAGCTTTTCGGGCACAGGACGATTGGGGTAAGAGCTATAGTGACCTGCTAGAGAGTTCAGGGCAGTACGCATGGTCGTAAAAGAATTGAGCTTGCTTAGACCGCCATCCTTGCGATAGCGAGAAAAGAAATCATTGATCTGACTCTTGGCTTGTTCTTGAGCTGCGCTTCTTTCGGGTGCATCATTGGGCAGCGCCAGAGAGGTTTTCAGGGTTTGAATTAACCCTAAAGTGTCTTGGCGGTAGTCGCCTGTCAATCCAGTTGGCGATACGTTAGAACAGCCCATCAAACCTACAACCAAGACCAGAGCCAGAGCCAAAAAACGCGACAAAAACCTTTTCATAAAACCTCATTGAGAACGCGCAACCTCCGTCTCCTCCCATCCTGAGTAACTGGTGAGCAACATGGTAGGGAGCAAACGTTCTCAGCCATTTTATCTCGATTGGGGCACAGCAGGGCATCACTCCTTAGGCTTCATCTGCCATCTGCCGCTTGCGCTCACTCAGCTTTAGCAAAATCTCGGCATGAACTTCGCGCGTGATCGGATAAAAGTAGGCCAAAATCAGACCACAAACGAGTGCGAGCGTAGGCAAAGGCCCGATCGCCAGACGAATTGCCAGCATTGCGCTTTCGGGCTGAACCGGGTTAGGCTGGCTGGCGCTACTTTCCACAAATCCAGCAACGTTTAACGCCTGACCAATGACAAAAAGACCGATCGCCAACCCAATCTTTTGCAGCAGCACCATAAAGCCATAGAAAACCCCTTCGCGGCGCTGTCCTGTATTCAACTCATCTAGCTCGATCACGTCAGGAATCATAGACCAGGGAATCAGATAGGCCGTAGACACTCCCACACCTGCCATCACCGCTAGCGGATACATCAGCGCTGACTGATCCGGCTTCAGAAAAAATAAGCCTGCCTGAGCCACAATCCACAGTCCCATGCCCATAAAGTACACGGCTTTTTTGCCCAGTTTGGCGCTGATGGCGCTCCAAACAAATAGCATCAGCAAGGCAGTACCCTGAACCGCCAGCGCCACTAGCGTAAAGGTGCTAGAAGACAGCCCTAACCAATTCACTACAAAGTAGGGCAAGATAGCTGCCGTAATTTGAACCCCCAGCCAAGAGCAAAGGTAAATGCCGATCACAAACAGGAAAGGACGATTGCTAAAGGCAATCCGCATCTGCTCTCGATAAGGTAGCGACTCAGAGTTGTCTACAGGCGTAGAGATGCGATCGGCCATGAAGCGGCTACGGGCGTGCGTCCCAAAGACGCACCAGTAGAGCGGTAGGGTCGAAAGTATGGCACAAATCGCCCCTAGCCAGAGATATTGCTGTTTGGGGTCAGATACGGTCTTAAAGATGATTTGCGCCAGAATCAGCGAAAAAATGCTGCCACCGATCGAGAAAGCAAACCGGAAGCTGTTGAGGCTGGTGCGCTCGTTGTAGTCTTGGGTTAATTCTGGGGTTAAGGCCGTGTAGGGCAGGTTAACCATTGTGTAGAAGGTGTTGAACAAAACGCCAACGATGACGTAGTACCAAAACAGCCCCCATTGATGGCCAGCTGGGTTGCCGCCAAAGTTGGGCACAATCCACTGAAGAAAGTAGGTGAGGCCAAAGGGTATGGCTCCCCACAGCATCCAGGGATAGCGCCTGCCCCATTTGGCTGAGTGAGTGCGATCGCTCCACATCCCTACGATCGGATCGTTCACAGCATCCCAAACTTTGCCAATAAGCAAAATACTGCCCGCCAGCCCCGCATTTAGCCCTGCTACGCTCGTAAAGAAGAAAAGGAGAAAAAAGGCTAAAACATTGGCCGTGATTGCAGGTCCCAAATCTCCAGAGCCATAGGCAAGCTTGGTGCTGAGATTCATCGGTGGAGCAGGCGAAGAAGGCGCTGAAGGAGGATTCATGGTAGCGACGCATACGACAGATTCATTAAAACATTAGCGCTACCTTTCGAGCAGAGCTAATGTCTTGATGAATCTATTTGATCTGTCCCTTCTCTCACCCAGACCCCTTACATGATTGAACCCCAGAACTTTTTTGAGAGCGTGCAGCAGACCTCAGCTCTTGGATACTTGCCAACCGTCCTCTCAGCCCGTTTGATGAGAATCACAAATTTAATAAGACTCCAAAAAACTTTGCCCAAGCAGATTAAGCCTGCTTGGGCAAAAATTACCTTGAGTAAGTTTATCCACGATCTTAGAGGATGTTTGAAAAGTGGTCGGCTGTGATTTCAGGCTCCTGTTAATCCCCCCTGCCCCCTACCCTGCGGGAAGCCGCTTCGCGTCTAGAAAAAGGGGGAAATGAATTCAAAGTCTCCCTTTTTTCTAGCGCAGCGGCGCGATAGCGCGGGGATTTAGGGGGATCTGAAACGTTTTGCTACCCATAGTTGGACTTTTCAAACATCCTCTTAAGCAGGATTGTTTACCAGGATCACTTACCAGAATTGTCTACCAGAATCACCTACCAGGCTTGCTTATTGGGCAGGCTTAACGTCTTTTGCCATCTCTAGAAAATCTTCTGGGTTACCTGTCGATTCGGCAGACTGAGGCTTTGCCGATTGAGGCTGGTTTAGCTCAAATTTGCTTTCAGTAGCGGCTTTCGCGGCCTCTACACCTGCCCCAGTTTTATCTACTTCAGAAACTGAAAACTCTTGTGCAAGCTCATAATCTGCTTCCAAATTCACTTTTGGCTTCTTCGTTTCGCCCTTACCAATATCTTCCTTTAGTTGTTCGGCATCAAAACTAGCTGCTGAGTCTAAATTTGTCATGGTTTTCCTATTGCTTTTGTTTTCTCGCACGTTTCAATCCTACAGAGATAGCCTTCGAGCTTTGCCCCCCTTGAGGCAGATTCAGCCTCTCCTTCGCTGGGGTGATTGCGTTACCTCAAACAAGCCAAACAATAGAGGCGAAACATCTAAAGTTGCTGGAAGAAAATATGCCGCTAGATAATGACTCCCAAATTTTTTCGGAAGAGACTCAGAGTGTTTTTGAGTCCTATTCAGCTTTAGACACTGATGCGAAATTGGCTTTTCTTTACTACGTATATGAGAAAATGGGTCAGTCAGTGACTCCCGCTGCACCTGCCGCTGCCGATCCTGAACTTGCACCGCTATTGTTGGGAAACTTTTTTGAGCTGTCGGGTGAAAATCAGCTCGCCATTATGCGCGAAGTTGTAGACAGCAAGGATACTGAATATTCTCAAGCCTATGGGGCTTTAGCGCCGAATAATCAGCTAGTCGTTTGGTATGCCTGGGCGCAGGGTATGGGTAAAACCGTGATTGATATGCCAGGAAATTATCAGCCTGAAAAGACGATCGCCACTGCCCTTTCTCAGATCGAGAAATTGGAGTTTCAGGAGCAAATCTCTCTACTGCGAGAAATTGCAAATACAATGGGACATACCAATATCAAACCCATTCCCACTCAGGCAGAGACAGGCAAAACTTCTAGCCTGTAATGATCTTTGAGAGAGGAAAAGAGAGCAGCTTTTACAAAGTAGAAAAGCCGTCGTGCTTGTAAAGCAACTCTATCTATTTGCTCAAGATCAAGAGTAGGTTAGCTTAAAACACTTTTTGACCCAGGAGGCACAGCTTCTTGGGTCAAAAAATTAGTTGGCTTTGTTAAGTTTGTGATCTTTAAATTGTGATCTTTAGAAATTTTAGTGGTGTGAGCTTTACCCAGACCACTAAAATTTTTATCTGTTTAAAAGTTAAGTAGCTGGGCATCATTCAATAGAACATCTATTTAGGTTAGGTTAAGGCACAAAACCCAACACCCGCATAGGTCACGCGATCGCCAACCTATCCTACAGTTCATTCCACCCAGCTACTTAACGAAAAGTAATGTTCTTGCGTGAAGGGTTGCATAGCAGCCGTACACCATTCGTACCTTCAAAGAGGCATTCACGCAACGGATCTAGTGAATGCGGAATTTAGAAATCCCCATTAAACATGCCTACCTAAAGCAGCCTCTCGCGAGAGAGAAATTAGCCAATTGTGAGATTCAAATCTCTGATCCTAAGCTTGAGCTTTACGACTCAGACACCTTCTCCTTAAAGAGTTTACCTGCCGAAAATACGGGCACAGTGGTTTCGGGAATGGTCATAGTTTCTCCCGTTCGAGGATTGCGCCCTTCTTTTGCCTGACGCTTGCGAGACTCAAAAGAACCAAACCCAACAAGCGTCACTTTGTCTTCAGTAGCGACTGCTTCCATAACAGAATCTAGAATGGCAGTCAAAATGGCATCTGCCTGCTTTTTGGTAACATCTGCGTTTTCTGCAATTTTGTCTACCAGTTCACCTTTATTCATGAACCGAATTCCTCAAATTGTTTGCCGGAATTGTATCACAGGGATCTGAATCATGACTCACTGTTGACCCATCCTCTTACAAATTATTGTGGATAAGGACTAAAGTTAACGTCTGTAAGTCTCACATCCTCTGCTTTACACAATCTATTGTGTCTATATTTGCCGAAATGGGTGAAATCGCTGAAGAATAAGGCTATGAAAACTGACACGATCGCCGCTATTGCCACCGCCATTGTTCCTCAGCAGGGGAGCGTCGGCATTGTCCGGGTTTCAGGAGCCGAGGCAATGGCGATCGCCCAAATGCTCTTCCAGTCTGCTGGACGGCAGGTTTGGGAGAGCCATCGCATTCTCTATGGCCAGATTCGCCGCCCCGATACGGGGCAAATGGTCGATGAAGCCCTGTTGCTGCTGATGCTAGCGCCGCGATCGTATACCCGAGAAGATGTGGTGGAGTTTCACTGTCACGGCGGCATCATTGCAGTGCAGCAGGTGTTGCAGCTTTGCCTAGAGCAGGGGGCAAGGCTAGCTGAACCCGGAGAATTTACCCTGCGTGCTTTCCTCAATGGCAGGTTGGACTTGACCCAAGCCGAGAGCATCGCCGATCTGGTGGGGGCACAGTCGCCTCAGGCGGCGCAAACAGCGCTAGCAGGCATCCAGGGCAAGCTATCCCAGCCGATTCGGCAATTGCGATCGACCTGTTTGGAAATTTTGGCCGAGGTAGAAGCTCGGATTGACTTTGAGGACGATTTGCCGCCTTTGGACGAGTCCTGGGTGAAAGTTCAGCTTGAGCAGGTTTTGGTCGCCGTAGAGCAAGTCTTGGCGACTGCCGACCGCGGCGAGCTATTGCGATCGGGACTCAAAGTGGCGATCGTCGGTCGTCCTAATGTGGGTAAGTCGAGTTTGCTGAATGCCTGGAGCCGCAGCGATCGCGCCATTGTCACCGATTTACCGGGCACGACGCGCGATGTTGTGGAATCGCAGCTTGTGGTGGGTGGCATTCCTGTAAAAGTGCTGGATACGGCAGGCATTCGAGAGACAACCGATCAGGTGGAAAAAATGGGTGTAGCGCGATCGCGCAGTGCCGTAGAATCCGCCGATCTGGTGCTGCTCACGATCGATGCTCAGGCAGGCTGGACGGCTGCCGATCAGGAAATTTATCAGCAGGTTAGGCATCGGCCGCTGATTTTGGTGATCAACAAGATTGATTTGGTTGCCGCCCAGGCGCTGCCGTCAAAGCTTGAGGCGATCGCATCTCTAGAAATTAAGCAAATGGTTAAAACTGCGGCGGCACAAGATCGCGGCATTGAAGATCTGGAGCAGGCGATTTTAGCAACCGCTGGCCTTTTGCAGGCTGCCAATTTAGATCTGGCGATTAACCAGCGGCAGTCGGCGGCCTTGACCCGCACCCAGATGGCTCTGGCTCAGGTGCAGCAGACGATCGCTCAGCAGCTCCCCCTCGATTTTTGGACGATCGACCTCCGTGCTGCCATCCAGGCTTTAGGAGAAATCACGGGCGAGGAAATTACTGAGTCTGTGCTGAATCAAATCTTTAGTCGATTTTGCATCGGTAAATAATTTTTCTATAGGCGTAGCCTTAAACGCCGTTTGCGATCTCCTGAAACTGCATCTCTGGGTGAACCCACTCTGAGTTGGTCGATGGCAACAAAGCATCCAATTTCTCCTGAAGCAGCAAAAAGAAGAACTCAATTTCTCGGCAAGCGCTCTCCCGTAGGCGGTCTGTCAGGGTCGGCGTAGCAGCATAGGTTTCCAAAGCACTTTCCAACAGATCAAAAACTTCAGCCAAGGGTGCATTTTTATACTGGAGTGCCACTTCTGCTAAGGCTGCTTGGGCAGCTTCGGGTGTAGAAATGAGGTGGGTAAAGTGGATTGTTTGCCACGCCAGCGTTTCTAAGTCGGCAAAATCTGAGTTCATGGGTTGATGCCTGGTTGATACCTAAGGTTTGAATGCCTACAAAGGCGCTTCACCTACCTAAGATCACGGTTTGGGTGAGCTTTGTAGGGATTGCAGGTCGAAGCTTTGTGAAGCTAAGACCTGTGATTTGGGTGAACCGCCTTGGCTCTTTATAATGTCTTAAAAATTATTTCCTAACACACGAGTATTCGCACGGAGTCTGTAGGGGTAGCCATTGGGCGATCGCGTGATTCTACGGTCTACTCGTTCACGAAGCTACAGAAATTCACCTATGACGTCTTTACCTTACGTATCCCATTCGCTTAATCCCCCAAATCGGTAGCCTTTGCCATAAACCGTATGAATCAGAGGCGTTTCGCCGTCAATTTCAATCTTGCGGCGCAGGAGCCGCACTTGGGCGGCCAGCACATTGCTGCCCGGTTTTTCACTCTCGCCCCACACCTGAGCATAGATCTGCTCATGGGTGAGGAGCTGATTGGGGTTTTGCATGAAATAAGCCAGCAGCATCCCCTCTTTTTCTGATAGCTCGATCGCCCGTCCCTGGCGAGTGGCAAGCTGATTTTCTAAGTTCAGCTCTAAGTCTTCGACCCGGAGCTGTTGCGGTGGCGTTTCAAGCGTGGGCGGACGACGCAGCAGTGCCCGTACCCGCGCCAGTAATTCCCGCAGCTCAAACGGCTTGATCAGATAGTCATCGGCTCCGGCATCTAATCCCGAAACGCGATCGTCTAGCGTATCTTTTGCCGTGAGAAACAGAACCGGAGTGGTGTCTCCCTGCGATCGCAATTCTTGACAAATCTCTAGCCCAGATTTAACGGGCAACATCCAGTCTAGAATCAGCAGATCATACTGTTTTTGTGCCGCTAGCCGACTGCCCTCTAGCCCGTCATGCGCCACATCGACGCCGTAGCCCTGCCGCCGCAGAATACGGCTGAGGGGTTCGGTTAGCGCCACTTCATCATCCACCAAGAGAATTTGCACAGCTGAGTCAAAAAGCAGAGAGCGATCGCCATCACTATCGCACATCCCAGGCATTTACGGCTGGTTTTTACGGGTCGTGTGGCAGACAGCTTATGACTTCTGAGGGCAGGTTTGCAAATACGCGGAGGGCATCTACCAACCTGCCCCTGCCTTAACACTTGTGACCCTAGCGATAGAGGCAAGTATCGTAATTTATCCGATCAGAGAAAGTACCCTTGGGGGTACCCCAATGCGTTCGGAAAACTAAAAATTTAGCTTGATGTTCCTGATATCAGCGAATCCACTCACGAGATTCGTTACTCACACAACATTCATTCCCTATCCAGGAGCATCATGCCAACAACATCAATCAATACCCCAACGCTGAGCCTCGGTTCTCAAGGTGCCGCCGTCCAAGAACTGCAAACCTTGCTGCAAAATCAAATTCCTTCTCTGCATGTCGAAGTCAACGGTGTTTTTGGAGCAGAAACTCAGGCCAGAGTTCAACAATTTCAGTTTCGCGTTTTCTTAAAAACAGATGGCATTGTGGGAGCAAAAACCTGGGCAGCTTTGGCAGCCAAAGGCCCTGTAGGTTTACCGATCTTGCGCTACGGCAGCCTGGGCAAAGAAGTCGAACAGGTGCAGTATATTCTCAACTTCGATCGCCATAGTGCTGGTAGTAAAGAGCTGCTGCGGATCAATAACTTCCGTCCTCAAGGCTACTATCATGGCGCGATCGACGGTGACTTTGGCCGCAAAACGGAAGCTGCGATCGAAACCTTTCAGCAAGATCAACAGATTGCAGCAGATGGTGTCATTGGCATCTATACCTGGAGTCAGTTGAGCTACCTGGCGGCTCTTGTGGCTCGGATGCCGAGATAAGCTGCCCTTTTTTGCCAAAGGCGCTGAATGCCTTTGGCAGAAAACTTTGGCAAAAAAACTAAAAAAACTTTGGCAAAAAGCAGTGACCCAAAATCATATCGATGCTGAAATCGCATGCTAACTCCCTTGATCCTCTTCGCCCTTCCGCAACTCTCCCAACCCTCACCGCACATCTACATCTCCCAAGCTCACCCGGTTGCAGAAGCATCAGTTCTGACTCCCAACTACACTCACGCTCAACTGCGAAGTATTCTAAACGGCCTCGATTTCAGTTCGCCGCCCGAAGATGAGGCAAGCTTTCCCCTGACGCAATACGACGGCGCAATGATCGATTGGGTGACGATCGATGCCGTTAAAGCATTTCAAACATATTTCCAGCTGGAAGTGGATGGCATTGCCGGATCTCAAACAAAAGCAATGGCGGCTAAGGCCATGCGGATTCTCCAGGCTGATCTCAACCTTGTGATGAAGTTAAATCCACCCCTTTCAGCCGATCAGCCGTTTTTTGATCTCCGAACGATCGAGGCTGTGCGGACTTTCCAACGCAGCTACGGCTTATCGCCTGCGAATGGCGTTGCCAATTTGCCAACCCGTCTGAAGCTGCGCCAGATGGCTCAGTCCCCAACTCTTCCATAATCTATCCCCCTTCATTTTTTAGGAGTAAAACCATGCCGAACTATATCGCGATCGTCAAAACTCAAGGCGACCCTCTACGGGTTCGCGCTACCGCTAACGGTCAGCCCATCGATCTTTTGCCTAATGGCACTCTGGTGTATGTGACGGGCAATCCTGTCAGCGCTGGCGGACTCAGCTGGTCACAAATTGGCGTTAATCGCTGGGTGGCGACCCAATTTCTCGCGCCCCATTCAGCCTCGGTGGGAAAAGCAAAAGTCGTGGCTACACGCACCCCAGACACCCTTGGCGGTGGGCTAAGAGTCTATAAAACAGAGCTATTAGACCCCAATAATCAGGTGATTCAGACTGTGCGCGGTATTTCAGGACGGGTGGGGAAGCAAACGCCCTCGCATGTGGCAGGTTCGGCAACGCCCCTCCCCTTCGGCATCTACACTTTTGACTTGCCTGGAAGTGTCGATGAGAGTGCCGCTGGCGAGTTTGGCAATGCCTGGTCAGCAGTGACTCCAACCTTTAGAACAGAGCGATCGGGCTTGGGCATTCATTACGATCCTTCGGCACTCAAGCAAGATGCCAATACGGGGACGGCTGGCTGCTTTGCCACCCCAACCAAGGCCGAACGGGATGTGATGACAAAATTCATCCGAGCCTACAAGCCGCTCTACTTCATGGTTTTGCCAGGATAGTGCTGCTCGCCCCCGACAAGTTTAGATAAATCCGTCATCATAGTAAGGATGTAGCTTGATGACTCTTAAGGCAGCGCAACAATGACAGAGTTCGATATCCAGGCTCCGTTTGAACCCATGGGCGATCAACCCAAAGCGATCGCCTATTTGTCGAAAGGTCTAAATGCAGGCGAGGAGTATCAAACCTTGCTGGGGGCAACGGGTACGGGCAAAACCCACACCGTTGCCCGCGTCATTCAAAATGTGGGCAAGCCCACGCTGGTTTTGGCGCACAACAAGACTTTGGCTGCGCAGCTCTGCAATGAGTTGCGGGAGTTTTTCCCAGATAATGCCGTCGAGTATTTCATCAGCTATTACGATTACTATCAGCCAGAAGCCTACATTCCGGTCACGGATACCTACATTGCCAAAACAGCTTCGATCAACGAAGAAATTGACATGCTGCGGCACTCAGCCACGCGATCGCTGTTTGAGCGCAAAGATGTGATCGTGGTTGCGTCCATTAGCTGTATTTATGGTTTGGGAATTCCGTCGGAGTATCTCAAGGCCGCGATTCCGTTTCGAGTTGGGATGGAGCTAGATCAGCGGCAGGTGTTGCGCGATCTATCTTCGGTGCAGTATGAGCGGAATGATCTGGATGTCGGGCGCGGTCGGTTCCGGGTTAAAGGCGATGTGCTAGAGATTGGGCCTGCCTATGAGGATCGGCTGATCCGGATTGAGTTCTTTGGCGATGAGATTGAGGCAATTCGCTATATCGATCCGATCACGGGCGAAACCCTGCAAAGTATGGATGCCCTTAACGTCTATCCGGCGCGTCACTTTGTTACCCCTGAAGATCGGCTGGAAGAAGCCTGCAATGAGATTGAGCAAGAGCTAAAAGACCAGCTCGTTTTTCTAGAGAAAGAGAACAAGCTGTTGGAAGCACAGCGACTAGAGCAGCGCACCCGCTATGACTTAGAAATGCTGCGGGAAGTGGGCTACTGCAACGGCGTAGAGAACTATGCGCGACATCTGGCCGGACGGGTGGCTGGAACGCCGCCAGAGTGCCTGCTGGACTATTTTCCCAAGGACTGGCTGCTGGTGATTGACGAGTCTCATGTGACCATTCCGCAGATTCGAGGCATGTACAACGGCGATCGTTCCCGTAAAATGACGCTGATTGATCATGGTTTCCGACTGCCTAGCGCTGCCGATAACCGCCCCCTCAAAGCCGAAGAATTTTGGGAGAAAGTGAACCAGTGTATTTTTGTCTCTGCTACGCCAGGGAACTGGGAGCTAGAAATCTCTGGCGGCAAGTTTGATGTCGAAGGAGAAGGCAAAGATGAAGTTAAAAAATATATTCCAGGGACAGGAAAAGTTGTCGAGCAGGTGATTCGTCCAACAGGCGTGGTTGACCCAGAGATCTTTGTGCGACCCACCGAAGGACAAATTGACAACCTGTTTGGAGAAATTCAGGAACGTGCCGTTAAGAATGAACGGGTTTTGGTCACAACGCTGACGAAGCGCATGGCAGAAGACCTGACAGAGTATTTGCAGGAAAGAGCGGTGCGAGTTCGCTATTTGCATTCAGAAATTAACTCGATCGAACGGATTGAGATCCTTCAGGATTTGCGAAACGGCGATTTTGATGTGCTGATCGGCGTGAACTTATTGAGAGAAGGTCTAGACTTGCCGGAGGTGTCTCTGGTGGCGATTTTGGATGCGGACAAGGAAGGATTTTTGCGGGCAGAGCGATCGCTGATTCAAACCATAGGACGCGCTGCTCGTCACGTTGAAGGGAAAGCAATTCTCTACGGCGACAACCTTACGAAGAGTATGGAGAAAGCCATTAGCGAAACCGATCGTCGCCGCAAAATTCAGCTAGAGTACAACGAGAAACACGGCATTACCCCGCAGCCCATCATCAAGCGATCGAGCAATTCCATCCTCAAGTTTCTAGAAGTCTCTCGCAAGCTAACGGCACAAGAGCTAGACGAAGCTTACGAGCATTCCTATGATTTGCCGTTAGAAAATATTCCAGACCTGATCGTTAAACTAGAAGCTGAAATGAAGGAAGCCGCTAAAAAGATGGAGTTTGAGGAAGCGGCAAAAATGCGCGATCGCATCAAGCATCTGCGCGATCGGCTAGTGGGGAAACGGGGAGCTGCTAGCATTCCTCCTGTGGAGAAACCCTGACTGCTGTAAATCAAGCCGTATACGACTCAAGATTCTAAGAGGGTTTGATTTCGGCTGAATGCCTCCTGCTCTTTAGCAACGCTAGGATTATGGGGCTTGAGCAGATCTTGCGATAGATCCTGTAGGAGGGTGACGGTAAACGTTGAGCCAACCCCTTCCTGACTTTCGACTTGAATCTGCCCTTGCTGCAAATCGACATAGCGTTTAACAATCGCTAATCCTAAACCTGTTCCTTGAATGCTATTCACATTGGCAGCTCGATGAAAAGGCTCGAACAGTTTGGCTTGATCTGCTTTGGGAATTCCTATGCCTTGGTCTTTAACGATGAACTTGGCTTGATTGCCCTTGCAGATAAGGGTAAAGCAAATAGTTCCGCCTTTCGGAGAATATTTAATGGCATTTGACAATAGATTATCTAAAATATGCTTCAGTAGCGAGGTATCCACCTTAGCCCAAGTAGAGCGACCTTTTACAGAGAACAAAATAGGGTGTGAGTTTCCTGTTGTGAGTTGAAACATTTCTACAATTTCACGACAAAAGGATTCTAATTCGATCGTTTTGCAGTCAATTTCAATCTTTCCTGCTTCAGTCCGTCCTAGCAGCAAAATTTCATCTAGTAAATGCAGGACTTCATTAATTGCCGTGTAAATTAGCTCAAAAAAACTTTTTCGCTCTTCTGAAGGTAAATCGCAATCCTCTAAGAGATTAGTTGCAAAGCTAATGGTAGAAATAGGATTGCGAAATTCATGAGAGATCATGGAGATAAAGCTATTCTTCATCTGGTTTAGCTCTTGTTCTTTGGCAAGTGACTGACGAATTTCGGCCTCTGCTCGTTTGAGTTTGCTAATATCTCGACCTTCTACAATTAATACAGTGATGTTACTATGCTCGTCTTTCAGAGGTTTAATTGAGGCATCAAACCATCGCAAGGTTCCTTGAGATGTATGAGCTTGCAGTTCTGCGCGCATTGTTTCTCCTTGGGAAGCTCTCAAAACGGCTGTTTTTAACCAGGCTTTTGATATCTCAACGGTTTGCCAGCAGGGTATTTCCCAAATGGGAGTATTGATAATCGCTTGGTCTTGAAAACCACTCATTTCGCGGGTGGCTTGATTAAGGTCTAAAACGATACCATCAGGGCTTAATAGACCCATGAATTGATAAGTTTGATTAAACACCCCTCGGAAACGATCTTCACTTTCTTGCAGCCGTTTCAAGATCTGGGTGCGATCGATCGCATAGTGTACTGTTTTCAGCAGCAGTTCTGAGGAAAGCTGTCCTTTAACCAGGTAATCTTGGGCACCTTGGGCAACAGCCTGCCGGGCGATCGTCTTATCTAGTAGCCCAGTTAGGACTACAATCGGCAGGTAAGGAACAGTCGCTTGAACCTGAATAACGGTATCCAACCCTTGCGAATCTGGCAAGGAAAGGTCGAGGAGAACTACATCGTATTTAGTTTTGCAAAGATGCTCAAGTGCAAGGCTGAGGCGCTTGGCGTGGGTGACTTGCCAATGTTCCGAGTCACCATCCTGCAAAAGTTCCATTAACAGCGCAACATCCGCCAAATTGTCTTCTACTAACAGGACTGAGATATCGTTACTCATACTCTGGGTGCCCTTTTTTGCAAGGGTAGAAAGGATTGAATTGAGAGTTTAGATCTAGTCTCCGTATATTCCTATAGCCTATTTTTATCTAAAAATATATAGCGATTCTCGGCCAGGTGAGGTGTACTTTTAGGCTCAAAGTCTTGTTCGACAAGAGCTTTCTGTACTTCACCAGCCTGGGAACCGCTATGATGCACACAAGAACTGTATTATATTTCCCTGCTGATAAAGATGCCTCTCATAGGAACCTGAGAAAATATTAATTTTTTTTCTACAATTATTAATTTTGTTCTGGAGGTAGCTCAACTAGGGCAAACCAGAAATGTTCAATCGATCTGACTACCTCGATAAACTGGTTTAGATTGACAGGCTTGACGATGTAGCAATTGGCGTGAAGTTGATAGCTTCTTAAAACATCCGCCTCATCCGAGGATGTGGTCAGTATAACAACGGGAATGGTCATTAAGTTTTCATGTGTCTTGATCTCAGCCAGTAGCTCTCGACCATTTTTCTTAGGCAGATTGAGATCAAGCAAAATGATGTCAGGGCGGGGAGCCTTTGTGTATGGCTCTTTTTTGTAGAGAAAATGAGTGGCTTCTACCCCATCCCGAACTAGATGCAGCTCGTTCACTAGCTTACTGCTACTTAATGTCTCTTGAATTAAGACAGCATCGCTTCTTGAATCTTCAACCAAGAGAATCGTGAGTAGTTTGGCGTGGGTTACCATCGTGAGTCCTCATAATGGGAATGGTAAAGAAAAAGGTTGCTCCCTGCCCAAATTCAGACTCAATCCAAATTCGTCCATCGTGCCGTTCAACAATCTTCCTACAGATTGCCAATCCTAATCCGGTTCCAGAGTATTCATCGCTAGTGTGCAGCCGTTGAAAGATTCCGAAAATGCGATCGGCATACTGAGGCTCAATACCGATACCATTATCCCTCAAAGAGAATAACCATTCTCTGATGGGAGTGGTCAATTGTTGAGAATTGTTCTGACTTGCAGCAGGGCTGACTTCTGTTGTGACGACTTTGGCTGAGATATGAATCTGCGGAGCTGCTTCACTACGGTATTTTAAGGAGTTGCTGATCAGGTTTAACAGAAGATTGGCCATTTGGTTCGAGTCGGCTGTAACAGTCGGTAAAGCATCGGCTGTGATCACGCCTTGGCTCTCAGCGATCGCCACCTGCAAATCTCTCTTAACCCTTTCTAACACGGCATTGAAGTCAACGGGTTGCCGTTTGAGTTCATGGCGACCCACTCTGGAGTAGGCCAGCAAATCTCTGATCAGGTGCTGCATCCGGATTGCCCCATCCACAATGAACTCGATATAGGTATCAGCTTTAGCATCGAGTTGCCCTTGATAGCGTTTTGCCAGCATTTGAGTAAAGCTTGTAATGGCTCTCAGGGGTTCTTGTAAGTCATGGGAAGCAATATAGGCAAACTGTTCTAGCTCGTGGTTCGATCGCTGTAACTCTTCGGCTAATGTTCGGATGGATGCCTCAGCTTGCCTCAAGGAGGTGATATCCCGCCCGATGGTCATGACAGACGTAATGGTAGAGTCGGCTTCTCGCTCTGGCACAACATAAACCTGGTGATTCCGGAGTTGATCTCCCTTCAGGGTCGTAAATTCATCAATCTGCATTTTGCCGCTCGTAAACACGGTTTCAAGGGAATTTTCCCAAAAACGAGCGAGGTCTTCAGGGTATCCCAATTCAGATGGCTGCTTACCTAGGAAAAACTCAGGAGGCATTCCGATAGATTGAATGCAGGCTGGATTGATGTAAACACAGCGATATTGGCGATCGTGCCGGGTGATGACATCGGGCGTATTTTCGACTAGCGTTCTAAATTCTCGCTCCCGCTCTTTCAATAAGGCATAGGCTTCTTGTAGCTCTGTCGTGCGGGCTTGCACCTGCCGTTCTAACTCATCGCGTGAGGTCTTTAAGACCTCTTCTGCTTGCTTTTGCAGCGTGACATCCTGGTTCATGAGCATGCCTAATTTCACCGAACCCTGGTCATCATAGAGCGGCAGAAAATGATTGCGATAGGAGCGATCGGCATAGGAAATTTCGACGATCTGAGCCTTACCTGCTAACGTTTCTCGGTAATACGGCTCAAGGACTCGGCAGGTTTCGCGATCAAACGCATCCTCAATGGCCTTGCCCTCTAGCATAGAGCGATCCAGATCCACTTCAGCTAACCCCTGTCCCTCTGCCAGAACGTAGCGCAGGTCGTGATCAAAGAGAAATATTGCCCCGTTTGGGAAATTTTGAACCAGGATGCGATAACGCTCTTCACTCTCGCGCAGGGCAGCTTCAGCCCGTTTGCGCTCACTAATATTCAGAAATGCACCTACGCTGCCCCTGATTTGCCCCTGTTCATCCAATAAGGGGGCGGCATACTCCAACAGGGACACTTCGGTGCCATCTTGCCAAACGACTTCGACTTCTAAATCTCGAATTTCCACGCCGTGGGTGGCGGCATATTGCAAAGGTAATTCTTCAGGTGCCATTTCTCGCCCATTCTGGTAGACCTTAAAAGTCTTCGGGCGTTCTGCTTCGGGGGCGCTGAGAGAGGCATTGACCGTCGGTGGAATACCCAATGCCTCAGCAAAGGCAGGATTAACCCGAATGTTTTGGCATTTTGGATCTTCGGCAATGCCAATCCCAATGGGAATCACATCCAGCAAGGTTTGCAATTCGGTTACTTTTTGCTGAAGCTCATGATTAAGCTGAAGGATGGAAGCCTCTGCCTGTTTACGCAGCGTGATATCTTCCGAAAAAATAATAATTCCGCCAATTTTATTGACTCCCGCGTACCAAGGATGAATCTCCCACCGTAACCATTGCTGTGTTCCATCACCTCTGACAAACAAATCTTCATCGCATGTCTCGATCGCCCCTGCTAAACAGCGTTGATGAATTTGCCGCCACCGCTCTGGAATTTCAGGGAAGACTTCGTAGTGCGATCGCCCCACTAAGGCTTCGAGTGAACCGAGGTGATAGCGATCGGCCCACCGTTGGCTGACCATCACGTAACGCATCTCGCGGTCGAACATGGCAATGCCTGCGGGGGCATATTGGGCAAACAAGTGCAGAATGGCTTTCCCTTCCTCTAGCCTTTGTTCGGTATGTTTGCGCTCGGTAATGTCGGTATGTGCTCCAATCCACTCGCAGATGTTACCCGCTTTATCCATTACGGGAGCAGCCCGCCCTATGAAGCTTCTATAACAACCATCCTGCATACGAACTCGGTGCTCAATTTCGTAGGGCTGTTTTGTGGCGACGGCTAAGCGCCATGCTGCCGCTGTCTTTTGTCGATCGTCTGGATGAAGCGCGTCCATCCAACCCCAACCCCTGGCTTCTGCTTCTGTCTGCCCCGTGAGCGATCGCCATCCTGGAATGTCTTCGCGGGTTTTTCCCTCTGGATCAGCCGTCCAAACGGCTTGCGTCGTGGCTGTTACAAGAGAGCGATAGCGGTTTTCACTTCGGATTAAAGCCTCTGTACTGGCTTGAAATGCCTGCTCCACTCTTAGTCGTTCAGCCATTTCCGATCGCAAAGATGCATTTGCAACAACTAACTCCAGCGTTCTTTCGGCCACTCGCAGCTCTAATTCCCCTTTTAGCTGCTGCAACATCTCTTCGACCGGCTTTCGTTCAGTGATGTCTTTGCAGGTAAGGGTAACGGCACCAGTAGCTCCATCCTTTCCCAGAATTGGAGCGATGACATATTCGTAATATCTAGTGCCCTGAATTGTTGAAAAGCTTGTTTCTCCTTTGACGGCAACTCCAGTCTGAAACACCACTTCCCGTTCGGCATCCTGGCCTGCCATCGCCTCAGCCGGACGGTTAAGTTCGCGCCAGGTTTTTCCCACGACATCTCTCGCCTGTAGCCCTAGTGCGACTAAACTTGCCGGACTGGCATACCAACATCGTCCTGCCCGATCAAGGATGCAGATATGATCAGTAGAACCTGCCAGAACTTGATCTAATAGGTTGATCTGTTCTGAGCGTAAGGGAGTCTCGATACTTGTCATGATGCTACTTCCAAAAAGAGAGAAGAGATAAGCTCTTTTTGTATCACCAACTTAACAGAAGCCATCGGTGAATGATTAGAATTTATGTCTCAAGACAATCTCAGTCGATCGCGAATTAGGGTTTTGTGGCGCGCGCCACAAAACCCTAAAAGCTGGATTTCAAAGGCGTTCTGCGCCCCTGCAATCCAGCTTTTAGAAAAAATAGGAGGACTTTACGATCTACTCAACCTCGCTATCTACAGCGGTAGAACCCATTCTTGGGTTGATAGAAGATGCTATCGATCCTCTTCTGCTTCGTCCTATTACAGCGTCCTATTACAGCGTCGCTGAAACTCCCAATGTTTAAGGCGGGTTTTTTAAGGCAGGTGCGTTCAAAAAAGCTCATCATCTAGACGGCCGATCGCGCCTGTTTTTGAGGTGATGTAGGCTGTACAGAAGGAGGAGCGATCGCTAAAACACGACATTGATCGGCGGGGAATTCCAACTGCACCAAATGACCTGAGCTGAACTGCTCTGCCTGACCTGTAGGGACATCGACATTGAGATAAAACTCTCCCACCAGCACCGACAGCCGCACCACCGAACCTAAGAAAATCCGGCTGGTTACTAATCCGCTCAGCAGATTGTCATTCTCTGATATTGAACTTCCTGGCGTTAGGACAGTAATACTTTCAGGACGCACCAACACCAAAACATGCGCACCCTTCGGCAGATCCATCGCCTGAGTTCGCAAAAACTCATCGGGGATATGCGTATCAGGATGGGTGGAAACGCGCACCTGATGACCTTCCCAAATGCCTGGAATCTGATTCATTGCGCCGATAAACGAAGCCGTAAAAGCAGTATTGGGCGTGAGATAGATTTCTTCGGGCGTACCGGCCTGATCAATACGTCCCTGAGACATGACGATGACGCGATCGGAGATGGATAGCGCCTCTTCTTGATCATGCGTCACGAACAGCGTCGTAATGCCTAGCTGCTGCTGAATCCGGCGAATCTCATTTCTGAGCTGCAATCGCACCTTGGCATCTAGCGCCGAAAGCGGCTCATCTAGCAGCAGCAGCCGAGGTGAAATGGCCAAGGCGCGCGCTAGGGCAATCCGCTGCTGCTGTCCGCCTGACATTTGATGAGGATAGCGATCGCCCATGCCCGCCAGCCCCACCAAATCCAGCATTTCATGAATCCGAATTCGCTGCTGTCCGTGAGACAGACGCTTTACCCGCAGACCAAACGCGATATTTTGTCCTGCCGTCATATGGGGAAAGAGGCTGTAGGACTGAAACACCATGCCCATATCTCGACGGTTTGCCGGAATATGGGTGATGTCTTGGCCTTCTAGAAGAATGGAACCACCCGTTGCTTTCTCAAATCCGGCAATCATCCGAAGAATGGTCGTCTTACCACAGCCAGAAGGCCCCAACAACGAAATAAATTCTCCAGCAGGAATTTGAAGGTTAACATCCTGTACCGCCGTAACCGATCCGTAGGATTTAAAAAGATGAATTAACTCTAGATATGACATGGGTATAGAAGATAAAGATTAAAAACGTAGATCAAACATCAAAGAGAATAGACAGGAATTAATTTTTTCTCCGAGTCAGCAAGACCAATAGCCATGCCGCCAGCCAGGTAGCCAAAAAGGAAAGTAACGACATCACGACTGAATATTGTGGCTGATAGGAATAAAGCTGCTGAATGTAGAGAGGAAAGGTTTGATAAGAAGAGCCGACCAAAAAAAGCGCCAGCGTAAACTCACCAAACACAAAGGAAAATACCAGCAGTCCACCGCTAATCACTCCTGACCAGACACAAGGCAAGATCACCTCCAGGAAGATTCTCCACCAGCTTGCGCCCAAACTCTCAGCGGCTTCTGTTAAAGTCAATACATTCGCGCCCTGAAGGCTATTCTCGACTGCACGGTAGGCAAAAGGCAGCGTCACAATGACATAGGCTCCAATCAAGAGCTGCGGCGTTCCGGTCAAGGCCAAAGGCGGCGTCGTGAACACTTGAATCAAACCAATGCCTAATGTCACAGCAGGCACCACAAAGGGCAGCAGCGACAGCATTTCTAGCAAGGGCAGCAGCCAACGCGCCTTCAGGTAAGCCCAATACAGCGTGAAGGTGGTCAAGGTTAGGGTAATGGCGATCGTCCACAGAGCGGCCAACAGCGAGTTGCCCAAAAAGCTATAGAACGAAGGATCAGCAAAAGCATCGCGATAAAACTGAAAGCTGATGCCGTTAGCAGCACGCGTGCTAAACCGCAACAGGCCGACAATCGGAATAAAAATATAGATCAACAGTGCCGCAATCAGCACCCATCGCCAAACGCCTGCGCGATCGGTTGAGGCAGAAGACTGCGTAGGCTGTGGGGGAGCAAGCGGCGCAAGCGTCATGGTTTTACCTCGCTATTTCATCCAGCGACGGGCACGTTGATTGGTGCTCTGGTAGATGATGACAGCGATCGCCAGCACAACCGTCATCTCAACAGCCAGAGCATTAGCCAAACCGGGATTAAAGTCCGTTTGCCCTTTGACCAAAAATGTAATCTTAATCGTGATCAAATTCAGCGCGCCGCCTGCCAAGGCAAAGGCCGTTGCCTGGGCACCAAAGGCATTGGCAAACAGCAGCGCCATACCGCCAATCATGGAGGGTGCCAAAATGGGAATCGCCACCCAACGCCAAAACTGACTGCGGGTTGCCCCTAGACTCTCAGAGGCTTCGCGCCACTGCTGCCGAAACCGCTGCACAGCGGGCAGCATGAGCAACAGCATCAGCGGCCATTGAAAGTAGGTATAGGTGAGAATCAGCCCCAAATTGCCGTAGATGGTGAACCCCTGTTTGTAGAGGTCAAAGCCGATCGATCGCAACAGTTCCGTTATCCAGCCTGAGTTGCCCACCGTCGCAATCATGGCAAACGCCAGAGGCACGCCACCCCAGTTAGCCGCTACACTAGCCAGCGTGAGTAAGCCATTGTTGAGGTTAGAGGTGCCCCAAGCTAGGGCGATCGCTGTCAAGGTGCCCAGCACCCCACCCACAATCGCCGTCACCAGAGAAATCTCTAGGGTCGTGGCAAACGCCCGCAGATACTCGCCTCGTACCGTATCAAAATAGTTGCTCAGCGACCAGCCCTGCTCGGTCTGAAAAGAGCTAACCACCATCAGCAGAATCGGCAGCACCAAAAAAGCAATGAGTCCGATCGCCATAGGAGCTAGCCCCAGCGCCGTAGAAACCCAGGGATAGCGCACCCAAAACGATCGGGCTGGTTTGATAGCTAAAGTCATGAGAATACCCACAGCGAATCTACTCGTTTTCGTGGATTGTTGTCCCAAAGCCTGCGACAATTTTTTGCCATCTTTTTGCCAGCTCCAGATCACTTAAGGTATTGATAAGCAGGTGGGTGGAATTAATAGCAGGTGCTGGGTTACCCTGCGGGAAACAAGCTACGTGCCTCACCCAACCTACATAGAGTTTCTCTTCAATGAGTCCCAGCTACTTAGATAAAGCTAAGAGGATGTTTGAAAGGGGTCGGCTGTGATCTTTAGGCACCTGCTGCTCCCCTCTGCTCCCTTAAAAAGGGAAAATGAATTCAAAGTCCCCCTTTTGAAGGGGGATTTAGGGGGATCTGAAACGTTTCGCTACCCATAATTGGACTTTTCAAACAGCCTCTGAAACTTAGAATCCTCCTTTAACCTGGAATAGTTTTTGGGTCATGCTGCATGGAGCGCAGGCACTTCCAAAAAACTATTCGGTTTTATTTTGTGTGCAGTCCCTACTGACCTAGAACCTTGGGTCCCCACTGCTCTGTGACAATTTTTTTGGCTGCTTCTAGCTTTTGGGTATCGACGATCGCCGGAACCACTTTTTTGTACTGCGCTGCATCGGGAAGCTTGGCCTTGAGGTCAGCAGGAATGGTCAGTTTGTCAATCAAGGTCGGACGCACATAGCCCTTCAGCATCTCAAGCTGACCTTCATCCGAGAAGATGTATTCCTGGAAGAGACGAGCGGTATAAGGATGAGGCGCAACGCGATTGATGATTTGGGCGTAGCTGGTCGCAACCGCACCATCTTCGGGAATCACCACCTCGATTTTGGGATTGCCTGCAAACTTGTCGCGATCGGTCAGCCCCAAGAAATCAGGTTTAATAGCAATGCCGACCTCGCCGGATTGCAAGCCTGCTGTATCTGCTTTTGCAGGGGTAAAGTTACCTTTTTGTTTGAGTTGGGCGAAGGCATCGACGCCTTTCTCAATATCGTCAATGCTGCCGCCATTGGCGTAGGCCGCCGCAATTACCGCCAGCAAGGCGCTGTTTGACTGACGCGGATCGCCGTTAACCGCCACCATATTGGAGAAATTTCCCGACAGCAGTTCTGCCCAGGTTTTGGGTACCGATCCAACTTTGTCAGGATTCACAGCAAAGGCTAGGACACCACCGTAGTTAGAGGCCCAGTGCCCATCTGGATCTTTAAGGTTATCTGGAATATCAGCCCAGCGCGATACCTTATATGCTGCCGTTGCGCCCTTGGCCTTTGCTTCAGGGCCAAACAGAATGCCCACATCGGCAATATCACCGACAGGCTTGTTGACTTCCGCCAAAAACTTTTGCACTTCCTCAGCCGAAGACAAGCCGCCTTCGGGTTCATAGATGCTTTCAGTCCCATACTTTGCCTTAAGCGCATCAAAGCAGCCTTTCCAGTTGGCCCAATCGGGCGGCATACCATAGGCGCGGAGTTGTCCTTCGGCTTTGGCTTTGGCAATCAGCTCCTCCATTGGAATCGTCACAGGCAGTTCTCCGGTGGTGGGGCTGCTCGCGCTGGAGCTAGGAGAGGTGCTGCCCGAAGAAGGGGTAGATTGTGTGCAGGAAGCGACTTGAGTAATGAGAGCGCCTGTACTAAAGGCTGCGCACCACTTAAGGAAACTGCGCCGCCTCAGTAAAGAAGCTGTGAATCGGGCAACGTACTGCTCAGCTTCGTCAGGATACTGTCTCATAAAACCTCGCTCAGATGAAGATGCCAGTATCTTAGAAGAACTCTGGAATCGGATGAGTTAAGGATTGAATAAGCTGAGATTAACAGCATGATTTGAGTTTTCTTATGCGTCATTAAGCTGTTTCTCAGGTTGCCCGCCAATACTGTGAATTGTCGGTGCAGTCGCTGACTGCTAACGCATTTAGGCATACCTGAAGTTTTAGCAATAGTCTTTTAGACCGCATACAGCTGACGAGTTGCTTAATTAAAAGCGGCTCAATTTGTTGTGCTGCTTAACCTAACTATTTCGGAGAGAAATGATGACTCAGAGAATGTTTAGTTTGGTCGCTGGTTTTGCCCTGATTGCCAGTTTGTCTGCCTGCACGACTCAGCCTACATCTGTCTCTCCTGATGCGATGCAAAGTCCGGCTGATGCAATGCAAAGTCCGGCTGATGCAATGAACAAAGGCGATGCCATGCAGAGTCCCGGTGATGCAATGAACAAAGGCGATGCCATGCAAAGTCCCGGTGATGCGATGAATAAAGGGGATGCAATGGGCGGCGATGCGATGAACAAAGGCGATGCTATGCAGAGTCCTGGTGATGCCATGCAGCAGCCCCCAGCAAAGTAATTATTTCAGCAAAGTTATCAGAATTAAATTGCACATTGCTCAAAACATGGGATGGGTCATGAGGTGAAACCTGAACTCCCAAAGAGGTTACTCCTTAAGAGACTAGAAGCCGATTGCCCATTCCTCACTATCACTAAGGCCAACATTCAGGCCAACATTCAGGTCAACATTTATGAGAGACGACTGGACAAATTCCGATCGCCCCAACCGACGCAAGGTTTTGAGCTATCTGAGCTTTGGGGCAGCAGGCGCAGCGGCAGCAGCCGGGATTCATTACCTCAATCGTCAGCCGCATCTAGCCGTAGCCAGGGCTGAGCAATCCACCTCCAGTTCAGGCAGTCTCTCGACTGAGATGGCTCAACTGTCTGATGCCAGCTTGCCTCCCGCCAGAGAAGCGATGCCAGAGTTTCAAGGCATCCAGCAATGGCTCAATTCTGAACCTCTGACGATCGCCGGGCTTGCAGGCAAAGTGGTGATGGTGCAATTCTGGACATTTTCCTGCATTAACTGTCAGCGCACCTTGCCTTACGTAGTGGAGTGGCATCAAAAGTATGCCTCCCAGGGATTGACGATCGTTGGGGTTCATACACCAGAGTTTCCTTTTGAACGCGACATTGGCAACATTCAGAACGCTTTAGACCAAGCCAAGATTACTTATCCCAACGCTGTGGATAACGAGTTCAAAACCTGGAACGCTTACCAAAATCGGTATTGGCCGCATCTGTTTTTGAGCGATCGCCAAGGGCGGATCCGCTATGACCATATCGGAGAAGGTGCCTATGGGGAGACCGAAACTCTGATTCAGCAGCTCTTAGCCGCAGGATGATGACTTTTTCACTTTGGCCGTTGGCCATCTCACCCGTGGGAGCCGCTTCGCTATCGGCCTCTCCCGTATCAGCCGGACTGGCTTTCTTAGGCGGATTGTTGACCGTATGTTCCCCTTGCGTTCTGCCGATCCTGCCTCTGTTGGTGGGGCGATCGCTCCAATCTCACAGGCTGGCTCCTCTGGTGCTGGTAGCAGGACTGATCAGCGGCTTTGCTTTTATAGGGAGCTTGTTAGGCATTACCGCCACCTGGCTAACCGGACTGGCAACCCTGCTGAGAAATGGGGCGATCGTCCTGCTGCTGACGCTAGGCTTACTGGCTATTTTTCCCCAGTGGAGCTATCGCCTATTCAGCTTAGTGCCTACCCTGCCCATAGCCAAAGAAACAAAGAAGCCTATAGGGCTAATGGGCGAGTTTTGGCTGGGCACACAGCTAGGTTTGCTCTGGACACCCTGCGCAGGCCCTGTTCTAGGCAGTATCCTTATCTTAGCGGCGGTTCAGCGACAGGCTGGATCTGCCTTTGTGCTGCTGCTCTTCTTTGGCATTGGCACAGGGCTACCGCTGCTGGCGATCGCCTATGGGGGTCGCTATGTGAGTCAGCGGCTGTTGAGTCTGCGTCCTCACAGCGCTCTGTTGCAACGGATCGGTGGGTTTTTGCTGGCGGGAACAGCGATCGCGATTCTCCTCGGCTGGGATCTCAAGGTTCAGCTTTGGCTGGCTCCGCTCTTTCCCCCGCTGCCCCTCTAAAAATATCTCTACCTCATAACTCACTCATCCTAATTTTCATCTTATGACTTCATCCCCTGCACCCGCAAAGCGATCGAAAGCCCCGCCGATACCGCATCAGACTATCCTTGCCAAGGTATTTCACTGGGTCAATATCATTAGCTTATTGTTGATGATCACAAGCGGACTGCAAATTTACAATGCTAATCCTGTGTTCGGCGGACGAGGCGGCTGGCAGTTCCCCACACCGTTTCTGCTGGGCGGCTGGCTCGCGGGCGGCAGGCATTGGCACTTTGCCGCTATGTGGTTTTTTGCGCTGAACTTGCTGTGGTACGGTCTATATATTCTGATCTCTCGGCGCTGGCAGCGGCGGTTTGCGAGTGCATCAGACTTGAAGGCGCTGCAAACAGGACGCAACCCTAAGCGTAAAGCCTATGCTTGGCATCGCCTGCTCTACACGGCAGTAATTCCCATCTTGCTGCTGGCGGTTCTCACGGGGCTGGGTATGTACAAGCCTGCTCAGTTTCACTGGATTGTGGATCTATTTGGTAGCTGGCAAGCGCTACGAGTGGTTCACTTTATCAGCGTTCCGACGGTACTTCTATTTTCTCTTGTGCATTCGTTGATGGCGCTAAGGGTGGGCGGTTTACGTTTGATTAATTCAATCTTTTGGTAAGTTCCCTTAGTCGATCGATTCCTTAGATGGTTCATCACCCATTTTGCCCTTGTTGCAGTATTTTAGTTGAGGTCTTTCGTGGAATCCCCTTCAATCTCCGATCGCTTGCTGTCTCGTCGTCGTCTGCTTCAGCTATCTGGACTTTCGGGGCTGGGTTTAGTGTTGGGTGGCTGTGGCACCAGCCTTTACAGCGATCAGGTCAATAGCGTCTTTGAGCCACTAAACCAGAGCGTTGAGGAACTGCTGCTCAACCCTCAAAAACTCATTCCCAATCTGCCCTTAAGCGCGATCGAACCTGAAGCCCTGTTGATCAACTCTTTTCAGGGCACCCCCAAGATTGATCCCCAATCTTATCTTTTGTCCGTCAATGGGGATGTCGAGCGCTCCTTTACGCTCAATCTAGCCGAACTGCAAAGCATGCCCTCGACCTCGATGGTGATTCGGCATGTTTGTGTCGAAGGATGGGCGGCCGTTGTCCAGTGGGGAGGGGTGCCATTGCGCGATCTGATCGCGCTGGCAAAGCCTAAACCAGGGGCAAAATATGTCTATTTCAAGTCAGCAGATGGCTATTACGAAAGCTGGGATCTCGTTTCTTCAATGCATCCGCAAACATTGATGGTGTATCAAAAGAATGGTCAACCCCTGTCTCCCGAAAATGGCGCACCGCTGCGGCTCGCATCTCCCATTAAGCTGGGCTACAAGCAGAGCAAATGGGTCACTGAGATCACCCTCACGAAACAGCTTTATCCGATGACCGGATACTGGGAGGATAAAGGCTATGAGTGGTTTGCCGGACTCTAGCTTAAACTAGACTTACCCCATCTAGACTTACCCAAAAAGTGACGAGGAGTTTTGAGTGATTTCTTTTGTGCCCTCCGAGATGGCCGATCCTGCTCCTTATCGCCTGCTGACTAGCATCGTTGCTCCCCGCCCGATCGCCTGGGTTTCCACCATTAGCGCTGAGGGTGTGCCCAATCTTGCGCCTTACTCGTTTTTCAATGCTGTAGCCGGATTTCCGCCGACGCTGATGTTTTCGGTGGCCTATCGCCGCAAAGAGCCGAGAGAGAAAGATACGCTACGCAACGTCAAACAGGTGGATGAGTTCGTTTGCCATGTGGTCGATGAAGCCCTAGCGGATGCCATGATCCGCACAGCCGTTGAGGTGCCCTATGGCGTAAATGAATTTGAAACCGCCCATCTGAAAACGATCGCTTCGGTAGATGTGCGTCCGCCTCGAATTGCAGAAGCTGCGATCGCGATGGAATGTAAGGTGACTCAAATTACGCCCATTGAAGGGGCAACCAATGTCATGGTGCTGGGACGAGTTGTGAGATTTCATGTGCGTGAGGATCTCTACCGAGCCGAGATGGGGTTGGTAGACACCATGCGGATGAAGCCGATCACGCGGTTGGGCGGTGCCGTTGAATATACGAAAATTGGCGAACTCTTTCACTTGGAGCTGCCGCAGGATTAGGGATATTTGAGCCGTTGTGAGGGGATGTGGGCAGGGGCAGGCGAGTTTTCCCCACCACAAATCCGTTCTTTCCCCATTGACAGGTCAGGCAAAAAACCAGTAGATTCAAGCTATGAAGGGGAGTAGCTGCTAGCTGAACCGTCTGTTTACAGTCAAGTTCTGCTAGTTCGCCTTAAGTCAACATGCTGGCGATGAGCCTGGCTGGGGCGACAAGTTTTAAATAGTAAAGCTTTTGTAAGCGAGACCTTCACTGAGTCCACATGGTTTGTGGGCTTGGTGAAGTGTGATTTCCTCCTCATCAAGCCCACTCAAGATCCCTACATTCTTTGAGAGGCTTGATGATGTTAACGGCATTTACCGCAGCGCTTTTGCTGACCACAGTTTCTGAGATTGGCGACAAAACTTTTTTTATTGCCGCCATTCTTGCCATGCGTCACTCGCGTCGGGTCGTCTTTGCTGGAGCCAGCGCTGCCCTGGCTGTCATGACGGTGCTCTCGGTTGGCATGGGGCAAGTGGCTTCCCTGCTGCCGGAACATTATGTTGCTTGGGCAGAAATTCTTTTGTTTTTAGGGTTTGGGCTAAAGCTGCTCTACGATGCCAGCCAAATGTCACCCAAAGACACCCCGATGGATGAATGTAAACAGACCGAAGCGGAAATCAATCAGCTAGAGGCCAAATCGAAACGGCGCACCCAGTGGACAGTTCTGGCACAGGCGTTTGGCATGACATTTTTAGCCGAGTGGGGCGATCGCACCCAGTTTACGACTATTGCATTGGCAGCAGCGAACAACCCGGTCGGGGTGACGCTAGGCGCTATTTTGGGTCATGCTATTTGTGCTGCGATCGCCGTACAGTGCGGTCGTTATGTTTGCGGCAAACTCTCCGAACGGACGCTCACCAGCATCGGCGGGGCACTCTTCCTCTTATTTGCAAGCGTTAGCTTTGTGGAACTGATTCGCTAGCGATCGGGCAAAAATAAGCCCTGTGGATCTATGGATTGGTTTTTAGCCATAGCCACTTGACTGAGGATGTTTGGGATAACACGAGCTTGGCCTGTGCCCGACCTCAAAATACACTATTGGTTTTTGGAGATGTCTTGGAGATGACGCAAAAATGGTTGTCGATCGTCGGCATTGGCGAAGATGGATTGCCGGGACTTAGCCCGATCGCTCGATCGTTGGTCGATGGCGCAGAGGTTTTGGTGGGGGGCGGTCGCCATCTGGCGATGCTGCCACCCGACGATCGCCCTCGCCTGAGCTGGGTTTCGCCTATTAGCAGTTCTGTGGATGAAATTCTGCGACGGCGCGGTCAGCGCATCTGCGTTTTAGCCAGTGGCGATCCGATGTGTTATGGCATTGGAGCTTTGCTCACGCGTCGGGTGGCGATCGCTGAAATCACCATCATTCCCTCTGTTTCGGCCTTTAGCCTCGCCTGTGCCCGCTTGGGCTGGTCGCTGCCTGAGGTAGAAACCCTCAGCTTGTGCAGCCGTCCGCCCGATCTGTTACGCGCCTCTCTCTACGCCAATGCCAAGCTGCTGGTTTTAAGTGAGGGGAGGCAGACTCCGGCGATCGTGGCCGAAATCCTGACGCAGCAAGGTTTGGGAGATAGCCGCATCACAGTATTAGAGCGCATGGGCGGCGTTCATGAAAGGCAGATTTCTGGGATAGCAGCCACCTGGGGCAAGTTAGATCAAGATATTGCTGATCTCAACACCCTCGCGATCGAATGTATTGCCTCTAGTGTTGCCTCTAGTATTGCCTCCAGCGGTATTCCCAATCCCCAGTCCCTATCCCGATCGCCAGGTTTACCCGATGCCGCCTACCATCACGATGGGCAGCTCACCAAACGAGAAATTCGGGCGGTGACGCTATCTGCTCTGGCTCCTTTGCCGGGAGAACTGCTGTGGGATGTGGGTGCAGGCTGCGGCTCTATCGGCATTGAGTGGATGCGTAGCCATCCTCGCTGTCGGGCGATCGCCATTGAAAAATCTAGGACGCAGTACATTGCCGACAACGCCGCTGCCTTGGGCACCCCTACCCTGCAAATTATTCAGGGCACCGCCCCGACCGCTCTCCAAAATCTGCCCGCACCCGATGCCATCTTTATCGGAGGAGGCATCACGTCAGAGGGACTGCTAGAAGTTTGCTGGAGCGCGCTCAAACCAGGCGGGCGTTTGGTTGCCAATGTGGTGACACTAGAAGGAGAGCAGAAATTATTTGCCGCGTATGAGAAGGTGGGGGGCAGCTTTATTCGCATCGGCATCCAGCGCGCCGAACCCGTCGGCAAGTTTTTGGGCTGGCGATCGCTAGCCACCGTGACCCAATGGACGGCAATCAAACCAGAGCCTAGCTCCACTGCCCTTCAAAACTTTTAGCGACGCGCAGAGATTCCTTGAGCCAGGTGAAGTAAAAAGTTGAGCCTTTTCCTTCCTGAGATTCCACTCGAATTTTGCCGCCTTCCGTCTCCACAATTTTTTTAACGATCGATAAACCAATTCCGGTACTTTCTCGGCTGTCGCGGGCTTCCAAAGTTTGAAAGATGGCAAAAATCCGCTCATGAAATTCTGGGGCAATGCCTTCGCCATCGTCGCAGACGGCAAATTCGTAAAAGTCGCCTTGATCTTGGTAGGAGACGGCGATCGTGCCATCGGGGCGATCGTGATGCTTAATAGCATTGCTGATCAAATTAGCAAAGACCTGACGCAGCAAGATTCGCTTTGTGGTGAACACAGGCATATCTGGCTGAATCTTGACGGTAAAAGACTGGGGCGGATCGAGAGAATCTAAGACATCTGCCAGCATGTCGTTGACGTTGACCATCTCGACGGGGGTCTGGGTGCGCCCGACTCTAGAGTAGTCCAGCAGACCGTTGATCAGAGATTCCATCCGCATGACGCGCCCCCGCAAGAGCTGCATCTGGTAGCGATTTTCTTCGGGGATCTGCGTCCCTAAGTCTTCTTCAATCCATTCTGAAAGGTTGGCGATCGCCCGCAAAGGAGCCTTAAGATCGTGAGAGGCAACATAGGCAAACTGCTCTAGTTCTTTGTTGCGATCCTCTAGCGAAGAGTTTGTTTGAGCCAAAATGGCCGCCAGGCGCACCAGCTCATCCGCGCGAGCCTTCAGTTTTGCCTGGGCATCTTCTGCCATAGAAATATCCCGAATAATAACAATTAGACGATCTTCCACCTGAAGATCACTGATGGAAATTTCGACTGGAAAGGGCGACCCGACTTTACGCAAGCCCATTGTTTTCCACTGCTGGCTACCCACAAATCTGCCTTTGCGATCTTCCTCATAGGTCTTAAGAACCGGATCGGAAAACAGCATGTCCAACGACTTGTATTTCACTTCCAAGATCTCATAGCCAAACATCTTGGAGGCCGTTGGGTTAAACAGCTCAATTTGGCGATCCTCGTCCAATATAATGACGCCATCTACCACATGGTTGGCGATCGCCTGAAGCATCGATCGGCTTTCCCGCAGCAGACGCTCTCTGGTACTTAGCTCATGGTCAAGGTTGCCAAATAAATACATCGCAGACCAGGTGCCCAGCACGCTCACCAATACCGCAGACCATAGCAAGGTATTGGTCGCTTCTTGAACGCTATTTCTTCGCAGCGTGTAGGCGTTGAGGAGTTGCCACTCTTGGGTCTGAAACTCGCTAATGGCAAGCCGTAGCTCATCCATTGCCACCTTGCCCTCAAACAGCAGCTCTTTTACGCGAGCAGAGTCTGACGTTGCCTGAGCCGGAGATTGCGATCGGATCATATTTACCATTTCTGTGAGCAAAGCCAGCCGCTGTTGCGCTAGCTGACTAATCTTTTGCAATCGCTGGCTCTGCTCAGAAGAGTCATCCTCTAGCAATCGGTCTAGTCTTTGCAGTTCTATCGGCACCTGCTTCACAGCACGACCAAAGGGTTCTAAGAAGACCTCGTTTTTGGCAACAGCGTAGCCCCTTGCCCCTGTTTCAGCGTTCAGCATCTCTAGTAACAGGGCATTGCTTTCAAGAATCACATCTTCGGTAGAGTCAGCCTCCGCTTGAACATTGAGCGTGCTATCTCGTGACCAGATCCAACTGGCCAGAGTCACCACAATGCAAATGGCTGGAATGGCAATGACCACCGCGCCGCGCCGACGGGCAGGCAGCCTAACCCATAAATTGTTTAACTTCCTCCCAGGTAATACTTTCATGCCTATCCTTAGTACAATCGCTAGCCAGAAAAACTAGCTCGCTCTTGCCTACCTCTAATGTTTATACTTCAACCCTTGTAAGTCACCTCTAGGAGAGGCGGAGAAAATCTCTCGAATCAGCAAATTTGCAATGCTGCCTTTAAGCTTCCCTATTTTCTGCACTTCTCTGTTATTGAGACATTATGTATATGTATTAGATTGTTGAATTCTTTGACTGAAAGGTTCAGCTTCAAGAGCGTCTCTGTCACACTTTAGGAGACTTAGGCCAAGTGAATCGGAACGTGGTTCCCTCACCCAACTTAGACTCTACTCGAATGACTCCCCCTTCGGTTTCCACAATCTTCTTGACGATCGATAATCCAATCCCTGTACTCTCCTTTGTGTCACGAGACTCTAGGGTCTGGAAGATCGCAAAAATCTTCTCATGATGTTCAGGAGCAATGCCGCGACCATCATCAGTCACCGTAAATTCATACATTGAGCCGATGTCTTCTACGGAAACCCTGACCATCCCATCATTGCGAGGGTGGTGCTTAATAGCATTGCTAATTAAGTTAGAAAAAACCTGCCTCAAAAGGAGGGGCTTGGTTTTTAAAGTTGGCATATCATCCCCCACATGAATGGTAAACCCTGAGGGCGGTGCCAGAGAATCAACCACTTCATGCAGCAGAGTTTTTACCGATAAGGTTTCGGCAACAACCTGAGTACGCCCAACCCGTGAGTATTGCAGCAGTCCGTTAATTAAAGACTCCATGCGGTGAACCCGACCCCGCAGCAATTGCATCTGACGCTGGCTGTCATCGGGGAGCTTGTCGCCCAGGTCTTCCTCGATCCATTCTGAGAGATTGGCGATCGCCCGCAAGGGAGCCTTAAGGTCATGAGAGGTAACATAGGCAAACTGGTCGAGTTCGCGGTTGCGTTCTTCGAGCAGCGTCGTAGTTTTGGTTAACAGCCGATTAACCTGGGAAAGTTCGTCAGCCCGCTCTTGCAGATGCATTGCAGCCAGCTTGCGATCGGTAATATCCGTAATGCTGCCCAAGTAGCCAATCATCTGGCCGTTATCTAGGGTTTCGGGCAAGGCTTGGCAAACCACCCAAGTGACCACACCGTCGGGTCGCTGGTAGCGATAGTCTGCTTGGTAGGGCGATCGCGTCTGTACGGCTGCCAGCCAAGTTTCGATCATTTGCTGCCGATCGTCTGGATGAATCGATTGCCGCCAGCCATCTCCCAGCCCTTCTTCTGCACTCAGCCCTGCAATTTCTGCCCAGCGATCGTTCAGGTAGGTGGCTTTGCCGTCTAGATCAGCCCGAAAAATGCCCACGGGCAAAGTTTGCGCCAGAGTAGCATAGCGGCGTTCGCTCTCTCGGAGCGCTTCTTCGGCTTGTTTACGATCGGTAATGTCGGTAATGGTGCCGATGTAACCAATCACTTCGTCGTTATCGAGCATTTCGGGTACAGCCTGACAGACCACCCAGGTCACGCAGCCGTCGGGTCGCTGAAATCGCACCTCGGCCTGAAACGGCAACCGAGCGATAACGCAGTCATACCAGCCCTTGACCAGCCACTGCCGATCGTCTGGGTGAATCGATCGTCGCCAGCCGCTGCCGCGTGCTTCTTCAGCCGTTAATCCAGCAATTTCTGTCCAGCGCTCATTGGCATAGAGGTAGCTCCCTTGGCGATCGGTCTTGAAAATGCCCACCGGAGACATGCGCGCTAGATTGGCATAGCGATTTTCGCTTTCGCGGAGCGCTTGCTCAGCACATTTGCGATCGGTAATGTCGGTAATGGTGCCCACATAGCCGATGACGCTGCCGTCTTCCAGGGTTTCCGGAAAAGCTTGACCAATGACCCAGGCAATTCGGCCATCGGGATGCCGAAAGCGGCATTCGGTGTAGAGTGCCTGTTTTGCCTGCATGGCCTCCTGCGACTCCCACATGACCCGTTCGCGATCGTCAGGGTGCAGCGCATTGGCCCAAGTATCGCCCTCAATATCGCCTGTCAAATATCCCGCAATTTCACGCCAGCGCTGATTGACATAGAGGCATTTTCCAGTAGCGTCCGTGCGGAAGATGCCTACCGGAGAGCGCTGGGCTAAAGTAGCGAAGAGTCGCTCACTTTCTAATAGCGCTTGCTCGGTTTTTTTGCGTTCCATAATATTTTCAAATGCCACTCCGGCACATTGATCGGGCAGCGGGAAGACTTTGCAGCTATAGAGGCCGCTGCTGTAATCATCGCTATATTCAGTTTCTGGCTTGGCTTCTGCAATGCCCGATCGCGCCACTCTTGCAATCAGCCTGACATCTTCTGGAGGAACCGCAGGAAAACAGTCTGCAATCCGCTTGCCGACTAGCGACGCCGTCGAGTGGTTTGACATCTGCTCAGCTAGAGGATTAGAGGTGACTAGCTCTAGCGAATAATCATCACTGCGATCGGTCAGACGCCAAACATTTACCCCCACTTGCATGCTTTGAACAATGTCTGCGTAAAGCTGAATTTCGGCTCTGGAGGCTTCCAGCTGAGCCGTCCGCCGATTGACCCGTTGCTCTAGCTCTTGATTGAGCCGCCAAATTTCCGCTTCGGCCTGCTTGCGGGGGGTAATATCTCGACCCTCTGCCAGCAACCACAGCACAATGCCCTCATCGTTGCAGATGGGTTTGAGGGACAGGTCAAGGGTAATGAGGCCGGAGTCTAGCTCAATTTCACACGACAGGGCTTGACCGCTTGCCGCTTGGGCGATCGCCTGCTGGAGATGGGCTTGAGTTTCAGGCTGAGTAGATCTGTCACAGATCTGCCAAAACGGCTGTCCGATCAGCTCCGCGATCGCCACATTGGCAAATTTTGACAGCGCCTGGTTGCCCGCCAAAACGGTGCCAAACGCATCCAGCAGGGCTGTGAGATGAGAGGACTCTTGAAAAATCTTGAAAAACTTTTGTTCGTTCAGGCTGAGAAAATCACCGGAGGAATGAAGTTTATAGGCTTCCATAGCGGCTTGATCGGGCGGATCTGTTTCTCCTGGGGGGCAAACTTCTAAGCAGATCTGTGTCTCTGAGTAGACCGTATCAAGCTTATGGATTTGACTCATGCATCGGCCTCAACAAAGAAACATACGATCCATGATAAACACTGGAATAGATTAGGGGGTTGGGTTGTCAGGTGAAGGGTAGATATACGCATTCCCCTACCCATCTACCCTTTTGCCCCTTCGCTCCTGTGCATCCAAATACATACGTTAAAAATCGTTACTTAGTCTGATTGATTCAGGACAGGGAGTTGGGCAATCTCCTATTCTCATAGGTTCTAAGGCATACAAGTTTACTCATCCATGTATAAACCTTTCCTTGAGCATCTGGAACAATCGCTGTTTCAACGGTTTGATTTGCAGAGCCGCCCTATTCCAGCAGGGCTAGAGTATCAAGTGAGCGATCGCGGCAGAAATCCCGCTACCATCCAGAGCTGGTGCTATCAATGCCCGGAGTTTCGGAAGATTCGGTATACCTATATTGATGCGGGAGCCAGTGCCCAGATCTTTAATAGTGTGATTTATCCGGGCTGCCACTACGATTTGCCTTTGCTAGGAATTGATTTCCTATCGTTTGGGCAGGTCAAAAACCTAATCGTGATGGATTTTCAGCCTTTGTTTCAAGACGAAGCCTATCTTGAGAAATACATTCACCCGTTAAAAGCCCTGCATGAGCAGTATCCAGACTTGGTGCAAGACCTAGAGATGAAGTTTTACGATGCCAATCAGTACTTCTCTAAATACCTGCTGTTCGCCAAAACCGATGCTGAAACGGTAAAAACGAGAGTATTTGATGCCTTCAAAGACTATTTAAATCTCTACTGGCAAATGTTGGCAGATGCCGAACCTTTGACCCGTGCCGCAGATATTCAGCGCATCGTCAAAGCCCAAAAGGATTATGACCAATACAGCGCCGAACGCGACCCAGCATCAGGCTTGTTTAGCAGCTATTTTGGGCATGAATGGTCGGAGCGTTTCCTGCATGGATTTTTGTTTGAAGATGCTTTGCCCTTAGCGACTGCCTCCCTCTAGACATCTAATCTAGGCGTTATCTAACCCAGGCGTTAAATGTTTAGGTTTTTGAGCAATGCCCGAAAAATCTGAACCTTAACGCCTTGAACTCAGCCAGCTTAACTAGACCTCTCATCTTAATTGCCATTTAATTGCCATGACGCTCTATCAGCCCTTTCTCGACTACGCGATCGCCCTTTTGCAGGAGCGTCCAGACTTACAGCCCTACCCCATTCCGGCTGGATTTGAGTCAAAATCGGCGATCGTGGGTAAGGGCAAGCATCAAGATGAAGTTGTGACCACTAGCTACGCTTACCAAACCCCCAAGCTGCGACAAATCCGCGCGGCTCACGTCCAGGGGGGCGGCTCGCTTCAGGTGCTCAACTTTGTGATTTTTCCTCACCTCAACTACGATTTGCCCTTTTTTGGCGCAGATTTGGTGACATTGCCAGGAGGACACTTAATTGCGCTGGATATGCAGCCGCTGTTTCGGGATGATGCCGCCTATCAGGCGAAATACACGCAGCCCATCCTGCCCCTATTTGAGGCGCATCAGCAGCATCTGCCCTGGGGGGGCGATTTTCCAGAGGAGGCGCGCCCCTTCTTTTCACCTGCCTTTCTCTGGACGCGATCGCAGCAGGATGAGGTAGTAGAGACTCACGTCTTTGCAGCCTTTAAAGATTATCTACAGGCTTACCTCAATTTTGTTGACCAGGCAGAACCCGTGACCCAAACTCAGGCGCTGGCCGCTATAGAGCAGGCGCAGCTTCGCTATCTTCGCTACCGAGCCGAGAAAGACCCAGCTAGGGGCATGTTCACCCGGTTTTACGGCACTGAATGGACAGAAGAGTATATCCACGGCTTTCTGTTTGATTTGGAGAGAAGGCTGGCCTCTGCGGCTAGCTATTAAGGCTCACTTAACGCTCACTTAACGATGGCTTTAGGGAAAATTCTCAGGCGGATATCCTCAGATTGTTAACATTCCGTTACCTTCCGCAATCATTTTTTCTTCAGATTCCAAGAGATTCGATCGAGGCTATTTTCACTCTCTGATGTGGGCTGTATCTACTGAATAGCGCGGGATAGGCCAAAACGACACCGGAATTAAATAGCCTTCAAATCTGAGCGGTTTAGGGGTTTACGATACCATCCTTGACAATTTGTAATAAATAACGATCCAACGACATAGTATAAACAAAAGAGTTGAAGCATTGTACAAAGCAGATGCGGGTTGACCGTTCATCTGATGAGGCAGGCTCTTCAAATCGCTTAAGAATTGTAAAATATTCCAAGCTTCCTCATTGGAAGAAAGGAAATCATCTCAATTTAGACATACTAGGAGATTTAGTTTATGTTGGACGCATTTGCAAAGGTGGTTTCTCAGGCTGATGCACGGGGTGAGTACCTCAGCGCATCTCAACTTGACGCTCTGAGCGCCATGGTTGCTGAAGGCAACAAGCGCATGGATACCGTCAACCGCATCACCAGCAATTCATCGACGATTGTGGCAAATGCTGCTCGTGCTCTGTTTGCAGAACAGCCTCAGCTCATCTCTCCCGGCGGCAACGCTTACACCAGCCGTCGTATGGCAGCTTGCTTGCGCGACATGGAAATCATCTTGCGCTACATCACCTATGCAATCTTCGCTGGAGATGCAAGCATCCTCGACGATCGCTGCCTCAACGGTTTGAAAGAAACCTACCTAGCTTTGGGTACCCCCGGTGCTTCTGTGGCAGTTGGCGTTCAAAAAATGAAGGATGCAGCTCTGGCGATCGCAGGCAACCCCGAAGGCGTGACCCGTGGCGATTGCTCCAGCTTGATGGGCGAAGTTGCTAGCTACTTCGACAAAGCTGCTTCTGCTGTTGCTTAAGCACAGCCTTAGCTGTTTCGCGACGCACCCCTAATTTTTTGTTGGCTGTTTTCACAGTCTGCCGACTGTTGAAACCCCTGCCAGAGATCACTTCACAACACAAGATCAATTGGAGAGAGTCTGAACATGAAAACCCCTTTAACCGAAGCAGTATCGGCTGCTGATTCCCAAGGTCGCTTCCTTAGCTCCACTGAAATTCAAACCGCTTTTGGTCGTTTCCGTCAGGCTTCTGCTGGCTTGGAAGCTGCTAAAGCTCTGAGTTCCAAGGCTTCGACCTTGGCTTCTGGTGCAGCTAACGCTGTTTACCAAAAATTCCCGTACACCACCAGCATGACGGGTCCTAACTTCGCTTCCACCCAAGTGGGCAAAGACAAGTGTGCTCGTGACATCGGCTACTACCTGCGCATGGTGACCTACTGCCTAGTTGTGGGCGGCACAGGCCCCATGGATGACTACCTGATCGGTGGTATCGCTGAAATCAACCGCACCTTCGACCTATCTCCTAGCTGGTATGTTGAAGCTCTGAAGTACATCAAATCTAACCACGGTTTGAGCGGCGACCCTGCTGTTGAAGCGAACTCCTACATCGACTACGCCATCAACGCGCTGAGCTAGTCGATCGCTTCAGACAGGTTCATGGTTTGCATGAATCGCTAATCTTGCCCAGAAGGGTAGGCAACCGCCAGCTGAAGTTGGCATTTGTTTACCCTTCTGGGCATTGCTTATGGATATGATTTTTTATAGAGAATCTTTTTTGTTGAGCCTGTGCCTCGCAAACAAGATTTTAGAGAATTTGATTGAAAGTCCCTCTCACCCCACAGCTCTATGCATAGCGACTCTGGAATTCAGGACGAGACTCAACTGACTGTAGAACAGGCGATCGCCAACCTTCAAGGAGAAGATTTGGGATTGCGGGTCTATGCGGCTTGGTGGCTGGGACGGTTTCGGGTCGATGTGCCCGAAGCGATCGATGTGCTGATGGCTGCTTTAGAAGATGAAGACGATCGCACAGATGCGGGTGGCTATCCCCTGCGGCGCAATGCGGCGAGGGCGTTGGGCAAACTGGGCGATCGTCGTGCTGTGCCCTCGTTGCTTCATGCTTTGAGCTGCTCTGATTTTTATGTGCGAGAAGCGGCTGCCCAGTCTTTGGAGATGTTGGGCGATCCGGCTGGAATTCCGCAATTAATCGAGCTACTCCACGATCGCGTGGCGGGAACACAACCTGCTTCAGAGCCGCCTCGGCTGGTGCAGCCGTTTGACGCCATTCTGGAGGCACTGGGTACGCTAGGAGCCGTCGAAGCGATTCCTGACATTCAGCCGTTTCTCGATCATTTTGTGCCACGCGTCCAGTTCGCTGCCGCACGAGCTATGTATCAGCTATCCGACCCTGAAATGGCGCGTCCCTATGGCGATCGCTTGATTCAAGCCCTGTCTCACGATGACTTGCAGCTACGTCGAGCCGTTTTGGCAGACTTAGGGGCGATCGGCTATCTGTCTGCTGCCGAGGCCATTTCGCAAACCCTAGCCGAAAATAGCCTGAAGTTAATTTCTCTCAAAGGCTTACTGGAGAAACAGCTATTGCTGGCTTCGCCACCCGATCTGTCTCCCGGCGCGCTCAAAGTCATGGAAATTATGGATGAATTGTTGTAGCAGAAAGCGTCAGAATGGAAATAGGATTTATCGTTCGTTTTCCTTCCCATGGCTGAATCTCTTTCCTCTCTCATTCGGGCGGTAGAAGCCGCAGATTCTGCTCCGCTTTTGACAGAAGCTGTACAAAATTTGGCAGCAGCGCGTGAGGCGGAGGCAATCCCCGTATTAATTGCCGCCTTGAGCTATAACAATCCGGGGGCGGCAGTGGCGGCGGTCGAAGGGCTAATTCACTTAGGAGAGCCAGCCGTTCCGGCTCTGATTGAACAGCTTGATTTGCACAACTACACCGCCCGCGCCTGGGCCATTCGCGCTTTGGCAGGCATCGGTGACCCTAGAGGACTTGTAACCTTACTGGGAGTGGCAACTGCCGACTTTTCCCTCAGCGTCCGGCGGGCAGCAGCGCGTGGGCTAGGCATGATGAAATGGCACTGGTTCCCTGCCGAACTGCTGGAAATAGCGCAGGAAGAAGTTTTAGAAGCTCTGCTATTTGTGGCACAGCAGGATGATGAATGGATAGTGCGCTATGCTGCCGTGGTGGGTTTGCAGGCACTGGCGTCTGCCGTAACAACCACCTATCCCGCTTGGCGATCGCAAATTCAGGCTCAGCTTGATCAAATGGCGACTCAAGACCCAAGTGCGGCAGTGCGTGCCCGCGTGTGGCTAGCGCAACAGCAGCTTCGGGTTGGTGCGGCCACCCCAAAGGTTACAGATACCTCTTCGCCTCTAACTCCTACCGATTGGCAGGTCATCCTGGAAGGGCTATACCGACGCAAGGGGCAGGAGCGCCTAGTGCTAGCCGAAGGTGATCCTCGCCGATATCACGAACTAGCAGTTGCGATCGCCCAAAACACCGATCAGCCCTAACGTTCCAGAGTCAGCTCACCCACTCCCCCACCCTCCCACTCTCCCCCCGCAAGCCCACCTCAACAAAGCAGAAAGTCAGTAACGAACCTTAAACATCCTTTAAGCTCTAAACCCATGTATCTCGTACCCCGTGAGGAGAATTTAAATCCGGGGTTACAATAGCGATGTCTCTGTGATAACGATCGCGATCGCATCCTTAAATTTGTGACTGTTTCTCCCCCTACTGGTTTGACTGGACTTGACCTCAATGCGCTATTTCCCTTTCCGTTAGATGACTTTCAGAGAGAGGCGATCGCGGCTCTAGACGCAGATAAGTCTGTTGTGGTGTGCGCCCCGACTGGCTCTGGAAAGACTCTAATTGGTGAATATGCCATTCATCGAGCCTTGGCGCGCGGCAAGCGGGTTTTGTATACCACACCGCTCAAGGCGCTCTCAAACCAAAAGCTGCGGGACTTTCGTGAGCGCTTTGG
Organism: Oscillatoriophycideae cyanobacterium NC_groundwater_1537_Pr4_S-0.65um_50_18; assembly: GCA_016208305.1. GTDB lineage: Bacteria > Cyanobacteriota > Cyanobacteriia > Elainellales > Elainellaceae > Drouetiella. The sequence continues at coordinate 199,367 of JACQYI010000009.1, read as the reverse complement.
GGCTGATCGGGTTGGGCTACTGACAGGAGATATCTCAGTCCATCGGGATGCGCCGATTTTGGTGATGACCACCGAAATCTTTCGCAATATGCTCTACGGCACGCCCATCGGACAGGTAGGCACCTCGATGATTGACGTAGAGGCGGTGGTGCTAGACGAATGCCACTACATGAACGATCGCCAACGGGGAACCGTCTGGGAAGAGTCGATTATCTACGCGCCTCCCGGCATTCAGCTTGTGGCTTTGTCGGCTACGATCGCCAACAGCGATCAGCTCACCGACTGGATTAATCAAGTGCATGGCTCTGCCGAGCTAATTTATTCTGACTTTCGCCCGGTGCCTTTAGAATTTCACTTCTGCAATCCCAAGGGGCTATTTCCCCTCTTGAACGCCAGCGGCAAAGCCATTGATCCGCGACTCAAGCCCAAGGGGGGCAAGCAGCGGGGCAGGCAGGAGCCGCCCCATATTGGGTTTGCCGTGAGCCAGCTACAGCAGCGAGACATGCTGCCCGCCATTTATTTCATCTTTAGCCGCCGGGGCTGCGATAAGGCGGTTGAGGAAATGAACAATTTCTCTTTGGTGAGCGATCGCGAAGCGGCTATTCTCAAAGAGCAAATTGATGCCTTTTTGGAGCGCAACCCCGAAGCAGCGCGCAGCGGCCATGTGGCGGCACTCTATCGTGGCGTTGCCTCTCACCATGCCGGGGTGCTACCCGCTTGGAAAACCCTGATTGAAGAACTGTTTCAGCAGGGTCTAATCAAGGTCGTTTTTGCCACGGAAACATTGGCGGCAGGTATCAATATGCCCGCCCGTACCACGATGATTTCCAGCTTGTCTAAACGCACCGATCGCGGCCATCGGCTGCTGACCGCCTCTGAGTTTCTGCAAATGGCAGGTCGAGCCGGACGACGCGGCATGGATAAGATTGGCTATGTGGTCACGGCACAAACGCCTTTTGAAGGCGCATCAGAGGCGGCTTATTTGGCGACATCCAAGGCCGATCCGCTGGTCAGCCAATTTACGCCCAGCTATGGCATGGTGCTGAACCTGCTGCAAACCCATACGCTAGAAGAAGCCAAAAATCTGGTGGAGCGCAGCTTTGGGCATTACTTGTCTACCATTCATCTGCGACCGCAGCAGCAAGAGATCGCCAGACTGCACGCCGAGCTAAACCAGCAGCAGCAGCAAATTGATGCGATCGATCCGGCACTGCTCTCTAGCTACGAAAAGCTGAACGAACGGCTGAAGGAAGAACGCAGACTGCTCAAGGTTTTGCAGCAGCAGGCGATGGAAATTAGCGCGGACAATATGGCGATCGCGATTGCCTATGCCGTAGGCGGAACTATTATTAGCCTCAAGGGTAAGCATGTGCCCGTCGCTGCGCCTCTGCCGGCTATTCTGGTGATGAAAATGTCGGGTTCGGGACAGTTTCCTTACCTGGTTTGTCTGGGGCAAGACAATCGCTGGTATGTGGTGACGGTTGCCGATGTAGTCGGGCTGCATGCTGAGTTTCCCAGACTGGCACAGGCTGATCAGTTGGTGCCACCCGCAGAACTCGCGCCTAGAGCTGGATCGATTCGCAAAGGCGATGAGGTGACAGGGGCACTCGTCCGGCAAATTCCGCCGCTCGACCATCTAGAGATCGATTTGCCGCCAGAGGTGCAGACCCAGCAAGGGCGAGTGGCGGGCATCGAAGCTCAGCTTCAGTCTCACCCGCTGCGACAGTTTGGCGATCCGGGCTATCTGCTCAAGCGCTATAGCCGCATTACAAAGCTGCAAAAGGATCTGAACGATCGCCAGGAAAAGCTAAACCAGTACTCGCAGCGCTACTGGCAAGAATTCTTGAACTTAATGGAAATCTTGCGCTATTTTGGCTGCCTCAGACCCGTTGAAATTGAGGATCAGCCGGGAGACAGCAACCCCTCTAAAGCGATTGGGTCGCGATCGGGCGAACAGTGGCAGCCCACCTCTTTGGGCGAAGTAGCAGCCGCCATCCGAGGCGACAATGAACTGTGGCTAGGGCTGGCGCTGGCATCGGGAGAGCTAGATCACTTGGAGCCGCAGCATTTGGCTGCTGCCTGTGCCGCACTGGTGACTGAGGTTTCGCGCCCCGATAGCTGGACACGCTACGAGCCTTCTGGCGCGATCGATGAAGCCTTGGGCGGGCTACGAGGGCTGCGGCGGGAGTTGTTTAAGCTGCAACGTCGCTATCAGGTGGCGCTACCTGTTTGGCTGGAGGCCGACTGGGTTGCTCTGGTGGAGCAATGGGCTATGGGCACTGACTGGGTTGAACTTTGCAATAACACCAGCCTGGACGAGGGAGATATTGTCAGGATTTTGCGCCGAACGGTGGACTTTCTCTCGCAGGTTCCCCATGCGCCTTATCTGCCAGGAGCGCTCAAAGACAACGCGCAGTTAGCCATTCGGGCGATCGATCGATTCCCGGTTAATGAAGGCGTGGATTAAGCAAAATCTGCTTCTGATCTGCTGCCCAGGGCGATCGCTATGGGGCGAAATCACCCTGCGATATTTTGGCTCAAGCATAGGTTGATGCGTTGCCGCCGTTTCTGTTTCACCCCTCTGTTGTCCCCGGCTCGATCGGTAACAGCAACGTATCCTCGATCGCTTCTCTGACCGATCGGCTGACGTAACAATCGCTGTTCAAACAATCGACTAGCAGTTTATTGGCATCATAGTATTGCCGCAATAGCTGCTTCTGTTCATCGGTGAATTGCCAGTCATGACCAATGTTGCGATGTTCAATCATGATTGATTGGAGTTTTTCTGTCCAAGCTTTGCCGTTCGACTGCCACCATTGCCTGAAAGTATCGCGACTTTCTTGAGCAGCAAGCAGTTGTTTTTTCAATTCTTGCAGCTTGCTCTGCAATTCTGGGGCGAGGTCGAGGTCGAGGTCGAGGTCGAGGGCGCGGGCGAGGGCGCGGGCGAGGGCGCGGGCGAGGGCGAGGTCGAGGGCGAGGGCGCGGGCGAGGTCGAGGTCGAGGTCGAGGGCGAGGGCGAGGGCGCGGGCGAGGTCGAGGTCGAGGGCGCGGGCGAGGTCGAGGGCGAGGTCGAGGGCGAGGGCGAGGGCGAGGGCGAAATAGAAGGCGCGAATGGCGGCAGGTTTGTAAGGCTTACCCACAGAATCAGATTTTTGCTGTACCCAACTTAGAAATTTCTGAAGTTTTTCATCGCTTGCCACCATTGCATCAATCTGTTGCTTCATCAACTGCACCAGTTCATCGGCATTTCGCATCATGCCCGCAGACAGCAAAAATACCTCGCGCCAGCGCTTGTCGGCGATATTTTGGCTTAGCCGCTGCAAGATGGCAGGATCTGAGAGCATCACAATCTCACGGGCTGCAAAATATTCTTGAAAGGTCAAATGCGAGAAAGAATAGATACCCTTGGCGCGTTCTATCAATAGCCCGTGATGGGCTTCGATCGACTTCAACACCGCTTCACTGTCTAGATGCAGCGCCTCTAGGTCGGTCTTGGCATCGGGCAAGTTGCGGATGAAATCGGCGATATGGTTTTCTAGGGCGCGCTGCTTAAAGAAATATTCCTTTTTCTCAAAGGTTGTCAGGGCAATTTGGCTGAGCAAATCTTCTTTGCGCTTCAGCGACAGATTTTTGTAGACTGAATCGCGTTCGATTTTGCGTTTGCCATCCCACTTCTTCAGCAGAATATCTAACCCTTCTTTATAGAGTTCCGATCGATTCGCCGGAAAATCGGTGACATCTTCAAACATTAAACAGAGCAGCGTCAGCAGCAGCGGATTGGTCGCCAGTTCAGCGATCGGCTGGTTGTCGTTTAGCTTTTGCTGAAATAGCGTGGCGCGATCGGGGTCGCCTTTGGCACAGAACCATTTAGTTGCAAAACTTCTGATCTGTTTGGCATTGAAGTCTGCAACCTCAACTTCGGTAAATTGCTCCAGGCTATATTCTTTGGCTGCAATCCGGCAGGTGATGACAAACTGATTACCAGAGAACTGCTCAGACAATTGTTCAATCTGCCGCAGCACGCGTTTGGTATCTTCTTCACGCACTTCGTCCAACCCATCCAGTAAAATCAGCGCTTTGCCTGTGGAAATAATCCAGCTTAGATCCCCCCTAGCCCCCCTTAAAAAAGGGGGAAACAAGCCAAGAGAGTGAGCCGAAGATTCAGCTCGATCGCTCTCAAAGTCCCCCTTTTTAAGGGGGGTTGGGGGGATCAACCCTATCAAATAGTCCAGTAAGCTCGGCTGCTTCTCTGCTTCTGCAAAGTTCTTTAGCGTCACGAACAAAGGAACGCGATCGGGCGCAAAATTTCCCGCAATGCACTGCATCGTCAGATACTTCAAAAACGTCGTCTTTCCAGCTCCGGGCTTGCCCAACACCATCAGTTTTGAGTAGCGCTGCGCTGCTTCCAGCCCCGGTACACGCGGCTCTGTGATGCGGCTCAGTCCAAAGCGCTCGAATTCGTCTAAATTACAGTCCTTCAGCAGGTCGGGCAACTCTAACCGCCGCCGCCCTGTCAGCTTCTCCAAAATATTGACGCTGGTGTAGATGCCCTGCTCGCCTGTGAGAGCGATCGGCTGCGTCATGTCCAACACCCGCATCGTGCCACATTGCTGCTGAATGTACGATCGCACTTGCTCACGAGTAGCTTGGACTAAAGCAGTGAGGCGATCGGCTTCGGGTTGCTCTGGTTCTGCTGCTTCTGGCTTAGCAATCTCCTCCCAGTTCAGCCCCAGTTCAGCGCAGGCTTTTGTAAAAAAATCAAAGTCGATCGCGTTTCCCTGGAGCAGGCTCCAAATTGTTTGGCGAGAGCAACCGATCGCACCCGCAAGGTAAGTTTGTCCACCTGACTTTCGCTTCAGCGCCTTTTTGATGGCCTGAATCCCTGCGGTCGAGGCTTGGAGCGATCGAGTTGCCATAGGTAGTTACAATTCCGTTCTGTCAATTCTGTCAGATCTGACACTCTGACAACAAGCTGAACGATCGCATTGACCACGGTTTGAGGCGTTCTTGAGAAGCTAGACACATCAACGTTAGCCAATCAATTCACCAGCACTATGAAACCCGTCAAACTCTCTCCCGTCTTCCGTCTTGTCTTCTCAACTGTACTCGCTCTCACCTGTGTCTCTGGCGCAACCTCCGTCTGGCTGGCAGGGCAAAAGACGCTTTCTCCCCAACAGATTCGCGTGTTTGAAAACACCACAAACACCTGGCAAACGGGAATCGGCGTGATCTTCGGACTCTTGGGCGGCAAAGCAGCCGATCTCTTGGATGAAGATGAAGACAGCAACGATGCACCTTAAAACATCAGCGGTGATGCTTTTGGCTGGATCGTCCCAGCGCAGAGGATGGACAACCCAGTACAAAACATCAGCGTTGAAGCTTTTAGCTAGCTCGACGCAGCGCAGAACATCAACGCTGAAGCTTTTGGTTGGATCGACCTAACGCAGAACATCAACGCTGAAGCTTTTGGCTGGATCGACTCAGCGCAGAGTATGGACAACCTAGCACAGAACATCAACGCTGAAGCTCAGAGCATTAACCTTGATGGTTTTAGCACTACCGCTGAATTTTTTGGGGCGATCGCCCCTCTACCCAACACATGGGGACGGGCCAATCTCAGTGTAAGGGCGAGGCATTCGGCAGATACCTTTCGGTGCTGTGTAAGCGCTCACTGCCGAATGCCTCGCCCCTACTCCTCCAACACCTCAACCAAATCCTCGATCGCCACCTCAAACGCACGAGCTATCTTTTGTACTGCGGCGTAGTCAATCATCGCCATTTTGTCACGTCGAACATAGCTTCTGACAGTGCTATAGGCAACTCCAGAGCGATCTGAAACTTCTTTGAGCGTCCAGCCTTTCGTCTCAGCAAGTTCTTTGATCCGTAACCTGACTAGCCCCATTTTAATATTGACACCGATGCAATTGCATCGTTTAATAAATGAACAACATCAAAAGCGATCGCTCCTCTTAGCCTGGAAAACTGGAGAGCGATCGCGTGCGTTCCCATAGCGGGAGGTAGCTTTATGATATCAGGAATGCAGTCGCCTGCAAGGGCGGAGCTTTGTCTTGCGCCCATCCCCCCGGAGGCACGCCGATGATCTATCGGGATAGCCTGTCTCCCTGGTGCGTGATTCAGCACTTGCCCAAGCTGCAATACGCCCTCATTGCCCGCTTTCGCAAACGCAACGATGCCGAAGACTATGTAAAAGTACTGCGGCGGATGAACCCAGCGCTAACTTATGAAATTATGTTTGATCCGCCGATCGCTCCTGTTGAGGAAGGCAAAGGGTGAGCAGCAAATGGAGAACTCCTGATGTTACATAACATCCTCCAAAACCGCTCTCTAGAATAAAGTCAGCACACCTACGCTTTCACTCTCTTTCAGTTCCCTAATGTCGCTGTAGTGTTTTCATAGAATTGCCTCCATATCGGCAGTTTTACAATTGCCCCGCCGAATCCAGATAATTTTGGGAGGAAACCCACGCACCAGCCCCAAATCGCTAAAATCTGCATCTTTTGTGACGATCAAAAAATCTTCCCGTTTTGCATATGCCCAAATCTCGGTATCTGCTACTTGATCAAGTCCCAAACGATAAACATGGTTGGAGTTGGGATAGAGATCTTGCAGGCGATTAACGAGAGCGGGAGATAAATGGTGATCAAAGAGCAACTTCACGCTTCTACAACCATCAAAGCTTTTTCTCGATCGGCTGCGTAGCTCAAGCAGGCACGAATATCAGCTTCAGTGAGATAGGGAAAGTCCTCAAGAACCTCTGAATGCGTCATTCCTGCGGCAAGATATTCCAAAACATCGTAGACCGTAATCCGCATTCCTCGAATGCAAGGCTTACCGCCGCGTTTACCTGGCTCGATCGTGATCAAGTCTGTGTAGTGCATTGCAACGCCACCAAAGGAATAGCCTCATCTTAGCGGGTACAAAGCCTCAAGCGCCGATCGCCCCATTAAGCAATGCAGAAAAATGAACTATATTCCTGCAAGGGCGTAGATAATCTATATATAATGCAACGCCCTAAATCCAACGCTGTGAGAGGTGGCCATGATTCCTGGAGAGCTTTTTGTAGAACCTGGCGAAATTGAACTCAACGCCGGACGACCCACGACCCAGCTAGCAGTAGCCAACACAGGTGATCGCCCCATCCAAATCGGCTCCCACTTTCACTTCTTTGAAGTCAATACCGCCCTCACCTTCGATCGCGAACAGGCGCGAGGCAAGCGGCTCGACATTCCCGCAGGCACAGCCGTCCGGTTCGAGCCAGGCGATGAGCGTCAGGTAACGCTGGTGCCCTTTGTCGGCAGTCGGCAGGTATATGGCTTCAACGGCTTGGTCAATGGCGCATTGGATGCTGCCGCTGAGAACCCTGCTGCTGAAAATCCTGCCGCTGCAAACCCTGCCGAAAAGCCAAGCGCCAAAAAGAAAAGCGACAGCAAGAAGAAAAAGAAATAGCGCTTCCTGACTTGCCGCCTTTACCCATCACCTAAGGAACCTGATTATGCTGCTGGTTTCTCTGCCTTCCATCAACCTGGAGTTCCTGAAAGCCGTCAAAGGCATGGTGTCCATCATTCGTGACCCCAGCCAGACCGAGTCTGTGTTTGATATTGTCGAGGGGATGCGCCACACCGAAGCCAGTAAAATGGCAGTCGAGTACATCAAATCTAAGCCTGAGGTGGCTCAAGTCGTCGCAGAGCGCTATCTGGCTCCCCGACCCGACTTAGACAAGCTGTTGCAATACCCCCCAGAATCTTTAGGCTATGCCTATGCCTCAGCGATGAAAGCCCAAAATTTTGACCCAGAGTTTTATCGCAAGATTGCCGTAGAAGACGATCTCAGCTATATTTTGCTGCGACTGCGGCAGAGCCATGATGTTTGGCACACCGTTACGGGCATGAGCACTGACGCGACAGGCGAGATTGGCCTACAGGCGTTTAGTCTGGCACAAACCCATATGCCGCTGGCGATCGTCCTGATTGCAGGCGGCCTGCTCAAGACCCTGAAACACCCAGCCGAACTCGATCGCCTCCTCGATCGGATTGCTGTGGGCTACAAAATCGGCAAACAGGCCAAGCCCTTTTTGGCGCAAAAGTGGGAAGAAGGCTGGGAAAAGCCTCTGGCCGTCTGGCGATCGGAGCTAGGGGTAGAAGCAATGAAGGAGTACGTTCCATAAACTCTATATGATGTACAAACTCTACGATTATCGTCCCTCAGGCAATGGCTATAAGGTGAGGCTGTTGATGTCTCACTTGGGCATTCCCTACGACTATGTTGAAAAAAACATCATTCGGGGAGAAACACGCACGCCAGAATTTTTGGCTATCAATCCCAATGGTCGCGTTCCGGTGCTAGAGCTAGAGCCAGGGGTTTGTCTGCCTGAATCCAATGCAATTTTGATCTACCTCAGCGAAGGCACTGCCTTTTTGCCCGCCGATCGCCTAGAGCGCGCCTTGGTCATGCAGTGGTTATTTTTTGAGCAATACAGCCACGAACCCAATATCGCCACTCCGCGCTTCATTTTGACCTATCTGCAAAAGGGAGATGAGTATCGAGACGTGCTAGAGAAAAAGCGCGAATTGGGCTATGCGGCGCTTGGTGTCATGGAAAAACGGCTGGCAGAGCATCCTTTTTTGGTGGGCGATCGCTACACCATTGCCGACATTGCCCTCTATGCCTACACCCATGTGGCCGATGAAGGTGGCTTTAGCCTAGAGGCTTATCCCGGCATCCGCGCCTGGATCGATCGCATCCAGGCACAGCCCAACTATGTTGCAATTTTACCCTGATGTTTTCTCCGTAAACTTTACCTGAGAAGCGTTCCGCTGCGCCCTTCTCAACGTAAGATGCATATCCGGACGAAATATCGGCTGTTTTTCAAACTCAATCGCATCAAATCATTAATGTTTGTGAAATTCTTTTTCAAAGTCTATTACTTTGGTGAAGATTAACAGCGAAATGAGTCAAGCTTAGTTTTATAGCGACTTTCTTTAGGAACTTAGCAGAACCGCCAATGCAACAGCCTCTCCTATCTGATCGTGCCCTGACTCTGGATCAGGAAAGTCTGTTGCGTCGCATGACCCACCGTATAAGGCGATCGCTCGATCTACAAGACATCCTCTCTGTCACTGCCGCAGAAGTGCGCGAATTTTTGGGCAGCGATCGCGTCAAGATTTACCGCTTCAACCCCGATGGCAGCGGCGAAGTGGTGGCAGAGGCGATCTACAAAAACCGAGTTCCCTCCTTGCTGGGGTTGTCTTTTCCCTCAGATGATATTCCTCCAAAAACGCGCAAGCTGTTTGTCGAAGCTCGCGTCCGATCGATCGTTGATGTCGAGAAGCGTCAAATTGGCCAAAGCCCGCTACGCGACCCAGAAACTGGAGAGATTGGATTCACAGAAATTCAGTTTGTGCCCCTTGACCCTTGCCATGCTGACTACTTAACGGCAATGGGCATCAAGTCATCGTTGGTGCTGCCTGTCTTTCATCAAGAAGAACTCTGGGGGCTGCTCGTCGTCCACCATTCAGAGCCACAAGACATTCCAGCACAAGAGCTTTGGGTGATGCAGATGGTTGTGGATCAGCTCTCGGTGGCGATCGCTCAATCAACGCTGCTGACCCAGGCACAGGAACGCGCCCAGCGAGAGGTCGCCATTAACCGCGTCATCACCCTGCTGCATTCTCAACAAACGATTGAGCTACAAAAAGCCCTAGAGGAAACGGTAAACGCCTTAGGGGGTTCAGGGGGCAGGCTTTTTATTAATGGTGATGCGCTCGACTTCCACAGCAGCTATTGGCAGAGTAGCTTTTGCCCTATTGTTCCAAGCTGCCCGATCCGGCTTTACACCTGCGGCTCACAGCCTGCCCCCACCGCCCCTTATGCGGTGATGGAACACTACAGCGCTTGGCAAGAGCACTTTCATAGCGACTCGTCTTTGGCTCTGGCTCAGGCAGATCTCCCCCCCAAGGATCAGGTGCACCCTTGGATGATTCCTGATCTCTACCAAGAAGAAAGGTTGCAGGCTCTGCAACCGGCCTTTCGTTCCAGCAAGATTCGCAGCATTTTGGTCATCCCGCTTTGGCATCAGCAGCAGTTCTGGGGCTATCTCAGCATTTTCCGCAATGCCATCGATACAGAAGTGCTTTGGGCGGGGCGAATCGACTCTGACCAGCGCCAAACCCAGCCCCGACTCTCGTTTGATCTGTGGCGTGAAACCCGGTCAGGGCAAATTCATCAATGGCAGGCCGAGGAACTTGAGCTGGGGCAGACCCTAGGCAGTCATTTTGCCGCTGCGGTACAGCAATATGAAATGCACCAGCGGCTCCAGATGCTCAATGCCAATCTAGAAGAACAGGTGCAAGAACGGACGGCAGAGCTGAAGCAAGCGGCAGAGCAGCAGCAAACGTTGTTTGAAGTTGTTACAAAAATGCGGCAGTCGCTCGATTTAGAGCAGATCTTTCGGACGACGACCCAGGCTGCCTGTGAATTGCTTAATGCCGATCGCGTCACCGTCTATCGATTCAGTGCCGACTGGGGAGGCGAGTTTGTCGAACAATGCGAGTTTGCCCATCCCGATTGGGCAGAGGTCGTGAAATTTGATCAATACAATGTCTGGAACGATAGCTGGCTGCAATCTACTCAGGGTGGCTTCTTTCGCAATGGCGAAACCTATGTCATCGATGACATCTATCAAGCTTCTCTCACAGACTGCTATCTAGAAGCACTTGAGCGCTACCAAATTCGATCGCTCCTCGTTGCCCCGATTTTCGTCGGTGAGACTCTTAGCGGTTTGCTTGCGACCTATCAGCACGCTAAGGCGCGCCATTGGGAAGCTTCCGAAATCCAGTTTACGGCACAGGTGGCGGCTCAGCTAGGAGTCGCTATGGCTCAGGCAGAGCTGCTGTTGCAAACGCGCCAGCAAACAGAGCAACTCTCTCAAGCCTTACAAAATCTTCAGGAGATGCAGTCTCAGCTGATTCACAATGAGAAGATGTCGAGTCTGGGGCAGCTTGTGGCGGGGGTTGCCCATGAGATCAATAACCCAATTAACTTTATCTATGGCAATCTGACCTATGTCAGACAATATGTCGAAGATTTGCTGGGATTGTTGAGTCTGTATCAAGAGAAGTTTCCCAATGCCGGAAGTGACATCAGCGATCGCACAGAGTCAATTGATTTAAAGTTTTTGGAGACCGATCTGCCGCATATTTTGGCTTCAATGGAGCTAGGCACCGATCGCATTTTACAGATTGTGTCTTCTCTCAAGACTTTCTCACGGCATGATCAGGCCAGCGTCAAACCTGTCGATATCCATGAAGGCATTGATAGCACGCTGCTGATTTTGCAGCATCGCCTGAGCCGCAGCAGTCAAGGTATCGAAATCATTAAAGAGTACGGTAATTTACCGCTGGTAGAGTGCTACGCCGGACAGCTAAATCAAGTATTTATGAATGTGTTGAGTAATGCGATCGATGCTTTAGAAGAGAGCAGAGGAGATTGGGCACTGAACGATCCGAATATGCCAACTGCTCGCATTCAGATCAAAACTGTGTCTCTGGGCGATCGGATTGCTATTCACATTTCAGACAATGGGGCTGGCATGAATGAAGAAGTGCTCAAGCATCTGTTTGATCCATTTTTTACAACGAAGCCTGTAGGATCGGGTACCGGATTAGGACTGTCTATTAGCCATCAAATTGTGGTGGAGAGACATCAGGGTACGATGCACTGTGTCTCGACGCCCGGACAAGGAACGGAGTTTATTATAGAAATTCCGGTCATGAGAGCGCAGGCAATGAGTCAGCAGCAGGGGCGGGTTTAGCAAATTATCGGGTAGAGCAGCACAAAGCTATTTGCAAAGCCCGTCCTTTCAATTCCGCAGCGCCAAAATATTAGACGTGTTGCGGAATAGCAAAGCTACGCTTTATGTAGACCCAAAAATCCAATTTTCTGACTTTTCAGGCGCTATCGATAGCGTGGATCTCTTATTCCGCAACAGGTCTATTTAGCAGCACAATCTATACCCCACACCATACACCGTTTGAATCAGACGTTTCTGGCTAAACTGTTCTAGCTTAGAGCGCAATCGACAGACATAGGTATCGATCGTGCTAAACCCCACGTCATATTCAGCGCCCCAAAGATGATCAATTAACTCATGACGAGGCACAACCTGCTGATAGTGAAGGATCAAATATTTGAGTAAATCAAACTCTTTAGAAGTTAATTGGATGGCTTGAACCTGCCAGTAGGCTTCGCGTTTTTGACAATCTAACGTTAAGCCACCCAACCGCAGAATAGGAGGCTTTTCAGTCCGGGTATGGCGCAGACGAACTCGAATTCTCACCAACAGATCTTCGATCTTGAACGGTCGAACAATGCAATCATCGGCACCCGCCTCATACTCTGTGATGGAATCGCTTAGCTCATAGGTTGGCGTCAATAAAATAATGGGTACTTGACGCATGATTGCCCGTAGGCGACGGCAAACCTCCAGGCTCGATAATTGGGGATACAGACCATCTAAAACAATCAAATCTGGAACCCTTAAATCTGTAACCCTTAGATCTGAGAAAGCTTTATGCGCAGCCAAAAGCCCTAGCTTGTCGGAATTGACCTTGTCAACGTGATAACCTTGCCGACGCAGCCCCGTTTCGATCGCCTGCAACTCTGCCGCACTTTGCCTCGCCTCTTGTCTGATGATTAAAATACGAGTCAAGCCTGAGCGGTTGGGCAAATCTTCGGGGAGAGGGGCTGGCATGTGTTTTGTTCAATCTGAAAAATTTCGGTGACGCAGCTCGTTATAGGAAAGCTTACAAAGCTAACGGCAAAATGTCCCCCCCTGAAGGAATTGTCTTTGCCCCCTTAAATCGTTAGGTCAAATCTAGCCTTAAGGAGGGGCAAAAACCCCAACTTTCGATCAGTCTGAACCTGCTGTGGGGTAATTGATATGCTCAGGGGTTGTAATCCAGCTGGCAACTGCGGCAAAGTAAAGGCGGATGCATCTGTAGTCTGATTTCCGTTTTGTAGGCTTTCATGGATGATCAAGATCGCTGTGTCAAACTTTCCGCTGCAACCTGATGAATCCATCGCTCAACTTCAGGCACACATTGCGGCTCTGGAACTAGAGAACGCTAAGCTGCGATCGCAACTCCATGATTCGCGATCGCCCGTTCCCGTTCAGGGTGCCAGTTTAGAAGCGGCTCATGCTGCCTTACAGCTAGAGGTTTCAGAATTTAGGCGGCGGGAAGGCTTTATCCGTGACCAGGAGCAATCCGCGCAAAGGCGAGTTGCAGAACTCAGTAAAGCCAACGAGGTCTTGCAGGCTTCTCTGCAAAAATTGGCAGAAGAACCAGAGCTAGAGAAATTTCTGGGGCATTTGCTCACGGTCTGCACAGAGAGATTTTCGGCGGCAGAAGCCGGACTCTGGCGCTATGAAAATGGCATTTTTCGCCTATTTGTCTCCTACGAAGACGCAGCCATTAAGATGCGATCGGAGATGGCTCACCCTGGATTTAGCCCAGAAATTGCCAAAAACATTCGCAATCAAGATGTGCTGACCCGCTTACGCAAGCGAGAGATTGTGGCCGATTACGAAGAAGATTTTGAGACTCGCCCCGCTTACGAGCAGTTTCGAGATTACTTCAAGCAGCGAGGAATCAAGTCGGCACTCAAGATTCCGATGTTTCTAGATGACGAACTGCGCGGAATTCTAGTCCTCAGGTTTGCCGATCGCCATTCTTTCAATCCAGAAGAAGCCGAGCTAGCCCATGCTTTAGCCAATCATGCCGTCTTGGCGATGGAGTTAACTCGCCTCGCAGAAGAAGCCCAGCAGGCAGCGATCGCCCAAGAGAAAGAAAATGCGGCGAAAGCCCAAGCCGTAGAGCTTGCCCGCACCAATCAGCTCTTACGCAACAGCTTGAGATACCTGTCTAGCACGCCTGACCTCAGTGATGTGTTGGGTCATCTGCTGGTAGAGGTGGTGCAGCACGCCAAAGCCGTAGTGGGGCACATCTTTTTCTACGATGCTGCCACCGCTACCTTATCTCTGGGGATGCGCTGCCGAGAGGAACAAGCCTTTTGGGTGGCAGCAGAGGATGAACCTGCCCTGTTTCGATCGCCCATTTCAGTTATCCGGACTCCAATTTTTACCGCACTCTGCCAGCAGCCCAGGCTGGCTATTCTTCGACCAGAGCAATTTGAGACAGAGCTGTGGACGGGGGTGGCAGAATGGTTTCAGGCAAAAGGCTACCAGTCTACGAGTAGCTGTGTGTTGATGATTGGCGATCAGCCTCTAGGACTGTTGGCAATGGCGTTTTCAGAGCAGATTGTGCTGCGCCCGGTTGATGAGGAGCTAATTTTGGCGCTAGCGCATCAAATGGCGCTGGTGATTCGGCTGACCCATTTGGCTGACGAGGCCAAGCAGTCGGCTTTGCTGCAAGAACGGAACCGCTTAGCAGGCGAGATTCATGACACCCTGGCCCAAGCCTTTACGGCTATTTCAATCCAGCTAGGTGTGGCCAAGCGCATCGCACAACATGAGCCAGATGAAGTCGCGCAGATTCTCGATCGCGTTATGGCGCTGACAAACACGGCTCTATCTAAAGCGCGACGCTCTGTATGGGCGCTGCATCCAACGGCTGAAGAGTTTGCAGATTTGGCGACAAAGCTCTCTCAATGTGTTGAGCAAATGACGCAAGGCACTGCGATTCAATTTCAGATGGAGATTGAAGGCACTCCGCGATCGCTAACCCCTCTGGTTGGCAAAAATCTTCTGCGGATCGGGCAGGAGGCTATCACCAATACCCTCAAACATGCGCATGCCACTCAGCTTCAGGTCAAATTAACTTACGAAACTCAAAGCGTCAGCCTATGCGTTCAAGACAACGGGCGCGGCTTCCTGTTTCCCTCAGATACAGGCGGTTTTGGATTGATTAGTTTATCCGAACGAGCCGATCGCATCAACGGGCATCTGACGATTCAGAGCCGGCTAGGTCAGGGAACCCACATTTGCATTCAGGTACCTGTTGAATCTTTATGACATCCTCCTCTTCTCCCATTCGGATTCTCATTGTTGATGATCACCCGATCGTCCGCAATGGCCTAGCGCTGATGGTTAAATATGAATCTGGGATGGAAACTCTGGCAGAAGCCAGTAGTGGGGCTGAGGCGATCGAGCAGTTTCGGCGCTATCAGCCGGATGTGACGCTGATGGATTTGCGGCTAGGTGATATGAACGGTGTAGAGGTTATTGCTGCCATCCGCCAGGATTTCCCCACAGCTCGGATCGTCATTTTAACGACCTATGATACCGACGAAGATATCTACCGGGGACTGCAAACTGGAGCAAAGGGGTATATCCTCAAAGACGCACCTCTGGATGAGCTGCTGAAAGCGATTCGCACCGTTCACGCCGGTCAGCAATATATTCCTCCGGAGGTGGGGGCAAAACTAGCAGAGCGACTCAGCCGACCTCAGTTGAGTGAACGCGAACGCGATGTGCTGCAACTGATGGCACAAGGTAAAAGTAATCAAGATATTGCAGATAGCTTGCACATTACGGAGAATACCGTCAAATATCATGTCAACAATATCTTGAGTAAGCTAAGTGTGAGCGATCGCACTCAAGCCGTACTCATGGCTCTTAAGCGAGGAATTGCCAATCTCTAGCCTTAGGCGATCGAACAGTCCAGATTTGGTGCAGCGTGAAGGGCTACGCCCAACCTATCGCCGTAAT
Source organism: Oscillatoriophycideae cyanobacterium NC_groundwater_1537_Pr4_S-0.65um_50_18 (assembly GCA_016208305.1). Lineage (GTDB taxonomy): Bacteria > Cyanobacteriota > Cyanobacteriia > Elainellales > Elainellaceae > Drouetiella. Next base: position 183,622 of record JACQYI010000009.1, on the reverse strand, counting down.
CCTAGCGGTTAGGGCAGGAATATTTTTGGAGGGCTTCAAACAAATTGCACCTAACGCTGATGATGTGTTTTAAAGATCTTCTCTTTTTGCATACAATTCTCCACATAGCTTCATATATTCTCAGTATCTAACTTAGATATCATGTAAATTCCCAAATTAGACCTGTATTTTTCCAAAATTGGAAAGAAATCGGTCGCTAAATTAAGGATCTTCTCAGAATACCCAGTCATGATAACGACAGCCGTTAGAATAGCCTGGAGTTGATCCGCTATGACACAAGCGCTACATAACCCCCAACGATATCGTGGCTTTGTTCTGACTCGTGCAGGTTTGCAAAAGCTCCGTGAGCGCGTCAAACAGTTAGAAACCCAAACTCGCTTGCGACAAAGCCCTCGAACCATAGCGGAGCGAGTGCAATTGAGCGAGCCTAACGGTATTCACCCCATCACCGTGAGAAAAATCCTCAATGGAGTTCATGGAGTAGATAAGCGATCGATTCAGCTTGTTTTTCACGTATTGCAACTTCAGCTCGACGATGGGGACTGCGCCCATGCTGGGTTATATCAGCGAGGCGTTGAAGCGCAAGCAGCCCCTACCGAACTGCCCGCAGAATCGCCCGCAGAATCACCCATAGAATCACCTGCCGAACTGCCTTTAGAACCATCTCTAGAGTCATCTGAAACAGGCATAGAACGCACTTTAGAAACAGCCTTGCCCAAACGTCAAGAGTGGAGCGAGGTATTGGATGGAGCAAGGCTTTACGGTCGGGTTGAGGAATCGGCTCAACTCAGACAGGCCATCGTCACAGAACATTGCCGCCTAGTCAAGATTTTGGGCATGGCTGGATCAGGAAAAACGGCGTTGGCAACGTTGTTAGCGAAGCAAATGCAGCCTGAATTTGAGGTTGTGATTTGGAAGTCTCTCAACCATGCGCCTGCCCTTCAGACGGTTGTGAGCAGTATGCTGCAATCTCTGATGCAACAAACTGGAGAAAAGATAGAACTCCCGGCTCATCTTGAAGAATTGACAGGGCTATTGATCGAAAAGCTTCAGAATTATCGCTGTTTGATAGTTTTTGATCACTTCAATTCCATCTTGTCAGGTGAGCAATATGCTGGCTACTGTCGTCCCGGATATGAAGGCTATGGTGAACTCCTGAAAGTCGTTGCAGAAGTCTCTCACCAGAGTTGTTTAATCATCACCAGTCGAGAGAAACCGAGAGCTATTGGCCTCACCGCAGGCAACTATGTGCGATCGCTCCAGCTTGACGGTTTATCAGTTTCAGACTGCCAGCAGATGCTCAAAACCTGTGATCATCTCATCGGCTCGACAGACCATTGGCAGTCGCTTGTTGATCAATACAACGGTAATCCATTGATATTGAAAATAGTTGCAATCCACATCCAGCATTATTTTGATGGGCACATCTCGGACTATCTGAAGTCTCTCAAAGATGGACAGTTCCTGTTCAACAACTTGCGTGAACTCTTGAGTCAACAGTTCGATCGCCTCTCTCACTTAGAGCGGGAGTTGGCTTATCATCTAGCCCGGTATCACCAGCCCGTCGCAGTATCACGATTGCGCGATGAAATCGCCTCATTGATGAATCCGCAGGGCTTACTAGAAGGGTTAGACTCTCTCAGTCGGCGATCGTTTTTGCATCGGCAGGGAACCTATATCACCCTTGATCGAATGATCCACCTTTATGTCAATGAATGTCTTAGCGAACAGCAAGACACCTTCTTGTCTAAGTCAAGCTTGTCTAAGTCAAAGCTTAAGATCGTGTTCAATCAGCATACGACTGCTTAAGCCTAGCCGCTCAGAATGTCGCTTATGGGCGCATCTAGCAGTTGAGAGAGTCTCTCAATGTTACGAGAGCGAGAGGGGGGATAATGCGATCGCCGTTATTCCACTCTCCCATCACTCAAAATATCTGCTCCCCTAACGATGAGATGTACCCTTGCTCACCCTTCCTTATGGAAAGCAGGCAATAGGCTTTGCCCTCAATATGCAGATCATCCATACTATCGACTAAAGGTTGAAATTAGGCACAATCTTTGTTGCGGACACGATTCACCCAAGGCTCTTAACCTACAATGGCACTATTGAGGCAGAAATGCTGATTTATTTGGCTTGAATTTGCAATCGCAACCCATATTTTGAGATTAATAACCCATTCATTCTGGTTCTACCTGCTTGCCTTCTTTTGGATTATCCTCACCCGATACTTTCTCATTGCTGGAGGCGCGCACTGGCTATTTTATTCGGTTCTAAGGAAGTCTGTTAGCAGTCGGCGGTTGCGCCTGAAGCCTCCCCTCAGACAGTCCATGCTCAGAGACATCAAACTGTCGAGTCTTTCAACGGTGGTTTTTGCGCTGGGTGCAGCCTTTGTTATATCGATGTACGATCGCGGCATGACCCTCTTATACAGCAATCCCTATCAGCATGGCTTGTGGTATTTAGGATTCAGCTTTGCGGCAGTGCTCATCCTTCAGGATGCTTATTTTTACTTCGCTCATCGGATATTTCATCACCCCAGTCTCTTCAAGTGGTTTCACCGGGGGCACCATCGCTCAGGTGATCCCACCCCCTGGACATCCTTTGCGTTTGACCTACCTGAGGCGATCGTTCAAGCTTTTTTCCTAATCGGCATCGTTTTCATTTTGCCGCTCCATTTCATCACTTTGATCAGCGTGGTGATGACTATGACGATATGGACGGTATGGAATCATTTAGGATTTGAGTTATTTCCTCCCTCCTTTCCCCACCATTGGTTTACAAAGTGGTTTATTGGCCCCACCCATCACTCGCTTCATCACCGCAAGTACACAGTGCATTACGGCCTATACTTTACGTTTTGGGATAAGTTACTCGGCACCCAAGATCCCCAATACGGTTATGAGTTTGATTCTGCCCTGAGGAGAGAATCAGCTTAATCTCCTGTCCTCAGTAGATTACAAAGCCCTCCTATTTTTTTCTAAAAGCTGGATTTCAGAGGCTCGAAGCGCTTTTGAAATCCAGTTTTTAGGGTTTTGGGCTGCGCGTAGCTTAGTCCAAACCGTTGGCGATCGACCCAATCTGGCTCTCGCCTAAGAACTGACTCGTCTTCTTCCCGTAACTTGGGCGATCGCCAGCACAAGTTGTTCTGGATCGATCGGTTTTGACAAATGAATCTGAAAGCCCGCAGTGAGAGCCTGCTGTTGGTCAAGCTCTCCCACATAGGCTGTAAGTGCGATCGCCGCAATTCGTCCACCTTGCTCTGGAGGCAACGCTCTGACTTGTCGCATTAGCATATAGCCATCCATATCGGGCATCCCAATATCGCTCAGCAGCACATCAGGTTTGTATTGCTCTATAGTCTGCACCGCTTTTAAGGCAGAAGCAAGCGCTATGACTTCGGCCTGCTCCTGTTCCAGCACAAAGGCAATGAATTCACGAGAATCGGCCTCGTCATCCACAACTAAGACGCGTAATCCTGCTAAGGAAGAGGGGGCACTCAGCGGTGGCGTTTGGTTTGAATGATTTCTCTGTTCGGGTCTTGAAGAATGCGGTAGGGTAACGGTAAAGGTGGCACCCTGTCCTTCTCCCAGGCTTTCAACAAAGACTCTGCCACCATGCAGCTCAACAATTTTTCGGACGATCGCCAACCCCAGCCCTAAGCCGCCAAATTTGCGGGTCGTGGCACTGTCTGCCTGACGAAAATAGTCAAAGACATAGGGCAAAAACTCAGGAGAAATTCCCTTTCCGGTATCGCTAACGATGACCTGCACTTGGTTATCGTAGCGTTCTAGCCGAACATCGACCCGGCCGCCGTTGGGGGTAAACTTCACTGCGTTAGACAACAAATTCCAAATAACCTGCTGTAAGCGACTGGAATCTCCTAAAACTTGACCTACATCCGGTGCAATTAGGGTCTGAATTTGAATAGATTTGACCTCAGCCGCTAGCTGCACCGTTTCCATAGCAGCTTGAATGATAAACTCCAAGTCTACTAGGCTGACATTCAGACTCAGCTTTCCTTGCAAAATGCGGGAAACATCGAGCAAATCCTCGATCAACTGGGTTTGCAGTTGGGCATTGCGCTCGATCGTTTCTAAGGCACGATTCACCGTGGCTTCGTTTAGCTTCTTGCTCCGCAAGAGTTTTGACCAGCCCAAAATAGGATTCAACGGGGTGCGCAGCTCGTGAGAGAGCACCGCCAAAAAATCATCCTTGATGCGGTTGGCTTGAGAAAGCTGTTCGGCCTGCTGCCGCAGCGATTGCATGAGATTGGCGCGTTCCATGGCTACCGCCATCTGGTCAGATGCGGCTTGCAGCAGATCTGCCTCTGCCTGAGTGAAGTGGGTTCGCGTCCGGCTGGCAAAAGACAAGACACCCAACAGTTTTCCTTGCGCAATCAGAGGCTGTCCGGCATAAGCCAACAGATCAAAAGCGCCGAGGATATGGGCATTGGGTTCGCTGGAGTTGGGCACATCATGAATGACGATTTGACGCTGCTCCTGTGCAGCAAATCCGCACATGCCTTGACCAAATTCTAGCCAGCGAATGGTTTCAGCAGCTTCTTCTGAAATGCCGCCAAAGGACTCTAATCGCAACATGGGGCGACCGTCCCGTTCATCGACTAGAAAGTTAAAGTAAACCTGTACATCCATCAAGCTAGAAACTTTGTCAAACAAGCTATTCATTAACGCGAGCGGCTGCTCAGTCGAAAGCAAGTTGCTGGCTGTTTCGTATAGCAATTGCAGTCTCTCGCTCGCCTGCTTCTCTGCCGTCATATCGCGCAGGATTTTCATGAACCCTTGAATCTGCCCTGCTTCATTGAGCAGGGGCATCATCAACCCACTGGCCCAAAAGCGGCTACCATCCTTGCGTTGGTGCCAGCGCTCATCCTTGGCTTCGCCCATTTGCCACGCCGTTTGCAGCTCTTGGTCTGCGACCCCCCGCGCTTTGTCTTCCGGCGTGAAGATCAGATGGCCTTTTTGCCCGACAATTTCGGCTTCGCAGTAGCCCAGAAGGCGCTCTGCTCCAGCATTCCACTGGGTAATTCGAGCTTCCATATCCATCGTGAGAATGGCATACTCCTTGGCGCTCTCCACGATGAGGCGAAACCGAGATTCGCTGTCGCGCAGGGCTTCTTCGGCTTGTTTGCGATCGGTAATGTCGGTATTGGTGCCAAACCAGCGCAGAATCCGTCCAGACTCGTCTCGGATGGGTCGCGCCTGAGAGAGAAACCAGCGATAGGTGCCATCTTTACTGCGCAGCGGGAAGGTATCTTCCCAGGGTTCGCCTGTTGTAATAGAGCGGTGGAAACTTTCAACGACGCGATCGACATGGTCTGGGTGATGCACCTGCTGCCAACCCCAGCCCTGCGTTTCTTCTAAGGTAGTTCCTGTGTAGTCAAACCAACGCTGGTTGTACCAAAAGATCCAGCCGCTAGCGTTCGTCATCCAGGCCAACTGAGAAATATTGTCTGCCAGAGTTCGGAAGCGCTCCTCGCTCTCACGCAAAGCCCCTTCAGCCTGCTTGCGATCTTCTATATCAATGCAGGAACCGATATAGCCTAAGAAATCGCCCTCTGAGGTAAATCGGGGAACGGCAACATCAACAATCCAACGATATATGCCGTCAAAGCGCCTAAAGCGATACTCCAGTTGAAACGGCTGACGGGTATCAAAGGCAGCGAAATAAGTATCTAAGCAGCGTTGGCGATCGTCGGGATGCAGTCCTTCTGACCAGCCGTTGCCCATTTCCTGCTCTACTGTGCGCCCTGTAAAGTCTAGCCAGGGCTGGTTAAAGTAATTGCAGAGTTTGTCAACACCCGACATCCAGATCAGCACAGGCGCGGTATCTGCCATGTTGCGAAACCGGGCTTCACTTTCGCGCAGTTCTGCCTCTGCTCGCCTGCGATCGTCTTCTATACGCTTGCGCTCAGTAATATCGGTTGCCAGGATCGCCACGCCTTGAGCCGAAGGATAAATGTGGTTTTCAAACCAGCGCTGCCAAGGCGCATAAAAATACTCATGGTGCCGCTGTGTCTGATCGGCGAAGGCGCGATATGCCTCGGTGTAAAGCTGACTGCCCACCGTATCGGGAAACAAGTCCCAGATGCATCGGCCTAGTAAGTTGGCCTTGGGTTGTCCGGCGAGTTCGGCAAAGCGATCGTTGATATAGAGGTAGCACCAATCCTGATCCAACACAACAAATGGATCGTTGATACAGGTCAAGACATTTTCCAGCCGATCTCTTGCCGTCTGAATTTCAGCATGCAGCGCTTGCTCTCGCTGTGCGGCTTCCATCTTTGCGGCTTCTATTTGTTTACGTTCACTCAAATCTAAGACAAAACCAATGGCTGTCTCTTCTTTCATGACAGAGCCAATTAGAATAGGCACTCGCGACCCATCTTTACGGATATATTCTTTCTCAAAGGGAGGGCAGACTCCGGTAGATCTGAGTTCTTGCAGAGACTGTTCCGTGATTGGCAGGTATTCAGGAGGCGTCATGTCGCTCCAGCGCAATCGGCTCGATCGCAAGTCTTGCTGGGTGTAGCCCACAATTTTGAGAAAGGCGTTATTGGCTTCTAAAATCAAACCTTTTAGATCGCTCACGATCATGCCAATGATGTTGGACTCAGCCAAACATCCAAACCTAGCCTCACTCTCACGCAGGGCTTTAAAGGCTCTTTCAGCTTTGCTCTGAGCCGTTTGCCGCGATTGGTTGAGCCAACTCACAATCACCGACGCTAAGATAAATGTACTCAACCTAAAGACAACGCCCGAACTTGTAATCTCTAGGGAGTAATACGGTTCAATCAAGAAGTATTTGACCACTAAAGCAGACAACGCTGTTGCCACCAATCCTTGTTGCCACCCCCCATACCAGCCGCTTACCATAACCGCGAGAAAAAACAGCTGCAACGGGGTTGCCTGCATCAGTGAACCCAACAGCAAGGTAACGGCCAACGCTAAAGCGACAGACAGTACTGTTATGCCATAGAGCGCAGCAGGATTACCTGCCCATCTAGATCTAGCAGCTCTCAATCGATCGGTCACATCTGCCGCTCCTTATTAGAAACCCTCACTCTGCGCTTTTCTGCGTCCATTACGTTATCTTCGTTACCTCGTTAGTCTTTGAAATCTCATGACTCTTCAGGAAAGCATTCCGCCAAAAGAACTTGACTGCGATCGCCAAGCTGATGCAGTAAACTCTCAATTTTTTCCATTGCCAAGGGCGAAGGAGTCGATCGTCCCTTTTCCCAACGATTGAGGGTCGGGAAGGCAACACCTAACTTTGCCGCGAACTTTTCCTGGGTCAGGTTCAGCTCTTGGCGGAGATTCCACACCAGTCTGCCAATTTCAGGCTGTTTGGCTATGGGCAATCGGGGCTGTCGATGTAAGGTCATCGTCAAGTCATCACACGCTATAACGCACTATATAAAACTGTTCAATAAAAACTTTCCTACGTCCATCTCTCTTAGGGTGGATGTATGGCTTTAGGTCTTGCTGGCTGCACTTGACCTGTTTTGAGGCTTTGGAATTTCTAAGGCTCTGAGCTATCGAGGCTCTAGACTCAGGCTTGCCCGTTTTATTGAGAAGCGCGATCGTTATTCTCTAGCCAACGCTGATACTCTGGCTGAGAATGGGCATCTTCCAAAACGATGCTGACCTGGATACTTTGCAGACCTGGACTTGAGTGATGGGCGATCGCGTCTAAAAATTTCATGGCTGCATGGACAGAAGTGAACTTGCCCTCAATGGTAGAAGGCGACGCAGGTGAGCCAGCCGTCTGTGCCCAGCCAAGAGCCGGGTCGAATTCAGTTTCTTGCGACTGTCCCAAATCAATGACGGCAAGCTGCTGATGACTAGGACTGACCTGTTCGACAATCAGCTTTTCACGACGAATGGGAACCTCTATCATTCGAGTCTCAATTTCTTTACGAACGATAACTTCACCCACTTTACGCCGAATGCGGTTAACCACTAGCCGCTCTTCTAGCAATCGAATAGTTTCCTCAGAAACGACCGAGGTAGAAGCGATCGGTGACACAGCAGGAGGCACAGGTGTATTAGCTCTCTGAAACTGTTCTCGATCGGATTGCACGCGATCGGGCTTCGGGGGAGCAGATGGCGTTGTAGAAGCAGGAATATGGGTAGCAGCAGGAATATGGACTGGTCTAGGAGCTTCTAGGGGAACTGAAGTTTCTAACGGTGCAGAGAACTCTACCGTACCCGGTTGATGATCTTCTGGTTTTGAAAATGTCATGATGATATCCCTCAAAAAATATTTTAGGCAGAGCGGATGGCTCTGCCTGGACTGCGAATACTGACTTAGAGGATGGATTAGATAAACCCCAATCGTTTTTTGAAAGTGCAATATTTCCAAAAACCGATGATAGGTTTACGGATCTCAGCAGATTACAAATGCCTGTTCATTTTTTGAAAATCAACTTTTTAGATGTTTGGGCTACGCTACGCGCAGCCCAACACCCGTTTGTAATCTACTGAATCTGCGAACCGTCAAAAACCTTCAGCAGGTTATTTGGATCAGGTGCGATTTCTAGGACGACTCACATTTTCCCCTTTGTCCACAAGAGGATTCCCTTTGGTATCAATATCTAGCTCCTCCCGGCGTATCGTTTCCTCAGCATTGACGGTTTCTCGATTCGTCTCTTTGCGGACGTTAACTTCTTCCCGCACAAATGCCTCCTTGCGAATGTCTGGAGTTTCTTCGTAGACTTCCACACGGGCAACTTCCCCTGACTGGAAAGCTCTGTCTCCTGGGGTAACGGCGGCACCGCCCGCAAGAGTGTGGCGTTCAATCACAACACGCTCTTTATCGATCGGCACAGAAACCTTGGCATTCTTGGTTTCTACATGCTTGCCTACCGCAACCTCACCCGTCTTGGCGCGGGTTTTGTTAGCAATCAACCGCTCTTCATAGAGCCGCAGATTTTGATGAGCGCGATCGTCCAGGTTGTAGAGAGCTGGGTCGCGATCGTAAGCGTAGGTGTTGCGATCGTGGTTCCGTACAGCAGTTTCTCCGACGGCTCTAGTACTCTCGACGGGTTGATTACTATCAAGGGGTTGATTACCCATTGGACGGTAAACGCCGCGCACTTTCTCTTCATAGTCGTAATCAACGGGCATTTTGCCATCGTACTGAGGCAGGGCTTCAACTTGTGCCCGCGTCAGTCCAGCTACCGTCACGCGACGGCTTCTGTTGTCAAGCTGGGCACGACCGATCGGCAGCAGAAATTGCTTGCCTAAAACCCAGAATCCAGTGTTGATCACGAGATAGCGAATATTGCCTGTCTCATCAACTAGCATATCGTCAACGTTGCCGACTTTCTCTGTCCCTGCATACAGGTCGTAGCCCAAAATGTCTTCGTCGCCAAAGTGATCGCGGTAGTTAGGGTCAAAGTCTTTAATTTTTTGAAGTGACATTGTTTCGTCTCCTGTGTGAGTAACGGGTCTATCAGCAAGGTGGTTTTATTGCCTTGACTTAAACGTTACACACTAGGCTTAGATGCCTTATCTTCCGTTAGCCCCATTAGTCTCTATGTCGGGAGAAGCGTCCTTAGGTTTGACGAATTTTTGAGGTGTCTAATTTGTTTTAGCAATTTTATTTACAGAATTTCACACTTCAATCACATCTCAAATAAAGCTGCGAGAGGATATTGGAGTTATTGGCATTCATGATCTAATTGACAAAACTACCGAAAACATTATTCCTGCTTAGTAGCGCGGCAAGTCTAAAATGTTGGGTTTCGCTTTGTTCAATCCAGCCTACAGAAAAACCAATCATTCGGTAGAGCTAATAATTATCATTCATCTTGAATAATTGCGGTCACAAACAAGTTTCTTTTATATGCACAAAGAGTATCTAAAGCTTGAAATTTGGAAAATTCTCGTTATCCTAACTAATTCAAACGTTATCTCCTTTCAATTATCGAGTAGATGCTAATTTTTATTTTCATGCGAACTGGCATGTCAACACTTAGGCTATCAAGTCGCGTACTTAAGCCTAAAACCCTAACTTCTGCACTGGTAGGCAGAAATCAGGGTTTTAGAATCTGGATATTGCGCCTTACGATGGCCTGAGATTAATTCTCACGTTTTAGGACAGAGTCAACCGTTGTTTTGAACGAATCCTGCATGTCCTTAAATATCTGCACCAGAGGCTGCTGAGATTTGAGGAAGGCACGGGCACAGTTGCGACCGGGCATACCCGAAATAGATCCGCCTGGGTGAGTTCCGGCTCCCGTCAAGTAAAGACCCTTAATGGGGGTTTCATAGTTGGCAAGTTCAGGCAGAGGGCGGAAGAGGATCATCTGCTCTAGGGTCATATCAATGTGATAGTAGTTGCCGTTGTATGCGCCGAGGCGGTCGCCCAATTCGGCAGGGCTTTCGACCTGACGGGCAATTATGGCCTGCTTCAGGTTAGGCGCATAATCTGCCAGCTTATCTAAAACGCGATCGGCAACTTTGTTCTTGAGTTCTTCTGTCCAGCCTGTGCCTTGCTGTCCTGTGCCTTCTAATCCCTCAATTTTGTAAGGCGCAAAGAACTCAATCCATAGCGTGTGGCATCCTGGAGGAGCCATGCTGGGGTCAAGCATTGTGGGCTGCACAATATACATAGAAGGATCAGAATCAGGAATTCGACCGATCGCAGGTTCGCTATGAGCCAGTTCAACTTGTTTAACAGAATCTGCAATCAACACAGAACCCATGAGATACTGATCTTGGTGCTGGTGATGTTCAAAGCGCAAGGGTTCTGATAGGGCACAGTCGATCTTGAGGATTGTCTCATTGTTGTTTACAATCCGTCGCTCTAGCCGTTCGCGCAGGTCGGGATCGGCAGAATCGGTATCGCTAGGATCAAGCATCTGCAAAAACAAACGCTTAGCATCAATATTAGAAATGACTCCGTGAGTAGCTCGATACTCCGTCCCTCCAGCGACCCGAACGCCCACAGCCCGACCGTCATCAATTAGCACTTGTTCAACAGATTGATCGGTTAAGACCTTGCCCCCTAGGTGTTGCACCAAGTTGAGCAGAGCCTGAGTGAGTGCCCCTGTGCCTCCCTTAGGACGTGCCATGCCAGGGTTGTGCCGCATTGCCATCATAATGGCTCCGATCGCCATGTTTTTGCTGCTGGGGGGTGCGCCTAGCTCTGACGCTAAACGAACCAGAGGAGCCTTAAGAAACTCGGAATCAAACCATTCATTCAGATTATCTTCGGCGCTGCCCAAGAGGGTACGAAATAAGTCCAGCGTTTTGTTGGAAAATCCGACGACCGAGAGTAAGTTCTTGAGTTTCGGCACATCATAATTGCCGATAATGTCAATGATAGATTTAGGAGGCGCATTAAAAATAGGAATAATGCCAAATAAAAGTCGCTGCCAGAAATCAATGAATTCAGCGTATTTTTGGGCATCTCTGGGGCTAAATCGAGCAATCTCTGCACAAGTCTTCTCAACAGAGGCATGCGCCAAGAAGTACTTGCCGTCGGGGTGAGGACAAAATACAACCGGATCGCAGTAGAGATATTCTAAGCCGTATTTAGTCAACTCTAATTCTTCGACCACAGGCCCTAAGTGGATAAACTCATGATCGATCGCGCAACGGTTGAATCTAAATCCTGGCGCTTCATCTGGCATCAACTCTTCGGTCGTTGCGCCACCACCTGGAATAGGACGCTTTTCTAGAAGTAGAACGCTATAGCCTGCCTTCAGCAAATAAGCAGCACAAGTTAGCCCGTTGTGTCCCGCTCCAATAATAATGACATCGTATGACTGCATGAGTACCGCCTAAAAGACATGAACTTGACGCTACAGTTAGCTTGGCTGCCACAGTAGCTTTACTCTCAAAGTAGAGAATTCTATTCGTGCGATCGTCTATCTTTGGAAAGAATCCTAAAAACTTACGCAGAGAGATGACGGAACGGCATCACTAAATCTGGGGACAGATTTTTATGAAATTCTCTTCTCTACTGCCTGATTAATTCGACAGATTGGTTTTTAGTTATGGAGCACGCTTTATAACTAAAACCTGATTGACTTCCTGAAGCGATCGTATGAGGATGTTTGAAAAGGGTCGGCTGTGATTTTAGGCACCTGTTGATCCCCCCTGCCCCCCTTCAAAAGGGGGGAAATGAATTCAAAGTCCCCCTTTTGAAGGGGGATTTAGGGGGATCTGAAACGTTTCGCTACCCACAGTTGGACTTTTCAAACATCCTCTAAAGTGAATCAATGAAAGCGGGAAGTCAGTAAGTTCAAGCTTAAAATTCTCCTTATCTTCAATCAAAAAGTAGACCTGAATGACAGGCAAATCAGGCAAGATTATAGAGATGCCTCGTCCATTCAAATATTTTTAGAATAGACATCAGCACCCTATCTCAGCCAGATCAGTACCCCATCAGTACCCTGGTGAAACGCGATCGCTATTCTTCCAGAAGCTATGGATTTTTCAGAAATCAACAAGTTACCTGAAGTCTTACAGAAAGCCGCGACCTATAACTCCTTATGCAGCGGACAGGTGCTATTTCATCGCAATGAACCATCCCAAAAGATGTACGTTGTGAAATCTGGACAAATTCGATTGCTACACTATACCCAGAGAGGTCAATCCATCAGTTATTGCACCGTGCATGGGGGTGAAATCTGCGATGAGACAGCGTTGTTTCTAGATGCCTATACTTGTAGTGCGATCGCAGAAGAACCCACCCAAGTGTTAGCCTTTCCCAAACAAATCTTTTTAAGTATGGTGCAGCACAATCCTGATTTTGCCGTTGCATTTATGATGCAATTATCCTGTCGATTGAATACAACAAAAGCAATGGTAGAGTTGCGCAGTATTCGCTCTGCTCAAGAGCGAGTTCTTCATTATTTGCGCTTAATGACGCCCTCAGAAAAAAACACAGTCGTATTGGAGCAGCCGCTCAAAAATATTGCCTCTGATCTGGGTATGAGTCCGGAAGTCCTTTCTCGAACACTGACTCAACTGGTGGTAGGAGGAGCGATCGCTCGAAAAAAACGACGGATCATTCTGCTCGAAGAATCGGCTTGATTCTGCGATTTCTGCAATGACGGACGATTTCTGCCTGGAAACCGGAAGATTTACCCCTTTCTGGCTTGCCGCAAGCGCTCAGCCCGCATTCTAAAGGACTGCCGAACCCTGCAAAGTTCCCCAATTTCAGATGAGTATTCAGCAACACCAAAATTGATACCAAAATTGCTGGCGTTGGATGCGCTTTTGAGAGGTAGCTAGCCTACCTAATTACAGTATTTCTCAACCCTTATTGGAGCAAACTATGAAACTGTCCGGAAAAGTTGCGCTGGTTACAGGCAGTAGTCAAGGAATTGGACAAGCGATCGCCATACGACTTGCTCAAGAAGGAGCCGATGTGGTGATCAACTATCGTTCTCATCCAGAGGGAGCGGAAGAAACGCTGTCAAAGGTCAAAGCGGCGGGGGGGCAATGTCACATGGTCGAAGGGTTTACCATTCAGGCCGATACCGGAATGGTGCAGGATGTGCAGCGCATGGTGGCAGACAGCGTTGAACACTTTGGCAAACTGGATATTTTGGTTAATAATGCTGGAATTGAGAAAAGTGCTGACTTTTGGGATGTGACCGAAGCCGATTACGATGCGGTGATGAATGTGAACCTTAAGGGTGTATTCTTTGCGACTCAGGCTTTGGTCAAACATTTGCGGGAGACTCAGCAGCCTGGAAAGGTGATCAACATCAGTTCGGTGCATGAAGAACTACCCTTTCCTCACTTTTCGGCCTACTGTGCTAGCAAAGGGGGATTGAAAATGCTCACCCGCAATCTGTCTGTTGAACTGGCTCCTTGGGGAATCACAGTTAATAATGTGGCTCCGGGGGCGATCGAAACACCGATCAATACCAAATTGCTCAACGATTCTGAGAAGCTAGGGGCGCTACTCAAAAATATTCCCCTGGGGCGATTGGGTAAACCCAGTGATGTAGCCTCGATCGTGGCCTTTTTAGCCTCTGCTGAGTCCGATTACGTTACAGGCACAACCTTTTTTGTGGATGGGGGTTTGCTCTGGAATTATCAGGAACAGTAGGAATCAGGAACCATGACGCCCGAAGAACTTCGATTGCAGCAAGACCGAGAACGCACCGCCTACTGGAAACGCTGGGGGCCTTACCTGAGCGAACGGCAGTGGGGAACGGTACGGGAAGATTACAGCCCTTACGGTTCGGCCTGGGATTATTTCTCGCATGATCAGTCTCGTTCGCGCACCTATCGGTGGGGCGAAGATGGCATTGCTGGAATTTCGGATAGCCGTCAGCGGCTATGTTTTGCGATCGCCCTTTGGAATGGGCATGATCCGATTTTGAAAGAGCGGCTGTTTGGCTTAACGGGCACAGAAGGCAATCATGGCGAGGATGTCAAAGAATGCTACTTCTATCTCGACAGCACGCCCACCCATTCCTACATGAAGTGCCTGTATAAGTATCCTCAGCAGGCTTTTCCCTATACAGAGCTAATTGAAGAGAATCGTCGCAGGGGTAAATCTGAACCAGAATTTGAGCTAATTGATACCGGAATTTTTACTGGAGATCGATATTTTGATGTCTTCGTCGAGTACGCTAAAGCCTCGCCAGAGGATATCTTAATTCGAATCACGATCGCCAATCGAGGATCGGAAGCTCATCGGCTGTACCTGCTGCCGACGCTTTGGTTTCGCAATACCTGGGATTGGAATGGGGATGAAAAACCCTGGATAAAAGTCGCTAACGAGGACAGCGTCATTGAGGCTTCTCATCCCACGCTCGGAAACCGCTGGCTCTATTGTCAAGGTGATGCAGAGCTGCTTTTCACGAACAATGAGACAAACTATAAGCGGCTGTTTGATGCCGACAATGAATCCCCTTACGTCAAAGATGGCATTCATGATTACGTTGTGCAGGGACAGCAGGATAAGGTCAATCCCGATCGCCTGGGCACCAAGTTTGCAGCCAATTATTCACTATCGTTTGCGCCAGGAGAAACGCAGGTTATTTGTCTTCGCTTGAGCGACCAGCCCGATCTGGCTGCCCCCTTGGGCACCGAATTTGATCAGGTGTTTCAACAGCGCCAACAGGAGGCAGATGAGTTCTATCACCGCATTTGTCCTTACACTATGGCAGAGGATGAACGCAATATTCAACGGCAGGCTTTTGCAGGGTTGCTCTGGAGCAAGCAGTACTATCACTATGTTGTGCAGGATTGGTTAAATGGAGATCCGGGGCAGCCTTCCCCAGCACCCGAACGGAAAACAGGACGCAACGCTGAATGGATCAATTTGTTTAGCGAAGATATTCTGTCCATGCCCGACAAGTGGGAATATCCCTGGTTTGCCGCCTGGGATCTGGCCTTTCACTTGATTCCGCTCGTGGTGGTTGATCCAGACTTTGCCAAGCTGCAACTCGATCGCCTCACCCGCGAGTGGTATATGCAGCCTAACGGTCAATTGCCTGCTTATGAATGGGCTTTTGGGGATGTCAATCCGCCTGTGCAGGCTTGGGCTGCGTTGCGCGTGTACCAGATCGAGCAAAAGATTTACGGGCGTAGCGATCGCCAGTTTCTCCAGCGGGTCTTTCACAAGCTGCTGCTCAACTTTACCTGGTGGGTAAACCGCAAAGATATGGAGGGCAAGAATGTCTTTCAGGGCGGGTTTTTGGGGCTAGACAACATTGGAGTGTTCGATCGCAGCAAGGAACTGCCTACAGGCGGCTATCTGAATCAGGCCGATGGCACGAGCTGGATGGGAATGTATTGTTTGAACATGCTGGCGATCGCGCTTGAGCTGGCCAAAGAAGATAATTCCTATGAAGATATTGCCAGTAAATTCTTTGAGCATTTTCTTTACATTGCCGATGCGATCGACGGCATTGGCGACGCAGATATTGCCCTGTGGGATGAGGAAGATGGGTTCTACTATGACGCTCTGCGCATGCCCAATGGTCATCAGTTCCCCTTAAGGGTGCGATCGATGGTTGGGTTAATTCCTCTGTTTGCCGTTACCGTCTTGGAGTTGAAGACTTTAGAACAGTTTCCAGGCTTCAAAAAACGCATGCAGTGGTTTATCCACAATCGCCCAGAGCTAAAAAACAAAGTGGCCTGTATGGAAACTCCAGGCATAGGCGCAAGGCGCTTGTTGGCGATCGTCTATGGGACGAAACTGCGGCGCATTTTGCAGCGCATGCTCGATGAGAGCGAGTTTTTTAGCCCCCACGGGATTCGCGCCCTCTCCAAGTACCATCAGGCGCATCCCTATACGCTGCAATGTCCGGGAGAGCAATACTCTGTAGACTATGAGCCAGCGGAATCGACAACGGGGCTGTTTGGCGGCAATTCCAACTGGCGTGGGCCAATTTGGTTTCCGGTAAATTACCTGATCATTGAAGCCCTATGGCAGTTTTATCATTACTTTGGCGATGAATTCCGGGTGGAATGTCCGACGGGTTCTGGGCAAGAAATGACGCTACGGGAAGTGGCGATCGCCCTCTCGCATCGCCTTGTCAGCATCTTTAAGCAAGATGAGGCAGGTCAGCGTCCGGTCTACACCGGGCTAGAGGTGTTTCAGTCTGATCCCCACTGGCGGGACTATGTTCTATTTCACGAGTATTTTCACGGCGATAATGGCGCAGGGTTGGGAGCCAGCCATCAAACCGGGTGGACGGGATTGGTAGCCGCTCTGATTCTGCAGAATGTCGAACATCGGACAAAGGGAGGTGAGCGTGGAAACCTTTAAGCAGCATTGGCCAGAATACCTGATGGAGGCTGCCGAACTGGGTCTGTTCATGGTTTCAGCGGGCATGTTTACCTGTTTGTTTGAATATCCAGGTTCGCCCGTTCATCAAGTTATTCCTAACGCAGATCTCCGCCGACTGCTAATCGGCATCGCGATGGGGGTGACGGCAGCATCTCTGATTTATTCGCCTTGGGGCAAGCAGTCTGGTGCCCATCTCAATCCGGCAGTTACGCTGACCTTCTACCGTTTAGGCAAGATCGATCGTCTAGATGCAATTTTTTATGTTCTGTTTCAGTGTTTGGGAGGGTTGGCAGGCGTTGTCTTGGTCATGCTGCTCTTGGGTAATATCTTTACGCAACCTCCGATTAATTACATTGTCACAGTGCCGGGGCAACTCGGCTGGATTGCGGCTCTCTTGGGTGAGTTAACCATTGCATTCATCATGATGATGATGGTTTTGCTCACCAGCAACAGCCGGAAACTCAGTCCCTACACGGGTGGGTTTGCTGGAGGTTTGGTGATGCTCTACGTCTTTCTAGAAGCGCCCCTTTCTGGGTTTGGCATGAATCCTGCCCGGAGTTTGGCCTCTGCCTTGCCCGCCCAAATCTGGACCGCTTTTCCGCTCTATGTGGTGGCTCCGCTAACGGGCATGTTTTTTGCGGCTGCCCTTTATCAATCTCGCTTGGGTCGGCATGCCGTCAAGTGCGCCAAGCTCAATCACCATACTCACAAGCGCTGTATTTTTCACTGCGACTATCAGCGTCAGAGTGAATTTGATTTGAGCGATCGCCTGCTGCAATAAATGCAATAAAGTTCATACCCCAGGAATTTATCTATGACCCCACAGCATTACGATGTCATCATCATTGGAACAGGAGCGGGCGGCGGCACGCTGGCCTACAAACTGGCTGCGACAGGCAAGCAGATTCTAATCTTGGAGCGGGGCGGTTTCTTGCCGCGTGAAAAGGCGAATTGGGATGCCAAGGAGGTTTATCAGAAAGAACGCTACCACACCCATGAGTCTTGGTACGATCGCCAAGGGCGGCCTTTTCGTCCGGGTACAGGCTACTGGGTCGGGGGCAATACGAAGGTTTACGGGGCGGCGCTGCTGCGGCTGCGGCAACAGGACTTTGATGCTGTCTCTCACCAGGATGGCGTTTCTCCGGCTTGGCCGCTCAAGTATGAGGATTTTGAGCCTTATTACACCGAAGCCGAGAGCCTTTATAGCGTGCATGGGTTACAGGGCGAAGACCCGATCGAACCGCCTCGCAGCCAAGGCTATCCCCATCCGCCTGTCAGCCACGAACCCCGGATGCAAGAGTTTTGTGAGGGTTTCCAGCATCACGGACTGCGGCCGTTTCATTTGCCGCTGGGGATCAAGCTGGATGAATCCAACCCGGCCAGCCCCTGCATTCGCTGCAACACCTGCGATGGCTTTCCTTGCCTCGTTCAGGCCAAAGCCGATGCTGAGGTCAGTGCTATGCGACTGGCGCAACAACACCCCAACGTAACGTTAATCACTGCGGCTCAGGTGGTGGGGCTACAGACCAGCCCGTCCGGGCGAGAAGTAACGGCAGTTGCCGTAGAAATGGAGGGGCGATCGCACTTGTTCGCTAGCGATATTGTGGTAGTGGCCTGTGGCGCGATCAACTCTGCCCTGCTGCTGCTGCGATCGGCCAATGATCAGCATCCTAACGGTCTGGCCAATCGCTCAGATCAGGTCGGGCGTAACTTTATGAAGCATCTGGCAACGGCGATCCTGGCGATCAATGCTCAGCCCAATCCTGCAGTCTATCAAAAGACGATCGCCATCAATGATTTCTACTGGGGAGAGCCAGACTTTCCCTATCCGATGGGGCAAGTGCAAAATACGGGCAATGTTTTAGGTGAGATGATTCCGGCTGAAGCACCCGCTGTCTTAGCGCCGCTTGTCAAACTGGTTCCGGGGTTTGGACTCGATCAAATTGCCAGCCATTCAACGGGATGGTGGCTGCAATCGGAAGATTTACCTGATGCTAACAATCGGGTTCGCGTGATGGGTGATAAGGTCTGCCTGGAATACAAACCGAACAATACAAAGCCCCACGATCGCTTGATTCAGCGATGGATGCAGGTCTTAAAGGCGATCGATCACTCAACGCAGTCTCACATTGTTCCAATGGGGATCTACCCCCGTAACAGCATTCCCTTGCAGGCTGTAGGGCATCAATGTGGCACCTGTCGCTTTGGCGAAGACCCCACAACGTCAGTCCTCGATTTGAACTGCCGCACCCATGATATCGATAACCTCTATGTCGTGGATGGTGGCTTCTTCCCGTCCAATTCTGGTGTTAATCCAACGCTAACCATTATCGCCAATGCGTTACGGGTGGGCGACCACTTGAAAGATCGGATGAAATAGAAGCGGCTTGCTTGGTTCAGGCATGGTTCACGCATGGCTCAGGCAGTGTATTATGCGGCTACTGGATCTGAAGCGCTAGTTCAAAATCAGGATGCCAAAAGCTTTTCTACATCGTCGAGCCGCACTGGGGTTGACCCTCAGTGTAGGCATCGGATTGACGGTTTTAGCGACCGCACTCGTGAGTCGGTGGGAGGTGTCTAATCGGCAATACCGCTTCCAACGGCAGATTGAGAATTTAGCGACTGCCCTCCAGCGGAGTCTGAACCGATACAGCGATCTGTTAGCCTTCTTGGGCGATTATTATGCTGCGGAGCAATCGCCTGTCAACCGTCCCACTTTCGCGAGCTTTGTGGGGCGATCGCTCCAGACCTACTCTGGCATTCAGGCGCTGGAATGGGCACCGTTGGTACAGCAAACCGATCGGCTGGCCTATGAGCAAAAAGTGCAGTCTGAAGGCTATTCTGGCTTCAAAATTACCGAGCTAGGGGGAGATGGCAGCTTAATCAGAGCGGCTCAGCGCCCCTACTATGTTCCGGTGACTTATGTAGAGCCGTTCTTGAGGAACGAATCGGCGTTGGGGTATGACCTGCACTCTAATGTCACCCGCGCCACTGCGATCGCTCAGGCGAGAGACACAGGCGATATTACTGCGACTGGGCGAATTCGGCTGGTGCAGGAAAACCGCGATCAGTTTGGGTTTTTGATGTTCCTCCCGGTTTATCAAAATCATCAAACTCCGGCCTTACCTACGCTGCGTCGTCAGCGGTTTAATGGGGTGCTGCTGGGCGTCTTTCGCGTCTCAGATGTCGTAGAGGAATCCTTGCAGGGACTGCAATATGAGATCGATTTCACCCTTTACGATCGCAGTGCTGACCGAACAGAGCAGTTTTTGGGACGCTATAATGCCGAACGCAAACAGGTGACAACGCTCAAAAGTAAATTGCCTCCTATCTGGATTAAATCAACGGTCTGTCCCTCCCCTGAAGATTGCCATCAGACCTTGAGCGTGGGGCAGCGGCAGTGGTCGATCGCCTTTTCGCCCTCTAGCCAATATGCCGTTGATAACCAATATGGCGCGATCGCTACTTTGGTCACGGGACTGTTGCTAACTATTGGTTTAGTCATGGTATTGCATCAGTTAAATCGTGAGTTAGAACAAACCCAAAGTTTAAGCAACTTAAGGTTTCGCTTTTTCTCAATGGCATCCCATGAATTGCGAACGCCCCTCAGCACCATCCTGCTCTCCAGTGAGTCTCTGCAACTCAATCACGATCGGCTGACAGAGGCTCAAAAGCAAACCAACATTCAGCGAATTCATCTGACGGCTAAGCGCATGAGTCAGCAAATCGCAGACTTATTGACCTTGACCCGATCAGAGGTGGGGAAGTTAGAATTTCATCCGGAACTCCTAGAGCTAGAAAGCCTCTGCCAGCAGATTTTAGAAGAGGTACAGCTAGAAGCGAGCCAGCCGATTCAGTTTGCCAGCACAGGCCCCACGAAAGCCTTTCTAGACAAAAATCTGCTGCGATCGCTCCTCACAAACCTACTCTCGAATGCCGCCAAGTATTCACCGCCCGATGTCCCAATTCAGTTCAGCTTAAGGTGCGATTCCAATCTCGCCATTTTCCAAGTTAGCGATCGCGGCTTGGGCATTCCCACCGCTGAACAATCCCGCCTCTGTGAGCCTTTCTATCGCGGCAGCAATGTTGGAGAAGTAGCCGGAACAGGCTTAGGCTTAGCCGTGGTCAAAGCTTGCGTTGAGCTGCATCAGGGGCATTGGGCGATCGAGAGTCAGGTCGGAGAGGGCACAACGGTAACAGTGCAATTGCCATTGGAGTAAGGCTTATTTACCGCTCCAGTGAACAAACCGTTTCTCAAGGATCAAGAACAGCATATTCAGGACGTATCCCAAAATTCCGGTGACGAGAATCGAGGCGTACATATCGCTGACGTTAAGCACCTGCTGGGCATCAATAATGCGTTTTCCCAATCCTTGATCGGTGCCGATGAACATCTCGGCCACAATCACGATCACTAGCGAGATGCTGATGCCGCTCCGTAGGCCAATAAAGGTTTGAGGCAAGCTTTCCAGGAGTAGGACATCTTTGAAGACGCGCCAGCGATTGGCTCCCATCACCTTTGCTGCCAAGATACGTGATTGCTTGGCGTTAATTACGCCATAGGCGCTGTTAAACACAATCAGCAGGAATGCACTGAAGGCCGCAATCACAATTTTGGAGAAGTCGCTTACCCCAAAAAAGAGAATGAATAGGGGAATCAAGGCGCTAGCAGGGGTGGAACGGAAAAAATCAATTAAAAACTCCATGCTGCGATAGAGTTTCTCGGAACTGCCCAAGGCCACCCCTACCGGAACGCCGACCACAGCCGCCATTAAAAAGGCGCTAAAGGTGCGTAACACGGTGGCGAAGAAATCGGGCAACATCGTCCCTGTCAACATTCCTGTGATCAGGGTGCCCAAGGTGGCGATCGGCGTAGGCAGCAACACGGGGTTGATCAGCCCAGAAACCGCGATCAGCCACCAGACGCCAAACAGCACCAAGACTCCCACCAGGGGCAACAGGCGATCGACCACCTGAGCAAACGGAAACCGTCGAACTTGATTCTGGGATGAACGAACGCTAGAGGCAGTCATTTCCGCATCTCCTGACGAAAGATTTCTAAACAGTGACGGCTGACCTCAATAAATTCTGGAGAGGTGAGCGTATCGGGTGTCCGAGGCCGAGGCACCGTGAAGGGAACCGCCTCGACAAGATGGGTGGGGCGCTTGCTGAGCAGCAGCACTGTATCGGCCAAAAACACCGCCTCTTCCAGATTGTGAACCACCATTAACATGGGAATAGAGGTCGCCATGAAAATTTCCTGAAGCTTATCGCGCACAAACAGGGTGGTTTCAAAGTCCAGTGCCGAAAAGGGTTCATCCAAAAACAGGACTTCTGGATCGGCCACCAGCGCCCGCAGGATGGAAACCAACTGCTGCTGACCTCCAGAAAAGCTGTAAGGGTAGCGTTTCAGATCCAACCGGATGTTGAAGGTGCTGATCAGCCGTTCGACGCGATCGCGACATTCTGGCTCTGCCATGCCTTTGACCCGCAGCGGATAGGCGATGTTATCGTAGGCGCTCATCCAGGGAAACATGGAATCTCGGTAGTTTTGAAACACATAGCCGATTTTGGCACGGCGAATAGGTTTGCCGTGAATGCGAATCTCCCCACGATCGATGGGAATCAGGCCGCTAATCATGTTGATCAGGGTAGACTTGCCGCATCCGTTGGGGCCAAAAATCGAAACAAGCTGGTTGTTAGGCAAATCGAGGTTAAAGTCTTCGTAGAGCGGTAGCCCTGCAAACGACTTGCACAACCCCTGTACAGAAATAAAGTGTTCTGGTGGGGCGATCGTGGGGGTGGTTACAGAGTTGATCATCATCAAAGGTTCTCCCAGTATTCATCAAAATCTGGCATCGCCAGAAATCAGCAACGCCAATCCTACGCAGGCTTGTACAAGAGGCTGGCAACATCAACCTGTTTGGCAAACACCTGTTTATCCGTCATGAAGTCAAAGAATTTCTGGAAATAGGCCACATCATCTGGCTTAAACTCGTCGTACAGCGTGTAGCCGACCAAAGGAACTTTCTGAACCAACTCCCCTTCGATCGCCGTGTAGCCCACCAGATATTGCCTCACCTGATCGGGATTGGCGCGGATATCTTCGATGGCGCGACGGTAGGCTTCTACATAGGTCTGGGTGGCTTCTGGAAACTGCTGAATGAATTTACTGCTGAGGGCTGCGGCACCGCCAAACCAGGGCGCTTTAGGATTGTCCAAAATGTATTTGGAAACCACGCCATATTCCAGCACGCGGGCAATGCCTTTCATTTCACCCACCGTCCCCGTCGGCTCTAACGTGTAGGCCGCATCAATTTGACCGGATTCCAGCGCGGCGACATGCTGCCGAATTTCAAGTTGCTGCACTTGCGGATCGCTGATTCCAGCTTTGGATAGAATGGCTTGGGCGATCGCCAGGTTTTGTGCTCCTGGCCCAGACGCGACTTTCTTACCTTTCAGATCGGCAATCGACTGGATCGGGCTGTCTTTTGCCACAATGATTTGCTCTAGCTTGTAATCGGCATTGCTGGGATTCGCCGCAATGATTTTGAACAATCCGGGAGACGCAATTTCTGAGAGTCCTAGTGCCCCGCTAGCAACTCCGTTTCCGGTGCCCTGAAGCCGTCCTGCAATCAGAGATTCTGCCACTTGGTTAGCCGAGGCAAATTTCACCACTTCTACATCCAATCCGGCCTCTTTGAAGTACCCTTTCTTTTCGGCAATAAACAGAGGCAATCCTGCGGCAACAGGCCAAAATCCAATAGAAATTTTGCCCGGATTTTCTGCGCCAGTCACCGCAGATGAGCTAGAAGCTTGAGGCTGAGTACAGCCGTGGGCAGCGATCGCGACTGCGGCACTGGCGCTCAGGTGAAGAAACTGTCTTCTCCGAATTCTCATAAATTCCCCTTTACAAATGAGTTGAGTTGGGCTTAAAATTGCATCATAAGATACAGAATTTTGATGTACTCTATTCTGTACTGCTAGCCATCTCTTTTCTGTACTCTGCTGCGTGGCCTGCATCGAAACTAATGGACTCAGCGTATAGAGTAAGCGTAGAAACTTTAAGGATGTTCTCGTGGAGAAATCGTGGAGAATGTCAGGGTTTCTCTACATTCCCTGGCGGTAACGCGATGTTCGTTACTCGGACGTTAGAGAAACGCTGACGCTAAGCGCTAAAACAGAGCTAAAACCAGACATGGGTTTTCAAGCGAGTCTAATCTAACATCCAAATGGATTACAGACTTCTAGCTTAACGAGTCGTTTGAATATCCTATTAACGGTAATTGCATGATATTTCTTGCCGCACAGGCAAAGTTCTTGCAACGAAAATTTTTACCCTTTTAACAGCGTTAATATCCTATCTCTAGTTTAGATCTAAAGGTTTTAATCGATAGCCTACACCATGCACTGTTTCGATCAAATCTTTGGGGGCGCCTGCATCTCTTAGCTTTGCCCGTAGATTTTTAATATAGGTTTTGATTGTGTCTTCTTCGGGAGACTCTTGCCATGTCCAGATCTGTTCCATAATGGCAGTCCGGCTCAGGACTCGCTTGCCATAGCGCAGTAGAGCCTCCATCAAAGCAAATTCTTTAGGCGTCAGGCGTATGGGTGATCGCCCATACATGACTTCATAGCTGGCAGGATCGAGCGACAGTTCCCCCCAGCTTAAAATTGGGCTTGTACCCGACTGGCCACGACGCAACAAGGCTCGAATCTGTGCCAGTAGCTCCTGTAAATTAAACGGCTTGACCATATAGGCATCGGCTCCTGCATCTAGCCCTATGACCTTATCCAAGCTGGTATCTCTAGCCGTCAGCATTAGGATGGGGGAAGAATAGCCGCGATCGCGCAACCGCTCACAGAGGCGAAGGCCATCTAGTTTAGGTAGGGTGACATCCAACACAATGAGGTCGTAAACACAGGCTTGGGTTTTGTCCCAGGCTGACTCCCCATCTCTAGACAAGTCCACACTATACCGCTGCGCTGCAAGCGCTTCAGTCAGAGATTCTGCCAATTGGCGATCGTCTTCTACTAGCAGAATTCGCATTGTCTCGTTTGCTGAATGAATCGGGCACTAGAATTATATTCCTGCCATCTCACAGAATCCGTCGAGTTTCGCACCGTTTCACCTATCTGACCCAGGCAGATGTCTAAACCCATCCATTTGGGCACGCTCTCCTGCGTGAGAGGAGGCAGAAAGACATTCAAGCTCTACTGAATGGGTCGAAAATCGCTAGCAGTGGCATTACCGATAGAAAATGTGCCTTATGTGATCTAGAACACATTTCTATAGAGGCTTATTCCTATATCTGTGAATCTATTCATTTATTCACTGACCCAAGAATATGCCAGAGTTCCCTGACTCCCATGATCCTTCGCACCCCCATTCTCACGCTTGCCCCCACTGCGGTTCTAAGGGTAGCTCCGCTGAGCTATCATCAGCAGAGCCAGAAGCATCAGACAACCCTGCTCATCATCCCTCCCAGTTTCTCTCTAAGCAGTCGCGACGGGTTTTCCTGACTTCGCTGGGTGCTGCGACGGCTCTGGGCACTAACATGGTTGGTTTCTTACGCAACCCCCAAGAAGCCAAAGCCCAAACGCTGCAAGCCGCCGACTCTATTCGCGATGCAGGCAATATTCACGTCTTGAAAGCCACACCCGAAAATTGCTTTTGGGGCTACTTTGACAAAGACTTGCCGCCCGTAATGACGATTAACTCCGGCGATATTGTTTATGTAGAAGCCTTGACCCACCATGCTGGAGATGCACCTGACCTGCTGATGGATGATGGGGTTAGAGCCGTTTATGAAAGCGTGACCGATCGCGGGCCAGGGGTTCACATTATGACAGGGCCGATCGCTGTGCGAGGGGCTGAGGTCGGTGACACATTGATGGTGCGTGTGCTGAAGACCCAGCCTCGACTCGCCTATGGCAGTAACATTGCGGCAAACTGGGGCTACCTCTACGACAGCTTCAAGAAAGAGCGGATCACAATTTACAAGATCGATGCTGAAGCCAATCTGGCTGAGCCTGCTTTTGCTTACGACTTTAAGGGCAGACCCGTCTACGACACGCCAGGATTTATCACGGCTCCCGATGCCAACGCTCGGGAAGTGATTAAAACAAAGGTGGCGATTCCTATGCGGCCTCACTTTGGGGTAATGGGAGTAGCGCCTCAAGAGAGCGGGCGAATTAACAGCATTCCACCAGGGCCGTTTGGCGGCAACATTGACAACTGGCGAAATGGCGCAGGGGCGACTATGTACTACCCTGTCTTCAATCGTGGAGCAAACTTCTATGTGGGCGACACGCATATGGCCCAGGGCGATGCAGAGCTTTCGGGGACGGCGATCGAGGCTTCGATGAATGCCTATCTGCAAATCTTTGTGATTAAAGACTTCCCCATCACCAATCCTATCTTGGAAACGGAAACCCATTGGATCACGCATGGCTTTAATGAAGACCTCAACAAAGCGATGCGGCAATCGGCTGACCAGATGCTCAACTTCCTGCAAACCAAACGGAGCATGACGGCTGATGAAGCCTACTCGCTCATTTCGGTGGCAGTAGACTTTGGCGTAACGCAGGTGGTAGATATCCGGCAAGGCTGCCATGCCGCCCTCCCGAAGAATGTATTTTTACCCACGCCCTACTCGACATAGGCGGGCTAGGCCATTTTCTTCAGGGAGAGGCGATCGCCTCTCCCTCAACTTTGAGTGCCTGCAAGACAAGAGGCTGAAGGTCATCAGCAGGTCAGAGTAGGGGCTGTCATGCTTCGAGTTAGGCTGCAAAATAGATTTTTTCCTTAGAACGCTTTATTAGAACTTGTTCCAATTAAGAAATTAGTTTATAGTAGCCATGATGGGGCAAGCCAAGCCGCTATCAATTGTGTTACCGACTACTTTTTAAGGTTGCTCCTACCCCGCTATCTCTTGTTTGCCCATCATGGGTCACTCTATTACAAGGGCATCGCTGATTTTATAGGCGGATGAAGCCATGCCTCACGGGTAACTACGGATGATCGCAAGTAAAATGATTGCAAGCAAAAGTGGCGAAACAAAATTAATTGGAATAGAATTATTTCAAGGGTTCCAATTAGTGAGAGCGTGAACTCCACTGGCTTGAAGGTGTGACTAGAATCACATTGTCATCCATTCTAACTGCTATAAGTGGTATGAGCAAAGGGCAGGAAACTGGCTAAAGAAGCCTCACCGTCATGAAATGAGGTTCTGTAGCGTCAGGTTCTATAGCGTCAGGCGTTGCATTCTATCTTCTGACCAAATTCGTTGATTTTACTGGCGTAAGCCGCTGAGGGGCATGAGGGATGATTACACCCGTATTTTCCCACTCGCCTTAAAACCGTCACATAAAGCATGACTGACGACTAGCGCATTATCAAGACAATTGATGCCGAACTAAGTTCTGCATCAGGACGGCTGTACTGAGGTTTTGATATATATGATTGGGCAACTCTTAGCTGACCGATATCTGATTCTAGAGAAACTTGGATCTGGTGGATTTAGCGAAACCTATTTGGCGCGGGATAAATATTTACCCTGTCATCCCCTGTGCGTCGTCAAGCGTTTCCAGCTATCGCCCAGCAGCGCGATTTCAGAAGAAACGGCGCAACAGCTCTTTGAAACGGAGGCTCAAATCCTCGATCGCTTTGGGCAAAACCATGCTCAAATTCCCACTTTGTATGCCTATTGCCGCGAGCAAGAATGGATTTACCAAATTCAGGAATACATTGAGGGCGAAAATCTGGGAGATGCGATCGTTCAAGGACAGTATCTCAGCTCAGAAGCAGCGATCGGCTTATTGAAACAAGTCTTACCCATATTGGACTATATTCATGCTCAGCAGGTGATTCACCGAGATATCAAGCCAAGTCATCTGATTTACAGCAAAAATACAATCGTTTTAATCGATTTTGGCGCTGCTTGCTCTGTCTCAGAAACCCATTCGGCCTCTGAGACCCATGCGGCTAGTGCGGGTCTGGCCATTGGAACTCCAGGCTATATGCCGGATGAACAGCTCCTCGGCATGGCAGAGTTTGGCAGTGATATCTATGCGTTGGGCGTATCCGTCATTCAGATGATGACGGGCATCCACCCCCAGGATTTTCAGCAAGATCCGATTTCAGGCGAGCTAGATTGGCAGGTGCATTTGCAAGGGCGATCGATTGACCCTCACTTAGCCACCATTCTTAGTCGCATGGTACAACGCCATCCGCGATTGCGCTTTGCCTATGCTGCTGAAGTTTTAGCCGCTCTGAAATCGACCCCTGTCAAGCAGCGGCCTCCCAAGCGCAGGATGTCAGTCCGGCAGCTCTGGAAACCGACGGTTGCAGCGCTGCTGCTCATGGGGGGATGGTACGGCTCTAGCCGAATTGAGCAAGCGGGTGCAATGCTGTCTCAAGCTGAGCACTTTGTTTCTCGCTCAGACAAAGACATCACCTTGGTGCATGACATGACGCTGCCCTCAGGTGTCGATCGTATGTTGATTGCGCCCGAAAATCGCTTTTTAGTCACCGCAGAGTCTGATTATGGGTTGCATCTCTGGGCACTGCCCACCGGAGCCGCCCTCCAAACCCTGTCAGGGCATACGGGTACCATAACGGCTTTAGATGTGAGTCAAGATGGCCGTCTATTGGTCAGCGGCAGTAAAGATCGGACGCTGCGGCTTTGGGATACGACCTCCGGTAAACCCATCTGGAGCATTGAGGCGCATGCAGGAGCCGTAGCTGCGATTGCCATTAGCCCCGATGGACAATCGATCGCCAGCAGTGGCGAAGATGGAACCCTGCGAGTTTGGAATTTGCAAACTGGCGAACCCTTACACACGCTGTCTACCACGCACCCCGTGACTGCCCTGACCTATGGGGGCAATTCCGATCGCCTGGTTAGCGCCAGTACCCAAGATGAATTGCAGCTCTGGGATCTACCCACCGGACAGCTCCGGCGCACCTTTGCCGGACATAAAGCGCCCATTGTCAGCCTTCGTATGGCGGATGAACACACGCTGTTTAGCTTTGGCGAAGATCGAACCCTGGTTTGGGATTTGCAGCAAGAAGGCTTGATGCGGGCATTTCCCGAAAATTCTGCCCAGCTTGTGACGACGCTGTTGGGAAAGCAGCACGCTGTAACTGTCCACAATGACGGCAATATTCGCGTCTGGAGTCCGAAAGGAAGTCTGATGGCGACGTTGCCCAGCAAATGCGGTCAGGATGTTGCAGTTGCCCTTGGCCCTAATCATCGCTATCTCGTGGGATTTAACCAAGATAAACGACTGCGAATCTGGCAAATTAGTTCCCGCGCTATTCCCTAAATTTTTAGCTCGCGCAGAACTTGCAAGTTACATAAGCATTCAGAAATGCTTGCCCATAAAGAAATACTTGCCCATAAGTAGAGAGAAATCATCCAGATGCTAAACAAAGTTTCGGAACCGATAATGCACCGAGTTCGGTGGCTCCTGACGTTAGGCTGGCTAGTGCTGATTGCATCCTTATTTTATGACCCGATCACACCAGCTTTTACCCAACCTGACAATTTTGCTAGCCCCTTTCGCATCAATCTTGAGCAGTGCGTCAAGATTCGAGAAACCTGCTTGCCCCAAGAACCCTACTCGATGACTGTCTTGATATGGTGGGCGATGATTGTGCCTGCGGGTATCTTCATTTTGCTAGTGTTTGGACATGAATTTTGGCGACGCATTTGCCCCCTTTCCTTCTTGTCGCAAATTCCGCGTGCCCTAAAGATTCAACGGAAGCGCAAGATTGTCAATCCAACCACTCAAGAAGTGCGATATGAATTGGTGACGATCGGTGAGAATTCCTGGCTTGGGAAAAATCATCTCTATGTGCAGTTTGGGCTATTCTTTTTGGGGCTGGGACTACGGATTCTATTTGTGAATGGCGATCACAAAGCTCTGGGCTACTTTTTGATATTCACGATCGTTTCTGCGATTCTCATCGGCTATCTTTATGCTGGAAAGAGCTGGTGCAATTACTTCTGTCCTATGGCTCCGGTGCAAATGATTTACACAGGGCCGCGATCGCTGCTGGGCAGCCAAGCTCACACAACACCAAAGCCAAGTGTGACGCAATCGATGTGCCGCACAATCGATTCTAAGACGGGGAAAGAGGTCAGTGCTTGTGTTGGCTGTAAACTACCCTGTATCGATATTGATGCGGAAAAAACCTACTGGCAAGAGCTACGAAAACCCGGTCGGCGCTTGGTGCAGTATGGATATCTCGGCATGGTCATCGCCTTTTACTTCTACTATTACCTCTACTCTGGTAACTGGGACTATTATTTCACGGGCGCATGGACTCATGAGAGAGATTTGCTCTCCCGCGTCTTTGATCCAGGCTTCTACATTCAGGGTCAATCTATCGCGATTCCTAAGTTCATCGCAGTCTTCATTACGTACTTCGTTCTGCTGTCCATTACATTGTTCTGGGGATTGATTCTAGAGAAACTCTATCGCAGATATACCGTATGGCGAAAGAAACCCGCCTCAGCAGAACAGGCTCAGCATGTTGTTTTCACGCTATTCACCGCTATATCATTCTGGACGTTCTTTTCGTATGGTGCGCGTCCTTCGCTTAACCGCTTGCCCAGCTTGCTGCTGCTAGGATTTAATGCACTGATTGTTTTGGTAGGCGCAATTTGGCTTTATCGAACCCTGAGCCGCACCCACGCCCAATACAACCGCGAGAGCATGTCTACCAGTCTGCGGAAGCAGCTTCAGCAGTTCCCGATCGATCCCACGCTGCTGGACGGACGCTCTCTCGATGAACTCACCTCTAACGAGGTTTACACCTTGGCAAAAGTCTTACTGGGCGTCTCGCAGCAGGTTCGCTTACAAACTTATACAGGCGTGGTGCAGGACTTGCTAGAGCAGCGCGTGACCGATCCATCCCAAAGCTTTGAGTTTTGCAAGAAGCTGCGTCAAGACCTCCAGATTCAGGATTCCGATCACTTCACCGCTATTCAGACGATCGCAACCAGTAACCCAGAACTCTTGGAGGCTGCAACACCGCGATCGGCAGTCAGTGAAGATACAGAAACGCTGGCAAGAACCGTTGCCAAAAAACCAACCAATCGAACGATCGCCCGTTCTATTTCTCCTCACAAACGGCGGCGCTAACTCAACTTACCTCTGAGCGCAACTTTTCCAAAGTCCTCCCTCAAAAGTGAGGCGGTCATGTTCTAAGCATGCTGTTTATTTTCTGAAAGGTGTGCACCGTAAGCTTTTCAGAAAATAAACAGCATAGTTGAGACACCACACTACTCCATACAAGCAATCTGGGAGACTCCATATGCTGAAACTTAAGTCAGTAAACTTTGAGCAACAAGAGTTTGGAACTCATATCCTTACCCAGACTCATCCTGAGCAGTTAGAGTGGGTAATCGGTAGATATGCGACCTGCGACCTTGTACTATCAGCTCAAGAAGTCAGTCGGGTTCATGGAAAAATTCTTTACCAGGATGACACCTACTACTTTATAGATGATGGCAGTACTTCGGGGTCATCACTCAATGGAGAGATTTTAGAACCCAACGATAAGCGATCGCTACGGGTAGGAGACTTACTCCAAATTGGAGAAACCTATATTCACGTTGAGGAGATGGAGCCACCCTCTCTCGCCGTATCTAATACAGGCTCATCAATTCCTGCTATAGAACAACCGTGGTCAACCGGAGATTTGCAGGTGCGCTGTTGCCGTATTATTGACGAAACGCCGGATGTGAAGACGTTTTGCTTTGTTGCAGAACCGCCCATGCTGTTTAATTACAAGCCGGGGCAGTTTGTCAACATAGAGGTCGAGATTGACGGCAAGCCCATTTTGCGCCCCTACTCTATTTCTTCATCGCCTACTCGCCCCTATTCCATTAATCTCACCGTAAAACGAGAAGCTTCCGATCCAGCTCGTCCAGGACTGGTTTCTAGCTGGCTCCATAGCTCCTTTAAAGTAGGCGATCGGGTAAAGCTGATTGGAACTCCCCTCGGACACTTTACCTGTCTGCCCGACCTACCTCCTAAAATGCTGCTGATTTCGGCAGGTAGCGGTATTACGCCCATGATGTCGATGTCGCGTTGGGTACAGGATACCTTGGCAGATAGCGACATTGTGTTTCTCCACAGCGCCCGCCGACCTGAAGACATTATTTTCCGCGAAGAGCTAGCGCTGATGTCGGCACAAATGCCGAATTTCCGGCTAGCCATCACCACTACTCAGCCTTCTGCCAGACATTCTTGGATGGGGCTAACGGGACGGATTTCTAAATCAATGCTGCATGTGGTGGTGCCTGATCTGCTCGATCGCGCTGTCTATGCCTGTGGGCCTGATGGATTTGTGACAACCTTTAAGTCTCTGTTAGAATCCGTTAACTTTCCCATGCAGCAATACAAGCAAGAGAGCTTTGGCGGCAAGCCCGCTGGTAAGACGGCTGCCATCAAAGAGCCAGCCACTGCCACCATCAGCGGCGTGAATCAAGCACCCACCGCTAATAGAGCGGCAGTGGCTAAGACTGCACCAGCTCCGGCAATGGCTGCGACCAGCCGCAATGGTCAAAGTAAGTCTTCACCTGAGCTGTTAACCAATCCCGCTGGGGGTAATGCTGCAATTAAAGTTGCCCCTCTCGTGAAATTTGCTAATTCCGATCGCAGCGTTCCAGCCGATGGTAATACCTCTGTTTTGGAACTCGCAGAACAAGAGGGCATCAGCATTCGGAACGCTTGTCGGGTGGGTTCCTGCGGAGCTTGCAAGGTCTTAGCCCGAGAAGGTCAAGTTCAGTATGAAGGCCAGCCGATCGCACTCAGTGATGCCGATCGCGCAGCGGGCTATATTCTATGCTGCATTGCTCGTCCAGTCGATCGCCTGGTTGTAGAGGCTTAGGGATAAATCAACCTAGAAGTTGGCTCTGAAAGCTTTGCAGAGCCTTTAAAAGAAGAAGCCCTCGATCGCTTGACGATCGAGGGCTTCTTCAGAGCCGTTTGGCTAAAGACCGCTCAGTAGACCTCTTTGAGTCAGAAGAGTCTGGAGGTGCTTAACGGCAGACGCTTCCGAACAGTGCTCTTCAGCAAACTGCTTTGCATTTTCTCCAAGGCGCTGAGACTGATGCGGATCATTCCAGAGATCGCGCAAAACTTGAGTCAGAGAATCTACATCAGCAGCTTCGTAAGTTAATGCAGTGTAGCCATCCTGGATGTAGTCGATAATGCCGCTAGAGTGAGTGATGACCACGCCCTTACCCAATTTCATGGCGGAGACTAGGGTGATATGACCTGCGGGCATCTCAGAGTTGGCTAGCGGCAGCACCATAAAGCGGGAAAACTTCAAGATGTTCATCACATAGTCTCCTTCAGCATTCGTCAGGAGTTTAACGTTTGGTGGAACGCTAAGATGTGCCACATTGTGAGGTTTAGCAACCACAATTAAATGAATATCAGGCAATCTTTCCATTGCCGCCATTAGCGTTGCATAGTCACGACCATACTGCCCCAAAGCGCAGATATAGTCTCCGGGTTCTACAGGTTCTTCCGGTGCATAGCCAATATCGCCCATTTTCCAAAGTTGAATGTCGATTTTATCTGCGGGTATCTTAAAGTACTGCTGATAAAGCCGTTTTTCCACACCCGAAGAAACGAAGAAATGACTCACGCCATCTAGAGCTTGCGTCATGACGAGACGCCGAAAAAAGTTAGGTATGAACGGGTAGTTAAACGCATAAGCGATATGCTCTGTTTTCATGCCCAAAAGCTTGCCAAACAAAGCACACCAGAAGGTTAGCTCTGCCTCATGGCTAATCAAAAGATCGGCATTTTTTTCTTTGGCGAGCTTGACGGCTTGAAGACTAGAGTAAACCTTAGCTAAGTCAGGGCGTTTGATCAGTTTTTTGAGGATACCTGTCGATTTGCAGTAGGTAAAATACCAATTAATCTTTTCGGCAGGAAATTCATCAGCAAACCATCTCCAATCCGTCTCCGTCGCAACGGTGCAGCAAACGACAGACGCTGGCTTAGGGAGCGCATGGAGAGGGATAGACTGACCGATGAAAATTGACTCATTACTGGCGGACATAGGCGTGGACACATTGGCTGCCAACGCCTTACTTTTCGAGCGATCGATTAATGATAATAGTGCTCTTATGCTTGTGAATAACATTAGCTATGCCCCTAGGGTAGTAAACAATTTCTTTCTGATAATCAACAATTCCTAATGAACAATAATTAATTTTCTTAACCCATTGCGGTCATCTTAAGAATTGAAGGAATGAGAGCAATCTCACCGAAGATGTAGATATCCGCAGCAAGGAAAAAGTTTTCACCCTATCTTTAAATATCATTTACAAAATTTTATTTCTTCGTTATTTCTTTGTTATTCTGTCTAACTGCCAACTTATATACCCTCTTTTGAGGATTAGGATGTAATAGCTCAAAACTCAATAGAGGAACCGATTGCGTTGGGCGACGCTAACCCAACAGACAAAATTTCAAGCCTTTCAAGAATTTTTTAGTTAGCCAAATTGATAGATTTAATTTTGTGTAGCGTCATATGAATTGGAAACTTACATGTAGTCAATTTGACTGTGTAAGGTTCCTTTATCTATCTGATATCGATGCTATATTTTTAACGTATTCAGGAATGGAAGTGCTAGAGATTTATAAAAAAAATATACACAAATCAGCGCTAACAGCCTGTTTTCAGTGAGGGAATCCGCCGCCAAGCTGGAAAAATTCTGGAAGTGAGTAGGAGAATTGTATAGGAGCAATCTGGATTTGAGCGATCGCTCCAGCCTGCCCATACCCAAAGTCTTGAAGTGTATCCCACAAACAGCAGCTTTGCCTTTCCTGTGAAATTTGAGTGCGTTTTCCGGATGGGAAGACTGGGCTTTTGTACAGTTACGATCAACCCGTAGGACGGGGATGATTTTGATTGCGCAATGAGCGAAGGCGATCGAGTCAGATGTATGTGCTGTCCTGCTTGTAGCGTTGAGCGGATGGAGCCATCATTGTTATACCTTGCTTATGCTCATATTTTGCAAAACGCCCCAGTGCAAGATATGAGCCGTGTTTCAGCGGTCTGAAATTCGCTCAACGGTTCAACTCCCTGATGAGCAGCGATCGGAGCCTAGATAGTTAATGCTGTCATCATCTTCAGTAGTCGGGGATTGGTAAACCCTATATTTGACATCCAGCCTGTAATTTTAGTGAAATTTGTTAACCCTACTCTGAAGCTGTATCTTTATAGTTCAAAACAGGTGTCAGAGTAGGTCTAATTCCTGATCAGTATAGTTTTCCGGTTTTACCCATACTGCCGTTATTTCTTTACAATCTCAGCAAATCGCAGCGTTCTCCCATTTTCTCTATAGCTGTGGTTACTGCTTAATCTCTATCGTCGCTCAATGAGTCATAAAGTTTGTGGGAGGGGCACAGTGCGCCCCTCCCACAAACTTTCTTGGTTTTAATTTTGTAAGCAGCCTAAAGGTTAGGCGTATTAATGGGAAGCACCTGAGGTTGGGAAGAGTTGCAAACCGCTGAGGGGCAAATTGTAGAGGTTTGACCATTGCGAATCGGGGTTGGTTTTTCGGTCACGCTCTTGCCCCAAGACATTTGGGCAGGGGCGATCGGCACAGAATACATCTCCATCAAGCGATCGCCATCTACAGGATTAGTTCTCTCTGCGGGTGTTTCTGCGGAGGGCATGAGATCGAGAGGGAGAAATCCCATCCAGTCGGTCGGCGCAATCGGATTAGAGGAGGGAGATGTCGGTTGAGAGATAGCAGAAGGCTCAGATATGGGATCTAGCGAACGATCAGCCATGTTATCTGGGCTACCGTTAGTGTTTCCATCTCCATTGCCTAAAGGCTTGGTCGGTTGAGAAGCTTCGGGCAAGCTTGGGGCAAGGGCAGGCGGTGCCCATTCCAACGGCACAAACTCAGGCGCAGACGCACCACTCCGAGGCATGCTTCCATTGGAATACGATCGCATACCTGTCGGAGAGCCAGCCATTAAAGCGGGAGGTTCTGCCCATGCTAGAGCCTGAGAGCGCCCGATCAAGAGATTGGGTGACGTAGCAGACATGGGTAAAGATGCGGTATCTAGCTCTGCTGTGGAGGGTATAGCTGGAACCATGACCGCCTGATCAACAGGAACAGAGTTAATCTGTACCAGAGTCTTATCTGCGCTATACAGGTTCGCTGTCGCCTGCTGTAGCATCTCCTGAGCCGGAAAGCTTTGATACAGCACTGAGTCTTTTAGCGATGCCAGAGAAGTCATCACACCTTTCCAATCTCCCTGCTTTTTGGCAGCAGAGGCTTGTCGAAAAGTAGACCATTCTTTTGTCCAACGCTGTTGCAATTCTGTGGCGCGCTCGTAGCGTTCGCTGTTAGGCGGAATCGCCTTCAGCATCCAGATTGCCATACTGCAATTCGCTTGCTTGTATTGGTCACGGGCACGCTGGAGCAATTCCTGTGTCCAGTCTTCCTGGAGTTGCTGAGCTTCTCCATAGGAGCGACTGTTTTTCGGAATTCCAGCAACCGCAGTAATGGCTTCTGCAAGCTGATCATCTGTTGCGACCGTTCGCGCCTTTTTCAGCATGCGATCGTAAAGCCCTTCTATCTCTCCAGGTAGGGGCTTTGAATCCTGATCCAGCTGGGCGCTCAAGAGAGTCAGATTAAAGGTAGATGGGTTCATCCAGCCATAAAGTGCTACTGCGGAAGAAACGATCGCCCCACTACTGAATAGCCAACGGTTCATAATTAAAAGCTCCCGAAACGACGGATTGATAGCTTTAGCACTCAATTAGCCCTCTATGAGGGGGGACTAATTACAGGAGGTAAGCCTGGGCTGATTTCCGGACGATTAAGCCCGGAAACCAACCCAACAGGGTTAAAAACAAGCAGTCTAAACGATGTTAAAGTTGGTAGCCGTGAAGCTAGCAATATTGGTTAGTCCTGCTGCGCCCTGCTGATTTTCCAAATTCGCCAGAACGCTGATGTCGCCGCCATCTCCTAAATTCTCGGAGTAGACTACGCGAGTCAGCCCCAACGTGGTGTTGAAGTAGGCAAACACCCCTGCATCGGCAGTGATGTTGGTATTGTTGGCAATGGCGCGAGCGGCAGCACCCGCCGCAGCAAAACCATCTGTCAACACAATCACATTGCCGTTGGCCAGCTGAGAAGACTGTCCTTTTTGGAAGGTGACTGTCCCAATGTTCAAATCTGAACCATCTAAGGTGATTTGATCATCTGCGATCGTAAAGTCAGTGATTCTATCGGGCTGATTCAAAACGTTGATGCCTGTGGTACCTGCTGGAGCCGCTGTGCCGTTCGCAAAGACGTTGCCTCGGTAAACAAACTGGTCGCGACCGCTGCCACCCGTGAGGCTATCAACCCCGGCACCGCCCACGATGAAATCGTTGCCGTTGCCGCCTGTGAGGGTATCGTTGCCCACTCGGCCATCAACAGAATCATCACCGCTGCCGCCATTAAGCACATTGGTTCCAGCATCGCCAAATAGCACATCGCTGTTAGCATCTGCTGTGCGGTTGGAGTCACCATTAGAAAGGTTAAAGTTGCCAACCGTAAACTTGGCCAAATCTGCTTGTCCTGTGGCTCCCCGCTGGTTGTCTAGATTAGCCAACACGCTAATATCGCCACCGCCAGCCAAGTCTTTGGAGTAGACCAAGCGGTTCAACCCTAGCGTGGTATTAAAGTAGAGGAAGACACCTGCATCGGCGGTAATGTTGCTGTTATTGGCAATGGCGCGGGCAGCTGCTCCGGCAGCCGCAAAGCTATCGGACAGCACAATCACATTGCCATCGGCAATTTGAGAAGATTGACCTTTTTGAAACACGAGGTTATCGATGCCGAGAGCCTGAGCATCTAAGGTAAACGAATCTTCTGCGACGTTGAAGTCTCTAATAATGTCTGGCTGGTTTAACACATTGATGCCTGTGTTTCCTGCCGGAGCAACGATTCCGTTGGCGAACAGTTTGCCATCATAGCCAAACTGATCGCGACCGCTGCCGCCTGTCATGGTATCAACGCCTGCACCGCCAACCAACAGGTCATTGCCCCCTCCGGCTATCAAGACATCTAGCCCTATGCCACCATCGAGCATGTCATTATTATTGCCGCCATCGAGGGAGTCGTCTCCGGCTTCGCCAAACAGCATGTCGTTGCTGTTGCCGCCCAAGAGGCGATCGTTCCCGATTCCACCAAAGAGCACATCTCTGCCATTGTCTCCTTGCAAGCGATCGTTACCATTGTTGCCTAGCAGCGCGTCATCGCCTCGACCGCCTTTGCCTGTATTGTTTTTGGCATCGCCAGAGAATACATCGTTACTATTTTGACCGTTGAATTTACGACGATTGCTAGCACGTCTGACTGGGCTGTTTTCAAGCAAAGACAAAAGCGCATCTAGCCCTTTTTGTGTGGTAAGGCTCATAGTTGTCTCCTGGTGATTAATTGCGAATGTGGATCTGTGGATCTAGAGTCATCAACCTGAGCCTGAAGCTCGTGAGACTTCAGGACAAATCAGCTTAGGGTTTCCAATATCAGGGTTTCCAATATCAGGGCTGATGAAAGGTTGAACAGAGAAAAGATGACAAGCCCAGGCGTAATTCTGTAGACTGGTATCGATCGCAGGAGTGACTTGCAGCCTGTTTCAGTGTAAGGATGCCAATGTCCACACATCAAAGCAGGTGAAAGAACGGCCTCTGAGATTGACCCAGTAGACTCAGAATGGCTGAGTTGAGCTAATTGACTAGATTGGAGTCTTGGTTTTGCACTTGCGCATTAACTTTAAGCGCGGCACTTCGCCCATTATAGCCAAGCTGAAGCTATCGTCAATGGGGAAAGGCAGTTTTTTCGATTAATTAGAATTCTAAGTTGCAATTGAGTTCTAATTAGTGGATAACATGAAAATAATAGGTTATAAATAGATACAGTGAAGTTTAGGGAAGTTTAGGCGGGTTTGGTGCGCTACTGCTGAGGATGCGGTTTAAGTGATTCTGGTGCGCTACTGCTAAGCCTTCTGCAAATCTTGCCTTCGCTCTTGATCCTCAGTCCTATTCTAGACTGACAAATCTATTGCTGACCATTCTATTGCTCACAAAAGCTTGCTAGTTCGCAATATTGGAACTTGGAACAAGGTATGGGTATTTTGAAAATTGGCGATCGCTCGTTTGATAGCGATCAGGTGGTTTCGGCTCTGGTGCAGTACAAGCTGCTGGAGTCGTTGGTGGGGCAGGTGGTGCTTGACAAAGTGGTTGAAGAAATTCCTTTGACTGAGCAAGAAGTGTTTTATGCCTTGGTGGGAGCAACAGACGCGGAAATACCAGAGGATTTTCGCGCTTTCTTGGCGCAGTGGTGTCAGCAGAAAAGTGTGACTCCAGAATACTTTAGTGCCGTTATGCTGCGGGATTTGCGCATCGAAAAATTTAAGGAGATCTGTTTCGGCAATCAAGTGGAATCGGAGTTTTTACGAAACAAGCTGGACTTTGATCAGGTGGAATATTCACTGATTCAAATGACGGATCTGCTGCTGGCGCAAGAGGTCTATTTTCAGCTGCGGGACGATGGCGCTAGCTTCGAGCAACTGGCTCAGCAGCATTCTTTAGGGAGCGAGCGGGTATCCGGCGGCTGGGTTGGCCCTGTCGCCCTGTCTAGCTTGCCCGTTGAGGTGGCTATGCTGTTTCGCAGCGGTCAACCTCAAGCCATTTATGGCCCTATCCCCATCGGCGATTGCTTTTGGATTGTGCGGCTAGAGCATCTGACCAGCGCTCGCTTGACTGAGGCAACCCGTGCCAGCCTAATTAATCGTCTGTATGACCGCTGGCTCCAGTCTCAGGTGAGAAGCGTGACCTCGACTCCAGGAGCGATCGCCATTCAGGCTGATGCTAGCCAAGCCCCGCCGATCGCCTCTTTAACTTAGCGTTGCCCATCTACCTGTCTTGAGCGTGCATAACCTTTTTCAAAAATTGCTTTAGATTTTTCGGGCAAACAGCCCCAAAAAAATAGTCTTTACCCAGAATCAGCTACACCCTATTACTGAAGGGAGTGAAAAAATATGGCTGAGCTTGATGCCCAGATTTCGCTATTTCTCCGCAGTTTTTTTGACGCATGGCCGTTTGACTCGATTCCGACTGCTATGCGAAAGCAGATAGCCTTAAAGCTC
This sequence comes from Oscillatoriophycideae cyanobacterium NC_groundwater_1537_Pr4_S-0.65um_50_18, assembly GCA_016208305.1. Classification (GTDB taxonomy): domain Bacteria; phylum Cyanobacteriota; class Cyanobacteriia; order Elainellales; family Elainellaceae; genus Drouetiella. Next base: position 143,641 of record JACQYI010000009.1, on the reverse strand, counting down.
AGACTCTGTTCTTTTCGGCCTGGACAGTTTATTTACCAGCCTACCGAGCTACCTTCAGCCGTTCACTGTATCGTGCAGGGGAAGGTCAGAATTTTAGGCGCAATGTCCTATCAAAGTCCAACCTTGGCCATTGCCGGTAAAGGAACTGTGATCGGCTGGGATGCGCTAATGCGACGGGTGGCAGGCGGATCTGCCCGCGCGGCTCTGGGTGAAGAGGCAGAAATCTTAACGGTGGCTATTCCTGCCGATGTATTTGAGTCTTTGGCGCTTCAGCACTTGATGCCTGCCTTAGCAGAACAGGTCAGCCTCAGCGAACTTTTTGATACCCTCTCTTGCTTTTTGGCATCCATGCCTTCTCGGTTCTCAGGCGTCAATCTTAAAGATGTGGTGCAATATATCGAGCAAGAGCAGCTTGCCGTTGTGCAACATTGGTACCCCGATCGACCAGATGATTTTTTTGTGCAGCCTTCTGCGGATCAGGTTTGGCTGGTCAGCGGTGGCGCTCCGGTCAATCTGGCGATCGGAACGCCCGTTACCAGCCCTCAATTACTCCAGCAAATTCGCCCTTCGCTTTTCCCGGTGCGGCTGCTAGGCATTGAACGGAGTTTCTTGGCGTCGGCACTGCTCAGCGGTGCGATTCCAACAGATGTGACGGGGGTCGATGAATCTCGCATGCTGCCGGGAGGCGATCCAGGGTTAAATTCCCCGCCTATTATTCTGCATGACCCAAACACGGGTGCCCATAACGGCTCTAACGGCTCTAACGGCTCTAACGGCAAGAACAGCGGCACATTGCCGCCCAATCCTTCAACCAGTGCCCTCAGCCGAGCGTTTAAGCCTGTTCCGGGTCAGGCTTCTACTGATGTCCCCAATTACACTTCAAGTCACACCTCAAGTCACACCTTACACCCCCCTGGTTATGTCTCCGGTGCGCCCAGTCGGGAGTCTGCGCGCACACACAACTATCCCATTCGTCGATCGCCTGTACCCGAAGTGGCAGAAGATGCGATCGCCTGTTTTGGTATGGTTTGTGAGCTTTTGCAGGTGCCCTATCGCCCAGACAGCCTGCGCAAATTACTCAAACAGCGATCGCTTGAGGAGTTTGAGCCGCTCGATCTCTGTCTGCGGATTGGTCAGGCTGTCGGGTTGAATGCGCAAGTCATGCACTTTACCCCCACTATTGGAGGGCTGAATCGGTTAAGTCTGCCAGCAATTGTCCGCTGTCATGATATTCTCACGGTGATTTATGAGGTCACGGCAACCGGAGCAGTCGTCGGCTCACCCCGCACTGGATTGTTGCGGCTGTCGGCTGACCAACTGGCTTCGCGGCTGACGCCCGATGCTCCTGCCTCACTGACGAATCCCACGCCTACCTGTGAGGCCGTCACCCTAGAACGCCTGCCCCGCACCCCCACAAAGCGGTTTGGATTTAGCTGGTTTATCCCGATGCTGGCCGCTCAGGGCGGTATTCTAACTCAGGTCTTAATTGCCTCTGTCTTTATTCAGGTGTTGGGTTTAGCCAATCCACTTCTGGTGCAGCAGGTGATTGATAAGGTCATCATCAATGCCAACATCGGAGTCGTGCCGATGTTTGGGATACTGCTGATTTCCTTTGCTTTTCTAGAAGGCGTATTAACGATTCTGCGGATGTATCTCTTTGCCAGCACCACAACTCGTCTTGATCTACGGTTAAGCATTGAGATTGTGCGGCATTTGTTGCGCCTGCCTCTGAGCTTTTTTGATAAGCGTCCCGTAGGAGAACTTTCATCGCGGCTGGATGAGCTGGAAAATATTCGTCAGTTTTTAACGGGCACTGCGCTAACTGGCGTTTTGGACGTTATTTTCTCTGTTATGTATATCGGCGTTATGTTTTTGTATAGCCCGACGCTGACGCTATGTGTTCTCTTGACGATTCCTGTGATCGTCCTTTCGACATTAGCGGTTGCGTCTGTGCAGAAAAAGCTGATTCGTGTCAAATCCGATCATGGGGCTAAGGTGCAGTCCTACCTTATCGAAGTTCTCAACGGCATGTTTACGGTGAAAGCGCAGAACATGGAGTCTTTGGTAGAGGCGACTTGGCGCGATCGCTACGTGAATTATCTGGGGAGCGGTTTCACGACGGCAACCGTTAGCACTATTTTTGGATCGTTCAACCAATTTCTCAATACCACCAGCAGCTTTTTGGTGCTGTGGGTCGGAGCCAGCCTGGTGCTTGAAGGGAAATTATCTCTGGGTGGGCTGATTGCCTTTCGGATCTTGGCAGGATATGTGACAGGCCCCATGATTCGGTTGGCGGGTCTGTGGCAGCGCTTTCAGGAAACCTCTCTCTCAATGGAGCTATTGGCAGATATTGCCGACTCAACCACTGAGGAATTACCTGAAGCTGCAAATGTGCAGATGCCTCTTATTCAGGGTCGCGTTCAGTATTGCGATATTACGTTTGGGTTTGCCCCCGGACAGCAGCAGCTTTCTAACGTCAGTCTCGATATTCCGGCTGGTTCCTTTGTGGGTGTGGTAGGTCAAAGTGGCTCTGGGAAAAGTACGCTGATGAAGCTGCTGCCTCGCTTGTATGTCCCTAACTCAGGTAGCATCTATATCGATGGCTTTGACGTTAACAAAGTCAAGCTAGATTCTCTACGGCATCAACTGGGCTATGTGCCTCAAGATGCAGTGCTGTTTGAGGGCACCATTCGCGACAACATTGCTCTGTTTAGTGACTTATCAGATGACGCTGTGATTGAGGCCGCTCGAATTGCCGATGCCCATGAGTTCATCATGCAGTTGCCTCAAGGCTACAGCACCAAAGTCGGAGAGCGCGGCGGTACGCTCTCAGGAGGACAGCGCCAGCGAATTGCGATCGCCCGAACTGTTGCAACTGATCCGCGCTTACTGGTCTTTGATGAGGCTACCAGCGCTTTAGACTTTGAAACTGAGCGTCGCGTATTTGATAATCTGATGCATCGATTTAGCGATCGCACAGTTTTCTTCATTACACATCGACTCAATACGCTCACTAAGGCAGACTGGATTGTCTTTATGGAGTCCGGCATCGTTGTCGAACAAGGTACCCATCAAGATTTAATGATGCGTCGTCAGCTTTACTACTGTCTGTACGCACAGCAATCTCGTCTGTAAGAGATGACCTGATTGAATTGGCTTCACCTGACCTCATTGATTTGGAGATATTATGCGTCTTAATCGGCTCTTTAGTTGGCAAACGGCGATCGATAAGGTGGAACACAACATGGGGACGGGCGGATTAAGCCTGCCGCAGCCTGCCGCCTGGACAAAGCGCCTGGTTTTTGTGATCTTGCTGGGGCTGACCGCTGCCGGAACCTGGTCTGTCTTGGCACGGGTAGATGTAGTGATTGCCGCTCAGGGCAAGCTAGAGCCTTTGTCGCAGTCTCAGGCTGTGCAGTCCAAAGTAGGTGGGGTTGTGACGACAGTTGCGGTGCGCGAAGGCCAGCGCGTTAAGCAAGGCGATCTTTTGCTGCAACTCGACAAAGCCGAATTACGAAATCAGCTTCAGTCTCTTTTGGTGCAACAAGATCTAATGGTGACAGAAGTGGCGGTATTGCAGCAGGCCAGCCAAGGGGCTTCCGCCAGTGCGCTGATCCAGAGCGGTGCCAAAATTTCTCCAGAATTGCTTAATCGGGTAGAAACGCGATCGCTCTTAGTCGCGCAAATTTCTGGCGATCCCAGCGGTCTTAGCCCAGAGCAGTTTCAGCGGTATAACTTGTTTCAGCAGCAGATGCAAGATCGCCTTGCCATCAACGAACTTCAGGGATCAAGCTTGCAGGCTCAAGTCGCCGCCACCGAATCACAGCTCGCCCAAACCGAATTTCAGCGGGATGTAGAGCAGAAATTAGTAAGTCAGTTGCAGCCGCTGCTAGAGCAAGGCGCTATCTCTCGCACAGAGTTTTTGCAGCGCGTCGTCGGCATCAATGCCCTGCAAAGTCAGGCCAATCAAGGCGACCTACAAAGAAGCCAGCTTCAGTTGAATCAGATTCAGACGCAGGTGCAGACGAGGCAGCAGATTAGCGCAGACTATCAGAATTTGCAGAGTCAGCTCGCAGCGCTAGATGCAGAATTTGATGCCACGATTAAAAACAATCAGCAGCAGTTGATTCAGATTGCTTCTCAGATCAATCAGATTCAGCTCAATTTGAAGGATCAAGACTTACATGCGCCTGCTGATGGCGTTGTGTTTAACCTGGGGCCGAAGCTGCCGGGCATGGTGGCACAACCGGGACAGGTGCTACTTCAGGTAGTGCCTAGCGAAACCCTGACGGCACGGGTTCAGGTAGCCAACACCGATATCGCCAACATTCGTCAAGGGATGCCCGTCGATGTACGGATTGATGCCTATCCCTTTACTGAATTTGGCGCAGTCCAAGGCACCGTTTCTCAAATTGGAAATGAGGCTGTGAGAAACGAGCAAACAGCAGGACAGGCCGTTTTTCCAGTGGAGGTGCAAATTGACCAGCAATTCTTATCTAGCCGAGCCAAACCGCTGACCCTAACGCCAGGGATGACATTGATCGCGAATATTAAGGTGCGATCGCGTGCTCCGATTAGCTATGTGGCTGATGAGCTGATTCGTGCCTTTGACGGGATGCAGTCTATTCGCTAGAAGCCTGTGGCTTTTGGTACCCTTGCTCAGCGGCGCAACGCCTTCAGACCCAGGTTTGGAAATTGCTGGCTGGCGACTGCAAACTGCACCCAAGCAGTTGCCAGTGTTTCCAAAGTGCGCGCGACCTGTAAGCTACCTGCATCTACGGCTGCGTAGCCACAGTCTGCGATCAGTCCGGCAACCTTTTCTTTGGCTTCAAGATCATCACCGCAGTAAAAAACACTGGGAATGTCAGCACCAAACTGTCTGGAATCGGAAGCAATGATTTCGGCAAAGGTCGTGTTAAACGCCTCTACGACCTTTGCATGGGGTGCAAGCTGCTGAATGGTTTCAGCGACAGAGAGAGTTAAATCTGTGGCTAGGCCGATCGTTTGTCCAGTAAAGTCTGGCTGGAGTCCGCTAACGCAGGTAATAATCACTTTGCCTTCTAGAGAACCTGCTGCTTGCATCACTTCTGCTAAGACGGGTAGCCAAACGGCCAGTAAGATTACATCGCTTTGCGCCGCTTCCTGAAGGGTTCCAGCTTTTGCTGTCACCCCTGCTGATGCTGCAAGCTGACTCAGCTTAGCTTCATCCCGCGAGTACGAAAAGATCACTTGATGTCCCGCCTTGGCCCAAAGCTTACCCAGGGCAGCGCCCATATTGCCAGCGCCAATAATACCAATCCTCATTTGTCTCTTAATAGTCCTATTGATCCGTTTGCTCCGTGAACCAGAATGTCACTCCAATCGCTCAATTGAGCGCGTCTCTGCCGTTAGCCTAGCCCTCCTGTGCGATCGCAAGGGTCAACTTAAGGGCGAACTTAGGGTTACAAATTTATTGAAGGAACGCCCAAGATTAGACTGGGACAAAGTGGGTTAATTCAAGTTATGTTCCTAGTTTTGGGGTTGGGTGTCACTTCAGCCTTAAGCTGTTAGGACATAACATCAAGCCAAGAAATCCTCCAAAACTCAGAAAAGCAAGTACCGCTTTCAGCTATCTGTAGCATTCGTTATTTTATTTAGAATTTTTACGAGAAACCTCACTTCGTTTGCATCAAGGTGACAAGCAAAGTATTTCTCAATTCCCCGACCATACACCTCCCACATGCGATCGAGCATCTTAAATCCTTTGTCCGTGATGACTGCGAACGCCCCACGGCGATCGCTAGGACACTGTTCTCGCTGAATGAGTCCTGCCACTTCCAGACGATCAACTAGGCGGGTGACATTACTACGGCTGAGGAGAACGGCTTGAGCAAGTTCATAGAGCCGAAGTTTGTGTTCAGCCGCTTCTGATAGCGTAAACAGAACGTCATACCAGCTGAGCGGGGGTAATTCTGCTTGGGCTAGATCTCGCTCAATTTGCTCAATCAGCGTAACCTGGGCGATTAAAAACTTTCGCCACGCAAGGTTATGGGCTTTACTCAGTTTGACAGGCATAGGCTTAATTGAAGTTAATATAGTTGCAGTTGCAACGATTTGTAACGACTCAAGTCCGTATAGTTGCAAGTGCAATCATTATGAGGATATACCCAAACAAGTTGCAGTTGCAATTAATTAGCTGAGGTGAACCATGAGTCTGGATGAGAATTTACTTAGCGGCTCTACTCTGTCAATCCCTAAGCTAGAGCTGATTAGTCATCCCCTTTGCCCTTATGTTCAACGAGCCGTCATCACCTTGCTCGAAAAAAACATCCCTCATGAACGAACCTACATTGATCTATCGAATAAGCCAGATTGGTTTCACCAGATTTCACCGTTAGGCAAAGTTCCTTTATTGAAAGTTGATGAGGAAGTCCTATTTGAGTCAGCAGTGATTTGCGAATATTTGAATGAGATTACACCTGGATCATTGCACCCAGATGACGCATTGCAAAAAGCAAAGCATCGGAGTTGGATTGAGTTTGGCTCTGGTATTCTCAATACTATTGCTGGATTCTACAATGCTCCTAACCAAGAGAGCTTTGAGCAGAAGCGTGATGAATTGACCCGTAAATTTCTCTGGATCGAGCGGTATCTGAGCGATGAGGGTTACTTTGCGGGTGTAACGTTTTCGCTCGTTGACGCAGTTTACGGAACAATCTTCCGTTACTTCGATGTGCTTGATACAATCGACGAGTTTGGCGTTTTTGCTGGTACCCCAAAAGTTAAAAATTGGAGAAAACAGCTCCACGATCGCCCATCAATTCAACATGCCGTAACCGAGGATTATCCCCAGCATCTACTCATGTTTCTCCAACAGCGCAATTCATATCTGTCTACGCTGATTTAGAGATTCCACCCCTGCACCCCGTTCATCACTGGGCAAGGATCGCCATAGCCGCAAGATCGTTAAACATCCGCTCTACCCGCTCTAGAGTTTCGGCTTTGCCTAGCGGTAGGCCGTTTTTGAGGCAATCGCCTTCGGTCTAACTTTCAATCGCTCTGCTCAAAAAAGCGATTGCCCGATGCACCGCGAAATGCCTTAGGAGAGATCCCTGTGCATTGGCGAAACCATTTACCCAAATGGCTGTGGCTACTAAATCCGCAGAGTAAAGCAATATCCATTACAGTTAAATCTGTGGTTCTAAGCAGTTGCTTTGCGCGTTCCACTCGCTGTTGCAGGACATATTGATAAGGCGATACTCCCGTTGTTTGTTTAAACAGACGACTAAAATGAAACTGGCTTAGACCCAGTAAAGTCGCTAAATCAGAGAGCTGAATATCATCGGCTAAGCGATCGCTGATGTAATCTACGACTTGCAGTAATTGGTAATCGCTCAGTCCCCCTAGATGTACCGCAACACAAGGCTGTACCGCAGAATAGTTCCTCAGCAGATGTACCGCTAACACATTCGTCAACGATTCTACATATAGCCGCCCTGCCGCTCCCCCTTTGCGCAGCTCGGTTAAGAGCATCATGCTAATTTGTTCGATCTGTGGGTTTCTGGTTCGGAACTCTGGTAATAGCTCAATCTGACTTAAGCCAATTTCACTGTGAGCTACTTGCGCTAGAAACTCAGATGCAATCCTAATTCGCAGATATTGATCGTCCTGATTCCACTGGCTAAACAGCGATAAGTCGGCAGGAGCAATAGAGAAATCGCCTTTGGTAAAGAGGCTGGTATGAGAACGATCGCCAATCTTTTGAGATAACCGCGAGGGTCGCTGATTTAGCGAGAAACAAAGCGTATGTTCAGTCGCGCTTTGATACATTTCCTCACCTGGCGGTTGATAAAACTCCTCAACCAAAATGTTCTTCCAACCATATCCTTGACTAGAAACGATGGGAGGCTGAAGCCCCCCTTGGGGCGATCGCACTATCTTCGTCACAGGGGGCATGGCTGACAGCATGGCAGAAACTCTTGCTATACGCTTGGCTGACTGGATTGTAGCGCGACAACTGCCAGCAGAGAAAAACACGCAGCAAGATTCTGATAGTTAGGCAACGTTTGAGTAGTTTGGTGTCAGGGTTATTTTTTAGACTGTAAGCCGTGAATTAGCGCTACAGCAAAAAGACACCGCAATGATCCCTAACGTCGTTACTCCATCTACCCTAGGCACAGAAGTCCGAGCCTTCCTCAAACTGGCAATCCCGCTGGCCAGTGCCCAAGTTGCCCAAGCTGCGGTGGGATTGGTCGATACGATCATGATGGGACATTTGGGCACAGAAAGTCTGGCAGCAGGCGGACTGGCCTCAACCACCTTTCAGCTTTTGTTAAATACGGCAAGCGGCTTTATCATGGCAGTTAGTCCACTCGTCGCGGAAGCCTACGGAGCAGGCCGCAAAACGCAAATTGAGCAGATCGTTCGCCAAGGACTTTGGCTATCGCTGTTTCTGAGTATTCCCCTCATGGGGACGATCGCCCATCTCGATGCAGTTTTGCTGATGCTGGGGCAACCCGCACCGATCGCCCATCTGTCTGCGCCCTATTTTCACTTTATTCTGTGGGGCATTTTCCCGGCCTTGGGCTTTGCCATGCTGAGAGGCTATGTCTCGGCTATTGCTCAAGCTCACGTTGTCATTGGGATTGTCATGGTTGGAACGCTATGCAACATTGCAGGTAACTATGTGTTGGGATTCGGCAAATTTGGCTTCCCCCGCATGGAGTTAGCAGGGATAGGCTTAGCCAGTGGACTCAGCTTCTGGCTGATGTTCTTAATTTTTCTGGTCTACACGCTCAAACATCCGCAGTTGAAAGAATATCGATTTCTCCGCAATTTACAGCAATTAAAGCCCCAAATTCTGCAACGGCTGGGGGCAATTGGCGGGGCGATCGCTGTCACCATTGCCCTGGAATATGGCTTGTTTGCTATGGTTACATTTCTAATGGGCATTTTGGGAACTGAGATCCTTGCAGCCCATCAAACGGTTTACCAAACGATGTATGTTATTTTCATGGTTCCGTTAGGCATGTCCTATGCTGTGACGGCGCGTGTAGGTCAATGGTTGGGTCAACGAGATCTGAGCAATGCCCGCCGAGCGGGATATGTGGGTATAGCCGTTGTAGCCGCCTTTATGCTGGCGATGACGATCGCCATCTTCCTGGGTCGTCGGCAAGTGATCGGGATTTATATCGATATCCATAACCCTGCCAATGCCAGCGTTGTAGCGTTAGCGGTTCCCATGCTGTTTATTGCAGCCCTAGCACAGCTTCTAGATGGCATACAGCGGGTGGCAATGGGTGCGCTCTATGGGCTTCAAGATATCCATATTCCTATGCTGCTGAGCGGATTTGCCTTTTGGGGTGTGGGCTTGACGAGTGGATATGTATTGGGGTTTCCCCTAGGGCTAGAAGGCGTGGGATTGTGGATGGGACAATCGATCGGAGTCGCCGTGGCTGGATTGATCTTTATGTGGAGATTTCATCGGTTAACGCTACGGTACCCAAAACGCAACCTGCCCTTTAACCCCATAGACGAAAGCAACTGATATTAGGAGATCGCTAAGCCCTCCTATTTTTTCTAAAGGCTGGATTTCAAAAGTGCAAAGCGCCTTTGAAATCCAGCCTTTAGGGTTTTGTGGCGCGCGTCACAAAACCCTAATTTGCGATCCATCTGGATAGAGCTTTACGCTGTTCAAAAAGCATTGATGCAGGCGATCTAATGAACAGCAGGCGCTTTTCCGCCAGAAGTTCCTTTGTCTAGAAACAGCAGCAGCGGCAGTGAACATAGGAAGATCACTCCCACAAAATGAAACACATCCGCATAAGACATAACGGCTGCCTGCTGATTAACGATCTGTTCCAGGCTCAAAAGAGCTTGCTGGTGGGCAGTGGTTGCATCTGAACCGCCGCTCCGAAATGCCCCTGTAAGCTGATCCAGGCGTTGGTTGGTTGCCCAATCGTAAGGGCTAATTTTAGAAAGCAAAATATCTTTGTGAAATGCTTCTCGCTGCTGTAGCAGTGTCGTCAATAGGGCAATGCCAATGCTGCCGCCGAGTTGCCGAGTCAAATTGTAGAAGCCCGACCCGGAGGCGATCGCCGCTTTGGGCAAAGAACCCAATGTCGCCAAGCTCAGCGGCAAAAACATCAGCACCGTCACGGCTCCGCGCAACACAAGCGGCATGAACAGATCCTCAGTGCCCGTCTGAGGCGTGATATCAGACAGCTTAAACATGACGGCCGCAGAGCCAACCGCTCCCAGACCAATCAAAATTCTGGCATCGACCTTACTGGAAATTTTGCCCAACAAAATCATTACGATCGCGGAGGCCAAAGCCCCCGGAGCCAGCAGCCACCCTGTCTGCGTTGCCGTAAACTGCAGTACGCCTTGAGCAAACAGCGGCACCGCAAACAGCGCACCATACAGCCCCAGCCCCAAAATGCCAGAATAGATGCTGCCAGCAGCCAGCGATCGATAGCGCAAAACGCGCAAGTCTACAGCGGGCGATCGCGTCGTTAACTCCCGCCAGATAAACAGCCCTAGCCCCACGGCTGCCGCTACCGAGAGCTGGGTGATTAAGCCAGACTGGAACCAATCATCCTGCTCGCCTTCCTCCAAAACATACTGAAAGCTGCCCACCGCAACAATCAATAGCGCAATGCCAGCCCAATCTACCGTCTGACTGCGAGACGATGGCCTACTCCGATCTTGAGGCAGAAACAGCAGCGCCATAATCACAGCAACAATACCCACAGGCAAGTTGATTAAGAAGATCCAACGCCAGCCCACACTATCCGTTAAGTAACCGCCCAACGTAGGGCCGATCGCAGGGCCAGCAATTACCCCTATTCCAAATACGGCTTGTGCCAGCCCTTGTTCTGAAGGCGGAAAAGTTTCAAATAAGATCGATTGGGCTTTGGCCAACAGGCCGCCACCGCATAGCCCCTGAAGAATCCGAAAGAGAATCAACAGCGGTAGATTGGGGGATAGGCCACACAGCACCGAGGCAACGGTGAAGCCCACCATAGAGAAAACAAAGTAGGTTTTCTTGCCAAAGCAATCGCCTAACCAGGCAGACAGCGGAATCAGAATGACATTGGCGATCGCATATCCCGACACCACCCAGCCGACTTCGCTGACGGTCGCTCCCAGATTGGCCTGGATGTCAGTAAGTGCGACGTTGACAATGCTGGTGTCAATCACTTCTAGGATGGCTCCCAAGGAAGCCGTAAAAGCGATCGCCCATTTGAGATGCCCTTGAATGTAGCCTGGGCTGGCTTCTAGCTGGGCTGCTGAACTGGACTCTAAACCAGTCTCTAAACTATTCTCTGGGCTGGCATTGGCATAATGAGCCTTGGAATGAGCATTTGATGAGGTGGCGTTAGTCAGACGATGGGAGCGCGTGGACATAATCTGGTAGCAGTAGTTTAAAGTCGTTGAGGGTTAACAGGCGCGATGTCAGGGCAGAGGCCGCGAATGAGCAAATCGACACAGCCTTCGACATAGCGATCGCGGCTATAGCCTCGCTGTGCGGGAGCCGTGTGGCGACGCAGCACGCCCGCTAGCAGCATCCCCGTAAATAAATCTACAGAGAGCAACAAATCAGCATCGGGTTGAACTGTCCCTCGTTCGATGCCTTTTTGGAGGTAGTTCGTTAACTTGTCGCGCAGCGGTAGAAAAGATTGCTGTAGCACCTTGACTGCTTCTTCGGGGTGGCGTTTGGCCTCACCAATAAACATGCGCACCAGCGCCTCATGGGTTTCGAGCATGTTGGTGTAGACCCAAGCATAGTGCAGCAAGTCTTGGCGCAGGTCTTGAGTCCACTCATCCTGGTTGGCCAGGGTTTCGCTTTGCAAAGCCGTAACTTGCTGTACGACCGCGCCCAAGAGCTGCTCTTTGTTTTGAAAGTGCCGAAAGAGCGTGACTTCATTTACCCCTGCAACACGCGCAATCTCGCGGGTGGTGGCTCCCACAATTCCTGCTGTGGCAAATACCTCAATTGCAGCTTCAATGAGGCGATCGCGTGTTTTTTCCTTTCCAGGCTTGGGATGCGTCATTTTTACTTAAGTGTTTATTTAAGCAAGTACTTACTTGCATTGTAATTTATTCTAGCGAATTGCGGGTATCAAACAAACTTATCCTCTGTGTGCTTATTACCTCATTCAAAAAGATGGGAAGATAGTCTTAAGCTGACGTAAATGATCATTTAAGAAAAAGCAGAGAAGAAGCATGGCTGAGATTCAGTTTTCTAGAGGGGTCACCGAAGATGTCGTTCCAGACGTTCGCCTTACGCGTGCCAAAGATGGCAGCAACGGACAGGCGATTTTCTATTTCGAGAACCCTAGAGCCTTAGGAGACGATCGAAACGATGACATTACTGGCATGTATATGATTGACGAAGAAGGCGAAATCTCGACCAAAGAAGTCAACGCCAAATTCATCAACGGTAGACCTGCCGGACTAGAAGCCTTTTATGTCATGAAGAACCCCGAAGAGTGGGATCGGTTCATGCGCTTCATGCAACGCTATGCAGAGAAGAATGATCTGGGCTTTAATAAAGCAGAGTAGGGCTATTCTCCTCGCCTACCGTTGAGCGCTGTTGGTGTTTTGGGAGCTGTTGATGTTTTGGGAAGAGCCACACCGCAAGCCTTCTTAAAGCATCAACCCAAGGCGGCAGTGATATTTGAATTATGATTTTTTGTTGGCGTGAGCGCTGCAATCTACAGCCTGTCTCGGTTTCATTATGACTCACGTTCCTCACCCCGATACGCAGCCGATCGCCATTCACTGTGCAGTCATTACCGTGAGCGATACGCGATCGCCCGAAACCGATCGCAGTGGTCAGCTGATTCAACAGCTATTGCAAGAGGCCGGACACTCGATCGCAGACTATAGGCTCGTCAAAGATGAGCCGATGCAGATTCAGAGCCACCTGCGGCAGTGGGTGCAGCGGCCTGACCTAGAGGCGATCCTGCTCAATGGCGGTACGGGCATTGCCCCTAGAGACACCACCTATGATGCGATCGAGCAGCTTCTAGATAAAACGCTTCCTGGCTTTGGTGAGCTGTTTCGCTGGCTGAGCTACTCAGAAATTGGCTCACGGGCAATGGCATCCCGCGCGATCGCCGGAGTCTTTCAGGGCAAGCTGATTTTTTCCTTGCCTGGATCTTCCAATGCCGTTCGTCTAGGTTTAGAAAAGCTGATTTTGCCGGAGTTGATTCACCTCGTTCGCCAACTTAACCCCAATCGTCACTGAAGCCTTCATCTCTAAATCGGCGTTCGTTGCGCGATCGCCGGGGTCTACCTCCTTTGGGCTGTCGCATCTGCTTGCTCACCTCCACAAAGATGTCGCGACGCAGATACGGATAAGCCGACACCCAAAGATTGTAGTTGGGAAAGTAAATATCGGAGACTTTACCAATTCGACTCAGATCGGCCAGGTTTGACATGACCAGCATCTCTGCCATGTCTCCAGAGCGAATAATCCGATGATCGCGCTTAAGCGGCACCTGAAGTTCTGTGACAAAACCCGCCTCATCTCCCACTTCCAGGTTGAGCCGTCGCTCTCGGTTTTCCACGATGACTAGCTCGCCCATCTTGTTGACGGTTTCTTCTTTGCCGATCAGCTCTTCTGTGACAAACACATCTAGCACTTTTCCTCGCCAAAATCCGCTGTAGGGATAGCGACGACATTCAAAGTTTTTCAAGCTGGCCCAGTACACCGGACTCCAAAGCCAATAAAAGCCAGCCGTAATGCCCACCGTAAAGGTGAGCGCCCACAAGTCTTCCCCCAGAACGACATTCATCAGTAGCGCAACCACCAATCCTACAATTGAGATCAGCAGCCGTCGCAAAAAGTCGGGCAGTTTGCCCCAGGTGTATTTGTACTGTTCACCTGTAGCAACCCTGGGGATGAGTTCCTCGAATTTCTTGCGGGTGAGGGAAATGAGCATAAAGTCTAGCAGCAGCTATCGCAGTTCTCTTTGAGCCTAACATTACCTTTTGCACTCTGTCGCGATCGCCTTACGCGACAGCTTTTGGCAGTTGCCCCAGAACTTGACCAGAACTTGAGTTTTGGGCAAGTAGATCTCTGGCAGTCGTCGGTTTCAAGCCCTGCATTAGCGGCCTACTCATACCCTAACGCCACTTGTAAATGTAAATCTACGGAATTTCTAACGCTACTCTAGTCTGCTTTGCCGTCAAATTTCAGTACTTGTCTCTAGGCTGATCAGGGGTACCAAAGGACAGAATGAACTCACTTCTGGAGAACGCAATCGACTAGAGGGCTGAGCAACTAGGGGGCAATTTAGTTGTTTGGTTTCCTGGTCAACAGAGCGTACTTACAGGTTAATGTTGCCTGACCTTGGGGGCTTATAGGGTCAGGCAATTTTTTTTGCAATTTTTTTTGTCATTGCTTCAACAGGGTGTTGCACTATAAACCCATGAACGCGATCGCCAGCACAACCAGAGTTTGTTTCAGCTATTAAAGAAACGCTCAGGCGATTTGTCTTTGAGTAGATCTACCTGTAGATCTACCTTAAGGAAGGTAGGCAGCTCTATCTAAGTAGTCACTTGAACGGCTTGTCTCAGAAGCTACATTGAGGACGAGGCATTAACACAAAGATACTGAAAAGCTCATGACTAATCAACGTCCTACAAATTCATTTGATAGCAACGATTCTCAAGACAACATTCATGGTCGCAAAGTAACACCAGGTGAAGTTTCGTACCGAGACGGCTACGTTGAAGGGCAGTCTGTTGAGCGCTCTCAAGTCACCAGAGATCAGTATGCTAGAGAGCAAATCCGTGAAAGTAACGGAGTTGCTAACGGTATGGCGATCGGGCTGGCTTTTGCAGCCTTAGTAGGACTGGTGGCTGGCGCACTGTATTTCATGACTCGCAGTGAGACGCCCACAGCACCCACAGCACCCACAGCTCCTGTGACCGCACCCGCTTCTCCTCAATCTCAGCGCAACACCACCATTATTGAACGCACGATCGAACGCACGAGAGAAGCTGCACCCGATGTACGCGTTCCCAATGTGCAGATCACTGTACCCCAGCCTGCACCTGCCACAGCACCTGCCGCTGCACCTGCTGCACCTGCCACCTCCTCTGAGAGCCAGCCAAGCTCTGCTGAAACAAACAGTACAAATGATTCTAGTGCAGAGCCTTCAGGCACTTCTGCAAACCCCTCAGGAAACGCTTCTGGGAATGCTTCTGGAAACGCTTCTGGAAATTCTGCTCAGTAAATCTGAAGTCTAAATCGGGTGCATCTCGTTGTTAGGGGAGCCGATATTTTGAGTGATGGGAGAGTGGGATGATGGGAGAGTGAACAAGGGCGATCGCATCATCCCACCCTCCCGCTCTCGTGACATTTAGAGACTCCCCTAACTGCTACATGCGACCGTCCAAACCTAATACAAAACTCCATGCCGCTGGGTTGTGAAGGTGCAAAGTGCCTTTATGACCCAGCTTTTTAATTTCTGCGATCGCCCCACAGGTGCCTACAGAATCTGGCATGATAGCAGGCATCTTAAGCCTTTAGCCTCACGAGTCAGGTGATCTATGAATCAAGCGAAGAAAACCGTTTCCATGCTGGCTCTTTGCCAAGCGCTTGCCATGACGGGAAGCATCGTTCTATTTACCACGGCTGCTTTGATTGGTTCCACCTTAGCCGCAGATAAATCTCTAGCGACCTTACCGTTGGCTCTTCTGCAATTGGCAACCATGTTAACCACTATCCCAGCCGCATTCATTCTCAAACAGTGGGGACGTAAGTCGGGTTTCATCGCGGGCGTATTGGTTGGGTTATGCGGTGCAGGTGTGGGCGTTTATGCCGTCTTTACAGGCAGCTTTGTGCTGTTTAACATTGCGACGGTACTGTATGGTATCTTCAACGGATTTGTCGGGTATTATCGCTTTGCCGCTGCGGATGTAGCTACAGAATCGTTTCGTTCACGCGCCATTTCCTTTGTGATTGCGGGTGGCATTCTCGCTGCTTTGTTAGGGCCAGCCCTAGCAACCTGGACAAAAGACTGGCTGCCCGTCACCTTTGCGGGAGGTTTAGTGGCGATCGCCCTGCTGCAAATTCTCACGCTGCTTCTGCTCAGCTGGGTTGAGCTTCCCCCCTTAGTCGATCAAAAACATCAGGAGGTCGGACGGGGATTGGGAGCGATCGCGCAACAGCCTGTGTTCATCGTGGCGGTGCTGGGTAGCATGATTGGCTATGGCGTTATGGCGCTACTGATGACGGCAACCCCGTTGGCAATGGTTGCAGCTCACCATCCTTTTCCTACAGCCGCTTCGGTGATTCAGTGGCATGTGCTGGGCATGTTTACGCCATCTCTGTTTACGGGCTATTTAATCGCTCGGTTCGGAGTGCTAACGATTATTTTGACGGGCATTGTTTTTAATGGATTATGTATTGCCATTAATTTAGCAGGCACAGATGCGCCACACTTTTTCGGAGCGCTGTTGCTGTTGGGCATTGGCTGGAACTTTATGTTTATCGGTTCGACTACGCTACTTACAGAGACATACGAAACGATGGAGCGAGCCAAGACTCAAGCCACGCATGACTTTCTAATGCTGAGCTTTGTAGCCTTCTCGACGTTTCTTTCAGGCCGATTGCTAAATGATTGGGGCTGGGCTGTCGTTAACTATACAGGACTTGCCCTGATTGGAGTGGCTTTAATTGCGGTGCTGTATTTGCGGCAACAAAGGCGATCGGCACTTACCGATCGCGCCACAAATCTTAGGCGCGGGTAGTTCTCAAAAAGGAAGGATTGGTTTTTGCATAGGTAAAGCCCAAGCAAAAACCAATCCCTAGTCAAATTGCAAATTAGAGTTTTGTGGCGTGATCCACAGGCTACAAAACTCCAAAATCTAGCTTTTAGAAAAAATAGAAGATTTTGCGATCCTAAGCTTTGTTGGTTTTGCGCCCTCTAGTAGCGCTGGAGCGCTGAGAAGATGCTGTCGTTTTAGGGGTTCGCCCACGACGGGATGACTTCACTTCAGGCTTCTCTGCCACTGCTTCAGATTGTGCGGCGGGTGCAGATTTACGCCGTCCTCTCGTGGCCTGAGCCGTCTCGGTAGGCGCGATCGCTTCTGGCTCTAGCTCAGATTGTGCCACCTCAGAGCTTGGGACTTTAGCCGTCCGCTTTGCCCTTGTCTTGGCAGGTGACGACTTCTGTGCTGCGCGACTGCTGTTAGTAAGAACATAGCGCTTCAGGGTTGCAGGGCTGATGACGATCGTCTGTTCTGCCAGCAAAACTGCTATATCCTCGTAGCTATAACCTTTGGAAAGAGCATCTTTAATTACATCTTGCAGTTGAGCCACAGCGTCTCGCAGAGAAAACAGATCTCTAGGTTTTTCCGGCAAATCTTGCAACAGAGATCCGGCTTGATTGAGTGCAGACTTAGAAACATTTCCAGCTCTAGTTCTTTTGAGAGTCGCAGTCGCCATTTTTAATCACCAGGAATTCATCACGATTTCCCTATTGTATTTATAGGTGCATCAAATGAGTCAATTTACTGAGTTATTTCTGTATCTTTATTTGAATACCCACATCTTGTGCCTTTCTCAATGAGCGGATTTTAGTGACGCTTCATGCTGCTAAAATCCCAACTTTGGTGCAAGCGGGAAGATTAATGTGAGTTTATACGCCAATAGCAACGCTGCGATCGGTGCTTAACACCATGTTTAATACCGTAAATAGGAGAGGCCAATCTGGTTAATAACAATAACTTTTGGGGTCAAGCGACGATACTTAAAGGGTGCTGATCAGAGCGATCGATTATTGGGTGATTTCTTTTGTAGGAATCCCGGTACTGGTTAGTGAAGAAGCAAAGGTTAGAAAGCCTCGTGAGCAAAACAATTCTTTCATTGAGATAGGACGATCGCAAAATTCCGTTGCTTTTGCTGAAGTTGTTCCTGCGAGTTGTTCCTTTGATCAATCTCCCCTACAGGTTGGGTCATGAGTGTCGTCAGGAGCCGCTGCCAATCGGTGTGATCAATGATACGCTACTACAGCTTCCAGTCTGCCGTACCCGGCTGCGTAATAGACATTCGATTCTCCGGTTTTCTCACCTCGATGTCTAAATATCTGTCTAGTGGAAAGTGCTGACCTCAAATATCTACCTTGCGTAGTACAGAGAAAATCTCTGACTGAAAGATGTTTTGAGATAGGATGTAGAAAGAGGCATAGCGCTAGCTGAATGCCCCCACTAACGATCACGTTTAATCTGAACCCAGACTCTGGAGTAGCTGGGGTTAAGTTCTTCACTCCAGTATTTCCAGGTAGGGGCTTCGTTTGACTGAAACACGAGAGGAACGAAACACCATGGCATTTGAACAAGCCCCACTTCCCTACGATCCCGGTGCCCTAGAGCCACATGGCATGTCTGCCAAAACTTTTGAGTATCACTATGGCAAGCACCATGCTGCCTATATTGCTAACCTCAACAACTTGGTCAAAGATACCGAGCTTGCAGACAAGCCTTTGGAAGAAGTCATCAAAATTTCTGCCAAGGACTCAGCAAAAGTTGGCATCTTCAACAATGCCGCTCAGGCTTGGAATCACACCTTCTTTTGGAGCAGCATGAAGCCCAACGGTGGCGGCACACCTTCGGGTGCTTTAGCTTCTAAAATTGATAGCGATTTGGGCGGATTCGACAAGCTGAAGGAATCTTTCAAGAGCGCTGCGACTACCCAGTTTGGTAGTGGCTGGGCATGGCTGGTGCTAGACAACGGCACTCTCAAAGTCACCAAAACCTCCAATGCCGAAAACCCGATCGCCGTGGGTCAAATTCCTTTGCTGACCTTGGATGTTTGGGAACATGCATACTATATCGATTTCCAAAACAAAAGACCTGACTTCATCCAAAACTACCTGGATCAGTTGGTCAACTGGGATTTTGCAGCAGCCAACTTAGCAGCAGCCTAGTCCTTGCCTCGTCGAACTCTTGCCTTATCGAAGCGATCGAGCAGGCGTTCCGGCGAAGATTGCAGCTGAGATTAGCCCAGGCGCATCTAGCAGTTGGGGGAGCCTCCAAATGTTATGAGAGCGGGAGAGTAGGATGATGCGATCGCCGTTGTTCGCTCTCCTATTCATTCCACCCTCTCATCCCTAAAAATATCTGCTCCCCTAACGACGAGATGTACCCGATTCGCGTCGCACACACAACAGAACTATTCTAGATTCATTAGTTTGCGATCCTAAGGCTAAAAAGGCGGACAGCTACTCATAGCTGTCCGCTACATTTTGAAAGCGAGTTTTGAAAATAGTTTCAGTGGATTGTGCCCTCAACATCATTACCCCTTTGGAAATAGGTGGTAATGTGTGTAGCAGCGAATAATTGAAACTGTAGGACAAAATATCGATGGATAGCCTCTAAACAGGATCAATGACAAGAAGGTTGATCCTTCTTTCAGTCAAATTTAGCATTCGCATTATGGATAGCCGAGACTTAGCTCAATACATTGAAGCAACCAGCGGAATCTCGAAGCCCTGGCTTTTAGCGCAGTTGCGATTGAAGAAGCTGCAAGAGCGTCGGGAGCAGATTACCCCCGAAGAATACACCCAAGCACTAGCCGACATCCACCAGGATGTGATGAACCTGGGCGAATGGTGGGTGGGTATAGAGCAGGAAGAGTTTTGAGACTCGAAGCGATAGAACGCTGAGTTTTGGGCCTAGTCGATCGCCCGATTTTCCGGTTATGCCCAAGCCCTAATCATGCCCAAGTTTTAAGTTATGCCTAAGCGCAAAAAAGTCGCGCCAGAATTGCCGCTCAATCATCCTCAGCTTTACTTTAATCAAGAGCTAAGCTGGTTAGATTTCAACGCTCGCGTGTTGCAAAACGCCATTGATCCTCGCACACCGCTTCTAGAGCGTTTGCGGTTAGTCGCAACCTTTAGCTCTAACCTAGATGAGTTCTTTATGGTGCGGGTAGCAGCGCTCAAACAGCAGGTTGAAGCTCAGGTGAGCCAGCCCTCGCCCGACGGACTGACCCCCGCAGAACAGCTAACGGCGATCGCTCAGCGCTTACAGCCTGTGCTGGAACAGCGTCAGCAGTATTTTGAGCAGTCGCTGCGATCGCAGTTGGCCGCAAAGGGTATCTATCTTTTGCACTATGCCGACCTCACGCCCGAACAGCAGCTCTATTTGCAGGGTCACTTTGAGAAGCAAATTTTGCCCGTTTTGACCCCGTTGGTGATTGGGCAAAACAACCCTTTTCCCCATATTTCTAATCTCAGTCTTAATCTGGCAGCCACCGTCAAACATCTTGAGACGGGAGTTAAGCAGATTGTGGGGGTCAAGGTGCCCAATGTTCTGTCTCGGTTCATTGCTTTGCCCCAGCCGCTGGCCTATCGGCGCAAGGGACGCACCACCATTTGGACAGGTCTGCCGTTAGAGCAGGTGATTGCCCACAATCTAGCGACCCTGTTTCCCGGCATGAAAGTTTTGGATCATTCTCTCTTTCGGGTGACTCGCAACACCGATCTAGAAGTTGTTGAAGAAGAAGCTGACGATCTGCTGCTGGCGATCGAGCAAGAGTTGCGCAAACGCAATCGCGGCGGCGTAGCAGTACGGCTAGAGGTGCAGGCTTCTATGCCGCGTCAGATGCGAAGAACCTTAATGCAGGAGCTAGAGCTAAGCGACAGCGACGTTTATGATCTAGAGGGATTAATGGGTCTGAGCGATCTCATGACCTTGGCCGCATTGCCGCTCCCTCGCTTTAAAGACCCCCATTGGGTTCCAATTACGCCTGCACCCTTACAAAAGGTGAGAGGTCTAAACGCCGAAGAGTCTCTGGCCAAGAGCAACCATCGAGAAGATATTTTTGCTGTGATTCGGCGGCAAGATGTGTTGCTGCACCATCCCTATCACTCTTTTAGTACTTCGGTGCAGCTCTTTGTGGCTCAGGCCGCCACCGATCCAGATGTGCTGGCGATTAAAATGACGCTGTACCGTACAGCAGGCGACTCATCGATCGTCACTTCTTTAATCACAGCCGCCGAAAATGGCAAACAGGTGGCAGTCTTGATCGAGATCAAGGCGCGCTTTGATGAAGAGAACAATATTCAGTGGGCGCGCAAGTTAGAAAGTGCAGGCGTGCATGTGGTGTATGGTGTAGTGGGTTTAAAAACCCATACCAAAGTCACCTTGGTGGTGCGGCGAGAGGTTTCTTCTACTCCTCCTCACGAGACACGGATTCGGCGCTATGTGCATATCGGCACAGGCAACTATAACCATCGCACAGCACGGAGCTATACCGATTTGGGGCTGCTGAGCTGCCGAGAAAGCCTGGGGGCAGACCTTAGCAATCTGTTCAACTCTTTGACGGGCTACTCTCATCAACAGATCTATCGCAAACTGCTGGTTGCGCCGTTCGATCTGCGCGATCGCCTTCTGAAGCTGATTCAGAGAGAAATTGACCATAGCAAGCGGGGACGGCATGGGCGCATCGTTGCCAAAATGAACGCCCTGGTTGACCCCCAAATGATCCAGACTCTATATCAAGCCTCTCAGGCAGGAGTCAAAATTGACCTGATCGTGCGGGGTACCTGCTGTCTGCGTCCTGGTGTTCCTGGCATCAGCGATAATATCCGGGTGATCAGCATCATCGGTCGGTTTCACGAGCATTCTCGCATTTGCTACTTTCACAACCACGGTGAAGAAGAGATCTATATTGGCAGTGCCGACTGGATGCCCCGTAACCTCGATCGCCGGGTAGAAGTTGTCGTGCCGATCGAAGATCCTGTTTTGGCAAAAGAGCTAGCCGCCATGCTGGGAATTATGCTGGCCGACAATCGCCGTGTTTGGGAGCTTCAGGCAGATGGACAATATATTCGCCGCAAGTCTCGATCGCTAGCGACTGAGCAAGACTCTCAGGCTATTTTTATGGGCATGGCAGTTCAGTCTCTAGAGCTGAAGTAGGCTCTCTCAGTAGCGGCTGAGTTTCTCACTGACTTAAGGATGAGAGCAGAATAACCCTGAGCGAAATAGTAGCGGTTGAAGAATAAGTTATTCACTTGTTATAAAAATCTGGTTGAATATAATATAGGGGGTCTGACCCCTCACCCCCCCCTTAAGTGGATGGCTTTCCCATGGAATTTTTGGTATTGCAACTTATGAATGCATAATTTTTGTGATTCATCCCGAATAGTTTGTAAGAGCAAACACCCTCAGCGGTTCATCTCATCTCTCTAACTTTTAGGAGCATCACCATGTATCCCTATCCTCCTACTGCCTTCTCTACATCTGCCCTAGACCCAGATTCAGTGGAGCAAGATTTAGCGATCGATGTAGAGCCTTCCATTGCCCGCCACTCGACTCAGTTGGGCTGGATCTTACTTAAAAATCGCATGGTCTTGCCTTGCCAGCTCGGCTCTGCGCTGACGGCTCAAATGCGCTATCGCAAGAAATTGGGTGAGGTATTGATGGAGCAACAGCTCATTTCAGAGGATCAGCTCAGGGATGCATTGCGGGAACAGCTGTTGCGCCGGAGAGGGCATTGGGTGATTTAAGGGCATCAATCCGTTTGGGCTGACGGCTGAATCCAAAAAGAAAGGCTCAAAGAAAGGCAAAAAAGAGATGCTGAATCAGCACCTCTCTTTAAAGTTCAAATCTGCAAGCGATCGCCCTCTCTAAATTTCGGCAACCGATCGCTCAATCAGTCGATGTGCCAGGGTTTGAATGCCTGTATGCTCGTAATATTTGACATACATATCCAAAAAGGCACCCAGATAATCGAGTTTGTCTTTCGAGATATCGACAAACTTACTTAAGTTATCCACCACGCGATCGGGGGTTAACCCCTTGGATGAGACAAAGTTATCCATCCAGCCCTTGGTGGACTCAAAGCTTTCGGTAATAAAGCCAAGCTGTCCGGCCGAGTTGCCGCCAGGAATCAGCTCACGCACGCCTTTAAAGGTCTGGTTGTGCTCTAAATCAGAAGACGTCATGCTCTTGATGGATGCCAACCCTTTTGTGGCAAAGTCAGGGCCTAAAGGGATTAGACCATCGAAGCAGACCAGCGCTGCCATCCGCATCAAGGATTCGCCACCATAGTCTTTGAGGGAAGCTAGGAAGTCGCCGATGCTATCGCCAGGAATGCCATTAATTTGGCAGAAAGCAACGATTTCCACTACCAGCTTGACGCACAGGTCAATGCTCTGCGCTTTTTCTGGTTTTGGGGTGAGGTTTTTCAAGATTCCCAGAAACGAGATATCTTGCCCTACCTTGTTGGCTAAGGCGGCTGCCCCCAAGGCACCTGAGGCAGAATCCACGGTTTGATACAGCCACAGCGCCCGCTGGTAGCCTTCTTTCTTGTCGTTAAACAGTGTGACAGCGCGATCGCCAATTTGCTGGATGAGCGCCTCATCTGTTTCACCTGTCACAGCGCGAATGGTGTTCTCAAAACCCACCACATTTTGCCACTGTCCTGGCACGACCCAATCTAGCGACTTGAGTGCATTCACGGTTAAACCACCTTTGGGCAAGTGGTCAACATAGTCGTAAATTGACTTACTGCTCATAATTTTCTCCTAATGTTGCAAAGGCATCTGACGTCACCCAAGTCATTACCTAAGTCGGGTTAAGGGCAGGCTGAAGCCGACCGGGTAAAGCCGGAGCTGTTTTGGGAGATTGAGCCTTGGGCAAGCTTGAAGTCGCTGCGGGTAGCTTGGCTAAGCCACGTAAATTAAATTTCTGAATCCAAGACGCACGCTCTTCTTTGGTGAAAGAAGGGTCGCGGGACAGAACTTTGACCTGATAACGGTTATTGACCAAAACAGCCGTCCCCGTTGTGCCTTGCTCAACGGTAGGATAGCCACCAATCTTGGCCGTGCTGTTCTGAAACTTAGTGGCAGCTGAAGGGTTGCCCACGGTGTCGTTAATCGACAACACGGCTACATTTTTGCCGCCTTTATTAAGCTTATATTCTGCAAAACCATTCTTTTCTTGAGCCGGAACAACTTCATAGCCGCTCGCAGAATCTGGGAAAAATTTATTAAAGGTGCTTCCCTGCTCAGCGCCCTTGGCCACAGCAGCAGGTGCATTACGTTTTGAGGTTTCTTCTTGAGTTTGAGAAAAGCGAGAGGGTTCGGATTGGCTACAGGCAGAAACCAGCAGCACCAAACTGAGCAAAACGGGAATCAATACCCTACGCCAGCGAGCAGAAATCATAACCAAGCTCCTAACACAGAACGAAGCAGTCTCATCTTCTCTTGCATTTGACAAGCCCATGACGGGTATGCATAAAGAATTAATGATCTATTTTTATATCGTTCCTATATCGTTACAGACAGCGCTGCCAGGATGCTATACCGCTAGAGGGATCTGCGAGACAGGGGTGGGTGTTTGGGTGTGGGCGAGGCAGGGAGAAACTAGCTATAACTCGTAAGAGCCATTAAGGCAGGGGCACCAAAGAGACTTGAGGAAGCTGCCGTCTTAACTCTTCAACCAGACGGTGTGCCTGATACTCATAGAGCAATAGATCGATCGCCCCTGGCAAATTTTCAGTGAAGGCTCTGGCTCTGTCTAAATCGCAGCCTGAAATCTGGTGAAGGATATTACTGCCTTCTTGCTGTGCGCCCTGATTTAGAGGCTTTTGGGCTTCTAGCCGCCAGCGCTGGGGAGGCAGCATTTCTCGATGCTCAATCCGGCGCAGCCCGTTGATGGAAGCCAGCAGAATCAGGCGATCGCCCACTTGCAAACGGCGATCGTCAGGCGGCATGAGGCAATCCGCTAGGTCGCTCTCGCTGTGGCTAGCTCTCTGCTGAAAGATGGGCACAACCCCATAGCCATAGGCCACCTGTGCCAGAAGCTGTCCGGCCAGGGTATCTCCGGGGGCGATCGTATATTCCGCCACCAGAATGGTCTGATCATTGAGCCGAAACAGACCCAGAATATTTTCGCCAAAAGCCGCTCCAGCAAAAGCCTCAGCTGCCAGTCCATAGGCTGCCAGCGCTTTGGCATCCGGCAACAAGTTACTCAAATTATCGCTAAAGCGCTGATCGTAAGCCCGCACTACGAGCTGAATGTCCCGATCAATCTGCTGTGCGGCCTCTCTCGCCATCAGCGCCACTTCTAAATTCAGCATCTGATCTTCGGTCACCACAATTACGCTTTTGGCGTTAGCCAGATTGACTTTCGCCAGTTCGGCTACTGGATTGCCGATCAATAGCGGAATCTGGAGCGGCAGGTGAGTCGGCAATGCCGTAGCCTCCAGCGATTCGGTAATCGCAACCACAGGCTGCCTAAATTCTTTGAGCAAAGCCGCCACGCGCTGGCCTACCCGCCCATAGCCAACTAGCACCACATGATTTTGCTGCGGCAGTCGCGGACGCTTGCGCAGAAAGTCAAACCGGGAGCTGAGTAAACTGTCTGTAATCAACCCCAGCACGCCCAACACCGAAGCAAGGCTGGCGATCGTCACTACCAGACAGAAAAACTGCACGGCAGGCGGCACATTTAGCTCTGGCTCAGAGAGTCCGCCAAAAATATCGCCATAGCCTCCTAGAAGCAGAATAGCCGCTATGGAGGCCGCTTTGCCCCACCTTATCTGCGGCACCGTTGCCCAAAGCAAGGCTGCACTCGTAAACCACAGCAAGGTAGCAAACAGCAGCCCTGCCGCCATGACCTGCCGCACGCGTTGAGCATTGAGCCATTGCCAAAACTGGTTCATATTACACCGCAGACCTCGCTGGCTAGCCTGGTGCAACATTTGCTGAAATTGCTGCCACGGAGTCTCGATCGCTGCCATCTCTGTCAGAGCCGATCGCTCGGTCTGTCCCACCACTTCGATATAGGCAATCCTGTCGCCAGGATGAATGTGCGTGTCAGTTTGCCATTGATAAAATGCTCTAGCCGCTACTGGGCTGCCGTTTGCCGCCTGATAGCTTAAGAGCCGATAGCTCTTTTTGTGCAAAGCCGAGGCATAGGCTCCATCAAATCGATAGTCTCTAGGCTGCACCTGCTGTTCTACAACCTGAAGCCGGATATGGCCAATGTCGAAGTAGCCCAAGATTCCGGCTTGCAAGCCCGCCAGCGCAAATGCCGCTGCCGGAAGCTCGGTTGGCTCAAAGGCGACAAAATCTCCAAGCTGCTGTTTTAAAAGCTGATTGAGGCTTTGGCGAGACGATCGAACGATCAGTCGCACTTGAGGATTGAGCCGCCGAGCCGCGATCGCCGCTTCAATGTTGACACTCTCGTTGCTGGTCACGAGCAAAATGGCGCGGCATTGGGTGATACCCGCTTGCAGCAGCACCTCGTCGTTGCGGCAATCTCCTAGGATGGGTGATTCTGTGAGCAAATTTAGCAGATCATGGACTTCCCACTCCTCTCGTAAGCGCTTGTCGATCGCCGTGACATGAATTTCAAACTCTCTCAGGGCAAAGCGTTTGAGATTGAGAACGCAATACTGCCCCAGATCTCCTAGCCCGCAAACAATGAAGCGATCGATCTGAGGATCGGGCAATGCTGGCGGCAAGGAATAGGAGAGCGGAGCCATAGGGACTGCGCTAGGATCTGGCGTCAGGTCTGAGGCAAGATCCGGCGCAGCATCTGGCCAACGGACAGACTGACTCCAGATGGGGGTGCGATGGCCTTCTCGATAGCCAAACACCCGCAAGGTTTGGACAGAGTCTACTTTGAGAAGCGGCAGGTTGTCTTGGAGAAAGGCGATCGCTTGCTGGGGATCAAAATCAGTTGCAGAAAAAAAACGCAGGTTGAGTAGCCCACCTTGCCAATCGGCTTTTATAGCAACCTCTGGGTAGCGTAGCGCTCGATCGAGCAGGGCAGCGATCGCTTGAGGATCGCCATTTTTTGCCAGTTCAACCAAATTTGTTGGGGTCATACGATTGCTACATCACGATCGGCTCCTGGGCGATTTCATGGCTCTCCAGGATCAGGTTTAGGACAAGATGTTTGTGAAAGCTCCGTGGAGCAGGGTTTTCACAAAAAATCTGGATTAAGTTTAAGCGCGTTGCACCCTCACCCCACCTTAAAAGCTGTCACAATCTCTACCAGATACTTTGTCTAAAAATTGTGAAAATTTTAGACTTCTGTGTAAAGTATTCATGAAGAACATGCAAAGAGCAGGAGATTTTTCCTGTACTCCAGCTGCATTCCCTGACTGAGGCCTTATTACTGTCTCTTGGAGTCCCCCCAATGTCGGACAACTCACGTTTACGGATCTTGTATGCTGCTGGGCCTGGAAACATTATTGGAACTTATGAACATTGGGCAAACGGGCAAGATGACCCCTCCCAAATATCTGTTACCTATTCCAGTCAGTTTTATGATATTTGCCGAAGACTCGGTGCAAAAGCTTATGTGATTTCGTCGTTTGGTCAGCGATCGCGTTGGCAAAACGAACAATTTATCTTAGAAAATCGCCCGAATTTTTTACAAAATGCCTCTGGCGCGTTCTATCACATTGGCCAAACTATTCACGGGCTGCGGCTGATTAGCTCAGCGATCCGCTTCCGAGCCAATGTAGCAGTTGTCGATACTGGCTCAACCCACTGGTTTATCTTATCGATTTTGAGCTGGATGGGCATTCGGGTCATTCCATCGCTGCACTGCACCCTCTGGCGTCAGTACGAACCTCAGCGCCGGATTGAGCAGGCCATCTTGCGGCTCAACCGCAGATTTTTTACTCACGACTGCACCGCAATTTTAGCGGTATCGCAAGCCATTAAAGATCAGGTTACAGAGCTAACGGCAGGTCGCTCTCGTCCGGTGGTGGAGTTTTTGCCCGCCTATCGCTCAACTGAGTTCACAGAAGTGATGGAGCCAAGCTCAGAGCGATCGCCCTTTCGAGTTTTGTTTGCGGGTCGCCTAGAGGCCAATAAGGGAGTTTTTGATCTGCTGGCGATCGCCCAACGCTTTGCAGCAGAAGGACGGCAAGACATCATGTTTGATCTGTGCGGCACAGGTTCGGCTCTGGATGATCTGCGGGTGGCGATCGCTCAGATGGGCTTACAGAGCAGCGTCAAATGTTACGGCTATTGCCAGAAGGCAGCGATGCGGGAGCGGCTGAATCATGCTCATGCGGTGGTTGTGCCGACCCGCACTGAGTTTGTGGAGGGCTTTAATCAGGTGGTGGCCGAAGGCGTGCTCACAGGTCGTCCCGTCGTGGCTTCGGCAGTTTGTCCGGCTCTATTTTATGTGCAGGCTGCCGTCGTCGAAGTGCCACCCAACGATGTCAGAGCCTATGGGGATGCCCTGCTGAAACTGTGTGACGATCGCGATTTTTATGAGCAAAAGCGGCGCAATTGTCTGAGCCTACAGGAACAGTTCTATCAGCCCGATCGAAGCTGGGGGAGTGCTTTGCAGTCTATTTTGATGGGGCAACAATCGGATGCTGTCGCCCTTGCCAGCCCTGAGTCCTCTACAGAGCCATCTACCGAGGCAAAGCAGCTTGCTGTCTTTCAGTAGTAGAGGGGTGGGTGAGTGGGCGAGTGGGTTAGAGTTTCCCTATCTGCCCGTCTACCCATCTACCCATCTACCCATCTACCCATCTACCCATCTGCCCATCTACCCACCCACTCTTACTTGACTGACCACTCGTAGGCTTCCTATAGGCTGTGGCATATCAACTTCTGGTATATCAACTGCTAGACCCGCTCTATCCTCAGTCGATACACTGGTCTGTGAGAAACTCGATAGGTCAAGATTATATGGATGCCTCAATACTTTGGCAACGCTATCAAGACTGGCTTTATTATCACCAAGGACTGGGGCTATACCTAGACATCAGCCGTATGCGGTTTGATGATGCTTTTGTGGAAACCCTAAAGCCCAAATTTGACAAAGCTTTCAAGGACATTGAGGCGCTAGAAGGCGGGGCGATCGCCAATCCTGACGAGAACCGCATGGTGGGGCACTATTGGCTACGCAATGCCGATTTGGCTCCCACCCCAGAGCTAAAGCAGGATATTGTGGAAACGCTCGATCGCATTCGCACCTTTACTGCCAAGGTTCATAGCGGCGAAATTCATCCGCCCAATGCTGTCAAGTTTACCGATGTGCTGTCGGTGGGCATTGGTGGCTCGGCACTAGGGCCTGAGTTTGTTGCCGATGCGTTGGCTCCAACACAGCCCCCGATCGCCATTCACTTTTTAGACAATACCGATCCGGCAGGGATGGATCGGATTTTTGCCCAGCTTAAGGATCGGCTGGCTTCGACCCTGGTGGTCATCACCTCTAAGTCGGGCGGCACTCCCGAAACCCGCAACGGCATGTTAGAAGTGAAGCATTTTTATGAGCAGAATGGGCTGAGTTTTCCGCAACATGCGGTTGCTGTGACGGGCATCGGCAGCACTTTCGAGAAGCTCGCTAACGCCGAAGGCTGGATCGGCACCTTTCCTATGCATGACTGGGTGGGCGGACGCACTTCGGAGCTTTCGGCAGTCGGTCTTTTGCCTGCTGCGCTGCAAGGCATTGATATTGATGCCATGCTGGCGGGCGCTAAAGAAATGGATGATGCCACCCGCATTCATGACCTAAAGCGCAATCCGGCGGCGCTGCTGGCACTGGGCTGGTATTACTCAGGCAACGGCAAGGGCGAAAAAGATATGGTGGTGCTGCCCTACAAAGACAGCCTGCTGCTGTTTTCGCGCTATCTGCAACAGCTTGTGATGGAGTCTTTGGGTAAAGAGAAAGATCTAGATGGCAAAACGGTCTACCAGGGCATTGCCGTCTATGGCAACAAAGGCTCGACTGACCAACATGCCTATGTGCAACAGTTGCGGGAAGGCGTGCCCAATTTCTTTGCCACTTTTATTGAAGTGCTGGAAGATCGGCAGGGTGAGTCGATCGAAGTTGAGCCAGGGGCGACCTCCGGCGATTTCTTGTCAGGTCTATTGCAAGGCACAAGGCAGGCACTCTACGAAAATCAGCGCGACTCGATCACTATCACAATCCCCACGGTGAATCCTCGCATTGTTGGAGCAATGATTGCGCTGTACGAACGCACCGTTAGCCTCTATGGTTTTTTGGTCAACATCAACGCCTATCATCAGCCCGGTGTCGAGGCAGGCAAGAAAGCAGCCGCAACTGTATTGCATCTTCAGCGCGATGTGGTGAAGGTGTTGCAGGAAGCAGGGCAGCCCATTTCTTTGGCCGACCTGGCCGAAAAAGTGGGGGCACCTGACCAAGTTGAAACGATCTACCGCATTGTTCGCCACCTGGATGCCAATCAGCGCAGCGTTACGGTAACGGGTGACTTGAGTAAACCGGGAAGTTTGGCGATCGCCATCCGTTAGATTCACCTGCTGATATTAGAGGATGCCTAAAAAGTCCTACGATTAATATTAGAAGGCTTCAGATCCCCCTAAATCCCCTTTAAACAGGAGGACTTTAGAACCCGTTCCTCCCTTAAAAAGGCTACCTTATACACACATTTTGGATAAGGTCTCCAAGTGCTGCAAGATCCCCCTAGATCCCCCTTGAAAAGAGGGACTTTGAAGTCCGGCTCCCCCCTTTTTGGGGTTGGGGAGGATCAAACCCAGTTGGCTCATCAGAGGACTTGTGTGTACAAGGTAGCCTTAAAAAGGGGGCTAGGAGGGAGCAGTGGGAATCGTGGAATGAGAAAGCGACACTAGCTTAACCCTCACGGACTGCTATCCCGGTCTGTAAGGTCAAAGGTATGTCGTAGCTAGAACTACTTCATACATTGCCAGAGGCTTTTGGGGAGTGCATCTCATCATTAGAGAAGCAGATCTTTTGAGGGATGAGAGAGTAGGATGATGGGAGAGTGAACAACGGCGATCGCATCATCCCACTCTCCCTCTCTCGTAACATTGAGAGGCTCTCCCAACTGCCAGATGCGCCCTCTAGGATCTCATCTTGCACAAATGATGGATAAGCCTCCTCATCGCCAGAATTCATCATTAAATGTGACGGATAACGCCTCAGAACTCAGGACTTAGACCGCAAAGTTTCTATTTAATTCCTGAAAAGAGGACGTTATTATCACGCAAATGTACTAAATACTCTAGCCATGATTAAGTTTTTCTGTCCTCATAAATTCCTCAAATTTCTCTTCTAAACTCCTAATTAGTTAAAGGAAGTGCTGATAGTACCGTGTATTGCACGCAAGGTATTGAGGAAATGTTAAACGGTTGTCGTCTAATAAATCTTTACAGCAGCGGATAGAGAGATTTTGGGTGATGATACCAACTAATCTACTGCTGCTGAACACAACCGCTAGACCTTGCTAGGAACAGTGGACTAAAGGCAATCTTTGATTAATTAAAGCTAAATTACAATGCCTTTTTGAATTTATCGTACAAATTACAACTTTTATCTGGAGAAGTCTATGCCTTTGGGAGACTTAATTGAAGGAATACAAAGTACACCAATACCCACCATGCTTATCGTGGCTGGATTGTTTATCCTTATTTTAGCATTCGTGACAAAGATTGGAGGAATGATTGAAGTATCATCGGAGCAAAAAAGATGGGCGATTCCTATTGGACTATTTGTGCTGGTCATGGGTCTAGTTCTTAACTTTTCCTCTGCACCGATTACGACGGTGGTCACTCCATCTCCCTCAGCTCCCTCATCGCCTACGCAAGTAAAACCCATTGGTTGGATTAGACTTGGCGCGATTAGAGATGCTTCAGGTAATGCTTCTACTGGAGAACCATTAATAGCGACGACTCAACCCGTAACAATCACACCAATGCAAGTTCCGGCAATTAATGATCAAGTAGAAGTAATTAGTGGGGTAAATGTTAGAGTAGCTTATCCAAAACCACCAGACTATCAGTTGCAGGATCAGGTTAGCGTTCTAACAGCCAATCAAAAAATAGTAATTCTTGAAATCAAAGCATTTGCAGATCAAAAAAGTTCAACGAATTCCACAGTCGTTTGGGCCAGGGTGGGGTTGCCATGAATAGGCAGTTTACCCCTGCATTGGAGAGGACAGTCATGAGGTTAACAATTAGATTTTGAGGCTAATGTCCACCGCTCAATTTTGCCATTGGCTTATTGCATATTAGCAATCAGAGATTGATTTAACCAACTTGCTGAGCCTCAAAGTGCATCAGTAAAACGGTGCATAAGCAAAGTTTTTTCAGTGGGCGTAATCTCAGAACTACCAACTGAGAAGTATATAAAAGCGAGTAAGTTCTAGCAATTTGCTGTTGAGTATAAACAAGAGAGAGGGTACGAATTTTAACGTTTAATACTGACTGCAAGATGAAAGTTCTCATTTATACTTTTATGAAAATTTTAGCCGCTGAAGCATCTTGAGATCAAACTTGATCTATCAGAAATAAAAGGAGAAAGAACATGGTAGAAACACATCCCAAACAGCGCAAATGCGGTGCTATGATTGCGCAGAATCGTCTTCTGGAACTCGACCCTAGCATTCGCGAGAGGCTATTGACTCTGGAAAATGCCACTCGCACCCGGCGGCAGTCAGGAGTCGTGGTTCGTCGAGGACTACTGACGATTCCTATCATCGTGCATGTTGTCTTTCAAACAGATGAGCAGAATATCTCCGATGGGCAGATCCAGAGTCAGCTGCGTGTCTTAAACCAAGACTTCCGCGCGACGAATCCCGACCTTAGCAAAATTCCACCTGTATGGCGTCCGCTTGCCACCGATGCACAACTTGAATTCCGTCTTGCTGATGTAACGCGGACACGTACAACTCAGGCCAATTTTTCTACGAATGATACAGTCAAGTTTGCCTCATCAGGGGGGCACGATGTTGTGCAGCCCGATACGCACCTCAATATCTGGGTATGCAATATACGCGGCGGTATTCTTGGATATGCTCAATTCCCTGGAGGCCCACCAGACACTGACGGGGTGGTCATCCTTCACTCTGCATTTGGCACTGACGGCACTGCTGCTGCTCCGTTCAATCTGGGGCGCACCGCCACGCATGAGATCGGGCACTATCTGAACCTCCACCACATTTTTGGGGATAGCCCAGTGCCAAATTGCAGTGATGACGATTTTATTGGCGATACTCCAAACCAGGAGAGTCCAAACTTCAGCAAACCCAGCTTTCCGAGCATCTCGTGCGGTAATGGTCCAAATGGCGATATGTTTATGAACTACATGGACTACGTAGATGACGACACGATGTTCATGTTCACCACCCAACAAGTGTTGAGAATGCGGACAGCTCTAGCAGAACAAAGACCTAATCTTGGGGTAGTCTAACAGAACAGATGCCTTATCTCGTCGTGTAGAGATCCTAGACATGGCGCTAGCTAAGCCAGAGGTTTATCTTTCTGGCTTAGTCAAGACTTACGATAAATCTCTAAATGTAGGAATGGAAGCATAAATATTTACACTTTCGCCTCTTTACTAGATAAGCCTCTTGAATGATCGATTGACTCGTTTCATGAACAGAAAACGATGGGGATTCCTAGCTTCTCTAATCGGCTTATGTATTTTGAGTATCATACTTGCATTGACCTACGCCATGCCTGCTCCTTCGCAAGCCGAGGATAAAAGCAGTATTATTCCA
The DNA here is from genome assembly GCA_016208305.1 of Oscillatoriophycideae cyanobacterium NC_groundwater_1537_Pr4_S-0.65um_50_18. Lineage (GTDB taxonomy): Bacteria > Cyanobacteriota > Cyanobacteriia > Elainellales > Elainellaceae > Drouetiella. Next base: position 110,157 of record JACQYI010000009.1, on the reverse strand, counting down.
CCCGCAAACGTTCAGATGGCTCCCATGACTTTACCAAGTCCAATTTTTAGACAATGGACGCATTCTCGCGAAGAAGATCAGGGAGACATTCTTGTCTATCGCCCCAACGACTACTCGTTTCCGCCTGCACGGGGTCGGGAAGGACTAGAGTTCTGTGAAAACGGAGAATTTCTTTACTACTCTATGGGCCCTACGGATCGAAGCTTAGGCGTGCCGGGTCGATGGAGCCTTCAGCAGACTAACGGAGTAGAAATTCAATTTACCGATCGATCAATCCCTTCGTATACATTGACAATCATAGAATGCAGTGAGCAAATTCTTAAGGTTAAACGAAGGGCAAACGAACCGAACCATTAACGAGTAGAGTACGGCCACACCCACAGCATAACTAGGATGTGACCTTTAATACTCGATATAAAGCAGCAAGGGTTACATGAATATGAAGATCATTCTATTTGACCTCGGTAAAACGCTTGAGGATAGGGGCGTTCTGTTACCCGGTGCTAGTGAGACTCTACAAGCCATTCAAGTCATGCAAGATGCTGGCGGAGAAGCTGTAGCTATGGCACTGGTTTCCGATTTCAATATGCCTGATAGACCGGAGCAAATCCCAGCTATCAGACAGCAGTATTACGACATTTTGGATTCTCTGGGCATCCGCTCGTTTTTTGAGCCTGTAAATGAAAGAGTGACGCTTTCTACCGAAGTAGGGGTGCTTAAACCGGACGAAAAAATCTTTCGAGCTGTGGTTGAAAAGATTGACGGAGATCTTAGTTTTCAATCAGTCATATTTATCACAGAGAATCTGGCACATGTAGAAGCTGCACGCGCTTTGGGGATGACGGCAGTTCACTTTAAAGGGCCAGGACAGACGACTGGAGATATCGATCGCCTCGTTGATCTGATCGCGATCGTACAGGCATTCTTGAGGGATTCTACGCTGAAGTCTGAAAACATCACCCCAAAGTAGCACAGGAGGCTAATAATGAAGCTAGCCAAATATTACTTATCACCCGGTAATCGTAGCGCACAGTTAGAGACAGCCGGATCACTGGGTGCTTCCTGGGTACAGTTTGGAAACGAACTGCTGCTCTACACGGATGAAAACCAATGGACAGGGCTTGTGGGGCGTGCGGCGCAAAGAACTCTCCCGTTGCAGGAATATCCCACAACTGTAAACAGAGAGAATATGTACTTGGTAGTGCAGAAGGGACGCCTTTTTCAGCAAGAGCATCCAGAAGTTCCCGTTATCGTAGATCACGGACGTTTTCTACTCGTCGAACTCGATCCTAAGCAGGCTCAACAGATCGAAGTAGGAAATTTGCCCTGTTTTACGCTCCGTCCCCTAGAGGATAATCAAATCGTTTTCAAAGTGAGCGAGCGAACCGATGCAGCCGCGCCTGTCGCGTCGATCCAGAATTTGGTTAACCAAGTGTCGCGAGCGAGCCTAGAAGCAGATCTGACTCAACTTGTGTCATACCCAACCCGCTTCTCGACAAGCACTCACTATGCCAATGCGGCGACTTGGGCGCAAGGGAGACTGGCAGCGATGAACTATAGTACTCAATTACAAAGCATTACGGTTAATGGCAGCACCAGTCAGAATGTCATTGCGGATAAACTGGGCAGCGGCATGGGCGAACGGGATATTGTCCTAGTCACTGCTCACTTGGACTCCATCAATCACAAGGATGGGCCTTTAGCGATCTCGCCAGGTGCCGATGATAATGGCAGCGGCAGTGCAGGTCTGCTTCAGATGGCTAATGTCCTCCAAAATCACTCTAGCCAGCATGACTTACGGTTTGTTCTTTTTGGCGGAGAAGAGCAGGGGCTATTTGGCAGCCAGCAGTTCGTCGCCCATCTCTCGGCTTCAGAGCAGCAGAGAATTCGAGCCGTCGTCAACATGGATATGATTGGTTGTTTGAATGGCCCTTCTCCCAGCGTATTACTTGAAGGTGCTCCCATATCGCAAAATGTTATGGAGGGTTTACAGGCTGCGGCAACTACCTACACGCAGCTCGACGTTCAAACCTCTCTCAACCCCTACGACAGCGATCATGTTCCTTTCATTCAAAACGGAATTCCGGCTGTATTGACGATCGAGGGAGCCGACGGTGCTAATGACGGTGTTCACTCTATCCGTGACACGATCGATCGCATTAACTACGATCTAGCTCTGGAAATTCTACGCATGAACGTTGCCTTTGTCGCGATCTCTTCTTCTGGGTAAGCTGCAAGCCTCCACCAAGGAGCACCGTTAAAATTATTTGAACATAACCCAAAGAAGGGGAAAGAATAAAGATATGAATGCTGATGATCAGTTGGAATTAATTAAGTGGTTAATTGACAATCAGAATAGTTTAAGGTCATCCACTTCCGATAGAGCTTCCGTTATTGTAACTGCTGATGCTTTTCTCCTAGCTGGAATTACATTCTTAATAGAAAGATTCCCATCAAATATTACTCAAAACAGTTATGAGAAACTTATTTTTATTATCTGTACTAGTGTTACAGTGGTTTTACTAGCATTTTCTATTCTCTATGCTGTGACGGCTGCGGGTCAATCCATTTGGAAGAAGCCATTTAAAGCATTTCAGATTAACGATTCTGACCAGCTTAAATTTTTTGCACTAGGAGCCAGAAACTCATATTTCTTATATGACAAAAAGGAGCGTAAATTCAAAGACTTTAGCAATGCTGTTAGTTTATTTGAAGAAGAACTTAAGAGTAGTACACCGAACCAGTTGATTAAATCTGCTTCGGGTACTCTACTTTACGGAACACGACTTCATCTTAGCTCATGGAATAATTTGAGACGGTCAATGCGATTTCTTTTCATGGCTATCATCCCTTTCACAGTATCTATTTTAGTTTTCTTCGTGAAATTTTTCTGACGATCCGTAAAGTCAAGTTATCTTGTTCCTTAAACGGCATAACAGCTCTATTGAAGCGGACTGGCAGGAAACCTTGGGTATATAAAAGTTATGGGCAGCCAACAGGAACGCTATGCTCCTCTAACTATAGAGTGGAGCAGTATTTAAAGATTGTCACTTACCCCTAACCCTTGCTAATGAGTAGTTCGGCTGCCGCGTGCAGCATTGCCGTACTGGATATGGTTTAAGGCAGAGCATGACAATACGAACCCTCACGCCCACAGACGTAAAGAAATATCGATTACTCCGTTTGGCTGCATTGCATGAGCAGCCGCCTGCATTTGGGACTCCAGCCGAAAAAGAAGAAAAGCTTGCACTCGAAGCAATGGTTTTACGTCTCCAAGAATCTGAAGATACATATATTCTTGGAGCTTTTTCGGATGATAGTCTCGTTGGCACTATACGCTTTTCACGTTTTGAAGAAGCTAATGAGAAGCATCGTGGTTTTATCGCTGGACTCTATGTTAGACCTGACTTTCGGCGGCATGGACTCGCACGGGCACTAGCAACTGAAGTTCTTGTCCGTGCTCGACAAGATGCTGGCTTACGGAGAATACATCTAACAGTTATCACAGCCCAAGACGCCGCCATCCAACTTTACAAATCGCTGGGGTTCTGCATCTACGGAACAGAACATGAAGCTTTTTCTAATCAAGGTCAATTTTATGATGAGCATCTGATGGACCTGCTCTTGCAGGCTAAAACAAATTGAACCTTTAGCCAATCAACAGCCGCCGAATCACCTTACTGCATCAAAACGAACTTAAGCTTTTCAAAAACTCTATTTTGCATCCTACCAAGCTAACTTTCAGGGGGTTGAGTCGGTAAGAGGCGATGCAGTTCTAACCAGAAGCGGGGTGCTTCACGTTTCAATTTTGACTTTGGATCGCGGAGCAGGCGATTCGCATTAATACAAACAGAGTCTGCCAGTCCCATATACCGGGAGATGGTGCTGAAGGCTTCTTTTTGCTCAGAGACAGCCTGAAATAACCTATCAGGAGAGTAGATTGCCATGTAATCCAAGCGTCGAGGGGGTTGTCCCCAGTGAGCCGTGACTAGCTTGATGTGACAGTGACGCAACAGATCTCCAGCTTGAGGATAAGTGCGCTCAACCAGAGTCGTAAATTCTTGAATCAAATGGGTTTCTGTTAGCATGATAGGTGAAATGAGCCGAGCGAAGAATCATGTTGGTAGTCCCACTTTATTTGTATCATATTGCTCGATTTGAGTAGAGTTTAGTAGCTCTGGTTAAACCTATTAAGCCTGTACTCAGCTCCTAAAAACCTTTCAGCATCAAGATCTAAAATTAGGAACGAGATACCGTACAGGTATTTCCAGATAGGGGTATAAGTATTAATTTTGCATCTTCTTCATTATCGACTTCTGCTAGACGCAACAACATTCTTTTTTATCCGGAAGGATGAGCGCAAAGCCAAGACATCTTTGCAATGGCTTAAATTAACTTCACAGAACGTCACTGAGTCTAAAAATAGATTTATTAATAAGTTCTTTTTATCTTACATTCTTCCCTTGGTTATGCAATATTCATGTCAATAGATATGGTTTTAGGGTGGTAATATATTCATGCAAAGTGAGAGTGAAATGACGTTCACTTTCAATTAAATTAAAGAGCTGAACATGGAAATTAGTGCGCGTAATGCTCTCAAAGGAACCGTTAAAGCGATCGAAGTTGGAGCCGTGAGTACAGAAGTTGTTTTAGAAATTGCAGCAGATGTTGAAATTACTGCCGTTATCACTAAAACTTCAGCGGAGAAGTTAGGTTTAAGTGTAGGGAAGCAAGCCTATGCGGTTATTAAAGCCAGTGATGTAATCGTCGCGATCGATTAAACACTAAAAGATCTCCGTTTCTCTCAGAAATCGGAGATCTCAGAACGCTGCCTTTAGATCAGGCTTTTTTACGAGCCACAATGTGGAAAAGATGCCAGTGCTTTTCCTCCCCGATCGCTGTTACTCCCGGATGTTCTTCTTCATCCAGCCATTCAACCTCAAAGGATTGCAGAAGGGCTTCAACTTGTTGGCGTGTGTGGTGAGTCCGCTGAGGATAAATTGCCCAAGAATCGCGATCGCCAAACAACTGCCCACAAAACCGCCCCCCTGTGTTGAGCGATGTCACGATAGTGTCCCAAAGATACTGAAAATCGGCAGGTGGACAAAAGGGTAGACAAAAGCTGGCATTGATCAAATCCACTGAGACGGGTAACGTCAAGTTTTCAAAGCGCATCCGTTGAGTTTGCAGTAAATCGCGTTGCAGATCGGGACGTTCGAGCAGGCGATCGAATGCTTCTTGCTCTGCATCAATGGCTAAAACACGCCAGCCTCGACGCAGTAGTTCTACCGTATCGCGGCCGTCGCCACAGCCCAAATCTACTGCCAGACGAGGAGGGTCAAGCCACGGCTCTGTATCCAATGCCAACGCTTTCAGCAGCGTTTCACGCGGCGGACGACCCGCTACCGCCTGATAATACTTAACCCAATGTTGCCCAGACAGTTGAGCGTGAGTAGATTGATTCATGCTTAGGCGATCGCCAACTCAGTATGGGTTTGACAGTTTTTAGGACAAACCCTAGCACAGGCTTCGCAACCAATGCAATTGCCCGCGTTAGCAATGGTCATGACCTTACGCTCAAATTCTTCATCTTCATCGTCACTCTCTACAAACTCTCCCTCTTCATTGAGCGCGCGCAATTCCATTACCCCACGTCCGCAGGTCTTTAAGCATCTACCGCAGCCGATACACCGATCAAGAGCGATCGCTTGTAAAAATTTGGGAGTCCAAACGCTGCCCCCAAAAGTTAACCCAGTAAATGTCGTCATGTTTTTGTCTCCTAAAATGAAGTAGTAATTGAGTATAGAAACGGGCTTAGAGGAGCTGTCAGGGTGCAAAGTTGAGCTTTCGGTAAAACCCTCCCCTCACAGCCCAGTAAAACCTTTGGCTGCTAGGTAGACTTCATCCCAGCTAGGAGGACGATAGTCGGAGTTCAAGGCTTGGTCAACATAGCCCACTAGATTAGGCAAGGCTTCATAGGGCAAAGTTTGATTGAGGTATTGGTGAAGCTGGTTTTCCCACCCCGATGGATAGTCACGAATGATGGGATGCTTAACAACAATGGAATGATATTCAGGCGTTGTAGCATCTACAATCAAGTCCAAACTGAGTAAAGCAATAGGACGGATGAAAAAACCAGTAGCGGCGATCGTAAACCCATCGTTTACCGCTTTTTGCTTCATTACTACTACAAACTGCCCACCTTGGGGAACTTTGTAGGGAATCTGGCTGGGGTCTGCAACAGATTTCACCTCAATGTTATAGCCCTGAGTCAGTCCTGCTTCTAGCGTAATCTCATCATAGAGTTGGTCTGGATGAGGAATGTGAAGGATGATTTGGTGCAGTTTGCGCCAAGGATCATCAAACGCATTGTCGCTGTCCAGAAGGTTATGCAGCCGACGAACAACTCTCCCCACGTAGCTTGCTTGATTACAGAGATTAATCAAGCCCATGTTGAGGACACATTGATCAAATTGAGGGATACCTAATGTTCTGATCATGCTTGTGTTCACCTCTACTCCCATCCTTTATAGTTTTTGACGCGATCGCCCTCTGCAACGCCCAAGATTTTTGCCAGCCACGGGGGAGGAGAGGTGGCGATCGCTTGTTGCAACTCGCTTAATATGGGTCTAGCCGCACCTCCAAGCTCTTTTTTGATGGGATAGATACCCGCTTGGACGACTTTTCCCGCGGCTGGGCCACCAATTGCAACAATGTAAAGAACCGGACAATCTCGAATCAAACCGACTCGAAAGGCGTTTTTATCCTCTGATAAATCAGCTTCGATCGCCGATCGAATGTCGATCAGCCTAATTTCTTTAGAAGAGAGTTGATAAATCAGATACCGGAGACAGGAACCAAAATGTCCATCTAGGTTTTCTCGATGGTTAGAGGCTACGGCAACCCGAATCGAATGGGGCATATCTCCCGCTTGATAAGATTCAATGGGGGGAAGCTGATCCACCTCATCCAGATCGCCCCAGAGAATTCTCACGGCCTGTTTCAAGGCTGCAATATCGGCAGCATCTGCATCTTCTCCATGTTCCTCCCCATCCAGTTCATAGGTTTGTCCAAGAGCTGTTTTCAAGTTAGTGACCGTGATTCGACTTAAAGTTTTTTCATCTAAAATGTCCTCTAGATAAGTTTGTAGCGCTTCGATGAAATCGATCATGGACAGCTCAGGAAAGAGCCGTGAGGCGATCGCAATCCTTAATGCTGCCTCATTAGAAATCAGTTGTTCAGCCATTCCAACATCTCTCTACTTGATAACCGTGAGGTTCACTGGATTTGCCTCACACTAGACCTAGCAGTTGAACCGTTTGATAAAAGACAAAGCTAGAAAGCCAGGCGAGTCCTAGTGACCAAGCAACAGACAACAGCGTAAACTGATGGCTCTTAGATTCACTTTTGAGTACGGCGATCGCTGACAAACACGGCGTATAAAGCAGCGTGAATAGCATGAAGCTGTAAGCCTGCGCCCAGTTGATTTGATGAGCGATCGCCCCCATTAACGCCGTATCTCCACTTTGCTGATAGATGACGGCCAATCCGCCTAAAACCACCTCTTTGGCAATAAAGCCAAACAGCAGCGTAACGGCAAGCTGGGGGGTAATGCCCAGGGGAGCCAGAAACGGCTGAGTTACTTCACCCAGCAACCCTGACAGGCTTTCAGCGCTAGCCACGGGAACATCCGTAGGCAGATGATTCAGGAGCCAAATCAGGACAACGCCAATAATGATAAATCGATAGGAAAAGCGGAGAAAATGTCTGACTTCATGCCAAGACCGTAACAGCATTTGCCGTAACGTAGGCAATCGATAGGGAGGCAGCTCCAACACCAGGGGTTCCTGATTGGGATACTTTCCTCTGAACAGAAATGCGGTTAAGATTGCGGCTGCAAAGCTTACCAAATAGAGACTGAATAGGACTGCCGGAGCGACGCTCGGAGAAAACAGCGCCGCAGTCATAAAAATGAATACCGTCAGCCTTGCCGAGCAGAGCGAGAAGGGAATCACCAACATGGTTAGCAATCGCAATCCGGGCGATCGCATCACGCGTGTTCCCATAATGGCTGGGACATTGCAGCCAAATCCCATCAGAGTCATCACAAAGCTGCGACCATCCAATCCCAAGCGAGCCATCAGCGCATCCATTAAAAAGGCCGATCGCGCAAGATAGCCGCTATCTTCTACCACAGCCATCCCCAAAAAGAACAGCACAATTACCGGAATAAAGGCTGCAACGGTGCCTAACCCGTCATACAGTCCTTCCAGCAGAAACGCCTGGAGGAAAGTGGGCAAGCCAGCGATTAGGGGAATCAAAGCCATCTGTTTGAACCCATCTAACCCCTGCTGCAAAATATCCTGAATAGGAGTCGCTAGGGTATAGACAAGTTGAAACATGCAAAACATAGCTGCAAAAAAGATGGGCAACCCCCACAGCGGATGTAACAACACTTGATCTAACCGAGAAGTCCTGTTTTCCTTGAGCTGTTTAGGCGCAGACACCGTCCGTTGCAGTAAGTTTCCCATCTCCTCCGCAATCTGGCGATCGGGCACAAGCTGGTCTTCTAACAATGTGGCTATGACAGACTCTTGCTGGCGATGTAGCATTTCAGCAATCACCTGGCAGGCGATCGTATAGCCTTGCCCATGTTTGGCACTCATGAGAACCACTGGCATTCCCAATTCTGCCCCCAGCTTTTCGACCTCTACCACCACACCAAACTTCGGGGCTTCATCGGCCATGTTGAGCAACAACACGGTCGGCAATCGCAAATGCTTGACCTGAATAGCTAAGCTGAGTTGGCGATCGATCTGACTCGTATTCAAAATCAGCAGAACCAGATGCAGCGGGGTTGACTTGAGAACTTGCCGAACGACTTCCTCATCTTCAGAAAAACCTCTCAAATCGTAGATTCCTGGCAAGTCAATCACTTCCGCTTGCTCCTCACCCAGCTGCACCTGAGCCATCATCAGGTCTACAGTTGTCCCAGTCCAGTTACTGATACTGGCGCTAGCTCCAGTTAATCGATTAAAGAACGTCGATTTGCCCGTGTTCGGCATCCCTAAAACAGCGACCTGCTTCATTCGTCCACTCCCAGATAAGCACTTCTGATATACACCTGTTGAGCCTCTTGGTGTCGAAGCATCAGCTCTGTGGTGCCCACTCGCAGGTGCAAAGGGCCAGAAAACCAGGCGCGGCGCAGGAGAGAGACTTGGCGACCCGGACGAATTCCTAACGCTGACAGTCGGTGGTGCAACCCCTGCTCAGTCATTAGGTTGGCAATCACAGCCACCTCACCTACTTTCAACGATGACAGTGTAAACAGCATGATGATTTCCTCGAATAGGTCAGTAATGGAGCAATATTCATCAGAGTGGAGCCATGAGCAACAAAGACTCTTTACACTGAAAACCCTGTCGCTAGCATAGGAACTGCCTCCGGAGAGTCATGTCCTAGAAGGATACGGAGAACAGGGCTTAAACCAGGTAGGCTTCTTGGTGGGTGCGAATCGTACAATCAGAACGGGGATAAGCCACACAAAGCAGAACAAATCCTTTAGCCACTTGCTCGTCGTCGAGAAAGACTTGTTCTGATTGATCCAGTTCACCTTCAACCACTTTGCCAACGCAGCTAGAACAAGATCCAGACTGACAAGAGGCCGGTAAGTCCAAACCCTTGTCTTCTGCGGCTTCTAGAATAGTTGTCGTGTCTTCAACGGGAATGATAATGTCGATCTCCCGTTTTTTATTGATTAAATGAACTTGATAGGTCGCCATGTGATGTTCTCCAAAGATCAAATGAGTTTTTAGGGTTAACTGCAAGGCGTAGCCGCAGGGGTGCAGTCTCCTGCCTGAAAAGACTTGCCACAGCCGCAGGTGTCGGTGGCATTGGGGTTGCTGAACTTAAAGCCGCTCTCCATCAATCCTTCAAGAAAATCAATTACAACACCTTGTAACAAGGGCGCACTTTGCGGATCGATGTAAAGCCGGACTCTGCCTTGCTGTTCGATCAGGTCATCCGGACGAGGAGCATTGGCGATATCAATCTTGTATTCATATCCATTGCAGCCGCCATCACTCACTCCAACCCGGATGCCTTTTTCGGAAGAAGGATCAGCACTGCCTTGTAAGAAAGCCCGAAGACGAAATTCTGCTTTTTCGGTTAGGGTAACGGTCATGAGATTGTCTCCTGAGTCGTGAGAATTGAGATGAAATACAATTTTTAGAAAAGCGCTTGGCGCTAAGCCATTTCAGATCCCCCTGAATTCCTGCGCGATCGGCTTCCCGCAGGGTAGGGGCAGGGGGGATCAACAGGTGCCTAAAATCACAGCCGATTACTTTTCAAACATCCTCTTAGATCGCTAAGACAAAGCCTGAAAACAGCCTGGCTCCACCGCAATTTCTGCGCCTGCCAGTCGTCGGCTTTTGTTACCACAAACGGGGCAATTGGGGTCATGGTAGGGGTGACGTTTAGAAAACTCGGCTCGACTTAAATCCATCGTCAGCAGTTGCGACAGCAAGGGCGTGCCCAACCCTGTGATCAGCTTGATGGCTTCCAGTGCGGTGAGGCAGGCCAGCGTTCCTGAAACTGCGCCTAGTACCCCAAACCCGCGCTTATCCCAATCTGGCTTTTCGGGAAAGATGCAGGATAGACAGGGCGTTAAACCTGGAACGATCGTGGTCAAGTATGCCTCCATATCGTTCATGGCAGCCTCCACCATAGGTTTACCCCAACGTACACAGGCAGCATTCAACAAATCCCGCTCGGTAAAGTTGTGGGCGCAGTCTAGGATAATATCTGCCGATCGCACCAATTCATCGACGTTTTCTGGATTGACATATTCACAAATCGCGTCAATCTGGATATCGGGATTAATAGACTCTAGTGTCGCCTTCGCCTTAAACACGCGGGGTTTACCCACCCAGTCATGGGTCATCAAAATCTGGCGATTCATATCATCCAATCGCAGCTCACCCCCGCGCAGGAGAATCAATCGCCCTACCCCTGCCACTGCCAGATAGAGTGCTGCCGTTGCTCCCAGACCGCCAACTCCAGTCACAAGTACCGTTGAGTCTTTTAGACGCTGCTGTGATTCTTCACCAAATCCAGGCAGCATGATCTGGCGGCGATATCGCTCTAATTCAGTCGGGGTAAGATTTTGCATGGGTTATCTCCTCATTTAGTCAGAGCCAATTTCTGATAGCAAAACTACGCCTTGAGGCTTGTCGTTAAACACCTTAAACAGTTTCTCGTCTAACGGCGAAGAGGTCGTGAATGTGTCATAAGCCTGCTGTAGCGCAGCACGATAACGCTCAAGCTTTTCTGATTCATTCAAGTCTGGAGATTGGGAGTCGATCGCTTTGATGAGAGAAGAGAACTTCTGAAGAATATGCAGCCGATTCACATTGACGAACTGGATGTCATAGGGAAGGGCAAAAAATTCAAGGTACTCTTCTGCATTTACAAGCTGGTTGAATTCAGCTAGGGTTCCACTCATGCGTTTTTCTCCAATTGCTTTAGCTGGGTTTTAAGGTCGTCAAGTTGCTGATAGATGGCGTAAGTCTCGCTAGCCGCATCGATCAGGCGTTCATAATCTGTGGGCAAGCCTTCAGCGAGATCATGGAGATCCATCTTCATTTGCCCAGCTTTGCTGTTAAGGCGCTTGATCTGAGTTTTCAGATCTTCAACGTTGACAACTTCGGTTGTTTGAACCATGAAACCTCCTATTTAGACCTCCGAATTTTAGAATTTGGAGATCTTGGCTTTAATTACTAGAGTTTGCCGACTTCAGGAAAGCGATTTGCCAAGTTAATACCTGATTCAACGATTTTTGCGCCTTCCGCTTCTAGCTTTTCGAGCGAGTCAAATCCAAACCGTTGGGCATCGCGCAGAGTTTTGGACACCACCAGCAGACGACTAGAAAACACCAGCGCCCAGCCAAATCCTTCATGGCTGAGGTCGATCACAACCTGACAAAGGAGTCCGGTTTCTTCCTCAATGCGATGGGCGATCGCCCGGTAAAAGGCCAGAATTCGTCCTTTGGTAATGGGGTCTACCTCACCCTCGACAGAGATTTCGCGTTTCTGGGCTTTGCTAACCACATAGGGTTTCAGCAACAGCTCATCCGACCAATTGCGATAGGTGCCGTAGGGATCGTTGGCGCGAATTTGCTGGGTAATGGCCTTGAGGAAGGGGCTGGTTATTGCTTCGGGAGCGGTCACGTTAGTCGTCGTCATACTGTTACTTCTTCCTTAATGTCATCAAGTTGGTCGAGTTCATCTAAAGCGGGACTGCGCTGGAGCAGCGCTTTTCTGAGCCAGGGTGGAGGACTGCCGTTTAACGTCTGCACCAGTTTGGTTAGAACATCGGTGATCTCTTGTTCCTCAGACTGGGCTTTGATAGGTGTAATTTTTTGCTTAATTAACCGTGCGGCGGCACTACCGCCAATGGTTGACACATAGACAATGGTGCAATCGTGAAGGGCTTCAATCTTGGGCAACAGCTTATCTTCGTTACCGTCTTCGTTCAAATTTCCGTCAAATCGTAAGGTTTCAACAAACTCATAGTGAGTTTGATCGACTTCATAAACATCAATCTTTTTGGCAGAACCAAAGTGAGCATTGATGTGAATGTTGTCACTCGTGGTGAAGGCAATTTTCATTTATTTTGCTCCTCTTATGTTGCTCTTCAATATTTGGCGTGGGACTCTTCTTGTTCCAAAAACAAGTTCCCCAGATCAAACAGCAGTTGCATCATGCCGCGATAGCCGACGGTACAACGCTGACCATTGCCCAGGCGATCGAAGATGGGAAAGCCCATCCGGTAAAGGGGAATATGGAGACGACGGGCGATCGCCCCCACATTGGAATTCCCAATCAGCAAATCAGAGCCAACGGCTAGTTGCTCAAAGTCTTCCAAATCCCCAATGGTGACCGACGCGACGGGAAGCTGTTCGAGCAGCGGCGATTTTGTGGTTGTCACCGCTGCCTGAATTTCGGCTCCCATGCTTTGCAAAAAGTGAACCGTTGACCCCAGCAAATCTGGCTCCATCGCAAGAGACACCTGCTTGCGCCCAAAGAAGAAATGGGTATCCAACATGGCATCTTGCAGTTGGGCACGCTGACGACGGTATTTGTCGGGGACGGGTAGCCCACTCAGGTCGGCCAGTCCTTCTAAAAAGCTGTCGATCGTATCCAGATTGCTGAGACTGGGAAACACTTCGTAGGGAATGCCAAACTGCGTTTGCAAAGCAACCGCCGCTCCGCGCATACTTTCCCCCAGCGCCAGCGTATAGACAGAACTGCCAATTTCCCGTAGTTCCGCCAACGTAGTGCCGCCACTGGTCACGGTGCTGTAGGAGTCGTCCAGATGCCCATCCAGGGAAAGGGACAAATCAGGAACGGCGATCGCATTCAGCCCAAACGCCGCCACAATCTCCTTAATTTCCTGAATATCTCCCGGTGCAAAGGCCGAGCTAATCAGCAGCGTGATTTGGTTGGGACGAGTTTCACCGGGTCGGGGTAATTCTTTGACGATGCTTTCAACCGTCGCAGCAAATCCATCTTGCAATGCGCCCTTAAAGTCGGGAGTCGAGACAAAGACGATCGGCAAATCATGAAGTTCAGGATGACGTTTGCGAATGTTTTGCAAAATTCCGTCCATATCGTCGCCGCGCGTCTCGGTCAAACCCGTCGTGCAAAGCCCAATGATCGATGGCTTCGACTTTTCCACCAGCGTGAGGATGGCCTGCTCCACATTCTCTTCACCGCCCAAAATCGTGCTGACTTCAGTCATAGCGGTGGTCGAGAGCGGGATGGCTTCCCGAAAGTGGCGCACTAGCATGACCTTGGCAAAGGCTGTGCAGCCTTGGGAACCGTGGAATAAGGGCATAATACCCTTTAACCCAAGAAACGCTAGCGCTGCCCCCAGGGGTTGGCTTTGCTTGAGCGGATTGACCGCAACGGACTTTCTAGGCGTTGTAATGGTGGCCATTAAATTACCTCCGTATCCCAAGGGGCGGGTTTGCGAACTTGTGCCCACACGGGGCTATACAGGGCTTCTTCTAGCTCTCTTGCCATCTCCACCATGCCGACATAGCCCGCATAGGGGTGATGGCGCTCCTGGTTAATATCGAGAAAGGGAATTTTGGCTTTGAGGGCTGTGTACTGGTTGCGTCCACCTGCAATCAGCATGTCTGCTTTGGTTTGAGCAATGACCCGCAGCAGTTCCTGAGCATTGCCCTTTTCCATCATGATGCCGTCTTGACCCAGCAATTCTTTAATCCGAGCCTTATCCTCTTCAGTGCTTTTTTTGGTGCTGGTAGCACACACCTCCATGCCCAAATCTTTAGCAGCAGAAATGATCGACCAACTTTTGACCCCCCCGGTGTAAAGTACAACTCGCTTTCCTTTCAGCTTGGCGCGATAGGGTGCAAGGGCATTGTCTAACTTGATGGTTTCTTCCGCAATTAATAGTTCTACTCGCTGTTGTAAATCGGTATCTCCAATTTTGGCGGCAATGTTCCGCAAACAGCGGTTCATATCCGCTACGCCATAGAAAGATTCTTCAATATAGGGAATACCGTAGCGTTCCTCCATTTTACGAGCCATGTTGATCAGCGCTTTGGAGCAAATCATCACATTGAGCTTGGCACGATGGGAGCACGCAATATCCTCATACCGTCCGTCGCCTGTAATTTGTGCCAGGACGCGAATCCCCAATTTCTCAAACAGGGGCAATACACCCCACAGTTCCCCTGCAATGTTGTATTCGCCAATCAGGTTAATGTCATAGGGGGTGGTAATTTCGGGTTCACGGGTGCCCACCACATACTCCAGCAAGCTCTCGCCACCGACTCGATTGCCCAGGTTTTTGCTGCCAATAAAACCAGGAGAGTTAACGGGCACAACGGGCACCCCCGTTTTCTCTGCCGCCTTTTGACAAACCGCATCTAGATCGTCGCCAATGAGCGCTGTGACGCACGTAGAGTAAACAAATACTGCCGCCGGACTATAGCGTTCTTTGACTTCAAGAATGGCTGTGTAGAGCTTTTTCTCACCCCCAAAAATAACGTCATTTTCCGTCAGATCGGTCGTGAAACCCATTTTGTAGAGCATCGGGCCAGACGACATGCTGCCCCGACTGCCCCAAGAATTTCCAGCACAAGCGATCGGGCCATGCACCAGATGAGCCGCATCGGTAATAGGCACCAGGGCGATCATCGCACCATCAAAGGCACAGCCTCCTTGAGCGGCTCCCGGTTGAGCAACTTGCGTACAGGATTTGTTTTTACCTTTGCCTTCTTTCTTATGGTTATGCTCACACGCTGACTCGCTCAGAAGTTCGTTGATTTTGCCTTGAGTGAGTTTCATAGGGAGAGGGGGAGGGTGGGAGAGTGGGTGGGTGAGAGGGTGAGGAGTGGGTGGGTGAGAGGAAGGGGGAATGAGGGGGTAGGGGAGAGTGAGTAAGTGGGAAATGGGTAGGTAAAGAGTAGTTTCTATCCCGTCATCTCACCATCCCATCCTCTCGTCATTACACAAATTGATTAGCAAATGTACTTTTCAACATCTTCGCCGCAAACATCTGAGAGATAGCTGAGGGCGCGAAACCGGAGAAACACTAACTCGTTGTAGAAGGGATTGATTTCACAAAGTGGGGGAGTATGAAAGTTGTGTCCAAACAATGTGAAGTGATTCTCAAAGGGGCAGGTGCAGGGAATGAGTGTGCAAATCCAGTGAGCAATGCGAGGGGAACGGACTTCGATACGATCGATCCGGCGGCGAATGGGTGTAAGGATATCAGAATGATGGAGTGGAGTAGGAGATTGGGGAGGAGTAAAAGTAGACATGGCGGGGTAAAGGGGGTAAGGAAGGGCGGGTTGATTTGAATGATCGGTGTGTGGATTTATAGAACCCGCCCATATGGGAGAATCAATTAGCGAATCAGGTCGTAGGAGATGTCTGTCTTCGCTGGGATGATAGTGTTGCGATCGAGTTCATCCAGTAAGGTATTTACAATCCAATTGAGGAGATTGATGGTGCCCTGATAGCCGTAGGTGGCATAGCGGTGTAAGTGATGGCGATCGAAGATGGGATAGCCAATCCGGACAAAGGGGGTCTTGGTGTCACGCCACAGATACTTGCCGTAGGAGTTGCCGATTAACAGGTCTACGGGTTCGGTGAAGAGGAGCGATCGCAAGTGCCATAGGTCTTTGCCACCCCAAATGGTTGCGCCTGCACCAAAGGGACTGGAATCTAATAAGGCTCGCAGTTCAGTTTCAAATACATCGTTGCTGTTGTTAACGACAATGTGAACAGGTTCTGCGCCAATTTCTAAGAGGAATTGTACCAATCCAATCACCAAGTCAGGATCGCCATACAATGCGACGCGCTTGCCGTGCAGCCATGCTTGGGAGTCAGTGAGTGCATCAACAGCGCGACCCCGCTCGTCTTCCAGTTCCTTGGGAATGGGTTTGCCCGTCAACGCAGAGAGCTTGATCAAAAACTCATCAGTGCCGCGAATGCCCACGGGACGAACCACAGAGGTGGGTTGATTCCAATCTTTCTCGATGTATTCGCGAGTTTTGGTGGTGGAATAGGCCTGGAAGGCGATCGTGGCTTCGGCATTGATGGAGTCTGCGGCATCCTCTAGCTTGGTACCACCGGGATACATGTTGTACTCGCCCGTGTTGGGGGAGTCGAGATATTCTGAGTTGTCGGCCAATAAGGTGTAATCTACACCTACCAGGGAGGCAATCCGTTTGATTTCCCGCAGGTTGCCAATGTAGGTTTCAAACCCAGGAATAAAGTTGATCTTGCCGTTGGTGGTTTCTGCTTTCTGATCTTTGGTCAGATTGGTCAGAATGCCCTTGAGCATGTTGTCGTAGCCCGTGATGTGCGAGCCAACAAAACTAGGAGTGTGGGCATAGGGCACAGGAAATTCTTGCGGCACAGACCCAGCAGCCTTGGCGTTGTTAATAAAGGCTTGCAGGTCATCCCCAATCACTTCCGCCATGCAGGTCGTGCAAACGGCGATCATTTTGGGTTGATACAGGCTGTAGCTATTGGCCAAGCCCTCAATCAAGTTGTTTTGTCCACCAAATACCGCTGCATCTTCCGTCATGGAGGAGGAAACCGCAGAAAAGGGCTCTTTGAAGTGGCGGGTAAAGTGCGATCGGAAGTAGGCAACGCACCCTTGGGAACCGTGGACAAAGGGCAGGGTAGCTTCAAACCCAACCGCTGCAAGGATAGCGCCAAGGGGTTGGCAGGCTTTTGCGGGGTTTACCGTCAGCGCTTCACGGGCAAAGTTTTTCTCGCGGTATTCCCAGGTTTTCGTCCACTCGGCTGTTTGCGCGATCAGGTCGGGGTCATGCCCACCTTCAAACTCTTTCTTTCCGGCAAATAATTCCTGATACTCGTCCTGGTGAAATAACTCGGCGTGGTCTTTGATGTTGTCAATATTGTTCTGAGCCATGATAGGTGTTCTCCTGTGAAGGGGATGGGAGGGGGGAGTAGGGGAGGAGTAGGGGAGGGAGAATGGGGGGAGGGAAAGGGGGGAAAAAGAGAGAGAAAGAGAGAGAGGGGGGAAAGAGGGAGAATGGGGGAAGGGGAAATAGAGTAAGGGAGAGGATTGCAAGGCTTATCCCGTCATGCCATCATTCACCCTCTCGTCATACCATCATCACTTTCTCATCATCTCGACATCCCACTTCTCGACATCCCGTCATCCCACCCTCTCGTTGCTTGTCATCTCCTCATCGTGCTAAACGGCTGCTTCCTCAGCTTTCTTCCATGGCGCGCCAATCAAACTCCAGGTGGGGCTATTGAGTGCTAGATCCATGTCACGGGCAAAGATGGCGAATCCGTCGTAGCCGTGGTAAGGCCCGGAATAATCCCAGGAGTGCATCTGGCGGAACGGCAGCGCCATTTTTTGGAAGACGTATTTCTCTTTGATGCCGGAGGCTACCAGGTCAGGCTTCAGCTCTTTGATAAACGCCTCGAATTCATAGGCAGAAACGTCGTCATAGATCAACGTGCCATTTTCGACGTAGTGCGTGGTGCGTTTGTAGTCGTCGTTGTGGCCAAATTCGTAGCCTGTGCCGATGAGCTGCATTCCCAGATCGTGGAAGGCGGGAACGACGTGACGAGGACGCAGACCACCAACCATGAGGGCAACGGTTTTACCTTCTAACCGAGGACGATATTTGGCGATGACGGCTTGGGTCTGGGCTTCGTATTTGGCAATGACCTCTTCCGCTTTTGCCTGAATGGTTTCGTCGAATTTAGCGGCGATCGCCCGTAAAGATTCAGCAATTTGGGTAGGGCCAAAGAAGTTGTACTCCAACCAAGGCACCCCGTAGGTTTCCTCCATGTGGCGGGAGATGTAGTTCATGGAGCGATAGCAGTGCACCAGGTTCAGCTTCACGGAAGGTGTGTTGATCATTTCGTGCAGAGTGCCATCACCAGACCACTGCGCTACCACTCGCAAGCCAATTTCTTCTAAAAGAATGCGGCTCGACCAGGCATCTCCACCAATGTTGTAGTCACCGATGATAGCGACATCATACTCAGTGCCATCGGGAATGTTTCCAGCTTTTTTCTCCTTGTCGTATTGGGGGAATACCCAGTCGCGCACAGCATCGTTGGCAATGTGGTGACCCAGGGATTGGGAAACACCCCGGAAGCCTTCGCACCGCACTGGAACTACCGTTTTGCCAATTTCTTTAGCAGACTTTTTGGCAACGGCTTCAATGTCATCTCCAATCAGTCCGATGGGGCATTCTGATTGGATGGAGACACCGCGATTCAAGGGGAAGAGTTCATCTAACTCGGTGATCAACTGAGCCAGTTTTTTGTCACCGCCAAACACAATGTCTCGTTCCTGGAAGTCAGAGGTGAACTGCATTGTGCCAAAGGAATCAATGCCTGTGGTACCGATGTAGTAGTTGCGGCGACCCGACCAGGAGTAGTAGCCGCAGCCCACAGGCCCGTGGCTAATGTGGATCATGTCTTTGATCGGGCCCCAAACCACACCTTTTGAGCCAGCGTAGGCACAGCCGCGAGTGGTCATGGAACCAGGCACAGATTTGATGTTAGATTTCACACCACAATCTGATTTGCCTTCTTCGTAAACGTTCAGGTGTTTTTCCCGCTTTTTCTTGGCTTTGTCAGGATAGACTTCTAGAACTTCTTTGATCAACGCTTTTTTGTCAACCGTTGTCAGCTCTTCTGTGGGTGCTTCGGGAGGGGCGATCGCGTCGAGAGTAGCGGATTCGGGAGGTGTCATATTCTGCCTCTCTGGGTAAAGGATGGAATGGGTGGATGAGCGCATGGGGGTGAAGGTAGGGTGGGCAGTGCCCACCCTAGGGGACTAACTAGGCAACGCCAGCAGGTGCTTTGACGCCTTCTTTGATGGCCCTTTCGTACTCTTCTTCGCCACCCAAGATGCCAAATTCGACCAACAGATCTTCCAGTTCATCCATAGAGATGGGGGTGGGGATGGCAAGATTCTTGTTGTCAATGATCTTCTTAGCAAGCGTGCGATATTCTTCAGCCTGTTGACTATCCGGCGCGTACTCAATTACTGTCATACGGCGCAGTTCAGCGTGTTGAACAATGTTGTCACGAGGAACAAAGTGCAGCATTTGGGTGTTGAGCCGCTTCGCCAGCGTTTCGATCAGTTCAAGTTCACGATCGACCTTACGGCTGTTGCAGATCAGACCCCCTAAGCGCACGCCACCAGAGTGAGCATACTTAAGAACGCCTCTGGCAATGTTGTTAGCGGCGTACATGGCCATCATTTCACCAGAGGTGACGATGTAAATTTCTTGAGCTTTGCCTTCCCGGATGGGCATGGCAAAACCACCGCAAACTACGTCGCCCAATACGTCATAAGACACGAAGTCAAGGTCTTCATACGCACCATTTTCTTCCAAGAAGTTGATGGAGGTGATGATGCCTCGTCCTGCGCAACCAACACCGGGTTCAGGGCCACCTGACTCAACACAACGAACATCGCGGTAGCCCGTCAACAACACTTCTTCGAGTTCTACGTCTTCAACCGCGCCACGCTCGGCGGCCAGGTGTAGAACGGTCGTTTGAGCTTTGCTGTGGAGCATCAAGCGGGTAGAGTCAGCTTTGGGGTCACAACCGACGATCATGACGCGCTGACCGAGTTCAGCCATGCCCGCGATCGTGTTTTGCGACGTGGTGGACTTACCAATCCCACCTTTACCGTAAAAGGCTATCTGTCTAATGCTGTCGTCAGTCATGGAATTGTCTCCTTTGGAGTGATAAGGGGTGAGAAGTCAGTAGCCAGCCATCAATGAAGCTGTGATTGGATCGGCAGGGATGACTGGATTCGAGCGTTGGAATCAATCGCAACCGGGGGCGATCGCCCAACGGGGAAGACTTGAAACATTAGAGCGTTCATGCAACTGCTTCAACCACAAGGTTGGGTAAAACACGTTCTCGTAACCGAACTTCGATCGCATTTTTCAGCGTAGCGGTGCTGCTTTCGCAGGTGCCACAAGCACCTTTCAGCAGAACTTTGACGACATCACCTTCTACGTCGTAGAGTTCAACATCACCGCCATCAGCAATCAAAATCGGACGTACATCTTGCAACACTGTCTGAATCAGACTAATTTTTTGCACAGTCGTCAGGGAGCGATTTTGAGATGTTTCAAGCTCTGCTGCAACTCTTGCTGCCGTGATTTCTTTTTCTTGCTGGATGGTGGTGATTAAATCTTCAATTTCTGCTGCACAAGCACTGCAACCCCCACCTGCTTTAACGTAGCTGGTGACTTGTTCTACCGTGGTTAGGTTATTTTCGATCACCACGCGACGAATTCTGTTCTCACTCACACTAAAGCATCGACAAATGAGGTTGCCATCATCTTCTTCATGATGCTCAACTTCAATGCCACGATATTTGTATATAGCGGCTTCTAGCGCTTCCTGTCCCATCACAGAACAGTGCATTTTGGCTTCTGGCAACCCACCCAAGTAATCAGCAATATCCCGATTACTAATATTCAAGGCTTCATCCAAGGTCAGCCCTTTGATGATTTCAGTGAGTGCCGAGGAAGAAGCGATCGCACTGGTGCAGCCAAAGGTTTGAAACCGAGCATCCAAGATTTTGTCCGAATCAACCTCGATCTTGAGGTGTAGTCTCAGAGCATCACCACAGGCAATGCTACCCACTTCACCAAAGACAACAGCGATGCCAGTTTGATCAGCGTCCGCGATCGCACCTTGATTTTTGGGGTTATAAAACAGGTCTAGTACTTTTTCGGTGTAGTCCCACATGGCGTTGTTCCTGAAGGGTGAGGGTGAGGGTGGGTGGGGGAGAGGGTGAGAGAGTGGGTGGGCGAGAGGGTGAGTGGGCGGTCATCCCGTCATCCCACATCTCGTCATCTCGTCATCCCACATCCCGTCATCGTGCTCCTAAAACGACTTCTTCACGATCTTGTAGCCATTCGGCTTGGTCATTGTTAAAGGGTGAAAGGGCACGGAGGCGATCGACAATTCCGGGCATAACTTCTAGAACACGATCGATTTCAGCCTCCGTTGTATATCGGGAAAGGCTAAACCGGATGGAGCCATGCAGGATGGTGTAAGGCAAGCCCATTGCCCGCAGAACATGGGACGGCTCTAGAGAGCCTGAGGTGCAGGCTGAACCCGAAGAGGCGCAGATACCGTACTGGTCGAGAGAGAGTAAGATGGCTTCCCCTTCGATGTACTTAAAGCCAATGTTGGTGGTGTTGGGCAATCGATTTTTACGATCGCCATTGATTTCCGTATTTGGAATCGCCAGCAATCCTTTTTCGAGTCGATCGCGCAGTTTTTTCTCGGTTCCTACATCGGCTAAATAGAGTTGCGCCAGTTCTGCGGCTTTGCCTAAGCCAATGATGCCAGCCACATTCTCGGTTCCGGCTCTGCGTCCCCTTTCTTGATGTCCACCAATCAGCAAGGGGCGAAAGCGGAATCCCCGGCGCACATACAGCGCACCTACTCCTTTTGACGCATGCAGTTTGTGCCCTGAGATCGTCATCAAATCGATGGTGCTGGTCTTCATGTTTAGGGGCAGTTTGCCAGCCACTTGCACCGCATCAACATGGAAGGTAGCGCCATATTCTTTGGCGATTGCCCCAGCCTGCTCAACCGGAAACACCGTCCCGGTTTCGTTGTTGGCATACATCATCGACACCAGCGCTGTGTTGCCGGTAATCGCGGCCTCTAGTTCCATCAAGTCGAGCTGTCCCTTGCCGTCTACCGAGAGGTAAGTCACGGTATAGCCTTGCTTCTCTAACTGTTTGAACAGATTCAAAACGCAGGCATGTTCTACTTGGGTGGTGATCAGGTGTTTGCGCTCTGGCTGGGCAGCGATCGCCGCTCGAATGGCAGTATTGTTGCCCTCTGTGCCACAGCTAGTAAATACAATTTCAGACTCTTCCGCTCCTAGCAAAGACGCAATCTGAACTCGTGCTTGCTTCAAAGCCTTCCCTACCTGTCCACCAAAACTATGCATGGAGGAAGGATTACCATAGTACTGAGTGAGGTAAGGCAGCATGGTTTCCACGACTTCTGGAGCGACCTGGGTGGTGGCATTGTTATCGAGATAAATGACTGTGTTCATGCATTGACTCCCACTGACGCAGGGGTTTGTAAGGGGTTAGATTAGGTTGGCAAATAGATTCAAAATTCTTGAACATGTTGGTCGTAGAACTCTCTCGCCACCTTTTCAATCACGTCATAGGCTTCAACAACGTGCAGCCCAGATTCTCTAAGTTCTGCTTTGGGACATTCACCCACTTTGGAAACAAGAACGGCTTTGCAGTCCGCGATCGCCTTGATCACGTACTCCAGCGTGGCATCTTCGCCATACCCGCCTTGACAGTACTGATCAATCTTGCGGTGTCCGACAAACTTGGCTTCGTTGGCATCCACTTCAAAGACTTGGAATTCTTTGGCATGACCAAAGTGTTGGTTGACAATGCCGCCGCCTTTGGTTGCCACAGCGACCAGAATCTTGGGGCTATTCTTGATCCGCTCACTGGGTTTGACTTTGGCTTTTGCCAGCTTGATTTCTTCTTTGAATTGCTCGATACCTGCATGAACTTCCTGCCGCAGCTCTAGGTCATACTGTTCCGGCATTGCCATGAACTTGTCTTTGGTGAATTCTTGGCTGCGGTCTTCACCCAGCAAGCCCACCGCATCAGCACGGCACTGGCGACAGTGACGCATCATCTTCATGTTGCTGTCAGCGCACTCGTCTTGCAGTTTCTTCAGCTCTTTAGGAGTCGGGCCACGCTGTCCGGTTAGACCAAAATGTGTGCCATGCTCTGGAGCCGAAATTAGCGGCATGATGTTGTGCAGGAAGGCACCTCGCTTGCGGATTTCTTGATCGACTTCCACGAGGTGGTCGTCGTTAATGCCAGGAATCATCACCGAATTGACCTTGCACAAGATATCGGCTTCACGCAGCGCCTGCAGGCCCTCCATTTGTCGCTCATGCAGAATCCGTGCGGCCTCTAAGCCTTTGTAGCGCTTGCGGCGGTAATGCACCCAGGGATAAATCTTGGTGCCAATCTCTGGATCGACCATGTTAATGGTGATGGTGACGTGATCGACGTTGAGGGCTTTGATGCGATCGACATAATCCGGCAACATCAAACCATTCGTCGAGAGGCACAGTTTGATATCAGGAGCTTTATCTGCAATCAACTCAAACGTCCGAAATGTTTTTTCGGGGTTTGCCAGCGGATCGCCTGGCCCAGCAATCCCTAGCACAGTCATTTGTGGGATTTTACCTGCAATCACTAAAACCTTATGAGCCGCTTCTTCAGGAGTCAGCAACTCACTCACCACACCCGGACGGCTCTCGTTCGCACAGTCATATTTGCGATTGCAGTAGTTGCATTGAATATTGCAGGCAGGAGCAACGGCAACATGCATCCGAGCATAGTGATGATGAGCTTCTTCGCTATAGCAGGGATGTTTGGCAATGCGATCGCGCATTCGCTCGTCTAGAGTGGCTGCTGTGCTGGTATTACTACTGCAACCACAGCTATCACTCTTTTGCTGAGTCACCGTATTTTTGGTAATGACGAGATCCGTAGCAGGCTGCGTTTCTGGCGGAGAGAGAAGTCCTGAGGGTGGGGGAGGAGGTGTCATTGAATTTCGGTGGGGCTAGGGGGACAGCGCCGCTCAAAAAGACGATGGCTCCGTTTCTCTAAAAAAATCAACTGAAGTCACTAGGTACAGACAACTTGCCTATGCAAGCTAGAAGCACTTCGTCCGTTCTGGAGCGATTTATCAATGCTGTAACTGTGACTTCAATTCGAGATTGATAGAAGGGTGTGTAGCTGTGTCTTTATCGCATCCTCTCTCCTACCTGCGAAACCTAAATTTCGATACCTGCGGTTGGAAAAACCTGTGTTTCGAGTGAGGAGAGTTGATTGATTGGCGTTGTGAAAGTTATAGCAGCCACTCAAAACCAGACCAGCGCAACAGAACCCGGTCAGAGTTATTGAAATCATTAGCCTGTACTCAAGCGCTCAAACCCAAACGGATTCAGCACCCAAAATTTTTATTGGATCAGGGTGCGAGTATTCTTTACAGGGGGTATTAGTATTTTTTGAGTAGGGTAATGGTATTTCTTGTACTCAGCTCAAATGCTTGATGCGAGAAGCATTGAAGGCATTCTTGAGTATTTCTCAAGCCAACAGAGCTGTACTCAAAAGATTCCTTAAAAATGTCTAATAAAGGTAGTTTTTAGAGAAAGTTCAGTCGTTTTTTATTAAAAGCTGGAAGTAAACGGTTGAGGATCACTTCCAGCAAGATCCGAAATTCAATTCTGTATCTAAATTAGCATTTTCCTAAAAACAAACGCGATCGTCGTAATTATTTTTTAACTTTGTTCAGGCTGAACATAACTACATTATAAATAGATAGGTTTGATACAGAACCTTCGATTTGAGTACAGAGCCAGCATCAAACTATTGAAGGGAATAATTTGCTACAAAGCCCGTGAATGCCCAGGTCTACGCTGAGTACTCAAATACTTGCTCCTGCTTCGATTAATACCAGT
The DNA here is from genome assembly GCA_016208305.1 of Oscillatoriophycideae cyanobacterium NC_groundwater_1537_Pr4_S-0.65um_50_18. Taxonomy (GTDB): domain Bacteria; phylum Cyanobacteriota; class Cyanobacteriia; order Elainellales; family Elainellaceae; genus Drouetiella. The sequence goes on along the minus strand of JACQYI010000009.1, from coordinate 85,059 downwards.
CCCCCTGATCGAAAATGCTAGTTCCCCTACCTCTTTAAAAAAAAGAAGCCTTTGCCAGAAAAGGGATTGAGGGTTGAGTACATTGCTAAGTAATTTAATAGCTTTGATGGAGGTTGCTTGGTCTGCACTGTTTTTCTGGCCTGATATAAGCAGGAGAACAGAATATCAGTTTGCCCCCTGAACACAATGCAGCAGCAACCTACCTCACTCTGTCTCCCCCTCCCTGAGCCGTTCAGAACAAGTTCTAGCCAAGATATTCCAACAGCTTCTGCATTGGCATCAAATCCCCCGTCGATCGCAAGATGGCAGGCGCTAAGGGAAGATTTTCGGATCATCTTTGAGCGCGATCCAGCTGCCCATCATTGGCTGGAGGTGGTGTGCTGCTACCCTGGCTTCCATGCTCTTGTTCTGTATCGTCTGGCTCACTGGCTCCATCATCGTCACGTTGCGTTCGTTCCTCGGCTCATTTCTCACCTGACCCGATGGCTTACAGGGATCGAAATTCATCCAGGTGCGGTGATAGGGAAAGGAGTCTTTATCGACCACGGCATGGGGGTGGTGATTGGGGAGACAGCCATTGTAGGGGACTATTGCCTGATTTATCAGGGAGTGACGCTAGGCGGCACGGGCAAAGAAACAGGGAAGCGCCACCCAACGCTAGGCCAGCATGTGGTGGTTGGCGCTGGGGCAAAGATTCTAGGCAACATTCCCATCGGGGACTACGCTCGAATTGGAGCTGGCTCGATCGTGCTGCGAGCCGTGCCATCCCGCTGCACTGCTGTTGGAGTCCCTGGCCGTAACATTTGCCGCACTAATACGCAAACCTGCCCTCTAGATCATGGGCAAGTTCCCGATGTCGAGGCAATAGCACTAAAGACATTGCTCGATCGCATTGAGACGTTAGAACAACAAGTCCAACAGCTAACCCAACAACATACTCCCTCATCCTGATTTCAAGGTAACGCCCATGTCTCCCCTTCCCCCTGCAAACTCTAGCACTAGCCAGGTTGATGACCGATTAAATATTGACGTTTCGGTTACTCATGCTATTTCTGTACCCTGTGGCGATCGCTGGCGGATCTACCATCGTCTTCAGGAATTAATGATTCCCTGCTGGTGCCCGGAAGATGGTTCACTGCGCATCGAAGTGCAAAACAGCATGGACGCTCTGCTGCTGCGAAGTGTAATGCAACAATTTGTTGCCTCTCGCCAAGAAATGGTGAACTGGCTGGAGCGGTGTTGGGATATGGATTGAGCTGCATATGTCTGAGCTGCATATGTCTAAGCTGCATATGGCTGAAACAACGTCTTTTTCATTTCAAACCTTTGCAAACCTCTGCAAAAACTGAGCAAGAAATTTAAGTACACATTTACTCAACCTAAGGAGACTATCAAATGACACAGGCACAGGCATTTGTACAAGAATGGGGTCAAGTTCAAGCCAATCCGATCGCGTTAGGGAAGGAAGTCACCTTACCCATCTGTGAAGGGCTAAATATCGCGTTTGCTAGTTTTCAAGCACTCTACTTGCAATACCAAAAACATCACTTTGTAGTAGAAGGTGCAGAATTTTACTCACTACATGAATTTTTTGCTGAAAGCTACGAGCAGGTTCAGGAATATGTGCATCAACTGGGTGAGCGATTGAATGGATTAGGGGGCGTTCCTGCTGCCAGCTTCAGCAAATTGGCAGAATTATGCTGCTTCTCACCAGAACCCGATGGAATTTTTACCGCTCGTCAGATGGTGGAAAACAATCTGCAAGCGGAGCAAGCCGTGATTGATTTATTGCGGCGGCAGGCATCACAGGCAGAGAGTGTGGGCGATCGCGCCACTCGCTATCTCTATGAACAATTTCTGGTGCAAACCGAAGATCGCGCCTTCCATCTCGCGCATTTCCTAGCTGAAGACAGCCTAACGCTTTCCTCCGTGAATCGCTTAGGGACTTAAAGCCTTCTAGAGTTTGGATTTTGGATGAAAATCTCCTGATCAATTCAAAATCCAAAACTTACTCTCTTAATCAAGGGGACAGCCATGACTAGCAACCCACAATTGATTCAGTTTTTGCAGCATGAACTAGCAGTCTCATCCGCAGAGATCAATGTGTTGTTGCGCCATCCCGAACAGGCTCATGCTCCATTGCCTATGCTTCTTTGGCAGTATGGGCTGATTACACTTCAACAGCTAGAGCAAATCTTTGACTGGCTAGAATCACTATACTAATACCTGCTATAAGCAAAAACTGTGAATAGTTAAGTGCAGATAGCAGCCTCGACAAGTCAATGAAGTAAAAACAGTAAAGTTACCCTAAAAGACCCATGCTGACCATTTTAATTTCGCTCACAGCTATGTTTATTGTCACCTTTGTTCACAACGACTACATGATGAATGGAATCTATGAGGATGATGTAGATAAGACGAAATCTCAGAATAAAGTTGCTGACTAGATATCACATTGGAGATTACAACATCACCATGAAAAACTCTCTGATCCAGATTAACGACACAACCTTGCGAGATGGCGAACAAGCTGCTGGGATTGCTTTCAATATTGAAGAAAAAATCGCGATCGCGACATTCCTCGATTCTATTGGCGTGCAAGAACTGGAGATCGGTATTCCTGCTATGGGGCAAGAAGAAACTGAATCAATTCGAGCGATCGCCAACTTGGGATTAAAGGCAAAGCTGCTGGGCTGGAATCGAGCCAATCGGTCGGATATTCAGGCATCGCTAAACTGCGGATTACAGCGAGTTCACATTTCCGTCCCCGTTTCAGACATTCAAATTGCGGCCAAATTTCATGGACAGTGGCGGGTGATGCTCGATCGCCTAAAAGATGCGATTAACTTTGCCTGTGATTGTGGTTTAGCGGTATCCGTTGGGGGTGAAGATTCCTCTAGAGCCGAGGCTTCCTTTTTGCTCGATGTTGCAACGCTGGCTCAAGAATGGGGTGCCTTCCGATTTCGCTTCTGTGATACGGTTGGCGTTCTTGACCCATTAACCACCTACAACAAAGTCCGCAAACTTATAACTCACCTGCATATTCCAGTCGAAATGCATACCCACAACGATCTGGGACTGGCAACGGCAAATGCGCTGGCTGGTATCCAAGCTGGAGCGTCATCGGTGAATACAACGGTGAATGGTTTAGGTGAACGAGCAGGCAATGCTGCGCTAGAAGAGGTGGTGATGGCCTTGAAGCGCATCTATAGTATACAAACAGGTATTGATACCAAACGACTGTTGGAACTCTCTCGGTTGGTTGCCAAAGCGTCTAATTGTCCTGTTCCACCCTGGAAAGCGATCGTGGGTGAGAATGCGTTTGCTCATGAATCTGGCATTCATGCTCATGGCATACTGCAAAATCCAGTGACCTATGAGCCATTTGACCCCGAAGAGGTGGGCTGGGAACGACGCTTTGTTGTAGGTAAACATTCGGGGCGGCATTTAGTGTTCAGCGTGCTGCAAGAGCAGGGCATCATTCTCAATTCTGAGGAAATTCAATTGGTGCTAGAAGCGGTGCGGCATCAAGCCGTAGAGGTAAAGCGCAGTCTCACCGTTGAAGAACTTTTAAATTTAGTCTCCCAAACGAGGTCATATGCTCATGCAAACAGATGAAATTGAAATTGATGCTCCTCCTTGCTTTGAGATTGGTCAGAAGGTGCGATCGCGTAAACTGATTCGCAATGACGGTACATTCCCTGGTAAAGATATTGGTGCCACATTGGCCAAGAAAGGGGATATCGGCTATGTAGTCAGCATCGGCACCTTTTTGCAAAGCTCCTACATTTACGCTGTACATTTCATGACCACGGGGCACATTGTCGGCTGTCGCAAAAAAGAACTTGAACTTGCTGAGGAAATTAAATGAAAGTGATGCTCCGTCTGAATCAGTCTGGATACCTGGTTGTCTATGTCGCTAAAAAAGATTTGGAAGAAGAAGTGGTGAAACAAGTGGAAACAGACGGTGAAAAGATTTTTACCCTGGCTAACGGTTGGGAACTAGCGATCGCCAACTTAACAGAACCGATGAAGCTGCCCAAAACGGTAGAAGCTAGACGCATTGCTTAAGCGCAAAGATGCCTAGATCTCAATAAGAGAACAAGTCATGGCTCACTTTGTGACCTACTCACGCTTAGAATTGAATTTTGAAGGTCAGTGGGCGTTGTGAGCCATGACGGCACCTTAAACTCTATGGACTTAAATGGTCTAATCGGAAGAGATGCAGGTCAAAATTCCTAAAGCCGCGCCGCAGATCTTTAGGGCGATCGCCCAAAGGCTCGCAAAGCAATGATATTGACAATACCTGTCATCAAATAGTGGACGAGGGCGCAAATCCTCTGCTCACGGCATTTAGCTATTTAGCTGGAGTTGATTTAAATGGGTGCTTGGCAATTTTAAGGCGGACTGGTGCACCGTTCTCTACCCCATCAAAAACCACCATCACTTCATAGTCTGACTTTTTTTCTTTGATGAGTGCAATGCCTTCAGCCTTCATATTCTCATAGGCTGGAATCTCTCCTAGAAATTCGATCTGCCCAACCTGACCTGATGTACGTTCACCCGGTATGCAGTCCTCCCCATCCCAGAAATAGACTTGGTATGAATCTGATCCGTCTCCAACGGGGCCAGCCAAAATTAGGAAACCATTGTCAACCCTGATGATATCCCGAACGCCACGCCCGCCCAGATTTACGAATAGTAGATCCGCCTCAGTAATGGGGTTTGCAAACTTGCACTTGAGTACAGGCACCCAGTTGCCACGAAGTACGGGGCCGCGAAACCCAACGTACAGCCGTTCTTTATAAACTGCTATGCCCTCAATATCAATTCCATTCTCTTTACTGGGTATTTGGCTAAAGAGTTGCAGTACTTTTTTGCTATCAATAATGGGTTGCAAACTGGTGTGCTCGATGTTAGAAGCTGTATCTAAGTGAAGGCGGAATAAGTAGTCTCGTCGTGCTTCTGTCTTAATTTTTTTGAGTGCTTTTCGGTTGCGTTCGTAAGACTGTTCTGGTTTCACCTCAGATCTTTTGCAAGAGTGAGAACCGACAACATATACATTGCCGTTTTCATAGGCAATCCCTTCAACATCAACTTCTCCGTCATCATTTTCGGTCGTCTCACTAGTACGGAGTGAAATACTCTGTTCAACCTTATAGGCTTTGCCATCATATTTCAAAACTTTAATCGTTCGTCCCTCATCTGCGCCCATAATCAGAAGATTATCCATAACTTCAATGGCGCTAATGTTCTTATTCTCATCATTCTGATTTTCTTCCCCGTCATAGACATTGCCGACTATAGGAACAACGCCTAAAAATGAGATTGATGTTATTGATGTCATAATTTTCCTTGATTTTTAGGGAGAGATTTTTTGCGGCGGATGATCAAAATGTTCTGCTGTTTAGCTATTTCTATTCATTACTAAGTTAACTTGCTACCGGAGAGACCGCTATCCCTACAGATGTTAAGAATAGCGGCGTTTTTGTCATGCGCTCCGCACACGCACAAAAATGTCTTGTCCTGAAAAGACGGCTAACCTACAGGGATAATAAGCCCAAGCAGGCTATAGAAACGAAAGCGGGTGACTCATGTTAGCTGCAAATCCCAGGATGCCTTTGTCGTAATGTTGATACAACAAGTTTCCTTGGGCATCAAACAAAAAGGTGGCTCCGCGTTGAGTCAGGTAGGCTGAGTTTGGCACATAGGTTTTCCAATGGCTCAAGACTTCGGTCATGTTTCGCAAGCGCAACGTTGCCAGCTCAAACGGACGCTGAAAGCCCTTGCCTCCAGCCCACTGAAAGAACGAACCTTTGAGGGGCGGTAGCGGGGTTGCCTGAATGGTTTCTTCATCCGCAATGAGCTGAGGCGCTTGGCGATCGCCCCGATAGCCTCGCAGCACTTCAGCCAAAGTTCCAGGGCTGCCCAGCCCAGCGCACATGAGCATGAGGTTGAGCCAAGCATTTTGACCCACCGACAGAATGGGGAGCTTGAGCGATAGCCCTGGGTATAGATTTAGCTTTTGGTGCAGGTCTGCGGTAGGGTCTACAAACAAACAGTCAGACGGAAACCCTGTATAAGCACAAAACTGCTGACCAGAAGCCCGATCGCCAATGCCAACGGCTCGGACAACAATTCCTTGGGTCTGGAGGCGATCGCTTTCACGCTGCAACCACCAGGCATACTCTAAACTGTCAAAGTCTCCTAGCTGCGGCATGATCAGCACCAATTGACGTGTGGCGGCCTCACAACCGCTGAGGATAGGCGTAACCAAGCCATCGCTGACCCGTTGCTTTGGGGTCTGGCTTAACAAGATATAGGGATTCATTCGGCACCTGCGGCTACAGTATCGGGAGGCAAAATCGGCAATTCAACGATGAAATGGACTTGTTTACTGCTGCTTTCAGCCCAAATGCGACCCCCCAAGTACACTACCAACTTTTGGATCAGCGCCAGACCCAATCCGGTTCCGCCCTGGTTCCAGCGATCGTTCGTCGGAATCCGGTAAAACTTGTCAAAAATCCGAGCTAGCTCTGCTTCTGCTATCTCGACGCCCGAATTACTTACCCTGAGCTGTAGCTTTTCCGGCAGAGGATGGGCGCTCACCGTAATCGCTTCTCCGGGTGGGGTATATTTGCAGGCATTGGTCAGAAGTTCTTTCACAATGCGCGTGAAGAGGGTCAAATCTGAGACGAGCAGGGGCAAATCGGGTAACAGGAGCACTTGCAAATGCTGTTGCCTTTGCTGGGCTTGGTCTTGAAAAGCATCTGCAATATGGGGCACCCATTCCGTTAGATCGATAGGGGTTAGAGCAATAGGGGTTTCTTGTGCCCCCAAATATTGCAAGTCGAGTAAGTCATTGATGAGGTTCAATTCTTGCTCGCACTGTTCGCGCAAAATCTTCAGGTATTGCTCTACTTGCTGTGTGTTTGAAGGAGAGGAGGTTGCATCAGGGGACGTTGCATCAGCAATTAAGTCTAGCGGAGAGGCCGCCCGGCGATTTAAGCTGATTTCTAACATTTGAATAGCCATTTTAATCGCTGCCAATGGCGTTCGCAGCTCATGGGAAACCGTACTTAAAAAATCATCTTTAAGCTGGCTCAGCCGCTGCATCTCCTCCATCTGACGCTCTATGAGCTGAGTGCGTTGAAGCGCCAAATCACGACTTTCCTGAAGCTGGCGTTGGGTATCGTCCCGAAAAACGAGTACTGCCCCGGTCAGGTCGCCTTTGTTGTTCGTGAGGCAGGCGACGCTATCTGAGATCGGCAGGGTTGTACCCTCTTTGGTGATGAGCAGCACCCGGCAACCCAAGTAAAAGATACCCCTCTGTTGCAAGGCTGGGGTGACAGGGTTCTCGATCGGTTGCTTTGTCTCTTCATCGATGAGATTGAAGACAGACATGAGGTTTTGATCAGCGGCTTCCTGTTGCTGCCACCCGGTCAGCACTTCAGCGACTTGATTCAGGTATTTGATCCGACTTTGTCGGTCAACTACAATCACGCCATCGCCCATCCGTTGCAGCACGGTACTGAGAAACTGCTCCCGTTCGTAGCGGTTCAGGGCTGTTTCGATCGCCACATAAAGCTCTTGCTTTTTCACGGGCTTGAGAATGAAGCCGAAGGGAAATGTGATCTTTGCCCGATCTAGCGTGTTTTTATCAGAATGACCCGTGAGGTAAATGACTGGAGTTTGCAGAAGGCTCCAAATCTGCTCGGCAGCATGAATGCCATCTCTTTCACCCTGAAGCCGAATATCCATCAGCACGATATCGGGCTTGAGCGCTAGGGCTTTGTCGATCGCTCCTGCGGCTGAACTGGCAACCCCTAAAACGCTATAACCCAGTGACTCCAGGTTCTCTTGTAAGTTAGCGGCAATGATGTATTCGTCTTCAACGATTAAGATCTGAGTCACACTGAAGGAGAAGAGAGAGGAGTCCAAGCATTTTCATCCATAGCTTTCAGCTTTTTTGCAACAGTCCAAGCTCTGGCGATCGCGACTTGCAGTTCTGGCCCTTTCACAGGTTTGAGGATGTAGCCAAAGGGATAGGTCTTCCGCGCGCGCGCCATTGTACTTCGGTCAGAATGGCCAGTTACGTAAATCAGCGGAATTTGCAGCTGATCCCAGATAAACTCGGCAGCCTGAATGCCGTCTAGCTCGCCCTGAAGTCGGATGTCCATCAGCACAACATCGGGGTGGAGCTTTGCAGCTTGCTGGATGGCCGCTTCGGCTGAATCAAGCCTATCAATCACGTTGTAGCCTAAAGATTCCAGGTTTTCCTGCAAGTTGGCCGCAATAATGAAATCGTCTTCGACGATCAAGATTTGGGGTTTTGCAGGGAAAGTCATGCTGGGTAAAGACTCGCGATTCATTTCCATTTTATTAAGGTCTGTTTAGGTTGATGGTAAATGTAGTTCCCTGTTGAGTGTTCACGTCTAGCGTTCCTTTAAGCTGTTTGACTAACCCTTTCACCAGAGTCATGCCCAAGGTTTTGGTTTGCTTGAGGTCAAAGTCTTGAGGCAATCCGATCCCATTATCTCGCACAATTAGAGCCATATGATCTGAGCTTTGCTGGAATATGACCTGAATTTCGCCTATTTGGGCGTTGAAGGCGTATTTTAGCGCATTAGACACTAATTCATTAATAATTAAGCCGCAGGGGACAGCCGTATCAATATCGAGAGAAATGGGTTCGATCTGAGTCGTCAGCTTGATCTGATTGGCGTGGGTGTTGTAAGAGTCAAACAGATGAGCCGTCAGATCGGCAATGTATTGCGCAAAGTCAATGTTGGCCAAGTCTTCAGAGCCGTATAGCTTTTCATGAACCAGCGCGATCGAAGCAATCCGGTTCTGGCTCTCTCTTAAGGTTGCAACAACCTCTGGATAGGACGATCGCCTAGACTGCATTTGCAGTAGCCCATCGACAATCCCTAAATTATTCTTAACGCGGTGATGGATTTCCTTCAGTAAGACCTCCTTCTCTCGCAGCGACACTTTAATTTGCTCAGCCGCTCGCTTCTGCTCGGTAATGTCTTGCTGTACCGCCACCAGCACAGCACCATGCTCAGAATGCTGAAAAATCGACGTGGTTGCCCGACACCAGATGGGAGTGCCATCTTTTTTGACATTGTGCACCTCATAGGTCGCCTCACCCTGCTGAGTCACAGTTGCCTCGATCTCATTGTGAATCTCTGCGGCACTCGCCTGCTCATCGGCGTAATTAATAATGGACACATGGCGATCTTTGAGTTCTCCTGGCTCATAGCCAAACATGCGCTCAAACTTCGGGTTGGCGTAGACAATAATCCCGTCATCGATCCGCACCATACAGACCCCTTCAGCAATGTTGCTGACAATGATGGCTTGAAGCTCTAGCTCCATTTCGGCCTGCTTGAGGCGCGTGATATTCCGCAGGCTGACGACAACCCCTGCGGGGGTTTGCTGGGCATCAAAATAAGGATCGTAGGTGATGCTCAAGAATTGTGGCCCTAGCGTGGGATAGTTGACCCACATTTCGTACTGGATCGCCTGTCCCGCAAGACATAGGTCTAAGCGGGGCTTGATCTCCTTTTCAAACAGCGCTTCGGGGAGTAGAGTACTGATGGAATGTCCGATCACTTCATCCTGCTGCTTGCCATACCAGTTGAGATAGGCTTGATTGACCACCTGATACTTGTAATTGCGATCGAGCAGCAAGATGGCATCTGTGGTAGCCGAGACAATGCGCTCATAGCGACGGAGGGTTTCTTCGGTGCGTTTGCGATCGCTAATATCCCGCACAATCAGCAACACTTCATCGGCTCCGCAGGGAATTAAGCGGATCTCCTCGTCCTGTAGCTCCCCGTTTTTGATCAGTTGATGTTCCCAGATCTGCAATTTCCCAGTCGCTAAAGCCTGGTCGATTCGCTCCATCTGATGCTGAAGCAAATGGGGAGGCAGCACTTCCGAAATATGGGTATGAATGGGAATATAGGAACTCGCCTGGGAATGGGCGGGGGCAATGAAATCTAGGCAAGAGCCATCCCGTCTCACCCGGAGCAGCAAATCCGGGATGGCAGACAGCATAGCCAGATTTCGGGCTTCGCTTAGGCGCAGACTTTCCTCAGTTTGCTTCAGGTCGTTGATGTCTAGCCGAATGCCATCCCAGATCACCTGTCCATTGGCCAATTGCCGGGGCTTAGAGCACAACTGCAACCAGTGAATCTCACCGTTCGCTAGCTGCTCCCGCACCTGAACATTAAACACAGACAGGTTCTGCGCTGAGACTTCTGCGGCTTGAAGTAGAGCCGGAAGATCTTCTGGAACCACAAGATTGAACATGAGACTCGCATCTGCCAAAACAGCTTCTGGCTTGAGTCCGCTGACCCGCTCTAGGCCAGCGCTGACATAGGTGTAGCGGTAGTGACCCTGCGGTTCGCGGATGAGCTGATAGAGGTAGCCATTGGGAATGTTGTCACCGATCGCCCGCAAAAAAGCCTCTCGTTCTAGTAGCGCCTGCTCGGCCTGTTTGCGATCGCTGATATCCACCAGATAGCCAATCATCTCAACTGGATGGCCCGCCTCATCGCGCATCAGCTGGAGTTGGTTATACACCCAGCGGTAACGGCCATCGGCATGCAGAAAACGATATTCATGGGCATGGTGTCCGGTGACAAAAATGTGAGGGAGGTTGGTCAAAACGCGATCGCGATCGTCGGGGTGAATGTGGTTTGCCCAGAAGCTAGCGTCTGCCCAAAAATCTTGCGGCGCATACCCTAAGATTGTGCGGATGTTTTCACTCATGGAGGTGGCTCCATAATCCCCCTCTGCCTTGCAGCTAAAGATCGCTACCGGGGCGTGGGTCAGCAAATATTGCAGGCGTTCATTGAGCGATCGCAGCTGTTCTTTAACCTGTTCTTGCTCTGTAATGTCAACCGCAACCGCTCCCACGACAACCTGCCCAGATTGCTCGCCAATCGGAAATTTATAGACCAGAAACTTACCCAGGGTGCCATCGGGTCGTGGAGCAACTTCAATAGCCGCTATCGATTGCTTTGTCTCAAGCACCTGTTGATTGTTGCGATAAAACTCCTCAGCAATATCTCGCTCAAATAGGTCAAAGATGCTCTGACCTACGGCTAGGTCTGAGATCTGAAACATGCGAAAGTATGTTTGGCTCAGGTACAGGATTTTTCCCTCGGCATCGGCAATCCAGGAGGCGGCTGGGCTGTTGTCCATAAAGGTTTGAAAGCGGGTTTCGCTCTCTCGCAGCGCCATTTCGGCTTGCTTGCGTTGGCTAATGTCGCGGGCAATCTTGGAAACCCCAATCACCTGTCCGGCAGCATCTTTGATCGGTGAAAGAGTGGCAGAAACATCGATGCGTTGACCCTCTTTGCGCACTCGCACGGTTTCATAGCGCTCGATGGTTTCGCCCCGCTTCATCTGCTCCAAAATTTGCGGCAGCTCATCAGCACAGTCGGGAGGAATCAGCAGCGCAATCGGCTGCCCGATGACTTCCTCTGCTCTATAGCCAAACAGCCGCTCGGCGCTGGCATTCCAGCTGGTAATCACGCCGTCTAAAGACTTGCCAATAATGGCATCTCCTGAGGATTCGACGATCGCCGCCAGTCGCGTCATTGCCAGCTCAGCCTGTTGACGGTTTGCTTCGCTGCGCTTGCGATCGCTAATATCAGTGACCCGCACCAGATTGATCTGACGTTCGGCCACGGTGATCGGCTTGACTGCAATATTCCCCCAAAAGCAATTGCCCCGGCAGGTGATATATTCAATTTCTCGACTCCAAAATCCTTGCGATCGGATTTCAGCAACAATCTGGCTGATCTCATCGGGTGAAAATTGATAGCGTTGCAGCATATGCCCTTCGATGCCCAGTAGCTGGGATGGGTCATCGGCTTCAAACAGCTCTACCGCCCGCCGATTGCAGTCAAGGGTGAGTAACGTTTGCGCATCTACGAGAAACAAGGCATCCGCAGACTCGTTAAAAATGGCCTCCCGCAGATCTCGGCTGCAAATTAGCTCTTGGGTGATGCGCTCGCGCTCCGCCACTTCTTGCTTGAGTGCCCAATAGGCCGCCTCTAGGGTTGACGAACTGGGCAATGCCAGAGCTTTGGGAACGATCGACACTAGCTGAAGGGCTGTCACTACTGAGACAGCAGCGGTCAAGAGTTTGACGCCGCCCAGTAGCCAGTAGGTTGGGTACCATAGCGTCCAGATCTCCATCAGGTGTGTGGTGCCGCAGGCCACAATAAAGACGCTAAACAGCAGAAAGATCCGGGTGAACGGCAAATCGGATCGATGATGGACAAAATAAAACAGCGTTAGCGGAATGGAGTAATAGGCCAAGGCAATCAGCGCATCTGAAAAAATATGCAGTCCTACCAGCTCTGGATTCCAGAGATAGCAGTGCCCGTGAGGTATAAACAGGCTGCTCCCCAAGAGGGGATTCATCAGATTCAGCATCATGTGGCTCCGTTTTTGCTCCGTTCGATCAAGCTGCTATTTCTATAATCCCCAATCTTCAATCCCTTGCTGAGCTTTCTGCTTGCTAAGATAAATTTGACAACCTATCCGTGAAAGTATCAACGTGGTCGTTAAACCAGAATGGCTGCGCGTCAAAGCGCCTCAGTGGGAACGAGTCGGCAGCGTTAAAGAAATCCTCAGAGACTTGGCGCTTAACACCGTCTGTGAGGAGGCTTCTTGCCCCAATATTGGGGAATGCTTTAGTCATGGCACCGCCACTTTTTTGATCATGGGGCCTGCCTGCACCCGAGCTTGCCCCTACTGTGATATTGATTTTGAGAAAAAGCCGCAGCCGCTCGACCCGACTGAGCCAGTACGGCTAGCAGAAGCGGTGCGCCGCATGAATCTCAACCATGTGGTCATCACCTCGGTCAACCGCGATGACTTGCCCGACGAAGGCGCTTCGCAATTTGTCCGGTGTATCCAGAACGTGCGATCGGCCTCACCTCAGACGACGATCGAAGTCTTGATTCCCGATCTATGCGGCAACTGGGAGGCTTTAGCGCTCATTCTGCAAGCCCAGCCGGAAGTGCTCAATCACAATACTGAAACGATTCCTCGCCTCTACCGTCGCGTTCGACCCCAAGGTGACTATGGGCGATCGCTAGAGCTGCTTCGCCAAACGCGCCAGATTTCTCCTGCGACCTATACCAAATCTGGCATTATGGTGGGCTTGGGCGAAACGGATGAAGAGGTGCGGCAGGTGATGCAAGATTTGCGATCGGCAAGCTGCGATATTTTGACGATCGGGCAATATCTTCAGCCCAGCCAAAAGCATCTGGGTGTGCAGGAGTTTGTCACGCCTGAGCAGTTTGATGCATGGCGTCAGTTTGGCGAATCTATAGGCTTCCTTCAAGTCGTTTCTTCTCCGCTGACGCGCAGCTCTTACCATGCCGAGCAGGTTCGAGAGCTGATGCAGCAATATCCTCGCTGATGCTTAGATCTTCAAAGTTGTGGGATGGTTCTTCTCTACGCTTTTTAAGCAGTGATTCCTTTGGCGATCGCTCTCCACAACAAAAATTACGGAGATGAATCTGTGCAAAGTTGGAGGTCGAACTAATCGCTATTAGGGGCAGAATCTACCTCCAACTCATCCAGTTGGAGAAAGTTCTGAATTTGCCACATCGAAACACTGCTATTCGAGGGCGTAACGAATAAATCGTAAGGATGCACAACAATGGGCTTGCCCACTGTGCCTACAATCACGACTCGACCCATCAGATGTGAACCGCGCCGCTGCACCTGGATGCTCGCATCCTTCACTTGACGAAGGGGATACTCAAACCTGTGTACTCCCAGTACGCTGTATCGTTTCACAGTCAATTTTCCAGTTCGCTTGTTGAGGCGGAGCGTTACCATCTGACTCAGAAGGCCAAAGCAGCCTCCAGCGATAAAGGCTGGCAGGCTTTCGCCGCGAGTATCTTGCTGCGCCCTGAACTGCGATCGCTGTGGATCTGCCACAAACTCTTGAATCTGCCGCAGGGTTGCCTTTGCTTCCTCTGGCTCTGAGCGACGGATGGGCAACTTGACCACTCCTTGGGAGGTGTTCAGATAAAGCTGGTAATAGAGGGGCTGGCCATTGTTTCTGATCGCTTCACCCACCCAAAATGCGTCTGCCAGTTGCTTTAGTTGCCAATGGTGTTGACTGCTCGTGAACCAAGTGCGGCTGACTAATGTACACTGTCCTGGCAGCGACGACAATAAGTTGCGGTTGCAGTCAAGTGTTCCCCATTCTGACCCCAAGACGAAAGCAAATAGCCCAATCCCTGTCAAGCTGCCCCACATCAGCCATTTGAACCAAGGGTAAAAATGTACAATTAATTCATCACGGGTGATTTGAATTAATTTCATAAGTGCGATCACACATCTTTTGTCTATAGGATGCCCAATTTTGAGCTGCCGCTGTCCACTGGTGGAACTTAAGAGTTCCGGTATCCAGTCACGCGACTGAGCTTATACAAGCCCGTTTCCTAATTGCTGATGGTTTGATCTGTTTTGCCCAACGCTAAAGCAATTTCTCTCTGCGTTAAGCTCAGTTCTTCTCTACGCTTTTTAGGCTGTGATGCCTTTAGCGATCGCTGCAATTCCGCCATAGCTACAACTATTCTTTGGGTGCCGCAAACTCGTCGGGCATATCTTCCAGCGTCCAGTTCAGTAACCGACAGAGCCGTTTTACCTCACGGGGAGTCATCTTCGGCTCATATAAGCCCGTTTCCCAATTGCTGATAGTTTGAACAGTTTTATCAAGTGCCGCAGCAATTTCTCTCTGCGTCAATCCCAACTCTTCTCTACGCTTCCTGAGCGGAGACTCCTTATCTGGCTGCGGTTCTTTAGTCATGCTTTGTTAAAGAACACTTATATAACTAATATTGACAACTGACTTTAAAGTCTGCTTATATAATCCTTGTGGATAAATAACCAGAGATTGCTGTAGGTGAGCGCCAGTTAGCGTTTGCCTAGAGCGGTTTTGGTTCGTTCTTTAGTTTCTCATCAATTCAGCGATTTACGGTTTTTCTCCTCGCAAAGTGGCGAGTCAGATTCGTTTGGCTGCGAACGAGAGCTGCCGCATTGCGATCGCTCCTCCCTATTCACCCCAGCGCGATCCAGGCGATCGCCCCCATTTGCCATGCCTTACTCCGAGACTCTGTTTCCCTGGTGCATCATCCTTTGCTTACCCAATGCCCGCACGATCGTCATAGAACGTTTTCGCCGCCGCAGCGATGCCGAAGCCTATCTGAAAATCTTGCGCCAGATCAAACCCCAGGCAAATTACAGCATCATGTTTGATGGGGGCAGCCAGTAATCAAAGCATTCTGTCCCCATTCATCAAAGTTCATCCGATCGCAACTTCTCGCTAAAATAGGATTAACCGCCGATCGGGCGCTAATTACAGACACTATCGGTATTTCTATGACTGCTGCCACTCCTGTGAAAACCCAGTACGAGGCGATTATTGGTTTAGAAACCCATTGCCAGCTCAGCACAGAAACCAAGATTTTCTCCACCAGCTCAACGCTGTTTGGATCAGATCCCAACACCAACATTGATCCCGTCTGCATGGGGCTACCCGGCACCTTGCCCGTACTGAATCAGAAGGTTTTGGAGTACGCAGTCAAGGCAGGGCTGGCGCTGAACTGTCAGATTGCCCCCTACAGCAAATTCGATCGCAAGCAGTATTTTTATCCCGACCTGCCCAAGAACTATCAGATCTCGCAGTTTGATTTGCCGATCGCCGAACATGGCTGGCTAGAGATCGAAATCCTCGACAAAGAGGGCAACCCCAGCCGCAAGAAAATCGGCGTCACCCGGCTGCATATGGAAGAAGATGCCGGAAAGCTAGTGCATGGGGGCAGCGATCGCCTCTCAGGGTCTACCTACTCCTTGGTGGACTACAACCGGGCAGGCGTGCCCCTAGTAGAAATTGTCTCGGAACCCGACATTCGATCGGGGGTAGAAGCCGCAGAATATGCCCAAGAGCTGCGCCGCATCGTCCGCTATCTAGGCGTGAGCGACGGCAACATGCAGGAAGGCTCTCTACGCTGCGATGTCAACATCTCTGTGCGTCCTGTCGGCACCGAGAAGTTTGGCACCAAGGTGGAGATCAAAAACATGAACTCCTTCAGCGCCATCCAAAAGGCGATCGATCACGAAATTGAGCGGCAAATTGCGGCGATCGAAGCCGGAGAAAAGATTGTGCAAGAGACGCGCCTCTGGGAAGAAGGGGCACAGCGGACGATTAGTATGCGGGTCAAAGAAGGTTCTAGCGACTATCGCTATTTTCCTGAGCCAGATCTCTGCGCGATCGAGGTGGCACCCGCACAGCTAGAAGAATGGCGATCGCAGTTGCCTGAATTGCCCGCCCAAAAGCGTCACCGCTATGAAAGCGATCTGGGTCTGTCGCCCTACGATGCCCGCATCATCACCGACGATCGCGCCATTGCCGAATACTTTGAAGCGACGATCGCTGCCGGAGCCACCCCCAAGCTGGCGGCCAACTGGATCATGAGCGACATCAGCGCCTATCTCAACAAAGAGGGGCTGAGCATTACGCAACTGCCGCTCAAGCCCGACAGCCTGGCCGAAATGATCAAGCTAATCGAAGCCAACACCATCAGCAACAAAATCGGCAAAGATATCTTGCCAGAACTGCTGAAGCAAGGTGGTTCCGCCAAGGCCCTGATTGAGAAGAAAGGGCTGGTGCAAGTTTCTGATCCCAAGGTGATTGAAGCGGCGATCGATCAGGTGATTGCCTCTTTCCCCTCAGAGCTGGAAAAGTACAGAGGCGGCAAGAAAAGCCTGCTGGGTTTCTTTGTCGGTCAGGTGATGAAGGCAACGGGCGGTAAAGCCGATCCTAAGCTGACCAATCAGCTTCTACAAGCCAAGCTAGAAGGCTAAATCCACAGCCAGGGGGGCAATGCCCTCCTTTTTTGTCGGCTTTTATCGGCTAAGGATTGCACACAAAATAAACCAAATAGTTTTTTGGAAGTGCCGCGCTCCGCGCGGCACTTCCAAAAAACTATTCCAGATCAATTAATTTGCGCTCCTAAGTTTTAGGGGCTAATGACAGCCTGTGCGCCCATTTGCCCCAAATTTGGTACATCTGCAAGCAATCGGCAATAGAATAGGCTAGAAACATTCAGCCGCTTTGTGCCGTCGCTGAGGTTAGATTTAGCCTGTCTAGATCACCCGCTCAACTTTTAACGCCTAACCTTTTTGCTTCCCCTTTTCAAAGCTCAACTTTTTCAGCGTGAGGAGTTCTCATTCATGACATCTCAATCCTGTGCTGGCAGCGCTAGCTTCCGCCTGTCCCCCTTGCGGTTGCCGTTGCAGCAATGGCTGAGGCATAGCCAAAAGGCGGGGTGGTTTACCCTGCTGCTGTGGCTAGTGGCGATCGCTCCTGCCCAAGCCGAATCCTTGACTTTGCGAGTGGCGATCGATCAGGATGTCAAACAAATCAAAATCGGCAGCTCTACCGATGCCATGCTGACGGATGGAGCCGGACAAGCCCTCGCCCCCATCCCGGCTATGAATGCGGTGATGACCGAAGCCAAAGACGGACGCATTACTGTCAATCAGCTTCAGACGAGCCAAGCCTGCATTGAACCCAGCAACGGCGGCTATGTGTTCATTGACGATCGCTGGTATCGTGGCTCGACCTGCGTCATTCCTTCGGAGGGCGGCTTAACGGCGGTTAACTATGTTGACATTGAGCAATATCTCTATAGCGTTGTGGGCAGCGAAATGCCGACGAGCTGGAGCCTAGAGGCGCTCAAGGCACAGGCCGTAGCAGCACGCTCCTATGTGATCTATCAGCGGCAGTCTAGCGCTACCGCCCTTTTTGATGTGGGCAACACTACCGCTTGGCAGGTTTATGCCGGCATTGAAAAAGAGGCTGCCAGCACGCGTGAGGCTGTAGACAGCACGCAGGGGCAAGTTTTGACTTACAACGGACAGACGATCGACGCCGTTTTTCACTCCTGTGCAGGGGGTCGGACGGAAAACTCAGAAGATATCTGGAGCAGCGCCTTACCCTACCTCCGCAGCGTCGAAAGCCCTGACCAAGACGCACCCAACTGCCGCTGGGACAAAACCGTTTCTGCCGCAGAGCTGAGCAAGCACTACGCAGACGTGGGAACGATCCTGAGGATGGAGCCAGAGAAGGTGACGGCAGGCGGGCGCATTATCCAAATTCGACTGGAAGGCGATGCGGGCAGCCGAGTCATTGACGGTGATGACCTGCGCGATGCCTTGGATCTACGCAGCGCTCCTTTTCAAATCATTCCGCAGATGGGGCAGGTCGCCAGTGCGGGCAGCGTCACTTCTGCACCGACGGCATTCCAGCTTACCGGGCAGGGCTACGGCCACGGCATTGGCATGAGTCAGTGGGGGGCGCAAAAGCTGGCGCAGCAAAACTGGAACTATGCCCAGATTTTGCTGCACTACTACACAGGTGCCGAGCTACGACGCATTGAGGTGCAGTAGTGTTTAGAGTGGCGACGCGGGGCTACACAGAAGAATTTGAGCGCTGGACGGATGCCCTGAATGCCGCCAATGCGCTGAAGCCCCAATGCAAAAGCTGGCTGCAAGACATCCGGATTTTCTATGGGGAGAATTTGATCTGGGTGTACAGCCGATCGCATACCTATCCGCAATACATCGGCGCAGGTGTATACGATCGCCTTGCCCGTCTTTTCATCCAAGAAGCGATGGAAGAACAGGAGGCCGTTAATCAGGCAGACGCTTCTGAGCAGGCTTGAGGCTTAGGCTTGAGGCTTAGGCTTGCTGGATAAAAGGGACGATCGCCTGGACAAACAGGGCGGTCGATTCGTAGGGCAATACATTGCGTCCGGCAATCTGCACGCCCTGACCTTGGGGTAAGCGACGTAGATAGTCTTGAAGGCGATCGCCCGGAGCTTCCCCCTTGCCCGATTTGCTGATGCTAGAAGCCTGATTGCCCATTACCACCAGCGTTGGCAGGTTGAGCTGAGTCATGGCGGTTTCCCAATTTTTCCGCCAGAAGCCCGCCAAAAACGAAAACACAGCGTAGCGTCTGCCCGGCGTTTTGGCATCCATGACCAGCGTGTGCAGCCATTCTTCGTCAACGGCTGCCGCTTCAGCAAAGAGTTGCCGCACCGAAAACGATGCGATAAATTGCCGTCGCCTGGCGTACTCATAGAAGGCGCGTCCTGCTGGCGAATCAAACAGCAGGTTCCACAGCAGCTTTTGCCGCCAGACGGGAGTGGGTTGGGTCATAACCGTCCAGGCAGGAGGGCCGGATAACACCAGGCTTTGCACTGGGCTTTGCACTGGGCTTTGCACCTGCTGAAGTCGAATCAGCGCGATCGCCACAGGCAATAACGCCCCTTGCGCCACCAAAACCACAGGCTTTTTCACCACGGTTTGCAGGAAAAACTGAAGCTGTTCTGCCCAATCTTCGGGAGTATAGGCCACATGCGGCATATCGCTTTCGCCACAGCCAAGCAAATCTGGACTGTAGATCGATCGCGTCTGCCCCGACTGAAACCAGGTCTGACAAAATCGATCCCAAAAGCGCCGCGACAGCCCTACCCCGATCGGATGCAGCAACAGCAAGGGCGGTTCGTCATTTGCTATCTGCGTTGGCGCTGTTCGCACTTCATAGGCACAGCGATAGCCGCGCCACTGATAAAACTGGGTTTCGGGCTGGGTCTGGTTGAGCGCATCCAGCATGGGCGATCTCCAGGATAAGCTTGCCTCTCCAGCCTATCAGCAGAAAGACAAGGTGGGACAGTCTGCAACACTCAGGTCAAAAAAGCGGCGGGGTCGTAAGTCCTTTGAGCGGTTGAGACAGGGCTTTATCCAAGCCTTTGGACTGAACCAACACGCCAAAATTGCCCAACCCCATCGGATTGATTAAGGCATGCAACGATTCGCGGCGGCGCAGGATATCTTGCAAAGATAGAGCTTGTGGCGATCGCTCCCCCATCTCTAAGCCCCCCGTTTCCGAAAGCCCCGCAATCCGATCGCCCAACCCCAGCGCCATGAGAAATAGCCCCTGTTGCGTAAAGCCAACGGTCTGCAAGCCGCAGCGATCGCCCTGCTGTTCTAAGGCCGTAAAGTTGACATGGGCTGTAATGTCTTGCCGCCCGATTGCCCGATAGGGATTGGAATGGTGGGCGTGCTGGTAGTAGCATTGCAGCGTTCCCTCAGAGCGGCTAGGGCTGTAATAGCGCTGGGCATGATAGCCATAGTCAATCGTCAGCAGGTAGCCTGTTTTGAGGCGATCGCCCACGGTAGTGATCCAGTCCAGCGCCGCCAAATTCACCTCACTGCGATAGGGTTCAGGGTAGATCTCAGCCGGAAACTTCAGCCCTATCAAGTCAAAGTATTCTGCCAACTTAGGATTGGAAGGCGCAGCGATCGTTTCAGTAAACGCATCTCCTGCTAAGGTATCGCCTGCGGTCACGTAGATTTCTTGCAGTATTCCGTTGGCGATCGCAATCTGATGCACCGGAAAAGCATCCACGAGTTCATTGGAGAAGCAGCAGCCAATGATAGAGTCCGACGGAATTTCATCCCAGGTTTTCCAGGACAGATGCCCCCAGGAGCGCGTTAGGTTTTGCAGACGAGTTTGCTGCACCGCCACCATAGCAGGTGATTTTTCAACAACGATGTACTCTAGCGCCTCAAAACATTCAAAATGCTGACGGTGCAAATAGCGCAAAACATCCTGCACAATTAAGCCCTGTCCGGCTCCCATTTCTACCAGCGTGAAGGGATGAGGGCGATCGAGCAAGTCCCACATTTGGGCAAACTGTTCGGCCAACAGCTCCCCAAAATCGGCTCCCAGGTGAGGTGAGGTAAAAAAGTCGCTCTGAATGCCGCCCTGTAGACCCTTTTGCAGGTCTTGAGCATGGGCAACATAGTAGCCATAGTCAGGATGGTATAGCGCCAAATCCATGAATTCAGCAAAGGTCATTCTCTGCTGGGGGCTTTGGGCAATCTGTTGGGCGATCGCTTCACACAAACCTGGGTGGCTGTCGGCAAGTTCTAGCGGCGATGCAGTCATGTTCTTTAGATGTTGTCTGAAACGATCGTTTTACGCTCAAGTATTACCCCCCTGCTAGCTCAAATGCCCATTACCTCTAGCAACCATGACAACGTTGATGTAGCTAAAAATCTCGTCAAGTTCACCGATCGCTTCTAGCTCAAGCGTTTCTTCTGAGGTGAGAGCATCTGCTTTCTTCTTGTCCAGGAGGGTTTGCAAGCGATCGCCTAATTCATCTGTGAATTTGAACAGGGTGAGGTTATTAATTTGCTGAACTTGCAGTCCTTTGGGAATTAGAGTAGAGGGCTTGAGAAGTGTAGACATTGCGGTGGCGATATCAGAATCTATGGTGAGATCGTAGCATTGTGCGATCGCCCTTTACTCTTTCCAATCGTGCGATCGCTCCTATCTACCTGAGGGCGATCGCACAAATAAGGTCAGCACTTTTGGTCAATTTTCCGAGTTCTGAGGTTAGAGGAAGGCGAGCGTAACTTAAGGTTCCGAGTATTGACTTCAGTACTCTAAGTTTTGAAGTCAATGTTCCGAGTATTGAAGGTGAAGTTTGGTGGAGTGCCCCGCCACTTCGTCTACTCAATTGCCCTTCCCACCATATTTTTATTGTCTGACGAAACCCATCTACGAACGCTGTTGCGATCGAACTGGTTAGTAAATGAAGGCTTCCATTACCTATGCAAGTGTCAGAATTTGATGAAATCTAAAAAGAGTAGCCTCTCACAATAGTTGCTGGAGCGCTTTGTGAACTACTTCAGAAAGATCACCAGGTAGAACTGCCAATGGCTGGCGTAAGCCAAGTTCTCCCACCTTACTGGCGGATAGTGCTCCGTGAGCCGACATATTGCGTAGAGCCTTAGCTAGTAAAATGCTTCCATCCCAGGTATCTACAGGGCTTTCCGCCAGTACCCAACTCTGAAACATCTTGCGATCGCCACATCTCAATCCAAGAAAGTCTAGTAACGCTTCGCCCTCTGTACCCTCATCTGTGATCACAGAACTATCCAACCATTGCTTCAGCCCAGCACGGTCTTTATTTGGAGAAGTGATTGGATCGGCATACTCCTTCAACTGGCACTTTTGTACAAAATCGCTAATAATTTTGGGCGATAAAGTCTTAGATTGCATTAATGCTACGCAAATTAACTCAAAAGCGTTGTATGCCATCACAAGCCGCCATTGCAGCCCTCGTAGCATAGACACACTTAAGGGTGATATGGGTTCCTTCCCTGCATATGGATTTTCCCAATCCAATGCAGCCTTCATCAGCCAGTAACCTCTTGACAAAGAGTAGAGCACTATCTCTACGTGTTCTGCACTATCAATGTGTTTAGAGCTAAAACTGTTTAGCTTAGTATGAAGTTTAGTACAAAGTTCTGAGTTATTTCGCCAACCGCCATATCCGCCAAAATTCTGCAAAAGCTGTGACCATACGCTATCAGATTCTTGGTGAATTTCTTCCATTTCTATTGTTGCGAATTGATTAGATTCTTCCATTTTTAGCCCTTAATTTTGCTGACTCTCAAGCTAACCTCTGTAGCCTATTTCAGCAAGTGAGGTGAGCAGTGCACGATCACTCCTAACTGCCCTGCGCGGCATCAAGGTGCGGGAAATTGATAAAGCATTGGTGATCTTGTCCAAAAGCGATCGGGGTTCTCACCCTGCTGATTAAAATGCATTCACTCAAACAAGAGCTGGAGAGGCAATCGGGTGGTTGACAACACGTTGACAAGCTCTACCCACCTACCTAAGCTTGAATCATGAAGGTTCGAGATGCGATCCAGTTAATTATGCAAGATGGATGGTACTTGGCTCGGACACGAGGCAGTCATCGCCAATACAAGCATCCTATCAAGCCAGGTTTGGTTACTATTCCCGGAAAATTGAGTGATGATTTGGCACTCGGAACCTTCAACAGCATCCTCAAACAAGCAGGTCTGAAATGATGCAGTATCTCATCGTGATTGAACAAACCCCAACAGGCTATTCTGCTTACTCTCCCGACTTACCGGGTTGTATTTCAACTGGAGCTACCCGCGAAGAAGTAGAACAGAACATGCGAGAGGCTGTCTCGTTTCACTTGGAAGGATTGAAACTGGAGGGATTAGAGATTCCGCCTCCGACGACTTCATCTGCTTACATTAACGTTGCCGCCTGATTTCGTGTCTTTCGATCTGCGGTTTCAGTTAACTTCAACCCTTTGACCAAAATTCCTCCACGACAGAATCAGGCGATCGCCTCTCTGTATCAGCGATCGTCTTTGATTTTCTGAAGCGGGTTTTGTACTCCCTTAGCGTGCTTCCTTAAAAAATTAAACCTTTGCTTCCAGCGACTTAAGAAATTTGGTGTTCACGCCCGACTCGCGAATGAGAAACACCTTGCCTGTGCGCGCTACTTCTCGTAACCCAAAGCGGTTCAAAACCTGGACGATCGCCACTATTTTGCCCCGATCGCTCACGACTTCTAGCGTCAGGGAATCCTCGCCTACGTCCACATGGGCAACAGAGTAGCCATATTCAGGATGGTATAGCGCCAAATCCATAAACGCATCAAAGGTCATTCTCTGCTGGGGACTTTGAGCCATTGATTGGGATTGAAATGAGAGGCTCGTTCTTCATAGCGTATTCCGGGTCTGGTCGGATTTTATGCTATCCAGCAGAATCCGTCTTTTTCTTCCCTCTATTTATTTGACTAAAACATCCTGAAGGCCGGATGCCGCCAAACTAAATGCGGGAACACTGAAAGTCGGCGTATCTAGCGGTCGGGCGCATACCAAAATTGAAATGGGTAGCGTACCCATCGATTTTTGAAACATGGGCTTCGGCTTTTCCGGCACAAGAATCACCAGAGCTGAAACCGTCAAGATCGCCGTAAATAAGGCTCCAAAATCGCAATTCAAATACTTCACAGGGACACTCTCCTCAGCGCTCAACTCAGGTCAATAAAAACGGCAAATTGTGATAGTCATGCCCGAATGTTTTTGCCCCTGAATCAACCAAAATGCCCCGCAGGTTACCGTCCCGCAGGTCACAAGTCTGGCAACTCACAACTGCCGCAACCCACAAGTACCCCGGTCTTCATATTCTGCAAGTCTCACTTTCTAAGAGACTCACAGGCTACAAAATGAAGACGGCTGCGCCCATAGAGCGATCGCTGCTTAAGCCCACGCCAATATGGTGTCACATATCATTCCCCAAGGGATAGGTTCTTTGCCAGATCTTTACTGACATAATACGTTCCCTATCGCTTTCTGAAGAAAGCATCAAATCTACAGCAAACTTCCTCTGTACCGTACTTTCAGAGTTTTGACCTTCAGCGCGCTATCGATTCAAATCTAATCCAGATTTTTTCTTAAAAGCTTGTTCTACAAGACTTTCAGGGAAAACTTTGGCTCAACCTGATTTTACAGAGCCTTATTCCCTTTTGAGGACTCTCAAATCTGAAAGTTCGGGAACCCGTACTTCTAAAGACAGAGTAGAGAGTTGCAATCATCTACCTCAGTCCGCTAAATTAGCACTCAGAGGTCGAGAGTGCTAAGCTTAAACTCTAACCCAAGGTTTCCGAGGATCGCAGCGATTATGCCAGTTCCGATGAGGGGCTGCCTTTTTGCTGATTACCCATCCCACCTAGTCTAAATGTTTTGGAGAGAATATCTATGGCAGCAGTATCTTTAAGCGTTTCTACCGTCAAGCCTTTAGGCGATCGCGTCTTCATCAAGGTGACTGCTTCAGAAGAAAAAACCGCAGGCGGCATCTTCTTGCCTGAGACCGCTAAGGAAAAGCCCCAAGTCGGTGAAATCGCCGCAGTCGGCCCTGGCAAGCGCAGCGATGATGGCACCCGTCAAGAAGTAGAAGTCAAAGTCGGCGACAAGGTTCTCTACTCCAAGTATGCTGGCACCGACATCAAGCTAGGCACTGAAGAGTATGTCTTGCTGTCTGAAAAAGATATTTTGGCGATCGTTGACTAATTTTGGAGGCTAGATTTCGGATTTTAGATTGGCTTCTAAAGTCCCGAATCTAAATCCTGAGTTGTTTGACTGACCCATCAGTCTCGTTCCGGCACAGAGTTGTCCGGCATAAAGTTCACAATTACCCTTCAGAAAACCACCAAAACCTATGGCTAAGCGCATTATTTATAACGAAAACGCTCGTCGTGCTCTAGAACGAGGCATTGATATTTTGGCAGAAGCCGTTGCCGTTACCTTAGGGCCTAAGGGTCGCAACGTAGTTCTAGAGAAGAAGTTTGGCGCGCCTCAAATCGTGAACGATGGTGTCACGATCGCCAAAGAAATTGAACTAGAAGATCACATCGAAAATACAGGCGTAGCGCTGATTCGTCAGGCTGCTTCTAAAACCAACGACGCCGCCGGAGATGGCACCACCACTGCAACGGTGCTGGCTCATGCGATCGTCAAAGAAGGTCTACGCAACGTAGCGGCTGGGGCGAATGCAATTTCCCTCAAGCGCGGTGTAGATAAGGCAACCGCTTTCTTGGTCGATGAAATCGCCAAGCACGCGCGCCCTGTAGAAGATTCCAAGGCAATTGCTCAAGTTGGCTCTATCTCTGCGGGTAACGACGAAGAAGTCGGTGCCATGATTGCAGAAGCGATGGAGAAGGTCGGGCGTGAGGGTGTCATCTCTCTAGAAGAAGGCAAGTCAATGGTGACTGAGCTAGAAGTCACCGAAGGGATGCGCTTTGACAAAGGCTATATCTCTCCCTACTTCGCTACCGACACCGAGCGGATGGAAGCCATCCTAGATGAGCCTTACATCTTGCTGACCGACAAGAAAATCACCCTGGTGCAAGACCTCGTGCCTGTGCTTGAGCAAGTGGCTCGTTCCGGTCGTCCGCTGCTGATCTTGGCAGAAGACATCGAGAAAGAAGCGCTAGCCACCCTGGTGGTTAACCGTCTGCGCGGCGTGCTCAACGTTGCGGCTGTCAAGGCTCCTGGCTTTGGCGATCGCCGGAAGGCCATGCTGGAAGACATCGCAGTTCTCACGGGCGGTCAGGTGATCACCGAAGATGCAGGTCTGAAGCTCGACAACGTTAAGCTCGACATGCTGGGTCGCGCGCGTCGCCTCACCATCACCAAAGACACCACGACGATTGTGGCTGAAGGCAACGAAGCCGCTGTGAAAGCGCGTTGTGAGCAAATCCGCCGTCAGATGGAAGAAACCGAATCTTCCTACGACAAGGAAAAGCTGCAAGAGCGTTTGGCTAAGCTTTCCGGCGGTGTGGCTGTCGTTAAGGTCGGTGCTGCCACCGAAACCGAAATGAAAGATCGCAAGCTGCGCCTGGAAGATGCCATCAACGCAACCAAGGCGGCTGTGGAAGAAGGTATCGTCCCCGGTGGTGGTACGACGCTGGCGCACCTGTCTCCTAACCTGGAAACCTGGGCAAAAGAAACCCTCAGCAATGAAGAGCTGATTGGCGCTCTGATCGTAGCGCGTGCCCTTTCGGCTCCCCTGAAGCGGATTGCTGAAAACGCAGGCCAAAACGGTGCGGTGATTGCTGAGCGCGTCAAAGAGAAAGACTTCAACGTGGGCTACAACGCAGCGACCGATGAGTTCGTTGACATGTTTGAAGCGGGTATCGTTGACCCTGCAAAAGTGACCCGTTCGGCACTGCAAAATGCAGCTTCGATCGCTGGCATGGTGCTAACCACTGAGTGCATTGTGGTAGACAAGCCTGAGCCTAAGGATGCAGCTCCCGCTGGTGGCGGTGGCGGCATGGGCGGCGGCGACTTCGACTACTAAATTCGACCACTAAGATCGAATCAGCTCGCTGAATTAAATTAGCTCAAGGGCGATCGCTTCTGATAAAGAGGCGATCGCTTTGCTTTGATAACTCGTTTTCTCTAACTCAGATTTTCCTTAGCTCAGATCACAAACCACCCGGAGTCCCAAGTCTGATCCACCCCAAAAGCCGAGTGTCCAACTTTTCACATCTTCGCCATAGTGGATGCGGAAGACCGTCTGACACTGATCCATACCATTGAGCCACCCCCCACCCCGAATGACGCGAGTGTAATTGGGATTGCTATCAAGCTGGGCGCTGCCGTTACTGGGCGCATTGTCGTAATTTTTGCGCCACTGGTCAGCACAATATTCCCAGACATTGCCATGCATGTCATACAGCCCGAAGGCATTGGCAACGCCAAAAGATCCGACTGGAGTGGTTTCCAGGCGGCTCATGCCATAGTTTGCCAACTGAGGCGTTAGAGTTTCACCAAAGTGAAAAGGGGTTACGGTTCCGGCGCGACAGGCATATTCCCACTCGGCTTCGCTGGGCAGCCGATAGGCGCGTCCGCTGTGGCGAGACAGCCGCTTACAAAATTCATCCGCTTCTCGCCAAGAAATTTGTTCTACGGGTCGGTTGGCTCCTTTGAACCGAGAGGGATTTTCTTCAAGGATTTTTCCAACGGCATTGAGACGGGCGATC
Source organism: Oscillatoriophycideae cyanobacterium NC_groundwater_1537_Pr4_S-0.65um_50_18 (assembly GCA_016208305.1). Classification (GTDB taxonomy): domain Bacteria; phylum Cyanobacteriota; class Cyanobacteriia; order Elainellales; family Elainellaceae; genus Drouetiella. The sequence continues at coordinate 57,560 of JACQYI010000009.1, read as the reverse complement.
GCCTGCCACTGAGCCTGAGTCACGGCATACTTGCCCATCGCAAAGGTGGGCACCTCGACAGCGTGAACAGGACTTGTCGCTGCCGATGCAGCCGATCCCATCTCAAAATTGCCGCCTGGAACTACCACCATTTCTAGGGCAACACCGCCCAAATCTTGAATAAAGTGTTGGGCTTGCTGCTGCTGTGGTTCGCTGATTTGACCTTGAGCATCGACAGTGACGACCTTAAAGCTAAAGGGTGAAAAGGTTGCAGATGCCGCCGATGAGCGATCGGGCTGAGGCAGCGCAGTACTAGAAGGGGTGTCGTTCGGTGTAGGAGAAAGACTAGGGCGAGTGAACACCGCAGTTACAGTTCCCAGACCTATTCCGGTTGCGGCAAAACCCGCAAGTCTAATTAATCGGCGGCGCGAAAATGGCTTTGCAGGCGGAGCTTGATCCAGAATCGCTTCTGCCGCGATCGCCCGTGACTGCAATTGCTCTGCTAACGCCGAGTTATCGCTACGCAGGGCTGCGGCGGCTTGGTTCAGCGCTTCAATATCGGCGGGTTCCGCATATTGCGGCATCAAGATCAAATGCGATCGCTCGATCGGTTCAACGCGCGTATAGGGAGTTTGACCGCTATGTTTGTGGTGGTGGTATAGCAGCTCAGGCACATGGCTTTTCATGTACTGGTTCAATTGCTCAACGGTAGCACAGCGGCCTACCTTTCCCAAAGCTTGCAGCAAGACATGGGTAAATACGCCTTGCTTCAGGGCATCGACCTCATAGGATAGCTGTCCAGGACTGCATGAAAACAGGCTAATAATTCCCTTTTGCCCAGCTAGCAGTGCAGTAGAGCTGCCCATACTGGGTAAGGCTTTGCCCCCCTGGTTGCGGCAGGCATCCAGAACCAACACAACATTATCGGCACCGCAGCGGCTGAGGCGATCGCTAATATATTGCGTGGCAATCCCTGTGTGGTTAATATCACCTGGATCGGCATCGATCGGCATCAGATAATCCTGATCTTGATAGCGCGTGCCATGTCCGCTAAAAAAGAACCAAAAGTTGTCACCCCGGCTTAAGCAGGGCTGGTTGAATAGCTGCCGCAACACCCGCCGTAAATTGACCACCGTGGGCTTGGTGGAGTTGCCTTCGTAATCTGGAGAATCATCTGAAAACAGGTAAACGCGATCGAACTTTGCCTGCTTGATGAGAAAGTCGCGCATGAGTTCTGCGTCTCGTTTGGCATATTTCAAACGAGGCAAAGACTCATAATTGTTAACACCAATCACAATGGCCCAATTTTTACCCATCGCAGTTTTGTCGCCGCCTTCGCCCCAGTGGGCGATCGCTTCTTTCAAATTTTCATAGGAGAACTAAGACGCTCACACAATTACGCTCACACAATTACCCAATCTACAGCTGCACTCTAGTCAGCCAGGGCGCAGTTGAGACCTTCCGCCACGCAATGATTCACCCGCAATGATTCACCCGCAATGATTCACGCCTTCAGACAAGCCTCAGTCCAAGATATCTAATTTATACCCCCTACCCGTTTAAAACTCTGGTTCAACGCTAATGATTGGATGTATCTCTCAATATTTTGGCTTGAGCCAAAAATCAGATTAAACTGCTCAAGACGCAGTTTTTGAAACCGATCTTTCTGAGTAAGGATCATAGATTAAATAACACTCAGTCGTTTTTTGGAAGTATCGCGCTCCGGACGGCACTTGCAAAAAACAATGACAGGGGAATCAATTTGCGATCCTCAGTCGGTGAGGCTGCCGATCGATTTGTTCTTTTTCTAAGAGCTACGCCATCATGTCACACAATCTTTACATCGCAGCGATCACCTCTGATAGCGGCAAATCTCTGGTTGTACTGGGGTTGATGGAGCTACTGTCTAAGCGCATTGACAAAGTAGGATTCTTTCGTCCGGTGGTGCAAGCAGGCAGCATTCATGACAATGACATTGAGCTAATTCGTAGCCGCTACGCGAACGAACTTCCCTACGAAACGCATTATGCCCTTACCCACGAAGAGGCGCGATCGCTGGTGGCAGAAGGTCGCTACGATGAATTGCTAAAGCGAGTGATTGAAAAGTACAAAGCGCTGGAACGGCAATGTGATTTTGTTCTATGCGAGGGCATTGACGCCTCCGATCTTGGCTCTGCCTTTGTAGACAACTTTGACACGCGGGTAGCAAACCTCTTGTCTGCCCCGATTTTTATGGTGGTGAATGCGCAGGACAAGCAACCCGCCGAAGTGATTGATGCCCTGCGTACCGATCGCGAAACCTTTGTAGAGGCAGGATGTGCGATCGCCGCTACGATTGTCAACCGGGTTTTGCCTGCTCAACATCAGGCTGTTTTAGAGGCCGTAGAAAAAATCTGGGTTTGCAAAGATCCGGTGTTTGTGTTGCCAGAAGAAACGCTGCTGGCAAAACCCACAATGGCCGAGATTGCCAACGCCCTCAATGGCCAGCTTTTGTATGGCGAAGGCGGCTTGCTCAACCGGGAAGTTCTGAGCTTTAAGGTAGCTGCCATGCAGGTTGCTAACTTTTTAAGCTATCTGGAAGAAGGGGGGCTGATCATTACACCTGGCGATCGGGCGGACGTGATTTTGGGCTGTTTGGCCAGCACGTTTTCCGATGGCTATCCCAACATCGCAGGCATTATCCTCACGGGCGGTCTTGCGTTAGCGCCCTCGCTGCAAAAGCTAATAGAAGGGATGACCCGCTGGACAGTGCCCATCTTCAGCGTCCAGATTGACACCTACGAAACGGCAACCCAGATCAATCAAGTCCATGCCGAAATTACGCCCGACAACGATCGCAAAATTGCCTTAGCCCTCGGCCTATTTGAGTCCCACGTTGATGTTGTCCGAATGGAGGAGCAAATTTCGGTTTCCCGATCCGATCGAATTACGCCGTTGATGTTTGAGTATGACCTGATCGAACGGGCGCGAGCCAACAAGCAGCATATTGTTTTACCAGAAGGACAAGAAGAGCGCATTTTGCGGGCAGCAGAAATTTTGCTGCGGCGAGGCGTTGTGGAGCTAACGCTGCTGGGCAATGAGACAGAAATTCGGGAAAAAATTGCGGCGCTAGGGTTAAACCTAGACGGCATTCACATCATCGACCCGATGCAGTCAGAATGGCATGAAGCCTATGCCCAAACCTATTTTGAGCAGCGCCAGCACAAGGGCATTACTCTAGACTTTGCCCGCGACATGATGCGGGATGTCAGCTATTTTGGCACGATGATGGTTTATACAGGAGCGGCGGATGGCATGGTGTCAGGAGCGCTGCACACGACGGCGCACACGATTCGCCCAGCGCTAGAGTTTATTCGCACGCAGCCAGGATGCTCGATCGTCTCTAGCGTTTTTCTCATGTGCCTAGACGATCGCGTTTTGGTTTACGGCGATTGTGCAGTTAACCCCAACCCCAACCCTCAACAACTGGCCGATATTGCCATTAGCTCAGCGGCGACGGCTGAAATGTTTGGCATCGAGCCGCTGATTGCTCTGCTGTCTTACTCAACCGGAGAGTCGGGCAAGGGCGAAGATGTCGATAAGGTAAAGCAGGCAACCCAAATTATTCGATCGCAGCGTCCTGATCTCAAGGTAGAAGGGCCGATTCAGTATGACGCGGCAGTGGATGAAAGTGTGGCGAAGACCAAACTGCCTGGCAGCGCTGTGGCAGGGCATGCGACGGTGTTTATCTTTCCTGACTTGAATACAGGAAACAATACCTATAAAGCGGTGCAGCGATCGGCCAATGCGGTCGCGATCGGCCCAGTTTTGCAGGGTTTGCGTAAACCAGTGAATGATTTGAGCCGAGGCTGTACGGTTACAGATATCGTCAATACGATCGCGATTACTGCCATCCAGGCGCAAGCTGTCTAGAGGTTTAGAGAGCATTATCCAGCTGTGAAACTGATTTTAAGAGGCATACCTTGCGCTTAAGAAGCTGATACGGAACCAGGAGTACAGGGTACTTTGAGAGAGTTGGTACACATTAATCAGCGCATAAATCGTACCTACGGCCTGCCCTGCAACCTGGTTTCCCATGTCAGATTTTTTGCCAATTCTAGAGCGATCGCTGTTGGCAATTTGTTTGGCCGCCTTAATCCTCGTGGCTGCGGCGCTCATTGTCACATGGTTTGATATATGGTTCGATCGCCACTTTGCCTTAGAGAAAGCCGGAGCAGCGCTGTCACGACACAGCGAAAAGCGGTTTCAGTCATTGGTGCAAAACAGCTCAGATGTCATCATTGTGGTCTCGGAGACGGGCATCATCGACTATGCCAGCCAATCGATTCAGCGATTGCTGGGTCACGAAGCCGAAACTTGGCTGCACTGCAATATTTTGGCGTTGGTGCATCCTCAAGACCTGGCTCAAGCTCAGGATCTGCTGGCTAAAGTATCGCGATCGCCTAGGGCAGGAGCCGTTGTTGAGCTACAGATTCAAGATGGAACAGGGATGTGGCGCATTCTAGAAGTGATTGCCCACAATTTAATAGATGAGCCAACTGTGGCGGGCATCGTCCTTACCTGTCACGATATTACCCACCGCAAACAGCAAGAGCAAAGCTTGCGGCTGTTGCAATCTGTGGTGATGCAGGCCAAAGATCCCATCATCATTACAGAGGCTACACCGCTAGATCTGCCAGGGCCTCGCATTCTCTATGTCAATCAAGCCTTTACCAAGATTACGGGCTATGAAGCCGAGGAAGCTCTCGGCAAAACTCCCCGGATTTTGCAGGGCAAAAACACTGATCCTGAAGCCCTGAGTAAAATTCGGACAGCGCTAGAAGCATGGCAACCCGTTGTGGTGGAGCTAGTTAACTACTGCAAAGATGGGACTGAGTTTTGGGCTGAGTTGAGCATTGCCCCGGTGGCTAATGAAGTGGGTTGGTTTACCCACTGGGTGGCCATTCAGCGCAACATTACCGAGCGCAAGCAGGCCGAAGCCGAGATTCAAAACGCTCTAGAACAAGAGCGAGAGCTGCGAGAGCTAAAGTCTCGATTTATTTCTATGGCCTCCCATGAGTTTCGGACACCCCTGGCTACCATCATGGCCTCTAGCGATTTGCTGAAATCTTTTGGGCATAAGCTTAGCGAAGAGAAAAAGCTAGAGCGCCTCAATAAAATTCAGGCAGAGGTGCGCAACATGACTCAACTGCTAGAGGAAGTTTTGCTGATTGGCAAAGCCGAGGCTGGCAAAATGCAGTTCAATCCGACTCGGCTAAATTTACCTCAGCTCTGTCAGGATATTTTGGATGAGTTGGGTCTGGCGAGCGATCGCCATAGCCTCACATTCGAGCAGGTTGGCGATGAAGCCGAGCCGGATGGACTCATTTCTGCTGATGAAAAACTGCTGCGTCACATTCTCACCAATTTGCTTTCAAACGCAATTAAGTATTCTCCGCATGGTGGCGAAGTGCGTTTGAAACTACAGTATGAGCCAGCGTCCATTACCTTTCAAATTCAGGATCAGGGTATTGGTATCCCGCTAGCCGATCAAGTGCATTTGTTTGAGCCGTTTCATCGCGCTAGCAATGCAGGCAGCATTCCTGGTACGGGCTTGGGTCTTGCCATTATTCGATATGCAGCGACTTTACATGGTGGCACCATTCAGTTTGACAGCACAGTAGGTTTGGGCAGCAGATTCACGGTTTCCATTCCCCGATTTTGTTCTGCTCAATCTCCCCTGACTTGATATCGCTTTGACCCTTCGCCTTCCTTCGACTAGCCATTAAAGACGCAATGACCACTATTCTAATTGTTGAAGATACGGCTTCTTTGCGGGAAGAAATCTTGCAAATGCTGAATCTAATGAATTTTCAAGGTGTTGCTGCACCGAATGGTGTCACAGCCGTACAGTTAGCCCAGCAGTATCTTCCAGATATCATCCTCTGCGACATCATGATGCCAGAAATGGATGGATATGCGGTTCTACAAACCCTGCGGCGCAATCCTGAAACGGCTCGCATTCCATTTATATTTCTAACGGCCAAGGCCGAACGAGCCGACATTCGGCGAGGCATGAACTTGGGGGCTGATGACTATCTCACTAAACCTTTTACCAGTGATGATTTGGGTGAGGCGATCGCTGCACGACTTTACAAGCAGGCTGCCATCACCACACCCTATGTCTCCGAAATGAAGCGGGCGGCAGAACAGTTGGGGCAAATGGCTTTTCGAGATGGACTCACGGGGCTACCCAATCGTATTCAATTTCAGCATCGCCTTCAGGAAGCATTAGTTCAGGCAAAGCTCAGCCCTAGGGCGATCGGAGTGTTGTGTCTCAATCTCGATCGATTTCGAGCGGTCAACGTTCGCTTTGGTCAGTCAGCAGGCGATGCGCTATTGCAGGCAGTGGCCGAACGGCTAAAAGCTTGCGTCATGAGCAATGATACGGTTGCCCGACTCAGCGGCGATGAGTTTTGCATCTTGTTACCCAGCCGTGATCTCGATTGCAACTTAGACGGTGACTCTAACGGCGACATTGCTCTGGCAGCCGAGGAAATTCTCAAAACGCTATCGGCTCCCTACCTGATTCAGGATCAGTCCCTGCGGATTCAAATTAACATGGGCGGCACGATTTATCCTAACGACTGTAGCTCTGGCGATCGCTTGCTCAACCATGCCGTCATTGCCATGAACTGGGGCAGAGATCAAGGCAATACTCGCTGTCAGTTTTACAGCGGCGAAATCGCTCAGGCTACTGCTAATCGCCACATCCTAGAAACCGGACTCCGACGAGCCTTGGACAAATCGGAGCTAAAGGTTCACTATCAGCCTCAGGTCAATCTAGTGACCGGGCGAATTATTGGGGCAGAGGCTTTTTTGCGGTGGCAGAGTACCGAGTTAGGTTCAGTGCCGCCTTTCAGCTTTATTCCGGTGGCAGAAGAGACAGGTTTGATTGTCCCGATCGGCGCATGGATGATACACATGGCTTGCTTGCAGGCCAAACTGTGGCAATCAAAATATTTGCTGCCCCTGCGGATGTCGGTCAACCTCTCGGCCTATCAGTTTAAGCAGCCCGGCCTCACGCGATCGATCACGCAAGTTTTGCAGGAAACAGAGCTAGATGCTGATTTATTAGCGATCGAGCTGTCTGAAGCCACCATTATGGAAGATGTAGAAGCCAGTCTAATCACGCTGCAACAGATTAGAGAATTAGGCGTCCATGTCAGCATTGACGACTTTGGTACAGGCTATTCATCTCTCAACTATCTGACCCAACTGCCGGTTGATACCCTCAAAATCGATCGAGCTTTTATCAGCAATATTGTCAGTCCCGATCAGGATGGGGCGATCGCTTCAGCCATTACAGCATTGGCTCGCAGCCTGAATTTGCGTGTGGTGGCAGAGGGCGTTGAAACACAAGAGCAACTTGCCTTTCTCCGCCGACAGGGTTGCAATGCGCTGCAAGGTTTTCTGTTTAGTCCGGCAATTTCTGCTGAGGAGTTTGAGAGACTTTTAGCCGAAGATAAGCGGCTGTTGCTTTAGCTACGAAGGCTATTGCCCCTCAAAAGCTCTTGCGCCTTACCCGATCGCGTGGGGCATTCATAAAAATTAAGGTTTTGTGGCGCACGCCACAAAACCTTAAAAGCTGGATTTCAAAGTCGAGAAGACTTAATAGCTATTAAGACATAGCTATTAAGACAGCCACTCTTCTACAGATGCCTCGGTAGGGTTGGCGTGACGCTCTAGGGTTTCACGCTTGAACTTTAGATGAATCGATCGCGTCTGCTCTCCATCTGCTGCGACTGCCATGACTGGGAGGTCAATTTCGCCATCCTGGAAAGACATTTGTATGCGAAACGTGCCATCAGGATTGAGCTTGATCGGCTGCCCGGCGATCGTCACATTAGCACCGGCTTCCGTAACGCCATGAATGATCAGCTCAGCTTCGGCCACCATCCAGAATTTATGGGGACGGATAGGAGGCATAGAAGCAGAGAAGCCCACGCCCGACATCATGCCAATACCGGACATCATGCCCACACCAGACATCATGCCCACACCGGACATCATGCCAATACCGGACATACCGCCAGGCATCATACCCACACCAGACATGCCAATGCCCGACATCATGCCAGTACCGGACATACCCGTTCCTGATGTCGTATACATGCCGATGCCCGACATCATTCCAACACCCGACATTCCCGACATCCCAACGCCCGACATTCCCATTGCGCCAACACCCGACATTCCCGACATCCCAACGCCCGACATTCCCATTGCGCCAATGCCCGACATCATGCCCACACCAGACATGCCCACACCGGACATACCCGTTCCTGATGTCGTATACATGCCCATACCCGACATCATGCCAACGCCCGACATGCCCGACATCCCAACGCCCGACATCCCAACGCCCGACATGCCCACACCGGACATACCCGTTCCTGATGTCGTATACATGCCCATACCCGATATCATGCCAACGCCCGACATGCCCGTTGCGCCGATGCCCGACATCCCAACGCCCGACATGCCCAACATCCCAACACCCGACATCCCAACGCCCGACATCCCGACACCCGACATTCCCGCTGCGCCCACGCCTGACGTCAGCATACCCACGCCAGAGGTCAAGCTAAAGCCTGCCATACCAACGCCTGACATACCGACACCCGACATGCCCGCTGCGCCTACGCCTGACATGAGACCCATGCCAGATCCCATACCGACACCAGAGGTCATGCCAACGCCAGACATGACGCCGACACCCGACATACTTGCTGCGCCGACGCCCGACATTAGACCCATGCCGACTCCAGAGGTCATGCCAATGCCCGACATGCCAGCTGCACCGACACCCGACATGCCTGCCGCACCCATACCAGAAACCATGCCCACGCCCGAAACCTCAGATGAGGCTTGACCGGCTCCAGAAGCCCATTGCCCCATACCCGAAGGGAAAATGTAGGAGCTGATAGCCTCTTCTGGGACTTGATGCATTGAACCAAACACAGATCCTGCCGATCGCTTTGATTCAGCCCCTTTAGCCAAGACAAATGCCGTTTCAACAACAGGCTCAGCCACGCTAACCGACGTTAGCTGTCGAGCAGGGTGCACTAGTTTCAGAAAAGTTTTGCTGCGTAGGTCTTCATCCCAATCGATCGTAATGAATTGGTCATCAATCCAATCAGTAGGATAGACGGGCGGAATTCTTACAGATGCCGATCGCGCCAGTACCAACCAACGACCTTCTAAAGTTAAATAGCCAATCTCAATCATGTAGTCGCGATCGCTAACGGGCACTGGCAAATACCACTCTCTGGCCAGCTCGTCGCATTCATATTGCTGCAAACTGTGGGGACGCTGAACTTCTAGATTCACGTTGGTGATGTCATAAAATCGCAGCGCTAGCCGTACACCGCCCTGGCGACGCAGAACCTCTTTACTGGCATTGGAAACATCCCAATAGGCGTATGCCCACTGGGGATCACGAGGCATCAGCACAATACAGCTTTCGCCATAGCCGCTAGGCAACTCTGGCAAAACTTCATCCACGGTAGCCAGAGCAACGCTAACGCGAGCGGGTTGCCCAACATCAAACTTTGCGGCCTCTACTTCTGCCTGAGCTTCTACAACACGAGTTGAGCCAGGAGCAGATTGTAGCCGCTGAATTTCTTGAATAGCGTTGAAGAGCTGATCTTTACGCATTCGGCTATAGCGGGAAATATTCAGCTCGCTGGCAATTCGACGGAGTTGTCGGAGGGTCATTTCCTCCAGGGGTGGACGCTGAGCTGACATAAAACATACCTCCGGTTGTTCAAATGTGATTCAAATATTGATTCAGAGTTAATAGCAAGCTTAAGCAGCAGTGCGATCGCAGTAGCGACCTATTAAGTCCTCAAAAACTGCCCCAAATTAGCCTTTGGTCTGGCATGCCCCATCAGTAAAAATCACAGAGCCTTGAGTCATAAAGGGCTGTATCAGATGAAACGTCATAGGTCAAAAGAGTTAAACAGCACAGATTTAGACAATTCCATCGATTTTCTTTGGGATCGTGGGGATCAGATCTGTACCTAACATAGTGCAGAAAATTCCTCTGGGAAGCAAGAGGCTGAGCTGCCCGATTCTAGGACGTTTTATGGAATTGCAGGAAAAACGGGGATCGTAATGTCATGAAAGCTTGACATTAGAAATTTTATCGGCCTGCTGGCAAAACGGCATTATGTTAGCTTTCCATGACATTTAGAAAAAGGCGATTCTGCCTAAGCTATGATGATTAATGGTGAGTATATTTACTCATGCATTATTTTGCCGATTTTTGGTGGGTAAGCTTTGAAGACTGCTTTGAGTAGGTTATGCCGAGTCGATTAATCAGCAAGGTCTTGTCTCCTGCCATCTGGCTGTGGCTCAGATCTCAAGTGGAGTCGATCGCCCATCTCGCCTTTCAAATTGCAGGGAGCGATCGCCAGATTCTGACGGGATGTATTCCAGGAGTTGAGGTTACGGCTCAACAGGCCGTCTACCGGGGCATCCACATTGCACAGGTTGCCCTAACAGCAGGAGAAATTCGGATTAATCTCAGTCAAGTTTTGCAGGGAAAGCCTTTGAGGTTATTGGCTGCAATTCCCATTGAGGCAGAGGTTCAGCTTTCTCAAGCGGATCTGAACGCTTCTCTAAAGTCTTCCTTGCTGGGTCAAGCTTTGCAAGAAACGCTGTTGCCTCTGTTGCGGTCTAGTCTTCTTGATCCCCATACAGAGCTGTGGGGCGATCGCCTTACCGATTTCCACTCGCCAGAGTTAGTTTTGCAGGGCGATCGCCTGATTGTGACGCTTCAGCTAATGGTGGCAGACCAAAGTATTCCGTTTACGCTGCGAACAGGGCTAGTGGCGATCGAGGGTTCTCGTCTACGGTTCGATCGCCCAGAATGGCTGCCCTCTCCCAATGCAGAGCAAGGCACACCGTTAGAAGCGTTTGAGCAGTACGAGGCTGACTTGGGAACAGAGGTCAATCTGCGTCAATTGCGGGTGGAAAATGGACACCTTTTCTGCCAAGGGCGGCTCAACGTCATTCCAGAGCCTATCCAGTCCTAAACGCCTGGTTCGTAAATTTCCGTTTTACATCCTATTGAGGTGAGCTGTTTTCAAGCCGCAGCTTGGCTTCTTGCTCAAACCAAGCCAGGACTTGGGGAACGGTCAAGTTCTCGATCGCCCCATTTTCTCTGAGCGCAACCTGCTTTAGCGGCTTCAGCGATGAGATGACAAGTTGCGTAAAGAAACCCTTAAAGCCTTCATCAAAGGCGGGATTGGCCTGAAAAATGGGATCGGCTGCAACCCAGTCAGCAATCTGCTGCGGACTCAGATCAGCGATCGCCATCTCATATCTTTGGGCGATTAGCTTGAGCGATCGGAGAGAGTACAGCGCAACTCGAGCAGAAAACTTTTCTCGTGAGGTGAGTAAGGCTTTATCGACCTCAGCTACCTCCTCAAAGGTCAAAAACTCTGGCGTTGAAGGTTGATCAAACATAGTTCAAACGATGTCCTCAGATTTTTGCAAGTCCAGCTTTTGGGCTTACCTATCGTAGGGGTAAATTAGGCCGTTGCCATGATGCCTCAGGCATGTTCCCGTCTAGGCTTTACCGACCTAACCCCACATCATGGCTTTCTGAAGACTGCCCTAAATTTTATTTAACTCTGGCACGGTCAGCTCATTTTGCACATTGCCTGTGTTGAGTACCGAGGCAGGCTCAAACAGCATCACATGGACTTCTTCAGCCGCGACAGGACGATGCTCAACGCCCCTAGGCACGACAATAAATTCGCCTTCCTTCATTTCAACCGTGCGCTCTCGAAACTCCATCTGAAAGCTGCCTTTGACCACCAAAAACATTTCATCTTCTTGCTCATGATGATGCCAGACAAATTCGCCTTGAAACTTAACAAGCTTTAATTGCTGCCCGTTAAGTTCGCCCACCACATGAGGATTCCAGTGATCGTGAAACAGGCTGAGTTTATCTGCGAGGTTGACCTTTTCCATTGTTTTACAAGCCTCTGACTGCTTTAACAAGACCATTTCCCCTAAAACTCACATTGAGACTCAGTCGATCGCAAAGTCCTCCTATTTTTCTAAAAGCTGGATTACAAAGGCGCTCCGCGCGCCACAAAACCCTAATTTGCGATCGACTGAGACTGAGCAACACCGCATTACTTGACCCGTATCAGATAACCGCACTGGTGTTCGCCCCCTACCATCCAGTGGGTTCGTTCTACCTTGCAGCCTTCCAGCGCCAGTTCAAACATTTCTAGCTCATGTCCACAAACGCTAGGAAACGATTCAGCGATTTGAGAAATGGCGCAATTGTATTCTGTAATCACATAGTGGGGAGCGGCCATCTCTTTAGCGTCAATCCCTGCTGCATCGAGCTTCTCAGCATCAACCAAATGCCATTCTGCCATGTAGCCTTCAGCACGGCGAATTTTAACCAAAGCCGCTACTCGCTCTTGTAAAGAGCCGCTGCCTAGGCGATCGCGATACTCTAAGGCTTTTTGCTCCCACTGTTTACGCAAAATATCGCTGAACTGTTTTTTATCAACGGTTGCCGCTAGCGTCGTCAGCAGGGAAACGGCAAATTCGTCATAGCGATCGGGAAATTGGTCATGTCCGATCTGACTCAGCTTATAGATATAGTTAGGACGACCCATGCCCACCTGAATAGCTTCATGATGAATGAGTCCTTCATCTTCCAAATCTTTGAGATGCCGACGCGTGGCTTGAGCGCTAATTTCTAGCTGATGGGCAAGATCTTGTGCAGTGGCGTGACCTTGCTTTAGCAGGTGATTCAGAATGTGTTGTTTCGTGGAAGGTTGCTGCGTAGCGGTCATGGCTGTCTTAGCTTCCAATGTCTTAGCTTCCAGTGTCTTAGCTTCCAGTGTCTTGGCGTCCAGGTTATCTTAGCTTCCAGACTGTTTTTTGCTTTTGGGATCTTAGTTCTCAGATTTTAGCTTTCAGGGAGCTTCAGAAAGTTTCGGCGATCGTCTCAGAGCGTCCAGGCAAAATAGTAGACTAAAAAAGCTGGTTTTTGACTTTAACAACTTTTTTGTTGCTAAAGTGCTTTAGAATGTACTTACGCAACAGCCAAGTTGTTTTAATTATAAAGCTATTGGTCACCCTCTCGCTCTATTGAGATGAACTCCTTGAGATGAACACAACCTCACAAACCACCCAAGCATCAGATAAAAATTTAGAGCTAATGCGCAGCTTTTCCGAAAGCTATGCCAAGCGGACAGACACTTACTTTTGTGTCGATCCAAGCGTCACGGCCGTTGTGATTGAAGGTTTGGCAAAGCATAAGGATGATTTGGGCGCTCCCCTGTGTCCCTGTCGGCACTATGAAGACAAGGTTGCAGAAGCTGCTGCTGCCTACTGGAATTGCCCCTGTGTCCCCATGCGAGAGCGCAAAGAGTGTCACTGTATGCTGTTTCTCACCCCCGACAATGATTTTGCAGGTGAGCAGCAAGAAATTGGCTTTGACGAGATCCGGGCGACGACCAACCACTGTTGATGTTATGTAGGGCGGACGCTCTGTCCGCCTGAAGCAGCACTCTACTGAGTTTGTAATGAGTATTGCAATGAGTCTGAAGTTTGCCTCTCTTGTATTTGAGAAGTCAAGATTTGAGGAGTCAGGTTTAAGAATTTAAGTTTTAATCCTCTTTTGTTAGCGATCGAGAGAACACAGCCACCCCCCAGCCACTATGACGACAACGGTTACCTCTTTAGTCAACCAACCTTATAAGTACGGCTTCGTCACTGATATTGAATCGGATGTGATTCCGGCAGGCTTAAGCGAAGATGTGGTTCGCCTGATCTCATCGAAGAAAAGCGAGCCTGAGTTTATGCTGGAGTTTCGCCTTAAAGCCTATCGTCAATGGCTAAAAATGGCAGAGCCTAACTGGGCAGAAGTGGGCTATCCAGCGATCGACTATCAAAAAATTATCTACTACTCGGCTCCCAAGCAAAAAGAAAAGCTCGGCAGTCTAGATGAGGTTGATCCAACCTTGCTAGATGCTTTCGAGAAACTAGGCATTTCGCTTTCAGAGCAAAAGCGCCTGTCTAACGTAGCCGTCGATGCCATTTTTGACAGCGTTTCAGTGGCTACAACCTTCAGAGAAAAGCTGGCAAAGGATGGCGTAATTTTCTGCTCCATTTCGGAAGCGATGCGCGAGTATCCTGAACTAATTCAGAAATATCTGGGCAGTGTTGTTCCAGTGGGCGATAACTTTTTTGCCGCGCTCAACTCGGCGGTATTTAGCGATGGCTCTTTCGTCTACATTCCCAAGGGCACAAAATGTCCGATGGAGCTATCAACCTACTTCCGAATTAACAACGGCGACTCTGGACAGTTTGAGCGAACGCTGATTGTTGCCGAAGAAGGCAGCTCTGTCAGCTACCTAGAAGGCTGTACTGCTCCCATGTTTGACACCAATCAGCTACATGCGGCTGTAGTGGAACTGGTGGCGCTCGACAATGCCGAGATCAAATACTCCACCGTCCAGAACTGGTATGCCGGAGACAAAGAGGGCAAAGGCGGTATCTATAACTTTGTCACCAAGCGTGGCCTTTGCCAGGGTGTAGGCTCCAAGATTTCCTGGACACAGGTAGAAACGGGTTCGGCCATTACCTGGAAGTATCCGAGCTGTGTGCTGGTGGGGGATAATTCGATCGGTGAGTTTTATTCTGTAGCGTTGACCAACAACCGCCAGCAAGCCGACACAGGCACCAAAATGGTTCACATTGGTAAGAATACGCGCAGTACGATCATTTCTAAAGGCATCTCGGCAGGCCAGTCTGAAAACAGCTATCGGGGTCTGGTAAAGATTTCACCTAAGGCAGACGGCGCACGCAACTATTCCCAGTGCGACTCAATGCTCATTGGCGATCAGGCTGGGGCAAACACCTTCCCCTATATTCAAGTGCAAAACAACACGGCTAAAGTGGAGCATGAAGCTTCGACCTCCAAAATTGGGGAAGACCAGTTGTTTTACTTTGCTCAGCGGGGCGTTTCGGCAGAAGACGCGATTTCGATGATTATCAGTGGCTTTTGCAAAGATGTGTTTAACCAGCTGCCTATGGAGTTTGCGGTGGAAGCCGATCGCCTCCTTAGTCTCAAGCTTGAAGGCAGTGTCGGTTAATTTCTTGGTAGGGTGGGCAATGCTCACCCTATTCAATTGAACTCAATTTTCTGAAGGCAAAAGCTCCTGCATTCGAAGACCGATTGAGATCTTGCTCTTGAAAGAGCAGTTTTGGGCGTTAGTAATTGGTTCTAAAGAAACCGCTATTTTTATAGAACCTGCATGGGCATAGCTCTCGGCAGTTTTTGCTTTGTTAAGTTGGTCTAAGAGGATGTTTAAAAAGTGGTCGGCTGTAATTTTAGGCACCTGTTGATCCCCCCTGCCCCCCCTTAAAAAGGGGGGAAATGAATTCAAAGTCCCCCTTTTTAAGGGGGATTTAGGGGGATCTGAAACGTTTCGCTACCCATAGTTGGACTTATCAAACATCCTCTAAGGTGAAGTGAATCTATCTGCCATTTCAAGATTTTTAAGATTTAGAATTCGGGGCATGGTCTGTAGGACGTATTTAAAACAACGGATTCAAAACAGCGGATTCAAGATTTTGAAGCGGATTCAGTCAGATGTAACTAGGTGGGTGGAATGAGTTGTAGGATGGGTTGGCGATCGCAAAACCCATGTGGGTATTGGGTTTTACGTCTTAACCTAACTTACATAGATTTTCTATTTCATGAGTCCTAGCGACTGAAGTGATGAGATGTAAGTGATTAGAGTTGTTAAAGGCTAGAGCATGATTATTGATAACAGCAGCACCGTTTTATCTGTTAAGAATCTAACGGCCAGCGTAGGAGAAACGCCGATTCTCAAGGGCATGAACCTAGAGGTCAAAGCCGGAGAAATTCATGCCATTATGGGGCCGAATGGCTCTGGGAAAAGCACTTTTTCTAAAGTCTTGGCAGGTCATCCGGCCTATGAAGTCACGGGCGGAGAAATTCAGTTTCAGGAACAAAATCTACTAGAGCTAGAGCCGGAAGCGAGGGCGCGATCGGGGATTTTTCTGGCCTTTCAATATCCCCTAGAGATCCCTGGAGTCAGCAACCTAGACTTTTTGCGTGTTGCCTATAACTCCAAGCGCAAGCATTTGGGTGAAGAAGAGCTGGATGCTTTTGATTTTGATGAGTTGGTGCAGCAAAGGCTAGATGTGGTGAAAATGGATGCCAGCTTCCTCAGCCGTAGCGTCAACGAAGGTTTTTCGGGTGGCGAAAAGAAGCGCAATGAAATCCTGCAAATGGCTTTGCTAGAACCAAAGTTGGCCATTCTCGATGAGACCGATTCAGGGCTAGATATTGATGCCCTACGAATTGTGGCAGGCGGCGTCAATCAGCTTTCTACGGCTGAGAATGCGATCGTCGTAATTACCCACTATCAGCGATTGCTAGACTACATCATTCCCGATTACATTCATGTTATGGCCAACGGGCGCATCATTCGCACGGGCGGCAAGGAGCTGGCTTTGGCGTTAGAAGAACGCGGCTATGACTGGGTGTTGGAAGAAGCGGCAGCAGGAGCAGCATCATGAGTACTCAGGTTTCTCTCCCCTCAGAAGTGACGCTGACCGCCTCAGAAAAACGGGCGGCCTACCTGGCCGATCTGCTGACGCTGGCGCAGCGATCGCCCCTCTCTGGAATCGATCGCCCTTGGCTGAATGAGCTACGCGATCACGCTGCCCTACGGGTGCAGGAGCAGACCTTCCCGACGCAGCGCGACGAAGAATGGCGCTTTACCGACCTGTCGGCTCTGCTGCAAACTCCGCTAGAAGCCGTTAAAACTCAAAAGATCGGGACGACAGCCATTGCTCCTTTTGTCTTGCCAGAAGCAGATCAGCTTGTGTTTGTGGATGGCGTTTACGCCCCGGAGTTATCTGACCTTACCCATCTGCCTGCAAGTTTGATCGTTGGCAACCTATCTGCTCTGGCTGAGCAGCATAGCGATCGCCTACAGCCCTATCTGGGTCAGCAGTCTGGAGCCAATGAAATATTTACGGCTCTCAACACGGCAGGACTGACGGATGCA
Organism: Oscillatoriophycideae cyanobacterium NC_groundwater_1537_Pr4_S-0.65um_50_18; assembly: GCA_016208305.1. Lineage (GTDB taxonomy): Bacteria > Cyanobacteriota > Cyanobacteriia > Elainellales > Elainellaceae > Drouetiella. The sequence goes on along the minus strand of JACQYI010000009.1, from coordinate 40,455 downwards.
GCCATCCTCTGGGTGCCCAAAGGTGTAGCAATCGATATTCCCATTCATCTACTGTTTCTCTCAACGGTCAGCCATGCAGCTCTGATTCAGCCGCGCGTTTTGGTGGTGGCAGAAACCAATAGTGCCGTAACGCTGATTGAGGACTATGGGGCGATCGGTTCAGGCTCTTATCTCACCAATGCTGTAACTGAGATTTGGATTGCCGATAACGCTGAGGTCAACCATACCCGCGTTCAGCGCGACGGACATCACGCCTTTCACATTGGCAAAACAGCCGTCTCTCAAGCCCGTACTTCACGCTATACCTGCAATGCAGTGAGTTTGGGGGCAAAGCTGTCTCGCCATCACCTAGAAATCTACCAGACCGGAGCGCAGACTGAGACTACGCTCAATGGCCTGACTCTGCTACATGGTGAGCAGATAGGAGACACCCATAGCACGATCGCCCTGACCCAGCCCCACGGCACGACGCGCCAACTCCACAAATGCATCATTGACGATAAAGGTCATGCGATTTTCAACGGCAAGGTATTTGTACCACGCGCCGCACAACTCACCGATGCCGGACAGCTCAACCGCAATCTTTTGCTGTCCTCTAAAGCCCGTGTGGATACCAAGCCGCAGCTCGAAATTGTTGCCGATAACGTTAAATGCACCCACGGAGCCACCGTCGGACAGCTCGAAGCCGATGAAGTCTTTTATCTGCAAAGTCGGGGAATTGATGCTGCCGATGCGCGTCAGCTCTTAGTTTATGCCTTTGCCTATGAAGTGATTGAGAAAATTGCGATCGCTTCTCTCCGCCGCACCCTCTCCGAACTCGTGCAATGCCGCAGCATGGCAGTGCGAAACTAGCCACCTATTCGCCTTCCCTTCCTCATCCCTCACCTCCTCACTCTCCATGACTTTCACCCAAGCTCGCACCCTTGCCGCTCAGACCCGTGCCGACTTTCCGATCCTCGATCAGGAGATTCACGGCAAGCCGCTGATCTATCTGGATAACGCTGCCTCCTCCCAAAAGCCATTGGCCGTTCTAGATGCGTTGCAGTATTACTACACGCATGATCATGCCAATGTGCATCGCGGGGTGCACACCTTGAGTTCGAGGGCAACCGATGCCTACGAAGGCGCAAGGGATAAAGTTGCTGCCTTTGTCAATGCTGCTTCTCGTCAGGAAATTGTCTATACGCGCAATGCTACCGAAGCTATCAACTTGGTGGCCTATGCCTGGGGCAATGCCAACCTCAAGTCTGGCGATGAAGTGATTCTGTCGGTGATGGAACACCATAGCAATCTGATTCCCTGGCAGCTTTTGGCGCAGCGCACCGGAGCTGTCTTGAAGTTTGTTCAGCTCTCTGAAACGCAGGGATTTGATCTGGAGCATTACAAATCGCTGCTGTCCGATAGAACTAAGCTGGTGGCGATCGTCCATGTTTCCAATACGCTAGGCTGCATTAATCCCGTTGAGGAAATTGTCCGTCTGGCGCATCAGCAGGGGGCAAGAGTGCTGATCGATGCCTGCCAGAGCGTGCCCCATATGCCAGTTGATGTTCAGGCGATCGATTGCGATTGGCTGGTGGCCTCTGGTCACAAAATGTGTGCCCCGACAGGCATTGGTTTTTTGTATGGCAAGCTGGATTTGTTGCGATCGATGCCTCCTTTTTTGGGCGGCGGTGAAATGATTGCAGATGTGTTTCTCGATCACGCCACCTATGCCGATTTGCCTCACAAATTTGAGGCCGGAACTCCAGCGATCGCTGAAGCAGTTGGCTTGGGTGCAGCCATTGACTATTTGAATAGCTTAGGGATGGAAAATATCCATGCCTACGAGCAAGAGTTAACGACTCATCTTGTTCAGCAGCTCCAGCAAATTCCCGAAGTCAGGCTCTATGGCCCCCAGGGGAGCGATCGCGCTGGGTTGGCATCCTTTACGACGGGAGCCGTTCACCCCCACGACTTATCAACCATTCTTGATCAGGCAGGTATTGCCATCCGTGCCGGACACCACTGCACTCAACCGTTGCACCGCATTGTGAAGGCGCAATCGACTGCACGCGCCAGCGTTTACTTCTACAATACCCAGGCAGAAATTGATGCGTTTATCGTAGCGCTGCGGGAAGCGATCGAGTTCTTTGGCGGCATTTTTGCATGAAATCCATCGCCGAATGAGGCATTGCCTAAAATGATTCTCTGGAGTGATTGCAAACCCCCCCGTACTCTGCCACGCTGCTAACAGATAAGACTGACGTTAGACGTAGCGGCGAGGAGAGCCAAGGGCAAATCATGATCAAACCCTGGATGATTATTGGCGGCATTATGCTTGCCTTGGCTTTCGCGATTGGTAGCCTAGTTACGCCCAAAGGCACTCAGTGGTTCAATCGGTTGACTCGTCCGAGATGGCTGACCTTTGAGAAGGCAATTCCTTTTATCTGGACGTTTGTTTTTACCTGTGGTGCTGCATCTGCCACCTTAATTTGGGAAGAAGATCCAGGCAGTTCTCAGACCTGGCTGCTCATGGGACTATATGTGCTACTGGAGTTAGTTACTCTGGCCTACAGCCCAATTATGTTGCGAATGCAAAGCTTGAAAGTGGGTACTTTAATTGGTGGCGCTGGAGGCGTTCTGGCTGTGATCTTGGCGATTTGGGTGGCGCAGATTTCTGGGTGGGCGCTGATTCTCCTGATTCCTTACCTGATCTGGAGTCCTATTGGCACTTACACCACATGGGCCATGTCTCGCCTCAATCCGCTGGATGTCTAATACTCTGTCAAAGAAATTTAGACCTTGATACAAAGCTTTAGATTTAAATCTGAAGTTCAGGTTTAGAATTTCGATCGCCTCTGTACTTCTGCTCAGAGGCAACTTATAACTAGACACAGCCCTCTATTTTTGACATGGGTTTGACAGCCACATGTGTTTAATAGACAGTTGTTTGACAGCCAGTTCAGGAGAAGATGCATGACGTTTTTGGATTCGCCACTCTGCAAGCGGGCGATCGCCGTTTCAACCCTCGCCGCTCTTAGTTTTCTTGTCAGTTGTTCAGACAACAAAGTGTCTCAGTGCAACAAATTGATCAAAGTTGCCAATGAGGCTGTGTCTGCCGTTCAAAACGTTACTCAGACCGCAACCCCTGACAATGTAGCCGCCATGTCTCAGATTGCTACGGCGGCAGACAAAGCCAAGGCCGATATGCAAGGCCTCCAGATTGGCGATGAGCAGCTCAAAGGATTTCAGACCCGCTTTATTAGCATGTACACCGATACTGGCAAAGCTACCCGCGATCTGGTAGCGGCAGCAGGCGCTAAGGATGCGGCGGCGGCGCAAACCGCCTTTGATGCTTTGAAGACAGCAACTGATCAGGAAGGGCCTTTGGTTAATCAGGTCAATACCTACTGCACGACAAACTAACAAGTCTTTGAAACGGCTTTGTCACAGTCATGTCTTATGAGGTTTCTGTGGACGCGCGGAGCGCGTCCACAGAAGTTTTATAGTCTACTGAACTTTTGTAGGGATGTGGCAACAGGTCAAGGCAATCGCATAGATTGCGGCCACAGATCCCCCACAGACCCCTTAGATTGCTCCATAACGAGCCGTTACGGCAACGGCAGGATTTTCCTGGCACATCAACCAAGCCCAGAGCTGATCGCCCCAGGAAAAATGCCACCATTCTCCAGGATGCTGTCGAAAACCTGCAGAAGTCATTGCAGACTTTAAGATCTGCCGATGGGTGTGAAATAGCGCCCGATCGCTTTCTAAGGCTGTATCTCCCTCGCTCTGCTCTCCCCCTAAGGCAAAGTAGTCGGGGTGCGATCGCGGAGACATTTCATCAATAGGGGAACCCATGTCGATCGCTTCACCCGCAGCATCGACCAGCGTGACATCTACAGCGGCGCCTGTGCTGTGGGGAGGGGGAGTATTGGGGTTAGAACTGGGGACAGCCCAGAACTGATAGACCTGTGTCAGAATGCTTTGGCGCTGCGCCTCTGTTAGCTGCTCTAGGACAAGCCCCTCGGCTCGAACCGTTTCAGCAAAGGTGTAGTCCACCATGTATTGCTGTACTGCTAGAGGTCGGTAAGCATCAAAGATTTGGATACGCCAACCTGGATGAGCCTGTTGTAACCCTGCCTGCGCCTGGCAAAGGCGTTCTAGAACCGTTTGCCGTAGGTAATAAGGCGATTTATCTCCGTAGGGTGCCCCCAGCTTGATGTAAGGATGGGGCGTTTCTAAGGCAAACCGATCGGGTAAGATGGGCAGCAGTGGCTCATGGCAGGCCACGATCGCAATGTGTTGGTAGGGTTTCATATAGAAATTCTACAGAAGTCGGCTGATTCAGCCATAGCCTAATTAGGCAGTATCGTCCTCCTCACCACATTTGAAACACAACCAGAAAAAATTCCATTTGCAGCTTGCCCAGCTGAATCAGATCGCCATCGCCCAAAATACGTCGCTCATGGGGCATCAAGCGGCGCTGATTTACCCAGGTACCATTGCAGCTCCCTATGTCTGTAATGTACAGCCCATGCCTAGAGTGGTACTCAATCAACGCATGATAGCGAGAAACGGTCTTATGCCTGACCGGAATTGCGCAAGCAGGGTTGCGCCCAATTGACCAACTGAGCGCGATCGGCGTGATTTGAGTCATGCGATCGGGAACTAAATTGGTTGCCAGAAAGGTATTTCTGCCTGTAGTGACCGCTTGCACATAGAGAGAGGTGGCACGACACCGTTTAGGGGCATTTAATAACGGCTCAATCACCGCTGCCACTTTGTCAACTTCATACCTACAGTCATGCAATAGGGAATCTGATAAAAAGGGGTTCTGCTCTCGCATAAGATGGAGGTAAGGAGCAGAAGCGCCAACAGCTTTAAAGCTGAGAGAATTCAGGTTTGCCATTCTTCTAAGTTGAGCCTGTACAGTAACAATCGATCATTAGCCGTCAGTTTCTAGAACCCTGATGAGCAAAGTGACTCGATGCTGCCTTGCAGATGGATAGTGCTTTTGACTAAATGGTTTTGGCTAAGGGATGAGATCCTTATATCTCGGCACAAGTATTCTCAGCACAAGCATTCTCAGCACAAGTATCTCGGCATAAGTATCCTGGCACAAGTGACAACCTGCACATCAGCAATGGCTTGGATACGAGGGCTTGAGTTTGCAAAGTCGTAGGTTTCACAGTCGTAAACACGCATCAAATCATAAATTACGAACCCTCACAACCGTTATTAAAGTGTGCGAACCCAGATTTAGCAACTGAGGTATTGAAGGATTTTACTAAGACTTTAATGAAGGGGCAAAAATATAATTTTTAGGAATTGCATCTGTCTAAAATAGAATTTCTAATTTTATTTTTGAGCGGAAATATGTAGTTCGCTCATGGGTTATCAGTCCCCAATCTACTTTATGGGTAGATTACAGCATTGACTAAAGCCATTACTTATTTTTGAAGAAGAAGACAAAGCATTCTCTTTAAAGAAGCAATAAAGCAAAGAATAAATCAAGCAGAAACAACAAATTTCAATTGCTATTTAATGCATGAGCGATCAATTAAATTCAACAAGATGAAATCTAAAAATTAAGCACGAATTTAAATTTAGACAAGCCGCTTGAATGGGAAAAATTTGCGTCTGTCTACAATTTTGTATTTGTTTGGCAAAGGGCTAAACTTAAGGTATCCAAACTGTGCGATCCTGAGTTACGTCTAGTTTCTGCTACATCATCCTGTTGCTATGAAGTCTTACCGTGCCGCTGCTGTGCAAATGAATAGTCTGCCAGATTTGAGCAAAAATCTGGCTCAAGCAGAAGATCTGATCGACCTTGCAGTCCGGCAAGGGGCTGAGTTGGTGTGTTTGCCTGAGAACTTTTCGTTTTTAGGAGACGAACAGGCCAAACTGTCTCAAGCCGAGGCGATCGCTCAAGCCAGCGAAAAATTTCTTAAGACGATGGCGCAGAAGTATCAAATTACCCTGCTGGGCGGCGGTTTTCCAGTGCCCACTGGCAATGGCAAGGTCTACAACACGGCAGTTTTAATCGGCTCCGGCGGTGAGGAGCTAGGACGATACGAAAAAGTCCATTTGTTTGACGTCAACCTGCCAGATGGCAACACCTACCAAGAATCTGAGAGTGTTTTGGCGGGTACTCACCTCCCGGCGGTCTACCATTCCAAAGATTTAGGCAGCTTGGGCATGTCGGTCTGTTACGATGTCCGCTTTCCAGAACTCTATCGAAGCCTGTCTCACATGGGCGCAGAGGTGCTCATTGTCCCCGCTGCTTTTACGGCCTACACCGGGAAAGATCACTGGCAGATTTTGCTGCAAGCGCGGGCGATCGAAAACACCTGCTATATGATTGCCCCGGCTCAGACCGGGCGGCACAATGCCGTGCGCCAGTCGCATGGGCATGCGGTCATTATTGACCCTTGGGGCATCATTCTGGCGGATGCTGGAGAAAAACCTGGCGTAGCGATCGCCACGATCGAGCCAATGCGATTGGAACAAGTGCGGCGGCAAATGCCCTCTTTGCAGCATCGGGTATTTCTGTAAGGTTTCGCAGTCGCCAAATCCACTGCGCTCTTGCTGCTTAGCTCTTGCTGTTTAGGATCACAGATTGAATAAAACCCAGTGGCATTTGGAAAGCGCACCCCTTCCTAAATGCTACTGGGTGTATTAATTTGCGCTCTTTAAGGGCTATTTCGTCCATATCTTGCACAAGAGCGGGGCGCGTGAAGCGCCGCTGAAACCCACACGCTGAAACCCACACATTGAGAAAGGGGCAAGATGTGAGTAGAAAGATACTCCCTTGTTCATAAAGAAACCTGTACATTGGACAGGACGAGTTTTGGACATGCATGATTGACCTATCAATTTGGACAAATGCCCTGAATGCCCTTCCTCTATTGGCGATCGAGGCATCTGGGGCATCTGGGGCACCTGGAGCATCTGAAGCGATCGACAAGGCCGCAGAAGCTCCATTTGTGCTCGCGGGCGTCCTAGTCAGCCTCATCATCATTTACTTTGCTGCCAAGCTGGTCGGAGAGCTTTGCATCCGGGTTAATCTACCTCCTGTGCTGGGAGAGCTAACGGCAGGGGTAATCGTCGGCATTTCTGCTCTAAATTTGCTGATCTTCCCAGATGCTCAGGAAAGCTTTCATTCTCTAATTCTCGATCTGTTGCAGAACACAGCAGGCTTAGAGTCACAGTCTGTTCAAAGCGTTGCTGGCTCCATCAGCGAAGTTATTTCAGTGCTGTCGGAACTGGGAGTGATCATTTTGCTGTTTGAAATTGGCCTGGAATCAGACCTCAAAGAGCTGATTCGGGTTGGGCCTCAGGCGGCGGTTGTTGCGGTGGTCGGGGTTGTGGTTCCTTTTGCGCTAGGCACAGCTGGGCTAATCACAATTTTTGGTGTGGCAACTGTTCCGGCCATTTTTGCGGGTGCAGCGCTTACGGCTACCAGTATCGGCATTACGGCAAAAGTGCTGGCTGAAATTGGGCAGCTCACTTCCAAAGAAGGACAAATTATTATTGGCGCTGCGGTGCTCGATGATATTTTGGGCATCATCGTTCTGGCTGTTGTCGCTAGCTTGGCAAAAACGGGTGAAATTCGCATTAGCAACATTATTTATCTGATCGTCAGCGCCTCAGTGTTTCTGATCGGTGCCATTCTTCTAGGTCGGCTGTTGAGTCCCTACTTTGTGGCGCTGGTCGAAGGGATGCAGACGCGGGGACAGCTCTTGCTAGCTTCGCTGATTTTTGCGTTTACCCTGGCCTACATCGGTGCAGCGATTCATCTAGAAGCCATTCTGGGCGCTTTTGCAGCTGGGCTAGTGTTGGCAGAAACTGAAAAGCGCAAGGAGCTGGAAGAGCAGGTAGTACCGATCGCGGATATGTTTGTCCCGATCTTTTTTGTGGTGGTAGGTGCCAAAACCGATGTCAGCGTGCTCAATCCGATTAATCCTGCTAACCGCGAGGGGTTGATCATCGCGATGTTTTTGGTTGTCGTGGCTGTTATTGGCAAATTGGTAACCGGGGCTACGGTATCGGGGAAAGAAGGCGTCAATCGTCTAGCGATCGGCATTGGCATGATCCCGCGAGGCGAGGTGGGTTTGGTATTTGCCGGAGTCGGTTCAGCCACAGGAATTTTGTCTAGCTCTCTGAATGCGGCCATTATTGTCATGGTGATATTGACAACGTTTGTGGCTCCGCCGCTGCTGCGAATTGTCTTTCAGACGGCTCCAGATTCAGAAAATCTGGAATCATTGCAGAAATCTGAGTAGTATATCGACAGTCAAGATTCGCAATGGCCTTTTCAAATTTGAGGAGGGGCGTAGAGCAGTATCTTGACTAGATTTCCATAAAGCCTATAATTCTTCAGATCCTTAAGTAATTGATGAAAATTCCGGTGTCTCATTTTTCACCTGGCGGCGATCGGCTCAATTGCTCTGATGCCTCAATCACAGGCTCAGCAGTTCAGCCCCATAATATGCACCTTTCCCAACCTGAAACCCTACCCCAAAAATCTGATGGCGCTCAGGCTCGCGCCCGAATTGGGCTATTTGACAGCGGGGTTGGGGGGTTAACCGTGCTCAGAGAGCTATATCGCCAGTTGCCCCAAGAGTCGGTGCTGTACTTTGGCGATACAGCGCGATTGCCCTATGGCATGCGATCGCCTGCCGAAATTCTTCAGTACGTGCGAGAAATTCTGTTCTGGATGACTCAGCAAGGCGTGAAGATGGTGATTATGGCCTGCAATACCAGCTCTGCTCTGGCGTTAGAGGCTGTGCGCTCTGAATTTGACATTCCTATTTTGGGAGTGATTCTGCCGGGTGCCCGTGCCGCTGTGCAAAAGGGCAGAAGAATTGGAGTCATTGCCACAGCAGCCACCGCCTCCAGCAATGCCTATCGCAAGGCGATTTGTGAGATTGAGCCTCAGGCTCAGGTGTGGCAAGTAGGCTGTCCAGAATTTGTTCCGCTCATTGAGCACAATCGCATTCATGATCCTTATACGCGCCAGGTCGCTCAAGAGTATCTGGCACCGCTGATTGAGCAGCAAATTGACACGCTGATTTACGGCTGCACCCACTACCCCCATTTAGCTCCGGTCTTAAGGTCGCTCTTGCCGCGATCGGTCTGCTTGGTTGACCCAGCTATCCATGTCATTGGGGCAGCCGCTCAGGAGCTAGAGCTGCTGGGGTTGCGAAATGCTCGCGTTGCTCTGCCCACCCAGTTTTATGTCAGCGGCTGTCCAGAGACGTTTGCCCGTCTCTCTGTCCAGTGGCTCGGCTGTACGCCGCTAGTCGAACGGGTCGATATTGCAGCCGTGGCGCATGAGTTTCGATCGCTTGAGCTGGCTGAGTAGCCTGCTGCGAGGAATAGCAAGTTTTAATGGCCCTGAGTACAGATCATTTTTCAGAGACTCTGCTCCGCGAGGCTTTTGAAAAACTAGCTTTAGCTACAGGTCTAGAAAAATAAGCGCCACCCAAAGGGTGGCGCTTATTTTTCTAACTTCATGTCTCGCATAATTCAGTGATGTAACGGTCTTACATGAGTTCAGGATCACAGCGGTTAGATGAGGGGCGATCGCCTTCCTATCAAACCCTGCAACAACCCAAACAGTTAAGCCCCAGAACGCTCAGCCAGTCTAAGCAAGATGTACACGGCGAGAACATAGCCCGTAGCCAAAATCGGAATAATCATAGGAACAGAATCGTAAGTCATGGGGCAGCATAGAGGATTAGATATAGAAGAACATTAAGAGTATCAAAACTCGCAAAAATGCGAAGCCACTAGCAACACTTTGAGCCAACCTCTAATGGGGTGACTCAAAACTAGCCAAAAGCAAAAAGCAGCTTGCCAGCTCACGCTTGCAGCCCCCTCGAAGCAGACAGTTCTAGGCACCTATGTAGCGCACCTACAGGAACTCTACCGAGCTGCTGTGGGGGAGGCGCTTTGCTAAGATGCTCTGAATTTCAAGCAATCGCTCGAAATATATGCTGAAAGTCTGGCTCTCACGTCAGAGACATAAGCCTTTGCTTGGCTTTATGAAATTTTGAAATCCTTATACACTAGGCTAACACAGTCTTCCCAACTTTCTGAGAGAGATCAGTAAAAGAATTAGCAAGTTTCTCTAAGAAACTTCTCCTAAAATTATCACCCGAACACCATGCTTCCATAATCTATCCAGTGAAATATCCAGCCAGTATTTTTCAAGGAATAAAAACTTGCCGACGGCAGATGCGGAGGCGTTAGCTTAGAATAAGTGTAAGATAATGTAAAATTTCGTAAACTTAGAGCCAGAGTCAGCCTATCCATGACCTCAGCCATCTCCCTTTTCTCCCCGGTTGAAGCAGATTTACATCTCCTTGCCGAGAATCTGAAACAGTTGGTGGGTGCTCGACATCCTATTCTCTATGCCGCAGCAGAACACCTTTTTGGGGCAGGAGGAAAGCGGCTGAGACCAGCGATCGTCCTGCTGATCTCCCGAGCCACCATGCCTGATCAAGACATCACACCCAAGCATCGTCGGCTGGCCGAAATCACTGAGATGATTCACACCGCTAGCCTGGTGCATGATGATGTGATTGATGACTCAGAGCTACGTCGAGGCGTTCCGACCGTTCATAGCAACTTTGGCAACCGAATTGCTGTACTGGCTGGAGACTTCTTGTTTGCACAGTCTTCTTGGTATCTCGCTAATCTGGATAACTTGACAGTCGTAAAGCTACTGTCTGAAGTGATCATGAATCTGGCAGAAGGCGAGATTCAGCAGGGGTTGAATCGATTTGACACGCGCTTATCGATTGAGGCTTACTTAGACAAAAGCTATAACAAAACAGCTTCTTTGATTGCCAACAGCTCAAAGGCGGCAGGTATTTTGAGCGGCGTTTCTCCTGAAATGGCGACCTGTCTATATAGCTATGGCCGCCACATTGGGCTTGCTTTCCAAATCGTCGATGATATTCTGGACTTTACGGGTTCTAGCGATGCTTTGGGAAAACCTGCGGCCTCAGATCTGAAGAGTGGTAACTTGACCGCTCCGGTGCTGTATGCGCTGGAAGAAAAGCCTTATCTAGAAACGCTAATCGAGAGAGAATTTGCCCAAGATGAAGATCTCGATCAGGCGATCGGTCTTGTGAAAAACAGCCAGGGGATCGATCGCTCTCGCGAGCTGGCCGCCTATCATGCTCAGCAAGCCATCGCAAACTTAGCCGAATTAGCCCCTTCGCAGCCCCGTGAGGCTTTGATTGAACTCGCTGACTACGTGTTAAGTCGGCTTTATTAGCGCTCGACTGATTCAGAGCTGACGCAAATTCGTTGGTTCTAAACTGCCCTAGTTCAGAACTACCCCAATGTCCCGATTGGGATGGCAGGGTTTCTGGATAAAAAGCTACATTCTTGACTCGACTCAATGATCCAATCAAAATTTCCCTAAAAGCCTTGCAAAATGAGACTTTCAGGGAAATTTTGCTGTATTTGATTTTAGCAAAACCTGTGTTTTGGTTCAGATATGCCGCTCCACAAAATCCATAGCTGTATTACGGCAAGTCTGGATCGTTTTGACCTACACTGCAATCTTTGGCCCATTAGAAGGCGTGCCAGGATGAAGAATCTCAGTCTCTGTAGACTGCCAGACTTGTCCATCCAGCGCCATCTGCTCAATCAAGCTAGCCAGCCGCAGCGCTTTCAAAGCCTGCTCTCCCCCGACAGAAGGCTGATTTCCTCCTCGGACACAGTTAACAAAGTGCTCTAGCTCTGCGTGCAAAGGTTCAATATTGCTCGTGTAGACTTTCTCGATTAAGCCATCCTGCCGATAAAGCACTTGACCGTAATCAGTCCGGTAGTTGGCTGTAGTTTGGCGATGGATCAGAATTTCATTATTGAGAAAATTGGCCTCTGTCAGGGAGTTTTTGCAGTGGGCAGAAATCCGGCGAATTTTGCGGTGAGTCACTTTGCTAGCGGTCAAAGTAGCCACAATGCCGCTGGCAAACCCCAAAGTAGCCGTCACGTAATCTAGATATCCAGAGTTGGCCGCTCGGCTACCGCTAGCCGTGAGTTTGACCACGGGCGATCCAGCAATCTCTAGCATGAGGTCGATATCGTGGATCATCAGATCCAAAACCACCGAGACATCATTGGCGCGATCGGAGTATGGACTCATGCGATGCGCTTCTAGAGCCAAAATTTCTTCAGTTTTCAAGACTTTGTTTAGCTCTTGAAAGGCAGGATTGAACCGCTCAATGTGCCCGACTTGGAGAATACAGTGAGACTCGGCAGCAGCGTTAACCAACGACTCGGCTTCGGCAATACTGGCAGCGATCGGTTTTTCGATCAGCACATGCACTCCAGCCTGGAGGCAGGTGAGTCCGACGTTATGGTGGAGGCGGGTGGGCACTGCCACACAGACAGCATCCACATGCCCTAGCAAATCACGGTAATCTTCAAAAAACCGGACGCGATACTTACTGGCGGTGTCTATGCCCCGCTCGACATTGATGTCTGAAACCCCCACCAGTTCAACATCCTTCAGTAGACTGAGAACGCGAGTATGATGCTGCCCCATGTTGCCCACACCAATGACGCCAATACGAATTGGCTCTATGGAATGGCGATGTCCTGTTGTTTGCCCAACAGATAAGTTATTTTGCACTCCTGCTGTCTCCTACACCACGCAAATCAAATGAACAAGGAACCTTAGAATCTAAATGCAGATAGTCAAAAGCCACACAGATAGTATCATGGAGGCAGTATTATAAAGAATTTTAAATTTTTGTTCAATTAATTACATTAGTTAACACAGGCTCATTCTCTGGGTTAGTAATAATGATTATTGGCTTAAATGTGTCAGTTTCTTGCCTGTCCATTGATTTCCAGATGGGTTTGGTGTAGCTCTTTAGTAGTTTCAAATTGCTCCCTGTTTGCGCTGAAGCTCCTCCATAGCTAAGCCATTAGGTTTTACTGATAGATATGACTGAATCTGAGGGAGAAAAGATTCAGCCCTTAGGTCAGTAGTGCCACAATTTACTTGGTCTTGGCTTAGGCTAAAAGTAGTAAGAATAAGGCGATCAACAGAGATCAGAACGACAGAGAGCAAGAATCAATATGAAGGCGAAGGCTCACAAGGCACAAATTATGGGTTTCTAGCCCATAATCCACCATCAGGGGCACCTAAACACTTTGTCTTCAGGCACTCTATTAGATACTGCTTTTAATATCAGAGTTATTTCTGGGGTTTATTTTTTGCAGCGTTGGTTCTGAGCGTCTTTCAAAAAATAGGCCAAAAAGATAAGCAGCAAGTTTGGAACATTACCGTAACGACCTATGTGCTGCGACCCATCTCTAAGCTCCGTGAGGGTGAACAAGCTGTTCTATTCCTATATCTCATGCCTTTAACCATTCTTGTCGCTGACGACGATGTAGGGACTCGGCTAGCCATTAGCGATTATCTAGAGTTTTCTGGATATTGGGTAGTGATGGCTGAAGACGGTCGCAAGGCACTAGAGATGGTTGAGCGATACCAGCCTCATCTGATCGTTACAGATGTGACCATGCCTGGGATGGATGGCTATGAGCTGATGCGTCAGGTGCGTCACCAGCCTGCATTTCGGCTGCTCCCCGTAATTTTTTTGACGGCACGTACTAGCGTAGATGAGCGGATTCGAGGCTATCAGCTCGGATGCGATCTCTACTTGCCTAAACCCTTTGAGCTAGAGGAGTTGGGTGCAGTGATTCGGAATTTGCTAGAGCGATCGCAGCTCATTCAAACCGAATGGCGATCGCACCTGCCTTCTCCACCCTCTCACCTTGGCGGTGTTGCGTCTGATGACGAGAAGACATCACAGGCTCCTAAAGCCTCTACCCTACCGCCGATAGACTTGACGCAGCGAGAGCAAGAGGCTCTGACTCTGCTGGCAGCCGGACTGTCGAATGCTCAGATTGGCGATCGGCTGCACCTCAGTTCTCGCACAGTAGAGAAATACGTCAGTAGCTTGCTACGCAAGACAGAAACCAGCAATCGGGCAGAGCTAGTTCGCTTTGCGATGGATCATCACCTGATTGATTAGACGTAATATTTCCTAGCCGAAGGCTCTAACCGAACCCTTGAAGGAGCACAGATTAAACAAAATCCAATCATTTCCTGAACGTGCCGCACTCTGCATAGCACGTCCAGAAAACCATCACAGGTCAATTAATTTGCGATCGCTAACCTTTTTTCTCAAAGCCACATCTACACCATTTCCTCTCCCACGCTCCCTCACTCTCCCCGACTCCCCGACTCCCCCACCCAAGTTTACTCATCCAAAAATCGCTATAAGCCCAAAGCGGCTACGTCTACAAAGCCTTAGGTTTCTAAAGAATTGGGGTGCAGTTCAGCCATTCATCCTGTTTCCCCCTGATAATTTACCTGAGACATGAGCGGCATAAGTGGCATATTGAGAGTCTCTGGGTAAACCTATTTCGTAGTAGGGTGAGAAAAGATCAACTTTAATATTTGCTCCATCCTGCACAGTATGGATTCCCAGATAGGCGCTTGAGTCTAAGATTAAGCCAGCCCTAATTTGAATAACAGAGGTGTTAAAAGTCTATGGATGTCAAGCTAATTTTGTTGGGTCTTACCCCTATCTTTATGATCGCCTGCCTTTTCTTTGGCACTCGCAACGGCTTCTACGATACGGATAACTATCATGGAAATGGCTCTGCTCACTAGGGCAAGTCATGGAACTCCTGGAATGCTTGCCTTTAGGGGTAGGTCATGCTAACGAAGGCGTCTGCCTGCTGATGCAGATGGGGCCTCACCGCATCTTGCTGGATTGTGGACTGAGCAACATTCAGCCTCTAGTTGCAGGACATGAGCTGTCTCCGCCCGCCGATCTGGTGCTTTGTACTCATGCGCATTCTGACCATGCCAGGGGGCTGTCAGCCTTGCGCAAGGCGTTTCCACAGTTGCCCATCTACGCCAGCGAAGTGACGACTCATCTGCTCTCTCTCGATCGCAGCAAGGCCGTAGCCTGTCAGGCGCTTCCTTGGCGGACGCCTGTAGAGTTTCGGGAGGGTCTAAGCGCTGAGCTATTTCCCTCAGGGCATCTGCCGGGGGCAGCCGCTTTGCTGTTGACCTACACCACCGAGCAGCGCTCCTACAAGGTGTTCTACACCGGGGACTTTTTGCTGTCAAATTCGCGCTTGGTAGATGGGTTGCCGCTAGAAGATTTGCGCGGCATCAAGCCGGATGTGCTGATTGTTGAAGGCAGCTATGGCACCGCGCGGTTTCCTCACCGCCGACAGCAGGAAAACCAGTTGGCCGATCGCATTCACCGCGCCGTTAGCGATCGCCAGTCTGTGCTGCTGCCCACTCCTGCGTTGGGGCTGGGGCAAGAGCTGCTTATGCTGCTGCGGAGCCACCATCACTTTACCGGGCGCGATCTGAATATTTGGGTAGATGGCAGTGTGGCGATCGGCTGCAACGCCTACCTGGATATGCTGAGCCACTTTCCGACTACTGTACAAAACTTTGCTCGCCATCAGCCCTTGTTTTGGGATGAGCGGATTCGACCTAGAGTGCGGCAGTTTCCAGTGGGGATCAGCCCCGCAGAAAAGCAGGCTTTGCTAGAGCAGTCGCCCTGCATTGTTTTGACTGACAAAAGTGTTGACCTCAGCCAGTACTTTCAATCTGCAACTCAGCCTTGGCTGATGCTGGTGCCGCAGCAGCCCGGACGCATTGGCTCGATCGAGGCGGCGATCGCCCGGAAACTAACGGATTCTTTGCCGCTTCAGGCGCAGCTTCAGACCGGACAGTTGATGCTGGAAACTTATTTATTGGGCGACCACTGCGACGGTTCTAGCACCACACAGCTAATTCACAATTTGCGTCCCCAGCATGTGATATTCGTGCATGGTTCTCCGGCCTACCTCAGCGACCTGACAAGCCTCGAAGAGCTGCGAAATCGCTATCACCTACATATGCCCGCAGCCGGAACCCGCGTTGAGCTACCGATCGGTGAAACTTTCTTGCAGCCTGCCGCACCCGAAACCCACTACGAAGGTGAGCTAAACGAATTTAATACGGCGGTGAGCATTACTTTACCGAGCACTGTGGTTAGCGATCCGCGCTGGCAGCACTTTGCCGATACAGGGCTGGTGGAAGCTCGTTGGCAGGGCGAAGAGTTGGTGCTGCGTGGGCTGACCCCCCGTGAGCTGTTGCAGCAGAGTGAAACAGCGCCCGATGTGCAGACCGAGTGCTGCGATAACTGCTTACATTGTCGAGGACAGCGCTGCTGGAACCAAGTCTCGCCTCTGTTTGGGTTTAGGGTCACGCCTGATGGCTACTGCCCAGCTTTTGCCCCTTCTCCTTCAGTACGGCAGGAGTTTTCTGACAAAGAATTTCCTGCTAAAGAGCAGGATTAGCCCCTTTAAGCCAATCCATAACACCTCTAAAACCCAACCTGCGCTCTAACTTTCTAGAATGGAGCAAGAGGGATCAATTTGAGGTATCATCTTCCCTTTACCTGCCTGTCTTTTAACTGACAGATTTAACTGGCAGATTTCCATTTCTAAGCTCTGTTCTAGGCTTTTCGTCTTTGGCGCATATGGCTCTCTCTTCAATTACTCGGGCACTAGGGCGATCGCCTCTCACTTCAGAACTCTTGACCAAACTTAGCCAGCAGCATGTGCTGACGCTCAACGGCATTGCCCGTTTGCCCAAAGGTCTAGTCGCTTCGGCACTGGCGCAGGCGCAGCAGCGATCCTTGCTGGTGGTGACTGCCACCCTAGAAGAGGCAGGACGCTGGGCCGCTCAGATTGAAGCGATGGGCTGGCAGACCGTCCATTTTTATCCGACTTCAGAAGCCTCGCCCTATGAGCCGTTTGATCCAGAGTCGGAGATGACCTGGGGACAGTTGCAGGTGCTTGCCGATCTTCAAAGTGAAGGCGTTGCGGATGGCAAGGGCATGGCGATCGTGACGACCGATCGCGCTCTGCAAACCCATCTACCCCCCGTAGAGGTCTTTCGCCGCTACTGCGTCACCCTGAATCAGGGTATCGAAATTGACCTAGAAGCCCTGAGCCATCAGCTGACCAATTTGGGCTATGAGCGCGTAGCCTTGGTGGAAATAGAAGGGCAGTGGAGTCGCCGAGGCGACATTATTGATGTGTATCCGGTGGCTTCTGAACTGCCTGTCCGGTTGGAGCTGCTGGGAGATGAGCTAGACCGAATTCGGGAGTTTGATCCGGCGACGCAGCGATCGCTCGACAGTACGCAGCGGCTCGTGCTGACTACGACCAACTTTAGCCCCATGATTCTAGAACAGTTGCGGGAGGCAGCGCCGAAAGACCTGGCGGCTGTGCTTTCTGCCGAAGAGCTAGAGCGACTGCAAGCCGGACAGATGCTAGAGGGCATGCGGCGATTTCTTGGCGTTGCCTTTGAGCAGCCCGCCTCGCTGCTGGATTACCTACCTGCCAACATGCTGGTGGCGATCGATGAACCGGAGCAATGCCGAGGACATGGTGATCGCTGGTTTGAACATGCCGAGGAGCAGTGGCAAGAGCTGGCGGCGCAACGCTTACCCCAGATACATCGCCGCTTTGTCGAATCTTTAGAGCAGGTTGATCGGTTCGATCGCCTCTTGCTTTCGGAACTGGCAGAAGAAGGCGTGGGGCTGAATTTATCTAGCCGTCCAGTACCCTCTACGCCGCACCAATTTGGCAAGCTAGCAGAGATTTTGCGGCAGGAGCGCGATCGCAGCTTTGGGGTGTGGCTAATATCGGCACAGCCTTCCCGATCGGTTTCTCTGTTGCAGGAGCATGACTGTCCGGCGCAGTTTGTGCCCAACCCCCGCGATTATTTGGCGATCGACAAGCTGCAATCACAACGGATACCGACCGCAGTTAAGTATTCGGGTTTGGCAGAGCTAGAGGGCTTCATTCTGCCGACCTTTCGGCTAGTGGTGGTTACAGACCGCGAGTTTTTTGGGCAGCACACCCTAGCGACGCCCACCTATGTCCGCAAGCGGCGACAGGCGACCTCTAAGCAGGTTGATCCTAACAAGCTGCAGCTCGGTGACTATGTGGTGCATAAAAGCCACGGGGTAGGCAAGTTTCTGAAGCTGGAAAGCCTGACAATTAACAACGAAACCCGTGAGTACCTGGTGCTGCAATATGCTGACGGGCTATTGCGGGTTGCGGCAGATCAGGTGGGGGCGCTATCGCGGTTTCGGGGAGTGGGCGATCGCGTTCCTGAACTCAACCGCATGTCGAGCAAGGCTTGGGAAAAAACCAAGAGTAAGGTGCGTAAGGCTGTCAAAAAAGTGGCGGTGGACTTGCTGCAACTCTATGCTCAACGTGCCCAACAGCAGGGATTTGCCTATCCGCAAGATACCCCTTGGCAGGAGGAGCTAGAGGACTCTTTTCCCTATCAGCCTACGCCCGATCAGCTCAAGGCAGTGCAGGATGTGAAGCGCGACATGGAAGACCTGCGCCCAATGGATCGGCTGGTCTGTGGCGATGTTGGCTTTGGCAAAACGGAGGTGGCGATTCGCGCTATTTTCAAGGCGATCACGGCAGGCAAACAGGTGGCGCTGCTGGCTCCCACCACAATCTTGACGCAGCAGCACTATCACACCCTGAAGGAGCGGTTTGCCCCCTACCCAATCCAGGTGGGCTTGCTCAATCGCTTCCGCACGGCTGAAGAACGCAAAGACATTCAGCAGCGCCTCGCCACCGGAGAGCTAGATGTGGTGGTGGGCACCCACCAGCTTTTGGGGAAAGGGGTGCAGTTCAAAGACTTGGGCTTGCTGGTGGTGGATGAAGAGCAGCGGTTTGGCGTCAACCAGAAAGAAAAGATCAAGTCTTTGCGGACGCAGGTGGATGTGCTGACGTTGAGCGCTACCCCCATTCCTCGGACGCTGTATATGGCGCTGTCGGGGGTGCGAGAAATGAGCCTGATTAGCACGCCGCCCCCTTCGCGTCGCGCTATCAAAACCCACCTGTCGCCTTACGATCTAGAAGTGATGCGGACAGCAGTGCGGCAAGAGCTAGACCGGGGCGGACAAATTTTCTACGTGGTGCCGCGTGTAGAAGGCATCGAGGAAGTGGCCGCCCGCATTCGAGAAATGGTGCCCTCGGCCAGAATTGCGATCGCCCACGGACAGATGCAGGAAGGCGAACTGGAATCGACGATGCTGACCTTTAGCAACGGCGATGCAGAGGTGCTGGTCTGTACCACCATTATTGAGTCGGGGTTAGATATTCCGCGCGTCAACACGATTTTGGTGGAAGATGCCCAGAAATTTGGCTTGTCGCAGCTCTACCAATTGCGGGGTCGGGTAGGGCGTGCTGGCATTCAGGCGCATGCCTGGCTGTTTTATCCGCGTCAGAGTCAGCTCACGGAAACGGCAAGACAAAGGCTAAGAGCGATTCAAGAATTTGCCCAGCTCGGTTCGGGATACCAGTTGGCAGTACGAGATATGGAAATTCGTGGAGTCGGAAATTTGCTGGGGGCAGAACAGTCGGGGCAAATGGACGCGATCGGCTTTGATCTCTACATGGAGATGCTGGAGGACGCGATTAAGGAAATCCGTGGACAGGAAATCCCTCAAGTGGATGACACGCAAATTGATCTGAGTTTGACGGCTTTTATTCCAGCCGATTACATTCCCGATCTCGACCAAAAGATGAGCGCTTACCGAGCGGTGGCCTCGGCACAGTCCAAAAAAGAGCTAACGCAAATTGCCGCAGATTGGAGCGATCGCTATGGTGCCATTCCTTCAGCTGCACAGCAATTGTTGCGCGTGATTGAGCTGAAGCAAGTTGCTAAATCTCTGGGCTTTAGCCGCATCAAGCCAGAAGGCAAACAGCATGTCTTCCTGGAAACCCCAATGGAGGAGCCAGCCTGGAATCTGCTGAAGGAAAACCTGCCGGAGCATCTCAAGTCTCGCTTTGTCTACACGCCTGGAAAGGTGACGGTGCGTGGATTGGGAGCGCTGAAAGCCGATCAGCAGTTAGAAAACCTGCTGGATTATTTTGGCAGAATGAAAGGCGCACTTCCAGAACCCGCCTTGGTTTAAGTCCTAACCTCATTGCATGGAGCAATATCCATTTGTTGGCGATCGACTTCAAGAGTCAATGCATCTCCATACTTTAAGTCGCTGATGAATGACGTGATAATTTCAAGCACATCAGGCGCTTGAAAATGCTCTGGTTTGGTTTCGGGATGGGGATAGTAAATTAAGCCGCTTAATCTTTTATGGGTAGGGGTCAGAATTTGGCAATCAAAAAATGAGAAGTCTTCGGCAGGATCATTGACTGACCATTTGACGTTTCTAAACGTATATTTTGCCTTTCTAACTTCATACCGATAGGGCGCGATCGAAAGATTGAGGGTGCCCAGAAAGTATTCCTCTAGATTCAGTCCTTGCTCACGAAAAAAGGCTTTTTGCATGGCAAGCGTGCCGTGAGGGAATCGAGGATTTCCAGCTTTACCCGAAGCTACCCCATACCCTTGCTGGACAAGACCTCTGACTTGAATCCAATCGCTCATGATTCACCCTACAGGACTTCTCCATTGCTTTGAATCACTTTTTGATACCAAAAATAGCTTTGTTTTTTGCGTCGCTCTAATGCCTTTTCTCGATCGACATAGACAAAGCCATACTGTTTTTGATAGCCATTTAACCAGCTCAACAGGTCAATATACGACCAAGCAAAGTAGCCAAACAGAGGAATGCCCTCAGCGATCGCCCGTTTGCAGGCAAGAATATGCTGTTTCAGATACTCAATCCGAGGATAGTCTAAAACGTCTCCATTTGCAGCGATCGAATCTTTAGCGCCCATTCCATTTTCAGTCATCACGATGGGAATGTTGCCGTACCTTTGCTGAATCCGCTTTAGACCTTCATAGAGTCCTTCAGGATAGATAGCCCAGTCCCAGTCGGTGTACTCAATGTTGGGATTGATCACCCGCTTAAACAGTCCAGGAATACCACTTTCTTTTTGGCTGCCCTTTTCACCTGTTGTGTTTACCGTAGCAGCGCCCACTCCATCGATCGGATTGTGCGCCAGAAACGTACTCTGGTAGTAGTTCACGCCAATAAAGTCACTTTTCGCCTGCTTCAACAGCGCCAGATCGCCCTCTAGAACCGTCGGAGCGCCCCATTTATTTTGGTAGTACTCCCACATGAGCGGCGGATATTCTCCCCGCAGAACAGGGTCATAAAACCAATGATGATCCATCTCTTCGTAGTTTTCGCAGGCTTGGATGTCTTCGGCGCGATCGCTGATGGCAAATCCGGGTAACAGGACATGAGCAACGCCAATCTTGCCCGCCAGAATTTTTTTCTCATCCACTAATTGCCTATATTCACTTACCGCCTTGGCATGGGCAACATTGACAATATGGCTCACTTCAACGGCTCTGCGTTCATCCTTAACTCCGGGCGGGTGCAGCCCATCCCGATAGCCGAGCATGATGAAATTAATCACTTCATTGAAGGTAATCCAGTATTGAACGCGATCGCCAAACTGCTCAAAACAGGTTTTGGCGTAGAGGGCAAAGGCATCGGCAACGGCGCGATTTTCCCAACCGCCGATGTCTTGCAAAGCCTGGGGCAAGTCCCAGTGGTAAAGCGTTGCAAAGGGAACAATCTGATATTTCAGTAATTCGTCGATTAAGCGGCTGTAAAATGCAATTCCTTTAGGATTAATCTCTCCGCTGCCGTTGGGAAAAATCCTTGTCCAGGCGATCGAAAATCGGTAAGAGCGCATGCCTAGCTCGGCCATTAACCGAACATCTTCTGGGTATCGGTTGTAATGATCTGCCGCGATATCTCCATTAGTGCCCTGGTAGGTGGTGCCGGGTAAATGAGAGTAGACATCCCAGATGGATAGCCCTTTGCCATCCTGCTGATAGGCGCCCTCAACTTGATAGGAGGCGGTGGCGGCTCCCCAGAGGAAATCGATCGGGAAGGTTTTCATCATATCTACGCTTGCAACCCAGCAAACAAATCTTTAATTGTCAGTTTTAACTGGACAAGTTGACTATCAAGGTATTCAGCCGCAGGTTTTGTTTCTGACAGTTCTAGAAACTCCGCTAACGCTTTAGAGGATACTTTTACCATTTTGGGCTTACTTCTAGCTCTGCTAAATCTGATGCTAGGCTTCCATTCTACCTGGGATTCAATGAAAGTAATTACCCCTGTCTAGTCAGGTTCATCCCTTGTCACCAAACCATTGCGATCAGCAAAGCTATTTCTTCTTCCGCACGACCTCCACCACTTCTAACAGCATATCCGTATCCTACTTTTATCCAGCTTTTGGATATAGATGCACGAACATCTAGGACAAGATTTTATCCGAAGTTATCTAAAAATTCCTGTTCATGAACACTGTCCACCACAAGCGATCGATTTAATTAATGAGTGGATAGAGAATGCGGAAAGGGTGATTTTAAGCCTATCGTTGGACATTCTTAGAGTATGACCTACCGGAATTTAGCAACACTAGCTCGTGAATTCATGAGTGAATTCATTAATGGACGCGGGCAATAGGAGCCTTCTTGCCTAAGGCAACAACTCCAACAACCGCTAGTGCTGTGACAATGGTGAGTCCTGTAATGCGCTCATGAAGAAATAGCGCAGAAGCAAAAATGGTGAGGAAAGGCTGTAAAAGCTGCATCTGGCTAACGCGGGCAACTCCCCCGATCGCCAATCCGTGATACCAAGCAAAAAATCCTAGAAACATGCTAAACAGGCTAACATAGCCAAACCCTAACCAAGCTGACCCAGAAGCGTGCAATCCCTGCTGAGACACAACAATCGCCACAGGCACAGCCAAGACTGGAGCCGACAAGACCAGCGCCCAGCAAATTACCTGCCATCCTCCCAGTTCCCGTGAGAGCCGCCCGCCTTCGGCATATCCCAGAGCCGCAGCCGCAACTGCCCCCAGCAGCGCCAAATCCGCAAGGTGAACCACCCCACCTCCAGAGAGGATCGTGAAGCCGACTACGATCGCACTGCCCAAGCTACTACAAAGCCAAAACGCAGCGGAGGGGCGATCGCCTGCTCTAAATGCCCCTGCTAATGCCGTAGCCAAAGGCAAAATTCCCAGGACAATCGCCCCATGAGAGGCAGGTAGCGATCGCATTGCCCAAGCGGACAGCAGCGGAAATCCCACGATGACTCCAGCCGCCACGATGGCCAAACTGGGCAAATGTCGCTGAGCGGGTAAAGGCTGCCGCGTAATTTTCAACAGCAGCGCTGCCAGCATAGAAGCGACGATCGCTCGTCCCAGTCCCACGAACGTTGAATTTAACTCAGCGACCGCAAGCCGCGTAGCTGGAAGCGTGAGACTAAAAACCAGGACACCCAAAAATCCATAGGCGAGTCCTAGAGTTTCGGGATCAAGGCTCTTAGGAGCCTCAGCAGATCGATCGCCAGGTTGAATACTCATTAAATGGAACTCTGTAAAATTGGATTTTTGCAAGCGGTTAGAGAGATATGGCTAGAATTAGCCACCCTGTTGAAAATTACGCGTGTAGTGCTGCACATAGGGAGGTGGCTCAATCTCAGGTGACAAGCGTGGATCGGGCACCGGAGCAGAGGCCACCAATCGCAGCGGCAGTTCTCCCGCCCAGATGGGTAAAGCATAGTCCGCCTCATCATCGACGGGTGCTCCGGTACGGATTTTGGCGGAGGCTTCCGTCAAGGGCAAAGAAAGCACCAGCGTTCCTGCCACCTCTTGCGGCGTGGGTAGGCGCACTGTTGACCAACTCCCCGGAACCACATGCTCAGTGAAGGCTTTCAGCGCCGCTAATTTTTCGGCTGCATCTTGAACGATCGTCGCTGCACCAAAAACGACGACAGAGCGGTAGTTCATAGAGTGATGAAACGCCGATCGCGCCAGCACCAGTCCATCTAAAAGCGTGACTGTGACACAGACCTCAACAGATTCTTTAAGGGTTCGCAGCATCCGGCTGGCCGGAGAGCCATGAATGTAGAGGCGATCGCCCACTCTGCCATAGGCCGTCGGAATCACAAATGGCTGAGCGTCTACGGCAAACCCCACATGGCAGACCAAACCCTCATCCAGAATTTGGTGAATGGTAGCGCGATCGTACTCTCCTCGTTGCGGCAAGCGTTTGATTTGGCTGCGTTGGGTGACGGGTAAGGTCGGATCGATTTCAGCTTCTAATGAACTCATGGTGCTTACTTTAATGCTTACTTTAATCAGAGAATGGCTTGAGGATGGCCTGGGTGATGAAACCGAGGAGATTTTGAGTGGTAGCTATTGAAACAGGATAAAGCTGAGTCGATCAGCGCAAATCAAGCCGCATCAAGTTTCCTGCCGTAAATCCCAATTGGGCGTAGAGCGGTTGGCCTGACGGAGAAGCATTGAGGACAGCATGGGTGCAGCCGATCGCCTTAAGGTAAGCGTTTGCGCGTTTAGTCAATTGCGTTGCAATGCCTTGGTGGCGATAGGCTGGCTCTACATAGACACCCCAGATATAGCCGTCACAGCGCTCCGTTGTCGCCATGAGATTGGGATATAGTCCGGCAAATCGTTGGCACCCGACCGAACCGACTGGGCGATCGTTTACCTGCGCCACAAAAGCTTGATAACCCAGTTCTTGACGAGCCTGTTTGATAAACTGCAATACGATTTCTTGCCAATGGCTTACCATTGCCTCCGGGGAAACGTCATTATCGAGCCACATCTGGTAAAAGTGTTCAGCGATTAGGACATCCTCTGGAAGAGTTGCAGCCCTAATCTGAATGGCTTGTTGGGTAGGCATATCTAGATCGCTTCAATTCTGCTAAGGTTAGCCTAAACAATCAAGTGGACTCCCACAAGAGCCAATTTCATGCCTTTGTACAAGGCCACTTTTGTACAAGGCCACTTTCAACCCCTTTTAACTCAAAGGCGTTTAGCGGATAGATGGACTTACCGATCGCGCTTGATAGCCACCTGCCCCAGCCGCTTCATGCTCAGCTCTATGCAGAGCTGCGACAGGCCATTTTGACCGGGCGACTGCTGCCAAGCCAGCGGATTCCCTCAACGCGATCGCTGGCTCAATCCCTCAGCATTTCTCGCACAACGGTGACTCAAAGCTATGAACAGCTCTTGAGCGAAGGATATTTAGAAACAATTGTGGGATCTGGCACCTATGTTTGTGCCCAACTGCCTGATGATTTACTCTGCTCTCAGCAGGTCGAACCCAGTACTCAGCAGGCCGCTTTGCCCATTCAGTTCTCGCAGCAGGGCAGACGGCTAACAGAGATTCCCTTTTCGCTGCCTGCCGAACCTAAAGCCACCATCAGCTTTCGCTACGGACGACCTGCCCTCAAAGACTTTCCCCTCAATTTATGGCGCAAGTTGCTGTCGCGCCACTGCACTGCAACCCCAAACTGGCTGGACTATGCCAGCGATTTTCGCGGATACTACCCTTTGCGAGAGGCGATCGCCCGTTATGTAGCACGAGCCAGAGCCGTACAGTGCCACCCCGAACAAATTATCCTCACCAATGGCACCCAGCAAGCCCTCGATCTGGTAATGCGGCTATTGATTGATCCTGGGGAAGTCATTGCGGTAGAAGATCCGGGCTACCTGAGCGCCCGACGGGTCTTCCTCAGCTATGGGGCAAGCCTATACCCCGTTCCTGTCGATGAATCTGGATTACAGGTGGATCAGCTAATCCATGAGGGCGCAGAGAAAGCCCAAATTCAGAAGATTCGCCTGGTCTATGTCACGCCTTCGCATCAGTTTCCGACAGGATCGACACTGTCCTTGCCGCGTCGGCTAGAACTGCTGGCGTGGGCACAGCAAAACCATGCCTTAATTTTGGAAGATGATTACGACAGTGAATACCGTTATGGCGATCGCCCGATTCCGGCTTTGCAAGGATTAGACCGCAACCATAGCGTCATTTACATCAGCACTTTTTCCAAAGTTCTGTTTCCTTCCCTACGCATCGGCTATCTAATTGTGCCTTCCAATTTAGTCTTGCCGTTCACGCAAATGAAATGGTTGAGCGATCGCCAACTCCCCACCCTAGAGCAGCAGGTTCTGGCTGAGTTCATTGCAGACGGCCACCTAGAAAGCCATATTCGCAAAATGCGATCGCACTATGACCATCGCCGCCAGGTGCTTGTGCAAAGTTTAAAGCAGCACTTTGGCGATCGCATGGTTGTACTGGGAGAAAAAGCAGGGCTTCATATTATGGTGAGAATGAACCTCAACTTAGACGCTAAGGAAATCATGGAGCGAGCAGCCCAGGTGGGTATCGGACTCATGTCGGCTCATCCTTGCTATCTTCCTTCCAACTGGCACGAGCCAAACGCTGATCTAGACTCTAACCCAAACTCTTCTAATGCAAATTCTATAGATAGGCGGTGTGAGTTTATTTTTGGATACAGCGAGTTAGATGAGGCAGAGATTCAAGTTGGCATCAGCCGATTAGCCAAGGCGTTAAACCCATAGCTTTGCAAGACTTTCAAAACATACTTGTGCTCAGCTCCGTAGTGCCTCACATGACAAAAGCCCCTGCAATGGCAGAGGCTTTTGAAAGTCTAGACGTTTAGAGGTAAGCCTGGGGGCTGGCTTTAATGATTTCCTGTGCTTAGACAGCGCTACGACGACCGATCGCATAGTAGATCCAAAGAGCAATGATTGCACCTAGAACGGCAATAAATACGCCAGGAATGCTCAGACCTGGGGCAGTGAGCGCCAGTGCTCCTGTCGTCAAGAAGGTGTACAAGCTACCGCCTACAAAAGCACCAATGATACCGAGAATCATCGTTCCCAGAAAACCACCGCTTTGATAGCCAGGGAAAATCGCCTTTGCGATCGCACCAGCCAACAAACCCAACACAACCCAAGCTAAAATGTTCATTCTATGTCTCCCGTGAAAATGCTGTAATAAATACAGTGCTGACCGTGATGTGTATGACTGTGATGTGAAAGCAACTAGTCATTCACCATGTACATAACGATATCAAGCTGATAACCCTTCCGTAGACTATCCAAAGGGATACATCGCCTCTGTCTTTAGGATGATTCTTAGGATCATATAGATACTGGCTATACCGCTCTCTTTACCGTTCAGCCTAGTGCTCAACCTACTGCCAGCCTGCATGAGGGGTAGGAGTTAAGGGCAGGTGAATCACAAAGCGAACTTCATCAAGATCGCTCTGTGCTTCGATCGTTCCACCCAAGCAGGCAATTTGTTTTTGCACCAAAGCCAATCCCAAACCTGTACCCTCCGGCTGGCGACGCCCACCTGAACGGGCAGCACTAGCTAAGCTGGGCGCACGATAAAATTTATCAAAGATGTGAGGTAGCTCATCGGGCAAAATTCTGATGCCCGTATTGCTCACAACCAGTCTTAAAGTTGCAGCAGCATTGAGGGGTTCTGCTATTTGAGCGCTTAGGGTAATGACTCCAAGCGGTGGCGTGTATTTACAAGCGTTGTTGAGTAACTCACTCAAGGCAGAAGAGAGAATCGTGCGGTCTGAAATCAGGGCGGGAATGCTTTCAGATAACATCACCCGAATCTGGACTTGCTGTTGCTCAGCCCGACCTTCATAAGCTGCAATGATTTCCGGTATCCATTCCGAGAACACAATGGGCGTCCAGTCAAACAGAGTCACATTGGCTTCTAGACGCTGTATCTCTAAAAGATCATTGACGAGGTTAAGTTCTTGGTCACATTCACTGCGCAAAATTTTTAGATACCGAGTAATGCGCTCACCTACCGAGCTTTCCTCAGAATCTTGAGAGGATAATCTCTGCCTATCCAGGCTCATCTCCAGCATGTGAATCGACATTTTGATATTCGCTAAGGGCGATCGCAGTTCATGCGAGACGGTGCTGAGAAAGTCATCTTTTAGCTGGCTAAGACGCTGCAATTCAGACATTTGAGCTTCTAGAAGTTTGCTACGTTGCAGGGCGATCGCGCGTTCTTGAACCAGTTCTCGTTCAGCTACATCTCGAAAAACAACCACGACCCCCGTAAGGTTCCCGGCCTCATCTCTCAGGGGTGCAGCGCTGTCGGCAATCGTTATCTGCCTACCATCTTTGGTCGTCAACAAAACGGGATTGACCAAATAGACCGTTTTACCAGTCCGCAGCACTTCTGTAACGGGGTTTTCCAAGGGCATTTGGGTTTGTTCATCCACCAAAGAGAACACCTGCAAAAGCGGTTGATTCACGGCTTCATTCAGCGTCCATCCGGTCAAAGACTCGGCAACCAAGTTGAGATACTTCACCCGCCCCTGAGCATCGGTGACGATCACGCCATCTCCGATCGCTTTCAGAATGGTACTCACCCAGCGCTGCTGCTCAACCAAAGAAGTTTGCTGCTGCTGCTGTTTCAGGGCATTTTTGATCGCAATGTAGAGGTCGCGTTCTTTGATGGGCTTAAGAATATAGCCAAATAATTCGCTATCTGTGGCGCGATCGACGGTTGCCGTATCGGAGTAGCCTGTGGCGTAAATCACCGGAATTTGAAGGTTATTCCAGATCTGTTGGGCCGCCTCTACACCGTCCATCTTGCCTTCTAGCCGAATATCCATCAACACGATGTCAGGACGGAGATCTCTGGCTTTAGCGATCGCTTCTTCTCCCGATGTCGCCATCCCTGCAACAGCGTAGCCTAAGCCCTCCAAACAGGCTTTGATATCACGGGCAACAATACGCTCATCTTCGACAATGAGCACCTGAATTGGGTGGGTCGAATCTTGTTCAAGAGGCATATACACCTCCCGGAAATGTAATACTAAATTGCGTACCTGCGTGGCGGCTAATCTGGAGCTGACCTTTGAGCTGAGCCACAAAATCTTCAACAAGCTGCAAACCCAGCGTTTCAGGCTGAGAAAAATCAAAACAGGACGAAAATCCGACGCCATCATCTCCCACAATGAGCGTGATCTGGGCATCTTCTCCCCATCTCATTTCGACATCAATTTGTCCCGTTTGTGCAGATGGAAAGGCGTACTTCAGCGCATTAGAAACCAATTCATTAATGATCAATCCACAGGGAATCGCTTTGTCAATATCGAGAGCAATAGGTTCAACTTTAGTTTCTAAAGTGATTCGTCGATCGTTAACATCATAGGTACTAAATAGGTTACTCACCAGTCCAGGAATATATTCAGAAAAGTCAATGCTGCCCAAATCTTTAGAGCGGTAAAGTTTTTCGTGAATCAAAGCGATCGTTTCAATCCGGTTTTGACTCTCTAGCAAAGCTTCAACAGCTTGAGGATCTTTGAGCTGACGGCGCTGCAATCGCAAGAGGCTATAGACAATCTGCAAGTTATTTTTAACTCGGTGATGAATTTCCTTTAGCAAAACCTCTTTCTCGCGGAGAGACTGCTGAAGCTGCTGTTCTGCTTGCTTGCGATCGCTGACATCGCTAACGCGTACTAAGTTGAGCGCTTTTCCCGCCACATGCACAACATTTGCTGCAATGTAGCCCCAAAAAATTCGGCCTGTCTTGGTGCAATATTCAATTTCTCGGCTCCAAAAGCCCTTGCTGTCCATTTCTTGAGCGATCGCCTCTAACTCATCAGCATTAAACTGATGGTGCTGTAGCGTATGCCCTGCAATACCAATTAGCTCATTTTTGCTGGCTACTTCAAACATTTCCACTGCACAGCGATTGCAGTCAATGGTGCACAAAGTTTGAGGATCTACCAGAAAGATGGCATCTGTTGATTCATCAAAGATCGCTTCTTTCAGATCTCGGCTGTGAAGTAGCTCTAGCTCTGCTTTATGGCGATCGCTAATCTGCTGTTGCAGCTCCCGATTGGCTAGTTCAAGCTGAGCAGGACTGGGCAGCGCTAGCGCTTTAGGAATCAACCAGAAGAGAGCCACAGCTGTTCCCAAAGAAACAACTGCCGTGATTGCCTTAACGCCTCCAGAGATCCAATAAATCGGGTGCCAGAGCGTCCAAACTTCTAAGAGATGCACCGTGCCACAGGCTGTAATGAAGGCACTAAACATCAAAAATATCCAGTTAAACGGTAAATCTCGCCGCTGCTGCACAAAATAAAACAGGATGAGTGGAATGGAGTAGTAGGCTAGCGCTGTGCCTGTGTCGGCCAAGACATGCAGCCACACCAACAGGGGATTCCAAAGATAGCAATGTCCGTGGGGAATGAATCCATTTGTCCCCACCAGTTCTTGAAGGAGTTCAAGCATAGGAGCCTTGCCACCTTTTTGTCGGGTTCAACATCATGGCTTTTACAACTTAAAACTTCATAATCAGAGCAAACTGCTTCTTCGAGAACACACCTTCGAGAACACCCTTTCATCTTTAAGCCAAATAGCTTACTTCTTCAAGCATAAACATCCTTGCAATAACTCAACACTCTAGTGTCGCAACGTAATATATCTATCTGCTAACGATTCTCTCTACCGACATAAAACGCATGTACTATAAATAAAGGTGAGAGAAGCCACAATAGGGAATTTTAGGGAAGTTTGACGATGGTTCATCTGCTCTTAATTGAGTCTCCCGGCAAGATTGCCAAGCTAAAACAGATTCTTGGCAATGGCTGGATCGTTAAAGCCAGCATGGGGCATGTAAGAGAGTTGGCTGACGATGGCGAAGATGCCCTGGGTTTTGATCTAAGCGAAAATAGTGTTCAGTGTCGCTATGTGCCTAGAGGAACTAAGGGTAAACAAGTGTTAGCCGATCTGCGGCAGGTGGTTAAACAGGCCGATCGCGTCTTCCTGGGCTGTGATGAAGATCGAGAAGGAGAGGTGATTAGCTGGCATTTGGCACAGGAATTGCGGCTCAAGAATCCTCAGCGGGTGGTGTATCACGAAATTACTGCCGATGCCGTGAGAGCCGCGATCGCCCAACCACGACCCCTCAACGCCAATCTCATTGCCGCTGGCAGAGCCAGAGATTGCCTAGACAAGCTCGTGGGCTACCGGGGCAGCAAACATGTGGTTTGGAAGCTCAACATTGGCGCAAAGTCGATGGGGCGGGTGCAAAGCGCTACGCTCCATTTATTGTGTCAGCGAGAGCGAGAAATTCAAGCCTTTCAACCTCAAGATTATTGGTCAGTCTGGGTGGACTATCAGGAGGGCTTTCGCGCCTTTTATCGGGTAAGGCTCAACACCGCTGCTCCTTCAACCCGCCCTCGGCGAAACGCTACCGCTTCTGGCTCCAGCCCAAGCTCTAGCCCAGAAGACGCCCCCATCGACATCGCAGATGATACGGGAGAAACCCAAGAAGCCCCTACCTCCGATCGCGTTCTCTCGCAGGCCGAAGCCGATCGCTTAGTAGAGATTGCCCGGACTCAGTCACATACCGTACAAGTGGTTGAAGGGAAAATAGCCCACCAAGCCCCGCCACCGCCTTTCATTACTTCAACCCTTCAGCAGGCCGCAGGAGCAAAATTGCACCTCAGCCCCGATCGCACCATGCAGGTGGCGCAGTCGCTCTACGAAAAAGGTTTGATTACCTACATGCGAACCGATAGCGTTGCCCTGAGTCCAGAGTTTTGTCAGGCCGTCAGGGGTTGGCTAGAGGCACATGATCCTGACAATCTGCCCAAGCAGATGACGCGCCACAAAAGCCGCAAAGGTTCTCAGGAGGCACATGAAGCTATTCGCCCTACGGATCTGCACCGTCCCTCGGCTCAGCTTAAGCTTGAGCTGAGTGCCGATGATTTTGCGCTATATGTGTTGATCTGGAAGCGTGCTGTGGCCTCCCAGTGCAATTCGGCGCGGCTGCGCAAGACGCGGGTGGTGACCCAATCGGGCGATTTATATTGGGAAACCAGAGGGCAAATGGTCGAATTCTTAGGCTATGCTCGCTACTGGCATAACTTGCAGACTGATGCACAGCTACCCGCATTGAGCCAGGGGCAAGCGTTAACGCTTCA
The DNA here is from genome assembly GCA_016208305.1 of Oscillatoriophycideae cyanobacterium NC_groundwater_1537_Pr4_S-0.65um_50_18. Lineage (GTDB taxonomy): Bacteria > Cyanobacteriota > Cyanobacteriia > Elainellales > Elainellaceae > Drouetiella. The sequence continues at coordinate 8,587 of JACQYI010000009.1, read as the reverse complement.
GCAAGCCCAGGCTGAACCTAAACAAACCCAGCCACCGCCACGCTATTCTGAGCCTAAGCTGGTGCAGTTGATGGAGCGTAGGGGCATCGGCAGACCCTCCACCTATGCCCCTACAATCAAAACGCTGAAACAGCGGGACTATGTGCAGGTGGTCAAAGGAAAATTGCAGCCCACTGCTCTGGGGCTAGATTTGGATGCGGCGCTAGAGAAACTGCTGATGAAATTAGTCGATCCTACATTTACGGCTGAAATGGAGCGATCGCTTGACCAAATCGCCCAAGGAGAGCTGAATTGGGAACGCTGGCTCAATGAATGGAATCGCGGCTATTTTGCCCCTGCCCTAGAACAGGCGCGGAAGCAAATGCTGGGCTTGGGGTATGCAGCCAGTCGCAACACGGCTCAGCCTGAGTCTCATGCCAGTCAGGAGGCTCCATTGCCGCAACGGTCGTCTACCTCAGGAAAGCTCACCGCATATCCTTGCCCGGTTTGCCATAAGCCGATGGAAGAACATGTCTACCAGAAGGACGGACAGCACAAGACTCTGCTGCGCTGTTCCGATCGCGCGGCTCGTCAAGATAGCCAGCATCAAGAGGCCGTTTATTTTTACACGGCAAAGGGCAGTTTTTGGAGTCCCAAATTTGGTGAGCTTGCCGGAGCAGAGCAACTTACAGGGTCAACACCAGCAACAGGGGCAGCCAAAAGCGGCGATCGACAGCCAGCCAAAAAGTCTCGGAAGCGCAAAAAACTTTGATATTCTCTATCAGACCACGCAGCCAATTGGAGATAGCTCTAAGCACAAGGAGCGACTTTTTCTGTGAGACGAGCGGGTTCCCGACGCGTAGAGAGTGATGAGGTTGATCTCTCTATTCAACATCGGCTCGATTGCAATGCCATGCTCTAAACTTATTGTTTACTTTTTTGAACGGATCGTAGTACCTCTTGTTCAAAGCAATAAAATTCAAAGCAATAAAAAGCAATAAAAATCTGATTTAAATCATGGTTGCCCTTTAAATTCATTAAATTGAAACTGCTCTTCTATGCTTTAAAGATCAGTTTTATAGAGTTTTGTGCTGCGCTCTATCTACTATAAAACCTTGATTTGCGATCTACTGAAATTAGGAGATGATAAGACTTAAGCTGTTAAGAGCTAGCTGTACGTAAGGATCTTTTTACGCTCGATGCTATGTCAATCCTCCTTCACTGGACTCAGCCTCTCTCAAAATTGTAAACAATTACATCAATTTCTTGAGTTTTGTCAACGCCAATCCATTGAAAATGAGCAACCAAAAATTGCCAGCATTTTTTTTGAAATCGATTCGATCGATCCCCTGGCCGTCTTAGATCAATGGAGCAAACCCCATCAACTCCACTTCTATTTTGAGAATCGGGAACAAGAGTGGGCGATCGCAGCAATTGATTCTGTTGTGTCATTTGAAGCTTCAGAAGCGCATCGATTCTTAACGGTTCAGCAGTTTATTCAAGACAGCTTTAATCAACTGATTAGCAACAGCTCTCACGATTTTCCTGGAACAATTCCTCGGTTTTTTTGCAGCTTTGCTTTCTTTGATCAAGCCCCACCCTCTGACGCCACTTTTGCCCCTGCAACGGCTTTTTTACCGCAGTGGCAAGTCGTGCGTTGGCGCGATCGCAGCGCGATTTTAGCCAATTTTTTAATTCAGCCTCAGACCAATTTAGAAGATTTAACGGACACTATTTGGCATCAGGCTCAAGCGATTGAAGCAACATCTTCTCATCTCTTTAACTTTCCTTATCCCATGTCTGATTTGCTGAAGCAGTGGCAAATTAGTGACACATTTCCTTTCTCTAATGCAGTGGCTTCAGCGCTGCTAGATATTCAACAGCAGCATTTTCACAAATTAGTTTTGGCTCATGCAATCGATGTGGTTTCAAGGCTGCCGTTTCAGGCAGGGCGATCGCTCCACAATCTGCGGCAGCGCTATCCTGACTGCTATGTGTTTTCGACGGGCAATGGCAGAGGGCAAAGCTTTATTGGAGCCAGCCCAGAACGGCTATTGAGCCTGCAAAACCAGACGCTAACCACGGATGCGCTGGCTGGCTCGGCTCCGCGCGGCAAAACAATCAGCGAAGATCGGCAGTTTGCCCAGCAGTTGATGAGTAGCGACAAGGAGCAACGCGAACATGGAATGGTCGTAGACTTTATCACAAAACGATTGGAAGGGCTGGGGTTAGCGCCACACCATGCGATCGCCCCTGTGCTGCTGCCTTTGTCCAACATTCAGCATCTCCATACCCCCATTCAGGCCGCTTGCCCGACAGATAGGCATCCGCTAGAAATTTTAGCCGAGCTACACCCGACTCCTGCGGTGGCCGGAATGCCCAGAGCTATTGCCTGTCAGCAAATTCAAAGATACGAACAGTTCGAGCGATCGCTCTATGCCGCGCCTCTAGGCTGGGTGGATGCTCAAGGCAATGCTGAGTTTATTGTCGGCATTCGCTCGGCTCTGCTGCAAGGCAATCGTGCCCGTCTCTACGCCGGAGCTGGAATTGTGGCAGGCTCTGATCCAGAGCGAGAGTTTGCAGAAGTTAGGCTAAAGCTTCAGGCACTCCTACAAGCCTTGACTTAAGGCACCCTCCTGAGGCAAAACGTCACCCTTTTCTCCTACACTGAATCTTTTACACTGAGGGGAATTAAGTGAGGGGAATTAAGCGATCGCCAGGTATTAAACCTCATCTTTAATGGCAATTGATTTCAGCAACATCAACTCGGTTTGGGCTTCAGTCCTGGCTGAGACGCTATACCGTCTGGGTTTGACCACCGCGATCGTTTGTCCTGGCTCCAGATCAACGCCGTTGGCGATCGCTTTTGCTCAGCATCCTCAGATTGAGGCAATTCCCATCTTAGATGAGCGATCGGCCTCGTTTTTTGCCCTGGGTAAAGCGCGGCAAACTCATGTCCCTGTGGCTTTAGTCTGCACTTCCGGCACAGCAGGTGCAAATTTTTATCCGGCTGTGATTGAAGCCCGCGAAGGACGGGTGCCGCTGCTGGTGCTGACGGGCGATCGCCCTGCCGAAATGCGAGACTGCAATGCCGGACAAACCATCGATCAGCAAAAGCTTTTCGGCTCCTATCCCAACGGGTACAGCGAGTTGGCGGTGCCGTCGCTCGATCTCCTCCCCTATCTCCGGCAGGTTCTAATTCAAGCTTGGGAGCGAACTTTGTACCCGGTTGCGGGCGCAGTTCACCTCAATCTCCCCTTTCGCGACCCGCTAGCCCCCATCCCCCAAGCCCAGACCCAAACCCTCGCCGCTCAGTTTCCAGCAGATTTTTTTACGGCAGTTGAGGAGACAGGCGGCCAGATTGCGTCATGCCGTCCGTCTCTTCAGACTTCGATCCCGGCTCAATGGCTCCAGCCTCGCGGTATTCTAATTGCCGGAGTGGCTCAGCCCAATTCTCCCCTAGACTACTGTGCAGCAATCGCCCATCTGGCGAAAACGCTGGGGCTGCCTGTGCTAGCAGAGGCACTTTCGCCCCTACGCAACTTTGCCGAGCTTAATCCCTACTTAGTTTCGACCTATGGCCTGATGCTGCGGGATGCCGAGCTTGCAGATAAGCTTGCGCCCGATTGGGTCATTCGGGTGGGCGAAATGCCGACCAGTAAAGAACTGCGGCAGTGGTTGGCTAAAACTCAACCTCGGCAATGGATCATCGATGAGGGCGATCGCAATCTCGACCCGCTGCATGGCAAGACGACGCATTTCAGGCTTTCTATTGAGCAGTTGGCTGTCCTAATGCCCAACCAACCGCAGCCACCAACCCCATACCTGCATCTGTGGTGCGAAACCGAACAGCAGTTTAGACAGGCTATTGACGGCACCCTCAGCAACACCACAGCCTGGTTTGAGGGCAAGGCTGCCTGGCTGCTGTCGCAACATTTACCCCCAGCAACGCCCCTCTTCGTCGCCAACAGTATGCCTGTGCGCGATATGGAGAGCTTCTGGCAGCCGGGAAATTTGCAGATTCGACCCTGCTTTAATCGGGGTGCCAATGGCATTGATGGCACGCTGTCTACGGCTCTAGGGATGGCACACCGACAGCAGAGCAGCGTTCTCTTAACGGGCGATCTGGCATTGCTGCATGACACCAACGGATTTTTGATGCGGCATAAATTTGTTGGGCATCTCACCATTGTTTTGATTAATAATAACGGGGGCGGTATCTTTGAGTCTTTGCCGATCGCCCAGTTTGACCCGCCCTTTGAAGAATTTTTTGCCACCCCTCAGGCGATCGACTTTGCCAAACTGAGCGCCACCTACGGCGTGGAGTATGAAAGGATGCAATCCTGGCAGCAGTTGGTGCAGCGGCTCAACCCACTCCCCACGCAAGGCATCCGAATATTAGAGATTTGTACCGATCGCAAGGCAGATGCTCAATGGCGACGCAAAAAAATTAAATCGACTTTTGCTTGACCTCTGGTTAAGCTAGTTAATGCCTATTCAGACATAACGGATTTAGGAAATACATGGTAGCGACTCAATCAAAACACGATGTCAAAGATCTTTCCCTTGCAGTTTTAGGGAAGCAGCGGATTGAATGGGCAGGAAGAGAAATGCCCGTATTGCGTCAAATTCAAGAAAGATTTGCTCAAGAAAAGCCGTTTGCAGGCATTCGGTTGGTTGCGTGCTGCCACATCACTACAGAAACGGCTCATCTGGCGATCGCCCTCAAGAGCGGCGGTGCAGATGCCATCCTGATTGCCAGCAACCCGCTGTCTACCCAAGATGACGTGGCGGCTAGCCTGGTGGTCGATCATGGGATTGCAGTCTATGCGTTCCGTGGCGAAGACAATGACACATATCAGCGTCATGTGCGAATTGCCCTAGACCATAAGCCCAATATCATCATTGACGATGGTAGCGATGTGGTTGCCACGATGATTCAAGAGCGTCAAGAGCTACTGGCTGACTTGATTGGCACCACCGAAGAAACCACAACAGGCATCGTCCGCCTCAAAGCCATGTTGAAGGATGGCGTGCTGACCTTCCCAGCCGTCAACGTCAACGATGCAGACACCAAGCACTTCTTTGACAACCGCTATGGCACAGGTCAGTCTACGCTAGATGGCATCATCCGCGCCACCAACATTTTGCTGGCGGGCAAGACCATCGTCGTTGCGGGCTACGGCTGGTGCGGCAAGGGTACCGCTATGCGGGCGCGCGGCATGGGAGCCAATGTGGTCGTGACTGAAATTGATCCCGTTAAGGCGATCGAAGCTGCTATGGATGGCTTCCGCGTCCTGCCGATGTCTGAAGCGGCAGCCGTGGGCGATGTGTTTATCACCGTCACAGGCAACAAGCACATCATCCGCCAAGAGCATTTCGAGAAGATGAAGGATGGGGCGATCGTTTGCAATTCGGGTCACTTCGATATTGAAATTGACCTGAAAGCGCTTAAAGCTCTGGCTGCTGAAGTCAAAGTGGTTCGCAACTTTACCGAAGAATATCGTCTCAAGAGCGGTAAATCTGTCGTGGTGATTGGCGAAGGTCGTCTAGTTAATCTAGCAGCGGCAGAAGGCCACCCCAGCGCCGTTATGGACATGAGCTTTGCTAACCAGGCTATGGCTTGTGAGTATCTCGTAACCAACAAAGGTAAACTGGCACCGGGTCTTTACTCTATTCCGGTTGAAGTCGATCAAGAAATTGCTCGCCTGAAGCTGCAAGCTATGGGAATTGCGATCGATACCCTGACGCCTTCTCAAATCGAGTACATGAACTCCTGGACTTCGGGAACTTAATGGCATTCTGAGGTTGGCGTAGATCCGCATGGCGTGCCCACAACAGCCTCCTAGCGCAACTGTTGTGGGACAAAGCAGCCATAGATCAAAATAGCTATAGATCAAAATAGCCATCAGCAGGAGAGATATCTTTCCTGCTTTTTCATGACTTCATCGATCGATTAAGTTAAGCTCTATTAAGCAGAAAACTGCTGTGTTTGATGCCTCAGCCCTTGAAGCTGTTGTAGAACCTTTTTGTAGCGCTTGAGGTGCCCATGGTTGAATGGATTACGGACTTGATGCAGTCTTTGGGCTATGTGGGTATTGCCCTCATGATGTTTTTGGAAAATCTGTTTCCTCCCATTCCCTCAGAACTGATCATGCCCCTAGCGGGATTCACAGCCGCCAAGGGAGAAATGGCTTTAGCGCCCGCCATCGCTGCTGGCGTGATTGGCACGATGTTAGGCGCGCTGCCCTGGTATTATCTGGGCAAAATTTTGGGTGAAGAGCGGATCAAACTGTGGATCGATCGCCACGGCGCATGGTTAGGTCTTTCTGCCGCCGAGATTGATAAATCCAAGCGTTGGTTCTATCGACATGGCAACAAGGCCGTCTTTTTTGGACGGTTGGTTCCAGGTATCCGCACGCTAATTTCCCTACCTGCCGGATTTAGCAGCATGCCCATGTCGCAGTTTTTGATCTATTCAACCCTCGGAACTACGGCTTGGGTCAGTCTTCTCACTTTTGCCGGATATTTGCTAGGTGACAACTACGAGCGTGTTGATGAATACCTTGGCCCTGTTTCCAAACTCGTTGTACTCGCGCTGTTAATCGCTTTTGGAGTTTGGGTATTTCGCACGCTCAAAGGGCGATCGTCTGAGCAACGCTAAGTTTTAACAACAGCAAATCGGGGCAACAGTAGGTGATTCCGGAATGCCCCTATTGTTGACTTTGGCTTTATTTTTTGGCAAACTGAATCTCTTGCAAAACAGAGTCCAGTAGCCCTTCACAAGCATCGGTCAGCAGATCAATCACATAGTTAAATCCTGCCTCGCCACCGTAATAGGGATCGGGCACTTCTCGATCGCTATGGGTGCGGCAAAACTCGCACATTAGCTTTACTTTGCTGGCATAGCGCTGCTCGCGATCGAGCCGCAGCATATTGTTGCGGTTGTCTTGATCCATTGCCAAAATGAGGTCAAATGCCTCAAAATCATGAGGCTCAAACTGCCGCGCCTGCCCCTTAAGCAAGATGCCTCGCTGAGCGGCAGCGGCAGACATGCGGCGATCGGGCGGACTGCCGATGTGATAGCTCGAAGTCCCGGCAGAGTCACAGATGATTTGCTTCTGTAGCCCTCTTTGCTGAATCAGATGATTCATGATGTTTTCGGCAGAAGGCGATCGACAGATATTACCCAAGCAAACAAATAGCAGCTTATAGGGAAGAGATGTCATAGGATTTGCAGTCGCTCTTAGATCATGGATTCAATTAGATGCAATGATAGGGGCGGATTTAGCAAGTTATTGCGTAAAGAGGCATAAAGCTATCCGCATAACCCGCCCGCACTATCGCCAGTCATCAATGGCAAAAACGTCAGGACGGTTAAATCCGGGCTGATTGGGCTGATGCATCGCCAGTCCTAGGTGCTCGATCCGAAATCCAAGAGACTGCATCTTGTAATAGGCTGCGTAGCGCTCGGTGTTTACCCCGCCGTTCAGAGAGGAAAGTCCTTTCTTGGCGGCCAGCGCCTCGCAATTTTGCAAGAGCCGCTCAAAATTTGCCTCAGCTTCAGCGCCCGATCGCACAGCCCCAAATTTGATGTAGCAATTATGAGTCCCGGCTTCTGTACCCGCACCACAGTGACAGACAGCAAATCCGACTAGATTAGTATCATCCCATAGCAAAATTGTTTCTCCCAGGTTTTGAGCTGCAACCGTAGAGATTTCTCTACTCAAATCCAAACCGTCGTACAGGGTATGGGTCAACTCAAAGCAAGCCTTTAGAGACGCGGCCTGCTCAGAAGGCGGGAGTTGAGAATATTCAAGACCTTGCAACGGCAAAGGCTCAACCGATACCGTCTTTGACATCAAAGCCGTTAAGCTGCGAGGATGAAAGCCAAATCGCTGATAGAGCTTTAGATGTTTGGGGCTATTGGGAAAGGTAAAAAAGCCATTCTGGGTTGTGCCCCAGCGCTCAAAGCAGGCGATCGCAGGTTCAATCAGCCGTTGCCCGATCCCTTTATCCCAATAGTCAGGATGAACCGTCAGAGGCCCAAATAGGCCAAAACTGCCCCAATTGATCGCAATATTAGAGCCTATAATCTGACCCTGGTCTTCGGCGGCAAAAGCTGCTTGCGGGTCGGCGTACCAGCGATTCATGTAGTTGAGATCGCTAAAGAATTCAGTGAGGTTAGGCGCACCTACAAACGTGCCAAAAGCAAGACGCATAATCTGAGCAGCGATCGGCAGTTCATGCTCTTGCAAAGGACGAATGAGAATTGTCATATCAGCAGCTATCCAGCCAAATGCTAGTAAAGTCAGCCTTATCCTAACCCGTGCTGCCTAAGTTGGGAATCAGAGCCGGTTACAACCTGTTCTAGTGCTTGAGTATGCTGAGTAGCCTCCTCAAAATCAAAAAGCGCCCTCCATTGGAGGGCGCTTTACAAGTTGACTCAAAAGGTCAAACTTAAATCTAACCGTTGATGGCAGGAGCCGTCAGAGCGACAGGAGCCGCTTCACCCGCAGCCAAGTCAAGCGGGAAGTTGTGAGCGTTGCGCTCGTGCATCACTTCCATACCCAAGTTCGCACGGTTCAAGATGTCTGCCCAGGTGGAC
>JACQYI010000046.1 GCA_016208305.1 Oscillatoriophycideae cyanobacterium NC_groundwater_1537_Pr4_S-0.65um_50_18 | reverse complement strand
CCCACATCAGGTTAACGGTGCGAGGTCTTCCACTCTTGGATTCAGGGGTCAGGAGGGATTCAAACAATTCGTATTGCTCAAGCGTGAGTTCGCTAACGTAGGCTAGAGTCATGGCTTCCTGGAGAGCTGTTTGGATTAGATTTATTCAGCCTAAAACCCCAGGAAGCTTTTCTGTATACTGGTGCCCTTTGCTACTTTCCAAACATCCTCTAAGAAATACGATCGCTCTCAAAACTGTTGAGGTAGTGTCAAGAAAGCTTTTTCTGTCGAATTAATTACACATCGACAGAATTAATCCAACCTTCTGTAGGTGCTATCCATACTGCTCTATTAGCAAGCAAACTACTTCGACAAGATAACGTCAATCTCCGCAAGTTTTTTCTGAAGGACTTGCCGTAGCTCTGCCAACTGGTTCTGATTGATCGCCTTCAGCGTATCTGATGATAGTCTTTCAAGCCCTTTAGTGGCGATCGCAATCTCCTTAGACTCAGTAGGCTCAGAGTTGAGATACTTTGCCTTAATCTGGCTGACTAACTCACGGGTTTTAGCGACAGTTAGATCTTGATCAATCATCTGTTGCGTCACTGCAAGGCGCTCTTTAGTAGCTTGACGTTCTGATGTCCTTAAGGTTTTAGCAGAGAGACTAGCCAGCGCCAGAGCATGAGCACCCTTTAACCCCCGCTCGCGAATAGCCTGCTTAAGATCGGTTGGCAAAGCCAGCATAGACAGTAAATTAGCTTTGACTGAAGCTGGGTTCAAACCTAAATCCAGTAAAGCTAATAAGAGACTCATCTCTTTTTCACCAATGTCCAACTGCCGTAGCCCTTGCTGTTGTACTTCAGGAGTACCCGCCACTAAACCAGTCAATTGATTGATAAGTTGTGCCCGTTCTAGCCGACGCAACACTGTAGACAGCATAGTTGGAATCTCATCAGCCGTTATGCCTGTTGATTCAGCAATCTCCTTGACGATCGCTTCCGCTTTATCCAACGGATTCAGGTCTTCATGATGAATAAACGTCAGTAACGCCTTACGATGCAAATCCTTCGGCATGGGTGCCGTTACGGCCTGCAAAGTTTGCCAGCCTAGCAGCTTAGCGGCCTCCCATCGCCGCTGTCCATCCCATATAAGGTAGTGCTTGCCGCGAGGAATGAGGATTAGCGGTGTAATCTGACCATCTTTTTCTAAGCTCTGAGCGATCGTCTGAATACTCTCTGAAGTGATCGTCTGACGCGGCTGATGCGGATTGGCCTGAATCAAGGCTACCTCAATAGCCAGCTCTCCGGACTGAAGCTTGAGCTGTTCTCGTAAAACTTCTAGCTGCGCTTCTAAATCAGGAGACTGAGCCGCACGCAGATGCTCCACTTCCGACTGAAGTTCTTCTATCTTTTGAGCCTGTTCAGTAGCTTGATAGGCTCCTGTAAAACGTTGATTAATTGCGGGAATTCGACCCATTACCATTTTCCTTTACGAGCAAGTGCAGCGAGATCGTGAGCTAGATCTTCAAAATCACGATTTGCAGGATGTGCTGGACGATATTTTTGCAAAGGCAAGCCATTGGCGCTAGCGTTCTTGAACTCAGAAGAGTCTCGAATTTGAGGATAGAGCTTTATCTGTAATTGCTCAGCAACATCGGGCAATTGCCGTAAATACTGGCGATGAATGGCTCGGCTGTTGTCATACAGACAGGGAACTAGACCCAGAATCGGGGGACGTGGTTTGAGCTGCAAATCATCTGAAATTGCGATCGCCCATTGGACTAAATCTGCAACGCCTGAAACAGATTTCATTTCTAGCTGGATAGGAACTAGAAGCCCTGTGCTGGCCGCAATTGCATTTTCACAGATCATGCCTAATGTAGCAGGACAATCAAGAATCACTACATCATGGCGCAACGGATGACTTTGTAAGCGATCGGCCAGGGTATATTCACCGCGCCTACGAATCACCAGATCGTCTGAAATTTGTGAGAGGACTGGATGCCCCTGACAGACTTCAATATTAGGGTTATTCCAAGCCCGTACAAGCGGCCAGCCACCCACAAAGTCCTTTGAGAGAACGCGAACAAGACTGTCTTCGGCCTCTACTGAAGGAAGTCCACAAAACACATCTAGGGCGCGCTGGGGGTCAAGATCAATAAGGGCTACAGAACATCCGCGTTTAGAGAGCGCATAGGCTAGGTGTACGGCTAACGTTGTTTTACCAACTCCACCTGCATTAGCAAGAATTCCTACAACAATTTGACGGGATTGTTGTTTTGGCATGGTCAATCCTCTCGTTGTCGTATTTCATCATACGACATGTGGCTTGCTAATAATACTGTGGTATTTCAAAATCCGACAATTTTTCCACGTCGTGAGTGACACCAAAACTCAATGAATCTACAAAGACAGGATACAGCTTACCCTGGATCAAAAGCTAAGAGGAAGCTTGAAAAGAGTCATAATATTCTGCATTCGCCTCTCAATTCTGGAGGACTTTTAAGCTAGATTTTGTTCAAAGCCCTCAGAATTAAGAGATTTAGAGAGGGCTATTCAGGTAGCAATCAGCACGCTTCAAACATCCTCTAAGGTATGTTCAAGGTAAGTGGATGGCTGTAGCTGCCTGTCGATCGATCAAAACCTGAAGCATAGAGAGCTGCTGCTCTAACTCAGTGATCACCTCTCGCCGCTGAATCCTGGCTTTCCAGTCTCGATACTTGATGCTGCCCATCTTGCCCAAGTGCTGATTTTTATAGGCAGGATTCTTGCTACTGAGCTTGTAGTAAAGATACTCCCCTTTTGGCGTAGGGCTAATCCACACATTAATTGGAGCTACACTGCCAGAATTGCGGATGGAATGGATAAGTTGAAGAAGGCGATCGCGTTCGGCTTGTAGGTGTGGGCTAACCATTGTTTCTGTCGATTCATCAATAAATCGACAGAAAACTAAAGCAAACTGCCCTGCCGATTTAAGTATTATAGTAACCAGATAAAGCTTGGCAATAAAAGCAAGGCAACATCAACAAGATTAATTTTACTCAGCTTGTCCTGCTCTGACGGGCTGGCTACGGGTGCATCTCGTCGTTAGGAGAGCTGCTAAATGGTAGGAGAGTAGGATGATGCGATCGCCGTTGTTTCCTCTCCCATCATCCCACTGTCTCATCACCAAAATATCTGCTCCCTTAACAACGAGATTCGCCTGCTGGCCACTTTAAGCGACTCTAGCGTTGCCATCTAATTTTCACGGTTCGCATAGCGCTTAACGCTGCGGATATCCCGATACCGGGACATCCGCAGCGCTAAAGCCATATCCGCCTCCAACTGCACCACTAAATTGGCACAGAAGGTCTGCCGCCCACGGTGCGCCTGTAAGTCTATTCCAGTATGGAGGGCAAGCCGCTTCATCAGTTCTTGTACACCCCAGTAAGTTAGGCGCTTCCCTTTGCTGCGGTTTGAGTTTGAGGTGAATAACGGGCTTTGCGGGATGGCCTGCTGCATATGAGCATTTAGGTGTAATCTTGCTGACTCGGTTAAAGGCACGTTCACGCTATTGTCCTGTTTTGCATCTCGAATAGTGACCTGTCGCCCATCGTAGTCTTCAAAGTTGAGGTTAATGGCTTCTTCTGCCCGTAAGCCATGCAGCAGGACAGAAAATAAAGCTCGATCGCGTACTGGATCACCACTGATTTCAGCAATGGCTGCATAAATCTGCTCAATTTCTGTCTTGTTAAGTCCTTGAGAGAGCGGTTGCTGCACTTTTTCCAGGATTATCTCAACTGTGGGATCAGCCGAGATCTGCTCGGACATGAGGAGCCATTTGTAGAAAGTCTTAAGCGTCCGCAAAATTCGATTGACTGAGTTAGGAGCAAACTTCCTATCTTGCAGCAGGTATCGCTTGAATTGAGCCACCTGCCACCGGGTTACATCACCCCATGCCTGCGGTGTCCATTCCATGAAATGCTGTAAATCCCGGCGATAGGCTTGTTCAGTCTTGGGACTGAGCGATCGCCCTTCTATAAACTGATTGACCTTGAGTTGCCTCGGATCGATAGGAGAGACAGGCTGAGCCAGGATTCCGAGAGCATCTTTGCTACTGAAATTGCTGCTGAGAGGCACAATGACAGGGTCTGGGATAGCGGAACATTTCATAGCACGCATAGATTTGGGGAGAGAGGTTAGGGGCGATCGCCCCATCCCTGATATTTACTCTCTAAAACTTGACCCTCAAGAGTCAACAAATATCTGGGATAAAACTAGTCTAAGACAACTTGAGAAATAGAGCTAGGGGAGCAGAGTATAATGCTCTTAGCCTGCTTGACTGAGCCTGCCTAGCTAAAGAGTTGTGTATGCTGTCACCGTTGACTGAAATAGACCCTGAGCTAAAATCGATAGGTTCACGACATCCCCAATGGCCGGCGGGGATTCCTGCCTTATCTCAACAAGGGGTTTGATGGCGAAAACATTGCCAGAGAAATGCCGTAGATGTGCCATGCTGTCGGCAGAGCAGGCGCAAGTGTTGCATGGGGCAGAAGGCGATCGCTGTTGGAATCCAGCAGTTTGCTACAGCCGTAGATCCTATGCAAAAAACCGCGATCGCATTAACCAAACGCGCAGTCGCAAACGAAAAGAGGGTGTAGAACAAATTTCAGTAGAGTTTGAGCCGCTGCATCAGTTAGTATTCGGGGTTCTGGTCGTCTATCGCAAAGCGGGAACCGATACACCCATCCATGCAGTCGGGGCAGAAATTTGGCAGGGACAGGCAAAGGTCGCGATCGTTCCTCCCATCCACTGTATCGGAATGGTTCCCAGCCAAGTGCATCAGTATGTCGGTAAGATGCTGAATGTGCTGGAAGAACGCTACAGGATCAAAAAGTTTGCGAGCCAAATACGGCTTGACGCTGAGCTATGTCCGTTGCGTCCTTGCTCACTACATGAATGAGGTGCAGCATGAATGAGGTGTCTAAATGGAACCAGTAGAGCCATTGGAGTTGCTGCTGTGGGAAATGTTGCGAGAGGCGACGATCGCCCCGGCTGAAGCAGATTTGAGGCAGCTGCTTGATGGCCTGGAAGAGTCTTTACTAAAGCTGAATCCGCCTGAGCAGTTGCAGGTCATCGCAGAGGCAATCACCCAAATTGTGCAGGTGTTTCAAGAGCGATCGGTGCTGGCGTTTGAGGAACTTGAGGCGACTAACAGCGATGAGGGGCCAGTAATGCCTTCTGATGCCTTCGATCGCTATGTGCGGCAGACGATGGAGGTTGATTTTGAGTCCTTTATTGAGCCATTGACAAGGTTGCCCAAAAGGAGTCCAGAGCGGCTAGGAGAGGGCAATTCTGTTGTTGGGGAATTAGACAAAGCGGCGCTGCTACAGGTGCTAGATGAGCAGATGAGTCAGGAACCAGAGCTAACCGAAGCAGAAATTTTTAACCAAACATTGACGTTAGCGCATGATGAAGATGTGTCGGTTTGGTCAGCGGCAGTGACACAGTGGATGACCGAGCAGCAGGTGGCCACAATTTCGCTGCTGGGGCTTCAGCAGTCAATGGGGGTACCGCTGGTACAGCTATGGCTAACGTTGCTGTTGGGAGGATATGCGATCGAACAGCGAGGAGAATTTTATCAAACGGAACAGCTTTGGGTATCGGGACGATACTGATGAATCTGGCTGATCCCATTGATTTTTAAGAGATACCCTTGCTTAAGATCTAGCATCTGTATAGATTTACGATAGATTTGGGCATTAGAGTGCTGCTACATTTAGCAAAGGTCGCTGATATTTATGAATTTTTCCTCTTCCCAGACAAGCGTCAGCCTGTCTGAACCCCTTGGCGGTTCAGCTTTTTCTCTTAGAAGCGCAGGGATAGCTCCCTTGGCTACCTCCAGAGCAACGAGAAGTCAGGCGATTCGCATTACGCGATCGAGGTTTCAAGATTCTGGTCGAGTCGGCACGCGGGAAGATGATCCGATATTTTATCGATTTACCCTAAATACACGTACCCAAGTTCGTGTTTCTGCAAAAAACAAAGAGGCGGGCGGTATTTTTAGTGCGCTTGTGCCTGAGCTGCAAATCGTCTTGGAGCGGAGCAACGGCAGGCGCATCCGTAAGCAATCGGCAGAGGGTGGCGAAGTAGAATCAATTACAGCAAGGCTGGATCGGGGCACCTATTTTGTTCGCATCACCAGCGGTGGACAGAGCGTTCCCTACGACTTTGGCTTCAGGAGTGGAGCTAGCTTATTTACTTAACTTCAGTAGATGGCAAATGAGGGTTTTGTGGCGCGTACTGCAAAACCCTAAAAGCTGAATTTCAGAGGTCTTGAGAAAACCTGCTCTAGCTAGGCGATAAGTTCATTTCTAGCAATGGCCTGATGGCTGAAGCGGTATGGCTGAAGCGATCGCTTTTCTTGAATGCTGAAGCTTGATCCATCCTACAATAATTAAGCCTTCCTTAGCCCCTAAGAAAACCTCGTATTCCTCTTCCATGAACGATTTCTTTAAGCGTAGGTTCACAGTTCTGGCACTCTTGGCTTGCAGTCTGACGCTACTTCTGGGCATACAAATTAGCCCAGGAATATCTCAAACAGTCTCTCAAGCTGTTTCCCAAAAAGCTGCTCAAACTGCCGCTCAAACAGTTGCCCAGACAGTTACCCAGACAGTTGCCCAGACTGCACCTTCAGACATGCCCACTCCGGCATGGCAACCCGCCCAAGGATCATGGCAGCCTGTGGTTTCTCACCGTAAGGACAAAGGGGCGATCAAGGTTGTGTGGCTTCAGGGAACACCCTATGAAATGGGGTACCAGCATGGCACGCTGTTGCATGATGAGATCGCTTCTTTGGGTGAAGAAGTCATGGGGGCTTTGCGGTTTTCTGGCAGGGGGTTAGGGCTGGGGCGATTGGCAATGCGGCGATCGTTTCCCGATGTGATTGAGGAATGTCGAGGTTTATCGGACGCGACGCAAGACATTGGCATGACGCTGGAAGCCTGTATGGTGTTGGCCTATGCTGATGTTTACCAAGAGCAGTTTGCTTACTTGCTGCCCGAAATTTTGTTTCATGAAGGCTGTGCTGGATTTGTTGCGATGGGAGACGCGTCAATTGACGGTCATCTTTACCATGCTCGCACCCTAGACAATGGCAAAAAGCCGATTGACTATTGGGTGAAGAATCCTACGGTGTTTATTCGTCAGCCCAGCGATGGTATTCCTCATGTGTTTACTGGCATTCCAGGCGCAGTCTGGCCTAATTCGGGGTTTAATGCCGAAGGCGTATCTATTTCTCTAGACACGGCACATCCTCGAACCTTAGATGATATTTCCCTGAAGGGAGCCAGCAATGTGCAGTTGATGGCGAAAATTATGAAGCAGGCTCACAGCTATGAAGAAGCCAAAGCTTTGATGAATACCTGGGAACATGCCCGAGCAAATTTGATCCTGATTGCTGATGGAAAATCAAAGCAGGCTGGCGTATTTGAGATTTTGGGGAGAGAGTTGGGTATTCGAGAGGTGACCAACAACGGGACGCTATACATGACGAATCACTTTGTCGCGCCTGAGACGGCGGGGAAAGATCCCGATCCTGCTTCTTCCAGTCTGTCGCGTTACAAGCGTCTACAGCAGGTTTTCGATCGAGAGGGCGCTTACACAAACTACGGCCAGTTTAATGCTGAGGCAATGGTGAAAGTACTGCGCGATCGCACCGATCCCACGACCCTGCAAGTTAGCCCTTTGAGTGTTTACGATGACGATGTCAGTGTGGGGGGCAATGGCTCCATGCGGCAAGAGTTATTTGATAATGATCGGCTGCTGTTTTGGGTGGCGGGAGGCAGCGTTCCCGTACCTGAAAATCCGTTTGTTTGCTTTTCGTTTGGGGAAATGATTGGATTGCCGAATGCGGTACCCTGTGCAAAATCTTCAATTTGAATGTCTTGATTGAATGCCTTGATCGAATGCCTTGATTTGAAAGTTAGGAGAGCGATGCTGAACGCTGTATTCACTGGGTCAACGCTGCAAAAATCAACCCTGAGAGTCTGGATAACAGGATTGCTCTTGGGAGCGATCGCCAGCTTCCTATTTTTTCTGGGAAGCGCTGATGCAGCAGAAACGATCATTTTGAACTATCGAGACATCAGGACGAGTGTTCCAAATCAAGACTTTACGGCATTTGTCAACAACACAGACGTTCCCGAAAATGTGCAAGCCTATTTTCAACAAATTCCCCTCACCCTAGAGGAATCTCGAAACTTATTAACTAAACCGCTGATTCCGAAGATTCGCTTGACGCTTGATAGCCACTTAAACCAGTTTTTAGCGCTGCAACTCAACAAGCTCATGGGCGAACCCTATGGTCGTGAGTCGCTAGACTCTTTGGAATCCGTTGTCGTTTCTGCCTTGGCGGATGACAGGAGTTTCTCAATTCTGGAGCTGATTAACGAATATCCAGAATCCGTTGTCAAAGTTTACTTGGGACGGCTGAGTCAAGTCCATCGTGATGTTGATCTGTTTATTGGGCGGATTCAGCCCCTTTTAAGACAGTCAGATGGGCTGCTGGAAGATTTGGTGTGTGAATGTGAGATCGAAACACCTGGCCCAGCTTTAATGACGGCTCAGGAATCGGCTCAGGGATCGGCTCAGGGATCAGCCAATGCTTTGCTGACCTCTGCAAAATCTGCCCCCTGCGATCGCAAGGATCTGAGTGCTGAAACAGCAGGCTTGATGCAGGTGCAGTTCGATAGAAAGCCTGACAGTGCAATGGCTATGCAGCCGGGAACGCAGTTTGCCGCGATCGAGACACTGGCCGAGCCTCAGCGGCTTAAGACGGCTGAGCTAGTTGCGCAAACCTCCTCTGGCTATACGCCCCCTCGCGTCGCGCAAGAGGTTGTGATTACCTTTGGCCCACTGGCGCGATCGATTAGCATTGGCGATTTGACCACGCTGGCAGAAACAGGTTCCTCTTCGCGATCGCTGAGATCTCTCCTGAGTCTTGCCAAGGTTTCTCCCGATAGCTTTCGCTCAATTTTGAGTCAGCAGATCAAAGTTAAAGCCGCTTTTCTCGACAAAACTCTCAACAATGTTTTAGGAGAATTTGCCTTATTTGAAATGGGGCAGGTGGTTGGAACAGGGTTTGGTCAGGCTAATATTCCAGCCATGCGATCGACGCTGATTCTCTCAGCACAAGGGGATGAGCACATTTCGTTAATTGAGTTCTTGCAAAACTATCCCCTGCAACAGGTCTATCTGGATGGGGCTAAGCTGGCGAGTCTGACTAGCCTGGTGAAGCGATCGGGTGGCGTACAGAACTTAGTGATTAACGAGGCCCAAGGGTTAGAAAACTTTTTAGTTGGGGTACAGGCTGCTATTGCCGAACAGATTTGCAACTGTGGGGGGGAGTCATAGCGGTGGCTCTGTCCGCTGCTCCGTCCGCATTAACGCCCTGACTGCCGCAGTATTAATGCGAATTTTGGGGACGGGGTAATGAGATAGCACATCCATAAGGGTGACTCCATCGGGATTGCTGTCTGCGGCTGCAATCACTGCTGCTCGGATGGATGCTTTGCCATTGTCGCCCGACTGGGTTTGAATCAGCTCTCCCAACCAGGTGAGCCATGCCTCTCCGGTCGGAGAGTTAAGGATCTCAGGCAGGTTGACCTGGCTCATATCTAGCGGTTGATGCAGAAGCGATCGCGCATTTTGCAGGGTTTGATCACCGAGAAACTGGGCATAAAACCCTAGAGGAGAGTCAACTTCTCCGGTATCAACATAGGTTTTTAGAACTCTGACAGGCAGCGTAAAGTCGATCGGCCCTACGGCAAAATAAATCCTTTTGGCACCTTGATCCGTTTCGGCATTGGGATCTTCAGTATTGAGATCTTCAGCATTCAAATTTTTAGTTTTGAGATCTTCAGTTTTGAGATTTCCAGGTTGAGCGGATATCCCGCCAATACTGAGGCGATTGCCCCGGTAGGCATAATGAAGCTGCGTTGCAGGTAGCTCAATTGCCTTGAGGCGAAGCTGACTGAGGTGCAGTTGACCCTCAACTTCAGGAGCCGCTAAGTTCCCCATAATATTTGCGGTGGCGTTGATTTCTCCTTCAAGCGGTAGCGATGCATTAAACCACTGTTTAATCGCCGCAACGGGAACTTTATCAATCTGCAATTTCCCCCTTTGACGATCTTTGCTGTATTCACCTGCTAGAGACAAATGAGTATCAAATTCTTGTCTGCCTTGAGCGGAGATATAGTTAAGTCCCTGTAATTGCAGCAGCTTCAGGTCAATCTGTTTAGGGTTGATCTGTCCCTTTGCCGCAATTTGGCGAATTCCATACGCTTGCCAATTCCAGTCTTCACCCGCTAGATCAAAGGCGGCGGAGAAGTCCGATAGGTTGCTCTGTAGCGTCACCTCAGCCGAAAATTGACCTTGCAGTGCAGTCAGATCCGGTAAGGCTGCCAATGCGGGTAAGGTGGCAGCCAAATCTTCGCTGTGCTGCATCCAGTTTGCGGTTGCCCAAAAATCTTGAATATTGCCGCGATCGATGGTCAGATGACCGATCGCTGAAGCTGCTTTGCCTGGGGCGAATTTGCCCGTAATGTTGACTTCGCTGCTGCCGAGTCTTAATCGACCGTCTGTGAGGGCTGCAACACCCTTCAGATAGACCAAAGCGCCGGTAAACCCATCCTGGCTGTGACCTGGGCGATCGGTCAGCGCCACTGAACCGATGACCGGATGGGTGAGGCTGAAGTTAACAACGCCCTGCGGTTGAGCAGAATTCAATCCGCTGAGGTTGAAGCCTGCGGAAAGTCGTCCATCTAGTTCTTGGAAATCAATCGTTTTAGTATCAACCGTTTGGAGGGGGTCGAACTGGCTGCCCGCCATTTGTCTTATTTGCTGCAATGAAAGCTGCTGCACTTTCCCCCAAAGATGCCCGTCACGGTATTGCCCTTCTGCGATCGCCTGCTCGGCCTGCACTTGCACCAAGGCGGCCTGAAAACGGCGATCGACCCAGGCTTTGATTTGATCTTGCGGCCCGGTTAAATCAACCTCTAGCCCCCGCTCGGCAAACTGGACTTTCCCTTGCAATGGCTCAAAGGTCAATTGGTTGAGCGCAAATTCCTCTAGCTGCACCTTGCCGACGAGGTGGGGCAGGGTCGAGGTTCCTGTCAACCGCCCCTCAAAGTTAACCTGTCCGCCTAGATGGAGTGGGGCAGGCACAACCGGAGGCAGCGCGGCCAGATTATAATTCTGCAAGTTTACGCTCAGATCCATCGCCTGAATTGTAGGCTGACGGTCAAAGCTAGGCTTTACCCATCCCGAAACAGCGGCTCCTGGGGTCGTGGCCTTGAGGATCTGGAGGCGATCGCCTTCCCAACTCAGGGAGGCCGTCAGCGGCTCAGCCAGAAAATCCGTTTGGGAGAGCTGCAAGGTGCCGTTTGCCTGAATGGCCTGTGGACTAAGATTTGCCAGACTGCCTGAGAGTTGCACATCGCTTTCGACAACGCCCGTCAACTGGGGCGAAAGGGCATGAGCTTGCAGATGTTTGCCCTGCACCTGTGCTTGCCAATGGCCTTTTGCCAACTGTCCTTCAATCTCAAGCGCGCCTCCAGCCACCTGGAGATGTTTGCCCTGGATCTGGGCTTGCCATTCTCCTTGAGCAAACCGCCCATCTGCCTGAAGGGTGCCTCCGAATATCTGTGCCCTATTCTGGAGCAAAATCTGATCTTTGTCTCCGGCGATCGTCCCCTGTGCCGGATAAGCCCCTTGGGCAAGCTGCCATTGTCCTGTGATCTGGGGATCGTTGCCTGTGCCAGAGAGTTGAGCAGAGGCATTGACCTGACCGATCGCCTTCACGGGAAGATCAGCCGGGAAGCCAGCCGGGAAGCCAGCCGGGAAGCCATATATTTGCGCTAGCGTATCTGCCGACACCTCTACCGCTTCAACCGTAACTGCTAGAGGAGCCTGCTCATTCTCCAGCGTCAGGTGAGCCTGGGTGGTAATGCGACCGCCACCCTCAGGAAAGAATTCAACGTTTTCCAGGGTGAGTTGATCCGTCGATTTGTCCAGCCTAAAGCGGGTTTGAGCCGATCGAAAGGGAACGCGATCGAGCTGAATCGGCTGAGTCGAATGGGCGGTTCCCGAAAAAACAACGTGATCAAAGCTTCCCTGAACGCGAATATCCTCAGAGCCTAAACCCCCTGTGACTGCAAAGGGAACCTTGAGATTAAAAGTATGCATGAAAGCATCAGCACTGACAGAATCGACCTGTGCCTTGAGATCTAGCCCTCGCTGCAAATCAATCTTGCCTTGAATTGCAAAGGGAATCTGCCCAAACTGTAAATGCCCTTGCTCGATCTGAATGGTTTGTCCTTGGAAACGCAGCCTGGCCTCAATGTCAGAAAAAGGGTTGGGTTCTCCGGGCGCGCGCGCGGCTACCTGCTGAAGCTGGGCACCTCCCTCAAGGGCGATCGCTTTGCGATGTTTCCGCAGGCGAATCTGACCGCTCAGCTTGCCGCTTTGAATGACAACCGGAATGTCGAGGAGTGAAACGAGAGGGGCGATCGACACATTTTGGGCCGTGAGGGTAACACCGAGATTTTCGGTGGCTAAATTGGCCTCCCCTCGCAGCCGCAGACGTGACTCTTCAGGTGCTTTTCCCTGCACATCAAAGGTAACTCGGTCTTCGCTTTCCAGCGTTAGCGTACCGTTGATCTGCTGTAACCTGACGGGTTCTGTACTTTTGCTAACGCCTGGTATATTGACAGTCTTCGCTAATTCAATATTAGGCGATAGAACGATTGAGGCTTGTCTTAGCTTGATTGTTTTAACTTCAACAACATCCCCTTCTTCAAATTTAATCTTCGTGTCTAGCCAGTTTCCTTCTTGGTCTTGATCTAGCTCTAATTGCGGTCGAATCAGCGTAATCTCCAGACTAACTTTCTGGTGCTGAAGGGCTTCCAGCAGATTGAACTGAATGTCGATCGCTTCAATCGTCACGTTATCTGAGTCGGTGGGTGTGACTGGGATACTGGATCGTCCTAATCTCAATCCCATCAGCGATATCTGCTGAAGCTGACCTAAATCAACTGGACGATCGATCGCCGTTTGAATTTCTTGCGTGATTAGCGGAACTAAATCCCGCTGAACTCGGTTCTCTACCCAAGCCATACCCGAAAGGCTCGTAATCGTCAGCATACCTCCAAAGCCGATGCCCAAACGAATGTAGGAGCTGCGAGAGCGTACAGGCAACCGTTGTTTTCCACCCAGCCAGACCATAATTAACCTATTAATAATGCAATGCTTAACTTTCTCGATCGCCCTAAATCGTTAGGGACTCCGCTGTGACTCAATCCGGATAATGTCTCTTAGTCCTAGCCAGTTATATCGCTTGATTCCCCAAGGCAAGAGCAGCAGCATCAGCAGAAATAGCCCAATGAAAGTGAGGGCAAAGGGCAGCCCGATCGTGAAACTTGATCCCATGAAGGTGAGAAAAAATGCACAAGGGACGATGCCTAAAAATGCAGCGCTGGCATAAATCGGCAGGGAGAGTCCTGACATGCCTGCCCCGTAGCTCATCAAGTCGTAAGGCATGACGGGAATCAGATGCATGATGAAGACCAGCCAGCCCAGATAAAGTTCCCCACGATGGTTGGAAAGATAAATTACTTTACCCAGTAAGGCTCGAACTGTCGATTTTCCTAGGGTGCGACCAATGAAATAGGCCGTTAGGCTACCTAAAGAAACCCCGATCGCTGCATACAGGCCAGCCGTTACAGGCCCCCAGATGGCTCCAGCCGCGACGGTAACAGGCGTACTGGGAATCGGGCCAATGACGATCGCCACAATCAAAAAACCAATGTAGAGCATTACTCCCCAGATGCCCTGCTGCTGAATCATCGAAACCATACGATCGGGCTGCGACCAATTGATCTGGGACTGCGTAGTTAACCACCAGCCGATAACACTGCAGAAGCACAAAATACTGAAGGCGATCGCGTTTTGGGGGCTAAAGAGCTGAGACAGTTTGGAATTAAGCGGTTTCGATCGCTTCATGAGTCACGGGGTTAGAGTTTTTTGAGCGGTGCTGATTTCATAGCCAGATCCAGCCATCCCCTTTTTTAAGCAAAGGGATTGGCTCTTTTTCAAGCATAGGGTACGAAAGAGGAACCGGGCTTCATCTGCTTGTCTCACCCAAAAGCAGGATTTATAGAGAAAGTGCAAGAGGATTGCTGCAACATCTCTAGCAGCGTGAAGACTGCCGGAGGATGGGGCACTGAGGTGAGAACGGCTGCGCCAATACTGCGTTCTAGCGGCACAGGCAGTGGGCAGATCTGGACGCCGGGAGGAATCGGTTCTGCTGCTAGACGGGGAATGATCGTAGCGCCTAGCCCTTGTGCCACCATGCCGACTCGGGTGGAATCTTCTCGAATTTCATAGGCGGGCTTGAGCTTGACGCCACATTGCGTCAAATATTGGTTGAGGCGCGTATACCAAACATTGCCCGGAGCCTCAGAAATGAAAGGATACGCCGCCAACTCTTGCCAGCTCAGCGTGTTTTGCGGCTTCTGCGGATTGGGGGGCAGCAGCACCACATAGGTGTCCTTCAGAATTTCTCGCGTATCGAATTCTTCACCGTTCTCCATGTCTGTGAAGCCGATGTCAATTTGGTAGTCTTTGAGCGCCTGCTTCACTGCCGCAGAATCTGCATAATCTGTAATGTGGGTCGTAATTTTGGGAAAGTGCGCCTGAAACTCGGCTAGGACGGGCGGCAAAAGATAAGTCCCTACGCTGCGAAACACTCCAATACGCACACGTCCGGCTTGCAGACTGCGGTAGGTTGCCGCCACCTCGACCATACCAGAGAGCGATCGCAAAATCTGTCGAGCGGCTTCGATCAGCGCCTCTCCTGCCGGAGTCAGCGTGACGCCATTGCGACCCCGCGTGAGCAAAATCACCCCTAGCTCCTCTTCCAAAGCCGCGATCGCATAGCTGACGGCAGATTGAGAAACGTTAAGATCTAACGCCGCTTCGCCAAAGTTGCCCCGATCGACAACGGTGACAAAGGCTCGTAAATACGAAGGTTTAATACGGTTTTGCTTGGGTTCGCTCATTGGGTTCGCTTATGGCGTCAGGCTGAGAGAGGTCGCTATTGGAGATAAATCCGATGAGGGCAGTGTATCTAACCGTATCTAAAGATGCTGTATCAAAGACTTTAATCGAGTGGATGAAAAAACTCTGTGGATGTCCTGAGTCGTCCCTCCTATAGTGGCGAGTAGAAACCCGTTAGCCGTCGCCCTGAAAAACTATGAGTCAGCACAACCTTCTTGCCAATCGCCCTCAGAAAATTTACATTATCGGTGCTGGGATTGCAGGACTGCTCACTGCCGATGCGATCGTCGAACTTTATAAGCAGCAGTCCGGTTCTGCATTCATTCCCTCAATTGAAGTGCTGGATCAAGCGCCCCAGGTCGCAGACAAACTCACCCGTGGCAATGGACGCAGCATGGCCGTGACGGAAGGGCTGATTGCCTCTGGCGCGATGCGAGAAGAATTAGAGGCTGCCTTTAGAACTCCCGTTGCGGCAGGCGGCATGGTCTATCCGGGTTTTGTGCCAACCGCAGCCGATGAGGCCGCGATCGCCACCTACATATCGGGTGCCGGAACAGCGCTTAACGACACTGCGATCGCCACCCAGCTACAAAATGATGCCTTGCTACGATTTGGGTTTGCCAATTATGAGCTGTGGCAAGCGTTTGCCCGTCGCAATCCAGACATTGCGGCTAAGGCAGGATTGCAGATGGATAAGAAGTTTAGAGTCTACGAATGCGCCAATGCCCGCGAGCGCGCTCAGCGAGAAGTTGCCCATCTCAATCGCATTGGGGCAGAGTTTGGCTACGACACCTGTGGCCGCCTGCTGGACTATCAAGATGTGCTGGCGCTTGATCCCTCCCTTCAACCCTATTTCAGCGATCGCTTAGATGAGCAAGGCCAATTCCCAGGATGGATTACCCTCCAGCCCGGTGGCGTGGTCAACGGCAAAATTTTGGCTGAAGCGCTAGAGAAAAAGCTGGTGGACAGCGGCAAAGTCACTTTTACCTACAACGTCAAAGTTTGTGGCGTCACCTGGACTCACGGGGGGCAGCTTGACGGCTTAACGGTGTTCAAAGCGGGTGCCCAGGTTCACATCGGTTCCTGCTCAGATCAGTTTATTTTTACAACGGGTGGAGAACGGCTGCTGAACCAGGCAGGTGTAATGCCGCAAGAGACGTTTCCGATCGCAGGTGCCACGATTACGATTCCTGTCGATGAAGAAATCGTTCGACAGGAAATTCCCTTCTCGCGCAAGTCTTGGAAGCAAGACGGAATTGGCCCTGTTGTAATTAGCCCGACCTTTTGCCCCAGCGATCGATATCTTGCCTTCTTGGATGTGTTTGATCCCGTTAGCTTTGATCCGGCTGCTCCAGAAGTGCAGGTGCGCGAATTCTTCAGCAGCCAGTTTCTCGCCGCATTTGATGCCAAAACCTTTGATCCAAAAACCATCGATCCGCGAGTCATTGAATCCTTTGATCCCAACGCAATGGGAGCCAAAGCCGGACGTTGGGAGATCCGGGTTGGCGGCTTGAAATTCTATCCAGGTAAAACGGAAGCCCTGGATTTAGATCACACTGGCGCACGCTGGGCACTTGCTGAGCTGGTGCGGAAGGCCATGGAATTTATGCCAGAGCTGATGGCGCAGGTTCTAGGCCATGACCTGACGGCGATCGTAGATCAACAGGGAAAGAGAACCTATCAGGTCACGGCTGAGGATATTGCCCAACTACAGCCCTGGACAGGCGGACGACCCATGTATAACCACGGTATGGCCGCAGTCGGTGCCTTTTGCGATAACGGCTTTCTCCTGGCAGGGACAGGTTCTTGGGGCATGGCCTGTGGTCTGGGAAATGCTGCGATCGTCGCTCAACTTGTAGCCAGCGTTCCTCCAGCGCAAATTCAGTTGGGTCAGATGGCGACCTGTTGGGTTGTGGATTACCTAGAGCGAGTACGGCCTCTGCATCAGGCCACTCCAGCGCTGGCATTCACGGCGGGCTAACGGCCAATGAGAGACGCAAAATGAAATTTAGCTTTCTCTAAGTTTTCCTAACAGCAGTCATAACGGCATCTCTTCTGTAGCTGATTGCCGTAGAGATCTATCCTGGAGCAGTATCTACGCTTAACTCCTGTAATGGCTCAATGAATGAGAAGACTGGGAGCGATCGCGCTGGCTATTCAGCAGAACAATTCTGTCCATCCTCTTAGCTGATCTACCTTAGGTGCAGGTATTTAATCAAGCGATCGAGTTAAGCTAAATTATCATGGTCTAAAAAACTGCCTAAAAGCAGCGCTTAAGAAGTGATAGAAAGAGCCGTAGTCCTAACTTCCTTACCTGCTTGCTAGCTTTCTAGAAGGTATGCCCAAGGGACTAGATTTAGAAGGACTTTTGAGGGGGACTTTCGAGCCATTTTATGGAGCTATTTTAATGAAGTATCGACAGCTGGGTAAGAGCGACCTTAACGTTTCTGAGATCAGTTTAGGGTCTTGGTTGACCTATGGGGGTGGCGTAGAACGCCAACAGGCCGAAGCTTGCGTTCATAAAGCCTTTGATGTTGGCATTAACTTTATTGATACCGCCAATGTGTATGGGCGAGGTGCCGCCGAATCGTTGCTGGGTGAAGTCTTGCAGGGAATCGATCGCACCTCCTATATTTTGGCGACCAAAGTCTACTTTCCTATGTCAGATAGCGATCGAGGACTGTCAGCCGCTCAAATCCACAAACAAATCGATGCCTCGCTCCAGCGACTTCGCACAGATTATGTTGACCTCTATCAATGTCATCGTTATGACCCTAATACGCCTCTAGAAGAGACAATGGCGGCATTGACGGAAGTTGTGCGCCAAGGGAAAGCTCGCTATATTGGCATGAGTGAGTGGCTACCCGCCCAGATTCAATCTGCCTTGAACCTGCCCGATGTAGAGCATTTTGTTTCTAGCCAGCCGCAATATTCTATGCTGTGGCGAAAGCCCGAAGCGGAAGTGTTTCCGCTCTGTGCAGCCAACGGCATCAGCCAGATTGTCTGGTCGCCTTTAGCTCAGGGGGTTCTAACGGGGAAATATAAACCTGGAGAAGCCCCCCCATCCGATTCTCGCGCAGCCAATGACCAGATGAATCGGTTTATGAACGATGTACGAAGCGATCGCGTCTTGAGTGCTGTGCAAAACCTGAAGCCGATCGCGCAGCGGCTGAGCCTGTCGATGGCGCAACTGGCTTTGGCATGGGTGCTGCGGGACGAGCGGGTAGCCTCTACCATCATTGGGGCGAGTCGCCCTGATCAGGTGGCAGACAACGCTGCAGCTTCTGGGGTTCGCTTGAGTGATGAAGTCTTGCAAGAAATTGATCAAATTCTCAAACCTGCTTTGCTGCAAGAATCTACTCGATAAAGATTGCAAATTGGGTCAAATCTTAGGGCATTTTTGAGGGGGGCGCTCTGCGCCCCCCTCAAAAATGCCCTAGCCAGATGATTACAAGACGAAAGACACCTTGGCGATCTCTACTGCAGCTGATCCCATGCCTGAATCACAGCCTGCAAGGACTGAGGAAGCTGATCCTGTTCTAGATCGATATATGCAACCGTACTGCTCGTTGTTTGTAAGACAGTTGTTGGATAATCAGCGAGTGCAGCTGATGTTAAATACCTCATGCCGTCAAGATTTGGGAACTTTTGCTGCTCTAGAATCTGCTGGAACTGCTGTAATTCTGATGACGATAGGCGCTTGATGATAGTTGGCTCAGAGATGGCTGAAGCGCTCATGCTTGTGCCTCGGCGGTACAGAATTCCCTCTGAGGTAAGAACTGTTTCGGTGATGTCGCCTCTTAACCCACCTGAGAGAGTCATCTGGAAGACAACATCTCCAGTGGGCAAAGGTGTCTGTGTCTCCAGGGATGCAAAGGAGGGTGTGATGTTGATACCACTGCCGCTAGCTGTCTCATTCTCTACGATCCGTGAGCCATCTTGGCTGATGTGATAAACCCAGCTTTGTTGTTCACCCATCACAATGACGCGATAGCCCGCAATAGCGATTTTGGTACAAGCCTGTCCAGGTGCAAAAATTCCCATACAGCCATCCCAAGTTCTGGCTTGAGATGCCACCACTTTGAGCGTGTTTGCCGGAACATTAGCCTGACGTGCGATCGCCTCAAATAGTCGATCGACCGCCTGCGGAGGCAATTCAGATCCATCGCTTGTTTCTAGCTTAATCACTCTTGCCTTCAGATCAGTTCGGTAAACCCAGTCCTGCTGTCCGTTGGTGACTTCAATGCGCCATCCCTCAACGGTCGCCATAGCACACCGCTCGTTGGGTGCAGCCAAACCCAAGCAGCTATCTGACCAAGTTTCTCGGCTAAAATTCATCACCCTTAAATCGCGCTGGGCTAAATTAAAGCGCTGAGCCAAGTCTCGCCGGACGCGTCGGTCAACCCGCTGGGGTAGCTGGGCTGAGGAGGTTGATTCATTGACTTGTGCGGTGATGGGTCGCTCAGTCAAGGTACTGGCGATCGCCATCGGTTGAGCAAGGGATTGGCAGACGGCTCCAAATAGGACGAAGCTGGTGAGGGCAATTGACCAAGCTTTTTGAGTCTGACGAATTCTTTGAGGTTGCAAGTTACGAATCATAATTGAAGCGAGTAGCAAATAGGCGTAAAACACGAACTCTTTTAATTTACTGGCTGAATGAGAGTCTCCTAAACACGGTTACAAAATCAGCTACAGAAAGGAGCACCCGTCATTTTACTGGCTGAATCTGACAATAAGTTCCCCAAAAAATTAAAAAAGTGCTTTATCCTTTACCGCCTGTAAACGTAACGCTTTGAATGAAGTAGCGGTTGAAAAAAACATAGATGCAGAGTACGGGTAGCGTAAACATCATAGAAGCTGCCATGATGTAATTCCAATAGCTAATGTATTGTCCCTTAAAGGTATTGAGTCCTAAAGGTAAGGTAAACATCTCTGGCTCAAACAGAATTACCACAGGTAATAAGAAGTTATTCCAGCTTCCCATAAAGATAAAGACTGCCTGGGCAGCGATCGCCGGTTTTGCCAACGGTAAGACAATGTACCAAAAGATCTGTAAGGTGTTTAGCCCATCTAAGGCCGCCGCTTCTTCTAGTGATCGCGGAAAGTTGATAAAAAACTGGCGCATCATAAAAATGAAGGTAGCGTTGATCATGCCAGGAATAATCATGCCTTGATAGGAATTTAGCCAGCCGAACGACTTGAGAATCAAAAAAGTTGGAATGAGTGTCACCTGTGCCGGAACAGCTAAAACCGCCAGGATGAGCAGAAACCAGAACTGCTTACCCCGAAACTGTAACCTTGCCAGGGCATAACCTGCCATAGAGTTGAAAAGCAGATTGAGCACCGTGACGCAGACAGCAATGAAGATACTATTGAACAACCAACGCAGAAATAAAGGCTGCTCTAAAAAGATCTGACGGTAGTTGTCTAACGTAAAGTGATGCGGCCAGAAATCGCCTGCAATGATTTCTGACAAGGGCTTAAAGGATGAAGATAAAGCCCAGAGAAAAGGAATGAGCGTCACGATCGCATAGACTGCCAACAGGATATAGAGAATCCAGCGGTAGCTCAAGGGATAAATCGAGAATTTCATAAGAGATGAATCGATAGTTGAATTTAAGTAGGGTCTTGATCAAAAATGCGTCGTTGAATCAACGTGACGATGATAATGATGAGAGCCAATAAAAAAGCGATCGCTGCCGCATACCCCAACTGGAGATCGCGAAAGACATACTGATAAATCAGTAAAACAACCGTTAGCGTGGCGTTGTTGGGGCCTCCTGAACCCCCAGAAAAAATGTAGGACTGATCAAATAGCTGAAATGTCCCAATGATCCCCATCGCTACAACAAAGAATGTAACGGGACGCAACTGCGGCAGGGTAATGTAGCGAAACTGCTGCCAGCCATTGGCTCCGTCGATTTCTGCCGCTTCGTAGAGCGATCGCGGAATATCCTGAAGGGCGGCCAGATAGATCACCATGAAAAATGGAGCGGTTGACCAGATGTTCATGATCATG
Source organism: Oscillatoriophycideae cyanobacterium NC_groundwater_1537_Pr4_S-0.65um_50_18 (assembly GCA_016208305.1). GTDB lineage: Bacteria > Cyanobacteriota > Cyanobacteriia > Elainellales > Elainellaceae > Drouetiella. Next base: position 77,318 of record JACQYI010000046.1, on the reverse strand, counting down.
ATGCCTTTGAGTGCCACCTGGGGATCACTCAACCAGTTGTAGGTGGGCAGCCCGATCCAGGCTAATGCCTGATTGAATAAGCCATCTGCGTTGTAAATCCACATGAAGATCAGCGTCAGAACCGTCGATGAGGTGATGGTGGGCAAAAAGAACAGGATTCGCCAGATATTTTGTCCTTTAATGCCAGCATTCAGGGTTGCAGCCAAAATCAAAGCCAAGATAGTTTGAGCCGGAACCACGATCGCGACATATTCTGCTGTATTTTTTAGGGCAATCCAAAGGCGATCGTCTGTTGCCAAACGGGCAAAGTTGCGGAAACTGACAAACTCATACTCAATGCCACCCAAGAGCTGGACTTTTTGAAAAGATAAAAATATAGCAAACAGGATTGGGGCGATCGTGAAAAGCCCTAGCCCCAAAATGGCAGGAGACATCAGCAGATAACCAGAAGCCTCGGTTCTGATTCCGGGTTCTCTAGTCTCAGATGTTGATCTCTCAGGTGTTGATAGATGCGATCGCGGTCTACGGCTAAGCATGGTTGTTTCTAGTGAAATCGCCAATATGCGCTGAGAATGAATAACTGCTGCCCTTAAGCCTTCCTCATTGCTCTGCTGCTTGAATTTGCTGATTAGCGCTATTTTGTGCGCGCTGCAATGCCTGCTGTAATGGCTGTTCTGCCAAAATAGCGCTAATAAATTGGTTGTTAAAGCTGTTCATAATTGCAGCCGGATACTGCCCTAGCTGCCAAGGCGTAGCATATTTGATGCCTGCCACCAGGGGCGATCGCAGCGGATCGCGATCATAGTGCAACGCTTGCGCCACAGATTGACGACTGGGTAACGCACTGCCGCCGCCTGTCCAAAGCGCCATGCCCTTTTTCCCGGTCAGATAGCGGATCAGTTCCCAGGCTTCAGATTTGTGTGACGATTGACGGTTCATAACGTAGCCAACAGTATAGACCATCGTGCCAGGCTGGTCTTGAATGCGCGGCACCTCAGCCGTGGCAAAGGCGAGATCGGGAAACGTCTCTTGTAAAAAGGGAATCGCCCAATTGCCCTCGATCACCATTGCTGCTTTGCCTTGACCAAACATCTCTGTGCCTGAGTTAGCGCCAACATCTGGCGGACGGACAGCGATGCCATCCTGATAGGGCTGGACGATCAGGTTTAATCCTTTTAGGGCTGCTGCCGACGCAAAGGCCGCCTTGCCTTGGGGGTCGATGGCAACGCCACCAAAAGCCCGCATCAGGTAAACCAGACGCGCCAAGTCGGGCAATATGCCTAAGCCATACTGGTCCATTTTGCCGTTTTGGTCGCGATCGCGTGTCAAGCGTTGGGCATCTGCCAGTAGCTCATCCCAGGTCGCGGGGGGCTGAGCAATGCCCGCTTCAGCAAATGCCTGCTTGTTGTAAAATAGAGCCAGCGAAGAACAGTCTTTGGGCAATCCGTAGAGGATGCCGTCTTGCTGGAAAGGAGCCAGCAGCGTTGTTTCAAAATCGGCTAAGTCAAAGTCTGGTGTCAGATAAGCGTCGAGGGGTTCTAAGACCTGATTGGACATCAAAAAAGGGGCTTCAAAGCTGTCAAGGAAAAAAACATCGGGGGCAGCATCTCCGATCAGCCGAGTCTTCAGCACATCCATGTATTGATCGGCAACGGTTTCAAGCTTGACCCGAATGTGGGGATGGGTAGCCTCAAAGGTCGTCAGGACTTTCTGGAACAAGCGCTGCTCGGCTGGACTGGAACCCCATCCCCCTAATTTCAGCGTAACGGGGCGATCGCCTTGCCCAAGGGGGCTAATTCCCTGATCGGCTGAGGGTGTGAGGATCTGACAACTGACGATACAGAGGCAAGAGGCAATCAGAAGCGCAAAGAACTGCAAGCATCTGTAAATCATGGCCGATCCTAAAGTTATGGGGCATGGCTTAATTCGGCTATAAAGTTTATTTGGGGTGGCTACGGTTATGAAACTAGCAACGCCATTTATTGAAATCTAAAGAGAATTCTCTGAATCACCTGATCGTTAAAATTGTGAGGAAATCGGTGCCGCTCTTGGGCGTGATCTAGGAAAAACGTTTTGGGATAGTAGGGCAGACAAGACTCCATCTGACTGATCCGGCGCAGTAAGGGTTCGATCTGATGAATTTTATCCCCATGACGATGGTGGATCAAAGTTGCCGCATTGCTAAAATGCCGCCCTTCATCCTGCGTGATCGAATGCCCCACCCGTGCGAAACCCCTGCCATAGTGGCAATAGAATTCTGTAATGTCGCGGCGATAAGACCAGACTGATCCCATCTCGTCAAACATGAGGCCGACTAAAAGGGTGAATTCGTTCTCAAGGATGAATGCAATCGGCTCTAGCTCATGCACCCGATTTTGGTTTTGTTGATCGATCGCATCCAGCGAAAGTCCCGACACCCGGTGATAGATCTGGCGTAAAGCATGATAGTGCCGCAGTTCGTCCTTCAGCCAAAATTCCATCATCGTCATAAATTCTGCTGAGAATTCCGAACTTCGAGCCAGAAGATGCTCGTAAAGGGGCTGGCTATCTCCTTCTGAGAATACATCTCTTCCGAGTAAATCCACGAATCCAGACTGAGTTAAAGGCTCAACTTCTGGAAGATAAGTTTCATCAGGAATGAATTCTTCTACACACCAATTGCTACTCAGAATGGGAATGCCCTGGACATCATGAGTTTGTACTTTCATTTCTCATCTCATTTAGGCAATTAGAACACTATCACTCACGATATGGGGAACGATTAAGCAATGCCGTCCGGTAATCGGGTTGGTATCGCCTCGCAAGATCAAGCCTGCTGGTGTATCTCCCACGATCCAAGACCCCACCACAAAGTGATACCCAAAATATTCGGGTAATTCTTGATATTTTTGAATAATGAAACCTTCACGCTCATACCCCATCGTTTCACGCGCGTGAACGGCTCCAGCAATGGCATCGCCTGTCTCAATCGATACGCCAACGCCCTCTAGTCCAGCCAGCGGTTTTTTGACATGAAGCTGCGTGAGTAACTCAGTCGATTCCATTGAGATCGTGTCTGTAAAAAAGGTAGGCAGAAGGAATTGAGCATAAATTGGGTGGTTGTGAAAGAGTTCCCACATCCAGACCATCGCTCCCTTATTGCTCAAAACTTGTTTCCACAGCGGTTCAAGAATCTTGACATCTCCCGAAAGCAGCCGAGCCGCGATCGCCTCCTGCGCGTTAAACGATTGGGCTGCAAGCTGAAGATCGAGCCAGTCCACAATCTTCCACAACCGAAAGATGCGCTGGTTGAACTGATCGACAAAAAAACCGTCGTCATCTACGCCCAGATGGTGTCGCAGTCCAACAAGCTGCGTAAAGAAGGCATTTTCGCCCAGCGTTTGATTGATGATTTCAACGAGCTGCCCCGCCATCTCCGTGTCTTCTGGCAAATCTTCATCGATTAACAGGCTCAGTCCAAAATCCATGAGGTCATACTGACGGCTAAGGGTGTGAAAACGGCTGCCGACCTCATCCCAAAAGCTATTGAACTGATCGGCATCCTCCGGCAGCGATCGCAAGTCTCCGGTTGCCTTTCTCATATCCTCAAACCATAGCCACTGATAGACCGTCTCTGCGCCCAGCAGCGGCGTTTCTCCATTGATTTCTAAAAGGCTGATGGTTCCCGTATTGCTCACGGCCAGATCGAAGCGGGTATACAGCGACAGATCTTCTGCTTCATCGATCCGATCCCAAGACACCTGAATCGCCTCCCAAAAGGCGGGCGGAATGGCGAGTTTTCGCATGCGATCGTCTAATCCATCTGCCGTAAAAAACCAGTCTAGGAACTCTCGACACATATCCCAAAGTGCCTCGGTCGCATCCCAGATTTTGGCTTCTTCTGGGCGTGAAATGATCACCCCAAAGGGACTACGCAGCGCCTCTGCCCAGTAGCGCTGGTTTGCATCTGCCAGCGGCTTACATTGGTAGGCATGTTGCAACACATGGTGTTGCCAGTTGCGTCGTCGCTGAAATAAAAACGGATCCATGACTGAAGAACCTTGGCAGAAGAACCATACCAGTCGGCTGAGCATCGATCGGGAGAACATCTATTGCGACCCTGAAACGTTGCAGATATCCCCCGCTCCTGGCCGCTTGCACTACTTGCCTCCTGAGCCTTTGGGAGCTGTAGATCGGACTGAGCTGCCAAAACTGCCCCGCCCCTTAATGGTACCCTGAGCCGCGTAGCCTTTAGGACGAGCGGGGGCAGTACGGCTGGGGGAAAAATATTGAGACTCTAAAAGTACCCCTGTTTGAGGAGGCGCTATCCGAGCACCCGATGGCGTGATAATCTCGCTGCCAGCGCGGTAGACGGGCTGTACAGGATATACGCTGCGGTATGTGCCGGAACCCATATAAACAACGGTGCGATCGACATCATTATTTACAGTAGAGGGAAAATAGGCACCGCCAAAATCGGGTCGCCAACCCGAACCCAGGCTTGGATCAGACACGGGTGAGCAGTTTCCGGCTGTATCGGCTTGACACTCTTGCTGAGTGCTGTAAATCGGCGTAATGCGTTCATATTCTTGCAGCGCATATTGAAACTGCACCTGGCACTCTTCCTGGGTTAGCCCATTTTTTCTGGCCACTGCATCCGCAATGCATTGCTGTTCGGAGGCATAGTAGATCACATCTTGGGTCGGAGTTAGCAGGTCATAGGCGAGATAGCCTAACCCTCCGACGACGAGTACGCCTGAGGCAATCAGGAGATAACGGATTGTTGTACTGCGATTATTGTCCTGTGTCATGGCTAACCTTTGATTAGATAGACTCGTGGGTCATGTGGCATCAGCATCCCCATGCTTAAGAAAGACTGGTTATTCTAACAATTCCCACTTAGGCTCCTCACAAAATTAAAACTAAAAACTTTTTTGAACGTATGGCGGAGATGCACTATTAACTGACGTGCTGGAGTAGACGGGTGGATGGGTGGATGGGTGGACGGGTAGATGGGTAGATGGGTAGATGAGTAGATGAGTAGATGAGTAGTGGGTGAATGGGAAACTCTCCCTCTATCCCTCCCTCCCTCTCTCACCCGCCCACTATGACTTAACCGATCCCTAGGAGATCCATCGAACAATAGGCTGCTCTCCTAGTGCTGAGCGATCGCCTAAGGTTTTCCTAGATAATCCCGTTTGCCCAATTCAACGCCACAGTGCCGCAGAATGTCATAGGCTGTCGTCACATGAAAATAGACGTTTGGCAAAATAAAGTACAGGAGATAGGACATGCCCTCGAAGGTCATTGTTTCTTTACCCACGGGCAGGGCAATGGATTTTTCCTCTGAGCCATCAATTTGTTCAGGAGTTAGCGTTTCTAAGTAAGCCGTGGTTTTGTGGAGCCGATCGATGAATTCAGCAAAGGTTGTTTCACCATCTTCCAGCATTGGAGCTTCCAATCCTGCCAGTCTGGCCGCGCCCCTTCTAGCAATGTCTGAGGCAATTTGGACTTGTCGCCCTAGCGGAAACATATCAGGGTAAAGTCTAGTACTGAGTAAAACAGCCGGATCGATTTTTTTGGCTTCGGCGTGGGCTGCCCCTTTCTCTAAAATAACCGCAAGATTATTGAGCGATCGGATAAGTGAGGGGACTGAGGCTTGATACATCGAGAGGGTCATAAGGGCTGCTCCTAAAATCTTGTTGTTTAGCGTATTGTCTCCTGCTCAAGGTACGAATGAATTGATTTCCCTCCCTGAGGTGTCGATCGCTTATATTGCCTTTGCAATCATGGCAGGACAAGATAAAGAACTGTAACGTAATGTTTTTTTATACTCATATCTGCCCTAATTGAGAAACGCTCAGATGAGGACAAACCCTTTCTGATTTCAGCTCACCGAAGCTACCCAAGACGCAACTGAGATCAGAGGCTATACACTGAAACAGCGCTCAGTCTAGTCACAATGTCGAACCAGCTGTCCTTTTTACCTGACAACTACAGTGAGTTTTTGCTTGAACTCAAAGCAAGAATTCGAGCAGCGCAGTATGCCGCCCTTAAAGCGGTCAACAAAGAGCTGATCTCTCTCTACTGGGATATCGGTGAACTCATCGTGACGCGTCAGGAGTCAGAGACTTGGGGCAGAGCTGTTGTAAAGACATTGGCAACCGATCTGCAAGCCGAGTTTCCAGGAATCACGGGTTTTTCTGCCTCCAATCTCTGGCGGATGCGGCTCTTTTACGAAACCTACAGAGGCAACGAGAAACTCGCGCCAATGGTGCGAGAAATTAGCTGGAGCCACAACCTCATCATTATTGAGAAATGTAAGGACGATTTGGAGCGGGAATTTTATCTGCGGATGTGCCGCAAATACGGCTGGACTAAGAATGTGCTGATCCACCAGATTGAGAATCAAACCTATGAAAAAACGTTGCTCAATCAAACCAATTTCCAGTCCACGATGCCAGAAGCGCTCCAAAGTCAGGCAAAGCTGGCGGTACGGGATGAGTACATGTTTGACTTTCTTGAACTTGGCGAGGCTTACAGCGAGCGCGAGTTAGAGCAGGCGCTGTTGGGTAGAATTGATACTTTCCTGCGCCAGATGGGTGGCATGTTTGCCTTTCTGGGCAGCCAGTATCGGCTAGAGGTCAGCGATCAGGAATATTTTATTGATCTCTTGCTATACCATCGTCGGCTGCGGTGCCTGGTGGCGATCGATCTAAAAATTGGGCGCTTTGAGCCAGAACATGTCGGCAAGATGCAGTTTTACCTGGCCGTTTTGAATGATCAGGTGCGGCTAGCGGATGAAAACCCGTCGATTGGCATCGTTCTTTGCAAGTCAAAAGACAAAACAATTGTTGAATATGCTCTGAAGGATGCAGATAAGCCCATCGGCGTTTCCACTTACCGAGTTGTCTCAGCCCTGCCTCAAGAGCTACGAGGAGAGCTACCCGCACCCGAAGAGATCGCCAAACTTCTGGCAGATGTGGAGTAAAGGCAGGGGTTAGATCTCTGAGAGCAGAGGCATTTGGGCTGCGGTTATTTCAGTGAACTGATGCGTGTCAGTTTTTCAGAGACTATCTATATTTTGACACGCATCAATTCATCAGCTCACCTAAGCGGAGGCGAGCAAACTGTACAGGCGGGTTTTGCAGACCGATCGCCCTCCTGCAATAGATTTAACAGCGAAACCCATTCCTTAAGGCCAAAGTAGACTGATGCGTGTCAAAATTAAACTAATCATTCAAAAACTGACACGCATTGTTTGTGAACTACCGCATTCTTCGCGTCAAACTAACTGCATTAGAGGCAGAATTAGCTGCCATTCATGCGCAGGGAGAAATTTTGAGCCATGCCCGCATCGACTCTTCCAAACCTGGAGGGGCAACTGTGCGCGGTACGCCCTCAACTCAGTATCGATTGCGAATTAACGGCCAGAAAGCCCGGTACCTCAAATCGTTTGAAATTGCCAAAACGAGAGCCGCGATCGCCCGTGGGAAAAGGCTGAAGCAAATTGAACGAGAGCTGCCGCGCTTGCAGGCTCAGCTTAAACGCATTGCGCAGAAAGCCATTGAGCTAGGACTGGAATTGCCGGACTCCTGACCAAGACTCGCTCATCTTGCTACCTCTAAAGCTGGCTATCTCTAAAGCTGGCTATCTCTAAAGACAGTTGATTATCAGCTTCACCTTAGTTGATGATAGGACTGGTTTTAATTTCAAGAAATGCCTCTTTTCTCTTTACCCCTGTTCGCTTTTAAAGAGCTGTGGGCAGAGTAGCAGCTTTCAGGACAGCCGTTTTATGGACAGTAGGTTGCAAAAGCCAGAACCCGAAGAAACATCCTCAGCCGATCTATCCGTCAAATCAGCGGACGAAAAAAAGCGATCGCTGGCTCCTGCGCTGAAATCACTCACAGGTAAGGTGGCAAGCCTGGGGGGAGCAGTCGGCAACCAGGCCGCTAAAACGGGTCAGGCGATCGTCAAGACCTCCGTTGGCATTGGGGGTGCGATCGGGCAGACAGCCTCGCAGACAGGTGGCGCTGCTTCTAGACTGATGACGACTCTAGGCAACGGCATGTTTAGGCGCAGCCACCGTTTGGCTGAGCAAGCGACTGAAGGAGCCGGGCAGGCCGCCGCTTTTGTTGAAGACAGTTCCATGATTCGGCAACTGACAAAAGCCCTCAAGCTAGACTGGCTGGTGGGAATGAGCAGCCAGGTTGACTTGGATAAGGCAGAAGCTTTTGTGCGTAAACTGCAACAGGATCACCCCAACGAATCGGCCAGCCAAATTGCCCATCGCATCATGGTCGAAAAGGCGCTTTATGCGGGTGGAGTGGGGTTAGCGACGAGCTTAGTGCCTGGAAGCGCGATCGCCCTCCTGGCAGTAGATTTGGCAACGACCACAGCCCTTCAGACCGAGATGCTCTATCAGATTGCGACCGCCTATGGGCTAGATTTAAAAGATCCGGCGCGTAAAGGAGAAGTGATCGCCATTTTTGGATTGGCCTTGGGTGGCAGCAGAGCCGTGAGAGCCGGACTCGTGTTGGTGAAAAATATACCGCTTGCGGGCGCTTTAATTGGCGTGAGTGCGAACGCTGCTATCTTGTACACGCTGGGGTATGCTGCCTGCCGCTTCTATGAGGCCAAGCTCGATCCTTCGGTTTCAGAAACTTCTGATCAAACGCTGGAAGACCTAAAGCAAAAGAGCGACTCGTATCTAGAGATTGCGATCGCTCAGCAAACTATCATGGATCAAATTTTGGCGCATATGATCCTGGCCAGCTACCCCGATAAAACCTGGACAGATATTTTGCCCAATTTGCAATCGCTGGGTCTGCACCCTAGCTCTCTCAAAGCGATCGCCGATAACCTCAAATCTCCGCAGCCGTTAGGGGCACTCCTGCAACAGCTCAATGCAGACTTTAGTGTTCTAACGCTCTCCCGATGCTATGCGATCGCACAGCTTGACGGTAGCCTTTCTCCTCAAGAAACAGAAGTGCTAGAAGCCATGAGCGAAAAGCTCAATGTTGACCTAGACACCGTGAAAGCTCGCATAGAGACTGCTCAAATAGCTCAACCTCCGATAGGCTAGGGACTTAGCCTATTGGTCTAGCAGGTGAGTGGGGGAGTGGGAGAGTGGGAGAGCGAGTGGGTGAATAAGAGTTTCCCATCTACCCCGCTACCCATACACCCACTCTCCCAATCACCCCTTCGACCGAGGTGGCGTTCGGTGATCGCCAAAGTATTTCTCACTGCGATAGCGCAACCACACCCGCAGCACTTGCGGGATCTGCTCTTTTTGCGCCTTTGTCAATGTGTTGTAGAGGGCTAATGCGCGTTCTCGCTCTCCCCGACAAGCTTTGTTATTGTGGGCATCCCAGTAGCTGCGCGCTACTCGAATTCGCCGACAGACTTCTTTAATGAGCGCTTCCCCTGTTAGAGGATTTTCCTGATTTGCCATACTCAAATTTTGCTGCTTTCAACAGCATATAAGCTAGAGATAAATTTTTGTAAATTTTTGAGGAGCAATCCAATTAAGTTCTTTGAGTTCTCCAGACAAAATTAGGGAATCTAGAAATAATAGATTGGACTCATTTGCAGGGCAACTGTCTCGTATGGCTTATCCCGTTGGCTGTCTGGCGTTCTTTCATCTTCTTGCCTGCCAGCTTGTTTGAAGCTACGCAGCGACTCATGCGAGAGGTTGATTGAAAAATAAACTTGGAGATGCTGTGGAGAAAAAATTCCTTAATTACAAAAAATTGGGTTAGATTCTTGCTAGGTCGGGAACACTGCTAATTGAAGTCATTTTCTAATCTGTAGCCTGTTCGATGGCAGAAAGTGCGATCCTTTGTAGGTTGAGTGTCATTGCCTGATAGGGCTGAGTTGATAAGCAGTTTAGTGTAAGAATTACGTCCTAGACATCTCTATGAATACTTCTCCTCAACGCTTCAAAGGATTGTCTCTGCGATCGCTCTTGATAACTCCATTTGTACTACAAATCTTTGTTGCTGTTGGGTTAACGGGGTATGTTTCCCTACAAAATGGGCAAAAAGCAGTCAATGATGTGGCCAGCCAGCTCCGGCAAGAGATGAGCGATCGCCTCAACCTGCAAGTTCTCAACTATTTAGAAAGACCCTATATTGCTGGACAGGTGATTGTAGCTGCGGTGCAAGAGGAGCAGTTAGATCTAACCGATGTAGAGAAATTCGAGCATACGTTCTGGCAGTTAGCCAACCAGGATCTGATCGAGCAGATGACGATTGCCAAGGCAGACGGCTCAAATCTAGCTGTAGAAGAGCTAGGCGATGGTAGCATCGTTTCCCGGATCGGTAACAAAGCAAATTTCCCGCAGCGACTCGTCTATAGTCTGGATGCTCAGGGTCGGCGGATTGCCTTAGTAGATACCCAACCTGAGTTTGATCCAAGAGATCGACCTTTTTATAAGCTGGCACAGGCAACTAAAAAACCGGCCTGGACAGAACCCTTTCTGGGCAAGGGCACCAAGGAAGCTTCAATCTCCCTGTCTCAACCCATCTATAGCAAAGATGGAATGTTGTTAGGGGTGCAAAATAGCCTCTTTCGGATTAGCAAAATTTATCACTTTCTAAGAGAGCTAAAGGTTGGGCAGACGGGACAGACTTTTATTATTGATCGCTCAGGTAATTTAATTGCGAGTTCGACAAGTAAACAGCCTTACATCATTGACCTAGAAAATGATGATTTGCAACAGATTCCAGCGATCAAGTCTGAAAATCCTGTAATTCGCGCCACAGCACAAGCCATTCTCGATCGGTTTGGCAGCTCTAAAGCCATTACAGTCACGCAGCAGCTTGACTTTTGGCTCAACAATCAGCGGCAGTTCATTCAGGTTTCCCCCATTCGAGACGAACGAGGGATTGACTGGCTGAGTATTGTTGTGGTGCCCGAATCAGATTTTATGGCTCAAATTAATGCCAATACCCGCACCACTATTTTGCTGTGCCTAGGCGCTTTAGCCGTCACGACTGCCCTCGGTTTTTTTACTTCACGGTGGATTACCAAACCGATTTTGCAACTCCAAAAGGCCAGTCAGGCAATTAGCTCTGGACAGTTAGATCAAACGGTTCAGGTTAAAGGGATTAGCGAATTAAGCTTGCTGGCAGATTCTTTTAACCAGATGGCAAATCAGCTTAAAACTTCGTTTAATGAACTAGAAACCCGTGTTGAAGAACGCACTTCAGAGCTGAAGGAAGCGACCTTATTGGCCGATCGCGCGAATCAGGCCAAAAGCGAGTTTCTCGCCAATATGAGCCATGAACTACGCACGCCCCTCAACGGCATTTTAGGCTATGCGCAGATTCTTGGACGCTCTGAAAGCTGGGGCGAAAAAGAGCATAAAGGGGTTGAGATTATCTATCAGTGCGGTTCTCACTTATTAACCCTGATTAATGATGTTTTAGATATCTCCAAAATTGAAGCGCGTAAGCTGGAATGGAACCCTCATAGTGTATATCTCCCTGATTTGTTAGAGGGTGTTGTAGAGATCGTGGGTATCCGAGCTGAGCAAAAGGGTGTTGACTTTGTGTATCTCCCTGACGCGAATCTGCCAGAGGGCATTGAGGTAGATGAGAAGCGATTGCGGCAGGTGTTGATTAATCTATTAGGGAATGCTGTCAAGTTTACCGATCAAGGTAAGGTAACGTTTAGGGTTGAGCGGCTTGATCAAATTTCCCTGAACGATTCAGATAGTTTGTCTGGATTATCCACCACCAAACTCAGGTTTCAGGTCAGCGATACGGGGATTGGCATGAGTTCGGAAGCCCTAGAAAAAATATTTCATCCGTTTGAACAAGTCAGTGACCAAAAACGGAATGCAGAAGGTACTGGATTAGGTCTAACCATTAGCCAGACGCTGGTGCAACTCATGGGCAGCCAAATCCAAGTCCAAAGCCAGCTTAACGAGGGGAGCACCTTTTTCTTTGATGTAGAACTGCCGACCTCAGCAGAATGGCGACCTACAGCGACGAGCAGCACCCGTGAACGGTTAGTAGGCTATCAAGGTGAACGACAATCCATCTTAATTGCAGATGACAAGTGGGCAAACCGCTCGGTGATTGTCAACTTGCTGGAACCGCTTGGCTTTACGGTGATTGAAGCAGAGAATGGTCAAGATGGGCTGGCGAAAGCGCTTCAGCTCAAGCCAAATTTAATCATCACAGATATCTTGATGCCCGTGATGGATGGATACCAGTTTCTCCAGCAGATTCGGCAAAGCGAGGTGCTCAAGACCATTCCCATCATTGTTTCCTCTGCTTCAGTTTCTAGCATTGAGCAGCAACAGAGCCTAGATACTGGAGCAGATGATTTTCTGGCAAAGCCTTTGCAGGCAGACGACCTGTTTCAGATGCTCCACAAATACTTACAGATCGATTGGATTTATCAGCCTGCCGCAGACCCTGAAGTGCGATCGCTAATACCTGACATCAGCGATTTCACGCCATCTGCGCCGCTGGTTATGCCGCCGCCAGCAGACTTGGCAGAGCTGCTTCAGTTGGCTCAACAGGGGCGATTGAAAAAGTTAGCAGAGGTGGCTAGAGCTTTGGAACAACAAAACCCTCAATATGCGCCTCTGGTGAAGCATTTGCTTGAGTTAAGCAAGGGATTTCATGTTGAAAAATTAGAGACCTTTGTCCAGAAATTGCTTAATGAAGTTACCTGTGCTTAAAAATGTTGATGATAAATACGCCGTTGATTTTAGTCGTTGATGACACTCCAGCAAATCTGGAGGTGGTTGCGGAAGCCCTGGACAATGCCGGGTTTGAGGTCGCGATCGCCACTGATGGAGAACGCGCGATCAAACAGGCAACTCTCAGTCAGCCTGATCTGATTTTGCTGGATGTGATGATGCCTGGAATTAATGGCTTTGAAACCTGTCGTCGCCTCAAGACCGCTCCTGCGACCTGCGACATTCCGGTGATCTTTATGACTGCCCTGTCGGACACAACGGATAAGGTAACGGGCTTCAGCTTAGGCGCAGTCGATTATGTCACCAAACCTTTCCAAGAGGCAGAGCTGATTGCCCGTGTGACCACGCAACTCAAGTTACGCCATCTGCATCAGACGTTAGAGCTACAGGTTGAACAACGCACTGCCGAATTGGCAGACGCCCTGCAACAGGTGCAGCAGTCTCAGGTGCAGCTAGTGCAGTCAGAAAAAATGGCGGTTTTGGGGCAGCTTGTTGCGGGTGTTGCCCATGAAATTAACAATCCCGTTAATTTTATTCACGGCAATATTACCCATGTGCAGACTTATATCGAAGATTTATTGACCTTTATGCAGCTCTATCAGCAGCACAGTGCCCATTCTGCACCTGAACTCCAAAATGCTGCCGCAGACCTTGATTTAGAGTTTATTCAGCAAGATTTGCCTAAAACTTTGGCGTCCATGAAGATGGGAACCCAGCGCATCTGTGAGATTGTGCGATCGCTCCGCAACTTTTCCCGGTTAGATGAAGCCGATTATAAAGCGGTGGATATTCATGAAGGCATCGAGAGCACGCTGCTAATTCTACAGCATCGCTTTAAAAACAAGCCTGAAAGCCCAGAGATTAGAGTGATTCGAGAGTACGGTCAACTACCTCCTGTAGAATGCTATGCCGGATCGCTCAACCAGGTGTTTATGAATATTCTGGCAAATGCGATCGATGCGTTAGAAGAACTGAGTACCAAGCATGCGTATCCAGAAAACAAAATTCATGCTGGCCAAATTACGATTCGAACTTCTGCGATGAATTCTCAATGGGTGCAAATTGCGATCGCAGATAATGGTTCGGGTATCTCAAAAGAGACGCAGCAGCGCATTTTTGATCCGTTCTTCACCACAAAACCTATTGGCAAAGGAACGGGAATGGGACTCTCTATTAGCTATCAAATTATTACTGAGAAACATAGGGGTAAGCTAATCTGTAGTTCTAGCCCTGAAAAGGGAACAGAATTTATTATCCAGATCCCTATCCGACAAAGCTCTGATGCCACAGATTAATCCAACAGATTAATCCAGATGTGTCGGAGCGATTCTATAGCCGCTCTAACGTTCTGCCGAGGTTGAGCGATAATTAGCAGAGAGGTCAGCACAAGCATCAAGGTTCGCTATGGGTGAATTAGCACAGGCAATCCTATCTGGCAGTACTGCTTTCGCCGCAACGAATATTGATGACATTGTCATTTTAACGCTCCTTTTTGCTCAGGTAAATGCTACTTTTCGCCCCAGACACATTGTTTTTGGGCAATACCTGGGCTTTGCGTTACTGGTTTTAGCCAGCCTTCCAGGTTTTTTCGGAGGACTCATCGTTCCTAAGGCATGGATTGGGTTGTTGGGTTTTTTGCCGATCGCAATTGGTGTAAGTCAGCTGCTCCAGCCAGAAGAGCAGCCTCAAGTTCAAACAGTCACAGCGCTACCCTCCACTCCAAAATCTTGGGGTTGGCTATGCACTCGTCTTTTGTCCCCCCAAATCTATAGCGTTGCCGCTATCACCCTGGCTAATGGAGGAGACAATATTGGAGTTTATCTGCCTCTCTTTGCAAACAGCAGTGTGACAGAACTGATTATAATCTTGGTAACATTCTTGGTTCTCATTGCAGCTTGGTGCTATATTGCTTATCGGTTGACTAAACAGTTTGTATTGACTCGTCTTTTGACCCGCTACAGTCATCGAATTGTTCCACTTGTTTTGATCAGTTTAGGTATTTTCATTCTGATAGAAAGTCATATTTACCGTTGAATTAAAATTTGCTCTAGATAGCGATTCACAAGTATGAACGGAGTGCAGGGGGTTTACCCTTGGGTGGGGGGCAACGTCTCCACGCTCTCTTATTCACAAGCGATTTTATTCACAGGCGATTTGTGTATGCTGTAGCGATCGAGAACAGCGTGGCTGAGACTGAACAGAACTTGTATAGCCCGGTTTTTCGATCAGTTTAGAGTGCTTTCGTAAATTTGTAAACTTCTGAATCTAGAACGACAGATTTTAGGAAAAAGTCGTGAAAAATAAATTACAGTAATTTGATAGAATTACCGGAGTATAAGCAAAGAATAGCGTAAACTGTGGTAAAAATACAGTATCTCGATCGAGTTGCCGGGCTTGATTAGAGAGTTTTGAGTAAGAAATGCTATCAGGCAACCTATATTTGTCGCTACTTTTGTTTGGAGACTAGACAGCATGGGGATTTCAGTCAATAACGTATCCAAGAACTTTGGTAATTTTCAGGCTGTTGATCAGGTCAGTGTCGAAATTAAAACTGGATCACTCGTAGCCTTGCTAGGCCCATCAGGTTCAGGAAAATCGACTCTGCTGCGCTTAATTGCCGGATTGGAACTGCCCGACAGCGGCAAAGTTTATTTGACAGGGCGAGACGCGACCTATCAAAGCGTGCAGGATCGCAAGATTGGTTTTGTATTCCAGCACTATGCGCTGTTCAAGCATTTGACCATTCGCCAAAACATCGCTTTTGGGCTGGAGATTAACAAACAGCCCAAAAATCGAATTAAGAATCGGGTCGAAGAACTACTGGAGCTGGTGCAGCTCAACGGTTTGGGCGATCGCTATCCCTCGCAGCTTTCTGGTGGACAGCGCCAGCGGGTAGCTCTAGCACGAGCCTTAGCGGTAGAACCTCAAGTGTTGCTTTTGGATGAACCGTTTGGGGCGCTAGATGCCAAAGTGCGAAAAGATTTGCGGATTTGGCTGCGGCATTTGCATGACACAGTTCATGTGACAACGGTGTTTGTCACCCATGACCAAGAAGAGGCAATGGAAGTCTCGGATGAGCTGGTGGTCATGAATAAAGGGCGCGTTGAGCAGGTGGGGAGCGCAGCAGAACTCTACGATAATCCGGCAACGCCGTTTGTCATGAGCTTTATTGGCCCCGTCAATGTGTTGCCTAGCAATGCGCCGATCTTTAAGCGGGCAGGGTACCGACCTGAACATCCCAATGTATTTTTGCGTCCGCATGATGTGCAGATTGAGCTAGTGCCCGACAACGATACCAGTTTGGCGATCGTCAACCGCGTCATTCATTTGGGTTGGGAAATTCAGGCCGAGTTAATGCTGGAGGATGATCATACGTTTACCGTCAATTTGACGCGAGAAGAATTTAATCGCCTTACGCTCAAGTCAGGCCAGCGTGTTTACGTGAAGCCTAAGGAGGTCAAGTCCTTTGCACCTCAATATGTTGAGGTGTAAAAGAAAATGGCAGGTAAATTTTTTGAGGGGCGCAAAGCGCTCCTCAAAAATCTGTTTCCAGAATATGATGATGCAGCTTGGGGTGATGGAAGTTTTGCAAAAGCAGAGCCAAGATTGTAATCTAAGCCAAGAGTTTCACGGTGTGGTCAGTCGATCTTCAGGTGGAAAAGAGATTCGGACTGGGCAGCATTTCAGGGTCGTTGATTGGCGTGAGTCTACTCCATGCGGTGCAGTGGCATCCTCGACACAGAATTCAAGGACATAGAATTCCAGCACTATTATTTCAGCGCTATCATTCCAACATACTATCATTCCAACATAATAGTGTTGAGCGACTCTAGCGGCACTGTGAATACATAGTAGATGACGCCTGCTCCCAGTGTTAGAAGCGCTAAGCTCGATAAAATAATCCAGCGATCGGCAGGTTCATAGCTGTCTTCATCAATGTCTTTACGCACAGCAAAATAGTGTTGTGTCGAGAGCAGGACAGTTAGCATGCCCACGACTGAAAAAGCTAGACCTAGCTTCCAGCCTGCTCCAGGCGGCTGTGGTGCCATCGGTGGACGCAGCAAACGCAGACGCACAATCAAAACGCCAAACCCCATGAGGGCGATCGCGCTTCTCATCCAGGCCAAGTAGGTGCGCTCGTTGGCCAAATGATCTCGAATGCGATCGGATGTCCGTTTTTTAGGCTTCACCTTCTCTTCCGCCGCCGTAGGCTTAGAGAACAACTGCATCTGCTTTCCTCTCTTCAAGATCTAGTAATAAAAAATTAGCAATAAACATACTTTGACACACTTAGGCATATACTCATGGGTTCTCTTCAAATTGAAATCCCGGTTGCTAATTTGAGTTTAAACCTTACCCTTAACGAGTTCTAAAATCATACTCTTATAGAGACTCGCTTCTTGTATCCTCTCATACTTAGGATCACGGATTAAATAGAACCTAATAGTTTTTTAGAAGCACGCCACAAAACCCTAAAAGCTGGATTTTAGACGGCTTTTTAGACGGCTTTGCGATCTGTTGAGGTTAATGAGCTGGCAATCCTTAAGGGCGATCGCGGCTGCTCTTTATTCCAATCCCCTCTACAAAACGCTATGGTTTCAGAGGTGTCATATCCGACAAGAGGCACTTTAGCGGGAGCAGGGCTGAAACCTATCAATCGAGACAGGAGCAAGAGGGTAGTTAGCCTATTTTTGGGAGAATTCTTGCAGGAGAAGGGTTCAAAGCGGAAATCAACCTTGAGCAAGAAGGCGATTTTATGCCTCTGCTCATGCTGAATATGACAATAGCTAAATTTATCGCTGCCCCCTCTTGACTCTCCATTCAACTGGAGACTTCATAATGAGATTAATCCAATCCAGAGGGCAGTTTATAAACTGTTGATGTTATGACCCTACAACTCACCGTTCCTGATATGGCATGTTCTGCCTGTGCCACCACCATTACGAATGCTGTCATGGCGATCGATCCCACTGCCAAAGTGGAGGCTGATCCAAAAACTAAGCAGGTTCATATTGAAACTCAAAAGCCTGATCTTGAGGTAAAGCAATCGATCGCTGCTGCAGGCTATACCGTGGCATAACTCTCATGCCTTGAGTTTTGAGCCGCAACTTAGCAGGATTTGCAGCCTACTCTCTATTGTTTCAGGCTCTTTATTCTGCTTTGCGACGGCCATGAATATATACGCTGGTTGGTCGATGGCTAAACCTTGTCTCATCCCTTGAGTCCCTCAATTCTGAGCAACTACCGAACGGCTCACAGTCTCAGTAGATCGCAAATTAGGTTTTTTTGGTGCGCTCCGCGCACCAAAAAAACCTAAAAGCTGGATTTAGGAGGGCTTTGCGGTCTACTGAGTCTCTCAGAATTAAGGGACTGAGGGGTCAATAAAGGGTTTAGAGCGCGATCCGGAAGCTATGTATACATAGAAATCTTTTGGATAACCCTCTCTCGGTAAGGATTTTTTGTGGGGGAGACAGCATAAAAAATCCTTACTCACATACCTCTACCTCTTTTTCAATTATGGACACAGCCACTTTAAAGCTCCGAGGCATGAGCTGCGCCGCTTGTGCCAACAGTATAGAAAACGCCATCCGTTCTGTTGAGGGCGTGAGTGAATGCAGCGTTAATTTTGGAGTTGAGCAAGCCAGCGTTACCTACGACGCGTGCAAGACTGACCTGAACGCGATTCAAAATGCCGTGGATGCGGCTGGATATTCTGCCCAGGCCATTCAGGAACAAGACCTGCTGATGGGAGATGATGACGCAGAGCGTCAGACAAGACAGGCCGCATCGCGCGATCTGCACCGTAAAGTCTGGACGGGTGGCATCATTAGTACCCTGCTGGTAGTTGGCTCCATTCCAGCGATGACGGGAGTACAGATTCCCCTGATTCCCATGTGGCTGCACAACTTCTGGCTCCAGGCCATCTTGACGGCTCCTGTGCAGTTTTGGTGCGGTCGGTCATTCTATGTCAATAGCTGGAAAGCTTTGAAGCGCCACGCTTCTACGATGGATACGCTGATTGCCTTGGGCACCAGCGCCGCTTATTTCTACTCGCTATTTGTGACGATCTTTCCTGAAGTTCTGGCGGCTCAAGGGCTTGAGCCAAGCGTTTATTATGAAACTGCAGCCGTTGTGATTACGCTGATTTTGCTGGGGCGTTTGTTTGAAAATCGCGCCAAAGGACAAACTTCAGAAGCGATTCGTAAGCTGATGGGTTTACAGGCCAGAACGGCTCGCATCATCCGCAATGGGCAAGAAATGGAGGTGCCGATCGCTGAAGTGCAGTTGGGAGACGTGGTTTTGGTGCGTCCGGGTGAAAAAATTCCGGTAGATGGGGAAGTCGTTGAAGGGGCTTCGACTGTCGATGAGGCAATGGTGACGGGCGAAAGTGTTGCCGTTAAAAAGCAGCCTGGGGATGAGGTCATTGGCGCTACGATCAACAAAACGGGTAGCTTTAAGTTTCGAGCGACGCGCGTCGGCAAAGATACGTTCTTGGCTCAGATTGTTAAGCTGGTGCAGCAGGCGCAAGGCTCTAAGGCTCCGATTCAAAAGCTGGCCGATCAGGTAACGGGGTGGTTTGTGCCCGTGGTGATTGCGATCGCCATCCTCACCTTTATTATCTGGTACAACTTTATGGGCAACGTTACGCTGGCCTTGACCACAACAGTTGGGGTGCTGATCATCGCCTGCCCCTGTGCTTTGGGTTTGGCAACCCCCACTTCGATCTTGGTGGGCACAGGCAAAGGTGCAGAAAACGGCATCTTGATCAAAGGCGCAGACAGCTTGGAATTGGCGCATAAGCTGCAAACGATCGTCCTCGACAAAACAGGAACATTGACGCAGGGCAAACCCACCGTCACAGACTTTGTCACGGTCAACGGTACCGCTGATCGCAACGAGATTCATCTCTTGCAGCTTGCCGCCTCCGTAGAGCGCAATTCAGAACATCCGCTGGCAGAAGCCATCGTGCAGTATGCTCAGTCTCAACAGGCCGAATTGACAGCGGTTCGAGACTTTGAGGCGATCGCAGGTAGTGGCGTGCAGGGCTATGTTTTGGACAAATTCGTTCAAATAGGCACCCAGCGCTGGTTGACTGAGCTAGGTATCGAGACGCAAGCTTTGGCCACCCAGCGAGACAAGTTAGAGTATTTGGGTAAAACGGTCATCTGGATCGCTGTAGCGGGAAAAGTACAGGGCATTATGGGCATAGCAGACGCCCTCAAGCCCTCTTCTGCTCACACGGTGCAGACGTTGCAGAAATTGGGCTTGGAAGTGGTAATGCTGACGGGAGACAATCGCCCCACTGCCGAGGTGATTGCCCGTGAAGTGGGGATCACTCGCGTGCTAGCTGAAGTTCGTCCTGATCAAAAAGCCAGCACCATCAGCGCCCTGCAAGCTGAAGGCAAGATTGTGGCGATGGTAGGCGATGGCATTAATGACGCACCCGCCTTGGCTCAAGCCGATGTGGGCATTGCCATTGGCACAGGCACCGATGTGGCGATCGCCGCTAGTGATATCACGCTGATCTCTGGCGATTTACAAGGCATTGTCACAGCTATTCAGCTCTCGCGTGCCACCATGCGCAACATTCGCCAAAATCTGTTTTTTGCCTTTATCTATAACGTAGCTGGCATTCCGATCGCAGCCGGGATTCTCTTTCCCTTCTTTAGCTGGCTGCTCAGCCCCATCATTGCCGGAGCAGCAATGGCATTTAGCTCGGTTTCGGTGGTCACAAATGCCTTACGGCTACGCAATTTTCAGCCCAGAATTCACTAAAGCAGTTGAGTAACCATCACTAGGAGCAATATCTATGCTAAACAAGTCAGCGCTAAACAAGTCAGCATTTTGGGGAACGCTAGTAGGATTTGGCTTTTTATTAGGTGCGATTTCAGGAGCATTGGCTGCCGAGCTGCCAGCGGAACATAACGGGGAATATAGTGGGGAACACAATATGACATCCCCTGCAACAGCCAATCCGTTTCAGCGCATTGATCAACCCTTAACCAACAAGATTGCTGTGACGCTGGGTGGCCTAGGCTTAATCGGGCTGGAACTCTGGTGGTTTCTCCTCAGTAAACCCAAGTCTCAAACCGCCCAAGCTCAAGACGGCATTCAGGAAGTCGCTATCATTGTTGATGGGGGCTATGAGCCAAGTCGCATTGTTGTGCAGGCGGGACAACCCGTGCGACTCAATTTTCTGCGGCGCGACCCTAGCAGTTGTTTAGAGGAGGTGCGTTTGCCCGACTTTCACATTGCCCAAAGCCTGACCCTTAATCAGACGACAGCCGTTGAATTCACGCCGACCGTTCCCGGCAGCTATGAATTTGCTTGTGGCATGAACATGTTTCGCGGGGTCATAGAAGTCACATCGACCCATGTCGCTTCTGAACCAGAGAATTCCTCATCTCAAGCTCCAACGGCGTTGAAACAGTTGAAACAAGAGTATTCGGCATGAGCCTGTACAGCCGGATGATTTTGCCTTGCGTGCTGGATTGGGCAATGTCCGATCCAGCCCTAACCCGACATCGACAGGATCTTCTTTCAGAGGTCAGAGGAGAGACTTTAGAGATTGGATTTGGCACAGGATTAAATTTGCCATACTACCCCGATCGCATTCAAAACATTACTGCGATCGATGCCAATGCTGGAATGAGCAATATTGCACAAAAACGCATTCAGTTAGCCCCTATTACCGTTGATCATCGCGTCCTCAATGGGGAACATCTGCCTATGGCAGACTGCACCTTTGACAGCGTGGTCAGCACTTGGACCTTGTGCAGCATTGCTAAGGTTGATCTAGCGCTTAAGGAGATTCATCGCGTCCTGAAACCTGGTGGACAGTTCTTCTTTGTTGAACATGGTCTGAGTCCTGATCCCAAGATTCAGGTTTGGCAGCACCGACTAACGCCCCTCCAAAAGGTGATTGCGGACGGGTGTCATCTCGATCGCAACATCCAAGCCCTAATCGAGCAGGAATTTGCGACGGTCAAATTAGAGCAATTTCAAGCCCAAGGAATTTCACAAATTGCAGGGTATTTGTACAAGGGTATGGCCACCAAAACCTAGCGGTACCTAGCTCTTGGGCGTTTGACTTATTTCATCTCAATTTCATAATTGTCTGCGATACTTTATCTGGTGAGATTGAGCTACCCTAGTCTAGTGATTTGGAGGTTGCCTTTGCTGAGATTGTATACTCTCCTGTACAGTAGAAGCGCTCTGAAGGATTCTTTTCGCGGCGATGATCTCAATCCATGCGCTACGCTGATGCTAGGTATAGCTTACCCAACTTCTGATGCTCTAACCCTGACGCTCTAACCGACTAGAGATCTGAAGACCGCAGTGCCCCCAAACGCTAAGTAGCTGGGAGCGATTAAATAGAAAGCCTGCGTAGGTTGGATTAAGGCACATAGCTTGCTTCCTGCAGGGTAACCCAACGCCCGCATAGGTCACGCGATCGCTGTTCTAAGCTGCCGTAGCCTGCTTCTCGAAGAGTAGGCTTTACCCATCCTACAACTCATTCCACCCACTTACTTAGCTCAATCTTTCACAATTCAAACAGTCCACAACCGAAAACCAAGATGAGGCTATATATGAAGAACTTGAAAACTCCCCTACTGGCGATCGCTTTTGCTGGCAGTCTTATGCTTGCGGCTTGCTCAAATTCTCCTACGGTCTCATCGGTTAGCAGCCAAGATGCCTCTTCAGAGTCATCACCCGTGGTTGCTCAAAGTCCAATGGGAGGCATGGAAGGCATGAATCATGGCTCTATGAACATGAGTCTAGGGCCTAAGGATGAAAATTTTGACTTGCGCTTCATCGATGGCATGACTCCTCACCATGAAGGGGCGGTGGTCATGGCGCAGGAGGCTTTGCAAAAGTCTCAGCGACCCGAAATCAGGCAGTTGGCTGAGGCTATTATTGCTGCCCAGCAAAAAGAAATTGCTCAGATGAAAGCATGGCGGACAGCTTGGTATCCCAATGCTAGTGCAACCCCAATGATGTACAGCGCAGAGATGGGCCATATGATGCCGATGTCAGAGGAGATGATGTCTAGCATGATGATGAGTATGGACTTAGGCGCTGCGGATGATCAGTTTGATTTGCGCTTCATCAATGCGATGCTGCCCCACCATGAAGGCGCGCTGGTCATGGCACAAGAAGCCTTGGAGAAAAGCGATCGCCCTGAGGTGAAGAAGCTCGCTCAAGACATCATCAGCAGCCAGCAGCAAGAGATTGACCAGATGCAGCAATGGAAAAAATCATGGTATGGGCAATAGCGAGTAGGAGAGGCGCTAGTTAATCGCGATCGCACTTCCAAAGCTTAACCTCACGCCATTCGAGCAAGTAAACCAGGGACAGTTTGTTAAATTGGCAGTGCCTGCCTAACAGACTGTCCCATTACTTTCTTTCACAGAAATTTCTTGCACCTTCAGGGCTAGGCAGATTTTGTTTCATTAAGGGGAGGGGCGATCGCTATTTATGTCGAAAATCTCAAGGGATGTTGAGTAAATTTGATGATCTGAGGCTCAAATCGCTCAAATGTTTCTCCTAAAATAAAGGGTTCACGAGGCAGATTGCACATCCTAATCGTTGATGCCATTCAGCCCGATGAATTCCGGTAGGACTATGAACACAAACATACAACAGCGCTCAGTTAAGATTCTTTCCACAGGCAAATACTTACCCAAGCGTACAGTTACAGCTCAAGAGCTTGCCGATAAAATTGGAGTTTCCAGCCGTTGGATTGAGAAAAAATCAGGCGTGATGGTACGCCACTTTGTTGCGGATGAAACAACTTCACAGATGGGTGCCTATGCCGCCAAAGAAGCATTGGCGGATGCCAATCTCTCTTCTCAGGATATTGACTGTATCGTCTGCGCTAATACGGTTCCTGAGCAGGGAATTCCCTGTACTGCTGTCCTGATCCAACGGCTATTAGGAATTTCGGACTCTGGTATTCCAGCATTTGATATCAACGCAACCTGTCTTAGTTTTGTAGCCGCACTGGATTTGCTTTCATACCTGATTGACTTTGGGCGGTACTCCAGAGTTCTCATTGTCAGCAGCGAAATTGCAACGATCGCCTTAGACTGGTCAGATCACGAGAGCTGTACGCTTTTTGGCGATGGAGCAGCCGCCGTCATTGTAGAGAAATCACCCGCTTCCGATGCCTCGGCAATCCTTGCGTCTCGCATAGAGACTTACAGTGAGGGTGCCGATCTCTCGCAATGTTTGGGGGGCGGCAACAAGCACCATCCTAGAGAATATGCCATTCATCCCGATCGGTTTGTCTTTCAGATGAAGGGTCGAGCGGTTTACCGGATGGCATCGCAGATCTTGCCAGGATTTTTGCAGCGATTATTTGAGCCTATTGGGTTGAGTTTGGCTGATATGCATCTCGTGATTCCCCATCAAGCGAGTTTAATGTCGATGCGGCTCATCCAAAAGCAGCTAGAGATCCCCGAAGAGTCGTGGATGGTGATTGCCCATGATCATGGCAATACGATGGCCGCATCTATTCCAATGGCGCTACATGAGGCGATTCGGCAGGGCAAGCTCAATCGGGGCGATCGCGCCTTATTGCTAGGCACTGCGGCGGGTTTGTCGGTTGGGGGTATGGTGCTAAAGTACTGAAAGTAGACCGAAAAAGTATCTACTCCCCCAACTGCCAGATGCGCCCGTTGGAGAGGTACTAGCCCCGCAGCCACGGTAAGACCATCGCCAATAAAAAGATCAGCAGTTGCGTCGCGACAATGCTAGGCCCTGAAGGTAAATTAAACCCAGCCGAAAACAACATTCCGCCTACTGCACTCAACGCTCCTAATCCTACAGATAGCAGAACATAGTGGGTAAATGTCCGACTCAGCAGCCGAGCTGCACAGGCCGGAATCACCACAAATGCACTCACCAGCAGTACCCCGATCGTCTTAATCGAAATGCCCACCACCAACGACAGCAGCACAATAAAGGTTGTGCGATGGGCAGACACGGACACCCCACGGGCAATCGCCAAAGGTTCGTTCAATGTCAGCAGCATTTGCGTGTGCAAGGTCAAGCTAACAAAGACGATACAAACAATGAGCAACAGAGCGCTGAAAACTAAATCTAGCTCTTGAACTGCTAGGATATCGCCAAATAGAAGATTATTCAGCCCCCCTTTGTACTGTCCGACAAAGCTGAGAATAATGATCGCGATCGCCAACGATGAAGAATAGATGATATTGAGGAGAGCATCTGTCCATAATCGGGTTCGCTCTAGGAGATAAGTCATACCCAGTGCAAACAAGACCGCAAAAGGCAGCAGCACCACAGACGGATTAATGCCGAGGAGCAAGCCAATGCTAATTCCCAGCAAGGCCGAATGTCCCAGCGCATCACTGAAGAAGGAGAGCTGGCGCAAAATTGTGAAACTGCCCAACAGCCCTCCCATTAATCCTGTGAGAATGCCGCCGATTACGGCACGCTGCATGAAGGGAAGCTGGAATAGTTCAATGATACGGGTGAATTCGGCTTGAAGATCCATGAGAAATAAAAATAGAGATGCCAAGAGAGAATCAATAGAGGACAGGTTTAAATCTATTTTCTCCTCAATGCTGATGCCGATATCGGACAAATTCAGAGCCGTAAGCGGCAGATAAATTGTCGGGTGAGAGGGTGACTTCTGGAATGCCTTGGCAAAGCAGCGTGTGATTTAAACAAAGGACGCGATCGCAATGCCGCCGTACCATATCGAGATCGTGGGAAATCTGCAAAATAGTCCAACCTTGATCTTGCTTCAGTTGATAGAGTCGCTCATAAAACTCCGACTCTCCCCGCATATCCAAACCTGCGGGCGCTTCATCCAAGATCAACAACCGACGCGGGTAAACTAAGCAGTAAGCCAACAATATCCGCTTGGTTTCACCTCCTGAAAGCCCACTAAGCATCTGATGTTTGAGATGAGAGGCATCCACGCGATCGAGCGCTTCTTGAATGGCATGGCTGCGTTTTTTATGATTTTTCCAGGGAAGCTGCAACCCTAGCTGATCCCAACCCAACCCTACCAGCTCGGCTGCCGTCATCGGAATGCGGCGATCGAACAGGAAGTTTTGCGGCAAATAAGCCACCTGCTGCCGGATGCGAGCCGCCAGAGAACCCTTACGACTCAGGGGTTGCCCTAGGATGGAAACGTGACCCGATTGACGCGGCAAGATGCCCAAGATTGCCTGAACCAAGGTGCTTTTGCCTGCTCCATTTGGCCCGACGATCGCTGTATCTGTCCCGCTCTCCAGAGAAAACGAGACATTCTCGATCGCCTTGTAGTCTTCTCGATAGACCGTTAGCTGCTCAACGGATAATACGATTTCTTTCAAGCTGCCTCCTAAAACCTGATGCCAACGGGCTGGGGCACAACGGCAACAGAGGGGCGGAGAGGCAATAAGGATTGGGGGGGCTGTCCGGAGAATGCAGTCACCAAGGTTTTGACGTTTTGCCGCATTGTGCTGATGTAATAATCGGGCTGCAAAGCTTCTGCTCCTCCAGTTTCCATCGGGTCAAAGGTGCTGACGCGCACATTCAAATCTTTAGCCAGCGCTGCAAAACCATCTTGCCCTCCTTGAGGCTCAGTTAGCAAGGTTTTGAGCTGGGTTGCTTTTACAGTGTCGATAACCCGTTTAACGTCATCGGGAGATGGATTGTCTTCGGGGACATCGACCAGAAAATTGGCCTTGAGGCTATAGCTTTCAGCAAAGTAAGGCGCAAAGTCGTGAAAAGCGACAAAGGTTTTACCCCTATAGGGTTGCAGGATGGCCGTTGTTTCTGCATCCAACTCCTGAAGCTTTTGAATATAGGCGGCGGCATTGGCCGTGTAAATCTCTTTCCCGTCAGGATCAGCCGCGACTAACCCATCTCGAATGTTTTCGACCTGCTGAATGGCTCGCTTGGGATCAAGCCAAATGTGAGGGTTAAATTCTCCGTGCCCAGCCTCTTCTTCGCCTGCGTGATCGTGATCGCCAACAGTCTCCTCGATCGACTCAGTAGAAATCGGCTGTATTCCTTGACTCGAATCCACCACTTTAAGATCGGCATTGCCTGCGTTCTGAACCAGATCCGTCAGAAAAGATTCCATCTCTAATCCGTTTTGCACCAGCACATCTGCTCTAGCCAGCTTCTGAGCGTCCTCTGGGGTTGCCTGATACTCATGAGGGCTGACATTCGTGGGCAAGAGTTGCGTCACTTCCGCCCGATCGCCCGCTACTGCTTTTGTAAACCGACTGACGGGGAGAAACGTTGTCACTACCTGTAGCTCGCTGGACGCTGAAGCGGGTTGCTTCTGGCTAGTTTCAGAGTTTGTGATCGGCAGGTTTGGGGCACAGCTACTTAAGCTGACGGCGATCGCAGAAACCGCTACAGACAGATGACGGATAACAGTATGGGCTGACCTTGATTTCAATTTGGCGTTTGATCTCAATGTTGCTTTAGTCATGTCAACTGCCCTGCCTGCTTCACAAAATGACAATGATTATCATTGCCTATTCTACAGCACTCGATATAAAAATGATTCTCTGTCTCAAAAAAGCGTCCGGCGATCGCGCCCGTCACCTCCTTAACAGGCTCCATAACTTTCCATAACTTTCAGTTATCGCGCCATCCAGTCACCCCGCCTACAGTAGAGACATCGGAAGAAGGGACGGAGAAACAAACGCAACCTTAAACCGCTTCAGGTTTTCGCAGCTCAGTTTCTCAGTCATGGCAAAAGCTTAAAGCGATTTCAAATGACTCGCTGCGGCACATTTCTCTAGATCAAGCTGCATCTGCAAGGCGATCGAGCGATTTGGTTAGCCCCATGTTTCGCATGGCTTAACTTCACCTGCATTTCAATAAACAAGGAACAAGAACAATGGCAATCTTCACCGGAAACGACAGAGAGAACACAATTAATGGTGGCGCTGAAAACGATTCAATTTTTGGTCTAGGCGATGACGATATTTTGAATGGTGGTGCAGGAAATGATTCAATTGACGGCGGCGAGGGTGATGACGAAATAGTAGGCGGTTTAGGTGATGATCTCCTAGAAGGTAAGGCAGGCAACGACTCCCTAGAAGGCGGTCAGGGCAATGATAATCTCTTCGGCGGTTTAGGCAATGATAGTCTCTCAGGTGGCGAGGGAAATGACATTCTTAAAGCTTATGGCGCTACCTTAGGACAAAACTCTCCGAGTGAATTTGATAGGCTAACAGGTGGCAGCGGTAGCGACTTATTTGACCTGAGAGATGCTAGTGGCAACCTTGCTTATTTAAATGACGATGATTTAGGAGGAGCAACACCTAAAGGATTTGCCGTAATTACCGATTTTCAGCCCGACCTTAATGCAGGAAACGGCGACAAAATTCAGCTGGTTGGTGACGCGGCTGAGTATCGGTTAATTCCAGTTTCTTGGGGTCAGAAGTTTGGTCAAGAAGATACAGCAAATATTGTTGATGCGGCTTTGGCCTATATCGGACCAGAAAAAGACAAACAGGATGTGATTGCGGTACTGCAAGATGTTTCCGCACAAACCCTCACCAATCCTGACGGTTTCCTCAAGAACTCTAACCTATTTGTCTCCAATCCTAACTACGTTCACCCGCAGCCTCCTGTCTCTCCTAAGCCTGAGCCTCCTAAGCCTGAGCCTCCTAAGCCTGAGCCTCCTAAGCCTGAGCCTCCTAATGGTATCAATGTCATCACAGGTACGCCTTCAGCAGATACATTGCAAGGTACGGCAGGCACAGACCGGATTCTAGGCTTAGGCGCAAAAGACAGCTTAGCTGGAGGTGCGGGCAATGATACCTTGGTAGGGGGCGCTGGAAAAGACACGATCAGTGGCGGTATTGGCGCAGATCAATTTGTCTTTGTTTCTGTGCGGGACAAGGGCGATCGCATCACGGACTTCAACAAGTTAGAAGGCGACAAACTGGTCTTTGATCTAGATGGCTTTGCAGGGCTAAAGGCCGGGGCATTGAAATCTAGCCAATTTGTCAAAGGCAAGAAAGCGCTCGATCAGAAAGATCGCTTGATCTACGATCAGAAAAAAGGCAAGCTGTTCTACGATGCTGACGGCATTGGTAGCACCAAGCAGATAGAAATCGCTACCTTTGGCAACAAGCCTGCCCTGACAGCCAGCAATATCCTGGTCGTAGAATCTCCCTTCTAAACCTGTCCATTGTTTCCTCTAGTGCTTACATGCAGAGATTGCGATCGCAATCTCTGCTTTCTTGTTTAGGTCGTGATTTTTTTAGGTCGTGATTCAGAACCCAAGTCCTCGCGCCCCTTGATAGAAGATAAAACTAGCAATCCAGGCTAATCCCATCGACCAAGCAACTGACAGCAGTGCAAACCGAGTACTTTTCGATTCGCTTTTCAATACCGCAACGGTAGACAGACAAGGGACATACAGCAACGTAAACAGCATAAAGCTGTAAGCTTGCACCCAATCAATTTGCTGGGCGATCGCCCCTGCTAGGTCAACATCGGCTGTTTTACTGTAGATGACCGCCAAACCACCCAAGACAATCTCTTTGGCAATGAAGCCAAAAAACAGGGCGACTGTCAGCTGTGGGTTGATGCCTAGCGGTGCAAAGATGGGCTGTAGCGACTGTCCCAGCATTCCTGATAGTGTTTGGGCACTGGCAGTTGGCACATTCGTGGGCAGATTATTCAGCAGCCAAATCGCCACCACGCCAAAGATGATGAACCGTCGCGACCAAAACCAAAAGTGTTTGACCTCGCACCAGGCTCGCACCAGCATTTGCTTGAAGGTGGGAAAGCGATAGGGCGGCAGCTCCAGCACTAAGGGTTCTTGGCTAGAGAATTTTCCTTTGAATAAGGCCGCCGTTAGAAGAGCGGCAGCAAAGCTTAGCAAGTACAGGCTAAAGATGACTCTGGGCGCAATATGAGCCGGAAACATCGCCGTAGACATAAACATAAACACATTCAACCTTGCCGAACACAAGGAGAACGGAATGATCAGCATGGATAACAGGCGTAGTCCGGGCGATCGCATGACTCGCGTACCCAAAATAGCTGGCACGTTGCAGCCAAACCCCATCAGCGCCATTACAAACGAGCGACCATCCAGCCCCAATCGCTCCATGAGGGCATCCATCAAAAAGGCTGAGCGAGAGAGATAGCCGCTATCCTCGACGATCGCCATGCAGAGGAAGAACAGAAAAATCACGGGTAGGAACGCCGCCACTGTGCCAATGCCTTGATACAGCCCGTCAATAAGAAAGCCCTTGAGAAAGAGGGGCAGCGGAGCCAGCAATGGCTCTAAGGCAAAGCTCTTAAACGCATCCAAGGCATTGCCGAGTCCTTGTTGAATAGGCGCACCGATCGCGTAGATGGCCTGAAAGATCAGGTACATAACGCCAAAGAAAATCGGTAGACCTAAGACGGGATGCAGCAAAACCCGATCGAGCTGACTGGTTAGGCGATCGGACAGCATCAGGGGCATCTCGACGCTGCCATCCAAAACAGCGCGAATCTGAGGGGTTAACTGCTGATCAGACAAGAGGCGCTTTTCGAGGTGTTCGACCTGAAAGGCATGATCCTGTTGGTGCAGGGTGTTTGCAATCGCTGTGATGGCATTGTGATATCCGGCTCCATACTTCGCGCTAATCGGCAGAACAGGCATTCCCAAGCGCTCAGACAAAGTTTTGGGTTCGACTCTGACCCCAAACCGGGCAGCCTCATCCACCATATTTAACAGCAGCACTGCGGGTAAGCTCAACTGCTGCACTTGAATCGGTAAGGTAATTTGTCGATCGATTTGCGTTGTATTGAGAATAATTAGTACTAGATCGAGAGGAGTACTTTCCAAAAAGCGGCGGACAACGGCTTCATCTTGAGAAAAGCCGCGCAGATCATAAATTCCGGGTAGATCGACGACTTCGGCAACCTCCTCAGCTAGTTTTACCTTGCCCAGCATCAGGTCGATTGTAATTCCGGGCCAGTTGCCGATATGCGCTTGAGAGCCTGTAAGACGGTTGAAAAAAGTAGATTTTCCGGTATTGGGCATCCCCAAGACAGCTATGCGTTTCATGTAGATTTACTCGCTTACGGCTGCAACATGAATCTGATCTGCATCGCAGCGGCGCAGCATCACTTCCGTCATACAAATTCGCACATGTAGAGGCCCTGCCATCCAACCTTGCCGCAGGAGATGGATTTCTTGCCCACAGCGAAAGCCTAAGGCATAAAGACGACGTTCAACACCTGGCTCAACATTTAAGGCAGTAATTTGGGCAGATTGCCCCGGTTTGAGGCTTGAAAGACGGGTGGTAGACATAAGCTCACGGACACCGACTTGTATTGAGAATAAATCTCAATATATCAGCTCTGAAGCGGAGCCGACCGTTTTGCGATCGCTCCTTACATCTGAAGCATCTCTTTAGGTTCAGCAACCCTTATGCCATCGCAAAAGGCCATCGCAAAAGGTGTAGACTACTGAACAAGTTGGCGATCGCCTTTCCGCAAGCTTTGCCGCTGTCTCGCCTTCTCATGAATACTCCCTCTCACTTCATCATGACGGCTGCCCTAGATCAGGGATTGCCGCGCGTGCCAATTCTCAAGCGTGCGTTTCTTCTAGGCTCGATCGCACCTGATATTCCCTTGTGGCTCCTCTCCATTGGCGGCATGATCTACTACCCGTTGATCCAAGGCTGGAGTCGTGAAGAAACTGCTCGTTTCATGTTTGACGAACTCTATTTCCACAACCCGATCTGGCTTGCATTGCATAACCTTCTTCACTCGCCAGTCCTGCTGCTAGTGGGTTTGGCAATAGTCTGGAGAAAGCGGAGGAATATTGGTTCTCGCTCTCGCTGGGGCTTCTGGTTTTTGATGGCTTGCCTGCTGCATTCTGGCGTAGATATTCTCACCCATGCAGACGATGGCCCCCTGCTGTTTTTTCCGTTTGATTGGGTGACTCGGTTTCATAGCCCCATTAGCTACTGGGATTCCAGACACTACGGCAGAGAGTTTCAGCGATTTGAGCTGGCTTTGAATGGTATTTTGCTAATTTATCTGCTAAAAAATTCAGTCTGCCGCTCTGTTCGTCAGCTCAGACTGCCCTACAGAGACAATTCTTAAGCTAGACTTCTGGCGGATCTATCATTTGCTAGACGCGATCGCCATCTGCTTCTTTTAAGGTGAATATCTGTAAGGTGAATATCTAACGTGAATTTGGCGGATGCCCATCTTTAACTCAGGAGCAATGACACAAGGTTATGACTCAATCTCATGATGCTTTACTAGAATCTTGCATTCAAAACTGTCTCGATTGCTTGCGCGATTGCGAACACTGCGCGACGGCTTGTTTGGCAAGCGACATGGTACAGATGATGGCAGAGTGCATCAAGCGCTGTCGTGACTGTGCTGATACTTGTACGCTCTGTGCCCGACTGATGGCGCGCAACTCTGAGCTTCATGGGCAGATGTGCCAGGTTTGTGCCGAGGCGTGCGATCGCTGTGCTGCTGAATGTGAGAAGCATGATCACGATCACTGCAAGCGTTGTGCTGCCTCTTGTCGGCGTTGTGCTGAGTCGTGCCGCCAGATGGCTGCCGCAATGGCTTAAAGCTAACTTGGAGTTAAAGCTAACTTGGAGGAGTATTTTCTGGAGCTGTTTGTGACAACCGACTTGAGTTGCAGGGTGAAAGAACGGGGAACGATCGATGACAAACGAGAGTCACGACTGATCTAAGTCTGCTCCTTTTGCGAATGCGATCAATCTGCCGCCATGAAATTCCGCTTCAGAAGAATTGTACTGCTGGTACCATTACTCGTAGGTTGTCAAACTCCTATCAACCAAACTCCTTTGGGCTATCCTGCTGCACAACAGTCACCGCCTGTCACAGACCCAATAGGGCATACCGCTGATCAACCCACACAACTCATTGCACAATCTCCTGCACAATCCGCTGCACAAGCTACCCCCTATCCTCGTCGTCCCTATCGATTACGGGATCAGGTTCTAGCCAATAGCTCCTTTCATCAGTTTCGTGAGCAGTTGAAGCAGGCCATTCGCGATCGCGATGCTGAATTTATTGCTGCGATCGCAGATCCAGAGATCAAAATCACCTTCGGACTTCCCGTTTCTTTTAGTTCACTCGGTTTTGATAATCCCAATTCGCTTGCTTGGAAACGACTGGAGCGCATCATAGATATTGGCTGTACTCCCTACGAAGCGCCTGCGGGGGTGGAGATCGATGCCTACCAATGTCCGCATGTCTCTCAAGCCTCTTTGGGCGATCCCTTTAGCGATGTTTATATCGTGGGTGAAAATGTTCAAGTTCGCGCACAGCCCCGCGAAGATAGCCCGGTGATTGATGTGGTATCTGATGAGGTTGTCAAAGCTGATCCGGCTGAATTGGCTCGGCTGACTGAACAACAGCGGCAGGAACAACAAACCGTTGAGGGTTGGCAACCCATCATCACCTCGACGGGTCAAAGAGGCTATGTTTCGAGCCGCTATGCTTACTATCCGGCGGGCTATCGTGCCCGATTTGAGCATCAGCAAGGAGATTGGAAAATGACGGTTTTTATTGCAGGAGATTAGTCTGAGCCTTTTCGCTCCATTAAGCTGGTCAAGCTAGAAACGATCGCAATTAGCTCTGAAGGCTCAACGGGTTTGGCAATGTGCATTTGATAGCCCGACAGCAGCGCCAGCTTTCGATCTTCTGCTCGCGCATAGGCAGTTAACGCAACGGCTGGGATTTTGCCCCCTTGATCGGGTGGGAGCGATCGCACCTGACGAATCAGTTGATATCCATCTACACCCGGCATGCCAATATCGCTCACCAAGACATCCGGGTTTTCAACTTTGAGCAAGGCCAAGGCTTGCTGGGAAGAGTCTGCTGTGACAACGGTTGCCCCCACCTGTTCCAAAATAAATTGAACTAACTCACGGGCGTCTTGCTCATCATCTGTCACCAGCACTTTGACCCCCCGCAAACTGGGTGAATTTAGATCGTTCCAGCCAGCATCACTCAAACGAGGCGCTCCTTCTAGAGCAGGGGTTGCAGCGGGGCGATCGGCATGAACCGCAATCAAGGGGAGGGCGACTACAAACGTTGATCCTTTTCCGGCTCCCAAGCTTTCAGCTTTGACGGTTCCCCCATGCAGTTCAATTAAACTTCGGACGATTGATAATCCCAGCCCTAACCCGCCCTGCTGACGGGTGATCGAAGCATCTGCTTGGCGAAACCGTTCAAAAACATAAGGGAGAAAATCAGGCTCGATCCCTTTGCCCGTGTCAATCACGCTAATTTCAATATGCGACTCGACTCGCTCTAACACAATCAGCACCCTGCCGCCTTTGGGGGTGAATTTAATCGCATTTGACAGGAGATTCCACACCACCTGCTGCAAGCGAGCT
Source organism: Oscillatoriophycideae cyanobacterium NC_groundwater_1537_Pr4_S-0.65um_50_18 (assembly GCA_016208305.1). Taxonomy (GTDB): domain Bacteria; phylum Cyanobacteriota; class Cyanobacteriia; order Elainellales; family Elainellaceae; genus Drouetiella. Next base: position 43,232 of record JACQYI010000046.1, on the reverse strand, counting down.
GGATCGCCAGAGACAATGCCTGCTTGGGAATCGAGCACTTTTTGCAGGCGAATTTCTTTGGCTTCGGCAGCCAGCCGAACGGTTTCTAACGCTGCTTCAATCACGGTAGGCAGATCGATCCGCTGCACATCTAGCCGAATTTTGCCAGAGATAATCCGGCTCATGTCCAACAGGTCTTCAATGAGTTGTGACTGGACACGGACATTGCGATCGATCGTATTGAGTCCTTGCGTCACCCGTTCTGCTGTTAATCCTCCTCGGCGCAGAAGTTGTGACCAGCCTAAGATGGCATTCAGCGGCGTTCGCAGCTCATGCGATAGGGTTGCCAGAAATTCATCTTTCATGCGGCTAACCCGCTCTGCCTCAGTCCGAGCTGATCGTTCGCGCTCTAGCAATTGCGCCTGTTGCTCTAACAGTTGCCACTGATCATTCACATCAGTACAGGTGCCAAACCAGCGGATTATTTCACCTTGATCGTTATAAATGGGCAATGCTCGTCCAATAAACCAGCGAAAAGCCCCGTCTGAGGCGCGACGGAAGCGATATTCAACTTCGTAAGGCTCACCTGTTTTGAGGCAATATTGCCAAATTTCCAAGGTTCGTTGATAGTCATCAGGGTAAAGATAATCTTTCCAGTTCCAGCCTTGATCACCTCCCCGAATCATTCCAGTATAGTCATACCAACGTTGGTTAAAGTAGTCATGGTAGCCGTCAGCCGTCGTACTCCAGACAATCTGCGGCATGGTATCCGCGATCGTTCTAAATTTTGCTTCACTGTCCCGTAGAGCCGCTTCAACCTGTTTCTCGTCGGTGATGTCGATCGCTCTGCCATAAATCCGCTGTTCTTCAGCAAAGGGTTCAATTTTCCAGCTTAACCAGCGGTAGGAACCATCTTTGCAACGGTAGCGATCCTCATAGACAGAGGTTATCTGAGCCGCTATGTTTTTCTGAATTTCTGCCGCTGTAGCGGAGCGATCGTCTGGATGCACAAACTCTAGGTACGGATGCGCCATCAGTTCTTCAGCAGTCCATCCTAACGTCTGCTCCCAGATAGGGCTGAGCCACTTGAAGTACCCATCAAACCCTACAATCGCCAGCATATCGGCTGCTACATCATAAAAGCGATCGCGATCTGCTTCAGTCTGTTGGCGTTCAAAGGTCGATCGTTTTAGTTCAAGCTGAGCCACGACCTGACGACCTAAGACTTCCAGCGCATTGAGCTGTGCTGCGTCTAAATTACGAGGGACAAAATCAATCACGCAAAGCGTGCCCAAAATATGTCCGTTCTGAGCCGTCAGCGGGGTGCCTGCATAGAAGCCAGCGTGAGGTTCGCTGACCCCAACAGGAGGATAGGCCAATCGTTCATCGCTTGTGGCGTCTGAAATGACGAGGGTTTGCCCTGTTTGAACAACCGCTGAACAAAATCCTGCTTCTAGCAACGCGGGTTGAGCTTCTAAGCCAGCTTTTGACTTAACCCACTGCTGCGTTTCATTAATCAGCGTAATGAAGGCAACAGGCGTTGCACAAATTTGGGCGATGAGGTTAGCAAGGTCATCCAGACAGGGTTCGGGTTGGGTATCTAGAATTTGATAAGGTTGCAATGCTTTGAACCGTGCTGTTTTGATCGAACGCTCCAAATTCATCTCCTTCAACAACTGGCATTCTGTACCTTTCCCAGGTTTATTTCACGCGCAACGGCTACACCAGAAAGGCACTATCTCATTCTACTTCAAGCCTATTGGCCTTCAAGCCTATTAGCCTTCAAGCCTATTAGCCTTCAAGCCTATTAACCTTCAAGCCTATTAGCCTGCTTGCGAGCGCCTGCCTCAAAACTCCTTGCCATTCCCACAATCAATGCAAGTTTTCTCACAATCAACCGCGTGGTAGTTGACGAATGGGGCTGAACTGCCAACCATAGAGGGTAGAGTTGTCAGTTCAGCGTCAGCACAAGAGTTATTACAGATGAGCGATCAAGCCAAGGTCGAGAATTTAGATAACCTGCCGCTCTTGCTGGCGGGGCCTGTACTTAGGCAGGTAACGCCCGAATCGATCGCGGTTTGGATGGCGCTAAAGCAGCCCTGCCAGGTAGAACTCACGGTTCATGGTACAACTCAGAATGGGGCAGCGATCGGAGATCCTCTGTTTGCAGGCAGCCGAATAACTGTGGCCTTGGGAGAGCGGCTTCATGTGGTCGTGGTTACAGCCAGAGTCAACGCAGGGCAGGCGTTAGTACCCGATCGCCTCTATGCCTATGACCTTCAGTTCACCCCCTCAGACACTCATCCACCTTCAGACCCGCACCTACAGCTTCCCCAAACGCTCCAGCAAGCGCTGTGCTCCGATCGCTTTCCTGATGTGACCATTAGCTATTTTGAGCACCAAAAACCAACCTTTGTGCTGCCGCCCGATTGCCTGGAAGATTTGCGCCTGGTTCAAGGTTCCTGCCGAAAAGCGCATGGCGATGGGTTTGATGCGCTACCCATGCTCGACTGCTTTTTGGAAACGGCAGCCCACCAACCGCGACAGCGCCCCCAGCAGCTGTTTTTGACGGGTGACCAAATTTACGGGGATGATGTTGCTGATCCGCTTTTGTGGGTTGCGACACAGCTAGGAGAGCGGCTCTTGGGCTGGGAAGAACAGTTACCTGGCGATCGCTCCTCTAGTGCCGTCACCTATACGCCCAAAGCTTTGCCCGCTGGACATCGGGCAGAGATCGCCACCGATCAGGCAGGCTTTACGGCTGGATTGCACCATAAATTTTCTAAGGTCAACAGCCATCTGCTCGGCTTGGGCGAGTATTATGCCTCTTATTTGCTGGCCTGGTCGCCTGTTTGCTGGCCTGCCACTATTCCAGGAGGTCACCAGATCACCCACTTGGGAACAACATCGCGGCGTGAATATCGTCAGGCGGTTCGACGGTGGGATCAGGAAGCAGAGGATATGCGGCAGTTGATCCACACCCTTTGGAAAGTCCGGCGTGCCCTGGCTAATATCGCGACTTACACCATCTTTGACGATCATGATGTGAGTGATGACTGGAACTTGAATCAAGCCTGGTGCCTGAGAGTTTTAGGGCGACCTTTAGGGCGAAGAGCCGTACAAAATGCGCTCACCGCCTATGCTGTATTTCAAGCCTGGGGCAATACGCCTTGGCAATTTGATGCAGACAGCTCCGGCGCAAAACTGTTACAGGCTGCACAAGATTGGTCTGCCTCACGAGGAACAGATACCGTTGCCTCAGAAGCGATCGCCCGCTACGTGGGGTTGCCCGCTATAGATCCTCACACGGACTTACCTTCGTTTATTCGTGATGGCGAGGTGCTGATTCTTAACCGACATGCAGATGCATTAACCTGGCACTACACTGTTCAGGGCGCTTGCCACGAAGTGCTTGTGCTCGATACCCGCACATGGCGAGGCTATCCGGCGGATGAAAAGCCGATCGCGCCCCCGATGCTTCTATGTCCGCGAGCCTTTGAGCAACAGTTAAGCCAGCCTTTGCGCGCCTCTGCATCCCCAAAATCATCTCAACGCCGCATGACTTTTGTAGTGGCTCCGACTAATTTGTTTGGATTACAAGCGATCGATTGGATTCAACGCTGGCAGTTGAGCCGTAACAAAGTGTATTCAACAGATGTAGGGGACGCTTGGAATATCCACACTGAAGCCCTCGCAGAATTTCTGACGGTGCTTTTCAAGGAGCGTGAGCAAATTATCGTGTTATCGGGCGATATCCATTACAGCTCGTTAGTGCGCTTATCCTATAGGCCGACATCCGCCCCAGAGCAGCCGTCGGTGTTGGTGCAGTTGACCTGTAGTGCCTTGAAGAATGAAGAACCGCTGACCAAAATTATTCACACGCGCTTGAAAGACTGGCTTTTGCCTGAAAAGGTGCGCGTTTGGAGCGGTTGGTTTGAACCGCCTTCAATGGTGGAACATTCAGCAGCGCGCCACAAACAGGACTCGATTCCAGACCCTGACTGGCTCTGTGCGCTGGAATGGATGCCCCGCTGCCGCACGCAACCCCCGGTATTTGGTAATGCTTTGAACTGGTTGCTGCTTCCTGGGAAACGTCAAAAACCCCGGAGGCATTGGTTCGAGTCATTATTTTTCTGGCGATCGCACTGGTTTCAAGATGGTCGTGAGGTCGTTGGCTTAAACAATCTGGCTTTGGTGCAGTTCGAGTCAAGCAGGTCGCTTAATGCAGGGCAAGCCGACAAAGTGATCCAGGATTTGTATTGGTTTTCATCTTGGTCACCTACCCAAATTGTCTATAGTCGGTTTGAAAGTCCTTTAGTGCCTAACCAGACGCTCTTGAAGCAATGCGATCGCCGTGTGGGGTCACAGAAGGCGTCCCCCCGAATTATCTGAAAAAACTATTGACCTGACAGAACGCAAGCGATCGCAAAATTTAGCCTATCAGAGATGATTATAGAACTCAGAAATTACCTATGCTTTAACCACATCTAGCGGCAATTTTTTCAAATAAGGGTAATACATTAGCATGATGCCTTGCAGCGTAGAAGCGAAGTAAAGCGATCGCTTCTGAGAATTTTTGATGAGCTGAGCGAGTCACAGATAACTTAGGTTAGTCGGAGCTTGAGATTAGACTGGCGATCGCGTTAATCAAAACTTCTGGCTCAATCGGTTTGGCAATATGCTTCTGAAAGCCTGCTGCTAATGACTGTCGTTGGTCAAGTTCTCCAGCGTAGGCCGTGAAAGCGATCGCCGGAACCGTTTTGCCCTGATCCAGCAATCGAATTTGCTGCATCAGCATGTAGCCACTCATATCGGGCATACCAATGTCGCTGATGATGACGTCGGGCGTTGACTGAGCAAAGCTTTGAAGCGCCTCAAATCCAGAAGAAGCACTAGTGACGATTGCATTGGCCTGTTCCAGAACAAAAACTACAAATTCACGGGAGTCAGTTTCATCATCTACCACCAAGATTCGAGTGCCGCTCAAATCAACCATTGCTTCGGGCACCGACTGTGGGTTTGGCAGATCAAGCGATTGAGCGGCGAGAGGAATTTGAACTGTAAAAGTTGCGCCTTGATCTTCACCTGGGCTATCGGCCTGCACTGTACCGCCATGCATCTCGACAATTTGCTGGGTAATCGCTAGCCCTAGCCCCAAACCGCCGAATTTGCGCGTCGTGGCGGCATCTTCCTGACAGAAATACTCAAACACATAGGGCAAAAAGTCAGGATTAATGCCTTTGCCTGTATCTGCAACTTGAATCTGAGCGTTCTGCCCGCTTTGGGTGAGCGTTATCGTAATCTGGCCTCCCGATGGCGTAAACTTCACTGCATTTGACAGCAAATTCCAGATGACTTGCTGAAGTCGTCCGGCTTCACCCATGACGAGTCCAATATCTGGCTCTAGATAGGTACGCAAAGCGATCGCTTTGGCATCTAAACTCAACTGCATCGTTTCTAAGACAGCATTGATGACAAACTTGAGATCGACAGGGAGAATATTGAGGATTAACTTACCCTGTAAGATTCGGGAAATATCGAGCAAATCGTCAATTAGCTGCACCTGAAGTTTGGCGTTGCGCTCGACAATGGCTGCCGCTTGAACAGTCTTTGCAGCATCCAATTTGCCCTGACGCAGCAGACTCGACCAACCCAAAATCGGATTCAGCGGCGTCCGAAGCTCGTGAGAAAGTACGGCTAAAAACTCGTCTTTAACGCGGTTAGCAATTTCTGCCTGCTCTCGCGCAGCTTGTTCACGCTGTAAGAGCTGTTCGCGTTCTGCTTCTGCCTGCTTCCGATCGCTCACATCCACCACAAAAATAGCTATCCCATCCTCAGTCGGATAAACTCGGTTATCAAACCAGCCTTGAAGCGGAGGATAGTATATTTCAATTTGGACAGGTACTCGCTCATGCATTGCCTGGTGAAATTGATGGTAAAACTCAGTTCCTACTAAGTCAGAAAAGATTTCCCAAATACTTCTCCCTAGCGTTGACTCGCGGCTTCTACCCATGATTTCTAGCTGGCGATCGTTGACATAGGTATAACACCAGTCGCGATCTAAGGTCAGGAATCCTTCTCTTAAACTCGACAAAATTCGTTCTAGATTGGCTCGAATTCTTTGCGTTTCGAGCTGTAAGGCTTGTTCACGTTCACGCGCTGTGCGACGTAACTGAGCAAGTTTAAGAGTCGCTTCTACCCGCGCCATTAATTCGCGAGCCGAAAAGGGCTTAATCAAATAATCGTCCGCTCCAGCAGCGAGTCCTTCAATGCGGGACTCCTCTCCAGCACGAGCAGACAGCAAAATAATCGGAATTTCTTGATTTTGAGCGTCGTTTCGTAGCTGCCGCAGCAGCTCAAAACCATCCATACGCGGCATCATTACATCGGTCAGCACCAGATCGGGCGGGTTATCCTGCACTGCCCTCAAAGCCTCCATACCATCCGCCACCGCTTCAACTTGGTAGACAGAGCTTAAAAGTCGCTGAATGTAATCGCGCATGTCTGCGTTATCATCCGCTAGCACAATTCGGGCAGTAGGAACTGCCGTTGAGAAGACGGAATTTAACAGCGGTGTGATCTGAGCATCTCGCGGCTCTATACCAGACTGCCAATGTTTGACCTGCGGTAGCCAGCGTTGCGCCTCTTCTACATAGGGAATAACGCCTATCGCTGTTGAAGTGAGGGTAGGGCTGGTGCTCCCTCCATCTGATGCGCTGCGCAGGCGATCGCCAGGGAGATGAGCCGTTCCGGTCGGAATGGAAACGGTAAAGCAACTACCTTGTCCAACGACGCTAGTCACATGAATTGATCCGCTATGAAACTTGACGAGTTCCTGCACGAGGGATAGACCAATACCTGAGCCTTCAAAACTTCGCCCCTCTGAGTTTTCGACGCGATGAAACCGTTCGAACATGTGAGGCAAGGCTTCTGGTGGAATACCTACACCTGTGTCTTCAACCACGAGATTGACATGAGTTTTGCACCACAGCAATCGTACAGTGATTGATCCAGATAACGTGAACTTGAATGCATTGGATAACAAGTTGAGAACAATTTTTTCCCACATTTCCCGATCGACATACACCTCTTCGGGCAAGGGTGGGCATTCCACCACCAGCGACATCTCTGCCTGCTCAATGAGCGATCGAAACGCACTGGCTAGCTCTGCGGTATAAGTTGCCAAATCTATCGGTTCATAAACGGCCTGAATCCGTCCGGCTTCAATCCGCGAAAAATCAAGCAGTGTGTTGACTAGCTTCTGCAATCGCAAGCCGTTTCGATGCATGAGGTCTAATTGCTCCCGTTCTTCAGGCTGCAATCGTCCCGTTAGCGACAAAGATAATTCTTCTAGCGGACTCAGCATCAGCGTTAGCGGCGTGCGAAACTCATGAGAAACATTAGTAAAAAATAGAGTTTTGGCGCGATCGAGTTCGGCTAGAGCTTCAGCACGCTTGCGCTCTTCTTCATAGGCATTGGCATTCGCAATACTGGCCGCAATTTGCCCAGCTACCAGCTCCATAAAGTTGCGATAGTTATCATCAAAGAGCCTTAAAGGATTCAACCCAGCTACGAGTAGCCCCGATCGCCCAGTTGCACCCGAAGGCGCGATCGGCATGATCACGGCCTGATGCGGCACGCGATCCCAAGCACCCGTGGGCAGGTCGCTAAACCGAGTGGCTAAATCGTCAATGAGCATGAGCTGCTGCGTCTGCACAACGTTTGCGAAAGATCTAGCTGCCGCGGCTGTGAGATCGATCAGCTCGGTCACGGCAGGATGAGTGCGATCGATGCCGCTTACTCCTGCCAAAACTGCACATTGCCGCTCAGCATCGACCAAATAAATCATGGCAAAGGGCAGATCGTAGAGATTCGTTGCTAAGCCTGTGGCACTTAGCGTACAGGCTTCATCGAATGTCCGCGCATCAGCCGTACGGGCAGCTAATTCTCGCAGCAGGGTTAGCTGGCGTTCGCCAATAATTCGTTGAGTATCATCGGTGTTCGCACAAATGATGCCGCCTGGATTGCCTTGATCATCAGGAATAGGACTATAGGAAAATGTATAGTAGGTTTCTTCGGGATAGCCATTGCGCTCCATGATGAACAGCAGGGACTCATCATAAGTGCCCTCATTGTTGAGCATGGCATACTCAATTCTTGGGTGAACCTCATCCCAAATCTCTTGCCAGACCTCAGCACCGGGTCGGGCAAACATAACTGGGTGCTTTCCTCCCAAGATGGCTCGATAAGGATCATTGTAGAAATTAATTAAGTCTTTACCCCACCACACCCACATGGGCTGACTGGAGGTGAGCATAATGCGAAGGGCAGTTTTCAGGCTCTGAGGCCAAGTCTCAACGGATCCTAGTGAGGTTTGTGACCAATCGTGCGATCGCATACGCAGCGCCATCTCACTCTTGCCTGCAAACAGCAGATCAGATTGCCGAGAGTTGCTCATCTTTGGCTTCCTCCCGCTATGACCCATAGACAAGGCTGTGAGGTCGGACGGAGTCTTGTCCGCAATATCAAAGACATCAACATCCGGTCATTGTATAGCCGCTGTCCAGCGATTTGACTGCCTCTGCTGCCCGTAAAGCTAGATTGAGATACTCTCCCTCGATCGATCACGCTTTCTGCTCCTTCGAAAAACTCTCACTCTGCTGAGCTTCCCTTCTATCACTCTACTTTAGGAAATACCAAGTCAGAAGTAGAGAGGTGCGATTGCCGAGCTAGTGCAATAGTTTCTCAGTTTTCCCTTCGATTTTCTCTATGTTACCTATTCGTTCTCGCATGAATTGAAAGTCTCAATACAGCCTCTACATACCACTGGCAAATATCTCTGGCAAATATCTTCTGAGCTAATCTCATTTCTTATTGGAACTTTTAAGGCAATACCGCCAACAAGATATTTCTCGATCAGTATTTGTTGCCTCGTTTGCATGTTGCTTTATTCGCACAGTAGGAGCCATTCTAACTAGTGTTAGATAAAGTTTCAAACCTGTTTACTGCTATGTCTATCCATCTAAAGGCTGAAGCAGATGAAGATTAAAACAGAAATTAGGCTTTATGAAAATCACCCCATTCAACTAAACTCCCATACATCTGATGAGTCTCATCTTTTGATAGACTGACAGAACTCCTGAAACCCTTATTCTTGCTATGGTTGGGTTTCACGGTGTTCAACCCAACCTTTCAACCCAACCTCCAAAAAAGATCTGTCAGTCAGCCAGCTTATAGCTTATACCCTTTGCCAGAGAGCTGATCCTAACTTCTAGGAGATTTGTGTAGTCATTGTTTTCAATTACGCTGACATCAGTTCTTGAACTTTGAGAAAACGACGAGTCGATCGCGTAGGTTCAAAGAGTTAGGAACGAATGAACGTAAATTGAGGTATCTATGACCTATACGACATCTAACACTGCTAGTGAACAGTTAAAGGCTTTTCAAAGTTTAGACGTTGATCAGCAGCTAGCATTGTTCTACTTCCTTTATCAGGAAATGGGTAAGTCCGTTACTCCTGCGGCTCCAGGAGCCAGTACCGTTTCTCCGGAAGTAGCAGAATCTTTGTTTAACCAAGTTAAAGATCTGTCTTTTGAAGAGCAGCTTCAGCTTCAGCGCGACCTGATTACGGGCAAAAATTCGCTGCTGGCACGAGAATATGGCTCTTTTAGCGATACAACGAAGCTGTTGTTCTGGTATCGATTGGCACAGGGAATGGATGCTCAGCAAGTTGTGCCTCTGCCCCCTGAATATAAACTTTCAGAGCAGGGTCAACAGCTGTTTGGCCAAATTACAGGATTGGAGTTTCAACAGCAAATCACACTATTCCGCAACATTGTTGCCCCTATGGGTACTGATCCCAACTCTGCTGAGCGGGGTGCAGGCAATCTATAGTTAGCTTCAGTCGATCGCAACGAAATATGGGGCTGCGCCATGCGCAGCCCCATTGTGGTGTTAAAGGGTACAGACACTTGTTGTCTGCTCTATCGGCAATGGAATCTGACGACAAAAGAACAACAACAGATATGGCGATCGTACTGTGGGCTTAATTAAACTCAGTTTGAAGCTATGACAACGCGATCGCTATGAATTATAAACGCTGTAGGCGATCGAATCGTATTCGCCTTTAAACACGAGAGCCTTGAGCAAAACGTCAGATTTGCTGGTGGATTAAAACAGACATGATATCAGACATGTGTTTTTTAAACTAAAAGCATTAATCTAGAATTTAGATCGATGACAACTTCGTCTCACGCCTCCCCCAGTGATCCTCAAAATTTGAGCGGCGGTGCTTCTGCGGCATCGGCTCCGGCTAAAGCGATCGTCAGCAGCAATCCCCAACGCACGTTGTTAATGTCTCGGCGGATTGGATATAGCTTGCTAGTCCTTTGCCTGGTTGACTTAATCTATGTCATAGTTCCACCCGAATTTACCAATCCCGTTTGGGAGTATCAAACGGCTGGTGATTTGATTAAGCTAGTCCCTGTCCCCTTGCTAGCCATGATGCTGCTTTTCTATGGAGAAACAGCTTTGCGCAGCAGGCTTGAACGATTGGCACTCTTTATTTTATCTTGGACAACGCTAGTGGTGGGAGTGCTTTTGTTGCTGTTAATTCCCTTGGTGATCACTGATGCTGCTCGCATTAACCAGTTTAATGACACCCAAATTACCACACAGGTGACGCAGCAAACAATTCAGCTAGATTCTACCAAGAAACAGCTTGAGCAAGCCACCCAGCAGCAGCTTGCCAGCCTCGTTCCTCGACCTGACCAAGCGGGCAACTTACCCGATATGCCCAAAACTCCAGCACAAGCAAAAACGCAAATCTTGGTCAATATCGATCGCGCTAAAACTCAGGCGCAGGCACAGGCAGATGAAGCCAGAGGGAATGTTCGCCGCAATTTGTTGAAAAATACGATCAAGTTAACGTTGCAGTCTTTTCTATCTGGGTTTACGTTCATTTATATTTGGATTAGAACCGATTGGGCACGTCGCGCCGAATCATACCGCAATGAGCAAATGCGGAGTTCTAGCCTGAGCCGTATTCCTCAGCTTTTCAAAGGCAATCGCCGTCGCCGCCTCTAATCACCGAGACTGATTTACGAGCTATGGTTCAGACATTATTTTGTTTCTATGAATGTGCGACTGCTTAAACCCTGGCAGGATTTCAAAATTTGGTTGTGCAGTATTGGGCTGGGGCTAATTCTGCTGCATCTGCTGCTGGTCTGGAAACTGACGGGGCAGATCGATCAAATCCTCCTGAGCGGACTATTTTGGCTGGCGATCGCTCAAAAACTTTGGCGGCGACGGTGGCAGCTTCAATGGCAAAGTGACGGATTCACTAGCGCCATCGGATTGCTGCTGCTAGGACTGACGTTAATCAAAAGCCTGTCACTCTGGTGGACGGAAGCGTCTTTCCTGCGGCTGCTACCCCTCCTGATAGCCGTTAGCCTGGGCCTCCTGGCTGCTGGATGGCGGTTGCTGCAATTTTGGCGAGAACTCCTGCTGCTGTTGCCGCTCATCTTACCCAAAGGTCTACTTTTGCATGGCTTAGAAGCTGCGATCGGTCTGTCCATTCGCACCTTAACCGCCCAATTTTCTAGCTTCATGCTGCATTATTTGGGGTTTACAGTGATCCGACAAGGTACGGTGATTGAGCTGCCCAACGGAGCCGTTGATGTGTCGTTTGGTTGCACTAGCATTCCAGCTTTGATGCTGCTGTTGCAATTGGCAATTTTGTTCATCACATTTTCTTCGATCGCCCCTGCTCACTATAGCCGAGTGGTAATAGCGAGTGTGGCGATCGCGGTCGTCCTGAGCAGCTTACGGATTGCTTTGCTGGCAATCGTCGTCGCAGATACATCCAGCTTTAGCTATTGGCATGGGTCTCAAGGCTCACAAATTTTTTCTACGATCGCGATCCTCCTCTTCGGCAAATTTTGTCAGACATTGCTCAAGCCTGCGCAGCCTTGCTTAGATGCTGCTGTAATCAAGCCAACCGAATGCCCAAATCCACCGAATGATTGCTTCAATTCGTCTCACTCTGCTTCGTCTCAGTTGCCTCAGCGTTTTTCTGACGGTTAGTAAACTGGCTCTTGATCCAGCCGCAGGTCAGCGCGCTTTTACTACCTTTGTCTTTCCCGAAACTCTTCCAGTATCCGGATGGCAGCTTGTTCAAAGCCAGCCGCTTCGCGATCGCCGTGCTGATTCACCCCAATATGATTGGGTGGTGTCAGGACGGCACTATTTTTATCAGCGATCTGAGCTTCAGCAATCTAAGCTTCAGCGACCTGAGCTTCAGCAAAAGCAAGGTCTAGAAATTGAAGTTCGCTATGTGGTCAACACAGATGGAAATATCTCGCAATTCATGAAGGAACAGAAAGCGATTGCTTTGGATACTACCTATGCCCAAATTAAAACAGATTTGGGAACCTATAGCCGATTCATAGGGGATCATCAAGTTCATTTGACAAGCTGTATTGATTCAGAGGGGAGTAGCACAGTCACGACTGAACAGTTTTTCCAAAATCGCTACCTCTATGCTAGAAAGCTCGATCGCCTAATCGCTTGGAGCTTAGGACGTAACGATCTGCTCGATAAACGCTGCCTCTGGATTGCTCTGTCTCTGTCTGATCCTCATCAGAATAGCGATCAGATGGCGGCAGCCTTAGAAACCCTCTGGCACGATCAAGTGATGGTATGGCGATCGCAGTTTCCTCAGCCTTAATCGCTTCAATCGCAAAATGGAGTTTTGTACTGTGCATTTTGTACTGTGCAGCGTGCGGTACAAAACCCTATTTTGCAGGTTTCAGTTTGATTGCTAACCTGATTCCGCTTTCGATTGCGCAATTGCTACTGATTGTATAAATCGACGGAGTAATTTTTTACTCCATTGGCCACAACGCCTAAAATTGGAATATGAGCTGTTTTCAGGCGTTCTATCGTTTGAGTCAAGGCTTCAGCCCCGTTGCGCTTGCCAAATCCTGCTACAAGAACCACCCCATTTGTTTGAGCTGCAATCAGGCTAACATCTGCCAACCCCATCAGCGGCGGCGTGTCATAGATCACTAGATCAAAGGCTTTATGAACCCGATGCATAAAGCTATTCATTCGAGCGGAAGACAGCAGCCGCGTTGGATCAGGAGGACTAGATCCTGCTGCAACGACAAAGAGACTCGATTCCCAAGCCAGCCGTTGGATCACCTGATTGAGTGAAGCCGTTTCGTTGAGGAAATCGCTTAGACCTTCCCTATCAGGCAATCCCAGAAGGGTATGCAGGGGTACACCCCCGCGCCGGAAATGGGCATCTACCAAGAGCACCCGTTTGCCCATTGCAGCAGCCGCTTGCGCTAAATGAACTGCGATCGTGGTTCTGCCCTCTACGGGCATGGCGGAGCTAATCACCACCGAAGAAATGGGCTGGCTGTCGTCTAAGCGAATGATGCTAGTATGCAGCGCTCGAAAGGACTCCAAAAAAGCATAGGCTTCTAATTCATCGCTCATTAGCCTGTCGGTTGGAGCGGAAATTCCAGGAAGCGAAATCGTTTCAGTTGAGCTATTTTCGTTAGAGATTCCTTGCTCCAACAGGAGTTTCATCCGTTCCTTCAGCGTTGCACTATTTTCTTTAATTGTATGGCGACCGTCGCTGCGAAGCGATCGTGAATCTACAACATGAACTTCAGCTCCAGCATGTTCTAGATTTGGGCGATAGGGAATCACACCCAAAATGGGTAGCTTGGTTCGTTTCTTTAGGTCAGCGATCGAATAGAAGGCATTTTCTAGCTTTTCTAGCAGGAAAACCACCCCAACACCTAAGATAATTCCGCCAATCCCGCCCGTCATCAGGCTCTTATAAACGTTGCTAGCTAACTCGCTTTTAGGATCTTTCGGTGGTGCAATGAGCTGCCAGGGTATTTCATTCTGGGCAGATTGGATTTGCAAAGATTCTCGCGTCGTTTGGAAACGATTGAGACTATCTGTTGCAGTCTTGAGTTCTCGTTGCAGATCGGCAAATTGCCGAGACACGCTAGGCATTTGCTTAAACTGCTGATCGAGGCTTTTCTCAACTGCCGCAAGCGCCTGTTCTCGACTGTTAAGAATTTGAATTCCATTGAAGACTTTCGCAATCTGGTTGTTTAAACTGCGCCCTGCTTCTTGAATCAACAGCGGCCTTAAATTATCTTGCTGCTGACGTAAAAGTTGGATAGTGGGATTATTTTTGCCAAATCGCGCTGACTCGATGGCAATTTGACGATCTAATGCCTGGAACTGATGAAGAAAATCTTGATAGAACTTAGAGTCATCTAAAGCAGCTGATGCGCCAGCCTGCTGTTGGAGTGCGGCATATTGGATCTGAAGTCCTACTCTTTCGTCTTGTAGCGCATGTCGCTGTTGCGCCACGGTGGTGAGCTGAACAGAGAGTTCTTGAGCATGAATATCTGGATCAACAAAATTATACTGTTGCCGTAAGCTTTCAATCTGCTTTTGTAATAAGCTGACTCTATTTTTCAGCCCTGGCAGTTGGTGATCAACGAATTGAATGCCTTGCTGCAAAGTTGCTTTTTGATCTTGTAAGCTATAGCTCAGATAACCTTCTGATAATTTCTCTAAAATGAATTTTACTTTGATTGGATCGGTTCCGGAGTAACTTATTTCAATGATTTTAGTTTCTCCAAAACGAGAAATTAAAAGCTTGCTTGATAGTTCGTCGTAGCTAACGCCGCTATAGCGATCGTTAATCTTCTTTAAAATCGGCACTAAGGTTTTAGGACTGATTAAGACCTGAATTTGTGAAGAGTAATCAAATTCTTTTGAAGATTCACTACTTTTGTCATCTGCCAGTGTTGATGAGATCCGTTGCCGTTGTACAACAGGCTCTACCAATAGAGAAAAACTGCCTTGATACTGCGGAACTTGCTTTGACACCTGAAATCCCATAAAGGCACTAGTGGCGAGTGCCGCTATGCCCACTACCCAGAATTTTCGGCGTACCATGCCTATCAATTTTGCAGGCGTCAATCCTTGCTCCTCTTCCTCGGCTGGCGTCGCGGGCGGATTAACTTGTATCAGTTGCGGTTGTCCGACGCTTCCCATGAGAGGTGAGGCGGGAAGCGGATTTGAAGATGGGGAGGGCTGATTATCTGACTGCAATTTCATAGGAACCGATAGCTGAGAACAATTGATTGGGAGGGAGTGATTGGGAGGAATTGATTTAGGGCGACGGCTGTTTCTGGGGGAACAGCGTATTAAAGAGATTGAACAGTGAGAATGCCTGCCCCACCGGGTTGAGCAGCGTTCCTAATGTGTCTCCAATAGATGCTAAAGTCGATCGCCCAACGATAATCACATCCCGATTCGTCAGGATAGGGTTGGTGCTTTCGTCAATACCGCTGGACAAATCGATCTGAATCCGTCGCTGCATCACTGTGCCATCCGGATTAAGGCGAATTAACACAACTGATCCTCTGCGGGCGCGATTGTTAAACCCACCTGCTGCCAGCAAGACTTGATTGAGCGGTGTGTTAGGCGGAACCTCTAAAGTCCCTGCTTGTCCAACCTCACCCAGTACTCCCACTTGCATGGCATCGGGCGATAAATTTGCCGCACTCAGCAGCATCGCTTCACGGGGATCGATCGCAGCAGCAGTTGGCAGTACAATGCTATCTCCATTGCGCAAGGTGAGGTCTTGGCGAGCATCGCCGGATTGTAGCAATTCCCATAAATTGGCCTGCAAGATCTGATCAGTTCCCGATCGCTGCGATCGAATGATTTGAACTTGCCGCAAATCTGCCAGTTGCGTCATGCCGCCTGCTTGATGGATAGCGTCTGTCAGCGTTGGCAGCTTGCCATCTACCAAACCAATGGTATAAGCACCGGGACGGCTGACTTGTCCAGAAATGGCGATGTGCAGCGGGCTGGCGGTTAGCAGCAAAACGCTAATCGAGGGATTGCGTAAAACATCCGGCTCGGTATATCGACGGGTAATATCCTGCGCGGCTTGCTGTACCGTCATGCCCCATACTGAGACATTACCAATTACAGGTAAATTGATCGTGCCATCTACCTGAATTTGATACTCAGCGCTGTATTCAGGCACATTGACCACACCCACAAAAATGCGATCGCCCACCCCCAAGGTATAAGTCATAGGCTGAACATCTGGCGTTCCTAAAATCGGATTTAGCCCTCCGGCAGACATCGCAGGAGGCATTGATTCTGAGGATGAATGAGGTGCAGTTGTGGGAAGGGGGAAGGGCATCGCAGAGGGATCTGCAGAGGGCTGGGAGGGAGGGAGGGAGAGTGGGAGGGAGGGAGAGTGGGAGGGAGGTTGGGAGGGAGGTTGGGAGAGGGGTTGGGAGAGGGGTTGGGAGAGGGATTGGGCGGGTGGTAAGGGCATCCGAGGCGGAATCAGAGCGTCAGGACGAACCGCTTGGGCCAGCCCTGGAGTCGCGGTAAAGCCCCAAACGAGTACGCCCATAACTAGAGGGACTCGCATCATCAGAAGCATATTGAGTGAGTTGAAGAGTGCACAAAAAATTCAATTGCGTTGCTCACCCTGAGCCAAACACAAATCAACGCTGTTACAGAGCGCTGTCACAAAATCCTAGATTCACCGCTGCAATTTAATGTTCCCATTGAGAGGCTAAAGTATACAGTCACTCATCAACTTATACATCGCAGACAATTTTGGTTTAAATCAACTCTCTACTTGTCCCAACTCAGACGCGATCGCAGTCTTGGGCTACCCAGAGTAGGGATATACAAATGTTCAGGTAAATGGATTTATGAACTCGCATCCAGGAGAGCTGATTATTGAGGCAGGGCGTAGCCAGCGGCAGTACTGGCGGGATTTGTGGCGATACCGCGAATTATTCTATTTCTTAGCATGGCGCGATATCTTAGTGCGCTATAAGCAGACCGCGATCGGCATGATCTGGGCGCTGATTCGACCATTTCTGACGATGGTAGTCTTTACCGTAGTCTTTGGAAGTCTAGCAAAACTTCCCTCTCAAGGCGTCCCCTATCCGATTCTAGTCTTTTCCGCAATGTTACCCTGGCAGTTCTTTGCAAATTCTCTTTCAGAGTGCAGCAATAGTTTAATCTCTAATGCCAATTTAGTCTCCAAAGTCTATTTCCCGCGTTTGGTTGTCCCGACTAGCGCCGTTATCGTCAGTTTTGTAGACTTTATGATTTCCGGGATTATCTTGATTGGGTTGATGGCCTGGTATAACTTCATTCCTAGCTGGAGAATCTTAACCCTACCTCTGTTTGTGGCGATCGCCTTCATGGCGGCAATGGGAGCCGGATTATGGCTGGCAGCCCTCAACGTTAAGTATCGAGATTTTCGCTACGTCGTGCCGTTCATCATTCAATTTGGGCTATATATTTCCCCAGTCGGGTTTAGCAGTAGCATTGTGCCACCGGAATGGCGATTGCTCTACTCTCTCAATCCGATGGTGGGCGTGATTGATGGCTTTCGTTGGGCAATTTTGGGTGGAGAAGCACAGCTCGACTGGTCAGGCTTTGGTTTGTCGTTTGGCTTGGTCACGCTCTTATTTATTAGCGGGGTGCGCTATTTTCGGGCATATGAACGCACCTTTGCTGATGTGATTTAAGCGACGCTCTAGAAAAAACATTATCCATTTGAAAAATATCATGTCAAATGTTCTAGTGCAGGTGGAAAACCTGAGCAAAAAATATACGCTGGGACAGCAGCAGCAGGAGCGTTATCAGTCTTTGCGCGATGTGATGGCAAAGCAAGTTCGCAAGCTAGGGCAAACTTTCTTAAGACCCAAGCACAGTGCAACTCCAGCCAAAGAAGACTTCTGGGCACTGCGAGATGTTTCGTTTGAAATTCAGCAGGGCGATCGCGTTGGCATTATTGGGCGCAATGGGGCAGGCAAATCGACGCTGCTAAAAATTCTTAGCCGGATTACGGAACCGACCCAAGGGCAAATCCGGATTCGGGGTCGAGTCGCCAGTCTACTAGAGGTGGGCACAGGCTTCCATCCCGAACTGACCGGACGAGAAAATATCTTCTTGAATGGCGCAATCCTAGGCATGGGCAAGGCGGAAATTCATCGGAAGTTTGATGAAATTGTTGCCTTTGCCGAAGTGGAAAAGTTTTTAGATACGCCTGTCAAGCGTTACTCTTCCGGCATGTATGTCCGATTGGCCTTTGCTGTCGCTGCCCATTTAGAACCAGAAATTTTAATTGTGGATGAAGTCTTGGCAGTGGGGGATGCCCAATTTCAGCAAAAGTGTTTGGGCAAAATGCAGGATGTAGGACAAGCAGGCAAAACGGTCTTGTTTGTTAGCCATAATATGGGATCGATCTCGACCTTGTGCAACCAAGGTATTTATCTCAAACAAGGGCAAGTCGTTTATACAGGCTCAATTCACGACACGATCAAGACCTATATGATGGCGTTTCAGCGAGGGGAATCGCAAGCCCCTGGTGTGTTGTTCAAACGAGAACTTTGCTCATCCAAACTCGATGCTTTTCAGATTCTTGAAGTCGCATTACATGATCAAAATCTTGAGTTGAAACCTGTCACCCAAACCTGGGATTTTGTCAGAATTAGAATTCACTTCTATTCTCCTCGTCCCATCTCTCATAGTTCTGTCGAGTTAGCCATTTCGACTTACGCAGGCAATAAGCTGATTCAATATTCCACGCAGCCCTTAAGCGGAATACCGCTTTCCTTTGCCGAAGGAGAAGCCTACATTGACTGCGTGATTCCTAAATTGCCGCTGGCCAGCGGCAGCTATCAAATTAGCGTGGGTTTGGCAATGCCGATGATTGAGTGGCTGTGTTGGGAAGAAAATATTGCCACGTTAGAAGTGGGTGAAGCTGATGTTTATCGCTCTAAACTCCCGCCCCATCAAGATAGAACTCCTGTTGTTGTCGAACATCGCTGGGAATGCCCTGGGCAGAAGCCGCTTACCCATGAATCTGTCTACACCTTCGGCTACTAAACCTATGGTAAAGAACCCTATGGTAAAGAACCCTATGGCAAAGCATCTTCTCTTGATATCCTTTTTGCCGCCTTCACAAGGCACAGGTTCTCCAATTATTTTGTGGCGGCATTTGACGCAGCTAGAAGCGCAGGGCTGGAAAATTTCTATCATTGCGCCCGAACAGCAGCTCCGAGCGATCGCCCCATTCCCCTCCACTTGGCAAGTGATTCCTCTAGTAGGACGGCGCTGGTGGTGGCCGCCTTTGCGTCAGCAAATTCCAGGTTTACTGAAGCTGAGGCTGGCACTCTGGCAATCAGACTGCGATCGCTATTTTCGCCATGAAAAGCCATCACAAATCCTTACCTTTCTCTGCAAGACTCCACCCTTGCTGGCCGCAAATTTGGCGAAGTCATGGCAGGTACCGCTCTCGGTGATCATTCATGATCAAGAAGAGTTCTGGGCAACCTCTGAGAGCGATCGCCGCTGGATCAGACGTAGCGCAAAACAGGTGCTTGATCGGGCTACCCGCATTTTGCCTGTTTCGCAAGAGCTGGGGCAGGCTTACCCGCTGCAAAATCCGCAAAAATGTTCAGTCCTCTATCCGATTTCAGAACCCATCTCCTGTGGCCAAGTTGAATGGAACCCTCAGTTTCAAACCCATCCGGTGATTGCCCATGCGGGGCGGCTGCACCCCTTTCAGATTCCGAACTTTCAGCGGTTGGCTCAAGCGCTCCAGAAGGTAAACGGCACTCTGCTGGTGGTAGCTCCGAAGGATAATCCCACGCTGGTGCAACTGATGCAGACCTGTCCTAATATTCAGGCACAAGAGCCATTTGAACAGAATCGGCAAGTCGTGGAATTCTTGGCTGAAAAGGCAAGCTGCATCTTAGTTTCCTACTCTTTTTCATTGGCTGAGCAGCCTTGGGCAGCGACCAGCTTTCCTAGTAAATTAGTTGAGTTTTGTCAGTTGGGCTTACCCCTGTTAATCTTGGCTCCACCCAAAACGGCAGCAGCAGCATGGGCTGAGCAACAGCAGTGGATCGGTCATATCGACCGATTGGATCAAGCGCAGTTTACGCAGGCTGTCGCTCAACTGGTAACTCAGGAAACCTGGCTGCAAATGGCAAATCAAACTCGCCAAGCGGCAGCAACGGAATTTGATTGCGATCGCATTCAAGCTCAATTTGAGTCTGAGCTGATGAAAACCGCTTTAGAACCGTCAATCCCCTCGCAATTTTCAGCAACAACCTATCGCACAACGTAATTGGGCTAAGAGGATGTTTGAAAAGTCCAACTATGGGTAGCGAAACGTTTCAGATCCCCCTAAATCCCCGCGCTATCGCGCCGCTGCGCTAGAAAAAAGGGGGACTTTGAATTCATTTCCCCCCTTTTTCTAGACGCGAAGCGGCTTCCCGCAGGGTAGGGGGGCAGGGGGGATCAACAGGTGCCTAAAATCACAGCCGACCCCTTTTCAAACATCCTTTAAGGCAAGGCATTTTTGAGCGTCGGGTGGAGGATGGCTCTCAAAAATAGCTTTGGTATTTAAGCAAGGTAGCGATCGCCCAATTCACTGATTTTATTTTAAGTTATGCAGAAAATCTTGCTTCTCTCAAAAGCGTTTGATTACGCTAACGTGATTACCATCGATGTCGGCTCAGGCTATGCCAGAAGCATGGGCTGGAGTTACGATGATTTGACTCAAATCAATTCCCATCAAGACAAAATCAATATTATTGATAATCGGATTACTGAGTCAGAATGTTGTTTTTTAGAAGAATATATTGTCTCTCATCCTGACGTATTTTTCCTGCTAAAAGTGATTGATCCCTTTAAAGAGTGGTGCCAAAATCACTGGTACTATCGTTTTTTATTTAGGGTTAAAGATCGGCGGAATGTCTACTTTTTATCGACCTATCTGCCTGCGGAACTTGTGCAAGAGCTGAACGAAGCCACGGGTGGGGAAAAAATGGTGTGCATTCCCTATGCGTTTAACGACACTCATGCGGTTGATCCCAGATTAAGCAACAGAACCCATCAGATTATCTTTTCAGGGAATCAAGATCGCTATGTTTATCCCTACCGATATCAATTTTCTCAAAGCGTCCGGCGCAATGTCTTTTTGTGGAACAAAGTCCATTTCCTCAAGCATCCCGGCTATCCAGATATCCATCAAAAGCTGCTCCATAGCTTTATTGGAGAGAAATATGTGGAGTATTTAGCTCAGTTTAAGTTTATGTTTATCTCACCGTCGCGCTGTGGGTTGGAATTTTTGAAGTACAGCGAATGTGCCTATGCGCGTTGTGTACCCGTAGGCAAACTGCCGCTCAGCTTTGACTCTCCCCTGAAAGATCTATTTCTAGAACTAGATTTTGACAATCTGGCGCGATCGCTCAAGCGCGTCTTTTCCATGCCCCTTGCAGAGCTAGAAGATCTGGCAGACAAATATTACTTTCACCTGAGCCGAGAGAGAAACCCAGCGCTACTGAACGCTCAGCTCGATCACTTCTTAGAAGGAGTTGTCCAATGAAGCTACTCTTCGTCATCCCTGAATATCCGCCGCATTCAGGCGGTGGGATTACGACCTTTTATCGCCATCTGCTGCCAGAACTCTGTCGGCAGGGGCATCAAGTCCATGTCTTAGCGGGGAGCGCCTTTTCTCCGGCCTTGCCAAGCTATCATGCAGCAGGGCTAACCGTCGAGTTTTTAGATCCTCAGCGCGTTACTGCTAACCTGGTAAAGTTCGATCGCTATCGGGCGACTCCTGAATTCCAGCGACATTTGGCAGCAGCCTGGGCTGCTTGGGAGCAAGTGGAGGGTGGCATCGCCTATGATCTGGTGGAAACGACCGATTGGGGCTTGCTGTTCGTTCCCTGGATTGTATCCCCCAAGAGTCCCCCGACCATTGTGCAACTTCATGCCAGTATTGGACAAATCGACGTCTGCGATCCGCAGCTTGATACGCCCTTGCAGGGAAACTTGATCCGGTTAATTGAGGTGAGCCTACTGGCGATCGCTGATGAATTGCAGGCAAACAGCCTCGCGAACGCCAACGCCTGGAACCAGCTCTTAAGACGCAAGGTGACATACATTCCACCTGCTTTATCGGCTCAGCCAATAGCGGCAACTGAACCCTCCATTCACGGGTTAGTCGTGGGGCGGGTGCAATATTGGAAAGGAGCCACGGTGCTCTGTGAAGCCTTGCGGCTACTGGGCTATCAAGCGCCTAAGATTGACTGGCTAGGACGGGATACCGTTTATCAGGAATCGGGGCTGTCAATGGCAGGATACTTGAAACAAACCTATGGTGATGTTTGGGGAACAAGGGTGCGATCGTTAGGGGAGCGATCGCCCGCAGAAACCCAGCAGCGGCAGGCGAATGCTGGGTATATGATAGTGCCCTCCATTTGGGATGTCTTTAACTATGCCTGTGTCGAAGGCATGGCTCAAGGACAACCCGTACTCTGTTCGCAGGGAGCCGGAGCCGTTGATTTAATTACGCCAGGCGTGAACGGACTCACGTTTGCTGCTAACGATCCATCTGCCCTGGCAGCCAGTTTGAATACGCTGCTCAGTATGACAAAGCAGCAACGGCAGGCTATGGGAGCCGCTGCCCGTCAGACGATCGCCACTCAGCTATCTCCTAGCGAAATTGCCCAACAGCGGACGGCCGCCTATGAACAGGTGGTGCAGCGAGGCAGATTTTCTACGCCTCCAAACGACTGGTTGCTAGAGGCCGTTTCCCCTGGTCAGCCGTTGGCAACTCCGCTGGCGTTTCTTAACCATCTGCCGTTGCGAGAGTTGAGCCAGTATGTGCTGCAACGCAGTGTGCAAAAACTTGTTAGATCCACTACCCGTTAAGTCTCTTATGAATCCCTCTTTAGCCCTGTGTATTCCTGCGTATAATGCCGCTGCCTACTTACCTCGACTGCTCAACGCTGCCTTAAGTCAAACGGTTCCTTTTGATCAAATTTGGGTTTATGACGACTGTAGTACCGACGATACTGCTGAGATAGCAGAATCCAGTGGGGCAAACGTGATTCGGGGCGACGTGAATCAGGGCTGTTCGGTGGGTAAAAATCGACTGGCGGCAGCAACGGATTGTGATTGGATACATTTTCACGATGCCGATGATACGCTCTATCCACACTTTGTAGAAACGGCTCGGCACTGGATGGAAAAAGCTGATGCGCCGGATGTCGTGCTCTTTGACTATGAAGTGCGGGAGGATGCTGGCGATCGCCTGCTGTATTCGCGACACTTCGATGCTGAAGATTTAAGGTGTGATCCAATTTCTTACTGTTTGCGCGAACAAATTAATCCTTTTTGTGGACTCTATCGCCGCTCGACCTATTTACAAGCGGGAGGATATGATACTGATCCACAAGTCCTCTATAACGAAGATGTAGCGTTCCATTGCCGGATGGCGATCGCCGGACTCACCTTTGCCGCTGATCCAACCGTTACAGTGATTAATTATCTGCGATCGGGATCAATGTCGGCTGCCAATCAAATTAAATGTGTCCAGGCACAATACCAAGTGATGCGCAAAGCGGCAGATGCGTTGCCAGGTCGATATAGCAAAGAAATCAGCACCCAACTGTGGAAAATGGTTGGTGTAGCCGGATCTTATCAAGATTGGCAAACGGTCGATGTGGCGATCGCCTTAGCAACGCGCTTAAGTTACCCCTTTCCCGCTGATAGCGCCCTTTTCTTCCAGCTCATGTGTCGCTTAAATCCCTACTTGGCAGTTCGGATCAGGGAAAGATTGATTCGCAGTTTTAAACCCCAGCTACGCGCCTCTCTATCTCCAAGTTATACCTCGACGCAAGCGCGATCGCAGACGTTGAGTTTGCATTCTTGAAATTAGAAAAGATGGATATCTGCCCATGAAACCGCTTGTTTCTATCCTAATTGCTGCGTATAACGCTGAACCCTGGATTGCCCAAACGCTAGACTCTGCTCTGGCTCAGACCTGGACAAATCTGGAAATTATCGTAGTCGATGATGGATCAACAGATGGAAGTTTGGCGATCGCTCAACGCTATGAGTCTCAGCAGGTAAAAGTGGTAACTCAGCTTAATCAGGGTGCAAGCGCGGCACGAAATGCAGCCTATCAGATCTGTACCGGAGACTATATCCAATATCTCGATGCCGATGATCTATTGGCTGTCGATAAAATTGAGCAACAAGTGACCTTATTGCAGAATTTTCCAGAAATGCTGGCAACCTGTGAATGGGGTAGATTCCACGCAGACCCGACAGCCGCTCGGTTTATCCCCCAGAAACTCTGGCAAGACTTAAGCCCTGTTGATTTCCTGGTTACGGCTTGGGAAGGACACCTGATGATGCATCCGGCAGCATGGCTGATACCACGCTCTGTGGCTGAAAAAGCGGGATTGTGGAATGAAGCCCTCTCACTCAATGACGATGGTGAATACTTTACCCGTGTCGTTTTAGCCAGTCAAGGGACTAAGTTTTGCTGGGGCGCAAAAAGCTATTACCGATCGGGAAATGCTGCAAGCCTCAGTGCGTCTAAGTCGCATGCAGCCTGGAAATCGGCGTTTCAAGCCTTAGAGAGCGGCACCAGCAATCTACTGGCCAGAGAAAACAGCGATCGCACCCGCCATACCTGCGCCACCCTGTTTCAAAGATTTATTTACGAAGTCTATCCGGAAGTACCCGATTTGCGATCGCAGGCAGCACGCTATGTTCAGCAATTTAACGGCTCTGATCTGCCGCCTAGCGGTAGCCCCCTGTTCCAAAAGCTGACTCAGATCATGGGATGGAAATTGGCAAAACGGTTGCAAAATCTGGCTTATCGCTACGGCTATCCTCGCCTCATCACCAGCCGCTATTAACCCGGCAATTTAAGATTTTTTGTTGTGGGGCGCGCTTTGCGCGCCCCACAACAAAAAATCTTAAATCGTAAGTCTTTACAGGCTCAGTTTTTATGGCAAAAATTCTAATTTTAATTGGCGCACATCTTTGTACGGCACCTCGTCCCCAGAAAGAAGCTGCCGCACTTGCTGCTGCCGGACATGACGTGACGGTGGGCGGCATCTGGTTTGATCCAGCTTTAGCAGAACGCGATCGCCTGCTGATGATGAATCAACCCTGGAAATTTTCTCCAGTGCTGGATTTTCGGCCTCAGTATCCCCTGCAACGGTGGAGAATTCGTCTGCAAGCCCGATTTGCCCGTGAACAGTTTCAGCAGACTGGCCGAGTCTCGCCTACCCTGCTGGGCTACGGCGCAACCGCAATGCTGAAAGCCGCCTTAAGCGCACGAGCCGATTTGACGATTGTTCACTCAGAGGCAGGGCTGTGGGTGGGCCATCGCCTCCTAGATTATGGTTTGCGCGTCGGCGTTGACTTTGAAGACTGGTTTTCCCAGGATCTTTTACCTGCTGCTCGTGCGACTCGCCCGATCGCGCAACTCCAGCGGCTCGAAGCGCGGCTTGCTCAGGACTGCCCTTACTGCCTCACGACATCCAATGTGCTAGCCGAGCGGCTGGCGCAAGTTTACCAAGCGCCGACTCCAACGGTGATTTATAATGTCTTTCCGCATATCCCTACCCCTCCCCGTCCCCAAAACGCTATTCCGACGCTGCACTGGTTTTCTCAAACGATCGGCTCCGGACGCGGATTAGAAACGCTGTTCCAGGCGCTCCCCTACCTGACAACCCCTGTACCGATTCATTTGCGGGGCAACTGTTCCAGCAGCACCCGCCAGTGGATTAACGCTCAGATTCCGACAGCATGGCGCGATTTCCTGTTCATTCATCCCACCGTATCCAATGCCGAACTGCCTGCTCGAATTGCTGATCACGATATTGGTTTAGCGCTGGAGCTATCTGATCCGCCCAGCCGCAATCTCACCGTCACGAACAAGCTGTTTCAATACCTGCAATCAGGACTGGCGATGATTGCTACGGATACCCTCGGACAGCAAGAAGTCTTTGCCCAAGCGCCAGAAATCGGCTGCTTGATTCCTAGCAATCAGCCTCTCTCTTTAGCAGAAGCGATCGAAGCCTTAGTGCGCAATCCTCAGAGGCTAAAAGCGGCTCAACTCTGTGCCCTACAGGCCGCTCAAACTCAGTTCGGCTGGGAAAATCAGCGCGATCGCCTCCTCACGACGGTCGAGCGGGCACTAACCACACCACCCTATTCTTCAAAACTTGTTCCCCTATGCGTATCTTAATTACAGCTGATCCAGAACTTCCGGTTCCGCCAACGCTCTATGGCGGCATTGAACGTATTATTGATTTGCTAGTCAGAGGCTTACGAGCAAACGGCCATACGGTTGGACTGGTTGCCCACCCGGACTCGACCTGTCCTGTCGATTACTTTTTCCCTTGGTCGGGATCACAGTCGCAAAACCGCTGGGATGCTGTGCGCAATACTGCCACTTTAAAGTCAGCTGTGCAGCAGTTTCAGCCCGATGTCTTACACAGCTTTTCGCGACTGATTTATCTGTTGCCCTTGATGACAACGCCCCTGCCCAAAATTATGTCTTACCAGCGTTGCCCTACGCCGCATCCGGTGCGGTGGGCGGCAAAATTGGCCGGAAAATCGCTGAGCTTCACCGGATGCAGTGAGCATATCTGTCGCCAAGGACGAGCAGCAGGCGGCGTTTGGTATCCGATTCACAACTGCGTTGAATTGGAAAAATATACGTTTCAACCCACAGTAGCAGATGATGCACCGCTGGTCTTTCTCAGCCGCATCGAGCGGATCAAAGGCGCACATACGGCGATCGCAGCCGCCCGCAAGATGAACCGCCGCTTGCTGATTGCCGGAAATCAGGTGAATACCCCGGAAGGCAAGCAGTACTGGGATAGTGAAATTGCGCCGCATTTAGCCATTAATAGCAGCGGGATAGAGAGCGGCACAAACAACCGCATTGAATATGTGGGGGCAGTCAACGATGTGCAGAAAAACCAGCTCTTGGGGCAAGCTGCTGCCATGATCGTACCGATCGAATGGGATGAACCGTTTGGGATTGTGTTTGCCGAAGCGCTGGCTTGTGGAACACCTGTGATTTCCTGCCCTTCTGGGTCACTGCCCGAAATTGTCCGGCAGGGCGTAGATGGCTATTTGGTGAAGCAATTTAGCGAAGTCTGCAAAGCGATCGAGTCGTTACCGTTGATTGATCGATCGCAGTGTCGGCAGCGGGCAGAGCAGCATTTCTCAGCCGCTGTAATTGTCCGGCAGTATGAACAGCTCTATGAACAGTTTTGTCAAAGCCAAAGAAGACTGCAAGTTATACATCGCGAACAGACTTCGACGGCAAGTTAAACAGCTTCGCAGACTCAAAGTTAGAACCGCAGGCAGCAGAGTAGAGCTAAATCGATCGCTAATTTCTTTGGCTTTACGCTTCGTTTTATGCAAATCCATCCTGCTGCCTCCCGCTTTCCAGATCTTTCCCAGCCGCGCTGTCGTCGAGTCCTGATTGTCACCCCGCACTTCGCGCCCACCAATGCGCCTGACGGTCAGCGAGTCCGGACAGCCTTGCCTTACTTGCGAGAGTTTGGCTGGGAGGCTCATGTGCTCTCAGTTCAGCCCGATCAGGTTGAGCATTGCCAAGATCCGGCACTCAGCCAAACGCTGCCGCCTGATGTTCCCGTTACCCGTGTCTCTGCCTTGCCGACTCGCTACACTCGGCCAATGGGATTGGGTAACTTAGGCTTGCGCTGTTTGCCGTTTATGCAGCGAGAGGGCGATCGCCTGCTCTCGACTCAAGCGTTTGATCTCGTCTTTTTTTCCACCACGATCTTCCCGGTGATGGCATTGGGCGATCGCTGGCAACGTCGATTTCACATTCCTTACGTACTGGACTTTCAAGATCCGTGGCGCAGCAATTATCGTCACAGCAGCACCCCGCCAGGCGGACGGTTTAAATATGCCATCGTCCAGGCAATGGCGCATCTGCTCGAACCCCGCGCCATGCAACGCGTGCAGGAAGTGATCAGCGTTTCGCCTGCCTATCCGCAAGTGCTGCAACGTCGCTACCCCTGGCTCCGACCAGAGCAGTTTACGGTACTCCCGTTCGGCGCACCAGAAGCCGATTTTGAACAATTGCCGCACATGCAGGTGCGCCAGCAGGTGTTTGACCCCCACGATGGTCATCGCCATTGGGTGTATGTGGGTCGGGGGGGAGCCGATATGGCAACGGCTCTACGAGCCTTGTTTGGGGCGATTCGCCTGCATCGCGATCGCGATCCCGATTGCTGGCGCTCGATTCGCCTCCATTTTGTCGGAACGAGCTACGCACCTGGTAATCTTGCCGCAAAATCTGTAGAAGCGATCGCCCAAGCCTATCAGCTTGCCGATTTAGTCACAGAACATCCGCATCGGATTCCCTACTTTGAAGCGCAGCAGGTCTTAGTCGATAGCGATGCAATTCTTGTGATCGGGTCTGATGACCCTAGCTATACGGCCTCTAAACTCTACCCTTGTGTCTTGGCCCGCAAACCGCTGCTTGCCGTGTTTCATCACCAGAGTTCGGTGGTTGAGATTTTGCGTCAGTGTCAGGCAGGGCGGGTCGCCACGTTCGATCGCCCTGCGGCTCAAACAAATCTGATCCACCAGTTGACCTTTCATCTGGACTGGCTGCTGAGTCTTCCCAAAGGCTATCAGCCTCCGACAAACTGGGCAGCGTTTCAGCCCTATACAGCTCACGCCATGACACAGCAGTTGTGTCAAGTTTTCGATCGCAGCCTTCTATCTAGCCGGAGCTAAAACCATGAGCAAAAAGCCAAAAATGGTTCCAGTATTCTGGTGTTTGATTGCGCTGCTGCTGTTTGCCAACTTTAAATCTTTAAAGCATGTTGCCCCGCAAACGGCGATCGGTGCGCTGATGATTGGGGCTGCCTGTATGTATCCCTTTTATATGTGGTGCGCCGAAAAGGTGCGAGGAATGCCCGTTTTCCCATTTTTTGCGCTGACCTATCTCTGGACATTTTGCCTGCCGCTTTTGAGCGACAATCCGAACGTTGTGCAGTATTCTCCGGCTGCGCATCTTTATGGCGCTTTCTGCACAGCCGTATTTCTAGGATCAGGGACGATCGTCTGGGCGCAGATGGTGAAATCGGAAAATAAAAAATTCAAACCCTTCTTTGCGTTAAAGGCAGAAAAAGCAGAAACCTTTTTCATTGCTGTTGTCGGGGCTGGAGCTTTCCTCAATGCGTATGTCATTGGGGGCTGGACTGGAATTCCAGATAATCTATTCACGATTGTGCGCGGCATTGTTCTAGGGCTGGGTTTTTTGGGTATTTTTGTGGTGGCTTATCGAGCCGGACAAGGCTTGTTAACTCGGACAAAAGTCAGAGTGTTCTTTGTTTTCTTGTGCTTCTATATTCTGACGGCTGCCGCAAGCCTGATCTTAAAAACGGCTTTGACCGTCTTTATGTTATCGGTCGTCGCCTTTGTGATCGGGGCAAGAAAGCTGCCCTTTATCCCTTTAATGTTGGGCTTAATTTTGCTGCTGCCGCTGCACTACGGCAAACATGAAATGCGTCACAAATATTGGCAAGAAGGTGAAACTCACTATATTCAGCCTTGGGAATATGTTGCATGGTTTCAGGAATGGACGAGCTATGCCGAAGAGAATTTGAATGCAAAACCAAATCCCTACATTAAAAAAGAGAAAAAAGAATCCTTTATCGATCGCTCCAGCGTGATTCATATGCTGATGATGGCGCAAGAAAAGATTCCATCTCAATATCCCTATGTGAACGGTTCAACTTACGCCATTATTCCTCAATTAATTTTGCCTCGTGCGCTCAATCCCAAAAAGATTCGTAGCCATGAAGGTACACATATGTTGAACATTCATATTCACCGTCAGACCTACCAAGATACCTTAAAAACCACGATCGCCTGGGGTCTGTTGCCAGAAGCCTATGCCAACTTCGGACTCATAGGCTGTGCGGGTGTCGGCGCATTTTTGGGAGCATTCTATGGGTTTGTGACGCGATCGGCGATCGGCACGCCCGCATTTTCTATTCGCACTCTGTTTTGTATTTTGATTCTCAGCCTAGCGCTGGCATCGACAGAATGGACAGCCGGAGTGTATGCTGCTACCCTGTTCCAGTCCTCGATGCCGCTGATCGCCATCAAGATTGTGTTTATGAAATTGCAGCGCCAGCCTATGCCTCAGGGCATGACGTAAGAACCTTTATCAAAATTAAGAGTATTCTCATGAGCAAGTTAGCCATTATTACCTCTCACCCCATTCAATATTACGCACCTTGGTTTCGTCATCTGGCAGCAGATACCTCTCTAGAACTGCGGGTCTTTTATCTTTGGGACTTTGGCATAACCCAGCAAAAAGATTCGGATTTTCAACAGTCTATTCAATGGGATATTCCCTTACTCACCGGATATGATTACGAGTTCGTTGCAAACACGAGTTCACGACCGGGAACCCATCACTTCTGGGGATTGCAAAATCCATCGTTGATACAGCAGGTCAGCAATTACCAGCCCGATGCCGTGTTGCTGATGAATTACAATTATGCCAGTCTGTATCATTTTCTTTGGCACTGGAAGCAGTCCCCTCTGCTGTTTCGAGGCGATTCGCATCATCTATTTCCGGGAACCGGGGTGAAAGAATGGCTGCGCCGCCGCTGGATTTCGTTAATTTACCAGCGGTTTGCAGGTTGCCTTTATGTCGGGCAAGGCAATTATGGCTATTTTCGCGATCACGGAGTTCCTGCCGATCGCCTGTTTTTCTCTCCCCATGCCATCGACAACGATCGCTTTTTAACGCAGGCTGATGCTGCAACACAGCAGGCTGCCCTCTGGAAAGCCGAGTTGGGTATTCCCGCAGATCAGGCTGTGATTTTGTTTGCTGGCAAACTGATTGAGAAAAAGCGACCCTTGGATTTGCTGCAAGCTTTTTTGCAGGCAGATTTGCCTCAGGTGTCTTTGCTGTTTGTCGGCTCTGGTCGGCTAGAACCTGAGTTAAAAAAACAGGCGGCCAATCATCCGCAGGTTTACTTTACCCCATTTCAAAATCAAAGTTTGATGCCCCGCACCTATGCCATTGCCGATTTGGTGGTGCTGCCTAGCTATGGGGCAGGAGAAACTTGGGGATTAGCGATCAATGAAGCGATGTGTTTAGCAAAGCCTGTCTTGGTGAGTGACCATGTAGGCTGTGCCGCCGATCTGGTGCAGCCCAATCGCAATGGCCTCATTTTTCCGGCAGGAGAGATATCCGCCCTAGCAGAGCATTTGCAAATTGCCTTTGCGGATCGCCAGCGTTTACAGCAGTGGGGTATTGCAAGTCGTCAAATGATTCACCGCTATAGTTACGTTCAAACGACGCAAGGTTTAAAACTAGCCTTGCATAAACTCAGTAGATTGCAAGTTAGGGTTTTGTGGCACGCTCCGCGCGCCACAAAACCCTAAAACCCAGCTTTTAGAAAAATAGGAAGACTTTTCGATCTACTGAAACTGGGAGTCAGAGATTTCACTGAGTATGATTTAGTTCGGCGTGCAGTTTGAGAAAAACTATACCGATCTTAAGCACCAGCATGAACGTAATCGCAAGCATTCTGTGTCCACGATGAGAACAAATTCACTCAAGATTTGAAGACAAATATGGATACTGCGATCGCCTTCAGTATGTCATTGATTATCGTCCTGCTAGTGACGCCTCAGGTGAGAAGTCTGGGTTTAAAGTGGGGATATGTCGATCAGCCGGGTCAACGTAAGGTTCATCACCGTCCTATGGTGCGAGTGGGCGGAATTGCGATCGTGCTAGCAACTCTGCTCTCTCTCATGACTCTATATGGATTGGCTGTATTGAACCCTGAGATAGGTGGACTTGTCACAGTCGCTGATCCGTTTAGATTTAACCACTCTTCTGCTGATATTTCTCAAACCCTGCAATTTGCAGGAGTCATCATTGGCAGCATTCTGTTTTTTATGATTGGGCTAGCCGATGATATCTTCAGCCTTTCTGCTTCAAAACGATTACTCCTACAAGCGATCGTCACTTGCTGCGTCTGGAGCCTAGGAATTCGGGTAGAGCAGTTACCCATTCCCTGGTTGGGAGCCTGTTCTACGGGCATTTTTAGCCTCCCTCTCACTTTTCTATGGCTTGCGGGTGTCACTAATGCCATCAACTGGATCGATGGGTTAGATGGATTGGCTTCTGGGGTCAGCAGCATTGCCGCAGGTCTTTTAGCGCTGCTCTGCTGGCAGTCTCATCCGGCGATCGCGCTGGTGGCCGTTGCCTTAATGGGCGCTACTCTGGGGTTTCTGCGCTACAACGCTAATCCTGCTCAGATTTTCATGGGAGATGGGGGTTCGTACTTTATTGGATATGTGTTGGCCAGTGTGAGCGCAATCGGCTTGATGCAGCAGGCAAATTTTACGACGCTGCTGCTGCCTTATCTCGTGTTAGCCGTACCGATTATCGACATGGCTCGCGTCATCCTCACCCGCCTATCGGATCGCAAATCTCCCTTCTTTGCCGACCAGCGCCATCTGCATCATCGGTTATTGCAAACGGGGCTTTCGGTTAAATCAGCGGTCTATCTCATTTACAGCTTGGCACTGTGGCTAGGAAGCTGGGCGATCGCCTTGCACTTTTCCTATGGGCTACCGTTCCTTGCCCTGTCGTCACTGCTGCTAATTGCGACCAGCCAATCTCTGTGGAAGCCCCTGCTAAGCAATCTACTGCGACAGCCCTCAATCATTCCACCGCAGTAGATTCTTTTGAGCATCCATTTCGCTAAATTGCGTCCAAACTATGATCTCTTCCCGTCCCCTGATTCATTTCTGGACTCCTGGTTTATTTGAGTTCAAAGGGGGTATTCAGGTTTACTCTGGCTTTTTATTGAGAGCCTTACAATCCTTGTATCCGGATGCCACAATTCAGGTGTTCGTCATGCACGATCGCCATCTCCCCGCTCGTGATCCGCAGCACTCCAACACCCAATTTCATGGGCTGGGACTCTACCCTAAACGGCTGCGAACTGCTGCGTTTGCGACTCAAGCGATCGCCTCTGCGCTTTGGCAGCGGCCTGATTTGGTCATCACAACTCACCTCAATTTCACGGTTGCTGCTCATGCTTTAAAACAAGCGATCGGCACACCTTACTGGGCGATTGCTCATGGATTTGAGGCGTGGAAAATTCAGCGCTCCGCTCTTCAGCAAGCCGTCACCCAAGCTGATCGCATCCTGGCAGTGAGCGAATACACCCGTGAACGCCTGCTAGAAACCTTAGACTTGCCAGCTAGCCGCGTTTCATTGCTGTCTAACACCTTTAATCCTCAGCAGTTTCAGATTGCAGAGAAACCCACCTACCTGCTGCATCGTCATGGTTTGACCCCAGATCAACCGGTGCTGCTGACGGTAAATCGGCTAGCTGCAGGGGAATCTTATCATGCTTACGATCGGGTCTTGGCCGCTTTACCTCAGATTCGGCAGGTGATTCCGAATGTCCATTATCTCATTGTTGGGCAGGGAGACGATCGGACTAGATTGGAGCAAGCGATCGCGCAGCAACAGCTTCAAGATTGCGTGACGTTGACGGGCTTTATTCCAGATGCCGAG
This sequence comes from Oscillatoriophycideae cyanobacterium NC_groundwater_1537_Pr4_S-0.65um_50_18, assembly GCA_016208305.1. GTDB lineage: Bacteria > Cyanobacteriota > Cyanobacteriia > Elainellales > Elainellaceae > Drouetiella. The sequence goes on along the minus strand of JACQYI010000046.1, from coordinate 9,727 downwards.
CTGCATCACTACTATGCGCTTTGCGATGTCTTTGCCATGCCCAGCAAATTAGAGGGGTTTGGGATTGTGTTTTTGGAAGCTATGGCATCGGGTAAGCCCGTATTGGCAAGCAATCAGGATGGGGGGAGAGACGCAGTTTGCCGAGGAGCGCTAGGGGCTTTGGTCGATCCCGATGATACCGAGGCCATTGCCCAAACCCTAATCAAAATCTTGCAAAAAAAACACTCCAATCCTTTGATTTGCCAACCGGAAGCTCTCCGGCAACAGGCCATTCAGACCTTTGGATTTCAAAAATTTCAGCAGACCCTGGCCTCTCTGCTCTCCCAGCATTCTCAATTATCTCAAAGTTCAGCCTATGAAAGTTCTCCATATCATTCCGTCGATTTCTCCCGTACGGGGCGGCCCTAGTCGAGCTGTGTTGGAGATGGTGCAAGCGCTGCGCCATCACGGAGCTGATGCCACGATCGTCACAACTAATGATGATGGTGTAGCACTATTAGATGTTCCACTGAGGGAGTGGACAGACTACCAAGGTGTCCCTGTACAATTCTTTGATCGATTCTCTCCCAAGATGAATTCCATTCGAGAATTTGCGTTTTCCAGCTCACTCACCTTCTGGCTATGGCAACATTTGCATGAGTATGATTTGCTGCATATTCACGCCATTTTCTCCTATCCTTCTACGGTAGCAATGGCGATCGCCCGCCAAAAGCAAATTCCCTATATCGTGCGTCCTTTGGGGCAACTGTGCCACTGGTCACTTCAGCAAGGGCAAGTCAAGAAGCAAGTCTACCTCAACAGCATTGAGCGTGAAAACCTCCAGCGGGCACACGCCTTGCATTTTACATCTCTAGCGGAGCAGGAAGAAGCAGCTCAAGTGGGATTATCCGCTCCCAGTTTTGTCTTACCGCATGGGTTGAGGCCGCCCCAGCTCATTCCAGATGCGCGACAGAAATTGCATCAGCAGCTAGGTAGCCCGATCGAGCAGCCGATTATTCTTTTTCTGTCTCGCCTCCATCCTAAGAAAGGCTTGCCTTACTTATTCTCGGCTTTATCAGTCTGTCAGACTCCGCTAACATTTGTGTTAGCAGGCAGCGGTACAGCAGAGCATGAGGCAGAGGTGGCAGAGCAAGTGCGATCGGCGGGTATCGACTCTTGTACCCATCGAGTTGGGCAGGTAGCCGGGAAATTCAAAGACTTGCTCTTGCAGGGATCGGATCTGTTTGCGCTCACTTCCCATTCTGAAAACTTTGGCATTGCGGTTCTAGAAGCCCTCGCTGCTGGCACACCTGTCTTGACAACGCCCGGTGTTGCACTATCACCTCTAGTTGCCCAAGAGCGATTAGGCTGGGTGGTAGAGCTAGATTCACAAGCTATTTCCCAGACGCTACAAACCTTTCTTCAGCATCCTGAAACGGCTGAGGGCATGGGCGATCGCGCGCGGCAAATTGTTTGCGATCGTTATTCCTGGGAGGCCGTTACAAGTAGTTTGCTAGAAAAATATCAAGCGATTCTCTCATCACCTGCCTCTGTGTGCTCCTTGTCTTCTATGAATTAATAGCAAGCTTTCCTTTAGTCTATATCTATCCTTTTATGAATTCTATTTCTGCACCTAAACTTACCTCGTCACATGTTTCACCAGCTACTATTCTGAATTCAGATTCAATACGCGATTGCATCACTCCCGTTATCCTGACGTTTAATGAAGCTCTCAATATTGAGCGAACCTTATCTCATCTGACTTGGGCCAAGCAAATTGTCGTAGTCGATAGCTATAGTACCGATGACACGCTAGAGATTCTGAAGGCTTATCCTCAAGTCCGAGTATTTCAACGTCGGTTTGATACCCATGCAAATCAGTGGAACTATGGGTTGAGCCAAGCCCAAACAGAGTGGATTCTCTCGCTAGATGCCGACTATGTGCTAACGGAGGCTCTAGTCCAAGAACTCTCTGCTTTATCTGCTGCTGCCGATAGTTATTCGGTTCGGTTTCAGTACTGCATTTTTGGTCAGCCCTTGCGGGGTGCCATTTTGCCGCCTCGAACGATTCTGTTTCGGAAAGATAAAGCCACCTATGTGGATGATGGGCATACGCAACTCCTGCAAGTTAACGGCAGTACAGCAATGCTGTCTAGCTACATTCGCCATGACGATCGCAAACCGCTCAGCCGCTGGCTATGGGCACAAGATCGATACGCCATTCTAGAAGCCCAAAAACTCAGGGAAACCCCACTAGACCAATTAAGTTGGAACGATCGCATCCGTCGCTATCAAGTGATTGCGCCCCTGTTGGTGTTATTTTATTGCCTGATTCTGCGTCGCGGCATTCTTGATGGTCGAGCGGGCTGGTATTACGCATTTCAACGCATGTTGGCTGAGACTTTGCTTTCAATTCACTTGCTAAGTTACCCCTCTGACATGCGAAATACCCTTTATGGCAAAAAATCCTAAATTGCTGACTAATCGTTACAATTCAATACTTTTTGTTGACTTGGCAAAGCCCAGTTAAGGAAAAATATTGGACGTGCAACGCTATTACTGAAGTAATAAAATATACAGCCTGGCCATTAAAGATTTTGTTGTGGGACGCACGGAGCGCGTCCCACAACAAAATCTTTAAACACTGTGGCCTCATGGGTTGACAAGTTAGTAAGTGCAGAAATGTGGGCATAGTAAGTCTGATTATTAACTATTTATTTTGGAGGAGTCTATGAAGACAACCGAAGGCGTACCAACTATTGAAAGTCTTAAGAGTAGAGATGATGTTCCTGTAATCGTTGCGAACCATAAAGGTTTTATCGTGGCTATTAATTCAGCCTTTACCACTGTTTTAGGATGGCGCGAAGAGGATGTGATTGGAGAGCCTCTTACGAATATTTTGCCAAACAGCTTCCGAGATGGTCACAACCTTGCTTTTTCTCGTTTTCAATCGACGGAAAGGGCTACTGTATTAAATCATCCACTTCAGCTTAAAACTCTTACGAAAAGCAAGAGTGAGATCATAACAGAACATTTCATAGTTGCTGAAAAGATAGGTGATCAATGGTTTTTTGCAGCTACACTAACTCCTATTTTCTAAGCGATAAAGCTTTCGGAATATGTGAACTGAATGAGTTTTATGAAAGAAAATCTGCATGCTCAACTTAACCAGCTTCAATCCACATTGGGAAAGATGGAGATCGCTCTGGACGCGGTGGAAAATGCGATTGTCTGGACAAATAATCAGGGTGAAATTCAATGGTGTAATATCATTTTTGAACATTTAACAGCTTGCCGAAAATTGATGCTTTTTGGCAAGCCTTTCTTAGACATATTGCCTTTGTCCCGCGAAGGAAATGTTATAACATCAAGTCTTCATCCCGCTCAGATAGCCCTAAATCAAAAAACAAGCGGTATAGACTTTTATGAATTCAATGGTGTAAGTGAGCTGCTCATTTTAGAAATTAGTTGGTCGTCTATTGCTTTTGAGCAAGATGATTCAAGTGCAGTTTTTGTGATTCGAGATGTAACTCAAACTAAAAAAGCTGAAGCAGAGTTACAAGCCCATCGACAGCATTTAGAAGTACTGGTTGAAGCTCGTACCGCTGAATTAACAGAAATTAATGCTAAACTTCACCAAGAGATTGGTGAGCGCCAACACACGCAGAAGGCTCTTAGAACAAGCGAAGAACGATTTAGACTATTGATTGATAATGCCAAAGATTATGGCATTTATCTATTGGATACTCAGGGGCTTGTAGCTAGTTGGAATGCAGGTGCGGAGAGAATCAAGGGTTATTCAGCAGAGGAAATTATTGGGAAGCATTTTTCCTGCTTCTTCTTGCCAGAAGATATTCAGCAGAAACAACCTGACCAAATATTGGCAGATGCTATAGAGAAAGGACGATATCAGGGGGAAGGATGTCGCATTTGCAAGGATGGTTCTCGGATTTGGGTCAATGTTGTACTTACAGCTCTCTTTGATGAATATGGGAAGTTAAAAGGATTTTCAGAAATTACCCAGAATATTACCGAGCGTAGACAGGCAGAAAAGGCTCTGCGGAAAAGTGAAGAGACAAACCGGTCGCTGCTAGAGGCAATTCCTGACTTTCTAGTTTGGATGGATTTAAGCGGCGAATTTCTGGATGTCCGGAATCCGGATAAGATACACATTTTTTCCTTAGCAGATACTCTAGTTGGATCTTATGTACAGGATATCTTACCTCCCGATTTAGCTGCACTTCGACTTCACTATACTCAACAGGCTTTGACAAGTCAGCAAGTACAAACCTATGAGCAGAAATTCACGACAGAAAGTAAGACGTATCACGAAGAGGTACGCATCGCCCCTTGTGGCGACCATGAAACTTTATCGATCGTTAGAGATATCACCGATCGTAAAGAAGCTGAGGAAAAACTGCATCAGCAAATTGAAAAAGAGCAGCTTATTAGAATAACTACAACTTATATTCATCAGTCTCTTAATCTAGAAGATATTCTATCTATAACTGTACAGGAAGTACGACAGTTTCTTAAGGTAGATCGTGTCTCAATCTATCGTTTTAATCCTGATTGGAGTGGATCTATTCATTCAGAGTCAGTCGAAAACCATGAGTTTTCAATTATGAATAGAACAATTTATGACCCTTGTTTCGGTCAAACCTATACTAATCTCTATCAACAGGGTCGCGTTACCTATAATGACAACATTACTACAGCTAACTTAGCCCCTTGCTATGTTGAGTTTCTCGAAACACTTCAGGTTATTGCAAATTTAACAGTACCGATCTTGTATGGAGATCAGCTTTGGGGTTTGCTAGTTGCCCATCATTGCACTGCTCCACGAGCGTGGCAAGATTTGGAAATTGATTTGCTGCAACAATTAGCTACTCAAGTTGCTATTGCAGTTCAGCGATCGATTTTACATCAGCAAATGCAAGCGGAGCTGGCTGAGCGAAAGCGCATGGAGCAAGAACTCCGAGAAAGTGAAACTGCTGTTCGGGCTTTGTACGAAATTACCTCCTCATCCAAAAATGATTTTGACCATTGTATTCAAGACTTGCTAACTTTTGGATGTCAACAGTTTGGTCTAAATATAGGGGTTTTGTCACATATTGAGGGCGATCGCTACAACATCATTGCCGCAAAACTACCCAATGATATGTCACTCAAAGGAATTACGTTGCCGCTACAACTCGTTTATTGCGAGGAAGTGGTACGTGTTAAAAAGCTCATTTGCCTACAAGAAGTTGGAAAAACCCCATGGCGCGAACATCCATCCTATACACAGCTTAAACTTGAAAGCTATTTAGGTACCCCTATATTTGTAGAAGGCGCGCTCTATGGCACCCTGAGTTTTTCAAGTCACCATCCTCCTCAAAACTCATGCAAAGCGCTGCATAAAGAGCTATTGAGATTGATGTCCCAATGGATTGGTAGTGAAATAGAACGCCAACAAGCGGCTAATGAACTGGCAAGGGCACGCGATGAGGCTCTAGCAGCTACTCGTGCCAAAGGCGAATTTCTGGCAACGATGAGTCATGAGATTCGAACACCTATGAATGCAGTGATCGGTATGGCGGGGTTACTCCTGGATACGACGCTAACACCAGAGCAGCGTGATTTTGTAGACACTATTCGCAATGGTGGTGACACGCTGCTGACAGTGATTAATGATATTCTGGATTTTTCTAAAATTGAGTCAGGTAGTCTGGATCTTGAGGAATATCCCTTTGAAATCAGAACTTGTGTTGAAGAAGCCTTTGATTTGTTAGCTGCCAGAGCCAATGAAAAAAAACTAGAGCTAGCCTTTCAAATTGAGACTAAGGTGCCAAAGGTGATTCTGGGCGACATTACTCGCCTAAGACAAATTCTAGTTAATCTGTTGAGTAATGCCATTAAATTTACAGATCAAGGTGAGGTGTTTGTTTCAGTAGATGCTCGTCCGCTGATCTCTGCTGCTCATTTGGAAAATGGTATTCCTCAAAAATATGAAATTCAACTTTCAGTTAAGGATTCAGGGATTGGAATTTCAACAAAGCAAGTCGATCGCTTATTTAAGCCCTTCAGTCAGGTAGACTCTTCAACTACTCGTAAATATGGGGGGACGGGATTAGGATTAGTCATTTGTAAACAGTTAGTGGAAATGATGGGGGGTGAAATTTCGGTCAAAAGCAAAGAAAAAGAAGGTAGCACTTTTTACTTCTCTATCATTGCTAGATCTGTTGAAGGTAGCTCACTAGAGAAACATGAAACTGTCCAGCCTGAATTGACTGGAAAACGGTTGTTAATTGTGGATGACAATGCGACGAACCGACAGATTCTTGACAAACAGGTTAGCTCTTGGGGAATGTTGACCCGTGTAACATCATCAGGGGCTGAAGCCATACATTTGCTTAAGCAAGGCGAGATTTTTGATCTAGCAATTCTGGATATGCAAATGCCAGATTTAGATGGATGCTCTTTGGCGATCAAAATTCATGAATTAGAAGCTTATCAAAAGCTTCCATTAGTGATGTTAACTTCTCTAGGATTTTATAGCTTAGATCAGTCGGGAATGCAGCAACATTTTGCTGCATACCTGAATAAACCAATTAAGCAAAAACTCTTATTTGATACATTGGTTGGTGTTTTAAGTTCTCAAAAGATTCAAGTTAAAAAAACAAGGCTAGGAACTTCTCCCATTGATCATCATTTAGCAGACAAACATCCCCTCAGAATTTTATTAGCTGAGGATAATGGAACGAATCAAAAGGTTGCTTTGCAACTCTTGGAGCGCATGGGATATCGGGCAGATATTGCGGGTAATGGGCTAGAAGCCTTAGATGCCCTGCGACGACAGCCCTATGATGTCATTTTAATGGATTTACATATGCCAGAGATGGATGGACTGACCGCCACCCGTTGTATTTGTCAGGAATGGAATGCAGAGGCACGGCCTAGAATTATTGCGATGACTGCAAATGCTATGCGGGGCGATCGCGAGAAGTGTCTTGAGGCAGGCATGGATGATTATGTCAGTAAGCCAATTCGAGTTGAAGAGTTAATAGAAGCCCTGAAGCAATGTCAGATTATATCTTTAGAGCCATATCATAAAGAGTCATATTATAGCGAGCAAACTGTTTCTTCAGAAGACCATGCTAAGTTAGTCTTGAAGCCGTTGGCTGGTGAAGCAAAAGGATCTAGAGTTTCTTCAAGTCAGAAGGCCAGAGAGCAGACTTTAGAAGCAATTGATGAGCAAGCTTTACAACAAAATCTAGATATTTGTGGATTAGGGAGTTCAGCTTTTGTAGTTGATTTGATTCAGGGTTTTTTGGAAGAATCAACTGTGCTTATAAGTCAGGCCGTTGATGGATTCAATCAGGCTGATGCTTTAAAGCTAATGCAAAGTACTCATGCATTAAAGTCTAGTAGCGCTTATTTGGGTGCTCTTAAGTTCTCTCAAATGTGTGGAGAACTTGAGCAAAGGGGAATGACAGGTGAACTGTCAGAAGCAGCACCTCTAATTCAACAGCTGAAAACTGAATACTCTAAGGTGAAAATCGCCTTGGAATTCAAGCTTAGTCAGTTCCTTCAGCAGATTAATAGCAATCCTAAATGAGTTGTGAGAGGTGGAACGATCGCAACCCACCCTATCCCTCATTGCCCAAAACGCCCCTGATATAACCTCGTTATCTACAGCCATATCAATTTAAAATCCAAATGAGGCAAATATTTTTTGAGACTCAGACTCCGCGCAACCCTCAAAAAACATCTGCCTTGTAATCAATGTGAATGTGGCGTAAGTATCATTACTGATTAGTTAATTTACTAATGTCTGGAACTCTACGCACTCCAATATTGTCAGGTTAATAGGATTGAACGTTGCTGGTTTCAGAGTTGATTTGTGTGAGAGCATCCAGAGCACTCTCGCACAAAGTTCCTCTGCCGATTTAGCAAGGCCATAGATTGATGTTCCGGAAAGCTTTTAAAACGCCTGAAGGATGTAAAAGAAGGCTGCGCATTCCCCCGCGTAGCAGTTCGTAGTGTCAAGTTGAAAAGTACTCTTTGCCCCCAAGATAAGCTGCTCCACAACCCACCATTCAGGTAGTAAGGAAACAGTATGGGGAAACGATCGCTGAAAGCGTCTCAAACCGGAATTGCGAAAGCTAAGCAAGCATTTCAACGGAAGGGATGGACGCAGGAATATTTAGCCGCTGAAGTAGGTCTAGAAACGCGTCAATCGGTTTGGAAGTTTTTTGCAGGACGACCGATCGAGCGACATCTGTTTATTGATATTTGCTTTCGGTTGGACTTGGATTGGGAAGATATTGTAGAACCTCCTGAAGTTGACCCATTGCCAGCGATCGGAGCGGCTTCTACAGAGAACTGGCTAGAGCAGGCGCGATCGAGCATATGCTCTGCAATTCAGCAGCAGTGCGGGATTCTACAAACTGCATTAGATATGGCCTATCCACTTGCGCTAGAGCAAGTGTATACCCCTATCCGCATTTTGCCACAACCCAACCATCAACGATGGCTGGAAGTCCTAGATTTTGAAAATTTCAGCCAGTTTGATAGCCTTCAGCCCCGCTTAGCTGACCCCAGTATGACGGGACTAGAAGCCGTTGCCGCCCATTCTAAACTGATGGTTTTGGGCAAACCTGGCTCAGGAAAGACAACCTTTTTGCAGTTCTTAGCGCTGCAATATACTCAGATACAAACCCAGCAGATTCCCATTTATATTTCTCTGCGTCAGTTTGCTGCAGATGCTCGTAAACGAGCAGACTTTCGGCTGGAGCCGTATATAGCTCAGCAGTGGGGCGCTTATGGGTTAACGCAGGATCAAATTGAGATGCTCTTGCAGCAGGGAAAAGCTTTAGTTTTGCTAGATGGGTTAGATGAAGTCACGTTAGCAGATAGCCATGAAGTCCATACCCAGATCCAAGTTTTTGCAGAAACCTATGCGGCAAACTCGATTGTGTTGACGAGTCGTATTGCTGCTCAAGAGTATTGCTTTCGAGGGTTCACGGCTGTAGAAATTGCTGATTTTGACCCTGACCAGATCACAACTGCTGTGCATAAGTGGTTTGCAGCCGCTCATTCTCGATCGGCAGCTAGCCCAGATTCAGTCAGCCCAGATTCAGCTAGCCCAGATTCAGCCACCCTAAACCTGGCAGCAAATGGACTAGCCAAAGCGGAGCTATTTTTAGCGCAGCTTCAATACCCTCAAAATCAGCCCATTCGGGAACTGGTGACGACACCGATTTTTTTGCATCTAGCCTGCCTCGTGTTTCAGACGCGATCGACCTTTCCCAGTCGTCCGGCTCGGCTATATCAGGCAGGGCTAGATATTTTGCTGGTGCGATGGGACAGCGCCAGAGGCATTTATCGAGATTACAGCTACTGCGATCCAATGGGGCACAGTCTAGCGATAGGTGACACAGCAGGATGCGATCTAACCTTGTCAGACAAGATTAGTCTTCTCGGTCGGATTGCGGCGGTCATGTTTGAGCAGGGCAAGCGGTTCTTTGAGAAACGCGAAGTTCTTCAGGTCATTGCAGACTATTTTGACCTTCTCCCCCTCACCAACAAAAATGTAGAAGATCTCTGGCTCAAGAGCGAAGCGATAAGTAGCTCAACCTAATTAAACTTAAAACGATTTACGATATATCCTCCATTCCTACCTCTGTTCTCTAGTCCTTCAATGATCGCATCCGCTAAATCGACCTCATCCTCAAACACTCGACTGGCCAATTCATCCCGTTTG
>JACQYI010000018.1 GCA_016208305.1 Oscillatoriophycideae cyanobacterium NC_groundwater_1537_Pr4_S-0.65um_50_18 | reverse complement strand
CTGGTGCTTATGGCGGTGTGGAACCACGCTTATCCATCCCGAACTGAGATGTGAAACGCACCTGCGGCGAAGATAGTTGGGGGGTAGCTCCCTGCAAAAATAGCTCGGTGCCAGGTAGATATTGCAACCCCCCTCTCTTGAATCTCAAGAGAGGGGGGTTTGCTATGAAGGTCTTGCTTTTGCTGTTTTTACGTATCGCTTATTTTCATATATTGCTAGGGCGATGAAATTTTTCAGTTTGGAGCAGCCAGAACCCCGTGTAGGTTAGTCCTGAGTTGTCAGGCTGAACTAGCAGAAAATGTAAGCCTTGAGCATCATTCTTCCGCTGCTGAAAAGTCTGCGCTGAAGGCGTAATCTCTTCATTAGTAAACGTGTTGAGTATCCAGCGATCGACCAATCCAGCTTCTAAGATGAGTCCTTGTGGGTTACCTGGAACATATTGCAGTTCAGCAGGGTTAACTTGCTCGATCCACTGAGCTAGCTGCATAGATTTGCGCCCGGCGTCAATAATGACTCCTGGTATTAAGGTAGTGGGAGGGATGTCGAAGTTAGAGGGACAGAGAAACTCTGGTATTTTCAGGATAGGGATGGGTCGGTCTTGAAAGGCAGGAATTAGATTTTGAGCAGCAATTCCTCCAAAGCGCCATTTTTCTCCCCATAGGTTTTCTGGCATGGGTATGGGTGGCGGAAGATCTAGTTTTATCGGGTTGTAAGGTGCTGTGGCATCGTCAGGCAACGCTCGATTTCCGTGCCATTTTTCCTGTAACAGCTGTTTTAAGGCTGGGGTATGGCGTGTGACTTCTACAACAATATTTAACGGTTGACAGGCGGCTTGTAATAACGTTGCTGACTGCGGACGAAAAACTTGGATGCGATCGGGAATTTGACTCGTTAAAAGCGATCGAAGCTCTTGTGTGAGCCAACTTACATTGGCCTGAGTCTGTGGACATAATACTGCTAGGATCAAGGTGCCATTAGCCTTACAGATAGTTAGCTCCCATAAGGGTTTACCTGCTTCGTCTTGAAGGGGACGGCGATAAAAATCGGCCTGCCAAATGTTCATGCTGGCCATTCCTTAACTTGTAGTTGAAAGCTCTTTTTTGACTTGTTTCATAGTAGCTGTTTTGCCTGAACTAACTTTATTAGATTTTTGCAGCGATCGAGAACTGTGCAGAAAGCTACCGTAGGAATATACCGATGGGTATAGATTATGGATTTTAGGTGCGCTAACGAGCTGCCCCGCCCTGATGCTTGGAGAGGATTGAATAAATGTTGGAATCTTATCGTGAACATGTTGCAGAGCGTGCGGCTTTGGGTATTCCGCCCCTGCCTCTGAGTGCTGAGCAAGCTTCAGATCTGTGTGAATTATTGAAACGTCCTCCTGAGGGTGAAGCAGAGTTTTTATTGGAAATGCTAGTCGATCGCGTGCCGCCCGGTGTTGATCAGGCAGCATATGTCAAGGCTGGATTTTTGACGGCGATCGCTAAAGGAGAGATTACTAGTCCGCTGGTTTCTCCCCAATATGCGGTGGAGCTTTTAGGCACCATGATGGGTGGATACAACGTCCATTCATTAATTGACTTATTGCAAGTAGAAAATGCCGAGATCGCCAGCGCCGCCACTGCTGCGTTAAGCAAAATTCTACTGGTTTACGATGCCTTTCATGATGTAGAGGAGTTGGCCAAGAGCGGCAATTCCTATGCTAAATCGGTGATGGCTTCTTGGGCCAATGCGGATTGGTTTACCAGCCGTCCGATCTTGTCAGAATCTATTACCGTAACGGTGTTTAAGGTACCCGGTGAAACCAATACGGATGATCTATCTCCGGCACCGCATGCTACGACTCGGCCAGATATTCCTCTGCATGCAACAGTAATGTTGGAAACCCGGATGCCGGGAGGATTGGAGACGATCGCTGAACTTAAGCAGAAAGGCTACCCTGTGGCTTATGTCGGAGATGTCGTTGGTACGGGTTCTTCACGCAAGTCTGCGATTAACTCTGTGCTTTGGCATGTGGGTGATGATATCCCGCATGTGCCGAATAAGCGCACGGGTGGCTACATTTTGGGCAGTAAAATTGCACCGATTTTTTTTAATACCGCCGAGGACTCAGGGGCATTGCCGATCGAGTGTGATGTGACTCAGCTTAAGACTGGGGATGTGATTACGATCTATCCTTACAAAGGCGAAATTACCAATGAAGCAGGCGAAGTCGTTTCACGGTTTAGCCTGAAGCCCGATACGATCTTGGATGAGGTGCGGGCTGGTGGTCGTATCCCTCTTTTGATTGGCCGCACCCTAACCGACAAGACTCGTATAGCGCTAGGGCTTGAGCCTAGCTCACTGTTTGTTCGCCCTCATCTGCCAGCCGATACGGGCAAGGGCTTTACACTGGCGCAAAAGATGGTGGGTAAGGCATGCGGTTTAGTGGGCGTGCGCCCAGGTACGGCCTGTGAACCGATCATGACCACTGTAGGCTCCCAAGACACGACTGGCCCCATGACTCGCGATGAGCTAAAGGAGCTGGCTTGTTTGGGTTTTAGCGCTGATTTGGTGATGCAGAGCTTTTGCCACACAGCCGCCTATCCCAAGCCTGTAGATATTAAGACTCACGCAGAATTGCCTGACTTTATGCATGAGCGGGGTGGGGTGGCGCTGCGTCCAGGGGATGGCATTATTCACTCCTGGCTGAACCGGATGCTTCTGCCGGATACGGTAGGTACAGGCGGCGATTCTCATACCCGGTTTCCCTTGGGAATTTCTTTCCCGGCAGGCTCAGGACTGGTGGCGTTTGCGGCGGCGTTGGGGGTAATGCCCTTGGATATGCCGGAATCAGTGCTGGTGAGATTTAAGGGAACGCTACAGCCAGGGGTGACGCTGCGTGATATTGTCAATGCGATTCCTTATGCGGCGATGCAGCGGGGTCTGCTGACAGTGGCAAAAGAGAACAAGCAAAATATTTTCTCTGGCCGGATTATGGAAATGGAAGGGTTGCCTGACCTGAAGCTAGAGCAAGCCTTTGAGCTGACGGATGCGACGGCAGAGCGTTCTTGTGCGGGGTCTACGATTAAACTGAGCACGGATACGGTTGCAGAGTATTTGCGCTCGAATGTGGCATTGCTGAAGAACATGGCGGCACGCGGCTATGGGGATGCTCGGACGATTCTCCGGCGGGTGGCTAAGATGGAGCAGTGGTTGGCTGCGCCTTCGCTAATGGCGGCTGATGCTGATGCTGAGTATGCCGAAGTAATTGAAGTGGATCTTGATCAGGTAAAGGAGCCGATCGTTGCGGCTCCTAACGATCCAGATAACATTAAGCTCATGTCTGAATGTGCGGGAGACCCAATTCATGAGGTGTTTATCGGCTCTTGCATGACCAACATCGGGCACTACCGTGCGGCAGCCAAGGTCTTGGAGGGTGCAGGTGCGGTGAAAGTGCGCCTGTGGATTTGTCCGCCGACGCGGATGGATGAGAAGCAGTTGCGAGAGGAAGGTATCTACGAAACCTTTGATGCTGTAGGAGCTAGAACAGAGATGCCGGGATGCTCGCTCTGTATGGGCAACCAGGCGCGAGTCGAGGATGGCGTAACTGTCTTCTCGACTTCGACACGCAACTTTAACAACCGGATGGGTAAAGGTGCGCAGGTGTATCTGGGTTCAGCAGAACTGGCAGCAGTTTGTGCGCTGTTGGGCAAGATCCCGACGGTTGAAGAATATATGGCAATTGTTACCCAAAAGATCGATCCGTTTGCTTCGGAGCTATACCGCTACCTGAACTTTGACCAGATTCCTAATTTTGAGGATGAGGGTCGGGTGATTGCGTTGGAAGATATGCCTCGGATTGAGGATATTTTGGGGATGCCGACGGCAGCGAGATAGGTCGCAACTGCCGCTCATGCGGAAAGCGATTTGTAGTGAGGCTCTGCCTCACTACAAATCGCTCAGGTTTGGAGAGAAATTTTATAGCCGGATTAAGCAATGCCAGAAATTGTTTAATGCAAAATCTGAGATAGAAATTTGCGGGTGCGATCGCTCTTGGGGTTATTGAAAAATTCGGCGGGTGTGGTGTCTTCTACTAGCAGGCCATCGGCTAAAAAGATAATGCGATCGGCAACTTCGCGGGCAAATCCTACTTCATGGGTGACACAAACCATGGTCATGCCAGAGTTTGCCAGCGATCGCATCACATCCAGCACTTCCCGCACCATTTCAGGATCAAGCGCTGAGGTTGGCTCATCAAACAGCATAATTTTGGGCTGCATGGCTAGCGCACGAGCAATCGCGACTCGTTGTTGTTGCCCACCAGAGAGCTGTCCAGGATATTTTTTGGCCTGGTGCAGAATACCAACGCGCTCTAAGAGCTGGGTCGCAATCTCGTCGGCTTTGGCTTTTGGCATATTCCGCACTTGAATCGGCGCAATGCTGACGTTCTCAAAAACAGTCAGATGGGGAAACAAGTTGAATTGTTGAAAGACCATGCCCACTTCGCGCCGGATGGCATCGACGTTCTTTAACTTTGGGGTTAAAGGGATACCGTCAATTTCAATGCTGCCTTTTTGAAATGGCTCTAGCGCATTGAACGTGCGAATAAAGGTAGATTTACCAGAGCCAGAAGGCCCCATGAGCACGACAACTTCTCCCTTGTTGACCGTGAGACTAACGCCTTTGAGGACATGAAAGCCGTTGCTGTACCACTTCTCGACATCTTGAGCGACGATCGCAGCTTCGGTTGCCGTTGCGGTTCCACCTTTAGATACTTCAAACTGGGTCACGGAATTCTCCTATCGGCTAGGTTGTGGGTATAGGTTGGATTTCTGATAGTGAAAGGCTGATCTTGAATGTCAGGCAGTTGGAAGGTCTCCAAGGGGTTCACCAAACCATTGTTTGGCAAACTCGTCCAGCTTTCCGTCTCGACGCAGATTTCGCAAGATTTCGTTCACCTTTGCTTGTAGATCTGTGTCTCCTTTGCGGAATCCGACGTAGCAAGGAGAGTTCTTCATAACAAACTGATTTTTAATTCGCTGGTCTGGATTGTCGCGAATGAGCTTGTTTGCAACGACGTTGCCTGTGGCAATTAATTCGACTTGACCAGAGACGATCGCTGAAGCGGTCAGGCTGTTGTTAGCAAAGCGTTTGATCGTCACATTTTGAACGTTTCCTTCCGTCAGGTTTTTGGTCAGCTCTAGATCCTCCAGAGAACCCTGAGCAACACCTATCGTTTTCCCCTGGAGATCGGCGTAGGTTTTTATGGCTAACGCTTCACCCCCGTAAATTCCTGAGTAGAAAGGTGCGTAGGGGATAGAAAAGCTAATAATCTTTTCTCGATCTTTATTTTTCCCTAAACTGGAAATCACCATGTCTACTCGGTTTGTTTGCAGAAAGGGAATACGGTAATTTCCGATTACTGGAACAATTTCTAGCTTTACCCCCATGCCCTGAGCCACTTGACTGGCAACATCGATGTCATACCCATGCACATTCATATCTGCCCCGATCGAACCAAAGGGAGGAAAGTCGTCTGGGACTGCAATTCTCACCTCTCCCCGATTCATAATGTCTTCTAAAGCTTGAGCCGGATCGGGGGCACCGGGCAAAAGGACAGCGGCGGCGGCAGTGTTGACCTTTGCCGATTTGACGGATGGCGTAGAGCAGGCCGTAATGCCGACAGCGAGAAGCAGACCGACAAAAAATAGAGCGATCGCCCCTTGAATTTTCTTTGGAAACATGAGTCACTCCCCATTCTTGCAAGATGGCTGCAAGCGTTAATTATTGCAAGCGTTCATTTGATCAAGTTTGCTGGTTTAGGCGCTGTTCTACCTTCTGGCTCCACACAGAGAGGGGATAGCACAGTAGGAAGTAGATGGCACCTGCCAGAGCAAAGACCAACAGCGCTTTTAAGGTGACGTTATTGATCTGAGAGGCGGCGCGTGAAAGCTCTGTGAATCCAATCACTGAGGCCAGGGAAGTTCCCTTAATCACCTGCACCAAGAATCCTACTGTTGGGGCGATCGATAGTTTCACAGCCTGCGGCAGGATGATGTAGCGCAGCTTTTTAAAGTAGCCAAATCCCAGTGCAGAAGAGGCTTCCCATTGGCCTTTGGGTAAAGCTTCGACGGCTCCACGCCAGATATCGGCCAGAAAAGAGCTAGTGAATGCGGTGAGGGCGATCGTTGCCGCTGCAAGGGGAGAGAGATTGATGCCGAATACGACAGAGATGCCGAAGAAGGCTAAGAAGAGCTGGAGCAGCAGGGGCGTGCCTTCAAAGAATTCAACATAAATCCAGCTCAAGAATCGCAGCGGTTTAATCGGTGAGATGCGCATCAGCATCACTAAAAAGCCAACAATGCCGCCAAAGACGAAGGCAATCAATGACAGAATGATGGTCCATTTTGTTGCAATCAAGAGATTGAGAAAAATCCTTCCCAGCGTAAATTCGTCTCCCATAGATGATTTAACCTGTATGAATTGGGTAAGGGTTAACGTCGAGAGTATTTGGCAAATTCAAAGAAACGGCGTTCGACCCAATAGCCGATGCCTTTAATTATCCAAACAATAGCGAGATAGAACAGACAAACCGTAAAGTAAATCTCGAAGCTACGAAAAGTGCGGGAGTTAAGGAAATCTCCGGCAAACGTTAAATCTTCTGTGGCAATTTGAGAAACAACGCTTGTGAATAAAACGGCCAGAATAACTTGTCCAATTAGAGCGGTATAGATGTTTGAGAGAGCCGGAATCAGAATGATGTAGCGGAAGATTTTGAGGGGCTTAAACCCTAATGCCATTGCCGCTTCGACCTGTCCTTTGGGAATGCTCTCAACTCCGGCTCTGACGATTTCAGTCGAATAGGCTCCGAAATTGATGGATAGGGACAGGATGGCTGCCTGCTCTGCATTGAGACGAATGCCTAGCTTAGGGAGGCCGAAGAAAATAAAGAAAAGCTGAATCAAAAACGGAGTGTTCCGAATAATTTCAACATAGGCCAAAGTGATAGCGTTTAGAATCCGGTTGCCGGAGGTTCTGAACAAGGCTCCAATGATGCCAAGAATCAATCCAAACGCGATCGCAATTAGCGATATTCTAAACGTGAGTAAAGCTCCTGCTATAAACAGTCCGATATTATCCCAAACTACAGAAAAATCGAAAGTATATCCCATAGCCTCTTGCCGAATACTAATATTAACGATCGCTAGTCTAAAGATCAAACTGAGCCTAATCGACAGCTTAGATGTTTAGTCAAAGCCTATAGAAACCACTTAAAAATGCAGCTAACTCAAAGCAGAACTCTTTGCTCAAAACCCTCAAAAGCCGCTATGTGGAATACGACCCACCATCTCAGAAAAATTAGACCGTAAATGTTTCGTGATATACAAGTTTTCAAAACGTTATTCAATATTTTTTTGTCGAGTCTAGAGTTAGGGACAAAGTGCAGTTCTGCTGAATCAAGAAAAATAAACTGCAAAGTGGTCGATCAACTATTGCATCAAGTCTATGCGATATATAAATGACGCTATGGGTTTTGTAGCTTAGAGAACAAACTACAACAATTGTTATCAGTAGTCTTAAACCAACGCAAGACGAGCAGTTTCAATTCGTTTCTGTGGATAGAACTCATAGAAATGCGTGACCGTTGAGATTCAGTATCGATGGCTTCAGGAGATAAGATTATTTCCTCAATGGGGCAAGCCTAAGATTTGAATAAGAGGCTGTTTAGGGTTGGGTGAAGTGGATTGAATAAAGTGTCAGTTCTGGTCGAATCTTCCACGTCAGATGCTTTTGTATAGAGGCGCGATCGCTTAGCAATAAAGCGTTCTAATGTTTTTGCTTGTGGCTTGAAATCTCTCGTTTTGAGGGGTTCTACTGCCAGAGGCTGGCTTTGCAGTGAATTTTAATCGGGAGAAAATTGTGGCTGGAATATGGACTTTTACGGGACGACATCGCATCTTACATTTCACATGGTTTGCCTTTTTTCTCACCTTTGTGATCTGGTTTAACTTTGCTCCGTTTGCAACAGCAGTCAAAGCTGAAATGGGGTTGTCGGAAGCACAAATGCGAACGCTGGCTATTTGTAATGTGGCCTTAACGATTCCTGCACGAATTATTGTGGGCATGGTGTTGGATCGCTTTGGGCCTCGCATTACCTATTCATGTTTGCTGGTTTATGCAGCTCTGCCCTGTTTTGCCTTTGCGCTGTCTCAGAATTTTACGCAGCTCGTTTACAGCCGTTTGGCATTGAGTATTGTAGGTTGTGGATTTGTCATTGGTATTCGCATGGTGGCTGAGTGGTTTCCTGCGAATGAAATTGGTCTAGCAGAGGGTATCTACGGGGGCTGGGGCAACTTTGGCTCGTCGGGCGCTGCCTTCACATTGCCAGCGATCGCGGCTGCAACTACGTTTATGGCAGGTGGGCAACTCAATTGGCGGTTTGCGATCGCTCTAACGGGTGTTGTTGCCGCAGTATATGGCGTTATCTATTTTTTCAACGTGAGCGATACGCCGCCTGGAAAGGTCTATCAGCGTCCTGCTAGCAGTGCCGGGATGGAGGTCACAACGCAACGCGATTTCTGGTTCATGTCGTTAATGAGTCTTCCCTTGGTGGCGGCTTTGGGCTTAATTGCTTGGCGGTTGAACAAGGTGCAGTTTATCGATAGCTCAGCGCTAGTTGTGATTTGCGTGCTGTTGGTTGGACTGGCACTGTTCCAATTTGCCAACGCTTATAAAGCCAATAAGCTCCTGATGGCAGGTGAAAAGCGTTATGAAGCGAAGGATCGGTATAAGTTCTCTCAGGTTGCCAATTTGGACTTGGCCTATGTGGCCTGCTTTGGTTCAGAGTTGGCTGTGGTTTCTATGCTGCCTTCCTTCTTTGAACGCGGGTATGGCTTGGCGGCAGCCGTTGCCGGAGCCGTTGCGGGAACCTATGCGTTTATGAATATCCCGGCGCGTCCGGGTGGGGGCTGGATTTCGGATAAAGTTGGCAGTCGCAAGTGGACGCTTGTGGCAACCTTGATGGGCACTGGGATCGGCTACTTGATTTTTGCCAGCTTAGGCCAGGGGGTGCCGCTGTTCCTGGTGGTGATTGCAACGATGCTGGCCTCTTTCTTTGTGATGGCGGCAGAGGGAGCAACCTTTGGCATTGTGCCGTTGATTAAGAACCGAGTCACCGGACAAATTGCGGGCAACGTGGGAGCCTATGGCAACTTGGGCGCTGTGGTTTATTTGACGATCTATAGCTTGATGCCCCAGGGTGCTGCCAGCGATCGCACCTTCTTTCAGATTCTGGGAGTGGTTGCATTGATGGTGGCTTTCATTAACGCTTTCTTCTTAAAGGAACCCACAGGTACCCATGAGGAAGATCATGTGGAAGCCATTCCTGTAGAGGTTTCTAGCACCCTTCAGGAAGACCCGCTTCGTCGCTAGTGATTAGTTTGGCGGGTCGGGCGAGCGTTTCGCGTGTAAATGAAACGCTCGCACCGATAACCTTGCTTAATTTCAGTTGCTTAATTTCAGTACTTGTTGCTTAATTTCAGGAGCGTTGTATGTCGTTGACTTCCCAAGATCCATCCATGATGGATAAGCCAGTGAATGAGTCAACCGCGACAGAGAGAGATACTCCTCCCGTTGTGCGCGATTTAACCTATGCCCAAATCATGTTTGTTGCTGCTGCGATCGGGCTGATGGGAGGTCTAGTCGCTACGGCCTATTACTACCTGCTAGAAGGTTCTCTGCACCTCGTTTGGCAACAGGTTCCTGAAAAGCTGGCAGCCTACTTCCCAGCAGAGCTTTGGCCAGCAGGGTTTTGGCCAGCAGAATTTTGGCCAGCAGAGTTTTGGGTCAATCACTATGTTTGGATTGCCGCCACGATCGGCGGGCTGCTGGTGGGGTTGACGTTGCATTACATGGGGCTACCGGGAGAAGTGGCTTTTGTGGTGGACAAGGTGCATGATCCGGGACGCATTGACATGAAGCAAACTCCGGCCATGATTGTGGCTTCCCTATTTTCGATCGTCGCGGGTGGAAGCGCTGGGCCTGAAGCGCCGCTGGTGCAGGTCAACGGCAGCCTTGGAGGATGGCTAGGTACTCGACTCAAGCTATCGCTGCCTATGGTGCGGATTCTCACCTTTTGTGGCATGAGTGCGGCATTGGGCGCTTTCTTTGGTGCGCCTCTAGGGGGAGCGCTGTTTGCCCTAGAAATTCCTCATCGGCGCGGCTTGGAATACTATGAGGCGATTATCCCAGCCGTACTCTCGGCTATCTTGAGCTTTACCGTATTTCGGCTGACGACAGGATTGTCGATCGGCGGCATGTATCATTTCACTTCAATTCCACCGCTGACGCTGACCCATTTGCTAGAAGGGGCGATTTTGGGTGCGGTGGGTGCGGCTGTAGCCTTGCTGTTTGTCCTGGTGTTTCGCGTGGTGGGCTATCTCACTGAACCGCTTCATCATCAAACTATCTTGCTGGCAACGCTGGGAGGGTTATCAATTGGATTGATTGCGTTGGTCTTTCCCCAAACTCTGTTTTTTGGCGAAAAGCAAATTGACGAGATTATTGAACAGGGGGCTAGTTATGGCATTGCGTTACTGCTAATGATTGGGCTGGCGAAAATGCTGGCCATTAGCTGCACCCTGCATTCTGGGTTTCGTGGCGGATTTATTTTCCCGTTGTTTTACATTGGGGCAGCAGTGGGTCTGGCGATTTCTCTGGGCTTTCCACAAATTCACCCCACGATCGGCATGGTTTGCTTGATGGCAGCCGTGAATGTGGCCATTACAAAAACCCCTGTTAGCACCACCATTATCCTGAGCGTCATTGCCGACACCTCAATGGTGCCTGTCATTGTGATTGCCAGCTTTACGAGCTTTTTGCTCACAACTCAAGTTTCGCTGATTAAAACGCAGCGTTCACGCAGTATTGCGGCTGGCGAATCGCGCCTTGTTATGGCTGAAGAGTCGCGCTTTATTTCGCAGCCCGCCTCGGCTGGGTAAAGACAAGAGCGCTACTCGTGAGCATGAGGATTTTGCCAAATTCGCTCTAGCATTGCGATTTGCTCAATAAACTTTGCCATGCGATCGCGATCGCGCTGATCATAGCGCCAAACGGCCACGATGATGCCCAATGGAAAGCCTAGATAAATCATCCACAGCAAGGTATTAGCTAGCGTTTCGTCAATTTCTGGACTCAACAGAGACGTGCGCGTTCCTAAACTTGGCTCAAGGTCTGTATTGACTCTTGCTAGAGCGGTTTGCTCAAAGCCAACAGCCTGACTCGATAGAACATTAGCGCTGGCTTGAGGGGCCAAAACTGGAGAAGCGAGCAACAGCCCCGCTAAGCCAAGACTCAACCCTTTGAATAACCTGGAGGCCGCCTGTAGCGATCGCGGCGAATCGTTAGAAGTTTCAAAGCGCTTCTGAACAGGTGATGATTTCATCTCTCTTAACCCTATCTGGCTCAATGCCGAAAAAGCATTTCTGCACAATTTCTGTATACAAAGTTACTATATCATCCAAATCTTGGGATTTTTGTAAAACAGTATTAAAAACTACCGTTTTTAGGCGATCGCTTGAGTAAGGATTTATATCTAAAACAAACTGCTAGGCTTGATATGCCTGGAGTTCGGATTAATTCAGCCGTCGATTGCTTCGGATAAAGCCTCAAAGCTTGTCAAGTAGTCCTGACAAATTTGGCATTACTGAATCTGCCTTTCAAAATGTCTTGGGTAAAGTGGCTACGGCGCGTCAGCTATGTATTCTCGGTTCTGGATGCAGGGTTGAGAGTAAGGCGCTTTCTGCAATGGATAGCTCGTTTAGCCGCTGAGAGACTGTTTCGCGATCGAAATAGGTGGTTGCCAATGTCCAATACACGCCGTAGTGCCGCGCTTCTGAAGCCATTAAGCCTCGATAAAACTTTGCCAGATCTGGCTCAGGGCAATGATCGGCTAAAAGCCCTAAGCGCTCGTGGCTACGCGCTTCGATTAAGCCTGAAACCAGCAGCGAATCTAAGAGGCGATCGGGTTCGGAGCGGCGCATCTCAGCTTTGAGTCCGGCGGCATAGGGTGGTGCTGCGAGCGGAGCTAGCGCTACGCCCCGCCGATCGAGCCATTGATTAACCTGTTCAAAATGCTCTAATTCTTCTTGGGCGATCGCCGTTAAAGCCCGCACCAGTTTGGCGTGAGTGGGGTAGCGAAAGATCAAGTTGAGGGCTACTCCAGCGGCTTTGCTCTCGCAGTGAGAATGGTCGAGAAGAAGGGTATCGAGATGGGCGATCGCTTGGGCAATCCAGGCTGAGGAGGTCGGTTGTTGAAGAAATTTGATAGTGGCTTGAGAAACTGACATTGCAGGGAGCGCTTGATGGAGAGAGGGCTGTGTCGAGGCAGTGGGTTTAGCAGTGGATTTCTGAACGGCTGGCTAGGCGTTATCTGGACGGCTGTGATTTGGGCGGCCAATGCTCTAGGATGTTTACCTTCATAACTCTATAAATGGAGAGGACTAGGCTGCATCTCCTGCTAAAAAACCTTGTCAAAGCATCAATGGTATGGCTGAAACATGGGTTGAGCGTATCTAAGACGGCTGTACGACAAACAGATTTGAGAATACTGTGCTAAATAGAATCATATCTAATACTGCTCGAATACTTCTGTTTGAATACTTCTGCTCGAATACTTCTGAGGCAGGCTTGATCCGTTCAGCCCTTGATTCAATTCTGGAGATAGTTATGGCGATCGATCGCATTACAAAATTTCTTGGATTTCTACGCTGCTGCAATAGAGATTACGCTCACAAAGATGGGTCTTTCTCGTTGCGCTGTTGGGCGATCGTTCCTGACTGAAGGTTTGTCAAAGAGTCTTTATTTTGTTTCCAAACTTCACTTGGCGCACTTCATTAGGTCTTTAATCGGATTTTTAATGAGTGCTTCAGCTGTATACCTTACTGTTCTCCTACAAAAATAATGGGCGTTTCTAATCGCATCCTAATTTTGTTTGCTCACCCCGCACTGGAAAAGTCTTGGGTCAATCGCCAACTGCTCCAGGGCATTCAGGGAATTGACGCAATCACGGTTCATGACCTTTACGAACAATATCCCAACCTGCATATTGATGTGAAGTTTGAGCAGAATCTCCTGCTAAACCACGACATTATTGTCTTCCAGCATCCTTTCTATTGGTACAGCAGCCCCGCTATTTTGAAAGAATGGCAAGATTTGGTGCTGGAGCTGGGATTTGCTTATGGTCACGGCGGCACTGCTTTACGTGGGAAGAAGTTCCTTTCTGCTATCACGACAGGCGGCAGTGAACAGGCTTATTGCCGCCAAGGGCACAACTTCTTTACGATTCGCGAACTGTTAGCTCCCTTTGAGCAAACGGCAAGACTCTGCGGCATGGACTATCTGCCTCCGTTTGTGATTCAAGGAACGCATGAATTGCGTCATTCCGACCAGATCGGCAAGCATGTCAACGACTACCGCACTGCCCTAATTGCTCTACGGGATGACACCATTGACTGGGAGCAGATTCAGCAGCATAAACATCTGAACCACAAGCTAGAGCAACTGATCAAAACGCCGGAGATCTCTCACCATGCACAATGAGAATTTATTCTTTCAGGCGTTTATCTACTTAGCGGCAGCGGTCTTGTCGGTGCCAATCTCAAAGCGTTTGGGATTGGGTTCTGTATTGGGGTATTTAATTGCAGGGGTAATCATTGGCCCCTTTGGACTGCACTTTGTCGGGCAAGAAGGCGAAGATGTCATGCACTTCGCTGAATTTGGCGTTGTCATGATGCTGTTTCTTGTGGGCTTAGAACTGCAACCTTCACTGCTCTGGCGGCTCCGCTTACCCATTTTGGGGTTGGGTGGTTTGCAGGTGGTGGTCACGAGTTTGTTAGTGGCGGCGATCGCCCTGCTCTTTGGCCTATCTTGGCAGATGGCGCTGTCCGTAGGGATGATTCTTGCCATGTCATCCACGGCGATCGTGCTGCAAACGCTGAATGAAAAGGGCTTAACTAAAACAGAGGCCGGACAGTCGGCTTTCTCGGTGCTGCTGTTTCAAGATATTGCGGTTATTCCTATCCTGGCGTTTTTGCCACTGTTGGCGATGAAAGGCAATGCAGTGAGCTTGCTGGCGAGTCAGGTGATGATGGCGGCAGAGCCAGCCGCTGAAGGATCGGCTTTACCCCCCTGGCAGCAGGCGTTGCTGGTTATGAGCGTGGTGGGTGGCATCATTGTCGGTGGGCGGTTTTTGGTGCGTCCTGTGTTTCGCATTATTGCCGCAACGCGGCTACGGGAGATCTTTACGGCTACTGCGCTACTGCTGGTCATTGGCATTGCCTTAGCCATGCAGGCGGTTGGGCTGTCTCCGGCACTAGGAACCTTTGTGGCAGGTGTTGTCTTGGCAGACAACGAGTATCGCCACGAGATTGAGAGCGATATTGAGCCGTTTAAGGGTCTGCTGCTGGGCTTATTTTTTATCTCGGTGGGCGCCAGCGTTAACTTTAATTTGCTGCTGCAACAGCCACTGTTAATTTTGGGATTGGTGCTGGGGCTGGCGATCGCTAAATTTGTGGTTTTGGCGGCTCTGGGGTGGTTCTTTAAGCTGGAATTGAGCCAGAGTTTGCTTTTTGCCTTTGCCTTGGCGCAGGGGGGAGAATTTGCATTTGTGCTGTTTTCTTTTGCGACGCAATCGAATGTGTTGACTTCGGCTGTGGCTGCGCCGTTGATTGCCGTAGTGGCCTTGTCAATGGTGCTAACTCCTCTGCTGATGATCTTCTACGAAAAGGTGGTGCAACCCCGGTTTGCGGCGGCGATCGAAGATCGCGAACCCGATGAAATTGACGACAACGAAAACCCGGTGATTATTGCGGGGTTTGGCCGCTTTGGTCAGATTGTGGGACGGCTATTGCTGGCGAATGGCTGCCAGATTACGGTTTTGGATCACAGTCCGGCACAAATTGAGCTGCTGCGGCGATTTGAGTGGAAGGTGTTCTATGGCGACGCCTCTCGGCTGGATTTGCTGCATGCTGCTGGAGCGGAGCGAGCTAGGCTTTTGGTTGTAGCGATCGATGAGCGCGAGAAAGTCTTAGAAGTGGTAGAGCTGGCGCGCAAGCATTTTCCCCATCTCAAAATCCTGGCACGGGCAACCGATCGCCGTCATGCCTATGAGTTGATTCGGCATGGCGTAGATGTGATTCGACGAGAAACCTTTGGTTCAGCGTTGGATATGGGCGTTGATGCCTTAAAGCTATTGGGTGTTCGTTCTAATCGGGCCTATCGCGCCGCCCAAATCTTTAAGCGCCATGATGAAGAAGCCCTACGCGATGTGGCGCTGATGGAAGGGGATGACAAGGTTGTGATTGCGCGATCGCGGCAACTGGCTAGAGACTTGGAGCAACTCTTGCAGACGGATGAAAGAGAAATGCCCCAGGATACCGATCGCGCCTGGGATATTTCTGCGTTGCGTAAGGATGTCATTTGAGCAGGCTGGCTGCTTTGACGGGCATCCCAAAATTGTGTGTTCCCTGTCGGGTCTTGAACGATGTCTGGTCTTGAAAACTTGCTGAAACTCTACGCAACTCTGGTGGGTTGGGTAGGGCTGGGTCTGCTTTTGGGTTTGATCTTAAACCATGCAAATTCGCCACTGCCCCCTGGGCTGTCCCGCAAAATTCCGCTTTACCTAGGGAAGTTTTTGTTTTGGGTCGGGGTGCCCCTGAGCATTATGGTGTTCATGCGACAGGCCAATCTGTCTGCTTCAGTATTGGTAGCGCCCTTGGTGTGCTGGGTCGCTTTAATCTTGGGGGCAGGGCTGGCCTGGTTTTGGATACAGCGGCGATCGGACTTGCAGTTACGACCCACCCAGGGCAGCTTTTTGCTAGCGGCAATGGTCGGTAACACAGGCTATTTGGGCTATCCTGTCACCCTGACGCTGGCGGGCACGCAGTATTTTGGCTGGGCTGTTTTTTTCGATACGCTGGGCAGCACGCTGGGAGCTTATGGGCTAGGCGTAGTGATGGCGGCCTACTTTGGCAGAGGGTCTCAGAGTCACGGTGAGCTAGTTAAGGCGCTGGTGCAAAATCCGGCGCTTTGGAGCTTTTTTGGGGGGTTAGGTTTGCGTCTGGTTGCCTTTCCACCGCCGATCGAGGCAGGGCTGGGAGTTTGCGCCTGGGTCGTGATTACCCTTTCTCTGATTTTGTTGGGGATGCGGCTCAGCCAGCTTAAATCTTGGCGTAATGTGCAGCAAGCTTCTATGAGTCTTGCGATCAAGATGCTGATTGTTCCTTTGGCGCTGGGTTTAGCTTTGCCGTTATTCGGGATCACCGGGGTACCCTTGCTGGTGTTGGTGCTGCAAATGGCGATGCCACCTGCCTTTGCAACGCTGGTTATTGCCGAAGCCTACGATCTCGATCGCGATTTGACCGTGACGACTTTAGCGATCGGTTCTCTGGTGTTGCTGGTCATGTTGCCCATATGGCTCTGGCTGTTTGCGCCCGCCCTGTAGTTATATAGGCATCTGGCCTGCATGCTTTTTGCAGGCGTGAATCGCGGCATCGCGATTCACGCTAAAGCTCCCGGCGTTATGGGAATAACAGATTTCTACCCTACCCAGTTCACATCTCCATCCGGTGACTTAACGGGCGGCAGCGGTTTAGAAATGGGCGTCTCTCGTCGAGCTGCGGGCTTTTTGGTGTCCGTTGGGGGATTGCGCCGCTGTTCTGCTTCTTCTGGCTCTGCTGCGGTTTCCCGCAAGATGTTGAGACTATTGGGGCGTATAGTCTGAGGCTCTGGCGTTGGGCGAACGGCTGTTTTAGCGGCACCCGAAGAGGTTGTGGGCATATGCCGCTCTGGCTCCACAACTTTTTGAACGATCCATTCGATCGTTTGCTCTTTTAGCCAGCCCCGTGCGGTCGCAATTTCGCCAAAGCGCATTCCGGTTGCCTGCTGGTCGTTAAGGATGACGTTAATTTGGTCAGCGGTCAATAGCCCTGCATCTACCAAGTAAGAGCCTAACCTTTTGGCTGGAACCAGCGTGGGCACTGTTTGAACCTGATATCGATCGCTCTTATCTCGCATGTGTCGCTCCAATCATGAGTCTGACAGTTCAGGCCGAGGGCTAGGTGATGTTCTAGATATTTTGTTGAGCTTATGACAAAGGACGCAGAGCATCGCTTGCCATAAACTTAACAGCACTTTTGAAACACGATCGGCCTAGGTGAAGGAGGCAGAATGAAACATGTCGATCTGCCTAAGCTTCGGCCTCAGCCTGAGCTTCAATGCCCTGAACCACTGCCCCATCTTGCAATTTCTCTGAAGTGGGAAGAGTACGGAGTATAAAAAGCTATGTACCCATTCTCGTCAGGATATTTTGATCAGTATAACAACTGAAATCATCAACCCTTATTCATAGTTGTGTGAAAACTTGATAAATTTCTGGAAGAACATCCAAAAACCTCCGTATTCCTGCGTAGGCTAGAACCACAATCAAGAGTTGTAGAGCAATTCACGTTAATTGCTTTGCTGCGTTGGGTATTACTGAAAGCAGTTCTTTGCTTCTCCCAACCGTCTTGTGCGTCTACTCTCGGTCAATTGGGTTCGGTTTACTTTTCTAGTGTTGCTAGGGCTGCTGCTGTTTCTAGGGTTTAACTTCTGGCGACAAACTTCAGCCCCTGCACCCGCCTCCCCAACTTTGGCGGCACCCTTGCCGCAAGATCCACTAATTCAGGTTTATTTCAATCATGCTCAGTCGGCCTCCTACACTGAACCCTATCGCCAGCAGCAGCGTCTAGGGGACGATTTGGAGGCTGTGGTGGTTGAAGCGATCGCATCGGCTCAATCTTCCCTTCAGGTAGCGGTGCATGAACTCAATCTTCCCCAGGTGGCGCAAGCCCTAGCCGAGCGCAAAAAAGCAGGGGTAGCTGTACGAGTGATTGTAGAAAACACCTACAGCCGTCCTATGAGCAGCGTCACGCCTCAAGAATTGGCGGGTATGGAATCTCGCGATCGGCAAAAATATCAGGAATTTGTTCAGCTCGTAGACCAAAATCAGGATGGCGAGTTAGAGGCTGCCGAAGTGGCTGAACGCGATGCCCTGACGATCTTTAAGGCTGCCGGAATTCCGGTGATAGATGATACAGCAGATGGCTCGAAAGGCAGCAGCTTGATGCATCACAAGTTTTTGGTTATCGATCGGCAAACGGTCATAGTCGGCTCTGCCAACCTAACCCTGTCGGATGTGCATGGCGACTTTTTATCCCCCGCCAGTCAAGGCAATGCCAATCATCTGCTCAAAATTACCAGCCCTGAACTGGCTCAGCACTTTGCGACAGAATTTGATTGGATGTGGGGAGATGGCGTTGGCGGCAGAGCCGACAGCAAATTTGGTCTAGACAAACCCTATCGATCGCCCAAAACTTTCTCGCTTGCCAAAAATTCTACGGTCACGGTGCAGTTTTCGCCCACCTCTTCTCGCCTGCCCTGGCAAAAGAGCAGCAATGGGCTAATTGGCAGAACCCTCAGTCGGGCTACCCGCACAGTCAACTTGGCGCTGTTTGTCTTTTCAGATCAAGCCCTTGGCAATATTTTAGAAACCAATCGCGATCGCGGAGTGCAGATTAAGGCGCTAATCGAGCCACAATTTGCCTATAGAGAGTACAGCGAAGGCTTGGATTTAATGGGGGTGGCGCTACCGGGCGATCGCTGCCGCTATGAACCTGAGAACCGTCCCTGGCGCAAGCCGCTGACGACGGTAGGGGTTCCGGTTCTGGCCGATGGCGATCTACTGCATCACAAAATGGGCGTTATAGATGGCAAAATCGTGATCACAGGCTCCCAAAACTGGAGTGCGGCTGCCAATGACGGCAATGATGAGAATGTATTGGTGATTGACAACGCCACTGTGGCAGCCCATTTTCAGCAAGAATTCGATCGCCTCTACCAGGGCGCAGCTTTAGGAATTCCGCCTCATCTTCAACAAAAGATGCAGAAGCAGCGATCGCGCTGTCGTTTGGGAAAATCTTGATGGGATTTGAGTCCATAGCGCTAGTGATTGGGTGATTGGGTGATTGGGTGATTGGGTGATTGAGAAACTCTCGTCTACCCATCTACCCGTCCACTCACCCACCCATCTACCCGTCTACCCATTCACCCATCTACCCCATTGCAGTCTGACCCAGACTGGCGGTATAAATCAGGGGTTCGCCGTAAGGAGCTTTGACTATGCCCGTAAAGGTGGGAATCAATGGCTTTGGTCGCATTGGGCGACTTGTTTTCCGCATCGGCATGAAGAACCCCAATATCGAATTTGTCGGGATCAATGACCTTGTTCCTCCAGATAATTTGGCGTATTTGCTCAAGCATGACTCGACGCATGGCCTGTATCACGGCACGGTCGAAGCTAGAGCCAATGGGCTAGTGGTGGATGGAAAATTTGTGCCCTGTCTGGCGATGCGTCAACCAGAAGAGTTGCCCTGGAGTCAGTTGAGCGCCGATTATGTCGTAGAGTCCACAGGATTATTTACAACCTATGAAGGCGCTGCCAAACATCTTCAGGCAGGTGCAAAACGAGTGGTGATCTCGGCTCCAACCCAAAGTCCAGATCAGGTGCCGACTTATCTGGTGGGTGTGAATCACCAAAATTTTGATCCGGCTAAAGATGCGATCGTTTCTAATGCCAGCTGTACAACAAATTGTCTAGCCCCGATCGCTAAAGTGCTGGATGAGACGTTTGGCTTTGCTGAAGGTTTAATGACCACCGTTCACGCGATGACGGCGACTCAGCCCACGGTCGATGGCCCCAGCAAAAAAGATTGGCGTGGCGGCAGAGGCGCAGCGCAAAATATCATTCGCGCAAAATATCATTCCGTCCGCGACCGGAGCCGCCAAGGCTGTCGCGCTGGTGCTGCCCCAGCTCAAAGGTAAGTTAACAGGCATGGCTTTTCGGGTGCCTACTCCCGATGTTTCTGTGGTCGATCTCACCTTTAAGACGGCAAAGGCGACGAGCTACTCAGAAATCTGCGCTGCGATGAAGGCGGCATCAGAGGGAGAATTGGCGGGAATTTTAGGCTATACCGAAGAAGAAGTCGTGTCGATGGATTTCCGAACGGATGCGCGATCGAGTATTTTTGATGCGCTGGCGGGAATTGAGCTAAACCCCAACTTTTTTAAGGTGGTTGCCTGGTATGACAACGAATGGGGCTACTCTTGCCGCGTGATTGACCTCATGCTGACTATGGCGGCCAAGGACGGGTTGATCTGAGGAAATAATCTGATGAATCGACCTGGCAACGATCGCGTTTAGAACTCCTTGAGGCTCATAAAACGACAGGATCGACGCACTCTAGGGATCTAGGAGAGCGGGTGTGCCCATCTGCACCTTTTTGAGCAGACAAATCAGCGTTTGTTTTTCGGCACAGGTCAGATTTTCCATGAGTCCTCTAGTGCGCCCAAAGTGATCGGGCAACATTTCTGTCAGGCGCTGTCGCCCCACTTTGGTTAGCTCTACGCGCAACATGCGCCGATCGCCCGGAATGGGTTTGCGCTTGACCCAGCCATCTCGCTCTAGCCCATCGAGCAGACCCGTGACAGTCGCTCTTGTTACCCCAGCGCGATCGGCACATTCTGAGGGAGTCAGCCCCTGTTGCTCGTCAGAAATTTGATCCCTATGAAATAATTGCATTAGCAGCGTAAACTTTCCCATTGACAGCCCATAGCGTGCAAAGTGGACGCTGAGGGCTTCGTAGACATCTGCGGTTGCATTCAAAAATGCAATACAGGTTTCGATCGCCATGACATCCATTTCAGGAAAGCAGCCCGCAAGATTAAGGAGAGTTTGACGATCGGCAGAGGGGCGAAGAGTGATCACTGGTTTTCAGGCAAGCTATAGGTGGATTTTATTACTGCTCAGCTTAACTTAAATCTTCAAAAGCCAAACTTTTTGCAAAGCTAGACAAAATCTGGGGTAGCAGTAGAAGCATGGGACTCACGCGACGAACCTTTATTCAAGCTGGACTGGCACTGACAACCTTGGGATGCAGTGAGCTGGGCTTGTCGCAATGGGCAGATCGCTATCAGCAGGCGATAGCCCTCCCCACCCGCCGCAAGTTGGCCTTGCTGATTGGTATTAACCAATATTCTGAACCAGTTTGCGATTATTCGCTCGCCAAAGGTTCTGCGCTCAATGGCTGCCTGACTGATGTTGCCTTGCAGCAAGAGCTATTAACCCATCGGTTTGGCTTTCAGCCCAGCGATATCTTAACGCTGACTGACCAAGAGGCCACGCAGCAAGCCATTTTTGATGCTTTTCAAGCTCATTTGATTCAGCAATCCCGTCCGGGGGATGTGGTGGTGTTTCACTTTAGCGGGTTGGGAAGCCGCATTTTGCTAGAGGAAGACACGATTTCTGAACCGTCTGGGGACATGACTTCCCAGCAAAGTAGCCTGGTGCCTATCGATGGCTGGTTGCCTACGCCAGAAAATCCGGTGATTCACGATGTCTCTCAAGCAACTTTGGGGTGGCTGCTGCGATCGCTCCCAACCGATCAAGTCACCACGGTTTTAGACACCAGCTATTTATCTTGGGGGAGAACCCTGCAAGGCAATCTCCGCGTTCGATCGCGCCCCAACAGACCCAGCGGTCGTTTGAATGATGCAGAGGCATTGCTGCAAGCACAGCTTAGCCGTAAGACGGATCTTTCGAGGGCGCAGATTCAGTCACAGTGGCGATCGGGTCAGCTTCCCGGACTGCTGCTGTCGGCTACTCAGGTTGATCGAATGGCGACTGAGGCACAGTGGAGCGGCTTTAGTGCAGGGCTGTTTACCTATGCGCTCACTCAGCAACTCTGGTGGGCGACTCCGGCAACGACGCTCTATTTCAGCTTTGATCCGCTGAGCTTCAATCAGGTATCTAGCACGGTTCGGCAAGCCGCTGGCGTAGAGCAGCAGCCTGTCTTGTCAGGGGCAAGTGCCTTGACTTCGCAACCCCAGGCCGAGCAGAAAACGGGTCAAAAACGCGATCGCCCCAACGCTGGGCTACTCAAAGAGGCTGAGGCAACCAATGCCGATGGCGTGATTCACGCGGTAGAGGAAGAGGGTAAGGCGCAGCTATGGCTGACAGGGTTGCCCGCAGCCGTGCTAGAAAATTACGGCACCTCTGTGGTGGCGGCTTGCCCTGCTCAAGCTGGGTCTGCTGCTGCGCCTGCCCCCGCTTCACACAATCCAGTGCTGCTGCAAATTCGATCGCGGGAGGGGCTACTCTTTAAAGCCCGCCTTGTTTCAGAGGTTTCCCAGACTGAGCAACTGCGGGTTGGGCAATGGGTGCAGGAGCAGGTGCGGTTTTTGCCGCGCAATGTCGGACTCAACGTGGCGATCGATGCCAGCCTCAAGCGGATTGAGCGAGTGGATGCGACCAGCGCTTTTTCTGCAATTCCCAAAGTATCTTCGGTGATTGCGGGTGAGCAGTCTGCTGATTTTTTGTTTGGCAAAAACCAGCCTGCCCGCCTGTTGACGGCCTCCCTCGACTTAGCTGCTACGGCCTCCCAAAGCGGCTATGGGTTGTTTTCTCCCGGTCGAGATGCGATTCCTAGCACGCTGATTCAAGAAGATGAAGCAGTGAAAACGGCGGTTAATCGAGTTGCACCCGCGCTAAAAACCTTGCTGGCCACGAAACTGCTGCGCCTGACAGAAAATCGCGGCTCGTCTCGGCTGAGGGTCAGCGCTACTCTAGAGCAGGTGTCTGTCGAGACGGCAGGGGCAGAAGGGGTGCGATCGCAAGTCCTAAAGCCGCAAATCTTGATGCAGCAGGAGACAGTGCGTGGCTCCTTGCTGTCACCTCTTGGCGCTACGGCTCAGCCCTCAGCCCGCCTGCTCACCTCAAGCAAGGCAGGGTCTAATGCGGCAGGGTCTAATGCGGTCGAGTTGGCAGTCGGCAATCAGATTCAGTATCGCTTAAAGAATGGGGGCGATCGCCCTGTCTATTTTGTGCTGTTGGGGTTGGATGCGTCCGGAAATGCGATCGCCCTCTATCCTGGCATGGGCGATATTGTGGCACAAACTTTCTTGGCTCCGGGTGAAACATTGACTGTGCCGCCTGCCCCCTCAGACTGGAAGATGCAGACCGCAGGACTGATGGAAACCCACATCGTTTTTTGCCCTGTGCCGCTGCTACAAACCTACCAGACCTTAGCGACAACCCCCTCTAAAACTACGGCACAGGTGGCGCAGTTGCCCAATGCGCTAGACGTGGTGCAGGCGCTGCTGCAAGACTTGCATCAGGCCAGTTTGCCTTTGCTAACGGCCTTGGGCAGCAAGGTTGAAATTCCGACCGATACCTACACGCTTGAGGTGAATGCTTGGGCGACTCTCAGCTTTGTGCATCTAGTGACTTAGGCTAGAGCCGCCCTTGGGCTTTGAGCCGCAGGTAGCGATCGACCAATTCTTCAGTGATGTGATTGGCTGGGGCATCTAAAATCAGCACGCCCTTTTGCTTCAGGGTTGCCAGAGCCACCTGACGCTGATTGAGCAGATCGATCGCCACTGCCCGCCCATAGCTGGCGTCTATTTCTTGGGTGGGTTTATTGGCTCGCGCATCGATTTGGGGATCGCGCAGGGTGACACAAAAAGGCAGATAGCGCGGGGTCAGGCGTGCCATTGCCGCCAGCAACTCGGCTGAAGCTGTGGTGTCAATCAGCTCGGTGATCAATACGACGAGGGCGCGCCGAGTCTGTTGGTTCGTAATGGTCGTCACCGAACCGAGATAATCTGGCTCTTGCAAAGTGGGCTGAAGCGGCGTGAGGCGATCGATCAGTTTTGCCAACTGTGCCTGCCCCCGTTCGGGTGGCATCCAGGTGTGCAGCACCCGGTCGAATACGCCAACCCCAACGCGATCGCCCCGGTTGAGTCCGGCTAAGGCGAGCGAAAGTGCGGCATTGAGTCCCCAGTCAAATCGGGCAATGCCGTTGATCTGAGCGGTCATGAGGCGGCCGCTATCGAGCAAAATAATCAGAGTTTGCTCTTGTTCTGGCTCCAAGACGCGCAGCAGAGGACGGTTGCGCGGGAAGGCTTCGCTGACTCTTCTAGCCGAGGCTTTCCAGTCGATTAAGCGCGGATCGTCGCCCATGCTGTACTCCCGCAGTTCGGCAAATTCGGTGCCGATGCCCAAGCGATTGGCTTTGCGCAGGTTGCCTGTGGTTTGCAGGGTAAGGCGTAACGAGAGGGCACGCAGCCCCAGTAAATCGGGATAAACCTCGACGGCTTGGGCTTGAGGAATCGTCCAGTCGCTCCAGGTAAGTCCCCAGGCTCCCCGTTGCCGCACCTGAAGGCTGCCCCAGTTGTACTCGCCGCGCTGAGTGGGAAAAACGCTGTAGGTGAGCGTTTCTGTGGCATTGGCAGGCAGCGTTGCTTTGATTGTCTCTGGTGTGGCCGTGATGGCCTCAGGGTAGTAGTCTCGGATTTGCAGTGTGGCGGGCTGGCTGCCTGTCTTTACAGTCAGCTCTACCAGATTGTCTCGCCCGATTGATAGTCGAGATAA
Source organism: Oscillatoriophycideae cyanobacterium NC_groundwater_1537_Pr4_S-0.65um_50_18 (assembly GCA_016208305.1). GTDB lineage: Bacteria > Cyanobacteriota > Cyanobacteriia > Elainellales > Elainellaceae > Drouetiella. Next base: position 90,430 of record JACQYI010000018.1, on the reverse strand, counting down.
CGGCTGCCGCATCACCGTTACCCGGCTGCCTTTTACCCGCAGGCCATCCGCAATCGCTAAGCCCAGGATCGCGACATCCCAAATTAGGGTAATCAAGAGCGCCAAACCGAGTGCCCCAGGCTGGATGAAGGCGATCGCCAGTCCAATGCCCATGCCGAGGAGTAGGAGTTGGTAAAGGCGAAGGGAAGGAATCATTAAGAGGGAGGGGGAGAGGGAGAGAGGGAGAGAGGGAGGGATGATGCGTGAATGGGATGGGGGTCTTCTCTGCTTTGAGTGGGGTACGGGTTCCTAGCGGGGTACGGGCACCTGATTCAGCAGCGAGACAATAACGTTGTCTGTTTTGAGTCCGTCTAACTGGGCTTCGGGGCGCAGGATAAGGCGGTGACGTAGCAGGGGTGGGGCGATCGCCTTGACATCATCGGGGGTGACAAAAGTTCTGTCGTTGAGCCAGGCGTGCGCTTTGCTGGCTTGCAGCCAGGCCACAGCAGAGCGAGGAGAGGCTCCTAGCGCTAGGTCGGGATGTTGACGAGTCCGCTGCACCAGTGCCAGCAGGTAATCTAAGAGCGACTCTGAAATCTCGATCGATCGGATGGCGTGACGGGCGGCAAGGATTTGTTCGACGGTGGCGATCGGCTTGAGGTTTTTCAGATCTAGCCGTTTAGTCTGCTGTCCGGCTTGGGCGTTGAGTAACATTTGCCGCTCGGCTTTGGCTTCGGGGTAGTCCACGATGAGCTTGAAGAGAAAGCGATCGAGTTGGGCTTCGGGCAGGGGATAGGTGCCTTCAAATTCCAGAGAGTTTTGAGTGGCAATCACCCAAAACAGGTCAGGCAGGGGCATACTTTCGCCATCCAAAGTCACCTGCTGTTCTTCCATCGCCTCCAAGAGGGCTGCCTGGGTTTTGGGGGGCGTGCGGTTAATTTCATCTGCCAGCAGAATTTGGGTGAAAACTGGGCCGGGCTTAAGGGTGAAATTGCGGCTGTTGAAGTCGAAAATATTGGTGCCCAAAATGTCGGAGGGTAGGACATCTGGCGTGAGCTGAATCCGCCGAAAATCGGCCTGCAAGAGCTGCGCTAATGCCTTGACGCTGAGAGTTTTGCCTGTACCGGGTACACCCTCTAGAATCACATGCCCACCCGATAGCAGTGCCACCATGAGGTGGCGCACGAGATCGGGCTGACCGACGACGATCTGGCCAAGGGTCTTGGAGAGTTGGGTAAAGAGGGCAGAGGGTTGGGTCACGGGGAAGAATAGGGGAGTGAAGAAGTGAAGAACTGGATGGGTAAAAACGGAAGAATCTAGTGGGGAATGCGCTGGCGAGCAGTGTGAATATTTTTCAGCCAGGTGAGCAGTTCTGAGTCCGAGGGGTGGCGATCGCCCTGGGGCAAACTAAGCAGGGCTTGCAGCTCGGTGGCGGGTTGTCCGGTTTGCTGTTGCCAGGCAGCGCTGACGATTTCTGGGTCGAGGGGGGCTGTGCCCAAGCCCAGCGATCGCTGGATCTGGATCTGCTCGGCTCTGGCGATGGTTTCTCTGACAAAGCTGCTGCTGTTGGCCTTTTGCAACACGCCTGCCAGGGCTTGAATATAGGCGGTGCTATTGTCTTCTGGCGGTTCACTCAGCTTTTTGGCGGCACCCAGGCGATGGTTTTGTCCCCAAATTAAGACCAGCAGGATCACGAGAGTTTGCACCCCAACGATCAGCAGTGGCGTTTTGGCGAGGTAGCCCAGGAGGCTTTGAGATTTGCCCTGGGGGGCGGCATCGACATCTTTGTAGCCGTGGATATATTCATCCACCCAGATAGGATGCCCTGAATCGGTGACCAGCTTTGCCAGAAACTTGAAATTTCCCGGCTCATCTTGGTAAGCATTGGCTGCCAAAAAAGCGGTGGATGAACGAATGATCCGCCCTTTGCCGATCGCCTCTTCCCAGACCACTGAGCCATAGGCATCGCGCAGCAGAGGCTGAATCTCACCGGACTCCTGCTCTTGCCCTGAGGAGGTGAACCGCTGACTGGTTTCTACCTTGACGTTGCCAAAAGGGCTGGACAGGCTGCTGCGAAAGGGCGCTTTGGTTACAGGCATTTTAGCCCCCAACAGCACCAGCACATTGCCTTGCCCAATCCAGGCTCGGTTGGTAGCGGTTGCCCAGATGTTGCCATTGTCAATCTGGATCAGGGTGATGGGAGTCTGGGGCGTAGCCGCAAGGGAGATAGCCCTGGGACGATCGCTAATCGCTCGATCGCTAATCTCAGTGGCCGAAGGCAATGGCTCGTCAGCGTCAAAAAGTTGCTCGATCGGCTTTTGCCACCGCTGAATCGGATTGCCCTGGGCTTGCATGTAGGCAAACCAGGCTCCGTAGCCATCTGGCGATCGGCTGTAGGTTGAGCCTTGGCGCAGGTTAGCGGCAGGCGCGGCAAAGAAACTGAGCAACACCAGAGCCAGCAGGGCGATCGCCCCAAGCCACCAGCGATTTTTGAAATTCATTGTGAAGGATTAAGGTCTGGGAGTTTAAGGATTAAACGATCGCACGCTCGGTCGGATCAATTTCTCGGTAGGCTTGCCAGCAGCGATCGTAGGTTTCGGCTGTGATGTCGGCTTCGCTGAAGCAGAGGCGTTCGTGGGTGCGGAGGAGCAGGTGGTAGGGCTGCGGCTGATCGAGCGTGCTGAGGGTGTGCAACAGCGTGGCATATTCGCCATCGGTGCGGCTAGGCTGTTGGGTAATCAAATTCTGGTCGTTGAGCCGTTGCAGCATTGCCATGTAGAGAGCGCGACAGGCTTCACGGTAGTTGCCCTGCTGCTGGGCTTGGCGCGATCGCTGAAGCCAGGCGGCAACGGGCAGGACTTCGGGAGTAGATGAACTGATGGCAATAGAAGGCTGACGCGATCGCCAGGTTGTAGCCAGATAGGGGCTGAGCCAGCGATAGAGCTGCCACCCCAAAAAGCTGACCAGCCCTATAACAATGAACCAAAACAAACTTTCGAGCAGCCAGGGGGGCAGCTGCCAATTTTCGCCGGGCAGATTGGAATCGTTGAGGAACAGTCGCTGCAACCACTCGCCAAACTGCTGCTGCAACTGACGAAGCTGCCAATCAAAGCTGGTTTTTTCAAAAGTTCCTGCTGCGGTTGCCATTACGCCATGCTATTTTCGATCGCCCAGCGCGCTAGCTCTGTGCGGTTGTGCAGCCCCGTTTTGCCCAACATGTTGCTGACGTGACTCTCGATCGTTCGCTGACTGACGTTTAGCTCATCTGCAATCTCGCGGTTAGCCATGCCGCGTGCGACAAACTGCACCACGCGCAGCTCGGTAGGCGTTAGCTCTACATCAAAAGGCACCTGAATTTTAGGTGAGCTACTGTCGCTGCCCTTTTCCTGGCGCTGAATCAGACGAGAGGCTTGCTTGAGGGAAGATTCTACCTGCGCTACCAGCTCTTCAGGCTCGAAGGGCTTCACCATGTAGACATCTGCGCCCGTGTTCAAACCCTTGACCCGGTCTTGACTCTGCCCTTTTGCGGAGAGAAACAGCACAGGAATCCAGTTTGTGCGAGGATTTTTTCTGACATGCTCGACGAGGGAGTAGCCATCCATTTGCGGCATCATGACGTCGCAAATGATCATGTCTGGTGTATCTTTGTCTAATACTTCCAGAGCATCTTGGCCATTTTCGGCGGTAATCACCTCGTATCCTCGAAATTCCAGGTAATCCTTGACTAGCAAAATCAAGTTAGGGTCATCATCAATCAGCAGTAGCCGCTTGTTTTCGCCTGTACCGTTTTCCTTGCTCATGCTTGATAACTCGCCACGCTTAGAATCGATCGCAGAATCTGCCAATCATGACATCCAGTACATGATATCCAGTATTTCCACATAACACTTAAATTACCCAAAAATTGTTAAACACGCTCAGCGTAAGGCTGCAAGGAAATTTGCCTCACAGCCTCTGTTTTTAGACCGCATCCAGACCGCATTTATACTGCTTTACTGGGCTAACGCCTGCTCGATCGCCCCTACAAGCTCTGAAGATTCAGGCAATACAGCGCTCTTGAAGCGAGCGACGACCTCACCCTGTTTGCTAATCAAGAACTTCTCAAAGTTCCAGGCGACCTCGCCGCTAGGCTGTACGGCTCTCGTGAGTTTTGCGTAGAGCGGATGCTGCTGGCTGCCTTTGGCGTGAAGTTTATCAAATAATTCAAAGCTGACCGCATAATTACGATCGCAGAATTCGGCAATTTCCAGGTTGCTGCCCGGCTCCTGTGCTCCGAAGTCGTTGCAGGGAAACGCCAAGATCCGCAGTCCGGCATCGCGATACTTTTGGTTGAGTTTTTCCAAACCTTTGTATTGAGATGTGTAGCCGCAGTAAGAAGCAACGTTGACAATCAGCAAAACTTTCCCGGCATAGTCGCCTAGAGTGACATCTTTGCCATCGATCGTCTTGACAGTGATATCAGAAATAGAAGTCATGCAGGTTCAGAAAACAAAAGGGATAACTCGATCGTACTGTGAGATGGTCTGGTCTAGAGCAGGGCTATAGATCCTCGATGGCAGCGATCGCTACGATTAAAACCAAGCTGCCGTTTTTGATTGATTTGAGTGTAGAGGAGCGGAAGGCGCTGCTCAAGTTGGGGGATAAGAGTCGGGCGTTTGTGAGCAAGGCGCTAGAGGTGGCGACGCAGAACCCCGACTTTTTGCCGCGATCGTTTGACTTTCTCATGACCAGTGGGGACGTTTTTGTTTGTAGGGAGATAAATTGGGGTTTGAGTTGGATCATTCTTGTTTGAAGTGAAAACATTCTTGTTTGAAGTGAAAACATTGCGGGTTAAAACAGAAAAGTTTCAGGTTGAAATGAGAACGCTCTCATTTGAAACGAGCTGGTTTTAGGTTGCGATCGAATTAGTCCTGTTTGAAATGAGAATGTTCTTGCTTGAAGTGAAATCACTCTCGTTTTAGATGGAAATTCTGGAGTTCTGAAAGCGATCGTTCCTATTTTTCATCCAAACAGCGGAGAATTGGGCTAGAACTAGGTAAAAATTAGCCCCATTTTTAACTGTTTATGGAACTCGTCACGCTTGCTGCTACGGTCGCTACGCTGTTTTTTTCGGAAGCGCTGAAGGAAGGCGGCAAGACATTGGGTAAAGAAGTGTCTGAACGCACGGCACAGCTCATCACTTCTGTGCGAAACAAGTTTAAATCATCTGGGACTGAGGGTTTGCTGGTACGAGCAGAGAAGCAGCCCTCGGAATCGAATATTGCTTTGGTGGAAGCGGAGCTAGTGGCACAGATTGAGGAAGATCCGTCCTTTGCCACACAGCTTAAGGATTTGGTGCAACAGCTTCAGGCGGCAGGAGCGGTACGTCAGGTGATGGCAAGCAGACTTGATCTCTCTGGCGATCTGGAAGCGGGTGATCTAACCCAGCGATCGACTCAGGCAGGTGCGGTGGATCAGGTAATGCTGGCGGATGTGAAGGCGCAAAACGTCAAGCTGGGCAATCTGACGCAGGACAGCTAGGAGCATGAGTCAGCCAGAAGGTACCCCAGACAAAAGTATTCCAGCCGCGCAACCGATCAGGCAGAGTATTTTTGAGAATGTACAGGCGGCGAATATCCAAACCGGGGATATTCATCAAACGATTCATATGCCCTTAGCCGATCGCCCCACAACAACCCGACTGCAAGACATTCCCTATCGCGGATCGCCGCATTTCTTGGGGCGCGATCGCGCTCTTGCAGACCTGCATCAGGCGTTGCAGCAGAACGATCGCGTGGCAATTACGACGATCGCCGGGATGGGGGGCGTAGGCAAGACGGAATTAGCGATTCAATATGCGCGGCGACAACGAGAGAGCTATCCGGGTGGGGTCTGTTGGCTACGCGCCAGAGAAAGCAGCCTGGAAGCGCAGTTGTTACAGAAAGTAGAGCTAGAGCTAGGGCTGTCGGAGCCGCAAGAGTGGCGCGGAACACTGCTGTCGTTGGCGGAGCAGGTGCAGTGGTGCTGGCATAACTGGCAGCCGGATGGCTTGGTGCTGGTGGTGTTGGATGATGTGACAAGTTTGGCGGACTGTCGGGCGGTGTTGCCCACGGATCAGCGGTTTCGGGTGGTGCTGACGACGCGGCAGCGGGGGCTGGATATCAGCTTTGTGGAGTTGCCGCTGGATGTGTTGGCCGAAGAAGACGCGATCGCCCTCTTGCAGGAGGTGATTGGGGCAGAGCGAGTGGCGCGCGAGCCGTCTGAGGCAGCAGAGCTGTGTACCTGGTTGGGATACCTACCGCTGGGACTGGAGCTGGTGGGGCGATATTTGGGAGGCGATCGCTTCCTCTCTTTGGGCGAGATGCGGGAACGGCTGAAGGCGCAGTCGATTCAGGATGCCTCGGTGGAGCGAGACGCGCAGTATCAGATGACGGCACAGCTAGGGGTGAAGGCGGCATTTGAGTTGACCTGGCAAACGCTGGACGCAGAGACGGCAGAGGTGGTGATGCTGCTGAGTTTGTTTGCGGCGGATGTGATTCCCTGGTTTTTGGTGGAGTGGATGATACGGCGGGTGCACGGTGAGGAGTACGCTGTCTCTGATGCTAGACGAGAGCTGGATAATCGTTATCTGATTCAGCCTGTTGATTGGGATGAGGTGAATGATCTAGGGGGTTGTAAGCTGCATCCGCTGATTCGGGAGTTTTTGCAGGCTAAGCTGACAGAGTTTGTGGACGCTGAACCGCTACGGCAGGCATTCGTTGATGAGATGATCAGAATTGCTCAGCAAATGCCGCAATCTCCCACCCTTGACATGATTGCAGCCTTTGGCATCGTTCGTCCTCACCTGGAAGAAGTAGCGAATGGCATGATCGATCGCGTTAGTGATGACGACCTGTCCTGGGCATTTGTAGGATTGGCTCGATTTTATGAGGGACAAGGGCTATATGCCTTAGCTGAACCTTGGTACAGAAATTGTCTGACGACAACGCAGAGACGGCTAGGAGAAGATCATCTCGTTGTGGCAACTAGCCTGGGTAATTTGGCAGGTCTCTACAAAGTCCAAGGGCGCTACAGTGAGGCAGAACCCCTTAATGTCCAAGTTTTAGAGCTGTCCAAACGCCTATTGGGAGAGGAACATCCCGATGTGGTAACCAGCCTCAAAAATCTTGCAAGTCTTTATATATCTCAAGGGCGTTACGGCGAAGCAGAACCCCTGTTGATTCAGGCCTTGAAGCTTAGAAGACTCATATTGGGAGAGCTACATTCCTGTGTGGCAACTAGCCTTAACGATTTGGCAGTACTCTACTTATTTCAAGGGCGTTACGGCGAAGCAGAACCCCTGTTGATTCAGGCCTTTAATCTTAGAAGACTCATATTGGGAGAGGAACATCCCGATGTGGCAACCAGCCTTAACGATTTAGCAAAACTATACTCATCCCAAGGGCGTTACGGCGAAGCAGAACCCCTGTTGATTCAGGCCTTGAAGTTTAGAAGACTCATATTGGGAGAAGCACATCCTGATGTAGCAACCAGCTTTGAAAATCTTGCAAGTCTTTACATATCTCAAGGGCACTACAGTGATGCAGAACCTCTATTGATCCAGATATTGGCATTTAGAAAACGCCTATTGGGAGAGGAACATCCCGATGTGGCAGCTAGCCTTAACAATTTGGCAGAACTCTACTCATTTCAAGGGCGCTACGGCGAAGCAGAACCCCTGTTGATTCAGGCCTTGAAGCTTAGAAAACGCCTATTGGGAGAGGCACATCCTGATGTGGCAATCAGCCTTAACGATTTGGCAGAACTCTATCGGTATCAGGGGAGATATAGCGAATCAGAACCCTTGTATCTTCAGGCATTGGAGCTAAGAAATCGCTTGTTGGGGCAGGAACACCCTAGTGTGACAACTAGCCTTAACAATCTTGCACTACTTTACTGTTCTCAAGGGCGCTACAGCGAGGCAGAACCCCTATATATCCAGGCTTTAGAGCTGATAAGGCGTCTGCTAGGTGAAGAGCATCCTGCTCTGGCAACTAGCCTCAGCAATCTGGCAGAACTTTATAGATGTCAAAACCGCTACAGCGAGGCAGAACCGCTATATGTTCAAGCTTTAGAGATGAGCCAACGGCTGTTGGGGCAGGAGCATCCCGATGTGGCAACCCGCCTCAACAATCTGGCAGGACTCTACAAATCCCAAGGGCGCTACAGCGAGGCAGAACCGCTGTATGTCCAAGCCTTGTCCATCTTGGTGCAGAAATTAGGAGACAATCACCCCAATACCCGCACCATCCGCCAAAATCTTAAGTACCTCCATCAGCAAATGCACTCCGATCGCCCCTCCTCCCCTCAGAAAAGACGATCGCACCTCCTCATCCAATTCCTCAAACGCATCATTCGCGCCCTAAAACGGCTGTTCCGCCTGTAGCAAACAGAGAAGAGAGGCGATCGCATTGAACTGGAAAGCGATCGCTCTAAACTAGAGATATTGGAGAACATAACCGCCGTCAAATTGCCAGTATGGAACCAGTAATCTATCAAATTGATGCCTTCTGGGATACCGACTCAGCCGTCTGGGTCGCTACCAGTGACGATGTTCCAGGATTGGCAACAGAGGCAGACACCATTGAAATACTCAGCCAAAAACTCCGCAGCATGATTCCAGAATTATTGCGTCTAAACCACGTCATTGCTGGAGATTATGCCGGAGCGATCGCCTTTCAACTCACCAGCCATCGGCAAGAATTGATCAGGGTAGCATCCTAAGAATGGCTGAATCGTTAACGCCCAAATTAAAGAAAATCCTGGTAGTAGCTGGCTGTTCTTTGGAGTGATAAGGCAAAGGCGATCACGAAATTTGGTACAGCCCAATTACTCAACGGCGCTTTGTTGTGGACAGCGCGATCAAGTCCCGTCACACCGCTAACGCAGTTTTGAAACAAGCTGGACTGCCAAAAGAATTTTAATATTAAGGTGACAGGTAAATCGATGCAGATTGAAATTCAACTCGACGAAGAACGGGCAGACAAGCTGGCGCAGATTCAACAGCAAACCCAGCAGGATGCGACTGAATTGATCGATCGTATGGTGAGTGAGGCGATCGACCACTACTATCAGCAAATTCAGCCTCCTGCGACCGACCCACTTGCAAAGTTAAAGCAGAGTAAATTTATTGGCTGCTTCCAAGGATCACCCGACCTCTCTACCAACTCTAAAGCCTACTTTCATGAAATTATGCAAGAAAAATTTCCGCAGCATCCAGATCAATGATCATCGCTGACACAGGATTTTTTGTTGCATTAGGAAATCGGGCAGATCAAAATCACTCGGCAGCCATCCAAATCCTCAGCGGGTTGCGAGAAACGCTCATCACGGCCTATCCCGTCATCACTGAAACCTGTTATCTGCTGGCAAGAGACAGCGGAATTAACGCCCAATGCGCCTTCTTAGATGACCATCAACGATTTGACAGGGCAACTGGTTCGCAAACGAGCCAACTACCGCTGCAAATGTTGCCATTCTCCAGAAAAAATTAGTACCGCCCGTTTCACCCTCGATCATCTTCAGCCGCGATCGCTTGGCTCCAGCACTTCTTTCACTTGGGCAGATTGTGGCAGAGCATGGGTGAGAAAGGCGTATTTTTCGACAATGCGATCGCCCAGCAGATGCTCTTGGATAATTTGCTCAATCACGTCTGGCGTGGCGCTGTGATACCAAACGCCATCGGGATAAACCAGCAGAATGGGGCCTTTTTGACAGACCCGTAGACAGTTGGCTTTGGTGCGAAAAATGCAGGTGGGGCGATCGGCTGTGGGCTGATCAAGTCCGAGCTGTTTCAAGCGCTTTTTAAGATAATCCCAAGCCACCAGGCTCTCGGTTTTGTCGCAGCACTTCGGCACCGTCTGGTCAGCACAAAGGAAGAGGTGCCGCTGAATTTGAGGTATGCCTAAGGTCTGAACACAGGCATTGAGGGTCTCTAGAGAGGAATCTGGCGCGGTAATATCGCAGTCAGGAGCCATAGTAGTTTGCGCTCATCCAGAATGATTACGTCCATCCTAGTGTAGTGAAAAGTTGATCTTGCACTAGAACACCCTACCCGCAGGAACTATGCCAGAGTTTTTTGGACAGCTACCCAAAACTGAAGCCCCCTGGACGCTATTGGGCGCAGTACAGACGGTTGAAGTCTTGCCGCAGCAGGTGCGGTTGGGCTGCGAGAATGCTCAGCTTTGGATTAGCGTGTTAGCGGCTGGCTTGATTCGGGTGCGATTGGTGCGAGAACAGCCTTTGCCCAGGCGATCGTGGGCGGTGACAAAAGACGATGAAGCCTGGACAGCCGCTTTTGAAGTTCAGGAAACTCCAGATGAGGTCGAGATTACAACCGATCGCCTCCGCATTCTCATCGACCGCCAACCCTGCCGCCTGAGATGCTTTGACCTCAAGGCCGACTTGGACGATCGCCCTTTTGCCCAAGATGTTCATATCGGTTGGCGGGGGGATACGGTTGCCTGCTGGAAGCAGATTGAGCTAGACGATCGCTTCTATGGCTTTGGCGAACGAACCGGGCTGTTGGAAAAGCGATCGCAGCACTTTACCCACCTCGCGACCGATTCGCTCGACTACACCAGCCTCACGGGTGCTATGTATCAGGCAATTCCGGTGTTTTTGGCGCTGCGTTCGTCAGTTTGCTACGGCATATTTTTCAACACGACGCATGTCAGCAGCTTTGATGTTGGCGCTGCCCATGCCGACTGGTTGCAAATGGAAACCCAGGGTGAATTGGATTACTACCTGTTCTGTGGCTCCGACCCTGCGGAAGTTTTGCAGCTCTATACCGAACTCACTGGGCGAATGCCGCTGCCGCCGCGTTGGGCCTTGGGCTACCACCAATGCCGCTGGAGCTATGGCTCAGAACCGGAAGTGCGACGAATCGCCCAAGAATTCCGCGATCGCCAGATTCCCTGTGATGTGATTCATCTGGATATCGACTATATGCATGGCTTTCGCGTCTTTACCTGGAACCCGCAGCAGTTTCCCGATCCGGCGCGACTGATGGGCGATTTAGGTCAGCAGGGCTTTCGGGTGGTGACGATCGTTGATCCGGGGGTGAAATATGATCCAGACAACCATTATCCTGTGGTGGACGAAGGGCTAGAGCAAAACTATTTCATCCGGCATGGGGATGGCAAAGTCTTTCATGCCTATGCCTGGGCCGATCGCTCTGTGTTTCCTGACTTTATGCGATCGGAGGTGCGCGACTGGTGGGGCAACTCGCATCGGGCGTTAACTGAGGCTGGCGTAGCGGGCATCTGGAATGACATGAACGAACCTGCCATGAACGATCGCCCCTTTGGAGATCCGGGTGTAAAAATCTGGTTTCCCGAAAATGCCCCGCAAGGAGCAGGCGCAGACCGGACAACCTATGCCGAAACCCGCAACTTGTATGGGCAAATGATGGCGCGATCGGCAGCCGAAGCCCTGGAAACTCTGCGTCCACAGCAGCGATCGTTTGTGCTGACGCGATCGGGCTATGCCGGAATTCAGCGCTGGTCGGCGGTCTGGACGGGCGACAACCACTCGCAGTGGGATTATCTAGAAATGTCGCTGCCGATGCTCTGCAACCTAGGGCTGTCGGGGGTGGCCTTTGTCGGAGCTGATATTGGCGGCTTTGCCGGAAACGCTACACCTGAGCTGTTTGCCCGCTGGATGCAGGTGGGGATGCTCTATCCGCTGATGCGCGGACATTCCATGATTGACACCAAGCCGCATGAACCTTGGGCATTTGGCGATCGCGTCACCGCTATTTGCCGAGAATACATCAACCTGCGCTATCAGCTTTTGCCCTATCTCTACAGTCTGTTTTGGAAGGCGACCACCACAGGCGCACCGATTTTGCGACCCTTGGTTTATCACTTTCCGACTGATCCGCAAACCCATTACCTAACCGATCAGGTGATGCTAGGAGCCTCGTTGATGGCGGCTCCTGTGATGCGACCCGGAGTGACGCAGCGGGCGGTATATCTGCCAGCAGGCACCTGGTATGACTGGTGGACAGGCAAACCCTATGAGGGCGGTCAGTATATCCTGGCGGATGCGCCATTGGAAACCATGCCGCTTTATGTCCGAGCCGGAGCCATTTTGCCGATCGCGCCGATCATGCAGCACATGGATGAATTTGCCTTAACGGAGCTACGCCTCAAAGTTTGGAGTGGTAGAGGCTTGGACAGAGGCGAATTTACGCTGTACGAAGACGATGGCAACAGCTTTGAGTATCGCAATGGCGCTTGGGCAACAACGCATTATCAGGTGTACCCAGAGGGCGATCGCATCATTGTGGCGATCGGTCAGCGTACCGGAGACTGGACACCGCATCCTCGCCGAGTGATTGTGGAAGTCGTGGGCGTGGGTGAACAGGCGTTTAAAGATGATGGGAGCGATCGGATTTTAGTGTTTGATGCGGTTCACTGAGATATGCATTTCACAATAGGTATAGCAATCCCACCTCTCACTACTCATCTTGCAAATGAGCTAGGACTGCTACATGTCGCTAAATGAATGTCGCAAGTAGGAAGCAAACGATGACCCTTAAAGATCTCTTGATTCAAGAGCTAGATAATGTATCCGATCCGTTAATTGTCGAAGTTCTTGACTTCCTCCGTTTCTTGAAAGCCAAGCAAGCTCAGGACAGCGCAGTTCTACAGGTAGATCGTGCCAGTTTATCCTCAGCATCACAACCAGAACAGCCACCCAGCTACTCTCTACAGGGAAAGCAACCCTACTGTTATGATGACCCCTTTGCTCCAGCAATTCCTACAGAAGATTGGGAAGTCCTGCAATGATTATTCTGGATACCCATATCTGGATTTGGTGGGTTCAAGGGGATAATCGTCTCACTCATCAGCACCAAAGCTTGCTAGAAGCACATCAAGCCGATGGTTTAGGTGTTAGCCTCTATTCCTGCTGGGAAGTTGCCAAGCTCGTTGAATATGGTCGATTAGTCCTACCCTGCTCCTTGGAAGATTCGGTTCACAATAGCAATGACTTACCCTGGCATTCAACACCTTGACCTAACACTACCCATTATCGTCGAGTCTACAAGGCTCATAGGATTTCATAAAGATCCAGCCGATCAGCTTATCGTCGCGACTGCAAGAGTTCTAGACCTGCCGCTACTCACCGCCGATCATAAAATCCTAAGTTACAACGGTGTTAAGACCCTGGCTCACTGACAAAACTCCTGAACTAATCGTAGGTTCATTGTTATTAGTGTTGCTGAATTCAATATGAATTGCCCTAAATTCCCCAGAATTGTGGGACTTGGGAGCAAGATCCAAGATGCCTAGCTAGAGCAAAAGATGGACATACATTGCCTCATTCCTCCAAATTGCTCAAGTCTTCCAGGTTGAACCGCTTAATTAGGCTTTGCACATCAGCATTGTGATTGATATAAAACTCGATCGCTTCATTGACTAAGCCGCTTAATGAGGTGTCTTTGATGCCTGCAAGTGCCTTAAGGAGACGATCTAAGTCTTCTTCCACAAACACTCTAATTTCTGGCTTCCTTTTCTTCGCAGCCACTCTGAGCACCTAATTTATCTGAATCATTGCCTCTAACCAGAGAGCACAACAGGGTGAGCAACTCTTACAAACGCCTTATTCATCCTCGATCTCATCTAGTCGATGTCTCTCAACTATTTTTTGGATCTCAGGGACTTGCAGATAAACCTCTATGGCTTGATTAAGCAGCTCGGAGATAGAAATACCCTTCAGACTGGCGATCGTCTTAATGAGTCGATCTAAGTCTTCATCCACGTAGGCTCTAACCTCTGGTTTGCGTTTTCCTTTAGCCACGGGTGAGTAAGTGTTGATGTCTAGTCAATCTTCCCTTACAAGCCAATACAAATACGTCATTACGATTTTACGCGGTTCGTCGTATACTGTTGGTAACAACAAAAATGCTCAGAAACCTTTTGGTTCCTGGGTTAGATTCCTATGAGGTTCTACACTTATGGTTACACTCTCAGAAGACGAAGTCGCATTGATCCGATCGATCCTGACCGCACTCCGAGCGATCAAAGTGCGCGATATCGATAAGGCTCTGGTGATTTTGGCAAAAGGCGATCGCCTTGCAGACAAGATGAGTCGTTAGATTACAGGTCAGCCAAGAATTCAAACCCGATGCTGAGCTGCATCCACCCCGACTGCCATTCTCCATCCTGATCCATCAGATCAACCTCTGTGCCTTGCAGCAGCAGCAATAGTTCGGGTGTGGTCTGGGCGATGTGTTGCTGAACTTGAGCTTCTAGCGCTTCCAATAGTGCAGGTTGCTGGAGCCAGGGTAGCTCAGGCGATCGCACCACACTATTCAACTCAACCGTTGTAGGGGTGACTTCAGAAGGCTGAGCGAAGTTGGACTGGGTAATTTCAGGGGTAACTTCAGGGGCAATTTCAGCGGGCTGAGCAATGGCAGAAAAGCCTCCACTTTCATGCCCCGTCATCAAATCCATCCCCCAGTCCAGTTCGGGCGTTTGCACCGTCAAGCCAATCCAGAGGCGCAGCGTTCCCGTTTCCCAGGGGCGATCGGGCTGGAGCAGGCTAACGGCAACTCCGCTCATGAGCTGCATCACCTCATAGGCGCTGTGGCTAAAGCACCAGAGCAATCGCAGCGCCAGCTCGTTCGTTTGCCACTCTTGCTGAAGAAAATTGCGGCTCGTCAAGGTCAAATCCGTTTGCAGGCGATCAATCGCTGCCTCTGCCTCTGGTACAGGCTCTAAATGGGCGATCGTCTCCTGATATTGCTCAATCCAAACGGGGTCAGTAAATTTGAGGCGGGGTTGCAGCACAGCAGCCGGAGGCGGTGGCGCAGGCGTAAACTCAAACCCTAAACTGAGGTAAAACGTAGCGGGTTGCCAGGGCTGCTGCGGCATCAGCAATTCGGTTTGTGTCCCGATCAAAAAATCAGTGAGGGCAGGCGTTGTTGCCTGAATTTGCCGCCTCAGCAAGTCAACTGCTTCAGCGATCGTCGTCGGCTGGGGATAAAGCATCGAGTCGCCTAACTGAATCAGGCGATCGTCTGTCAGCACCTCGGCTGCGACCTGTTGCGTAACCAAATCAAACGCATGGGACAGGGCTGGAGCTTTGACCTGGAGCTGAGCCACCAGCCGCAAAATTCCGGTTTGCCAGCTTTGGTCAGGCTGCAATATGCGGGCTGGGGTGCCTTCGAGCAAGCGCATAGCTCCATAGGCGCTACGGGCAATTCCCCAGAGCAGCCAAGACGTTAGATCTTTAATCGCAATATAGTCAATAGCCGAGTCATCAGCCGCAGGGTCAGGGCGCGATCGCCGCAGAATCGTTTGACTCAGCGCTTTATCATTCAACACTGCACGATTCGACTCCCCATGACTCAGCACTGTCTGATTCGATAATTCACTCAAATAGCGATCGATCGATATACGTTCGGGAGAATTCACCATAAAAATTATGAATGAGGAATTGACCTAACCTCCACCCTATCCTAAGCAAAATAACCTAAGAAAAGTAAGAGATTAGGTCAAATGGGTCACTAACGACCCAGATAGAGCGTGAATTGTCAGGACAAGTGTAGAACAGATTTTGTAATTGCGCTACTAATAGCGTCTTGATTTATATTGAGCCTCGTTGAACTCTAGATATAGAGCGTCACTGACCTTCTATCCGCCTGAGCAAATCGCGAATTCTGGGGGCATCTGCCACCGTAGAGGGGGCACAGGTGAGGTAATCTTCTAAATCCTGCCTTGCTTCTGCCCAGCGCTCAAGCTGATAGTACAGCAGACCGCGATCGCGTTGCTCCATCCAAGAGTGCGGCAGCAGCAGCAAGATGCGATCGATCGCTGCGATCGCCCGTAGCCAGTCCGTTTGTTTCAGGTAAACCCCTTTGAGATTGGTCAGTATGCGTGCCAAAAAATAGTGGGGGCTGACGGCATCCAAAAACTCTGGACGCATGGCCATCGGTCGCCCGTAGGTTTGGCTCAACCGCTCCTGACAGTCTTGCTCAAACAGCACCTCGCCCTGGTGAAAAGGGTCAACAAAAATTTGCATGTCTTTCCCGATCGGTCGGATAAGAAAATGCCCTGGCATTCCCACCCCCACCATCGGAAAATCAATCCGACCTGCCACTTCTAAATACACCAGGGATAGCGTAATGGGAATGCCCATGCGGCGATCGATCACATCATTCAGGTAGCTGTTGCGCGGGTCGTAATAGCTGTCCGTATTGCCCTGAAACTGCAGATCTTCGTAGAAATATTGATTCAGGGTTTGAATGATGCGTAGTGGATAGGATTCTCTGGGCAGACGCTCTCGCACCTCAACGGCCATCGCATCCAAGGCGCTCAGATACTCTTCAACATCCAAGTCTGGATATTCCTCTTGCGCCAGATATAGAGCCGCTTTTGCCAGATCAATCTGGTCGGGGGGCTGATCAATTTCTTGATAGAAGCGCTGGCGCGCCAGAGAAGTCTGCCGAGAAAAATCCATGCTTGCGAGGTAGGAGGGGTTAGAAAGTTTGCTTCAGACGACTGAGCAGCCAGCCCAATCGCGCCTCGGCAAGTTCAATATTCTTGGCGACCTGGGGACTCATATCCTCAGGGGAGTCTTCCCGATCGCCCTGCGGATTCATCGTATCGCGCAATCGGTCAGACAGAAACACTGCGATCGCATGGTAAAAGTGGCTGGCAAAGTCGCGATCTTGTGAGAGCTTGGCGGCAAGCTGCGATCGAGGAATGGCCCACACTAGAGAATCGACCGCCGATTTGACGGTAGCGGAAGGATTGCGGGAGTCCACAAACGACATTTCTCCCACCACCTCGCCACTGCCCAGCTTAGCGATTTCTTTGCCGCCTGGTTCTAGAGAAACGGACAGGGCACCTTCTAAGACGATATATAGCGCATCGGTGGGTTCGCCCTCCCGAATCAGCGTGCTGCCCGCCAAAACCGATTTTTTTCTGCCTGCGGTCATTAACCAGTCAAAGTCGCGATCGCTGAACGCTGCCATGATGTAGAGTGCTTTCTTCATGTCTAAGAGGGTGTCGAAAAGAGTGGGATACCCGATTGCACTGGAGATGGCAACCTAATGATGTAATTTTCGTGAAGGGTCAATCCTTGACCGGACTAAATCTCGTGACATTGTTGGGCAATGGCACTTTCCCAAAAAGCGAGTACAGGCTCATTCATTTGCAATCCTTAGCGATAGTTCTTAGCGGTAGTCATTAGCGGTAGTCGTTGCCTGAACCATACTGCAAAGCTTCTACGTATCGATCGCCATAATACTGCCAAGCGGGCGGCAGCGACTTGAGCCAAGGCTTGAGCCACAGCGCCAGAGGGTATAGAGCTGCGTACAGCCCTAACGCCAAGAAATGCCCCATCCAGGCCAGCAGCGTTAGCACCCCCACATGGGGAATCACCGCCAGCACGAGTTTGGGCTGGGCGATCGCCACACGCAGCATCGTTTGCGCCAGTGCCGAAAACTGCACCACATCTTGCAAAAAAGGCTTAAGCACGCCATCCCCCAACTGCTGCATTTGCTCAAATACGCCGGACAGCAGGGCATTAATTTGTTCAGGGGCAATTTTTTGATGCACGCCTACACTCATCGATCGCTGAAACAGCCAGGTCACGGCCAAACTGGGCTGATAGGGATGCAGCAGGGATAGCGCAGGGCGATCGAGCAAGTCTTGCTCTAGGGCTGCATCAAGGCCAGAAGTTAGCCGCTGCAAATGGCGAATCATTGCCCCAAATCCGCCAAAGCTGAGGGGCGACTGACTGCCGCTGCTGTCGCCAATGGGCAAAACTCGATGCCACTGGGGCTTGAGCGGACTCTGACGATAGCAAGGGAAAAAGCCAAACAGCGCCCGCTGAAACTGAAGGCTATCAAGCTCTACGCCTTGATATTGGGGCAGCAGCTTGAGGTAGTCTTCAAACAACGCTTCTAGGCTGGGGCGCTCTGGCTGGGCATCTAGGTAGGTAAACAAATAGGTAGTTCTGCCATCGCGGGCCGGAAAAGCCTCCCAGAAATACTGACACTGATTTTGTACCGGGGTAAAGGTGGCGAATAAATCGCCTGTGGCCTGCCCTGCACCCGATTCTCTCGATCCAGACTCTGCGGAGGCAGGAAACCCCTGGGCGCAAGTGCCGACCACCAAACAAACTGCATCGGGCGATTTGCCCTGTCGCGCCTGTCGAGAAAGGGGCGAAAAATGACCCATCGCATCGAGTAACAGGCGCGTTGTGAAAGGGGCATTTTCCCCTGTAATCTCGACCGTGACGCCATTGGGATGGACGATCGCCACCTTAAACCCTGTTTCTTCAAAGAGCTGACCGCCCGCCGCCAGAAACTTTGCTTTGAGTGTATCTAGCAGATAAACCGGATCAACACCGATATTGAGCACATCGGTGACTTGCAGCTCAATGCCTTGGTGAAAGCGGACATAGGCAGGGTTGTACTCAGTGGCGATCGCCTCTTCTAGCTCGGCCTGGGTCAGCAAACCCAATTCCACTAGCTCCATTAGCTCTCGACGCGAAATATTCCATTCCTGATCGCGTCCGCGCAGCTTGCCGCGCTCTAAAAGCGCCACCCGCCAGCCGCGTTGGGCTAAGGCAGCACCGATGAGAATTCCCAAGGTGCCGCCGCAAATGACCACATCCCACACGACCTCTGTCAGTGGCTCAGGGGTTTCTTGCACCACTGCGGTAGCGGCAACGCGATGCTCTCGATAGGTCTGCCAGAGGCGATCGGCTTGTCGCAGTCCTGCCAGAGGATTTCCTGGCATTTGTGACAGAATTTGTTCGGTCAGGCTCATAGAATGGCTGGGGAAAAAGCTAATTAACTCTACGGGAATCAAGATGCGAATCAAAGTGATTAATGGCAATACCTTTGAGTCTATGACGCAGGGCATCGATCAGTCTGCTCAGGCAGCGCGGTTTCCCGATACCGAAATTGTCACGACTCAGCCTAAATCGGGGCCTGAGTCAGTGGAGAGCTACTATGACGAATATCTGGCTATTCCGGGCATTCTGGAAGAAATTATTTTGTCGGGTAATGAATTTGATGCCTTTGTAATTGCCTGTTGGGGTGATCCTGGCGTGGAGGCCGCCCGTGAGATTACCCTAAAACCTGTGATTGGCATCGCAGAAGCCAGTATGTATGTTGCCAATATGGTGGCGGCGCGTTGGGGCGTGATTACTACCCAGCATCGCACCCTCGACATGATTGAGAAAACTATCCACAAGACGGGTTTTTCCCATCGGTGCGTCTCGATTCGCACAACAGGCATCCCTGTGGTGGAGACAGAAACCGCGCGCGAGGCGACAACAGATGCGCTGGAGGACATTGGCCGTTTGGCGATCGCCCAAGATAGGGTAGAGGCTCTTTGCCTCGGCTGTGCTGGCATGAGCGGTCTGGATCACGCGCTAGAAAAACGGCTGGGAATTCCGGTGATTGATGCTGTGGCTGCTGCGGTGAAAATGGCAGAAGCGATCGCCTCGTTGCATAAGCAAAACAGCAAGGCTCTGACGTATCAGGTGCCGTCACCCAAGCCCATTAAGGGATTTCCGGCTCACATGCAGCCTGCCAGCTTTGAGGCAAATCGGGGCTAGGGGTTTGTTGGGTGGGATAACCTGCAAATACGAGCAGCCAGTACGAGCCGTTTATCGGGCGTGAAATGCCCGATAAGCTACTCTTGTGGCGGACTTGAGGATTTGGAACTAAAGAAAACCGCGATCGTCTACGGAAGACAGACCCTCGTGATTTGTGAGGCTGCCGCAGATTCACGATCGCAAATCTAAAATTCAAAATGGTATTATCTTGCTCTGTGACCTCCGTTCGATATTGAATGTATCCGATATGACAAAGCCAAAATCCATCCATAAACCCACTTGCAGTAGGATGGGAATGGCTTTTAGGAGATTTGAGATCTAACCCGTGAGCTTGATCAATAGACTTGATCCCCATTGGGCGATCGTTAACGATTTCAGAGGAGTGGCGTGAGTGGCAAGTGTAGATGTCAAATGGGCAAATGTGAAGGGCAAGCTCCAGCACTATGGCAGCAACCGGACTTTAGAGAGCTACCGCGATCTGATGTTGGTTTTAGTCCAAAAAGAGCTGAAGGTTCGATATAACAACAAGGTTCTGGGCTACCTGTGGTCGATCGCGAATCCGCTTGCTTCTGCATTGATCTACTACGTTGCTTTCAAAGTCTTGATGCGGGTGCAAATTGAAGACTATCCGCTTGTGCTGATTTCGGGCGTATTTCCCTGGCAATGGTTTACAAATGCCGTCGGTTCCTCGACTGGGCTGTTTGTCGGCAACGCCTCGATTATCAAAAAGGTCAATTTCCCCAAGCAGGTCGTTCCGCTTTCCGCAGGGCTAAACCATTTGATTCACTTTATGGTTTCCCTTCCGGTCATTCTCTTATTTCTGTTTATCTTCAATGAGTCGCCCACGCTCTCCTGGCTTTATGGATTGCCTCTCCTGCTGTCCATTCAGTTCGTTATGGTTTACGGCATTAGCTTGATGATTGCCTCTATCAATGTCTTCCTCCGAGATCTAGAGCGGTTAGTGGGCATTATTCTGCACTTTGTGTTCTATGTGACCCCAATTCTCTATCCGCTAGAGAATTTGCCGCCTCGCTTCCAGGATGCGTTGTACTTCAATCCCGTTGCGCCGCTGATGGTGAGCTGGCGTGAGCTGATTCTTCACGGCAAGATAGACCTGATCAACATCTTGGTTAGCCTTGGATATGCCTTGCTGTTTTTGGGGATTGGCTCTTGGGTCTATCGGAAGCTTTCCTGGAAGTTTGCAGAAGTCATCTAAATGAGAGAACCCGTGAGAGAGCCAGTCATTAGTTTTCAAAACGTGAGTAAATCCTATGCTTTTTATAAGCAAATCTCAGGGATTAAAAACTTTGCTTTCAATTTGCATCGTAGCTTGGCCTCCATCAGAAATGCGCAGTATGAGGCTTTGCGGGACATTTCTTTTGATGTGTACAAAGGCGAAAATTTCGGCATCATCGGGCACAATGGTGCTGGGAAAAGTACGGCTCTTGGGTTGATCGCTGGAGTGCTAGAACCCACTCGCGGCAGAGTTGTGGTCAGAGGCAGAATTTCTCCTCTGCTGGCGCTAGGGGCAGGCTTCCATCAGGAGCTAACGGGCAGAGAGAACATCATTCTCAACGGTGTGCTGATGGGCTTGACCCGACGCGAGATCATGACCAAAGTAGACGAAATCATTGATTTTGCTGAATTGGGTGAATTTATCGACAGCCCGATTCGGGTCTATTCTAGAGGCATGTTGGCGAGGCTTGGCTTTGCGGTTGTGGCCTCCCTCGATCCAGAAATCTTGTTGATTGATGAAATCTTGGGCGTTGGCGACATTCGCTTTCAGAAAAAGTGTCAGGAGAAAATGCTGAACTTTAAAGAAAGTGGGGTGACGCTCTTGCTAGTGACGCATTCGATCGCCAGTATTGCCAAGCTCTGCGATCGCGTTCTCTGGATTGAAGATCACGTTGTCAAAATGATTGGCGATCCCTATGAAATTGCTGAGCAGTACTGCAAAGCAGCAGGTGTAGAAGTAGACTTAGGAACTCCGACCCAAGGAACACTCAGCACCACAAGTCTGTAGCCATAAGTCTGTAGCCATAAGTCTGTAGCCAAGTGCCTGTAGATTTGAGAAGGCAGATCTTAAGCGTGTAGAGCTAACGTTTCGACGTTGAGAAATCGATTCAGAAGAGTTTTAGGCTGAGCTATGAGAAATTTTCCGGCGCAATATCAATTGCAATCTCAGGATGTTTTGAATTTTTCGCACATCCCCAAGACCGCAGGCATGACCTTTAGAACGATCGTAGAAGATCAGTTCCGGGATGAGGAAACCTGCCCTGCGACGTTGAACGCGCAAATCAAATCTATTCCAGCCGAGGCGTTTGCCAACTATCGCCTGTTTCGAGGGCATCTCGCCTATACAAATCTGCCAGAACTGCTGCCGCCCGATCGGCGGATGATTAATGTGACGGTGCTAAGAGAGCCGATCGCCCGTGTCATTTCTCACTATGAATATATTCGGAGAATGCCGGGAGATCCTTTCTATGAAGCGGTCAAAGACATGACCCTAGAGGAGTTTGCTCACAAACTCCCGGCAGGCAGCCTTAAAAAGAATCTGCAAACTTATTACCTAGCCAAGCTGCTTAAGTTTGATCTCTACAGCACTCCCCCCGATGAAATCTTTGAGCTGGCTAAGCAGAGCTTAGACCAATGCGCTTTTGTGGGATTGGTCGAACGATTTCAAGATTCGCTCTATCTCCTCTCCTATATCTTTGGCTGGAATCCCATTATCAATACGCGGCGAGAAAACGCTGCAAAGTCTAAAAGTCCGTTGGATGAACTGCCAGACCGGACGCTGGAGGTTCTGAAAGAAAACAGCGCCTACGATATTGAACTCTATCAGTATGCCAAAGACATCTTTGAGCAGCGGTTTGATCAAATGGTGCAAGATTTACGGCAGAAATATTCTGATCAGCCGTTGACGGATGAGTCGATCTCTTCCGATGCGCTGCTTCCCCTGCTGGACAAGCACTACAACCAACGCTACGCAGAGCGCAAAATTCCGACTTCAGAGCAGACTAGCTACAATTTTGCTGAACCTCTGCGGGGTTCTGGTTGGCAGCGCCGAGAGCGATCGAAAGATTTGGGTATTTTCCGTTGGATCGGGCCAAGCACCACGGCAACCCTAGATTTGCCCCTTCAAATTAAGCCAGATACCGATCTGGCCGTTGAGTTTCGCATTCCCCATACCCGTCTGGTGGCTCCCGATATTCTCAGCAGCCTAGCGGTATCGGTCAACGGACAGCCGATTACCGTGGATGTGCTGCATACAGATCAAGGCTCTCGCTTTTACTACGGATTGATTCCCAGCGCTACTCTAAAAAGCGATCGCGTTTTCACAGAGTTTAAGTTTCAGGTCTGCCGCACGGCTTCTCTGCAAGAACGCTTTCCAGATAATCCAGACAGCCGGATTTTGGGGCTGGCCTTCAACTATATGCAGGTTTTTCCGGCAAAGCAGCGGTATCAAAGCCATCTTGCCTCTATGTTTGACTCTCCTGCCTGGAAACTGACGACAGAGTTTCTCCAAAAGACTCAAGTTGAAGATGCGATCGTCGCTCCTTTGCTTTTTCGGGCTGCCGTCCCCCGGTCTATCATTAACTACGATACTTTTTTGCGGGGATGCTCTGCATCTTGGGTGGTGCTGCACAAAGGAGAAACAGACCGAATGGCAAAGCTGCTGTTTAAACTGCTGATCCAAGGCTATGCGCCTGTCTATGCGAACGAAGTCTTTGTGGTTTTTACAAACCGTCGAGACTTCCCTCGCCTTGCCTACAGTTCGCCTCACGTAAAGCCCCTCTATGCCAATCTGTTCAAGCGTAATTTGGTGAATAGCGCTAAGTCAGTCTACAGAAAATATTTCAGCTCTAAGCCAAACCCGGTATAGCTTTCGTGCTTGGCTAAACCCAGTGTGTTGAAACCTTGCGGAGTAGGGCTTGCAAATGACTAGACTCTGCCAGCAGCTCAGCGATCGCTGTGGCATTTTGTCTCTGTGGCATTTTGTCTCTGTGGCACCCTATCTGTGTGGCACTGTGTCTGTTTGCTGTGCGAGGATGGGCATACTTCAGGGTGTAAAGCGGCAGGGTATAAAGCGGCTTTTTGTAACGGGTATCTACCGCAGGCTGCGGATGAATGTGCAGGTGATGGATCGAATGAGGCGCAAAATTTTTTGGCGCAGGGCGCTACTCGTGAGTTTTTGGGTGTTGCCTCTGCTGCTGCTTACCTCTAGAAAGTTTGACAGCTTTCCGGCAGCGCCGCCCCGTCCTCCTGTTTTTGTGCATCTATTTGAGTGGAAATGGGAGGATGTGGCGCAAGAGTGCGAGAGCTTTTTAGCGCCGAATGGCTATGGTGCCGTTCAAGTTTCACCCGCTACTGAGCATGTGCTGGCAACAGGCCATCCTTGGTGGCAGCGCTATCAGCCCGTTAGCTATCAGATTGACAGCCGCAGTGGCGATCGCACCCAGTTTGCCCAAATGGTGGCTCGATGCCATGCAGTTGGGGTAAAGATCTATGCGGATGCGGTGATTAACCACATGGCAGGTATAGACGGGGGGGTAGGCAGTGCAGGTTCTGTTTTCACCAAATATCATTACCCAGGGCTTTATCAGCCGAATGACTTTCACACTTGCAAAACCAATATCAAAGACTACAATCGTCGCGAGGAAGTGATCCAGTGCGAACTGGTGGGTTTGGCAGATCTCAATACTCGATCGCCCAAGGTGCGGCGACGAATCGCCCAATATCTGCTTGATCTGATTCATCTGGGAGTGGATGGCTTGCGGATCGATGCCGCTAAGCATATGGACACTCAAGATATTGGGGCGATCGTGCAGCAGGTGCAGGAGTCTACAAATCGCCCTC
Organism: Oscillatoriophycideae cyanobacterium NC_groundwater_1537_Pr4_S-0.65um_50_18; assembly: GCA_016208305.1. Taxonomy (GTDB): domain Bacteria; phylum Cyanobacteriota; class Cyanobacteriia; order Elainellales; family Elainellaceae; genus Drouetiella. The sequence continues at coordinate 65,989 of JACQYI010000018.1, read as the reverse complement.
CTTTTATCTATCAAGAAGTAATCGATCCGGGAAATGAAGCCGTGCGCAAGCGCGAGTATTATCCCAATGGCAATGTAATTGAGTCAGAGTATGGGAAGTTTTTGGGGGCAAAGTTTCTCGGCATTGACGGGCAAACCCTAGCTCAGCTCCAGACATTAGGCGAAACTTGGGGGCTGATGCCTAGCGAAAAGGCGATCGTCTTTGTGGATAACCATGACAAACAGCGGGGGCATGGCGGCGGCGGCACCTATCTCACCTACAAAAACGGCAAACTCTACGACCTGGCTAATGTCTTTATGCTGGCGTATCCCTATGGCACACCTCAGGTGATGTCGAGCTATGCCTTTACAGACTCTGATCAAGGCCCGCCTGCCGATGCGTCGGGGCAGACTGATGCCGTCTATGTCAATGGACAAGCAGACTGTTTAGGGCAGTGGGTTTGCGAACATCGTCATGGGGCGATCGCTGCTATGGTGCTATTTCGTAATGGAACTTTGCCCGATGCTCCGGTGACACACTGGTGGAGTAATGGCCGCAACCAAATTGCCTTCGGACGCGGCAATCAAGGATTTGTTGTGATTAACCGTGAGGATCATCCCCTAACCCAAACGTTTCAGACCCGCCTTCCGCCAGGACAATACTGCAACCTGATTGCAGATGGATGGCGAAGCAACGGCTGTCGCTCTGAGCGGTTAACGGTCGATGCCGAGGGCAGATTGACTGTCACCGTCAAAGGCATGGAGGCGATCGCCCTGCATCGGGATGCGCCGCGCTAGACCAGCACTAGACCAGCATTCGCTCTAGCGCATCGACATCGGGAATGCAAAGAATATCGCGATCGCGTTGGATTAGCCCTTTCTTTTCTAACTTACTCAGTACGCGAGTGACGGTTTCTCGTGCCAGTCCGCTCAGGCTGCTGAGTTCGCGATGGGGCAAATTAGGGATTTCGATGCCTTGATCGCCCGGTTTGCCTTGACCTTCTGCTAAAAACAGCAAAATATCGGCCACGCGGGAAACGCTGTCTGATTCGCGCAGCCGCAGCCGCCGATTCACCTGGCGTAAGCGACGCGCCATGAGCTGCGCCAGACGAATCCCTGCCGTTGGTTCGGTGTTCAAGAGCTGCACAAAGTCATTGGAGGGCATGTTGCCAATCACAGTGGGCACGAGGGTGATCACATCTGTCGAGCGTGGCACCTCGTCAAGGGGAGCCATTTCACCAAACAGTTCTCCCTTTCCCAAAACATTCAGCGTGATTTCTTTGCCATCCAGATTATAGGTGCGGATTTTAACCCATCCTTCCAGAATAAAATAGACTGAGCTACCCCAATCATTTTCGAGCAAAATCACCTGATTGTGAGGATGGTTGCGAACTACGACATGGGCAATAGCCTTTTCAATAATTTCTTCTGGAAGTTCTTTGAAGAACGGGGCTGAGCGAATGAGTGAATTATCTCGGGGTTCGCGGGGGGTGTACCGATCCATGGAGTCAGGCTACTCCGACTGTAAGACGAGTGGGATGTGGCTCAATAATAGTGCGGCTCAATAATAACGATAAGAAGGACAGCTTAACAAGCAGGCTTGGCATAGATCTGAGCCAATCCCTAATTTTTATCGAAATACAGTCGCTGCAAGAGGTTTAGAACAGGGAACTTAGGGGATTTGATAAGTGGCAGTTATGGGATGCGCGCTGCGTGTCCCATCAAAGATATTCAATGAGAAGGGTAGCAGCTATGGACTCAAGGCAATCATAGCTCACAGTCAATTCAGGTTAGCCAGTTAATTATGAGGAATGATATTCCTATCATGGATTTTTTGCAAATGGAATGCGTGAATTGAAACGGTTCTCATGATGGATCTCACAGAAGATCTGTTGCGGGAATGCTTTTGGGCAGATGTGAAGAGAAATAATCTTGGCTAAGGATAATTAGTGTGAACAACTTGGTGTTAACAACTCAGTGTGAATCATTCGTCAGCGCGATCGCTTGCTTGAGGGGCGATCGCAAGGCTTCAACATAGCTCGCCCAGCCAATCAGAATCGGCTGACGGTGCGCCAGACTGGTGAGATTAAGCGCATCAGGAGTAAATTGCAGCGGATTGCCTTCGAGATCACAGCAGACTAGCCCTGCGGCCTGTGCCAATGCCAAAGGCCCCACCGTGTCCCAAAGTTTAACGCGACCGTTGAGGTAGACATACAGCCCCGCCTGACCGCAAATCACACGCATCACCTTTAGCCCAAAGCTGCCGATACAGTCAAACTGCACCCCTGGAATGAGTTGCGTAATGGCTTGCCCATAGCGCCGCTGATCTTTGTAGCCCATGAGCATGGGGCAAGACGTTTTGGATAAAGGGGCTGGCAAGGTGGGAATTAAGGGGGTTAGTTCTTCCTCGCCCGATCGCTGAAACAGATCTCCCTCTGAACTCCAGCCCTTGCCCCCACAGTAAAGCTGATCAAACTCTGGCGCGTAGACCCAGCCTGCGATCGGCTGATGAGCGGCCAACAAACCCACCATGACCGAGTAGTGGGGTTTTCCTTGAATAAAGTCATCTGTGCCGTCAATCGGGTCAATCAGCCACAGGCGGCGATCGTCTTGCCCCAAGATTTGCCAAGACGCAGAATTTTCTTCGGTGATGACGCCATCCTGGGGGAAAAGTTGAGAAAATCCCTCGGTGAGTTGGGCATCCAGGGCGCGATCGACATCCGTGACATAGTCATCTCGCCCTTTCTCGTAGACTTGAAACTTTTCTACGGCCATCCGTTGTGCCTGTTGCCCGCAATCTCGGATGAGTTGCTGAATAGAGTGGCGCTGGTCGGCGGAGAGATGCATGAAAATACTCGAACCTAGAGACGTTGCTGCACGTATTGTAGAATGCCGCGAGCGATCGCCTCTGCCATGCGTTCGCGAAACACCGGATCGGCGAGGCGAGGAGCATCGACTTGCCCTGTGACAAACCCGACCTCGACCAGAGCCGCAGGCATGTGAGTATTGCGCAGTACATAAAATCGGGCTTCTTTGACGCCGATGTTTCGCATTCCTGTGCCCTCAGCCACGCTAGTCTGAATCGTCTGTGCCAGCTGGTAGCCCGCACTCGACGAATAGTAGTAGGTTTCAGTGCCATTTGTGCCGGGATGATCTAGGTCGATCGCATTGGCGTGAATGCTGACGAACAAATTGGCATTGCCCTGATTGGCATCCCGAACGCGAGGCTCTAACTCAATTTCGGTATCGTCACGGCGGGTCAAAATCACCTGTGCGCCCTGCTGCTCTAAAAGCTGCGCTACCTTTTGCGAAATGTCGAGAACAACGATTTTTTCTTGGAGTCCGTTGATGCCGACTGCACCCGGATCGCGCCCGCCATGCCCCGGATCAATGGCTATCCGCACCCGCCGATCGGATACATCGGGCAACTCAATGGGTGTACTCATGAGATCGGTGTTGCTTCGATCCGCACTGGGCAGGGTGACGGGTATTCTTGGCTCTGCCACAGACTGCGTTTGGCGGGTCGGGTTCGTGAGCGATTGGCTGGTGCGATCGCCCGGAGGTGCTGCTGCCAGCCCCCCTGTGGGCACCAAAACAACACCCCCTAGATTGGTGGCCGTAGCTCTCCACTCTGGGGCATCTGCGGTTAGTTCCAGCACAATCTGTACAGCAGGTGGATTTTTGCCCTCCATCGGGGCCAGCTGAATCCGGCTGACCTGGTAGCGATCGACTGCAATATCGCGATCGGTTAGGCGAGGAGAAAGAGCCGTGTCTTCTAGCTCTAGCGTCAACTGGCGGCGATCGTCACTATATTCCTGCACTACATTGGGTTTTTCTCCAGTCGTGCGAAAAAAGAAGCCATCTTGCGTAATCCGCACGCCTTCGAGCTGTGTGCCCACATCTGCCGGATCGACAACCGCATCAGCCTGAGCCAGAGATGCAGATGGGCGATTGGAAGCCGAGCTAGAGAAAGAGACCTCGCTCTGCTGCGGTGCAGGCAGTTGCACAGTCCAATTTTCGTTTGTGCTGCCCTGCACCTGCACCTGTTCTGGATCAAGGGTGTATCCCGGATTTAGCTCGATCACAATTCGGGTGGTTTGAGCATTGAACTGCGCCACACGCACCTCACGAATGCTGCCTCCAATTAATTGATTAACCCGCGATCGTCCTAGCGTCGTTCCGGGTAGGTCAATGACCAACCGCGTTGGGTCAGGCACGAGCTGAACGCTAGGCAACACGCTCTCGTCGGTGGTAAAGGTCAGACGGTTTTCGCGCGTGCTAAACTCCCAGGATTGCAGCCGACCGGCCTCCGCTGGAGACGCAGGCAGCAACATCGCCCCCAAAAGCAGGGGCAGTAGTTTAGCGGTCAACAGTGCGGGGTGCTGCTTATCCGGCCATAGCCAGTCATGTTTCACGGTTGCGGTTTCTCCTTGCTGTCTTCGACAGAAATCACAGATGGCACAAGATTTGAAGAAGATTCAAATCTAGAAGATGCAGAGCCAGCGGATGTTCCTCACAGGCTCTAACCCCCAACCTCGTCCAACACAAGTTCCAGAAGCAATCAGATTTGCCATCCTAGCAGAAATAGGTCAGTAGTTTTTACGCTGAGAATGATTTTCATCATTTCACTAAAATCCGGATAAATTTTTAAGATTGTGCATTCGCCAGCACCCCCAATTCACTGTCTGGACTATGGCTAGATAAGATTTTGCAGTATGGTGAGAAAATTCTGGAGCACAACAGACGGATTATCTTTTCTCCAAACAGCGCCAATTTCTAATGTCGGGAAATTTCCTTCTAGCGATCGATAAACAACACCCGTTCGCTGAAGATTTTTAACATTTGCCGGAAGTAATGAAACACCCACTCCACCTGAGACTAAACTCAAGACGGTCGAAATCCAGGCAGCTTCTTGTGTCACTTTAGGTTTAAAGCCTGCTGCTAGACATAACTGATCAATGTGATCCCTCAGTCCATACAAAAGGTTTGAGGGTGGAAGCACAAAGTTTTCGTTGGCTAAACCTGCTATCGAAATGGTTGTTTGTTTTGTGAAGCGATGTCGCTCAGGAAGTACCAACACGAGCGGCTCTTGAACAACGACCATCGAATTTAGCAGGTCATGATCTTCAGGTGCAGAATTCAGTAAGCTGTGCAGGTGAAAAAAACCGACGTCGAGCTGTTGTTTTTGCAGCAGCTTAATTTGATCATAGGATGCTAATTCATTCAGGACTAATTCCACATCTGGTAAATGGTGCTGAAATGTCCGCAGAATGTCTGGCAGCTTACTGTTAGCGATCGAAGTGTTAATCCCCAGCAGCAAGCGCCCAGTTTCGCCCTGACTGGCGCGATACGCCGATTCAACTGCTTGCTCAGCCTGGATTAAGATGAGGCGAGCTTCCCTCAAAAAGGCTTGTCCTGCTGCCGTTAGCTCTAATGGACGATGCTTGCGTTCAAATAATTGAAATCCCAGTTTTTTCTCTAGCAAGCCTACTTGTTTGCTCAAAAAAGGCTGCATAATTCCCAGGCGATCGGCTGCCCGACTGAAGCTCTGTTCGTCTGCCAAAGTCACCAAATATTTGAGCTGGCGGATGTCAAGCCATGTCCAAGGGGGCTGTTTAGGGGTGACAGGTTTTCCTTTGACCACCATCACTATAACGTTTTAGCTATAAAACTATTCTAACTATAGTCTTATCGACATAGATTTCCGTCATATTCTTAGAGCAAGTTAACCCTTTCTCTCCAAGGTCAACATGAACAAGATGAGTCACGTCTTAATTGTTGGTGGAACTCACGGTAACGAGTTGACAGGTGCATATTTAACTCAGAAATTTCAGCAATCTCCTCACTTACTGGAAAATCGCAGCTTCCAAGTCCAAACGCTATTGGGTAATCCTAAGGCTTTTGCAAAAGGGGTGCGGTATATCGATCAAGATCTAAATCGCAGCTTCGATCGCCCATGCTTACAAAATGCTGACCACTCAAATTATGAAAGTCAGCGGGCAAGAGAAATCTCTCAAAGCTTTGAGGCAAATTTTGATGCTTCTACAACAGTCATCATAGACATCCATAGCACGACTGCCAACATGGGATTGACACTGATTCTAAATAATCACGATGCGTTCAATTTGCAGTTAGCAGCTTATCTCAGTTCAGAGATTCCATCCCTTAAAGTGTATAGCTCAGAGCATTCTGGACGGAACCGCGATTCTCTGCGATCGCTTAGCAAGTTTGGTTTAGCCATTGAGATTGGTTCATTAGCCCAAGGTACTTTGAACGCAGAGCTATTTCAAAATACCGAAAATCTCGTCTACAAGATTTTGAATTATTTAGAAGAATATAATCGAGGAAGCTTGAAGATACACAAAGGTGAATTGAAGATTTATCAGTATTTAGAATCTATTGATTACCCCAGAGATGAAGCTGGAAATATTCAAGCCATGATTCACCCACAACTTCAGTCTAGAGATTATGAGGCATTGCACCCCGGTGACCCCATGTTTCTAACTTTTGATTATGCGTCGATTATGTATACAGGTGAATCGGTCGTCTACCCAGTTTTCATCAACGAAGCTGCCTATTACGAGAAAGGCATTGCCATGTGCCTGACGAAAATCAACATTGAATCTGGGTTATAAAGCAAATTTTCATAATTTTAATAGACTCAAATCTTGCAGCTTTAATCATAAGCTGGCAGGACAAAATTTGTCGCTATTATAGGCTGCTACCGCAGTTTCAATCCATTCGGAATTGGCGTAAGAGGTGAGAGGATAAATGGTAAGAACGCTACATTTTTACAGCTCTTTCATATTAACTTTCCTATTAAGTAGAAACATGCAATTTTCTCGATTGAGTGTTGTAGTTGCCGCTGCCCTCACCCTCAACTGGGTTGGGCTAGATCTGCCTGTTGCTCCAAATACGCGATCGCTATTGGCTTCAGCCACAGCACAGACTGCCAGCGATCCTTGGACTGAAGCAAGACGTTTACTGGCGCAGGGAGAGCAGCAGCGAAAGACAAGCTACTACCAAGAAGCATTTTCGTCTTTTCAATCAGCATTGAGGATCTATCGAGGAGACTTGACTCGCGCTTTCAATCCACAAGAAAGTAGTTTTGGCGAAGCATCGGCATTAAATAGCATTGGCACTTTGTATTGGCATGTCAACCAAAATCAGCAAGCTCTAGAATATTTTCAGCAAGCTCTGCCGATCTTTCAATCTGTGGGTAGCCGTATCGGGGAAGCCGGAGTGCTGATGAATTTAGGTGTTTCCTATGCAGAGTTGAATCAAGACCAAAAAGCGATCGAGCATTTGCAACAAGCCTTACCGATCTTTCGAGCCGTCAGCGATCGCGAGGGGGAAGCAAAGACATTAATGAACTTGGGCGCTAGCTTCAATCGATTAGACCAATCTCAACAGGCAATCGACTATTTTCAACAAGCCTTAACTATTCAACAGGAAATACGTAATCGTCAGGACGAAGCATTGACGCTAACCAACTTGGCAGTTATTTACGGAAGCCTGAGAGAATATCAGCAAGCGATCGACTACTATCGGCAAGCCTTACCCATCTTTCGAGAGCTAGACAATCGGGACATGGAAGGAAATCTCCTTGCCAGTATTGGCAGGTTGTACGTCGATTATGACAGCCCTCAATCTGCCATTCAGTTCCTTCAGCAATCTTTAGAAGTCCGTGAATCGATCCGCGCAGCTAATCAGCAGCTCCCACCTCAGATGCAAAAATCTTACGTTGATTCCTTTGCAGATGACTACCGATTATTAGCTAATCTCCTGACTCAGCAGAATCGCGAAGCTGAGGCTCAGCAGATTTTAGAGCGATTAAAATAGCTTTGCATAATTACAATGCTATTCATGCCCCAAGACACGTTTGTCTTTGCATTCGTCGTCTGTGGTGCTGTCGAGTTGTTGGAAAGGTTGCCTCTCGTTGCATTGGGATGCCTATGCAAAGCAGTATGACCCTTGGCAGTATGATTGCTTTATTCAGCGCCATGTTTGTTTTGGCGGCTATTCCTAGCGTTAGTGTCCTGGCTGTCTCTACCCGATCGGCCACTTCCGGCTTGATTCACGGCATTTTTACCAGCTTGGGAATCGTCGTGGGTGACATCGTTTTTATCGTTATCGCCATTTGGGGTTTATCGCTGCTGGCCGAAACAATGGGTAGTCTATTCTTCTTGATTCAATACCTGGGTGCGGCTTACTTGATCCTGTTAGGAATCGGATTATGGCGATCGAAATCACAGGATTTGGACAGACCAGAAGAGGTAAAATCCTCTTTGCTATCCAGCTTTTTAACCGGACTTTTCATTACGTTGGCTGATCAAAAAGCAACTCTATTTTATCTAGGCTTCTTTCCAGCTTTTATTGATATTTCCAACGTATCTTATCTGGACACTGTGATCATTCTTGCGATCGCGACAGTCTCCGTTGGGGGCGTAAAAATAGGTTACGCATGCATGGCGGATAGAGCTAGATTATTGATCAACAACAGGATAAGAAAGAATATAAATAGGGCTGCTGGCTGCGTCATGGTTGCAGTTGGAATATTTTTGATCATGAATTAGGCAGTACATGAATAGCGCTCAAAATAGAAGCAAACAGAGGGTGGCTCTCGTTACAGGTTCGACATCGGGTATTGGCATGGCTATTGCACAACAGCTCGCCTTAGATGGATTTACGATCGCATTTCATTCCAAATCTTCGGTCAAAGCAGGTGAGAAATTAGCGCAAGCCTATATAGGTGCATCCTATACTCAAGCCGATCTGGCTGATCAAAATCAAGTTCGTCGTTTGATAAAGGATGTGTTATTGCATCACAATCGTCTTGATGTATTGGTCAATAATGCGGGCATTAATGCCGTGATTCCCCATACCGCGCTCAAAGAGGCCACAGCAGAGATTTGGCGACAGCTCTACGAGGTGAATGTCATTGCCCCTTGGATATTAATTGCAGAGGCTGAAGCAGCCCTAAGAGCCGCATCAAGTCAGCAATGCCCCAGCTGCATTCTCAACATTAGTTCTCATGCGGGCGTTCGCCCTAAAGGTGCTTCAATTCCCTATGCTGCCAGCAAAGCTGCGTTAAACCATATGACAAAGCTATTGGCCATGAATCTCGCGCCAGAGATTCGCGTCAATGCGATCGCCCCTGGCTTGGTCAATACGCCAATGACGCTTAACTGGACGGCAGCCCAAACGCTTTGGCAGGAGCGATCGCCAATGGGTCGAGGAGCGCAGCCCGCAGAAATTGCTCAAGTCGCCTCTATGCTAATTGCGAGTCATTATCTGACGGGTGAGATTGTAATTTGTGATGGCGGGCTAAACCTCACTTAACAGCCTCTAGTGTTTTTCAGTTTCGATACGGAGTTTTGTCAGTTAACCAGGTTTGTGACGCAATCGGGCTTCAGTCCTAATTTTAGTAGGAGATTGGTATTTCTCGACAGCCTAAAACAAGCGGTTTAACTGTTTGTAGCCTAGGCATTAATTCTTATGTGAAAGGCTTTCAAAGACTCTTGAATCCTTAAAAATTACTTAAATTAAGAGACTGATTTACAAGGTATCTCATAGATGAAAATGACAGCACCCTGATTTTATTCAATGGTCTCAATGACGATCGCTATTGTTGATCGATCGGTGTAGGATTCATGGGTGAATTTCATGTCACGATTTGAAACAATTCTGATGGTAATTTAGGGGCTAAGTTGGGTTTAATATCTGGAGAGATGTTGTTTAAGTCCCTTTATTCCATCGTTCTCAAAATCAGTTCTCAAGACCCTATCGATGAGAGCAGAGAAAGACTTTTGCCCTCTGCTGCTGAAATACAGGAATAAATTTTCTTTAGTTAGAAGAGTTAAACATTTTCTCTAACTGTAGGCTTCTTGTAAATTCATAATAAAAGTTAAATGATTCAGGAGTATTCACTCAATTTCTAAATTTGGTTCTTAAGATATAGACATAATTCTTTAGAAAAGCAGGGCACCGAATGGATCCACTTCAGGAGCAAATGTCTAATTTAAACACCAAGGTTGATGCACTACACGGCAGCCTTGAGCAAGTGGAAAGGCGGCTCAATGACGTTCTCTCAGAACTCAAAGGCAAGGAGCGCCCGCATTCAGTCTCTTCTACCAGCATGAACCAAGGGCGGTATTCTCCTGTACATCGCAGCAGCTTTGGGGCTGAGATGGAGCACAAAGACGTACTAGCAGATGACACCTACCCTGAGTCTGATTCTCAGAGTGGCGATCGCGTCTTGGCACCCGAAGTGCAGATCCAGCGGCTGACGGCACAGCTCACGGCAGCCTACAACCGCATTGCCGCTCTCGAAGAGCAGCTCATGGCAAGGCGGGTCATGTAGATTCTGGCTAGAGCTTCCCGGTGGCTGGTGCTGACAAGACCCTGTGCAACTCTAAAATGTGTGAATCGCAGGGACAGAGCCACAGGAACAGAGCCATTTCTACAGGAATCTACACAGATTGGTTAGCGTATTGACCGACCAGTGTTTCGATCGCTTCCAAAAGCTGCCGTTGATCCCAGTTTTGGTAAAGAGACGCTGCGATCGCGCCCCCACCTGCTCCCACGCCCTCTTTGACAAAGCCCTTTTCGTAGGCGCGTAGCTGCTCGTAGCGAGACTCAGCAAAGCTGAGTTGGGTAGCTAACAGCGGAGCCTTCAGCATTTGGGCTAAGCCAACTGTGTCACCCGTCGGATCTTCCGCAACCCAACGGGTGGTTCCCACCACGATCTGATCGAGTCGGTAATCCAAACATTCAGTTTCAGCTACGGCCTGGATCAGGGCATAAACCGCCAGCATTTGCGTGCCACCTGCCAGCAAAACGCCACAAGATCGGCTCGCCGCGATCGCCATCCCTGCCACTACAATCTGCATCGGATCGCCCACAGCCGCCACGATCGCATCCCACTTTCTCTTAACCTGCTCTAGCCCCTTAACCTGCTTTAGCCCCTGCTGTACTACCTCCCACTTTTGCTGATGATTGCAGGTGGGGTGGCTGCTGTTGACCTTGCCGATCGCCTCCCAACCCAGACCCGTCAGTACGGCCAGGGCTGTCGTGGTGCCGCCCACGACGCATTCTCCCAAAATAAGGTATGCCTGGGGCACTTCAGCCGCCAGCTTTGCGCCCCACGTTAGCCCCTGTTGCAGCAAATGATGGACAACAGCTAGGTCAAGTGCGTCTCCCTGACTGAGGCAGTGGGCGGGCTGACCTCCCAGATCAATGGCGGCAACGGCAGGCAGTTGGGGCAATCCGGCATTGAACAAGTAAACCGGAATCTGCTGAGCAGTGACGATCGCTCGTGTAATTAGCACCGGGGAAGCTCCTGCCTGCAAGGGCGGTAGGGCATAGGTGGGGTGAGGATGCACGCCCAGCATCAAAAATTCGGCATCGGCAACGGCGGTATAGCGGCGATCGGTGGGGGTGGCTCCTGCCGCAGAAATGCCGGGGATCAGCCCTGTGTCGGTAAATCCTAAAACGCAGGCAAACAGCGGCGCGACGCCTCGAAACTGCTGCATCCAGGCGGTAGCGCGTTCGATCTGGCTGTAGGCTTTAATCACTCCTCCTCCAGCAAGACCTGCACCCACTGAGGCGGCTCTGGAATGGGATTGCCCAAGCGCTCTAGCAGCAGCCATGCCGCCAAATGTACCGTAAACAGATAGACCACATCGCTACATAAAATTAGGCCAACGGTCGCCACCTGTATAGCCGTTAGGTTGGTTTGCCCCAAAACCTCTAGCCCCAGCCAGCCCCAGCCGACCAACACCGACAGCAACCACTGAATCAAGTCTGCAACCCGATTGGTGGAGTAGGCCCATAGATCTTCTCCCAGAAAAATAGACAAGATCCCCAGCCGAAAGAAGAACCCCAAGGTAGAGAGTAAGGTGCCCAACGCAATGGAGGGCAACCAGGGCGATCGCCGCCGCCACATCATGCCCAACTGGACGCCGAGCAAGGCATAGGGCACCATAAACAGCAGGCTGAGATAAGGCCCCATCAGCACTGACAGCAGCAACCCACAGACAACGGCTGACATCCAAGAGGCGCGATACCCCCAGCGCAGATACACTAGCGCGATCGGTAAGGGAAACAAAATCCGCATCCAAGGCCCAATGCTGAGGTAGTAGCTCACCAGCCACAGCAGGCTACAGGTGCTGGCTAAAAATGCCACTTCTACTAGGGTGAGGGGCGGGGTCTTGATGTCGCCAAAGCCTCTTACCTGGGGTGAGGCGATTGGGGTGACCGTGGGGCGAGACAGGCTGGCTTCTACTTCAGCGAGTTCTTCAGCGAGGCTGCGCTGATCGGTGGGGCGATCGCGGTTTTCTCGGAGGGGATCAGTCGGCGAATTGTCGAAAGAACTGCTCATGCCAAAAGACCCATACCCTTCTCAACTGTAGATTGGCGATTTTGAATTGCTCATCTACTGTAGCTCTAATCCAAAATCTAAAATCTCCTGAAGGGTGTCTGAAACGTATCCAATGTTCTGCATTTGCCCCCCAACCCCCCAATTCTGGCTTCTCAGCCATCCTCTGAACGCGCAGCGCTAAGGCGTTCCTACGCCTCTCCTAGCCATGCCAAAACCTCTGCATTCATACAGTCGGCGGCTTCGTCGTAGAGGCAATGTCCGGCTTCGGGCAGTTCGACCAGCCTCAGCCGAGGGTTGAGATCGGGGAGTTTGCGCCCTCGGTCAATGGGAATGACGCGATCGCGTTCTCCCCACATCACCAAAATGGGAACCGTCACCTGGGGCAAGAGATCCTCGGTTTTGAGGCTGAAATCGAGCTGCGTTCTGGCTTTTGAGAGGCGATAAAAGGCTTTGGAAGCGCCGCGATCGAATCCTGGCGTGAGGAAGGTGGTGATTAGCTCGTCGGTGACGCGATCGGGGTTGACATAGACGGCTTTGAGGATCGAGCGAATAATGCCGGGACGACGCACTAGACCAAACAGCGGTCGAATAATCAGCGAGGTGGTGAAAAGACTCTCGATTTTGCCCATCCAGGCTTGCAGCGAACCGCTCAGCAACTCTTGGCGAGCGGCAGGCAGCGTCAGCAGCGCCAGGTTTTTCACCATTTCGGGATAGGCAACGGCAGCGGTGAGAGCCACCAACGCTCCTAAAGAATGACCCAGCAGGACGATCGGCTGCCCGATAAAGGTGCGCCAAAAATCATAGACCTGGTCAGCCCATAGCTCAACTTTGTAAGAGGTATCGGCTTTTTCGGAAGCGCCAAAGCCCACCAGATCGATCGCATAGACGGCGTGAGACTGGCTCAGCGGCTGCAAGTTTTCTTGCCATTGCGCCAAAGAGGAGCCGAACCCATGCACGAACAAAACGGGGGGCTTGTGGGTGGGTGCAGCCGATCGCACAAAGGTGTAGCGCACTCGCCAGCCTCGCCAAATCCAGTCGCGCTGGGAGCCAAGACGGGTAGGGTGCGATGGGGTGGCCTGTGCCGATGTAGCGGACTTGGGGGGATGCGTTTCGGGCATTGCGGGCGTTTCTAGCGTTACGAGAGCAGAGTAAGCTGTGTGATCAGGTATAGCGCAAATTTGGGGTGAGCATGGCAATTTTGGCTCAGGGATGACTCTCCTTATTAAACGAGAAGCTTTGAGGGAGGGCGATCGCCTTTAAAACAAAACAATCTCTGTTCTGAGCATAACGCTTCCTCTTTCAAGGTTCAGCGCTGAAGCTTTGACCTACAAGCGCCCTGCGATGAGGTACGACAGCGTAGCTTGCGGCTGAAAGCGCCATGTATGCCGCTACCCGATGGCAGTTTTGACCTACGAGCGCCCTGTGACGAGGTACGGCGGCGTAGCTTGCGGTTGAAAGCGCCATGTATGCCGCTACTCGCCTGAACCTCTGCGCTGAAAGCGGGATGTCAAATCATGTGTGCGCCATGCTCAGCAGAGGGCTGACCTAACTTGCTTGCTTAAAAGTTTCAGCGGCAGGTGCAGCGATCGCCTTTGGAGACTTGCTCTTCATGGCTTTGAATAGGGTGCCGAGTTGTTCAGCGATCGCTTTCAGTCCTGGCGTTTTTTTGGCGGCAGTTTTGACGTAATCATAGACGGTGAGGCTGCTGCTCATGGCTTCGCTGCTGACTGCTACCAGGGTATCGTCTACTTGCTCGGTCAACTGGTGCAACAGCATCAGCAGTTCATTGAGGCTGAGGGTAAGGCGATAGTCGTTGGCGAAGCCTTCGAGATCGAAGCTGGCGGGTAGAATGTTGCGGTTGCTTTGGGCAGCGTTGAGGCTGTTTTGTACAAAGGCGAGGCGTTTGTCGCCCATTTTGTAGAGGCGCTTGCGCTCATCGGCGCTGAGGGTAATCAGGAAGGGCAAATTTTGCTGAATGGTGGCGATCGCCTGCTTGATTTCTTGCAGTTCTGCGTCGGAGAGGGTGGCTTTGATCTCTGGGTAGGACATGGTGAGAGGCTCCAAATGGGTTTTCTGTAGGATTCCCCAAAGGCGATCGGTGAGAACAGAGTGAAGTTGGGTTGCCCAATTGCGGTTTCAGCACCCCAAGACCTCCGAGGTTTTGAAAACCTCGGAGGTCTGAAACGCCTATCACCCTAATATTTTGATATTCAATTAATGCTTTGAGCTGTGTGACTCCCCGATCGTCTGAGGCTCATGCGCGATACTTTGAACTTAAAGCACATCCCCAAAAGCTTTGCCAAAATAAAAGCACCACTCAAGAGACACCCCATGACCCGTGAGGAATTGCTGGAGCTGATCGATCGCGCTGCGGATGAGGGCTGGACAGAGCTAGATCTTTCTGGCAAAGGGCTGACAGATCTACCTTCAGAGATCGCCCAACTGACTAATCTGACGGTGCTTAACCTCTTTTTTAACCAAATCCCAGCCGTCCCAGACTCGATCGCCCAACTGACCAATCTGACGAAGCTCAACCTCTCTGGCAACCAAATCACCGCTATCCTAGATTCGATCGCCCAACTGACCAATCTAACGGACCTTAACCTCTCTTTTAACCGAATCCCAGCCATCCCAGACTCGATCGCCCAATTAACCAATTTGACGGAGCTTTACCTTTATAGCAACCAAATCCCAGCTATCCCAGACTCGATCGCCCAACTGACCAGTCTGACCAGGTTTTCCCTCTCTGGCAACCAAATCACCGCCATCCCAGACTCGATCGCCCAACTGACAAACCTGATGGTACTTGACATCGGGAGCAACCAAATCACAGTTATCCCAGAGTCGATCGCCCAATTAACCAATTTGACGGGGCTTTACCTCTGGGACAACCAAGTCACAGTTATCCCCAAGTCGATCGCCCAACTGACCAATCTGACGGGGCTTTCCCTTTCTGGCAACCAAATCACAGTTATCCCCAAGTCGATCGCCCAACTGACTAATCTGACGGAGCTTGATCTCTCTAGCAACCAAATCAGCGCCATTCCAGAGTCAATCGCTCAACTCTCCAATCTAGAAGAACTTGACCTTGAAAGTAACCAAATCAACTTACTCCCTGATTGCCTAGAACACTTACCTAACCTGAAAAAACTAGATTTACGCCGCAATCCGCTACCCATTTCTCCAGAGATCTTAGGTTCACCCAACTTAGAAGAAGATCCCGGTTCTGTAGAAGACATCTTCAACTACTGCCGCCAACTCCGCAGCGGCAAAGTCCGTCCCCTCAACGAAGCTAAACTCCTTCTGGTCGGTCAAGGCAGCGTCGGCAAAACCTCCCTGATCGAGCGACTGCTGCACGATCGCTACAATCCTCTCCAACCCCAAACCGATGGACTCAGCGTTAAAACCTGGAACATCCAGGTCAACAGTAAAGACATCCGCCTCAACGTCTGGGATTTTGGCGGTCAAGAAATCTACCATGCCACCCATCAGTTTTTCCTCACCAAACGCAGCCTCTATCTGCTCGTTTGCGACTGCCGCATCAGCGAAGACCAAAACCGCATCGAATACTGGCTCAAGCTAATCGAAAGCTTTGGCGATCAGTCTCCCGTTATCATCGTCGGCAACAAAAAAGACGAACAGCCCCTCGACATCAACCGCAAGGCTCTGCGCGACAAATATCCCAACATCAAAGCCATCCTGGAAACCTCCTGCGAAACCAACGACGGCATCGACGCACTCCGCAGCGCCATCACCCAAGAGATCGCCCAACTCCGCGAAGTCTACAACCTGCTGCCCCTCTCCTGGTTTGAAGTCAAACAGCACCTCGAAGCCCTCGACCAAGACTGCATCAGCTACTCCAAATACGCCTGCATCTGCGAAGCGCAAGCGATCGACTCCGAAGCCGATCAGCAGCAGCTCATCGGGCTGTTGCACAACCTGGGGCTAGTGCTCAACTTCCGCGAACACCCCATCCTGCAAAACACCAACGTCCTCAAACCCGACTGGGTAACGCAAGGCATTTATGCCCTGCTCAGCGACGAAACCTTGAAGACCGTCACCAAAGGCATCCTCACCCCCGTCGATCTCAGCCGCGTTCTCGATAGCGATCGCTATCCGTCCAACCGCCACAGCTACCTCACTGAGCTGATGCAAGAATTTCAGCTCTGCTTCCCCCTTGGCGCTAACACCTACCTCATTCCCGGACTCCTGCCCAAAGAAGAACCCGCCGATACCGCACTCGAAGGCGACACCCTAGACTTCCAGTACCACTACCGCATCCTGCCCGAAAGCATCATTTCCCGTTTCATCGTCCTCACCCACGACAAAATTCACCAAGATACCTACTGGCGCAGCGGCGTCATGCTGGCTCACACCGAAGGCAGCGAAACCTGCAACATCGCCCGCATCAAAGCCGACCCCGAAGACAAAAAGATCTTCATCTCCATCAGCGGACGCGAATCAACAAGGCGATCGTTTCTCTTCCTCATCCGCGACACCTTCCAAAAAATTCACCGCTCCTTCGCCAACCCCGACATCAGCGAATGGGTACCCGTCCCCGGTCATCCCGACCACCCGCCCCTCGACTACCAAGAGCTTTTGGGACTCGAAGAAATGGGCGATCGCACCGTCACGATCGGCAAACTCAAACTCCGAGTCGATCTGCGCCAGCTCCTAGACGGCTACGAATCGATCGTAGATCGGCAGCAGAGACGCATGGGCGATCGCGGTGAGGCAGAACGATTTGAATACCACTATTACGGCGATGTCATCCACGGCGACAAAGTCGGGAACGATAAAGTCGGCAATGACAAAATCGGGCGCGATAAAACTGGGTAGCATCAGATGCAATTTGAGTGGGATGAAGAGAAAGGCGATCGCAACTTCAAAAAACACGGTGTCCGATTTGAAGAAGCCACCACTGTCTTTCTAGATGCCAATGCCATTACGCTTGCCGACGTTATCCATTCAGAAATAGAAGAACGCACGCGATGTACAACCATCCTGAAGCCCCCTTTTGAAGGGGGTTTGGGGGATCGGTTTTCAAGGTTGACCTGGGCAGATCCCCCTAAATCCCCCTTCAAAAGGGGGACTTTGATAGGAAAGTTGTACATCGCGTAACGCTATATTGAGAAAAGTTCTATGACCCAAGCTGACGATCGCCTTACTCCACCCTACTCGGAAACAAGCAACGCCGAACCCGATGACGAAATGCTGCCAGAATACGACTTGAGTCAGTTAGCTCAGGGTGATCGGGGCAAATACGCTGATGCAATGCGTCAAGGCTACTCCGTTACCGTTCATCACGAAAATGGCACTTCCACAACGCAGTATATTTCACCTGACTCTCTGAGTAACGACATGAGTAACGACAAGAACTATAACTGGTACGGCGATCGGATTGCAGGAGACAAAATTGGCGGCGACAAGATTGGGGGAGACAAAATTGGCGGCGATAAAATTATGGGCGACAAGATTGGTACCCAAATCAATAACAGCCAAAACCTAGCTCAAGCTGCCCAAGACATCCAAGAGCTGCTGAATCATCTCGACCAGACCTACGATCGCACCACACCCACAGGTCAAGCCCTGATCAGCGCCAAGGCGATCGAATCGATCGAAAAGAATCCCACCCTCAAAGCCCGAATTATCAACGCCCTCAAAGAAGGCGGTACCACTGCACTAGAAGAGGCGATCGATCATCCTGCCGTCAAGCCTGTCGTCGCTTTAGTCAAAGGCTTTATGGAAGCAGAATAATCTGTAATGCGTCCTAACATTACCTACTCAACGACTGCTGCAACGTTAACCGCAACCGCTAGCGCGATCGCAATTAACGCTGCAACTGTAACCGCGATCGTTACCGCTCTAGCATCGTCATATATTTACCGTTAGCAAACGGACAGGGAATGATGGGCGTGAATAAAAGGCGATCGCTGGCAATATTGCGCACGTAAAACTCATTCATCAGATGCGTTATCTGTTCGCGACTGCCGATGATCCAGATCTGCGCTTTGTCTTCAGACGAAACAGGCAGCAATTCATTGAATTCTGTAGTCATGATTATTCCTTTGCTAATGCAGGTTAAGAAGAGACATTCGAGAAGAAAAGCTCAAGGTGAGAGTAGTCCCAATCACTTGTTTGCATTAGCAAGGCATCCGACTCTTGACCTTTCGATCTAAAATCATCAAAGCCCTGCCCTCTGCCTACATCAGAGAGCGGGGTTAGCTGGTTAGGGTTGCTGGTAACTTCCCTAATCAGCGTCCTCACCTTAAGCTTGAATACACTGGACTCCCGGAACGGAAAAACCAGTATCGGATACTATAGGGGAAACCTCGACACAGCACAAGCGTACTGCGTCATTTCTGGGTTAACTTCGGTGAAGGGTCAGGCGATCGCGTTTAATCAAGCCCTACTGTGGGTAGCGAAACGTTTGGGATCCCCCTAAATCCCCCTTTTTTAAGGGGGACTTTGAGTGCTGAAGCCCCCTTTTTCAAGATTCCGGTTCCCCCTTTTTTAAGGGGGGTTAGGGGGGATCTAAGGATGCTACTCGCAACCCTAACCACAACGCGATCGCCCGAACAAATCCTGACTCAGGTAGCGGAGGCCGTGAGTAGAATAGAATCAGCCGAGGAGCGACAAGAAACCCTCACCTGTAGCCAGATGCTAGCCGGGTTACGGTTCAGCCCCCGTTTTATCAAGCAATTCCTTCAGGAGGGACTCATGCGGGAATCTAGCGTTTATCAAGAAATCTTGCAGGAAGGCCGCCAGGAAGGTCGCCAGGAAGGCCGCCAGGAAGGCCGCCAGGAGGGAGAAGTAGCGATCGTCCTGCGGCTGTTGAATCGTCGATTAGGGGCGATCGATCCTTCTCTTCAAGCCCAGATTCAGGCGCTGAAGATTCCCCAACTGGAAGCCCTGAGCGAAGTCTTGCTGGACTTCACAGAGCGATCGGAGCTAATAGCTTGGCTAGAAGGGACTCAGACTTAGGAGCCGATCGCTACCAACATCACGAATGGATTCGCCCAAAGAGAGTGATCCGCCTCAGACTGTGCCGGAGGGGAAGAGTCGGAACAGCAGGGTGAATACGCCAAACCCCACCAGCAATGCGCCGCTAGCTGGCGTAATCCAGCTTGACCAGCGGCGTAGTTCTAGAAGCTTTTTCACAGAAGCCGTAAAGGTGCCTGCCAAAATTAACGGGGCGACATAGCCTGCCGTATAGGAAATCAGCAAGACTCCCCCCAGAAACGGATCTTGAGTAGTCGCAGTCCAGGCCAGCAACGTTGCCAAAACGGGAGTGCTACAGGGAGAAGCCACCAGCCCAAAGGTTAGCCCAATCAGATACGATCGCACGCCTTCTGGCAGGTCTTTAGAAATCCAATCCATGCCGCCCCAGTTGGGAAGCTGAATAGGGAGCGCATCCAGTAGATTAAGCCCCATCAAAATAGCGATGATGCTAACTACGATCGGCAAGCCAATGCCCACCTGACCGTAAATTTTGCCCGCGATCGCTGCCAAAATCCCCAAAGCCGCCAAGGTGGTCGCTAACCCCAAGGCAAACCAAGTCGATTGTGCCGCCGCCTGAATCCGAGTCTTGGCCTCATAGCCGCCGATATAGCCGATCGTGATGGGCAGCATAGAGAGCATACAGGGCGTAAGGCTGGTGAGCAGCCCTGCCAGAAAGATGATGCCCACGCTAACCGGGGTGAGATGCGTCAGTTGGTTGGCAACCAAAGCATCGGCAAAATGCCCAAGTTGATAGAGTTGGAGTTGGATGGCTTCGAGCATAGGATTTAACACATCAGGATCGCGCTGGCTGTGACGCTACTTCTATTCTATGGCAGTGCGATGATGGGAGTCTTGGCTATGGCAGTCCTGCAAGGTTCAAGATCTCGCGATCGTATCCCTCAGGCGTTGGCTCTATTTCCCAAACAACGCCTTCGTCCGGCTCTAGGGCAACCTCAATAAACAGCGAATCGATCGCAGCTTCTGCTCTGTCCTCATTGCCTTCAAAAGACTGTAAATCTTCCGTCAGCAGCCGCAGCACGAACCCCGCCGGAATGCTGCCGCCCGTGACCAGACTCCGCAAGGTGAACCGCCAAACCCTGCCTGCGCCATCGGCTGGCGTGATCAGTAGCTCATAGGGCTGCTCTGCAATCTCCAGCCGCCGAGACAGGGCAATGCCGCCTGCGTCTGCGTCCAGCTGATCGCCTCTTGCCCCGGCTGCGCTGGGCTGAAACGCCACCTGTCCCCAACCCGCCTGCTGTGCCAGATCGGAAATGCCCGATTGCAACCATTGCAGCAGCGATCGCTGTTCGGGTAAACCCTGCCGCCGCTCTGCCAGTCTTTGCCGCCAGCCACCATGCCCCACCAGCGCTCCCCAAGTCGCAAATGGAATCGCCAAACGCGGATTAATCAAGCTGGGGTGACTGAGTCGCTCGATTAAATTTTTGGCTTGGGCGATCGGCAGAGCCGCCAAATCGGGCACGGTGACACGAGTGACTTCCTGGGGTGCCAACTGCTGCGACACCCACAGCACCCCAAAATCTGCGATTAGCTCGGAGTCGGCCAAACTGTAGGTGCGATCGCGCCAGTCATAATGCCCCTGCTGCTTGAGCTGCCGATGGGTGGCGAAACCGTTGAGTCTGACCCAGCCCTCGTCTTCATTCACCTGCACAGCCAGGTAATAATCGCCCAGCCAATTCGGAATATCGACCCATTCTTGCGGTACACGCAGCTCGTCTGCATCGATCGCTTCAGAGGGAATCAGGATCAGCCGTCGTCCAGCCAAGGCGGTCGCCGTACCATTCACCAGTTCCCAAAAGCTAGGCAAGGCCGCTGCATTGGGTACCGCTGCTGAAGCGCCATAGTCTTCCTGTAGCCAGCTTTGAACGGCCTGTACACAGAGCCGATTCAGGTATCCGTTCCATTGGCTAGCGGCATTGCCCAAGGCTCGACTGCTCTGCCATGCTGCTGTCCGGCTCGGCTCGTCTATTTCTAACCAGACTTGTGTTGACTCAAAAACCCCCGAACCGTAGCTCATAATTCCTGTCCTCAAACCTTTTGCTGCAATTCTCTATCGGAGGTGTTTTCGAGATCTTGTTTTGTTCAAGATCTGGTTTGTTCGAGAAAAGCGTCTCTTTGTTTCAAACAAACCATTTTTCAAATGAAGGGGAGAGATGTCCTGCGATTTCTAGCTTTTGCCATAGCGCCCGACCAGCCATTCTTCGAGTGCTGCGCTCGTAGCCTTGAGTAGGTCTGAAGTCGGCACAATATGCAGGGTTTCTTCTCCCCAGATGGCCAGCGCCTTGAGCAGCGATTCTCGGACTTTAGTCAGCCGCCGCGAAATCGTGTATTGCTTCATCTGCAAGCGATCGGCAATTTGCTGCTGCGTCAGATCTCCCGCATAGTAAAGGGCAACTAGCTCCTGAAGGGTTGGCTCAAGCTGACGAATGGCAGATTCCAACACTTCTCCAAGCTGCGATCGCCATGCTTTGCGTGTCTCTGCCTCTTCGGCGGCAATCAGTTCGGTCAGCAGAGACTCTGTTTTAGAGGTTTCTGACAGATCATCCAAAAATTCCCCCGACTCCTGCCCTGGCTTGGGTCGGTTGATAGAAATCACGTTGGGATAGAGGTAGGCTCGCGCAGCTTTGGCACAGGTCGCTAGCCATTTCTCGACGGTTTCAGGCGTGGCCGTTCGCTGCGATTGCTCAGCATTGTCGCTGCCAGCTTCGCTATTAGCAGAGTTGTAATAGCGGGCGATCGCTTCCCAGGTGTCTCGCTCAGGCTTAGACAGCTTGCGGGTTCCGGTCGTTTGCTGCGGCACATAGATCAATTTAAACCCTGTCCAGGCCAGGATAGAGGTGGCGATCGCAGATTCTGAGGCTCCGGCACTGCGCAAGGCTTCTGTGAGGCGCTTTTGGCTGATCTTACGCAGAAGCGCCCAGTCTGTGCAGATATCAACAGCCTGCCGCTGCCGTAGATTCTCGCGAATCAGGCTGTTGAGCGTGGCGCTGGCATAGCTTTTGAAATTGAAACCTTGCTGCGCGTCAAAGCCTCTGAGCACGCGATCGGCTTGGGCAATCGCCATCTGAAAGCAGTCCGCCAGCGTAAACTGCGAGCTAGCAAAGCTGTTTGCCGTCTTTTGGGCAACCCAGTAGCAAGGCTCTTGCACATAGGCTGTCAGGTGAGCCTGCGCCAATTGACCCAAGCGATCGGGTTCTGCTCGCCAGAGCTTATGCCAATAGAGCGCCCAGAAGTTCTCTGGCTCTTGCCGCTGCGCTTTTTCCAGCCGCTGCTCCATACTTCGCCGCAGCCGTCCATCCGTGGCCCAATTGCGAAAGCGATCGCCATCAAATTGGAGAAACGTCGAGAACTGTTCAACCAAACTTTGCCGAGGACGCATATCGGAAATGGGGGGTTGAAGGGATCATGACCCGTTAATTCGGGGTTTATTTTGGGCAAAGCGCACTGCGCCTTGGACTAAAAAGATCACACGCCTGGTAAAGCTCATTTTATGCTCTGTCGGGAGATGTGCAGGCACAGGATGATGTTTTGAGGGTACATTAATCTGGCTATAAATTTTTTCCTGAGGAATATGAATTCAATATGGTTTTACACTTTCAGGAAAAGGGTCGCATAAATCCTGTTGCAGCAGGCGATCGCATGATGGCAGATGCCTACGGCATGGCCTTAGATCATCTCGTGATTACCTGTGTAGACCTGGTATTAACCTATCAAAATCGGGTGCTGCTCACCCAGCGCCAGCGCCCGCCGCGAGCTTCCTGGTGGCTGATTGGAGGCCGAATGATGGCGGGAGAGGCTCCGACCGAAGCCGCCCTGCGCAAAGCTTCCGAGGAAGCTAATTTGCAGGATTTGACTGCCGATCGCCTGCGTTATGTGGGTGCCTATTCGACTTGTTTCGCGACGCGCCATCAGCCCCCTCAACATCATGGACTCCATAGCCTTAACCTAACCTACCAACTGGAATTGACTGAGGCAGAGCAGGGGGCAATTGTGCTCATCCCTGAAGAATATAGCGATTGGCGGTGGGTTGAGGTGACGCAAGTTGCCGCTATCCTGGCTGAGGATGTTTCATCCGATGCGGCGATCGACCAAGCCCTTTTACGGGTTATTCAAGATCTAGATCACCTTTTCTGATCGCTATCAGCCGTAAACTCAAATACTGCTACAAGATCAATCACTACACGATGGGCAACTTGCTCCAGTTCTCGTCTACTCATTGGATAGCAAAGCTTTTCAGAAAAGTTCCCCTGCGAGCCGTTCTGATTGTTCCTTTCGTGTTGCTCATTGTCTTTGTGGTGGGGCTGACGGGCTATTTGTCTTATCTCAACGGGCAAAATGCCGTGCGAGATTTGGTTGGGCAGCTAGAGCAGCAAGTGGGCGATCGGGTCGTGCAAAAGCTGGGAGACTATCTAAAAACGCCCCAACTCGTTACCCAAATCAATGCCGATGCCGTCCGTCTGGGCTTTCTAGATCTAGAAGATATTCCGACGCTAGAGCGCCATTTTCAAAGCCAATTTTGGCAGTTTAACAATCTCCAAGACAGCATTCGCTATGGAGAAGCGCGTCAGTCTGATCCGGCTTCTTGTCCCAAACCGCCTCCGAGCAAGCTGACCTACATTGCCCTCGCGAGTGAAACAGGCAACTATATCGATCTGGGCTACAACCCTAGCGGTAATTTAGAAACGACCCTTCGAGATCGCAGCAGAGATGACATTACTCGGATTTGGCAGGTGAATCCTTGGGGTAAACGGGGTGACTTTTTAGACACCATTCCCGACTACAAGCCGCAGAGTCGTCCCTGGTATCAAAAAGCGGCTCAAACCGGAAAGGTTGTCTGGCTTGATCCCTATCTGCTCTTGCCCTACAACGATTGGATTATCTCAGTCGATCGCCCCATTTTTAACCCGCAAGGTGAGCTGATTGGCGTTGCCGATGCGACGCTGAGCTTGTCGGGTGTGAGCGAGTTTTTGCGTCGGCTGAAAGTGGGCAAAACAGGGCAGGTGTTCATCTTGCAGCCCAACGGCAAAGATGCAAACGGCGAAATAGCGCGCGATGGGCAGGGTAACCCGATCGCCCAATTAATTGGCTCTTCTAACAATCAAAGCCTTTGTCAGGCCGACAGCCGCGATCTCAACGTTCTGCAAAGCGAAGATCCGCTAACGCGGGCAACGGCGCTGCATTTGCAAAAGACCTTCGGCAATTTTGGCAGCATCAACAGCACCAACGGTCGCCAGGTTCCCGATCTGTGGCTAGAGGGCGATCGCCATTTTGTTAAAATTTTCCCCTTTCCCGGCTCACTGCGCGCTGAGTTTCAAGGGCTAAATTGGCTAGTGGTGGTGGTGGTGCCCCAAGAAGATTTCATGGCGCAAATTAATCAAAACACCCGCAATACAGGGCTGCTATGTCTGCTGGCTCTAGGGGTGGCGATCGCCATTGGCACCAGCATTAACCGCTGGATCACGCGATCGATCCGTCAGCTCAGCCATGCTGCTGAGGCTCTGGCTCAAGGCGACTGGGATCGGCAGGTGTTGATTCGATCGCCCGATGAGCTAGGCACCTTGAGCCATGCCTTTAACCATATGCGGCAGCAGCTTAAGCAATCTCACCACCAGCTTGAGCAGTACTCTTGGGGGCTAGAGCAGAAAAATGAGCAGCTAGAAACGCTGGAGGCTGAGCTGCGCCGCCAGCTTAATCTCTTTCTCCATGCGGTTTCTCATGACTTGCGCAACCCGGTAATTGGCACTTCGCTGGTGCTCAACACGATCAAAACTCAGCCTGGGGATGACCTAAAGCTGTCCCGTAGAGTTCTAGAACGGATGATCAACAGCAATCAGCATCAGCTTGAGCTGATCAATTCTTTGATTGATACTCACGCGGCTGAAATTTGGGGAATATCAGTGCAGCGCCAGCCGACTTCGCTGCAACAGGTAGTGAATGGGACGATCGCTGACCTCCAGCCTATTCTAGACAGAGAGCGGGCGACGTTAGATAACCGCATCTTTGCCGATCTGCCGCTCATTTCTGCCGACGCTCTTCAGGTGTCTCGCGTCTATCAAAACCTGATTGCCAATGCTCTGAAACACAATCCGCCCGGTCTAATTTTGACGCTAGATGCCCAGCCGGACGGCGACTGGCTGCGCTGCACCGTGACTGACAATGGAGTGGGCATTCACCCGAACCAGCGCGATCGGCTGTTTGATCCTTACTTCCGAGGCGACCAAAAGCCCAAATCGGTGGGATTGGGGCTAGGGCTATATCTTTGTCGGCAAATTGTTCAGGCGCATGGCGGCGAGATTGATGTGCAGAGCAAGCTGGGCGAGGGCACGACTTTTTGGTTTACTTTGCCCTTAAGCCAGCCCGACGGCGTGACTTAAGCTAAAACGGCTTTGTAACAAAGCGGCAATGTTTTACAGGTCGTCTTTTGATCTTTGGAGATAAATCGAACAGGATTTAACCGTCGATTCAGTCAGGGTTCACGAGCCATGACAGAGCCGCAGTCTAGTCCTTTAAGTCCTTATATCTCCGCAGCGCATGTCTACCGCGAACATCACCACCGATCGCCCTAGCGTAGAGTCTCCGTCCAATCGCTTCTATCGCACGGTTTGGCGATGGCATTTTTATGCAGGGCTGTTTGTCATTCCCTTTATGCTAATGCTGGCGCTCACGGGGATAATTTACCTGTTTAAGCCACAGTTAGATGCCGCCATGTATCGCAATCTCATGTTTGTCCAGCCTGGGGGTGCGGTTTTGCCCTATACCCAACAGGTCGATGCCGCCAAAGCTCTCTATCCAGACGCAGCGATCTCAAAAATTATCCCTAGCGTCGCGGCCAACCGCAGCACCGAAGTGGAGATTAAAGCGGGCGATCGCACCTTAATGGTATTCGTTAATCCCTACACAGGTAAAGTATTGGGCGATCGCGACGAAAACCAGAATCTTCAAAGCATTGCCCGCAAGCTTCATGGCGAACTGATGATCGGCAAAGTGGGCGATTATTTGATTGAGCTAGCTGCCTGTTGGGGATTGGTGCTGTTGATTACAGGGCTTTATCTCTGGCTGCCACGCAAAGGTTTATCGGTTTGGGGGACGCTGCTGCCGCGCTTGGGCAACCGTAACAGGCGAATTTTTTGGCGCGATTTACATGCGGTTCCTGGCCTGTATGGAGGGCTGCTCATTGGGTTTTTAATCTTGACGGGCTTACCCTGGACGGGCTTCTGGGGCGAAACTTTTGCTCAAGTCTGGAACCAGTTTCCGGCGCAAATGTGGAATGATGTGCCCCAATCTACGCAGCTAACCGGATCGCTGAATCAGAATGGGCAAAATGTGCCCTGGGCGGTCGAGCAAATGCCCCTGCCTCTGAGCCAAAAGCCGAGCCAGATGCCGAGTCAGTCCCATGACCACAGCGCAGGACATAGCGCCTCAGGCCATGCTGAAGCTGCGCCCGTCACTTTGAATTCTGTTATAGCTTTGGCACAGACTAAAGGCGTTGTGCCGGGGTTCAATGTCACCTTGCCTGGCGGCGAAACGGGCGTGTACACGGTGTCAGCGTTTCCCGATAACCCTGCACAGGAAGCCACGTTGCATATTGACCAATACAGCGGCGCAGTGCTGGCCGATGTACGCTGGCAGCAGTATGGCCTGGTGCCCAAAGCCGTTGAGCTAGGCATTGCCATTCATATGGGCAAATATTTTGGACTGGCGAACCAGCTCTTAATGCTTTTTGCCTGTTTGGTGATTCTGCTGCTGTGCGTCAGCGGAGTCGTGCTCTGGTGGAAGCGCCGTCCTGCCGATCGCCTGGGTGCGCCGCCTTTGCCGGAGCATGTGCAGCAATGGAGAATACCGTTAGCGATCGTCGCCATTTCGGGTCTTGCTTTTCCGCTGGTGGGCTTGTCGCTGGTGACGGTCTTACTGCTGGATTATGGAGTGTTTTCGCGTATTCCTGCCTTAAGACGCCTGCTGGGCTAGAGGTTTGATCGCTGGTAGGGACGCTTCGGAGATTTATAGCGTAATCGTCGGGCTTACGACACTTTTGAAGGTGATTATTGAAGGCGCGCTCCGCGCGCCCTCAATAATGTCCCCGTCCTGATGACTAAGCGCGCTTAGAAATGGGGGCTTTTGTAGAAAGGTCGCTTTACTACCGTTGCTGGATAGCCCTTGCCGCGAATCTCAACTTCTAGCCCTTGACCCAGCTTTGCCAGCGCAGTAGGCACATAGGCCAGAGCGATCGGGTAGCCCAGCGTTTGCGATAGCGTGCCGCTGGTGACAATTCCCACGGGTTCGCCATTGTGCAACACCGGGTAATCATGGCGGGCAATGTTGCGCCCTGCCATTTGCAGCCCAACCAAACGGCGATCGACTCCTGCTTGCTTCTGTTGTTCCAATCGCGATCGCCCGATAAATTCGCCTTTGCGATCGAGATGCACCAGCCAGCCCAATCCGGCCTCTAGCGGCGTTGTAGCATCGTTAATGTCTTGCCCATAAAGCGCCATAGCCGCTTCTAGCCGCAGCGTGTCGCGTGCGCCTAAACCGCAGGGTACAGCTCCCGCTTGCAGGAGCGATCGCCAGAGAGAGGCGGCCACTTCGGGATCTACCATGACCTCAAAGCCATCTTCCCCGGTATAGCCAGTCCGTGCCAGAAATCCGGGCTGACCCAGCACCGTCCCTTCCAAATGACCAAATCGTTTGACGGCAGCCAGGTCTTCCTGGACAAAGGCTTGAAGGGACTGCACTGCCGTTGCCCCCTGCACCGCAATCAGGGCTTTGCTAAGGGAAAGATCTTGGAACTTTATCTGTGAAGGATTGAGATGAGATAATATCCAGCTCTTGTCTTTTTCAGTAGTAGCTGCATTAACGATCGTGGTAATTTTCTGTTCTCCCGCCGATTCTCCCTGATAGTAAATAATCAGATCATCAACAATTCCCGCTTCTGAATTGAGCAATACTGTATATTGTGCTTCTCCAGGCTGCAATGTGCTGAGATCAGAGGGCACTAGGTTTTGCAGCTGAGCAATTAAATCTGCGCCGCTCAGCACAAACTTACCCATATGGGAAATATCAAATAGCCCCGACTGCTGGCGCACAGCCTGGTGTTCTTGGCTGATGCTGCTATACTGCACGGGCATTTCCCAGCCGGAAAAGGGAACCATGCGAGCCTTGAGTTCTAGATGTAGGGGATAGAGCGGTGTCCGCGATAGGGCTGCTTCAGCCTGATTAGAATCTGTCATGGTGGCGAATTGTGTCCCTGCTTTTCATGTTGTAGAGCCGCAGCTATGAATTTTAACCGCTAGACACAAATCAGGGGCGCAGCACCTTACCCATTAATCCACCGCTACCGCCCACGGTTTTGAGCAACAGCGCCAGCAAACTCCGCCAGATGCTCCAGTTACTGGGTTTGGTCAATAGCGATCGCACGCCTGTACCGACAGCCTTGAGGAGCTGTCCACAGTGATATTCTCTCCAGGCTTGGCTCAGCAAAAAGCTTTGAATATGCAGGTCTGCGGTGAGGGGCTTGTCATTTTTCTTGGGTGGCACGGGCGGACAGCCGCGCTGAATATCGTCTTCGCCGTAGGTATAGCGCTGTTTTTGAAACTCGCGGGCGATCGCATTAAAAAATTCTCGCTCGGCCGAGCTTTGGGTATGGGTGATAGAAGACCCATGCAGCCGATAGTGGTACTGCACTTCTGGGATATACCAAACTTGAGCGATTTCGCCTAAACGTAGTTGAAAATCAACGTCTTCTCCGGTGCAAAAATAGTCTCGAAAGCCGCCTAGCGATCGCAGCACTTCAGCTCGGATGGCGAAGGTACATAGATGGGTGCGCGTCGTCCCCTGGCGCAGTTCTTCTGTAATATCTTCGGACTCACCGCCGCAGTCTAGCCGAATGATGGGATGGCCCTTGGGATCGATCGCTGCATAGCCGCCGCAGACGGCTCCATATTCTGGATGGTGCAAAAGCCAATCAATCTGGCGGCTCAGTCGCTGGTGAGGATAGAGATCATCTGCATCGCAACGGGCGATAATTTGTCCTCTGGCTATGGCCAAACCTGCGTTTAGCGCTGCCGCAATGCCCGTCCCAACATTGTCCACCACTCGAACGCGATCGTCTCGAATTTTGCGGACTCGACTGAGCGAGTCATCCGTGGAGCCATCATTGATGATGATGACTTCTAACGGCAGGCTGCGCTCCTGCAAAATAGAAGTCAGCGCTGCTGCAACAAACGGTTCTGCGTTGTACAGGGGCATTAAAATGCTCACAAGTACGGGGGGTCGGTCAAAATGCACCATGAGTCGTTCCTCTGACTGAGATTGAACAGACGTTGCCGATCTCCTCATCGTTCGCCTACTTCAATGGGCTTCAAGGCTGCACTGGCCAACAGCCGCCACCCCTCCCCCTGCCAAGGAAGTGCCTGAATAGCTCTATATCCATACAGCATGGCTGTCTGCCGCTGCCCACTGTTAAACGCCCACCAGCCATACCGCAGCATAAACCTGTAGCGAGAAGGGCGATCGCGTCCCGGTCGCCATAGCTCTGAAGCCTCAAAGGTGCCGTTCATTTTTCGCCGTTGCCAAGCCCGCTGACAGGCTTCGCGCGCTTTTTGGTTCTGTAACTCACCCTGCTTTTCACTCACCGAGTTGGAGTGGAGCCGATATTTCAGCACCATTTCTTTTAAGTTCGCCAGTTTGCCGACCTCGCCCAACCTGAGCCACAAGTCCAAATCTTCGCAAGGGTTGAGATGCGTGTCATAGGCTCCCACCTGAAGCACTGCCGATCGCCGCATCATCACGCAGGGGTGGTTAATCGGGGTATGTCCTTTCAGCGCCAGGTTTTGAATCTCCTCATTTTCCTCAGGCATGGCCAGACAGGTGAGCCAGCGCCCTTTCTCGTCGATCATGCCATGCGCACCCCCCAGACAAACCAGATCTGGCTCTTGCCGCAACCGCATGACTTGAAGCTTAAAGCGATCGCTCATGGCAACGTCATCGGCATCCATGCGGGCTAAAAACTCACCTTGGGCAAGCTGTACCATTTCGTTCAGCGCTGCCACATAACCCGTGTTGGCGCGGCTGATCAACCGAATTCGGGCATCTTGTGCGGCATAGCGCTCTAGGATAGCCAATGAGCTATCAGTAGAGCCATCGTTGACAATCAAGAACTCAAAGTCAGTAAAGCTTTGGCGCAGGATACTCTCAATCGCTTCAGCCACATAGGCTTCGGCGTTGTAAACGGGCATGAGAACAGAAACGCTGGGAACACTCATGAGGCTAATCGGGGGATTACAGATCAGAGGTTGGAGTCAGAAGTCGGGAACAGATCGAAAATAGACCGAAACCGGATCAGAAGCAATATCAATTAAGGAATAGGTTTAATCAGGGCACAGGCAAGGAGTTTCCAGCTTTCGGGGGTGATGGGCTGTAGGGCAATCGCTCGGAGTGCCGAGCTGGCTGCCGTACTGCGCCAGCCGTTGTTAAACGCCCACCAACCATAGCGATGAAAGAAAGATTGGCGTGAGGGACGATCGCGTCCTGGGCGATACCAGGGCATTTCTGCGGCAAACTCTCCGGTAATGCCCCGTCGCTGCCATGCCCGACGGCAGGCTTCTTGCGCCATCTGATGCTGAAATTCGCTGCGTTTAGCGCTAACAGACTCCATGTGAAAGCGGTATTTCAGCACCATCTGCTTGAGATTGGCCAACTTTCCGACCTCCCCTAGCCGCAGCAGCATATCCAGATCTTCCACAGTCACCATAGCCGTATCATAGCCGCCGATCGCCTCTAAAGCCTGACGGCGAATCATGGCGCAAGGATGGTTAATAATGGTGCGCCCAGAGAGAATAGCCTGCTGAATTTCGTCATTGGTTTCGGGCATTTCTAGCGGCAATACCGTGCGGCCTTGGGCATCCATGAGGGCAAAGGCCCCGCCCACGCAAACATAGTCAGGGTGCTGCCGCAGAAACTCAAGCTGGGCTGCAAACCGATCGCCTACGGCAATGTCATCGGCATCCATTCGCGCCAAAAATTCGCCCTGTGCTAGCTCCAGCATCTGATTTAGAGTGGCAATTAGCCCGCGATTTTCTCGGCTGATTAGCCGAATCCGATCGTCTTGGGCGGCATACTGCTGCAAAATTTGCAGCGATCGATCTGTCGAGCCATCGTCAATGATCAGGAACTCAAAGTCTGTAAACGTCTGTGCCAAGACGCTTTCTACCGCTTCTGTTAGGTAGCGATCGCCATTGTATACAGGCATTAAAACGGAGATGGCAGGTGGTTTCATAGCGTTGGCTGACGCAGCGTTTTGTCAGGCAGAGGTTTGATCAAAGCACAGACCAGCAGTTTCCAGGCTTCGAGCAGCCCTGGCTGGGTGGCGATCGCCCGTAGGCCACATCGCCGCGCCACGTCGCGCAAGCCGTCATTAAAGCCAAGCCAGCCGCATCGGAGCCAAAAGTCGGCTTGGTGCAGGTGGTCAGCAGGCTGGCGAATGAACTGCCCCTGAATGCCGCGCCGTTTCCAGGCTCGCTCACAAGACTGACGGGCATCGTCGGTTTGGCGCTGCTGCTGGGCGTTGGTGATCGATCGTGGATGCAGCCGATAGTGAAGCAGCACCTCAGGCAGGTTTGCTAGCTGACCTAGCTCTCCCAGCCGCAGCCACAGGTCTAGATCAACAGAGGCAATCATTGACTCGTCATAGCCGCCCGCCCGCAGCAGCGCCTCGCGTCTAGCCATCGTGCAGGGATGATGCAGCAGAGAAATGCCGCCCAGCATCAGCCGCTGAATCTCCTCATCCGACTCTGGCATTGGGCAATGCCCCAGATAGCGCCCCTGCGGATCGATCCAGTTGACGGCACTGCCCACACAGACGACTTCTCCGTGGGTGCGCAAAAACTCTATCTGACGGGCAAAGCGATCGGGCATGGCTACATCATCTCCATCCATGACCGCAACAAACTCTCCGGTTGCCATCGCCAGCAGCTCGTTGCGGGTTTTGGCAATGCCGCGATTTTCTCGGCTGATTAGCTTAATTCGCTGATCTTGAGCCGCATACTGCTGCAAAATTTGCAGGGCGCGATCCGTCGAGCCGTCGTCAATAATCAGAAACTCAAAGTCTGTAAAGGTTTGCGCCAAAATACTGTCTAGACAGGCAGGCAGGTAGCGATCGCTGTTGTATACGGCCAGAGCCACGCTCAGGGTGGGGGGTGCAGGGGAAGGCAAGGTGGATGACATTACGATACTTTCCTCACATGCAGGACAAAAGCTCCCTTCTCATTGGCGATGCGCTGCACCTGTATTCCCGGAAATTCCTGCTGCCAGCGAGCAACGATCGCCTGTTCATCGGCGCGATCGCCATCATCTAGCACAACCATTGCATCGGCACTCAGGGCATCAAATAACTGTGGCAGAGCAGGATAGCGAGACTGATGCTGCAAATCTCCGGGTGGCCCATCAATAATCAGCAGATCGATCGGGTGCAAAATAGCCTGGTGCGGCGCAATGTCATACCATTGCCAGGTCTGATCCGCGATCGTCACAGGCACCAGGGGCGCGTGAATGACTTTGGCAATGTTTTGCAGACCGTGACGCCCAACTTGCTCTCTGGAAGCGTCCGCAAATTGCGCCTCGTGCTCTAGAGAAACGACGCTGCCCTCGCCAATTTGCTGCAAGCAGTAGGCAACCATCAGCGTTGAAATGCCGCTGCTAACTTCGACAACCCGCTTGGGTTTACGCTCATGCACCAAGGCAATGATTAAAGCTGCCATATCGGGCGAAATGGCCCACTCGCGCATCGAAGGCAAGGGATGACTGAGTTTGAGCAGCGCAAAAACTGAAAACAGAGACTCAATTTGTCGATAGTCTTGCCGCCTTTGAGCAGAATTTTGCTGGAGCAACGCTAAGATCTGTTCGTCTTGTTGACGGGTGATCTGTTCGTCTTGCCGATGGATCAGCCGATGGGTTAGTTGCAGAAGATTAGCCACGTTCGACTGCGTTCTGTAGTAGCTTTCGAGCTGGATGGCGATCGCTAAAATCACCAGCATTGACAACAGAGCCGACAGAATCAATTCCGGCTGAGGCAGCCCCAAACTCCATAAAATTGCCAGCACAGCGACCTGCAATGTGCCGCACAGCCACAGCGTTCTTGGCATACTTGCCGATTTCTCGATCGACTGAGCTTTGATGCTGAGCGTTTCCAAAGACATGCTTAACTCCTGATGGCAGTTTCTTGGCTCTCTACCGATCGCAGCTTCCAAGTGCGCGGCTGATAGTAGATAGACTTACTCATGCTGCCATTAGACTGAACCGTAAAGTGAAAAGACTCACAGATATCTAGAATAAACAGCGCATCTTTTCGCATGTCTACCCGCATGGTGTAAGTGCCAGGAGCCAAACCCATCTGGGGTAGATCGACCTGAAGTTCATGATGGCCTGGAGACACCTGAAACATCTGTTTGTCGTTGGAGCCACCCAGATAAACTACCGTTTGCCCTTCTTTCATCAGAGAGATGCGTAGATTGAGCGTGGCGATCGCTTCATGGACAAAAAACTGGATGTTAATCTGCACAGGCTCGCCCGTGGTCAGGATTTCTAGCGGCTGACCCGCAGGATTTTGGAAACAGAGCCTGACCAGATCTAGACCCAGCGATTCCGATCGAGATCGTTTGGGAAACTGCATTACGCCTGCCGTTTTGCTGACATTCCCATAAAACAAGTCAGACTCATACTGAGACATTACGGTTTCGGCATCGCCTACGGCTATTCCCTTGCCTTTATGCAGGTAGATGGCATCTTGGCACATCGACAAAATAGCTTGAGGATTGTGTGAAACCAGCACAAAGGCCGTCCCTTGTTTGCGCAACGCATGCAGCCGCCGATGGCATTTGCCTAGAAACTGAATGTCTCCGACAGCTAGCACTTCATCAATTAGCAGGATTTCTGGATCGGTATGGATAGCGCAAGCAAACCCCAGCCTTGCCCCCATCCCAGAACTGTAGGTTTGTACGGGAGCATCGATCGCATCCCCAATTTCAGCAAAATCCACCACTTCTTCAAACCGATCTTCGATCTCTTGAGTTGAGAGTCCCAAAATCGACATATTGGCGTAAATATTTTCACGCCCTGTCAGCACCGGGCTAAACCCTGCCCCCAAAGCGATCAAGGGTGCCACCCTGCCCCGCACGCGCACGCTACCTGAATCGGGTTTAATCAGGCCGCTAATGATGCGCAATAGGGTAGTTTTGCCGCTGCCATTCACCCCAATTAGCCCCAAACCTTCACCACGCCGCAGTTTTAAATTGACATCCTTGAGCGCCCAAAATTCATTCGGACGCAGGGTGTCACTAGATTGGCGCTTACCCGTCAGCTCTGAGCCAATGTCTTGAATGCCGTAGAAGAGCGATCGCTTCAAGCTACGACAGAACTTTTTGGATACCCCCTGCACCGAAAGCACAACATCATCATTGGTATCGCTTTCCGAAAGCGACTTCAGGCTAGGGGAGCCGTTGGTATTCATATTTTTCATCAGGAACTCATCCGTTCAATCACAAAAGGCATTGCGACCCGATAGACCAGCCAAGCCAAGAGCAGCCCTACACCTGCGATCAAACTCGCCAGCCAAAAGCTCTGGGGGTCGGCAATCTGGCCCGTGGTCGCCAATTCCCGCACAGCCGATAGGAGAGGCGTGACTGGGTTTAAAC
Organism: Oscillatoriophycideae cyanobacterium NC_groundwater_1537_Pr4_S-0.65um_50_18; assembly: GCA_016208305.1. Taxonomy (GTDB): domain Bacteria; phylum Cyanobacteriota; class Cyanobacteriia; order Elainellales; family Elainellaceae; genus Drouetiella. Next base: position 30,926 of record JACQYI010000018.1, on the reverse strand, counting down.
GAACGATTTGGGCAAAGTTACCTTCCTTGGGCAAAGGGTAAATGACGGGCGTAAAAAACAGCCAAACGCCCATAGCCAAAGTTAAACCCCGCGTCACATCTTCATAGAGCGCACCCAGCGGAGCCAATACCAGCCCCACCGCAGTCCCTAGAGCGATTAAGTGCAGCAGCGCTACGGGAGCCAACATCACCGCCCAAGTGATGGGGATTTTGAACCAGAGAAACAGTCCAATAATCAAAATCAGCTTGATGCCGAAGTTAAAACCGACCTGCCCTAGCTGCGACAGGATGATGGCTTCACGCGGAAAGTTGATCTTGGCCAGCATTGGTTTTGCAGCCGTTACGGCTTGAATCGGCCCTGTCACTGATTCAGTGAAGGTTTGCCACAGCGCCATACTAAACACAATGTAAGCCGGATAGGGAAGGTCAGTTGCCCCGACATTCAAAACTTTGGCACTGCTGGCTAAGGTAAGCCCCACGGCAGCAGCAATCGGGGGAACAAACGCCCAAAAAATGCCTAATAGCGACTGACGATACTGCGTATTAATGTCTCGAACGAAAAGCCTCCAAGCTAGCTCTCGTGAAGCTAACAAATCACGCCCCATAGCTCGAAACAGGCGCCCAGGACGACGGAGTTGGCTTTCTGGCGTGTAGGTAATCTCGGATAGATGCGACTGCCTTGGCATGAATGACCCTTTGAACTTCTGGCTGACTCAGGTGATACCCCTTCAGACTTTAGATTTGCGATTTTGGATCGCGAAACCCTCTAGGTGCAAGTGTTTTCGGCAAACCTCTGTCGTTTCTATTCTTAAGAGTTGGTATCAGAGCGATAGCAGTAAAAACTCGGGCAATTGCTGAAACACCTGACTCAAACTGTAAACGTGTGTTACGTGAAAGTACAAGCTTCCGGTCGCGGCTTCATAAAATTCCTACGTAAACTTTACATTTAAATTGCGAATTGTTTAAGTTACAGCGTGAGCTACTTAAGTACGCCGCCAAATTTTGATCGTCTCATCGGCACTGCCACTCACTAGCCGTCTGCCATCGGGGCTAAAGGCGATCGCATTCACTCCCCAAGAGTGCTGCAAAAGGGCAATGCGGCTGCCAGAGGCCAATTCCCAGATTTTGATGCTGCTGTCTTCACTACCGCTGGCAAATAGTTGGTTTGTAGGGTGCATGGCTAGACAGTTGATGCGATCGCGATGAGCCGAAATCACCCGCACTTGCTCCCAGTGCTGAGAATCCCACAGCTTCAGGGTTCTGTCCCAGCCTGCGCTGACTAACATTGAGCCATCTGCCGTCATGGCCAGAGCGCTAACGCGATCGACATGCCCTTTCAAAGTTTGGATGACCTGATCCCGACTCAGATCCCATAGCCGAATGGTTTTGTCATAGCTACCGCTAATCATGATCTGCTTTTGGGGATGAATCAGCAGAGCACTAATCCGATCTTGATGCTCCGAAAGGTTGGCAATCAGTTCATCGGTTTCTGGCTCCCAGAGCTGAATTAGCCCATCGCCACTGCCGCTGGCCAGTAAATAGCCCTGGGGATCAAGAGCGATCGCTGAAATCTCCCAACCATGCCCTGGCAGGGTGCTAATTAAGGACAGATTTGCCAGATCCCACAGCTTAATGCTGCCGTCACTGCTGCCGCTAATCAAAATACGACCGTTGCGGCTAAAGGTCAGGGCGCTAATGCGGTCTTGGTGCCCTGTGTTTGACCAAGGGTTAGGCCAAAGCGATCGCCCCCCAAAGGTGTGTAGAAGCTCTCCTGAATCTAGCCGCCACAACCGGATAGTTTTGTCACTGCTGCCGCTGGCTAATGTGCGGCCGCTGGGGCTGATGCTCAAGGCCGTCACTTCGCCTTCATGTCCGGTTAAGGTGCGATCGCAAATCCAGGACGAGGCTGGCAGACTGCCGCTCTTTGCCGGACGGCTTTGATGGGCGGCAGGTAAATCTTGCAGCACCTCAGAGGCGGTTTGATAGCGCTGATTAATGCCTCTTTGCAGCAGCTTATCCATCACTTTTCGCAGACGGCTCGTGACCGCTTGCGTCAAATACTGCTGCCACACCCAAGCATCCTGACTGACGGAATAGAGATCAAAAGGGTGCATTCCCGTCAGCAGGTGAACGCAGGTCACTCCTAAGCTGTAGAGGTCGCTGGCAAAGACCGCTTTTCCCATTGCCTGTTCGGGTGCGACGTATCCAGCGCTGCCAATGAGGGTTCCGGTACGGGCAGGCGTTTTATCTGTGTATTTCGATGCGCCAAAATCGACTAGTACCAGCTTGCCGCCCGATCGCGGACGGACAATGTTTTCGGGCTTAATGTCTCGGTGAATCACCTGGCGGCTATGGACAAATTGCAGAACGGGCAGCAGATCTGCCAATAGATCCCAGATTTGAGCCTCGTTCCAGGTGTCCTCTTTCTCTAAAACCTGCTCTAGGTTCAGCCCCTCTATGTATTGCTGAATCAGGTAGAGTGCATCGTCCCATTTTAGGTGATCCAGCAGCTTCGGAATCTGCGGATGTTGCCCTAATTCGGAGAGTTGAGCCACTTCTCGCTCAAACAAATCGCTCACTTTGGGGGTGTTAGGAGCAGTCAAGTTTAAGCTGCGCGGCAAGAGCTGTTTAATGACGCAGCGATCGCTTGGCTGTCCCTGCCGATCGGTTGCCAGAAAAGTTCTGCCAAATCCCCCTTGCCCAATTAAATCTAAGGCTTGGTAGCGATCGCCTACCCACAGCTTTGCCCCGCAGTTTTGACAGAACTTCGCATCCTCTGGATTACGAGGCTTCTGGCAAACGGGATTCAGGCAATAGCTCATACGGGCGGTGTCTAGAGGCCAACTCTATCTTGACATTTGCGTAGGCAGAGCGGCCTGGTAATGTTCAGCTCTGTTTTGAGTTGCCTCAAGTTAAACCAAGCGTGCCAAAATATCCCCCTTTAGGGGGATAGTATTGTGGAGACACGATCGCTATCGTAAGGGTTATCTGATACCTAAGCAGTTTGTTCGCCCGATAGGAGACTGTCGGGCTTTTTGTGTCGCTCCGAATCTACCACGATTGGGTAAGCCAGATGTGTGTAGGCCGAATAGAGCCACAAGATGGAGCTATAAATCTTCTGCTCAAAATTGCTGCAAAGAAACGCCAGGAAAAAAGAAACGCTAGGAAAAAAGTTATTGGGGCGCTGTGAACTAAGACGCTATGACGCGTCTAGCCAGGTGTTGTTCCTGAGGTATGCAGTTGTTTGAACACTTTTATGGGTGCGCTCGCGAAAATGTCTAACCAGTAGTGGCTACCTAGCAATAGATATGGTTACGTAGCGATTCGTGCTCGAATGTAAGGCTCATGCGCCTTAGCAGGGTTGAGGAATCCTCAAAGGTTCTGCAAGCGCTTCGGCGATCGCCGATAGACTTTTTGCATCCCTCACCATCCAGACATGGCCGCCTACCCAGATCTGACGGTTTTTGCCAACTGACATTTCAGAGCTATTGGCTGGCACAATCATCGAATCGAAGGGAGTCCAAATGGAGGTGAAGTTAAGCCGCTCAAGCTGCCAGACATCGCGGTTGAGATCATTGAGAAATTCACTGTTGACTCGCATCTGGCTGGCTCCCAAATTGGGACGCAACAGCGCTGACCAAGTGCCGTAATGGGGCGAAGCCAGAGTGACCAACCGTTGTACGCGCCGCAATCCGCCCAGTCGCTGGATGTAGTAGCGACTGACAATGCCACCCATGCTATACCCCACCAGATCGATGGCTTGGTCAGGTGCAAAGGTCTGATCAATATAATGGGCTACCTGCTGAGCCAAGCGATCGAGTCCGACATCGCCATTGTTAGGTACCAAATCAATCCCATGAACTGACCAGCCCAGGTTTTCTAAAGCAGGAGTCACCCTCTCAAAAATAGCGCTGGTATCATCGATTCCGTGAATTAGAACAACAGGATTGCGGCGAAGGGTTGAATTCATAGACAGGCTGATCAGCTCGATTATTTCCACCATAGACGAGGCGATCGCCCCTAAGGCTGCCTGTGGGACAGATTTTAGAAATGCCTGTGTTTGGACGCTTGTCTAGAGCTACCGAAGCGTCTGCACAAAGCCGCAACCATTACTTTGGGACATTTATTGTGGGTGCGCGGAGCGTGCCTATAAAAACGTCCCCGTTCTAACACTTGCCACTCTAGCTATAGCAACGCTAAACGTTAGTGTTGACCAGTACTTCACCCTTCAGCATGCGCTGAGCAGCATCCAGCAGTCCTTCTTCTAGGTACGGCTTCGTGAAATAGCCCTTGGCACCCAATTGAACCGCCATCTGGCGGTGGCGATCGGCTCCTCTAGAAGTCAGCATGGCGATCGGTAAATGAGCCAGCGTCGGATCTTTCTGGATGCGGGACAATAGCTCTAACCCATCCATACGCGGCATTTCAATGTCGCAAAAGACGAGATCGCAGGGCAGCCCTGACCGTAGCTTCTCCCAAGCTTCCTGTCCGTCACGGGCTTGCTCAACCCGGTAGCCTACCTTGTTGAAGGTCATAGAGAGTAGCTCACGTACTGTAATCGAGTCATCCACAATCAGCACGGTTGGCTCTGTCTTCAGGTCAGCGGGTTCTGGCGGTAGCTCATCGCTCTTATCCCAGAGTGAGCTGCCTGCCTCTCTACGGATGCGGCCTTCCGAGAGATCAATGAGTTCTAAGACATCGGCGATCGGCATAATCCGGCCATCCCCTAACACCGTTGCCCCAGCAACACCTACAGGCTTAGGAATGGGGCCTTCAAGCTGTTTAATTACAATTTCCTGTTCGCCCAAGACCTGATCGACCTGGAGCGCTAAGTAATTGCCCGCGCTACGCAGCACAACGATCGAGACAATATCGTCTTCCTGGTTGCCTCCATAGACGCTGCCGCGTCCGAGAATGCGGTTATAGCCCAAGAGCGTCGAGAGTGGCTGAAACGGCAGCAGGGCATCGCGCCAGTAGATGCTGGTCTTTCCTTCCTCATCGATTTGAATCCGCTCTTTGGGCACATCCAGCATGTCCTCTACCCCATCCATCGGAAAGGCAACCCTTGCCCGATTGCTGATGCAGCACAACGCTTTTGAAATGCTCAATGTCAGCGGTAGTCGAATGGTAAACGTCGTGCCTTTGCCAATGACGGAATCGATACTGATGACCCCGCGAATTTCATTGAGGTTGCTCCGCACCACATCTAACCCGACGCCTCGCCCGCGCAAATCATCGACTTGATCAGCGGTGCTAAAGCCGTGGTGAAAGAGCAAATCGTACATATCCAACCGAGTCATTTCTTTCGCTTCGGCTGCGGTGATCAGCCCTCTCGCGACAGCCTTGGACTTGACATAGTCTGGGTCAATGCCGCCGCCATCGTCGCTCACAGAAATAATGGTTTGGTTACCCTGGTGAAACGCTCGGATGGTGATCTTGCCCGTGGGCGGTTTGCCTGCGGCCACTCGCACAGCCGGAGTTTCAATACCATGAGCGACAGCGTTATTCACCAGATGTGTCATCGGATCATAAAGCTGCTCAACAATCATTTTGTCAATCAGCGTATCGCGACCTTCGATGTGCAACTCCGACTGCTTGCCGTATTTGAGGGAGTTGTCACGCACGCCTCTGGGCAAGCGGTCGGCTGTTTGGGCAAAGGGCACCATGCGAGAGCGGGTCAAGCCCTCCTGCAACTGAGTCGTGATCTGGCGGAAATTCCGCGTCACCTGATCGCTCTCTTCTACCACAAAGTCGATGTCAGAGGCAGACTCCCGCACGCGGACGATCAGCTCAATCATTTCCTGCGACAGCGTATGGAAACCCGTGAAACGATCCATCTCAAGCGCATCAAAGCTGGCTCCTGTCGCGTGATTTGACTGCGCCGGGGCGAAGCTGCTTTGGGGAGAAAGATGATAGCTGCGGCGGTTTGACAAGAGAGAGCTTTCTAAGAGCGATCGCTCATACAAGTCGCGCATTCGCTGCCCTACATCACTAAGCTGCTGTACCTGATACAGCAAGTTATCCAAAAACTGGCGCAGTCGCTCTTGAGCCTGCTCTAGGCTATTCCGGTTGACCACCATTTCCCCGACAAGGTTGTTGAGGTTGTCGAGATGCTTGACCGAAACCCGCATCGTTTGATCATTAAGGACATTGCGGCGGTTAGTGCGACGGTTGGCGGGGGTCGAAGTTTGACGGGCACCGCGCTGAGACGAAGAACCTCCCAATTTTTGCTTGACATCCTCTAGAAGTTCTTCCAGATCACCAAATTCGTCTTCGGTCTGAGATAGCTCGGTTTGCGGCTGGGCGATCGTGGCTGAAACGTCAGCTTGATCTTCGCCCAGCATGGCTTCTAAGTCGGCAAAGTCATCTTCTGTCGCATCGGGAGCCATTGCTCCTGTGACTGCGCCCGTCGCCGCATCAGAGGCACTATCGCCCAGCATGGCTTCTAGATCGGCAAAGTCATCTATTTCAGACTCTGCGGAATCCTCTGCGGAATCATAGGTATCTGCGATCCCCTCCTCAGGAAAGTTTTCGCCCAGCATGGCTTCTAAATCGCCAAACTCATCCTGCTCTTCTGGCGCGATCGCCTCCGTCAAGCCGTCCTCAAGTTCCGCTATTTCGTCTTCAGAAGGTCTAATGCCCTGGAAGTCTTCTTGAATGGAAACTTCAGGATCTATCAAGGAAAAGGGATCGAAGTCGTCCTGTTGCGCCACTGAGTCTGAAGCATTGGAGGGTTCTAGAATTGGGTCTACCGCATCGAGCGCTTCTGCCGCCGAAGATCCTGTCCAATCAAAGTCGTCCTCTAACGCTGCGAAAATAGGCTCGGATAGCTCAACTTCTCCCGCCAAATCAACATCAAACCCCTCCTCTGGCAGTTCGCTTTGTTCTACTAAGAGAAAGTTTGCTGATTCAGATTCAAGCGCAGATTCAGGCGCATGGCTGTTGAAAGCACTCTGCTCTAGCTCACTCTCTCCAAAATTAAAGTCGAAGGGTAAAGACTCCTGATCAACTTCATCTGGGGAGGGCTCAGCAGGGTGTTCTGACAAAGATTCTGAACCTGAGCTGAAAATTGTATCCAGGCTGTCTAGCTCGGCGCTGTCTAAACTGAGGGTGTCTAACTCCTCCAGCCCCAGACTGTTTTCAAATGAGGTTTCAGATGAGGTCAAATTAGGCTCACTCGCCCAGCTTTCCTCAAATTCCGATAAGCCTGCTGCGGATAGATCAAACAACTCCGCTCCGTTTTCTTCAGGAGGGGCGATCGCCTCTGCTGTAGAGCTAGCGCTTTCGCTCATAAAGAAACTGTCGAGATCCATCTCAGAATCTTCGGGGGCTGAGCCTGCTTCTGTCTGCTGTTCTAGAAAATCGAGATCGGTTAGCGTCTGGGTCGCAGAATCTTCCCAAACATCGGCTGACAGATCTGGCAGTTCCCAGGGTAGGTCAACTGGCTCAGGATTGCTTCCCAGCTCTACACTAGACGCCTGAGTTAGAGATAACTCTGAGGAATTTTCTAGCCCCAGCACATCTCCAAATCCCAGTTCATCTTCAAAACCTAGTTCATCTTCAAAGAGCGAATCAGACTCTGCCAGCGCCTCACCAAAAATGGCATCTAGCTCGCCCAACTCGGAAATTGTTTCGTTATCGGGTAAACCTGTTGTGGGAGTTTCAATTTCTAACCCGGACAACAGATCGTCCAGATTTTCAAAGGTTTCTACGCTTCTGGGGCTGGAGGCTGGAGGGTTCAGATCGTTTTCTGTGCCAAACGCCTGAGCAGTCGCAGATCCAAACAAGGCATCTTCAAAATCTTCTGTCTGAGGCGAGTCAAGACTGAACTGCAAATCTTCACTGGATTCTCCGATTGCATCAAACAGACTATCAGCTTCATGGGATTCATGGCTCGACTCAGTTCTGGAAGATTCTGAGAACCTGAGGGACGCCGCTGAACTATTCAACAACCCTGACAAGTCTTCTTCTTCAAACCCTTCTAGCACCAACTCTTCTGTGCTATCTGAATCTTGCTCAAACAGAAAATCAGACAAATCGCTGGAGGCATCGATGGCTGAAGGCTCTGAAAACCCATCTGTGACGCTATCCACCGTTTCCTCTTCCCAGGAGAAACCTAACTCAGGCACCTCACCTTCAAACAAATCAGCCAAGGAGTTAAGCTCGGCAGCACCCATTTCAGGGCCTGTATGATCCTCTTCCCCCAAAAGATTCGTTTCGGCACTGGCTTCAGGAACTGCTTCTAGACCCAAGTCAAAAGCGTCGAACATGGCATCTGAAGCCATCTCTTGATGAGAATCTCCAGGACTCACCCCTTGCTGAGCTAACTCGTTATCAAACCAACTATTGGTTAAATCGACGGTCGCATCGGCTGTTTCAGAGGAGTTTGGAGTTGAAAATGGAGCAGGTTCAAAATCAGAGGCTTCAAAGTCTTCAAAATCTTCAAACCCTTCGGAGCCAAAATCTTCTGCATCAAACCCTTCTGGATCAAACAGCGGCGAAGACTCCAACACAGGCAATTCGCCAACAGACTCAGCAGTATCCACGGCTGCCAGCAAATCGTCAAACGCAGTATCCGTGATGTCTTGCTCTTGCAGCTCTTCCTCTGGCGGCATCAGCTCCAGCAACGCCTGCCCTGCTGCAATATCCGCGTGATGACCCGCCAAAACCTGTTCTTGAGCCTGTTTAATTTCTTTGATGATGACAGGCGCTAGGGTGCGGTACGTGTTATCAGAATTACCGATCGCCTGTTCTGCCTTTCTCAGTAGCGCACACCAGTTGGGCAAATCAAGCTGCTCTCCGGGCTGCGACAGACTACGACAAATTCGCTGCAAATGCTGGCGACTATCAGCCGTATCTGATTGTTTGAACCATTGCAGCATCTCACGCAACTGGGCAGGTACATCGCTTTGAAAAATTAGCTGAAGCGCGCTTTCTTCTCGAGCGATCGACTTTTGCTGAGCGGGTGCAGCTTTGATAGGCACAGCGATCGGTAGTTCCACATCTTCTGGGAGCGTGCTGCCAGACTGATTTACCAACAGACTCAGATGTTGTCCCAGTTCAGCAAACACTGGCTCAACCTCGGCCATTGCCTCTTGGGCGCGGTCTTCTGTCAAACCAAACGGCCCTTGGAGCTGATCTACCAGCTCTTGCAGAGTGTCGAACACTCTCAGAAAGAGGGATTCCAGCCGCTGATCGACTTTGACCGGACATTCTTTCAGGATTTTGAAATAGTCTTCTAATCGGTGAGCCGTATGCTGAATACTGCTCAGCCCCAGCATGGCAGCCCCCCCCTTGACTGAGTGGGCGGCTCGAAAGACTTCACTCACCATTTCTGGATCGGCAATCGTGCTTTGGAGATTCAACAATCCTTGCTCAAGGGTATTGAGGTGGTCTTTTGCCTCCTCAATGAAGTAGCCCATGATCCGCTGTTGTTGTTCCGACAGCATAGCCTTGATTCCTCTGTGTGGTGATGGGCGATCGCCCTTAGCTAAAAGTTACCCAACTAGACTGAATGAGCTAACTACGAATGAGCCAACTAAATTTAAGGGTGGTGCGCGCTTGATAAAACGATCGCTCCCAAAGTTGAGCACTCGCTTCAAGGTTTTGTCAAACTTTCTCAACTCTAAACCGCTCTACAGAAGCCAGCAGGTCGCGGGCAACGCCTACCTGGTTTTGCAGAGAACCCGACACCCGCTGAGCTTCTTGAGAAGTCTCTTGGGCGGTAAGTTCTACTGACTGCATGACTTGCGCCACGTTACGGGAGGTTTCGGTTTGCTCGACGGTGTCAGCAGTAATTGAACGCACCAGTACATCAATCCGGTTAGAAACCTGAATGATATCTTCTAGCGATCGCTTGGCTTGCTCTGCCAGTCGCGTCCCTTCAATTACCTGCTGCGTCCCTTCTTCCATAGCCGTCATTACCGAACCCGTTTCACCCTGAATCTGCAGCACGATTTGCTCGATTTCTTTAGAAGCTTTGGCAGCCCGATCGGCCAACTGCCGCACTTCGTCAGCAACGATGGCAAAGCCTCGTCCTGCCTCACCTGCTCTTGCCGCCTCAATACTGGCGTTCAACGCCAGCAAGTTGGTTCGAGATGCAATTTGAGAAATCAGAGCGACAATCTTAGAAATTTCCTGCGAAGACTCGGCCAGTCGCTTCACCTTGCGGGTCGTTTCTGCCACTGTCTCTCGGATTTCCAAAATACCTGACACTGTCCGTTCTACGGCCTCACCACCCTTGAGCGCAGTTGCCGATGCTGATCTTGCCACTTCCTCTGCTTCGCGGGCACTTTCGGCCACCCGCTGAATCGAGTCTGTCATCACCTGTACCGAGTTGAGGGTGACAGCTAGCTCTTCAGCCTGACGCAGCGCATCAGAAGAGAGCGATCGCGCAAAGATTTCATTCTCAGTAGAGCTTTTCGTCACCTGACGAGCCGCCATTTTCACCTGCTGCACAATTTCCCGCAGGTTTTGAATCGTGAGGTTAAAGGAGTCAGCCACTGCTCCCAGTACATCGGCCGTCACCTCTGCCTGCACGGTCAAATCTCCTCTGGCTGCGCCTTCTACATCATCCAGCAGGCGAATCACCTGACGCTGCAAGTCTTCCTTCGCCTGCTCTTGCTCTTCTGCCTTACGCTGAGCCTCGCTGGTCGTGGTCAAAATAACCCGCGCCATCTGGTTAAAACCTGTAGCTAACTGCCCAAACTCATCCTCAGAAAGCACGGTAGCTCTGGCATTGAGGTTTCCTTGCGACACCGCATCAAATTGCTGCTGCAAATCGGCTGCGGTTTGCTGGACTTGCTTTGTCAAAAAGCTTCCTAACCCTGCCGATACGCCAAACCCTGCCACTCCGGCTGCCACACTCATCAACAGACCCGCAGGCGTGAGGTAAGGTAAAACGGCTTCTTTGCGTTCCTGAGGCACAGTTGTCGCAAAGCCGAAATAGACTGTTGCGGCTGCCAGCGCCGAAACCACCCCTGTTGCCCCCGCAATAATCCACTTTTTCGTGGCTAGAGGTGCATTTTCTAAAGGAGCTGTCCAGCCTTGCTCTACATTGGCATCCGTTTCGGCTTTGCCTTCAGAGGTTGCAAAAGAGGGCAGATGATCTGAGGTGTTTGAGAGCGGAAAGACCTCATCTTCTCGGATGACGGAATTATCACTGCCGCTATCGCTGAAATCAAAGTTAACGGCGCTTGTGGTCAGGGATGCGCTTGCCGATGAGTGCATGCCTGAAGTGCCAATTGAGGGGCTGGTAAAGTCCACAGAATTATCGGACAAGTCAAAATCAGGTAGGCTGCCCAGGTCATCAAACTCATCAAATTCATCTAGAAAATCAACGCTGCTGTGACCTGGCGCAGAGGCGTTATTGCGCGCGGCACCTTGCCCAGTGGCAAACCCCTGATCTTCCAGGTCATCAAAATCAAAGCTGTTGCCTCCTGAAACAAAGGTGCGATCGTCAGCTTGCTCGTAGAGATTTTCTCCATAGGGTGATTGAGCACCATAGGTTTGCTCATTGTCTGAGAAGCCACCAGGAGAGCGATCGACCGGGTTTAAATCCTCTGCGCCCATAAACAGCGTTGCATCTTCAGAGGAGCGTAGGTTAAATCCTCCTTGCGGCTCTATCGGCTCCGTGTAGGGAGCGTCTAAATCTTCCAGGGGCGGAAAGCTAACATCGTCAAAGTCATCCAGCTCGTCTAATGAGAAAGGCGCATCGCTGGAATGAATGTCTGTTACAGACTGAGCGATCGTAAAAGGCTGGTCGGCATTTGAACCATATTCTGGAAACGGAGATTCGGTTTCGGCAAAAGGATTGGAGAAAGGAGACTCATCTTGTGCCCCAAAAGGATTGTCTGAGTAAGCGTTAGATGCAGCGTTGCTCGTGCTGTCGAGACTCAGATCGGCAAAATCAAAATCATCAACCAGATCTGCGGCTTGAGACGATGGGCCTGAGGGTGAGCTGGATGATTGATCGAAGGGTGATTGAGCATCGAAAGTACTGACGAAATCTGAATCAATGTCTGAGAAATCAGGGTCTGTAAACGTTTCTGCTGAATTTTGCTTAGCAAAGCCGGGATCTGCGGAGTTTTGCTGCGAGGCACCGCGATCGGCAAAATCTTGTGCTGAAAACGGCTCAGATTCAGACTGCTCCTCAAAACTTTCAGCCGTTACAAACTGGTCGGCATAGGCCAGCCCATTGTTAGCGTAGTTCACAAACTCAGTATCGTCGGTCAAGCTCAGAACAGATTGGTACTGCTCGCAGGCCACATCAAATTGCTGTAATCCGTAGCAGTAAATATGGCCTCGCAGCAATCGCACGCTCGGATCGCTGGGCTGTGCTTCGACTAGCCGATCAATAATCGCCGCTGCTTCCTCGTAGCTGCCAAGCATGTAGGCTCTTTCGGCTTGTTGATATTCACTTGCGAATCCGGTGACTGATCCCATTTAGTTTCTCCTGCCCATGCAATGATCCAAGTTGTCTAATCGAGCTGTATTTTTGCGCTGTGTCTGAGCTGTATTAGAGTGCTTATGCGGCCCAGCGGGCTGAACGTAGAATTGCCACCTGATCCAGAAGCCGAAGATAGTGATCGCTTTCTCGTCCTTGCGTCCATTCTCCTCGCAAAAAAGGAGCCATGCCGTCTGGGACATTGGTTGGAATTTGAATGTCTTCAATATCCAGCCAGTCCATTCCCACAATCCGATCGATCGCCAGCCCTAACATTGTGTCTTGATCTTCTACGGCGATTACAGAAATTTCTGGGCGATCGGTACTCAATAGTACCGGGCTTCCTAAAAACTGACCCAGATCTGCAACCCAAATAACGCGACCTCGCACATTTAGCGTACCCAACAGCAGCGGAGAAACATTGGGAATGGGGGTAATGCGATCGGGAGGCGATGAAATTACTTCTCTAATTCCGGTCGCAGGCAGAGCAAACTCATCTCCCGAAGCGACAAAAAATTTGAGATGCAGCTCACCCTCAGGGCTTTCTAGCTCCTGAAGCTCTGGGGCTTGATCTTGTCCTCTTCCGGTTAAAAAATCTGAATTCCCAATCATGAATCTAATCTACCTACGCAAGGGGACTATTGCGATACTTTCACCCTTAAACTACCCCTGTTATAGAATTCCATAACACTTTATGATGCAAGGCTTGTATTTAACTCAATTTTTACACTGGTTTTGTTAAGTTTATCTTCTGAGCAATTGCTTGACGGTTCCCACCAATTCAGTAGGCTGAAAAGGCTTAGCAATATAGGCATCTGCGCCTTGTTTCATGCCCCAATAGCGATCGAACTCTTCGCCTTTAGAAGAGCACATAACAACAGGCACATTTTGGGTTTTGGGATCAGCTTTGAGCCGACGGCAAACCTCATAGCCATTCATGCGGGGCATGACAATATCCAGCACGACCAAATCAGGCTGCTGTCCCTGGATTTTTTCTAAAGCTTCTACGCCATCGCTGGCAACCGTAACACTCAGGCCACTCCCCTTGAGCAGATCCGTGATCATTTCCCGTTGGGTGACGCTGTCTTCCACTACTAAAACCGTACTCATAACGCTCTACCTGCCAGATGCGACTTAATCGGGAAGAACTTGCTAGAAATGATGGTGCGAAGGGCGGCGGTGCGAAAGGCAGTACAAAAGATGATAGTGCAAACAGCCACAGGGCGGATCTCTTTCACTGGACTTGTGCAGCTAGATTGATGATTAGTCAGGGTATGGTTCAAAATTTGTTTCCTACCAAGACTAGCGTACCCTTGATTTTCAGCGAATTGTCACCTATCAGCGAATATTGAACCGTTGCGCCATCCATCAACCCATTTATCGTTAAGGATCGCAATGAATTAACCTGCAATTTTCTGGGAAGAGCCGCGCGGCCTTTCCCAAAAAACATTGGATTTTGCTTGATCTTTGATTCTAAGACAAGCTGCCATCGTGCTGCTGCCTCGCTTCACGACTGTCCATAGCGTCACACATGCTTCACAGTTTTAGCTTATCTTGCAACTTCTGGCTTATCTTCCAACTTCTAGCTCATCTTCCAAAGCTTCTGCCAGCAATTTTTCAGGCTTCGGGCGATTCAGATCGCCAATCCCCACATATTTTTCGACCAGCATGAGCAGTTCTCCCTCACCGAATGGCTTGGTTAAATAGTCTGTTGCGCCGACCATACGAGCTTTGACGCGATCGATAAAGCCATCCTTGCCCGTAAGCATGACGATGGGGGTACCCCGAAATGCGGTCGATCGCCGCAGCATGGCACATAGCTCATATCCATCCAGTTCTGGCATGGTAATGTCACACAAGATCAAATCCGGTTTAAGCTGAAACACCAAGCTCAAGGCTCTCAGAGGGTTGCTAATCGCCGTTACCTCATAGCCATGACGGTTGAGAATATCTTCTACCGCTTGACGCACCGTTAAACCATCATCAATACAGACAATCCGGGGCACGCGCTCCTGATGAATTTGCATCTCCCGCTTTTGAGCAAGCGCCTCACCCTCAGCCAGTGGATTAAGCAACTGCACCGAGCCATCTCGAACGTGAGGATAGACCGCACGCGCTACGGTGAGAATATCGCGGTTGAGATAGCGTGCCATTTGCCGTAGCGAAGTTTTGCCATCTGCCCAGCGCTCCAAGATCTTAAAAGTTGCTTCTGATACGGTTTCGCGTAGATGATTGGCATCAGCGATCGCCGGACATTGATCCGGTGACTGAATGTGAGGATGAAACTGCTTCCACTCCTGAACTTGCTTCATGCTGCGAGCCATCATAGGCGCAATTTCTAGCGTGGTTAGCTGGGGGGAAAGTGCTGAACCCAGCTCAAATACAAAAGAACCTTGGTGCAGGCTCAGCAGGTCAAATAGTGTTTCATAAACCATGCTTTGAATGACGTCACGGCCTTGGGCAGGCGTCAAAACCTGATTTTCTAGCAATGCCCAAAGATAGCCATATTCAGGGGTATTCAAAGTCGCGATCGCCGAGGCGTAGGTTTGGTCGAGAGCCTTATGAACTCGATAGCGGCGCAGATGATCTCGTAGGCGCGAGAGATTGCTGCTGCTGCTGCCTGCGTAAATAATTTGACCATTGAGAAAGAAAACAAACCAAGACTGAGAGGGTTGTGCCAAAGCTTTGCGATTGCGAGTTGCCGATCCGCTAGGGTCGCTGATGCCCCCTGCCGTTGGTGAGCCATGTGCTTCCACGAACAGTTCGCCCGTGCGCTGGCCCAACTCAATTAGCTGTAAGATGCTGCGAATGTCAATTTCGCTCAGCTTGCCCTGCATTCAGATCCAATACGCTCCCAGAAACTGCATCTGAGTCCATTCTGCCCATTTTCTCTGTCCCCTGTAACTTTCTTCTGGGCTTAGTACCTCTCTCAGGAGTTTTCCCTACTGGCTGTTAGTCCTGCTGAGGGTCACAAATGAATTAACCTGTCCATAGTTTTTTAAGGGAGAGTGCAAAGCTTCTTGTCCTCTTTATTTAAAGAGGGGTTGTTAAGAAAAAGGGGTTGTTAAGTTCTAGTACCCACTGCCCTCAGAATAACGGCTACCGCTGTAACAGTAAAAATAAGCGGGTTAAACTACTGTTCTGCAATATCCTGCGAAATTATGCGGATCTTGAGCCAGCGTTGTTGGAGCGCTGCAATTCTAGGGAACTCTGAAAATACGCTACAAGCTACTGGCCTGCAAGACTTAAACCTTAGGATGTAAGTCTTCTATGGCCTGACTCTTTGCAATTACCCTCTGTGATTAAAGAATCAATGATACAGTTGACTGGAAATATTAGTATATTTTGTCCACTGCCGTTCAAATTCTCTAGCTCTTGAGGCAAAGGGGCGAGTGCTACTCAGAGACATTTTTAGAAAGGGTCTAAATTAAGGAAGCGCGGCATTTTTCCTTACAACAAAATATTCCCTGACTCCGTAATGCCAAGGTTCTTTAGCGCGATCGCACCTCCAGGAACGTCGCACAAAAGTAGATTAAGAGTCAGATCGCTAGAAATTGAGTAGGCTAGTAGCGTTATTGCGTCACGATTTTTTTCATGAATAAAATAGTCGGGAAAGCCTGAGAGCTGGAAAGCTGATTTTGGATTGAGCTTAGACACAGAAGGGGATTGTCAGCGTGCTGTATTTAGCGGAAGTACAGAGAAACCGAAGAGGAGTCATGGGGGGTGGCAAACCAGAGTTTAAGTTGCTGGCCTGTCAGCGTGGAGAGCAAACCTGGAGTGCTGTACCTGGAGAGGAACTGATTTCAGCTCCCGATGATGCCAACAGCTATGGCACGGGAGTTTTGGTCATGGTGGATTTGTCTGGCAGTAAGCAGGTACAGCGCCACTTTGAAGCAGGTCGCCAGTTGGTCAGCATTTTGCAAGGTTTCTCTCGGCTTCAGGAGAAAGCAAAAACTCAGGAAGAAGAAATTGAGCAGTGGAAGGAATCTCTGACCTACCAAAGCCAAGAGCTGAACCGTCGGGAAATGGAAATGGAAGCCCGACAAGAAGAACTGCAACAGATAGAGGCCGAAGTTGAAAAGTTTGAGGAGCAACGGCAGGAAATTGACACTGCTCGGCAAGAAGTTGAACGCCTCCGTGAAGAGTTTGAACGCAAGACAGAAGAACTGCAAGGGGCTTGGGCACATTTACGCGGAGAAACCAATCGGCTAGAAGAGCGCCAGGCTGAGCTGCAACAGTCAGTGGGTCTGGATGCTGAGCAGGCGCGCTATCTGCAAGAATTGCTCGATCGCCTCTCAGGGGCAGCATCCCCTACAGACCTAATTCAGGAGCAGATCACCTCAGCCTTTGAGCTAGTGAACCAGCAGCAAAGCCTGCTAGATAACCACTGGCAAAACTTGCAGCAGCAGCAAGCCTCTGCACAGCAGATTCAAGGCGAAGTGGATTGGAAAACGCAGGAAATGCGCGATCGCTGGCATGCTTGGCATCAGGCGCAGTCTGCTTTGGAACAAGCTAAAGCTGACCTAAGCGCCAAGTCTGAAGCTTTGAGTCTAAATCAGGAATATGCGAAAACGCTGACGGTGAAACTGCAAAGCCAAGAAGATCTATTGCAGCAGATTGCCCAATTGGCAGGTGCATCTAGCAAGGTTGATCTGGGAGGGCTAGAAAGTATGTCCCTGGAAGCCTTGCAAGGGGCAATAAAAGATCTGGAGAAAGATCTAGAAAAGATGTCTCGGTTTGTCCAGAGCCAGGAAGAAGAACTCACGCTCCAGCAAGAAGCGATCGATGAGTTAAATCAGCAGATTCAGCAGGCCAGCGAGTACGATCGGATGCGGCTCGAAACCGAACTGGCCGATGAACAAGATCGCTATCAAATGTTGAACGAAACGCTGGTGGGTCAGCGGCGCAACCTTCAGGAGCGAGAGGCTGTGATTAAGCAGCATCAGGCAGTGCTGGCAAAGCGGCAAGGTTATCCAGTTGAAAGTGAGCCTAAGTCTGTCGATCTAGAACCCATCTTGGCGCAGGTTGAGCAGGTGCGACAGCAGCAAGCTCAAGAGCTACAGGCTCTGGAAGGACAAATTCAGCAGCTACGCTCTCAGATTGAGTCGCTTCAGAGTGGGGTTAACCAACAATCAACAGCGCAAGATTCTGGGCGTGAAGAATTGCGGCAGCTGGAGCAGCAGCTTCAGACGCAGGTGGCAGCAGCAGCCGAACTGTGGGGCAAGGTTAATGCCTATCAGGAGACGCTACAGCCGATACAGGACAGCTTGAGCCAACTGCGGCAAAAGACAGAAGCGATCGTCAACTCTCTAATGCAGACTCAAGAGGCAGGGGGAGCTCAGGGGCAAACCTTGAATGAACTGCGAGAAACCCTTCAACGGTTGGTCAGTCCGTAGGTCAAAGGTCGCTACTTGTTTATTTCATACGCTTACTCCATGTAGGGAGCATAATCTACTCCCTAATGGATTTTCTGCTGCTAGATTTTCTTTGGGTTACTGAAGGGCTTTGCCTTGTTGGGCGATCGCTGGGAGACGCCACCAGGGAACATGAGGCTGCTCATGATGCTCTAAGTGGTATCCAAAATGATAACAAGCTAAGAATGACAAAAGCCAAGGGCGATAGGTGCTTTGGGCGCGAAAGCTGTTCCAGTAGCCTGTAGCAGGCTCACGATGGGGCACAAAGGTGCCGAAGTAAAAGAGCTGTACAGAGCTGAGCAGAGAAGGCACTACCCAAAACCAGCGCAGGTTGTACTCAGGAACATGCAGTAGCTGATGCATCGCGTGATAGACCACAATTAAACCCAGCAGACGCCACCAACTCCAGTAGCGTTTGACGAAATAGAAATACCAGGCAAAACCATTTTTGTGTTTGCCATCGTGAAAGTCTGGGTCAAGAGGGCTAGCGGGATGATCATGGTGTTGCCAGTGGGCTTTGAGCAAATACTTGTAGGAAAATAGGCCATAGATCAACAGTGCGAAGGCCCCAATAAAGTGATTAATTTGGGGATGCCTAGGGAAAACGGCTCGATGCATGGCGTCATGAGCCGTAATGAAAAGCCCCGTGTAGAGGAAAGCCTGCCAAAACACGGCCAGGATAGTCCAAGATAAATGTTGCTCAGCTGTTGTCCAGGCCATCAGCAGCGCCAAACTCGTTGCCCAGACTGTAATGATCAAACAGGCGATTGCTAGCCCTAGCAGACCTGTTTCACGAACATGGGGAGCTGTTGGCAGCGCTATGGACAAAGCCAGGGGTTGTTGCGGTAGACTCACGCGGTCATCTCAGCTAGGTTAACATTCACCTCGTTATTGTAAAGGAAAGTAACGGACTAATTGGCGGACATCATCAGCGGATATTAGCGGTGAGCTTCGTTAAGTGAACTTTGCTGAGCCGACTTTGTCGAGCGACTGGTTTAGCCATGCGATCGATTTTGCCCTGGGGTATCGGTTGTTCATTCTGAATATTTGTAACGGTTTAGCGCTTCTCTACCCTAGGAGGGCGATCGCTGAATGGTAAGCTAGCAAATGCGCTGAAGAGTTGCGCTTAGAAAAACGATTTATTCTAATGGCGGAGTTAAAATGACCGGATTAAACCAGGTTCCTTTATTGCTCAGAGCTGCGCGTGGAGAAGCGCTCGATCGACCTCCTGTTTGGATGATGCGGCAGGCGGGTCGCTATATGAAGGCATACCGGGATCTGCGAGAGAAGTATCCGTCATTTCGAGAGCGCTCAGAAATTCCAGAGGTGGCGATCGAGGTGTCTCTGCAACCCTGGAAAGCCTTTCAGCCCGATGGCGTGATTTTGTTCTCTGATATCGTCACGCCGCTGCCCGGTATGGGGATCGATATGGATATTGCAGAAGGCAAAGGGCCAATCATCTTCTCGCCGATTCGCTCTCAAGAACAGGTAGACGCCCTGCGCCCATTGGAGCCAGAGGAGGCGCTGCCCTTCATCAAAACCATTCTGCAATCGCTGCGTCAAGAAGTCGGCAATCAGTCTACGGTCTTGGGCTTTGTGGGCGCACCCTGGACGCTGGCTGCTTACACGGTCGAGGGTAAAGGCTCTAAGGATTATGCCGTAATCAAAAACATGGCTTTTTCTGATCCAACGATTCTGCACCAGCTTCTAGAGAAATTGTCAGACTCGATCGCGACCTATATTCGCTATCAAATCGATTGCGGCGCACAAGTAGTGCAGATGTTTGACTCTTGGGCAGGTCAGCTCAGCCCCCAAGACTATGACACCTTTGCATTGCCTTATCAGCAGCGCGTTTTCCGGCAAGTGCGCCAAACCCATCCTGATACACCGCTGATTTTGCTAGTGAGCGGCAGCGCTGGCGTGTTGGAGCGCATGGGGCGATCGGGTGCGGATATTGTCACGGTCGATTGGACTGTGGATATGGCTGATGCGCGTGCCCGTCTTGGCTCTCAAATGAAAGTCCAAGGCAACCTCGATCCAGGCGTGCTGTTTGGCTCGAAGCCATTTATTCGCGATCGCATTCTCGATACCGTTCAGAAGGCAGGCAATCGGGGACATATCCTCAACTTGGGTCATGGCGTTTTGCCCAACACTCCTGAAGAGAATGTTGCTTTCTTCTTTGAGACAGCTAAACAAATCAATCAAATGGCGGTTCCAGCGTAGCCTGCAATCGTCTGATTCGTGATTGCTTGATTCATTCCTGTTTAATCTTGTCATGATTTTCTGTGGGATGGGCTGTGCCTGTCCCACAGGTTGTCTTGTATCCTTCTTGATCATTGCCATGACTAAGAAATTGCTATGCCTAAGAGAATTTTTATCACAGGAGCCAGTGGCTGTATCGGTCACTATCTTGCCGATCTACTGATTCAGAAAACAGACCATGACCTGTTTTTTTTGGTGCGAGATCCGGCAAAGCTGAAATTTAACTACAATTCTCGTCCTGGAGTCACCGTGATTCAAGGTGATCTCCGGGAGATAGAGCGGGTCGGCAGGTTGCTAAAGACGATCGACTGTGCAGTATTGTCAGCTACGGCTTGGGGAGGCGCAGAAGAAACCTACGACACAAACGTGACCAAAACGATTCGCTTGCTGAACTTGCTCGATCCGACTCTCTGTAAGCAGGTGATCTATTTTTCGACGGCGAGCATTCTCGATCGCCAAAACCAACCTCTGAAGCAAGCAGGTGAAATTGGCACAGACTACATCAAGTCAAAGTATCAATGTCACGAGCAGCTGGGAAAACTGGCGATCGCTCCTCAAATCATTACGCTGTTTCCAACGCTGGTTTTTGGGGGAGATGACCAAAAACCTTATTCTCACATTTCAGCCGGAATCAAGGATGTTGTGAAACTATCGAAGCTGATTCGATTTTTTCAGGCAGAGGGCAGTTTCCATTTCCTTCATGCTCAAGACATTGCACAGGTGGTTTTGTACCTGATCGATCATCCGCTGCAACCCGATGAGCCGCGCGAATTAGTATTGGGCAATCCGCCGCTGACGGTTAACCAAACGGTTGAAGAAATTTGCGCTTACCTGAAGGAGCGCATCTACTTTCGGATTCCGCTGTCGCTGCAACTAGCAGATATTTTTATTAAGCTTTTTCGCATCCAAATGGCAGAGTGGGATCGATTCTGCTTGAGTGACCCTCACTTTACGTATCAGCACCCTATCAGTCCTGCAAGCTTTGGCCTAACGAATTATTGTGCCTCGCTGAGTGACTTGCTCAAGGTCAGCGGTATTCCCCAAAGAGACTAAGCCCAGAGCTTGAATCAGGGACTTTAGGCTTGGCTAACGTTATGTCTAGCTTCCTTACTGAGGTTGATCGGGTTCATACCAAGGCAAAACCCGATCGCAAAAAAACAGCGTCCCTGCGGCGACACATATCGGCACTGCCAGCAGGTTAATCAGCGGAATGCTGACTAAGCCTAAGCACACTAGTCCAAAGGAGCCGCTAGCGGGCAAACTGCGCCAAACAATTCCCAGTTTTTCCCGAAAGCCAGGGCGGCGACGTTCGACGGCTGCATCCATAAAATCCATGCAGACGATCGTGGCAGCAAAGGCAATCCCGGTGAAGGTGGCGATCGCTGTGCCTACGCCTGGGAAAAAGTTGAGCAGCAAGAGCGGAATACCCACGCTAATGGTCAACAGCAGCTTTTTTAGTTCATAGAAAATGGCGCGCGAGATATCGCCTGCCAAACCCACCTCCACCAGCGTCACCTTGCCCGTTTTCATCCGCTCTAACTCTTCTGAAAGCTTGCCATACCAGGGTGCGCCCAGCAGACCGCCAAATTGCAGGAAGACGAAGCCCGTCAACAGCAGCAAGGCGATCGTCAGTACCAAGCGCAAAACCCAGATAAAGAACATGGCCGCCCAAGTAGGGAGGAAGGCGATCCAGTCGGGCAGACTCGGTCGCCAGGTTGGGAGTGAGAGATGGGGTAATGAGAGATGGGGGAGTGAGAAATTAGGAAGTGAGAGATGCGGCAAATGAAGGTTCCAAGCAGGAAGATGCGTGAGCCAGCCTGAGAGCCAACCGGGAGCCGTCAGTTTCCAGTCAGGCAGATCGATCGCCCAATGGGGAAAGCTGGCCGTCCAAGTCGGCACGTTGGCAATAATGCTGTCGATCGCCTCCAGACCCGCAAACAGCAGCCCTGCATAGAGGGTAATGCCCACCACTAAGTTAATTAAAATTGGGAACAGGATATAGCTGCGCAGTTTGGGTGTGGTGACAAATAGGCTGAGGGCGCGGAGTGGATAAGTAGCACCACTCAGTAAGCTGCCAAGACCCCGATTGATGGGCTGGGCTGGTTTGGGCGATAGCTGCATGGGAAGTGATAAAGAGGAAGTGATAAAGAGAACGCGTTAGAACACTAAAGAAAACCCAGTAATTTTTTGAAAGCGCGGCACTTGCAAAAAACTATCACAGGAATTTAATCCCACACTAGCTTAGGAACCAGCAGATGTCCTAGCGGAGTCGCGATCGCCTCTCCCATGCCCAAAAAACGCCCATCCTCATGGTGTATCTGGTAAAAAGCTGGCAGACCCTCTGCAATATCTGAAGGCCAAGCGGGTGAGATTTCTTCTCCGGCAATGCGCTGTCCTTGCTGCCAACGCTTGGCCAAGGCTTGCGGTAAGGCGATCGTCTTCCAGTGCAAGGCGGCTTGCGGTGAAATGGGCACAAACTGCTCAGCCTGAATTTCTGCTTCTAGCGCTTCCAGCGTCAGGCTGTTCTCTAGAACAAACCCATTGCTGCGGGTGCGGGTCAAGGCTGCTAAAGTGCCCCCTGTTTCGACCCAATCTCCCAAATCGCGCGCGATCGCCCGGATGTAGGTTCCTGTGCCACAAGAAATTTCCAAGTCGAGTTCGGGAAATTCGCCCGATCGCCAGCCTAACGCTTCAATACTATAGACCTCTACGGATCGGATCGGAGCTTCGATGGCCTCTCCTGCACGGGCTAACTCGTACAGCCGCCGCCCCCCCACCTGAATAGCGCTGTAGCTGGGGGGAATTTGTTGAATCTGCCCCACGAATTTAGGCAAATAGGATTGAACCTGGGCCAGGGTAAGTGCTGAGGCAGGACTCGACGTTAAGACTTCACCTTCTAGGTCGTCAGTGGCAGTTCTGATGCCAAACCGCACAGTGCCGCGATAGGCTTTGTCATGCTGAAGGTAGGGCAAGAGGCGGGTGGCTTTGCCTAAAGCGATCGGCAATACGCCCGTTGCCGCTGGATCGAGCGTGCCGCCATGCCCAACTCGCTTCATGTGCAGCAGCCGTCTGACGCGTGCCACACAATCGTGGGAAGTCAGTCCGGCAGGCTTGTCTAAGTTTAAGAAACCATTCACAGGAGATTGCAAAGCGCTTGTCATACGCCTGACACATAGAGTTACTACAATTGAAGCTCATGATTGGCATTGATAGTTTCAAGTCCGAATCTTTCTAGAGTGCGCTCTACAAAAAAATCATAGCTACCGGTTAATCATTACTTCCTACTAGTATTCACGACGTGAAGACAGATTGAAAAAAAGAGCGGTTCTTTTTGAAACCCTCCATACTGGAATTTATGGCAACACTCCTCTGATTTGATGACCCTATGACTTTATTGAATCGTCTGCATGTCAGCTTCAATCGTATGCACGCCACGCCTCAATCGCGAACCCTCTTTGCCGTTACAGCTCTAGCGCTCATTGCCGTTCCGGCTGTGGCCCTGCGAGCCTTTGCTCAGCTACAGGCGAGTCCTAAAGCAGTCATTGATCAGGCATGGCAGATTGTCGATCGCGAGTTTGTTGATCCCAAATTTAACCAAGTCGATTGGCAGCAAGAGCGGCAAACGCTGCTTTCGCGCTCCTACGCCTCGCCCGAAGAAGCGTACACAGCACTGCGTACTGCTCTTGAAAAGCTAGACGACCCCTACACGCGCTTCATGAATCCTGAGGAGTTTCAGGCGCTGAATCGCGGCATGGCAGGGGAGCTAACAGGTGTTGGCATGCAGCTCAAGCAAGATGAAACAACCAAAGCGCTGACGGTCGTCAAACCTATTGAGAATTCTCCTGCTTTAACCGCAGGTGTGCTGCCAGGAGATCTCATCCTGCAAATTGATGGGCGCTCTACGCAAGACATGACGGTCGAAACGGCGGCTGGCCTGATTCGTGGTGAACCCGATACCCAGGTGCGCCTTCAGTTTCAACGTCAGGGAGGAGAACCCTTTGAGCTGACGCTAACCCGCGCGCGCATCAGCATTCCAGCGGTTCGCTCATCACTGCAACTTGAAGGTCAGCGTCGGATTGGCTATATTCGCCTCAACGAATTTAGCGCCCATGCTGCCGAGCAGATGAAGCAGGCTATTACAGACTTGCAGAGCCAAAAAGTTGATCAATTTGTCCTAGATTTGCGGGGAAACCCAGGGGGCAGACTGGATCAAGGGGTGGCGATCGCCCGCATGTGGATCAATAGTGGCGATATTGTACGTACAGTCGATCGCGATGGCTCCGCTGAGCAAATTCGAGCAACCAACAGCGCATTGACCGACCTACCGCTGGCTGTATTAGTTGATGGCAGTTCTGCTAGCGCCAGCGAAATTGTCGCAGGTGCGCTGAAAGATGATCACCGAGCCGTGGTCATCGGCTCTCAAACGTTTGGCAAAGCCTTGGTGCAACAAGTTAACCAGCTTGCCGATGGGTCAGGCTTAAATGTGACGATCGCTCGGTACTTTACCCCGTCTGGTTTGGATATTAACCATACGGGCATCACGCCTGATATTGTGGTTGACCTGACTGAGCAGCAAAAGCAAGATCTGGCTGCTAATCCAGATCAGATCGGTACGGCTCAAGATCCTCAGTATCAGAGAGCCATCCAGTATCTAGGACAGACGGCTGCTTCGCCTCGCCCCTAAGCGGCAAGTTCATAGGCCAGTTGAGACGAGCAAAAACCAGCCCCCTAATTTCAGGAGCCTATGTCTCTAAAGTTAGGGGACTGAGGGGTTGCTTTGTCTCAACGGGTTGGTCAAGTTGTGAACGATCGCCCCAGACCCAGAGCCGCTAGCTGTTTCCGATAGGTAATAGAACTTTTATCGCTGCTGATGTGAATCTCATCTTGCAGGTTAAGCGGCAAATCTTCGGGATATTGTTCTTCAACCATCGCTTTGTCTTCAGCAAACACCTGATGATTAAAATCAAGCGTGGCTTGCACAGGCGCATCTTTGTCAAAATTTCGACAAATGGGCACAAACAAGCGCGTTTTGCGGGCAGACATGGGCGATGCAGCATTGAGAATATGCAAAAGGCCGCCGTTGGGAAAGAAAACGGTCAGCTTTGCCGTGAAGGGAAGCCAAACCTCAAACAGCCTGCGCCAGAGAAACCCAGGCGGGTTGAGATGCCTGAGCGCAACAGGGTAGTTGCTGACTGTGCTCACATAGTCTGCGCGAAATCCGGCTGGCGTTAGCTCAACGGGGTAAGGGGGCACTTGTGCATTGTCGCTACTGCCGAAGGATGCCGTATGCACAAACGCAAAGTGGCTCACATCCAAAAAGCCTTCCATCTGACGACCCGCAGAGGCATTCATTTCAACGCTGTCAGGCAAAACGCAGAGGTAGTCTGGGTCATCCCATTCGCTCAGATCAGGAAAGGGCACATCGCCATTGTCTACTAGCCTGATCCAGACCAGTCCATAGCGTTCCATAACGGGGAAAGTCTTGAGTCTAAGCCGAGATGGAATCGTGGATTCCGTGTAAGCAGGGATACAAACACATC
Organism: Oscillatoriophycideae cyanobacterium NC_groundwater_1537_Pr4_S-0.65um_50_18; assembly: GCA_016208305.1. GTDB lineage: Bacteria > Cyanobacteriota > Cyanobacteriia > Elainellales > Elainellaceae > Drouetiella. Next base: position 5,266 of record JACQYI010000018.1, on the reverse strand, counting down.
GCCCTTCCTTGTTATATCGAATGCCATGATAGGCGCAGACTAGCTCATCACCATCTAGGCGACCAATACTGAGGGGCACGCCGCGATGGAGGCAAATGTCGCGAGCAGCGACGATCGCTCCATCCGAGAGGCGATAGAGCACAACCCGTTCGTCTAGTAGGCGAGTGCCGTAGGGTTTCTCAGTTGTGATTTCACTCGAAAAGGCAACGGGATACCAAAAGGGGGCAAGTGCGTGCCAGTCGGTTTCTGTGAAGGTGCAATTGCGGGGTAAGTCCCCAGTTTTAGGCATAGTTTGCATCTAAGTTTTGTACCTAATTTGTCTCTAGAAATATCCTCTTCAAAGCTAAAGGCTACGAGGTCAGGGAGTCGGTTTCTGTGTAATCTCTCACCTAATGACGATTCTAGAGTCTAGAGGCAATCTTCTATAGGCTTGCAATCATCTACACGCTTGCAATAAGCATAAAACGATAAACTAAGTCAAATCGCGTTTCGACTGCATCTTCTGATGAAATTTAGACCTTTTTGGGAACTCATCGCTGACTTAGGCATCGTCCTGCCTGATCCAGAAAAACTCAAGGGCAAGCTACGCGATAGGCTTAGCCCTTCTGACGGTATTCATAGCGCTCGATCGCCACACTCAATTAGCAGTCCCCAAGATCTGTTGGAACTGCTGTCGGAGCTGGCGCAATCCGATCTTGCAGATCTGACAGCAGAAGAATACCTAGGAACCAGGCTGGAGAAAAAGAGGATGCCGCCTGGTTTGTCAGGCGATCGCTGTTGGATTCCCCCTAACCAAACCATAGAGATAGAGGGATACAAGATTCCGGGAATGGTTTACGTTGGCGAAGAACTGGCCGCCGTTAACAATAGCCGCGCTTCAGAGACTAGCTTGATTAACCCTCGGCTCAAGGTGAAGCGCGATCGCCCTGACTATGAAGGCAAGCAAATGCCCTATTCCGTCTCCTACAGCCAGATGCCCCCGGCCTGTCGGGCGGCTTACCTGCATTGGCTCTCGACAGGAAGGTGTGAGCCTAATATCTACATAGGCTACATTTGGCTGTTTTTCTATGGTCTAGAACGCCGGGTTTTTCATGATCTGCTGAGGGCAGATTTGAAGCATGACGAGGCCAAACGCCAAGAGCTAGAACAAATTATGGCAGAGGTAGAGCGGCTAAACGCCCGTTATGGCGGTAGCTCGCTCAGTGGCGGCATTCGCTATAAAACAGAAACATTCCTGGAAACCTGCCAGGTGATGTGTTCAACAGATTTAAGCAAGACTATTGACCCAATGACGGCAAAGGCACTTTCGCTTCAAGTCGGTTTGGGGCAACTCGTTGAGCAAAACCAACCGATTCCTGCCCATTGGGCTTTGGCCTGGTACTCCAGATTGTCGAGCTTTCGGCTTCCTACGGCGACAACTCGCTGTAAAGACGAGTTTGAAGCGCTGTTTCAGTTGCGCTACGGCCAGAAATACGGCGAAGGGATGAAGATAAAAACGGGCAAGTCGAAGCTAACGACTGTTTACTACCCTGCAAGTCAGTCGTTTTGGAGTCGATCGGTAGTCGTGCCGATCGGCAATTTGCCTGATATCACCCGATTTGCCGCCAAAACAAAAAAAATTGGGGAGGTCGTAGAAACTTGCCGAGTCGAGCTAGAGCCTTTGAGCCGATATTTGGGGCGCAATCCCGAAGGACGCAACACTCCTGGCGCGATCGCCCTACTACCGCCTGACCTGCTGACAACCCACGGGGGGGAATGGGTCAAAAAACTGCAGACATGGCTAGACCAAAAATTTTCCAAACCCGAAATTGCCAAACTGGCCTTACCGATCGCTGTTGTTTCTGGCCAAGAGCTCATCCAGCAATGGTCGGGTGCAAACTCCGAAAAGCTGACCAAGGCAGAAACGACTGGGCTGAGCAAATTTCTAGAGCTGCTAGGCTACGGCATAGAGCCTGACATGCGCCTGGGCGGGGCTGCCCCGTCGCAAAAAAATTACCTGGGGCTGTTTCGTCTGCCTGCCCCTAATCCGCTCTCATTATCCAATGCTTACCTAGAAGCAACCCTGTTGGCACATCTGGCGATCGTGGCAGCAAGTGGTGATGCGCCTCCTAGCGCCACAGAGCAGCAGTACCTCTTGACGCATCTGGCAGAGTGGGTTGCCTTAGAGGAGCCAGAGCGATCGCGTCTCGCTGCCCATATTCAAGTTTTGCTAAGCGATAAGCTAACCCTGCGCAGCCTCAAGGCAAGAGTGGAGCAAATTGAACTTCAAGATCGAGGCGCGATCGGGCAATTTGTGGTTCGGGTGGCTGCTGCGGATGGATCGGTAAATCCTAAGGAAGTGCAGCTTTTAGAGAAGGTCTATGGACTGCTAGAGTTGGATACCCAAACGCTCTACAGCGACATTCACAGTCTTAGCATGTATAGTCTTAGCACGGCAGGGGGCAGACCTGTTAGCAAGTCTGCTCAGCCTGCCGCAGATCTAAATCAGCCTATTACCGTTCGCCAAGCTGTGCCGACTGCGGGACATGCCATTCCACCGCAGCCGAAAAAAAAGCAAGCTGCTTTTGCCCTCGATATGGGGTTAGTGGAATCGAAGCTGGTAGAGTCACAGGAGATCTCTAACTTACTGGCCGATATCTTCGTTGACACCGAAGGGACACCCGCCAATCGGGCTTCTCAGGGGCAAACTTCTCAGATTCCAGCTTCTTTGGGCAAAGAGAAAGTGCAGACTCAAAAGTCTCAAAAACGCGGCAAAAAGTCTCATGTGTTTCGAGAAATTGCGGGTTTAGATGTGCCCCATTCTGCTTTGCTATTGGCGATCGCCCAGCAGCAGGTTTGGCAACGGGAAGCCTTAGAGGCGATCGCGACTCAACAGGGGTTAATGCTGGATGGCGCGCTAGAAGTGATCAACGAAGCAGCCTTCGATCGCAGTGACGAGGCCGTGACTGAAGGGCATGATTCAATAGAGGTCAATGCAGACGTGTTGCGGGAGATGCTGGCATGACAGACACAATTAAGGCAAAAGACCGGGACACCATTATTCAATCGCTGCAAGCTGGGGTCGTGCCTCGTCGGGGACAGCACTTAATTCAGGTAGGGCGGGTCGAAGAAACCAAAGCCGTGATCCGCGACCTCGATCGCATGGCTGAAGGTGGCTCTGGCATTCGATTTGTCATCGGGGAATATGGCTCAGGCAAGACTTTCTTTCTCTCGTTGGTACGCTCGATCGCGTTAGAGAAAAAGCTGGTTACGGCGCATGCTGATCTCACTCCCGATCGCCGTTTGCATGCTACAGGAGGGCAAGCGCGATCGCTCTATGCAGAATTAATGCAAAATTTGGCAACCCGCACCAAGCCTGAGGGCGGGGCTTTGCCCAGTATCGTCGAACGATTTGTCACTTCGGCCATGAGTGAAGGGCGCGATCGAGACATTGATCCAGAAATTGTGATTCGGGAACGGCTAGCCCATTTGTCAGAAATGATCGGGGGCTATGACTTTGCCGAGGTGATTGCCGCTTACTGGAAAGGCCATGACAATGGCGATGAGACTTTAAAGGCAAACGCAATTCGCTGGCTGCGCGGAGAATTTACAACGAAGACAGATGCGAAACAGGCGTTAGGCGTGCGCACCATTGTTGATGATGCCAATGTCTACGATCAGCTGAAGCTATTAACACAGCTTGTCAAATTGGCTGGATACTCAGGGTTTTTGATCTGCTTAGATGAACTCGTCAACCTCTATAAGCTTGCCAATACCCAGGCTCGAAAGAGTAATTATGAGCAGATTTTGCGTATCCTAAATGATTGTCTTCAGGGATCATCGGTGGGTCTAGGCTTCATCATGGGCGGTACGCCAGATTTTCTCATGGATACCCGACGCGGACTTTATAGCTATGCGGCTCTCCAGACCCGCTTGGCAGAAAATAGTTTTGCGGTGAATGGATTAGTAGACTACAACAATCCGGTCTTACGGCTCGGCAACCTCAGCCCTGAGGATCTATTCGTGCTGCTGACCAAAATCCGTCATGTTTTTGCCTTTGGCGATCGGGCACAATATCTTTTGCCAGATGAAGGCATTCAGGCTTTTATGAATCACTGTTCTCAATGCATTGGTGAAGCGTATTTCCGGACACCCCGCAACACGGTGAAGGCTTTTGTGGATCTGCTTTCTGTGTTGCAACAAAATCCGCAGATCTCTTGGAAAGACTTAGTGACGCAACTGAGTATCCCCCAAGAGGCGAATCCTGACGGGCTATCTCTGCTCGTCAAAGGCAATGGGAATCTGACTGCTGCCGTAGAGACGAGCGATGATGATCTCGCTTCTTTCAGGCTCTAGGCTTCTGTCTAGGCATTGTTAAAGAAATTGGGCGAGGTTAAAGAAATTGGGCGAGCCACGAAAAAGCCCTCAAACCATGATTTACGGCCAGAGGACTTTAAGCACTCATCGCAAATTTGAGTAAGGCCAACCCATATGCTCACGCACTACAACAGGCCACCATTGCCGATGTACACCATTGAAATGCTAAATCATTCAAGGTGAGCAGACTCACTGTACCCACTCTCCCCTTAGAATTGCAGCAAATGACGGCATTTTCGATTTCATTTTGTGAACCGAATTGTGAACTAATTTTATGGGTAAGAATCTTATGAGCGAGAGTTCGGATACCATCTTCGGCAAAATCATCCGACGCGAAATCCCGGCTGATATTGTCTATGAAGACAACCTTTGTCTGGCATTCCGAGATGTTAATCCTCAGGCTCCAGTACATGTTCTAATTATTCCCAAAGAACCGATCGCCAAGCTTGCAGATGCCGAGTCGCAGCATCACGCCCTCATGGGTCATTTATTGCTAACTGTTAAGCGTGTAGCAGAACAGCTTGAACTGAGCAAAGGCTATCGTGTGGTAATCAACACAGGGGCAGATGGTGGACAAACCGTTTATCACCTGCATTTGCACCTTTTAGGCGGTCGTTCGCTGCAGTGGCCGCCAGGGTAAAGAGGGCGATCGCTCCTTTACAAGCCTTAAGGGAAACGGAAATCTGAGAACATTGCTTTACAAATCTCAAAAAAACCGTTACATTACTGACATGGGCGGAAAGCCCTACATCATTCAAGCAAATTAATCCAAGCACTCATCAATCATGACAACAACACTACAGCAGCGCGAAAGCGCCAACCTGTGGGCGCGATTCTGTGAGTGGGTCACCTCCACCGACAACCGCCTGTACATCGGCTGGTTCGGCGTTCTGATGATCCCCACCCTGAT
>JACQYI010000045.1 GCA_016208305.1 Oscillatoriophycideae cyanobacterium NC_groundwater_1537_Pr4_S-0.65um_50_18 | reverse complement strand
ATTGGTGTCGTCGTTTGAATGTGGATTATGAGCGCTTACCTGCTTCTTCTGAAGCCTTCATTCATATCGCAATGATTCGACTGATGCTACGCAGACTGGCTTGAGCCTTGTTTACCTTCTCCGTATTTCCAAACATCCTCTAAGGCACTTGTGTATCCTGGCTTCGCAAAACTGTGCCACTCATTGGCAAATTGTGCCAAATCTTGTGCTCATTCACACGAAGACGAAGGTGCGCCCGGTGGCAGACTTGAATACAGCGAGCCATACTATGGCTGCTTTGTTCGCGATCCAGATGGACACAAGGTAGAAGCTGCCTTCTGGGATGAGCAGCTTGAGCAAGAACTCAGCTAGAGTAAGGGTTGATTTGGAGATGCCCCCTTACCTGTCCCTACGATGGATGTTGACACTAAAGCAGATTGTTATCGTTGATGCTATGTTTTGCAGGGAACAAGGATGTTAAACTCCTGGCTCACAATCGGTGGCGTCACTACTCTGGTTTCCTTTGGCAGTTTCTTTTTTAGACCGCGTGATATTCCCTGGGCAGCCAAGCTCGATCGTCCCAAATGGTTATTCTTTGAGCCTGCCATTCCGTTGATATGGATGGTTGCCTTCTTCTGTGGTGCTTGGTCGGCAGGGTTAGCTTGGCAAAATGAACCAGGCAGTCTCAAAACCTGGATCTTCATGGGACTTTACCTGTTGGTGGAAGTGGTGACAGTTGCCTATATTCCCGCCACATTAAGATCGCGGAGTTTGGCGATCGGGACATTTTTGGGTGGGCTGGGCGTTGTTTTAGGCACTGTGCTAATGGTGATGGTCTGGCAAGAATCCCTTGAAGCCGCCCTGTTATTACTACCCTATCTGCTCTGGAGTCCAGTGGGAACCTATACGACGCGCCGTATGATTGACCTGAACCCAGAGGTCGTATGATAAACCCACATGAATGGTAACTTTGATACATCGCAGAAGACCCTCAGCCCATTCTCTCAGAAAATCACATTGGTGCCATCTGGTCTAAGGTCTGTGTATTGCGACTGACAACTCTACCTTCCCATATTGTTGTGTCTCCGTCTGCATATCTTTTGGTTTTCCCAAAGGCGTTGGCTTCTGAGACAATCCCTCCTCCCCAACCCATGCGGCTGACCACCTACTCTGATATCGACTGGCTCAGAGAGTAGTTGGGGAGGTTACTCTGTTCCCAACTTCCGTTTTGCGCTGAACTTAAGCTTCCACTCTCCACCAGGTGTATTACGAGTGCTTGTCGGATCGGAGACCCATTCGTGCAATTTGGTATCATGATGAACTTCAAAGGCTTTTGCAGCAACACTTTCATTGGTTAATTGGATGGCGGGGGCATTTGAACAGAAACCTAAGGTTCTAGTTGGAGATGTTATGACACGAAGCTTCCACTGTCTGTAAAGGCAACTGCAGAAAAACGTTCGTTTTCTTTGTGACAAACTTTTAGCCGCAATTGGACTTTGATGGGCGCAAAAAAACTCATCCAGAAATCAAAATCAAGTTAAGTAGGCAGCCGCAAGTTTCTTGACAAGTCAAAACCGTAAGTTTTTTCGTAAATGCCCCCGCTGGTTCAACTAGTCCACTTTTGAATTAGGCGCTTCGTGGGCGATGACAGATACTCTTGTCAATTCGGATCGACTCAAATTTATCATCTATATTTAATGTTGTCTCGCCTCCCCCTAAAAATAGATAACCATCTAGACGTAAATGCTGATAAGTCTTTCGGAGAATTGACGTTTTTGTTTCTGTATCAAAGTAAATCAATACATTTCGCAGGAAGATAATATCTACAATAGGCAACGCCTTCCACTCATGAATTAAATTGAGTTGCTGAACAGTTACCATCTGGCGAAGAGTATCGCTAATCTGCCAGGTCTCCTGCTGTTTGTAAAAATACTTATCTCGAAGAGTGGGAGATAGCCCTCGATTGACTTCAAGTTGACTGTAACAGCCTTGCTTCAATCGAGACAGTGCTTTACCTGAAACATCACTAGCGACAATTTTTAGATTCCAATTTGTCAATTCTGGAAAATGCTCTTGAATTAAAATCGCAACACTATAGGGTTCTTGTCCATATGAACAACCCGCACACCAAATCACCAGCGATCGCTCCTTCTGTCGCTGCTGAATCAGGTGCGGAAGCACTACATTTTTCAAGGCTTCAAAGGGATAGTGATCGCGAAAAAAGGACGTTTCATTGGTCAGCATTGCTTCGACCGCTTGTATATGCAAGGCTCCCAAGGGAGTGCGTTTAAGCTGCTCAACCAAGGCGGCGATCGACGAAAAACCAGCCCGTTCTGCCACCGCTCCTAGATGCAGATCCGCCAGATATTTTTTGTCGGCACCGAGCACGACTGCGGATTGTTGCTGCACTAACCCCCGAAGGTAGTCAAAGTCGAAGGGAGGTGAACTCATAGACGCTCTCGATGCACTGTGGAAGAAGTGCAATCAACTCGACGCAAAATCTCGATAGACATCGCTTCTAATGGCACAACTGCATCTGCAAGCCCAGCCTTCACTACAAATCCTGGCATCCCCCAAACCACGCTACTGGCTTCATCCTGTGCCAAGATTTGCCCTCCAACGTCACGAATAGATTCGCAGCCGCGTAGCCCGTCCTGTCCCATTCCCGTTAGGATGACACCCAGAGATCGCGCCTTATAGTGTTGAGCAATCGATCGAAACAGCACATCTACAGAAGGACGACAAAAATTCTCTGGAGGCGCTTGATGAGCCACTAATCGCATCTGCGTGTCAGCTTTCGTCACTTCTATATGGTGGTCACCGGGTGCAATCCAGATCGTTCCAGGCGTTAGTAAAGCACCTGAATAAGCTTCTGCCACATGAAGTTGACATTTTGTTACCAACCGCTCCGCCATCAGTTTTGTGAACATAGCCGGCATGTGTTGCACAATGACGATTGGAATCGGGAAGGTTTTAGGTAATTGAGGCAGTAAGAGAGCCAAAGCATTGGGTCCACCTGTAGAAACACCGATCGCGAGAATGTCGATCTTTGATCGCTCAGAGTGAACTTGACGTGATGATTGAATTTTGGCTAAATCTACAACAGGCGATCGCACGGTTTTAGTGCCAAAAATTTTTATCTTAGGAAATAATGTTTTTTGAATATGCTGATTTGCGGCTTCAATGCTACCGAGTTGACTCGGTTTAGTCGCATAATCAGAAGCCCCTAAAGCCAGGGCATCTAAAGTGGCGGCGGCTCCGGTGTGAGTTTGGGTGCTGAACATAATGACCGGAAGGTCGGGATAGGACTGCCGAATGGCTGCCAAAGTCTCTAAACCATTCATATCTGGCATCTCAACATCTAAGAGCACCACATCTGGATTAACTTGAGGAATTTTAGCGAGAGCAATGCGCCCGGTTGCCGCTACGCCCGCAACTTCAAAATCAGGATCAAGCGCGAGAAGTTTGCTTAAACGACTACGAACAACAACAGCATCATCCACAATCAGGACATGGATTTTAGACATAATAAAAATAGGAGAATGGAAGATTAAACCGGGTGGATTGGAACCTTTCTCCTAACGGTTAAAAGATTAAGTCTGAGTGTAGATAGCTCACACTCTACCGTAAATCAATCGAAAAAAACTCTACCTAAAATTGAAACTTGCCGACTATCTTCTGTAACTCAACTGCCATCCGTGCCAGTTCTTCAGCCGCTTGAGATGTATTTCTAGCTCCAGAAGTGGTGCTTTGAGCGTTTAACGCTACGATGCCAATGTTTTTTGCGATATCCGTCGCACCCTTAGCAGACTCTGCCACATTGCGAGAGATCTCGCTGGTTGTGGCAGTTTGTTCTTCTACGGCACTTGCGATCGTCATTTGAATATCATTAATCTGATTGACTACCTCAGTAACTTCTGTAATCGCTTGTACCGCTCCATTCGTATCGGCTTGAATTGCTTCAATGCGTTGGCTAATATTTTCAGTGGCGCTGGCAGTTTGTTTCGCAAGTTCTTTGACTTCACTGGCGACGACCGCAAACCCTTTTCCCGCGTCTCCTGCACGAGCTGCTTCAATAGTGGCATTGAGAGCAAGCAGGTTTGTCTGTTGAGCAATCGAGGTGATGACTTTGACAACTTTTCCAATGTCAATGCTGCTTTGACCAAGTTTATTAATGGTCGCATTCGCTTTAACCGCCGTTGCTACAGCATCAGTCGCGATCTTGGCACCTTGCGCTGAATTTCTAGCAATTTCTCGGATACTAGCAGTCATTTCTTCCACTGCCGTTGCTACCGTTGTGGCATTTTGACTGACTTGTTCGGCAGAAGCCGAAGCCGAGTTCGCTTGCTTTGCGGTCTGAGAAGCATTATCAGTCATTTCGCTACTGACGGCAGTTAATTCTTCAGCCGAGGAAGCTACGGTTGCAGCAACTTCTGCCATTTGCTGGATGGAGGCTTGCACCGAGGTAATCATTTCGTTAAACGCGATCGCGACTTCACCTAAGCCATTGTCCGTAGGAAGACGCACCGAGAAGTCACCCGATTTTGCTGCATTCAGAGCAGCCAGTAAGGGCTGCAATTGCCCTTTCAGTCCATTATTTGATTTTGCTGCCGTCTTGCGCGACTTTGAAGTGCCGGTGACACTAGCCATTTCCTGATCTTGATTCGCTGCCATAAGAATTCCTTATTGAGTCGAGATTAAGGTTTTATTTCCAATACCTTGGCTGGATCAAGAACGAGTAAGAACCCATTCGCTAACTTGTAAGCGCCCAGTAAAAACTGTCGAAGCGTTGCCTGAAGTGTTGCTGGAGCAGGTTCAAAATCATCATCGCTCAATTCTAAGATGTCATCTAATTGGTCGATTTGTAGGCTAACAACATCATCGCTGACACAAATGACGACGTTATTCTGAACAGAATCTAACTGCCGTTCGGTTATTGGGGTGTGAATGCCGAGACGACGTTTTAGATCGATCACTGTGATGATTTGACCTCGCAGATTAACTAAACCGCAAATATCAGACTCTGCGAGCGGAATATGAGTGGGATTTTGGTGTCGCACGATTTCTTGTACCTGGTGGATCGGAATGCCGAATTGGGTGTTGTTGAGATAGAACGTGCAAAACTGTTGTGCCATAATAATTACCCAACGCGCCGCAAAAGATGTGGATTGACCATTTCTACAATTGCATCAATATCTAATATCTCCGTAACTTGGTCTTGAATACTGGCACAAAAGCTAACTCCCGGACGGGTCGCTGCTCCTTTGAAGCTCAAAGAATCTTCAACGATGTCAAGAATGCGATCGACGATAATCCCAACATTATGACTCGCACTCAATGCCACTACAACAACAGATAGCTCTTCTCGCTCAGGCACGCTACCACCAAAAACCTGCTGTAAGTCAATCAAGGGCAAAATTTGGTCGCGATATCTCACTAAGTCTTGATTGCCGACTCGCTCAAGGTTGGAGGATAAAAAAGTTTCTAGTCGGACTGCTGCTAGCATCGGAATACCCATCCGCGATCGCTGCGGCCCTTCAATCAGCAAGATTAACTGTTGATTGAGCGCGTCAGACTCGATTTCAGGCGCGATCGCTGAAAGACGCTTTTGAAACTGAGCAATCACGTTAGACTGACGTGCCAACCCTACTGCATCTAAAATCAAGGCAATTTGTCCATCTCCTAAAATAGTGGCTCCGGCATAAACTGCTAGCTCTTTAAGCTGTTTTCCTAGCGGTTTCACTACAATTTCTTGAACATCATCGATCGCATCTACTACGACACCAAACTGGTACTCATCCGCTTGAATCACAACAATATAAGCAACCTCAGACGTTGCCACTTCGTCGGTTAACTGCAAAACCGAATTGAGATAGACCAACGGCAATAACGTCTCTCGAAGTCGATAAACAGGCACATCATAGAGAGTTTCAATCTGAGAAATCTGCTGACCTTCTAAACGAACTAACTCTTGAATATTGGTTTGTGCGATCGCAAATCGTTCGTTGCCGCTCGAAATTAGTAATGCCGAGACGATGGCTAAGGTCAATGGAATCTTAATCCGAAACGTAGTACCAACGTTGACTTGACTGCGAACATCAATCGTACCATTGACGAGTTCTAGGTTTGAGCGCACTACATCCATCCCGACCCCGCGACCCGATAGATGCGTCACATGCTCTGCGGTAGAAAAACCAGGCAGAAACATCAGGTCAAAGGCTTCTCGATCGCTCAACGCTTCGGCTTGATGAGAACTCAGCATCCCTAGCTGCTGCGCTCGCTGCTTCAACCGTTCGGGATTGATGCCATTTCCATCATCACTAATTTCTAGATTAACTTTGCCCTGTTCATGAAAGGCTCTAATGCTCAATTGCCCTTGGGCAAGCTTCCCTTGAGCGACCCGAACGTCGGCGGATTCTATGCCGTGATCGACACAATTGCGAATTAGATGAGTCAGCGGATCTTTAATATGCTCAATCAGGCTGCGATCTAACTCCGTTTCTGCGCCTTCAATGTGAATTTGAACTTGTTTGCGATGGGCGATCGCTAAGTCTCTCACCACACGCGGAAACTTTTGAAAAATAGTCCCCATCGGCTGCATCCGGGTTTTCATGATTCCTTCTTGCAGGTCACTGGTGATGATGTTTAAGCGCTGACAAACTTTAGTAAATGAAGAATTATCAAGCCCATCTGAAAAACTGACGACTTGATTGCGAGCAAGCACAAGCTCTTCAACTAGAGTCATCAATTGATCAAGCAACGCAACATTGACTCTAATCGTTGATGCAGCTGCTTCACTGTCTTCTGAAGCAGCTAACTCGCGGTGCACTAGTAAGGTAGAGGGTTGCGTTGATGAGTCATTATGGACGGATTCTAGCGTGTTAATCAAGGTTGAATAATCGGTTTCAGTTTCTTTGCCCGTCGCTTCAATCCCACGAAGCAACTGACGAACCTCGTCAGTTGCCTGAAGCAATGTAGAAGTAATTTCCGGTGTGATCTCAACTGACTCATCGCGCAACTTACCCAGTAAGCTCTCCCCCGCGTGGGCGATCGATTCTAGTTTTGGAAAAGGCAAGAAGCCACAGTTCCCCTTAATCGTATGCAGAGATCGATAAAGGCGAGTGAGAACGTCTCGGTCAGCAGACGTTTTTTCTAGAGCTAGAATGTCCTGCTCAATGTGGTCAAGGTTATCGTAACTCTCAACTAGAAATGCCTGAATATCCTCATCATCGATTGCGATCGACATATTTCGTCCGACAACCAGTTGACAGCTTCAGGTGACATCCTACGAAAGTTATCTTGCTCCAAGAATCTATCTTAAGACAGAGGTTGCGGTTTTAATTGTGCTGGAAAGTAATGATAATCATGTTAAGCAACGATATAATATGTCCAGCCTGCAACTCTACACAGGCTTGCAAAAATGGGTATCGTAAGGGGGTACAAGCCTATCGGTGTAAGCGGTGTGGGCGACAGTTCCTTGAGTCGTACCAGAAACCGCGCTACTCGGACGCAACAAAGCGACGTTGCCTCGAACTCTACTTCGATGGAATGGGAGTGAAGGCGATAGAACGGGCGACTCATATTCATCACACAACGGTTTCGCACTGGATTCGACAAGTAGGCCTTAACGCCTCTAGCCTTGAACCCTTGCTCGAACCCAAGTTAGCGCGAACAGATCCACGTCAATAGAACATCTCTACTCATCCAGTGAAAAATGGTTACGGTCTTAATTATTGATGATGCGGCTTTCACCCGTAGGATGCTACGGAAGTACCTGCAAGCAGACGGCTATGAGATTTTAGAGGCCACCAATGGACAGGAGGGGTTGGAAATAATTAGAAGCCATAAACCAGGCTGCGTACTCACAGATTTGCTGATGCCAGATGTGGATGGATTCAAGTTTCTAGAGATTCTTCAGCAAGAGGGACTAAAGATTCCTGCCATTATTGTCTCGGCAGATATTCAAGACTCCTCTCGTCAGCAAGGGAGAGAACTCGGCGCAGTCGGCTTTATCAATAAACCAGCGAAAGAGGATGAAGTACGGCAAGCCGTACGGCAAGTTTTTGAGTGAATTAAGGGTTCCGTCGATGAGATCACTTTCTGCTGACCAACTAGACGCTTTACAAGAGTTCATTAACATTGGAGTTGGACGCGCTGCAAGTATTCTCAATGAGATGACGGATTGCCGGATCTTGTTAAAAATTCCAATAATTGAAGTGTTTGAGATTGCTCAGTTACAGCAGAAGTTAAAGGAACGCTTTAATGGTGGCTACTTTTCAACCGTTCGACTAGGGTTCGCAGGGCAGTTTAGTGGCACTGCCGAACTCGTGTTTCCCACAGAAAGCGCATCCACATTGATCTCTGTCTTAACGGGTGAGGCTCCTGATTCTCCTGATCTTGATGCCGTCAAGATCGGCACCCTCAGCGAAGTCGGGAACATTGTGATCAATGGAGTCATGGGATCGATCAGTAATCTACTGAGTCAACATTTACGCTACGCGATTCCCATTTATTTAGAAGATACGATTCAAAATCTTTTGTTGCACAGTCGGCGAGGTCACAATGGGACTATTTTTCTACTCGCTCAGACTCGCTTTGAGATCAAGCAGCTTGAAATTATTGGCGATATCATTTTGATCTTTGAAGTCAGTTCTTTTGATGCACTGATTGAGGCGATTGATCGAGAACTAGGGGTGCCCTCATGACTTGCTCTTCAGATGAGCTACAGGACGCTCAAGCCCAATTTGCATTGCTCGATCAAATTCCTTTGGGCAACTGTGTACTCCGAGCAGATTACGCCGTGCTGTTTTGGAATAGCTGCCTAGAAGAATGGACGAAAATTCCTAGACAAGACATTTTGGGCAGGTCGATCACTGAGGTTTTTTCGCACTTTGGTCAGCCGACCTATGTCCACCGATTCCAGCAAATTTTTCAAGGCGGAGTGCCGACTATCTTCTCATCGCAGTTTCACAAGCACTTGATCCCAGCTCCTTTGCCGCAGGGCGGGAACCGCATTCAACATACCACTGTTACAGCGATCGCAGCACTTGAGGGAGATGAGTTCTACGCCTTGTTATCGATTCAAGATGTCACCGAGCTGACGACTCAAGCTCAAGGCTATCGGAAGATGCGCGACCAGGCGATCGCAGACTCTGAAAAACGTCGCCGCGCTCAAGAACAGGCTGAGGCTGCAAACCGCGTGAAGGACGAGTTTCTAGCAGTGGTGTCTCACGAACTCCGCACGCCACTCAATCCTATTCTAGGGTGGGCAAGACTATTACGGGGTGGCAAAGTCAGCCCAGCAGCAGTCAACAATGCTCTTGCAACAATTGAGCGTAATGCTCAACTGCAAGCCCAGCTGATTGATGATTTGCTTGATGTCTCTCGTATTCTAAGTGGTAAGCTCCATCTTGATTGGCAGACTATTAATTTGTCGTTTGTCGTTCACGCCGCTTTAGAAACTGTTCATCTTGCAGCGGAAGCGAAATCTTTGAGCATTCAACTGCATATCGAAGAACCGATTGCTGCCATTAAAGGCGATGCCACTCGGTTGCAGCAGGTGGTCTGGAACTTACTCTCAAATGCCGTCAAGTTCACGCCTGCGAACGGACGGATTGAAATCTATCTCGATACCACAGGAGTAGAAGTTCAACTGCAAATCAGCGACACTGGAAAAGGCATTCCATCCGACTTTATCCCCTATGTTTTCGATTCCTTTCGCCAAGCCGACAGCACTACTACCCGTGCGATTGGTGGACTCGGACTCGGACTTGCAATCACTCGTCACTTAGTTGATCTGCACGGCGGAACGTTAATGGTAGCCAGTCCTGGAGAGAACCAAGGCTCAACCTTTACCCTCAGACTGCCCATTCTTAAAGAAGCTTATTCGGAAGTAGTAATCGCTTCTGTAGCGAGTGTTGATGCCGATACCTCAACCCTTGAAGGAGTTCACGTTTTGGTAGTCGATGATGATACTGATACACGTACATTTCTCGCGTTTCTACTACAAGGGTATGGGGCAGAGGTGACGTTAGCAGCTTCAGCAGTCGATGCGATCGCATTGCTCAAACACATCCATCCCAATATTTTACTCAGTGATTTAGGAATGCCTGATGTTGATGGCTATATGCTGATCCAGCAAGTGAGGCTGCTACCTGGATTTGAGCACCTACCTGCGATCGCGCTGACTGCTTATGCGGCAGAAGCAACTCAGCAGAAAGTCTTAGCTGCTGGATTTCAAAAACATATTGCTAAACCCGCTGACCCAACAATGCTAGTTGTTGCGATTGCTAAACAAGTTTCTGAAAATTCTAGAATGCGTTCCCGTAGCTTTTAGATTAAACTCACTTAACCTCGTTCACAGCAACCCGCATCATAATATCTGTACCTACCAGCGTTGAGCAAATGGCTGATCGGAAAGGTTAGCTTGTGGAACGAGGGTAATGTTTTACATCTGTTGATGATAGTCATTACACGGCTAAACCAAACTCGTAACGATTGATATACAATCCAATCACAATATCGTGCATTACTTCAGACTTAGAGAAGCAGATCGTTTTACGTCCCAATCGCTTAATTCGTGTTCTCAACGTTAAATGCTTCCGCTCAATTTTCTGGGTGTTTATCTTACCGACTTGGTGCTGGTCTGGGGCTAACCTTCGTTGATAAGCTCCCCAGCCATCTGTATAAAACTTGCTGATCCCAAAGGGTTCTAATAACTGTTTCAGCTTCACAAACATATTGTCACTGTGGTCGCCTAAAACATACACCAGCACTTTCCCAGTTGAATGATCGATCGCATGCCATAACCATCGTTGATTCTGCTTTTTCTGCACAAAACTCCACATTTCACCGAGTTCTCCTTCTCGGCATGAGACCTCGCTTATAAGCTGGACTGGCGCAAGCTCGACCTCGACCTGTTGCGGGTCAATCTGGGCTAACACAGGTTGATTAATCGCACTCAGCTCATCGACTTTTTTTTAACTCTGCAATCACGGTTCGGGTACTGACCTGCAACACCCTGGCAATATCTCGCACCCCACTGCTATTGAGGGTCATCTCGACAATTTGCCCTTTGACAGAAGCCAACCGTCAAAGGTATGCGGGATGCAAGACAAAAGTCCGTCTCTGGCAGATCTCACTACGGCACAAATATCGCCGTTTCTCTTCTGTGCTTTTGCCATTTTTGACGACGGACTCTTCACTTTGACAATGAGGACAAACGACGGAGATTAGTGCCATAGAGTATCTAAGTTCATTGACTCGCTGAAACTGCTAACATTTTACATCACCAGATGTAAGACACTACCGGGTGCCCGCGATCTGATTGCGCGCCAAGCAGCCCAACTCGCCCTAGAAGCTGCCAGGGCAGTGGCTAACTTTGTGGTAGATGTGGTCAATACGGTTGTCAATGCAGTGACGAACACAGCCAAGAAAATCTGGGGCTGGCTCTCCAACGAACCGATCGCTGGTGGCACCGTTTTCTTTGATGCCAACTTCAACGGAGTTAAAGATAAGAACGAACCCTTTGCAAAAACATTCTCTGACGGTAGCTTTGGACTCGATGTTGGCCTGCCCTTATTTGACACCAACAAAGATGGTCAAATCGATGCCACTGAAGGGCAATTGGTTGGCGCAGACGGCTATGACACTTACACAGGCTTGAAACAATCGATGCCCTTGATTGCGCCGGGCGATGCCATTGCCATCAATCCTCTCACGACTGTCGTCAGCCAGATGATGCGGCAGGGGCTTAGCCAATTTGAAGCACAACTCTATATTGGGGAAGCGTTGGGCTTACCCACAGGTGTAGATCTGGGCGGATTTGATCCAGTTCGAGCGATCGCCGAAAAAGATGCAACTGGGGCGACTGTCGAACTAGCCTTCTCCCAAATGAACAACATCTTGACGCAAACCACTCATCTGCTAGAGGGAGCTTCTAACCTATCGGCTCAACAGATTCGAGAACAAGTGCTCAAAGCCGTGGCTGCCCAGATGCAACCCGGTGCCAAGCTGAACTTGAGTACTGCCGCCGATATTCAAAAGATCCTGCAAGCGGCGGTTACCAACCTTACAGCCCTCGACACAAACCCAAAAGTGCAAAAACTTCTGGCGGCAGTTGAGAAAATTGCTCAGGTCATGGCAGTCGGTAATCAGGAACTTGCTCAAATCGTTGCCAAGGGCAATCTCAAAGATCTGCTGCAAGACTTTGGCTTCGTCCGTAAAGTCACACTGGGCAAGATTGCAGATGACCTAGAAGCGGTCGGAGCGGGTAAGATGTCTATCAACGAATTTACTGCCGAAAACACAGGCAAGGCATTTAAAGAACTTGTTGCAGATGCGGAGCGCAGCTTCACAAGAGGCACAAACAAAGCTGATTTTCTGCGGGGTGGCAGCAAAGCCGATAGGCTGCATGGTCAAGCTGGAGACGATCGCATCTTTGGCGCAGTCGGCAATGATCATTTATTTGGCGACGAGAATAGTGATGAGCTGTTTGGAGAAAAGGGCAAAGATCTCTTAGAAGGTGGGCTGGGTAGTGATAGCCTGCATGGTGGACTAAAACGCGATCGCCTCGTTGGGGGTGATGGTAACGATATGCTTGCAGGCGGCAATGCATCTGATGTTTTATTGGGTGGTAAAGGACGCGATCGCTTTAGCCTCGGTCTTGGAGAAACAGGTAAAGACCGTATCGTTGACTTTACTAAACAAGACCTGCTAGAAATTGCTGGAATGGCTAGCATGACTGGAACTTCAGCAGGCAAAGCCATCAGTCGCAAGAACTTTCGCTCAGGTAAACAAGCAGGTGATAGCGATGATTACCTAATCTATGACCGAAAGATAGGAGCACTATTCTTTGACTCTGATGGTAATGGAGCATTGCAACAAACCCAAATTGCTAAACTAACTCCTGGCTTCGCTCTAACGTCTCAAAACCTTGTAGCTGTATAAGGGGTCGACCCGTTAAGTAGAGAGACTCCTTCAACGTATTAGGCATAGTTTTTTCTCTGTTTCTCTCGCCTTTCGGTCATAAGAGTGCCACATGATTCAGCCCTGCATTGTTGAGAGTCGCCCCCTCCCAAAGCTAAGTTGCCGGGTGTCACTCAGTCCGGTTGGTAAAAGATCGAATGAAGAAACTTGTGCAGGAAAACCGCAGGCTTTTGTGGAGAGATGCTCCTAACAGTTCGGGGCTGAATCTTGTGACACTCTTGAAACCGGAAGGCAAAGGCAAGGGGGAACACAAAGCAAGCCCAAACATCGCAAGAGTCCTCTCTACTCGACCATAAAGGCGGTCCTCGGTTACTCCGAAAAGCGAAGAGCACGCTCGAAAAGCGAAGGGCACGTTATGCTACACAAACACGCTACTCCACTGCTTAGCTCAAACTGCTTGATTACGCGATGTACAACTTTATCCTTGAAACTCTTGACTCTTGTGGAGTAGGCATCTTTCCCGCCCAGACCGGACGGGCGAGACGCCCATCCCACAAGACTTTCAGATCAAGTTGCACATCGTACTTGATCACCTAGAAGGTTCCTGATGAATCAGAGATCACGGATTGTCTTAATTGTCGATGACTCCCCTGAAGATCGAGAACTCTATCGGCGTTATTTGCTGAGCGATCGCGACTACACTTACACGTTCTTAGAAGCATCCTCGGGGCAGCAAGGACTAGCGCTATGGCGACAGCACCAACCCGATGCCATGCTGCTGGATTATCGCCTCCCCGATCTAAACGGACTGGAATTTCTGGCTCAACTGCGACCTGCGACACAGCAACAACCTACAACGCAGCAGTTCTGCCTGCCCATCATCGTCGTCACGGGGCAAGGCAACGAGGCGATCGCGGTTCAGGCAATGAAAGCAGGCGCACAGGATTATCTGATCAAGGGAGAGATTACGCCAGAAAAGCTTCATCTGGCGATAAACGGGGCGATCGAAACCGCGCAGATTCGTACTCGACTGCAACAGCAGCTTGAGCAACAGCGATTGGTGATGCAGATCACCCAGCGGATTCGCCAGTCCCTCGACTTGCCAGAAATTCTGCAAACGACTGTGGATGAGGTGCGCCAGGTTCTACAAGTCGATCGCGTCATTATCTTCCGATTTTTTCCGGACTGGCATGGCAGAGTGGTCGTGGAGTCTTGTGAAGCCAGTTGGACAGCCATCTTATCGACAGAAATTTATGATCCTTGTTTTGGTAAGAACTACATTGAACCGTTCCGCCAAGGGGGATTCACCGCCAAAGCCGATATTCAAACGGCGGGCATTAGCGACTGTCATCTAGAACTTCTGTCTCGGTTTCAGGTCAGAGCCAATTTAGTCATGCCGATCCTACAGGGCAACGAGCTATGGGGCTTACTGATTGCTCATCACTGCGCGGCTCCGCGCCAATGGCACGAGGCAGAGATCGACCTGCTGCGGCAAATTGCAGCGCAGGTCGGGATTGCGCTTCAGCAATCGTCGCTATTGGCACAGGTGCAAACAGAACTGAATGAGCGCAAACAAGCTGAAAAACAACTCCAGAATCTTTCGGATCGCCTGACTTTAGCAGTTCGGTCTGGAGCGATCGGCATTTGGGATTGGGATATCTCTCCCAATATCCTCACCTGGGATGACCGCATGTATGAACTGTACGGCATCACGCCCGATTGCTTCACCAGCGTCTATGATGCCTGGGCTAGCCGCTTACATCCCGACGATCTCCCTATGGCTGAAGCAGCCCTTCAACTAGCTCTGTTGGGGCAGAAGGAGTATGATGTCGAGTTTCGGGTGGTTTATCCTGATGGCACAATCCGCTTCATCAAAGCTTACGCCCACTTGCAGCGGGATGCTCAAGGAGAGCCTCAGTATTTGGTTGGAATTAACTTTGATATTACCGAGCGTAAACAAGCCGAGATTGCTTTAAGGTCGTTTAATACTGAGTTAGAACAACGGGTTGCAGAACGGACAGCCGAACTAACCGCCATCAACGATCGCCTACTAAGCGTGCTCAAAGAACAGGCACAGACTGAAGCAGCCTTGCAGCAGCAGACCCGGCAGGAGCAGTTGCGCTGGAATGTCACCCAAGCGATTCGTCAATCCCTAGATCTAGATGCCGTTCTCAACACGGCGGTTGCAGAGGTCAGGCAGACTTTACGGGTCGATCGCGTTGCTGTCTACCGCTTTCAGCCCGATTGGAGCGGCGATTTTATTGCCGAGTCGGTGGGTTCTGGTTGGATAAATTTGGTCAACCCCAAGGTTCAAAAAGTCTGGGAAGATACGCATCTGCAAGATACTCAGGGCGGTCGTTTCCGAAATTACGAAACCTTTGTGATTTCAGATATCTATGCGGCGGGACTCCATTCTTGTCACATTGACTTGCTGGAGCAGTTTCAGGCGAAAGCCTATACGGTTGCGCCAATTTTCTCTGGCACAACGCTGTGGGGCTTGCTGGCAATCTATCAAAATGCGACCCCGCGCCACTGGCAAGACTGGGAAGTCGAGCTGCTCCAGCAAATTGCCAGCCAGCTCTCGATCGCCATCCAGCAATCTGAACTGTACCGCCAGCTTCAGGTGGAGCTAACGGAACGTCTGCAAGCAACCGCCACGATCCGAGAAGCCGAACGTCGCTGGCGATCGCTGCTAGAGAACGTGCAGTTAATTGTGGTGGGTTTAGATCAAACGGGAATCGTCAACTATGTGAATCCCTTCTTCCTGAGCCTGACGGGATATTCCGACTCAGAAGTTATTGGCAAGAACTGGTTTGAAAATTTCTTGCCCCCTGCTAGCCAGCCGTCCACGCAGCTTGTTTTTTCAGAAGTTTTGACTCAAGACGCTCATCCTCATCATCAAAATGTCATCCTGACCAAAGCGGGTGAAGAACGGTTGATCGCCTGGAACAATACCCTGCTGCAAAGCTCCGATGGAGCAGCCATTGGCAGTATCAGCATTGGCGAGGACATTACCGAGCGGCAAAAGATGGAGAAAATGAAGAATGAGTTTATCTCGCTCGTCAGTCATGAACTCCGCACCCCCCTAACCTCGATTCGCGGTTCGTTGGGTCTTTTAGCTACAGGGATGATGGATGATGAACCCGACCAGATGAAACGGATGATTGACATTGCGGCGATCGACACTGAACGGCTGGTGCGGCTGGTGAACGATGTCCTGGATCTGGAGAAGTTGGAAAGCGGCAAAGTTTCATTCGTCCGAGAATGGTGCAACGTGACTGACCTGATGCAGCGATCGCTAGAAGTGATGCAAAGCAGCGCCCAAGCAGCGGGAGTGCAATTAGTTGTCCAGCCCTTTGCCGTGCAGATTTGGACTGCCCCCGATCGAATTATTCAAACGTTTACCAACCTACTCAGCAACGCTATTAAGTTCTCTCCATCGGGTAGCACGGTCACCCTAGCCGCAGAAGTTCGCCCTTCAGATCCAGAATATATCCTCTTTTCGGTTCAGGATCAGGGACGAGGTATCCCTGCCGATAAGCTCGAAAGCATCTTTGGACGCTTTCAACAGGCGGATGCGTCTGATCCCCGCGATCGAGGCGGCACAGGTTTAGGACTGGCGATTTGTAAGTCGATCGTGGAACAGAACAACGGTCAAATCTGGGCTGAGAGCCGTTGGGAGCAGGGGAGTACCTTTTTCTTCACGTTGCCGCTGCAAACCCGATGAAACCCGTCCTTGTCTTTTCTAGAGTTAGAGCAGGATACAGCAATGGCAACGAGACGCGTTTTGATCGTAGATGATGAAGAACGGATTCGCGAAGTGGTTCGGACTTGTCTAGTTAAGCTGGCGAAATGGGAAGCGCTGACTGCTGCATCGGGAGCGGAAGCCATTCAGATTGCTGCCTTTGAGCAGCCCGATGCCATTTTGCTGGATGTCTCAATGCCAGGAATGAACGGCGTAGAAACCTTTCAACAGCTTCAAGCGAATCCGCAAACTCAAGCAGTTCCAGTGATTTTCCTGACTGCCAAAGTCCAACCTGCGGAGCGGGAAGAGTACAAACAACTCGGAGCGGCAGGGTTAATCGTCAAGCCTTTTGACCCCATCCAGATTGCCCAGGAAATCAGGCAATTGCTGGGGTGGAGTTAGCCGTAAAACTTGCACTAAATTTAATATTTCCTTTAAAATTCAAACCCTTTCTCCAAACTTTCTCCATCTTTGTGGCTTAATCTGAAACCATCGTGAGTTCAGAAGCAATAGTTCTTAGTTAGGGTTTTATCGGGTTTTTGAGAGAGACACGAAGCCTGTCTCAAAAACCATTCCAGTACAGTTTTAATAAGGGGTAAAAATGTTGCAAGGGTTCTCTAATTTAACTTTGATAAGAGTAAATAAAACCATTGAGGATGTCCTGGATGATTATCCTGTTCATCCTTATCATGCGGCGTTTTCGATGCCTGAATTGCGGCAAAAATTGATTGCCCACATTATCAGTCAGATCTTTCCCCGTCATGGAAGCGAAACCGTTCAAGAGTCATCCGATTTTGCTCAAGTTTGGCAATGCTCCCGCTTACAGGCGCAACTCCGGATGGACATGTTGGTGCGGGGCAGTATTTTGCACATGCTGCGCGAGAACGCTACTTGGTTGAGTCAACAGCTTCCCAATCTTTGAGGGAAAAGGACGCAAAAACCTGGTTAACTCGATCGCGATCGATTCAGTTTTGAGGAGCAGTCGATCAGCATCGTCAATTAAAAAGGAAGTTGTGTCAAATGATCAGATTCTTTGTATGAAGGTCAAGGTGGAACACTATGCTCAGTCGAGATTCTTTAAAGTAACAGCTTGGAGGTGGTTAAAATGACCACCAAACGAGTTTTAGTCGTAGATGATGAGCCTAACATTCTGGAAATCGTTGCGCTTTGCCTGCAAAGGCTAGGCGGTTGGGAGGCAGTAACTGCATCATCCGGACAGGAAGCCCTGCGCTTGGTACGCACCGAACGCCCCGATGCGATCGTCCTAGATGTGATGATGCCAGAAATGGATGGGTTTACCTTCCTGAAATATCTCCGGGCTGACCCAATCACGCAAGCCATCCCGGTCGTATTGCTAACTGGGAAGAGCCACTTTCCTAATCAGCATCTATTTCCTCAATTAGGAATCGTGCAAACCATTCCTAAGCCGTTTGAAGCGGTGGAACTCGTCCAGGAAATTGCTAAAGTCTTGGGTTGGTAATTTTGCCTGGCAACTTTTATAGTCTGACTCAGCCAATAGCTCGCTGACTCTCGCAATCAAACTTAGTCAAGTTTCTATCCATCTCCAAACTCTCTTCATAATCTTTTCCTGAAGTTCAATGCATAGCAGATTGAAGAATCACTTCAATCACTTTTTGCATCCGCTTTATTGATTTATTTTTTGATTAGGATATTGACGATGAACGTTTGCCCCTGCTGCTCAAATCAACTGCTGCAACATTTTCGCCACCATCGGCTGTGCTGGTTCTGTCAGAGTTGTCGGCAGGAGATGCCCGTGTTGGAGCAACGCAGCTTGAGCCTTAGGGCGAACGCATACGTTTCTTAACAATTGAGTAGCAGGGGTTGGAACTATTGAGAAGAGAGCGTAGAATCCAGAGCATTCCTGATATCGAGGAGCGCTCTGTGATGATTGATGCGGCGATTCTTCCTCTCAAAGAACATTTCAGTTCGCTCGATGACCCGCGTGCGCAGCACAGCATTGAGCATCTATTGATTGATATTGTCTTGATGATCATCTGTGCCGTGATTTGCGGCGCGGATACTTGGGTTGAGATTGAGAACTACGGCATCGCCAAACAGGACTGGCTAGAAACCTTTTTGGAGTTACCCAACGGCATCCCCTCTCACGATACCTTTGAGCGGATGTTTGCTCGATTGCGCCCGGAACAATTACAGCAATGCTTTTTGAGTTGGGTGCAAGCCGTCTTTAACATCAGCGATGGCCAGCTGATTAGTCTGGATGGCAAAACGCTACGAGGCAGTTACGAGCGTGGCGGTAAACAAGGCATGATTCATAGGGTGAGTGCTTGGGCCAGCCACAATCGGTTGGTGTTGGGACAGCGAAAAGTGAACGAAAAATCGAATGAGATTACAGCGATTCCAGAACTCTTGCAGGTGCTCGATCTACATGGAGCTGTAGTCAGTATTAATGCAATGGGATGTTAAATACAAATTGCTGCGCAAATCGTTGCACAGCAAGGCGATTATGTGTTGGCCTTAAAAGGCAACCAAGGCAATTTGCATGAAGATGTTATGCAATTGTTTACCCATGCCCAAGCGCAGAACTTTCGAGACATCGAGCATGACTTTTATCAAACGCAAGAGCAAGGACATGGACGACAAGAAATCCGTCGCTATTGGCTAATGGGGCACACTGAGTTTCTCGTCGGTGCAAAGAACTAGCCGAAGTTAACGACGGTGGGTTGTGTCGAATCGCAACGACAAATCGGTGACAAAATCACCCGTGAGACGCGCTATTACTTGCTCAGTTTACCGTTGGATGCGATCCGCTTTGCCGATGTTGTGCGGTGTCACTGGGGTATTGAAAATCAACTGCATTGGATTCTGGATGTGAGCTTTCGAGAAGGCCAATCGCGGGCGACTCAAGGCTATAGTGCTGAAAACTTGGCAGTCATTCGCCATCTGGCTGTTAATTTATTGAGCCAAGAGAAGTCTGCCAAAGGCGGTACAAGAGCTAAGCGGCTCAAGGCAGGTTGGGATGATCAATATTTCACGAAGGTTCTAGCTCAAGCTCCTTCTCGCAAATTATGAAGAAACGTGTGCGTTCGCCCTACGCCAAGATGACTGTCATTTGACACACTGCTGCAGAAAACTTTGATCGCCAACAGGCATTAGGTCGGGTGCTAGGGTGCGAGTAGTTGCGTGATAGTTTCCAGTAAGTGCTTGAGTTTAACTGGTTTGGCTAAGTATGCGGTTGCCCCTGTCTCTAAGCAGCGTTCGGCATCGCCGGGCATGGCCAATGCTGTCAAAGCAATAATGGGAATGTTACGGGTATTGCCCTCAGCGCAAATGCGGTGGATTGCTTCTAAACCATCCATCACCGGCATTTGAATATCCATCAAGATGAGATCAGGCTGAAACTGCTGAGTCATTTGTACCGCTTCTAAGCCATTGCGAGCCAGCAGCACCTGAAAAGCATGGGCTTCCAGGTAACTACGCAGGGTCGTGATATTGGCTTCATTATCTTCTGCTAATAAAATCTTGGGGGCGTTAGCGACCTCTGCTGCTGCAATGATGAGCGCTGTCTCAGGGCTAGGCGGCTGCACCTGTGCGAAAATCTGCGTTAAAGCTCGATAAAACGTTTGCCGCGAGAGAGGCTTTAAAAGATGAGCCGCTGCTCCTAACTCCAAGCTGTGTGCTTGCTCATCCACGACTGAGATCACTAGGATCGGAATCGTCTGAGTCTGAGGATGAGCTTTTAACTCACGGAGGACGTCCCAGCCAGAACAATCAGGTAGTAAGAGGTCGAGCACAATCATATCTGGCTTGACTCGCAACGCCACGTTCAATGCGCCTTTGCCAGTCGGATGAACGACACTTTTAGCACCGAGTTCAGCCATGTAGCGTTTAATTTGGCTGGCTGCCGGACTCGAATCTTCGACTACTAAAACCTGTTGCATTTTGCTCTCGATCAAGGGCATTTGCTCTACGGAGATCGATTCCTGGTGGGTTAAGGGATGCCACGGCAACAGTACTGTAAAGCAACTCCCTTGCCCCACCTCACTCTCGACTTGAATGCTGCCACCGTGTAGATCGACGAGCCGTTGGACGATCGCTAAGCCTAGACCAGTACCTTCGTAGGATCGAGCGAGGGAGCTGTCCATCTGGACAAACGGCTGAAAAATTTGCCTGAGCTGTGTTGGGGCAATGCCAATACCTGTATCGCTGACCCGGAAGGCAACGGCTTCCTGCGGTACGTGCTGCTGCACCTCAAGTTTGACGTGACCGCCATCCGGGGTGAATTTCACCGCATTGCTCAGTAAATTGACCAAGACCTGCAGTAAGCGCCGTTGATCAGCCTCGATCTCCGTGATGGTTTCATCTAGCTCGCAGGTCAGTTGGAGGCGTTTTTGTCGCGCTTGCTGTTCGACAAAGCTGAGACTTGAGTCACAAAGTGATGGCAGCGAGATGGTCTGTAGTGTTAGCTCCAGCTTACCCGACTCAATTTTCGAGAGGTCTAAAATATCGCTAATCAGCGCCAGCAAATGTTGCCCACTCTGCTCAATGGTCTGCAGAAACTGACGTTGTTTGTCAGTGATGCTCCCAAACACTTCCTCTAAGAGGGCTTCTGCTGAGCCTAAAATCGAATTGAGAGGGGTGCGTAACTCATGACTCATGTTGGCCAGAAATTCGTCTTTGAGTCGAGCGGCTCTGGCTAGTTCGGCATTCGCTAAGCTGATACGCTCACTACTATGACGCAGCTGGGCTTCTGCTTCCTTCATCTGAGTAATATCGCGTCCCACTGCTTGCAATTCGGTGAGCTGTCCTTGCTTGTCAAACAACATACGGTTACTCCACTGCGTCCAGCGCACCTCGCCGTTAACCACGACGCGGTTTTCGATAGTGACGGTCGGATTGTCGACATTCATTGAACTGACTAAGCGATCGACCAGAGTCCGATCGGCGGCAAAAATCAAAGAGGTATAGCTTTGACCAATAATCGCCTCTGGTTGCAGCCCAAAGTAACGACAGTAAGCCCCATTCGCAAACTGAATTGTGGTATCAGGCAAATACCGGACAATGAGTTCGGTTTGATCTTCCACAATGGCGCGCAATCGATTTTCACTTGCCTGCAGCTGCTTGAGATTCTGCGTGCGTTCGATCGCATAGCGAATAGCACGGGTTAAGAGTTGGGTGGAAATTTGCCCTTTGACCAGGTAATCTTGAGCACCCTGAGCCACCGCCTGCACAGCGACCTGTGTATCGTCTCTGCCCGTTAACATGACGATCGGCAAGTAGGGAGCAATGGCGTGAAGTTGAGCAATACTAGCCAGCCCGTGGCAGTCTGGTAGGGACAAATCGAGCAACACGACATCAATTGGCTGTTGCTTAACGCAGCCGATTGCCTCGCTCAACCGTTCGACATGGATCACTTGCCACGTCGCCCCGACGCTATCCGTGCTTATACTATCGACGAGCAGATCAGCGTCTGCCGGATTGTCTTCGACGAGCAGAATGGTGAGTGGCATAGTAGAAGGAACACGGGTAAATGGTTAAGACGGTGTGGGAGGCAGGCGCACGGCAGCAAACCAGAAATCAGAAATCAGTTTGACGATTTTGGTAAATTGCTCAAAGTCAACGGGTTTGGTGATGTAGCAGTTGGCGTGTAGCTGGTAGCTCCGCAGAATATCTTCTTCAGCATCAGAGGTTGTGAGGACGACGACCGGAATGGTTTGCAGCTCCGGGTGAGTCTTGATCTCGGTTAAGACTTCACGCCCATTTTTCTTGGGCAAATTGAGATCTAGCAAGATGAGGTCAGGGCGTGGTGCCTCCTTATATTTACCTCTCTTTAAGAGAAAATCTAACGCTTCCACTCCATCTTCGGCGACATGGATGCGGTTTAAGATTTTACTTTCACTGAACGTTTCGATCGTCAACTCCGCATCGCTGGGCGAGTCTTCAACCAGTAAGATTTCAATGACGGCTAGGTTTTGCAGATTAGACACAGGTTGTTTCTTACTCTCTGGAGGGTTAAAAGCACTGCTTAAAGCAGTCTCAGTCGATCGCAAAGTCCTCTTCCTTGTTTTTTTGTGGTGCACTCCGCGCGCCACAAAAAAACAATTTGCGATCTTGCGTCATGCTGGCAAGGTAAAGTAAAACGTAGCTCCTTGTCCCAACGTTGATTCTACCCAGATGCGTCCGTGATGGCGCTCAACGATTTTCTTACAAATGGCTAAGCCTAAGCCTGTGCCATCATATTCACGGCGGGTATGGAGCCGCTGGAATATTTCAAAGATGCGCTCGGCGTATTGGGGTTCAATGCCAATGCCGTTGTCTTGAATAGAAAATATCCAGTCTTTGCCCTGTTGGCTTGCAGAGATTCTAATGATAGGTGCTGCTTGTCCATGATACTTGAGTGCGTTGCCAATCAGGTTTTGAAACAATTGAGTGACCTGAGCGGTATCAGCAGGGATGGTCGGTAAGGCATCAACGGTAATGACGGCATTACTTTCGGCGATCGCCACCTGTAAATCGTTCCTGACCTGCTTAAGTATGACGTTGCAGTCTGTGGGTTGCAGCTTCAACTCATATCTGCCAACTCGTGAATACGCCAGTAGATCTTGGATAAGCTGCTGCATCCGGGCTGCCCCATCCACAACGTAGTAAATGTATTTGTCGGCTTTTTCGTCTAACTGCCCCTGGTACCGCTTTGCTAGCAGTTGGGTATAGCTGGTGATGGCGCGCAACGGCTCTTGTAAATCGTGGGAAGCAACATAGGCAAATTGCTCTAGCTCCTGGTTCGATCGCTGGAGATCGATCGTTAGCTGTTGTAGCGCTTGCTCGGCCTGTTTGCGATCGGTGATATCGACAAAGTAGCCCACAATCTCACTCACGTTAGCCTCGGCATCGCGCACTAACCGCAGACCATTCCACATCCAGCGATAGCTCCCATTTTTGTGCAAAAACCGATACTCATGGGTGTGGTGCCCTTGGTCAAACAGGCTGGCTAAGCCTGCAAAGATCCGGGGTGCATCCTCTGGATGGATGTGGTTTGCCCAAAAACCAGACTCTGACAGAAAGTCTGCGGGTGTATGACCCACAACATCCTGGATATTGTCGCTAATGAAAGTGGCAGCATAATCGCCCTCCGGTTTGCAGGTAAAAATGACGGCTGGACTGGAGGCGAGTACAAACTGTAGTCTTTCTTTGAGCTGCTGATTTTCCAGTTCTGCCTGCTTGCGAGCGGTAATGTCATAGTTAATCCCAATCATTTGTCGGGGATTGCCCTGTTCGTTGCGTTGCACCAATGCATAGGCTTTGATAAAGCGAATAGTGCCATCAGGATGAATAACCCTAAACTCATGCTCGTAGTCTTTCTCCCCTGTCAGCGCTTGTTGAATGGCAGCTTCCGCATGGGGACGATCGTAGGGGTGTACGCTGCTTGCCCAGGCAGCATAGACGCTGGTGAACTGATCGGGCGTGATGCCATACAGTTCATACATCCGGTCGTCCCAGGTGAGGATGTTATCTGTGATGTTCCAATCCCAGATGGCGATCGCTCCAGACTTCACAGCCAGATTCAGGCGATCTGAAAGGTTTCGGAGTACTTCTTCGGTTTGCTTGCGATCGGTAATATCCAGCGCCGTGCCCAGCAGCTTCACGATCGCTCCATCAACATTTCTCACAGCTTCTCCACGAGCGAGGAGCCATCTCACGCCATCGGCACGCGCGAACTGTAGCTCTAGCTCATATGGCGTGCCCAGCGACGCTGCTTGCTGCACAGCGTGTTCCAGTTGGAAACGAGATTCAGGTACGTAGCTTTGTAAGTGCTCAGCGTACTCTGGTTCACCCTGAGCGGGATCGCATTCAAACAGCCGAAACAGTTCCTCTGACCAGGTGATGTTTTGGGACGCTAAATCAAATTCCCAGTCGCCCAGGCGGGCAATCCGCTGTGCTTCTCGCAATCTGGCTTCGCTGGCTCGTAGTTTAGCTGTGCGCTCATGCACTCTCGTTTCTAACACCTGATTGAGCTGCTGCATTGTGATTTCAGTGTGTTTGCGATCGCTAATATCTGTATGTGCCCCAATCCACTCTTGAATGTTGCCTATCTCATCGAGCACAGGAGCCGCCCGCCCCACAAAGAACTTGTAGCTGCCATCTGCCATACGAACGCGGTGTTCCACTGCATAGAGCTGTTTTGTCGTGGCGGCGATTCGCCATGCCTCAGCCGTCTTGGCGCGATCGTCGGGATGAAGGGCATCCATCCATCGCCAACCCTGCACTTCTGCTTCTGTCTGCCCCGTTAGGGTACGCCAGCCGGGAATATCGTCAATTGTTTTCCCTTCTGGGTCTGCCGTCCAGACCGCTTGAGTGGTTGCCGTGACCAGTGAGCGATAGCGTTGTTCGCTCCGAGCTAAAGCCGCCGTACTAGCTTGCAACGCCTGCTGTGCTGTTTGGCGTTCGGTTTCAGCTTGCTTGCGATCGTCAATATCAATACAGGAACCGATGAACCCCATAAACTCACCCTTAGAAGCGAATCTGGGTGCCCCATGATCCAGCAGCCAACGGTACACGCCATCAGCACGCCTCAGACGATACTCCATCTGAAACGGTTGATGAACACGCAATGCAGTCAGATAGGTTTCCATGCAGCCTTGCAAGTCGTCTGGGTGAACGCCCTCTGCCCAGCCATTACCAGTTTCCTGTGCCAGCGTCCGCCCGGTAAATTGCAGCCAGGTTTGATTAAAGAAGGTACATTGCCCGTCAGTATCTGCAACCCATAGCAAAACGGGGGCATGATCTGCCATCAGGCGAAACCGTTCCTCGCTTTCTCGCAAGTTGGCTTCGGTGCGGCGGCGCTCAGCCAACTCGTTTTGCAACTGGCAGTATAGCTCTGCTTGCTGAATGGCGACCGCCATCTGGACTGCAACTTGATTCAACAGCTCGATCTCTAAAGCCTGCCATTGACGAGTAGCAGCACATTGATGGGCGACCAATAGCCCCCAAAGCTGAGGCGCTGCTGCGTCATGATGAGGCTCAGCGCTGTCTGAATTCTGCTCGGTGATCAGCAGCGGTACGACCAAATTGGCCTTGACTTGAAACCGTTCTAACAACTGTATGTGGCAGTGGGTCAAACCAGCCTCGTAAATGTTGTCGATCGCCCGCGTTCTGCCCAACCGATAGTCGCCACCCAAATTCTGTCGGAAACAGGTATCTTCAACCTGGACATGTAAACTGACTACCCACTCCGGTAACACCGCTTCTGCCACAATTTGACCGCTCATGTCGGGCGCAAATTGATAGATCAGCACTCGATCGGCGTTCAGATATTGGCGCACCTCGGCAACGCTAGTGTCAAGAATCATTTGCAAGGTCAGCGCTTGGCGAATCCGCAAGGCGATCGCGCTAAGCATTTGCTGATGCTGCTCTTGCTGCTTGAGCCGTTGTTGGAGTTGAAACTGCTCGATCGCATGATCAAGCGCTTTACAAAGTCCGTTAGCGGTCAGGTTTCCTTTGATCAAATAATCTTGAGCACCGCTTTTGATGGCTTGAGCGGCGATCGTCTCATCACCCTGCCCGGTCAACATCACAATGGGAACCTGCTTCCCTGCTTGCTGCATCACAGCGAGAAACGCCAGCCCATCCATATCGGGCAGCGAATAATCGAGCAAAATGGCATCCGGGAGCAGGCGTTGATAGAGGTCTAACCCCATTGCCGCCGAACTGGCTTCTAGCACCTGATAAAGATGTGCAGAACCACGCTCCAAATAGCGACAGTACGCGGCTCGATCTTCAGCCGAATCGTCAACTAACAAGATTGTGTATGGCTTTATCATGAGATTAAAAATGGATAAAGTTTTATGAGAGCAAACCCAGCAAAGTTAGCAAAATAACTGATTTCTGGGGGTAATTCAGATCTTGCAGTATTCTCGATGAACTGAATTGGGTAAAGGTTTGAGATTAATTTCAAACCCATATCGTTTTCGCACGGCAGCTAGAAAATCATAGTGCCAAACTCTGTATCAGCCAGCACAATTACAGCCCTACCTCGGGTATGTTTAGCAAACGCGAAAAAAGCAACGTTAAGGCTGAAACCCTTGTACAGCAGAGTTTCTACAGAATAGGAGAATTTTATTGGTTGCTCGACGACGCAACTAATTAAACGATTTTGCGCGGCTCTAGACTTTTGGCTTAACGAGAAATCAAGGGTTTCAGACCATAACTAAACAGTAATTTAGGACAAACTTAGTCCAGAGCTATTGGGGGTAAGAGAAGAACACCAAAATCTGTATAATCCTGAAAAAGTCTAAAAGCTTTACCTACCAGGACATTCAACGATTTGAACGTCTTAAATTCTACAAAAAATAGAGGCTGAAATCTTTGCTAGGCAAAGGTTATAGCCTTAACGTTGCTTTTTGTTCCATTCATAAAACTACCCCGTGTTGGACACCTCAATTGAGAACTAAAAGAGATATGGCAATGATTCAATCTAAATTGAGCCATTTGATGTGAACTGCTCTCATAGTAGATCGGTGCAAAAACGTTTGTTTGCGCAAATAGTTGTAGCAATTGTTCAAACAAGCCTTTCAGTGTTGCATAAACCTATTGCAGAATTTGATGCAATGGCAATGAGATTATGCAAGACTCTGGACATATAGATAGGCAATGCTATAGCTCCAGCGCACATACTCCTTGACCCTGCGAGGGGGTAGCCCAAACGCATGTTGGGGTTGCGTCATCACTGTCGGTTTATTTCCTCGCCACAGCTCTGCATACAGCGCATAGATCACCACCGCATCATTGATTTGTCAGGGCTTTT
>JACQYI010000050.1 GCA_016208305.1 Oscillatoriophycideae cyanobacterium NC_groundwater_1537_Pr4_S-0.65um_50_18 | reverse complement strand
GACAACTGCCACGCTGTGAATTTGATCGAGAATAGAAGATTGGAAGTGAGACTGTTCTTCTGCTTTCTTGCGTTCGGTAATGTCTTGGGTGGTGCCGATAATTTGATGCGGCGCGCCATCCGCACCTCGCTCGAAAATCATCGAGCGGCTCACAAACCATCGCCATTCGCCATTGGCGTGTTTCAATCTATATTCGGTTTCGAGAACCTCATCGTCTTTAAGAGTCGCATAGCGCCCTATCCAGCCTGGGTATTGTTTGAGATCATCGGGGTGCATGAGATGACCTAAAGCAGATAACCCATCCATCCCGGCTTGATCGTGAGGGTAACCCAGTATGTCGGAGATAGCGCGATTGGTGTAGACGCTGCGCCCATTGACCATATCGTAAACATAGATCAGGTTTGGACTCGCGGCAGCAATTCGCCGAATAAAGTTCTGTCCTTCGCGCAAACGCCCAAATAAATTCACCCGTTCAATCGCTTCGGCTGTGTTGTTGGCGATGAGAGTAATCAATCGCTGGTCATCATTGTTCCACTCCCGCACCTTACGATCATTAACGATCAAACCACCCACTGTTTTACCGGCGACACTCATTGGGGCGATCAAGGCAGAGGCGATGCCCATTTGTAATACCCACGACGGAACTCCCCAACGTGTTTCCTTTAATTCATTGGGGATGGCGACAACCGTTTGATGACGAATAGCAAAAGACAAACCGCTATCTGAATCGAGAGGGATATGTTGAGCGAAAGAAAAAATTTCCGGCGACCAACCGATATTTGCCTTGCCAGAAAAAGTGCTGCCGCCTTCATCCACCAAAGCAATCGCCGCCAGTTCAACGTTAAACAATGCGGCGGCGGCGCGCACGGCAACATCCATCATCGCCTGCAATTCAGTTTCGTGGTTCAACGCAACCGACAAGCGGTAGAGCGCGGCTTGCTCGATGAGCAGTTGGGTTTCACTTCTCTTGTGTGAATAACTTCCCTTCGCCCCTGTTTGCGCTTTTGCTTTAGAGACAGTTTTTTTAGTGGGCATAAAGCTCTCCGTAAAATATCTTGGCGGACAATTGCCACGCCACGGGGCGAGCGGCTACACCGCTCGCCCCGTGGCAGGCAGGCAGGCAGGCAGGCAG
>JACQYI010000049.1 GCA_016208305.1 Oscillatoriophycideae cyanobacterium NC_groundwater_1537_Pr4_S-0.65um_50_18 | reverse complement strand
GTTGTCGCAACCCGAAGCTCGCTCAACGTTCGGTCTTCTTCCGCAGTCAAAACGATATGCACAGAAGCAGGCATCAGAGTCAAAAATAGGAGGGTTTGGTGTTCCTTTCTATCTTATGCTTAATTGCACCTACCTACTTATTGGTCAGGTTATTTCTAGCGTCAGATGAAAGTCATCTCTGCAATCCAATTGCTAGCCTGTCAATGCGATCACAGGAGAGCAGTCTGGTTGACTGACAGCTCTTCTCTGTAGATTAGGTCGAACAATGTGAAACCCAACAATAGCAATATTTTGTTGGGTTACGCTGATGTTCACTTAACCTACGCGAAAATAATGGTTTCAGGAGTTTCGTCAGTCAATTATGGGTGGCAGACCGTTCTTAATCAGCCATAATCCTGATGTTACTGAGCGATCGCGTTTGAGAGAAAAATATGTTGGCGCGATCGCTTATCGATGATGGGGGCTAAATAAAATGACGATCGTTCCTATCAGCGAGATTGTAGTGCCTAACCAATCCCAGCGATCGGGCTTCACCCCCTCAGCCAACCATAGCCAGACTAGCGATGAAAGAATGTAGATACCGCCATAAGCCGCATAAACTCTGCCCGCCTGAGTCGCCTCTACTCTAGTCAACACACAAGCAAAACAGATCAGAGCCACGATTCCAGGTATTGCCCAGAGTCCACTTTTGCCCAACCTTAACCAAGCCCAAAACGCATAACACCCCAAAATCTCTCCTAAAGCCGCCAGCACGAAAAATGCAAATGTGTTCATCTTTGATTAGACGAGTAGATTACCAGCATCTTAAAGAAAGGCTGCACCCAAAGGGAGAGCCTCGATCGCTCAGCCCTTCCTCTATTCGCCCCAACGAATGGTTTATCTGCCCCCTGAGCGATCGAGCCTGAGCCAAAGTTGCTAAAGTCACCTGTTACCCGCTAGACTGAATATCAACTTTAGATCACACCCTCCAAGGTTTGACAAAAAACTAGTTACGGGATGTAGCGCAGCTTGGTAGCGCACTTCGTTCGGGACGAAGGGGTCGTGGGTTCGAATCCCGCCATCCCGATGTATTAAAGAATTAATTTCATTTTTCCCGAAAAAGCCCCATTTCTGGGGCTTTTTAATGTTTTGGAGTATCACAGCAACTCACGTTGATCCTAAAACGCCAGTTTTAAAGAATTAATTTCACAAAAGAGCGATCGTGAAGGCTCCTAAAGCTGGAACCTCTTGGCAATTATTAACTGACGTGGTGGGGTAGATAGGTGAATGGGCAGATGGGCATCTCTTACCCCTCCACCCGCCAACTACGACTTGACTGACCACGAGGCTTCAATCTCCACTGAGTTTGATGAAGAGAACATAGAGCCTTTGATGACATCCGAGAATTTGGGAAGAATGGGCATAGATTTAGAGAGCTGTCCTCAAGACAAAGTTCATGATGGAACTGGTCAATTTCATCCCCTCTGCCTGTCCCCCCACAGAGGTTCCACTCCTGTACCCCGGTCATAACTTGTGAAGGATCGCCATGTCAGCGCTTTAGGAGACCGTAATGACCAAGGATGATTTGCAAAATGTTTTAAAAGAACAGTTTGGCATCAATAAGAATATTAGCCAGCGCCTTAGTAGAGAAGAGTGTGAAAGGTTGCTGAGCCTGCTCGACCAAGAACCGAGTGCCGTAAAACTGGTCGCATCCTATGCTGACAAAAACTCTAAACTGGGACGTGATAACGCCACCTATGGCAGAGCGCGTCAGCAAGTAGAACGTAAATTTGAGGCGCTGCAATCGGAATATCTCCAGTTAGAGCGATCGGTTGAATCTATAGAATCAGCCAAGGCAGAACTGGCAAGCAAAAAAGAGTTTTTGGAAGCGGAACAAAGAGCGCTTGAGGCTGAAGTCCAGGGCTTGTCCTCCAAAAATCAGTCTTTAGCCTCTCAAGTTCAAACCCTGATGACTCAAGCAGACGAGCTGACTGTGGCTAATACTCAGCTCAAGAACGAAAACAAGGATTTGAAGAACATCGTTGACCAGATTCGGCTGAGGCTGGCAAAAGACACAAAAGCCCTGCTGCAATATGAAGACAGTGAGCTGAGGAAAGCGGTGATCAGAGTATTTAGATGGACGCTAGGCTAAGGAACTAAGCCAATGGCAACTCAAAAAAAGTCTAAAAGACAATTTAATGGCATGGGGTATGGCGACCTGCAACGCGCCAACTCAGCCAATCGAGGCAAGCTCACTCAGGAAGAACAAAAGTGGCTCAGAGCCAATGGCTACCGGAATGTTGGATGGGAAAACGCCATTGCGCTGTGCCACAAAATTGCGGAGCTTTTAGACACCCCCTATCGGGATATGGATTTGGAGGAGCTGTTCTTAGAGGCCGATCGCATTGGCAATAAGTACCAGACCCCGGCAGAAATCAGCGCCTTTAATCAACAGCTCTCTCAAGAAGTGGCTGAAATTGCAGTACTGGTCGATCAACAATTTCCTGACGATGAGGTTGAGGTAATTGACTTCAGCCAAACGACAGCGAAGAAACTCCAGAAGCACCGCAACCAGAAGACATACCGAACCGCAAAACTTTAGAGAGGACGACTGTGGAGCTTGAAGATAAAGAACTTCATGAGTTATTTCAGCTAGCCGACCAGATTGGCAAGAAGCGATACAACAGGCTGACGCGCCAGGATTTTGAGGATTACAAGAAATTCGATCGCTGGCGATACGTCAACGGAGACAGCGAGTGTGGAACAACTCAGGAAAGCAAGGACTGAGTCAGAGAGAATTCAGATTGGCGCTGCCCCATTTGTGACGTGAGATTTTCTGAGTCTGTGTGGAAGACGATCGATCATAAGCTGCCGCGATCGCAGTACCCGTGGCTGTCGATGGATTTCAGAAATTTTTGGGTCATTTGCAAAGCCTGCAACATGGAGAAAGGCGAACAGCATTGGTTCGAGTATGAGCACTATCTGCTGATTCATCATCCCGATCGGTTGCCTGCTGTTCAACTGATGCGTCCGACACTCCTACTGAAGTCTTTAAAAGAATGATTTAGTTCTTGAAAGCGTTATGGCGTATGCCTTTTATAGCTTTAGCCGTTGCCGAGGCTGCAAGTTCTCGTCGATTCCCGACCCGATTCTTAAAACTCAGCAGAACAAAAAAGTATGGCCTGATTGGCAAAACTAGGGCGATCGCCCCTCCTCAGCAAACCAATCAATCAACTGACGCGCAATGCTCAGCTTTGAGGGAACTTGAGGCAAGCTGCGTTTGTGAAACCAGGCTGCTTCGGCAATCTCACGAGGATCAATCACAATCTCACCGCTGGCATAGGCTGCCGTAAACCCAATCATCAGCGAATTGGGAAACGGCCAGGGCTGAGAGCCAAAATAGCGGATGTCTTTGATCTCAACGCCAACCTCTTCGCGCACTTCGCGAGCCACCGTTTCTTCTAGCGATTCTCCAGGCTCTACAAATCCTGCTAGCACGCTAAACATGCTGGGTGCAAACCGAGGGGCACGCGCCAACAGCACCTCCTCACCCCGCGAAACTAGCACAATGATGGCGGGCGAAAGGCGAGGATAGTTGACCAATTCGCAGTTAGGGCAGCGTTTTGCCCGCTCCTGGGGCATCTGCATCGTTGGCGTGGCGCAGTGCCCACAGTATTGATGCGTTCTATCCCATTCTTTGATTTGCACCGCCCGACCGCCCAAGGCAAACAGGTCATCTTCAAGAACGCCATGCAATTCCCGCAGGGTTGCCAACGCCATACCGTCTGGGGGCACCGTGTCGTGAGGCAGCTCCACCTCATAGCAAGGGCGATCGTCTAGAGTGCCGAGAAATTGCGATCGCACAGGCTGCAAACCCACTTGGCTC
Organism: Oscillatoriophycideae cyanobacterium NC_groundwater_1537_Pr4_S-0.65um_50_18; assembly: GCA_016208305.1. GTDB lineage: Bacteria > Cyanobacteriota > Cyanobacteriia > Elainellales > Elainellaceae > Drouetiella. Next base: position 76,057 of record JACQYI010000049.1, on the reverse strand, counting down.
AGGCTGAGCAGGCAAGGAATTTGACTGCGATCGGCAGTCTGCTCCACTAATAGCTTGTTGCCCACAAACGCAAACCACCAGGCAGGCTGATCTAGCGCGACGGGGGCAACAGCAGCAGAAATAAATGGGCGATCGCAGCAGGAAAAAGGATGCATAGGGAGAAGCCATGAACGTCAGGCGGCTGAGGTGGGCGCGCGATCTAAATATTGCCATACCCCTGGGCTTTCCTCTCAGGCAATACTTCCAAACCTATTCCCGGTCTATCTCTACAGCAATTTTCAATTGCATAAACCACAGTTATTTTCAGAAGCCGCGCGGAGCGCGGCTTCTGAAAACGCCCACCTAACCCAGCGCGAAGCGCTGTCTAGACTCACCCCTTGGCGATCGCCCCATTTTATTTCTGATGGCAATATGCCGGATTTGAATAAAAAATAAGGTTGACATACACAAAAAATATGTATTAAATATAGGAATAGAGGTTCAAGACTTAACTCGGTTTCCCCCATCTCCCCGCTTCACTCCAGGAGTCCAAATGACGAAAATTTCCTCCTCGCCCCGGTCTGCATCGGCCTTCCTCACATCAGCCTCCAAACTTATGAGCAACCCCTCCGAAACCTCACCCTATTCGGCAAACTTGGCGATCGTCAGCGATGACATCCTTCCTTACCAGGTCGGGCGCGTCAGCTTTCAATCTTCTTGGTGGCCTGCCCTATGCCAGAAAAATATTCGCCTCGCCTCCGGCACAACGGTAAAGGTGATCGGCAGAAGCAATATCACATTGATCGTTGAGCCAGTCTCAGATGATCCAGTCTCAGGTGAGCCGATCGCCTAGCCCCCCACCCTCCCAATCCCCCAATCCCCCGCCCCCAGAGGATCTTCTATGAACGCTAAGCCTTTCACCCACGTTCGGCATCTTCGATCGATCGCCCCCCTGCCGATCGGCACAGCCTACACCAGAACCCTGATTCATGTTTTTCATCTCTATGGCTTCTGTACCAGAGGCATCTTTAATCAGGGGCACCCGCATGAGGAGCGCGGCCTCAAATCGCCGCTCCCACAGCCGCACCCTGCTAACCTTTGTCCGGCCCATGTCTCAGGTGGGAATGAGGCAGACCGAATCGGACAAAGAGGAACCGGAGGGGGAGGGGCGATCGCGCTTCCGCCGTTCCTCAGGAGGTCGATATGCCGATCACCCCATAAAAATGGTGTGTTGCCCCAGTTCCATGCTCTCAATGCAAATCAAGAAGTTTGTATAAAGACTATGGAAAGATACACATAAAATTTGTGTATCTTATAATATAAGACTGGGGGTTCAACACCTGATCATTCAGCAAAGGAACGTTTTTGTATGGTTACTGACAAGGGAACGTTGAAGAGAAAGCGACTGAATTTAGATCTCACGCCCGAAGCCTATGAGCTGCTGCAAAAGCTAGCAGACGACTCCGGCAAGAATATGGCCGATGTTTTACGAACTGGGTTAGCCCTTTACGGGATTGCTCAGGAAGAAAGCAAAAAAGGACGGAGCCTTGGCATTGTCGAAGATGACAAAGTCATCAAACAGATTGTCACGACTTAATCCTGATCGCAGGTTGTTATTGGGCGACTGACCGCTCAATAACAACCCTCTAGCTAGACAAGCGCATTTTGCAGCCCCTTATTTTACGGTCTGTGTGGCTAGCCTGCGTCCAACTTTCAACAATGCAGCACTGCCAACGGGTCATGTATGACCCACACTCTTTCTTTTGAGGAGATCCGTTTCAATGAATTCAGCAAGACTTTTCAGGGTGAATCATTTCGGGATCGGTTGTCTCGGAGAAAAGCTATGCATGTATCCAAAATTTTTAGACGGCTACCTAAATTTTTGAGCACAGGGGCGAGAAAAAAATCGCTATCGACGCAGCGATGGTTAGAGAAACGTCGGGTGCGCTCCCATAGCGTCTCTACTCAAGTAATCGATGACAGCAAGGTAGAATCGACAGAGCAATATCTGAGCGATCGCGGCATAGGCAAGACATCACTGAAGGCTGAGACTGCCGAGACTCTAAGAATCAGAGAAGCCAAGCATCGCCTCGGTGCCAGAACGGCTGTTTTGATGTCGCTGTTGGTTCCTATGTCGATCGCGCCTTTTTGGCTGATGGTGCTTTTGACGTTGCCTGCTATGGGCAAAACTCCCTACTCTGAAGGGATGCAGGCTGCATTTTTAGCTGCATTAGTCTCCGATTTTGTCGGACTCTACCATGTGATCACGCGAGATCTCTTTCCTCAAGGGAGCGATGCACCGCAGGCTGTGTCTCAGCCAAAATCTCAGCTGCCCAACGCTGCACAAATCAAAGTTGATTCAGCTGAATCCAGCGATCGTGCGTGAATTGAATGTACACCTTGAGCTTGAGAATCTGATCATGAAGATTATCTAGCTCTTGAGGAAACTCAGCGCTAATCCAGGTTCCTAAATCGGCATGGGTCATGGTGTCAATGAGATACAGCAGTTCATCTTTAGCGCTATAGACTTTTGTTCTAAACAGGGCACAGTTACGCTGCAAAATCTCCGTTAGCTGCTGGATTTGTCTGTACTGGTGCAGAGTAGAGGTTGAGAAGCGATCGCGTCCATCCCAAGCTTCTTCGAGGGATGTTTCCAAAAGTTCGATCGCTTCCTGCCAGTTGCGCAACCCTTCTTCTACATCTAAAAATCGGTAATTCAAATCACCCCGAATCTCATCGGCTCGTCGCCGCGTTTCAGCCAAGGCTTCTGCGTCAAATCTTTCCTGAGTGGGGGAATGCGCCGGAAACTCTCGGTTAAACCGGGGAGAGCAGGAAATTACGCTAGCGCCCCGATCTTGCAAAGCAACTCGAATGGCATCACAAAGCCCCAGATTTTCCCAGAATTTAGTTTCTGTCACGATCGCCCCTTCTAGCAAAGCCCCACTCAGATCGGCTCCGTTTAAATCAGCACCCCCTAAGTCAGCATTCCGCAAATCGATATCGCTCATGTAAGAGCGTTTGAACTTAGCGAATTGGAGATTGGCATGGCGAAAATTCGCTCGGAGTAAATTTGCGCCGATGAGATCGGAAAAGCTCAAATTGGCTCGCGTAAAGTCTGCTCCGACCAAATAGGCGCGATTGGGCCGCGTGTGACTCAGGTCAGCTTCCTGCAAATTGGCATCACTCAAATTGACGCGCAGCAGAATGGCACCCTGGAGGTTTGCCCGCCTTAGATCGACAAAAATCAGTCTAGCACCGCTCAGGTCTGTATCCTGGAGGTTAGCGGATTGCAAGTTAGCCCCACTTAAATTGACGCCTGTTAAATCAGCATGGCTTAAATCTGCACCTTGAAGATTGGTACAGGATAAGTTGGCATGGCTGAGCCTCACAGAGGTTAGCGTCGCATTTTCTAAATCAGCTCCGCGCAAGCTGACACCCGTCAACTGCGCCTTGCTCAAATCTGCGTTTTTTAAGATGCTGCGCCGCAAAATGGCGCTACGCAATCGGGCTTCTCTCAAATCTGCGCCGCTCAAGTCAGCCCCACTCAGGTCTGCCCCTGAAAATAAGACGCCTCTCAAATTAGCACCCTGGAGGAGCGCATCGATTAAGTTAACTTGGCCTAATCTGGCCTGATAAAGGCTGGCCTGTCTTAAATCGGCATGGTGTAAGTCGCTTCCGCGTAAGTTTGCCTCTGTCAGCGTGGCTTGGCGAAGGTCAACTCCGCGCAACACTGCATTATGAATTTGAGCTTCCCGCAGGGTTGCCTGCGAGAGAATAGTCCCTGCTAGGTCAGCCCGCTCTAGCCATGCTCTATCGAGATTTGCGCCCGTTAAATTTGCGCCACCCAGATTTGCTCCCTGCAAGTTGGCACCTTGTAGGTTAACTCCCTGGAGCTGAGCGTGAATTAAAACTGCACCATGCAGATCAATTTCTTGTAAGTCAAGATGTCGTAAGTCTGCACCCATATAGTTACCGCAGGGATGCAGATCTGCTCTTGTAAAGGTAAAGGTGTTTACCATAAATTCAGATGATCCTGATTATGAGAGAGATATGAGGAGATTGCACGGATGACGTAGCTCAAGATGAAAAATTTTCAAGATGAGGACTTTTATGAGATAGAGGGAGAGAACGTTGGCTTGGCTTAAGCGATCGCTTAAGGCTCGCTTAAGCCCTAACTTATAGCCGTGATTAACCCAGCTGTGGTTAACTGACAAAATTCCTAATCCGTCCTGAACTCAGTGTCTAGGGGAAAACAACTGAACCCAATCTTCAGCAGCTGCACCGGATTTCTAAGTGTTGCGTCAGCCAACTCACCTCACAACCTTGCAGCCTCACACCGCAATATTCTTTACCTAAACAGATTCCTTATACACTGCTTAAATTAGCATAGATGTCATTAGAAATACATATTAATTTTTCTGCCTAAAAAATAGACATTTTACTTGCTTATGAATCTATTTGTGTGATTAAATGTCTAAAAAATAGACATCTCAATCGAAAAAGATTATGGCGGATGCGATCGACGAGATGAAATATATTCTTCAGCAGCAGCAATTTTGGGAGCAGTTGCGGCAAGAGTTAGAACGATACAAAACTGAACTGGACGCAACCCATACAGAGCTGGCTCAATGTTTGGGGATTAGCCGCCAGCCTCTGGTGATGTTTATGCAAGACTCTAGCCAAGGACTCCCGATTCAGCGATCGAACCTGATCCGGCTGTGGGATTTGTTGACAGAACCGACGCGCTTCCGCAAAAAATTCTCAGCGGAGGCGCGATTGAATCGAGCGACGCTGAGGCAGCAGGGAGCCAATACGCTTCTGAAGGCTGCGGGCTTTCTCCCGGATGCCACTGAACAAGCTTTGGAAGTGCGTTCTAACCGCCATCAGCAAATTCAGCGCTTGGCATCCCGGTTGTCTAACTTACCAGTTGCCGATTTTGCCGATTTCATTACGCTTACCGATTTTCTAGAAACGTTTATTACGCATTCTTTTCCCGGTCGCTATAAGCCTGCGCTAGAAGAAATTCAAACCCTTGATCCTCACGCTGCGGGTCACGCTACTGATCTGGTAGATGCCTGGATTGAGAAAAATCATTTGCCCAATGCTCCCGATCCAGTAGTCAAAGCAAAATTGCAGGGGGCACTCTCGCGCTTGGCAATCTCAGGAAAATCTAAGCTCAACAACGCTGAATTCTTTGAGCTATATATGTCGATCGCAGAAAACGAACGACAGATTAATCATATTGATAAATTCCTTAAAATCCGCATCACGCAATGTCAATTTACTACCCTAACTTTCTCTCTCCAGCAACATCTGTCTCCTGAAGAGAGGAAATTTATTGAGTCGGATATTTATGAGGCGAGCCTAGCCGTCGAAAAAAGTCTCCGTCCTCAAATTCATCAGAGGCGCGATCTAGAAGATTCCGTAGCTGAACCTGTAATTGAAACGTTGATTACCTGTAATTTTAGAGAAGCCAAACAAGATGTTCGGTGGCGCTATAGCTCTTCCACGACACATTTTGAGAATATGTTAGCGGCGATCGGTCGAGGTCTAGGCTATGATTCCGATCTGGAAATGGCTGATTTTTCGATTCGCACGCTTGGGCACAAAGACTACAGTTTAATTCGTGCCTCTACAGCGTTACGACCCATTCACTCTCCTGATCCAAGCAATTACAAATCCTATCAAAGCGTTTGGATCGATCGCAGCGCTATTCTCAGCATTCTGCAATCTATTGTGATTACAGCTAAGAGCTGGTTGGCAGAAAATTTTCCAGATGAGGAAAGCTGCCAAGGCTATTACGAAGTTTGCCAGATTGCAGCCAGTATTAATGACCATCTAATTAAAGGAAGAGTCTTTTTAAATAGCTATAGAATTCATCAAACAGATTATTCGGATGGGTTATCGACCCAAGATTATTTAGAGAAAGAAGTGATTGAGAAGGTCAAAGATTTAAAGCAAGGTTTATTCAAGCAATATCCCAAATTGCGGGACTGTTTTGAGGCAGACTTAACGCACAAGTACTACATTGCTAAATTAGCCTGTGCGCACTCTACCCTGCTAGAAGGCAACATGATCATGGCATCGCATTTGCTCATGGAAGTTGAGGCATTTCTCAAAGACTTGGGCGATGAAATGCATCCTCTACGCATCTCTTATCTTATTGAACTCAACTTTCAACGGTACTTTCAAGGTGCTCCAGAAATATTCCTAAACCGCGATAAGTGGCGAACCGAACTGCGAGAGGCGTTGACTCAACTCCGGATATACATTGATGACTGCAAGCAGGATTGCGGTAGATTCGCTTCCGATATTTATATCAATGCCTCAGAACTCTATGGAAGACTGGCTCGGCTCAACTTTTGCTGTTGCGATCGAGATGACATTGAGGAACTAGAGGCAGCAGTGAACTACTTTTTGATGGCGGCGCACTGTTCTGCCAAAACCGGACATCGGCACCGGACAGCACATTGGATTAACAATGCCAGCCGTACCTGCGTGCGGTTAGGAGAAGGCGATCGCGCAAAAAGCTTTGCCGATTTGGCTGAGCGCATCATTAATCGCGCCAGCGAATCGACCTATAGCCCTGAGTATCAGGAAGCCATTATTGCGGAGGTAAACATTGCCAGAGGCGAACGGCTGCTGCTGATCGAAAAAGATCCGACAGGCGCATTGGACTACTTTTTGCGATCGCTCAAAGGCTCTATTTACATCGGCTTTGTCCGATTAATTGCCGATAATCTCTATGACATTGCCCGATCGTCTAAAGATTTGGGCAACTATCGCATCAAGAAATCTTTTGCTTCTGCTTTTGGTAAGAATGAGTTAAAGACCAATTGGCTCTTGAACGAGGAGACTCAAAGCTGGCAGGAGAACAAAATTGCGGCTGAGGTGATTCAGTTTATCAACGCCATCGATAAAGATAACGATTGGAGTTTTGTTTCCGCTCAGTTCAAAGAGCAAGCTCAGAAAATCTGGCGCAGCTTGGCGAGTTTCAGCGATACGGGTCATAGCGCCAGTCATAGTGCCAGTCATAGCGCCAGTTATAGCCCTGTCCATCCGATTGAGGCACTCATGGAAACGGAGCAGTTTTTGAATCGAGTGAGATGATGGTAGAAAGCAACCTTGATGTGTAACCCAAAGACTATGAAAATTGAATCTTATCTTCATACCGCTATTCTGATTTCTGACCTGGAGCGATCGCAGCATTTTTATGGCACGATTTTAGGTCTTGAAAAGATCGATCGCGTTCTCAAATATCCTGGCGTTTGGTATCAGTTGGGAGCCGTTCAGATTCACCTGATCGTACACCCTGGCTTATCGCAATCGCTGAAGAATCCAGAGAAGTGGGGACGCAATCCCCATCTAGCCATAGCGGTTGCCGATCTGGATGTTGTAAAAGCCCATCTGACGAGACAGGGCTGCGAATTGCAGCTCAGCGCATCCGGGCGATCGGCGCTATTTACCCAAGATCCAGATGGCAACATCATCGAAATCACGCAGATCTAGGGAATTTATGTTTCAAAGCCGTCAGCCCTGGGTTGGCCTTAGGTTGCGATAACAAAATCTGCCCCAGAGAGCGGCGACTGTCCCAAAGGCTGGGCAACTGTGATCTGGGCAAACGTGATTTGGGCAAAATTACCACCCGTCCCCAGTCCAGGTTTACTGCGATCGCTGTTGTAAAACAGTTTGCCATTGCCTGCACTGTAGACAATCAGCGCTTGACTGGTGGCGGCAGCTCTTTGTGTGGGAACGATCGCAAATGTTTTGTCGTTTAGCGTTTTAGCAGACTTGAGCTTGCCAGCCTTGAAGACTGTGAAGGTGGTGCGATCGAGAACGATTTTGTCTTCACCGGGCTTAAAGTCTCGAATCTGATCCACGCCGATTGCCGCCGAAAATTTGCTGTCGCTATCGAAGACAAACCGATCTTTGCCTTTGCCTCCCGTCAGTGAATCGTTGCCCAGATTGCCGACTAGGCGATCGTGACCAGCGCCCCCCAGCAGCAAGTCGTGATCTGCTCCACCGTAGAGCCAGTCATTGCCTGATCCGCCTATGAGTCGGTCAAGCCCAGCATCACCATAGAGTTGGTCGTTGCCGCTGCCGCTATCCAAAGCATCATTGCCTTCACCCCCATAGAGGCGATCGCGCCCTTGCCCGCCCACTAAGGCATCATTGCCTGCTTCGGCAAAAAGGCGATCGTCGCCATCATCCCCAAGCAGCACATCATCGCCTTCGCCTCCCGAAAGCGCATCATCGCCTGTGCCACCTGCCAGAGAGTCACTGCCAACTTCGCCGTAGAGCTGATCATTCCCGCTCCCACCTGAGAGCGTATCGGCATCGGCTCCCCCATAGAGAGAATCCTGATCTGCACCCCCCAAAAGGGAATCGCTGCCAAATTCGCCATAGAGCAGGTCGTTGCCGTCGCCTCCCTCTAGCGTGTCGTTGCCTTCGCTGGCAAATAGGGAGTCATCTCCGGCATCTCCGAAGAGGCGATCGCTCCCCGCTTCGCCAAACAGGGTGTCCTCTGCTTCACCCCCCATCAGGGTGTCGTTCCCTTCTCCGGCAAACAGGGTATCTTTTCCAGATTCACCCTCCAGGCGATCGTTGTCGCTGCCGCCGTTGAGGTAGTCATCCCCTTCGCCCCCTTGCAGCCAATCCTCGCCTTCTACTCCGTAAAGCTGATCGCTGCCCTTACCTCCCGTCAGCGTGTCATTGCCGACTTCCCCATAGAACCGATCCTCCCCTTCGCCTCCCTCTAAGGAATCGGCTCCTTCGCCGCCATGCAATTCGTCGTTGCCTAGGCCGCCCGTAAGGGTATCGTTTCCCCCTTCTCCATAGAGCGTATCAACGCCTTCGCCGCCGTCTAAACGGTCATGGCCTTCGCCCCCTCGTAGGATGTCATCGCCATTGCCGCCTGCCAAAGCATCATTACCGACCTCACCGTAGAGCTGATCGGCAGCTTCACCACCGTCTAGGCTGTCATTGCCTTCTCCGGCATAGAGAATGTCGCTGCTATCGCCCCCTGCAAGCACATCATCGCCTGCGCCGCCATTGATCTCGTCGTTCCCGGCCTCTCCGAGGAGGCTGTCGTTGCCATCGCCCCCCATGAGGGTATCATTGCCATCGCCGCCCGTGAGGGTATCGTTGCCCACCTCTCCGTACAGCTGATCAGCATTGGCGTTGCCCTCTAACCGATCGTTGTCGGTTCCTCCATAGAGGGTGTCGTTCCCCTCATTGCCATAGAGTTGATCATCACCCGCTTCGCCAAACAACTGATCCTGACCCTCGCCGCCCTCCAAGAAGTCGCCGCCCTCACTGCCTCGCAGTTCGTCGTTGCCCGCATCCCCGAAGAGGCGATCGTTCCCGGTTTCACCATAAAGCTGGTCGTTATCCTCACCCCCAGAGATCTGGTCATTGCCCGCGCCGCCGTAGAGCAGATCGGCTCCAGAGCCGCCTTGCAAGCTGTCGTTTCCTGCAAAACCGTTAAGGGTATCTGCTTCTATGCCTCCAGAGAGGGTATTGTCAAACTCGTCGCCCGCTACATATGCCAAATTGTTTGTCCTTCACAAAACACGATGCTGGCAGGCTGTCCCCTGATGTGCTGCTGAGTCCACGGCTGAACCCTACGGCATAGCAGCATCCTAGCTGTAATCGCGCTGAGTTAAGTGAAGGAGTGACGCGATTGATGGACTTACGGATTAAGGAAGTGTGAAAATCATTGTCCCCTCTAGATAAGCTATGGATAAGCCATAACTCTAGCCAAGCCCGTCGCTGAGCGAAGTTAATACGGCGGCTCTGCGGGGCCGTCATACCCACACATGCCGAGTCGAGGAGAATTGACCAAAAGCACCGGATCGCCATAGTCATCGTGGGGATGCGTTTCGGCATGGCGATCGCACAAGACACCCCAAGTCTGATCGTTCATCAAACATTCCAGACAGAGATGGGTGGCCGTTTCTCCACACTCAATGCAGGATTCTTCAGGCATTAAGTTGCGCGCCATAAGAGCGATCGGATGTGAGGTCGTGGGCTGACCTTCCCGCACTTCTACGAGCTTGATCTGAGTTTCAGAAGAGGTGCCGAAATCGTAGACGTGGTTCAGTTCGCTGCTCCGTTGAAAAACATCGTCGATTTTTCTTCTCATGCTCACTTCTGCTGCCAGCCCGCGCCCTGCCGAAAACTGACTCAGGTGGCCGCAACATTCCAGCCAGATATCTCGCAGGTAGTCATCGAGATCTTGCAGCGTTTTAGCACCGCGCATTTCTAAATTGAGCCAGAACTCACTACGATAGGCATCCTGCACGCGCAGATGATACAGCTTCTGACTGGCCGATTTCTTTTGATTGGCTTTGGCGATCGCTTCTTGCCGCTGGGTGCAGGTTGCCAAGTGCTTGGTAAGACCACTTTGGGTCATGGTCTTGCCACAGTAGGTGCAGATCCCTTTTGATTGCTTGCGTCGAGGCATGCCTGCTGTCCCCCTTGCTCAACTTAGTGTTTCCTAATTTTAGGGATACTCGGCTTAATTCCTCAACATTCGCAATCCGCTGAGGGTGACGAGTACTGTCGAGCCTTCATGTCCAATAACGCCCAGCGGCAGCGTGATTTGGCTGACAAAGTTGGCAACCAGGAGCAGCACAATAAAGCCTAATGCAAAGGTGATATTTTGTTTGACAATTCGCTGAGAGCGACGACCCAAGCGCACAGCTACCGCCAGCTTTTCCAAGCGATCGCCCATCAACACAATGTCTGCCGTTTCGAGTGCTACATCGCTGCCTACTGCCCCCATCGCAATCCCAATGCTGGCCTGAGCCAGAGCAGGGGCATCATTAATGCCATCTCCCACCATTGCCACAGTTTGGTATCTTTTCTGGAGATCGCGAATTAAATTCAGCTTGTCTTCTGGGAGTAAATCAGCATAGATGCGATCGACTCCAATCGCGTCCCCGATGCTGTGGGCGGTGCGTTCGTTATCTCCGGTCAGCATGATAATCTCTTTAACGCCCATTCGTTTCAACTGAGCAATCGCATGTTTAGCTTCGGGACGTACCGTATCTGCCACTGCGATTAATCCCAAAGGCTTGCTATCATAGGCCACCCAAACCACCGTATTGCCAGTCTGCTCTAATTCTTTTGCGGTATGAACGAGCGTCTCAGGCCAAGGGCTAACCTTTTGCCAGACAAAAGCCGCATTGCCTGCGATCGCCTGCCGTTGATCAATCTCTCCGATAATGCCCTGTCCGGGATGCGCCTGTACCCCAAAAGCCGACAGGCGGAGGGGATGGGCTGCGTAAACAAACTGAGCGATCGCCTGACCAATCGGATGTTCTGACTGACTCTCTAGCGCCGCTGCAACTTGCAGCAAATCTGGCTCTAATTCTGGTGCGGCGGCCTGCACCTGTGTAACTTGTAGCTTGCCTGTGGTCAAGGTGCCCGTTTTGTCAAAGGCGATGGCGTTCACACGACCGATCGCTTCCAAATCGGCTCCGGTTTTAAACAAAATGCCTTGCCTTGCCGCATTGGCAATACCAGAGAGCAGCGTTGGCATAATTGCTGCCATCAGCGCACAGGGAGAAGCCACCACCAGAAAGATCAGGGCGCGGTAGATGGTGGTTTCCCAATCCCAACCCCAGAGAAAAGGCGGTAATGTGGTCAATAGCAATCCCACAATCACGATCGCCCTGGCATAGCCTCGCTCAAATCGTTCAATAAACTGCTGCGACGGGGGAGATTCTGTTTGTGCCTGCTCCACTAGCCGAATTACCCGCTGAATCAAGCTGCTCTCTGGGGCTTTGTGCAGCTTTAGCTTGAGCGCTCCCTGGCCATTAAGGGTGCCTGCAAAGACTTCATCACCGATCGCCTTCTCGACGGGCAGTGATTCTCCTGTAATGGCAGCCTGATTTAGCGTGCTATGACCTTCTAAAATCAGGCCGTCTGTGGGCACCAGTTCACCCGGTTTGACGAGGATTTGGTCGCCAAGCTGGAGCTGAGCGATCGCCACTTCTCGTTCTTCTCCGTCATGCAGCACGCGGGCTGTATCAGCCGTGAGACGCATCAAGCCCCGAATGCTGCGTTCGGTTCGCTGCATGGCATAGCTCTCTAATGCGCCGCTGATGGCAAAGATCAGGATTAGAAGCGCGCCATCTACAATCAAGTAATACTCGCGTCGCCACAGCCCCAGCCCTGCGGCTCCCAAAGCGGCCACAATCATTAGCAAATCGACATCAAGCTCCCGTTCTTGAATCAGGGTTGTGAGTCCCTCGCGGGCGCTTTCATAACCGCCAATGACATAGGCGATCGGCAGCAGCAGCAGCGCCACCCCTAGCCAGTTCCATTGCAGGGTCAGCCAGCCCAGCAGCACAAACAGGGCGCAGAGAAATGCAGCGATCGCCTCTGGATGCTGTTTCCAGAACGCATTGAATGGGGGCAACGGGGTAACAGACATAGATCGATGATAAAGAACCTCTTTACCCTAAACCTTGACATTGATGTTAAGGTCAACCCCTTTAGCCTAAACTGAAGAGATAGATTGAAATCAAAAATCGCTATTAAGCGGTTACAGCGCCCACATCAGGTTCGACAAAACATCAGGTCGCGACAGCGGACGCTGTGGAAGCTAAAGGTTAAGTTTCGTCAGTGCTTTGTCGCCCCATCTCTCTAAAGCTTTATGACTTCAGCCTATTTGACAATCAAAGAACTCACAGAAGCTGTGGGCAGTCGGGTGACACCCCGCATGGTGCGGCACTACCACACCTTAGGTCTATTGCCTTCGCCCCAGCGATCGCAGGCAAATTATCGGCTTTACACTTTGCAAGATGTGCAGCGACTGCGGCGGATTGTGGCACTGAAACAGCAGGGGTTCCAGCTCTCTCACATTCACCATTTGCTGGAGAATGAGCCAGAATCTTTGAACCAAACGCTGATGACGCAATTGCAGCAGCAGTATCAGGCCGTTATGCAGCAAATTCTCCGCCTGCGGCAGACAGCAGCAGCACTCGAAGGCTTACTGGGACGCGATCGCGCCTGTCAGCAAACCCAGGCCGAAGCCCTCTCCCAATTGCGACAGCTTGAAGTTGAAACCCAAGATGGGCTGGGGACGCTAGATCAGATCTGGGAGAGTTTAGATGCTCAAACAACCGGGCATCCTGAAGCTTTTCAGGAATCTTTGCAGCGGCTGTTGCCTGATCTCTCTCACCACTCAGAAATTATGGTGGATCTGCTGCATCAGGTTGTGTTGGCTTCGGGAGATGTGAGTTTGGTGCATTTTGTACGGGCCAGCGCTGGGGCGATTGCGGCTGCCCGATCGGCACTCAAGGCCGGATGCGCCATCGTCACCGATATTGCTCCCGTTATGGCAATGGCTGATCAAACGCGGCTGGCTCACCTGGGATGTTCGGTATCGGCATTGATGAACGACCCCCATATCACAAGCGCCGATGAGGCCGAGCAGCTCTTTTGGCGCGATCGCTTCTGGCAAACCCAGCTGGCTCAGATTCCCCCAGGCTGTATATTGGCGATCGGCTATGCCCCTTCGGTCTTGCTCACAGCCTGTGAGTTGATTGAGCAAGGGCAAATTCAGCCCGCGTTGGTGATCGGTATGCCAATTGGGTTTAGTCATGCGCCTGCCGCTAAGCGCCGACTGATGCATTCTCAGGTTGCCTATGTGACGATCGAGGGAACATTAGGCGGCGGACTGTTAGCAGCCGTGACTTTAAATGTTTTGGCAACATCGCTGATTGAAAAACCAGACTGCCACTGTCACCTCAGCCACCTCAGCGCTCTAAGCTCGTGAATAGGGAAGCTGAGTGGAGTGGGTATCTGCTCAAATCCTTCAACAAAGCCCGAAAAAGCTTGCCGCAGGCGGGGTTTGTTAGGCTTTGTTGCAAAATGAGAATGGCTGCGATCGACTGATGAGAATTGACAATCCTCATTTAGGAGGATTTATTTTGTCACCCTATTGGCGGGTCTTCAGAGAAATTTTCTTTGTAATTATCGCAAAAGACTTATTTAAAAATTTAGTTTTCTACAAGCATCCACTCTGCGGACTAGCTCGTACTAAAGAGTGACGCGGCTACCCTGATCTTCTCAGTAGACTCGGCTAGTGTTCTGTGAATAAATTCTTACAGGGCTTACGACCCCGCAAAAGTTTATTCAACTTAAAAATGACAGACCGCTAGAGTCGCACAACGTTTGTAGAATTGGAGACTTGACCATGTCTGGAAAAGCTTATGTATTCATCGATCGCAATACCCATGACTATCAGTATTTGCTGAATCATGTGGAACCGGGCTATCAAGTAGTTTTGCTGGATGACGATCGAGATGGCATAGCACAAGTTACCGAAGCTTTACAAAACAGCCGTGATGTAACGGAGGTTCATTTAGTCACCCACGGCAGCCCTGGCTGTCTACAGATTGGCAATACGCAGTTGAATTTGGAGAGTCTCGATCGCTACACCGATCTTTTGAATCAATGGCGTCAGGCTTTGTCTCAACAGTGCGCCGATTTGCTGCTTTACGGCTGTCGGGTGGCTGAGCAAGGCTGGGAAGAGTTCTCTCGCGCTTTGTCAACGCTGACAGGAGCCAATATTGCAGCTTCTAGCACCGATGTTGGTAATGGCCAATGGGTTCTAGATCAGCGTCAAGGTGTTGTCACCGCTGCTTTGGCTTTTTCATCCCAGACGCAGAAAAATTATCAGGGTAAATTTGGCGTAGGCTATACCCTCAGCAATAATAGCCTGATTGCTTTTGATACCACCAACCCTGATAACCCTAGAGAGGCAGTCGCCATCACCGGGCTGGGCACAGGTGAAAACCTTGTGTCGATTGATGTGCGTCCTCAAAACGGTAAGCTCTATGGTCTGAGCAGCAATGGCTCAGCGGTTCGGCTCTATGTCATTAGCCCTCAAACGGGAGTGGCAACGCCTCTGACAACGGCACCTGTCCAGTTTGATGATGGTGCAGGTAATGCAGTATCCATCACAGGCACAAGCTTTGGGTTAGATTTTAATCCTACGGTCGATCGCCTGCGGGTTGTCACCGATAGCGGACAAAATTTCCGCATCAATCCCAACACTGGAACTTTGGTGGATGGCAATGCCACCACGCTCGGAGTCAATCCAGATAGTGCGATTAACGGTGCCAGCACCGTTGTAGATGCCACGGCCTATACCAACAATGCGCCAAACGTTACTGCAACGACGCAATATGCGCTCAATGCTGCTACTGACACGCTCTCCATCCAAAGTCCACCCAACAACGGCACCCAGATTTCGCCTTTGACCGTGACTTTGGGAGGCTCAAAGTTAGACTTTACTGCCGTTAACGGATTTGACATTCCCACGGGTGTCAACGTCACCACCTCGAATACAGCCGCAACCGGACAAGCTCTGGCAGCGCTGACCGTAGGCGGCAGCACGGGGCTATATGCGATCGAACTTTCTACAGGGGCAGCGACTCTAGTGGGGGCGATCGGCACAGGGACAGCACCCGCTCAAGGATTCACCACTCAGAACGCGGCCACAGTTGGAGATACGCCCCTGGTTGGGCTGACCAACGCCAATGCGCTCACCCGGTTTAACCGCGCCAACCCCAGCACGGCTACGACCGTTGCAATTACGGGTCTTGCCGCAGGCGAATCGGTTGTCGGCATTGACTTCCGTCCGGCAACGGGACAGCTCTTTGCCCTGAGCACCAACGGGACAGGGGGAGTACGGCTGTTGATTCTTGATCCCCAAACAGGGGCGGCAACACCCGTTACAACTACCTTTCAGCAGTTTGATGATGGCGCGGGTAATCCCGTATCCCTTCAGGCCAGCGGCTTTGGCATCGATTTTAACCCAACAGTCGATCGCCTGCGGGTCGTGACCAACACCGGGCAAAATTTCCGCATGAATCCCAATACGGGTCTGCTGGTCGATGGCGACAATGGCGGTGCAGCGGGCAGCGTCTCAGGCACAAACCTCGATGGTGCCATCAAAGGCAGCTCGACCACGGTAGATGCAACGGCTTACACCAACAGCTTTGCAGGTGCAACCGTTACGACTCAATACACCCTGGATTCAGCCAGCGATCGCCTCTTCATTCAAACTCCGCCCAACAGCGGTACTCAGTCTGCGCCCCTGGCAATAACGCTGAACGGTGCCCCTCTAGACTTTTCGGCAGTCAACGGATTTGACATTCCGGCTGGAGTCCAGGTTGCGACCGCTAACACCCCCGCATCGGGGCAGGCGTTGGCAGCGTTGACCGTCGGTGGCGTCAACAGCCTCTATGCGATCGAGCTAAGTACAGGAGCCGCAACGCTGCTGGGTGCCGTGGGCAGTGGCACCACCCCCTTGATCGGTTTGGCGGCAGCGGAAGCCCCCACAGGATCAGTCGCATTTGGGGCTGCTACCTATAGCGTCAGCGAAAATGGCGGTTCGATCGCCATCGACTTGGTTCGCACTGGAGGTTCCACCGGAGCCTTTACTGTGAATCTCGCTGCCACAGGCGGCAAGGCTACTACAGCAGACTATAGCGGTCTACCGGCCAGCGTCACCTTTGCCGATGGTCAGACCACCGCTACAGCAACCCTCAACATCACCAAAGATAGCCTGGTTGAGGGAAATGAAACTGTGAATCTAGCTCTGAGTAGCCCCACCAATGGCACAGTGCTGGCCGCTCAAGACACGTCCGTTTTGACCCTTGTTGATCCGCTGCAAACGGTGAGAGGCACCCGGAATAGCGAAACGTTGCGCGGTAAACTCGGCAACGATCGCATCTTGGGATTGGCAGGCAATGATAGCCTAGTGGGAAGAAACGGCGATGACCAGCTTAATGGCGGACTGGGAGTGGATATCCTCAAGGGTGGATTGGGTGCCGATTTCCACATCTATGCAGGCCGATCTCAGCAGGCGGCTTTCGCCAATTCTCTGCTGGGTGCCGCTGACCGAGTTACAGGGTTCAAAGTGAGCGAAGGCGATCGCTTCCAGCTAGACTTTGACAACAAACCTGCCACGGCTAACCTGCCACGCGGGTTGTTTAATGCAGGTCTGAAAAACGGCTCGCTGGCGAATGCGGTGCAAGCAGCCTATGCTGACAAAAATCGGCAGACTCGGGGCAGACAGGCGCTAGCCACCAATGAGGCTGTCTTCTTCACGGTGGGAAGACAATCCTATCTCTCGGTGAATGATGGTCAACGGGGATTCTCCGCGAATCGAGACTTACTGGTGAACGTCACCGGAATTGGCCTTAATGCGGGAGATGCCACAGCAGGAACTTTGACGGTCAGCAATTACTTTGCCTAGATCTGTCTCTAATGTATAGATTCGCAGATGCATAGTTTTTGTGGCGCGCTGTGCCACAAAAACTAAAACCCAAAGTTAAAGCGTGTGATTCACTTGGATCACACGCTTTAACTTTGGGCTGGTCAAAATCGTATCAGAAGTGAGACTTACGTCATCCGTATCTCTATCTCGATCGGATTACACTAGCTTTCCCTTAGCCTTCTACCTCAGCGGTTCTGACAAAGCCGTCAGCATGGCCTCGTAAATGTGAACCTGATCGATCGCATTGGGAACACCTGGAACATCAAATCCATAAGCTTTATAGCCCTGTCCGATGTAGGGAGATAGGTCAAAAGCTCTCCCCTGGTAGTAAACCGGAACCATGCGGTTCGTGTGGCTACCCCAACCATACTTGTTAACCGCAGAAGGCCCCCAGCTATGTCCGACCTCAGAGGCCAGTAGATTATTGCCGTAGGTCATCGCCTGAGCACCCTTTGAGAACAGCAGATCGCGATAGTTGGGATACAGTGTTAGGTAATGGTCATGGTCAGCCGTGACAATCAGGACGTTCTTCCGCCAGCCGCCATTTTTGTTAATCCAGTTGATCACGGTCTGAACCGACTTATCAAAATCGCGTACGGTTCCAATCAAGGTATCCAGGTTATTGTCATGGGCAGCCCAGTCAATATCCCCCCCTTCTACCATCAGCCAGAAGCCCTCTTTGTCTTTGCCCAAAACCTCTAGGGCAGCCTGGGTCATCTGTGACAGCGTTGGGTTTTCATTCTGTTCCCGTCTTATGAAGCTAGCATCTGTTTCACCCGGTTGCAGCGGACGGTCGAAGTCATTGACGGGCAAGCGTCCCTCTTCGTAAGGGGTCGCATAGAGAGAGCTGCTACGGGCAAAGCTTGCCAGACCTGTGCTGCTGTAGTCACCATTGGTCGTACTGACAGGAATATTGCCTCCCTGACCTCTGGCACCAAAGAGACCGAGCAGCCTTTCTCCTCGATTAGGGTTTATGGCTGCTGCGGTTCGCAATAGCTGGGTTCCGGCATTAGGCTGACGTTCTACAAAACGGTAGCCATAGCGATTGCTGTTGTTGGCACTCGCAGCCGCTTTGCAAGCCTCAGCATCTGTTAGCGATGTTTTCCCTGTCAACTCCTTATAGGTCGAGGCTTTGATATAAGTGTAGGTACAGGTGCCCGGAGCACGATATCTAGGACTGCTAGGATCGTTGAAGGCGTTGTCATGATCAAGAGGATGCCCGCCACCCAAAAGTACCGTGGGCGAAAATCCTTGGCCAGGTCGAATGGCTTCTTGCAGAATATTGTCAAGGTTTGGAAAATCATTGTCGTACTTGGAACGACGATTCACTGAAGAAACAGCGGCTCCCGGCGTGGCATGAGAAATGGGAACGGAAGTTACAACCCCAGTTGATTTGCCTAATCTCGATGCGGTTTGCAGAATCGTTTCAGTTTCTACTTTCTCAAACACATCAACCGCGATCGCATTGTTGAAGCTCTTAACCCCGGTGTAGAGAGTCGAAGCGGTGTTAGCCGAATCTGGATAGCTGTAGGTGAGGTAGGATGGCTCAGAGGATTTACCTGGATCAAGTGGCGTCCAAGGATTTGCCCCACCGCGATTGACATCATAGCCCACTAGATTGCCCAAACTCGGATCGGTTGCGCCTCCTGTGCCGTCAGCGCGGGTGCCTGCGTTAAACGGCAGCGGCTTAAACTCAAAGCCTGAGCGCACGGGGGCTGCACCTGTTACCGTACAGTCTATACCCGCAGTATTGGTTTCCGATTTACAAGTCGGAGAGTTGGGATCTAAGGCTGAGTTACCTGTGCTAAATCTGCCTGATGTAGCATCAAAAATGGTGGTGCCGTAGGTGGTGGCAAACGTGTAACCTGCCAGCTTTTGCATACTCAGCCCTGAGCCTTTGCCCCGCGTGTACTGAGAGGCTCCGTTAGAAATTGCCGTAGCTCGCGCCATCTCCCAGCCCATGCCGTCGCCAATCATTAAAATGACGTTGACTCCGTTGCCGTAGGTTGTAGCTGCAACGGCTGCCTGAGTCAGCGTGCCCAGATCTAGAACAACTGCACAAAATAGGCACGCTAAAGCCGCAGATAGCTGACGTTGCCACCTTCTGAAAATCCGAGCCATGAAGATATACCTCTAAAGAAATCTGAGTAGGTTATGAGTAGAAATTCTGTTCCTGGTGGGAAGGATTTCTCCATGAGGAGAGTTCTTGAGACGAGTGAGGCTGACTTAGAGGAAACGAGTCAGCCGCTACTGCAAGCCTCTGATTAGATAGAAGAGAGAACAGTACAATACCTAGAACTCCCACGATAAAGTAGACAACTTGACGTAGAAATCTATTCGCCCAAAAGTCCATACAGCCACACTCCTAAAGGTCAATAAAGTTGACAACCCATGCTCGAACGCGTATCGAGACTCTCACCTAAACTGATATTGAAATCTGCAAAAATTTGATCGAACCCCATGCCTTAAAGCTTCAGAACTAGTTGTAGAAATTTGGCTCACTGTTGGGGTTAACAGATCCGCTAGGAATGGTAGGGGCATAGGAGGGATTAGACGCGATCGCAGAAGCCTGACTGCCGCTCCGATATCCCAACAGCACAGAGGCATCGCTAAAGTACTGTGCCCAGATCTGAACATTGGGCTGGTTTTGCCAATCCGATCGAGATACTTTAACGAACAGTAAGGGGGATAAACTGCCGTTGCGATCGCCCGTTACTTTGACTGAAACCTCTGTGATATTGGAATTGCTGGTCAATGCCTGTGTGATTAAGTTAGCAGCGATCGCCTCTGCCTGTTCCATGACGGTGGCATAGCTGCGATTTTCAGAAGAATCAATTGTGTAATTTAGCTCCTGAGTTTCGGCATGGGCAGAGCCAGCCGCAGTCATCAACGTGGTTGCCAGAAGGCTGGCTAAAACGCCTCGAATGACCCGATTCACTGGGATGACTAGACTGAGTTTTAGCATCCCCATGAGGCAGGCTGCCTTAGAACAGCATCAAAGGTAACGCTAGAAATAGCCCATACAAGGACTGATGCAGAGGAAGCCCTCAAGCGATCGCGTAAAAAGGTAGAGCACATATACACTCAATAGGTACAGCCTTATTAGTGACAATCAACAACCAAGATATCTGTATATATCCTCATTCGTTCACGACAGTATCACCCCAGACTATGAACGCTGTGTGTTCCCAAAAACATATGAGGTTAAGCTTCGGTGAAGGAGCGGATGTCCAGAAGTTTCAGGTCGTTTCTCTAAAATTTGCAGCGTTGATTCTTGAATGCCAAAAACTTGGAGCAAGTGATCCTGTAATGTGCAAACTAACTGATCTCGCTCTGACGCACTGAGAGCTGAAACTCTTAGATCAGCGCATAGATTGACCTGATTGGAAGTAATGCTCCAAATCTGGAGCCTTTCTACCTGCTCAACGGCACTAAAGCCCTGCAAGCTGGATTGAATTAACGCTGGCTGGAGCGATCGGGGTGCAAACTCCAGAAGCACTTCTAGACTTTCCTGAATTAGCGGTATGGCACTTAAACAGATCAGGCCAGCAATCAGCAGGCTGGCAGCGGCATCTACCCACAGCCAATGCCAAAAATAGATGATCAGGCTAGCAAAGACAATGCTGACAGAGCTGGCCGCATCGGCAACGACATGCAAAAACGCCGATCGCATATTTAAATCTTCGCGACTGCTGCTGTAGAGCAAGCCTATATTGATGCCATTGATGATCAGCCCCACCCCTGAACCCAACAGCATCGGAAAACCCAACACGGCCTCGGTGGACTGGAGGCGCAGTACAGACTCAATAGCAGCAAATAGAGCGATCGCCAACAGACTCAGCCCATTAACCAACGCTACGAATACCTCAGCACGACCATAGCCAAAGGTCTTGTGCCCCGAAGCGGGACGTTGTGCCAGGTAGCCAGCCGCTAAAGTTAGCCCAAAAACGACAATATCTGAAAAAATATGCCCTGAATCTGCCAATAGGGAAAGGCTATGGCTCCATAGCCCTGCCACGACCTGAATCCCAAACAGGCCACTGAGCAACCCCAAAGCCATCCACAACCGCTGCACTTTCTGCTCACCGAGACGATGCTGCGCCTTGCTGAAATGCAGCAGGCCACAGTGGCAATTCAAAACTCTGGCAGCCATTTGCTTGGGCTGCTGTTCTGTCTGGTGCGCTAAGCGTTGTTCTGAATGTTGCGTTAACTGTTGCTCTGCCTGCTGCTCTGACTGTTCGCTTGCAAGTACCATTCTGAACAATTTTTTGTTGGTATTGACTACAATTCACGACTTCTCACGACCTATCTCGGCCTCATCTCTCTGTATTCATGACTTTCGTATGATCAGCAGATTGCTAAGCTCTCCTATTGTTTCTAAAAGCTAGCTTTTAGGGTTTTGTGGCGCGCTCCGCGCGCCACAAAACCCTAATTTGCGATCTACTGATGATGGATCGAGCCTCAAGTAACGTAGCAGGTTTACCCGGACTGACTCAGTAAGAAAAGGTTAACGTCAGATGAAATTTCTGAATCTCTGAATAGTTATTATTATGAGTTCGCATTTACAGGCTATTGATTGCTTCTGGAAGTACAGCCTCTCCCCGTAAAGATCAAAAGTCCTCAGAAACCCTGGGCTATTGCCACAATTATGATTTTTTCTGCTTCTTCACCGATTGAGGCTGAGTTCTGGCCTACTGATGGGTACCAAACACCACCTGATTCTTGGAGTCTTTGGCTAAAGCCTCTGCTAGATGGCGAAACTGAGCCGGAAAATTGGAGTGCAGAAACAGAATACGTATAAGATCGTCTAGCGATGCTTTTTGGGGGAGTGAGGCTAAAACCCCAGAGCAGCTTGACTGGACTTAGAAGCTTAGCTGGACTCAGAAGTTTGACTGGAGGCAGAGGCGATCGCCCCAACTTCTTTGTTCCCACCCAGGTCAAGGTATTTGCGATTTTGCGCCCGCAATTGCGCCTCTTCATCTCCGTAGAAAAAGGATAGCATTGCCAAACGCCGACCCTGCCTGATAGGTGTCACTTCATGCAGTAGAGAGCAGGAAAAGACGACGGCTTCACCTACTTCGGGACGGTAGAGCTGAGAGCCATATTCTGGAAACCACAGGCAGCCGCCTTCATACGCTCCGGTATTGAGGTTGAGCGTCATGGCAAAGCGGCGGTGAGCGGTGCCTTTGGTGGTGTTGTCTCGATGCCGTCTGAAGAACCCCTGATTGTGATCTTCGTAGCAGCCAACAAGGTGTCGTTCAAATCGGGTAATGCTGAACTGAAACGCCTTTTCAACTTCGGGTTTAACCCGCCGTAAAACCCGATCGTTAACTTGTTGCAGTAAATTAGGCTCTAAAATATCCCAGTCTCGCCTCCGTTTGAAACTGTCCTCCATAATGGCAACGGTTTTGCCTTCGACCTCCCGCATAAAGCCCGATGCCCTGCCTCCATCTGCGTCGTATAGATTAATGAGGTGTTGGCAAAAGCTGCGATCGAACACATTGGGGATAACCAGTACAGGTGCCTGTCTGGCTGCAAGCTGAGGCGGAGGAAAAATAGGTAGATTTTGGGTAAATGTGAGGACTTGGGCAACATGCTGATCGGCTGCTTGAAGAGGAAAAATCCCTGCAATTTGCAAATTTTGATTCAAAACAAATGTTGTCGGCGCATATCGGATACTGTCTGGGTCATCAGGCAGGGACTCGCAAGTGCCATACAGCGCGCTAATTTTTTGATCGAAATCCCAGAAGAGCTTAAAAAAGGTAGGCAATTCAATCCAATCCTTCAGGGCGAGATCACCCGGATCAATCAAAACACCAAAAAAGATAATTTGCTGCTGCTCAAGTGAGTCTTGCAGCGCCATGAACTGCTGTAGCACTTCTTTGCTGCGATCGATCGTAGAGCTTCCCAAGAAAGACAAGATAATCCGATATCCTCCCACCGTCTCGAAATGAAAATTGGGGCTAGAGGTAGAATCTGCCATAAACCAAGGAGCCGGATCTCCCGCTGCTAAAAGCGACATAAGCCCTTTGCTATTCAAGAGAATAGCTGTGAGAGGATAGCTGGCGCTGGGCATGACTCAAGGCCAGCGCCGCCTGTATTCTCCAGAAGATAACGGCCAAAAGTGATAAGAGAATGACAGTTCTAGAAAAACGGGTGTTGCTGATTGCCTCTCTAAATATTCATAGCCAGATTAAGCGGTGCCGAAAAACGATTGGAGTTTATGCGATCCTTAAATCCTTTGCAAAAGTTGACCAATTTTTTGCTTCTGTTCGCTACTGCCGATCGCATTCATGACATCGCCAACAATATGAGGAGCGGCCAGAAGGCTGCCCATATGTGCGCGCCATTTGCTCCAAGATCGCAGCGATCGCACAATTGGCAGCACATGCCAAAAACGATTGACTGAACAAACGATCTCATCCGCGCTACTGACTGTGCTAACCTCATGCCACCAGCCAGATGGAATAAATAGAATCTCTCCCTGCTGCAAGATGACTTCATGGCAATGGTCTAATGCTTGCTCAAATTTAGGAAATGCCTCAAGGTCAGGCTTGTCTGGATAGACTTGACTGTAAACAGCCCGTTTTCGTAACCCATGCTGGAGGTGAACTGTGATCGGAAAAGGATAAAGGTTGTACAGTTGCGAGGGCGGAAAAAGCAACACTCGCTTAGCGCCCTGTAACTGCATTAAGGTTCCATCTACGGGATCATAGTGAAGACAGGTTGTGTGTCCTCCACCGCCAACCCACAGCTTCAGATTAGTGGCAGGAAACTTCAAGCCCAGAGCCGCTTCAGCTTGGGCGATCGCGGGAGTATTAGCCAGTGGCGTATGGCTTAAAGTGCATCGCCCTAGATAGAGATCTTGCGCTTGAGCCGTACCATTCCGAAGCAGTTCAGCATAGTGGGCAAAGGTCATGTTTTGCATGGCAACACCGCTGCCGATCGTTGCCCACTGCCGTTTGTCCTGTTGATACCGCTGCTGCCCGTAATGCCGAATGGGGAACTCAAGGGTTCCTAGCTTTTCACAGAGATAGTCCAGATTCCAGGCTGCTTCAACTTTTAGTAACCCTGTAATGACAATGGGAATACCCGGTTTTTGATACTGCTCAAAAAAGTCTTTGGGGGTTAAGCTTGCGGCTGTTCTGCAAGGCACTTGCCAATCGGAATTTTTGAAACTGAGGCGCTTCTGCCCTTCTAATTGGGTTTGCATCTGTCACTCTTCTTGACATCACACCACCTTGGCACCAGCTGCCCTATGCACCCATAGCGCTTTTTACCTCAGAGAGCTACAGATTATTTTTTGAAAGCCTCGCTCCGCAAGGCTTTCAAAAAATAATCTGGTTTGAATCGAGCGCAAAGCGCCATAACCACAAGAGCCGCAGTCAAAAGATATCAAGCAAATGTGACCTAAAAATGACAGGTTTAGAGTTGCGGCATAGGCGCAGCAAAAGCAGCCAGATGTGATGAAGGGGGTGGCAACAGTACTGCCAGAGGAAGAACGACTTGAAACTTAGATCCTTGCTCTAAAATACTGCTGGCGATGATTTTACCCCCATGCGCCTGAATAATTTGTTGGGCGATCGCCAATCCCAGCCCAAACCCTCCACTGTTAGAGCGCTTTGCCTCCACTCTGTAGAAACGCTCAAAAATATGGGACAGATCCTCAGCCGGGATACCCATCCCTGTGTCTTCCACTTCAATCAGGGCCTGTTGGGAATGGGTCAACAGCCGCAGCTGAATTTTGCCGCCTGCGGGCGTGTAATGACACGCGTTACAGAGCAGATTGGCGATCGCTTGTTTGATCAAGCCGGAATCGGCATAAACAGTGATGGGTGCGCCCATAGATTGATAGCTGAAATCAAGGTGAGCGGCGATCGCCTGCTCGCTCCATTCCTCGGCTAAGGCCTGGAGCAAATGCGTCAGATCAACAGGCTGGAACGTTAACTCTATCTGAGATCCCTCATGTCTGGCTAGAAACAGCAGATCTGTTACCAAGGTACTCATCGATTTAGTTAGCTCTACAATATTTTCTAGCCTTGCCCTCGGCTCGACGAGATCATCGGGTTCTGCCATTAATCCAACTTGGGCATTGCTCAAGACAGCCGCCAAAGGAGCGCGCAGCTCATGGGAGGCATTGGCTGTAAAGCGCTGGAGCTGCTGATTGCTCCGCTGCAAGCTGCACTGTTGAGCCGCCAGCTCTTGCTCTAGCTGACGAAATAAATAGACGGCCAGCAGACCGCCGCCTGTACTGACGATCGCTGACAGACACAGCACCACCCAGGTAATTTGGCGATAGAATGCCTGACTTTGCTTGCGCTCCTCTAGTAAACTTTCTTCCTCTTCGGTAAACTGCTCAATTTCTGCATGGGTTTCACTCATCAGCGCCTTCCCCTCTTCTAGCCAATCGACTAACGCTGCTGCGGGTAGCTTGCCGCCATTGATGGTTTTCAAGTCTCGCTGAATGTTAAGTTTTTGTTGCATAAAGCTGAGGCTTTGATCAACTCGCTGACGAATTTCTAGCAGGCTTACCTCCTGCTGGGGATTGTCCTGCACCAGCCGTTCTAACTCATCCAACGTGTCAGGAATGGTTTCCAGAGAAGCATTGTAGGCATCAAGAAGTTCTTGGCGCTGCGTGATTCCGTAGCTTTGCATAGCAGCCTCAGCATTGAGTAAGGCCGTAGCCAATTGCTTGGTTTCGATTTGCACCTGCTGCGTTTCTTGCACCTCTGATTCATCAGAAACGATGCTGGCCTTGAGCCAGGTAAAGGCTGCTAACGCCATAAACAGACAGGCCACCGGAATAGAAATGATTAAAATTCCCCGCTGGCGAACAGGTAACACCGCCAAGGATTTGTAGAGCGATCGGCTGAAGTGTTGCATGGCACGATCCTGAGAAACGATAGGTTATTTGCGAGCTACTGATTTGCGAACGCCTGAGAATCATGAGGCGGTCTCAGACAATAGCCTGCACCATAAACGGTTTCAATCCAGTTTTCTGCGCCCACCTTTTGCAGTCGCTGCCGTAGACGTTTAATCAGGGCAGTCACAGCATTACTTTCAGGTTCTTCTCCCCATTCCCAAAGAGATTGCTCAATTTGGTCACGGGTAATGATGTGACGAGGGTGACGCATCAGATATTCCATAAGCTGAAACTCCCGACTCGATAGCTTTACCGTATGTTGCTGCCGCTCTAGGGTCAAATTTGCCAGATGCAGGTGCAAATCGGCCAGACTCAACGTATCGCCTGTCCACAGGGGCGATCGCCGTCCCAATGCCCGCACGCGTGCCAGCAGCTCCATCACATCTACAGGTTTCACTAGGTAATCATCAGCCCCAGCATCCAGTCCGGCAACTTTGTCGAGGGTGGTGTCTTTGGCGGTTAGCATCAGCACGGGTGCTGTTTTGCCAGCCTGTCGATAGAATGTACAAAGTTCGATCCCGCTAATTCCTGGAAGCATCCAGTCTAGAATCAACAGGTCATAGTCTTTTTCACCCACTAGCCACTCAGCCGTCTCTCCATTGGTCACGCCATCTACAATATGTCCCGATTTGGCAAGGGCGGCATGTAAGGGTTCCAATTGTGCCGGATTATCTTCTACCAATAAAATTCTCATAGGCTATTTGTAGCTAGCGTCACAAGTGTTGAAACGGGGATATTTTTGTGACCGCGCAGAGCGCGCTCATAAAAATGTCTTAAAAGGAAGGCCATAAATGACGTAAAACAAGACCTGCAACTGCGCTATGGGTCATTATGGGCGTAGAATAGCCCCATCCTCAGATACTGTATTTCATCAAGATAATCGACAGAGTCTCCAAAACTCTGGCAGATTAAGATCGGTCATCAACAACGCTAGCCGGAAAGGCTAATTAGGTTTAGCATGATTTCGGTTAAGCCATTTGCAACGCGCAATCATCAGCGAGTCCCCTCATGAAACAGATCAGCGGACTTAAAAAGCCTGCTCTTTTGCAGCAAATTCAGTGGATTTTGAATCCGGCGGGCTACATGGAAGACGCCGTACAGGAGCTTCCCGACATTTTTGTGGCTCAAGTCGTTGGGCTTGGCAACACGCTCGTGTTTGTGAATGATCCTCAAGCTATTCAATATATCCTGACTAACGATCGCAAAGAATTCACGGCACCGGGCGAGATTAACCAAATTTTGGTGCCTTTAGTCGGTGACACCTCGATTTTTTTACTGAGTGGCGATCGCCATCGTCGTCAGCGTCAGTTACTCATGCCTCCCTTTCATGGCGATCGCATGCGCGCCTATGGGGAGCTGATTATCAATCTGGCAGATCGAGCCATGAGCGAGATGCCTGTGGGTCAAACGTTTTTGGCGCGATCGGCAACCCAGACTATTTCTTTGCAGGTGATGTTGCAGGCGGTCTTTGGGGTACAGCAAGGCGAAAGCTATGAACAGTTGCGTTACCTAACGGGTGCAATGGCGGATACCTTTAGCTCACCGCTGGCTTCCTCCTTTTTGTTTTTCCCTTCTCTTCAAAAAGACTGGGGCAGTTGGAGTCCTTGGGCAAAATTTTTGCAACAGCGGCAGCAGCTCGATACCTTGCTGTATGCCGAAATTGCCGATCGTCGTGCCCACCCAGATGCCAGCCGTACCGACATTCTCTCGCTGCTGATGGCGGCGCAAGATGAAACGGGGCAGCCCATGACCGATCAGGAGCTACGCGATGAGCTGGTGTCGCTTTTGATTGCAGGACATGAAACCACCGCATCGGCAATGGCGTGGGCGCTGTACTGGGTTCATGCTCTGCCAGAGGTACGGACAAAACTTTTGGCCGAGCTAGATGCCCTCAATGGCGACTTTTCCGACCCAATGGCGATCGCCCGTTTGCCTTACCTCACGGCGGTTTGTCAGGAGACGTTGCGCATCTACCCGATCGCCATGCTGACTTTTCCTCGTCAGGTGCAGCAGCCAATAGAGCTGATGGGCTATGCCTTAGAACCCGGCATGATTTTGGTCGGCTGTATCTATCTGGTTCATCAGCGGCCTGACCTTTATCCCAATCCTAAGCAGTTTCAGCCAGAACGCTTTCTAGACAAGAAATTCTCTAGCTATGAGTTTATCCCCTTTGGAGGGGGCGCACGGCGCTGTATTGGTGAGGCTTTGGCCATGTTTGAGCTAAAGCTTGCCCTAGCTCTAATTCTGTCTCGGTACGAGCTGGCCCTGGCAGAACCACAATCGTCGGTCAAGCCACAGCGTCGTGGCGTGACGCTTGCGCCTGGGGGCGGCGTGAAGCTCAAGAGGATAGGGCAACGCGGGTAGACAAGTTGAGCTAAAATAGTGCGAATGTACTTGTTGTTGTGATGAATGCACCTGTACAAATTGGCGTTGCTAATTGAAAAGGAAGAACGTTTCCTCTGATGAAGCAGTGCCTGCAAATTAAGTCGAAAGGACATTATGGTTCAATACACCCTGGCAGAGCATCCCGAAGTCATTATCACGATCGAGGGCAAAGACTCGAAAAAGTCTCGCGAAAAAGCAATGAATCAGCTGATGGAGATGCTCGACAATGATCAGTTACCCTCCAACTTGCCCAACGGCTTTGCTGCCGAGCAGTTTATTGAAGTCAAACCCCCCTCTGGCGCAGACCCAAGCCCCGAAGAAGATGAGGTGGGTCAGGCGATTCAACTTCTCAGCAATCTCGCTAGCCTGAAGCTCAAAACTCAAGAGCTAAAGCAGGAAGCCCTCAAGATTCGCCAGCATGTGGATATTCTCTTTGAGGATGCCCCCATTACAGAGGCCGATGTGGCAAGTCTTAAAGAGGGGTTTAAGCTGCTGAAAACCTTTGCCCAATCTAATCTGCGTTTTCGGCAGGCCAAAGAGCAGGCGGAGTCAGCCAGACGCACCCTGGATCAAGCGCTACAAGATCAGAGTTAGTATCCTCTAGTGACCTAATATCTGAACTTAACAGGGGATGACCATGAATGCCCATTCAGCCCGTTCCTACACGCTCCTTTCGATCGCTGCTGCCCTCCTCACCATCGCCCTTAAGACGGGAGCTTACTGGTTAACTGGCTCAGTGGGGCTGTTGTCTGATGCCTTAGAGTCAGGAATTAATTTAACGGCTGCCCTATTTGCATTTTGGGCTTTGTCCTATGCTGCCAAACCGCCCGATGATGACCATCCCTACGGACATTCCAAGGCTGAATACTTTTCGAGCGGCTTAGAGAGCGCTCTGATTGTGATCGCCGCCGTTGGTATTGCTATTACGGCATGGCAACGCCTGCTTGACCCGCAGCCTCTAGAACAGATTGGGGTGGGTCTAGCGCTCTCTCTGGTCGCAACGGCTATTAATGGCGGTGTGGCTTGGATTCTCTTGAGGGCTGGAAAACGCCTAAATTCGATCGCTCTCAGAGCGGATAGCCATCATCTGCTTACGGATGTCTGGACTTCATTTGGCGTCGTCATTGGCATTTTTCTCGTACAGCTCACAGGCTGGATCATTCTCGATCCGATCGTTGCTTTGCTGGTTGCAGCCAACATTGTTTGGGCTGGAATGCGTCTGATGCGAGAAACGGGATCGGGACTTTTGGATGAATCGATTCCCCAAGCTGATCAGCAGCTCATTAAACAGGTTTTGATAGAGTACGAGCAGGAAGGCATTCAGTTTCACGCCTTAAGAACCCGTAAGGCTGGCTCTCGCTGCTTTGTTTCGTTGCATATCCTGACTCCTGGAAACTGGACGGTGCAGCAAGGGCATGATCTGTGTGAAAAGGTAGAGTTGGCGATTGCTCAGTTAATGCCTAGAACTCATGTTATGACCCATTTAGAACCTTTAGAAGACCCAGTTTCGTTTCAAGATCAGGAACTCGATCGCTAATGCTAAGCAACCTATATCAACCTGGGTTAAACGATCGTGAAATACTAGGCTCAACACTTAGGGGCAACACTTAGGCTTACCACTATAGTAAACCTCAGTAAACCGCTTGCAAATTAGGGCTAATGAAAGCGCAGCCCTCATCAACCCTAATCTGGAACTCTAATCTGCAAGAGGTCTATGTGAATTTTCAGGCAGATTAAATTGGGGATGATAGATTCACTTTCCTGAAAGGTTCACCCAATCTACTCATACAGATACAGCAGCGCTTCTGCATAACTCTTGCCGTCGGGCATATAGACTTCTAGATAGGCGTTTGATTGGTCGGGCTTAGCGCCATCTCGGTATAAGACATAGGTGTAATCGCCATTCTTGAATGTGAGCTGACGGGCTTCATTCAAGTTAGCGCTGGTAATACGAAGCTCGCTTCCGCCTTCTTTATCTTGACCGATGTAGTATTTTGGCAACTGCGGATCATACTCTTCAGAGCAGATTTGCACGCGATAGTGGGTGCTTTCTGCCAGGGCATAGGGGGCAGTATCGGTGGGGCAATCAGTCAGCAGCTTATCGGCATCAACAAAGCGGATGCGATCGCGTACAGTGACCTTCCCAGTCGTGGCGATCGGCGTTGTGAATCCATAGTCTCGCTCAATTTCAGCAGCTTTATCGGTTCCGCCATTGCTAGAAGGGTCAGGTTTGACAGGTACAGCACGATTGGCAGGTGGATCGATCCGTGGCTTGACGGGAGCAGGCTGCGACGAAACGCGTGCAGGTCGCAGCGGCGAAGCCGAAGAAGGATTGGTTTTAATATTAGGATTGGTATTTTCAGCGGAGGACTGAAGCGGCTGCGACGAAACGGTGGCCAGCGGTGAAGGATCACTGGAGAGGGCAGATGGGGCTTGATCGCTAACAGCGCTGCTGCACCCGGTGACAACCAGTAGCAATACAAGTCCAAGAAAGCTTCTAGGGTTCATGGGTTTAGGAATTTTTTGTAGACCGTCTTCGTAGACAAGTGATATGAAGCGTTGACAAATATAAAAGTTCCGGAGATGTGAAT
This sequence comes from Oscillatoriophycideae cyanobacterium NC_groundwater_1537_Pr4_S-0.65um_50_18, assembly GCA_016208305.1. GTDB lineage: Bacteria > Cyanobacteriota > Cyanobacteriia > Elainellales > Elainellaceae > Drouetiella. The sequence continues at coordinate 44,877 of JACQYI010000049.1, read as the reverse complement.
GGGTTCAAGTATAGCGAACCAAAATGAAGGGCATCCCTGGTCACGGCGGCATCCCTGAATGATAATGATGGCTGAATAGCGGAATGAATTTTTGTGAGAGCGGCGCACAGAGCACGTTTTCCCTTCAAAAAATCCTCTCAAAGATCGGCAATGCCATGTTAATAGCAAATACAGAATTTGAGCGATCGATTTCGGAATATCGCCTGAGATTAAACCATGATTCCTCAAATTGACCGTCAGCGAGAGCATCAAGCCAACGAGCGAACTTTTCTAGCATGGCTGCGCACCTCGATCGCCCTGATTGGCTTTGGGTTTGCGATCGCTCGGTTTGGGTTGTTTATCCAACAGCTTGAATTTGCCCTGGGGCAAGTGCCAGCCCCCAATGGCCTCAACTCTGAAAGCCTGGGCGTGACCTTGGTGGTTATAGGCATCTTGACGATCGCCCTAGCCACATGGCGCTATAACCGCGTCTTTTGGCAAATCGAGCGCGGCAACTATCGCCCGAATCGGCTCATTATTTGGGCGACGGCAGCGATCGTGATGATTTTGGGTCTGCTGAGCATTCCGCTGCTGCTGCTGCGAAACCCAGCCCCAAATTCTCCAACGCGCCCCAGCTTGCATAAATCAACAGGCTATGGGTTGCCAAATTTGAGCCGATCCAGCCTCGCCCCACATTTTAGAAGGCTCAGAAGCTAGAAATTGCCGAAATGGGCGATCGCATCCTTAATTTTTTCTGTCACTTCAGCCACAGGCAGCGAACCCAGCTCACCGCTGGCACGGGTGCGAATGCTCAGCGCATCCGCCTCAACCTCTTTTGCCCCCACGACCGCCATCACCGGAATTTTTTCCTTTTCGGCATTGCGGATCATCTTGCCCAACCGTTCGCCGCTGGTATCCACCTCAACCCGAATGCCGACCAACCGCATCTGACTCGCAACCTGTTGCGTAAACGTCAGCTGCTCTGCGGTCACGGGCAGCAGTCGCATCTGCACAGGAGCCAGCCAGAGGGGGAAGTCTCCAGCATATTCCTCAATCAAAATGCCGACTAGCCGCTCTAGCGAACCAAAGGGGGCACGATGGATCATCACCGGACGTTTGCGCGTGCCATCCTCGGCCACATACTCTAGCTCAAATCTTTCTGGCAGGTTGTAATCGACCTGAACCGTACCCAACTGCCATTCGCGATCGAGCGCATCCTGGAAAATAAAGTCGAGCTTAGGGCCATAAAATGCTGCTTCGCCAATGCCCTCAAAGTAGTTCATTCCCAAAGTCTCGACGGCTCGACGGATAGCACCCTCTGCTTTTTCCCACGCTTCGTCAGAGCCAATGTATTTGTCAGAAGCCGGATCGCGGAAGCTGAGACGGGCGCGGAAGTTTTTGAGCTGCAAGCTCTTAAACACCGTCAGAATTAGATCCACAACGCTGAGGAATTCTGCATCAAGCTGTTCGGGGGTAACAAACAGGTGAGAGTCATCCACGGTAAAGCCACGCACGCGCGTCAGGCCACCCAGCTCACCCGATTGCTCATAGCGGTAGACGGTGCCAAATTCTGCCAGCCGCATGGGTAGCTCCCGGTAAGACCGCAATTCGCTCTTGTAGATTTGAATGTGAAAAGGGCAGTTCATTGGCTTCATCACAAAACCGATTTCGTTGGCTTTGTCAGCCTCCGATTCCGCCATCATCGGAAACATATCTTCTTGATATTTCTGCCAATGCCCAGAAAGCTTGAACAAATCAACCCGCGCAATGTGAGGCGTCACAACAGGCAGATAGCCGCGTTTGATCTGCTCTTGTTTGAGGTAGTCCTCTAGGATCGATCGCAACATCGTGCCTTTGGGCGTCCAGAGCGGCAATCCTGGCCCAACAGCATCAGAAAAGATAAATAACCCCAGCTCTTTGCCCAGCTTGCGATGATCGCGCCGTAGCGCCTCTTCTTTGCGACGTTTGTATTCTGCCAACTGCTCCGGCGTTTCCCAGGCAGTGCCGTAAATGCGCTGAAGCTGTGCTTTGGTTTCGTCGCCGCGCCAGTAGGCTCCTGCAACGCTCTCTAGCTCGATCGCCTCTGGGTTGAGTTCTGCGGTGCTGTCTAGATGCGGCCCTGCACAGAGATCCCACCACTGGTCGCCCAAATGGTAAATCGTGATCGGTTCTGTCTTGATATCGTTGAGAATTTCTAGCTTATAGGGTTCGGCGATCGCCTCAATCCGCTTTTGCGCCTCTTCCCGACTGACTTCTTCCCGTGTCACAGGCAGCTTCCGGTTGATGATGCGAATCATCTCTTTTTTGATCGCCTTAAGATCCTTCTCTGTAAAAGGCTCAGGGCTATCAAAGTCATAGTAAAACCCATTTTCAATCCAGGGGCCAATGGTCACCTGAGCTTTGGGAAACAGCTTCTGCACCGCCATTGCCATCACATGCGAAGTGGTGTGGCGAATCTTCTTGATGGCTTCAGACTCGCTGGTACGAGGCAGATGAATCTTAGCGGGCTGTTCTGAATTAGACATGAACTTTATTTAAAGACTGAATTCTTGAGGACGGGGGGGTGAGGTCAAGCGCAACCGTTTGCGGAGATGGAACCGATCTAGGTATACCAGACTTCCACCTGACCTAGCCTCTATCTTATCGAGCCAAGTCCCGTTGGGGGTGTTTCAATGCAGTTGTTTACTTTTTTGGAAATTTTTTGCCAAAAAATTTGTCACAGGCGCTGCACAACTACTTTATTAAGAAACGTAAATTACGTTAAGCTTAGATCTATAGCCAAACTGCACGCACAAATACTAATGTTAGAGTCCGGCCCAAATTTTCCATCTGAGTCAGAGCTGCTGAAGACTGTTCTACAGCCTTTGTTGGAGGACTTTCAATATTGGTTCGCTAAGGGGCGATCGCTGCTGGAAACGTATGAACTCGAATTTTTGGGTGTTGAGCAGCAGACCGCTTTGCTAGAGAGGGTTAGGCAAGCTCAGCAAGAGGTGGGTGTCTCTCAGGCGCTTTTTGCTGCAACAGGGGAGCAAGTTGGCGTCGATCCCTCTCTCATGGTGAGTTGGCATCGACTCGTAACGGAATGTTGGCAGGTCGGTAAGCAGTTTCGTAGGGAACATCAAGACATTTAGCCCCCATGCTTGCTCAGAATTCTGAGAAGATCAGAGTCTGAGAAGATCAAATTCTCAGAAAGAATGGCTCTTAAGCGTCTTCTAAGACACAAAAGACTAGAGAAATCTGAGAGACTAGAGTAACTTTATATGTATAGAGCGAGAAGCAGAGATGCGGTCGGCTAACCTCAGGGTTGCTCTGGCCGATAAGATCCAAAGAATGGCTTTGCAGACTGCTCATGCGATCGATACTAAAGCTCTAAAACTTACTGAACTTAAAATTTAACTGGCTGGGAAAGCGCGAGCTTCATCCGTGGCATATTGGCTTAAGGAAGACCTATGTTGCATTTGATTTACATTCTTGCATTTACAATTCTGGCTTTTCTGGCGGTAGGTAATCTGATTCGCAATCTGGTTACTTTAGGCATGGAGTCGCAGCGCCCTCAAGGCACGAAGGGCAGTTTTACACCCAGTTCCGGCGGTCAGCCTGTGGTGCGTCAGAGCCGAGTGCGCTCGGTGCCTCACCCTGAGTTGCTAGACGACCATGGCAACGTTGTTGATGAGCCTTTTTTAGTCATGCGCTCCATGACGGTTGAAGATGCAAGGGAGCGGCTTGATGCCCTTTATAACGCTTCTCCTGGCCACAGTGATGAAGCTTCGGGAGATGTCTAAGCGAGTCTAAAAAACAGTTCCGAAAAATATTTTAAGAGATAGGCGCTTACAGCCAATGGGAAAGCGGTCTTTGCTGCCGCAGATCTACGCTGTCTGCAAGGCTGGGTTCATCCCAGTCGAGGGGCTGGCTGATATCTGAGGGCACAACACTGATGGTGGGTTCACTTGTGGCTCGTGTCTGACTGCCTTGGCGCACTCTAGCGTTTGCCGTCCTGCCTGTCACCCTGGATTTGGGAGATGATCCAGGCTTTGAAAAGACAGAGGAAGACGATCGCTCAGGCTGACGACGCGGCTTGAGGCATTGCAGAATTAAGACGCAGCCCATAGCGCAGCTCATGGCGATCGCCACCAGTGAGATCAGAGGCAGAGAACTCTGACCTGGAGACTTTTGTTCAGGCAGTTGGGGAGCCTTTTGCAGCGGGGAATGGCTTAGCGCCGGAGTTTGAGGAGACATAGCCGGATCGGCGATCGCTACAGGGTTTGCTGGTGGCTTTGCCGCACCTAAGCTCATCATGTCCATGATTGCGGCTCCCGCCATCAGCATGAGAATCGCCCATGCGGCTAGCAGCAGCAGCAGCGGATAGCGTTTAACCCATTGCAGCAGCTTGATCAACTGTTGCCGTCTAAGGTCTGCAAACGTTTGGCTACGCGATATTTGGCCATGTAATGTTTGGCCATGCAATGCCTGACTGGACAGACTCTGTGATGGTGGAGCTGCTTGCTGATTTTTTGCAAAATCACGCGGGTAGCGCCGAGAACTACGCTCCTGCCGCCGAACAGGTTGATTGCCCATACCTTCACCCCGCTGAACTATGTTTGGCTAACGCTGCTTAGCGACCCCCGCTGAGCCAAGCGCTTCATCGGCTTAAGAGGATGTTTGAAAAGTCCAACTATGGGTAGCGAAACGTTTCAGATCCCCCTAAATCCCCCTTAAAAAGGGGGACTTTGAATTCATTTCCCCCCTTTTTCTAGACGCGAAGCGGCTTCCCGCAGGGTAGGGGGGCAGGGGGGATCAACAGGTGCCTAAAATCACAGCCGACCACTTTTCAAACATCCTCTAAGGTTTTACGTGAGGATCTTCACATATTCTATGCGGTTCTCTAGAGGGTGGCTAGATTTACCCATGCGAAGCTCCCCCAAGTTGGCTGTCCTTTGGGTTCGGTGTAGGTATTTGGGATCGCTAAGGCTCGAACTTTACTTTGCGTTAAATCGCTCTAGCGCCAGTTGAATCAAGCGATCGACGAGTTCAGGAAAATCAATGCCGCTGGCTTTCCACAGCATGGGATACATACTAGTGGCTGTAAAACCTGGCATCGTGTTGATTTCGTTGATCAGGACTTCACCTGTCTCTTCGACATAAAAGAAATCTACCCTAGAAATTCCGGCAGCATCGACAGCTTCAAAGGCGCGGAGTGACATGTCTTGAATCTGAGCGGTGATCTGAGGGGGCAAAGCCGCAGGAATCTGCAATCCGGCCTTGCCTGCGGTGTATTTCGTCTCGTAATCGTAAAAGTCGCTCTCGTAGGTGATCTCGCCTACAACAGAAGCTTGAGGATAGTCGTTGCCCAACACGGCACATTCGACCTCGCGTGCCTTAACGGCGGCCTCGACAATAATGCGGCGATCGTAACTGGCAGCATTATCCAAAGCGGCTTCTAGCTGCGCTCGATTCTGCACCTTAGCAATGCCCACTGAAGAGCCTAAGTTGGCTGGCTTCACAAAGCAGGGATAGCCCAGCTCCACTTCGATTTGGTCGCACAGTTTGGGAAAACGGCAGCTATCTGACCAAACCTGCGATCGATTGACAGGAATATACTTCACCTGCGCTAATCCGGCTTGGGCAAACGCCATTTTCATTGCAATTTTATCCATGCCCAAGGCGGAACCCAAAACGCCCGATCCCACAAACGGCAGCTGCATGAGCTTGAGTAGACCCTGAACCGTACCATCTTCGCCATTAGGCCCATGCAGGATAGGAAACCACACATCCACTTCTGCAACCTGTACGGGGTGCTGCCAGCGCTGGAGACGTTGATGAGAAGCCTCTGATAAAGAGGAGGCGATCGCCGTGTTACTGGACTCATCTGGCGCCTCATCTGGTGCCTCAGCCGGGGGCAGGGGATCGGCTGCTAAAGCATTGGTTTCTAGAGGGTCAGCATTCAAGGTTTGGAGGGGCGCACTTCCCAACATCTGCTCAGCGCCTTCGCCCATCTGCCAATGTCCATCTTTTTGAATGTAGATGGGCATCACCTGATATCGATCGGCACGGGCGGCTAGGGCTTGGGCGATCGCCTGGGCAGAGCTGATCGACACTTCATGCTCTCCAGAGCAGCCTCCAAACAGCAGACCTACTTTCAGCTTTGACATTGGCTCTTCCTCTCACCAAACGTGATGCGGAGTAGCGTACCACAGGACTGCCTAAATTGACTTGTGTCTGCTTCATCTTTTGTTCGCGCTGGCCTGCCGATATCTCATAGCAAACCTCTAACGGCAAACGACAGATCGCAGCCTCCCTTGCAGAACTCTTGTTCGCTTGATTTTTCCGATAAATTTGGTATACTAAGCGTAGTCGTTACGAGTTTATATAAAGTTATGACCACCCCAACGGTAGAAAATCTCGTCATCATTGGCTCTGGGCCAGCAGGCTATACGGCTGCCATCTATGCAGGGCGGGCAAACCTAAAGCCACTCGTCTTTGAGGGGTTTCAGGCTGGAGGGCTACCCGGAGGGCAGTTGATGACAACCACAGAAGTAGAAAACTTTCCGGGCTTTCCAGAGGGCGTTATGGGCCCCGAACTGATGGATCGGATGAAGGCGCAAGCTGTACGCTGGGGGGCGGAGCTACTGACAGAAGATGTGACCTCTGTTGACTTTAGCCAGCGTCCGTTCGTGATTCGCTCGGAAGAGCGCGAGGTGTTAGCCCACAGCGTTGTTATTGCGACAGGGGCGACTGCCAAGCGGCTGCATTTGCCGAGTGAATCTGTGTTTTGGAGCCGGGGCATTTCTGCCTGCGCCATTTGTGATGGTGCAACCCCCATCTTCCGCAACCAAGAGATCGTAGTCATTGGCGGTGGCGATACGGCAGCAGAAGAGGCCGTCTACTTAACGAAATATGGCAGCCATGTGCATTTGCTGGTTCGTACCGACAAAATGCGCGCCAGTAAGGCCATGCAGGATCGCGTGCTCAACAACTCTAAGATCACAGTGCATTGGAACACCGAAGCTGTCGATGTCTACGGCGCAGAAGGCTGGATGCAGGGCGTACAGGTGAAAAACCGTGAGACTGGTGTAGAAAGCCAGATTCCCGCTAAGGGGCTGTTCTACGCGATCGGTCACTCCCCTAACACCAGCCTGTTTACCGGACAAATCGACCTAGACGAAATCGGCTACATCGTACCCAAAAATCATGTCGAAACCAATGTTGAGGGGGTGTATGCAGCAGGGGACGTGCAGGATCATGAGTTTCGTCAGGGCATCACGGCAGCAGGCACAGGCTGTATGGCTGCGATGCTGGCAGAGCGATGGCTGTCGGCCAACAACCTAGCCCAAGAGTTTCACCAAGTAGAAGAGGCTGAAGCCCCTGCAGCCGAGGAAGTACCTCAAAAAACTGAGGCTGAACAGGCTGAAAGCTTTGATGTAGCTCAAACCAGACATGTTGGAGGGTATGCCCTACGGAAGCTCTACCATGACAGCGATCGCCTCATCATGGTCAAGTATGCCTCGCCGACCTGTGGCCCTTGCCATACCCTCAAGCCGATCTTGAGCAAAATTGTGGATGAGTTTGATGGACAGATTCACTACATTGAGATTGACATTGAGCAAGATCCTGAGATTGCAGAGTCAGCCGGAGTGGTCGGCACGCCTACCATTCAGTTTTTCCGGGATAAGGCGCTGGTGACTGAGCTAAAAGGCGTGAAGCCCAAGAGCCTGTATCGGGAAACTATTCAGAGCAATTTGCCTGTAGCAGTCAATTAACGCCCTAAAAGGTTGGGGGAATAGCAAGTCCTTCGCTCTTTTTCAGCCTAATTTCTCTTCCTTTTTGCTGATATCTTGCGATCGATGCGCTATCTCGCCGTAAATCTGCTATAAATTTTAAGTGCTTGACTCCTTCAAAGAGTAGGCTAAAGTCTAGGCAAGCCTTTCGCCAGGTTGGCAAATTGGGCTTAGGCGTTTCGCCTACACTTTCCAGCTAATTCGATGAAAAAGTTCGTCGATTCGGTGGTTAGCTCCTTACCGAATTATCTACTGATCACAATTCACAAAAGGGAAGAGTATGAACAAGAAAGCAATTGGTTTGCTCATGATGCTAGGTTTAACTGCAACCTTAGCGGCCTGTGGCGGTGGTGCAGAAGCTCCCGCAGGTTCTCCTGATGCTATGTCTCCTTCTGCCTCGCCTACGACATCTCCCTAGTGCCTAATTTAAAACGAAGTGGGCTGGGCTGATTTTTCAGCCGGAAGGCTATGAGTTTTATTACGGGTTCACTTGCTAGATTTTAATTTGACGGCAGCCTACCAATGTTTATTTCGGGCGTGCTGGGTTAAGCCCAGTAGTAAACCGCCAGGGATTTACTTTTGTAGGCTGTTCGTGTATCTGCGTAGGCAAATTACAGGCAGATATGGCACTCAGTAATAAGGTTAGGACAGGTTATTTTTTGAAAGCCCCGCGTAGTGAGGCTTTCAAAAAATAACCCATTTGGATCTAAGCGCGTAGCGCTATATCTGTCAGGCAAAAGGTATTTCTATGCTGCTGTTGCAGTTCAGCACCTCGCACTACTGCCGCAAGGCTCGGTTGGCGTTGGGTTACAAGCAGATTGCCTATCGGGTAGAAAATCTGACACCTGGACTCCACATCCTCAAACTCAAGCCTTTGAGCGGTTTGACAACGCTGCCTGTTTTGTTGCCAGAGCAGGTCGGGTTGCCCACTGTAGTGGCAGACTCTACAGAGATTTTTCATTTCCTAGAGAGCTATTGCCCAGAACCCAGGCTGACGATCGCCGATCCGCAGCTCAATGCTGAAGTCTGGGCACTCGAAGATTGGTTAGATGAAAGCATCGGCATTGCTGCTCGGTTTGTCTATTACGACTTTCGATCGCGTGAAGGCAAAGCGATCGATCCTTCCGTCTCCAGTCAGTTGATTATTCAGACCGTGCGCTGGCAGTATGGCATCACGTCCGAGCGGGTGAAGCTAGCCGCCAGCCGCCTGAACGTGGCTTTAGCCTTCTTGTCCGCTCGATGGCAAGGGGATCAATATCTGGTTGGCAATTGCCCTACAGCCGCTGATTTGGCAGCAGCAGCGCTGCTCAGTCCATTGGCGCTGATTCCTCACTATCGCCAAGAGTATCCGTGGCTATTCGATCGCATTACGCAAATTCATCGGCTCTGCCGTGAGCCACTGCCGCCCGGACTGGAGGATGAGAAATGAGCCTTGCCAAACGCCGCACTGCTCTCGCGCTGCTTGTGACTCATGGCCTACTGGTGGCGCTTCCGGTGCAGGCACTGCCACCTCCAGAGGATACGCCAGAAGAAGTGCTGCGAACCGAAGTGATTACAGAAGCACGATCGCCGCTCGATGGCAGCCCCATGACCGCAGCAGAATATGCAGAGCTAGAAGCGCAGATGCGAGATCCTTCTCTGCATCAACCCCAGGTGGCGCAACGGTACCGCGATCTCGTCACATTGCTACGGCTGCGAAGGGCAATCCGCAGCGTTTTCCCCTTTCTCTTGCGTTGAAGTGCGCCGGAGGCTGTCAAGGAAGTTTCTCAAGTGATTTCTATCAAGTGATTTCTATTGAAGATCTTTGGCTCGTCTTGGGCAAAAATGCGCCATTTTTGCACATATATTGCAACCCGATTAGCAAACGGCTGCTGCAAGAATAGAACCCATGTCAAAATGAATGGTACCCGTTAGCTCTGAGCCAACTGCTTCCTTATGACTAAATTTGTATTTGTAACCGGCGGCGTTGTATCCAGCATCGGTAAAGGTATTGTGGCAGCTAGCTTGGGGCGACTACTCAAGTCACGCGACTACTCTGTATCGATCTTAAAGCTTGATCCCTACATCAATGTCGATCCCGGCACCATGAGTCCGTTTCAGCATGGTGAAGTTTTCGTTACGCGAGATGGAGCCGAAACGGATCTCGATTTGGGGCACTACGAACGGTTCACCGACACTTCAATGTCGCGCCTCAACAGCGTTACGACAGGCTCTATCTACCAAGCAGTATTAAACAAAGAACGGCGTGGTGACTACAATGGCGGCACTGTGCAGGTGATCCCGCATATCACCAATGAGATTAAAGAGCGGATCTTACGGGTTGCCAAAGACACCAATCCGGATGTCGTGATCACAGAAATTGGCGGCACGGTGGGCGATATTGAGTCACTGCCCTTTCTGGAGGCCATCCGGCAGTTTCGCAAAGACGTGGGCGGTCGCAAAAATGTGCTGTACATGCATGTGACTCTAGTGCCCTGGATTCCGGCTGCTGGAGAAATGAAAACTAAGCCGACGCAGCATTCGGTCAAAGAGCTGCGATCGATCGGGATTCAGCCCGATATTTTGGTCTGCCGGAGCGATCGCCCTCTGCCTCAAGGGCTGAAAGATAAGATGTCAGAATTTTGTGATGTGCCTGTCGAGTGCGTCATTACCTCACAGGATGTCAGCAGCATCTACGAAGTGCCGATGAATTTAGAAAAGGAAGGTCTAGCCAATCAGGTGCTCGACATTATGCAGCTAGAGCAGCGTCCGCCCGATCTGCATCAGTGGCAAACCTTGGTCGATCGAATGCATCAACCCAAGCAGCCCATCGAAGTGGCGATCGTCGGTAAGTATGTGCGGTTGTCGGATGCCTATTTGTCGGTGGTAGAAGCGTTACGCCATGCGGCATTGGCAGGGGGTGCCGAGCTAAACCTGCGCTGGATTAACTCTGAAGATATTGATGCTCAGTCTGTCGATCGCCTGCTGGAAGGCGTGCAGGGAATTGTCGTACCCGGAGGCTTTGGGCCACGCGGCATTGATGGCAAAATTGTCGCAATTCAGCATGCCCGCACTCAGCAAATTCCCTTTTTAGGACTCTGCTTGGGAATGCAATGCGCAGTCATCGAATGGGCGCGGAATGTCGCGAAGTTAGCCGATGTCAACAGCGCTGAGTTTGATCCGTTTTGTCAAAATCCGGTGATTAACCTGTTGCCCGAACAGCAGGATGTCGTCGATTTGGGCGGCACCATGCGGCTAGGACTTTGCGCCTGTCGGCTCACCCCTAACACCTTGACCGAAAAGCTATACCAGCAAGAGGTGATCTACGAACGCCATCGTCATCGCTATGAGTTTAACAACTCCTATCGATCGCTCTTTTTAGAGTCTGGCTATATGCTCAGCGGCGTTTCACCTGATGGACGCTTGGTGGAAATTATTGAGTTGCCCAGCCATCCCTTCTTTATCGCCACTCAGTTCCATCCTGAGTTTCAGTCTAGTCCTAGCAAGCCTCATCCCCTATTTGAGGGACTCATTAGCGCGGCGATCGCCCTTACTCAGCCAACGCTTTCGACCTCTTCTGTGAGTATTTAGTGGAGGTTGGGGTGTGCGTTGGGAGGGTGTGCAGAGGAAGGTGAGTTGGGAGGGTTGATGTGAGGAGCGAAGAGCGTTCTCTCATGGTTTTTGGGGGTGCCGCGCGGCGCTTCCGAAAAACTATCACAGGCTTACTAATTAGCGACCCTGAGAATCAGCTCACTGGCTCTAGCGCAAAAAAAGTGTCAAAGATCGATGCCCCGACGCAGTTGAGCTGCGTTTGGATGTGGTCGAGGAATTCATGCAGCCCTTGCTGTACAATTTCTTCGATCGTAATGAAATCCAGCTCCGATCGCACTTTGCCCAGCGATCGCTCTGCCGAGTTGTTCCAGCTTCCTAGCGTTGTGCTGCTAATTTCATGCAGCGATCGCTCCGCTTGCAGCAGGCAATAGGCGATCGATCGGGGAAACTCCCGATCCAAGATCAGGTAATTGGCGATTCCTTCGGGGCTAATCAACCGCTGCCGCTTGCGGTACATCTCATAGCCGCTAGCTGACTTCAATAGAGCAATCCATTGCAGTTCATCCAATGCCGTTCCCACATCGCTAGGAGAAGGCAGCAAAATGAAATATTTCACATCCAAAATCCGCGCTGTTTTGTCGGCACGTTCTAGCAGCCGTCCAACGCGCCCAAAATTCCAGCCCTCATTGTGAGACATGGTGGCATCCATCACGCCTGCGAACAGGTGGCTGGCAGTTTTGACTTCTGCAAAAAAACTGGGTAACTGCGTCAGGGTAAGGTGCTGCTGCTGCGAAGCCTCTTTCACCATCAAATAAAACAGGTTAACCTGCTCCCACATTTCTGAGGAAATGATTTCGCGCACCGATCGCGCATTTTCGCGGGCAGCCGTGAGGCAAGACAAAATCGAGTTGGGATATTCTTGATCGAACGTCAAAAACTGGATAACGCTATCGGCGGTTGCTTCGCCATAGCGAGATTTGAACAGGGGGCGATCGCCTGTGGTTGCCACGAGCGGTTCCCACTGCTGGGTCATGACGGTGGGCGAGTCCAGCAGCAGGTTTAGATTGACATCAACAAATCGGGCAATATTTTCTGCCCGTTCCACATAGCGATTGAGCCAGTAAATAGAGTTTGCAACACGACTGAGCATAGATTTCAGAATACGAGGATAGAAGGAAACAGAAACTAGCTTTGGCTTTGGCTCTGGCCTCGGCTTTGGCTCTGGCTTTGGCTTTGGTCTTGACCCGCTTCACCCACCACCCAGGTATCTTTGCTGCCGCCTCCTTGCGAAGAATTAACGACCAGAGAGCCTTTCTTTAGCGCCACCCTCGTCAGACCGCCTGGATTTATGTAGATTTCTTTGCCGTAGAGAATGTAAGGCCGTAAATCAACATGGCAGCCGTCAATGTGATCTTCAAACAAAGTCGGCACTCTAGAGAGGCTGAGCGTTGGCTGGGCAATGTATTTACGGGGATTAGCTCTGATCCGTCCGGCAAACTCTTCCCGCTCTGCCTGCGTGGCGTGAGGCCCAACTAACATGCCATATCCCCCCGACTCATCGGCTGATTTAACGACGAGCTGGTCTAGGTTGGCCAACACATGGGACTGCTGATCGGCTTCCCAACAGAGATAGGTGGGCACATTAGCCAAGAGCTGATCTTCGCCCAGATAATACTTAATCATCTGAGGCACATAGGCATAGATCACTTTGTCGTCGGCAACGCCTGTGCCTAAGGCATTCGCCAAGGCCACCCGTCCAGCCCGGTAGACTTCCATCAGTCCTGGAATACCCAGCAGCGAGTCGGGTCGGAAAGCCAGCGGATCGATAAAGTCGTCGTCAATGCGGCGATAGACCACATCAACGCGCTTCAGCCCCTTAGTGGTACGCATTTGCAGGTAGCCATCGACGATCGTCAAATCTCGCCCTTCTACCAGCTCTACGCCCATTTGCTGCGCCAAAAAGGAATGCTCAAAGTAGGCAGAGTTATAGATTCCGGGGGTCAGCACCACAACCGTTGGGTCGGGTAGTCCTGGCGGAGCTAGGTTTAGCAAGGTTTCCAGCAGCTTGCTGGCATAGTCATCTACAGGCCGAATCGACATTTTGTTGAAGACAAGCGGGAAGGTCGTCTTCATAACGCGCCGATTTTCCAACACGTAGGAAACGCCCGACGGACAGCGCAGGTTGTCTTCTAGAACGTACCAGTCGCCAGAGCGATCGCGCACCAAATCTGTTCCGGTGATGTGACACCAGATGCCTTGGGGCGGCTTCAGGCCGATGCAGGGTCGGAGAAATCCGGTTGCTGACTCGACCAGCTCACGCGGAATCACATTGTCTTTAAGAATTTTTTGCTCGCCGTAAATATCGTCTAGGAACAGGTTAAGCGCCTGAATCCGCTGCTTCAGTCCTCTTTCTAACGTCTCCCATTCCTGCGAGGGCAAAATTCGAGGAATGATATCAAAAGGAAAGATCCGCTCGGTGCCCTCATTGTCGCTATAGACGTTGAAGGTAACGCCTAGCTTGAACAGAGCATTTTGGGCTGCATGTCGTCGCTGCTGCAATTCGTCTAGGCTGAGTCCGCTAATGCGCTCAATCAGCAAGGCTGCTTCAGGGCGAGGCTCTCCCTTCGCCACAAACAATTCATCATAGAAATCACCGGGATCGTAATGCTGAAATTGCACGATGCAGCCTCACTTCTAGCCTTTTAACGTCTAACTTTCAGGATCTGCGCCTATGTCACAAAATGCAAGGGTCAAAAATTGCAAGCGCCTTGCCTATGAATAGTCTCTAGCATCACTGCCTGACTGTAACTTAAGCTACGAAACTCAAAGGGGCTGGTTTTCAGTCAAGTAATAGTGGGTGGGTAGATAGGTGAATGGGTGGTTGAGAGTTTCCCTTCTACTCCATTCGCCCACTTACTCCAGCACGGCACTTAATAATTGACAAACCACTAGTCTTGCCCCAGTAGAAATTCTGGCGGTTTGGGCTTAAGTTTAAACTTATGAATTACATCCTCAAAAATCCTGGGATTGTCTGGAAGCTGCTTCTCGAACATCTCCAAATGACCAGCTTGACGCTCGTCATTGCCGTGCTGGTCGCACTGCCTTTAGCTCTGCTGGTTGCCCGCTTTCGCTGGCTCAATATTCCCATTCTGGGTACCTTGGGTGTGCTGTATACCTTGCCCAGTCTGGCGTTAATTATTTTGCTGGTTCCCATTTTTGGGCTAAATCAGCGATCGGTCATTGTGGCAATGGTGATTTACACACAGGTCATTTTGGTGCGGGGATTGGTCGTTGGGCTACAATCGATCGCTCCCGCCGTTTTGGAGGCCGCTAGAGGCATGGGGATGAACCTCTGGCAGCGCTGGTGGCAGGTGCAGGTACCGCTGATTCTGGCGATTTTTCTGGCGAGCTTGCGAGTAGCGGCTGTGGTGGCGATCGCCATTGCCACGATCGGCGCAAAGTTTGGGGCAGGCGGATTGGGGACCTTGCTGTTTGACGGCATTGCTCAATCGGGGCGCTATGACAAAATTTGGGCAGGGGCGATCGCCGTAGCGCTGCTGGCCTTCCTCGTCAACGGAGCGCTGCTGGCGCTAGAGTGGGTGGCCAATCCGGCAAGGCGAGTACGCCACATTTCTGCAAAACGGTTGCAGCAGATTTAGCCTCTTAGCTTTTGAGATTTTAGGCTGCGCGTAGCGCAGCCTAAAATCTCGTTTGCGAAATTAATTTGCGCTCGCCAATCTACCTGGGCGGCTGGAGCGATCGCTGTACCGCATTCAAACTCACCTCAGCTAACAGCGCTAACAGGGCTACCGGAATCGCTCCTACTAGCAGAATGGCGTTGTCGTATAGGGAAAACCCTCGCACGATGAAACTGCCCAAGCCGCCTGCGCCAATAAAAGCCGCCAGAGTTGCACTGGCAATCACTTCGACCAAGGCAATCTTGACTCCGGCAATGACGACGGGCAGCGCCAGTGGAATTTCAACTTGGCGCAAAACCTGACCCGGACTCATGCCCATGCCAAAAGCCGCCTCGCGGGTCATCGGATCGATGGTGCGAAAAGCAACATCTGTGTTGATCAAGATGGGCGGCATCACCAACAAGGTCAGCGCGATCGCTGCTGACTGAAAGCTCAACCCAAAATAGGGAATTGCCAGAAACAAAACCGCCAAGCTGGGAATCACGCGCAGGGCGTTGAACCCGTTGATTAGCACCATGGAGGCTAAGCGCGATCGGGCACTCCACAACCCTAGCGGTAAGCCAACCAGTAGACCGATCGCCAGAGGAACCAGCACCAACACCAGATGCTGGCGCAGTGCCGTGATCAGTTCAGTCCAGTTGCTGGCGGCATAGGCATAAGCCTGTGCAAAAATATCCATGCTTGGCTCCACTAGGCTGCTGTGTCAGCGCAAACCTTTTAAGCATCATATAGTGAAGCAAGGCTGAAGCCACTAAACTGGCTTTACTTCTGCGGATTGAGTTTGAGAGAGGTAAGGCACAGGCTAGAGCGCTAACCCGCTAAAATAACATCGGTTAGCCCACTTCCAATTAGGATGCACCCGTGGATTTTCAGCAGCTTGTCAACTCTCGATTGGTCAAACAAGAAGCCAATGCACTGTATAAGTCGCTAGCGCCTTTGGTGGAACTTGATCCCAAGTTTGCTGATCTGATCCTGGTCGATTTGGCAAAAATTGTTCGCATCTGCGGGCGCAGCGATAACGAAATCACTGCTAATGAGCTGCTGGCCTATCTGGTGCTGTATGCCCTGATCAAAAAAGATTCTGAAAAGTTGACGGTGGCCCTCAACGCCTGGGAGTTTTCGGAAGAAACACGGCTGAAATACCAAAAGCTGATCCTACAAATTTTGCTTGATCTAACGGAGGAGAAAGCTGGGAGTGAGAGCCAAAGCCAGAATCTGAGCGATCGCCTGATGTTGCCCTCGGTGCTGAACCAGTACGATCAGGAAAAGCAGACAAATTACCTCAACGATGCCGTTAACGCAATCTATCGGTTTGCCCAAGTTGTGGTTAAAGCGGATGGCAATATCTCGATGCAAGAAATGGATGCCCTCTCTCAGATCTGGCAGCTTTTGCATGCTTACGAGAGTTTGGGCAGCTATCAGGAGGGGTTTGTTGCGCCCGTTAGCCCACCCGTTAGCCCCAGTCAGCCGTCTTCTGCTGCTCAAAATCCGTCTGCTGCAAAACCCGCTAGCGAAGCGGCTGTCCCTACCGAAGCCAGCAAAACGCCGGAAGATCTAGCGCAAATTTTAGAAGAAGCGCTGGCAGAGCTGCATGAATTGGTAGGGTTGGACAATATTAAGGAGGAAGTGACGACGCTAGCAAACCTGCTTAAAGTCCAAAAAATTCGGGTCGATCGCGGCTTAGCCAAAACGCCTGTTTCGCTGCACTCGGTTTATGGAGGGCCACCCGGCACAGGGAAGACAACCGTGGCGCGACTGGTCAGCCGAATTTTTCAAGGCTTGGGCTTTTTGTCAAAAGGGCATTTGGTGGAAACCGATCGCTCAGGCATGGTGGCAGGCTACATTGGGCAGACGGCAAAAAAGGTGGATGAGCTAGTGACTTCAGCCCTCGATGGCGTGCTGTTTATTGACGAAGCCTATGCGCTAGTTCCGGCAGAGGGCGGCCGCGATTTTGGACAAGAAGCGATCGATATTTTGCTGAAGCGGATGGAGGACTACCGCGATCGCCTGGTGGTAATCGTCGCCGGATATACGGACGAAATGGGCGCTTTTATTGAGTCTAACCCCGGCTTAAAATCTCGCTTCAACCGCTACTTTTATTTCAACGACTATGAGCCAAGCGAGCTAGTTGCTATTTTTGAGAGCATGGCGCGCAAAAGCCATTTCAACCTCACGCCAGAGGCACAAGACAAATTGCGTCAGCTCCTAGAAACACTCTATGCCAACCGGGACAAGAACTTCGGCAACGCCCGCCTAGTGCGTAACCTGTTTGAAAAGAGTGTCGAGCGGCAGGCCAATCGCCTCGCTGTGCTGTCTGACTTTACAGACGACCTGTTGACTACCCTCATTCCAGCCGATATCCCCACAGAGTTCTCCAGCGATCGGCTTGGGGATGCCAAGAGGGAAGCTCAAGGGGACTGAAAAAAGATGTGAGCGATGCTGTCCGAGGGGCGATCGCTCCCCTACTCGTCGCAACGCTTGAGAGATCGAAACTTTATTCGCAGGCTAAAACAGCATTCACGGGGGCAAAGCCCTCAGGGTCTTCGTAGCCCACTAGCTCTGTGTAGTAGGCGGGATCTTGCAGCATGAGCGTCCGCACCTGATCGATCTTCATACCGTAGAAGACAAGGACGCGATTAGAGGCGATCGTTGCCCGCACCTGATCGCCGCCTATGGGTGAAGGAAATTGCTCAAACAAAACCTGCGTGTCTCCCTGTTCTTCTGTCAGGGTGATGTAGGCTCTCATGCCCAAAGGATTGGGAACCCCTGAGTTGACATCATAGGCACAGGTGCGGCTAGAGGCGGCGGTTGTCGCTTGACTCAAAAGCAATAGCGAAGCAACTGAGACAGCCGCAAGACTTAAAACCTTAATACGCAGCTTCATTGACATTTGACACTCCTCATCTTTTTAGTCGCAAGTTCAACAGGGGCGATCGATAACCGCAGCTACAGTCTCAGCGCTCCTGTTTCCGCGATTTTGCTTCGGCAAATCTGATGCTAACTGCCTTTAAAAAAGGCATCGACGTTTAACTGAGTGTAAAGCGCTATGAATGTTAAGAAACCCATCAATTTGAAGATCGCTGTGAGCTTCAGGGCAGTCTAAGCCATAGAAACACCCCAATAGATCCCCCCAGAAATACTCCAGGTGAGGTTTACTTGCCCCCGTGTACCTCAGGTATGCAACTACTTGATTTGAGGACACCTTGTATCCATGAATGACTTTGAACCCGTAACTGTAGGTCGCTTTTCCCCTCTAGAAGAGCGTCAGTTCGCCTTGAGGCAAATCTACCAGCAAGCTCTAGAGCGGCAGCCCTATGAATTTGAGCGCGATATGCTTGCACGGGCAGAGCAAGATTTTCTAAAAAACAAGATTGGCGTGCGCCGCTTCTTACGAGAATTGGGGCGATCGGATGTTTATCTCGACGCGTTCTACCACAAATTCTCTAACATGAAGTTTCTTGAGCTATGCTTCAAGCACTTTATGGGACGAGCAATTTTGGACTCTCGCGAGATGCAAGTCTACGGCGATATTTTGCTTAAAAAAGGCGTATATCAATTGATTGCCGCCATTTTAGATTCAGAAGAATATGGCGATGTGTTTGGCTGCTTTACGGTGCCCTATTCCCGACGCAAGGTTTACTACGACTCTCCCAATGCGTTCTTGGAAACTCATCTTCTCAACCAAGAACATTCGGGACAACGGAGTTGGTCGCTGCCTACGCCTTACTGGCGACAGCTTGGGTTGGTTTGCCAAGCGGGGGTATGCCGCCACCCTGAAGTGAATGAGGTATTGGAAGCCTTAGGAGTTGAAGCAGATGAATTGTCTATCGAGCAACTGCTGAGCTTAATCGAAGCCTCTACAGCACCCGCTAAAGCCAACGGCATCGCCTCTCCGGTAGCGTAATCGCTGCTGTTTTTGAAAAAAGGATCTTACCCACCTTTTCACAACATAGAGCCTGGAGGCTGTTGGTAAGTTCTAGAATGAGCTTTAGCCGGAGATTGCCCGCTTTCTCACTAAAGCTCATTTCCCTACTAGGCAATGTCGTTATAGGATCGCAGAAATTTCCTTCCAGTAAATCCGCTTGAAGGGTTCCTGCTCGCCTAGTTGATATTGATCTAGCAACCCTTTACTCCGCACCGTGATGATGTTCCCTTGGCGAATGAGAACCGTTGCATCATCGGCAACATTTTGAGTCAACATCATCTCTGTCTCTGTAGGTTCATCTAGAATCACAATATTGCTTTTATCGTAGAATAGACCTTGTTCTTCTAGAACGGATTCAGGATACTCAGCAATTAACAGATCGAGTTTAGGGTTACGGAGCAGGCTTTGTACTTTAGTGTTGTAGCTTCCCATCATTTGCTTTTCCCCGCGATTGACAAAGACCCCATCTCGGCAGATGGCCCCGATCGCCCAATTGGGATGTTTGACAGAAATCTCGTCAATTAGCTCCTTAAGTTCCTCGATGGGAATGTAGTTAAAGCTAAGAATGGGAATTCTCGATTCGTCTTCTGATTCAAAAAAGTTTTCTATAATTTTCCCACCCACATCTACGCTGTCTCCCACGGCAGGACGCAAATGCATATACACGCCTGGTGCTGAGTTAATCTCGACAATGCCAAACTTGCCTTCTTTCCAAGAGCGAGAGATGTCAGGGGTTAATACGTCAATACCCAGGCAGACCAAACGAAAGTGCTGTGCAATATCCTGTGCCAGAATAATATTGTCAGGATGGAGCTTGGTTGTGGCATCTAGGCTGACGCCGCCCGACGAGAGGTTGGCGACCTTTCGCAAGTGGACTAGGCGATCGCGCTCCGGAATGCTGTCTAAATTCAAACCTTGTTCTGCCAAAAAATGCTCCATAGAATCATCGCTGATGATTTTGCCCAGAGGCGAAGTGGGGGTATCAAGGCGCTCAGGCTTGGCATTTTCATCTTCAATTAGCTCGGCGATCGTTGATTTGCCATCGCCCAACACAGAGGCCGGATGGCGCTCGGTAGCTGCCACAAACTTGCCGTTAACGCAGAGCAAGCGGTGATCGGTGCCATACACATGCTGCTCTACAATCACGCGAATGGGTTCGCCTTCGGGATGGGCTTTGACGGCATGATCGAATGCCCGCTCTGCCTCATCATCGTCTTGTACCTCTGCGGTGACGCCAATGCCTTTGTGTCCGATCACAGGCTTAATGGCAACCGGATAGCCAATGCGATCGGTGGTTGCTAGCAAGGCTTTCCGCGTCGAAACAATTTCTCCCTTGGGCACCGGAAACCCTAGCGTGGCTAAAAACGCTTTGCAATCATCCTTATGGGTGGTGAAATCAGAGTCAAGATGGCTGTCTCCATCAAACGTGGTGGCAATGCCGCGTACCTGCTTGCTGCCATAGCCATACTGCATTAACCCTTCATCGGGTAGATAAAAGGTCGGAATGCCTCGAATATGGGCTGCATTCAGCAGTGCATAAACCGTAGGGCCACCGTAGGACGATCGCCGAAATCGGTTTTGCAAAATCTGAATTTGTCCATCTAGATTGAAAAACCGATCGCGAGAAATATCTTCAAACCAATCCCATACGGCATAAATGACACCCCGACTTGTGGACTCATGCAGCGATTCAATTGCAATTCGGGTCGCTCCGCCTAAAGGCTTGAGGCTATGGCGATCGCATCGGAGTTCCATTTCCAACTTGCCTAACTCAACCGCAGTTTGGGCAAACAGCTCGGCATGAGACTCAAAAGATCGCTCTCTAAAATGGGGAAAGCGCTGAGAGATCCAATCCACGTAAGCCCTGATGGGTAAAGGTTCGCTATGTCCACTTAAGGCAAAGTCAAATACAAAGGCAGCGGTTTGCAGGTAAGGATTAGGGCCGGAATAATGCTTGAAATGGAAGACATCAAAGACATCGTTAGCTCTAGCGTTAGTGGGCGGAGTCGCGTCAAGACCTGAAACCATGATTAAAAAGGGGGGTGGGAAAGACTGAAGAACGGTTATTCATCTAACGTATGTTAATAAATGAATCACCTGATTTAACTGTTTCCTTGGATACAGATTCCTTGGATACAGATGTTTATAGCGATCGGTTCAGATCAGGGGATGAAGTTAATAATGCAGTCTTAGTAGAGCCGAAAACTCTAAAAAGTGATTTTTAGAGGTACGAGCGATCTATGGAGCATTTGCTACCCACTCAGCCTCTAAGTCAGGTGAAGCATATTTGACTCGGCTAATTTGTTGCATTTAGTGATGTAACGCTAATTAATGTTTCAAAGAAAATGATGCTTTCTTAAGCGGATGTGATCTAAATCTGTAGAAATCTGCCTCATCGATCAGACGAGACTATTGTGTGTAAAAGCCTTTGCGGCGTTGAAAGAAATAAATCTTCACAAAAAGAGGTTTGCTGAATCAACTTCCCTAGGCAAATGCTCAACTCTAAATGCTCAACCCTATGTGGACGGCAGAAAAATAAACGGCGGAGGAGCGTGGCTTTGCTGTATCTGCTGATTTTGCCATGTCTGTTCCAGCGCTACCAGCAACTCAACCTGAAGCAGGCGGTTATGTTTTACATATGATGTTTATTCCCTTGAATAAATGCCAGAACTAGAGCATGGCCGACAAACCCTTTATTCAGAAAACCTCTTGCAAATTAGGGTTAACGGGGGCGCAGCCTCCAGTCCCCCTAATCTAAAGATTTAATCTGCGAGAGGGCTAGAGAACTTCGAGACTTGATTTAGGAGATTTCATGAAAATCGCGATCGCAAAAGAAATTGAAATGGGCGAACGTCGTGTCGCCCTGATTCCAGACACGGTGAGTCGGCTCGTCAAACAAGGGTTTGAGGTGGCCGTAGAAGCGGGCGCAGGTTTAGAAGCCTCGTTTTCTGATGCCGATTATGAAGCAGCCGGGGCAGCGATCGTTACAGATAGAGATGATTTGTGGAACCAGGCCGATATTCTGCTAAAAGTCAAACCCCCACAGGCTCTAGAGCATGGGCGGCATGAGGTGGATCTGTTGCGCCCAGGCACAACGCTGATTAGCTTTCTCAACCCCCTGGCTGAACCTGCGCTGATTAGACGGCTGGCCGATCGCCAAATTACAGCCTTCAGCATCGAACTCATTCCTCGCATCAGCCGGGCGCAGAGTATGGATGCTCTGTCTTCTCAGGCAGGGGTTGCTGGTTATAAGGCAGCACTGATCGCCGCCGCCACTTCCCCCAAGTTTTTCCCCATGCTCACCACCGCAGCGGGCACCATTCCCCCGGCCAAGGTGTTTGTGATTGGGGCAGGGGTGGCAGGCTTGCAAGCGATCGCCACTGCCCGCCGCCTGGGTGCGGTGGTAGAAGCCTTTGACATTCGCCCTGCCGTTAAGGAAGAGGTGCAAAGCTTGGGCGCAAAATTTGTCGAGGTGAAGCTAGAAGAAGAGACGGTGGCGGCGGGCGGCTATGCCAAAGAGGTGTCTGATCGCGCCAAGCAGAAGACCCAAGAAGCGATCGCAGAGCATGTTAAAACTGCCGATGTGGTAATCACAACGGCGCAGGTGCCGGGTAGACAGGCCCCGCGTCTGGTCACGGAAGAGATGGTGGACTCTATGAAGCCCGGTGCAGTTGTTGTCGATCTGGCTTCAGAGCAGGGCGGCAACTGTGCGGGTACTGAACCCGGTCGGACGATCGTGCGCAATGGGGTGACGCTACTTGGCCCGGTTAACTTACCGGCCTCTATGCCGATTCACGCCAGTCAAATGTATTCAAAAAATTTGCTGACGCTGGTGCAATATCTGGTCAAAGAGGGCAATCTCGTTCTCAACTTTGAAGACGAAATCACAGGCAGCACTTGTGTCACGCATGCGGGCGAAATCCGCAATGCTCGCGTGCGAGACTTGCTGGGTGAAGCTGTAGCGGTAACTCGTTGACGACCGTAAGAAGGACGCCTGAGCGACTCATCTTGTAACTGCCAAAAGCTGAGAGAATGCACTGCAAAATATATTGCTAGAAGACTAGAGGAGAAAACACAGCATGATAGACCCTCTGATTACGGGTTTGGTGGTTTTTGTACTGGCGACCTTTATCGGCTTTGAGGTAATCAACAAGATTCCTCCGACGCTGCACACGCCGCTAATGTCTGGCTCCAACGCCATCTCAGGCATTGCGATCGTCGGGGCTTTGCTTGTAGCAGGAGATAAAAACTGGAGCCTGACGGTGATTTTGGGATTGCTGGCCGTGGTGCTAGCAACAATTAACGTTGTGGGTGGTTTTCTCGTTACCGATCGAATGCTGCAAATGTTTAAGAAGAAGGACGTGAAAGCATGAATTTTAGCGATTTTTTGCCCTCTGGAATTGAGCTGGGCTACTTGGTGGCAGCAGGGCTATTTATTGTTGGCTTAAAGAAGCTTGGCTCTCCGGCTAGCGCTCGTCAGGGCAATCTGGTGGCGGCGATCGGTATGTTGGTGGCGATCGTCGCCACGCTGCTCAACCAAGGCGTTTTGAACTATCAGATGATTCTCGTTGCCATTCTGCTGGGATCGGCGATCGGCGCAGTCATGGCGCAGCGGGTCGAAATGACCGCTATGCCCCAGATGGTAGGATTGCTCAACGGGTTTGGTGGCGCTGCTTCGGCACTGGTGGCCGTGGGCGAATATTGGCGGTACATGCAGCAGGTGGATAATATTCCCCTGAGTGAGACAGTCACGATTATCTTGAGTGTGTTAATTGGCGGCATTACTTTTACCGGAAGTATGCTGGCATTTGTCAAGCTCCAGGGTCTGATTACAGGACAGCCCATCACCTATGGATTTCAGCAGCCGTTTAATATTTCATTGCTGATTACGTTTTTGGTGGGCAGCGGCTTGCTGATTACCGATCCCCATAATTCGGAGATCTTTTTGGGCTTGATTGCCATCTCGCTCTTGCTGGGGGTTCTGTTTGTTCTGCCTATTGGCGGTGCCGATACTCCGGTTGTCATTTCCTTGCTCAACTCTTTTTCGGGTTTGGCAGCTAGCGCGGCAGGCTTTGTGCTGAGCAACAACATGCTCATTATTTCTGGAGCGCTGGTGGGTTCGTCGGGCATCATCCTGACGCAGATCATGTGTAAGGCGATGAACCGTTCCCTGGGAAATGTTCTGTTTAGCGCCTTTGGCTCTGCGAAGAAATTTGAAGATGCTGCTGCCGAAGGTTCACAGGATCGGACGCTGCATACCATCGATACCGAAGAAGGCGCGATGATGCTGGGCTATGCGCGATCGGTTGTTATTGTGCCGGGCTACGGCATGGCGGTTGCTCAGGCACAGCATGCTGTTCGCGAACTGGCTGACCAGCTAGAAAGGCTGGGTGTAGATGTGAAATATGCCATTCACCCGGTGGCAGGTCGGATGCCGGGACATATGAACGTACTGCTGGCAGAAGCTAACGTGCCCTATCCTCAGCTTTATGATATGGAGGATATTAATCCTGAGTTCGATCGCGTCGATGTAGCGTTGGTAATTGGTGCGAATGATGTCGTCAATCCGGCGGCACGAACTAACCAAAGCAGCCCCATTTATGGTATGCCCATCCTAGAAGTGGACAAAGCTCAGCATACGATCGTGGTTAAACGCGGCATGAATGCTGGATTCTCAGGTGTAGAGAATGAGCTGTTCTATAAAGATAAGACTCTGATGCTATTTGGCGGTGCTAAAGATGTCGTTTCGCTTCTGGTCACTGCCGTTAAGGAACTGAACTAGCCCGCAACGGCTGCTACAGACCTTTCAGGTAAGCTCACTCAACCTATCCTACGCCTGTTCTACCCTCAGGCTCTTCGCAGAAATAACTGGAAGAACTTTTTTTGAGAGAGTGTGGCTCTGTCGCACTCTCTCAAAAAAAGCTTTGAAATTTAATTTTGTAAGTGCTTAAGCGCCTAGGAAACCATAGCCGTAATCATCGGGCTAAGGACATTTCTGAGTGCGCGCTTAAAAATGTCCCTGTCCTAACCGCTGTGAATGCAGCTATAGCTTATTGTTTAGAAGTCTCGTTCTGCCTAGCTTCTAAACAATAAGTTTTTTTAAAAATAAGACTATATCAAAGCTTGCCTCTGTCCACAAAGCTGTGGAAAGCTATTAAATTTAATGAAATTCATTTTTTTCCAAGAGTCGCGCTTTGACTCTCTCTGAATGGTTAGAAGAGGCTATGTAGCTGAGAAAGTACTGGCACCCTTAACCCCTTAAGTTCTGGAGTTTTGAATTAGAATTGGGCACACTAGAGATACATAATTGTAGCCCTTTGATACCCATTGGGTGGTGCCCTCCGATGACCTGTGACGGCAATATCCTGATTGTGGATGACACGCCCGACAACTTGCGCTTTCTTTCCGGGATTTTGACTCAGCAGGGCTATGAGGCTCGCACTGTAATCAACGGGCGGATGGCTCTCATGGTGGCAGAAACAGCTCCGCCAGAGCTGATTTTGCTGGATATCCGAATGCCGGGATTAGATGGCTACGAAGTTTGCGTTCAGCTTAAGTCTAATGCAGAAACTTGCGATATTCCTGTCATTTTTCTCAGCGCCCTCGATGATATCTCTGACAAAATTAAAGCTTTTGAAGTTGGGGGGGTTGACTACATTACCAAACCCTTCCACACGGCTGAGGTTCTAGCACGGGTCAAAACTCATCTGGCATTACGCCGTTTACAGCAGCAGCTAGAGCGCGCTAACCTTGAGCTAAAGCGTCTGGTCAATCTGGATGGCTTAACCCAGCTTGCCAATCGTCGCTGTTTTAATGAACATCTAGAACAAGAATGGCGCAGAATGGCGCGCGAACAGCAGCCTTTGGCGCTGATTCTCTGCGACATTGACTTTTTTAAGCAGTACAACGATACCTATGGTCATCCTGCTGGAGATGACTGTTTACGCCAGGTTGGAGCTGTGCTGCAAGCCTGTGCCAAGCGCCCCGCAGATTTGGCAGCCCGTTATGGGGGCGAAGAATTTGCCCTAACGTTGCCTAAAACTCCGATGGAAGGCGCGATCGAGCTAGCTCAAAGAATTCAATCTCAGTTGCTTCAGCTTCAGCAGCCCCATGCAACTTCTACTATTAGTGACTGTCTGACCCTCAGCATGGGCATTGCCAGCGTCATTCCGCAATTGGATCGATCGCCCGATGATTTAGTTCAGGCTGCCGATCAAGCACTCTACCGCGCCAAACAAGAAGGACGCGATCGTTTTGCCTTATCTGCTCCCTGGAGAAATCCATGAAACTGCTTCTGGTTCAGATACTCACTTCTTCTGGCAGAATTTCTTCTCGCAAGATTACCTTTCGCTCGATACTCATTGGCTCCTGCATGGCGCAGATTGCAGTTGTAGTAGGGTTGACGGGCGAGATCTTGCACCGCAACGGGTGGGAGGTTAGCCATCTGGCGCAACGTATAGAGGCGATCGCCGATCGCCCCAACCTGCGGCGCGGCTGTCCAGCACCGTCGATCGCTCAGGGCATTCCAGGTGGTGCAAAGCCTGACTCGCAAGCTGATCTGCTCTCCGCTCAATGCAGGGGACATCTCTTTCAACTGGACAGCCGACTGGACAGCCCACTGGGCGGCAGCGCAAGCCGTCCGCTTTTTAAGGGAGATGACCCCAAACTCCGCACAACTATAGAGCTTTTGGGGTGGGCACTCTTGGTTGCTCTGGGTGCGGCTCTGCTGACTGCACGATGGCTAACCCAGCCGCTACTGCGATTGAATGAAGCAGCCAAGGCGATCGTCACAGGCCGCTCTAGTCGCATCACCCCTGATCACTCCAACCGAGAAGTGGCAGAACTGGCGCAATCGCTCAATAACATGGCCAGCCAGCTTGACGTGCTGCTGACCGCATTTGAGCAGAGCGAACAAAAATTTGCCAACTTGATGGAAAGCGTTCCTATTGGTGTAGGAGCGATTAACTCTACAGGTGCAGTTATTTATATGAACTCCACAGCCATTCGGCTGTTTGGCAAAGAGGCAACGCCAGATCGCCTTCTGGACAGCCAATCGGCAACCTATAACATCTATATGGCGGGCACCGATCGCCTCTACCCTACTGAATTATTGCCTTCTGCCTTGGCGCTCAAAGGTCAATCTGCCAAAGTAGACAACATGGAAATTCACCGAGCAGATGGAGCTGTCATCTTGTTGGAGGGGCAATCGACTCCCGTGTTTGACAAGTCAGGTCAGGTGCTCTACGCCATCGTGGTGTTTCAAGACATTACTGCGCGACGACAGTCTGAGCAAATTCTCTCAGATTACAACTGGACATTGGCCATTCAAGTGGCAGCGCGTACAGATGAATTGGCTCAGACCAATGCGGCATTAGAACAGGAAATTTTAGAGCGTAAGCAAATGGAGCGCGCCTTACGCGAAAGCGAAGGAAAATTTCGCGCGATCTTCAACCAAACGTTGCAGTTTGTTAGCTTGCTCAGGCCAGACGGGACAGTGTTGGAAGTTAATCAAACGGCGCTGAGCTTTGGCAAATTGATGCGATCGCAAGTTGTGGGAAAGCGGCTGTGGGAAACGCCATGGTGGCAGCTAGATGTAGCCGTACAGACTCCTCTTAAGCGAGCCATTGTGGCAGCGGCACAAGGGGAATTTGTTCGCTATGAAATTGAAATTTTAGAGCAAGATACCGTCATAACGATCGATTTTTCGCTGCGCCCGATCTGGAATGAGGTTGGAGCCGTGACGATTTTGTTACTAGAAGGACAAGACATTAGCGAACGCAAACGCCAGGAAGTGGAACGTAAACGAGCCGAGGAAGCCCTACAAAATTCTGAGCGGAATCTACGGACGATCTTCAACAACGCCCATGATGCCATTTTTCTCCATCAGACCGATGGCACTATTCTAGATGTCAACGATCGGATGCTAGAGCTGTTTCAGGTTTCTCGGGAAGAAGCTTTGCAGTTCTCAATTCTGCAAGACTATTTTTCTGACACCAACCGCTTAGAAGCCATCCCTGAGATCTGGCATCGGGTCTTGACTGGAGAAACCATTTGCTTCGAGTGGCAAGCCAAACGTCCTTATGATGGTTCAGTCTTTGATGCAGAGGTGGCGCTGCGACGCATTGTGCTGAGTGGACAAGACACTATTTTGGCAAATGTGCATGACATTAGCGCTGCCAAGCGCAGCGAAGCCGAACGCCAGCAGACTGCTGCCGATCTGGAAGCTCAGAGAGCCTTTTTATACAAAGTGATTGATGCTGTGCCCAATTGCATCTTTGTCAAAGATCACGCAGGGCGAATCATTGCCATGAATCGGGCAGGTGCAAGCATTCACGGTTCTAGCGTTGGGGATGCCCTGGGGAAATACACCAATGAGTTTGGCAATTTCCCAGCTGCACAAGTCGAGGAATTTTTAGAAGTCAATCGTGAGGTCATGAAGACCCGCCAGCCCTACTTTATTCCAGCGCAGGGGATCCGAAATCTGCAAGGTGAACTGCGGTGGTATCAGGTGGTGATTAGTCCCTTTATTGACAACAAGGGGAAAGTGCAGGGCATTATTGGCTCGGCAACAGATATCACCGAACTCAAGCGGGCTGAAGAAGCCTTGCGGCAAGCCAAAGATGCAGCAGAGGCTGCCAACAAAGCTAAGAGCGCTTTTCTGGCCAACATGAGCCATGAGCTACGCACGCCGCTCAATGCCATTCTGGGATTTTCAGAACTGATGGCACGCGATCGCCTGACGCCGCAGCAACAGCAGCAGCTAGAAACGATTAACCGCAACGGTGAGCATTTGCTGCATTTGATCAATGAGGTGCTGTCGATCGCCAAGATTGAATCTGGTTATGTCGTCCTAGAAGAACAGCCCTGTAATTTATCGACGCTCCTAGAAAGCATTGAAGGAATGTTTCGCTTGCGAGCCAGCAATAAGGGGCTGCGGCTGCTGTGGCATCGGGCGGATGACCTACCCCAGATGATTTATACCGATGTTCATAAGTTGCGGCAGATCTTAATTAACTTAATTGACAATGCCATCAAGTTCACGGAGCAAGGCGAGGTGGCGATCGCAGTTAATTTAGAAAATGAGCGCGCGAGCCTCTGCTTTGAGATTGCCGATACGGGTATGGGCATAGCCGCCCATGAGCTGAGCCTGATCTTTGAATCTTTTACGCAGTCAGAATCAGGACGGCGATCGCAACAGGGTACGGGTTTGGGTCTGCCGATGTGCCGTCGGTTTGTGCAGCTGATGGGCGGCGAACTAACCGTCAACAGCCAATGGCAAAAAGGCAGCCTTTTTCAGTTCACCATTCCGCTAAAGCTACCTGAGACTCTGGCGTTTCAGCAGCGATCGGCTCAGCCCGCCTCATCGTCGCTAGTGGCCTATAGCCTACCCTACCCTTTGCCCTATCCCCAGTTCAAAAGCGCAACGCTGGCAAAAAAGCCCAACAGTCTAGCGCCTTGGCTCAGCGGCATGTCCGATCGCTGGATTACCGAACTCAATTTTGCCGCCCGCAGCGCCGACTCAAAAGCCATTGCCCATCTCATCGAACAGATTCCAGAATCGCAAACTGAGCTGAAAGAAGCGATCGCCCACCTGGTTCACCATTTCCAGCTAGAGACCTTAATTCAGCTGACGCAGCTGCCGTAAATTGCAGATGAGAGCCAAACATAAGAGTGAAAGCTGCTTTGCTATAGCAATGGCCACAAGTGTTAGGGCAAGGACATTTTTGCGGGCACGCTCCACACGCACGAAAACGGCTACAGTCCCCTGAGTTACGATCTTAGTTTCATAGCCAGGTTTCATGAAGGATATAGCATTAACGTAGGGCAGCTGGGACTGCCCCCTGCCCCTTACTTCTTCTACTATGCCCATTCCCCTCCTCGCCCAATGGTTGACAGGCGAATTCGACAACAAAGCCCAATCACTCGATCAACCCGTTTGGTTCGTGCATTTGCGGCTTTGGCACCGCCCTTTGCCCATAAGCATTAACGGCAATCTAGCGCTGTTTGCAGAGCAGGCAAATATGCTAAACAGCGATCGCCCCTATCGCCAGCGTATTTTTGAGCTAAAGCCGACATCGGATGCTCAAGTTTTTCAGGCGCAGTATTGGGCGTTTCGGCAGCCTGAGAAATTTAAGGGCGCTGGAGCCAATCCACAGCTTTTAGAAGCGCTAAGCCTAGAGGATCTAGAGACTTTGCCAGGTTGTTCGCTCACCGTAAGGCAGTCCGGCAGTGGATTCAAAGCAGAGCCGGATGATCGATGCTTTTTTCAATATGATGGCAAAACTCGGCAAGTCATTTTAGGGTTTGAAGTGAGCGCTGATCGCTTTCTCAGCTACGATCGCGGCGTTGATCCAGAAACCGGAGCAGTTTTATGGGGCGCAATGATGGGAGCCTATGATTATCAACGGCTTCAGGTCTACGAATGGTAAGATGTTCGAGCAGACTTCTAGCGTGAATGGTCGCGCGTTGAAACCTTGCAGCAATTCACGCCTGTAAAGAATCGTTCAAGCTTTAGCTCGGCTATTTTGAGTGTCCGTGGGTTGGGCAAGGCGGGGCTGAAATCGATCGATTCAGCCAGCCAGCAGACTGTTCCAACCTGGCCAAAGCCTCTTGAGGTTGGTCTTTGAGCAAATAGACAAGTGCTGTAGCCGCCTGTTCACCAGACCGAGCCTTGCGGTTTGATTTCAGACGATGCCAGTCTCCTGGGGCGATCGCCAGACGTTCGGCCAATGCCTGGGCAAGTTCGACTGTACTCAACTCAGCCACGGGTTTAGCCGCATCGGATAGGCTGCTGGCTCTAGGTTGAGGTAAGGCTGTGACAGCGCTCTGATGAACAGTGCCCTGATTAGAAGTAATCTGAGAAGTAGCTGGAGCTGAATCAGACATATTCATGAGTGACGGGCTGAGTAAATTGGCTTGTTGCTATATCTACTGTACAACGCCTATAAATCTGTACAAAATGCCTTCTCGATCGCCTCAACCTGGAGCCCCTGGCTCTGATGAAATTGATTTTGAGCAATCCCTCTTAGAGGTAGAGCAATCTTTGCAGTTGCTCAAGGTACGCTATGCGCAAATTCAGGCTGACCGACAGCAGCAGCAGGCTTTACAGCAGCGCCGTGATGAAATTCAACGCCAAATGAGGCAGGATCGATCGCAATCTCTCAAAGCTGAACTAAAGCAGATTCAGCAGCGGCTTGAAGGGTTAGAGGTTGCGCTTGAGAGCCAGCTTTTTTCCTGGAGCGGATTAAAAGAGGTTTTTTGGCAAGCCGTTCGCTTTGGTGGGCTGGGTGTGCTGCTGGGTTGGTTGCTCAAATCGCTAGTGGGTTAGCCCTCGTCAATCTGCTCACCCCTGTGCATCAAAAATCAGCACCTTCCCCCCTTGCCGTTATGCCCTAGTCTGATGCTATAATTCATAACCGTGATGGCGAGCGTAGCCAAGTGGTTAAGGCAGAGGTTTGTGGTACCTCCATTCGTGGGTTCGATCCCCATCGTTCGCCCTTTTTATACTGTTCTGCGAGTTAGCTCAAAAAACTGCTATCTGGTTTTCTCTTAAATTACAGCTTGAGAGAAGGCAAGGTTTAAGCAAGGATGGTTTTCGCTGGAGGCTTTCCTGCGAAGTCAGAAAAGCTTGCGCAGAAAAGAGTCTGTCTTTCATAACTCTAGATAAAGAAAACCAAATAAAGAAAAGCATCCAAAACGAAACTAAATGGTACTTTGAGCTTGTGAATTTCAAAAGAAGTGCATTATGCTCAGAGCAAATTTGAAGTATCTAACTGGATTTGGAGCAGGCTTGGCAGTTGCCGCCTCTATTCCGGTAGTCGCAACACCGATAAGTCAACTCAGTATTTCAAAAGAAGTGCTTACAGCACAGGCCGGTGGCGCAAGTGTAAATTCGCTGAATAAACTGGCTACATGTCTTGAGACATCAGGCTACATTGCCGATCGAAGAATTAGCCAAGGAGGGTCTGCCGAAGCAGTGCCCAACTACGAAGAGGGATTTGTTGCTAACGTTAACGATTATTGTGCCAATCTCCGAAATGAGGGGGAAATTCAAACCCCCATTCGCTGTATGCGGAATGGTGAAACCGTCCAAGTTTTATTAAAAAATAGGAAACCCATCACCCTAAGATGGAACAACCTTGACCATGTTTTTGTAATTGCTTACTCAGATGGAAGTAAGGGCTGGGTTGTTGCTGACTCAATCAAATACTGATTCTTAACTAAAATAGCAACAGTTAATTTTGAGATGCCAGGAAAGCCATCTGGGAGAGCTTTGTGCGGATTCATATCGCGAGAGCAGTGCAGTCCGCTCCTCCAAGATGAAGTTAATTTACGTTAGGCCCTGTTCAATAGAGAGCGCCCATAGGTTTGGGCACACTACCGAAAGGCGATCGCATTGACCATCATTCGTGATGCAACTTAATAAAAAAATTGATCGCCTTTCCTGATTCCTCATAACACTATGGACACCACACTAGATTCTTTTGACGCAATCGGTATTGGTTCAATCGCTCCACTCACACCTTCAGAGTGGGGGGCAACGATCGCAATGTTTGGTTTTATGATTGTCGTGGTCTATTTGGCAGGCCGCTGGGATAAGAGGTTGCGTGAATGATGCCACCCACCACTCAACCCGCAGCTAGCACTCAACCCGCAGGAGCCTAGATTCTCAGGAGCTTTTTGCTTGGGGCAAGTCATCACAGGACTGCCCCTTTCCAGTCTTGTTGCGCCCCACAACTTCGAAGACTTTATGCGGCGCGCCCTCGTTGGATGAGGTGCAAAATGAACAGGAGTACGACAGCTCCAACAAATGCAACGAAGATGACGCCTGCAAGTCCTGGGAAGGGTGAGGCAATTCCTAACTGACCAAAGAGCCAACCGCCTATAAAAGCTCCAGCGATACCGACAACGATGTCACCGACAAGCCCGTAGCCAATACCTCCAGCCACAACACTAGACAATATTCCTGCAATTAAACCAACAATCAGCCAAGTCAGAAGATCCATAGTTCCCTCCAGATGCAGCGCATACTATCAGTCTAGGGCGATCTACGGATCTATAAGCGATCGACGTTAAACGTAGACATAACAATTAAAAATGTACAGCCTTGCCCCAGTCGCTTTGGCCTACATTTCTAGACCCCACACATTTCTAGGCACATTGAGGAAATGGCGATCGCTACTGGCAAGCCTCCGAAATGTTGGCAGACGTCTTAACGACTTCTGAACTATTAAAGGTGGAGCCTATAGCTGCCGTAGCCAGCGCTCTTTGTTGAGAGCATTGAGGCTGTGCAGCCGTCTCAATCGAGGAACACCGTACCAATATCAACATTCCTACAGAAACAACAACGCCCAACGCCCAAGGACTTCCTTTTTCCTGTTCAGTCATGGCACTCAACTCACATCAATGAGTCGATCGTGTCTGATGAAAATGGCGATCGGTTGCGAGCCGTCGATAATTTACATGAGTTTTGCAGAATCTTTACTCGATCGCTGGCTGTCACTGCTCAGTGGACGGGCAAAGAAGGGTGACAGTAGGCAATGGCAGGTGAATCATCAAGGCTCTGGTGCGATCGTACTATACTGTCAACTCTGCTTCATCCGCTGAGTATCTGTAAAAAAGGCGATCGCGTTGGGGACAGAATTTGTACCATAACATACATAATTAGATTCCATTTAATTGGACAGATTTGAGAACAATTAAAGGAAAGTCTGAGTTCATATCGTTGTTAGGGGAGTAGATATTTTTAGTGATGGGAGAGTGGGATGACGGGGAGTGGGATGATGGGAGAGTGAATAACGACGATCGCATCGTCTCTCCCTCCTGCTCTCGTAACATTTAGAGGCTCCCCAACTGTCAGATGCGTCCCCTCCTCGCTGTATGCTGCCAAAACTGATGCTGCCAAAACTGATGCTGCCAGAACTGTAGCAAAGTGATTTAAGCAAGTTATCATTTGCGGCAGCAGTGTTATTGATCTGAATCAAGCTGAGGTCGTTGTTGATATGAACCACAAAATTGTGTTGAGCTTAATGGCAATTCCCACAATAGCTGGCTCACTGCTGGCCTTGCCGCTTCTAGCTGTGGCATCTGCGGCAGAATCTCGTCAAGGTATAGAGTCAGCGATCGCTACTTTTGCCGTTACAGCCTCTTGCGATCTGCCTGATCCATCGTCAAAGTCAACTCAGTCCTTGAATCATGAGCGGATTCAGGATAGGCATGAGATTTTAATGGCTTCCGCAATCGATATTCCCATTAATATTCCCGTCGAGTATCCCATTGATGATTTCAGCGCCGCCGAGAGCGATGCTGCCGTCACCCTTTTTGGTTGTGATTGTCCGTCTTGTCTGAGGGCATTGGAGCAGTTGCGTAGCCAAACGCTCTTGAATAATGGTCAGGGACATTGCTGGACAGCCTTACAAAAACGAGTCTCTCAGCCTAAAATTCAGGAAGTTTTAAACCTGCTGGAAGCTGAAGAGACTCGTGAGTTACAGCCCTAAAACATCATTTCACGTAGTCTTCGCGGGTGCCTTTTGCCTCGATCGCCTCTCCCATCCGCTTGAGGGCATGGACATAGGCCGCAGTGCGCAGATCACAATTCATCTCTTGCGCGATCGCCCAGATCAGCTCAGTTTCGCGGGTGATCTTTTCTTGGAGGCGCATGTTGACTTCTTCTAGCGTCCAGTAATAGCCGCTGCGATTTTGCACCCACTCGAAATAGCTGACGGTGACACCTCCTGCATTGACCAAAATATCTGGAAAAACTTGAATGCCTTTGGCTTCTAGAATGGCATCGGCAGCCGAAGTGATAGGCCCATTAGCCACTTCAAAAATGTAGGGTGCGCGGATGCGATCGGCATTTTCGGCAGTAATTTGGTTTTCTAGCGCAGCAGGGATAAGGAAATCAACCTCTAGCTCTAGCAGTTCTGCATTGGTCACGATGGTGTGTTCTACATGGTTGCAGACTGAACCTTCACAGTACACAGCCTTAAGACCTCGCATCGATTCTTTAATTTGACGAATGCTGGGAATGTCTAGCCCTTGTGGAGAATAAATCCCACCTTGAGAATCGCTAACGGCAACTACCTTATAGCCCGCGCGAAATAACAGTTCGGCAATCACCGATCCGGCATTGCCAAAGCCCTGAACGGCAACGGTCGTGTTTGCGGGCTGTCGGTTCAGCTTGGGCATGACAGTTTGGATGACAAAAAAGGCACCCATTGCCGTGGCTGTTTCGCGCCCTAAACTGCCACCCATAGAGATGGGTTTGCCTGTCACCACACCAGGCGTAATCTGACGGCGAATGATGCTGTATTGATCCATCATCCAGCCCATGATCATGGGATTGGTGTAGACATCGGGCGCAGGAATATCGACATCGGGACCAATAAAGTCAGCGATCGCATCCACATAGCCCCGACTCAGGCGCTCTAGCTCAAACTTAGAAAGCTCCTTGGGGTTGAGGGTGATGCCGCCTTTGGCACCACCAAATGGCAAATTGAGTACGGCGCACTTAAACGTCATCCAAAAGGCCAATGACTGTACTTCATCTAGCGATACGCCCGGATGAAAGCGCACGCCGCCTTTGGCGGGGCCACGGCTGTCGTCATAGCGAACGCGATAGCCCTGAAACACCCGCAGAGAGCCGTTATCCATCCGCACCGGAATAGAAACTGTTAGGCTAGATTTAGGATATTTTAGCCGTTCGACGGCATCTTCATGAATACTGACATAGCGCAAGGCTTTTTCAAGGCGCTGGTTGGCATCAGACAAAAGTGATTCAGACATGGAAATTTCTCCAAAATTCGGGTCGTCGAGCAGCATTCCAGTTGAAGAGAATGAGAGGCTGCTCGATCGATTCGGCTGATTATTTTTCTATTAAACTGTATCAAAAACTACCATTTAAGAAATATTACTAAACTTAATAATCCGCCTGTTTCCCTTTTGCTAGGAGGCAAACTGGGAAAATCTGCGCATATTGCTAGAGCCGCAAGTGCAGGGAAAGTTGTGGGCATGCTCCGCACACCCACGAAAATTTCTAAGCGTAAGTTCTGCCAAGCGTTACTTTTGGACTGTGCCATCGGGCAGCGTTGTGTTAGACAAAGTAGCGCTCTCTAAATCGACGCCAAACAGATTAGCTCCATTGAGCTTTGCCCCAGTCAAGTCAGCGCCGCTCAGGTTGGCACCGCTCAAATCTGCTCCGTTGAGGTCAGCATTGCGCAAGTTTGCGCCACTGAGATCGGCTCCTTTCAAATTTGTGCTCTTGAGGCTGGCAAATGATAAATCAGTGCTGCCCAAATCGGCTCCGATCAGCTCAGCGGTGCTGAGGTTGGCAAATGAGAGATCTGTATTGCTGAGATCGGCATTGCTGAAGTCGGCTCCGGTGAGGTTAGCCAGCGATAGATCGCTGCCCTTAAGGTCAGCGCTGTTGAAGTTAGCGTTGCTGAGATTGGCAAAAAACAGCTTGGCCTCGCCAAGGCTGGCTTTAAAGAATTCAGCGCTGCTCAAATTAGCAAATGAAAGATCCGATCGATTCAACGCAGCCCTAAACAGCTTAGTGCCGCTGAGGTTGGCTCGGCTGAGATTGGCATCGCGCAAGTCGGCATCGCGCAGATCGAGATTGCTGAGATTGACCCGGTTGAGATCGGCGCTGCTCAAATCGGCACCCACAAGCGAAATGATTGGCATCTTGCTGTCGATCAAGTTCGATTCTGCTAAAAACTTGAGCAAAGCCGCTTTTCGCGGACTGTCGAGTTGCTCTAGGGTGGCGATCGTATCTTGTTTTGCCTGAGTCCGAATCTCGCTGCCTTCTAACGAGGTCTTTAGATCTTTATCGACCACCAGAGCGTAAACCCTATCTTGATAGTTGGCTAACAACTCTTGCTGCGATCGCCGCACCGTCGGACTCGAACGCGAACCAGAGCGCCGCATTGCCTCTGGCGCTCTAGCGCCATAATCTGGCTCAGCTACATTTGGCTCAGAAGCATAGAGGCCGCCGTTGGGTGCTGTCTCTCCTGTCGATTCAGAAACGCCCTCACTGCCATTCGGGGTGTTAGCACCCGATAGATCTGAGCCAGATGTGCCTGAACCAGATGCGTCTGGGGCAGAGACTTGATCGGGGATTGGCTCAGAATCAACGGGCACCACGATCGCATCATGCAGAGGTGGGCGATCGATATACACAGGCTCATCGGCAATTTGAATGGCCTCAACTGCTCGGTTGGGCTGTCTTTGGGGAGATTGATCGGGTGACAGAGATCGATCGGAGGCCGCCTCAGGTAGCAGCGTTCTGGCGATCGAAGCACCCTGAAACTGTACTAAGAACAGGGAAACAACTAGGAGTTCTAGGGAAGTCCACCAGGTGTGCTTGACTGTAAACCGCTTTTCTCTAGACATTTTGATAGCCGGGATGAGGGAATGAGAGGCAGGATATGTGGGAGCAAGGATCAATGTGCTGCCTTTGCCCCTAGGCTTGCCTAAGATCTCTTCAGTGAAAGGCTGGAATAAAGGCTATGGCACTTTTAAACAGAGGTACGATCGATCCAAGCTGCTATCCGGATGAATAGTCAGAATTAATGACGGTTGTTTGTTCCATTTAGCTCCCCAATTTCTGACTCAAATTTCTGACTCAATTGTTTCTAGATTGTGCTTGGTCAAAAACTTCAGCGTTTCCATGAGTTGCTTCGTCGTCCAGAATTCGTCGTCTAGAACAAGAGAGCGCAAATGTTACGATGCTTGGGGATAGCTGTCTTGACTTGTCATCTTAAACTTGCTGTCTTAAACTTGCTGTCTTGAAC
This sequence comes from Oscillatoriophycideae cyanobacterium NC_groundwater_1537_Pr4_S-0.65um_50_18, assembly GCA_016208305.1. Lineage (GTDB taxonomy): Bacteria > Cyanobacteriota > Cyanobacteriia > Elainellales > Elainellaceae > Drouetiella. The sequence continues at coordinate 7,175 of JACQYI010000049.1, read as the reverse complement.
TTGTGCTCGTTCTTTACGTTTGCCCATTTTTTGCCCATTCGTGAATGAATAGAAAACCTTCTCAGCGATCGCCCTCTCGCTCCGGTTCGCGCCCTTCTCGCCCGACAAGAAGGGGGTCACGCTGGCTCATCAAGGCAATGGCATCACTGCGCCAGAGCGTTAGGGTCTTGCTGCGGTGGCTGCGGCCTCAACAGCCTATGGGGTTGGGACTGCTGCTAGTGTGGATAATTGCCTGTCTCTTGATGACCCATGTTCTCTGGGATGGCTTTCAGGCTGGGTTCTCTCAGAATGGCTTTCAAGCAGCCGATCGATCGCAGTTTGAAGTCGCTTTTCGCTGGGTTTCTCAGCTAGACGCCTCCGACGCTCAGGCCGTTCCTGACTCTGCGCGTAGACCCGGCTATGGGGCTGACTATGGTGATGGGCGATCGGGCAATCTTAGCAAGTTTGGCATTGGACAAATCACCTACAACCGCTGGCGGCGATCGCAAAATTTGCCCTTCCAGCCCATAGCAGAACTGAGCGAAGCTGAAGCCCAAACCCTCTATCAGGCTTATTGGCAGGAGGCGCAATGCGATCGCTATGCGCCTCCTTTGGATGCTATCTGTCTCGATACTGGGGTTAGTTTCAACGTGGGCGGCTCCAACCCAGGCTCTAACTCAGAAGTAGAGCGCTTTTTTGCCGACTTGCCTACCGACCCGCAAGCAGCTGCGATCGCTGTGGTTCAACGCCGCATCGACTATCGTCAGCAGCGCCTCGCCAGTGCCGCTCCGGCTCAGATCAGGCTTCCCGAAGCTCAAGCCGCGCCGTTTTCCCGTTCGCCCTATCGTCCCAACCTAGGCGATCGCTCTGAGCTGCGTCCGCAGGGGATGCGATCGTCCCAATCCGCAGTTGCTTTGGGCTTAAGGCGCGATCGAGAGTTGCTGGCTCAACTTGAAACCTATCAGCCGCCACAGTCCTCTAGTTCCACCATCTCGACCTTTCTCCAATGGCTCAGGTCGTCCTTGCAGTCGCCTGCTCCAGCCTCTCCAAAGCCACTTTCTTCGGGTGAGATCTATGCCAAAGCCGAGCCATTTACTGTCGAAGTTTGGATCACCCTAGAGGATGGGACTTATGCCCCCGCGACAGGGGTCGTGGTTGATGCTGATGGATTGATCTTGACCAATGCCCATGTGATTGAGAACAATCCCAGACCTACAATTCGTGTCCGGGATCAGCAGCAAAATGAACAGACCTACGATGGGCAGGTGGTTGCCGATGACCCTAATGTTGACTTGGCGCTGATCCAACTTTCGGGAGCTAACGGACTCCCGATCGCCCCTTTGGCCGAAAGCACAACTCAGGTCAAAGTGGGCGACACGGTCTATGCCTTGGGTTCTCCGGTCGGCTCTCATTGGAAGTTGACCGAGGCTAAGGTAATTGAAGTGCAGAGCCAATGCGGCGTTCCAGGCTTGAGATGTATCCGAATGCCGCGAAATTTTTTGCACCCTGGTAACAGTGGCGGCCCGCTCCTAGACGTAACCGGGCAGGTGATTGGCATTAACCGAGCGGTGCAAGGCAGGACAGGCGAAGGCGTCAGCATTCCTGTAGAGAATGTCAAACGGTTCTTACAGCAGCAGGGTCAATAGCAGCGGCGGCAGGTCGCAATCGGCCTTTAGCTTTTCTCTAATCTGTCTCGAACCTGTCCGGGCTTGCCCCACAGCACGCGCTCCTGTTTGTAGATCACCATGCCTGGTTTTGCACCTCTAGGTTTGTAGACCAGCTTGGGTTCTGTGTACACGACTGGAGCCTGATCTCCCTGACGCGCCCGACTGTAATAGGCTGCCAAATCTGCCGTGAACTGCAAATCGATCGCATCGGCAACGGCTCCCGGCTCTAAGCGCAGCAGCACATGGCTCCCCGGAATTTCCTGGGTGTGGAACCAGAGGTCATAGTCTCCCGCAATGCGGAAGGTGAGCTGATCGTTTTGGCGGTTGTTGCGTCCAATCAGCACCTCAAAACCGTTAGGGGTGCGATCGCGTACAAAGTTGGTGGTTTCTACTCCCGTATTGCGGTAACGCTGATCGGGGTCTTCCATATAGCTTTGTTGGATCAGCTCTTCTCGAATTTCTGCCAGAGATACCAGATCTTCTGGGGTATGGTACTGGTCGAACTGGGCGATCGCCACCTCAATTTGCTCTAAATAGTGAATTTCGCTCAGTACCTCTGCCAGCAGCGGCTCTAGGGCAAGGCGCGATCGCTTCAGCTTTTGGTGGCGCTTATAAAAAGCCTGAGCGTTTTGCACCGCATTCTTTTCAGGATCGAGGGAAATCTGGACGGGCTGCTCGGTGACAAAATCCGACAGGGTAATTTGCTTCATGCCGGGTTGCCATTCATGCAGATAGGCCATGAGCAAGTCAGCCTGTTCGCGGTACTGGTCGGCATGGTCTGACTGCTGCAAGCGCGACCGAAAATCATTGGCTTTGACATACAGCTTCTTCAGCAGGTTGCTCAGCTTTTGGCTAATTTGGTGCCGCAACTGAGAAAATTCCTGCTGGTTTAGCGCATCGGTGTAGTAGCGGTGGAGCAAAGTTTGCACCGTTTTTTCGGGGCGCGCCATGTCCCAGCCCAGCACTGTGTAGCCTTCGGGCGATCGCCATCCTGGCTGAAATTGCTCTTGCTCTAGGGCATTGAGCCAGTCTTGCCAGCCTTGAAACAGCTGCTGCCAGTCTACGGCAGTCAGCGTTTCGGTGGATTGTTCAGGGTCTAGCCCTGCTCTCTGGATCAGCGACAGCACCAGGGCAGAACTCAGCCCTCGGTAGCACTTGATCAAATTTCGCCGCAGTGCCCCTGGTACTAAGCTGAGTCGCTCTTGCCAGCGCTCTTGAGATTCGGTTAGGGTTGGCATGGAATCAGTCAAGGCAGGAGGAAATTCGTAAGGCTGTCCGGTTTGGATCGGACGAACTCTCGACTGCTGAGCGCTGACTTGATGGGCGGCTGTAACGATCGCATTGTCTTGAGTGGTCAGAATCACGTTGCTGTAGTTGCCCATGATTTCTACATACAAATGCCAAAGGGCGGCCTCTCCCGGACGACGGGCAAACTGCAAGTCTATAACTCTTTCCCAAGGGGCAATGGGAGCGATCGCCACGAGCGCTAGGCTACCTAACTGGTGGCGCAACTGCTGGCTAAAGGTAAAGGTGTCTGGCACACGCGGTGGCGGATCGCCCATGCAGAGGCGGGCGGCTTGGGGATGCCAGGAGAGGGTAAGCCACCCCCGCTGGCTGAGGGTGCGCAGCGCTAGGGCAATGGTATGGCGATCGCTTTGATAGACCTGCTCTAACCGAGCCGGAAGCCAGTCGGTTCGGAGTTCGGCGCAGGTGGCGGTTAGGGTCGTAAAGTCTACAGGTTGCACAGGGGTTGTAAGGACAGAAGAGTAGGGACAGGAGGGTGAGGCAGCAGATTCGAGGGTTTAAAACTTTAAAGCTTTGATGAAGCGACTTGGAGTTGAGCCTTGAGCTTTAAGTTTTGAACTTTCTCCTCTTAAGTTGGAGGAATTGACCTAAAATTCAGGCTATAAAAGCGATAACGTTCTGAAAATCTAAAAATTGTAAGAATATCTACCTTTAGATAGAGTTATGTTATTGTGAGCCACTATTTTTCTCGATAACATAAAAAGGCGATTAGGTTCCCGCTCGGCTACGTAAATTAGTTACCTATGGATATTAAGCTCATTAACATCGGATTTGGCAACATTGTGTCTGCCAGCCGTGTCATTGCGATCGTTAGTCCGGAGTCAGCTCCGATTAAACGCATCATTACCGATGCTCGTGAACGTAATCAGCTCATTGATGCCACCTATGGCCGTCGGACGCGGGCGGTCATCATTACAGACTCAGGGCATGTCGTGCTTTCAGCGATTCAGCCTGAAACAGTGGCGAACCGTTTTGTCGTCAGCAAAGATATGGCAGGAGAAGACAAATAGCAGCAGGGTATAGCCTAGCTTGGTGTTTCGGGCAAGCGTCAAGAGTTTCAGCGTAGACTGTAGGTTCAACCCTGTTGGACAAAGGGGCAAAGGCTCATGAGGCATACCTGCCCAAAAAGCAAAAGCCCAGGAATCTACCCCAGACCAGGTCAGCAGAGATTGAATCAGCAGAGTATACTGAGTTACATTTCGCGGTTGCAAGCAACGAGACAGACATGGCTAAAGGGAGACTGATTGTACTGACTGGGCCAAGTGGTGTGGGCAAAGGCACGTTGTTGCGATCGCTCTTTGCACGGCACCCAGAGCTGTATCTGTCGATTTCTGTCACCACTCGCTCACCCCGCCCTGGAGAAATCCACGGTCAACACTACTACTTTGTCAGCCGCCCTGAGTTTGAGAAAATGGCGGCAGAAGGCGATTTGCTAGAGTGGGCAGAGTTTGCCGGGAACTGTTATGGCACGCCCCGTCGCCCGGTTGAAGAACAGATTCAGCAGGGGCGCTGGGTCGTTCTGGAAATTGAGCTTCAGGGTGCTAGGCAGATCCACAAAAACTTTCCAGCAGCGCTGCGCGTGTTCATTATGCCGCCTTCGCTGACCGAGCTAGAGCAGCGGTTGCGGAGTCGAGGGCAAGATTCTGAAGAGGCAATCGTCCGGCGGTTGGCAACGGCTAGAGCCGAAATTGCTGCTGTGGGCGAGTTTGATTTTCAGGTCGTCAATGATGACTTAGATAAGGCGCTGCTTCGCATCGAGCAGGCTTTGTTTGTGCCGCTGGCTGGCAGCGTATAGAGCGTTGCTGATTTCTGGGATGAATATTTTGTTGGAGAGAGGCGCGGAGCGCGCCTCTCCAAATTAAGCCATGCCTCTTAAGAGTTCATCGTCACCTGACCGCTAGTTGCCAGCACTCGGGCACTGACTCCAAACACCCGGAGCAATCCCTCAGAGTCGGCATGGCTGTAGTCACCGACCCCTTCCATAGAGGCATTTTCTTCAGAGTAGAGCGAGTGAGGCGCGTGATCGGCAGAGACAAACGAAATGGTGCCTTTGTAAAGCGAAACGACGATCGTTCCGGTGGCTAGATTAGCGGTTTTTTCGATCGCTTGCAGCGCCATTTGGGTAGCCAGATCGTACCAATAGCCCTGGTAAATTTGTTTGGCAATCAGCAAAGAGAGCTGATCATAAAACTCACGGGCGCGGCGATCGAGGATCAATTGCAGCAGCAAGGCGTAGCAGGTGCCCAAAATTTCGACCCCCGGACTCTCGTAAACGCCGCGTGACTTGATGCCGACAAAGCGGTTCTCGACCAGATGGGTGCCAATGCCGATGCCGAGCCTGCCGCCGATGGCGTTGGCTTGGGTGATGGCTTCGAGCAGGCTCACGGACTTGCCGTTGACGGCGACGGGGCTACCTTTCTCGAAGGTGACGGTAAATTCTTCTGCGGCGTCTGGTGCATCGATGGGGTAGCAGCCCATGATCGGCTTAACGAAGTGGGCAGGCGTGGTGAGCGCTTCTAACATGCCCGATTCATGGGTTAGCCCCAGCAGGTTAGCATCGGTTGAGTAGGGTTTGTCTTTGGATGCGGTGATCGTTAGCCCTTTCTCTTGGCAAAAGTCGATCATTTCGCTGCGGCCAGGAAACCGCGCCAAAAAGGACTCATCTCGCCAGGGGGCATAGACATCAAACTCCGGAGCCAGCATATTGGTAATGAGTTGAAACCTTACCTGATCGTTGCCGCGTCCGGTCGCGCCGTGGCTAAAAACGCTCAGCCCCCGCTTTTGCATTTCCTGCACCATTGCCTTGGTCAAGACGCACCGGGCAATGCCTGTGGTGTTCCAGTAGCGGCCTTCGTAGCAAGCCTGAGCCTGAATCACCTGCAACCCGATCGCCGCGATCGCCTCTTTGCAAGGCAGCAGCACAAAATCGACCGCTCCGGCTTGCAGCATCCGTTGGCGAATGGCTTCTGTATCATCTTCGTCGGGCTGTCCCAAATCAGCAGTAAAGCACACCACCTGAACGCCTTGATCGGCAAGCCACCGCGTAATCGTGCAGCTATCTAAACCGCCTGAACCCGCAAAGGCGATCGTCTTTCCTTTTAAATCTTGCGCTTTCATGCTAGATACTCCTTCCTGCGGTTGCAGCCTTGAGGGATGAACTGTGGCTTAGCTGTTGCCAAACCGAAGGTCTTATTATCTAGCCAAATCTTGTCCAAATCCTGTCTGAATTCGTACAGATTTGGAATCGGGTGTTACAAAATCCCATCTTTTGGCGATCGCAGAGGATTTGCTGACTCAAAGCAGGCGGGAAACGGATGAAGCGGATACTTGCCCAAAAAGTGAGCGATCGGCTTCATCCGTTCCTATTAGCGGCCTAGTTGGTGGGGCGATAGTGGGTGCTTATCGCCATCACTTTCTGCGGGTCAGGGGTGGGCAAGAGCGGACTCCAAGTGTCGATCGTCCGAAATCCTCGCACATGCGATTCGTGAATCGTCGCTCTCACCGCATCACGGGAGGCAAAATAATCACGCGAATTACCTCTCGTTCTGGGTTGGGTTCTTCTTCGGGCTGGAACGCCGGATGGTTGAAGAAATTGAATTCTCCGGTCATGATCTATTCTCCTTGTTGTTTTGGTTGGGTTCGCTCGTTGAGTTCTCGCCTGAAGAACAGGCTGAGAAGGAACCCCAAAAACATGGCTACTCACGATCGATTGAACAAGTAGCGCCAAGGAGTCTAACTAGAAAGCTAAACTAACTAAAGCCCTACGGACTGGGTCGTTCGGTCTGTAAGGTTAGAGGTATGTCGTAGCTGATTCCTACTTCATGCCTCGCCAGAGGTTTTTGGGTGAATTAAGGCTGCTGGCGCAGAATACGAGAAAGCAACCTTAGCGGACAAGAATATAGGGACGAGGGGGCGATCGTCAAGCCATTTGTCGCACAAGTTCATCTGTGTTTTGGGATGTGGGAGATGAGGGGCGATCGGGTAGCTTTTGCAGAGGCAATGTAAGCTTAGTCACGCCTAGAGTCGTATCCATCCAAAACTGTAAATAGATAGAAATATTCTACCGATCCACCTTGATGGGCATACTAAGTAGCTAGGTGGATTTAAGCGTAAGACGCTCCGATGTCCACCCGCCTTGTTGACTGCGATTCTCCATGCCTTCAATGATGGCATTCGCTAAGTTGTACTCATTATCAAAGATCCTTCCAGCGATTTCATGCGTCT
>JACQYI010000017.1 GCA_016208305.1 Oscillatoriophycideae cyanobacterium NC_groundwater_1537_Pr4_S-0.65um_50_18 | reverse complement strand
GCTGGTCTGAAATCTTTGCTTGAGGATCTCGGCTCGATTTGTCATAGTAAAGGGATAGTTTGTAGGTCTCTGAGGCTATGATTCTCTTATATCAAGCCTTAGAGCCTTTTTTATCCCTTTCTGTCAGTGCCATTCGCCTATGGTAGAGCCAAGAGAACCTAAAGCCACTGTTCGATTTATTGATGAGTACTGCCAATGGTATCAATCTTTGTTCTCAGATGTGAGAGCCTTTGAAGTTGCAGACCTTAGCAGGACGACCGATTAGCTTAATCATTGACGAAACGGGAGACCGGAAAAAGGGGGAGCACACGGATTATGTGAAGCGGCAGTACATCGGCAATCTAGGCAAGATTGAGAATGGGATTGTAGCCGTCACAGCCTATGGCGTCATCGATAACATCACATTTCCCCTCATGTTTGAGGTGTACAAATCGAAAGAACGATTGAAGCTGGGTGAGGTGTATCGGACAAAACCGGAAATTGCGGCAGGCATGATCAGAGGAAGCGTTTTCATCTCATCAGCATTGGGATCAGGGAAAAGGATGGAAGAGCCGATTAAATAATTTGCGTTTGGTTTGGCAACCGTATGTGTATTTTAATCTGCTGCGACCTTGGTTAGCCGTGTTCTCAATTCCATCACTGTCCAATGGTTTTAGTAAGTTGCTTAAATTAATGGATTGTTTGCCAGGTGCGATTTTATCCTATTCTAGGGATGCCCCAACCGCAATTTTCTCTCGCTAATGTGATGGAAGAGCGTTAGGGTCATTTGAATCTCCTAATTAGGTTTTGAGCATTCCTCTGCCCTACCCAGCAGAAGTTTTTGAAACAAATATTCGACGAGTTGCAATTGTCCAAAAACTTCTAGCTTGATAGTTTTCAGTTCGCTGTGTATTCACCATCAATCACTAGCGATTGTCCAGTAAGGTTTTGTGAGCAGTACTCACCCTACTGGCTACAACAACCATTGGGTCAGCGGATGAACCAGGTAGCGGAGCGAGAACGCCTCCCAGATCGCGCCGACGATGAACAGTGGGAGCGTGGACAGACTCAGCCAACCAAGCTGTTGCAGCCCACGGACGTAACCCTGACGATGGTTCCGAGTGCCGATGGTGGCGGGGCGAACCCAAGACCAACCAAGAATGTATGCGCCAAACATCAGGAGGGCGTATGCCTGGAATTCGATGAGTATTGTCAGCGAGTGCGGGATCAGTGCCACCGTCATAATCTTGGTAGTCGGAGCCATAACTAAACCGAGAGTGAACGTCTTATACGCAAATATGGCGATGCCAGCGAAGGGAACGATCAGCGAAGGGAGCACGATTAATAGTGCGCCGCTTGTGACGTTGACCCCCAGGATAGTCAGCGAGAACAGCCAGGGGTTATTGAATAGCGATCGGACAAGATCCGCCGTTCCGTTGTCTTCCTGGATGGCTACCTGAGTTGCGTTCAGGTTGGGGAAGACCATCGCCGCTACCAACCCGGTGATGACTAAGCCATACACAATGGCGTTGATGGTGAAGTAGGCGCGAAAATTAGTGCGAATGATTTGAAAGGGTTTGCGAAGCGATCGCCGAAGCGGATGTTTGGCACTGGGAGTAAGTGGTCGTTGTGGAGACTGGTCTTTGTTAGCGATCGTTTTGCGTGACATGTTTTAGCTCCGATATTTGATGATGGATGCAGTGATGCTCAAGAGTGAAAACCACCGCATCCGTGGTCATAAATTGTCTGCGATCGTTTCGCTTACTTCACCTTCATCCCCGTCCAGTGAGCGGCAAAAGCCCACATATCTGCCGTTTTCTTGATAGCCTTGTCGATGGGCTTGCCTGCTCCATGTCCTGCTTGCGTCTCCGTGGCAAGGTGGGTGAAGAGCGAGTTCGTTTTCATCCGCTATTGATTGCGCCCACAAACGTGGCTGCTTGAACGGTGAAGATTGCCTTTGAAACTGCTTGACCTACCAACTCCTCTCTTGCGATCGCCTTAATTTGCGATCGCGCTTCAGAACGTTCTTCAGGTCTGAACACCGCATCAGTCAGGTGAGAGGCTTGCATCAGACTAATCAATGCTGCCATCCGAGAATCCAGTCCAATGCTTTCTAACACGGCGGCACGAACCTGCTGGACAATCTCGCGCTGAATCGATTCATCGATCAGAAAATATCGCTGCGTTGGGAACAGTCCAAGAATGCGTTGCTCTTGTCGTTCTAAAACACCTAAATCAACTAAGTTCTGCAACACAATCGGTTGAATTCCTAGGTATCTTCGTCTCCAACGAGTCACCCAGAACCTTGCAGTTCGAGGACGAGACGATGCTAGAACTTCACTGAGGCGTTGATCTAAGAATTCATTGCCTGTGTTGCCTGCGGTGGCTTGCCCGTGCGAAGCATGTATCGCACCGATCACACGATTGTCGTTGTCGATCTCAAGTTTGCCTTGCAGTACTAAGTCTAGTAATAAAGAACCGACCAAGCCATAGTCGAGTGCAGAGTACCAAGAGAAGCGAGTTTTCCCAGTTTGGGGATTGAGTGCAAGAAGGATTAAGTCCTGTGAAAGATATTGCATGATGAATTCCTTATTGAGGTATGCTGCGGTTCCTTCGGAGTTGCGCCTCGGCGCTAATCGCAAGTTTGATGCCGAAAGGTAAGGATCTTAAGCGGCATCTGTCCATGTGCCTGTGCGATCACCGCGGTTGCTTCTTCTAAAATTGCTTTATTTTTCTCTGACATCTGAATCTCTCCTGTGTTCAAGTGGATGCTTTAGTGGATGCTTTAACGGAGCAGTCTCTGCTGCCACTGATGCAAAACTCACGGAATAATTGCAGTCACGCGGATCTCAATCCGCATGGTTGGCAGTCCAAGAGCCGCGACTCCTACCTGTGTCCCAATGGGGGCATGGTTGGGCATTTAATGGCGATATAGCCTGACCATCACATCGTTAACCTCTGGGGGCAAGCCGCCAACATGGTAAGAATTGACGTGAACAACGTGCTCCCAAGCCGCCCCAGCAGTTGCCAGGATTTGCTCCATCTAGGATGTGGGTCAGCGGTCTTCCGTCGGCAGCGTGAAGCTCCGGGTACTGGGAGACATCTGCTCTGCGGACGCCTGCCGGTAGATGTCCAGCCACGGCGCGCGGTCGCCAGGGATCACAGTGTCGTTGGCTGGGTCGTCTAGGGCAAGCTCGAGCCGGGCGTCGCTGACGGTGATTCTTTCAAACGACGGTGTATCAATCCAGTCGTTGTCGGGGGTCAGAGAGGGCTGAATGGTGCCAATCTCGATGGCCAACGTGTGACCAGCTTGCAGCGTCCAGTCGGTTGATCTAAGGTCGAAGCTGGTCGTGCCAGGTTTCACCAACGCCACCTGCCGGTTGAACGCAACGGCGCTGCCGTCTGGGGCGACGTCGTACAGCTCAACCATGACGTTGCCATAGCCCTCGATCTCAAGCGATACCCGTGGCGTTCCAGTGATCCGAACCGGCTGCCCAAGCGGCTCAGACCAGACGAAGAAGCGGTTGGGAGCCTCGGCTGCGGGGTCGGAGGGCAGGCCGTCGTCCAGGTACGACCCGCCGCCGAGCGCGATGGTGGCGGAGTACTCCACGACCGGCCAGGTGTCCTGGGCGCGCCAGGCACCGGTACTGTCTTGCACAACGTAGGCTGGGTAGGCTACGGTCGGTTCGATGCCCTTGAGGTACTGGTCGTAGAAGGACATCACCTCGTCGAACCAGCCCTCGCGGCCCATTTCCAGTTTCCCATCGGCAGTGCGCTCGTTGCCCCGATAATGCTCCCAAGGGCCCAGCCAGCCTCGCTGCGGCCCCTGGTGGTTGGCGAGGAACTCCTCCACCGCCTCGGCTTCGGTGTTCCACTCGAGGAAGCCCTGCGTGAACAATAGTGGAGTATCGGTGCCCTTGGCGTGCTCTGCCAGGTCACGGATCTTCCAGTAATCGGACTTGGGGTCGGCAATTTCATAATCGTCAATGCTCTGCAAGAGGCACCCCGGATGAGACTTCTCGTACTCGGCGTTGGCCCGGTAGCGCTCGTCGTCGCCCGGCATCTGGGGCAGCGTCGCAATGGAGTTGTAGGTGTTGGCGACGTTGACGATGGTCGAGCGGGGAACACCGTTCGAGCGGAAGTTGCGGTACAAGTCCCAGATCGGTTCCTGTGCGACGACGGCCTTCAGCGCGTCGTGGTTGAGGTTGTTGCCGATCAGGCCGGTGATGGCGTCGGCGGACTTGCCGTACATACCGACAGCACCCGTCGACCAGGGCTGTGTCGCCGCCCAGTCGATTGCGGCCCTGACATCGGCCTGCACACCGGGTCCCGCAAAGTCCAAACACCCAGTGGAGCCGCCGAAGCCGCGCGTGTCCACCATGACGAAGGCGTAGCCGCGCCGGAACAAATCGGCTCCTTCGATCAAGTCATTGAAGCGGTTGGAGGGGCCGGTGTGTGCGTGGTTTTCCAGTGCCAGGCCACCAGAGTGCCCCAAGTATGGCCCGACCACCAGGATCACCGGCACCTGCTCGCCTGCGGCCAGTTCTTCGGGCAACAGAACGTCGGCGTGCAGTTCAACGTCGGAGCCGTCCGAGGACGGAAAGTAGTGTTGCGTCCAGGCCGCGCCTTGGGGAACGCGATCGTTCTCGGCGTGCGTGACCGCTTTGTCGGCGGTGGCAACCGCAGCAGTCGCAGTTGCCTCTGGCGTGGGCGGCGGCGTGGCTGTGGGCGGCTGCGCGGCTGCCAACGGGCTGCAGGCGCTAAGGACGAGCAGCAGTGCCTGGAGCAGCAGCAGGCTTCGGGCGTAGGTCTTGGAAACGCGCATCGTTCTCCTCCTAGTGGAAGCGGTTGGTATTGAGTTGTGCGTGAGTTGGCTACGATTTCGTGGGTTTTTAGAAGAAATTTGAGACATGGTGTACCCCTTGTCTGTGGCGGAGATTCGAGAGCATCGAACTCCTATGCATGTACGGCGGGCTTGAGAGCGAGTGGCGGCTTACTGCGCGGCGACATTCAGAACGGCCTTGCTGTGGAGTTGACGGCTTCGCAGGGCTTCTACAACCTCGCCCACGTCACGCCAGCTGCCGTGCCACACGATCCCAAGGTCGATGACACCCGCAGCCACCCTGCCCGCGAGCCAGAAGGTGCCTCAGCCTATGAGGGCCAGCACGGCATGAACCGTCAGGTGAGCGATTATGGCGGTCTCTAGCCCGTAGCGCCAGAATAAATACCCCGCAACCCCTGCAAATAAAGAATTTTGGATCAGCAAGAACCCCAGCAGGGGTGGGGTTAACGGCAGTCCTAGGGCGATCGCATAGGGTAAGTGGGCCATAGCAAACACCAAGGAGGAGACGGCAATGGCGACTACTACCCACCGGGCTTGGGGTTTACCCTGGCGCTGCTGCCCAAATCGCCAGCTCAGCCATACCAGCAGCGTCATAAGTCCCCAGCGGATCAAAATTTCTTCGGTGATACCGCCGTAGAGAAATCGCACTAGCAGCGGCGTGGGCTCAGTCGCCTTAAAGGCTGGTGGCAGCAGCGGGCGAGACAGCAGGGCGATCGCCGTCAGTAGTCCGCCACTGATCAACCCACCCACCGCGCCGGGCAACAGTTGAGGAACTATAGCTTGCCGCCACGATTGCCCAGCGGCCAGAGCCTCTGCTCCCGGTGCCCTTAGCTCTAGCCGGTGAGCCAAGAGCACACCTATCAGCACCGCCACCGACAGCAAAACCGTAGGCTGCACCAGCATCAGCAGCCTGACCACAGCGGCAGGTGGGGCACCCTTTGGAAGCGAGGGTAAAGGCAGCAACACTAGGGAAATCACCCCAGCCATGCCTGCCAACCACAGCAGCCCAAACAGTTGCCGCCTAGCGTTCTTATGCTCAACCATGACTCTATTCTCAACGTCATTCCAGAATTGTTTTCAAGCCTTCGCGATCTTGGGGTGATAGGGTGCAGGTCGCCCCTTCATCGGGCAGTTCGAGGTTGATCAGGTAGTCAGCGACGATGTCGTTAACGCAGGCGTTGTCGTCGGTGAGAGCCACACCGTGCTGTTCACCCTCGACGGTGAGCAAGGTGCCGCCAAGCGTCTCGGCGAGGTTGATGCCGCCCTCGTGCGGGGTAGCCGGATTCTCCTCCTCACGAGACCCATTGGCCCTAAGTCGTGCGTGGAAAAATCGCGATCGCGTGGGGGATTAAACGAAATGTTTGACACGGTAATAAACTCCTTGAGCCTGGTTCTAATTGCAGTTGCTGATCGTTCAGCCCATGCCAGCGAGCACCATGACCGGAACCGTGGGCAGGTTGAAGACGACGTGAACGACGACAGCGGGCCAGATCGATCCACTGCGGCGCAGCAGCTCGGCACCGACAAGACCCATCACCAAGGCCGCCGGGAAAACAATGTTGATGCCGTGCATGAAGGCGAAGATCAGGGCACTGCTCACGACCCCGAAAACTGGCCCGTGGCGCAGCAGCACATTGGCGATGACACCCCGGAAGATCAGCTCCTCGCCCAGGGGGGTAAGGAAACCGAGAAACAGCGTCGCCAGGATTAAGGACAGCACTCCACCACTGCCAGCTTCGGCATACACTGTCTGAGGGGTCGAGCTATCTCCGGTGATAGCGATGTAGACCAGAACCGCCAGACCCTTGACCACAAAGGCGACCACTCCCGCCCCAACCCCGATGAGGAGCCAGCGTCTGGAGGTTGGGCAAACGCCGAAGGGGCTGAGGGAACGGATGCGGAGCAGCACAGCGGCGGCAAACCCGGCAATACCAGCGACGCCAGACAGCGCGGTGAAGACCAATCCGTAGACCACGGGGTCGAGTCCGAGCCGCGAGAGCTGCGAGCCACCTCCGTACCCGACTACGCTAAAGACGACAAGGCCAATAATGGCTTCGGGTAAGCGAGGACGTGGAACCCGGTTGGGTAGGGATGAAGACATGGCGGTCTTTCCTAACTCCGTCGGGTGGTTAGAAGGAACTTGAGACATGAGGATCAACTCCTTGACTCTTGTTGCTGATTTCAGTTGTTATTTGGTTTAAGGATCGACAGGATCGCCGACCACCCCACCAGTAGCTATGTGCACGGCGCGGGCCATCTGTCTAAGCGGGTTGCCGAGCGAGGCGCGATCGGCTCCTGCCATCAGGGCAGCACTGACGTCTTCACTGATGACGCGCACGACTGCGGTGGCCGCTGCAGCGTGCAGCCGCACCTCAATATCGTCAGTCGATTGCCGCAGGCGATCTGCGATGATCTCGACTAGAGCGTGCTCTATTCGGTCGTTGGTCATCAGCCAGGCCGTCCGCAGATCCGGCTCTTTTTCGGCCAGCACAGTCATCTTGATCACAGCCTCATCAAAGGACTGCTGATCGGGATCTTTAGTACGATTCATTGCCCACTCGACGAGGTGATCTTCAAGGGAGACATCCCGAGGCCAGCGGCGCAATAGCGCCACAAACTCCTCGCCATCCTGCGCCAAGACCGGCTCTACACAGCTCTCCTTGTTGCGGAAGTACCGCCAGAGGGTGCGCACCGAAAGACCCACCGCAGCAGCGATTTGCTCGCCGGTCGTGGCAGCGACGCCTTGCTCCCAGAACAAACGCGCCGCCTCCCGCGAAATCTCCAGACGTATCCGCTGCTGCCGCTGCTCACTCATCCTCCCTAGCTTACGCTCGTTCTTTGTTGTGTTGTTGGTAGCGTCACTCCCCACAGCAGTCTTCCTTTCAGGAATCTGTCACTAAATGACAATATAGCACTTAGTGACAGATGTCGACAAGGGGTTGCTACACGATGCAACTATTCAACGAAGGAATAAGAGTTTCAGCCTCTAAAAAAGCTGAAAAATGGCGGATGTACTACTCAAGTAGTACGAAAGCCACATCTAGTCCAAACCTTCACTAGTACTAGATTTCAAGAAGATCGAGTTGTGTGTAGAAAGCTGAAATGCTTGATCTGTAAGCAATTCATCCCGACCTTGCAGGTTTTTACACGTATTCTGTTCCAATCCCATAAAGCTGCTGCATCGGCAAACGTATAGTTTCACCCACACTGAACCGCTTGTATTCTTGGGAACCACCGATAATATTCTTAGGATAATCAGATAGAGAGAAGTGAAATTATCTAAAGGTTGCGATCGCGTTCTAGAACTGTAACTGAGCAAAAGATTTTGCGCAATTTGCAAATAGGTAGCACAAGCTTATAAAGTTGGAACCTGTGCGCGTTGCAGGGTTTTATTCACTTCCAATTGCTGCTCCTTAAATGCAGCTGGATGTCAACTCATCAGAAGCTAGAACGCTAGACTGGAGCTGCTCTCACTCGTTACGCAACTCATTTGTAAATTGCGCTATATTTCCTGCTCATTCACAACCTCCGCACCCAATGGCTTTAAACTTTGTTCAGCAAAGCACTGAAGGAGAAAAACAATGCCTCATATCAGCATCAAGCTTTATCCCGGCAGGTCAGAACAGCAGAAGATTCGGTTTGTTGAGCAAATTGTGAAAGATGCTATGTCAATTCTCGAAAGCAGCGAAGACTCGATTTCGGTCGCGATCGAAGAAATCAACCCAGAGGATTGGGTCGAGACAGTCTATAAACCAGAAATCTTGAACAACCCAGAGAAGCTCTACAAAAAGCCAGGCTATAACCCACTGGAATAGCAATAGACGGCTTCGACTTCTAATTCAAGATGAACAGCTATAGTGCGACACGCCACCCGTGTTAAACAACGCCTTCGGTCTTAGACGATAGTATTTATCTTCTACGTCTTGTGATTGCTCATCATAGGGATAGCTAAGGACTTCTTGCAACTCTTTAACTAAACTATAGTCACCCTGCATGGCTTGTTGGTAGGCAGGGGCAATCAACCACTCTCGCCATGTGTATTTTGGGTTCGTCTGTTTCATCTTTGTGGATATCTCAGCTAAATTGCCATCGTTCATGACGAGGTCGCGCCAGCTTTTTAGCCAAGATTGCCATTGTTCATCGAGTTGTGGTGAAGTTTCAACGTAGAAGCTTTTTTTCAATGCTGAGATATCATCTGGTATATGGGATAACTCGCGGAAGAAAATGGTGTAATCGACCTCTGAGTCAGTCATTAACTGCATCAATTTTTCGAATAGCTTTGGGTGATATTCAGTCAAGCCAAGTTTGTCCGCCCACATTTTTTGGATTTGTTTTTGCATGGCTTCTGAAAAGCCGCGGCCTACTTGGTCGAACTGTTCTAACGCTTCAGCATCTTCTGTCAGTAGCAGTCTCACTGCTTTCCAAAACATGTAATAATTTGCTTCTGCTGCAATGGGCTGATTGAAGAATGAAAAGTGCTCGCCGCCACCCGTCCAAGGTTGAAACCAAGGGTCAAATTTTTCACAAAATCCAAAGGGTCCATAGTCTAGGGTAAAGCCTCCAGCCGCGCAGTTGTCACTGTTAAAATTACCCTGGCAGTAACCAACCCGTAGCCAATTAGCCACCAGTGAAGTGAGACGCTGGCGAAATAGCTTAGCCAACTCAACTAATTGATCGGCAAAACCAAGGCTTTGCTTAATGTCGCTTTTGTACTCTCGCTCAATTAAGTGCGACACTATCATGCTCAACTCTTCTAATGCTTTTGGATGAGCATTGCTGCGAGTGCGGCGGGCAAATAATTCTAGCTGACCAACGCGCAAAAAGGAGGGTGCAACGCGAGTTGAAATGGCCACAGGATTGTCCACCAAAACATCAGGGTCAATCGAGTCGGAGTCTTGAGAATACCAAGGTCGGGTAACAGTCTCAGATTTAGAAACATACAGTGTCAAAGAGCGCGATGTTGGCACACCTAACGCTTGCATATAGTCTTGCGCTAGAAACTCACGCACACTTGACCGGAGGACAGCGCGCCCATCGGCACCCCGGCAATAAGGCGTTGGGCCACCCCCTTTCAATTGCATTTCCCAACGTTGTCCATTGATGGTTCCTTCAAATACAGATATCGCTCGACCATCGCCATACCCATTACCCGTACCAAATGGACATTGTTGGGTGTATTCGGTGCCATAAATCGAGAGGGCATAACCCGTCGCCCAGCCCACCCGACGCATCGGCTCATGGGCAGCAGAGAGATCACCAGAAAATACACGGCGAAATTTTTCATTCAGCGCCAGTCCATCGCTCAACCCAAGTTCCTTAAAAAAGGTGCGGCTATGAGCGACATATTCTGGGTCTGCAAGCGGCGTGGGTGTCACAGGTACGAAATGACCAGAAAAAACCTGGCGGGCCCGGTGATCATTACCATCGACCGTGGCATCAGGATCAGCATTTAAGGTATCCATCAGAGAATAATCCGCCAATTGCACAAACTCATCGAAGGTTGTTACACAAGGCTCAGCAGAGGGTTTAGATGGATATGACATTGTTGCTAACGCCGATATTGTCAGGAAGGATTCATGTTTAATTGAGGACTTTGCAGATCCAGCAAAGCTTTGATGCCTATATGATAAATTTTTACACGTATCTCGGATCGATGCCTATTACTGGAAGCACTATTAAGCGATCGCCCTACTGAGAGCAATAATCTCCCCGTTTGTTGTTAACCCTAACAGCATCTCTTGCTGTGGTTGAATACGCTGCCCTGTAATGGCACATTGCTCTTCTTGTTGAGAGACTGCCCTAAACGTCGCCCGAATATCCGACATAGATAACAGAGGGAGAGGAGAGGGCGATCGCCTATCGTCAACCGAGTACGATTCTCGTTCCGAGAGGCTACGCCAACGTACCTCATCTGACACCATCTGCTGATCCACAAACTGCCAAAGCACTTCTCGAATCAGGGTTTGATAGCCCTGTTCTCCAGAAATCTCCCGCAATCGCTCCTTCAGTTCGGGTTCCAGTCGGATACTCGTCACCTGCATTTCCGAAGTGCTACCTCGTTTACGTGTATCCATAACCGAACATCCTGAATTTCAATTAAGGGTGGACAATCTAATACTACAAGTGTAGTATATAGACAGCCATAATTGTAATACAAATACTACAGCCTTCCATGATACGTATCCTCGCCACCTTAACCAGCGCTATGCAATGCCGACCCTATTCAGGTCTAGGCAGAGCAGCGGCGCTGTTTGCATTTGAGGGGACGTATCGCTTTAGCGGCGGTAAATCCGTCAGCGAAGGCATTGATAGCAATATCGCCGGATGGCTCAATCCGGATCAACTCACGAGCAGCGGGAGGTGCAGGGCAATCCTGACACCGACATAGGGAAAAGCATATCCACTTTCCCAACCCCCGCTTCTGGTGCTCAGAGGCGGGGGTTATTTTTTGAGGAGAAAACTCATGCAGAGCGAGCAGCGGCAGAAAATTCCCATACTCCAGAACCAGGTCGTGGTGTTCTCTAAGAACTACTTGCCCCTGGCGCGAATCAACCTGAAGCGGGCGATCGTCCTGCTCGTCACAGGTCAAGCAGAAACTCTGGAGTTCAGCAGCACCCAGCAATGGGAAGTCCGATCTCCCAGTGTCGTACTACAAATTTCAGATCACATCCGGTTGACGAGCGGCAATCCAGAACGGCACTGGAAACTACCCCCAGTTAATCGTCGGGAAATCTTTCGCCGCGACAACCATACCTGTCAGTACTGCGGCAGCACCAAGCATTTGACGCTGGATCACGTCATCCCCCGCTCAAAGGGAGGAACCCACACCTGGGACAACGTGGTGACTGCGTGCGAGAAGTGCAATTCAAGCAAGAGCGATCGCCTTCTGCATGAAACCGGAATGGTACTCAAAACCAAACCCAAAGCACCGATGCATCCTGCGATCGCCTTTGCCGAGCAGTTTTGGAAAGAACAGCAACCTGTTGACACCTGACCTTAAGCCCAGAAAGGAGGCACGACCGATGTTGAAGCTGAACTATACCGACGTTGGGCTTTACATGGAGCGTACCATGACCAACCCCGAACTGTTGATTGCCCACCGAGTGCTTCTGGCAATGCGGTTAGGGCGATCGCTCCATATCGAACCCGGTTGTGCCTCCTTGCTGCTGCCTGCTGATATGCCCGAACTGAAAGTGTTGAAGATGGCATTACATCAGGACTATGGCTCAGCAGTCACTCCCATTGCTGTAGATGAGGAGTTTGTCGAAGTCGGACTGAGCGGAAGCTGGATTGCCGAGGACAAGGACGCTCACGAAGGGATGTTCCTGGCTGTGATGAGCGATCGCACCGAGTTCCTGATCTACAAGCTGTGGCAGATGAGCGGAGCCCACATTTCCTCTTCGGCATAGTGGCAAAGCCAGCGGGAGAGAGCGATACAAGTATTTTTTTGATAGTCGCTCTCTCCCATCTCAAAAAAAGTTGTAGTACACCATTGACACCTTGTAGTATGTTGTATTATATTTGTAGTATGAGATGAGACACAGAGGAGTTAATCCAATGAACACTCACTCCCTTACTCAAAACAAGGGTCTCTTGAAGTTCTTAGAGTTCTTACCCACTCATTTCTCTGGCACTGACCTGCCACTTCAAGACGACTTATTGAATCAGGGAACGTCATTTTCCACTCAACGCACGCAAGTACTCCGCCACCTTCAGAAAACCTATTCTCTGGAACGGCGTTGCTTTCTCTAATTCCTGCCGATTCATCAGCCAACCTGCACCTTGAAAATTGAATCGCCACCTTTGGGGGTGTAGCTTAGTCCGGCTCAAAGCAGTCGCCTGTCGAGCGAAAGATCGTGGGTTCAAATCCCATCATCCCCGTGTAGCCTTGTGGACGAATAGAAAAGTCGTTCTGGTTCTCAGCCAGAAAGAAGCGGGTGCAACTCCCGTCAAGGCTCCCAATGAGGGTGTAACTCAGATGGACAGAGTGCTTGCTTCCGAGGCAAGTGGTCACAGGTTCAAATCCTGTCATCCTCGTTGCTGTGCCCTGATTCTAGAAGCCTACATACAGTAGAACGATCGTTTGAAACACGATAGGTTGCTGGTGCAATTCCAGTCCTCGCCTCCAACCCTGGCGAGGTAGTTCAATCCAAAACAGCTTCTTTAACTTGCACAGCAAATTTATCTCCAGGTCGCCAAGTGGGAAGGCGTTGGTCTGCAAAACCGACTATTCGTGGGTTCGATTCCCACCCTGGAGTCCAATCATTGCAGTGTCACCTAACGGCTAAGGTACTCGGCTCATAACCGAGGATATGTGGGTATCTCCTTCGGAGACGCTTACGCGAACGACTCCCACCACTGCGACCAATGCACAGATGGTGTAACGGCAACATCGCGGTCTCCAAAACCGTTGTTCGAGGTTCAAATCCTCGTCTGTGCGTTGTCGTGCCCTAATCGAAGAAGCTTACATACTCGCCTAATGGTAAGGCAACTGTCTCAAGAACAGTCAACTACAGGTTCAAATCCTGTGTGTGAACAACAGCTTTTTCAACTTGCACGGCATACATGGTGCAGAAGCGAAGTGGTCGAGCGGCACGTCTTTCAAGCGTGTGATTAACGGGTATGCCTTCGGCAGGCTTCGCCAACAAGTCCCGTCTGCGCTACCAAATTCAACATAGGTCGGCTCGCCTATTGGTGTGGGCAACGGTCTGTAAAACCGCCGCGATCGCATTGCTGGTTCAATTCCAGCCCGACCTACCAACGGTTTGATTGACAACATTATGGAGAGTAAATCGATCAGGCGAACGACTTCGTCGCGCTTGCGCTTCGGCACTGTTTGCTAAACAGATGGATGAACAATTGTGGTTCGACTCCACTGCTCTCCGCCTTTGAGAACGTGGTGTAACTGGATGAACACATCGGTCTACGAAACCGAAGAGTGAAGGTTCAACTCCTTCCGTTCTCGCCAATGATGGAGGGCACCGCTGAATGGTCGGCAACTGGTCTTGTAGCTTGCTTCCCGCAGGGTAAACCAGGGTAGTCCTTGGGCTAGGGGTTTCTCCTAAGGGAGACGCTACGCGAACGATTCCTCTGCTCTCCGCTTGTGGGAAGTTGGTGAAGCTGGTGCTCACATGCCGCTGTTGGCTTGCCTGTCCGAAGGACATAGACGGCGAGATGGCAGTTCGTTCGCGAAGCGTCTCCTTCGGAGAATCCTGTCACTTCCCACTCATTGCCCCATAGCTCAATGGCGGAGCGGGCGGCTGTTAACCGCACGGTTGCAAGTTCGACTCTTGCTGGGGCAGCCATTCATTGCCGAGTGGACGCCAAACTCAGTTGTACATACTCCGGCACTTCCAGGCTCTCACCCTCTAGATTAGAGAGAGTCAATCCTAGTAGACGCACAGGCTGATGATCGATATCCGTGAGGGTCAGCAGTTCCTCTGCAACACTCAAAATCACCTCTAACTGGCCGATCGCAGTCGTTAACGTCTTGCTGCGCGTGATCTGTTGATAGTCAGCATATTTAACTTTGAGGGTCAGCGTTCGTCCAGAGGCTTGCTTGCTCTCCAATCGACGATGCAACGTTTCAGCCACCTCCTCCAAGGCCGTTAAGACCGCAGAGCGATCGCCCAGATCGGGGTCAAAGCTGTTTTCTGCGCCAATGGACTTGCAGATGCGATTGGGTGATGCATCTTAGCTGCTGTCACCTGCCCCACCCCATAAAACTTCTCGATCGCTAATTGTTCAATAAAGGGTTCTGCCTGCTGTGGCGCAATCAGGAACAGGCCATTGGGCTTGTTCATCGCAGAAGCAATCTTGGCCAAAAACTTGTTAATCGAGACTCCCGCCGAAGCGGTTAACTGAGTCTCTGCCTGAATGCATTGCTGGATTTCTTGGGCAATAAGTGTTGCCGAAGCCATCCCTAGCTTGTTTTCAGTGACATCGAGATAGGCTTCATCCAAAGCTAGCGGTTCCACGAGATCGGTGTAACGCTTAAAGATGTCTCGAATGTGCTCAGAGATGGCTCGATACACCTCAAAACGGGGTTTGGCAAAGATGAGATGGGGACATTTCTGATAGGCCGTGCGCGAGGGCATCGCCGAGTGGATGCCAAACTGCCGTGCCTCATAGCTTGCTGCGGCCACTGCCCCGCGTCGAGACGGTGAACCGCCGACCACGAGCGGCTTGCCCCGATACCTGGGTTCGTCTCGCTGCTCTACGGAAGCGTAAAAAGCATCCATGTCAATATGAATGATCTTCCGGACTCGGTTCATCGTTTCGTTCAACTTAATGAAGCACAATCCTTGAAAGTTGTTGCACGATCTGGTCGATCGTCTGGTCAACTCTACTGACTTGGCATCAACCGTTCTCAATCTCAAAGACAGCAGCGATCGCTAGTCTTCTCTACTTAAAGTGCTTGCTCAAGCAGACCCGCGCCCATTATAGGTCTTCATCCCCTTCACCGATCGCCTTCAAATACGCCTCAGCCGCCGCCTGCTTAAACACGCCTTGAGTGTATCGCTGAAACACCCGATCGCCCTTGATGCCCATCAACTCCTTGCCAAAAAGCGGATCGACCCCTCGCCGCGTCACCTCCGTACCAAACGAATGGCGGAATCGATGCGGATGGATGCCCTCTACCCCCGCAATGGCTCCCAACTTTTTTACCATCTTATGCAACCCCTGATAGCCCAGCCTTTGCCCTGCACTCGTCGGGTCTTGGGCCAAAAACATCGGACTCTCTGGCGCTGGAGCAAACCTCTCATCCTGCTGCCTTCGCCACTCCAGATAAGCCTCTAAGTGAGATCGCGCCTCTCGACTGAGCGGCACTTGACTCACGTTCTGTCCCTTCGAGCGATGCACCGTGAGCATCCTGCCATTCCAATGCTCCACATTTAACGCTGAGGCTTCTGAGGCTCGCAAACCATGACTGAGCACTGCGATGATGGCCCGATCGCGCACCCGCGTCTTGTCATCCAGCTCTAACACTACCCACAGATCCCCCAACTCCTCTGCCTCAATATGAGCAGCCTCGGTTCCTCTTGCCGCTCCAAATCGATCGCATCGGTGGGCAAAGGTTGATTCATCGGATAGCCATTGCTGCGCCGGAGCCAGTTGTAGAACGATCGCAGCGTATTGAGAGCGTGGTTCACCGAAGCAGGCTGCAACCCTTTGAGCTTTAACTCGCGCCGATACTTGCCGATATCGCTCGGCGTCACATCGAGTCAAGACTTGGGGCACCATCGGGCAAAGCGCTGAAGTTGTCCCCGGTACATCCGTTGGGTATTGTCCGCTTTACCCGTCTGCCGTAGAAACTCCTCAATCTGCCAATCACGCAAATCAGGCGGACGATCGCCTCTTCCCCCACCCTCCGGCTTTCCGCTTTCGAGTGAGACAATCACGATCGGTAGAACGGGGTCAGGTGAGGAGGGGAGGCATGGGCGATCGGTTTGCTGCTGCGGATTTAGGTATAGATAACAGCACTTATCTA
>JACQYI010000043.1 GCA_016208305.1 Oscillatoriophycideae cyanobacterium NC_groundwater_1537_Pr4_S-0.65um_50_18 | reverse complement strand
TCCCGCTTTTTTACTTTAAGCTTTTCTTCAGTCGGTCTAGGCTAGTGGGTGAGGAGCGAACGATATGTTAGTAGACATGAATACTGTCACCCAATGCATGGTCGTCTCCTCTACCCTTTCTAGTGTTCGTCTCCCCATAAATTCTGCTGCACTGTCTGTCAGTAAACCTGGCTTCAAATTAAGCATGATGCATTTGAAGGGTTGCTGAAAACGCGCTGAGCAGGAATGATGCATAGGGTAGAGGAATACGCCACCGTAGAAATGGGGTAGGGTTTGCCACCGCCCGTTTGTCACTCCCTCCACTTTCATCTCTACCTGGGAGATTTGATTACAACAAATTCCAGCGACGTAGTGATCAATACACATTTCTGGGGTCTCTCCGGGTGGCAGACAGTAATACTCAAAAGTGGCACTGCTCCATCCGGCTTCATAGCTCGTCTGAGTTGGTAGCACTGGCGCCTTATCAGACAATTTTGGAGCCGGATCTGGATTGCTATCCGGTTGGCTCTGCCCAGCGTTTGACGACGAGTTTGACTGCGATCGCGACATCGTTCACATGCCTCCACAACCTGCAAGGCGATCGCAATTCCATTGAGCTTTATGGCTAGACAGCAGAGATGAAGGTGGCTGTAAAACAAGGGCTTTTGCAAGACTCAGAATTGGGGGCTGATCCTCTGGCATAAGCTGAACCTTAAGTTATTCAATTTGTATGCAAGTAATTTCTTTGCCTAAAAATTTACCAAATCAATGATTTAGTTTCAACAATCGTCTTTCCAATGTGCGATCGCCCCCTAGTGCTTTGAAACACCATAACCGCCTCTTGCCCTTATCCATAGACTCCTCTGGATGCGTTCGGTCTGACAGATAACGCTGAAGAACCAGTGCAAGGACTCGATGTGGAGCCAGGTAACTACCCACCAACTATTGTTTGACTAATCACTAAAGCTTTAGGGCAAATACTTTTGCACCACAAGCCAACCTGTCAGGCTCACTAGGGAAAATCCTATGAACAGCGCCACATTAATTCCAATATGTAAAGGTCTTGCCCAAGGGCGCTTGGGGCTAATTTGGCTAGCGCTCCAGGCAGAGGCGATCGTCAAACCGACCACTGTCAGCCCTGCGGGCAAATGCGCCGAATGTCCCAAGTTGCCGTAGTAGCCGATTGTGCCCACCAGACCTACGGCTAACAGCAGCAGCACTAGACCTACCATCGTGCCGCCAATGCCGTAGTGTAAGGGTCGCAGCCATTTGGGGCGCGGCTGCCCCTGAAGCCGCGTGAAAGACATCCAGCCGCCCGTCGCCATGAGCAAAACATAGGCGGTGAGAGACAGCCCCATCGACCAAGCCGCAATCCGCCAGAGCCAGAGAAAAGAAGGGAGATTCAAAAGATCAAAAGGAGTAAGTTGTCTCTATTATTCTCCTTCTTCTTCTGGCAAAATTTTCAGCCGAATGGTGCGTGAGAAGCTACCATCTGGATCGCCCAAACTGATTTCGACCGTTTCATTAGTGAGAGGAGCCAGGTGAGACAGGAGCGCTCGCAAATTGGGTGTACTCGCACCGCTGTCCAGATACACTCTCTCAGATAAGGTATTCATCCGCTTCCAGGTGGTGTAGAGCTTGGCAATCATCTGCTCTAGTTGGGCAGCCTGACTCACCAATTCGGCAGTGCTATTGAGACAGCCGATGCGTAACGCCTCTTCTAGGGCAGACTCCAAATCGAGAGACTCATGAGCCAGAGATTGCACCTGTCCAGCGGAATTTAGGTACTTGGCCAAATAGCGCGCCTCCGCCGTCACCTGCTTAACGGTATCCACATCAGGGGTTTCGGCAACTTCTGCCCGCAAAAAAGACTGATGGGATTCAGGCAGTTTTTCCATCTCGCGCACCAGCGGCGTTAGGTAACGAGCAGGGATGGTGCTATTAGCCGCTTTTTCTTTAATTTCGATCGGCAATAAATCAGAAGTTACCGCCGTCCATTCATCCACTAGCTGCTTCACTTCGCGCTGGGTCACTCGTGGGCTGGCATTATGCTCCTTGAGGCGATCGCTCACCATTTGCTGCACCTCTGGAGCCGCCTGTGCCGTGGCGATAAATGCCCGCTTGCTAAAGTGGCTGACATCCTCAGAGTCCAAAATGCCGTCCTCTAGCAGGTTGTCGGCACTGGTGGCGAGTTCAATCAGCGAATAAGCCTGAGTTTTGCTAATTTCTCGATCCTTGAGCCAGTTGAGAAAGCCGATCCCATGCGCGCTGCCCCGCTTTTCTCGATCGCGCACGGCACGCAAAATCCGTCCGCGCCAGATATCCGTCTGGAGATCAAAGCGATCGCAGACCTGCCAGGCCGTCTCGACCTGCTGCTGAAACTCATGCTCAGAAATCTGGTCATCTTCGGGGTCGGGCACCTGGAAATCTAGCACAGCGCTATCGCCCAGGTCTTTAGAGAAGTTGGGATACAGCACGTCAGAACTTGAATGAGAGCTGGGCTGAGAGAATTGGACTGCGTGAACCATTCAATGCTTCGGGGTAACAGCCGACATATTATGCCATGCTCAACCGCGATCGGCTCGGCAAAATTCAATGCTGTGATTAGTATATTTGTATTATCTCAGATCTGACAACAGGCTTAAACAAATAAGGATCGTGGATTAAATAACACCGGAAACTCAAGCGTAAGGGTTTAGCATTCAGGCAACCCTCTTTACTACGACCAAGGGCACATTTGCCAAATGCTAAACCCCCTACAGGTACATCGGCTTTATTTCGTTCTCGTTCCTAAGGATCGATCGCTAAAATACCTGCTCCCTCACTCCCTCCCTCTCTCCTACACTCCTAAATAGTCGCAGGTTTACTGAGCGGTGCCACTGACAAGCTTACCCATGACATAAGTTGCTTGAATAGCGCGATCGTCTCCCATGACAATCAGGCTGAAAACCTTGTCTACCAATTCTTTTAAAGATGCCGCTGTCGGCTCTGGGTTGCGAAGCGCCATGAGTGGTGTTGACTGTAAATTCAAAACAACAAAGTCTGCTTCCTTGCCAGGGTCAAAGTTACCAATTTTGTCTTCTAGATAGAGCGCTCTAGCCCCTCCCAACGTTGCTAGAAACAGAGCTTCAAAGGGAGACAAACGCCGCTTTTGAAGCTGCATGACTTTATAGGCAACATGAGCTGTCACAAGCAAAGAAAAACTGGTGCCTGCGCCCACATCCGTTCCCAGTCCAACATGCACAGGATGCTTTTCTGATTTCGCTTGTCCTAGTCGAAACAGCCCACTGCCCAAGAACAAATTAGAGGTCGGACAAAATGCGATCGCCGCCTTTGCCTCCGAAAGCCGCTGGAATTCTGCATCGCTTAGCTGAACCCCATGAGCAAAGATCGATCGCTCTCGCACTAACCCCGCTCGATCATAAACATCCAAATAGCCTTTACTCTCTGGAAAGAGCTTGGCAACATACTGAACCTCATCTACGTTTTCTGACAAATGCGTGTGCAGATAAACATCTGGAAATTCTTGCAGCAGTCTACTGGCCATCTCCAATTGCTCATCAGTAGAAGTCACTGCAAAGCGAGGGGTAACGGCATAGAGAAGACGGCCATTCTTATGCCATTTCTGAATCAGTGCTTTGCTGTCTTGATAGGACGAATCGGGCGTGTCAACTAGATAGTCTGGAGCGTTCCGATCCATCATGACTTTACCTGCAATCATGCGCAGGTTGCGCTTACTAGCCTCTTCAAAAAAAGCATCGGCTGACTGCGGAAACACCGTGGTAAACACAAGAGCAGTCGTGGTGCCATTCTTTAACAGCTCATCCAAGAACAAAGCCGCGATCTTCTGGGCGTACTCTTTATCTTTAAACTTGCCCTCAGTCGGAAAGACATACATATACAGCCATTCCATTAACTGCTCCCCATAGGCAGCAATCATTTCCATCTGAGAAAAATGGATATGAGTATCGATAAATCCAGGCATGATGAGTCGCCCAGGATAGGAAGTGACGGGAAGGTCAGCATACTTATCCTTGAGCGCATCATAGGCTCCTAGCTCTTTCACCCTGCCATGCTCCAAGACGAGTAAGCCATCAGGGATATAGCGAACACTCTCCAATTCAGAGACGTAGAATGGGTCATCTACAAAGTCTAGAAAAGCGCTACGAATAGCTTGAAGAGATTCAGTTGAGGGTTGAGCTAGAGCTGACATTGACTAATCTTCCTGTGAAAACGTGTTCTCTGGAACTGAATTGGGCTGATCGGTAGAATAACTGTATTCGGCCTGTTTCGGGTAGGATTGCGGAGTTTGAGAAGTTTGATCGGCTTGGCTAAATTGCTCTTGCTGCTGAGATAGCTTAGACTGCTCCTGCGGGCTGGACTGTTCTTGCTGGGCATATGGCTCTTGCGGAGCGTACTCCCCTTGCGGAGCATACGGCTCTTGCGGAGTATATTGCTTTTCTTGTGCCTCGCGCACGATCGACTGATCCGTCTGTATGCTTGGCGGTGAACTTTGGCTTTGATTACCCTTGATTTGATTGAGAAAATCGAAGAATCCTGCTGCATTTGCAGAGACAGGAACCGCAGTGAAAGTGGCGATCGCCAAGCAAACGATCATCACGCCCAAAAATAAATGACGCATCACGCAAATAGCTCCTTTGAGATTTAGGGACGTTAAACTTTGAGAGCGAAGCACTGCCGCCCATGAAAAGCGATCAGATTGCCATTAATCATTCCGCACCCCAATCATGGCAATTGTCAGAGAAACAATCCTGAGCGCTAAAGCACTCAGAGTCGTCAAGACAAAAGGCCGTGAAGTAAGCATTTCAAGGTTGCAAAAACCCCCGCACAGTGCAACGAGTTAGCGCTATTCATCAACCTTAAGTAACTCCCCTGATACTCTAAACTAAGTAGATGGGTAGAATGAATATAGGATAAGTTGGCGATAGCGTAACCCATGCGGGCGTTGGGTTTTGTGCCTCAGCCCAACTTACATAGGCTTTCTATTTAGTCAACCTCATCTATTTACTAATCCCAGCATTGGTCTAGACCAGCGATGGATTCAGCACTCTTAATTGAGATAAAAATTAGATAGCTAAGAGAATTTGCCCGTCTCAACTAAGATAACTCTATCCTGCTGTAAACTTTGCTGCAAGCAAGACACAATAGATTTTATTTCGCAAATTTTCAAGACTTAATTATTTGCATTTCTTAGACTTATCAACAGCAACTCTAAGAAATGCAAGAGAGCTTTAAGCTTTGTTGTGTCTAGTCAAAATGTAGCAAATGCGTCGTTTCGTTAAAATCTGTTCCTCTAGCATGGGTGGGTTATGTGCTCTAATACTCACCTACGCTCTTAACTGGGGTGAATTCAGATTTATGAAACTTCAGAAAGCAGAAATTGCTAAATCTCCCCTTTTTCTAGTTTCTCCGTTCTTCTTTTTGGGAACGGCGATGGTCGTCATGAAGTTCATCCTTCCTGACACAACACCTCTCTTTCTAGCTGCTTTTCGATTGCTTCCTGCCGGAGTGCTAATTCTAATCGTTGCGGCTCTCCTGAAGCTACCCCAGCCTAAAACCTGGAAAGCTTGGCTTTGGATTAGCCTATTTGCTTTGGTAGATGGAGCACTCTTTCAAGGTCTTTTGGCTGCGGGTTTAGTCCATACTGGCGCTGGGTTAGGTGCGGTGCTAATTGATGCTCAACCCCTCGTGGTTGCCCTAATGTCCAGATTGCTTTTTGGAGAACTGATTGGGCTGTGGGGAGGATTAGGGTTGGCGATCGGCATAGCAGGCATTTGCCTGTGCGGTTTACCTGCCGCCTGGATTTTCGGGTTTTTCCAAAATCCTAGCAGCGCCTTTGCGGGATTGTCAGGGTCATTGAGCGGTGAGCAACTCCTCCACAGCGGTGAGTTGCTCATGTTGTTGGCCGCATTCTCGATGTCCTTTGGCACGATTATTGTTCGATATGTCAAGCAGCATGCTGACCCATTTGTGGCGACAGGTTGGCACATGATTTTGGGTGGGTTGCCGCTGGCGCTGCTTTCATTTCTCTGGGAAAGCAATCAGACGAATAACCTGCAACCTAGCGCTTGGGTAGGGCTAGGATATGCCACAGTTTTTGGAACTGCCGTGACGTATGGCATATTTTTCTATCTGGCTGCCGCTGGCAATCTCACAAGTGTCAGTGCATTACTCTTCCTCACTCCTATCTTTGCGCTGCTCTTCAGTAATTTCTTTTTGGCAGAAACGCTGACTCAGCTTCAGTGGTTTGGGGTGGCGTTGACGTTGGTGAGCGTTTATCTGGTAACTCAGCGCGATCGAATTCCGCAGCAAATTGCGACCTTGCAGGGAAAAGCGATTATCCCCTCCGATCTAGAAGGAGCAACTGAGCCTGTGATGGCAACCGCTGAGGGAGCAGCCCTCTCTGCCGAACTTGTTCCCATAACAACAGCTTTTGAGGAGGCAACTGATTGACTGACAAAAATCCTGAGCTTACTATTCTTGCAAAGTGGATAGACAAGGCTAAAACGGTGCGAATTTCCACTGGTTTTATGCACTAAATTAGCCCTGTCAGACCAGTAGTCTATCCAGTAGGTTGCGTTAGCGTCAGCATCACCCAACAAAACCTTGCTACTGTTGGAGCCTTTGTAGTTATCAATCCAGGCTGACCTCTCCAGAATGGTTTAATTTTGAAAAAAGCTTATGAAACTTAACCAGGCTATAACTGCTCTAGTCGTATTGATCGCGACATTCAACCTATGGCTGTTGCCTGCTGTTGCAGAAAACGGCAGAGGTCAGGTCAATAATCAGGCAATGAACCGACCTGCCCTGTTGTTTGCTGTTGAACCTGAGTCTAAAGTCAATGTTTACGCTAAACCTAGTAACCGTGATCGTCGCATTGGCTATGGACTAAGCGGCGATCGCGTCACCCTTCTCAGGCAGGTTGGCAGCAATGAAGGTTCTACCTGGGACTATGTGCGATTTGATAATCCGCCCAACGTTGAGGGCTGGGTGCAAGAAAAATTTGTGGCCGTTCAAGAGGCTCAGTCAGGTCAATCTTCGGCTAAATCTAATTTAAGTGGCGGCTATCTAGGAAATCAATCCCCAAGTAACCACCAAAGTAAATACCAAAGCCAGTATCGGAAAAATCCTCGGCAGCAGCAAAATCGATATTCTCAGTGAGATGTTTTTACGATTTGTTCTGAGTAATGGACGAGCGCTTCTACAAGCTTATCGATCGCTAATTCATGAGAATAAATTGGCATCGCTTTCAACTTACCCTTACGGTAGCTTAATTGATTCAAAACGCCCATAGCCTTATTACTATTTTCGCAAGAATTATACCCTTTAGTTTTTCAATTCTTTTTTCTCTAGCGCTCCCTATTTCTACTCCGTCATTTTATGAGATTGTTTCACAGCCGATTCAAGTAACGCATACCAGAGATGTCGGAGTAGGTTCTCTCAGGTGGGCGATCGATCAGGCTAATCGATCGCCTATAGAGGATAGAATTGATTTAAGTCAAGTTAGCGGTACTATCACCCTTCACAGCAGCTTGCCGACAATTACCAGTAGTGTTTTCATCATAGGCGACGGTAACGATACAATCAGCGGTGATCAAATCCATCGAGTTTTATCTATTACGCAAGGCGATGTCGCTATTGATAATCTCGTTATTGCAGATGGCCTTGCCCAAGGCGCAGATGGAGAGAATGGCGCAGGGGGATCGGCTGGCATGGGCGGCGGACTGCTGATTGACGGGGGCAACGTGACCTTGAGCAACGTCAAGTTTATCCATAATCGGGCGATCGGGGGGCAGGGAACTGAGCGCGTTCAGGGCTATACGGCTCAGGACTATACGGCTCAAACCTATGCTAAAGCTCTCAAGAGTCTTGAATCCTATATTGAACCTTACATTGATAGCCGCAATAACAATCTTGAGGTCAATCGAGGCGCACTGATCGAATTAAACGGAATTAGCCTATCGGACTTGAAAAATTCCGACATTGTGGCTCAGGGTGTGAGTATTGACAGCACACACAACAAGTTCCGAGCGAACCGGGGAGCGATCGCCGGAGTTAACGGCATTGGCATCGGCGGCATTGGCACGATCGCTTTTGGTGGTGGCGGGGGTTTTGGCGGGTTTGGCAATGCTGGCAATGGCGGCAATGGCGGCAATGGCGGAGCCAATAGCGGTAACGGCGGCAACGGAGGAGATGGCGGCAATGGCGGCATCGGAATTTTTGGCAGTTTTGGCATACAAGACCATCAAGGGGGAATCGGCACTCTGGCGTTTGGCGGAGGCGGCGGTACTGGCGGTTTTGGTAACGCTGGCAATGGCGGTAACGGCGGCAATGCCAGCCTAGAAATGGCAAATGGCGGAAATGGCGGAAACGGCGGCAATGGCGGCTTTGGTGGCGGCGGGGGCAGTGGTGGCGCCGGAGGACAAGGAGGGCTGAGTGGTGTTTCAGGTCGAGCGGGAGAACCCGGTCAGGGTGGCTTTGGAGCTGGAAATGGCGGGCTAGATCTAGGCGGCGGCGGCGGCGGTTTTGGTGGAGCAATCTGTCTGCGATCGGGTCGTTTGCTTCTAAGCAATACTCTCTTTGAAGCGAATGCGGCGATCGGGGGCACAGGAGCACAGGCGGGACAGGGCAAAGGAGGCGCTATTTTTGTTTTGCCCGAATCCTTAAAAGCAGAAGCCAATACCTCAATTTCGCCTCAAGCCGTTTTTTTAGGGCAACGGACGTTTATTGGCAACACAGCGTCTCATGCAGGAAAAACTGCTGATGACAATACAGATATCTATGGTGTGATTGCAGTGATAGAGCGATGATACGGCAGGGGTTTTGTAAGCATCTGGCTCAGCGCGATTCCTATTAAAAAGCCCTGAGAAACAATGGCTAGGGCTATCAATCCTACAGGTGGGAAACCTCACCCTATGGAGTACAGTTTCCCTCACTGGCTCCTAGCGGTGGCTGCGGCACTATAGAAACATGAACATTCAAGTTTCTAGACGACAGTCGAAAAGGAAAGAAGCAATGATTATTCGCTACTGGCAGCCTTGGCGTGAAATGGAAACCCTACGTCAGCAAGTCGATCGCCTCTTTGATGACTTAGTTGAGAACAAGATCGATCGCCCCACATGGATTCCAGCGATCGAACTTCAAGATAAAGGCGATGTCTTTCTCTTACGCGCTCAGCTTCCAGGGGTAGAAGCTAAAGATGTCAACGTAGAAGTCACCAAAGAAGCAGTCTCTATCTCAGGTGAGCACCGCCACGAACAACAAAATCAGGATAATGGGCATTATCAGTCGGAATTTCGCTATGGCAAATTTCACCGAGTCGTGTCTTTACCTGTCGCAGTTCAAAACGATCGCGTGCAGGCTGAATACAAAGACGGCATCCTCAACTTAACTTTGCCCAAGGTTGTTGAGACTTTAAATAAAGTAGTCAGAATCAGCCTGACAGCTTCCAATCCAGTCACCGAAGTGAACTCGATAGATGAAGCTAAGCCCTCAGATGCAGTTGCTTCAAGCCAGAACGATATCTCCGCTGATGCTTGGAACAATTAGGCTTGGCTATACAACTTAGCCATTAGCAAGTGAATAGGCTGGGAACAATTCGCGCTGGGCGTCGTCGATAGGGATATAGCCTTACGAAAGCACGTTAGGACATATTTTGAAAGCGGCATCGACACAATTACGAAAGCTATCAAATTCACTCCACCGTTGTCGCATCCAATTTTTGAGTACAAACCACCAATGCTCAATCTTGTTCAAGTCTGGGG
>JACQYI010000047.1 GCA_016208305.1 Oscillatoriophycideae cyanobacterium NC_groundwater_1537_Pr4_S-0.65um_50_18 | reverse complement strand
TGGGGCTCGCCGATTTGCTTTCCAGCCTCATCTTCAATTGTAATTTTGATCGTGACCATTTGCTTCACCTCCTCACCTTCTTTTCTTCCTGTGAGTTTACCCTTTTCCTTTTGTCCATCACAGGATTTGTGACAGAAAGAAATCTGATGAAGCAAAATTGTGAACACTTTCTTCGGTGCCTGTTTGTACAACAAATTGCCGAGCAGTCGGTTTTCAAAACTGTAAAACTGCCGGGCATTGTAATCAAAAACCGGCATCTGGTAGCGCGTGAAGGCGTGCGGCGTCCCGGTCAGGACAAGGATTTTTTCTTTCTTCTCCAGGATTTCGCGTTTGATCACGTCGGCTCGATACCATTCCGTTCCGCCTTTATAAAACACTTTCTTTGTATTTTCCGGAGTCCGTACAACTGTGGCTTCGCTCCAATCATAACAATAGCTCAGGTTGAGAATTCGAAACTTGCGCGCTCCAGCCGGTAATGTCCGGTTGAGTTCCCAGGCGGCCCGATAGACGTCGAGATATTCCTTGAAGGCCCATCCGACATTGTAATGAAACATCAACCGGCGGGCCTGCCCTTCGTCATATTTTTCAGCCGTGACCAGTTTATCGAGCGCCGCCTGATCTTCACTTGCCCCAAATTCCATCCCGAAGTTGTACACTCCGGCCCGATAGAGCAGCGGAATCAGTTTGTGCGCCAGGTGCAGGTTGTGTTTGATGCGGTGGTCTTCGGCCATCAGAATGATGTCGTGGTCTTTGAATTTTTCGATGACGTACTGTTCGGGTGTCCGCCAGTTGTGTTTCAAAAAGGCTGCCAGTTGGGTAACTTCTTTTTCAGAAAGTGGTTGCGGCCCATTGGCCAATAAGGCAACAGGCTGAATCAATACCCAGAGCAATAGAAAAAATGGAAGCAGGCGGATGAAGTATGGCATAGCGTTCAGCGGGGAGAGGGCGGAAAAGAATCTTGGTCACGTTCCCGTAATTTCAACCAAATTTTCCCCACCTTCCAACAAGGTAAGGGCTTTCAGAAACTGGCTTCCCAATATTTCTTTTAACCGTTGGTTTGATGTGTTGCCGCAGGTAATCCAAATGACTTTTGGAGGATGCCCAAGTCGGTCGAGTAATTCAATGAAATCCCTGTCTTCTCGTGTTTTACCAATTGAGAAAGTGAGGTGACAAAAGAAGGCCCGATCAGGAAAAATGGGAAGATATGAAAAAAACAATACTCAAATTTCCAAATGATCAAGGCCGGGAAGCAGTATATCTGGCGGGAATGGCAGTGAACAGTCTGATGACAAAGTTACCGGTGGGAACAGCGTACGCGATTGGAATGGTGCTGATCGTGATGATGACGGGGCGACTGAGTGCAAATAAAGGGAGTCTGGCGAGCGCGGTGTATCCACTGGTGATG
>JACQYI010000036.1 GCA_016208305.1 Oscillatoriophycideae cyanobacterium NC_groundwater_1537_Pr4_S-0.65um_50_18 | reverse complement strand
TGCCGTGTTCCTGATCTACCCGATCGGCCAAGGTTCCTTCTCAGACGGGATGCCCCTGGGTATCTCTGGCACCTTCAACTTCATGTTCGTGTTCCAAGCCGAGCACAACATCTTGATGCACCCCTTCCACATGCTCGGTGTGGCCGGCGTCTTCGGTGGTAGCTTGTTCTCCGCGATGCATGGTTCCTTGGTGACCTCCTCGCTGGTTCGTGAGACCACCGAAACTGAATCTCAGAACTACGGTTACAAGTTTGGTCAAGAAGAAGAGACCTACAACATCGTTGCAGCCCACGGCTACTTCGGTCGGTTGATCTTCCAATATGCTTCGTTCAACAACTCTCGTTCCTTGCACTTCTTGTTGGGTGCATGGCCAGTCGTGGGTATCTGGATGACGGCCTTGGGTATCAGCACGATGGCGTTCAACCTGAACGGGTTCAACTTCAACCAGAGCATCATCGACTCGCAGGGTCGTGTGGTGTCCACCTGGGCAGACATCCTGAACCGTGCGAACTTGGGTATGGAAGTGATGCACGAGCGCAACGCTCACAACTTCCCGCTTGACTTGGCTGCGGGTGAAGCGGCTCCTGTCGCTCTGACGGCTCCTGCCATCAACGGTTAGATTTGAGCTTGACCTTTTGAGTCAACTTGTGAAGCGCTCTCCGATGGAGGGCGCTTTTTGCATGATTTTTACTTTTCGCATGATTTTCAAAGAGCGATCGCTTATACAAGCTGCCTCTTCACTAACAATTAAGCGATCCCCAACTTGGGGATCGCTTAAGGGATCGCTTGGTTTACAATGTTTAGTCTTGACCTGCTGTGGCACTTTCTGTCATTCTTCACACGGGGATCAAGAAAAAGGGGCATGATTCGTCGTACATCTGACCGTTACACTATTGTGATCTCCTGTACGAGCAGGAAACCCATTGTTTTATCTTTTCGTCCTGCGATCGCTCTGGTTATCTTAGCTTTGGGAGTTGGGTTGCCGTTCGCTGCCGTGTTCACAGCCTTTTCTTACGCACAGCAAAACACGCGCCTTGCTCAACGCAATGTCCAGCTGACTCAGGAAGCCGGTAACATCCTGGAACGGCTTGAGGCTCTAGAAACCAAAATTGGCATCTTAAAAGACCGTCAAGACCGTCAAGGCACTATTAGAGATAGCTCTCATCTCAATCCTGATCCTGCGCTACAGACCAGTTCTCTGCAAGACAAGCCAAAGACAAGGCCAGAAGTCATGCTGAGCGTGGCTAGAGACAAAATTCCTAGCCTACTGCAACTGCTCCAGCGGAAGACGCTGCCGATCTCAGAAGAGACCTATCTGCGCGAGAAGGCTCGGCCTACTGGCATGCCGATCGCCCAAAAAGCCAAAATTTCCTCTTTGTTTGGGTTGCGTCCTGATGGCATGGGATGGGGCTATGAACTGCATCAGGGTATCGATTTTATTGCTCCCTATGGCTCTCCTGTCTACGTTACCGCTCCTGGAACCGTAGAAAAAGCTGGCTGGGATCAGTCCTTTGGCAACCGGGTGGTTGTCGATCATGGTTACGGCCATCGAACTCTCTATGCGCATTTAGAAAAGCTTGTCGTTACTGAAGGCATGGTGCTGGATCGCAGCCACATCATCGGCTATTTGGGCAGTACAGGGCGATCGCGTGAACCGCATTTGCACTATGGAGTGTATCGTAATGGCTATGTGGTAGATCCGAAGGACTATCTGAATTAGACTGCATTAAGCCACTTGCTTAACGAACCGATTGCCAACATGTTTAATCGCAAGCCAATTAAATCGCTAACTTATCTGAGTGCCACCAGCGAGTTTGAGGGCAACTTAAGAATAGAGGGCAATCTGCGGGTCGATGGGATTGTACACGGCACTGTTGAGGTGCGGGGAGATGTAGAGATCTCTCAAACGGGTCTGATCGAAGGGCCAGAGCTACGGGCAAACAATATCATTGTGCATGGCGTAATCAAAGCTCAAGTTGTGGCTACAGGGAGACTAACGCTCAGTCGAACGGCAAGGCTAGAGGGCGATGTGACCGCCAATTCACTCGATATTGAAGCTGGAGCCTTTTACACCGGGCATATTGCGACCACCAACGAAGTCAAGGCGCTGCCCCGATCGAGTGATCCATACCCCGAACTTGTCGGGCGATCTGAAGAATCACCCTTAAACCAACCCTTGAATCCTCCCATATCTGGCTCTCAGAGTGAGCTAAAATAGGCAGCCTAAGAACGAATTTTTAGAGCGCTATGGGCAACACCTTGGGTCACTTGTTTCGAATCACCACCTTTGGCGAGTCGCATGGCGGAGGGGTAGGGGTCATCATCGATGGCTGTCCCCCGCAATTGGAAATTTCACTCGAAGAAATCCAATTTGAACTCGATCGCCGTCGTCCGGGACAGAGTAAAATTACGACACCCCGCAAGGAAGCAGACACCTGCGAGATTTTATCTGGCGTGTTTGAAGGGAAGACTTTGGGCACGCCGATCGCCATTTTGGTGCGCAATAAAGATCAGCGTTCTCAAGATTACGATGAGATGGCGCAAACTTACCGTCCCTCCCATGCCGATGCTACCTATGATGCTAAGTATGGCATCCGCAACTGGCAGGGGGGTGGCCGCTCTTCAGCGCGAGAAACCATTGGACGGGTGGCGGCAGGGGCGATCGCCAAAAAAATTCTTAAACAGGTGGCAGGGGTCGAGATTATTGGCTATGTCAAACGCATCAAAGATTTAGAGGGTGTCGTTGATCCAAGTACGGTGACGCTAGAGCAGGTAGAGAGCAACATTGTCCGCTGCCCTGATGCTGAATGTGCCGATCGCATGATTGAGCTGATTGAGCAAATCGGGCGATCGGGCGATTCGGTTGGCGGTGTGGTGGAATGTGTGGCGCGCAACGTCCCTAAAGGTTTGGGGATGCCTGTATTTGATAAATTGGAGGCCGATCTGGCTAAGGGCGTTCTGTCATTGCCTGCCAGCAAAGGCTTTGAGATTGGTTCAGGCTTTGCTGGAACCCTGCTGACAGGTAGCGAACACAATGACGCTTTTTATATTGATGATCACGGCAATACGCGGACTGAAACCAATCGATCGGGCGGTATTCAGGGAGGGATCTCTAATGGAGAAGATATTATTCTCCGAGCTGCCTTTAAGCCAACCGCTACGATCCGCAAAGAGCAACGCACCGTCACAAAATCGGGTGAAGAAACGATGCTGGCTGCCAAAGGGCGACATGATCCCTGTGTATTGCCGAGAGCAGTGCCTATGGTAGAAGCAATGGTAGCCTTAGTGCTGTGCGATCACCTGCTCAGGCAGCAGGGACAGTGCGGCGTTCTGTAGCTTGTATTCGGGCAGCATGTTAGAGCGGCGCACGGGCGCGCAGCGTATTATCACCAACAAGGTTAACGACCAGAGACTATGGGAACAGAAATTCAAGACATTGGCTACTTGGCCTTACCTGAAGCGCCCAATGGGCAGGGGATCGTCGTTCTCCAAGAATGGTGGGGTCTGGTGCCTCATATTAAATCCGTTACCGATCGCTTTGCCAGCCTTGGCTACACGGCACTGGCTCCAGATCTGTATCACGGTGAAACAACGACTTCTCCTGATGAAGCAGGTCGGATGTTTATGGCGCTGAATATCGAGCAAACGGCTCAAAGTTTGCAAAAGGCGATTGACTATCTTCTCGCTCAGGAGTCTGTGACTGGCAGCAAATTGGGCGTCGTGGGCTTTTGTATGGGAGGACAACTAGCTTTGCTGGCTGCCACCGTCAGCTCCAGCATTGCTGCCGTAGTGGATTTTTACGGGGTTCACCCCAATGTCAAGCCAGACTTCTCGAAGCTATCAGCTCCAGTTTTGGGTCTGTTTGGGGCAGAAGATGATTTTGTCCCTCCGGCGGTGGTCAGCCAGCTAGAGGCCGATATTCAGCAGGCGGGTAAGTCAATCGAGTCCCATACTTACCCTAATGCCGGACATGCCTTTTTTAACGATGCTCGCCCTGAAGCCTACAAACCAGAGGCGGCAGCAGATGCCTGGAAAAAATCGATCGCCTTCCTTCAGCAGCATCTAGCCGCCTAGCTGCCATGCTGCAAATGAGCGTTGCCCACCTTCAGCAAATTTGCGCCCATGCCCAACGCACCTATCCGGAAGAGTGCTGTGGCTTGCTATTGGGGCAGCTTGATCTCATGACGGAGCAAAAAAAATTAGTCGAGGTGTGGGAAACGCTCAATGCCTGGAATAGTGAAGTCAAGGAAATCATGACCTCCTTGATTTCAGAGACTTCAGAAAAAACAGATGAGCCAGGACAAAAGAGCCACGCTAAATCCGATCGCTATTGGATTGATCCGAAAGATTTGCTGGCAGCTCAGCGACATGGACGCGATCGCCATCTGGATATCATTGGTATCTATCATTCTCATCCTGACCATAGGGCTGTACCCTCAGAATGCGATCGAGCAATGGCTTGGTCAAGATATTCTTATTTAATTATTTCTGTAGATCACGGAAGCGCGATCGACTATCGTTCTTGGTGTCTGGATGACCAGCACCGGTTTCAATCTGAACTGCTCAAGGTGATTGAACCTTCCTCTCTCTAGAGGCTTGAGTTGGCAGGGCTGAATCAGATGCATTTTCATCAGAGGATCACGGCGCACCGCTCTCATAAAAAAACTGTCCCCAAAATCAGCAAGACTCTTTAGAATTCAAAATCTAGAATCCACAATTGTCAAACACCTGCTCTAATAGAAATAATCAGGCGACACCCCTCAAACCTGATCCCTTAGTCTTGTAAAACCTGCCTTTTGTAAAATTAGCCATGCTCAATCCCAATCTGGACGAAGTCCAGTTAAACAAAGAAGAATATGAACGCTATTCTCGCCATCTCATCCTGCCAGAAGTTGGGTTAGAGGGGCAGAAGCGTCTGAAAGCAGCCAGCGTTCTGTGTATTGGTACAGGTGGCTTAGGTTCACCCTTGCTGTTGTATTTGGCTGCCGCCGGAGTTGGACGCATTGGTATCGTCGATTTCGATATCGTTGACTTTTCCAATCTGCAACGTCAGGTGATTCACGGCACTTCTTGGGTGGGCAAGCCTAAGATCATGTCCGCCAAAGATCGGATTCTGGAAATTAATCCTTTTTGCCAGGTCGATTTGCATGAGACTCGGTTGAGCGCAGAGAATGCCCTAGACATTGTTGAACCCTACGACATTGTGGTAGATGGCACGGATAATTTTCCGACTCGCTATCTTGTCAACGATGCTTGTGTGCTGTTGAATAAACCCAACGTCTACGGCTCTATTTTCCGGTTTGAGGGACAGGCCACCGTTTTTAACTATGAAGGTGGGCCGAACTACCGCGACCTATACCCCGAACCCCCACCACCCGGATTGGTACCTTCCTGCGCCGAAGGTGGCGTTTTGGGTATTTTGCCTGGGATCATTGGCGTGATTCAGGCGACTGAAACCGTTAAGATCATTCTTGGAGCAGGGGAAACGCTTAGCGGTCGCCTGTTGCTATACAACGCTTTAAACATGAGCTTCCGCGAACTGAAACTGCGACCTAATCCAGTTCGTCCTGTGATTGAGAAGCTAATTGACTACGAAGAGTTTTGTGGTATTCCTCAAGCTAAAGCAGCAGAAGCACAACAGCAGGCAGCCATGCAAGAAATTACAGTAACTGAACTCAAACAGCTCCTAGACAGCGGCGCACAGGATTTTGTGCTGCTGGATGTCCGCAATCCCAATGAGTATGAAATTGCCCGCATTCCTGGCTCTGTTCTCGTGCCTTTGCCTGACATTGAGAACGGCGATGGCGTAGCAAAGGTCAAGGAATTGCTCAACGGACACAAGTTGATTGTTCACTGCAAGATGGGTGGGCGATCGGCCAAGGCGATCGGCATTCTCAAAGAAACCGCTGGCGTTGAGGGTGTCAATGTTGTGGGTGGCATTAACGCTTGGAGTCAAGAAGTCGATTCGTCGGTGCCGCAGTACTGAGGATCGCGAGTTTAATCCAACAAACATTTCCCTAGAGGTCGCGCGGCCTTTAGGGAAATATTTTTATCAAAACTTACGATCGCCTGATATTCAAACAGCACCAATCCTGTCTTCGCCAGAGGGTGGCCACGACCCAGCCATTTTGCTCTAACGCATCAGCGATCGGCTTGACTTGATCCAACAAGATGCCGCTCAAAATGCCCCATGTGCTGGGTTTAGAGATATCGGTCATCTGAGGAATTAGCTCGATGATTACCTCTGCCAGAATATTGCAGACAATGCCATCGACAGGCTCGGAGATTAGCGCTTTGATCCGCTCAATGCTGCCTTCCGCCACA
The DNA here is from genome assembly GCA_016208305.1 of Oscillatoriophycideae cyanobacterium NC_groundwater_1537_Pr4_S-0.65um_50_18. Lineage (GTDB taxonomy): Bacteria > Cyanobacteriota > Cyanobacteriia > Elainellales > Elainellaceae > Drouetiella. Next base: position 198,156 of record JACQYI010000036.1, on the reverse strand, counting down.
ACGATGCGATCGGGATCAATCTGATTCATTTCCAGGTTTTCGTGGGTTGCCTTAACCGCAAGGGGATCAGTATCGACCGCATAGGCAAACTTTGCCCCCAAGAGCAAAGCTCCGACCGAGAGAATGCCAGAACCGCAGCCAATATCCGCCACAACCAGGTCACTGTTGGGTTCGCTAATCCGCATCTCCAAGGATTCTAGACAAAGCTGAGTCGTGGCATGGGCACCTGTCCCAAAAGCCACGCCGGGGTCGAGCTTGATGATAATGCGATCGCTGTTTTCCGGCGGCGGTATCCAGGCAGGATTGACAAGAAAGCGATCGCCAATTTCTTGGGGATGCCAGTGATCTTTCCAACTGCTCGACCAATCTTCTTCGTCAATCAGGTGCCATTGCACCAGCGGCACAGGAAATTCTGCACATAGGGCATCCTGCTGTATCCGCAGAGCCAAAGCAGCCAAATCTAGCTGTTGAGCTTTGAACTGCGGTAGATAGGCTTTGACTAAACAGGTGTAGCCTTTGGTTTCGCTAGCAGTGCCCCGACAGCCAAAGTCATCTAGTCGCCAATAGGCTAAGTCTTCTGCGATCGGATCACAAGCAACCTGAATTTCCCACCAGCTACTCGCCATCTAAATTGGCCATTTGATTTCAAGATTGAAGGTTGAGGAATAATGAGAACGACTTTAGTCAGCTCAAGATTTGGGCAAACCGATGCTTCTAGACCGCTCTAGGCAGTCCGCTATTCCGGCAAAGTAACCGTATAGGCATCCCGGATACCCGGAACCTTGGTGATTTCTGCCACAATACCGTCCGGCAAGGGATCATCCACGCTAAGCACCATCACTGCATCCCCCCGCACAATTTTACGCCCCACCTGCATACTGGCAATGTTGACGTTAAACCCACCCAACAAAGAACCAATCTTGCCGATGATCCCCGGCATATCTCGGTGCAACGTAAACAGCATATAGCGGCTAGGCGGCACGTTCACAGGAAACTCATCAAGATCCGTAATCCGGATTTCATTGTCGCCTAGCAGAGCGCCTGTTACCGAATGCTCACCCAGAGAGCCTTTGGCCGATAGATGCAGCGATCCGGTGTAGTCTTTGGAGGAAGCATCGCGGGTTTCAATCACCCGAATACCGCGCTCTTTGGCTTCAATGCTGGCATTGACGTAGTTGACCCGCTCCTGAAGCGCATGATAGAGCAATCCCTTAAGCGCGGCCACCACCACGGGCTGGCTGTCATTGCTGGCCAGTTCACCCTGCAAGCGAATATCAAGGGACTCAATTCGTCCTCCCGCTAGCTGGCTAACCATGCTGCCCAAAGTCTCAGCTAGGCGGAGATAGGGGCGCAGTTTTTCCATCAAGTCAGGGCGTAGACCCGGAATGTTGACGGCTGAGCGGGCGGGCAAGCCCAGCAACACATCGCGAATTTGTTCTGCCACATCGATCGCCACATTCACTTGAGCTTCTTCGGTAGAAGCGCCCAGATGAGGGGTAAGAACGATTTCTGCACCGAGCGATCGCAGGACAGACTCCCCAAGCGGCTCTTCTTCGTAAACATCGAGAGCAGCACCTGCGATTTTGCCTTGAGTCAGCGCTTCTGCGAGGGCTGCCTCGTCAATGATGCCGCCTCTGGCGCAGTTGATAATCCGCAAGGTTGGCTTCATTTTTGCCAGCGCTTCGGCATTGATCAGATGATAGGTTTCCTGAGTCTTGGGCAAGTGCAGCGTAATGTAGTCGGATTCGCGAAACAGAAAATCTAGCTCAACCAACTGACAGCCCAACTGCTCAGCCCGTTCATTTGACAAGAAAGGGTCATAGGCCAGCAGACGCATTCCCATCGATCGCGCAATAGTGGCTACATGGGCACCAATTTTGCCCAAACCCATGATGCCTAGCGTTTTTTTGTAAACTTCTACGCCCGTAAAGCTTTTGCGATCCCACTTGCCCCCTTTAATGGATTGGTTGGCATCAGGAATATGGCGAGACAAGGCCAGCATCATCGCGACCGCATGTTCGGCTGCGGCTACTGTGTTGCCCTCAGGAGAATTGACCACCAGAATGCCGCGTCGGGTCGCTGCTGGAACGTCAACGTTGTCTACACCGACACCCGCCCGACCAATGATTTTGAGCTGCTTACCTGCCTCAATCACCTCTTTGGTGACGCGAGTTCCAGAGCGGATCATCAGCGCATCATAGTCTGGGATAGCTTGGACAAGCTCATCGGCGGACAAAGCCGTCTTAATGTCTACTTGAGCAACCTGAGACAGAATATCAATCCCAGCTTGGTCGATGGGGTCAGAAACAAGAACCTTAGGCATGATGGACAAGGGCTAGGTGACAGTTAATGGGTGCAAATTTTGATTTATAAAGCTTGAATCAAGAGGGTGCCATCAGGCTTTCCACAGAAGGCAATTTTACTGCAAAGGGGATGTTTCTAGGGTCGATTGTTTGAAAGTCTTCCATTTTTCGCAATCGATCGCCCCTTTAGCGATCGATTGCGAATTAAGAAATCAAGAAATATTTTTTTGCTTTTCAGGGAAACAAGTTAGGGATAAATCTATCTACCTGGATGATGGCTGGCGACGGCTGATTGAATTAATATTTGTCTTCAGGACAATGCTAATCTATGCTAGTTCTGGTTAATCTGGCTTGATTTAGCCCTATTAACTTGCGTTTTGCAGATTATTAGGCAGCTTACTATTTGCCAATTTCCCTCCTCGCCAGTATTCTGCTTAAGGTTGTCTCCTCTGCTTCGTCAGCACTCCGGACTGGATTAAAGACTGATAATATGCAACCCCCCACTTCTTTGATTACTCTAGGTCTCGGTGCAGCAGTTGCCCTATGCGCAGCCGCCCCCACGCAAGCCGCCCCGCTCGTTATCCGTCAGGCTAGCGCCGATTTAACCCACGCCAAGGACAAAAAAACTGCCCTCCTGGCTACTGCCCGCAGTGCTGCTGAAGCTGGCGCGATCGCGCCAGCCAAAGTGCAAGGGGCAACGCTCTATTCTCAAAATTCCCAGCCAGAAGAGCCTCAGGGAGAAAAGCCTCAGGCAGAAGAGCCTCAAATAGAAGAGCCTCAGCCAGAAAAGCCTCAGGCAGAGGATTCCCTCCCAGAAAAGCCTCAAGTAGAAGCGCCGCAGGCAGAAGAGTCGCCCAGTATGGAACTGCCGCAGGCAGAAGAGTCGCCCAGCATGGAGCTGCCCCAAGCAGCGCCAGAGGCACCGGAAACTCTAGAAACTCCAGTTGAGGATGATGCCCCTAGTGCTGCTGATAGCGCTGCTGACACAAGCTCATCGGACGAACCTGCGCCAGAATATCTCAATCCTGATCCCAACCCTCTTAGTTTTCCGACTCAGCCCGAAGAAGTGCAGATCGTAGGAACCCAGCCGCTGACGCTGAAGCAGACGATCGAGTTAGCCATTCGCAACAGCCGTAGCCTTCAAGAATCACGGCTGACGCTAGAGCGTACCCAGGCCGCTCTGCGGGAGGCAGAGGCGCAAAACCTTCCTACCGTAAGTGCCAGTGCAGGGTTAAATTTTCAAGCCCAAGATCAACCCGACTTAAATGCAACCGGTACCGGGTTTGATGGCACAAACTCGTCAAATAGCACATCTCTATCTGCGGCTGTGCAGGCAAGCTATGCTCTGTTCACATCGGGACAGCGATCGGCCTCTATTCGAGCTTCTGCGGGGCAAGTGCGCTTTCAAGAATTGCAGCTTGAGAGCGATACCGAGCAGCTCATTCTAGATGTAACGAATAATTACTACGATTTACAGGGAACGATCGAGCAGGTGCGGATTGCTAGAGACACCCTCACTCAGGCCGAGCAGAGCTTGAGGGATGCTCAGGCGCTAGAGCGGGCAGGGGTTGGCACCCGATTTGACGTACTGCAAGCGGAAGTCGATCGCGCCAATGCCGAGCAAGATTTGACCCAGCAGATTAGCCAGCAAGAAATCGCCCGTCGCCAGATCGTGCAGCAGCTTGGCTTATCGCAGTCTGTTGATATTACTGCGGCTGATCCGATTGTTCCTGCGGGTGTATGGGATTTGAGCCTAGAGCAAAGCATTGTTTTAGCCTACCGAAACCGAGCTGAGCTAGAGCAGCAGCTTGTGCAGCGCGAAATTTCTGTGCAAAACCGTCGCAGAGCTTTAGCGCAATTAAAGCCGCAAGTGACTCTGCAAACCTCCTCTGGGGTGTCTCGCACGCTAGATTCCTACAGCTCAGCCGACGCCGACGCCGGACGGGATACTCCTGTTTACCAGGGGTTCCTGCCCAACTTTAGCGCAGAAGTGGGTGTGAGCTGGACGATTTTTGACGGGGGGCAGTCTCGGGCACAGGCGGATCAAGCTGAGGCCAACATTGCGATCGCCGAAAACCAATTTGCCAGCAATCGGGAGCAAATTCGCTTCCAGGTTGAGCAGGCTTATTCGACACTGCGATCGAGCTTTGACAACATTCAGGTGACGGCCTTGGCTGTTCAAAACGCTACAGAAGCTCTCCGGCTTGCCCGTTTGCGTTTTCAGGCGGGTGTGGGTACCCAGACCGATGTTTTGCAACAGCAAACTGCCCTAACGCAGGCTGAAGTCAACAGCCTCACGGCTATTCTCAACTACAACCGCGCCTTGGCGAGTCTTCAGCGCCAGATCAGCAACTATCCTGAGGGCAATCTGGTCGATACTCCCTAGATTTTTTGGCGCTGCTGATTTTAGGTTCCTCACAAAATTAGCTATAGAGCTTGTGTTGTGAGATGTGTTTTATCGTTCAGAGGATTAGGGGCGGTATGTCGGACGGAACCCAGAGGCCGGATAGCAGCAGGCTTGAAAGCATACCGTCTGAGCCGATCGCCCCTTCCTCTGAAATGACGACTGCCGAACTCGCCCAGGTAATGCAGGTAGTCATGCGGTTTGGCACATTGATGCTGCGCTGCGGCACGGTCAGCTTTCGCGTTGAGGAAGCCATGCGGCAGGTGGCTTTGACTTTTGGAATAGAGCGGCTAGATGCTTTTACCACATTGACTGGAATCACGGCATCTGCGCATCGAGGCGCTATGCACTATACCCAAGTGGCGCGAATTCATACCATTGGGGTGAACATGAGCCGTCTGAGCGATGTAGAGTTTTTGTCTCAGCACATTCCCCATGATGCTACGCCCAGCAGCCTCATGCTGGCTTTAGACAAGATTGAAGCAAAGCCGCCTCTCTATTCCCCTCGGCTCATCATCCTGGCAGTGGCGATCGCCTGCGGTGCCTTTGCTGGGCTGAATGGAGGAAGTGCCCCGGAATTTATGGCGGCGATGGTGGCATCGGGCATCGGGCAAGGGATACGGATGCGGCTGAGCCGTAGGTATCTCAACCCGATCGCCATTACGGTTATTTGTGCGGCGATCGCCACGCTGCTGTGCCATTTTGCCCTCAAAGCTCTGCTCTGGGTCGGGTGGATACCTCAAATACCAGACTCGGCCTTTCTGGCAGCCGTTCTATTTTTAGTGCCGGGTATGCCGCTGGTGACGGCGGCTCTTGATCTGGTACGGCTCGATCTGATTTCGGGTATGACGCGGGTTGTGTATGCGTTGCTGCTGCTGGTCGGAGGGGCATTTGGTATGATGCTGGGCATGTCGCTGGTAGGCTTGAGTCTTTCTTAATTCAGGTCTTTGCACATGCTGGTCATGGATTTTTTGCTAAACGCCCTGCTGAGCTTTGTCGGCACTTTGGGTTTCGCGATTCTGTTCAATACGCCCCGCAAAGCCCTGTTTATTTGTGCGGCGATCGGCATGGGAGGGCACCTGCTGCGATTGACAGCAGAAAATTTGGGCATGGGCAGCATGGGTGCAACTTTTTTAGGGGCTTTTTTTGTCGGGCTGGTAGGCATTGTGCCATCGCGATCGCTCTACCTCCCTTTGGTGCTATTTTCGCTGCCGGGCATCATCTGCATGGTGCCCAGCATCACGGCCTATAAGGCGTTAGTGTACTTTCAGCGGGGTGATCTGGCGGCAGGCTTACAGGGCACAGTCCAGGCAGGGTTCAAAGTGGGGGCGATCGCGGCGGGCATTGGCACCGCCCGCATTCTCACAGATGCCGAATGGGGATTTGAGCGCCGCTGATTTGTGATTTTTCGGGCGATCGCATGGCACACTAGCTTAATCCCTTCCTCGCTTGCCCCACATCCTAAACCGTGAATACCTCGACCAATCCGTTAACCAATTTATCTGCGCCATCTGCTCCTGATGCGAGTCCGGCTGCCGCCGCAACCCAGAACCGCAAGGCTGACCATCTGCGCGTTTGTTTAGAGGATGATGTACAGTCTCAGCAGACCACCGGATTCGAGCGGTATCGCTTTAGCCATTGCTGTTTGCCAGAACTCGATCGCAGCGAGATCGACCTGTCTATCCGCTTTTTGGGCAAGGTGTTGAATGCGCCGCTGCTGATCTCTTCCATGACAGGGGGCACAGCGTTAGCCCAGACGATCAACTATCGGTTGGCAACGGTAGCCCAGCACTACCGCATCGCGATGGGCGTGGGATCTCAGCGGGTCGCGATCGAGAATCCTCAAGTGGAACCCACCTTTGCGGTGCGATCGTTAGCGCCTGATATTTTGCTGTTTGCCAATTTGGGCGCGGTGCAGTTGAACTACCGCTATGGCTTTGAGGAATGCCAGCGCGTAGTCGATTGCCTAGAAGCCGATGCCTTGATCTTGCATCTCAATCCGCTGCAAGAGTGTGTGCAAACCCAAGGAGATACTAACTTTCGAGGACTGCTGGATAAAATTGCCCTCCTGTGCGAGAAGCTGCCTGTGCCCGTGATTGCCAAAGAGGTGGGCAACGGGATTTCGGCAGACATGGCGCAAAAGCTGATAGCAGCAGGCGTAAGCGCTATTGATGTGGCCGGGGCAGGAGGCACTTCTTGGGCTAGGGTGGAGAGCGAACGCGCCCAGGATCACCGCCAGCGACGATTGGGCAAGACCTTTGCCAACTGGGGCATTCCCACTGCCGAATGCATTACCGACATTCGAGCGATCGCCCCCCATATACCGCTGATTGCTTCAGGGGGTCTGCGCGACGGATTGGATGGGGCAAAAGCGATCGCTCTAGGAGCAGATCTGGCTGGACTGGCGCTGCCTTTTTTGCAGGCGGCAGCCGACTCTGAAGCAGCATTGCACCTGTTAATGGAGGCACTCACCGCAGAGCTTGCGACCGTACTTTTTTGCACCGGAAATGCGACGCTGGCAGGACTGAAGCAGCCTGGCATGTTGCAGCGGGTACTATGAGAGTATTCTTCACGGGTATTTCTCTATCTCGATTCCCTATCTCTCAATTGTTCTCCCCAATTTTCTTTAAATGCGCGACTTTTTCAAATATACGTTTGCAACCCTAGCTGGAATCATTCTGTTTTGTACGCTAGGGATGGCTGGGCTGACGGCACTGTTTGTAGCGATCGCTTCGAGTAGCCGAGACACAGGGCCTCAAGTTGAGGCAGACTCCATTCTGACCTTTGATCTGTCAGAAGAAATCACTGACTCTAGCACTGCGGCAGAGCCTACAGCTATTTTGGGGGCGGCATTATCTGGCGGCAGCAGAGGCGGTTCTATTCCATTGCGAACGGCTATCGAGGCCATTCGCCGCTCCACCACAGACGATCGAATCAAAGGACTACTGCTCTATGGTCGCGTGCAGCCGATAGGTTCGGGTTCGGGCTTTGCCACGCTGCGAGAAGTTCGGCAAGCGCTCGAAGGATTTCGGCAGTCGGGCAAGCCCATCTTTGCTTACGATGACGTGCAGTGGCAGGAAAAAGATTACTACCTGGCTTCGGTAGCAAACACGGTGCTGCTCAACCCCAGCAGTCTGCTAGAAATCAACGGCTTCAGTTCTGAAAGCACTTTCTTTGCTGGGGCACTGCAAAAGTATGGAGTGGGTCTGCAAATTTTGCGAGTGGGCAAATTTAAGGCCGCGATTGAACCGCTGACGCGATCGCAGAATAGCCCTGAAGCCAAGGCTCAAACCCAGGCTTTGCTCACCGATTTTTGGAATGAGTTTGCCAACGCTGCCGCCAAGAGCCGGAAGCTGACGCCGCAGCAGATTCAGTCGATTGCCGATCGCCAGGGTATGTTAATGCCAGAACAAGCCAAGGCTGCGGGACTGATTGATAAAGTGGTCTACGAAGATGAGGTGATCGCCGAACTTCAGGGCTTGACGGGTGAAGAAAAAGGCAGTGAAAGCCTACGCCAAATTGACTTATCCAGCTATGTCGCCGCAATGGCTGCTGATCGGCAAGTCTCTAGCAATCAAATAGCCGTTATCTATGCCGAGGGCGATATTGTCAGCGGTGAGGGCGGCACAGGTCAAATTGGGGGCGATGCCTTAGCTAGGCTCTTACGCAAACTGCGTCAAGACGACAGTGTCAAGGCCATTGTGTTACGGGTCAACAGTCCGGGGGGCAGCGCTACGGCTTCGGCACTTGTGGCGCGTGAAATGTCGCTCACCAAAGCCAAAAAGCCTGTCATGGTCTCGATGGGAACTTATGCAGCATCGGGCGGCTACCAAATCGCTACCAATGCCAGCCAAATCTTTGCTTCACCCACCACAATTACCGGATCAATTGGCGTATTTGGCGTTTTGCCCAACCTTCAAGGCATTGCCAGCAACAACGGCATTACGTGGGATACGGTCAAAACGGGACGGCTAGCCGATAGCAGCACAGTCTCACGCCCCAAAACGCCTGAGGAGCTAGCGATCGGGCAGCGGGTAGTCGATCGAATTTACGATCAGTTTATTAGCCTCGTGGCAGAGTCGCGTCGCTTGCCCAAAGCAAAGGTGGCAGAGATTGCTCAAGGCCGCGTCTGGTCTGGCTTACAGGCTAAAAATCTCGGTCTTGTCGATGAGCTGGGCGGATTAGAAGATGCCATCAAAGCGGCTGTTAAAGCAGCTAATTTAGACGAAGACTGGCAAATTGAAGAATACCCCAAGCCCCGATCGCTCGAAGAGCAACTCGGCAGACTTCTGGGCGCTTCTACACAGGCCACAACCGATCCACTGACTCAGCAGGTGCAAAAACTCAGTAAGGAGCTAGATATTTTGCGATCGAACTCTGATCCGCTTGGGGTCTATAGCCGCTTGCCATTGAATTTTGACATCAAATAGCAGCAATCCATCTACCACCCTCTCGCCTTATCACACCCTCCCATCACCGCACCATCATCGCACCATCATTAGGCAACGCTTCCTCCAAACTTGGCTCTGAGTCAACGGAAGGATTAGGATCAGTCTGGTCTCCTGACGCTTCTTCTGGATTAACCTCTGGATTAGCCTCTGGAGCAGACCCTTCAGCCGGAACAACGCTGCGCCCGCCTACTGATTGGTTGAGATAGTCGTAAACTGTGCCAGCCATCTGACGAATCAATTCTTGGGCGCGATCGTCGTTATGGGGACGCTTCACCATCAGGGTAATGGCATAGCGCTTGCCGTTGGGCATATCAATAATGCCCGTATCGCCCACGAGAGAGCCAATGTCGCCTGTCTTGTGAGAGATGGTGCTGCCCTCACCCAAAGAGGTTGGAAGCAGCGTATCTGTGACGGTGCGCTGCATGATATCAAGGGCGCGATCGCGAGACTTCATAGACAGCAACTCACCCTGGCTCACCATTGCCATAAGCATAGATAGTTCCTTAGGTGAGGTCAGGTTGGTTCCGGCCAGATCGGGCAGCAGGTTGCGAAGGCCCGTCTGCTGTAATCCCCATTGGCTAAAGCGCTGGTTTAGCACATCAATGCCGCCCAGCCGACGAATTACCATGTTTGTGGCTGTATTGTCGCTAATCGTAATCATGTTGGTTGCTGTTTGCAGCACCGTATATTCTGAGCCGATCGGAGCATATTGCATATCTCCAGATCCTTCGCCCACATCGACTTGCTGCAAGACCAGCTTTTCATCTAGCCGTACCCGACCTGCATCCACATCTTGAAACAGGGCAACCAAGATGGGCACTTTGATCATGCTCGCTGCCGAAAATCCAGCCGATCCATTCAGGCTGAAGTAGTCGCCCGTATCGAGATCGACGAGAAACGCCCCTGGCACCAGATCTTTGTTCTCTTGCGTCATGGGTACGATCTTGGGCGTCAGTCCGGTGAGTTCTTGCCCTTTGGCCAGCAGAGTTGCCGCGGTCGATCGCCCTAGACCCATGCCGCCACTATCACTGCCCAACGTTGCTGAGTGAATTTGCTGAGTCGCTGAGGCTGAGGGGTGAATAGCAGGATTCCAAACTGAAATCGCTGTTCCAGCAATGGCTCCCACCCCTACACCCAGAATCAGCAGGCGGACTAAATGCAATAACGGAGGAGTCGGACGACGATCGCGCTTCGTTCTGGGCTGGCGCTTGAGGGGGGTGCCCTCCGAGCGATCGCCTCTCCCGCGCTTGGGGGCATTTCCCTGATTTCTAGCCTCTGTTCCGGGTTCAGCTTCTGGCTTAAGGGGGAAACGGCTATTTGCAGCGCTTCCTGCCGTAGTCCGCTTAGCCGATTGTGAACTGCGCCGAGACGGCTCACCTCCCAGGCGGGACGAGTCTCGTCTGGCATCATGCCCTCTACGCTCTGTGTCTGGAGTCAAGGGTGCTCGCCGCTGCCGTTCTAACGGTTCAGCCTCAGAGCGGCTCTTGCGGGGTGGCAATGCGGGTTGGGGGGAAGTCTGTACCGAAGACGGGCGACGGGCTGCACGACGACGCGACGACTCTTTTGGATGACTCGATTCCAGCACAGATGATACCTCTAACACAACTGAACTAGACAGGGCACTGCCAGCGACTGGCTGATCCTTCCAGGGCATCGCCCAAAGCTTGTTTCCAGGAATGGGCTGTTTATTTTTAGCAAGCTTGCCGCTTTCTGGCAAGGACTCAAAACAAAAGAATCTGACTGCAAGGATCGGGGATAAATTGACGCTGCTGATTTTAGCGAGCTAGCTTGACCTAGCAACTCGCCATAAAGGTTAGCGGATCTCAGCCCTGGCAAAGATGAGATTTACAAAACTTCAAGATTAGAGCCAGAGTTCACAGTTGCCCTACAAGCCTTTCAAAAAAATAAACAACAGGTTCAGAATCATTGCCGATTGAAAGACCCAAGTTATGCTGGTGAAACCAAGCTTGTTTGATCAGTCACCTGTTTAGCTTCCCCAACCTGAATTCAGAAAATTCAGAGTCTAAAGTTGATTCTTCTATGCTGAAATTAGGCTATGCCGAATCTATTGCAAAAAATTGGGTTTAAGGGCAGTCGATCGCTACGAGGAACAGCAAAAGCGCCATTAGACGATCGCCCGACTCGCACCCAACGCTATCTAACCCGGCTCTGGCTCTGGCTGGGAGTGCCGACCATGCTGCTCTTACCCGGCGGGTTGGGGCTGTGGGCTGTGGCTCAACTTTTTGGCCTGCCCGATTTGCCCAAGTGCCTGACGGTCTCCTGGTCTGATTCTTGGTCAGAAGACAATCCGGCAACTCGCTTGTACTGTGGAGAAATTGCAGCCAATCGCCGCACGCCTCAGGATTTGCAGACGGCCTTACAGTTGATTAGTCACATTCCTCGCGATCATCCTCTATACGCTGAGGCCGATCGGATGACGCAAAAATGGTCAGCCGACATTTTGCAGTTGGGAGAGGAAGCCTACCAAGAAGGCAATCTTCAAGAAGCGATCGCTATTGCCGAAAGAGTTCCACAGAACGTGCGTACCCATTCTCTAGTAGTCGATCGCATTCAAAAATGGCAAGACACCTGGCATCAGGCCGAAACTATTTACGAAGAAGCCCAAAGCAAAATTCAGGATAAGAATTGGTATGGCGTTATTGTTTCTGCCAAACTTTTGCTGGGGTTGGGCAATCGGTATTGGGCGACGACTCAGCACCAAGAGCTGATGCGGAATTTGCAAGTTGCCAAGGAGGGAGAGGAAAAGCAGGTGCTCGCTGCCGCTCAGCAAACGCGAAAATCCTCTTCTAACTCTGCACGAGATTTGCTATCGCGCATGAATCAAGCACAAGTTGCTGAGGCCAAGGCGCACCTCAATCAGGCCAGAAGTCTCGCCAAAAGTGGAGATGCCGAGGCTCTACAGTCGGCAATTGGCCAAGCGCAGCAGGTCATTTTTGGCACAGATGGCTACGAAGAAGCGCAACAAATGATTAGCAGCTGGCGACGGCAAATTGAAGTTCTTGACGATCAGCCGCGTCTCGATCGCGCCAAAGCGTTGGCCAACCAAGGGGATATAGATTCTCTACAAGCTGCGATCGTTGAAGCTAATCAAATTGGCTGGGGACGGGCGCTTTATGATGAAGCCAATGGGCAGGTTGAGCAGTGGCGCGATCGGCTGTTTGAGTTGGAAACTGCGGCTCGCACCCAGCAACTTGATCAAATGACGAGAGGCGGCACCGCAGAAACCCGTGAGCCAGAGAGAGAGTCTGCCATTGACGCTTATCAACCCGTTTCTTTGCCGACTCAGCCCGACCTTCCTGCAATAGAGCGCGATCGCTCTTTGGCTGTACCCACTCAACAGGCGACCCAAGACCCTGTTATTTCTGCGCCACCTTTGCAGCCATCGGCTAGCCCCTGAGGATTTGTTTTGGGATATCTTTGCCAGGCGCAGCTTGCAGGCATCTTGTTGCCCTGTAAGCCCCCTAGCAAAAACCTCTAGCAAAAATGCTCTAAGTCCAATAGTTACGGCTGTAAGAAAGAATGAATCCTGAAAGCTTTACTAAACGCGGCTTTCAGGATTAAGTTTGACTAGGTTTGAGCGCATAGCGCCACATGAAAATTAGAAGGGTTTTGATCTGTCAATTATTAACTGACGTACTGGGCAGACGGGTAGATGAGAAGTTTCCCTCTACTCCTCCACCCGCCAACTATGACTTGACTGACCGCTAGGGCTTAACGCGATAGCTACCCACAATCTTTTCGGCATCGCTATTGTAGTCTTGGTAGGACTTGTTGACACCAAACAAATTGAGAATGTAGATGGTGTCTCCCCGTTGCTCGACAAAGCTAACAGCATCCAAGGCGTTACCCTGGGGATCTTTGCCTGTCCAATCTACGCGAATACTGCCATCGGGCTGAGGCTTGGTTTCCTGCCACTCAAGCGCTTCTAGCCGCTTTTCATACTCATCTTTAAGCGCTTTCTCAAGCTGCTCATTGGTCAACTTGTTGCCCTGAGCTGCCCCAAAATCGACAGAGCCGCCAAATCCTTGATCTCCAGAGACAAAGGCCAAACCGCTCCCTGTTTCTTGGTAGGTGTAACCCTCAGGGAAAGTAATCTCGAATAAGTTATTTTTTTCTTTGTAAACTTGCCCATCTGTCGTGGAAGCTGTGACGGATGGAGCAGGAGATGCGGAGGGGAGTGACGAAGGTGCAACCGGAGAAGCCGCAGTATCTAAGGGAGACTGTGCAGGTGCACTGCTAGCAGTACTTGGACTTTTTCCGCAGGCAGAAATTACCAGAGCTGCAAGCACCATGAGAGAGGCAAAACGTAAAGCGTATTTCATCAGAAAACCGTTTTGAGAGTAATTGATAGTGAATGCCCCTCAGTCAAGCTGTCATACTCTTTTGAACTGTCATACCTTAGTTGAATTTTAGATTTGCGATTTTGGCTGCTGGGTAGCTTTAAGCGTTTTGCAGATTAATCTGCCGCATCTATTTCTCAAACTAGTATCACTACATACTCGATCGCCGGTTCAAATCAGGAGGTTAAATCAGAAAACTGAGGAGGGTTAAATTATCTACCCACCGTCCTAACCGATCGAGGCTAGGCTTGTCACCCGTTTTTAGACGGACTGACTAACTTTATCAGCGACTTTACAACAGCTCTTAATTACGCAAAGTGAATTTTATGTTTTGCAGGCCGTACAGATGTTAAAAACATAAAATCCACTGGCTGCTATTCTTCAGAAAACTCTGGCTTCAGCAATGGGAATGCGATCGCATCTCGAATGCTGGCGCAGTCGCACAACAGCATGACCAGGCGATCGATGCCCATCCCCATCCCCATCGTTGGCGGCATACCATATTCCAAAGCCGTCAAGAAGTCCTCATCCACACCTTGCGCCTCCAGATCGCCCGCCGCTTTGCGAGCAGCCTGTGCTTCTAGGCGCTGACGCTGATCGATAGGATCAGTCAACTCAGAGTAGCCATTTGCCGTTTCTCGTCCGACGATATATAGCTCAAATCGCTCAACCAGTCCGGGCTTGCTGCGATGGGGCTTTGCCAGAGGCGAGACTTCGATGGGATAGTCCGTTACAAAGGTGGGTTGAATTAAGGTTGTCTCGACCTTTTCTTCAAAGGTTTCGCTGAGCAGTTTGCCGATCGACTGGCATTTCTCAACGTTAGGCACCCCCACTTTTTGGGCGGCAGCTCTAGCCTCTTCTAAGGTCTGGAACTGGGTAAAATCTAGCCCCGTATGCTCCTTAACCAAGTCGTGCATCGTCACTCTACGCCAGGGAGGAGTAAGGTCGATCGCCTCCCCTTGATAAGTCACTTGCAACGTTGACAGCACGTCCTGAGCCGCAGCAACAATGATGCCCTCGGTCAAAACCATCATGTCGTTGTAGTCGCCATAGGCTTGATAGACCTCGATCGACGTAAATTCAGGGTTGTGCCGCGTCGAGACGCCTTCATTCCGAAAGATGCGACCCATCTCAAATACTTTTTCGAAGCCGCCCACGATTAACCGCTTGAGATGTAGCTCAGTGGCAATACGCAGATATAGCGTCATCTCTAGCGTGTTGTGGTAGGTAATAAACGGTCGAGCATCGGCTCCGCCTGCCTCACTCTGTAAAATGGGCGTTTCGATCTCGATAAACCCCTGGCGATCGAGATATCGACGAATGGCAGCCGTAATTAGGGCGCGCTTGCGAAAGGTGTCTCGCACCTGTGGATTGACAATCAAATCGACATAGCGCTGGCGGTAGCGTTTCTCGACATCTGTAATGCCATGCCACTTGTCGGGTAGGGGCAGCAAAGACTTCGTCAAAATGGCGTACTGACTCACGCTAACGGAGAGTTCACCTTTGTCTGTGCGCTTAATTGAACCTTTGACGCCCAAAAAGTCGCCCATGTCGGTTAACTGCTTCAGGTGATCAAAAGCGGCAGAATCTATTTCTGCCATTTCTGCCTCAATCTTTTTTTTATCTAGATAAAGCTGAATTGTGCCCGTTTCATCTTGCAGCGTGAAAAAAGCCAGTTTGCCAAACACCCGCCGGATAAGAATACGTCCGGCGATCGCCACTTCTACCGCAACCTCTTCGCCATTGGGTAAGTCAGCATACTGGGTTTGCAACGCTGCGGCCTGGTGAGTAATTTCCCAGCGATAGGCAAAAGGCGTCAATCCCAGCTGGCGCAGTTGATCAACTTTTTCAAGGCGGGTCGAGCGGAGATCGTCAGATGACATGATTGGAGAATAAATCCTGAAGAATAAGGGTAAAGCAGAGACTCGAAATCTCTAGTCTCTAGATTGAGGAGCAACCTTTGAGGCGCTGTGCGGCTATGAGCATTGCCCTGAGCCTGCCTGGCAAACTTACTTTACCTGGCAGGCGCGCTTTAAAAGTAGACTCATTTTAAAACATGCTTTAGTCTTGCTGGTGTGCAAACTGGTACGCGCCGATCGCCCCCAAGACAATAGCAGTTATTAAGAGAATCGGGATGCTATACCAAGGAAATTGGCTCAGCGGTTGAAAGACAGCCGCTCGTAATCCCAAACTGGTGTAGGTTAAGGGCAACAGATAGACAATGAACTTGAGCGCAGCGGGCAAGGTGCTAGGGTCAAAAAAGGTGGCTCCCAAGAAGGACATGGGCACAATGAGGAAATTGTTGAGGAGACCCACGCCCTCTAAAGATTTGACGTTTAGCCCTACGATCACCCCTAATCCCGAAAAAACGGCGCAGTTAAGCAGCAGCAGCAGCAAAAACAGCGGGCTGATGAATCCCAGCTCTTGGGTGAAAATGATCGCAATTGCCAGTACGGAAGCTGAAGTCATTAGCCCCCGCACTACACCCGCCAGCATCTTGCCCAGAAACAGCGCCAAAGGGTGGACGGGCAGTAGCAAAATCTCTTCAAATGTTTTGGAGTAAAGCCGTTCGCCGCAAATGGAGAAAGTCGTGCCGCCAAAGCTGATGGTCATTGAGGACAATGCCACCATTCCAGGCAGAATAAACTGAAGGTAACTGTCGCCCACGGGAGGCTTGACGTTCATGGCACTGCCTAAGCCCAGCCCAAAACCTAAGATATAGATCAGGGGAGAAACCAATCCGGAAGCCACAACTTGCAGCACCCGCACGCGCAGATCAAGCCATTCGCCCCAAAACACTGTGAGACTATCTGCCAAAATACTGCGAAAAAGCGATCGCTTATAGGGTTGTCCCCTATCGAGAGAGGACTGAGAGCTGGCTACCATGAGACTGTTAAAATTGCAGAGAAGACCTGCATTCATTTTGACACTGGTTTGACACGGCTTGGGGCTGCTGTGCCTCATTAATCTTGAGTTTTGCCTACAGCAATCCTCTAATTTCGACAGTTTTGTATCTCACAATACAAAAAATCCTCTCGGATTTCCTGAAACTTGTCGTTTGTTTTTTGCAGCCCAGCTCCTCCCTATCTGAATTGGGATCTGCCAATTCGCTGAGATAGAATGTTTAGGGATAGCTGCAAGGTATTTATCATCATCAACGCTTATGACCCGTAGACCGAGAGTGCCACCCCGAGAGTCCCGATATTCAGATCGATCGCCGGAACGTATGCCAGACCGAGATCCCATCCCCAACAAGCCAGCTTCAATCCTCAATTCTGCTACGATCGCCATCCTGATAGCAGTCTTTGTTGTGGGTGTATTTATTGGCACCTCGTTCAGTACGATTTCCACCACCGGGCAGGGGACGATCACAACTCGCTACGACATTGACCAAAAAGCACCTAGCCCTGAGATTTGTCTTCAGTACGGTGCCAGCGCTATCACGGTAGATATTCGCGCTTTTATGACCTTTAGCCCCTTTAATGCCTATATTTCCCAGCCTCGGATGCAGCCGGGATGCGTGATTCGCAGTAGCAACTGGGGCGTCTTGCAAGGCAAGAATCTCATCACTTCTCAAGAAGCCAACGAATGTAAGAATCGGATGAATACCTTTGGCTTTACGGGCAATTTGGACAATGCTGAGAATAAGCCCAAGATTGACTGTATTTACCAGACCGATGCAGCTCGAAATCTATTTCTGGATGCAACCGGAGCAGGCGCTCCATCTGATCTAGACAATTTCCGCTAACTTCTCTCTTCAGCAAAAACCATTAAATATTAGGGCGTTTTTGAGGTGTATCTTGTACGCCTGCGAAAGCGCCTTAACGCTTGAGAGCCGATTAATCGAAACGCTGAAACCAAAACACTGAAATCGAAAAGCAAAAGCCCTGAGCTGCGCTAGGGCAATTCAGGGCTTAGGAGACAATCTCTAAGGAGAATTCTAGAAATTTCTCTATTTCAAAACTGTAGTGTGAGCTTTTCGCTCAGGTTGCCCGCATAATGCGGGCAATTTTTTGCAGAAATCTTCTCAGTTCTAGACTTAAGTTCCAGACTCGAACTCTAGACTCGAACCCCAGACTTAAGCGTCTATAATTTCGGCCATGCTTTTGTAGCTGCCGTTGCCTGGTTCATCATCATCACTCGCGAAAGGGTCAGTGTATAGATGCAAAGCCTGCATTAAAACAAACCAGAAGAACTTAGGCCCCTCAACCAAGTAGCGCTTCCAAAGACGACGGGGTTCTGAGATGAGACGATAGAGCCACTCTAGACCTAACTCGCTAATCCATTTGGGTGCGCGGGCAACATTTCCAGCTTCAAAGTCGATCGTTGCACCGATCGCCAAAAAGATATCCACATGTTTGAAAGCATCTCTATACTTGTGGATAAATTTTTCCTGCTTAGGGGCACCCACACCAACGGCTAAAACCGTCGCGCCTGATGCATTAACTTTCTCAATCAGGCTCTGACATTCCGCTTCGTTCTTTTCAAATCCAAACGAAGGAGAATGGGCACCAACAATCATTTGACGCCCCATTTGGGCATTAATCCTTTTTTGGGCTTCTGCCGCTACACCCTCGCGTGCGCCCAAAAGGAAAATCTTAATCGCTTCGTTGTTTTTGTGGTAGCAATAAAAAGCTGGGAATAAGTCGGAACCCGAAATTTTTTCTTTGATAGGACAGCCTAGTAGCTTAGAAACATAAAATAGAACTTTGCTATCGCAAACTTTGAAATCAGCCATGTTGTAAGCTTTAAAGAACTCACGATCGGCTTGCAACTTAACAAGGTGGTCAACATTAGGGGTGTAAACAACTCCTTGCTTGAGATTCTCTAGCAGCTCCATCATTGAAAGATTATCGATAGATGCGTTCAGTATTTTAACGTTGCCCATTCGGACTCTCCTTCACAAGGTCAGTAAAGACCACTTGTCAAACCTACCATTTAACTTAATCTGCCTCAGTCACTCTACTTAAGTGCAATCTACTTAAGTCAATCTGTTGAACTCTTGCAGCCCTGCCTACAGCACAAGCTCGTTGATCTTTATGAGTCTGTAGCCTGTGAGTACTAGACTTGCATTTTCCACTGGAGAAATCCAGTACTTCTACCTACTTTCACTGAAATTTCACTAAAAAAACATATCTATACGGTACGTAATACGGCCGTACAGAAGTCGATATCTATAGATTTCCGATGTATTTAGAGCGGTAGACACCACAGCGATCGCCCAACCCAGTTCTGGAACAGTTGATTTTGAAGTCAGCGCTTAAAAAGGCTCGCATCAAGCTGCTCGAATAACTTTGAACGCTCTGAGGTGAGGCTTAGATCTTTATGATATGAACGCTTTGTTGAAGGCGTGAATCGCTACGAAATACTTCACGCCAGAGGTCTTTTAGACTACACCGAACATCTCAGCAATTTACGCTCAGCGATTTACAATGTTGCTTACTTTGTGCATAGGGTTTTTGAAAAGAGCGCTTCATGCCCTTCCAAGAAAAATTCACAATTAGACTAAACAATGCCTGATCTTTATATCGAAATAGTAATTATTTAGGGATTTGTGTAGCGCTCCTCAATGCCACAGCGCAACATGCCAGTGGCGCAAATACACTTTCATATCCATACAAATGGACGATCAGTTCGAACATGCTATGATTGTATGTAGTTTAGTCAAAGTTTTAGTTACCCGCGCAGTGCCATCAGGTTCGCCCAAGATTTTGCTTAAGGTCTAGTCTGCCATTGCCTTATTTAGACCGCTTCTCGCTGATACGGACAGAAGTTTAGGTGGATGTGAACGATCGCTCTACGGTTTCATAAAGGGTTTCATAAGGTCTTTAGCGATGCTGCGTTTTGATCTGTTGATGATTCAGTCTAAAGCTCTGAGGTTGTCTGAGTGATTGCTATCTCACTGCGTCCGGTAGGTCGCAAGTGGGGCACTGTCAGTTTTGCCTCCACTCTTCATTTGTGCCCTGTTTTGGATCTGTTATTGGCTGATGTGCCAGCTGGTCTACAGCCTGACCTTCGCCTTGGACTGCAAGAGGCACTTGTTAATGCAGTCAAGCATGGCAACAACCTAGATCCCGGCAAGACGATCGCGGTTGAGTTCTTTTCCCATGAAAATCAATACTGGTGGATCATCACTGACCAAGGCGTTGGATTTGCTCCAGGCTGCTCTTGTGGTGTTAACCCAGATGAAAATCGTCACACCATTGACGAGCTTGACGACTGCGGTAGAGGCTTATTTATCCTGCATCAGGTTTTTGACCAAGTGTACTGGAATCGCCAAGGTAGAGAGTTAAGGCTGTGCAAGCGGTTGAGAACTCGCGCCAGAATGACTCTAGTTCCGCAGAGAATGTTTATTCCTAGCTCAGCGGTTCAAGAAACATCCTGAGGCCAGTATCGCTGGACGCTATGGGATCACTCAGCAGACTCTACCGTCTTCTGATCCTGCTTCAGATGGTTTTTTGCGGGGGAAATGCAGAGTTTCGCCCACAAAGTCATTGCTGACGATATTCAGTTGAGGGTGTAGCCACCTTTGCAGAGTGATCGAGCTGTCGTGTGGCTATGCGGTTAGCCTTTGTTTCTTCTGCACGAAAATTTCTTTTATTTTCCAAAAGCTGAACTGTGTGATGTGCGGAGTGCGCCACACAACCCTAGTTGGCGGGTGGATGGGTAGACGGGTGGATGAAAGTTTTCCATTCGCCCATCTACCCGTCTACCATTTCCAGCGTGTGGCGTTCTAGTAACGCTATTGGTTTCCCATCTGCTCACCCACCCAATACTCAAATTACTGCAATCCGACTAGGGGGGATTCTCGTATGTTTCTACGACAGCATTCATTCATCTCCTAGAAATCACTGAGTAACCCATTGGCTATCCACCAGCGGAGAGAACCCTTGGTTTCACCAGCTAAGCTAGCTGCTGAGTTGGCTTTTGTGCATCTATCGAGAATGGATGAATCGCAATCTTCAGTCTGAAGGAGACAACCGAGATGGCGACTCAGCCGAAACGTAATATTCCGATCGCCCTATGGCATTCTCTATTCCAGAGAGCGCAAGCCCCCAAGCGTGGGATGAAGCTGGGCCTCACTGCTTCTGCTCTAGCAGTGGCATTGGTCGCTTTGGGCGTGACAGCAACTGCCGTTAAACCTCCTGTGATTCAAGCCTCTGATCACGATGATGGGGACATTGATACGCGCAGTCGTGCCCTAAGTTTGACGGATCTGTATGCCTTTCGAGAAATCGATCAGAACCCAAATGCTAAAGCGGACGATCTGATTTTTGCGATCAATACCAATCCGCGATCGCTGGCGCGTCAGCAGTATTTTTTCAGTAACCAAGCTCAGTACGATCTCAAACTGTCCCGAGTCAGCAACAATGATGCGATTCCTACGGGCAATCCCAACATCACGTTGCGCTTTACCTTTTCTCAACCCAATAGAAACTTTCAGCAGCGGTTGAGCATAACGGTGATTGAGGGCAACAAGTCCCGCACAATCTCTCAAACCACGGCTGGGAGAGGAATTCTCACCACACCTATTACTTCTGCTGGTTCTCCTATCGTCAACTCGGTAAAGGTCAATGGTGTCACGCTCGACATCTTTGCTGGACTGCGAGAAGATCCCTTCTTTTTTGACGTTGATCAGTTCTTCCGGGTACGAGCGGGTTTAGCTGGATTAGGGCCTAGCGTTGGATTCCGCACTCCAGAAACCGCTCAAGATTTTACGAAAGACTACAACGTCAACTCGATCGTGGTGCGCATCCCTCGGAGACTGCTGCAAAGCGGTACCCAAGCAACCACCTTTGATGCCTGGACTACGATCGCGATTCCCAATGCCAGAACTGGGAGATTTGAGCAAATGGAGCAGTTTGGCCGTCCCGGTATTAACGAAGCGCTGATCCTGACCCAAACCAATTTGGCAGCTTATAACCGAGCGCAGCCCACGCGAGTCACGACCGGGGCTGTGGGCAGAGTCATCACGGAAGCCAAAGGCACGTTGAAGGCTTTGGGCAATAGTGATGCTCGCACCGCCGCATTGCTGAAGGCTCTGCTGCCCGATGTCATGCGGTTTGACACCACGGGGGCAAGCGGGTTTGCCAATGCGCTCAATAGTCTAGGCGCGCCCATCCGAGGCCGAAAGCTGGAGGATGATGTGATCGATGTAGCGCTGTCGCTCTTGAGTAACGGTGCAGTGACCACAGACAACGTCTCCTACGCAGGGACTCCCGGCAACCCCGGACAGGGTCATCAGCCTGTGCTGAGCAACTTCCCCTATCTAGCCACGCCGAACTAGCGTCTGCTATTCAGCTAAAAGGCTGGCTCAATCCGGCTATGAAATTTATTTTGAGAGGCGCGCGCCTCTCAAAATAAATTTCATATAGCGATCCTTCACAAGTGATGAACGGGTGCAGGGGTGGAACCCCTGCGTGGGGACAACGCCCCTACACCCCCTTTGAGTTCATTCGCATTCTGATCATGGATGCAAATCATTGATCTAAATCATTGATCTAAACATATGTATGAAGCAGCTTATTCTTCCTCATCGTCTTAGTTCCTTTTGGCTCACCTTGCTGCTAGGACTACCGATCGCCTCCACCGTTTTGGTGGCAACGCAATCTAATTTTCAGTCGAGTCTAGAGGCTGCGACCAGCCGTTTTTGGCATCAGCCAGCCGTACCTTATCGCTATCGCTATTTTGAGTCTGCTGAACGGATGGAAAATCCGATCGCGCGGATTGAACAAGAAATTGCGCTGCATCAAGAGCGATTACGCCAAGATTCAACTAGCGTTTTGAGTCAGTCTTCGCTAGCTACTGCCTATCTTCAGATGGCTAGGATCACAGGCGAAGGCAATTGGTATTTGTTGGCAGAACAATCGGCTCAGCGATCGCTATCGAGTTTACCCTTTGGCAACTCTGATGCGCTGATGCTGTTGGCACGAGTGGCCGAATCTAAACATGACTTTACGGGTGCGCTAAAGCTGGCGGCACAAGAGCCAGGGAACAAAGAGGCCATTGGTATTCAAGTCACTTCTAATCTAGCAATGGGCAGGTTAGAGATTGCGAGTCAGGCTGTTGATCAATGGGTTGACATCCTGCCTAGCGTTAGCTCTCTGACCCTGCGGGCACTGGTTAAAACGGCTCAGGGCAAAGATGCAGAAGCCTTGCAAAGTTTTCAGGATGCGATCGCCAATGAGGAACCTGGAGAGCTAACTGGCTCAGCGCGTACCCGCACGCTGCTAGGTCGGTTTTACTATGAGCGAGGCGACTTAGCCCAAGCCGAAGCGCTGTACCGCGAAGCCCTCCGCATCCAGCCCGGATTGCCGATCGCGCTCCTCAATCTGGCGCAGCTCAAAATCCGGCAGGGAGACTATGGGGCAGCCGATCGCCACTATGCCGATATCATGGCAACCTCTAGAGGCACGCCGAGAGTCTTCGATTCGCTAATCTTGCGCGGACAAGCCCGTATCCAACGGCTGCAAGGCAACGACACCCAGGCTCAAACCCTCTGGTCACAAGCCGAATCTTTACTCCGGCAGACAACGGGAACAGAAGAAGCGGCAGCCTTCGGGCATCGGCGCGATTTGGCTCGGCTTCTGCTAGAACGCGGCAATCCACAGGACATTGCCGCAGCACTGCCTTTGATGGAGGCTGAGGTTAAGATTCGCCGCGATGCCGAAACGTTGAGTACCTATGCTTGGGCACTCTCGGCCAATGGCAAGCTGCAACAGGCGCAGCAGGTCATTCAGGAAGCGATCGCCACAGGCATTCGCGATGCCAACCTCTATGACCGCGCTGCTGAAATTAACAAGGCGCTTGGCAACACCGCACAAGCACAAACCCAGGCTCAAAAGGCACTAGAAATTGATCCGCAATTTGGCATAGCGAGCCAGAACGCGCGGAATTTGGCCGCAGGACTAGGAGGGTAATCTATGAATCGATGGTTTTACAGATCAAGTCGCAGAACTGGCTTTTTTAGCCTGTTGGTACTGTTAAGCATCTTGCTGATTGGACTCTTTACAGCACCGCCTAGCCAAGCCCATTGGGCAGATTTGGCCGCAGCAGAAGTGAGGATAAACGCGACCGATGCTCAGATGACTCTGACCTTTCCGACAGGTCTTGTTGCTTTTGCTGATAGCGATCGCAATGGTCAACTTTCGCCTGCAGAAGTGCAGACCCATGCGGCTAAACTGCAAGCCTTTTTGGGTGAAAAAATTCGGTTCACCAACGGAGCTGAAGCTGCAACCCTCAAGGTGCAATCTGTAGAGCAAGTGAACATACCGCTTTCTAGCAAAATTGCGCCCGACACCCACAGCACAGTGCTGCTAGACTATTCTTGGCAGCAGCCAATCCAGACCTTGCAAATTCACTACAACTTGTTTCTGCCAGGCATTTCAACTTCGAGCTGTCTTGCCACTATTTTGCAAGGTAAACAGCTTAAATCCTTTATTTTTACCCCCACGCAGCAAACCTACGCTACTGCCTCTGGCCTGCCAGATTTTGCCCAAAGAGGACTGTGGATCGCGATCGCCGGAGCTTTGGTCTGGGGTGCAATGCATTCCCTAACGCCAGGACATGGCAAAACGATGGTGGGAGCCTATTTGGTCGGGACGAGAGCGACACCACGCCACGCTATTTTCCTAGCTTTGACCACAACCATTACCCACACGATCGGTGTGTTTGTCCTAGGATTGATTACACTGTTTGCAGCACAGTATATTTTGCCTGAACAGATCTATCCCTGGCTCAGTTTAATTTCAGGCTTGATGGTGGTTGCGATTGGCATTAATTTACTACGCGATCGGATGAAGAAAAAAGGCGATCGCATAAGGATCAATCAGAGTCACCCAGCTTCTGCACTTCCAGTTCTCGCACATGCCCATGCTGCTCATATTCATCCTCATCCTGAATCTCATCACAGCTTAGGTACGCATCACCATCACGAGCCTGATCATAACCACCCGCCCCACACTCACACCCATAATCACCCACCCACTCACCCACCCATTCACACTCGCCCACCCACCCACCCACCCACTCACACCCATCACGGACATCACCACACACATCTTCCCGAAACGGACGGCAGCCCCATGACTTGGCGAAGCTTGCTGGCGCTAGGTATCTCTGGCGGACTTGTTCCCTGTCCGGCCGCGCTTGTGTTGCTGCTAAGCTCGATCGCCCTGGGTAATGTCACTCTGGGGTTATTAATGGTGTTGACCTTCAGTTTAGGGCTGGCAGGGGTTCTGACAGGTTTAGGGTTGGCCTTGGTCTACGCCAAGCAATTGTTCCAGAAACTACCTACGTTCAGCCGTTCCACTAGTCGTTCTATCAGAGCACTGCCGATTCTTAGCGCCGTGGGAATCACCCTCATCGGTTGCGGGATCTCTGCGAAGGCATTAATGCAAGTTATAGGTTAATGATGATGAAATCCATGAAAACGATCGCTCTTTTCTCAAGCGCCCTGACCTTCTCTATAGCTGGCTCTATGGCGGGTATAGTTAGCGTGACAGGCGCTGCCTGGGGTGAAACCTTGCCTCAAGTGATACAGCCGACAGCGCAGTTTGTCGATGACAGTTTAGTCTGTTATATGCAAACCTCTGAAGGCACCACGCTGAATCTCAACAGCCTGTGCGGCAGAAATACCAGCCTGCCCAACCGCCAAATTACCGTGAGCCAAACCAACCGCAGCCTTCCTCCAGGTCTAATGCGATATTCCAACACCAACAACGGCGAAGTTTGCGTCGCGATCGATCAACAAGGTCGTCCTTGTCAGGCTGCTCAATAACTCCTTCGTCTTTCTACAAAACTCATGCAAGCCATTCTTTTCACTGCCTGGCAGCAGCTCAAGCAGCAGCAGATTACTTGTGAGCAGGCGCTTGACCTGTTAGTGGATGTCGAAGGCAATGTTCGGCTCGATTTGCTCGATCGCGAGCTGTCTTCTCGGTTTTGGCGCATGTTGGGCGATCGCTATGCTCTGCCGCCTGTAATGCCGCTGCTGCTCTGGCAAAACTGCTTCTATGTGGGTAGCCCGATGGCGCTTCCGGATGGCATTGTGCAGCAGCTCAGCGCTCAGCTCCGCACCGATATTCGGGTGATTGCGATCGCTGAGAAAAGCTATCGCCAATGGAGTCGGCTGCAAAGTCTCGATACCAAGCGTCTGAATGCCTCAGTGCATGTCAATCCGCTGACGGGCGAGCAAGAGCAAGAAGACATCACCGAAATGGCAGAACTCTATCTGTCGCAGGTAGATAACCAAATTGAACGGATCAAGGCCTTAATTTCTAGCGCTCTGCGAAACCGCGCCAGCGACATTCATCTGGCTCCTGCACCTGACGGACTGCGGGTTCGCTTCCGAATTGATGGTATTTTGCGCCATGTCACCACGCTGCCATCCGAGATTAGTCGTCGGGTGATTGTCTCGCTCAAAGTCATGTGCGACATGGATATTGCCGAAAGCCGTCGCCCTCAAGA
This sequence comes from Oscillatoriophycideae cyanobacterium NC_groundwater_1537_Pr4_S-0.65um_50_18, assembly GCA_016208305.1. Lineage (GTDB taxonomy): Bacteria > Cyanobacteriota > Cyanobacteriia > Elainellales > Elainellaceae > Drouetiella. The sequence continues at coordinate 172,172 of JACQYI010000036.1, read as the reverse complement.
CGGCAGAATTAGCGAACGCTACATGACCGATCAGGCAGAGCAAGGCTTGGATATGCGGGTGAGCATGATTCCTTGCATTGCAGCTCATAAAGGCGAAGCGGGAGAAAAAGCGGTGCTGCGGCTGCTGCGTCAGCAAAATACCTTTAGTACCGTACAGGACTTAGGTTTTTCCGATCGCACCCGCGAAATTTATGAAGGCTGGCTGCGCGAACCTCAGGGCATGATCATCTTTACAGGGCCGACGGGTTCGGGTAAAACCAGCACCCTCTACACCAGCCTCCAGACGATCGCCACAGATGCCGTCAACATCGTTACGGTTGAAGATCCGGTGGAATATGTCCTGCCCGGTATTACCCAAACCCAGGTGCATGAGCTGGCTGGCATGACTTTTGCAGCAGGGTTGCGAGCGATCTTGCGCCAAGATCCCGACATCATTATGGTGGGTGAAATTCGCGATAGTGAAACGGCAGAAACGGCAGTAAGAGCCGCCCTCACCGGACACCTGGTATTGACGACGCTACATACCAATGATGCGATCGGCGTGATTCCTCGCCTCAAAGACATTGGCCCTGATCCAGGATTGGTTAGCGATGCGCTGCTGGGTATTGTGGCTCAGCGCTTAGTGCGCAAAGTTTGCACCCACTGTGCTGAACCCTACCTGCCAACGCTTTCTGACCTCAAACTTTTGGGCTTGAAACGAGAAGAGGCAAACCCTCACGGCTGGCGCAAAGGTAAAGGCTGTGCCCACTGTTTTCAGTCAGGCTATTCGGGCAGAGAGGCCGTGATTGAGCTGCTGAATATTGATGACCGGGTGCGAGAAATTATTTACGAAGGCACCGTTACCCAACTGCGTCGCTATCTGCATGAAATTCAGTATGATTCGTTTTTGATGGCGGCGATCGCCAAAATTACCCAAGGGCTAACCACCGTTGAGGAAGTGCGCCGGGTTTTGCCCCATAGCGCTTTTGCCCGACAGCAGGGAGAAGCGCTGCCTGCTCAGGCGACCCGAAACAGCATCGCCCCAAAAACATTCCAGACCGATTTGTCCTGCAATCAGCAGCACCCAATATTTTAAGGATCTCAAATCGGGGTTTTGTGGCGCGCCACAAAACCCTAAAAGCTGGAGAACTTTGCGATCTCCTGAACCTGGCATAGTTTTTTAGAAGTGCTGCGCTTCCAAAAAACGGTTGGGCTTAATTGAATCCATGATTCTCTGTCTGAAAGTGACGGCTATATCTGGGATTTACACCCGTCCAGCCATGACGCTTTCTTTTTCAGTCACCTCTTGGCTAGGCACTTGGGTAAATGTCCACTCCAGCACCTGAATGGGAGCCTGTTGCATGGCTGCAATCAGCGCTTCACTGCTCTCATATTTCAATTCTGACAGATAGCAAGCTTCGATATTAACGGTAAATTTTTCATCTTCAAACGGCCAGGGTTCTACCGTAAGATGACCATCCTCTAACTCACGCACATCATACCGCTGACCATCAATGCCGCTCGTAATTTCTAGAGAACGTCCGTCCTCAGGAATTTCTCGTTGCGCCAGAATTAAAGAGAAGCGATCGCACCATTGCATAAACTGATAAGCGCGTTCTGCATCTTCTTCACTAATCCCCAACTGCTGGCGATAATCTTGCTGAAGTTCCATTTGTCTCTTCAAGAACTGATCCCATTCAGGAGATTGGCCTTGCTTGTCTTGAGTCAGAAAACAAACATGTTTGGACGTAAGCAAAGTCACCCAACGTCCTCGATAATGAGCGTTTTCCACTAACTCCTCCAGCGCATCAAAGGAGTCGCTAGAGCTGAGTCTAAAGTCTAGGGGTGCGCCTGTTGGCGTGAGTTGGTTGCCTTGCCATTCTTGCGCCAGATCATCATGGTGAGAGATGGCAGCCAGCGTTTCATAAAGACGCTCAGGAGAATCTTTTTTGCGCCAATGTCCGCCAAGCTGAGCTGCTAGCAAAGCATGGGCACGATGATAAATGACTTCCCAACCATTCTCAATTAAGTTAACGATCATATGAAGCTTCTCTGCTGTTAATTGACTTTTAGGTTGCCGAGTATAAATACGATCAAGAGAATCAAGATAAGAGAACTTGTGATGCGTTGACGTTCAAAAGTTTTCTGAGCATGATCGCGATCGCCATACCAAACAGAATTTTCTGACAAAGGGAAGAGCTTTTCTACTATCTTTGGGTAGAGAGTAAACAGATTTTTGATATGGGTCTTACTCGTCTCGTGCAATCATCTAAATAATGATGATGAATAGCGTTATTACCCGGATCGTGACTCAAAGCTCTGGATCGCAGATCCGCCGATCGCTTTCGTCTAAATCGGGGGCGTGGGCAAGGTAGGGTTTTAACCAGTTGCAGCTTCGCGTCAGCAGACCGTTAAGGTCGTTGATTTGCCAAAGGCGAACGCGGCTGAGGCGATCGTTCTCTATTTTGGAGGGGGCTTTGCCTACAGTGGCGATCTGCTGCCAGTTTGGACTAAGAGCAGATTGGTAGCCGTCGTATTGGGCGATCTGCTGTCCTTGCAGGCTCCAGAGGCGGGTGGTGCCGTCTTCGCTGCGGGTGGCGAGGCGTTGTCCGTCGGCTCGAAATTGCAGGCTGAGAATGCTGCCCTGATGGCCGCGAAATTCGGCTAGTTGACTTCCTTGCAGGTTCCACAGGCGGGCGGTGCCGTCGGCTCCACCCGTCGCCAGCCGCTGACCGTCAGGGCTGAACTGTACCGCCAGCACGTTGCCGCGATGTCCTGTAAAGGTGGTAGTGCGATCGCCCTGCCCGTTTTGCAACTCCCACAGTCGCACCGCCCCATCAGCTTCTCCGGTGGCTAACCGCTGACCCTCAGGACTGAACTGGAGGGCTAGAATTCCACTTGTGCTGCCTGAGAGCGATCGGATCAAATTACCCTGTCGATCCCAGAGGTTGAGCGTTCCGTTGGTGCCGCCTGTCGCTAACTGCTGGCCGTCTGGACTAAATTGCAAGCTCAGGATGCCCGTCTGAGACAAAGCTCTGACCCGATTGGTTTGTAAGTTCCAAAGCCGGACGATGTCTTGGGCAGGATTGCCGTTTGGGGTCGTCTGATCGCCTAGCACCGCTACGACTTGCCCCTCTGGACTCAGGCGCAAGTCATGCAGATTGTCTTGGTTAAACTGGTTGGTTTGCGGCTCAGGATACTTGTGCAGCAGGTTGCCTTGCGCGTCCCAGATGCGAATGGTTGTGCCCAAGGTTCCGTAAGCCAGCACTGCCAGCTTTTGTCCGTTGGCGCTGATCTGAAGGTCTTGAATGTCTCTGAGGCGATCGCTCAGCTCCCGTTGAAGATTGCCCTGCAAAGACCAGAGGCGGGTGATGCCGTCTTTGCCGCCTGTAATCAACTGCTCACTCGTGGGGCTAAAGTGCAGGCTCATGCGATCGCGGTAGTCACCCTGCTGATCAGGCAATTCAGCGATCGGGTTGCCACGCAGATTCCACAGACGAGCGGTGCCATCGGCTCCACCTGTCAATAGCGTCTGACCGTTGGGGCTAAACTGCATAGCCTCGATTTTGCCGCGATGTCCGCGCAGGAGGGCGATCGGGTTGCCGCGCAGATCCCACAGCCGCAGCGTGTTGTCGTCACTGCGGGTCATGATCATCTGACCGTCGGGGCTAAACTGCATGCCGCGAATGGTGCCCCGATGCCCCTGAAAAACGGCAAATTCGCTACCCCGCCCGACAAGCTGGATGAACGGCTCGGCACGCCAGAAGCGATCGCCCACTTCCCACAACCGCAGCGTCCCTTCTTCTCCGGCTGTGGCCAAATACTGGCTGTCAGGGCTGAACTGAAGGCTGAGCAAGTTGCCCATTTGCCCGCCAATTTGGGCAACCTGGCGCGTTTGCAGATTCCACAGCGAAACGGTGGCTTTGCCGTTACTCAGAGCCAAGTAGCGTCCGTTAGGGCTGAACTGGAGGCTGCCGTTCGTCGCCCCTAAGTTGGCAAGGATTTCGACTTCCTGGCTTTGCAAATCGATCAGCTTGACTGCGCCACTGTCTCCCAAAATAGCCAGATGTTGGCGATCGGGGCTGAGTTGCAGACTGACAATGCCTTCCGGTTGGGGTAGCGAGGCGATCGCCTCACCCTGCAAGCTCCAGATGCGGAGGGTGTTGTCGATATCTGCCGTAACGATCTGGTTGTCGGCGCTCAATTGAAAGCTGGTAACTGGGGGAGAATTGAGCGGTTTTAGGGTGCCCTGCAAATCCCAGAGGCGAACGCTGCCGCTGCTGCCCAAGGTGACGACAGCCTGCCCATTGGGGCTAAAGCGCGCATCCCGCAGGCCACTGGCATCGGCGGTGATGGGTTTCCCTAGAGGATTGCCCTGCAAATCCCAGAGGCGAAGGCTGCCGTTGGCTCCGGCAGTGATAAAGCGATCGCCTTTGGGGCTAAACTGTACCGCCTGAATTCTGCCCTGATCGCCCCCCACCTGCACCTGTTCGCGGATGTTGTCGGCAATGGTCTGCAAGGCCAGCAGCGGGCTAACTGCCGGATATTGATCGAGCGGACGGCTTACGGCAGAACCGGGTTGAACGATCGCCTTCAGGGCTTTGCCTGCTTTAACGGCTGCTACCAACGCCTCTGCCTGAGAAAACTGAAACTGCTGTAGCGCTGCTGTGCCCGCTCTTTCCAGTCGGGTGCCTTCTAGGGCTTCCTGCTGCGCCACCCGTGCCTGCTGCTGCTCGGCCTGCGCCACTCGAACCGCCGCATTGGCCTGATAGAGGGCAGCCTCGGCTTGGCTGAGTTTAATTTCGGCGGTTTTGACCCGCGCCTCGGCCTGCTGGCGGGCAGCGCTGGCTTGGGCGGTTCCCTGCTGGAGCTGCTTGAGGTTGGCTTGGGCAGCACTCAGCTCTCGTTGGGCGCGGTCTACCTCTGTTTGGGCAGTCCGGCGCTGAAGATTGGCTGTTTTGAGCCGATCGCTGGCCTCTTGCGCTTGCCGCTCTGCCTGCTGTTTGCCTCGCTCGGCAATTTCTGTCTCCCGGCTGGCATCCTCTAGCTTTTGCTGGGCCAGCAGTGCATCCTGTTCAGCATCGCGGACGAGCACCGTCGATATAACGGTAGCAATGATCAGCAAGGCTGCTGCTGATACTGCTGTGCGGTTGCGGATGCGTCTTTCCTGTTGCCGCGTCTGATCTAACTCCTGATTGGCTTTGCCCAGGTCTTGATTGGTTTGATCGAGCCTTTGGTTGGCTTCGTCTAGGTCGCGATTGGCGGCGGCAAAGCGATCGCGCTGCGCCTGCACGGACGCCATCTCGGCTTGAGCCGCAGTGAGCTGTACCCGCAGATCAGAATCCGATTCTTGCGGGTTGCGAATAAACCGCACCAAATAGTCATGGACAAGCTGGTGCAGCGGTTCTGGATCTTCAGGAATTTTGAGCACCAGCCCTGAACCCACCAAAATTTCTAACACTAGCTCAAGCTGTTCTCGCGTGTGGGAGATTTTTGCCAGCGTCAGTTCTTCCGTGAGTTCCGTTTGAGTTTTGAGCGGTCGAGTTTCTTCTTTGGTGGTCAGCAAAAATAGAATCACTTTTGCAATTGCTTCATTAGGTGCGCCGCAGTCTCGAATCACCCCCTCTAGCGATCGCTCAACTAGAGTCTCTTTAGGAAAATTTCCGAGCTTTTGATACTCCGCTAGAGTGGTAATATTCTCATCCTGAAGCTGTGCCCCTACCACTTGCAGCTCGATGGGTCGGACGCCTCCCAGCGATCCGGCTAGGTCGCTCACCAGGCGTGTGACGAGGGATTCCTCTAAAGAAAACTGCGATCGGGCAGTGAGGCTGCGAATGACAGTGCGGGCATCTTTGGGGGTAAAATCGCCTAGAGGATAGCGGATCTGCTTGCTGAGGATATCGTGGTTAATCACCTCTAGATCAGCAACGCGATCGATCTCTAGCAAATAGTGCAGATAATCTTCTCGCAGCGACAGGATAACTTTGACATAGGGAATATTGAGGCAGTCTTTGAGAAACAAATAGAATGATAGGCGCTGCCGCACTTCGGGATAGGCAAAAAAGAACTCCTCAAACTGATCAAAAATCAGAACTGTATAGAGATTGCGATCGGAGTTTTGCTGGAGTTGCCGGATCAACGAGGGGGGATCGGCCACCCGCGAAAAACTTGGTGAATTGAGGGGCGTTTCGCCCAGCGCCTCTAACTCGCGGGTCATTTCTCGCTCTAGGCTGACCACCCAACCGTTATACACCGACACCAGAACAGGCAAGATTTGTCGCGCTTCAATCGTCTGCTTTTGCCGGAGCGCCGGAATCAAGCCTACAGCCAGAATCGAGCTTTTGCCTACGCCTGAAGCCCCATGAATCACGGTGAGCTTGTCTCTGGGCAGGCTGACTCGCGCCACCAGCCGAGTCACATCTTGCTGCCGACCCGAAGCCGCAATTTCTTGAATTACCACCGCTTCGGCTACCGAAGGAGATAGCTCGCCCTGATTGGCAATTTGCAGCGGCTCTAGCCGACTGGCCCCCACAAAAGCCGTAAAGCCATACTGCTGTTTGACGATGCGCTGCTGTTGTTTCATGCGAAAGGCTGCCAAGTAGCGCGCTTGGGCAAAGTAAAGCGACTGAAGGGCTTGCAGAATATGAATATAGAGCGTCGGATCGGCCTGGGGACGGGTATCTCGGCGGGCGGCCTCTAGATGCCCGATCGCCGCCGATCGCTCTCCCAATCTAGCGAGCGATCGCGACAGCAGCAGCAAATACCAGCCGCGATGCACTGCCTCTGCCAAGGCCAAACTGTCTTCTTCCCAAGGAGCACTCGCGCCAAGACCGCCCCCAGAACCTGCACCCGTATTATTCAATACATCTTGATTTTCTGGTTTTGATAAAGTTTTGTGAATTCCTTCCTGTGAATCTTGCCCAACTGCCTTAGCCATCTGCGGTTGGGTCAAGGTTCTTCCTAAGTTTTGCTCTGCCCGATCGAGAATTTCTAGCGCCTGTTCTGCATAGGTTTTCGCTTCTCTCCAGTCGGCTTCTGCCAGGGGCAAGTCCTGTGCAGACGATCGCTGCGATCGCGCCAGCGCCACCTCTGCCAAAAAGCCGTAATCTTGAGCCAACCGCAGCGGATCATCATATTGCTGGTGCAGACTTAACCCTTCCTGGGCGATCGCCTCTAGCGCCTGCCAGTCTTCTAGCTTTTGCAGCGTTTGCCCCAGGGTGGTGATAAATCGCGCAATCAGCTCTTGCCTGCCATCTTCCCGAAAGATAGCTAGGCAATCCTGGAAGTATTGTTTGGCCTTGAGTAAGGCCGCAGGGTATTCGGCGCGGCGCATGCGCGCATGTCGTCGCCACCAGCAGCCCAAATGAAACAGCAGGCAGGCTTTACGTTCACGGTAGTGGGCGGCAGAAGGGCGATCGCTCGGCTGCGCGGATTCCTGGGCAGATTCCTGTACAGATTCCTGCGCCAATTTCTGCGCTGACTCTTGACTTGTCCAGAAGGCCAAACTGCGCTCATAGAAGATCTTGGCGCGATCCATTTCTAGGCGTGACTGGGCATCTCGCCCGCGCAAAAAGTCAATGCTGGCTTGTAGCTCAGGATCAAGCTCTTGACCGCTGCTGTGGATGTCTTGTACGGCAAACTCTAGCTCTGTTCGCAGCGGTGATGCGATATCTAGATGCAGGGCGCTGTTGGGCAAAAAGCGATCACCCCCAGCATACAGCAAGGTTTCAAACAGCTGATCGGCATGCTGCCGCAGCGAGTAAATTAGCTGATCAACTGGGAATTTGAAGGCGATCGATCCAGCCGCAAAGCTTCTGAAATCTTGGGCGACTTCCGTGAGGGTTTGAAATACCTGATCGGTTGTCCACAGCACCAGCGTCAAGGGGAAGTTTTTACGAAATTCATCGCGTACCAGGTTTGCCCCGGCCAACAGCGACTCCAAATGTCCCACAGACTCTAACCCTGTCACCATCAGTACTTGAGGACGATCGCCTTCTAGCCCCTGAATCGCTTTATGGAGGCTGGAAGTATGGGGAGACAGCCGCAGCTCTCGCATAGCCAGGGGGGAAGTGGTCTGGAGATCTGCCAAAATCATTTGCCGCAGCCGACTGTAGTTGCAGCGCACCAAAATGAGTGAGAATTGCCCCAGGTTTAGCCCTAGCGATCGCTCTAAGATCTGAAGCGATCGGGCATTGGCAGCAAGAATAGCGGCAGTGCGAGTGGGGTCTGAAGGAGGCATTAGCGGGGGAAATGAAGCAGCTATGCTTACACCTTAGCCCGTCTGGTTATGGGTTTGGGAGAGAGGAAAGTGAGAGTCGGGCGTAACCCGATGCTATTTCCCCTCTCTGACCGCTACTGCACCCAGAGCGTTATAGTCCTACGGTGACTTGATAGCACTGCCTGAGGATCAGAAAAGTGATTCAGGTATACTCCTGGTAGGTTAATGGTTTTAGGCTTTCTTATGAACGCGATCGCAAATCAAGTCGTCATTGTGACAGGGGCAGCTCAGGGGATTGGAGAATGCATTGCTCGTCATCTGGCAAAGCAGGGGGCAACCCTAGCGTTAGCAGATATTCAAGCTGAGAAGGTCAAGGCAGTGCAGCAGAGTCTGTCTGAATCCGGGGGCAATGCTCGCGCTTACTTTGTCGATATTGCCAATGTTGAGCTTGTGAAGTCTCTGATTCAGACCATTCTGAAAGATTTCGGTCGCATTGATGCCCTAGTCAATGTGGCTGGCTTGGATGCGCCAGCAGGGTTAGCCTGGGAAATTAGCGAGACGGAATGGCGCAATGTCATTGAGGTAAATCTAAATGGGCAATGGTGGATGATTCAAGCTGTACTGCCCCACATGATGGCGCAGCGTCGAGGCAAAATTGTCACCATTAGTTCTGTATCTGCTCGACAGGCTTTTCCACAGCATACGCCTGCCTATTCTGCGGCCAAAGCAGGGCTAATTGGCATGACCAGCAGTTTGGCAACTCAGCTAGAGGCTCACGGTATTTTAGTCAACTGCATCCTTCCCGGCATGATTGGTACGGGCACCGATATTCATATGACCCAGGCAGAGAAAGATTTGTATCAGCAGCAGTTTCCACTGGGCATTGTAGGGCCAGCACCTGTTGCCCATGCCGTCAGCTATTTATTGGCAGAGTCGGGAGATTGGATTAGCGGCACTGCAATGAATGTCACGGGTGGACTGTTAAAGGGCATTTAGGTGAACCGGAAGTGACTTGGCAGCCTGGTGTCTGAGGATAGGAATGTCTGGCTCAGCATCGCTATAGCTCGATGTCTGCCCAAATCGCAGCGTGATCCGATGCGGCATGAATGGCTTGGGTCATTTCGGCATAGTGAGGGAAAAGAGTGCCGTTCTTCCCTCCCCACACGCCCTTCCGGAAAACACCTCCTCCTTTAACGCGGGCATACAGTGCTGGAGAGAGAAGTAAATAGTCGATTTTTTGCGACGCTGTGCCATTGCCATAAGTCCCTGGTCGGCCATCGCTTAAGAAGGCGGAGTGCGTGCTAATGTCGCGAAGATCTGAGCCATCTGCAAGCAGTGGGGCTAGAGGCTTGCTCGCTGGCGTGTCATTCAAATCTCCAGTGATAACGATTAACTCTATCCCTTCACTTCTGCGTTGGTCGTAGATTTCTCTGACTCGCTGCGCCTGCAACTGGCGTTTTGCATTCGACGATGCCTGGGAGCCAAACCCCTTACTCTTGAAGTGATTGACCATGACGAGTACACGCAATTCACCAACCCGAATCGTAAACTCTGGGCAGTCGCGGCTAAAGATAGGCTCATCCTTCTGCGTGTCTCCCTTCTGCATGTCATTAATGTGGCTCACCATTGACTCAATTTGGAATCCCGGCTTTGTCAGGATACCAACGTCAATTCCCCGTTCATCATTGCCGTCAATCAGCATAGTCTCTCTATAATCAGCCGCGATCGGCTTTAGAAGCTGATCATTGAAGTGTTCTAGAGCAATTCGATTCTCGGCTTCAACCACGGCCAGGATATCTGCATTAACATCTTGAATCACACGCGCTGTCATCTTCATGGCTATTTCATTGACAGACTCAGTTTTGAGTTCTACCCAGCCAATCCAATCTCCGCGACCTGTGGCAACAACTTCGGGTGAAGCGTTTCGGGGTCTTTTCAAAAGTGCCCCATGATTCTGCCGCAAGATGGCATATTGAGAGGTATCACTCTTCAGCAAACCTAACCGATCGAGAGATTCAAGAATTTCGGCCTGGGTGGCAGGGGCGTACTCAGGTTCCAGCAGCAGATTATTCAGGCGGCTGTACTCGGTGAGGATGGGCTTTCCCGCTTCCCAATCTTCGAGATTCATCGCGCGGACACGGGAGAACAAGTTTTCAACGTTGAATGCAGCAATGCGCATACTGTCCAGCTCCAGATCATTACCTTTTGAGGACTACCGTGATTAATCAAAACCTGCTGGATCGATTTCTCCTAGAGAGCAACCAGCCGCAACCGTTTGACCCGCTTCCAAGAGTTCTGCCATTGATGTATCGCTCTGAATATCGCCTTTAAGGTTAATCTGTAGCTCGACCACCATATTATTGCGATCTTCGTTGATATCTCTTTTACACTGCACTTGAACTTTGCTTCCTGCTCCTGGATTGAAGGCTTGATCAAACCGATCGCGAATTTCAGTCGAGGATAGAAAATTGCCAATGTTACTAGCAAATAGATTTTGAATGGGGGAGTTATTCACTCGATCCAACAGGGCGATCGACTCTTGATAATATTCCTCTGGTGAATCGCTATAGCAAGTTCCATGCTTATACCATTCATGCAGATGCAGATTTGAAGCAAATCCCGGCATTTTATCAGCCAATGCAGTGCTTGTTTCTTCAGATAAGTCTATGGGCGGCAGCTCTGACCATCGATTTTCTTGATCAAGACGTTTCAGTTCAGGACTGACATTGCAATAAATATTTTGTTTTGGCTGAGGCCATAAGCCATGTAACACCAGATGGGTCGCATCAAACCTCTGCGCTGTTTGGCTCTGGCACTCTGGTTTATCGGGCTTCGTTTCACAAAAAGAGGGCTGCCAGCTTAGAGCCAGTAAGTAATCTAAGTTCTCTGGATTTACAGGAGCAGAAGAATCTAAAAGTTCTCCACACTGCACAGGTACCCAGCGCGTTGGCGGTTCAGCTTCTGCAATTCTCAGTAAGTAATGGGAAGCGTTCTCTCGGTTCTTTCCAATGACTGGGTAAGCCTGTTGAGGGGTCAGTCGAATATTCCCTGGGTTGATTCCCTGTCTGATGGACGACACTGCCTCACAAGCTTCCCTTGGAACAAATCGATCATCCAAAGAAATGAGCGCATAAGCGGTTTTAGACAACAACGTTAAACAGAAGCATAAAGAGATGGCAAATAACAAACATTTTTTCAGCGCTGCCATTAGATTTGTCCTTACTGCTTGAGGATCGGTATTGACATGTTCTTTCGGAGAGGTGCAGCGTCACGAACGTTGCTGCAAAAAGATGGGTAATGCGGGCATCTTGCTTGCGTTTTGACAAAGCCTCACCTGCGGGCTAGGCGAGATGCTCGTACTAAAGCTCAATAAATCTGAAAATATGGGAGGTACCCAAAAAGATTTCTTTAAAGTTTTGGCTCTGCGACAGCTTCATTCTATTGCTGAGAGAGGATTTATGATATTCCCTTTAAGGGTACTTCTTCTCAAAATAAATCTCATAGCCAGAACAAGCACCTCTGTCAGTATCGCTCATCCCAAAGGAGGCAATTTCACCGTAAAACAGACAACATTATCGCAACTGCATACCTCGATTGAACCCGATAGCTGTTCTACCAATCGCTTAACCAAGGCCAGCCCTAAGCCTGTTCCTCCATTCTTCCAGGGATCGCTGTTGGGAATGCGGTAAAACTTATCAAAAATACAGGTGCGATCGCTATCTGAGATTTCCACACCCGAATTACTGACGACCAGCATAAAAGCGGGAGGTGACAGGGGCAAGGCAACGTTTGCCTGTTTTGTCTTACAGATCAGGGCAGACACGGTGATAGTTTCCCCAGCAGGTGTGTACTTACAGGCGTTCTGTAAAAGTTCCGTTAGAATTCGCTCCAAAACCGTCAGGTTTGTTCTCAAGCTGGGTACCTGATCTGGAATCTGAATCTGTAATATTTGTTGTCGCTGCTGGATACGCTCTCTAAAAGACTCAGCAATTTGAGGAATCCACTCTTGCAGTACCACATCTTGCAGCATACCTGGCGTTGTTTCTGCCTCAAGGAGAGTGAGGTCTAGCAGATCATTAATCAGATTTGTTTCTCGCTGGCATTCGTGACTCAGGATTTGCACATAGTCCATGACTTTGGAAAAATTGACCTGACTCAAAATCACATCTGTACTCAGCTCTGACTGCGGCTTCAGATCTATTGCACCCAACCGGGCTTTTAGCATTTGCACTGCCATTTTGATATTGGTCATTGGCGTTCTCAGTTCGTGAGAAACCGTGCTGAGAAAATCATCTTTGAGCTGATTCAACCGTTCTAGTTCAGTAACCTGAGCCTGCACAGCTTCATGTAGCCGTGCCTGCCGCAGAGCGATCGCACATTGATTTGCGACTTGTTGCACCAAGCGAACTTCGAGATCTAAAAACGGATTGGTTGAGGCTCGCTGGAGTCGAATATTGCCCAGTAGGCTCTGATCATCGACAATTGGGCAAACCAAGAGCACCGCAGGAATCGTAGACAAGGCGGGCTGGGGTAGGCAGCAAAATTGAAAGGCTTCAGCTTGTGAACGGTGAAACTGTAGCGCCGGAAACTCGGCCATTGCTCCAGCACTCCCACGAGTCACTGTTAAAACAGAATCCTGATACTCGTAACAGGTGGCCTGCTCTAGATCATAAAGCGTGGTTTTGCAATGGCTCAAAGCTAGTCCCTGAAAAACTTCTTGCACGACAGTCGCCAAAATCTGGCGTTCATCGAAGCTATCGCGCACCCTGTCTGTAATCCGCTTGAGCAATGCTTCAAAGTCAAGTGCTTTCTGAAGTTGAGCTGTGCGTTCTTGAATTCTTTGCTCTTGTTCCTCATAAAGATAAAGGTTTTCTAGCGCGACAGCGGCAGCATCGGCTAGAGTCTGAAGTAATTTCATTTCCTCAGAGGAGGGGACATGGGGCGTTGCCCAGTAATTACCGATCGCCCCTAAGGGATCGCGAGTCCGGATAGGAACCATTGCCAAACTTTTAACGAATGTAGGGCGATAGGCGTCAGCAGGAATACGGGAATCAGCATAGATATCTTCGATGACGACAGATTGCTGATTTAGCATGACCCAACCACTAATGCAGGCGCTCATTGGGAAGCGTCCTCCTTTCCAGAGAGGGCTAATAGCGTCTTCATCCGCATAGTGACATAGCTCTCCGTCCCGCAGGACAAAGGTTGCACCATCGGCACCTGTCAACTGACGCGCCCCTGTTCGGACAGCAGCCATAATGGCATCTAGATCACGGGCAGCCGTAAGCTGCTGAATGACCTGAATGAGATAGTGCAACCGCTGGTTGAGATGGGAAACTTCTGCTTCAGCCAGGCTGCAATCATTAATCCTCTGAACAGGATGCAGATTGCTTTTCATAGCGCTCAAGGCTTTATGAGACTATTTTCCACTCTATCTTGACACAAGCTTCTTCAAAACAGGAATCGCGAACCTACGGATGTATCAACTCTTTAAGAGGAGGTTGGAAAAGTGCCGATTGCGACTCGGATAGCCTCCTGAATCCCTCTAATTCTGGAGGACTTTGAACAAAAATGGGCTTGAAAGTTCCTCAGAATTGGGGGGGTGAGGGGCGAATGCAGAACTTTTAACACTTTTCAAACATTCTCTAGGTCTACGTAACAACTTTAAGACGATCTTTGGATTAGCCTGATCTGAAATCCGGTAGTGTTTCAAAAAAATCAACACTATGTCTAGAACCTGATTGACTGACAAAACTCTTGAAACCCTTATTCTTGCCTAGGTTGGATTGGCGTCAGCGTCACCCAACAAATCCTGCTATTGTTAGGGTTTTACGTTGTTCTGCCTAACCTATAGAAAAGATCTGTCAGTCAACCATAACCCTGAAATCCTACAGCCTAATTTACTTGAATTAGAGATTAATAAAGGATATTTTGGGCTAGCTTATTGTTGTTAAATTTGTTAGTTAAATGCGCTATTTAAACCTATTAGTCTTTTAGTTTATCTTTTCGGATACTTGACAATCCCTCAGAAACTGAGTTAAAGAAGATATATCAAAACACAATATTTCTGTTTATGAAAGTCGCGATCGCCCTCACTACCACGACCACCACTACCATCCATCCCGGAGGGTCGTAAGGGGTTGCGCTGAAACCAGTCTTACAACTTGAGTTGCCCTCCAGACAAGCGCTGGGGGGCACTTTTTTAGGTCAAATTTAGGTCAAATTCAGGCTGAAAGATTCGGGCTAGGTGCCATGCTGCTTACTATGTTATCGATCATGAAAACTACTCCTGCGATTACAACTGCTATGACCGCCGCTATCTTCGTGCGCTAGTCCCTAAAGAGACTGCTGGAATATCACTATTTGTCACGCTAAAGGAGACGTGGCGATAGATTGATGTGGCAACTTATTCGACTCTTAAAAGCTGACTTAGAGATTTCTTATTACCCACTATTGAGACATTAGGAGAAGTCAAATGGCAGATCATCGTGAATTTGCGAGGGATATGGATTTGTTCCATTTTGAGGAACATAGTCCAGGAATGGTGTTTTGGCACCCTCAGGGATTACGCCTGTTTCACAGCGTTGAGAATTTGATGCGGCATGTTTATCAAGCCCATGACTTTGAAGAAGTGCGATCGCCCATTGCTCTCAGTCGATCGCTGTGGGAGCGCTCAGGGCATTGGGAAAAGTTTCGTCAGGGGATGTTTGTGGTTGGCAGTGTAGCTAAGGCAGACAATGCTGCGGCAGATGATGAATCGGCAGTGATCCGCCCTGACTATGCGCTGAAGCCAATGTCTTGCCCTGCTCATATTGCCATTTATCAATCCCACAAGCGCAGCTATCGAGAGCATCCGATGCGATTGATGGAGTTTGGCATTTGCCATCGCAATGAGCTTTCTGGCACGTTATCGGGCTGTATGCGACTGCGACAGTTTGTCCAGGATGATGCCCATATCTTTTGTCGCGAGTCGGATGTGCAGGGTGAAATTGGCAACTTCCTCAAGATGGTGCAGCAGATTTACAAAGCCTTTGGCTATGAGCAGTTTTCTCTCCAAATTTCCCTCAGACCGCAGCAACGGCTTGGGTCTGATCACCTGTGGGATCGGGCTGAGTCATTGTTGATTGCGGCAGTTCAATCTTTGGGTCACAGTTACCAGTTGGCACCGAATGAAGGAGCCTTTTATGGCCCCAAACTTGAAATTAGTTTGCAAGATCAATGGGGGCGATCGTGGCAATGTGGTACGTTTCAGATTGATTTTAATCTTCCGCAAGTCTTTGATCTAGCCTTTGTCAATGAGCAGGGAGACTTGGAGCGCCCGGTTATGCTGCACCAAGCCGTTTTAGGATCGCTAGAGCGCTGGATTGGTATCTTATTAGAGCACCATCGCGGCATTCTCCCCGTTTGGGTGGCTCCTACACAAATTGCGATCGCCTCTATTTCTGATAAAGCCTCTATTTGGGCTAAAGCAATTTTCTCTCGACTCCGGCAATTGCAGATTCGGGCAGAGCTTTACAACGAGGATGGCACGATCAGCAAAAAAATCCGGGCGCTCTCCAAGCGTAGAATTCCCTTGATTGCAATTGTGGGTGAGCAGGAAGCCAATAGCCAAACGCTAAATCTACGATGTTTGGGGGCTTCAGAGCAGCAGGAAATGAGCCTTGCTCAACTTGAGCAAAGATTGCTGCAATCGAATCTAAAGTTCTAACGATCGGTAGAGTTGCATTCCCCGAAAATTAAGCATGATGGAGGAGTTTCTTAAGCGGCTTCAATATCTCGAAAGATCAGCAACGCTAAAAATCCTTACTATCTACTATCAGGAGATGCAAGTGAAGATGCAATCAACTTGGCAGCCTCACACCCAGCAGGGAGAACTCTCTACGAAAGATCGAAAGCATCTGCCGGATACAGCGTTTGCTTTTCCGAAGCAGCGAAAAGAACCCTTGACTGATGCTTCCCATGTCAAGAATGCTTTGGCACGATTTGATCAAGTGCAGGATGTTTCTGATCAAGAGCGTGATCTCGCTTTTACCAATATCCAGAAGGCAGCAGAGTATTACGAAGTTCATGTCGAAGAGAAAAGCTGGCATGAGTTAAGCCGCAAGCCTCATGCTCAAAATCCAGCTCACTAAAGTCATGTAATGTTCTGGTTTCTAATGCGGGCAGTGCTTCACTCAAGTTTGAGGTTGTTCAAATTGAACGAAATGCTGCTTATCAGGTTCAAGATCACGAAGCAGCTATCTACCGAGCCTAGGACTGGCTCTTTGCCCAGCAACTAATCGGGCATCGAGGGCGCAGGGAGGCGATCGCTGCACTGTCGCTGCCCCAATGGATGCCGAAGTCATCAGAGGGAAAGTTCGCAGGATTTGAGTGGTGCGGTTTAAAGCTGGATGGCGATCGCAATCAAAAGATAATCGATCGAGAAGGATGTATTACCACCGAAGACTCTCATTTGCATGTTTATGTGATTCCCGTTGAGGAAGGATTGATGATAGCTCAAGAATCGATTCAGTGTCTGAAAAATTGAGTTCTCAGGAGAAAAGCTGATGACTACTACAGTTTCTGCCCAGCGGGATGTATCTACTGACGACCTGCGTAAGCTCCATGCCTACTGGTGTGCCGCAAACTATCTTTCAGTGGGGCAAATTTATCTACTGGCAAATCCACTCTTGCGAGAGCCTCTGAGCTTGGCGCATATCAAGCCTAGGCTGTTGGGGCATTGGGGCACGACACCTGGTCTAAACTTTATCTATGCTCATCTCAACCGCGTGATCAAAGCGCAAGACTTGAACATGATTTACATTGCTGGCCCTGGACATGGTGGGCCTGGAATGGTTGCCAATACCTATTTAGAGGGTACCTACAGCGAACTTTATCCCAGTATTTCTCAGGATGCAGAAGGAATAGCGCAATTATTCAGACAGTTCTCTTTCCCAGGAGGCATTCCAAGCCATGCCGCTCCTGAGACTCCAGGTTCAATTCACGAAGGAGGAGAATTGGGCTATGCGCTGGTTCATGCCTATGGGGCAGCTTTTGATAATCCTGACCTGATTGTTGCCTGCGTCGTTGGTGATGGAGAAGCTGAGACAGGGCCTTTAGCCACTAGCTGGCATTCTAATAAGTTTCTGAATTCCGCACGGGATGGAGCCGTGTTGCCCATTTTGCACCTGAATGGCTACAAAATCGCTAACCCGACCGTCCTGGCTCGTTTGCCTCAGCATGAGCTAGAGAGCCTATTCGTAGGTTACGGGTACAAGCCCTATTTTGTTGAAGGGTCTGATCCAGAAACGATGCATGCGCTGATGGCAAAAACCTTGGACACCGTGATTGCCGAGATTCAATCCATTCAGCAGCAAGCCCGCACTCCTGGCAATCATGATCGTCAGCCCTTTCCGATGATTATTCTGCGATCGCCCAAAGGCTGGACAGGGCCAAAAGAAGTTGATGGCAAGCCAACAGAAGACTCTTGGCGATCGCATCAGGTGCCCCTTGCAGAAATGGCAAGCAATCCAGAGCATGTGAAGCTGTTAGAAAACTGGATGAAAAGTTATCAGCCCGACACCCTGTTTGATGAAAGCGGCAGGCTGATACCAGAACTGGCAGAGCTTGCGCCCAAAGGCGATCGGCGGATGGGTGCCAATCCTCATGCGAATGGGGGCTTGTTGCTCAAAGATTTGAAACTACCAGATTTTCGGAGCTACGGTTTTGATGTTTCTGCACCTGGAACCGAGATGGCAGAATCTACCCGCATTCTAGGGCAGTTTCTGCGAGATGTGATGCAGCTCAATCTAGATAGCCGCAACTTCCGTGTTATGAGTCCTGATGAGAACAATTCAAATCGCCTCAATGCAGTTTTAGAAGTCACCAATCGCGTTTCTACAGCCGAAATCTTGCCAACCGACGACCACATTGCATTCGACGGTCGCGTTATGGAAGTGCTGAGTGAACATATGTGTCAAGGTTGGCTAGAGGGCTATCTGCTCACAGGTCGTCACGGTTTCTTTTCTTGCTATGAAGCCTTTATTCACATTGTTGATTCCATGTTTAACCAACATGCAAAGTGGTTAGAAAGCTGCATTGACATTCCCTGGCGCAGATCGATCGCTTCTCTCAACTATCTGCTGACTTCCCATGTGTGGCGACAGGATCACAATGGATTTAGCCATCAAGATCCGGGTTTTCTAGATGTCGTAACCAACAAAAAAGCTAAGGTTGTTCGTGTCTATCTACCCCCCGATGCCAATACGCTGCTTTCGGTTGCAGATCACTGTCTACGCAGTCGCCAGTATGTAAATGTGATCGTGGCAGGTAAACAGCCGGAATTGCAGTGGCTAAATATGGATGATGCGGTGAAACACTGCACAACAGGTCTAGGAATTTGGGAATGGGCGAGCAATGACAGCAGCAATTCAGCAGGCAGTAGCAGCCAGAGCGAACCCGATGTTGTCATGGCCTGTGCGGGTGATGTGCCCACCTTGGAAGCTCTAGCAGCCGTGGATTTCCTCCGCTGTCATCTTCCAGACATGAAGATTCGAGTAGTCAATGTGGTTGACCTGATGACCCTTCAGCCCCAGAGCGAACATCCACATGGTCTATCCGATCGCGACTTTGATTCAATTTTTACGATCGACAAACCTATCATTTTTGCGTTTCACGGCTATCCCTGGTTAATTCATCGACTCACCTATCGTCGAAAAAACCACGGTAATTTGCATGTGCGGGGATACAAAGAAGAGGGAACGACGACGACTCCGTTTGACATGACAGTCGTGAATGATTTAGATCGGTTTCACTTAGCCAATGATGCGATCGATCGCCTTCCCACCTTTAAAGACCAGGGTGCCTACGTCAAACAAATTATTCGCAACAAGCTGATCGAGCACAAACAATACATCACGACATACGGTGAAGACATGCCTGAGATTCAAAACTGGAAATGGGGATACTATAGCAATGCTGATGGAAAACCCTCTACTTTATCGATCGAGTCAGGTAATACTCCAGCCGAAACAGGGGCAGAAGGAACGGCTAGATGATGGCTGAAAAGCTTGCCAGCAAGCTTGGCTTTGATCTATGTTCCTGCCTACAGCCTGTAATTGAGAGCAGATACTCAAGCAAGGGGCGCAAGTCTTGAAGCAAATGACTTTAGAGAACAATCCTCTCTGCTTTCTACGAATTTATCTTCAACGCCCGATCCGATGTAGCTTTAAATATCAGTTGCAGAATAGGTTGCTGTAGTAACAAACTTGAGTGATCTACGAGACTGAAATCCTTGCGGGGTAAGCTTTACTAATTCACTAAATCAGCTCTTAGATAGAGGTGTATTTGACAAATTGGTTTGATGATTAAGACTAATTCCACTACTGAATTTAGAGTGATTGACCCTAAATAGGTAGTCCTAAAGGGTAAGATTTTTTGTTGCAGGGACAAGCCCGCCCAACAAAGGATTTTTACAGAAATACTACTATTCATGAATTGAGTAGTTGATGCAGATATAAAACAATGAGCCTGTGAGAGATTAAGTGAGTATTGCTGATATCACCCGTCCGTTTGTAGTGCTTAACGCGAGCCAACCTTGCCCTCTGTCTCCCGAAGAAATTCTGGAGCGGGCAGCAGAAGTCGCTGACTTCTGTTCTGCCCATGCGGCAGCGATCGATCACCAAGGCATGTTACCTGTAGAAGAGTTTGATCACCTGCGGCGATCGGGTTTGCTCACGGTACCACTCCGTCAGGACTTAGGAGGTGCAGGTGTAGGAATTGAGGCAGAAGCGACTCACACCCTGTTGCGATTGCTGCGGCAAATAGGACGAGGCAATTTGGCCGTTGGGCGCATCTACGAAGGTCATATCAACGGGCTACAGCTTGTACAAACCTTCGGCACACAGGAGCAGATCGAACGGTATGCCAGCGATGTTCGCGATCGCCACAAGGTTTTCGGCGTTTGGAATGCAGAGGCATCTGATGGCGTGCGGCTGATTCCATTAGAAGATGGACGATATCGCCTAGAAGGCTCTAAGACTTTCTGCTCAGGTGTGGGCTGTGTCGATCGTCCTTTCGTAAATGGCGCGCTGCCGGACGGACGATGGCAGATGTGTGTGGTGCCTCTCGATGAAGTGGTTACTAGCGCCGATCCGTCTTGGTGGCAGCCTCCTGGCATGAAGGCAACCGCCAGCTACAAAGTTGACTTTAGCGGCGTCGAGCTAGAGGCGCGATCGCTAATTGGCAACCCCGATGACTACCATCGCCAGCCCTGGCTGTCGGGAGGTGCCATTCGCTTTGCTGCCGTACAGCTTGGCGGTGCCGAAGCTTTGTTTGATGAAACCCGAAAGTATCTGCAAGGCTTAAAGCGAACTTCTGACCCCTACCAAGCAGCGCGTTTAGGACAAATGGCGATCGCCTTGGAAAGTGGCAATCTCTGGCTACAAGGAGCAGCCGCACAGCTAGCGCAATACGCACCCACATTTGGCGGCAATCCGGATGAGGAACAGCCTGAAGCTATTCGTATTATTGCCTACGCCAACATGATGCGAACGGCAATTGAGCAGATTTGTATGGATATGATGCAGCTCTGTGAGCGATCGGTCGGAACACGAGGTTTAATGCCGCCGTATCCTATAGAACGAATTGTTCGAGACTTAACGCTATATTTGCGGCAACCCAATTTTGACGCAGTTTTAGCCAACGTTGGTGAATATGCCCTCAACCAAACTCGATCGGCTGAAGGTCTATGGAAGACTCAGGAGAATTAACCTTCCATGCTGAGAAATGCCGACCTAGAAAGTTCTGTGTTATCGAGTCCTGAAACGCTTCCTCTATACTCAATTGAGCGGATTGCCCAAAGCCCTGTCCTCGTGGTGGCTCCCCATCCCGATGACGAATGCCTGGGCTGTGGAGGAGCGATCGCCCTACTGCAATCTCTAGGCTGTAATGTGCAGATTTTAGTGGTGAGCGATGGGGCAATGTCTCACCCTAACTCACATAAATATCCAGCAGCCGTCCTGCGATCGCTACGGGCAGCAGAAACGCAGTCAGCCATGCAGATCTTGGGCATTGAGGCTAGCCACATACAGTTTTTGGGACTGCCTGATGGTGCTGTGCCGACGCCAGAAGATCCAGGCTTTGACGAAGCAGTTTTAGCCTGTTGGCGTTACTTAGAGGCGATCGCGCCACAAGTCATCTTTTTGCCCTGGCGGCAAGATCCCCATGCTGACCATCGCGCCACCTGGCAGATTTTGCAGGCAGCTTTGCAGCAAAGTCACTCTGGTATCTCGACTGCTCTACGAATCCTAGAGTATCCCATTTGGGACTGGGACTTGACCCAGAGGGGTGACGGACTTAACCCGGAGATGGTGAATGCCTGGAGACTCGATATTCAAACTGTGGTGGAACTGAAGCAAGAGGCGATCGCGGCCTATCGCTCTCAAACGACAGAACTAATCGACGATGATCCCCAGGGATTTCGCTTAAGCGCCGATATGCTCAAACATTTTTCTCACCCTTGGGAAATCTATCTGGAGAACCAGCCATGACTCTATCACACCCTTCCTCATCTCAGCCCTCATCCCAGTCTTTGCCGCCCAGCTACTTCGAAAAAATCTACGGTGAGAATCCAGATCCGTGGCAGTTTGAAACGAGCGAATATGAGGCTAAAAAGTATGCGGCCACGATCGCTGCTCTCCCAAAACCACTGTATCGCTCTGCGTTTGAGATGGGTGGCTCTATTGGAGTTTTGACGCATCAATTGGGCGATCGCTGCGAGAAGCTGCTCTCTGTAGATGTCTCTCAGATTGCCCAAGCCAAGGCTATTCAGCGGTGCCAAAATCAACCGCAAGTTCGGTTTGAGATCATGCAAATTCCGCAGCAGTTTCCCGAAGAACAGTTTGATCTAATTCTGGTTTCAGAGGTGGGATATTACCTGTCTCTAGAGGATTTACACAAGACTCAAACGCTTATCCTCAACCATTTAGAACCGGGCGGACATCTACTCCTCGTTCATTGGACTTTGTATGCCCGTGACTATCCCCTCAGCGGTGATGACGTTCATGACTCGTTTTTGTCACTGTCTCCTCAACCCTTACAGCACCTTGCAGGACAACGAGAAGCAGAATACAGATTAGATTTATTCCAACGCGTTGCATGATGATTTACAATAAAGCAAATCAACTCAGCTAGCCCTCTGTTCGCCCAGATGGCAGGTTAGCGGCTGTGGGGAGAGTCTAATCTCCCTACAGTCGTGTCCCGATCTTAAGCCTATGCAGCTAGAGTGCAACCCGTTTCCTAAAGCGATCGAGCGGCTATTTATGGCAAAATCACAGAGCAATTCTGTCACATACAACTAGATTAGCGAAGCGGCTAAGAGGGGCATATCTGGCAGTTAGGGGAGCCTCTCAATGTTACAAGAGCGGGAGAATGGGATGATGCAATCGCCGTTGTTCGCTTTCCCATCATCCCCCTCTCTCATCACTCAAAATATCTGCTCCCCTAACGACGAGATGTACGGCTAGGAGTGGTTCATATCGTTAACGCTCTATTAGCTAAGACCAGAGTTTCCCAACAAGTCCTTAGAGCGTAAGCGATTGACTCGAATTCGCAAATCAGCGATCGCCTGCCGAATATCTACAGGTTTCCATGCTTTTTGCCAATGCCCTTCCTGCCCTTGGCGTTGCTCAATTAACCCAAATAGCTCAGCAAACGAATCGTACTGCGCCAGCCTATGGCTAAGCCATTGAGGGCTAATATGCAATAGCTTAGCGATCGCGTTAATCTCTTGCTCTTGCGGCTGATAGCCTCTCAGCATAGCGTTCCACAATTTACGCAGATGTCTGCGCCCCTGAAGGCGAGTTTCAAGGGCAGCCGCCGACTCGACTAGCTGAGGTTGGCGACCCAAGCTCCACTGATGCAGTTGGTTTGCCATACCGTTATCTGTGCGTCCCTGTTGTCGAATCGAGGTAAAGACCTGTACTCGCAAGCTGTGGCGAAACCGAGCGCCAACTCGCACCAAGGCTTGATAAAAGGCAACGTCTTCAGGCGTGCGAACCGCAGGCATTCCTCCGGCGATCGCGTACATTTCAGCCGTGACAGCCAGACTCGCACCCCCGTGCTGATGATGGCGCGGCAACTGATCAAAAGTATCAGGATCAATGTAAGCCTCTAGTTCTACACCGAGATAGCCATAGCCTACCGCCCGCAAATAGCAGGTGCGCGTGTAGGTATCGAGTGAGGCGCGATCGCACCGATCGGTCAACAGACGACCAGAGACTGCATCGGCACCTTGATGAATTTCCTTTAGGGTTTCGGCTATCCAGGTCGGGGCAACGCGAGTATCACCATCGGTAGAAGCGATAACGCCCCGATTTTGGCCTAAACCTATTAGCCGCGAGTAGGCTTCATCCATGAGAAGCTGTCGAACATACCCAATATAGGCTTGAGAGGGAGGCAGCGCTTTTTCTACAACGTGGAGGATAAACTCAGGGTAGCGTGTCGCATATTGACGAGCGATCGCAGCCGAATCATCAGTACAATTATTGGCCAGCACAATGACTTCATAGGTGGCGAAGTCTAGAGGATATCCTTGTAGATCAATTTGAGTTCGCAAAGCATCTAGGGTTGCCCCTATCGTTTTTGCTTCGTTGCGCACTGGAATAATGACGCAGGTACTACATTGCTCTAAAGGCTGTTTTGCCACCAGAGGTACCGCTAAACGAGCGGCAATTGGGCATTGCGAAACTGTCGCAACTGCTGGTAAGCAATCACTCTGCATAAAAGTCCTTTCCCATCTAGGGTATTTGGCTAAGCTTCAGGTAGCAATTAGGGTTAAGACTGGAGTTCTATCGTTTCTTGAGCATCATTCTTGAGCACATTTTCGAGCAGTAGCGCCTATGGGGGATTCCCGTCTAAGACTTTTCTCTGAGACCTCTTCTCTAAGATCCTGTAATTCCAGCTGCAATTCCAAAATCTATCCCAAAAGCTTGTCCCATCACCTACTCAATCGATCGCAAACCCTCAATCCATCGATAAACCTGCTACATGAACCGCTCATCATCATTTTCGATGTAATTAATAAAAATTTTGTCTCTCTTCAGATGGACTCAGTCCTGAAAATCGGATAGATCTTTATTTGCTGTCAAGGTATCGACTGAGTGAACAGCTCTGGTTGCCTAAAAGCTCCTGATTGACTGACAGATCTTTTCTGTAACAGTGTATCCAGACTCATTTATTAGGCTTTTCCAAGAGATGAAAACCTTTGACAGCATGGGTTACGCTGCGCTAACTCATCCTGCAGAAATCCTATTTTCGATCGCCAAGAGTAGATAAAAGAACAAGCAAAAAGAGCAAGCCCATTTATACAAATCTCAAACTTTAGAGGAATGCTAAGTTTTCTTAACCTGTGTGATGCTACAGACAACTGAATCGCTTGCAGCTAATTCTATAGCGATTGCAGATTATCTGTCGTTTACACATTAAGGATGAGAGAAACCTATGCTAGATGAGACTTACAACGCTAATTCTGTAAATGATGCCACCGAAGTCACGAATACTAGAGAAGTTCCTTCGGGTCAACATCGCTCATTTTTAGAAAAGGTGATGGCTCAAGGCAAACTCGCTGATTTGTATGATGCCAGAGATATTACAGAAGTCGTCTTTCGCACGATGCGCGACTTGATGACCAATGAAGCAGTCGATCATGTTGCCGAAGACCTACATGCACCCTTGGTGGAAAATAACGACGATAAAACCATCTACACGGCTACACCTCTAGCGACCGAAGTAGAAGATCTTTGGCAAGACACGAACCCACTGGTTCATTTCCTTAGCCGCATTCGGCCTACTCTAAAAATAGAAGATAAAACGTTCCTGTTCCGTGTACAGCAGGAAGCAGGTCTGCCCGCTCACGTTAAGGCAGAAGATATGGTAGGAGCAGTTTTCTCAGCTACTAAAGCTGAGCTACCGTCGGAGCGAATCCAAGAGATTGCTCAATTTCTTCCCGGTACGGTTCGCCAGATTTGGGAAAACGCATAGCTAGCATTTAAGCCGTTTAATGGCTTAGTCAGCTAATGAATTAATTAACGCCCAGTAAAAAGAGCGATCGCCCTCTACAGGATGAGAAGTTTCATCGTGAGAAAAGCGATCGCTCTTTTGCTACGTTAATGCTGGCTGCGTTCTATTACACTAACAGCTCACCTGTTTCTTGAAGCTTATGTAGGCGGTTATAGATACCGCCATGATGCAGCAACTCATGGTGGCTGCCCACTTCAAGAATGCGACCGCTATCAAGAACGACAATTTTATCGGCCTCACGCACAGTACTCAAACGGTGAGCGATGATAATGGTGGTACGTGTCCCCAAGATGCTGCGCATGGCAAGCTGGATCGATCGCTCTGACTCATAGTCTAGGCTAGAAGTCGCTTCGTCAAATACCAGCACATCTGGATTCATGAGCAAAGCGCGAGCAATGCCCAATCGCTGTCGCTGTCCCCCTGAGAGGCGCACGCCTCGCTCTCCCACGACGGTCTTGTAGCCCTTGGGCAGCAGCCGCACAAACTCATCCACGCGGGCAATGTCACAGGCTTCCTGAATTTCTGCCATCGATACATTAGGGTTGCCATAGGTGAGGTTATCTAGCAGCGTGCCGTTGAACACATCCACCTCTTGGTGAACGATCGCCAGCCGCTTACGATAACCCGTCACATCCAGCGATCGCACATCCTGTCCGTCGATCAAGATTCCACCCTGTTGGGGGTCAAAGTAGCGGAAGAGTAGCTTAACCAGCGTTGATTTTCCCGAACCCGATCGCCCAACTAACGCCACAGTCTGATTGGGTTCAATCAGCAGGTTGATATCTTGCAGAACAGGCTGCTTCTCGTCATAGCCAAAACTGAGGCGATCGAAATGCACCTTACCCGTAAATTGATAGTTGCGAACTGCCTCAGGCGCATCCTCTAGACTGGCTGCATCTTTGCCGCTGGGCAGCGCCAAAAACTCATGCAGGCTTTTCATAGAGGCATAGCGACGGGCAAACACTTCCGAAAGCTGGCTAATGGGCTCTAGCTCAGCATAGGCCATGCTAGACACGGTTAGCGTGGTGACAAAATGGCCTAGAGATATTTGCCCCTGCACTGTTGCCCATAGCGTGAGAGCCAGCACCGAAAACACTGAAGATTCAATCACCAATCGCTGCCAGGAAAACAGCTTGGTATACCCCAGATGAATGCGGTAGTTGAGAAATTTAAATTGCCGTTCAATTCTCTTCTGCTGTCGCTTTAGCTCATCTGCCTCTGTCGCAAAGGCTTTCACCGTTTTGATATTGGTGATGATTTCAGAAGTATGACTTTCAGTATTTTCTTCGTATTTATCCAGCCGCTCTTCTTTCTTAATCAGGTGGATCAGATTCTTGACTGTGAAGCTGAGAATGACAGCAAAGGAAAGGAGAAAAAGCAGCGCAATTCGCCACTCAATCAGCAGAATAATCACAAAGATTCCCAGCACTCGAAAGCCTTTAGGGATCATTTGTCCAGCAATTTCAGGATAAGTCCAAGTATGGTTTGACAGCCCTCGCGCCACCCGACCTGCAATTCGTCCAGGGTTATTTTCATCGTAGAACTCTAGCGGCAGCGTTAGAACTTTAGAAATGGCTTCTATAGAGTGATCTCGCCTTGCTCTAAAAGAAATATCCCAGTGAAACCAGCCGCCTAGCCAAGGCTGAAGCGGCGCACGCACGACCGTGACCACAAAGATAATGCTAAGCAATACCATCAGCTCAAAATTGCGATCGCCCGTCTGACCGATCCCTTGGGCTATTTGATCAATACCTGTCTGAAGAAAGGTATCTAAGGATTGCCCTGAGAGCACGTTTAAAAGCTGTCCGATCGTGTAAGGAACCGCCAGATCAATAATTTCAAAAGAGCTACTTGCCGCAATACTTAAGATCGAAATCGTCCAGTACGATCGATAATATTGCAGAATATCTAGAAGTTTTTGCATGATACTTTGTCCTTGCCGGGTGTTGGCATGGGGTAGATAACGATGACACTCAGAGGTGATAAACGGCGGTGATAAACGATAAAGACGGCTGTGGAAGCTTGGGTATTCAAATCTTGGCAGCTAGAGGATTTGAGCCGATACAGCAACGCTGATTAGATGCGGCTCTATCTAGATCTCTCTATCTGGATCTGAGGGAAATTTATAAAGGCAACAGGCTGAAAAGACTTTCCAAAGTTTATGACTACACATTGTAACACGCATGTAGCATATTTGGGCGGCCGCTTAAAATGTTTGGGTCAGCAATAAGCAATTTGCCCCTTAATTTTGAGGAACTTGCGTTCGCTGGTGTGAGCGAAGCACATGGCTAAATTCTGTTCAAAGTCCCCCAGAATTGGGGGATATAGAGGGCGGTTCGGGCAGCAATTCTGATTTTTCAAATACCCTTTAGGGACAATCTTATTAGGGGCAATCTTACAAAGTCCTACAAGTCGCCCCACTTTCTGAGTAAATTAGCATAAGTTTTTGACAGCAAATCAAACTCTGCTGTTTTGCCATGCTTAGCAAAAATCGCCTGACGGGCTGTTTCCAGGTCAAACAAAATTTCACGCTCAGTCACTTCTTTTACAAGGCTTTGCACCCAAGCTACAGCAGCCATGCGCACACCCTCTACCACAGGTTCCACCCGATGCAGTGTCGAAGAGGGATAAAGCACCATTGAGCCTGCATCCAGCTTAAACGACTGTTCCCCTTGAGTAGACTCAATCACTAACTCACCGCCTGCATAGGCTGTTGGCTCACTCAAAAACAGCGTCAGCGACAAATCCGATCGCATTCGGGTAGCATCTCCCATAAACGCATTATCCACATGGCTGCCATAGCTCATGCCCGTTTCGTAGCGGCTGAACAGGATGGGGCTGAGGGTTTTGGGCAAGGCGGCCATTTGAAACAGCGGATTCTGCTTTAGCGCTTGCTCAATCACGCTTTGTACTTTGGGCAGGATGGGCGCATCACTCCGGAGTTGGGTGTTGCGTTTGACCAGACGAGCATGCCAGCCAGCAGTGGCTTTGCCGTCGATAAAGTCATCTGAGTTGAGTTGAGAATGAAGGCGGTCTAATTCGTCAGCCGTCAAAACATTAGCAATATAAAGAAGCATTAATCCGGCTCAGTTAATAACGAATTCTGGCAATAAAAGCAGCTTTTTGGGCAGGGATAAACTCACCATATCACAGGTCTATAGGCATTACTGAGCCAGCGAAATTGAGAAGCCTGACCAAGTTTTAGAGAAAGGCGATCGCTAAATTTGCCTATATCAAGCATTTTCACAGACTACGACTTATGGTACTCTTGCGATTAATTCTCAATTTTTGTTGAGACTATCGATTCCCCTATCGGGAAGCTTCCTTCACCGTGCTTTTGAGAACTTATGTCAGTTATGAATACAAAGACTAAAATCTGGATTGGGGTTGGCACGTATCTGATCGCGAGCGCCAGTCCTGTAGTAGAACTATCCAGCCCTCATTCTCTGGAGTCCCCGGCTGTCTCAGTGAATTTGATTTCAAGTGCTTCTGCTCAAACCCTTGATCCCTGTCGCAAAGGGTTAGGGGGCGAGGGAGGTGAAGGCGGTGAAGGCGGTGAAGGGGGCGAAGACGGCATTATCCTGACGCCTAACCTCAATCCTGCCATTCAGCCAGCCGAGCTAGAAGAGGCAGTTTCAGCCTACAAAGCCTATGTTGTTCAGGAAGTGGATCGGCTATTGGTTGATGCCAAGGTGTTTACCGATCGCGTGATTGCCGGAGATACAGCCGGGGCAAAATCGCTGTATGGCTCATCGCGCTTGGGCTGGGAGCGTATTGAACCGATCGCAGAATCCTTTGATGCATTTGATCGAGCGATCGATCTGCGGGTCGATGAATTCACGGGTGAAGAGGATCCCGAATTTACAGGATTTCATCGGATTGAGATGGGGCTGTTCAAATACAACACCACCCAGGGATACGAACCCTTTGCCCAAAAACTCATGGAGGATTTGACTGCGCTAGAAACCTGTGTGGCTTCGCTAGAAATTGAGCCACGAGACATGGTGAGAGGCGCTTCGGAGTTGATCGAAGAGGTGGCGCAAGGCAAGATCACAGGCGAGGAAGACCGCTACAGCCGCATGGATTTCTGGTCTTTTAAGGCAAACGTAGAAGGTTCTGAGAAAATTGTCGAACTCGTGCGGCCTCTCGTGATGCGGGTCAATCCGGCCTTACTTCAGCAGATTGATACCGACTTTGCCGCCGTGAATCAAATGCTGGAAAAATACTCGCTTCCAGATGGCGGGTTCATGACCTACGACAAATTAACCCTGAGAGATAAGCAGATCTTGCAGGCCGATCTGGCAAGGCTGGCCGAAAACCTGGCTCAACTGCGCGGTGTCATTGGTGTTTAAGGGTGAGCGATCCATGTCACAACAACTAGGGCGTTTGAGTCGTCGAGGATTCTTAGTCGGCGCTTCTGCGATCGCCACCACAGGAGCCATCAGTTTCTTCGGTCTAAAGGGCGATCGTGCCCAGGCCAGCGTGAACGCTGCGGCAAACCATGCAGGAACAATCCCTTTTTGGGGGATTCACCAGCCCGGCATTGTCACGCCAGAAGTGGCGGCGGCGCTGGTGGTGGCACTCGATGTCACAGCGCGATCGCCAGCAGAACTCACAGGGCTATTTCAAACCCTGACCCAGCGGATCAACTACTTGATGACTGGCGGCAGGTTAGAACCTCTCGATCCCCGATATCCTCCGAGCGGATCAGGCATTTTGGGTGCCAGTTTTGCGGCTGACAACCTGACCGTGACCGTTTCAGCAGGAGCCTCCCTGTTTGACGATCGCTACGGGCTGGCGGCATTGCGCCCCAAGCATCTCACAGAAATGCCTAAATTCCCGAACGATCGCCTCGATGCTGCCCTTTGTCACGGCGATCTGCTCTTGCAGTTCTGCGCTAACCACAACGAAACCAATATTCACGCACTCCGAGACATTCTCAAACAGCTCTCTGGGCTGGTAGTGCTGCGCTGGCAAATTACAGGGTTTCAGCAACCTGATGCCGATGCTCACCCTCGCCGCACAACGGTTCGTAATTTGCTGGGGTTTAAGGACGGCACGGCCAATCTCAACTCCCAAGACAGCCGTTTGATGAATCGGTTGGTCTGGGTACAGCGCGAGAGTGGCGAGCCACCTTGGGCGATTGGTGGCTCTTACCAAGTGGTGAGAATTATTCGGATGTTTGTCGAGTTTTGGGATCGCACCGCCCTCGATGAACAGGAAGAAATTATGGGACGCTCTAGAGATACTGGCGCGCCTTTGGGCTACTCGCATGAAGAGGATATTCCGAATTATGCTAAAGACCCCAAAGGCCAAAAGATCCCGCTAGATGCCCATATTCGGTTGGCAAATCCGCGCACGCCCGCAACTGAAGCCAACCGGATTCTGCGCAAAGGGTTTCACTACTCGCGCGGCATTGATCAGGCCGGACAGTTGGATATGGGGCTGCTGTTTATCGCCTTTCAACAGGATGTGCAACGTGGCTTTGAGAGCGTTCAAAACCGCCTCAACGGAGAACCTCTAGAGGAGTATATTAAGCCGATCGGCGGCGGCTATTTCTTTACGTTGCCCGGTGTCGCCAATCAGGATGGCTATCTCGCCCAGTCTTTGCTAGAGGCTGTATAGCCTTGATGCTTTCATCTATGAAATTTATTTTGGGAGACGTGCCTCCTAAAATAAATTTCATAGCCGGGTTAAGTCTAGTAATCTGGGGGTTGGGCTATGCCCCTCCGTTAATTAGCGAACT
The DNA here is from genome assembly GCA_016208305.1 of Oscillatoriophycideae cyanobacterium NC_groundwater_1537_Pr4_S-0.65um_50_18. Classification (GTDB taxonomy): domain Bacteria; phylum Cyanobacteriota; class Cyanobacteriia; order Elainellales; family Elainellaceae; genus Drouetiella. The sequence goes on along the minus strand of JACQYI010000036.1, from coordinate 141,171 downwards.
ATCCTCCGACCCTTGCCCAAACAACGCCTCGATATTCTTCTGGTGGAACGCCATCTCTGCGAGTCTCGTCAACAGGCTCAGCGCTTGATTCAGGCTGGCGAAGTGCGGGTCAATCAACAGTTAGTTGATAAACCTGGCACAGAAGTAGATGTGGCAGCTGAAATTTTGGTGAAGCAGCGATCGCCCTTTGTCTCACGAGGGGGTGAAAAGCTAGCAAAAGCGCTGGCAGAGTTTCAAATTCAGGTGGGCGATCGCGTTTGTCTTGATGGGGGCATATCGACCGGGGGCTTCACCGACTGCCTGCTTCAGGCGGGTGCCCAAAGAGTCTACGGCGTTGATGTCGGCTATGGACAGGTGGCCTGGAGCCTGCGCCAAGATCCGCGAGTCATCCTCCGCGAACGCACCAACATTCGTCATTTAAAGCCTGAAACCCTCTACGGACTCGATCGGCCTTACCCAGATTTGGGCGTGGTGGATGTGTCGTTTATCTCGCTGACCAAGGTTTTGCCCGCCCTATGGCATCTGCTGCAAGCGCCCCGCGAACTCGTGCTGCTGGTCAAGCCTCAGTTTGAGGTGGGAAAAGAAAAAGTGGGCAAAAAAGGCGTTGTGCGAGATGCCAGAGATCAGGCCGGGGCGATCGCCCAAGTGCTGCAAGCAGCTCAGGCGATGGGCTGGGGCTACAAAGGCTTAACTTGGTCGCCGCTTGTGGGGCCAGCAGGCAATATTGAATATTTGCTTTGGCTTCAGATGCCCGATATACCAGAAGCAGGTTCAGAGGCAGGTTTAGAGCCGATGAATGCAGCGGCCATTCTGGACATTACCCAATTGGCACAGCAGCACCTGAAGGAAAAATAGATCGGAAAAATAGATCGACAGATCTGACTCCTGGCGCAACGGTTCGAGGGCTATGACCCGTCCCAAAAAATAGGGTGCTTGGGACTCTACACCCCAGACACCCTATCTGTAGACACACATTCTAAAAAGTGCCGACTAGAACCCATCGCTACCGCTTGACGTATAGCCGCGAATCCATACCGAAATCTCGAAAATAGCGGTTCCAGCGGTTTGCCGCAGTGCGATCGCCAAAGGGCCCAACCTGCACATGCGGCCCTCGCGGTTCGCTGGTTTGCTGGACGAGTTGAGCAATGCCAAACCCATCGCCTAAACGAATCACCTGATTGGCAATGGCTTCTAGTTCGCTTTGTTTGCCTGGAATCACGACAAAGTAGCCGCGACTGCTACTAAAACTTTCAGGAGATGGCTCTGGCCGATCGCTCGATCGACTACTTCTTGATCGCTCTCTTTCCGGGTTGCTCTCTCTGAGGGCAGCAGGACTATCCGCCGGAAGAGCCGGAGGACTTGGAAACTGGTTAAGGGTAGGCTGTCCACCAAAATCCACTTCTCTGGGAACAGGCTGGGAGGGCAGTAGATCGGGAGGCGGCAAATCGGGAGAGGCCGCGACCTGAGCCGATTGCTCCTGCACAGACCGCATAGACATCGCAGATGACCCTGGCGCAGAAAAGCTAGCCTCTGACGACTCAGCCGAGAGGGGCAAAATCTTTGCGCCAATGCCGCGAGAGGCCAAAAGCTGCACCTGCCGCTCAGCGCCATCGGAGTCATCAAACATTGCCACCTGAATCACGCGCTGACCTTGATACTCTTGCACCGTTGCATCTGAGGCAATGCGCTGCACCTGACTCAGCAACCGAGAGCTGTCGCCATTGACCAAAACGACATAGCGAGGGCTAGATCCGCTTGGGGCAGAACCCTCATTGGGCTGAGCTGGCACTAATCCACCGGGCGGAGGGGGCGGCAGCCCTTCCACCACCTCTTGAGCAATAAGAACATCTGAAAATGTCCCAGCCCCAGCAGACGGTATCATCCCCGCCACAAGTCCGCTGCCCAGCAGCGCTGCCACAGATAGCCTCCCGACCCGGTGGCGGATGGACAGAGAGACAGCTTGGCCGCCCAAATTACCCTGGTTAAAGGGTTGAGGCCGCCCATGATTCGATCGCAAATATTTATCCATGATCACACGCTATTCCCCTATATATGGGGGGCAACGGAAACTAGAAACGCTAAATCTAAATGTTGGCTGCAAGTCTAGCACAAGAATTTAAACCGCGATCGCATTTCTTGGCAAATTCAAAATTTGGCAGGCCATGATTTTTGCAGGAGGTGGTAAAAGCATTTGGGGTCAGCAAATTTTATCTGAATGGATGTTGATCTGAATAAATGGGAGGCTGATCCAAAAAAGTTAGCCTTAGAACAGCACCGAGCCAGCAATAGCTGGGTATATCAACTGTTATAAGTTTGGTTTAGCCTTGTAATGAGTATCATCAACAGATGTCAACCCTTACCCAGACGCGCGTTGTGGGGCTAAGGTGATTTACGGCAAGCGGCACCGCAAGCAGTACGGGCTGTGATACAGAGGAGTGAAGGCAAAACCCAACGCTCGCACAGGTTACGCGATCGCTTTTCTGAAATGCCGTAGCCTGCTTCTCGAAGAGTAGGTTTTACCCATTCTGCAAATCCTTGTGCCTTCCGACTGACACCCCAGGATGTAACTTAATTCGCGATTCTAAGATACTGTACGAGGCTGTAGCATGAACCCCATTCACAAAGTCGCGATCGTTGGAGGCACTCACGGCAACGAGTTGACTGGCGCTTACTTAATCAAAAAGTTTGACCAGTTCCCGCAGCTCGTAGAGCGATCGAGCTTTCAAACCCTGACGCTTTTGGGAAATCCTAGAGCTTTTGCGGCAAATAGAAGATATACCGAAAAAGATCTCAATCGCTGCTTTCTCGACCAAGATTTGCAGAATCCTCTGCTGCTCACTTACGAAGAACAGCGAGCCAAAGATATTTATGCCTTGCTCAAGCCTCAAGATCAGCCCCCGATCGATGTGATTATTGATTTGCACAGCACGACTGCCAATATGGGATTGACGCTGATTTTGAGCAACAATCATCCCTTTAATTTGCAATGGGCTGCCTACTTGTCAGCACTCAATCAGCAAGTCAAGGTGTTTCGATGGGCAAGCTTAGAGCAGGATGCGCCGTTTCTGCGATCGCTCTGTCCTTTGGGAGGCGCGATCGAAGTCGGGGCGATCGCGCAAGGGGTGCTCTATGCCGATCTGTTCCAGCAAACCGAAAGGTTGATTCAAGCGCTGCTTGATTATCTGGATGCCTACAACCGGAACGATCTGCCTCCACCCAGCCACAGGTTGACGCTGTATCAAGGCATTGAAACAGTAGATTACCCCCGCAGCGATCGGGGAGAAATTGCGGCCATGATCCATCCTCAGCTTCAGTTTCGAGATTATGAACCCCTTCACCCCGGCGACCCCATGTTCCTCACCTTTGAGGGCAGGACGATCGCTTATGAGGGAGCCTCTACTGTCTATCCGGTGTTTATCAACGAGGCCGCCTACTACGAGAAAGGCATTGCCATGTGCTTGACCGTTAAGCAGGAGATGAATGTAACCGCAGGTGAGCTCATTGCAACAAGGGCAGGGCAGGAATGATTGTTTTGAGTCAGGCTCCTGAGTCGATCGCAACTCAGATGGCCGCCCAAATTGCCCAGATTTTGGGTCTTCAGGTTTATACCTTATCGTCAAATTTTGGCCTATCAGAGCTGAAGGCTGCGATCTGTTCGACTGAAGCCACGTTTGGCGTTTGGCTAGGAGAGCCACCCCAGAGCGATCGCTACAAGACAGTTTATGAAGCGCTGCTCACCCTGAATGTTCGGCTTTTCAACCGACCCGATCAATATGCGATCGCCCGTCAGTTTCACCCAATCTACGACAGGCTGCAAGACTTGACGCCAGCAGATATCTTGACCCCGCCGACTGCTCAGGCATGGACGGAGGTGCGTCAGCAGGCAAATTTGCGCTATGGCGAGTCGCTCAGCGGCATTCTGCAAGGCGTGGCTTTGCAAGATCAGCCCCTAGAAAAACCCCTGGGGCGCGCCTTCCGGGTCTACCTCTACCACCAAACGATCGTCACCTATGCCTACAGTTGGGCAGCCGATGATCCGCTCAAGTGGTTGACGGTCGAAGAAGAGGAAGCCATCTTTGCCGTAGCGCTAGAGGCAGCCACCCGGATTGATCTGCCGCTGTTGGCGATCGATATTGGTCAGCAGCAGTGCGGACGATGGGTCGTCTTAGAAGTCGGGGATGCTCAGTTTTCGCTGCTCTGTCAGATGTCGATGATTCCCTTTTGGGGTGAGCTAGAACGGCTCTCGGTACAGCTATAGCTATGGCTCTTGGGATATCTTTGTGAGCGCGCACCCACAAAAATATCCCAGTCCTAACACTTGTGGCTATCTGCCTACAGAGGCAGCTTAGCCGCCACACCCACAGGGCGCGGAAGGCTAGAGGGTGTCGGAGCAATTTTTTTCAGATAGAGGCAATGCCGCTCACTCTCGCTCACCGGGGTTTTAAAGGCTTCGATCGCCATTAACTCTCCCCCCAATTTCTCTAGCGCTCCAGCCAAGACGATCGCCTCTTCTTCTGTCCACTGCCCTCGATACAACACCGCAACGCCACCCAACTTGAGCAAGGGCAGGGCATATTCGGCACAGACGGCTCCATTGGCTACGGCTCGAATCAGCGCTAAGTCATAGACTTCCCGGTAATAAGAGCTATGCCCCATTTGCTCGACGCGATCGGTCACAGTTGCGGCATTGGCGATCGCTAGGGTCGGTAGCAGACTCTCGACAAAGGCCATTTTCTTGCGGGTAGAGTCTACTAGGGTTATCGTCCAATCGGGTCGGGCGATCGCAATCGGTAAACCTGGAAATCCAGCCCCTGTGCCGATATCAACCACCTTGAAGCCTGCGCTTGGTTCGCTTTCCTCTGGGGCGATCGAACCTGGGGCGATCGAATCTGGATCTTTCGGCGTTTCCTTGTCTTGCTCTAACCAAGCCTTAACGCCTCGAAGGGAGTCCCAGAGATGCTTTTCCCAGAATTCTTCAGGGTGGGTAATGCGGGTGAGATTAAGCTGACGGTTGCCCTCTAGGATGAGCTGATAGAGCTGTTGAAACTGAGCCTGTTGGGTTGGGTTGGGCTGCCAGTTGAGCGTTTGCTGCCAGGTTTCAAGCGACGGTGGCAAGATGGGTATCTCAACAGTGGCTTGTAGTGCCGTGTCTAGAGGAATTTCTATAGGGGTGCTTTCTACAGGGGTGCTTTCCACAGAGGACTCTACAGAGGGTTCTACAGGTGCTTCCATACTTACTCAGATCAAGTTTCAAATATGCGGTCTGTTGCTTAAAGGCGTATTGTTCCAATCCTGAACCACCGGATCACCTATTCTGACCCAGGAACCTGACTATTCTCCAAGGAAGGAGAGATGAGTTGAAAAGACTATGCCCACTCTTGACGTTTCTTCCCGAAAGACGGGGTCTGCGTGAGAACAGGCTGTTGGCTAAACGAAGCTGGATCGACTGGGGTTAGCTTACCGTGGTTAAGTGTCCAGCAGCGATCGGCAATAGCCACCATCTCACCGGGTTCATGCGACACCACCAGTAGGCTCCACTCTTTTTTGAGTTCAGTTAGCAGGCTGATCACCTGCTTGCGCATCGACCAATCTAACCCTGCGGTCGGTTCATCTAGCAGCAGCAGAAAAGGTTGTCTAATCAACTGCACTGCCAAGGCCAAACGGCGCTGCTGCCCACCGCTGAGCGATCGCGGAGCCGTACTCAGGGGCAGGTGTCCCAACCCGACAGACTTAAGAGCGCTCTCAATCTTTTCTTTGCCCAGCTCTGGATGCCCTAGCCGCAGCTCTTCTAGGATCGTATGCCCACAGAAATGTCGCTCAGGAAACTGAAACACCAGCCCTGCTAACTGCTGTAAAGAGTCGGGGGTAAGCTCTTGATCTCGCCAAAGAATTTTGCCTGCCGTCTGCTGCGCCAGCCCCGCTAGAACTTCGAGGAGAGTACTTTTCCCAGAGCCGCTTGGCCCAACGATGAGTCCGAGCTGCTGGGGCGCAAGTTCTAAGCTAATAGACTTGAGAATGGCGGCATGGGTGACGGCAGGGTGGTAAACCAGGTCTTTGAGATAGAGCATTCAGGCGGTTGGATGGAGGATAGGCTCGCGGAAATTGACTCAACAATCGCCCCTCACCCGCAGAAGAGGATTAACTGCTGTTTCCATACTAGTAGAACGATGGAAGTCTGAGGCTATTTCAGCCCCATTCTTCCTAGAGTCCTTTTCTAAGCGCGCCTTACTTAAAGAGTTCAGCTAGGCGATCCTGTAAAACGGGCTTATTAACCTGCAATGATTTACAGTCGATCGTGCTTAATCTTGTACCCTCCGCTAGAACTGTACACACTTCTAAATGGGACTTGGGCATTGCTCTAAATAAAATGCGTTCTCCTTGAAAGGCTACCCGCTCAATTAGCTGTTTCGCATCATTAATGACTCGAATAATTTGAAGATTGGTAGAGTCATTGATGTAATAGCATAAAAGCAGATCTGCCTCTTCAGCAGAGAGTTCTGCATCTAAAAGGGAATGTAAATAGCTCATATTTTTACGCCCAAATGAGAGGATATGAACGATTAAAGCTTTAATGTATTCAGATAATGACATAAGGGTGTTTGAAATCGTGTTTGTGTGGATGATTGAATTGATTGATTTGATTGAATTTAATTAAAAATATTCAGACTTTATAGGAAATCTTAATTGTGAAGCGGGACTTCAAACAGTCGATCGCCCTTTCACTTTTTTCTAAATCAAACAAAAAGACGAATGCATTGCGGTGATGTAGCCTAATCTTGCCCGCTGTTCACACTCCCACTATTCCCCTCTCTCATCACTCAAAATATCTGCTCCTCTAACGACGAGATGCACCCCTTGCCCAAACAAATGACAGATCTTTTGCGTCACCTACCTGGATAATGAAATCTGGATTTTAGGGTATCAGCAGTATGGTCGGACAGGTCACTAGTGAAGGCGATCGCGCCCTGCAAGCAAATGTGGCGCGTGAGCTGTTTAATCTAGACGGCACAGGCATCAAAATCGGCGTTATTTCTGATAGCTACAACGCTCAAGGTGGCGCGGCAGAGAATGTGTCGGCAGGTGATTTGCCAGGGCGCAGAAACCCAAAAGGCTACAGCCAGCCCGTGCGCGTCTTGCAAGATACCTTTGGCGTACAGTCCGATGAGGGGCGCGCCATGCTGCAAATCATTCATGATGTGGCTCCAGGTGCAGAGCTGCTGTTTCACACCGTGGGCGGCAGCGAAGAAGGTCTGGCTGATGCGATCGCCGCTCTGACGCAAGCCGGAGCCGACATTATTGTGGACGATATTGGCTTTGCGGCTGCCCCGTTTTTTCAGGATGGTGTTGCGGCTCAGGCGGTGACGAGAGCCACCCAACAGGGCGTCATCTATTTTTCGGCGGCAGGCAATACAGGCAATCGCGCTTATCAAAGCCAGTTTCGCTCCGGTTCTACCTTTACCTATCGCGGCACGACCTACGAAGCGCATGACTTTGATGCAGGTGCAGGGGTCGATCTGTTTCAGGATATTCAGATTCCCCAGGCAACCTCTGGCGAAATTCTCTATGGCAACCTGCCTAGCATCTACTTAATTTTGGGCTGGGATCAGGCCGTGGGAAAGGTGGCCAATGACCTAGAACTATTTTTGGTCAGCAGCGCTCAATTGCCTGACATAGGAGGGGTATTAACCGACTCTATCGCTTCTGCTCCCAGAGCCGACGCGCCTCTGCAAGCCATGAGCTATGCCACCGCTTCCGAAAAAACGGTCTATTTGGTAATCGCCCGCCGGGTGAATGAAACCAGCCCCGTGCCAGGGTTGTTCCAATGGTCAAGCTTTGCAGGCAACGATAGCGAGATCATCTATCAGTACGTAAACGATACGGCTGAGGCGGTAGGTGGCCCAACGATCGTCGGACACCCCAATGCCAAAGAAGCGATCGCCGTTGGCGCGGCTGCCTACACCACCACTCCTGCCTTTGGCGGCACCATACCTCTCCTAGAATCTTTTTCGAGCATCGGCGGTACGCCTATTTTGTTCGATGCCCAGGGCAATCGCTTGGCAACCTCGGAGGTGCGGCAAAAACCGGATCTTGTCGGCCCTAATCGCGTTTCCACAACCGTTGAGAGTGACAACCCTTTCTTCGACTTCAGCTCTTTTGCGGGTACCTCAGCCGCAGCTCCCCATCTGGCGGCTGTGGCGGCGCTGATGCTGCAACGTGCGGGAGGTCGCCGCAGCCTCACCTCGGCGCAGGTCTTGGCTGCGCTCCAGGCAACGGCCTTGCCTATGGATACGGCAGGCAACTTTAGCGGGGCTGGGTTTGCCCAGGCAGATGCGGCTGTGCTGCGATCGTTTATTGCTGAACTGAGTGGCAGCGCTAACCCTGATCGGATTCAGGGCACTCAAGTCTCAGAAAATATCTCTGGGCAGGCAGGCAACGATCGCTTGAGCGGCGCAGGGGGGCTGGATGCTCTGCTGGGCGGGGCAGGTCGCGATTTCCTTAACGGCGGCAATGGCAACGACTATTTGGTGGGAGATCAGGGTAGCGATACTCTGCTGGGAGGTCAGGGACGCGATCGCCTAGAAGGTGGGCAAGGCAACGATCGCCTCATGGGTCAAGACGGAAATGATCACTTGCGAGGGGGCGACGGTGACGATCGCCTCTGGGGCGCTAGGGGCAGCAATCGGTTGCATGGCGGCCAGGGAAAAGATTGGTTTGAACTCGATCGGCAAGGACTGGCGATCGTCCAAGATTTTCGCAACGGCAGCGATCGATTGCAGTTGCCTGGTTCTCTTCAGTTCTCACGGCTCGATCTGGTGCAGCAAGGACGAAATACGACAATCCAGTTGGGGGATTTGGAATTAGCCACATTGCAGAACGTTAGGGTCGCTCAACTCAGCGCTGCTGATTTTCGATCGGTCTAGGTCATCTAGGAGGCTTGGCCTCGCGCCCAGGCTGATTGGATTCTACAAATTGACACCCTTGACATTTCACGAAGCGGCATTTTGAGGCTAATGACTCAATTTGCTACGAATTTTAGAAAAAGACTAGACAGTACCCGTGTTTTGGTGGTACAAACGTTCTGAAGTGATCTATGATTTATTTTTAAGACCTTTCACTCTTTTCGTCCTCCATCATTTAGGTTGACACATGTTCTATGGAACCCCTCACAGAAGTCCAGCAACAGCTCTATGACTGGTTGATTGAGTACATCAAGCTCAACCAGCACTCTCCCTCCATTCGGCAGATGATGAGAGCGATGAATTTGCGATCGCCTGCTCCCATCCAAAGTCGTCTGGATCATCTCCGAACGAAGGGTTACATCGACTGGACAGAAGGTCGGGCGCGCACCATTCGCATTCTCAAACCCCAAGGCATTCCTATCCTAGGGGCGATCGCCGCAGGTTCAGTCGTTGAATCGTTCACAGATACAGAAGAACAGCTAGATTTCTCTAGCTCTGCGATTAGGCTAGGAGATTATGCGCTCCGGGTGCGTGGCGACAGCATGATTGGTGCATTGATCGATAGCGGCGACATTGTTCTCATGCGGCCCATTCACGATCAGCAAACGCTCAAGAATGGCACGATCGTCGCGGCAAGGGTGAGTAGCGAAGGAGGAACTACGCTCAAGTACTATCACCGTAAGGGAAACCAGGTGACACTAAAGCCTGCAAACCCCAACTATCCGCTTATTGAAGCCCCTGCAACAGATGTGGTGGTTCAGGGTGTTTTGGTTGCAGTTTGGCGCGGCTATCAGCCGTCGATCGGCCTGTAATGGGTGGCATATTCTAATGGGCTGTTGCATGAGTTTCACTGATGCAGCAGCCCATCGTGTTTCAGCGAGCAATTATCAATTTCATATAGGGGAGTTCGCGCCTAACCAAGTCTGAAAAAAGCCTGCCTGCGGCGGGTTCTTTTTGGGCTTTTTTGCAAAATTAGAATTGCTGGGGTGCAGAGCATTCCATTTTTAACTTAGGACGTTTTGAGGGGTGCGCGAACTAAAAAACGGTTCTGTCTTCACCCGCTGTCTACAGCTATTAAGAGAACACAGTCATAATTTTTGTGGGCTGATCTTGAGGCTCGTGAACTAGCCAACGCACACAAATAAATTTTCTGGGTCAAAGTAAATATAAAAATTTATTTTTTGTAAGAAATTCAAAACGCTAGCCATAGAGTGATCGAGCACTAGAAGTAGGGGCACTAACCTCCATATTTAGGAAAACTGCTGCATTGCTTGGAATCTAGCCGCTGCCCTACATCTAGCGTTCGGGTAAGTTACAGGTAAGAATAAAGATTAAATAAAGATAGATTGAGCGTTCGAGCTTCAGATTTTTTGTGAATCATGAAGTAAGTGAATTACAAAACTCATGAATCGCAGAGAGATCTGACGACTGTTCTGCTCATTCAGAGTTGGGTTCTGAGGGCGAGGCTCGATGTAGCAGCACCGAGCCTCAGCCAGGTCAGCATCTGAACTCTTATCAACATCAACAAAGTGAGCGAGGAAACTATGAAATCCCTGCTGTTAAATCACCCTGCCGTCGCTGAGCCAAACTCAGAGGCGCGTTCCAAGCTGAAGCCATTTAAGTTGCAGACTCGCAAAATGTCAAGCTTTGCTTGGCGAGGTTTGCTCTCCTTGGCGGCGATCGCGTCTGTTCTCAATATTGCCCCTCAAGCGCTGGCGCTGCAATTTGGCGACACTGGCTCAGATGTCTCGCGTTTGCAGTCTGCTCTGGGCATTCGGGCAGATGGTATTTATGGTTCACAAACCCAAGCTGCAGTCTATAGCTATCAAGAGCGCTGTGGTTTGCGCATTGATGGCATCGCAGGGACTGAGACTTTAAGCGCGCTGGCCGCAGGCTCCTGCCTAGCCCTGCGTCCTGATGAAGGGGGCGGCGGCGGTAGTGGCATTATCAATGGTCCCTATGTGGTGGTAGTGCCAGGGAGCAGCAGCGATCGTTTGGCAGCAGTCAGCCGCGTTGCACCGAATGCCTTCTACGATGATGCAGGTCGTGGCTCTTTCATCAATGCCGGGAGCTATAGCAGCCGCTCGAATGCAGAAGATTTATCCGATCGCCTCCAAAATGTAGGCTTGCCCGCACGGGTTGATTTTCGTCCGTAACAGGTTCTTTACAAGGTTCTTTGGAAACGGTTCAATTTGTAGCTCGGTAGTCCTTGAGGAGTTCTCAAAGGCAACGATTTCTTGTGGTGTAGGCACAGTCTACACCACAAAAAGTCACGGTTTGCCATTCGTTCATGATCCAAAGAGGGCAAGGATAGAGAGGCAGCAATTCTGGGGAGATAGGCTTTGCTGACCTCACTCAGACTATGGCGAGATTAACACCCCGTTAAGGATAAAGAGGTAGGGAAATTTAATTGTAGGATGAGTTGGCGATAGCGTAATCTATGCGGGCGTTGGGTTACCCTGCGGGAAGCAAGCTACGTGTTTTAACCTAACTCCCATAGGTTTTCTATTGAATAAATCCCAACTACTTACCTCAATCAGGATGGGCTGAAATGTCTACAGCGATTCCTACTGCAAACACGACCGTACAGCTCGTGGTTTTTGATATGGCAGGAACCACAGTCAAGGATGAGAACGAAGTAGAGCAGTGTTTCTTTGCAGCCGCTGATGCAACAGGGCTACGAGCCGATCGCGATCGCATTATTTCTATGATGGGGTGGTCAAAAAAGCGGGTTTTTCAAACGCTTTGGCAAGAACAGCTGGGGGATGCAGGCGATATAGCCCCTCAAGTAGAGGCTTCCTACCGCAAATTTAAAGAAGTTTTAGAACACCACTATCTAACTCAGCCCGTACAGCCCACCGAAGGATGTTTGGAACTCTTTGAATGGCTCAAATCTCAGGGCATTCAAATCGCTTTGAATACAGGATTTTACCGAGAGGTAACTAACATTATTCTCGATCGCCTGCACTGGAATCATGGCTTAGATCAAGATTTCATTGGCTCAAAAGATAGAGTCATTCAAGCCTCAGTGACCCCTTCCGAAATTTATCAGCAGCAGGGTCGTCCTGCACCCTATATGATTCAAAAGGCAATGTACCAGCTAGGCGTTAAAGATCCTCAAGCTGTAGTTGTCGTAGGTGATACCCCTTCCGATCTGCAAGCAGGCATCAACGCCCATTGCCGCATGTCTTTGGGAGTCACCTGTGGTACCCATACGACAGAGCAGCTTGCGGTCTATCCCAACCACGGTTTGCTGAGTTCTTTGCGCGATCTAAAAGCGATAATTGCGCCGTAAGATGATTGCGCCATAAGATAATTGCGCCATAAATAGCGTGTTTGTTCATCTCTACAAGCAGCAACGCCGCTCTATATAAATAGGATAAAAAATAGAACAGACCCTATGAATAGAACAGATATTGCCATCGTGGGAGCGGGCATTCTGGGCTTAGCTCATGCTAGAGCTGCTGCCAAACGAGGCTTGAAAGTAACAGTTTTTGAACGCAACCCTCAGGCGATCGGAGCTTCCATTCGTAATTTTGGCATGATCTGGCCGATCGGTCAGCCGCAGGGTCATCTGCTCGATCGCGCCCTTAAGACCAGAGCTATTTGGCTAGAGGTAGCTTCTCAGGCTGGGTTTCATGCCGATGCTTGTGGCTCTTTGCATCTGGCATACCGATCGGATGAAATGGCGGTGCTAGAAGAATTTATGGCAGCTCCGAGAGCGATCGACTCACTGGCACTGCTGACGCCCCAGCAAGCTGCCGCTAAGAGTCCGGCGATCGTAACTGAAAATCTTTTAGGTGCACTGCATAGCTCGACCGAAGTGATTGTTGACCCAAGAGAGGCGATCGGCAAAATTCCGGCTTTTCTCGCTGCAGTCTATGGGGTGGACTTCAAATTTGGTACGGCAGTCACTCAAGTCGAGTCTTCTGGCCATCCCACATTTATAGCGGGTGGCGAATCTTGGACAGCTCAGCATCTTTTTGTCTGTAGTGGGGTAGATTTCGAAACGCTGTATCCGTCGGTGTATGCCAACAGCGGCATCACCAAAGTCAAGCTGCAAATGATGCGGACTGCTCCTCAGCCCGATAGCTTCCGGCTCGGTGCTGCCCTCTGCGGTGGCTTGACGCTCACCCACTACGAAGCCTTTGCCCATTGTTCTTCTGTGTCTGCACTCAAAGATCGCATTGCCACAGAAACCCCTGAGTTTCCCCGCTGGGGCATTCATGTCATGGTGTCCCAAAATGCGGCAGGTGAGCTGGTGATTGGAGACTCTCATGAGTATGGCCTGAATCCTAGCCCGTTTGACAAGGCAGAAATTAACGATCGCATCTTGACCTACCTAAAAAAATTTGCCAAGGCTCCGTCTTTTGAAGTTGCGGAAACTTGGCATGGGCTATATGCAAAAATTTCTGGAAAAACGGAGTTCATCGTCCATCCAGAACCTGGTGTTACGATCGCTCAGATATCGGGTGGCATTGGCATGACCCTGTCTTTTCAAATCGCGGAGGAAGGGGTTGCTTCCATTTTGGGTGATTGAGCTTTTCAGCAATCGAGCTGCTCAGCAATTGAGGCAGGCGCGCCCCTGCCTCAATTTAAACTGAATAAAATTTATGGCCGCTTGCTAAATAGGCGCTTTATCGGGCAGGGTGGGAGGCGTGCCTCCAAACCATTTGGTGTAAATTTCAGCATATTTGCCATTGCTGATGACGGTGGCTAAACCTGCGTTGATTTTTTCTAGGTTGGGTGAGCCTTTGGGGGTTGCCATGCCGTAGTAGTCTTCGGTCAGCAGTTCTCCTACCACCTTAAGACCCGTAATGTTGCCACTCTTAATGGCGTACAGCGTCACAGGAGCATCATTAACCACCGCATCGACATTACCATTGGCGAGTTCTTGTAGTGCCAGAGGCGCATTGTCAAAGGTGCGCAAGTCAGAGGGACCTGCCGCCTTGGCCTGATCGGCACCTGTGGTGCCAATTTGTACCGCAATTCTTTTGCCTTTGAGCGTTGCCAAGGAGGTGATATCTGTATTGTCCTCTTGCACAGCGATCGCCAAACCTGCCTTGAAGTAAGGTTTAGAGAAATCAACGGTTTTTGCCCGCTCAGCGGTGATGGTCATGGTGCTGATAGTAGCATCCACTGTTCCGGCTTGCAGCGCTGGAATGATGCCATCAAACGGCAACTGTTGCAGCTCAGCTTTGAAGCCTGCCGCTTCAGAAATAGCGTTAATCAAGTCAATATCAAAGCCTTCGTAGCTGCCGTTGGCTGCTTTGATTTGAAAGGGCGCAAAGGTCGGATCGATCGCCACTTTCAAAGTTTCACCGCTCGCTGCCGGAGATCCGCTTTCGGGAGTGCTTGCCGTAGGGGTAGGAGTGCCACAAGCCGCAAAAACGGCGACACAGCAGAGGCTGAGCAATCCTAAAGTGAGTTGGCGCAGGAAGCGCGATCGCGTGACTCTAAACATGCGAAATCTTTTCTCCTCAAAATTGTGCGTCAGAAAGGGTTTCACGCTCTCTATCCATGCAGTCATCTTACAAAGGTACGTGAACAAATGTTGTTCTCCATACACTCTGTATAGTTTTTTGCAGAGCGATCGCCCTGAGAGCTTCTAGAATGAACAACTAGCTCTAAACTAAATAAATTCCACCGTATTTTCTGCCCCAGTATTTTCTGCCCCAGTATTCTGCCCTGCCATTTTTTCTGCCATGACTTCAACTCCAGCGATCGTATTTACCCAGCTCGAAAAAAACTATGGTGAACTGCGCGTTTTGAAGGGCATTACTGGCACTATTCAGGCAGGCGAAGTGGTGGCCATTATTGGGTCATCAGGATGCGGCAAAAGCACGCTGCTGCGATGTTTTAACCGATTAGAGACTATCAATGGTGGAGAACTGTTCGTTAACGGCATGGATCTATCCCAGCCTGACCTGTCTCTGCAACAGCTCCGACAGTTGCGTGCGCAAGTCGGCATGGTGTTTCAGCAGTTCAACCTGTTTCCCCACATGACCGTACTGGATAACCTGACGCTGGCTCCCCAAAGAGTTTTGGGTCAGCCTGTCAAGGACTGCTCCCGCATGGCGCGATTCTTTTTAGACAAAGTGGGCTTGGCCGAAAAAGCAGATTCTTACCCCGATCAACTCTCAGGCGGCCAAAAACAGCGGGTGGCGATCGCCCGTGCCCTCTGTATGAAGCCCAAAATTATGCTGTTTGATGAGCCAACGAGCGCTCTTGATCCAGAACTGGTGGGGGAAGTGCTGACGGTCATGCAGCAGTTGGCCGAAGAAGGGATGACAATGGCGATCGTCACCCATGAAATGCAGTTTGCTCGGGAGGTGGCTCACCGAGTGATGTTTCTCAATCAGGGTCAGGTTGAGGAAGAAGGTGCTGCGCGGCAGGTGTTGGATCATCCCAAGAGTGAGCGGCTCAAGGCATTTTTGAACCGGATGAATTTTGCTAAGGTTTAAAACTGCCAGTCTTTGACATCACCATCAGATGTAAAACACGTTGCACTTTTGAAAATTAGCTGCCTAGGGTTTTAAGCTGCGTGTAGGGCAGCCCATGAGTTGCGCGAACAAAAATCTAGGGGCGAAGTATCAGCGACCTTTAGACAAAAGTGATGCTGCCAAACGATCGCTCTCATCAATGGAATTCAGCCTATTGCCGCTTGATCCATCTTCTTTCTCCCCTATGACAGACCCCTGTTCAAGCTGTCTTTTGGGTTCCTTCATGGCGACTATGCCTTTACAGTAGAGTAAGACTTCACATGATTTTTGAGAAAAACTTACTTTATTGGTGAACGAAAGAAGTCCATAAGGATGGCGAACCAGTGACAGCAGACCATACAGAAGGCACAAGATTTGTTCAAACCACATTGAAGATCATCGGTGGCAAATGGAAACTCCTGATTTTGTGGCACCTAAAAGATGGAAAAAAACGATTTAGTGAACTTAAGCGACTCATTCCTGAAGTGACTGAGAAGATGCTAATCCAACAGCTTCGAGAACTAGAGAGAGATGAAATTGTCGATCGCAATGTTCAATCTGATGTACCGCTAAGAGTTGAATACTCGTTCACAGCATATGGAGAAAGTCTGATGCCTGTGTTTAACCTGCTTTGTGAGTGGGGACAGAAGCATGTAAAACGGATGGAGCATTAATGCAGCAGATGGATTTCAAAGACCCTCCGCGCCACAAAATCCTATTTGCGATCGCCTGAGCTTCTGTTAATAGGTATGAGATTCTTCAGAGAGAGAATCTTCTGCGGTTGATGGAGCCTCTGCTGCCTGTGCCTGAGCTTGAGGGTTTTCTAGCACTACGGCCTCGTAAGGCACAACGCCAGACATCTCGCTATTTAAGCAACGAGCCGCCTCATTCGAAAGATCGAGTGAGCGATCTTGCAAATAAGGCCCGCGATCGTTGATGCGGACAATGACTGAATCTTGAGTCTGCTGATTAGTGACTTTAAGGTAGGTATCGAAGGGCAACGTTGGGTGCGCTGCCGTCATCTTAACAGGGTCAAAAGTTTCGCCCGTAGCCGTGAGGCTACCAGCAAATAGAGGGTCATACCAAGAGGCGTTTCCCTTTAGCTGTTTTGGGGTCAACGTTAGGGCATGCATTTGAATCTGTGCTTCTGCGATCGGGATGGGAGAAACTTCTAAAGCCAAACGCAAATTGTTGATCCAAGAAATGGCCAGCAGCTCTGGGTTGCGATCGAACTGAGCGGCTAGCGCTGAGTCAATTTGAAACAAAGTTGTTTCACCCACTTTGCCCAGAGGAACAAGATTTTCGATCGCTGCCTGTAAGGCTTCTGGGTCAAATCCAGAACTCTGTAGGGTTTGCTCTATCTGCTGAGCCAGTGCTTTCGCCTGAGTCTGGCTAGGCAAGTTGGCAATGGTTTGCCCTTTTACCTGAACCTGATACACAGTGCCAAAGGCTGGCTTGGGCATCATTTCGTCAGCCGCCAGACAGTCCTGACGCTGATGATCAGGATGGATCTTTAAGGTTCCACCCCCTTTAACGCTGGTCATAGTCTTAGAATCGATCGCCTCTGCTGTAACGGAAATGAGCGATCGGGGATTCTGGATCTGAACAACTGCGATCAAAGGCGCATCAAACTTCAAGGCATCGCTAATGCCAGAAGACCAGCTAGAAATTGCTTGGACAAACTGCAAAGATGGGCTAGGAACTGAAGTTAGAGGGTTAGGGCTAGAAGAAGCCTTGGGTTCTGTGGGCGAAGCTTTTGTGCCTACAGAACCAGAATCAGAGGGTGCAGCGCCATTAGCGCTAGAGGATTCTGAAGGCGGGGTTGCCTCAAGACCAGAGGCTGCCACCTGATGGATTGAAGCTGTGTTTGAAACTATGCCGTCAGGTTCTGCACCGGAAGGCTCAAGCAGCGGTTCAGCCAATAAATCGGGGGCTGTTTGCTGCTTTTGGGTCTGCAATTCCTGGGGTAATCCAGAGTCAAGGATATCGCTAGAAGACTCTGCAAAGGCGACTAACGCATAGGTTGAGTTGCTGTAGTCAGACGGTATATCTACGACGCTGATCATAAGCAAAGCTTTTTTGAGAGAACCCTGATGAAATGGCTAATGTCAACTGCCTGGACATGCTAAAGCCCTACGGCTTGTGGCTGAACTTTGCCAGCCTCTTCTGCCGCTAATGCTACAGGAATAACTCAAGCATACTGGACTGAAGGAGAAAACTTCATCGAGAATTAAAGAAAAAGATATTTCGATAAAGGAGCTTTAAACTGTATGGAAACTCTGCAAATTTTGAGATATGCAGATTACTACAGTTCGATCGCGATGGATTCCGGAAACCTACTCTGATTTTGCGATGCCTTCCCTAATCCACTTATCCTTCAACCGATCGCCCATCTTGCTCAAAGCTTACAGACTCAACGCCATACAGAGAAGCAATCATGCCTGACTCCAATCCAGTTTCGCAATGGGACAGCTTGCTCTGCAACTTAGGAGCATGGCAAGGCTCCTTTAGTTACTTTTCACCAGAGGGGCGATTAAAAGACGATATTCTTAGTCGCGTGACCTTAGAAGGCATCAACGAAAAGCAAACTGTACGGCAGACGATCGAGCAGTTCTCGCCTCAGACAGGCGAAGTGAACTATCAGAAGGTTTTGGAGTACAGCACTCTGGGTCGCAGCATTTTACTGTTCAAGGCTGGAGATTTCTCCCAAGGATCGATGCAATCTGCGCCGTTTTCTGAATTTGGCGCTGAACTGGGCTTCATTCAGGGCGATCGTCGTCTGCGTTTGGTGCAAATGTTTGATAAAAACAGCGCTTTATCTAGCCTGACGCTAATCCGAGAACAGCGTCAGCAGGCAGAAATGCCCTCCGAAACACCGTTTGATGCAGCGCTTTTGAGAGTGGAGCAACTGGTGGGAAATTGGCAGGGGGAGGCTGTTACCCTCTACCCAGACTGGCGATCGCCCCATCGCTATGACACAAGGCTATCAGTTCAGGTGGAGGGCGATCGATTGGTGCAGCACTTGACGACACCTGAGATGAATTTCAACTCTGTAGCAGCCATTGAAGGCTCTATTCTACGGTTTGAACAGGGCAAGTACCCCATTCAGGTGTTGCTTTTGCCAGGGGGTGCGTCTTCCAATACCCCCGTCCAGATTCCTAGAAGGCAGCCTTTCTTTTTAGAGGCCGGGTGGCTGATCGCCCCAAACCTGCGGAAGCGCATGATTCGTAGTTATGATGCTCAAGGCGGATGGAGCAGCCTAACGCTGGTTACAGAACAAAAATCTCCTTGAAGTTAGCGCGCCCGATAGCTCCTCTGAAATTTTAGTGATCAAAATTGCGCAGAACTCTCCTGATCAAGTAAAAACCCTTAGGTATAAAGAAGTGGTAGATGCACCCTGATAAATCCCTGGCTTCCGGTCGGGGATTTTTATTTTCTTCCAGAATTCTTGACTTTCACCAATTTTCTTCCTGATTCCATCCGCATCGTTGGGTATAAGGGAATGGTAGATGCACCCTGATAAATCCCTGGCTTCTGGTCAGGGATTTTTATTAATCAGCAAAATTTTATACTGAGCAAGTCCGGCTATACTTGTAGACCGCAAGGTGATTTCCACTGGTTTCATGCACTAAATTAGCCCGCCCTAGGCGCATCTAGCAGGTGGGGAAGCCTCTCAATGTTATGAGAGCGGGAAAGTGAGATGATGCGATCGCCCTTGTTCACTCTCCCATCATCCCACCCTCTCATCATCTCCCTCTCCCATCACTCAAAATATCTGCTCCCCTAACGACGAGATGCACCCGCCCGTCCTCAAAGCAACTGCCTTACGGATTGAGGCAGTTCAAAGTAGGCAGCATTCACGATTTACAAATAGAGGTACTATTCTCTAGTCGTTGTCTTGCAGGCGCTAACGATGAATCGTCCAGTCGGGGTCACTATTGTTGCAGCACTGCAACTGATGGGAGCTGTTCTAATTTTGATGGGGAGCTTAGGAATTCTGTGGTTTAAAGATGCGATCGCTCAGGAGTTTTCTGACGTGCCAGGAGCGACCCCAAACAGCAATTTTGTGATGGGCTTCGGTGTGTTTCTGCTTGTTTTGGGATTTCTAGGCTTACTGCTGGCCTATGGGCTGTTTATGCTGCAAGCCTGGGCTTGGATGGCGACACTCGTGCTAGAAGCCTTGAAAACCTTGAGCAACCTATCGACCGTTGCCACGGGTGTAGGCAGTCGAGGTGTTGCAGTCTTTCAGTTGGTGATTAGTGTGGTGTTGCTCTACTATCTGCTGCGATCGGAGGTGAAGCGAGCCTTTGGCCAATAGTATGAAGCTTGCGCTTACACGCCTCTTATCGCCCTTCCCTAACCCCCGATCGGCTGTTCAGGGGCAGCTGTTTCTAATGCATCTTTTGCCGACAAGCCATCGTCCTGAGATCCAAAAAACCACAGGGCAGCGGCAGCCTCAGCGCGCGTAACAGTCTTCTTGGGCTGGAATAATGTGGTGTAGCCAAAGGCACGACGAATGTTCGCCAGATCCCCATTTTGGTAATCGGCAATGACGGCACGCTGAGCTTTGGGGTCGATTTTGGCAGCATCTTGGAAGCCCCAAGTTTGCTGAAGCGCTTCTAGGTTGGCGTTGGGAAGCGATCGCCGGATATCGACGGGCACTTTCCAGAGAATCATCTCTTCACGGGTGAGCGGTGCGTCAGGACGGAATTTTACAGGGGAACCGTCGCCGGATAAAGCGCTCGTGATCAGCCCCGCATTGGCTAACCCTTGAATCACGCCAAAATCCTGATCGCTACTGGAGATATCTGAAAAAGCAGGGCGATCGGTGGTAGTGCCTAAGCGCACCTGACGACTGGTTTGATTGGCATAAATTTGGTTATTGGCTGTAACCAACCAGCGGGCATATTCGCGACGGGTAATAGCTTGATTGGGCTTAAACGCTGAGTTGCCAGAAGTTGAGTTGCCAGAAGTTGAGTTGCCAGAAGAGCTAGGCGATCGCAAAGGCAATGCTCCCAACTTGGCCAGATCGACAATGTAAGGTTGAATTTCTGGAGGAGCCTGATTCAAGTCACTAAAGGTTTCGGGCGTCGTTGAGCGAGGCGACTGCTCTGCATTGGGCTGAGCCTGAGGTGATGAGGCGGCCCAAGTCGCAGGGGGTAATGGCCCAACGAAATTGGCATCGCCTGGTTGTGGTAGAGAACTGGCGCTGGTTTGAGGGGAGGGGCTAGAGGCTGGGCTGCTGGAGGTTGGGTTGGGCAATTGAGCCGAGCTGTCGGTAAATTGATAGCTCAAGGTAAACTCTGTTTTACCCGATGTACCTGTTTGACCCAACGCATCAGCAGGGGCATTTGCGGTAGTTGAGGGATTGGCAGGAGTCTCTACCGTGACCTGCAAATTGTCTCGTGAAGCCACGATCGCCCCAGAATCAGCGTTAGCTGAACCCAACTGCCAGCCGTCGGTTTTGAGCTTGTCTTGGTAAAACTGGCGCACCTGAGCGCTAGAGTCAGCCGTTGCCCACTGGGTTTGAGTCGGCTGAGCCTGCTCAGCGCTAGACTGCGGAGCCGCGACCAGCGTGGCATTGGGGTAGCGAGGAATTTCGCCTGGGAATCCGGCAGGGATCTGTACGACTGCATCACCAGGGCTGGCGATCGGCGTAGCAGATGGCTCAACTAACCCAGGACTTTCCTTTAGCAGCGGGTCTGCCGCTAGCGATCGTTCTAGGTTGGCCGCCCAAGGGGTATTGGTACAGGCTCCCAGAGGCAAGAGTCCACAGGTCACAAGACCCATCCACAAGGCAAAAGACTTTAGTGATGACATGACTGAGCCACTACCTCAAGCTCTAGATTTCTAGGGGGTGCGCTAAAGCAGAACTAACCGTTCCGCCCTCCCACACTATCGTAAATCTACATCAGACCGCAGGTGTGCTTTACTGAACCGCCAAGTGAGGATAACCGCTGCGATCGCCAACCCGATCGCCAACCCCCACCATAGCCCCACACCTCCCCAGCGGAGCTGAAAGCCCAGAACATAGCCGCTGGTTAACCCTACGCACCAGTAAGCAAAAATGCCAATCAGCATGGGAACGCGGGTATCTTGGATGCCCCGTAAGGCTCCGGCAGCTGTCACCTGAATGCCATCTACGAGCTGAAAGACTGCCGCAATGCCGAGCAGCGTTTTTGCTAAGTCTACGACTGCATAATTCTCAGGATCATGCACATCTAGATAAAGAGAAATAATGGGCTCTGGAATTATCCAAAATACGATCGCCATAGCCATCATGAACACTGCGCCACCGCCAATGCCAAGATAGCCAGACAGCTTGGCTCCTTCTGGATCTTGCTGCCCCATTTGCTGACCGACTCGGACAGTTGTAGCAGAAGAGATGCCTAATGGAATCATGAACGTCAGTGCGGCTGTTTGAAGCACAATTTGGTGCGCCGCTAGGGTCACGGTGCCGAGTTGCCCCATCAAAAAGGTGGTGAGGGTAAACAGCCCAGTTTCTACGGCTGCCAAAATGCCAATGGGCAATCCAATCTGGACTAAATCCCAAAACACACGTTTTTCAAATCGATGCAGGTGATGAAAAACTTTGTAAGTTCGTAACTGAGTCTGCCAAACACTATAGAAGGCCAGCGATAGAAACATGCCCCATAGCGATAGAGTGCTGGCTAAGCCAATCCCCACAATGCCTAGGGTCGGCAGCCCCAGTTTGCCCAGCATCAGCACATAGCTGCCAACCCCGTTGAACAGCGTACCGCCGATCATAATGACAATGACCGGGCGGGGGCGGGAGAGGGCTGAGACAAAGTTTCGCAAAACGGCAAAGCCCAAGGCAGGTAGCAGTCCCCAGGCGATCGCCCCCAAATAAGCACTCGCGAGTCGAATGTTTTGCTCTTCTTGACCCAGTATCCGCATCAGGGTTCCCCCTTGCAACAGCAGTAACATACTCAGTACAGCGATAAGAGTGGCTAGCCACAGCCCTTGGCGTACTACATGACTGACTTCTGGGGTTTTGCCTGCCCCATATGCGGCAGCAACCAAAGGGCTTACGGCTGCCAAAACGCCCGTTCCGATCAGTAACAGACAGGTAAAAAGAACTGAGCCGAGCGCCCCTGCGGCCAGCACCTGCTGACCTAAAATGCCCATCATTACGGTATCGACAAACCCTGTAGCGGCTTGAGTTAATTGGGCACCTGCCAGAGGAATCGCTAAATGCAGCAGGGCTTTGGATTCTCTAACAAATTGCGATCGGGTCAGGGTAGATTGCATGGATTAGAAGATGAAACTGGTAAATATAGAGGCTCTGAAACAGTATTGAGATTAACTTGATTGAAACTAGCCTTGCGCATTCGTGACAAGTTAAACAGCGGAGGCAAAAGCACTAGCCTAAACTTTTCAGGCCTTACCCAACTGTAATAGAGTGTCACTTCCCTCAGACTAGGAGTTCCTTGCTGAAAAAATTCTCAATTGTATTGACACTAATTCTCAATAATAGATATAGTATTTGAAGTGTTCTCCTCTCAAAGGATCGGCAGGTGGGACGACGAAAGCTATACGGTATGTAGCCTATAGTCGTTCCTCCTTTTTTTGCTGACACCTATGAGTAAGGCCAGAAAGAGCCTTAGAGATGACTATAAACTCATTAGGAATTTTATAGACCAGCATTTTACAGACCGGTATGTAGATCAGCAAAACAATCAGCTTTTTTAGTTATACTACATATACTACATGAGGGTGGGACGACTCAACCCTCTATAGCTGTATTCATAACGGAGCTGTATTCATAACGGTTAGGACGAGGACATTTTTGAGGGCGATATGATGGGGCGAACTCAAGACATCTGTGCGTTGATACGATCGCTCTATCACTGCAACGGGTTTGCACCACAGCCTGATTAACCTGAACGCCCGGTCAGTCCGAACGACTGAGCTTTGGTTGTATTCCCACGCTCATAGCTTTTACAGGATGCTACGAACGATCGATCGCAAGATCTTGATAGTGCAGCAAGAATGAGATAGCCCAGCTCTGCGTATTTCTTTAAGCTAAAAAAGTGACGCATCTGGAGAAATCATGACACATTTATTGCACATTGATTCGAGTCCGCGTGGTGATCGATCGCACTCTCGTCGCATGACTCAAGAGTTTGTTGAGCAATGGCAAAAAGTTTACCCAAATGACACTGTTACATACCGAGATATAGGACACAATCCTATTCCACATGTGGATGAAGCTTGGATAGCGGCTGCATTTACGCCACCTGAGCAACATACAGCCGAGCTACAAGAAGCGATTCGTCTTAGCGATCAGCTTGTGGATGAACTTTTGTCAGCCGATGTTTATGTGATCGGCGTTCCCATGTACAATTTCAGTGTTCCCAGTGTATTCAAAGCTTACATTGATCAGATTGTTCGGGTGGGACGCACAGTTGCTTTTGAACCGAACGATGCTGCCAATGCCTTTAAGCCATTGGTGTTGGGCAAGAAAATGTTTATCGTTGAGTCAAGAGGCGATTCTGGCTTTCAACCGGGTGGGCGGTACGAAAAGATGAACTACCATGACCCCTATCTCATCACCGTTTTTGGATTTCTTGGTATCACAGATATCACCTTTATTCATGTTGAAAATGATGAGTATGGGGGACAAAAGTTGGCAGAGTCGATCGCGAAAGCTCGGACTCAAATTGCCGAATTGACCGCAGCCTAATTTGCTTGCGGCAAAAGAATGGGATGAGACCACCATCTGCGGAGGCTTTATGACAACGGCATGACAACGGCTAACCCCTTGTTTTTCGCATTGAAGCTGTTTGCGGTGATCGGTTGTGGGCTAGTCGCAGGGGTCTTCTTTGCCTTCTCAACCTTTGTGATGAAAGCGCTGGCTCAACAACCACCCGCTCAAGGCATTGCCACCATGCAATCGATCAACATTACGGTGATCAATCCTTGGTTTATGACAGCATTTCTGGGGACGGGTGCGGCTTGCCTTTTTTTAGCTGTGGCTTCAGGGCTAAAGTGGCATCAGCCGGGTGCAGCCTACTTAATCGTCGGCAGCCTACTTTATCTCGTGGGTACGGTGCTGGTAACGATCGCGTTGAATGTGCCGCTCAATGATGCGTTGGCGATCGTCAAACCCGACAGTCCTGAAGGTGCAAATCTGTGGGCAACATACTTGGTGAACTGGACATTCTGGAATCACGTTCGGACGGTAGCGGCTGTGGCGGCAACGGCATTGCTGACTCTGGCGATCAATATTTCTGCCCGTTAGCCATTGACATTTCAGAGTAGTACATTTAAACTAGTCATTAATTAACCGGATGGTTAAATACTGCTATGTTAAATGGCTGCTAAATCGGTTGAGCATCATCTTTTTTGCTACCTTTGCCGACTCGATGACAAGTTCGCTCAACTTTTTGAGAGCAGTTTGCCCGCAGTCTCCCCCAGCTGTGCAAGAAACTCGATTGCCCAGATAACTCTCTACGAACGTTGTGAGCAGAAGATCAACACACGCGATCGCAAATTATAGAACGCTGTAAATTGCGATCGCCCTACTCCCAGGAGAAACAAAATGGTGAAACAAAATTCAGCCACGGATACTCAAACAGATCGTGAACTCGTAATTACTCGTGTCTTCAATGCACCGAGGGATCTAGTATTCAGGGTGTGGACAGAGCCAAAACATATTGAGCAGTGGTGGGGACCAAAAGGTTTTACTACCCGCGTCGAAGCCATGGATCTCAGATCTGGCGGCAAATGGCGATATGTGATGTGTGGGCCAGATGGCGCCGAGTATCCTGGCAGTGGTGTCTTTCGCGAGATCGTCCCGCCCGAACGCATCGTCACCACAGATGCGTTTGACGAGGAATTTGAACAAGTTACAACTATAGATCTACCCAGCGGCGCGATGGTAGTCACAGCCTTGTTTGAAGATCTGAGCAACCAGACCCGCCTCATTCTTCGGATCATGCACGCTACAGTAGACGATCGGCGTAAGCATGAGGCAATGGGGGTTATCGATGGATGGAATTCTAGTTTTGATTGCCTAGATGAATACTTAGCAGCAATGGCAGAGGTGAAATAACACTCACCGATGCTCCTCATGATGTGAAATTCAGACTGTGAAATTATCTAGACAACAAATCCTGTTCTGAACATTACCATCTTACCCCGAAGTCATTCAAAGAAATGGAAAGGAGATGAACCATGGAAACAACCACGATACAACATGAATCAACCACGCCTGAAAAACCACAGAAAGAACACCAGTGGTTACAGAAGCTAATTGGGGAATGGACATATGAAACCGAAGTCTCGATGAAACCGGATCAGCCTGCTGAAAAGGCCACAGGCACCGAAACCGTTCGCTATCTTGGGTCACAGTCCAGTGCATCAGGCGGACTCTGGATCGTCGCAGAAGGGCAGGGCGAGATGCCCGGTTGTGGAGAGGTAACCACAATGGTGACGCTTGGCTATGACCCGCAAAAACAGCGCTATGTAGGCACTTGGATCGGATCGATCATGACCTACCTCTGGCTGTCTGACGGTGAACTAGATGCAGCTGAGAAAATGCTGACGCTCAACTCTACTGGCCCAGCAATGACAGGTAAGGGCACAATGGCTCAGTACAAGGATGTCATGGAGTTTAAGAGTGACAATCACCGGGTCATGACCTCCCATATGTTGAATGATGACGGACAGTGGCATTCGTTTATGACGGTGAATTATTGGCGGAAGTAATCCCAGCAGGTCAGATTTCTGGCTAGCTCTGGAGCGCACCTAGCAGTTGGGGGAGCCTCTCAATGTTACAAGAGTGGGAGGGAGGGATGATGCGATCGCCGTTGTTCACTCTCCCGCCATCCCACTCCCTCATCACTGCTGCAGCTCTTTCATCTCAAGACATAAGTTCTGATAAAGTTAAAAAGTCAATCGTGCTCGATTTCTGTTGAAATTTCTCAGAATTGATGGGGGACAAGTGTAGCGCAAAACTTTTCTAACATCCCTTGAGTCATGTCTTGTTGTTGCTTCTGTGCTAACCTTGCGCCCTATCTCTCAGAGAGCCATTCATCCCCATTGGGTCATAGCCTGGGGAGCCGCAGCTCAATCGGCTAATGTGACCGCACCGCCCTTGCGTCGGGCAACTTGGGCAACGTCTAATTTTGCCATGATTGGCGCGCAGCCCACCTTTAGCCCCAGTCAGCGATTCGTGCTGGTGGGTGACTGCTGTTTCGATCGCTCCCTGTTGCTGAAGCACATCAAGGATTACGTAGAGAAAGCCGAAAGCCTGAGCGATCTGGCGATCGTGGGGCAGATTTGGGAGCAGTGGGGCACCCAAACGCTGAACTTGCTGACCGGATCGTTTGCGCTAGCGGTGTGGGATCAAGAGCAGCAAACCTTGTGTTTGGGGCGCGATCCGGTCGGAGCCAAAACGCTCTACTATGTCCTGAACAAAACCAGTGCGGCAGGCTGGGCTGCACCTCGGCTGCGATCGCTCAATTCCTATCACGCCCAAGATCTTGACCCGATCGCCCTACGTGACTATCTCAGCTGTGCATTTGTGCCCGGAGCGCAAACGCTTTGGCAGGGGGTGCGAGAGTTGCGACCGGGCACCAGCCTCGGCTTTCCAGACGGTCAGCCGCAGCGCTACTGGCAGCCCCAAGAGCACATTAGCCATGCCGATCGCTCAATGAATTGGCATGCTCAGCAGGTGCGCGTTCTCTTAGAGCAGCTGGTGCAGCAAGCGCTGCCCGTAGGCGAACCTGTAGGAGCCTACCTTTCGGGCGGCATTGACTCTAGCTGTGTAACGGCGATCGCATCGCGGCTGCATGATCACCCCGTACACACGTTTTCAATGCACTTTGGCGCTCAGTATCCTAGCGAGCTTGAATTTGCCAACCTTGTTGCGGCACATTGCGGCACGCAGCATCATGTCCTAGAAGTTTCGCCGCAGCAGATTTGGCAGCTTTTACCCGAAACGCTTGCGGCTCTGGATGATCCAGTAGGGGAAGGACTGACGGTGCCAAATTTGCTGCTGGCGCGATCGGCCAAGCAAATAGTGGGGGTGGCGCTCAATGGTGAAGGGGGCGATCCCTGCTTTGCAGGCCCGAAAAACAAGCCGATGTTGCTCAACAGTCTATATGGCTCAATTCAGGATGGCTCAATTCAGGGCACAGCCGATCCGGCATCCGCCTATCTGACTTCTTTTCAGAAGTGTTTTGTCGATTTGCCGCGCTTACTCAAACCTGAACTCTGGGAGGTCGTCAAAGAGGTGCCTTCTGTCTTTGCCGCCGGATTGCAGCAGCAGGACACCACATTTTTGAATCGGCTGATGCTGCTCAACATTGAGTTTAAAGGCGCGGACTACATTTTGACGAAGGTGAACAATCTCACTGCCGCTGCCGGACTAGAAGGGCGATCGCCCCTGTTTGATCCACGTATGGTGGCGCTGAGTTTGCAAATTCCACCCGCATACAAGCTGTCAGGGGCGCAAGAAAAAGCCGTCCTCAAAGCGGCTGTGGCTGACCTCTTGCCCGATGTGATTGTGAACCGTCCCAAAAGCGGCATGGTGATGTCGATGCAGCAGTGGTTTTTGACCCATTGGCGGCAGCAGGCGCGATCGCTCTTGCTTAATCCAAGAGCCGCCATTGCACCCTACCTGAATCAGACACTCATTCGCGACTGGCTCAACTATCGCGGCGAGGTTTTTCCTCGCTACGGCCTAAAGCTGTGGCTGCTGGTGACGTTAGAAATCTGGCTTCAGGAAAATCGCCGCTAGCCGAAACTATCGGAGGCAAACACATAACCGCCTCCATAGCTCATGCCATCATCCATCACGATTAAACCGTCATTGCTCTGCGGATCGCCACTCTGAGCCAAGCCATAGTTGACCACACGCAACAGCCGCTGTGGCGCAAACGATTCTAGTTCTACAAAATAGCCTGCATCCAGCCACGCCTGCTCCTGATCCGTGAGGCTTTGCCGCACAGCATCCGGTAGCTGACCTGCCGAACGGGCGATCGCGTCAGACTTTTGCAGAAAGAAATCCCGACCTGCCAAGATTTGTCGAGGAGAAAGACCCAAATCAAAAATTGTTGCGGGTTGATTGGCAAACCAATCGGGACTCGATCGCAGTTGATGCACCAGACTAACCCCCGCAGGGCTGGCATCATGCAGCACATAAACTTTGAGATCGGCATTGCGCCGCAGCATTTCCATCACGGTATCAAAAATGCTTTGAGGATAGCCGTTGATGCTGAGAATCGCGCAGTTATTTTCAAAATGAACGTTGTTGGCAATCAGGAATTGCGCGATCGCATCACTCTCACAAACAATGGCGCGATCGAAACTGTAGGCGCTCACCTCAGGATCAACATTGGCTGCATCAGGGTTGATGGGCAGCGTGTTTTGGCGAGGCTGAGGCAGCAGTTTGTCTAATCTCCCGTTCACTGCCTGCCAGCGTCGCAGCCACTCCTCACTCAGCGCAGCTTCGACCAGAAAGACTTCCCCGATGCTTCCGTGACGACGCTTTTGTAAAATACCGAGCCAGATAGCAGATAGCCCCAATACAGTCGTCACCCCATACCCGATGAGCAGGTTCTTTGACAGGCTATGGATTATGCCGATGACTAAGATGAGCACCCCTAAAATCTGGAGCTTATTAGCGTTGTCTTTCCTCCCTCTCGTCCCTAGTTGCAGAGACTTGCTGCCGTTAAAGAACGCCGCAATCCAAAGCAGATTGTAAATAGAAGAACCAACTAGATAGGCAATATCTTGGGCAAAAAAGGCCGCCACCACAAAGTTAAGGAATAAATAGAAAATTACCCAACTCCATCTGCCTTTAGAAGCCCTAGCCTTGAGCCGCCTGTCGATAAAGTACAAGAATTGTTTTGGGGTAAAAGAGAGAAGATTATGGTTGGAAATATCGTCGATCGCCTTCTGGAAAAACGGATCGGTGAAGGCCAATTTTTTATCAGACATCCCAGCAGGCTCAAAGACAAACGTATGGTTACACCGCTTGCAGCGACCTGAATTTCGGGTGCGATCTTTCAAAACATTATCAGTTCCACATGCAACACATTTCATTCCCATTGCTCCCGATGTTCGCTCTAAAATTTTTGTCCGTTTAACAAGATGGAATAATCTTCTCGCTCCCGAATTAATCGGTGGTCGTTGGCTGCAACCAGCACCTCAGCCGGACGAGGCCGATGCAGAAAATGGGACGACATCGCATAGCCATAGGCTCCGCTGTCTAAGATGGCAACGACATCGCCAACTTTGAGCATCGGCAACTCACAGCCTCGCCCTAAATAATCTCGTGAATAGGTCGTGTTGCCGCAAATATCTGTGGGATGTCTCGACGACCCAGAAACCCAAGTCGTGATGGCTCGGTAGCCTCCATGCACCGCAGGCACCGATAAATTGGCCACTGTTGTATCGACCCCGACAATTTGGCGATCGCCCTGCCATTTCACAGCCACCACTTGAGCCAGCAAGACCCCACATCCGGCAATCACCGCGCGCCCGGGTTCAATCACTAGCTCTATAGGGCGCGACAGAGCCGCTAGCTTTTGCCGCATGGCTGCCCCAAACTCAGGCCAGTCAAACGCTGCTCCCGATCGATAGGGATAGCCAAAGCCCCCGCCAAAATCGAGCATTTGCCAGTGGGGTAGGCGCTGAGCGATCGCAATCACCTGATCAATCACCTGCGTGAAGGCTGCTGTGGCATTGGTTCCGGTACCCCGGTAAAAGTGCAGTCCTGTAAGGGTCAGCCCATACTGCTGGGCAATGGCGCAGGCTTCCTCAAATTCGGCAGGACGGATGCCAATGCGGCTTTCTCCCGTTAGTTCCGGAGCATTGAGGCGCAGCCCCAGGGCGGGCGTGGGCGATCGTGCTACCGAACAGTCGCCAAACAGCCGCAGCTGCGACAGGCTATCCAAGTTAAAGCGATGGATATCCCAGCGGATGAGCTGCTCTAGATCCTCTCGGCTGAGGTTGCTGCCGCTGTAAACGATTTGAGTTGGCAAAAATCCGGCTTGCAACCCCAGAAACACATCTCCTGGCGTATTGGCATGCAGCCCCCAGCCCTTCTGCCGGATGATTTGCAACAGCGCAACATTGCCATTGGTGACGCTGGCAAAATGAAACTGCGTGTGCGGATAGTCCACCGATCGCGTAATGTGGTCAAGCGTTTGGCAGAGGCGATCGCCCTGATACACATACAGGGGCGAACCGTAAGCAGACAGCAACTCCTGCATAAGCGCCTGCGAGAAGGGAGGCGCATGAATAATTTCCGCAGGTTTAGCTTGAGTCTCGCTAGGTTTAGCAGTTCCAGGCTTAGCAGTTCCAGGCTTAGCAGTTTCAGATTGAGTCATTGCAGCCTCTTGCGATAGTTCCAGATGCGCTGCCCAATCGCAGGCGGCAGCCAAAAGACATGATCGAGCGATCGCGAAGCCGGAATCTCGCCTAGCACCTCTGTCCGCCAAGCTTGCCACATCAGCAGCAGCCAGAGATTATTGCCAATATAGCGATCGCGCATAGCCACTCCGAGTTTGCCAGACAACATCGCATCTGCCAAATGCGGCTGCCAGCGATTTTCTGACCGCAGCACCTTGGGGTTGAGCCACTGCCCGATTGCACCCCAAAATTCACGGTAGTACCAAACCTTAAGCGGCACACCCATACCGCGCTTTTCGCGCCAAACAATTTCAGGCGGCAGCCAGCGTTCAGCCGCTCGTTTCAGAATGTATTTCTCACAGGCACCTTGCAGCATCAGCTCTCCGGGCATCTGAAAAGTCCAGGTGGTGAGGTCAGGATCGCAGAAGGGCGATCGCACCCATAAATCATGGGCAAATCCCAAGGCTGTGGCTCTGGGCTGGATGTTTTGCGCCCCTTTGAGCATGAGCGAAGCCCGCCGCAGCCGCGCCAGCAGAGAAGGGCAGGCCGTGGCATCAAGGGCGTCTTGCAGGTAAAGCGTCAAATCATGAGCTTGAATATGAGCTAGCAGATCGGCGGAAAAAACTTGCGACTCATAGCCCAAAAAACGCTGAAACGTTCGCAAATACTGTTGCTCAAAAGTTTCTACTGCCACAGGATGCTCTGGACGATATACGCCACCCGCAATCACAGGTTTGTTTGTCCATCCGGCAAAGAGCTGATCGCCATTTTCGCCATTAAACACCACGCGCACATCCTGCGCTGCCGCTTGCTTGAGTAAGAATAACGGAGCCGTTGTGCCATCTCCATAGGGCAAATCGAGCGCCTGAGCCGTTGCGCGAAGCACTGAAAGCAGGCGAGCGCCCGTTGCAGCAACCTGGATCAGCGGAATTTGAAACAAATCTGCCACCTGCTGAGCATAGGCCAATTCGGAATAGCCCTCAACCCCAAAATCGAGCGCATAAGCTCGCACCTGTAAGCCTGCCTCAACCAACAGCGCCGTCACCAATGAGGAATCAATGCCGCCTGACAGCAGCACGCCAACGGGTTCATCGAGCGGCAAATCTGCCACCTGTCGCTCGATCGCCTGCCGCAGCAGCGCCTGCAATTGCTCGACGGCCTGATCCTCATGGCGCAGCAGTTGCGGGGCTTCCCGCCACGGGGGATTAAGCGATCGCGTCTGAGGCGGTGACAGCGTCTGAGCATCTGCCATCGACCAGGCGATCTCACTGCCTGCTGCCACGGCTGCCACTTGTTCGATCGGCGTTAAAGGAGTCGGCACATAGGAAAAACAGGCCAAACCATGCAGGGCGATCGGATTAATGTGGGGTGTTGCAATGAGAGGTCGCAGCAGTTGCAGACGGGTAGCAAACCAAATTGTTTCTCCAAGCTGCATCCAGTACAGCGGCACTCGCCCAAACGGATCGCGCCCCAGCCGCAACCCTTGCGTTTCTACACAAGCCCAAGCATCTCCCGCAGAATCGGTGAGCTGCGATCGCCCACAGGCATTCAGCGTGACGCGATCGGCAGTCAGTTCTGTCGCAGACGCGATCGCCCACGCGATTGAGCTGCCCGACTCGCCCTGCCGGATCAGGTAGTCAGGCACCAAACTCCGCAGCGTTTCTGTATGATTGCCCCAACCCCAGTAGCCCAGAAACTGCGAGGGTTTCGCACCCATCTCCATCCACCTCCTACACCCTATCCATGAATTTTTGTTGGAGAGGGGCGCGGAGCGCCCCTCTCCAACAAAAATTTATCCCAAGCCTATTGCACCGTGAAATTTTGGGTGCTGAGGACACGCTCATCCAGCCGCAGCCGCACTTCCCAATTTCCCTGAGGGGCAGCCGCACCCAGATCATAAAAGCAATACGTATTCCAAATCGGCGTGCTGATCGAGCGGGTTTGATACCGCCCTTGATGCACGACTTGACCACTGGGATCAATCCAGTCACATTGCAGCGAAAGCTGGCGATCGATCGGTGCCTTTTCTAACGTTACCCGATAGTAAACACGGGGATTAAGCTGACGGCTCACTTGAGTCAGATTATCATCACTTGTTTCAGACAGCGCAATTTGATCTTGCCCTGCTACCACTTGAGCGGTTTGCTGCTCCTGGTTTTGCCAAAATAGAATGCCCGCACTGATGGCAACAATGGCGATCGCTGTTGTTGCCATCACCCCCCAGCGGTTGCGCTTCTGCCGTTGTGCCAACGTTTCCCGGCGACGTATCTGCACCAGCGCATCTTCTAGCAGGTCGTCAGGCAAATTCAACTCTTGCAAAATTTCTCTCACCTGCTGCGGAGACAACTCTGCCTCACGCTGCTGCGATAGCTGGGTGATCTCGGCAATCACCTGGGCAAGCTGAGTTTCGGTGAGTTTAGGCTCCATAAAAAATGTTTGTAAAGGATAGTTAAGAAACGAGAATTAAATCAAGTGCGATGGTTTAAGTGCAATGGTTGAGAGGGGCGGTTTCGCTGTCAAATTCATTGCAAGGCTGCGATGGGTCTGCTAAACCCGCCCGTACAGGTTGCTTCTGGCCGTCGCGAGTCAAGATATAAGCAGTCACTATCATAGAAAGGTTAGCTCATCGTTGTCAGCTGAGAGGCTTCAGTTGAGAGGCTAAAGGGTTCGCTCTATTGGTGGCTCAACTCTTTAAAGAGGGTTCAAATTCACGTTAGAGTATTAGCCAAAAAGCAGGTGATGGGGCGAGGCAATTATGGTGTACGGATGTGATTTAGGCAACGGGCAGCGTCTTTTTCTCGATAACGCCGGAAACCAAACCCTGATAACGCTGGCTAGCAGCAGTGCCGGACAGCAGCAGCAAGCCTCCCAAGGTATCCAAACGGGAAGCTGGATTGCTGCACCTGAGGTGTTTCGCATGGCAGGAAGTATCGTTGTGAAATTGCGAACTGCCCAAGGCGAACACTTTATCCAAGTTCAAGGCAGTAGCGTGAACGTGCTCAGCAGTGCCCCTGCCCTTAGCAACGCCCAGCAGATGCAAATGCAGCAGGTTAATTCGCCGACCTCAGAGCCAATGAAGCCAATGGAACCCATGAAGCCGATGGAGCCGATGCAGCCAATGGACATGGGCAACATGCAAATGAATTTCAAGCCTATGGAAATGAAAATGGGCAATATGTCCATGCAGATGGGAATTCCTACTGCTCCGCCAGCGCCTCCCAGTACTCGTCAGTTCTGTAGTCAATGTGGAGTTGCCGTCCAGCCAACCGATCGCTTCTGTTCTAGCTGCGGCCATCAGCTCGGCGCTTAGGATCATGGATTAAAGAACGTTACTTTTGTAGGCGTTTATCTATCTACTTTTGATCCATCAGGGCTTGATCCATCAGGGCTTGATCCATCAGCTTTTTGCCAATAGCAGCTTTAAATCTTCGACCATGACCGCCAGCAGGTTAATGCTATCTACCTGCATCGCCACCCAGGCATTTGCTCCTCCCTTTGTTTTATGGCGATCGTCAAATAGCGTTTTGCCCCTTGTCCATTCGCCTTGCGTTTCGATCTGCACCTGGGCGCGACGGAACATCAGAGTTTCTGGATAAAACAGGTAGGCCAGTGTAGCCGCATCATGGACTAAGAAGCCGGAGATTCCTGCCGTTTCCCGGAAGGCCATCGCTGTTCCTATCATGAATTTGCAGAGGGACACGATAAACTGAGCGATCGCATTCTCCGCCTGGGTGTCGGCTACCCGCTGCGCCATCTCATCGGTAAAAATCAGATTTCGCGTGATATCCAAAGGCAACACAACCAGGTGGGTATATCGATCGAAGATCAATTTAGCCGATTCTGGATCGTAGGCGATATTAAATTCTGCCTCTGAGGTGATATTTCCGGGTACCTGAAAAGCACCTCCCATAATCACAATTTCTTTCGCTAAACCCAGAATGCCAGGAGACTTCTGTTCGGCAGCCGCGAGATTGGTGAGAGGAGCGATCGCGACGATCGTAATTTCCTCAGGAAACTGCTTCAGCTTCTCAATTAAGAGATCATCTGACGATCGAGCTGACTCATATTCCTGTACCCCATCTGGTAACGTGTGGGATAAATTCCCCATCCCATCTGTACCATGAATTTCTCCAGCATCTTCGACCTGATCGCTTGCTGAGCCGCCAATGACGCCACGCCCCACTTCTATAGCCTCGCAACCGCAGAGCTGCAAAAGCTTACAGGAGCCAGCAAACGTCAGTCGAGCGCTGACATTTCCATCGACGCTCGTGACTGCAACAAGATCGGCTTTGCCCTGCTGAACCAAGCTAATTAGCCACAAAAAAGCAAAAGAATCGTCGCCACCGGGGTCGGTATCCAGAATAATCTTCGGTTTTGAAAGAGTCATGGCACAAGGAGTTTGATTGACGTGCTTAAGGAAGTAATCGCTCGGCAGCCGCTTTGACAACAGCTTCAAAAGTGGTGAGCGCTGTATAGTAATCCTCTAAACCCACTGAGTCACATTTAAATACCCCCCCGCTTGTCTCAATTGCTCCTTCCAACATCAGGTTGTCGTGCGTTTCAAACGGTTCGATCGACTGTCCCTGCTCATCAATGCCGGGTGCGCTGGCGGTTACGCGATCGGCATAGATGCGTCCGTCATTGCTATAGCCAAAAACGGGTTTTCCTTGAGCTGCCATATAGCCCATTTCAAAGGCTGTCCCGACATCCATACTTGCGCCTCGAAACGGTGTCATGTTTGCCACAACCAGATCGCAGCGATCCATTAAGGCAATGTTGCTTTTGTAAATAGCCATCGCTGCTTCAAAAGACGATAACCCCGAAAAGTCCAGTTCATTATCGAAAGGAAATAAACCTTCAAAGCCATAGGCCGAACAAATCGCCTGTTTTGCGGCGGCGGCCTGAAGTGGGGCGGGCAAAAATACGTCAGGGCCAGCCAAGTAAATTTTCATTGTTTATCTCCCAATAATTCATCTCAGCCGATCGCAATCCCTGCTCAACGTTCCAAAGTCTAGACTATTTGATCCAGGAAACCAAGTCTCATCCGTTCCTAACGTTGTTCCATCGTTAGTAATCTTCGATACCTTGCCTTAGCTTCAAAGTGGTATTGTGGCTCACGAGTAACTAGTTGCGTGGTGTAAGGGTTTCGTAATATGTCGTCTAAAATCATTTGGGGTGTCCTGTTGACTATGCCCACTTTGTGGGGTGCCACAATTTTTGCAGCTTCTGCGATCGCTGCTGAAGCCCAGGATACAGCTCCTGCCCTCTTGCAGTTAGAAACCACTACCGCTCCGATCGCTCCAGTGTCAGACTTAGAGCAGGCAGAGACTCAGCAGCCTTTAAAGTTGGATACTCTAGCCGATTTACCCAACTCAGTTGAAGCCTCCTCCAGTCAGGAGCCTGTCGATACAGTAGATGCGGTGTCGCCTGATTCTGCCTTGCCAAATGCAGCTTCAGATGCAGCTCCAGATACGATCGCCCCTCACAGCATCGGACAGGTAACTTCAGTCACGCAACTTTCAGACGTACAGCCAACCGACTGGGCGTTTCAAGCGCTGCAATCTTTAGTCGAACGCTACGGCTGCATTGAGGGTTATCCGGATGGAACCTACAAAGGCAGTCGTGCGCTGTCCCGCTATGAATTTGCTGCGGGATTGAATGCCTGCCTCGATCAAGTGAGCGAATTAATTGCTGCTAGTACGGCCAATATAGCCACCCAAGAAGATTTGGCAACGCTGCAAAGGCTTCAGGAAGAATTTGCAGCAGAACTAGCCGCTTTGCGCGGTCGGGTGGATGACCTAGAAGCACGTACCGCTTTTCTAGAAGCGCACCAGTTTTCGACCACCACCAAGCTGAATGCAGAAGTGATCTTCTCGCTTCAGGATATCTTTGGTAGCGATGTGGAAAGCCTCAACGAAACCGTATTGCAGTCGCGGGTTCGCCTCAACTTCGATACGAGCTTTTCTGGCTCCGATCGCTTGCGTGCCCGATTGCAGTATCGCAGAACAGGGGCTTTCAAACGCTCAGATGACCTCTTGCCCGATAGCTTTACGATCGGCCAAGTGACGCCGATGGTCAGCTTTCCCGGCAATTCCTACGATCGTGAAACGGCTCTTTACTATCAGTTTGGCGATGATGGCAGCTCGGTGCGGCTGTCGCAGTTAAATTACGCCTTTAGCGTGGGCGATAACAGCAGCGTGGTTTTGGGGCTAGTGGGGACTAGCATTAGCGACATTGTGACAACCGTAAGCACGATCGATCGCGGCGGCTCAGGTGCAGTAGGTCTGCTGGCATACAACCCCATCTATGATGCGGGAACCAGCGGTGCAGGGGTTGGGCTTGTCCACAATTTTACAGATGATATTCAGCTAGGTTTGGGTTATCTAACCGCAGATTTCACGGTGGGTGAATCCACTCCGGGTAGAGGTTTGTTTAATGGCAACTATGTGGCCTTTGGACAGCTCACTTTCTCACCGGGGCCTCTGACGGTGGGCTTAACCTACGTTAATGCCTACAACAATACCGTTACGACTGGGTTACCTCCCACTATCAGCAATCAGTATGCAGTTTCGTTAGACTATGCGCTAGGAACGGGCATCAATATTGGCGGCTGGTTTGATTATGAGGATGGCATTCTGCTGCAAACGGCAGACTATCGCGCAATTACCTATGGGGGATACATCACCTTCAATGATTTAGGGGGTGCAGGAAATCAGCTTATCTTTGTGGCGGCAGTACCTCCCCGAATCTCAGATTATCAAATTGGAGATGACCGCATTGGTGGACTAATTGATGATGCAGCTTTGCACATCGAAGCCTCCTATCGGTTTAACGTCAATGACAATATTTCAGTTACGCCAGCGGTTGTTTATGTGGCTGATCCAGGCAACAACAATGACAACTCAGATGCCATCATTGGCGTGATTCGAACGACATTTAATTACTGATTCAGACGGTGACTGTTTCACCTGATCAAGCTCATAGCGATACGCCTTTAGACCCGCTCAAAATTGCCCCTGCCCAGTAAGGGTAAGCAGCAGTTCTTGAAACAAAGCCCAGATAAAGCCTGCCTGCGGCAGGCTTTATCTAGGGGAGTTCGCACCCTGTGGGTGCGAACTCCCCTAGATAAAATCCATCATGAGAGCTGTTGAGGGGCGAAAGGAAACTGCTTGTTCTAGCAAGAATCATGGTAGATTCAGGGTTGAAATTCTGATCAGGCTATCTTGTCTGAATCAGGTGCATCAAAACTGGCGATCGCCAATGTTGCAGACCCGATGAGCGTTAT
The DNA here is from genome assembly GCA_016208305.1 of Oscillatoriophycideae cyanobacterium NC_groundwater_1537_Pr4_S-0.65um_50_18. Lineage (GTDB taxonomy): Bacteria > Cyanobacteriota > Cyanobacteriia > Elainellales > Elainellaceae > Drouetiella. The sequence goes on along the minus strand of JACQYI010000036.1, from coordinate 103,057 downwards.
CGTCTTTGGCAGCATCAACATGGATCTGGTGGCTCGAACTCCGCGAATTCCGGCTGCGGGAGAGACGCTGATCGGCCATTCATTTGCAACGGTTCCAGGCGGAAAAGGTGCCAATCAGGCGGTGGCTGTCGCTCGCTTGGGAGTGCCGACTCAGATGGTTGGGCGTGTGGGAAATGACTTGTTTGGACAAGATCTGTTAAAGGCATTACAGGACAGCGGCGTAGGGTGCGATCGCCTCACCCTGGATCCCTCAACCCACTCTGGCGTGGCCGTGATCACGGTCGATGATGCGGGCGAAAACAATATTGTGATTATTCCTGGAGCCAACGGACGGGTCGATCAAACAGATTTGGAGTCGTTAAAGCAGGTCTTACCTACCGCTAAAATCTTGATGCTTCAGCTCGAAATTCCGCTGCCTATGGTCGTGGCAGCCGCTCAGGCGGCAAAGGCGAATGGGGTGACGGTCATTCTTGACCCGGCTCCGGCGCGATCGGATTTGCCCGATGAACTCTATCCCTTGGTTGATATCATCACACCCAATCAAATCGAGACAGAGCAGTTAGTCGGTTTCCCCGTGACAGATGCTGACAGTGCTAACCGGGCTGCTGCTATCCTGCATCAACGCGGCATTCCTACCGTCATCACCAAGCTGGGTCAGCAAGGAGCTTACTGCATTACCCCAGCGGCCTCTTTTCATATCCCTATCTTTCCTGTGAAAGCGATCGATACGGTAGCGGCGGGAGACTGCTTTAATGGCGGACTGGCGGCTGGCTTGGCTGTAGGTTTGCCTCTCCGTCAGGCTACAACCCAGGCGGCGGCAGCAGCAGCTCTGTCTGTAACCCGACCAGGGGCGCAGTCTTCCCTCCCAACTCAAGCCGAACTCACGGCTTTTCTAGCCCATCACTCTGCTGCAAGTGAAGAAGCGGGAGAGTAAGGATAGGCAGGCAAGCGAAAGCCAAAGCTGGCACCGTGGGGAACACGATTTTCTGCCCAGATTGTGCCTCCGTGGGCTTCAATAATTTGGCGGGTAAGGTAGAGTCCCAGTCCAGAGCCTTTGGCATGGCGATCGCTATGTCCCTGATAGAATCGCTCAAACAGATGAGGCAGTTCTTCTTCAGTAATTCCGGCTCCGCTATCCATGACTTTTGCCACCTGGCTTGAAGCATGAGATTCCAAAACAATTTCTACTTTGCCGCCTCTGGGCGAGTGGTTGATGGCGTTGGTGATCAAATTGACAAACACCCGCTGGAGCTGCAACGCATCTCCATTGACCCAAAGAAATTTCCGAAAGTCAGATTCACCATAGCTGAAAGAAAGATGGACGCGCCGACTGGCTGCCAATTCTGTTAAGCTACTGGCGACTTCCTCCACCAGCGCCACTAAATCGGCAGGATGGTTTTGCAGAACTAGCCCTTCTGTATCGTTGCGGTAGATATCTAGCAGGGTTTCCACAAGCTGCAAGCTGGTCTGGTGGCTGCGTACCATTGTGGCCAAAACTTTTTGCTGTGTCGTTGAGACAATGCCAAACATGCCTTGTTGAAAGGCTTTAAGGGTTTCGATCGCCCCTAAAAGCGGTGTCTTCAGATCATGGGTCAGCGTCGAGACAAAATCTTCCCGCACATCGGCCAGCTTTTCCTGCGCCTGAAGCTTTGCCTGCTGCTGCGCTAGGGCTTCTTCATAGCAGCGGTTGCGATCGCTGAGCACTGCCGTCACCCACATCGCTAGAACTGCAATCGCTCGGCTGGCCACAATTGAACTACTCACCACTCTGTTTTCTGGAAACCAAGAATTCAACATCGTCAAAATCGATGCAGCCAATATAATTTTGGCTGCATCCACTCGACTGAAGCGTGAAGTGGCCAGCAAAATTGGCCCAATGTAGAGATACCCAAACACATATTCCGGCGGAGTCGAGAATTCTAAAATAACGACAGGAATAAACAGTCCTAGAACAATCCAGAGCGTGCTAACTCGTGGATCTCTGGTCACTGAGGCTGCCTTGAAAGGTTTTAAATGCATCTGATCAACTGTAATGAAGGTGATAGATGGACTGCAAAATAGACTGATGTAGTCAATCTTTGAAATAATGAAAGACTAGAAAATTGAATTGAATTGATAGCGGTGTTTGGATGCGTTTAGATGAATCTATATCTAGAAGTATAGACTACGCTTAAACGCTCTAAACACCTGCGAATTAAAACTATATCTTGACATATAAAACCTGAATATATATCAATCTATATCTTGTTATTCCTCAAGAATAAAGTGATGATGAAAGTCGAAAGCCATTCAACAAGCGACTCTGATGACTCTGAATGACCCCAGATCTTTTCTGTAGGTTGGGTTGAACAACGTGAAACCCAACAATAGCATTTTGTTAGGTGATGCTGATGCTAACCTAACCTACGCACAAATATGGTTTTAGGAGTTTTGTCAGTCAATCAGATCTTCATCCACTTTCTTAACTTGATATTTGCTTAATTGCCAATACACACGTCATGTCTAAGAGGGTGTTTGAAAAGTCTAACTACTGGTAATGCAACGTTTGAGATCCCCCTAAGTCACCGTGCGATCGCGCTGCTGCGCTAGAAACAAGGAGACTTTGAATTCATTTCTCCCTTTTTTAAGCTACCGTGTACACACATTTCGGACAAAGTATTCAAGTGCTGCAAGATCCCCCTAAATCCCCCTTAAAAAGGGGGGATCCGGACTCAAAGTCCCCCTTTTTAAGGGGGGTTAGGGGGGATCAAACCCAGTTGGCTCTATATCAGAGGACTTGTGTGTAAACAGTAGCCCTTTTGAAGGGGACAGGGGGGATCAAAAGGTGTCTAAAATCACAGCTAACCCCTTTTTCAACATTCTCTAAAATTCTCGTGGTAACTGTCAGCAGATTGCTTGCAGAACAAAATCTCTGTTAGCTGACTTGTCTCCAATGGCTTAACCTAATTTATCGGGAGTCTTTTCAATTCATGTTTCAAGGATGGTTGCAAATTGCGTTAACGATCGCCCTATTCGTTGCGCTGGCTCCCACATTTGGGGGATATATGGCTCAGGTGTATTTGGGTCAAAAAACGCTGCTTGACCCAGTTTTGGTTCCTGTTGAAGGCATGCTTTACTCGCTCACAGGCACAGAGAAAAAAGAAGAAATGACAGGCTGGCAGTATGCCAGAGCTATCCTGTATAGCAATCTGGCTATGGGGCTGCTCATCTTTTTTCTAATTATGAATCAGGGCTGGCTGCCTTTGAATCCCACAGGTCTGGGTGCTCCAACTTGGGATACTGCCCTGCACACCACTATTTCTTTCATTACCAACACCAACCAGCAGCATTATTCAGGTGAAACAACCCTCAGCTATGGCAGTCAAATCCTGGGGTTAGGGTACCACATGTTTACTTCGGCTGCGACAGGTTTAGCGGTTGGAATTGCCTTTATCCGGGGTCTTACAGGTAGACCTCTGGGAAACTTCTATGTGGATCTGATTCGATCAATTACCCGGATTTTGCTGCCTATCAGCATAGTAGGTGCCGTGGCGCTGATGCTGCTGGGTGTACCTGAGACGTTGGCAGGGCCAGTGGTGGTGCCAACGCTTGAAGATCCGGCTGTAAGTCAGGCGATCGCGCGGGGGCCAGTCGCACATTTTGAAATCATTAAGCAGTTGGGAGAGAACGGCGGCGGTTTCTTTGCCATTAACTCTGCCCATCCGTTTGAGAATCCTAACCCAGCGACTAACCTGATTCAGATTGTCGCAATGGTGGTGATTCCTTCGGCTTTTATCTATACCTATGGGGTATTCGCCAATAGCCGCAGACAGGCTTGGCTGATCTACGGCATGGTGCTAACGATTTATCTTCTGTTTGTCACTTTAACGGCAATCAGTGAGTACCAGGGAAATCCTGCGGTTAACGCTCTTTTGGGAAACGTGCAGCCCAATCTGGAAGGCAAAGAAGTTCGTTTCGGTTGGGCACAGTCTGCTTTGTTTGCTACGACAACCACAGGAACCATGTGTGGAGCAGTTAACAGCCTTCACGATTCATTTATGCCGCTTGGGGGCTTTGTCCTGTTGTCCAATCTGTTTCTGCAAATTATTTGGGGTGGACAAGGCACGGGAACCGCTTATCTATTCGCTTATTTGATCCTAGCGGTCTTCGTCACCGGGCTGATGGTGGGAAGGACACCTGAATTTTTGGGACGCAAGATTGAGAAACGGGAAGTTGTTCTAGCCAGCTTCTTAATTTTGCTGGTTCATCCAATCACAATCTTGATTCCGGGTGCGATCGCTCTGGCCTTTCCCGAACAGCTTGCAGGCATTAGCAATCCTGGATTTCATGGTCTTAGCCAGGTGATCTACGAATATGCTTCGGCTGCCGCTAACAATGGTTCTGGTTTTGAAGGATTAGCAGATTCTCAACCTGCCTCTACGGGACTGTGGTGGAACCTGAGCACCTGTTTCAGCCTGTTAGGGGGACGCTATATTCCCACCATTGCGCTGCTGCTGCTGGCAGATAGCCTGTCTCGCAAACAGCCTGTACCCATGACGGTCGGCACGCTGCGCACGGATACCTTCCTGTTTACAGGGGTGACGGCAGGTGTCGTGCTGATTCTGGGTGCCCTCACTTTCTTCCCAGTGCTGGCCTTAGGGCCGATCGCTGAAGCGTTTCAAATGGCCAAAGGCGGCTAAATTCAACCCTCTCTAAACCTGCATTCTTCAAGTCCATTATGGAATCCAGCAATCAATTTTCATCAACTCCGCCGCGTGCTCCGGGTGGCCCTCGCCAATCTCGCAGGCACACCCCCAAAGCCGATATGAGCGGACTCTATCAACGGGCAGTCAAGCAGGCGTTTGTCAAACTTGATCCCCGAATTACCGTCAAAAATCCGGTGATGTTTATCGTCTGGGTGGGGACGATTGTGACCGCTCTCGTGACCGTTAACCCGAATCTATTTGGCAACGTTTCAGATGCAGGTTTAAATCAGCAGATTTTTAATGGGCTGATTACGTTTATTCTGTTTTTTACCCTCGTTTTTGCCAACTTTGCCGAGGCGGTTGCCGAGGGACGAGGCAAAGCACAGGCAGATTCTCTGCGATCGACCCGATCCGACACGATCGCCCGCAAAATTCTGCCGGATGGCTCTGTGCAAGAGGTTAGCTCTACCGATCTGCGGCGGGGCGACCAGGTTAAGGTGATTGCGGGCGACATGATTCCTTCGGATGGTGATGTCATTCAGGGCATTGGCTCTGTGGATGAGTCTGCCATTACCGGAGAATCGGCTCCTGTGCTGAAGCAGCCTGGAACAGATATAGCCAGCTCGGTGACAGGCGGCACCCGCCTGCTGTCCGATGAGCTAGTCGTGCGGATCACTGCCGATCCCGGTAAGGGATTTATCGATCGCATGATTGCCCTTGTAGAAGGCGCAGAGCGGACGAAAACCCCGAACGAAATTGCCTTGACTGTGCTATTGGTGGTTCTCACCCAAGTGTTCCTGATTGTGATTGCCACAATGTCACCCCTGGCGGACTATGTGCAGTCTCCTACGACGATCGCCATTCTTATCTCGCTGCTGGTGGCGCTGATTCCCACAACGATTGGCGGATTGTTAAGTGCGATCGGTATCGCTGGCATGGATCGGGTGGCTCAGTTCAATGTAATTGCCACGTCTGGACGGGCGGTAGAAGCCTGTGGCGATATCAACACCTTGGTGCTGGATAAAACTGGAACCATTACCCTGGGAAACCGATTGGCAAGCCAATTCATCCCGGTCAACGGCTACTCCGAACAGGCGGTTGCCCAGGCGGCTCTGGCAGCCAGCGTTTTTGACGAAACCCCCGAAGGCCGATCGATCGTGCGGCTGGCTGAAGAATGGGGAGCGGCCATTGATTTCGATCGCCAGGCGGCCGAAGGCATTGAGTTCTCGGCGCGGACGCGCATGAGCGGTACCAATCTGCCGGACGGTGGCGAAGCTCGTAAAGGGGCTGTAGATGCCATCAAAGGGTTTGTGCGATCGCGTGGGGGCACCCTCTCTGCCGATCTAGATACGGCCTATGAAGGGGTTTCTCGCTTGGGAGGGACACCGCTTGCCGTTTGCAAAAATAGCGATATTTACGGGGTCATCTACCTGAAGGATATTGTTAAGCCGGGTTTACGCGAGCGCTTTGACCAGCTTCGCCGGATGGGCGTTCGCACAATTATGCTGACAGGCGACAACCGCATCACGGCCTCTGTCATCGCCGCAGAAGCAGGCGTAGATGACTTTATTGCCGAGGCCACCCCAGAAGACAAAATTGATGTGATCCGCCGTGAACAGTCGCAGGGCAAGCTAGTTGCCATGACGGGGGACGGCACCAATGATGCGCCAGCCTTAGCCCAAGCCAATGTCGGCGTGGCAATGAACTCCGGCACCCAGGCCGCCAAAGAAGCGGCAAACATGGTGGATTTGGACTCTGATCCCACCAAATTAATTGATCTAGTGGCGATCGGCAAGCAGTTGCTGATTACGCGAGGGGCTTTAACTACGTTTTCGATCGCCAACGACATCGCCAAGTACTTTGCCATCATCCCGACCATCTTTGCGGCGGCAGGCATCGGATCGCTCAACGTCATGGGGCTAAAAAGTCCGCAATCGGCCATCATCTCAGCGTTAATCTACAATGCGCTGATTATTCTTGCCCTGATTCCCCTGGCGCTCAAAGGCGTGCAGTTCCGTCCGCTCACAGCCAATCAGCTATTGCAGCGCAATATCTTGATTTATGGAGTTGGCGGTGTGATTGCTCCCTTTATCGCCATTAAGCTGATTGATTTAATTTTGCCGATCGCTTGAGATCTGAGCTAACCCATGCCCTTCTTGCCTACTCTTTCTAGATTCAAACCTATGAAATCACATCTTCCTCCCTCTCACGTTATCGCTCCTCAGACTTCAGCTCAATCAACCGTTCAAGTCCTTCAACATAGGAGCGAAATAAGGACTGTCTGGCATAGACGAAAGCTGCCTACCTACCTGTTTTTAGCCCTTTGCTCTAATACCCTCTTTGCGCCTGCTGTTTTAGCAGCTACCGGGGGAGAACTCGATCGCCTCCAGGCATGGGCATTGACGCTGCTGGGTGTTGCAACCGTGGCGCTCTCTGCCTACCTATTCGCAGTCATGTTCCAACCCGAAAAATTCTAATCACACACCTCTCCCAATCTCCCCCACTCCCACTCCCCACAATCTACTCATCCAAAAATCATCGTCCGTCTCTTTCATTTCCACTCTTCATCGTGAGTTTTTCAACTATGAGTTTTGCCAGAGAAGCCAGTAGAGCCATTCGATCGACTTTTGTCCTGTGGCTGCTAACAGGCATTTTGTATCCGCTGCTCATGATCGCCTTTGGTCAGCTTGTTTTACCTGATCAAGCCAATGGCAGTCTCCTAAAGAATGCACAAGGCACCGTGGTCGGCTCTGCTTTAATTGGGCAACCTTTCACATCCGATCGCTATTTCAATAGCCGCCCCAGTACGACCAACTACAGCACGGCAAACCCTCAGCAAGATGAGGCAGGCGTTCTAAAAACTGGAGTTTCAGGAGCTAGTAATTTAGCACCCAGCAACCCTGCGCTTTTGGAACGCATCCAAGGCAAGAGCGATCCTGATCCTGCCAAAAACATTACAGGCGACTTAGAGCGTCTGCAATCGGCAGGAATTTCGCCCACAGCCGATCTGGTATACACCTCCGGCTCTAGTCTTGACCCTCATATCACGCCAGAAGCGGCTCGTAACCAGGTGGCGCGAGTCGCAGCCTCTAGAAGCCTTCAGCCTAGCCAAATTGAGCCGCTGATTGCTCAAAACACAGATGGGCGTTTTTTAGGTATTTTTGGTGAACCTGGCGTTAATGTCCTTAAGCTCAATTTAGCGCTAGATGCTTTACAGCCGTAATTATTAGGCTTAGAACATTTTGAGGGTGTGCGGAGCATGCTCTCAAAATGTTGGTAGGAATGCTTTTAATGTTGCAAGGGTAGTATCTTTCCAGTAATGAATATGGAAGCTTCCCTTCCTTTGATAATTCCAAAGCTCTCTAGGAGGATGTTTGAAAAGTCTAACTATGGGTAGCGAAACGTTTCAGATCCCCCTAAATCCCCCTTAAAGAGGGAGACTTTGAGTCCGGCCCCCCTTTTTAAGGGGGATTAGGGGGGATCAACAGGTGCCTAAAATTACAGCCGACCCCTTTTCAAACATCCTCTAAGAGTCAGTTCGTAAACTTGTTTACTTTGCCATTTCAGAACAATGTACAATCCTTCTCCCGATACCCTCTACAGCGGCATCACGCGCAAAGGTAAGCATAAGATCTTTATTGGTATGGCTCCAGGGGTGGGCAAAACCTATAAAATGCTAGAAGAAGGGCATCGGCTAAAGCGAGAGGGCATTGATGTCGTTGTTGGACTCCTAGAAACCCATCGCCGCAAAGAAACCACAGAAAAATCGATCGGTTTAGAGATTCTGCCGCGCAAGCATCTGATGCATGCGGGAATTGTCCTTGAAGAAATGGATACAGAGGCTATCCTCACCCGTCATCCGCAGCTCGTCCTAATCGATGAATTAGCGCACACCAATGTGCCTGGATCAGAGCGAGAGAAACGCTATCAGGATGTTGAGATCATCCTCAATTCGGGTATTGATGTCTACTCCACAGTCAATATTCAACATCAGGAAAGCTTGAATGATCTGGTGGCTCGGATTACAGGTGTTGTCGTCCGGGAGCGTGTGCCCGATCGCATCATTGAAAGTGCCGATGAAATTGTTGTGGTAGATGTCACGCCTGAAACATTACAGGAGCGTCTGCGGGAGGGCAAGATCTATGCCCCCGAAAAAATTGAGCAATCGCTGCAAAACTTCTTTCAGCGAGGGAATTTGATTGCCTTGCGAGAGTTGGCTCTGCGAGAAATTGCCGACAATGTTGAAGCAAACGGAATTGATACCGCTCCTAGCGGTCAGTTTTGCAATATTCATGAACGGGTATTGGTCTGCGTCTCTACCAATCCCAATGCGTTGCAGCTTTTGCGGCGCGGTGCCCGTATTGCAGACTATATGAAAGCACCTCTCTACGTTCTCTTCGTTAACACTTCAGATCGATTTCTAACCAAAACCGAGGCGCTACATATAGAAACGTGCGAACGCCTCTGCAAAGAATTTGAAGGCGAGTTTTTGCGCGTCACCCAAGTTGATATTGCCGAAGCGATCGCCAAAATTGCTCAAGAGCGACGAATCACGCAGGTGGTATTAGGGAAAACCCAAAAATCGAGATGGAAAATTTTGCTCAAGGGATCATTTGTTGAACGACTAATGCGATCGCTCCACGCAGTGGATATTCACATCATCGCAACAGACAATTAACACTAAAACTCAGATTTTTTGTGAAAATTTGGAAGCGGTAGGATCGCTTGAGACTGAACTTTTGAAAGATGTATAAAGCTGCCCTGTAGAGTTTCATGGAGGGTGTTAATCAACAGAGAGTGAAACCTATGGCTAATTTGCTAGAAACTGCTGCCAATGCAGGCTCCTTTCAAACGCTGATTCAGGCTATAGAAGCTACAGAGGTCGCCGATATGCTGAATAGCCCTGGCTTTTTCACTGTGCTGGCTCCGACTGACGAGGCTTTTTCAGCTTTACCTTCAGGAACCCTGGAGGGATTGCTAGACAACCGACCGCTGCTAAAGCGAATTGTGATGTATCACATTTTATCGGGCGATGTGCGCTCAGATGATCTGGCTCAGATTGATGAAGCCCCTACTGAAGAGGGTTCAATTGTTGCCGTGGAGCGATCGCAGGGCGGCATAAAAATCAACCAGGCTCAGGTGACTCAGCTTGATCTGTTGGCTGATAATGGCGTTATTCATGCGATCGACCAAGTCTTGATCCCAGGAATTTTAGAAGATAACTTATAGGCGCTCTGCTTATTGGATATCTTTTCTAGCTCATTGGATATCTTTTCTAGAAAGAGGTGAAAATGAATCGGGCGAATCTTTAGCGTAGAGAACCGGAAGCCTTAGGTTGTAGTGCAAAGCCAGCATTCTCATCACCACCACTGTGGCGAACCCGGTTGCGCCTGCGAAAGAGGGAGGTAGCTTGAACGACATAAAGAGCAGGTACACCCATCCCCCCAAGAAGGAGCAGGTGGCATAGAGCGTCGATTGGCGGAAAATGCAGGGAATCTGCACTAGGGTAATGTCGCGTAGAACTCCACCAAAGACGCCCGTAATTACACCAAAGAGAACGGCAATAAAGGCAGGAATGCGATCGGCCAGGGCATAGGACGTCCCTGAAATGCTAAACAGCGCCAGACCTAAAGCATCTATTAAATCAAACGACTTTCTGGCCATCGGTTTGACGGGAGTGATGTGCTGAGAACAGGAAAGAAACAGGATGGTCAAGACAAAGATCAAAATGGGATATTCCTGGTGACTAACCCAAAATAAGGGTCGTCGATTCAGCAACAGATCTCTTAAGGTGCCTCCGCCAAAAGCAGTGACAAAAGCGATGAAATAAGTGCCTACAATGTCTAACTGCTTTTCACGAGCGGCAATCATGCCTGAGAGAGCCGAAACGATTACAGCAGAAGCCTCAACGAAATATTGGAGTTCAGCAAATTTCTCAAGTTGACTGGCGATCGCGTCTAAAGCCATGATGAAGAAAGTAGATAAAAAATGAAGTTCTGAATCGAATTGTAAGGTCAAGGCTTTTCGCCTGCGATGTCAGGCTGAGCTAAAGTTGTCGATCGGTTGATGAGCTAATTCAGCAATCTGCAATGCCTCAAAATTTGTCTCCTTAAAATCAGTAGAAATTCTGGAGGAACGTCAGAAAATCTAATAGATAATAGTGAGTACCTGAGTAGTGCATTTCACAGCTTTCGTTTGCGAAAGGCTTTAGCCATGATGAAGACCTGCAATAAGCCCTTGAAGACCAATCCTTTTAGTAGTTATCGCGATCCCGCTACAGGTCGATGGATTGTGATTAAAGAAACTTCTGCATCCAAGAGCCAGAACAAGTCCAGAGGGTCGTCTTGGAGCCGAGTAGAAGATATGAGCGAGAAGCAGTCTTACAGTTGACTTAAGTAATTGACTCAAGTAGTTGACTCAAGCGGATGCTTCAGGAGCGATAATTCGTTTGGTAATTACTTCGTTTGGCGATAACTTGCTTGGTGACAAGATTAACCGTCCTGTGCAACCTTTGACGAGCGAAGCCCAACAGTCAGATAACTGAGTCACCCGTTACCAAATCAAAAGACTCGACGATTCGTAGCCTAAATTCAAGCTTGCCAACTGTGGTGATATCCTCAAACCCTAATCTTGAGCATGCCGGGTGGGGAAAATTCATCTCTACAACTTTACTTTTGCTTTGCCAGAGTTGGGGCTTTGCTAGAGTCAAGAAATTTTGCTTCCAACGAAATCTTGCTGTTGTTGGGTGTTACGTTGTTCAGTCTAACTAGCGATTGATCCTTCCCCCTTGATCAAGATAGTCGCTCAATCCCTCTTCAGAGCGGCAAAAACCTTTGAAATTCTCCTGCCAACCTTTTCCTATCCCGCTATAGCAGTTCGATCGCGCTTCGATTCGGGCTTTGTTTCATACAGCAGGCTGGGAGCAGGCCATGCAGGATTTCTGTCAAAAAAGTAAATAACGAGCATTTATCTGCATAGTTAGCCGAGAACTATCAAAATGGAGGAGTGCAAGGATAAGCCGCTCCTCATTAATTTTTTGCTGACCTTGACTTCAATTGACAGAGGGGACTACTAACCGTGGTGACACAGATTTCTGAAACTCAATATTCTGAGGCTCGATACGAGAGCCAAACTCAAGCGATCGCCCGTGCGCTCCTGTCTGCAACCCGAGAAAATCGATCGCTGTTTGCTCAAATGCGCGACCAGATGCGATGGGATGACAAGCTATTGGGCTTTGCCATGAGCAATCCGGGTTTGCGGGTGCAGCTTTTTCGCTTCATTGACTGTTTGCCCGCGCTGCATAGCAAAGCCGAAATCGCCAGCCATATGCAAGAGTATTTGGGCGATCCCACTGTTGAGTTGCCCAGCCAGCTTAAGGGGATGCTCAGCTTTGCCAGCCCTGAATCGCTACCCGGACAGGTGGCAGCCACTACCGTATCGGGCGCAGTAGAAACATTAGCCCGTAAATATATTTCGGGCGAAACCATCCAGCAGGCGATCAAGACCATCGAACAACTCCGCAAAAACAAAACCGCCTTTACGGTAGATTTGCTGGGGGAGGCCGTGATTACTGAGATTGAGGCGCAGTCCTATCTCGATCGCTACTTAGAGATGATGGAACAGCTCACCGAGGCAGCAAAGCGCTGGCCGACGGTGGAGCAAATCGACGTGGCAGACGGACAGCCGCTATCCAAAGTCCAGGTTTCTGTCAAGCTCACCGCCTTCTACTCGCAGTTTGATCCGCTTGATGCGGCAGGCAGCGAAGCCAAAGTCAGCGATCGCATCCGCACCCTCCTGCGCCGCGCCAAAGAATTAGGAGCTGCTGTTCACTTTGACATGGAGCAGTATGCCTATAAGGATTTGACCATCTCCATTCTCCAGAAAATCTTGCTGGAAGAGGAATTTCGCGATCGCACCGACCTGGGCGTGACGCTGCAAGCCTACCTGCGCGACGCTGAGCAAGACTTGCAGAGCTGGATTGACTGGGCTAAGCGTCGCGGCAACCCGATCACGATCCGTCTAGTAAAAGGAGCGTACTGGGATCAGGAAACCATCAAAGCCGCTCAGCACGACTGGCCGCAGCCCGTGTTCTCCCATAAGCCCTCTACCGATGTCACCTTCGAGAAGATGACGCGGATGTTGTTGGAAAACCATGACTATCTGCATGCGGCGATCGGCAGCCATAACGTCAGATCGCAAGCCCATGCGATCGCCATTGCCAAAGAGCTAAATATTCCCCGTCGTCGCATTGAGCTACAAGTGCTGTACGGCATGGCTGATAAGCTAGCCAAAGCCCTAGTCGATCAAGGCTTCCGCGTGCGGATCTACTGTCCCTATGGCGATCTGATTCCGGGCATGGCCTACCTGATTCGTCGTCTGCTCGAAAACACAGCCAACAGCTCTTTCCTACGGCAAAACCTAGAGGAGCGCCCCGTAGAAGAACTTCTAGCTGCCCCCCAATTCTTAGACGCAGCACCACAGACCCCCACTCCCCCACTTCCACCCACTCCCACCCACTCCCCCTTCCTCAATGCCGCCGACACCGACTTCGCCCATGTTGAAGAACGCGATCGCATCTTTGCGGCACTGCAATCGGTTCGCGCCCAGTTCGGCAAAACCTATCTGCCGCTGGTGAATGGCGAGTCGGTCAATACCATCAAGCTGACCAACTCAGTCAACCCCTCCAATCCCAGTGAGGTAGTGGGTCAAGTGGGACTGCTGAGCGTCGAGCAAGCCGAGCAGGCTATCCAGGCTGCCAAAGCGGCCTTTCCGGGCTGGAAGCGCACCCCTGCCAAAGAGCGAGCCAGAATTATTCGCAAAGCGGGTGAGTTGATGGAGCAGCGGCGAGCCGAACTCTGTGCCTGGATGGTGCTGGAAACCGGGAAGGCGATCGGACAAGCTGACCCTGAGATTTCAGAAGCGATCGACTTTTGCCACTACTACGCCGATGAAATGGAGCGCCTGGAGCAGGGTGTCCATTACGATGTGCCCGGAGAAACCAACCGCTACCATTACCAGCCGCGAGGCATTTCGCTAATCATCTCTCCCTGGAATTTTCCCTTAGCGATTCCCACAGGCATGACGGTCGCTTCTCTGGTGGCAGGTAACTGTACCTTGCTCAAGCCTGCTGAAACGTCTTCAGTGATTGCCGCCAAGCTGGCGGAAATTTTGGTGGAGGCGGGAGTGCCTCAGGGCGTGTTCCAGTTCGTTCCGGGCAAAGGATCTACCGTCGGTGCCCATATGGTGAAGCATCCGGAGGTACATATGATTACCTTTACGGGTTCGCAAGAGGTGGGCTGCCAGATCTATCGCGAGGCCGCCGAAGTTCAGCCCGGACAGAAGCACCTAAAGCGCGTGATTGCCGAGATGGGAGGCAAAAATGCCATCATCGTGGACGAGAGTGCTGACCTAGATCAGGCGGTACAAGGGGTGGTGTATTCTGCCTTTGGCTATAGCGGCCAGAAATGCTCGGCCTGCTCGCGGGTAATTGTGCTGGCACCTATCTATGATGCCTTTGTCGCCCGATTGGTAGAGGCGACGCGATCGCTCAACGTCGGCCTTGCCGAAAACCCCAGTACGCAGGTTGGCCCGGTGATCGATGCTGCCGCCCAGAACCGCATCCAAGCCTACATCGCCAAAGGCAAGGAAGAAGCGACCCTGGCCTTGGAAATGCCTGCGCCCGACTCCGGCTATTTTGTCGGCCCGGTGATCTTTACAGAGGTGACTCCGACAGCAAAACTCGCCCAAGAGGAAATCTTTGGCCCTGTGCTGGCGGTAATCAAAGCCCAAAACTTTGATGAGGCTGTGACGATCGCCAACGGCACCAACTACGCCCTCACAGGTGGACTCTACTCCCGCACCCCTTCCCACATCCAGAAAGCCCAGGATGAGTTTGAGGTGGGCAATCTGTATATCAACCGCAGCACGACGGGGGCGATCGTGTCTCGGCAGCCGTTTGGTGGCTTCAAGCTGTCGGGCGTTGGCTCTAAGGCCGGGGGGCCAGACTACCTGCTGCAATTCCTTGAACCCCGCACGGTGACGGAGAACATTCAGCGGCAGGGCTTTGCCCCGATCGAAGGAGCAGATTAAGACATTTTAGAGAGGCGCTTTGCGCCTCTCTAAGCAGAAATCTAGCGGGAATTTGGCAGAAATTTAACAGATCATTTCGCTTCAACCCTTTGCTGCGCGGAACGTAGCGACTGCACTCTATAATGATGGCTGCCATTCTCAGCAGTCTTCTATAGCTGTGCTTATCAGGTTGAGGCCATTTTTGTGGGCGCTTCGTGTCCTATCGAAATGTCCCTATCCTCGCACAAAGTACGGCTATAACTGCAAACGCAGCCCAGAGAGGCGTTTAAGGAATTTCTATGACGATCGATTCAGTGCAGTATTCCGATCCGGCGATTCATTCCCCTGCCCTTTTGCCCGACAAACGCAAGCTGTGGATGGCGGCCATCAAGCCTCCCATGTATAGCGTTGCCATTATGCCCATTGCGCTGGGTACAGCCGTGGCCTATGCCAAAACGCAGACACTGCGCTGGGACATCTTTGGCATTTTTTTGGTTGCAGCTGTTTTGATTTTGGGTTGGGAAAACCTCCACAACGATTTGTTTGATTCAGAAACGGGCATTGACCACAACAAACATCACTCTGTGGTGAACCTTACCGGAAACAAAACGCTGGTATTTTGGTTAGGGAGCCTCTTTCTGGTAACGGGGATTGCTGGAATTGTAGCGATCGCCTACATTCAACAAGATCCCACCATCCTGCTGCTGATTTTGCTCTGCTGCGGCTTGGGCTACCTCTACCAGGGGCCGCCTTTTCGGTTAGGCTATCAGGGGTTAGGCGAAATCCTCTGTTTCTTCAGCTTTGGCCCTTTGGCCGTGTCTGCGGCTTACTACAGTCAAGCTCAGTCCTGGTCGGTGACAGCGCTGCTGGCCTCAGTGATTTTGGGGTGCAGCACCAGCCTGATTTTGCTCTGCTCTCATTTTCATCAGGTTGAGGATGATCTGAAGGCAGGCAAGCGATCGCCCATTGTGCGGATGGGTACTCTGCGCGGCGCTCAGCTCTTGCCCTGGATCTGCGGCAGTCTTTATGCGTTGACAGTTATCGGCGTGGCGATCGGCCATTTCCCCATCTGGACATTGATGATTTTTGCCAGTCTGCCCTCTGCGCTGAAGCTCTGTCGGCATGTGCTAGCCAACCACGATCAGCCGGATGCGGTGAAGGACTGTAAGTTCATTGCTGTGGCGCTGCATTTTTGGAGTGGCTTGCTCCTTAGTCTGGGCTTTGTCCTGAACTTTTTTCTGTAGAGAATTGCCAAGGATCAGGATCGCTCTTCAGGTCTGAAATCAGCTGTGTTTTAGAGGATGGTTGAAAAGGGGTCGGCTGCGATTTTAGGCACCTGTTGATCCTCCCTACCCTCCTTAAAAACTACGGGGTACACACAATTTCTCTAATGCAGAGCCAGCTGGGTTTGATCCCCCCTACTGCCCTTAAAAAGGGGGAGCCGGACTCAAAGTCTCCCTTTTTTCCAGCGCAGCGGCGCAATCGCGCGGGGATTTAGGGGGATCTGAAACGTTTCGTTACCCATAGTTGGACTTTTCAACCATCCTCTTACATCAACCATGACTCAAATCAAAATTGTCGATCAGTATGACAGCCGCTTTACCCTGGAGTCGGAAGCTCAGGCCACCCTATTTGGCTTGCTCAGCCACCCCGGATTTTTGGCGCAAGTAGCTACCCAGTTGGGAGGCGATCGCCCAGAGCCTATTGAGCTAGAGTTTACCGAACTGCTGTTTCAGCCAATTCCTTACACCCCGGCCACCCCAAAAGGCATGCCCGCAGAATATGAGGCTTATCACAACTCGCCAGACTATGTGATTATCAACGTGCCGCCCAACTTTATGTTCAAAGCCAAGGTGTTTCAGCCCAGCCGCCTCTGCGCCATTTACCGCAAGCGCTAATTGTCTCGGATAGTTTTCAGCACTGCCCAATCCTCACGTTTCTTGCCCATGACTCGCCTTGCCGATCTAGACTATCTTCCCTACCTCGACGCAGAGGGACAAATGACCGCTGAGTTTGATGGCAAGGTGGGAGTCTACGCCATTTTTGACTCCGCAAAGACCCTCCAGTTTATTGGCTATTCTCGTGATGTGTCGGTCAGCCTGAAGCAGCATTTGGTGCGGCAACCTCACAACTGCTACTGGATGAAGGTGCAGACGATCGATCGCCCCAGCCGTACGGTGCTAGAAGAAATGCGTGCCGCCTGGATTGCAGAAAACGGCGAGACTCCGGTGGGCAATGCTGCCGCCGAAGCGGAATGGAATCAGCCGATCGATGCCAAGCTGACGATGACGGCGGAGGAGCAAGCCACCTATGCTGCCGGAGATGAGATGGACAGAATTAAAACTCTGAAAAAAGTTGCCCGTCGGGTCGAGACTGAGGTTTTGGCCAAGCTGGAGGCACGCGGCAGCAAAGTACCGATTCGGTTTGACCCCAAACTCAAAGAAAAAGGGCTACTGAACCTTTAGGCGCAGCGCTTAGCGATAGGCCAGCTCTTTAAATTCCTCATGTTCGGGAAAGGGATAGACCCGTAGATTGTGCTTGAGGCTGACATTGAGCCGCTGATAAAACATCGGATGCACGACGCAATAATCCGTCACCATCAGCGGCAATCTGGACTTGGAGCTATATTCAAAATCTGCTTCCACAAAGCCCGATTTTTGGTCAATATGGCGCACGCGGCCAATGATGCCCAGCTCAGCCACAAGCTGCCGAAACGCCAGCGGCGAATATTCGCCATGCGGCCACTCTGAGGCGGTGAGCGGTGCTCGTTTGTCTAGTTCATTTCCCTTAAAGATCATCGGCAAACCCGACAGCGCTTCCACAATTCTGCCGACCTTGGGGTAAACCGAGCTGTAGGAGTTCAAGACTTCCTCAGCCAGGGCGCATTCTCCTTCGGCAACTGCTTTGACGATCGTTTCAGGCTGAAAGGTCGGAAAGGTCTTGTCTCTAAAGGCACGGGCAGCGATCGTATTGCACAGCACAATCAACTGCCGAGGGCGCATTTGGGTATGGCGCAACACATAGGGAAACGACAGCTCCGACAGGTTTCTTTCGTTGCGTAAGCTGTTGCCAAAATAGGGATTCCACATCTTCTCGCGGACTTCGTTGTAGTCGTCCCATTTGATGTTGGCAGACTCCTCTGAGAGCTGATCGATCGCCCGTAGGTAGTGATGAAAGCGCCAGCTAATCAAGCGCATCAGATCTTTGGGTCGCCAATGCAGATAGACCTCATGCCGCACAAATTTCAGCGTGTTGAGAATCACTTCTTCCTTTAGGTAGGGGAAGACTTCTGCCATCAAAAAAATCTTGAGGTGAACGCCGTTTCGCGCATGATCGCGGTTGAATTCGGAGCCGCACTGAATCAATGCCGCCAGGGTACGCATCATGATGTCGTCATTGATGGCGTAGTTTTCCAGCGTATCGATCGCCACAATTACAGGCTTTTTACGCGCCAGCTCCAAGACAGCCGCCTTGCCTGCGGCGATTCTTTCGTCAGCAAGGATGGCTTCTAATTCACTCAGCAGATCGCCTTCGGTATCGAGAAAGTGATCGATCAAGGCGCTGAGGGTGTGGCGAATAAAGCTGGAGACTTTGCCGTTTTTATCGCCAAAAATACAGGCCGCCCGAATCCGCAAATCCTGGTCTTTTAGCTCACGAAAGACGATTAACCAAATGAGAAAGTCCCAGATTTTGGCAATTCTAGGAATGGCAACTTCCCGCGATTGCATGGTCAGCTTAGATACCTTTTCTAGCATTTGCTCAAAGGCAACTGGCTCATCGACATCAATGGCGATCGTGTTGCGTAACTGCTTTTGAAAAGAGAAGAATTGGGAGAGCGCCGTCTTGCCGGAGCCGCGTCTGCCGACAATGAGAAAGACGTTGGGATCGAGCGCTAAGCTATTGAATCGGGTTTCGTAAAAGAAATACTCGCTGTACTCTTGCTTCAAGAGCTTGATTTCAGATTCGCAGTCCGCTTCGCCAAAAGGACTGACCTGCTTAGCGGTTTCCTGATCCATGCGAGTTTTCCCCTAGGTTTTACGCTGCCATATGCTTCCATCATGAAAGAAGCGAATAGCGCTCCGCAAGTTCCCTCACGGGTACTTTAATGTACTGGAAGGTTTGTGAAGCCTAGCGTTGTTGCAACCTGTTGCCGTTGGGGCGATCGCCCCAACAACTCTTCATTGCCGTAGGCATCGCCCTTTCTCAAAGGGCATACCTAATTACCGCCACCCCAAACCACCCCACACTGTAGTAGGCCTCTTAAAGATTAGAGTTTTAGATGAGGGTTGGTGGGGTGTAGTCCTCCATCAACCCTCATTTGCAAGAGATTTATTGGACAGGCTCACGATCGCCCGTTGCCTGTCACTCCATCCTCAGCCTCTACACCATTCGGTGTTTTGCCCCGCCACAGAACCTGTTGCGGGGCACCAATCTCAATATCATATTCCTCAAAGGCTAGCCGCAGCCGTAACCGAAATTCTCGCGCCACGATCCATTGCTGCAAGGGTTTAGTGTCAATCCAGACCCGAATGCTCATGCCTTCATGAGATAGGGTTTCTATGCCCAACACCTTGGGTAGCTCTAGCAGCAGCGGTTGCCATTCAGGGTCGTCATAGAGGTGTTGCGCGACTTGCCTCACCACAGACAACGCCAGTTTCACATCTGTACGGTAGGCAACGCTGACCCGAAAATCGACCCGCGACCAGGATCGCGTCAGGTTTTCTACCTGAGAGATCAGGCTGTTGGGAATGGTGATCAGCCGTCCTTCGGTGGTGCGAATCTGGGTAATCCGCAGGTTCATGTTTTCCACCAAACCATCAACAGTGCCGACGGCAATCCAGTCTCCGATCGCATATTGGTCTTCGCACAAAATCAAGAAGCCGTTGACCAGATCCTTAATCAAGCCCTGTGCCGCCAGCGAAATGGCCAAAGCTGCAACGGCACCAAAGGTTAAGACCGAACTGGTCGGTGCGCCCAGCACGCTGAGTGCCCAGCCCAGGCCCACAGCATAGACCAGAAAGGTTTTTAGCCCCTTGGTCGATCGCACGATCGTCGAGATCCGCAGATCGCGGCGGCGATTGTCTTCAAACAAAAAGAATTCGCTGTTCTCCCAAGCCTGCGAGAAGCGGGTGACCAACAAATCCCCTAAGCGGTTGGCTAACCCCATGCCAAACCAAATCAGCACCAGCGCTGCTGGAGTAGACCAAATCGCCTCAGCCCACCTTGCGGTGTTGGGAAACAGATATAAAATCCACACCAGCCCCCCTAGCCAGATCAGCACCTGCAACCAAAAAGACAGCCACGATAGGAAGGCGATCAGCCCTCGGCGGCGCTCCAGCGTAAACTGATTCTGCAATGTAACAAAAAAGTGGAGACGGCTAGAGGCTTCCAGGCTGGGGGCTGTATTGGGGTTGGCGATCGCTCGCGTAATCCAGTCTGTTTGTTTGTTTTTTTGCCGTTCTTGTAGTGCCCGATCGCGCAGCGTCAGAAAGTGTTGCAGCAGCAGCAGCAGCAGACTGGCGACCACGCCGCTCACCCCGATCTGAATTGCCCGGTTGGTTTGGCGGGCAAAGGCAGAAGGCAGTCGCCGCTCTAGCGCCTGGGTTAATTCGGCTTCGAGCTGTTGCTGCCAACGCTGCGTCAGTTCAGGGATCGTCAGACGATAGTAGCGGGCATCGGCATCGGTGACGGTGAGCAGACCTTGAGGCTGCGATCGGTAGGCATCGATCGCCAGCAAAATGGACTGTTTGTTGAGCGTTGCAGCCTGTACCTGCAAACTTTCTGGGTCAAACAGCGTATTGTAAGAGCGAGCCGCTCCAGCATTCCAGGCCGGATCAACTGAAATGATGCGCTGCAAGTTGGCTTCGATCTGTTCGGCTCTGACCTCAACTAGCGTTTGACCCTTGGGTTCCTCTCGGTTAAACACCGTCGGAGCCGCAATCCGAAACAAAATTTTGTTTTCAAAATTTACCGGAGCCGTTTCGATCGTTCCACTGCGTTCAACACCTCGCGGCAGTTTAATGGCGCTAGGCTGTATGCTGGGCAATGTCAGTTGGCTCATTGGCCCCAGTTGACCCAGGGCAGGAGCGGCGGTTAACCCAAACGCCAAGACACCGAGGATGAGCCACTGCCAAAATCGTCGAAATTTCTGCATCAATTGCGCTGAGATAGACTGAACCTGAAGTCGTTAAAACCTCTATCGATTCAAATTACTATCCTGTTGTAGCAGGTTCCTCTCAGCTCCGGTTCACCCGCCCGATCGATCCTAAACCGCTGTTTTAGTGCAGTTGCACAGGCCAAGAAATCAGAGTGCTTGAGCGGGCGATCGGCTCCCAGTCTAGCTTTGGCCCTAAAAAAGAGCAGCCTCCCCATCTCTAGGAATGCTGCCCTCTTCACATAACGTTCAGTGGTCTAATAAGCAATGGAGCTGACGGGAGTCGAACCCGTGTCCGCCATGGGTATTAGCACCCCGATCATTCACAGGTTTAGCTTCTCTAATCCTCGAAGCGGGAATCGTCCCTTATCCCGGACGATGGGATTCTCTAGTAAAGTCTTAGCCAACTATTGACTAGAGGCAGCTAGTTGGAGCATCCGTTGGGGGTTTATCTACAGTCCTTAACGGAGTCAAACCGTAGATGCTCGAACCTATGAGAGGTTTTTGTTAGGCAACAGCTGCTGCTTTACGAGCGAAAGGTACGATGTTGTTCGCATGTACGTGTTTTGAGCCTTTGATTTGCGAGAGGAGACTCACTCTCGACCTGCATCACGAAGTGGCGTTCGCCAAAACGTCGAAACCGTTACAGCCCCGTGTTGTATCGTCTTACCAGTATAGCTAAATATTTTGGGGCATGGTGCAAGACTTTACGAGAGTCCCTGACTAAGGCCATGAGATCAGCACCGCCAGAAAATTTTTGAGGTGAATTGATCCCTTCAGGCTACCCAAATAGGTATGTCAAGATGGAAAAAGCGTTTACTTAAGCGATCGATCAATGGTTTCAGAATCTTCTTCTCTGGATGCAGCAATCCGACAGCTTCGCGAGGTGCGTCTTAAACTGCTGCGGTTGCACAAGGCGCTTTTGGAGTCAGAGCGCATCACCTATGAGCAGTTTTACGGACGGATTTCATCAAGCGGAGAATTTTTTCGACTGGTCGTAGATCATGAGTGGTTTAACTGGCTGCGTCCTATTTCTCAGTTCATCATTCAAATGGATGACGTCATCAATGCCAAAGAACCTGTAGAGCTACAGCAGGTTGAAGGGTTGCTAGAGCAGGCGCGGGTCATGCTTCAGCCTGCTGAAGATGGAACGTCTTTAGAGAAACGCTACTATCGAGCCATTCAACGTGATCCAGACATTGCCATGATGCATGGAGAGATTTCTAGACTGCTCGCATCTTGAACCTGCCAGGAGATGCTGTTGCGTTTGCTTTGTGAACCCAACATCATCTCCTCAGTAGAATTGCGATTTAGGCTCTGTTGTAACGTTGTGGCCTAAGTCTTCTGACCGTTCAGAAGCAAAAAAATTAACATCGGAAATTTTACTGAAAGCTAAAATTGGATTGCATTGAGAAACTTAGGGGTTTTGACGAATTACCATAGATTTAAACTTTTGCCATAGTTTACAGAGTGCCATAGTCTATAAAGCGCTGATAAAGATTGGCCAACGCCTCAAACTTCCTGCCTTGTAGATTTCTGCCCAAGGTCATCTCACAGCTTTCCCGTAGCCATGAATTTTAACGACTTAGAGCAATTGCAAGACTGTTGCCGAGATCAGGAAGCTTTTGAGCGCATGAAGAAAATTTGGGCAGTTGGGCGTCCAACCGCAACGGTTGTGCAGCTAGAGCGGAAAATTGAGCAGCAGAAGGCTCTCTTTCGCGTTATTGCCAAAATTCGGGAAACGCTAAATCTAGAAACCATTCTCAAAACAACGGCGATCGAAGTACGGCAGCTTTTAAATGCCGATCGCGTTGGCATGTTTCGCTTCTATCCCGACTCTGGCTGGAATGATGGCGAATTTATCTCAGAGGATGTGTTGCCTCAGTACAATTCCGCTTTGGCGGCACGCATCCATGATCACTGCTTTGGTGATCAGTACGCCATTCACTATCATCAAGGGCGAGTTCAGGCGATCGCAGATATCCATGCAGGAGCGTTAACCCCTTGCCACGTTGAGGTGCTCAACAGCTTCCAAATTCGAGCCAATCTGGTGGTGCCGCTGCTGCAAGGCAATTCTCTTTGGGGATTGCTCTGCGTGCATCAGTGCGCCGCCCCACGTCAGTGGCAGGTCGATGAGGTTGAGTTTGTGCAGCAGATTGCCGTTCAGATTGGCGTCGCTCTGCAACAGGTAGAGCTATTAGAGCAGAGTCAACGCCGATCGGTAGAGCTGGCCGCAGCCTTAGAAACGCTGCAAAAAAGCCAAAGCCAGCTCATCCAAAACGAGAAGATGTCTAGCCTAGGGCAACTGGTGGCAGGTGTTGCCCATGAAATTAATAATCCCGTCAACTTTATCTATGGCAATTTAATCCATGTCAGCCGCTATGCCAAAAATCTCATTGATGTGGTAGCACTTTACCAAGAAGAGCATCCCCAGCCTAGCGAGGTTTTGCGCGATCGCATTGAAGAAACTGACCTGGACTTTTTGCTGACAGATTTCCCTAAAATTCTCGACTCTATGCAGCTTGGAGCCGAGCGCATCCGCCAGATTGTGCTGTCGCTCCGCAATTTTTCCCGGCTTGACGAGGCCGAAATGAAGTCGGTCGATATCCATGATGGCATCGATAGCACGCTGCTCATCTTGCAGCATCGATTGAAGCCCCAAAGCGGGACGGCTGCGATTAGCGTCATTAAAGAGTATGGCAATCTGCCGCTTGTAGAGTGCTATCCTAGCCAGCTCAATCAAGTATTTATGAATTTGCTCAGCAATGCGATCGATACGCTTGAGGAAAAGTTAAAACGCTACGAAGGTTTGGAGTCAGAGCTTCAGACCCTAGACCCGCAGCAGTCCGAAGCTCAAACCGAGCCGTCACTCCAAATCAGCATTCGCACGCTCTTGGTTCCTGAGAATGCTCAGGGCAGTGCTCCAAGAGTGGTGATTCAAATAGCCGATAATGGTTTAGGAATCTCGCCATCTTCCCAAGAGAAGCTATTTCACCCGTTCTTTACGACAAAGCCCATCGGTAAGGGAACGGGCTTAGGACTGTCTATCAGCCATCAAATTGTGGTGGAGCGGCATGGTGGCGATCTCCAGTGCTATTCACAACTGAATGAAGGAACGGAGTTTTGGATTGAGATTCCGGCGGAGCAACGGCGCGGTGGGGGAGGGAGTGTGAAAGAGAGTGCGGGAGGGAGTGTAGAGAGAGTCTCTATCCTGCCCAACTGATTTGACTGCTTTTTTTGGCATTGCTGATTTTATACATCTGTAGCTATAGCCATAAAAGCGATACGATCGAACCATGAGTTTTCGCTTGGGTTGCGCTATCTGGGCATACAAAGAATGGGTGGGAGAGCAGAGTGGGTCGCTGTTCCCGGCTGGAAGTCGTGCGCCAGATTTTTTGCACTTGTATAGCCGTCGTTTCTCGACGGTGGAAGGCAATACCACTTTCTATTCCATCCCGGATGCCCCAACTGTTCAACGCTGGGTAGCCGAGACTCCTGCAAGCTTCAAGTTTTGCCTGAAGCTACCTCGAAGCATTACCCATCAGGGGTTGCTAACGCCAGCCATTTCTCAGGCGATCGCCTTTCTGCAACAAATGCAGGGATTGGGCGATCGCTTAGGCATTTTCTTTATTCAACTGCCTCCCAGCTACGGTCCTGAGCAGTGGGCTGACTTAAGCTCTTTTTTGACTGCTTTGCCTCACGAAAAATTTCAATTCGCTCTAGAGGTACGCCACCGAGACTGGTTTGTGGAGCCTCACGCGCATCAGCTCAATGCTTTGCTAACTGACTTGAGCATGGGGCGCGTCTTGCTAGATACCCGTCCCATTTATGATTGCCCAGATGATCCTCAGCTTGCCTCCGAGCGAAAAAAGCCGCGAGTGCCGCTACAGCCCATCATAACCGCAAACTTTAGCCTGATTCGCTACATTAGCCATCCTGATCTGGACTGGAATCAGCGCTATTTCATGGAATGGACGAAACAAATTAGCCTGTGGCTTCAGCAGGGAATTCACATCTATTTTTTCGTGCATTGCCCGATCGAGGTGCATTCTCCCAGAAATGCCCGCGCCTTGCAGACCCTTCTGGAGGCACAAGGGGCTGCTGTGCCGCCGCTACCTTGGAATATGCTGGAGCCACCCCCAACTCAGCTCAGCCTGTTTGAGTAGGGCAGCGCGCAAGTTTTGACCTGAGGTTTGTGGCTACTCGGAGTCTGTTAGCGGGTCTATTTCGGAGAGTGGTTTCCCCCAGAGAGTCTGAGCTTTTGCCGCTTCAAATCCGGGTAAAGTCTCCTCAAAAAAATCGAGGCAATCGAGCTGCAAACTTTGAGCCTCAGCCCAGACCGCAATCTCCAGGTAAGTCTGGGCAAACGCCAAGAGCTGCCCTTGCGGATCAAACACCGCTAACCAGCCGTCATCGCCATCTGTGGTGATGCGTACCGCGTAGGTAAGCTGCTGATCTACCGGCAATTGATAAACATTGGCATAGTAGCTATCGCCTCGATCTAGCGCTTGCTGCTGCAACGCTGACACTGCACTGGGTAAGTCAGAAGCTGCCTCATCTGAAACTCGATTTTCTCGACCTAAATCGTAGCGATCGCCTGTTTCTTGCTCCTGGCAGTAAGCTTTGTACTGCGCCAGATAATGCGCTTTGAGCTGTTGCCCATAGACTTGCTTAATGGCTTCCACCCGTTCGCTCATGGTTCTTGGCCTAAGGCGTTGGCGGCAAATGAGTGTTGAGAAATCCCTCTAGCTTTTGCTTATTAATGGCTCCCTCAGTCGATTCCAGCAGTTCGCCAGCGTTAAAGAGGCGCAAGGCTGGAACGCCCTCTACCCGATACTGAGCCACAGATTCAGGGTTCGGATCAACTTCCATTTTGACAATTTTGAGGCGATCGCCGTACTGCGAGGCTGCCCAATCTACAACAGGAGACATCAATCGACAAGGCCCACACCAGGAAGCCCAAAAATAAACCAATACAGGTTGGGTGGCTTCTAATACCTCTGTCCCAAACTCTGCATCTTGGATCGTAATAACGCTACTCATGCCAAATTTGTGACTCGGTTTGTGACTAAAGATGTAACTGATTCGTCACTTAAACAGTAGAACTGTTACCAAACATGAAGAATCCCTACTCTTAGCTTACAGTTTTGCATTCCCCCTTGAACAAGAACTGCGTTAAAAATTTTCAACCCTCTCAATCCGTCGCTGTTCTTTTGGAAGAATTCAGGTTGCCAAGCTTAATTTGCGCTCCAAAAAAGAGGGCGGCACAAAATGCCGCCCTCTTTTGATCTCTGTTTTTGACGCTAAATGGTTCAGTCTAAGATGCTTTCACTAGCCTGCTTAAAGCTGATCGAGCTGAGTTTTCAAGGCTTCTAACTCGGCATCAACGGCTGCATCTTTGGGTGCATTGGTGGGTGCAGCAGAAGTCTGTTGAGCTTCGGGAAGCTGCGCCTGACTCGATGTTCCACCCAAAAGTTGAGATTTCATCGCAGCCAGCTCATCATCAACATTTGAGCCAGATTCCAACTGGGCAAACTGACTCTCTAGATCAGCCCCTGCCAGTTCAGCGACCGCCTGAGAACGGGCTTCCATTTGCAGCACTTTATCTTCCATCCGCTCAAAAGCAGACATAGCGCTACTGGTGCCCAGGCTGCCCACGGTTTTTTGCAGTTGCTCGCTGGCCTTGGCCGCTTGCGCCCTCGCTTTGAGCATGTCTTTCTTGGTTTTCGCCTCAGAAATTTTGCCTTCTAGGGCGATCAAGTTACGTTTGAGCGTATCTACTGTGCCGCTTTGCTGATCCAGTTGGCCTTTGAGGGCACCTGCCGTTTCGGCCTGCACTTTTTTGCGGTTTAACGCCTCACGCGCTAGGGTTTCATCCCCTTTTTGCAACGCTAGACGCGCCCGCTGCTCCCAGTTTGTGGCTTCAGACTGTGCCTGATTGTGCTGCTGCTGCATCCGCTTCTGACTGGCGATCGCGGTCGCTACAGCCTGCCGCAACTGCACCAGGTCTTCCTGCATGTCGATGATGGCCTGGTCAAGAATCTTTTCCGGATCTTCAGCAGCGCTAACGGCAGAATTGAGGTTTGCCCGAACGACCCGGCTTACGCGGTCAAATAGTCCCATGACTCAGTTTTTCCTTTCGGCGTGTACAAGGTAAGTAGCCAGAAACTTCGAGGAATCAGCCTTTGCCCCGTTCAGGTAGACTGATTTAGCGAATCCGCCGACCTTCGGCAATATGCAGGTTGGCTGTGACTCAGAGAGTCAGCTCCCAGATTTGGCTGCAATAAATGATTCCTGTCAACGTATTAACACATATCTAGCGCCAACTCCAGAAACTAGAGGTTAAGTTTGCAGGAGCAGCAATGGCGCTATTTTTGATGTCACCATTTTTATTGTAGTTGGGGGGAAAGGGCATGGGGGAATCCACATGAAAGTCAGGTGTGAAGAGAAAAAGCAGGGCGCTATTTTCGATCGCACAAAAACCTATCGCTATTCGTTATGGCGCAGTTGGGATGACGATAAGCCTCGCGTGGCTTTTGTTATGCTCAATCCCAGTACGGCTGATGCTGACTGTAATGATCCTACCCTTCGCCGCTGCATAGGATTTGCTCAAACTTGGGGATATGGCTCGCTGGTCGTGGTCAACTTGTTTGCCTTGCGGGCAACGCATCCAGAGCAATTGCGCCAGGTTCGTGATCCAATTGGTCAGGAGTGCGATCGCTATATTCTTGCCGCAGTTTCTATAGCAGACTGTACGGTCGTGGCTTGGGGAAACGGCGGTCATCTCAAAGGACGCGATCGCACTGTCCAAGAGTTAATCGGCGCAGCCCACTGCCTGGGTGTAAATCGATCGGGGCAGCCGCGCCATCCCCTTTATGCCAGAAGCGATTCTCCCCTCATGCCATTTAATGCTGTCTAGCTAATGCTATCTAGCTAATGCTATCTAGCGACAAGACCCAATCTTGAATTAGGGGATTCACCTGGTCAGGCACCTCATCATGGGGACAATGCCCTGCTTGCAGATAATATTCCGTCAGCGATGGATAAAATTGCCGAAACATGGCTCCTCGCGATCGCGCATCTATCCAAGGGTCGCCTTCGCCCCACAGCATGAGTAACGGACAGGCCATTTGTTGCAGCAGTCGATCGTTACTAACACCGCCTTGAGGAGACTTAAAGACAGACGCAAATACGGTGGGCGCACCCGGATCGCATGAGGGACGGTAAATATCCTCGACTAGCTCATCAGTGACGGCACGCTGATCAAGATAGACGCGCTCTAGCGTTTTGCGAATCATTGACTTTTGCCGAACGTACTGAAACAGCAGCCAGCTAGGCAGCGGCAGCAAAATCAGCGATCGCACTGCCTCAAAGACCGCCTTACGAGCCGGATTTGGCTCCGGTTGTGGCGTTGCTGGGCTAAAAGATCCAGCACAGTTGAGTAAGATTAAACCCTTTGCCAACTGTGGCCGCTGCGCTGACAGACAAAGCGAGGCATAGCCCCCTAAGGAATTGCCAGCCAGCACCACAGGCTGACCAATCACCTCTGTAATGAAGTCCTGAAGCTGATCGCGCCAGAGATCGCCACTGTACGCAACATCTGCCTTGGTAGAGCGACCAAACCCCAACAGATCGATCGCCCAAACCTGAAACTCCTGGCTCAATCCCGCCATATTTTTCTTCCAGTGATCGGTAGAAGCGCCAAACCCATGCACTAGCAGCAGCGGTGGGCGATCGTCACGAGATTCTCCTGCTTTAACGTAATAAATGTCCTGTCCACGCCATTGCCAAAAGACTCCTGTTGCGGGTGCGATCGCCGTTTGCATAGCCGAAAATTTGTAAAGTAATGCTAAGTGACTTAGCCATCATCGTAGCGCAAACCGATTAGGCTAGTGTTTTGGGCGTTTGTTCATCGCTCTACCTCTCCTTGCCCATGCTCTCCCAATCTTCTAAAAACCCACAGCCTCTGCTCCGGCAAAGTCGCTCCAATAGCCTGTGGTTTGAGCGCATCATGGCGATCGCAGCTCTCATTAATCTCCTTTTGGTGCTGTTTGATCTCAGCTATATTCCCTGGCGTGATTTGTATCTCCGACAGTTTCCGCAATTTACGCAATGGTATGGGACACAGTTCAAAGGCATTGAGCCGCACCGCTCGACCGAAACCTATTTGAGAACGATCAAAGCGCTAGAAAATCAGGTGGCCTCTACGGGGCTACGCTCTCCTCAGACGGAGGTACTGTTGTCCAACCTGCGATCGCAAAGCGCCGAAATGATTGACGAAAATCCGTTTGAGGGAGCTGGGAAAGCAGGCACCCTAGAGCGAATCAAGCGGCGGATGCGCGATCGGATGGAGGTTGTCTCCTCTAAGCAGGCTTTTATCAACTTTTGGAACGCAGAGTATCTCAGCCAGTCGGGTTGGACAGACTCTATCAGCTTTTTTGATCGGCGCATTGCGCCTCTGGTGGCCACCAACTACTATCGCGGCATTGGCGAGAATGGTGAACCGATCGATCTCTTTTGGCAGATCGATCTAGGATTTGTCGCCTTGTTTGCCGTCGAGCTATTGGCTCGCACGTTTTACCTCAGCCATCGCCCTAAGAAGAAAGATCAGCAGACTCTCTGGCGCGCCACTTGGCTCGATACGCTGGTGTGGCGCTGGTATGATTTGCTGCTGCTGCTGCCGTTTTGGCGCTGGCTGCGGGTCATTCCAGTCGTGACTCGCCTCAACCAAGCTCAGCTCATCAACTTAAATCCGCTCAATGCCAGCGTGGCGCACGGCGTTGTGTCTGCTTTTGCCACAGAAATTACTGAGGCCGTGGTGCTGCAAGTGATTGACCAGGTGCAAGAACTGCTCCGGCAAGGCGCGATCGCCCGTTGGCTGATTCAAGGTGGGCGGCAATATATCGATCTGAACGGCATTGATGAGGGAGCCGCAATCACCAAACATCTCACGATGGTTATGGTCGATCAAGTGTTGCCGCAAATCAGACCCGACCTGGATGCGCTGATGCAGCATATCTTGACGCGTGTCTTGAATACGTCACCTCTCTACGCTGGACTGCAACATTTGCCCGGAGCTAGCGAAATTTCTAGTCGAGTAACGCAGCAGATTGTTAGCGAAGCCACAAATAATACGCAGCGGGCTTTGAAGTCGGCGCTAGAGGATGAGGTGGGCGCGAAATTGTTTGAACGGCTGATTGTTCAATTGGGCGCAGCTTTTCAAACGGAAGTTCAGCGCAACCCTGCGCTCACCGAAATTCAGTCTTTGGCGATCGCCCTGCTGGAAGAGGTTAAGATCAACTACGTTAAGCAAGATTAATGGCGCTATCTAAAACCCTTGCGCTAGACTTATAGCGGGCAGGGATGGTTCGTGTCCCTACTTTTTGTTGTTGAGACGTCATTCCGTCTGGAAGTGGGTCATTGCCCACTTTTTTTAGTTTTGGAGGCATTTGATCTCACAATCAGCCTCTAAAAGCTCACTGCATCTGCCTGCTCAATTCTAGATTTAATTGAATCTTCTGTCCTCTGATCATGACTCATCCCTTAATTCCCAAAGTTATCGACTTAGCCACTCCAGTTGCGGCAACGCTCGAACTTGATGTGGTAGGGGCTGTGTTTCAGACCAATCAAAGTCCGCCTGTGCTCCGGGTCGATATTCGCAATCGGCAAGACGACACGAGCCTCAGCGACTGTGAACGCATGAGTCATGCTTTAGAGGCTGCTTTAGATGCCGTCAATCTCATTCCCGAACCTTACGTTCTGGAAGTCTCTAGCCCAGGGATTTCTCGATCGCTAGAAACCGATCGAGAATTTATTTCTTTTAAAGGATTTCCTGTTGTGGTCACGGCTGATGAGTCCTATGAGGGGCATGTATCCTGGACAGGCAACTTGGTGGGACGGGATGATACGACGGTTTTTCTTAACCAAAAAGGTCGGGGGATCGCCATTCCCCGTCACCTCGTGAGTAAAGTGCAATTGGTTGATCGATCGTAATCTGCGATCGCCGCGCTTGCTCCAAAACTCTACTGCTCAGAACTTAATAATCTAAAACTCGTAACGAGGTTCATCCTATGTCAATGGTCACTCTACCAGGGCTACAAGACATGATCGACGGCATCAGTCGCGATCGTAACTTGCCCAAACATGCCGTTCAGGCTGCCCTGCGAGAAGCCTTGCTCAAAGGCTATGAACGCTATCGTCGTACCCACCGTCCAGACAGCTCTATCTTTGACGAAGAGTACTTCAACAACTTTGAAGTCGAGCTAGATATTGAAGATGAAGGCTTCCGAGTCTTGGCGACCAAAACGATTGTCGAAGCGGTTTCTAACGCCGACCATCAAATTGCTTTAGATGAAGTGCAGGAAGTCGCAGCCGAGGCTCAGCTAGGCGATACGGTGGTGCTAGATGTCACACCTGAACAGGGTGAATTTGGTCGAATGGCGGCTATTCAAACCAAGCAGGTGTTGGCGCAGAAACTGCGTGATCAGCAGCGCAAACTGGTTCAAGAAGAATTTCAAGAGTTGGAAGGCACCATTCTGCAAGCCAGAGTGCTGCGGTTTGAGCGGCAGTCTGTAATTATGGCTGTGACAAGCGGCTTTGGGCAGCCAGAAGTGGAAGCCGAACTGCTGAAGCGTGACCAATTGCCCAACGACAACTATCGGGCAAATGCCACTTTCCGCATCTTTCTCAAAAAGGTGCTAGAAGGCTCCCATCGTGGCCCACAGCTGCTGGTTTCTAGAGCAGATGCTGGATTAGTGGTGGATCTGTTTGCCACTGAAGTTCCAGAAATTGAGGAAGAAATCGTTCGGATTGTGGCAGTTGCCCGTGAAGCCAACCCTCCCTCTCGCTCAGTTGGGCCTCGGACTAAAATTGCTGTCGATACGCTAGAGCGGGATGTTGATCCGGTTGGAGCCTGCATTGGTGCACGCGGATCGCGCATTCAAGTTGTGGTCAATGAGCTACGCGGCGAGAAGATCGATGTGATTCGTTGGTCGCCCGACCCCGCCACCTATATTGCCAATGCGCTGAGTCCGGCGCGTGTAGAAGAGGTGCGGCTGGTTAACCCAGACGATCGCCAAGCCCATGTGCTGGTTCCTGACGATCAGCTCAGCTTGGCGATCGGCAAGGAAGGCCAAAATGTGCGATTGGCTGCTCGTCTAACGGGTTGGAAAATTGACATCAAAGATTCCGCAAAATACGACTATGAAGCTGAAGATCGCAAAATCGAGGCTTTAGCCGAAGAGCGTCGCCAATACCGTGAATCTGAGTGGGAAGAGGAAGAGTTAGAAGAAGAGTTAGAAGAAGAAATGGAGGAATTGGATGCCTTAGAGCAAGATGAAACTCCTGAGCTACCGCAGGAGGAAGATCCAGAAGAATCAGGCGAGGCAGGAAGTCCAGCTATCGCCGATGGTTTCGGTGTTGAAGCTAGCGAAGCGATCCAACGCCCTCAGGCGTAAGGACACCCTATGCGACCCAACCAACGCCGCTGTGTGAGCTGCCGTAAGATCGCTCCCAAGGCAGATTTTTGGCGAATTGTTCGAGTGTTTCCATCTCGGACGGTACAATTAGAAAAAGGTATGGGTCGATCGGTCTACCTATGTCCACAGCATAGCTGCCTGCAATTGGCTCAAAAAAAAGACCGCCTAGGGCGATCGCTAAAAGCAGTGGTTCCCCCAGAGATCTATCAAACGCTGTGGCAACACCTATCCGCCTCAGATAGGATGATAGGAAGTACGATGGTTGAAAGTACTGCAACAGACAGCGCCATTACCGAGAGCGCTAAGCCAGACAGCAGTCCTTAAACAGCAGCCAAGTCAGCAAAACAGACAAGTAAAACGGAAGGACAAACGACATCGAAACTAGAAACTTGAAGGATGTGACGTTGCGGGAGGTCGAGTGACAACGATGGGGCGATCGCTCAAGGTCGGATAGACTGCCAATTCATGCAGTCTCTGGCTGAGCGTTGTGGCTCTGAAGAGGAAGGATCCTGCCCAAAAGCTGCCTCCATTTTTCTGGAAATTCGTGCAATATGGGAGAGAAAGCTATCTTAGCGGGTTGAGAAGCATTGAGTTTTCTATGTATGGCGGTTCCCTCAGACCATTTAAGGTTGAATCTAGTGCAGTCGAGAACAGGCTTTTACAACAGTGTGACTAGCGGCTTGAGCATGAGCATTTGCATTCAAATCTAAGGATCTTGAGCGTAGTTTTAACAAAAACAGTAGGTCATTATGTAGAATCAATCGGGACGCAGAGGAAGTAGTGGATGAACAACGGAAAAGTGAGAATATACGAGTTGTCAAAGGAATTGAATTTGGATAACAGAGAACTTTTAGCAGTCTGTGATCAGCTAAGTATTTCGGTCAAAAGTCACAGCAGCACCATTACAGAATCTGAAGCAGCACGAATTCGAGTTGCTGCCGAAAAGCATGTGCACTCGCCTTCCGCTTCCAGACCTAATCCCGCCCCTTCTGCGCCCGCAACTGCCCCAAGGCAGTCGATTTCTCCTCCTCCTGTCAAAAAGCAGCAGATTTTAGAGATTCGCCGCAATCGCCCTCTAGCTGAGCCTCCTCGGCGGCCCGATGCTGAATCAGATTCCGACAGCGCTTTGCCCACCTCACCGCCTCGGGCAGTGGTTAAGCCTAGTCTACCCGTTCGCCCTGTCAGAGCTGCTAGTCCCAACAGCACTCCCGCAGTTGCTACACCTCCGCCTGCGGCCAGCTCTTCAGATGTCGTGTCTCTGGTGGAAGAGGAAGATCTAGATGAGCTAACGCCCGACTCAGAAGAGCAGCAAGAAACTGCCGCTGAGCTTCCTGAAGTTCAGGTTGCAGAGCCGATCGCCACCAAGATTGTCGAGCCAGTTGAGCTGACCCCACCGCCTCGGCCTGCGGCTAGAGCAGATGCGCCTTTGCCCAACCTAGTCAGTCGTCCTTTACTAAAGCGCGCCAAGACGGCCACTTCTGAAGGTGAAGGCATGCGAGAACCCGTTCGCTCTGGCGTTGCTGCTCCGATTAAGGATGCTCCTCGACGAGTCGATCGCACAGCGGGTGGCGAAACTGCCCTCAGACCCAAGCCTGCGATCGAACTACGGCTGAAGCCCGTTCGCCCCAGCGGCGGCACGGACGACAGCGGCAAGGTAGCAGTAACCCCTGGCGCACCTTCAGGTGGAGCAGACGGGACTGATGATCTCCGCCGTCCCACCCCGCCTCGTCCGCCTAAGCGAAATAAATCTTGGGAAGAAGAAGAGGAAGAGGCAGAAAGCGCTAAGGCTGCTGCTCCGAAAGCAAAGCGGAGCCGGACTCAAGCGGTTGTCGAAGACGATGATGAGATCGATCTAGAAGCGCTCTTAGATGAGGATGACAGCAACAGCGATGAGCCTAGCCCGATTCAGGTGAGTCTCTCTCTAGCGCGTCCACCTAAGCCCAAGGGCAAACCGGGTCAGGTGAGTAAGCCAACGGCTGCTGCGCCTCAGAGAAATAAGCGATCGACGGGCGGCGAGTCTTCTTCTAGAGGCTTCCGGCGCGATCGGCGTCAAGAAGAAGTGCGTCAGCGTCCTGAGCACTTGGTCTTAACGAACAGCCTATCTGTGCATGATTTAGCCGACTTGTTGGTAGTGCCTGAAACTGAGCTAATTAAGGTTCTGTTTATTAAGGGGATTGCTGCCAATATCAACCAAATTCTTGATATTCCAACTGCCGCTATGGTGGCGAAGGAATTTGAGATTGAGGTGGAAACAGGTGAGGCCGAGGCCGAAGCCAAGAAAGTCACCGAAATGCTGGACTTCGCTGACATGGACAGCCTACAGCGCCGTCCACCCGTTGTTACCATCATGGGTCACGTCGATCATGGTAAGACGACACTGCTCGATTCCATCCGCAAAACCAAGGTGGCACAAGGCGAGGCGGGAGGCATTACGCAGCACATCGGTGCTTATCATGTCGATGTAGAGCATGATGGCAAGACTCAGCAAGTGGTCTTCCTAGATACTCCGGGTCACGAAGCCTTTACGGCTATGCGGGCACGGGGTGCGAGGGTGACAGACATTGCCATTCTTGTAGTAGCCGCTGATGATGGCGTTCGTCCTCAGACCATAGAGGCCATTAGCCATGCTAAAGCTGCGGGAGTGCCGCTCATTGTGGCGATCAACAAGATCGACAAAGAAGGAGCGCAGCCTGAACGGGTTAAGCAAGAGCTGACCGAGTATGGCCTAGTCTCTGAAGAATGGGGCGGCGACACGATCATGGTTCCGGTGAGCGCTATCAATGGTGAAAATCTAGATACGCTGCTGGAAATGATTCTGCTGGTGGCAGAAGTTGAAGATCTGAGTGCTAACCCCGATCGCTCAGCCAGAGGGACGGTCATTGAAGCCAACCTGGACAAATCTCGTGGTCCAGTAGCGACGCTGATTATTCAGAACGGTACTCTCAAGGTCGGCAACATTTTGGTAGCTGGCTCTGTATTTGGTAAGGTGCGGGCAATGGTGGACGATCGCGGCAAGCGCGTCACAGCTGCTTCTCCTTCCTTTGCAGTAGAGGTGCTAGGGCTGGGCGATGTTCCGGCAGCGGGTGATGAGTTTGAAGTTTATGCTGATGAGAAAGAAGCTCGGGCAGTTGCTTCGAGTCGAATGGATCAGCAGCGTCAGTCTCGCCTCCAGCAGGCTATGGCTTCTCGTCGGGTCAGTCTCAATACGATCTCGGCTCAGGCTCAAGAAGGTGAGCTTAAAGAACTCAACCTTATCCTGAAGGCTGACGTTCAGGGTTCGGTAGAGGCGCTTTTGGGCGCTCTGCAACAGTTGCCTCAGAAAGAAGTTCAGGTGCGTGTCTTGCTGGCTGCGCCTGGAGAAATCACTGAGACTGATGTTGACCTAGCAGCCGCCAGCTCGGCAGTGATTGTGGGCTTTAACACCACCTTTGCGAGCGGTGCGCGCTTAGCGGCAGACACCGCAGGTGTAGATGTCCGTGACTACAACATCATCTACAAGCTGCTGGAGGATATCCAAGCGGCAATGGAGGGTCTGCTCGATCCGGAGATGGTGGAAGAGCCACTGGGTCAGATCGAAGTACGTGCCGTCTTCCCAGTTGGTCGGGGCGCAGTGGCAGGGTGTTATGTTCTGTCAGGCAAGATTGTCCGCAACTGCCGTGTCCGAGTCTTACGCAAGAATGTCGTTGTGCATGAAGGCAATCTAGACTCCCTGAAACGGATGAAGGATGACGTGAAGGAAGTTAACTCAGGCTATGAGTGCGGTATTGGTCTAGACAACTTCAAAGATTGGGTTGAGGGTGATCTTGTAGATGCCTTCCGTCTAGTCTCGAAGCGTCGGACGCTCTCGGTTTAATCTTAGAGCAGCCATTTTAGTGGCGCGCCCCGCGCGCCATCAAAAACGCCCTAAATAACGGGATTACAGCAATAAAAAGGGAGGCTTCAAGCCTCTCTTTTTATTGCTGATTGTTTATGGTTCTTCTACATCTCAAAAGCGTTGCTAATGGTTTGCTCTAACGGCTTCGACTTCCGGCAGACTTACCGATGCCCATTGTGGATTGGTGTACCGCAAGGATAGGTTGCAATAGGCTGTCTAGATTCCCAGGTCGGCTGTTCCGTCAGGGTCTTGGCCACTGCGGCAGTAGGCTGCTCAGGCTGTGAAGCTTTTGCAGCGAGATAATCCGATCGCAACCGCTCTAGGAGTTCTTCCCGGCGATCGTACAGACGCTTTAAGGAACGCGGAGGGCATTGGTTGACCACATAGGCCGTGAGGATGGGTAAAGCGATCGTGCTGTCGGTGTAGCAGACAATAGTGCTGGGCAACTCATCGGGATCAATTTTGCCCCAGCTTACTGCTTCTGCGGGTGTTGCGCCAGAGAGTCCGCCTGTGTCGGGGCGTGCATCAGTCACCTGAATAAAGTAATCATGCCCCCGCTCCTCTAGTCCCAGCACCTCATGAATTTGCGGCTGAGTTTGCAGTAGGAAATTCTTAGGGCTACCGCCGCCAATAATCAGCGCTGCGCTCTTGCCTTCGACGCCGTTAGCATCGACATCTCGCGCTGCATAGGCGATCGCTGCCGTTTCGTTGACATCAATTGAAGGATCAATCACTAGCTTGGAGCCTTCTAACGCCAGCGCTGCAACGTTCATGCCGATCGAGCTATCTCCTGGAGAAGAGGTGTAGATGGGAACGCCGCACTCATAGGCTGTAGAGAGCAAACAAGGATTCTTGACCCCAAGCTGTTTTTCAACTTCATGAACATATTTACCCAGCAGGTGATGAAACTCAGCCGTACCCATGCGCTTCTGAAATGGCTCAGCCCGGAGCAGTTCTCGGATGAATGCATCCGTTTCCAGCAGCACATCATAGCCAAACACAATGTCATAGATGCGAATCCGTCCTTCCTGGCGGAGTTTTACATCATCTACAAAAGGATTGCTAGAGTACAGATCCAGCCCTAAGCCATAGTGCATGTCGTGATAAAGATTGGCACCTGTGCTGATGATCCAATCGACAAAGCCATGACGCATCAAAGGAGCCAAAACCGAAACCCCAAATCCGGCAGGTGTCATCGCACCGGACAAGCTCATGCCAACCGTGACGCCATCGCGCATCACTTCTTGGCTCAGGAGATGGCAGATTTCTCGCAGGCGCGCTGAATTGTAGGCGGTAAAGTAACCGTCAATCAGATCAACGACACTGATTTCGGCAGGCATGGGGGCGGGTGCAATTTTGCGGCTGAGCAATTTAGACATGATGAAACTCCAAAAAGATTGAAATGCATAAAAGCATCTGAGTAAGGACAGGAATCGGAATTTGGGCGATGCTCATGCGCGGCAATCTTTTGCAGAGGCGCAATGCGGTGCAGACAAGTGCTTATGGCACCAGAAACCTGGAGACATAGAAGGCGATCGCAGCTTGATTTTCAAGTGCAGCCCTAGCACTAACCTTTAAAACTAGCCCTTGAAGTTAACTTACCCAGAAGTTACCCTTGAGAAACTGTTTGTCTAGGCGCTGTACTCGCCATTACGCATCCAAAGACTGGGCTTTGCGTTTCAGCCCGATTCCTTTTAGCTTGGCTATTGAATTAATAAAACTCTTCGCAAAGTATCTGATCGACCGAGTTTGCCAGAACGCTAAAGATAAAATATCTAGCCTTGCCGATATCGGGTATGTCGATACCTAGCTTCTTGAGGGCGAAATCTTCAGCAGAACGACTCAACCATCTGCAAACTGTAATTACAGGTCGATCAGCTTATACTGGGTCCTTCACAGCGGTCTACCCAAGACAGCGCTGGGTCGGTCATCCGCCTACGCTGTAGCTTTGTCTCTAGATACCATAGAGGCATCCAAAGAAAAGCGATTGAGGGAAAGTGTTTCAACGCACTGCAACCTTTCTCAACATGTACATCTTGTAGTGTACCATCTGACTCCCCAATTCCCTCAGAGGGATTACCGATCTCTGGGGCGAATCATAAAAAAACTGTAAAGTCTTGCCTTTTGCACCAGCTACCTACGAAAGACTTGTTTGGGAGTCTACTCTGAGCTGTCTTTGGTTTGGATCGCAGATAGATAGGATGAGTACTGTCTACCACGAGCGATCGGGTTAATTGATGAATGGATAGAGAAGGCCGAGAGGATGATTTTAGCGAAGCATTTATGTGAGCAGTGCCCACTTTACCCCCGGTAGTCGATGATATCAATTGACATCAGCAGGCAAGGGTGAAGGTAAGGCCGCTTCGCCAGAAGCAGGAGGTGAAACGGCTGGCGAGGCCAGTGGGGATGCTTCAGGTTGTAAGATGGGCAATGCATCTTTTCCTAGACGAATTGTGACATCAGATTCTAAGCTACCTGTACTTTCGGTTAACACTTCCCCAAAGCCCAAAACTTGATGAATGGCTTCGGCCACTTCTGTATTTCCCTGCTGTGCGATAATCCGCGTCTTATCTAAGGGCTGACTCCAGGGATTGTCTACAAATGCGTTGCTGTAGCCATTGGCTCCCAGTCTTTGCGTTGCCTTCTCAGCAATTTCAGGTTTTCCTGTACTGTCTTGTAGCACCACTCTGACGACTGTCTGAGAGTCAGGAGCGTAATCAGGCGCAGCGATACCAAAATAACGGCTGACTAAAGTCGTAATTCGATCAGGATCAGGCAACCAGTAGCTTGTTTCAAATTGACCATCAGAGTTAAAATCGCCAGGAATCATTAGCATCCGAACTTTGGCGCGATCGGTCTTGGCAGCAAATCCGGCTAGGGCAACCAGCTCTTCAACGCTGAGGTTTGTGTCAATGTGGGACTGAACGATAGAGAGAATTTGAGGCAAATTGGCGATCGTTGTCGGCTTGAGCGTTTGTTCCATGAGCGATCGCATCAGCATTTGTTGGCGTTGAATTCTGCCAATATCGCCGTTTTGATCGTAGCGAAACCGTAGAAGCTGAAGCGCTTGGTCGCCGTTGAGGTGCTGCTCACCCTGCTTGAGATTGATGTAGAGATGCTGGGTGTCATCCTGATAGTTCATGTCTTGTGGCACATAGGTCGTGACGCCCCCTAAGGCATCGATCAGTTTGCCCACCCCCAAAACATTAATACGGACATAGCGATCGATGCCAATGCCGCCCAGCAAATCGCTGACGGCTTTGGCTGCTGAGGCAGGGCCGCCAACGGCATTGGCTTCGTTAATTTTAGTCAGCCTGCCTTCAACCAAAGTGCGGGTGTCACGCGGAATCGATAGAGCGGTGAGCTGCTGATTGGCTGGGTCGAACCGCAGCAGCAGCATCGTATCGGATAGCCCTTCTAAAGAGTTAATCGTGGGGTCGTAACTCAGATTTTGAGAATCGCTCGGCGGGTTCGCCACGTCAGAAGCTAAAACTTTTGTGCCCAAAACCAAAATATTGACCGGACGAGTCAGCGTCGGCAAGTTCAGATCACTGTTGGACATCGTACCTTGGTTGAAGACTTTAGCTTCTTCGGGGGTAAGCTGTCGCTGTGCCAGCGGCGTACTGGACATGGACACTGCCAGTAGTGCCCCAGCCGTTGCGGAAATTGTGGCAATTCCTGCCATTCCTAACGCTAGCCATAGCCAGCGACGGTAGCGATGCTGCTCTGGTGGCTTCATAGGAGAAGGAGAGGAATTGGAAACGTTAAGAGCCACAAACTGCCTCGCACGCTAGGGGTAGGGGGAGCATAGAAACAAACGAGATTCAAGTTTAGTCTGGAATTGCGAAGTTAGAACCTGAAACTCACAAACTTATTGCCTGTTTCTCACAATTCGCAGGTTCTAGTCAGCGCTCATAGCGTGGGTGACTAGGGCAAGCGATCGCCCAATTGGCTCACCCCCGGCAATCGTAGCGCCTTATGCTGCCACAAGCGCACCATCAGCACAATGTTGATGACAAAATATCCAGAGGTCAGCAGACTGGCCAAAATTAGCATTTGGAGACTCACACTCTCGAAGGTGACGGCTCCGGCTCCCAGAAGTAAATATCCCAGTAGCCAGCCCCCTGCCAAGGTTATGGTCAAACGGCTGGCATTGAGCAGCTCCCGATCGCCCTTGCCTCGATAAAGCGTCCACAGGGCAGGAAAAAAGCCCACTACTGGCACGAGGTAAATAAACATTTGCAGGCGTTTAAGATTTTCTTCTTTTAGGCGATCGGGAGGACTCATAGAGATTTTCGGCTGAAATCCTAATTTTTCTTGCTTAATCAAGGCCGAGGCGGTTGGATGATGCGAGACTCAACCCCAAAAATGAGTATACAAACCCCTAATTTTCCGAGAGATGTGAAGCTTGATACAAAACTGTTCCCCCTAGCAATGGAATGCTTAGGAACTAGTCCCGCCTAGTTAGAGAATCTCTCACTCATTTCATAGGTAACTCATTTCCACAGGTAACTCATCTGCACAAGTAATAGCTGCTGTCCAGCAACCCAAGTTGCATTTTTCAACATAACTTAGCGCTAGTGGCTAGTGAGGCAGTAGGATATCAGCTAAGTTATCACTTAATCTTAAGAAAATTTCTGACGGATTAAGTGCCAGATTACGCCTGTGATAACAAATTCATTTTTCCAGTTGTAAGGAGCAAGTACGAGAATATGCGTAAGTGGAATTCTACACTGCTAGCAGTGTCGCTCTCAGTGGCAGCATTAGCAGCCTGTGCTGCACCAACGACAACAACGACTGCTTCTTCTGAGTCTCCTGCTGCCGGAGCGGCCTCCCCTGCTGCTGCCGGAGCGCCCAGCCGTCTGGATACCATTCTGTCGCGGGGTACATTGATCTGTGGCGTTGAGGGTACTATTCCGGGATTTAGCTTTGTGGATTCCAGTGGTAAATACACCGGATTAGATGTAGATGTCTGCAAAGCTATTGCGGCTGCTCTGTTCAATGATCCTGAGAAAGTTGAGTTTCGTAACCTAGACTCGACAGCACGCTTTCCGGCGGTCAGCAGCGGTGAAGTGGACATGCTGTCGCGCAACACGACCTGGACAGCTAGCCGTGACGCTGCGGGTGGCAACGGCTTGGAATTTGCGCCTACCACTTTCTATGACGGTCAGGGCGTCATGGT
Source organism: Oscillatoriophycideae cyanobacterium NC_groundwater_1537_Pr4_S-0.65um_50_18 (assembly GCA_016208305.1). Lineage (GTDB taxonomy): Bacteria > Cyanobacteriota > Cyanobacteriia > Elainellales > Elainellaceae > Drouetiella. Next base: position 61,617 of record JACQYI010000036.1, on the reverse strand, counting down.
CACTAAGGCCAGTGGCATCAGCAGCTTTAAGGATCTAGATGGCAAAGCAGTTTGTGTGGAAACGGGCACCACGACCGAACTCAATTTGGCAACCCGCGCGACCGAAGCAAACATTAAGATCAACGAAGTTAAATTCCAAGACTCTAATGCTGGCTTTGCGGCCTATCAAGAAGGGCGTTGTGAGGCTATTACCTCTGACCGCTCTCAATTGGCTGCAAAACGGACAGCCTTGCCCACCCCTGACGACAACATTTTGCTGGAAGATGTCTTGTCGAAAGAACCGCTAGGCCCTGTCACCGTCAACAATGACTCGCGCTGGTATGACGTGGTTCGCTGGGTAACTTATGGTCTAATTCAGGCTGAAGAGTTTGGTATTACCCAGGCCAATGTTGATCAGAAGCTGCAAGATCCCAGCCCAGACATCAAGCGCTTTCTGGGCACAGACGGCGACTTGGGCAAACAGCTTGGCCTATCCCCTGACTTTATGGTTAGAGCCATCAAGGCTGGGGGCAACTATGGCGAGATCTATGAGCGCAATATCGGTACAGGCTCGGCGTTGAAGATCGATCGCGGTCTAAACAAGCTCTGGACAGATGGCGGCTTGATGTACGCTCCACCTTTCCGTTAAGTGCTGCATGACCTTCTACAGGGTCGTTTGACGGATCTCGTTTTATGGATCTGCTTTACGCCCCTGTAGAAGGTTTTTATCTGAAAAATTAGTCTTTATTTAGCCTTTATTCTGAGAGCCAGACGGTATGACTCCATCCAGCAGCGGCGAGAAGATTCCTTTTTGGCGAGATGATCGTTATGTACGGATTGCTGTTCAGGCGATCGTCGTTTTAATCCTAATTGTCATCTTCGGGTTCTTTAGCGGCAATATGTCGCGTAACCTTCAGCAGCAAGGGCGGCAGTTCAATTTTTCTTTCTTGTTGCAAGGGGCGGGTTTCAACATTGGGGAAACTATCATTCCCTATGAAACCAATTCTCCCTACTATTGGGCGTTTGTTGTCAGTTTGGTGAACACGCTGCGGCTGATCTTTGTGGGCTTTATTGCGACCACAGTGATTGGAGTCGTGGCCGGAATTGCCAGCTTCTCAAACAACTGGCTCTTGCGGAAATTGAATTTGATCTACGTTGAGGTTGTCCGCAATACGCCGCTGCTGCTTCAGCTCTATGTTTGGTATTTCGCTATTTTCTTCGGCTTTTCAGACAAGGGGAACATCGCGCAACTGCCCGGCTCGGTTTTGGTGAGCAAAAAGGGAATTGTGATTCCCTGGTCAAATGGTTCACCGATCGCCTGGGTGTCTGTGGCGATGTTGCTGATTGGGGCGATTGCTGCTTTTTTCATCTGGCGACGGCGAATTAAGCTGATGGAGGAGCAGGGGGCTTCAGGACAGCGGGAGTTTATTGCTCTGGTGAGCTTAGGGGTCGTCGGGCTTTTGCTGTTTCTGTTTGGGTTGGGTTGGGAGTTTCCCAAGATTGCCGCTTCTGGAAATGTTGAAGGCGGCTTGCGCATGTCCTTAGAGTATGGCTCTATGCTGGCGGGTCTGGCTTTCTACACCGGAGCCTTTATTGCCGAGATTGTTCGGGCTGGCATTCAATCGGTGTCTAAGGGACAGTGGGAGGCTGCAAAAGCTTTGGGGCTGCAACCCGCCTCTTCAATGCGGCTTGTCGTGTTCCCTCAGGCGATGCGCGTGATTATTCCTTCCCTAAGCAGTCAGTATATGAACCTGGCGAAGAACTCCAGTTTGGCTTTGGCGATCGGCTATCCCGACATTTTTGCCACCTCTCAGACCAGTTTGAATCAGACGGGTCGAGCGGTTGAGGTCATTCTGCTGATCATGGCTGTTTATTTGACCATCAGCTTGGTAATCTCTGTGATCATGAACCTGCTGAATCAGACGGTGCAGTTTAGAGAGCGCTAAGTCAACTCGGTTTTAGGTCTTGCGCTTTGTAAACCTGCGCTTTGTGAACCTTGTAGACCTTGCCATTCGCTCTCTCGCAATTCATCTTCCTGCAATTCACCCCCCTCACCTCATGACTACTGCTCCTCCTTCAATCACATCCTCTCGGCCTCCTGCTGATCAGGTTGGTGCGATCGCATGGCTCCGCAAAAACCTATTCAATAGCTGGTTTAATTCACTGCTAACGGTCATTCTAGGATTGCTGCTCGTAAGAAGCCTGTATGGTTTCTTGTCTTGGGCCACCACAACGGCTAAGTGGGCTGTCATTCCGGCCAACCTACCGCTGTTCTTTGTCGGACGCTATCCTGTGGCTCAGTACTGGCGTATTTGGGTGATTATTAGTCTATTGGCCGTGCTGTCAGGGCTATCTTGGGGAATTTTGTCCCGCAATATGGCTAAGCTGTTTGACCGCAACATTTTGATCGCCTTTGGAATTGCGGCTGCGATCGCTGTATTGGCTCCTACGCCAGTTCCTTTCCGGATCTTGCTTGTGGGGGTTTTGGGCTTGGTGCTGGCCAGTTCTTGGATGGGTCGGATCGTGGGTCGGCGGATGCCGCAACTCGGCCAATGGCTATCGCTCGGCTGGGGATTGTCGCTCTTGGTGGTGTGGTGGCTGATTGCCGGAGGTATTGGTCTTCCAGGGGTAAAAACCAATGACTGGGGTGGTTTGCTGCTGACTATGTTTATGTCGGTGTCCAGCATTCTGCTTTGTTTTCCACTGGGAATTTTGCTGGCGTTAGGCAGACAGAGCAGCTTACCGGCTTTGCGGTGGATCTCAATCACCTTTATTGAAGTCATTCGTGGCGTGCCCTTGATTACGCTGCTGTTTGTCGGAGCCTATATGGTGCCGCTGTTTCTACCTCCGGGCATTCGATTTAACCAGTTGCTCTTGGCAGTAATCAGCTTGACACTCTTCAGCGCTGCCTATCTGGCAGAAAATGTGCGCGGGGGATTGCAGTCCGTTCCTAGAGGACAAACTGAGGCAGCGAATGCGCTAGGGCTTAACTCTGTGCTGGCGACTATTTTGATTGTTTTGCCCCAAGCTTTGAAAGTCTCGATTCCGACGATCGTGGGTCAATTCATCAGCTTGGTGCAAGATACAACGCTGGTTGGGCTGTTGGGTGCGTTTGAGATGCTGGGTATTAGCCGCTCAGTTCTGGCCAACCCTGCCTTTATCGGACGGTATGCTGAGGTTTACCTGTTTATTGGGGCAATCTACTGGATTCTCTGTTATGCCATGTCTCTGGGCAGCCGCCGCCTGGAAAAACAGCTCAACACAACCCACTAAACTCGCCCGTTAACTACCCGCCATCGTTTTTTGGAAGCACGGCACTTGCAAAACCCGACTGGGGTTTATGCAATCCATGCTCTTGAGGCAAGCGAGATCAATATTGGGAAGGTATGCCTTTTGGGGGGACATACCTTCCCAATAATGTTTTGGAAGCTGCGTTTGAAATATTTTCCATAGCTGTATTCACAGCGGTTAGGACAGGGATATTTTGCGGGCTTACGGAGCGTGCCGGGCGCATCTGGCAGTTGGGGGAGCCTCTAAATGTTATGAAAGTGGGAGGGTGGGATGATGCGATCGCTGTTGTTTGCTCTCTCATCATCCCACTCTCTCATCACTACAAAATATCTGCTCCCCTAACGACGAGACGCACGCGTGCCTTAACAATGTCTTAAGCCCGATGATTAGGGCTATATCTAGACCGAGGGGTGATGCAGTAGATCGCTTCAGTTTGCAAGTCGCTATTCACTCGATGTAAAATGGTACGTATTTACTACTGAAACTCAGAGATGCGTTCTAGATTTTGCGGTTAACGATCGCGATCTAAAATTTAAGAGTCCAGTTCCGAAGAGTCCGGTTACACTGAGAAGCCTATATTAGGAAGCCATTGCGCTATACCCCATTGGAGAGCATCCATGAACAACTTTATTCTGATGGCTGAAGTCATTCAAGATCCTCAGCTCCGCTACACGCCCGAAAACCAAACGGCGATCGCTGAAATTGTGGTTCAGTTTCCTGGAATACGGGACGAAGATCCTCCGGCGACGCTAAAAGTCGTGGGCTGGGGTAACCTGGCGCAGGAAATGCAAGAAAAATATCATGTGGGCGATCGCGTTATTGTGGAAGGCCGCTTGAACATGAACCGGATCGATCGGCCAGAAGGTTTCAAGGAGACTCGTGCCGAACTCACCGCTCAACGCATTCATTTAGTGAATGCAGATGCCAGCCTTACAACTTCTGCGGTTACGCCTGCGGCCACAACTGGGTCTGGTACTGCCCCTGCCCCCAGCAGTGCAGCAACTCCTGCCCCCAGAGCCAAGCCTGCGGCAAAACCTGCGAGCACAGCACCAGAGCCAGCCAAAACGCCTGCCTACTCAGGTGCAAAGCCTGCGGTTGAGCAGGTCGATTATGACGATATTCCCTTTTAACCTCAGCGACTCTAAATGTAGCGTCAGAATGTAGCCAAACCTCCAGATGTGGAGTAGGATGATCTTTCCATAATCCTCTAGCCCTCTACTGGTCGTCTTGGTGACTGATGACTTCGGTAGAAATAAGGCGATCGAGCTATGGCAGATGGTTTCAACATCTGTAGGATCGTACTCGCGACATCTGTGACTTTGCTATATCCGTGACATTGAGGCATCACTCATGGTTCAAGATCTTGAACGCACACGCCCAGACCCTATATCTCCAGCAAATCCCTTTCCAAAGTCAGCGCCTGCTGCCAACCCTGTGTTTTTCAGAACCTACAGCCGTCGGGGAGAAAAGGCGGCAAACGTTCGAGAAACCTGGGAAGAGGTGTGCGATCGCACGCTGCGCGGCGTCGTTGAGCTTGGCAACCTCACGCCCCAAGAGGCTGCATTGGTAGAACGAATGCAGCGACAGCTCAAAAGTCTGCCATCGGGTCGCTGGCTCTGGGTCGGCGGCACTGAATGGATCAATAAGCCCGAAAACTTTTCGGGTTCCTACAATTGCACCAGCACCAACGTTGTAGATTGGCGTGCCTTTGGACTGATGATGGATCTGGCCATGATGGGCTGCGGCACAGGTGCTGTGCTGGAACCCAAGTATATCGACCAGCTTCCGGTCATCCGCAATTTGATGACCGTGACGGTGGCCAATGCGATCGGGACTGCGGCACCCGAATTGCGACAAGATACGACTAAGGTCAGCTTTGCCGGAAATCAGGTGACAATTCAGGTTGGGGATAGCCGCAGGGGTTGGGTCAAGTCTTACCAGACTTTGTTGGAGCTTTCAACAGACGATCGCTTCTCTGGCGAAGTACAAGTCTTGATTGACCTGAGCCAAGTGCGTCCGGCAGGTGAGCGGCTCAAAGGCTTTGGGGGTGTGGCAAATCCGGTGCGTTTGCCGCAGCTTTATGAACGCTGTGCCCGAATCTTAAATCAAGTGGTCGGGCGCAAGCTCAATGCGATCGAGTGCTGTTTGTTAATTGATGAAGCCGCCGCTTGCGTTGTGGCTGGAAACATTCGCCGCTCAGCCGGGATGCGGCAGTTTGACAGCGAGGATCAGACTGCCGCCACTGCAAAAGACAACCTTTGGCAGCAGGATGCCGAGGGCAACTGGCGCATTGATCCAGAGCGAGATGTGTTGCGCATGGCGAACCACACGCGCGTTTTCCACCACAAGCCGACGCTGCAAGAATGTACAGATGCCGTGCGCAAGCAGTTTTACTCAGGTGAAGGTGCCATTCAGTGGGCCGGAGAAGCGATCGCCCGCTCTAATGGCGATTTGCTAACTAGCCCTGCCCTTAAGTCAGATTTTCTGGCCGCTTATAGTGAAGGTAACGGTAAGCAGTGGCTGCAACGTCACTACCCCCAAATGCCTGAGAATGAAGTAGAACATCGGCTGGGTCGCTATGGGCTAAATCCCTGTGGGGAAATCCTGGGAGAAAACTTTCACTGCAACCTGTCTGAAGTGCATCTTAACCAGCTTGATCCGTTTAACCTCAAAGAGCAGGAAGAAGCTTTTACGGCTGGAGCACTCTCGGTGGCAGGTCTACTCAACCACCAGTTTGGTGAAGCGCGCTATCAGGAGTCGCGATTGCTTGACCCCATCGTGGGCGTATCTTTTACGGGGCTATTTGACTTTTTTGTCCATGCTTTTGGCTCTGAATGGCTGCGCTGGTGGGAGCAAGGCCGTCCAGATACGGTGAAAGGCTTGCAGTTCAAGCAAAAAGAGCAGGAATATCTCAGCCGTTGGAAAGAGACTGTACATCGCGTAGTTTGGGAATATTGCGATCGCCATCAGATGCGTCGCCCCAACCGTTGCACGACCGTTCAGCCTGCCGGAACAAAGAGTTTGCTGACAGGCGCAAGCCCTGGCTGGCATCCGCCCAAGGCGCAGCGCTTTTTGCGTCGTATCACCTTCCGCAAGAATGATCCGGTGGCGATGGCTTGTTACGACTATGGTTATCGGCTCATTCCTTCTCAATCAGATAAAGATGAGAATGGGCGACTGTTAGATGATGCCTTTGATCCACGCTGCACTGAGTGGCTGGTCGAAATCCCTGTCGAGGTGTCTTGGGCAAATCTACCCGGTGCTGATCAGGTCGATATTTCTAAGTTCTCGGCGTTGGCGCAGGCAGATTTCTACATGCAGGTGCAGAAGTATTACACGGCTCATAACACCTCGGCCACGATCGAGCTGCGGGAAAATGAAATTGATGCGTTAGCCGAGCGGCTACATCAGGCGATTCAGTCCGATGAAGGCTATATTTCAGCGGCACTGCTGGCTCGGTTTGACGATCTGCAAACTTTCCCTCGGCTGCCATTTGAGCCAATTTCTAAAGCGGACTATGAGCAGTTGACTCAAGAGGTGCTGATGCGGCGTCGCACAGATGATTTTCATCAAGTTCTGAGTCGCTATGATTCGGGTGAAATGTTTGAGGCGGGTCCGGCTGGCTGCGATAGCGATAAGTGTATGCTGCCTGAGAAGCAGGGCTAGCGTCAGCTTTGCTAAAGGTGACAGGCGCTTGCATAACGCTATGCGCTTAGATCCAGACGAGTTATTTTTTGAGAGTCGTGTGGCTTTTGAAAGATAACTTGTCCCACCCTAACTACGTAGTGCCATACAGGTTAGACCTGGAGAGAGGGGTACTGTGCTGCTCTCTCTGGGTCTAGTTGCGGCTTTAAGGACTCGTGCTGTGTGCTGAACATTCAGGCAAGTTCGCGTTAGGATCAAGGCGATCGCCTATTAAACTACACACCTGTCAAACTACGTATAACGAGGAGCTTCAGAATGTTTGTGGATGAGCTGTCACCCGTGTTTAAAGAATTAATGGGGCACCCTGTAGCGTTCTTAGGTGGCTTTGTTTCTGGGCTTTTACGTTTAAACCTGGCTGAAGATCCCGTGAAGAGTTGGCTTGATCAGCAGTCTGGTTCTAGATCTTATTCGTCCGCTACGACGGGAGCAACGAACGGTAAAAAAGGGCCTCAGTCTATCTCAATCGACTAATTCAGTTAGATCTAATTTCATAAGGCTCAAGGCTGACATATCATTAGCCCTGAGCCTTTTTGAGATTAGACCTTCCATGCATCATCCTTTTCAAATGCTGAACTGAGCAATTCGTTTGTCCAGCCTTCAACTTGAAGACAGAGCCGTACAGCGGAACCCTGAGAGGAATTTGCAGACTGGGAGAGCTTATCAAGGGAGCGTTGGTAGTCAGCGATCGCGCAATTCCAGTCTCCCCGCAGGTGATAGGTTCGTCCCCGTTCCGCGAAGATATGGCCTTCCAAACGACCCAGGCAAAGGGCTAGCTCAAAGCTTTCGAGGGCGCGATCGTACATTTCTAGATCCCGAAAGGTAATGCCCTGGTTGATCCAGGCACGCACGTTTGCAGGGTTAAGATCTAACGCAACGTCATAGTCCAGAATGGCCTCTAAGTATTGCCCTTGAGCTGCATAGTAGTTAGCCCGATTATTGTAGGCGCTATCTAAACGAGGATTTAGCTCAATGGCGCGATTGTAGTCCGCGATCGCTTCTTCAAACAAACCGCTTTGAGCGTAAATCAATCCTCGGTTGCTATAGTCAATGGCGCTCTGGGGATTGCGGATCAACAATTCGCTAAACAAGGCAACGGCTTCGGCCATGCTTCCTTGCTGAGCCAGAGACAGCGCTTGCTGCCGAATGAGAATGTCATGCTCATTCGGGCCAAACTGAGAACCCGCAACCCGCGAATTAGTCACCTTTTTGGGCTTAGGCTGCCACCGTTTTTGGGGCTGGTGGCTACTAGAGTGTTGAGATCTTGTAGTCTGAGATCTTGTAGTAGAGCTGTTGATGCGGCTGGTTCTTTTGCTGGGATCAATGAAAGAGCGGGTATTCATGATTGTCCTCACAGTATCTACATCCCAATGGGGGCTTTTGCTTGCGGTGTTTTGACCTCAGACCTCATGATTTAAGATGCTCATGGCTCTGGGTATTTATGATTCAGGTAGTGATGATTCAGGAGCTTACAACCCAAAGTGTCAGGCGTTTTATTTGGCGCTAACTCTTTCTATATGTCACTTAATAAGGTGTCTGAATAGAAAATGTTAGGTTGAAAGTACTGAAAACGCTGACGCTGCTGACGGGTTATTTGTTGTGGTTTCGATGCTTCCCTAAAGACGATCGCCTTACAGACAGGCGAGTTGCGCGGATAATTCGTTTTCCAAGGGCAACCTCAGCTCGCTTCAGTAGTATTGCGGAAAACCTCTGCAGAGTTCATGAATTTCCCAGAGAATGTGAAGAGATATTGATTAAGGCGAGATGAATTTTCAAAAGCTGGCTAAAAGCTTTTTTTTCGGGTAAGCAAATTTGGCAATACTTTACCGGGCGATGAAATTTGTTTTGAGAGGTGAGCTACGGTCGTAAGCCAAGCCCTAGTTTTGCTTATCTATTAGAGATTCTGTGGGACAAGCTATTTGTTTGATTAAATGAGCTTATTTCACAAAACTTTATTCTTGAAGCTCTGTACCTTATACTGCACAAGGGTGACTGCGTAAAGGAGTGGAAATATCATGGTGTCGGAGGCAACAAAGCCCCTGACTGTGCCGAGAGAATTCTTAGGTCCGCCAGGTAGCCTAAACCCAACCCTGCTGATGTTCTTGGCGGCAGTTGCAATGGCGATTGCATCAACGGTGGGATACTGGCTGTGGAATTTACCGGGATGGTTCTGTTTTTTCAGTAACACGATCGCTTTGCATATCGTGGGAACTGTCATTCACGATGCTTCGCATAATGTGGCGCATCGTAATCGCATAATGAATGCTGTTTTAGGGCATGGCAGCGCGTTGATGCTCGGCTTTGCGTATCCTGTGTTTACACGGGTACACATGCAGCATCATGCCAACGTCAATGATCCTGACAATGATCCAGATCACTTTGTTTCAACCTATGGGCCACTCTGGCTGATTGCGCCCCGGTTTTTTTATCACGAGGTGTTTTTCTTTAAGCGAAAGTTATGGCGGAAGTTTGAGCTGCTGGAATGGTTTCTCAGTCGTGCGATCTTTGCAACCATTGTTTTTCTAGCAATTCACTACGATTTTTTAGATTTTTTGTTTAACTACTGGTTTTCTCCAGCTCTGGTTGTGGGTTTAGCGCTCGGTCTATTTTTTGACTATTTGCCGCATCGCCCCTTTCAAGAGCGCGATCGCTGGAAAAATGCTCGCGTTTATCCTAACCCCGTGTTGAATGTGCTGATTATGGGGCAGAATTATCACCTCATCCATCATCTTTGGCCTTCAATTCCTTGGTACAGATACCAGCCCGCTTATGAGGCAACGCGTCCCTTACTGGATGCTAAAGGCTGTCACCAGTCGTTGGGCGTGTTCCGGGGCAGGGCTTTCTGGAGCTTTGTTTACGATATTTTTCTGGGCATTCGCTTTCATAGCCATCATGCTCCTCAGCCCGATCACAAAGCGGAGGAGGTCAAAATTCCAGAGATCGATCGTTCAGAATGCTCCTAGCGATCGCGGATTTAATCAAGCTCAAGTTTTTTTGAAAAAGCAGATGTAGCCTGTTTTTTCAAAGGAATTTTTCAAGTTTATTTATTTTGGAATTTTTAGCGATCGCTGAAGACTTTACTGTTAAAGACTGTGATGAGGGTGGGCCTTGCCCGCCCTTTTTTTGCCCTAGTCTTTGAGTATGGCTTGGATTGAGCCGTGAGAGAGACTCATCTGAGTTACGACACCCTTCCTTCAAAATGCCCTTATTCTCTAGAGCAAGTTTTAGATAGTCGCTTTTTGCCCTAAGAATTTTTGCTTTGGGGCGATCGCTTTTAGGCTGTGACCTTTTTAGCCCTGTCACTTAAGGTGTGTAGAGTTACACTAGTTCTAGAGCCGTTGTCTCGCCAAGCTAGATTAACAACGTGAACTAATTTGGCTGGAGACACCGCGCCGAGCTGTAGCGGATTGCAAAAGGCGACAGAGAGAATATGAAGCAGGCTGAGGGCAAAGTTTTGATGGGTAAGCTTGAGAGGAGAGGAAAGCATCCTCTGAAAAGTTCCCTGGTAACTGGAACGGTGACAGCAGTCTGGCTCATGCTCCAGACCACGCTAGCGACTCCACCCAGCATGGCGCAAGGTTCGCCCCGTGAAAGTAGCGGGCTGACCTACAGTGCTCTAGTGCAAAAAATTCAAGCCGGGGAAGTGGCACGGGTCGAGATCGATCCTGTGCGTGGGGTTGCAGAGGTGCGGCTCAAGAATCAGCCTAAGGATAGCGCGCCTCAAGAGGTTGTCTTGTTTGGTGACAGCAACCCTGAATTGATTGATGCTGCCCGCAAAAACAACGTGGATTTGGAAGTGCAGCCTTCAACAGACGGTGGCACAGTGGCCTGGCTGATCACACATGGCTTGCTGGCATTTGTGCTGCTGATGGTGCTGCTAATGTTCTTGCGGCGCACTACAAACTCTTCGGGTCAAGCCATGAGCTTTGGCAAATCCAAAGCCCGCTTTCAAATGGAAGCCAAGACAGGCGTGTTGTTTGATGATGTGGCCGGCATTGAGGAAGCGAAGGAAGAACTCCAAGAGGTTGTAACTTTCCTGAAGAAGCCGGAGCGATTTACGGCGGTAGGGGCAAAGATTCCTAAAGGTGTGCTGCTAGTTGGCCCGCCAGGAACAGGAAAAACTTTGCTCGCCAAGGCGATCGCTGGAGAGGCGGGTGTTCCTTTCTTCAGTATCTCAGGCTCCGAGTTTGTCGAGATGTTTGTGGGTGTGGGTGCCTCACGGGTGCGCGACCTGTTCAAAAAGGCAAAAGAGAATGCGCCTTGCATTATTTTTATCGATGAAATTGATGCCGTTGGGCGGCAGCGAGGCACCGGTATCGGCGGCGGCAATGATGAACGTGAGCAAACGCTGAACCAACTTCTGACCGAAATGGACGGGTTTGAGGGCAATGCGGGCATTATCATCATCGCAGCAACCAACCGTCCTGATGTTCTAGATTCGGCGTTGCTGCGTCCGGGTCGATTCGATCGCCAGGTGCAGGTCGATTTGCCCAGCTACAAGGGGCGTTTGGGCATTTTGGAAGTTCATGCCCGCAACAAGAAGCTAGATGCCAGTGTGTCGCTAGAAACGATTGCTCGACGCACGCCTGGGTTTTCGGGGGCTGAGCTGGCCAATATGCTAAATGAGGCGGCCATTTTAACGGCACGCCGCCGCAAAGAGGCTGTAACGCCGCTGGAAATTGATGATGCGATCGATCGCGTCACGACGGGAATGACTCTGACTCCGCTCCTCGACAGCAAGAAAAAACGGTTGATCGCCTACCACGAGGTGGGTCATGCGCTGCTGATGACCTTGCTGAAAAACTCTGATCCGCTGAACAAGGTAACGATTATTCCGCGATCGGGCGGCATTGGCGGTTTTGCTCAGCAGTCTTTCAATGAAGAGATGATTGATAGCGGGCTTTATACCCGGTCTTGGTTACTCGATCGAATCACGATCGCCTTGGGGGGACGAGCGGCTGAGGAAGAGGTGTTTGGCGATGCTGAAATTACGGTAGGAGCCAGCAACGACATTCAGGTAGTGGCAAACCTGGCACGCGAAATGGTGACACGCTATGGCATGTCTGATCTGGGGCCTTTTGCTCTGGAGAGCGGCAATAGCGAAGTCTTTTTAGGGCGAGACTGGATGTCGCGGGTTGAATATTCTGAAGAGGTTGCGACTCAAATTGATCAACAGGTTAGAACGATCGCTGTTCGCTGTTATGCTGAGTCGCGGCGGATCATTCGCGAGAACCGTGAATTGATGGATCAACTCGTTGATATGTTGCTAGAGCAAGAAACGATCGAGGGTGAGCAGTTCCGTCAAATCGTGGGGCAGCATACGACTCTGCCTGAGAAGCAGTTGATGGCAGCAAAAGTGTCTTAAATTACTCGAAGATTGACCCAGCTAAACTTGAGCGATCTCAATTGAGATCGCTCAAGTTTTTTATGCCAACAAATTTAGATTTATTGGCTCAGAGCCTTGCTTAGCGCACCTCCCAAAATAAATTTCATCGATAAAATCAGCAGCGCTCCGATCGAGATCACCTGTTCTTTTAAACAGGTAGCTTAGGCTAATGGGGGATGTTCGGGAGAGGGTTGGCGATCGCGCCTGTCCATACAACCAGACTTCCAGCTTCTGTAGCGAACTACACAAGCAGCCCTATCTGATGCTTCTACGCTGCACATAGTCAAGTCAAAGTCCTGAAGCCTCTAGCGCTCTTATCTTTGCTCTTGTTTGTGTAAAGCGTGCAAGGTGCAGCGAAGGGCGCTGATCGTCCTGACGATCGGATTAGATTTAAGTAGATTTTGATTCAACATTCGTTCTGAGGAATATCATCATGCCTGAAGTAACTCATCCCGCTCACAAAGCTGGTGATTTTCTGGTTGATTATGAAGAGAAAGTTTTTCCTGATGTGAAGGCTGATCCAGGTGAAAAAGCCTTGGTCACGTTTCACACGGTTGCCTTTGAAGGATCGATCGGTTTTGTGAACCTGCTGCAAGCGACTCGACTCCTGCGGAAAGGATTTGAAACATCGATCCTGCTGTATGGGCCGGGCGTAACGCTGGGCGTACAGCGAGGCTTTCCCAAGCTAGGGGATGAAGCTTTCCCAGGGCACCAGAATTTCAATAATCAAATCAGCAAATTTATCTCTGAAGGTGGCAAGGTTTATGCCTGTCGGTTTGCGCTACAGGCGCTGTATGGTCATGGTGAGCCTTCACTGATTGAGGGGATTCGTCCTATCAGCCCTCTGGATGTGCTGGATCTTGTTCTGATGCATCGTAAGGACGGCGCATTTATTCTCGACACCTGGACGCTGTAGGCAAAAGCTGAGATTTTGGATTTTGGACTCCATCTAGAATCCAAAATCTCCATTCATTTGTCCTTGGGGTAGAAGCAAAAGGAACTTTTTGGACTTTTTGAGCTTTTAACCCCAATGACGGCATCCCTCTCGCTCTTATGTTGTTAAGGAGAAGCCTCATGAGCGATTCACAGATAGTCCGAGCGGCAGCCGTGCAGATTAGCCCTGTGTTGTTTAGTCGTGAAGGCACAACGGATAAGGTGCTGGAGGCGATCGCCAAAGCAGCTCAGGCAGGGGCGCAGCTCGTGGTTTTTCCTGAAACCTTTGTGCCCTACTACCCCTATTTTTCGTTTATTCAGCCCCCTGTGCTGATGGGCAAGGAACATATGCGGCTGTATGAAGAAGCCGTTGAGGTGCCCAGCGCTGTCACTGATGCCGTTAGCCGCGCGGCGCGCTCTTACCAGATTGTCGTGGTTTTGGGTGTGAATGAGCGAGACAACGGCTCTATCTATAACACCCAGCTTGTGTTTGATGCCGACGGCTCACTGCTGCTAAAGCGCCGCAAAATTACGCCAACCTATCATGAGCGCATGGTATGGGGGCAGGGCGATGGTGCAGGCTTGAAGGTGGTAGAGACTGCGGTAGGCAAGTTGGGCGCTCTGGCTTGCTGGGAGCATTACAATCCTTTGGCGCGATTTGCCCTAATGGCGCAGCATGAGCAAATTCATTGCGCTCAGTTTCCTGGCTCAATGGTAGGGCAGATTTTTGCCGACCAAATGGAAGTGACGATTCGGCACCATGCGCTAGAAGCAGGCTGTTTTGTGGTCAACGCGACAGGTTGGCTGACGCCAGATCAAATTGCCCAGATCACAACCGATGAGAAGCTACAGCGGGTGCTGAGTGGCGGTTGCCATACGGCCATCATTAGTCCTGAAGGGGTGCCGCTTTGTCCGCCGATCACGGAAGGCGAAGGCATGGCGATCGCTGACCTGGATTTTTCTCTGATTACCAAGCGCAAGCGGATGATGGACAGCGTGGGGCATTATTCTCGCCCCGACCTGTTGCAGCTTCAGGTCAATGCTGCGTCGTGGTCAGTGACGAGGGGTACCGAGTCGTCAGCGCCTGTCTTTGATACTCAGAACGCAGGTTTATCAACGCCGATCGAGCCGACCTATCTAACGCTCAACCCTTAAGGGCGTACCTAACCCTCTTTGTCTAGCGGCCTCAGGGTTTTGGGTTGAATCTAAAATCCCAGATCCTTTGGCCGGCCTTTTGTCTTACTCTCTATTTTCTCTGCAATGGATAAACAACATCTGATTACGGAACTGCAATCCCACGGTCTTAAGCTGGTTGAGCAAGAGGTAGGAGCCGCAGGACGCAAAGGCGGAGCTGGGCCATCGGATCACAAAGCGGTGACGATTGAGGGAACAACGGTGATGGTGCCTGTGTTTACGGGAGCCTCTGCCCAATCGCCCTATACAGCAAAGCTAGAATCAGGTGCAGTGACCTTACTGCGGCAGGAAGAGGCGATCGCTCCCATTAGCTTTCCGCAGCAGCCGCAGTTTTATAGCCTGACGACGGCAGAGGGCATTCCCTATCGGAAAATTGCGCTGCTGCATAGCCAGGATGTTTTGGCGACTACGGTACTCCAGACCTGTATGCGCTATGCCGATACCGAGAGCGCCTGTCAGTTCTGTGCCATTGGCCAGTCTTTAGAGGCAGGACGGACGATCGCTCGCAAGTCGCCTGCCCAGTTAGCTGAAGTGGCTGAGGCCGCTGTGCGGCTAGATGGCGTGAAGCATATGATCATGACGACGGGTACCCCCAACACGAACGATCGAGGAGCCGCCTATCTCACCGAGTGCGTGCGTGCGGTCAAGCAGCGGGTGAACTTGCCGATCCAGGTGCAGTGCGAACCGCCTGATGATTTTGTGTGGTTCGATCGCCTCAAGGCTGCTGGAGTAGACAGCCTGGGCATGCATTTGGAAGCAGTAGATCCAGCGGTTCGGGCGCGAATTATGCCGGGGAAAGCCGATGTACCCGTGGAGTTTTACTTCCAGGCGTTTGCAGCCGCCGTTCCGATATTTGGTTGGGGACAGGTCAGCACCTATCTGCTGGCAGGTTTGGGAGACAGCCTGGAAACCCTGGTAGAAGCGAGCGATCGCCTGATTCAGATGGGAGTTTACCCGTTTGTGGTGCCTTTTGTGCCCATTAGCGGGACGCCCCTGGCTGAGCAGCCAGCGCCCAGCAGCGAATTTATGTATAGCCTTTATCAGCAGGTGAGTGCTTTACTCAATCGAGCCGGACTGTCTTCTGCCGCCATGAAGGCAGGATGCGGCAAGTGTGGCGCTTGCTCTGCGCTGTCTACGTTTGAAAAAGCCAGCGCCTGAACAGGTCGGCCATGAAGTTTTGAACCCTTATCTGTCTTCTTCCATGTCCACTCGCACCTATCAATTCAAGCTTGCGGCCACTCCAGCAGAAATTGCCGCCTATTTTGCCCTACGCCAAGCCATCTTTGCTGAAGAGCAGCAGATTTTTCAGGGCAATGATGTGGATGATTGGGATGCGATCGCCTATCCCATTATTGCCGTCACCTCCCCCTTGCCGCATGATGCACAGCAGCCTTTATCAAAGCCTGAGCAGCCAACAGTGGTTGGAGTGGTGCGGATTTACGAGATCGAGCCAGGACTCTGGTATGGCGGCAGGTTGGGCACCCATCCCGACTATCGCAAAGGCTGGCAAATTGGCAAAGGTCTGATTCAAAAAGCGGTCACGACAGCAAATACTTGGGGTTGCGATCGGTTTCTGGCAACGGTGCAAATGCAAAATGTGCGGTTTTTCCAGCGCTTGCATTGGCGATCGCTGCAAGAAAAAGTGATCTGCGATCGACTGCATCATCTGATGGAAGCTGACCTGGAGCATTATCCGCCCTTCTTTCATCCCCATGCCGAGCCTCGTCCCAGTCTGCCCATTTGGTCGCATGAATGGCAAGCGGGACAACCCATTGAGGCACAAGCGTGTTAACTCATCTTGTGGCAACCCTGCGGCAGTCCTTAGGTATTTTGCAGAAGCAAGATATTCAGGTCGTGTCTCGGCAAGAGAGCGGCTTATCTCATCTCTTGGCCGCTGCTCTCAGCTCTGCTTCATCCAGCTCTACGGCTGCTGTGACTCAAATTGGAGATGACTGTGCCGCCATTCCGGATGGTGAAACCTATCTGCTGCTGGCCGCCGAGGGCATTCTGCCAATGCTAGTGGAAACAGAACCCTGGTTTGCAGGGTGGTGTGCTGTTATGGTGAATGTCAGCGATATTTATGCAATGGGTGGCCGACCGATCGCCATAGTAGATACTCTCTGGAGCCAGTCTTTTTCCCACAGTCAGGCTTTACTGGCGGGCATGCAAGCGGCTTCCCAGACCTACCAAGTCCCGATCGTGGGCGGGCATACCAACTGCCATAGCCCTTACAATGCTCTATCAGTGGCGATTCTGGGTCGAGCACAGCGGCTGATCAGCGGCTTTGGAGCCAGAGTGGGAGATGCTTTACTGATGGCGATCGATCTGCGGGGCAAAGCCCATCCCCAGCATCCTTTTTGGAATGCGGCAACCGAAGCTGACCCAGCCGAACTGCGACAAGATCTGGCAATCTTGCCAGATTTGGCAGAAGCAGGCTTATGCGATGCGGGTAAAGACATCAGTATGGGAGGTGTCGTAGGCACGCTGCTGATGCTGTTAGAAACATCTGGCTGTGGAGCCGTGCTGGATTTGGATGCTATTCCCTGTCCAGATATGCCCTTAGAACGCTGGCTCACCTGCTTTCCCAGCTACGGCTTTCTCCTCAGCGTCCGGCCTCAACAGGTGGCAGCCGTGCAGGCCAAGTTTCAGCAGCGAGAACTGACTTGTGCGATCGTCGGCCAAATTCAGTCGGGACAACAGCTCCATTTGAGGATGCAGGGCGAAACTCAGCTCTTTTGGGATTTGCAGCAGGAGTCGCTGACGGGTTTTGCCTCAGCCTTGCGCTCTGAAACGCCTCCTGAGGGGCAACCATGAACAATAGACTGCGAATCGCGCTCTTCACCTACGCGACAAAACCCAGAGGCAGCGTTGTCCATACGCTGGAATTAGCGGAAGCCTTGCATCAACTGGGGCATGAGGTTTGTATTTATGCCTTAGACAAACAAGATGCCCCTCAAGATCCGGCTCATGTGCCGAACAAACGAGGCTTCGATCGCCCCTATTCCTGTTCAGTGCAGCTCATTCCGGCTCAGCCCGTCACCGGAGATATCGATCGTCTGATTCAACAGCGCATTCAAGAATTCGTTCGCTTTTTTTCTGACCCGATCGCACCCAATCGGCCTTTACCTTACGACTGCTATCACGCACAAGACTGCATTAGCGCCAACGCGCTGCTTCAGCTGCGGCAGCAAGGCCAAATTCCTCACTTTGTCCGCACCGTGCATCACATTGATGCATTCAGCAGTCCCTACCTACAGGCTTGCCAGGAAAAATCGATCGCTGAACCCGATCTATGTCTTTGTGTGAGTGCTCACTGGCAGACTCAGCTGCGGCAGCAATACAACATTGAAGCACCTCGCGTGATTAACGGGGTCGATCGCGATCGCTTTGTGCGACCTGATGCCCTAAACCCGTCAGAAGCCGTCCTTGACCTCAAGCAGCGGCTAAACCTGTTGGGCAACCCAATTTATCTAACCGTAGGCGGCATAGAACCTCGCAAAAACTCGATCGCCCTCCTGCAAGCTTTTGCCCAAGCCCTGATCGACTTTCCTCAAGCACAGCTCGTAATTGCTGGCGGCGCTACCCTATTTGACTATCAAGATTATCGCCATCAGTTTTTCGCAGAGGTCGATCGGCTAGGAGTGAGCCAATCCTTAGTTTTACCAGGCATCATTACCGAGGCCGACTTGCCCTTGCTCTATCATGCTGCTGATGCCTTTGTGTTTCCCTCCCTCAAAGAAGGCTGGGGGCTAGTCGTCTTAGAAGCGATCGCCTCAGGACTACCCGTCATTACCGCTCAGCAACCGCCCTTCACCGAATTTTTGTCAGACCAACAGGCACTCTTGGTCAATCCCCAAGATGTAGAAGCGATCGCCCAAGCCATGCGCCAAATCATGCAGCCAGCTTTAGCAAAATCGCTAGTTGCCGAAAGCCAAATGCTGTGCAACATCTACACCTGGGAAAATTCTGCCAGAATGCATATCAACGCCTATCACCAATTAATAGAAGACAAACCTTTACTCAAATCTCAGAGTTCTCCAAGACCACCGATTCAAACAGCCAAACCTTAAAATCGCCCTATGCCCGAAATTCGCTTTCAAATCCAATGGCCTGACGGTTCCCAAGCAACCTGCTACTCGCCTTCGCTAATCGTCAAAGAATACTTCACGACCGAACAAGACTATCCCTTAGAAGACTTCGTTACCCGATCACGTACCGCATTGCAAATCGCCAGCGATCGCGTCAAAGCCAAGTACGGCTATCCTTGTGGCCTAGCCCTAGGACAACTGGATGAAATTGAAAGTAAAGCAGCTCAATTTCACGCCCTGCCCCAGCCCAAAGTTCGCGTCATTCGCTTCATCGAATAGCCTCAGCCCTTTCTGCTATGGCTATTTCTGCTATGGCTATACTCACAACAAACGCCAAAAAAATTAGCAACGCCCGATCGCCCCACCCATGCGAAGCGACCTTTGCAGCTCATCCACTATCTCATGCGGAGGGGGTGTGGGGGACGCGCCCCTCCCCTGCTGGGGGTTTGGGGGAAACCCCCAAGGCTGTTCTAACTAGCCAAATACTCCCGAATATCTGCTCTACGCTTACGCAACTTCGTTAGCGCCTCTCGCTCAATCTGCCGCACCCGCTCACGGCTGATATTGAGGCGATCGCCAATCTTCGCCAAAGTCAAAGCCTGGCCATCATCCAGACCAAACCGCAAAGACAATACCTCGCGCTGTTGAGGCGTCAGATCCGCCATAATTTGCTCCAGCTCAGAGCGCAAAGCTGCCTGAGCCGCAAACTCCTCAGGCGAAGGCCCTGTATCTTCCAGCAGTTCTCCCAACTCTGTATCCTGATTATCGCCCACGCGCAGATCCAGCGAGAGTGGCAAACGCGCCCGTTCCAGATACTCACGCACCTGCTTAGGCGTTAACTCTAGCTCTGCTGCTAGCTCAGCCGCCGTAGCAGCCCGTCCATACTGCTGAGACAGCAAACGCTGAGCTTTCTTAATTTTGTTAAGTTTCTCGGTGATGTGAATAGGCAAACGAATCGTGCGGCCTTTCTCAGCGATCGCTCTCGTAATAGCCTGTCTAATCCACCAATAGGCATAGGTCGAAAAGCGATATCCCTTTGTTGGATCGAACTTTTCAACACCCCGCTGCATCCCGATCGTGCCCTCTTGAATTAGATCAAGCAGATCAACATTGCGCTTAATGTACTTCTTGGCCACAGAAACCACAAGCCGTAGATTGGCTTCGACCATTTTGCGCTTCGCATGCTCACCTTCAACAACAAGCTGCTGCAAATCCTCAACAGAGAGCATTGCAACCTCTGCCCACTCTTGCAGCGTTGCGACTCGACCGAACTTATCTTCCAACAATTCCTTGTCTTCATGGAGCTGCGCTAAACGGCGCACTTGCTTTCCATAAAGAATCTCCTGCTCATGGGTCAGCAGCGGCACTCTACCAATCTCCCGGAGATAGGCACGTACCATGTCAGCAGAGGTTGAGGTTGTCTTCATGGTGCTTCTCTAGCTGTGGAGGAACTGATCTAGAACAAATGTACTATAAACTTAAAGGCGTGACCAGAGACTTAAAGATATGAGAGGTCACAGAGAAGAAAGCAAGGCGTGAAATGACTGCCCTAGCTCAGTTTAAGTCTGACCTAATCAGACTGAGCTGGATCTAGCTTGACTCAGCAAAGCCATAATTAACGGCTCATCTAAACCTGGCTCATCTAAATCTGTGAGTAGTCCCTGCGGCAATCAGCACATGAAATTTAGAATTCGCCAATCTCTCATAATCTTAACATTAGGTTACAGAATTGTCACATTTCTACATCTATAAAATTTAAGTTTTCTGCTCTCGACTATAAGACTTAGAATACCCGGTTGATTGAAATTGAGAATGCATCCTGAGGAACAAAATTAGCCGATATTTTTCTGATATTTCCTGAAAGATATGAGATGCAAAGCTTAAATTTCTTAACACTTCTTCAAAAATTATCTGGCTCTGTGCGGTTGAGTATCCTCCATCTTGCAGTTAGTTGCCTCCAATCGTGCTATCCTTAATAAGGACTCGGATTCATGCGATTGCAACGCCCAAACTTTGTCAGGACCGGAAGGTAGCAGCAATACGGGATGCTTGTAATAGGCGTGATCTCCGGGTCTTTTACGTTGGAGCCTTCGCCTGCGGCAAACTGCGATCTCAAAAGATCCTTGGCTGAAGGTTTGCTCATGCCGGATTCCTCGAAATGACAGGTGTGGAATCCTCTATGGGCAATCCCTCAAATTGCTCCTATGCTAAAAGCTATAGCCCTATGGCATTAAGGAGTCTCAGTCAAAATGGCGAACTTCGGAGATTTAGTCCAAAAAGCGTTTTACTTGGGAGTAGGCGTTGCCTCTTACGCCGCTGAAAAAGCAGGCACTACTCTAGGAGAGCTGCGATCGCAAGCTCAAAAAATTGCCGATGAAATGGTGGCTAGGGGCGAGATGACCGCTGAAGAAGCCAAGCATATGGTTGATGAGATGGTTAACCGAGCGCAGAATGAAGCTGCTGCTAGTGACAACCCTTCGCCTGAACCTCGACGCATTGAAATCTTGGATGACGAAAGCCCAGAAAGCAAAGCAGGAGACTCTCCTCAAGCCCCTCAAGTAGAGAGCTTGCGTGATCAAGTTGCCAAACTGCAAGAAGAACTGCGACGACTTAAGCGAGAGTAGGGCATGAACTTACTTTCTTAAAATTTAAAGCCCCAAACCTAGACCCAGAATTTAACGCCCAAATCTAGACCCGAAATCCAAACCCAAAATCCAAACCTAAACTCTGAACTATGGACGGTTGGCAGCAAGACTGGATAAAAACCTTGGAAACTCTAACAGATGGAATTGAGCAGTTTTTTCAGGAGGTAGGCAAAGGGGTCGATGAAACTGCTGATGCGCTGCTGGAGTTTACTGAAGACGTAGCAGAAGAAATAGAGCGAGCATTGGCTCCGCTTGAGGAGACAGTTTCTCCCACGATCGATCGCCTAGATGGTCAGCTGACAGAATGGTTTGATCCGCTGCTACAAATGATTTTGGGTTTTGAAGCCACCCTAGATCGCGTGGCTGAACCGATTACCAACACGGTAGAGCCGCTGATCAATCAGCATCCGGTTTGTGTAGGCTGTCGTCACTATCATGGTCAGGTTTATAGCGGTACCATGCTGGTTTGTGCCATGCATCCCTACGGTATTGTTGATGGCTCCGAGCAGTGTCCTGACAAAGAGCTGTTTTCCTGGTCTTTCCCACCTGCAAATCGATCGGACTCATCGGATGACTTGTAATGCCAGATAGTTTTAAGGCCACATGGTTCTTTTGGCTTTAAGGCTAGGTTGTGAGTTTTCTGGATCGATCGCAAATGCTGCTCCATTTAAAGAAGCTTGATTTTCAGATGCACAGAGCGTCTTTGAAAATCAAGCTTTTTTGTTGACTTGTGTTTGTTGACTTGTGATCGAGCGATCCTGCCGATTGCCTGAAAGAGATACGGTCTTTATTGAAAGAATCGGCCAACAGAGCAGAACAGCGCTTGCGTCCTAAAATCCTAGTACCTGCCTCGACTTCTCAAGTACTTCTTTAGGGCGAAAAGGCTTAGTCAGATAAAGATCAGCCCCGACATCAATCCCCTTTTGCTTATCAAATTCTTGACCTTTAGCAGTCAACATCACGATGTAGACATCTGTCATCTGTAAATCATGCTTAACGGTGTGGCAAACTTCTAGGCCACTCATTTTAGGCATCATGACATCGAGAAAAACTAGGTTGGGGCTTTCAGCTTTAATAGCCGCTAGAGCTTCTTCCCCATTTCTAGCAGTTAATAATTCAACGCCTTCATCTTCTAGCGCTTCTAGCGCTTGTTCCATCAAGATTAAAATATTAGGTTCATCGTCAACGATTAAAATTTTCTGAGCCATGATTATTTCAAATTGAGGTTAAAGAGTTGCGCATGAAGCCCTGGTGTTCCCAAATGCCACTTGAGAACACCAGGAGCCAAGATTAGCGATCGGACAGCATGACAAAGAAGACATTCTCTAGCCCCTTCTCAAACCGGAGCGTTTTCATCAAATCGGCTTCCTGCGAGAGAATAGAGTCAATAATGATCATGTCGGGTTTGGCCGCCAAGGCTTTATTAATGCATTCTTGGGGATTAGAGGCTTCTAGCACGCTGTAGCCCTGGGTTTGCAAAACATCTGACAGGACTTTTAAGGTGGATGCATTTTTATCCAGAACCAGCACCTTTTTGCTAGAAGCCCCTTGAGACAGTAGGGAACCAATTTCATTCAACAGTTTTTCAGTGTTGATGGGTTTGGTGAGATAGCGATCGATGCCAATGTGATAACCTCGCTCTTTATTCTCTACGATCGACAGAATGATAATGGGAATATCTGCGGTGTCAGGATCATTCTTGAGAACGGCTGCCACATCAAAGCCATTGATTTGAGGCATCATCACATCTAAAAGGATCAGATCAGGTCGGGCGGATTTAATTTGGTGAATTGCATCCATGCCGTCTTTTGCTTCACGAACTTTGTAGCCTTCGCTCTCCAGCTGTTGACGCAAGAGTTCTCGAATATTGGTATCATCATCAACGACCAAAATTGTCTTACGGCTTTCGTCTAAGGTTGTTGCTGTGGTAATAACATGCTCTTTGAGTTGTTTAACCAATGCATCTAGATTGAGGTTGGAATTTGCCTTATTGTCGGCAGCGCAAGTCGGAATAATAAATGAGAAAGTGCTGCCTTTACCCAGTTCGCTTTCAACCCAGATTTTACCCCCGTGGTGGTCAACAATTTGTTTGCAAATGGGTAACCCAAGTCCCGTACCTTTAGGTTTATCGGTAAGCGTATCTCCAACCTGGCGAAATTTCTCGAAGACCTTGGGCTGGTCTTCGGGTGCGATGCCGACACCCGTATCCACAATGCTAATACAAACGCCGTTTTTGGCTGGTTTGATCTGACAGGTGACTGTACCCGCCTCTGTAAACTTCACGGCATTGGAAATCAGATTGATCAGAACTTGGAGCAAACGATTGCGATCGCCCATGATTTGCGGCAGCTCAGCCTCTGCTTCGTTCACGAGCCGTAGACCATTCGTTGCGAACAGGGCTGCGGTGGAATTAGCAGCCCACTCGACCAGCTCTACAGGATCAAGTGGCTGCATCTGCCATTCCACCTTGCCAGCCTCCATCTTGGCAATATCCAACACATCGTTGATGAGAGACGTAAGTCGCTCTGCTTCAGACACAATGATGTTGAGGTTATCGTTCACACGCTTGATGGTTTTCTGAAGCTTGCGATCGTCAGTTGTGAGAACGGGGAAAATATCGTTTTCCAGCTTTTCCTGAATGATGGACGCAAAACCCAGCACAGAGGTAAGCGGTGTTCGCAGCTCGTGGGAAACGGTGGAAATAAAGTCCGTTTTCATCTTGTCGATTTCTTTCTCTGCCGTCACATCGCGAATGAGGAGCGCCGATCCAAAGCAAGTAGAAGATTGATCGATAGATGTTTTTTTGAAAATAGTTGTGGCAATCGCTTGACCAATACAACCCTTTGCCAGCTCTACTTCAGCAGTAAACACTTCTTGGGGATGAAATTGAGTTTGTTCCACCAAGTCGGCCAGCTTAGATACGGGCAGCGATCGGCAGGGTTGTCCATTTAAGTTGGAGTTGATTAACCCATACATCGATAAAAAGGCTGGATTGAAATGGGTAATCACACCTTCTGTATCTGTGACTAACAAGCCATCCACTAGGTTATCGAGAATGGCATTAAGTCCATGAGCTTCTGCCAGGGTATTTTGCAAGGCTGCTGTCCGCTCCACCACTCTAGCCTCTAGCTCTTGATTGAGCTGGCGCAAAGCCATTTCAGCCTGCTTACGAGCCGTGATATCGGTATTGATTTCTAGCATGGCGCAGGATTGACCGTGAGAATCTCGCTGCAAAGTCCAACGGCTCTGAACCACCACAATTTTTCCCTCACGGGTGAAATGCTGCAATTCTCCTTCCCAACTGCCTTGCCGGAGACATTCTGCCTGAATGTGATCAAGCGGTTGTGGAAAGACTGTATGCAGCAGTTCATGAATCAGCACTTGGTTCTTGACTTCTTCACAAGTCCAGCCATAGAGGCGTTCAGCCCCTTGACTCCAGTGTGTGATGCAGTCAGCCACATCTCGGACAATCACAGCATCACTGGAATGATTTAGCATATCAACCAGTCTTTGGTTCTCGGCTTCTGCTATCTTGCGATCGTGTATGTCGGTATGTGCTCCAATCCACTCCCGTGTGCTACCGTCCAGTTCTAGGACAGGTACTGCCCGGACACTCATATAGCGGTATTGACCATCATGACGACGGAGGCGGTGTTCTACTGCGTAGAGTGATTTGGCATTAAAGGCAGCCAGCCAAATTTCTGCGGTGTGGGCTTGGTCGTCAGGATGGATGGCATCTAACCATCCCCAGCCTTTTAACTGCTCAAAGCTCTGTCCGGTGAACTCGCTCCAACTCGGCTGTTCTGTCACAAATTCGCCTTCTGACTTGGTATCCCAAATGACTTGAGCCATTGCAGAAATCAAGGTTCGAAATCGTTCTTCGCTTCGTTGCAGCGTTTTTTCTGCCAGCTTGCGATCGGTAATATCCGTACAGGTTCCTACCCATTCGCGAATGGTGCCGTCCTCTTCTATCACGGGAGCGCCACAGACAAAAAAGTCGCGGTAAGCCCCATCCCTAGCTCGAATCCGATATTCAACTTCATAAAGGTTATGACTTGTTGTAGCGGCATTCCAAACCTCACTGGCATGGAGGCAATCCTCTGGATGAACCGCATTAAGCCAACCAAAGCCCTTGGCTTCTGCTTCGGTTTGCCCTGTGTAAGCGATCCAGTCTGTGACGTCAAAGCACTCTCCCTCAGGCGTACTGACCCAGACAATTTGCGAAGTCGTCTTCACCAGAGAGCGATAGCGTTCTTCACTCTGCTTCAGGGTTTGTTCTGTCTGCTGACGCTTTTGCTGAGCTAGTTTTAGGTCACTGATATCTTCGACACTTGACCAGATCAGGCACTCCCCATCTCGCTGAATGAGCAATCTGGAGAGCCGGACTTGAACCAAGTGCCCATTTTTATGGATATATGCTTTTTCGTAGGATTTGTAACGGCCAGTCTGCTCCAGCTCCTGAAGTATCGCTTGCTCAGAGGCAACATACGAGTCTGGTGTAATGTCCCAATAATTTAATTGCAATATTTCCGAGACAGTCCAGCCTAGAATGTTGGCAAGAGATGGATTGGCATCCACTAGTGTTCCATCCATCCGGCATAACAGGAGACCGACAGGGCTTTCTTCAAATAGCTGACGGTTATATTGTTCGCTTTGGTGCAGGGCTGTTTGCGCTCCCCTATAGTCTGTAATGTCTTGTGCCACCGCGTAAATCAACTGGCGGTCATCAAAAAATACAGAAGTCCAACTTAAGCATTTATAGGAGCCATTTTTACAGCGATAGCGGTTTTCAAAGTTTACTAACGTGGTTTGATCTTTTAGCTGCTCTACGACTGCAAGTGTTGCTTCACGGTCTTCTGGATGAACAAACTCTATGAAGGGCTTCGCGTAGAGTTCTTCTAGGGTAAACCCTAGCATGCTTTCCCAGGCTGGATTGAGCAACTTGAAGTAGCCATCGATCGCCACAATGCAAAGCATATTCAATGACAGCTTGAAGAAGTTCTCTACTTCTAGAAAAGCGGCGGATTGTTCGTGAGGTTGTTCAAAAACTGGCTTATGCGGGACGGACTCTAACTCAAGAACGCGTTGACGAAGATCTGCCAGTTCTTGTGTTATTGCTTCATAAGTTGCAGAATCTAGCGTAATAGTTTGATTTAACATAGTTCTTGTAAAGAATTTTTCTTGTGAAGGATGGGTCAATGCAATGAATGAATGGGATTAGGACAGTAAAACTGCGATAGCAACGTGGCGTAGAGCTTTAATGAAATTGGATTGTGTTGAAACATTTGGTAAATCTGGGCGGAAGACATGTTTTCAACTTCTGGATACTGCTGTGCGAGTCGCTGGATAAGATGAATATGCTGAAGCAGCAGATCATAGGGCTGCGGTGCTAAAACTTTGGATAAAATTGAATCGGTTATGGGGGAAATCGTTAGCTCAGAGGAGTCTGCCCGTGGAGTGATCGCCTCATGCGAGCTGACGACTTGAGAGCATTGCCCTTCTGCACCCTTTCCGGTGGGGCACTTTACCGGAATCTGAATCCAGAACTCTGTTCCTTTTCCCGGATAGGAATGGCATTTGAGCATTCCTCGATGTTTATCTACGATCAGCTGATAGCTGATAGCCATTCCCAATCCAGTTCCTTTGCCAATCTCTTTTGTTGTAAAGAAAGGATCGTAGATACGCTGAATTATTTCTTCCGGCATCCCTGGCCCGTTGTCAGTGATGCGAATAATAATCCACTCGTTGTTAATAGATTCCGTTTCGATTTGAATAGTAGGTGTGGGATATGAAAGACATTTCAAATCGGAAGAGACTGGATATTCTTTTTTGTCAATATTTTCTTCAAGTGCGTCAATTGCGTTTACTAAAATATTCATCAATACCTGATTGAGCTGACCCGGATAGCATTCCACTAAGGGAAGATCACCATACTCTTTGATGACTTGAATTTCAGGGCGATCGCTAGAAGCTTTAAGGCGATGACGGAGAATCATCAGCGTTACGTCAATTCCTTCGTGAATATTCACAACTTTCATCTCTGCTTCGTCTAGACGAGAGAAATTCTTCAGAGATTTGACTATTTCAACAATGCGATCTGTACCCAACCTCATAGAAGTCAGCAGTTTTGGCAGATCCTGCATCAGAAATTCCAGATCAATATTTTCTATTTGAGATTCTAGTTCTGGCGGTGCAACTGGAAAACTATTTTGATAAAGCTGGAGTAGCTGAATTAATTCTGTGGCGTATCTTGAAACATACTTAATGTTGCCGCAAATAAAGTTGACTGGATTATTAATTTCGTGGGCGACTCCAGCAATGAGTTGTCCTAAGCTAGACATTTTCTCACTCTGAATCAGCTGTGTTTGTGCTAGCTGTAAGTCTTTGATAACCTGTTGCAGTCGATTTGCTTGGGCTTTGGCCTGGATTGCAGCCTGACAGCTTTGCTCATACAGTAAGGCTTTCTCGATCGCAACTGCTGTTTGAGAAGCAAAAATGTTAACGAGTTTAAGATGCTCTGCCGTGTAGATATCGGAGCGCCCCGTGCCAATGGCGATCGCCCCTAATATGTGTTCCTTGGCTCTGAGTGGCGCACAGATTAAGGCTCTAACATTTCCTTGCCCTATAGCCTCTGTAGATTGATCAAGATAGGTTTGATCTGAACCAATATCGTTAACTAATTCTGCTCGACCATACTGTACGACGCTGCCAATAATCCCCTGCCTCAATTCTGACGGGTAATGCTCTTGAAACTGGCCAAACTCAGCAATGGTTTCAAAAGCCGCTGCATTTGCATCTATGGAATTGGGTTTAAGCAGAACGATGATCCCAACTGAGGATTCAATCAGTTGATGAATCTCTTGCAGAACAAGTTGGGCAATCTGCTGAGTATCTAAACTTGTCGTGAGCTGAGTTGAGATATCCTCAAAGAGATCGATTTCCTGATATCGCTCCAGAAGTTCTTTAGCCAGATCTTTTTTCTCGGATTCCTGTTTTGCTAAAAAAGAGAGAAAAGTAGCTGCGATCGCTGCTTTTTGTTCGCCAACCACCCAGCCGATTACTTCTTCAGATACTTTGATGGGATATCGATTGTTTGCAGTTTGCTCCCCAATGCTAAATAGCCGTGTACCACTCACTTCCTCGATATCGATCGCAATCTCTAAAGCATTCACCAACTCCTGAAGAAGCGATCGCAACTCCTTTTTATTAGAAAATTTCTTAAAATTAATCGGAGACATGGCTTACGGGTGCCATTGGCATGAAAACTTGAAAAGGCAACTTTGACCCAGCAAATTGAAAGCATCATCTCCCAACTGCGCTTAGAATACCCACATCTCACTTTTCGACACCAAGCAAGAAAGGCTAAACTGATTTTTCTCTGGCTCCAAAAAATTGCTTTTTCAAGGCGTTAGGGCTGGCTTCCTACCCCATAGACCCTTGATATAACCCCTGCGATCGCCGCTAAGCATGCAGTCGAATATGATGCACAAGCAAGATTTTCCTAAAGTCTGTCTGAGCGAGGCTTTTAGGAAGAATATAAATTTTTTTGAAGAGTACGTCTTCAAAGAGGCTTTACAGGCGGCATGCCCAAAAGCTAAACGCCTAAAAAAATTGCCCGCAGCGACTAGGCGAGCACGGGCATTCTTTAAGCTTTGATGAAATATCCTAACTGCCCCAAAACTCTCCGGCTCTAATAAATCGGTCTTTGTATAACAAAGTGGTAGATGCACCCTGATTACTTGCCCCTGGCTTAAACCAGGGGCTTTCTGTTTTTATCCCTTGCTGCCAGGACGCTGAACGATTTGCTCTAATACTCGACGGCGATCGCTCAGGTTAATCCCCACGACTCGAATATACTCCTCAGGATGTTCACTCAAGCAGGCTTCTAAGGCTGCTATGGCTTCAGCCCCATTGCCCTCAAACATGCCATAGCAGTTCCAGGAGTTGGTGCGAAACCGTCGCTGATCAACATACTCAATGCCCAGACGATGCCCCTGCCCCAGAATTTGATTAATCTGCGTCACCATGTCGGCTGTCAGTGAAGTGCTAGAGGGCTGTCCGGGTGGCGATGTAGCAGGACGGGTAGAACCGTTTGGCTCATGCGGTTGCGGAGGCGAGGCAGGACTGGCTATCTCTCCCAGCTTGCGGTTGAAATAGAGCGATTTGTTGTATTCCTCTCCAAGACGCATCTCCTGCACACGCTTCTGCTCTTGCACCATTTGTTGCCCCACTTCGATCAGGTGCGGCAGGCTAAAATCAGGCGATCGAAACTCAGGGGGGGCTTCGGCGCTATTAACCACCCTTAAAGAGATGCGATCAAGTCCCACCTCATCAACCAGCCGCTGCACCTGTTCATCATAGAGACGCGATCGCAGCGCTCCATAAAAGTCAATAGACTGATTGGGAAAAGTATCCACTAGTTTTTCAACGTCAGCATGAGCCACTTCGTCGAGCTGGAAAATGCCGCTAACGATGCCAATCCGATCCTCTCGATTGGGTTCCCAGAAGAATTTATCCATCCGGCCATCCCGGATGAGCGGCGCGTATAGCGTCGAGAGATCGTTGCCTGTCACGATGATAGGAATACGCTGAATCGGGGAAGAGTCATAGCTGCCCGGAAGTTGGACGTTGGTGGGATTATCGGCAATATTCATCAGCGTGCCGTTAACCAACTGGGTGTTGATGGTGTACTGCGTGTACTGATCAACTCTACCCGCCCCAGCATCAATGTCATTAATCATTAAAACAGCCATTCTGCCTCGCACCTTTACTAGGTCGGCTGCCTCTCGGTAGCGTAATCGCACGAGCCGCGCTGGATCGCCTGCATCAGGACTCTCTAACTCCCCAGCAGACATATGCACCACTTCAACGCCCATCCGTTCGAAGGCCAACTGACATTGAAAAGTTTTGCCCTCTCCCTTGCGACCATGCACCCCCAAGAGCAGAGGAACTTTCACGTTAGGCAAATCTAGGTAGTTTTTTGTGATGTGAATCGCCAGCTTGTTCAGAAAGCGAGGGGAAATGTAGAAACTCATAGTAAAAAATTAGACTCTGATTGAGGGCTGATGTAGCTTGCCCTGTTAACAACAAAAAGCAATTTTTTGCACAGACGAAATTATTTTCTGAACCTCTCAAAAAGTACCCATGCGGGTGCTGCATCCGCCGACCTAATTTCTCACAATAGGAATCAAGTCAGACCACTCTACTTAAATCAAGGTGTAAGCCATGACATTTCAAATCACGAATCTCAAGACCAGTCAAATCGCCAAAGTCGAATTTAAGAGCAATCCTGATTTCAGCAATATTGCCTTCGAAAACTACAAGCCGGGTCAAGCTCTGGTTATTTTCAATGTCCCTTCAGCGATCGGCAGTATGCTTGCCATGAGTCGCCAGTTCGGTGGCAGTCGTCCCCTATTGGTTGAAGTAGATCAAAACCCTCAAATGCTGGGTGGCAACTACTACGAAGCAAACTACGCGAATAGAATTGAGGTTCAATAGCAGCCATTTGCTCAATAGCAGTTTGCTCAATGGTGCTGCGCGCCTCAAAGATCTCGTAAAAGCTTAAAAGAGCGATCGTAAGCGCTTAAATCAGAACTAGGAGGCAGGCACGCCTACCTCCTAGTTCTATTAACCTGGCAATGTTTGAAGATACATAGTTCTACTTTTGTTGTGAAGGGCAGCGCCTCCACAACAAAAATCTCATCTGCTGGGTTAAGTGAATGGCTCTAACTTAGTAGCGGTAGCCACTGTTGGTGCCGGGCTTGTGAACGATAAAGCTCATGACTTGGCATTGCTTAACGTTGTCAAAAGCAACCACGCGGATGTAGGAAGTTGGGTACTCAGTGCGGCACTGTTGTACTTCACTCAGGACTTCTTGAGGAGCCTTACAGTTGAACATGGGCAGCTTCCACATCGTCCAGTAGTAGATTTCAGCTGCTGCATCTTCGTTGAACTCGATGCAAGGAAAATAGCCTTGATCAATGGTGTACTGAATCTGACGCGCGATTTGCGCATCGGTTAGAGGAGGCAAGTATGAAAAAGTCTCGTACCGCCGCTCTTTAGGTAAAGTCTTCATGGGTTCCTCAGTCGTTACAAAAGTTGAAAGGGTTGCAGAGTCCGATAACCTTGAGTTTTGAAAAGAGAGGGCGATCGCCCCTACCCTTCTAACTCAGAGTTTGGCTCCTGCTCTGGATGTGAACCATCTGGATGTAGCCCAGGATTAGACGGATCGAGTTGCGTCATTCTCTCCAACTGCTGAGTTCGCTGCTGCATATTCGCTTGTTGAACGCCCGTGCGAAGCATCTCTGGCAAATAATCTGCCACCTGCTCAGCAATATGTTCACGTACGGTGAGAATTCGAAAGGCAAGGCGCTGCTCCTCTTTAAAGAGAGCCTGCAAATACGCTTCGCCGTTCTGAATACTTTCCCGTTCTGTAAACTGCCTTAGCCAATAAGCGCGCTTCGGCTCGGTTTCGTCTAACTGCGCCATCACAACCCGTAGGGCTTGATATGTCAGGTAGCTAATCAGCGTCTTGGACGTATCTTTCGCAATCTGCTTCAGATCCATGAGCAATTTTGGATTTTAGATTTTGGATTTTGGACCTTAGATCTGTGGAAATCCAAAATCCAAAATCCAAAGCTATGGGCAAAATTGCGATTAGATTGTGTCCTGTGCCTCAAATTCAAACTTGATTTCTTTCCACAGTTCACAAGCCGTCGCCAGTTCAGGAGACCAACGGCAAGCCTCACGAATGATATCGCCACCTTCACGCATCAGGTCACGACCTTCGTTCCGAGCTTGAACGCAAGCTTCCAGAGCCACACGGTTAGCCGTTGCACCCGGAGCATTACCCCAAGGGTGACCCAAGGTGCCACCACCAAATTGCAGCACGGAATCATCCCCAAAGATTTCCACCAGAGCAGGCATGTGCCATACGTGGATACCACCCGAAGCAACTGCCATCACACCCGGCATGGATGCCCAGTCCTGGGTGAAGTAGATGCCCTTAGAGCGATCTTGCTCAACGTAGTTTTCGCGTAGCAGATCGACGAAGCCCAAAGTAACAGCCTTGTCGCCTTCCAACTTACCCACAACGGTGCCCGTGTGAATATGGTCGCCGCCCGACATCCGCAAACACTTCGCCAAAACGCGGAAGTGCATCCCGTGATTCTTTTGACGGTCAATTACAGCGTGCATTGCGCGGTGAATGTGCAACAGAACGCCATTATCGCGGCACCAATGAGACAGGGTGGTGTTAGCGGTAAAGCCTGCGGTCAAGAAGTCATGCATGATGATCGGCATGTTGAGTTCTTTCGCATATTCAGCCCGCTTGATCATCTCTTCGCAGGTCGCAGCCGTACAGTTGAGGTAGTGGCCTTTGACTTCACCTGTTTCAGCCTGAGACTTGTGAATCGCATCTGCTACAAAGGTGAAGCGATCGCGCCAGCGCTGGAAGGGCTGGGAGTTGATGTTTTCATCATCTTTGGTGAAGTCGAGACCGCCGCGTAGGCACTCATAAACTGCACGTCCATAGTTCTTCGCAGACAGACCCAGCTTGGGTTTGATGGTGCAACCCAACAGAGGACGACCGTACTTGTTAATTTTGTCGCGCTCAACCTGAATCCCGTGAGGAGGCCCTTGGAAGGTCTTCAAGTAGGCTACAGGAATCCGCAAATCTTCTAAACGCAGTGCTTTTAGGGCTTTGAAACCAAACACGTTACCGACAATCGAGGTCAGCATGTTGGTGACAGAACCTTCTTCAAACAAATCCAAAGGATAAGCAATGAAGCAGATGAACTGGTTATCTTCGCCGGGAACGGGTTCGATGTCGTAGCAGCGACCCTTGTAGCGATCGAGATCCGTCAACAAGTCTGTCCAAACGGTAGTCCAGGTTCCGGTTGAGGACTCAGCGGCAACGGCTGCGCCCGCTTCTTCGGGGGGAACTCCAGGCTGGGGAGTGACCCGAAAGGCTGCCAGAATGTCGGTGTCCTTGGGCGTGTAATCGGGCGTGTAATAGGTGAGGCGATAATCTTTAACCCCAGCCTGATACCCAGTTTTGCTCTGGGTCTTTGTTTGCGAATAAGACATGGATTTCCCTTCCTGTGAATCAGCGAGATCCGCGCATAGTGACTCAACCCTGCCCATAGCCAAAAATGGCTAGACAGAAAAGAGCCGCTTTGGACGGCAACTTACAACTGGCATTTAAGTCCGTAGGAGCCAGGGCAACAATCTGACTGGCATTCTTTAGCTTATCTTAAGACTGTCCCCTGTTTCGTTGGGTTACATCAAAATATATCAGGAAACCGATAAGTCTAACTTTGAATCTTCTTGTCTTCTCGATAACTAAGATTTATCTTTCCTTACAGAAGGTAACGTTCTGTCTCGGATCGTAAAAGCCAAAGATTTTGACGGCAATATGTGCTGAAGAACGCTTTACCCTCTAGCGCCAGTAGGGTTTGCCTTTCAAGAATACCCCCAGAACTACGCCGATAAGCTGCGTCTGATTGGGACTCACTAACGTCAACGGTATCACCTCTGACAGAAGGGTTGCCTTGAGTGCGATCGCCACAATCAAGCACAGTACCAGCGCCCACATGACCCCTGTATCAATCCGCAAACTTGGGTAGACAATTTCCAGCAGGTAAAGCCCTAGCATGCCTGTACCCACGCCGATCGCTAGGGTAACAATGAGTCCGAGGGGCGGCGAGAGCAGCAAAACCAGAGTATCCTGCACTAAAGAACTGCGGGCTATGCCAAACCCCAGAAAAAATTCCATAACAAAAATCCAGATGCTGGTTAGAACAGCCGTGATGGCCAGGGATGTCCAAGGCAGTCTAGAAATCCGCTGGAGTGGGTTGCCCATGGTTGAAGAGATATCTGAATTCAGAGAATAGATTCGATTTTAGCTTGGGATTACGGGGTTAGGGTTGAGGAATGGCTCTTTAAGCTCAGCGAACTCAATTTCAAAAATATTGCTCTACTCAATACTCACGCCACGCACTGTTTTAGGTCGAGATCGTCCTACTAAAGGTGCTTCCTCAATTTTTCGAGCGGCAACCTGATGGGCTTGAAAATGTTTTTGCCACAGTGCAGGTGCGTCTAGCGTTTCGCCACCATGTTGGGTCAGCCGCTTGCGAACTTTGCAAAGAACAGGCGTGTTAACGCAGACTCCCGCCACAATAATTTGGCCTTTGGTGAGGGCAGGCAACTCTTTTAACAGATCGCGACCTGCCGCCTCTACACCATACTTAAGGCTGTCTTGATCAACCGGGTTGACGATTCGCATAATGAACTGGCTCATGCATTGTGACAGCACATCTGAGTCAATTTTGCCGGGTCGCTGCGTAATTAACCCCATGCCTAACCCAAACTTACGTCCCTCACTCAAGATAGTTCGAATGACCGCCTTACAGCGAGAGGGTTCGTGAGCCGGGGCAAACCGATGGGCTTCTTCCAGCAAAATAAACACAGGATAGGGCAAATAGTTTTCGCTATCCCCCGCATCCACCAGTTCTCGATGGGTATTCATCCGGGCCTGATTCGACTGTCGCAGCACCGCCGCGCAGATCACCTGCTGCTCTTCTTGACTGATTTCGTTCATTTGCAGCACCGTCACCTGCCCTGGCTCAAACAGGTCACGGGGAGAAACCGTATGTTCAATTTGGTGGAAGTAGTCCGATCGCTCTAGCCGCTCTAGCTTCCACTCCAATGCCGGAGCAGAGGAGCCTAGCTTCTCGTTGCCATCATCATCGCTTTGGGTGTCGGCTTCCCGCACTGCCGAAATCAAATCTTGGATTCCCCAGCGATAGGAGCCGCGCTTGTGGCGCTGAAGCAAGCGATAGGCTTTATTGAGAATGGACTGCTGGCGATCGCTCATGTCGGGCAGCAGCGTCAAAATATCGGCATAGTCCAAAGACGAGACGCGAATCCGAATATCTTCTGGCGTAAGAATTTTGACCTTAGGGGCATAGCCGTCAGCCGCCTCAAAATCTGGATGTCCTCGCATATCGGTCAAGGTGCCGTATTCTCCATGAGGGTCAAAAATCAGCACAGCAGCTCGATTGTGGGGCAGCATCAGCTCTTCTACCAATACCCCAGCCGTGTAGGATTTGCCAGAACCTGTACCAGCCAAAATGGCCATGTGGGTGCTGACTAGCTCCTTCACATCTAGAGCGATCGGTACGGCTCCGGCATCCCGCAGCAGCAGCGCGCCAATATGAGCTGAACCTACCTGACCGGGCTGCTTTTTGTTGAGAATCTGCCGCAGCATGGCATCATCTGCGAGGTAGACTTTTGCGCCCGGATCAGGAGTTTTGCGAGGGTTCATAAACCCTAACGCTGGGTCAAAATGACCAATGACATCCACTGCAACCTCGTAGATCTCTGGATTGGGATGGGCAAACCCCACCAGGGCAGCGATCGTCTCTGGGCTAATTTCAGTGTCGGCAAAGATGCGATCGGGCAAATGTTCGATCAGGCAACGCGCTGAAATCTTGCCCAAAATCCTCAACGTCTCGCCACCTCGGATTTCGTAGTAGACAAACTCGCCAATCTTGACATGTCGATTGTCAGACGTGATGAACACATATTGGTTGCCATTCTCTCCTGGCCCCTTCACCGTGCCGATCGTATAGAGAGAAGCTGGAGAACTGGAGGCTAATGTCATAGTGCTCAAGTGTATCTGGGTGCTCAAGTGTATCTGGATGTTTAAGTTATGTCTGAAAAGTGTGTCTAAATCTAAAAAAATATTGAAAAAAATGGCTGCAGATCGACCTTTCAGGATTTTTACAAGGGCTGATCTGACAGACTGATTCCCTCTGCCTTGCGAACGATGTTGACACTACTGAAAACCCACCTCAGGCAAAGTGAAGTCTGGGTTAAACGTAGAGAATTCACGGATACCGTTGATTTGCAGACCGAGTAATCTAAAGGCAGAAGGTTCAGCCCAACAGAACGAATGCACTAATCCCATCATCATAGGGATTAATCCCCAATTCGTCACAGGGTTTCTATATCGAATTTCTACGCGCCAATCGGCCATGTCACGAGAAATGGAAGCAAGTTACCCAGCCCAACTGAAGCCTCTAGGAAAAGCTAAGCCTGTAGGTTTACGCATAAGACGGCTGAATCTACGAACATCGCCTCTGGGTTGTCCTCCGAAATCCCAACCTCCCTTCTCTGCGGAAGCTTCTCCAATGCACCCAAAAGTGGCTCAAATTACACTCAATTTGAAGCAACACTTGACTCAGGCTCTCTCAACCAGCACGAGTGCTCAAGAAGCTTTAGTGGATTTGTCGGAAGCGATCGGTAAAACCGTCAAGGCAGAGGGATGCGTGATTTTGCCCCAGCCTAGTAGTTCCATAACCTGCCCTCATTGGCTAGCGAGGGGGTTCAAGGATGGGCAACTGCGTGATCAGTTACTGGACTTGCTGGCGCATCTGGTCAACACAACCAACTGGATGGATCAAGCGTTTCTAGCGATCGCCAATTTGCAAGCCATTGCTCAAGACTATGATATTCAACCCGACCTGCGATCAAAATCTATTCTGATTGTCAGCACTCAGTGTAAAGGTCAGGTCAATGGCGTCATTGCTCTGGTGCATTCTCAGCCCTATGTTTGGAAAGAATCAGATATAGCAATGATGCAATCTATCTCTCCCCAAGTGGCGATCGCGATTTCCCAAGCGCATCTTGAGCGGCAGCTTCAGCAACAGGTTAGCTATCAGGCGCTGATTGACCAACTCACCACGGCTATCCGCAACGAATGGGATCTGGAAGAAATTTTTCGACTGGCGGTTGAAGGGACGGCCTCTGCCCTAGAGGTAAATCGGGGCATGTTGCTGCTATTCAAATACTCTGACCCTTTACATAAGAGCCGTAAGCTAGAGGGCATTCCTAAGACAAAAGCCAATGTTTCGGCTGAGTGGTCTCGGTTAGAGCAGGCCGAAGAGGTCGTAACCTCTATGAGTAGCTCTCCATTCTGGGCTTCGGATTGCTACATTTGCCAACAGGTGCTCACTGGCAAACTCAATCCAGTGATTGTGCCTGCCAGTGAGGCGCTATTGACTGCAAATTTAGAGGCATCGGATGCTAACCAGGCGATCGCGCCTGTTTTCAAGCTAAAGCCTTCTGATGCGCTGCTGCTCATGCCTCTAGAAAACCAGGGTACGGTGCTCGGCTGTCTTGTGCTACAGCAGGATCGGCCGCGCCAATGGTCGGCTCAAGAACTATCCTTTGTCAAGCTGGCAGCGGCTCAGTTGAGTACAGCCATTATTCAAACCCGCACCCTGAAGCAGATTCAGTCCATTGTGCAGGAACGCACGTCGCAACTTCAGCGAAGCCTAGAAGTTCAGGCAAAACTCTACGAAAAAAGTCGGCAGCAGGTCGAGCAACTTCGTCGGCTTAACGAAGAGCGGGAAGAATTCCTTAGCACCGTCAGCCATGAGTTACGCACCCCCTTAACCAGCATGACGCTGGCAATTCGGATGCTGCGGCAGGCCAGTTTGCCGCCCGATCGCCAGAGTAAATATTTGGATATCTTGGAGCAACAATGCACTCAAGAAACGAATTTGATTAACGATCTGCTTGCTTTGCGAAAGCTAGAGGTCAACCCGACGCATAATCCGCTTCAGAAGATAGATGTTCGCTATCTGATTCAGGGTGCCGTCCAGTCTGTTGAGTCCAGCTGGGTCGATCGCAATTTAAGCCTCAATCTCAGTTTGCCTGAAGAGGCCAGTATGATCTACACCGATCCAGATAGCCTCAATCGAATTTTGCTAGAGCTGCTGAGCAATGCTAGGAAATACTCTGAGCCGGGTAGTACCGTCGAGCTAAAGCTGGTCTGTGAAAGCCACTCGCGCCAAGTGATTTTGAGCCTACGCAACTTAGGAGACAGCATCGTTCCAGAGGTATTGCCCCACATTTTTGATAAGTTTCGGCGGGGTGATGGGGTGACACAACGTGCCATCCAGGGAACGGGGTTGGGGCTAGCACTCGTCAAAGGATTAGTGGAGCATTTGAACGGAACGATTGCGGTCACCAGTCAGCCTCATGCGGTTGGCTCTATCTGGGAAACCTGTTTTACCCTGACGCTGCCCCAATCTCCTGGAATATTTGCTTAACTGATGGGCTAGATGATATTTCAAATTTGTTTATTCTCTATTTGTTTATTTCCTGCAAAGGTCGCTTAGAAACCTTTCAACGAATTCAAAATAAATAAATTAAAAACTAAACAAAGCCCCGTACAGCTACTTGACTGACTTGCTTAAAGATTTGTAGGCTAGGTGAGTATGAATACCGAACTTAATCAGTGGACAACCGAAGGCGAAGGGGCTGAAATCGACGATGGACTCGCCGCAGCTTTTGGTTTGCCTGAGTCGCTATCTGAGTCGGCGCAAGGCGTAGAGGTTCAAACCGTTTGCGCTGAGGGTAGACAGCGCCAGATCTGCGCCAAGATTCAGATTCCTTATTCGATCGAACAAGTTTGGCAAATTCTGACAGACTACGATCGCTTGGCAGATTTCATTCCCAATTTGACCAAGAGCTGCAAAATTGCTCACCCCCAAGGCGGCATCCGCATCGAGCAGGTAGGCACGCAGTCGCTGCTAAAGCTGAAGTTTTGCGCTCGCGTCGTGCTGGATATGGTGGAGCAATTCCCCCATCAGATCGATTTTTGTATGATCGAAGGCGACTTTAAGCAGTTTTCAGGCAGCTGGACGCTTCAGCCTGTGGCAGCCTTAGGCGCAGTCGAGACAAGGGCAGAGGCTTGGACTGAGCTTTGCTACATGATTGTGGTGCTGCCGCCTCGGACAATGCCTATCGGCATGATTGAGAAACGCCTGAAGAGCGGCCTAGTCACCAATCTGTCTGCCATTCGCGATCGTGCCGATATGTTGTTTGGCTGTACGGCTGCGGAATAGTCCCTCACAAATAGTCCCTCACGTTTAATCTCTGACCCAAACCCTCTACTCTTCTACGCGGTAGCCTAACTCAGCTAGCCTTGTGCGAGACTGCCGCCACTTGGGTTGGACTTTGACAAAAAGCTCAAGATAGACCTTGCCCATCACCAGCTTGGCAATTTGCTGGCGGGCTGCGGTACCGATCGCTTTCAACATGCTGCCCCCCTTGCCAATCACAATGCCTTTCTGAGAATCTCGCTCAACGTGGATTGTGGCCAGGATGCGGGTGATGTCTGGATCTTCTTCAACTTGGTCAATGGCGATCGCGACCGAATGAGGGACTTCTTCGTGGGTCAGCAGCAGAATTTGTTCTCGAATCAGCTCACCCATGATGAACCGCTCAGGTTGATCGGTCACCAGGTCAGGTGGGTAGTAGTAAGGCCCCGGATCGAGGCGATCGATCAGCTGAGTTTGCAGATTTTCTAGCCCATCGCCTGTCAGAGCCGAAAATTTTGCCGTCAGCCAATTTTGCTCTTGGGCAAGCTGAGAATAGCTTTCGTCTATCCAGGGGGCATTACCGGGCTGTTGATCGGCTTTGTTGATGCCCAAAATAATAGGAACCTCGGCGCGGGTCAGCAGCTCTACAATGAAGCGATCGCCGCCGCCTGCCTCTACAGTGCCGTCCACCACAAACAGCAGCACATCAACAGAGCTGATGGCAATGCG
This sequence comes from Oscillatoriophycideae cyanobacterium NC_groundwater_1537_Pr4_S-0.65um_50_18, assembly GCA_016208305.1. Classification (GTDB taxonomy): domain Bacteria; phylum Cyanobacteriota; class Cyanobacteriia; order Elainellales; family Elainellaceae; genus Drouetiella. The sequence continues at coordinate 21,776 of JACQYI010000036.1, read as the reverse complement.
AGCATTTTTGACCAATACCTGCCCCAACTGATGATGCGGCTTATGAATTCCGGGCGTATCGACAAAGATAATTTGTGCTTCTGGCGTTGTCAGAATTCCTCGTAGTCGGTTCCGCGTCGTTTGAGCCACAGGTGAGGTAATGGCGATCTTTTGACCCACCAAGTAATTCATCAGCGTGGATTTGCCGACATTGGGACGACCGATAATGCCCACAAAGCCGGATTTGAAACCCGGTGGGGCGATCGGAATCAGCGTGTTTTCTGCGTAGTCGAAATTCATGAACTACAGATGCAATAGGAATCTAGCTTGGATGTCAATCTTACGATGCGATCGCCAATCTTTAATCATCAGCCTCTACAGGATACCCAACACATATTCTCCCTGGTTGACTGCATGATTAATCGATACGTCGTAAACGATGCCGGATTGCTCAGCACAGATGTCCAAAACGGTAGGCATCTGCTCTGTTTCGCTGCCCTGATTCAAGCCTTTGTTGAAGCTAAGAATTTGATAGAGGCGCTGCCCCGCTTCTACAGTTTTCCCCAAGGCCACTCTAGCTTGCACCATACCGCCCATAGGCGCATAGTATTTCTTCATTTGGCTACTGGCAACTAGCTTCATGGTGGCGATCGAGGGCATGGGGGTCGGCGCAGCCGGAACCCGAAGGATTCCCTTTTGCAACAAATAATTTTTCACTGCCTGAACGCCGCGATCGACGGTTCCGGCATCAATCTGCATCGCTGAGCCTAGCTCTAGCGTCCAGGCTTCAATCTCAAACTGAATTTTGCGCCCCAGTTGGGCAAAGCAGTCTTCGAGCGCCAGCCAGGGCTTGATAAAGGCTTCGTCAAAAGCTCCGCCTGCATATTCATCTAGCAAGATGCCAAGAGGCAGCATAAATAGGCGGGCGCTAGTCTGACGATTGCGAAAATAGTAGAGGTAGGTCAGACCCTGATCAGAAGAAGTGTGCAGGTCAATCACGTAATGGGCATCCAGACAGAGAGACTGGAGCAAAAAACGATAGTGATCGCAAAAGGGCTGACCGCTAGGAGCTTTTAAGGGTGCAGCAAGTTTCTCAAAGCTTGCCCACATCCGATCGCGGTAGTTTTGCTCAATTGTGGGGCGATCGCACTCCATTTGCGATTGGGCGAAAGCCGTCAGATCCTCGACATTCGGCTGATATTCCCAAAAGATACGATTCCAGTTTTCGCCGCTGTAGGCATCAAACCGTCCTGGCGAAAAGTGATGGCTGCGCGTGTTGGTTCCTAGAGGATTGCACAGCGGCACCAGCCAGATTTCTCCAGCAAGCTGAGTAGGTTCTAAGCTGCCTAACCACTGCATAAGCTGATGAATCACCGCATTTCCGGTCAGCTCGGCTCCATGCAAATTGGATTGCAGGTAGACTTTTCGTCCTGGCTTTGTGCCTATGAATTTATAGACCTGCAAGAAGAGGCGATCGCCAGAAGCCATCTGGAGTAGCGGTAGTGTTGTGATGATTGGGATCATGTCGGCTTATGCAAGTGCGGAAGTGATGGGTGGAAATGCTTAAGGTCAGGCGAATTGCTCTAGCGCAACTCCCAGCGTATGAACCATATCCCTCTATGATCGTTAAAGCATGTTGGGGCTTACCCTGCTATTGACGACCCAGCATTGCTTTGAAGCTGCCGTTTATTCTTTTGAAAGCTAAGCTGAAAGCCCCTTTCAAAAAATAAACGACTTTGAAACACAACCTATACTAGGTGCATTGTCAATGTCCCTTTATTCTGGGCTAAAGAACCTTCTGATCGGGCGATCGCTCCCCACTTCAGCTCACGCTGAAGAACGCCTGAGTCGAGCGGCAGGACTGGCAGTCCTTTCCTCTGACGCGCTATCCTCAGTTGCTTATGCAACCGAAGAAATTTTGCTGGTGCTAGTGATGGCCGGAAGCGGTGCTCTATCGCTGTCTCAACCGATTGCTATCGCTATTATTGCCCTGCTGGCGATCGTGATCTTATCCTATCGGCAGACAATTAAAGCCTATCCACAAGGCGGCGGCTCCTATATCGTAGCGCGCGAGAATTTAGGTTTAGTGCCAGGGCTGGTGGCTGGGGCTTCTCTGATGATTGACTATATCCTCACCGTTACAGTCAGCATCTCAGCAGGAACAGCAGCACTCACTTCTGCCGTTCCCGCTCTTCAGCCCTATACCGTTGAGCTATGCCTCCTGTTTATTTTCCTGGTGATGCTAGCCAACCTGCGCGGGTTGCGGGAGTCAGGCAATTTGTTCATGCTCCCAACTTATACCTTTGTCGTTAGCGTTTTTATTCTCATCGGTCTGGGCTTCTTGAAACAGGCAACAGGATATGTTGCACCTGACTATCCTCAAGCGCCAGTGACAGAATCATTGGGACTGTTTTTTGTGCTGAAGGCTTTCTCGGCAGGATGTACTGCCTTGACTGGAGTAGAGGCTATTTCTGATGGGGTGATGGCCTTTAAGCCTCCTGAATGGAAGAACGCCCGCAGCACGCTTTTGGCAATGGGTGCAATTCTAGGCACGATGTTTCTGGGGATCACGTATTTAGCGCACAGCTATCACATCATGCCAGAGGAAGGGCAGACGGTAGTGTCGCAGCTCGGTCGGCAAATTTTGGGTGATAGCAATCCGGCCTACTACTTTATCCAGATCGCAACCCTGCTAATTTTGCTGCTGGCTGCTAATACAAGCTTTGCAGACTTTCCCCGGCTGTGTTATTTCATAGCGCGAGATGGGTTTTTGCCCCGCCAGCTTTCGTTGCTGGGCGATCGCTTGGTTTACTCCAACGGCATTATTTTGCTGAGCCTCTGTGCAGGCTTCCTGATTATTGTGTTTCAGGGGCAAACGAATGCCGTCATTCCGCTCTATGCAGTGGGCGTGTTTACCTCATTTACGCTGTCTCAAGCAGGTATGGTGCGCCACTGGCTCAATGAAAGGACTGCGGGGTGGCGATCGAGCGCCATCATTAATGGGTTGGGAGCCGTGGTGACAACCGTCGTGCTAATCACGATCGTGCTCACGAAGTTTTTGCTAGGTGCCTGGATGGTGGTAATCGCTATTCCGCTGGTGGTCTATTTGTTTCTCTCAATTCGCAGGCACTACCGCTATGTGGCAAGGCGACTCAGTATTGAAGGGCTACCGCCACGGAGCTATATTCCTCGCCCTAAGGTCGAAGTTGTCACCCATCCAGCGGTGGTCTTGGTCGGTCAACTCCATCAAGGCACAATCGAAGCTCTAGACTATGCGCGGCTAATTGCCGATGAAATTGTAGCGGTTCATGTCGATACCGGCTCAACCGATCATGCCAGCTTACAGCAACGCTGGCAGCAGCTTGAATCTGATATTCCACTGGTCATTTTAGACTCGCCCTATCGATCGCTGGCTGAGCCACTGCTGAAATTTATTCAGGACTATGAGGCAGAGCATCCTGGCATTTTCTCGACCATTATTATTCCAGGCTTTGTGACTCGAAACTGGTGGGAGGGCTTTTTACACAACCAAACCTCAATCTTTTTGCGGCTGGGGCTGCGATCGAAGAGAAGCCGGGTCGTGACGACAGTGCGCTATTACCTATAGCCTGCTAGCTATAGTCTGCTAGTCTGGCTTACCAAGCTATTTACTTCAGCGGCCTTGGCTAAAAAGCATTAAAAAAAGGGGCATGATAGACGCCCCTTTTTTGATGCTCGAAGCTTAACAGGTTAACTCTTAGATGTCCTGTTCGCTCAGTTCTCGCGTGATGTAGTCAAAGGGTTGGTCAACCATAGCGGTATCTGTGATGCCTGCGGCTGCAACCTGCTCTTTAACAATGTCCTTCATGATCTGGATTCCTACGACCGTAGGGCCAATCGGCACGCCCAAGGAGTTGTAGGTTTCTCGCAATCCTTGTAGCACGCGCTCGTTTAGGACATCCATGTTGCCCGCCACAAGAGCATAGCTGGCATAGCGGAGGTAATAGTCCATATCTCGCAGACAAGCTGCATAGCGGCGAGTCGTATAGGCATTGCCGCCCGGACGAATCAGCTCTGGCACCTGCTCAAATAGCTGAAGACCTGCCTGCTTGACGATCGCCGCCGCGTTACCATTGATTACACCTGCCGCCTGTACCCTCGCCAGACCGGAATTAAAGTAGGATTTCAGGTCATCCAAAGCGTTCCGATCGAGGTATCGACCTGTACTGTCGTAGTTCTTAATCAGACTGGTCACCGCATCCCGCATGAAATCTAATCTCCCAACAGCCTTACTAATGTGTGAATTCTAAGTATTTTCTGTCTTACAGCGTTGCTCTTCAGTTTATCACGATGCCCTTACCCAATTTGACCTGAGTAAATGGCTCTCCTTGTCAGGATTTATTAAGCAGAGGGTGCGATCGATCGCAGAGAAGCATAGGTTTGCTCAAATCTAGAATCGAAGTTTGTTGCGATCGCTTAAGATTTGGTGTTAATGGATACAAAACGCAGATCAACGCTATACATATTATTATTCAGCTCTACTTATGCCTTGACCTTAAAAAGGCGTTAGTTGATTCGATAACCCTTTTCAGGAAAGGCTTTTGCAAGAGTTGAGTTGCTCAATAGTGATCGCGCGCTCTAGCCCTAGAAATCTAGCTCCTAGAAATCTGGCCTCAGATTGCAGTTGTCATTAGATCCGCCACCGTCTCTTGTTCTGTTCAAGTTCCCCGTTCGAGAAGTGCCGCAACTAGTTAAGGAGTAACGAATGCCTGAGACTGCACAAGAAATCCTCACGATGATTGACGAGCAGGGCATTGAACTAATTGATTTAAAGTTCGTTGACCTGCTGGGTATCTGGCAGCACTGCACATTTCACAAGAGCCTAATTGAGGCAGATTCTTTCATCAATTCTGGCGGTGTCGCTTTCGATGGTTCCAGCATCAAGGGCTGGAAATCCATTCAGAACTCAGACATGGCGATGGTGCCTGACCCCACCACTGCCTGGATGGACCCCTTCATGTCGGAACCCACCCTCAGCATGGTGTGTACGATCGTTGATCCCCGTACAGGTCAGCTCTATGAGAGAGATCCGCGATCGATTGCTCAAAAGGCGATCGACTATCTCATCTCTACCGGAGTTGGCGACAAGGTTTACTGTGGCCCTGAGCCAGAGTTCTTTATCTTTGACAGCATTGAGTATGGGCAGTCTGGCCATGAGAGCTATTTCTTCATTGATTCAGATGAAGGACATTGGAACTCAGGCAAAGAGGGCAGCCTTGGCTACAAGATTGGTAAGAAGCGTGGCTACTTCCCTGTTGCCCCTTCAGACATGCTGCAAGACATTCGCACCGAGATGCTGTTGACGATGGCCAAGTGTGGTGTACCCATCGAGAAGCACCACCATGAAGTTGCTGGCGGTGGCCAGTGTGAGCTAGGAATTCGCTTCTCTGACCTGGTTCATGCAGCGGATTACGTGATGACCTATAAGTATGTGGTCAAGAACGTGGCACGCAAGTACGGCAAAACGGCAACCTTCATGCCCAAGCCAATTCATGATGACAACGGCACCGGCATGCACTCCCACATGTCTATCTGGAAAGACGGACAGCCTTTGTTTGCAGGTGACAAATATGCTGGCTTGAGCCAAACGGCTCTCTGGTTTATTGGGGGTCTGATCAAACATGCCAAGTCGCTGCTGGCGTTTACCAACCCCACAGTCAACTCCTACAAGCGTCTGGTTCCAGGTTTTGAGGCTCCGGTTAACCTAGCCTACTCTGCCGGAAACCGCTCTGCATCTATCCGAATTCCGTTATCTGGGACTAACCCAAAAGCAAAGCGACTAGAGTTCCGTTGTCCTGATGCTTCTAGCAACCCCTACCTCACCTTTGCTTCTATGCTTTGTGCAGGCTTAGATGGCATCAAGAATCAGATTGATCCTGGTGAACCCCTAGATGTAGACATTTATGAAATGTCTCCCGCAGAACTAGCGAAGGTGCCTAAGGCTCCAGCCAATCTGGGTGAAGCTTTGGCAAACCTGGAAAACGATCATGACTTCTTGACCGCAGGGGGCGTTTTCCCTGAGGACTTTATCTACAACTGGGTCAAGATGAAGATGGATGATGAGGTACGGCCTCTGAGCAAACTACCTCACCCTTACGAGTTTGAGCTGTATTACGACTGCTAATCGGCGGTTGACTTCAACTTAAAACCGAGAGAAGTAAGCGCGTACAGGGTACGCGCTTATTTTTGTTGCAAAAATTCCGCCGAAAGGAATACTAAATTTCGTAAATATGGGTTTCTCTCCTCAGAAAAGTAGCTTAAAATACAGAATATAAACGAATCGTTCATCTCTTCTAAGAAACTTCGCTGAAAAGCCTTCAGAAAAGCTCTTGTAGGGACGGAATTAGGGGGAAACTCCCGAAGGAACGCGCTTACTCTACGAGTGACGATTTCAGGAGCCTAATGCAATGACTACTTTCAAATATCGCGGTGCTGAGTACAGTCTTGAGCCTTCTGCTGCTCCAGAGCCTCAAAGCGATCGCACCCTGCACTATCGTGGGCAAGCTTATGAAGCGAATGCAGAAGCGCCTATTCAGCCTGTGAGAAGCTTGGTTTATCGAGGTGTAGCTTACCGCACAACGCCAAACGACACTCCCGAAACTGTGCAGACGAGCGCTCAAGTTGCTAAGCCTGTTCCCGTACAGACCAAGCTATCTGCGCTTTCTACTTCTCGCGGTGCCAATCAAATGCACCGTCGCAGCCTGTTGCAATCTTTGCAGCGCCGGATGGCTATTGCCAGAGCTAAGGGCGATCGCCACCTAACGCATCAGCTTCAGCAAGAGCTAGACGCTCTGACGGGTGGAGCATAGCAGTAATCTGTCGCCAAGTTTGTCTTGTTTGACGAACGTTAGAAGTCGGTTAAGAGCGATCGCTCTTGACCGATTTTTCTAGCCATCCATTCACTGCAAGTTAAAAAAGGAGGCTAAGCCTCCTTTTTTTTGAATTAAATTTGCAATCTTAAAAACCCACAATCTTAAGAGGCATTGCCGCGCGTAAACTCAAGAAAATAGGGCTGCCCATCTAATAAGCCTCGGCCATTAATGGTGTCTGGATTACCGTCCACATAGGTAATGCTCAAAATTCCAGAGGCGTTGGCATTGCCAGAGCTTTCTACCTGAAGTCTTTCATTTTTTCCCCCTAAAAGCTGTCCGCCCAAGGAGATATTCCGTCCATCTTCTAGGAGCAAAACCAGCGTTCGTTTAGACTCGCTACCGTACTGGTAAGAAATACTGGTAATACGTACAGCCGATCGCCCTTCTAGTAAAAATGTGCCGCTGCCACGGACTGTATCGGCAAAGGCGGGTTGTACTACGACAATGGCAGCAGTAGCCGCTACGCCCATCAGCATGGCTGATAAAGTTCTAGTTAAATCTGGTTTGAGTATCATAAATTCACCTTATTTATGCTTTTACGGACTTTAGATTTTCAAGCCTTATTCAGGATTTATACAAAACGGATGAATCAGATTTAGCGAGTAGGATAGCTCTGCTCTCAAGCGCAATTGGGTCAGGCTTTACAGTAGTTATTTATTTTCTTGAAGCTTGACTCATCCCCCTACAGGTTGATCTTAGAAAAAATCACCGATCGCAAATGAATTACAGCTTCGTTAATAAAACATATGAACCAGACTTAAGTAATTCAGCATAGCGCCCTCAGTCCTCTCTGTGTAGAGAACTTTTCGAATGCAAGTCACGAGGTTTCACATTTTCACAGAAGTGATTTCTTTGGTAGATATTTTCACGGAGATTATAAAGTTTTCCCATGACTTTTGGAAACTAGCCCCTAAGGCTTTTGAGCTAGGAGGATTTTGAGCTAGGCGCAGTCCGGCAAAAAATTCTAGAGTTTTAAACCTAGGCGTTGACACGTAGACGTTGAAACACGCCAACAAGTTTCTGTAGAGATGAAATCTGCCAGTGTATCCTCTACTAAGAATCACAAATTAATTAATCTTGAATAGTTTTATATTTCGTGTGTGATCGGGAAGCCTAGGGCTTCAATCTGGCAAGGCGGTGCCAAGCCTGGGGTCGCGGATGTATAGCCCTAATGTTAGCGATCGCAACACTTCGTCCCAAACCGGAATCAGGCGATCGGCATCATCTCCCCAATAGTCAAAGGTGATCAGACACTGCACATTTGAGCCTAGGCCAATACAAATGCGCGAAAATGCCTCTCGATTTTCCTGAGCATCGATAAATTTAAGTTCTGTCCAAACGATGCGGGCAGTTTGGCGTTTGACCGTTGTAATGTCTGTTTTGGCAATCACCTGGCGTTTATCGTCATCCACAATTTTTCGCAAGGTAGACTGAAGCGGAAATCCTCCCCAATCGCCCTCAGGCAAACGATTAAACGACATTTCCAAACGGCAATCATCATTGGGGGGCTGGCGATCGAGAAACCTAAAAGACTGCGCATCTGCCTCAAAAAACCAATCCTGGGGCACATCAAACCGCACAGCTCCGCGATCGGCAACAAAAATCTTATAGCCTGAGTTGGACTGCCAGCGGTGGTCATCTTTCAGCTCTAGCGTTTCCTTAACCCACTGAAGGTTATGTTTCTTGCGCTTTGCCATGACTAGATTGCATCCTGTTAACGCCGTTTAAGCAATAGACTTTGTAAACGATAGGCTATGTAAACGCTATGTCTCTTGGCCTTTTTAGACTTTTAATCCGGTAGGCTTTTGATTTATGCAGGCAAAAGTAAAATTCTCGTTTATTTACCTCACATCCACCAAGATGCAAGAAGTCTAATTATTATAGGTATTTGTACAAGTCGTTGCTGGCCTGTTGAGCGGTAGATAACGCCTAGAGTTGCGATCGCCAAATTCACCAGGTTCACGTTAATTTGCTTTGAACCTCTAGTCTGAGCGATCGGATTCTGAGAAGATTAACCCTAAGGCAGATATAATCATCCACTGACCTACGGCGAGATTTGACATCTTAGCCCAGCACCCTGAGTTTAACGCGATAGGAAAAACCCTCATGTCTGATATAGCTGAGAATCTTAAGAGCCAAGTTGTGACTCAGGGCGTACAGCGATCGCCCAATCGAGCCATGCTTAGAGCTGTCGGTTTCCGGGATGAGGACTTTACAAAACCTATTATCGGCATTGCCAACGGCTATAGCACCATTACACCCTGCAATATGGGCATTGACGGACTGGCTAAGCGGGCAGAAGCTAGCGTTCGGGCAGCAGGGGGCATGCCCCAGATGTTTGGCACGATTACGATCAGTGACGGCATCTCAATGGGAACCGAGGGCATGAAGTATTCCCTGGTGTCACGAGATGTAATTGCCGACTCGATCGAGACTGCCTGTACAGGGCAAAGTATGGATGGGGTCTTGGCGATCGGCGGCTGCGACAAAAACATGCCAGGAGCCATGATTGCGATGGCGCGCATGAACATTCCCGCCATTTTTGTCTACGGTGGCACCATTAAGCCAGGACACTATGCAGGGCGCGACTTAACCGTTGTTAGCTCCTTTGAGGCCGTTGGCCAGTTTAGTGCCGGAAAGATTGACGAAGCCGAATTGACTGCCGTTGAGCAAAATGCCTGTCCGGGAGCAGGCTCCTGTGGTGGTATGTTTACGGCCAACACCATGTCCTCAGCCTTTGAGGCAATGGGCATGAGCCTCATGTATTCTTCGACGATGGCGGCAGAAGATGAAGAAAAGGCCATTAGCGCTGCCAAGTCGGGAGAAGTCCTGGTAGACGCAATTCGCAAGCAAATTTTGCCGCGCCACATCATCACGCGCAAGGCATTTGAAAACGCGATTTCGGTCATCATGGCGGTAGGTGGCTCTACAAATGCCGTCCTGCATCTGTTGGCGATCGCCCATTCAGTTGGTGTACCGCTGACGCTAGATGATTTTGAAACGATTCGTGCTAGGGTTCCAGTCCTTTGTGATCTGAAGCCCTCAGGTCGCTATGTAGCAACCGATCTGCATAGAGCAGGCGGTATTCCTCAGGTGATGAAAATTTTGCTGACTCAAGGCTTGCTGCATGGAGATGCCTTGACAATTACTGGACAGACGATCGCTGAACAGTTGGCTCCGGTACCCGATCAGCCTTCTGCCGACCAAGATGTGATCCGTCCTTGGGGCAATCCCATCTATCCGCAAGGGCATCTAGGCATCCTGCGAGGCAACCTAGCAGAAGAAGGCTCTGTGGCAAAGCTGACAGGCATTAAGATTCGTAAAATTACAGGGCCTGCTCGCGTGTTTGAATCTGAAGAAGCTTGCCTGGAAGCCATTTTGGCAGGACAAATTAAAGCTGGAGATGTGCTGATCGTTCGTTATGAAGGGCCAAAAGGTGGCCCTGGCATGCGGGAAATGTTGGCTCCAACCTCGGCCATTATTGGAGCAGGCTTAGGAGATTCTGTGGGATTAATTACAGACGGACGCTTTTCGGGAGGAACCTATGGCATGGTGGTAGGACATGTGGCTCCTGAGGCATTTGTAGGCGGGACGATCGCCTTGGTGCATGAAGGTGATTCTGTGACGATTGATGCCGATGCTCGATTGCTTCAGCTTAATGTTTCTGATCAAGAGCTAGCTCAGCGCCGCGCCCAGTGGCACCCTCCGCAACCTCGCTATACTCGAGGTGTTTTGGCAAAATACGCTAAATTGGTTTCTTCTAGCAGCTTAGGAGCGGTGACAGACTTGAATCTGTCGTGAATCCTCAATCTGGATAGATTTGGCAGATCGCTAGCTTTTGCCAGTGTCTAATTTGCCGGTGTCTAAACAGTCAAGCCACCTAAAACTCAAGTTCTCGGCTAATGGCTAAAATCCATTTCAAATTCAAAGTTTCAACGAATTTTGGCTTGAAGACGAGAACCTGAGTTCTGACAGGATAGGAAGACTAGCTGTGATGTAAAACCTTTCAAATGCCTATTGCTTGGGCTATTGCATGGCTGTAAATTTGTGCAGTTCCATAACCTTAAAGCTAAGGTTAGGTACGCCCGATCGCCCTAGATTCTTACAGGCGATCGATTAAGTCTAAATGCTTTCCTCAATTGGGTACAAATTGAGATATCCTAATATAGGTCAAAGATTTGGTCGGTTTCCAAAAATCTGACTCAAGGGCGATTAGCACAGTGGTAGCGCACTTCCTTCACACGGAAGGGGTCACTGGTTCGAATCCAGTATCGCCCATATAAATCAAAAGCTAGATAGGAAGCCTGAATCTGTACTTTCCAGAGCTATTTGTCAGTTTTTCATAGCTCTTGTCAGAGAATATTTAGAAGAACGAATTTTCAAGCGTTTCAGGCTGCTGTCTGAAGACTGTTGCTATTTTGAGTACCGACAAGCCAGTTTTTCATGGCTTTTGCCAGAGAATAATCCTGAGACCTTGATTTTTGAGGATTTGACCTCATAAACCCTTATCTAACTTTAGGAAGAAAGAGTTTACCTAAGTCTTCACTGTGCGAAGGAAGTGCGCCTTTCTATCCACCATATTGATGCCAGAGTTTTGGAGGATTGAAGTGAAAGATTGGATAACTTATTCAACTCGTATTTGTGCCAATAGCTAAAAGTCTATGGAATAACTGAGCTATCAAGGTTAGCGTTTTTAGGCTCATGAAATCCCTCTAGCCACCCCTAACTAAGGAGTTGATGGAAGCTGGGTCAGACCCGATTTATGATGTTAAGTAGTTACTTTCTAACCACCTCTAGCTAAGGAGTCGATGGAAACTTCTCGATGACGATTTCCCTGTCATTGCCCACGAACTTTCTAACCACCTCTAGCTAAGGAGTCGATGGAAACCCTAGCGGCTCAAACCCTTGCTATAAGCTGACTGTCCGTGCATGATGTAATTTAACCACAGGAAATAGATGCCGATGACTCAAAGTTGACACGCAACATCTCGAACGATCGCCCAAAAAGAGGGGAGCACTGGATTGGTTGTCTCTGGATTCCAAGCAACGGCAAGTTCTAACTCCGGTGTTGGTTCTGCTAAGGCTCGGAGGACGACACCCGCAGGAGCAACCGATTCGGCTGAGGCATGGAGTAAGGAAACCCCGATCTCGGCAGCCACTAACCCCAGAATGGTTTGCTGAGGAACCACTTCCTGGACAATCCTGGGGCTAAATCCTGCTTGTTGGCACAGTCCCAGAATGCGATCGTACAGCACAGGACCGACATGACGGGGATAAAAGATAAATGATTCATGGGCGAGTTCACTGATAGAGATGATTTCAGACTGGGCTAAGCGATGAGAATCTGGCAAAACAGCTACTAATCCTTCGCGATGAATGATCTCTAGCTTGAGGGAATCATCGTTGATCGGGGGATGCAATAAACCTGCCTGAATCTGCTGCGATCGCAATGCCTCGACTTGTTCATTGGTTTGGAGCCGTTCCAACCCCAGTTCAATGTTGGGATGCTTTTCCTTGAAGCGCCGGACAATTTTGGGCAGAACCGTGTTGAGGGCTGGACCTGTAAAACCGACGATAAACTTTCCAATTTCGCCCCGTCCTGTTTGCTGTGCCAGGAGAATAGCTTGTTCCGTTTGCTGAAGGGTTTTGCGAGCTTCAGTCAAAAAGACCTGCCCTGCTTCGGTTAAGCGAATGGTGCGCTTGGTGCGGTGGAATAAATCCACCCCAATTTCAGCCTCCAGGTCACGAATTTGACGGCTGAGGGGCTGTTGAGCCATGAGAAGTCTCTGGGCGGCTCGCCCAAAATGGAGTTCTTCTGCTACCACCACAAAATAACGCAGGTGCCGTAATTCCATTTGAACCTTTTAGGTGCAATGAATGAATCAAACAGGTGTTGGACATTCATAATGATTCTTTTTAGCATAAATGTATCGAGCGCAATGGCTCAAATCAGTCTTTTCTAACCATCCACTGTCCTTTGCAAGGCAGAATACGGGCGCGGCTTTACTTGCTGCTTCTGCCTGGTCATCTGGATGGGATTAATACAGGAGGTATTGAAATGAAATTACTTCACTCTTTTCAAACATTCTGGATACGAAATCGAGGCTTGAGCGCAACGCTGTTGCTAGGTGGCTTATCGTGTACTCTAATTGGAGTCACTCAACTCCCAGAACCATCTGCTGGGAATGCTACTGCGTTAGCCTCTGGCTGGTCGAAGACCTTCGCCCAGGAACGTGATCGAATCTCACAACGAACACCTGCTTCTTCTCAAATTGAACGCAGTGATTTTTTTGTCCCCAGCGATCCGGGAATTCAAATTGCCGTGCGAGAAGTGCGATCGCGAAATACTTCACAAGTCCCGATTCTGCTGATTCATGGCGGTGGACCAGGTGGAACAGCGTCCTTTGATTTAGATGTCCCAGGCTATTCTCTAGCCGCCGACTTCGCTCAAGCGGGGCATCCCATTTATGTGATGAATCTTCGAGGCTGGGAGAATTCAACTCGTCCGGATGTGATAAATCAACCTCCAGAAAATAATCCGCCTGCGATCACTTCTGAGGAAGCAGTGCGTGATATTGGAGCCGTTGTGGATGCCATTCGCCAACGCTATCAAGGAGAACCTGTGGCACTGGTGGGTTGGGCAACGGGGGGACATTGGGCAGGGATGTACACCAGCCAGAACAACGACAAGGTGAGTCATCTTGTCATGCTCAATAGTCTGTATGGGGTGGATGCTCCCTGGGAACTGCGATCGTCCTTTGAAGACCCCAATAATCCCGGTACATTTGATACCAGTGGTGGAGCCTATCGCCTCAATGACGCGGAGGGGTTGATCGCCCAGTGGAACAGAACCATTCCCGTAGAAGATAAAAGCCAATGGCGTGATTCACGAGTCGTAGAAGCCTACCAACAAGCCGCCCTCGCCAGCGATCCCACCAGCGAAACTCGCAATCCTCCGAGTATGAGAATTCCTGCTGCTTACCGCTTGGAGAGCTACAACCTCTCAAAAGGACAGAAATATTGGGAAGCCGCAGATATTACGGTGCCAACATTGGTTCTGCGGGGAGAACTAGATTTCTGGTCACGCCCTGGAGACTTGCAGGCGCTTGAAGCAGAGCTAACCAATGCACCCAGAGTAGAGACGGTGACGATTCCAGACGGTACTCATTACCTGTTTAACGATCGCCCAGAACGAGGACGCGATCGCTTCATCCAGGAGGTTCTGTCATTTATCAGGGCGTAAAAGAACGTACCAAGTTGAGAAATGCGCTGAGGACTGGAGCGGAGTCATGCTGCCGCCAAGCTAAATAAAGTCCAGTATTAGAGATTTGTTCTTGTAAGGGTCTGTAAATGACTCCGCTTCTGTGAAAGTTTTGCATCGAGGCGGGAACGATCGCAATGCCCAGTCCTGCTGCCACTAAGCCGATGATCGTTTGCATTTGCACTGCCTCTTGAGCCACTTTCGGATGAAATCCTGCTTGCTCACAACTGTGCATAATCTGCTCGTAAAAGAGGGGTCCCAATTTGGCAGGAAAGAGGATAAAGAATTCATCTGCCAATGCGGAGAGAGACACTTGAGTGTGAGCAGAGAGCGGATGTTTTTCGGGCAACGCCAGGACCAACGATTCTGGTAAAAGGCACTCCACGCTCAAACCTGGTTCGCTGATGGCAGACCGAACAATCCCGACATCAATCTGTTTATCATATAGGGCTTGAATTTGTTGAGCCGTTGTCATTTCCTGCAATCGCAGTTCTACTGCCGGAAACTCTTCTCGAAAGCCTTTGAGCATCTCTGGGAGTGACGTATACATAGCAGAGTCAACAAACCCGATCGCCAACTGTCCAACCTCACCTCGCCCAATCTGTTGAGTCACTGCGATCGCCTGTTCCAGTTGGGCTAACAGCAGGTAAGAACGTTCTAAAAACACTTTGCCTGCTTCAGTTAAATGCACGTGTCGCTTCGTTCGTTCAAACAGCTTGGCTCCGAGTTCATCCTCTAAATCTCGAATCTGCTGGCTGAGAGGGGGTTGGGAAATGCACAATCGCTCTGCTGCTCGACTGAAGTGGAGTTCCTCAGCCACCGCGATGAAGTAGTGCAGGTGCCGTAATTCCATCGTACTTATATGTTTAACCTATTAATCCAAGCTAAATATATATTGGACAGTCGTATAGCTGTCTCCTACCCTAAGAAACATAAGGCACATCTCATTGTTTTTATCTTGGAGGCAAGCAAATGAACTCAGATAACAATCGTGTCGCTCCTAAAGTTTGGTTAATTACCGGATGTTCAACTGGTTTCGGACGTGCCCTCGCAGACGCAGTGTTGAAAAAAGGCGATTACTTGTTGGCGACGGCTCGTGAACCAGAGCAACTCCATGCTTTGATTGAACCCTATCCAGAAACCGCAAAGGCTGTCCGTCTGGATGTAACCGTTTCCAAAGATATCCAGGCAGCGGTTGATGCTGCGATCGCCACCTTTGGTCGAATTGATGTGCTGGTCAACAATGCGGGTCATGGACTCATTGCCGCCCTCGAAGAGGTCAGTGATGCTGAGATTCACCAATTCTTTGAAACCAACTTCTTTGGGGCACTGCGTCTGACGCGATCGGTCTTGCCTGTGATGCGTCAGCAAGGCAGTGGACATATTGTTAACATGTCATCCACAGCAGGATTGGTGGGATTTGGTGGAAGCAGCCTCTACTGTGGGGCTAAATTTGCCCTGGAAGGTACGTCCGAGGCTCTTGCCAAAGAGGTTGAACCATTTGGAATTAAAGTCACGTTAATTGAACCTGGAGCATTTCGCACCGATTTTAACGGACGTTCTCTAGCAGTAGCCGAGCGATCGATTGATGTCTATGCCGCCATGAGCGATACGGCATTGCAGTGGTTCAAAGAGATGGATGGTCAGCAACCTGGCGATCCAGCAAAAGCGGCGCAAGCCATCATTCAAGCTGTGGAAAGTTCTCATCCACCGATGCGACTGGCATTAGGCACCGATGCTATGAGCCTGATTCAGGAAAAACTGGAATCGGTCAAAACGGATATGGACACCTGGCAGCCTGTGACCGTCAGTACAGATTATCCAGAACCCGTTACATCTGTCAGGTAGAAGTCACTACCTTACGTCTAAAAACCACTCATAGCCTCGCTGAAATTGTCGTTTACCATCCTGCTCAATGATGCTGCCGTGAGCCATAATGACCCGCTCAAAATCCCAGGCAAGAATCGGTTGCAGGGATTGACGCACTTGTTCTTTATCTGTTGTGGCAATTTTCTCCAACAGCGATGGACGAAGTTGCTGATAGCCACCTAACACTCTGGAAATTAATTGGGCAGATGGTGAACTCTGGCGATCGAAATGAAATGCCAAATCAGTAATGATGAGTGTGCGACTTTTGGCATGGAAAAATACCCATTCATTCAATGGCATATATCCCTTGATGCCGAGGGTGTTAAATCCAGCTACTTGTGCTGCTTCAAGTCCATTGAATGACTGGATAGTGTGGTCGCCAAGAATTTTATTAATCAACAAATCAGGACATTTATCCTGTAAACCGGATGTTGCCCAAACGGTTGCATTTGGATATCTCTGTTTACACTGGTTAAGAAACAAATGATGATACAAATTCGGTGCAATAATATCATTCACGTTTCCTAGCTGGTTTAACTGCTCAACCGTTTTATCCTGAAGTTGTATTGGTGCGATGATCGCTAATCGGTCTTGGTTTAAGCGAATCACCGTCATTCTCGTTCCAACTTCCAAACCAAAGTATTTCAAAGGCTGTTCAGCAACCCAAAGGTCAGGGGCGATCGCTCTCAACATGATTAACTATTCACTCAATGCGTTGATTAGAATGACTGAAAGCTGTAGTAAAGACACGCTGCACTACCCAGGATGTAAACTAACCAGGTTCCCAAAAAGCCGATCGCTCTTTTGGGTGAGGGGCCATAGGTTTCAATCACTCCCCATGCATGGAAAATGCGCGACACAATCAATGTTGTTCCTAGTAACCAGAGCAAGGCAGTAGATGCTTGCATGAACTCTAAGGCAACCAAAAATAACAAACCAAGCGGTACATATTCGATGAAATTTCCATATGCCCGAATTGTCCGTTGCAATACGCCATCATCGGATTCTTTGGTCACAACGATCTGTTGCGTCAGCTTCTCGATAAAGGCTGCCCAGGCATTGGGTTGTTTCAGGTAATCGGGTTGTGAGGCAACGTCTCCAGTATTTGCTTCATGCCAGATGCGAGTTCGGGTGCGTTCCATGACAACCTGGTAGGACAGCCCTAACGCGAGTAATCCATGACAGCCAATGAAGAAAGTTGAGATTGGGATTAAAGCAGACATCAAATTACGACAATCATCACAATGCTGAAATGAGTGTATTAATTTGGGCGATCGCTGTCTTTTAGATTCTTGCGGAGTTCATCAGATAACGGGATGATGGGATAAAACTTCTCTTCCCTGCCGATGAGCCTGCTGCAAGAGTTTTTGTTTGACCCGCCCGATCGCAAAATTCCGCTCGATCAGCCCCCATTGGAAAACCTGCCGCAGTGGGGACATTGGATTGAAACTCCAGAGTACATGGTGGCGATCGTTCCACCCGGTCATTTGGAGGTGAACTTACGATCGCCCCTCAATCTGGCTGCCACCAGTTTTGGATTGACGCAGGGCATTGCGGCTTTTGATAGCGATCGCCTCAGACCTTACCAGGCAACACCGGGAGGGTTTGACATTGTGCCGCAGGGCAGCACCTATCGTTCGGTAGAAGATGCCTCTTGTTTTGTGGTGTTTGGCTACTCGCAGGCGTTTCTATCTCGTAGTGTGGCAGAGGGAGAAACCGTTGAGTTACTGCCGGGGCAGATCGCTAAAACTCATTGGGGACTGAGTGCGGCGATCGCAATCCAAGATTTTTTTAATAATGGACAGGTGGGCGGTGCGTTCTACCTGGAATCCGTTATAACGGCGGTACTCGGACAGATTATCTATCGGCGATCGACCCTTTCTCAACACTTCAAACGTCCACCCGAATTTCTAGAGCCGAAGTTATTAAAGGACTCTCTGGACTACATTCGATCGAACATCTCACAGGCATTGAACTTGAGTGATATCGCGACCGTGATTGGATTTAGCCCCTATCACTTTGCCAGAGCTTTCAAAGTAACCACCGGAATTTCTCCCTATCAGTACGTGCTGCAATGTCGAGTAGAACTGGCTCAACAGCTTTTGCAGGATAAGGAGCGATCAATCGTTGAAGTCGCTGTAGAAGCAGGCTTTGGCAACCAAAGCCACATGACGACCGTGTTTCGACGGGTATTGCAGACGACCCCCAAACAGTATCGGGAAGCAAAGGGATTGCCAGCCAATATTAGTTAAGAAACTAAAGAGAAGTCTTTACAAACTAGAATGGCTTGCTTAGGATATTTCTAAAGCTATTTCTTTAGAAACTATGATATCCATTTCTGACCAACCTCAATCATTGGTTCGTGCTGCAACCCTAGCAGACCTACAGGAAAAAGGACAATTGCTCGTGCGGTTGAACCAGCAACCCGTTGCATTGTTCTACAGCGACGATCGCGTCTATGCAATCGACAACCGCTGTCCACACATGGGCTTTCCGCTACATGGCAGTGTTTGTAAAGATGGGATTGTCACCTGCCCCTGGCACTACGCCCGCTTTGATCTGGCAAGCGGCGGTACGTTTGATTCCTGGGCAGATGATGTGCGATCGTTTCCAGTGCAGATCCAGAATGGGGAAATTTGGGTGGATGTTGCCCCGTTAAGCAATCTCAAAGCCCACCAGCAGCAACGATTACAGGATGGGCTGGAACAAGGAATTTCCCTAGTCATTGCAAAATCGGTAATTGCACTGCTGGATCTGGGAGTTGCGCCAACGGAACCATTTCAACTTGGACTATCCTTTGGCACTCGCTACAACAAAACTGGATGGGATACCGGGCTAACCATGCTCACCTGCATGATGAATTTGCTGCCCTATCTTGATGAGAGCGATCGCCCCCGTGCTCTCTATCAGGGGCTTTCTGCTGTTGCTCGTGACAGTGCAGAAGCTCCCCCACATTTTCGAGTCCACCCCCTGCCTACAACTGATCTGGACTTTTTAACCCTCAAAGCCTGGTTTTGCCAGTTTATTGAGCAGCGCGATCGTGAGGCAGCAGAACGATGTTTGATTACAGCCGTAGAGCTTGGCATCAGCCGGACTCAAATTGCTGAGATGCTATTTGCCGCCGCAACCGACCACCGTTATCTAGATGTGGGTCATGTGCTGGATTTCATCAATAAGGCGTTGGAAGCTCTAGATGCGATCGATTGGCAAGAGGCTGAATCTGTTCTAGCAAGTTTAGTCGCAGGGTTAGCCAACGCAACTCGCATGGAAGAAGCCAGTTCATGGCGATATCCGGTGGATTTGGTCGCCATTCTAGAGGGTGCGTTTGAGCAATTGCCTACGGCACTAGAAGCTGGAAAATCTCATTCAGGAAACTGGGTACAACCGCCAGAATTCATGTCAGTGTTGTTGGGAGAGGATGCTCAGGCGACCGCCAATCACTTGTTAGAGGCGTTGCGATCGGGCTGTACAGAGGCGCGGTTAGCCCAAATTGTCACCTATGCGGCTGCCCTGCGAGTCGCCCGATTTCACACCAATAACGATCATGGAGATTGGAACAGCGCCCACCATCCCTTTACCTTTGCCAACGCAGTACAGCAAGGAATTCGTCGGGTTCCAAGCATCGAACTACTGCGGGGTGTATTTGATGCAGCCATGAGCGTTTATTTGAACCGATTTCTCAATGTGCCACCTGCCCGATTGCCGGACGCGAAAAACACCGTTGCTGATCCTGAGTCTCTCCTGGAGAAATTACCTGACCTACTCGATCGCCAGCAACAGGTGAATGAAACCGGACGACTGGTAGCGCAATATCTTTACAGCGGCGGCAATCCCAAAGCTTTGATGGCAGTGCTGGCAAAACTCATGCTGCGTGAAAATCGAGATTTCCATGTGATTCAATCGATGGAAGCAGCATTCCGTTTATATTCCCAACTCGTTGCCCCGACTGAAGGAGTCCCTGTACTGGTAGCAACTGCGCGATATTTGGCGGCTCATGCGCCCACGATGAGATCGCAAGAACAAACTTACCAGATGGCATATCGGCTACATCGGGGCGATCGCTTGTTTGAAGATACAGAATCAGACGTTAATGCGGGGTAATTTGATAGGCGCAACGTCGTTCTCCGGCGATGATATGCTCTACGCGCTGAATGTGGGTATCATCGCCCAATATTGACTGAAAGACCTCTAATTCCTTCGCACAAAGACCTGTACAAGCCGTTGCAGCCGCACAAATGGGGCAATGATTCTCAATCAATAAAAATGAGCCGTCCGCTTGAGCTTGCACCTCTGCCATATACCCTTCATGGGTGCGGATCTCAACCAGTTTATTCAAGCGTTGCTTCAGTGATCGCTTGCTTTTCATCTGCTGGTTGTAACTCTCAAGCTGTTGTTGAGAACGCACTTCGAGCAAACGATCTAACCCTGCCTCACCAAACGCTTGTTTGACAGAATTCAGCAAGCTTAATGTCAGTTCTGCATAACCCTCAGGAAAGAAGCGATCGGCAGCAGTAGTCAACTGCCACAGTTTAGCAGGTCGTCCCATTGGGCGCGATTCTTCTTGATACGTGACCAACTGTTCATCTTGCAGGGCATAAAGATGCTGCCGCACTGCCATTGCCGTAATCCCTAAATGGGCAGCGAGAGTTTCTGCATCTAAACGTCCTTCCTGCTTCAATAGCTGCACGATCGCCCGTCGCGTCCGAACTGCTGTTTCTTGAGTTTGAGTTTTTCTTGCCATAGTTTGCGCTCTATCTACCTACAAAGTAAAGAAATATCTTTACAAAGTCAACGACGATCGCGTATCCTTTTTCTAAAAAGATTTCTTTAGAAAGTACATCCATTAGAGGTGCAGCTATGGGCGAAATTCAACGGATCAATCCAAAAGGGTTGGCTGATTCTTCTCATTATGGGTATGCTCAAATCACCATCATTCCTGCTGATACAAAGCTTGCCTACATTGCAGGGCAATTGGGTGAAGACGAAAATGGCAACTTCCCACCAGATTTTGAAGGTCAGTTAAAACAGGCGTTTACGAATCTTCGGACAGCACTGGAAGCGGTTGGTGCAACTCCCGAACAGGTTGTTAAAATCACAGTACTTTCCGTTAACCATGATTCTGAAAAACAACGCTTGATTTCAGCCGAGCGTAACGCCATGTGGCAGGGCGATCGCAAACCTGCCAGCACCCTCATTCCAGTGCCTCGGCTTGCTGTAGATGAAGCATTGTTTGAGATTGATGCAGTCGCTGCAATTTCCAATTCTTGACGTATGGAACTTAACTGTCCTCTACATCCTTTCCCTAATCTTGAGACGGAGCGGATTGTGTTGCGACAAACTACCCCAGAGGATGTGATAGCAGTATTTGCGATTTATGCTGATCCCAATGTCACTCAATCTCACAACTTGGATACATTTACTCACATAGATCAGGCGATCACGGTGATCGAGCAGCGGGCTAAAGGATTTGAATCGGGGCAGGGAATTCGTTGGGGTATTGCGCTTAAGTCAAACAACCAGCTAATTGGTTCTTGTGGGTTTACCTGGCATCCTAGTGAAGCTGGAGCAGAGATTGGATACGAATTAAGCAGTCAATTTTGGAGGCAAGGCTTTATGTATACTCGCTGCCTCTAAGAAATGGACTTTTAGATCTGCGATTGCATCAGCGATATGATGAAGTTATCCACTTCACGAGTGCAGGGGGACTGCTGGTATGATTCAGGTTGAATTTACTGAGCAGATGATTGAGGAGTTGA
>JACQYI010000041.1 GCA_016208305.1 Oscillatoriophycideae cyanobacterium NC_groundwater_1537_Pr4_S-0.65um_50_18 | reverse complement strand
TGCAACCCCTGTTGCCAGAGATTTCCAATCATGGTCAAAGACTGCAATCGCTTCGTCTTGGGTATACACTCGTCCATCACGATAGAGTTGCCCAATTAGCTCTCTTTTTTTGTGTCCATACTCAACACTGGATTGCCCACGTGTCAGGTGACAATGCTCTTGTCAGGGGACGACAGGGCAGTAGGCGGATTTGACGAGCAACTGTGAGATCGCCAATTGACGCTTAGGTATCAGACAAAATCAACGACAAAAAAAGACATTGTTCAAAAGTCCCGCATGCGAAGTGGAGACCCGAACAATGTCTGGCAAAACAATTGAAAGTTTTCAAATACGAGTGTACATGAATGCACGAGAACTGGGATTGACTCAGGCGGATTCAGCTACCATTGCCGAATTTTCAGAACGGACTGGCCAACGGATTGAGGCTGGCACCCATCAGCCAAAGCGAGGGCAAGAGCGCCCTCGCCGTACGGGTTATGATCCACTGGCCGAGGTCTGGGAAAACGAATTGAAACCGATGCTAGAACGGGAGCCAGGGCTAACGCCAATGACCCTATTCGAGTATCTGCAAGAGCGCTATCCCGGACAATACCCTCAGGTACTGAGAACCCTGCAACGACGAGTGCAGGAATGGAAAGCCCTGCATGGTGAAGCGCGGGATGTGATGTTTGAATTGCGCCATGAGCCAGGGATGATGGGGTTTTCTGACTTCACCGAGCTCACAGTGGTCGAGGTGACGATTAACGGCCATCCCTTCGAGCACCTGATCTACCATTACCGCTTGGCCTATAGCGGCTGGCAATATGCCCAAATTATTCAGGGAGGCGAGAGCTTTGTTGCCCTGTCGGAGGGGTTACAGAATGCCTTATTTGCCTGTGGGGGTGTGCCCAAGCAACATCGCACCGATAGTCTCAGTGCAGCCTACCGCAACCTGGGTGGGCAAAGGAAGCCTGCACTAACGACGTTGTATGACCAGCTGTGCGACCATTACCGCCTGCAACCGACCCGTAACAATCGGGGCATTGCTCATGAAAATGGCAGCGTGGTGCGATTCGTTCCTACACGAAAGGCTGAAAAGCCAATAAGGTAGGGCTTCTGAGAGATAACCCCTTTGGGTTGAGTTCGCACTTTAATCTCTCTCAGATGATAACTTGATGTTTTTGTAGGTGATGCCTCTGACCAAGACCAGACAGCCAGTCCTATCCGCCAGGTATAAGGCGTGAAAGCATAACCCCCATGTCAACGGTTTAGTGCCAATGGAATGAAGCGGGGTTAAATGCCGGTATCGAGTAGCCTAAAACTGGAAACCCGGTTAGCAGATGTGTATGGGTAAAGCAACCGCTTGAACGTATGACTGAACCATCGTTACGTTTCAACCAGTGAAATAGGCTGTTGTGAGTCCAAGGTTTGCCAAACGGTAACGCCTGAATCATCACAAACACTGGGAACAAAAAGTTACTGGCTTAAGAACCTTTTTCTGATTGTTACAAGAGGTTTTATACCCGAATAAGCTCGGTGGACAATACGACCCTAACCACACAATCAAAGAACATCAGGAACGAAGTAACACGACCAGTTTTCACTCTGGAAGGTCGAATATTCAGAGCAGGTAAGTAGGTAGGTGCAATTAAGCATAAGATAGAAAGGAACACCAAACCCTCCTATTTTTGACTCTGATGCCTGCTTCTGTGCATATCGTTTTGACTGCGGAAGAAGACCGAACGTTGAGCGAGCTTCGGGTTGCGACAAC
>JACQYI010000040.1 GCA_016208305.1 Oscillatoriophycideae cyanobacterium NC_groundwater_1537_Pr4_S-0.65um_50_18 | reverse complement strand
TGCCGAGAAGGAAGTGGACGGCGTGGGGATCGAAGTGGCGATTCAATATACGGACGCTTTCGCCGAATCACTTTTCTCGTTTGCCAACACCATCAACACCCCGGACGGCGGCACGCACCTCACGGGGTTGCGGACAGCCCTCACCCGAACCTTAAACGACTACGCCCGCAAAGCGAGTCTGCTCAAAGAATCCGATCCCAACTTCACCGGCAACGACACTGCCGAAGGGGTGACGGCGATTGTCAGCGTTAAACATCGTGAGCCGCAATTTGAATCGCAAACGAAAGTGAAGTTGATGAACCCCGAAGTGGCGACGGCGGTGCAGCGAGTCGTCGTCGAATCGCTCGGCGCGTTCCTTGAAGAGAACCCGCGTGAAGCGAAAGCGATTGTCGAAAAATGCTTAACGTCGGCGCGGGCGCGTGATGCCGCTCGCAAGGCGCGCGATCTTGTCATTCGCAAATCGGCATTAGAGAGTATGACTCTGCCTGGCAAGCTCGCCGATTGCTCGGAGCGCGACGCGGCGAAGTGTGAGTTGTATATCGTCGAGGGCGACAGCGCCGGTGGATGTTTTGATGGAGATACGTTGGTTGCTTTAGCCGATGGACGCTCGTTGAGCTTTAAAGAAATTGTTGCCGAGCAATCCGAAGGTGATGAGCATTTTTGTTACACCATTCGAGACGACGGGCGAATCGGTTTGGAGCGCATCGTCAACGCGCGAATGACCAAACGAAATGCGTCGGTGGTCAAAGTAACTCTTGATAACGGCGAGACACTGATCTGCACTCCTGATCATCACTTCATGTTGCGTGATGGTTCCTATAAACCCGCCGCCGAATTGCAACCCGATGATTCGCTGATGCCGTTGTATCGTAAGTTTTCAGATACGAGTGAACCGGGTATTACGATTGATGGCTATGAAATGACGTGGGATCCGCGATCCGAGATTTGGTTGTTCACGCATGTCTTGGCAGATTGGTATAACCGTTGGCAAGGCTTGTATGCCGAAGGCGATGGCGATCACTGTCATCACTTAGACTTCAATAAACTTAATAACAACCCAACTAATATCCAACGTTTGCCATCTAAAGAACATCTGGCGTTGCATCGCACGCATATTGGGCGCACATTACATCGCCCCGACGTGTTTGAGAAGTTGCGCGCGCTCAAGCAAACGGTAGAGTTTCGCCTCAAGATGAGCGAACGCATGAAACACCCCGAGACGCGAGAGACACTTTCTGCCAATGCTAAAGCGCAATGGGCAGATGAAGCATACAAAGCGTATATGACCGAGAAGTGGCGCGAGTTTTACGAAAACAATGAAGACTATCGCCAACAGAACCGCGATCAACTTGATCAGGCTCAACGTGAGTATTGGAGTGATGAGGAGAATCGGCAAGAACAAGCCGAGCGCACACGCCAGTTTTTTGAGGAACATCCTGAAGCACGTGAGTATTTATCGGAACTCGCACAACGACAATGGCAAGATGAGGAATTGCTGAAGTGGCGGAGCGAGAAAACACGCGAACAGTGGACGCCTGAGTTTCGTCAGCGTCGTTTGGCGACTCTGAATGAAACATATTATCGCAAGACAATTGCAGCGTTGAAACAATTTGAAACAGAGAAAGGCCATATTGATCTTGAGGCTTATCAAGCGCACCGTTTGCAGACTCGTGATAAATCGTTATTACGCTTCGACTCGTTTTGTGAACGTTACTTTGAGAAAGATGAGTGGCGAGCGAACGAAGCGGTGGCGAACTACAATCATTCCGTTGTTTCAGTAGAGATACTTGATGAGCGCATAGATGTATACGATCTTGAAGTGCCGCACTCGCACAATTTCGCTTTGGCGAGCGGCGTGTTTGTTCACAACAGCGCCAAGCAAGGACGAGATCGCCACTTCCAAGCCATCTTGCCTCTGCGCGGAAAAATTTTAAATACAGAACGCACGCGACTTGATAAAATTTTGGGCAACAACGAAGTGAAGTCGCTCATCTCGGCGCTTGGCACGGGCATCGGCGAGGGGTTTGACTTAACAGGGTTACGGTATCACCGTGTGATTATCATGAGCGTGGATCATGATGAGATGACGTTTGTGCGTGACGCGGTGGGGGTGATTCATTGCGTGAAGATTGGTGAGTTCATTGACGACATGATTGATTATGGCAAGGATGCGACGACTTATCAAGTTCTGTGCTTTGACGTTGATTCGCGCCGCGCCACTTTCAAGCCGCTGAAAAAAGTGATACGACATGAAATCGTCGAACCGCTTTTTGAGATCAGAACAGCC
>JACQYI010000039.1 GCA_016208305.1 Oscillatoriophycideae cyanobacterium NC_groundwater_1537_Pr4_S-0.65um_50_18 | reverse complement strand
CCGTTTACCAACACACATTGGGTGATGGTCTGTGGGATGAAAGACCCGAACCCAGATCGGGATGGATGTATTGGTATGGAAGAGGCGCGCAAATGGGTCACGCAGTATGGTGGTGCAGTCGATCTGTTTATCCAAGACCCCAATGGCGATCACGGCGCGTTTCACCGCAATGCGAACAACGTCAACGCGGCGTTGGACGTGTTTGACAAAATTTTAAAAAGTCGTTGACATGCTTATCATCTGGTCATAGAATAAAACTATGCGTTCACCTTTCCCCGGCATGGATCCATATCTTGAGCATCCATCTTTATGGCCCGACGTTCACAACGGTTTAATCGAGGCGATACGTGACGACCTCGCGCCTAAACTTGCGCCCCGTTATTACGTGGGCGTTGAGCGCCGCGCTTATCTGTTCACAACCAGCGATCTGGCGCTCATTGGAATCCCCGACATTGGAATTGGACGGGCGCAAAGAGATCGCTCACACCCCAAGTTGGCGAGTCTGCCTCTCGCTGAAATAGACGTTTTGGAAGTGGACTTGCCAATGGACGACGAACTTGGTGAAAACTATCTTGAGGTGCATGGCACAGACAACGGCGAATTAATCACGGTGATCGAATTGCTCTCACCTGTTAATAAACTACAACCCAAAGGGCGCATCGCTTACGAAAGCAAGCGCCTCAAAATTCTCAATAGCCTAACCAATTTGATCGAGATCGATCTAATGCGCGCAGGCGAACCGATGCCCATCGTGGATGAGATTAAACAAAGCGATTATCATCTCGTCGTCAGCCGCGCCTGGCACAGACCGCGCGCGCAGCTTTACGCTTTCAATCTGCGCCACCCGATCCCCTCCATTCCGATTCCGCTTCAACAAAACGAACAAGAACCGCCGCTTGATCTCAACACCGTATTGCACAATCTTTATGATCGCGCCCGCTTCGATCTACGGCTCAACTACAAACAACCGCCTGCGCCGCCGTTGACCGTTGAAAATGAGCAATGGGCAAAAGACTTGATCGCTAAGCATCACATTGATTGACGGATTCTCCCTCACCCCGTTATAATCTCCACCAGATTATCCGAATGCGACGCCGCAAGTAGCGCGTCGCTTTTTGCTGAAAGGAACTTGTGTAATTCATGATTGATGTAAACAGTCTTCGCAAAGGCGTGACCTTT
>JACQYI010000038.1 GCA_016208305.1 Oscillatoriophycideae cyanobacterium NC_groundwater_1537_Pr4_S-0.65um_50_18 | reverse complement strand
TTATGTTCAGCAGCGGCAGACTCAGGCAGAGTCAACGGGACAAGAAGTTACGGCTAAGAGTCCATTATTTGTCTCAAACTCTAACCGCAGTCGAGGGCAACGGCTGACGTATTGGGGGGTGCAGGAGGTCATGCACCAGCTTGCCGAACATACAGGAATAGCTTTATACGCCCATCGAGGTCGGCATACGTTTTGTACTCATTTAATTGTCAAGCTGGAAATGGATACGGCTCTGGCGGTGGAGTTATCGCGCCATCGCGATATTCGCAGCTTCAAACGCTACACCAACCGCAAGAATAAGCTAGCTGCAAAACGAGCATTTCTCAAGGCAACCAAT
The DNA here is from genome assembly GCA_016208305.1 of Oscillatoriophycideae cyanobacterium NC_groundwater_1537_Pr4_S-0.65um_50_18. Classification (GTDB taxonomy): domain Bacteria; phylum Cyanobacteriota; class Cyanobacteriia; order Elainellales; family Elainellaceae; genus Drouetiella. The sequence continues at coordinate 28,774 of JACQYI010000038.1, read as the reverse complement.
CAACTAGAGGAGGGGTAGCGATCGCTAAGCTTGCTGATCACGGGAGTCAAAGGTGCTGTTATGCCTCCCTAATTCACGGTCATATTCCTAGATTGAGAGCAGTTGATGCCATGTTAGTAGCATTGACCCGACGATCGACTAAATAGTGCAACAACTTCCAAAGATTATGCTCAATTGAGTTGAACGGAACGATGAACCAAGCCCGGAAGATCATTCATATTGACATGGATGCTTTTTACGCTTCCGTAGAGCAACGAGACGAACCCAGGTATCGGGGGAAGCCGCTCGTGGTCGGGGGGTCACCGTCTCGACGGGGGGCAGTGGCCGCAGCGAGTTATGAGGCACGGCAGTTCGGCATTCACTCGGCAATGCCCTCACGCACGGCCTATCAGAAATGCCCCCATCTCATTTTTGCCAAACCCCGTTTTGAGGTGTATCGAGCCATCTCTGAGCAGATTCGAGACATCTTTAGGCGTTACACCGATCTCGTTGAACCACTGGCCTTAGATGAAGCCTATCTCGATGTCACTGAAAACAAGCCAGGGATCGCTTCGGCAACGCTCATCGCCCGAGAGATCCAGCAATGCATTCAGGTAGAGACTCAGTTAACCGCTTCGGCGGGAGTCTCGATCAACAAGTTTTTAGCCAAGATTGCTTCTGCCATGAACAAGCCTAATGGCCTGTTCCTGATTGCGCCCCAGCAGGCAGAACCCTTTATCGAACAATTAGCGATCGAGAGGTTTTATGGGGTGGGACAGGTGACAGCGGCCAAGATGCACCACCTGGGAATCTTCACGGGTGCTGACCTGAAGCAATGGTCTGAAGCTGCCTTGGTGGAGCAGTTTGGGAAGGTCGGGCGCTTCTACTACAAGATTGCCAGAGGTCAAGACGATCGTCCGGTACAGCCTAACCGCATCTCCAAGTCCATTGGTGCAGAGAACAGCTATGACCCCGATCTAAGCGATCGCGCTGCTATCTTGACGGCATTGGAGGAGGTGGCTGAAACATTGCATCGAAGATTGGAGAGTAAGCAAGCCTCTGGACGAACGCTGACCCTCAAAGTTAAGTATGCGGACTATCAACAGATCACCCGCAGCAAAACGTTAACGGCTGCGATCGACCAGCTAGAGGTGATTTTGAGTGTAGCAGAGGATCTGCTGACCCTCACGGATGTCGATCATCAGCCCGTGCGTCTACTAGGACTGTCCCTCTCTAATCTAGAGGGTGAGAGCCTGGAAGCACCGGAGTATGTACAACTGAGTTTGGCGTTGGAACTAGGTTGAAGTTGTTGTCTTTAGAGCTGAGAGGTCAAGGTCATCTAGTAAGTTCTGAAACGGTTATCTAGACTGAGCATCACCTCTACTCCAGTGCTTCGCCGATGGCAGCTTGGGGCTTTGTTTCACCGATTAAAAACTCCGTGCAAAAGAGCGATCGTTGAAAGCTAAGTGTGGTAAAGATTTCAAATCAAATGACCCATTTTTGCTCGAAGCATTGTCAGCCCCATATGTCTGATCGAGCAACGCTTTATTCTGTCGATTAAATTATTAATCGACAGAATAGTGGGATTTTATAATTCTGTCGATTTGCAGTGAGATCGACAGAATTATAAAATGGTCAGCCTTTACCTGGAAGTCAAGCGCGAGCGCCTCCTCCAACTTATCCAATCCATCCGCAACTCTGGCAGTGTATCTCCAATCAGCGTCTGGATCAGCCCTGTACCAAAGGGTAAGCATCTCTACTACAAACTCAGTAGCAAAAATTCTGCGTATGAAAATCAACATTTAGGTAAGGCAGAGAGCGAAAAGTATCGTGACTGGAGAGCTAGGCTTGAGCGGCAGGAGATGATTTCTGAACTGGAATAGCAGCTCTCAATGCTCCAAGCGTTGATCGATCGCCAAGCATAGCGATCGTTGAGATATTGCCCTAACTATTGGGTAGTAAGGATGCCACGATAGAGGGAATACTACGAAAGGCAAAAGAGTTGACTGCAAATTAGCCTGAATTGGCACAGATAGACAGATAAGAGTAGAGTCCTACTGGTTGATGGCATGATAAAAACGATCGCCCCCGGTGCCCGCATTTTGTGTCGAGATGCAGAATGGTTAGTCAAGTCTACGGCTCAGTCGTCGGATGGGGGACGCGTCATTGAGGCAGTCGGAGTTTCAGAGTTTATTCGAGGACGAACCGCTCGATTCATTGAGCAACTGGAAGACGATCTGCAAGTTTTGCGCCCAGAGGAAACTGATCTGATTGCCGATACTTCCTCTGGCTATATGCATAGTCTCTTGTTCGTTGAAGCTCATTTGCGTCAAACTGTGCCAGATGACGATCGGCTGTACCAAGGTCAGCAGGCAGCAATGGACGTGATGAACTATCAGCTATTGCCTGCTGGAAAAGCGCTGCAAATGCCAAGGCAGCGAATTTTAATTGCCGACGCGGTGGGATTAGGGAAAACGCTGGAGTGCGGCATTTTGGTGACGGAACTAATGCGACGAGGACGAGGACGGCGCATCCTGGTCGTCACCACTAAGTCAATGATGGTTCAGTTTCAAAAAGAATTTTGGCTACGGTTTACAATTCCACTGGTGCGGCTTGATTCAGTGCAGCTTCAACGGATTCGGACGCGGATTCCTGGAAACCACAACCCTTTTCACTACTACGATCGCGCCATTATTTCCATTGATACCCTGAAACAAGACCGGGAGTATCGTAGCTATCTAGAGCAGGCGTATTGGGACATTATTGTGATCGATGAGGCGCACAATGTAGCGCGGCGCGGCAAAGGACAGGGAGCTTCTCAGCGGGCAAAGTTGGCAGAGCGGCTCTCGACTCGTTCAGATACGTTGATTCTGTTGTCCGCAACCCCCCATGATGGTCGTCCGGGCAGCTTCGCCAGTCTGATGAATATGCTCGACCCGACGGCAATCGCCAACGCAGACAACTACACCAAAGACGACATTCGTGATCTGTATGTTCGTCGGTTTAAGAAAGATGTGCTGCAAGATCTGAAGCAACATGTGCCGGAACGAAATGTCCAGTCGGTCGAAGCACAGGCATCGATCGCAGAGGAGCAGGTCTTTGAAATTCTCAACGACCTGAAGCTAACCAACATCGACGGACACAGGCAGGCAGGACAGCTCTTTAAAACGACGTTGCTAAAATCAATGCTCTCCAGTCCAGCAGCCTGCCTGGAAACTGTGACGAATCGCCTGAATCGCTTGGCGAAGCAAGAAGCCAATTCATCGGATGTGGCGGAGCTGGAAACCTTACAGGCAGCGTTGCGACAAATTCGCGTCGAGGATTTCTCCAAGTATCAGCGGATGCTAAAGCTAATTCAAAAAGACTTTAGCTGGACGGGGCGCGATCCCAAGGATCGGCTAGTTCTGTTCACGGGGCGGCTGGAAACCTTGAGATTCTTGCAGGCGCAATTAGCAACAGATTTGAAACTAAAGCCAGAAACAATCGCCATCCTTGATGGTGGACTTGCAGATGTAGATCAAACCCGGATTGTGGAGGCGTTTGGGCAGGAAAATGCGAAGGTGCGAATTTTGCTGGCGACGGAGGTGGCTTCAGAAGGGTTAAACCTGCACTACCAGAGCCACAAGCTGATTCACTTTGATATTCCTTGGTCGTTGATGACGTTGCAGCAACGCAATGGACGGATCGATCGCTATGGGCAAACTCAGCAGCCTGAGATCCGCTATCTGCTGACGCGATCGCAGATCGAGCGTATGGACGAGGTCGAGCGGATTATCAAGGTGCTACTGGAGAAGGATGAACAGGCAATTAAGAATATTGGCGATCCATCCGTGTTTATGGGGGTGTTTGAGGCTGAGGCTGAGGAAGAAGTGACGGCAAAGGCGATCGAAGTGGGGGTGTCAGCAGCAGATTTTTCTCAGCAATTGGATCAGAATGCCACCAGCGGCGGTGAGTTTAATATCTTTGATTGGTTTGAGAATGAGGATGTAAGTGTAGAGAGTGTTCCTAAAGTCGAAACCGCCAAAACTGGAACGCTACTAAGTCTGTTTTCTTCAACTTTCAAATACGCGATCATCGCCCTTCAATCACTTGAAACACTGCCACCTAACCTGAACATCAACGAAACCGATCGCTATGTCGAACTCCAGCTACCCGCTGAACTAGAACGACGGTATGAGCGGCTGCCGCGTGAAATTCGCCCAATCGGACTGATGCATCTGACCGATCGCTCGGTGGAAATGATGAAAGCAATGGAAGAGGCGCGGCGGCAGGAGGCAAGCTGGACAGATAAACAATATCTGTGGGATTTACACCCGCTAGTGGAGTGGCTGACCGATCGCTGCTTGTTTCGGTTTGGGCGACATCAGGCTCCCGTTTTGCTGCTGAATGAGGGCATGGCAGCGCAGGAGGTATCGTTTGTGCTGTTTGGAAGTTTCCCAAATCGTCGCGGATCGCCCGTGATCAATCGCTGGGTGTCGGCAGTCTTTGAAGCTGGAAAGTTTAAGCAGATTGAGCTGTTTGCTGAAACGGTAAAGCGGACTGGACTAGGGCAACAGCAGATTCCAAATCCTGGGGCAGCAGAAGTTGAAGATCTAGTGCCTCTGAGAAGGGAGGCGATCGCCAAAGCGCTAGCTTACTTGCAGGCAGAACGCAAAATCTTTGAGGCAACTCTGGCACCGAAGCTGAAGGAACAGCAGGAGCGGCTAGAAAAGCTAAAAGGAAACCATTTAGAGCAGTTGGAGCTGCGATTTGAGGGAGACAAGCGCCCGGAGACAATTAAGCAGCAACGCCGCCGAGGTGAACTGAGTTACATTGAGAAGATTTTCAAGGACTATCAGGACTGGGTTGAGTTGTCGATGACGACGGAGCCTGAGCCTTATATCAAACTGGTTGCTGTCTTTAGGAGGAATGGTTAATGCCGCTGACCGGAATTGCCAATGAAAATGAGTTCTATTCAGCGTATTACCTAGATGCCATCCTCAAAGAAGACTTGAAGGGCGTAGCGCAGCGATGGAAGGAGCAGGCAGAAGATGAGACTCCCGATCGCCAGTTGGGTAGCTTACGGTCGAACTATTTCAAGCTGCGGGAGCGCCAGCAGCGCACTCGTGATGAAACGGAACTACGATCGCTGCAACGGGAATTTTTCCAGCAAGTGCTGGAGAGTCTAAGCTACGAGTGGCATCCTCAGCTTCAAGTGCTAGATGATGACAGCCTGCTGCCAATCGCAGCGGAAGTTAAGCGCAGTACTGGAATACCCCAGCTTTGGGTAATTGAGGGTTTTAATCTCTCGGCTGAACCGATGGATGTTTTGTCGTTGATGCTGGACGCTGGACAGTATCAAGACTTGCCGAAGATGGAGGGAGATCGGTTACAGGATATTAGTCTGGAGGATTTGTTGACGGATCAGATCTTTGCCCAGAATGAACCGCCTCGCTGGGTACTGCTGATTAGCATTGATCAAATGGTGCTGGTCGATCGCCACAAATGGAATGCGTCGCGGCTCTTGCGGTTTGATTGGGCGGAGTTATTAAACGAACGGGATGCGGATTCCTTACTGGCAGCGGCGACCCTGCTGCATCGGGAGCATACTTGCCCAACCGAGGGGAGTGCCCTGCTGGATGAGTTAGATGAAAACAGCCATCGCCATACCTATAGCGTTTCAGAAGACCTAAAGTTTGCTCTCAGACAGGCGATCGAGATTTTAGGCAATGAGGTGCTGCATTATCGGCGCACGGTGAGCAAGCGGCGGGTGTTTTCGAGTGAGGTGCAGCAAGAACGGGGTGAGCGGGAGACTGACCCTGATCAATTGAAGCAGGAATGTCTGCGCTGGGTGTATCGACTGCTGTTTGTGTTTTACATTGAGGCTCGACCGGAGTTGGGCTATGTGCCGATGGGTTCTGATGTGTACCGAGAAGGATACAGCCTGGAGACATTGCGGGATCTGGAGCAGACGGAGTTGCTCACCAGTGAGGATGAAGCGGGCTATTTCATTGATGCTTCAGTTCGGCGGTTGTTTAAGCTGCTGTGGGAAGGATATCCGGTGCAGAACTTTGAGCAGCTTGACCTCCAGAGTACTCAGGAGGAAGTGGTTCACAATACGTTCCGGTTGCCTGCGCTGAAAAGCCATTTGTTTGATCCCGATCGCACCAAGATGCTGAATGGGGTGAAGTTTCGCAATGGGGTAATGCGGCAAATTCTGGAGTTGATGTCGCTATCACGAGCGAAAGGGAAGCAGCGACGGGGACGAATCAGCTATGCCCAGCTTGGGGTGAACCAGTTGGGTGAGGTGTATGAGGGTTTGTTGAGCCTTTCGGCATTCCTGGCAGAGGAAGATCTGTATGAGGTGAAGCCTGCGGGGGAGGAGCGATCGGATCTGGAGGTGGGGTATTTTGTGCCTGCCGATCGCCTGGATGAGTTTAAACCAGAGGAGCGGGTGATCGATCCGCACACGAAGAAGCCGCGATTGCACGAAAAGGGCAAGTTTATCTTTCGGTTGGCGGGACGCGATCGCCAAAAGAGCGCCAGCTATTACACCCCTCAGTCGTTGACGCAGTGTTTGGTGAAGTATGCGCTGAAGGAATTACTGCAAGATAAAACCGCTGACGACATTTTGACGCTGACGGTGTGTGAGCCTGCGATGGGCAGTGCGGCGTTTTTGAATGAGGTAGTCGATCAGCTTGCCGAAGCGTATTTGGAGCGCAAGCAAGATGAACTGAATGAACGAATTCCCCACGATCGCATCACCATCGAAAAGCAAAAGGTGAAGATGCTGCTGGCGGATCGCAATGTCTATGGCATCGACAAGAACCCGATCGCAATGGAGCTTGCCGAAGTTTCCCTTTGGCTGAACTGTATCTACCGCGATCGCCAGACCATCATAGAAACCGATGATCGGGGGCAAACCTGGACGCGCACAATCGAGGGTGAGGTGTTTGTGCCTTGGTTTGGGTTGCAGTTGAACTGCGGCAATTCGTTGATTGGGGCGCGGCGGCAGGTCTATCGACGCAAGCAGGTGACGGGACTGAAGAAGGGTGTGGCGAAACATTTTGAGCAGGAGCCAGAGCGAATTCCGTTGGGGCAGGCGTTACCTGCGGATGCCATTTTTCACTTTTTGCTGGGTGATCCGGGGATGGCGAATTACACCGATAAGGTGGTGAAGGCAATGGAGCCAGGGGCGATCGCCCAGATCAACAACTGGCAAAAGCAGTTTGCTAAAACGGAACTGACGGCAGAACAGGCAGATTACGCAGTCCGGCTGAGTCAGCGGATTCATGAACTGTGGGAGTCGTATGCAAAGGAGTTGGCAAAGATACGCGATCGCACGACTGATCCGTTAACGGTGTGGGGGCAATCGGTTGGGGCAGATGCCGAGCGACAACGTAGCCTATTAGAACAGAAGGACAAGATTTATCTGCAAGAGAAGCTGTCGGAAGGGGTTGCCAATGCCAGTGCCTATCGACGGTTAAAGCTGGTGATGGATTATTGGTGCGCGCTCTGGTTTTGGCGGATTGCCGATGCCGACCAGTTGCCCAGCCGTGAGGAGTTTTTGCAGGAGATTGGGGCAATTTTGGGTGAAACGGAAATGCTGGCTCCGGCAGAACAGCAGATGCAGCTTTTTCCAGAAACCCAGGAGCAGACCCAGGGCAAGTTATTTTTAAGCACCTGGGGTTATGTGGATTTGAAGAAGCTGAAGCTGTTTTATCCCCGTTTGCAAGTGGTAGAACAATTGGCGGAGCAGTATCGGTTCTTCCATTGGGAATTAGAGTTTGCTGATATTTTCTTGCAGCAAGGTGGGTTTGATTTGATGGTAGGAAATCCACCTTGGATTAGGGTGGAGTGGAGTGAAGGGGGAATTTTGGGAGACTTTAACCCAATAGTGGAGTTGCGGAAGCTACCAGCAACTCAGTTGGTGGCGATTCGAGAGGATTTATTTGCAACATATCCAGGCTTAAGAAGTGGCTATTTGAGGGAATATGAGGAATCAGAAGGAACGCAGAGTTTCTTGAATGGGGTTCAGAATTATCCACTACTAAAGGGGAGTCAAACAAATTTATTCAAGTGTTTTTTGCCTCAAGCTTGGAGTTTTACAAAGCCCGATAGTGTATCAGGTTTTCTGCACCCTGAGGGAGTTTATGACGATCCTCATGCTGGCTTACTTCGTAAAGAGATTTATTCACGCTTAAGAAAACATTTTCAGTTTCAAAATCAGCTTATTCTTTTTCCCATTGGGCACAGAGTTAAATACAGTTTAAATATTTACAGCAGTAAACAACTGCCAAGATTCGAAACTATTGCCAATCTATTTACACCTAAAACAATTTATGAATGCTACGACTATGCTGGAGCTGATGAAGTTGGTGGGATAAAAAATGAACTAGATAATTGGAACTTTGCCGGACATAAAGACAGAATCCTAAAGATAGAAGTCGAGGATTTAAGTTTGTTTTCTAATCTTTACAGTGAAAAAAGCAGCTGTTTAGAAGAAGCGAAACTGCCAACCTTACATTCTAAACAGCTAATTTCCGTATTAAAGAAATTCTCTAATCAGACTTTCTACTTATCTGATGTTGTTTATTTCAATACTCCTTCTACTTGTTGGAGTGAGACGAGTGCTCAAAATGATGGAACTATACGTCGAGATACCCAGTTTCCAACAACAACTCAGAGCTTAATTCTATCTGAACCACATTTACATGTAGGAACCCCTGTTTACAAAACTCCTCGTGCTATATGCACAGAAAAAGGGCATTACGACGTTCTTGATCTTACTATTTTACCTAGCAGCTACTTGCCTCGAACTAACTACATACCTAGCTGTAGCTCTACTGAATATCAACGCCGTACTCCCAAAGTTCCTTGGGATACCCAACGCCCCATCACCGATTTTTACCGGGTTGGCTACAGAAAAATGTTAAGTCAAGCTGGCGAAAGGACTTTGATTCCATGTATTGCACCAAAAGGTGCGACCCATATTTATGCTTTGGTAACAGTAGCTTTTCAGGAAAATCAAGTCCTGCTTGACTTTGTATCTTTAGTGCAATCGTTAGCGTTGGACTTCTTTGTCAAAACGACAGGAAAAGACAATCTTACTGCTGGAGATTTGTCGCTATTTCCATGCTTACTTAAGAAGTTTAGAGAAGAGCTGAACGCCCGCACCCTCGCCCTCAACTGCCTCACCACCCACTATGCCGATCTCTGGTCAGACTGCTGGAACCCCACCTTCCAACAAGACACCTGGAGCAAACCCAACGACCCACGCCTCGACCTCCACTTCTTCCGCAACCTCACCCCCCAATGGCAGCGCAACTGTGCCCTCCGCACCGACTACGCCCGCCGCCAAGCCCTTGTCGAAATTGACGTACTCGCCGCAATGGCACTGGGGCTAACCCTCGATGAACTCATTACCATCTATCGCGTTCAGTTCCCCGTTATGCAGCAATACGAACGCGAAACCTACTTCGACCAAAACGGGCGCATCGTCTTCACCACCAGCAAAGGACTCGTCGGCGTTGGGCTACCCCGCAAAGGCAACGCCAAACAAGCCATCATCGGCTGGGAAGACGTAAAAGATATGACCGAAGGCACCGTCGAAGTTACCATCACCGACGACACCCAACCCGGTGGCGAAATTCAGCGCACGATCGTTTATCAGGCTCCCTTTGAGAAGTGCGATCGAGTCACCGACTACCGCACCGCCTGGGCATTTTTTGAGCACAAACTATAAATTAACCCATTCATGCGATCGCACCTCGGAGGACTATGAGTTCATTACTTCAGCAAATCCTGAGTCAGGTTGACCAACTCACCCCAGAAGAACAAATGCAGGTGATTGGGCATCTAACAACACAAATTCAAACCCGTGCCGTGATTACATCCAAACCCAGGCGATCCTGGCAAGACCTCGAAGGGGTTGCCCCCAATTTACTGGGTGGCGAAGATGCCCAAGCCTGGGTCAGCCGTCAGCGCGATGAATGGGACGATCGAGAGCAGTCACTGAGAGCCTAATGATGAACCTCGAAGATGCCTTCAACGGAGTCGATCGATGTTTTTTAGACACCGCTCCAATCATTTACTATGTTGAGCAAAACTCCGCCTACTTTGCGATCGCTCGTTCAGTGTTTCAACGGTTAAAGGCAGGAGATTTTACCGCCGCCGCCTCCCCCATAATATTGGCTGAATGCCTGGTCGTCCCACATCGCAAAGGACTCATCCAGTTAAAACAAGACTTTGTGGATGTGATCACCGCTGGAGCAAATACCCTGTTCTCACCGATCACAGCAGAAATTGGTCAGCAAGCAGCAGAACTACGGGTGCAGTACAACCTAAAACTCCCTGACGCCTTACAGATAGCAACCGCAAGAGCCGCAGGCTGTCAAGCGTTTTTAACCAATGACATAGCCCTAAAGCGCGTTGGTGAACTGCGAATTTTGGTACTCAGCGAGTTAACACCATGAGTAGAACTAAATATCGAGCGATCGCCGAAAAAGTGCTGCAAGAATACGCTGATTTTCTAGGGCAAAACGACCAAGTTCAACAAGAACTGATCTTTGACCACAGCCGCGATCGCTATTTCCTCGTCGAAACAGGTTGGCAAAATGGCGATCGTATCTATGGCACCTTCATCCACATCGACATCATTAATGAAAAGCTTTGGATTCAGCATGACGGCACCGAAGACGGTATCGCATATGAGCTAGAAGCCGCAGGCATCCCCAAAGACCATATCGTTCTTGCCTTCAAATCTCCAGAACGCTGCAAGCTTACAGAATATGCCGTGTCCTAAGGCTTACCAGAACTCGTTTATCAAGCTTCCTTGGAAAAGCGCGATCGGGTGAGCGCCTACCGCACTGCATGGGAATACTTTACTGAGAGACTTAAGTGACCACCTCTCAGCAGAGGTGTGATTTATGGGCATATTTCTAGACACCGTTGAAGATAACGCCGAACGTGGCTGGGATGTTGAAGTAGCAAGATATCTCAGAGAAAATTCCACCACAGGTATTAACATTGCACTCCTTGAAATTTGCCCTAGATGCTTGAAGCATTTCCGTTCCAGAGAATCGCTCCAGGATCACATCTTTTATGATCATAGGAATGAGGAAATCTTGCTTCGCATTGGTGATGTAGCTCAAACTGTAAAACGAAATTCCATCAGCATTGAAGTTGAACTGCTTGAGCAAGAAAAAGAAGTCTTCCTAAGAAACCAGGAGCTTCTCGCCAGCAATCAACGAATTGAGTTGGATCAATTAAATTTTTTAATCAACGCTGAAAATATTAAAATTTTCATTCAGCAATACCGCAGAGGAATTTTTGGCTATCTAGATGCCCTGTACTTTGAGAAAAGCCCTCAACTTAGCACACACGACACAGCACCACAACGTCTTGAAAGTGTGTATGGTTATCTACAACCCTTTAATGACAGCCTCTCTCGGCAGATACGAATGTCGATCGCATTTCGCTTTAACTGGTTCAACTCGCTTAGATATGCCTCCAGAGACTCTATCTTCTACTTAGCTCATATCTTCTTCTCAAATTCATACGACGCAATACAAAGCATTTGTCTACCCATAGAAGACAAAAGGCGAAAAGCCTATGGAGTATACCTATCGGAAAGCTCCGAGTATCTTCTGCAACTCATAGAACTATTTTGCAATGAGAGAATCAATAAAGCGAGGTTCCAGCAAATTCTTCAGAAACTTAAGCCACCCGATAATCCTAGCCGAAGTTATGCCGAGAAATTAAATTTGGTTTTAGCACGCATCCACCGCAAACTCAATAATGAGGATGAGGCTTTTCAACAATACAGAAGCCTATCGCACAGCAAACTTTTTTCTTCCGAGGCTCAAGAGTATGTCCGTATATCCCGAAGCTGAAAAAAGCCAACCCAAGAGTAAAGCAGATAAAAAGACTGAGCCTCTAAATCCAGTACTAACAGTTAAGCAGCTTTCTAAGTTAGAGAAATGGAAGGAAACGGATCTCACTAAATTTCTCAAGTGCATCTCAGAGTATCCTTGCCCAAGAACCCCAGAAGATGCTCAACAACTTTCTGAAGCGGTAGTAAGCATACCCAAAGAACAGCGAGCAAGAGCAATATTTACTCTCATTCATCAAGACTATCTTGACTTTATAGAGGGCAAGAGAAAACGTAAATTTAACTGTATCTCATTAGCAGTCAAGCAGGAAATTAATGAATTTCTAAGCTCCTTATTTGATTTAGAAACACATCAAACTAGGACTTTAGAATTACCATCAGAACTTGAAGAATTACACAAGCTTTTTAGTGAAAAACTAAGCCCACCAATTAATCAAGCCACAAAAAATAGCTTAGACAGTAAAGACAAAGCTAGCGCTACGGATTACGAGTGGGGAAACTATTCAAGACTCGATCGGCTACGATTCTTATATAGTGCCGTCATTTGCATAAATGATTTGAACTCACGCAATGATGCAAAGCTACCGCTAATTTACGAAGCGGTCAATCTTCTAATCTCTATCTTTCTAAATCCATCGGAAAAAGAGTTCAAGAAAGATAACGTGTCTTTTAGGGACAAGGAAATTGCAAAACACAAACTTAAGATTCTATTTGATGAGTTGCAGGAAAGAAGCTCAGAGAGGCAGTTAAAAGCACTTTATGATTTTGAACGTCCTAATTTAGAACGAGTACGGGATCTGACATGGAATAATGAAGAACTTCAACGTGTAAATCGCTCTTTAAACACTACAAACGAGAATCTTCGTCAGCAAATGAGTGAGACTGAAGCCTCAAATAAAGGACTATCTTCTCAAATAGAAGAATATGTAGAAGAGGTTAGACAACTCAAAGAAAAAGTAAAAGATCAAGAAAGTGCCTATGCCCAGCTTCAAGAAACAGGAAAGATTCAAGCTTCTCAAACATTAAACTCTGAACTAAATCAACTAAAAAGCCGGATCAACCATGAATTTGAGAAATTACAAAGAGGGATTGATAAGTACATCTCAGATGAGAAGGTAAAATCTCAATTTTCAGAAATCACGTCCAAGATAGAAAACTTAATTAGAACAAATAGTTAACGGAGAGATATAATGAGTATTTCAAGCAATGAAACAAGATCTTCCATTGGTTTTGGAATTGACTTTGGAACAACAAATTCGGTCGTTTCAGCTTTCAATGGAAGACAGATCACCTCATTTACTGATGAAAATAATCTTCCCCATCCATCAGTTATTTGGTTTCGAGGTGATGAAGAGGAACCCGTGATTGGGCGTGAAGCCAAGAAGAATATCAGAGATTACACTAATGAGCCAGGGCACAAATTTGTACGTTCTATTAAATCAAGAATTCAAGAACAGCAAGAAATCGAAATTTTTGGCAAAGTTTATTACAATGCAGATATTGCTAGCAAAATATTTCAGTTCCTTCGAAAAGATATTCAAAACCGATTCTCTAGCTTTCCTGACCTTTCCGAGGCCGTTGTTACTATTCCTTTGTATTTTGGCGGAAGGCAACGTCGTGCCATTCGGAGAGCCGCTGAACTTGCTGGAATTCGGGTAAAAACCTTTATTCATGAGCCATTCGCTGCTGTTATTGGTTATTTATTTGAGAAATATCAGTCTCTAGAAAAATTTAAGGATTTAAGGAAAAATATTATCGTATTTGACTGGGGTGGAGGTACGCTTGACATCACTTTGGTACAAATTGCTGACGGCAAAATCAATGAATTAGGTAACGCTGGTTTCCCAAATAGAGCAGGAGATCATTTCGATGAGATGCTAATGAATTATCTCATCAGTCAATTCCAGGACGAAAACAATATATCATCCGATGATTTTCTTTTAAACTCCGGCGTTGCTGGTATTTTCCAAAATGATGCGGAATTTAGCAAGATAGAGTTAAGCGACCAAGATAAATCTAGTATTAATATTTTCGATTTCTTTGCTCTTAGAAATGAATCTTATGATTTTTTCTATGCCATTAAGAAAGAGGAGTTTGAAAGTATTATTCGGAAGGATGTTGAAGATGCCGTTAGAAACTTAATGCAAGTGCTTAATGCATCAAATACTGATATTACTCAGATCCACGAAGTACTGTTAGTTGGCGGAACCTCTAAAATTCCTCTTCTTCGGGAGCTAGTTTATGAGATTTTTGGGATTTCAAAAGTAATCCCTATTCAAAATTCAAACACACTGATCTCAGAAGGAGCCGCGATCATCTCATTCTATAATTGGCAACCCTATCTTGTGAGTCCACTGTGTGTTCAATTATCAGATGACACCTTATTTAAAGTCTTTGATGCTGGAGACTTGCTTGATCCGGCTTTTGCCCAAAAGGAAATCACCTTCTTCTGCACAGACAATAGAAGTGGAGAGGCTCATTTAATTATTTCTGAGCAACAAGATCTTGGGAAATCAAAGGAAAAAACTCTTCTCTCTGTACCAGTTTCTAAAACGCTCCAAAATATTTACAAAGAGAAAATTAACAGTCAGTTCTTTTTTGACGAAGACTTAGTTTTCACTGTTAGTGCCCGTGGCTCTATTAAAGGTGAAGCTCGGCAAGCGTTTCTTCAGGACGTTTGCTATGGATTAAGATTTGCTTAGATAAATTAACCTTAGGAAGGAGGTATTAATGCAGGAGAATTTAGATCAACGCTCTAACATTGCTCTTAAATCTAACGTCATGGTCGAAGGACTCAAACCATTTATACAGTCTTGCCCAGGAGATCTAGCGTACCTTCTTCATCCCAGCCTTTTTGATTTACGCACCCAGCATCAACATTTTTCTGAAAAGCAGATCCAGGAATATCAACAAACCTTGGTCTGTTTTCTCTGCCATCGTCCGTGTGCTGGTACCTGCCAGTCAGACAATCAATAGGCAATTAGAACCTAATCATCGAAGCTAGTGAGGTACAAAAACTGCTATAAACCCCTTGATTTTAGGAGATAGACTGTACTTCACCAGGCAACGAAATGCTGTAAATTATCTGCCAGTTTATAAAGAAATCGGCTAAAACAGTTATCTAGGCCACAATGGCGGTCATCTAAGCTGCTCTCTAAGCTTTTGCCTAAGCCGCTCTCGTTTCGGTGTGGCGATATGGTGCATCTGAATTGGGAATTTTATCGTGTAGCTAAACTGCGCGCACGTATCTCTCTAAAAAAGTAACTGTTGGCCATACCATGATCCCTTCCGTCGTCGCCACTCAGGTTCGTAACTGCGTCTCAGATTATCTCCACACAACTTTTCGCCCTACCACACCAGGATTTGATGGACTCATCGATCGATTTCTAGCTGAACCCGATAATATTTGCCGAGGACCCTATATTTCGATCGGCTTACCCTTTCGATCCGGCACTGGCTCCGACCCCTTCCGCGAAATCCCTCTTGGCTTCACGCCCCACCTCCACCAGGAACGCGCCTTCCAACGACTATCTCCTCCTTACTACCAATCCACATTAATTGCCACAGGCACGGGTTCCGGCAAAACTGAATGCTTCCTGCTCCCTCTCCTGGAACACTGTCGCCAGCAGCAGGGTGAGTTAGGCATCAAGGCCATCTTGATCTACCCGATGAACGCCTTGGCAACAGATCAGGCAAAACGCATCGCCGACCTAATTCATAGCACTCCTTCCCTCAAAGGCATCAGCGCCGGACTCTACATTGGCGACCAAGACGAAACACCTACCGCTAGGATGAGCGCCAACAAAGTCATTACTGATAAACGCATCATCCGCGAGTCGCCTCCCGATATCCTGCTGACCAACTACAAGATGCTTGACTATCTGTTGGTGCAGCCCGATGCTCAACAACTCTGGCAACACAATCAGCCGAACAAACTGCGCTACATCATTGTCGATGAATTTCATACCTTTGATGGCGCACAGGGTACTGACCTCGCCTGCTTATTGCGGCGGCTGAAACATCGGCTCAAAACCCCTGTGAACCACCTCACCTGTGTTGGCACTTCCGCTACTTTGGGTAGCAGTGCCAGTCAAAAAGATATGCTCGCCTATGCCTCCACCATCTTTCAAGAACCCTTCCAAGAAGGCGCACTGATTCAAGAGGACAGAGTCACTGCTGCCGAGTTTTTGCAAGACGCGCTCTTGAACGTACTGCCTGTACCTGGATTGGAGGCGATCGCCCAACTCAATCCAGACTCCTACACCACTCTAGAAGCATACATTCGGGCACAGGCGACTTTATGGCTGCAAGACCTGACTCCTCCCGATACCTCAGAAACCCATACCCCTCTCAATGACAACTGGCGAATCCAGCTAGGCGAAGAACTCAAGACCCTGCCCATTATTCATAACCTGATCCGCCTATTGGGCCAAGAAGCCCGAACATACACCGACCTGCTTGAGCGACTGAGCCGACGACTCCACCTGCCTAACGACCAATCCGGCTACAGTCATTTACTTCTCGACAGTTTGCTGAGTCTGGTCGCTATTGCCCGTCGCCTTATCACGCTTCCCAGTGGCAAAACGCTGATTCTGCCCTGGATGAATCTTCGAGTTCAGCTCTGGTTCCGTGAGTTGAAGCGAATGGTTGCCACGGTCGAACCCTACCCTCAGTTACTCTACTCTGACGATCTAACCCCAGAGCAAGCAAAGAAAACCCTACCCGTAATGCACTGCCGCGACTGCGGAGCCACCGGATGGGGAGGAGTCAAACCCTCTCAAGGTTCCACTAAACTTGTTGCCAACGATCTACAGCGCTTCTACCGCGAGTACTTCGGACGAAAGCCTCTAATTACATTTGCTTTCCCCGCTCATGATACCGAAACGGATACTCGCAGGCTTTGTCCAGAATGCCTGACCTTGAATAGTTCCAAAGTTGAAGGCTGCATCGCTTGTGGGCATACCGATCTGATTCGCGTTCACATTCCCGAAATCACGAAGTCAGCAGAAGACTCAGACGGGCAGAAAAAGCTAGTTTCCAGCGGTGATTGTCCATTCTGTGGCAGCAGCAACGGTTTGTCCATTCTAGGGGCGCAAGCTGCCAGCCTGACCAGCGCTATGATCGGCACCCTCTACACCACCCCATTTAATCACGACAAAAAACTGCTCACTTTCTCAGATTCGGTTCAAGATGCCGCTCACCGTGCCGGATTTTATGGGGCACGCACCTACCGCACAACCCTGAGAACTGCGATCGCCCACACCATCGCTGCCAATCCTGACAGCATTACTCTGCAAGCCCTCGTTGACCAATTCCCTTCCCACTGGCAACATCAGCTTGGCTCTGCCGGAAACTACGTCGCTACCTTCATTCCTAACGATCTGGAATGGCTGCGAGAATGGGATGAATTTTTACACAGCGATCGTCTCGATCTGGCAACTGACACCCCCCTGCCAGCATTGATCAACGAGCGTTTAACCTGGGAAATCGTCAACCAGTTTGGGCATCGTTCTGCGGTTGGCCCCTCGCTGGAACGCAGCGGCGCTTGTGCGACTCACTTTAATCTAGAAGAGATAGAGCAGGCAATAGCAACCCTTCACTTCAAGCTCACTAACGAAGTTGATGCGCTACGTTCAGCAGCACCCGATCGCATTCGGCAATTTTTACTAGGCTTGCTGCATCACCTGCGGCAGCGCGGTGGCATCCTACAACCCGCAACGCAGCTTTATATCAGTCAGGGCAACACTTTTGTGTTGCAGCGACCCCTGTTTATGCCAAGCATGGGACCCAACATTCCCGCCCCGATTTTCTTGGTCAGTGCTGCTGGTACCGCTGAACGGTTTGAACGTGTAATCAAACCAGGGCAGGCAGAGAGCTGGTGTGAAAATTGGACGAGACGTATTTTTAGCGCCACCAGTTTGCTACTCAAAGATCAGCTCAAGGAGATTCTCGATTACACCTTAAATGCGCTGGTTGAGGCAGGTGTACTGGAAGCGCATCCCTGTGGACATGGACGCGCCTGGGGCATTCCCATGTCGGTGATTCAGCTAACGGCTGCGGGAACCGTGCTGGTATGCGAGCGCTGTAGCCATCAAATCACCACCGCTGAAGTCGAACGTCCTGCTCTAGACGGCATGACCTGTCTCAATCCAGGATGCAGTGGACATTACCACCCTGATCCGCGCACTGGGCTGGCATACTATCGTCAACTCTACCGCAGTGGTGAAGTCCGTCGCATTATGGCCGCCGAACATACTGGATTGCTGTCGCGATCGAATCGAGAATGGCTAGAGCAACGCTTCATTCAGGGCGATCGCCGCTGTGATCCCAATCTACTTTCCGCCACTTCCACCCTCGAAATGGGAATTAACATTGGCGATCTTTCAACCGTGCTGCTTTGTTCTGTTCCCCCGGCTCCCGCCAACTTCCAGCAACGCATCGGGCGGGCGGGTAGAACGGATGGAAATGCCCTCGTAGGTGTTGTGGCAAACGGGTCTCCCCATGACCTGTTTTTCTATGCCAATCCCACTCGAATGTTAGCAGGCAGCGTTGAAGCATCTGGATGCTATTTAGATGCCTCAGCAATTTTGCAACGCCAATTGACTGCTTTTTGTCTTGATAACTGGGTGGCAACGGGCATCACCAAACGAGAATTTCCGACTCAACTCAGCGATGTATTAAATGCGATCGAACGCCAGGATCAATTACGCTTTCCCTACAACTGGCTAGCTTTTATCCTGGAACAGCAGAGTGAACTATTGGAACAATTTCTGGGCCTATTTACCGAAACTGAGGAGCAGACTCAGAAAGAATTACGCCTATTTATGGAGCAGGGCGAGCAAGATGAAGGCGGGTTGCGATGGCGCATTCGTGATCGATTAGAAGGGGTGAGAAAAGAACGTACCCGTGTCAGCAGCCAGATCAAAACCATCGGTAAAAAGATCAAAGACCTCAAGGCAGAACCGATCGCGTTGCAAGATCCTGAGCGGCTAGCAGAACTAGAACGAGAGCGATCGGGCTTCCGGGCGCTGATGCGCAACCTCAACGACAAACATATTCTCAACTTCCTCACCGATGAAGGACTGCTACCCAACTATTCCTTCCCAGAAGCGGGAGTGACACTACAATCGATTCTTTGGCGGCAAAAGTTTAAAGCCGAAGGTGACGATGGTAAAAAGTACGAAACCTTCACACTCAGCTACGAGCGTCCTGGAGCTTTAGCGATTCGTGAACTCGTTCCCAGTGGCGTATTCTATGCTGAAGGACGACGCGTAAAGATTGACCAGATCGATCTCAAACTGTCTGAACCAGAAGAATGGCGGCTTTGCCGAAGCTGTAACTATACGGTGCGCAGCATCCAGCCAGAAGCCCATACAAAAGCTTGTCCTCGCTGCAACGATTCCATGTGGAGTGATCAAGGACGACTGCGCCGGATGCTTAAACTGCGTCAAGTGATGGCGAGTACCAGCGATCGCAAAAGTCGGTTTGGGGACGATCGAGAAGACCGCAGCACCTCATTTTTCCAGCGACACCTACTGGTCGATTTTCAACCAGAATTTCGAGAAAAGACCTTTCTGATCAAAGATAAGGAGTTCCCCTTCGGCATCGAATACATTGCTCGCACCAGCTTTCGAGAAGTCAATTTAGGAGAATCTCTGTCAATCGGAGAAACTGTCGAATTAGCGGGACATCGATTCACCACACAGGGGTTTCGGATCTGCCGGAGCTGTGGCAAAGTCATGCGGGGCGATCGGGCTAAAGATCACACGATTAGCTGTCAATATCGCGACAAGCCTGATCAAGCCAAAGCCCTGGATGTGCTGTATCTCTACCGTGAGTTTGAGTCGGAAGCTATTCGATTTCTTATGCCCGACGAAAACTTCTGGACTGATCAAGGGCTGCATTCTTTCATTGCTGCTCTGCAACTCGGCTTAAAGCGCAAATTTGGCGGCAAGGTTGATCATCTACACACCGTCATCAGCGAAGAACCCCAGCCTAGTTCTTCTCTCCGCAAATCTTTCCTCTATCTGTTTGACAGCATTCCAGGTGGAACTGGCTACCTTCGGCAACTGATTCAAAAACCTGCCGAGTTGCGGGATGTCTTTGCTCAAGCTCTTGCTGTTTTACGTGCCTGCGACTGTGAGGACGGCTGCTATAACTGCCTATTTGCCTACCGGAGCAGCTTCGATCAGGACGAAACCAGCCGCCTTGCCGCTGTGCGCCTACTTTCGGCGATCGAAAAGCATTGGTCAGACCTGGAAGAAACTTCTGAGAGCTTATCGGCAATTCGACTCAACAGCAACTTCGAGAGCGAATTAGAGCGCCGATTTATCGAAGCCATTCGTCGCTATAGTGGCAAGGTTTACGGGGGTTCAACTCCCATCCTTCGTAAGGATATCATTAACGGGCAAGCAGGCTATTACCTGAAAGTGGGTGAAATTTCCTGGACGATCGAAATGCAGGTGACGCTTACTGCTCAAGATGGAGTTGAGATTCCATCCCGTGCTGATTTTGTCATTCGTCCAGCCTCTAGCCGTACCCATAGCCGACCGATCGTCATCTTCACAGATGGCTGGGAATATCATCAGGATCGGATTAAGGAAGACTTTCAACAGCGACTTGCTATTCTTCGCAGCGGACAATTTTGGTGCTGGTCTCTTTCCTGGGATGATATTAACGCTCAGATCGACCCTGAGCAGGCAGTCAGCCGTCCGAATGGCTTAAGTTGCTCACTGCTGCCTGGTGTTATGGAACGGGTTTATCAACAATATCAATGTCAACTTTTACGCCCAATGGAGGACTTGGATAGCTTCGAGTGGCTAATGCTTTACCTATTCAATCCAAATGCTGGGGAAAGAGAACGATGGGCGTTGCTGAAAACAGCAGTTCAAGTAAAATCCAACCCAGTAATTCCACAAAGTCAATGGCTGGAAAAAGCCGTGTCTCATACAAGCGAGGATGCTATTGACTACTGGGAACCACCAGCTAAGTGGGTAGGCACTGAGGTTACCGTATCTCCCCTGCTCACAATTTGGAGCGCAGTAGACATTAAGCGTCATCCTAATGGTTCAACAGGCAGCTTTATTCTTCTATGGCTGGATGATGCCCCGCAAGCTGATCGATCGCTTCTGCGCAGTAATTGGGTCGAAGCCCTACGTTTATTCAACTTCTATCAATTTCTACCTCACTTTTACGCGGTCACGACATCCGGAATCAATCAATCAAGAACATTGCTGCCAAAGCTGTCTAACTTCCAGCCAGGACAAACCACTGAAGAAGACGAGCAATGGCATCAGCTGCGTGAATTAACTGTTGAAGAGCAACTACTGCCAGCACTTGACCAGATGCGTCAAGAGGGATGGCAAATTCCAGAGGCAGGTTATGAACTGGTGAGCGATCGCAATCAGGTAATCGCAATGGCAGAGTTAGCATGGATTGAACACCGTATTGCCGTTACCTTGACTGAAGCCGATCAAGTGGCTTTTACTGAAGCAGGCTGGAATGCCTGGGAAATCGAGCCATTCCTACAATTCATAGACATCGTTGGTAATACGCTTAGAGGAGGGTTATAAATGGCTCTGCAAAACACATTTCGGCTTGCCATTTCAGACGATTTCTTCGATGCCTACAGCCGACTACCACGTAATGCTCAGGGTAAGGTTTCTGAATTTATCAACCGCTTTCGACAAGATCCTACCCGCCCAGGCTTAAATTACGAGTCGATTCGCGACAGCCGCGATAAAGGTATGAAGTCGGTTCGGGTTGACCAGGCGCATCGGGCGATCGTTCTCAAACCAGATTCTGGTAATGTCTATATTCTGCTCTGGGTAGACAAACATGATGACGCTTATACTTGGGCAAAGCGAAAAGTTTGCCGCATTAATGAGGTATCAGGTGCTCTGCAAATCATTGATGTCGAGGATGTGGAAGCAACAACTGAACGGTTAGAACGTATTAATCAAGAGCAGACTCAGCAGCCAAGCAGGTTTGACTCTGTTAAAGACAAACAGTTAATGCAACTTGGGGTTCCAGAGATCCTGCTACCCGCCGTGCGTCAGATCACGACGGATGAAGGAGTTGAACAACTATTGCCCCATTTACCGCGTGAAGCTAGCGATGCCTTGCTGATGTTGGCATCTGGGTATGAACTTGATGAAGTGCTGCGGCAACTTGAGAAAAACAAGGAAGTGCAACCGATCGATGTAGAAGATTTAGAAACGGCGTTGCAGAACAATGACAGCCTCAGCCGATTCATGGTACTTACCGACGATACCGAACTGGAAGAAATGCTGGCGGCTCCGTTGGAAAAGTGGCGCGTTTTCCTACACCCCACTCAGCGCAAGTTAGTCGATCGTGACTGGAATGGAGCAGTTCGAGTCTTAGGCGGTGCGGGCACAGGAAAAACAGTAGTTGCCATGCACCGAGCAAAATGGTTGGTACAAAATCGCTTCACTAGTCCCAACGATCGTATCCTATTCACCACTTTCACGCGCAATCTAGCAGTGGACATTGAAGCCAATCTCAAATCAATTTGTTCTACTGAGCAAATGCGGCGTATTCGAGTCGTCAATTTGGATGCATGGGTTGCGGAGTTTCTGCGGCAAGAAGGAGTCGAAACTCGTATTGTTTATGGTGACGAAACCGAAGACCTGTGGAAACAGGCATATACAATCGCGCCAACCGAAATTGGACTGCCTTTGAGCTTTTACCAGGAAGAATGGCAAGCCGTTGTTTCAGAGCAGGGATGTCAAACATTGCGAGATTATCTGGTAGCTCGCCGTACCGGACGGGGAACTCGTCTCAGCCGTCAGCAACGTCAAGATATCTGGACTGTATTTGAGGAGTACCGCAATCTACTGCGTGAAAAGGGGCTGCGCGAACCTGAAGATGCGATGCGCGATGCAGCTCAAATTATTTCTGATAAGGGAACTGCGTCATTGCCGTTCAAGGCTGTCATTGTAGACGAAGCGCAGGATATGAGTGAAGCAGCTTTTACGTTGCTGCGATCAATCGTAGGTGATGCAGCACCCAACGATCTGTTTATTGTGGGCGACCCTCATCAAAGAATTTATGGCAAGATTGTCACGCTCAGCCGTTGTGGAATTGACATTCGAGGTCGTTCCAGAAAACTTCGTCTGAACTATCGCACCACCGATGAAATTCGTAAATGGGCAACCCAGGTGTTGGAAGGTATGCCCGTTGATGATCTAGATGGAGGTGCTGATTCACTGAGAGACTATCGTTCTTTGATGCATGGAGATCAACCCGTAATCAAAGGCTTCAATCGGTTTGAGGACGAACTCGCTTACTTGAAGCAACTCCTGTTTGGCATTCAAACTACGGAGCAGACTTTTTCTGGTGTATGCCTGGTATTCCGAACCAAGACGTTGATGGAGCAGTACGAAGCTGCTTTGAAAAACATGGATTTCCCAATCAAGCGTATCCGTCGGAATCAACCCGATAACCTGCTGGAAGAGGGTATCAGAATTAGCACTATGCATCGGGTCAAGGGGTTGCAATTCAACTATGTCGTCATACCTTCTCTCAATGCAGATGTCCTACCACTCAAAACAGGGCTAGAGCATTGCGCGGATGACGCGTCGCAGGCTCGGTTCATTGATGGAGAGCGTAGCTTACTCCATGTTGCAGCAACACGAGCAAAGAAACAGGTCTTAATTACCTATTGCGGCAAACCAAGCCATCTTCTACCCTCTGTCGAGTAGTTCAAGCTTTTTATAAATTAGATGCTCTCATACCGTAGTCAGAAATCACATTTCACCCTCATCTGTAGGATTATCAGTGTATTTAGAAAAATCCAATGCCTGCTGCAACTGTTCCACAGTTGGCAGCTCTGCTTGAATCTCTAGCGGCAGGTTCCCTAGCTGATAGGTGCTAACTCCGATCGCCCGGTTCATATTTGCCAGAGCGTAATCTGCAATCAGCCGATCCTTTGATTTACACAAAATGATGCCAACAGAAGGGCGATCGTCTGGATGTTTCACTTGCGCATCCAGTGCCGATAGGTAAAAGTTCATCTTGCCCGCGTCTTCTGGCTTAAACTCTCCGATCTTCAAGTCGATCACCACAAGGCAACGTAACCGATAGTGGTAAAACAACAAATCCAAATAGAAATCTTGATCGCTAACCCGCAGCGGATACTCGCTGCCCATGAAAGCAAAGCCATTACCCAGCTCTACCAAAAAATCTCGCAGCTTTTCCAGCAGGGCATTTTGCAAATCACGTTCTCTTGCGCCCTGCTTTAGCGTCAAGAAGTCCAACACATAGGGATCTTTCAGCGCCTGCTCTACTAGCTCAGACTGCGGACTCGGTAGCGCCTGTCCAAAATTATGGCTCTTGGCTTGACTAACCTGACGGTTGTAAAGTTTACTTTCGATCTGGTGAATCAGAATATTCCGGCTCCACCCTTGATCCAGTGTTTGCTCCAAATACCATTTTTGCTCTATTGGGTCTTTCACCTTCTCCAGCAGCACAATGTTGTGCCCCCAAGGAATTTGTGCCACAAGCTGTGGCACATTCTCGCCTTGCTCACGGTAAGCCAAATAGAGCGTTCGCATTCGGTAAAGATTGCGCCGAGAAAACCCCTCTAAATCAGGCATTTCTCGCTTTAGGTCACGCTCTAACTGCGTAATTACAGCATCTCCCCAACCTGCTGTTTCCTGCCGCTCAACAATCTGCTGTCCAATTTCCCAGTACAGCGCAATCAGCTCCTGGTTGACTGCTAGTATCGCTCTAGTTTGTCTTGCCTGAATGCGTGCTTTAAGATCACGCAGGAACTCCGGATAGCTATCTGGAAGATTATTAATGCTTTTACTCACAATGCCAAACTCTTCAAAATCTCACCGTCACACTCGCAGTTCAACCTTCTTCAGTCAATTTCTCTAACTCGTCCAAGAGTTTGGTGATTCGCTCTGTCTTCTTACGTTGACTCCAAGCTTTGGTTTTCTTCAGCCGCTTTGTAATCTCAGCCATGCGATCGACGAGTACCTGTTCATGGGAGGCTTCCGTTTCTGGCTTCAATTCTTTAAGTCGAGCCTTAATTTCAGTCAGAGGAAGATTTTGGCTAACCACCTGGGCTAATAATTCCTCGCGCTGCTGTTCATTCTTAAGTCGAGCAATCACCCGCGCTTTAGTATATTCCAGCTTACCCTGACGAACTGCATTGAGGATTTCCACAGGTAGATTGAGCAAAGGTAATCTGGATGTGCGGAAGCTCTCCGGCGTCAAGCTGATTGTTGACTCTAGAACATTGGCGATCGATTCTACCTGTCGGGAAACGTTTCCCGATAGCTCAACCCCTTTCTTTTGAGCTGTCGCCATTTGGGCTAGCGCCTCTGAAATCTCCTCTCGATTACAGCCCATTGTTATTGTCAAAAGTTCCAGAACGCCCTCAGTTTCCTCAATTGGATTGAGATCTTCCCGCTGTAAATTCTCGATTAGCGCTAACTGTAAAGCTTCTTGATCTGATAGCTCTCGAACAGTAACAGGAACGGCTTCTAGCCCAACAGTTTTAGCTGCTCTATACCGACGCTCTCCAGCGACAAGTTCATATTCGCCTTGTGGAAGTGGGCGAACTAACAGCGGCTCTAGAATGCCATGCTGTCTGACCGAATTTGTCAGTTGCAGCAACTTTTCCGGGTCAAAGTAGCGGCGCGGCTGATTAGAGGGGAGACGGATTTTAGAAATTGAAACCGTATTTGTAGCATCAGCAGTTTCAATAGGCTTACTCAGGAAAGCACTAACCCCACGCATTTGAGGAACTGCCGATCGATTCTTGGTCATGATAAAGCCTCTACTCCAGTCGCAATAGATTCCAAGATTTTGACTGCACTGTGACTTGGGCTATAAAGAGCTAGCGGCAAATGCTCCATTGAGGCATCTGCAAAAGCAGTCGCGCGAGGAATAGGCGGGTAGATGACAGCAAGCTCTACCATCTGTTCTTGGATTGCCGCCAAGATTGCCTTATCCTGAGCATTGGCAGAGGCATAAATTGTTGGAACAATCCCTGCAATTTGCAGATCAGGATTGACTTGCTCTTGTACTTGCCTAATGCTGTCTAATAACAGCTCAGTGCCTTTATAGCTTTTATACTGCGTTTGAATGGGAACTAATACATGTGTTGAAGCAACCAAGCTCAGGACGCTCAGAACACCTAGACTGGGTGGTGCATCAATCAGGATAAAATCATACTGCGCCTGAATTGGTTCTAAAATTCGTTTCAACCGCCATTCTCGCGCCATTGCAGAAACCAAACGCATCTCAACAGCGCTAAGCGTAATGTTGGCAGGTAGCAAATCCATTTTGTGCAGATCCTGATGGATTGCCAAGGGCGCATTATCAAGGATGGAGTCTGCGATCGTTTGTTCTAAATCAGCTGGCTCTAGCCCCATGAAGACCGTCAAACTTGCCTGAGGGTCCATATCTATCAACAGTACAGACCGACCGTGAAGTGCAAGCTGATACCCCAGATTCATTGTCAGGGAAGTCTTCATCACGCCGCCAGACTGGTTGTAAATCGTGATGACTCGAACCAAAGCTCTCAATCCAACAGCAACAATCCAAAGTGTATGAGATTAGCGAGCAATTTGTTCAATGAATTTGACACTTTTAACCATTTTGAAGCAGTTTTTTGCTGGCGACTTTTTTGCTGGCTAGCTTCAGACAGCTACGATGTGGGTTGCATGATCTGGCGAACCGCTTCTATTGTTACCCCAAACCGCTGCTGAAAACTTGGAGACCAATATGGCACGTTCACCAGCACCAACTCTATCTCTTCTTCAATAGTGCATCTCCTGCTGCCTGTCGGCTTGCACAAACAGGGAGTAGAAATCAGCATAAGAACTAATCATAGAGCTTTAGCAGTCACCTTCGATCAAGTTACTCTCAAGGCTGATTAACATAAAGAAGCACCCGCTGATCTAAGCTCTAATCTGGTAGACTTTCCCCAATTATGGCTGACACTTCTCCTCGCTTACTCAATGGCCCACCTCAAACTTCACCTTGGCAGCGCCGCCTTTGGGGTCTGCGGT
Organism: Oscillatoriophycideae cyanobacterium NC_groundwater_1537_Pr4_S-0.65um_50_18; assembly: GCA_016208305.1. Classification (GTDB taxonomy): domain Bacteria; phylum Cyanobacteriota; class Cyanobacteriia; order Elainellales; family Elainellaceae; genus Drouetiella. The sequence continues at coordinate 1,876 of JACQYI010000038.1, read as the reverse complement.
TCCTGTTTCACCCGCTAGAAACTCTAGAAACGCGGACACAAGCTTATGGTGACAATTACCGAGTAACACCGCCCGACTCTAAACCCGCTCTAGTCTACTTCAGCAGTCCTGAAGCTCTTGAAGCTATTTTCACTGCCAAACCAGAGCAGTTGAGCGCCGGACGGGGCAATCAAATTCTCAAGGCACTCTTGGGTGAGCATGGCATTGTCTTGCTGGAGGGCGCAGCACATCAACGTCAACGTCAGCTCTTAATGCCACCTTTCCATGGCGATCGAATGCGTTCTTATGCTCAGGTAATTCAGGAAATTACGAATCAAACGATGAGCCAGTGGACGATTGGCACGACTTTTTCGGTGCGTCCGATCATGCAATCAATCTCCTTACAGGTGATTCTCAAGGCAGTATTTGGACTTGAGAGCGGACAGCGCTACAAGCAGTTGCAGGAGGCTTTAGGTAAGATGCTGGATGGCTTCAGCTCTCCAGTCGGAGCTATGTTTTTGTTCTATCCATTCTTGCAGAAGGACTGGGGAGCCTGGAGTCCTTGGGGGCGGTTTTTACGGCTACGGCAGCAGGTCAATGACTTACTCTATGCTGAAATCGCCGATCGCCGCCGTCAACCGGATGAGGGGAGGACAGATATTCTCGCTTTGCTGATGGCAGCTCGTGACCTGGAAGGGCAACCGCTGAGCGATGTTGAACTACGTGATGAGTTGATCACACTGCTGTTTGCCGGACATGAAACGACAGCATCGGCACTCGCTTGGGCCTTGTACTGGGTTGCCTATTTACCAAGCGTTCGCACGCGGTTATTGGCTGAAATTGATGCACTGGACGATAAAGTTGATCCTATGACGATCACTCGACTGCCCCATCTCAGTGCTATTTGCCAGGAAACCCTGCGGCTCTACCCGATCGCCATTAGCTCTTTCCCTCGTGTGGTAAAGCAACCAATAGAGGTTGTAGGCTATGCCCTAGAGCCAGGAACGGTAATCATTCCCTCGATATATCTGGCTCACCGCCGCGCTGATGTCTATCCTGAACCCAATCAATTCAGGCCAGAGCGTTTTTTGGAGCGGCAGTTTTCACCCTACGAGTATTTACCTTTTGGCGGGGGCGATCGGCGCTGTATTGGTTCTGCTTTTGCGCTGTTTGAGATGAAGCTAGTGCTCTTTCAGCTTTTGTCAAACTTTGAGATGACTCTAAGCAATGCCAAGCCAATCCGACCGATTCGGCGTGGTTTAACGGTAGCACCCTCTGATCGTCTCCGGATGAAGATTACAGGTAAGCGTCAAGCAGCTGTTGAGCCTTCGCTAACGCGACGATAAAGTGGTGGCAGTCGGTTGAACAATCGCAACGTGTTTTTATCACCTACGGACATCGCTAGGTACCTAGCGATAAGTTGTGATTCGTTACCATACCCCAGTTTCATCCCTTGATAGTCAAGCCTCAGACATTTCAGCTTTTCCCTAAAGCTTATCTCCCTAGACTTGTCCGAAATATAAATTAGACAAAAGTAAGAGAATAAATTAGAACGTTTATACGCTGAAACATATAACCAGCAGCAGTTCTGATTACTCAATAACATTTTAGATTAGGGATACAACATAGATGTTGAATATCCTATCTTGCGACTCTAAATCATTAGAAACTATCTGAAACCCGCTTGGCTCCGTTGTGAGCAAGGTAGAGATGAGTTAGACCTAGCATCCTCAAAGATAAGCGTGGAGCGCTTTATGGGCACCTCGAAAAATTGCTTGTGGGATCTCAGTATGAGATCATAGAAGGGAGTCAGGCATTGCGGGAGTGAACACTGTGGGACAAAAGGGATTCTGGGATCTAGAACAGCGCCAACAAAAGCTGAATGAGAAAAAGGATG
>JACQYI010000037.1 GCA_016208305.1 Oscillatoriophycideae cyanobacterium NC_groundwater_1537_Pr4_S-0.65um_50_18 | reverse complement strand
GCCCAAAGACCCAGAACCTTGTTTTGCCTCGCATCAGGCTGAACGAGATTTTTATGACCAGTTTTGGTTTACTCGAATTCGTTCCTTATCCTGCAAGCCTTGATTTATCTGTCACGCACTAAGATGTGTCAGGCAGCCAGGCTCACCGCTCCACGTTCATAGCCGTGAAGATGAGTCCTTTCTCATTCAATCGGGAGAAGTTCAGTTTCAAATCAACGGAGAAACTTTTGTTGCAACACCCGGCACTTTCATCTACTCTCCCAGAGGGCAGTGTCACCTCTTTGCAAACCTCAGCGACAAACTCGCTATCGTACTGTGCTGGATCACGCCTGCCGGATTAGAGCAGTTTTTCATAGAGATTGGGACTCCGGTTGCTGACCCCGCAGCACCACCGCCCTCCGTCACAGAGGCAGAGATTCAAAAGACGATCGCTCTAGCTCCACAATATGGGCTAACTATTCTTCCTCCAGCTCCTGCCCAATAAGTTCTGTGTAAGAACAAAATCTTTGAATTTCGCCTTTGTATAGCAGGTGAGAAAAAAGGGTCGTTAAGGGTAACTGTCCCACTTACAATGATTGTACTGGTTGCAATCAGCAAGTAAAATCAACGCAAAATCAAGCTTTGATAGTATTAACTGTCCTAGAGACAGGCTAAAGTGGGACAGTTTGAGTCATTAAGTGTCCAACCAAACTAACAGATAAAAGCTTTAACTCATGAGGCTTTTAACCTTAAAGACCAAAATTTCTCCATTGCTATACAAAGGCGTAATAGGACAATTTGTTCCTTATTCGGAGGTAGTTCTGGGCTGGCAACGATTCGATCAAAAATGGGTCATTTGATTTGAAAGCTTTACCAAACTTACCTTCAACGATCGCTCTTTCTGAATGGAGATTTGAATCGGTCAAATGAAAGAATCCAGTCTTCAGCGATCGAGTTTAGTAGAAAATCCTCAAATAGCCCTTTACTACTTTTATCGTTGCCATACCCTATTCTTGGCAATACACCGTCGTCAATACAGCGCCGAATTTAAGGCAAAACTTGTTTTGGAGGTCATTAGTGGCGAAAAGACACAAGCGCGAAGTATGTCGCAGCCACAAGCTCAATGCCAATGTTTTGGCACGAGTAAAGCGCAAAGAATTTGTTGAGCAAGCCCCTAGCCTGTTTGAACGCGATGCCCAAAGCAGCCAAGACCAAGAGCGGATTGCCGAGTTAGAGCGGCTAGTTGGACAGTTGACGATGAGGCTAGAAATAGCAAAAAAGGCATCGGGGTGCTTGAGCGACGGCAAAAACGGGCGCTAGTGGAGCAGATGCGAGGCGAGTACCCAATCACAATTGTGTGCGAAGTGTTGGAGTATGGGCGAAGCGCAAGCGCGACGAAAGCAAATAGGGAGGCTTCTAGATGAAGTCTACTTAAAAAAGAGAATACATTCTTCACTTGGATATTTGACAACAAGTGAATATGAAATGGAATGGAATAAGCAACCAAGGAGAGAATGCGATATAAAAGGAAAGTCACCTTAGAAATTAGGTTTTGCTGTCCGAAGGCAGGGGGCACTTCAGCTTTTGGCCGTGTTACTGGTGCTTCACTGCTGTCTAGTGCTGACTTTGAAGTTGTCACTAGTAGATCCTGATTGCCTAAAGAACACCTGAAATCAGAGACTTCAGACTCCTCGTTAAGTGAGGCTCGTAGCGCCATGCTGGCATAATGCGCCCTGCATTGATTAAGCTTTAACCCAAAACACACAAATGATGACTGAAATTATTGGATGAGCGGTGCGCAGACTAACATATCTCGTCCTTTTGCTTTCGCCTGATAGAGTGCTTGATCAGCTTGCCTGATCACATCTTGGATAGATTGACCCATTCGGGGAATCTGGCTCGCAATGCCTAGGCTAATCGTGACATAGGGACGATTGGTTTGCGTACCCTTACTGGGGATTTGCAAATTCTTAACAGCATCGCGAATTTTCTCGGCAAGTTTGACAGCCCTATCTTGATCGGTGTCTGGTAAAATCACGGCAAACTCTTCTCCGCCGTAACGAGCGAGAACATCGGAGGAACGTTTTAAGACAGATTGGACCGCTTGCGTAACTTCGATCAGGCATTGATCTCCTGCCAAATGCCCGTAGCAATCGTTGTAAGCTTTAAAGTGATCAATATCAAATAAGATGAGAGACAGATATTTTTCAGTGCACAGCAATCGATTCCACTCACTTTTGAGGGACTGATCAAAAAATCTGCGATTCGCGATCTGTGTTAAAGAATCGAGATTGCTTAACTTTTCTAATTTTTCATTCGCTTGTTTAAGAGCTTGGAGGGCTTGGTCTAATTGCTGAGCCTTAGAGTCAGATTGGGATAGCAAATCTGCATGGCGTAAGGCAACGCTAAACTGAGCCGCTAACTGTTTAATAAAGGCGATTTCGGTTGATTCCCAAACGCGAGGGCGATCGCATTGATGAACACAGAGTAACCCCCATAGGATATTGCCCTTCATCACGGGCACAACAATTTGAGCTTTAACCTGAAAGTTTTTCAGCAAGTCTAGATGACATTTCTTCAGCCCTGCCTGAGAGATATCTGAGAGAACCTGTATCTGTCCCTCGCGATACCGATTTGCATACTGATCGCCGAAGCAGTGGTCAACTACCTTGAAGGCGATCGCGGAGTCGTATTCTGGCAGCACATTCTCGGAAACAAATTCCCCAGAGGTATAGTGTGAATTGGCATCAAATTGAAAAATACCAACGCGATCGGTATGCAGAGCTTTACGCACCTCACGGGCTGTTGTTTTGAACAATGTTGCGAGATCAAGCGACTCGCGCATTTCAACGATCAAATTAAATAAAATTTCTTGCTGCTCATTGATCAACCGCAAATCCTCAGCTTTTCGCTCGGTTCTTGCCATTAATTCGGCTTGTTTAACGGCAAAGCCGAGTTGGTTGGCCACTTGCGATAAAAACTGAATTTCTTGATGCTGCCATTGATGGGGCTGTGAATGCTGATAGGCTGCCAGCACGCCCCACAGCTTTTGTCCAATAAAAATAGGTGCTGTGGCATAGGCTCGAATGTGGAATTGCTCTAGAACGTCTAGATGACATTGCGATAGACCTTCGGTGAGAACGTCAGATACTATCAAGCACTCATTCGAGCGATATCGGCCACCCTGATGCTCTTGCAAGTATGAATCATTCCAGATAGTATTTTGCCCTAGCGCGCCGAAATCCCAACCGGGTTCAGCAAATTCAAAATCTTCGACGAACTCACCACCCCAGTTATCAAAAAAACGGTAGACGGCAACTCGTTCAACGCGCAACAGCTTGCAGGTTTCTTTCGTTGTGGTGCGAAAAATTACATCTAAATCCAGAGATGCCCGAATCTTGCTAATTACCCGGTAGAGCGCCTTTTGCTGCGCATCAATGGCTTTAAGCTGGCAGTGTTTATCATGTAACTGAGCTTCTAGCTGCTCGATACTGGGAATTTCCCCTATGCGACAGGCTAAGTTGGCAATTAACTTTGCCACGGGCTGTAAGCAACCCCTCAACTTTCTATGAATCATGCTATCGGAAACCAATGCTTATAGGAGCTGTATGAGGATGAACGCTTGCGCTGTTGAGCAGGCATGGGGGGTAATGGCCTAAACCATAGCGAACAGACTATGAAGAAGTAATGTACAGCACTTTACATAACTCCTCATACGTAATTTTGCCCGTTAGTCTCCTGTAACCACCGCTATGGGGCAAGCTAAAGTCGTGGGTCTTACAGTCAATTTAATCTCTGACAGCAAAATAGACGGTTGATCTCACGATCTCTTATGAAAGCTTTGATGGTTCCTCTTGGGTTGTATGGGTTAAGGAGTTGGCATCATGGGTTGGGCGATCGCCACTGGAGGTTTCTGCCAAGCCTAGAGAATCGCCTTGGGGTTGGCAGCGGTGCGTATGCCAGCAGAGTTGGAATATCCTATGTTCAAACGCCTATCTTGAGTAACTGAACTCCCTCATGGTGGGCAAGATGAAGGAAGTTGATCTGATGGAATAGCCCTTCATCCTTAAAGATTGCTTCATAGGCTATCAAAGCCTTAAATACTGAATGATTTTCACCGTTGATCATTGCTACCTTCAGAGCCTCTATGACATTCCCCGACTGGACTGTGATATCCCCCGACTGGACTGTTCTGATCGTCAGCGATGCCCATGTCAATGCTGTTTCACTTCAGAACCTGCTGGAACAGGACGACAACTTTTTGGGGCGAGTGTTGACCTTACGCTATGACGAGCCGATTTTAGAGCTGTGCCACGCCGACTTGATTCGGCTAATTCTCTTAGAGGTTGACCCGCCTGATCTGCCAGAGTTTGATTTGTTAAAGCAGCTTATATCCCGGCTAGGCGATCGCTGCCCGCCGATTATTGCGATCGGTCAGAACGATGCCGACACTGCAGTGCAGGCGTTGAAGGCAGGGGCGACCGACTATTGGGTGCGGGAGCGAATTACCCTAGCGCGCTTACACCAGGCTCTAAATCCTAAATCTTGGCCTAGCCGCCAGGTTCAACCGCTGCGCCAGACCGCCGAATGGGATGCCTTTTGGGTGACGCTGTCCGATGCCCTACGATCGCTGGCTGATCCCATCGAGATTCAAGTTACGGCCAGCCGCATCCTCTGCGAATATCTCCATGCAAACCGCGTTGCGTACTTTGAGTGCCGCAATGACCTCTACTGTGCCGCGCGAGATTACGTCAGCGACGTTGACCCCATTGCAGGCTGCTATCCCGTTGCTGGGTTTGGGCTGGCTCTCTTTACCGAGTTTTGCGCGGGGCAAACGGTAGCTGTGGCTGATGTCAGCACTGATCCTCAACTCACGACCGCCGAACGCGCCACCTACGCATCGATTCAAGTTGCCGCCCATATGGGTGTGCCGCTGGTCAAAAATGGCCATTTTGTGGCGGGTTTAGCCGTTCACTCCTCAACGCCCCGCATCTGGACTCAAGCTGAGGTAAAACTGGCAGAAGAAACCGCTGAGCGTACCTGGGCTGCGGTCGAACGTGCTCGATCAGAAGCGGCCATTGAAGCTGAATTGAAAGACACGCAACGCCTGCATCGCCTCAGCACACTCTTAATGACTGAAGTCGATACGCAGGTGCTTTATGCCGAAATCCTGGCCGTTGCTGTCGAATTTATGGGGGCAGATGCCGGGACGCTGCAAATCCTAGATGCGGAAACTCAAGATTTAATGATGTTGGCTACTGTCGGCCTTAACCCAACCCTAATCGATGACGTTCATCGCGTTAATGCCCGTACCCATGCCCCCTATGACGAGGCTCTAGCAGCCAAAAAACGTGCGCTCTTAGACTTTGGCGACCCCGCTACCGATCCGCATGGATTCGCTCAGATCTATCGAGACGCGGGCTTTCTCTCTGCCCAGTTGACACCGCTGATCACCTGTTCAGGGCAGGCTCTGGGCTTAGTCTCGACCTACTGGTGCAAGCCCTATCACCCTGGCGATCGCGAATTCCGGTTCCTCGATTTGCTGGCGCGTCAGGCCACTGACTTGCTTGAGCATCACCATAACAAAGCTGCCCTACACCAGTCAGAAGAAAAATATCGCACCCTGTTCCAAAACATTGATCAGGGGTTTTGTCTACTTGAGATGATCTTTGACGATCAGGGGCAGGCGGTAGATTTTCGGTATTTAGAAACTAACCCGGCGTTTGTGAAACATGCAGGCCAGCCTATGGCAGGCAAGCGCATTCGCGATCTGGTGCCCAACTTCGAGCAGATCTGGATTGACACCTATGGACAGGTTGCTCTGACGGGCGAGCCAGTCCGATTTGAGCATAGTGTCAAAGGGTTGGGAGATCAATGGTTCGAGACATATGCCTTTCGCTATGGCGGTGAAGGGAGTCGCATCGTAGCCGTACTCTTTACCAACATCACCGATCGCAGGCGAGCCGAACTGGCGCTGAGAGAAAGTGAAGGGCAATTTCGGCTGCTGTCGGAAGTGAATCCAGTAGGGATTTTTCGCAATGATGTCTACGGGCAATGCACCTATGCCAATGCCAAAACCCTGGAAATTACTGGACTATCTCTAGAAGACAACCTGGGCGACGGCTGGGGAAAGAACATACATCCGGACGATCGCGACTGGATGTATGCTGCCTGGTTAGAGTTTGTAACGCAAACTCGGCTGGGTCAGCCAGCGACTTATCAAGTTGAGCATCGATATCGCTATCAGGATGGCTCTCTGCGGTGGGTGCTGGGTCAAGCGGTGCCTGAGTACAATGCCCAGGGCGAACTGCTTGGATTCATTGGCACCGCTACCGACATCACCGAACGCAAACAGGCTCAAGAAGACCTGACGCGGGAACTGAACCGCAGTAGAGCGCTTCTGGAAGCCTCCTCCGACGGCATTGTGGTGTTAAATCGGCAGGGTCATGTGATCGAAGCCAACGAAAGCTATGCCCGAATGCTGGGACTGACTCTGGAAGAGACGCTGACGCTGCATGTCAGTGATTGGGATGCCCAATGGACTCCGGAAGAACTTGAACAAATCGTGATCTCACAGCAGTTTGTGGGCAGCACCTTTGAGACGGTTCATCGTCGTAAGGATGGTTCTACCTACGATGTTGAAGTTACCGTCAGCGCTGTTGACACTGAAGATGAGTTTTTGCAGCTGTGCATTTGTCGGGACATCAGCGATCGTAAACGGGCTGAAGCCGAACGCAAGCGCCGCGAAGCAAATACGGCTTTTTTGGCGGAAATCACAGCCGATTTGTCCCATCTTTCTGCTGCGGGTGAGATTATGCAAACCATCAGCGCAAAAATTGGCGCGTATCTACAGCTTTCCGCCTGTGCCTTTGTCGAGTTGAATCACGTCGCCAATGAAGCGATCATTACCTACGATTGGCACATAGAGAGTGGCCTGAACTTGGCTGGGGTTTACCGCATCACAGACTTCTTGACCCCTGAATTTCTGTGCGCCACTCGCAACGGAGAACCCTTCATCGTCTGCAACACGGAAACCGATCCGCGCACCAATGGCGAAAATTATGCCAATCTCAACATCCGGTCATTTTTCACCATATCGTTTCATCAAGATGGGCAATTAAAATCTTTATTGGCTATCTACGATGCCATACCTCGCCAGTGGCAAGCCGATGAAATCGAACTCGTGGGTGAGCTGGTTAATCAAATTTTCCCGCGACTAGAACGTGCCCGATCTGAAGCTGCCCTGCAACGCTACAACGAAGCTTTAGAAGCGCGAGTGGTCGATCGCACCGCTGAGCTTTCCCAAAGCTTGGCAGCCTTGCGACAATCTGAAGAACGACTGCACCACTTGGCTCACCACGATCCGCTGACCGGATTACCGAATCGACTCTGGCTCAATCTTCGCCTACAGCAAAGCATTCAGCAGGCCATCCAGCAACAGACTAAACTAGCCGTGGTCTTTATCGATCTCGATCGGTTCAAGCACATTAACGATAGCCTGGGCCATTGTGCTGGGGATAGTTTACTTCAGCAGTTGGCTCATCGCCTACGCCAAGCTCTGCGGGCTAAGGACAGCATCGCGCGCATCAGCGGGGATGAGTTTGTCGTCGTGTTAGAAGATGTCAAAGATATCTCCCACATCGGCAGCGCTATTTCTCGACTGATGACGGTGTTTGAATCTTCCTTCAAACTTGAAGGGCAAACCGTTCACATGACCTCCAGCATTGGCATTAGCCTGTTTCCCGATGACAGTAGCGAAGCGGCCACGCTGTTGCGGTACGCCGACACGGCGATGTACGAAGCCAAGGAAGAAGGCCGCAATACCTATCGATTCTATGCCGAAGAAATGACCGCCACGGCCTTTGAGCATGTCTTGTTTGGCAATGCATTGCGCAACGCCCTCCAGCAGCAAGAGCTATGCCTGGTATATCAGCCCCAAATCAACCTACAGTCGCAGCAGTGGGTGGGGTTAGAGGTGCTGTTGCGCTGGCAACATCCAGATCTGGGGGAGATCTCCCCCGCTCAATTTATCCCTATTGCGGAGCAAAGTGGTTTAATTCACGAGATTGGCACCTGGGTGCTTCAGTCGGCCTGTTGTCAGGCTAAGACCTGGCTCGACAGCGGTTTGAAATTTGGCCGCATCGCGGTCAATGTGGCAGCTTCACAGCTCAACCACGAAAACTTTGTGCAGGTGATCGAAGATGTGCTGAGAAAAAGTGGTTTGCCACCCTGCTACCTGGAACTGGAAGTGACGGAACGATTGGTGATGCAGCGGACTGAGGCCAAAATTCAGCAGTTGAAGCAGCTACGACAGCTCGGCATCCAAATTGCGATCGATGATTTTGGCACAGGTTATTCCTCTCTCAGCTACCTGAAACTGTTGCCCATCGATAAGCTCAAAATTGACAAGTCTTTTGTCCATGACATTCCCCACGATGCCAATGACATGGCGATCGCTGCTGCGGTCATTGCCCTAGGGCAGACTCTGGGTATGACTATCATTGCCGAGGGTGTCGAAAATGCCGCCCAGATGACTTTCTTGAAACTCAAGGGCTGTCACGAAGCCCAGGGATATTTTTACAGCCAACCGCTCATGCCAGAGGCTGTGCTAGATTTCTGGAGAAGCTCCCCGTCCTATCGGCGGTAAGTCCCTAAAGGCGGGCATAGAGGCGGTTCATCAAGGCGTTTCTTGGCGGCGTAATCTCGCTAAAATAGCTTTGATAGAGTGATCCTTCACAACTTATGAACGGGGTGCAGAAGTGGAACCCCTGCGTGGGAGCAACGCCCCCACATCCCTTGATCACAAGCAATTTGTGAACGCTGTAGCCGTATGTAAACCAGTCGTATGTGAGCGGAGCGCTATACAGATGAGCCAAGCTCTCCCAACTGAATCCCAATGCCTGACCTTTGAGGAATATCTGCACCATGACGATGGCACAGACACCCGATACGAGTTGGTCAATGGAGTGCTGATCGAAATGCCCCCTGAATCTGAGGAAAACAACGATATTGCCCGGAGGTTGTTGTTTGAATTTGCGAAACACATGCCCTTTGCGCTTCTAGCCTACAAAGATACAGAAATTGAAGTGACCGGGCGGCGCGCTACAGCGCGTATCCCAGATTTGCTAGTGCATACCGAAGCCTCGAAGGCCGCTGTTGCAGAGAGTACCCGTGCCACCATTACGCGGGATATGCCACCCCCCGCGCTGGTGGTAGAGGTTGTCAGCCCTGGCCAGACCAATCGCGAACGGGACTACCGCTACAAACACACCGAATATGCGGCACGCGGCATTGCCGAATATTGGATTGTCGATCCAGAAACTCGGCAGGTGACGCTGTGCCTGTGGGTGAATGGACAGTATGAAGATCAGATTTACAGCGGAACAGAAGTTATTCGATCGACTGTTGTGCCTGCCTTTGCGCTGAATCCGGCTGAGATCTTTGCTTGAGTGGGGGCGATCGGTTGGAAGGCGCATACGAAATGCATCGTTGAATCTATCCTTTCAGATTCCTCGCAGGGGTGCAGGGTCGTGCGCCCCTCAACAGTTCATGCCGTAGTTCATGCCGTTATTCAGTTCTCTGTGGGCGGCAGTACAAATTTAGGGAATAGGTCGGTAGTGCAGCTCGTGTCTGGGGTGCGATCGGGGTCATTCACAAACGCAACGCCGATATCTTTGGCGCACTGGGAGTAGACGATCGCTCCATGCCCGGTGCTGGAAAGCTCCACAAAGGTGCCATTGCGTAGCCCCTCCATTGCCATACGGCCCATTTCACTGTTGGTTTGCACGTCGTAGCGGCCTTGCAGCACCAAGGTGGGAATCGTGCTGTTTACGGGGGCATGTTCCCTAGCGGGGGCAGGCTCTACCGGCCAGAAGGAGCAGAGCGCATAGGCTTGTTGGGCGGCAACCAGTCGCCCCTGACCCAGTTGGGGTATTAGCATGGTGTCGTAGTTTTCCTGGGTTTGGGCCGGGTCGCTAAAGGACACCATTTCGCGGCAGTCTACACTGCGAAACATACCTGTGGTGATCTCTTTATCGATCGGCAAGACGGAATCGGTGAGCGCAGCCACCACATCATACACATGGCGCACCTCCACTTCCGACATAGCGTTGACAGCGGTCGTAAGGGTGGCGGCGGTGTCGCCCTCAAACTCTTCTGCCACAAAGGTGAGCAGAGTCTCCCGGTTGCGGGGAGTCTCTAAGTAGCCAACCCCATAGAAATTGGCTAACAGCAGGGTCTTCTGCGATTCGGGCAGGGTGTTGGCAAGATCCTGAACCTGCTGCACCCAGCGGCTGGCGGGACGGCTGGTTTCTGCCGCAGCCGCTTGCGCCCGCAAAATGTCCACGGCTTTGGCTTCAAGATCGCGGGCTTGCAGACGGTAGGTATCTACTGAGGGTTCGACGGTCGGCGGTAGCGGTTGGTTGGCAAACAGTGCTCCAGTAACGATCCCCGCAAAAGTTGTGGTGACACCCTGCTCTAGCTCATGGACAATTAGCGGCATGTAGGGGGCAATCTGGCGGGGTCGCCCGTTCATAGACTGGATCAGGGTGGCAAAATTCGCTGAGGTGATGCGGTCAATGGGGGTTGTTTGCCCCTGGGGGGTGATGGGTTCAGCTAGAGGAATCGGGGCTTCATCCAGCTTGTTGAGCAGGGCTTGGGTGCGCTCTGTCAGGTTGGGGTAGGCGGCACGACAGGCGGCATCGGCCTCGCAGTCTTCCACCAGGTTGAGAAAGCTGATCTCCAGGTCGCGGACGATGGCTTCATACTTGTTGGCCTGAAGGGGCACCGTTGAGTCGAGCACTGCGCTGCGCACCCGGTCAGGGTGGTTGGTCATAATCCGCTGGGCCAGGTAGGTGCCGTAGGAAATGCCGTAGAGGTTGATCTGGTCGTAGCCGAGGGCGGTAGTCAAGTTCGCTACATCCTGGGCGCTGTTGGGGGAGTTGTAGTTGCTCAGGTCGCTGCCGTGGTTTTCGAGTACCCCTGCACAGAGGTCGAAGAAGGCATATTGTTGGAGCGTGTCGTCGTTGTCGTTGGGAAAACGCGATCGCATCTTTGCTAGCAGCGGGTCGAGCGCCCCGGCATATTCACTGCTGGAATCTAGCAAAACCCCCAGGGTGATTAGCGCCACTGGCGTACAGCTCAGCCGATTAGAGAATTGGGTGCCCCGTTGATCCAGCACAATAATGTCGCGGGTCTGGCGCAGAGATTCATAAATGATTGCCCGTGTCTCTAGTGCGCTTGCTTCTAGAGTGCTGCCCCCTGGGCCACCGCGCAGATCCATGATTGGGTCGGGGGCGGGCGATAGGCTGCGGCTGTGGAGTACGGCGTAGGTTAAATCGATCTGGCGTCCCTCAGGTTCGTCATAGTTTTCGGGCACCGTGAGAATGCCACAGGTGATGGTTTTCCCTTCAACTTCCTTGGGGGGCAGCACCGTAGGGCAGGGGATGATGGTAGTGGGATAACTGGGGGCTTGGGCGATCGCGCGGGAGGCGATCGCAAGGCTGGTGGCCATGATAAACAGAGCTAGGTAAGCGGTGCGATGCATCATCTTCATTGGGGTTTAGGGGAATGGGATGGATGGGTGTGGTGTGGCGTTCTATGGGCTGAGCTGAAGGGTTGGGCGTGTTTCCCCTGACCCAAGGCATGGGGCAGAGGTTAGGATGCCTCTGCGAGGGTCTCCGACTGGGCTTTGCCCATCGCCGGGAGCGGGTCATCCGGCAAGACAAAGACCGGGCGAAACTCTTCCACGCAGGAGGTATCTAACGCGGCGTTGGGGTAAAGAAAGAAAGTGTGGGCAATATCCTTGGCGCATTGAGAATAGCGGGTGGTGCCGTGCTCGGTGAGCGGGACAGTGATCATTTGGGCGTTGGACAATCCTGCCCTGGCGTACTCACCCCACTCCGCTGCCGTGGCGTGATCAATGCCGCCGTTCATGATCAGGGTGGGTAGATCGCTGACTGCCGGGGGGGCGATCGCGTAATCCACCTCTGGCAGCTCAAAAATGCGGCAGCGGGCTTGATAGCTGGCCACTAAATCCAGCTCTCTGATCAGCTGGGGGGCTTCAAAGTTGCGGTAGATCTCGAAGGCTGGCTCGGTATTGAAGGCAGCGTTACGGTCGTTGCATTTCACCACGAAGTTGGTCAAACTCTCAAAATAATTCAGGGGTTGCAGGGCATTGTCGTCGGTCAGCGTTCGCCAGACAGTACGCACCTCCGCTGCGCTCATCTGATGGGCGATCGCCCCCAGTTCAGCCCCCACGGTGCTCCCCAAATCTGCCGACAAGGCCAACAGCCCATCCTGGGTTTGCTTATCGGGGTAGCCAATGTAGGTATCCGTGACCGTGCTGACTAAGCCACCCCGCACCTCTGGCCCCGCATCGGTCAGATAACGGCTCAGCACATTGAGATAAAGCTCCGATAGAGACTTGGCCTCATCAATGGCGGTGGTCAGCGCTCCCGTATTCTGCTCTAAAGTATCTAACCGAGCAGCGATCGCCCGCAGTTCCGCTGCCACCGCTGCGGTCTCTAGGGTGATAGGGTCGAGGAGACTAGGGTTAGGGGCGTCGGGGGCGGTAGGCTCGACGGTAACCTGATCGCTGAGAATGCCTTGAGCTAGTGTATAGGTGGCGGTTTCGCCCTGCGACAGCTCGTCTACCAGGCGCGGCAGGTAGGGGACTAGCTCTGTTTTGCTAGGGCTGGTGGCGGCGCGAAACAGTTTTACCACATCGTCTAGGGTGACGGTTGTTCGCCCAGCCTGGATGGGGGCGGCCTCTAGTTGCGCCAATAGGGCAATGGTGCGCTGGCGAATGTTGGGGTAAGTCTGCCCACAGGCGGCATCGGCCTCACAGTCCGCAAACACCCGCAAAATGTTGTAGGGCGACACCAGCGCTTCCTCAGCGGAGGTCATGTTGATCGGAAACACACCATCTATCACGGCACTGCGCAGAGGCGGTAAGCCAGCGGTGGGCTGGGTTTCGTAATAGTCCATAATCGCCAGGGTGACCTGGGTGCCGTAGGAGATGCCAAACAGGTTGTAGGCCGGATAGCCGAGGTGATCCATCAGAGCGATCGCATCCTGTACCGTATTCACCGTGTTGTATTGGGAGAGATCCCGTCCCTGGTTTTTCAGATACTCCGCGCAACGGCCTGTACCAATAATCAGATCCAACTGTCGTACATGCTCCAGTACGGCCTGAGGAGCACTTTGGAGAGTAAAGTCGGGTTCGCCCAGGGCTGCGATCGCCGCTTCCTGCTCCACCCTATCGGGCACTCTCACAGACTCTGGGCAAAGTAGGTCGGCACTATAGCGGTTGCCGCGCTGATCCCACACAATCACATCACGGGTCTGACGCAAATAGGTAAAATCAAACCCCTGGCTGCCCTGGGATGCCAGCACGGAACCACCAGGGCCACCCGCAAAAAAGATAATGGGGTCAGCGATCGGCGACTGGTTTCTGGATAACTGCCGCATATAGGTTAGGGCGATCCGGGGACTAGCGGGGTCGCTCCAGTTTTCGGGCACCTGAATTTGCCCACAGATGACTGTTTTCCCTTCAACTTCACCAGGAGCCAAGGGCATGGGGCACTCAATTACCCCACCGCTGATGGCCTGGGGACGGCTCTGCGCCAAGGCTGGGGCACCTAGCAGCGGGGTTAGCACACAGCTTAGGAACAGCAATAGGGGGGCGTTCAATCCGCTGGGGTAAGCGCGCTTAGGCTTGTGGCGCAGTTTTTGGGGTGAGTGGAGGCGATCGCCCTGAGGGGCAGGTCTTTGACCATCGCAACCAGAGACTAGAGGAGGTAGATACATCTAAATTGCTCCAATTCAACATCCTGATTCTGGGACTGCATGTGCCTTTTGCGAAACACTCCTGTTCGCTGCATCAGTCCCAGGGATGGAAAGATTGGGTTTCCATCCCTTCAAAACCTTCAGACTTTGTGGGCTAAGCACTGACCAGATCGCTCAAGTGCACAACGAGTGTGCCGACCTCTGAGGCAGAAGTGACAGCCATCGTGCCACTACCAGAGAGCCCTGACAGCCCCTCCTGAATTCTGCCCATAGGGAGCTGTATCCCAATAGACAAAGATGGATTCATTAGAGAGACGAAAGATGACCCCGCGATCGCCCAAACCATCGTTATCACGGCTGACTGCCTGTCCATTTTGATCAACATAGTTTTCGGGCTGATCGCCAACCGGTTGCAGGTCATAACGCTGCCCATCTTGCAGTTGAATGCCGACAGCGCCCTGTCGCTGTGAGTAGGTGCAGAGACCAGAGGAAGTGGCGCGATCCTGTCCGGCAGGATAGATATCGCAACGGGCATCGACGGTATCGGCTTTGACGGCAACAGCAGTCCCCAAGGTGGCGATGGTTGTCAGGGAAATCATTAAGAAAGAATTCATGTATTTCTTCATCATTTCATTAACCTCTCTGTATTCATCGTTGATCGCTCAGATTACTTAATTTCGGTCACTGATTGGTTCCAATTTGATTCCAATTTCTCAACCTCAACCACTATGGGACTGCCTGAGCCGCGCAGCCGCCACAGTTCTTCTCGTCAAGAAGCGACAAGCTTATCATTATCTGAGGATTGCCCCAGATATTCAACACGCCATTTGCGAAACGCCAGTTCGTTTTGCGCTCGGATAATTGCAGCGGCGGTTTTGCGATCGTAATCAGGAATGCGGCGAGAGCGGAAGATGCGATCGCCCTTGAGCACAATCGCAGCAAATTTAGCAACTTTAGGGCGACTCAACGGTGAGCCATAGAGAACATGGGCAGAATCAGTCAGCGACATAGATACCTCAAGATTCAGAATGGTAGGCATTACTTAGACTCAAAAACAGGGCTGACATCGGCGCCGGGACGCGACACCCATGCCGGACTCAGGCTGGGGCTTTGCGCTTCCAGGCCGGTGGCACGATGTTGCTGCGCCGAATCACCGGGATCAGCATGAGCACAGTGGCTATGGCAGCCACCAAGACGGCGATCAGCGAACCCTCCATACCCGCGTTGCCGCCGGTGAGCAGTTCCGGTCCTTGAAAGGTGGTTTTGAACAGACCATGCGGAGTTCCATTACCGGATACGGCACCGGAGAAAATCAGGCTCATTGTGGTGTTCCAGGCTCCGTGGAGACCGATGCCCAGCCATAGGCGGCGAGTGAGCATATAGGACGCAGCCAGCATCGGGCCGAACACGATGGCGATCGCCGCGATGCCATCGAAGGTCTCACCTGGGTTCCCCATGTGCATGAGGCCGAACCCCACGGATGAGAGAATCAGGGCCAGCCAGCCGCCAAACACTTCCTCAAGGATGCGAAACACCACGCCGCGAAACAGCAGTTCCTCGAAGACAGGGGCTAGTGGTATAAGCCACAGTGACGGCAGCACCACCTGCCAGCCGTTGAACCCTTCAATGCGGTAGAGTCCGAGGGCGATCGCCATCACAACGCAGGTGGTGTAAAGGCCGAAGCCAAGCAACAGGCCGATGCCGAGTTCGCGACCCCTGCGGGGCAGCGCTAGTTCGCTGACCGATCGACGTTCCACCAAATACACGATGCTCACGTACATAAACAGCAGGTTCGCGGCGACCACTATGCTCGCGGCCAGACGGGGCATTGGGTTGGGGAAGAGTCCCAGGAACTGTGCGCCCGACACATAAACGTAGAGCAGACCAAAGATGAACAGCAGCAGGCGGGTGAGCGGGAAGCGCAGGACGCGCAGGAACAGCGCGGGTTCTGAATCGGTTCGGGTATCCGTTTGGGTATCCATTGATGTTCTCCAGTTAAAACCGTTGACGGACTTTAGAGAATGTTTGAAAACGGAGGGTCTGCCGTGTTTAACACTGGGAGATCCCCCCTAACCCCCCTTTTTAAGGGGGGGGACTGGTTTCAAAGTCCCTCTTTTTAAGGGAGGTTTAAGGGGAAGCTTCAAAGTCCCCCTTTTTAAGGGGGATTTAGGGGGATCGGATGATTTGCTACTCGCAGATGTACTGTGGGAAATGCTGCTGCCTTAGCTTGAAGAGGCTTCCCAGGCGTTATCAGCGGGGTTTAAGTCCATAAAGATGCCGCCATCCAGGGTTAACGACTTCAGGGTTTGAGTAGTGCTGATTTGGATGGTTGCCATCTGCGGGCTATCTTTCCAAATTCGCGGACTTTGCCGGAAGCTGGCTTGGGAGCCATCGGCATAGACGACCTGGACATCAAACGGCATCGCCATGCCGCCCAGGTTCTCCACTTGCAGGCTGTATCCGTGCTGGGTTGGCTGTACGCTCTTAACCGCCAAATCCAGGTAGTTGTAGCTAAAGAACCAGTTGTTGAAAAACCAGTTATAGTCCTGACCTGAGGCATCGTTGAAGGTGTTGAACATATCCCAGGGCAGGGGATGTTTGCCATTCCAGCGAGCCATAAATTCGTGCAGCGCTGCTTTAAACGCGACATCGCCCATCAGGTCTTTTAGGGCTAAATATCCTAGCGCTGCCTTGCCGTAGGGATTGAGGCCGAAAGCAACACTGCCTGCCCCAAACAGCGTATCGTGGGGTGTGATGATGGGAAGATCAGTGACCCATCCTGGGATTGACCAGGGCGCTACCCTAAAAGCCTTAAAGAAGGCGATCGCCGGTTCTTCTCCCATATCCTCTTTGGCGAGCAGGTGCTCAAAGGCCGTTGTCCACCCTTCGTCCATAAAGGGATAGCGCTTTTCATTGATGCCCATGTAAAACGGGAACCAGGAGTGCAGCAGTTCATGGGACGCGACGAAGCGCGTCATCGTATAATTCGGACTACCGTCCTCATTCAAATGGGATGAGTCGTTTACCATCATGGGATACTCCTCATCGGCCCCTTTAGTGCCACCGAGGATAATGCTGGCCTTGCTGTAAGGGTAGGGCACTCCTGGATATTGGGTCGAAGCCCAGGCGAGGGTTCGTTTGCCAAACTCGACCATGCGGGTAAAGTCTTTCGCGGCCTCGGTATAGGCAGACTGCACGCTGGCTCGACGGTTCGTTGCCGGATCGACCACAACGCTGCCTGCATCCCAAATGTAGTGGTTGCTCAAGGCAATGGCGATGTCTTCCACGTTGTTGGCCTGCCATTTCCAGGTGACGGTATCACTCTGAGCCGTGACTCGCCCCTGTTGCAGTTCTGCGGGTTGGGAAATAGTGATCACGCGATCGCTCGTGAAGCTCTCTTGCAGGTGCTGGGCATAGGTAGGCTGGAGGACTTCCTGCGGATTCTGCAAATCTCCTGTCGCCCACACCACAAAGTTTTTGGGTACGTTGACCTCAAAGGTGTAGTCGCCAAAATCATTGTGAAACTCACGCCCCAGGGTAAAAGGAGTCATATCCATACCGCTGGTATCGTTGTAGGGATGCACTCGCGGGAAAAAATAAGCCAGGAAGAAGGTGGTTTGGTCGATCTCTCCTTTCTTCCAACCCCCTTGTACGGTGATGTCGTAGCGCCACCGGATCGAAAAGGTGATTGACCCACCGGGTGGCAAGGGCTGTTCCAGCCGAATCATGTGCAGGGTACTTCCTGGCGTGTTAATTGCAGCATTGGGATTGTTCGGATCGTTCCACGCTTTCACCTGACCATTGATGCGGAACTCATCAACCTGAATTCCAGAGGTCAAAAATGTCTCTTCAACGGCTATTTCCCGCATCGCTTCCGGTCTATGGGCATCCATATAGAGCCGAAACGGAATGTCAGAAAGTGTGTCCGGGCTATTGTTGAAGTAGGTAATGTCTTCGGTGGCAGATACCGTGCGATCGGGTGGCGTTACGGTGATGCTCATCTTGTAAGTAGATCGATTCTGCCAGTAGTTTTTTCCGGGTCTACCGTCGGGGCTGCGGGTTTGCTTATCGTAAGCTTGCCGGACAAAGCGAGGCATGTACAGTGTTGACGACGCTGGGGTGTGCTGAATTTCCCACGATCCACCGCTGGGAATTTGGGCGATCGCACCGGGCGAGGATTGCTGCGCGGAGACCAGAGTGGTGCCACAAAACGCGAGGATTAATCCGGCACAGAAAAAGGCAATGGTTTTCTTAATGGATGATTTCATTGAACGTGAATGACTCCAAAGAGGGGCGAAGGGGATCAGCCAGATGTCTTGCAAAGGCTGAGTTGGGGCGCGAACCCCAACCGACTAAAGCGACCATCCATTCCGAACTATGGCTCAGTGCTTGCGCGTCCAGGAGGGTGGCACGATGTTGCCGCGCCGCGCCGCCAGAACCAGCATGACCACGGTGAAGGTGAGCGCCACTAGGATGCAGATCAACGAGCCCTCCATGCCAGCGTTGCCGCCGGTGAGCAATTCCGGGCCTGCGAAGGTGGCCTTGAACAGTCCCGGCGAGGGTGTACCAGACACGTTGATGGCGTAAATCTTGCCCATCGTGTAGTTCCAGGCGGCGTGAAGGCCGATACCCAGCCACAGGCGGCGGGTGATCAAAAAGGGCGCGACCAGCATCGGGCCAAGCACGAAGGCGATGGACGCGACGCCTGCGAGGGATTCACCACCGTTCACCATATGCACGCCGCCGAACACCAGGGATGAGAGAACCAGCGCTACCCAACTGCCAAACATTCCTTCAAGAATGCGAAACACCACGCCACGGAACGCCAGCTCCTCGTAAACGGGTAACGACAGCGCAATCCCGGTTGGCAACATGTTTTGCCAACTGTCGAAGCCATCGATGCGGTAGATGCCGAGGGCCATCGCGATCAAAACGCAGGCGGTTATTAGGCCGAAGCCAAGCAAGAGGCCGAAGCCGAGTTCGCGACCCATGCGGGGCAGGGCCAGTTCTGTGACCGGTCGGCGTTCCACGAAATAGGCGAAGGTCAAATACACGAGCAGCAAGTTCGCGACAGTCGATGCACCACTAACGAGGGATTGCACCAGACCTGTGTCAGCATTCGCTACCGCCGTGTAATAAAGGCCTGCTGCATTCACGTAGTACAGAGCGTAGTAGAGCGCCAGTATGCTGACGAGCGGGTTACGCAGGATGCGCAGTAACAGACGGATGTTTGACTCGGTTCGTGAGTCTCTCTTTAAATCGGTTTGTGTATCCATTGATAATCTCCAGTTAGGAAGGTTTACGGGTTCAGGTCACTTACAGGCAACAAGGCAAGGCTATTTCGCGAATTTGACGATGGCTGTAACCAGAAATGGCAGCGAGGATAGCAGAAGGGCGCTGGCTCGATTGCAGACCAGGACGATCGCCCAACTTCATCGACTTATCCCTGGACGACGAGTTCGGTTGCAGGCTTTTGGGAGGTTCGAAGCCCGTAGATTCCCAGGGCGACCATCGCGATCGCCAGCAATATGCCTTGTTCTCCTACGAACCACGTAGCGACATCCTGCTTGAACACCATCGGGTCAAACAGATGGGAGAAGAACAAGTTATGGCTCGCATGAAATAGGGCACAGGGCCAAACGCTATCCGTCCGTTGGCGCACCATTGCCAGAAAGTAGCTGAGTGCAACGACTGACACCAGGAAGGCAAAATTCCCAAAGAGCGGATGGGGGCTATCGCCGTAGTCGGTGAGGAGCAACGGGGGCAAGTGATAAAGGAACCAGATGAAACCAAGAACGGCTTGCCCTACCTTAAAGCCCATGACACGCCCGATTACGGGAGCCGCAAAGCCTCGCCATCCGAGTTCTTCTCCGAGCGCCAAGGGCAACGACGCCACCAAGAGACCGTAGACGAAAAACGTTGCATTGAGGTTTGTGGTGCCAAGGCTGACCAGACCTAAACCCGCAAGGGGCAGGTAGAACAGCAGGGTGTAGGCAATGGGCAGCAACAGGCAAACGGCCAACCACACCCAGGTCTTCTTGTTACCCAGCAGTCCGAGTGGGGCCACCGATCGAAACATCATCAATGTCGTGATCACGGCGGCAGTGCCAGGTGCCCACATCAACAGATCAAGGGCTCTGCCGCCCAAGGCATCCAGCGAACCACTCTGGACAAGAGGGATGTAAGCAATCAAAGAGATGCAAATGGTGAGAACAAAAAAGAGTGCCAGCGATCGCCGGTCTAACTGCGAGTGCCGTGTAGGAGAGGGCAATGTCATTTGGGGGGACTCCTCAATACGACGAGATAGTAGATAGGGTTGGGGTGAATTTCGCGACTACTCCGCAGGCGGCAGCACAAACTCTGGGAACAGGTCAGCGGTGCAGCTCGTATCGGGGGTGCGCTCCGGGTTATTCACAAAGGCAACGCCGATATCTTTCGCGCACTGGGAGTATGCGATCGCCGCATGGCCCGCACTGGAAAACTCCACCCAGGTGCCGTTACGCAGCCCCTCCATCACCTGCACGGCTGATTCGCTGTGGGTCTGGGTGTCGTAGCGGCCTTGCAGCACCAGGGTGGGGATGATGCTACTCGTCGGGACATGTTCGCTGGCGGGAGCGCGTTCCACGGGCCAAAAGGAGCAGACGTCGTGCAGTTCCTGGGCGCTTGCCATCCCACGAACCCCGAGTTGGGGCATGAGCATGGCCTTATAGACGGCCTGGGCTTGCTCCAGGTCAGGTGCCTCTTCGCGGCAGTGGAAGGTGCGGATCATCCCCCAAGTCACGGGTTGATCGAAGGGTAAAATGGAGTCGGTGAGGGCAGACACCACGTCGTATACATGGCGCACTTCGATGTCAGACATGGCATTGAGGGCAGCGGTGAGGCGGTTGGCGGTGTCACCCTCAAATTCTTCCGCCACAAAGGTGAGCAAGGTCTCCCGGTTGCGCGGGGTATCTAAGTAACCAACCCCATACAAATTAGCCAGCAGCAAGGCTTTCTCCGCTTCGGGTAGGGTCTCGGCGGCGGCTTGCACCTGCTGCACCCACCGACTGGCAGGGCGGCTGGTTTCAGCGGCGGCAGCTCTGGCTCGCAAAATGTCTTCAGCTTTAGCTTCAAAGTCGCTGGCTTGCAGGCGATAGAAATCGGGCGAGGGTTCCAGGGGGGGCGAAGTCGGTTCGCTGGTTCCTAGAGTCCCGGTGACAACCCCTACAAAGGTTGTGGTTTTGCCCTGCTCTAGCTCATGGACAATCAGCGGCAGGTAGGGGGCAATCTGGCTGGGACGATGGTTCATCGCATCGATCAAGTTGGCAAAATCTGCCGAGGTGACACGCTCGATCGGGGTAGATTCTCCCTCTGGGGTGGTAGGTTCGGCCAGGGGAATCGGGGTTTCATCCAGCTTGGTTAGCAGAGCCTGGGTGCGCCCTGTCAGGTTGGGGTAGGCGGCGGCGCAGGCAGCATCAGCTTCGCAGTCGGCCACCAGGTTAAGAAAGCTGACCTCCTTGGAGCGAATGTCTAATGCAGGCATGTTGACCTGCATCGGCACCGTGGAGTCGAGGACGACGCTGCGCACCCGCTCGGGGTGGTTAATCATAATCCGCTGCGCCAGGTAGGTGCCGTAGGAAATGCCGTAGAGATTGAACTGGTCGTAGCCCAGGGCGGCAGTCAGGTTCACCACATCCTGAGCATTGTTGGGGGTGTTGTAGTGGCTCAAATCGTTGCCGTGGTTTTCTAGCACACGGGCGCATAGGGCTTGCATGGCGTAGCCTGGCAAAGCGCTGTCGGCAAACTCGGGAAAGCGCGATCGCAGCTGCTGCACCACAGAATCCAGCAACCCCGCATTGGGGCTAGCAGGGTCAAGCAACATGCCAGAGATAAGCAGCGCCACCGGAGCACAGCCCAACCGATTGGAGAACTGGGCCCCCCGCTGATCCAGCAAAATGATGTCGCGGTTTTGGCGCAGGGATTCGTAGAGTGCTGCCCGTCTTTCCATCGACTTCGATTCGATGAGGCTGCCCCCTGGTCCGCCGCGCAGATCCATAATCGGGTCGGGGGCGGGGGAAAGGCTGCGACTGTGCAGCACGGCATAGGTGAGGTCGATCTGGCGACCATTGGGGTCGGCATAGTTTTCCGGCACAGCGAGCATGCCGCAGGTAATGGTTTTGCCCTCAATTTCGTTGGGTGGCAAGATCGTGGGGCAGGGGATGACGGTGAGGGGGTAGCGAGCCTGAACCGCGGCACGGGCCTGGGTGGTCAGGCAGAGGGCCATGGTAAAGAGAGATAGGTAAGCTGTACGATGCAGCAGGTTCATGGGTGAATGAATGAGTGAATGAATGAGTGAATAAATGGGAATCTCGATCGCCCGTTCCATCTAGCGGTTCATTGGAATGGTTGGATAATTCCAGGGCGTAGGTTTGCTGGGAAATGCCGATATCCAATCCAGCTTTCTACGACAAACGGACTCGTAAATTATCAAATCCCTTATCTGACCGGGTTTCTGCTCCTTGCTCAATGGCTTGGCGATAGGTTTCCACAAAATGATTGGGCATAATGTCGCCCTGTTGGGAGAGAAACGACCATGACTCACCCACATGCACAAAGTCATCCGTGAGAAGTTTGCTCAGGGGCAGCATGGGAATCATGTCTGCCAGATTGGTGATGCGATAGTGATTGGGAAGTAACTGGCTGTGGGCTTCCACAAACGCTTTGTTGCCCAACCGAGGACCCGCGTAAGTGTAAACCTGGATACCGGATTGAAACTCTGGCAAAATCAGGGCTAGATCAAGGGCAGCAAAGGTCGCCAGAGCCGCTCCTAAACTGTGTCCAGAGATCACCAAGGGTTTCTTAGGATCTAAGGATTGAACTGCTGCTTTGACGGCTTCTGCTAAATGCGTGTGGTAAAAGTCATAAATGCCGGAGTGCACTTTACCGATCGCAGTTCCCTTAACGGGATGAGCGTAGTCTTCTTGAATCGCCAGGATATTTTCCAACCATTCCAGTTGCCGCTGAGTTCCTCGGAACATCAGGATATTCATCTTGGGAGAAGTCAACACAAACCCGTAGTAAACCGAGATTTGTTGTTTCAAGTTCACTACCTGTTTGACTTGATTCTGAATCACCTCTTTTGTTTGGTTGACGCGATCGCCCAGTTCATTCAGGGTGTCAGGAGGGTTTGCTAACGCTGTCAACGGCACTTCAAAGGCAATCCCCTCTTCCACACGTTCGGCAGCTTTAAAGGATGTAAGTTGTTGAAAAGATGTAAAGCCCTTTGTATAGAGGGGTAAGGTAGAAATACTGCCGTCATAATTCGCTTCAAATTTACCCTTGAGATATTGCTGGGTACAGAGCTTGCTGCCAGTAATCAACAACTTAGACCACTCGCGGTTATAGGGAATGGTCGGCGATCGCAGCTTGGCACTCTGTTGCACGGCGACCAAGTCTTTCATGGAAGTCAGGTCAGCGCTAAAGGCAGATTGAACCAGTTGAGTGGGATCATACAGTTGCCGAAGTTTAGCCTGCTCGGTTCGCAAAGCTTGCTGCTGCAACTGTTCGCGCCCAAAGACTGCCGCGATCGTGGTGCCTAATCCAGACCAGAGTAAAAATCGGCGGTTAAATCTCATTTTGCTCACCGGAAGGAGAACGGCCTGGGGGGAAGGGTAATTGACTCATATAGAAATGATTGACCGCTTGCCCCATGCCCCAGAAGTAACAGAAGGCAAACATTCCAGGTGCTAATGCCCCCATTAGAGGCACAACGACTCCCACTGCCATCATCAACAGCCAAACCAGGAACCCCATCAAAATTGCGCCAGCGATGCCAAACAGAACGCCAATCCCGACTAAGAGATTGCCTCCCTTGTGAAACTGCCAGAGGCGGGCAATGCCAATCACCAGCAAAATGTTGAGCAGCACCAGGGCGATCGCTTGCCATCCTCCAATGTTTGGAATGGGCAACAGGGTAACGATCGTCGCACCCAGCGCATAATCCAGAATCAGGTTGCGGGCTTTGAAGTCGGCTTTAGCAGGATGATTCATAGCGATCGTGCCTTCACGATATTGTTTGGCTACTGGGCTAGTGCAGCATTTTCGTATCCCGCAGTTCAATCACGCATGAACGAAGGCATCAAGTTACTGTGAATCCAAGCGATCGCCCCCTCACTCCTGCCCGAAAGCTCCACAAAGGTACCGTTAGGCGGTTCATGCTGGGGCAGGGAGAAGAGAGGGTGGGCGGGAAGCTTCTATTGCACCTTGGCTACTGCATGGTGAAGGTCTGTGAAGGTGACCAGGGTTTTAGTCAAATCCGGAGCCTGACGAGCCTGGGTAGCCTGCTCGATCGCATAGCCCACCGCTAGCAGATCGGGTTCGCCTAGAGCCTTGCCGATCAGGGTTGTGCCCAAGGGTTCGCCATTGGCTGCGAAGCCGATAGGGACAGTCAGCGCCGGATATCCGGCAGGGGCATAGATCTGGGTGTCGGCAATCAGGACATCAATCCCTGCTTCGGCAAAGAGTTGATCAAGACCCGCGCGGGCGGTGGCTTGGTGGGTGTCGCGCAGGGTGGTGTAGGCGGCAGAGGGGCTGTCGCTGCGCTGGGCGGCGGTGAGATGGTCTTGCCCGTAGGGAACGCGGTTGGCAGGGTCGGCGTTGTTAAAGGACACCACATTGATCAGGGCGGCGACGGGCGGGTTGGGCAGGGTGGGCAGAAAGGCGTTGAGGGAGGCTTTGAAGCCGGGAGGCAGCGCCGCGTTGGCATCCGGTGTGGGTGGCACAGTTTTGTTATCCAACTCAACGACGGTAATGCCCTGCTGGGTGAGGGCAGCGATCGCCGCATTGGCGGTTTGACTGGCCTTTTTGTATCGGCTCAGGAGGATCGGCAAGACCGCCCGAATTTCTGGTGTCATGTCTGCGGGTGGGTTGGCGAGGGCGGCTTCAATTTCGGCGATCGCCGCCTCTGGGATGACCACTACGCCGACCCGCCGTTGCTTGGCCTGATCTACATCCAGAAACCGGGTAAAGTCTTCGCTTTGCAGCCTCGCCACGGCGGGGTCAGGGCTTTCTTCGGCTCCTTCGTCGGTGTGGGTGAGAGCGCTGAGCAGAGTGGCCACATCGGTGACGGTGCGGCCCATTGGCCCCGGCACATCCATCCAGTCCACTAGGGGAATCACGTAGTCACCGCTGACCAGTCCGTGGGTGGGTTTCAGCCCAACGAGGTCATTGGTGGCCGCTGGGCTGAGGATGGAACCCTGGGTTTCGCTGCCGACACTGACGGCGGTAAGGTTGGCCGCCACCGACACCGCAGAGCCAGAGCTAGAGCCGAGCGGATCAAAGGGGCCGTAGGGGTGGCGGGTTTGCCCGCCCAGGACGCTAAAGCCGCTGGGCATGGCGGGGTCTACATAGTTCGCCCACTCTGACAGGTTGGCCTTGCCGAGAATCACGGCTCCAGCGTTGCGCAGGTTTTTCACCAGTTGGGCATCGCGATCGCCCCGCCAATCTTTCAGGGCATAGGCTCCAGCGGTGGTATGCATCTGGTCGCCCGTGGTGATGTTGTCTTTGACCAACACCGGGATTCCGTGCATCGCGCCCCACAGGTTGCCCTCGGCTCGTTCGGCATCGAGATTGCGGGCAATGGTCAACGCTTCAGGATTCAGCTCCATCACCGAGTTGAGCTGGTTGACGTCGTAGCGCTGAATGCGATCAAGATAGTAAACCACCAGATCTTCAGAGGTGAGGTCGCCGCTGGCCATTAGCTTCTGCATGTCGGGAATCGTGGCCTCTAGCAGGAGCTTGTCTAAGGTATTGCGCCGCTCGGTCGAAAGCTGTGCCAGTGCCTCGGTAAATGGGCTGAAGTCGCGCAGCCGCTTGCTGGTGTAGTCAGGCTCAGAGAGGGGAAACTCGGTGGGATAGGCGCGGGCGGCGCCTTCCGGGGGCGGGGCGACGGCGATGGCGTGGGTGGCTAGGACGAGAGCGATCACGGCCAGAGCCAACGGTAGAATGCGACGAAGAAATTTCATAGGGGCTGGATGTAGGAAAGGTAGGATGACTGGCTACTCGTACTCAAACCTGGGCTTGACCTCGCTCAGGCAGCTACTCTCGGGTGCCTGGTTGGGATCGGCAAGAAAATCAAGGGCGATCGCTTCCACGCAGGTCGCCGCTGGGGTGCCCGGTGGTGCAAACATCGAGCCGTGACCCACACCGGGGAAGGTGTAGACATAGGCATTCTGGAAATTGCGGGCGACGGTCTCTCCGTAGAGTTGGGGCGTGACCGGGTCGTAGCCCCCATTGAGAACTAAGACGGGAATATCGGGGTTGTCATAGGCGTAGACCGGCTCTCGCTCAACCTGAAGCAGCTCGCAGAAGCGCTCGGTGGAAGCACTCTCACCCTCCCCGATCGCGATCAGCTGCTCATAGGGGGCGGGAAACACGGTAGACGGCTCCACCACCACGGAGTCGACCCGCGAACAGAGCACCGTGTGATACATGCCTTTGGCATCACCATCTTCCCGGAGATACTCCGAGAGGTTGGACACGGCCCAGCTAAAATCCCCCTCAGCGGCTTGGTAAATTCGCTTGGGCAGGGCTGAGGCATTACCACTGCCGGCCATATAGGGTTCAAAAAACAGCAAGAATTCGTCTCGGTCTAGCGTGGTTTCAAGGGTTTCCTGGGTGTCGGGGACTTTGAGCGTCAGCGGCACAGGGGTTTGCTCTAGACGAGCCAGCAGGTTCAGAAAGACCGTTTCCAGATTGGGGTAGGTCTGATTACACTGGGCATCGGCGGCACAAGCGGCAAACAGGTTGCGCAGTGCCCCGCTCAAGGTGTAGGTGGCGGCCAGGTTAAAGTCGATATTCGTCGTCACCACCCCGTCGATGATCGCACTGCGGAGCTGGGCGGTGTGGGCCTCTGCCTGCTCTAGCACGTACTGCCCCAGCAGCGTGCCATAGGACACCCCGTAGTAATTAAACTGGTCGTAGCCCAGGGCTTCAGCCACCGCATAGATATCGGCGGCATTTTCGATGGTATTGAAGGCGTTGGGGTTAATGCCGTCGGCAAGGCTGCGATCGCGGCAGGCCACCATCCACTGGGTATCGGTCGGGGCGATCTCGTCGCGAGCCACCGCCAGATTGTGCTCGGTTTTCTCGGGGCAGTTAAAGAAGGGGCGTGAATGCCCAGTGCCGCGCTGATCGACAAACACGAGATCGCGCTCTTGCAGCAAGCCGGGCAACACCGGAAAGTTGGGTAATATATCGACCGCAAAGGTTTTAATGGTAGTGCTGCCAGGGCCACCATTTTCCACAAACAAGGGGTCGGGGGCAGGGTTCTCGCCCAGGCTGCGGGTACGGACGACCGCCACCTGAATGGTCGGCCCATCGGGCTGGCTGTGGCGCTCGGGCACGGTGACATAGCCACAGTCAGACATGGCGCTCTGCAGCGCGTTCAGGCCAAAGGTAGAGCAGTCGGTAGATTCCCAGGCGGGGCTGGTGGGGGGAGTGGCGATCGCCGGGTGCGCTGTGACCACTGCGACTGCCGTGAGTGCCGTAACCCCAAAAACCTGAGCAATGGAGTATTTCATAAAAAAGTAGTCCTACGTGAAATGAAACAAAACAGCCGCTAAAGCAATCAGCCTCTAAGCGGCAACCGGGGAGTTTGAGCGGCGCAAGCGCACCAGTTCATCTCGCCAAGACTCAACCAGCGGGTCAGTGTCGGGCACGCCCCCGGCCTGTTTGACCCGCCATTTGCGGAAGGCCAGCTCATTCTGGGCTTTGACAATGGCCAGAGCGGTGCGGCGACTGTATTCGGGGATGTGGCGCGTTTTGAAGAGGCGATCGCCCTTGACCTGCTCATACTCATCGGGCGTAATGACGGGTTCTCGTTCATCCGCCAGTTCATCGCGAATCACCTGCCGTTCCCAGATGCCGCTCTGCCAAATCATGACAACGGCGATCGCCACAAAGGGAAAGAGCAAGATCAGGTTTTGCAGACTGCCTTGGAGTAGACCCACCCACAGCGGCGGGTCAATCAGCACAATTCCTTTAGAGGTCGGGGTCACCTTACCTCCCCCCAACACAATCAGCAGGGTAATCATGAGGCCGATGCCGTTATTCACAAAGTGAGCCAAAAAGGCCAGCAGCCAGCCGCCAACGGGGGCGGCATAGCGCAACCAGGCGCGTGCCGTTTGCCGCGCCAGCCCTAGCCCTAACCCAAACATGCCGGTGTAGAGCGCGTGTCCGCCTAACCCCAGCAGAGAGTGGCGCATCGCCAATTGTCCGCCCCAGGGCGCAACCCCCGTCTCAGAAAAGACCTTGGCCACATAGAAAGGCGCTTCTAAAAAGTTGAACCCTAGCCCGACCAGTGCCCCATAGATAAAGCCATCGCGAACGCTGTCAAACTCCGATCGCAGCAGCCAAAACACCAGCAGCAGTCCCATGCCTTTGGTGGTTTCTTCCACAATCGGCCCGGCCAACGGTGCAGCGATCGCCATTTTGGCGTTCTCACCCAGCAACTCCTGAATTTCAGGGTGCAGCGTTAGAAACTGTCCGACCCATTGGATGATGGCAGCATTAACGGGTTGGGCGATCCCGGTAGCAATCAATGCCCCCCACAAAAACACCAAAATGTAGAGCCAGATTGATTCAGGCTCACGGCGATCGAGAAACCACAAAATCGCCAGGGGAATGATTGAGAGCAATCCACCCCAGACCATCGCCAACCCAAAGACTCGCAGCGCCTCAGGGGTCAGCGGCGTCAAGATGTTTGTGACAATCACACGGGTGCTGATGACCACCAGCACCGCTAGGGCGATCGCGGCAAATTTAGCAAATTTAGGACGGCTCAGCGGAGAGCCATAGAGCAGTCTAGCACTGGCATCTAGTGTCATAGTTAAATCTCGCAGCAGTGGGTCAAGGTAGGCAGCAGCAATGCCGCAGCGCAAAAGCGCTCGGCGAAATGCCGAGCGCTTTATGGGTGGAACCCTAGCAAGGCTCTACCGATGGGTCGCACATGGTGCTGGGGTCTTCCCCCACAGAAACCGGGTCAATAGTGTAGTCATAGAAGGTATCTCCGGTGACTTCGTTGAAGACATAAACCCGACCTGTGCTGGGGGTGAGCACAACGCGCACTCGTCCATCCGTCCCCGAATAGTCTGGCCCTGGCAGTTTGGTCAGTGTGCCTCGGAAGTTAAACTCCGCTTCGGTAATCTGAATGTTGATGTGGTTGTAGTCAATTACGGTGGTGTAGGTGACGGGTTCACCGCTATTGCTGCTGCTAGAGTCGGGTATGCCTGCCGTGTCCCAATAAACATAGATCGACTGATCGGCTAACCGATAAATTTGACCGCGATCGTCTAATCCAGACTGCCGATAGGCCGCTTGACCATTTTGGTCGCGATAGTTGCCTGGCTGACTTCCAGTGGGGCTAAGGTCGTAGGTGGTGCCATCTTGCAGGGTAATAGTGACATACCCCTGGCGCTGCGAAAAGGTGCAGGGCACTACCGCAGAGGCCCGGTCTTCACCGAGCGGGTAAAGGTCGCATCGGGCATCAACAGTGTCGGCATTGGCCGCAAAGGGAATCGTCACAGATGCAACAACAGATGCAACAGTTGTAATGGCAGCCCAAACGATAGGTCGAATGTTCATAATGGTCTCCTAAACGATCTTGGTTTACAGAAAATGTCGAAGTGATTTTTTCCAACACATCAGGTGTTGCTAGAGGTGCTAGGTGCTTTGGGCAGTTTGGGAATCAACCACGACAAGAACTGGTCTTGCGATCGCGTTTGAATAAAAAATTTGCCCGGCCCCGTGAGGTCAGCCACAATGCCTTCTCCACTGAATAGAAACGTCTTCATGCCGCCAATGGAGCGAGTTTTAAAGGGCATCGACTCCGGCAGCGCCACCAGATGCCCCGTATCGAGGGTGTAAGACTCTCCGGCCGCAAGGGTGATTTGATGAAGCGCCCCATAGGACGACACGATCAGTTGCCCCTGCCCCTGAGCCCGCAGCATAAAAAATCCACCTCCCGTCCCAAAAAAAGACTTTGAACCGCCCCACTTAGAGTCGATCTCGACGCCCATGTCTGACGCAACATAGGCTCCTGACTGCACCAGCATCGGCTCGGTAATCGCGAGCGTCATTAGGTCGCCGGGCAAAGATGGGGCGACTAAAATATCCCCTCCTTGAGCGGGTGCCGTGTAGATGTTTTGGAAAAAGCTTTCGCCTCCCAAGAGCGATCGCTGGAGCGATTTGAGAAACCCACCCGTCGCGGTCGTCTCTAGCGTCATCCCGCCAGACATGCCCACCATTGAGGCGGCCTCTACCCGCACCCGTTCTCCTCCCGTTAGGCGTACCTGCCCCAAGGTGTAGGCGTGCTGATATAGCAATTCAACTTGCATAACAATCACTCCCTAACTTCTGTAATTTGATGAGTACTTCATTCCGTTGCAATTTGCACCTCCTGATTCATCTGTTTGTTCACCTACTAATCTGCTAATTATCCTTGACCTAGATCATCTGCGATCGCAAATTTACAGATATACGCCTGTCAGGGTGCGCCAATGGCAATATCGTTTTCTGCGAACGTCCGGCGCACCCGCAAGCGAAACTCTCGACCGACTGCCCACTGCTGTCCCGGTTTGGTTTGAATCAAGGTGGTCATGGTCATGCCGCTATGTGAAACGCCATCAATGCCTAACACCGTCGGTTCCGCCATGATTTTGTCGCGCCACAACGGGTCGTGATACAGCCGCTGAGCCACCTCTTGCAGCACTGCTAAGGCGCGATCGGGATCAGCTTGATAGTCCACATCAATGCTGAAGTTAACCCGTGACCAGTTGCGGGTCAGGTTTTTGACCTGGGTAATGCTGCTGTTGGGAATCGTCACCAGTTCTCCGCCCCCGCTGCGGAGTTGGGTCACTCGCATATTGAGATTTTCGACCAGCCCAGAGGCTTGACCCAGGTCAATCACATCGCCAATGGCGTACTGGTCTTCCGCCAAGATGAAAAAGCCATTCACCAGATCTTTGACCAAGTTTTGCGACCCAAAGGTAATGGCCAAACCTGCCAAACTGCCGATCGCCACTACTGAAACGGTTGGCAAGCCCAATGCCCCCAAAGCCGACAGCAGCCCAAAGAGGGCGATCACAAGGGTGACTAGCCCCTTAGCGGCTCCGGCAATGGTTGAGCTGCGGAGTTGCCGACGCTGAGTATCCCCTAAATCAATGAATTCAACCCGTTCAAGGGTTTCCCAATTGCGAACAAAGTGATCAATTAAACGTCGGCTAATGCGAATGGCCAACCCCGTAAAAAACCAAATGGTGAGGAGGGCCAGCGGTACGCCAAGGAAATTAAATTGATTTTGGATAAGATAGGGAGAGACGCTAACAATCCAGGTAAATCCGCCATACCAGGCTAAAATCATTAACCAAAACAATAGCCATTGAATAAAGCTCAGGATGGAAAGCTGGCGATCGAGGCTAAAGACCTGTTGGAGCCGCTGCAAAAAGGCGGCGCGCATTTGAGTGAAGTGCTCACCGGAGGCAGTGATTTCGGCTTGTGGCAGGTTGTTCTGTTCTGGGTCATGTTCTGGATTACGTTCTGGGGCTACGGCCTGAATGACCTTCTTTTGCCGACGCAACTGCTTCTGCCGCTTGGATAGGCCATACTTTAGAGCCACTAAGCCAGCGGTGAGAAGAAATAGCCCCGCTAAAATGTGGTTAACCTGCCGTCGGGCGTCGGGTAGGCGTTGCAAGCCCTCGCGGAGTTCCTGCTCTAGCATTTGACGCCATTGTTCGGCCAATTGCGCTACGGGCTGACCATTGAAATCCGCATCTAGCTCGGTCACAGACAACAAAGTTAATGGCCGTGGATATTGAGCATCTTTGGCATTGATAACCGTAACGTTGTTGAGCTGAGATACTCCAAATATTAGTGTTGCTGCATCCATCGGACGGTTGAGCAACAGTAACAGCTTTGCCCGAATTTCTTCTACACGCCGTTCTACAGTTTGGCGATCGCCAATGGTCTCCGGGGTGCGATCGTAAACCGTTGGAGACGCAATGGTAAATAAAGTGAGCGCGCTTAAGGGAGAATCTACGGCAAGGGTTTCGATGTTGCCATATCGCACCACGTCCTTGGGAGGCCCAACTGGCCCACTGTTGCTGCCAAAGCCTTCTGGCAATGCGAACTGAGCCTGACTGGGTTGTCCTATGGATAGGGTGATTCCCAAGGCCAGCCCAAAGACCAGAACGAGAGTTAGGAATGGCTTGAAACGAGGTGGCATTGGATTTACATGAGAAATACAGACAGCGGATCGCATTGAGTGGGCAACGCTTAACCTAGAGGATGGTCAATGTGTAAGGCAGGAAGCATCCCAATCAACGGAGTAACCAAGCTTTGCTATAGCGCTCCTTCACTGGTATTGCGCTGATTATCCCGGTAGGGATAGTTGTAAAACTCAGTTCCGGTGACGATATTGATAACCACCACTCTTCCGACCTCGCGATCGTAAATTACGCGCACTTGGCGATCATGGGCGATGTAGACATTGCCTGAGCTGCGAGTGAGAATACCTCGAAAGAAAAACTCTCCATCGCTGATTTGGACGGCAATTTGATCGTCATTTTGAGGCGTCATGTAGGTGCGCTCAGGCGCATTTGGCTCTTGAGCTAACAGCAGCGGCGTTGCCTCAAACCCGCCTGCATGGGCAGGGATTGCCAACCCTGAGACTCCTAGCATGAGAGCCATTGCTAAAACGGTGTGTTGAACATTCATGATCGGATTAATCTAAACAACTGGGCACAGAGATGAACGCTAGAGGAGATCCATAAAGTCGCCTTAGTAAACCCCTACAAACTGCCATCGCTAGGAAATTCGATAAAGTCGCTGCGAATCCAGCCTGTCGCCCCAGACTCGGCAAACTGCACGCGGCACCAGTTATAGGAACTGCCAGCAGCGTCAGAGTCTTGCACGCATTGCAAAATGTTGACGCGATCGCCCGCTAACCCATAACCAACAGCACGAGAACGAACCGTTGCCTCACTGCGCAGGTTGATCTGAGAGCCACGCTCATGGGCAATTAATGTTCCGACTCGCTGACCTGAACTTTGCGCTGGCGTGCTGCCATAGGAATTGCTGGTGTCCCAATATACATAGAGCGCTGAGCCATCGCCCAAGCGGAAAATCTGCCCAGCATCGCCTAAACCACTCTGGCGATAAACAGCATTGCCGTCTTGATCTCTAAAATTACCGGGCTGATCGCCCACAGGAGAAAATTCGTAGCGACTGCCATTGCTTTGCAGTTGAACGCCAATATACCCCTGACGCTGAGAAAAGGTGCAGTTACTCGAAAGGGAGGCATAGTCTTCGCCTGGCGCGTAGAGATCGCAGTGAGCAGGAACTGTGTCTGCGTGGGCAGCCATACCAAACCCAAACGTAGCTAAAGTTGTTGCCACAGACAGCAATAAAGTTTGAACTTTCATGAATTTCGCGAAGGTGAATGATAGAGCGGAGAGGTGTCAGTGAGTTAAGTCTATAGACGAAAACAAGGGGGCTTAGCGCTTACCTTACTTTATTTTTGGAAAGTATCAGCATTTTTGAAAAAGCTGGTTCTGTCAATCAGAAAGAAGTCCCCTTATTCTGACTGAAACGCTTACTCCGGCATCGTTGCATCAAAATTTGTGTACCTCTTTATCAATTTGATTGATCAGTCTGGCGAGGAGTATATCAGTCTGATCTGACCTTAGACAAGATTTCTAAAGCAGAGCTTAAGCATTGAGTCTCAATCGGTAAATCCGGGCTTTTAGGTAAACTGAATAACTGGATAAACTGCCAGATTACATCACTCAAATATCTAAATTTTGTTAAGCACTAAAAATTGATTTAGAGGGCATGTAGCTAAACTGATTAAATTTAGCAAAGCTTCAAAGAAAAATGCCATTAAATCATTTAAAAAGGGTTGCTTTAACTTAACTGATCTTATGCAAGGCTCAACCCCCCATAACTTGAGTACCGAGTTCAATATCTTGTGTATATCGTGCATCGTGAATCGCGTTAAGGTACGGAGTATGAACTCTGAATGGCGAATGAGTCAGCGTAAATAGAGAATTGCTCTGGGTCATGAGGGGCTAGACCGTTTACAAAACGCGATCGCCTCTCTCGAAGCCCTCCCCTGTAATATCGGTTTGCCGCGATGATGAGTCCATCCCCTTGGGTCTGAAATGAATTGCGAATAAAAAAAAGATACGCAATGCTATCAAAAAAAGTAAAGCTATGAACAGCAGATGACTATCATCACAGGGTTGAAGCGGGAGTTTTAACAAAGAACGATCGCGTTAAGCTATCGGAAGGGAAAATTATTGAGGCAAATCTGCAACTGTCATCACAATGAGCATCCATCCCCTCCTCAAATTTGAAATTTCTCAACTCAGCATTGCTGAACGTATCCAACTTGCTGAAGACCTCTGGGACAGCATCTTGGAGCAGCAAGACGAGCTTCCTTTGAGCGATCCACAGAAACAGGAACTCGATTGTCGAGGAGAAAACTATCAGCAAAATCCAGCTTCTGGTTCGACCTGGGAAGACGCTCAATCAAATGTCGGCGCACGAGGCGCAAAAAGTGCAGATAGTTTTCCCGTTCAAAAAAGATGAGATGGCGATCGTTACCACGATTGTAAAGATGGTAGTAATGGTTTGGCTGGAAGATGAGATCGCGACGCGGCATAGAGACAGCCTAGATGCAATAGTTCTCTTAAGGTTCCCAATCACGCCCAAAGACCTCCGAGGTTTTCAAAACCTCGGAGGTCTTGAAAATAGCAGCGATCGCTACTCTTTCCCCTTATCTCTAGTCTCTAAAGCTTCAATCAGCAATACCTCGATCGTAGCTGTCAACGATCGCCTATCCCGTTTAGAAATTTCTTCTAAACGGGCTTTTACATCTGATGGTAAGTAGACCGTCACTCTCTCCTTATCAGTAGTCATAGAGGTTTACAAACAGCATCTAGACAATGGTAGGGAAAGTGAGGTATTTTGAGGTAGTTCAAAATGATGCAAAATACATCACCAGTTAAATAGTGTTGAGGCAAATCGATGATTACACTCTCTGATGATGAGGTCGCCCTCATCCGAGCGCTCTTGACTGCCCTGCGCGGCATCAAAGTTCGCGATATCGATAAAGCTCTGGTTATCCTGGCAAAAGCTGACCGAGGCGCGAAGCCATGATTGTTCTCACTGACGAACAGGCCATTACGGTGCATCGCTTGCTCACCTGCATCTTGCTGAACGAAACGTATCGCTTCGCTGACGTAGAAGATGCGCTTCTGTGGCTATCTCCAGAGAACCGTCAAATTCTCTGTCCCTTTGATGGGCTGTGGTCTAGAAACCTGGCTGAGGCGATCGTGCGGGAGTTGAGAAACCAGGTTTGAATCTGATCCATTTGGATGTTCTCTTAATGAATGAGTGCAAACTGCCCTTTTCTTTGGTTAGGAGAGGGCTTATTTGAGTGAGCTTTGCTATGCCTGACTCACCATCAGAGGATAAATTGAGAATTAGGCGACCTATGGCTGTGACAACAACATGACGGAAAAAAAGTCTAAACCTGGCTGGGAATTTCTGGGAGAGGCGCGGACTCAGATTTTGCTCTGGTATGTTATTCTCATGTTTTCTTCTGCGATCGCTTCAACTTTAATCATTCGTCAAGCGCTCTTTTCTCGGTTAGAAGAACGAATTGAGGCTTCTTTAACCCAAGAGACTGAAGAATTTCAAAGGCTGACCAAGGGACGAGATCCCCAAACAGGCGAACGGTTTGCAGGAGATATTGCCGCTATTTTTGATGTATTTTTGAGGCGCAACATTCCTGAAGAGGATGAGTTTTTGATCGCGCTGCTCAACGGTAAGTTATACCAGTCTAGCCCCCTTGCTCTGCCCCCTGCCCTGCGGGAAAATCAGGCGCTGCTTCAGTCTTGGGCCAGCTTGACTCAACGCGAACATAGCCAAATCAGCCTTGCCACTGGTGAAACGATCCTTTACCGGGCTGAGCCATTGATTCGAGGGGGAAATCATGGCGTATTCATCGTGGCATATTCGGTCACAGGGGGACGCCATCAGGTCGATGAAGCGGTTTTTGTCATTGTTCAGGTCACGATCGCGATTTTTTTGCTGGCCTCATCATTGGCCTGGGTTGCGGCAGGCCGTGTGCTGGCTCCGCTCCGCTTGTTAATCAAAACCGTTCGCTCGGTGAGTGAGTCTGACTTGAGCCAACGGATTTCTGTGCAGGAGGGGGGAGAAATTGCTGAGCTTGCCATCACATTCAACGAAATGATGGATCGCCTTCAGTCTTCGTTTGACAGCCAGCGCAACTTTATCAATGATGCAGGCCATGAGCTACGCACTCCGATTACGATTGTGCGAGGACATCTAGAGCTAATGGG
Source organism: Oscillatoriophycideae cyanobacterium NC_groundwater_1537_Pr4_S-0.65um_50_18 (assembly GCA_016208305.1). Classification (GTDB taxonomy): domain Bacteria; phylum Cyanobacteriota; class Cyanobacteriia; order Elainellales; family Elainellaceae; genus Drouetiella. The sequence goes on along the minus strand of JACQYI010000037.1, from coordinate 36,615 downwards.
GTCTGACCCTGAGGATCAGCAGGAAACCTTGGAACTGGTGATTGACGAACTCGATCGCATGAGTCGCCTGGTCAATGATCTACTCTTGCTGGCTAAAGCTGAGCGTCCTGATTTTCTGCGGTTGGAAACGGTTGATATAGCTGCTTTTACAGATGAGCTATTCGCTAAAGCCAAAGCCTTAGCCGATCGCGATTGGCGGTTAGATAGCAAAGGGACAGGAAAAATCGTCGTTGATCGACAGCGCATTACCGAGGCGGTGATCAACTTAGCGCAAAATGCGACTCAGCATACCCAGCCCGGAGATGTAATTACCTTAGGTTCGGTCTTGAAGCGGCATCAAATGCTGTTTTGGGTGCGAGATACCGGAGATGGCATTGCTGCGGCTGATCAGCAGCGAATCTTTGAGCGATTTGCTCGCGCTGCGAATGGCCGCCACCGTTCAGAAGGAGCGGGTTTGGGGCTGTTTATTGTACGGGCGATCGCAGAAGCCCACCACGGTTATGTTAAGGTCACAAGCGAGCTAGGTCGGGGTTCAACTTTTGTCCTTGTTCTTCCTTTCACACCCTCTTACAAGCTGCTGCAACCCTAGTTTTATGAATCGAATTTTGATTGCTGAAGATGAACCGCGTATCGTTTCATTTTTGGAGAAGGGACTACAGGCCAATGGATTTACGACAGCCGTGACAACCAGCGCTGCGGATACGATCGTGATGGCGCTGGAGCATGAGTTTGATTTGCTGATCTTAGATCTGGGTCTTCCCGATCAAGATGGGTTGGCGGTGCTAGAGCAGCTACGCGGACAGGGCAAGATGCTGCCGATTATCATCTTGACGGCTCGTGATGACATTGGCGATAAGGTGGCGGGTCTAGAAGGGGGAGCAGATGACTATGTGACGAAACCGTTTCGATTTGAAGAGTTGCTGGCACGCGTGCGTGTACGCTTGCGTAACCACCAGGCGACTGATGGCCAGCCCAGTGGAAAAAACGAAAGGATACTTCAGGTGGGGCAGGTCATGCTAGATTTGCGCACCCGTCAGGCTCAAATTGGCGATCGCTATGTGGACTTATCTGCACGCGAGTTCATCATGGCTGAGACGTTTTTGCGTCATCCCAAGCAGGTGATTAGTCGAGAACAATTACTCAATCATGTGTGGGGCTATGACTACGATCCAGGTTCTAATATTGTGGATGTGTATGTTGGCTATTTGCGAAAAAAGCTAGGAAGTGATGTTATCGAAACCGTTAGGGGAATGGGATATCGATTGAGAGCCTGAACGTTGCGCAATCAATCACGTTGCAAGGCTATCGTGAAATTTTTACAAAAAATAGTTCTTTAGGATGATGATTTTAAATCAATTGAAAGGTTCTCCTGCTTTGAAGTGAGAAGCAAATAAGAGAAATATGAGAAAACTTTCATAAAGGTTGAATCCTGTTTAATCAGAAACTACATTATGGGAGAGGCATGGAGATAGATCCATAAGTTTGGTTATCAATCTGCCCCCGGTTTTCATTTGAAAGAATGGAGTTTCAACGATGGTTAGTTTATTGACAGATGAGCTGTATCCGGCTGGTGCATCTCTGTTCTCCGGCTCAGAAAGCTTCTTGAAAGATTTATCTGAAGAAGATGAATCAGCCATTTCAGGTGGTAAGCGATCGCAAAGTGGTCGCGCTAAGAAGAAAAAGAAGCGTCGAGTCAGGAGGGCGCGTCGGCGTGTGGTTCGTAGCCGCAGCAACAGCCGTAGCTAAACGAGTGAGCCGTCAGTTGGCTCTGGTTTAAGGATTAATGTTCCACATGCTTCGCGTGCGGAACATTAACCTTTCTCACGGGATATTGAATGTGCTCTGGCTCTCTAGAATGATGTGGTTTGTAGGGTAATGGCTGACTTTAGCCCTCAAGATAAAAATAGAATTTAATCAGATATGACGTTTCTACTGAGCAACCAAAATGTCTTTCAATATTTGATTGAAAAAAAGATTATTCAAACCACGCCAAATAACGGAAAAATTGAATCAAAAATCTGCAAAAATTTCAATCTTTTCATTCACTTTTCAGATCAAGCTTTAGAGAGCCAAAGTATTCTGATCAAGCAGGAGCCGCATGATGAAGATGGCGATACGAATGGAGATTTTTTGCATGAATGGCAGGTTTATGAACTCGTTAAGCATGACCCAGAATGGAGCCAAATCAAATCACTGCTGCCAGAAGCCATCTATTTCGATCGAAGGCATTCTATTGTTGTTTTCAACTATCTAAAAAACTATTGTGATCTCGATGATTTTTACACTCAAAATCGTCATTTTTCCAGTCCAATTGCCACTGCTTTAGGAGCAGCTTTAGCCGAAGTTCACCGTATCAGTTGCGATCGCCCAGACTATAAAGACTTCCTGACGGCAAAGGACGGCGTTAAAGACGATGAAGCCATTGAAAAAGTTCCCGACTTGATGCATGAACTTGAAACCCTCACTCCTGAGAGCTTTGGGGCGATATCTGCGGATGGGTTCAAGTTTTATGAGCTATATCAACGCTATGACAGCCTAGGGCAAGCTATTCGTCAACTCAATGCGGTCTATGAACCTATTTGCCTCATCCACAATGATTTGAAGCTCAGCAATATTCTGCTGCACCATGAATGGGAGTCTCTGCTGTTGCAGCCCGATCGCGCTTTCCCTCAATCGGCTTTGACAGGATCAGAGGCTGCGATTCGGCTGATTGATTGGGAGAAATGGCTTTGGGGAGATCCGGCGTCTGACCTCGGCACTCTGGTCGCCAACTATCTCAAAATCTGGCTGAAGAGTCTTGTGGTTAGGGCAGGAATTGATCTAAATCTGGCGCTGCGTCTGGCCTCTGTTCCCCTCGAAGCGATTCAGCCTTCTCTGGTTGCCTTGGTGCGATCGTATCTGGCGCGTTTCCCAGAAATCCTAGAACGCTTTCCTGACTTTTTGCAGCGGGTGATGCGATTTACGGGGCTGGCCTTGATTGAAAGTATTCAAACAAAGCTTCACTACCAGGAACCCTTTGGCAATATCGAAATTTGTATGCTGCAAGTGGCTAAAACGCTTCTGTGTAGCCCTTTGCAGGCTATCCCGACTGTGTTTGGTATCACAGTCTCTCATCTGCTAAATTCTCAAATTCAGCTACCGCTTAAGGCACAGCGCAGACAGCTCATAGCACCTATAGACACAGCAAGAACACCCTTAGAAGTGACTCAAGCGGGAACCTGCGATCGCCCATCCCTTTCATGGGGGCAAGATGTCCTGAAGCAAGATGTCTTTAATCGGGATGTATTTAATCAACTGACAGCGCTACAGGATTTGGTGAGCCACATTCAGGTCAAGGCAAATTTCTGCATTCACCATCCCCGCTATAGCCCCTCAGAGCCTCCAGACGCGATCGCCTCCCGCCTCCCGAAGCTGCCCGCAGACCTTCAGCGGCGCTATTTGAAGGCTCAGCTCCAGAACTATCTCTACGATATTTACTTTAGTGGCGAAATTTGCTTGGGTGGCGAACCGGAATCTGCTCAAGCCTTGCAGGAAGAGGACAGTAGCCCTCCGATTTTGGAAAACAATAGGGTGCATGGGCAAGATGTCCGATTCTATGAGCAACTCCGTCGTAGCAACAGTGGCGAAGGCTATTTTGACCCCGATTGGCAGGTGGTGCGCCGAGAGTCCAACGGCACTTTTGCTGTGCAAAAGGAGGAATTGACGCTTCACATTGACCCGCTTCGGCATCTGCCAGCAGAGACGCGATCGCCCTCTATCGGAGATGCCGTCGCCATTCGTCTACCCAAAAACCGGATTGAAACCGGATTTTATGTCGCAGTGGGGAATGCTGGACTAGTGCCTGATGACTCTCCAGCCATCGAACTCTATTTCAATGTGACGCCAGCAGGGGCGATCGCCCTGATGCAAAGTCTGACACAACGCCTCAATGCGATCGCGCTACCGTTTGTCTTCAAGGTACTCTCCGATCCGGTGGCCTATGGCCGCTACGACGCGGGCATTTTGCAGGTGGAGCGCAGCCGCTCCCAGCAAGTGTGGCCTGTGCTTCAGCAGGTTTATGCCGCGATCGCCCCTGAGCAGGTTCACGCTACGACTCCGTTGTTTACTAAGGCGCTAGCACCGGGTCTGGGTCTTGCAGAAGAGCCTGAGGAAAATACTGCTGAAGACTTTGGCACGAAGTGCTGCAAGCTGGTTGCAGAGGGGCTTTTGTCGGTCTGGCAGACAGAAGCAGATTCGCCTCAAGCTCGGATGAGTGCCATTCGCCAGCGACTGACTGAGCAGGGTCTTAATTGGCAAAAGCCGTACCTCAATCCTCATTCTGAAGATATCTATCCTCCATTAGGCTTTACGATCGACTGAACGAGATTTAGCAATACCTGGGAGTGATGAGAATCTTGACTGAGAAGGATACGAAGGATCAATGAAATATCCGTTGGTCTTGCAGCATAGTGAAGAAGATTGTGGGGCGGCTTGCTTGGCCTCGATCGCCAAAAGCTGTGGTCGGACTTTTACCCTCAACCGAGTGCGAGAAGCGGTGGGCACCGGGCAACTTGGCACAACATTATTGGGATTACGGCGCGGTGCAGAGGCGTTAGGATTCTTTGCGCGATCGGCTGCGGCCTCTCCTGAAATTCTCGATCGCGCCCATGATATTCCCCTGCCTGCCGTGATTCACTGGCAGGGCAATCATTGGGTCGTGCTTTATGGCAAACGGGGCGATCGCTATGTGGTGGGCGATCCGGCGATCGGCATTCGCTATCTCTCAGAGGTAGAGCTAACTGAAGCTTGGGCAGATTGGGTGATCTTGCTGGTGCAGCCTGATCCTAGCCGTTTCTATGCCCAGGACGATGACAAAATAGGCGGCATTGAGCAATTTTTTCTGCGGCTGTTGCCCTATCGCAGTATTTTGCTCGAAGCAGTTCTGTGCGTGACGATCATTGGTTTGCTGTCGTTAGCCTCACCCTTCTTTATTCAGGTTTTAACTGATGAGGTGTTAATTCAAGGTGATACCCGCTTGCTGTTGGGAATTGTGGTTGCGATCGTGATTATGTATCTGGTCAGAAGCGGGCTATCGCTTGTGGCCGATAACCTAATCGCCAACTTTGCCCAACGCCTAGAGCTAGAACTGATCTTAGAGTTTGGTAAACATATTTTGCAGTTGCCCTTGACCTATTATGAGGTGCGACGCAGCGGTGAGGTCGTCAGTCGATTGCGAGATATCGAAGAGATTAACCGACTGGTTTCAGATGTGATTGTTAATTTACCCAGCTCTATTCTTATTGCCATCGCTTCTCTAGGTTTGATGGTATTTTATAGCTGGAAGTTGGCGATCGTTGCGGTGATAGCTGCGATCGTCATGACCCTATCCACCGTGATTTTTCAGCCCATTCTCCAGCAAAAGACGCGGCGGGCAATGGTGCTAGAAACCGAGAATCAGGGGGTGCTAGTCGAAACCTTTAAGGGAGCGCTTACCCTCAAAACGACAGGGGCAGCGCCTCAGTTTTGGGATGAACTGCAAAGTCGCTTTGGCCGTTTAGCCAATTTAATGTTTAGCACAACGCAGATTGGCATTTTTAACGGGACGTTTAGTGGATTAGTTTCTGATATTGGGGGAACTGTTCTGCTCGGCATGGGGAGTCTGTTGGTGATCAATCGGGAGTTGAGCATTGGTCAACTGCTGGCCTTCACAACGCTGAATCGCAATGTGGTGGGTCTGATGGATGAGCTGGTCGATCTGGTGGATGATTTGATTCGCGTGCGAACGGCAAACGCCCGCCTGCAAGAAGTGATTATAGCAACGCCTGAAACGCAGGACGACGATAAGAAACCCTGGGTGACGCTGCCGCAGGCTGCTGAGATTACGTGCGTAGACCTAAATTTTCACTATCCGGGACGTGTGGAGCTACTCAAAAACTTCTCTCTTCAGATTCCAGGCGGGCAAACGATTGCGCTGATTGGCAAATCGGGCTGCGGTAAAAGCACCTTAGCCAAGATGATTGCGGGTCTGTATCCGCCGCAGTCGGGCAATATTCGACTGGGAATGTATAACGCTCAGGATTTATCACTGGAATGTCTGCGGCAGCAGGTAGTTTTAGTGCCGCAAGATTCCCATTTTTGGAGCCGATCGATCCTAGAAAACTTTCGCATGGGCAATCCGCACCTTTCTTTTGAGCAAATTGTCCAGGCTTGCCAGCTAACGGGTGCCGACGACTTTATCAGCCGCCTCCCCGAAAAATACCAAACGATTTTGGGTGAATTTGGCTCTACGGTTTCGGGAGGACAGCGGCAAAGGCTGGCGATCGCTCGGGCGCTGGCGAATGATCCGCCCATTCTGATTCTGGATGAATCCACGGCTGGACTCGATCCGTCTAGCGAAGCCCAACTGCTGAAGCAGCTTCTGAGCCACCGTCAGGGTAAAACCACGATTCTAATTAGCCATCGTCCCAACGTGATTACCCTAGCCGACTGGATTGTGTTTTTGGCTGATGGCCAGTTAAAGCGGCAAGGTACCGTCACCGATTTGCGATCGGCTCTGGGAGATCACCTCGATTTTTTGGTGGCGCAAGCACAATCCGCCTCGCCTTAGTTCACCGCCTGAAACTGCCCTGCTGAAACCCTGCTGAAACCTTGCTGAAGATGAAATCAACGCCCTTCCTCCGTCCTGTTAAAGCCGATGAATTTCTGCCTCCCGTGAGCCGCTGGACGACGATTGGGGGAGGCATTCTTTTGAGTGGCGTTGGGCTAGCCCTGGTTCTGGCGGCGCTGCTGAAGTACAGCATTACGGTCAAGGCTCCTGCGACTCTTCGCCCCAGCGGAGAAGTCCGAATTGTGCAGGCCAAGCTAGAGGGAACGATCGCCAGCATTGCCGTCAAAGAGAACCAGACTGTGCGGCAGGGGGATGTGATAGCGCAACTCGATCGCGCCAGACTCGAAACGCAAAAAAATCAGCTTGTCACGACGGTGCAGCAAAGCCAGCTTCAGTTGACGCAAATGCAGGCTCAGATTCAGCTCTTAGATACCCAGATAACTGCCCAAGCGCGATCGATCGACCAAGAGATTTCGGTGGCTCAGTCAGAACTCGATCGCAACCAGCGAGAGCTTGGCGAGCGACAGGTGACGACCCAAGCGGATGTGGCTGCTGCCGAAGCCGCTTTGCAGTTGGCTCAGAGCGAAATGCAGCGATATGCCCAGCTTGTGGATTCTGGAGCCGTTTCGCAGCTCCAGTTAGAGGAGAAGCAAGCAGCCGTCAGAACTGCTGCCGCCCAGATTGTCCGCGCCGAAGCCACCGTAAATCCTAGCGATGCCCCTGTGTCCATTGCCCAAGACCGCATTGCCCAAGCGGTCGCGACCGGACGCGCTACCTTGGCGACGCTGAAGCGAGAGCAGGAAGTGCTAATCCAACAGCGATCGGAGATCCAGGCTCAGCGGCTGCGCGATCAGCAAGCCCTGCAACAGGCCGAAGCGGAGCTGCAAAATAGCGTCATTCGCGCCACCAGCGACGGCATTGTGCTGCGATCGAATCTACGCAACGTCAATCAAGTGGTGCGATCGGGCGATACCCTGGTTGAAATTGCTCCAAGCAACAATGCGTTAACGGTGAAGGCTAGAGTTGCTCTACAGGATATAGGGAATGTCAAACCAGGGCAAATGGCTCAATTGCGAATCAGCGCCTGTCCATATCCGGATTACGGTACCTTGCAGGGAACGGTAACGGCAGTGTCTCCAGATGCGATCGCTGCGAATCCCTCTAATCTGGCATCTCTTCCTTTGAATGAGGGCAGCCCTAGCTACTATGAGGTCACGATTCAGCCGAGTCAGTCTGTCTTGGGTCAGGGCAACCGCCAATGTCAGATTCAGGCAGGCATGGAAGCAGAGGCAAACATCATCTCTAGACAAGAGACATTTCTTCAGTTTGTCTTGCGAAAAGCCAGATTGCTAACAGACCTGTGAATGTAGACTCGCCACAAAATCCAGCTTTTAGAAAAAATAGGAAGGCTTAGCGATCTACTGATCATGAGAAGAATCTCATCTGCCCCTCACACCCAGTTCATTGAGACTGAAGACACTAGATAAAGATTAGCAAACTAGCGCTGCGACAGGATGATTAGTCTGTTTACCAAGCCTGCTCAAAAACGGCGAATTGCACTTTACTCTCATGACACGATGGGATTAGGGCATAAGCGTCGAAACTTACTGATCGCCCAAACCTTGGCTAGCTCTGCTCTATCAGCAGATGCCTTGCTCATTAGCGGCATGCAGGATGCAAGCGGCTTAGCAATTCCGGGCGTTGATTATTTAACGCTGCCTGCTCTCCACAAAAGTGTTAATGGACAATACCAGTCTCGGCGGTTAAACATTTCCCTGAAAGATATGATCACGCTGCGATCGCAAGTCATTCGCACGACGCTGGAAGCCTTCAAGCCCGACATCTTAATTGTCGATAATGTCCCCAGAGGGGCAGTTCGCGAACTTGATCCTACCCTGAGATACTTACGGAAACAGGGACACACAAGATGCATTCTGGGCCTGCGTGATGTTTTGGATGAACCGATTGCGGTTCGGCGAGAGTGGGAATATGCTGCCAATGAGGAAGCTATTCGAGAATACTACGATGAAGTCTGGGTGTATGGCGATCGCAGCGTGTATGACATCACGCAGGAACACTCTTTTTCTGCCGATGTGACTGCAAAATTTCGCTATTTGGGATACTTGGATCAGCGATCGCGTCTGAAGTATATCCATGCCGAGAGCCTTCGCGCCGTTGCAGATCTGGAACTTCCTCAGGGACGGCTAGCGCTCTGTTTAGTGGGGGGTGGACAGGATGGGGCGAGTTTGGCGCAGGCGTTTGCCCAAGCAATCTTGCCGCCCCACACCAATGGCGTGATTGTGACAGGGCCATTTATGTCGTCGCGGGTGCGTCAGCAACTGCAAGCCGCTCAATCGGATCGGTTACGGGTGCTGGATTACCTGCCAGAACCGACGCTGCTGCTGCGTCAGGCCGACTGGGTCGTGGCGATGGGCGGATACAACACCACCTGCGAGATCCTTTCGTTTGAAAAGCGATCGCTGATTGTGCCTCGCATCAAACCGCGACGAGAACAGATCATTCGGGCTAAGCGATTGCAGCAGATGAACCTGATTGATCTACTGCATCCAGAGCAAATGAATGCTTTTGCCTTGTCAGACTGGATGGCTCAAGCCAATGCTGCTCCTCAAGTGCGCGATCGACTTGATCTCAACGGTTTGACCCGCTTGACGCAGCGAGTTGAGCAAATGCTGACCACCCCTCATTACCCTAGTCAACATGCTTCCTAAGAATTTTAGAGAAGGGCATTCCACAGATATGCCGTTGCAGCCGCTACGGGTCGCCTATGTCTTGAAACGCTACCCCCGCTACTCTGAAACCTTTGTGGTTAACGAAATTCTTGCCCATGAAGCCGCAGGGCTAGAGATCGAAATTTTTGCGCTGCGTCCACCCTGTGATACGCATTTCCAAAACACTATTTCTCAGGTGCGTGCCCCTGTCACCTACATTCAGCGACCGACTCAGGGACGGGTCAGCCCATCGCTCAATAGCCTTGCCCCCACGGCAGCCAGCTACTTTTGGGCAGAGCTACAGGAAGCTAGTCGGGTTATTCCAGAATTTTGGAACAGATTGGCGATCGCCCAAGGAGAGCCAGCCAGTACGGTTTACCAAGCGGCCTGGTTAGCGCGTGAAATTCGGCTTCGGAGCCTTGATCACCTCCATGCTCACTTCGGTACGGTTGCCACCAGCGTTGCCCGTCTAGCGTCCCACTTCTCCGGCGTTCCCTACACGTTTACGGCTCATGCCAAAGACATTTTTCACGACAGCGTAGAGCCGCAGGACATGCAGCGCAAGCTGAGAGATGCGGCTACTGTAGTGACGGTGAGTGATTACAATCTGCGGTATTTACAGCAGACCTATGGAGCGGCTGTAAGCAATACTCCAGAGAAGATTCAGCGCGTTTATAACGGACTTGATTTAGCTCAACTCCCGTATCGATCGCCCCTCGATAGCCATCCTCCCACTATTCTCTCAGTAGGTCGCTTTGTAGAGAAAAAAGGGCTACCCGACTTGGTTGATGCCTGTGCTCTGCTTCAGCAGCAGGGGTGCGAATTTAGCTGTCAATTGGTGGGAACAGGGCCGCTAGAAGCAGCGTTGCAGCAGCAGATTCAACGGCTTGGCCTACAGTCTACGGTTGAGATCATCGGGCCTCGCCCGCAAAACGAAGTCTTCCGGCTATTTCAGCAGGCCACTGTGGTTGCTGCGCCCTATGTCATTGGCACAGATGGCAACCGCGATGGATTGCCCACTGTGCTGCTAGAAGCAATGGCGTTAGGTACTCCCTGTGTCGCCACCGATGTCACTGGAATCCCAGAGCTAATACGGCATGAGCAAACCGGGCTAATCGTGCCTCAGCACCACCCCAAAAAGCTGGCGATCGCCCTCAAGCGCCTCCTGCTAGATGTGGACTTACGGCAGGTGTTGGCAGCTCAAGCCCGACAGCTAATTGAAGCGGAGTTTGATATTCACCGCAACACGGTAGCGCTGCGATCGCTGTTCTATGCCGCTGTCCGTAGATCAGGCCAGAACTGTTCAGCACCAGACAAGCCAGCACAAGATAATCCAGCACCAGACAAGCCATTGCAGGAGGTTTATCCATGAGAATCGCTTACATCTGTGCCGATCCAGGCGTTCCGGTCTTTGGGCAAAAAGGCTGCTCGATTCATGTGCAGGAAGTGATTCGGGCGTTGCTGCGGCAGGGAGCCGAAGTCGATCTGTTTGCTACCCGTCTGGGGGGAGAGCCAGCAGCAGATTTAGCCTCTGTCAAAGTTCATCCTCTGCCCCATATTCCCAAGGTCGATCGCGCAGTGCGAGAGCGAGTGGCGCTGGCTGCCAATCCTGATTTGCGGCTTCAGCTAGAACTCGCTGGCTCGTTTGACTTAGTTTACGAGCGCTATTCTCTCTGGAGTTTCAGCGCTATGGAGTATGCGCGATCGGTTGGCATTCCGGGGCTGCTAGAGGTCAATGCGCCGCTGATTGAAGAACAGGTGAAACACAGAGGGCTGGTCGATCGCAAGGGGGCAGAATGGGTGGCTAGACGAGCTTTTCGCGCTGCCACAAGTTTGATTGCGGTTTCGGCAGAAGTCAAAACCTATCTGCAAAGCTTTGTCTGGGACAATACCAGTAGAAATTCTGGAAGTGATGCCAGTACCAGTAATAATGCCAGTTGCGATCGCCCCATTTATGTCATTCCCAATGGGGTCAACCCTGAGCGGTTTCCGGCCAACCCAACACCCGCCTTGCCTCCGCGATCGAGCTACTTTACGGTGGGGTTTGTGGGCACTCTCAAGCCTTGGCATGGCTTGCCCATATTGATTGAAGCCTTTGACCAACTGCATCAGCGCCATCCTGACACGCGGCTTTTGATCGTGGGGGATGGGCCTGAGCGAGAAAAATTAGTCACCGATGTGAACCAGCGAAAATTGCAGTCTGCCGTTCACTTTGCGGGAGCGATCGCCCCCGATCAGGTGCCCAGATGGCTGGCGTCTATGCAGGTGGCGGTTGCACCCTACCCGGCTCAACCTGACTTTTATTTTTCACCGTTAAAGGTGTATGAGTACATGGCAGCCGGACTGCCGATTGTGGCTAGCCAAATAGGACAGTTAACCGATTTGATTGAAGATGGAACAACCGGATTGCTCTGTCCTGCGGGTGACTCGTCTGCTCTGGCTGCTGCGCTAGAACGGGTGCGGCGATCGCCCGATTGGGGCAAGCAGCTCGGTCAAGCAGCACGCCAAACCGTCATGCGGCACTACACCTGGGATGCGATCGTCCATCATCTGCTGCAATTGGCGCATCTGCCTGCATCTCACCTGTCTGCCAATCTGCTTGCCGGAGCCACTCCATGAGGTCGCGTCCGTTGCTTACCCAGGCTCTACCCAGTCTCTGGCGGCTGTTGCGCCATTTTTCTCCCTATGTTCGGCAACAGCAGATCTTGCTATTTCTATCTGGGGCTGCCCTGGTGGCCACTGTCTTGCTGCAACTGCTAGAACCTTGGCCACTCAAGTTTGTATTTGACTTTGTGCTGATGCCTTCAGCGAGTCAAAAGCTGGCGGCTTTTCCAGTGCTGCAACAGCTTGAGCCAAGGGTACTGTTGACGCTATCTGCCATTGCCGTGGTTGCCATTACAGCACTGCGATCGCTAGCGGCCTACTGGAGCGCCTTTGGGCTAGCCCTGGTCGGTAGCAGAGTCATGACCCAGGTGCGAAACCAGCTCTATCGCCATCTCCAGCACCTATCGCTCTCCTATCACACCCAGGCCCGAAGCGGAGACTTAATGATTCGGGTTAGCAGCGATGCCAGCCGCCTGCAAGAAATTTTGCTAACTGCCGTTTTGCCGCTCCTGGTCAGCCTTCTAACTCTATTGGGGATGCTGGGGATGATGGTATGGATCGATCAAGACCTCTCTCTGCTGGCGTTACTGACTCTGCCTCTGTTTGCCTGGGCTACGCGCCACTTAAGCCAGCGAATTCGTCAAGCTGCGATCGGCCAGCGTCAGCAAGAAGGGGCATTGGCGGCTACGGCGGCAGAGTCGATGGCTGCCATCAAGCTCGTGCAGACCCTCTCCCTTCAGGATGTCTTTGCCGATATTTTCGCCCATCACAACCGTAGGAGTTTGCAGGAGACGGTCAAGACGCAGCGGCTGGCCGCTAGCCTAGAGCGCACGGTGGATGTCGTGATTGCCTTGGGCACCGCGATCGTCCTCTGGCAGGGTTCACGCCTGGTCTTGCGCGATGCCCTTACGCCTGGCGATGTGCTGGTTTTTCTCACCTATTTGAAGAACGCCTTCAAGCCTGTGCAAAATTTTGCTAAATATACGGGACGGCTGGCGAAAGCAGCGGCATCGGGCGATCGCATCCTCGACATTTTGGACGAAATCCCTGAGGTGCAAAACCTGCCGGGCGCAAAGGCGGCTCCTGTCTTGCGGGGGGCTGTGCGCTTCGAGCAGGTCAGCTTTGCCTATGAGCCTGATCAACCCGTGCTGAAGAGGATTGAGCTAACGGTGCAGCCCGGACAGCAGGTGGCGATCGTTGGCACTTCGGGCAGCGGCAAGTCAACGCTGATCAGCCTATTGCTGCGGCTTTATGACGCTACTCACGGTCGTGTGCTGATCGACGGATGCGACATTCGCGATTACACTCTGGAGACGCTGCGCCCTCAAATTAGCGTCGTCTTGCAAGATAGCCTGCTGTTTGCCGCTACCGTTTGGGAAAATATTGCCTATGGCTTGCCCCATGCCACTTGCCAGCAGATAGAAGCAGTCGTTCGCCTTGCCAATGCTGATAGCTTCATTCAGGCGCTGCCCCAGGGCTATGACACGATTTTGGGAGAGCGAGGCGCTACCCTCTCAGGCGGACAGCGGCAGCGGTTGGCCATCGCCCGTGCTGCCATTCGGCAAACGCCCATCCTGATTTTGGATGAACCCACGACGGGACTCGATCCTGAAAACAAGCAGGCGATCGTGGAAGCCCTAGAGCGGCTGGCGCAAAACCGCACGACATTTCTGATTACCCATGAGCTGTCTCTGGTGACGCGATCGCATCTCATTCTCTATCTGGAAGACGGGCAAGTGCTAGAGCAAGGAACGCACCTAGAGCTGATGCGGCTCAACGGTCGCTATGCAGCGCTTTATCGCATGCAGGCTGCGGTGTCATCCGGCAGCACAATCGATTTTTTGAGGACACCCCTTGGCGATTTCCATCACTGATCCCTTTAACAGTGCAACCGATGCTCAGATGCCGGGTCTGGTGAGGGCGATCGATCCGCTGCAAGTGCAGCAGCAGTTTGCCCAGCATCTGCCCTCCAGCCTGAATGCGGCTCAGCTCTGTGCTATCCGGGTGATGCGGCACAAACCCGGTCGGCGTTGCCTGATTGCGTATGACTTGGCGCTGGAAACGCCAGCCGGATCTAAAAGCCTTACCCTGTTGGGCAAAGTGCGAGCCAAAGGGACAGACTTTCGCAGCTATAGGGTGCAGCAGGCGTTGTGGCAGGCCGGATTTGCCGCCGATAGTGAAGATTACATCTCTGTGCCAGAGCCGATCGCCATCCTCCCCGACTTGCAGATGTGGCTTCAGCGACAAGTCCCCGGTACGATCGCCACGCAGCTTCTCCCTCAAGCCCAGGGCATCGCGCTGGCTCAACGCATTGCTGAGGCCGCGCATAAGCTGCACCAAGCGGCTATTCCACCCCATCGCCGCCACACCCTAGCCGATGAGCTACAAATCTTACGCGATCGCCTGTCGCTGGTTGCCCAACAGTTTCCCCAGTGGCAAAGCCGTCTGGAACGGTTGCTACAGGCTTGTCACGGTTTAGCCAGTACGACTCCAAACGCTCGCTTACGGGGCATTCATCGAGATTTTTATCCCGATCAGGTGCTTGTAGATGGCTCTCGCCTGTATCTGCTGGATTTTGATCTGTATTGTGCAGGCGATCCAGGTCTGGATATGGGTAACTTTATAGGGCATCTGATCGAGCAAAGTCTGAGAACGTTGGGCGATGCGGCTGCCTTGCGCGATCGAGAAGTGGCTTTAAAGGCAAGATTTGTTCAGCTTGCGGGTGAATCTGTTCGGGCTTCGGTGCAAACCTACACCACGCTCACCCTTGTCCGGCATATCTATTTGAGTACTCAATTTCCAGACCGCCGCCTATGGACTGAGGCGCTACTCGACCTCTCCGAAACATTGCTTTCTCCCCATCTGGACTCTAAAGCGCCGCTCAAGATCAAGTAGCTCTGGGAACTTCGGATAGCGCTTGTCTGGTCTTAGCCTCCTGTTTCATTGACGCATTTTGCTAACGTAAATTGTCTCGACCAGAGGGACTCGCCACTTGCCTCATCTCGCACTATGATCGTGGACGAAGAGGGTGGATAGGCAGCTTCAACATTGATTGGGATCATGGATTAAATCAAATCCAATAGTTTTGGAAGTGCCGCGCGGAGCGCGGCACTTCCAAAACTATGACATTAGTAAAATAGGCAGATCAGCGTGAATCGTTCTCTCTCCTCTCAGCAGCCATCAGAATCGCCAGAAGTGCTTTTAGGAGGGCGGTATCGGCTCATTGAAAAGCTGGGAAGCGGTGGCTTCGGGCATACTTTTCTGGCGCAAGACCTGCACCTACCCGGAAACCCTCGCTGCGTGATTAAGCGGCTCCAGCCTCAAATTACCGATACTGCCAGCCTACAAATTGCCAAGCGATTATTTGATACCGAAGCCGAAGTGCTGTATCAACTGGGTAATCATGATCAGATTCCTCGCTTGCTGGCCCACTTTGAGCATCAGCAAGAATTTTATCTCGCGCAGGAATTAGTTGTCGGGCAGCCGCTGATTCCAGAACTGATGGCGGCTCAACCTTGGACAGAGGCTGAGACGATCGCCCTTTTACGAGATCTGTTGGGCGTGCTCAACTTTGTCCATCAGCAAAATGTGATTCATCGCCTTTGGGAGTGATATCTATGCGGTGGGTATGGTTGCCATTCAAGCGTTGACCGGAGTGCCACCGCGATCGCTCCTGCCTGATCCTGAGACGCATGAGATGCAGTGGCAACATTTGGCTCCGCAAGTGAGTTCGGCTCTCATCGCTGTTTTGGATAGAATGATTCGCTACGACTTTCGCGCTCGCTATCCCTCAGCAGAGGTGGCGTTGGCAGCCGTTGAGGAGCTGGCTAATCACCAGATTAATGCAGACGCAACGGCTTTTCCGGTAGAGCCATCGCCTTTACAGCCAGCGCTTGATGCACTTACCACAGCCCCTTGGGGCAACATGTCGCCCCCCTCAGAGCCAGCCGCTCCTCCAATGAGTCAACTCACTACTAAGCCGGTGATGGCTCTCCGCGGGCGATCGCCAAACGCAGGCCAGTTTGCAGACCAGTCAGACACATCCCGCCTGCCCTCAACTCTGCTAAATCCAACGGTTTGGCTATCGACTCTGCCCAAACTGCGGCAAATACAGCTCTGGAAATGGGCGTTGCCTCTGGCGGGAGCGGTGGGCGTGGGCATCCTGACAACGATCGTTCGGACGACTTCTTCGCCTGTGCAATCGCTAACTAGCCCCACCTCACCTCCCCGATCGCCGTCCTCTTCTCCTTCACCCGCCCCTAGCACCCCCTCTCCTAGCCCAAACCCTGTGGCTCAAGCGGCTCCTTTGCTATCTCAAGCCGATCGGTTTCGATCGCAAAGTCAATTTCAGCAAGCGGTCGATCGCTATCAGCAGGCTATTGATCTCAACCCCAAACTGTCGGAAGCTCATTGGGGCAGCTGTTACAGCCTAAACCAACTTGAGAAGTTCACTGAGGCGATTAGCGCCTGTGATGCTGCCCTAAAAATTAAGCCAACCTATGCAGAGGCGCTCTGGAGCAAAGGATACGCGTTAGATCAGCAGGAACAAGATCAGGCGGCACTGGCGCTTTACGAACGGGCGATCGCGATCAAACCCGACTTTGCTGAAGCCTGGAGCAACAAAGGGACGGCGCTGCTGCAACTTGACCAACCTGCCGAAGCGATCGCCGCTTTCGATCGAGCAACTCAGTTAAAGCCTGATCTGGCTGAAGCCTGGAACAACCGTGGCGCTGCACTCTGGAGCCTGCGCCGATTTAAGGAAGCGATCGCTTCTGTCGAACGGGCGATTCAGGTGCAACCGGACTACAAAGATGCGCTTAGTCTACGACAGCAAATGCGTCAGCGATTGTAGTTATCTCGTGGGGCTGCTGATTTCATAGCCCCTGAACCAGCCTTAAAGAGCTTGATAGCGTTCCCACATTTGAGTATAGGCTTGCTCGACTTCTTGGGTAAAAGCTCGCGCATTCCAAAGTGGAGAGGTTTGACGAGATTGCCGCAGACGATGAGTAATGTTACTCCGGAGCAGAGCATCCTCACCTAAGCGCACTCCCCACTCCACATACTCTTCGTCTGTCCAGGCGATGCCTTCCGTAATGCCTGCATTCATCATCATGGTGTAGCTGTTGCGGGCGGCAAACTGTTCACCCACGCGCGTAACGATCGGGATCTCCATCCACAGGGCTTCTAGCGTTGTCGTTGCTCCGTTATAGGGATAAGTATCTAGCACGATATCGGCCAAACCCATGTTGGCGCGATGCGTTTCGTTGGCAGGCACGTCAGGCAAGAAACAAAGGCGATCGCGATTTACACCTGCTTCATCGGCAAGTTGATAGAAAAAAGCTGAAAGCAAATCCCGATCGGCATTAGTGCTTTTGATCAAGAAATAGCTATCGGGCACTGCTTTAAGAATTTTCATTTGCAGCCGAATGTTATCAGGATGGCGCTTTAGTCCGCTCTGAGAGCTGAGATAGACAACGGCATCTCCCGGAATACCCAACTGATCGCGGCGCAGGCTGGGTGTGCCCACCTCAAAGCCATCGATAGCGATATAGGTCTGGGGCAGTCGCCAGATTTTCTCGGCATAGTAAGATTGGGCAGAATCTGGCAGCACATAAGAGTCAGCCAGGTAGTAGTCGATCGCGGGCAGTCCAGAGGCATCATATCCTAGCCAAGTAACCTGCACAGGTGCCGGTTTCAGCGCTGCGACTGCACAATTTGTAAAAGAAGTGAGGCTGTCCAGTTCCACCAAAATATCAATGCCGTCTTGGTGAATGTGGTCAGCAATTTCGCTAGCTGTTAAAGGGACAGAATGAAACCGATCGCCATAAAGGTGAATCAGCGCTTGCTGGAGTGGATCATCAGATTGGCGAGTGGAATAAAGATGAATTTCAAACCGATCGCGATCGTGATATTGCAGCAGCCAGCGGGCTAGCCAGCCGACCGAGTGAATCCGCAAGCAGTCAGACAGGTAGCCAATCTTCAGCGGCTTGGTTTCAAGTTTACGAACAAGATGACGTTTTGAGAAGCGATCGACCTGATCAACCAAAATATTTCGTAATTCTCTTTGGCAAACTTCCGCTATCCGATTACGAATAACTCGATTTGTTGAAGGAGTGTCCTCAAAGTAGTTTAAAAACATACCCAGAGAAATGACAAGATAAATGTCTTCAGCTTGCGAAACATCGCAATCATAAACAGATTGAAGTAAATTTTTATAGCTTTGATAGTACTCACGGGTTTCCTGAGATAATCCGCAAGTTGTCATCAAACCGCCTAAAATTTGCTGTGTCAGGGTGATTTGCTCGGTCAGGCTAGAAGTTTTCTGTAACAGACGCTTCGCTAGTGGCAAGGATTCAAGCATATTAGAGGCATTGCCACCCTGCATGAAGCCCACGATTTTAGCGACTACCTGATCATCGTCAGGAGCTAGTTTTAGGCAAAACTTAGCAAGCTGCACAGCAACCGCACGACGAGAAATTTTGGAATTGTATTCGGCCTGTTCCAGCAGCAAACGAACAAGTCTGCTTAGCTGTGATTGCGCCACAAAGTGAGGAGTACATGCCAGGAGAAATTCATTAATCTGAGTATGCCCGCCATGGATCGCCAATAGCTGTTGAATAATCGACTGCAAGACCTCTAGCGCCATCGGCTGCATTACAGATGCGGGTTCGTTTAAGAGCGCGATCGCCTGCTTTAATCCTTCTTCAAAGGGTAAGGTCTCTGCCTTTAACCCCAGGTTGATGATGTCGAGCGATCGCGCTATGCCTGGATCAAACTCCTGCATATGCTGATGCAGCAACCAAGCCGTCTCGTAAGCCTCGATCGCTACCTGATGATCGGCGGCAGCTTGCAAGATCTGCAATAGCTCAGCTACCCATTGTTCGGCTTGGTCAGGCTCGGCCTCCATCAGCGGCGTCATCCAGGCAAACTGCGCTGCGGCTTCGTCGCCTTGGAGCAGCATCGCTAAACCCAAGTGCCAATAGTCTGTCTGATTAGCAGCGTCGGCAGCGATCGCCTGCTCATAGATCTCTGCGGCTTCTGCATATTTGCCCTGAGCCATGTACTCATCTGCGGGCGATCGCACTTCCATATTCATCTTCTTCTAGAGATAGGGGTTTTTGGGGGTCGAAGAGTGCTTAGCCTCTTCCTCTAACATTTTTCCCACATTTGCTGATAGGCGCTCTCCATATCCCGTGCAAACTGCTGGCCGTTCCACAGAGGCGAGGTGTGGCGCGATCGATTCAACCGATAAGCTATATCCTGACGCAGATCTGCATCTGTACCCAGACGAATTCCCCATTCGAGATATTCAGCATCATTCCAGGAGATTCCCTCCGGTATTCCTGCATTCATCATCATGGTGTAGCTGTTTCGGGCAGCAAACTGTTGACCAACGCGAGTCACGATCGGTAATCCCAGCCAGAGCGCTTCTAAAGTTGTTGTGGCTCCATTGTAAGGATAGGTGTCTAGCACCACATCTGCGATCGCCATATTTGCCCGGTGGAGCGTTTCGGAGGTGACATCGGGCAAAAAGCGCAGGCGATCCCTGCTGACTCCTTCAGACTCCGCCAGTTCTCGAAAGAAAGACTCCACATATTCGGGATTGGCTTGAAAGCTTTTGATTAAAAAATAGCTCTGGGGAACGGCTTTGATCACCTGCATTTGCAGTCTGGCGTTGTCTAGGTTGCGCTTGAGTCCCGTTTGCGAACTCAGATAGACAATTGCATCTGCGGGGATGTCAAGTTGATCGCGGCGCAGCGAAGGCGGATGCGTCTCAAAGCCATCTACGGCGATGTAGCTGTGGGGCATGCGCCAGAGGGTTTCGGAGTAATAATCTTGCGCGTCTTCGGGCACTACGTAAGGATCGACAATAAAATAATCAACGCCGGGAATCCCGGATGCATCATATCCCAGCCAATGCACCTGAATCGGGGCAGGTTTCAGCGCCATCACCCCACAGCCCCCCAGGCAAGTCAGGCTGTCTAGCTCCACCAAGATATCGATCTGATCGTCGTAGATTTTGTCGGCAATGGTGGCAATGCTGGCGGGCAGATCATGAAACCGATCGCCATAATCCAGCCGCAGCTGATTTTGAATCCGATCGTTAGAGGGGCGGGGGCTATAGAGATGAATCTCGAACCGATCGCGATCGTGATATTTCAGCAGCCAGCGCGCCAGCCAGCCTACCGAATGCTGTTGCAAACATTCTGACAGATAGCCGATGCGCGGGACTTTGCGCCGAGAGGGGGATAGCAAGGATGATCGTGCCTGATTCGCTGCCCGATAGCGTTCTACGTTCTGACTCAGTTCTGCTTGCAGATGCACTTGTCCAATCTGGGCGATTTGGTGGCGGAACGGTCGGTTATTCTGAGGATCATCTTCAAAGTAGAAAGACAGCGCACCCACCGGAAGGAGTTGGGTGAGAGATTCCAGATTTTCAGCTTTGGGGTGCGCTTCATAAGCCTGCAAGAACGATCGCAGCAGCGCTTTGTAATCTTGATAAATTTCTGCGGCTCTTTGCCAGTTGCCGCCATTTTGCAGCCAGCTCAACAGCAAAATATTGGTGGCGGTAATCCGATCGCTCCACTGAGTAGACAGATGCAAACAGCGTTCGGCCAAAGCGACACTTTCGAGGCGATCGGAGCGACTACCCTGCTGAAGCCGATAGAGAATGGGGAACAACACCCTGACATCATCCGCCGCTAGCTGGAGCGAAAGACGATCGAGGCGAGAGACAATTTTTTGGGCGGCAGGATGAGAAGAGGCGTGATGAGCAATGACTTCGGTAACGGCTAAAAGCTGTCGTAATAGTGCAGATAGCTGTGCTTCTGACCAATGAGGCAGACAAAGTTCTAGAAATTTCCAAGTCGCCTCCTGTCCGGGAGCAGCCTGGAGCAGCTTCTGACCAATTTGCAGCAAATCCTCAAGTGAAAACCCTAGCGTGAGAATCTGCTCCAGGCGATCGTTAACCTGCCTCAACAACCCTGCTTCCATCTCAAAGGGTTCTGTTGCCAATGCCGATCGCAGCCTGTGCAGTAAGTCCTCGCCTGTCGATGGCAGGTTCTGTGGCTCAAGGTGGGCAAAATCCAAGGAAATTGTGGGATCAGATGTCATGGGGCTTGGCTCAACTCGAATGGCGCGGACTGAAGAGCCTTGAAATAAATTTCAGGCTCAAAGCTAAAACCTGTTAAAACAGGTTGAAAGCCCTGACCTGAGCGGCACTTTAGTCAGTTTCAACTGACTTTAGCTCTCAGCCCGAACTTAAGTTCAGGGCTTATTTCAGTGCCGTTCGGCTCAACTCTCTCTCAAAAATAGGAAAAGGCTACCAGGTAAATACCTGACAGCCTTACTCAAATCAATGCTTAATTTAAAGCTAAGCAAATCCTAGAGCAATTGCTCTACTTCATGATGGCTTCTTTGCTGCCGCAAGCTGCTTCAGCGCTGGTAGCATCGTCTGTCACAGCAGGAGCAGCCGCAGCAGGTAGAGCAACAGTTTGGCAAGTATAAGATCTGGTTAGACCGCCCACCACACGA
Source organism: Oscillatoriophycideae cyanobacterium NC_groundwater_1537_Pr4_S-0.65um_50_18 (assembly GCA_016208305.1). Lineage (GTDB taxonomy): Bacteria > Cyanobacteriota > Cyanobacteriia > Elainellales > Elainellaceae > Drouetiella. The sequence continues at coordinate 15,162 of JACQYI010000037.1, read as the reverse complement.
ACGGTGCCTTTGTAAGCTGCCAAAGTGCTTGTATCCGTGGTAGCAATAGCCGTGATAAAAGAAGTATCAGTACCACCGTCAACTACATATTTGTAGTGCGTACCCTGGGTTGTGAAACCAATCTTCAGGTCTGCAATGTCGTCTGCGAACGAGTCACCTTCAATCCGGTAAGCTTGCTGAGCACGGTTGACCGCACCGATGGTGGTTTTGCCTTCAGACTGCTTGGACTTAGCAGCTTGGTTGAGGAAGGAAGGCAGAGCGATCGCAGCCAGAATACCGATGATGATGATAACGACCAACAGTTCAATCAGGGTGAAGCCTTTTTCAGACTTCTTGCGGCCGAGCATGTGCTGAAGAAATTTGGCTTGAAATTCAGATTTCATGGGGTGAGTCTCCTTGAGTTGCGGGATTGTGTGGGTTTCTAACTCCTAGATATAACTTGCCCACCTTTGCTAGATTTCATATCACCCTCTCAAAATAATTTTGGGTAATTTTTGCGATCGCTGCTGTGCCGTTGCCCCAGCTCAATTTGCCTCCTCTACGCTGCACGCTCCAGCAAGATATAGAGAAATTGAATGAGGAAATTCAGCAGATCTTTGACGATCTCAAAAGCCTGTTCTTCGCTAACAGGTTCTAGAGTAACTGGGTCAATCGGGCGAATTTGACGATAGCGTTGGGCAATGGCAGCAACGGTCTGCTTTCCCTCCCAAAGCGGCAGCAAGCAGGCGGCTCGGGTGGGATCTAACAGCGCTTTCCCCATCGCAGGTTTGGGAACATTACGGCTAATTTCAAACGGCTGGGCTTGCTGGATGCAGCGAATCAAATCTTGTTTCATTGCCTCAGTGCGGAGCTGAGGATGCAAATGCACGATCGCAGTTGGCCAGTCGGCATCGTCCCACTCATCAATCGAGACAGCTGGCTCACCTGGATGGCCGCAGTAGAAGTCTAACAGGCGATGAATCGGGTTGATTAACTCATAAATATGGAGCTGGTCGGCTATCGAAGCTGCCGCTAAACCCATACTCCACAGTGCAGGTAAGTTATCACCATCCTCAAACAAATCCACGACATTCCAGCCGCGCCAATTTGTCATGCTGATGAACTCTAGATCGGCCTCTTCTAGCAGACCAAACAGCTCTGGAATAGTGAAGCCGCGATCGCCCACAAACAGGTGATTCATTGCCAGAACCTCTTTCACTTTTTCGGGAGGCGTCTCTGGCGTAAATTTTCCATTCCACGTTTCAACTCTTAGTCTAGCCGTGTTTCTGAGCGCATTCATTGTCTCAATTACGGCTTCTTCTTCAAACTCTTTAGGGCTGTCGTCCATTAAGCCCATGAGCTTAAACAAGGCTTGCGATCGATAGTAGGGTGCCCTTTGGTAGGAGCTATGAAGGTTCGTCCGAATTAAGCCCTGGGGCTTGAGAACCGATCGCATGGCTTGGAGTCCAGCGACAGGGTCGGGCAGCAGATACAGCACCTCATCACAGTTGATGTAGTCAAATTCCAGCCCCAAGTTGCCAATCTCTTCGAGCGGTATGGCATAAAATTCAGCATCAAAGCCGTGATAAGTGAGGCGTTGCTGCGCCAGCTCGACTGATTTTTCAGAGAGATCAATTCCAATGATCTTGGCTCCTGGATTCGCTTCTGCCAGCACTAATGAACTGTAGCCACTGCCGCAGCCCGCATCCAAAATCATCGTTCCTTTTGTCTCCGGTACTCTGCCATAGCGCAGATAGTAGGCGGTGATCAGGTTGTGAAAATATAGCCCTTCATATCTTTCCTTGGGAGAGTCTTCTAGCGCTACTCTTGGGTAAGGGCCATAGTTAAACTGCTCCCGAATTTTTTCGATTTCCGTATTTTGTTGATTATCTTGCGTATGCATCTGTTTTGATCTCCGGGTTTACTGGGTCGGCGCGGCTACCCATCCAAGGTTTTGCCCTTAGATTTCCCCATTCTTAACCAAAATCACGCAGGCGTACTTTGCTGCCCTCCGTTGAACTACGCAAAACTTTCGTATAATCGCCTAAGATTCTCCGGAAGCGCCGAATCCCAGCTCGCCCATCAGAACTGCCTATTCATGCGTGGTGCGCCCTATGACTGAGCCAAAAGACCTTGACTTAGCCTCTCTCCAGCTCAAAGGATGGATGCGCCACTTGCCGATCGATCGCCTTGCCCAAAAAGTCGTTCAGTGGTTTAGCGTTAGCGAAGCTCAGGTCGCCGAAATTCTGGAAACAGTTCGAAGTGAGCTGCCCACCACCGAAGCCCTGTTGATTGGCAAACCACAGACCGGAAAAAGCTCGATCGTTCGGGGGCTAACGGGCGTTTCTGCCGATATTGTGGGGCAAGGATTTCGCCCTCATACGCAGCATACACAGCGCTATGCTTATCCTTCTGATGATCTGCCGCTGCTGATTTTTACAGACACGGTTGGCTTAGGAGACGTCAACCAGGATACGGCAACTCTGATTCAAGAACTCGTGGGCGATCTAGAACAAAAAACGAGTCGAGCCAGAGTTTTGATTTTGACCGTTAAGATTAACGACTTTGCGATCGATAGCCTGCGGCAAATTGCTCAAGATTTGCGCCAGCAGTATCCTCAAATTCCTTGCCTACTAGCCGTGACCTGTTTGCATGAGGTCTATCCGGTTAGCACTCCCGACCATCCACCCTATCCCCCTGCCTATGAGCCAGTCCATCGCGCCTTCGCAGAACTTCAGCAAGCCTTGACGGGGCTGTACGATCGCGCCCTCTTAATCGATTTCACCCTAGAGGAAGATGGCTATGTGCCTGTGTTCTATGGCTTAGATGCTCTAAGAGATACCTTAAGCGATTTACTCCCCGAAGCCGAAGCCCGCGCCATTCACCAGCTTTTAGAAGGAGGGGTAGGTGGACAGTTGGGCACTCTCTACCGAGATGTAGGACGGCATTACATCTCTGCCTTTGCGGTCATGGCAGCCGCGATCGCCGCTGTTCCGCTGCCGTTTGCTACTATGCCAGTGCTGACTGCCCTGCAAGTTTCAATGGTGGGGCTATTGGGCAAACTCTATGGGCAAACCCTGACTCCTTCTCAGGCGGGTGGGGTGGTCAGCGCCATTGCTGGAGGTTTTTTGGCACAGGCGATCGGGCGAGAGCTGATCAAATTCATTCCAGGGTTTGGTAGCGTCATTGCGGCTTCTTGGGCTGCTGCCTACACTTGGGCACTTGGGGAAGGAGCCTGCGTTTATTTTGGAGATTTAATGGGCGGCAAGAAACCCGATCCTCAACGCATCCAAGGGGTGATGAATGAGGCGTTCAAAGCCGCTAAAGATCGGTTTAAAAGCCTTTAAGATTTATAAACAAACTAGTCTAAGAGATTTAATCGAATCAGAAGGCTAGGATGGCCACGGCCTGCTCTGGCTATGATTTTTGGGCTGGCTTTGGATTTTTTGGGCTGGCTTTGGATTTTTTGGAAAGATCACATGAGCGTACTGCTTCTCTTGACAGAGAGGCTTGACCCATAGGGGGGTAAGATGCCCGCACTATAAGCGAAATAACGGGAAGGTACTCCCTTAAGAACAGATGACTCTGTCTCAATACCCCAATTTAAAACGTAACCTTCACCCAGATGGGGGATACCCACTTCTTTTATTTAAATGGTAAATTTAGATACAGAACAAAAGAACGTTCATCCTGTCAAAAGTTACTGATTGCTAGAAGTTACTGAGCAGGACGGAAGTAAGGATAAGTCCTGAAGGAACGCGCTTCTCTCTCTTCTAATCAATGCGCTTATTGGAGAAGCGAAACCATGAAACTGATTTATCGCGGTCAATCCTACGAATATAACCCCAATTCTGCTAGAGCTGGAAACACAGGTCGCCCTGTGAGTTCTGTACAGGCTCAAGCCCCCTATAGACTGACTTACCGTGGCACAACCTTTGAAGTTGACCCAGAAGCGCTGCAAGAAGTAACAATGTTGCCGACGCACTACAACCTGATCTATCGGGGTGCTACCTATCGCGTCAACCGTGATGCTCAGGGCATGACAACGATCGCCCCTCAAGTTGCCAACGCTCCTAAAGCTGTGTCTATTCCTGCGGCGATGCCCAATCACTACATTGGTAAGGTGCATCAGGCCAACCTGTTAGAAAATTTGCAGCGTCGGTTGCAGGCGGCTCAGAGCAAAGGCGATCAGCAGCTAGTTGCTTTACTAGAAGCAGAACGTCAGCAAATCACAGCATAGATTGTCAAGAGCTATTAGTAAAGAAATAGCGAATCGTGTGGGTGGACATTGTCCACCCTTTTTATTGGGTAACTACGAATTTTGAGAGAGTGTGGCAGAGCTGTACTCCCTCAAAAAACTTCCTCAAAAATTGACTTTAAGCCTGTAGTCCCATGCTGCCTTGCCCGCCTTGACCATGCATCGCTCCCACAAGTTTGCTGAGAACTAGGAGAATGATGACAAGGCGAATTTGCAGGGAATTGAAAGTTTGGCGATTACAGAAAATTACAAATTAGAAAAAACTGAGGGCTTGAAGGCGGCGGCTCGATTGCCCGGACATCCGCTCTTGCGGCTATTGCAATATGGGCGCACCTATCGATCGCAATTTTGGTTAGCAACGCTCTGCTCGGTTCTCAACAAATTTTTTGATCTAGCTCCCCCCGTATTAATTGGGGTTGCTGTAGATACGATCGTGCAGCGGCAAAACTCTTTGATGGCGAAGTTTGGCGTTGCCGATGTCAAACAGCAATTCCTGATTTTGGCGGTTCTCACAGTTCTGATTTGGGTGCTGGAGTCGCTGTTCGAGTATGCCTATGCTCGGCTGTGGCGCAACCTGGCTCAAAAGATTCAGCACAACCTGAGGCTAGATGCCTATCAGCATGTTCAAGATTTGGAGCTGGAATATTTTGAGGCGCGCAGCACCGGAGGGCTGATGGCGATCCTTAATGATGATGTGAACCAGCTAGAGCGATTTCTAGACTTTGGTGCCAACGAAGTGATCCAGGTGATTACGACCGTGTTGCTGGTTGGAGGAGGCTTTTTCCTCATTGCCCCCAGCGTGGCTTGGATGGCAGTGCTGCCGATGCCGTTTATTTTGTGGGGTTCGATCGCCTTTCAGGGACTTTTGGCACCGCGCTATGCAGAAGTGCGCGAAAAAGTTAGCTTGCTAAGCGGTCGCCTGTCAAATAATCTGAGCGGTATTGTCACGATCAAAAGCTTTGTGACAGAGGCGTATGAAGTCGATCGCCTCCGAACTGAAAGCGAAGCCTATCGCCAAAGCAATCGTAAAGCGATCGCCCTTAGCGCTGCGTTTGTCCCCCTGATTCGTATGATTATTTTGGTGGGCTTTACGGCGCTGCTGGTTTATGGAGGGCTACAGGCCGTTGAAGGCACGATGGCCGTGGGCACTTACAGTACGCTGGTGGTAATGATCCAACGATTGCTGTGGCCGTTGACTCGGCTGGGCGAAACTTTGGATCAGTATCAACGGGCAATGGCATCGACAAATCGTGTGATGAATTTGCTGGATACGCCCATTGCGATTCGCTCTGGGAAAAAGTTTTTGGGTGACGGGCGATCGATTCATGGAGAAATTTGGTTTAAAGACGTGACCTTTGCCTACCGCGATCGATCGCCTGTGGTTGAGCATTTGTCTCTCCATATTCCCGCCGGAAAAACGACGGCGATCGTTGGCTCTACGGGTTCTGGCAAGAGTACGTTGGTAAAACTGCTGCTGCGGCTTTATGAAATTCAGGCAGGCAGCATAACGGTCGATGGCCTTGAACTGCGCGATCTTGATCTGCATAGCTTACGTCAGGCGATCGGCCTTGTCAGTCAGGATGTGTTTTTGTTTCACGGTACGGTGCTAGAAAACATCACCTACGGCAGTCCTTCTGCAACTTTGGCAGAGGCTGTAGCTGCCGCCGAGGTGGCAGAAGCGCAGGAGTTTATTGATCAGTTGCCTCAGGGCTATGACACGATCGTGGGCGAACGAGGCCAGAAGCTTTCTGGTGGGCAACGGCAGCGGTTGGCGATCGCGCGAGCGGTGCTAAAGAACCCGCCCATTCTGATTTTGGATGAAGCAACTTCTGCTGTGGATAATGAAACGGAAGCGGCTATCCAGCGATCGCTTGAGCGCATCACCCGCGATCGAACCACCATTGCGATCGCTCACCGTCTCTCTACGATTCGCAACGCCGATCGAATCTATGTGATGGAGCAGGGCAAGCTTGTAGAGCAGGGTAGCCATGATGATCTGCTAGAGCAAAGGGGTATTTATACCAATCTTTGGCGCGTTCAGATGGGCGTTCGCTAAGGCTCAACAAATTCACGATTTTTATGAGGGGGGCGCAGCGTGACCCTCTTATAAAAATCAGCGGCTCCCTAATCAACTCTGATTCAGCCATGCCCAGAAACCTGGGTTTGGTTCACCTACTTTACTCACTGGGTGGCATGAGCTTAAAGTGGTCGATCGCTTCTAAAATGCCTCCGGCAAAGCGAGCACGCGAACGATAATGGCGAGATTCGCCACAGAGGCGATACCAAGCGAGCAGCTCTGAGCGAGAATTGCTGACGATTAGACCGAGTGTATTTTGCTGAAATAGGCTGATATCATTGCCTGAATCTCCACAAACCAGCGTTTTCTCAGGCGGAATGCCTAGCTTCTCGCGCAGGTAGGTCATCGCTAGACCCTTGTCCCCATTCTTGGGCAAGATATCTACATCTTCATCATTACTAAAAATGATTTGTGCCCTTAGCCCTGCCTGCGTGATTAAAGCTTGCAGATTTGCCAGGACAGTATCTGCTCGCTCAGAGTCAATCAAAAAGCTGAGCTTCCAGGGGTTTTGCTCAGTTTCAGGCTGAAGGATTAAGTCTGGAAATCCGCTGGCGATCGCCGCTACTGAGTCCCGATTCCAATCTTGTGACAGCCGCTCTGCCCATTCTGGGTCGCGTTCATCCTTGCGATAAATTTCTGTACCTACGCCTGTCAACCAGTAATCAGGTTCTATTAAATTCTGCTCTTCCTGAAGCTGACGAGCAAGAGCGTAGGATCGTCCTGTTGCATAAATCAGATAGAGGCGATCGCGATTTGCTAGGAGCTTTTGGTTGAGCCTGAGCAAAGTAGTATCTTCACCTACTAAGGTGTTGTCCAGGTCTGTAACCAAAAGAAAGTTCATACCCAATAGAGATGATATTTTTTCTGATACTTGCAATATCTCAGATTAATTTATAAAAGTTAATGTTGTGTCTACCTTAAGGCAGAGATAAAGATAAGGAAATAGAGGCACAGCCGTAATTCTAAGGACATAGGGATAACACTATTCTGAAGCTCTAGAGGGGATAGGAAAATAAAATTTTTGTGCCACCCCACACCCCACTCTGATAGACGAGCAGTAAGGTAGTAAGTGCCGAATTGAGTAATCTATGCCAGACGTTGGGATGCATGAACAATCTGTGGTGGAATCGGCTCGATCGCTATTTTATGAACGGGCTTTGGTTCAGTTTGAGGGAGCATGGGTGGGCGCGATCGCTGCAATTCCTTTGCCTACTGGCAATCTGCAAGCCAGCATCCCGCCAACAGACCTCAACTATGGTGAAATCTTTATTCGAGACAATGTGCCGGTGATGGCCTATTTGCTGACGCAAGAGAAATACTCAGCCGTCCGCCATTTTTTAGAGACTTGCCTAAGGCTACAAAGCGATCAGCCTCAGACCCGAGGCATCTTCCCCACTAGCTTTGTCGAAGTGGATGGGCGATTGGTTGCAGATTATGGACAGCGAGCCATTGGGCGGGTAGCCTCGGTTGATGCAACGCTGTGGTGGGCGATTCTGGCTCATGCCTATGTGCAAAAGTCAGACGATCGCGCCTTCGCCTGCCAACCCGATGTCCAGGCAGGAATTCAGCGCTTTCTGGATTTGGTGTTGCATCCTTCCTTTCGCGCCGCACCAACGTTGCATGTTCCAGATGGGGCTTTCATGATCGACCGCCCTCTGGATGTTTGGGGTGCACCTTTAGAAATTCAGGTTTTGCTCTATGGTTCTCTGCTGAGTGCCGCAGGTTTGATGAAAATGGCGATCGACGCATCGAATTCTCAATACCTGATCGATCGCCTTCAGCAAACGCTAGATCATGCCAAAAGGCTGCACGCCTATCTGTTGCAACATTATTGGGTGACAGATCGGACTGTACAGAGAATGCGACGTTACCCAACTGAACAATATGGCGAGGCGATCGAGAATGAGCATAACATTCAGCCTGAAGCAATTCCTGACTGGGTTCAGAATTGGTTAGGCGATCGCAGCGGATACTTAATTGGCAATGTCCGAACGGGTAGACCAGACTTCCGATTTTTTACCTTGGGTAACAGCTTGGGAGCAATCTTTGATGTCTTGGACTGCGATCAGCAACGCGATCTCTTTCGGTTGATTGTTCATAATCAAAAAGATCTTGTAGCGCAAATGCCGCTGCGAATTTGTCATCCGCCGCTTGAGGGCAAAGAGTGGCAGTTTCAAAGTGGATACGATCGCAAAAACTGGCCGGGGTGCTACCACAATGGCGGACATTGGCCTTGCCTCACCTGGTTTTTGGCGGCAGCAGTGTTGCGGCAGCCCGATCGCTCAGTCGAGACAGCAAATTTCTTAGAGTCGAGCTATCAGATGCTGCTTAGCCAGCTTCCTGAGCAAAATTGGGCAGAGTATTTTGACGGTTCGACGGCTCGATGGGTCGGACAACAGGCGAGACTTTATCAAACCTGGACGATCGTCGGCTTTCTGCTCATGCATCACTTGCTCAAAGTGAACCCTGCCGACGCGGGAATTCTCAATGTGCCTCGCCTTCAAGATTTTTGCTGACTCCAGAAGGTTGCCGTTAGCACCAAGATAGCTCCCACCACTCCACGCACGCCCAACTGTTCGCCCAGTAGCCAAAACGAGAAGATGGCGGCAAAGATGGGTTCTAGCGTGTAAATTAGCGCGGCTTCATGGGCCGCAACCCAGCGTTGGGCAATGGCTTGCGTCCAGATGGGCGTTGCTGTCACGGCTAAACCAATGTAGAGAAATCTGTTGGAGTGTTGGGCGATCGCCGTGAGCTGTCCGGCTAGCTGAGGGGCTGCCCATGCCAAGCTGAGCAAGGCCATGACTCCTAGCTGCACTGCCACCAGCGGCAGCGTGGCATGGCGGGGCGATAGCACTTCTAGAGCCAAAATATAGGCGGCTATACCAATTGCGCAGCCCAAAGTCAGCCAGTCTCCTCGATCCCAGCCGCCACCCTCCCAGGATAAGATGCCGATTCCTGCGATCGCTAATCCGGCAGCATAGATTACCTGAACGGGTAATTTTTTACCTAAACAGGCGGCAAAAATCGGCACCAGGATGACATTAAAGCTAATGATAAACGCCGATCGGTTGGCCGAAATGGTTTCTAGCCCTAGCACAGCCGTAGCGCACTCGGCAAAGTAAAGGCATCCCAATAGCGCTCCATCTCGAATTAAGGCCGCATCTAACTTGCGTAGCCAGGGTAGAAAAACGGCTGCGGCGATCGTAAACCGAACTGCCAAAATCACCGCAGGAGATATCTCTCCAATGACCTGTTTAAGTAACGAAAATGAAGTTCCCCAAAGAATGGTGGTGAATATTAGCAGCAGAATGCCACGCCTGTGATTGGCTTTTCCGTGCGCAGCTTGGACTCCTGACGTCATGACGATTTACTCAAATTAGGATGGTGATACTCAAGTTAGGGATGTTGCCTAATCTGGGATGATTCTGGGGTGATTCTGGGGCGCGTCTGGGAGACTATGAATATCGACGTTCGATCCAAGCGCGGATTTCCTGTTCAGAAACATGGTGTAGCGATCGCTGAGTTTGCGGATCATAGCCGCTCCACCAAACCTTGCCCGCAATATCGCGGGTGCAGGAAATCTGTATGTCACGCGATTCTGTGAAGTAGCTGACTGCGGTTTGCCAGACTTGCCAAATGCGATCGCGCCAAGAGGGTTTGACGACTTTTGCGGGGAGGATTAACTCTAACTGCTGATATTCCAGCCAGCTAAGTGTGGGTTTCATGGATTAAGTCTCCCAAAGTAAGAAAGAATGTTTGGGCAGCGACTAGGAGATGCCGTTTCACATTTGGCAAGCCGCTTTCATCCGTCACGTCTACTGTAGGAACGGGCTGGATGAAGAGCAAATCAATCGATGTATCACATCCATCAGTAAATTCGATGGATAGAGATTTCTTTGATTTCAGGTTTTTGCGACAATGCAAAGACGGCATCGACATTTACAACCCAGAGCTACAACATTCGATGGGAACTCCTGCATTCGATCGCTACAGCCAGCTCAAGCTCTCTCAGCTTCATGTTTTGATTGCTGTGGCGGATTATGGCAGCTTTAGTGAAGCCGCCTTGCAGCTTCAGATGTCACAGTCGGCAGTTAGCTATGCGATCGCCACCCTCGAAGAGGATTTGGGTGTGGTAGTGTTCTCGCGCGGGCGCTTTGGCGCACACTTAACCCCCGTCGGCGAACAAATTGTCGATCGTGCCCGTCAGGTGATGTACCTGATGCAGGATATCGTCAAGCAAGCCAATTTGTCTAAAGGTCTGCATGGTGGACAGGTGCGGATCTCGGCTTTTCGCAGCGCCGCCACACGGATCTTGCCCGAAGTGATTGCCCAGTTTTGTCGCTGCTATCCGGCAATTGCCATCAGCATTGATGAGTATGACGATCGCCCGGATGTCGAAGATAACTTACGAAAGGGGCGATCGGATATTGGCATTACTTACTTACCCACCTGCTCTGACTTTGAAACCTGGGATTTACTACGCGATGAATTTGTGGTGCTGTTTCCCCACGACTTTCAGCCCGCCACAGGTCAGCTCACTTGGCAAGAGCTAGCCACTTACCCGCTGATTATGGCACCGGATGGCGATGGCTGTGACGCAATGGTCTATGCCCACTGCGCCAAATATGGGATTAAGCTACAGCCTACCTATCAGGTGCGATCGGATGCCACGATCGTCAGTATGGTAGCGCAGGGCTTGGGAGCCGCTATTAGCCCTCGCCTCTCGGCTGAGCCAATTCCAGCCAACGTTCAGGTTTACAGCCTGCCTGTGCCGCTGTTTCGGCTGATCTGCATTGCCACCCTAGCCGATGCCCTGCTGCCACCTGCCGCCTTCGCTTTTTTAGACTTACTCAAAACAATGGTTCGGACAGTTTTAGAGGTTGATTAGGCGGCTGAAACTTTTTGAGGTGATTTTGGTTTAGATGATTTTGGCGGGGGCTGCTCAAGTTATGAACTCAAGAGTAGTGTTTCAAATGTGTTGTTAATTTTTTGAAAGGCTCACTCCGCGCGCCTTTCAAAAAATTAACAACACATCTAGAACATCACCCAGGATATCTATGGAGGATTCAGTTGGTTTGCCAGCGCGTTAACCAGATATGATGAAACCCCTCAATCCTTTAGGATTGAGGGGGTTTAGAGCATCACGACATGATTAATCCACCCTAATGATTGGATTAGAGAATTCTCAGGTTGGGGAGAAAAGAGGGTTGGCTCTCGTACCTTCCCATATCCTTCCCATCAAGGTTTATACAAACTGAACAATGTTCCGGTTGGCATTGAGACGGTTTTCTCCAGTTGGGAATCCAGCTTTACCGTCCTTATCAAGGTCAACGTTGGTGTGAAGGTTGAAGTACAGGTTGCCAGCTATGAGAGCTGCTTCTTCTTCTGCCTTCAGATTGAATGCACCTGTAACATTACCCGCTTTAGCGCTCGTCACATTGTTCTGGATATACCGAACAATGGTTGCATCAGCGAAATTGCCTCGATCGTCTCCAGCAGGGCTGAAGTGGATGTGGGTACCGGTGATTTTGTTACCCTCTTCGTCTTGTGGTGTTGCCAAGAAACCGTTGATCAGAGCGACTGGATCAGAGCCATTGAGAATGATGGCATTGGGATCAATGGCGGTTTCACCTTGACTGAAGAGAGGAGCTGCCTCAAAGTTATTGTAGTTCCCATTTAGGAGAAGTCTACCGCCCTTCAATTCAATATTTATCTGGCTTGAACCAGGGCTGGGATTGGGGAAGGGAAACTCATCCTGTCCTCCAGATGTAAACATGGATTTGAACTTGACTTGGTCTCCACCTAGCCGAACGAAGTCATCTCCACTACTACCCTGGATGTTGTTGCTGCCCTGATCTGATGAAATCGTCCCTGCACCCTTTTGCAGATTAAATCCTGCAATATTCTCCTTCCTGAGCGCTGTCATCTCTACATCGCTGATCGTGCGGAAACTGTTGGCATTCAGGTTGGCTGCTTTAGCAAAGGTCAACGATGCCAGAATCTGGCCATCTGCCTTGGAAACGACCAGAGCATTGTTGACGCTATCTAGCGGTTGGTTAATGCCCCCTTTGCCAGGATTGTTTCCCTGAACGATCGTAACATCATTCATGGTCAGACCATTGCCGAGAACCAGCTTGTCCTTACTGGCATCAAAATCAAAGATGCGGTTAGTCGTTTGTTTGCCAAGGATAATCGCGTCTTGCCCAGTGCCTGTTGTAAATGTGTTCGTGCCGCCTTTGTCTCCAAAGAAAACGTCACTCCCTTTTGCACCGATCGCAACATCCTTTACCCCTGCGCCTGTATCAATCAAATCGCCCTTGGAAAAGCGTGCTCTGTTCGCCAGCCTGGATGCCGAGGTGTGTTCGATGGTGTCTGAATCGTAAGACACCCCGCCCTTGAGTCTATTGAGTGAAACACGGTTATCCCCATTGATTGAGGAAGACCGTCTAGGCCCACCCGCTTGCGAACCGCCGTGGTTATGGTTGTCGATCTTGTCGCCAGCTTCGTCGAATGCCACACCGGTTCTCTTGGCATTGCCTGCTTTCACGGCTTGCCCAGAAGCAAGAGCAGAGCCAAGCTTGTCGTCAAGGGCTGCAGCGAAGTTAGAGTCCAAAATGGAAGACCCTTTAGATCTACTTTCAGAAGCGTTGGTTTTAGTAGAAGGATCTACTAACGCACCAGCCGAAAAATCTTCGTTGTGCTGTTGCCCTTTGTGATCTAATCCCATGATTTCTCCTTAATTAAAAACGGTTACAGTGAATAGCAAAGCGATCGCCTTTAGCGAAGCTAGCTAACTTTGGATAAACCTTTGACGAATCTAGGAGAATTCCCAAAAGGTTACCAAGATCAGCACCATTGAACTATCGTTCTAGATCTCAAGTTCAAACTTTTTAAGTTATCTGAATTTAGCCATTTATCAGCCGAATTCTGCAGTGTTTCCCATACTTCATTTGCATGGCAAATGGGGTGTAGGGGTGGAATCCCTGGCAAATGATAAGATACCCTTTAAGGGTTCAACAGGTACTTTAGATGACCCGAAGCTGACACAATCCAGAAAATTGCTTTGCTCTATTGACAGCTTTAGCAATATTCCAACGGGTGAAATGAAAGAGATCAACTGCTCAACATCATCTCGTAGACACACTTCAAGATAGTGTTAGAACGTTAACTCAGGAAGCAAAATCGAATCAACTCAGGCGGTGAATACTGATAAGAAGCGTTGCTAATAACAAGGTTCTAAGCTAAGGCTCCTAAGATAACAAGCTTCTCTTCAGATAACTTAAAGACCGAAAACTTACTTGACTTGTTCGCTTCTCTAGCCAACTTAACAGATTCGATCGCAAAGTTCAATAGGTATTTTGCGCATCATGGGGAATTGAAAATTCAGCACTCCTCGGTCGGTAAATCTCAATCTGATGTCTAAAAAACATTGCCAAACTAACCAGACTTGCTTAAGGTCTGGAATGCTTGCAATTCCTGCATTTAGCACCCATTTCTTTCAGTTCTAAAATAAAAAATTGAGTAGATGGGTAGATGATAGTACCGAATTATCCACATTAGCATTCTAGCAGCCATTAACTAGAACCTACTCTATTTACGGTTCTAATTAGAAAACGGATTGCCCTAATTTGAGGATGTGACGAGAGAAAAGTGTTTGCCCGATCACTAAACGTTGTCTAGCCCCCTAAGTCCCCCAGAAGGGTGGACTTTGAGCGGTTCGGAAGCCCCCCGGAATTTGGGGGGCGAATGCACTGTTTCGGCTGATTGCCACCCTAGCCGATGCCCTGCTGCCACCTGCCGCCTTCGCTTTCTTAGACTTACTTAAAACGATGGTTCGGACAGTTCTAGACGTGGATTAGGTGACTGAACCTTTTTGAGGTGATTTCGCTAGTTCTGCTCAAGAGTCAAACTCAAGCGGGCATTTCTCAACCCCTTCCAAAAATCAGCGATCGCACCGATCTCAAAATCTCTCCAGCGGCCTATCCCTGTAGCATTGTATACATACGGCCAATAATATGTGGACTATGTTAGCCTTAGCATGTAACCTATTAAGACTCGTAACAAATCTAGAACATCGATCGCCTTTCATGCATTAAATCCATATATCTATTCGAGAGGAGTAGTCAGTGACTCTGCCCGCCCAATCTGATCAGACCAGTCAACTTTCCCAATCTCTAGACTCGACTCATGAGGCTCTCATCGCAAGCTTCTTTCGTCGGTCAGCAGGAAAGTGGCGTTCTGAGCGCCGATATTACACGCTCCCCGATGGAGACACTAAAGAAATCGTCAGCCTAATTGCCATTCGGTTTTTGGCACAAGGCTGTGAAGAGCTGCGATCGCTAGCTCGGATGCACCAGTTAGAAGACGAAGCGCTGATGACCTGTGGCGCTGAAGTAACTTGGGATAGCGCTGATTCAGTTTCTGGGAAAAAGCAGTCTTTGGGTTCTACTCTATTTGGGGCAAAGGCAAATATCTTGTATCGCGATCGCGGCTTTGCAACGCCAAACCCTGTCATTGCTGAGTTTTATTTCACCCAGGCTGAAGCACTTTGCCTGCGTACAGAGTACAAAGGCTCAGTATTTGAAGAAGAACTGAAGTTGATTGGGCAACAATATCGGACTCGTCAGACCATCATCTCTCGAGCTGGAGAACAGCAAATGATTGGACAGTATTTGGAAAAGCGGATAACGTAAAAAGTGATATTAAGTTGAATGGCACTGACAGAAAGGGATAAAAAAGGCTCTAAGGCTTGATATAAGAGAATCATAGCCTCAGAGACCTACAAACTATCCCTTTACTATGACAAATCGAGCCGAGATCCTCAAGCAAAGATTTCAGACCAGCATTG
>JACQYI010000033.1 GCA_016208305.1 Oscillatoriophycideae cyanobacterium NC_groundwater_1537_Pr4_S-0.65um_50_18 | reverse complement strand
TCTGTCTTCCAAACTATTAAATTGTCTAGGTTCGGATGCCTTGAGGTCGCTCACTCCGCTCTCGCTTCGCTTCGCTCCCCCTCGACCGCTTTACTAATATAGCGGCGCAATTCCCGAAGTGTCAAGCACAAGCGGTGGAAAAGTTTTTGAGAGCTCCTAATCCCCTGATTAACATAGGTTTCAGGCCATACATCCTCTCCTACTACTTTGAGATGCCTCTTCTATAACAGGTTTAGAGTGTTGACGTACTCTTCCTCTAAAGTTCTGCCCAGACTAAAGGAGATACAAGCTTGCATCAATAAGCTCAGAGATGCTTTGCCTTATGAGAAGTAACGGCTTGCTTGCTAGCGAAGAATCCAGGCCGTTTTTGCCAGTGTTTTTAAGATATGCTCGATCGTCCACCTGACAGCCTTTGACCTTGCCACAGATTCAGATAGTCAGAGGTTCTACTGTCGAGAATGCTCAGTTTTTTGTGAGGGTACCTTTTTTGGCTTAAGCGGCTCTGCTGTAACCGGTACAACAAAGTGATTAGAAATTCTGTAGAGTTGAGTTATGCCGCCAAATTAGTGCAAAGCTGGCTCTTAGATGATGAAGACTCAAACAGCAGTGCTACCTTCCTTTCTAATCCTGGATCAATTGTTGCAAGCTTGGCTATTGGAGGATATCGGCAGAGGCGATCGCACCACTCAATCTCTCTTCGCTTCTGGCTCCAAACCTGGCAAAGCTCAGTGGATTGTTAAAGAGGCAGGAGTGATTGCAGGTTTACCGATCGCCGCACGAGTCTTTCAAATTCTTGATAACCAGACTGTATTCACATCAGCGGTAGAGGACGGACAGTGGTGCGATCGCGGTCAGGTAATTGCTCAAATCGCAGGTTCTCTAGACACGCTCCTGACAGGAGAGCGAGTGGCGTTGAATCTAGCAATGCGGTTGAGTGGAATTGCAACAATGACAAGCAGGTATGTCGAGAAAATTGTGGATTTGCCCACTCAGTTGGTGGATACTCGCAAAACCACGCCTGGATTGAGAATTTTGGAGAAATACGCAACACAGGTAGGTGGAGCCATAAACCACCGTATGGGACTAGATGATGGTGTGATGATTAAGGATAATCACATTGCGGCAGCCGGAGGGATTGGAAAAGCGATCGCCCAGATCCGTCCCTGTGTTCCGTATCCGCTGACCATTGAAGTAGAAACTGAAAGCCTAGAGCAGGTAGCAGAAGCTTTAGAGCATGGAGCCGACATTATCATGCTGGACAATATGACGCTGGAGATGATGGAAGCTGCTGTCAAAAAAATCCGGTCAACCAATGACCGGATCAAGATAGAGGCATCAGGGAATATCACGCTAGAAACCATTCGAGCGGTTGCGGAGACAGGTGTAGACTACATTTCGAGCAGTGCGCCAATTACGCGATCGACTTGGCTAGACTTGAGTATGAGAATTGCGTAGAATGGCAAATCATTCCGACCCTACTTGGTGAACAGCCTACCCCAGCCAGATTTGTTGCTTTCGGGAAGCCATCGACGTGTGAGGATATAGCGGGGGTAGACCACAGCATTGCCATTTGTGACCTTGCCTGTGTAGCCGCCGCCCGAGTCAAGGATACTGCCGAAAGGATCGTGGCAAATATAGTCTTGGCTAGCGGTTCTACCAATAACGACAATCATATGTCCGCCTGTTGGGGAAGCAAATGAACCCCGGTGAAGAATACCAATAACGATAGGGAAGCCTGCTTCGAGAGATTGATCGAGGTCATTAAAGCCTAGGTCAGTGTGCCAGAAGGATTTGATGCCCAGTTCAGCTAAGGCTTTAGTCTGCGCTCCATGATCTGTTGTGTCGCCGTACTTAATGACTTTTTTATAGTATTCATCATCGCCAGAAATTTTAGCGCCTAGGAATTTGGCAACCATTGCACAGCTAGAAGTATTGCAAGTGCGCATAGGTTCGTACTTGTTATCTACCTGTTGAAAGTAGGGAACTTTGAGGCGGAGATCTTGGTTTTTGGATGCAGAGAGATTCCAATCGCTCCACATTTTGGCAAAACCTTCTAAAGTCTTAGCTTGAGTATTCGCCTGTAGCCATCTCAGCGCTGCATTTTGATGGGGCAGCCCCTGATAGGATTGGAAAACTTTAACGAAGTCGATCGCCCCTCCTAATTGACCATCGCGCCACATCAGAGCAAAGTCAGCCTGTTTTTGGGCACCTGTAGAGGACTGCAACCATTGAATTAACTTAATTTGCGGCGGTTTGTCACAAAAGGCTTTGGCAACATTGATAAAGTCTGGAGATGCAACGGCCTGAGTAGCGGTGGGAGATGGCAGAGAAGCGACCATAGATAGACAGTCCTGGATGGTTTGAGCAGGAGAAAGGAAAGCTAGAGAGGTTTAAGATTTTCTTGAATCAAAGATAGGGGAGAGATGGCTGAGCCTGCTTCAGTCGCATCACGGATTCAGTAGGCCAGCGTGGGGAAGGAGGAGTAAAAGATATCCGTAAATCCTTCACTTAGAGGTTTCATAACCCGAATCAGGTTGCTCGATCTTGCCCAAATATACGATCGTGCTGAATGATGGATAAGTCAGATCGCTATTCTAGAAATAGCGGATGATCCCAGATACTCCTTTTTGCACATAGCCATGAAAGAAACGATCGCCCACCTAAAAGAGCGCTTTGAGCAAGCATTGGTTGCCGCGTTCGGAGAAGATTTAGCAGGAACCGATCCAATGCTGGTGTCTGCGAGTAATCCTAAGTTTGGGGATTACCAGTCGAATGTGGCGATGGCGTTGGCTAAACGATTAGGAAAAGCTCCAAGGGCGATCGCAGAAGCTATTGTTCAGCATCTAGATGTAGCTGATCTGTGTGAAACACCGACGATCGCCGGAGCGGGATTCATTAATCTGGCGCTGAGAATCGACTATCTTAAAGCTCAGCTCAAAGCCATTCAGTCCGAGGCAAGGCTGGGCGTTGCTTTGGCAAAGAACCCTAAGCGCGTGATTGTGGACTATCCCAGTCCCAATATTGCCAAGGAAATGCACGTAGGTCATCTGCGTCCTTCTTTTATTGGAGATAGCATCTCAAGAGTTCTAGAGTTTCTTGGACATGCTGTGATCCGACTGAGCCACATTGGCGACTGGGGAACGCCGTTTGGCATGCTGATTGCCTATGTGCGCGAGGCATATCCTGAGGCACTGAAGTCTTCCCAGAATCTAGATTTGGGGGATTTGGCAACATTTTATCGTGCGGCCAAAACACGGTTTGATGAAGACGAAAAATTTCAGGAAGAAGCGCGGCGATCGGTCGTACTGCTCCAGGCAGGCGATGAAGAAACATTGCGAGCTTGGAAACTCGTTTGCAATTTATCGAACCAAACGAATCGGAAAATTTTTGAATGGATGGGGTTATCTCCGTCTATTCAGGAACGAGGTGAATCTTTTTATAATTCACTACTCGCTGATGTGATTACCGAGCTAGATAAATTGGGGTTATTGGTTGAAGACAACGGTGCTCAGTGCGTATTTTTAGAAGGATTTACCAATAAAGAAGGAAACCCTCTGCCGCTCATCGTCCAAAAGTCGGGGGGTGGCTATAACTATGCAACCACAGATTTAGCCGCAATTCGGTACCGAGTCAATGTCGATCGGGCACAGCGCGTTATTTATCCTGTAGGCATGGAGCAAACAAATCATTTTGCTCAAATTTTCCAGGTTGGTAAACGAGCCGGATGGATCACAGATGAAACAGAATTTTTCTATGCGCCGCTAGGATCTATTTTGGGTGAGGATGGTAAGAAGCTCAAAAGCCGTTCGGGTGAAGCGGTACGGTTGGTTGATTTGCTAGAAGAGGCGATCGCCCGTGCCCGTATCGACCTAGAAACCCGCCTGCAAGAAGAAGGTCGTGAAGAATCAGAGGATTTTATTGCCCATGTCGCTAAGGTGGTAGGCATTAGCGCTGTCAAATATGCCGATCTAAGCCAGAATCGCACCAGCAACTACGTTTTTAACTACGACAAAATGCTGGCGCTTCAGGGCAATACAGCTCCTTATATGCTGTATGCCTATGTGCGAGTCCAAGGCATTAGCCGTAAGGGCGAGATTAACTTTGAGACCTTAGGGGCAGATGCGCCGATCGTCTTACAGGAAGAAACTGAGCTGGCTCTTGCCAAATACATTCTGCAATTTGACGAGGTATTGGGCAGCGTTGAGACAGAGCTAATGCCCAATCGTCTGTGCGAATACTTATTTGAACTGAGTAAGAAGTTTAACCAGTTTTATGATCGCTGTCCCATCTTGCAAGCCGAAGAACCTTCACGCACCTCTCGCTTAATCTTGGCTGATTTGACTGCCCGCACTATTAAGCTGGGTCTGTCATTGCTGGGAATTCCAGTCTTGGAACGGATGTAGGCGAGTCTGCCTTGCTAAAGGGCTGGATGTAGCGGCTGTTGGCTATGACACGGGCGATCGCACATCCTGTCCGATGTTGCTCCCGTGAATGAAAAAGAAGCTGACTTGTCTCACATTGCACAGGTTTTAGAACCATTTTTGCGAGAAGATGAGACGAGTTTAGCTGTGTCGTGTAGTTGATTGATGCTAGAAACACCCCTGGGCTGGGCTTTGCTGTTTTTTCTGGGAATATTTACCGGAACGCTATCAGGACTATTAGGAATTGGTGGCGGGTTGTTGATGGTTCCAGCGCTGACCTTATTCAATGTGCCGCTAGTACAGGCAACTGCTACAAGCTTGGTGGGGGTATTTCTCAGCTCAGTGTCAGGCAGCATCCGCAACTTAAAAGCAGGAGAACTCAACTGGCAAGTTTCTCTACTGCTATCGCTGTTTGGAATTTTTACGGCGCAAGTAGGAGCATGGCTAGGCGATCGCATTCCAGATGCCGCCCTCTCGCTGGCTTTTGCTGGACTGCTCTTAATCACGATTTATCTCATTCAACTCAAGCAACAGTTAAAGAAGAAGCAATCGGTAGAACCTGAACTCGTAGGCAACGATAGCGCCTCAAATCAGGGCTACCCGATGATACCGATCGCCGGAATTGGTCTACTGGCAGGCATTCTCTCCGGGCTGTTTGGCGTAGGGGGAGGGGTCGTGATGGTACCTCTACAAATGCTGTTTTTAGGAGAGGGAATTAAGTCAGCCGTGCGAACGAGCTTAGGCGCGATCGTGGCGATCGCCATCTCTGGTTTAGCTCAACATACCTGGAATAATAATGTGTTGTGGATTCCCGGAATATGCCTGGGGTTGGGCGGCATTCTGGGAGCGCAGGTGGGAAGTCGGCTCTTGCCGCGACTGTCTGATAAAACAGTCAATCAACTGTTTCGGCTATTCTTGATCGGCCTAGCGGTTTATATGGCGCTCCGAGCGATCGCCGCATGGAGATAAAGCTATTTCAAATCAGCAGGAGTCGAGACAATCCGCTTCAAATATTCCTGCTCGGTCACAAGATCCTGAGTACTTTCGATGCGATCGAGAAAGACTAGCCCGCTCAGGTGATCAAACTCATGTTGGAAAATACGCGCCACAAAATCGGTTAGCGTCTGTTGCTGTATTGTGCCGTCTAAAGTGGTGTACTCCACTGCGATCGCCCGATAGCGCGGCACCAACCCTCGAATTCCAGGAATACTCAGGCAACCCTCCCAATCTTTAACCTTCTCCTGCGAGTGGCTAAGCAATCGCGGATTGATCATGACGGTAGGCGACATTGTGGGAGCGTTAGGATATCGCAGGTTTGGGCGGGAGGCAACGATTAACAACTGGTAGGGAACTGCGACTTGAGGCGCAGCAATGCCGACACCATTGGAGCTGACGAGGGTCGTCATCAAGCTGTCGATCAGCCTCTTCACCTCTTCATCATGGACATTATCGATCGGCAGAGCAATTTGACGGAGAGCCGGATCGCCTAACTGCGAGATTTGTAAGGTTTCTGTCATTTTCAAGTTCTCTCAACTATTCCAACCTATCAAAGTTAGAGCCAATTGCTCTTTGACTGTAGCTTACAGCCTGTTTCTTGGCTGTCTGGAAAACCTGTTTGGAAAAAGCCGTCTAGCATAGGTTTCTGTCTGCGTCTGAATGTCGCGGCACGTCCAACATTTGACACATCACCTGATGGATAGAGGAAAAAAGTCGAGCTAACCGTTACATTGCAAGGTGGAGCCTAATAGCTCATTGGCTGTAAGCAACTGGGTAAAAGCCTTTTTGCTAACGTGCTTGAGCAGAATACAGTTCTACACTTATAGACTTTCCCAATGTAATCTCATATGAAAAAGCCAGAGATGGACACCTTACTCATTGTCAACCCTACCTCTGGCCCTGCTGAGAATCCTCACTTGATAGACGACCTCACAGAGTTACTGCAAGCTCAAGGGATTCGAGCTGAAATCTGCACGACTACCCCCGACGAAGATGGTGAGGGTCTTGCCGCCGCAGCCGCAGCCGCAGGAGCCAAGCTAGTGATCGTTGCAGGGGGCGACGGCACCATCGAAGCGATCGCCCGCGGATTAATTCATACTCAAACTGCGTTGGGCATTATTCCCCTAGGAACCCGCAATAATATTGCAGCTAGCCTGAATATTCCCACTGATATGGCTGAAGCAATTCAGATTTTGACCCAGGGTAAGCGCGATCGCTTTGATATGGGCAAGGCAAACAATCATTATTTTATGGAAGTAGTAGGAGTAGGGCTGGAAGCCTCCCTGTTTCCTTGTGGAGATGAAGTTAAGGAAGGAATCAAGAAAAACTATCTCGCTGCTCTCAAAAGTGTCTTTTCAGGGATCAAAACTTTTTTACAGTTTAGACAACACCGTCTAGTTTTACGGTTTGATGGCAAACGGATGCGTCGTCTTCGGACTTTGCAAATCAATATCTGCAACAGCCCTCGCTATGGTGTTGAATTTGCCCTAGCGCCGCATGCAAAGATGAACGACGGCAAGTTAGATATCATCTACATTGATAATCCCTCGAAGTGGGATCATTTACGCCACTTTGTTACCGCCATGCGAGGCGAACAGCTTCCGCATAAACGGCTCAGAACCTATCGAGCTTCTACGATCGAGGTCAGAAGCTATCCGCCTTTAGAGGTACATGCAGATGGAGAATGCTTAGGCACGACTCCTGTCGTCGTTGAGGTGGTTCCTCAAGCTCTTTGGATCTGTGTCCCTGAGCCTGAACAGCTAGAAAGCTTGCCAATGAAAGCAGCATCTCTCGTTTGATCGGCCTGAAGATTTCAGGGCATCGCTAATCCAGCTAAGAAATTTATTTTGAGAGGCGCACGCCTCTCAAAATAAATTTCTTAGCTGGATTAAGCAATATCGATTTCGGCTCAAATTCCACCAATCTGAGCTAAGCCGTACAGACAGACCCATAGCCAAATGCCACCCGCAATCCAACCACTCAAAACATCTGTTGGCCAATGCACCCCCAGATATAGCCGACTGAAGCCGACCCCCAAAGCTAAAGTAGAGGCTAGGGTGGCCGTGATGACGAAGGGAACACTCAAAAATTTTGTGAAATCAGCCGCCAATAGACCATAGAAAGAAATTGCGCTCATGGCATGACCGCTAGGATAGCTGTAATCCATAGGTCGGTCAGGAGAAACCCATAGGTCAGGTCGTTTGCGCCGAAAGAAAGATTTGAAAATGCCGTTTAGTAACCATGATCCACTCAGCCCGATCGTTAGAACTAGAGCGGCACTAACCTCCTTGTGGTAAACCAAGATTCCTCCAAACAAAATGACTAGAGGAATCGTCACTTCGCCTTGAGCAAGATAGGTGACTGCTGACATAACTCGGTCTAGAGTCGGGGTAGCCAATTTTTTGAGTGTCAATAGAAAAGACTCTTCAAAAGGTAGTAGCCAACTCCGAAGGAGGAAGCGCGCTAAAAAAACGCCCGCCGATAAGACAAGTGCGCCAGCCAGCAGACCTGCCAATAGATAGGGCATAAAGGCAATGAGAGACTGGACTAACCAGTAGAGGCGAGTGTTAACCTCTGCCATCGGTTATCTCCTAGAGAGGGTATTCCTAAAAATGCAGTGCTTTGCGGCTTCAGTTCTGCTTAGGCAGTAAGGCATCACCCTATGAATATCATTACCTTAGAGTGAATAACACTACCCTAAAAGGGATTGACTGTAATTTGATAAGGCTGTATTACGTCTTAAGATATGCAAAGCAGCACTGAAGTTAGCCTAAGCGCAATCGTTCTCGCAGGCGGGTTAAGCACACGCATGGGGCAAGATAAGGCGCTAATTTCGATTGCAGGAGTGCCTTTGCTTCAGCGAGTTTGTCAGATTGCTTTGCAATGTACAGATACCGTTTATCTGGTGAGTCCTTGGTGCGATCGCTATCAATCTTTTCTCAATTCATCTATTCAGTTCGTACAGGAAATTCCTGCGCCTGGAGCAGCCAATTCTGAGACTCCGCTTAAGGGATTTGTTCAGGGCTTAGCACAGGTGCAGTCAGAGTGGGTGTTGCTGTTGGCCTGTGATTTGCCGCAGCTCGATATTGGCGTTCTTCAGCATTGGATCATGGGTTTGGAAGACGCAGAGGCGATCGCCCTTTTACCCAAGAATCCAGAAGGCTGGTGGGAGCCATTATGCGGATTTTATCGAGTAAGTTGTTTAGTCGATTTAGAGCGTTTTTTAGAGCAGGGTGGGCGATCGTTTCAGGGCTGGCTCAAAGACCAGACTGTGCAGGAATTAGCTTTATCAGACGCAACCATGCTGTTGAATTGCAATACATTAGATGATCTGAAACGAGTTCAGAATTAGCCGATTAACTCCTTAGTAATTTCATAAATCTCTAAAGGCAAACCATCAGGGTCTTGGAAGAAGGTGAAGCGCCTCCCGGTGAGATCATCCAATCGAATGGGTTCTACAGATATCCCCTTGGACTCTAAATCATTTGCAGTCGCATCAATATCTTCTACCGCAAAAGAAAGGTGTCGAAGTCCACAAGCTTCCGGGCGGCTGGGTCTTTGCGGCGGGTCAGGAAACGAAAAAAGCTCGATCGCATCTTTTTCTCCTACGCGTAAATCTAGCTTGTAGGAATTGCGGGCAGATCTAAAGGTTTCCTCAATGATGGGAAATCCCAAAATCTCTACATAAAAATGCTTCGATTTTTCATAGTCTGAGCAGATGATGGCGACATGATGAAAGCCTTGGGTTCGCATAAAAGAAGCTTGAAAGACAGCTTCTTTACCTTAGCCGCCGCTATATTGAATCCGGTAGATGCGCCCATTTGCTTCTTCAGTAAACAGCAAGCTGCCATCGGGCAAAGCCAGCATTCCCACAGGGCGACCCCAGGTTGTCGGCGCAGCCGGATCAAGCAGAAAGCCTGTGACAAAATCTTCGTATTGCCCGGTGGGACGATTATTCGCGTCAAAGGGCACAAACACTATTTTGTAGCCTGTTCCCTGATTACGGTTCCAAGAACCTCGGAATGCAACAAATGCACCATTGCGATAGCGATTAGGGAAGGTATTGCCCTGGTAAAACTGCACGCCCAACGCCGCAGAATGCGCCTGAAATAGCACGTCTGGCGTTTGAGTTCGAGCCGCTAGTTCGGGGTTACGGCTACGCCCATTCTCGACCTGGCGAGGATCAAGGCGATCGCTGGCTAAGTAGGCATAAGGCCAGCCATAAAATCCGCCCTGCTGCACCCGCGTAAAATAGTCGGGCACTAAGTCATCGCCCAAACCATCTCGCTCGTTCACGGTGGCATAGAGTTCGCCCGTTGACGGCTGAATCGCCAAACCTACCGGATTGCGGAGTCCAGAGGCAAAGATTTGCTGCCCTGAACCGTCTAAATTCATCACCTGCACAGAGGCACGAGGCAACTCTTCTTCATCCACATTGGAGCGAGAACCCACCGAAACATAAAGCTTTTGCCCATTCGGGTCAGCAATCACGTTGCGCGTCCAGTGCTGGTTATAGCCACCACCCGGCAAATCAGCAATTTTTTCACCTGTTCCCGACAGTTTTTGCTGGCCTGCCTGGTAAGGAAAGCGCAGCACCGCATCGGTATTGCCCAAAAAGAAATAAGAATCCGCAAAGGCCATGCCAAAGGGAATATCGAGACCGTTTTCAGCCGTTGCAAAGGTCTGGTTTACTTCAGCACTGCCGTTTTGGTCGCGATCGCCCAGCAGCCGAATGCGATTTTGCCGGGTTTCTGTCACCAGCACATCACCCGACGGAGTCAGCGCCAGCCAGCGAGGCCGATCTAGACCTTCAGCAAAGACATTTACCGTGAAGTTTGCCGGAACATTCAAAACGGGGTTTGCTGGAATCGGTACGACCTGAGGCGACTTAGAGGCACTCTCGGTAGCAAAGGGCTGCGGCAAATCAGCGATCGTGATTCGTATAGGCTTAGGGGCAAGCGGCTCAGTCCGAATCAAGTTGGGAGCGATCGCCACTTCCCCGCCAGAACCATCACTAGAGCCAGTTGCTGGGGCAGAAACTTGACTGGAAGCTTGACGGTCAGACGGGTTAGGAGAGGTCGAAATTGGTGGCGCTGGACTACAGGCAGCCGTCAGCGTCAGCAAAAAGATGAAATAAAGCGATCGCATACCCAAATAAGCTCATTTGAATAAAAACAACTTTTCGCGAGAGCAGCTTCTTGCGATAGCAGCCTTTCGCGAGAGCATTCAAGAGCGTGGGTGATTCTACCTGCTCGCGGCTTAGCAGCTTGGCATGCCGCTCTCCAGTCATGCTCTTAGCTTAGTACTAGCAACCTTTGCAGAAGGCTGGCCTCACTCACAAGTTGCAGATTGCTTGTTTTTAGACTTGTCGTTTAGGCCGCTACCAGAGTAGCCTGACTCGCTGGCTGTGCAGTTTCCAGAGGCAGATTTTCTGATTCAGATAGCTCAACAGGTACCCCATCTTGAGCCATCGACGGCAGCTTGCCCCCCTTCTGCAAAAGACCGCCCACCATAGCCATCATGGCCTCTACCTTGCGCGTGCGCCATTCATCGACCAAAGCCACCACTTGGGCATAAGGTAGGCGTCGCTGCATAGCTTCCAGTAGGTAAGCCGAGTGCCCTTCCTCATCCTTAGCAATACTGAGCAGACCTTTCTTCAGATTAACGCTAGCCGTATCTGTGTCGGGCAGAGCATTTGCCATCCGCGCAAAATCTTTGCAGGCATCCAGTTCTAAAATATGGGTGCTGGCAAAAAACATGATCCAATCAATGTTTTGAGGGGAAAGCGCTGCCGAATCATACCCTTGAAAGTACGCCTCAAAAAACGGACTGCGACGACGCTCATCAGGCTTGCCATCAGTTGTTTCTTTCGGAATGGCTTTGAAGTCAATCACCTGCTTATCTAGCTGCTTCAAGGCATGGGCAAAAATCTGACCATGACGCTGCTCATCTTGGGCATGGCCTGCTAGTTTTTCAGCCAGCCACTGATCCCCTTCTGCGATCGCCCGTTCTTTCAGCGCTTCCAAATACGGCACAGAGCCAGATTCAGCGAGCTGAAATCCGGCGAGCATATCAGGACGAGTTTTCAAATCTCGCAGGTTATGAGCCGTAATGTATGCGCTGGCACCCGATCCAACCAAATGGAGAAACTGTGTTAGGAGATTCATAATTTGCTGATGCGCGTGAGGAGCTGACCGTAATATAACGAATGTTTGCGGGTGCTGCCGTGGATCAGGTCAGGCAGCTCTATTTGTGGTGATTCACCTCTACTACAGTATGGACATTGCCGCGCGGCAAAAAATCGCCCTTGACCGTCACCTCTAGTGGGTCACAGGCTGCAACAAAGTCATCCAAAATTTGATTCACCGACTCCTCATGAGAAATGTAGCGATTGCGATAGCTATTGATGTAAAGCTTGATGGCTTTTAGCTCAACCACTTTTTGATCAGGAATGTACTGAATGGAGATCGTGGCAAAGTCTGGATAACCCGAAAACGGGCACTTACAGGTAAATTCTGGCAGCGTAATGGCGATGGTGTATCGTCGCCCAATGCGTGGGTTAGGAAACGTAATCAGTTCACCTTCAGCAATATTGCGTTCACCATACTTTTCCTCTAGCGAAGTTTTTCCCGCAGATGGATGGCTCGATCGCTCAGGAGATAGCTCAGCAGATTCAGACGAGGAGGAGAGGTTCATCAGTCAATCCTAATTTTTGGCTAATTTTTGCAGCGGGCAGTGTCAGAATTTCTAAACTCAACTATCCTTGATGCACATATCTTCCCAAGTGCCGTAACTCAATTTTTCTTACTGATTTGCACATGAAAACTAACGTAAATTCTGACGCCGGGTCAAATGCAGCCACTTCTGGTGCCAGCGTGCCTATCTCAGTGTATCGAGAGCTGGCCGCAGAACTGCAAGCCACGCACGTCATGCTGGAATCGTTGAACACTAAAAACCAGCAATTGGCTCAGCAAAACCAGCAGCTTCGCAAAGAGGTCGAGCGTGTGGTGCAGCTAGGGCTAAATTTGCGGCACTGGGTTGAAGCTCCGCCAGCGGTTGATCCCATTAATAGTGATCTGATGGCGAATCAGGCTGCCGCTCCATTTGTTACTTCCTCCGCCTTACGTCAGCCCACTCCCAATACTCCCTCCCCTGAAGCCTCGGCTGTGGCATCGGCGATCGCAGCCAAACTTCGTACCCCCGATTCCCCCGATCTACTCTTTAGCGAAGAAGCCGCTTTACCCCACAGCAGCACAAACAGCAAGCCAGCACGAGACTTCAGCGGGATTTGGCTAACTATCACAATCTTACTGATTGTAGTCAGCGCTTTTGGAGCCGGGTTTCTGGTAATGAAGCCTTTTCTTTCAGGCAATCGTTAGGCTGCATTTTCTTGAGCTGCATTTTCTTAAGTTAGAGCTTTCTTAACCAGAGCCTCAACGCCCTTTTTGGTACAATCAAAGGCTTGGCATTAAATCGATCGCTGGACGGAGAAAGCTCATGGCTCGGATGTACTATGACACGGATGCAAATTTAGACCTTTTGACCGGGAAAACCGTTGCCATCATTGGCTACGGTTCACAGGGTCACGCTCACGCCCTTAACCTCAAAGACAGCGGGGTTAACGTCATTGTGGGGCTATATCCCGGCAGCAAGTCGGCAGTTAAAGCTGAAGCCGAAGGATTGACGGTGAAACCCGTTGCTGATGCCTCTGCTTTAGCAGACTTCATCATGATTTTGCTGCCCGATGAAGTCATGAAGACCGTCTACAAGAGCGAAATCGAGCCAAATTTGAAGGATGGTAACGTGCTGGCGTTTGCCCACGGCTTCAACATCCATTTTTCTCAAATTGTGCCCCCCTCCAACGTTGATGTGGTTATGGTTGCGCCCAAGGGGCCTGGGCATTTGGTGCGACGTACTTACGCTCAAGGTGAAGGCGTCCCTGCCCTATTTGCTGTGTTTCAAGATGCCTCAGGTCAGGCACGCGATCGCGCCATGGCTTATGCAAAAGGCATTGGCGGTACTAGGGCAGGCATCTTAGAGACGACCTTCCGTGAAGAGACTGAAACCGATCTGTTCGGAGAACAGGTTGTGCTGTGTGGCGGCCTGTCTGCTTTGATCAAGGCTGGTTTTGAAACGCTGGTGGATGCCGGCTATCAGCCTGAGTTGGCCTATTTTGAATGCTTGCATGAAGTCAAGCTTATTGTCGATTTGATTGTTGAGGGCGGTCTAGCTACCATGCGCGATAGCATCTCCAACACCGCAGAATATGGCGATCTGACGCGCGGGCCACGCATTGTCACAGATGACACCCGCGCCGAGATGAAGAAAATCCTGAGTGAGATTCAGTCAGGTCAGTTTGCCCGCGAGTTTGTGCTTGAAAACATGTCAGGCAAAGCAGGCTTCACCGCCATGCGTCGCCGTGAAGCAGAGCACCAGATCGAAGAAGTGGGCAAAGATCTACGGGCGATGTTTAGCTGGTTGAAAAAAGCTTAAGCGCGTCAACCTATTAGAGGATGTTTGAAAAATGGTCGATTATGATTTTAGGGATTGATCCCCTCTGCCTCCCTAAAAAAGGGGAGAAATGGATTCAAAATTCCCCTTTTTTCTAGCGCAGCGGCGTGATCGCGCAGGGATTTAGGGGGATTTGAAACGTTTCGCTACTCAGAGTTGGACTTGTCAAACATCCTCTTAGACTGAGAGATTTTTCTTGCAAGGGTAGACATGATTGACTTCTGCAAGAAAAATCTTCGGTTTTACTCAATCGGTTTTACTGAATTCGCCACCCTTTGGCTTTATGCACAAAGCCCTTCATGCAGAAGGCAGCAGAAGCAGCTACAACAGACAGACAGCAAAGCTTGTTCAGAGGCTGGCTACGTCTGCCTAAAACTTTGAGAGCCTATGAGTTTGCGATTTGCTTGACTGAAATTGTCTCTCAAAGAGGTTTTGACCTAAAGAGGGCTAGACTCAAAAGCTTTGACCGCCTAATTCAGGTAATTTTATTACAATAAGTTAAGGCTCTCATAATTGCTTTCTATTTTTCACAAGTAGCTTCTGATATATGTCTCTCCCTCCGGCTGATACGCCTCTCTATAACCATCCTTTGCCTGAGATCGAACAGTGGTTGCGGTCTAAAGGATGTCAACAAGATCGAGATAACCTGCACTGCTGGCATGTGCAAATCTCAACTTGGAAAGCTGATATTTGGATGGAGGTTGATGCGCTTAACGTTCGCTACATTGCTGCTGGAGAGGATGGTCGAGACTTGCAGCGATCGTTTAAGTATTCTCTGAGCCGAAGAGATTTAGACGAAGCGATTTTTTCAGGGCCTTGAGTCAAACTTCTAAACTTTTCCAAAACGGCGATCGCGCTGTTGGTATGAAACCAAAGCCTGGTGAAACTCTTCTCGGTTAAAGTCAGGCCACAGCGTATCGGTCACGTAAAGTTCGGCGTAGGCCGCCTGCCACAGCAAAAAGTTGCTGATTCTCATTTCGCCACTCGTGCGGATCATCAGATCAGGATCACAAACATCTGCCGTGTAGAGGTGCTGCTCAAACAAAGTTTCGTTAATCTCGTTAGGCTGAAGCAGTCCTTGCTGAACTTGAGTCGCGATCGCCCGACAGGCTTGAATAATTTCCTGCCGCCCGCCATAGTTCGTCGCAACGCTAAACTGAATACCCTTATTGTGGCGAGTTTCTTCCATCGATCGCTCAATTTCGACTTGCAGTGACTTTGGCAGCGCATTGAGATTGCCAACAAACTGAATCCGCACATCCTCCTGCATCATTTCTCGCAGTTCTTGCCGTAAAACCCGCTCGAAGAGAGTCATCAGAAAATCGACTTCTTCGAGGGGACGTCCCCAGTTTTCTGTCGAAAAGGCGTAGGCCGTTAGCGCCCCAATGCCCCAGTCTTTGCAGCAACGCAAAATATCCTTTAGCGTATCTACACCGCGCCGATGCCCCATGATACGAGGAATGCCCTGCTTTTTTGCCCAACGACCATTGCCATCCATAATGACAGCCACATGCTTGGGCAGGCGATCGCGTTTCAAGTCAGCAGGTAACTCTCGCAACAGGACAGAGGGGTTTGCGGTCATTTTTTCTCCCGAGAAGCAGATGATTTTGAGCGAAAAAAGCGTGGAAAAAGCGCCCTGATTTTACTACCGATTTGCCGACTTAGATTCCGTAACGGCGCAACGGGTTCTCGGTCGGCAGATTGAGAGAATCGCTCATGCAGCAATTCCCTCAGTTTACTGCTGGTTAGGGGTCGGTTTAGTGTTCCCCGTTCTGCCAGAGAAATTGATCCAGTCTCCTCTGAGACAACAATGCAAAGACAGTTTTCGATACGCTCGGTAATGCCCATAGCGGCTCGATGTCTTGTACCCAATTGCCGAGAGGCGGTGCGTTCTGAGAGCGGTAAAATTACACCCGCCGACACCACTCGTGACCCTCGAACAAATATAGCGCCATCATGCAAGAGCGTAGAGGTTTGAAAAATAGTTTGCAGCAACTCTTTAGAAACTTCTGCATTAAGCCGCACGCCCGGAACCGAGAAATCACGCTGTTCATCAATGGGGCGATCGGTTTCCAAAATCATCAACGCACCTGTACGGTTTTGGGACAGCTCTTTAACCGCATCTACAATTTCATCGGTAACGCTATCAGATTTGGGCAGCGCTTCTCGGGGCGATCGAAACAGCATCATCACTTCTCCACGCCCCAGTTGCTCCAGCAAGCGACGAAACTCTGCCTGAAGAATCAGCGCCATTGCCACCGCTGAGCCAATTACCAGCTTTTCCAAGACAAAGCTCAGTAGCTTGAGTTGCAAAACATTGCTTAGTGCTGCTGCCAACATCAAGATAATTAAGCCTCTAACCATCCAAAGCGTCCGACGCTCACCGATGATCACCAGGATCATATAAGTGAGCAGCAGCACCAGCCCAATATCGATCGCTGACAGGAACGTAGCCTGCCGCTGATCAACAACAGCGCTGAACGGCAACATCCATCCAATATCAATTGCAGACGATAGCAATGACCCCGTCCAGTCAAGGTTTGTCAGCCATTGATTTAACAAAGATCCCATCAGGTTGATATTGGATAACGCTTTTGACAGGATGCAGGAAGCTGCTCAAGACCGCACATCCCCCATCCTACTGGCAGAAGCACAGTCTGCTCCTTACTGCTTGAGTCTTTCGGGGAGACGATCTTGCCGAACGAGGTCTTGATAGGTTTCACGTTCTAAAATCAGGCTAGCTTCGCCCTCATGCACCAGAATTGCCGCCGGACGGGCCAAACGGTTGTAATTGGAAGCCATACTGTAGTTATACGCACCTGTTGCCATCACCACCAGGACATCTCCTGGCTGAGTTTTGGGAAGTTGAGCATTTTTAATGACGATATCGCCAGATTCGCAGTGCTTCCCAGCGATCGTCACTGTTTCGCTCATTTCTGCCGACATGCGGTTTGCGACTGCCGCTCGGTAAACAGACTGATAGGTGATAGGACGAGGATTATCCGACATACCGCCATCCACCGTCACGTAGCTGCGAATATCAGGTACCACCTTCTGACTGCCCATCGTGTAGGCCGTGACGCAAGCCGAGCCAATGAGCGATCGCCCTGGTTCAGCAATCAGCTTGGGCAACGTCAGTCCTTGGCTTTCGCAAGCTTGCACAATACCTAGGCAAACCGCTTTCACCCATTCATCAATACTCGGTGGATCGTCAGACTCCGTATAGCGAATGCCCAGGCCACCACCAATATCTAACTGCTGCACGGGCAAGCCATACTGGGCAGCTTTTGTAAACCACTGCACCATGACGGCACCCAAGTCGTGATGGGGCTGAAGCTCAAAAATCTGAGAGCCGATATGGGCATGTAGACCCACGCATTCCAAGCTTGGCTGTTGGCTAATAAACTCATAGACTTTTTCAATCTGCTGAGGGTCAAAGCCAAACTTACTGTCAATGCTGCCCGTCCGGATGTAGTCGTGGGTATGGCATTCTATACCTGGGGTCAACCGCAGCATGATGCGGATGGGGCGATCGCCCGTTAACCCAGCCAAAGTTTCCAACTCAAACCAGTTGTCTACAACAATGGTGCAGCCCTGCTCAATAGCAAACTCCAATTCACTCAGCGACTTATTATTACCATGCAGGTAAATCGTCTCAGGATTCAGTCCAGCTTGCAGTGCCGTGTAGAGTTCGCCCCCCGAAACTACATCAATGCCCAGCCCTTCGCTAGCAACGATCGCGCAGACTGCCATACAGTTCCAGGCTTTTGAGGCGTAAATGACTAGCGATTCACCTGGATAATATTGCTGAAATGCCTGACGATACTGTTGGCAAGCTGTTCGCAGCGTTTTCTCATCTAATATGTAAAGCGGTGAGCCGAATTGAGCAACCAGATCGACTACATCACAGCCGCCTACTTCCAGGTGATCCTGGCTGTTGAGCTTTGCCGTCAAGGGCAGCAAAAATTGATTGGGAGACGGATTGTCGGTAGCTGGGACGGGTAGATATTGGCGACCTGAGTTTACTGCCAGGGCTGGAGTCGATACCATTAGAATTCTTTATCCTTTTCAGTCAGCTATTTCAAGGAAATAGAGGCGCGATCGCGCTATTCCACACGAACTATATACCCAGTGTACAATTGAGGGCTGTCTATCTCCGACTTATATTTCTAAGGCTTCTGTGAATTTTCTGGCGCTTACTCCTCTTACAGCCGATCGCTTACCAGCCGCCGTTGCCCTCGATCAACGATGTCTGGGCGGCCTATGGACATTGGCTGGCTACCAGCGAGAGTTAGATAGCCCTAATAGCGATCTGCTGATTTTGCAGCCAGAGCCAACTTCTACCGGACTTCAGCAACCGCTGATTGGGCTTGCCTGCCTCTGGGCAATTTTAGAGGAAGCACATATTACGATACTCGCGATCGATCCCTCCTATCAGCGCCAGGGTTTGGGTCAGGCGTTACTCTACGCACTTTTAGCCTCAGCCCAGCAGCGCGGTTTGGAATGGGCAACGTTAGAGGTCAGAGCTTCAAACAGTAGAGCGATCGCCCTGTACAAGAAGTTTGGCTTTGAGGAAGTAGGCAAACGCCGCAACTACTATCAAGATGGACTCCAAGCCGAAGATGCACTCATTCTCTGGCGTAAAGGATTGCAGCATCCGGAATTTATTCAGACTCTAAACCTATGGCAAGAGAGAATTACGGAGCAGGTCAAGCGATCGGGCTGGCAGTTGTCAATTGCTGCAACATGGCAAAACTAGACCATCCCCATAGGCTGTCTCCATAATAAATAGAGTAAATAGTTCATCTAGAAAACGAGAATCTCAAGCCGTCGCAAGGGCGATCGCCTTTACAAATCAACTTTTTAAGGTTTCAGGC
This sequence comes from Oscillatoriophycideae cyanobacterium NC_groundwater_1537_Pr4_S-0.65um_50_18, assembly GCA_016208305.1. GTDB lineage: Bacteria > Cyanobacteriota > Cyanobacteriia > Elainellales > Elainellaceae > Drouetiella. The sequence goes on along the minus strand of JACQYI010000033.1, from coordinate 446,889 downwards.
TGTATGGGGCACAGCTTGAAGACCCGTTCGCGATCTAGTGGGTCTAGCGATACATAGGCTGAGAGATACATAGCTAGAACGCAGCTGAGCCGAAATGTCAATCCAGAATGTTGATCCGGAAATGAGTATATAAACTTAACGATTTTGCGATTTTCTCTTGACTTCGCCCCCAACTTGTCGTAAAAATCATCGGTTGGGAGCCAAAAAATTTCTCTGAGAAATAACTTGGCTTGATCCCCAGGGCTTTCTTTGGCACAAGAAATTCCCTAAGTAATTCTGCTGATCTTCGGTAATCACCACCCTAACTCACTGTTTGCTCGTAACAGTTGGGCGATTTTCCTATGCTAAAATCAGTTCAACGGTTCGCCAAGTGGTATGGAAACGCCATGTTTGAACGCTTCACTGAAAAAGCCATTAAGGTGATTATGCTTGCCCAGGAGGAAGCTCGTCGCCTGGGGCACAATTTTGTGGGAACAGAGCAGATCCTCTTGGGTCTGATTGGAGAAGGGACCGGCGTCGCCGCCAAAGTACTGAAGTCCATGGGTGTCAACCTCAAAGATGCCCGGATCGAAGTTGAGAAGATTATTGGGCGGGGATCAGGTTTCGTCGCTGTCGAAATCCCATTTACGCCCCGTGCCAAGCGGGTACTTGAGCTATCTCTTGAGGAGGCTCGTCAGCTAGGGCACAACTACATCGGCACAGAGCACCTGTTGCTGGGCTTGATCCGCGAAGGTGAAGGAGTAGCAGCTCGCGTACTGGAAAACTTGGGCGTTGACCTATCTAAGGTACGCACTCAGGTGATTCGGATGCTGGGTGAGACTGCCGAAGTCTCTGCGGGTGGCGGACAAGGACGCACGAAGACCCCAACACTCGATGAATTTGGCTCTAACCTGACCCAAATGGCAGCCGATGGCAAACTCGACCCCGTGGTTGGTCGCCAGAAGGAAATTGAGCGGGTCATCCAGATCCTAGGTCGCCGCACCAAGAACAACCCTGTTCTTATCGGTGAGCCTGGAGTGGGTAAGACTGCGATCGCCGAAGGGCTGGCACAGCGCATTTCCAATAACGATATCCCGGATATCTTGGAAGACAAACGCGTTGTGACGCTCGACATCGGTTTACTGGTTGCAGGTACAAAGTATCGCGGTGAATTTGAGGAACGCCTCAAAAAGATCATGGATGAAATCCGCCAAGCCGGAAATGTCATCCTGGTGATTGACGAGGTTCATACCCTGATCGGTGCAGGGGCTGCTGAAGGCGCGATCGATGCTGCAAATATCCTCAAACCTGCTTTGGCTAGGGGAGAACTTCAGTGCATCGGTGCGACAACGCTGGATGAGTATCGCAAGCACATCGAACGCGATGCTGCCCTAGAGCGACGCTTTCAGCCTGTGATGGTGGGTGAGCCAACCGTTCCAGAAACCATTGAGATTCTGCATGGTTTGCGCGAACGCTATGAGCAACACCATAAGCTGAAGATTCTAGACGAAGCTCTGGAAGCTGCGGCTAAGCTGTCCGATCGCTATATCTCTGATCGATTCTTGCCCGACAAGGCAATCGATTTGGTAGATGAAGCTGGATCGCGGGTTCGCTTGATCAACTCTCAGTTGCCCCCGGCAGCTAAAGAGCTAGATCGAGAGCTGCGTCAGGTGCTCAAAGATAAAGATGATGCCGTTCGTTCCCAAGACTTTGATCGGGCAGGCGAACTGCGCGATCGGGAAATGGAAATTAAGGCAGAAATTCGGGCGATCGCTCAGAACAAGAAAGCCGAATCTGCTGATGGCGTTGAAGATTCTCCGGTCGTAACCGAAGAAGATATCGCTCAAATCGTTGCATCTTGGACAGGCATTCCGGTGAATAAACTCACCGAGTCTGAGTCTGAGAAGCTGCTACATATGGAAGATACGCTCCATCAGCGTATGGTGGGCCAAGAAGAAGCCGTCAAGGCAATCTCTCGCGCTATCCGCCGTGCTCGTGTGGGGCTGAAGAATCCAAACCGTCCGATCGCTAGCTTTATCTTCTCTGGCCCTACTGGGGTTGGTAAGACTGAATTGGCGAAGACGTTAGCAGCCTATTTCTTCGGTTCTGAAGAAGCGATGATTCGTCTGGATATGTCCGAGTTCATGGAGCGCCACACAGTTTCTAAGCTGATTGGTTCTCCTCCGGGCTATGTAGGCTACAACGAAGGCGGTCAGCTCACCGAAGCGGTGCGTCGTCGTCCTTACACCGTTGTGCTGTTTGACGAGATTGAAAAAGCGCACCCCGATGTGTTTAACATGCTGCTGCAAATCTTGGAAGATGGTCGCCTGACCGATGCCAAGGGACGCACAGTAGACTTCAAGAACACCCTGCTGATCATGACTTCTAACATCGGTTCTAAAGTCATTGAGAAAGGAGGCGGTGGTTTGGGCTTTGACTTCGCATCTGATACAGCAGACGAATCTAACTACAACCGTATCAAGTCTCTGGTTAACGAAGAGCTAAAGCAGTACTTTCGTCCAGAATTCCTCAACCGTCTAGATGAGATTATCGTCTTCCGTCAGTTGAAGAAGGAGGAAATCAAGCAGATTTCTACCATCTTGCTAAAAGAAGTCTTTGGTCGCCTCAGCGAACAGGGGATTACTCTGGAAGTGACCGATCGCTTTATGGATCGTCTGATTGAAGAGGGCTACAATCCCAGCTATGGAGCACGTCCACTGCGTCGGGCTATCATGCGACTGCTAGAAGATTCGCTGGCTGAGGAAATTCTCTCGGGCCGTGTCAAGAGCGGTGATGTCGCGATCGTCGATATTGATGACGATGGTCAGGTGCAGGTTCGTCAAGGCGAAAAGCGTGAACTACTGCCCCAAGCAGTTGAGTAAGGCACTATCGGCTTTTCTGTAGTTTCTAGCTTTCAAGCTTCTAACTTTCAAAGTTCTTAACTTTTATAGTAGGGTGGGCAATGCCCGCCCTACTTTTTTGTGGCTACTTCTCAATTCAATATGGCAATTCAATATGGCATTTACTCAGCGGCTACCTGCCAGCACCCCAACCGTTGCCCACTTTACCCTCTCTCTAACGGCTGAAGAAAGAACCCGATCGCACCACCATTTCCATACCGATGAAGGGCAAGGTATCCATCTACAATTGCCTAGAGGAACAGTGCTCTATCACGGAGATTTGCTAACGACTGAAGCGGGAGAACGGATCGTCCGTATCTTGGCTAAACCAGAACCTGTGATTACAGTAACCGCCCATACGCCCCTAGAGTTACTCCGAGCAGCCTATCACCTGGGCAATCGCCATGTGCCGTTAGAAGTGAGAGAGGGTTATCTTAGGCTTTCCACTGATCCTGTTCTCAAGTCAATGCTGATAAAGATGGGGTTGCAGGTAACGGAAGCAACGCTGACTTTCCAGCCTGAGGCCGGAGCTTATCAAGAGAGGTCAGGCTCACAGCCCCACAGCCATTCTCACGATTCTGCTCATCACCATTTGTCTTAAAGTAATGACAACTTTAATCAAACCAAAGATTTATAGCTACAGTCACAAGGGTTAGGACAGGGAGATTTTTGTGGGCATACAGAGCGCGCCTACAAAAACCTCCTAAGAGTAATGGCTATGCTCACAACAAAATCTTTCAGATCGATTAATTCACAACGCTCAGAACTTCCCTATAAGAGCTTGACTCGATGATTCAAACTCAAGCATTACTGCAATTGCTACAACTGACCAGTCCAGCACTGCCTGTCGGAGCTTACAGCTATTCAGAAGGTCTAGAGACTTTAGTCCAAAGTGACGCAGTGAGCGATCTGCCTAGCTTAGAGCATTGGCTAACGCAAGAATTGCGCTATGGTACCATTCGACTGGAAGCGATCGCTTTACTCAAAGCGCACGAGGCTGCAACAGTTGACCATGAAACTTTAAGCTATTGGAACGATTGGCTATCTGCTCTACGAGAAACCGAAGAGATGCGGGAACAAAGCTGGCAGATGGGCCGATCGCTCACTCGACTGTTGCTGCAACTTCAGTCCGAACTCCAGCCGATAATTCTAGCCTGCGGAGAACCCTGCAACTTTGCGATCGCCTTCGCCATTGCCGCCCAGCATTGGCAGATTGATCCTCGCACTGCCGTTTTGGGTTATTTGCACAGCTGGGTCGCCAATTTAGTCAATGCGGGGGTGCGGCTAATCCCTCTAGGACAAACGCAAGGGCAACATCTGTTACTCAATTTATATCCACAGGTTGAAAAAACGGTAGATGCAATCCTACAACAGACGGAGGATGAATTGTGGAATTGTAACTGGGGATTCGCGATCGCCAGTATGAATCATGAAATACTTTACTCAAGACTGTTTCGGAGTTAAGCTCCTGCCAGAGTAGGACGAATCCTACCGCTGCCCCGCTCATCAAAGCAGCTAGCATTTCTACCGCTACCCCGCTCTTCTGGGCGATTGAAGAGGGCTTCACAAACGGCTTCAAGACAAACAACGAGAGCAGAGGAAGGCATAAAAAGGCAAGCTAAAGCTTTCATAGTGTTCTCAACTACTTTGAATGTGTTATTTGCAGTAAAGTCTGAATTCTTAATCGGGAAAGAGAGTTCTAACCCAGTTTTTTGGATGTCCTTATGGGATACACACTAATCCTTGACAATTCCTGTTTCTCAAGCTTCAAAACGTATCCACCTGAGAAACTGGACGCAGGGAACTAGAATTTTGTTTCCAAACAGAATTTCAGACTGCACACTACTCCTAGTTACCTTTCGCCTTTCGCTAAACCGGAGAAAATCATGCAAACCTTTCGCGTTGGAATTGCAGGACCTGTAGGTTCAGGTAAAACAGCTCTCGTCGATGCGCTATGTAAAGCCTTACGGCAGCAGTTCAACCTTGCTGTAGTAACCAACGATATTTACACCCAGGAAGACGCCCAGTTTTTAGTCCGCAGTCAGGCTTTAGAGCGCGATCGCATTGTTGGGGTAGAGACGGGGGGCTGCCCGCATACGGCAATTCGGGAAGATGCGTCGATCAACTTGGTCGCGATCGAGCAACTAGAGCAAAAATTTCATCCGCTCGATCTGGTTTTTGTAGAAAGCGGTGGGGACAACTTAGCCTCTACCTTTAGCCCAGAACTGGTCGATCTCACGATCTATGTAATTGATGTGGCGGCAGGAGACAAGATTCCTCGTAAAGGCGGCCCCGGCATTACCAAATCTGACCTATTGGTCATTAACAAAATTGATCTGGCTCCTATGGTCGGTGCAGATTTAGGAGTGATGGAACGAGATGCCGCAAAAATGCGGGGTAGCAAGCCGTTTGTCTTCACCAATCTCAAGACTCAGCAAGGTTTAGAAACCGTGGTTACGCTTATTGGACTTCATATGGGCAAACCCATCGCTTCTTGAAGCCTATTTCTTTTCTCAATTTAATTTCTTCCTGAATCTTCTCTCAATCTGATTTTTTTTGACCAAAGCGCTGTGCTCATAACACGTCACAAAAATTAAGAAAGATTACTTACCTTGGGGGGTAGACTGGCTATTCAGTTGTATCCAACGCTACAACTGCTACCGTACTCCGGTTCTAACATCACAAGAGCGTGATGTGGCTAATGTCTTTCTCCCTCAATGAGGAGTGTGTAATTTTTAGATGAATAGGCAATTTGGTCGGCGTAAATTTTTGCTCTACGGTTCCGCCACATTGGGAACCAGCATTTTGCTCAAGGCATGTGCTAGCCCCTCCACGAGTGAGGCTCCTAGTAGCCCTGCGGCATCAGACTCTCCGGCTGCATCCCCAGCAGCTGCATCAGGTGATGTGATTAAGGTCGGTATTTTGCATTCCCTCAGCGGAACAATGGCGATCTCTGAGAAGAGCGTAGTAGATTCGACGCAGCTAGCGATCGATGAAATCAACAGCGCGGGCGGCATTGGCGGCAAGCAAATTCAAGCGATTTTAGAAGACGGCAACTCTGACTGGCCCACTTTTGCAGAAAAAGCCAAGAAGTTGATCGATGAAGATCAGGTTGTGGTAATTTTTGGCTGCTGGACTTCAGCCAGCCGGAAAGCTGTGCTGCCTGTGTTTGAAGAGAAAAATCACATGCTGTACTATCCCGTGCAGTATGAAGGTCAAGAATGCTCTAAAAACATCTTCTATACAGGGGCTGCACCTAACCAACAAATCGAGCCTTCTGTAGACTGGCTATTGGAAAACAAAGGTAAAGATTTTTACCTAGTGGGTTCTGACTATGTCTTCCCGCGTACTGCCAACACCATTATTAAGGCACAGTTGGCGGCAAAGGGCGGCAAGACCGTCGGTGAAGACTACTTGCCTCTGGGCAACACTGAAGTTGCTCCTATCATCGCTAAGATTCGCTCAGCACTGCCCAACGGTGGGGTGATTTATAACACCCTCAATGGTGACAGCAACGTGGCGTTCTTTAAGCAGATGCAGGGCGCAGGCTTAACGGTTGATAAATATCCCGTTATGTCGGTGAGTATTGCCGAAGAAGAAGTGAAGGCGATCGGCGTAGACTTCCTCAAGGGGCAGTTTGCGGCTTGGAACTACTTCCAAACGGTTGAATCTCCTGAGAACAAGAAATATGTAGATGCGTTCAAAGCCAAGTATGGCGCAGAGCGTGTGACCAACGACCCGATGGAAGCTGCCTACATTTCAGTCAACATCTGGAAGCAGGCCGTCGAGAAAGCAGGCTCGGCTGGAACGCCTACCGATCTTGAAAAAGTGAGGGAAGCCGCTTACGGTCAGGCTTTTGCGGCTCCAGAAGGGCCTGTGAAGATGAACACCAATCACCACATCTCTAAGACGGTGCGGATTGGAGAAGTTCGGGATGATGGGTTATTCCAAATCGTCTACGAAACAGATAAACCTGTTGACCCCTTACCTTGGAACCAGTATGTTGCCGAAACCAAAGGCTACACCTGCGACTGGACGAAGACAGGCGTGACTGCTCCAGATACACCCGGTAAGTTTAAGGGCTAATCGCAAAACAAAGGACTGAGAAAAGCAACCTAGCTCTCAGTCCTTTGTTCTAGAGGCAGGGTTTGAGCAGCGCGTTCACGGAGGGGAGTCAATTGTTACCGAGCATCTTAGACGGAATTTTTAATGGTCTCAGCATTGGTTCAATTTTGCTGATGGCAGCGTTGGGGCTAGCGATCGTCTTTGGCTTAATGGGCGTCATCAACATGGCGCACGGTGAGCTGATGATGCTGGGAGCTTACACAACTTATGTGGTGCAGAATGCCTTCAAGCCTTTGGGCGTATTTTCACAAACCTATATTTTCTTTGCCTTAATTCTGGCGTTTATCGTAGCGGCGCTGGCGGGTCTAGTTTTGGAACGCGGCGTCATTCGCTATCTCTATGGGCGACCCTTAGAAACGCTATTGGCAACCTGGGGCGTCAGCCTGATGCTGCAACAGTTTGTCCGCAGCGTCAATTGGGTCATTATCGCTGGGTTAATCCTCTTCTCTCTCCTCTACTTTGGCGGTATGTGGCTGGTCAAGAAACGCCCTGATTTTGATGCCATTCGCCAGAAAGCGATCGCAGTTCTTCTGCCTCTCTCTGCCGCTGTTGCCATCGCAGTCGGGTTTTTCTTGAGCCAGAACTATAAATTGGCCGTCACACAGCCCTGGTTTGGGGCGCAAAACGTCGATGTCACGGCTCCAAAGTGGCTTCAAGGGGGGTTACCGATTGGCAACTATCAGTTGCCCTACACCCGGATGTTCATCATGGCGCTAACAGCGATCTGCGTCGCAGGCATTTACTTTTTTCTCAACAAGACGGCTTGGGGGCTGCGCATTCGCTCAGTCACTCAAAACCGTAACATGAGCGCCTGCTTGGGCATTCCCACGAATAAAGTAGATGCGCTGACCTTCGCCTTAGGTTCAGGTCTGGCCGGAATTGCCGGATGTGCCGTCAGCCTTTTGGGTTCAGTCGGGCCAAACACTGGACAAAACTACATTGTCAACACCTTTATGGTGGTCGTGGTCGGTGGTGTAGGCAAGCTCGTGGGAACGATCGCCGGAGCCATGGTGATTGGTTTGATGGACTATATCTTGGGCGCGGGTATCTTGGCGCTGCTGTTTGCCCAAATTCCGCCTGTAGCAGAATTTTTCACCTTCTTTGCCACCACCAGTATGGCCAAGGTCATGGTGTTCTTGCTGATCGTAATTTTCTTGCAATACAAACCTGCCGGACTGTTCCCCCAAAAGGGACGCACCGTCGATGCATAGGGGGACAACAGCGTGACTACTGCACAAATAGGACAAAGCAGCACCAGCATTTCTAGGAAGCTCGTCGTTGAGGCGGCGATCGTCCTGGGTATTATGCTCTTTCTCATCTTTATTTTGCCGCTGCTCATGAGCGATTTTCGCCTCAACCTAACGGGCAGGTTTTTGGCGCTATCGATCGTAGCCTTGGGCATTGATCTCATCTGGGGCTTCACTGGAATGCTCAGCCTGGGGCATGGCGTATTCTTTACGCTAGGCGGCTATGCGCTGGCCATGTACCTGAAGCTGCAAATCCCGGCAAATGCCAGCTCTCAGCTCCCCGAATTTATGGGGCTGTATGGCGTAACAGAACTGCCCTGGTTCTGGAGACCTTTTTATTCGTTTCCGATCACTGCGCTAATGGTGATTTTGTTACCAGCGCTCGTAGCGGCCATTCTGGGCTACTTGATTTTTCGGAACCGGATTCGAGGGGTGTATTTCTCCATCCTGACGCAGGCCACCACAATCATCTTCTTCAATTTCTTTAACGGTCAGCAAAAGCTGTTTAACGGCACCAATGGCCTAACCGATTTTAAGACGCTCTTTGGGTTAGAGGTCAGCAAGCCCGGAGCGCAGTATGTCTTCTATGTGCTCACAATTCTGTTTTTGGCCGCGACCTATGCCCTCTCTCGCTGGCTCACCAGCGGTCGGTTTGGGCGGCTGCTCGTAGCCATTCGAGATGACGAAACTCGGGTTCGATTTACGGGTTACAATCCGACTGGTTTTAAAGTGCTGGTATTTGCCATCTCTGCGGCCTTTGCTGGGCTGGCAGGAGCGCTATTTACATTGCAAACGGGCATTATTTCGCCTAATTCCATGAATATTGCCTTTTCGATCGAGATGGTGATCTGGGTGGCCGTTGGCGGGCGAGCAACGCTGGTGGGCGCAATATTGGGCACGCTAGTAGTCAACTTTGCCAAGAGCACCTTGAGCGAAAAGTTTCCAGATATTTGGCTGTTTTTCCAGGGCGCTCTGTTCCTGGTGGTGGTGCTATTTTTGCCCAATGGCATCGTGGGATGGCTGCGCGATCGCGGTCTCGACACCTTCCAAACCCTGATCGGCAAACGCAAGCGATCGATGACCTATCCCAGCTTAGAAGAAGATCCGGAGGTGGAATATGAGCGAAAAAATACTGGAGATTGAGAACCTTACCGTCAATTTTGACGGGTTTCGGGCACTAAACAACCTCAGCTTTAGCCTGGATACAGGAGAGCTACGGGTAATCATTGGGCCAAACGGAGCCGGAAAAACCACCTTCCTGGACATTATTACAGGCAAAACCAAGCCCACCGAGGGGCAGGTTCGGTTTAAGGGACGCAATCTGCGCCCCTATGCTGAATACCAAATTGCTGAGATGGGCATCGGGCGTAAGTTTCAGACTCCACGCGTCTATCTCAACCTCAGCCCTCGCGAGAACCTGGAGCTGGCCTGCAATCGAGGCAAAGGCGTGTTTCCTACCCTGTTTAAGCGCACCCCTTCTCCAGAAAAGCGGACCGTTTCTGGACTGCTAGAGACGATCGGGTTAATTCCTAAAGCCGATATGAAGGCAAATTTGCTGTCCCACGGTGAAAAGCAGTGGCTAGAAATTGGCATGCTGGTGGCGCAATCGCCCGATTTGCTGCTGGTGGATGAGCCGGTGGCAGGCCTGACAGATGAGGAAACCGAGCGCACCGGAGAGCTGCTGATCTCGCTGGCGCAGAGCCATTCCATCATCGTGATTGAACATGACATGGAGTTTGTCCGGCAGATTGCCCGCCAGGTGACTGTGCTGCATCAAGGCTCGGTTCTCTGTGAAGGAACGATCGACGAAGTGCAAAATGATCCGAAGGTGATTGAAGTCTACCTCGGTAAAGAAGAGACTCAGCATGAGGACGACATGCGCCCCATGTCTTACCCAGTTTCCACTGAAGACGCGATCGCTACTTAGTCATCAATCACCCTACTCGTCATCTTTCTCATGACCCAAACCTACTCCACCGTTGCACCTGGGCCAGATACAGCCGCATCACCGATGCTGCAAGTCACTGGTCTTAATGTCTATTACGGTGAAAGCCACATTTTGCGCAACGTTGACTTGACTGTTCCCCGTGGGGAAATGGTTTGCCTCATCGGTCGAAACGGTGTAGGAAAAACCACAATGCTCAAAACGTTGATGGGATTACTCAAGCCTCGTAGCGGCAACATTATTTTTGACGGACAGCCTGTTTTAGGCAAAACGCCCGATCGCCGTGCCAAGTTAGGCATCGGGTATGTGCCTCAAGGGCGCGAGGTAATTCCCCGCCTCACGGTCAAGGAGAATTTGCTGCTAGGTTATGAGGCTAGAACCACCCGGCCGCAAAACACTACCGAAATTCCTGAAGAAATCTTTGAGCTGTTTCCTGTTCTTAAAACCATGCTGACCCGCATGGGTGGAGACTTGAGCGGCGGACAGCAGCAGCAGCTAGCGATCGCCCGTGCCATCATGGGACAGCCACAGCTGCTCGTGTTGGATGAACCCACGGAAGGAATCCAGCCTTCTATTATTCTCGACATTGAAGCCGCCGTTAAACGGATCGTAGCCACCACCGGAATTTCGGTACTGCTGGTCGAGCAGCATCTCCACTTTGTCCGACAGGCCGATCGCTACTATGCGATGCAGAAAGGAGGCATTGTGGCTTCTGGCTCCACTAGAGAGCTGAGCAATGAAGTCATTCAAAGATTTTTGGCAGTCTAACCATTTCAACCTGATGGTTACTGCTTTGAAGGGTGCCCTGTAGGCACCCTTCATTTTTATTTGAGAACGTCTTTGGCCGTTTTAATTAGGGCTTGAGAGCGCAATTCAAGCCACACTTTGTACTTGCGATCGGATACCGTAATAACTGTACGATGGCCTTGATTGGAAAGGTCGCATCCTAAGGCATATGCTTGAAGTCTAGCGGGCATTTTGTAAGATTCAACCAGTTTATAAAGCTGCTGTCCATGGCTCATGCCTTCATGAATACCACCCTCCCCATAGAAGCTGAAAGACCGAATTAGAGCTTCATGAACCACAACAGGGAGCATAGGAATGGAGTTTTATAACGTGTTGCTTGATGTCTTCTTAAGCTTCCTAGATAAGCACCTAAAAGACATCAGCTTCAAAGCTTATTTTCTTCAGCGACGATATTGATTGATTTGCACTGGTTCCATCTCTTATTCCCCTCTCTAAAGTCAGGAAATACAAGGATATTAATGTAATTTTTCGCTAGAACCACGGTCTACCTATCGTCTGTTGATTTTCAGTAGTTACGCTTAGGTTCTCCAATCAGCTCTCCCTCAGATGCTCCATTCCTATGAGGAGTTGATTGACTAGAGCCGCAGCAAAGTTTTCATCCAGTGGCGCATGGGTCAGCCCCAGCCGATACCAAACCGCACCCTGGAGAGTATCGATCGCCACCTCTAACTCTAAGTCTGGACAGAGTTCTCCTCGGGCTATGCCGCTGAGCAGAATACTGCGGGTCGTTGCTCGCTGCGGCGTTACAAATTGGGCTTGAAAGGCTTCTGCCACTTTTGCATCGGTTTGCGCTTCGGCAATGAGTCCCGTGACAACCCGACCCAGATTCGTTTGGGTTATCAAGGCCGTAAGCTGATGCAGCAAATGCAGTAAGTCTGTTTTGACACAGCCTGTATCGGGCACTGAGGCAGCTTCCCTCATTTGGGCAGCACAGACTTCCATCATGACCTCTGCCTTGCAAGGCCACCAGCGATAGATCGTCTGTTTGCCCACGCCAGCCCGTTGAGCGATCGCTTCAATGCTCACGCCTCCATAGCCTTTTTCCGCTAGCAGGTCTGCGGCAGCGGACAGAATGGCCTGATGGGCTTTAGGGCAGCGCCGCCGACAATTGGGCGATTTGGCTGAACCTGCATCGCCGCCTAGGTCGAGTTTTTGAGAAACTGGGTCGAGTTTTTGAGAAACTGGGTTGAGCTTTTGAGAAATTTGCGATCGATCTAGCTCCATGAAAACCGCTCTGTAAAAAAAGTATTGTATTAAACTCACGTTAATCTTAGGCAGACCCTTCTGCCTCGTCTAGAAGTTCTGCCTTGTCTAGAAGTTGACAAGACGGAACGGTTCGTCTAGGTTGTTAGAATCTCAACTTTCAGAAAATACGGCTATAGTCGCAGGTGTTAGGCCAGGAGCTGTCATCATGATCGACCTTTACTATTGGACAACGCCCAACGGCCACAAAATTACGATGTTCTTAGAGGAGGTAGGCTTACCCTATCAGCTGATCCCTATTAACATCGGCAAGGGCGATCAGTTCAAGCCAGAGTTTCTTCAAATTGCACCCAACAATCGAATTCCGGCGATCGTTGATCCTGAGCCAGTGGGCGGCGGTGAGCCGATCTCAGTCTTTGAGTCAGGGGCAATTTTGCTCTATCTAGCTGAGAAAACCGGGAAGCTGTTGCCCGCCAGCTTGCGCGATCGGACTGAGGTGCTGCAATGGCTGTTTTGGCAGATGGGAGGACTCGGCCCTATGGCAGGGCAAAACCACCACTTTAGCCAATATGCACCTGAGAAAATTCCTTACGCAATCACCCGCTACGTGAATGAAACGGGTCGGCTCTACGCAGTACTAGACAAGCGTCTGAGCGATCGCACTTACGTAGCAGGCGACGAGTATTCGATTGCCGATATCGCCATCTATCCCTGGATTGTGCCTTACGATCGCCAAGGGCAGAAGCTAGAAGATTTTGTCCATCTTCAGCGTTGGTTTGAAGCGATTCAAGCCCGTCCTGCCACGATTCGCGCCTACGAAAAAGCTGAGGAATTTAAGAATCAGGCGATCGACTTAGAGCAGTCGCGCGCTATGCTATTCAACCAGTCGGCAAACACTATCCGCTAAAATCGCCCATTAACTAACCCGTAAGAGTTTTTTGGCAGTGTCTGCGCTCCGTGTGACTTTGCCAAAAAACTCTTGGGGTTTAGCCCCTGATCCTAAGGCGAGATATAGCTGTATTCCTATATTCACAGCTTCAGGTTAATCTATCTGCGATCGTTAGCTTGTCTTGCTCCATTACCCGAATGGACAGTTTCTCCAGATTGCCTGAGTGTCTTCAAGTGTTCCAGCTGCCCTATTTGCTTGAGCTGGTTCAGAAAGGCGTACACTGCGGGCGGATGCATTGCGTCCGTTAGAGCAACAATACCAATTACCCGCTCTAGCGGCTCTGGCAGGCGGCGAATTTGAATGCGGGGGGGAAGCGGTTCAGCGGCTAAGCGAGCCATGATCGTTAGCCCTAACCCCTGCTCGACCATACCCAAAATCGTAGAGTCTTCTCGCACTTCATAGGTAGAACTTATCGATCGGCCAAATTTAACATAGTAGGCATCAATGATGGTGCGGCAGGAGTCGGTCGCAATCGGCAAAATTAGAGGATGGGCGGCAAGCTGCTCCCAAGTTAGCGGATCGTTAGCGATTTCCCAGTCAGGCGGCAGCAATACCATATATTCGTCGCGCAATAGCTCCCATGTCTCGAATTCACTAGAAGTCGGCAGCAGGGTCAGCCCCAGATCAATCTGTCCTGCCCGCAGAGCAGCCTCAATCTGATCGCAATCTTTGAAGTCTCGCAAAATGACGGTGATGGCTGGGAAGTCTTTCTGAAACTGCATCATGACCTTCGGCAAAAGATGAGTGGCAGCGCTGCGAAAACCAGCAATCCGCACCTGTCCGCCTTGCAAGCCGCGAGAAGCAATGGCTTCTTTGCCTACATTGTCGAGGGAGCGCAAGATATCTTGGGCATGGGTGACAATGCGTTCGCCCACGGGAGTTAGGGTTGCGCCATGCCGTCCTCTGGCAAATAAAACAACGCCCAATTCTGTCTCAAGGGCAGCGATCGCATGGCTGACGGCCGACTGAGACACATTGAGCTGTAGCCCTGCCTCACTAAAGTTGCCGCATTTAGCGGCAGCAATTAAGGATCTAAGCTGGTGAAGCTTGATGCTTTCGAGATTCATCAGTTCCCTCCATCATGAGCTGACCCGATCGACGCATTTCTCTTAGCGTATCTAAAAAGGCATAAATCGCGGGAGGCTGCGCCGCATTCGCTAGCGTCGCCACGCCAATAATTCGCTCTAGCGGCACGGGTAGCGGTCGCGTCTGTACACCCGAAGGCAGTGGCTCTGCAGCAAGACGCGGCAGCATAGAAATCCCCAACCCTTGCCGTACCATGCTGACGATTGTAGAGTCTTCCCGCACTTCATACATCGGTTTTAGGCTCTGATCTACTTGCGTTAGGTGACGCTGAATTTGCGATCGGCAGGTGTCATCTTCGGGCGGCAAAATCAGCGAATAGCGCGATAGCTGCTCCCAAGTTGGCAAAGCAGGCACTTTGTAGCGGGGTGGAAACAGCACAATATATTGATCACGCAGCAGCTCCCAAGTTTCAAACTCTTCGCTAGTGGGCAGTAGCGTAATGCCAATACCCACCCGACCCTCGCGCAGCTCCTGCTCAACTTGAACACTGCCCGAAAACTCGTTAATAGTGACAGCGATCGCCGGATAGCGCTGCTGAAATTGGGCAATCACTCCCGGTAAGACATGGGTAGCCACGCTACGAAAACAGGCCAACCTGACTTCTCCACCCTCTAAGCCCTTGACAATATTGGCTTCATTTCCCATAACCTCCAGCAGGCGCAGCATGTCACGGGCAATGACCAAGATGCGCTCTCCAGCAGGGGTTAAGGTTGCACCATGCCGCCCTCGCGAAAATAAGATGATACCCAACTCTTCTTCCAGAGTGGCGATCGCGTGGCTAATAGCCGACTGAGATACGGTCAAACTCAGCGCTGCTTCACTAAAATTGCCAGACTCTGCCACTGCCACCAAAGCACGCAACTGCGACAATTTGATGCTTTCTAAATTCATCAGTTTTCGGGAGAAATATGGGCTGAAGCGCAACCTGTGCCGATCCTTATGCTTGTTTAAATTTGCCTTGAGTAACACCTTTTTGATTGTGCCCTAGATAGCAAGTTCTCTTTAATTTATTTATATGAATTTTTTTCATAGAAGCGATGAATGATACCTTTTGAATCTTCTTAGCAAAGTTTCTATATTGAATAGGTGAACATTCAGCGAGCAGTTCAGGTTCCAGAAAGTCAACCAAGCTTGAGCGAAATGATGGCTTGAATAAAGCAATCACTAGCTCCCCTAATATTTCCTGATATTTAAGGGTGAAAAATGCTGAAGCATCTTAAATTTTAGGAGTCAAGACCATGAAAACCGCAACATACTCATCTAAAGGAATTTTCAAAACCTCTAGCCATTCCACCTCTAATCTAGAGTCGAAAGCATCAAAGTTTTTGGGAGTGCTCGAAAAGCTCTGGCATGCCATCACAGTTGTTGATGTTGAGCCTCGAATTCGCCAACAATACGATCGCTATGGTAAGTCTGAGTGGCGCGTTTTTGATCCGATTACCAGCCAAACCTTTTCTTTTGATTCTGAAGACGATGTGTGTGTGTGGCTAGAGCAGCGTTACTACGCTTAATTAAACTCGCTTAGTCAAGCTAGAGTTTTTTGAGGAAGCAACAAGGTGAATTGATGAGTAGATGAACTAACAATCTCGATGGTTGATTACGCTTCATCGGTTTATCTCGTCATCCTTGCATTACCAAATTCAAATCATCAGGGGGCAAGATATCTTGCCCCTTTTTTTAAGCTATTTTTTTAGGTGCACATCTTACCCTCTCTCAATTGGCGAGACTTAATTGGCGAGATATAAATAGGCAAGGAATAAGTCAAAAAGTCAGATCAATCGGTGCTTCTAGCGCTAACACAAAGACGCTGCCCTGCGGGATTTGCACGATATGACTGCGATCGGACGATCGCAGTCCCATGAGCATTCCTACAGCGCTACCCAGCATAGCCCCGCGATCGAACTGATCTGGATCGCCATTATTGACAAAGCCAAAACCGCTCCCTAGTAATCTGCCATAAACAGCCCCATTTTCCATTGCCCTGGTGTTGGCTCGCGTATGCGTTATGGTCGCGCTAGGAATGACGGGGCTAACCGCTTGAATTTGAATAATTTGCCCGTTAAAAATGAGGGACTGAGCCATTATTTTTGCACCCTGATCCGTTGGCTGAATCAAGATACTAATAGGCGTATTTTCAGGAATCAAAACATTGCCTTGGCTATCTAAAATCGCTTGCGCCAGCGGTAGTGTTAAAGGATAGGGTTGATCTTCATCCTCCACATCTACAGCCACTGTTGTGGGAAACACAACCACAACCGCAGTAGATTGAGGAATTGTGATTCTGTTAGGCTGATGCGTAAAAGAGGACTCTATGCAGGGAGCCATAACGCATTGAACAGGCTGAGATTGAACTACTTGAGGTGAGGCTACTGGAACAGGAGTAACGATCGTCTGAGCTAGGGCAGTAAGAGGGAACGAAGCCAGCATCGAAATGGAGCCGATCGCGCTAAGAATGAGGGGCATCTTCATAGTTTCTGCTCTCTTGAAATTGAGTGTGTGGAATGAGAAAGGAGGGGAATGCCTCGTTGATTCTTATGAAAGGCTGTAAGAATTTATGCAGTCCTCACGGCTTTCAGTTCCTTCGCCTTTGTGAAAATTTTTTGAACATAGCAAATGAAATGAACCTGTTAGAAATTGATCAGCTGGGCATTCCCTATGGTTGGCAGCAGGGCAGCGGCGACTGGGCAGGGGTCAAGGCGGCGATCGCTCGACAAGCGCCAGTTCAAGTCATCCAAGAAGCTGGATCTGGCCTCTGGCAAACTCATTTGCCTGTCCACCATCCCTTTCAGTTTGGGTTCCCCGACTTTGACAAAAGCAGCGCCTCATCTCCACAGTCCCAACCTTCACCCCAAGCCCGTCTCTGGATCAGCCCTATTCAGCGCCGATTTGCACTAGGGTCTAATTTTCCCAAAGCCCAATGGCATCCTAGAGTGCTGTGGGTGGGCATAGGCTATGGACAACAGCCGTCACGCCAGCAGATCGAATCCGCCATTCAGACAGCCTGCCGTACCTACCATCTGGCCGAAGCTGCGATCGCGGGAGTCGCGACCCTACAGTCAAAAGCGAGCGATGCTTTGCTGACAGATCTTTGCAGCGATCGCCAATGGGGGCTGCGGGGCTTTGCCTCAGAGGATCTGCGCTCTATTGCCGTACCTCACCCTTCTGCGATCGTTGAGCAGGCAACCGGAACGCCGAGCGTATCTGAAGCAGCCGCTATCTTGGCGGCAACGGCAATGAACCCGGCAGCCCCTGTGTCTACACTTCTGCGCGTTTCTAAGCAGGTGTTTCGACCAAACGACCAGCCTGCCGTCACAGTGGCGATCGCTCAAGCCGTTGCAGAATATGGAGGGACAGCACTTGTCGAGTAGCCACAGTCTGATTCTCCAGACAGGCGCTGGCTGAATGCGTTCGGGCTCAATCCCTTCTTAGCTCAATCCCTTCTTAAGAGAGAGCGGCTTTATCGCTCTAGGAAGCACACCGCCCAAAAACACGGCAGATTTGATCCACAACCTGATAATCGCATCCCTTTAGATGGGCTTAATAGAGGGTGAGTTGATACAAAGAGCTTTATAAAGCGGGGGAGGCATACTCATGCAAATTATCTTGAAGCAAGTTGATAAAGCACGCTATAACTATGAACCGTTGGCGTAAACTCAAAAGCGCTGCAAGCACGATCGCTTGGATATTAAAGATCTGGGTCTGAATTAATCTCGGCTGGATCTTGCTTCAAGAGAAATACTCTATATGTTGCCCTAGCCATTATTCTTAGGACATTTTTGTGGATGCGCGGAGCACGCCCCTAAAAACGTCCCTGTTCTGACCCTTGTGACCATAGCCATAAAAATAAAAAGATATAAAGATCAAAAGATCAGGTGTTCTAGAGATTATTTTTCTAGAATGAGTGTACCCTTCATTACGGGCTGCTCATTTACCCGTTAAAGACTTCGACTCATTTCTCTCATCAACCTGCGAAACTCTAGTCAGGGGTTTAACCGTGGCTCAAACCGATCAAATTCAAGCGCTTATCCAAGAAATTGACGAGGTTCTTAGCAAAACCAGTCCTCGTCTACCTTGGGTCATGTCCACCGATGCCATGCGGCAGCGCCAAGTTTTAGAGCAAGCCCGAGGCTGCTTGGCAAAACTACAGATTCCTGCGGATGGGGCGATCGACTCCACTGCCGGACTGCTGCCCTCTGGACAACCCGCAGCAGAATCTGCTCAGCAAGTGCTACAAGCCGTCTTGCAGGAGATGACCTATTTACGGGTCAACATGCTGCAACCGATGCGATCGGATGTCGATCTGCTCCGGCAGCAGCGAGAGGCGCTTACCCAAGAAATTCGCCAGCTTGAAGCCCAGCGACAGCAATATGTTTTGCCGCAGCAAAACAACCCGCAGCTCTTGATGGAGTTCCTCCAGTCGGCAATGGGGCAAATGCAGGAAAGTCTGCGGGGGCAGGTGACGCAAATGGTGGCCAGTCTAGCAGTAGAGGGGTTAGCAGAACCCCCGCTTTTGCATAGCGCTGAAAGCCCTCATTCTGAGAATCTAGCGATCGCCTCCTTAAGCCCAGCCCAGCGGTTAGAGCAGATCCAGCGGGTACAGACACAATCAGATCAACTCTTGCTGAAGCTAGATTCAACGCTGCAAGTCATCTTTGAGTCACTACAAAACAACATTCAGAGCTATCAGGAGTCTTTGGAGCAAGGGCTAAGTCGCATGCATGGTTTAGGCCAGCAGGGCGAAGTCATGTTTTCGGCACTTGTCAGTCGCTTGGCAGAACAGCTAGGCAAAGAGGCTACCGTCTATTTGCAATCTCAAGCTCAGTCGCAATCTCAAGTTGCTCCACAAATCCCAGAGCGCGATCGCCCTTCTCTAGCGGCAAAAGAATCGTTCAATGAAAACGCGGATACCGAAATTACCCGTCTGCTAGAGGAGCTGAATGCGCTTGATTCAACTCAGTCGCAGCCCTCTGAGCCAATTCCTTTAGACACGCGATGGCAGCCGCAGCCCTTTACCCTGAAGGTAGACAACCCAGAGTCTGCCAGCCTAGAAGCGCTTGACCAGGAGTTGCAGCAGCTAGACCTGTCGGCTGTGCCTTTGGATTTAGATATTTCTGACGATGAGGACGACGACCTCACCTTCTTTCAAGAAACCCCTGAGTTTCCATTCCCCAGATTTTCTTCGGAAGATGCAACGCAGATTCAAAACCTCGATCCAGAAGTTTCCCCTTTCTCCCCTAACGATTTACCACCAGATGCGCGAGTCGCCGCACCTACAGACACGAGCGAAGATCTAGAATCTGCGCTTGATCTCCTCAATCAGCTCAGTGCTGAGGCAGAGATTGCGCCAGCCTCTCATCCCCTTGAGCAGAGCACCCCAGAGGGTCGTGATCTCGTTAATTTGGACGCAGTGCCAGAAGCGATCGATGCTGCTGCGACAACTCCTCCGCTGATTGATTCACCTGATGCACTTTATGAAGATGAGTTTTATCAGAGCTTATTTGGTGAAGGCGAAGGCGAAAGTCAGTCTACGATTTTGGATGCTTTTGAGCTAGATACCGAAAATGAATCGGTGCAATCTCTCGATCTCAACGAGTGGTTTGAAGCAGAAAATCTGCCCGCACCGCAAACGCCTCCTGCCGCTATAGAAAACCCGCAGCCAGCAACCCAGACGGAATCAGCAAGCCCAGCAGAGCCAGCAGAAGCGGCTGCCCCTTTAGCGGCTGACATTGATGCACCCAACGAAGATGCACCCAACGAAGATATTTTTGGTGGCATGGCTGATCCGGCAGTTCAACCCATTCAAGACGCCACAGCCGATTTTCTCCCCGATTTTGCGATCGCTCCGGTGCCCCAAACGGTTGAAAATTTCCTGCTTAGCGATCCTGAGCCTCCGATTGAGCCTGCTTCAGCCCTAGCCGAAACTCCAGTCTCCCCGATCGAGGAAGATCTGTTTTGGGAACTCACCGAGGAAATGCAGACCGAACCAGCCGTGAACTCTTTGCCTGCTGAGGCTCCAGTCAACACCATTGCTGCGCTAACCGATCTGATTTCGACCTATGCATCCGTTCCTGAAACCTCTACGTCAGAGCCTGATACAACAGAGGCATCAGAAACGGTCACCTATGGAATGGATGCCCTGTGGGCAGAGGGCGCGCTCCAATCTGAGCTGGAAAAGGGGCAGGCAGATGCAAATCCTGATGCCTTTGAACCCGCTCAGCCAGGAGAAGATCTGCTGATTTCAGCCACCCCTCCCGAAACAGCGATCGCTAACTTTGAGATTGGAGAAGATACGCTGCAACAGCTCACAGCAGATTTATCAAGCCTAGAGATTGCAGATTCTGGCGCAGCTCAGCAAGCCAAAGCTGAACCCCGCAATGCCCCACAATCTAATGCCCCTCAATCTACTGATCTTTGGTCAGATTTCAGTGGAGAGCCACCTCAAGAAGTCCTTGAAGATCCCTTGGCAGACCCACTGGCAGACCTGTACTTAGCAGAAACTCCGCCGGAAGAGGCGATCGGTCATCAAGCCAATCAGATTGCTAACGCCATCACCCTCGAAGATTTGTTATTTACGGATGAGCTAGATGCCTTCATGCCAGAAGCTTCCGGCTCTCCCGAAATCTCACTCTTTGAGGAGTCTTCTGAGATCTCTAGCCAGCCTACCGACTCGCAGGCATATTTGCAGAGCGCCGCTGAAGAAACTTCTCCAGAAGCGAAACGCAACGCTTTTACCCTAGAGGGGTTAGACGCTTTGTTTGAGGGCTTGCCAGCAGCACCCAAACTGGAAACACCTGAGCCGGAAACACCCAAACTGGAAACACCTGAACCGGAAGTTCAACCTAAAAAAAAAACCTAAATCCCGATACCAGTCTGGAATGGGTTTCGGCAAGCGCCGAGAGTAATGCCGCGATCGCCTATGAAGCGTTTCTAGAAAACGATCCTTTTGTTGATACGGTTTCACCTGAGCTGGAAACCCCAACAACCTCAATGAGCTTAGAGGATTGGGCGCAGGATATGGCGGCGGCCGCTGAACCAGTCGCTCCAGAATCAGTTCTAAAATCAGCTCCTGAGCCTCCGGAGCTAAAATCTCCAGAGCCACAGCTTCCAGAGCCACAGCCGACAGCATCCATCGCCCCAGCGCTGAGAGAGCTTCCTTTACCTAGATCGGGAGCTATCAGCTTAGAGGACTGGGCAGCAGACATGGTTACCCATGTACCAGACGCGATAGATCCGTCTATGTCACCCATAGGGATTCTGCCCGCTCAGTCTAGAGCGCAATCTGAAGCTCTGTGGTACTTGGGACTGGACTTTGGCACCACAGGAATCTCAGCCGTCTTGCTGAATCGATCGACTTGCCATCTCTATCCGCTTTACTGGACAGAGCCTCCAGCCTATCTCGCTGAAACCAGAGCCTCGGAACCGAGCCAAGGGCTACCGAGTGAAGAACTCAGGTTTCGCCTCCCCTCAGTTATTTCACTCCAGACGGCTGACCCTGCCGCTGGGCATTTGCGAGACTTCAAGCCTTGTCTAAAGCTGGGCATTCCCTATCAAAATGGCGATCGCTGGGAGCCTCAGGTACAGTGGTCAGACACACTCAGAATTCCGCTGAGCCAAATTACTCAAGCCCTGCAAAGCTTACTGGCTAGTCTAATGGAGTCAGCCCAAGCGTTAGAGCTGGAAGCGGCGTTGCCATCATTGGCGGGCGTGGCGATCGGCTGCCCTGCCCATTGGTCAGAAGCCTATCGGTTTAATCTGAGGCAAGCTGTCATTGAGGCTCGGCTTGTGGCAGAGCCAGAGCAGGTTTATTGCATAGAAGATTCGATCGCCGCCCTTTTATCGACCTTGAATAGCAGCGATGGTCGAGAAATTGTCCTGCCGCAAAACTCTCAGCGAAATACAGCTTCAGCGGAGAATTCTGAACCTGGCAATACGCTAGTGCTGGTTGCTGGAGCCATGACTACCGAGCTAACCCTAGTGCGGGTGTCAGGCAAATCGCCTAACTTAGCTCACGAAGAATTCCAAATTCGCAGCATTCCGTTTGCAGGACAGGCGATTACGCAGGATATTATTTGCCAATTAATCTATCCCATGCTGCATGAAGCCCCAGGGCATAGCAGAAGTTTTTGGCCAGAAGAGCCGGGAGAGTTGAGGGCTGAAGACTTCAGAGCAGAGGCGATCGATCGGCTGATTTTCCAAGACTTAAAGCTGCCCACTGCGGGAGAACCAGATTTAGTCTTACGTACCCAGCTCCAGCAGCGCTTAGAAAGCTGCCGATCAGGTCAGCTTCTGCTAGAAGCCGCACAATACATCAAGCTGACTTTGCAGCAGCAGAGCCGTTGCAGCCTCAAACTAGGCAATGACCAGCAGGTCGTGCTGCGGCAAGATCTGGGCAGCCAAGTGCTGCTGCCCTATATTCAGCGGCTCAATCGCGAGCTAAATGCCCTACTGACAGAAGTGGATTTAACCGTTACGGATATTAACCAAGTGATCTGCACTGGAGGAACTGCATCCTTAGGAGCGATCGCGCGATGGCTGCGACAAAAGCTGCCCAATGCCACCATCACTCAAGACACCTATCGCTCTGTACCCAACCGCTGTATTTCAAGCTGTAGCCGCATTGCTTACGGGCTGGCGCTGCTGCCCCTCCATCCTCAACTGCGCGATCAGGCACAGATGGGCGATCGCACCCCTCACGTTCCCCTCTAGTCTTCCGCTTTTTGCACCGCCTCAATTAGCGATCGCACTTCTGCTGTGCCCTCAGAGGGTTCAAACATGAGGGGAAACTTGCCTCGCGCCAACATCCGCAAGCCCAAGGGGCCTAAGCTGGCCAGCCCTCTCAAATCTCGGAAAGAATTACCGACCACCATTAGTCCAAACTTCCGTTCATCAATCCAGCCGCCTTCTTTCACTAGATCAATCAGCACCTTACGATGACGGATAGGGCGGCTGGTCTGAGCGTCCTGGCGATCGAGCACCTCTTGCTTAATCTTGCTAATTTGCTCCATCGGAGCCACCTCCATTGGGCAGACTGAGTTGCAGTAATAGCAGCGAGTACAGCCCCAAACGCCGCTTGTGCCCTCACTGTACTGCTCTAATCGAGCTTCGGTCTGGCTATCTCTAGAATCTGCGACGGTGCGGTATGCCTTTGCCAGGGCATGAGGCCCCACAAAGTCAGGATTCACTTCGCGGGCAGTACATTCTGAATAGCAAGCTCCACAGAGAATGCAGTTCCCCACCTGATTCAGGCGATCGCGCTCTTCTGGAAGCTGCAAAAACTCACGTTCTGGCACCTGCCGAGCCTCAGTGCTGACATAGGGGTCTACCGCTTCCAAGTTATCCCAGAAGCTCTGCATGTCCACCACCAGGTCTTTAATCACTGGCATATTGCCCATCGGGGCGATCGTCAGGGTGGGAATCTCACTCGTAGCCGAATTTTCGCCTGGCGCATCGGTTTGAATTTTTGCCAGGCGCGCCAGTTCGCTGCCAACGTTTTCTTTGCAAGCCAGAGCCGAACGGCCATTGATCCGCATAGAGCAGCTTCCACAAATGGTATTGCGACAGTTTTTGCGGAATGACAAACCGCCATCTTGCTCCCACTTGATGCGATTGAGGCAGTCCAAGATCGTGTTTCCTGGTTCTACCTCAAGCGCGTAAGTTTGGAATCTTGCAGGAGAATCTACCGTTTGCCGAAAAACCTTGAATTGAACTTGCATAGCTTTGAATCGTGATACGGAGCGATGTACTCACAGTTTAGACACCTTCAGTCTAAACCCAAACCTTTGACTGACCTTGACGATCGCAGAATGACTTATGAATTATGCGGGAATGACTTATGAATTATGCGGGATAGTGTATTCAATCAGGATTTTTGTTCCCTGAGATTTACCGATATAACAAAAAACTCGACCCGTTAAGGATGACCTTCTGCTGAATTGAAAAATGCGAACGGCATGATCAGGCTAAAACCCCAGATCGGTTCAATTCACAATCCTCAATGGCCAGAGGGAAAGTATCAGCGAAAGACAAAGGCTTCTCAATTTTCTAAAAAGTCAGTTTCCCAAAGACCTCCTTGCTCCAAAAAACCAGCCTTTTGAATTTTCCAAACATAGATACAAAAATATCTAAGGCATTGGCGGAGTTTTCCAACATCATCTTGATGGGCATAACCTCCTATGCACAACCTCAAACAAATCTTTGCCTGCCTTTCTGTAGGCTCTAGTTCATTTTGCATTCATTGACTGCTGCCATTGACAGCCCAGGAAATTCATGTAATATCTCAGAGAACAACGGTTGCATGCCCATTAACTAACACTAAAAGGGTAGCCTTCTAGAGTTTTGCCCGACTACGACGTTTTTTCCAGGTTAGTCAAGGCAGGAAACCCTTAAACAATACGTAAAAGGATGTTTGAAAAGTCCAACTATGGGTAGCAAAACGTTTCAGATCCCCCTAAATCCCCCTTAAAAAGGGGGACTTTGAATTCATTTCCCCCCTTTTTAAGGGGGGCAGGGGGGATCAACAGGTGCATAAAATCACAGCCGACCACTTTTCAAACATCCTCTAAGCTCACGCAGTTTAGCCTCAGTCTCTGTTATATTTTTGCCCCTATGTCTTTGATGATCAAAAGAGAAGCATTTCATCTAATTCAAAAACTTTAGAGCTTTGATGAATGATTCGATCGCGTTTCTAAACTTTGTCAAGGCGACAAATTATTCAGCTATCAAATTTTAGGACTTTAAGGCTATATTCTTTAGTATGAGTTAGGCAGATGGCAGCTCACGCCTGCTAATCTCAATGATTGTGAGGGAACCCTGAAAAACAATGACTGAAACGGCAACTGCTCCACTAACTGGAAAAGCTCTTCTACAGAAATTTAAAGAGCTGTCTCATTTACCGCGACGAGAAAAGGCAAAGCGTTGTGGCTATTACACGACCGGAAAAAACAACCAAACCCGCGTCAATCTTGCAGACTTTCTTGAGGCACTCCTAGAAGCTAAAGGAACAATGCTAGACGCAGAAGGTTCTAAAGATGGTCGTGGACGTGAGCCAACTTATCGCGTCAGCGTGCATCAAAACGGGCAAATTGTAATTGGTTCAACCTACACGCAAAAGATGGGGCTGAATGCAGGCGATGAGTTTGAAATCAGATTGGGCTATAAGCATATCCATTTGATCCAGCTTAGTAATGACGAGGACGATGAAACGTGATGGGTAGCCCTTCGCGTTAGCCTGATTTTTACTTTGCGATCGCTGCCTTCAACCGCTAGCTGTACTTCTTTTCTTATCTCAAGTCATCTATTCAATTGCTGAGGTTGCATAGCTTACGCCATTGCCTTTAGCTCTTGCTCAAGATGATTAAAGGTATTTTGCTCTCATTATTTTAGAGCAACCTATGGTTTAGCCCCAGCAGTATTTTTTAGATAGGATATAGCGCTTTCAAGCGTTATTTTTGCTCAAACTCCTCTCCCAAAATCTGTGTTGTTCCCTATTGATTTCGATCAGAGTTTTTGGACTCAGAGCAATTTGCTTTGGCGCAATGCTTCCTCTCTTTTCAAAGTGCTGCTGTTTTTCATCGTTTGGCTAGGGTGTTGGTTGCCGATAGCAATACCCCTTGCGATCGGGGTAAAGTGGCATCCTTTCAAGCCTCTAACGCTTGCTCAAAAACTGCCGCTGCTGTCTTCGCTCTATCTGGTTGCGCCCTTCGTAATTTGGGGAAGTGCTGCTCTCACCGGAGAAACCTTCGCCCAGTTGGGCCTACCCTGGCAGGCTGGCCTACTGCGATCGCTAGGGCTAGGGCTGGGAGCTGGCGTCGTGGGCTTAGGCGGTATGTTTGTGCTGCAAGAGCGATGGGGCTGGCTAAAGCTTGCAACCCGTCCGTCAGCAGCTTTATCGAGTTCAGCAGTCCAGACCCTGCTGCTAATGCTGCTGCTTGGTCTGTGGGTAGGCGGTATAGAAGAGATGGTCTTTCGAGGGTTCTTGTTCAATCAGCTCAGGCAAGACTATCCTTTCTGGCTGGCGGGAGCGATCGCCAGCTTAATTTTTGCCCTCCTGCATCTTGTCTGGGAAGGGAGCAAAAATCTGCCTCAACTGCCCGGACTCTGGCTGATGGGGATGGCGCTCATCTTGGCACGCAACGCAGATGGCGGCAACTTGGGTCTAGCCTGGGGGCTACATGCCGGATGGGTGTGGACGATTGCCAGTCTAGACAGTCTCCAGGCCGTAACCTACAAGCAGAGAGTGCCCGAATGGATTACAGGTTGGGGAGGACAGCCCTTGGCGGGAGCGATCGGCATCGGCTTTATGGCGATCGTAGCGCTGTTGCTCTGGGTCATTGAAGCTTAATATTGATAAGGGATTTACCAATAGGAGATTGCCGATGTTTGGTTTAGGTTGGCCTGAATTAGGTCTGATCGCGATCGCCGCCGTTTTAGTTTTTGGCCCTAAAAAAATCCCAGAGCTAGGAAGTGCCCTGGGTAAAACCTTACGTGGGTTTAAAGATGAACTGAATAAGCCTAATGAGGAGGCAACCAAGCTAGAAGGTCAAGAGGATGACTCTGACCGCAGCTAGCCGATCGCCTTCAGGTGGTGGCATTCAGCGATTTTTGCTTGTCGGCTTTGCCCACATCCCAAAAACCACTGCCTGTCAAAGAATCTGAAGGAGGTTACTCCCTCAACTGCCTGACTGGGCATAAGACTCTGTGCTAACGGACGGCATGTTAACGACCCCGTTGCCATTTTCCACCATGAGACTCTGCGGCTGCACATTGACAGGCAGATTCAAGTCAGCTTGCGGCTTACGCATTTCAATTAATTCGATCGCCCTAGTGACGCTCTCTGGAAAAATGACCACCAAGCTCCCTTGAGGAGCCTGATCCAGAGCAGTGTTAACCGCCTCAGTTTCATCCAAGATGATTTCATAGCGGATGCCTTTACCCGCCGACTCTATGCCTTCGATCAGCAGCCGGGCAGCATCGCCTCTGGGACGACCCCGATTGTCATAGTCTTCTTTGACGATAATGCGATCGAAAATTCCAGCCGAGAGCTGACCCAAGGCAACCAAGTCTTCATCGCGCCGATCGCCAGGGCTGCCTACAACACCAATGCGATCGCCAGCCCAGTTGCGGATAAACCCACCCAGAGCCTGGAAGCTATGGGGGTTATGGGCGTAATCCACCATCGCGTGAAATTGTCCCAAATTAAACAGGTTCATTCGTCCCGGTGTTTGACCCACCGAAGCCTGGAAGGTGGCTAATGCCGTGCGAATATACTCAATTTTCACCCCATGCGCGAAAGCCGCCAAGCTCGCTGCCAAGGCATTGGCAATCATGAAAGGAGCACGCCCCCCCATTGTCAAGGGCACATTCATCGCCTGCTCGATTCGCAGCGTCCAGTCGCCCTTGAGAATAGACAAGTAGCCATTTTCATAAACGGCAGCTAGTCCACCCTGCTGCGTGTGGCTGCGAATCAATTCGTTATCAGGATTCATAGAGAAGTAGGCCACCTGCGCCTGCACCCGCGCCGCCATCGCTGAAACCAGCGGATCGTCAGCATTGAGAATGGCATAGCCATTGGGTCGGGCGCTCTCTACCACAATGCTCTTCAGGTGCGCCAGGTCTTCTACCGTATCAATATCCCCGATGCCCAGGTGATCGGCAGCCACATTTAGGACAATACCAATGTCACATTGATCGAACCCTAGGCCCGATCGCAAAATGCCACCTCTGGCTGTTTCGAGCACTGCCACTTCCACCGTTGGGTCATTCAAGATCACCTGAGCGCTTTGGGGACCTGTGGTATCACCCTGCTCAACCAAATAGCCCCCAATGTAAATACCATCAGTGGTGGTGTAGCCTACAATCTGCCCCGTTTGCTTCATGATATGCGCTAGCAAGCGGGTGGTCGTGGTTTTACCGTTAGTGCCCGTGATCGCCAAGATGGGGATACGGGTAGGAGTACCGGGCGGAAACAGCATATCTAACACAGGTTCTGCCACATTGCGCGGAATGCCTTCGCTAGGGCAGAAGTGCATACGGAAACCTGGAGCCGCATTCACTTCCACAATGACGCCATCGGTATCTCGTAGCGGCTGCGAGATATCTCTGGTGACCACATCAATTCCGGCAATATCCAACCCCATGATTTTGCCAATCCGCTGGAATAGCCAAATATTTTCGGGGTGAACCTCATCCGTGCGATCGATGGCAATGCCGCCTGTGCTTAAATTAGCAGTCGCTTTGAGATAGCAAATATCGCCTTGACCCAGAACTGTTTCTAGCTGATATCCCTGGCGATCGAGCAGTTCCCAAGAGGTGCGATCAAGTTCAATCCGGGTCAGAATATTCTCATGCCCATCGCCCCGGCGTGGGTCGCGGTTGGTTTCCTCTACCAGTTGGGCGATCGTTGAGACTCCGTCGCCTACCACATGAGCCGGAACCCTTTCGGCAACAGCCACGAGCTTGCCGTTAATCACGAGCACTCGGTGATCTTGCCCCGTGTAGAACCGCTCTATGATGACGCCCTTAGACACTTCTCTGGCTGCGTCATAAGCATCTTCAGCCAATTCTAAATCGTTGATGTTAATGGTAATACCACGTCCATGATTGCCATCTAATGGCTTAATCACGATCGGATATCCCCCTACATCCTCGATCGCTTGCTCTAGCTCATCTAGATAGTGAATGACTGTACCTCTGGGTACCGGAACACCCGCATCGCGCAGCACTCGCTTGGTGCCTTCCTTATCAGACGCTAACTCGACGCCCAAAATACTGGTCTTGCTGCTGAGGGTTGCCTGAATTCGCTTTTGATGAACCCCATGACCCATTTGAATAATGGATCGAGCACTGAGCTGCGACCAAGGAATACCCCGCACCTCTGCTTCTCGAACAATACATTCTGTACTGGGGCCTAGAGAAGCCTGGGCACCAAAGTCGCGTAGGTCAGCCAGATCTTGCTCTAGCTCTTCCAAAGGATAGCTGCCTGTGTTGACAATACTTTGGCATAGGCGCACAGCTGCCCTTGCAGCGTAGCGTCCCGCCTGTTCATCTACATACTCAAACACCACCTGATAAACGCCTGCATCAGAGGTTTCGCGCGTGCGCCCAAAGCCAACAGGCATGCCTGCTAGCGTTTGCAGCTCTAATGCCACATGCTCAACGATATGACCCATCAGCGTGCCTTCCTGCACCCGACTGAGAAACCCTCCTCGTTGTCCTTCAGAGCAGAAGTGCTCGACCAGACTGGGTAAGACCTCTGCAAGCCCTGCATAAAAGCCAGGAATTTCGTTGGAAAACCGCTCAGTCAGATCTTCTAGATCAAGGCGGATAACGATCAATTTTTTATAGCGAATGCTCCAATAGTTGGGGCCGCGCAGCGTCAGGGTTTTAAGGATTTGCATAACAAGATCAGAAAATCATGAGGAGTATGGAGCAGTAAGAGCAATGATGATTGAAAACAACAGTGATCTAGTTTCTGGGCTGGGGTACACTCCAAACAGTTCGCCATGAACTTTTTGAGATGCGCACTAGCTTTTCAGGGTGTGAAGCAATCTAGATGTCAAAAGCTGAAATCCTAGCAATCAGAACGATGTTTCAAAAAACAAACATCTAGAAAATCGAATAATTAGGTCTGGAGCGTTACCCAAATGCATCTCTCAAAATGCATATCTCAATGCAAATAACCCTAACTCCTTAAACTGAGAATACTCTCAGGGTATACCAGGCAGCCGAACTTTTCGGAGTCGTGCGTTACTTGCGGCTAATGGCAGATGGCAAAAGTTACCTCTTTGAAACCTCTGGCTTTGAAGCCTTTGGCAACCTCAGGGCCTCCCTATAGCTATTTTGACTATTTTGATACGCAAGGCTAGACCCAAACATCTTTCTCAATTAGTAACTAAGCTGAGAAATTCTCAACTTTTGAGATAGTTTTGGGGTGAGATAGTTTTGGGGCTGATGGGCATTTTTTGAGCTGCTATAAATTCGACAGGTCGATTCCAACCCCATTCCAATCTATGCCTTTCAACCATGCCAAAGACTTTAAGGGGATCACAGGGGTGAGACCATCTGACGTTTTTGGAGATCATAGCGATCGCCGTGGCTCAAGATATGTAGACGCAGGTTATGAATGCTCAGCGGATCGGTATCTCCAATGTGAGGATAGTTGGTATAGGACGACTCTCCGGGATCAATAATGGTCACCGTGCCCTTGCCGATCACTTGAAAAGTACCGTTACTCTCGAACATCGCGCAAGTATCTTCATCAATGCCGATCGCCAACTTATCCATGTTAGAAGCGACGGCACTGAGCAGCCGTGCCATGCGGTTGCGGTTATGAAAATGCTGATCGACTACGATTTCTGGAATGATGCCCAAGCCTGCGGTCATATCCACCAGAGAACGATTAGGCGATTCGCCGCTCCCCCCTCCCGCAATCATCTGCTGCCCCATGACAGCTGCACCTGCGCTTGTGCCTGCCAGCGTAATTTCGCCCAACATGGCTCTGGTTCGGACACATTCCATAATGGGAGTATCTGATAACAAACCGCAAAGCCGGAGCTGATCGCCCCCTGTCATGAATACGCCTGTGCATTCTTCGACAAAGGCTTGCCATTGAGGGTTGGAAGCATGTTCCCGCTCACGGATATCTACCACCTCGATCGCCTTTGCCCCCATCTCCTCAAAGATGGCAACATAACGATTACCCGTTGCGGCAGGTTCTCGTGAGGCAGAAGGAATGATGGCAATGCGGGCATCAGTTCCACCGCAACGCTGAAAGAAAGTTTGGAGAATGAGCCGTCCGTGAATTTTGTCTTCGGCTCCGCCAATTACCATGACGGCTGTTTTTGTGGGCTGGGGCATCCTTTGCTGAAGGAGTCTAGGGTCTAGTTGCAGCATGATATCCCTTCTGGGCATAATTCTGGGCATAAAGTGGGCTAGACGCTCCAGTAGCCGACTGAAGGTGATGCCTTGCATGTTCATTGGCTTGCCTGATCACTTGTGAAGTTTCTCTGGCGATCGTCTTCGGGCGACTGTCTTGCGGAGACTGTCCTCTAGCGACTGCATTTTAGAAACTGTCTTCTGGCATCCAGAGACAATATTCTACTCTTCCTTTTCAGGTTTTCTAAACTTTTTCGTTTTTTTCCAAAGAAAAAATTTAAATACGCTATGCTTTCTAGCGTTCATTTCCCCTATGGAGCCATAAACACAGTCTCATATTCCATCCAGTATCTCACCTTACATCAAACTTTGGGCATACAGAGCCTTGAGCAGCGCTGGCCTCAACCGAAGCAGGGGGCTATTTTTGACTTGCTCGTTTGTTTTCTGTCTGAGTTTGGGTGTTTAGTTTGGGGTCTAGAAAAGTTAGTCTGATTTGCTTTTGCTAATGGATCTGAGTAGATCTGATGGATTTAGAGTCGAGCCTGGAAGAATTTGGAATGTCTTTACAATACTGGGCTGGCGTTTTCAATGCTGTGTCGGTTCTTACGATGTCGATTCTTACGATGTCAGTTTTGGGAACGAAGATTTAGAGCAGCAATGTTTTAATGCGGCATTTTTTGCATTTTGAAAGTAGCGATTTTGGCATGACGCAATCGGCAGGCGATTTCTTGACGCAATCGCTCTTCATCCCATCCCCGTACTAAAATTGTTTTGGAGCCGTTGCTCAAGAGATATTTTCCGTCATGCTGACCCAGCAAACCCCACGCCCAGAACCTCTTTGGCTAACCGTCGCTCGGCTGCTGCGATGGGACAAACCTGCCGGACGGCTGATTTTGATGCTGCCCGCGCTTTGGGCTGTGGTGCTGGCGGGTCGAGGTGCGCCACCTTTGCCCCTAATTGGCATCATTATTTTGGGAACCTTGGCCACCAGTGCAGCAGGCTGTGTGGTGAACGATCTCTGGGATCGAAACATTGATCCCCAAGTGAGCCGGACGCGTAATCGACCTTTGGCCTCTCGGGCACTCTCCGTCAGAACCGGGATTGTCGTCGCCTTCATTGCTTTTGGCTGCGCTTGCGGGCTGGCATTTTATCTCAACTTCTTCAGCTTTTGGCTGTGCGTAGCCGCTGTACCGTTCATTATTTTTTATCCGCTAGCCAAGCGTGTCTTTCCCGTTCCTCAGCTTGTTCTATCGATCGCC
This sequence comes from Oscillatoriophycideae cyanobacterium NC_groundwater_1537_Pr4_S-0.65um_50_18, assembly GCA_016208305.1. Classification (GTDB taxonomy): domain Bacteria; phylum Cyanobacteriota; class Cyanobacteriia; order Elainellales; family Elainellaceae; genus Drouetiella. The sequence continues at coordinate 414,517 of JACQYI010000033.1, read as the reverse complement.
TGGGGCTTTGCCGTACTCATTAGCTGGAGTGCTGTCACGACAAATCTAGAGTTTCCAACCTGGCTGCTCTGGGGCGCAACGGTGCTGTGGACTTTGGGCTTTGATACCGTATATGCGATGGCCGATCGAGTGGATGATGAGCGGATTGGAATCAACTCCAGCGCCCGCTTTTTTGGGCGCTATGCTGCCGAAGCGGTGGGGCTTTTCTTTCTGGGCACCTCACTACTGTTAGCAGGCGTGGGTGAAAGCTTGGATTTAAACCTCTGGTTCTGGCTGTCTCTAGGAGTAGCTAGCGTCGGTTGGTGTTGGCAATATCTGCGGTTGCGACCGCGATCGCCGCATCCGCGTGTCTATGGTGAGATCTTCCAGCAAAATGTTGGGTTGGGATTTGTACTGCTGGCTGGAATGCTGTTGGGAAGCTGACCCTGGGAAGCCAACAGAACTGACCTCAAGCGCTACTTGCCTCAATCGGGCAAAAGGGGGCAACTGGAATAATGGCAAACCCACAGTTTCGCGATCGCACAGAGGCGGGTCAGCTTCTGGCAGCTCGGTTGAGCCGCTATGCCAACCGACCAGATGTGCTGGTGCTGGCTTTGCCCAGAGGTGGCGTTCCAGTCGCCTACGAGATCGCCCAAGCGCTACACGCAGATCTGGATCTCTGTCTTGTGCGCAAATTGGGCGTACCGGGTCAGCCAGAGTTGGCTATGGGCGCGATCGCATCAGGCGGATTCCGGGTAATGAATGCCGAAATCGTAGAATCGCTGCATATTTCTGAGCAGCAAGTGCTTCAGGTTGCCACCCTCGAACAAGCCGAGCTAGAGCGCCGCCAGCGACTCTATCGGGGCGATCGGCCTACGCTAGCAGTCCGCGATCGAACGGTGATTCTCGTCGATGACGGCATTGCTACAGGGGCAACCTTGCGGGCTGCTCTCGCTGTATTAAAACCCCAGCAGCCGCAAGCCATTGTAATTGCTGTCCCGATCGCCTCACCCCACAGCTTTAGAGCTTTTCAATCCCTAGTCGATGAAATCATCTGTTTGGCCACACCAGAGCTACTGCATTCGATTGGTCAATATTACAAAGATTTCTCTCAGACCTCTGATCAGCAAGTGTGCCAGCTGCTAGCGCGATCGGCTCTTTCTTAATTCAAACAGCCTTAACTCAAACAGCCTCGCGCCGCAGAAGTTAGGGCACTAGACCCCAACGCTAGATCACAACGCTAGGCTGTAGCAACAGGCTCCAATCCCATTTTTGCCAACAGGCGATCGGCATCAAAATGCTTTGCCATCATTTGGCAGATGGCCTGAACTTTAATTGGCTCATGGAGACGGACTTGACCAAAGGCGCGATCGATAATTTCTACGGTTGTCAGCGTATCTAAATCGACCGAGAGAATTGGAATTTCTAAATCTTCAGCCCGGCTGAGAATGGTCGGCATCGGTGGAATGTGCCCCGTCAGGATTAAACACTGCGTTGAAGTTTCCAAGGCAGCCAGCTGAATGTCGGTGCGATCGCCCCCCGTGACCACAGCCATATTGTGCGCCTTGCGGAAGTAGCCCAGCGCCGAATTGACATTCATGGCACCGATCTTGAGGCTCTCCACCATCAAATCCATGCGATCGGCTCGGCACAGAACCTCAGCCCCTAATTGCTTCACCAGTTCGCCAACGCTGACGCTACGCAGAAGGTCGTTTCGCGGCAAAATCGCTAGCACCTCAATCCCCTGCTTCTCTAAAAAGGGCTTGACTTGGGCATGCACCAGATCAACCTGCTCATGGGGAACATCATTGATCAAAACGCCGATCAAGCGATCGCCCAACTGCTGCTTTGCCATTAGCAATCCATCTACTACCAGCTCAGAGTGAAACCTAGAAACCAGCATGACGGCAGCATCCAATGTCTGAGCAATTTGCGGTAGAGACAGGCCAAATAATCGACCCTCATCCAAGGTGCCTGCCCCTTCGAGCAAAACCAAGTCTCCCGCAGGTGCCTGAGCATAGCGATGAAGCTGTTGGGCGTAGTCAGTGGTGTCTTCCCCGGTCAAACGCTGGGCGATCGTAACTTTGTTAAGAGGCAGGAGCATCGCCAAAATCCGCTCTGGAGATAGATTTAGGGTTTGTGCGATAAACTGCACATCTTCCTCCACCAGCTCAGCCTGAGAGTCGCTCAGACAAGTTCCTATGGGCTTCCCATAGCTAATGTCCAGCCCTTTTTCTTGTAGGCGATGCGCCATTCCCAAAATGATGGCTGACTTACCGCTATAGGTTTCTGGAGATCCCACTAAAAGATACTTTGCGGATTTTGGCACGCCCTCGCTCCTGCTATTAGATGATTTAATTAAATTTTTCAATGCGCTAACTTAAACCTGCTCACCCAAATCTGGACAGTAGCATTTTTACTTGAACATTCTAAACACGATATGTCGCCAAGTTTACTCCGCGTTTTACATCACTCCTCTCTTCAGCGATGGATACACAGCTCAGAATGCGACTCTCAGGCTTAAACTGTAAATCTAAAACGCACCGATAGACTAGAGCAATTTCTGTTTCGACTTCGGTATCTCTGGTACCACTTTAGAGACCGATTCTGTTTCAGAGACATGGCTCTGCCTTTAAGCATTCCCTGAAAGGGGATGAGTTTTTATTAGGTTCCCCAAGTTGTACGCTAGGTTGTCGCTAGAATGCGCTATGGAATGTGTTGGGGAGGAGTTTGCCACACCTCTCATATACACAATTCCATAGCGGCCATTCAGCAATCCTCGTGGCTAAAACTTGCAGATGAAGAGCTTTGGGCTAAATCCTCTGCAACAAACTTAACCCATGCGTGTCCGTACCACAGGTGCTCAACAATCCGTAGGTTCGACCCAGAGCTTTTACCTCTTGGGTCTGCTTAGGACTCGCTTTCCAAGGAGATGGGTTGTTATAGGCATAGTAAGTTTCAATGCCATCGATTCCCAGACGGGCAGCTTCAGGCACTAGCTCGGAGTGCGATCGCCGATAGCGAGCCGGATGCGCCAAGACTGCCAACCCGCCCGCCGCATGAATAGCCGCAATCACGTTTTTTGCAAGGTAAAATTCGCCCGTGGGCGCTTTGCTTTGGATATAGGGCTGGATAGCCAGATGGCCTGGATCAAACGCATAGGCTAGGATGTGAACCTCATCTCCCAGCAGGGACGAGGTGACCTCCATCCCTGTCCAGAGTCGTAGCGACGCAGCACCGTTCGATCGCTGAGCACTAAGCCACTGCTGTGCCCGACGGTAGCCCATCACGCTGTGATGATCCGTAATGGCCAATCCTTTTAGCCCGATCGCTATCGCTTGCTCTAGGAGGTGCTCAGGCTGAAGCCGACCATCTGAACAAACGGTATGCATGTGAAAGTTATACGAACGGGGACAGCTCTCAGCCGTGATCGATTCCAACACAGACCGAAGTGCCGCTGTGTCATGCGCTGCTGACGAAGCAAAACCGTGAGCCAGATCGACAGCCATAGTTCCCTTAACGGTTATTTACATTCTGGTATCACTATAGCGGACTCAGGAGAGAGGCGTGCGTGTACTAACCTATCTAAGGCTGGATCAGCAAGTCTAAGACTGGATCAGCAAGACAACCGCATAGGCAGCAATACCTTCTTCTCTACCTACCGCATCTAGCTTTTCATTGGTGGTAGCTTTGATACCAATTTGGTCAGGCGCAAGCCCAAGGGTAGCCGCAAGACGATCGCGCATCGCCTGAATATGCGGTTTAATCTTCGGTCGTTCTGCCACAATCACGGTATCTAGATTGCCAATCCGCCAGTTCTTTTGGTGAATCAATGCATTGACCTGCTGCAAAAGCTCAAGGCTATCGGCACCTTTCCACTGCGGGTCGGTGGGGGGAAAATAATGTCCAATGTCGCCCAAACTCAGCGCGCCCAGCATGGCATCCATAATGGCGTGGGTAAGCGCATCAGCATCACTGTGTCCCAGTAGCCCCAGTTCGTGAGGAATATGAACACCGCCCAAAATTAGTGGGCGATCGCCCACTAAACGATGAATGTCATAGCCGTTGCCAATCCGAAAATCCATTGCAATATTTCTCTACTCGCAAGCCTTAACTGCCAAGTCTAGAGTATCAGGATTGCTTTGCAGAATCAGGAGATAAGATTACTGCGGCTGATTTTGCGCCTGTTGCAGCGCGGCTTCACTGTTTTGGCGATAGACGACCACCCGGTCTTGCGCCACAGCATAGCGAGAATCTTCGATCGGTGTGACGCTCATCAGATCAGAGGCGGTCTGCCATTGAGCCGCTATGCGTAGCCAATCAGCAGAGGATTGGGCATTTTGTCCAGCCGTTACTGTTTCTTGAGCCAGCCGCACAGCATCGGCAAAGGGATCTGACCCACCCACAGCGTTCGGCACAGGGCTGCTCGTCGAGCTAGTAGGACTCCCCACAGGACTCGCAGACGGGATTGCAGTCGCAGGACGATTCTGAGAAGGGGCGATCGCCTCTAGAGAAGCTTCAGGTTGATCAGAAACGGCGTTAGCTTCCCCAGCCCGAAGCTTTTGCTCTGCCAGTTGAGGCGTCAGCCATTGAGAGAACACCCACCCCAATAACAGCAGCACAACGCTCAGACCCGCACCGCCAACCAGCCCTCGCCAAAATACCCGCTGCTCGCGTTCAACATGTTTGGATGGCGTTTTAGATAAATCAACGCTCATGGCATCAGGAGAATTATCCTTCCAATCCTGAATAAAGCGTTTGAATGGGTTAGGCTGCCGCAGCACAATTTCTTCTGACCATAGCAGTTGATTTTGCGGATCGCGACTAATTTCTTCTAGCCAGAGTAGCTGCTGTTCACGCACAATGCGGCTATTTACATTGACTCGTCGGATGTTGCGGGGCTGAAGAGATTGCAAAATTTGCTGAACTTGAGGCACCACAATTGGCTGCTCTAGCTGTTCAGGTTTTGCGGCTTCACAAAGCAATTGCAAAACGCCTTGCACAAACATTGCTCTAGTTCGGATTCCGGAGCTAGACAACTTTTCATTTAAGACTTGAATAATTGCAGAGACGCTTCCCTGACGGGCTTGCCTCACAATGTCATCGATTGGGTCTATCATTGATTGCTCAAAATTGAATTAAATATGTCCTCAAGAATTAGAAGACTGCCTGTTAAAAATAGACGCCCATATTCTGAGTCATAATTTGACTCGCAGATTTAAAGATTTATTAAATCTTAAATACAGCATCTCTGCTATTCATATTAACGATTAAGTGCGCTATGCCAAATCTTTGAGCATTAGCCGTTGATTCTCAGCAATTTGCCCGTCTCTCAATTTTGTGAACCGCTGAATTTTGTGAACCGCTGATGTCTCAAGGCTGCTGCACTAAGTGATGGTAGTCATTAAATCGACGAATTTGCCAGAGATCGGTATTGAAGCGATTTTGGTCAACCCGTTCCCACCGGGCGCGATCGATCCAAAATTCAAACAGCGCTGTATTACGCGGATGCAGTCGCCAAGAGCGATCGCAGCCTAAAAGCTCTGCGATTAGGTGTTGCAAGATCCAGCTATGGCTGACGATCAAAACCTGTTCGCCATTGTGATGGCGATCGAGCAAACGCTGGATAAAACTGCGGCTGCGCGATCGGGCTTCCTCTAGCGATTCGGCTCCTGGAATCTGAATCCAATCTGGAGAGCTTTCTAAAGCCTTGCAGAGATCAGGGTAACGCTCTGAGGCTTCACGCCAGGTCAGTCCTTCAAACACGCCATTCTGAAATTCCCGCAATTCATCGGCATAGTGAATCAGGATCTGAGAAGAACCTTCGCCCGTTAAGGGGGTAGGCGTGGCAATCTCATCATCAATCAAATCACTGATGGCAGCCGGAAGAGGCTCTGCCGTAAATCGCGATCGCAAAATTTCGCTAGTTTGAACTGTGCGCTTTAACGGGCTGCTATAGATGCAAGTCGGATGCCAGGATTCAGAGACCAGTCGCTGAGCCAGCTTTTCAGCTTGAAGTCTGCCCTCCGGCGAAAGGTCAAACTCACCATTTCCCTGCATTCGCTTTTCTAAGTTGCCGATCGACTGAGCATGGCGGGTAAACAATAGCTTGAGCGGGTTCATGCAGCGCAGCTTGGGGGTTAAAGGAAGCTACCTTTTTACCTCACCCTGAGGATTAGCACACTAGATATCAAATTTTGTTACAAATCCTATGGCTAAATTGACAGAAAATCGAATAAAAGTAACAATCAATACAGAAGCAAAGCAACTTTCCCTAATGAAGGCAAAGTAGCTTCAGCGATGTCACTTTGGCGCTCGAGCAAGCAAAGCGAAAAATCTTTACCTTCAAGCGCTTTTCCTGTTTCATTCTCCAAATCTGAACTTTAAGATTTTTAAGTCTTGTCTCAAGTTAGCTGGTTGACGCACCCCCCTAGGGGGTGCTTTTTTGTCTTGGCCTTATTTTGTAGCTAGTAGCGCATCTAGCCGAATTTACTAGGTTTTCTAAGGGCTAAAAACCTTTGGCAGCATGGGTGACGCTGCGCTAACTCATCAGAGCATTGACTCATCCCTAGCATCTAGAGATTCACCCATCGACTCCCCGTTCATCAGTTCCCGCTGTGCGGCTTCACTGATAACCCGACGCAGCCACTCAGTACGATTGGGCAAATTACGCACGGCATCATAGACCGATTCGGGCAAGCGGACTCCAATCACCTGCTTAGAAAGAGGTTCATCCCCCACTTGCGTAAAAGTTCCTCCCTGAGATTTTTGTCTGGGGTTAAGTAGCGGCATAGTTCGGTCTGTAATCGGCCATTCTTCTAGCTGAGGACGGCATCATGCTAACACGGTTTTCCTGAGTTGGAACACAGACAGAGTAGTACATTTTGCAGTCGGATAACCGTACAAATTTTAACGGCTAAAACTCACCAAAAATCGTGTTAACTCGATAAAATAGAAAGTATAAAAGCCAGCCGGATTTCAGAGGTTGTACTACTCAATCACCCTATTTGGCACCCTATTCAGTCAGCGCTAATTTAGCTGACTTTTCTTTAGATCTTTTAGCCTGGCTTCTCGATTGCCCTTCACCCTTTCTCCCTGAAAATGACTCTTTATATTGACACCGAAGCAGTCAAGACAGCCTTGAGCCAAACTGCGATCGCTCTGCAAAGCCATTTCATTCAAGAAACGGGCGAGTGCTATGGCACAGAAGACTTGCAGCAAGCCCTGACCCAATGGCTAGAGCTGTCCATTGAGGCATTGGTAGAGGATGCCTTGTTTCACACGTTAGAAGGCGATCGCGCCTATGCCTTTAATCGTCGAGCCTTTGAGCTTCAGATGCAGCGAGTCCAGCCCTGCGCAGAGGAGTCTTTAGCGGCAGCTGAAACCCATCTCAATGCTGTAGCAGCGGCATAGGTGACTGGCTCTCTCTTTACTTTTGCATCCTTTGATTTACTCTTTAGTGAGGCTACCTGACCTATGAGACTGATGGATTATCCCACGGCGATCGCCCAGAAGCAGCGCGATTTTCTGCGCGAAGAGCAGCATGTGCGCCGCCTTCAAGAAATTGTGAATCGCCACATGGCTGAAATCGATACTCAAATCGCCTTTGACTCCGATTTACGGAACGATGCTCAGCGCAAGGCCAAACGGATTGAGCTAATGCGATCGGCCGATCACCAGCGCGCCTGGGCAAATCTGCAAATGGCACAAGATCGTCGAGCCGAACTTGAAATTGATCTGAGTCTGTTACGCAATCAATTTTCAGTCCTCAAACTAGAAATGCGAGAGGCGATCGCTTCTCGTGAGCTGCAACTTGCTGATGCCGCTTAACCTTGGCTTGGCATAAGTCAAAAACATAAATCAAAAGTAAGAGCGGGAGCCGTATACGGCTCCCGCTCTTGTTTTTATCTCAGCGCCATTCAGCTTGGAGCGTTATTGTAAGCACACGGCCTACACCCATACTCCTACCGTAAGACGACTGTGAACCTCTATTAACCTTCTTCCTGCTCCAAGGACTTAGCGGCTTTCTTAAAAGCACGCCCCAAGCTATGAAGCTTGGTCTTGTAGCCTCGGTCAGCCTCATTAGCCGATTCATCTACTTGCTCACCCAGATGGTTTAGCAACTCGGCAAGATCTTCAGCTTTGGCTTTGCCGCTCGAAAGCGCCTTAGTCAGCTTCTTGAGGCTGCTGCCAATTTCCTTGAGTCCAGACTCTTTGGATTTGCTCAAAGTTTCTTGCCATTCTTCAACCATCTCAGTGGCTAGGTCTAGATCGATCGCCGCCAAATCCCCTTCTTCAAAGGCTTCTAGCAATTCATCTAGCTGTTCAGAATCACCATGCTCTTCTTCGGCTTCGGCTGTAGCTTGAGACTTAGAAGACGCCTTAGCAGACTTGGAAGCTGTATCGCTATCCTCTTGGCTGGTGCTCTTTTGAGTTGTTTTGCCGCCTTTGCTAGCCGCAGCCTTGCGCTTGTCATCATCCATTGAAGCAAAACCTTGCTTACCTTTAGTCTCTTCCTTGCTTGCCATTGAATTAACCCTTTAGTTTGCGAACAGACGTACAAGGGTTAGCTTACAAAGCTGGCTCTCTAGAACACTCTGTCGCAAGGGCAAACCTGCGATCGCGGATTCATCTCTCCGATGAGGGACAGCAGATCAGGCTTCCTGCCGATCTATTGGCTTTTGGGGCAATGGTCTGTTGACTGGCGGGTATCACCTAGCTATTCTGGGCTGGCTCGCGATCGCTGGCGCTTTAGCGCTCCATATCTGCGATCGATTTGGGAACACCCTCCGTTAAAATCTCAGCGCCTTGAGCCGTTACCAGCACATCATCCTCAATGCGAATGCCAATGCCATGCCAACGTGAATCCACTTCAGGCTGGCCTTCTACAGGCTTGATGTAGGGCGAAATATAGATACCAGGTTCGACAGTCAAAATTTGACCTGGCTCAAGGTTATGGGGCGTTTCGCCATGCTGGTAGATCCCTACATCATGGACATCCAAACCTAGCCAATGTCCGGTCTTATGCATGTAGAAAGGTTTGTATTTCTCTTCCTTAATAATTTCCTCAAGATCGCCTTGCAGCAATCCCAAACCCATTAACCCCTCCACAATCACGCGCACAGCCACATCGTGAGTTTGCTTGTAGGGATTTCCGGGCTGCACCTGAGCGATCGACTGAAGCTGAGCCTCCAGCACAATCTCATAAATCGCCTGTTGTTCTGATGTAAATTTGCCGCTAATCGGGAACGTGCGGGTGATATCTGAGTTGTAGTACCCATAAGAGGCTCCCGCATCAATTAGCAGCAGATCGTTCTCCTGCATCTGGCGGTTATTTTCGGTGTAGTGCAAAACGCAGGCATTTGCGCCCGAAGCGACGATCGACGGATAGGCAACCAAAGCCCCCTCTCGCCGAAAGGTATGTTCAATTTCGGCCTGTACCTCATATTCGTAGCGTCCGGGGCGGGCAAAGGCGCGGGCACGATTGTGCGCCTCTGCGGCAATGACGGCTGCCTGGCGCATCAACGCGACTTCGGCAGCGCTTTTGATCTGACGCATCGGGTGCAAAATCGGAGCCGGATCTTCCAGCGCTGTCGGCGCAAAGCCTTTGCGTTGATAGGTTGCCAGCAGCTTTTGCCAGTGGGTGAGCACTTTGTCATTAAAGGGGCGATCGCGTCCCAGCCGATAATAGATGCGATCGGCTTTTTCCAGATATTGCGGCAGCTTCTCGTCCAGTTCGGCGATCGGATAAACGATATCTGCGCCAAATTGCTCTTTAGCCGCTTCTACCCCTACCCGATAGCCTGTCCAAGTCTCTTTCTCTAGATCCTTAGGCTGCACGAACAGAATGAAATGATGCTCCTCATGGTGAGGGGCAAGCACTGCTACGGCTTCTGCCTCGTTAAAGCCGGTCAGATAGAAAAAATCGCTATCTTGCCGGAAATTGTATTCCACATCGTTGTGCATCACCGCCATCGGCGCGCTACGAAAAATCGCGGTGCCTTTGCCCATGCTGGCCATGAGTTTTGCACGACGCTGGGCATATTCTGTGGGCAGAGCTGAAGCTTGCATAGCTGAAGCGAGGGGGGGTAGACAGTTGTTATTGTTTTACCGGAAACCCCAGAAAAGGGCAACTGGCAGCCTTAAGACCCATCCCTCAAGCGTCTAAAAAATCGGCTAGAAAAAATCAGCGGCTAGAAGGCGTAGCTCAGCACCGTAATCTTTGCGCCTGATTCTGGGAGGTCGGCTTCGCCAACCGCGATCGCATCGCCAACTCGCTCGACAGGGGTATCAGACATTAACGCCAAAAAATTATCGAGCGGTAAAATATCGCAGGCATTGGCATCGGCAGCCTGAGTCCGGTACTGCGTCGGGATAATCAGCTTGGGATTGAGCGCTTGAACTGCTGCTTTAGCCGCTTCAGGCGTGTAAGCCTTTGCGCCATTCCCCACAGGGATCAACAAAATATCGGGTCGTCCCATGAGAATTTGCTGCTCTACTGTAATGGGAGCCGCCGCACCGCCCAAGTGCAAGATATTTACTCCGCCCTGATTCCAGCGCCAGACAACATTGGTACCAAACTGTTTGCCCTTGCGGTTGTCATGATCGGTACGGATGCCTTGTACCTGCATTCCCGTAAACTCATAGACTCCCGGCTGATCTAGAATGCGAGGCGTACCTGGCAACCCTTCGATTACGCCTTCATCAAATAGCCGACTGCTGATCATCACTAGATCGGCTTCGACTTGAGGAGCGCGGTAGCCCGCTGTGCAGCCAATGGGTCGGAAAGGATTGACCAAAATTCGCCGTCCATCGCCCCTAAACAAGAAGCACATGTGCCCTAGCGATTGAATACTGACCGAGCTGCTTTGAGCCTGAGCCGATCGCCCCACCATGCCGCTTCCCAAAGACAGGGCTAAGCTGGCTCCGGCATACTGGATAAGCTGTCGTCGTTTCATAGTCTCCTCCCACAATTACGGGCAACTTACAGGCCATTTATCGCGTTACGTAGGCTGGCTTTGAGCAGGGCAATCCTGCTGCCCACGCTTGGCAAAGACGTCCAATGGCAATTACCTAGCTTACAGGGATTGGGGACAGGAGTAGAGCCGGAATGTGCAGGGGCTGAATATCTGAGGGATCTGTCTACTCGGTTGGGGGGTTCTAGACAGACGACTTAGGGCTAATATCTACCAAAAAGTTTCTTAAGAGCTGCTTGCCTGAATGGGTTAACACGCTTTCAGGGTGAAACTGAACGCCTTGAATGTGGGGATATTGACGATGCCGCACTCCCATAATGGTGCCATCTTCTACCCAGGCAGTAATTTCTAGAGCTTCTGGGCAAGTCTGGCGATCGATCACTAAGCTGTGGTAGCGAGTTGCGGTTAAAGGATTCTCCAGCCCGGCAAATACGCCCTTACCCGTATGGTAAATCGGTGAGGTCTTGCCATGCATTAGCTCAGGTGCAGAAGTAATTTTCCCGCCAAACAAATGACCGATCGCCTGATGGCCCAAGCAAACGCCCAAAACTGGCGTGCCGATGCCCAATTGTTGAATCACATCTAGCGAAATACCTGACGCATCAGGATGACCGGGACCAGGAGAAATCACAATGCCATCTGGCCGCATCTGCTGAATTTGTTCGAGGGTAATCTGGTCGTTGCGATAGACCACGACCTCAGCGGCGATCGCCAACTCTGCCCCCAACTCTCCTAAATACTGAACGATGTTGTAGGTAAAGCTGTCGTAGTTATCAATAACAAGAATCATAGGAGCTAAGGCAAAAGGAATCTAGAAGAAAGGCCGCTCAAAACAAGCTGACCTGGAGGCGATCGAGCAGCGGCGGCAGCAGCAGCGATCCTGCCACAATCACCGCAGCCAAAGAAGACACCAAAACGGCTCCGGCAGCGCAGTCTTTAGCAATTTTTGCTAGCTCATGATAGGTTTGGCGGACGGTCAGATCAACCACCGACTCTAGCGCCGTGTTCAATAGTTCCATCGTCAACACAGCTCCAATGGTCAAGCCAATAATGGCAACTTCAACGCGGGTCACCTGGAGGTAGATACTCAGAGCGATCGCCAAGCTGCCCACAATGACATGGATGCGGAAGTTTCTCTGGGTCAAAAAGGTATAGCTCAGACCTGCCCAAGCATACTTAAAACTGACAAACAAGTTAGAGGCTACCCGCCAAGAAAGCGCCCGGTTGGGGTTTTCGAGAGGGACGGGGCGCAGCGGAGTCTCCGTCGGGACTTCTGGAGTCATAGTCATAAGCAACTCAAACAGATGCGAAGTGGGACTTGAACCAATTACTTGAACCAATTAACTGTAAAGAATCGTGTTACCAGAGGGATAGGATTGCAACTTCTTAAGAACTTCATTCAAGCGATCGCTAGGTTAACCCATGTTAAAGCCAATGGTCTGTATCTACAGTATTCAAGGGAGAGCTTTTGTCTGAGTCTTTATTTTCTGCGATCTACTGATCGCGTCAAGATTCCTAGGAGTTTTTCTACAGGACGGTTAGAGCCATCCCCTGTATCCCCACATCCTGGAGCAAAGATTCCTGCTGCTTGAGCATCAACATTAGACTTTCTTCATCAGGGTGATCCCATCCCAGCAGATGCAGCAAGGCATGAGCGCCAAGCCAAGCCAGCTCTTGCCGCAGAGAGTAATTTTGCTGCTGAGCTTGTGCTTGAGCCGTTTCTACCGAAATGACAATATCGCCTAAGTAGAGCGGCTGTGCGCTCAAAGGGTCAACCTGAGGACAATCTGTTTCTAAGGCGGCAAAAGCCAGCACGTCGGTCGGCTGATCTTTATGCCGATACTGCGCGTTCAGCGTCTGAATTTCGGCATCGTCCGTCAAGCGCAAACTGAGTTCATACTCCTGGTATTCTGCAAGAATCGCATGGGAAGGCTCAGATTCTAGCGCTTCTAGCCAGCGTTGAAACCAAGATTGCCACTCTGCCTCAGTCACCGGAACAGGCAGGTTTGACGGCTCAAAAAAATAGTCCTGTACAGCAACTTCAACTTGTACAGGCAATGATTTCACCATGTATGGCTCCTCTAGCGAGTCAAGTAAGCAAGACCCACAAACAGCCCCAAAAGCGCGATCGTGCTTAGGGCAAAGTGGTAGAGTGATTTGCCCCGCTTTCGCACCATATTGCGCATGGCGAGTTTGACGTAGCTCGGTGGAGCCGTTGCGGCCTCTGGCGAAGCAACAGCACTGGGTGACTCAGGGGGGATTGGCTCAGGAATAGGTGTCTCAGAAGTCGTTTGGGGCTGGCTCATGGAGCGATCGCTCTCAATCGGTATAAGATTCTACTCCGACTGTAACATCTGGTAACAGAGAAGGTTGGCATACATAGCAATCTTTTATCGATCGAGTCCGGAAGGGAGCGGACAAAGTTGAGGCTCACCGCTTTACATTATCCTCATCTAAAGCATGGTATTCATCAAAACATGGCGTTCATCAAAAACTGCGATCGAATTTGCCAGCGCTCACCATCGTGAAGCAGAAGGGTAAAGCGATCGACAGTCCACTCAAAATCCACCTGTCTGGATTGCAGGTCAGACCAAGCTTGGGCAAAAATCGCGGGCGTTAATTTGCGAGAAGCAACGGTCATGTGGGGCACAAAAGATCGGTGCTGTGCGGCTGCATCCACCAGACCCAAATGAGATTCAAGATGTGTTCTGAGGCCAGTTTGCAGGGTCAGAAGTTCAGGAGTTTTTAGCACGTTAATATACAAAACGCGCGGAGCAAAATGCCCGAAACCGCTCAGCTTTAGCGTTAAGGCTGGCTGATTGGCAGCAAATTGGCTCAGGCAGGCTTCTAGCTGAGAGAGCTGATTCATCGGCCAGAGAAACGGAGCCTGCAAGGTGATGTGAGGGGGTGACGGAGAAGTACGGGTCTTGTAGCGATCGCTCAATTCTTGAATCACACGATTGGCATAATCTTGAATTGCGGCAGGCGGAATCAGAGCAATGAAGAAACGGGACTGGTTGGGGACAACGGCTGAAGTCATAATAAGAAAGACAGGGGTATTTCAGAGAACAGGTTGCACTGCAAATCGGTGAAAGCCCTAGAAGTTTGATAGAGCCATAAAGCCACAATTAGGGATTTAGGGCACTATATATAGAGTTTAATTCGCTCTTCGCTTCAGATCATTTTTACAAAACAACGACCTTGCCCTCTCGCCTGATCTCCTGGTTGTGACCTATGAAATCCCGCTTTTTGCCGCTTGCGGCTCTCTTGTCCTTTAGCCTTGCTGCACCTGCCCAGGCTGAAAATCTTCAGCATACGCAGCAGTTGCTTAGCACCAAAAGCTGTGAACGCTGCGACTTGAGTAAGGCAGGGCTAACCTATGCCAATCTGTCGGGTGCTAACTTGAGCAGGGCTGATCTCAGTCAGGCAAACCTCAGCCGCATTATTCTCCGAGGCGCAAACCTCAAAGGAGCCAATCTGTCGGGTGCGGTTTTATTTAGCGCCGACTTAACCGGGGCAGATCTGAGCGGAGCCAACCTAAGCGGCGCTGACTTGCGGGGGGCAATCGTCACAGGCGCAGTTTGGACAGGGGCAACGCTCACCCAAGCCAATTTGCTCGGAGCTGTGGGCTTGCCCGCCGAAATTGCGACGCCCGATCGCCTCTATGCTTGGGGCTTGGCAGAGGCTGAGCGCGGTAACTTTCAAGATGCCATTAATAATTACAATCAGGTCTTGAGTCAACAGCCCGACTTTGCCCATGCCCTGCTGGCCAGAGGGGTAGCGCGGTTTCGGCTGGGCGATCGCTCCGGGGCAATGGCCGATGCTAAAGCGGCTGAAGAGATGTACACGGCACAGGGCAACAGTCAGGGGCAGGAAATTTCTACCCAGTTTTCTGAAGGCATGCAGGCAATGCAGGAAGCAGAAGAAAAGCAAGATCGGCGGGGGCGCGGCGGCAATTTCTTGGGCTTCTTAGGTTCGCTGGCTGGCCTATTGCTGCAATTTGTCACGCCGGGACTTTAGCTTCGCTGGCGGACAGTTTCTGCCAGCCTGAGCCTTCGTAGACGCTCGGAAGGCTAGGATGCAAAATTTCCGCCAAGATCTCTAAAGAGTCTACGAGGCGGGTACCGGGACGATTGAAATATTGGTTGCCGTCCGTGACGTAGACCTGCCCCGTTTTAACGGCTGTGAGATTCGTCCATGCGGCATGATGGGGGAGCAGCGATCGCGCCTCTTCCGCCGTTCGCGCCAAGTCGAAGCCGCAGGGCATGAGAATGATCACCTCTGGATTGGCAGCTACGAGCGCTTCCCATTGCAGCCAAGGCGAATGTTTTCCGACCTCGCCAAACAGCGATCGTCCGCCTGCTAACGCCACCAGTTCTGGAATCCAGTTTCCGGCAGCCATTAGCGGTTCGATCCACTCGATACAGGCAACAGTAGGGCGATCGGACATTTGCGCCGCAGCTTGGGCACAGGTGGCGACCCGCTGCTGAAGGGCATCAATGAGGGGCTGACCCGCTACACCAAAAGCCGCCGCTACCCGATCGATATCCGTCCATAAATCTGCCAAGACATTGGGCTGAAGCGAAATAATGTGCGGCTGGCTCTGGGTAAGGCGATCGGCGGCCTTTTCCACATCTGCCAAACTTACGGCACAGACTTCGCATTGGGCTTGCGTCAAGATATGGGTCGGCTGGAGCTTTTCTAGCACCTCGGTCTTAACGCGATAAACGCTCAACGCCGATTGCAGCAGGTCAGTGACGCGATCGTGAATTTCGGCACTGGTTCCCTTTGGATCAAACTTGGGTTCGGTACAAATCGGCAGGCTGGCTACCGAGGGCGGGTAGTCGCATTCATGCGATCGCCCTACCAAACAGTCAGCTAGCCCCAAAGCCGCCACAATTTCTGTAGCGCTAGGAATGAGAGAGATAATTCTGAGCGGGTGCGTCATGGTGCAAAGAATGAGAACAATAACGCGCCTATATCGCCAGAAAACGTTCAGGAGTAAAGCTGCCATGCAGTCCGTAAGGTACATGGTGTTTGAGGCTCAGCTTTGCCAGAGGTTGGCGGATGTCGTGGGCATCGTGGATGATTAGCTGCGATCGCTCCAGTTCGCCATTGAAGATCAGCGTCAGCAGCCAGCCGTCATCTTCCGCTACGCCATTGGGACGGGGCACAAAGATCGGTTCGCCTGCAAAGCCGTGGGGGGCAGCACTCCAAATCTGGCGATCGCCCGTACTCACGTCAATCTTAAGGACAGCTTGCAGCGGCGCATTGCCCTCTGCGGCATCGGCTGCACCCATGTAGACATAACGATAGGGACGACCCACGCGATCGGGATGCACGACCGGAAACTCGCAGCAGCGGCCTTCGACGAGCTGACGCTCAACAGTTTTTGTCTCGAGATCAAACCGGAAGCGCCAGAGCTGCCCCGGAGCTAGATCGGTAAATTTGACTTCGCGATAGTCTTGCGTCGGATCGATCGTGGGAAAATCGGCGTAGCAAATGGAGTCTACATAAAGTGATCCATCCTGCTCGAAGGCATTGGCATGATGGAAGACAAACCCGGCATCCACCGGAATCATGCGCACCGGTTCTGTACCTTGCCGAGGAATAATGATCACCTGAGTCGGCTTGTTGGGCTGAATCTTGAGGCACTGCCCTGCCCCCCGCATCCCTAACAAAAAGGGCACCGGATTGAAGCTCATCGGAGCCTGGAAGAAAATAGAGTAGTTGGGCGTGATGGCAAAATCATGCATGAAGGCAAACCCAGGCACAGAATGGGTTTGCTGCTGCTCTAGCTTGCCGGAAGGACTGAACTCATAAAGCGTAATGCTGGTCGAGAGTCCTGGCTTAACGGCAAAGTTGACCAAGCGAGGTTCGCCATCGTCACCGGGGTCAATGCGCGGATGTGCCGCAAACGCCGATCCGGTCTGCAAGACACCGTCAAGATCATCCAGACCGATCGTTTCCAACGTCGCCGGATCGAGCCGATGGGGTTCTGCCGCCTCCCATAGCGCCAGCAGCTTACTCCCCCAGTAAAGAATATTGGTATTAGCGATATTTTTGAGCTTCAGATCAAAGGCATTTGCCAGCCAGCCACCCGGCTTCTGTGTGCCAAACACACCCCGATAAAGAATTTTGCCCGCCTGCTGTTCTTCTACAAAAGCCTGAGTGCGGACAAAGCGGTTGCGAAAATGTACCCGTCCTTCAGCAAAAGTAAAGGCACAGACCATGCCATCGCCATCAAACGGATGATGGAACGGCTGCCCTTTAATGTCCAGCAGACCTGGGCCATTGCGAAACAGCGTGCCGCTTAGCTCAGCCGGGATCTGTCCCTCTACTTCATCGATCCAGTAATCGCTTTCTTTGAGAAGCGATTGATAGCCTTTTTGCCACTCTTGCAGGTCATAAGACGCAGGAGAACTTTTTTGCTCAAGCTGAAAACTTTGCATAGATGCCTTGTGCTGTTACGGTGCTATTGCCTGGTGTGCGAGTGATTTTGGCGGACTGGCGATCGCAGCCGCCCCATAAACCTAGAGATACTAGAACTCTTGCAGATTAGAGTTTTAGATTAGGTGGATGGGGACTGTACTCCCATTCACCTAACTTGCAAGAGATTTCCTATTTCACTTCTGTTACTAACTCTTGATCGGCTAAGGCGATCGGCACCTCTAGCGGTAGAGAGATTGCCGCCGGAAGCGCGGTCTGACTGGCCTCTGCGCCTAACTTCTCTGCGCCGGGCAAATCACTTTGCGCCCCAGGCAACCAGCCCAGCAGCGGCAGCGGCAGCAGCGTCGTTAGGTTCGTGATCACGACCAAAAGCCAGAGTTGGTCAAAATTGGACTCATTAATGCCTAACCCATGCATTAACCAAGCGCCTAACTCATAGGAAAGGAAACCCGCCAGATTATAAATAGACATCAGCAACGCAAACAGCGTTGCCTCAACACCAGAAGGACAAAGCCGCGCCGCCAAAATCAGAACAGGCATAAAGGCAATTTGTCCCATCACCGTCAGTACCAGGCTATCGCCCAAGCTAAACCAGTGATCATCGATGCCGATCGCCCGATTGGCATGGGTTACCAGCAGCAGCGTGGTCATACCCAGCGCCGCAGAAATGACGGTGCTCCAGCCAAACATGACCCGCATGGGAATTCCTTTAAGAAATCGCTGGAATACCCAAATACCGAGCAATGCCGCCAAACTCGTTACTAACCGTACTCGCCCCAGAAACTCAGGCTGAAATCCTAGCTCGTTGGTCGTAAAGAAAAAGAAGGCAGAATCTGCGGTCGGCGTGGCCTGCCAGAGAAACACAAAAGCCGTCGGCATCCAGATCGATTTTTGGGTGATGGCTCCCTTGAGCTGTTTGACCTGCCCCCAAATCACCGACCAGTTACTGGTCTCCGTCACTTTTGACTCGGCAATCAGCCACGCTACCCCAGAGACAATCAGCGGAAAGAGTGCCGTAACCCCAAATACAGTGCGGTTACTAAAGTGCTCTAACAAGAAGCCGCTGAAGTATGCCGTGATTAACCCGCCCAAGGCCGAAGCTCCCCAAGTGAGCGCCTGTAGCGATCCGGCGTCTTTAACCTCTTCGCTGCGCGCCCGCTCCACCACCAGCGAATCAACAATCACATCGCTGAGGGCCACCGAGAGAGATCCCAAGGCGATCGCCAACGTAGCCGCCCAAGGCGTATGCACCACAGTTGCCATAGCCACCCAAGCCCCAGCTCCCAAAAAGCCAGACAAAATGAGATAAGGACGGCGACGATAGCCAAACAGCGGCAGCCCGTCTGAGATAAAGCCAAACAGCGGCTTCACCATCCAAGGCAGTGCGGCAATCCCCATTAGTGCCGAAACCTGAGCCGGACTCAGCGCCAGCTCATCTTTCAGGAAAAAGCTGACAGCTAGGCGCGCGAGTCCTACAACCCCCTGCACAAAATAAACCAGCAGGATAGCGATGAGTTCGGGGGTTGGCTCGTTGCCAAAAAACAGCTTTTCGGTCAGAAAAAGCTTGAGCTTATTGGAACCAGGGAGTGAGATTGTCATTCAGTAAGAGCGTCATTCAGACAGAATCGTTAAGAAATATCACGCTGCCTACTATGATAGCGCCCTGCTCCCACCTGTCCACTTTGGCAAAATGCGAGTCCGTCTCAGACGGCGACCTAGACGGCGACGAAATCGGCCGCAGTAATGGTAGTGAAACTAACCCCCTTGAGGATGGCAATGATGTCATTCCCTACGCCGATAGAAGTGTCTGCACCCAACGATCGCACCGTTAGATTTTGAAACTCCAGCCGCTCTGAAAGCCCAAGGCGATCGACCTGATCTCTGAAATCGCGAATGACATCTTCTCCTGAAGCTTGGCCTATGACAAAAACATCGCTGCCATTGCCGCCTGTTAAAGTATCTCTACCGCCATCCCCTGACAACGTATCCATGCCATTTCCACCATAGAGAAAGTCGCGATCGGCACCTCCCTCTATCCGATCGCTACCGCTGCCCCCATACAGCGTGTCATTGCCATTGCCACCTAATAACCCATCCCTGCCGCCATATGCTTTAAGGTTGTCATCGCCGCCCTGACCATACATTCTGTCGTCACCTGCTGTGCCTCGCAGATAGTTATCTCCCTCAGAGCCTTCGATGTTGCCGGAAGGAGGTGGAGTTGCAACTTGATAACGCTGAGCAGAAATATCTGTGTCGCGACCCTGATTGTTTGTGACCCAACCCACAACAAAATCGCCATTTGCAGCCATGCCAATAGCCGGATCGGTTTGAGCCTTATTTTGAATTTGATTGACCCGAAATTCGCCGCCAGAACGCTTGCCCGCTGGGTTATAGCGCTGAGCATAGATATCATAGCCACTTCCCTGTCCATTACTGGCCCAGGTGATGGCAAATTTTCCT
Source organism: Oscillatoriophycideae cyanobacterium NC_groundwater_1537_Pr4_S-0.65um_50_18 (assembly GCA_016208305.1). Taxonomy (GTDB): domain Bacteria; phylum Cyanobacteriota; class Cyanobacteriia; order Elainellales; family Elainellaceae; genus Drouetiella. The sequence goes on along the minus strand of JACQYI010000033.1, from coordinate 394,652 downwards.
TCAGGCTCCATCCCAATCGATGGCGTCGTTTGGCTGTCGCTAGGGGTGGAATTGACTTGAAACTCCTGACCTAACGGATCGCCACTCGCGCCAAACCGTCGGGCATAAATCCCCAAGCCATCACTATCTGAGCTTCTCCAGGCAATGACGAAATTTCCTGTGGCATCAATCCCTACAGTCGGCTGGTCTTGACTGCCCGCTGTTGCATTGGCTACTTGTAATTCAGAGCCAATCCGTCTGCCGTTGCTCCGATAAATTTGAGCATAGATGCCTTTACCGCTGCCGTCTTGTCCACTACTCTCCCAGGCAATAACGTAATCGCCCATAGAGTTCATGGCAATCACCGAATTTCCTTGGTTAGCGTCTTTAGTTGTGTTGACTCGGAACTCTCGGCCAACCGATCGGCCATTGGCGGTAAACTGTTGGGCATAAACGCCTGTGCCGCTGTTATCTTTGCCCTTTGTGCTGGCATTCGGGCGACCGTTGCTTGTCCAAGTGACTACAAAATTGCCATCTTTATCCATCGCCACGGCAGGCACAGTCTGATCACCCGCTGTTGAAGAACTGGCTAAGAGGGTTGCTCCTACTTGCCGACCCACTGCATCTAGCCTCTGGGCATAAACGTTTCTACTGCCATTTTGAGCTGTGCTTGACCAGACAACGATCGCATTGCCTAATCCATCAATGGCGATCGCTGGATCAGTTGGATCATTTCCAGCCTGACTAATTTTAAATTCAGAACCTACACCACCCCCATCAAATTGGTACAACCGCCCACAGATGTAAGAGTCATTACCGTTTTGGCTTTCACTCTGCCAGGCAATTGCATATCTACTTGAGGAGCCAAAGGCGATCGCGGGGCGATCTTGATCGTTTGCCGTAGTGGTGTTAACGCTGAACTCAGAGCCAATGGGTTGGAAAGTCATGTATTTTCTTCCCTTATGGGATGGTTTTATCAGACAGTGCATCTCAAAGATGGAGACTAGAAAATGTTGACCCTGAGATACCTTCCTCAGATAGCTTCGCGCTAACTGTACGTAAAATCACAGATGGCCAACAGTGACGTAGCGCTAAATGTAGTACTGCTTAGTCAATTTTTCAATAGCTTCCTAGTTTTCTATCGCCGTACCAAGCTAACGGCAACAGCCATTGTGCTCACATTTGCAAACGCGCTACGCTCCCCAGGAACGTTTTTGTCCTAAGCTATTTAGCTCTAGATCTGGCGTTAAGAATTTCAGCCCTAGCTCTTAACTTTGTAAGGGTTTCTTCGTACTGTGAGTGATCTTGCTCATACGTTCAGCACAGAAATATTTTTTACAGGGAGCTATTTAAGCCGATGTCAGGATCAGTACATCTAGCCCACAAAGTTTAGCAGTGCTAATTTCATAGACAGATTAAGCAACGCCCGCAGTTTGAGCGAAGTATCAAGATCAACAGGCTGCGAAACCATTATTCTTTGCACAGAGCGCAATAGAACGCTCATCTTCAGCTCAAGATTTTGTGATCAAATGCAGAATCAGGTATTACAAGTCTGTAAGTTTTTGTAACAATAGGCTTGAGACGGTATCTTTAGGGCTGGAGAGTTCTCAAGTATCCGTTCACGCAGATGCTGTTAATCGGCAATCTCCGTCAACCAAGTCTACAAAGAGGATAGACCCGTGGCAGTCGAAACCATTCAACAACAGTCAACTTCAACCATTCGCAAGCCTGCCCCACGCTACAAGGTGCTGCTGCACAACGATGACTTCAACTCAATGGAGCATGTTGTCCAAGCTCTGATGAAGAGCGTTAGCAGTCTCACCATGCCGCAAGCAGTCAGTATTATGATGGAGGCGCATACCAATGGCATCGCCTTAGTCATTACCTGTGAGCAAGAACATGCCGAATTTTACTGTGAAATGCTAAAAACTCACGGTCTAATTAGCACGATCGAGCCTGAAGACTAACCTTGAGCTAACCTCAGAGAGCTTCTTAGAGCTTTGGGCGCTCTATCGAAAATGCAGCTTGAGACCGTAACCTGAGACTGTAATTTGAAATCCATACTTGCCAATTTAGCTTGCTACCCTGCACCAGTCCGTATTGTGGGTCTGCTGCTCGTTCTGTTGGTCTGCTGGCTGCCGATCGCTGCCCCGATCGCCCTTTGGGTCAAAGATCCCAACACGGTGACTTTGGCCACCATGCCGCTGCTGTTTTTGGGATTTCTGCTGCTGATTGGGCGCTGGGGCAAATGGCTCTATCGCGATCGCCGCATTCTCAATACCTATGGGCTAATTGCGACCCGCCAAAACGGCAAAGAGCTGTTGCAGGGGCTAGCGATCGGGCTGATCAGCCTCTTGGGTCTGTTTGGGATTCAGGGAGGGTTGGGCTGGCTCAACTGGCAAATTTCCCCCTCAACGCTGTTGTTTAAATCTGTCTTAGAAGGTTTGATAGTCGGCTTGGGGACGGGTTTTGCAGAGGAGCTAGTATTTCGAGGATGGGTTCTGGATGAACTACAGCGAGACTATGGAGATAAGATTTCGCTTTGGGGCAATAGCTTATTGTTTGCCTTGCTGCATTTTATCAAGCCGTTATCCGAGGTGTTCCGCACCTTTCCTCAGTTTCCAGGATTGGTGCTGCTGGGCTTAACGTTAGTTTGGGCAAAGCGATCGACACGTCAGCCAGGGCAGCCGATAGGAGCAGTTCACCAAGGGCGGCTCGGTTTGCCGATCGGACTCCATGCCGGACTCATTTGGGGCTACTACATCATTAACGTGGGGCAAATAGCTCAATACTCAGGGCGAGTACCCGAATGGATCACCGGAGTCGATCAGAATCCGCTAGCAGGGGGAGCAGGGCTGCTGTTCTTAGTGGGTTTGGCGGCTTATATGGGATGGCGATCGCGACCCAGCTCTATGTTTTACTAGGCCAATGTTTTACTAGGCCAATGTTTTACTAGCCAGATCTTGCACGACTCCATAGAGTCCCTCGGCTCGCAAATTAACTCACCTATAATCGTTTTTCAAAGCCCCCAAAAAACTACTGGATTTGAGTATCTGCGCCTAACTTTGGGGGTTTAGATTTCTTGGTTGGCTCAACCGTAGCAACGACCTCTCCCGTTTGGCTCGTATCATAGCCACCCAGCGATTCTAGCTGCGAGAGAACGCGACGATGACCTAAGGTGCTCAGCAATTGTTGCAAGGGCGCTTCTTCTAGATAAGGCTTAAGCACCGCCAGATCATAGCGGGCACGACGCAGGGGAATGAACCCTAACCCAAACGCTGCTGCCACCGCCGCCGTACTCACACCTGCCGTTGCTCGTCCAGAGGCTACGGCCTGGGCAACTTCGACGTGGCTGTAGGCCACCTGTTCAAAACCATTGATGGCAGTAAAGGGAATCTGGTGCTGTTGGAGCGATCGCTCTAACAGTTGACGGCTGCCTGCCCCCGCTTCTCGATTAATGATCGTCACCTGAGGCTGCACCAGATCTGCCACCGTTTGTAGCCCTTGAGGGTTATGAAGCTGCATCAGCAATCCTTCCTCCCAAATGCCCAGATTGATCAGTACGGCTGCCGTTCCTCGCAAAGCAGCACGGACAAAGGAAACATTGTGTTCTTGCGTGGCAGCATCATATAAATGCATCCCCGCCACATGCACTTCTCCTTGCAAGAGCCGCTGCAAGGCCAAGGTGCTATTGTCTAACGTCCAATGCACCCGAAGATGGGGATGCCAGCGCTCGGCGGCTCGCGCCCATAGAGACAGGGCAGGGGTGCAGCCTGCCAAAACAACCGTATTTTGAAACTTCTCTGCATCATCCAATAGGGTGACGCGCATCGCCTCTGAGCTAGAGTTCCAAGTGCCCTCGCCATCCGCAGGAATCATTTCTGTCCGGAATGCCCCCTGACCCACCAAGGGATGGGCAATCCAGCGCCCACCGACCTGGGCTAGAGTCAGCCGAAGATTTTTACCCTCAGGCAAAGATTGCGCTGGAATCGCATCAATTTCTGCCGCATTCTGATCTAACCAGAATAGACTCTCAACCTGACAGCCCAAGGCTTTGGCGAGGCGCAGAGCGACTGTGGTCGAGGGGGCATAATGTCCCGATTCGACCCCGCTGATCGTTTGTCGAGATACCCCAGCGATCGCCGCCAAATCTTGTTGGCTCATGGCCAATCGTAGGCGGGTCTGCTTCAAGCTATTGCACAGGTCATTCTCTGGTTTCATCGTTCGGGTTCTACTGCCATTTCAGGATAGGGAATCGTTTAGCAGCATTAATCGCGCCGGATCAAGCTGAACGTACCAGGGAAAGGGCTTGGCTTGAAGGGTTGCCCAAGTTTCCTTCAATACTTCTACTTGCAAGTGGTGCTGCTGGTTGGGGAGTGGCGGCTGCAAGGTGAGAGGCTGCAAGGTGAGATATAGCGTCATTCGGTGAGGCGTCTCACTGGTTTTGACCAACCAGCAGGGGAAGGTATTGTTGAGGTCGGGGCGATCGCTAAATCGCAGGTGATGGGCACGAATACCTAAGGCCAGCCGATCGGCATGGGCAGCCTCGCGAACCTGAGCCTCGCTAACTTGAAGGGTACAGCCCCAATCGATCGCTTCTACCTGGCCATGTTGGAGCAGCGCCTGAGAAACGTTTTTACATCCAGTGAGTTGCGCCAGACTCACCGTGCCAGGACGCTCAAAAATGGACTGTTTGGTACCATAGGCAGCGACCTGACCTTGCTCCATTACCATGAGCGTCTCTCCCACCCGGTAAAGTTCTTCTAAATTGTGGGAGACAAATAGCGTCACGCCCGGATAGCCCGATAGAGTTGCCATGAGCTGCTGTTCGATCTGGCTGCGCAAGTGGGTATCTAGAGCCGAAAAAGGTTCATCCAACAGCAGAGCTTCTGGCTCTGTCACCAAGGCACGGGCGATCGCCACACGCTGTTGTTGCCCACCCGACAATTGCTGCGGATAACGCTGCTCTAGTCCTTGGAGCTGCATTTGAACAATCTGGATACCCACTCGCTTGCGTCGTTCCCAGGGCGAGATCTTTTGCAGCCCATAGGCAATGTTTTGCGCCACCGTCATGTGAGGAAAGAGGGCGTATTGTTGAAACAGAAACCCTACATGGCGATCGCGACTGGGTAGATTAATGTTTTGCGCCGAGTCAAATAGCACCCGGTCATTCAGCACGATACGACCGCGATCGGGGGTGACTAGCCCAGCAATGCAGCGCAACGTCATGCTCTTGCCAGAGCCAGAGCCTCCCAAAATACCTAGAGTCCGGCTGGATGCACTGCCGACAAATTCAAAGGCGACATCTAACGTAAAACTAGGAAGTCGTTTTTGAATATTGACCAGCAGGTTCATGGTTTTTTTTGATTGCAGAATGAATAATCAGCGGATGGCTCGATCGCTCTAGCGCACGCACCCACCACAGCAGCAAAAAGGCCGTAGCCGTCATCACTAGCACCATGACATGGGCAGTGCCATAGTCTTGATTCTGCACCGCATCATAAATAGCTAGCGGCAGGGTTTGCGTTCGTCCGGGAATGCTGGCTGCCACCATCAAAGTGGCTCCAAATTCACCAAACGCCCGAATGGTTCCCATCAAAAAACCCGCCAAAATACCCGATCGCGCCTGAGGGAGGGTAATGCGCCACAGCACCTCTAGCTCCGATGACCCTAACGTTCGGGCAGCCGCTTCTAGCTCAGGATTGACGTTGGCGATCGCCGCTCGTGAGGTTTCTAGCATGAGCGGTAGCCCCACAACCGCAGAGGCGATCGCTCCCGCCTGCCAGGTAAACAAGAGATCGATACCAAACCACTCCTTCAGCGGGCTACCCCGTCCTAGCAGCAGCAGCAGAAAAAACCCCACCACACTAGGCGGCAAGACTAACGGCAAATTGAGCAAGGTTTCTACTAGGAGCTGACCTGGAAATCGGTTTCGTGCTAAAGCTACGGCCAGCGTTAGCCCCACAACCAAAATTGCGACTGAGGCTACGGCTGTCACCTGTAGCGACAGCAAATAGGGAAATCCATTCATCAGAAATTCTCCAAGAGACTCCCGCCACAGCGAAGCTTGGCGGTGAGAGGATGTTAAGCAGGCAGCTCTTCTCCAGGCAAAACAAAACCATATCGCAGCATTAACGGTCTGCCCTTGGCTCCGTTAATAAAGGCCGCAAACTGTTGAGCGATCGCTGGATGGGTCGTATTTTTGGGCACAGCCAACATTTGCTCTAGAGGTTGATGCAGGTTTTCAGGAATTAACGTCCATTGACCTGGCTTATTCATACTGATGGAAAGCGCGGCGATCGCTACATCCACGTTGCCCGTTTCGGCATACTGCTGGGTTTGCTTAATGTTCTCACCCAAAACGAGCTTAGGCTGAATCTCATCCCAAATACCAAGTGATTGCAGTGCCTGTTTTGCCGCCACTCCGTAAGGCGCATGATCTGGGTTAGCAATGGCGATCCGTTTCACTTCAGAACGGGTCAACTCTTTCAATTCTTTGAGATCAAGCGGGCTACCTTGTCGTGACCAGATCACAATCCGTCCGCGCCCATATAGCGCCTTTGTATCCGACAAAATCAGCCCTGCTTTGTCCAAATCTTCAACAAATTTCTTGTTTGCTGCCGCAAATAAATCGACCGGGGCACCCCGCTCAATCTGCTGAGCTAGCTGCCCAGTAGACCCAAAGTTAAACGTAACGCTGTTGCCTGTCTCCTGCTGCCACAGCTTGCCCAGTGCTGGGAAAACCTCACTGAGATCAGATGCTGCCGAAACAGTCAGCGTTACGGCTGCGGGTTCAAGCGCAGGGGATGTGGGGGAAGATGCGCTCAAGGTTGAAACCCCACAGGCCGTTAGCAAACCCAGTAGCACCAACAGCAGCGCATGCTTTGAAATCCAACGCTTTGATACCCAACGCTTTGAAATCCTGCGCTTTAAAGCCATACAAGTAGCCTGTTTAGAAAACAGTTTATGCAAGTATATTGGCATATTGCCAGAATATTTGCACTAAAGCGGTTCACCTCGCAGCAAGACAAAGTTCACCTGCTGGAACTCGTCACGATAGGCTGTCACAAAGTCTCGCAGCTTGGCTTCCTGATCAATCAACTCAAGACATTGAGGCTCGCGATCGCCTGTCTCCCAATCGACCTGGTGCAGCACATATCCAATACCAAATTCTTTGGCTAGACGCAGCAGTTCCGTAGCCAGTTGAGGAGCAGATCGATAAGGGCGATCCGGTGGCTCTCCAGAACTCCAATAGAGCCGGAGCGTTGTTAGAGGCGGTATGGCTTCGTTTTCTGGCTCGGCCTTCGGTGGGGGTAGCGGGTCAGTATTAGCCAAAAGACCTGCTTCTGGGTTCCGTCGGAGGCCGGGAAACATCGCCAAACTGACTCCTTTCTCCACAAGCACTCTCGAATATTTGCCCAAACCAATCCGCTGAGAACGATAGATGCCAGCATGACCGGAGAATAGATAGCTAACGACACAGGCAAGACCCGCAAAGGCTCCTGCCGGAAGGCCAAATAGCTCAATAGCCATCAGGGTGGAAGCAAGGGGAGTATTGGCAGCAGCACCAAACACAGCCACAAAGCCCATACCCGCAAGCAGAGAGGTCGGTAACGGCAAAATCAGCGATAAGGCATTGCCCAAAGTAGCGCCTATGTAGAACAAAGGGGTGACTTCTCCCCCTTTAAATCCGGCCCCTAGCGTGAGCGCCGTAAATCCCAGTTTGGCTGCAAAATCCCAGGGGTTGAGCTGCGTATTAAAGGCATCCACAATGGTTGGAATGCCTAACCCAATATATTTTGTAGTGCCTACAGCCCAAACTGCGATCGCAACCATCACCCCACCCACCATTGGCCGAAAGGGCGGATAGGCAATTTTGGACTTAAAGAAATGCCCAATGGTGTGGGTCGCTGTGGCAAACAGCAGCGCCACCCAGCCAAAGATCGCCCCTGCAAAAATGGCTGAGAGTAGAGCGGCTGAGCCGCTTGAGAAGTCTGCCATACTGATCGACGGGATGCTGCCCAATTGGTAGGACGTATGGTGAAGCCCCCACTTCAGGATCACATAATCTCCCACGATCGCCGCAACGACGCAGGGAAACAAGCCGTCATAGCGGATCTTGCCAATCGACAACACCTCTAGCCCAAAGACCGCACCTGCCAACGGCGTACCAAACACAGACGCAAACCCCCCGCTGATGCCAGCCATTAACAAAATGCGGCGATCGCTGTTCTTGAGCTGCAAGAGTCGGGTGAGTTGATCGGCAAGGGAGGCTCCCATCTGTAAAGCCGTACCCTCACGTCCGGCAGAGCCGCCAAACAGGTGGGCGATCACCGTTCCTAGCAGCACAAGAGGGGCCATGCGCAGCGGAATCACTTGCTGGGGATGGTGAATCTCCTCAAGCAATAAGTTGTTGCCTGCTTCGACGGACTTGCCCCAGTGGTGATAAATCAACCCACTCAGCAGCCCTCCTAGCGGCAGTAAAGCAATGATCCAAAGATGGGTTTCGCGCCAGTCGGTTGCCCATTCTAAAGCCGCTAATAGAACAGCAGAGGCCGTACCCGTCAAAATGCCGACGAGAGTAGCGATCGCCAACCATTTAGCCGTTTGCGGCAGAGCTAGAATCTGCTCGATGTTTCTTAAACTCATATCAGAACTAGATTTCGTACTTCAACGACGCTCCTAATCAGGAAGCATCCATCTGACCCTGAAGTAGAAACTATCAGCCCTGGAGGCGGTTTTCTGGTTGCGTCAGAAGGTGAGTCTCATCACCCGTAACGAAATCATAGCAGGAAGAATAGCGGTAGTCTTCGTAGGGATAAAGATCGCCAATTCATGAAGCTGTAATAGTTTTTGGAAATAGTTTCTTGGAAATAGTTTTCTAGAAGTGCATCACGGAACGCGACTCTTTCAAAACTATTGGGCTTTATTTGATCCATGATCCTACTGGAATTGCCAGAAGCCACAGGATAGACCTAAGCTCTGTGGTATGGGTTAATTTTTTCACCTCATCTCTAAAGCTTGCCCTATGTGTTGTTTCGCGACGGTCTTCCTTCATGCATAAAATTCCAGTTACGGTGATTACGGGGTTTCTAGGCGCAGGTAAAACGACTCTGGTGCGCCATTTACTCCAGAATCCTCAAGGGCGACGAATTGCCGTTTTGGTCAACGAATTTGGCGAAGTGGGCATTGACGGCGATCTCCTGCGCTCCTGTCAAATTTGCCCAGAGGAAGAGGCTGCCGATCCCCGCCCTGAGATAAGTTCAGGCTCCAATTCAGACTTTAATATTGTCGAACTCACGAATGGCTGCCTGTGCTGCACCGTACAAGAAGAGTTTTTGCCCGTCATGCAAGAGCTGCTTAAGCGGCGCGACCAAATTGACTGTATTTTGATCGAAACCTCAGGGCTGGCGTTGCCTAAGCCCCTGGTACAAGCCTTTCGCTGGCCTGAGATTCGCACGAGTGCCACAGTCGATGGCGTCATCACGGTTGTAGACTGTGACGCCTTGGCACGAGGGCAGTTTGTCGGCGATTTGGACGCAGTGCAAGCCCAACGCCAAGCCGACCCCAACTTAGAGCATGAAACGCCGATCGAGGAACTCTTTGAAGATCAACTAGCCTGTGCCGATTTGGTGCTGCTGACCAAGGGCGATCGCGTCGATTTAGAAACTCAAGCCAAAGTGCAAACCTGGCTAAAACAAGAGTTGCGTCCCGGCATCAAGATTTTGCCTTGCGATCGCGGCGAAGTAGATCCTGAGGTGCTGCTAGGCTTTAATGCCGCCGTAGAGGAAAATCTGGAGAGCCGCCCCAGCCATCACGATGACGCAGCCGATCACGAACATGATGACGACATCAATTCAGTGCAAATTGTGGTGAGTGAAGCCTTTGAGCCGACTCGCCTGATCCAACGGCTACAAGCCCTCGTCCAGCAGCAAGAAATTTACCGGATCAAAGGGTTTGTATCGGTACCCAACAAGCCAATGCGTCTGGTGTTGCAGGGTGTAGGCGATCGCTTTGACTATTTCTACGATCGCCCCTGGCAGCCCAGCGAAGTGCGCCAAACCAAGCTAGTGCTCATCGGTCATGGGCTAGATCAAGCTGAGCTGACGGCCAATCTTATGGCTGCGTCCTAGCCGATTATTTTGGAGTCGGCAATTCTTGAGTTGGCAATTCTTGAGTTAGCAAAGCCCTTCGTTCTCTGTGGACTCTCCCGATCGATAATCATGCTTTAGGCTTGGGTTTAAATTCAGGTTTAACCTGTCTGAGCGGCTCTCTAGCCCTGTTGTCTATAAGTTATTGAGTCTAGGGGTTATTAAGGTCGGCGGCATGCGCCTTGATAGCCCTAGATTTCACCTCATGGACAGATTATTGAAATGCCCCTTATTTTCAAACCTGCCGTGCTGCAATCCTTCAATGTCATTCGTGAAGCGTTTCCCAATCTGTTGGTGGGGGCGGGTGTCACATTACAGCTAACGGCGATCGCCATTGTGATCGGCATGATTACCGGATCGCTAATTGGCATCGCCCGCCTGTCCTCCTCGCGACTCGTCAGCCTTGCCGCCCGTTGCTACGTAGACTTTTTTCGCGGTACGCCACTGCTGGTGCAGATTTTCATGATCTACTTCGGGCTGCCTGTATTAGTGCGAGAAGCAGGGCTGAAGTTTTCGCTGAGTCAGTTTGCAGCGGCAATCCTGGCGCTAAGCCTCAATAGCGCTGCCTATATTGCCGAAATTGTCCGAGCGGGCATCCAGTCGATTGAGACAGGCCAGCGAGAAGCATCAGAGTCACTGGGGCTAGGAACGGTGCAAACCATGCGATATGTGATTTTTCCCCAAGCCTTTCGACGCATGATTCCGCCCCTGGGGAATGAATTCATTTCGATGCTAAAAGACACGAGCCTAGTGGCAGTCATTGGGCTTGAAGAACTGTTTCGTCGGGGTCAAATTGTGGTTGCCAGCAACTATAGAGCCTTTGAAATTTACTTCAGCGTGGCGATCGTCTACCTGATCATGACACTAGTTTTTTCTCAGCTCTTTAGCTGGCTAGAGCGGTGGCTGAATCCGGTTGAGCAAGCCAAACGAAAAGCGATCGTTTCTACAGTTGTGCGGGATTAGGGAGAGTGGGATTAGGGAGGATGGGATAGGGATTTTTAGCGTCCAAGTGTGCGCCTCCATAACCTCTCAGCAAAATATCCTCTCAGCAAAATCTCACCTTGCGTTCAGGGCTGCATCACTTCTGCGATCGCCCTAGCCTCTACAGTAAAAGCAGGAGTTAATGCAGGCATTAGTGCAACCGTGACAGCAGACCCAAAATCGCAAATCTAAAATCACATGGGTATGGACTTTAATCCCCAGGCGCTTTTGCAAGCCTCCCTGGAGTGGATTCAGGGGTTGGGTGCTGTGGGCGCGATCGCCTTCATTGCGCTCTATGCCGTAGCGACGATCGCCTTCTTCCCTGGCTCTGTGCTAACGCTGGGAGCGGGTGTTGTGTTTGGCGTAGTTCAGGGAGCGCTCTACGTGTTTGGCGGCGCTTGCTTGGGCGCAACTCTGGCTTTTTTGATTGGGCGCTACCTGGTGCGAGAGTGGGTGGCTAAAAAAATCGCGGCAAATGCCAAATTCAAGGCGATCGATCAGGCGATCGGACGCGAAGGCTTCAAAATTGTCTTGCTCACTCGGCTCTCGCCCATCTTTCCCTTCAATTTGCTGAACTATGCCCTGGGGATCACAGGCGTTTCGCTACGGGACTATATTCTGGGGTTTATCGGCATGATTCCCGGCACCCTGCTGTATGTCTATCTGGGTTCGTTAGCGGGAAATTTGGCGGCGATCGGCTCTCCCACCCAGGCCGCCTCTACAGTGCAATGGGTGATCCGCATCGTTGGCTTTATAGCCACTGTTATCGTGACGATCTTCATCACTCGCGTCGCCCGCAATGCTTTGGCCACAGCCATTCCCGACTCAACAGAATCAACACCCTAAACTTAAGCCGCACATTTAAGCCGAATTGCCCAAGGAGCTGCATCTATGACCCGTTTTGACGTTCGACCTGTGACGCTGCCGCCGATGGATGAGGCCAACCAAACCCTCATTTCTCAGGTGCATCCGCCAGATTGGGTGAATCCTACGCCGCAAGCCTTGTATGACTTAGTGGTGGTCGGTGCCGGAACGGCAGGTCTGGTGGTCGCTGCCGGAGCCACAGGGCTAGGACTTGGGCTGAAGGTGGCCTTAGTCGAGCAGCATTTGATGGGGGGTGACTGCCTCAATGTCGGCTGTGTGCCCTCTAAGTGCATCATTCGTTCGGCGCGGGCAGCAGTCAGCTTACGCGATGCTGAGGCTTTAGGCGTGAAGGGCGATCGCCCCCACATCGACTTTCCTGCCGTCATGGCAAGAATGCGCCGCATCAGAGCCGAAATTAGCCCCAATGACTCTGCTCAACGGTTTCAGAAGCTGGGGGTCGATGTGTTTTTGGGCGAAGGTCGCTTTGTCGATGGGCAAACCTTACAGGTGGGCCAGAATGCCCTGCGCTTCAAGAAAGCCGTGATCGCCACAGGGGCAAGAGCCGTCAAGCCTGCGATCGCCGGAATCGAAGCCGTCGGCTATCTAACCAACGAAACCGTCTTTTCCTTGACCGATCGCCCTGCTCGATTAGCAGTCATTGGCGGCGGACCGATTGGTTGTGAATTGGCGCAGTCCTTTCAGCGGCTTGGTTCTCAAGTAGTGCTGTTTCACAAAAACGCCCAGTTACTCAACAAAGAAGACCCGGAAGCTGCCGAGATCCTGCGCCAGTCCCTGCTGCGGGATGGAGTACAGCTGGTGCTGAGTGCCGACCTACAACGGGTTGAGTCAACGCCTGAAGGCAAAGTCATTCACTTTGAGGCCGCAGGCAAACCCGAAACGATCGCCGTGGATGAAATCCTGGCAGGAGCAGGGCGTGCGCCTAATGTTGAGGGACTGAATCTAGAGGCGATCGGCGTGCAGTACTCGAAGCGCGGCGTAGAAGTCAACGATTTCCTGCAAACCAGCAATCCCAAAATTTATGCAGCAGGAGACATCTGTATGGACTGGAAGTTTACCCATGCCGCCGATGCTGCTGCCCGTATCGTCATCAAAAACACGCTATTTTCCCCCTTCGGCATCGGACGCTCCAAACTCAGTAGCTTGGTCATGCCTTGGGTCACCTACACCGACCCAGAAATCGCCCATGTTGGTCTGTACGAGGCAGAAGCCCGCGATCGCAACTTGGCAGTAGACACGATCAAAATTCCGTTTGACAGCGTCGATCGCGCCTTAGTTGACGGTGAACCCCAAGGGTTTCTCAAAATCTTGCATCAGCAAGGCTCCGACAAAATTCTGGGCGCGACGATCGTAGCCTCCCACGCAGGTGAAATGATTAGCGAAATCACCACAGCGATCGTCCACAATCTTGGTCTAAGTAAGCTCTCTAGCGTCATTCACCCGTATCCTACCCAAGCAGAAGCCATCAAAAAAGCCGCCGACGCCTATCGCCGCACGCTTCTAACTCCACGTTCAAAAAAACTGCTAGGGATTGTAGCCAAGCTGTCGTAGGTGGGTGAGTGGGTAGTGGGTGAGTGGGTGAGTGGGTAGATGGATAGGGATAAAGCCCTCCCTCCCTCCCTCACTCCCTCCCTCACTCCCCATCCACCCCACCTCACTGTCACAACTTCCCCCCTAATGACAATGGGACACGATAAATTCAATAGAGCGTCACCTACCATTCACAGGTTTTCTTTAAGTTAAGAGTCATGGCATCCATCGCACGCAAAAACCTATTTGAGGACATTCCTCGACTGCTGGTGGCGCAGGCGGGCATCATGTTTGCTGTGAGTCTGGTGACTATCCAAACGGGGATTCTCAACGGGTTTACGCGATCGACAGGTATTTTGATCGATCGCTCTGAAGCCGATATTTGGGTCGCTAACCAAGACATGGTTGGGTTAGAGCTAACGCTGCCGATTTCTGCCGCCTTCCTGCAGCAGGCTCAACAGGTCGAAGGGGTACAGCGAGCCGAAGCTTTGCTCCTCAGCGGCGGCACCTGGCGCAGTCCTCAGGGCAAAATTACCTCGGTGCGGCTGTTTGGCTTTGATTCTGCTGGAACGCTGTTCAAGCCTTTTGAAGTGACGCAGGGCAACCTCGCAGATCTCAAGCAGCCCTACACCGTGATTACAGATGCCACGAACCTAGACAGTTTAGATGTGACGCAAGTGGGCGAAACAGCAACCATCGGTTCCCTCAGCGTCAAGCTGGTGGGGTTGACCACAGATGTGCAATCGATCGCCTCTGGCACCTTTCTGTTTAGCTCTCTCGAAAATGCTAAGGCATATGCCACAGGCAACCGAACGGCAAACCTCAACTGCCGTATGCAAGAAGAAAAGTTTCAATGTACGAACGTTTACCAGCCGTCGGCAGGTTCTAACCCTGCTTCGCTGCAACCCATGCCGCTAACCTCTACCGATGCCATCAGCTATATTCTGGTTCAGGCACAGCCCGGTCAAGATCTTCAGGCGCTCAAACAGAAGCTAGAGGAAGCCTTGCCTGACACCCGTGCCTATACGCGCCAAGAGATGGCGTCCCGGACGCGAAATTACTGGGTGCAGCGGACGGGCATTGGCTTCATATTGGGATTAGGGGCTACAGTCGGCGTCATCGTCGGTATGGTAATCGTAGGACAGATTCTTTATTCTTCGGTTGCCGATCACCTGAAGGAGTTTGCCACCCTCAAGGCAATGGGCGTTCCCGATCGCGTTGTCTATGGCATTATCATCCAGCAAGCCCTGCTGATGTCAGTCATGGGCTACGTTCCCAGTCTGGGGCTTTGCATCGGTCTGGGAGCCTGGACATTTGCGACTCAGGGCATCACGATCTTGGTGACTCCGATCGCAGCAGTAGGCATTTTTGGCATCACCGTTTTCATGTGTGTCGGCTCAGCGCTGTTTGCCATCCAAAAGGTGACTCGGGTTGATCCAGCCATTGTCTTTAAATCTTGATTTATGAGATACAAATCTTAATTCATAAAATGCCGACCTTCCATGAAGATACACCTCTATGAATTTCAGCCTGTTAACTCTAGCCTTTGCAAATGGAATAATGGTCTTATGAGCGTTACAAAGTATTAACAAATTCGTAATGATTTTCTAGGGCACAAGAAGCTGCCAAGCATAAAAATTGAAGTAGACCCCGATGAAATAAGCAGCGCATACAATCAGCCTGAATTTTAAAAATTCGCCTTTAGAGATTTCAATTTTGCGAAACCTGCACTCGACAAGCCGTAGAAACAAAGAACGCCCTTACCCCGTCCGGGAGTCATAGTCTTCCTTCCAGCCTCTCTACGACTGACTAATCCTAAGCCATCTTGCACCATAGCCTAGCCAAAACAGCCTCAGCCTTCTTCACCATCGCTTATCTGCCTGATTCTGCCCTCTCCCAACCCTATATCTCATCCATCGAACTGCAATCATGACTGCTACACCGATTAACTTTCAAATGAATTTGTCTGCACCAGCGACGAAGGCAGCGGGTCAGTGCATGGAAGCCGCTGACCCCTTCAAGGCCGGAGCGAAGGCGATCGTGGCGCGGGGTGTTGAGATGGTGTTCCAGAACGGAACACAAAAATTCTATGGGCTAAAGGACATCAATCTGGATGTGAATCGGGGCGATATTCAGCTCCTGATGGGTCCTTCTGGCTCAGGCAAAACGACGCTGCTCTCTATTCTGGGCGGCATTCTAACTCCATCTGCGGGGAGCGTTTGCCTGCTAGGGCAGGATCTCACCCGGATGAATCGGGCGCAGTTGGCGAAATTCCGCCTCCACAATATTGGCTTCATTTTTCAGGAGTTCAACCTATTTCCAG
This sequence comes from Oscillatoriophycideae cyanobacterium NC_groundwater_1537_Pr4_S-0.65um_50_18, assembly GCA_016208305.1. Lineage (GTDB taxonomy): Bacteria > Cyanobacteriota > Cyanobacteriia > Elainellales > Elainellaceae > Drouetiella. Next base: position 378,806 of record JACQYI010000033.1, on the reverse strand, counting down.
CGCTAACGGTGGTGGAAAACGTTGAAATCGCTTTGGATATGAAAGGGATCAAAGGTAAAGCAGCCCGTAAAGAAGCCCTGCATCTGCTGGATCAGGTCGGTCTTGCCGATCGCGCTCACAAGCATCCTCGTGACCTCTCAGGCGGACAGAAGCAGCGCGTGGCGATCGCTAGGGCTTTGGCAGGCAATCCGCAAATTATCATGGCCGATGAACCGACCGCTTCTCTCGACTCTCAGAGCGGCCATGCCGTGATTAACCTTCTGCGAAAGCTGGCTAAAGAGAGCGGTCGCACTGTACTCATGGTGACCCATGATCCCCGCATTATTGATGTGGCCGATCGCGTCACCTATCTAGAAGACGGCATGTTGCAAAACAGCTCTACCGCCGTTAATCACTCGTTTTCTGCGTAATGCATCTGGCAAATCTCATCAGTGAAAAGGGGCGCTTTGCGCCCCTTTTCATACATATAGCTATAGTCACAAGTGTTAGAGCTGAGGCATTTTTGTGGGCGCGCTCCGCGCGCCCACAAAAATGTCCTAAAAGTAAAGGCTAAGGCTAACCTTGATCGGCTTGCCCGATAAGGCTACTTTTTACCGTTTTGGGGCGTTTCTGTGTTGGATTCTACAAGGCCAAACACCTGGTCAAACACCTTACCGACCTTGTAGCCAGAATCGATCGACTCTAGAGGATCTTTGCGCAGACGATGCCGCAGCGCCATCACAATCACCCGCTTAATGTCGTCTACTGTCACTTCAGTCCGTCCATCCAGCGCCGTCAGCGCCTTGGCTGTGCGGTTGGTGACAATATCGCCACGCAGGCCATCTACATCTAACTCTGAGCAAACCTGAGAAATTTTAATCTTTAAGTCATGGTCGATCGTCACAGATCGAAGGCGCTGCTGTGCCCCCACCAACCGCTGCTGCAACTCTTCCTGCTGCGGACGGTATGCCTCTAGAAAAGCTTCCGGCTCTTGGTCAAACTCCGATCGCTGTTCCACAATTTGCACCCGCAGCGCCGGATCTTTGACCGTGCGAATCTCGGCATGCAGACCAAAGCGATCGAGCAGTTGAGGCCGCAGTTCCCCTTCTTCAGGGTTGCCAGAGCCAACCAGGACAAACCGAGCTGGGTGGCGAATCGAGATGCCTTCACGCTCTACGGTATTCCAACCAGAGGCTGCTGAGTCGAGTAGCACATCTACTAAGTGGTCATCCAGCAAGTTGACTTCATCAACGTAGAGAATACCGCGATTGGCCTGAGCGAGCAGACCTGGCTCAAAGGCTTTCACGCCTTCAGACAAAGCTTTTTCAATATCGATCGTGCCGCAAACGCGATCTTCGGTTGCGCCTAAGGGCAGATCAATCATCGGCACTTTTTTCTGAGCCAGCGGCAAGGTTTCCCCCGTTTCAAGTCGCTGTTTTACCACATCGCTCATGAGGCCAGAGTCGCTAGGATGGCTGTTAAACGGATCGCCTTCCACAACTTCAATAGCAGGCAGCACATCTGCCAAGGCGCGAATCGTCGTGGATTTGCCCGTACCGCGATCGCCCATGATCATCACCCCACCAATTTTGGGATCAATCACATTTAGCAATAGCGCTAGCTTCATTTCTTCTTGACCGACGATCGCCGTGAAGGGAAACACAGCACGACGAGCGACTTTTGGGGCGGCAACCGTAGGACTCACAGCTCTAAACCTAAAATGCTAAAGAAACATTAATGACTGTTTCTCATTTTGACACAAGCCGGACATTGCCACGATCGCGTCTTTTTAATTAATTGGCGATCCGAGATAGACGCTTGACCTATATGGGACTAACCCATCAGAACAGCCGGAGCCGTTGCCAAAGTTTGTGCACCTGCGCTCATGCGATCGATATCGGCTGCCGTCCACTCGCGAGGAGATTGGCAGTGGTGCGCCGTTAGCAAGCCCCACAGCCCCTTGGCGGTCAAGATAGGCACCACTAAGTTTGCCTGCACACCAATTTGGCGCAAAAACTCGCGGTGGCAATCGGCAATTGGCTCTTGCTCAACATTGGCGATCGCCCTGACTCGCCCTGCTATATATAGCGCCGCATATTCATCGTTGAAGCACCCATCAGGGCCTGTAGACCCATAAATCGAATAATCTGGAGAACTCAACGACTCAAAGGTGACTTGGCCTTTCCATTGGCTGTAAAAGTAATAGAGAACCACGCGATCGACCTGAAGCGCTTCACGCAAATCGTGGGTTGTCTGCTGAACGAGGGCATCGCGCTCAAGCGTGTGGCTTAGATGACCCAGCACACGCTTGAGGCTGTTGTGATCAGAACCCTGAGGTAAAAAATCAAACTGGGGGTTGGATTCCGTTCGCATTATCAAGCTAAGTTCTTAGATCTTTAAGAGTCGCAAAACGCTCCAGTGGATTTTGCAACTTCCTTAAAAATAACATTCTCAGATTGAGGGCTAAAACTTCTAGCCTGCCCCAAAGAGGTATTTTTCCTTAAAACACACCCCCAGAGATATTCGATACTGAGCTTTAAAAATTCCTTCTCTCAGCGCAGCTCTCCGACACATGGATCAATTCAGATGTAAATTTGTTTGGAATTGATCTGACGAAACCCCCAGGAGTCTATCTTTATAGGGATGACGTGAAAGATAGAACTATTTTGGACTTGCTGTTTAGTGTTGATCAAGCGTGCTGAGTCACCCTGGCAAAAATAAACCGCACATTCTGAATGACATTCTAGGATCGCGCACAACGTTTAAATTCTTTGAAAACCCTTTTCAACCGTGCAGTTAACGCCTTTTACAAAGCCTCCTACAGATCATACATCTTCTCGTTTTAAACCACGGGTGACGCTATGGGGTCTGGTCATTCTCATCTCTGCTGCCGCAGGAGCAACAGCTCAGCAAACCTTGCCAGTTAGAGTCGATCGCTGCTTAGAGGTGCGGCAGATAGAGGGAAGCGTCACCTATCGTCGGGGGCAAAGCTCTAAACCTGCTGAGATTCATAACTGTCTTGAGTCTGTAGGAGATGCTCTAATTACAGGCCGGAATTCTAGCGCCAGACTGGTTGTAGACACAGGTATCGGCACCATCAACGTTTCAGAAAACACCACCTTGCAGGTGCAGGAATTAGACATTGCAGGTGATGGGGGAAAAATTACTCGATTAGAAGTAACGGGTGGGCAAGTGCAGTTCCGAGTGCGCCCGTTTACCCATCGCGGCTCTGAGTTAGAAATTCAGACGCCTGCGGGAGTCAGCGGAGTCAGAGGCACCGAGTTTGGGGTGAGCGTTCAGCCCAGCGGCACGACAGGCGTCGCCACCCTTGAAGGCAGCGTTTTTGCCTCAGCTCAAGGTGAAAGCGTTCAAGTCGATGCCAATCTCCAAAGTCTCATCGTTCCGGGAGAGCCACCTTCACCGCCTAGCCCTCTCAAGGATGATCCTTCTTTGGATATCCAATATTTTGCGGTGGTGGGGCGAGGTGGCCTAGGCAATAGAGCAGTAAAGCTTGTAGGTCAGATTGATCCCGTCAATTTGCTAGTAATTGACGGTGAACCTCACGATACTAGTCGCAGTGGCGAATTTGACCTGCAAATCCCCTTGTCGCGCGATCGACAGATTGAAGTAACAGTCATTACACCCTTGGGCACCCGACAAGTTTATAACCTCCTTGTTCCCTAACTACACTACGTTGAGCGTTTTTCAAATGGTTACTCAAAGGACTCAAGTCTCTCTAGGGGCGATCGCCATAGCCACAGCTCTCGTCACTTGGAGCACGCCAGCATCCGCTCAAACTTCTGACTCCTCTGAACTCTGCACCTTCCACAATGCTGTACAGCAGAGCGCGCCTGAATCGCTGCCTCAGCTAGGTGAGGATGAACTTGATGAATTTGAACCAGAGGAGTCTGAGCTAGATGAATCTGAACCCAGCAGCGTCGCCCAAGCAACCGTAATTACACTCGGAAAGATACCCGATGCCCCCTACGTAGTTGCCGTACTGAATCAAGATGATGTAACTTTAGACACTGTGCGTCAATGTGTACCTGACGCATTCCAAACTCGATCGCGAGTCGGGACTTATATTCGCGCTGGAGCTTTTCCGCAGCGATCGACTGCCGAGGCTTTGTCTCGCTACTTGCGCACCCTGAATCTAGAGACAAGGGTCATATATCTTCCGTAAGCTATCTCCGGGAAGTACTATTCCAGGCTCGCTGTTGATTGTTCTAAAAGCTTGCTTTATGCCTTTTCAGACAAGTCAATGGCCAAACATGCCCATCACTGAAGGACGGCAGGCAGATGAGATGGCGGCGCGCTCTACACCAGGTCTGGCAGAATGCAGAACCCATTCTGCCTGGTAGTCTTGCTTCTGTGGTCATTATCGGCCTGCTGAAACTAGGGACATGGCAATCTTTGGATTCTCTAGCCCATAGCATGTTGTTTCGCTTGAGAGGACCAACCTCCTGGGATGACCGGGTGGTCGTAATCGCCATTGATGAACCCAGCTTAAAAAGCTTGGGGCAATTTCCCTGGTCGCGCCAACGGTATACCGAGCTATTGCAGAACTTGACCCAAGCAGAGGTCAGTACGGTCGTTTTAGATATCTTACTCTCAGAACCCAGTCCAGAGGATCTGGCTCTGGCAGAAGCGATGAACCAGCAGGGGCGAGTCGTCTTGGCTCAAGCCTGGGACTCAATGGGAGCTCCGCTGTTGCCAAGCCCAATTTTGCAAGAAGCAGCGGCAAACCAAGGACATATCTACCAGCGGCAAGATCGAGATGGGCTGACTCGCCAGATTGAACCACAGGTGCAGGAAGTTCCTGCCTTGGGGTTAGCCGCGACTCAAGTTTATAGCCTGGTGGCAGAAATTGTGCCCGAACCAGATCTGAGTCAACCCCTTTGGATCAACTGGCCAGGATCTACGTCAACAGCACCCACCTATTCCTATGTAGATGTCCTTCGACACCAAGTTCCTGCCGATAAGCTCCGAGACAAAATTGTTGTGGTTGGCATTACGGCGATCGGGTTTGATGCCCTCCGAACGCCCTTTAATCAGAGTCCACCCACGACGAATGTGTACTTGCATGCGGCTCTGATTAATAATCTGTTGCGACAGAATTTTCTCAAGGTTTTGCCAGAAAGCTGGCTGCTCGTCGGTTTAGCGCTGTCTGGTTCGGGGATCAGTCTGGCGCTGTATCGCTGGCGGCTTGAGCGTCAGTTAGCTGTGTTAGGCGGACTGTGCAGCGGGTGGGGGATCGCCAGCGTTGTGATGTTTCACTGGGGCTTCTGGATTCCCGTCGCTTCACCGATCGCCCTATGGATTTTAACCACAGCAGCCGTAGCGCTCAATCAGCAGCTCAAGGCTAGATCTCTGCTTCAGCAAGAGGTCGATCGCCTTTGGCAAACCTATCGCAGCGATTTGGTCGTGCGCGATCGGCAAGAGTCAGCCGAACAGACTGGCTTGATGGCTGGCTGTCTCAAAGGTGAAAATAGACCGCTGCACCTGCCACAGATGGAAAAATTAGCAGCTTTAGCAGATCAGTTGGGGCGTTCTCAATCGGCTCAGGCGGCTGTGGCGCGCAGCCTGTCGCTCGGTTTGGTAGCAGCTGATTTAGACGGATCAATTTGGTTTTGTAATCCCACGGCAACCCATCATTTGCAGGTTCAAGTTGGCGATCGGCTGGAGAGCCTCATTCCTCAATGGCTGAGCCAAACCCAGTGGCAGCACCATTGGCATCTACTGCAAAGTGCCCATAGCCCTGTATCTTGGGAGATTCAGCAGGGCGATCGCTGGTTTGAACTTAAGCTTGAGCCGCTGACATATCGCACGTCTATTCATGCGTCAGGCTTGAACACCTCATCCCATGACGAAATTCGTTCGCTCATTCATCAGGTCAATCCGCTCGATGGTCTGCTCCTGGTGCTCGAAGAAATCACTAACCGCAAACAGGTAGAGCAAAGCTTGCAGCAGCAAATGCAGGAATTGCAGCATCTCAGCCAGCTTAAGGATGATTTTCTCAGTACGGTTTCCCATGAGTTGCGAACGCCCATGACCAATATGCGGATGGCCATTCGCATGTTGCAGCTAGCAGCTTCTGATGAGCGCCGCGCCCGATACCTGCAAATTTTGGAAGATGAATGTACACGTGAAATTAGCTTGATTAATGATCTGCTCGACTTGCAGCGTTTAGAAGCTGGGGCAAAAACTCCTGATCTAGAAGTTATTCATTTGCAAGATTGGCTGCCTCAATTTACGGAGTCCTTTTATGAGCGTGCAAGAGCTCGCCAACAAACGCTTCATCTGCAAATGACACCTGGCCTAAATTCTCTGTTTTCAGACAGCAACGGCTTGGAAAGAATTTTGGCAGAGCTAATTAATAATGCCTGTAAATATACCCCTCCAGAAGGCCAGATTGAAATCCAGGTGGAATCAACCCATGCCACCCCTGAACCCCAGATCATTTTTCGGATCAGCAACACCGGATCTGAAATTCCTGAGACAGAGCTGGACAAAATCTTTGATAAGTTCTATCGCGTTTCTAGCGGCGATCGCTGGAATCAAGGCGGCACAGGGCTAGGATTGGCCTTAGTCAAAAAATTAGTGGAGTACTTGGGCGGAACCATTCAGGCGACTAGCGCCTTGGAAAAAACCACCTTTACGATCGCCATTCCTGTCGGCACCATTCCAACCGAGCCAGTGACCGAGCAATCGCAGCTTTGAAGGTTGTGCTGCCCCTACCTCATTAGGTTAGATCCAAATGGGTTATTTTTTGAAAGCCCCGCTACGCGGGGCTTTCAAAAAATAACCCATTTGGATCTAAGCGCGTAGCGCTATAGAATTGCTCTTGTCGCATCAAGGAAAGCTATGACATCCCCAATTCCCGTCGTTGTTAACGGTGCAACTGGCAAAATGGGTCGTGAAATTATCAAAGCCGTTGCCGCAGCAGAAGACATGACTTTGGTGGGGGCGATCGCCCGCAACCGCGATCTCCAAGGTGAAGACATTGGTGAGGTGATTGGCTGTGGCGCATTAGAGGTGCCTATTATTGCCGACCTTCAAGCCACGCTGGCAATGGCTGGGCAAGAGCGAGAGGCCGCTGTCATGGTCGATGTTACCCATCCTGACTCCGTGTATGACAATGTGCGCGCTGCGATCGCCTATGGGGTGCGTCCTGTAATTGGCACCACAGGCTTAACGCTAGAGCAAATTCAAGACTTAGCCGAATTTGCCGACAAAGCCAGCATTGGCGGCGCAATTATTCCCAACTTTTCGATCGGTATGGTGTTGCTACAACAGGCAGCCGTGCGCGCCTCACAATATTTTGATCATGTTGAAATTATTGAGCTGCACCATAACCAAAAAGCCGATGCCCCTAGCGGTACGGCCATTCAGACTGCCCAGTTGCTAGAAGAATTTGGCAAGCTCTACAACCCGCCTAGCGTTGAGGAAACTGAGAAGTTAGCTGGAGCCAGAGGCAGCCAGACTCAAGATGGGATTCGCATCCACAGCATTCGCCTCCCCGGATTAATTGCCCATCAGGAGGTGCTATTTGGCGCACCCGGACAAATTTATACTCTGCGCCATGACACGAGCGATCGCATCTGCTATATGCCAGGGGTGCTGCTCTCTATCCGCAAGGTTGTACCTTTGAAATCGCTCGTCTACGGTCTAGAGAAACTGCTGTGAGCGAATGGCTAATCCCCCAGGGTTAGCCCAACAGTTACGGGTGCAGCACCCTGGATAAGGTTACACATTACCCCGTTAGAAGTCTTAGGTTTGACCCAACGGTTACATCCATATGCAGGGCGATCGCTTTCCTGTCCTGCATTTCAGCTATCTGTCAGTCTTAAAACTCATTTTTATGACAAGACCTATAGGTTACATTTTCACCTCCCTGGTGTGACCTAAAAATACCCCTCAAGTGACCTAAAAACACCCTTTGTTCACTCTAAAAGTTACATTGCACCAGGCTGAACGGCTTACCCTGCCAAGGTTTTAAAAAAAGGTTACAGGTTTGATCTCTTGATCATTTGATCGCCTGCTGTTTCTAGCTTTATGTAACCTCGCTGCTACAGTGACCCTGGATTAACAGATCAAAAATAAAGAAACGAATGATTCAAATCTGCAACAGGCAAATTTAATTTCAGATTGAGCAATCTTCGTTTCCGATATTTGAGATTTCTAATCCCATTAAAAACCCAGGGTTTATAGCCAGGGTCAATGTCTATTAACTTTGCAGAATGGAGACAAGGACTTAACTTCCATCAAGCTTGGCGGCTTTGAGGTAAGTTCGATTGTTTGAATATGTCCATATTAGAGTCAACGGGTTAGCGATCGCAATACACCCGGCTGGTTCAGTTTTACATTGGGCATTCCATTCTGTAACGCTTCAAGAGTGGAGTGTTTTTTGTGTCCATAGCGTTATCTTCAAAATCTAAAGCCCTACTCAAATTTCAATCTGTTGAGGATGCACAGGATCAGTTCTTTGCATTGTTTCCTCACCGATTCGACTTTATCTATGCGGAGTATCCTGAGCTAGGGCGATCGCCAGATTGGCAAACGGAGCGGCGGTATCCCCTATCGAGTCGAATTTTTCAACAGGGCGATTATCTATTTGGGGTTCGCTTCGGCTCTCAGACTCAATATTGCTTGCTTGATATCGATCGGGGCAGTGCCTATCATCCACAGCATGATGCACTAGCTATTTCTCGTCTCGGTGCTGCTTTAGAATCGATGGGTCTAGTGGCCTATGTGGCTTGTACCAGCTCTTACTCTGGTGGATTACATCTCTATTTCCCTTTGGCTGAATCACAAAATTCTTGGGAACTGGCGACTGTTGTAACGGCGCAATTAACGGCTGCTGGTTTTTTAGTTAGGCCAGGACAACTTGAGGTGTTTCCAAACCCCAAGCTCTACGTTACTGAAGGTCACCCTAGCTTATTCAATGCTCATCGGTTGCCCCTGCAAATTGGCTCTTACCTGTTGAATCAGGACTTTGAGCCTGTCTGGAGTGACCAATCCCGTTTTGTTGAACAGTGGCTTTTTGCCCAACGGCGAAATTTGCTCGATCGCAAGACGCTTAAGCGTTTTCTCAGGCAAATTAAACGCACGCAGTTTCGAGTATCGGGGAAGGCCGACAAATTTATTGCTGATCTTAATGCCGAGATTGCAGCGGGTTGGAGTGGCTCAGGTCAAACCAATCGCCTGTTGGGTCGCATTACCTTACGCACTTATGTTTTCCATCATGTTATTTCTGGAGGTACACCTCTAGAGGGTAAAGCTCTGATCGACGAAATTGTTCGTGTCGCCCGCTCTCTCCCAGGTTATCGAGACTACTGCAATCACCAATGTGAGATCGAACAGCGCGCCGAAGAATGGGCTAGGTGTGTTCAGAATAGTAAATATTTTCCTTACGGCAGTCTCAAAGGTAAATACAAAGAGAAGCAGGAAGAGGCGATCGCAGACCTGACCCTCGATTTACCCAATTTACCCGGCTGGAATCAGCAGCAATCTCAGTCAGCACGCGATCGCATTCGCAGAGCTATTGCTGATTTATTAGAGAAAAACAGTTTGCCTATTGGTGCAACGGCAAGATTCCATGCGCTCACGGCCTACGGGATTGGTGGAGGTTCTCTCTATCGGCATCGGGATCTCTGGCATCCTAGCGACTTTGCGGGTAGTGATTCCGCTAGTTTCGCTATGGAAATCAAGCAGCCTGTGGAAAACCCCCCAGCCCCCCCAACGGAATATAAGCCTGAAGCGTTTGATCGCGATGAGGTCGCGTCAAACGTTCATAGTCTTACAAGCTTATTATCTACAGCAGGTGGTAATAGTAGTGTTAGTCAAGGGTTGAGCGATTGCCAACATCTCAGGCTCCCTATAGGCGGTAATGCTTCTGCGGCTCTCAAGAGTCGCATGCAGCAGTATTTAGAATCGGGCGATCCCATTTTGGTGGCAGAGGCTCTTACTTGGGTGCAGCCAGCCCTTCTAGCAGATTTAGCAGAGGCTCGACCTGTTCAGCCAACTCAGATGCTTCAGGTTATGCAGCCTCAGCTAACGGTGCGATCGCCCCATGACTTGCCTCATGACCTGCCTCATGACCTGCCCCATGACCTGTCTGATACCCTCGCGGCACTCTCAGTCCTGACGAGGCGGCTAGGCTGGAACCGAGCGCAGGTGAGAGAGAACCTCTTGGAATTGTTTGATAAAGGCGATCGCGCCTTGCTGCTTGAGGGAGAATTACACCAATGGCTAGAGTGGCTGAGTCTCAAAGCCGAGGAACAGCAAGCGTTAGCTTTATTGGAACTCGATTGGCAATATGGCTGTAAATAGGTTCTAATTAGACGATTTAGGTTCCAGTCAAGGCCGTTTCTTGAAAAATTTAGCCTGCCCTCGGTTGACATCCAATAGGTTGAGGTTGCTATACTTCGGGAGTAGAAGACGATTATCGATTCAAATAAAGTCTTAAGCTCTTAAAGCCGTTATAGTTCAGGTTCCGCAGCCACTAGCATCGCTGCGATAAGCATTTGCCCATCTTTCCGCATTCATCTCTGTACTCAGTATCAATGGCGATCGTTTAGGGTGTATTTCCTCAAGCGATAATCGTCTTTTTCACTCACTTTTTACGTTCTTTTTTATTAATTTCAAGGAGCAATCATGGCAGGACTTGATCATCAAGAACAGCATGAAAATCAGGATGCTACTGGTGCAATAGATGTTTCCACGAAGTCTGCGTCTGGTGGTACAGCAGGCGGTTCTAAGGGTTCTTCACTGCAAACATCCGATCTCGCAAAGGATCTGGACAGAGCGCTTGAAACCAACCATGTATCGCTGAATAACGTTCAAACGGTTCGCGGCATCAACATCAAGAGACTGCAAAAAGAGGCTTCTTTTAACGATGATGTGGGAACTAAAGGTGACTTCCTCGTTCCCGGTGCGGGCAAAAACACGGTAAAGGGTTCTGCCGACAAGGATCTGATTGATGGCAGAGGCGGTGGATTCAACACCATTACCACAGGTAAAGGTAAAGACAGTATACTCCTGGGCGCTGAGACAACCAACCGGGTGCTAGATTTTGACATCAATTCAGATAGACTCCTCTTCACCAAGGAGATCAATCTCAACAATGTCGTGATCGCTCAAGGAAAAAATAAAGATGCGAATAGCATTGATTCAGTCAACAACACGTTGATTATTGATAAGACAGAAGGACATATTCTGGCTTCCCTCAATTCAACGAAGGCATCTGCGCTGCAAAACTTTGAGCAGTCTGGCAGAAAGGGTTTCGCCCTGGTTGAAGACAAGGTATTCAATACGCTCAACACGCTGAAGTTTGACACGACTCAAGAGGGTGATGGCCAGCTATCGGGTTCTGCGGGTCGAGATAAGTTGGTAGGTCGCGGAGCCGATGACATCTTGGGCGGTGAAGCGCCTATTGTTACTCCACCTCCAGCCACGGGCGGCGGTACAACAGATCCAGGTACAACGCCCCCTGTAACGCCCCCTGTAACGCCCCCCGCCGATGACCATGACCACACGGGTGCAGGTGCCAGCAGCGAAAACCACGTTGATTTGAGTAAGGTTGAGGTGCTTCGTGGCCTTGATCTCAAGAACTTGAAGAAGGAAGCATCCTTCGGGGATGATGTGGGAATCAAGGGTGACCTCCTGGTAACGGGGGCAGGCAAAAATACAGTGATTGCCACCGGAGACAAAGATTTGATCGACGGCAGAGGGGGTGGATTTAACACCATCACCACGGGCGGCGGTAAAGACAGCATCTTGTTAGATGGCAAGACCACAAACCGGATTCTTGACTTCGATGCCACCCAAGACAGACTGCTGTTTACCAAGGGGATGAACCTTGACAACATCGTTATCGCACAAGGGAAGAACCCCGGTAAAGGTGGAGTCAATCAGCCTCTAGATTCGGTCAATAATGCGTTGATTATTGACAAGACAGATGGGCATATTCTGGCATCGCTGGCATTTACCAAAGCATCCTCTCTACAAGGTCTAGAGCAGGCTGGTAGAAAGGGCTTTAGCGTGGTAGATGATAAAGTGTTCGACACCCTCAACTCGTTGAAGTTTGCTAAGACTCAACAGGGCGATGGCAAACTGTCGGGCGGACGCGGACGCGACAAGATGGTCGGCGGTGGCGGGGATGACTTCCTGTACGTGGGTGATGATGGCTTTACGATCGGTACTGCCAAGGGTGATGGTAAGGGTGAGTTTCCTTTCCCCAATGACAGCCCTGGAACCAGCGAAGCCACTGCAACCTTAAAGAATGGTGTGCTTACCTTTAATGGTAAATACCAGAACTTTGACGGAGCACCGCTCTTTAGCCAGAACGAGACGGTAATTGATCCGAAAGCAACGATCCTAAATGGTTCTGATCCTGTCTCTCTGATCAACGGCTTTTTGCAAGTTCCCAATGATGTGGAAGGGAATAAGCTCTCTGGAACTCACCTGCACTTCAGCCCCTCTCAAGATAGCCGAGGCAACTTTGCAGATGCGACGGTCGTTCGCTTCTTTGAGAACACGCCGATAGATGCCAAGTCCGGCACTATTTCTGGTGAGTTTGAACTGACTCCCGAAGAGCAAGCTGCCTTCCTGGCAGGTAACCTCTATGTCAACATCCATACCAATGTTGATACCGATGGAGATGGTAAAGCGGGCTTCCCAACAGGAGAAAACCGCCTCAACTTCAACCAGAACGTAGTGAAGCTGGTATAGCATTTTTTACGCCACACGATGTGCGGCATAAAAAACAGTCTTTAGACGTTTGACAAGACGTTGTGTTTTCCTGAAGATGGCTCTTGCAACTCCCTCACTTAGCTATGAACTGAGTGAGGGTTTTACTATGAGCGATAGCGCTATGCGCTCATAGTAAAACATACCTTGGCCTAACTTGATTACGATCGAGGGTGTAATTGTGACTTAAACTACCGATAAACAAATTCCACTTGCATAAGGTAAGGCTGCATCAAAGTTTCATGTGAGAACCGCTATGAAAAAGCAGCTAGGTTGGGTTGTGGGTGCGTTTTTGTTTTGTTTGAGCCTGGGTTTGCCGTTTAGGTTGAGTACCGCTCAAGTCACTTCTGCAACACCCTCGCTAGTCATCATTGGTGGCTCCTTACGCTACGACAATGACGAGGTCTTTAACAAAATGATTGAACTTGCGGGGGGGCCAGGAGCCAAGATTGCGGTTTTTCCCACAGCAAGCGGTAACCCTGTGAAAAACGGACAGCAGGTTGTAGATGCCTTCAATCGGTATGGTGCAGATGCAATGCTGATTCCGATCGGCGTAAAAAATATTGATGTGGATTACAAGGTGGCGGTTAACGATCCGGCTTTAATTGCACAGGTTAAAAGCGCCAAGGGCATTTATTTCATCGGTGGCGATCAGGCTCGCATCACACAAGCTTTGTATACTGAAACGGGCGATCGCACGCCGATGCTTGATGCCATTTGGCAAGTCTTAGATCAAGGCGGCATGATTGGCGGATCGAGTGCTGGAGCTGCGATTATGAGCACCACCATGTTTAAGAACTCAGTCGATGTTTTGTCTACGATGAAAGTTGGTGTAAAAGAAGGAGACAGTATCGACAAAGGTTTGGGCTTCATCGGTGCAGATGTGTTTATCGATCAGCACTTTCTGACTAGAGGACGCTTTGCTCGCGCCTTGGTTGCGATGCAGGCCAAGGACTACAAGTTGGGAATAGGGGTGGATGAAAATACAGCACTTGTCGTTTTTCCGACAACAGGGGAGGTAGATGTCATCGGTTATAAAGGTGCGCTGGTGCTAGATTTGGCTGAAGCAAAAACGGATGCAGCCGTGACTCAATTTAATCTGCAAAATGCCAAATTAACTTATCTCGATCGCGGCGACCAGTTTAACCTTAAAACCAAGGCCGTGACGTTCCATCCCGACAAGCTTAATGATTTAAAGGTTGATACTAATGATCCAAGCTATGAACCTTATTTCACCGAAGAAATATTCACCGCAGACATCTTAGAGAATACGGCAGTAGTTGATCTGATGGGAAATCTGATTGATAATAGCCACCCAGAAGCGATCGGTTTGGCCTTTACGCAAGCTACAGATGTTCCTGAGCCAGACCTAGGGTTTGAATTCAAATTCTACAAGCAGTCGGATAGTTTAGGATACTATACGGGAACATTTGGGGGAGAAGATTATAGCGTCGAAAACATTCACTTGGACGTAACGCCGATTCAGATGGGCAAGCCACTCTATCAGAAGTTGTAGCTTGTTTGGGATTGCTAATGTCCCTGTCCTAACACTTGTGACTCTGACTTAAAAGGGCGGTGAAGCTGCCCTTTTGAGCCAAACTCATTAAGTTAAGCCCATTAAGTTGAACTCAGATCGATTTGAGCCACTGCCCCACATACAGAAAAGGAATGCCAGCAGCCTTGGCCGCAGCCTCATCAGCGTTAAGATCGCCAACCATCAGACAATCTTTGGCTTCAACCTCTAAGTCCTGCATGGTATACAGCAGCATTCCGGGCTGAGGTTTACGAAATAATCCAGAATTTTGTATCCCAATACGTTTCTTGAGACAGTCAAAAACGCCTAAATGCTGAGGGAGCTGCAATATTTCCCAAGCATTCACCCCCTTTCTATCAGGACAAAACATGGCACGGCTAATTTCTGGAATGAGATGCATACAAAATTTCATCTCCGCGATCGCCTCTTCCAGCGTTTTATAAGTTTCACCCGTGTCTGGGTTGACGGTACTGCATCCACCCTGATTAGAGACAATCGCCATTGTCCATCCATGAGCTGCATATTGAGCGATCGTCTTTGCCACTCCTTTGATCAACTTTTGGTCGGCGGGATGCTCCACAAACTTGTGCCCCGCCTTGGGACTGACCAAAGTTCCGTCTTTGTCGAGAAGTAACAGCTTGGTCATGATTTGCGCCTTGATATTTTCTGTAGGGTTGGAGAAAAAAATGCAGAATGGCGCTGCTGGTTTCCAAATGAAGCAAAGCGCTGATGATCGGTTGCCACAGACTAATCTAGACTTCACTTTACTCGTAAATCTGGCGCAATCAGGTTAAGGCAAAGTCAAGATTCTGCTGTTTGTAGGGGATGAGCGATGGTTTCAATGGGTACATTGCTCACAAAAATCAGCAAGATTGATTACAGTAAAGGGATATTAAGACAAGTATGATTGCGCTTTCAGTCATTTAACTGGGGCACCTGGAGGAGATCATGAAGGTTATTTATGACGCAGCCACTGATGTCCTGCGGTTCGTCTTTCGAGATGCGATCGTCGAAGATTTCAATGAAGATCGCCCCGATGTGCAGCTAGACTACGACACCAACGACAATCTTGTGGCCATAGAGATTCACAATGCCTCAAAAATGATTGAAAATCCGCGATCGCTTGAGCATATCGTGCTGAATGAATCGACTTAGGGCGATCGCAGCTCCTATGGCTTAGGCGTGGCTGAGAACTCTAGGATTTATTTTTGAGTCAGGTACTGGGCAAAGCTCGATCCGGTGCTGCCTGTTGTGACCCACAGCACAGCTCTTGCCCCATCTCGCAGAACTTTATTAAAAGGCTCTGGGGATTGCTGCGAGGGCACAGCTACAGTCTTAAAATCGATGCCTCGACTGCCTAACACAATTTCGCCAATGACCGAGGCACGCGTCATGTGATAGTCAGAAGTGATCACATAAAGGCTGGTAATTCCTTCGGCTTTGAACCGCTCAACCAAAGTAGTGAAATTGGTGACGGTATCCACCGCTTGATAATCCAGATGCAGCCGCTCTTGCGGAATGCCTGCTTCTGTAAAAACCCATTCAGCATAATCTTGGGGGCTACCCGAAGACACCCAGATCGGCAAATCTGGATGCTCTTGGGCAAAGGTTGCTGCATATTTTTCGCGATCGGGCGAGCCACCCAGCACCAACACTGCCTGAGGCTTTTGCAAGAGGCTGGCTACTTGACGATAGCCCATTCCGAGCAGCGCTAGTAAGACCAGACCCGTCACCATGCGCTGTGCGAGGCGGATGGGTCTGGAAGCGCGGCGATGGGCGGATTTCTTGAGCGCTTTTTTGACAGAAAAGGGCGATCGCGTCACTGAAGTCATTCAGCTAAATTCACTTGATGGAGAGCAAATAAAAACGTATCAGCAATAGCTTACAGCAATCATCCCAGTTTAGCCGCATGATTTTCTCAGAGTCGTTGAGATTTTTACAGCTGATCGGATGAGAGGCGAGCTATTCAGAGGCGAGTGAGTCATCAAACGCCACAATCACAACCGTAATATTGTCTCGCCCTCCTTTGTCTTTGGCTGCATTCACCAGCGCTACCGCAGCACGATCGCAAGAGCGAATTGTTTTTAGGTGTTGGGCAATCAGGTGATCAGACAGTTCCTCGGTGAGACCATCACTGCATAAGAGGAGGCGATCGTTAGATTGGAGATCAAAACTTTGGACATCGACCTGGCGCAGGTCTTCCCGTCCTAAACATTTGGATAGGATATGTCGCCAAGGATGAATCCGCCCCTGATCGGGCGTAATATCGCCCAAGCGCATGGCACGCGCCACCCAGGTGTGATCTTCAGTAATTTGGCTCAGTTTAGCGCCTCGCAGACGGTATAGCCGCGAATCTCCCACATGAGCACACCAAGATTGATTGGCGCGCAGCATCAAGGCAACAGCAGTTGTGCCCATATCCGATCGCTCTGGGTGCTTTGACTGGTCGGTCAGAATAGCCTGATTAGCCTTCAAAAAAGCGTTCTCAAGCAGAACCTCAGAAGGCTCATCTGAATCCCAATGTTCATCTAGGCATTCGCGAATGGAAGCTGTGGCAATCCGGCTGGCCTCTTGCCCGCCGGCATGTCCGCCCATGCCATCTGCAACCACAAAGAACCGACCCTGTGGATCGAGGTAGTAGTCATCCTGATTAACTGAGCGCAAAAGCCCCGGATCGGTTAGACCCGTGAAAAGACGTTTCATATGTTGCCGTTGGCATCGGAAACAGGGTGATCCTAAGCAGGGCGCTAAGGCATGCGATCGAATCGGTCAAGCCGCACCATAAGGCGAATTAACCCAATGGATGCAATGCCCGCTGCTACTGCTGCTGCAATCGCTAGCCAAAAATAGTGATTAACTAGCAGAATCGTAGCAGATAAGGTGAACGCCCCTATCAGTAGAGTATAGTTAGTCCCCATGTTTACGCTACTGATTCGACGTAAAACGCGATCGGTTTCGGTCGATCGCACCCTAACCCGAATATCTCCCCGCTCTAACTTATCAAGCGTATCTTCAATGCGGCGAGGTAAACCCAAGGCCGTACTGCTGACTTGGGCTGCCTGTCGTCCGAGTTCGCCTAGCAAACTCTCAGACAAGCCGCCGGAATTAGAGCCATTGCCATTTGCCATAAGTTCTGTTGCAAAAGGTCTTGCGACCTCCATGAAGTTAAATTCTGGGTCTAATCCTTTCCCTACCCCCTCTAGGGTGGAAAAAGCGCGCATCACAAACGTAAAAGTGGCTGGAAAACGGAAGGGCTGATCGTAAGCAATCTCGTACAGATCGTCGCTAATAGCAGACACTGACTGATTCTCAAACGGCTGATCCATAAAATGATCGAGCATGTACTGGATCGATCGCCGCACAGGACCCATATCATCTGTCGGAGCTAGCGCCCCCAGCTCAATCAAGGAACTCACCACGCGATCGGCATCTTTTTGAGCAATGCCAAAGAAAGTGTCTAGCAGCTTTTCGCGGGTGATGGCTTGCACCTGTCCCATCATGCCAAAATCATAAAAAATCAGAGAGCCATCGGTGCTGACGGCAAGATTGCCCGGATGGGGGTCGGCGTGGAAAAATCCGTCTGTCAACAGCTGATGCAGATAAGCTTTTGCCCCCAACTTAGCCAAATTGCTGCGATCGAGTCCTGCTGCTTCGATCGCCTCATAATGGCTGATCTTGATACCTGGCATATACTCTAGCGTCAGCACCCGAGGAGAGCTATAGCGCCAATAAACCCTAGGCACCTTGACCCAGCTTTCCTGACGAAAATTGCGTCGGAAGGTGTCGGCATTGCGCCCCTCATTCAGGTACTCAATTTCTTCCCAAAGAATTTTGCAGCACTCTCCATAGATGCCCATCCAATCTCGCCCGCGCCCCCATTCCCGATGGCTCTGGAAGTAGCGTGCAATGCCCTTGAGGATCTGTAAATCAATCGTGAACAGCCTTTTTAGCCCAGGCCGTTGAATCTTGACTACAACCTCTTCGCCCGAATGGAGCTGCGCTCGATGCACCTGCCCTAGACTAGCCGCAGCTAACGGAATCGGGTCGAAGCTGCGATAGAGTTCTGGGATGGCTTTACCAAAATCTCTCTGGATGGTGGTTTCTACTTGCTCATACCCAAAAGCAGGTACTTTGTCTTGCAGCTTAGAGAGTTCCTCGACATACTCGATCGGAAACAGATCGGCGCGGGTTGAAAAGAGCTGCCCCAGCTTAATAAAGGTAGGGCCTAACTCCAATAGCGTTTCGCGAATCCAGACGGCTAAGCTTCTCCGCCGCTTTGCCTTGGCTTCGTCACTAATGCCGTTGGGGTAAGACCAAGCTTTGTTATAAGACCACCGAGCGGCCAAGAGCTTTAGAACAAAAGTCCAAATATCTACGTAGCGCCTTTGTCGGGAGTAGTTTTCGCGGTTCCAGCGATAGGCTTTACTCCCTTGAGACTTGGCACGACGCTCTCTAATGGGCGCGGCTAGCGAATCATCCTCTTGCATGAGCTGTGGGTTGCTGATCCCTAAATTAGACAAGGTGTGATCAACCTGGGACGATCGATCATCCTTTGGAAAATCCTCTGGAGGCAGTGGAGTAGAGTCATCAAATAGAACAGTCACTTATAGCCTTAGGGGGTGGGCAATCCATTCAATTCAACCGCCAAAGACTAGCGCTCCAGCTCAAGGGATTCTAAATTACAGATTTGCCATCGCTGGCGCTACAAAGCTATAGGCGCACAACGGTGTATCAGCAAGCATTCCCCGTTTTTTGAAAGAACTTGCGGATTAGGCATGATTTCGGTATCGCTGCACTTCGGCTCGCAGATGCGCAATCTCTGCCCGTAAATCATCGATCATGGCTTGCAAATCTTCTGACTTAGAGCTTATGGGTACGATCGCAGAGGTTCGCCCCTGTTCTGACATTGTTTCAGCTCGGTTCGCCCGCTCTAAAACTTCAGCCGTGAATTGGCGCAACCGTTCGCGTTGCTCAGCGTCAAATTTTCCCAACTCGCTCAAAGCGGATGTAACCGTGTTTTCGAGCTGTTCGCCTAACGCTTCGGCGATCGCCCGTCCCACGAAAAATGCGTGAACTAAAGGATCATTCATAAATCAAGCTCTGGGGTTTGCCTACAAAGAATTATAACGTGCTTAGGGATAGCCTCGTTAGAGATACGGAAACCTCGCAAACCTGGGGGCAAATGGGTACGCTGAGAATGATCTGCGCATTTCACTCAGCGCAAAACGCTCGAAACACCAGAAATCCTAAAGGGTTATGACTCATCGCCTCACTCAATGGTTGGAAAAGCGCTGGATTGCCCCTGCCTATAGCGGCTGGTTGATGGCAGGGCTAGCTATCTTCTTCTTTGCGGCTGCGAGCAACACAATGGCGGGCTGGCTCTATGTGATTAGCGGCGTCATGCTCGCTCTGCTCGTTATTGCGGCTGTGCTCCCTCTGCGATCGCTCAGAGCTATTCGCGTGGGGCGATCGGCCATTGACCCCACCAGTGCAGGGGAAGCCTTAACGCTAGAGGTAAGGCTAGAAAACCAGAGTTCGCGATCGAAGACGCTGATTTTGGTGCAGGACATGCTGCCTCTAGAGTTGAGTCAGCCCACGAAAACGGCGGTCGAGCAGATTGCGGCAGGTGAAACCTATCGCTGGATCTATCAGGTGACGGCTCCAAGGCGCGGCATCTACCGCTGGAAAACCGTGCAGCTTAGAACCGCAACGCCACTGGGCTTGTTTTGGTGTCGGCGCGATCGTCTGGCTAAGGCTGTAGCGATCGTCTACCCTACCGTACTGCCGTTGGCCCAATGTCCCCTAATTGACTCGATGGGGCTAGATCCCAATACGCAGCGGCTCAGTGACCATCAGGCTCATGCAGCCACTGAAGGGCTAACGCGCGCCCTGCGCCCCTACCGTTGGGGAGATGCTATTCGCATGGTGCATTGGCGCACCAGCGCGCGCTATGGTGAATTGCAAGTGCGTGAATTGGAAACCTATACAGGTGGCGAAGCGATCGTCATTGCCCTAGACAGCGGTGCCGCTTGGGATCCTGAAGCCTTTGAGCAGGCCGTAGTTGCTGCCGCATCGCTCTACTTCTATGCCCGACAGCATCAGGTGCAGGTGAGCCTCTGGACGGCCGCTACAGGGCAGATTCAAGGAGAGGCGATCGTCTTAGAGGCTCTGGCTGCCACCCAAGCCGGAGAGCCAACGACCGATCGCGGAGCCAATTTGCCGCTGGTTTGGCTAACGCCCAATGCCCAAAGCCTGAGTGCGTTGCCCCCCGGAAGCCGATGGCTGCTGTGGTCGGCTGGCGAGGCGGCTCATCCAGTGTCTGCAAAGACTGATTTACTGGGTCTGACTGTTGCGTCTGATAGTCTTTTGCAAGTCCAGCTCCAAGCGCCTTTGTCCTTCAGCTAATTTTTTGTGAATCCTTTCATGCCCGATCCTGCCCCTCCAGAAAAAGATTTAGAAACGAACTTGCAAACAGATCTAGAGTTGGAAACAGCCCTAGATCCGCGATCGGAAACGGGGTTTTGGCTGGCTGTCCATCAATTTAACAGTCAACAGTTTTATGCTTGCCATGACACTTTAGAGGCGCTGTGGATGGAAGCCTTGGAGCCAGACAAAACTTTCTACCAGGGAATTTTGCAGGTGGCGGTAGCGCTCTATCACTTAGGCAACCAAAATCTGCGAGGAGCCATCATTCTTTTGGGTGAGGGTAGCAATCGCTTACGACGCTACGAGCCAGATTACGGTGAAATTGACGTGACTGCATTGGTGACTCAGAGCTTAAAACTCTTGGCTTGGCTGCAACAGATCTCTCTTCAATCTCCAGAGCCAGAGCAGATTAGGGCGATCGCTCTAGAGGTGTTGCAGTCTCCTGGGACGGGTGCCCCTGCCAATCCGCTTTTGCCTGTCCTGACGCAAGTTTCGGGGCGATCGGCAGACTAAGCGCCAAGGTTAAGGGTTCTTATTTCTAGCTGGACACCACGACAACTCCTATGCCACGATAGAGTCTTGAATTTGCAGTATGTTGCTCACATAGCAATATTTCGACAGATTTTTCTGATTAAATTTTCTAGTTGGTTCTTTATACTTAACTCTTCAGTCCAAAACTGCGATTTCTGCCCCAGTCTATCTAGAGTTGAAGTGTTGCTAAAGGCGGGAACAATGGCTAAGTGAACTGCGTTCTTTGCTCTAGGCTCTTCATTGAGTGCCTCCCTTCACCTGGTCATTTCATTGCTTGTCGTTTGCCTGTCGCTAAGACTTTTGTAACCGATTCAACTAACTTTTAATCCAAAAACATTGATTTCAAACTACGTTTCCAACTTGAGTAAGGTCATGAAGCGTCTCGCTCGATCGCCCCACAAAACTCAGCTCCAGCCCGTTCAGTCCCGTAAAGCTCAGCCACTGGGCTGGGCGCTATTGTCGCTCTCAACCGTGGTGATAGGCGCGATCGCCCTTCCCACTCTGCGTCCTGCTTTGGCGGAAACCCTGCCGCCTGGGCAAGCCCTGACGATGCGATCGGATGTGCAGGAAGCCAACTCGATTACGGGGGTGATCACGGCGCGGGGCAATGTGCAAATCAACTATCCGGCGCGTCAGATTCAGGCTACCTCCATTCAAGCGCAATACTACAGCCGCGAAAAGCGAATTATTCTCACGGGCAATGTCTATGTCCTTCAAGAGGGCAACAGCCTGCGGGGCGAAACGATTACCTATTTAATTGATGAAGGACGCTTCGTTGCCTTGCCCGATAACGGCCAGCAGGTGGAATCTATTTATCTAGTTCAAGATGCGGCGGCTACCCCCACCCCAGCCGCTACGACTGAGGCAGAACCCTTTAACCCTAAGCCTGAATTCAAGACCCCCATCAGCCCTTGAGGAGCATTGTTTCAAGTTTGTTGCAAATTGGATAAAGGCAGGGGTACGCCTTGCCGGAAAATAGAAAACAGGTTGCCCATTCTCTAAATCTCAAAAATCTATCCCTTGAAAATTGTTCTGGAGAACGTTCACAAATCCTATGGCAAGCGCGTTGTGGTCAATCGCGCCCATCTTTCTGTTTCAAGAGGCGAAGTGGTGGGGCTGCTGGGGCCAAATGGGGCAGGTAAAACCACGACGTTTTACATTGCGACAGGTTTAGAGAAGCCAGACCAGGGAAAGGTGTTGCTCAATGATCAAGACATCACCAGTTTGCCCATGTCTGAACGGGCAAGACTGGGGATTAGCTACTTGGCGCAGGAGCCTAGCGTCTTTCGCAATCTGAGCGTTTGGGATAATCTTTTGCTGGTGATGCAGCAAACCGATGTGCCGCGCCAGGAGTACGAGAAACGGCTGCATCAGCTCTTGCAGGAGTTTCGGCTGGAGAAAGTGGCCAAGACAATCGCTGTACGGGTTTCGGGGGGTGAGCGTCGGCGTACCGAAATTGCCCGTGCTTTGGCTTCTGGGGCAGAAGGCCCTAAGTTTTTGTTTTTAGATGAGCCATTTGCTGGAATTGACCCGATCGCCGTTGCTGAAATCCAAACGATTATTGCCAGCTTGCGCGATCGCCATATGGGCATCTTGATCACCGATCACAATGTGCGTGAAACCTTGGCTATCATCGATCGCGGCTATATCATGCGAGATGGACAAATCCTCGCTTCTGGCAGCGCTGCCGAACTCTACGAGAATCCTTTAGTGCGGCAATATTATCTGGGAGATGCGTTCCGACTATGATTGCGAGTTCCTCCAAAACGCCAAGATTTTCCTGGGGTGGACTGCCGGGCATTTCGGTTATGGATCGTTACATCGCGATGGAGCTGATTTTGCCATTCCTCTTTGGCGTCGGGGCTTTCTCATCGCTGGGCGTTTCGGTGGGTGCGCTGTTTGATCTGATTCGGCGGGTCACAGAGTCGGGGTTGGCAGCTTCGATCGCCGCTCAGGTTTTTCTCCTCAAGTTTCCTGAGTTTGTTGTTTACTCTTTTCCCATGTCAACGCTGCTGGCCAATCTCATGGCCTACAGCCGCCTTTCGAGCGATAGCGAACTGACGGCACTTAAAGCCTGTGGCATTAGCCTTTACCGGATGCTGGTTCCTGCGCTGGTGCTATGTCTTGCCGTAACGGGTCTGACTTTTGCGTTTAACGAACTCATTGTTCCGGGGGCAAACTACCGGGCAACGATGATTTTAGAAAAAGCGCTGAATGAAGAAAAACCCGCTTTCCAAGAACAAAATATTCTCTATCAGGAATATAGAAAAGTTGAGCAGCCTAATGGCAGTTCGACCGATCAGATGTCTCGTCTGTTTTATGCCAAGCGGTTTGATGGACAAAAAATGCAGGGATTGACCATCCTGGATTTTTCGCAGGAGGGGCTGAGCCAGATTGTCAGCGCTAAGTCTGCCGCCTGGAATAGCAAGCAAAATATCTGGGATTTTTTTGACGGCACCATTTATGTGGTGTCGGCAGATGGCTCCTATCGCAACATTGCCACCTTTGAAAACCAGCAGCTTAAGCTGCCGCGTGAACCGCTAGACCTGGCCTCCAAGCGTCGGGACTATAATGAAATGAACATTGCCCAGGCGCAGGAATACCTAACCTTACTAGAGAAGGGCGGCAGTGAAGACAAAATTCAAAAGCTCAAAGTCCGAATTCAGCAAAAGTACGCGCTGCCTTTTGTCTGCATTTCTTTTGGGCTGGTGGGGGCTGCTCTAGGGGCAAAACTGAGCAGACGCACGGGTCGGGCGACAGGGTTTGCAATCAGCATCATCATTATCTTTGCCTATTATCTGTTGGCGTTTATTAGTGGAGCGATCGCCCAACGGGGCTTTATTCCTCCCTTTTTGGGTGCATGGATGCCCAACTTCTTTGGACTTAGCGCTGCTGCTCTTTTGATCTTCCGGTCTTCTCGCTAGAGGGAAATCTCATGCGCCACCTCAAAGCAAAGCTGCAAGGGTTAACCCATCCCCTCGTCTGGGGTTCTGCATCGGCTTTGCTGATGATGAGCTATGGGTTATTTCACTACTGGGGCAGCGCTGGGCAAGGAGATAGCGCTGTTTCGAGCGATCGCCCCCAGGAAAATAACGCTACGGCGGCTTCTGAGCTGGAAAATCCGGAGTTTGGCGATTCTGAGTTCAGTCGCTTGCTAGAGTTAACAGAACCTAGTCCCTCTGAGGTGCCCAAACAGACGCCGCCAGCTCTGACAACTCCAAACCTGACTTCCACGACTCCCAAACCCCAAGGTTCACAAGCAAGACGGTCTAACCCCTTTAATCCTTTTGCGACAAATAATTCTACAGAGGATGCTGCTACGGTAAACGACTCACCCAGTGCTGCTTTCCCGTTACCTAGCGCCATCGGCACAGCAGGGGGAGAACCTCCTGCAGATAGCAAGTCAGAGCGCGCTGGAACGGCTGTCCCGGTGAGTCCATTGCAGTCAGCACTAGACCGAAACCTTGCCGCCTCGCCGTCAGAGGAAGCAGAGTTGACCAACGACGAGGCGATCGCTCCTTTAGAAGATGGGGCAGCGGACGGCGGGGTTAGCCCCACAGCGACACCGTTATCTCCGGTGAATGCCTCTCAGTTTCAGCCCTCTTTTCAACCTTATGTGCCGCGCACCTCTCCGCCAGTCGGTTCTACAGGATATACGTTGCCTCCTGCCTTCAGAACGCCAGTGAATAGCACCACAGAAGACGCATCAAGGTTTAGCAATTCCCAACCTCAGCCTTTGCCCGGATACACCACAGCGCCGACTCGCCTATCGCCGGGCTTAGGCGTAGATTATGGTCAAGGTGGCGATCGCTCTCAGCCACCTCAACCTCAGTTCTCTCCATCTCAACCGCTCCCCCAGCCCGAACCTTTTTCGGTGCCCCGCACGACACCAGGGCAATCGATCGGTGGGGGACGGATTAATACGTTCTCCGATCCTTAAAGCTGGAATTATTTGAGAGAAGGCCAAACCGCTAGCTTGGTTTTCACCCGCTTGATCCCCTCATGGGTAAACCTGGTCGTGGTGGCATGGCCCTGTCTACATCACGCACTAACCTCAGCATCTCTTCTGCTGACCGTCGTGCCGGCTCATATTGTCCCAAGCTATGTTCGGCAATGCAGCGATATGCGATCGCCTGCCGCTGCATGGCGATATCCTGATCCTGTACCCCAAACTCGTATGCCGATTGGCTATGCTCAGCCAGCAATGACCATTCTTCATGGTGCTTTTCCCAATATAGGACTGAGTCCCAGACTTCTCGAAATTTATCCCGATCGGCTAACTCTTCCAAAGCAATATTCATAGCATGAGCCAAGCGGTCTTCCATATCTTTGAGCAATCCTAAGCGTCCTAGAGTATTGCCATAAGAGAAATAGAATATGTACAGATCGGCCATACTTAGCTGACCAGCCCAATAACGATCCATCTCTTCAAAAATGGCATGAGCAGCCTGATCGTTCCCTAATATCTGATGACAATGGGCTTTATGTAGCTCTACTAACGCCAAAAACTCACCCGTCACGACACCTTGTAAGGATTGCCCCGAATCTGCTTGAAGGATCTCTTGGTAGGCAATTAGCGCTGCTGCAATTTCACCTGTTTCAGCCAGTTGGGTGGCTGCTGTGTAACGCTGCTGCAAAATGGGAGGCAGCAACATATGACCCAATGCATCTGGCATAAATTTTCACCTTTGGTGCAGGTTAGTGGCGGAAGCAGGGTATTCCTGTAAGGCTTGTTTGACCTGAGCTTTGCCCAAGCCACAAAAATCCTTGCCCTTGCAGGACTACCACAAGGTTAGATATTCTCGAATCGCTATGTTCGACTGGAATAACATCCAGAAACTCAATAATTCCCCATTATCTTAGCCATTCAGCAAGGGCGCGATCGCAACTTCACTCTGCCTCACTCGGCCTGACAAGTGCATGGCTTGAAGCCTGCTGATTGTCAAGACGTACAGTATGCTTAGTTATCGTGCGTAGTGATCAAAGAGACTCTGCGGGGGGATGAAAACGGGGATGAAGTAAAGACTCGATCGGTTGATCTGCACAGAGATGCTGCTCAACAATCGCCGCCACATCTTTTGGCTCGACTCGGCAATACCAAAGATTATCTGGCATTACTCGCACGGTTGCCCCTGAAGCGCATTGCCCCATACATTCACTGCCGCTAGCAAAGACACCCGCAGGAACGGATGCCTGAAAGGCCGCCAAAACTTCGGCAGAATGATTGCGAAGACAAGATCGATACTGACACACCAATACACAGCGCCGCTTGGGGGGGTGTGTCATGTCAGCCGAGGCTCAAGACACGATTGACCAATGTAGAGACAGATTTTTTGAGCTGCCGTCGCTGCCGCCAGCGCTGGAAGGCTTCTTCATAGTCTTCACCACCCAGCTGAAAAGTTTTCCAGGCATCGAGCGCCATCCCGACCCCCCAAAAGAGGCAGAGGTAAACTAAAAAACTCACGCCCCAGCCGTTCAGGAAATTGAGAGCGAGCAAAAAGCCGTTGACGATCGCAAATTTGGCAAAACGCTGCTGAAACCGATGCCGCCGTTGCAGATCAAAGGCGTTACGCTCAACCGATTCGCCCTGACGGGTAAGCCACTCTTGTTCCGCTGCCTGAATATCGGCAGGGGCAATGTTTAGCTCGGCGGCAATTTCAAATAGCTGCGTGCGGGTGAGTTCCCCGGCTTCGGCTTGGCGGGCGATAGCAATTTGCAAAATTTGCTGCGCGTCTTCCGAACGATATAGCTCCATCATGGCGGTAATCGGTGCATAGAGTGGCGTGCGGGCATGAACCCTCACCTTAGTTATAGACTATCTCTCTGGGGGACTGGACTCTAATCTTGGACGTATTCTCCACCATTAATTAGGGCAATTTCCGCCCGCAAAAACTCTCGACCCAGGTAGGCCGCGTGATCGAGATAGCCGATCGGAGCAGGTTGAGTTTCTTCAAAAATCTTGATGCACAGCTCTTTTGCCGTCCGACCCGTGTAAATTGCGGTGTGGGTATGCTGGGCTTTGCCTTTGGTCGATAACGGCTTACCTGTTACGGGGTCGCAGGCTAAGCCTTTGTCATTGATGATGTTGGCAAAGTGCTTGGCGCAGATGAGTTGGGCGGGGCGATCGAGATAAATCAGAAAGTAGCCCTCTGGATCAAGCTCAATAAAGCGCTTAGAGAGTTTGTCATCCAAAGCCTTGAGGTCTTCAGCTGTAGGATTTTTTGCGGAAACCGATGAATTCATAGGGTGTAGCTTAAGCTGGATTGATGAACTGAAGAGATCAATCTCGTCATATCCGATCTAGTTTATCCTTACCTATCAGATCCCATCTACTTCTTCCCTCAAACCTGTGTATAGCCGTCGTCGTGCCCTATGGCTCTATCCCCTGTTTCAAATTCCGCTCATTTTTCTGATGCTCTGTTTGCTGGCGGCTCTCCTGTGCTGGCTTTTGGGCTGGGGTAGACCGAATGTGGCGGCGGCGATCGCCCTCGATCTCAGCAGCAGCACCTATGAAAATCAGGCGTTTAATGCCCCCAATACGATCGTCAATCAAGAGCTAGAGGCAGTGCGATCGTACTTGACGGAAAACGCCCAATTGAAGCGTCCTAACAGGGTGCAGGTGTTCGGCTTCGGAGCTTTGGTTGTTCCCTTAACGCCTGCCTTTGAGTCAGATAGCGCTCAAGTGCAAGCCGCCCTTACCCAAACCTTGGCTGACCCTACGCTGAGCCAGCGGGTGTTGCCGGGTAGCACCAACGTCAATGCTGCCCTCCAGGAAAGCCAGAAAGCCTTGAACGCGCTGCCTTCGGGCTGCAAAGAAATTGTGCTGGTGACGGATGGAACGGGCGATCGGGTTGAGGATACGACGATTCAAGCTGCCAAAGCTAGCAAAACCCGCATCAATGTGTTGCTCGTCACCTCTGATTTGGTGCAAAACCTCAAGGGCATTGATCTTGCCAATGCCGCTTTGCAAACGGGTGGCATCATTCTGCCCGGACAGGTCGGCAGCTTGACTACGCTGTTTATCGATCAATTCTTTACCCGCTTTAATAGCAACCTCAAGTGGATTCTCTTCTGGCTGGGGTTAGCCTGGATGGCGCTGATGTGGCTGCTGATTTTGCCGCTCGATCGCTGGATTTTGCAGTCTCTCCTGAAGCTGCCGATGAACATTGCGGGACAAATTGCCCTGGGCAATGCCCTATTTTGGACGGTACTCACGCCGATTATCATTTGGCAGGTGTTTGGTATTCCGTTTCTCTCGGCTTGTTAAAGCGATAAACCCCTAAATTTCGAGAAAGCGCTGCTCAGAAATGAGGTGGCTTCAGCAAAGTTGCATAGTAAAGTTACGCATTGCCGACCCCTAGTGGGCTGGTTTAGAATACACGTACTACTTATCCCCCGATCGCGCATCGCCCTCACCATTGCTGCTCAAACATTTAGAGAATCTTAGAGTAGAGAATCACAAAGATGTTAAATCGCAACAGCCAGATCAGCTCAACTGGAGTGCTTTATCGACAGGGTGATGTTTTGATCTCGCGGATTGCTGGCTTACCCAGCGGGGCACACAGGCAGGAAGGGGTGACACTGGCGCAGGGAGAAGTCACAGGCCATAGCCATCGGATGGATCGAGCGGATGCAGTACAGCTCTGGGCGCAGGGAAATGAGCTGTTTCTAGAAGTAAGCGCTGAGATTGCTACCTTGGTTCATGAAGAACATCGAGCCATTGAGCTGCCGCAAGGGTTTTATCGCGTTTGGAAGCAGCGAGAATATCGTCCGGGTGCCTATGTTGAGGTCATGGACTAATGCTGCACATCATGTCGAACGGGCGCTTACCCAAAAAATTGGCAAAGCCCCGCACCGCTGAGACTCAGGAGGCTGTTGCTGGCGATCGCGCCCGTAAACTCATTTTGGAGCATCGCGCCTGGGAGGGCATGCGGGTTTTGGGGCATCTCAACTTACAGGCCGCCTCGCACCTCTACCATTTACCCGACAATCTTACCTGCGAAAGCCTGGACATTAGCGATTGTGTGAATCTGACGGCGCTGCCTTCTGGGCTGCATGTGACGCACTGGATTGAGCTAGCAGGGAGTGGTATAACGGCACTGCCTGCGGGTCATGGCTTTGTCTTGCGCTGGCGAGGTGTTCAGGTTGATGACCGGATTGCGTTTTCCTCTCAGTCTTTTACCGGACAAGATATCCTGAATATTGAAAATGTCGAACTCCGCCGGGTGCTAATCGAGCGGCTGGGCTATGAGACATTTTTGCAGCAGGTGGGCGGACTGGTTCGCGATCGCGATCGGGATGCAGGCGGAGAGCGTCAGCTTGTCTGCATCACGCTTGAGGATGATGAGCCACTGATGATCTTGAAAGTCATCTGCCCCTCTACAGGCCATACCCATGTTCTGCGCGTTCCTCCCCATATGCGGAGCTGTCGTCAAGCCGCCGCCTGGGTCGCAGGTTTCGACAATCCAGATGACTACCATCCGCTGATCGAAGCCTAGTAAGTTAGGGTTGTGTGGCGCGCGTCACACAACCCTAAAAAGCTGGACTTTAGAGAACTGAGAGGAATTTCTAATCTACTGAGAGGACGGCGTCATGGTGGGTTGCACGAACCGCTTAATATCTCCGCAGGCAATGTAGGACTTGCCATCCGGTGCCGTTTTGACTTCATCTACGACATAGAGCATGCCCTCCTCCCGGATCGATCGCGGAAATCGCATGTTCCAATTCGGCTCATAGGCATCGGCCACCACTCTGGCTCGGATCTTGCTGCCCTCTTTGACACACTGCACCAGAATGCCATCCCCTACGGTGTCAGTTGTGGGCAGGTCAGCGGCACTGGGTGGGGCTGTGGAAGCTTTGCCCGTGCTGCGAGATCTGGAATGGTGAGCGGTAACGAAAATATCGGCTTCGCCAGGTTTGGCAAACCGAGTGATGCTGCCCTGAACTCGGTAGAAACTGCCATCGCTGGAGAGTTCTAGCCCTTCGGCAACGTAGCGTGCGCCCTCTGCTCGAATAGCGCGGGGAAACTGCACGTTCTTCGCGGCATCATAGCCCTCAGAGATGACTTTGATCCGCAGCTTGCCGCCTTCTCGAACGCAGTGTAGCTCCACTCCTGAGCCGACTTCGCTAACCGTCGGCATGGCATAAACTTCGTCTCCTGCCGTCACCCCCCGACCGCCCAAATCGCTGCGATTACGGTTCAGCGTTTGGTAACTCTGGTCGCGCAGCTCTTTGCGTCCGGCGTTGCCCAAAGCCTTCTGGGCAATGCGATCGGCAAAATACGCTAGCTGATCCATCTCTTCAGCAATTTCAAAGTTTTCATTTAAGCCTTTGGCTTGTAGCTCTTGAATCAGCGATCGCAGAATTTGCTCGGCTTCTGCATGTCTGCCCTGTTCCGCCAGATCGAGGGCTGTCTCTTTGGCTTTGGCGATTGTTAGACGACTCAGCTCAATTAAAATATTGCTCGACGCGGCATGAGCTGCCTCTTCGATGCTGCCGACTTGGGCGATCACCTCTGCCGTACCTGACACCGATTGAATCACATTGTCTTGCACCACATCCGCACTGTAGTGCAGCCGCATGACAGGCAAATCGCCAATTGCAGCCGCTGGAATTTCTAAACTCAAGCCCAAGAGCTTGTCTTCGCCCTCGTAAAGCTCTCCTAGAGCGATCGCCGTGGCCCCAGCATCATCTTGGCTCACTTTTGCCAGACTCAGGGTATCGACTAAGCGAACGCCAGCGGCGAGTTCGATCGTAACCACCAAATTTTGACCCACAACTGCCCGCAGGCTGTCCAGCTCAATGCTGAAGACTTCTGTGGCTTCGTCAACGCTCTGGATGAAGTAAAAGTTGCCGTTGGCCGCTCTTGCCATGCTGATCAGCAAGTCTTCATTAAAGCCTTGCGCAAATCCTAGCGTCGTCGTAGTGATGCCTTCTTCGGCTTTTTGCCCCGATGTCGTGGTCAAAATTCGGGGATCTTGGATGCCCATATTGGCGTGGCCGTCTGTCAGCAGCAGCACCCGATTGATTTTTTGTGGATCAAGGTGCGTCTTGACATAATCGCAGCCTTTGAGCCAGCCGCCCGATAGATTCGTGATGCCGCCTGCCCGCACCCGAGCGATCGCCCCTTTCAGTGCGGCCTTATCGGTCACAGGCTGGGGAGGCACGGGCGTATCAACCGCATCGTCATAAACAACTACTGAGAGCGTGTCGGTTGGTTCTAGCTGATCGACCACAGACTCAGCCGCTCTGAGGGCATGATGCAAGGGCGCACCCGCCATCGAGCCGGAGCGATCGATCACCAGCGAAAGGTTGAGATTGCGGCGAGGAGATTCGGGAGTATCTGCACGAAACCGGAGCAGGATATTGGTCTTTAATGCAGCGCCTGTCGGCAGGATCGCTGTCTCAAAGTCGTAGCTCGTTTTCAGCATTTCGTCTTCTTCTCCGAATCACCGATGATCATTTCAGATTTAGGATTCCCAGGGACGAGATCAAATTCGCGCCTTCTAGGAGCACTGGTAGATCGATCGTGAGAATGGCTGGATTGACAGGAATGAATCCAGCTCCTTTAAGTTTTCTTCTTGAGAGAATTTGAATGGAGTGGCTTGTTGGGCATGCGGAAGGGCGACATCCAGCGCCACAGTTCCCTATATCTTCAACAGGAAATATGCATACAGATTAGCCTCCGCTGCCTCCTGCAAATTAAGGGTTACTTTATGGTCAGCATTCGCGCTTCAATACCTGCCCACACCTGCGGCGACACGCGCACGGCAGCTTCCTGGCAACGCACCATCAATTCATTAGCATATAAATAGTTGCTCAACGCAGTCGCTTCCTCATAAGAGAGCACCGCAACTTCTGGCTCTAACCCCAAGGCTTTAAACCAGATCTCTGAAATTCGATCGGCAAAAGCTTGAAGAATCTCGTAGGGCTGATTGTCATCTGGAGTGTTCAGTTCTAGGGCTTCTAGATCTGCCACGAGTTCAGTAAAGTTAACGGATCTAAAGATTTTTTCTTCAAACTCGCGGGCGCGGGCGCGGGCGTGATCGAGGGCGCGGTTAAACTCGCGGGCGAGGTCAAGGGTAAGAGCGAGGTCAAGGGTAAGAGCGAGGTTGTGGGTGAGGGCGAGGTTGTGGGTGAGGTTGTGGGCAAGGTCGCGGGCGAGGTCGTGGTCGTGAACGAGATCGAGGACACGGGCGAGGTCGTGGGCGAGGTAAATCGCTGCTGCTCGTTTTACAGCGGGCTTGTAGTTTCCCTCTGGCCCCGCAGTCGCGTCCTCTGCCCATCGCACCAAGGCTTTGAGCTTTGGCGTATTTAGATAAGTCTGTGCCTGTTGCTCCATCCCCAGCAGCAGCGGATCGGCTCCTTTACTGCCTTTCATCAGTCCCGCAGTCAGCAGAAACACCTCGCGCCATCGTTCATCAGTTAGCGATCGATCCACTAAGCGCTTAATAAACTGAGGATTGTTGGCAATGAACTGAGCCGTCAAATACTCTTGCAGCGTTAGGTGCGAGAATGAGTAGGCATCCTCTGCTCGCTCCACCAAAATTCCCTGCTGCACGGCAATGGCGTTGAGCACCGCCTCCCCATCCAGATGCTTCGGCGCATTCAGATTACTCGCCAAAAAGGTTTTGATCCGTCTGACCAGATCAGACTGCGAAAAGAAAAGCTGATCCTTGGCAAACCCCCTCGCCGCAATCTCTGCCAGCAGAATTTCCTCTAGCTCTACGCTTAGCCCCTCATAGATGCGGCGCTGATTGGCCAACCGATTAAACGCCGCCCATTCTTCTAACAAAATCCGCAATGCCTTGCCATATAGGACGCTGCGATTGCGGGGAAAATTTTGAGCGCGATCGTACACCAGACATAAAAACGTCAGCAGTAGCGGCGTATGGGCAAGCTCTTTAGCAGCCGCGTTCTCCGGCTGCTGCAAGGTTTCCCAACATTTCGCTGCCGTGTTGTTTGCCAAATCATCGGACGACTGAAACCAGTTGCTAATGTATTGCCGGATCTGCTCATCATCAAACTCGGCAATTGCCACATCGCTAAATCGGCGAAAGTTGCTGCGGTATGCCGCCACCCGGCAGGAGGCAATATAGCGATTTTTGCTGTGGCGATCGACAAAATCTTGAATCGCCTGGATGGCTTTGTTCAAACTCTCCGTCGGCACTTCATCCAATCCATCCAGCAAAATCAGCAGTCTGCCCTGCTCTAGCGCCTTGCTGGTAAAGCCCTTAGCATCTGGAAAGCCGCAGGTTTCAAACTCTTTAATGATTTCTTGCGCTAGGTCAATTTCGCCACTCAGCCGCTTTAACTCAATAAAGACCGGAATACAGCGATGCTGGAATGTTCGCTGCCTGCCCTTCAGTGCCTCCAAGCCCATCTTCCGTAAAAACGTAGACTTGCCTGCACCCGGCGCACCCAACACCATCAAATACTGCTCGGCATTAGCAACCGCAATGCCCTGTTGCTTGGGACTGGGTTGCCCTCTCTGCCTTAATCGCTGTTCTCTTGCTTGTCGAAATGCACTCTCTAAATCGGCGATCGACTTAAACTGCTGCAAACCCTGGCGATCGAGTAAGCAAACTGCCGTATACACCGAGTCCAGACTCACGGGTTTACTCATACCTAACACCTTCAAGATGCCGTGCCGTTCCTGATAGGTTTTTACATACTGCCGGGACGCATCTTTAATCTGCTGCTGCACCCCCTCACTAATCTTTTTGCCTCCCCAGCCCAGGATGCTTTTGCCGCCCTCTTTGGCACTGTCCTTAAAAATATCGGTCGCCAGCTCCGACAACATCGGAACCATTGCCGCGATCGCACCAGCCGTAAACGGATCAACCATAGGAGTTGTCAGAGGGTGAAGGCTAAGACCAAGATAATAGATCGGCTCCTGCATTTGTCAAAAACGAAGCTGTCACCCCAAGAAAGATCGCTATCCCGATAGCCTTTAATCGCCCCCAATCTGTTGAGTGCCCATAAACTCTGTGCTCAACACAATTTGCTGATCTTCTAGCCAATATTTCAACCACTTCCTGCAAGTTGGCTTGTAACTCGTCTAAAGTTTCGCCCTGAGAATGCGCTATAAGGAAGCCAGGAACATAGCCAACATAGAGATGGGTGTCGGCATCTCGCTCAACAATGGCAGTAAAAGTTCTCATGGCATTCTCACACCCAACGCCTCAGTTTTAACCAAAAAGGCGATCGCCCCAGCATAGAAAATAGCTCTCAACCATTACTCTGTCGAATTCGAGGCTGAATCGGTAAGATAGAGGCTTATCCTGGGGTCAGTATCTGTTCTACTCACTGCCCGATCGCCTCATTCAAAGCTAAACAATTTGTTGGGAGAACCTCCTCATGGCTGCGGTTGAAGAAAAGACGATGGTTCCGACCGTCATTATTGGCATTGGCGGGACGGGGACAGAGATTTTGTCGCGGGTGCGGCGACTCGTCGAAGAAACCTACGGCGGCCTGAAGAACTTCCCAATTCTCAGCTTTTTGGCAGTAGATACCGATCGCGACTACAAAGTGACCAATCCCCTAGCTGCCGGGTCGCCCTTCAAAGACACCGAAAAGCACTGGGCGAGCGTCAGCGGCAGTCAGGTGAAAGACATGATTGCCAACATGGACAACTATCCCTGGATTAATAGCTGGTTTCCCCGCGAGCTAGAGCGCAACATTAACGCCCTAGAAGCGGGAGCCGGACAGATTCGCGCCTGCGGTCGGTTTGCCTTCTTTTGCAATTATCACGCCATCCAAAAGAAATTTATCCAGGCTTGCGATCGCGTCAAGGGCAAAGAAAACTTCATGCTCGATCGCTACGGCGTCAAGGTGAGCAATAACCAGATCAATGTATTTGTCACAGGCTCACTGTCAGGCGGTACGGGCAGCGGCATGTTGATTGATCTCTGCTACTGTGCGCGGCATTGGCTGAAGGGTCAATCTAGCCCGCTAGTAACGGCGATCGTGCCCATGCCGACGGCCTTTTCGGGCATTGATGTGGGCGATCGGGTTTTGGCAAACGGCTACGCGGCCTTGATGGAGCTGAGCTATTTTTCTGACCACCGCACCGAATATGTCGGGCAGTTTGGCGCAAGCCTGATCGACGAAGTCCGAAACGCTTCTGCTCCCGCCGACTACACCTACCTAGTAGGCACCAAAAACGGCGAGTCCGATTTTTCGCTAGAGCAGCTACGGGAAATGATCGCCCAGAATATCTTTCTGGATCTGACCTCCGACTTTGCCCCCCACAAGCGATCGATCCGTGACAACATCAAATCGGCTTGGGCATCGCAAGATCCGGGTGGGCGCGGCTATCCCAAGAACTTTATGAGCTTTGGGCTTTCGACTGCCGAGATCCCGATCGCCCAAATTCGCACCTCAATGGCAAATCGCCTCTCTACAGACTTTATCCGCTGGTGGCTCAATCCCGATGTGCAGCTGCCCCCCAGCATGTTGGAAACCGTACAGGCTGCCCTCAAAACCATGCGGCTAACGGATATGGAGTTGCTAACCGATATTTCTTCGGCTGGCGATCGCCCCTATACCGCCGAAGTTTCCGCTTGGGTGAACAGCATTCGGAACGAGATTGCTACCGACAACAAGCTGCAATGCACCCAGCAAGGGGTGAACATGATTGGCGCAGAGAAGGGCAAAATCTTAACTTTTGTGGATACCTATCTGAAGCCCAAAGTAGACGACTACCGCGCCGCGCACTTCCGGGAACTTAGCCCCGA
Source organism: Oscillatoriophycideae cyanobacterium NC_groundwater_1537_Pr4_S-0.65um_50_18 (assembly GCA_016208305.1). Classification (GTDB taxonomy): domain Bacteria; phylum Cyanobacteriota; class Cyanobacteriia; order Elainellales; family Elainellaceae; genus Drouetiella. The sequence goes on along the minus strand of JACQYI010000033.1, from coordinate 342,848 downwards.
TGAGCGGCTGCATGGCGACTACCTGCAAAAGATGTACGACAACCGCAACAAGGTGATTCAGCAGGGTCGAAAGGCATTGGAAACCGAGTTTTACCGCATTCTAGAAGACCGGACGCAAGGGCCTAAATTTGCTGATGCTTTTATCCTGGCGGTGCGGCAAATCTTTGATAACGCTGCCGAACGCTATCGGCGCGAGATGGAAAAGACCTGGCAACCCAACGAAACGAACCGCCAACATCAGTATGAAAACGCCCTGCAAGACATTACCCACTTCAAAGATAAGTTTGGTGTAACTAAACAAGCCAAGATGGAGGAGTTTAGCGAGGCGGCTTTGCAGGGTATTGAAGGCACACTTTCAGCCACGATCCAGCGCAAGTCTCGTGCCCTGGGACTAGAGGCGATCGCCCGTCTGCAAGAACACCTGCAAGCCCTAGAGCAGCGGTTTGCCCGCTTTACCCAAAAGCTGAACCAAACTCGCGACTACTTCTTTAACCAGGCCAACCAGCAAGCCGACAATGCGGATGCACTGCAAATTAATGGGATTAAATTGTTCGATCGCCAGGAACTCAACACCCTTTACCAAGACCTGATCGAACAGCAAGCTGGAGCCACCGAAGGCAGCAAAACTCGCTACGAAATCGGCATGAACGGGCTGTGTAGCACCCTGTCTCAGGACATCCTGCGGCAAACCAGCCCTCTATGGAAGGAAACTCGCGCCAACGACGAGGTGATGCGGCTGTTCGACCTGCCTAGCCTTTCGGATGTGCAGGAAGATGACTTCCGCGAAATTATTCAAGACCACGCTCAGTCGGTGATTGCCAAAGCGCCTGAAAGTAGCCGATTAAAGACAGAGCTTTCGGCCTGCGATCGCCTCTTTAAGCTCTACAAAAACGACGAAGCCGAAATCACCAACAACCTACGGATTGCCTACAACAAATCCAAGCCGATGATTTTGCTGTCTCGTGCCGTCATGACGGGACAGGATGCAGGCTTTACCCCTGCCCAAAACACCAAGGTGGCCTTAATCGGCGGGCGCAACACCGCCAACGAAGCCGCCAAAAGGCTAATCCCGATGATTCAAGAGTTTGTTCCTAGCAGCGATGCCATCACCCCTTTAGGCGATAACGAACGCCACCGTGTCGTCTTTGTTCAAGAAATCGGCGGTTTTTCCCTGCGCTGCATCGAGGGTATGCCCCAGCTGCGTCAGTCTTACCAAGATTGGAAAGGGCAAATTATTCTGGCCAAGCGTGCCCAGCTCCGAGGCGAAAACCGTGACCTGCCCATTCCCGTCCATATTCAAAAAGAGCCGCCCTTCTGGGATGTCTTCCCCGAAGATCCCAATATCTTGAGGCTCGTTGTTCAGGCACGCGCCCTGCGCGTCATGCGGCAAGATGTTAACCAAAGCACCCAAGAACAGGTGATCCGCTACACGCGCAGCACCGAAATTGGCACCGAAAATATCGACCTTGCCTCTAGCTGGGAGGAAGCCGCCCAGGTGCTAGAAGTGCTGGCTTGCCGACCCGATCGCGAAGAAATTCAAAAACAGGTGACGCGCCGCCTTTCTCTCACCGAAACCTCAGAACAAAAGCAGGCTTTGTTTCAGCAAATCATGGCTTACCTTCAGCAGCGAGAGCAAGATCTGGCTAAAGCAGGCGGCAAAGACAGCCTGGAATACCGCCGTGAGTCTGATATTTTGCTGGGGCTAATTCGGCAGTACAAATTGCAAACGACGATCGCCCCTCTCGAAACGCCAGACCGCTCAGAAGGCTCGGTCAAGCCGATCGCCAGCAATGGCGCTGCTCAGGCTTCTACCGACGTCGGGACTCAAATCTTTTGTACAAGCTGCGGCTTCAAAAACCCAGCCACCTCTAACTTCTGCGCCAAATGCGGCACGAAGCTGACGAAAGTAGCGGGTGCATAGAGGGCGATCGTCTCTAAATAGATTGCTCGTTTTTGTCTAGCCAGAGCCGCTTTAATTTAGAAGGTTTTGGGCGGTAAGTTTCGTGCCACCCAAAACCTCCGCGTCCTAGCACCTGTGACTATGGCAATATGTAGCCGTTGGGAAAACCATGAGAACAGAGATCTAGCAAAAGATAATGCTGTCAGAGGTCAAGACTTTATGAATTTACTATTTATAGCTTGTTTCTATCAGCAGTCTGGCCTACTTTAGATGCACACTCCAGCATTTGCGTTGATATTTAGGCTATCGAGCATCTCCAAGGCTCCGAAATTTGTGGGTCTCTCAGGGTTGTGCGTCTATTAATGTGCCAATAATGTGCTGCTCAAGATGTGCCTACCAAAGCGCCAAATTCTCTCAGAATCTGTGATGGGATTGATTTTTAGCGATCGGCCGTGAGCCATCAAGCGATTGGCTCACACAACGCTTAAAGCAAAGCTTGCATATACTTTGAGCTTGCCTCCATAAGTTATGAAGTTGCAGAATCGGCGAAGCAGGAGTTTGAACAAATTTGCAGGGGCGCATCATTCCTGTAAGAGCAGGCTTAGCTATCTAGCGCATTGAACTAGTAATCCTCAAGATATCTCTATCTCTAAATTTATGTATTTACTACTGGCAGTCGCTGCGGCGCTTTCCTATACGATAGGAGGCATTTTTATGAAGCTTTCAGAGGGGTTTGCGCATCCCATTCCCAGCCTGCTGGTCTATCTATTATTTCTGATAGGCGCAAGTTTGCAAATTTATATCACGAACAATGCCCATTTGGGGATCACTTACATGTTAGTGATTGGCTTAGAGACCGCTTGTGCGGTCTTTTTTAGCCTTTTTATATTCAAGGAAGGATACTCGCCTTTAACGGTTGCTGGAATTTTCTTAATTGCAGCAGGCACCGTTTTTCTACGTGTAGAAGCGAAATAGCTTCAGATTTTGACTGATGCAGAACTGGCTCAAACCCGGCTCAAGCTCCTCAAAACTGCCGTCGCGAGAAGATAAGAATGGCGATCGCCAGTAGCAAAGCCGTGTAGATAATGCCATAGGCAGCATTTTCAAGCAGCTGTAACGGTGACGGCAAAAGTGACAGACCATAGATTGCCTGGTTTTTGAAATCGAGCCGCGAAAGATCGGGCAAAATCAGGTACAGTACCTGCGTCATGGCCTGCAAGCTGGCATCTTTGGCGAGATTGCCTAAAGCCAGCAAATCGCGGCTAAAGTGCCCCATCAAGTAGACTGCAACCGTTAGCAGCATCGCCAACAGTGTATTGGTGAAAACCCCAAACAGCAGGGCAACAGCCGTAATTAGCGACAGCTCTAGGATCTGAAACAGAGCCGCCAGCAGAAGACTGTCAAGGGGATAGGTCACTTGCTTAACGGTCAGCACGCCCAGATAAATCGCCATCATGCCGCTCACCAACACCGCCAGCACTGCAGATAGCCCCCAGTGCTTGCCCACAATGAACTCAGCTCGGCTGATGGGCTTAGCAATCATGACGTAAACCGTGCGTTTTTCAATTTCCTTGCTGACTAGCCCCGTGCCCGTGAAGACGGCGATCGCCAGCCCCAACAGATTAATGGCGGCCAGCCCCACATCAAGAATAATCTTGTCGCCTGTGCCCCCAGACACCTCTGGCAACAGCACCGATGCGGCCATCAGGGCGATCGCAAAAAAGCCGATGAGATATAGCACGCGATCGCGGATTACTTCCCGAAAAACATTTGAGGCAACGACGAAGATGCGAACCAGATTCACTGCTAACCTCCTGTCAGGATCGCAAAGTTAATCAAACCCAGGAATATTGACAAGCTGAAAGTCCCTAAGTCCTCTATTCCCGGCCTACTCCCAACATTCTGCCCAAAAGATCTACAAATCCTTGCAGCAAGCCCAGAATGACATTGAACAACCGCTCAAAGAAGTTGCCTGTTTGCTCCATCAGCGGCTCAGGTCTTGTGACATTGACGCCCGGCACCGAAGATTCGATCGCGCTACAGTCCATACGGTAGGGGGTGGGCGGTGCGGTAACTCCGGCTGCTTCTGCTAACCCCTCTACAAACTGCTGCACAGGCGCTTCGCTAATCGAGCAAGCCTTTTGCAATATATAGCCCCCCGGCTGAGAGCTAGGCCCTAGCCAAGCTGCCTGCATTTGCAACAAGTTCGTTGGAATACTAGGGGAAAACTGAGCGTTAAATCGCCAAAGGTTAGTTTCTTTCATGCTGGGTGCAGACTGATAGGCCGTGCTCAAGATCTGGCTGTTTAACAGCGGTGCTTGAGCCGGAAAATTGTTGAGCCAGCGTCTAGCATCTGACCAAGACCGCTTGTTTAGCTCGCTCCGCACGATCGCCTCGGCAGTATCGAGAATGGCAACTCCGCCCGAAGTCGGCACGCTGTTGGGGTTGAACCGCACTACAAAGGCGCTACGGTTCATATTGTCTGCGGCCAAGCTGGGATAGTTGCGCAAAAAGTCTTGCAGCAAAAAGTGAAATCGAAACCAGCAGCTCAGCACCAGACCAATGAGCGTCAAAATCACCAGATCTCTACGAGCGTCAGCATCGGGGCGTTTGAAATTTAGCCCTGGCTTGATAAACCGAGGAAAGGCGGCAAATCCCACCGAGAGTAGCGGCCACGCTTGAAAGGCACCCGCAGCATCTTGAATCAGGATGTTATTGCTCCAGAGGGCACAGCTAGCGATCGCCCCGGTGATCCAAGGCCCATACTTAATCTTGAGCTCCATGCCTGGGATTTTGACCGTCTGCTTGATCAGCGCCCATTCTGTGCCAATGATCAGGAAAAACCAGCCAAATAGCGATACAAACTGCCGCACCGAGGGATCTCGAATCAGCAAGTAAGTAAACCAGGAAAATAGGCTGAGCAGGAGCGCAACCTGCCAGGAGAAGGGCTTAACGCCATCAAACTGCTTTTTGATGTGGTCGAGGAGTCTGTTAAAAAAAGACACGGCGATTAGGGGGCGATAGAGAGGGCTTGGCGAATGACGAGAGCCAACAGGATGGCGCTATAGCTCCAGGCATTGGCGAATAGCATGGCTGTTATTTCAGAACGAAAGACGTTAGGTTCTTGGCGCAGTTCTCGGAAGAAGCTGGATTTAACCTCAGGAGTGCCCTCGTCTGAAGCGGACTCCTCTGCCTTTTTCTCCTCTTTTTTCTCTTCTTTTTTGTCAAATTCCAGTAAGAGCCTTAGCCCAAACAGTCCCAAAAGCTTCACCCCAATACTGACAAAGAAAATGATGAAGCAGCCCACAATCAGGAGTGTGGCAGTCTCACTCGACCATTGGTCAAAAAAGATGAAGCTGATGAAGGGAACCTGGATACCCGGCGGCAAAACATCGGCTAAATTGAGGAAAATAAACAGCGCCAGCCAGCCCAAAACAACGCAGAGCAGGTTGACTACGGCAGCATAGTAAACGCTAGGCTTAGGAGCCATTTTGAGCTGTCGATGTAAGACAGTCGCTTCTATGGCGATCGCCATCAGCAAAAATAGGCTCTGAAGGGTGATCGCGCGCAACGGCACAATATTGGGAAACGAATCGGCAAAGAAATCGGGAAACATAGCGGTACGAAATGCGCCATCCTGCTAATTTTAGTCAAGCCCATCCGATATAACACTAGGGATAGAATAAAAGATGGGATTTTTTGCAATTTACGCTCTATTAATAGCGTGCTTGCCCCCTAGAGTAGGGTGGAAAAACTCAGATCATCGATAAACGGCAGCTTGCGCTAAAATCGACTCCTGCAACCCGCGCTTCTCGCAGAATCTCCCATAGAAAACACCTCCGTAAAAACCATGGTAAAGACTGGCATTGGTATTCGCACGGCTCAAAATCGGACTGAGCGATTAGTAGGGCAAATCCATGTCTATGACGGTGTAGGCAAGGGCAAGTCTCAAGCCGCTTTGGGCGTGGTTTTGCGCTCTATTGGGTTAGGCATCAACACAGGAAGCCAAACCCGTGTGCTATTGTTACGATTTCTCAAAGGCCCCGGACGCACCTATGACGAGGATGCGGCGATCGAGGCTCTGCGACGCGGCTTTCCCCACTTGATCGATCAGGTGCGCACCGGGCGGGCAGAGTACTTTGGCGTGGGCGAGATCACCAAGTTCGATCGCTTAGAGGCGCAGCGGGGCTGGGATGTGGCCAAGGGAGCGATCGCCTCTGGTTTGTATTCGGTAGTGGTGCTGGATGAACTCAATCCTGTGCTGGACTTAGGGCTGCTCTCGGCTGAGGATGTGGTCAAAACGCTGAGGCAAAAGCCGGAAGAGTTAGAAATTATTGCGACCGGACGAGGGGCACCTCAGCCCTTGCTCGACATTGCCGATCTGCATTCGGAAATGAAGCCTCAAGGTCGCCCCAATGCGTTGGCACATGGCATTGAAGGCATTGAGATTTACACAGGAGCCGGAAAAGGTAAATCGACCAGCGCTTTAGGCAAAGCCCTCCAGGCGATCGGCAAGGGCATTAGCCAAGATAAGTCTCACCGGGTGCTGATTTTGCAATGGCTTAAGGGAGGCGGTGGCTATACCGAAGATGCGGCAATTGCCGCCCTCAACCAAAGCTACCCCAACTTAGTCGATCACCAGCGCTGCGGTCGAGATGCGATCGTTTGGCGAGGGCAGCAGCAGGAGCTAGATTATGTAGAGGCCGAGCGGGGTTGGGAGATTGCCAAGGCGGCGATCGCCTCAGGACTCTACAAAACTATTATTTTGGATGAGCTAAACCCCACGGTCGATCTGGAGTTGCTGCCCCAAGAGCCAATCGTGCAGGCGCTTTTGCGCAAGCCTCGCGACACCGAGATTGTAATTACAGGGCGCTGCAAAAATCCGCCTGACTATTTTGACTTGGCGAGCGCCCACTCAGAGGTCTACTGCCACAAGCACTATGCCGAAAAAGGCGTTGACCTAAAGCGAGGCGTAGATTTTTAGCGGCTCCATGAGCCTAAAAGCCGCAGAATGCTCGCTATTGGCTCGTTTCAGGGGATTTAAATAGCTTAGGAGCTTGCTCTGGCGCAGTTTCTGCTGGGTCAGGGGCGATCGGCACTGGCTCGGCAGGTGCGGGGGCAAAAGAGGGCTGGGGGGCAAAATCAAAGTCATTCAGCGGCGGCGGCGCGGAATCGATCGCCTGACTGGAGGGAAGGGGATCTGGCACAGCATCGGCTTGCTGAGGAGCCACAGCATCTTGAATGGCATCATCAGGCTGTGCGGCGGGTGCGGGCAAGGGGCTACTCAGGTCAGTCCTAGAGTTATAAGCAGGCTGAGGAATAGGATTGCTGTAGTAGTCAGGTGCGGGTCTTGTGCGGTACAGCGGCTCTTCTACGGTGGGTTCTGAACTAAATTGATTGGGGGTTTCTGTAATCGGCCAGTCTCCTTCAGCGGGAAAGGTCTGTTCTCGCCCGAATAGACTAGGGGGACGCTGGGTATCGGCTACAGGTTGAAAACGCAAGGCAAACCCAGCGCCTGCACCCAACCCTAGACCTACCAACGTGGCAGCCAGCAAGGGTACGGGACTGCGCCGCTGGTGGGGCACGATCTGATGCGATCGCCCTGTTGCACCCTGGTGCGCTGCGCCCTGAATTTGTGGCAGCATGATCTGTCGGATTAATTCAGGCTCTTGGGTTAACTCAGGCGCTTGAGGTGCCTTAGGAGCGATCGCTAGGGTTGCTGAAGATGTTTCCCAAGTTTGCTCTGGAATTTGCTCTGGAATTTGCTCTGGAATTTGTTCTGGAACTGGCACCGAAGCGATCGGCGCAACGGCTTCAGCCGCTACTTTTGCGGCTGAACTGTCAGGGGTACGACCCAGGGTTTGGGGTTCGGCAACCGCAGAGATGGGAACCTCCTGAGCTTTTTTCTCTTCAGCTTGAGATAGATTAGTCTCAGGTAAATCAGCTTTAGGTAAATCAGCCTTAGAGAACGCCTCTGAGGTGGAAGGCTCAGGCGGTAGCGTCAGCCAGTCGCCCAGATGGGGTGGCATTTGCCCTGCTTTGGCCTGAAACACAACATAGGGAAGATCATTCTCTTCAAAGCAGTCCAATACGCGCAGGGCATCTGATCGCTGAGAGAGCGATCGCACGGATAGCATAAACTGTTGCCGCAGAGAGGTAAAGTCGCTGCGCTGCCGCACTGTGTCATTCAGGGCTTGCAGAAAAACAGGCTGATCCAGCAGGGCGTGCTGCGCCTGGTAAGTGATGCCAAAGTCGCTTTGACTTAGAACACCCTCAACCAGATATTTGCTGTTCTGAAGGGTTTCGCCAACCGTCAACGTCATGGGCGCATGTCTAAGATGAAAGGTTCCACCCATCCTATCTTTTTATGGTAGCGATCGCATAAGGGCGACGATCGCAGGCTGGATTAGGCCAAAAGCGCTGAAAAACCCCTGATCCGCCTACACCGCTTCTCCTTGCCAATGCATTTGTGGCAGGTCGGTAGAGGCCAGCAGCTTGCCTTGAGAAATCACATATCGGACCGTAGCGCGGCGGCGGATGGCATCAAAGCGATCGATCGCATCCAGAACAATTAAATTGGCAGGTTTGCCGACTTCAATCCCATATTGATCTTCAATATGTAGAGTCTTAGCGCCGTTCCAAGTCACCATGTCATAGCAGGCGTTAATTTCCTGCGCTCCCGTCATTTGCGACACATGCAGCAGCATGGATGCGGTATCCAGCATGTTGCCCGTCCCTAACGAATACCAGCAGTCTTGGATACAGTCATGCCCCAGGCTGACGTTCATGCCCTGCTGCCAGAGTTCCTTGACGCGGGTTACGCCTCGACGCTTGGGGTAGGTATCGGTACGCCCTTGCAGGGTGATATTGATTAAGGGATTGGCGATGAAATTAATTGAGGTGCGGCGCAAAAAGCCCAGCAGCTTATAGGCATAGGCATTGTTGTAGGAGCCGAAGGCGGTTGTGTGGCTCGCCGAAACGCGCGATCCCATGCCCGATCGGATGGCACAAGCCGTCATTACCTCCAGAAAGCGAGAATTGTCATCGTCAATTTCATCGCAGTGAACATCAATTAGCCGATCGTATTGCTCTGCCCACTTGAAGATTTGATGCACCGATCGCACGCCATCTTCACGGGTCAGCTCATAGTGGGGAATGCCGCCCACCACATCGGCACCTAGCTTGAGGGATTCCTCCATTAGCGCCTCATTTTTCGCGCCGCCATAGATGCCGTCTTGAGGAAAGGCCACGACTTGCAACGTCGTCCAGTCTTTGACAGCTTCGCGCACCTCCAAAAGTCCTTGAAGGGCGATCAGATTGGCCTCGCTGACATCTGCATGGCTACGAACAAACAAAACGCCCTGCATGGCCTGCTGTTTCAACGCCGCGATCGCCCGTTTCTTAACATCCTCCAATGTCAAGTCTTGCTTGCGCTCTCGCCAGATTTCAATGCCTTCAAACAAAGTGCCGCTCTGGTTCCAGCGGGGTTCTCCAGCCGTCATAGCCGAATCTAAATGCACATGAGATTCCACAAAGGGTGGACTCACGAGTTGCCCTTTCAGATCTAGCTCAAGCAGAGCCGATGTCGGCAGTTGCGGGGCGATCGCTGTAATCTTGCCGTCAGCAATGGCAATGTCAACCTGGGCGATCGGTTCTGTGGGGCTGAGCAATCGGCAGTTGCGGAGCAAAAGTTCGTAAGACATGGTGACTTCAGCTAAAAGATCATAGGCATGTTGACATGTTGCCTAGATGCAAGTCTGCCATCAACACACCTAAGAGAAATTTTAAGCCTGAGTTTACGGTGCCGCCCGCTGAAATTTAATCGAGCCGCAATCTGTGAGGTGCTCAAAAAAACTTGTGAGGCGCTCAGAAAAACGCGCCCCAACCTTTGCTTCCAGCCATGCCAGATTAATTCTTGGCAGGTTTTACCGTCTTCAGGAAAGCAGATTTCTTGGGCGCGATCGCCTTCGCGGCTGGCGTTGCCCAAGCTTGCGCTGTAGGGGCCGGATTAGGCTGCCAAAAAACGATCGCATCGGTCAGAGGCTGAAGCTGCGTACCGGGATAGTAAAAGCTGAGAATACGGCTGCCTGACCAGCCCAGCTCACCCAGCCGATAGGAGCCAGTCTGACTCATGCCCACGCCATGCCCCAGGCCACCGCCCGTGAAAGCAAACCCCTTTAAGACGGCAGCCGCGATCGGCTGAGTTGGCTTAGCTGTTTTGGTGGTAGCAGCAAGAGATTCACCCTGAGCTACGGCAGGAGGTGAGGCTTGAGGGCTGACTTTGGCTGTCGGCTGTTCATAGACGGGTTCCACATAGAACAGCGTGCTGTTAGGGGCATAGAGTGCCCGGAGAATCTCGTCTTTTTCCAGCTCAACAATGCCGCGATCGGTGGTGATGGAAAGCTTTTGCACCCGTCCACCCGGCGATCGCTCCAGCACCTTAATATCTTGCACCTGAGTAAAGTTGGCTAAAGGATTTTGCTTGCTTTCCAGGTAAGCGCGCAACTCTCTAGACACGTCGGCAAGAGGGCTGACGACGCGCCAGCGGAACATATCCCAACCTGCTTCGTTAAACCCAGTTTTTTGGGCAATGAACGCCCGGAAATTTTGCTCGTCCGATAGGCTGCGGTTTGACAAATCCCAGATGTTTTGCACAGAGTCAACCACAGGCTGGAGATAGGGGCGATCGCTGCCATTCCAGACATCGCTAAAGCGTGCTGTAACGCCGCCCGTTGTGGAAGAGTAGAGCGCATCAACCAGTTCATTTTGGTAGGTCAACACTTGCCCGCGAGTGGCAGCAATCGCCCGATCTGCCTCCGGATCAGCGTCTGCGAGTCCCCAATAGACCTGGCATTGGGTGTCGGCACAGAGCTGGTAATTGTCGATCGCAAAGCGGCGCAGATTTCGTAAGACATAGGTGCGTGCCAAAACCGCTTGAGCCTCGATGGCGGCAGTCGGCGCGCCTGGCCCAATTTCGTGAGGCACTACGCCGCGCAAATAGGTTTCTAGAGGCACCTGATTGACCAGCGTATAAGTGCCATAAGCATTGGGTTGAAGTTTGAGGCTACCCCCATAGACCTTGGTGCCGTAATCTTCGCGGTTGAACGTGACGCTGACAGGCTGGTTGGTGGCGATCGCCACTTCATCTTCCTGGAAGCGGTTGCCGTTAACCGTCAGCGTTGCCTTAGGCTCCTGCCGCTGAATTTGGGTGTCAATGAAGGCGGTTCTAGACCCGTGAGCCTGAAGATTTTGCATCAACAAACGCCGCAGCAGGGGTGAACTGTAGATGTCTCGTTTTGCCCAGACCTGCCATTGCCGGGGTTGGGCTAGCTCTACCTGAATGCCCTGCTGCTTCCAGCGATCGGCACTGTCTTCTGCGCTTTCAAAGCTGCGGTGGGTGCTCAGCACCACACGCTCGCTCACTTGAGGCTGTGGCACAGGCTGCATCACCACATCGACCTTGACATCGCTCGTAGTGGTTAAGGTGCGAGGTTGCTCTCCCTCTTGAAAGGTGAGAGTCAGGCTGTCTCCTGGTGCTGGCTTCAGAACAATTTCGTCCTTGCTGTCTGAGCCAAATCGCTGCACTACGCCGATGTCTAACGGGGGGTTGAGCGGCTGTGCCTGGGCAACTTCTGATTGAGCAACTTCTGATTGAGCCATTTCTGTGGAACTGGCCTGAGCCATTCCGGGCTGAGCCGCTAGCCCCACCCAGCAAATTGCGCCCAAAGCTGCGGCAAAACCGCCCGCCTGGAAAATCCATCTCAACTCAAATGGTAATCCTGGAGAACCCCTAAATTCTGGGGAGGGCTGATGTGAACTGCTGGTTAGGCTGTTAGCCAGATTAGATTGAAACGATCGCCTCACGGTTTAATTCCTACAGCAAAGAACATTAGAGTGATCTCAGGGCTTTAGCATCCTGGGTTGGGTACTCAACCGATCTACGGCAGGTTTGCTTAATCCCTCTACTACTTTCGGCAACGTCACCCTCTAGGATAGGAACTTTATCAGCAAAGATCCAAACTTCAAGAAAGCTTCATCACTTATTTCAGCAAAATTGCCGATCGACAAAGCTTGTGATTTGACTTAGGGTTGTCTCTCGCTGAAATCAAGGCTTGCTTTGAAGCTATCTACTGCTAAATCTTACAGCCATTTCCCCTGGCGTAAGCCACACGCACTCTCATCCACTCACCCACTTATCTACACGCAATAGGGTTTACTCCTTTGGAGATCGCTGTAATTCAACTTGCGATTTTGAGCATGGGCACAGAAAGTTTTACAAGGTCGATCATTATTTGCGAGGACTGACCAGTAAAATTACTGTGCGCTCAATATTCCTCACTATATACAGTGGAAGCCTACACTTTAACCCATAGGTTTCTATCCATAGTTTTCTACCTAGACTTTACAGACTCTAACCCCAGACTCTAAAAATCTCTAAAAACACAGTGCGCATCGTTCTTCCCAGACAACTTCAGCATTGGCGCATTGAGGCGAAGAATCTCGCCATTTTTGAGGCTGGCGTCATTGGATTGGTTTCTGGATTGGCAGCCGTTTTGCTCAAGCAAGGCATCGGCTGGCTCGGCGGCTGGCGGGTGCAAATGTCGTTTGGGTATCCCGCTTGGCTAGTGCTGCCTTTGATGGGGCTGGTGGGAGGTGCGCTGTCGGGCTGGTTGATTGAGCGATTTGCACCAGAAGCTTCTGGTAGCGGCATCCCCCAGGTCAAAGCCGTCTTGGCCAATGTGCCGATTTCGTTGAATTTGCGGGTAGCGATCGTCAAAATGGCGAGCGTGATCATCGCTCTAGGCTCTGGCTTAAATTTGGGACGGCAAGGCCCAACGGTGCAGATCGGCGCTGCCCTTGCCGCCCAGCTCAGCCAATGGATTCCCACTTCGCCAGAGTGCCGTCGTCAGCTCATTGCTGCCGGAGCAGCGGCGGGTTTAGCAGCCGGGTTTAATGCCCCGATCGCCGGAATTTTGTTTGTGGTAGAAGAGTTTCTGCAAGACTTTTCTGATCTGACATTGGGAACGGCTATCCTGGCCTCTTTTATTGGAGCCGTAGTGTCTAGGCTGCTGGGCGGACAGGGACTCAGCCTTACCCTCAGCACCACGACTGACCTCACTAATTTTTCTTTACAGGATGTCCCCTTCTTTCTGATCTTGGGGCTGCTGGCCGGACTGTTTGGGGCGCTTCTGAGTCAGGGCATTTTCTTGAGCCTCGCAGTCTACCGCAACCGGATCAGGGGCATTAAGCTGAGCCTGCCCTGGAAAATTGGTTTAGCGGGTTTGGTCTCTGGCCTGATTGTGACGATGCTGCCTGAGTCTTTTCGAGATAGCACGGAGCTTCAGCAGTCCCTCAGCATGGGCGATACAGACTGGCAAGTGACCCTGCTGGCCTTTGGTGCTAAATTTTTGCTGACGCTAGTGGCCTATGGGGCAGGCACACCTGGCGGCTTGTTTGCACCCTCGCTGATTTTGGGCGCGGCTTTGGGGCATCTCGTAGGCTTTGGGGCGCAGACGCTAGAGCTATATGTGGGGCTGCCTCTGGGCATTCCCCTGGGTGTTAGTCCCACAACGACCTATGCCCTAGCGGGTATGGGGGCTTTTTTTAGTGCCGTGACGCGTGGCCCCATCACTGCGATCGTCATTGTGTTTGAAATTACCACCGACTTTAACCTGGTGCTGCCGTTGATGATTGGCTCTGTGATTGCTTATCTGATAAGCGATCGCATTGCCAGCGGCTCGATCTACACCCGACTGCTGGCCTGGAACGGCATCGATCTCAACCGAGATGTGAGGGGAGAATCCTGGGCAGACCTGACCGCCTCTGACCTGATGCAGCGTCGGGTGGAAACGCTCTCTAGTCAAATGGCTCTCAGCGAGGCGATGCAGGCTTTCTCGCGATCGCACCATCGCGGCTTTCCTGTCGTGGATGAGGGCAAATTGGTGGGCATCGTCACCCAGAGCGACTTAGCCGACACGAGCCGCCGTCCCATTGGGGTGGAAGAAGTGACGCTGGCTGACATCATGACCCCCAAGCCTGTCACCGTTAGCCCCACCGATCCCTTACCGCATGTGCTGTACGTGCTCAACCGCCATAAGGTGAGCCGCCTGCCCGTTACCGAAGGGCGAAAGCTGCTAGGCATCATTACCCGTGCCGATATTATCCGGGCAGAAGCCGATCAGGTCATGGGGGGGGCGCAGCAGCTTGGCTCTCAGTCAGAACCGTCCTATGGGGTGTACCAAACCCGATCGCCCGCTACAGGCAAGGGACGGATGCTGGTGCCCCTGAGCAATCCTAAAACGGCTCCAGCCCTGTTGCAGCTTGCCGCTGCGATCGCCCATCAGCATCAATATGAGCTGGAATGTCTGCATGTTATGGTGATTCCCCGCAGCCAATCTCCTGCCGAAACGCCCCTGCGTACTACGAGCGGTCGGCGGCTGCTGCGTCAGGCCGAGCAGCTAGGGCGGCAATGGCAGATTTCAGTCCATACGCAAATTTGTGTGGCTCATGACCCTGCCCAAGCCATGCTAGAAGCCATTCACGATCGCCATATCGATCGCGTCTTGATGGGCTGGGATGGCAAAACCACGACACCTGGGCGGATTTTTGGCAGCGTTGTAGATACGATCATTCGGCAAGCGGCCTGCGAAGTGATTTTGGTCAAGCTCAAAGAAAACCCCACGTTTAACCAATGGCTCTTGCCAATGGCAGGCGGGCCTAATGCCCAAGCAGCGCTGGAGCTTTTACCTGCGCTGGTCAGCCTGGGTTATGCGCCGCATATTCGCGTTTGTCAGGTGTTTGAGCAGGAGCCAACCTGGCGAGAAACTCAAGTGCTGCGGCAAACGGCTGAAGAGCTTGAGGCCGCGATTCGTCACCCGATCGCCCCCCGATGGGTCTGGGGAAAGCCGGTAGCCGAAGCGATTTTGCATTTAGCGGCAAAAGAACGCTGTGATGTCATTATTTTGGGAGCCAGTCGGGAAGGGTTGTTGCGACAGGTAATCAAAGGCAATATTCCAGAGGCGATCGCCCGTAATGACGATCGAACGATCATCTTGGTGCGCGGAGCCATTACCGATCCACAAAGCTAAATGTTTTAGGTCAGCTCTGACCGAAATCTATTATTCTGGGAACCTGTGTTTAGTTTCCATCGTCTATAGACCGATCGGGAATATTAGACGAATTACGGATTGCGGGTTCACTAGACACTAGTTTCATAGCCGTAATTATGGGGCTGAGGCCATTTTGCAGATGCGCGTCTGCAACAATGTCCCCGTCCTAACCGCTATCCATACAGCTATGACCGCGCAACTGATTCAAAACTTGATTGAGGAGCATGGAAGCTATGAAAACTCGAGATTTATTTGATGATTTATTTGGAGATCTAGATGACTCTCCCGACACAGGTGAGGACATTAGAGGCACTAGCGGTCCCGACAGTTTGACCGGAACCTCTGCGGATGACGATATTCGAGGGCGAGATGGCGATGACCGGATTAGCGGCCTAGATGATGACGATGAGCTACGAGGCGATGACGGTGACGATACCCTACGGGGGGGCGATGGCGATGATGAACTTTACGGGGGCGATGGGGATGATCAGCTCCGAGGTGATGACGATCGCGATCGAATTTATGGCGATGATGACGACGACGAGATCAACGGCGGCAGCGACAACGACACCCTTTATGGCGGCAATGACAACGACAAACTAAAGGGCGACGAAGGCACTGACAGGCTCTTTGGCGAAAATGGCGATGATGAACTCTTTGGCGGCAGCAGTGACGATTCCCTAGATGGCGGTAATGACATCGATCGCCTGTTTGGAGAAGATGGCACCGATCGCCTTTTGGGCGGTGAAGATGATGATGAGCTGTATGGGGGCAACGACAACGATCAGCTCAGCGGCAACCGGGGCAATGATCAACTCGATGGCGGCGATGGTAACGATCGCTTAGATGGCAATCCTGGCAACGATACGCTCTTGGGCGGCAAAGGCGATGACATTCTCACGGGTGCCGATGGCAACGACTTTTTGAGAGGCGATACGGGGGCAGACACCTTAAGGGGTGGAGCCGGAAGAGACACGTTTGTGTTGTTGACGGGGCCAGGTCGCATGACCATCAGCGACTTTAGAGATCGTCAAGATCTCTTTGGGCTGTCTGGCAGCCTGACGTTTAACGATCTCCGGATCGTTAAAGGCAAGAGCGGCGGAACTGAAATCAAAGCCGGAAAAGATCCGATCGCGTTTTTACCCAACGTTAGACCCAATCTCATCACCTCTACTGATTTCACCTTTGTTTAGGAGTATCTAGAAAGACATCTATCTAGAAAACCTCTTGGGGGTAAACCCTATTAACGGGATGGGATAACCGTAATCACCAGACTGTATCCTTCGGGAGTCCCTAAAAGGGGTGGCGTAATTTCATCCATCGTTTTCTAAGTGAGTGTAGGAGAATTAATAGAGTCAGGCAGTTTGAATGCAGCAATTCATTTGCTTTTCACGCTTCCTGACGTTCTCCTCATCCCACCAGGCAACGTTGCTATGAAGACGGAAACCCCTTTACAGTCAGCTCCTCAGCAGTCGGCTTACAGCACATTCATTGAGCAGGTAAAATCCTCTCAGGTGCAGCAGGCCACGCTGAAATCCGATCGGATTGAGTACACTCTCAAGCCAGAATTTGGTGCGCAGCGCTACTCTACTCAGCCTGTCAAAACCCAGCCTGGCAATACACAGTCCACCGGACAAGCTGAAGACTTGCCTAGCCTCTTGCGCAGTCATGGCGTAGATGTTGTCACCCCTGCTGACAGCGCTCCTACCCCCGCAGGTTGGATGGGTTTAGTGCTGTCGGTGGGGATGCTCGTCGGCACTTTTGTCTGGTTAGCGAAATTTAGTAATGCGGGGGGTGGCATGGGTATTGGTATGGGCGTAGGCAAAAGCAATGCCCGCGTCTATAACCAGGGCAAAACGGGAACTACCTTTGCTGACGTAGCAGGGGTGGATGAAGCCAAGCAAGAACTGCAAGAAGTGGTTGACTTCTTATCCAATGGCGAGAAGTACCGCAAAATTGGGGCAAAGATTCCTAAGGGAGTTCTGTTGGTGGGGCCTCCGGGAACTGGAAAAACGCTGTTGGCCAAGGCCGTTGCAGGTGAGGCAGGCGTTCCTTTCTTGAGCATGTCTGGCTCAGAATTTGTCGAACTTTACGTGGGCGTAGGCGCATCCCGCGTGCGCGATTTGTTTAACCGAGCCAAACGCCAAGCCCCTTGCATTATCTTTATTGACGAACTAGACGCGATCGGCAAAACTCGCGGCAATAATCTCAATGGCAATGACGAGCGGGAGCAAACCCTGAACCAGCTGCTCACAGAAATGGATGGCTTTGACGGCAATGACGGCGTGATTGTGGTGGCAGCCACCAACCGTCCAGAAATTCTTGACCCTGCGCTGCGTCGTCCAGGTCGCTTCGATCGCCAAGTCTTGGTCGATCGCCCAGATAAGAGCGGCAGAGCTGAAATTTTGCAGGTACATGCTCGTCCGGTGAGCTTAGGCGAAGATGTCGATTTAGATGCGATCGCCACCCAAACTGCAGGTTTTGCAGGCGCAGATTTGGCAAACTTGGTGAATGAAGCGGCGCTGATGGCTGCCCGCCACAATCGGCAGGCTGTCCTCATGGCAGACTTCAAGGAAGCGATCGAACGGGTCGTGGCCGGATTGGAAAAGCGATCGCGGGTGCTGACCCCCCTAGAGCGGCAAACTGTGGCCTATCACGAAGTGGGTCATGCGCTGGTAGGTGCTCTGATGCCGGGTAATGGCAAAGTCTCAAAAATCTCCATTGTGCCGCGTGGTCTGGGAGCACTGGGCTACACCCTACAAATGCCAGAAGTCGATCGCTTCTTGCTGCTAGAAGATGAATTGCGCGGGCAACTGGCAACCCTGCTAGGGGGGCGATCGGCAGAGGAAATCGTCTTTGGCAAAGTATCTACGGGCGCTAGCGATGACATTCAAAAAGCAACAGATTTGGCAGAGCGGGCGATCACGCAATATGGCATGAGTCCCAGCCTTGGCCCAGTCGCCTTCGAGAAAAATTCAGCCCAGTTTTTAGAGGGCACCAGCACGCGACGAACCATCAGCTCAGAGATGGCGGTGGAGATCGATCGCCAGGTAAAGCAAAACCTCGACAAAGCCCATGATATGGCCTTGGCTGTGCTGCAACTCAATCGAGCGCTGTTGGAGTCTGCAACCCAAGTGCTGCTAGAAACAGAAGTGTTAGAGGGAAAAGAACTGCGATCGATTTTGGCTCAGGTACAGGCTCCGATGGGTCTAGATGCCTGGTTGGCTAAGGGCTAGAATGACCTGCTAATAACCTGCTATAGGCTCTGATCAGCCTCTTTACCTTCTGTGCCTTAATCCTCAGACTAGTCTCAATCCTCAGACAGTGGCAGAATGATCTACATTGACCCAGTAGGCCGAACTGTTCCACTGTCTAAATTGTTGAGCTAAACATACATGATGATTAATTCTTCTCTACAGGTTGCCTTGCAAAACAAGCAGGCGCTCAAGGTTATTAGCGGCTTGACGAACTTTGATGCCGATCGCGTTGCTGCTGTCATTAAGGCTGCCGATCGCGGTGGGGCAACCTTTGTGGATATTGCCGCCCAGCCGGACTTGGTGCGCATGGCAAAGCAGCTCACGGCACTGCCCATCTGCGTGTCTGCGGTAGAACCCGAAAAATTTGTTGCGGCTGTGGCTGCGGGTGCAGACCTAATTGAAATTGGCAACTTTGATGCTTTCTATGCTCAGGGCATCCGCTTTGAAGCCGCAGAAGTGCTGGAGCTAACGCGCCAAACCCGATCGCTGCTGCCCGAAATTACCCTTTCGGTGACGGTGCCTCACATTCTGACGCTAGATCAGCAAGTGCAGTTGGCAGAGGCTCTGGTGCAGGCAGGAGCTGACATCATTCAGACAGAGGGCGGCACCAGCAGCCAGCCTCTGCATGGGGGCACTCTGGGGCTAATCGAGAAGGCGGCACCGACCCTGGCAGCGGCCTACGAGATTTCTCGCGGGGTCAGCGTTCCGGTGCTGTGTGCTTCTGGGTTGTCTAGCGTGACGGCAGCTCTGGCGATCGCGTCTGGTGCGTCAGGTATTGGCGTTGGCTCTGCCATCAATCAGCTCAATAGCGAAGTGGCAATGGTTGCGGTTGTTCGCAGCCTGGTAGAGGCGCTCAAGGCCAACCCTGTTGTAGCGATTTCCTAGCCTCTAGTTTTGAATGTTGTGTTGAAAGGCGTAAAGCGCCTTTCAAGATCAGCTTTTTGGGGGTTGAGGCTGCGCGTCGCGCAGCCTCAACCCCTTTGCGATCTACTGAGCAGGGCAGAGTTAGAACTGGCGCGACCAGTCTTTCTGACTCCACCGCTCTACAACCACTTTGGTTTGGGTAAAGAACTCGATTGCATGTTGGCCTTGCCCATGTAAGTCGCCATAGAAGCTCTCCTTCCAGCCGCTAAAGGGAAAGAAGGCCATTGGGGCAGCCACCCCAATATTGATGCCGATGTTGCCTGCCTCGGCCTCATAGCGAAACTTGCGGGCTGCTGCACCGCTGGTGGTGAACAGGCAAGCCATATTGCCCCAAGGGCTGTTATTGACTAAGGCGATCGCTTCATCAATGGTCTCTACATGCATCAGGCTCAGCACAGGGCCAAATATCTCAGTTTGAGCCGTCTGGCTGCGCGGATCGACGTTTTGCAGCAGGGTAGGACGTACAAAGTGGCCTCGCTCATATCCGGCAACGGTAGGATTGCGTCCGTCGATCAAGATTTTTGCCCCTTCATCGGCTCCTTGTTGAATGAGCTGTTCTATCCGGGAACGGCTTTGAGCGCTAATGACGGCTCCCATTTGCACGCCTGTGTCTAGTCCGTAGCCTACCACCCGATTGGCGGCAACTTCGGCCATTGCTTCAGTATAGGGCTGTTGAGCTGCGCCAACGGTAATGGCGATCGAGGCCGCTAGACACCGCTGTCCGGCACAGCCAAAGGCGCTATCTGCTGTAATCCGGGTGGTCATTTCTAGGTCGGCATCGGGCAGCACAATCACCGGATTTTTGGCTCCCCCCTGGCACTGAACTCGCTTGCCCTGAGCCGAGGCGCGGCTGTAGACATATTTCGCGACGGGTGAGGAACCCACAAAGCTAATGGCGCGAATCAGCGGATGATCCAGAATGGCATCGACGGCGGCTTTGCTGCCGTTAACGAGGTTGATGACTCCCTTGGGCAAGCCCGCCTGATCGAGCAGTTGAAACACTTTCTGCATTGTCAGGGGCACCTTTTCAGAAGGCTTGACGATGTAGGTATTGCCGCAGGCGATCGCATAGGGCATAAACCAAAAAGGAATCATGCCCGGAAAATTGAACGGTGCGATCGCGGCAGCTACGCCCAAAGGCTGGCGAATCATATACTCATCAATGCCAGAAGCAATATCTTCTAGGTTTGCGCCCTGCATCATCATAGGAATGCCGCAAGCCGTTTCTACATTTTCGATCGCCCGCCGTATTTCCCCTCGCGCTTCGTCTAGGGTTTTGCCACATTCGATCGTCACCGTCCGCGACAGATCCTCAAAATGCTCATCCATTAGCACCTTGAGCCGAAACAGATACTGAACGCGTTGGGTGGGCGGCGTGCGTCGCCAAGACTGGAAGGCGCTGGCGGCGGCCTGCGCGGCTCGATCGACCTCAGCCTCAGGCGAAAGCGGCACTTTTGCCAGCCTTTCTGCCGTTGCAGGATTAATCACATCTAAAAATTCAGAGGCGATTGAGTTGCACCACTCGCCGTTAATGTAGTTCTGAAGGGTGGGAACAGGCTGGCTTTGGGGCATGAACTCACGGAGATACTGGAAGGAATCATACCAATTTATCGCTGTCCCCATGCGGGTGAGGATATTTTTGTGGCTGCTTTTGGAGCGTCCGCAACGCAGAGGTATCGCCCCACAGAAAAAGCTGGATTTAATCTCTTAAGACATAGCCGACGCCGCGTACCGTTTGAATGAGCCGTTTCTCGCCCTGCTCTTCTAGCTTTAGCCGCAGATAGCGGACATAGACTTCAATAATGTTGGAGTCTCCCATGAAATCGTAGCCCCAGACCTTCTCTAGGATTTGGTCGCGGGTGATCACCTGGCGGGGATGCAGCAGCAGATAATCGAGCAAATCAAATTCTTTGGCCGTCAAATCAATCGCCCTGCCGCCATAAAACACTTCTCTGCTGCTGCGGTTGAGGCTGAGATCGCCAAATTGCGACAGATCTGGATTATCGTCATGGGTGCGGCGCAGGTGGGCACGCACTCTGGCCAGCAATTCCTCAATGCTAAAGGGCTTAACCACATAGTCATCGGCTCCAGCATCCAAGCCTGCCACCCGATCGCTTACTTCATCTTTTGCCGTCAGCAAAATAATCGGCACCTTGATGCCCGTAGCGCGCAGCCGCCGACAGACCTCGATGCCCGTCATTCCAGGCATCATCCAGTCTAGAATCACCAGATCGGGAGGGGTTTCGCGGGCGATCGTCAATCCGGTTAGCCCATCATGAGCCACATGAATGGTGTAGCCCTCGCTGTCTAGCTCCAACTGGATAAACCGCGCGAGTTTGACTTCATCTTCGACTAAGAGAATATTGGCAGTCATAGGTTTTGCTGAGAAAGGCGATGCGGTAACGAGCTGTTTGGGCAACCCAGCGGCAGCATAACGCTAAAGATACTGCCTTCGCCGGGCTGAGACTCGACGGTGACTTGTCCCTGCATGCCCTCAACTAGAGATTTAACGATCGCCAAACCCAGACCGATGCCTCCCGTCGAGCGACATCGAGAATGCTCGACCCGATAGAAAGGTTCAAAAATACGGGCTTGGTCAGCCAGGGGAATGCCGCAGCCGCGATCGCAAACCTGAAGCAGAGCATGATTAGAGGTTTCGCTGAGCTGGATAACGATGGGCTGATCCTTGGCGTAGCGTGCCGCATTTTCCAGCAGGTGATTGACAACCCGCACAAGCTGGCTAGAGTCGGCTTGGGCCACGACTAAATCATCGGCTGCCTTGATCTTGACCGTAGCGCCCGATAAATTGGACATCTCTAAAGCCATAACGACCAGGTCATTGAGCACAACTGGCTCCAGGGAAAATTCCATAGTATCGCTGTTAATCCGGGAAAGATCGACCAAATCTTTCAAAAGTTGAATCGTGCGCTCTGTTTCATCGACAGCAACTTCTAGCGCCTCTTTCTGCGAATCGGTCAGGTTGTTGCAGCGCCGCAGCGTGCTTTGCAAATACCCATAGACCAGGCTCAGGGAAGTGCGAATCTCATGGGAAATGCTGCTGGTAAATTGGTGGGTAAACTGGCGCTGCTGATCATCGGCTTCTATAAGCCGGTTGGAGAGCTTGCCAAAGGCTTGCACCAGTCCCTGCATTTCGCTAGGAATGTCATCAAGCTGCAAATGATGAGCCGACCGATCGCCTGCAAATTTGCCAGCCGTCTCGCTGGGGGCGATCGCGAGCTGATTCATGTGCCGATCGATCTGCCGCAGCGGTTGCAGCGATCGCCAAATCATGTAGGCCACCGAGGTACCGATCAACACAATGGCTAACACTGTGGCGAAGCGCAAACTGTTGACCAGCGTATTTTGCACTTCATAGTCATGGGTAATGTCTCGTGCCAGGTAGAGCTGTGCGATCGTCTTGCCCTCGACTCGCAAAGGCGTACTGCACAGCATGAGATAGCGCCCGTTTACAGCAGACACCTCAGGCTGGAGCGGCATCATGGATTGGGGCATCAGCGCCGCATCTCCTGGAAAACTGGCCAAGTTCGTAGAGGTGGCCAACACTTTGCCGCTGTCCGATTTCACCCACAGCCACAGATGGGGCGACTCCCCTTGATTAACTAAAGCTTGAAGCTGGCTGTCCATGGCATCTGCTGGGCGAGCAGCTAGCTCGGCAGGCAGACGATCGCTGAGGGTTTTGAGATAGTTTTGATGATCGACCACCAGCATCTGCCGCATTTGCCAGCTCGTCCAGGAGCCTATGCTGCTCAGCCCTAGCAGGGAAACAGCCGTCAGCCCCAAGGTCAGCCGAAATTGCAGCGATGTTGGATCAAACCCCTTTCGCCTTAATGTATTTAGCTTTTGATCTAGCTTTCGCTTCAGGTTTTGCGTGGTGCGATCGAGAAAGTTCATTGCAGAGTTAACCTGAAACGCAAAGACCTCTAAGGGTGGGTCTAAGAACGATGTTGTCTCTGTAGTGTATCGAAGTCGGCTTGGGTCGAGATGATATTTTGCTGAGGGGAATATCAGAGTTTGATGAAAAAAGTCAAGGTTTGATGAAAAAAGTCAAGCAATTTTTAAGGCTAGCTGTTTTGACCTCTTGCCTAATTAACCTGTAATAGTTTTTTGGGAGTGCCGCACGGAGCGCGGCACTCCCAAAAAACTATTGGGTTTTATTTAATCTATGAGCCGTAAAGCAGGGCAGCAGGGCGATTAATCTAGGTCATCGATCGCCTCTTCGGCCTTTTGAGCACCTGCTGAATCGTTTTGCTGCTGATAGAGGTCATAGGCGCTCTGGTAAGCTGCGATCGCCTCTTGCTCTCGTCCTCGTCCTTCTAAGGCTTGGCCTAAATTGTAGAAAGCACCTGCATTTTGAGGGGAGAGCTTGATGACTTCGCGATATTCAACGATCGCTCTGATATAGTCTTCGCGTTCCAGAGAAATTTCGCCAATCACAGCATGGGCTTCCTCTAGGTCGGGCTGGACGGAGTTGGCTCTCTCATATTGGGCGATCGCTTGATCAATATTGCCCTGAGCCCGAAAAATATCGCCTAGCTGAAGATGCACCAACCCATTGCGCGGTTCAAGCTGAGCCGCTTTTTCAAAGGCAGTCATCCCTCCCGCGACATCTCCCAGGTTGAGTCGGGCAATCCCCAAATTCAGCTGGATAGAGGCACGCCTTGGGTCAAGCTGAGCCGCTTTTTGTAGAGATTCTAGCGCCTGCGAATAGTCTTCTTCTTGAAGGTAGGCAAACCCGATAAACTCGTGAACACGGGCATCGTTAGGGCGGCTGGTTAGCACCTGCCGATAGGCTGCGATCGCCCCCGGATAGTCTTCCTGCCGCGCCAGGACAACCCCTAGTCCCACAAAAGCTTCTGTGTTGCCGCGATTGAGTTCGGTGGCACGGCGATAGGCATCGGCTGCGCCTGCGTTGTCGCCTAAGTTGGCTTTGCTGAAGCCCAAAGCATAGTAAAAGTCGCTGTTATCTGACTCTAGGGCAACCGCTCTTTCGTAAGCTTCGACGGCAGCCTGAAAGTTACTTTGGCGAGCTTGCAAAAAGCCGAGAGCCGAGAAAATTCTGGCGTTGTCAGGCTGCAACTGCGCGGCCTCTTGATAGGTGGCGATCGCCTCAGGAATCGTCCCTGCTTCTACCTGTTCGCGACCTTTGTCGAGCAGCTCATTCAGGCGCTCCTCGTCTTTGGGAGCTTGCTGTGAGATCTGGTTTTGGGCAAGGCGATTTGGGGCAAGGTGCGGTGCGAGGCTTTGACCCAAAACCACCTGTGGCGTTGCCACTAATCCTGCGATGAGAAAAAAACTAGCCGTCCATATTTTTTTTTTATTCGCGGTCAACTGCATGAGTGTTAGTGTCATTGAGGAGATTTACGAACAGGGGTGGGAACAGTACATGATTCTATCAACAACTGATGCCGCCCATACCATCGCATGATGTACTAGAGCTTATAGGGGATGTATATGCTGCTATCAACAACGGATGTTATTCAAGGCGCCATCATCGAGTCTTATCTAGGTGTTGTCACCGCAGAAGTAGTGTACGGAACCAATGCGCTGAGAGATTTCTTTGCAGGTATTCGCGATATCGTTGGTGGACGCACCGCCAGCTATGAGCGGGTGTTTGAACGAGGTCAACAAGAGGCGCTAGCAGAACTGGAAAAACGGGCAGAGCGCCTAGGGGCAAATGCGGTGATCGGTATTAATGTGGATACCGGGACGATCACGCTAGATCAAGCCGGGAGCTTACTCTTGGTGACGGCAACAGGTACGGCTGTGGTCGTGCAAGATCCTCGATAAGCTTCAGATGAGTCTTAGCTGCAATTTTGTTTTCAGCTGAATTTTGACCTTAATCGGCCAGAAATCGGTTAGATCTAAGACTATCTTAGGAAAATTTTGGCGATCGCAAAATAGCAAAAATGATAAATTTTGTATGAGAAAGCACTGTTTTGTCCTCAGTGCTTATACTGCCTTAGGGTGAATTTCTGAACAAACCCAAAAAATTGTGTTATGAAGTGTACGTAGGGTTGCGTACCCGCTGTTGTAAGCATTATCTGCACGATATGTCTGACAAAGTTCCTTGTTAAGAGCATTCGTCCCCAAGTTTTTAGTTCTGTAAGTTTTTAGTGCTGTTTAGGCGAGTTGGCTCATATCTGCGATTTTTCAGTTTAGGATTTCAGCCAGGGTTTCAATCAGGGTTTCAGTCAGGGTTCCAGCTCAGAGTTTCAGTTCAAGCGTCTACTCAAAATATAAAAATCGGCTAGGTCAGAGTTTCCAGCCAACCTTTGAATCAGGTGCACCATCAGAGCTGACATCTACATCAGTTGAGCATTCCTGTCCTTTCCTTTTTTTGGCTTATGAGCTTTGCAAATCATCTGGTGTCCTCAGCCTTATTAGTAGGCGCTCTGTTCTCGGTCACCACTTTTCCGCTTGCGGCCTTTAGCGCCAAGCCTGTCACAGTTGAACTCGAACGAGATACTGTTTTCGCTGGCTCTGTAAAAGACATTGCTGTTCCCTATCTCCTCACGACTGCTGCCATTAGCATTGGGGCGGGTGTGGCAAATCTGGCAGTGCTGAGTTGGCAACAGTCCTCTCGGAAGCTAGTCTCGATGGAGGGGAAGGTTTCTAAGCTGACCCACCAACTCTCTGAGACAGAGTCTCAGCTTGAGTACCTCAAGTTTTCGCAGACCAAACTAGATGCTTTGGGGCTGGCAGGGTTTTTGCAAGCCGAAAGCCGGCCATCGGCGCAGTTGGGCGCTGCTGGGGCAGTGGCGCAAACCCGTTTGCTGTCTCAGTCCTCAACAGTAGCTTCAACGGTTCGGGCTAACGAGTTTCGGGCTAACGAGTTTCGGGCTAACGAAACGCCTGCGACCGCTCAAGCAGTGGTCATTAGTCAGCCTGTTTTCACGCTTGACTCTGCCCCGGCTTTGCCCCCTTACGCTCCCAATGTGCGAGCAGCAGCTTCTTTTCCCGCTGCCCAAGCCTTCATGGGATTTGCTAGACCCAAATCGCCCGAACCTATCCTATCGGGTGCTTCTATTGACAGCAGCCTGCCGGATAGCAACGCTGCCAGCTTGAACTTAAATAACCCTGTTCAGGTTAGTGAGCTGCTCACCAACCTCAAACAGGTCATGGCACAACTGGAAAAACTGCACACTGTTCAAACCGAACAAACTGAAAATCCAGCGTCTTACTCCAAATTTGCCTCCTAAACTTTTGTCGGTAGCTGCACCCAAAGCGGTCAGTCGGCTCTATTGCAGGAACTCATCGGGCGATAGCGGCAAAGAAATTTGTTTCCAGTCGCTGGCTGAAGCAGGGTTGGGTTGGCTCACTGGAACCTTTTGCGGGGTGCGATCGCTCACTGGGGTCATCGCTTTCGCGGTAGGCGAGGGAATAGCTAGCGTCTGACTGACTTGCAAATACTGCTCTCCGTCGGGCGTAAAGCGAACCAAGTCTAGCTGCTGCGCCACCTCCAGACGATCAAGCTGGTTTTGCAGACCTTCAGGCTGCTGAGTCGGATCAACTGTGGCTAGAAAGACAACTTCAGGCAAGGGCTTGAGGTTTGTGTCCTTCAAAGACAGCTGCCACTCCTCTTGGGGCTTGTCAGCCTGGGAGCTACCCACCTGAAGCTGACTATCGGCAGTCTGCCACAGGTTGAGATCGGTCTTCCAGGCTCCTTGCCTCACCGGAGCAAATTGGCGATCGAGAATGGCGTAGCTCGATAGCTTCTGGGGATCAACCCTGGTGGCTTCGGGCTGGGTAGCATCGACTGCCCCCGCCTTCTGAAGATAGCGAATAGCAGAAACCGTGATCTGAGTTTTGTCGGGTAAGTTGGTTTGCCCTGAAAGCTGATAGAGACCGGGGCGATCGCCCGCCTGAACTGCGTTCATCCGAAACTCTAACGGCTGTGCCAGGCTTCTGCTCAGGCTGCTGGTAAGTGACGCGCAACTGCTGCACCCTAATAGAACTATTGTACTGAGCAACAGCCAGCGACGCAGATCAAGTTTGAGGGAGTTTGGCCATCTCCAGGTTTTCATAAGGTCTGACAAAGCATTGATTTGGGTTTGCAGCATAGTTGAAAAATTGCGATGTGCCCATGAATGGACGAGTGAATGGACTGAGGAATGGAATCTAGGGTCTAAATCTATGGATGCTCCTGACGGATACAACGCTGTATTGAAGTACAAAAAATTGATGAAGCTTCAAAATTACTCCTTCATACCAATCTAGCAATCTCCGTAATTTCATAGAAACTCTTTGTAGATTCAAACAAAAATCGCCTGTTTCATGAAATTCCCCATGAAAAATGTCAAATAGTTCAACATAGCTCCATGTTCACCGCTTTTTCATACTCCAGCTAGATTTTGCGGCATCAGTCTATACTGAGCACAATCTTTGAGGATGCGTGAGTCGGTGCTTCAGTTTTATGTTCCTGCTTATCTGTTCACCTCGTATTTTTACTGATGGTATTCTGTCACTCCTCTTTCATCTTCCTTATCAGAGGGCTGATGACCGCCTCGCTCTCTGCCTGTGTGGGACTGAGTTTGGCGTTCTTTAGTGCGATGGCTCAACCCGTTTCGGCTGAAGAATTGTTCAACGCCGATACCTCTAAGCTGGATGCCCTCAGCGCCGAGCCGCGATCGCCTTTGCCCTCACCCGATGCACCGCTCAATCTTGCCCCCGCCGAAGATGCGTCCCTTTCTCAGGCGGCTAGCGTTTCTGGTGACGTTTCTACAGAAACGCCACAGGCAGAGCTTGCGACCCTGGCAGATAGCTGTGTTGCGGGTTGCAATCCCAATGCATCTTTTGTCTTTCGTCCTCCATCTCAGGCGATCGCTCCTGGGGTTCTGGGTTCGGCTCAGGAATCTGCTGCTGAAAATGCGGTTCCCCATGCAGTTCCCCATGCAGTCCCCAATGCGGTTTCCAATGTGAGTCCCAGGGCTGTACCTAACGCTGTACCAATGGCGATCGCCAAGCCTAACCGAGGATTTGGTCTGGTGCAGATTTCTAATCCGCCTTTGCCGATCGCGACTCCGGCTCCCAATTCTGACTATCAGGCTCCTTTTCCGCCTCCGCCCTCGCAGCCTTTGGCTCCTGCTCAAGCTGCTCCTGTTCAAGCTGCGCCTGCCCAGGCCGCTCCCAGCTCTCCTATCCTGGTTCAGCCTGCGGCTCGCACAGCTTTGACACCGCCAACCCTGCGAATTCAGGGTGTTTATATCTATGAAGGGGGTGAAAGCGCAGCGAGAGCCAGGTTTTCAGGCGTTTATCCTCTGACGCGAAATGTGCAGGTGGGAGGCGCGATCGATATCACTACGGGCAGCTTTAGCGAAAATAACGAAGATGGGGTCAGCATTAACGAGCTATATCTGGCAACTTCGCTAGACGGTTTACCCAATCTGCGGTTTGTAGTCGGTCAGTTGGATTTGACCTCCTACTTCGATCGCAACAGCTTTGCTAAAGATCGGGCTTCGCAGTTTTTCAATCCGGTGTTTCAAACCAATCCGGCGCTAGTGGCCTCAGGCATTGGCTCGCGTCCGGGAGCGCTGCTCAACTGGAGCGTCACCGATAACCTAGAAGCCAGAGCCGCCGTTTTTTCATCCGACCGCAGCATTAGCGACTTCTCGCTCGATGGCTTTGCGGGTGAGGTGGGCTTGCGCCTAGGCGATAACTTCATCATTCGCGGCACTTACGCGACGGGGCGGGACGGCGGCTCAGGCACCAGTTTTCGAGAGGTGGGACAGGTTCGCCGGGGCAATGACTTTGGCCTGAGAGAAGGCGATCGCGAAGAGTCTTATGGGGTCAATGCTGAGCTGTTTATTCCTAGCCTCAGCCTGGGTTTGTTTGGGCGCTATGGCCGCTACGACAACCAGGAAATCGATTTAGGGGGTGACACCTATGTGTTTGGTCTGACGTTCCTGGATCTATTTATGCTGAACGATCGCTTGGGTCTGGGCTACGGTCGAGAGCTGTCAAACGATCGGCTGCGGCGAGATGCAGGCAATGGTCTTTCAGATGCAGCAGAAATCTTTTATGACTTTGAGGCATTTCCCAATCTGCGTCTGGGGCTGACGTTTCAAGCGCTAGACGGCTTCTCAGAAACAATTGCCGGAGTCCGAGTCCGCACCGAATTTGATCTGCTACCCAGGAGAACGCCATGAGCCAGATCATGAGGGTGCGAAATCGTCACCGCTATATCAGCGCTTTTCTGACCGGATGCTTGCTCCTGGCTCCGCTACCCGCGTTTTCCCAAGCGCCAAACTCAGTGCGATCGGGCTATACGCTGCTGAATGAAGGATTGGTAAACCAGGCGATCGATCAATTTACGGCAGCCGTCCGGCAATATCCCAGCTCGGTTGAGGCAAGGCTGGGGCTGGCGATCGCCTATCGTCGAGCCGGACGCAATGCTGAAGCGTTGCAGGCTTACGAGTCAGTTCTGGCGATCGATTCCCAAAATAGACTGGCGCTGCTGAGCGTCGGTACGCTAGGCGGCTACCGTCAGCAATGGCAAGAGCGGGGCATTGCCGCCCTGGATACGCTGATTAGCCTTGACCCCAATGATGCCGAGGCGCTGACGCAGCGGGCTTTGCTGTACGGCTACCAGGGAAAATTTGCCGCTGCGATCGCTGATTACGAAATTGTCTTGAGAAACAATCCTCCCGCTGAGGCAGTTTTGGGTGCAGCCCAGGTCTATGCCTATAGCGGTGATTACGACACCAGCCTGGATCTGTTTAACCAATACCAGCGATCGGGGGGGCGCATCACAGGCGATGCCGCTACGGCCTATGCTCGATCGCTACGGGAAACGGGCAATCCATCCGCAGCGGTGCAGGTGCTAGAGCCGCAGCTCCGGCAACTGAGAGAACTCAACGGCGTGGCGATTCGAACGCGCGCAGAATTGGCCATTGACTATGCGGCGACCGGGCAGCGCGATCGCGCCGAACAAACGCTAGAGCCGTTGCAGGGGCGTACCGACTCCCGCATGATTGTGGCGCGATCGCTGATTGCGATGAGTCGGTACGATGCTCAGAGCAGCGCCCGCTATACCAATCTGGCGATCGCGCTGTTTCAAAATATCCTCACCCGCACGCCACAATACCTAACGGTCAGCATTGGGCAGGAAATTGCCGACTCCCTCAGCGCCTATCCACAGACTCAAGACTATGCGCTAGAGATTTATCGGCAGCTGGCGCAGCAGCAGCCCGACGATCGCAGTCTGCAAATTCAGCAGGCCGTTTTAGAGCGCAACCTGGGGCAAATTTCTAGGGCAACGTTGCAGCAGCGGCTGGCGGCTGCCCTTCAGCCTTTGCCCAGCGATGCCTATCAGCAAAAGGTGATTGCGCAGGCGTTGACTCGGCTAGATGCTCCCGATCCGGGGCTACTGCCCTATTACCAGAGCTTGCTGGATACAGAGGTGCCGTTGCTCTATTTCCGCATTGCCCAAATGCAGATTCAGCGCAATGATTTGGCGGCAGCGCGGACGGCATTGACGGCCTATGATGCCACCTCTGAAGGGCGGCGCAGCCAAGAGGCTACCCTGCTGCTGCTGGCAGAAATCGATCGCCGGGAAGGCAACCTGGAGGCTAGCGTTCAGCGCTATGAAACCATCATTTCGCGCGCGCCCAGCGATGCAGGAATTTTTAGCGGCGCATTACAGGGGCTAGCGGGCATCCGTCAGAGCCAAGGACGCTTACCCGAAGCGGTAGCTGTTTACGATCGATTGCTGCAGCTCAACCCCCAAGACGATCGCCTGCTTCTAGGGCGCGCCAGTCTGGCTTATCAAGCCAAGCTGATTTCGCAAGCCGAAGCCGAAGCGGTGCTCGATCGCTGGCTGGCCTCCCACACCCTGACGGATACCTCGCCTGAGTTGGTCAGCCTGACGGCTGCCCTGCCTGCCGATCCTCGCCGAGAAGCGCTCTACACGGCGCTGCTTCAGGAAAATCCGGAGAGTCCGGCACTTCAGTTGCGCTATGTGCAAGTGTTGGCAACGCGTAGCCCGGCGCAGGCGCAAGCCTATGTCAATCGTCTGATTGCCAATGATCCGGCCAATGTCAGCGCCTATTTTGTCCAAGGAGAAGTGGCGCAAACGCAGGGCAATTTGAGCTTAGCCAGTCGGGCATACCAGGCGATTCTTGAGCAAGATCCCCAAAATGTTGATGCGCTATCGGCTTTGGGGGGGGTGCGCTTTCAGCAGCGTCGCTACGACTCAGCGAGCCAGCTCTACACCAGTGCCTTAGAGCTAGAGCCAGAAAATGCGATCGCCCAAACGGCTCTGATTAGTCTGACAGCGGCTCAAGGCAAACGCCTGACGGCCATTGAGCAGCTAGAGGCTTTGCAGCAGTCGGCAGCGATCGCCAATCCTGATCTGGCGCGTCAGCAGCAGCTTTTGGAAGAAGGTTTCTTGCAGCAGCGAGGGTTTCAGCCGCCTTGGGAGCGGTTTTAGGTTGTTTGGGTTTCATTAAGCGTTTCTTGCCTGGGGGTTCTGCTGGGGTGGTGAATTTAATTCTGCATCCTGAGACAGAACTCGAAGATTAAGCAATCCGTTGTCACTAGCCTATGTTGCGTTTTCTGAGTCACTGGTTTTCTGACCGTTTCATTCACCGAACCTCCGCCGATCGGAGTTCTTCAGCGGATCGATCTCATTCTGTTTCACGCCGATCGTCTTGGCGATGGCCGATCTATGCCTTGATTGGGTTGCTCAGCGTTGCCGGGATTAGCTTTGGCTTTGCCCCTCGACTGAGCGCCCAGTCAGATGGCAGCCTCCAAAGGCAGGAAAATCAGGTCATTCGAGAGTTGGCTTTGCCGCCTGCGCCTGCGGCTCCGCCTGTTTATCAGCCAGAGCCAGCTTATTCTGAACCTGCTTACTCTGAACCAGCTTATTCTGAACCTGCCTATTCTGAACCCGCCCCTCAGTCAGGGAGTGCGCCTGCGGCTGCCCAGAATCGCCCGCCCGCTCGTGCTGGCGCAGCGCAGTCGCCCCGCCCTGCCCGATCGCCGCTGCTGCCGTATGTTTTGGAGTTTACGCGCAGCCCTGTGGTGGGCAATCGACTGCGGCTAGAGGGGGTCTATGCCGAGAGCCGTTTGGGGTTTACCCGTCCGCAAAACTGGCAGATTGCTTCTGCCAAAGCAGTGGTGCGATTCCAGCATTCGCCTTCGCTGCTGCCTGAGCAGTCTCACCTAACGTTGCGGGTCAACGATACCAGCATTGGCAGCGTCAAGCTCGATCGCCCCAATTCACGGGTCGCAGAAGCCACGTTTGAAATTCCGAAAAACCTGATTCAGGACTACAACGAAATTTCGATGCTGGCAGAGCAACAGACCTCTGAAAACTGCACCAATGCTGCCGATCCGACCCTGTGGACGGAAATCTTGCCCGATTCTAAAATTTTGTTTGAGTATCGGCCGCAGCCCGTACAGCTTAATTTCAGCCGCTATCCCTTTCCCTTTTTAGATAACCTCAGCCTCGATGCCAATCAGTTGAGCTATCTGCAACCCAAAACGGTGAGCAGTAGCTGGCTAACGGCGATCGCCCGTTTTCAGGCTTCTGCCGCCCGCATCGTCGATTTTCGGCCACTGGATACCCGCCTTGTCAATAATTTGGCGGCGGTCAAGCCCAGCGAGAAGCTGGTAATTGTGGGCACGCCGACCGAGCAGCCTGCCCTCAGCCAGCTAACCCTGCCCTACGCCGTCAAAAATGGCCAGATTCTCGATGGCAACAAAGCGCCGCTCCCTGACGATGTGGGGGTGCTGATGCTGACGACGGTGAAAAATAGCGGTGTGCCTGTGCTGGTGGCCACTGGAAACTCCAATGTTGCCGTACTGAAAGCCGTACAGTTTTTGGTGCAGACCAAAGATCGCGAAATTGGGGCTGGACAAGCCTTGACCGTATCCACCCTGTCCGAGGTGCCCTCGCCTAACCCACGCGACTGGTCGGGCTATTTGCCGACGGCAAAACGGTTTCAGCTTAACGATTTGCTGATGCGCAACCGCAAACCGTTTGAAGAAGTGACGGTGCATGGCAGCAAAACCTTGCCGATCATTATTGATTTTCATGCCCTGCCCGACGATCGCTTTTTGCGAGGCAGCACCGCCACGCTTAACTATAGCTATAGCCCTCAGGTGAATCCGCGTAGCTCAGCGATCGAGGTGACGCTTGACGATGTCACGATCGGTGCTAAGCGGCTGACTTCGACCAATGGCGGTCGAGAGTCGTTTAACGTGGAGCTGCCCGAAAGGCTGATTAAGCCCGACTCTCGATTAGGCGTGCATTTTGTTTTGCAACCCCAAAATGCCGGATCTTGCGGGTTGGTGGCCGATCGGCAGCTCTGGGGCACGCTGCATAGCGATAGCCGATTTGATATGGTGCGAGACAATGTGGTGAAGTTGCCGGATCTGAAGCTGCTCAAAACGGGCTTTCCGGTGACGGCTCCCCAAGATCTCTCCAATACGATCGTCGTCTTGCCAGATGACCCCAAGCCTGCCGACTTAAAGACGCTGATTGCCTTTAGCGATCGCATGGGTCGGCTCAGCCGTTCAGAAGCGATTCAGCTTCAGGTCTATGCCGCCAAAGATTTGCCTGCGGATGCCAAAAGCCAGAGCCACCTAGTCGGCATTGGCACCCGCGATCGCTTCCCCTTCCCTGAAGCGTTTGAAACTGCCGGACTTAATCTGGGTGACAGCTTTGTGCGGCTGCTGGGCGGTAGCCAAGTGCAGGCTTTGCCTGATCCTGAAGGCATGGTCAAAGAAATTGTGTCGCCTTGGAACAGCGATCGCTTGCTGCTGGCGCTCACAGGTCAGACAGATCAGGGGTTACAAGATCTGCAAGATTTGTTTGGTCAAGAGCCGCTATTTTCTCGACTGGAGGGAGACACGCTGCTGATCAGCCGTAACCGAGCCAATCCTGTGGCGTATGACTCTAGCGCTTACAACATGGAGTTTCTGCAAGCCGCGCCCACGCGCCGCCTAGAGAATACAGATTGGGTAACGCGCCTTCAGCTCTTCCTGCAAGACAACTGGTACTTGGTGCCGCTGGGCATTGTGATCCTGGCGCTGTTGCTCTACAGCATGTCACAGCTCTTTATTAACCGCGTTGTCAGCTCAGGAGATTCCTAAATGACCAGCATTCCCCCTGTTCAATCTGGCCGATCGCCCTGGTGGTTGCAGCGCGTCATGCGCCTGCCTGACCGTTTCGAGCAAATCATGCCCTGGATTGGCAAATGGCAGCTGTTTTGGATCATCCTGCTGCTGATGGCGATGTCGATTCCGCTGATCATTACGCCGCTGAGCCTCTGGCAACAGGCGATCGCCGGATGCGTCTTGGTGCTGGTGAGCTGGCTGATGATTCGCCAAGAGCAGCATCAGGCTCAGCAGGGCATCAGCGAATATCTGCATTTGCTGCTGGCCTGGTTGAGTATCGTCACGACGCTGCGCTATTTGTTTTATCGCGTCAGCTATACCCTCAATTTGGACAGCTGGATTAGCGGCTTTTTTAGCCTGCTGCTGCTGGCTGCCGAGCTGTATGCGATCGCCACGCTAATGCTGTCTTACTTCCAGACGCTGAAGCTGCGCGATCGCTACCCGGTGAGTTTGGCCAACATTCCGCTAGAGCAGTGGCCTGAGGTCGATATCTACATCCCCACCTATAACGAGGATGTGGCGATCGTGCGCAAAACAGCAATGGCGGCAATGGCGATCGATTATCCGGCGACGAAAAAACGGGTTTACGTGCTGGATGATGGACGTAAGTTTCCAGAGCGTCGTGAGCTTTTGAGCCAGATGTGTGCAGAACTCGACTGTGCGCTGCTGGTGCGTGACAATAACGATCACGCTAAAGCAGGCAACATCAACACTGCGCTGCATCAAACACAGGGCGACTTGATCCTGATTCTCGACTGTGATCACATCCCGGCTCGACAATTTCTTCAGCAGACGGTCGGCTTTTTTCTCAATCCCAAGGTTGCTCTCGTCCAAACGCCCCACTGGTTCTATAATCCTGATCCCTTCGAGCGCAATTTGCTAACGCAGGGACGGGTTCCAGTTCACAACGAGCTGTTCTATAAAGTCATCCAGAAGGGCAATGACTTTTGGAATGCCACCTTCTTTTGCGGCTCCGCTGCCGTAGTACGCAAATCGGCGCTGGAAGAAGTGGGCGGCATTGCGGTAGAGACTGTCACGGAAGACTGTCATACCTCGCTGCGGCTGCATTCTCGCGGCTATCAGTCGGTGTATTACGACAAAATTATGGTGGCCGGACTGGCTCCCGAACAGTTCTCTTCTTATATTGGGCAGCAGGTGCGCTGGGCACGCGGTATGGCGCAAATTTTGCGGCTAGAAAATCCGCTGTTTAATCGCAAATTGCACCTCACCTTTCCCCAACGACTCTGCTATTTCTCCGCTACGTTCCATTTTTTCTTTGGCTTTCCCCGTCTGATGTATGCCCTGGCTCCAGCGCTGTACCTCGTGTTTGGGATTAACCTGGTGCGCGGGTTAGGGATCGAAACCCTGGCCTACGCGTTGCCGCACATCTTTCTGGCGATGAATGCTAACTACATCACTAATAAGACAGTACGGTTCTCGTTTTGGAACGAAGTGTTTGAATATGCGATCGCCTTTCAAGAGGGACTGGTAACGCTGTTGGCGCTGATTAATCCCAAAATGGGTACCTTCAACGTCACGGCAAAAGGCGTATCTGTTACCCAGCGCAGCTTCAATTGGAATGCGTCGCGGGTGTCTGTACTCATGGTGGCGCTGCTGGTAATCTCGCTGATGGCGGTGCCCTTCTGGCTGGTCATGCGTCCCGAAAACCAGGAAGCCGTTGTCATTAACGCCCTGTGGGCGCTGTTTAACTTAGCGCTGCTGGCTACAGCCCTGCTGGTGGCGCTAGAGCAGCCGCAGCTCCGGCGCACCCACCGTTTGCACCGCCAGTTGACGACGTTGATTCACAGCATTGATCCGGTCTGCCAGGGCAAAACGCTCGATGTTAGCGAAAGCGGGGCGCGGGTTTTGCTAGAGAGCTGGCCTAACCTACCTGACTGGGTAGAGCTAGAGTTAATCGGTGATTCGGGGACTCGCGCCAGAGTCAACGGCAAAATTACCCGCGTGCAGCCGATGCAGGACACTCAGGTCTTGCTAGCGATCGATTTTGTCGATCTTACCCCTGCCCAATCGGATGCCCTGGTGCTGGTGCTGTATTCGGATGTAGAAGAGTGGTATAGCCAACAGCGCACAGAAGTCGATCGCCCTTTTTCTTCTCTGGGCTTTTTGCTGACAGGGTTGTCTCGGGTGTTTCGCAGCCTGGAACCTGCGCCAACTCCGCCTGTGCGTAAGCATATTCAGGCGGCCGCCCAAGTCTACTGGGAAGGACAGTTTTATACGGGCGTTGCCACCGACATCAGCTCATCTGCCCTGCAAGTGGAATTGGCGCAGTCGCTACCCCACCTGGATCAATTGGCAAAAAATCAGCCTCCGGTGGGTCTGTTGCTGAGTCAGCATCCTAACGATCCGCCCACTCGGCTAATTGCTCAAATCAAAGCGATCGATTCTGGCTCAGCCCGTCGGGGTCATCTGGCGATCGAGCTGGCTTTTCCGGGGCATTTGGCCGAACAGCAGGCCGACAAAATTAAGCATCTGCTGAAAGTGCTCCATTGACCTGCTTTTGCTCACCTGCTTTTGTAGCCGTAGCCATTACGCTTAGAAGATTTTTGTGGACGCGCTCTGTGTGCCCACAAAAATCTTTCTGTTTTAACCGCCGTGAGTAACAGTCCCATAGGCTGGTTTCTGGGAAGTGTCGTAGATCTGCTTCTGGCGATCTGTTACATCAAACCCCCTACGCCAAACCATTTACGCCAAGCCATAGTGATCCGCAGTCTCTAATGAGATATCTGGCAGATGATGAAGCAGATCATCCCAGGTGCGGTATGTTTGCAGCGCTTCCACGACCAGCTGAAGCGGTTCGGCCAGAATGACTTGAAAATCTGCTTCTTCGGCCAGCCGAACCCGGTAGGCTAACTGTTCTTGCGGTGGAGTGAACTGAGCATTAACGCCTGCTTTGTTGCCTCTTGCATCAATGCGATACCAACCTAAGTGAGGTAAATAAACTGCATTAAATCCGTGCAGGCTATAGGGCGCACCTTGATCATCGACACTTAATCGCTGATAGCAAAACCCGGCTGGAATCTGGTTTGCTCGTAACAAGGCGGCTAACAAATGACTTTTGGCAAAGCAATAGCCCGTTTTGTAGTGCAAAACATCTGAGGCTCGGCAGGTCACAGGATTTTTTTGGTGGTCGTAGCTATGGCAAATCTCATCTCGTACCCACTCGAAGCAGGCTTTGGCGATCGCCTCTGAAGTTGGATGTCCTGCTGCAATCTGTTTGGCGCGTTCAATAATGTCTGGGTGCTGCCAATTAATGACCTCACTCACGCTTAGATACTTTTCCATATCAACCATTACGTTCCTCACTTGTCCAAAGCAATCATGACCCTTGTCGAGGCAGAAAGGCGCTTGAATCTATCGCGAACTGAAGATGAACCGTTCTTTTTAGAATGGCAGATGCAGTTGCCCGACGATTGACCAAATCTGGTATGGTTTCATAGGGTTGCCGGGGGTAAAGGGTGCTGAGTTAGGCATCTGCTCGAAAGCCTGACTCCATCTGACCCACAGTTTGACAATGAGGTAATTAATGGCCAGGGACAAGGGAGGAAACACGCTCAATCAGGCGACACCGCTTACGCCTAATGCCATTCTGCGCGATAGCATTGGTGGGCGCGATCGATTTGACTACTTTCGGTTAAATGTGCAGCGGCGAAGCAGTATTAGAGCCATTTTGAGCAACCCAGCGTCAAACGTAGCCTTGACCTTGTTCCGTAACCGAACGGCGATCGCCCAGTCTGCCCGACCCGGTAGTCGTAGCCAACAAATCAATGCAGCGCTAGAGCCAGGAACCTACTTTTTGCGTGTCTTAGCTCAGGGGCGGCAGACTGCCTACCAGCTGTCTCTGGCCTCTTCAGCCCTGGCAACTCCCGTTCCTAGTCCGGGGAGGCCCACGCTAGGTGCCTTGTTTTATAGCGATGAGTTTGGTCTTGAGCGTCTTCCTCCGACGGTGGAAGGATTTAATCTGCTTTACGTCGGTTTCCCCTCCATCGCCTCCTATTTTGGAGATGAACCAGACTACGCCAGAGCTGTGATCGCCCAATATCCCCTTTCGGGAGAAAACCTGGCCATTACATCCATCTCTATGAGCACCACTCGGCAGGGGTCTGAGCTGCTTACGGGAGCCCCCGATCGCATCTTCATCAACAGTCGTGGAGAGCGACGATTTTTCCCTGGTACCGTGGGGTACAGCGGATTTAAGCCATCGGGGCCACAGTATATTTACTACCCCAACTGGCTGAGGTTTTGATCTCAATACAGGTGCAATCCAATTGAGCATCGGTTGTTTCCTCTTGTCTCTCAGGGGTGTTAGGGTGTCATCTTTGCAAGTGTCCAGACTGCACAAGAACGGATGGCGACGACTCGCACCAGACTCCATGTGTTTACGACCATTTTCGATAAAACCTATCAAACGGGTCGAAAAGTCGTTGGAAACTTCAAATCCAGCATGAAGATTGTCTTTGACGAACCTCTACGTAATGGGATTACAAGGTCAAACTAGACAAGGTCAAACTAGAACTACGGTTATTGAATTCACGCTCCTTAGCATTAAGCAAATCAACAAATCTGGCTGAACCTGGTGATCTAATTAAGAGGTAGCGCTATCTTGGAGCATAATCCTCCTAGCGCAGCGATTATTTATCAGGGGCAGGTCGGCGATGAACTTCAATTTCTCTAATGTTTTTCAGTCGTTTCAGACTTCTACCACAACTGACAGCTCTCCAAATGTCCCCACCCCCCGATCGCCTCTCCCGGCAAATTTGGGTTATTACAGCGGCCAGGCCATTGTGGAGCAAATCATCCAGCCGGGTAAACCTGGACGAGTTCGATTCAAAGGCTCACGTTGGTTTGCGCGCTGTGACCAGCCTGTTGATATCTCTCCCCATGAATTAGTCGATGTCATTGGCATCCAAAATATTACGCTGCTGGTCGAGCCTGCTTTTTTGCTCACTGCCTCCTATATTGGACTGATCAAAGTTCGACAGGCGATCCAACAGCGATCGCGCATTCAGGGATCTGGTAAGGATAGACAAATTGCCGAATTTTTGGCGCGTGAATCGCCGAATCCGGTGGGGCAGAATCCGGTAGAGCCGATCGCCCCAGAAACCTGGCAACGCTTCATTCAAGGCAAGCCGATTTACATCAAAACCTTTCAAGCCTGCTGCGATGTCTTAGAGCTGCCTTGGAAAGAGGTGGTTGGCTATGGTGATTCCGAGGCAGAACTAGAGCCAGCCGATGTGTCAGAGGCTCAAGAGCTGCAAGCAGAGGCAAAAGACGACTTGAGTTTTGTCGGACGCGATATGGCGATCGCCGATCTCCAGCGCTTGGTCGATGAAAAAGCCCAAATCATCACAATTCTGGGTGAGGGTGGCATTGGCAAAACGGTCTTGGCTCAGCAGTACTTCAGTCAAGCTAACTTTGATATGGTGCTGGAGTGCTGGATGGCCAAGGAAACTCAAAATATTACCTCTGCTGAAGGGGTGGTTTTGGCCTGGTTGCAGAAATACTTTGAAGAAGAGGCTGGACGAACCTTTGCGGCCTCTCTAGAGCAGTTGCGGCGGCACCTGCAAGCCAAATCTAGCCCGATGAATCCGCTAGGCAAAGTTGGAGTTTTGATCGATAACCTGGAGCCTGCCCTCGATCGCAAGGGTCAGATTTTGCCAGCTCATCGAGGCTATGTGGCCTTGCTGGAAGTTCTGGCCGATCCGGTATTGGATTGCGTCACGCTGATCACCAGCCGAGAGCCAATGCATGAACCGACGATCGCCCCACAAACCTATACCCTCTCAGGGCTAGATGAAACGGCATGGCGACAGTTTTTTGGCAGCCGCAGTCTGCCGACTGACTCTCCGGCTCTGGCCGCCATGCACCAAGCCTACAGCGGCAACGCCAAAGCCATGAGCATTCTCTCTAGCGCCATCAGCGTAGACTATGGTGGCGATATAGAGGCTTTTTGGCACGATCATCAGACCAATCTACTAGACACTGCCGATCTAGAAGATTTGGTTTCTAGCCATTTCACCCGTCTTCAGCAAATCTATCCCGAAGCCTATACGCTTCTCTGCCGGATGGGCTGCTGCCGCTTTCAGGATGTGGCGACTGTGCCTGTAGAGGTTCTCTATTGCTTGCTTTGGGATGTGCCAGTGCTCAAACATCGCAGCATCGTCCGGTTTCTGCGGGATCTGTTTTTGGTAGAGGTCGATAACGAAGAATATCGACTGCATCCGGTGATTCAGGCTAAGGCGCTGGCAATACTGCGGTCAAACTTTCAAGAGTGGGATCTGACAAACCGTAAAGTGGCTGACTTTTGGACAGAGCGTGTGACGACGATCGCCACGGTTGAAGATGCCATGATGGCTGCCGAAGCCTATCGCCACTATGTCCAGATTGAAGACTGGGATTCGGCGGCTGCCGTCATTCTCTATGGACGCGACTGTCAGTGGCAAAAAGGTGAGCCTTTAGGAATCTCGTTTTATCGCTTAGGCTTGCTTCAGCGCATGATCAATGCCATTACCCGCATTCTCGATCGCCTCCAGCCGGGATATCCCCTGTGCAAGCTCTACAACATTTTAGGTGACCTCTATTGGCTGACGGGCAACCTGCAAGCTGCGATCGGGGCGCATCAAAAATCGAGAGATATGGCGATCGACTTTCAGCTCAAAGATTTAGAGATTCAGGGATTGTTCAATATTGGCTTGTGCAAACTCAGCCTTTGGGAATTGCCAGAAGCCGAAGCCCTGTTTGAGCAAGCCAATGCTCAGGCCGAAAATACTGAATGGCATATGTATGCAGTGGGCTGCTGGTTTTGCCTTGCGCTGCTCAAGTCGGTGAATGGGCGCACCTCAGAAGCGCTGAGACTGGTGGAGCGGGTGTTAAATGAATATACCGCCATTGGCTATAGCGCCTGGAGTCGGGGCTACAGCCTGCTATTTTTGGGCGGTACGCTGCGCAATATTGGGGATGCAGAGCAGGCGCAGAAAATGTATGAGCTGGCTAAGAACTACGCTGAGCAAAGCCGCTATACGCAGGTCAAAGCTGAAGCGCTCAACGGATTGGCTATGATTTGTCGATCGCGGCAGGATTTCAAAGGCGCAGTCGCAAATCATTTAGCGGCCAAGCGGCTGCTCGATCGGATCGAAGCCAAAGGGGATCTGGCCGAGGTCAACTATCAGCTTGGCCTCACCTACCGACAAATGAACGAGTTAGCCGAGAGCCGCAATTGCCTACAGAAGGCGATCGCCCTATTTCAACAGATGAATGCGCCTCGGCAAGTGCAAAGGGTGCAACAAGTTCTCAGCTCAGTTTAAGTCGATCGCCTCTGATAGCGGATACAGATTTCAGCACAGCTTGATCCGGCGATGAATTTTATAGGGGCAGGCTCGCGTCTCACCATAAAATTCATCGCTACAATCAGCATCACCCAGATGCCTGCTGTGGACACCTGCTATAGATGCTGTAGCTAGTTATGCTCCTGGCATCCCAAAAATGCGCTAGATATGGTGCAAGTCAGTTGCATAAATCCAAGTCAACTCTGATGATGGGTTTAGATAGGCCCACCTGGCGATCGCCATTTTCTGCAACTCGGATGCAAATAAACGTTCCTCATATCGTCTCAACCATCAAGACCAAGTTTGAAGTTGAAGGCTTGATTGGCAAATTTTTTGAAATTCGTCCCTATCAGTTTGTCAGCGCTAGCGGATTGTTATCGCTAGATTCAGAAAACTGCATTCTCCTAGAGTTTGACAAACCCTATGAGGAATTCCCAGAGATTTTTAAATCTCCGGTTTATCGCATGTTGATTATTTTTAATCTCTATCAGGAAACTGAGTTTTCTCGGATGCTTCAGAGTTCGATCGAACGCCTGCAATATAAGGACAACATTGACCGAATTGTACTGTGGTCTACCGTAGAAGTTCAGCCAGAAAATGTTCAGCTCTTGAAAAAGATTACGGCTGATCTAATTTTTATTGATATTCCCACGGTTGAAGAAATCAATAAAACAAAATCTATCAGCTATTTTATCCCGATCGAAGGTGGCGACTTAATTTATTCCTTAAGGGTCAACCTTATTTCTGAACGGTTAATCAAACGCCTAAGAAAAATGTTTCACTTAGTGCTTTCAGAAATTAGTGCGCCCATTTATAACAAGTTCTACGGAAAATCTAAAATTGCGACCTACGAAGCGATGGAGTTTGAGAGCGACAAGCTCAATCTGTTGATTAAAAAACTCAAGATGGATGGCAAAAGGGACATTGCTATAGATATCGGTTGCGGTACCGGACGACACAGCTTTGTCCTTTCTCGACACTTTGAAGATGTCTATAGCTACGACTTTTCTTCTAACATGATCGAGGAGGCCAATGCAGTCAAACGCAAGCAGGACATTCGCAATATTTATTTCGCTATTAATGATTTTGAATATGAAGAGTTAATTGATGAGCAACAGTTTTACGGCAAGTGTGATCTGGTAGTTGCCAGCTTTGGTATGGGCAGCTTTATCGAAGATACGGCAACGATGCTGCGACGATTTTATGAGTGGCTGAAGCCAGGAGGCTATGTTTTTATCTCGTTCTATAACGCCAATGCTATTACACTCAATGTGACGCCTAGCTGGCGTGACTCAGCCCTGGCTGCTCAGGTTGATAAAGAAAATCATTCGCTAGAAGTTTATCTAACGGCTAAAACCAGATTTAACATTTTCTGCAAGCTTTTTGATGAAGGTGTAGAAGGGGAAATCAATAAGATTTTTAATATTGATACCGTCACGACCTATCCCATGATTATGGCGCTTTTGCCCAATAGCTTACTCGAAAATGAATTTGCCCGCGCCTCTTTTGTATCAGCCGATCGCACCTTGGCTGAAAATCGAGAAGGGCAGAATGGCTATTACGTCACCGTGATAGCTCAAAAACCTCAACCCGAAGCCAATAGCCGCCTCAACGTTGAGCAAATTTTAAGCGCCTTCAACGCCCGCTATGAAGTGCTAGAACATGATCCTGTACTGTCTATGGAAGATGTAAAAAAGCAGATTGGTTACTTTGCCAACTGCATGATTAAAACAGTAATTTTTCATAATAAAAAGATTGATCAGTATGTTGTCATTTTGATTCAGTCTGAGAAGCGATTTGATAAAGCTAAGGTGGCAGAATTATTTGGAGTTGGAGCCTATCAAATCAAATTTGCGACCGAGAAAGAAGTTCTAAAACTGGGCTTTCCGGTTGGGGGAATTGCCCCTTTTGGATTTGAGCCAGAGGCTCCTATCTTGAAATTTGTGGATAGTGCCATTGCCCATCACGCCTGCGAGTGGTTTTACACCGGATATGGAGACAACCGCAAAACGCTAAAAATCAGACGGGAAGATTTTCTCAATATCATTGCAGACTACCGATCGCTCGATTTATAGGCAGGGTGCTGAGAACCGCTGTCGATCGATCTTAGGCAAGAATGTCAGCGAATCAGACCCGTGATCGGTAGTGCGATCGCTAATTTCTTACCCATTTCTCAAAAAATCTCATAAAATAGTTCGCAAATACTACCGTTCGGGTGTATTAACGAGCTAATGTACTGGTAGGTTAGATCTATCCAAATTAAGTTACCGCTGCACGCCCGTGATACCGCTGCAACTCACGCTGAAAAACTTTCTAAGCTACCGGGAGGCAACGCTAGACTTCCGAGGGCTTCATGTGGCTTGCATTTGTGGTGCCAACGGGGCTGGGAAATCTTCTTTGCTAGAGGCGATCGCTTGGGCGGTATGGGGTGAAAGTCGGGCGCTGACCGAAGATGATGTGGTTCACATGGGCAGCACCGAAGCCCTGATTGATTTCATCTTTCAATGTCGCCAGCAGACCTATCGAATCATTCGCAGCCGCTACCGAGGGCAAGCTAGCACCTTAGAGTTCCAGATTCAGACCCCCGACGGATTCCGATCGCTGACTGAAAAGGGCGTGCGGGCAACGCAGCAGATTATCTTGCAGCACCTGAAGCTAGACTATGACACCTTCATCAACTCCGCCTACCTGCGCCAGGGCAGAGCCGATGAGTTTATGCTGAAGCGCCCCACCGATCGCAAACAGATCTTGGCCGATTTGCTCAAGCTCGATCGCTACGATGAGTTGGCAGAGCAAGCCAAAGACAAAGCCCGTCAGTTTAAGGCCGAACTGACCCTGTTAGAACGCAACCTAGAGGGAATGGCTGCTCAGCTAGAGCAGGCGACCCAGCTAGCCGATGAAGAAGTTCAGCTAACAACGGCGATCGCCCAGATGCAGCAACAGCA
The DNA here is from genome assembly GCA_016208305.1 of Oscillatoriophycideae cyanobacterium NC_groundwater_1537_Pr4_S-0.65um_50_18. Lineage (GTDB taxonomy): Bacteria > Cyanobacteriota > Cyanobacteriia > Elainellales > Elainellaceae > Drouetiella. The sequence continues at coordinate 298,229 of JACQYI010000033.1, read as the reverse complement.
TCATCGCGATCGCCTCCAGCAGCAGCGGTTTCAGGCTTTACAACAGCAGCAGCAAACCTGGCAGCAGCAGCTTGGCTTTCAGCAGCAGCAGCAGCAGCAGTTCACTCAAGACTGTCGCCGCTTGCAGCAAGACCTTGCCAAAGCTCAGCAGCAGCAGCAAGATCTGGAATCCCTGTTGCGAGATCAATCAGCCATCACGGCTCAGTACGTCCGCCTCCAGCAGCTTCAGCAGGAAGAAGAAATCCAGGCGGCTAAGTTTCAGACCCATCAAACTGTGCAAGCTCAGTGCCACCAGCTTCAGCAGCAAAAGACTGAGCAAGCGCATCACCTGACTCAGCAACTTCAGCAGGTTCAGACTCAGTTAGATTCGCTGCATCAGCAGCAGCAAGAAATTCAGCAAACCCTCTCAAAATCTAGCGAGATCGAGGCTGGGTTAGAGCAATTGCGGCAAGCCAGAACCCGACTGGCTGAGCTAGATCAACTGCAAATGCAGGCCACCCCCCTGCTGCAACGTCGTCAGCAGATTCAGCTCCAGCTCGATCGCGCTCAGGCGAGGCTGGCTGCTCGGCTAGAGGAGCTTCAATCCATCCGGCGATCGCTCGAAGCCCAACAACAGCGGCAGCCGCAGCTTCAACAAGCTGTGCTTGTGCTTGCCGAACAAATTGAGCACCTGGAACAGCGGCGCAGCTATCAAGAAAAAGTGCGGGATAAAGGCATTGAGCGGCGCACCTTTTTGGAGCGACTTCAAGAACAGCAGCGCGATTGCGAACGCAACCTGGCAGAGCTAGACCACAAGCTTTTGATGTTGCAAAAGGAAGTGAGTCGAGAGCAGCAGCCCGTGGGTGCAGGCGAGCTTTTGGTGGAGCACTTGGTGGAGCACTTAGCCGAGCATCGCGCCGAAAGAATTTCCGAACCGACGACTGGGGGAGAAGCTTGGGTAACGCTGTCCTCCTCTCTTCCCTCCGACGCTTATCCTCCCTGCCCGCTATGCGATCGCCCTCTGGATGAACCCCACTGGCAGCTTGTGCTGCAAAAACATCGGGCTGAGCATGAAGACACCTTGAGCCAGATTTGGGTGCTCCGCGAACAGTTGACCACCTCCGATCGCGAAATCAAAATTTTGCGCCAGGAATATCGCGAGTTAGATAAAGAGCTGGCTCAGTACAATGCTCTGCTAGAGCGCAGAGGCCAATTGCAGGAGCAGTTGCAGGGCGCGACTGAGAATCAGGCTCGCTTGCAGCAAATTGCCGCAGAGCAGGCCGAAATTGAGCGATCGCTGCATCAGCAAGACTATGCGACTGAACTGCATCAAGAATTGCGGCTTTTAGAGCAGAGTCTCGCCCAATTTAACTACGACGATAAAGACCATGCGCTAGCTAGGGGACAGGTCGATCGCTGGCGCTGGGCCGAAATTAAGCAGGCCGAAATCAAGCAAGCCCAGAAGCGGCAGGCGCAGATTGCCGAGCGTCAGCCTGCGCTGGAATCTGCCCTCGCCCAGCTCGAACAGCAACTCTCTCATCTAGATCGATCGCCTCTGCAACAGCAAATTGAGCAATTAACTCAGCAACTAGGGGCGATCGGCTACAGCCTAGAACACCATACGGCTCTACGGCAGTCTTTGCGTCAAGCCCAACCCTGGCAATTGCGCTATCGCGAACTCACGCAAGCCCAACAGCACTATCCCCAGGTGCAGCAGCGTGTTCATGAACTCCATGAACTCTGGGTTAGCCGCATGCAAAGCCTTCAGGCGCTGTCGGCTCAAGTCCAACGTTTAGAGCAAGAAATCCGGCAAGCCCCCAATGCCAGTTCAGCCTTGATTGATTTAGAACAGCAGCTTCAGCAACAGCGCCAACAGCTTGACGATCGCCTCTCTCACCTCGGTCGCCTCCAGCAACAGCGCCAACAGCTCGAAGCCCTCAAAACCCAGCAGTCAACCCTGAGCACCCAGCTTGAGACAACGCGCCGCCAGCTCAGAATTCATCAAGAACTGGCGCAAGCCTTCGGTAAAAATGGCCTGCAAGCCTTGATGATTGAAAATCTGCTGCCCCAGCTCGAAGCCGAAACCAACCAGATTTTGGGACGACTGAGCGCTAACCAACTCCATGTGCAGTTTGTCACCCAGCGCGCCCGTCGAGGGGCTTCTCAACGGGATGCTGGAAAGCTGATCGATACGCTAGACATTTTGATTAGCGATGTCCAGGGGACAAGACCCTATGAAACTTACTCAGGCGGCGAAGCCTTCCGGATCAACTTTGCCATTCGACTGGCGCTAGCGCGGCTGCTGGCTCAGCGATCGGGAACTGCCCTCCAGCTTTTGGTGATTGACGAAGGGTTTGGTACCCAAGACGAGGCCGGATGCGATCGCCTGATTAGCGCTATTAATGCGATCGCATCCGATTTTGCCTGCATTCTCACCGTCACCCACATGCCTCACCTCAAAGAGGCATTCCAAACCCGGATTGAGGTCTATAAAACGGAGCAAGGATCTCAAATTAGTCTTGTTTGTTAGGGGCTATTAGATGAAACCTCTAGCCTAAATTGTTGCGGTGCAGGCTACCCAAAACGCCCCTGTCCTTGCTGTCTACCGCTATACTCCTGCAAGAGGGCAACCCAGGCGTGAGGTTCGGTAATTTACCCAGACCTTGCGGCAACAATTTGGCAAGAGACAACGTTTACTTAAATAAGGAGATGAGGAAATAAGGGCATGAGGTCTGGTATGGCGCAAGATTGACGAAGGCTAAACTGCAACTTCGCGATCGACAGAGGGCAGTCTATAGAGTAGGGCAAACAATAAATTGGGTTAGAGATAAATTAGGGTTGAGAAAAACAGCCGAAGAACAAGGCTAGAATTTGGGTTGCCAAGCATTCAAGTATGACAAGGGTTAGAAATCGAGGCGTATGACTGTGAACAACGATAGGAAAAAACAATCGCTACACTATCGCGATCGACAAGCACCAAAACCCTTCGCCGAGGGCTTGCCTCCGATGCCGCCTCTATTTTCAGCGTTTCCTACCGATTGGGTTGTGCCTGAAACCGCCTCTGCCCAAGCGCCTCTCCAGATGTCTCTAGCATCGGCTCATCGATCTTCTCAGGCATCGGCTACTCCCTATCTGCTGCGTTGGCTTCAGTCGGGTGGCAACTTAGATTTTATGGTTCTAGCGCTCTGCTCTTGCGTGTTGACGGTGCTGTGCCATCAGCCCGTCTTACCCAGCGGCTCCGGCAGCCTCTCTACAACTAGTGCTGCCCCCTCTAGCGAAATCGGATTTGCCATCAAAGCAGGTCTATCTACAACATTTTCCAAGCTGCACGCAGAGTCCAGCGACGACGAGTAAAGACCTCTTGCTGATTTTCATTAGACTTACAGCGATGACAGATAGGCTGATCTCTGAAGCTGGTTTCTAGAAGGGTTGCCCTAGACGCTAAACTAGAGGGTCTGAAATCTCTCTAGAGCGATCGCATGGTTATCAATAGCCTCATTTACATTCTGGCCGTGCTGGGGGCAAACTACACGGCTACTTGGTTTATTCCGTTTCCACTCTACGGTCAGGCGGCAGTCGGAACCTTTATTTTTGGCGTCACCTTCACCCAGCGCGATCGTCTCCACCAGTACGGTAGACGTTTTGTGTATCGAACGATTGCGGTTGCGGCAGGTGCCAATGTTCTGATGAGCCTAGTGCTGGGCGTACCCATACGGATCATTGTGGCTTCCTTCCTGGCGATCGTGCTGGCCGAAACGGCAGACACCGAAATCTATCAGCGCTTGATCAGGCGCTCTTGGCTTGTGCGCGTTGCCGGCAGCAATGCCGTTTCTGTGCCCCTAGATACGCTGCTATTTACGCTAATTGCCTTCTGGGGGGTTGAAGGATTTCCACCTGCCGTCATTGCCTCTATTTTGGTGGGTGACACGCTGGTGAAGTACGCGATCGGTGCACTCGTAGCGCTTTATCGAGGCAGTCAGGATCAGTGGCAACCCCCTGAAGGCTCACCAGAAGGCTCATCGGACTAGCGGAGAAAGCTGCTGATTAGCCACAAAATCACGAAAGTCACGATCGCCGCAAAGCTCTCAACTGAGAAAACTCCGTTTAGCTGCGCGGCAAACAGGCCACTCAATAGCCCCCCTAGCTGTATGCCCAGCAAAATTCCCAACACTAGCCCAACGAGGGTCAGCAAAAACGCTCGGCCAAATTTGCGTTCTTTGCGATTGAGAAAGTAGAAACTGAACCCAACGCCCAGCGCTAGCGCTAGGGAAGGTGCCCCTAAGCTCAGCAAACTTGCCGCTCCAAACAGAGCCGCAGGCAGCATGATATCTTTGCCGCTAGGGGTATCAATGAATCGTTGCAACCAATCCGGAGCTTGTTTAACTGGAGTTGGAGTATATTCAGGAGGTGGCTCTACCAAACGCTCAGGAAAACGAATGCGCTCGGGCACTTTGATCTTGCCTTCTTGACGGAGGCGGAGTCGATCCATCAGGATGGCATCATAGGCTGCTTCAATCGCCTCTACCTGTTTGCGATCGCTCCCTACTTCCTCGATCAGTCGGCTTTTTGCTTCCTGAATCTCGTCAAACGACGCATCTTCGCTCAAACCCAGCCTTTCATAAGAACTTTTATCGCTCATGTACAACCTCTGGAAGACTCCCTCAACATAATTCGATTATGATTGGCGTAATGACATTCAGGGAGACCGCTCGAAAACAGGTTCGAGGCATTGGTTGTCACCCTATACGGTCTGCTAGCGCTGCTAGCCAATAGTGTAACCATCTACTCGCGTTTCGCAAATAGACTCAACGTAAAGATTAGATTTGGCAGCCTCTTACTTCCAACCCTCTATTCTTATGTTAGGCTGACCGCTGTTAGACTGGCGGCGGTGAATATTTCTGAAATGATGATGCCGTTTGTTGACATGCCGAGGCTCAGACGCGCAAGCCCACCGAATTTTTCGATTTTTTAAGCCGACTCGGATTGATAATGTTCGGAGCAATAATTGTTTCTGTAACGATGCAATATGCAGACTATAGGCCGATCGTGACCCTACTCACCTTGAAATAGCGCGGAAGTGGCGCGATCGCACTCATATTTTCATCTAGCTTATTTTTTATCTAGCTTTAAAGACTCGCCCCTTAAGATTTTCGATTTTCTCTCTACTCACTTTCACTTGATAACGTTAAGGTTATGGCCATGGCTCCAGCCAAAATTCTTGTAGTTGATGACGATCCTGCCATTCGGACTCTCATTCACCGCTTTCTTTCTAAGCAGAACTATCAGGTAGAATCTGCTGAGGATGGGAAGAGTGCTCTGATCATGTTCGAGCAGTTCAATCCAGATCTAGTGATTTTGGATGTGAATCTTCCCGATGCCACAGGTTATAGCCTCTGTCAAGAAATGCAGAGCCGGACTGGGGTGTTCGTTCTGATGTTGACCAGCCGTAGCGATGAAGCAGATAAGATTCGAGGCTTTGCGCTCGGTGCAGACGACTACCTCACGAAGCCTTTCAGCTTAGGGGAGCTAGAGGTGCGGGTGGGAGCCATTCTGAAGCGCCAGCGTCCTGTCACCACGGCAGAGCAGCAATGTCTCACTTTTAATGGGCTGATGATCGATCCAGTACGGCGTGAGGTAACGCTGAACGCTGAAATCGTGCCGCTTACGGCTCTAGAATTTGATTTGCTGCACTTTTTAGCCAGCCACCCAGGCCGCGTTTGGCGCAGAGCTGAGCTAATTCAAAAGGTGTGGGACTACGAGTATGTGGGCGATCAGCGAGTGGTGGATGTCCACATTGGGCAAATTCGGAAAAAAATCGAAATCGATACATCACAGCCCGCACTGATTCAGACAGTACGCGGCGTGGGCTACAAGTTTGAAGCTCCTCAAACGGCTCAAGAGACTTCTGCTTAAGCAGCAGCTAGGTATCTAAAAAAACAAGCGATTCTAAGTTTTAGCTAGAGGGTGATGGGGGGAAGGGCGATCGCCCTTCCCCCATCACCCTCTAGCATTAGCTTTGCTTAAGCCCAGCGTTGAGCCACTAACTCAGCCAGATCAACCACTCGCTGGCTGTAGCCCCACTCATTGTCATACCAGGCAATCACTTTCACCATGTCGCCGCCCATCACCATGGTCAAGAAAGAGTCTACGATCGACGACTCATCAGTTCCTCTGTAGTCGCAAGAAACCAGTTCCAACTCGCTGTAGCCTAAAATTCCCTTCAGCGAACCTTCAGCGGCAGTCTTTAGAGCTTCATTCACTTGCTCAACGATGGTTGGCTTTTGCACCTGAACCACTAGATCTACGATCGAGACATTGGGTGTGGGCACCCGCAGCGCGATCCCGTTGAGCTTGCCTTTCAATTCAGGCAAGACCAAAGCTACCGCTTTGGCAGCGCCTGTGGTGGTGGGTACGATGTTAAGAGCCGCAGCACGGGCGCGGCGCACGTCCCTGTGGCTGGCATCTAGCAGCCGTTGGTCACCTGTGTAACTGTGGGTCGTGGTCATCGTGCCTTTGATGATGCCAAAGCTCTCGTGCAAAACCTTGGCAACCGGAGCCAGACAGTTGGTGGTGCAGCTGGCATTGCTGATGATGTTGTGCTTGTTGTGGTCGTAATCATGGTGGTTAACGCCCATGACAAACGTTCCATCTTCCCCTTTACCAGGAGCCGTGATCAGCACTTTCTTCGCGCCTGCTTCTAAATGCTTAGAGGCCCCCTCTTTGGTGATAAACACGCCCGTAGACTCAATGACCAAATCAACATCCCAAGCGCCCCAGGGTAAGTTGAGAGGGTTGCGATCCGACGTACATTTAATGGTGTGACCATTGGCTGTAATCGTGTTGTCATCAGCGCTGATGTCGGCATCAAGCTTGCCCAGCATAGAATCGTATCTTAAAAGGTGAGCGTTGGTTCTAGGGTCAGAAGTGTCATTGATTGCCACTACTTCAAGTTGGCTGTTCTGCCGTCCCAGCCAGCACCGCAGAAAATTGCGCCCGATCCGTCCAAAACCATTGATCGCTACTCTAGTCACCGCGTCTTGCCCTCTTGCTAGAAATGAAAAGATCGTTAAGTAATGCCTCAAATCATACACGTTTAGGAGTTTGCCTCTCAAGAGTTGGGGATCGTAGTTTTAGCTAAGACAGAGGAGCTCAGGAAGCTAAAGTTCTCAGAGGGCAAGGCTTTGAGCTGATAAGTATTTTTGCCTATTATTTTTTTAGATTGAGGCTTTAATCGAGAGACAACCCTGAGCCTTGCTCGGAGATGAGAGCTTAAGCGCTGCTGAGATGCCAGATCTCTAAGTTTTATAAAGATTTTTCTGGAGAATATAGTCTCTCACTACTTCTGGAACAAGATAGCGGATTGAACGCCGATCGCTACAGTATTGCCGAATCAGTTGAGAGGAAATTTCTAAGTTGGGCATGTCGAGGATTTGCCATTTCAACTCGATCGCTTCTTCTGCCACTTTTTGGGCAACCTGTTCACAGAGGTGCAGCAAATTTGTTGAGGGTGTATCCAAACGAGGCGCGACGAGCCAGATGCAGTGAGCCAATAATTCTTGCCGTCGATACCAGCGGGGTAGGGTTAAAAAAGCATCGAGTCCTACAATCCAATACCACTGGCTAGCCGAGTGGGCATCCTGCAAGCTAAAAAATGTGTCAACGGCATAGGCCGAATCCGGTTGGTTTCGTTCTACAGTAGAAACTGCAAAGCTTGGGTGTGTGGCAATTGCCAATTTCACCATTTCTAATCGGTCTTCAAAGTTTAGGAGTGCCTTGGCAGATTTGTAGAGTGGGCGATAGGTCGGCACCCATATCACTTGGTCAAGCGCTAGCTGGTTAAGGGCTGTTTCTGCTATTAGTAAATGCCCCAGATGAATTGGGTTAAATGTGCCTCCGAGAACTGCTTTTTTTTGCATACTCCCAAATCTTTTTCAACCTGTAACGGCATCAATGCTCCTGAGACATGAAGCTCAAGTTCTTGGGGTACTATTTCAAACAAGATTATTTATTGTTTGGAAAGGGGTGCGGTGCGCGCTTTTTCAAACAATAAAAAACCGCTTAAAACGTTGCCAGTGCTTATCTTGGGCAGCTTTTGAACGATCTGTTCCCTTATGGAGTTGTTATAAGTCTGCCGTAAAAGTTTACTTATCTGTTTCAGGAATCTCCTGGATAGAGCATGGAGTTATCTAGGTGTAACTTAGATCTACTTTTGTTCCTACGGATGCTAAAGAATCTCTTTCAAATCCAGGATACTGATTGAACCAAATTCTATTAATCGAGCGATAATTCTGCTCATCTAGAGAAATCTGGAAGAAAAAGCATATCGCAGAAAAAGCAATTCTTGCTATGATATCGCGTGATATTTGGTGTGGTGTGGTGTGTGTAAGGAGCTGTAATGCTGAATTCTGTTGATTTCAGCGGGAGACCATTTCATTTCATCGGTATCGGTGGAATCGGTATGTCGGCTCTCGCGTATGTCTTGACCCAGCGTAAACTACCCGTTTCTGGCTCAGATTTGAGCCATAGCCATATTACGCAGCGGCTGCAAAAGCAGGGGGCACATATTTTTTGGAGCCAAGACGCTGCTAATTTAGATGTCTTGCAAACCGCAGGGGACAGTCTTTTTTTACAAGATCCTTTGCCGCCTCAGCCGCCAGCGCAACGATCTCAAGTAGCGGCAGCGACGCCTCAGGTGATTTGTTCCACGGCTATCAATGCTGAAAATGCTGAATATCGGGCAGCATTGAATCTAGGCTGCCCGATATTTCATCGGTCAGATTTACTGGCAGCCCTGATGCAGGAGTATGAAGGGATTGCGATCGCCGGAACCCACGGCAAAACGACGACCAGCAGCATGGTTGGCTATTTGCTGATGCAGGCGGGTCTAGACCCAACCATTATTGTGGGGGGAGAGGTCAACGCTTGGGAAGGTAATGCCCGGATTGGGCAAAGCCCTTACCTCGTTGCTGAAGCAGATGAGTCGGACGGCTCTTTGGTGAAGCTGGCGGCAAAAATAGGTGTGATTACCAACATTGAGCTAGATCACCCTGATCACTACGCCACGCTAGAGGAGGTGATTGCCACCTTCCAGACTTTTGCGCAGCAGTGTCAAACGCTTATTGGCTGTATTGATAGCCCGACGCTCAAGTCTTGCTTACAGCCCCATATCACCTACAGCATCCAACCAAATGCTGAAGCTGACTATACCGTTGATAAAATTGTTTACAAATCAGATGGCACGATCGCTCAAGTTTGGGAGCGCGGTACTGTCTTAGGGCAGTTGCAGCTCGGATTGTTAGGGAATCATAACCTTAGCAATGCTTTGGCGGCAATTGCCGTTGGACGACAGCTTGGGCTGGAGTTCTCTCAAATTGCTCCGATTCTTGCCACCTTTGAGGGAGCAAGGCGTCGGTTTGAGCGTCGGGGTGAATACAACCAAATCCTGTTCATCGACGACTATGCCCACCATCCAAGCGAAATCCAGGTAACGCTGAATGCAGCGCGGCTCCGTTCCCAAACTTCTACCCAGCGGCGGCGAGTTGTAGCCGTTTTTCAACCCCATCGGTACAGCCGTACTCAAACATTTTTGAGCGAATTTGCGGAATCTTTTGAAGATGCAGATTTAGTGATTACGACAGAGATTTATAGCGCGGGTGAACCAAATACGGGTCAGGTGTCAGGGAAAACTCTGTCAGAGGCGATCGCCTCGCACCATGCCCAGGTGATCTACCAACCCACTTTGCCAGAAGTGACAGCCTATCTGAAAGCAGCTTTGCTGCCGGGTGATCTGGTTCTTTTCTTAGGTGCGGGTAACTTAAATCGCATCATTCCTGAGCTGATGGCGTTCTGCCAAGCCGAAGAATCCTCAGCTTTGAGTCCGGCCTAGCATCTGGCGAGGTTTCAGGGTTCTCCGTGACCAGAAACCTCATAAATCCTCGCAATCCTCGCTGCATAGCATTCAATCCTTCAAAATCATGACGCTTTCAAAAGACTTTCCGACGATTCATGCACCTGGCTCAGGACGTTCTAACTCCAAACTCGCTCTAGCAGATAGCGGGCATTCCCGGTTTGCGTCTTTAGGACAACAGCCTCTGGGGCAGGAGCCTCAACCCATCCGCCTTCCTGGAACCAACTGCATGATTAAGCCCCAGGTGCCTTTAACCAGCTTGACTTCTTTTAAGGTGGGCGGGCCAGCAGAAATGTATGTTGCGCCTCGCCGCATTGAAGACCTACAAGCCAGCTTTGATTGGGCTAAGACTCGCGGATTACCCATTACCTTGCTGGGGGCTGGTAGCAATTTGTTGATTAGCGATCGCGGCATACCGGGTCTTGTGGTCTGTACGCGCTATTTGCGCTACAGCCACTTTGACCCTGAGACTGGGCGAGTAACAGCTGCCGCAGGAGAGCCGATCGCCCGGTTGGCTTGGCAAGCCGCAGAGCATGGCTTGAGCGGTCTGGAATGGGCGGTTGGTATTCCAGGAACGCTAGGGGGAGCGGTTGTGATGAATGCGGGGGCACATAGCGCCTGTACAGCTGACATTTTGGTAGATACCCATACGCTAGCGATCGACGGCACTCTAGAAGTCTGGTATCCAGATCAGCTCGATTACACCTATCGCAGTTCCAACCTGCAAGCCCATACGAGCGTTGCGGCGGCAGAGGCGATTCGTCTGGTGACGCAGGCTACGCTCCAACTTCAGCCCGGCGGCGATCCAGGGCTGCTAATGGCGGCCACAACCGAGCATCTCGATCGCCGTCGCACGACCCAGCCCTACCATTTGCCTAGCTGTGGCAGCGTCTTCCGTAACCCAGCCTCCCATAAGGCAGGTTGGCTCATTGAACAGACGGGACTCAAAGGACACAGCATTGGGGGCGCGCAAATTGCCCAGCGACATGCTAATTTCATCCTCAACTGTGGTGGCGCAACAGCAAACGACATTTTTCAATTGATTCACCACATCCAGCAAAGGGTAGAGCAAAGCTGGTCCCTCTGCTTGGAGCCAGAAGTCAAGATGATCGGTGAGTTTCATCTTGCCTAAGGCTCGTAAATTAATGAACCTGGAATAGCTTTTTGGAAGTACCGCGCTTCCAAAAAGCTATTGGATTTTATTTAATCCCTGATCTTTAAGAGAAGTTTGCCTGAGCTAAAATCCTCAGACCTTTTGCTGTATGGGCAAAGCTCACACGGCAAATTTGCTTGGTTTAAGATAGGTACGTCGCATAAGTTAAATTTTCAACCATCCTCCTAGAGGGTTTGGGCTAAGATTGTTAGGCTAGTTTCAACTCACAGATAGATAGCAGGGAATTATGTCAAAAGGACAAGGACAAGGCTTTGGTTTCGGTCTTGGCAAAATGAAGGAACTGACCGAAGCCTTCAAAAAAGCTCAGCAAGTTCAAGAAGGTGCCAAGCAGCTACAGGAAGAGCTTGAACGAATGGAGATTGAAGGCGAAGCAGGCGGTGGCCTTGTCAAGGTTGTACTAAGCGGCAATCAAGAGCCTCGCAGCGTTTCAATTTCTCCAGATGCTTTGGGAGAAGGTGCTGAAGTGCTCTCAGATTTGGTCGCAACCGCCATGAAGGATGCCTATGTCAAATCCACGGCAACCATGCGAACCAAGATGGAAGCCCTGACCGAAGGACTCAACATTCCTGGCATGTAAGGATTTCAAGCTGAATGCTCTAAGCCCATTGTGTATGAGGTTGAAAAGCCATGCGGAGGCTGCTTTTCGTATAAGGTCAGCAATGAGCCTGATCGAAGTTGCCGAGCACAGTGTTGTGGCGTGCGGCATGCGCGCCACAAAATAGTCAAGGTTGAGGGCTACAGTCAAATCAAGCCCGCAGACTCATAGAGCTGACGCACGATCGCCATAATTTTTGCAGCGTATCCGGGTGTGGCTGACCATCGAGGCGCAAGTTGGGCGATCGTCGGTGAAACGCCTCGGCGCACCAGATGAAAACGCGGATCGACAGGTTTTTGGATCAACGGCTCATTGCTGGCATAAGCTTTGAGGTGCTGGATATGTGCCCTAACCCCAATACGGATGTCATAAAAGCTTTGCCCTTCTATGCCTGTACCCACACCTCCCAAGCCAGCAAAATTATTTTGCTCAGGCTTTAAGGTGCTGCCAAACTGAAGAAAGCGAGTCTCTACACACATTTGCGCGAAAGCAATATCAGGATTGACCCATTCAATATGGCCTTCTTCGCGATAGAGCTTGGGTAAATCGGCAAATCGGCTTAACCCGTCTGGATTGCGACCTTTTAGAAACATCAGCATCTGCACTTCAGAAGCGTAGCCTCGTCCCATAATTCGATCGAGTTGGCTCGATGGAATAGTCAGCGCCGATCGCAGCTTAAGAGTGTCAGTGTCTTTGTCCCATTCAACGGCAATATTGCACTCTTGCAAATCTAAAGCTCTGACATAAACGAGATTACGATAGCCGATAGGCTGAATTGTGGGGTGAGTTGAGAGATCAATCCCAAGCTGATCGACTAAATCAAATGGCGCATAAGCATTGCCGCTGATCAAAATGCCTTCATCCTCATACAAGGCACCATTGAGCGCAATGCTGATAGATTCGACGCTCTGATGGATAGATCGTTCGGCTTCAGTCATGGCGCTGCTCCAACCTGCCAATCCCTCAGCAATACCCAGCGCCACATCTTGAGGCTGCGCCGGAATGACCCACTGGTCTTCAAGATTGGTAAGCTGCCCTACCCGCAGCGTCAATGAGGGAATAGCGACTTTACGGCAAAAGGCAAGGCTGCCAAAATCTGTTTGAGTGTCAGGCTTTGTGCCTTGGTGGGCAATTTGTGGGACGCGACGCAGATAAGCTTGCAAAAGCTGCTCAGCTTGAATTCGGCGCTGATCATTCTGAGCAATGTAGAAGATGGCTGCCGTGTCTTTAACCGCATCTGCGGCAGCCGATCGCAGTTCCAGGGCAATGTCTCCCGATTGTGCCCGTCGATTAATCCAATCGATGGCTTGAGAAGCGCTGAAATCATCTGGAACTGAGAGGGTGTCATAGCTGCGCGATCGCAAAATTTGCGTAATTAAATCTCGCAGTAAGATCATTTGGCGCGTGACGCTGGCAATATCGGCGATCGATCGAGATCCCGCTTGCTCCTCAGCTCCCGTCTGTGCTGCAATAAAAATGCGTCCCATCTACACTCCTTCCACAACTTCACAGAACGACAGATGGCAATGTGGGTTGTGTTTCACAAAAGCAATCCACAGATCTAGACCATTAACTATCTCTTCCAAAGGCTAATGATAGCGATCAACCCGTCAGAAGAGACAACCGATTGCAGTCAAGGTTGGGCAAATTCCACCGTAAATTCTTGCGGTGCGCTCAGCGCATCACAAAATCTAATCTAAAAACTCTAATTTGCCAGAGTTCTTCTAACTGACCGATCCTCTAGAAAGTCCTCAGCCTCGTTGAGGTGGAAAATACAGAACTGGATACCAGCTTCGCTTTAAAATCTCGCTGGCAAAGCTGGGCACTGACCATTCCACAAAGGTGCCAAAGCTTCCGGAGGAGCAGGCGATGGCGCTAATGTCTTGCTCTGTAGCGACATTTAGCGTTTGGGGAACGGACTCTCCCTGGGCAATCTGGCTCAAGACCTCTATGCCGAGCGACTGAAGTTCTGTCTCGGCAGACTCTAGCTTTTGGCGAATCTCTGGCGTGATGCAAGACTCTAGCAGATCACTGTAGTTACCCTCTTCAATCACCCAATACAGCAAACACTTCTGCAAAAAATCGGGAGGACGATTGACGGCTAGCTGCTTAATCTTTTCAACAGAATAATTTGAGGCTTTACTGCCGTTAAAAGGAACGAGTAAGTAGCGAAAGAGGTGGCGACAGCGCAACTCTAGCTCTTCGATCGTATATGTTGACAGCAATTGCGGTCTGAGAATTAGCAGGGGCGCAACTGCCCGCTTGCTTAACTCTGAGAGGGTGCTGCCAAAGAGGCGACCGCTCAGCGCACCTTGGCTAGAGGTTCCCAAGATGATTAGATCAGGCTTATAGATTTTGACGGCATTCAGAATGCAGTCGAGTGGCTTGCCGCCTTGAATCTCAATATTAACCTTGACGTTTTCAGGAAGCGAAGTTTGCGCGCTGGAGAGGCGATCGCGTGCAGCTTGCGCTTTTGCCTCGTCAATTTGGGGAATAGTTTGCCTCTGAGAGAAGGGTACAGCATGTAGAAACGTAATTTGCTGCATTCCATTGGCTGCGAGGCTTGGGATGAAGTGAACCAAGCGCTGCAAGCCATCAGTGAGGTCAGTACAGATAAGGGGGCGCTGAAACATATCGCAAGCGTAGAAAATGCCGAACCATCTTAACCCTAACACTGTTGATGCTTCGTTCAATGTTCGCACAGCCACAGATTGCTCGCTATGCTAGCTTTGGATCTCTGGGAGTGATGCCTCTAGGCGATTGCTTTACAGCTTTTTTCTACAATTTTCTCTTTGAACTTTCCGAAAGCACTTCTTGCGTAAATCGCAGAGCTAGCGCCCCAGCATCCCCAGCTTCTTTCCAGTTTGGAACAAAGCAAGAGAGGGAGGTCGCCTCCTGCGGCGAAATGAACTAGGTGGGTTGAGACCCAGTCTCAATTCCCCACTGATGCTTGAGGAAGTGTCTGTACATGGTTTCCTTTAGCATCATCTGTTCGTAGAGCTGGACAAGAAAATGCTGAGCCTGTTCACGGCTCATGTGCTCTACCTGGGACTCAAACGATCGCAGACTGAACTGTTGCTCCAAGCTAAGCTCGATAGGTTGATTCATTGTGAACTCCTAGTTTTGAGAGAAGGAACGAGTTGAGCCGATCGGACACCCTGAGCGGGGTTTTAGATCGGAATCTAGCCAGTGAGCAAGGCTATAGTTAAAAGATTTCCCAAACCAGCCTTGTATTCACTTCATTATTACAAAAGATAACAATCGTTTGACAAAGATGCCCACCCCCTTAATGGGTACTTTTTGAATTGAGGTAGTTTTAGCAGGCAAACATGAGGTTGTGATGTTCTGTCTGAACTAAATTAAAAAAACTGCCACTAAATTAAAAAACCCGCCGAACTGCTCAGAGGCAGAAGGCGGGTAGTATCCGTTGTGTTTCTCTCTTTTTCTTTTGTTTGCTTTTGCCTTTTGTTTGCTTTTGCCTTTTGTTTACCGTTGCGCTTTGCTTGAGTAAAAGGCATCCAGAAAATTCTCTCAACATGGGGTGAGAGAGCTGGGTTGAAGAATCGAGTGTTTTAGCGGATAGCGAGCAGCGGGCGATCGCACTCACTCAGATTCATTTGCTCAGAGTTCAGACCTTCAGGCTCAGAGAGGCGCTGCTGTTTCAGGGTTCTCACCTGTTGCAGGAGCGCTTCAATTTCAGCATGGAGATGCAAAAGTTCTACTTGATGGGTAGCCTGATAGGGAAGCTTAACTGCTTTCAAGACAGGAGTTTTGTGAGAGTCAGAAGGTGAAGCGCTATTGGGTTGTGCCTCTGATTCTGTAACGGGCAAGTCTTTTCTGGGCAATTCTGTGTCGATCGATTGGGTAACGATAGTCTCCACCCTGGGGAAGTTGGTTATATTATCGAGCATTTGATTTGAACTAGTCATTATTACTTATTCACACCACAGAGGTATTGTACCCCAAACCATAAATCCGATCGTATTAGGTGTGTCTAACCATTCAGAGTGCATTGTGGCGGTTTGCAAAGTGGCTAGCCGTAGGGCAAGCGATTCTAGCTTTTGCCGCCTGAAGGGTATGACGGCTCCTGTTCCCCCATTGACCACAGGCTGACCTAGGATCGCAGACAAAACAAAATCAAATAGTTTTTTGGAAGAGTCACGCTGCATGAGGCACTTCCAAAAAACTACAGGTCAGTTAATTTGCGAGCCTAAGCTCTTGAAGTATCAGGCTTCAGTCTGAGCCGTCTGCACTTGCTGCCGCAAAGCATCAGGATTAGCCAAGAGTTCTGCCTGAGCCAGCGAAGCCTGCTGTCCGGAGGCAAGCCACTTGATCTGCACAGTCTGGCTGTCGGCTTCAGCATCGCCCAAAATTAAACAGGCGGCGGCTCCACTGCGATCGGCTCGCTTAAACTGTTTGCCAAAGGCGCTGCCGCTCAGGTCTAGCTCGACTGAGAATCCGGTTTGCCGCAGAGTTTGTGCCAGCTTTAGCGCTTGGGCTTCGGCGCGATCGCCCCGTGAAACCAGATAAAAGTCCAGAGCCTTTACGGGAGGCTTCTGCATTTTCTGAAGCAGTAACACCAGTCGCTCTATGCCGCTTGCCCACCCCACGGCAGGGGTTTCGGCACCGCCTAGCTCTGCAATCAGCCCGTCATAGCGCCCTCCGGCACAGACGGTCGCCTGTGCGCCCAAGTCATCAGACTGAATCTCAAAGACGGTGTGGGTGTAGTAGTCGAGTCCGCGGACTAAACGATCGTTAAGACGATAGCTGATCCCTAAGTCTGACAGTAGCTGCTGCACCTGCTCAAAGCGCTTTTGCGACTCTGGGCTGAGGTAGCTCAAAATGCTGGGAGCCGCTTGCAGAATCTTTTGGGTATTTTGATCTTTGCTGTCTAGGATGCGTAGCGGATTTCGCGTCAAGCGATCCTGCGAGTCGGCATCAAGATCCGCTTTGTGGGGAGTCAGGTAGGCAATCAAGGCTTCGCGGTAATGCTGCCGATCGGTGCGATCGCCAATAGAGTTAAACTCTAGCCGCAAATTTTTGAGGCCAATCGCCTGAAGCCAGTCATTGGCGATAGCAATAACTTCGGCATCGGCACGGGGATCAGCACTGCCCAACGACTCTAGCCCTAGCTGGTGAAACTGGCGCTGCCGTCCGGCCTGGGGGCGCTCGTAACGAAACATGGCTCCTAGATACCAGAGCCGCTGTATGCCCCCCTGAGCTTGCAAGTTATGCTCAACAAAGGCACGCACTACCCCAGCAGTATTTTCAGGACGTAGGGTTAGCGATCGCTCCCCTCGATCCTGGAAGCTATACATTTCCTTGCTCACCACATCTGTGGCCTCACCCATGCCCCTAGCAAACAGATCGGTTTGCTCAAAGATGGGAGTCCGAATTTCTTGATAGGCGGCTCTGCCTAAAATCTCTCTGGCGATCGCTTCAATATGCTGCCAGTAGGGAATTTCTTCAGGCAGAATATCTCGCGTACCCCGTGTTGCTTGAATGGCGCTCATATCTTCTTGTGGGAATTGGGTCGCAACTCAAGCCTATTGCCTAGCGCTGATCCAATTTATCCCTGTCCTTCTAACGGTTTCCATGCTCCATAGCGATCGCCATAATACGCCAAAATCTGCTCGACTCGCTGCTGAACAGCAGAATCTACTTCGGGCGGGTAGAAAATTTGTAACCCACCCACTTGGCTTTGGGCGTAGTCGAAGGTTTGGGACTGCTGCGGTAACAGCTCTACCGTGATCCCCATTACCTGTCGCAAATGGGCGGCGACCTCTTGGTAGACCGCATAGGGAAGCTGAGGACAGCAGATTTGCAGGTGCGAAGCTTGAGCGATCGGTGTATCCATAGACTCTAGAACGTTACAGGGACTGGGCGGGTGGCAGATCGGCTACGAAGATTGGCAGAGTACAACAGTTGACATCATCAATGCAAACTTTGCCCCACTGTAAAGCCCAACGCACCAAAGCGACACGATTGCCCGTTGAGGTTTTGGTCAAAATGTTGCTGATGTGGTTGTCAACCGTGCGCTTGCTAATTTCTAACTTCTCAGCAATTTCCTGGTTCGTTAAGCCAGCAGCAACCAATTCAACAATTTGCAGTTCGCGCTCCGAAAGCACCCCAGAGTTATGAGCTTCGCTGCTAGCCATAGTCCTTTCCGTCAAATGAGTAGATCTGCTTGTGTATATCTACTTACTCTACTCTCTATCTTGAAAACTTGGTGTGCAAAAACTGGCTGAGCAAAAGCCGAGAGGGAGCGATCGCTCTCTCAAGCTACCAACATGTGACCCAAATCCGTGGGTGCCAGGTTTGGCTCAACGACTTGTCCATCCCGAAACCAAACAACCCGCCGCGTCAGCCTTGCCACTTCAGGCTCGTGGGTCACCATGACGACGGTAATGCCTGAGGCATTCAATTCTGCAAAGATATTCATTACCTCTTGGGTGGTGTGGGAGTCTAAAGCCCCCGTAGGCTCATCCGCCAACAGCACCACCGGACGGTTGACAATGGCACGAGCGATCGCCACCCGTTGCTGCTGACCACCCGAAAGCTGGTTAGGACGATTGCCCATACGATTGGCTAGCCCGACCCGAGTCAGCGCCTCGGCTGCGCGTTCCTTCCGCTCAGCATTGGGAACTCCGGCATAGACCATAGGCAGCATAACGTTTTCCATAGCCGAGAGCTGTGGCAAAAGATGAAACTGCTGAAAAACGAAGCCCAGATTGCGATTACGAATTTTGGCTAGCTCGCCATCTTCAATGGTAGAAACATCTAGACCATCGAGGTAGTAAGCGCCCGAAGTGGGGCGATCGAGACAGCCGATCACATTCATCGCAGTCGATTTGCCAGAGCCTGAAGGCCCCATGATGGAGCAATATTCCCCAGCTTCCACAGACAGATTGACATCCGACAGCGCATTGACTTGAATATCGCCAGCGCCATAGGTCTTGAAGATATGTTCGAGGCGGATAATCGTCTTCTGCATGGGATACCTGAAGGAGAAAGGATTTATGCTCTAGATTTTTGGGGAACGGCTCAGCTATCCGCTTAAGAAATAAACGGACAAACAAATAACGGCTTAAGCGCTGCGAAGTGCCACGATCGGATCGAGTCTTGCCGCTTGCCGTGCCGGAAAGACGCCAAAGAACAGGCCAATACCGCCCGAAACGCCCACTGCTAAAAGAATGGCAGGCACAGAAACTCCTGCCTTGAGCGGCGTTACGGCTCCCACAAGGGTAATGCCACCCACCCCAATTGTTGTGCCAATTAGCCCGCCGATCGCCGATAGGATAATGGCCTCAATCATGAACTGAGTCAGGATGTCGTTAGGCGCTGCGCCAATGGCTTTTCTCAAGCCGATTTCCTGGGTACGTTCTCGTACCGACACCAGCATGATGTTCATGATGCCAATGCCGCCCACCAGCAGCGAAATTCCAGCGATCGCCGCCAACATCAGCGTCAAGGCTCCGGTAACATTGCCGACTAGCTCTAGCGCGTCTTTCTGGTTGCGGATGGTGAAATCGTTCTCATCGACAACTTTATGCCGCCGCCGCAGCAGATTAGTGATTTGGAACTGAGCGGCGTTGATCGAGGCTTCATCTCTGGCGTTGACATTAATAAAGCTAATGGAGGTGCCATAGGGAGAAGTGCGACCCACCAGACGGCTAGACATGGTGGTAATGGGAATCAGCGCCACATCATCTTGGTTGCTACCCAAAAATGCGCCCTTGGACTCCATGACGGCAACAACCTGAAAGCTAATGTTCCGGATACGAATTTCTTGACCGATCGGATCGGAACCCGCAAACAGCTTTTGCGCCAGATCTGAACCCAAAGCCACCACACGGTTACTCCGTTGGACATCAAGGTCGGTAATGAACCGTCCTCGTGCCACATTGAAGTCGCGCACAACAGTAAACTCAGGGGTGATGCCTGTGATTGAAGTCGTAGCCTTTTTGTTGCGATAGGTAACCAATAGCTGGTTTTGCAACTGGGGGGCAACGGCGCTGACGCTAGGAACCTGAGAGGCGATCGCCTCAGCATCTTCCAAGGTTAGCGTTCGGGGCTGTTCAGTCGATCGACTCTGCGCATTTTCACTGCCCGGAATAATAAACAGGACATTTGGGCCTAGAGACTCAAACTGCTCTGAGGCATAGCGCTGTGCTCCCTGCCCCACGCCCACCATCATAATGACCGAGGCGTTACCAATAATGATGCCCAGCATGGTTAGCGTGCTACGCATCTTGTTTGCAGTCAGCGTTTTGACTGCCATATTGATGCTTTCAAGAATATCCATGCCTACTCCTTGCTTTTGCCCCAGTCGCTATTGGGCGGAATATCTGTAAATACTTTGTCTCCAGGCTTCACCCCTTCGAGCACTTGAGTCTGGTTGCCCACCGCAGCACCCAGCGTTACGGGGCGAAATTCGGGCTGATTGGATGGGTTGGGTACAAGAACGCCCGTTTGTCCTTCTTGAGTGACGATCGCCACCGTCGGAATCACTAAGGCGTTGTCAAGTTGCTTACCGAGAAAAGTGACATCAACGTTCATGCCCGACAGCAGTTTTTCTTGCCCGGTCACTAGCGACACCCGCACCTGGAAAGAGGTAACGTTTTGCTTAACGACTGCTTCTGGCGCGATTCGCTGCACCCGCCCCTGAAACTTTTGGTCAGGGTAAGCATCAGCTTTGATTTCAACCCTCTGACCTATCTGGAGCTGCTGAATATCTACCTCTGGCACTTCTGCCAAAACCTCTAGCCCTTCTGCTAACGCGACGATCGCCGTAGAAGTGGCCGAAGTCGCCTCAGAAGCGGAAGTTGTGGGGGTCACAAACGCCCCCTCATTGGCAAACTTCTGGGTAATAGTGCCGCTAAAGGGGGCACGCACCAGCGTATCTTCTTGAGTGACCTGCACCGATTGCAGATTGCCGATCGCTTCATCTAGCTGGGCTTGGGCGAGATCAATTTCTTCTATGCGGCTACCGTTTCTAGACAAATCTAGACTGCGCTGCACCTCAGCAAGGTTGGCTTGAGATTGCTGCACGCTAGCTCTGGCTGTGGCGACTTCGTTAGAGAACTCGTTAAAGCGATCGCTCGAAATGGCTCCCTCATCGACCAGCACTTGGTTACGACGCTGCTTGTCTTGAGCCAAAGTTAGGCGGGCTTGGGCTTCAGTTACCTGGGCTTGAGCCTGAGAAACTCTGGCTTCGGCTTGCGAAATTTCTTCAGGGCGGTTGCCTGCTTTAAGCTGAGCGAGGCGGGCTTCGGCTTGCGCGATCCTGGCTCTAGACTGCATCAACTGGGCATCGATATCGTCATTTTTCATCCGGGCTATAATCTGACCCTTGCTGACGCGATCGCCTTGCTCAACAAACAGCTCAGCTACAATGCCCGCATTTTTGGGGCTAAGGTTAACGGTCTGAATGGGCTGTACCGTTCCGCTGGCACCAATCTGAACCTGCAAAGGCTCAGACTTGACAGGCACTGTCAGAGTGGCAATGTCGGGAACTGCTGCTTTTTGCTGAACTAGAGTGTAGGAGATGGCTCCTGCACCCAGAACCCCTGCCAAAATCAGCCCGACGATCCAGGGATTCGGCTGTCGAAGTTTGCCAATCAAAGGAAGTTGCATTGCCATAAGCCCAGGTGCACATTAAATAACAAGAAATTATTGAGACGGGACTGAAATAACGATCGCTGAACTTAAGAGTTCCCAAATTTTAGATACCAGTAGATAACCATACAGGTTTATCCGCTAGATCCCCTCTAGACGTCGCTTGTTCTGCTCTTGCTCCCAGCGCTCATCTAACAGAGGCAGCTCTCGCTCCCAAAAGGAGTGAATGTCGTGCATCTCCTGCAAGCGGCGCTTGTGTTGGGGTGGATAAGCGGACATTAGGTCTAGTCCCCGCTCCGCCAATTTGCGAAATGCACCAATTTGCACTAGCCGCTGTTTGGTCAACTGCGACCAGGCATGATCTTTAATCTGAAAATAGTCACGCCGATCGCCCGGAATGCTAACACGCTCGATCAGCCCCAGCTGGATGAGGAATCGGGTCATGGTGCTGATGGAGCCTTTGCTGGCTTGTAAAACCTCTGCCAAGGCATTGTTAGACTGCTGCGGCGGTTCAGAGATCAGCAGCCAACCAAAGATCCGCCCTGACATGCGCGGCATCCCCACTAGCTCAAACATCAAACCCACTTCCTCAACAAAGTGCATTTGCTCAAAGGGTTGATCGTTATTCAATTTCAGACCCCTTCCCGGAAGACAACGACAGGTGAATGTGTAACCTTTTGTAACTCAAATCTATCATATTCTGAATGTTCAGTAAACACTGAACAAATAGACGATGGTATTAGCCCCTTTGTGTCAGAGTCTGAGTTTCTATGAGGTTCTGTCTGTAAGTTTTTCAGCCTGTGCGTTCTACCGTACCTTTAGAATAGTCGGGGGGAAAGCGATCGCTCTTCCCCCATCAGGGTGATCTGGGTGCATAACCTTTGCTAGCCTCAAAGATCTCAAACCCCTCTTCAAGTCAGATAGCCAATTAATCGTGCAAGCCTCGTGCGGGTATGAGGGGCAAGATTGCCAGCTGTTTCTGAGGTATGCGCAGTAGCCCAACGCCCAGAAGCAGCAGCCAGATTTCCCACAAGATAAAACCGATCGGCGTGGTTTCAATCACAGGCATAGCGGGAATGACCGTTGCCAGTAGCTCACTCTGCCCCAGCAGCATGAGAGGTGTCGTCAACCCCCCCAACCCAACGAGCCAAGGCTTAAACAAAGACGACGATCGCATCGCGAGGCAAACCCCGATCGTCCAGCCCACCAGCAATGTCTGCCCTAAATGCTCACCCAGAATCACACCTCCGTACTGATGCACTGCCTGAAAGACGACACTCACTGCCTCACGGGTGCCAGGGCTAGAAGCCGTATCAGTATAGAGATTGGCCAGCAGCGGCACCACAAACACCCAGCGCAGGAGTCCGATCGCCTGAAGGATGCCTGAAAGCCCACCCATAAAGGTTGCGATGGCCAAATAGGGAGTATCTGGGCGATCGAGGATCTGATGCAGCAGCAGGCTGGCTGGAATAAACAGAAGTGCCGCTAGCCCAAAGGCAAACCAGGTGAGAATCAGCGGCGTCCCTCCTGCGTGAAATTTTGTCAGGACATGATCGACCGATTCACGCAGAATATCGTCATATTCAAAAGTCTGAATCAATAGCGTGTAGGGAATATTCAGCAGCAAGACGAGTGAAATTAAGAGCAGCCCAGTCAAGCGGACGAGTTGTAAACGGTTCATCAAAAATCTCTCCAGAGGGTATCGTGCTGCAAAGGGTGAGTGCTGCGAGTAAAAGTCCGGTATCGCTCGCTCGGTCAACTCGCTCAAGTCCTGTCACTCAGCGTCCTCCTGCCAGTACTTCAGCAGCGATCGCTCAGTGCGAAACACCTGAGCAACCCCAAGCAAGAGGTTGATCAGTCCGTTAAACAGAAGCGGCGGTATGCCGACAGGAACGGTGTCTGCCTGCTTGAGGAGAATCGCCAATTGCAGGAGGTTCGTTGGCATGCCCTCCGGGTTGACCTTGCCGTCGATCGCCAAGCCATACAGTCCGCGAATGAAGCGCTCAAACCCAGCTGAAGGTAGGTTTTCGGATGTGAAGGTGACCCAATCCTCTGAGCTGTTGCAAAAGCTATGGTGCGTTCCAGCCATTACCCGCACACTCTCTCCGGGCTTGAGCCAGCGCCGATTGCCCTTCTGTCCCACCTCCATTTCTAGGCAGCCTTTTAATACCGTGAAGGTTTCATCCATGACGGTGTGGTAGTGCAGCGGACTGCCTTTGGCTCCGGGAGGCAGGTCAAAGCGGAACTTGGCATAAGTCCCCTGACTTTGATGGGAAGCGTGAAGAACCGTCATGCGATCGCCTGTTGCTGGATTAACGATCGTTGTAGGTTCTAGCAGCGGAGATTTTGAACTTGAGGAAAATAGATTTTCGGAGTTGGAAGAGTCGGTGCCAGTCATCGTTAAAGCCTCCTGTGTGCGGTTTGATTTATGCGCTAACAGTCCAAAAGTAAGGCTTTCTGCTAAGGTAAACAGTGACTTGCCCCGCCAGAAAATTGACTGAGAGCGCCAATCTCAAAGGGCGTGCTGAGAGGCTTATGCAAGATGCGACCTTCTCAATTGCGATCGTGCGAGACATCGTGCAGTATGTGGCGATGCAGGGCAGCGAGGTCGATCGCCTTTATAGAGCTGCCAACATCGATCCGGCCTGTCTAGACAACCCTGATCAGCAGGTGTCGGGAGAGGTGCTGAAGTCGCTGTGGCGAGAAGCCGTGCTGCTAACGGGCGATCGCGATTTGGGCTTACACATTGGCGAAGCTTTTGACCTTTCTGCCATCGGCATCGTGGGTTATGTCTTGCTCAACTGCAAGACCTACAGGCAGGTTCTGGAAAAGCTTTCTCAATACACTCGGCTGTTTAGTCAGGGTGTAGCCATTCACCATACGGTTGCTGAGGGGTGGGTGCAGTGCGACTGCGAGATCGTAGCAGGCTTAAAAAACTATCTCATCGATGAGCCGCGACACCCGATCGAAAGCACCTTTGCGGCTCTGATGGTCGCCACGCAGCAGCTCACGGGTAACCCTCTACGGGCTGAGGCAGTTTGGTTTCAGCATCTCTGCCCTGGAGATACGACCGAGCATCAGCGAATTTTTCAAACGCAAGCGCAGTTTTCCCAGCCCACCAACCGGATTATTTTCAGCGCCGACTGTCTCGATTGGGCTGTGCGATCGGCAAATGCCAACCTGCTATCTGTGTTTGAGCAGCATGCCGCTCAGATGCTCAATGCTCAGGCGCTTAATGCTCCAGTGCTGAACACCCAGACGCTGAACACCCAGAGCCAAACTCCCTATCTTGAGAAAGTCGTGTCTGCCATCACCCAGCAGCTTCAGGGAGAAGTGCCGACGCTTGAGGCGATCGCCCGCACTCTAACCCTGAGTATGAGACAGCTTCAGCGGGAATTGCAGACTGAAAACACATCCTACCAGCAGCTTCTAGATGAAACTCGGCGCGATCTGGCCTTGCGGCATCTACAAAATCAAGACACTTCTATTCACGATGTGGCATTTCTGCTGGGGTTTTCTGAACCTAGCGCTTTTTATCGTGCCTTCAAGCGCTGGACAGGACAAACCCCTCGGCATTACCGATCGGCCAAATTAAATCCAAAATCGCCAATCTAAAACCTAAAATGGGATCACTCTCATCAAGGGTTTTTCCATGTCTGCTGTTTCTCATGCCGCTATTCCGGTGGATCAAATTGCCTACAACGAGCAGGGGCTTGTTCCTGCGATCGTCCAAGACTATCTAGACGGTACGGTCTTGATGATGGCGTGGATGAACCGTGAGTCGCTGCAAAAGACAATGGAAACTGGACAGACGTGGTTTTGGAGTCGATCGCGATCGGCGCTTTGGCACAAAGGCGCGACCTCTGGGCATTTGCAATATGTCAAATCTTTGCGCTACGACTGTGATAGCGATGCGCTGCTGGTCTCCGTTGAGCAGCAGGGCGACATTGCCTGCCACACCGGAGAGCGAAGCTGCTTTCATCAAGTAGAAGGTTCTATTCAAGCCCCCCCATCTGACACCCTATCCCAGGTATTTGAGGTGATTTGCGATCGCCGTGATCACCCCAATCCCGACTCTTATACCTGCAAGCTTTTTGCAGGGGGCGACAATAAAATCCTCAAGAAAATTGGCGAGGAATCGGCTGAAGTAGTGATGGCCTGTAAGGATGACGATGGCGAGGCGATCGCCGGGGAGGTTGCCGATTTGCTCTATCACACCCTAGTGGCTATGGCGCATCACAAGGTCGATATTCGCGACGTATACCGCAAGCTGCAAGAGCGCAGAAGGTAAAGCTTTGGGTTAGGTTTCGGCTACACCAGCGCGAATCAGCTCTACGGCATCTCGCCCATCTGATTCTTGCAGATAGACCTTAACTGTTTCATCTTTAGAGGTGGGTAGCTTTTTGCCCGTAAAGTCTGGGTGAATGGGCACCTCTCGATGGCCGCGATCGACCAAGACCGCCAGCCGAATCACTTCTGGCCTGCCGTACTCGTTGACGGCATTGAGGGCTGCCCGAATGGTTCGCCCCTTAAAAATGACATCATCCACCAGGATCACGGTTTTGCCGGACAGATCAAAAGGCATGTCTGTTTTTTCGGGTGTTCGTAAATTAATTTGATCCAGATCATCACGGTAGAACGTAATGTCTAGAGACCCCACTGCTACCTTTTTCTGCTCCAAAATCTCAATCTGCTTCGCCAGCATTGCCGCCAAGGGCACCCCTCTGGTGTAAATGCCTACCAGCACTAGCTCTGAAAGATCGCCCGATCGCTCAACGATCTGGGACGCAAGGCGGTTGAGGGTACGACGAACCTCGTCAGCAGAGAGAATTTCAACCAGTTTAGATGGCATAGGTCTGGCTAGGGCTAGGGTGCGCGTCATCCTTCATTATCTCCTAGCTTGTTGGGCAGGTTCTGGGGGGTGTGGATTGTTCCAAAAAATTCATAGCTAGAGCCAGCAATACTGACCTTGTTTGTGGGAATTGTGAATCTAGCGTGAATCTAGTGAATCTATTGAAAGCGATCGCCCATCTCGCTGAGACACACGCTTGAGGCTGAGGAAGGAGGCGCTATGCTGGAGAACAGCGACCTCAACCTCGTCTAAATTTGTTCAAATTCGTTCAGATTAACCCCTCGTCACATTTGCAATTGCATCGAACATGAGTCACTCCGCAGAGATCAACCTTGCTCCTGAGCTACAGGGACTGTCAGAGCGTGAGGTAGAGCAACAGCGATCGGCGGGCAACGGCAACAACGCCATTCTGCAAACGGGTCGCTCCTACAGCCAAATTTTTCAAGAGAATCTATTTACCTTCATCAACGGCATTTTCTTCGCCATCAGCTTAGTCATGTTCAAGCTGGGACGAGCAGGTGATGCCGTTCTGGTTGTCATTGTGATTTTTGGTGGGGTGTTGGTCAATATCTATCAGGAGATTTGGGCAAAACGGCAGCTCGATCGCATTGCCTTGCTCAGCCGACCCAAGGCCACCGTGATCCGCGAGGGCACCCAGCGCAACATCGACCCTAGCGAAATTGTCCGAGGCGATATTCTGGTGGCACAACCCGGCGATCAAATTCTGGTAGATGGTTCGGTGGTGGGCAATGGGCGGATGGAAGTGGATGAATCGCTGCTGACAGGAGAATCTGACCATATCCCCAAGCAGTTGGGTACCCCTGTTTTTTCGGGTAGCTTTTGCGTCAGCGGCACGGCCTATTACGAAGCTGAAAAGGTGGGCAGCGAAACTGTCGCCTATAAGCTGGTGTCTGGGGCGAGAGCCTATCGGCGATCGCTCACCCCTCTTCAGGTAGAAATCAACCTGGTGATTCGCGTCTTCATGCTGATTGCTTGCTTTCTCTGGGTGTTAGTGGGCATCAGTTTTCTCAGCAGCTCCTATTCGCCCAACGAGATTGCTCAGCGGGCAGCCGTCATTGCAGGACTGGTGCCCGCAGGGTTGCTCATTGCTATCACTCTCTCCTATGGGCTAGGCGCTGTGCGGATGCTAGGGCAAGATGTGCTGATTCAACAAGCCAACGCTGTCGAGTCCTTAAGCAATGTCGATACCCTCTGCCTTGATAAAACCGGGACGCTAACCACCAACAACATCCTGCTGCATGAAGTATTGCCCATTGGCATGACCGAAGCCGAACTGCGATCGCTCTTGGGAGACTTTGCTGCCAACGCTACGGCAGGCAACCGCACCAGTCAGGCGATCGCCCAAGTGTGCCCCGGACAGTCCTTGGCTCCTAAGGCAGAAATTCCTTTCTCCTCGGCGCGCAAGTGGAGTGCTTTGGCGTTTGACCAGGGCGATCGGCGTGGAACCTATGTGCTGGGGGCACCCGAAATGCTGACCACCAACCTTCTGTTGGATACTGTCCTGAAGGACTATATTCAAGCCGGAACTGAGCAGGGGCTGCGGGTCGTGCTATTTGCCTATAGTCCTGATCCTACGGCCATTCAAGAGATTGAGGCACCCTACCTGCCGCTAGAACTAAAACCTTTGGGCATCTTACGCTTCAGCGATGAGCTGCGCCCAGAAGCTTATGAAACGCTGCAAGGCTTTGCCCAGGCCAAAATTGAGGTCAAAATTATCTCTGGCGACAATCCGCAAACGGTGGCAGCACTAGCCAAACAAGCCGGATTGACGGAGGTGCGTCTCGTCTCAGGCATGCAGTTGGCGGAAATGGACGAAGCTCAGTTTAATCAGGCTGCCATTAGCAACACCGTGTTTGGGCGAATTACGCCAGAGCAAAAGGCGCATCTCGTTTCGGTGCTACGCAAATCGGGACGCTATGTCGCCATGATTGGCGATGGGGTGAACGATGTGTTGTCGCTCAAGCAGGCCAACTTGGCGATCGCTATGGAAAGCGGCAGTAAGGCAACTAGAGGCGTTGCAGATATAGTGCTGCTCAAGGATTCCTTTGGGGCATTGCCGCGAGCTTTTCTCGAAGGACAGCGGATTCGCAACGGCATTCAGGATGTGCTGAAGCTGTTTCTCGTGCGGACGATTTGCGTGACGCTGCTGATCTTCGCTACGGCGATCGTCACAGATAACTTTCCTCTGCAAAACAAGCAAAGTGCGATCGTTGCGCTGATTGGCGTAGGTTTTCCTACCATGTGTATTCCCATCTGGGCCAAGCCAGGGGTGATGCCACGCCGCACCATGCTGCGATCGATGCTGCATTTCATTATTCCCTCAACGCTGTCGCTCACCGTTGTGTCGCTGTTGGTCTATCTGTTTTATCTGGTGGTGGCTGTGCTGGAGCTGCCGCCTGGACTCGATCCAGCGCAAATTGATCACGCCATCCCCCGTAGCGCCCTGGTGACGATCTTGGTGATGGGCGAGCTGTTGTTGATTCCTTTCCTGAAGCCGCCCACCACAGCTTGGGTAGGGGGCGAACCTCTCAGTGGCGACTGGCGCTACACGATCGTCTCGCTAACGTTGCTGGCCGTTTATTTGCTGATTGTCTCTATTCCGCCGCTGCGCCGCTTTTTCGAGTTGTATCCTCTGGGGACGGTCAACTATTTCTTTATCGGATTAGTGGCCTTGGAGTGGTGCCTGATTCAGCGATTTCTCTGGCGATCGCGCTTCCTCGATCGGTTCTTGGGCGTGGATCTGAGTTAGGCATTGGCCACAAGCTGCTAGAACAGTAGATCTGCCCCGATTTCATTCAAATCCAGACTATAAAGGCTGCCCTGCGGACCTGTCCAAGTGGCTACGAGCAAGCCGCGCTGTTCAAAAGGGGCGATCGCTGTAATCGTCTCAGGAACCGTAATTTGTCCCAACTGCCGCCCTTCAAAGTCTAGGAGAACGATCTGCCCAGCAGAATTTGCCAAAATGTAGCCCCAGTCTGTTGCTGCCAGAAATGTTGGCGTAATGCTGATGGCAAATCGCCGGATGCGATACGGCTTTAGATCAATAATCCCAATAGCTTGAGGATGCTGACGATCGATTGCCAAGAGCTGATACGGCTTTTGGGTGACGATCGCCTCAGCCATAGCGAAGGGAAGGAGTAACGAAGCGACATAGGTGCCCCGACGCGTAAATATTTTGATCAGGGTTTGAGCACCTTTGGCATCGAGTGAGCTAGGAACTGATGCCGATTCACCCATAGAAACTTGCATGGCGATCGCCACATGCTTGTTGTCCAAAGCAAAGAGCTGAGGCCGCACAGGCAGCCTTTTTTTGAAAAACACCTCGGCAGGTGCCGTTGCCAATCGCATCGATCGCTTCGATAGTCGGGCAAAGGACAGGGCATATTCCCCTTGAGCCGTAGAAACTACGCTGGCCAGCCAATCTCCCCCCGGAGAAATAGCAGTCACACCAGCCGGGACTCTAGCTTGAATGGGCCTCAACAGGTGCTCATCTTGATCGGGCACAGGCATGAGATAAACCGATCGCCCCGCAACCACAAAGCAGCCCGGCGATCGCAACGACAGTGATTCTACAGGCTCCTGAAGCAAGATATGGCTACAGGCTTCGGGCAGGGCAAAACGCAGATCCTTCAGGGGCGAAAGCAGAGAGGCGCTGTAGCGATCGCAAATAACGCGATCGGTCATGACTCGATAGAGCGAATTTTTCATCACGGCAAGCGCAGCAATGGGTTGGTCTATCGTTTGCTTTTGCTGAACGTGAAAGAGGCATGCTGGCGGCTCAGTGGCTGGCGCGAGGAGAGGCTGAGGCGCTGGTTTAGGCTGGGGCAACGCTTCTAAGGAGTTAACGTCTGAAGCATGAACGTCTGAAGCATGAATACCCGAAGAAGAGGCGATCGCTTGCAGTGCTTCCAGCATCTCGCTTGCAGACTTAAAGCGACGGGCTGAGAGCTTTTGCAGCGCCGTCAGAATGATGGGCTGCCAGGTTGCCGGAATGGCTTCAGGCATCTTGACGGGCTGGTTCAAATGAGCCGACATCAGTTCGACTGGAGTGCCAGAAAAAGGTCTGTGTCCGGCTGCCAGCTCAAACATCAGCACCCCTACAGAGTAGAGATCAGAGGTGTGGGAATATTCGCCGTAAAACCGCTCTGGAGCCATATAGGCAGGCGATCCGGTGTTGCTAGTCTCGCGATCTTCTACTTCTTGGGTGAGGCGAGCAATGCCAAAATCCGAAATTTTTGCAATCCAGCCGTCTGGCTGCACCGACAGTAGAATGTTTTCAGGCTTGATATCACAATGGACAATGCCGCGATCGTGGGCATGAGCTAGTCCTTTCAGAACATCGATCACAAGTTTCAGGCTCTGGGTCAGATCGAGCCGAATCTCTTCTGTCATCAGGTTACGCAGGGTGCCGCCTTCGCAGTATTCCATCACCAGATGCCGACCTGTTGCCATATGCTCTACGGCTTGACAGGCCACAATGTTAGGATGCCGCAGACTGAGCAGAAACCGCAGTTCCCGCAGAAACTTGTGGGTCGGAAAGCGTTTATGGTCGAGCCGCTTAAGGGCAACCAGACGGCCGTTTTGTCGAGAGACGGCACAGAAGACTTGACCGAACTGTCCTTGTCCAACCAGACCGAGAAGTCGATAGTTTGAACGCTTGGACACAGGGCAGCAGGAAGGGGTAAAGGGTTATCGCCGATTATCGCCGATTTACTAAACAATCTGGCTGTCTTGGCGCTGTATTTCAAATTGGGTGCTGTATTTTACCCAGATGCTCCAAAACTTAGAGAACCAGGCCCTGAGCCTATGGCTTGCTTTTAAGCAAAATATTTTGAGCAAAATGTCTTGAGCGAACTGTGAGCAAAATGTCTGAAATGCCATTAGCCCAATAGCAGATTGCAAGGGTGGATAGTTTACTTTAATGGAGGGAGTGTGGGAGAGAGGGAGTGTGGGAGAGAGGGAGGGAGCCTACTGGCACAACTGCTGCATGATGGAGTCATGATCAGAGACACCGACCAAAGTTTCGACTGCCTCTAGCCGCTTAGGTAAGCCCAGTACAAACCGATTGCAGTCTGCCCCCATAGATTCGCAGCTTGTTTGAATGCAATGTAGTTCTCGACCCGTCAGCTGGCTAAAAAAGGCGGATAAAATGCCTGCTTCTAGGTGGCAAGAGAGCTGCTTGTTCTGAGACGCAAGCCGAGCGAAGGCAGAATTCCAAACTTTGATAACTAGAAATCCGCGCTGCTGGTGGGTTTGTTCTAGATCAATTTTGCCCCAACCGTGGGTAATCCAACATTGCTGAAGCGCCTGCAAAAACTCAACCATTGCCATATCAGCGGGCGAGAGATGGTAGTAGTCGGTTAGCTGTTCGCAGAATCGGGCGTAGAAGTTTTTGCCCCACCAGCGGCCACAGTTAAACAGTACCAGACGGGAGGCTTGTCCCGTTTCTTTCTCTAAGCCTGAGTAGATTGCTTGAATCAAAGTTTCGGGCAAGGCGATTAGCCGATCGCCCTGACGGTTCTCAATCAGACCCATTTCCAGATCGCCACGTACATAGGTTTCAGCGGCGAAATAGTTGCCTGGAAGCTGTTTGTCGGTTAGTAGATCAGCAACGGAAATCATAGGAATTCAGGAGGGGAATCAGGAGGGGGAAGTCAGGGAAAGTAGAGAGAATGTGGAGAATAGAGCAAGTGCTTTGGCAGAAACATGGCTGAGGGCATTACCACCCGATCGCCACACCGTTGACAGATTCAACTTTTTCAGGAACAAGCGCTTTTTGAGCCATCAGCAACGTTGGGTTAAGCAGCTCCATTCGTTTGCCCAAAGTTTGATTGAGGCGCTGATTGAGAAGCTGATAGAGCCGTGCATCGATCGCCCGCGTATTGTAGACCTCAACGGTAGGCTGTACCCAGTTCAGAAATCGCTCTTTGACGATCGACTCTTGATTGACCAGCATTGCCATGCCGCAGTGCCGCAGCATGAGCAACGCATTTGTAATACAGCGTTCTAGGATGGCCTCAGGTTCTTGGGGCAGTTCAGCTTGGAGTTGGTTGGCAACCCACTGCATCACTTCCAGCTCACAATCGCGCAAGCTGCGATAGGTTGCCAGCCGTTCTGGAATGGAACTAACATAGTGAGCCACCAGCCGCAGTTCCTCGATTTTGAGGTGGCGACTGTCAGCATCGTCGAAGAGTTCTTCAATTTGGGGATGCATAGGGCATGAAGGGTGAAGGATGTAGGAGTCTTTTGGCGATCGGTGAAACGGCCGCTAAAACAGATCTGAGAAGTTGTCTAAGGTGAAATCATCGTCAGCTTTGCCATTGCCGCTGTTGGGCAAGGTCTCTGGCGATTTGGGTGCTGCGGCAATGGCGCTGTCATCCCAGTTAAAGGCAGTAAAAAAATCTTTGACCTTGAGGGCAAGGCTAAGGGGTTGGTAAACACCCTGTTGAGCCGCCGAGATTTTGAGTTCCTGCACTTCGGGTGGGTGATTGTCCCAATTGAAGGCGGTAAAGAACTGCTGCACAGATTGCCGCTTCCAGGAGGTTGTTGAAACCGAGGCAGGGGCAGATTCGGGCGATCGCGGCTTGTGACCATTGGTAGAGTTGAGAACCATAGTGCTGCTCATCTCAAGAGTTCTCCTGTCCGAAGGCGCTTCTCGATATCGCGTGCGTTTGCACCTTCGTTCATCCAGAAGGCTGCTGCATCAATCCGATCTTGCCCGCCTACCAAAAACTTGCAGTAGGTTTCGCCCATCGAGTAACACTGAATCTCAATGCAGCTCAACTGCTTTCTAACCAGCTCTGTGAAAAACCCGGCAAACAGACCCGCATATAGGAAACACACTGGCTTGCCGACATCGCCCAGGGTTCGGGCAACGGCAGAATCAAAAATATTGATGAACATAAAGCCCTGTTTGCGATCGCCCATATCTACTTCCCAGCGCCCCCAGCCCTGAGAGGTAAAAGGCCACCACCAGGTTTCTAGCAAAAACAGCAGATTGGCCTGACGCATATTGCGATCGAATTCTTTCTCAAACCATTTCTCGAAAAAGAAAGCATCTTTTTGTCCCCACTCACATCCAATGACATACATGGTGGCAGCTGCTGCATCACCCACCTCTTCCTGCAAGCCTTCCACCAGACCAATGATGAAATCTTCGGTGGTCAGCAGGTTTTGGCCTTCGTTCCAGTCTACGATCGTGCCCTTATCGGGGTCGAAGGTGAAAAAGTCTCGAAAACCATAGTGGTCATGCTTCTTCGGATGCTTGAGCTTGACAGGATTTGGGGTGTTAATTAGGGTAACCATAGGGCAAGGGTTTGACAGATTGAGAACAAATATTATTTTGAAATGTGGCTGTCTTCAAATGCGGCTGCTTTGCAGGCTATTGAGTTGAAAACTCGTCTAGATTTAAGGCAGATACTACAGCCAGAACTACAGCTAGATACTGGGGCAGAATGTTGTGCATGAAGCGATCGCGAAATATCAACCTGAAGGTGAAGGGTTTATAGTTTTTGACTGGCTAGATATCTCATCAATCACGAAATTTTAGGGTGAAGTTGGGCCGAGAGAACGCCGGACTAATTCTAAAATAGGGCAAACCAAACTTGCTTGAGGGGGTGTTAGATCTTGCTTGATCACCTCTTGCAGAACTTGATAAGTCACATTGGCGGTTTGCTCCATCCCAAAGGCATGAAGGATAGTTTGAAACCAGAGTAGAAGTCTTTCTCGCAGAGTATCAGGGTCGTTGATTAAGACGGCAACGGCTACGTAGCGCAGTGTCCGAGACGTGTCAGCCTTCCATTTATGGCTGTATTCTTCTTTGCCATGCACAAATAGCATAGGATCAAGCGATCGCATTTTGGCATAGGCTTGCTGCAACAGCGACGACTCTATCTCTTGGAGTTTTTGATAGGTTTGCAACCGCAAATTAAATGACTTGACATAATCGGTCATGAATTGAAGTTCGGCATCGCTGGCATAACGTCCATCGACTTCCAAACTGAGACGTTTAAGTTGACTTAGCATGGCAGGCTGGGCTGGCTAAATGGGATGGCTAGATTAGTTGAATGTAATGTGATTATTCCCGTAGCAAGGGATGAGTGATCAGCAGAGGATATTTAGCAACATCGCGTAACATTTTGTAGACGTTCTGTAGATACCTGATTGATAATTGGGGCTTGTGCTAATCGCTGCGGCCAATCGGAGCTACGGCTTAAACGTCACTGCTGTTGGACAGAAAAGATCCAAAGTTAAAGCTGGTGGTCGTTTCAATTTGCTTGAGCATCGATCGCGTAATTAGCTTGCCCTCTTCCACCAAAACTTGGCCTGTGACAGGGTGCAGTAAGTTTTGCTCGGCACGCCGTCCAATCAGCGCTTCAATGTCTTTGATGGAATTAATATACATCCCTGGTGGCAGCTCAACCACAACGCCATTGCCCATCACTCGAGCTTGACAGGCCAAACGAGAGTTGGTTTTACAGGTGGTAATCACCTCCAGAGTGCGCTGTTCTCGGCGGTTGATGGACGAAAGAGCCTCCATGCCTTGCTTGACATACACATGGCAGGTGGCACACATGCCGCGTCCGCCGCACTCTCTTAAAACATCTAAATCTTTATCGATCAGTACTGAGAGCAGGTTGCCATTGGTTTCAACGGAGGTTTCTTGGGCGATTGGCTCTAGACGAACAACTTTTACCATGAGATTTTCCTGATTATTCTTTGCTTTGAATAGGGTGAATGGGATCGCTAAACGGGGTTTGCGCCCTTAGGCTATGCCAGTAGGCTGCACCAGTAATCTGCCACAGATTTCAGTCAGCAGGGTCTGGTAGTAAAAGCATCTTTTGTTGAGGGTTGAGAGCTTTCTGACGCACTGTTTTGGGAAAATTGCGGATGACTTTGCTGCATCGATCGATAAATCCTGCGACCCAGATCTGAATCCATTCATGCTGTTCGGCGGAAACCAGGGTTTGACCATCCATTTGTCCCATGAAGCCAATCTGAGCCGTGCGATCGATCTGAAATTGGTTGAGCCATTCTGCTTCGGGGCGAGAAGATTTCCAATTTCCGGCTGCTACCGATGCGCCCAAATATTGTTTAGTGAAGTGGCTAAGATGATTGAGAGCTAGGAGTAAATCGCGTAGAAAAACAGGCGTGGCTGGAGCGGCGACCTTAGCAACCGGAGTCTTAGGCTGGGTTGGGGAGAGTGGGGGTTGGGAGAGCGGGGGTTGAGCTGCTTGAGCTGAGGAAGCCTGGACTGGAGAGGCGTGGGAAGATTCCGACTGCTGTTTCCAGTAGTTTTCTTCGGGAAGAGCCGTGCTGCCTGCCAGCAAACGAAACGTGGCGATCGCATCGGTGATATTTTCCTGAAGCTCAGCCTTGAGGCGATCGACAACTTTGGAGTAGCCTGTGTAGCCTAGATTATCTACCGTCAGAACCAGCAGAACGATTCCCTGCCCTAACTTGTAGATATAGACTTGGTGGCCATTGAACTGAAACTCAAAGAAGTGAAACCCAACAGGAGTGGTTTCAATCACCTGTTGAATGCCCTGAGCCAATGCTTCCTTTTGCTGAAAGTTTAAAACCTGATCGACCCCGCAAAAGTAGGGACGAGATCGCCGATGCATTAGGGCAACGCCCATAATTCCTGGTAAATTCAGAAAGTCCTGAACAACCTCCCGCTTCATACAAATGCTCTACGTACTAAACCATTCCATCTCACCGTAGTTATCTGTTGTAAAGTTTCCATCGACCTAGAAACTCCATTTATCACGATTCTTCACAGTTAGCGCATACTTATGCGAGATCATCTTCAAGCTCACAGCCTGACCTACTGATTGTCTTGATATCCATCCACGTTCTAGTTTGCTTGGCTCTTCGTCCGTTGGCTGTGTTTCAAAAAAATAAACAAGCAGGTCTAGAACATTAACCATCCGTCTTGCCCTTCTGGATCTAAACTCTAGAGGCACTGCTTTGCTGGTACAGGCTTTTCTTCCTTTTGGATTTAGCAGCTATGTCTGATCTCCCTTTTACTTTGGATCAGTTACGCATTCTTAAAGCGATCGCCGCTGAGGGCAGCTTTAAGCGCGCCGCCGATAGCCTTTATGTCTCTCAGCCAGCGGTCAGTCTTCAGGTGCAAAACCTGGAGCGCCAGCTAGATGTGCCGTTGTTTGATCGCGGCGGCAGAAGAGCACAGCTTACAGAGGCGGGACATCTTTTGCTCAGCTATGGCGATCGCATCCTGAGCCTTTGTCAAGAGACTTGTCGGGCGATTGAAGACTTGCAGAACCTGCAAGGCGGCACGTTGATTGTTGGAGCTAGTCAAACCACGGGTACCTACCTGTTGCCTCGCATGCTGGGCCTGTTTCGGCAACAATACCCCGATGTGGCGGTGCAACTTCATGTCCACTCCACTCGGCGCACGGCTTGGAGCGTTGCCAATGGGCAAATTGACCTGGCGATCATTGGGGGTGAAATTCCTCCTGAGTTACAAGACTCTCTAGAGATAGTTCCCTACGCGGAAGATGAACTCGCACTTGTCTTGCCTGTTTTCCACCCCTTTAGCCGCATGGCTCAAATTGAGCGGGATGATCTATATCGGCTGCAATTCATTGCGCTAGACTCTCAATCCACCATTCGCAAAGTCATCGATCAAGTCTTGACCCGCTGCGGTATCGAGACTCGACGGCTGAAGGTGGAGATGGAGCTAAATACGATCGAGGGCATCAAGAATGCGGTGCAGGCGGGCTTGGGAGCTGCGTTTGTATCCATTTCAGCGATCGAGAAAGAGCTGCAAATGGGTGTTTTGCATCGCGTCAGAATTGAGGGAGTGGTGGTGAATCGAACCCTGTCGGTCATTATTAACCCCAATCGCTATCGCTCAAAAGCCGCAGAAGCCTTTACGCAGGAGATTTTGCCGCAGTTTTCTAATTACAAAGCCTCTGATAAAGGCAATGCAGGTGAAGTTTTGGCACTAGAGCCAACCACATCTCCGCTAGGAAGCCTTTGAGCAAGCTGCCAGGCAAATATGCCCGACTTTAGTCCTAGATAAAGCCGGATTTGACAGGGGGTAGTTCAGAATGGATGACAAGGGGTTTAATCAAGGTTGAGTGTCGATCGCTCAGAGCCTAAAACTCAGTTTTTCCAGTCAGCCAATATTCATGGAAATTTACTGCACCCGCCCAGGATGTCCTAGACCCGTTAATCAGTATCCTGATTTAGATAATAAAGCGACATTAAAAACCTCTCGCCAGAGATACTGCACTGCCTGTGGCATGGAGCTGATTTTGAAAGATCGCTACATCCCTTTGAAGTTGCTAGGGCGAGGAGGCTTTGGGGCCGCTTTTTTGGCGCGCGATCGCTACACGCCTGCCATGCGTCTCTCGGTGGTCAAGCAATTTCAGCCTGCTGGCAACTTGTCGGCTGATCAGCTTCAGCTCGCCCAAAACTTGTTTGAGCGGGAAGGTGAAGTGCTAGAGGATTTGGGCAGACATCCTCAAATTCCCGATCTATACGCTTTTTTTGAAATTGACCCGCCACCGGGCGGCGCGGCAGGGCAACCCAATAAGTTTTTTTATCTCGTTCAAGAATATATTGATGGCCAGACGTTGGAGGAAATGCTGAGCCGCACCGGAACATTTTCGGAGGCAGAGGTGACGCAGCTTTTGCTGGCGATTTTGCCTGTCCTGAAATTTGTGCATGATAGCCATTCCATTCACCGAGACATCAAGCCTTCCAATATCATCCGTAGTCGAGATGGCACCTACTATCTGCTAGACTTTGGCGCTGTTAAACAGGTGACCTCTGGCGCAGCCGTAGGGGCACAGCCTGGACGCTCTACAGGTATCTACTCAATGGGATTTGCCCCACCTGAGCAGATGCGCGGCGATCGCGTCTATCCGGCTACCGATCTCTATGCCCTGGCAGTCACCTGCATCATGATGCTGACGGGTAAAGATCCGGCTGATCTCTATGACAACTACAGCGATCGCTGGAACTGGCGCGCCTATGCTCAGGTGAGCGATCGCCTAGAGGCCATTCTGAATCAGCTGCTACAGGCTGCTCCCAATCAGCGATTTCAGTCAGCGACAGAGGTTTTACAGGCGCTACAACCCCCAGCCCCACCGCCCCCTAAGCCTAGCCCTACGGCAGTGCAAGCTGCTCCCTCTCCGCCCATTGCCCCACCTCCTGCCGCCCCTGCTGCCCCTGCCGCCCCCCGCAAATCTCGTAAGCCGATCGCGTCTCCCCAGGTTCCGCCTCCGATCGCCCCACCCCCTGCTCCGTTGAGGAAATCGGCCGCTGGGCGTCGCGCTGTCCGATCTTTTTCTTTGCCAGAGCTGATTGGTAACGCGGCGTTTACTGGTTCTGAAGGGGGAGTGGTCGCGATCGCAGCGGCAAGCCTGCTGGGCACGACCTCACCGACTTGGCTGGCGATAACAGGAATGGCGATCGCTGGGCTAGTCGTGGCGCAATATCTGCGCTGGATCGAGAAAATCGATTTGATCATCATTGGCACAGTTAGCCTAGGGGTCGTCGCCTTCTTTTCGCCGCTGCATTCTATTTTGACCGCCCTGGGTCTAGCTGCGGGGGCTACGCTGCCTCAGGTGCTGCAAGTGCTGGTGCCGTTGGTTGTTTTGGGGGGGTTAGGTGTAGTGGCGATCGCGTTGATATTTCGCTTAATTTACACTGTGCTTTCTCGCTTCATGTAGAGGCTAATCTGGGCTTAAGCATCACCCTTGTTTGAATTTTCGCCAGCTTACGAATGCTATGACTCAAAAAAATGAAACGCTGCCGCTTATTTTGTCTTTGCTGATTACTTGCGGGTTGATTGGGGGTGGGCTGTGGCTGTTTCGCGATCGCCTATTTAGGGGCGGATCGAGCAATCCGGCTCAGACTAGTTCTCCTCAGCCCGGAAATGCCCCGCTTGATTCCACAGCGTTGAAAGCACGGCAGAGCATAGGAGACAGGCTCTTGGTGCCTGCATCTGCCAATGCTAATTCGCAGGCACAAGCGCAAAAACAGAGGGGGGTAGAGGCGATCGCGGCTCAAAATTATCCTCAGGCCGTAACCGACTTACAGGCGGCTCTCCAAGCTCAGCCGAATGACCCTGAAGGGTTGATTTATCTCAACAATGCTCGAATTGGGGCAGCAAAGGCTTATACCCTTGCGATCACCGCCCCTGTGGATACTGATGTGGATGCCTCCCTAGAGATGTTGCGGGGTATTGCTCAAGCGCAAAACGAAATTAACCCTAAGGGCGGTATTTCGGGTGTGCCGCTCAAGGTTTTGATTGTCAATGATGGGGGTACGCCAGAAATGGCTCGCCAAACGGCTTCGGCATTGGTTGACGCTGGAGATGTGTTGGGGGTGGTGGGGCATTATGCCAGCGATGCCTCGTTGGCGGCAGGCGAAGTGTATAACCAAAGCGGGCTGGTGATGATTTCCCCGGTCAGCACGTCTGTCAAATTGTCCAATTTAGGTCGCTATACGTTTCGCACCGTTCCAAGTGATTTTGTGGCGGCGGGTGCCTTGGCCAATTATTTGTTGAAAGAGCTGCAACAGCAGAAAGCTGCTGTGTTTTTTAATTCTCAAAGCGGCTACAGCCAGTCGATTAAGTCAGAGTTCGATCGCGCCATGTCGTTAGGCGGCGGCCAGGTGGTCAGCGAATTTGATTTATCGGCCTCGACCTTTAGCGCTGCCGAAAGCTTCCGGCAAGCCACCCAGCAAGGGGCTACCGTCTTGGCACTGATGCCCAACTCAGGACAACTCGATCGCGCCCTCCAAGTAGTGCAGGTCAATCGGCAGCAGCTCAAGATGCTAGCGGGAGATGATGTTTATGCACCTAAAACCTTGGCAGTAGGAGGGGCGGCAGCTCAAGGGCTGGTGGTGGCGGTGCCTTGGCATATTTTGGCGAACCCCCAATCTGTTTTTGCCAATAGCTCTCGCAGCCTGTGGCGTGCCAGCGTCAACTGGCGAACTGCTATGTCTTATGATGCGACGGCAGCCCTGATTGCAGCCCTGTCACGAAATCCGACTCGCCAGGGAGTGCAACAGGCTCTGGCTGACCCTAATTTCTCGGCTGAAGGAGCAACGGGAACAGTTCGGTTTCTGCCATCAGGCGATCGCAATCAGTCGGTACAGCTCGTAGAAATTAAACCGGGTTCTGCCTCAGGCTATGGCTATGATTTTGTGCCGATTCAGTGATTTGGCGCAATGCCAAAGAGCTGCTGGGCGTCGAATCTGCAAACTTGTAGAACTGGCGATCGAATTGTTTAAGGGTCTTTACCTTCGATCCCTGATTTATGACTAACTGGAACCCGATGACTGGAGCTAATTTGCCATCGTCTACAGTGGCACCTCATGGATATACGGATATCGCAGAGTAAGCAGCACTTCTCCAGAGGCGGTTGGTGAGGGAGATGCAAGACGGACAAACAAATGGGCGAAGTGCTCAAGCCTGCTTCTGAGGAACAGGGACAAGAATGGTTTGGCAGAGCAAATTTAGGCGATGGGTAATGTGCCTTTTAGTTGCCTTTGCCTACTGAGCATTGCGGGCGACTGCTTCTGCTGGGAGGCAAAGTAAATTATCTCCATAGGTGCGAATTAACCCCCGCTGGCGCAGTTTGCCCATGAGCCGGGTCACGGTCACTCGCGTAGAGCCGATCGCACTGCCAATTTGGGCGTGAGTCAAAGACCAAGGCAAGCAATATCCTTCTTCGCAAGGCTCGCCAAATTCTTCGATTAACAGGGTCAAAAAACCTAACAGGCGATCGATCGTCCGGCGCTGACCTAAAGTGCTGAGCCATAGCAGCTTGCGTTGATGCTGGTATCGGAATGCATCTAACACCTCACGCCGGAAGTGAGGCCAATTGTCTAGATCGTGCCAATACAGCCAGATCACCGAGGTTTGATCGACATGGGCAAAACTTTGCAGAATGAAAGGAGATTGAGCCACGATTTCAAACGGCTGCCCTGCGCCCACAAAGCCTAGAAACGCCTCTTCCGAGTTAATGCGCGGAATGCGTGATGAACTAGCGGTTGTGGCGCTAACTTGTGCTTCACCTACGAGCCGCACAGCACCCCTTTGAACCAGATAAAGCAAGCCCGCCCGAGTCGGAATCTTTTCATCTTTGCTAAAGGTGCGGCAGCGATAATGTTCTTGTGCCCAATCTAGAATCCGTTGCCAGGTGAGAAAGGGACGGGCGCTGTCGGGTTGTGATGACACTGAAAACATAGGGGCAGTTCTTGAAGTCAGTAGAGATGGAACATTTTGGACTGGGAGCACCTAGGAACAGATTGCCTTGGCTCCCGCAGAGCAAAACGGTTTATAAGAATAGAACCCGCTTAAGTCTACTCTCCCTCAGTGGAATCGAGAAAACTATGAAGGCATCTGACTTTCTATGAACTTTTCTGCTTTTTAAGTCAATTTACTTACGCAAAGTTTCATTCTACCCTCGAAAAAATAGACTTTGCGAATTATACAAGGATTAAATTGACTGAATGCAAAACTTAAACGCAAACTAAATAACTTATTCAACAGCAATGCCGTGAGTTCCGCATATTATCCCATCCTATCCCTAGGGATTCGGTTACTACTAGTCAATAGGCTACAAAAAGCCCTTCAGATTTGGCAAAAAGAGCAGCTTTTTTTACAATCGCAGCAGTCTAAGGAGACGGCCTGCACTATTTTCGCTTCTAACCCCCCACTCGGTGAACACCTAAAGTTCGCTTTTCCCTCAGAAATTCCACTGAACCGAGTCAAGGCACACACTCAAATCTCCTATGTTTCTGCGATCGCCCTCAAGTTAGCAGGGCAGCGCTCACGAACAGAGGAAGCGATGAGCATTGCTTTAGGAATAAGAGAAGCCTGGGAACGAATGGTAGCCATAGAATCGCAGAAAAATACGCTGGCGGCATTGGATAAAATATGGCAGACCACCACGGTTCAAGTGGATTCCCTAGGAGGGATCTACTTAGAGCTTACTGAACAAGGCTTAGCAGAATGGCTACATATCCTCGCTCATCCGCAAACATACTGTAATAACCTTGATCAGTCTACATCAATTGTTGCAAAAAATGCTCCTTGCATCCGTGATTCCACTAGTAAATTTCATATTTGCTATGTTCATGCTCGATGCTGCTCTCTGTTGCGATCGGCTGTAAGGGATAACTTAATTGACGCCCATTCCTATAATTTCACGCTGAGAGAGCAAAATTTAATTCGATTTAATCTGCGGCACCCCGCTGAGCAGCATTTGGTTAGCCAGATGGTGACTGTATTAGATAACTTAGATAACCTGGCTAGCTGCAATGACGTGACGGTAGCTCAGACCCCTCCTGCTCTGATTTGGAGAAGTGCTCAAGAGCTGAGCTACAGCTTTGAAGCTTTCCACAAATCCTGCCGGATCTGGGGAGAAGTGGTGCAATCTGACCCGCAGTTGGCACAGATGCGGTTAGGGCTGGTGCTGATCACCCAAAAGATCCTGCGATCGCTTCTGGAAGAAGGGCTAGGGATTGCAGCTCCGGTCGAATTGTAGTCCTAACGATGCGGTAAAGTTACGGATATTGGGACTCAGGGCATGATTTTGGGTGGCTGGACTTTAATCGCACAACACAAAATCACGCTCTTTTGAGGGCTATAGCCAATTTACTTGGGATATTTTGGGTGGCGCGCGGAGCGCGCCACCCAAAATATCCCACACATCACGAAATGAGGGCGATCGCATGAAGCGACGGAGGCAACTGTGCATTTATTGATTCCGGCAGCAGGTTCAGGGCGACGGATGGGAAGCGATCGAAATAAGCTATTGCTGCCCCTATTTGGCAAACCCTTGCTTGCCTGGACGCTCTTAGCAGCTCAGCATTCTCGTCAGATTGAATGGATTGGCATTATCGGTCAGCCGATGGATTGGCAAGACTTTAAAACAATTGCCGTTGAGCTTGGTCTAGTCGATAGGATTCAGTTCATCCAGGGTGGCTCAACCCGACAAGAGTCTGTTTATTGCGGTCTTAAAGGTTTGCCTGCCCATGCCGATCGCGTTTTGATCCATGATGGCGCTCGCTGTCTGGCTACCCCAGAGCTGTTCGATCGCTGTGCTGAAGCGCTTGAGACAACGCCAGGGTTAATTGCAGCGGTGCCAGTTAAAGACACGATCAAGGTTGTGGGTGAGGCGGCATTGATTCAAAGCACGCCCGATCGCAGCCAGCTTTGGGCTGCCCAAACGCCCCAAGGGTTTGATGTGAAACAGCTTTTGGCATGTCATGAGCAGGGCATTCGTCAGGGCTGGGAGGTGACAGATGATGCGGCATTATTTGAGCAGTGCGGCTTACCCGTCAAGATTGTCTTGGGCGAAGAGACAAACCTAAAGGTGACAACTCCGGTTGATCTGGCGATCGCAGAGTTTATCTTGCGCCAGCGATTGGCCGTTGCTTCTAGCTCAGATCATCAGGATTGATGCCTTGCGATCGTAAATATTCTGCTAAGCGCTCTGCCCGCTGGCGTTCTTGCTCTGCCCGCTGACGTTCCTGCTCTGCCCGCTGGCGCTCTTGCTCAATTCGCTCCATGCCCCACAGAAGCAAGTTTTGGTCTGTATCCCACCAGCGTAACCAATAGCCCGATCGCCCTTCTTTCTCACCCTGCCAGGTGCCCAAAAATAGGTTAATCTCGGCAATCCAGTAGCGATCGGCATCTGGGATGAGCGGCTCGTAGCGCCCTTGCTGCAAGCGAAAAACCTCTAGATGCCCAGATTCTGGCTCAAAGATCGCGTAGATGGGAACCTGAAGAATTTGCTCATAGTAGAACCATTTGCCCAGCGGCGGAATGCGTCTGGCTGAATATTCGCCGCCATCTGTTTCTGACAAAAACTCCATAACAATCAGAGGATTTGCGCCTTCTAGGTGGGGCGTGTAGCTCCGGCGCTCTTGAAAAGCAGTGTAGGAAAGTACAGAAGGCACATAAACCCAAT
Source organism: Oscillatoriophycideae cyanobacterium NC_groundwater_1537_Pr4_S-0.65um_50_18 (assembly GCA_016208305.1). GTDB lineage: Bacteria > Cyanobacteriota > Cyanobacteriia > Elainellales > Elainellaceae > Drouetiella. The sequence goes on along the minus strand of JACQYI010000033.1, from coordinate 254,123 downwards.
CGGGGGCTTTAATCACCAACGTGCCATTCACTGTGGCACAAAGCCCAAAGTTAGAGGCAATCAGCATTTCGGGCTGAATCTGCCCTGCAAGCTCTAACGCTTCTCGCAGTGCGCCCGCTAAAAGCGGCTGGCCTGTATTTTCCACGGGTGTGTCATCTAACTGAAAATCATCAGGCAATTTCTCCCAGGTGACAGTCGGATTGGAAGGGCGATCGCTCGGAGTCTTCTGAGTAACGACCATGATGTGCTGCTCAGCTAGAGAACTCATCTAATTTTAGCTTTCCTGAATTTACTCAAAAATTTACTCAAAGCGATCGGGAGGCTGATTCTGAGAATTTCGCTCCAAATACGAATCGACAAACTCATCAGCCGCTTCTGGATTGATTCGAAGTAATGAGTACGCTTTTGCGTCCCAGAGGCAGGAGTTAAGTTTTATGGAAGGAGCGATCGCCTCCTGAACGCTACCCTATCACCTCCAGCTGCTCTGGCTCCTCAAACAATACCCCTTCATACAGCAGTTCGATCGGACACTCAAACTCAAGGCTACTTAGGGTAATCATGTCTCCTGCCCGGTAAGGAGAGTAGAGCCACATTCGCCCCTCACCCCGCCGATAGCACTCCACCGCAACTTTTTCAGAATCAATCAGGACATATTCTTGCAGACTGGACATGGTCTGATAGGAAATGAACTTTTCGCCCCGATCTCTTGCCTCTGTGCTAGGAGAGAGCACTTCCACAATGAGGGTGGGAGACTGAATGAATTTGAGGGCATTGCGGTCTTGCGTATCGCAACTGACGATGATATCCGGATAATAGTAAGGGCTAGCAGGACTGACCTGAACTTTGACATCCGAAACATTGATCCGGCATCCTCGTGAGCGCAGGTGAGGACGCAACGCCGTGTAAAGATTGAGTGCAATGTCATTGTGGGGAATTGTTCCGCCTGTCATGGCAAACAGTTCGCCATTAACGTATTCATGGCGCATCTCTTGCTGAGATTCCCATTCCAGGTATTCCTCAACCGTCATTTTGAAAGGCTGTTGGGGTGAAGTCACCATGTTCGCAAGTTCCTCTGGCACTCCTCAATTGTTACAGACGATCGCTCTCTGAACTCGAAAGTTGTGCCTTTGAGCCGGAACGATCGCACTTTGAACTCGAACGATCGCCTGCTGAACTCAGGTTTTCTATGGGTTGCGATCGAGCTTGCTGAGAATCACGAGGGCTTTGTCAATATCTCGGACTTTGATGGCTCTGAGGGCAACGAGGATTGAGCGCAGTAGAGCAATTTCATCGGTGGAAAGGGTAATCATGATTAAAACTCCATAAGGACATAGCCCAGATACCATGAGGCTTCTGGACTGTTTTGATGTAACTTCACTATAAATTAATTCGGCAATTCGAGCAATACAGAATTGCCAAAGATAAAGAATAATTCTCAAACCTAGTTACGATCGTTGGGTTGCTGAGGCTAAGTGAGCGATAAGAACCGTAAATGGCTAGGAAAAAGAAAACAGAATTGCGCCTGTATATCACGCCTAACTTGGATAGGCTGTTGAAGACGCTATCTGGTCTTAGTGATCAAACGGTCAGCAGCATTGTCGAAGACACCTTAAGAAAAAGCCTGTCTGAGCGGTATAAGGAATTGATGGATACTCACAATCTTGGAAAGCTTTTAGAGGATGAGGATTAAGCTTTAAAGCTTCTTGCGATCGCCCTCTCAACTTATGCATTCCACCTCAAAATAAGAATCTTGCACTTCAGAATAGGAACGATCGCTTTAACAGTGCAAGTCGGTGCGATCGCGCAAAGCCGCTAGCCAGCTAATAGGGGGTTATGATTATCGTTGAGGGTAATGGGAATTGAAGTGCGGACTTCTCCAAATGAGTAATTTACTAGACATTGAAGCGGCTATCCAAAAGCTTCCCCAAAATGATATTCGCCAGCTTGCAGCCTGGATTCAGGACTACTTAGACCAGAGCTGGGAGCAGCAAATGGCAGCAGATCTTGCAGCAGGTAAGCTAGATGCGTTGATCGCCAAAGCAGAGGCTGATATTGCTGCTCATCAAGTGAGAGACTTGAATGAAGTCCTTCGCGACCCCTGATTTTTGGAGAGCATACGCACAGCTATCTCCAGAAATGCAGCAGCAGGCTCAAAAAGCGTATCGGCTTTGGCAGGAGAATTTGCTGCACCCGTCCTTGCATTTCAAAAAAGTAGGTAAAACCCTCTGGTCTGTTCGGTTAAGCGGCGGCTTTCGAGCACTGGCTCTAAAAAAAGGTGATGATTATTACTGGTTTTGGATTGGCTCTCACGACGAATATGAGGAGATGCTGAAATAATAGATGCTTGAGCTTGAGCGATCGCCCTCCCAACTCAAGCATTCCACTTCAAAACAAGAATCTTGCACCTCAGAACAGGAACGATCTCTCTCTGAACTTAGAGGATGCTTGAAAAGCACCGATTGCTACTCGGACAGCACCCTTTTATTGCTTGCCGCTGGCGCTAGACCCTAATTCTAGGGGACTTTGAACAAAAATTGGCTTGAAAGTCCTCCAGAATTGGGGGGTTGGGGGGCGAAGGCAGAACTTTTGATAACTTTTCAAACATTCCCTTTAAACCGTTGCGCTTGCAGCCTTTTAACAGTACAGTCTTGTGCGATCGCGCAAAGCCAGCTACCCAGCTACTCAGCTAAAATGACATTCGCTAGCTTGCAGCCTGGATTCAGGACTATTTAGACCAGATTTGGGAATAGTAAATGGCAGCAGGAGCGATCGGCGCTATTTGCTATCAAAAGGCTGCGTTAGAAATTGCCTGATGCAGTGAACAAATAGTTCTGTATTTTCCAAGTGGATATTGTGACCGCAGCGATCGACTTTTCTTAAGGTGGCGCAGGGCGATCGCTCAGCCATTTCGGTGTTGATGCCGATGAATTTTGTATCCAGTTCGCCAGCCATCAGCAGCAGCGGCACAGTATTGTGATGCAAATCTTCCCAGAGTGAAGGCTGACAACCTGTACCCAAGTAACGCAGCGATCGGGCTAAATTGAGAGGATTATTTTGTAGACGCTGGTTGAGCATTAGCTCAAAATTGGGGTGCTTTTGCAACGTGGCAAATAGCGGCTGCCGATACCATTGAGCTAGAAATGCCGAGAAGTCTTCAGATTCTAGCCTATGGGCTAAGCGATGATCTTGCTGGATGCGCTGGTTTCGTTCTGCTTCGGTTTTGAGTCCGGGTGAAGCAGATTCTAGGATAGTCTTCAAGAAGTACTCTGGGAAGCGCAGCGTTAGGTAGAGGGCAAGTCTCCCACCCATCGAGTAGCCGATTATGCAACATTGCTGGATGCCGATCGCCGTAAGAACCTGAATTAATCCCTCAGCTGTATCCGCCATAGTGTAATAGCGATCGCCTGCTGATACCTGAGTTTTGCCATGCCCTGGCAGATCGACCGCAATGCAATAGAACTGTTCGCAGAGAAGCTCCATCACCGGATCGAACTCATGCCGATCGCCCATAAAGCCATGCAAAAACAGCAGCGGTGGATGGTGCGATCGTCCCCTGGTGTGACAATAAAAGCGGTATTGCTCAACTTCAACGTATTCCACATTAGTGATGTTGTTTATGGTTTACCTTTCTCGGTTGCGTCGTACATGACGGTGTATTTTGCGGCTGGACTGAGCTGTCGCAAAATCTGGGCATAGGCTTCGGCATCGGCAAGTTTGTAGAACCGGGCGATATCAACATGCCGAAAGTTGGGCAGCAGACGCACGACAACCCAAGGCGTAATTTGTTCTCGATACGCCATAATTATTTTATTCTCCATGCAAATTGGGGATTGAGCCAGTGCTGAGAAGTTAGTAGCTGGCATGCGATCGCTTCTGTCTCACCTCGATCTCAGGAGATTTCGATTGCCAATGACGTCATCGTAATCATGCGTTTAATCTTTTCTTTAACGCATCTCTTGCCGCTTTTGCCATCGCATGATCGGGGAAAACCGTGAGGAAATCTTCAAGATCCTCGATCGCCACTTGAATTCGATCGCTAGGCGCACCCCGATCGATCGCATCTCGGTAGAAAAATCGGGCTTGCTCAATATTGCCGATCGCCAGATAGTAGAGAGCAAGATTGAAAACGACTCTCCAATCTTCAGGTTTTTTGGCATAGTCCTGTTGCGCCATCCGAATCGCTTGCTTCAAGTCATTTTGCGCTTCAGCAGTTTGGTTGAGGGCTTGGTAGGAGAGCGATCGTTCGTATAGATACCAGTCGTTCTTAGCATCTAGCTCGATCGATCGGCTGAAGTCTACGATCGCTTGTTGATATTGCTTTAGTATCCGATGAACGTGACCTCGACTTGCGATCGCCAAATCAAATTTAGGGTTGAGTTCAATTGTCAGATTAAAGTCTTTAAGCGCTTCCTCATACTGCTCCATTAATCCATAGGTTGCGCCCCGAAGCCCGATCACCCAGCTATCTTTGGGATCGAGTTCAATTGCCAGGTTAAAGTCTTTGAGTGCTTCCTCATATCGCTCCATTAATCCATAGGTTTCACCTCGGCGAGCGATCGCCCATTCATACTTAGGCTCAAGTTCGATTGCGCGGTTAAAGTCTTTGAGTGCTTCCTCATACTGCTTCATTAATCCACAGGTTTCACCTCGGCGAGCGATCGCCCAGCTATCTTTGGGATTGAGTTCGATTGCGCGGCTAAAGTCTTTGAGCGCTTCCTCATATCGCTCCATCAAGTGGTAGGTTTTACCCCGAAGCGCGATCGCCCATTCATATTTAGGATTGAGTTCAATTACCAAATTAAAGTCTTTGAGTGCTTCCTCATATCGCTCCATCAAGTGGTAGGTTTTACCCCGAAGCGCGATCGCCTGTTCATATTTAGGGTTGAGTTCAATTACCAGATTAAAGTCTTTGAGCGCTTCCTCATATCGCTTCAGAAACTGATATGCTTGACCTCGACTTGCAATCTCCCCTTCAAATTTAGGATTGAGTTCAATTGCCAGATTAAAGTCTTTAAGCGCTTCCTCATATCGCTCCATTAATCCATAGGTTTCACCTCGATGTGCGATCGCCCAAGCATATTTAGGATCGATATCGATCGCCTGGTTAAAGCTCTTAAGCGCTTCCTCATAATGCTTCATCAGGCGACAAATTTCACCTCGCCGTGCTAATGCAATATATCTCCACTTTGCTTCTATCTCAGGGCTTGCCAGCAGTGTCGAAAACAGCTCAAGCGCTGCTTCATACTGTCTCTCATCATAAGCTTGCAACCCCTCAACCAATCGTTCTCCCCACTGCTGGATCTTGGGCATTTCGCTATCCCGACCTGCCCGAAATATCTGATTCGCCCACCGCTCGGCAAATTCACGTTGCTCCTTCAGTGCCACCAAAAACTCATTCAAGGCGATCGGCAAATGTTTCTGTGGGGCTTGGCAAAGGCGATGATAGAGCAGCGTTAGCGTGTGCCGCTGCCAGTCTGCGTCCTGATGTTGGCTCGCCTCCGGTAACTGAAGCTGTGTTCGCAACGCCTCCGCCTCATCCGCCAGTTTGCCATGCCGCTCTGACCATTCCTTTGGCGACTCCTGCCGCTTGTAGCGCAACATCTGCGATCGCACAATCTCGTGATACACCCACCCTTCCGATCGCGTCTCCACAAACGGCATTTGTTTCAGCCAATCGAACAGAGCGATCGCCTGCTCTTCCCCGGCCAGCACCGCCACCACATCCCGATTCAGGAGCAGAGGCAATGCCCCATCCAGCGCCAACTGTCGCCGCTGCGGGTCAGTTTCCCACTGCAAAAACCGCTGCACCGCCGAGCCGCTACAGTCGCCCACCTGAGCCGGATCAGTAGGACAATTGCTGGCCAATAGCGCCAGCAGCACGGGCAGGCTATCGGACAGCGAAAAAATCACCTCAATTACCCGCTCATCCGTGATGCCCTTCTGCCCCAGAAACTGCCGCGCCTCCGCCTCGGTAAACTGACCCAACGGCATCTGAGCCGGATCATAGTCACTCCAATGCTGTGGGTCGAGCGGATTGCGTCCGGCGATCGTCACAATCAAATTTTCTGGCGCAGCTCCATAGCGCCCCTCACACAGATCGCGCAGCCAGTCATCCAGCACATCCGCCGTGCGCTCATAGGTATCAAAAAACAGCGCAATGCCCTGCGGCTCGGCAACTTTGGCGATCGCCTCCAGAAACAGCGGCGTCAGGACCTCTACAGGTTCCTGTACCAGCCGCACCTCATCCTTGTTGGTCAGCTTCTTCGCCACATAGGCCGACCACTCACTCACCTGGGTCGTCAGCCCATCCTCATCCACAAACGGCATCACCGCCCCGCTACCCGGAATCTGCTTTGCCAGTCCCAAACCCGCCTTGGTGAGCGATCGCCCCAGAAATGCCGAAAATCCCTGCGGAGCCTCCGGATCAGCCTCCAGCTCCTGCTTTTTCTGGCGATAGGTTTTGTAGCGATCACTAAACGCCAGCTTCACCCCCGGCTGTTCCAACTGCGTCACCAACCGCCCCATGATTTCCGGCAGAGTGCGATCGTCCTCATTCACGTAGGCCGTCACCCAATTTGCCGACGCCGCAATCTTGATCAGCTCCTTACTCAGCGTCGTTTTACCCACGCCGCCCTGACCCCAAATATTAAAAATAAAGCGACGCCTCTCCAGCGACAGCCCCAAATTTTGCTGAAACCAGCTCATCTGAGCCTCACGCCCCACAAAACTCGATCGCTGACGCTGCTTCAACCGATCTTGAAAACTCGGCTTAGGTACATTCATAATTAACCGAGCAGAAACCGCCAAACACAGCAGAAACCGCTACGTCTAATTTAATGCCATTTTAAATTTCAGAATCCAGAACTCAAAAGTCCCAAACGCCCGCACCTCCCACCAATGCGTTCGCGCAGCGTTCCTGAAGGGAATAGCGCCGTATCCCGCCCATCCACCATCCCTTGCGGAGGGGGTGTGGGGGACGTGCCCGTCCCCTGCTGGGGGTTTGGGGGAAACCCCCAAGGCTGTTTCTGGGTTTAGAAAAACCCCCTAGGTCGCTGTTATTCCAACCCCAAAACACTCGCCAACAAAGCCTTCTGCGCATGCATCCGATTCTCCGCCTCATCCCAAACGCGAGACTGAGAACCCTCCATCACCGCCTCTGTAATCTCCTCTCCCCGATGCGCCGGAAGACAATGCAGCACGATCGCCTTCGGATCAGCCGCCGCCAGAGTCCGATCATTTACCTGATAAGACCGGAACGCCTGCATCCGTCCCTCCGCCTCACTCTCCTGCCCCATGCTTGCCCATACATCCGTATACAGCACCTGCGCCCCAGCCGCCGCCGCCTCTGGATCACTCAAGATCTCAACCTGAGCGCGATCGCCTCCAATTTCCCTCGCCCTTGCCACTACCGCCGCATCTGGCTCATAGCCCGGAGGCGTAGCAACCCGCACATTCATACCCGTCAAAACACAGCCCAGAATCAGAGAATTTGCCATATTATTGCCATCGCCAATGTAAGTCAGCGTCAGCCCTTCCAGCCCCCCAAACTCTTCCAAAACCGTCTGCAAATCCGCCAACACCTGACAAGGATGCTCCAGATCCGTCAAGGCATTGATCACCGGAATTTTGGCATAGCTAGCAAACGTTTCTAGCTCCTGCTGCTCAAAAGTGCGAATTGCCAAGACATCCACATAGCGATCGAGTACCCTCGCCGTATCGATCGCAGGTTCTCCTCGCCCCACCTGAGTCACGCTGGAATTGAGATCAAGCACCTGGCCGCCAAGCTGATACATCGCCACCGAAAAGCTAACGCGCGTGCGAGTCGAAGCCTTACTAAACAGCAGCCCCAGTACCTTGACGCGATCGCATCGCAAATCCACCTTTCCCGCCTTCATGGCGATCGCCAATTCCAGCAGTTGCCGGACTTCTTCAGCACTCAGATCCGCCATGCTCAGCAGATCTCGACCCTTCAACGACGCTACGCTCATTCGGATAGAAGCCACTCGACGAACAATGTTTTAGCACATTACCAGATTGCAGCCAGCTTCGTCAGTTCCGTAAGAACGATCGTCAGGACAATTTTGCAGTAAAGAGCGGCAGCAAAAAGCGATGGTTGACCTACCCCAGGAACTCCCCCTGCGGGTACCAGCAAGAAGGCGATCGCCTAGCCAAAATTGGGGATAACAAACCTGTTGATTTGTCACTTTAAAAGAGATTCAAAGTTATGCCCATTCTCAACAATATAGACATCACAAGATTCGACGATCTCATTATTAGTTGGTTTAGAGAATGTACGCCCAAAATCCTCGTCGTTACCGACAATCTCAACTACTCAGCAGCAGATTCGTTTGGCTTGACTGAGTTTGTTGATACGCTACGGGCAACCTCGATTCATAGCATGACCCCGATCGTCATCACCGCCAGCTTTAACCCCAACCCAGCGGCTTTGCTAAGCTACGACGCTGCCACCCGCCACATCTCCAACTATAAGTTCACAGATGCCACGCATGGATTGCTCAAATCACGCTATGACGTGGTTTTCATCCTATCGATCAACACCGCCTTTAGTACCAAACTGACCGATGAGGCAGGCGCACTCAATGCCGTCACCACCTTTATGCAAGCAGGCGGCGGTGTCTTTGCCACAGGCGATCACGAAGATCTAGGCGCAGGCATGTGCATGGATATTCCGCGCGTCCGCAACATGCGCTACTGGACAAGCGGCACGCCCAGCGCAGGCGGCACCAATCGCCTCACCACCAATCTACCCGGCACAGACGACATCTACACGTTTAGCGATCAGTCTGATCAATTTCCTCAAAGGCTTTTCGTCAACTATCAGACGCAGGCGGGCGGCAGCATTCCCATGATGTCTCCCCTCAACTACGCCCATCCCGTCCTACAAGTTTCTGGCTCCAATCGGGCGATCGAGGTTTTTCCCGACCATCCCCATGAGGGAGAATGCATCGTTCCCAGCAACTTGAGCACCAAGTTAGCCGATGGCACTACCGACGAATGGCCTATGGACGGCGGTGGCTCGCGCGTTTCGCCCGAAATGGTGGCTATCACGGTTTCTCACGGCAACGGCTTTCCAGGCAAGCAGCCCGTCGTTCCCCGCTCATTCATTGCGATTTGTGCCTACGACGGTCAGCGCGCTAATGTGGGCCGCGTCGTCACAGACGCCACCTGGCACCACTTTGTCAATATCAACATTAAGCCCGGAATGGCAGCCTTGGCAGGTCGCAATTTGACCGATATCAAGCAGTACTATTCCAATCTTGCCACTTGGCTGATGCCCAAGAACGTGCGTTTTTGCCGCCGCTATCCCTGGATCATCCGAGAGTTGGTGCGCTACCCCCTCTTTGAAGAAATTCCATCGATTCCGCGATCGAAACTAGACGGTTTGGCGCTACGCGAGATCGGAGCCATGCTAGAAAGAGCGCTGCTCAATCGCCATCCTAGAGCCGAAGTTGCAACCTTGATTGACGATGCCCTAGAGGAAGCGATCGGAACGGATGCCAAGCAAAAACTCAATGAGCTAGGGCGCGAGTTTGGCAATATTTCGGCATATGATGCTGGCCTTGCCGCCATTGGTTCGCTGACGCTGGCGATCGCTGAACGGTTTAACGAAGTCAGCGAAATCAAGGATGAACAGATCAACGGTGAAAAGATCTTCAGCGAAATTGGCAAAGAGGCCACGGCAGCAGGCGTCAAGCTCTATCTGGCCAGCGCTCGCAGCAAGCTTAACAAAATGGAAGAGCTAATTGACCTGATCACGCGCTAGACCGATCGCATCAAATAACAGGATCGCTCCCAAAAACATCCTGCATTAACTTTTGGAAGTGCCGCACTTCGCGCGGCACTTCCAAAAACTAGTCTTTATCGAATCCATGATCCTGAATGACTCGCGCTTTACCGTCTGAGCTGAGACAGTAAATCTTCAGGAATCAACACTCGATCGATCGCATGAATCACCCCATTACTTGCCTCAATGTCTGCATCAATCACCCTATTGCTGTTGACATACAGGCGTCCTCTCCGCTTAGTAATCCTGACCTCACTCCGTTCCAGCGTTCTAACAGAGACAGAGCCGCTGATTTGATCGGAGGTTAGAGGGCTAGCGCCAGAAATAACGTGGTATGCCAGCACCTTTGACATCAACTCGCGATCTTCAGACAGCTTCTCCATAATTTCAGACGGAATAGCCGCAAACGCCGCATCAGTGGGCGCGAAGACCGTGAACCTTCCATAGCCTTTTAGATCCTCCGTCATGCCTAACTCCTCTAAAAGCTGGAGCAGCGTCGTGAAAGATCCTGCTTCTGTCGCTATGCTAATAACGTCCTGCTCAGCCTGCGCCACGACGCTTCCTGCGGGCATTAGGGCTTGAGGCATTGAGGTCGCAGCGCTCTGAAACGTGAGGCGATCGCTCTCTCCAGACGCTAAGTCCGAATTTGCGCTCGAATTTGCGAACCCTGGAGACGCAATTAGCCCCATTCCAAGTAGCCCTGTGAGGCTGAGGCATTTAAACAGTCTGGCAGAGAAGAACAGCCTGGCAGAGGAGAATAGTGTTGTCATCGCTTTGCATCTAAAAGAGGAATATCTTCATTCCATAAGTACCCTGACCCTGAAAAAAAGACAACTATCCAGGTCACACTATCTAGATCACAATTATCCAGGCGCAACCTAAAGCTCTAGCCAAATCGCTGGAGTGGCTGAAGGACAAGGCTTATGGAACTAACAAACAGTTAAGAATTCTTGCAATTCATAGGAGCCACAGAATCCAGAAATGCGAGTCAACCCTTTGACTGGATTGAGCTGTAGCGATCGCCCTGTGTCCTTTTCGTCCTGCACCCTCTTACCGACCCCTGCTCATAGCGCTTCTATCTTTGAGACAATCAATCTTTGAGACAAGAATCCGCTCTCAGCTTCAATCGATCTGCCCCTAGCAAAGCAATACAGCAAACGGAGATTTTATCTATGAAATTGGCTTATTGGATGTATGCCGGCCCCGCACACATCGGCACACTTCGCATTGCCAGTTCTTTTAAAAACGTCCATGCCATCATGCATGCGCCTTTGGGCGATGACTATTTTAATGTCATGCGATCGATGCTGGAGCGCGAACGCAACTTTACGCCCGTGACAACCAGCGTGGTCGATCGCAACGTGCTGGCGCGCGGCTCTCAAGAAAAGGTCGTAGACAACATCACCCGCAAAGATGCAGAAGAGCATCCCGATCTGATTGTCCTGACTCCCACCTGTACCTCCAGCATTTTGCAAGAGGACTTACAGAATTTTGTCGAGCGGGCACAGATAGAATCCAAAGGCGACGTGATGCTTGCCGATGTCAACCACTATCGGTTTAATGAGCTGCAAGCTGCCGATCGCACCCTCAATCAAATCGCCCAGTTTTACATCGAGAAAGCCCGAAAGCGTGGTGAGCTGCCCACTGCAAAAACCGAGAAACCTTCAGTCAACATTATTGGCACCTCGACTATGGGGTTCCATAACCAGCATGATTGCACCGAGCTAAAGCGGCTGATGGCCGATCTCGGTATTGAAGTGAATGTTGTCATCCCTGAAGGCTCGACGGTGTACGACATCCAAAAGATGCCGCGTGCTTGGTTTAACCTGGTGCCCTATCGAGAGCTGGGTCTACCGCTGGCTGAGTATCTGCAAGAGCAATTCGGCACACCTTTTGTCGATATCACCCCGATGGGTGTCGTAGAGACAGCGCGCTGCATTCGCAAGATTCAGCAGATCCTAAACGAACAAGGCGCAGCGGTAAACTATGAAGAATTCATCAACGAGCAAACTCTGCATGTTTCCCAAGCAGCCTGGTTTTCTCGATCGATCGACTGCCAAAATCTGACGGGCAAAAAAGCGGTCGTGTTTGGCGATAATACCCACGCAGCAGCCATGACCAAAATTCTGGCGCGAGAAATGGGCATCCATGTCGTGCTAGCGGGCACCTACTGCAAGTATGATGCCGACTGGTTTAGAGAGCAGGTGAGCGAATACTGCGATGAGGTGCTAATCAGCGAAGATAATGGCGAAATTGGCGATGCGATCGCCCGTCTAGAACCCTCCGCCATCTTCGGCACTCAAATGGAGCGTCATGTCGGCAAGCGGCTCGATATCCCTTGTGGTGTCATCGCAGCTCCCATCCATATTCAAAACTTCCCGATCGGCTATAAGCCGTTCATGGGCTACGAAGGAACCAATCAAATTACAGATTTGATCTACAACTCCTTTACCCTCGGAATGGAAGATCACCTGCTGGAAATCTTTGGCGGTCATGACACCAAAGAAGGCATTACCAAGGGCATCTCTGCCGACTCTGATTTGGCCTGGAGCAAAGATGGTTTGGCTGAGCTAAACAAAATCCCTGGCTTTGTGCGCGGTAAGGTCAAACGCAACACTGAGAAGTTTGCGCGTGAGCGGCAGATCGAGCAGATTACGGCTGAGGTGCTATACGCCGCCAAGGAAGCGGTAGGCGCGTAGCCCGTCAGCTTTGGCTGCAAGTAACCGCTGAGGTTTTGAAAGGATCGCTTTTAAAACCTCAGCGAGGAACGGCAAAGATCGGACGATTCCGTTTGCTGTAGCAAATTCTCATACCAAAAATTAGCGAACGAACTGCTATAAAGCCTATTCAGCCGAGTTGCTTAGGAATTGAACGCTCTAAAACTTGTTATGACAAGATCGGTATGATTGCTTACTTTATTCACCTCTCGATTTTCGTAAAGTCAAAGGGGTTAACAGAAGCATTTTGCTTAGAGCACTCTATAGAGCCGAGCGAAAGAGCCTAGTGATCTGTCAAGTAGTAACTGAGCTGGGGTGAATGGGTAGATGGAAAACTCTTATCCACCTCTCTACCCGCCAACTATGACTTGACTGACTCTAGCAAAATATCTTAGGACTCTTGTAGAAATAAGTTGCTCAGAGAGAAAACTAAAATGACTACTGAGCAGCAGTTTTTTCAGGAAAATTGCTCAAGTTATTTTCACAAAATGCCTTAGAGGATGTTTGAAAAGTCCAACTATGGGTAGCAAAATGTTTCATATCCCCCTAAATCCCCCTTTTTAAGGGGGACTTTGAATTCATATCCCCCCTTTTTCTAGACGCGAAGCGGCTTCCCGCAGGGTAAGGGGCAGGGGGGATCAACAGGTGCCTGAAATCACAGCCGACCACTTTTCAAACATCCTCTTAGGTATGACGGCGTTTACACCTGTGCCAATACGAGACTGGGGAAAGTAAAAAACAGCATGATTCAGACAGCGGATATTGTGGTTGTTGGTGGCGGATGCATGGGAGCATCGATCGCCCTTCACTTAGCAGAAAAGCAGGCTGGAAAAATTCTTCTCTTAGAGCAGAAGGATTTGGCTAACGGTGCATCTGGGAAGGGGATTGGTATCATTCGGACTCATTACACGCATCCGACTTTAGCAAAATTGGCTTACCAGTCGCTGCTTCGGTTTCATCATTTTTCTGAACGCTATGGTGGGTATGAGTCAGGCTTTAATCCTTGTGGCTACTATATTTTGGTGGGTGAAGCAGATATTCAAACCTTAGCCAGCATTGTTGAGCAGCATCGGTCTTTTGGTATTAATGTTTCCTCGGTTGATCCTCAGCAAGTCAAAGTTGCTGTGCCATCTCTTTATATAGAAGATGTTGCCGCTGCTGCCTATGAACCAGATTCTGGTTATGGCAGTCCACCTATGACGACGCTTGCCTTTGCCCAGCGAGCGATCGAATTGGGAGTGAAAGTTTGCACCCAAACCCCTGTGACAGCCATTAATCTTGATGTAGAAGGGCGAATTGAAGCTGTTGTGACGCCTCAAGGCACTATTGCCACCCGCACCGTTGTAGATTGTGTAGGAGCATGGGCACGCCAGTTTACGGCAGATGTTGATTTACCGTTTCCTGTAACGCCAGTGGTGGAACATGTTGTAGTAGCGGAGCGACCTATAAAATTGGCTGCGCCGCATCCTGTCGTTTCAGATCTCGTTAATCTTTGCTATTTGCGCTCGGATGCTGATCAACCCTACACACGTATCGGCAATTCTGACCCTAAATACCATTCTCAGTTTTTTCTAGATGACGCAAATCAATTTACGGGGCAAATCTTTCCGGATATCTGTGAAACCTTGCAACACAAACTGATGCATCGAATGCCTGGTTTGTCTGAGGGAAAAATCACTCAGACTTATTCGGGTATGTGGGGCGTAACGCCAGATTATCAACCCATTATTGACCGTCTTGAGCATGTACCCGGTCTTTATTGTGCGATCGGTTTTAGCGGTCATGGGTATAAGCTCAGCCCGATCATCGGTGATCTGATGAGTCGATTTATTATGGGAGAATCTGACGAGAGAGTAGAAAGCCTTAAGCTCTTTCGTTACAGTCGTTTTCAGGAAAATGACCTGGTTAAAGCTCCATTGAGTTACTCACAAGCCCGTGGTTTGAGGTGAGAAGGGTATGAAAAAGAGAATCGCCTGCCGCTTACCTTTGTTGAAGATAGGGGACAGGCGATGATGGATGATACCGAAGTCGGTCAGTATTGAGCCGTTGAGCGCAGTACTGTCTACGGATTGGCCGTCTGAAGCAGTTGCTTTAACTTCTCCAATTCTTGTGCCCATCGAGGATCAGGCTGAACAGACTCAGGATCGCCCATCACAGCAGGCTTGCGACCCGCAGGCTTGCTGCTGCCACCCTTGGCACGACGATTTACGGCAGGTGCACTGCCAGAGCTAACTGGCTCCATTTCCTCTTCTTTGCCTTTGGTGCGAGGCTGTGCCCGCTCAATTTTGAGTTCAGTTTCTTTGAACATTGACCCGTTGAATTTTTCAATCAACTGATCAGCCTGCTCTTCAGTTTTTACTGTGACAAAACCGAAGCCGCGACATTTACCCGTCTTTCGATCGGTAATCACCTTTGTAGAGGCTGCATCACCAAATTCACTAAACACGGCTTCTAACTCTTGCCGCTCGAATTCCTTGGGCAAGTTGCCCACATAAAGACGAATAGACATGAAATCATCCCTCCAGAGGCTTCAGTAACAAACGATTTGAAACGTGTCTATAATGACGCTGTTTTTGGATAAAGCTGAATATATAAGAGAGTGTGCAGATCAACCTACTAACCCTTGAACCCATCCTGACAACACAGCTTGGTGAGTACTTCTATCGATGCTAGACGACACCTGCTTCTCAAAGATCTACACTTAGGAGGGAAAAAGCTAACCCAGCCACCTATGGGCTGCGTTTCTCTCAACACTGAAACGTAAGAGCTAGAGGTTTGACTAGGGTTCGATCGCATCAGCATATCTGCGCCATTCACTAAGGTATCACGGTGTTGGACTTGGAGCTAGTTCAAAGCAAAGATTTCATCTCTAACCTGAATGTTTAGCCTGACTCTTTGCAGAATTTATTTCTCCCGAAAAGCTGCGCTGTAGCCTAGACCCAAAAGTCAAGGCTTTTGTTTCAAGCAATCTCTTCCATTAGAGATGATCAATAGCCTGTGTCAGCCGATGAACCTGACGATAAATAAAAACCAGCCTTTATTTCGGGCTGGCTGAACTCGCTGTGTTGGGAGGAGATGACCCAATACTTACAGAGGATCACGATGGAGGACATACAAAACAGGCTTTTGACGCTTATTGCTTTAGCATGACTTCTACACCTCGTGTTAAGAACTATAACATTAGCTGTTGAATTTTCGCAATATTTCTTTACATTCAGTCGGGTAAATGGACTTATAGCGGTGGACAGCGAGGTTAGGACAAACACAGTTTTGGGTGGCGCGCTTAGCGCGCCACCCAAAACTTCTTAAGTAAAGTGGCTATGGCTATAGAATCTGGCGATCGCTGCAATGAAGGGAATTTCTTGGGATCGGGGATGAATTTAGCCTAGACAACGAATCATCAAAACGCTTTGATAGGTCCGCAATTCCTAAAGATTACTCAATTGTTTTTGATCATTCGTTCCATTTCCCGCTTATCTTGCTTGCGCTTCAAATCTTCTCGCTTATCATGCAGCTTTTTGCCTCGAACCAGAGCCAGCGTCAACTTGACCCAGCCGCGCTTCAAATACATTTTGAGCGGTACAAGCGTCAGTCCTTGCTGTTCGACTTGACCGATTAACTTACGAATTTCTTGCTGGTGCAGCAGTAGCTTACGGGTACGGCGCGGCTCATGGTTGTAGGCTTGGATGGTACTTTGGTGGGGAGAGATATGGACATTATGTAGCCATGCTTCGCCATTGCGAATGAGCGCATAGCCATCTCTCAAGTTGGCTTTACCTTGCCGAATAGATTTGACCTCTGTTCCTCTTAGCTCAACTCCCACTTCATAGGTTTCCAAAATTTCATATTGGAATCGGGCTTGGCGGTTATCGGCAACTATTTTATAGCCGTCATCATTTTCGCTCATAGGAAATTGCAGGTGAATAATGGATTAGTGAAACAGTGAGGCGTAAGCGATCGCCTATTCAACAACGATGCGCCATTCATGTAGGTGGTAATCTACGCAGCCGTTTTGAACCAGTGGATCTTGACCGACGATTGCCTTTGCCTCTTCTAAATTTTTAGCTTTGAATAGGAGCATTCCACCTCCCAATTCTGCCCAGTAGCCTGACTTTGCCTCATGACCTTGAACGATCAGGGTTTTAACGTAGTCTCTATGGGCGGGAACGAATTGGTCAAAGGTAGATTTATCCACAATACCTTTTTCAATCTTGACAAACCATGGCACAACCTAACCTCCTTCAATCGGGTTCTATAGAGTTGCGGTATCTCTATAAAGAAATTCTAGAGTATCTTGATGTGGCTACGATTCCTGGCTGCTGTGCTATTATCCTTACGCATTAAATCCATGAGTGGGTGATGGGTAGGGTTGATATGGGTGCAAGCAAGCCGCGATTGTTGACTTTACTGGGTTATGGAGCTGTGTATAGCGTTATAGGAAGCATCGAGTTATTCATTGGCTCATGGGGAGACAGGGCGATCGCATCTGCCCCTGCAAAGTACCCCCTCTCTCCATCTGTTTACCTAGCGCAAAACCATCTAGCCCAAAACTTTGATAGTGGCTGCCGTCAGACCAACGCCATAACAGGAATCTATGAACAGCCGAATCTGGATAGTGCCTCACGGGGTATTTTACCGATGGCGCAAACAGTGCGGCTAGAAGTCTTGGGCACTGGAACGGGATGGGCCAGGATTAACCAACCTGTTGTGGGATGGATAGAAGCGCGGTATCTCATGCCCAATGTGCCCTGTAACGACTCGGAAGCAGCCACATCTCAGATAGATGCTCCTTCTAATGAGACTAATGAGACGCAACCCAGATCTGTAAGAGCCTCTGTTAGAGAAACCCATCGCTCTGCTGGTCGAGCTGCTATGTCGGATGCTGCGGAGTCTGATGCTGTAAGGCCGGATATTTCAGAAGAGCGATCGCGCCAGCAAGAAACGAATGCCTTCCCTGAGCCGAATTTGCCTAACCTTCGTTCCACCACCCGCACTTCTACCCCACTACCCACTACCCCATCACCCAATACCCCAAACTCTGATGCTCAAGTCACAACCGTGAGCTGTGATGTTTTGCCGTCTTACGGGCTGATTGTGCGGAGTGAGCCATCTGTGATGGGCAATACGTACATCACGACTATTCCCGTTGGAACTTACTCATTTCAGTTCACACGCAATACTCAAACAAACGAAACTCCTGAAGGCATAAGGCGTTGGGTCTATATTACGTCTCCGGTTGAAGGCTGGATTTCGTTAGGCTATGTAGGTAAAGATTTTAACTTGGGAGGACAAGCGTGTGGTTGAGGTTAAAGGCGAGAGTATCAAGGCTGAAGTAGAGAATCGCCACGCAGTACCGCCGATCGCAGCTCAGCGTCCTTATGTGCATTCTCTGCATGGTGATGAACGGAGTGATCCCTACTTTTGGATGCGCGATCGGGAAAATCCAGAGGTTATTGCTTATTTAGAAGCCGAAAATGCCTATACCGAAGCGATGATGGCGCACACGCAATCGCTGCAACAGGCGCTGTACGAAGAAATTTTGGGCAGAATTCAGGAAACTGATTTGTCTGTGCCCTATCGTAAAGGCAATTACTACTATTACAGCCGCACTGAAGAAGGCAAAAACTACTCTATTTTTTGCCGTAAGCTGGGTAGCTTAGAAGCCCCTGAAGAGGTGGTGCTCGATCAAAACCAGCTTGCCGAAGGGGCAGAGTATTTCTCTCTAGGCGTTTTGCGAGTTAGCCCTGACCACCAGCTGCTTGCATATTCTATAGACAACACAGGGGCAGAGGTGTACACCCTGCAATTTCTCGATCTCAAGACGCGTCAGCTCTACCCTGAAAGTATTCCCAATACGGGTTCTTCGTTTGCCTGGGGTAATGATAGCCAGACCGTGTTCTACACGACGGTGGATGAAGCCCATCGACCCTTTAAGCTGTTTCGGCATACATTGGGGGCAGCGATCGACACCGATGTGTTGATCCATCACGAGACAGATGAGTCTTTCTATTTAGGTGTGGGTAAAACGCGCAGCGAAGCCTATGTGCTCATGAGTATGGGCAGCAAAATCACCTCAGAAATTCACTACTTGGATGGCAACAATCCTCTGGGTGAGTTTCAAGTCATTCGTCCACGCACTACAGGCGTTGAATATGACGTAGAGCATCATACGGATGCTTTTTACATCACGACGAACGAAGATGCAATTAACTTTAAGCTAATGAAAGCGCCTGTAGATGCGGCGAACCACTGGCAGGAGGTGCTGCCCCATCGTGAAGAGGTGCTGCTAGAGGGCGTTAGTGCTTTTGTCGATCACCTAATTATTTACGAACGCCAGGGTGGGTTGCCTAAAATCCGGATTCGTCAGCTTTCAACGGCAGAAGAGCACTATATTTCCTTTCCTGAGCCGACTTATGAGGTCGGAGAATCTACCAATCCAGACTTTAATACCCACACGCTGCGGTTTGGCTATACCTCTCTTGTAACGCCGGGTTCTGTGTTTGACTACAACTTGACCACGCGAGAGCAAACCTTACTGAAGCAAACGCCTGTGCTGGGGGGATATGATCCCACACAATATGTGAGTGAACGACTAGAGGCGATCGCCCCAGATGGGACGCGAGTTCCCCTCTCGCTTGTCTACAAAAAAGGCGTTGTTCCCAATGGCGCTAATCCGGTTTACCTGACGGGCTATGGCTCCTACGGCTACAGCTATCCAGATTCGTTTTCATCGACGCGGCTGAGCCTGCTCGATCGCGGCGTGGTGATGGCGATCGCGCATATTCGCGGTGGCTCAGAGATGGGTCGCAAATGGTATGAAGATGGTAAGTTTCTGTATAAGAAAAATACCTTTACCGATTTCATTGCTTGCGCTGAATTTTTAATTCAGGAGAACTGGACATCGCCTCGGCATTTAGCGATTTCGGGTGGTAGTGCCGGAGGGCTGCTCATGGGGGCAGTGCTGAATGCGCGTCCTGACCTGTTTGAAATGGCGATCGCTGACGTGCCCTTTGTCGATGTTGTCACCACTATTCTAGATACCTCGCTGCCGCTCTCGGCTATGGAGTGGGAAGAGTGGGGCAACCCCAACGATAAAACCTACTACGACTATATGAAGTCTTACTCGCCCTACGACAATGTAGAAGCGAAGGATTATCCAGCATTGCTCATCACAGCAGGCTTAAACGATCCTAGGGTGTCTTACTGGGAGCCTGCCAAATGGACTGCCAAGCTACGCCACCTGAAAACAGACAGCAACATTTTGCTGCTAAAAACCAACATGGGAGCCGGACATGGGGGTGCTTCGGGTCGATATGAGCAGATTAAGGAGATCGCGTTTGAATTTGCTTTTCTACTAGATCAATGGCAACTGGGTGAGAAGTAAAGGGGTCGCTCATTCGACCCGCTAAGCTCAGCTTCTGCTCGCTAACTTCAGGGGTTGACGAGGGCAATCTATGCCTTTATCAACCTCTTTTGAAAGTTGGTAGACCTCCCGATCTGGAGTGCAGATGTGATAGAATGCATGACTGCATTGTTATTTTTATAGGGACAAGCTACTGTTATGGCTCTGTTGCAACAGCGTAAGCAGGAAATCATATCTGATTATCAGGTTCATGAAACCGACACTGGATCGTCAGATGTTCAGGTTGCTATGCTAACCGAACGTATTAATAAACTTAGCGCCCACCTCAAGGGAAACAAGAAGGATCATGCTTCCCGTAGAGGTCTGCTGAAGATGATTGGTCAGCGCAAGCGATTGCTCGCCTACATTTTGCGTCAAGATAAAGACCGCTACCGGGCATTGATCACTCGTTTGGGTATTCGCGGCTAATCTCAGCCTGCTGATTCTCTTCCAAGTTAAGGTCATATTCGCAGGTGGTCTATGTCCTCTCAATCAGAATTAGACTCTTCAAAAGGCAACAGCTCTGAAACCGTCGGCGGTTCGGATACGGGCGTGAATCAACGCCGACTTTTGCCTTTTGAGCCTAAGAAGAGTCGTAAGCCTGTGGACAAGGCAAAAGACTTAGATAGAGCGAAAGGTGCAGAGAAGGCCAAAAGCCCAGATAAAGCAAAAAGTCCAGGCAAAGCAAAAGGTGCAGATAGGGCAAAAAGTGGAAACGCTAAGGCTGTTGCGCCAAAGTCTGTGTCTACGAAATCGGGAGGAGTTGAAGGGGTGAGACGCAAAGATGCGATCGCCACTTCAGGCATCCCTGATGTCGTGAGTCGCCGCATGGTTTGGCGTATGGCACTCCTTTGTGGCATACCCTCTGCTTTAGGAATGCTGACGTTTGTAGGCAGCTACTTGCTGGTAATTAATGACGTCAATCTGCCGACTTACGCTGTTTTGCTCGTCAGCCTGGGCTGGTTTGGCTTGGGTGTAGTGGGACTCAGCTATGGCGTACTCTCGGCCTCTTGGGATGAAGAGGTAGTGGGCAGTCGTTTAGGCTGGGATGAATTTACGACCAACTGGGGACGGATGCGGGCAAACTGGCGATCGAATGCTGAACTTGCCAAGGCTGCCAGAGCAGAAATAGAAGCGAAGCGAGCGGCAAAAAAGGCTAAGTCGAGTCAGTAACCTCGGCTGGATAAACGGTTTGACTGGATAAACGGCTCAACTCCTTTAATCGCCTAAGCTATTTGAATCAAGCTCGGATATTCTTCCAGAAGCTCGTCGCGAGTCAGGCTATCGGCTGCATCTTGAGGACTCCAGAGCAGTTCAAAGATGGATAGGTACTCTGGCGATAGGGCAGAGATTTGACGCAATGTGGTTTGCAGCTCTTCGATCGTATGCATAGGGCGAACCAGAGGGTTATCGTTTTCTGTGCCGATCAGGAAAGTCACCACAATGTAAGCAGCAGGTTCATCTCCAGCCCTTAGCGTCTGTCTGCGGGTTTGTCCACCTACTTTGGCTAAGGTTTCGGCACTAAATTTACTGCGCTCCTCAATCGAGAGTTGCTCGAAGTGAGAGCCTGCTGCCTCGCGACTCTTAAAGGTTTGGGAGTTGGCAAAGACATGAGTCCAGTTTTCCGGTGATCGCAGCAAGGCCAGCACAGACTCTCGTAGCAACTCAGTTCTGCCTTCGGGCGTTTCAGCATCTAAATTCAGCGTTAGCTCTGTTAAGTCAGCCTGCACTTGCCGCGCCTGCGCCAAGAGCGCTACTTGTAGCTGAGTCACAGTCACTGTGTCGTTTTGCAGATCTTTAGCTGCTCCAGAGAGTTCCTCGGTTTGGCTCGTGGCTGGATTGGCACGGCGCACCATGAAATACCACAGGAAAATTCCAAAAGCGGCGATGCCGCCCGCTATCAGCATGAACGCCAAAAAATCTAGAATGCTGCTAGAACCAATGTTGCTAGAACTGTAGGATTGCCCTGCAGGATTAGTCCGGTAGGGATAGGGGTCAACGTAAATCCGCGTGTTGGTTCTAGAAGGTGTGGCTGAGCGAGGCGTACTAGAGCGAGGCGTACTAGAACGAGGTGTGGTTGAGCGAGGTGTAGTGGAAGAACTTCCTCTGGAAGGAGACGATCGCTGAAACGATCCACCTCGACTGCGTCCACCTGAGCTTTTTGCCTCAACGCGATCGCTACCTAGCTGCCGTGAGAAGATCTCTTGTCCATTGATACCTAAACTGTTGATTAGAGCAAGCGCAAGCAATGTTGTGCTGAGTAGGTGCAGATTAGAGAATAAATGAAGTTTGGAGCGATGTGACATATCAGGCAACCTGCGCAATGCGCTGTAAATAGGGAGTCCAGCAGAGAGTTCTGGACTCAGGTTTCCCATTTGCTGAGGTTGTGTCTCAGAAGACATGTTTATTCTTGAGAAGAATACAGCGCCCTTCTCAAAAACATATAGCTCTACGCAATCAGGGCAGAACAATTTTTTCTAAGAGCCGTGTTCCGCACGGCTTTCGTCCCTTGCCTCAGAGCTAAACCTGAGCAACCGACATGGCGCTGACTCCGGCATTGCGATCGAACAAGACTTTGGGACGCAGCAAAATGCGAAATAGAATCCAGAGAGACTGTAATTCGCCTGGAGTATAGCGATTTTTCCACTGTCCAGGGCGACAAAACAGCATTTCTACAAGCTGACGCTGCTGTGATAACCCTACAGACTCAAACATCAGCCGCACCGTTGGAAACTCGCCATCAAACCCAGTTTGGGTAGCTTCAGCGGGTAAGAGTAGGCCGTTCTCCAATATTTCTAGAATTACGGGTGTCCTCTCTTGGAAAGAAGAGGCGGGAAGATCTGAAGATTGGACTTCTAGGCTAGGAAGCGGAACGAGCGCTGGAAAACCTGCTTGAGTCAGCGCTACCTCTGCACCAATTTCGGAAATCATGGTCGTCACGCCGCAAAAAACTTGCTCTCTGCCCTCTTGAGTGACCCTGATCTTGACGGTGCGCCGCAAATTAAACCACTCGTAAGGACTAGGACGCGGCACATCTAACAAAATCAACAGGGCAATGCCAATCATCATCAGGTTATAGCCGCTCCAGATCCAGCCCAACCCGACCCCCTTAACCTGCTGAGCAACTTCGGGTGGCACCGTGCTAACCCAAGCTCCCTTAATCATACAAATGCCAAAGTTGACCCATAGGCTAATTGCCGTTGCCACAAATAGAAGTAGCAGAGGCCATGCCAGGTTCCAATTAAAGGAGAAGCGATCGCTTTGAGTCCCTTTGGGGGTGACTTTAAAGCCGCGTGCAAATGGATTGAGCATGGCCTGAACGACCGTAACTGCCAGAGGAAAGCACAGCACCAACGAGTAAATATCGGAGAGTAAGGCAGAGCGCGATCGATAGTTGAGCCAGGAGAATACGGCGACCTGCACTAGATAGTAGGGCAGAAAGAAATACAGCAACTCAGCCGCCGTTGCCCGCAGCGGAATCACGCCCAGAAATGAATAGGCGAGCGGCATAAACACAAAGCCAACTCGTGAAATGCTAGTGAACCAATGGAGCAATCCCTCTAGGTGAGCAAGACGCTGAAGTGGATTTAGCCCTTGAATCGTGAGGGGATTGGCTTTGATAAAGAAGGCTTGCAGGGTGCCGCGTGCCCAGCGTAACCGCTGTACCGCATGGGCAGAGATATTTTCGGCAGCCAGTCCGGCACTTAGCTTTTCGTCTAGATAAATCAGGCGATAGCCCTGCGCCGATAGCCGAATACCTGTGAAGTAATCTTCGCTGAGAGAATCAGTGACAAACCCACCTGCTTCTTCCAGAGCCGATCGCCGGACTACAAAGGAAGTTCCTGAACAAATGACACTGCCTGCCCCATCTCGGATCGGCTGAATTTGTCGATAAAAGACTTCTTCTTCGGGCGTTAAAACGTTTTCTAGCCCCAAGTTGCGCGCAATGGGATCAGAGTTGTAAAAGCTTTGGGGAGTCTGCACTAAAGCCACTTGCAGATCTTGAAAAAAGCCGACGGTGCGCGTCAAAAAGTTGGTTGTCGGCACAAAATCTGCATCAAACACCACCAACAATTCACCCTGCGTTTGAGCGATCGCATGATTTAAATTGCCCGCTTTAGCATGTTGATTATCTGGACGAGTCAGATAGATACAGCCCATTTCGCGAGCCATAGCCTCGACTTCAGGGCGACGGGTATCGTCTAGCAGGTAAACCGTTTTTGCTGGATAGTCGATCGCCTGACAGCCAATCACAGTACGACGTAGGATAAATGACGGCTCGTTATAGGTTGGGATGAAGATGTCTACGGTAGGCGTAAACCGACCTTCTGTAACATCCATAGCCAGCCAGTCGGCTTCACGCCGTCGATCGCGCACCCGCAGCATCAGGAAAAGCTGAATGGTGCTGCTAGTTAACATGAGCAGCTCTAGGGCAAACAGCCCCATACTGAATACGCCATTGAGCGGCGTGCTGACGTTGAGGGTAGAGAGCGATCGCCACAGCAGATAGCGAACGGTCAGTGCCAGCAAAATCCCCACGACCATAAATCGCGACCAAGGGCGGGGCTGTGGCGATACGCGCATCACAATCAGCACAATCAAAAACAGCGCCACCGTGGGAAATACGAGATACCCACCTGCAACCATCGGCACTTCTAGCCAAAGTGGGGGCTGCTCTTGGATCTGATTAACCTGGGAAAAGATTTTGCTAATAGTTCCTTGTCCGGCAAACCAGGCTGAGACGATCGCCCCTGACAGTGCCACCACTGCCACCATAATTAATGTGCCGATTTGAGGACGGGAAAATTGATTTTGCCCAGGTTTTTTCCGTGCTTTCTGACTGTCCGACGGCGAAATAGTCGTCATGGAAGTACCTCAACGAGATGACGGAGATGAACAACAGGGATGAATGACTGCGATCGATAGGCGAAGATCGACGACATAGTGCGCCCGGTGTTATTGGGCAGAGCTTCAAACAGAGGATTCAATCGGATCTTCAGTTGCTCAGAAAACTTTGAAGATCCAAGACCATAACTCTAACCCTTTAGACTCATTCTCTATACAACTCTTATGGGAATCTTCAAACTGCTTGGGACAAGCCAAGTGCCCTCTTGAATGACGAAATTGCCAGCCTTAAGTTCCCAACAACTTCAAGATCCGTTGCAAAACACCGCTCTCCTACCTCAACGGCTATGCTGAGAGAAGCACTATTGTCATATTTCAATTTTTGAATGCTTGATATCTCTGCTTTATCGGAATTCTCTCGGTCGCACTGCATTGCCATTTGTGCATTCTTGGTGCCCGCAAACTTGATGACAACGCTGCAAACTATGTTGTGGGTCTGGTTTCGTCGTCCTACGCCGCAGATTCAAGCAATGGCGGCGATCGCCAGCTTCTTTGCCACAATTTTGATTTTGCATGTGGTCACTTGGCTAGCAATTGGGGTGGTCATGGCTCCCACTTACATTCTTAGCTTCTTAGGCGGTTTCTGCATTGCGACTAATCTCTGCTGTGTCGTCATCGCAGCTAGAAGAAACCGCCCGCTCGTGCGGACAAGCGGATGGAATTTGTAGACTGGCTCGGCTCAGATCAGTTTGATGGACTGGCCAGTGAATTGGCCATTTCTCTGCTGCTGACCAGCTTCGTGATGATTTTTATCACGTTTGTTCGACGAAAGCGCTAATGCGGCGATCGCAAATTTGCCTGACAACGATTTCGCTCAGGCGGCCTTGGCTTACGGAGTTCCTTGCCGATGAATCTGAAACTCTTGCTCTAAGCTGGGTGTTTCGATCCCTTCGGCGGTTAACTTTTGCAAATCTTCAACTTTGGCTTGAAGGGTTTTGATCCGCTCTTGCAGCCTCAGGCGAATTCCTTCTGCTCCTGCCGCGACACAGTCTTGACAGGCTTCACCCCACGCCACTCCGCGCCCATCATAGATGACAGCCAACAAAAGCTGATTGTGCCTGTCTCTGACGGGATACGAACGGCGATCGCAGAGACTACAAAAAACTGGGGCATTGCCTGCATAAATGCTGTGTTCCCAAATGATCTTCATAAGATTACCTAAAAGCCACCGCTCAACTTTTGCTGAACTCTAGCCTAACTTTTCGCTAAATTAAGGTTTTTCCATAACAGTTTTTAGGAAGTTTATCCGCAAACTTTCTAGCGGCAGCACCAAAATAAAAAGCCCCACAACAATGTTGGAGGGCAGGAACAGTTAAACGCTACTTCTCCTCAAGTGTGCAAAAAATCATTGCGTCTCTCCTCTAGAAATGTGACGATTTTCGCAGTGTCCTTGGTCTTCAATTTGAAATACTTCTATGGCTGATTTGCCTCTCCTCACCCACGATACTTTTTGGATGATCCTCAAAGATGAAATGGCGGATGATGACGTCAATCAGCTCTTATGGCATTGCTTGGGATACCGCTACGATGATGGCACGGGTCAGTGGGACAGTAGTGCTGTTGAGCTTGAATGGCGATCGGACTATCCAGACCCACCTGACTTTATCGCCAGTCGTCCGGCCATAGTTAAGCTGACACGCTCTATTCCCCCTCAGAACAAGCAACTGCTCAAAGAGAAGCTAGGTTTTGCTGGCTATAAAATTGATCAACTCACGCCTCGCAAAACTCGCCGTGCCACAATCGTTAACTGGCTGTTGAGCTATGGCCTGAGCCAACAGATCTCAAATTAGGGTTTTACGGCGTGCGAAAAGTGCAACAAAACCCCAATTCTCCGATTTTCATTAAAAGAATTAGCAGGTTATGCCCTGTAGATAGTAGGCTTAAACGTATGCTTTTTTAAAATTGCTCAGATTGAATCAAGGGTCGTTGGGGAGTGGAAGTTAAAGCGAATCATCTAGAGGATGTTGTTTTGCAGATTGGAGAAGCCGTATTGGCTACAGCCGAAACTGTCGATCAACTGGCTGGACAGGTGAATACATTGTCTTCCCAAGTGCAGCAGCAGGGCTATCAGATCTTTGCCCTGAGTAATGCTGTGCAAACATTGGCAGAAAATCAGGACATAACTCTAGAACGTTTGAGACAGCTTACCGAAACGCTGCAAAATTTGGTAGTGGCGATCGAAACCACAGATGCATGAGGGATCAACCGTGTGAGTCTTGTGGCTTTTCGGGTGTCTCTGTTTCTAAATTTCAGATGCCTAATTTCTGATACTTTGCCCCTACGTTAGAATTTGAGTCACACTTTAGAATGTGAATCGCAGGTTGTAAAAGAATATCGCTTAGAGAGTCTGTACCCAAGGATTGGCAATTTAATGGCAGTGGTTGAAGAACTCAGGCAAAGTTGGCGCTCGCAGCTAGAGATTGGCTGCCCAAATTTGTCGTCTGCCGAACGAGATAGCGTTGTAGATTGGCTTTTGGGCGAAAATCCTGAGCGATTGGAAGATCTGCCGTCGGTGCATATGGCCGTAGCTAAGCAGGCAATGGACTATCGTTACCGGATTTTGCAGCAGCGATATCTGGGTGTGCCCCCTGAGCGTGCCTATCGCCAGTTACTTCAACGCCTGAGTAGCCTGTTCCTGATTCGCAGCAAAATTAAGACCTGGGTGGCGCTGTCGCGCGATCGCCGTCGCACAGTGGTAGATGTGCTGCAAGAGGTAATTCAGGAGCTGATGCAGAGCGATAACTACATGCGCCAGCAGATTGCTTGGATTGGGCAATGTACAGCCGATCCTCGCTTACGGAATGCTCTGATGCTAGCCAGCATTGAGGAATATTGTCTGCGACCCATCCGAAATCAGCCTTTGCTGGTGTATCGGTTTGTTAACTATTTGCGGCGCTCTCAGCGGGGTGGCATGACCCAAGTCCCTTCGGGAGACTTGATTCGCCTGGTATCTGAAGAAATTACACCCGATGAAGCCGACAATCCGGTAAGTCTGCTAGATGGTCAGGCGGTTGCCCAGTATCAGGATACTCAGGCCACTGAAGAGCAACAGATGCTCCGCGACAAGGTAATCCAGGAATTTGCAGAATACCTTCAAGAGCAGGTCGAGCCTGTGGCAGCAGAATGGCTGAAGCTGCATTTGCAGGGGCAGTCTCAAGAGGCGATCGCCCAGGCGCTAGACTTACCTATTAAGCAGGTTTATCGGCTGCGCGAAAAGATTAACTATCATGCGATTCGGGTCTTTGGGTTTAAGCATCAGCCCGATTTGGTCGGGTCTTGGTTGGGCACCTCCTTGACCGAACATAGCATGGGGCTAACGCCTGAGCAGTGGCAAAAGTTTTGTAGTAGCCTTACACCCTTTCAGCAGCAGATTATCGATCGCCTTAAATCCGGACAGCGCTTAGAGTCGATCGCTAAAGACCTGAATCTAAAGCTCAATCAGGTGACCGGAGAATGGGGTAAGCTTTATTTAGCCGCACAGGAGCTAAGAAGCAGTTTCTGAAGGCTGAAGTGTTCTCATGAATCGGAAATGTTGCCATCAGGCTACAGGTTTACTCAGCATCACCTCAAAGATGAACTGAGCTGTAGTTCACATCTATACATCTATTGTTTGCAAGAGGCGTCCCTTTTCCCAAAACAGAGGGCCTACCTCGAACATTATTTTTGAGTCTCTAAAATTTATGCATCTGTGCGTTGATCAATGGAGAAAAGTCGGGAACTCTAAGGCTATGTTGGCTTTGTTCGTTTGTAGAACTGCGACTCGGTAGCACAGTGAAAGCTCTGCCGACAGCATTATTTCGCTGAGATGCAGCAGCCCTCTTACCGCTCAAGTTTTCTGATTTTTGAGTCGATCGCCGCCCTGAAAATCAGATCACCAGGCAAAAACAGATATGTTGATACTTCATTGAGGGGTTTAGTTCCCTATGGCGTCTCCCCTAGACGACCGCTCCTATTTCCGCCTCTCCAGCACAGTCCAGCGACGCATCCTATCCCAGTTTCAGGGAGACTGGGTCGATCGCCTGAATGGTGAGCAAATGTTTATGTTAATTGACGGCATCTTACCCTTTGAAGCCTGTCTCTACTACCAAGTCTTGCCTCTGTTTTTAGAAGGAAATCGCTTGAATTTGGGCATGGTTAGCCCCGAAGATATTCCGGCTTGCGAATATGTTCGCCGCATTATTTCCTATCTCAACTATTCGTTGGTGCCCCGCCAGATTTCATCAGAAGCCGTCCAGGTCGTGCTGACAGCCTACTTAAACCATATTGGAGAAAAGCAGTCGCTTGAAGGCAAACGCCAGGTTTTTAGCTATGGGCACCATCGCTACTCAAATCCTCGCTATGGCAAAGAGGTGCAGGAACTGACGCAAAACGATCGCCAAACTTTGATCGTCGATAGTCCAGATGATTTAAACCTCCCTGACCCAGGCATACATCTGCCCGGTGAACCTTTATCCGGTGAACCTTTACCCCGGCCTCAAGTTGCCTTACCTCAAGCCTCACCTCAAGCTGACGCACTTCAAAGTCTTGAGTTGGAAAGCCCCATACCCGATGTTTCTTCTACCTTACCCGGTACTGCCTCATCCGGTACTGCCTCATCCGGTAGTGCCGCATTAAATCCTGTCTCCCTAGGCATAGCTTCATCAGCTACTTTTCAACAAAAGCTGGCTACAACTCTAGAGGCTTCGCCTTTGCTAAAGTCTCTGCCGACGTTAGAGATTCAGGCAAACTACTTGACCGCTCCCGTAGAGACATTAGCAACCTTGTCACCCAAGACTATGTTGCAAGAGTTGTTGGGTCGAGTATTGGTTGGGGGAATTGGACGGCTCTATTTTGAGTCTCATGTGCATCATGGTCGGGTGTTATGGAGTCAAAATGGCGTACTCCAGTCTGTTTTGGAGAAACTTCCCCTTTCGGTTTTTCAAGGCGTGCTAGATGAGCTGAAGCTCATGGCGAAGATGCCTTTGCAACCCGTAGAGCAAGCCAAACAGGTAGAAATTGAATATTTATACGATCGCGCTCGCGTGTTGCTGCGATTTCGGTTTATGCCCAATATGCATGGTGAGGAAGCCACTTTACAGGTTCTGCGTGGGGCAGCGCTCAAGTTTTATCAGCAGCAGCAGGTAACCAAGCTGGAGCGGGATGCAATGGGCATTGCCAGGCAGCTCCAAAACAAGCTAAAGGAAATTCGCGATCGCGCCTATTCGGAGCCTGGGCTAGCAGGCGCAAAGTTTGAAGTTTTACCCGCACTGAGCCAAATTTTGCGAAATCTGGAAGATGAGCTAGAGGATTTGGGTATAAACGATCGGTAGTTTTTGAGGCGGAGGCAAATAGATCTTGCAACTTGCTGCAATCGCATCATGGCAAGAGCATTCAGACCTGAACTCGTAGACGTTTGGATCAAATTTTGTCTTCCGCTCGGATTCCTGTGCCAGTTAACCAGCGCTTGAGCAGTTCTGTCTGTCATAAAAGCACAAAAGAGTTGGAAACAGTTTTGACCGAATGCTATTGCAGTTGGGAACTGTCCAACTCGAGGGCGATCGCTGTGCTTATTCATAATCTGTGCGCTTCCCTCAAATTTCGGGAACTCTGAACCTAAGTTCATCCCACAGAAATTCATCCTACAAAAGAGCCTGTGTTCTCAGAGCAACCCTAGTGGATTGGGAACCTCCTGAAATCGTTGAAATCTCGTAGATTGGGTCAGCCTCATCCAACGAAATCGTCTCCAGCGTTAGGTTTCGCCCTGCTCAACCCAATCCACAAAAGGAAGATGTGTCAACCCATCCGCAAAGCAGCTTCAGATTGAAAATATTACTTATATCTAATCCGTTTGGTTCCCCATGCCACCCGAAATTACAAACTGGTTCTCACAGTCATTTAGCCGGATCTGATATTAGAAAACCTTACTTAGATTCCTGTCATGAGTAGAGCAATTATTGGCATGATGACCTCATACCAGGGTCTAACTCAGAGCGACTGGCTATGGCAGCAGACTCCTCATCCTTTCGGCATTTGGAAAAACATTCAAATGCTTAAAAACGCGCCACAGCCGGATTACTTATTGCTATATCAATACGATTTTCATCGACAGCAACCTCTTGATAAGAACTGGTTATCTCGTTTTCAAAAAACGCCACCGATCGAAACAGCTTCACTGACTCAAGCCCAGCTTCGAGGGGTTCCCAAAGAAAAAACTATTTACCTGCTACGAGAGCCGCCGCTGGATGAAGTTCAACAGCAAAATTGCACCAACTACGAGTTAGCAAAAGGCTATTGCAGCTATATTTCAGGTGCAGATGATTTGGCCCCTACCCCAGACTACATGCCTGCAATTTGGTATCACGCCAACTCTTTTCGTGAACTCGACCAAATGCCAATCCCAGAAAAAATGGCTCCCTGTAGTTGGATCACCTCTGGCATCAACCGTACAGCAAATCATCGTCAGCGATTGGATTTTTTGCAAAAGATTCAGCAGAGTCAATTAAAAATTGACTTTTACGGTCGCAATCTTCCCAGCCATATTCAAAGCCAAGGAGAAATTAAAAACAAGTGGTATAGTATGGCTCCTTACTATTACAACTTAGCGATCGAAAACTATGCTGGCAACTCCTGGTATGTCAGTGAAAAGCTGTGGGATTCTCTATTAGCCTGGTGCTTGCCGATCTATTACGGAGGTTCAGCGGCCGATCGACTGTTGCCGCCCAACAGTTTTTTACGATTGCCTAGCTTAGATGAAAAGGGGATTGCCTACATCCAAGAGATTATCACTACGCCAGACGCTTGGCATGAGCGAAAAGAAGCGATCGCCGAAGCTCGTCAAGTTATTTTGCATAAGCTCAATCTTTTGAACTGGTTATCTGAATTTATAGAGCTGTCTTGTTAATCTTGAACGATATGAATATCAATAGTAATAAGGCTGAACGGCAACTATGAATGGGATCTGTACGTTAGCCAATGATCAGGTTTATCATCAGCTAGTTGCCTTACTCAACAGCATTGAAGTCTTTATGGGCAAAGACATGCCTGTGTGTGTCTATCCCTATGACGAAAACACAAGTCGAATTGCCGCAGAAATCGCTCACCGCCCTAATGTTCAGCTTTACTCGGATTCGCTTTCAATTCAGCATTGGGATCGTTTCGCTAGGCAGGTTTGGGACACGCATCCTACGGCACAGCAGCGTTGGAAAAGTAGCGATCGCAACTTCTATTATCGGGTAGGAACCCATCGGCGTCTTTGTGGCTTTGATGCTCCATTCGATCGCTTCCTTTATATGGATGCCGACACCATTTTACTCAATTCTGTGGACTTCATTTTCAATCAGCTAGACCAACAAGATTGGATTGTTTATGACTTTCAATTCAAAGACTTAAGCCATGTTTATGATCAGACATCGCCCCGTCTAACGCAGGTTTTTTCAGACACTCAGCTCTCTCGTATTTTTTGTTCTGGCTTTTATGCGTCACGCCAGGGAATCTTTAGCACAGCGCAGCAAGATTGGCTGCTTTTAGAGTTAAGGGCAGGAGATGCCGAGATCCTGTATCCAATGGCACCTGATCAGACCCTGCTCAATTACATGGTGATGAAATTCCAATTGTCTAGCTTCAACTTTGCTTTAGAGTTACCACCCCAGCAGAAGACAGGATGCTGCGTGACCTCTTCAGGATTTGTAGCCCAAGATAATCGGCTATTTGATCGGGGTAATCCACTCACTTATCTGCACTATATTGGTCTGTCTTCTAGCTTGTTTAATCGAGTGTGTGAAGGTGAAAATATCGATTTTCCCTATCGAGACCTGTTCCTCTACTATCGCTATTTACATGAACCTGAGCAGCGGCCAACCTTTGTGGGTCAACCGCAGCCCTATGACACTCCCAAGATTCGAGAGCGGATTCTACAAAAGCTGAGGCTCAGTCGATAAGGTTCAACTTATCAATGCCTGATCAAGTTACATCTAACCTAAATTAAAAAACAATGAAACGAGGTATCTATATTACCGCCAACGATCGCGTGATTGACCATGCGATCGCCCTGCTGAACAGTATCCGCCAGCACGATGCTGAAACTCCTGTTGTCCTAATTCCCTATGATGACAACTATCAACTCGTAGCAGACACATTGGCCGAAAAATTTGGCGTACAAATTTATCCAGATTTGGCCTTTATAGATCGCCTTTCTCAACGGCTCCATGAAGTTTTTGGCGATCGTTTTTTCGCCCGTCCCAACCAATTTCGCAAACAGGCTTGCTGGTTCGGCGATTTCGATCAGTTTTTGTATATTGATACCGACATTGTTGTTTTTGAGAAAATCAGCGATCGCCTTAATCATTTAGCCGAAGCTGACTTTATTTGTAACGACTATCAGCATCGGGGCGGCATCGCCAATGTTTTCACATCCAAAGTTTTAGAAGAACAAGTCTTCACAGCCGCCGAATGTCAGGAAGTTTTTAATGGCGGTTTTTGGGGTTCGAAGCGGGGACTGATCACCGAAGCGGATCTCTACGCCACGTTTGCTGAATGCGCGGCTCATCCAGAGTATTTTGACTTTTCTCAAAAAACTTCTGATCAACCCATCATCAACTACATGGTGCTAAAGCGACTACCCCGTCGCTATAACATCGCCCGACAGCCCCACAAAGCTCCCGGCAACTGGGCGGGCAGTCCACATTTTGTAAGAGAGGGCGATCGCCTGATCGATACTCAAATTGCTCAGCCCCTGCACTACCTGCATTGGGCAGGCATTAAGATTCAGCCTGGATGCCCCTACTGGGAGATTTGGGAGCATTATCGCTATCTAAACGAACCCAAGCCAGCCCTGTCGGTACCTGAACCTGCGGTGGGCAGCTTGCGAAAAGCGGTGGATCAAGCGATCGCGCGGTTCAGGGCTTAAACGTCAGCATCGTTAAAAGACCCTGTTGCCCTAGCAAAATTTCTCTGATGAGGCTAAAAATTCCTACCCAAATAATCGGAGTTACATCTACGCCGCCGACGGGAGCCACCAGCTTTCTCAGGGGAATCA
Source organism: Oscillatoriophycideae cyanobacterium NC_groundwater_1537_Pr4_S-0.65um_50_18 (assembly GCA_016208305.1). Taxonomy (GTDB): domain Bacteria; phylum Cyanobacteriota; class Cyanobacteriia; order Elainellales; family Elainellaceae; genus Drouetiella. The sequence goes on along the minus strand of JACQYI010000033.1, from coordinate 220,281 downwards.
GCAGGGGTTCAGTCGGTGCAGAGACTAGCTTGTAGGGCATCCGGCTCAGATCAATTTGCGGATACCAGGTCAGAATGATTCGGAAAATGAATAGCAACACTATCAGCCCTAGCAGCAGGGAGAGCGTTAGGTTGGCGATCGCAGCAGCAGTCATAAGGACTTGAATAAATGCCTATAAGGTTGAGATCTAGAACGGAAGCTCAAAAATCAGGTTAGATTTGTTAAGTTTCGTAAAGCTTTTTTAAGCTCTTCGTCTCTATCTTAGCGGTTCAGAGGTCTACAAAATTGGGAGGCAGCAAGTTGCTCAACGCCTGTGTCTCAACCCATGAAGCCTTTTCTTGGTAAGACTTGATCCCGCCTTCCTAGCGCCTCCTCATACTTCACGGCGCAGGAGATTGAGATTTCCTGTCCCACTAGGCTTCTCAAAGGATTGATAGACCTATAAGATCGTATTAACAAAAAGTTGCCTTTACAGCGTTTGAGGATAAAACCCTATGACCCCTTCTTTAGTGAATTTCTTTTACAGCATCCTGGCAGGCGTGGTCATTATTGTGATTCCTATCGTAGGCGCTCTGATTTTCATCAGCCAAAAGGACAAGATTCAGCGCTCCTAGATTTTTCGGAGGTGATCTGAATCGGCGGTAGCTAGGATGGAGTCAAATAGCCTTTTTAGACGCCGCTCCCATGTTTCGTCTAAAGCTGTCTCTACAGCTTTTCAGATGTAAGACTTTGGCAAGCAGATAGATGTCAGTTCTCGAAACGGCGCATATCTTGAGTTGCCAGAGTCTTTTAGTTTTTTGAAGTGCCGCGCGAAGCGCGGCACTTCAAAAAACTGCTATTCAAGTTAATTAATTTGCGATTCTAAGTAGATTCCAGGTTGAGAATCGCTAACATGGGAACAGATCGATGGGTCAGGTCAACGGAGAGAACTAAATGGTAAACATCGGTTTTGGCGTAGGCAGTTTGGTTGGCATTGTGCTTGCCCTCGGAGGGGTTGGACTCTATTTTTTGCGTACAGTGCGGCCTGCACTCGCCAGAGACCAAGACATTGCTCTGGCAGTCATTGCGGTTGGATGCGGCGGAATCTTGTTCTTCAATAGCTGGCGGCAAGATATTGTGCTTCAGTTTGGTCAGTTTATGCTGACAGGAGCCGCCATCTGGTTTGCCGTTGAAGCCATTCGTCTCAGAGGCATTGCTACAGAGCAAGCCAAGCGCAGTACTCCCATCGTGGACGACGATCGCCCTGCTAGCCGCGTCTACAGAGCTGAGCTAGATGATCTGACTCCGTTAGACAATAGCCGCACGGTGACAAGACGCATTCGCGGTTCTAAAGAGGGTCGCCCAGATGATATGGACGGCTACGATGATGATGTGCGCCGTCGGGCTTCTAGCCGCAACGCCGATCGCCCTCGTCGCCCCCGTTCATCCCGTCCGCTCCCTTCCGATCGCGCTGAGAGCCGGAGCGTTTGGGATGATGACTATCAAGACAGTCGCGCTTCAAGCGATCGCAGTTCCGATTGGGGAGATAGCCGCAATGCCCGCCCTGGCGTTAGAGAAGATCGCGTGTCTTCTAGCCGATCGCCCCGTCAGCGTCCCCCAAGAGATTCCTCTCGCGGGAGAAATGACAGCAGCGACTATGTAGATTACCAGCCGATTGACTATCCGGGAGAAGATCCTCGATAGAGGTGTTGATTGGGCTTGCAGTTCAGCTTTCTCTGGTTTCGATCTCGATCTTTACGATCGGTCTGTTGACAAACTCCAAGAATTTTAATTACTTGAAGACTGCATGAGCGGTCTTCATTTTTTTAAATTTTTCAGTAAATTTACCGTCAGGTCAAAACCAAAATGATCGCGCGATCGTAGGTTCTATAGGAGATTCTATGAAATTGCTCCGCCATAAATTCGATCGCTACGATCAGCTGCTTTGGGCTGTCATTTGAGTTTTTCAGAGTTAAGCTGGGATTGAAGTTGGATAGACGGGTACTCTACTCCTATCCAGGCCACAAGCTATCTAAGGCACAAGCTTGCCTTTGTCCCGGATGGCAGAGCATGCGCGATGAAAATATATAGATTGGCTAATGAAATTGCGATCGCCAAACTGTTCCCACTGACCTTTGTGAATTAGCTAAATTTGATAGAACTTAATTTGCTAGATTTTCCATTTAATCTCTTTAAGAATCATCTCTAGCGCCCTCACACTTTTCGCTCGTTACGTTTTTAATTTCGTTACTTTTTTCGCTTCGTTACAGTAGCCACTCACTCGAAAGCCATAGCATGAAGAGCAAGTTTTTCCGTGTCGCAACATCAGGATTCGCTGTTGTCGGAACCGCAGTGGGTCTTAACCTCATCAACGCAATTTCTTCTGTTGAACTGCTGAGCCTAAGTCAGTTTGGACAACACCCGCATCCTGCCTTAGCGCAAGATGCTGAAGACACCGTCAACGTTTCGGTTTATGAAAAGGCGAGTCCTGCCGTTGTCTCTATCGATGCTGGAAAAGGCACGGGTAGCGGCAGTATTATCTCTGCGGATGGAACCATTCTTACCAATGCCCATGTCGTTGCTGGCTCCGAAACAGTTAAGGTGACGCTGGCAGATGGCCGCTCTTTTGAAGCTGACGTGGTTGCATTCGGTGAGTCAGGTCTAGACTTGGCGATCGTAAAAATTCGCGGACAAAGCAACTTGCCTACGCTGAAGCTAGCCAATGCAGGTGCTGCTAGCGTTGGACAGCGCGCCTTCGCGATCGGCAATCCGTTTGGTCAATTTCAAGGCACTTTTACGACCGGGATTATTAGCCGCATTGATCGCGATCGCGGTTTGTTGCAGACGGATGCGGCTATCAATCCGGGTAACTCAGGCGGGCCGCTGTTGAACAGTCAAGGCGAAATTGTCGGCGTCAACAGCGCCATTTTTTCTCCGGGCGAGCGTACAGGCAATATTGGTATCGGTTTTGCCATCTCAATCGATCGCGTTCAGCCTTTTCTCGTAGCTGTTCGGGAAGGGCGTGCCCCCAGAACGGCCCAGCAATCGCCCATGTTGGGGGGTGGGCAGACAGCCGAGAAAATCACGTTGAATAGCTCAATTGAAGGGAAGCTCGATCGCACTAGCGGCACGCTCTCATCTGACAACAGCTATTACAACGCCTACACTTTTGAAGGGAGAGCCGGACAGCGCGTCGTGGTTGAGATGTCTAGCAGCGATCTTGACTCTTACCTGATTCTGCTGTCGGCAGATGGTACTGATATTGCCCAAGATGACGACAGCGGCGGCGGCTCTAATTCAAAGCTAGAAATTGCCTTGCCTGCTGATGGCACCTACACTATTCTGGCAAATGCCTACGGTTCAGGACAGACGGGCAGCTATAGCCTTCGCGTTGCGGCAGGCACAGGCGCTCAGTCAATGAGTGCAACACCTGACAGTCAGCCGAATCAACGTCCTGCTCAACCTAACCGACCCAATGGCCAACAGGGGGGAATTTTGCTGCAACAGCAGGGAACTTTAGGCCCAGGTGCGCCCATCCTGCAATCAGATGGCAGTTTCTACCGCGAACACACTTTCCGAGGCAGCGCCGGGCAGACCGTGACGGTTTCGCTAGAAAGCTCGGACTTTGATACCTATCTCATTGTGCTGGACGAAAACGAACAGTTGTTGGGACAAAATGACGACACCTCTGCCAACAGCACTAATTCGTCCCTGACCTTGACCTTACCTGCAACCGGAACCTATCGAGTGATCGCTAACACCTACGATCGCACAGGTCAAGGAGAATATACCTTAATGGTGCGATAGACGTAACGCAATAACGCTAGCGGGCGATAAAGCTGTACCCTCACGAGACTGAGCAAGTCCGATGTTTTAAAGAACATCGGACTTTTTGTATTGCCATAAACAATCTTTGACCCTATCTCCCGTTTGCACTAAGCTAAAGTTTATTTCTTGCCCATGCACAGAATTTTGCATCGGCTATGATTACCCAGAATTAACCGCCTGGGTAGATGATCTGACCCTTTATAAAACCTTTCTTAACTTTTACTACCATGCTGTCTTTAACGCCTCACAAAGCTCGCTTCTGGATCGGACAAGGAGGGGCGATCGCGCTCTTGCTTTTGACGGTCGCCTGTGGTTCTGAAACGCCAACTACTAGCGAATCGCCAGCCACAGCTTCGCCCACAGCCGCTGCCGCAGGTGGCGCTTTGAAATTAGGGACATTGTTGCCTATTACAGGAGACTTGGCGCAGTATGGCACCACGATGCAAGACAGCGCAGACCTACTGATTCAAACGGTCAACGCTTGCCAGGGTGCATTGGGCAAACCTGTAGAACTGGTTTCTGAAGATGATCAGACAAGTCCTACTGCTGGGGCAGCCGGGATGACAAAACTGGTAGAAGTAGACAAAGTAGCGGGCGTAATTGGCGCAGCAGGAAGTGCCGTTTCTATGGCGGCTGTGGATATTGCCGTTCGCAACCAGGTTGTACAGATTTCTCCCTCTAGCACCAGTCCCGACTTTACGGCACGCGCCCAAAAAGGGGACTTTAAAGGCTTCTGGTTCCGGACTGCGCCACCAGACACCTTTCAGGGCGATGCTTTGGCTCAACTGGCTAAGCAGCAAGGCTTTCAAAACGTTGCCATTTTGGCGATTAACAACGACTACGGCAACGGTTTAATTCAGTCCTTTGTGCCTGCTTTCAAAGGGCAAGGAGGGGCGGTAGTGAATGAATCTAGCCCCACTAAATATGCGCCCGATGCTACCACCTTTGATTCTGAACTCAGCGCGGCATTTAGCGGTGAGCCGGATGCTGTACTGCTGATAGCCTATCCTGAGACGGGTAGCCTGGTCCTTAAAGCGGCTTTTGAGCAAGGTCTACTCAGTGGCAAAACCAAAATTTTGCTGTCAGACGGCATGAAAACAGACAAGCTGGCTGAGCTGGTCGGCAAAGCGGATGGAAAGTTTATTGCCGCAGGGGTGGTAGGCACCGCACCTGGAGCAGGAGGCCCGGCGATCGCCCAATTTACTACAGCCTACAAAACCCAATTTAAGCGCGATCCCAACGTGTATGATCCCAATACTTACGATGCTGCGGCTGTGCTGGTATTGGCAGCTGAAGCGGCTAAAGCCAATACGGGTGCTGCGGTTAAAGATAAAATTGGCGAAGTGGCGAATGCGCCCGGAGAGGCCGTTTCTGATGTGTGCAAAGCTCTAGAGCTAGTGCGTCAGGGGCAAGATATCGATTATCAAGGTGCTAGCGGCATGATTGACTTTAATGCCCAAGGCGACGTGGTAGGCGTTTACGATGTTTGGACAATCGCTGATGATGGCAAGCTTCAAGTGACCTCTAAGATTGACGTGGGTGGCTCTTAACCTGCAAGGGCTGGCATCCCCTCTGGCATCCCCTCTGACAAAGTCCTAATCTCCGTCGATTGATCCTGTCTATCCTTCTGATAGAACAGGGGCAATCGACCGTACAATAAGGGTTGCCGATCAATGTTGGCGATCACCCTTGTTTGTTTAGGAGAAAGCAATGCCTGTTGCAGTTGGAGCACTTGAGACAAAAGGTTTTCCGGGAATCCTTGCGGCAGCGGATGCGATGGTGAAGGCGGGTCGAATCACGCTGGTGGGCTATCTGCGATGCGGTAGCGCCCGATTTGCGGTCATTATCCGGGGTGATGTTTCTGAGGTCAAAACTTCAATGGCAGCAGGAGTTGAAGCGGCTGAAAGCTGTTTTGGCGGAACCTTGGAATCTTGGGTGATTATTCCGCGCCCCCACGAAAACGTCGAAGCCGTTTTGCCGATCGCTTTTACCGAATCTGTGCAGCAGTTCCGCGACTCTGTTGAGATTCCGATGATTCAAAGAAGAGCGCCTGGATCAGGACAATAGATCTGGCTCTATGCTGTATCTTGAACACCGTTTGCAGGGCACGCTCCGCGCACCCTGCAAATTGTGTTTGTAAAAAATAGTGTCGCCTAGAAATCTGTAGACAAGCTAGGAAATGGTTCTGTGAACCCGGATGGAAGTTGGTAGTGCGGCAGGTTGGGTCGCATTTAGCATGGGCATCCAGCCCTGAGCGATCGGGACACGCCAGCCTGTCCCAAAGGCTCGATCGGTCACTTTGAGTCCGGGGGCTGCCTGCTTGCGCTTAAATTCTGCCCTTGTCACCAGCTTGACGACCCGCTCAACGATCGCCGGGTTGTGGCCTGATGCCACAATATCTGCTGCCGACTTGTGATCATGAATCATCTGCGCCAGGATATCGTCCAAAATTTCATAGGGGGGCAAAGAGTCCTGATCTGTTTGTCCGGGCTTCAGCTCGGCACTGGGGGGCTTGGTCAAAATATGAGCCGGAATCACCTCTAGAGAAGCGGTGCCATTGCCTGAATCGCTTGACTGGTTGAGCCATTGACAAAGAGAGTAAACCCGCGTCTTAGGCACATCAGCGATCGCCGCTAGCCCACCATTCATGTCGCCATAAAGCGTGCAGTAGCCGACCGCCATTTCAGATTTGTTGCCCGTCGAGAGGAGCAGATGCCCAAACTTATTAGAGATCGCCATCAGCAAACTGCCCCGAATCCGTGACTGGATATTCTCTTCGGCAATGCCAAACTCCGTTCCAGCAAACAGCTCGGCAAAAGTCTGATCATAGGTTTTCATCAGGTCGCCAATGGGTAAGAGCTGGGTTTGGATACCGAGGTTCTGAGCCAGCGCTAACGCATCATTGACGGAGTGATCAGAACTGTAGGGTGAGGGCATCAGGACACCCAAAACATTTTCAGAACCGATCGCTTCTGCGGCAACCGCCGCAACCAATGCCGAATCGATGCCGCCGCTCAACCCCAACACCACCTTAGAAAAGCCGCACTTACGAACATAGTCTCTAACGCCCAGCACCAAAGCCGCCCAGACTTCGGTATCGCTACTGCTGGGCTGAGGCGCGATCGCCGCTGGATTTATCTGAAAGTCTCGTGTGGATGGGTCAAATTCCACTAGCACTAGATCCGACTCAAAAGCTTTGCCCCGACAAACCATTCTGCCTTGGCGATTGAAGCCAACGCTGCTGCCATCAAAGATCAGGTCGTCATTGCCTCCTACCTGATTAGCATAGAGAATCGGCTGCTGATAGCGATTTGCCGCATGGTGCAGCATGGCTTCCCGCAGCTTCTGCTTGCCCATTGTGTAAGGTGAAGCCGACAAATTGACGATGAAATCTACGTTCTGGTCAGCCAGTTCGGCGATCGGGTTGGCATGATAGTTGCGCTGTCCCCAAAACACTTCGTCGTTCCAAACATCTTCACAGATGGTCACGCCCACCTTATAGGTTGCAGATCCCTGCACAATGGCAAAAGAAGTGCTCTCCTGTCCCGGTTCAAAGTAGCGATCTTCGTCAAAAACATCGTAAGTCGGCAACAGTCGCTTATGAAAAATCTGTCGAACTTTGCCATTTTCCAGGAGCGCGGTACTGTTGTATAGCGGCTTGCCTCCCACCTGAAGCGATCGCCCATTTGGCTCTGCCATACCCACTAGCACCGCGAGATCGTGCGGCAGAGCGCCGGCTAGCTGTTCTAGGGTATGCGCCATAGCAGCCACAAAGGCAGATTGGAGCAGGAGATCACGCGGCGGATACCCACACAGCGACAGTTCAGGAGTCAGCAGCAGCCTTGCTCCTTGAGTTGCAGCCTGGTGTGCCGCATCAAGAATTTGTTGGGCATTGCCCGCTAAGTCGCCAATGGTGGGATTGAGTTGAGCGATCGCAATTTTCATCTTGTTATCTTTTTAAACTTGTTGTTTCGTCGAACCTTTTATCTCGTCGAACCTTTTATCTTGTCGAACCTTTTCTCATTGAGCCTGTTGCCTTGTTAAACCTATTACCTTGTCGAGCTTTTCAAACCTGTTGTCTTGTCAAATAAACACTTGTCAAATAAACACCAAGGGCTTGTCTTTAAATGGCGCAAAGGCATCCGCATCAAACCGATAAAGACTGGCAGGTCTGCCAGCTCCACGCGAAACTTTTACCCCGGTATCTGATAGAAAGCCCAACTTAAGCAGGCGCGATCGAAAGTTGGAATAATCTGAGAAATTTTCACCCAACACGGTTGTATAGAGCTGGTAAAGATCGCCCAGGGTAAACAGTTCTGGCAAGACTTCAAAGGCCACAGGGCTGTACTCTAGCTTGTTGCGGAGGCGACGATAGCCATAGGTGAGAATGTGGTTGTGATCAAAGGCAAGCTGAGGTACTTGCTTGAGCGGATACCAGGCTATGCCGCTGACTCCATCGGCGATCAACTCCGTTTCGGCAAACTGCACGAGCGCAAAATAGCTCACCGACAAATAGCGCACGCCATAGCTGTTTTCTGCCTCGCGGGGGTCACGTTTAGGGCCACCAAACGTATAAAGCTGCTCCAGATATAAGTTTTCCGCCCGAATTTTTTCTGCTAGGACGCGATCGGCAGCTTCCTCCAGCGATTCACCTTGGCGAACTAGCGTTCCGGGCAGACTCCATTGCCCGATGAAAGGCTCTTCATGCCGCAGCACTAGCAGCACCAGCAGTCGATTTTGTGCCGTATCAACCGAGAAGATAACGTTATCTACGCCCACCTTAAAGTCTGCTAGGGCGTTGGGTGGATCAGCAGGTTTCTTTGGGGTGCGCATTCGTTTCTTTGCTCTCGATACAGGTGCTGCCGATGAATATATGCCTCAATCGGGGGCATAACGATATTGGGATTACCTTCTTCACGGTAATCGGTTGAGGACACTGCCGGAACAGCGAGATTGGCGATCGCCACCCTGGCTCCCATCTGCCGCAGCGGCTCTACTTCGGCCTCCGTCAGCCGATATCCCCAACGCGGCACCACTAGGAGCTTTACCTGCTTCAGTAACTCTTCTACCTGATACCATCGCGGGAGCTGTGCCACTAAATCTGAGCCGATCACCAGCGTCAGATCTGCATTTGCCCAGATCTGTCTTGCCCGTTCTACCGTTACCAAAGCTCTAGGGTGGCTCAAGTCTAGATGCAACTGCACATTTTGCCGAGGCGGATCGATCGCGTCAATCAGCAATTGCAGCATCGTCGATCGATGCTCTAGCGGCGTTTGATGAGACTTAAAAGGATTGTCCGATGCCCAAACTGCCACCCGATCATAGTGATCAGCCAGCCAAACAATGATGGCCTGATGTCCGGCGGTTGGGGGATCGGCACTGGTTCCAAACAAAGCAATTTGCGGCATGGTGAAAGACAAAGCGCTAATGAGGATTTTGTTCAGTATAAAAGCTGTGAATTTTCTGTTGAGTCTGTGTGGTCAGGGTTTCCAGATCTGACGAGATCTGAGGGGCGATCGCTTCAGGTTGCAGGATTTGACGCAAGCTCAATGGCAGGGCAGCCACAGCATGACGAGTCCGTCGAGCAATTTCCGGCAAAGGGGCCGTTGGCTGGAGGCGTTTGCCCTGCTGCATCACCTGTTGCAAGAGCGGCTGCTCACCAAGGGCTGGCTTTTCGGTCATCAGACCCAGGCGATCGCTCTGCCATTGGTGTGGCACAGGATTTTCTGGTGCAGGGTTTTCTGGCGCAAAGCGGCGAAAGATTTGCTTGCGCCCTGGATACGTGGATTTGCCCATCGAGCCTTTCATCACGGGAATGCCATCAATTTCTACCAGCTTGTAAACGCCGTTGACGGGTACGCCTGTCACCAGTTTTGTCCCCAAGCCATAGCCTTGCAGGTCGGCTCCTTCGGCCTGGAGGCGAGCAATTTCATATTCATCGAGGTCGCCGCTGGCAAAGATCGTGACTTGGGGAAGGAGCGATCGAACTTTCTGCGACAGCGCCACCAAGTCTCCAGAATCGAGCCGGATAGCATCGACATTGATTTCACCTGCCTTGACCTGGGTGGCAAGACGCTGAGCCGCCGCGATCGGATCGTAGGTATCAATCAGCAAAGCCGCCCCCGGAAAGTAGCGATGAAAGGCCGTAAATGCCTGATCTTCGCTCCCTTCAAGCGCCGAAAGCGCCATAACTAGCGCATGAGCCATTGTGCCGCTGGGGGTTTGCCCTAGCTGCAAGGCGGCCAGTACATTAGACGTTGCATCTAACCCACTGGCTAAAGCCGCACGAGCCGCCCACAGTGAAGCCTGGGGACTAAAGGCGCGGCGCGTGCCAAATTCCAAAAGCGTTGCGGCTTCTCCTGCCGTATCCCGAATTCGGGCAGATTTGGTCGCAATCAGGGTTTGATAGTTGATGGTGTTGAGCAAATACGTCTCAACAATTTGTGCCTGCCAAAGCGGAGCCTCAATGCGCAGGATGGGTTCATGGGCAAAGACGGCTGTTCCTTCAGGCACAGCCCAAACATCTCCGGTAAAGCTGCCCTCAGCTAGGAGATCCCAGAAGCGATCGGGCGCATGGGTAAAAATGCCAGTGGCCTGAAGTGCCGCAATTTGTTCTGGCATGAAGCGAAACTGTTCTAGATATTCCAATGCCTGAGCCAGCCCCATAGCAATCAGATACCCAAAGTTTTCTGGCAAGCGACGCACAAACAGCTCGAAGCTGGCGCGACGTTGATCAAGGCGATCGCCTGCATAGCAAGCTGCCATCGTGAGCTGATAGAGATCGGTCAATAACCCATAGTCTTGCGAACGAACGAGCAAAGCGGAGTCTTCCATGCTGAGTCATCCATGATTTTGAACCATCGTCAGAGCAGAGGGGCGTTATGCTCGTTTCAACAACAATTATAGTAATAATAACCAAAATAACGCCACAAGTAAAATCATTTTTCTAAGATACCGCTCGCTATTGTGCAAGCCACTCTGCCTATTGCTTGATCAGAGGTTCTACAGTCGTCACAGCGCTTCAGGCTTGATTAACTTCAAGGGTTTAGCGCCTTGCAGAGCAAGACTGTCAGAAAAGCGGTACATACCCTTTCGGATAGCGCCAGAAGTTGCTGCTATGTCGCCATCGTGTTGATGCCCTAGCCCTTTGCCAGGAAGAAAATTTCAGCACAGGCTTCCCAAAATCGGTTAGAGCTAGGAAATTCTCCACAATTCCTGCAACAGAATCGCCACGGCCTCACAAGGCTAGGTCTATTCAGTGAGTTGCTATTAAATTCAGACTGCGATTTATATTGAAACTAACTAAAAATACTGAGTTTAGGATCTGCCTCAGTTGGGTTAGGCTGCGCCTAAAGCGCCAATCCTAAAGCGTCAATCCTAAAGCGCCCGCCTCGATCTCTTACTTTTCAGCTTTCCCCACCCAGGGAATCAGCGGATCTTGCGCCATGCGCTGCGAGACAGCATAGGCTCCGTAGCGATTGAGATGGCTAGGATCGGAGAAATAGCTATACTTCGTTGTCCAAATTTCGCCCAAATCGCGGAAGATCAGTCCGGGCTGACTCATTGAGGTCTTGACCATGTAGTCTTTGAAGGTTTGCTCATGCTGACGACGGATAGGATCGAGATAGTCTTCGGTCAGAGGCAAATTGACAAAAACGATAGGGATTTCCTGAGATTGAGTGTATTGCAGCAGCGATCGCAGCGCAGTTTCCTGGCGTCCTGCAATCCTAAAGCCTTCGTAGTCGCTATCGTACTGGCCTATGACCCTGGCGTATTTTTGATAGTAAGTGGCAGGATTAAACTGCATTCCTAGCGGCAGGAAGCCATCGGGATTAACAAGAGGCGACTGTGGCAAGGGGCTAGCCGCACTTGATGAATGCTCTCCGATCGCCTGCACTGAAGGCACTTCAGCCGGAAGGAGCCGAGAAAAGCTCACTTGAAAAAGACGCTTGAGGCGATCGCGACTGCCATAGGTGCCGGAAGCTTGAGCCAACTGGTCACTAAACCAATGATCGAGGGCTTCGTAGCTGTTAGTTAGCGAAAGGTTGATGCCATTGGCCTTTACCGGAGGCTGCGGCTGAGCAGAGGCAGGGCGAGGAATAGGAAACTGTCCCACCATCATCTGTTGATAGCCTTCAGAGGCCACAATGCCATTGAAAGTTACATCTCCATTGCCGCTATTGAAGGCGCGCGCCCCATCTGCCCAGAGAATCAGGCGCGGCAGTTGGTCAGGCGTCAGCAGTTGCCGAACCAGTAAGTCTGCAACCTGAGCCGTTGCGCCATTGATACCAAAATTAAAAATCTTTAGATCTGCATAGCCCAACTCTGCCAACGACTGTTTAAGCGCGATCGGATCAATACCGCGCAAAGCCCTAGAGCTGCCAATCACCAATACGTCAGGATTGCCGTTTTCTTCGAGGTATTGGTAATAGAGCTTAAGCTTTTCGTTGAGCTGATGGCTATTGAGGCTGGGCAAAGTCGGCGCAGCAGCCAAAATAGCGGCGGTAATTTGGCTCGTTTCAGCTGCGATCGGAGTATAGGGAAGAGTTGAAGTTGCTGAAGATGCCGGAGGTTGTGATGCTGGAGGTTGTGAGAGCCGGGAGGCAGCAGGTTTGGGTGCAGCAGGCGCAGAGGCTGGCAGGTCAGGGCTAGCCAGAGCAGGGGTAGGGCTTTCGGTCTGGGTAAACCCTTCAGAATTGAAAACGCCCTCTACTTTAGGAGAACGCTGCAAAGATAGCTTCTGGGGCAAAGGAGTTTGAAGCGTAGGAGAAGGCGGCTCACTCAGTTCGGTGGGCAGCGTAGAAGATAATACAGGAGCAGTATCGACAGGGGCAGCAGCTGGCTGCGTGGCGATCGGCTTCGGAGGCGGCGAGTCAGCGTTAGCTTGCAGCACCTGACTCAATAGCCAATTAGAGTTCAGCATTAGCAATATGCCCGCCATGCCCCAAATAACAGCTGTTTTGGTGCTTTGAGAGCTGCTGCTAGGCGCGGCTGTCGCCAATACCTGGGTTTCAGGAGTGGGGGTAAACAAGAGCGATCGCACCAGCGTTTTTTCGACGCCGTAGATCATGCGCTGCTGCCACCGACGCCAAAGCGATTGAATATCTGCAGGGGTTAAATCTGGGCGGAGGGCAGATTCATCAGCAGGAGTAACCAGCTCATGCACGAAGTTGTCTGTTGCCACAAACTCTGGAGCCGCCTCTGGAACCAGGCGATGGCGCGACACAAAATCTACCCCAAAGCTCCAGAGGGGAAGCTTTTGACCCGATCGTCTGCCATAGATGCGCACACCCGCCAAGCTGGGCAGCTTCAAAAGCCGCAAAAACTTGGCGATCGTTTGCCCTACCCGATGCTGCTCTGGACAAATGGGGGCCTCGCTCATTACATGCAGCAAATCTTGCTTGGGCAAAAGCTGGAGCCTAATGCCGCCTGTCGTTAAGTAACGGTCAAGATCGGGGTTGAGCAACCGATGCAGCAAAAACGCGATCGCCTCCCAATCGCCCTGATGCGCCAAAACCATTGCCGATTCTGACAAAGCCGGATGCAGAGAGGCCGGTAGCTTCAGCCAATCGATCCAGGCGGGCGTTTCTGCGCCTGCGCCCGCTTCTGAGCCTAGCTTCTGCCCGTTGAACCGCTGCCCATAGAGAGTTGCCGCATGAATGCCTTGGGGAGCCAAGGATTCCAGCAGCGTGTTGACCCATTGGCGCGATCGCTCTAAATCGGGAGTTGCAAAGGGCTGTGCAGAGAGTTGGGTCTCTAAAGCGCAAAATAAATGCAGCGTCGATTCTTTCAGCGAGGCAGTGGTAATCCGAAGTCCTTCGGTGGCTCCCGCTTGATTGAGCAATCGCTGGAGGGCTTCCACATCGCCCCACCGTCCCCACTCGCGCAGCATTTCGCTCGGAGGCGTGAGATCAACTCGCAGCTTCCAGTCAGGCTGAATTTCTCCTGCTACCTGAAACACAATTACAGCATCTCGGTAGCCCTGAATCTCTAGCTCTCGCAACCGCCGCGTAATCGGTTCGCCCACCAGAGACAGATCGGGGCTATAGGCGGCACCACAGGCGATCCAGAGCCGTTTGGTCGTTGCGGCTAGGGGCACGACGCTCGACTGCACCGCCGAAGGAGAGAGGTAAGGAACTGTTTTGGCGCTGACCCGCACTGCCACACCCAGATCGCTCAGAGTTTCGCTAAGGTAGCTGGCGATCGCCACTTCCTCTCCCTTCTGTGCCAAACTGCGGTTAGACAGAGCCAGAGCCGAATTTTCCTGGTTTGACTGCGCTTGATTGGCGGCTTTTTGCGCTGCATCTGTGAGTGCTGTCCCCTCTTGCAGCAGGGTACGGCTGACTATTGAGGTAACTTTGGCGGTGCCGGATTGGGGTAGCTCTAACCCCTGATCGAGGGGATGCCCTAATTGCGGTGAGGCCGACTGGCGATCGGCAATTTTTTGAATTTGCCTAAAATGATGATCGAGCTGGTTGAGGTGAACTGAGGCTGTCCACTCAGGCTGTTTTGCACCGGGCTGGCTACCATAGACTTGCACCCGGTAAATCGACGACTGAGCCGCTGGCAGCAGCGTGTTTAAATCTGTCTTTTGGAGGACAGGAATCAACCAAAGCAATAGCGGGGTGCGATCGGGACAGGGTTGAGCCTGACAAAGCAGGTGCAGATTGTTACCGCGCAGCCGAAATTTGACCGAAAGCCCCCTTGGCTCGAAGGTTTTGACAATCCATCGGCCTAAGGCAGAAGCTTGATTTGAGGAGTAGTTATCCACAGCGTTTGACATTGGCGACCCTGGCGCTTCACTCGCTAAGGTTTTAGCATACTAATAGAGATATAGAGCGTCGAGAATGGTTATGTTAAGCGTTATTTGAACAACGGATGTTCACAACCCGCTGTTGCCGCTATTCTAACGAGTCTGCCAAATGTCGTTATTTAAATTCGTTTCCGCTTTTTCTGCATCCTCTTATACTCTCTACAGGCAAATTGCTGAAATTCATGGCTGATTGTAAAGTTCCTACCCAAATTTTTCTGAGTTTAAGCACTGTGCCACTGCTGCTCGTCGTGTTAGGGAGCAAAGCGCTGGCTCAAGCCCTCAATGAATGGGGGCAAGCCAGTGAAGAGATATTCCGGGGCGATCGCCTGCCTGTTTTACATATCCCCACGCCTGTGGACGAAAGCCCTCACCAAAGCTCCTGACAAAGTTCTTCAAGTTATTGCTGTGCAGATCCTAAAGCTGACGTTAGATGGCTCAATCAAATTTTTGACGCGACTGCGACCATTGCCGAATCTGATGGGTTTGCCCTTTTTGCACGATGAGGATAGGCACACCGGACGGTGAGGCCACAATGGCTGCGATCGTCTGATCAGGCTGCGTAAGATCACTGTAAAGCACTGCGCCAGCATTAGAAAAAATGAGGGTGCGAACCGATGCCAGCTCTGGATGCCTCTCAGTTTCGACGGTGACAACAGATTCAGGCTGCCCCTCGCCCGTTAGCTCCATGCGATCGATCTGCCAGTTTTCGATCTGCGCCAAAGCCTCATCGGACAACGCTTCATTAGCCCGACTCTTATCTGCTAAAGCCTCCTGCTCTGCGGGTTGAGCCGTTGACGGTCTTTGCATCACTTGCTGAAGCTGCTGTTCTAGAGCCTGAACCAACGCGGTAGTCTGTTGGGGCTGCTGCTGGCTGAGACTAGCTAGGGTCAGACGATCGATCGGATTGAGCCAGGGCAAAGTGAGGGCGATCGGCGGACGAGTAGAATGCTGTGGGAGGGGCGATGCCGCTGCTAAGAGCTGCAATCTGCCGCCGCTCCATCGCAGAGCCTTAATGCTGGCCGTCGTCGATCCGCTTTCTGACCCATCGACTATTTGCACCTGAGCATCCGGCGAGGCCTGCGCCTCTGAGGCTAGACCCAAGCGCTGCCACAGGGCTTTTACCGACAAATTTTTCAACTCTGAAGCATCGAAGGGCGATCGCTGCCACTGTTGCCCCGTCTGAAGCCCCAAGATCTCGATTTGATACCAGGCTTGGCGATCGGGCAAGACCCACGGGTGCGGGCTGTACCAATCGCCAGTCCGCACAGTGCTGAGGGGTGAAACAGCGCCAATTAGTTGAAGAGAGGTAGGCTGCGTGATCGATCGATCGCCAGGATTCTGAGGGGCAGCGGCTATGGGCAGCGGATCTAGAAGAGCCAAAATTTGTTGAATAGAAGGATCAGCAGGCGATCGTCCTTGCTGGGCTGCTTCGGATGTTGAGGCTGCTGAGGACAGCGGGTGTTGCCGCAGCCAAGCCATTGCCGCTGAGCGATCGCGCTGGCTGGCGACAGTCAAAGCGCCCCATTGCCGCACGAGAGGCTGGTTGGGATTGGCGCGGAGGGCGGCATCTACTCGCCGTTGCAGCGACTCGGCATTGGCAGCCAAAAGGCTTTTAATGTCATATCCACTGATCCGAGCTGAACGCAGAGCCTCTAGAGCTTTTGCCCAGCGTCCATCGATGGCCAAGGCCGCGATCGCTTGTGTCGGGCTGGCCCAGTTGCGATCGGCTTGGGCTTGGGTTACGTGAGCATGGAGGGCGATGAAATCGATCTGAGCTTGGACGGCAGCAGATTTGAGATCGGGCTGTGTTGCCTGTTCAGCCAACAGCTTTAGCGCCAGCGACCACAAGCCGTTCCGAGCCAGCAACAGCCCTTTGACATAGTGCGGTTGATTAGAAACGGATTCGATCAGGGTAATGGCTTCTAGCCGCAGAGGTTCACCCGGCAGGCGAGGCAGCTTCACCTGATAGACCTGAAACTGAGGCTCTAGGCCAACAGACTGATTAATAACCAGCTCCGGAACTGCTGAACCTGTAACCTGCTGCCAAAGCGGCAGTTGCCCTGCTGGGCTAGTCCAAGACAGTAGAGTCTGAAGGCGATCGCGCCGAGGGTCGTAGCGTACCAACTGCCCATACTTGACTTCGGCGCTGCCCCGTTGCCAATTGCCGCTGAGGTGCAGCCAGATCGCCGCATCAGGAGGCGTGCCTTCCATGAGGGCGACCTGAGTCAGGGGTAGCTTGCGGCTAGAGCCGGGGTTTGCCACGAGTTTGAGCGGGGCGATCGCCATTAGCTCCTCTAATCCCGTTACTTTGAGCTGATCAATTTGTTCAAATTTTGTTTTGCCTAATTCAGCTTTTTGAGGGCGATAAGCGCGTAGCTCTACAATTTGATGGCAGGCCGAATTTGCCGATGCGTTGTCTCGACAGCGCGATTGGGGAGCCAGAATAGGCAGCAAGATATCCTGCGCGCTAGGGGCACCGATCGCAATCGGTTTTCCCAGAGCCAGCCCGCTCTGAGCAGCCTCTGCGGCAATTTCAGCCCAGGTTTGGGTCGTGCTACCTGCTAGAG
Organism: Oscillatoriophycideae cyanobacterium NC_groundwater_1537_Pr4_S-0.65um_50_18; assembly: GCA_016208305.1. GTDB lineage: Bacteria > Cyanobacteriota > Cyanobacteriia > Elainellales > Elainellaceae > Drouetiella. The sequence continues at coordinate 203,094 of JACQYI010000033.1, read as the reverse complement.
CAAACCGCCCCCACTCAGGTAAAATTTCGTTGATCCAGCTTACCGATCCTGGATTGACAATCAGCCTGACAGCCAGCCAACTCCCCCAACCCAAAAGCCCGATCGCCCCAATGCCCATGATCGCCAGCAGCGCACCGCCACGCCGCCGGGGCTGAAGCTCATCGACCCAAATGCTGACCTTGACGGGGGGAGTGGGGCGGCTCTTAGGCTTCATAGGGTCTGCTGTTGCGAATCACCGCTTCATACTGCTGTCCGGCTTGCGCCCAGGTGTAGTCCTGTTCAATTAGCGATCGCCCCGATCGGGAAAGTTGGGCACGCAGCGCCGCATCTTCAAACAATCGCGAGATAGCGCTGACGTACTCTTCAACCTGATTTGCCCGCAGGGCACGCAGGGGCGCATCTACCGCCAGTCCCTCTAGGCCGCGATCGCTTCCCACCACAGGAATTCCGGCTGCCATTGCTTCCAGAGTCTTGTTTTTGATGCCAAATCCGGTGCGCATGGGCACGACGCAAACGGTTGCCCGATGCAAGGGTTCCACCATTGACGGCACCTGACCTGCAACGGTAATCCCCGGACGATCGCCCAACGCCAACACCGCAGCCACCGGACGAGCGCCAACAAGCGCTAGCTCAGCATTAGGATACTTTTGCCGAACGATAGGAAAGACCTCTAGGCTCAAAAACTGGGCGGCGTCAATGTTGGGGCGATTGTCCATCGCTCCAATAAACACCAAGCGCTGCCCGCCCGGATCGAGAGTGCGACAGGGAAATTGCTCTAAATCCACGCCGTTAGGAATCACAGTAATGGCTGCATGCGGATGGAAAACCTGCATCTGCTGCCGATCGTCAGCCGTTGTCACCACAATGCTAGAGAATTTGCGGCAATATTTTTGCTCATAGCGATAGAGGAGCGGCAGATTCAGGCGATCGCGTCCCACCTGCTCTGATGTCCCGGTTTCTAGCTGATTTTTGCAAGTGCCATAGACGGAGCTATGAATGTTGACCACCGTAGGCAGCCGCGCTTTCCACTGCGATCGCACGTAAATTTCGTTAACGCTATGTTCGCAGGTGATGGCATCAAATCGATTGGCCGCTACCGCCTGCTCTATCCAGCTTTGCGCTTCAGGCACATAGTTGGCTAACACGCTGGGAGGCGTACCGCCGATGAGAAAATTGCCAAAGCGCTCCAGTTTGCCGCCCCAGCCGCTCGATTCGCTGAGGGCAGGGGGACGGGAGAATATTGCAAGCTCTGACACCTGCTCTCGCAAAGCCGCGACCTCTTCCTCTGACACATCAGGCGATCGCAGCGTTAGCAACGTAACGGCATGGTGCTGCTGCAAATGCTTTAGCAGATTAAACGTCCTCACCTGCGTGCCTCCCCGCGTGGGCGGGTAGGGAAAGGTCGCAGAGATCATCAAAATATTCATTCTCAGGCTTCCCTAGCCACTAATCCTGGCGCGGTCTGTATCATTTTGGTGCCCTCACAAAGTGTACTCTGCCTATCCTGATTTAGAATTCCCAACGCCAATCGCCAAAGATCGCCACAGGAAGGCTATAAACCGATCGCTCAATCTAAAAGTTCTCGCGTTTGCCCCCCAATTCAATGAGTTTGACTTTACGCTGATCAAGGTACGTGGCGCTTCCGGCTATGAAATTTATTTTGAGAGGCGCGTCAAAGTAAATTTCATAGCTAAGATCAGCAACGCCAGGTACGTTGCTCAAAAGCTGGCTTTCTAAAGACGTTAATGGATCTCCCTTTTATCTATCATTCTGATTACGTCGTACCGTTGCCCAACGAACATCGGTTTCCGATGCGAAAGTTTAGTCTGCTTCATGAGCTTCTGCTCGTTGATGGAGTAGCGGAGGCGTCGCAATTTCATGCCCCTGAGCGACCCCCGACCGAGTGGCTTGAGCTAGTTCACACGCCAGACTATGTGCAGGCTTATTGCACAGGCACCCTAGACGCTAAAGCCCAGCGCCGGATTGGGTTGCCCTGGAGTGCGGCTTTGGTCAATCGTACCTGTGTAGCGGTTGGGGGTACCGTACTGACGGCAAAGCTAGCGCTAGAGTGCGGTTTGGCCTGCAATACCGCAGGAGGCACCCATCACGCTTTTCCCAGCTATGGCTCTGGTTTTTGTATCTTTAACGATTTGGCGATCGCGGCTCGCGTCATCCAACGGCTCGGCTTAGCGAAAAAAATTCTGATTGTCGATCTAGATGTGCATCAAGGCGATGGCACCGCACTCATCTTTCAGGACGATGCTAGCGTCTTCACGTTTTCGATGCATTGCGAGGTCAACTTTCCGGGCACCAAGCAGACTAGCGATCGCGATGTGCCGCTGCCCGAAGGCATGGAAGATGAGGCATACCTGCAAACGCTAGCGGCGCATCTACCAGACCTGCTGGATCAGCTCAAACCTGATTTAGTGCTTTACGATGCTGGAGTAGACGTGCATTTGGGCGATCGTCTGGGCAAATTGGCCTTGAGCGATCGGGGAGTATTTTGCCGTGAAATGCAGGTGTTGGGCACCTGCGTGGGGCAGGGCTATCCAGTCGCCTGCGTGATTGGCGGCGGCTATGCCACAGACATCAAGGCGCTGGTGTACCGCCACTCGCTGCTGCATCGTGCCGCTATCCAGGTGTATCCGCGCATTGCGTAATTTCTAAGACTAAATCTATTCCTCTCTCGATTACGCAATGCCCCGTTCGATCGCAGTCGGCAGCAGATTGTCTAAGTAAGATGGCTTGGAAAAGCTCTCAGAGGCAAAGGGGTCTCGGCTATCAGGGTTCGCGCCTAGATGATGGCGATTGGCTTGGAAGGCGTTGATCAGCGACTGGGCGTAGGGCTGAAAGAGATCTCTTTGGGCGCTATTCATCCGCTTTAGCATTTCTTCAGTCAAGACTAAGTTCCACTGCTCAATCAGTTCCCACTTAACTTCGACCCGAGGCAACACCATCACACACAAATCAACCAACTCTTTCTCAATCGGCGTATAGTCCTCTTGCAAGACACAGAGCCAGAGATAGGCTTGAAACATGTTTAAGTCTCGCAGGCAAGAATGGGTGATATCGGCATTGGTCAGCTTGCCTCGACGACTCCAGTGATTGGGAAACATTTCTGCAAGACGCTTGAAGGAGATTTCTGCAATCTCTTGCGCCATCGGTAGCACTTGCTCAACCAAAATAAAGGAGGGAGACCATAAGTCATGTCGAGCTGCCGCCGCACACATCCGCTCCCAAGGCAAGGCAATTTGCTCCTCCACAAACTTAAAGTAAGGAGCCGCGATCACGCGCTCTGCTGGGCTAAGCTTGCGTAAAATCAAGTCGTTCGTGAAGTAGAGCTGGGTCGTAATGCCGCCGATCGCCCGCCAATCTTTAGCGATGACATACTGGCTTTGAAACAGCATTAACGTTGGCTCCAAAAGAGTCGCCAGACTTGTGACGTCAGGAATCATGTTGGGCATCCAATTAACCTGATGCGATCGCTCCGAATTTGAGTCACCCTCTGGCTCAGCAGCTTTCTGGTAAATCTCTAGCAGCTGAGCGTAGATCCCAACAGCATATTGGGAGAGCTGTTTGGCTTCCGAGAAGTCCACAATGCTAGGGTCAAGCTCGTATAGCCCTCTAGACCGGACGCTAGCAAATTGGCAGCTAATGTTGAGAGAGCGGGCATCGAGTTTATCAAGCGTTTCAGCTCTCCCTTCTGCGGAAGCAATTTGCTTACAGATTTTGAACGTAGATAAATCGCCGTTACGAGTCAAAGCAGCCAGATCGGGCACGTAGCGCTGTGTCCAAATCTTAATGAGGCGATCGACGGTAGGAGTCTTTGTGAGTTGAGCGCTGACTAACATGAGATCTAACTACTCCAGAGGAATGATATTGAATGAATTTTGGCAATATGCTTTCCCTGTCAATTCTGATCAAACCCAAAACGAGCGAACTTAGAGGATGTTTGAAAAGTACCAAAAGTTCTGCATTTGCTCCCTAAATCCCCCAATTCTGGAGGTTTTCAAGGGCTTAGCGCCTACGGCAAGCAAGAAAAGGGGGCTGTCCGAGTTGCAATCAGCACTTTTCAAATATCCTCTTAAGAGCAAGCTTAGAGGATGTTTGAAAAGTCCAACTATGGGTAGCAAAACGGTTCAGATCCCCCTAAATCCCCCTTAAAAAGGGGGACTTTGAATTCATTTCCCCCCTTTTTCTAGACGCGAAGCGGCTTCCCGCAGGGTAAGGGGGCAGGGGGGATCAACAGGTGCCTAAAATCACAGCCGACCCCTTTTCAAACACCCTCTTAAAGTGCTCACCTGAGATGCTTAAGTCCGAGATGCTTAAACCTGAGATGCTTAATCTAATCTGTGCAAGTGAGTAATACTTAGATTAGGTTTATCGATCAAGAAATCTGTGAAGATTTCTTCAAAAAATCCCTGATTTGGTTAATTTTGAGATCCTAAAGTAGTATTTGAATGAATAGTATTCAGATAACTCTATGGATAGTTCAAAGGGGTAGAAGTCAGGAAAATTTCGAGATTCTCTAGCCAAAAACGTTTCAAAAATCTGACTATCTCCAATGCTTAAAGCATCTAGCCGCAAGCATTCCAGCCATTTATCTCTAAGCAACTCGCTGGAATCTCCATAGAGCCTTTAGATTAATAGCGTTCGAGCTAGTAACGGCACCAGAACACATATCGGCAATTGTAATACGACCCAGTTACGTCAAACACGAATTAGGCTACGTGTAGGGAATTCTCTAACTTAACTTTAAGAGCTGATTTCCAATAAGAACTTTTGACTAAACTAAACTGATTAAACAGTTTTTTTAGCTCACCAAAGATACAATATTTAGCCTTTTAGCTGAATTTTGGGTCAGGGCGATCGCGCCTCATTTCAGCACATTTCTAGCCTTAATAGCCTCAATAGCCGTAAATTGCTCAATGTATCATGAGTGCTGCAATAGCACCTCCGTTGTGGCTTGCCCGGTCTTTTGCCAGCTAAATTGGCTCGCTCTGGCAAGTCCCGCAGTGCGCAACTGCGATCGCGCCCCGTCATCTTGAATCAGGGTTTGCATGGCCGCTGCAATCTCGGCCTCGCGGTAGGGATCGACCAACAGCGCTGCATCTCCTGCCACCTCAGGCAGCGAAGATAGATTAGAAGTGATCACAGGTGTACCGCAAGCCATTGCCTCTAGCACCGGAAAGCCAAACCCCTCCCACAGACTAGGAAACACGAGCGCGATCGCATCTGCCATGATTCGCGGCAGATCGGCATACGCCACATAGTCAAGAAATTTGACCCGATCGCCAACTGCCAATTCTGCGGCCTGAGCCTGGAGCAAAGGCGTGTAGCGGCGATCGTGGGAGCCAGCGACCCACAGGTCATAGTCTTTGGGCAGCGTGGCAAAGGCATGAATGACGCGGTGCAGATTTTTGTAGGGGTCAGGACGGCCAATATAGAAGAAATAGGGGCGATCGCGCTTCAAACCCTGGCTCTCTGAAATCTGGCGTTCTAGAACCTTGAAGTGGTTAGCATCATGCGCTAGCAAAATCGGCGTTATTTTGCGGGCTGGAATTTGATAGTAATCCACAATATCTTGTGCCGTTGCTGCCGAGTTGCAAATAATATGCTCGACCTGCGCTAGCACCTGCGGCACATAGTAGCGGCTGTATTGCGTTAGGGGCGAAGTCCATCGCGGAAAACGCAGCGGAATCAGATCATGCACCACCACAACGGCTCGCTGCTGACCTTGCGCTGACTGCCCCCACCTGAGCGGCGCTTCGGGAACCGGGGAAAACAGTAGAGGCGATCGCAGCTCAGTGCAGATTTGAGGAAGCTGCTGCTGTGTCCAGAGCAACCGCCGCAAATGACCCAGCTTGCCCTGCTCAGCCGTAAGATTAGCCGGAATTTCTCGATAACAGGCAGCCAGCTTGCCCTCACGGGGAAAGGTGTCGGAAGCCAACAGGGTCAGATGGGGCAGATTGAGGTGAGGAATGAGATTACGGGCGTAGGTGGCTAGTCCGGTCGGCTTTACGCCAACGAGAGAGAGATTGACTGCAACGCCGCTTTCTTGCTGAACAAGATCTCCCTGAGCCGTGTCTTTCTGAACCGTGTTTTGCTGAGCAGTATCTTTCTGAATAATATCGTCCTGCATGATGCTCATTTAGCCGATCGCCACTCGTAGCCCAAAATAGGTTAGCACCAAGTCTTCTGTACCCGAATTGCTGACCTCATGCACCTCACCCGGTTCCACAGACACACACACTCCCGGCTCTAGCTGATAAGGCTGACCGTCAATCTGAATCTTCCCAACTCCCGATTCCACAAAAAATACTTCGCACATATCTTGATGGGCATGGGCTGCTGCCACCTGTCCCGGTGCAAACCGCGCCTGAGAAAAGTTGGTCAGGTGAGGTAGATCGCCCGATCGCAACATCACTTTTTTTTGAATGGCTGGATTGTGAGAGACTTGCTCATTGGGCAAATGGCTCAGTGCAGTGAGTTTCATGGGTCGCAACCGTGAAGGCTAATGTGCAAGGAGTGATGTTCTAGACATGTTGTTGATTTTTTGAGAGAGGCGCAGAGCGCCTCTCTCAAAAAATCAACAACACATTTGAAATACTGCTGTGCAAGGTTAGAAAAGGTGATTCCAGGGTCATGACTATGAATTTTACTTGAGCATGAAGTACCCCTCCCCAGTAAAATTCATAGCCAGCAGCGCCTTAAGGCTTGAGGCATGATTTTTAGACCCCCGTTAACCTGCAAAATATTTCTAAGGCTTGCCTAACGGGGGTCGATGCGATCGCCGGACTTAAGGCATACTGGCTAAGAATAACCCACTTTGGCGATCGCTTTTTTCCATACTACTCACCCTGGCACCTGCCTCCATTGCGCTCTACAGCAAATCTGTCTTTACATAAAACGACTTTTAAAATTGGTTCCCATGAGTTTACTCCAATCCTCCCCTGCTCTGTCTTCCAACTCCAGCGATCGGTTTCGTCAAGCTGTCCAAAGCGGAGATTTTTTGGTCACAGCTGAAGTCATGCCACCCAAAGGCAGCAGCCCAGCTCACATGATCGAAATGGGGAACTTGCTCAAGGGAAGGGTTCACGCTGTTAACATCACCGATGGTAGCCGGGCCGTCATGCGCATGTCTTCTCTGGCGGCTTCGGTGATCTTGATGCAGCAGGGTATTGAGCCAATCTGCCAGATGGCCTGCCGCGATCGCAACCGCATTGCGCTGCAAGCCGATCTGCTGGGGGCAGAGGCGTTGGGCATTCGCAACATCTTGGCGCTGACGGGCGACCCCATTAAGGCAGGCGACCACGCAGACGCTAGAGCCGTCTTTGAACTAGAGTCTGTGCGTCTGTTGCGGCTGATTGACAAACTCAATCAGGGCAGCGACTCTAACGATAAGCCGCTGACGGATGGCGCAACTCATCTGTTTGCAGGTGCTGCTGTCGATCCGCAATGTCAGAGCTGGTCAGGGTTACAACGTCGCTTCGATCGCAAGCTGGCCTCTGGCGCACAGTTTTTCCAGAGTCAGCTGATTTCAGATTTCGATCGCTTGGAAAAATTTATGGCTCACATTGCGATCGGCTGCAATAGACCGATTCTGGCTGGAATCTTTTTGCTCAAGTCTGCCAAAAATGCGCAGTTTATTAACCGCAACGTGCCAGGAGTGCAAATTCCGCAGCATATTATTGATCGGCTGGAGCGCGCATCTGACCCTCTACAAGAAGGAGTGGCGATCGCCGCTGAGCAGGTGCGCTTGGCGCGAGAGCTATGTCAGGGCGTTCATATCATGGCTATTCGGCGGGAAGACTTGATTCCTCAAATTCTCGATCAGGCCGGAATTGCTTCTCTCACTCTCTCAGCTTGTGAATCAACGAATTAGTCACCTGATGGGTCACGCCCCCCTTGTGATTACGAGAGGAGGTTGTCATTATCTAACTCAGTGACGATTTTCAGGAACTCCAACCCTCAAGCTTTGCGTTTGGGGGTTTTATTTATGGGCTGGCGCGATCGCCCTGCATTCTCCAATCACGATCGGCCAGAGGGTATCGATCGCGCTACCTGCCTGGTCGTTTGGATGTTGCTCAAGCCATTGCATGAGCAGGGACTGAACCTCGATCGATTGTTTACATAGTTTAGCGATCGCATCGGCTACGAGAACGCACACTAGAGTCATCGGCTTTGAGTAGCGATAGCAAAATTGTAATCGCTGCTTGCTTTTGCCCTAAAGAGGCTTGAAAGTTCAGAAGCCGAAACCGATCAATTGGCTGAGACTGCGCTTGCAATCGATCTCCCAAGGTCGTTGGCGGCTCTGCTTTAAATCGCGCAGCTCAAATCGCCTGCTCTCTTGCTAAAGCGAAGGTTTTCAGAATAGTCAACCGGGCAGTCAATCACGGCAGGTACATCTTGGTTGAGTGCCTCTTTCAAGATCGGCAAGAAATCCATGCCAGAGGTGACGCGGTAGCCCTTTAGCCCCATACTCTCTGCCAGCTTGACGAAATCAGGATTAGAGAACTTCACGAAAGACGATTCGCCAAACTGGTTATGCTGTTTCCATTCGATCAGTCCATAGCCGCCGTCATTAAAAATGATAGTGACAAAAGGTGTACCGATTCTCAGCGCTGTTTCTAGCTCTTGCGAATTCATCATAAAGCCACCATCTCCAGTCACGGCCACAACTTTGCGATCGGGCGCTACTAGCTTGGCGGCAACGGCTCCCGGTATGGCGATTCCCATGGCGGCAAAGCCATTGGAGATGATGCAGGTGTTGGGGCGATCGCAGTGATAGTGCCGCGCCATCCACATTTTGTGTGCTCCCACATCAGAAATCACGATGTCTTCTGGCCCCATGACCTGCCGCAGATCATAAATGAGCTTTTGTGGCTTGATCGGGAAGCCTTCGTCATAGGCGTGCTCTTCGTAGTCTGCCTGAATGTCTGGCTTCAGTTGCAGAGCATAGGGTTCGGGCTTACCCTGGCGATCGACTCGCTTGAGGATTTCGTAGAGAGAATCTGAAATATCGCCGACCACTTCGGCTGTGGGGATATAGCTGCTATCTACTTCGGCAGGGGTTTGGTTGACGTGAATCACTGGGGTTTTGCCGCCCGGATTCCAGCGTTTGGGTGAATATTCGATCAAGTCATAGCCGACGGCAATCACTAAATCGGTGCGATCGAATCCACAGCTAATGTGATCGCGCTGCTGCAAGCCCACTGACCACAGGGCTAAGGGGTGCTTGTAGGGAATCACGCCTTTGCCCATAAAGGTGTTTGCCACCGGAATATTTAGCTCTGTTGCAAAGACGGTCAGCACGTCGCTGGCATTGCCTCGGATGGCCCCATTACCTACCAAAATAATTGGGTTTTCGGCCTTGGAAATTGCGGCGGCTGCCCGCTCAATACTGCTGAAGGAGGCGTAAACTTTCTCCCGCTGGTCAAGTTGCAACGGTGTGCCTTCTGCTGCCATTGCGGCAATGTTTTCGGGCAAATCAATATGTACGGCACCTGGCTTCTCGGTTTGGGAAACTTTGAAGGCTTTGCGGACAATTTCTGGCGTGATGCTGGGGCGAACGATCTGGGCGTTCCACTTGGTGATGGGGGCAAACAGTGCGACTAAGTCTAGGTATTGGTGCGATTCAATATGCATGCGATCGGTACCCACCTGCCCTGTTATGGCGACTAGAGGTGCGCGATCGAGGTTGGCATCGGCAACGCCTGTCATCAGGTTTGTGGCACCGGGGCCTAGGGTTGAAAGGCAGACGCCTGCTTTGCCGGTTAGCCTTCCGTACACATCGGCCATAAAGGCTGCGCCCTGCTCGTGACGGGTGGTGATAAATTGAATCGATGAGCCTTTAAGTGCTTCTAAGACATGGAGATTTTCTTCTCCTGGTAAGCCAAAAATATATTCGACGCCTTCATTCTCTAGGCATTTAACTAAGAGCTGAGCTGTGTTTAATTCAGACATTTTATTCTCCGTAGATGATTGGGAAAAAGTTAACTTTGAGGGAGATAGCTTTTGAGTGATTTCAGTTGTTGAAGCAATTCAAGAAGCAATCCGATCCTTGGGGGGTTTCCCCCAAACCCCCTGAATCAGGGGACGGCTGCGTCCCCCGTAGCTTGCTTCTCCGAAGGAGTACCCCCTCCAGAAGGGGTTAAGGGTGGGGAGTGAAAGGGTGCTTTGCGTCAGTGAGCGGTGCGGGTTAAATCTAATTTGCTTCTATTTCACCCAGACGGTTTTGATGTTGACAAACTCGCGGATGCCTTCGGCGCTGAGTTCTCGCCCAAAGCCCGATCGCTTGACGCCACCAAAGGGCAGACGTGGGTCAGACTTAACCATGCCGTTAATAAAGACGCACCCGGCTTCAATCTCGTTAATGAGGCGATCGCGTTCGGCTTCTACCTCTGTCCAGGCGCTGGAACCTAGCCCAAAGGAGGTGCTGTTGGCGAGTTGAATGGCGGTATCTAAATCGGGGACGCGATAGAGCAAGGCGACTGGGCCAAAAAACTCTTCTTGGTGGGTGGAGGCGGCAGGGGGAATGTCTGTCAGGATGGTGGGGGGGTAGTAGTTTCCCTGGGTGTCGGGCAGGGGCGCACCACCAATCAGCAGTTTTCCGCCCTGTTGCAGGCAGGATTGCACCTGAGCATCTAGCTCTTTGAGAATGGTGGCGGTGGCCAGAGGCCCGATTTGAGTGTCGGGGTTCATAGGGTCGCCCACTTTAAGCGCTGCAAACTTTGCGACTAGCTGTTCTGTAAAGGTGTCGGCGATCGATTCCTGCACAATGAACCGTTTGGCGGCAATGCAGGTTTGGCCATTGTTCAACATGCGAGCCGTCACAGCTGTAGCAATGGCGGTGTCTAGATCGGCACTTTCCATCACAATGAAGGGGTCGCTGCCGCCTAGCTCTAAAACCACCTTTTTCAGATGCTTTCCGGCGGCACTGGCGAGGCTGGCCCCTGCGCCTTCGCTTCCGGTTAGCGTGGCGGCCTTGACGCGATCGTCTGCAATAATTTGCGCTACTTTATCGGAACCCACAAGCAGCGACTGAAACGCCCCTTCGGGAAATCCGGCTCGGCGCAGAATGGACTCGATCGCTAAAGCGCACTGCGGCACGTTAGAGGCATGCTTGAGCAGACCAACATTGCCCGCCATCAGGGCGGGAGCGGCGAACCGAAACACCTGCCAAAAGGGAAAATTCCAGGGCATGACGGCCAAGATAATGCCCAATGGCTGATAGCGGATAAAGCTGTGGCTGGCATCGGAAGCCACCTCTATATCTTTGAGAAAGGCTGCCCCCTGATCGGCATAAAAGCGGCAGACGGCAGCGCATTTCTCAGCTTCGCTAATGCCAGCTTTGATCGGTTTGCCCATCTCTAGTGTCATCATTTGGCCGAAGGTTTCTTTCTCCTCCTCCAAAATGTGGGCGGCGGCACGCAGCCACTCGGCGCGCTGGGCAAAGTGGGTGTGTCGATACTGCTCAAAAGTGTGCTGAGCCAGGTCGATCTTTTGGGCGATCGCCTCATCGGTCAATGGCTCAAACGCCTGAATCAATTCCCCCGTTGCGGGGTTCAGGGTTGCAATACCCATTGTTCTGTCCTCCTGTGCTTTGCTCTCCCATGCTTTGCTCTCCCATGAGATGAGCAATGGTAAATTCTAGAATTGGAACGGCTCGATCCTGAAATCTGCGGGGGAAATCTTCAACTTTCCCAAGCTAGATTGGATTGAATCAAGGCTGATCGCCTCCCTTTTACATAGGGAGGCGATCGCGTCTAATTCAATGCTTCTTTGATGCTTCTTTGAAGCTTCTTTAGTGCCTCAAAACCGTCGATGTAAAACTCGAAATAGCTCCCTTGTAGGGCAGGAACTGTTAGGATCTGCGTCTAAATCTGTGCCAAAAGCATTTTGTAGAGCGAAATTCTAGGAAAATTGCCTAGAACTTATAATGAAGCCGCAATAGCCTGACTCAGAAATCTGATTCAAACTGTTTTGCATGGCTTGCTTTATCAATGTTCCCATTCTAATCATTGAGAATGAAGCCAACAGATGATTTATTTACAGAGGCTAACAAATCTCATAGATTGTTAAGAATTGATCGGAACGGTTGGTTAAAATGCAGTGTGAAAAAAACGATCGCTGTGGGCAAGATAGAAAGTAACCGAACCCCCCTTCGCCGCTATGACTTCTTTTCTAACTGCATCCCCAGTTGATTTGTATTGGCAATATCTGCAACGGCTTTGCCCGACGCTAGACCCCCAATCTCTTTCGGGTTTGTCCCGTGGCTTGGCCGATACGGACTGGGAACAGCCAGAGTCAGCGCTAGATTTGAATAATTTCGCCGTGATGACCCTAATTGAAGCAGAGCAATGTGACGACTTGGCGCTGCGATCGATGAATCTTGAACTTGCCCTAGATGCGCTTCAGCAGGGCATAGATCTTCAGCCCGGTCATCCGCTCTGTGTGGCGCATCTGGCGATCGTCCGTCATTTAATTGGCGAGAATGCAGCGGCAGCTCAAATGAGTTTTCCGACGCTGCTGCAATGGCTTCAGCTGGCCTTTCACCCCTCTGAGTCTCTGCCTTTGGGGCTGGTTTATCTACCGAGCGATCGCCCCAGAGTTTCCGCCCATTTGTCACTGCTGTTGCAGGCTGAAGATGGCATGGCTCAAGCGCTCTTTCTGCTGGCTGAGGTGTTGTGGCGATCGCAGCAAGTCTTTTATAACGCCAATGGCCTGAGGTTTTTGCAGCTTGCCACTACGCTGATGCCCCACTCGGCTGCTTTGCGTCTCAAGCTGGGTTTATCTAAGCTCATGAGCAATCACTGGGAGGGCTTAGCCGATTTGCAGCAAGCCAGCCGCATTGCGCCAACCGATGCCGCCATCCTGCAAACGCTTTATCTGGCTTATCGGGAGCTGCAAAGCTGGGAGGTGGCAGATCTATGGCTTCGCACGGCCAAACACTATGCCTCTCCCGATGCGCCTGAATGGCAATGGACAACGCTGGCGATCGACAGCCCTTTTACTTATGTGCCCACCCCTGACGGCATTGTGATGACGGTTGATCCAAGCTTCCACAGCATTGTCACTAGCGTTTTGCTGGCAGAGGGGGACTGGTTTGAAGCGGAAATGGAATTTTGGCGCGCTCGGATTCAACCGGGTATGACGGTGATTGATGTGGGTGCAAATGTGGGCGTCTATACCTTTAGCGCGGCGCAGCAGGTGGGTGCAACGGGTCGGGTACTGGCGATCGAGCCTTTCTCAAGCTGCGTTCGTTGCCTGCAAGAAACTTGCCGCCGTCATCAGCTCGATTGGGTGACGGTCTGCGCGGGTGCGGCTAGCGATCGCCCTGGCACAGCTCGCCTCTCACTCCACAGCTCTAGCGAACTGAATGAGATCGTCCGAGTCGATGAGGAGGCCGATCCGGCCTCTAGCCCTGCGGGCAGATTTGAAGATGTGGCCTGCTTCAGGCTAGATGACTTGATGCAACAGGAAAATCTTCAGCAGGTTGATTGGCTGAAGATGGATGCTGAAGGCCATGAGATGCAGGTTTTGGCGGGCAGCGATCGCCTGCTTGCCGACTTTGCGCCAGCCATTCTCTATGAAAATATTGCGGGCTTGAGCGGCAGCAACACGCCTGTAGCCGAATTCCTCCAGGCCAAAGGATATAGCCTCTTCCGCTATCAGCCCTACCTGCAAACCCTAATTCCGATCGAGACACTCGAACAGCTTCAGGGCAATCTCAATATCATTGCTCTACCTCCCCATCATCCGCTCTTGCCAGAGTAGAGGTTCTGCCAGGATCGAGGATCTGTCAGATAGCCATCTGCTGGGTTGAGGTGATGCGCTAGACGGCCGCTTGTTTTGAAGCACTGCCAGCTTAGCCCCTTCTGTTTTCGTTCATTCTGCTATTCTTTGCTGCCATGTCTACTTTTCTACCCAGCCTCAAAAAGCGCGGGCATCTCGATCGCCTTCATTTCACGATCTGCAATGTCGGTTCGCGCAAAATCAACGTTGATGATGATTATGGGAGTTGGGATTGGGGGATATTTGCGCCTAATCTCACCATCTATGGTTTTGATGCGGATGCGGATGCTTGCGAAGCCGCAAATGATCGCTTAGCCGAGCAGCAGGTGCCCTGGACAGAGCGACATATCCCCCTAGCGCTGAGTGATGCGATCGGGGAATCGACGCTGTATGTCACGCAAGCGCCCATGTGTAGCTCTCTCTATCCGCCTAATGAAGCGTATTTAGGCCGCTTCGCCGGATTACTGGAATTGGTGGCAACCGATTTTACGATTGAGATAGAAACCACTACGCTAGATGCTTTTTGCCAGCAGGAAGGAATTACATCGATCGATTTCTTGCAAATTGACGTGCAGGGCGCTGATCTCAACGTCTTGCAGGGAGCCAACCAAATTTTGCAATCGGTGCTGGCAACGCAAGTCGAAGTTGAGTTTTCTCACCTCTACAAAGGTCAGCCGCTGTTTGCAGATGTGGATACCTTCCTACGAGCCAGAGACTTTACCTTGTTTGATATCAGCCATAGCATCCGTGTGCGATCGCGATCGCCCTTGCAGACCCGCAAACATCCGGGGCAGTTTTTGTGGGGCGATGCCTACTATTTTTGTGATTTGCTGCAAGAGGGAGAGTTTAAGCATCTTAAAACCCCTGAGCAGATATTGAAGCTGGCTTGCCTTGCCGATGTGCTGGAGTTTGCCGATTACGCCTTTGAGCTACTGGAATATTTAACGCTCAACTATGGCAGCGATCCGGCCTATAACTTTGCCGATGTCATTGTCGAGAGTTTTATGCCCTTTGCCCCTGAAGGAAAAAACTGGGCAGATTTTCCCTTTTTCGAGGCGATCGAGAAGCACATCAGCCCAGCCCTGCGGCAACAGCTGATCGAGAGGGGAGATTTGGCTAAGACAGATGATTTAAGAGAATAGCCGTAAGCCCAAAGCTCACTCTAGGGCATCGCGCTCAACTAAAATCACGTTTTCCGTGATTTTTTCAAAGGTGTCATCGTGGCTAATGACAAAGAGCTGCCGAAAGCTTTTGATATTGGCGATCGCTTCTGCCAAGCTTTCTCGGCGGGGGCGATCCATGTTTGTGGTGGGTTCGTCAAAAAAAGCAATATCAATATCGGCCAAAACCCGCAGCAAGGCCAGCCGGACTGCCAATGCCGCACACATTTGCTCACCCCCCGACAGGTTGATAAAGCGCCGACTATGTGCCCCTTCCTGCACCATAATTTCGTAGTCTCGCGTCCATTCCAATGCCACATTGGGACGGTTGAGCAGCTCCCGAAACAGGCGATCGGCTTCGCGGGAGATGCTTTGCACATACCGTTCGGTAATGCGTGGCCCTGCTTCTTTGTAGACTTTACGAGCAAAGCTGATAAACTTACGAACTTTCTCTTTTTGCTTCAGATCGGTCTGTGCCCGATCGCGCTTCTCAGCAACCGCTTCTAGCGTGGCGATTTGGCTATCGAGCTGTGCCATCAGCTTTTTCTGCTGAGGCAAGCCTCCGGCCAGGCGATCGGCTTCGCTGCGGGTTTCTTCATAGCGGGTCTGAATTTGCTGCCACTGCTGCGGATCATAGGTTTGGCTAAGCTGCTCATACTCGATTTGTAGCGTCTTTTGCGCTGCACTGAGCTGGCTGAGCTGCTCAGTTGCCAACTGCAAGTCGGCTTGCAGCTTTGCGAACTGATTAGCATCATTCCGGTGCTGCATGTAGACCATGTAGGTGGGCTGATGCGTTTGGCGGAACTGCTTTTGCTGATCAATCTGGTCTTCGAGTTCGGCGAACTGCGCTAGGTGCGACTCTAATGCGGCGATCGCTCCCTCTAGCGTAGTGCATTGAGCTTTCAAGGCAGAGTGCTGGGCGCTAAGGGCGGCAGCTTGTTTCAGATCTCGCTCTAGAAGCTGTGCTTGCCCTTTAGGGTTGGCGAGCTGATTCAGGTCGGCAATGAGCTGCGATCGCTGTTGCAGCCAGTTGGGTTCGGCGCTGAGCGCCAGGGTAATTTGGTCGATGCGTTCCTGAATTTGAGCGGCTTCAGTTTGCCAGTGGGTTTGCTGGGCAAGTTTTGCCTTCAGCGTGGCAAATTCTGCCCGTTGCTGATAAAAGGCATCCAGTTGAGCTTTGGTGTGGCGCAGTTGCTCTTGTAGCTTGGGCACAGAAATCTGCTCTGACAAATCCGCCAGAATTCGCCAGAGGGCATTGAGCAAGTCTGTGTTGAGTTTGACCCCCGAACGAATAGCCGTCAGCGCTGCCTCTATAGCAGCCGTTGCTAACAGCGGCACCGTTTGCTGAACGGCCTGAATCGTGGCTAATGCTTGCTCAGCCTGAGATTGATGTCGATCGCGCTGGTCTTCCCCTTGGCTGACCAACTGCCGCAGCTCTGCTTCAAACTGCTTGGCGGCTTCTACGCGGCTGAGCTGTTCCTGAAGGCGATCGCGCTTCTGCTCTAGGTCAGGAATTTGGCTAATGGCAGACTCTAGCGATCGGATGCGTTCAATTTCGCGGCTGAGTTGGGTTTGCTCTGCCTGAATCTTGGCCATCTGCCGCACCAGATTTTGCTGTTCGGGCTTCAAAGCTTGCAGCTGGTTAAGCTGCTCCATCAGGCTCAACTGCTGCTGCTCTAGCTCTACTTGCTGGGCAATCAGAGGCCGGAGCTGCTCCAAATCTGTGGCGGCTTTGTCTAGCGCTTCTCGCCTGACCTCAAGCTTAGCCATTCGGGTGATTAAATCAGTTAACGTCTTTTGCTGTGTTTCTCGCTGACGCAGAATTCCCTGCCGCTGCTTTGCCTGCTGATCTAGCGTTTTCAGATCTGCTTCAGCCTGGAGATAGGCTTGATAGCTCTCTCGATTGTCCTGACAGATTTGCACGGCTGCTTGTGCGCGCTGCACCGACTGATCCAGTAAGACGATCGCAGGCTGCTTGCCTTCAATTTGTGCCGTCAACGTTTGCAGTTTTGCCGAAGTTTGCTGAACCTGCTGCGCCTGTGCCGTTAGCCGTTCTTTTTCGGCTTGCAGCGCTGCCAACTCAGTCTGAAACGCCAAAAGGGCGGCCTCACTAGCGGCAATTTCACGGCTCATGAATAGGCGGCGATCGCGCAATGATTCCCAGTCTTGCAGGGTTTCGTCATATTGGGCGATCGATCGTTCTAGGCTTTCAGATTCAGCTTTGCTGTACTTTTCTAGAGACAACATCTGCTGATTGGCCATCCGATACTCCTCAACCTTGAGGACAGCATCGAAGATGGGCTTACGCTTTTCTGAAGACAGTAAAAAATCTGCCGTAAACATGCCCTGAGGAACGCCGATCGTATTGGCAAACAGCCGCGCTAAATCGGTTCCAGGGGCTACACCCAACTGTTGCCGCAGCCAGGGCAAAACCTCATCTTCAATATGCTTATAATCTAGCTTCGTATCCAATTGCGGATCATATAGCGTATAGCCTTTGGTCGTGCAGCGCTGCACCTCATAGGTACGCCCATCGCGGTTAGAAATGAACGCGACCGTCACCTGGGCGCTATTCGAGCCATTGCGAATCAAATCCTCTTTGTTGTAACCGCCCCGGTGATTGAACATAGCCCAGGCGATCGCTTCTAAAATACTCGTCTTTCCGGCTCCGTTCTCACCACAAATGGCGTTAGTTCCAGGCTGAAAGGCAAAATGGCGATCGCTATGAGATTTAAAGTTCTTCAGCGTCACCGAAAGAATTTCCATGCTGATCTGCCTTTACCTCAGGAACCGTTGTTTTCAGGGTGTTGTTTTCAGGGTAGAACATTTGCACCACAATAATCACCCCAACTCTACTGATTTTGGCAAAAGTTTTGCAACTTGGAACGGCAACCTAAAGCAAGAGGTTGAGAAAACTGCGTTAACTCCAGTCCACATACCGCGTCAGCTTTCGGGGAACGGGAGCCGGAAGCAGAATAGTCCACTCGTGAACCTCAGCAAAGCGACAGAGGTAAAGCCTGTGAATCATGGCTTCAATCTCTTGCTCGAAACCCATGACAATGATTTGCACGGGTTCACGATCGCGGATGGGGAGCCTCTAAATGTTACGAGGGTGGGATGATGCGATCGCCGCTGTTCACTCTCCCATCCTCCCACTCTCCCATCATCCCACTCTCTCATCACTCAAAATATCTGCTCCCCTAACGACGAAATGTACCCTAGAGGAAGCGATCGCCGTTTCAAGACTTCGATGCAAAGGGGACTCCATTCATATCGGCTTGCCGATTAGGATTGACTGGGGACTTGTTTCGCCGCTTGAATCGCTCTTCGCCGGATCTCTAGAATTTGACCAATCTCACGAGCAAAGCTCGGCTGGCGTTCAATCATCTGGTTTACAACACTCGAAGAAATCATCATCACTTCTAGATCGTCAGCAGCCACCACCGAGACAGGGCTAGATTCGCCCGAAAAAAGCGCCATTTCGCCAAAGAACTCGCCTGCCTTGAGGGGAAGCACTTCGTGTTCTTGGTTGAGGTCATCTACAACCAAAAGAACAGCTTGCCCTGAAACAATGATGTATAGGGCATTCCCCGCATCTCCTTGGCGTATAACCCTTTCACCAACACCAAAATGCTGAAGCACGATTCCCTGCGACAAGCTCTGCCCATCTTCTTCATCTAGGGGCACATAGGCCGGAATCGATTGCAGGCTATCCGCAACTTTTTTAGAAAGTCCCTTGGTTTGAGAAGTAGGGCCATGAAAATGGTAAACAGTTCGGATCGGAAAAGGAATTGAAAGATTATTGCGCTGGGCAGCATACCAAACGCGAGTCATGAAGCGATCGCGAATTTCCTCCACACCCCCGTAGTCTTGAATAAAAAACTTCACCTCATAGGTCACAGCAAAATCATCATACGACAGGGTAAAAATTTGCGGTTCCGGATGGGTCAAGATGCCCTGGGTTGCCAGCGCTGTGCTTTTCAACACTTGCTTTGCCAGATTGGGCGGGTCGTTATAGGAAAACCCAATCTGGATGCGTTCGGCATGAAGACGCTGGGGCTGGCTGAAGTTGCGAATCGTTTCGCCACCAATCACCTTATGGGGAATCACCACCATTTCGCGCTCCAGGGTTTGCAGCCGAACCGCCCGCCAGTTGATATCCGTGACCTGACCCACGGTTTCCCCAATCTGTAGCCAATCCCCCACAGAGAAGGGGCGCTCAAACAGCAGGGCTATACCGGATGTCACGCTGCCCAGAGTATCCTGAAGTGCCAAACCAATCACAATCGAACTGACGCCCAAAGCGGTTGCCAAACCCGCAAGATCGGCATTCCAAACGGTTGCCAGCACGATCGCAGAGCCGAGCAGAATGAGCAATAATCTAGCTAGATCGATCAGCAGTTTAGGCACTTTAGAACGCCAGGTATCTGCTTCGGCCTGTTCAAACAAAATAACGTTGAGCAGAGAGAGTGCCGCGTGAATGACACAGACCCAAAGTAAAGTCTCAATGCTCTTTACCCACCTGCCATCGGTGTCTAATTTGAGAACATGCTGCATGAACAGCAGAAAAGCCAGAACAGGCAAAATCAGGTTACGAACGAGTCGCAGGGTCGCCGCTAACGGTTTTCCACGCCGCTTTAAGCGATGAATAGACTCTCCTAGCACAATCACCAGGAGTGGAAACCCGATCACTAGCGCGACCACCCAGCCCAGCAAGTTGCTTTGTAGTGCCACACTGTTCATAAAACTCCCAGCCCCTCTGCCGATCCAGATACCTGGGTATTTTTCAACCGCCATGCATTCAACTTGGTTTTACCATTCGCCACTAGCTCTCCCATCGCCTCAAACTCATAGAGGTCATGCAGTCGATGATGAACCGATTGTGCCACTAGGATAGAACCAGGCGGGCAAACGGCTCTTAGGGCATTGGCCAGGTTAATCGTATCGCCCCAGACGTCATAAATAAATTTATTTCTACCTACGATTCCAGCCACCACATCGCCCGAATTAACGCCAATTCGAATATTGAGTTGAAAATCCCGTTCATGGTTGAAGCGGCGCATGATAGCAAGTATCTCTAAAGCAAAATCGATCGCCCGCCGATCGTGATCCAAATAGGGTATAGAAAGCCCGCAAACGGCTAAATAGCTATCTCCAATCGTTTTAATCTTTTCCATCCCATAGCGTTCTGCGGCTTCGTCAAAGGCCGTCACCAAATCATTCAAAATCGCAACGATTTCGTAGGCCGTTAGTGAAGCTGATAGCTTAGAAAATCCGGTCAGTTCCGAACACAAAACGGACACATTGGAGATATCTTCGGCAATATCTTTTTCGCCACGCTTGAGTCGTTTGGCGATCGCCGCCGGAAACACGCTCAATAAGAGTTGTTCGTTTTCCTGATTCTTCTGTTCTACCAGGTTGGTCTGCGTTCTCAAACTGCGAACCATAGCATTAAAAGATTTTGCCAGCTCCCCAAATTCATCGTCGGTTTCGAGAGGGGCGATCGAGGTCAGTTCTCCAGCGGCAACTTTGCGGGCGCTTTCAATCAGTTTGTTAATCGGCTTGACAAACAGATAGGCCATCGCCATCGCAATCAGCGTTACCAGCAGCATCAACAAGGTTGCGTAGACAAGGATCTGGTTTTGGAAGGAGTAAATCGGTTCATAGGCTTCCGAGAGATCCATCTCTGATAAAATCACCCAATCCAATCCATCAATCCGCAGAGGGGCATAGGAGCTTAGAACGGGAATGCCTCGATAATCGTCAACAATTTGCGTTCCTTGCTTTCCTGCCAAAGACGCTTCTACCGCTTCTGTCCGCACACTTTGTTGCAAAATTGAGGTGTTGTATTGGTTGATCCGGTTGATATCTGGTTCTTTAACACCCAGCGATCGCAAGCGCTGAGCATAGCCTTTGGGATCTTGCACCAAAAAACGAGAAACCGATCGCATTAAAAAGTCGCGTCCGACCAGATAACTTTCTCCCGTTTTTCCCAGACCATCGCTTTCCCAATTGCGGTTACCCGTCATCACATTATTAATTTCGTCCACAGGCATCTGAAACGCCAGAACGCCCACGAGTTCAGATTGATTGAAGATAGGTGCAGCGATGAAGGCAGCAGGTGCGCCATAGGATGGAGTATAGGGTGCAAAATCCACGATCTCTGAGAAATCCTTCTCTTTTGATTCCTGTACGATCGCGCTCAGCTTGGCTAAGTTACTGTCCTTGTAAGGGCCAATCTCAAGGTTGCTGACAAAGTCAGTTTCCTTAAAAACGGTGTAAACAACCGTTCCTTGCGGATTGATTAAAAACATATCGTAGTAACCAAACTTCTCAATGATCTTGCGAAAAATGGGGTGATAGCGGCTGTGAACATCGCTATATTCGCTACCATCCTTGGCAGTGGTTAAAAGATGTTTTTTGCCAACCGGATTGGGATTGGCCGCAAGGTAGTGGTACTGAAGGTAACGCGAAGCACTCGCTTTTGGCGTATAGGATTGGAGAATCGGCGAACCTTCCTCTATCTTGGTTAATCGAGGCAAAAAATCGTTGCGGTAATAGGTGGCAATCTTTTCGTCAAATGAGTTAGGCACATTAGCAGACTGAAGCTGGCGGTACGCTCTGTCAAACTCCTGCATAGCAGAGACGATAGAGGGATCTTCACTTAAGGTTTGGGTGTGATTTTGAACGTTTTTAAAGTAGGCTTCGACTTGATGTGCCTTAGAAGCCCGAACGCTCGTGAGTTGGTTAAAAACCCGATGAGTCAAATTGACTTGCCCACTGCGATAACCCAGATATGCCGTCACTAGAATGGAGCAACTACTGACTGCCAGAAGCATTGCAATGAGCTTCGATTTGATACTGAGATTGTTGAGCGATCGCATAGAACCCTTACTGCCCGTTTTAAAGCAGCCACCTGAGAATACCCATAGGGAATCTTAAATCTTGGTATCCTAACGTACTGTATTGATTCAGGCAGATTAAAAAACTGGCGATCGGTTCAATCTAGTAACTTCAACAACTCTTAGGGGTAAACAGGGCAAGCGCATCTCGTTGAGACTATAGCCGTAGCCACTTTACTGAGAAGCTATTCCATCACCATCCAAGCTCTAAGGACTTCCGCTACCGTCCAAGCTTGGGCAATGCAGCCGCGTGGCTCAAACGGTGGATCGCCATCAAAGATTTCGCTGAGGCTGCCAACGCCATGATTGCAAAGATGGTCTGCCATAGGTTCTAAGAGCTGTCGCGCTTGAGCGGGATCGTTGTAGACCCGGAAATGCGCGATCGCAAAAGAACCCAGCAGCCAGCCCCAAACGGTACCTTGGTGATAAGCGCCATCGCGTTGCCGCTGTCCGCCGCCATAGTGCCCTTGATAGTCGGGATGCTCAGGCGCGAGAGAGCGTAGCCCATAGGAGGTGAGTAGCGATCGCCCACAGGCATCCACCACGCCCTTTTGCTGGGCAGGTGTCAGAGGACTTTCGGGCAGCGAAACCGCAAAAATTTGGTTGGGTCGTAGCGCTGCATCATCGCCTGTAGGGCTATCCAGCACGTCATAGCAGTAGCCCAAGTCATCGTTCCAAAACCGGACAAAGCGGGCTAAAGTTCGATCGGCGATCGCGTCATATTCTTGATGAGGTTTGCCCAGTTGGCGCGCAAACTTCGCCATCGTCCTAAGCGCGTTGTACCAGAGCGCATTGACCTCAATCGGCTTGCCTGTGCGGGGCGTAACCACCCAATCCCCCACTTTGGCATCCATCCATGTGAGTTGCACCCCGGCTTCGCCCGCATAAAGCAATCCATCTACTGGGTCAAGATGGATATTGAATCTTGTGCCACGGCAGTGCCAGTGAATAATGTCTGACAACACGGGATATAGCTCCGTTAGCAAATCATCGTCCTGGGTGGCTTTGTAATATTGCCGAATGGCCTCAAAGTACCAGAGCGTTGCATCTACCGTGTTGTATTCCGGCACTTCACCTGCATCGGGAAAGCGATTAGGCAACATGCCCTGATCGACGTAATGGGAAAAGGTGCGAAGAATGAGTCTCGCGACCTCCGATCGCCCAGTAGCCAACGTTAGTCCGGGTAGGCTAATCATGGTGTCGCGTCCCCAGTCGCTAAACCACGGATAGCCCGCAATGATGGTTTTGCCGTTGAGCGGGGCCTGCCGTGAGGTACCAGGAAACACCTCGTCTGGAGACTCTGGCTCAGAGACAACCGTCGCAGAAACCGTGCGATTAACAATAAACTGATCGGCTGCTAAGACGAGTTGATTCATCCATGTGGGGGTATCACGGGTCGCTACTGCGCGCTCTGTGCGCCAGAGATTGAGCAATCGCTGCTCATGGGTTTGACGCTGCTTGAGGGCGATCGCCCCCTGTAAATCCGGCTTCTCTTCTGTGCTGGCAATAATGGTTACTGTCTCGCCAGGGTAAAGCGTCAGGTGAAAAGTGGCTGCATGCAGATGATCTTCACGATCGCTCAGGCCACGATATCTTTCCACGCTCAGATCAAAGCCGTAGTACCAGTCGTGGAGGGTAATCACCTCAGCGCGATCGCTCAGCAGATGCAGCGGTGTCGCTCCTGGGAAAGCCATCACACAGACCCCTTGATCTCGTCGCTCAACAGGCATCTGCCAGCCCAGGCTGCGAACATTGCCGTGATGATCGCGGTAGTTCACCAACGCTTTGATCATCAGCGCTACAGGCTGGCTAGCGCGTTGCAGTGCGTATTGCACATAGGTGGTGTTGGCTCCCTGCTGCATCCAGACTCGCTTTTCTAGCAGGGCATCCCCACAGGCAAATCGCCAGGTGGGTACCGTGCCATTGAGGCTGAAGTGTTCAATATAGCGATAGCCTTGGGGTTCAATACTGCCGTCAATCCAGCGATCGGTGTTCAGGGTATACACCTGATTACCCGAATGCAAAATTTCCTCTAGCTTGGTTAACATCAGCGTTCGCCCCAAAGGCGGTTGCAGGGCTGCAATCAGCAAGCCGTGATAGCGACGGGTAAGGTTGCCTGCTACTGTTCCTGAGGCGTAGCCGCCGATGCCATTGGTAACGAGCCATTCTCTGGCTGCTGCTGTTTGAAGATTGCCACAAATTTCGCGTCCAAAGGCGAGGGTCATACCGGGAGATAGGGAGGGTGAAGAGCAAAGGATGAACGGCAGACACTGCTGAGTTCGACGATGGATTTTAAGTTGAGAGGAGCGCAGAACACCCCTTGCACAACTTTACATCCACAAATTCATCCTTCCAAAGTATCGACTGCTAACCGTACCTCAATAATGAGAGTAAGCTTAAGAATCTTAGGCTCCTCACAAAATTCTTCAAGCTATTTCTGTGCAGATCTTCTATGCAGATCTTGAGTGAGATGATGTTAAGCTGGCTGGTTTTGGATGCGCCTGAACTTCTTCGCTATGGCATGAAACACTACTTTTTTGAACACTGCCAAAATTTTTGAAATATGTCTGAGCCATCAAGCAAATGCTCTGATGAAAGCAATGTAGCTGACACATGGCTTGCCCTCATGATGGGCAACTCTCGGCTGCATTGGGCTAAGTTTGTCGGTCACTCACTTGAGTCTACCTGGGATGTACCGCACGCTGAAAAAGCGACGATCGATCGATCGCCGCTTTTGCCTCTATGGGTGGCCTCGGTGGTGCCTGAGCAAACCCAGTGGCAAGATTCCCCAAACACCCACAGAATTGACTTAGCGCAAATCCCACTCTTGGGTCTTTACCCTACCTTAGGAGTCGATCGCGCTTTAGCCGTTTGGGGTGCTGTGCAGACGCGAGGGGCACCTGTGCTGGTGATCGATGCCGGCACAGCGCTGACCTTTACGGGGGCAGATGCTGAAGCTCGGCTGGTGGGAGGAGCCATCTTACCGGGGCTTCAGCTTCAGATGCGATCGCTCCACGAACACACCGCCGCTCTGCCGCTGCTAACCCTACCGGACATCTTGCCTCCGCGTTGGGGAGTCGCCACGGCTGAAGCTATGCAAAGCGGAGTGTTATACACCCTGCTGGCGGGGTTGCATGACTTTATCGCCGACTGGCTTCAGCGCTGGCCCCAAAGTGCCATTGTGATTACAGGGGGCGATCGGCTACTGCTGCTGAGAACCTTCCAACAGCGGTTTCCTCAAATGGCTGTCTCCCTTCAACTGGATGCTCATTTGATCTTCTGGGGCATCCGTGCTTTTAGGATGCACAATCAGATGCCCTAGCGTAATTGCCCTAGCGTAACCGTCCTAGCGTAATAGCCTTAACGTAACAGTCCTAACGTAACTGAAAGTCTTGCACATAGCCATCATTGGCTCGAATCTGCACCACAAAAGGGGCACCATTTGCCCGACCTTCTACCGTCCAAGAGCGATTGCCATTTTCTCGCTGAATGTCATCAATCCTAACGATGCTGGAGTAAGGCTCATCAATGCCGAGTTGGTCGCCCACGACTTGACGTGCGATCGACTCGGCATCGCTGCGGTTGCGCACGCTGTCGCCACCGTATTGATTTTGCCAGTTGTCATCGTCGCTGTAATTATCGTCGTTGTAATTATCGTCGTTGTAATCATCATCTCTATCGCCGCTAGAGCTGTTGCTATCCTGAATCTCATATAGCTCAACCTGTCGAGTGGCGCTAGAGTAGTCACACCCTACCTGATAGGTGTTGTTGCGGCTGCGTCTGATCTCCATAATCACTTCTGCGCCCCCCGAATAAGAATTGACGGAGAGAACATCGATAACCTGTAGCCCCCGATCGCTAGCAGCATCAGTACAGGTTCGCTCAGCACGGCTATTTTGAGCCACTTGGGTCTGAGCAATCTGAATCGTTTGACTCGATGGCTCTGCGCTCCATCCAGGTGCAGCAAAAGCAGCCAAACCAGTTGTCAGCGCCAAAGTCGCGAAAGTAGATAGGGTGAAAGGCTTCATAATGCGAGGGCAGTTCAGGTGAATTTTCCGATTGTAGGATGAGCCAGATAGATTACTATTCTCTGCCATCCGTTTTGTAATATGCGCAAACATAGTCCGGACTCCTCATTAGATGAACTAATAGAGTCCGGAACCTTATTTTTTGTTCCCAGGCAATTTTATGATTATTTTTTTTGATCTACGGCGGGTTGGCGATCGCCTCCGGAAGGAATTTTGGTGTTCTTGATTGTAGCTATAAGTTTTATAAGCTCTGCAAAGTTGGGCTGGGATACGGTTTTCTCCTGATTCTCTAAAACACCCTGTCTCGACGGGCAGGTAAGCTAAGTTGAAGATCGAGTCTGTTGGGGGAGCCGGAATGGTATCGGTGCTGTGCAGTCAAGGACATACCAACTTGCCAGGAAGTCGGTTTTGCCATTTGTGTGGAGAAAGACTATCGGAGCCTATTCCTGCTTTGCAGGTTAATCAGCCCTCAATGCTAGCTGAAGGTGTCTATGCGGGCTTGATCTTGGGCGATCGCTATCGTATTGTCCATGAGCTAGGACATGGAGGCTTTGGGCGCACCTATCTTGCCGAAGATATCAACCGCTTTAACGAAGCTTGCGTCTTAAAAGAGTTTGCTCCCCAAGTGCAGGGTACCTATGCCCTCCAAAAATCTGAGGAGCTATTTGAACGCGAGGCAGGTGTGCTGTACAAATTGCGCCATCCCCAAATTCCTAGGTTTCGAGAGTTATTTCGAGCAAATTTAGGCGATCGCGGCTGTCTATTTTTGGTGCAGGATTTTGTCGAAGGCTACACCTACCGCCAGCTTTTGGAGACTCGTAGACAAACGGGCAGCTTCTTTTCAGAAGAAGAGATCTTTCTACTTTTAAGACAGCTCTTGCCTGTTTTGCACTATATCCATAGCAATAGCGTTATCCATCGGGATATCTCACCGGATAACTTAATTTTGCGATCGAGCGATCGGCTGCCTGTTCTGATCGATTTTGGAGGCGTTAAGCAGATCGCAGCGGTTGCGGCTTCGCAGTTTGTGGCTTCAGAAAACCTGCCTTTAGAAAATCTGGCTCCAGACTCAAGATCTTCAGAGCCTGTCCCGATCGCAACGCGCTTAGGTAAATTGGGCTATGCCCCCGAAGAGCAGATGCAGAGCGGGTTCACCTCACCCCATAGCGATTTGTACGCTTTAGCCATGACGGCAATGGTTTTGCTCACCGGGAGAGAGCCTTTAGAGCTGATGAGCCAGCCGTTTCAGACTTGGCGGCAGCAGTTAAACCTGAGTTCTCTACTGGCAACAACGCTGATGAGAATGATGTCGCCCCAACCTGGCGATCGCTTCCAGTCTGCCCTAGAAGTGTTGCAGGTTCTCCAATCATCGCCTGAGCCACTGCCGTTTTCCCGCCCTGATGCAGCCTTGACCCAAGCGCCAATCTATACCCAACCCGACTTCACCCTGCCGCCCTCACCCGGACAGGCTCCCTGGGTTCAATCTACAGACTCTACAGAGTCTACAGAATCTTTTGCGCCGCTTAACGCTTCCCTTGCTACCCAGCCTTCTCCTAAGCGCCGAGGGGTGCTGATTAGCATTTTGCTGGCTGGCCTGCTAGGAATAACCGGAGCGGTATGGACACGCGATCGCTGGCTCCCACCCCTGCAAGCCCTCTGGTCTGGGCAAAACTCCCCTGAAACAGAGCCTGAAGAAAACAGCCCTGAAGAGGCTAAGTTTCCCCCAGAAGAGCAGGAGCGTAAACAAGCTCTCCAGACTCGCCGTCAGGCTTTGGGGATCAATCAGCAATACTTGGTTAACCTCACCAATACGACCTTCTATGAACAGCACCCTGACCAGCAGGGGCGTACCCTTAGCGATGACGAAACGGATGCGCAATGGCGCAGCATTTGGGATGGCATCGCTAGCGAATGGCTAACAATCTTAGAACAGCAGGTGAGTCCTGAAGCCAGAGGCAAACTAGGCAGCTATACCAATGCCGATCGCGACCAGTGGAAGCAGGCGGTGAATAAGCTTTATGTCGGTAGCCGATCGCTGTTTGATCTCACAGATGCCAAGTTTTTTCACCTGTTTCCTCAAATGCAGGGAAAGGAATTCATTGAGCAGCCGATCGGGCAAGTGTGGCAGGCGATCGCATTTGATCAGGTGCGTGCGATGCAGTCGGGTACAACTTTGACCCCACTTCAGTTTGATCCAGACTCCTTTAGTAAGCAGGATGCTGGAACGCTTTCACCAGGCGAGGGCAGAATTTATACGGCTCAGCTAGCTGAAGGGCAAATTTTACGCGTTAGCCTTCAGGCACCCCCCCAAAGTACGCTATTCTCTCTCTATCCTCCCCGTCCAGGGCAGGACAACTCGCCCTTTCCTGAGGATGCCCCTGAGGCGACCTGGGTTGGGCAACTTAATCAGTCGGGATATTACGAATTTGTTGTTGTGGCAATTTCGGCTGATCCGGTCAGCTATCAGCTTAATTTGGCAGTGGATAACGTAACATCGTCTCCCGTGGAATCTCCGATCCCCGAAGCGCCTCAGGCCAAGGATTAGCCTATTATTTTCCTGATTTACACGGTCGCCTAAACCCGATCTAACCAGGCATCCTAAAATATACGGACTTATAATGCACGTCATGCAAGACTCAGCATGTCTAATCCGTAGTTGCGAGTACATGCTGCTACGGTATTTCAACCAGAGTGTTCATTTTTTCAAACGGGACGCAGTACGACCCTTATAAAACTATGACCCCTGCAAAAAATTAGAGACAACTCTTAAAACATTACCCAAGCTAAGGATCATGGATTAAATAAAACCCAATAGTTTTTTAGAAGCGCGGCACCTCCAAAAAACTACGGCGGGTTGATTAATTTGCGATCCTAAGTGCTGAACTATTTGTCACGATCGCCCCAGCAAGGTCTGCCATGACTTCCCAACCTCGACCCGAACTCGGAACCGAACCCGTTATTGAAACAGCCACTGAAACCGCTATCAGAGCAGCAGCAACCAGCAAAATTGGCAGAAATTTGCTGCTGCTGCATGAGCAACAGGCAACTGGAGAGTTGGTGATCACGCATGGCAAACAGGTTTCTCTTCAATGGCGGCTCTACTTCTATTCTGGGCGGTTAGTTTACGCCACAGGGGGAACGCATCCCGTCCGGCGGTGGTATAGAGCTTTCAAATACCATTGTCCTGAGGTGTTCTCGGTCGATTGGTTGCTTCGTGCTCAATCCGATGAAACGCTGTGGGAAGTCGATTTGCTCAATCAGGCGCTTCGGCGGCATGAAATTAGCCCTACTCAAAGCAAAATCATTATTCAGGCGATCGTGCAGGAAGTGATGTTCACGATCCTGGGAGAAAAATTTATCAAAACCCAGTGGCATCCCGGCCACCAAATTCCTCAAAAGGCAGTGTTTTTGTCGGTAGCGCAGGTGATTTACGAAGCTCAGAAATTACGCCAGCAGTGGCAGGCTTCTGGTTTGGGCTTTTTACAAGAGCTAATTTCTCAGTTTTCGCCTGATTTAGCTCCTGTGTTGCGCATTCGATCGCTGGCAGAAAATACGCCCTTGCCCTCTAGAGGGTTGATGCAGATGATGAAAGGGCAGCTCACCTTCTGGGACTTGTCACAAGAGCTAAAGCGATCGCTCCCTGAAATTCTCCGTGCCCTCTCTCCGCTGATTCGCCAGGGGGTTGTAGAACTGCGGGAAATAGCAGACTTACCTTCGCCTTGTCCGCAGCCTGAGTTGCCTGCTGCTTCGGCTGTCTACAGACCGCTCATTGCCTGCGTAGATGACAATCCCATCACCATTCGGGCGATCGCTCAAATTCTCAAGCCTTATGGCTATGAGGTTTTAAGCGTGCTTAATCCTTTAAAGGACATTAGTACCTTGCTAGAGCGCAAGCCCGATGTAATTTTGCTTGATCCGCATTTGGGCAATGTCAATGGCTATGAGTTTTGTACCCTTCTCCGCAAATCTCCTGTTTTTCAAGATACGCCCATCGTTATTCTGACCCGGCAAGATGGCATGATCGATCGAATGCGAGCCAGATTAGCAGGTGCTTCAGAATTTCTCTCTAAGCCGCTAGAGCCAATGCAGGTCGTGGAGGTGGTGCAAAAGCATCTGAAGGTAGAAGTCAAGTCTATGGCTCAATCCATCGATCTATCGCTACAAAGTAATAGTCTGGCAAGTTGTCGCGTTATTTAATGCCTTGGGAATTATGAGCTTACTCTCTCAAATTGTTTGAGCTTGTTGCAGATGTGGCAGATACGGCTCTTGCAACCGATATATTCTGATTATCCAGCCTCATGTCTGTATGGCTTTGAAGCACTGGCATATCAGCCCTCGCTCGGCTATTGGGTGGCAAAGCTCTAGTCTCTATTCTCAGAATCAACTTTTCCAACCTATTTCAATCCTGGTCTAGATGCGTTATTCCTTTTCTAAAAGGTCTGCTGTGCAACCTGATCAAAAAATAAACATCAAAACTGCAGCAAGGTGCCTGTTTCCTAGACTTTGGTCTAGACTCTGGCTTAGAACAGCAGCAGGGGCGTCTACCTACGGAATTCCGGTCGATTGGGGTGATTTTTAGTATTAGGCTCCAATTTGCTTGAGAGCTTTGGCTATGTTCCGGCTATGGTTATCTTGAAAGCTTCGTCGCACCAAAACTTATGACGACTGCATCTTCCCACTTGTCTTGTCAGGATTCCACTAACGACTCTATGCTAATCAGCGAAGGGGTGCTCGCTGTCGAGGTAGAGGTCTGCAACAAAACTCATTCTGGGGTAAAGACAGACTCTCTGAAGAAGGGGGTGACAACAGTTTCTCAAAGGGATAGCATGAATACCGCCTCCAACATGAACCCACGCGAAACTGCTCAAGATGTATTGCCTGACCAGGCTACACAAAGTCAGGCTACGCAAAATCAGGCTACGCAAACTCAGCCTACGCAAAATCACGATAGCCAGATTCAGCCCTACAATCAAAACTCGCGCCTAGCCAATCCTAATCGGCGCAATAGCCTAACCCCTGTCAAGGGATCTTTTTCGAGATTTTTGGCACCGCTGACTCAGGACACCTTTAAGCAGGTGGTGACGGATGTTGAGCAAAAGCTGCGGATTGTTAATCAAACCCTGTCTTTGTTAGACAACGTGCTCGACTCGCAGGGTTTCGATGCCATTTTGAATGAAATGTTGCGTTCGATCACGCTAAAAACGGGGGAGCTGCTCAACGCCGATCGCACTACTATTTTTCTACTAGACGAAGACAAAGATGAGCTGTGGTCGATCGTCGCGGAAGATGAAAACGGCAAAAATTTAGAGCTGAGGTTTCCTAAAACGGTTGGGATTGCCGGAGAAGTTGCCACGACCAAACAGGTTATCAATATTCCCTACGACTTCTATTGCGATCCCCGCTCGACTGCCGCCCAAGAGCTAGATAAGGCCAATAGCTACCGCACCTTTACCATGCTGGCTTTGCCGCTGCTCAATGATCAGGGTGATTTGGTTGCCGTAGTGCAGTTGCTCAACAAGCTGAAGGCTGCCCATGATCCCCAGGGTGTGCTAGAAGAGCGGATTGACTTGGGCGGATTCACAGAAGGCGACGAGCAGGTCTTTCGAGATTTTGCTCCCTCAATTCGACTAATCCTAGAATCCTCGCGATCGTTCTACAAGGCAACGCAGCAGCAAAGAGCGGCCTCGGCTTTGATGAAGGCCACAAAGGCGCTAAGCCAGAGCAGCCTTGACCTAGAGGAAACCCTCGGCAAGGTGATGGAAGAAGCGCAGGAACTCATGCAAGCCGATCGCAGTACGCTATGGCTGATCGATCGAGAGCGAAACGATCTCTGGACAAAATTTCCAGTGAACGGTCAGCTTCAGCAGTTTCGGATCCCGATCGACGCGGGCTTTGCTGGGCAGGTCGCGACTACAGGCGAACCGCTGCTCATTCCGTTTGACTTGTATAGCCATCCCAACTCTGCCACCTCCAAAGACACCGATCAAAAGACGGGCTACCGCACTTGTAGCATGTTATGCATGCCTGTGTTTAATGCCGATGGAGAGCTAATTGGGGTCACTCAGTTAATCAATAAAAAAAGGCAGGGCGATTTTGCGCCTTACAATCCTGCCAACTATCCTGAAGCGCCAGACTGCTGGCGAGCCAGCTTCAACCGCAATGACGAAGAGTTTATGAAAGCCTTCAACATTCAGGCAGGGGTGGCGCTGCAAAATGCCCAACTCTTTGCCACGGTGAAGCAGCAAGAGCAGATGCAGCGGGATATTTTGCGATCGCTCTCCAATGGCGTGATTTCTACCGATAAAGAGGGCAAGATCATTGCCGTCAACGAGAGCGCCCGATCGCTATTGGGTTTGGAAGAGCATGAGTCGCTAGAAGGCAGACCCGTGACGAGCCTGATCCGTTTAGAAAAAGGCGATTTCTCCCGTTGGCTTCAGTCTGCCTTGATGGGCAGAGATGAGAAAAGCCGCCACCAATATTACCCTGATCAAACCTTGCAGCCCGTCAAGGGTACGGATCAGCGGAGTATACACCTGTCGATCAATGCGATCGCTGACGCTAACGACTGCCAAAAAACCTCTGGCGTGCTGGTGGTCATGGACGATATCAGCGACGAGCGACGGCTGAAGACAATGATGTATCGCTATATGACCCAGGACTTAGCAGAACAGTTGCTCAGCAGCGGCGATGCCAAGCTAGGAGGCGAACGTAAAGAAGTTTCGGTGCTGTTCTCAGATATTCGAGGTTACACCAGCCTGACAGAAGCTATGGAGGCTGAAGAGGTGGTGGCCATGCTCAACGCCTACTTTGAGACTATGGTTGATGCCGTCTTTACCCATAAGGGCATCCTAGATAAATACATTGGCGATGCCATCATGGCGGTGTATGGCTCCCCCTTTCCGCTAGAAGATCATGCCTGGATGGCGATTCAAACGGCTATTGAGATGCGCCAGCGGCTGACACAGTTTAATGAAAATCGTCCTCACTCTCGCAAAATAAAGATTGGTATTGGGATTAACTCCGATAGCGTCATCAGCGGCAACATTGGCTCTAGCCGACGGATGGAGTTCACGGCGATCGGTGATGGCGTTAACCTGGGATCACGCCTAGAGGGAGCCAGCAAGCAGTATGGCTGCGACATTGTGATTAGTGAAACAACCTACGAACCCTGCCGGGAGCAGGTCTGGGTGCGCGAACTGGACTTTATTCGGGTCAAAGGTAAGAGCAAGCCAGTCAGCATTTACGAACTGGTGGGGCTACGGTCTGAGGTGCTGCCTGATTCAAAATTGCGATTAATCGACCTATACCGTCAAGGACGTGAGCATTATCTCAAGCGCAGGTTTTCTAGCGCCAAGACGGCTTTCAGCCAGCTCTTAGAAAATATTGACCCGTTTGACAAGGCGGCTTTACTGCATGTAGAGCGCTGCGATTACTGGCTGAGCGATCGCGCCTCTGATGCCAACTGGGAAGAGGGCGTCTGGACACTAACGGAAAAATAGCGGCCGGAAAAATAGCGGCTTTAAAACCTCAAAGATCCCTCCTTTAGGCTAAAAAGCTGAAGGAGAGATCTTGACGAGGGCAACTCAATTAAAGTGGCACACTCTGGGAAATAACGGTTTTAGACTCTAGACCTCGTTGATTTTGCCTAAGACCTGCTCTTTCATGGAGTTGAGATCGGTAGAAAGCTCGCGGCGATTTTCTGCCTTCCATAAGTAGCGGTAAACGAACCAAGCGGTATAGCCCATGCCGACCAACTCGAACAGCGGCGAGAGCAAAGGAATATCGTTGATTGCGTCCAAGATGGCTAGTAGCAGCTTCACAGTAATGATAGCTGTGAAAATTAAGCCAACCGTAACAATAGGACGCTTGTACTGTCCAAAAAATTCTGTCAAATAGTCCGGCAAGTCAGCCAGGAAGACCGAAATCTTTTCGCCTACCTGCTTGAGCTGATCGCTCGCTTCATCTTTGACAGTGGTGAATGTCTCTTCGGGTGTTTTTGATTCCATATCCACAGTTATCTTCTCCGCCTTATACTCTGGGGCATCAGTATATTGCTGCATCTCAGGTTCCATAATGATACCTTCAAATAACCTAAACGACTTATATACAGAGCTGTGTGAGAGGATGCCCCGGCTTAGATAAGCGCTAAAACCGGTACCTACATACCTATAAAAGTAGTTCCAGGATTCAGAGCTGAGTCCGGGATCTGCGAACATACTAGACACTAATTCAGAGTGCCGAGAATTGCAAGTGATTCTAGATATTCTTAGTGTCTTCTAAAAAGAAGGTTAGGGGATCGATCGAAAGACAGAGGCTGAGAAAGTGCTGCTGAGCAGCAAATTTGGGCGATTTTTACAGAAATTCTGTAAGAAAGGTTGATGGGTTCACAAGCCTAAGTTTCGTTGAGTTTGAGGCATTGCAAAATCTCCTGTGCTGCGCGATCGCAGACCCCTGGATCTCCCAGCTTTTGCCGCATTTGCTCATACTGAGCCAGCATTTTTTGCCGTCGAGCTGGATTAAGAAGAATATCTAAAGATTCTTGAGTGATCCGGTCAGCGGTTGCCTGACGTTGCAGCAGTTCAGGAATGGCTGCATCCATGAGCACCAGATTGGGAGGTGAGACAAACGGCGGCTCAAACTTAAGCAAATGCTCGGCTATCCAAGCCGTAATGGGATGCACCCGGTACATGGCGATTTGGGGCACATCCAGCAGGGCAATCTCTAGGTTGGCGGTTCCCGACTTGGCGATTGCCAGATCAGCCGCTGCCATCACAGCTTGCGACTGCCCACTGACAACCGTAGCCCGTAGCCCATACTGTCGCACCGCTTGCTCTATCGCCCCCCGATATACCTCCAGAGAGAGCGGAATCCAAAAGTGGGCTTGGGGGAGCTGTGCCTGAATCTGCTGCGCTGCCTCAAACATGACAGGCAAAACGTACTTGATTTCTTGCCGACGGGAGGCTGGAATGAGGGCAATTGCCGTTTGGTCGGCTGTCATCCCCAAAAGCGCTCTTGCCTCAGCACGACTGGGAGCAGCCTGCATCCGATCGACCAGAGGATGCCCAATCCAGGCCACATTGCCACCCTGCTTTTCGTAGTAGGTTGCCTCGCCTGGAAAAATAGCCAAAAGGCGATCGGTTATGTGCAAGATGCGGCGCGTATTGCGCGGACTCAGCGACCAAACCCACTCTTGAGGTGCGATGTAATAGACCGTGGGCACATCGGGCAGGTGCTGCCGAACAAAATGGCCAATGCTGAGATTAGGCCCGAAGTAGTCGATCATGACGACTAATTCAGGGGGATGCGCCTGAAGGTGGCGTTTGACTTGCCTTTGAATTTGAAAGGTTGACCAGACATAGGGCAACGATTCTAGCAGACCAATAGAGCCGATCGCGCTGGTGTTGGCCAAAAGCTTAGCTCCGGCTTTTGCCATGCGATCGCCCCCCAAGGCCAAAATCTCCAAGCGAATGCCCAAAGCCTCTGCTTGACGCTGGAGCGCCTCAATAAGCAACGAACCCTGTAGATCTCCAGAAACCTCTCCCGTGCTGATAAAGATGCGAATCGGCGGGGCTGTCTCACTCTTCATTCCGTGCGCCTCGTTTGCCAGGAATGCAGCCTCGTCGCCCTGCCCCATAGTGGCTAATGCGGATAAACTGTTGCAAATGCTGAAGCGCTTCGCTGTCAGACAGCAGCTCTATCTGATCTAACGCTTGATTGAGGGGCAAGCCAGAGCGATAGAGCAGGCGAAAAGCTTTTTTGAGCGATCGCAAGGTATTCCCTTCTGCTTCGTCCGCCAGACCCGCTCGCTGAATGCCAATCCGGTTAAGCGATCGCACTAAAGCCGGATTGCCTTCCACAAGCATAAAGGGCGGCACATCTCGACTAATGCGGCTCATGCCCCCCACCATAGCCAAACGCCCAATATGGACGAACTGGTGTACCCCCAAGATGCCGCTAATAGTGGCACGAGACTCAACCCAAACATGCCCCGCAAACGCCACGCCATTAGAAATAATGACACGGTCTTCAATCACGCAGTTGTGACCGACATGCACATAGGCCATGAGTAAATTGCCGTTGCCAATGACCGTGGCCTCTCCTGCATGGGTTGCCTGATTGATCGTCACATATTCTCGGAAAACGTTATCGTCTCCAATGCGCACCTGATTGGTAGAGCCGTCGTACTTCAAATCCTGGGGTTCAGAGCCAATCACCACACCTGAGAAAATCTGGTTGCGATCGCCAATCACCGTGTCGCCATCCAGCACGACATGCGCTCCAATCACTGTTCCAGCCCCTACGCGCACGCGTTCCCCAATGACGGCATATGCTCCCACCTGTACGGTGGGATGCAGATCAGCCCGCGAATGAATGACAGCAGTGGGGTGAATTAGAGTAGTCAAGGGATTGGGTAGATAGCTAGAGGACTTTAAACGTCGACAAGCGAGAATGTCAGTAAACCTTCGGCAGCGAGTTGGCCATCCACTTCGGCTCGTCCCTGCATCTTGCCAAACCGACGAGCTTTAACCGAAAGGAGTTCCACGGTCATCACCAGTTGATCACCCGGAACCACAGGGCGACGAAATCGCACCTTGTCAATTCCAGCAAACATAAACAAGCCCTCAGGCAAATCGGGCATCTGTGTCACAATGATGCCTCCCACCTGCGCCATCGCTTCCACGATCAGCACCCCCGGCATAATCGGGCGACCTGGGAAATGTCCCTGAAAATGGGGTTCGTTAAACGTAACATTCTTCAAGCCCACTGCCAGTTTCCCAGGCACATACTGAACGATCCGATCCACGAGTGAAAAAGGATAGCGATGGGGTAGAAGCCGATGAATATCTTCGATCGCCAAAACAGAGGGATCGGCAACGCGATCGATCGTCTCGGCATCTTGCGTGTGAATTTGAGGGGTAGTGAGGTCGTCAGTCAGTATAGCCATGAGTCAATACGAGTAGGGCTGGAGGGTAGGACTGGAGCGGGTTGGCAGCAAAAACTGCTCACCTTCAGGATCGGAAAACCTGAGCCAGATGCTGGGTAAGCTGAGCATGAAGCGCATGACTGGCTTTGTAAGCCAAAACATGGGCTTGCGGAAACAGACCTAACAAACTCAAGTCTCCTACTAAGTCTAAAAGTTTATGACGCACTGGCTCATTTGAAAACCTCAAGGGTGGATTGATCCATCCTTCTTTGCCGCAAACTAAGGCATTCTCTAAGCTACCGCCCTTAATTAATCCATTCTGCTGCAATTGTTCAATCTGGTGTGCCAAGCCAAAGGTGCGAGCTGGCGCAATGGTTTCTGCAAAGCTTTCTTGTCCCAACTGCTGAGCGGGCGACCAGCTATGCCACTGGTTGCCGATCGCAGCTAATTCAAAATCAATGCCATAGGTAAAGCGTAGTTCTGGTGAGGGCAGCGCGGCTACAAAAGCATCCCCCTGACGCACCCAGATCGGTTCGTGCAAAACAAACTCAGGCCGATCGATGGCCTGGGTCAGAGTTCCAGCTTGGGCGATCGCCTCTACCCAGCTCAGCGCCGACCCATCTAGCAAGGGAACTTCTGTCCCATCGATTTCAATTCGAGCATTGTCGATGCCCATGCCCGCCAGCGCTGCTAGCAGGTGCTCCACCGTGCGAACGCTTGCTGTATCTGTGGCTAGCTCAGTAGATAAGAGGGTTTGCCGCACAGCTTGAATATCAGCCGGGATGATGGGTGCGGTTGGCAGATCAGTGCGGACGAAGTAGCGTCCTTGCCCCCCTTCGGCAGGCAAAATCCGAACCTGAGTGGAAAGACCCGAATGTAAGCCAATCCCCGATCGCTCGACGGCAGTTGCCAAAGTCTGCTGCTTTCCTCGACCCCATACCGAAGTCTGGGCTAAACTCTCTGCCGGATTTTGCGCTGAACTTGGCAACAGCGGCTCTGCCACATAACTCATCTAACTCTCCTCACCCTCTTAAAACCGCCCCTTACCTGGCCTAGAACCGCTCTCCGATCCCAAAGTGGAACTCGTTGTCCCCTTGATCGTTGATGGCATAGTCTACCCGAATTTGTCCGATGGGCGATCGAATTCTCAGCCCAATGCCATAGCCGAAACCGCTGCCTGGCTTATCCCGCACCCCAGCCGGATTGCCAGGTACATCGCCAGCTGTGCCTAAGTCCGTTCCCACATCCAGAAACAGAGCGCCCCCCACAACCGAGAACACAGGGAAGCGGTATTCTGCCGTTGCCACCAAGAAACTGCGACCGCTGCCTAGCTCTCCGGACTGATAGCCCCGCACAGAATCTGTTCCACCCAAGGAGAAAGCCTCATAAGGAGGCAAATCTCCGATAATGGTGCCGCCCTGAATATTGAATGCGAGTGTTTCGGGACAGTCTAAGGGGGACTTATCTGGGTTGCGGCAGTCCGGCGAAAGTTGCGTAAACTTCACAGGAATGTAGTAGCTGTAGCTTGCCCGAAGGCGGTTAAAGAAAATACCGTCAATGGGAATAGTTTGCTCGTCGCTGAAGCGCAACAAAGAACCGCTCGTCGTTTGAGTGGCACTATTGCGGCGATCGCGGCTAGCAGAAGCCTGAATCGAGAGAATATTGTCTGTTCCAGAACTATTGAAGCTCAGCAGATTTCCCAGCTCATCAAACTGGCTCAGGTCGCCGCTGGCATCTCGAATGGAGACATTTTGGTACTGCATACCCAGCGAAGCCCGCCAGCCGTCATTGAGAGGACGGGCAAAGGTAATGCCGCCGCCCAGACGATAGACACGAGGGCGATCGCCATCATCATTGTCGTCATCGCCATCTGGTAGCCTAACTTCATTTTCGCCACCGTCAAAGACCAGCGAAATCGACTGACGACCAAATGCATTCACGGTGTAAGAAGTGCGATAGGGATCGCCCGCAATCCAGGGATCGGTAAAGCTCGTATCAAACTGCAAACTGCGCAAACCTATTTGCGCCTCTGCGCTGAGGGTTTGATTGTTTCCGCCTAAGTTCTGATCCTGGATGCTCACGGCTCCAAACAGACCATCGGCTGAGCTAACCCCAACGCTAGCTCCAAGCGTACCCGATCGGCGTTCCGTCACGTTAACTACAACATTGACTTTCCGAGGATCTTCACCTGGGTTCAGCGCTACCTGCAAATCTTCAAAAATGCCTAACCCAAACGCCCGCTGTAGATCGGCCTGGATACGCCGCTGGTTGAACACCTCGCCAGGTTCTGAGTCAAACTCTCGGGTGATGATGAAGTCTCGTGTCTTACCTTCAATCGGATTGCCATCATCATCTGTGGCATTGCCATCGCGATCGAGGAATCGAATTTGAATGTCTTCGATCACGCCTTCTGCCACTTCTAGCGTAGCGGTACCGTCGGGCGAAACTTGAGGTGCACCAACGATTTGAGCCAAGACATACCCATTGTCCTGGTAGAGTTCGTTGAGTTCCTCTACCCCTGCTTGAAAATCATTCAGGTTGAGAATATTTCCATATTGACTTCCAAAGATGCCGTCTACAGCCTGCTGTATCGGCACCTCTTCGTCCTGGTAGACAATGGTTTCGATGACGCTGTCCTGTAGCTGCACTGCCCGCAGTTCAGGATTGAGCTGCACATCAAAAGTAATCTTGACGCCAAGCGGGGTGTCTTCTGGAATTGCCCGAACATTTGCAAAATATCCGGTGGCAAAAATTGCATTGATGTCTTCCTGAAGCTGCGATCGCGTGGTTGTCCGCCCAGGCTGAGTCCGAATCGCGTTATAAACCTGGTCGAGCAAATCGCCTTCTGCCCCAGTTACGGCTACCTCTGCGACCAATACACGAGCCTCAGGCTGGCTAGAGCTGCCGGGAGGTACCGTGTCGGGCGTTGTAGAGGGCGGTAGCGGAACTGTCGTGTCTGGAACTGTCGTGTCTGGAGTCGTGGACGGCAGAGCCGGATCTGCGGCAGGAGCATCAGGCAATGGCACTGAAGGACTTTCGGGAGGCGCTGTCTGAGCTAACTCGATTGTGTCTACAACCTGTGGCACAGCAGTAGGAGACGGGTTCTCAGAAACCTGATTTTCAGAGGATTGACTCGATGGAGCAGCCGATGGGCGTGAAAAAAACTCTACAGCAGCTTGTTCTGGCGCGCTGGCAATGGGTACATTAGCTGCTGGTGGCGTACTACCGATTGGCGTGCCACCTATGGGCACGCTGGCTGCTGGTTCTGAGACGGTTTGCTCTAGAGCCGTTTGCTCTGGAGCTTCAGACGCATTTGCCTCGGCTGGACGAGCCAACCCAATCGCTGCGGATGCAGTGAGAACTGCAAATAAAACGGGGGAAAAACGCATACTGTTTAGATTGTTTTGCACGTCCACACACCATGTGATCTGTCAACGCAGACCAGGAAACAACATCGAGGGAATCCCAGATGGCTATGGGTCAATGATCCTAGAATCGATCCCAGGTGAACGGAGCAATTTTACAGCATTGGCTGCACTTATTTTTGAACCGACTGTGCCAGAACTCTTTCTAGCACTTGTCGATAGGCTGCTTCCACGTTCCCCAAGTCATGACGAAACCGATCTTTGTCCATCACTCGCTGGGTCGGATCTGAATCTGCCTGGTTCCATAGCCGACAGGTATCTGGGCTGATTTCATCTGCTAACAGCAGATGATTCTGAGCATCTAATCCAAACTCCAGCTTGAAATCTACAAGCGTGATGCCACATCTTTCGAAAAAATCAGAAAGAATCTGGTTAATTCTCAAGGCGGCTGTTTGAAGTTGCTCAACTTGTACAGGGGTTGCAAGCTCCAAGAGGAAAAGGCGATCGTGAGTCAGTAAGGGATCTCCTAAAGCATCGTTCTTGTAATAGAACTCTACCAAAGGCTGTTTTAAGATCGTTCCTAGAGCTAGCCCAGTCTGTTGACAGAGGCTTCCGGCTGCAATGTTCCTGACAACCACCTCTAAAGGCAAGATTTTTACGGCTCGTACCCGCATTTCGTTAGCGCTGGGTGAGTCAAGCCAGTGGGTGGCAATTCCCTCAGCCTCTAGAAGCTGAAACAAATGGGTTGAGATGGCGCAATTCATTTGCCCTTTGCCCACAATGCTGCCTCGCTTTTGAGCATTAAAGGCGGTGGCATCGTCTTTGAAATGGGTTAACAGAACGTTTGGATCTTCTGTCGTGTAGAGAATTTTGGCTTTTCCTTCGTAGATTTTTTGACCAGCAGACATAGCACGACAAATGAAGAGTTATGGACTGAGCTTGATTATCCTGGCTTCATTATTGAACGATCGCACGTTCTTGTACATCTTTTCTTTTGATGGCTGTCTTTTATAGCCGTCAATTATCAGACTGAAGGCATTTTTGCGGGTGCGCTCCATCTGCCCTTAAAAATATCCCCATCCTATTTCGTAAAAGCGATCGCTGAAAAACCTTTTTTGCCTTCTGCGTGTTTTGCACCCTGCATAAAAAGATTCTGCCAAACCTACTCACTGAGTGAAGGGGCGTTGCCCCAAACCCCTCATTCAATCGCCCAACTTAGTAGGAGAAAACCCATGAGCGCTCGTCAGTTTACGGCTTCTTTATTAACAGCTAGCTCTCTGCTGCTTTCTAGTTTCCCTGTTCATGCAAATCCCTTTCAGGTACAAAATTCTGCGGTTCGAACTCCCTTGTTTAGAACCCCAGCTGCTTCGCTTGCTACGCCTAATCCAGATCCTGTAGGAAATGTAGCTCCCCGTCCTGCTGCGCCTTCATCCTCGCAATCTGTGGGCAATGGCGAAATTCAGGGCTTGGGCAACCATGATTCCTGGATCGATACAGGTGTGCTGGCAAACGATCCCCGCGCTATGTGTAGCGATGCGGCGATGGGTAACAACACTCGCTCTAGCAGCACCCAACTGGCGCTGAGTGATTCCAGAAGCGATCGCGCTAGCGAAGCTCGCACCCACCATGATTCGGGCGGTGGCGGCGGCAGTTTCTTGGGTTTGGTCAGCGTAAGTGGTAGTGGCGGCAGTCAGGGCAGCCAAAACAGCAGCAGCTCTAGCGATCGGCGTAATTCTCGGAATGAAGCGCGATCGGAAAGTTCCTCGACAGCCGTTGTCGGTCGCAACTGTGACGCTTTTGTGCAGTCTGCGGCAGCACGAGACATGAATTATGAGGACAATGTGACAGAGCGCTACCGCATTCGCACGGGACGACGAGGTAGCCAAGTTGATGGGCTGTTGCAAGCACCCCAGCAGTAATTGCTAGGGCAACAATGGCTCAAACCCCATGCTTTAGAGATTAGCCCCTTACATAGAATCGTTGTGCGGCAGAGCTGCACAACGATTCATGCTTTCAAACAAGCCTTCAGGTGACCGCAGCTACTTGAGGATGAAATTGCTAGCAGACAGGCTGTCTACCTGTATACCCTGGAGTACAAACTGTGTCGCAAAGTTTGTACCTGCCCCGTTGCCGTCGCTGTCAACTTTGATGGCCGTGCCCGATGAGACTTGCTCAAGCTGCACAAACTTCTTAAATTTCTCAAGGTCGCTTGATCCTTCACTTTGATGGGAGGCAAGCTTGAAGATACCGCGTAGATCAATCAAATCTAGCGTAGTGTCAAAACCTATGACCAAGTCTGCTCTCGTTGCATTGGAGTTAGAGCATACAATCACGTCATTGCCACTGCCTGTGATCAGCGTATCTTGTCCTAATCCGCCGACCAAAACATCATTTCCCTTACCACCCGCAAGAAAGTCTTTGCCCAGACCTCCCTTCAAATGGTCGTTACCATCACCCCCCAAAAGTTTGTCATTTCCCTTACCACCATCCATATCATCGTTACCATCTCCACCCTTGAGAACATCACGACCTTTGAGGCTGCGGATGACATTATCGCCTTTGGAGCCGAATAACTTATCTGATCGCGGGCTGCCATTTTTACGATCGCCCGGTTTATCGGAGTTGGGTTTGCCTGCGCTCGGAAATTGACCAAACTCCTCGCCAAATGCATTAGATGGGCTAGGAATAGGAGTGGTGTCAGGAGAAGGTGTAATGGCAGGGGCTGTTGGGTCGGGAGTCGGCGTTGGAGGCGGTGTTGTATCTGGAGGTGGAGTAACGACGATCGCGGCTTTAGTCGTAAAATTCCAGGCTGTAGAGCCAGTGATCCCGGCGAAGACATTTCCCGCAGCGTCTTGGAATGCCCCTTGTGAAACACCGATGGTGTAGTTTGTCCCTAGTGCCAGGTCATCGACGGGGTTGATTGTAACGGTTTTACCATCGCCTGCGATCGTCACTTCTGAAGAAGTTACGTCGATCAGCTGCACCTCATTGGTACCCGTCTTGTTAAGAGTAATCGTCCCCGTTGCACCCTTCTGCACCGCTTCATCGAAGGTCAGCACTAGATCTGCACCTGCCTCAATCGCTTCAGCCTCATCGGCAGGACTAAAGGTAGCAGTAGGTGCGGTGGTGTCGGGCGGCGGATTTATGGGTTCTCCTTTAGTTGTAAAACTCCAGGTGGTTGTGCCGCTGTAGGGATTATTGGCCGTATCCTGGAATGCACCCGCATCAATACTGATGGTGTAAATCTTTCCAGAGAGAAGATCAATTGCCGGATCAATCA
The DNA here is from genome assembly GCA_016208305.1 of Oscillatoriophycideae cyanobacterium NC_groundwater_1537_Pr4_S-0.65um_50_18. Lineage (GTDB taxonomy): Bacteria > Cyanobacteriota > Cyanobacteriia > Elainellales > Elainellaceae > Drouetiella. The sequence goes on along the minus strand of JACQYI010000033.1, from coordinate 159,638 downwards.
CGATCGTGGAGCCGTTGCTGCCCAACGTGATCAGGTTAGAGCTAACTGCGATGACGATCGGCTCCTCACCCTCTGTTGTGAGCGTGATGTTGCCACTCCCCTTCTGCACTGCTTCGCTAAAAACCAGAGTCAGATTACTGTCTACTAAAACATCTTTAGCAGAATTTGTTGGAGTAAAAGCCGCAACGGTGGGTGGCGTGTTATCAACGGCTACGAAAGCTGCGGTTGTGAAATTCCAAGTTTCGGTGCCATCGTAGCTATTGCCCACTAAATCTTGAAAGGCTCCGTAGTCTACGGAAATCGTATAACTTTTGCTAAAGGCAAAATCGTTGGCCGGATTGACGGTGACAGTCAGGCCATCTTGGCTGACGGTGACGGCATCAGAAGTAACCAGAATGTCGATAAATGTCGAACCGCTAGTGAGCCTGATTTTGCCTGTGCCCTTCTGCACTGGCTCGTCAAAGGTTAAGACTAAGTTGCTGCTCACCTCCACATCTAGAGCGTCATCAGCAGGGCTAAAGGTGGCAATAGGAGGCGTAAAATCTGTTTGAGCTGTCATGGGAGATGCTTTGGAGATGAGCGTGGGAACAGTGGAAATGTTAAACACGTAACATTATTGAACCCATACTAATCGTGTTGTATTTGTTACATCCCCGATGATGCTACGGGATTTAGCCCTATTCATTGACCGCAGTACCCCAGTAGCTTCAGGGTTTTTACGGATGGCGATCGCCCATGACAATTCCTAGAGAATAATTTTGAAATGTCATCTGATCCGGTGATTCTGAAAGATAATGCTGAGGGATGATACGGTGGATGCCAAAAGCGGAGAATTAGGATGAAAGCACAGGTATTTAGAGGTGTGAATCAGCTCAGCTACGAAGAAATTCCGGTGCCGGAGTTGGCCGCTGATGAAGTGTTAGTGCAGGTACAGGTCGTGGGATTGTGCCAGTCGGATATTAAAAAAATTCGCTATCCGCTGTATGAACCCCCGCGAATTTTTGGACATGAAACCGCAGGGACGATCGCCGCAATCGGGGCAGAGGTGCAGAAGTGGCAGGTAGGACAGCGGGTTGTCGTGATGCATCACATTCCTTGTATGCACTGCGACTACTGCCTGCACGAAAACTACTCTATGTGCGATGTCTATAAAAATGTGACGACGACAGCCGGATTTGCCCCTAGCGGTGGTGGGTTTGCCGACTATGTGAAGGTGCCGGGGCATATTGTTCGCAATGGTGGCCTGATCCCGATTCCGGACGGCATTACCTTTGAGCAAGCCAGCTTTGTAGAGCCGACTAACTGCTGCCTCAAGGCGGTTAAAAAAGCGCAGATTTCACCCGGTCAAACGGTGTTGGTTACAGGCGCAGGGCCGATCGGTCTGATGTTTATCATGCTGGTGAAATACTTTGGAGCTAGGGCGATCGCCACTGACCTGATTCCTAGCCGCATTGAAAAAGCGCTCAGTATTGGAGCCGATGCCGCCTTTGATGCCCGCGATCCTGAGCTGGTTCAAAAAATTGAGGCGATGACCAAAGGCATGGGTGTGGATACTACCCTGTTGGCGGTTCCTAGCGACAAGGCTTTCTTCCAAGCGCTCAACTGCACCCGTAAGGGCGGCAAGATTCTTTTCTTTGCAGAATTTCCGGATGAGGTGGAAATTCCTCTCAACCCCAATGTGTTGTATCGACGAGAAATTGATTTGATGGGCAGCTACAGCTCATCTTATAAAGTGCAATCTCTGGCGGCTGATATTGTCTTTCAGAAAAAAATTGATGTCGATGCTTTGGTGAGCGATCGCTATGCTCTCAAAGATCTGGCGGCGGCTGTCGAGCAGGCCGTTTCGCCTACGCCAGAAACGCTGAAAATTTTAATCTACCCGTAGATGGGCAGCGCTACTTACTGAAGCACTCGCACGGCAGCAGAGACAGCAAAATAGCAGATTCTGGCTGAGTCAACTGATTGCAGAGCCTCGTGATTACAAATAGTGCCTGCAAGAGGGTGCAGATAGAGCTAGTGAACGAATACTTTAAAGTCCTCGATGGCAACATTTTGTTCTACCGAGGACTGAACTGCATAACGGTTCTGGTCAGCGGTTGCCAATCTCTTTGCATTTCACTCAAACCGCTTCGATCAAGCCGCTTTACCAGAGTTTATGGGTAGACGGTTTCTTCTTTGCTTTAAATTATTGCTATGTACATCGAATTTCTTGGATCTGAGAAATCAAGCTTGGGAACAAACTCATCAATTACCGTTTCAGGTGAGGCAAATTTAATTACACGGAGATCGATTCGAGCAGCACTTGCACGATTTTTTGCACCACTAGAAGAGCCTTTGGTGGTAACCACTCCACCAAAATGTGCTCCTAGATCGTCCATGAAGCCAAACATGGAATCAATAACCTTTACATCAACGTTCTTGCTGAAACACTTACAGTCAAACACTCCAATCATGTCAACATCAGTAATTCGTGCTTTAACCAGTATGTCTATCTGTCTTGGAACTTTACTGAATCGACCGGGCAGTTCTTGGTTAAGGCAGATTTCATACTCTGGATATTTTTTCTGAAATTCCTGAAAAACTTGAGTTTCGTATTCACGCCAGTTCATTGTAAATCTCAATATCATGAATTTGCCTAGCCGTATAACGGTTGCGATCACCAGACTTGGACACCCTTAGCTGTAAATGAACATACTTCAAAGTTCTGGTGCATCGCAGTTGTTATGAATCTTCTTCAATCGCAACGAAATTCATTTGTGCAAGTTCTGCAACCGTCAACCTTGGATCACAATTCTCTGGTAAGACTATTTCGAGTGAATCGAGCACGCTAGAAACGAAAGTAGGTGGACCATTGGAAAATGAGGTTGAATTAATTGCGTATACACGCCCATACTTATCAAAAACAGGACCGCCGCTAGCCCCTCCGAGAATTGCCATGCTTGTCTGAAAGCATGCGCCAGGAAGCAAAGTTCGGTCTCTACCATGTGGATAATGTTGTTCAACATTCCCAAAGTACCAAGAGTCATTCAAATAAATACGTTGTACTTGTTCTTCATTTTTAACGGTGGTTGTAGGAAATGCGAATGTCGAAGTTATTTCTCCAATCGCCGGGATACGCCGTGTGAGAGTTGCAACTTTATTGAAAACAATCTGTTCTGAGAGATTGTGTGTCATTTCAGGCAAACATCCGATAACAATATCGGCTTTGTCATGCCAAGCAAGGTGCCGAACGTCAATGTCCCTGATAATGTACGAACCATTCCATTGATAAATAGCGATCAGGTTTTCGTAGACCTCGAATTCTGAGCGAAAAACCACATGTTTTGCTGTAACGAATAATCCAAATTTTGCAATGAAGAAACCTGTGGCAAGGAACTGTAACGAGCCATCATTATGTTTCGTTAGAATTGGGAATATTGCTTCGTGGCCTGTTAGCTGCTCACCATTGCCGAAACGGAGTTCTGCCCCAGAAGGTAGTCTGTCCATCATTTTCTTATTGGATTCATAACTATATATTCAACGTCACATCTGCTAGATAAGTACCTACTTTTCCGAGATTATCCAGCACATTTGCGTGATAACACCCGCTTCTCAAGGAATTAAATAGAACTTTTACAGTCTAAGTCCGGAGTTTTGGGGTGTTATCTGTCATATCTGAGGGTTAATCCTGGAGATGGGGGTGCTTATCAAGCATTTGTGTAGGATTGAGATCTTATGTATCAGAGTTATCTATCACTGGGCAATGCTCCAACCTCCATCGCCTCATTTACCCGATCGCCCCACAACTCCCACATCCCAAAATACAGATGAACTTGTGCGACAAATGGCTTGACGATCGCCCCCTCGTCCCTATATTCTTATCCGCTAAGGTTGCTTTTCGTATTCCTGCGCCAGCAGCCTTAATCCACCCAAAAACCTCTGGCGAGGTATGAAGTAGCTTGACCCTACGACATACCCCTAACCTTACAGACCGAGAGTCCCAGTCCGTAGGGCTTCAGTTAGTTTAGCTTTCTAGCTACACTCCTTGGCGCTACTTGTTCAATCGATCGTGAGTAGCCATGTTTTTGGGGTTCCTTCTCAGCTTGTTTTTATCGCAAGCGAGAACTCAACAAGCGAACCCAACCAAAACAACAAGGAGAATAGAATAATGACCGGAGAATTCAACTTCTTCAACCATCCCGCATTGCAGTCGGGGGATGAACCCAACCCAGAGCGAGAGGTGATTCGCGTGATTGTTTTTGCCTCTCGTGATGCGGTGAGAGCGACGATTCACGAATCGCATGTGCGAGGATTTCGGACGATCGACACCTGGAGTCCGCTGTTGCCCACCCCTGACCCCCAGAAGGTAATGGCCATCAGCACCCACTATCGCCCCACCAACGGCTAAGTTTGGGGCTTGAGCCAGAGTGCCAGCAAAGGCTCGACCGACACGATGGAATCCCCTAATCTGGAATCCCGTTGTGTCGGTCAAACGCATCGCTTTCTCAAAGCGCGTGATCCACTCATGGCTCAGCGGCAGCACCCAACTCCCCTGCTCTCGCTATAGCTGTGTCCTACCTTAAATCTCCCCAGTAGGATACAACCCTCGATCCGCTGGAGCAGCAAAGACTTTGTAGATTTGCAATTCTAGGCTCGCTCTTTAATCCACGATCGCAATAGACGAATTGAAGCCGCCAAGCTCATAGAGTCGCTTTCCTGCAAAAATTGCAGCGCTCGGCTGGCTGATAAAAAAGGGAAAAATTGGCTGGTTTGTTGTTCTACATAGCGATCGCCTTGCAGCTCATAAATCAGCAACGTTCCTCTCAGAATGTCTTCATCGGGCGTCGTGATATAGCGCCAGACTTCCGGAATCCCCAACGTCGCATAAATCGGCTGCTTATCGAGACTGCTTTTGGTCAGCGCAATTTCCACCAGCAGATCGGGGGAGGGGTCACGCGGCAGGTTCAGCTCAGTTCTGCCCTGTACCGAAGGAACATTATGAAAGTAGTAGCAGGCATCTGGCTCGGTCGCACAGACCAACTCAGGCGATTTCAGCAGCACAGGCATGAGATGAGTGACTGAGAGATGCATTTCCTCAACCAAAATGAGAATCAGCGACTCGATTAGCTTATTGCAGCGTTCATGAGCCGCGATCGGGGTCATCAATTCCAGCCTGCCTCGAAAGTAGGTCAGACGAGCCTGACGCTGTTCGCCCAATTCTGCCAACAAAGTCTCAAACTTTTGCCAGCTCACATCATTGAGAACCGTGCGCTTTTCGGTAGTCAGCGGCTTTTTAGAGCTACGGAAGAACGAGGGAAACAGCATGGGGAGACAAATATTTATAGGAAAACATAGAGTCACTCTACTCCCATCTTGCCTCAGCCGTTTGGAATAGCGAGTCTACCTACCGGATTACTCTTCAGCACCTGCAAGCTGATCTTTTCCGCCCTCTTGAATTTCTTGCCCCGATCGCACGCGCCACCACGCCAATAAAGTACTGGCAATAAAGATACTGGAATAAGCTCCCATAGCAAATCCAATAATCAGCGCTAGGGCAAAATACTTCAGGGTTTCACCCCCCAGCAGGAAGATCGCGACCAAGGGTAAAAGTGTGGTCAACGTCGTGTTGATCGATCGCGCCAACGTTTGATTAACGGCAGCATCCACAATGTCATTGATCGAGCGATCGCTACTGAGCTGAATGGTTTCCCGGATACGATCGTAAATGACAACCGTATCATTCACCGAGAAACCCACAATGGTCAAAAGCGCCACAATAAACAGACTATCCACCTCAATACCCAGGGTTAAACCCAAGATAGAGAAAATGCCCACTGTAGTAAGAACATCATGCAGTAGCGCGACGATCGCGAAAACGGCATAGTCTAGCTGGAAGCGAAAGCTGAGGTAAAGACCAATGCCCACGAAGGACAGCAGCAGTGCCAAGACGCCAGAGGTGAAAAGCTGTCTTCCCAGCGTCGGCCCGACTGTATCAATCTGAGTTTTCTGGGGATCAAATGCGCCGATTTTCTCGGTCAGAGTCTTCTCAAGCTGAGTCCGCTGATCGACGCTAAGCGCCGAAGTTCGAATAGAGAGCGCCCGTCGCTCTTCACCCAAAACTTGAATAGTGCTGTTTTCCAACCCTTGCGCCGACAATACCTCTCGCACTACCGCTGGCTCAATCGGCTTGGCGCAATTGTCTGGAACTGAGCAATCCAAATCCAGTTGCAGCCTTGTACCGCCTACAAAGTCAAGACCAGGACGAAGGGGTGCGCCAATCTGACTCCAAGAGATGATCATGGCAATCAGACCGCTGAGAATGATAGCTGAGGAAATAGTCCACCAGAGCGATCGCTGGCGGATGATTTGCAGTTTCATGATGCTTTCTCTGGCTGGATTTTGTTAGAGGAAGGAACATTGGGGCTAAAGAGTTCAGGTCTTTGCCGCAAAGCCGGATAGCTGAGCACGAGCAGCATTAGGAAGGTGCGGCTACAGGTCAGTGCTGTAAACATGCTTACCCCAATTCCAAGCGCCAGGGTCAAGGCAAAACCTTTAACTAATCCCGTCCCCAACACAAACAGCGCTAGACAGGAAATAAGCGTGGTAACGTTACTGTCCAGAATGCTAGAAAAAGCGCGATAGAAGCCTGACTCTACAGAACGATAGAGCGTTTTTCCGGCCTGTAGCTCCTCGCGGGTGCGTTCAAAAATCAGCACGTTAGCATCTACAGCCATGCCAATACTGAGGAGAAATCCGGCAATTCCAGGGAGGGTCAGCGTCACGCCCAATAGGTTAAACAGCGCCAGCGTAAACAGCGCATAGAGCATCAGTGCCAGATCGGCAATGAAGCCGGGTAAACGATAATAGATCACCATGAAAATCAGCACCAGCACCAAACCCAGAATCCCTGCGTAAATACTGCTCTGGATGCTGTCTTGTCCTAAAGTCGCCCCAACAGTACGGTTTTCTACGATTTCTACAGGCACAGGCAGTGCGCCACCGCGCAATTGAATGGCGAGTCCGCTCGCTTCCTGCGTATCAAATCCTCCCGTAATCGTGGCTGTGCCGCCTGAAATTCCGGTTTCGGCGTACTGAGCCGCAACGGTAGGCGCGCTCAAGAGCTGATTATCTAAGAAAATGCCTAGGCTACGTCCAGTACCCGCCACATTTTTGGTGAGTTGGGCAAACTGTTCGCCCCCTTGGTCACTAAAGTTCAGCACCACTTCCCAGCTATCGCCCCCTACAGGCTGAGGGAACGCATTTCTGAGTCCTTCTCCTGTCAGACCAGAGGGCTTAAAGAGTTCTGCGAGGGCCTGAGCGCTGGCATCAAGCTCAGCTTGCTTGGCATCAATTTCAGCCTTATCGGCCTTGCTATCCTGTAAGGCTCTGAGTTCGACCTCTTTCTGCTTTTGCACCTGAAACTCAATCGGCAAGCGAGCCTCTGTCCCAGGGATCTGCTCTCGAAAGTCGAGTTGGGCTGTACCCCCCAAAACTCGCTCGGCCTGAGCCGGATCGCTAACGCCAGGAAGCTGCACGACAAGCTTGTCCGGCAACACAGACTGAACGATCGATTCAGAAACTCCCAGTCCATTGATGCGGTTCTCGACTACGCGCTTGACGGCATCGAGCTTGTCAGGAGTAATTTCTTTAACAGTTTCAGTGGTTTGCACCTGAAGCGTCAGCTGAGAGCCGCCCTGTAAGTCTAAGCCCAGCCGCACAGGAACCTTGACCAGAACGACGATCGCTGCGATCGTCAAAGCTAAAATTAGCGCCAAAATTGAACGTTGTCTGCCCATACTGTAGCCGATGCAACAACCGCTATGATAGCTGGATTTAGGCGTGTAAGGGGTAGGTTTGAGGTTTGAGGTTTGAGGTTTTCATTAAAACATGGGGCCAAAGCAGGGTAAGAGAGAGATTCAGGGCATTATGAAAACGAGCAGCAACAAGCTTTCAATCTAGATTTCAACCTGTGCCTCCTGTACATAACGTCTATATAACGTCATGGAATTTCTCTCTTCAGGGCTGACGACACTCATCACCTTTGCACTAGGTGCAGCAGTGGGTAGTTTCCTGAATGTCGTCATTTATCGCATCCCAGCGGGTTTATCTCTGCTGTTTCCTCCTTCTCGCTGTCCGCATTGCTTACGACGACTCAAAAGCTACGATAACGTCCCTGTGCTGGGCTGGCTAGCGCTCAAAGGCCGCTGTCGCTATTGCCGCAGCCCGATCGCAGTCCGCTATCCGCTGGTGGAAGCTGCAACAGGAGTGCTGTTTGTGTGGGTCTACTGGGCCTATGACCTGTCTTTGCCTACTTTAGGCTACTGGACATTTTTTAGCTGGCTATTGGCACTGGCGCTGATTGATCTAGACACGCTTACCTTACCCAATGCGCTAACCCAGTCGGGGCTGATGGCTGGGTTGGTTTATCAAACGATCGCGGGTTGGTATGGGATGCCGGGAGGACTCCCAGGATCTGCCCATCAGCTCTGGGAAGGCATCTTAGGCGCAGTCGTAGGGATTTGGGTATTTGATATCATCACCATCTTGGCTTCGATCGCCTTTGGTCAAACGGCAATGGGGGGTGGTGATGCCAAACTCATGGGAATGATTGGGGCATGGCTAGGCTGGAAGCTCGTGCTGCTGTCGGGCTTTATGGCCTGTGCGATCGGCGCATTTTTAGGCGGTGGAGCGATGGCGATCGGGTTAATGAACCGTCGGCAACCGATGCCGTTTGGCCCTTTTCTCTCTGTGGCAGCCGTTTTAACGGCATTTTTTGGAGAGGCGATCGTATCAGCCTACATGCGGGTGTTTTTTCCTACCCTGTAGCTGCATTGGGCTAGCGGTCAGTTGCTAACAGTACCTCGACACATCTTCCTGGCAATCTTCTACCAAGTAGGTCAAAGCTCGAAAGCGTAACCCCACAAGCTGCTCGTATAGGGGATTGATTTTGCACATCGCTGGGATATGAATCAGCTTTCGCCCAAATAGCGTCACATCTCGCTCAAACGGGCATTGGGGTGGAATGAGATTGCAGAGGAAGCGTGCCAAACGCGGATCGTCGATATGGAGATGATCAAGCCAGTCTTGCATCGGCTTCAAAACATCGAGCGATAGATTGGCCTGGTTGACCTCTAAGGATGACAAGCCTGCTGGAGTTGAGGCTGACTCAGGCAGAGGTGGCTGATAGTTAAGCGTCAGGCGCAGCGATTCCAGAATTTTGGCATCTATTCCCAAGGCGTTACAAAACTCATGCAGAGCTTCATCCTCGGCCGCAGAGTAAAGCCCGTCCGCGATCGCCACCATGACTGCTGTCCGCATGAAATTTTCAGCGATCGTACTTTCCTTGCCCAGTAGAGCTGCGAGCTGCTCTGGAGAAATAGTCTCGATCGCTTCTAGCTCCGGCGTTGCTGCCAGCTCTTGAGTTAGCTCAGCAATTAGCGCTTGTTCTTGTTGGTCAAAATGTCCGTCTGCCCAGGCAATGCTAAGCAGTCCGCGTAACCATCCGGAGATCTGCGCGTCGCTGTAAGGGGTTTGAGGAGGGGAAGGTTGAGCGTCGGAGGTCTGAACAGTGTTTACCATAATAGCCACCAATGATTTGGGGATATGACCTTCACGCTCAGTTTATCTCTAGTCTTCAATAAAACCCAGTAGTTTTTTGGAAAGGAGACTGCTAGGCAATCTTGATTTCTAAACGCCCTTTGTTTTAGAGGCTCGGAGCTGACCGCAAGCCGCATCGGCCTCCAACCCTCTTGACCACCGAACCGTTGCAGCAATATGGTGCGATCGCAATGCCTGAATAAATCCCTGCACCCGCCGAGAATCAGGACGTTGATAATCGACTTCGCTAATGGGATTGTAAGGAATAAGGTTGACATGGCTTTGGAAGCCGCGCAATTGAGCCGCGAGTTCGGCTGCATGAATGGGGCGATCGTTGAGATCGGCCAGCAAAACATACTCAAAGGTAACCCGTCGTCCGGTCATCTTCACATAGTCTCGGCATTCACTCAGCAACTCTGTCATCGGATATTGACGAGCGCTCGGAATCAGCTGCTCGCGCAGATGCTGGTTAGAAGCGTGCAAACTAATGGCAAGCGTTACCTGAAGCTGTTGCTCGGCAAGACGGCGAATCCTTCCAGGGATGCCTACCGTAGAAAGGGTGATCGATCGCTGCCCGATGCCCACATCTTGATTGAGCGATCGCACAGCAGCCAAAACATTGTCGGTATTGAGTAAGGGTTCTCCCATCCCCATAAAGACAATATTGCTGACCCGATGGCCAAAATCTTCCTGTACCGTCAGCACCTGATCGACAATCTCATGGGTTTCTAAATTGCGCTGAAACCCTCCCTTGCCCGTCGCACAAAAATCGCACGCCATAGGGCAGCCCACCTGCGAAGACACACAGACCGTCAGGCGATCGATCTGAGCAGGATGGTGGATCACTTCGCCCTCACCCCATTCCCCAGCCTCTCTCGCTCCGCCTGTCTTGGAACTCGGAATACCAACGGCCTCAACAATTTGCCCATCCGAGAGCTTGAGCAAAAACTTGACCGTACCGTCGGGAGCTGCCGAGCGATAGTGTAGCGTTGAGCGGCCAATTTCTGCTCCCGTTCCTTCGGGTTGGGCAAAGCCCGATCGCCACTGCTTGGGAAAAACTGAAATATCAGCGATCGATCGTGCTCCCTGCTGATAAATCCACTGGTAGAGCTGCTTGCCGCGATAGGCAGGCTGTCCCTGCTGCTGCACCCAATCGGTTAGCTCAGCCAGCGATCGCCCCAGCAAAGGTTTGCTCTGCGGCTCGGCTTGTGGCGATGGCTCAACAGACGCAACCTGACTTGGTTCAAGAGATCCAGGAAAAGACATAAAAATTCTGCATGCTTAACCCTATCTATGGTAGGGGAGAATTCAAAATCAAGCGCGATCGCCAAACAGGGTTCGTCCCAAACGAATCAGGGTCGCCCCAGCTTGTACTGCCAGAGGGTAGTCTCCAGACATGCCCATCGACAACTCTTGCATCTGGATATGGGCACAATGTTGCTGACGAATCTTCTCTGCCAAATCGCGAGTTTGAGTGAAGACTGAGAGCGTTGCGTCCGGCTCCAGCCCAAGGGGAGGAATAGACATTAGCCCTACAATATTGAGATTAGTGCATTGATCGAGCAGAGGCAGATCAGACAAAAGTTCAGGCGCACTCCAGCCAAATTTATTGGGATCGGGCAGCAGTTTGACCTGGAGACAGATCTTGGGTTTCTGAATAGGCTGATGGGGCGAAGACTCAGCCCTTTGATCCAAGATTTGATGGAGGCGTTGAGCCAGCTTGAGGCTATCGACGGAGTGAATCCAGTGAAAGTGCTCTAACGCCTTAGCCGCTTTGTTGCTTTGCAAATGCCCGATCAAGTGCCAGGTTACATCCAGGTCTTTTAGCTGCTCTTGCTTACTTTCGGCCTCCTGAATTCGGTTTTCACCAAAGTCTCGGATGCCTGCCTCATAGGCGAGCCGCATCACCTCGGCTGGAACCTGCTTGGTCACGGCAATCAGCTTGACGTTGGGCGGCAAGGTCTGGCGAATCTGTCCTAGGCGATCGACGATTTGGCTAAGTTGAGAAGAGTTCATTGGAAGGTTTGCTTGTGCGTCGCTTGAACCTTGCTGTATTCCAGAGTTTGTCCTGTGCGCCGCAGTTCTCTCATACGGCCTTCAACTAAGATCCGGGCATCGGTACGACCAACAGGGTCAAATTGAATGCCGTTTACGCCCGTTGTCACGACAAAAAATAGGCGTTGAGCATAGAGCGTTGCAAACAGCTCTCGATTTTCTTCAACAACGCAGACTCTAAAGAGCAAACCAAACGTCGGATGATTGAGGTATGTTTCAGTACTCATTCGAGCTTTGGCAGCATCAGTTGCAACAGGGTTTATAACAGGGTCTCGCATTAAATTTAGTTTAAGAATGCTTATTTAATTGAGGAATACCTATGATTGAAGCAAATTTTGAGAACAACGCAAAAGTTATTTTGCCATTTGTAGAGTAGCAACCCAGGTCTAGATCTAAGCTTTGTCAGTTTGGCATCATTTATTTTTGCAATCTAGAATCAGGACTCAGCCCTAGAGTACCCCTATCAGTCAGCATCCTAGCAGTCACAAACGGGAGAGTTTTCAACTATCCTTTGCCGACTCTTGACTTAGAATTTATCTGAAAAAGTGGCTTTTAGAATGGGCAATATTCCCTTTACCCATGACGCATCTTTAAGATATTTCCTCAGTATTTCATGGCCAATTTAATCTGTAGTCAGTAAGTTGGTTAATGATAAAGAATCACGCGATCGCTGCTTTTGCGGTCAGCCTTCATCAAAATCAAAGTTGATAGATTCAAGTTAGCTAGACTTGATCAGCCAAACTAGACAAGATGCACCTGGAAGGCATTGTTTAAAATGCACAAAGTTTAAAATACATAAACTACATCCCCGGTACGCCAATGCTTTGTCTAATTGCACTGCGTTAAAGTGAAATTTACCATCTGCTTTGTGAGACATTCTCGCTGGCAAGGGGGCTACGAGAATGTCGTACCGCAAAACTGTGTCGCATCGCTACGGAAATTGTAGCGCTTTTGGCTGAATTGTTGGTGTGTTTGCCCTTACTACGAGCCGTATTCTTTGTTGCCGTAGCCGCTTTACTGGCCTAAAACGACACGGGCGGTCAAAAAAACACCCATTGCGGCGATCGCCACCCAATCTCCCAATTTCAGCTTGAACTGATGCCACCGCACCTGATGCTGGTCAGGGCTAGTAAATCCGCGAACCTGCATGGCGCTGGCAATTTGCTCCGCCCGCACCAGCAGATTATCGACGAGCCGTTCGGCAATCATCACCCACACTTGAGCTGAGCTACGAAATCCCAGCTTTTTCCAGTTAATGGCTCTGGTTCTGACCGATCGCACCAAATTCTGGACTTCTTCTAGGACGAGCGGGATAAACCGTAGCGACAGCGTCAGGGTGAGAATGACTTCTGTTACAGGCAGGTTAAAGCGTCGTAGCGGCTGCATCAGACTTTCTAAACCTGCTGTAATCTCTTCGGGCGCAGTAGTCAGCAAATACAAGTTGGCGCTGTAAATTAGCGTAAATATTAACGTGGCGGCTCGAACTGCCAATTCCAAAGAGCGGCGTGTGACCCGCACAACCCCTCGATCCAGCAAGACATATTCGCCGTAGTCGGTTGGCTGAGGCAAAGGAGCGATCGCGGGAGCCGAGGCATTAGGCGGTGAACTGGGGGCAGGCGAGCTTTGATTTAATGCCAGCTCATCTACAGGCAGACGGGGTTGGCTAGGAACAGTAATCCCGTCTGGGGCAAACATGGTAATGCCCAACAGCAGTAAGCTAAAGACCGTGACCAAGCCCATCTGCCGTCGCCATACCCGAAAGGGCAGACGAGTGCTGAGGGTGAGCAAGAGCAAGGCCACTACGATCGCGATGCGCCAGGAAGGATTGGCGGCAATGGGGGTTAGCAGAAAAGCCACCAGCCAGAATAGTTTGACTCTGGCATCAATCCGATGCAGCCAAGTCACCGGCTGCTCAAGGTAAAGTCCAATGGGCAGCGATCGCAATAAATCCATCGCTATAAATCCAGTACGACGCGACTGAGTAAAGATTCTAAGCCCAAAACGTCAGCTTTATCCCTTGACCTTAACCGCTCGGTTGGGGCTGCGCTCCATTTCGCGCACTTTCTTGCCACGCCACAATAGCTTTAGCGGTGTGCCCGTAAAGCCCAAGTGCTTGCGGAACTGCCCCTCAAGGTAGCGACGGAACGTATCGCCAAATAGCTTGGGATCATTGACAAAGAGGGCGATCGTCGGGGGCTGGCTGGTCACCTGCGTGCCGTAATAAATTCTGCCCTGCCGTCCTTGGCGTGTGGTGGGCGGTGTATGCCAGCTCAAAGCTTCTTCAATAACTTCGTTAATTACAGAGGTGCTAACGCGGCGCTTGTGCTGCTCAGCCGCCGTATCCACCAAATCTAGAATTTTTTCGACCCGCTGTCCCGTCATGGCGCTGACGTAAACCGTCTCTGCCCAATCGGTGAAGTGCAACCGATCCTTCATTTGCTTGTCGTATTCGTAAATGGTGTAGGCATCTTTTTCGACTGCATCCCACTTGTTAACGACGACAACACAGGCTCGCCCATCATCAGAAATACGTCCTGCCAGCTTCTGATCTTGTTCTGTGACGCCATCCAAAGCATCAATCACCAGCAGCACCACATCGGCACGCCGAATCGCCTTAAAAGCCCGGTTGATGCCAAAGAATTCAGGGCCATACTCAACCTGCTTTTTCTTGCGGATGCCTGCCGTATCGATTAAGCGATAGCGCTGCTCACCCCGCTCAACCAGCATATCGATCGTGTCACGCGTGGTGCCAGAAATGGGACTAACAATGGCTCGACTTTCGCCCACAAAGGCGTTCAGCAAGCTGGATTTGCCCACGTTAGGACGACCCACAATCGCCACACGAATTTCGCCCGTGTCTTCAATCAGGTCTGTGGTAGGCAGATGGTTGACCAAATCATCCAGCAGTTCTCCTGTGCCGTTGCCGTGAATGCCAGAGACAGGGTAAGGCTCGCCTAAGCCCAACCGCCAAAACTCAGCAGCCTGCACTAAGCCGTGATCTACCGATTCGCATTTGTTGACGGCGACTAAAACCGGAACAGACTGCTGCCGCAGCCACATAGCGATCTCTTCATCAGAGGCGTTTGGCCCCGCCTGTCCATCTACAACCATAATGGCAACACTCGACTCGGCTAGAGCCAGCATTGCCTGCTCCCGAATCAGGGGCAAAAACTCTGTGTCATCGTCAAAGACTAGCCCCCCTGTATCTACCACCATGAAATCTCGATCGCGCCAAAAGGCTTCTCGGTAGGTGCGATCGCGCGTCACGCCAGGTTCATCATGGACGATCGCATCCATCATGCCAGTCAAACGATTGACCAGAGTAGACTTACCCACATTTGGGCGACCAATGATAGCAACAACAGGAAGAGGCATAGGACAAGAAAAAAGATGAAAGAAAGCAGGAGTCCGTTGAAAGAGAGTGCAGTTGAATGCTGGATTCAGTGGATCGCCCCTAACTATTGTGGCTTAGAAATCCACAATTCACCCACTAATGCTGTTGTTTATTCCTAATGTTGTGCTAAGCAAGCTCCCGAATTGCCGCTTGCGCCTCGCGCCGTAACCCTGACGCAATCCGAAATAGCTCTTGCCCTGTATGCAAATAATGCTCGTCATAGCTGCTTACAAAGCGCTCTAGCTCATCAATGCCGTCACTCACCTGATTGAGACAATAGTACAAATGAGCCGCAACACCTGCCACAGCCGGAGGATTGGGAATCGAGCGAAAAACCTGCTGACCCCGTTGCAGCGAGGTACGGCAATCCTCTAGGTAGGCTTGGAAGTCCTCTAACAGATCGTCATCAAACGGATCGGCTGCAAGCTGATTAATTTGCGCCCTGAGCGGGCTAATAATTTGCCCAATCGTGCGATTGACAGGCTGATAGACGCGCTTCATCCATTGTTGGAGCTGTTCATCGCTATCGCGCCCAGTCTGTCTCTGGCGATGACGCTTATTGGCGGCAGCAGCTCTTTCCTGGCGATCTTCAGAGCTGACAGCCGTGCGCGATCGCCCCCCATAGGTCAGGTGGCGATCGTAAGACTGCCGCTGTCGAGTATCGCTGAGAACCTCGTAGGCCGCATTAATTTCTGTAATCCGCTCATGGCTCATCGCATCCTGACTGACATCCGGATGAAAGCGTTTGGCCATTTGGCGATAGGCTTGCTTGATCTCTGCTTGAGTTGCCGTCTGGCTGACCTTTAAAGTGTCGTAATGCGTTTCTCCCATAAAAATATTCTACCGCTCATCTTTTGCGCACTCTGCCAAAAGCCAAACAGTTGCAGCAGAAGTTGAACCAGGTTGGGAAAAGGGCGGCAAAACGATCGTCCTCAGGGGGGAACACCGATCCTGATAGGTCACCCTAAATCAATACAATAAATGCAAGACAGACAAGATCTATATGCAAGCGCTTATACGTAAGCGAGTTTTGGGTTATCGCTGTTTCAAATGCAAAACTCAAAGCTCAAAGCACTGAAGCTCAAAAAAAGCAGCTCAAAAAAAGCTCAAAGAGTCAGCTCATTCCCCAAAACTGAAAACTTATGCAACCCACTAACCCGAATCAATTTACCGAAAAAGCCTGGGAAGCGATCGCCCGAACGCCTGAAATCGCTAAACAGGCTCAGCATCAGCAGCTTGAATCCGAACATCTTATGGCGGCACTGCTAGAGCAGGAAGGCTTAGCAACCAGTATCTTCAACAAGCTGGGTGCAGATGTGCGGCGCGTGCGTGACTATACAGAAGACTTTGTGCGTCGTCAGCCCAAAATCTCCGGTGTTGGTAGCTCTGTATATCTAGGGCGATCGCTAGACACCTTGCTCGATCGGGCAGAATCGGTCAGGAAGGAGTTTGGCGATGAGTTTATCTCGATCGAGCATGTGCTACTGGCCTATCCTAAAGACGATCGCTTTGGTAAAGCTCTATTTCAAGAATTTAAGCTCGACGATAAGCAGCTCAAGACCGCAGTGGAACAGATTAGAGGCAATCAAAAAGTGACCGACCAGAATCCTGAAGGTAAGTATGAAGCACTCGAAAAGTATGGGCGCGACCTAACCGAATCAGCGCGGCAGGGCAAACTTGACCCCGTGATTGGGCGCGATGATGAAATCCGCCGCACGATTCAAATTCTGTCTCGCCGCACCAAAAACAATCCGGTGCTGATTGGCGAACCGGGCGTCGGTAAAACGGCGATCGCGGAAGGATTAGCCCAACGGATCATTAATGGTGATGTGCCCGAATCGCTGAAAGACCGCAAGCTGATTGCGTTAGATATGGGAGCGCTGATCGCGGGAGCCAAATACCGTGGTGAATTTGAGGAGCGGCTCAAGGCGGTTCTCAAAGAAGTGACCGAATCTAACGGTGCAATTATCCTGTTCATCGATGAAATTCATACAGTGGTGGGAGCCGGAGCCACCCAAGGCTCTATGGATGCCGGAAACCTGCTGAAGCCGATGCTGGCCAGGGGCGAACTGCGCTGCATTGGGGCGACCACTTTGGATGAGTACCGCAAATATATTGAGAAAGATGCGGCGCTAGAGCGGCGGTTCCAGCAGGTCTATGTCGATCAGCCCAGCCCCGAAGACACGATCTCAATCCTGCGCGGGCTGAAAGATCGCTATGAAACGCACCACAACGTCAAGATTTCTGACAATGCCTTGGTTGCCGCAGCAACCCTGTCCAATCGCTATATCAGCGATCGCTTCTTGCCCGACAAGGCGATCGATTTGGTAGACGAAGCGGCAGCCAAGCTGAAGATGGAAACCACTTCTAAGCCAGAAGAGCTAGATGAAGTTGAGCGGAAAGTGCTTCAGCTAAAGATGGAAAGCCTATCGCTGCAAAAAGAAGTGGATGCAGCCTCTAGAGAGCGTCTGGAACGGCTCGATCGAGAAATTGCCGACTTGAGCGAACTGGGGAATACCCTCAAAGCTCAGTGGCAAGCCGAGAAAGAAGTGCTCGATCGCCGCAAGCAGCTCAAAGAGCAGATCGATCAGATTGTCAATGTTGATATTCCCCAGGCAGAACGTGAGTATGACCTGAACCGGGCTGCTGAACTGCGCTACGGCAAACTGACGGATTTGCAGCGAGAGTTAGAAGAGACAGAAGCTAGACTGACCCAAACCCAGACCACGGGCAAGTCGCTACTGCGGGAAGAAGTGACGGAAGCTGATATTGCCGAAATCATTTCTAAATGGACGGGCATTCCCATCAGCAAGCTGGTAGCCTCCGAGATGCAAAAACTCCTGACCTTGGAAGATGAACTGCACGATCGCGTGGTCGGACAAGACGAAGCTGTCACCGCAGTTGCCGATGCGATTCAGCGTTCTCGCGCGGGTTTGGCAGACCCCAACCGACCGATCGCCAGCTTTATTTTCTTAGGCCCTACGGGTGTGGGCAAGACCGAACTGGCTAAGGCGCTTGCCGCATACCTGTTCGATACCGAAGAGGCAATGGTGCGGATTGATATGTCCGAGTACATGGAGAAGCACGCGGTTTCTCGACTCATTGGCGCACCTCCCGGATATGTCGGTTACGAAGAAGGCGGGCAGTTGACTGAAACGGTGCGCCGTCGTCCCTATGCCGTCATTCTGTTTGACGAAATCGAGAAGGCGCATCCTGATGTGTTCAACGTTATGCTGCAAATCTTAGATGACGGTCGCGTGACCGATTCGCAAGGCCGAACGGTGGACTTTAAAAACACCATCATTATTATGACCAGCAACATTGGCTCCCAATACATCCTGGATGTGTCGGGTGATAACGATCGCTATGAAGAAATGCGATCGCGGGTCATGGAAGCGATGCGATCGAGTTTCCGTCCTGAGTTCCTCAACCGGATTGATGAGATGATCATTTTCCGCAGCTTGCAGAAATCAGAACTTCGTCGCATCGTTCAGCTTCAAGTCCAGCGACTGGCAGGACGGTTGAGCGATCGCAAGATGACGTTACGCCTGTCTGATGCCGCTCTCGACTTCCTGGCGGAAGTAGGTTACGACCCCGTGTTTGGTGCTCGTCCACTCAAGCGCGCCATCCAACGTGAGCTGGAAACGCAAATTGCCAAAGCTATATTGCGGGGCGATTTTGTTGATGGCGATACGGTCTTTGTCGATGTGCAGAATGAGCGATTGTCATTCAAGCGTTTGTCATCTGAAGTCCTAACTACACAGTAGCTGGTAGCACAGATACATTCACAGCGGTCAGGATGGAGATATTTTTAAGAGAGCAGTTTCACTAAAAAAGGCGGGTAAGACCCGCCTTTTTCATACTCGTCTGATGACAACTTGACCTTGAGTGTAGTTTTTTGGAAGTGCCGCGCGAAGCGCGGCACTTCCAAAAAACTATTAGGTTTTATTTAAGGATCCTTAGGATTGCGGGACAGAATCCTCAACCAGAGTCATGCCTCCAACAAACTCCTCACCGTAGCCTTCTTCGCCATGCTCACTCACATCCAAGCCTTGATCCTCAACAGATGACTTGACGCGCAGCTCCATAAACAGCCCTAAGAACTTGAGAATCAAGAAAGTGCCCAAGCCTGCAAAGACATAGGTTACAACAACTCCCAGGAACTGATTCCAGAGCTGAGCTGGATTACCGTACAGCAGCCCATCGAAGCCAGCAGCATTAACGGCTTTAGAGCAAAAGATGCCTGTCAAGAGTGCCCCTATTGTGCCCCCTACCCCGTGAATAGGAAAGGTATCTAAAGAGTCGTCAAATTGCAGCTTGGCGCGCAAACTCACCGCAAAGAAGCAAACGACAGCAGTGATAGAGCCGATGAGAATAGCGCCAATGGGCGTGACAAACCCTGCGGCTGGCGTAATGCCCACGAGTCCGGCTAAAAATCCGCTGGCAATGCCCACGGCAGTCGGCTTACCGCGCAGCACCCATTCTACGATGAGCCAGGTTAGACCTGCCGCTGCAGGCGCGATCGCGGTAGAGACAAAAGCGACCGTGGCCAAAGAGCCGCCTGCTGCTAGAGCACTTCCGGCGTTAAAGCCAAACCAGCCAAACCACAGCATGCCAATTCCCAACAGCACAAAAGGTACATTGTGAGGAATGGTTGGCTGAGCAGGATAGCTCTTGCGGGCACCCAAAATCCAAACCGCTACAACCGCTGAAATCCCTGAACTGATGTGAACCACCGTGCCGCCTGCAAAGTCTAATGCTCCGATATTGATGCCAATAAACCCTTTACCCCAGACCCAGTGAGCCAAGGGCGAGTAGATGAGGGTTGACCAAAGCAAGACAAACCAGAAATAAGCTTTGAAGCTGATGCGCTCGACGATCGCCCCAGAAATCAAAGCCGGGGTGATGATGGCAAACATCATCTGATAAATCATGAAAACCTGATGGGGAAGAGTAGGCGCATACCCAACCGGATCAGGAACTCCTGCATCAACACCCCCCAAAAATAGCCACCTAAGGCTGCCGATGATGGGACTCGCCACATAGGTGAATGTCGGTTTTCCATCAGCGCCCACCGCAATGGGAGATAGGTCGGTTGGCGCAAAAGCAAGGCTGTAGCCCCACAACACCCAAGTGACACCCACGATCCCCATTAACACCAGACTCATCATCATGGTGTTGAGGACATTGCGAGACTTGACCAACCCTCCGTAGAAAAAGGCTAGTCCGGGAGTCATAAACAAAACGAGCGCCGAGCAGACCAACATAAAGGCCGTATCACCGCTGTCAATCAAACCCGCAGCGGCGTCATCTTGTGCCCAAGCAGCGTCCGTTAGAAAGCCGCTAAAGCAAGCGGCAAGTAATAGAGTCCAGAGAACTTTCTTCAACACGAGCGTAATCCTTAATGATGAGGCTAAGGCGTGCATTGTGATAAACAGAACCGCAATCCTAGAGAGACTCTAGAGCTATACGGAGAAAACTGAGTGCTAGATAGATTTAGCGCACAGATGCATCAGGAGCATTAAACCTTGTGGAGTAGGTAACTGACGCGAAAAAATTGATCGAAAAATGTCTTGACGAAGCGAATATATCCAAACCGTGACTTGAACAATTGCACCAATTTTTGGAGAATTACTTTGTATCTAAAGGCACATTAACTGCCCGAAAATACTTGCTGATTGTAAAGAAATCTGGCAGTTCTCAAAATATAAGGATTTTTATTGCGTATGTTTTCCTTGCGTAACAAAAATCTTGACTCAAAGACCCCTTATTAGAAACCTCATGGGATGCCTCAGGGGTCAGTCAATGATGAACTGATGTGCTGGGGTAGACGAGTGGATGGGTGAATGGGTAGACGGGTGGATGGGTAGACGAGTGAATGAGTGGATAGGTGGATAGGTGGATAGGTGGATAGGTGGATAGGTGGTTGGGTAGAGGGGAAACTCTCACCCACTCACTCACTCACCCGCTAGGACAGTAGAGGGGAAACTCTCATCCACCTCTCTACCCCTCTACCCGCCAACTGTTCCTTGACTGACCACTAGCTTCTTGATTGCTTGGAAAAGCATTGATGGGATCTGCGATCGCCCACTCATCCATAACACTTCTCTAAAAGAGTCTTACAATCCTAGCGATAGCTGCTGAGAATCCATATAACTTGGTTCTAGCTGGCTCTCAAGCTCAGATGCAGGTAGCTTAGAAAGTTTGTCAGCATGGCGCGTCGTTTCAGGTAATCGATATTTTGTCGTACAGCTCATCACGTAGGCGATCGCTGTTTCTAACCCAATCCGATGACCCGGAGAAATATAGAGTGGCTTAATTCCTAACCGGGTGCGTAAGACGGCACCGATCACTTCATCCCCCATCACTTTATCTCTGTGCTGAAGGGGTACCCAGGCTCCCCTCTCGTTAGGCACCTCTGTATGGCTGCCTACCAGCCGAGATTTTCCTACACCGATGGTGGGCAAATCCGTTAGCCAGCCGATGTGGCAAGCAATGCCAAACCGTCGGGGATGGGCAATACCCATGCCATCACACAGCAGCAAGTCGGGCGTAATTTTTAGATTTTTTAGAGCATCCAAAACGGCTGGCACCTCACGAAATGACAGCAGCCCAGGAATGTAGGGAAATGTGGTGGGTCGTCGAGCAATAGTTTGCTCTAGTACCTGTAGCCCTGGAAAGCTAAGGGTAACGATCGCTGCCCGCGTAATGCTGCCCTGATCTTCAAAAGCTACATCTACCCCTGCGACTGTTTGCACTTTCCCAAGCCGATCGGTCGTGACAATTTGGCTACGCAAAGACTGCTGGAGGGCGATCGCGGCTTCAACGGTAAGATTCCAGTCATGAGAGCGGAGAATTTGCATGGTTGATGCAGAGGCAGCGCTAAGGTCTTGACCTTTACCTTATCCATTTTTAGCCTGGAGCGTGGTTTAAAACAGGTTAGAAGCTGACTTTGCTTCCACGCAGGGCAGACAAAATCAGCTTCTAAAACAATTAGACGTTATTCAAGCCTAAGGCATGGCGTTAACCCTGCCGACCAATCCCCAAATAACGAAAACCTGCTGCTTCCAGAACTTCTTGATTGAGAAAATTGCGGCCATCAATCATCACAGGATGACTCATCAGACCTGCCATTTTTTCAAAGTCTAGGGTGAGAAATTCCTTCCAGTCTGTCACCAAAACGAGCGCGTCGCAGCCGTCAGCCAGCCGCTCAGGATCGGTTTCCACCTGCACATTGGATAGCCCGTGTCGCATGCCGCTTTGAGCCACCAAGGGATCGAATGCTTTGACGCGTGCACCTAGACGATGCAATTGCTCAATCAAGTCAAGCGCTGGCGCATCGCGCAGGTCATCTGTATCAGGCTTAAAGGTCAGCCCTAGCAGGCCGATCGTCTTGCCCTTGAGGATCTTCAGCACTTGTTGCAACTTTTCTACTGCAATCATGCGCTGACGCTGGTTGACGCTGACAGAAGACTTGAGCAACTGTGCATCATATCCGTAATCTTCGGCTGTGTGAATCAGCGCTGCTACATCTTTGGGAAAGCAAGAGCCGCCCCAGCCAATACCTGCTTGCAAAAACTTGGCTCCAATGCGGGAATCCAAGCCAATGCCTCTAGCCACCTGGGTGACATCTGCGCCAACGCGATCGCAGATGTTGGCAATTTCGTTAA
The DNA here is from genome assembly GCA_016208305.1 of Oscillatoriophycideae cyanobacterium NC_groundwater_1537_Pr4_S-0.65um_50_18. Taxonomy (GTDB): domain Bacteria; phylum Cyanobacteriota; class Cyanobacteriia; order Elainellales; family Elainellaceae; genus Drouetiella. The sequence goes on along the minus strand of JACQYI010000033.1, from coordinate 136,943 downwards.
TGAAACTAATCTTAGTTGCTAGGAAAGCATTAGAAGCGTATTTGACCATCTCGGCTGAGCTGAGGTCGGTCACGACTACAGGTACGGTTGGCATCAGCTTATCCTCAGCAAATTCGCGAGAAACGATCGATGCATACAGATCTCGCATCATGCCAATCGCCCGCTGGCTGTTGCTGCCCAAAACAATGCGATCGGGGTTTAGGGTGTCATAAATCGCGCAGCCTTCCCGCAGAAACTCTGGATTACTGACGACATCAAAGTTGATATCGACCTCAGCCGTTGCCGTGTTGCCCGAAGCGACCAAAGCCTGCTGCCGCTCTGCTACGCCATCCAGCACCAGCATACGCACCCAGTCGCCTGAGCCAATCGGTACAGTAGATTTGTTGACAATGACTTTATAGCCGCCATTCAAGTGAGAACCAATGCCGCGTGCCACGGCTTCCACATAGCGTGTATCGCTCTCACCTGTAGGCAAGGGAGGTGTCCCCACTGCAATAAACAGCACTTCACCATGAGTGACTCCGGCTGCTAAATCAGTTGTGAACTCAATTTTCCCAGATTGAATGGCTTCTTGCATTAACTCTGACAGCCCGGGTTCAAAAATGGGGGACTGTCCCGATTGCATCAGCTTCACTTTGGCTTCGTTGTTGTCAACGCAGATCACATGGTGCCCGATGTGTGCCAAACAAACGCCTGTAACCAAGCCAACGTATCCTGTACCAATTACACAAACCTGCATAAATTGCTCCTCATTAGCAAAGGGTTGAGCCAGTAATCCATTGAAATCGTTTACTGCACGCAGCTATAGGCTGTTTGCCTGTTTTATCCCACTGCCACAGGGGTAGGGGCAGTCTCTAGGCGATCGCGGAAGTCTTGAACAGTAAGCTGTAGCCCTGGCTGAAGGGGCACAGTCGGTTCCCATCCTAACCAGGTTTGTGCGCGGGTAATATCGGGTTTACGACGACGGGGATCATCTTGAGGAAGAGGTTCAAACCGGATGTCTAAGTCGGGGTTGACCATCTGCTGCACCGCTTGGGCAAGCTGCAAGATCGTATATTCACCTGGATTTCCTAAGTTGACGGGTCCCACATGGTTGCCGTTCATCATGCGAATAAAGCCATCCACCAGATCAGACACATAGCAGAAGCTGCGGGTTTGAGAGCCATCTCCATAAACTGTCAGCGGTTTGCCCTGCAACGCTTGTACAATAAAGTTGCTCACAACACGGCCATCGTTTTCCAGCATCCGAGGGCCGTAGGTGTTAAAGATCCGTACAACTCGAATGTCTACATCATTTTGCCGATGGTAGTCAAAGGCTAGAGTTTCCGCTACGCGCTTGCCTTCGTCATAACAGCTCCGAATACCAATCGGATTAACATTGCCTCGATAGTCTTCGGTTTGGGGATGCACTTCTGGATCACCGTACACTTCTGAAGTAGAGGCTAAGAAAAATCTTGCTTTAACTCGTTTTGCCAAACCCAGCATATTCAATGTGCCCATCACGTTTGTTTTGATGGTTTTGACTGGGTTGTATTGATAGTGAACCGGAGAAGCCGGACAGGCTAGATGATAGATCTGATCAACTTCTAGGCGGATCGGTTCTGTAATATCGTGGCGAATTAACTCAAAGTAGGGATTGCCTATCCACTTGAGGATATTTCGCTTATGCCCAGTGTAAAAATTATCCAAACAAATGATGTCATGGCCTTGCTCCATCAGGCGATCGATCAGGTGAGACCCGATAAAACCCGCACCGCCTGTAACTAGAATGCGCATATGTTATTGCTTTGGGGTGAACAGATACCTGTGCTGCACAGAAACCAACTTTGTTTAAAGTTCCCGGCAAGCTTTGTTTCTACCCAATGAGGCAAAATTTGTGAATCCAGACTCGCTAGATAGAGACTTGCCAGACCAATCTTCAAAGTAGGTTAATTTCTGATACGCTTTCGCTCATTTTTACGACGAGTCCCTCTAAAAATCCAATGCGTCAGCGCTTTCCTCATGCAAAATTTATAAAAGTTAAAGCTCTACGATCGGTGGTTTTACGGCTCAGGTCTAGGCTTTTGGCGTAAGGCAACCCGCATGTCGCTGAATAACTAATACTTAAAAAGTATTGGTTGTCCCCTAAAAATATATTGGACATTGATAACAGCTTTTTCTACTGTAGGTATGTAGAGGCTGACATAGAGAGTAGTGTTCCAATTAACTGATTTATTTTTTGACGGGTGTCTATGCAGAGCTTTATCAAAGCATTGCTGTTTTAAGGGCTGGACTGACTATAGATAGAGGGTCTGCGATCGCTTTGAGAGCAGCCTCTCCCTGCTTCACGCCCGTTCAAATTCATTAATAATCAAGTTCAGGGCATTCTCTCAGACAGTTGTAATTTAGACAGTTGTAATTCAGACAGTCGTAATGTAAACATTCTGCTGCATCTGATCGCATTTTTCGAGCATAGTAAGCTGAGAGCCGTAGGCGGAGAACCACAGGACATGAGCAAAGGCACCTTATTCGATAAAGTTTGGGATCTACATACTGTAGGCACCCTGCCGTCGGGTCAAACGCAGTTATTTATTGGACTGCATCTTATTCACGAAGTAACCAGCCCTCAGGCTTTTTCAATGTTGCGCGATCGCGGGTTAAAAGTTCTGTTTCCAGAACGCACGGTAGCCACTGCCGATCACATTGTGCCTACGGAAAATCAGGCGCGTCCCTTTGCGGATGTTTTGGCTGAAGAGATGATGCAGGCGATCGAGAAAAACTGCAAAGAGAACGGCATTACATTTCACAATATTGGCTCTGGCAACCAGGGCGTTGTGCATGTGATTGCGCCTGAGCAAGGCTTGACGCAGCCCGGAATGACGATTGCTTGTGGAGACAGCCACACTTCAACCCACGGCGCTTTTGGAGCGATCGCTTTTGGCATTGGCACGAGTCAAGTCCGAGATGTTTTGGCCTCTCAAACTCTGGCGCTCTCAAAGTTGAAAGTTCGTAAAATTGAGGTCAATGGTGCATTGCCTACGGGAGTCTATGCCAAAGATGTCATTCTGCATGTGATTCGCACCTTGGGAGTAACGGGTGGAGTCGGCTATGCCTACGAGTTTGCAGGTACAACCTTTGAGCAGATGAGCATGGAAGAGCGGATGACCGTCTGTAATATGGCGATCGAGGGAGGCGCACGCTGCGGCTATGTGAACCCTGACGCGGTCACGTTTGAGTATCTTCAAGGGCGAGACTTTGCACCAAAAGGGGCAGATTGGGATCAGGCTGTCAGCTGGTGGCAAAGCTTGCGTAGCGATGCAGAGGCTGAATACGACGATGTTGTGGTCTTTGATGCGGCTGATATTCCGCCCACGGTGACTTGGGGTATCACACCAGGCCAAGGCATTGGGGTGAACCAACAGGTGCCCACACCTGACTCGATGCTAGAGGGCGATCGCGTCTTGGCTGAGGAAGCCTATCGCTATATGGATCTGGCTCCTGGACAGGCGATCGCAGGTACCAAGATTGATGTGTGCTTCATTGGAAGCTGCACTAACGGACGCATTAGCGATCTACGAGAGGCTGCCAAAATCGCCGAAGGGCGACAGGTAGCTGAAGGCGTGAAAGCTTTTGTGGTTCCTGGATCTGAACGTGTCAAACAGCAGGCCGAAGCTGAGGGGCTTGACAAAATTTTTCTGGCGGCTGGCTTTGAATGGCGAGAGGCAGGCTGCTCTATGTGCCTTGCTATGAACCCCGACAAGCTTCAAGGGCGACAAATTAGCGCTTCTTCTTCTAATCGCAACTTTAAAGGACGGCAGGGTTCATCCTCTGGTCGAACGCTGTTGATGAGTCCGGCAATGGTAGCTGCAGCGGCGGTTCAGGGCACCGTTACCGATGTCCGAGAGCTGCTTCACTAGGGGTTTTGCAGGCATTGCTGAGTCCGACGATGAAATTTATTTTGAGGGACGCGCACCTCTCAAAGTAGATTTCATCGATAAAACCAGTAACGCCGTTTTTGAAAAATAGTGTTTTTTGAAAGACTGAGGAGATTTGCATTCATGAGTCAGGTTAAGTCGATCGCTGGGCGTGGAATTCCTCTAGTGGGTAATGATGTTGATACAGACCGGATCATTCCGGCGCGATTTCTTCGGTGTGTCACGTTTGATGGCCTAGGCGAGCAGGTATTTACGGATGATCGTGCTCAAGCTCAGCGGACGTCAGAGCCGCATGCTTTTGATCAGCCTCAGTACCAAGGCGCAACGTTAATGGTCGTTAACCGCAACTTTGGCTGCGGCTCTTCACGGGAGCATGCACCTCAGGCGATCGCCAAATGGGGTATTAAGGCGTTAATTGGCGAGAGCTTTGCCGAGATTTTCTTTGGCAACTGTGTGGCTATGGGCATTCCCTGCGTCACGGCGGCTCCTGAGGATGTCCAACGGTTGCAGGATTGGCTGGCAGAATTTCCACAAAATCCTATCAAGCTAGATTTAGAAGCGCTAGAGGTTCGTTTTGGACATACCTCAGTGCCTGTATTGATGGGTGAGGGAGCCAGAAATATGTTTTTGAGTGGCACTTGGGATGCCTGTGGGCAATTGGTTGCTCAAGCTGAACAAGTCCGGCAGACTGCTGCCCGTTTACCCTATGTTGCTTGGAGTTAGCAATCTTGGGAGCGCACACAAAATAAAATCGTATAGTTTTTGGAAGTGACGCATCTAGCAGTTGGGGGAGCCTCTAAATGTTGCGAGGGTGGGATGATGCGATCGCCGTTGTTCGCTCTTCCGTCCTCCCACTCTCTCATCACTCAAAATATCTGCTTTCCTAACGACGAGATGCACCCTTTTGGAAGTGCCGCGTTCCACTTCCAAAAACTATTCCAGATTGACTCATTTGCGATCCTTCTTCTATGGGCTGTCAGCCGTCAAAACCTGAGGAGCGATCGCAGAGGGCAGACGGGCACCCGTTTGCTTCTTATCAAAAGTCAGCTTCTGATTGAGCAGATCAATTTGGATCACATCTCCCTCAACAAACGTATTCTCCAAGATCTTAGTGGCGATCTGATTTTCGATGAGTTTTTGAATAGCACGCTTGAGTGGACGTGCGCCATAAACTGGATCGTAGCCCACATCAGCAATGAAGTTTTGCGCCGCCACCGTTAGCTCTAGGCCAATCTTCTGGTCGGCCAGCAGCCGATGAACGCGCTGAAGCTGAATGCCAACAATTTGGCGCAGCTCCTTAATGCTGAGAGGATGGAAAAGAATAATATCATCAACGCGGTTGAGGAACTCAGGGCGAAAATGCGATCGCAATGCGTTCATCACCCGCTTTTGCATATCTTCGTACTTCTCTTCATCACCGGATACATCTAGGATATGTTCGCTACCGATGTTGCTCGTCATCACCACAATGGTATTGCGGCAGTCTGCGGTGCGTCCTTGAGAATCGGTGATTCGTCCGTCATCCAACAGTTGCAGCAGGATATTGAATACATCTGGGTGGGCTTTTTCCACTTCGTCCAGCAGCAGTACAGAATAGGGGTGCTGCCGAATAGCGTCTGAGAGCTGTCCGCCTTCTTCATAGCCGACATAGCCCGGTGGCGCACCAATGAGCCTTGCCACGGAGTTTTTCTCCATGTACTCTGACATATCGAGCCGTACCAAAGCAGCATCAGTATCAAATAGACATTCTGCCAGCGCCCTGGCTAGCTCGGTTTTGCCTACGCCTGTTGGCCCCAGAAACATGAAGGAGCCAATGGGTCGGCCGAGATCTTTCATGCCTGCGCGGGCACGCCGAATAGCTGCCGAAACGGCCTCTACCGCTTCCTGTTGGCCGATCACCCGTTGATGCAGGTAGCTTTCCATTTGTAACAGCTTTTGCCGCTCAGACTCCATCAATCGCGTGACCGGAATGCCCGTCCATTTGGCGACAATATCCGCAATGTCAGCATCTGTGACCTGCTCCCGCAGCAGAGAGCTGCTCTGCTTTTGCATTTCTACCAAGCTGGCTTCTTTCTCTTCCAGGTCGCGATGTACCGCTTCGAGTCTGCCGTACTTGAGCTGAGCCGCAGTATTGAGATCGTAGTCGCGTTCGGCTTTGTCGATTTGACGACGCAATAGCTCCTCTTCTTCTTTGAGGGCGTTGATCGCATCCAGCAAATGCTTTTCAGATCCCCACTGCAAGGTGAACTCACCTTCTTGCTGCTCTAACTCAATAATCTCTTGGTCAATTTTTTCTAATCGCTCTTTAGACCCTTGATAAGCGCCGATCGCCACCGAAGGCTGTCCTTCGCCCTCCAAAGACAGCTTTTCCATTCTGAGCTGACGCAGACGACGCTCAATCGTTTCCAACTCCGCAGGTTTCGAGGTATTCTCCATGTTCAGTTTGGCAGCAGCTTCATCCACCAAGTCAATCGCCTTATCGGGCAAAAAGCGATCGCTAATGTAGCGATCGGACAGCGTTGCTGCCGCCACTAAGGCTGAATCTGAAATTTTTACGCCGTGGTGGGTGGCATATTTCTCCTTGAGTCCGCGCAGGATGGAAATGGTGTCTTCTACCGAAGGCTGACCGACATAAACCTGCTGAAACCTCCGCTCTAGCGCCGCATCTTTTTCGATATATTTGCGATACTCATCCAAAGTGGTCGCCCCAATGCAGCGCAGCTCCCCTCTCGCCAGCATGGGCTTGAGCAGGTTGCTGGCATCCATGGTGCCTTGGGCTGCCCCAGCACCCATCACCGTGTGCAGCTCGTCGATAAACAGAACAATTTGCCCACCCGAACCCGTCACCTCTCGCAAAACAGCACGCAGCCGCTCTTCAAATTCGCCGCGATATTTGGCTCCGGCAATGAGTGAACCCATGTCCAGACTGATCAACTGTCGTCCCTTCAAGGATTCTGGCACATCGCCATTGACAATCCGCTGTGCCAAAGCTTCGGCGATCGCCGTTTTGCCCACGCCTGGTTCACCAATCAGCACTGGATTATTCTTAGTGCGGCGAGACAGCACCTGCACCACCCGTCGGATTTCTTCATCTCGCCCAATCACCGGATCAAGCTTTCCAGCTTTGGCTTGCTCAGTCAGGTCGCGCCCATACCTTTCCAAAGCGGCATAGCTCGATTCAGGGGTCTGATCTTTAACTTTCTGGCTGCCCCGTATCGCTTTGATGGCAGCCTCAAGCTGTTTTGGTTCTGCCCCCAAACTGCGAAACAGCCGACGACCAACGCGATCGTCTTCGGCTAGCCCCATCAGCAAATGCTCGACGGAAATAAAATCGTCCTGAAAAAGCTTGCGAGAAGCTTCGGCATTGTCCAGTAAGGTGTCTAACCCTTGTCCCAGATAAAGCTGTCCATCGGCAGCAACTCTGGGCTGGCGTTGGGCAAAGGCTTCCATTTGCTGTTTTAGCTTGGCCGGATCAACTCCTGCCTTGGTCAACATGGTGTTGACTGTCCCTTCTAGGTCAAGAGTAGCAATGGCCAGATGCTCGACCTCTAGCTGCTGATGCCGAAAACGACGGGCCACATCTTGGGATTTGACGATCGCCTCCCAGGCTTTTTCGGTGAACTTGCTGGGGTCGGTGGGCTGCATAGACTCAAGATAAAGGGGTTTAAAGCCAGATATAACGCGCTTTCAGTATAACAATCTGTAACAAAACATCCGACTGATGCCTCTTTAGGCTCAGCCGCAGGTTGCCCCTCAATTATTTCATACCATCTTGGCTTTTGAATTTTGGTCAAGAGAAGTCTTTAGCTTGTAATAGTTTTATGGAAGTGCCGCGTTTCCATAAAACGATTGGGTTTTATTTAATCCATGATCCTAAGGGGTTAATCAAGCGTTAGGGAAACTTTGACGGCTGGCACCTCGGTCGCCTCCAGGTTCTCTACAGCTTCTGTCGCCTGCATGGCGGTTACTCGGTCTAGCGTGTTTGTCCCCATAGCCACAGCGGTTTGCTCACTCCAGCGCAGCATCCAGTTGGGCTGAATGCCCAAGACCACAATCAAGATAGCAATGATGCCCGCCGGAATGCGGTCGCGCCATTTGACTCGAGGCAGATCAGATAAGGCTTCGGGCAAGCGGCCAAAGAAAACTCGGTTGACCAGCATTAAGAAATAGACAGCCGTCAACCCTGTCCCAATCATGCACAGCAAAGTCTGCACCGGAAACACAGGAAAACTGCTGCGATAGACCAAAAACTCTGCGATAAAGCCGACCATGCCCGGAATTCCAGCACTTGCCATCGCTGCGATCACCATCATGCTGCCCACCAGCGGCAGACCCCGTTCAGGACTTAGCAATCCCCGTAGCACGCCAATATCGCGAGTTCCCGTTTTGGAATACACGACGCCCACCAGCAAAAACAGCATTGCCGAGATCAGACCGTGACTCACCATCTGAAAAATCGTTCCCAGCAGGCTCAAAGGTGTAGCGGCAGCGCTAGCCAAGATGATGTAGCCCATATGCCCCACAGAGCTATAGGCAACAATTTTTTTCATGTCGGTCTGGGCGATCGCTGCCAAAGAGCCATACAAGACACTCACTACCGCGATCGTTGCCAAACCTGGCGAGATCACACTCCAGGCTTCCGGAAACAGACCCAGGCCAAACCGCAGCAAGCCATAAGTTCCCAGCTTGAGCAAAACACCTGCGAGCAAAACAGAAACAGGCGTGGGAGCCTCGACGTGAGCATCGGGAAGCCAGGTATGGAAAGGAACGATCGGGATTTTGATGCCAAACCCAATCACCAGCGTGATCAACAACACGAGCTGTGTCGAAAGTGGCAGCGAATGCGATCGTAGTGCCTCATAGTCAAAGGTTGAAAGACCGCTGACCAGTGCCAACCCAAAGAAAGCCACCAAAATCAAAACACCTGAAGCAGCCGTGTAGATCAAAAACTTGGTTGCCGCATAGCCCCGCCGCGCCCCGCCCCAGATGGCAATAACCAAATAGAGCGGAATCAGCTCTACTTCATAAAACAGGAAAAACAGCAGCAGATTCTGTGCCAAGAACGCGCCTGCAACTGCACCACTCAAAACCAGCATCAAACTGTAGTAGAGTCGCGGACGATTAATGTTCAGATCGGTTGCAAAGATGGCAATTAGCGTTAATAAGCTGTTGAGCAATATCAGCGGCAAAGACAGCCCATCAATGCTCATCTGGTAGACCAATCCCAGCTCTTTAATCCAAGGAAGCGATTCTTGGAGCTGCCAGCCTGACTCAGCCACATTGAACTGAAGCATCAAGTACACTGACCAAAGCAGAATGAAGCTGGCGATCGCCAATGCCACCCGACGGGCAGAAACCTGGATCGACGACTCAGGCAGCACCGCAACCACCAATGCGCCCACGATGGGAACCCACACTAAAACACTCAGCATCCCTACTTACTGCTCCTGATTCAGGTCTAAATTTGCTTAATTTTGTTGCGGCTGTCTCTCAGAATTTTTGCCTCTCAATTTTGCCTCTCAATACAGATGCAAAATCAAATGCCTTTAAGGCTGTGCCCTGAGTGCCAGCGAATGCAGGGTTGGAGACCACTCCCACAATGTCCAGCTCAAGACCGTAATGGACAGCAGAATGCCAATGAACAGCGTCAATAGGTAATGCCGCGACTGCCCAGAAATGGTGTACTTCAGAGTCTCGCCACTAAAAATAGAGGCAACGCCCACAAAATTAACCAGACCATCGACAATGTAGCGATCGAACCATGCCGCCAGTCGCGACCCCAGCAAGACCGCAAACACAACGCTAAACTGATACAGCCGATTCATCTTAAAGTCGTCTGCAAGCACTTCACGCAAAGGAGTGGCGATCGCGCCCACCAATTTAGGCTTCTCAGGACTGAGATATAGCCAGGCACCCAGGCCACATCCCACCAAACTAGAGCAGATGAGGACAAGCACTAAGCCTCGATTGGGGTCATTCCAGTTGGGCAACATCTGAAATTTTTCCAAAATGAATGGGGCAAGCAGGTTAAAAATCATCAGCGTTATCATAGGAACCGCCATCAGCCACCCCACCTCAGGGGCACGACGCGTTTTAGCCTGAGGCTTACCCCAAAACACCAAACCAAAAACTCGCACCAGATTAAAGGCCGTCAAACCATTGACGGCTACCAGCACGCCCATAAGCCAAGGTGCAACGACCCAGGCTGCCTCTGCCCACTCCACCATGGCCATAAAGTTACCCAGCGGCAGCAGCCCAATTGAGGCCAAAGCGCCGACGATATAGGCCGTTGTCGTAGCAGGCATGCGAGAGGCCAAACCTCCCATCTCTGTCAAGTCTTGTGTGCTGGTGGTCAAGATGATCGACCCTGTACTCATAAACAGCAAAGCTTTGGCTAAGCCATGAACAAAGAGGAGTAACAGCGCCACCTCATCTTGCTGCATGCCGACCGCCAAAAACACTAGACCCAGGTAGGCGCTAGTCGAGTGAGACAAGGCTCGTTTGATATCAATTTGGGCGATCGCCACCAGAGAAGCCCCGATCGCCGTCAAGGCTCCTAGCACGGTGAGCGTGGTCAGCGCCAGCGGCGAAAGCGCTAAGACAGGCTGAAGCGCAATCAGCACATAGGCTCCGCAGCCCACCACCACTGAATTTCGTAAAATTGAAGCTGGGTTTGGCCCCTCCATCGCCTCATCTAGCCACAAATTCAGGGGAAACTGCGCACATTTCCCCACTGGCCCTGCCAACAAAGCCAGACCCAGCAGATTGGCTACGAGCGGCGAGAGTTGGGCTGTCTGTGCCCAAAGAGCCAGGTGGGTGAAGTCTAAACTGCCTGCGATCGATGAAAGAGTGACCACACCCATCAGCAGCAGCAAGTCGCCTACCCGCTTAGTGAGAAATGCATCCCTTGCTGCGGTCACAACCAGAGGTTGCGCATACCAAAAGCCCACCAGCAGGTAAGTCGAGAGGGTCAATACCTCTAGCAAGGCATAGCTCATGAACAGCGAATCACTGAGGACAATGCCGCTCATGGCCGCCTCAAAGATTCCCATTAGCCCAAAGAAACGCGCTAATGCCCAGTCTTTTTCCATATAGCCCAAGGCAAATACCTGAGCCAGTAGACTTAAGGCTGTAATGATTACGGTTCCGCCCACGCTGATGCGAGACGTCAATAACGTCAGCCAGATATCTAATCCAGGCGCATGCAGCCAGGGAATCAACAGCCGCTCAGGAGGCGCATCCCAGACCGCCCACAGCAGTAGAGAGCTGTGAATCAGCGCCAAAACCGTCATCAATATGTTCAAGTAAGCGGCAGGACGAGATCCGGTGCGGCGTACAAGACCAATTGACCAAGGCAAGGTGATTACTGCACCAACTAGGCCGTAAGCCGGAACCCACCAGCTCGTCTGGGAGAGAAGCTCAATCATGAATTTGTCTTAAATTTCTGACTTGGATTTTCTATCTTGGATTTTTTGAAGGGAAAACCAGTTCAACCCAAGCTGCGTCTGTGGGACGCTTGAGAAAGGTAGAAGCTGGAGAGTAGCCCCACAGATATGTTTACAGATATGTTTTAGAGAAGCCCATAGCCAAAACCTTCAGCCTTTAGAACTGGAGCGGAATGCACTGGGCAAAACGCACGAAGCAGAATACTGGAGCCAGAAAAATAAGTCCGATCGCACGATTTGTTAAGAAAATATTAGCATCTATGGCTAAAGTTCTCTAAGGTTTGGGTAGTCTAAAGTTTGGGCAACTTTAAAGAGTCGCTTCAGCCCCGCTTCAGCCCAGCCAAGATTAAGTTAGGGTCAGGCCAGACAAGCTTTAGCGCCTTGAACTTGAGTTTAAACACACAACGAAACATTTAAATCAAATTCGTTATAGATGTTGTCCCCCTCATCCAAAGATAATTTTTGCAGACTGCTGTGGGATCGCTGCGAAAGGCGATCGCATACATAAACGAGTTTTATAATTCACATAAAATACAATCATTTTGATTTATATTGCCAAACGTCAAACAACCCTAGTATTGTTAAACTTGGGGATTCTAAAAATGCTTTAACAAAGATTTAACGATTGGGATTAAGCGATCGGTCTGTTGAAATTTTTAGGCAGCATTTAACACAGAATTTTCCATTTGTTGCAGGAGATATACGATGCCAATTGCGGTTGGAATGATTGAGACCCGGGGTTTCCCTGCGGTAGTTGAAGCTGCTGACGCTATGGTGAAAGCTGCTCGTGTCACTTTGGTGGGTTACGAGAAGATTGGCAGCGGGCGCGTTACTGTAATTGTGCGGGGCGATGTGTCTGAAGTTCAGGCTTCTGTCGCAGCGGGTATTGAGTCTGCCAAGCGAGTTAATGGTGGCGAAGTCGTTTCGACTCACATTATTGCGCGTCCGCATGAGAACCTAGAGTATGTGCTGCCGATTCGCTACACCGAAGCGGTGGATCAGTTCCGCTCTTAGGTTTTTAACCGTGGTTTAACGGTTTGATGGCTAAAGTGCGCTGAAGACTTCAGCATGATTGAGATCAAAGCAAATCTGGAAGGGAGAAAGTACGATGGCAATTGCAGTTGGAATGGTTGAAACTCTGGGTTTCCCAGCAGTCGTAGAAGCAGCAGACGCTATGGTGAAAGCCGCTCGTGTCACGTTGGTGGGCTACGAGAAAATCGGCAGCGGTCGCGTTACTGTAATTGTGCGGGGCGATGTCTCTGAGGTTCAGGCTTCTGTGGCAGCCGGTATTGAGAACGTTAAGCGCGTCAATGGCGGGCAGATTCTATCGACCCACATTATTGCGCGTCCTCATGAAAACTTGGAATATGTCCTGCCCATCCGTTACACCGAGGCAGTTGAGGCATTCCGGGAGAGCGTTAGCGGTATCCGTCCCATCGGCCGTCCGTAGGATCTAAATTAGCTCTCATGCAAATTGCTAGAGTTTGCGGCACGGTGGTCAGCAATCACAAGGAGCAAAGCCTAACGGGAGTCAAGTTTCTGCTAGTGCAGTTTCTGGATGAAGAAGGGCAGCCCTTGGCCAAATATGAGGTTGCAGCGGATAGTGTCGGTGCTGGTTTAGACGAGTGGGTACTGGTCAGCCGTGGAAGTGCCGCAAGGCAAACATCTCGGGGTGAAGATCGCCCGCTCGATGCGCTGGTTGTGGGCATTATTGACACAGTAAGCGTTGGAAACCAGCGTCTTTACAGCAAGCGTGACCAGGATCGGTAAGAGTATGGCGATCGGTTAACGATCGCCATACTTCTACAGAGTTATGTCTGTTGCTGTCGGCTTTGTCACTGGGCTGTATTTGCCACTAGCTGTATTTGCCACTGGGCTGTATTTGCCACTGGGTTGTATCTGTGACAATGTTTGCATGTGTGACGGTGAATGGAGCGATCGCCAGCCTGCTAAGTTAACTGCTGGGTATAGCGACATACTTATTCAACCTCGTATCGTCTTAATCTTTATTCCAGCTCTGGGTTCTGCTCTGCCCTTATGGTTCTGTTTTCCGAGTGCGGTGCGCTAGCCTCTTTTGTGCAGCCATCTTTCTAGAAAAACAGGCCGTGAATTTAAACAGCGCCAACTCATAGCTGTATCCTAGTCAGGAGAAAATTTCATGGTCGCTAGCGGCTCTACCTCTCCACCGACTTCTTGGGACAACAGTAGGGTGAAACCCAAGGTTGACCAGACGGCTTATGTCCACCCTTTCTCCAGCATCATTGGTGATGTGACGATCGGCGCAAATGTGCTGGTTGCTCCAGGCATTTCCATTCGGGCGGAGGCAGGAAGTGCTTTTCATGTCGGAGAAGGCACAAATCTTCAGGATGGAGTTGTGATTCACGGCTTGGAGCAGGGCAAGGTTCTAGGGGATGATCAGCATCCCTACTCGGTCTGGATTGGTCAGAACACATCTGTTACCCACATGGCGCTCATTCATGGGCCTGCCTATGTGGGAAATGACTGCTTTATTGGCTTTCGATCGACGGTTTTTAACGCCCGAATTGGGGATGGCTGCATCGTCATGATGCATGCGCTGATTCAAGATGTCGAGATTTCAGCCGGGAAATTTGTACCCTCTGGATCTATCATCACGACTCAAGAGCAAGCCGATCGCCTTCCCAATGTGCAAGAAGCTGATGCTCAGTTCGCGGCTCATATCGTAGGCGCTAATCAGGCGTTGCGATCGGGTCATCACCGCGCCCAAAACATTGCCCGCATTGCTCCCATCCGTCAGCACCTCGAAAAGGTTTACAGCGCCGACAGCGCCGATTTTGCTGAACCCGATTCTGTCAGAACAACCAGTCCCTCTATCTCCAACAGTTCCATGATTACTACCGCCCGTCTTGATTCCAACGTCGTTGCCCAGGTTCGCCAGCTTCTCTCCCAGGGTTACCAGATTGGTTCAGAACATGCCGACAAGCGTCGCTTTCAAACTAGCTCTTGGTATAGCTGTTCACCCATTCAGTCCAATCGCGAAGCGGATGTCTTTACCGCACTAGAAAACTGTGTTGCCGAGCATCCAGGCGAATACATCCGCATCTTTGGCATCGACACCAAATCTAAACGGCGCGTTTCTGAGCTGATTATCCAACGCCCCGGTGGGGTAACGGTTTCAGCGCCGAGCGCCGCTAAGTCCAGCAGTAAGCCAAGCGGCTTTGGTGGCTATTCAGCGCCTGCGCGTGGCGGTTATTCAGCGTCTGCGCAAAGTACGCGCTTAAGCGGTGAGGCAATCGAAAAAATTCGTCAGTTTGTAGCTCAGGGTTATCAAATTGGCACTGAGCATGCGGACAAGCGCCGCTTTCAGACCAGCTCCTGGACAAGCTGTTCACCCATTCAGGTGAGCCGTGAGTCAGATGCGATCGCGGCTCTGGAAAGCTGCCTGAATGAGCATGCAGGTGAATATGTTCGCTTCTTTGGCATTGATACCAAAGCTAAGCAGCGGGTTTCAGAAATGATTATCCAGCGCCCAGCAGATAAGACAGTGACGACATCGCCTAGCCGTTCTTCTAGCAGTCATGCGCCTAGCAGCTATTCCTCTAATGGTGCCAGCAGCAAACCCAGCACGGCATCCGGCAAGCTGAGCGCCGATGTCGTGAGCCAAGTGCGTCAGCTGTTGTCGCAGGGACACCGAGTTTCTGCCGAGCATGCCGACAAGCGCCGCTTCCAGACCAGCTCTTGGACGACCTGTGCCCCCATTCAAAGCAACCGCGACTCCGATGTTTTGGCGGCTTTAGAGGCTTGTGCTGCCGAAAATCCGGGTGAGTATGTGCGTCTAGTGGGTGTAGACACCAAAACGAAGCGACGGGTGCTAGAGCTGATGATTCAACGTCCCTAGATGGGGCATTTGGGAATGACGAACCGCATGCGATCGCCTGCACCGCCTTTAATTCATGACTCGCAATTCTTTGTCAGTGGCGATGTCACGATTCACCCGACGGCGGCGATCGCACCGGGCGTATTGCTACAGGCCGATCCAGGGTGTCGGCTGGTGGTAGGGGCGGGTGTTTGCGTCGGCATCGGCGCATTGCTCCATGCCCATCAGGGAAATTTAGTGATTGAGGCGGGGGTAACGCTAGGAAGCGGCGTGCTGATTGTGGGTCAAGCGACGATCGGCGAAAATGCCTGCATCGGTTCAGCGGTGACTATCCTAAACCGATCGGTTGAGCCGCAACAGCTGATTGCTTCTGGCACGCTGGTGGGAGATGACAGCCGTCAAATGGGTGCGTCTGAGCAGGTGGGATTTGCAGCATCCGCATCCGCACCGACCCAGCCCCCCTCGGTGCCCTCTCCAGCAGAGGCTGTTGCGGCCAGTTCTTCTCCTGAAGTCACTCAGGTCATCTACGGACGTGCCTACCTGGAGAAAATCATGGTAACGATGTTTCCCCAGCGGCAGTCTAATCTTTCGCCGCCCGAAAATCCAACTTCGGGATAATCGATTGCGCCCTATACTGAAAGTGAGATACACAGGCTGACGATGCCTGCAATAGCGGGATATGTCATGAGTTTATCCAATCGATCGCCCATTCCTGAAGGCAGTGCGTTGGGTCTGGTTTCTACCCGTAGTTTTCCTGCGATCGTCGGTACGGCAGACATGATGCTGAAATCGGCATCGGTACGGCTGGTCGGCTACGAAAAGACGGGCAGTGGATTTTGTACGGCTGTGATCAGGGGCAACATTTCGGATGTGCGGCTGGCGGTAGAAGCTGGAGCCGACGTTGCCGAGCAGTTTGGGCAATTGATCGCTAAAACAATTATTCCTCGCCCCATGCCTAATTTAGAGGTGGTGTTGCCGATTAGCAATCGCCTCTCAAAATACGCTTCTGAACAGGGCTACAGCCGTCTGAGCAACATGGCAGTAGGGCTATTGGAGACGAGAGGGTTTCCGGCTATGGTGGGCGCAGCCGATGCCATGCTGAAGTCTGCGGATGTGCAGCTTGCTGCCTATGAAATTACAGGGGATGGTCTGTGTACGGCCATTATTCGAGGGCGAGTGGCAGATGTGGCTATGGCCGTAGAAGTGGGAATGCATGAAGCTGAGCGCATTGGCGAACTTCATGCCGTGATGGTGATTCCTCGCCCTCTAGAAGACCTGGAAGATACACTGCCGATCGCCAGCTGTTGGATTGAGCAGGCGGTGCCGCTGGCGCTGCCTATTGAGCTAAAGCAGCCGCAGAAAGAGCTGGTGGAACAAGAAGAGCGCCTAGAGGTTGGCGATCTCCGGCAGGTGCCCCTTTCGGAAGAAGTGCCAAACCGCGAGGTTTAAAGATCGCGCTTCAAAAAGACGGGATTTTAACGGCTGATTTTAGGAACCAGCGTTAGAGGATGTTTGAACAGTAATCGGCTGTGATTTTAGGCCCCTGTTGATCCCCCTTGCCCCTTTACCCTGCGGGAAGCCGCTTCGCGTCTAGAAAAAGGGGGAAATGAATTCAAAGTCCCCCTTTTTAAGGGGGATTTAGGGGGATCTGAAACGTTTTGCTACCCATAGGTGGACTTTTCAAACATCCTCTTATGGGGATGGGTGATTTTGCCGCAACCGCTAAAATTTGTGATTCTTATCATCAGAATGACCCACAATTCCCTAAAGTGAATGGATGTGAATTTCTGTAAATCTGACCCCTGATGCTTCACTCTGCGATCGCCTCTTCTATCTCCCGGCACTTCTCCCCACAGGAGGCTAATGGCAATGGATACTAGCCTGGTTCTCTCCAATGTCCTAACGCCGCCTATCCTGTTTTTCTTCCTGGGGATGTTGGCGGTTTTTGCTAAGTCTGATTTAGAAATTCCTCAGCCTATTCCTAAGCTATTTTCCCTGTATCTGCTGTTTGCGATCGGCTTTAAGGGCGGAGTTGAGTTGGCTAAAAGTGGGGTTAGCACCGCTGTGCTGCTAACGCTGTCAGCGGCTATCTTCATGTCGATCGTCGTGCCGATCTACACATTTTTTATTCTGCGATTGAAGCTTGATCCCTACAATTCAGCCGCGATCGCAGCCACTTACGGCTCTATTAGTGCCGTCACCTTCATCACAGCTAGCTCGTTCCTACAAGAATTGGGCTTGACCTATGATGGTTATATGGTGGCGGCATTGGCGTTGATGGAGTCACCCGCTATTGTGATTGGACTGATTTTAGTCAAAACATCTTCTGCTAAAACTAGCGATCGCGAGTTTTCTTGGCCAGAAGTGATCCGAGAAGCTTGTCTCAACAGTTCAGTCTTCTTGCTGGTGGGCAGCTTGGTTATTGGCATGTTGACGGGTGAGCATGGCTGGAAATTTCTCTCACCTTTTACCCAAGACATGTTTTACGGGGTGCTGACGCTCTTCTTACTAGATATGGGCTTGGTGGCGGCTCGCAGAATTAAGGATTTGCAGAAAGCTGGAGTTTTTCTCATCACCTTCAGCATCTTGGTGCCGATTCTCAATGCGGCGATCGGTCTAGCCATAGCCAAGCTGATTGGTCTGTCTGAAGGAGATGCGCTACTGTTCTGCGTGCTTTGCGCCAGTGCCTCCTACATTGCCGTTCCGGCAGCGATGCGCCTGACTGTCCCAGAAGCTAACCCCAGCCTTTATATCTCGACTGCCCTTGCCGTCACCTTTCCCTTCAACATCATTGTTGGTATTCCACTTTATTTCTATGTCATTCGACTGTTTTGGTAATTCCATATCCCTTCACCCCCTTCTTGAGCTATGCACCCTGTTACTCGGATGGAAATAATCGCTAGCTCTGCTGAGCTAGAAAAAATTGTTGCGGGTCTTGACCAGTCAGGTGTTCCGGGCTATACCATCATCCGCAATGTAGTCGGCAAAAGCCCCCACGGCAAAGTTACAGATGATTTGGTCATGAGTATGCTCGACAATGTGCATGTGATTGCCTTCTTCCCGCCAGAGCTAACGAAGACCGCTGTTGAGGCAATTCGTCCTATCCTGAATAAGTTTGGCGGCGTTTGCTATCTCTCAGATGCTACAGAGATTCGATCGCTGCGCTGCGTTGCGTCACTTTAGAGTAGATTTCACGTTAGAAGAGCAGACTTTACGTTAGATGATTTCAAGTCGGCTGGATGTCTGGATATAGCGCTCTCAGCACCTGCTGGAAATGAGTTTGAGCTGTCCCCATAAACGAGGAATTTTAGATTGATTTAAAATTCTTGGGCTTTGTGCCTTGACTCAATCTCGTCAAAAAGGAACACTAGAGAGTGGAAATCTTTATTGGGAATCGCTTCCTCACTCCCATTCCTCAATGACTCAAATCCTCACGCTGCCTCCTTCGCCCCATCCCCTAGCCGATATCCTCCACCGTCTGGAGGCGGGGGGGGCTTTGTTGCCTGACTCTCCTGAAAATGTGCTGGAAGTGGTGGGCGTACTCAAGAGCTATGGCCATGTTTTGAATGCCTATCAGCTCAATCTCAACTACATTGCTGAGCACCAGTTTTTAGTCTTGTTTCCCTTCTTCAAATATTTTAATGGCGAGGTGACGCTCCCTAAGCTGTTGAAACACTGGTGGCACGATCGCATTAACTACGAATTTGCTGAATACTGCATGAAAGGCATGTTTTGGCATGGTGCAGCGGGGCTGGATGCTTATCTAGACAGTGAGGAGTTTAGCCAGCGTGCCCAAGCCGCCATCGAGAAAAAAATCCAGGGCGCTTTGTTTGTGCGAGGACTCGATCGCCTGTTTGCGGGATTTTTGCCCGAACAGGTTCGCATGCTCTGCTACTACAGCGCTCTGGGGCAGTTCTGGGACGTCATGAGCCGGATGTTTTTGAGTTTGTCCGATCGCTACGATCGCGGCGAGATCCAGACGATTGCTCAAGTGGTACAGCATATTCAGGATGAGCTGGTGGCGGCGGCTTCTAACCCCATTACCTATGCTGTAGAGATCAAAGGGCAAGTTTATGACATTATCCCTGCCTCTGTGGGGCTAACCTTCCTCAAAGATACAGCAGTGCCTTACGTCGAGGCTGTGTTTTTTCGATCGTTTCCCTTCTTTGGTACCGTGTCTTACAACGCTCAAGCAGGGCAAATTTCTCACAATCAGGCCGATTTTAACTATGGCGCGCTATTTGCTGACCCCTTGCCCATTGGGGGAGCGGGCATTCCGCCAACGCTGCTGATGCAGGATATGCTTCACTACATTCCTGACTATTTGCGAGAAATCTACTTGCAGGGATTGCGAGGGGATGATGACCTGCGGGTGAGAATTTGTCTGAGCTTCCAAAAGTCTATGTTTTGCGTGACGACAGCCGCAATCTTTGGGCTGATGCCTCACCCACGCGACACGACTGATTCAACGCAACAGTTGGCTAACCGTGCCTATCTAGAGGGCTGGATGGATCGATTTGTTGATTCTCGTCTGCCCAATGTTCAGGTCGCTTCTCGGCAGTAATCTTCTCAACGATAAAACGGCACATCTAAGAGTGCCAGCCCAAGCTAGCACTCTGCCAAATTCTTAAGTACTCAGTTTCTAAACTGCCAAGTTTTAAGGCGCAGCCGGAGGTTGCGGTGCCGCCGGAGCCGTTAGCGGCACAACGCGCAAGCGCTGCGACACAGTCGTAATGCCGTCATCCCGCACGATGATGGCCGAAACCCAGCGATTTTCAGCCGTGCGGGGTGCACGCCCGACCTTAAATAATCCCCCAGAAGAGAGCAACTCTAGCTCTACAGGCGTGGGGTTGAGATAGCCTGAGGCTTGGATCGGTTCCTCTAGCGCTGCCCCTAGCAGGAGGCGATCGCCCAGCGGCTCGGCAACAACGGCATCAAAGTCGTAAGATTGCCCAATCTTGACCTGATCGGGTAGGTAGACCGTGACCGTAGGCGGTTTTTCGCCTGAGGTAAGCTGGCTTTGTTCGGCCAAGATCTCTTGCTGCACAATGGTCTGATTTTCAAAGCGCTGACGAGCGGTGATAGTGGCCTGAAGGCTAAAGGGTCTTATGGCGGACTCTGTAGGCTGTGCAGAACGAGCAGCAGGCCGGGGCGTAGGGGCGGGGGCAGTGGCGATCGTTGTCGTAGTTTCAGCAATGATGGCGTTGCCCTCAGAGCGCCATGTGTTGACGCGGGTCGTGTAGGTCAAGTTGGGATACTGTTGCCAAAGCTGCTTCAGGGCATCTTGAAGCGTGGCATAGGTCATTCCATCTGAATTGGTAAACGCAGGACTATAGAAAGCCATGACCTCAGGTAGCTTGCCCTGACTGGCTGCGGCATCAATTTGGGCTAAGGTTTGTAGCAGTTCGGCAGGCGCAGGGGATGCAGACTGAGCCTCAACCCGTCCTGCCCCCATTGTCATGCCCAAAATCAGAAGTGGCAAAATGCTGGCAACGCGCTGCCAGCGCCAGTGAGAAGACTGAGAAAGGGAAGAAGTCGGCTGGGGTTGAGCGACAGACAGAATGTTGGGCATGATGGCTCGGTTGAATTAGGCAAAGCAGAGTTGCCGCGCGGCTAGCTGCTTCTGAATCTGCCCTCTATCCTAATCTAAAGTTCAGCCTCTGCCGCCCCTAAGGCTGGGTCTAAAATTGACAATTTATAGCAATTTTCGATTTCTAGGTGTTTGATCGATCAGGTTTCATGCTTAGATAGTGCCTAACCAGTCGGGGAGAGCAGATTACTCGTGAGTGCGCTGAATCCAATATCCCAGAATTCATCTCAAAACCTGTCCCAGAGTCCTGTGTCCCAGAATCCTGTGTCCCAGAATCCTGTGTCCCAGAGTCCCGCATCTCAAGGCTCTGTATCTCAAGATTGGCCTAAGCTCTTGGTCGCGGCCAGCGGTACAGGGGGGCACCTGTTTCCGGCGATCGCCACTGCCGAGCAGCTTACAGACTTTCAGATCGAGTGGCTGGGGGTGCCCGATCGCCTAGAGCGGCAGCTTGTGCCCGATCGCTATCCTATGCATACGATCGCGGTAGAAGGCTTTCAACAGCGGTTTGGCCTGAGCACGCTGAAAATTTTTAGTCGATTGCTGCTCTCTATCCTCAAGGTTCGGCGGATTTTGCAGCAGGGAAAATTTCAGGCGCTTTTGACCACAGGGGGCTACATCGCTGCGCCCAGTATTTTGGCAGCGCGATCGCTAGGTTTGCCCGTGGTGCTGCATGAGTCGAATGCCTTACCGGGTAAGGTGACGCGTTGGCTGAGTCCTTTTTGTGATGTGGTTGCGATCGGTTTTGAGGCGGCGGCTGCCCATTTGCCCAAGGCAAAGACGGCTTGTGTGGGTACTCCAGTGCGATCGCAGTTTCGAGAAGCGGCGGCTCAGCCCTTGGTCGATCTGCCCATCCCATCAGATGTGCCGCTGATTGTGGTGTTTGGTGGCAGCCAAGGTGCCGTGGGTATTAACAAGCTAGTGCGTCAGGTGGCTCCAGCTTGGTTTGAGGCGGGTATCTGGCTGGTGCATTTAACCGGAGAGAACGACCCAGAAGCCTCTAGCCTGAGTCATCCGCAATACTTTTGTCTGCCGTTTTATGCCAACATGGCGGGGTTGTTGCAGCGCGCTAATTTGGCCATTAGCCGAGCGGGAGCAGGCAGCCTGACGGAGCTGGCCGTCACAGCAACCCCTTCCATTCTGATTCCCTATCCCTATGCTGCCGAAGATCACCAGACCTACAATGCCAATGTCTTTAAGGCCGCACAAGCCGCACTCGTCTTTCAACAGTCTGAGCTGACGCCTGACCTGCTAGAGAGTAAGGTTTTGTATCTGTTGCGATCGCCGGAGTCGCTAAAGCAGATGGCAACCGCAGCGGGCAACCTGGCGATCGCTGACAGCGCTGAACGGCTTGCAGCCATTGTTCGACAGCTTGTAAAAAGTCACAACCTTTAGCGGGCAAGCCGTCCCTGCACTAAAAACATTACAAAAAGCAATACAAAAAGAACATCGTAAAGAATGATGCAGAAACGATAGGGATACCTATTTTGTCAGCCTATAATCAACGGTATGGGAGGTCAGATTCTAGCGTTGCAACCCATCAAAAGCGACGAAGACTCTGCTACCAGGAATGCCACGAATGAGAACGCGACCCACAAACACTACAGATCGTTCACTGCGATTGGGTTAATCACTATTCGATCGCCCACGATCTATCAGAGCCTCACACAAAGGGCTAGCTGCCTGCCGCACTCATCTGACGCATTGCTTTTGCACACGCTGCTTTTAGCTGCACTCCTGTTGTCAACCCACTCACTTCGAGGTCAGGACTATGCGTATTTTGCAATCGATTAAAAATGCTCTTTCCTACGTTTCTGAAGGTGCATTTCGTCTATTTAGTCGCGATCAAGATCGCTACCCTAAAACAGGAGTGCAGCCTTTTAGTGGGGAACCGTATTCTGGATGGGTATCAGGTGCTGGCGATCGATCTGACGTTCATTAAACCACTCTTGATGGAGAGTGTTTGAGGATTGCATGGTTTAAGGATCGAATAGCCTGAGGATCGATAGGTTTTGCGCTGCGCGAATCGTGGCGCAAAGCCTGTGAGAATACTACAAACGAATCATCAGATCAGCGTTTCATAACCGTGAGGACGGGTAATATTTTGTGAGCTTAAAAAGCGTGAATCGTTGCAGGGCATCCCACAACGACTCACGCCAGTCTTTTATTGGGTACATCTCATCGTTGGAGGAGCAGATATTTTGAGTGATGGGAGAGCGAATAACGGCGATCGCATCATCCCACCCTCCCGCTCTCGTAATATTTAGAGACTCCCCCAACTGCTAGATGCGCCCGTATTCTATAGATGATTCACTTCGACGTTAATTCCCCGCTACCCCATCTGCCCGTGCCGCCCGCTGCACCGCTGCTGCCACCGTTGGCGCGACCCGTTCATCAAACACCGAGGGCACGATATGCTCAGCATCGAGTTCGGAGGGCTTGACGAGAGAGGCGATCGCCGCTGCCGCCTCTAAGAACATCGAAGTCGTCATGGTTTTAGCGCGACAGTCTAACGCCCCTCGAAAAATGCCGGGAAACGCCAGCACATTATTGATTTGGTTGGCATAATCGCTGCGACCCGTCGCCATAACCGCCACATCATCGACAACCAGCTCTGGCTGAATTTCGGGTACTGGATTGGCCATCGCAAACACGATCGGCTTCTGCGCCATCGATCGCACCATTTCGGGTGTCACGACACCGGGCGCACTCACCCCCAAAAACACATCCGATCCTGCCATTGCATCCGCTAGGCTGCCGCTTTGCGCCACCGCAAACTCTAGCTTTTGACTGTTGAGATCGGTGCGGCTCGTAGACAAAATGCCGCGAGAATCGCACATGACAATATGCGCCGCCCCCGCTTTTTGCAGCAGTCGGGCGATCGCTACCCCGGCTGCCCCTGCCCCGTTGATGACAATGCGAATCTCGGTCATCGACTTTTCTACCACCTTGAGGGCGTTGAACAGCGCTGCCAGACTGACGATCGCAGTGCCATGCTGATCATCGTGAAAAATGGGAATATCTAGCTCTTTCTGCAATCGCGCTTCAATCTCAAAGCAGCGAGGCGCACTAATATCCTCTAGGTTGATGCCACCAAACACAGGAGAGATGTTTTTGATCGTCTGAACGATTTCGTCAGTGTCTTGTGTGGCAAGGCAGACTGGGAAGGCATCCACGCCTGCAAACTCCTTAAACAGCATGGCTTTGCCCTCCATGACAGGCAGTGCGCCCGCTGCGCCCAAGTTGCCCAATCCCAAAACAGCGCTGCCATCCGTGACGATCGCCACCATGTTGCCTTTTGCCGTCAGGCTGTAAACTTTATCTGGGTTTTGGGCAATCTCAGTACAGATGCGCCCCACTCCAGGCGTGTAGGCCATAGCCAAATCGCCCTGGTTCTTAAGCGGAATCTTGCTCTGAACGCTGATCTTGCCACCCCGATGTAGATTAAAGGTGCGATCGTAGACGTTGAGAACTTTGATGTCAGCGATGGCTTTGACCGCTTGTGTGATCTGCTCTGCATGTTCTGTGCTGGAGGCATCGACTGAAATATCACGCACCAGCTCTTTGCGCGTCTGGTCTATCAGATCAATTTGTCCGATGCTGCCGCCCGCCGAACCGATCGCCTGCATGACGTGAGCCAACATGCCCGCCTGGTTGGGAATTTGCAACCGGAGGGTCAAACTATAACTGGGATTGGGAGTCAACTGTACCATGCGATCGCTGCTGTTCTCCTGTGCAAAAGTCGTTAACAAGCTTACAATCTTACCGCTTGTCTCTGACTCAATCTAAAAGATCGTGCCCGCTGCAACTGTACTTATTGGTACGGTTTGCCAGGGTTCAACGAGATCCACAAGCGATGTTCTGGATTTAGCCTATGCCGAGCCTCTACGCAGAAATTGAAATCAATGCGCCCAAGTCTAGAGTTTGGCAAGTTTTGGTTGGCAAAGAACATTGGCTAAAGTGGAATACGTTTTTGTACGATCGCGATGCCAACAAGCCGCTGGCTCAGGGGCGAATTGTGCATCTGTCGCTGCGGCGGCTGCATGAAGAAACCGAAACCGAATTTGAACCGCGCATAACGCTGCTCCAGCCGGAGGTTTGTCTGCGCTGGAACTATTCAGCTCCGGGGCTACGCAGTGAGCATGTGTTTGAACTTCAAGAAGTGGGCAAAAGCCGGACGCAGTATCTGCATCAAGAGCATTTTTCAGGATTTGCGACTGCTTTGTTTCTGCCGTTTTTGCGTCAGGATGAGCAGCAAGGGATGCGGCGCATGGCGCGAGAGCTGAAACAGTATGTGGAAGGCTATCGATAGAGACAAAAATCTATGCCTCCACAGCAAGCGCTAATCGTGAACGTTAACAGCCAACTCAGCCAAGAATTATGAATTCAATACAGTGAAAATCTTCTGTACGGGCGGGTGTTGCAAATAGCTTGATGTCTCGCTACTCGCTAAACCCGCCCCTGGCACTTATTCAATCCATGCTCCCAACTGAGCGCTGATGCCTCAGAAGACCAACACCGTCATGTATTTGCCTACGGCAAAGGGGGCTGGAACGATCGGGGTGAATCGGGCGCGATCGCTCGTCACTTTCTTGACGTAGAAATCGTTGATCAAATGCATGACCTGCTCGCGTGTGCCAATGATCCAGACCTGCGGGCGATCGCCAGGAGAAGTGGGCAGCAGTTCATTAAACTCTGTCGTCATGATGGTATTACCTTGCTAATGGGTATTTGTAGAGAAGAAAAGCTTAAGGCGTGGTTAGCCAACCACTTTGTTTTTGCATTAGCAAGGCGTTTGATGACTTAAAATCAACTCAGCCAGCCTTCTGCTCACCCAGAACGGCAGGTTAGCTGGTGGGGGTCGCGGCAAACTTCCCTCATCAGCGTCCATACCTTAAGCTCGTGTCCTGGTTGGAAATCCCAGTGTCGCAAAGCATAAAATAAAAGCTGCCTCAGCACAAGCGTACTGAGAAAATTGTTAACGGCAATTGTCAGGATTTTTTGATCTGGGGGGCGATCGGGGGGTTGAGGCGATCGGGTGGGTTCCCGTTCCCTCTAGGGCAGCATCCTGAAGATGGTTGGAGAGATTCTGCCTATCTCGCTAAATCGACATAACATACGGAAAGATTTCCGCGATCCACCTGATTTAAGGTGATATGCAGAAACCATCTGGCTATCCACCTCAGTAGGGGTAGATATGCAGAAACTTTCAGTCCAATAACAAGTTGAGCTAGCTGGTGATAGCTGTTAGCGCTTGGGAATCCTATAAGAGTGCCAGTCACCCCAACAAATCGCAGAGCCGACGAACACCGCTACGGCTCAGCTCCATCGTTATGTGGATCTAGTTCGACTTGCTCACGACAGTAAGCACTTTCATAATAGAAACTATTCACGTTAATCATGCTTTCAAGTATATGAGCGAGGAACAGACGACAGAAGCCTTGTCTACGGTTACCAATGTTGTAAAGGAATTGGTGTCCGATGGAGGATTAACACTACCAACTCCAATTCGTAGAAATGCACTCAAAGCATTTGATCAGCTTTGTACCGCATTGATGGACTTACCCGTAGCTTATCTTGAAGGTAAAGCTGCGGAACGTCGGGCTGCAACCCAGGCTCGTATCAAATTAATTACTACTAGCGCAGATCAAATTGCTGCTCAGATGAGTGTAGATCCTCAATATGCTCGTATAGCCGCAGATAAGTACGGCCAGCGAATCGTTCAAGAACAGATCAATCTTGACAAAATTTGTGAGGTTGCTGCTCAAGAAATATATTCAGCGGCAGAGCAGAATGAAAATTCCGGAAAAGAGGATGAAGAAGCACTACAGATTAGTGATGACTGGATAGATAGCTTTAGGAAAGAGGCTTGTGGTAAAAGCAGCGAAGAAATGCAGATACTGTTTGGCAAGATTCTTGCAGGAGAGATTAAGCAACCTGACTCATTTTCAATTAGAACAGTGAGGATAATGGGGCAGTTAGATAGTAGGGCTGCAAGCTTATTCCGCCTGCTGTGTTCTTTGTGTGTGACGTTAGGACATCAGGACGTTATCCTTGATTCTCGTGTGCCTTCATTAGGTGGAAATGCTGCCCAAAATTTCCTTCAGCATTATGGACTGAGCTTTGCGAACCTTAATGTCTTAGAAGAATATGGCTTGATAATTTCAGACTTCAACTCTTACATAGACTATAGAGCTACAATTGCACGTAATAACATGGTGGGAGTTGCTTTGAAATATAGCAATACCTATTGGGGACTTGTTCCAGCAAATATTGATGATTGGCCTCTCGAAAAAGATTTAAGAGTCCATGGTGTACAGCTATCTAATTCAGGTAAAGAACTATTGAAGATCGTTGAAATAGAACCTAACGAACAGTATGCTTCTGCACTCAATGCCTACTTCTTAAATATGGGTTTGAAGTTAACTGTTGTGCCTAATTTTCAATAATGATGGGGGAATGTCTAAACCCTCATAACAATTTTGGTGCAGCGGATTGATAAAAATCACTTGAATAGGGTACAAAGCTCCCGAAAACCGCTAACCAAAACCGTTATATTGCTTTTCATTCCTTAATATTATTTGTAGATAGTCTTATGAAAAAAGTATTTATTGATGCAAATGTATACTTGAGTTTTTTTGATAGTAACAAACCGGGACTTAAAAAACTACTTGATTCTCTTATGGAGATTAAAGATAGCTTGTTTATAGGTTCGCAAATTGTTAATGAGGTGAACAGGAATAAGCTTGATGTAGCTCAGAGAAGCTTACTCAATCATTTTAAGGATCTATCAAATATTAAAAAAATCAATTTGCCTGAACATCTAGAATTAAAAAGCGCAAATTTACAAAACTGGAATAGCCAAAGCAAAGAGATACACGAAAAACAAAAAACTCTCCAGAAAGAGCTAGAAGAGCTTATACACAAAACGCTTAAAGAAATAATGTGTTCTGGTGATAAGGTTTCACAAACTTTTCATCTTCTCTTTAAAGGTGCCCTAGAAGCATCTGAACAGGAAATTCAAGCAGCAAGATATAGAAGAGAGATAGGTAATCCGCCAGGGAAACCCAATGATCCTTTAGGAGATCAAGTATCTTGGGAGCAATTTTTGAATTGCTCAAGTAGTTCAGACAATATTTGGATTATCACCAAGGATTTAGATTACTATACAGCCTTTAAAGATAGGAGGTATCTAAATGCGTTCTTATACAGTAGAGTTAATTATAGCTAACGCTGCTAATCCTTCAATTTTTTGCTTTGAAAGCTTGGCAGATGGGTTGAAGCACTTCAACGCAAATAGTTCAGAAAAGATCGAAAAGTTGCCTACAGAAGATGAGCTTAAAATCATCACTGAAGAAGAACTTTCAGATTCAGCAACTCAAACAGAAGGACTAAGTTTTTTCCCTATTGTTGAACAAGGGAAGTTTACATATATGGATTTGCCGCCTGGATTTAAATCGCCTAATCATTATATTCAGTACCTTAGAGCATTTGATTCAGAAGAACGATAACAATGACAACTACCGTTTCCTAAACTTAATTGGGGTTTCGTTCTATAAAAATAATGACCATACAGCGCGATCGCTCGCCCGTAGGTTGGGTTGACGAAGGAAACCCAACAACTTCTTAGCTCTTTACTTCATTCACTTCAGCGATCGCCAGCTAACACTGCGTAGCAGAAAAAGCCGTAAAAAGGGTCATTTGCTGCATGATTGCTTTCCTACAGCTCGACGAATTGTTGAGATTCTGGATGCATAGTTAAAGTTACTGTCAACTAATACCCACGAATGGTAAACCTATAGCCTATTGAGGACGTAAGCGTTGGGAGTTCGAGATGCCTTGGGAACACTAATCTCATCCTGAACGGGCTTGTCCAAGATAGATTCTTCATGAAAATTTCTCATAAACTGGTCGGCAGCTTTATTGGCGTTTCTCTACTTACTGGAGTTGTCGGTGCAGTTGCGATCGCCCAAAGCCTCAAAATTGCCGAAACCTTAGCAATGGCAGAAGCTAAAGATGTTGCCGAAGTGATGGCAACCTCGATTACCCATAATTCCCGTCATCAAGAATCTTTCTCCGCTCAAAAGTCAGGCGATCTGCAACACTACACCAACGTAATGCATGAACTGCAAAAGCGCGACATTGTAGTGGTTAATCGCCAAAAATTAATTTTGGCAGATACCGTTCCTGAAAATGTAGGCACTATTTTTGAGCATGACAAAGGGAATGAAATTCAGCAGACGATGCAAGATGGCAAAACCAGAACCTTTCTGGAGAAAAGCGTTGATTATCCTCAGGGTATTAAACTACTTGTCGTTCCGCTCAAAGCTAATCTAACGACGACAGATGGTGCCATGATTGTGGAATGGTCATCGCTATACGACCAAGCGATCGCCCAATCTAGACCCACGATCATTGCAATTAGCATCACCAGCCTGAGTTGCGTTGCCCTTGCCTTGCTAATTGGGTTGCGAATTTCAAGCAGCATTGCCAAGCCTCTCCACGTTGTTACAGCGGTAGCCCAGGAAGCGACACAAACTGCTAATTTTGATCTGCAAGCTCCGGTTACAACAACAGACGAAACAGGTACTTTAGCAACAGCACTGAATGCTCTGATCAAACAAGTTAAAGCCCTTTTAAATGATAAAGAGCAACGCTCTGAAGAACTCCAGCAAGCTTTACATCAGATCCAAACGACTCAACTTCAATTGATACAAACCGAAAAAATGTCGAGTCTGGGGCAGTTGGTCGCTGGCGTAGCTCACGAAATCAACAATCCGGTCAACTTCATTCATGGCAATATTACCCACATCAATAGCTATGTCCAAGACCTGTTAACAGTAGTGCAGGCCTATCAGACCCATTACCCCAATCCACCCCAGACACTTCAGGCAACATTGGATGATGTGGAACTTGATTTCTTAGAGCAGGACTTAGTCAAACTGCTTCGATCCATGAAGGTCGGTACCGATCGGATTCGGCAAATTGTCTTGTCGCTACGCAACTTCTCTCGGCTGGATGAATCTGAGTTTAAAGCGGTTGACCTGCGGGAAGGCATTGATAACACGCTGCTGATTTTACAACATCGTCTGAAGGCAAAGCCAGAGTCTCCAGCCATTGAGGTTATCAAAGAATATGCTCAATTGCCCCTAGTCGAGTGCTATCCGGGGCAACTGAATCAGGTATTTATGAACTTAATCGCTAACGCGATCGATGTGCTGGATGAAGCTGTTCAACAACGCATAAAAGATGGACAACCTGCCCAGCCCAGTACAATTTGGATCTCGACTCAAATGAAAGCTGAAGATCGAGTACAAATTATCATTGCAGATAATGGTTTAGGAATGCCAGAAACCGTGCGATCGCACATGTTTGATCCCTTCTTTACCACTAAACCTATCGGTAAAGGCACAGGTCTAGGGTTATCGATCAGTTACAAAATTGTGACTGAAAAACACAATGGCGAGATGAAATGTGATTCTACCCTAGGGGAAGGGACTAAATTTGTGATTGAAATTCCCATGCGCCAATCTCAACCAAAGTTCACTTAAGCCTGTTGAGTGCTTACCGTCCTTCCATAAACTGTGTTGGAGCCGACTATAAAAGCTATTTGCAGGAGTCAAAGACAGCGACTCAAACTAAAATACGGTTTTTATGAAAAGCGCATGGGTCGAGCAGATTTTGCTCGTCTCATAGAGTGGAACTACTGTTGAATATGAAACAAGAACTCATCCAGCAAGGGCTGCCAGCTCAAGGCAGTTGATCCAGGGTCGTCACTGCTCTGAGCTTTAGCTCATGAAGTCATGCTGCTGACAATTGCGGGTAAGCGATCGCCAACATCCTAATCAACGGATTCATAATCTGCCGTAACCGTTTCATCATCGACAAAATCTGTCGAGTAGCCAGGATAGTTTTCCAGCGTAGCGGTTTCTGCCTCGGGGTGGCCGTTTGTCCAAGGTGCCGCATGCTCTGCGCCATAGACTCCACCTGCATTGTCGTATGACTGACTCTGCGCTTGACTATACACAGCTTCACCGATCGCCAGTAGCGTTTGCTGCAGTTCGTCAATATGCTGGCGCAGCACCCCTACCTCGATCGTGCGATCGGCAATTGCAGCCCGAAGCTCTGCAACCCGAACTGCCGCTACGGATCTCAGCTCATCGCTAATGAAGGCAGCATTATCTCTTAACGTAGACTCATAGTTATAGAACAGCGAGTCTGCTTGGTTTCGCAAAGCAATGATCAGCTTGCGGCATTCATCATCTTCGGCAAACAGCTCGGCCTCTTGGCGCATTCTTTCAATTTCGGTATCGCTCAGACCGCCTGTGTTGGAGATAGTGACGCTTTGCTCTCGCCCCGTTCCCTTGTCACGCGCCGATACCTGTAAGATGCCATTGGCGTTAATTTCAAACGTGACCTCAATTTGAGGAACACCTCTGGGCGCAGGCGGAATCCCCGTTAGTTGAAACTTGCCCAAGCTCTTATTGTCTTTGGCCAGTGCCCGTTCACCTTGCAACGCATGCACCTCAACCGACGTTTGCCCGTCCGTTGCCGTAGAAAATACTTGAGCTTTGCTTGTGGGAATAGTCGTGTTGCGTTCGATGATGCGAGTAAAGACCTCACCCAAGGTTTCAATGCCCATCGACAAAGGCGTCACATCTAGCAGCAGTAAGTCTTTCACTTCGCCGCCCAAGACACCTGCCTGAATAGCTGCGCCTAAAGCAACGGCTTCATCAGGATTGACCGAGCGATCGGGGGTTTTACCGCCAAAATGGCTCTTGATCGCTTCTTGAACGGCAGGCATCCGCGTTGACCCCCCCACCAAAATAATTCGATCGATCTGGTCGGGCGTCAGTTCACAGTCTTTGAGTGCCTGACTCACCGGATCGATCGTGGACTGTACAAGATAGCCCACTAGCTCCTCAAAGGTAGCCCGAGACAGCTCCATTTCTAAGTGTTTAGGCCCAGACTCATCTGCCGTAATGAAGGGGAGATTGACAGAGGTCGTCAGCATGGTAGACAGCTCAATCTTGGCTTTCTCGGCTGCCTCCCGAAGACGCTGCAACGCCATTTTGTCAGTAGATAGATCGATGCCTTCTTGCTCACGGAATTTATCCATCAGCCAACGTACCAAGACATTATCAAAGTCATCACCGCCCAGGTGGTTGTTGCCAGAGGTGGCTTTGACCTCAAACACGCCCTCACCGAGCTGCAAGACTGAAACGTCAAACGTGCCGCCGCCTAAGTCAAACACCAATACGGTTTGATCTTGGTCTTGCTTATCTAAGCCATAGGATAAGGCTGCTGCCGTAGGCTCATTAATAATACGAAGGACTTCTAATCCGGCGATCGTGCCTGCGTCTTTAGTGGCCTGTCTTTGAGCATCCGTAAAGTAGGCCGGAACAGTAATCACGGCTTGCGTTACCGTCTCTCCCAAGTAACTCTCGGCATCCTGCTTTAACTTTTGCAGAATCATGGCCGAAATTTCTTGCGGCGTATAGGACTGGTTGCGAATTTGCACATCAACCGTGTCATCTTTGCCCCGCACACAGGTGTAAGGTACCCGTCCCCGCTCAGTTTCCGTGTCGTTCCATCGGCGACCGATGAATCGTTTGATGCTAAATACGGTATTTTCGGCATTGGTAACGGCCTGCCGTTTAGCAAGCTGTCCCACAAGACGTTCTCCGGTTTTGCCAAACCCAACAATGCTGGGAGCTGTGCGCCCGCCCTCAGAGTTAGAGATTACGACGGGCTTACCGCCTTCTAGGACGGCAACACAGCTATTTGTGGTGCCTAGATCGATGCCAATGACTTTTCCCATAATTCGCGGCTACGTAGTTTCTAAGTGATGAGCGAACAACTGCGGATGAATTCACCCCATCTTTAGCCAGTATTCCGCAATTCTCCGGGAATGTTATCAATTGCTTTCAAAATCTTCTGGGTAGAGCTTTCCAAGCGCTGGTTTAGTAAACGCCGAGTCCTCTAAACAACAGACAGAAGCAAATCATCTCAACATCTTTAGGCGGTAGATTTGGCTATTTCCAGATGCATCAGTTTCCGAAGTTTCCGATGCATTGGTTTGGCATGTACATTAGTCTTGCACGAACCAGTCTTGCACGAACCAATCTTGCAAATCAGCTTTACAGGTCTAGCTGACCGATTCTTCTCTATCTTCACCAGGTTCTGGTGCGGCTGCAACCTTGACCATGGCATGACGGAGTACGCGATCGCCCATAACATACCCACGCATCAACTCCTCCATGATCGTGCCCTCAGGAAACTCGTCGGTGGGCTGGCTAGCAAGAGCCGAATGGAGGTTGGGATCAAATTCTTGACCCTCCGTGCGCATGGGAGAAACACCTAGCTTTTTCATTGCATCGACAAGCTGCTTGTAGACCCCTTGATAGCTTTTATGAATATTCATTTCAGCATCGGTCTGAGGCTTGATTTGCGCCCGTGCCCGTTCAAAGTTATCGACGACAGGCAACAGTTCTTTGACGGTAGAGCATTTCGTTTCTTGCTCTTCCCGCTCTTTATCTTTCTGAGTGCGCTTGCGAAAGTTTTCAAAATCTGCCGCTAGACGCATGTACTGACTATTGCGGTCTTCTAGCTGTGCCTTGAGGGCTGCAACAGATTGGTTTAGTTCGGCGATCGTCGCCTGAAGTCCGGCCTGCTCCGCAGGGCTACTGTCATTGCTGGGTACTTCTGAGTTCAGTCCTTCGGGCTTTTCGGCCGTATTGTCTGGACTCAAATCAAAGGGTTCGATATCTGGATCTAGGATAAATTCTTCTTTTGCATCTATCACCTGAGCCGCTACAGACTCCTGTGGCGTTGCGTCTGGATCCATGGGTAGGTTTGTTTCAGCAGACATTGGCTCACTTTCCATCTTTAATCTACAGTCTCCAAAAAGATTGTAGCTGCTCATCCTTCGGTGGAATCTAGCTATCTCTTTTCATACACAACTTATCTATTCTGCCCTAAGTTTTGACATTCACAATCAAACAGGTGCTATCTGCTAAGCAGGATTAAACGGGCAGACGTTCTACCAACATAGCTTAAAGAGAAAGTGGCGATCGTCATCACAAAGTTGCATTACGACTGTGTGGCTACAGTATTACTACTACTTTGCTCCTGCTAGCAGGTCAGGACACAAATATTGTGTTGGGGACAAGACAGTCAATAAACAGCATCAGTAGATCGCAAAGTCCTCCTATTTTTCTAAAAGCTAGATTTTCAAACGACTGGATACTTAGATGAATACTTTCAGCCATTTCCCTTCGCGTAAGCTTCCCCACTCCCCCCACATTTCATTGAGATGGAAACTTTCCTAGCCTGAGAGCGGTCAAATTAGATACAGGAACAAGAGCCTGAAACCTTGGAAGTTTCAGGAAGTCTAGTGGACTTGATGCCGTTGCGGTAGAGCGTTGCATTGATGGTTTTTGATGTGTGCCATCTCATGCTTTGAGCTAGCCTCAGGCTTGATTTCAGTAGGCGAGCGCCCCCCTATTCCTACAGATTGTCCCTATTTGCATTTACGAAAAACGGTATTGGCCGTTTGGGTATGGTTTTTCGCAGGATATGTCTTGCAAAGGAACCTACCCCAGCTTCGCCATACCTAAAAGACTACCGTTAGAGAATTTCCTGAATTGAGGCAAAAGGGCTGGAATGATGAATAAGCCCATTTTGACTTCTTTGAAGGACTTTCTCGGTTCTGGATAGTCCCAGTCCATCAGAAGCTATGGTTTGAGATGAAAAGAAATCCTCGGTTAGGCGCTTTAGAAAATCTGTCTGTGGTGGGCCTGGTGGCAGGATCGATCGCCTCCCTTGTGTCGAAGCAAATCCTGTACACCACGATGCCAATGTCGCTGTTGGTCATCTTGGATCTGCTGAGCCGAAGGCGGTTTGAGGACAACAGCCGTCTGCGCGACTTGTCTTTGGCAGAAACCGATCAAAAGTTGGCTAGCCAGGTGGATTTGTTGAATCAACATATCGCTACTCTACCTTCTACAGAAACGATCCATCGGCTGCGGCAGGGCCTGCTGGCCAAAGACCGAGAAGTTGCCCGCCGACTCTATGCAGAAATCACGGCTTTGCAACAAGAGTTAAATCAGCGGCTTCAGCCCTTAGAGCACCAGGAATTAGAATCGGTACGGCAAGAAATTACCCAGCTAGAGGCGCAGTATCAGCATGTGACTAGGGAAATGGCGAGCATGGGTCTTGATTTGCGTCAGCTCAAAGCTCTAGCTGAGTCTAGCCACACAGACACTGCGATCGCTCAACTGCAATCGGATGTGACAAGTATCCAAGCCCATGTAGATAATCTATCCAACCCAAGCAGGCCCAATTTGACTTCCCTGCAAGAGCAGATTTCACGGCTCGATCGGCGGTTTGGCCAACTTCCTCCTCCGGTAGACCTTAGCTCTCTAAAACAAGAAGTGGGCGAACTCGTGCGGATGATTACCGAGTTGGTGCCGCGAAGAGACTTGCTGACTCTGGTGAAAGAGGTGCGCGAACTCCACCAACAGCAAGAGCGGTTGCGGCAGTCGGTCGTGTCGATTGAAACAGCAGCCGTCAGTTTTAACAGCGTGTTTGGCAATTTACTGAAACCCTCCATCCCAGGGTCTAGCCCTAACTCAGGAACCACCCATGCGGTTTTATCGGGTGAGTTAGAGCAAGAAATTGCTCAAGGGCAAAAGTTTCAGCCTTCTGCAACCCTGTCTAGCATCACAACGATTCAGGCTGAAGCCGCCCATTATTTAGAGCATTTGCGATCGCAGCTTGCCGACATTCAATCCTTTACGGAGACTCTGGCAGCGCAAAATCAGCAGCTTCAAGAACAGATGAATCATTTACCCAAAAGTTTGGATATGGCAGCGCTTCAGAGCCAGCTTCGGGAGCTTTCTCAGCGGATTCCGGTCGCTGAAACCAAGCTGGATGACTTTAGAGGGCGGATTCAAGAGGTTGTGCAGCAAGAGCTGAAATATATTTCACAGCAGCTTCAGGCTGTCCCTGCTACGCCAAACTATGAACTCATGTTTGATCTGGCAGACGGTGACCCAGGCGAACTGCTAACGAGCAGCCGTGCCCTTTTGGAAGAAGCGTTGAGCACGACCGAAAAACGATTAATCTTGATTTTGCCTTGGGCGAATCAATGTGGCTTAGAAGAACCCATGTTGCAAAAGCTAGAAGCTTTTTTACAGAAGGGGCGACGGCTAGACATTGGCTGGTGTAACTGGGTCGATCGCCATGATGAGCGACTCCTCAAAAAAATGCAGCGGGGCTGGAAACCCAGTGTTGAAACGCCGCAGGATGCCATTCAATCAACTTTGCATCATTTGCTCACCTTTAAGCGCACTTATCCTGACAACTTTCAGTTCAAAATTTTGGGTACGCATGAAAGTTTTTTGGTGTCCGATCAAGCCTTTGCAGTGTTGGGAATTGCAGATGCGCTCAAAACGACAACAGCGCTTTCAGAAGTGCAGCTGAAGCTGCGGACTCGCGATCCGGAGGCTAT
Organism: Oscillatoriophycideae cyanobacterium NC_groundwater_1537_Pr4_S-0.65um_50_18; assembly: GCA_016208305.1. Taxonomy (GTDB): domain Bacteria; phylum Cyanobacteriota; class Cyanobacteriia; order Elainellales; family Elainellaceae; genus Drouetiella. The sequence goes on along the minus strand of JACQYI010000033.1, from coordinate 100,627 downwards.
TCAGCGCCTCATTGCTCGATTTGAGCATCCTGTTTTGGAGCCAGAGGATTTAGTGTCGCATTGGAATCGGGGTGCAACACGGCATGATCTGGGAGATAGGGTAGGTGCGATCGCCGACTACACCCATGTTTTAGACTATGCCCTCGAAGGCTCAGAAGGTACCCCTGAGCCTGCCATTCTTTATAGCTACCGGGGCAGCGCCTATTATGAGATGGGAGAGCTTGCCAACGCCATTGCTGACTTGACAGCAGCGATTCAAATTAACCCGAAACAGGCCATCACCTATTGCAACCGAGCTTTTGTCCGCTCAGAGCAAGGCGACCTAGAAGGAGCTATTGCTGACTATACGCAGGCGATTCAGATTCAACCAGATTGGGCGATCGCTTTTTTCTACCGAGGTTTGACCTGGCAAAAGCTGGATCGCCATCAAAATGCGATTGCCGACTATGGCGAAGCAACTTACTTAGCACCTGATGCTGCCGTAGCCCACTACTACCGGGGGCTGTCATGGCAAAAGTTGCGCAATATCCAAGGAGCCATCACTGACTTAGAGAAAGCGGCTGCATTGTTTAGTCAATCCGGCAGCTCCCGTAATGCCCAAAAAGCGCTTAAGAGTCTAGCAAAATTACGCCAGCCCAAAGCCGCTATGAGTTATGGCACCTCGCCAGCACCTCAAGCCAAGAAAGGCGTGCGAGAGCCAATTGCGCCTGACTTTGAAGCGATCGCCAGTTTATTTCAAGGTGTTTCAGATGAATCTCAAGTCAAGGGTTGCCATCCAACGGCTCATTCTGGCGGCAATTCCGGCGACTCTACTGCTGAACCCAATATGCCGCTGACATTCCAGGACTTGTTCTCCTCAGAAACGGGCTTTGGAGAAGACAATGGGCAGGCTGGAGACAGCCTCAGCCAGAGCCTTAGTCAGGGAGAATACCAGAGGCGATCGCCCCTAGCGGCTCATGTCAAGTCTCAAGGAAGCGCTTATCTGTAGCGTCTCATCCCGCTTAGGATCTGCACAGAAGCTATGGAGAGCCTCATATCAGGCTACAACCTACTGACAAACCTCTGACCGAGTCAGCGGAACTGTGTCTGCTGGAAGCTGATTGGGATCACCACTCCAAGTCACTAGCAGGGTAGAAGCACCGCCTTTGCCAGCCACCAAGCTGATATAGAGAGCCACTTGCCCTTGCAGAGTTTTGAGCGTAAACAAACGCTCTCCTCCAAATTCACCGATCGCCTGAAGTTCCCAATTTTGCTCGGCAGCCAAGGCTTGCAAGTCGCTTTGCAGCTGATCTGGGGGCACTGTTTTCCAATCAACTTTAACAATGCCTGCAACGGGCGGCGAGTCAGGGTCGTCTGGTTCGATAAAGAAATAGCCAATTTGCTGCGCATCAAAAGACTGAGGGTTGGGGCACACGCCAGAACTTCCTCCCCCTCCTAAATCGATCGCTGGCGGTGAGGCAGGCGTTGGCACTCCGGAGGGAGTCGGCGTGACAACAGGGGTTGATGCAACCGCAGGCGTTGACGCAACAGGAGGGGTTGGGGCAGTGGGGAGAGTTGGGGCAGCAGGAGCAGCAGGCAGGGAAGCCACAGAAGATGAGGGAGGCGCTACAGAGGCAGGTGGGGGGGGCGCAACAGCAACAGGTGAGGGGATGCTGGGCGGCAGCAATGCCGTGAGAGAAATTTTTTTTTCTTTTTCTATCGGCAGTTCAGGCTCTGTCTCTTGAGGCGATGGCAGCAGCGGCACAGACAAAATAGCGCTATGCAGAATGAGTGAGATCGCGATCATGGGATGGAAAAGCAGTTTTCGAAAAAACGAAACGCTGCGCTTTGAAGCTGATGAAGTTCCCATGAGAGCAGAGGCAGGACGAGGTGGGGCAATAATTTAGGCTGTGGGCTTTAGTAGATTAAATACCCTGTGTAGGTTGCGTCGTCTCAGGCGTTGGGTTCCGCAAAGCTCCACTCAACCTACATGAAGTCAACGCTTCAAAAGTCAATGCTGTTTAATTTTCTTTCCCTAGCGAGAAAATTGGGGGTAGCCGAGGTATGAATTGCCTCGGCTACCCTCCCATTCATAGCCAGAGAGCTTTAGAGCTGAGCTTCTAACTGCAAGATGTCGGTGATTTTGACGCCCACCGTATCGCGACCTGCAAACACGCTACCAACCTTGCGATCGTCCCAATGGGCTTTGACGGCAACATAGGCATCAGCTGGCAAAACCACGTACCCGACTTCAGTCACCAACTGGGTGTTGCTCAAGTAATAATCAACAAATTGCTTGACCTCTGGGCGATCGGCAGATTTCTTGTTGATGTAAATGAGCAAAGGACGGGAGAGAGGAGTGTAAGTACCATTCTCTACATTGGCGCTGGTAGGCGCAACGGCACCCCGACCGTGATCAATAGGAACGGCCTTCAGGCGCTGCTGGTTCTCTTCGTAGTAGGCAAGACCAAAGTATCCTAAAGCATTGCGATCGCTCGCTACACCCTGCACCAAAACGTTGTCATCTTCACTAGCGGTAAAGTCAGTGCGGCTAGCCTGAGACTTGCCGTTGATGGCTTCAGTAAAGTAGTCAAAAGTGCCTGAGTCTGTCCCAGGGCCATAGAGATTGAGGGGCGCATCTGGCCAATTAGAGCGAACTTGGTTCCACTTAGTCACTGTGCCTGTAGCACCCGGTTCCCAAATCTTCTTTAGCTCAGCTGTTGTGATGCTATTGACCCAGGTGTTGCCAGGATTGACCACAACTGTGAGGGCATCATAGGCAATAGGCAACTCAATATACTCGGTTCCGCTGGCCTTACAAGCTTCAATTTCCTCAGCTTTGATGGGGCGTGAGGCGTTAGAGATATCGGTTTCTCCAGCGCAGAACCTCTTAAAGCCACCGCCTGTACCAGAAATACCGACCGTTACCCTAGCATTGGGGTTTTGCTTCTGAAATTCTTCTGCAACGGCTTCGCTGATGGGGTAAACCGTACTTGATCCATCAATCTTGATATCGCTGCTCTGGGAAAAAACCGCAGGCGCAGAGAGAACAAGTGCCGCAGTTGCAACGACCAAGGCTAAAAAAGCTTTCCAACTACCGAACTTCCAGCGCTTGAACTGGGAACGCACTCCGTTTGACACCATACAAATACTCCCGACGCTTTTCTTGAACACGCAATCTGCGTCGAGTATCAGCGTATCCAGCTCAGGTTAAGGGGGCTTAATCAAAAGCGCTATGCCGGGTTAAGAAAAGATAGTTGCCAGATTAAGTGCAGTATTGAAATGTCTCACGAGGCCGTCTTAAAGGTCTGAATGGCCTGTCGCAGATCTCCCTGATGCTGTGCCAAAAGCCGATCGCTCTCCAGCCGATCTAACCCTGTCCAGTGCATTAGCAAGGCTAGCTTGACCTGACGATCGCTCTGCTCTAGGAGGACGATCGCCTGTTCTCGGCTCAGATCAGTCAGATCTTGAAGAATCCGCAAAGCCCGATCATGCAGCTTGGTATTGGTGACGGCTACATCTACCATGCGATTGCCATAGACTTTGCCCAGCTTTACCATCACGCCTGTCGAGAGAATGTTGAGCGCCAGCTTGGTTGCAGTCCCGGCCTTGAGGCGCGTGGAGCCTGCCAACACTTCGGCACCTACCAGCAGGCGAATGTCAATATCTACTGTATCTAAGCTGACCTGATGGCGTGGCACACAGGCTATGAGTATTGTTGTAGCTCCCCGCTGACGGGCAGTCCGTAATGCGCCCTGCACATAGGGTGTCGTGCCTCCAGCCGTGATGCCGACCACCACATCTCGATCGGTGACTTGGCGTTGGGCGATCGCCTCAGAGCCATCTTCTGGGCGATCTTCCAAACCTTCTGAGCTACGAACGAGCGCCTCTGCCCCTCCGGCAATGATGCCCTGCACTAGCTCTGGCGAGGTGCAAAACGTGGGTGGGCATTCGGCGGCATCTAGCACCCCCAAGCGACCGCTAGTGCCTGCCCCAATGTAAAACAGCCGCCCGCCCTGATGAAGTGCCTTTGCCGTCCGATCGATCGCCTCCGCCAATTCGACTCGCGCTGCCGCAATAGCCGCGATCGTCTGGGCATCTTCGCGGTTAAACAAATCGACGATTTCCAAGGCCGTCATCTGGTCAAGCGTCTGGCTATTGGGGTTTGCCTGCTCTGTGAGGAGATGCCCCCTTTCGACAAAATCTGGTGTCATTCTGTTTGCTCTTCGTTGAGATCCATACCCTCGCAATACAGGTGCCTCACAGAAGCCCTTCAAACCTTCGCCGCAGCCGTTCTAACTCTGAAAGCGGCATTTCGTTTGTCTCGTTGGCAGGATCGGGGCTGCTCCTATCAGTCGATCGCTGTCCCTCTGGACTCCAATCTAGTTCTTCAACATTGGTCTCAGGCGGAACCGCCAGCATGCCTTCAGGCACGAGCTTGCATTCATAGTTGGCACTGTTGCAAAACTCTTCAATCTCTTCGGTTTCAAAAGCTTCTACGGTGGGGTTAGAAAAGTCTTGAGCCTCTAACAGCACGCCGTAGCGAATCGCATCGTCTTCTGACTCAAACATCAGCACAACGTTGCGATCGTCCATCTTCAGCGTATGGATTCCCTCATTCTCAGTACGGGCATTAAATAACAAAACGAACACGCGCATGGGACGTTGAGAAAATAGCGTCTTGTCTATCCTACTGGGGAATGGGGATCGAGGGGATAAGGTATATTCTGTTAGGGGCGCGCTGGAATCCTTTAGGTGGGGCATAACGTCACGCTAAAGATCAGGCTGTCTGCAAAACCAGGCTGTCCTCAAGAGAAGGCTATTGGATGAAGGTATGAGGTCATGACGAATTCTCCCCATTCGGACAATCAGCCAGAGCAGCAGCCAGAACAGCAGCCAGAGCAACAGCCGGAACGTCAGCCAAACCCTCGCCTTGGCAATCGGCGAATTTGGCTGTGGGTAAGTACTGCTCTAGGCGGGGCTGTCTTGGTAAGTGCTGCTGCGGGCGGTTGGTGGGCCTGGCGCTACGTCAAAAATGACCTGGCTCCACAAGTTTCCAGTAGCTTGAGCGATTTGCTCAATCGCCCTGTGAATGTGGGTCAGCTTGAGCAGATCACCCTCACTAGCCTAAAGTTTGGTGCTTCTAGCCTGCCGCCCACCGCCAGCGATGCAGACGAAGCCCAGGTAGAATCGGTTCTTGTCAATTTCAACCCGTGGGAAGTGCTATGGGATCGATCGCTCAACCTTAACGTCACGCTGGTTAACCCAACCGCCTATATTGACCAAGACAAAGAGGGACAGTGGATCACGACAAAGCTCAAAGAGCAGCCGCCGACCGATGATCTAGTTAAGCTCAAGCTAGACACGCTGCAGGTGCAGAATGCAGTGCTCAAGCTAGCTCCCTATGGCAAAGAGGTGGAGCAGTCAGCGATCGTTTCAGACCAACCTGCTAACGCGCCCTCACCCACCTCCCAGAACAGCTCCTCTACTGAGAAAGCCCGGATTAAGCCGCTCCTCACCTTCCAGGACGTGAATGGCTCAGCCACCTTCCGAGAAGACAACCAGCTGATTACTTTCGAGGCAAAGGCGCAGCCTGAAACGGGGGGCAGCCTGGAGCTGTCTGGCAAAGCCGATCTGCGGCTCCCTGAGGTAACGCTTGAGACTAAGGGTAACGATCTTTTAGCGGCAGATATTGGCCTATTGATTCCGCTGCCGCTGCAACTTAAGGCCGGGTTGCTAGATGCCGACTTGACGGTGCTGTTTCCTCCCGACAACCAGCCTTTGGGTCTAGAGGGCACTGTGAGACTGCAAAACGTCACTGCCGTAGCAGAGGGGGTACCCAAACTGATCAGCAAGGTTTATGGCGGTTTGCGCTTTCAGGGACAGCAAATTGCCATGCAGGATCTGCGGGGTCGCTATGGCGAGGTTAATGTCCAAGTAGGCGGCAGTTTGAACACGCAAAAGGGCTATGACCTGACAGCACAGGTGCAGCCTACCCGCATTGCAGATGTGCTGAAAACGCTCGACGTTGATCCACAAACTTTACCGATCGCTCTAGCCGGAACCTTTCGCGCCAATGCCACGGTCAAAGGCCGCACCGATAGTCCTCTCATTGTTGGAGTGGTCGAAAATACCCAACCTGTCCAGATCGACAAAGTGGCATTCAACTCTGCGCGGGCGCAATTTAATGCCACGCTACAGTCCATTTTTATCAGCGAGTTTCGGGCTGTTCCTGAAGCGGGTGGGCTACTGACGGGCAAAGGGGAGGTAAAACTGGGCGATCGGGGGGGGTTAGCTTTTGATTTAGACGCTCAGGGGTTGCCTGCTGATTCCATTGCCAGAGCCTATGGTGCCAATCTGGGCAACATTACCCTCGGCAACGTCAACGCTACCTCTCAAGTCTTTGGTTCATTTGACAATGTGCAGACGATCACCCGGTGGGAAGCTCCGGAGGGTACCTACCCAGGGCGGGGTACGGTGGCGAGTGCCGGAAACGCGATTCGGTTTCAAGACACGCTGCTGTTGGTGGCCGGGGGCATTGTTCGGGGCAATGGGGCGATCGCCCAAAATCGCTGGAATGCTGATTTGGATACCTCCGGCATTGAACTCAGCCAGTTTTCTGCCGATCTGCGGGGGTTACTGAGCGGCAATTTTGTCTTGGGCGGCAGTCTAGATAACTTCAGCCCAGCGGCCATTCAGGCAGAAGGCCAGGTGCGCTTGTCGCAGGGCATTTCGCTGATTACCGATCCGCTGACGGCTTCAGTCAAATGGCTGGGCGATCGCCTGCAAATTCAGCAGGCTTCTGCACCCGGATTTGACGCTAACGGATTTGTGTTTGCCTCGCTAGAGGGAACGCCCACGCTCACCAGTCTGGATCTGAACGTCAATTTGCGGGGCTATGACATTAATCGACTGCCCATCCCGATTCCCCAGCAGATTCAGGTGGCCGGAACCACAGACTTTAACGGACGGCTGACCGGGGCACTAGAGGCGTTGACGATCGCCGGACGGGTGGGTGTCGATGGCCTCGTGGTGAATGACACTGCTTTTGAACCCAGCTTGAATGGCGATCTTGAGTACATTACCAATCGATCGCTGAATTTGAATGTAGCCGGAGTGCAAGACCGCATTGGCTTACAGCTAGACAGCCGCAATCGCCCGATCGCTTTCTTTGTGCAGCAGGGTGAGGCGATCGCGCAGGGCAAAGGCAATGGCGATCGTCTTGTGGCTGACCTGCAAAATTTTCCGATCGCCATTCTCAATCTGTCTCCGGCTGCCGACTATGGGCTGGGGCGAGTCACGGGTACCGTCAACGGCAATTTCAACATCAACATAGCCAATTTGGCGCAGCCCGATGTGGTGGGAGAAGTGGCGATCGCTAATCCAGCACTGGGCTACATCAGAGCCGACTCCTTCACGGGGCGCTTTCGCTACGTTCAGGGCATTGGCGTTTTAGATGAGGGAGAACTGCGCCAGGGCAACAGTCGCTATCTGCTGTCGGGCAGCTTTAGCCCCGGAGCCGATCCGCAGCTCCAAGGCAAAGTCACCGCCGATTCGGGCAGAGTCGAAGATATCTTGACGGCACTGCAAATTTTTGAGCTGGCAGATCTGGGACGGGGCATTGGCTCTCCTAGCTTTGCCTCCGCGATCGATGTGTTGCCGACTTCTTTGAGTACCGACAACCTGAGCCTGCTGAATCAGCTCCGTCGCTATTCTGAAATCACCGCCTTGCGCGATCAACAAATTGCCCGACGGGAAGATCAAGCTTTCTTGCCCGATCTGGCCGATCTAAGAGGCGTCTTTACCGGAGACATCAATATTGCCTTTTCGCCCAAGACAGGAGCAACCCTGGGCTTTGAACTCAACGGACAAGACTGGCAATGGGGGCAATACCAGGTCAACCAGGTGGTGGCCTCAGGAGGGCTAGAAAATGGGATTTTGACCCTGCTGCCGCTGCGCTTGCAGACCGACGACTCCTTCCTCAACTTTTCTGGCACGCTGGGGGGTGAGCAGCAGTCGGGTCAGCTCTTGGCGCAAAACATTCCGGTGGCTGCTCTACGTGACTTGTTTAAGCTGCCTGTGGCGATCGACGGCAAACTCAATGCCAATGTCTCTGTGGCGGGTAGCGTGGGCAATCCTCAGGTGACCGGAGAACTCGTTTTGGCTGAGGCAACGGTCAACAATCAGACGGTGCCGCCTTTAAGAAGCCTGTTTGGCTATGCCAATGCGCGGCTCGACTTTGATGGCAAGGTGATTGGCGATCAGGTGAATGCTTTTCAGCTCAATGGCAGCGTCCCTTACGCCTTTCCGTTTATGTCGGTTAAGCCCAACAATACGGATCTGAGCCTGGATGTTGATATTCGCAACAACGGCATTGCCCTGCTGAGCCTGTTTACTGATTTAGTCGCCTGGAAAGGCGGCGAGGGAGATGTTCAGGTACAAGTTCGAGGCACGTTTGATCCGGCACTCTCTAGCCCCATTCGCTTAAATGCCTCCGGCAAGGCGACCTTTAAAGACGGCATCTTCTCGGCCAAGGCGCTGCCTGAAGATTTGACCAATGTAAATGGCAATATTTTATTTAATAACGATCGCATCCAGGTTCAAAATCTTCAGGGGCAGTTCAGCAAGGGACAGGTTGTAGCTCGAGGTACGTTGCCCATTATTTCGCCCCTGGCAACCAACGATCCAGATGTCGCTAAACCTTTAATTGTCACCCTTGACGAAATTGCTCTCAACCTAAAAGACCGCTTTGAAGGCGGCGTAGATGGCAATATTTTGGTCATTGGAACGGCGCTAGCGCCTCAAGTGGGAGGAGAAATCACCCTGAGCAATGGGCGAATCATCTTGCCCAACAACGACAGCAGTTCGCCTGTGGCACAAGCTGCCGCCGCTCCACAAACCCCCGGCTTTTTCACGCCACCCCAGTTCAACGATTTGCAGGTGAGCCTGGGCAACCGGATGCGCGTCACCAGCGACCCCATCCTGAGCTTTGTCGCGACGGGAGATCTGCTGATTAATGGCACCCTTAACGAGACTTTTGATGACATTAGCCCTAATGGCACAATTTACCTGAAGCAGGGACAGGTCAACCTGTTTGCTACCCAGTTTGACCTGCTGCGAGAATACGACAACCGCGCTGTGTTTTCGCCCACTCGCGGGCTAGATCCCTATATCGATGTCCGTTTAATTACCTCCGTACCTGAGGTGGTGCGTCCGCCTGTGGCTAACAGCACCTCGCCGTTTGGTGTAGCAGAGCTGGCAGATAACACAACCTCGCCATCGACCGATTTTGGCTCTCTGCAAACTATCCGAGTCCAGGCCAGCGTTAATGGCCCTGCCAGCCAAATCTATAACAACTTAGAGCTGTCTAGCAGCCCCAGCCGCACCGAATCGGAAATTGTGGCTCTGATTGGCGGTAATTTTCTGGGCGGCATTGGGCAGGCAGCCGACAATCCCACGCTGGCACTCGCGAGCGTAGCCGGATCGACACTGTTGACGGGGCTGCAAAACCTGATCAGCGATGCCACCGGACTAACAGACTTTCGCCTCTTTCCTACCAGCGTTTCTTCCGAAAATGCTCGTTCTTCGACGTTGGCTCTGGCTGCCGAACTTGGCTATGACATCACAGATAACCTCTCGGTGTCTGTCTTGCAATTGCTGACTGCCGCCGAACCTACCCGCTACAGCATTCGCTATCGAATTAACGACGAGCTTTTGCTGCGGGGTTCGACCAACCTTGAGGGCGATAGTCGGGCAGTGCTAGAGTTTGAAACCCGATTTTAAGCCAATTAGGGAGTTCCGTTAGAGAGTCCAGTCTGTTGATTTCACCACCTGCATTCCTGCATCGGCAAAGCGTTGATATGCCTGATCGGCGGGATCAGTGAAATCCACAACGCCCGGAACGACGACAGCAGAGGAACAGTCCTCTAACAGATAAATTTTTTGAGCTAGGCTCGGATCGATCGCCTGAATATCCGTCAGCAAATCATCGATCGTCCAGGCAACGCAGTGGCTTTTAGCTTGCCCGGCAATCAAGACAACATCGAAGCTGAGCAGGGTTTGAATCAAGGCCGTGTTTTTGCGGGCGATCGCCCCTTGCTTTTCATCTTCCAAAACTTCGGGCTTCAGCACCGAATAGTTTTCTGTTAGGGGATTATTGCCCTTAATTTCAAACCGGGTCTGGCTACTGCGCGCCATATTGTGAAAGAAACAGGCTTCTTCGACGGCAGAAACGATCGCATGACCAATGCCCCCCAGCATGGAGTGATAAGGCCAGATCGTCAGCGGATATTTGCCTGCTGCATCGAGCTGACGCACATAGTGCAGCGCATAGGCTTGCAGGCGATCGGCGCTGTGCTGTTCTAGGCTCACTGCTGGATTGGCTCGCCAGATGCCTTGCTCCACATCGGCTAGATGAATCATTGTCATAGCAGGCGGATGCTGCCCAGCCGCGTTGACCCAAAACACTGGATGAAAGATTTGCGCTGCCGTATGCGTATCCATCGTCAAGACAATTTCGCTAATCACCCCCAAGTTGCGGTAGATGAATGCACAGAGCCGCTCATTATCTTCTACGGCTCCCTTGCCCGATCGCCCTGCCACAAACAGCTCAAATCCTGGAATACAGAAAGTGTTCTGGACATCGATCGCCAGTAGGCACACACGCGTTTTGTCTTGAGCTGCCGGTGAAATATGGTGCTGTTGCGCCCAAATTTTGGCTTCAGCGGCTCGACTTTGGTAAGGAACAGGCCAAACTTCGCCCACGGTTAACGGATTAAAATGGGCTGGCGTGGGAAGTTGGGTCGAAGTATTTGGGGTCGAAGCGTTCTGGGTCGAAGCATTCATGGAGATTGTCTCCCATTTAAGGATTGTGGGGATCGGCAAAGATTAGGTTTTTGGCAAGCTCACTAAGTGTTACGGGTAAAGCCCTGTGGCTTCAGCCAGACATCTAGAGCCTGCTGCACAGAGGTTTTCTGCACAGGGTTTTGCTTCACTGCTGTATATTGGTAAATTGTACCATAAATTATGGTGAAAAACACCAAAACCGCTATAAATTAATGGGCTGCTAAGAAGAGAAAGGCGATCGCCCCACAGAATTCATCTAATATTCGCTGACTTGAGTGAATATTAGATGAATGTTCTAATGGAACCATAGCGCCTCACGATATTTGCGATTTTGCTTAAAGTAGAGACTTAATTTCTGAATTTTTGGCTCAAAAAGAACTCCCTATGAAATGGACATGGCGCATCGTTTGGATAACAAGTTTGGTAGCGCTGTGGCTATTTTGTAGTGGCGTTGCCCAGGCTGATTTTCTCGGCCTTTATCAAATGGGCGAAATGGGCGAAATCGGTGAAATCAGCCTTCAAGATACCTCTCCCTTAGCCTCCCGCTTAGCCCAATATCCCAACTGGCAAGGCAAGCCCCCGGTGCAGCCCTCCCGCGGAGACTTGGTTTATCCTGAATGGTTTCAGGGGAACTGGACAGTCACTACGACGCTGCTAGACATGACGGCTCCGTTAGCGCCCGACATCACTACGCCTGGGTTCGAGAGCAACCGTCAATTTTTGAACCAGCCGATCGCCTTCAAAGTTCGCTTTGTTGAGGCAGAAGCCAAAGGGATAGATGCTCTGAATGCCCTTTTTGCTCTGGTGCTCAATCGTGGAGAGAAGCAAATTGTGTCCGATCGCGCCTTTAACGGCATGAGTTTGGCAAAAGCCTATCTAGGCGATCGCGCCATTCTGGCGGTGAAAGTTGACCCCAACAATCCTAATCGCCAAATTACGCTGCTGCGCGGCGATTCGCCCGATGCGCTCTTTAGCGAACGTCAGTTGGTTTCTACGGTGATTGGCAGAGCAGTAGAAGCGCCCACGAGCGATCGCTTCATTACCACCGAGGTGTTTCAGCAAGAGTTTCGCGGCACGCCGCAAATTTACTTTAATGAAGTGGAAAATACTACGGCCTATTCGCACCATGCTGCTGAGCTTGACGCTGGAGCGGCGATCGAGGCCGATCAGGTAACAGCTATTTACCTTTCTCCTCAAGACCCCAACTATTTCAAGACAATTCCCAACGGCAGCTTTTTGGGTGAGCCGCATCCTGTGGCGCTCTATCGCTATCGGCTAGAGTTCACTAGAGATAGCGAGTAATTCATCGACATCACAAGGGCTAGCCCGGATTTGAACCGGGGAATGTCGGTTTTGCAGACCGAAGCGTTAGACCACTTCGCCACTAGCCCAGACAGCCAAGGGTAACATAAATAAGCCGACAGCAGCAACAAGAGCTTGAGGCACAAGCAATTCTCAGTATAGGAAAAAGCGGTTCAAGCACCTGGAATGTCAGTATTGTAAGGATCGCAAATTAATTTGCGTTAAGGGCATCTAAGAGAGCCAGAATCGTTGAGCGTGCAGGGAAATTTGCTCGACCTGGTAGAACTAGAGCAAGTGTTTCCTGTTTTTATAGTTGCTGAGAATTATGGTCGCTGAGAATTGCAGGGGTAGATCACCGTTTTATTTCTAAATCGCAAAGCTGAGGATCTGGTAGCGCAACAGACCGAGCCGACTGAGCAACCCCGCTGTCGCAGTCGCTTTAACTGCTTTAGAATAATTCATCTGCTCAAACACATGACACACAACCGGGTAGGTGGGCAGCGTGTTGCGCGTGATGTCTTCTTGCAACCTCAGAGAAAAGCCAGTTTCACAGGCTAAGGTCTTGTAGTCAGCCAGGGTAAAGGAACTGTCTACCCGTCCATAAACTGGATTTGCCAGCTTTACCCCAAGTTGGGCAGTGACATTTTGGAACGTTTGAAAGAAAGGGGTAGACACAAAATCACAAAGACCCAAACGTCCACCTGGTCGCAGGACACGGCGCGCTTCTTGGAAAAAGGCGACTCGACTGGGAAAGTGAAAAATGCACTCCACGGCCAACACCACATCTATTGACGCATCAGCAAACGGCATCTGGCAGGCATCTGCTTCAACAAATTCAATTTGGTTCTGATTGAGGGGCTTTATCGTTTGGCGTGCTCTGGCGAGTTGGCGAGAGTCGATGTTGAGTCCCGTCAGGTTAACGGTATGAAACTGTTCGTTGAGGCTTGCGATCGTGCCGCCAAAGCCACAGCCGACATCCAACACGCGATCGCCTTCCTTGACTCCTGCTGCGGCAATGACCCGTTGGCAAAGACGTTCAGAGGCGATCGCAAAATCCTCGACTGAGCCATCGGCCTGCTTGGGATACGGCCAATATCCCCAATGCACATGGCGACCAAAGGCTTGCTGTACCATTGGCTCACCCCGATTGAGTTGCTCTAGCAAAAAATCAAAGTAGGGTAAGGGAATGTTGGCAGGTCGCAGGGATATTGGCTTCATCGAGGTACGGGGATTGAGTATTAGCGGTTGCCTCAGGAGTCATTATCCGTCTACTGACGCCTACTGCGCGCATATTTTTTACCCGCCTTATGCTCACTCGCAAAACCTTCTTCGGTGACTTGCGGGCGTTAACTCGCTATCTCTATTTTGACAGTTGGGATCATTTGCTCACCTTTGTACTTGACGGGCTAGAGCTACATATCCCAGCCAATACCCATTAAATTTTCAGACTGAGAGTTGCTGTTGAGGCTCAGCAAATAAATGATGCGCACTTTTGCTGCCCACAGCTTTATGCTTAAAGTAAAAACGCTTAAAGCAAAGTAAAAGAGCTTCACGTAAACACCTATGGCAACCAGTAACTCCTCCAATTCCTACAGGCTCGAACCTGAAGAGACTGGAGCACTGCCCCGCATCACCTTATTTACGATGTTTCGACTGGGGCTATTTCAAATCGCACTGGGCATGATGTCAGTGCTCATGTTTGGTGTGCTAAACCGGGTGCTGATTCGAGAGCTAGGCGTTCCCGGAACGATCGGCGGCATCATCTTGGCGCTAACGCTCTTTGTGGCTCCGGCACGGGTCTGGTTCGGACAACTGTCTGATACTAAAAGGCTGTGGGGCTATCACCGCACGGGCTATGTTTGGGTTGGTGCATTCTGTTTGGCGCTTTTGGCAGCCGTCTCAGTTCAGGTCATGTGGCGAGTAGGCGACAGCCTAAGCACCGTAGGCTGGACAACCCCGACCTACCTTTGGACAGGGTTGCTGGCACTCATCTTTGCGCTCTACGGTTTGGCGGTTAGCGCTTGTTCTACCCCTTTTACGACACTTTTGGTAGATGTGTCGGATGAAGACAATCGATCGAAGCTGGTAGGCATGGACTGGTCAATGCTGATTGGTGGCACGATCGTTGGAGCCATTACCATTGGTGTGTTGCTGAAAAAATTGACGTTGAATGCACCGATCGCTGAGCTGCAAGCTTCCATTAACCGTTTGTTTGCGATCGTTCCCATTGTGGTTTTAGTGTTGGCATTTTTAGCCACCTGGGGCATTGAGAAAAAATATTCTCGCTATGCCTTACGGCTGGCTGCGCTCCAGGCAGAGACGGCATCGGCTCCTGCGGGATCTCCTGAGCCTCGAATCGGGCTAGGACGCGCCTGGCAAATTTTGACGGCTAGCCGCCAGACGCGCCTGTTCTTCACCTTTCTAGCGCTGATGACGATTGGGCTGTTTATGCAAGATCCGGTTCTAGAAAACTATGGCGGTGATGTGTTTGCGATGGAAATTGGGGCAACAGCCAGTCTTAACGCCTTTTGGGGGACGGGTACCCTCATAGGGCTACTGATTTCTGGCTTTCTGCTGACCCCTCGCATCGGCAAGCGCAATACCGCAAAGCTCGGCGGACTTTTAGTGGTGGCCTCGCTGGTCGGAGTAATCGGCATCGGGTTTACCCATAGCCAGGTTGGGCTAAAGCTGGCGCTGCTTGTGTTTGGTCTGGCGTCAGGCATTGTCACCACCGGAGCACTGAGCCTGATGCTCGATCTAACGGCTGCGGCCACAGCAGGAACGTTCATAGGCGCATGGGGATTGGCACAGGCATTTGCCAGAGGCATTGCAACCGTTTCAGGGGGGATCTTAATCGATTTAGGCAAGCGGCTGTTTTCCGATCCGGTCTTGTCCTACGGTCTAGTCTTTGTGATGCAGGGTGTCGCCATGCTGTTTGCAGTTTGGTGCCTGCGTCAGGTCAATGTTCAAGAGTTTCGCACCAGTGCAAAACAGGCGATCGTCGCCGTTTTAGAAGCTGAGATAGATTAAACATGGACTGGACAGAAATTCTTGCCTTTGCTGAAACCACGACCGATCGCGTCGGCCAGCAGCTCCTCAAAGACTTTGGGCAAACGCTGGGACAGACGCCCGGACAAATGCCCGGACAAGTCCAGGCCACCGAAAAAAGTGACGGCAGCCTCGTCACATCCTCTGATCAGTGGGCCGATGCAGCGCTGAGAGCAGCGATCGCCCAAGCCTTTCCCCATCACGGCGTTTTGAGTGAAGAAGCCACACATATTTTTCCAGAAACCGATTGGTGCTGGGTGATTGATCCGATCGATGGCACTACCAACTTTGCCCGAGGCTTACCGCTCTGGGGCATTTCTCTGGGGCTGCTTTACCAGGGCACGCCAGTTTTTGGCTATGTGCATTTGCCACCCTTAAAGCAATCGTTTCACGGGTTTTGGCCAGGGACATCGGCTCTAGACATCCCCACGGGTGCGTTTCTCAATCATCAGCCGATTGCAACCCGTGCGGAGCCACCCTCTGGCAACCAGGTGTTTAATGTCTGTGCCCGCAGCACGGCAGTCTTGCAAAAGCCTTTTCCCTGCAAGATTCGTATGCTGGGCGTAGCCACCTACAATCTGCTCACCGTAGCAGCCGGAATCTCTCTAGGCGGCGTAGAGGCAACCCCAAAAATCTGGGATATTGCCGCAGTTTGGGCGATCGTTCAAGCTGCGGGTGGAGCTTGGGTTGCCCTAGAACACAACCCGATCTTTCCGCTCCAGGTGGGAGAAAACTATGGCAGTCGCTCTTACCCAACGCTGGTGGCGAGTCGGGCTGAACTCGTGCCTATTTTTCAACCGCTCGTGCAGTTCTTGGGCAAGCCCTCCTAAAAGCAGATCGGACAAGGTTTTCGCTAGGATTTAGGCAACGACCTCACTAGATTTCTTTGCTAGATTTCTCTATGAGTACTCTTGCTCTGTTGCCAACGATTTTGGCTGTCATTATTGTGTTCTGTATTTATCTGCTGTTGCGGCAGTTCGCACAGCAGGCTCGGCCGCGCAGAGGCTCAGTTCAGACCCGCTCTAGATCTGGGCGATCGCCCAGATCTCTAGGTTCAGCCAGTCCCGCATCGCGCCGCAAACTTTTGAGGCTGGTGAACGGTAATGAGAAAGTTGCAATTCGGCTAGTGTCAAACTTGAGAGCGACTCATCCTGACCGTACCGAACAGTGGTGTTGGGAGAAAGCTATTTATGATCTAGAGAGGGACAGAAGGGCATAATTCAGAGCCAATCCCAGGCGCATCTAGCAGTTGGGGGAGTCTCTAAATGTTACGAGAGCGGGAGAGTGGGATGATGCGATCGCCCTTGTTCGTTCTCCCATCATCCCACTCTTCCCTAACGACGAGATGCACCCGTCAATTCCCTTTCAACCCTATCTTTCCCATCTCTTCCTCAACTATGCTGCGATCGCAACCCCACCGCTCTTTCCACTCAACGTTCCAAACCTTGAGCAAACTGGCAGCCCTTATCCTCATCCTGCTCGGGCTGTGGCTGAGTCAGCCCTTGGCAAGCTGGGCTGAGGCACCCGCCGATCCTGAAGCTGAAGTGACAAAGCCGACGCTTAACCATTCGGGGTTAGATACAGATGCCATTTCGCCAGAGAAAGTGAGTCAATTTATCCGCGCTTATCTGCATGTTGTCAATTTAATTGAACAGCGGGAGGGCGAGCTTCAGGGTGCAGAGACGGATGCAGAATCGCTGCGAATTCAGCAGGATATTGAGGCCGAAGCGCTCAGCCTGATTGAGTCGGAAGGGTTAACGCTGCAAGAATATATGCAGCTCTTAAGCCTAGCTAACCTTGATCCAGAATTTGGCGATCGCATTGCCCTACAGCTCCAAGAAGCGATCGATTAGGTATCTTTTAGGGGGTAGCGCTCTGAGATACGCGCTTTCTAGCACTGCCCCCTCTGTAGATACCCCAAAGACCCCGATTGCATATGACCGATCCTCGCGTTCTTTGCCTTGGCGAAATCCTCTGGGATTGCTTGGCCGACCAGCCTGCCGCATCTGTGGCTCAGGTGCAGTCTTGGACACCCTACGCAGGTGGGGCACCTGCCAATGTTGCCTGTGCCCTAACCAAGCTAGGGACTGCCGCAGGCTTCATCGGCTGTATTGGGGAAGATACGGCTGGAGAACATTTGGTGGAGCTGCTGCAAATCATAGGGGTCGATCAGCGTGGGGTGCAGCGCCATGCCCTTCATCCCACCCGCAAGGTGGAAGTCTTGCGCAATGAGCAGGGCGATCGGCAGTTTGCAGGCTTTGGCGGACGTCAAGCCACAGAATTTGCCGATGCTTTTCTTCAGGCAGCGCTGATGCCTGAAGCGCTCTTTGCCACTGCCGATTTTTTAGTGTTGGGTACATTGGGCTTAGCCTATACCGACACCGCAGCAGCGATCGCCCATGCCCTCGCTCTTGCTAAGCAGCAGGGTCTTAAAGTCGTCATTGATGTCAACTGGCGACCGATGTTTTGGTCAGAGCCAGCCTTGGCCAAACCGATTATTTTAGATTTTGTGCAGCAAGCCGATTTTCTTAAGCTGTCGATCGAAGAGGCCGCATGGCTGTTTGGTACTGACGAGGCTGGCGTGATCGCCCAGACTTTAAACATCCAGTCCGTAAATACAGGCGTGCTAATCACGGCTGGAGAGCAAGGTTGTAGCTACTATTTGCAAGATCACAAAGGCAGTGTTGCTGCTTTTCCGGTAGAAGTCGAAGATACAACAGGCGCTGGAGATGGATTTGTTGCCGGGTTTGTCCATCAGCTCTGTCAGCAAGGAATCTCGGCACTCAGCGATCCGGCAAGCGCCCAGCAAATCGTCTCCTATGCCAGTGCGGTTGGCTCACTCACCACGACCCGCTCCGGAGCGATCGCCGCTCAGCCTTCAGCTGCTGAGGTTCAGGCATTTCTCTACCTCAATCCTCCGGCGGGTTAGGTTTCACAAACTGGTTTCACAAATTCCGCCACCACTCGGTCTAGCCCGACTGCCCGCGAAGCCTTAAACAAAATGCGATCGCCGGACTGTACCTGCTCTCGCAAGCGTGCTACCACATCGGCAGGGCTAGAAAACTGTTCCGTAGGCAAGGTGCCCGCGCCCACAGCCATAGCCTGACTCTCAGCAGCATCCGCCAAAATGAGCAGCGCATCTAAATTGAGCTGTTGCGCCAGTGCGCCCACCTGCTGATGAAACTCTGGAGAGCGATCGCCTAGCTCTTTCATAGTGCCTAAAACTGCGATGTGGCGCTTACCAGGCGTTTCAGCCAAGAGGTGTAACGAGGCAATCATCGACTCCAGACCTGCATTATAGGTTTCGTCTAGAACCACAATATCGTTGGGTAACTCTAGCCGACGCGATCGCCCTTGAGGCATTTCGACTGACAAACCCTGCGTCAACCCAGTCCAATCGAGCTGCAACGCTTTGGCCACTGCCAGGGCTGCCAAATAGTTGAGGGCATTATGCCGACCGGGCAGCGGCAGCACAAAGTCCATGCCACCTACGCGCAGCGTGGAGGCATCCACCAGGTCTCCTCGCAGATCCCCTCCCTCTAGGCCATAGGTCAGGGTTCTGCCCTGCCAGACTCCTGCGGCAGTACGAATTAGGCGATCGTTATCATGGTTGAGGATAGCTATGCCTGTAGGCTGAAGCTGTTGCAGCATCTCGCATTTGGCGTTGGCGATCGCCTGCTCCGATCCCAGCCTGCCAATATGGGCTGTCCCCACGTTAGTAATCAAAGCAATGTCAGGACGGGCAATCTGCGTCAGCAGAGCAATTTCGCCAGCAGCCCGCATGCCCATTTCAATCACGGCAAACTTGTGCTTATGTTCCAGCTCTAGCAAGGTTTTGGGCACCCCAATTTCATTGTTGTAGTTGGCCTGGGTTTTCAGCACAGCCCCTTGGGTATGCAACACTGCGGCAACTAGCTCTTTAGTGGTCGTCTTGCCTACCGAGCCAGTAATGGCAATCACCGGAATTTTGAACTGATCGCGCCACCAACGAGCAATCATCTGGTAAGCTTGCAGCGTGTCTTGAACCTGTAGCAAAGGATATTCGGATAGGGCAGCAGGGTTGTCTACAATAGCGGCCAGCGCCCCTTGCTGCATGGCTCCAGCCACAAATCCATGTCCATCAAAGCGATCGCCTCGGAGCGCTAGAAACACTTCACCCGGATGAATGCTGCGGCTGTCGGTCACAATGCCGATCGCCCTCTGCGACAGCAACTCCGGAGCTAAATTGACAGGGTTAGCCCCTAGAATTTCGATTAATTGCCTCAACGGAACCTGACAAGCCATGCTGGATAAGTTTGCTTGGGGATTAGTAAAGTAAACACCATATCTGAAACATCACCGAATTAGCAGATATCATACTCCTGCAAGCCTGGCGATCGATCTCGCTTCACGCCCGCACGGGATAGGCGGTCTCGGAGTAGAAGTACTGATTTAAATCCAGGATTAAGTGGAATCACGTATAACGCGAAAGGTTCTCTTAAAGTATCACCTGCCTTAAACCATCGTAGAAACTACCCAACTTAGTCAAAGCTTTAAACTCTCAGTGATTTCGATCACCAGATCTAGTTATTTGTTCTGGGTATTATTGGATACTCTGGAGTTAGATCAGAAATCCTGTTTGACTGTAAAATTACGCCTTGACGCAGGACGCATTTTGGCAAGGCTTTTGCATAATACAGCCCGTATCCTGAGATGAGAAGAGCATTAG
Source organism: Oscillatoriophycideae cyanobacterium NC_groundwater_1537_Pr4_S-0.65um_50_18 (assembly GCA_016208305.1). Classification (GTDB taxonomy): domain Bacteria; phylum Cyanobacteriota; class Cyanobacteriia; order Elainellales; family Elainellaceae; genus Drouetiella. Next base: position 80,745 of record JACQYI010000033.1, on the reverse strand, counting down.
GGTTAAATTTTAGAGAAACTAGGAGCGCAGAACACTAAGACCTAAAAATTGAAAAGCCTGAAAATTGATGCCTTACGTAAGTATCTTAGAGGTATAACAAAAGCGGCTCCTCTACTTAGAAAATTGAATATTGATTAAGCTCACAGGCCTAAATTTAACTATCCGTCTTTAAACAAATACTGGAATTTTCAACCGTGGTTACCGAGCATCAGATGAGTCGCTACAATCGCCCCATCATGCGGGAAGAGCAAATGATCTACGATCACTTGCTTCACTGGATTGAGCAAGAGTCGCCTACTGAGATGATTGCCCGCTTCCAAACGCTTTTCATCAATGGAGTCGGCTATCCAGATCACGAGATCTCCCAAGCGCTGAAAAAAATTGTGGGTTCCGATCTAGCCACCGAAGATTTTCGCTACATTCTCAATCGCTGTTGCCACATTTTGATCAACCGTTGGCAAACCCGTCCACAGTCGCAGTTAGCCATTCCACAACTCGTAAAACTGTTTGAGACACCACCACAGGCGTTTGGCATTAGCGCGACCCATTCTCACTCCGTCAAACGACTGCACAGCCTCACCAGTCAATTTACGGAAACAGAGCAATACCTAACGTTGCGTCGTTTGGCGCAGGTGTTAACTGAAGCCGCCGAATCTCAGGGCAACCGTTCTCTAGGGACGCTGATTCGTCGCTACCCTTACCTTTATGAACACTGCTTGCTGAGCGACGAAAGCACGCATGAGCAGCAGGTAACCGTACAAAAAATCCAGCTGATTCGGCAAAAGCAATTTGAAATTGATTTGTCGCAATATGTCACCTATCAGGTGCGGCGATCGCACTCGACCCAGTGCCCTAACCCTGCTAACCCCCAGCGCATTATTGTTCCGGTGACCAATCCCACCCTGCTCTCTGAGCAAGATTTAAGCCAGGCGCTACGCCACTATGTCGGCAAAGTAGAAGGATCACGCACGCACAAAGATATCGCGCTCAACTTCATGACCCATGTGGGAGCATCGCCCTCTATCCGGTCGTTCAAAGACGATTTATATCAATACATTACGGCTTCGGTTGATCCAGCCTACGGCAACCGCAAATTTAACAACCAGCTTTACTACTACCTGCAAGGTGTTTTACCCGATAGCAGCCATCAGCGGCTCAACGACTTTTGGCTCATTCGCATCTGCAACCACCTGCTTAATTTCCTGGTTGCCGACAAGCCGCAAAGCCCCAATCACTTCATGTTTATTGACTTAATCACTAACCTAGGCCCGATCGCCACGATCGCTATCCTGCTGAAAATTGTCTTAATCTGTCGCAAGGTTAGACCCTGCCTAGAGCGACGGCTCTCTATTTTATTCAGCCACTATGAAATGTCTACCCGTGAGGCAGTAGAGTGGCTGGTTCAAGCCTTAGAAACCTTGAATGTTGCCCTCACGACTAACTTTGGGTCGATGAATTTAGCTTTAATTCACTGAAACTAAATCTAACTCTCTTCGATTTACCTTAAGATCTGTATTGCCGATGAGGCTCATAATTCCTAAAATGTCATAGTTAGCTATAGATGCCATAGTAAGCAGTTTTGCGTGTGGCTAGTTTTGTGTGGCTAGCTCAAATACTCTACATCCCTCAAGCAAAGGAGAACTTAGCATGACCCAAGTGGTCTTAGGCGAAAACGAAGGAATTGAATCTGCCCTGCGCCGATTTAAGCGTCAGGTGTCTAAGGCAGGCATCTTGGCAGATGTTAAAAGCCATCGCCATTTTGAAACACCGCTAGAAAAGCACAAGCGCAAAGCAATCATGGCTCGCCGCAAGCGTCGTTTTCGTTAAGGTAAAGCGCTAAAGCGTTTGGCCGCGCGATCGCCTAGTGGCCGAATGTTAGCGATTCTTGAGAGTCTGCGGCAGAGCTAGGTGAGGGTAGGCTAAGTAACAGTAGGCTAGGGGCTAGCAGGATGGGTAGAGCTTAAACAATCAGCCTTAAACAATCAGCAATGCTTTTGTAATTGCTGCCAAACAGTATTTGATAGATCAAACCTTGGTAGATTAAAGGGTTGGGGATGCAGCTAGGCTGTGTCCCCAATGATTTTGGGCTGTGACTCATCAAATATTTAGCTATTTATTTTGGGTAATTTTGCTGTCATAGCGTTAGAACTGAAGCAAAAGTGTCAAGACTAGGAGAGAGGCTGGATGAAATTGGCGCCTGTACTGAAGTTAAAATTCAGTGCCGTTTGGCCAGACCGACCCGTTCCTGTGAACTTCAAACCTCTCAGACCTAGCTTTGCAGAAGTGCAGTTTTATGAGTAGTGCCCTTTCAGAACTTCCCGTCGTCAGTCCTATGAGTCTAGAGCGCCCCAAAAAACCCAAGATGCTTGTTGTGGACGATGAACCCGATAACCTTGATCTGCTCTATCGCACATTTCGACGCGATTTCAATGTCTTACGAGCTGAGAGCGGCTTTGCTGCCCTAGAAGTTTTAGCGACTGAAGGTGAAGTTGCCGTAATTATTTCTGACCAGCGGATGCCAGAAATGAAGGGGACTGAATTTCTTAGCAAGACTGTGCCGCAGTTTCCTGACACCATGCGGATTATTCTCACGGGCTTTACCGATGTTGAAGATCTTGTAGAAGCGATTAACTCTGGGCAAGTTTATAAGTACATCACCAAGCCTTGGGACCCTACCGAGCTAAAGGGCGTGGTGCAAAGAGCGGCTGAAACCTATGAGCTATTAAAGCAGCGGACAGAAGAGTTGCATCGTGCTCAAGCGCTGACAACCTTACTTGGCACTATTGTTACAGCCGTTTCTGAATCGACTCAAAAAGATGATTGCCTTCAACGCATTGCTGAAGCTTGCGGCAAGGTTTTCGGTGCTGATCGCTGCCGAGTACAAAGAGTAGAGGGAGAGTCTTTGGGCGCACAAGGGAGCTACGGTTTTAACGATGCGCTGCAGCCTTCTCTCGTTCAACACCCAGAGGTCGATCCATTGGTGCAGGCCGCGATCGCCACTCGTAAGTTTCAGGCTGCCATGCCAGTAGCGGCTGATCCAGCCCTGTCCAACCTGCCTTATTACGCTGATTCTAAGATCCAAGCCTGTTTGGTGGCTCCTGTCATATTCAGAGATCAGGTGCTTGCGACGCTATCACTACAATGGCGAGAACTGCGATCGCTGCAAGCCGATGAGTTTGCCCTGATTGAGCTATCGGCTCAGCAGATTGGGATGGCGCTAGCTTGTGCCCAGTAGCTTCAGTCAAGTAACGCTGTAAATTGTGTTCTGTTCAGGAAATTTCTCAGGGTCGCAGATCCTGAGAAATTTTTGTAAAAAATCCTTGTAAATAAAAATTTGATCTGGCTGATTCTATCCATAGCAGTAGACAGCGAGGTTAGGACGGGGACATTTGGGGTGGCGCGCTTTGCGCACCTCTCAAAATAAACTTCATAGCTAAATTCAGTTCGGAAATCCCCCAAAAATCTGATGTTACACCCCCAAACTTCCTATCTCCTAGATTGTGTAGGATTAGTTTGTAACCTAACCGCAGTGTTTCTGTGAACTCAGCCCCTACACCTATTGCTCAAGAAATTCAGTCAATATTTAATCGAATTGCGCCTGAATACGATCGCCTCAATGATCAGCTCAGTCTTGGGCTGCATCGAGTCTGGAAGCAGATGGCGGTCAACTGGAGCAACCCGACTCCTGGCTCAGTTTGCCTGGATGTCTGCTGTGGCAGCGGTGATTTGACTCAAATGCTAGCTCGAAGAGTGGGCAGCGGTCAGGTTTATGGGCTAGATTTTTCGGCTGCTCTGCTGGCAATGGCACAGCAGCGGGCAGAGCGATCGCTGCCACTACCTATCACTTGGATAGAAGGAGATGCGCTTCAGCTTCCGTTTGAGCCTAATTTCTTTGATGCGGCGACAATGGGCTACGGTCTGCGAAATGTCACCGATATTTCTCAGAGTTTACAAGAACTGCTGCGTGTTCTAAAACCAGGCGCTAAAGTTGCTATTCTTGACTTTCATCGCCCCCCAAACCCGTATCTGCGTGCTGTACAGCAGTGGTACCTTGATACCCTAGTAGTGCCAATGGCCGAAGGCATGGGACTGAAAGAAGAGTACGCCTATATTAGCCCCAGTCTCGATCGCTTTCCCATTGGCTCTGAGCAAGTTGCCCTTGCTTATCAGGCTGGGTTTTCCAGTGCGGTGCATTATCCGATCGCCGCTGACATGATGGGAATTTTGGTTGCAACCAAATAAGGGGACTAGCTTGGCATCTCTGAATGCATTAACACCTTATTTGAGTGCATTCTCCTAAACTTCGCTGTTCAGAACTGTCTTATCCTTAACCTTAATCCTTAACTCCCTTGGATCTTGCGACTCTCTGGCCTCTCGTGGCACCGCCCATAGTTGGCGGCATCATTGGCTATTTCACCAATGATATTGCGATCAAAATGCTGTTTCGTCCCTATCGAGCGCTTTACATAGGTGGTAAACAGCTGCCTTTTACACCCGGTTTGATTCCTAGCAATCAGGAGCGTTTGGCAAAGCGGATTGCAGACACAATTATGGGATCGCTGCTAACGCCCGATGAGCTAAAAAATCTGGCCCGTAAGCTGCTGCAAACAGAGCGTATTCAATCAGCCATTTATTGGCTACTGGGTCTAGCCCTTGAGCAGGTTCAAGGGGCTAATGAAGAAAAGGCAGTCAAGATTGTTGCCAATATTTTGAGAGATTTGCTGGGGCAATCTTTGCCGCGCCTGATTAAAGTGATGGCGCGCCGTGAAGATTTTTTAGAAAGCCAGCTCAATCAAATTTTTGATCAGGTACTTCTGGAACTAAGGTTGACTGAGGCTCAGGCTGTTCAGCTCTCAGGCTGGCTACTAGAGACTGTTCTACCGCCTGATGCCCTACGTCAAACGCTGGTCGATTTTTTGACCGATCGCAATATTCGCGTTATCGATGAGGGCTTCCGCGAGAAAACCAGCGGCACTTACTGGGTCGTCGCCAATCTCTTTGGGGTACGCAACACTCTGACTCGTCTGCGAACCTATTGCTTGGACGATCGCGAGCAAAGCAACGCCCGTATTGCAGAACTGGTAACTTCATTAGGCGTGCAAGATCGACTCAAAGAGCTGCTCCAAAATCTCTCTTTGCAAAATTTGCCTGTCTCGACGGTACGGCAATTGCGGAAAACCATGCGTGATAGCGTCCGGGATTACCTTCAGCTTAAAGGTTCAGATGTCTTGCAAGGACTCAGTGACTCGATCGACTGGAACAATGTAGCCGCCTTGCTGCTCAATCGCCTCCGAACTTCGGATGCCGTGACGAGTGCCCTTGAGCCTGTGAGTCAAGAGCTAGCTTTGGTGCTAGAACGTTATCTAGAGCGGGATTTGGAGGCAATTGTGGCTCAAGCAATCCCCATTTTAAACATTGACCAAGTCATCATCGATCGCGTTCGGGCCACCTCTCCCAAAGACTTAGAGATGGCTATTCAGGGCATTGTCAAGAGCGAACTGCAAGCGATTGTTAATTTAGGGGGCGTTTTGGGGCTGGTCATTGGTCTACTACAAACGATTAGCCTACTGCTTCAGTGACAAGCAATCTCAAGTTAACGTAGAACAAAAAGCGATCGCTTCGAGAAATCTTGGGATAAGACATCTCAGAAGCGATCGCGCCTAGGAGTTACAACAATTTGACTCACATCAAATTAGTGAAAGACTTTCAGTTTTTCAATCGCAAAACAAATTTTCTAGCGCAAGCTTACTCAGCAATGCAGGCCTACTTGGCAAGTTTACTTAGCAATAAAGTCTTTACCTTGCTTCAAAGCGGCCTGACCGATATTCTTGAACACCCAACCCAGCGCCAGTGCCAACGGCAACACCACAATCAGAATACGCCAGTCCATAGTTGAGTTCCTCCTCTAAAGATTTATAAATAGCTCTCATCTTTACGCTCTATTTTGCTCTGAAATGGCGGGTTTTGCTAGAGCTGCCGTTACATTTATTTACATAAATCCTAGATCTGTTCCCCGTCCTGCATGCACTAGCGCTAGTTTTTCATACTTATGAGCATGTTCGATCAAATCAGCTACTTCTGTGACGGAAAGAGTCCGAGTAACTTTGGCAGGGATGCCCACAACGAGCGATCGCTCCGGCACATCTTTGGTCACCACTGCACCTGCGCCAATGATGCTGCCTGCCCCCACTTTGACCCCATTTAAGACGATCGCCCCAATCCCAATCAGGCATCCTTGCCCAATCTGAGCGCTATGAATCACCGCTCGATGGCCAATTGTCACATGAGACTCCAAAATGGTTGGCTGACCTGGATCACCATGAAGGACAGCACCATCCTGGATGTTGCTACATTCCCCAATGATGATGCGCTCGACATCGCCACGCACGACAGCACCGTACCAGATGCTTGCCCCTGCGGCTACTTCTACCTGTCCTACGATCGTGGCATTAGGGGCGACAAAAGCCGCTCGCGATAGGTTGGGAGGTTGCCAATAAGTAGGAGATTTGGGGAAATCAGAAAGCTGGCTCATAAAATATATTCAAGGAAGAAAAAAGAAATATATTGCAACAATACCCCGATAAACTATCCGCTTCTGAAAGACTCCAGATTTGTTACAGACTATAATGGAGTGACTGGAATTGGCTCAGGTCGCGTATGCTGATAGCAAATTAATGATGAACCCCGCTTTACAGTATCCAATCTTTGGTCCAGAAATTCAGTGTCCGCACTGCCGTCAAACGATCCAGGCGCTTACCCTGACCGATACCTATCTCTGTCAGCGCCACGGTGCTTTTGAAGCAGATCCCAAAACGGCTGAGCTGGTTCATCTTCAGTCAGGGCGGCACTGGCGACGGTGGAACAACGAGTGGTATCGCCAACATACCCATCCGGATGGCATCCGCTTTGAGATTCATGAAGCCCTCGATCGCCTCTATACCCAGGGCTATCGAGCTACCCGCGTTATTATTGCGCAGCGCTACAAAGATTTGATTAGCACCTATCTAGAGCGCAGCGCTCCTTGGCGAGGTCAGCCAGATACACCCAGACCCCGGCTGTATGGGCTTCCGGTCGAGTTTAGCCCAGACTCGACTGAGGAATCATGCTGGGATGTCATCAATTTTGATTTGGAAAAGGAGCCAGGCGCACCCGTCCGCTATCCCTATTTCCGTCTATTTGAATAGATCGTTTCAATCGCCTTAAAATCTCCTCTACTCAAATAGAGTGCTTGAAAGCTGTTTAGCAGTCACTTTTTCGGGCATGTAGCGCTTGGAAAAATTGCTTCTAGAACAGAACCCAACCTTAGATTATGCATCACGCTTCAATTCGGACATCCGATATTTACCGAGCGATCGCTTTTTACGAACAGCTTGGCTTTCAGGTATGTGAACGCTTTACAGCAGGTATCACATTGGCCTGTTGGATGGAAGGGCTAAACGGACGCATTGAGTTACTGCAAGTGCCTCAGCCTCGCCCAGCAGCAGACGCCTTTGGAGATGAGCATTACACAGGCTACTATCACCTATCGTTTGACTTGACAGATGCTGTAGCTGATCTGCCTGCATGGCTGGCAAGTTTAAGAGATCAGTTTGATCAAGCTGCTCAAACCTCAGAGCAGGTGAAGCCTTTAAAGGTTCTGCTAGAGCCAATGCAGCAAATAATTGGAGATTGCGTCTATGAGGTTGTCTTCCTCGCTGATGCTGATGGATTGCCACTAGAGTTTCTGCGCCAGATGAAGCGCCTGCAAGATGTCTAAAGCGCCCCAACCCCTAGCTTTGTTTCAGGCTTTTCAGGCGTTCCGCACCCCAGCCCCTGAAGCTAACTCACAACTTTTAATTTACCGAGCAACTCGACAATATGGAACCTGGTAGTCCCGCTAGCCCCTCTACCCCAGCCTCTCAACCGCTAGCGAACCTCATGGGCAGTTTAATTGCTCTGTTGACGTTGATCGCTCCCATAATGGCGATCGTTTATTTTTCCGCCAACAGTTTTTCTGTGGAGAATTCTCAAGACTGGCCAGCGTTGCCTCAGGTGTTAGGAAATAGAGAATAATTTTTGCGTGATTTTCTGTAGTTGAGCTGATAATCGTTTAGCTGTAAGTTTTAGAGGCTCCCATTCCCCTAAAATGCTTTCGGGGGATAGCTAAAATGGGTTAGAGTTTCGCATGGGTCAGCCCTTAGCTACACCCCAGTTCTGTCATTTGGAGAAACGCTGTGGATTTAACGCTCATTCCTGCCCAGCCTAAGCCGGGAATTATCAACGTTCTGATTGAAATTCCAGCAGGCAGCAAGAACAAGTATGAATTTGACAAAGATATGAATGCTTTTGCGCTGGATCGAGTCCTGTTTTCTTCGGTGCAGTACCCTTACGACTATGGGTTTGTTCCCAATACGCTAGCAGATGATGGCGATCCGCTGGATGGCATGGTGCTCATTGATCAGCCGACTTTCCCCGGCTGTGTGATTGCAGCTCGCCCGATCGGTATGCTAGAGATGATTGATGGGGGCGATCGCGATGAAAAAATTCTGTGTGTTCCTGACAAAGATCCGCGCTACGCAGGCGTCAAGTCTCTGAAGGATGTATCACCTCATCGTCTAGAAGAAATTGCTGAATTCTTCAGAAGCTACAAAAATCTAGAAAAAAAGGTGACTGAAATTTTAGGTTGGAAGGATGTTGACCAGGTGATGCCATTGGTCGAGGCTTGCGTTAAGGCCGCGCAAAAATAGGCCATAGGTGGGTCTAATGCTGTTTCGCTGTAAACTGCGTTAGACCCACTCATACCTAGAAATTTGCTTAGATAAGTTCAGATTGGGGAACTATGGACTTAGAATCATGAAAATGTTGCTGATTTGAGGGATGAATGGCTCAGTTCATCTTCCAATTGAGTAGTATTCATGGACATAGAGAATGCAGAACTGTAACGGTTGGCAGCGCAAGGGTTAAATCGGCTAAAAATGTCAGGCTTTGACTTTTCAATGAATCGCTCTCAATTGCTCAATGGAACCCTGCCCAAAGAGGCCGGCGATCGCCCATCGGAATTTACAGTGAAGTTTTGGGGTGTGCGGGGTGACATTCCCACTCCAGGCTTGGAAACCTTGCGCTACGGTGGAAACACAGCTTGTGTGGAAATTGGGGTTGGCGGTAAGTGTCTGATTTTTGATGGTGGTACGGGTCTGCGAGCATTAGGGAAGCACTTGGTTCAGGAAGCTGCCTTCTGTGAGATACCCAGGCATGAGCTAATTAGTCAGGAGCCATCTCCCATACAAGCGCACTTATTTTTTACGCATACCCACTGGGATCGAATTCAAGGATTTCCATTTTTTGCGCCCGCTTTTCTAGAAGGCAACCATTTTGATATCTATGGGGCCGTAGGCGCAAATGGCGCATCCATTAAGCAGCGCCTTTACGATCAGATGCTACGCCCGCATTTTCCATTGCCTATTCAGACCATGCGATCGCACTTACAATTTCACGACATTGCACCTGGCTCAGTCATCCAGCTTGACGATGTTGCTATTGAAACGATTGCGCTCAACCGCTCTAATGGAGCTTTGGGATACCGCATTACCTGGAATGGGCATTCGGTCGTCTACGCCACTGACATCGAGACCTCGCCCAATCAAATTGATCACGGCTTACTCTATTTGGCAAGCCAAGCAGATTTGCTCATCTACGATACAGCTCCTCATCATCGGCCACGCAGCGATAAAGAGAGCTTTGAACAGAAGCCAGTTTGGTGCATGGGTGTAGAAGCGGCAATTGCCGCTCAGGTCAAGCAACTTGCTCTATTCCATCACGATCCAGATTGTTCAGATGATTTTTTAGATCGGGTTGAGGCAGAAGCTCAAGGGCTATTTCCCAATCTACGATTTGCCCGCGAAGGTGTTGTTATTCCCATGCCAGCTTCTACGGGTAGTTCGCTCAAGGTCTAAGCTCACAGCTTGGCCAGCAGAGCTATCTGGTAGAGCTATTCGGTAGAGCTACAGTAAGACTACGTTGTAGCGCATCTGCTACTAGGCAATCGTACCGTAAAGCGGCTGCCTTGCCCCAAAGCTGACTTCACTGCAATAGTACCGTTGTGCGCTTCTACGATCCTGCGGGACAAATACATGCCCAAGCCACTCCCCGATCGCTTGTGGTTGCCTTGACGGAAGCGATCGAATAAGGTCGCCTGGTCTTCTGGAGAAATTCCTGCTCCTGTGTCCTCCACTTCAATAACGGCTGATTTCATTGACGGCTCGGCTGCTCCTGTTGCTTCAACTTCACTCAGACGAACGGTAATCGAGCCGTGATCGGTAAACTTAATGGCATTGCCTATCAAGTTAACGAGCAATCGACGAATTTCCATGCAATCAGCAGCGATAACCCCCTTAGCCTGAGCGGGGAAATCCACAAAGATTTTCAAATCTTGCTCCTGAATCAGGGGTCGAAGTTCTTCTATCACCTCTTCGATCATATTGCGCAATTCACAAGGCTCAAAAGACATTGTTTTGCGCCCTGCATCGTGACGATAAACTTCCAAGATGGTGTTGACCATATGGAGTAAATTCTTGTTGCTGCGAATCATCACAGTCAAGATGTCCTGCATGTCTGAAGTCAGATCGCCAAATGCTCCATCTTGGAATAAATTGAGCGTTCGATCGGCAGCCACCAGAGGCGTGCGCAGGTCGTGGGTCAAGCGAGACACAAAATCTTCCCGCTGACGAGCTAACTGCTCTTTTTGGCGTTCGGCTGAGGCGGCCAGCATTTCCGCTTGATAAACGCGAACGGCATTGCGTAATACCTGAGCCAAAGCCTCAGGCGAGAGTCGTCCCTTAGCAATATAGTCCGATGCGCCCGCTTTCATCAGCTCTACCGCAATCTGCTCGTCACCTTGCCCCGTAAGAATGATCAGCGGGATTTTGATGTTGTCTCCTCGCAAGAGCTGCACTAGCTCTAGTCCATCCATATCGGGCAAACGGTAGTCAACAAATGCGCAGTCAAAAGGTTGCTCTTTAAGGGCAGCGATCGCTACTCCGCAATCGTGGGCTTCGACTGCTTCTATTTGCACACCCGCCATTTTGAGAAGACGACGCAATGCCATGCGATCGACTTCATCATCATCAACAATTAAAATCTTGAGAATTTCATCCATATCGTTACTCGCAAATTAGAAAACTGAAAATGCCGTCCCTCCCAACACAGTCGTCAAGCTAAATGCGGCCTTCATGCTTTGTATTCTTTCAAACCTGTATTCTTTCAAACCTGTGTTCTTTCAAACCTGTGATTACTACAGCCCAAATGCTTTCGCTCCATACTCTTGTCACCTTAAAAAAGGTAAAATTTTCACGCTTAAAATGACGGTAATCAACGCATAATCGCCCTCGATCGACTGATCAAAATCGAACAGGCAATCTGTGCAAAACCTTGATCTACCCACCTTTTGACTTTTTGTTCTGATTGGTTCAGAAAAACTTGAATATACTATGTCCAGTTTTAACTATCTTGTACAAACGTTCTCTTTATGAGTTAAATACCTGTACTTGATTTATTTTCTCAAGAACCTCAGTCTTGGTAATTGGGGATATCCCTACAAAACTACAATCGCTTTTAAGATTTATAAAAAACTATTAACTTAATGGTCGAACTTAATGGTCGTTAAAAGGCATCTCGCATAATGCCCAGTAGTTATTTAAGGTGACCATCACGTCTGCAAATTTCGAGAAAGTAACGGGCTTAAGAATATATCCTGCCACATTGAGATTGTACGCTTCTACACGATCTTGGTCTTGGTTAGAAGTTGTTAGTACAATAACAGGAGTCATTCGCAACTCTGGATCGGCGCGCAACGCATGCAAAAACTCAATGCCGCCCATCCTTGGCATATTAAGGTCGAGCAAAATTAAGCGACGGCTACTAGGGAGCGCCCCACTGCCTTTACTCCGCAGCATCTCTAAAGCTTTTATGCCGTTAGAAGCAATGTAAAGAGGACTAGCGATGTTATTTCTTTTAAATGCTCGTTGCACATTCATAACATCAACCTCGTCATCCTCTACTAAAAGGATATTCATGGTTCGATCTTGCATTTCTTTGACCGGAGCAAACATGAGAACTACACTTCTGAAAAGTTTAGAGAATTTTGTTATGTATGCATCAAATTCTATCTAAAGAAATTACGGTTTTCCTCATCCAAGAGTTTGATGTTTGTTTCTTTCTGCTACTCAACCCTAGTATGCCTAGCGTTTTAAGAACGAAATGCCGCTGGACTGAGGGCTTAATCTAGTATCCGTTCCTAGCGCCCTGTGCGTCTAATATTTTGCCCTAAATTCTTAATTGATTGAGACAAAGTTCAAGCCATAAGCACCGGAAAACTACGCTCTTTTGGTAGATCTACAGGTGATTCTTCTAGGCAGAGGATATTTGAAAAGTGCCGATTTCGACTCAGTTAGCCCCCTTTTCTGGCTTGCCGCAGGCGCTAGACCCCAATTCTGGGGAGCTTTGAACAAAAACTGGCTTGAAAGTCCCCCAGAACTAGGAGTTGGGGCGAATGCAGAACTTTTGATACTTTTCAAACCTCCTCTTAGCACAGAGGTTGCAGAGCAGCTCATCGAGCTTAACGAATCTGAAGCCTGAGGAGCATGCTATTCTGCGGGGTGGCTGAGGCAACGATCGCCTGCAAGTTTTCAAACGCTTGTCATTCTGGAAAACGTCAATGCCACGACGCTAACTCCCAAAAGCTTTGTCTAGGAGGCAGGGTGCAGAGCGCCCCTACCACAATAAAATTCATAGCCACAGCACGAAAAAACGAGTTTGCTGCGAAACGCTCCCTGAGAGAGCGTTTCGCAGCTAGTAAAGTAAGATTGGCAGCCTTAAACCTTACCCTTGAGAAAACCTACTAAGTTATGCAGAAATGAGTGGCTTACAGCAGTGGCTTCAGCAGGAACTGTCTCTGGTACCGCAATCTCTGGTCCCGTAGCCTCTGGCCTTGAAGCGACAGACGATACTGTGACCAACGGCACCTCTTCCACTAAGCCAGCCGTTACCAAACGAAATGCGATCTGCTGCGCCTTCTCCAAGGGCAGTTGCAGTTGTTTGGCGATTGTATGCAAAGCCAAAGTACCATTAGCAAACTCCCAGAGATGCCATTCCGACTGGTTAAGTTTTTGTTGGGGCTTACCTTCAATAATGCCCTTGATAGCCGAAGATGGCTCCGGTAGCTTGCTGGCGAGGGCGCTCCAATCCTTCAATACTCGCAATGCTGACAGAGTCACTTCTGTTGCAGGCGCATTCAAGCCCGTCATTTCTGCAAAAGGTAGGGGCACTTTGCCGTCAAATTGAAACCAGCCGTCTTTTAGAGAAAACAAAGCACAGACCTGCCGCATCACTTGGGCATAGAACAACAGCTTGAGCTGCTCTACCGTCAATAACCCTTGAGTCTTGAGGATTAATCCGATGGGCATTGTGGCAGCACAAGTTTGAGCCACACGTAACGCCGTGTGTTCACCTAGCCAACCGCGTTGGCCAATCATGTTAGCCAAACCATGCTGATCAAGACGATTCGATGCTGCGACAATGCGTCCTTGATTGAACCAGACGTAGTGATTTTCACGTTTTTTGGACTGGTCTTCTGACAGCACACAGATAGTCAGTAAGCCTGTCTTGTTACCCTGCTCTAAGAAACTAAAGATTTCGGCCAGTGAAAATTCTGATAGATAGCCAGTAACTGCCATAATGTCCCTTCTTGCAGCTTTAAACGTTGAGTTGTTGTAGGAGATGAGTCTGAATTTGATGAGCGTCTAAACTAGGTATCTAAACTAGGTATCTAAACTAGGTATCTAGACTAGGTATCTGGACTAGAAAGCGAAACTTGTGGCTAAACCAAGCAATTCTGCATTGAGTGCTGCACCAGAGTAATAATGGCTTGAGCCACAGATGCCGCCTCATTGGGGTTAACGGTGATGATTGGCGGACATTTATCTGCATTTAGATAGCCCAGTGCGATCGCCGTATTTTCAATATCCCAGGCGTTTGGGCTATCCATATGGGTCAACCCGATAATCATGGGCACTTGCGATCGCTGGCGCATAAATGCCCGAATTCGACGAGCATCAACGAACTCGCGAGGTCGGTGAGCCGCGACTAGCAAAATATAGGCGTGAGCCTTTTGAATTAGGATGTCCCACATGAAATCGAATCGGGACTGTCCAGGTGTGCCATAGAGGTGCAATGCCATTTCAGGCCCAAACGCCAGTCGCCCAAAATCGAAAGCCACCGTTGTTTTTTGCTTAATTAAACTGGTTTCATCCGTTGCCTGACGGTCTGTATCAACGACAGCAATTTCACTAACAGAACGAATAAAGGTGGATTTTCCGGCTCCGACAGGTCCAGTCACCACCAAACGCATGATTTCCATAAATGTTCCGGGGTCGTTATAGTGAATGCTTGCAAAGGGAGTACAGTAGGTTCAAATTATTTGCTTCACCCATCATGCACTTTGCTACAGCCTACGCACTTCTTACAAGTCATCAGCCGACTTAGTTCAGGATCAGCTTGATTTCTGCCACAGCGCGCTTAATTTCCAACATCAATACACCCTGCTTTGCCTTCTGGTCAGCCAGCACCAGCAGGACGGCATCCTCTCCACAGCTTGTCAAGATTCCGTAGCCTTTGTCGCCTTCAACATAGATGCGATCGACCCCGCCACGAGCCAGTTCTTGACCAATGCGTTCACCTAGAGAAAGCATGGCAGCAGACATAGCGGACACCCGTTCTTCATCCATTCCTCCGGGTAAGGAGGCTGCCAACGGTAAGCCATCTGGAGTGACGAGTGCTGCACCTTGAACGTCACTGGTTGCGGTGACGAAATTTTGCAGAACAATACCCAATTTTTCAGTGTTAATAGCCATAGTGAAATCCTCTCACAAATACTTTAAATCAAAACAAATTGAACTTATGATGAATTGAAGAAACTAACCGATGCGATCGCTTCAGATACTAGCTAATCACATCAAATTCGATGACATCGTAGGAGCTGCCCCGCAAAACAGATTCGGTCTGCTTACCCCGCAGACGCTTGCCTGTCACCTGCTCCATAACCCCTTGAATGGCTCCTAACGTAAAGGTCAGCTTCCGAGGCGACCCTGCGGGTTCACCCGCAGAGCAAATTGTTTCTCGACAGTAAACTGTGATCGACTCTTCAGTTTCAACAATTTTTTCTACAATGCAGAGCCGAGTGCCCTCTTTACCCAATGCTGCTTGAAGCAGAGCGATAATGCCTTCAGAAGCAATCCCTTTTCCAGTCAGATTTAGCTGCTCTGCCACTTGCCTACCCCGAGTCCGACCCGCTGCCATAAGCGCGATCGCAGCAGCCTTTTCACCCAAGGCTTCTTCCGTTCCAACAACCAAAGCTTTAAAGCAAATAATGCTGCTAAAATCACCTAGCTCAGGACGTAACTGGTTTGTAGCAGGAATGGCAACGGTAGACATAATAAACACCTCAAAAATCTTCAGGACAAGTAATCAAAAGTGGTGAAATAGATACCTTAAAGGGGAGAGTAGCTGGAATATGAACAATAAACTCTAAAAGTTCAATGAACATTTGGCTGTAACGAAAGGCGATCGTTCACAGGCTTGTCTCTGGCAGGCTAGTTTAGGATCAGCTTGATTTCTGCCACAGCGCGCTTAATTTCCAGCATCAATACACCCTGCTTTGCCTTCTGGTCAGCCAGCACCAGCAGGACGGCATCCTCTCCACAGCTCGTCAAGATTCCGTAGCCTTTGTCGCCTTCAACATAGATGCGATCGACCCCGCCACGAGCCAGTTCTTGGCCAATGCGTTCACCTAGAGAAAGCATGGCAGCAGACATAGCGGACACCCGTTCTTCATCCATTCCTCCGGGTAAGGAGGCTGCCAACGGTAAACCATCTGGAGTGACGAGTGCTGCACCTTGAACGTCACTGGTTGCGGTGACGAAATTCTGCAGAACAATACCCAATTTTTCAGTGTTAATAGCCATGAGAAATCTCGTTAAGGTGGGGAGCGATGAAGTTAAAGTCTGGGAAAGCCGTTTTCACGCTGTTTTCAACGACTAGCCCTGAAAACAGCATGAAGTGTCCTATTAGACTGGATGCGGCACAGGGGTAAAGAGGTTAAGAAATCGGGTTAACTAATAGAGCTAACGTCAGGTCGCATAAAGCTCCGGTAGACTCTATCTGTGTGCGACTAACCGCAATCATGCAAGGTTCTGCTAATCGTTCCTTCAGGGGCACCTTAATGGCAGATGTAGGAGCCTGCAAACAAGTGGCGTTACAAGAGGTGCCAAACTTTGGACAATGTGCCGTGAGGTGAGGAGCCATCTGAGAAATCAGCATCGTGATCACATTGTGCCTGCGCCGGATGTGATCAATCGTCTGAATAAGCCTTCAGTCCACCCCGTTTCTTTCAACACTGCGGCAGCCGTGACTTCAACATAGGCTTGCTCGATGAAAGCCAAATCAATCATGCAAATTTTACTCAGTGAGTCTTGCAGTGCGGCAGACTTCCCTTCGGCTCGTAATCGCTCGCCTACAGCCTGCACGACGACTGCCATAGCTGGAACGACATGCTGTGGCCCAATTCCAATTCGGACATGAATTAAACCAATGCGCCAGCGACGATCGGCATAGGAGGTTCCCCAGTCATCCTCCATGCCCGTAAACATCTCTGCAAACCAATCGACAAAGGTTTCTCGCAGGCGATGAATCCGCCCTTCGGACGCATTCAAAATTGCGTTCATTTCTTCATCTCGACCTAGAAAACTATAGAAACGATCGGCCATATCTGGCGCTATTTCAGCCCCCCAACTTGCGCTGGACTTGAGCAGCGCTCTGTCTTCAGAAGTGAAGCTAATTCGATCGGCCATCTTGGCCATGAAATCATGCGGATCTAAAACCATTGTGTGAATCCTTTGTAGCGTTAGGCTTCTGTTCAACACCCCATTTATAGCAATCTAAATTGGGCGATCGTAATAGGAATAATACGTACTTTTGAGCCATCAAAATAATTCTCGTAATTGAGTATTTTCAATGTGTATGGCTGGAAGAACAATGAGTCCTAGTCTTCCCTAGCCTTGAATTTAAACCTCTAAAAATATGTTTTATTTACAAAACGCAAGTTTCTAATTAAGCTAGAAACTCCCCTTAAAAGAGTCTGTTTTATACACCTTTTTAACTTCAGATTTAGCAATAGAAATGTTGTTTATCTCGTTTGCTTGACCTGAAAAAAGTAAGCACATCATGATTTGTAATCTCTAGTAACAATTTTCAGAGTGCTAAAGGTCGCAGCAGCAAGATAGTGATTAAAAATGTGAAGCGATGCACATTTTTTTGGCTGGTTTCGTCTGAATTAACTCTAGTATTTTCTAGTAGTTTTACTGAGTCAATCGTCTTAGAAAAAAGTGGATAGAGAGGACACAGATCTGATTGACTGACAAATCTCTTCTGTAAATCTTTTCTGTAGATCTTTTCTGTAAGTTGAGTTGAACAGCGAAACCTAACAGTAGCAATATTTTGTCGGGTTAGCGATCGCGTAACCTATGCGGGTATTGGGTTACCCTGCGAGCAACAAGCTACCTGCCTTAATCCCAACCGACCTAGGCTTTCTATTGAATGAGTCCCAGCTACTGATTTCTGCCAGCACAGAACTCTCTTGCCAGTAAGCACGATAATATCTAGACATGATGATAGCCAATAGGGGGCAGCATGAGGCTAGAGCATTAGGGGCAGGAAGTTATTATTCAATGACTTTGCTAATCCGACATAGTGAACCGAGAAGCGATCGCTTGGATCAATCGGTTTCTAATTGATTATGAGATGCAAAAAACTGCAAGAAACTTTGAAAAAGCCCCTCAGGAAATTGGGCTTTAAAGGCGCACTTCGACCATAAAACCCAACTTTTGGGGATGAAATGATAGTGTGAAAGCCCTATTCCCCAGAGCTTTCAAAGGTTAAGAGGCTGTAGGCTTTTATGTCAGCTGTTGAGAACTTGGTGTAGAGAAATGATTAGCTCTTGGGCAATAAAAGGCTTTAGCAAGAAGTGATCCACCTTGATGCCCATTTCAATCAGTGTGTCATTGGTGGTCAAGCCGCTGGTCGCAACAATTTTGAGGTAAGGATTGATTGCTTGCAGGGTACGAATTGCCGTCGTTCCATTCATTGCTGGCATCATGATATTGACTACAGCCAACCGAATATCATCCTGATGCCGACTGTAGAGGGCGATCGCTTCAATGCCGTTGCTGGCTGTCAAAACGCGATATCCGTGAGCCTCTAGCATCGTTTTGGTGGCTTCCCGAATGGCCGCTTCATCATCTGCCAGTAAGATCCATTCTCCTGCGCCATAAGGAACCTTTGGAGCAACTGGTTCTTGAGTCTCGCCGTCTTGGAGAGCAGGCAGATAGACTTTGAACTCTGTACCATTTCCGATTTGACTGGATACGGTCATAAATCCGTTATGGCTCTTAATAATAGTCATGACGGTTGAAAGACCTAAACCTGTGCCTTTACCCATCTCCTTTGTGGTGAAAAAGGGATCAAAAATGCGATCGATCGCGTCTGCTGCAATTCCGGTACCCGTATCTGCAACCGTGATCGCTACGTAGGAACCCGGCTGCGCTCCTAAAGGAAGATTAATATTGTCGGCATCAATGACCTGATTTTCAGCCGTGATCCGCAGCATGCCGCCATTGGGCATAGCATCTCGCGCATTCAAACACAGGTTCATCAAAATCTGGTGAATTTGAGTCACATCGCCCATCACCATCGATAGGTGATTGGGGATGTGGGTGAAGATATTGATAGATTTTGGAAAGGTTTCCTCTATGACCTGTTTGATTTCGCAAGTGAGATGTCTGATTTCAAGCTGCGATCGCTCTCCTTCAATTCCTCGTGCAAAGGTCAACACCTGTTTCACCAGACTCGCTCCTCTTCTGGCGCTCGCGTCGATCACATCCAGCCATTTCTGTCGCTTTGAGCTGTCGGGCTGCATTTCCAACAGGGAAACCGACATGAGAATGGGGGCTAACACATTGTTCAAATCATGGGCAACCCCACCTGCCAAAGTTCCGATCGTTTCTAAGCGCTGGGCGCGGAGAAACTGCCGCTCTAGGAGCGTTTTTTGGGTAATATCCGTATTCACGATCAAAAAGGCTTTGGGTTGACCGTTGGGGTGTCGCACTAGCGTCCAGCGGCTGGCAACCATCACATCTTTTTGATCCTTTGTAAGCTGCGTCAGCTCACCTTGCCATTCTCCTCTGGCGAGAACGGTTTGACAAATCTCCTGTAGCCCAGCAGAGTCTCGACACCAGAGCGCTGTAGCTTTGCCTAACATTTCCTCGGATGACCAACCATACAACCGTTCAGCGCCTTGATTCCAGAAAGTAATGTGCTGGTCAAGATCTCGAACGATAATGGCATCGGTTGCCACATTGAGCAGCATAGCCTGATCCCGGATTTTGGCTTCTGCTTGAATTCGTTCCTTCAGCTCGTTTTGAGCCTGCTTGTAGAGAGAAGATTGGTGAATGGCGATCGCCACCTGATCGGCCAATTGCTTGAGCAACTGGGCTTCTTCCTCAGACCACTGACGCGGATGAGCGCATTGATGAGCAATCAATAAGCCCCACAAACAACCCGATTGTATGATCGGGACGACTAGATTGGCTCGAACACCAAACTGTTTGAGAAACTCTGCATAGCAAGGTTGAATGCTGCCATCGTCAATGTCATGGGTAGCATGGACACGTCCCTGAAAATACTTGTCGATGTAGCTTGACTGAAAGCAGGGATCAAACAAATTTTGCCCTAAGATCGGCTGCCAGTGGGCATCAACTGACTCTTGAACCACATTGCCTGAGCCATCGGATTCTAGCCGAAAAATCAGCACGCGATCGGCTTGCAGCACCTGACGAACTTCAGAAACTGTAGTGGTCAAGATCTCATCTAGATCAAGAGATTGGCGGATATGCTCTGTCACCACTCGCATCAGATGCTCTTGTTGAGCTTTTTGATGCAAGCGAAGTTTAGCTGCTTTACGCACGCTGATATCGGTTACAAACCCTTCTAGCCGCAGCAATTCTCCATTGCTTTCATAAACTCCGCGTCCCCGTTCCCAGACCCATTTCTCAGCGCCTGTTTTGGTGATGATGCGGTACTCACATTCGTAAGGTTGGCGGCTTTTCACGGCCTGCTGAATCTGTTGCCAAATGGGCTGAGAATCGTCAGGATGGATTTCTTGCCCACAGGTAATAGTGCGATCGACCAGATACTCTGCCTGGTGATAGCCTGTAACAGCAAACACGCCTTCACTGATGAATTCAGGAGTGTAGTTTAGATCGTTCGCAACCTGATAGACATAGCCAGGCAGGTTGCCCATCAGCGTAGATAAGCGACGTTCGTTTTCTTGCAAGGCTTTTAGATTACGCCGCAGCTCTAACTGGCTCACAACCTGATGGCTAAGGGCTTGCAATGCCTTAATCTGGGCTATGTCAAGCTGTCGAGGCACGTAATCGACTACACAGAGCGTGCCGATGCGATAGCCGCTTGGAGTGGTCAACGCAACCCCTGCGTAGAACCGGATTTTGGGATCACCTGTGACGTAAGGATTGGTAGCAAATCGAGCATCTGTCAGGGCATCTTGCACAATCAGCGGTTTTGCCTGCAAGATGGTGTGGTTGCAAAAGGAGACATTGCGGGGTGTCTCTGAAATGGCTAGGCCAACTTTGGACTTAAACCACTGTCGCTCACGATCGATCAACACCACAATTGCAATGGGAGTCTGGCAAATCTGAGCGGCTAGCTGAGTGAGTTCATCAAAAGCTGCTTCGGATTCTGTGTCTAGAATTTGATATTGATAGAGCGCTTGCAATCGGGGGGCTTCCTGGTGATTGCTTTCCGTTAACGGGTGACTCATGCTTACTTGCGATCGGGGAGCAGATTGAAACTTCTGGGTCAATTTCTGGGCTAGCCTCTGGGTCGATTTTCGGGTCAGTTTCTAGGATAACTTTTAAGCTATGGCGAAGTGGATTATGGGCATTTCTCCTTCAGATCTAATGTCCATCCTAGAAAGTCGGCAACTTGCTCGACCAAATTTATCGGATCAAAAGGCTTAGATATCGCCCCTATGGCTCCCAGCTCGGCATAGGAGATGCGATCGGTAAACCCAGTCGCGATCGTCAGCAGAATGACCGGAATATCCTGAGTGACAGGATTTGCCTTGAGATGTTGAAGGAGGGTAATGCCATCCATGCCAGGCATGATGATATCGAGGGCGATCGCATCCGGCTTTTTGGCTAAAGCTTGGTCTAGTCCATCCTGACCTGAGTTGGCAGTGATAACTGACCACCCAGCCAAGTCTTCAAAGCAGCCTTGCACCACTTCTTGGATCAGCGCTTCATCATCAATGATTAGAATTTTTGGGGTAGACATGTTGCTTCTACAGGATGATTTGATGATCACCCTACAGAAAGAATTTGAGGAAACTTTGAAGTTTACAGAGCTTGAAGAGACTTAGGACATTTTTAAGGACGTGCGGAGAGCGCCCCAACAATGTCCCTGGCTTAACCGCTGTGGGTACAGCTATCCTCCGTCTAGGCTGAAGCCCTCCAACAGCCGTTTTGTAAACTAGCCTTCTATCGCTTCCACCCCAATGCCTCTGCCACCTGATCGGCCAAGGCGATCGGATCAAAGGGCTTTAAAATTACCCCCGCAACGCCCGTCTTAGCAAACTTCGCTCGGTCTTCAGGCTGCACTCTGGCCGTCAGCAGCACGATAGGAATCGATCGCGTTGTCTCATGGTCTTGCAGACGCCGCAGCACTTCTAGCCCATCCATTCCCGGCATCGAAACATCTAATAATATGCCGTCAGGTCGTTTTGTCTGCGCCATCTGCAAGCCTGCCAAGCCTGACTCTGCGGTCAGAACTTCCATTTCTCCCAGCTCTTCTAGACAGCCCTGAATCACTTCTAAAATGAGGGATTCATCATCAATCACCAGAATTCGTTTTGACATATTTTTTCCTCATCCCCTCATTTTCTCATCCCGCTTGCTCCTCGACGATCGGCAGTGTGAAATAAAATGTGCTCCCTTCCCCTAGAGCGCTTTCTACCCAAATCCGGCCATTGTGCTGCTCAATAATTTTTTGACAGATGGCTAACCCCAGTCCGGTACCGCCTTTGTCGCGAGAGTCTGAGGCATCAACCTGCTGAAATCGTTCAAATACAGTCTCTAGCTTGTCTGAGGGAATGCCGCGCCCTTGATCTGTGATGGCAAAGCGGACGCGGGTAAGAGGGCAATCGGCAGCCTTTTTAGTCAGTCCAGAGGCATTGTCAACAGGCTGCTCTGCTCTATCCTCAAGGTCTACGCTCAGCCAAATCTTGCCACCCGGCTGCGAAAATTTGATCGCGTTACTCAACAGATTGGTTAAGGTCTGGATGATCGCATCGGGGGCGGCCCAAACAGAGACAGACAGAGGTATGACGATAAGCTGGAGTTGATGCTCTTCGGCATAGGCTCGCATAGCATCGGCAGATTGCTGCATGAGGGCAGCAGTATCGCAGGCTTCCAAGGCAAGTTTCATTTGGCCAGATTCCAGCCGTTGCAGGTCAAGAATATCGTTAACCAAGCGCACCAAGCGGTTGCTCTCTTGAGCCGCAATTTCGATCATCCGGTGCTTTTTTTCGGGCTTTTTGTCATACACTCCGCGCAAGATCAGACCCAGCGACCCCCGAATGGCCGTCAACGGCGTGCGAAGTTCGTGACTGACGATCGAGATAAATTCATTTTTCATGCGATCGAGGGTGCGCTGTTCGGTGATGTCGCGGGCAATTTTAGACGCGCCGACAATGGTGCCTTTGGCATCCCTGACAGGAGATAGGGTGAGGGAAATATCGACAAAGGTGCCATCTTTGCGCCGCCGGACGGTTTCATATTGCTGAATTGACTCTCCCTGACGAATCAGGCTCAAAAATCGAGTTTCTACATGCAGCTGGTCAGGGGGAATGAGTATGGCAATCGGCTGACCGATCGCCTCTGCGGCTGAGTAACCAAACAGGTTTTCGGCACTGGCATTCCAGCTTACGATCACGCCCTCTAGCGTTTTGCTGATAATGGCATCTTGCGAAGAGGCCACGATCGCCGCCAACCGGGCTTGAGCTGCTTCAGCCTGTTTGCGATCGCTAATATCTCGCAGAATTGCAGTGACAACCCGTTCATCACCTAGCTCTAGCCGAGAGATGGAAGCCTCTGCTGGAAACTCACTGCCATCTTTGCGACGACCCGAAATCTCGCCTCGTTCTCCCATCTGACGGGCTATTTCAGTGGATTGAGCAAACTCGCTGACGTAGCGTTGATGCACATTAGATGAGCGTTTGGGTAAGAGGAGGGTGAGCGGCTGCCCCATCACTTCTGTAGCAGAGTAGCCAAAGACCTTCTCGGCACCTTTGTTAAACAGTGTAATATTTTGCTGCGCATCGATTGAGATAATGGCATCGTTGGCGATATCTAAAATTCCAGCAAATCTTGCTTGAGAGGCGGTTAGGGCTGCCTCAGCCCGCTTGCGATCGCGGATATCAAATAGGGTTGAGCGGCTCATGACATACTGGCCAGACTCATCATAAATAGCCGTAGAGTTCAAATTGACCAACAGGAGCGACTCGTCTTTGCAGATGATTTCAAACTCTAGGTCATTGACAAAACCCGTTTTCTTAAATCGAGGAAAGCATTCCTGAAATCTCTGCACGCTTTGGGGCGTAAGCAGTTGAGCGAACGGCCTACCCAAAAGCTCACTGCGCTCATAGCCCAGCCATCGTAATTCGGTATCGTTGATGCGAACAATCCGCCCCTCATTATCCAGCGAGTGGTAGCCACAGGGGGCATTTTCGTAGAGATCCTGAATCTCATCAGCCCCATATTTCAGATCGTCAGTCCGCGATTGAACTTGCTTCTCTAGAGACTGATTCATCTCTTGCAGTTGCAGTTCTAGCTGTTCCGCTCTGTACTTACTGGCTTGCAGATTGCCATTGAGTAAAGCAATCAGACCGCCAACAAGGGCAAAAACGGCCAATTCCATGCCGCTATTGGCATCGACAGCAAACCTGGGTACCGATGGAATCAAGACATAATAGAGGGCTAGGGAAGAAAGAACCAGAGTTAGAAAACCGGGATAAATGCCGCCATAGGAGGCAGTAAGGGCGATCGCTAGATAGAAAAGTGCCACCTCAGATGAGAATGGCTCTAACCAGAGGCTCAACAAGAGAGCGATGGCAGTAGAAGCTGCCGCCACTCCGTAAGGCATGACTTGACGATAGATAGTGTCGCCCACAATTTCTCCTTCAGGATCGCCATTCGCAAAATTGATACTTTCTAAATCTAGGTTGACTCTACCTGGGTTAACTCTATGTCTGCTTAACTGCTTTAGCTCACAAATTAATCAACCTGTAATCGTGGTTTGGAATCATCGTATTTTGGAAGTGCCGAACTTCCAGAAACTATTGGGGTTTATTTAATGTGGGTTTTATCTAATGAGTGGGAAGGCATGGTTATTTGTAGAGAAGGGGTGTAGAGAAGGGCAAAACCTCTGGCTTTCCAAAGCAATGTGGCTGTCATAGACTTGAGGCAAGCTGAAATCCAGTCCGTTTCAGTCGATGGATAATCCGAGTTGCTAGCTCTGTAGCGTCCATTGCCTTATTGAGGTAATCATCGGCTCCAGCAGTAAAGGCGCGATCGATCACGTCAGATTCTGTATGGGCAGACAAAAACAAGATGGTCAATCGCTGCCACTGCGGATCGCTCCGTACGGCTTGACATAGCGCTACTCCATCACAACCGGGCATCTCTAAGTCTAACAACAGCAGGTTGGGTCGGGTAGCGGTTAAGACTTGCCAGAACTGCTGCGGCTGATCAAGTCCGGTTACGGCTATGCCAAAGGGCTGCAAGAGGTTGGCCAAGCTTTCTGCGATCGCCGCCTCATCATCCACCACTAGCACTCGATTATGATGCTGTATCTGGGTTTGGTGCAATACATCCGTTACGGCTTTAAGAATTTCATGGGTGGGTAGCGGCTTTTGCAAAAAGACACAGCCGCCTAGCCGCACCACCTCTAGCCTGCTGGCTAAATCGCCCTGCCCGGTAAAGGCCAGTACCGGAATTTTGGGCGATCGCAGCATCAATTCTTGCAAGAGTGTCAACCCATTTTCGGCACCGGGAAAATTCAAATCTAGCAAAATCGCATGGGGGGGAGATTGGGCAATGGCCTTGCGGGCGACCTTCAAATCGGTTGCCAGCTCTACCCGAAAGCCCCAGGCAATCGCCTCGACTCTGACTTGTTCTGCCAGAATCAA
The DNA here is from genome assembly GCA_016208305.1 of Oscillatoriophycideae cyanobacterium NC_groundwater_1537_Pr4_S-0.65um_50_18. GTDB lineage: Bacteria > Cyanobacteriota > Cyanobacteriia > Elainellales > Elainellaceae > Drouetiella. The sequence goes on along the minus strand of JACQYI010000033.1, from coordinate 55,397 downwards.
ATCATCATCAATGATCAAAATTAAAGGAGCAGAGGAAAAAATGTCTGTCGTTGTTGCTGTTGCGGTCTGAGCCTCATTTAACAACTGCCGCAATCGATCGACCCGTTGTGTGACCTGTTCAGCCTGGGCTGGCGTCATCTGCGATTGCAGCAATTCCTCTAGCTCTTTGGCCAGTTGTGATCCGGCCATGAAGCCAAAAATACCCAAAGACCCTGCTAATTTATGGGCTTCTTGTTTGGCCTGCTGCTGCTGCGATCGGGTCAGTTGACCTGCTGCTAAAGCTTGTGCAGTCGTTTCTAAGACGGTGACTTGTTCAAAGATTTTGTCTCGGTACTTCTCCCAGACTTTAGAAGTCGTTGCCACTACCTTTTTTCGAGCCGCTTCCCGCTTCTGCTGCTGAGGGGTGGAGACAGCAACGAGGGGTTCTGTCGCCTGAGGTGCCGCCTGAACTGGCGCTCTGAGCCGATATCCCAATCCGTAGATTGTCTCAATCAGGTCTGATGCTCCTGCTGCCTTTAGCTTTTGGCGCAGGCATTTGACATGGGTGCTAACGGTTTCTTCACCGGGTGATTCGGCAAAATCCCAGAGGCGATCGAGGATGGCGCTGCGGCTAAAGATGCGCTTGGGGTTGAGCAAAAATAGCTCTAGCAGACAATATTCTTTATGCGTCAGCCGCAGAGGCTGTCCTTGGCAAGTGACTTCGTTATTTACGGTATCAAGCTGCACGTTTTCCCAAGACAAGAGCGCAGCCGTGGCCGCCTGCTGCCGTCGCAATAGAGCGCGAATCCTGGCCATCAGCTCTTCTGGATCAAAGGGCTTAATGACATAATCATCGGCTCCGGCATCGAGTCCGAGAACGCGATCGCTACTGCTATCTTTTGCCGTCAGCAGTAAGATTGGATGCGAATAGCCCTCTGCCCGTAGCTGTTTGCAGACGCTAATGCCGTCTAATTTGGGGATAACTACATCTAGCAAAATTAGGTCATATTCAAATTTCTGAGCTAATTCCAGCCCGGTTTGTCCATCGGTCGCTAGGTTAACGATGTAGCGTTGGGCAGTGAGCAACTCAGCCAGCACTGACCCCATAGGCTGGTCATCCTCAATCAACAAGATTTTCATGGCGCGATCGCGTTTCCCAGCAGTTTGAACGAACAACATACTCTAAAGCATGCCCTAACAGTGCTCAGATCCGATCCAGCCTTTTGCCCAGGGTCAAGACGTTTGAGCTGCTGCCACGCTAAGACGCAGCAACAGCTCAACGTTGTCTCAACTCATATCTTGTACTTGAGAATGTACTTGAGAAAGGTGCAAAATGTGAGTCAACCCATTCGTCTTAACTCAGTCAATTTAAGACTTCTGACAGTCCTGAAGCGATCGCTCCAGTATCTCTATGCCTTGATCAATCTCTTCTCGCGTAATGGTGAGCGGAGGTGCAATTCGCAGTACCCCACCCATACCGCCAATGCCACTCACAATGTTAATATTGAGTCCCAGTTCTAGACAGCGCTGAGTTACCCGAATGCCCAACACTTCGTCTGGCTCGCGGCTGTCTCGGTCTTTGACAAATTCCACACCCAGCAGCAAGCCCCGACCGCGAATATCACCGATCGCTTCATGGTGTTTCTGAAGGTCTTGCAGTCCAGCTTTGAGATAGTTGCCTAACTCAGTGGCGCGATCGACCAATCTGGCGGTTGCCAAAACTTGCAGTACGGCTAACCCGACTGCGGCAGGCAAAGGATCAGACACATGGGAGGTATAGAAGATAAATCCTTTGTCGTAGCAGTCGGCTTCGATTTCGGCGCTAGTCACTGTCGCCGCCAGCGGCAAACCACCCCCCAACGTTTTGGATAGAGTGAGAATGTCAGGGACAACACCAATTTGCTCAAACGCAAAGTAGCTACCCACACGCCCAAAGGCAGTTTGGGCTTCATCTAGGATCAGCAGCATTCCTCGCTCTTCGCAAAGCTGCTTCAGTCGGGGAAAAAAGCCTTCAGGCGGAACAATCATGCCGCCCGCACTGAGGATGGGTTCGGCAATAACAGCCGCATAGGAACCCACAGACTGGCTATCTACGAGCTTCATGCCGACCTCTAGACAGGTCAAATCACAGCGATCGCGGCAGTGCTGAATGGGGCAGCGGTAGCAGTTGGGAGTGGGCAACGCCATAGTTCCTGGCATAGAAGGCCCATAGCCGCGACGAGCAGCGGCGTAAGTGCTGGCGCTGGCGGCTCCGGTCATGCCATGCCAAGAGGTATTGAAGCCAATCACCTCAAAGCCCCCTGTCTTTAACTTGGCAATCCGCAGTGCCGCCTCATTGGATTCGCTGCCCGTGTTGAGGAACAGAACTTTTTGGAGCTGAGGCGGCAGCAGTGCACAAAGCTCGGCTGCCAATTCGACCACCGCAGGCGATAACATGCCACTAAAGAGGTGAATAGCTTCCTCACAGGCTTTGTGAATGGCAGCGACGATCGCCGGATGATTGTGTCCTAAGGTGGAACACATTTGCCCGGAGGTAAAGTCAAGGATGGCGCGTCCTTCGCGATCGTAAACGTAGGCACCTGCTGCTTTCTGAATGATGACGGGTGCAAAACTAGAGGTGTAACGAATCAGATGGGCATCAACCGTTTGCCAAAAGTCCTGTCGCGCTTCGTCTTGTAAATCTCCCTGCAAATTTAAACCACCCTGCAAATTTGTCATTAGCCTGCTCCCAGATGTAGTAGATGATGTAATTAGCTGAGGATCACAGCCAAATTAGCCTAAGAGGATGTTTGAAAAGTCCAACTATGGGTAGCAAAACGTTTTAGATCCCCCTAAATCCCCCTTAAAAAGGGGGACTTTGAATTCATTTCCCCCCTTTTTAAGGGGGGCAGGGGGGATCAACAGGTGCATAAAATCACAGCCGACCACTTTTCAAACATCCTCTAAAAGATTTTTTGAAAAATCTTGGGTTTTATTTAATCCATGATCCTGAGTAGATAATGCGATGGTGTGGATGCGGGGCAAGCGTTGCGGCACTAGAGCACTACGGGCTTTTAGTCCGCAATTAAATCGGCCAGCACACGAAGATTAGGAACCTCCAAGTTGGGCTGAGCGATCGCCGCCATTGCCGCACCTGATCCAGTCATACCCAATCTCCGATTTACCCAAACATTGGCAAGCTCTAGGGTATTGGCGGGCACAATATCGTGGTACAAGCTAGCCGCGACATGGAGAATCTGATCTTGGGGTAGGCCAATGCGATCGAATGCCACCTGAAAATTATTGAGAGAAGGCTTGTAGCTTTTTACCTGCTGCGCTGTGATCACCTGATCCAACTCAACCTGCAAGTGCGGTGCGGTACCTGCAAACAGGTCATCATCCACGTTAGAAATAATCACTAGCTTAAATCGCTGCTTGAGCTGCTTTAGGGCTTCAACGGTGTCAGGGAAAGGTTGCCAGTGCCGGATTGAGTTTGGCAAAGCCTCTTGCTCAGCGGCGGAAGGCTGGAATTGCAGGCGATCGCCAAACCGTCTCACCACCCCTTTTAGCACCTCGCGGTAGCTCTTGTAATCCTTTTCTTCGGTCGATTCAAACTCTGCAAACAGCTCAAGAATTTTTTCGTCCTCTAGCTGTATGCTATGCGATTCTAAAATTTCACGCAGAGCGTTCAACATGCCGCTCTCCCAATCAATCAATGTCCCGTAACAGTCAAAGGTTAAGACTTGATACTGTTCAAAGTTCAGCATAGGTGACAACCCAGTAATTTAATTTGCTTCAATTTTCTTTAATTTGCAAAGATGCGAGATTCATCTCTAAAGGACTTAAATTCCAAAGCATTGCCGCTGGGATCTTGGATAAACAGCGTTGCCTGCTCTCCCACTTCGCCCACAAAGCGAATATGAGGCGAGATGACAAAAGGCAAAGCCCGATCTTTAAGGCGATCGACCAACTGATGCCAGGTTTGCCAATCCAAAATAATGCCGAAATGCCGAACGGGCACAGCATCCCCATCCACAGGATTGGTGGCAGACGGATCGGACGGATCAGACAAGCTGCTAGCACATAATTCTGGCTTTAGGTGTGCCGTAATTTGATGGCCAAAGAAGTCAAAATCAATCCAGCGATCGCTTGTTCGTCCCACGGCACATCCCAGCACCGAGCAATAGAACGATCGCGTTTGCGCTAGGTCAGCTACCGGGAAAGCGAGGTGAAAGCGTGAGATGGCGTTTGTCATGGTTGTGAATTTGGGGGAGGGAGGGAGAGAGGGTAGGAGAGGGGGAGGAAGGGAGGGTGGAGAGAGGCAGAGGGGGGTGCTTTGTTTGGTTTTACTTGGGGGTTTTCTCAGCGGCTTGGAGCTGATCGATGAGGGCTTGACCTTCTGTGTTGTGGTCTTTGGCGATTTGCTCAGCGAGGCTAGCCTCTCCTGAACAAATTGCTTTAACCAGATCTCTATGCTGCGTCGCAATCTCGGATAGGTCGGATTGCAGGGCGTTGCAAGAGGCAATGTAAAGCCGGATCTGTTGCTCAACAATTTGGTACTGCTGCTGAAGACGGCGATGGCCTGCGAGCTGAAAGATGGTTTTGTGCAAGGCGAAATCAGCATCAGCGATCGCTTGCCAATCTGCTGTCTGGGTTGCGGTGCTTAGCGCCTGAAGTGAAGCCTCTAAAACCACTGCTTTTTCGGGGGTCATGGCTTCTGCGGCCAGCCGAGCCGCTAAACTTTCCAGGGCATTGCGCAGCGTGTACAGTTCCCAAGCGTCTTGGGCGGTCAACCCTGCCACAATGCAGCCGCGATAGGGAAACTGCACCACCAAGCCCTCGTAGGTTAACTGCTGCAAGGCTGCTCGAATGGTGCCTCGACTGAGGTTCAGCCGTTCGGATAGGTCAATTTCTAGCAGCCGCGAACCGGAAGCCAGCGCACCACTGAGGATCTCATTTCGCAACACGTCTGCTACCTGCATATCTAAGCTGCGGGGAATAATGGGGGGATTTGCTTGGGTATTCATTCGCGTTAGCTTCAGTAAACGTTAGTCTCGGTAAGAAGGATCATCGCGATCGAGCAGGCGCAGCAGCGCTCCCCACTGAAGCATCCCCAGATTTTCCATATCAATATCCTGCTGCTGTGCCGAGATCTGGCAAGCGGACTCTGAGGGCACAACCAGCTTGCTGCCGCTAGACTGCGCCAGAATTTGAATCTCGCAAGATTTCTCCAGGTAGTACATCAGGACAAAGGCTTCAGGAATTGTGCGGCCTGCGGTGAGTAACCCATGATTGCGCATGATCATCACCTTGTGTTTCCCTAAGTCGTTTACCAAGCGCTGTTGCTCAGCTAGATTGAGGGAAACGCCTTCGTAGTCGTGATAGGCAAGGCGATCGTAAAACTGAAGCGCAAATTGTGAAACGGGCAGCAATCCGCATTCCAGCAGAGAAACGGCAGTCCCGTATCGTGAATGGGTATGCAAGACGCAGGAAATATCGGGGCGGGCAGCGTGAATGGCGCTGTGGATGACAAAGCCTGCGGGATTCACGATCCGATCGCCCGGTTCAACCCAACCCTCTAGACCAACTTTGATCAAGCTAGAAGCTGTGATCTCATGAAACATCATGCCGTAGGGATTCAGCAAAAACTGATCGGTACCCGCAAGACGGGCGGATATGTGCGTCTCAACGAGGTCAGACATCCGAAATTTATCAATTAGCCGATAGGCGGCAGCCAGTTGAATCCGTAAAGTCTGCTCATCTACTGGTTGGTTGGCAGCCGTCGTAGGCGGCATACAGCTTTGCAGCGTTAAGTCGATCGATTGGCGCATAGACATTTGCCCCTGGCAGCGATGAGGCTCAGTGTAGAGCGAGATATTGTAGATTGTCAACAATTTACAATGCTTAATATTCTCTGTTCTGCTTTCCTAAGAAATTGCAGAATGTATCTCTAGCTGTCGTCCTGTAGCGAAATATTTCTAGGCGGCCTTCGTGCTTTCAAAACTCTGTCTTTGCCCTAACCGATAGCTACGGCCTATCTTCGTAGATTAGAAAAAATTAGAAATCCTGGGCGTTTTCTGAGCAGGCCAAAGTTTATCGCATTCTCCGTAGCCCCAAAACCTGGATTTATCGTTCAGTTTTTGCAGCTTAAATTCACATAGATCACTTGTCAGATTTATTTATTTAAATAACTTAATACCCTACTCATAATTTTAAAGATAAGGTTAAGTTAACAAGGGAAAGTTGAAAGATTAACTAATTTTATTTGCTCGTCTGATTTTACGGTATGAGCTAAAGGTGTGAGCGGAGCAAGCGTGTGAGCCGATCGCATGTAGACTTTTTTTATCTGGAGGAAATAAATATGATTACGACAAATCTCTACTACCTCAGAGTTGATCCAGATACTCGCAACGATAAAGGCTGTTTTGTGGAAGATACTGTCTACAAGCTCATGGAGATTGAACCCTCCGGATGGGCTTTGATCTGCCATGATGAAGCGAGCTGCCATTACGTTGATCCAGATGCCCTAAAAGAGATGGCTGAAGACGATCGCTGATATTGCCGTAGCATGAAGCATCTCTGTTGAGAAAACTTACTTTTCTTGTTCCAAGCGCAGAGCGCTACGGTGCTAAAAACGCAGCAAAGGGGGCTATAGCCCCCTTTGCCATCTATACCTTTGCCATCTATATAGCTGTAGACAGCAAGATCTACCGCCGATTGACTAAAGTGGCGCTGGCCTGATCGGTGGGAAACATCACTACGTCACTGATGTTGACATGCAGCGGACGAGTTGCACAAAACACGACGACATCTGCGACATCCGCAGGGCTAAGGGGCGTGACTCCTGCATAGACTTGGGCGGCTCGATCGCCATCTCCTCGAAACCGGACTTGGCTAAAGTCCGTTTCTACCATACCCGGATCGACCGAGCAGACGCGCACAGGTGTTCCGAACAGATCTAGCTTTAACCCCTCAGACAAAACGCGCACAGCAGCCTTGGTCGCACAATAAACATTGCCGCCTGGATAGGTCTGATGTCCGGCGATCGATCCCATATTGATCACCTGTCCGCGACCCCGGCTCACCATACCGGGCACAATGTAGCGGGTGACGTAGAGCAAGCCTTTGACATTGGTGTCAATCATCTCCTCCCAGTCTTGGATGCTGCCTTCATGGAGCTTGTCCAGACCTCGGCTCAATCCGGCATTGTTGATCAAAATATCCACGCTTGCCCAGGGTTCTGGTAGCGAGGCAAGGCGAGACTCGACCTGGAGGCGATCGCACACATCTAGCTCTAGCAAATAAGATGAAGTCCCGAATGACTGCTCTAGCTCTGCTGCAATGGCTTCTAGTCGATCTTTCCGCCTTGCTGCCAGGATAAGTTTGGCTCCAGTTGGCGCAAAAGCATAGGCACAGGCAGCTCCAATGCCGCTACTGGCTCCGGTAATTAAAACAACTTGGTCTTGAATAGAAGCCATAGTCTGTTGTGTGGGGGGTTCGTGAGAGGGTAATGGGGTATAAGTAATGACTTTTTGTGGCTTGGACAAAGCCCAGACAGCAAAAATCTCTAACCTTTGAGGGCTAGTGAGAGTTTAGACCGGGTTCTTCTTGCTTGCAATTGTAGCGATGGCGCAGCTTCACCCATTGACGGGTACATCTCGTCGTTAGGGGCGCAGATATTTTGAGTGATGAGAGAGTGGGATGATGGGAGAGTGAACAACGGCGATCGCATCATTTCACCCTCTCGCTCTCGTAACATTTAGAGGCTCCCCCAACGGCCAGATGCGCTCCTTATTGACCTTTATCCATTGTGCTTTATCCCAATAAAGCCTGAAAAAGCTCGCCTTTGGCGAGCTTTTTCAGGAACGAGATTGCACTGTGAAAAATTGCACTGTGAAATAGAGATTGCGAAGTTGGGAAATCAACATATGAGAAGGTGCAGAGTGCCTTCTAACTCGGTATTGATGTTTAGAGGCTCATCCTAGACACCAGCAATGTCAATTCTGCGATCTCACTAAAATTCAAATACACAGGCGATCGTTTTTTGACGCTGTTGCTTACAGGTGTCAAACCGAGACTGGGCATGTCCCACAAGAAACACGACACCCGCGAGAAAAACGATAAGAACAACAGTATTAGCTTTCATGAAAACTCTAATTCTTACAAACGGTGGCAGACACTCACAAAACCTACTTTAAGAGCTAACCATACGTTTGATGAAGGGAGCAATTGTATCGCCTTGAAGCTTTTATGAAGAGTAGCAGGTTTGGCGGCGCAAGGATCAGATGAAAAGCGGCAAAATGATTTCTGATGAGTGATAGCGGTTATCAATGGCTAAGCTCAGAGCCGCCTCTTAGCGGGTACATCTCGTCGTTAGGGGAGCAGATATTCTTTGGTGATGAGAGAGTGGGATGATGGGCAAGCGAACAACGGCGATCGCATCATCCCACCCTCCCGCTCTCGTAACATTTCGAGCTATCTACATATGTCAATGCCAGAGTCTTTAGGTATAAATTTCGTACGTCACACACTATATCAGTTCATTATTTTCTTGGATTATCCTAGTAATGGTGAGTGTGACGTATGACTTCAGGATAGAGATTTAGGGTTTTGTGAAATAGCCGTACTGTCTACTGCTCTAGACAAACCAAATCCTTTAGGCAGCTCAGTTGAGGGTTGAGTACCATTCCAGAGCATTGAGCCACAAGGTTTTGTAGACCCATCTCCCTTGTTAAACATCCGATTGTGTTTCCAATAAGAACGCTATCTTCATCTGTTTACACCTGATCAAAACGCTGCTGAGTACACTTGTTCTGCGATCGTTCGGAGATAAAGCTGAGATAGATTACATTCGATCGCTAGCCCTTTGACTTTTGGAGAAGTTCTTCTGAAAGCATCCTTTTGGAGGAACTAGAAGGTGAGGCAAATTGCAATACAGCGAAGAAGACCTGTGTGTACAAACTAGAAAAAGCCAAACATAGACTGGTTATGATCCCCTAGAATGACGACTAAACTAATTTTGCTCATTGACAGTGAACCCCACACCCGTGAGGTGCTGGAGGCTTGTCTCAGTGATTTAGGGGGGTGGAACGTTCAATCTGTGGCTTCTGCTCAAGCCGGACTAGAGAGCATAGTTTTGGAACCGCCAGATGCGATCCTCCTCAATATGTTCATGCCAGGGATGAATGGCATGAGCTATGTCCAGCGTCTTCATGCGTACCCCCAAAGCCGATCGATTCCAGTCATCTTGTTGACCACAAAAGCTCATGGGTTCACGCCGCAGCAGCTTGAGCAGATGGGAGTGATCAAGGCGATCGCCACACCCTTCGATCCTTTGATTCTGACGGATACTGTGACTCAAGCTCTGAAGCAAGGAGACTTAATTCGAACCTTGACCCCAGAAGATTTCTTAACTCCCAAAGATTTTAAAATACAGCCACTTGACTGAGGATGTCCCTGTCCTAACGCTTGTGACTATGGCTAAAGCCTGAAAAGTTCACATCTAGCGAGCTTTTCAGGCTTTGCTTGAAGGGGCTTACATGCTGCGGGTGCAAACTCCCTAGCTAATTTTTTGCGACAGACATACCCTAGGCGCGACGAGCCACCAACCCCCACAAGAAGATGGCAATGATTGCACCAATAATGGCAATGATGAAACCTGGAATGCTGAAGCTAGCCCCTGTTAGTTGCAAGGCTCCCGTAGTCAAGAAAGAGTAGAGCGATCCGCCGATAAAAGCTCCAATAATTCCCAACACCGTAGTGGCAATAAATCCGCCGCCTTGCGTGCCAGGGTAGATGGCTTTGGCGATCGCTCCAGCGATGACGCCGAGAATAATCCAGGAAAGTAGATTTAGCATAATGTGCGGCTCCTAACGCTAGAAGAGATGAATGAGTGAACTAAACGAACAGAGAACTGATCTCAATCTGGCGGGCAATACCCACTCCAAGATGTATCTATTTCTCTACAAAGTGATTGATCAAAACGTGATTAATCAAAGCGTGACTAATCGTGGAGAAAACGCTTTAACTTTATCATTGCTTTCGGTGCATAAAATGTTTTCTTTTGTGTAAAAAATAGCCGACGGCAGCCAGTGAGGCTGAGAGAGAAACCAAGAGGACGATCGCCTGCACCTGGCGGCTTTCACTGCTTTTTCTTCCCCACTGCAAAGCTACTTTCCCCCCGACGCTTCCTTTGAACGTTTACAATTCCCTACCGAGATTCAAACTTCGTAACTTCAACAGAGTTAAAGCGGATGTGAAGGTTCAAAGAGCGCTGAACCATCCTTAAACTCAACCCTGGATAAAGCTAAGTCAGCATAAAGCTAAGTCAGTGCTGCTTTAAATTTCAAGAGGGCAACGGCTTCCTTATCGCTCACCTTGTTGCCTGAGCCAAACAAGCCATCTCCGGCTGCATGAGCCACAGCATCAGCGCAGGCGTAAACAAACGCCTTGTACTCTACAATTTCTGCGGGAGTCGCCTTTCCATCCAGCAAACTCAGCGCCGTATGAATGGCCGCGATCGCCTTATCAATCAATGCGCCCGATTCCACTTCTTCAGGCTTGACGTCCGGCTTTTGAAGCTTGATATCTCCACTTTTGAGAGCAGCCTCAGAAAAAACAGCTTGAATCACAGAGTTGCTAGGATACTTCTTCGCCACTCCAGCAATTTCCTTTGAGAGAGCTGCCGCTTCAATAGCCGTGGAGACAATGCCGATATCTACCATTGCCACAGCCAGACCTGTCAGCATAGGAGCCTCAGCGATCGTCGTCAATTCTTGTGGCGTGTAAACCATTTTGTCTCCATCCTTTTCCAAACGCTGGCACAAGCATAGGCGTGAAAGATAACAAAACAATAAAGACAATACCGTTTTCTCAATTGCAGTTGAGGGGATATGGCAGTTCTAAGTAATGCCAAATAACGAGAAAAATAGATGATAAATTGTGGGGTGAAACCCCGCATACAGACACATTAAAATAACTTGATCTGCTGAAATTGCCGCTTCGTTATCAGTTCATTATCTTCTTGCCTTAGTGTTGTTTTACGATCTGAACTCCCATAGGTTTCGATCGTACTGATTTGAGTTGTGTGTTCTCTTAGACAAGTCGATAGTGCTGGACTTCACCGGGTACATCAATCGGCGAGAGCGATCGTATTTGCTCGAAACTTAGGCGAAATATTATTGACCAACAGGTTAAAAAATATGGAGTCGAATAACGGTATCGAACAATCGTAAAGAGTAAAGTAGGGGCTATAAAGTATGGGACTATTTTTTGAAATTCTCAAGGCGATTAACAACCCTGAGCAGCAAGGTAATCTTGATCAACTCGGCTCAATCATGAACACCGTTCAGCAAGTAGGGGCAACCCGTGGCATTAACGCTTCCACCTTGCAAACCGTTCTGTCCACGCTGAGCGGCATGATCCGTCCAGCCCTGCAACAAAGTGCGACCAGCCCCTCTTCTCTAGAAAATCTGGTGACTCAATTGGGTTCCGGAAATTCAGGTACAGCGCTGCTGGCTTCTTTCCTCACGCCTCAGTTGCAGCAGCAAATGGTGCAGGCGATCGCTCAAAAAACGGGGCTGAGTGCCAGTACGCTCCAAGCGCTGCTGCCTGGGGTCATTGCCAGCGCCATAGGATTTTTGGGCATGGGAGCCAGCAAGCCAGGCGTGGGGGGGAGCAATTCTGTGTTAAGCGCTTTCCTGGATGGCGATGGCGACACCGATTTAGGTGATGTCTTTAAGTTTTCCGGTCGGCTTTTGAGTGCCCCCCGATAAGTCAAGGCCAGCGACACGCAGAGTAAAGCCAAGCAGACAGGCTGCGCTACTCGCGCCTTCCCTGAGAGCCTAGCCGCGATGCAGCCTGCTCTGTCGCTCTGCCTAGTCCCACTCCCTGCATCGTCCGCAGGAAATGACCTTTAGCGCATAAAGTCGAACAGCCGATGGGCCAGTTCGAGCTTACTGCAAGGATCGATCGCTTGCTTGCGGCCAGTTCGGTCTAGAAAAATAGCCTGATTTTGATCGCTGCCAAAGCCGCTGTCAGGCTGATCGATCGGATTGGCAACGATCGCATCTAGGTTTTTCTGGTGTAACTTTTCTAAGGCTGGAGCCAGAATGTCACCCGTCTGGGCTGCAAAGCCAATAATACGCTGATGGGGCTGCTTCTGCTGGCTCAAACCTGCCACGATGTCAGGCACAAATCTGAGGGGCAGAGTCGTCGGTAGCGATCGCTTCGGCAGCTTCTCAGCATGAAATTCGGCAGGGGCTACATCCGCCACAGCCGCTGCCATAACGAGCCAGTCAGCGTTGGCAAAGTGGGCGATCAACGCCTGCTGCATTTCGGCAGCGCTGACGATGGGCACAAGCCGTACTCCTTTGAGAACCGCCAGCAGCTTCGCCTCTAGGGGGGCATGCACCAGAGTGACGCTAGCGCCGCGATGCTGGGCAGCCTGCGCCAAAGCAACGCCCATCTTTCCGGTAGCCGGATTGCCGATGAATCGTACCGGATCGAGATGTTCGCGGGTGCCGCCTGCACTGATTAACAGATGCTTGCCCGCCAGATCGCGCTTGCCACCCGTATGCAAAAGCGATCGCACCTGGCCTAGAATTTCTTCTGGCTCTGCCATCCGACCTGAACCAACGCGATCGCAAGCCAAACGACCCTCCCCAGGCTCTAGCGTGTGATAGCGGCGATCGGTCAAAACGTCCTGCCAGTTGCGCTGCACAGCTGCCGCCTGCCACATATCGGTATTCATCGCCGGAGCCAGCAGCACAGGGCAAGTAGAGGCTAATACCGTATTCGTCAACAGATTATCCGCCATCCCATGCGCCAGCTTTGCCAGGGTGTTGGCCGTCAGGGGCGCAATCAAAAACACTTCTGCCCATTCGCCCAATTCGATGTGAAGCGGGCGATCGCGAGGCTGCCAAAAGTCTCGATCGCTATAGGCAGGATGACGGCTGAGGGTTGCGATCGTGAGGGGCGTGATAAACGCCTCTGCGCCGTTGGTCAGAATGGCACGGACTTCTGCCCCTGCCTTGGCTAGCGTAGACACCACCTCACAGACTTTATAGGCTGCGATGCCCCCTGTAATTCCAATTAAAATCCGCCGACCTTGCAGCATAAGAGTCTCCTGAGTGATGTCTCCGAACCCAAAACGAGGAAGTTTTGTCGGGTGTGGCGCACCTAGTTGCCTATCCGATGGGATGAAGTCATTTGCCGCGATACCATTGGGCAATCCGATCGGTAGACACACCCAAGCTATAGGCCACGATCGCCCCTTGATTCATCAAGGTTGTCTTGAAAACGCCGAGCTTTTGCCAGCGTCTGCCGGAGGTGAGCACAGGAGCCTCGACGGTGGCTATTCTCCCCCGCTTTTGCAGCCGTCGCACCAGCTCAAAGTCTTCCATAATGGGCAGCTCGGCAAAGCCCCCCATCGCGTGAAACAAAGCCGCAGGCAAAAAGATTGCCTGATCGCCATAGGGCAACTGCAAGCGGCGCGATCGCCAATTGACTCCCCATTCAACCAGCCGCAATCCGGGCAGGGCAGCATTAATGCGGAGGGCAAAGGCTCCGGCAATCGCCCCACCCTCTAACGCTTGCTGCACCAGCGCTGGAAAGTCCGGAGGCAAGCGCGTATCGGCATGGAGAAACAGCAGAATTTCGCCCGTGGCGATCGCGGCTCCGGCATTGAGCTGCTTGGCTCGTCCGGGGGCGGCAGTGATGATCTTGATGCCGCCAAGGGGTGCCTGCAAACTCGCCTCGGTCTGCGCTAGGGCAACGGTGTCATCTTGACTGCCCCCATCCACCACAATCACCTCTACAGGCTGCTGTTGCAGCGATCGAAGCACCCCCTGAATCATTGCAGCTTCATTCAGCGCGGGGATAATTACTGAGATTGAGCCGGGTTTAGCCTTGAGCCAATGACAAGCGCTTTTTGCCCGAACTGCTTCCCAAACGGGCAGATCTTCGGGGCGATCGATATCGGTTAATTGCTCTAGCGTCGCGATCGTCAACCCTAGATTTTGAGCAATGGTCATCGTTTGAGAAAAGACGCGATCGGTACTCCAGGCAATGCCCACAAACAGCTCAGCGACAGATCGCCGTAAGCCAATCAGATAGTAGCCGCCGTCGGTAGCAGGCCCCAAGACCAGATCGTGATCTTGCAGCGATCGGAAAGCCTGCGCCATCCGGGCGGCATTTAGCCCCGGACAATCTGTGCCGATCGTCACGACTGAAGCTGCACCCGTCGCAAAGGCGGCAGCAAAAGCCTGCGCCATGCGATCGCCCAGATCTCCCGCGCCTTGAGGCACATAGTTCCAGCGCGAACCGAGCCAATCTTGCATCAACCGAACACCCTGCTCGTCTGGGGCATCCCCTGCCGCAAACCAAATTTCGGTGGCTAAGGGTTGCTTGGCTGCCAGCAGACTCACCTGTGCTAGGGTATGTTCAGTCATCTGCCGTTGCAAATTGGCAGCAGCCTCTGCACCAAGAGCCGGAATCAAGCGCGTTTTGGCTTTACCGGGCTGCGGGTAGCGGGAGAAGATTATGAGGCGATCGCGCTGACTCACTGCATCATCCCCTGTCGCGTTCTGCAATGGCCTGGTTCACGCTGAAGGCTGCCGGATTTGCTTGATCAAAAGCTGGATGCCCAGCGCCACCAACCCCACTGCCGCAATGGCAAAGATAGCGGTAGCTAGGGCGCTCATACCCATCACGAGGGTGCGCACGGCCACGGCAATATTGGTAGCCGTAACATTGCCCGTCGGCAGAGGCTTGTGGGCAAAAGCCTGAATAATCGACTGCGTTAGTGCATATAGAGCTGAAGCCATTCCGCCTGCAATGATCGCCCCTGTAAAGCAGCGCAGGGGAGTAGGAGGCACTTGCCCCTGAACCTGAGTCGTTTGTTCTGCCGTAGGCTGAATCTCTTCAGCCGATGGGCTGGGATTGTTGGATCGAGAATCTGGAGAAGGTGAGGGTGCCATACCTATCTATATTGCCTATGTACTGCCTATATATTCTCAGTCGATCGCAAAGTCCTCCTATTTTTTCTAAGAGCTGGATTTCAAAGGCGCTCCGCGCCTTTGAAATCCAGCTCTTAGGGTTTTGTGGCGCGCGCCACAAAACCCTAGTTTGCGATCGACTGATTCTGCCTGTGCTTTTGCCTCTAGCTTGGTTGAAGCAGTATGGACAATGCTGCGCCCACACTCAAGATTGACTCAACATCCAACTCGACTCAACATCCAGAGCTGCAATTTATGCTTTTCAGGAATTCTCCTTAGGATTGTATCGCTTGGTTTGGGCAAACGGCTTTGCGGTTGCAGATTTGATCAATTGCCTATCGATCGCCCCGAAGCACATTCATCTAAACGCTTTGAATTGCCTTCAGCTTAAGAGACTGAAAGAAGATTAAGATGGTGAAGAAGACAGCACCATAGCAGTTGTCCTGCTGCCAGAGAAAAGATCTTATGTTTGACGCCCTAGCCGATCGCCTCGACTCTGCCTGGAAACAGCTTCGAGGTCAAAACAAAATCTCAGAATCGAACGTTCAAGAAGCACTTAGAGAGGTGCGTCGTGCCTTACTAGAGGCAGATGTGAACCTCCAGGTGGTGAAGGACTTTGTCGCCGAGGTACAAACGAAGGCTTTGGGTGCCGAGGTCATTTCAGGGGTCAACCCCAGCCAGCAGTTCATTAAAATTGTCTACGATGAGCTGATGTCGGTGATGGGGGAAACAAATATCCCTCTGGCGAATGCCGATACGGCTCCTACGATTGTGCTGATGGCAGGGCTACAGGGGACGGGTAAAACTACTGCTACGGCAAAGCTGGCGCTGCATTTACGCAAGCTCAATCGCACAACGCTGCTGGTCGCAACCGATGTTTACCGTCCGGCGGCGATCGATCAGCTGATCACCCTGGGCAAGCAGATTAATGTGCCTGTGTTTGAGATGGGCAGCGATGCCAATCCGGTAGAAATTGCGCGGCAAGGCGTAGCCAAAGCCAAGGCCGACGGCATTGACACCGTGATCATCGATACGGCGGGGCGGCTGCAAATTGATCAGTCCATGATGGCCGAACTGGCGCAGGTCAAAGAGGCCGTTGAGCCTGACGAAGTGCTGCTGGTGGTAGATGCCATGACGGGGCAAGAAGCCGCTAACCTGACGCGCACTTTTCACGAGCAGATTGGCATTACGGGAGCCATTCTGACCAAGATGGATGGCGACACTCGGGGGGGAGCTGCGCTCTCAGTCAGACGCATTTCGGGACAGCCGATTAAATTTATCGGCGTGGGTGAAAAGGTGGAAGCCTTGCAGCCTTTTTATCCCGATCGCATGGCATCCCGGATTTTAGGCATGGGGGATGTCTTAACGCTGGTCGAAAAAGCCCAGGAAGAGGTTGACCTTTCTCAAGCCGAGGAGCTGCAAGAAAAGATTCTCTCGGCCAAGTTTGACTTCACCGACTTCTTGAAGCAGACCCGCTTGATGAAGAACATGGGATCGCTGGCGGGCATCGTGAAGCTGATTCCGGGGATGGGCAACAAAATTTCTGAGGAACAGCTTCAGCAAGGCGAAACTCAGATGAAGCGCGTCGAAGCCATGATCAACTCCATGACTTTGGAGGAACGACGCAATCCTGACCTGCTGGCTGGCTCTCCTAGCCGCCGCAAGCGTATTGCCAAAGGGGCAGGCTATAAGCTGGATGATGTCAGCAAGCTCGTAGCCGATTTTCAAAAGATGCGAACGATGATGCAGCAAATGGGGCAAGGCAATTTCCCTGGCATGGGCGGCATGGGTGGCATGGGCGGTTTGGGAGATCTGTTTGGCGGCGGTGCCCCAGCAGGCGGCGGACGGAATGCGCCTCCTCCTGGCTGGCGGGGTTATCAGACTCCTATATCTTCTAAGAAGAAGAAAAAAGAGAAGAAGAAGAAGGGATTTGGATCACTCTAGTGAGTCAGTTTGCGATACTCAACTCGTGATAGGCTCATAGGCATAGGATATGGCAGATTTTGGGTTCCCTATGCCGCCTCTGTGCCTGTCTGGGCGTAGAGTTCTGTCGTTGAACTTGCTGTTTTTGTACTTGCCAAAAGTATCTGGTTGGGGGCGATCGCAATAATGATTCTTAAGCGTTTAGGCATTGGTAAAAAATCTGAATATTTTCTAGAAGCTGAGCCGCTTTCGGCTGATGAGACGAAAGCCCATACTGAAGCCAAGGTCGCTGCTGTGCCTGCCAAGGCACCTGATGCACCTGCGGCTGATGCACCTGCCGCAGCTGTGTCTACTCCTGCCAAAGCTAAGCCTACCGAAGCTAAGCCTGCTGAAGCCAAGCAGAAGAAGTTGAAAAAGACGAAGGCTGCTGATGAGCCAAAGGCCAGTGCGCCTGCACCTGCGCCTAAGGCTGCACCCGCACCCAAGCCCGAACCGACCGTTGTGAATTTCGCAACAGACTATCTGCTGACGATAGGCACACCGCGTCGTCGCCCAGGGCCTAGCCTCGACAGTTTCAAAGACATGGCGAAGCAAGTCAATCCTCGTAAGTAGGCTGGCATCGTAAGTAGGCTGACATCCCGATCGCGCATCTGATAAAACCAATTTTTTTTGAAAAAGGGGGCATCGTTCGCTTTTTCAAAAAGTATTCAAGTGAAATTATCGGCCTTGCTGATTTCATAGCCGAATTAGACAAAGCCGAATTAGACAAAGCCCAATTATTCAAGATCCTCACTAGGCTGAGGGCGATCGAACCTTGAGGGGGTGCAGAGTTTTGCATCCCCTGTTTTATTGGCCTACTGTGCCTACAGCTATTCATTCTCAAGCATTTGCTTTGAGGCGATCAGCTCTTGCCGATGAGCCTCATTGAAGGTGGGATATTGTAAATTCAACGCTTTTAACTGATGGTTGATGATGTCCAATACGGCGAGGCGCGTAAACCATTTGCGATCGGCTGGAATGATATACCAGGGTGCCCAGTCAGAACTGGTGTGGTTAAAGACATCCTCATAAGCAGCCATATAGTCATCCCATCTGGCTCTCTCTGTGACATCGCCCGCAGAAAATTTCCAGTTTTTTTCAGGCTGTTCAATCCGTTCGAGAAAGCGCTTCTTTTGCTCTTCTTTTGACACATTGAGAAAGAACTTCAAGACAACAATGCCGTTATTGACTAGATATTTCTCAAAATTATTGATCTCTGCAAATCGCCTTTTCCAAATGTCTGAACCTCTCATCTGAGGCGGTAGCTGCTGCTGTTCTAAAAGTTCAGGATGCACGCGCGCGACTAGCACTTCTTCGTAGTAAGAACGGTTGAAAATGCCAATTCGCCCTCGCTCAGGTAAGGCTTTGGCACACCGCCACAAATAATCGTGATCTAGCTCTTCAGAAGAGGGAGATTTGAAGCTAAACACCTGACAACCCTGAGGGTTAACGCCTGACATGACATGTTTGATCGTGCTGTCTTTGCCAGCCGCATCCATAGCCTGAAAGATAATCAGCAGCGCATAGGTATTTTGGGCGTAGAGCACATCCTGGTACTTGCCCAGGGTTTCGATACCCTCCTGCAATTTACCAGCCGCATCGGCTTTGGTGGCGTAATCGGCTTGATAGGCAGGGCTATAGTCTTTGAGCGAGATTTTTTTATGGGCAGGAACGATGAGCGATCGGACTAAATCTTCTGTTTTTGCCATCTGTTTTCTACACTCTGCTTTCTACACTCTGCGCGGCTTATCAGAAAAAGTTCGGCCCTATCTTAGCGATCGCTTCATCTTTGAAACCCACTAGCACTGCTTTGCCATCCTTCACAAACAGCGGTCGCTTCAGCAGCATGGCATCTTGGGCGAAGGCTGCAATCCACTGTTCTTCTGTCCAGGTCTGTTTTTCTTCGCCTAAGGCACGGTAAGACTGGCCTGAGGTATTGCGCATCGGCTTAGAACCGAGGGTTTGCACCCAATTGGCGATCGTGGAGCGATCGGGCGGATGCTCTTTGGTGTCGATAAATTCGTAGTCGATCTGGTGGGCAGCCAGCCACTGAAATGCTTTTTTGCAGGTACCGCAGTTAGAGATTCCGTAAACTTGGAGAGACATAACAATCAAATAGCGATCAAATCAGAGCATGCAACTCTAAGAGTTTAGTTTACCGCGATCGGCTTCTGGCGTTTCTGCTTGGGTTTTTCTACGGGCGCTTTCTGTAGGTACAAGTCTTTGGTAGCACAAGTCTTTGGCAGCACAAGTCTCTGGCCAGCCCTATTTCGTCAAGCGATTCGCCTATTTAGCTCGGATGTGGCAGAATGCTCTAGGCCAAGGGAAACAGCTCAACGAGTGACACAATGAGTGAAAGAACGCCTGACTCGAACATTGACTCAACGATTGACTCAGCGGGTGGGCAAGGCAACAACTTATCTGAGGCTGACCTGCTAGAAAAGATTCGGCAGCAGTTTGATAGCCAGCCCTATCCCAATATCCCGATCGGGGAGTCGCCAAAGCGAGATGTCAATGCTCTGTACGTGCATAACCTGATCACGCCGTTTTATTTGCGCAATCAAGCGCTGATCGATCCGCGAGAGGTGGCCATTCTAGATGTGGGATGCGGCAGCGGCTACAAGACCTTGACGCTCGCAGAAGCTAATCCGGGTGCCACCCTCGTCGGCATTGATTTGTCCGAAAAATCTCTAGAGCTAGCGCGGCAAAGATTAAGCTATTACGGGTTCACAGAGGCTCAGTTTCATCAGCTTCCTCTCGATCAGATTGCGCAGCTAGGGCTAAAGTTTGACTATATCAACTGCGATGAGGTTTTGTATCTGGTGCCTGACCTGGTGCAAACCTTGCAGACACTAAAGAGCGTGATGAAGCCAAATGGCATTCTCCGGGGCAACTTGCACAGCCTGTATCAGCGCCAAAGCTTCTTCCGGGCACAGGAATTGTTTACCTTAATGGGTTTGATGCAGGGTAACCCGGAGGAGGCAGAGATTAACACTGTGCTGGAAACCATGAAGGCGTTTAAGGATGGTGTGCCGCTCAAGCGAGAAACCTGGCAGCCCAGAGATGCCGCCCATCATCCGCAGCAGTATGTTTTGATGAACTTTCTGTTTCAGGGCGATCAGGGCTACACGATTCCCGAACTGTTTGCGGCGCTACGAGAAGCGGATCTGGAATTTATTTGTATGGTGAATCAGCGCCATTGGGACTTGAAGGATGTGTTCCAAGATCCGCAAAATCTCCCGGAGTTTTGGCAAAAGGTGATGCCGCATTTGTCAATGGAGGAACGGCTTCAGCTCTTTGAACTAATTGCGCCTGTGCATCGGCTGCTCGATTTTTGGTGTGGACAGACGGGGCAGACCGAAGCATGGCAGATGCCGCAGTCTTGGTCGTTGAGTGATTGGACAACTGTACAGGTTCATCTGCACCCGCAGCTTTGCAGCGCTGGCGTCAAAGCCGACCTGATTGAAGCGGTAGAACAACAGCGATCGTTTGACCTTAGCCGCCATCTTTCGGCTCCGGTTACGGTACCTGTGTCGCTCAGCGCCTACCTGGCTGCTTGTTTGTTGCCGCTGTGGGATGCACCACAGGTTTTTCCAAAGCTGGTGCAGCGTGCCCTAAAGGTACGAAGCCGTGACCCAATCACGCTCAAACCTGCCAATCCTCATCAGGTGAGCCAAGAGTTGCGTGAGGCGCTGATCAATTTAGAACAGCACTTGTATGTGCTGTTGATCCGGTAGGCAGATAACGATGGACAAACCCATTAAGCGTTTCATAAGGTGACAGTCTGGATATCGAATCATGCGGTAACTAAGGTTAGCTAGAACGCCACGAAAGCAATTCATGTTGTGACCATTTCAGCTTTTGGATTAGGAGATGCTGGCTCAAACTGCAACACCATGATTTGCTCTAGACGCAACCCTTTCCTGGGATAGTAAATCTTACAGGTAATACTGATGAGCCATCCCACCCGTGACCCAAGCAGCACAACTATTATGAAACTGGAAATTTCTGCCTATTGACTCGATAGAGGAGGATAGCTAGAAAATTTCTGTCCATTGCCCTAAATTGGGCAGATGGACGGAAGTATTCTGCTTAACATACTCACTTGAGCGAATAGGCAGAAGTAGTTTATATCTGTTAGCTTTCTGAGACAGTTCAGCTATTCACCGAAAATATCAATGATGGCTGAATTCTTGTTTTGACCTGAGTTATACGGAGTGAATAACACTCTCTAGACCATGCATCTAGGAATAATTTAGATATGAAAAGTCCTACAGAGATAGGATCTCCTGATGAATCCGCTCAGCAACTCTGGCAAACGCGCTATTCTTCAGGTGCAACTCATTTGCCCAATCACTGGCTGGGTCAAGCATTCCGCGTAAATCAATGTAGAGAAACTTAGGATGCTTGTTCCTTAGATCTTCCAGCAAATCATTGTAGGTATCGATCAGCGTAGTTATAACTTGCTGTTGCTCTGCTAGATTAAAGATCCTTTTCCTTGCCAAAGCAGGGAGTAACCAAGGACCGATAAAACTAAACCCAAAGATACCTACACCTTTACCCGTTGGAAAGGTATGACCGTAACCATGAGTAATGATGTAGGTTTCAGGAGAAACGCTTGCAACTTTGGCAATCAGGTCTTCAAAATAGGTACGAAAGATTTCCTGAATGACCGTATTAACGTAGGACAGGCGTAAGGCGGGTAAGCCTGACTCTTTATGATTGAGATAAGATTCTAGTTCCTCTCCAGCAACATCATTGCCACCACCAGAAAAGAGAAAGGCTTTGGGTTTAATTTCACCGATTCTTTGCAGCACCTGATCAATACTAGGACTGACTTTACCAAATCGAGAATCAATCCTTGTCCCATAAATCATGTTCTCTAAAGTATCTCCGGCTTTGGCATAGTTATCTATCGTGTAGTCATAGTGATTTTGCAAGCAAGCAATGATATCTGTTCCAGCAGGAGCATAGTCGAACCATGAATCCCCCTCTGCCACCAAATGTTCAGCGCGAGCCGCAGGCGCTTTGAGCCTCATTGTGTGTCGGTGAAACCGGGCATCTTCTTGAAACTGTCTAACTTTTTCGGTATCCCACTGATCCATTTCAGTAAAATCTGTCATAAGGAATCTCCTGGAGTCATACCCCTTAAAAGTGGAGTGCATATTCCACTCGATTAAATCCTCTAGACTTGCTCTGTGTCAGGAGATTGCAACTTCTCTTATTGAAGGTAGGTGTTGTGAAAATCGCAGGCTCCTTGACAAGAAACAAAATGGCCATGTTTGAGTATGGGTAGATTTGAACTTAGGGAAGTGCCCGATCGCTTTCAGACATGTGACAAAGGCCGACCCGGTATGGGAGTCCCGTTGCCACAATTCGGACGTTGCCGCACAGACAACCGCCAGTGAATTGATCTATGCTGCGTCTCCTCTGAAATCAAGCGATCGGAAGGGTGACAATGAGCACTAACACGCTTCCCAGGTGTATTCGCCAACGTCGTACTAATGCCGCAAGAAAGAGGCTGTCGAGGCTATGGTATCCCACACGATGACCGTTAACGGTGCGGTTCACCTGTCGCCAATATGTTTTCAGTATTGGGCGCACCCCACTGGCAGCTTTGTAATACTGTTATGGATCAATGGTGAGGTGTCTACATTGGAATTCGCAGGGTTTGCCCTGGAGAAATTAGCTCCGGACGGGTGAGTAGGTCACGATTGGCTTCAAAAATACGCGGGTAAAAGGAGCTATTGCCATAGAATTGTTTGGCAATGCCTGAGAGGGTATCCCCTTGTTTGACTTGATATTGAGAAAACCCGTGATAGGGATCGATCAAAGCACGTCCAAAGATAATGGGAATGACCACCTTATTGATTTCACTTCCGTCTTTGGCAGACACTGCAAAAACTTCGAGTGTGCCGGATGTTGTTTTCGGCAGGGTGCTAATGGGCATGGCAATCTGAAAGTTTGCCCAAACCGTTCCTCCAGCAGCGCTGAAGAATTTCTTGGCAATTTCTACGCCGTTATGATCGCGAACTCGAACGTGAAAAACGGCTTCAAACGCAATAGCGATTCCGCAGATTTTAATCGGGTCATCAACAATATCATGAGCCTGGGGTTGACGAATGGTAATAGGAGCAAAGTGAACCATTGTTGGAACCTCCTAAGAATTTAGACAGGAAGAATTGAGTACAATAAAGCGCGAATTATCACCTCTGCCATCAGCATATTTCGTTATGTAGCGCGCACCACACAGCAAAATATCTGGGTTTTATGCCCTTTTAAATATTACCGGGTTAATCGTTCTATTCCATTTTCCAGATGAAGACAATCCCTCCCTCATCGCCACTGACGAGTAATGAACCTTCTCGACTAAAAGCAAGCGATGTAACGGGTCTGTGATGGTCTGTCAGGGTAAAAGCAAGTTTTCCTTGACCGCCATTCGCCTGCAAATCCCACACGGCAATCGTCCGATCGAAACAGGCCACTGCCAAATACCGACCACTCGGACTCAGGGCAATATCGTTCACACCGCTTTGCTGCTTCAGAATGGTGAGTAACTTCCCCTCAGATGTCCAGAGGCGCACCGTTGCTCCCCCACCTGCGGCGATCGCCTGCCCCCGAAAACTAAAGGCAACGGCAACCTGACTAACTTCTTGCTCAGGAGCAGCCAAGGTTCTGATATAGTCCCCGGCACTTGTCCACAGATGAACCTGCTGATCGGTACTCGCAGTCACCAAGAAGTCTCCCCCCGGACTCAGAGCCACCCCACTGACGCTGGTTCGATGTTTCGCTAATTCTCGCAGGAGAGTTCCCTGCTGAGTCAAAAGCCTCACCTTACCGTCAGCACTGCCGATCGCCAGAAAGCCTTCTGTTTGCGAATTCACCGTTGGATTCACTGCGACTGCGAAGATGCTGCCATCTCGACCGGGAAACTGCTGTAGCGTCTGGTTGTTAAAGTCCGAAAGACGCACAGTTCCGCCAAAGGTTGTACTGATGATAAAGTTGCCTCGCGGATCTACCTCCACATCACTAACAGAGCCTTTGTCTCCTGGGTAGGGCGTTCCCAGCACGGTTCCATCCGTTTGCCACAGCCGCACCCAGGTATCCCAACTTCCTGTGGCGAAGGCATCGCCCTTGGGCGTAAACGCAATCCCTGTAACCGCATTTTGATGGGCGGGTAGAGTTGTCAACCGGGTAATGTGGGTAACTTCGGAGGGAAGGGTTGTGAAAATAACGAGAGCAAGGTTGGGTGGCAGGTGGTTTGGATCACTCCCTATCACGCTACGGTTTGTCTCATAAATGATTGGCCACTGCTGTGCTTCCTTGTAAAAATATTGGGCGATCGCTGATAAGGTGTCCTCGGCTTGAACGGTATAGACCCACGCCCCTGTGATATGGGGAATGACAAGCTGTGTCCCCAGGTGGAGGCGGTTCGGGTCATCCCCAATGACACTCCAGTTTCTCTTATAGATATCTTGCCATTGATGCGTATTGCCATAGAACCGTTGGGCGATCGCGGACAAGGTATCTCCCGCTTGAATGGGATAAACGCTGACCCAGTGGATATCCGGGATAACCAGTTGCAATCCCAAACGGAGCAGTTCTGGGTTATTCCCAATGACATTTAGGTTCGTTTCATAAATTAAATTCCATCGCTCGGCATCGCCATAAAACCGTTGGGCGATCGCTGATAAGGTATCTCCCGATTGCACCGTATAGGCTCTAAAATCCGCAGGGGGGATGATCAGTTGCAGACCTAAGCGCAGGTGATTGGGATCATTGCCAACCACTTGGCGATTGGCGGCATAGATGGCATCCCAATGCCGACCTATGCCATAGAAGCGTCGGCCAATGGAAGCGAGAGAGTCTCCGCGCTGTACGGTATAGTGCACAATGCCTGCTAAGTTCATAGGATTCTCCTTCTAAAGTTGCTGACCCGTATCCCAGAGCGATCGGGTTGAAGTTGCTCCCGATCGCTCTGCTGATTGTGTGATGGTTGCTCCACAGCTCAGGCTGTGTTTTAGCTAATCCTCCCTTCCAGAGCCACCTCGTTATCGGAGAACGGTAAATCAAGCAAGAATTTAGAGGAAGCCTAGACCGATCGGTGCTGTCGTCAAGCTGATCACGACATCATCAGGCTAGAGTAAAAAAATGAGGATTTAGTGAAGAGAGCGATTGCCCCGGTTGTTTGATCTAGCGTCTGCCGCGTAAAAAGCCCAAAGGCTAAGCTGTTACAGCTTCGTTACCGACACCCTAGGTTAGGCTTCGTTAAAGGGATTGCTCAATACATTCCTGTAATTGCTGCGCCAGTCGCTCGACTTGAGGGTTACGCAGCATTGTGAAATGATTTCCAGGGATTTGATGAATCTCTACTTTCGACTCGCTTAGCTGCTGCCAACCCAATGTTAGATCTGGCACGCCTTCAGACGGTGCAGGAGTTCTAAACAGGGTAATGCGATCGCAGTATGTTTGAGGTACATAACGGTGGACGGCTTGGCTGTTGGCATAGAACACCTGAAGCATGGGGCGAATGGTTAGCTCATTCAAGACTCGTGCTTGCGCTTCTTGAGGCAGAAGACTGGTGATCGCAGCGCGTTCAAGTGAGCCTCGCCAGGTTTTAGGCAAATTCGTTTGTCTAAGCGATTTGAATCGATCGGATGTGGCGATGAGAGAAAGGTAATCGAGCAGAAAGACCCAGACCGATCGCATTGCAGTTGTCAGGAGAAACTTAAACCCTTTCCAGAAAGAGGGTTTGTTTGCAGGAATGGGAGCCAACGTATCCAGCACAGCCAAGAGAGCGACTTTGTGCCCTGCCTGACGTAACTGCTGCGCCATCTCAAACGCCACTAACCCGCCAAACGACCACCCACCCAGGTAATAGGGTCCCTGCGGTTGAACTTGACGAATGG
The DNA here is from genome assembly GCA_016208305.1 of Oscillatoriophycideae cyanobacterium NC_groundwater_1537_Pr4_S-0.65um_50_18. Taxonomy (GTDB): domain Bacteria; phylum Cyanobacteriota; class Cyanobacteriia; order Elainellales; family Elainellaceae; genus Drouetiella. The sequence goes on along the minus strand of JACQYI010000033.1, from coordinate 29,572 downwards.
CTTGGATATAGTAGGCTGCCATCTCCTCAATGCGCGTGTGGGGAGGCTTGCCACCAATACCCAACGGCTGCAACCCATAAAAGGGTTGGTCTAAACCCATTTGCTGCGCCAGCAGGTAATAGGGCAGCACAGTGCCAAAGATGGGGTGAACGCAGAAGAAGGGAGGTTTAGAACCTTTAGGCTGAAGCGGTACAAGGGGCGACCAAGGCAAGGGTTGATTGGTTTGATTTAGGACACTCGCCAGCCCCGCAATGGTTGGATTGAGCAACAGAGAAGAGAGCGGAAGTTCCTGCTCAAACTGTTGCGCCATCTGATCCATCAAATGAACTGCCAGCAGTGAATTGCCCCCTAGATCAAAAAAACTGTCATGGATACCGATCGACTCCTGTTGAAGGAGTTGTTCCCAAAGGCTGGCGATCGTTTCTTCAATAGCGGTACGAGGTGCGACAAACGAGATTCTCTCTACGTTGCTTTTATTGGCATTAGGTAACGCTGCGTTATCAATTTTGCCGTTAGAAGTCAACGGCAGCGTTTCTAGCTGCACAAAGGTTGAAGGAATGAGGTGGTTGGGTAGCTGCGATCGCAAAAAATGCCGTAAGTCATCCGTTGCGATGGTTTGTTCTGGCTGGAGCAGCAGGTAGGCAACTAACCGCTTTGCTCTCAGATTGTCTTCTTGAAGTGTGACTACTGCGATTTGAATGGCTGAATGTTGGTGCAGAATCGTTTCAATTTCGCCCAGTTCAATGCGGTAACCGTTTAGCTTTATTTGACGATCCACCCGCCCTAAATAATCAAGGCTGCCATCCGCACGATAACGCGCCAGATCTCCGGTCTTGTAGAGACGTGACGCAGGGTTATATGGATTTGAAGTAAACCTTTCTGCGGTTAAGTCAGGACGATTGAGATAGCCCCTTGCTACACCCGCACCGCCAATGTATAGCTCACCCGTTACGCCGACAGGAACGGGTTGAAGATGGGCATCTAACAAATAAATTTGGGTGTTGGCAATGGGACGACCGATCGTTGGCGAGTCGCCTAACTGCAATTGAGCGACGGTTGCCCAGATTGTGGCTTCTGTGGGGCCGTAGGCATTGAAGAACTGATGGTCTTTTGCCCAGCGATCGACCACGGTGCTAGAGCAGGCTTCTCCGGCTGCAATAATGGTTTGCAGGGCAGGCAAGGCATCTGAGGGCAGCAGGGCGAGAACCGCTGGAGGAAGCGTGACATGAGTAATGGCGTTGTCCTGGAGAAACTGAAGCAACGTGGCTCCGGGTAAGAGAGTTTCTTTGGGTGCCATATAGAGTGAAGCTCCATTTGCCAATGCCATCACCCATTCAAAGATAAAGGCATCAAAGTTGAGCGAGGCGAATTGTAGAATTCGGTGAGTCGGTTGCAGGTTAAAGACCTGTCGCTGAGCTGCAATCAGATTGCTCAAGCCCCGATGCTCGACTAAAACCCCCTTGGGTTTGCCCGTGGAACCAGAGGTATAGATGACGTAGGCAAGATGGTTGGCTGTAACGTGGCTGGTGGGATTGGCTGGTGTGTAAGGATCTGTCCCATCCTGATCGAGGTAAACCACCTGGAGCCGATCGCTAAATTGATCGCCATACGCCTGCTGCGTTACCACCAGATCAACCTGTGTATCCTTCAGCATGAAATTAAGCCGATCGCTGGGATAGCCTGGATCGAGTGGCAGATAGGCTCCTCCTGCTTTCCAGATGCCCAATACGCCAATGATCAGGTTGGGGGAGCGATCGACACACAGCCCAACAACCGTTTCGGGACAGACGCCTAGCTGCTGTAAATGATGGGCGAGTTGATTGGCTCGTTGATTAAGTTCTTGATAGGTCAGAGATTGATTGGCGAAGACAACTGCGATCGCATCGGGTGTTTGCGTTGCCTGGGCTTCCACATGGTGATGGATACAGGTTTCGGCATAATCCAGGGCTGTATCGTTCCAGGTGATCAGACGTTGATGGCTTTCGGCGGGAGTGAGTAGCGGTAAGTGGGCGATCGACTGGTCGGGATGGGCAACGATACCTTCGAGCAAGACCTGAAACTGTTGCAGCATCCGGTTAATCGTGGCTGACTCAAACAAATCTGTGCTGTAAATGACGGTGCAGTGGAGTGTATCCAACGCTTTAAAGCAGTGGCATTCCAGGTCAAAGCGCGTGGTGCCCGAATCAAAGTCGAGCGGACTGAGCGTTAAACCCGGCAGTTGCAAGGGCGCGATCGGGGCATTCTGAAGCGCGAACACGACTTGAAATAGGGGGTTGCGGCTGAAGTCGCGCGTGGGTTGTAGTGCCTCTACCAGTTTCTCAAACGGTAAATCTTGATGGGCATAGGCGGCGAGCGTAGTAGCTTGAACCTGTCGCAACAGCGTTCTAAAAGTGGGGTTGCCTGCTAGATTCGTCCGCAGCACCAGACTATTGACGAAGAAGCCGATCAATCCTTCCAATTCGCTGCGATTGCGATTGGCGATCGGTGAGCCTACTGCCAGATCTGCTTGTCCCGTGTAGCGATAGAGCAGGGTTTGAAATGCTGCCAGCAAGGTCATAAACAATGTTGCCCCGGTTTGCTGACTGAGGGCTTCTAGGGCGGCTGTTAGCGCTGGGGACAACACCAACTGCTGGCGACCTCCCCGATAGCTCTGCACGGCTGGACGAGGCAAATCCGTTGGCAACGTCAGTGTTGGCAGATCCAGCAATTGCTGTTGCCAGTAAGCAAGCTGCGTTTCCAGCACCTCGCCTTGCAGGTACTCTCGTTGCCAATGGGCAAAGTCAGCGTACTGGATGGGCAATTCAACCAGCGGCGAGGGTGTGTTTTCCACAAACGCAGCGTAAAGCGCACCCAATTCTTGAATGAGAACTCCGATCGACCAACCATCGGAAACAATATGATGCAAATTCAGCAGCAGTACATGTTCCGTTTCGTCGAACTGGAGCAGCGTTACTCGCATCAAGGGGCCATCGCTCAAGTTGAATGGCTGCTGGAAAGCTGCGATCGCCTGCCGTTGTGCTAACTCGTCTCGCTGATCTGGGGGAACGGTGTGTAGTGTAATGACGGGCAGAGGCATGTGCAGGTGGGGAGTAATCACCTGCATGAGTTCTCCATCTATTCGGGTAAAGGTGGTGCGCAAGGCTTCGTGACGCTGCACAATCGCGTTAAACGTTTGCTCCAACCGATCAATGTGCAGCTTGCCCGTTAAACGAATGGCCGCTGTTACATCGTAAAAAGGATTTTCGGGAGCCAACTGATGCAGAAACCACAGTCGCTGCTGAGCAAATGAGGCTGGAAAGCAAAAAACATCGTCTGACGGGCGATCGTTCTCAAAAGCAGTTAGGTTGACGGTTGAAGTCACGGCTGCTCTCCTGGTTTCCCATTCATGAGGGATGATCGCGATCGACGATGGGCACTACGGGCAAGCGGCACGATCGCAGGCGTTGAGGGTTGAGCTGTCTGCTGCTTTAAGCGGTCAATGATGGGAGCCAGTTGAGCGATCGTGGGAGCTTCAAACAGACTCTGGAGCGGTAATTCCACACTAGACTCATCGCGAATGCGAGACGTTAGTTGCGTAGCCAGCAGCGAATGTCCCCCCAATGCAAAAAAATTGTCGTGAATGCCGACTCGGTGAACGCCCAATAATTCTGACCACAAACGGGCCAGGGTCACTTCCAGCGGCGATCGCGGCTCAGCATCCGCTCCGGTTCGGTTGATGCGGCTGGCATCGGGTGCAGGCAGGGCGCGGCGATCGACTTTGCCATTGGCGGTCAGGGGCAGCGTTTCTAGCACCACAAAGGCGGAGGGCACCATATAAGCAGGTAGCTTGTGCTCTAAATGCTGCCGTAGCTGGGGAATCAGTTGTCGCGCTAACTGAGTTTGTAGCGGCTGGTTTGCGTAAGTGTGCCAGGGGCGATCGCGGCTCAGTTGCTTTAAAGATGGAACGGCTATGGGATTTGGTTCTAAAGAGGATCGTTTTAAGCAGACCACATCGTAGCGATCGATCCCCAAGTCTGACCAGCGAATCTCAATGGTGTAAGGTAACTCTGTTTCCAGATCCCACCAATCCTCCGGATCGAAACCAGATTCTACATGTTCTAATGCTTGTCGCAGTTGACCTGCTGTTTTAGGGCTGGTTTCATCTGCCAACCCATCTGCCGTTTGTACTGCTTTCACCACCCGCGCATTTAGAACACCATTAATTTGCAACTGTTCTGGCTGCGTTTCGGCTAGCTGTTGATGGATAGCGGCTGGAGTTAAGTCAGCAGTCCAATGCAGGGATGATGGAAATTGGGATGATGGGAATTCGTTGGCATGCCACAGCTTCTCCTCAGGAGAGTGCCCAATTTGCAGCATGACATTGTAGCGAAATTGGGTCATTTCGTTCGCAAAGCGACCCCGCGATAGCTCAACTTTTACCTGACGAATGGCAGGTAAGCGATCGCGCAAAGCATGGAAAAAATCAGGCTCGATTACCAGTTCCGCTTCCTCAAACAGGGCACGTTGCACCCGTTGCTGGAGCTGCGATCGTTCCAGAGCTGCATCTGCCTGATATAGCTGCACCGCCGACTGAAATGCGGTCAGCAATCGTAAATTTCGCACATCCCCGATAAAAATAAAGCCACCCGGTTTCACCCGTTGCACTGCACCTTCCAGCACCCGTACCAGGTAATCCAGGCTAGGAAAGTATTGCACCACAGAGTTGAGAATGACGGCATCAAAGTAGGCAGGCTCCAGATGGGTAAAATCATCTGCCCACCGGTGCAGCAATTTGACCTGCGGCAAGGCTTGAATTGGCAACTGCTGCCGAATGTAATCCAGTGAGGCAGAGGAAAAATCGGTTGCCCAATATTCAGCGCAGTGGGGCGCAAGCTGAAATAGCATCAGCCCGGTGCCACAGCCAATCTCCAGTATTTTCTGCGGTTGGCGATCGCGCACTTGCTGGACTCGATCGTGGAGCCATTCCCGCATCTGCTCAGGAGCGATCGGCTGTCCGGTATAGCTACTTTGCCACCCGATGATGTTAAAGGTGGGATCTTGAGCGGTGTCAGTTGTTTGAGCGTAGGTCTGATTATAGAGCTTCTGCCATTGCTCAATCTGTTCCCTGTGCAATACCTGCTCCAGTACCAAAGCCTTATCTTTTAGGTTCAATACCACATAGGCAACCAACTGTTTACCCGACTCTTGTGGGTGTGCCGTCACGACTGCTTGCTGCACGATCGCATGTTGGTTCAATACCGTTTCAATCTCGCCCAACTCAATCCGAAAACCCCGCAACTTCACCTGATCATCCACACGCCCCAAAAACTCTAAGCTGCCATCGGCACGGTAACGGGCTAAGTCTCCGGTTTTGTAAAGGCGAGGCGAGGGAGTAAAATGGCTTCTGCCATTCCCCTGAAAGGGATTAGGAATAAACCGTTCTGCCGTTAAATCAGGACGATTGAGATAGCCTCGCGCTAAGCCATCCCCACCGATGTACAACTCCCCGGCAACGCCGATCGGCACAGGTTGACGCTGAGCATCGAGCAGATAAATTTGAGTGTTAGCAACAGGGCGACCGATCGAGGGCAATTCACCGGACTGCAATTGCGCCACACTTGCCCAAATGGTTGCTTCAGTAGGTCCGTAGGCGTTGAAGAAGCGGCGATCGATTGCCCAGCGATCGATAATCTCGACCGTACAGGCTTCACCCCCTGCAATCACCGTTTGCAATGCAGGAAGGTCTGCTGCTGGCAGGACGGCTAGTACCGCAGGCGGCAAAAGGGTAGCGGCGATCGCATGTTCTCGCAAAAACTGACTCAATTCTGCTCCGGGCGATCGGGCTTCCGGTGGCGCGATATAGAGCGTTCCTCCCACTCCAAAGGCCAGCAGTAGCTCAAACACCCAGGCATCAAAGCTGAACGAGCTAAATTGCAGGATGCGGCTTCCCAGGGGCAGGTGAAATGCCTGAATTTGAGCAGTCACCACATTGCACAATCCTCGATGTTGAATCAGTACGCCTTTGGGTGTACCCGTTGAACCAGAGGTATAGATGACATAGGCCAGGTTTTCAGATGTGACATTGGCTGTCGGAGCCTCCTGGCTTTGCTGAGCGATCCTCTCCTCTGTCTCTAAGCAAATGACTGTTGCATCGACGGTGAGCAAGACACTGACAAGGGACTGTTGCGTGATCAGAATGGAAACTTTAGCATCCGTTAGCATAAAGCTCAAGCGATCGCGCGGATACTCCGGATCGAGCGGTAGGTAAGCACCGCCAGCCTTCAATACTCCCAATACGGCTACAACCGTATCGACGGAGCGATCGACACAAATCCCAACCAGGCTATCGGGACGGACTCCGAGCTGCTGCAAATAATGGGCGAGTTGGTTCGATCGCTGATCTAATGCCTGATACGTTAACTGTTCATCGGCACCCACAACGGCGATCGCGTTGGGCGTTTGAGCAGCCTGTGATTCAAACAAATGATGAATGCAGGTATCGCTGGCGTACTCAAGTTGAGTCTCATTCCATTCGCTCAAAAGCTGATGCCGCTCGGTCGTACTCAGGATTGACAGCTCTGTAATGTGCCGATCGGGATGCGCAACAACGGCCTCCAGAAGGGTCTGAAAATGGGTAAGGAGACGGGCGATCGTAGCGGCATCAAACAAGTCAGTGTTGTACGCCACAAAGCCACTGATGCCCTCAACAGGCTCTTGCCATAAACCGCTGAGTCCCTGAGATTGCTCCCACAGGTGAAACTCCAGGTCAAAGCGGGTTGTGCCGATGGCAAGCTGCCACGGTTTGAGCGTTAAGTTTGGTAGCTCCAGGGAATGCATCGGCGCATTTTGCAGCGCAAACACCACCTGAAACAGGGGGTTACGACTCAAATCCCGGTCTGGATGCAACTCTTCTACCAGCTTCTCGAAGGGCACGTCTTGATGAGCATAGGCGGCCAGCGCCACCTCACGGACTTGTCGCAACAGTTCCCGAAAGGTGGGATTGCCAGCCAGGTTGGTTCGCAGCACCAGGCTATTGACGAAGAAGCCAATCAAGCCCTCGATCTCACTGCGGTTACGGTTGGCGATCGGCACTCCGACGGCCAGATCCGTTTGCCCGGTGTAGCGGTAGAGCAGAATTTGGAATGCTGTAAACAGCGTCATAAACAGGGTGACTCCCTCTGCTTGACCCAACGCTTCCAGGGCAGCGGTAAGGGTGGGTGAAAGCGCGAGCGGTTGCGTCGCGCCCCGATGCCCCTGCACAGGTGGATGCGGGCGATCGGTCGGCAAATTTAGACCTGGAAGATCCTTTAACTGTTGCCCCCAGTAAGCCAGTTGCGACTCCAGAATTTCGCCCTGGAGCGATCGCCTCTGCCAGTGGGCAAAGTCAGCATATTGAATGGATAGTTCGCTTAACGGAGAGGACTGCCCATTCAGAAATGCCGTGTAGAGCACTCCTAATTCTTGCATCAGCACCCCCATTGACCAGCCATCGGAAATAATGTGGTGCAGCGTCAGCAGCAGGATATGCTCAGTTTCAGCAAGTTTCAACAGGGTGACGCGCAGCAACGGCCCTGTCGTGAGCTTGAAGGGGCGATGGGCTTCCTCGGTTGCCAATCGCTGCAGGGTTACATCTCGATCGAGAGTCGGAATACTTTGCAAGTCGATTACAGGTAGGTGCAGACTCAAGCTGGACGCAATCGTTTGAGCGGGTTGTCCATCGACTTGAGTGAAGGTCGTGCGGAGTGTTTCATGCCGCTGAACGATCGCGTTAAACGCCTGCTGGAGCACTTTCAGATTCAGGTGTCCTTGCAACTGGACGGCAGCAGGCATGTTGTAAAAGGGATTCTCAGGCACCAACTGATCCAGAAACCACAGCCGCTGCTGGGCGAACGAGAGGGGCAGCGATCGCTCGCGAGGGAGCCGAACAATCGCACTGGCGTGACCATGAGCGTGACTATGAGCGTGACCGTTGGCATGAGCTGTGTGCCGTAGCAGAGAAATGAGTTCGGGTTTGCGTTGAGCCAGTTCTGCTTGCAGCTCAGGCGTTACCGTTCCTTCAGGGGCGCTACAGCGTAACCGATCGCCCTCAACAAAAACTTGAATATCCAAACTCCGCAGATTCGCTAAAAACTGCACCGTGGTTAAATCTCTAGTCAAATCTCTAGTCAAATCTCTACCTCCTCACGACTGACGGTTTTAGAGGCGATCGGCTCTACGCTTTGCATCTGGCTTGTCCAGCGCATTATTTCAACTGTGTTTGCTAAACCTGCGATCGTCGGGGTTTCAAACAAACTGCGAAGCGGCACCTCAATCTGGAAGGCATCCCGCACGCGCGACATCAACTGGGTTGCCAACAAGGAATGTCCACCCATCTCGAAGAAATTGTCGTGAATGCCGATTCGCTCCAATCCCAGAATTTGCTGCCAAAGGGTGGCAAGCGTCTGCTCGATCGTCGTTTGGGGTGTCTGGGACAGCTCGGCTCGCTCCATTATTGACGCATCTGTGGGCGCAAACAGCTGAAGGGCATGGCGATCGACTTTGCCATTAGCGGTCAGAGGCAGCGCGTCTAGCATTACAAACGCCGCAGGCACCATATAATCGGGCAGTTTCGATTTCAAGAACCGCCGCAAATCGCTAATTGGGAGGCTGGTGCAGCTAGAGACAAGGTATGCCACTAGGCGTTTAGGCTGTTCATCCGGCTGCCCGACTGCGGCTCCTGCCTGGAGCAACACGATCGCTACTTGAACAGTTGGATGTTGGCTCAATACCGTTTCAATCTCGCCTAACTCAATCCGAAAACCCCGCAGTTTCACCTGGTCATCCACACGCCCCAGAAATTCCAAATTGCCATCCGCCCGGTAGCGTGCTAAATCTCCGGTTTTGTAAAGGCGAGGCGAGGAAGGAGAATGGCTTCCCCCATTCTCCTGAAAGGGATTAGGAATAAACCTTTCTGCCGTCAACTCCGGACGGTTCAAATAGCCTTGTGCTAAGCCATCCCCGCCGATGTACAACTCTCCTCTAACACCGATCGGGACAGGCTTTAGGTGAGGATCTAAGACGTAAATTTGCGTGTTGGCAATGGGGCGACCAATGGGAAGAGTGGTGTCGTCCTCTGCGATCGCCCGCACCTCATACCCGGAGGCAAACGTTGTACTCTCAGTTGGGCCATACATATGCAGCAAGTGTTGGGGCGCGCCCTGCTTGAGGACGGTTTGCACCCATCTAGGATCAACCGCTTCGCCACCAAATAAGAGATAGCGCAAGCTGCTAAAAGCTGCAGGAGCATCCTGAGCCATCTGGTTAAACAGAGCGGTCGTCAGAAACAATACGCTGATCTGCTGCTGTTGCAGTTGGGCGGCAAACGCCAGCGGCGATAGTGAGACTTCGCGATCGATCCCGACGAGCTGAGCGCCATTGAGTAAAGCACCCCAAATTTCAAACGTGGCAGCATCAAACGAAATGTTAGAGACCTGAGCCACTCGATCGCTGACTTGCCACTGCATGTAGTTGGGATTGCAAACCAGCCGATTCACCGCTCGATGCGGGATTGCTACCCCTTTTGGAATTCCTGTGGAGCCAGAGGTATACACCACATAAGCCAGGTCATCAGCACTACTCTGGTTTGTGGGATTAGCTTCGCTGGCTTGAGCGATCGTCTCCCAGTCTCGATCCAGACAAATGAGCTTCACCTCAGTCTCACTAAATGACTCCAGCCTATGATGTTGAGTCAGCAACACGGAGACTTCCGCATCCTCTATCATCCAGCGTAGCCGCTCGATCGGGTAAGACGGATCTAAAGGGACATACGCACCGCCAGCCTTCAAGATGCCTAACAGTCCCGCCACCATTTCAACCGATTGCTCCATGCAAATACCAACCCGCGCACCCGCGCTGATTCCCATCGTTTGCAAATAGGTTTGCAAATAGTGCGCCAGTTGGTTACTGCCGTTGTTGAGTTCTCGATAGGTAAATGACTTGTCACTGAACTGGACAGCGATCGCATCGGGCGATTGCTCCACCTGCGCTTCAAACAGCTGATGAATGCTGCGATCGGCTGAATAGTCTCGTTGAGTTTGATTCCATTCAATCAACAACTGCTGCTCTTGAGATGCCGTTAAAACAGGTAACTCTGAAAGTCGCCGATCTGGATTTATGGCGATCGCTTCTAGCAGAATTTGAAACGAATCTAACAGTCGCAGAATGGTAGTTTGATCAAACAAATCAGTGTTGTAAACCATGACTCCCCGCAATCCGGCAGCATGGTTCCAGCCATCCCCCCACAGGCTCCTAAAATCATCAGAACATTCCCACAAGTAAAGTTCCAAATCAAAGCGTGTGGTGGTTGTCTCAAAGTTGGAAGATCTGAGCGTTAACCCTGGCAATTCCAATTGCTGCATGGGTGCATTTTGGAGGGCGAAGACCACCTGAAATAGCGGATTGCGACTGAGATGGCGCTCTGGATGCAGCTCTTCAACCAATTTCTCAAAGGGTACGTCTTGATGGGCGTAAGCAGCTAAAGCCACCGATCGCACCCGTTCTAACAAGTTGCGAAAGGTGGGATCGCCAGAGAGATCGGTGCGTAAAACCAGGCTATTTACGAAGAATCCAATCAAACCCTCTAGTTCACTGCGATTGCGATTGGCGATCGGTGAACCCACTGCCACATCCGTTTGACCTGTATAACGATGCAGCAAAGTCTGAAATGCGGCCAGCAATGTCATAAACAGGGTTCCGCCTGCCTGCTGACTGAGAGATTCCAAGGCTGCCATCAACGCTTGTGGAATTTCTAGCTGCTGCGTGGTGCCCCGATAGCTTTGCACAGGCGGGCGAGGGCGATCGGTGGGTAGATCCAGCACAGGAACCTGGTTTAACTGCTGTCGCCAGTAAGCCAGTTGCCGCTCTAAAACATCTCCCTGTAACCACTCCCGCTGCCAATGGGCAAAGTCGGCATATTGAATCGGCAAATCGCTCAAGGGCGACGGCTGATCTTGCTTAAAAGCAGTGTAGAGTGCGCCCAGTTCTTGAATGAAAACTCCGCTAGACCATTCATCAAACACAATGTGATGAAAATTCAACAGCAGCACAGACTCTGTTTCGCTCAGTCGGATGAGCATGAGCTGCAAAAGGGGACCCTGCGAAAGGTTAAACGATCGCTGCATCGCGTCGCTGAGTAACTGTTGCAATTCAGCCTTTCGCTCAAGCGTGGGTAGAGATTGTAGGTCAACACAAGGAAGAGACACATCCCAACAAGGCGCAATCACTTGCACAGGTTGTCCGTCCATCCAGGCAAAGGTGGTTCGCAATGCTTCGTGGCGACGCACAATCTCGTTAAAACTTTGGGTCAAAGCAGCGTCATCGATCGCCCCAGTAAGATGCAGAGTAAGGGGCACATTGTAGAAGCGTGTACCTGGAGCCAACTGATCTAAAAACCAGAGTCGCTGTTGCGCGAATGATGTCGGAAAGACAAAAACCTCATCCTCGATCGCATCTTCAGATAGGGTGCAGAGGTGTCTTTCGAGGGTCATTCAACAAGCTCTGGTGCAATTTGCCTTCTCTTTATAAGGCAGTTGGGGCTTGCAAGTATCTGCATTTGGGCAGACTTATCTAAACATTCCTGAAAGCGTTTTGGAAATACCATGACTTTTATAACTCCTGATCAACTCATCGATACTCTGACAATCACACCCGCTTTGCCAGAGTCCCGGAGTAGGTATGTTGAAGTCAATGCTGAAGATGAACTGTCACCGATAAAACATTTGTTGGAATCGATTGATCCAGATGATCTTGATGCTTGTGCAAAAGGTGCTCTTGAGCAAGTTGGACTTGGAAACGATACAGCTGATTGTATATTCGGTAATTGTCCTGAGCCAGGTGAAGAGCCGTTTGATGGAGTTCGGATTCGCGCTTTGTTTGGAGGTTTTCCTCCACTTGGACAAGTGGTGATTAGCCATGAGGCATTCGATCGCCTAATGAGCCGTTACTTCGCAGTCATTATCCCTTTTGTCAAACAACGTTATCCCAAAATTGCTGCTGAACCGTGGTGGGCGGAATTTCTTAAAGACGCTGCCTCTATTGAGGTACGCGCTCATCGATAGGAAGTGTCAGATCCTCCGATAGCCCTACAATTAAGACCTAAATTATCTTGGCCGTAAAATAATGCTAATCGCCACCCTCCTTCTCACCACATATAACCGCGATCGCTACCATTCCTTCGGCATCGAGAGCATTCTCACCCAAACCACCGCAACTTTGAGCTGCTGATCTGGGATGACGGCTCCGCGGATGGCACTCTAGAGATCGCTCAATTTTATGTCCGTCAGGACGATCGCATTCGCCTCATCTTAGCGCCGCATCAAGGACGAGTCTAAATCAAGATTGTTCACGGTTCAAGATACGTTGATCCTAATGGAGTAGACCCAATTACTGAAGAGATTGATGTAGAAAATCCTATTAAGGACTTTACCTCCTTTTAAGAAGTTGAGTTTCAAAACCGTTAAATTTCGTAGTCTCAAACCACAGGAAAAAGCTATGTATTTAGATGAAGCTAAGCGTAGATATGAAGAGATGAGACAAACAAAAAAATGATATCCTCCGCCCGATCCTTGCTCCTTAGAAGACATTCAGAAACTTGAGCAACTTCTGGGAATGTCGATCCCAAAAGCGTATCAGGAGTTTCTACTGTGGACAGGCAATGGACAGGGGCTGCTTGCAGGAGACTATCACAACTGGGGTTATGTAGCATCAACGAACCGTAATAACGCTCTTGGCATCATGCAACTGGCGGAGCATTCCCCAAACCTTCCTGAGGATGCAATTGTTTTCATCATTTATCAAGGAGACCACTCTTTTTCGTTCATTCGCTCATCAGAAGGCGATAATCCACCTGTTCATATGTTTTTAGAGAGAGGCGATAGAGCTGAGATGATTTAGGACTATTCTCTGACTCTTGAGGAGTTTTGTCTCATGGTGATGAGGGGATGGGTAAAGTGAAGCCCCAAATTCGGCTAGAGAATTGAAGAACTTAAGAATCTGTCAAGAGCTTGTTCTAACTTCAGAGGGTTGCTTTGCTGTGTAGAGTTTCTTAGTGTTGGTGCAACTTGCTCCTTTGCTACGGACGTTTGAACTTGCCATGTTTATGCCCCTCGACTTTCTGTTACGGTTGCTGTCGAGCCTGTTGGCGATCGCCTTATTGGGGGGTGGTGGCTATCTTTTCTATGCGTGGTATACGGGTACGCTGCTGGCTACCAGTTGGTTCATTCTGAGCCTAGCGATGTTGCTGTGGTCTTTTTTAGGCTTTCTACCGATCTTGCTGCTGCATCGTCGGGGTAAAGATGAACCCAAACCCAACCGCAGCAACCGAGTGCATCGTCTTGCTCGACCCGATGGTAGCGACATTCAAGTCGAATTTTACGGACCCGATAACGCGCCCACCCTGATCTTGACTCACGGTTGGGGTCCCGATAGTACGTCTTGGTATTACGCAAAGAAACAACTCACCGATCAGTTTCGCGTCATTGTTTGGGATCTCCCCGGTTTAGGCAAATCTAAAAAGCCGCAGAATCGAGATTATTCTTTAGAGAAATACGCCCGTGATTTGGAAGCCGTCTTAGCGCTGGCGGGCGATCAGCCTGTTATGTTGGTCGGACACAGCATGGGAGCCATGATTCTGCTGACCTTCAGCCGTTTATTTCCAGAACATCTGGGGCAACGCGTGGCGGGTTTGGTTCTCGTAGATGGTACCTACACGAATCCGCTCAAAACCGCCATTCTCAGCAAGCTATTGTTGGCATTACAAAAACCGTTGCTGGAACCATTGCTTCATTTGGCGATCGCCTTTTCTCCCCTGCTGTGGCTTTCAAGCTGGCTCAGTTATTTCAACGGCCTAACGCTGTTAAGCACTGAGATTTCTGGCTTCACGGGCAGAGAAACACGAGGGCAACTTAATTTCTCTAGTCTAGTTGGGATCAAGGCATCACCCGGTGTTTTGGCACGAGGGGTTTTGGCGATGTTTAAGTTCGATGAAACAGCGACGTTACCTGAAATTGCTGTTCCTCTATTGGTTGTGGTTGGCAAGTCTGACATTGTAACTCGACCCTTTGCGAGCGATCGCATGGTGAAGGCGGCACCTCAAGCAGAATTGGTTGTCCTGTCTCCCGGAGGCCATATGGCACTCATGGAGCGCAACCCACAATTTACCGAAGCCATCCGAGCCTTTAGCCAGGATTGCTTGCGTTTGAAACGGTGAATTTTACTCTAGCCGTATGGTCTAATTTCTCTACCGAAAAGATGTTTGCGACCGCATTGTGTCGGGTTGCAATGGCATTGTAGCGGCTGCGATCGTATTGCATTAACTCACAATCGAATTGTAGGAGCTGCAATGGAATTGTTAGCTCTGCAATCGAATATTGACCGATGACAATGGGATTGTAGAGGGGGCGATCGAATTGTAAAGAGTGACGATCGGATAGAGAACTGTTAGAACTGTGGGGACATGGGGCGATCGATTTTGAAGAGTGAAAGGCGATCGGTTAGATCTTGTCCCTTCATTGTCCTCTGAAGGAGTCAGGCAGATAAAATCACCATACTTTCTCCATAAATTTTGTTTTACCGAAAGGCAGGTTAAAAAAGATACAACTATTTCCGCTTGTTTACTTAAGTTGACAAGTTATGTGGAATGTTTCCGCCCATATACTCAATTTAGGGTGATGGGCAGAACTTTTCTAACTATCATTATATTTGGATAGGTAGACAGAAATTTTCAGTTTAACATTATGGATAGCCGGAAATGCTGATCTTTCTGAAAACCTTTGTAGCCTGCCTAGTGTAATATGAATAAAATATAAGAAACTGTACTTCAAAATTACTTTATTCAGAGAATCCTCAATGCTTTCTAATAGTGAAAGAGAACACCAAGTAGACAAAAAGTTTGATGCAGACGTTGAGAATGAGAAAATTACGAATAAACTATTCATTCGTCTCATTGCATCGAATAGGAAATTCACTAAAGTTGATTTTAAGTATTCAATTTTTGACACTTGTTATCTTCGAAATTGCAAATTTATTTCATGTGACTTTACTGGATGTCGATTTATTGGAACTAATCTACATGGGGCAAAATTTTCTAGTTGTGAATTCCAATATGCTACTTTTGAAAAAACACTGATTGATAATCATATTTTAGATCAAGAGTGCCCGGAAGAAGAAAATCTTAAAATGAGATTTGCCCGTTCACTGCGCATGAATTACCAATCACTTGGAGACGCAGAATCAGCCAATAAAGCAATGAGTGTAGAGCTGAAAGCCACTGAGGAGCACTTGTATAAGTCGTGGAATTCAAACTCATCCTATTATCGAAATAAGTATAAAGGATGGAATCGAGTTCAGGAATTTAGTAAATGGTCTCGATTTAAACTACTTGATTTTATATGGGGTAATGGTGAAAGTCCCTGGAAGTTATTACGAGTAGTTTTAATTTTGTTTGCTTTCATGGCTTTGATTGATGTTATTGCATTTAGTAGCTCTCAAAGCATTAATAGCTATGTACAATCATTTCTCAACTCACCCCAAATTTTTCTAGGAACTTTTACTCCGGCAAATTATTCGAGTTTATATCTCACACTTATCGTACTGATTAGGTTAATTGCCTTTGGCTTTTTTATGTCAATTATCATCAAGCAGTTAAATCGCCGCTAAATATGGATATTTACGCATTCGGTTCTGTCTGTCGTGGAGATATATCTCTAGGTTCAGATGTTGATCTACTTGCGATTGTCAAGGGTCACGATACTCGCATCGATCCAAATATTTTTTCAGTGTACTCTTATGAAAGGATACAGGCTCTATGGAAAGAAGGTAACCCTTTCGCATGGCATCTATCATTTGAAGCACGGCTTCTTTTTTCATCGAATCGAATTGACTACCTGAGTACATTAGGAAGCCCAGAAACATATAAAAACTGTCTAAGTGACTGCCAAAAGTTCTTCTCCCTGTTTTGTGAAGCACAAGACTCGATAATTACGGGTAGTAAAAGTATAATTTTTGATTTATCTATCGTATTTTTAAGCATCAGAAACATGGCAACTTGTTTCTCTCTAGGTATAACCAGACAACCAAATTTTTCTAGGAACTCGGCACTTCATTTAGGCTTTGATAGTATTCCATCTACATTAGCCTCGTATCATATTTTAGAAAAAGCTAGAATATTATGCACAAGAGGATACGGAGAAAAATTAACTAACGACGAAATAGATACTGCGATCAGAGAATTGACTGAAGTATCTAATTGGATGTCTAACTTGATAGAAAAGGCTAAGGAAAATGAGCGAGTTTAACAATCGTATTGCAGCTCAAAGACATATTCTTCAAATAGTGAATTGTAAGCGATGGAGAAAGGAAGAACTATTGGGATTGTCAAGTAAGGCGATTGATAGATGGATTTCTGTCAACCAGCTTGATCCTGAAGCTCAGCTAGCAAAGCTGATTAGAACTGCTTCGGAAAAACTCTTTTTCCTCGCTAATAAGAGCCAAGATCAGATTTCCGAAGATTATAAGTTGATTTCCAAAGAGATCATGGATATCTCTAGAAAAATTGAACTGGAGATTGGCTAATAAATCGCTACAGCGAAGAATAAATATAGTTGTTATTACATGAAGGGCAATTGCTGCCGCTAAAATTAACTGTTAGGCGGCTTGAACTTCCAGTGGAGACTGTATGTTGCGATCGCCTTCAGCACAAATCTACCCACAACTCGTATCGCTTCATTCCCCACAGAAATGAGTTGCAAGAGGTTGGTTGAAAAGCGATATCACCCAGCTTTGATCCGCTGCAACCAACCTCTGCGATCGCCTCCTAACCGTTCGTCGGGCGATAGTGCGTGCTGATCGCCATCACCTTTTGCGGATCAGGGGTGGGCAGCAGCGGACTCCAGGTATCGATCGTCCGAAATCCTCGCACATGCGATTCGTGAATCGTCGCTCTCACCGCATCACGAGAGGCAAAAACAATCACGCGAATCACCTCCCGCTCTGGATTGGGTTCACCCTCCGATTGCAATGCAGGATGGTTGAAGAAATTGAATTCTCCGGTCATGATCTATTCTCCTTGTTGTTTGGGTTGGGTTCGCTTGTTGAGTTCTGACCTAGCCGAAAGACCAGGCGAGAAGGAACCCCAAAAACATGGCTACTCACGATCGATTGAACAAGTAGCGCCAAGGAGTGTAGCTAGAAAGCTAAACTAACTGAAGCCCTACGGACTGGGACTCTCGGTCTGTAAGGTTAGAGGTATGTCGTAGCTGGTACCTACTTCATGCCTCGCCAGAGGTTTTTGGGTAAATTAAGGCTGCTGGCGCAGAAAACCGAAAAAGCAACCTTAGCCGATAAGAATATAGGGGAGAGGGGGCGATCGTCAAGCCATTTCTTACACAAGTTCATCTGTATTTTGAGATACGGAATTTGTGGAGGGCGATCGATTCTGGCCGTGATTAAGATTGCAGCATTGCCTAGTGAGGAATAACTCCAATATTTAGGATGTTATCCTGTGCAAATAATAAATAAGCATCTCCATTTTCAGGATTAACCATTACATAGAATGGATAACATCCATCTAATCAGGCATGAAGTGTGGCGTACTCTGGCTGTTTAAATGAGTTCACACAGGTATAGCCAAAACAGAAAACATTTATCATTCTTTACTAAAGATATGAATTTTAATTGAGCTATATTTGCTCATCTGCAACGGCTTTACTACATCAGAAAAACTAATAAATTACCCATATGTCTCCAACACATTCACCCTCACTTCAAGAACACATTATTAGTACCTACGGCGCTCTTCGGCGTGGTATTGGTTTCCTAGCGATCGCGCTTCCAATCATTCTGTCAGTAGGAGGTTTTGTAAAGTATGGATTAACTCCTCAGGATTCAATCAGTGCTTACTACCATGCGTTTGTTCCGACGGCACAGCCCCCAGGATTATTTGAGATCGCTGGCAATGGAGTCATGCGGAACTGGTTCGTTGGCATTCTGTGGGCCATCAGCGTTTTCCTCATACTCTACCGGGGGTATGGACGGCGTGAGAATACAGTCCTTAACATTGCCGGGGTGTTGCTAATCGCGGTGGCCATGTTTCCAATGGACTGGACATGTGGCACGACCTGTCCCAAAGTTTCGGTTCATGGCGTGAGTGCAATTCTGTTCTTCCTAGCAATTGGCTATGTCTGTATTTTCCGCTCTGGTGACACGCTTGAACTTATCAACCCTAGTGCGAGAGAATCCTACAAACGCTGGTATCGCATCATTGGTTTACTGATGTGGGTGTTTCCATTAGTTGTTGCCGCGCTTGAATTCTTCAAACTGCATCCATTCGGCACCCGTACAGTATTTTTCATTGAGGCTGCTGGCATCTGGACTTTTGCAGCCTACTGGCTGATCAAGAGTCATGAGATCAGTTTCAGCAATGCTGATGTAGTCGCCATCGAGGGAGACCTAGTCCGAGCACCCCGCAAGTCTGGAGCGATCCAATACTGGCTCGACACCACCCCTCACTCAACGAAAGAGTAAGAGGATTTTTTGGGTTACGCTGACGCTAACCCAACCTACGATAGAAAAAGCCCCGAACCACTGATGGATCGGAGCTTTTCGCTTGATTAAGCTGGATGCCAGGAACCAGACTTGAACTGGTGACACGAGGATTTTCAGTCCTCTGCTCTACCAACTGAGCTATCCCGGCGAGCTTTTTGAGCGCTTAACCAAGTTAGCAAATTTTGTGAAACCTTGGCAAGCCTTATCAGGGCTGTATGAGATAAAAAATAGCTTTAAAGAGGTTCAAAGCACTCTTTAATTGATTTTGGCAAGGCTCCTTGGTGCGATCGGCAGAGAAAACTTGAACGTGCTTCCCACCCCAACCTGGCTTTCTACCGCGATCTTACCCCCTTGCAGCTCTACCAAGCGACGGCAGATCGCCAAACCAATGCCTGTACCGCCCGAATTGCGATCGCGCGATCGATCGGCTCGCCAAAACCGCTCAAACACATGGGGTAAATCTTCAGCAGTAATGCCCTGCCCCGTATCAATCACAGAGATCCAGACCCTATCAAGATTTGGTTCAACCTGCACCGTAATAGAGCCAGAACGGGTGTAGCGAAAAGCATTGCCGATCAAATTTACCAAAATTTGCTCAATGCGCTCAGGATCGGCCAAGGCCAGCGGCGTACCGGGAGGGCAATTCAACACCAGCTCAGGACTATCTTCGGCTAGCTGATCAGAAAATCGTCGCACGATCGACCCTAGTAAAGGGCAGAGATCAAGAGAGCGTGCATTGATCGGCAGATAGCCCGCCTCCATTTTAGAAAGCTCTTGCACGTCATTCACCAGACGTTGCATGCGGGCTGTTTCTCTAGAAAGGCGATGGTAAACTTCTTCCGAAGGCTCAATCGTACCGTCTGCCAAGCCTTCCAGATAGCCTTTGAGTACCGTCAGGGGCGTGCGTAACTCATGAGTCAGGTCGCCCACCAGCTCTCGACGGCGCTGCTCTACCCCCTCTAGAGTCGCAGCCATCCGATTAAAGCTAGAAGCCAACTGATCAACCTCTGGAATTTCGTGGGCGGGCACCCGCTCTTCTAGATGTCCGGCTGCAAATTTTTTCGTAATTTCCTCCATTTGAATCAACGGCTGCACAATGCGCTTTGTGACCAAATAGCTCAGCGCACCCGCCGTAGAGGCTCCAACTGCGATCGACCAAAACGCCCCTTGATTCCAGGCATCCTCAAACGTTCTGACTAATCTGCCCTTGACCTGGCTCACCGTCAAGCTGCCCACCTCAAACTGATCCAGATAAAGGGCAAAGAACCGAGGGGATGAGATTTTGCCAATCGTAAACAGCGTCATAAGACCCACCACCATGACAATGATGTGGGATAGGAACAGGCGCGATCGCAGTCCCATTTTTGTTGTCTCGATCTGCCTCTCTCCAGACCACCTACCCATAATTCAGCTATACCTTCAGATTGGTTTTGTGACTTGAATTGTGCTGTAGATACATTGCGAGATCCTTTTAGCGCTCACGGCCTTGCATACTTTCCGGTCAGCTTTGCCTCTGCCAAAACATGCCCTTGCATTGCTTCCACCAAATCGGTCTGGGTGGTGCCAGGGGGTAAGTCCAAAATTTGATCTAACGCGTACAGCTTAAAAAGATATCGATGGGTGCCACTGGGCGGACAAGGGCCACCATAGCCATACTTGCCAAAGCTGCTTTTTCCTTGCAGTCCGCCTGCTTGCAGAAAAGGCTGGGGGCTGACCTTTTCGGGCAATTGACGGGTATCGGGCGGCAAATCATACAAGACCCAGTGGGTAAAAGTTTGACCGGGCGCATCAGGGTCTTCCACAATCAAGGCCAAGCTTTTTGTCTGGGTGGGCGGCTGATCCCATTGCAGCATAGGGGAGATATTTTCGCCATCGCAGGTAAATTTAGCGGGAATCAGACTCTCATCCGCAAAGACGGGGCTAGTCAGCCGGAATTGGCTTGAGAGGACTGGGCTAGGAGATTCCACAGGGCGATCGCCCAAGGCGCAGCCTGTAATCACCCCAGTAACCAACATGACTCCCAGCCACAAAGCCCTACCGCAAATTTGCCGCAGCCGTCCAGACATTTGTTACCCTCTCGCCCATCTCAGGAATCTCCGCCGAAAAAAGTCTGTCTAAGTGCTACCAAACATGGATTCTAAACATGGGTTCTAAAACACAATTCCCTGAAGATTACTCAAAAGCAGCATAGTTTAGAGCTGAGGAGGGTCAAAATGCGCCTCTTTTCAAAGAATAAGCGGAAATAGCCTACATAGCCTTAGAACTTATATAGCCTCAAAAGCTTAGAGGATGTTTGAAAAGTCCAACTAGGGGTAGCGAAACGTTTCAGATCCCCCTAAATCCCCCTTAATAAAGGGGGACTTTGAATTCATTGCCCCCCTTAAAGAAGGAGGGCAGGGGGGATCAACTTTCATCTCCCGACGGTTACATGAACTGCCGCAAGTTTTCCCCCCTTCTTTAAGGGGGGCAGGGGGGATCAACAGATGCCTAAAATCACAGCCGACCCCTTTTCAAACATCCTCTTAGGCACATAAAAGCTCAGGCATACAGTACTTACAATAAGCCTGCCTGACTTAGATGACACTCTCATGTCAGCTTCATGACGTTTTTACTTCAGAAGTATTATGACCCTGAGATCTGAGGTTCCCCTCTGCACAAAACCCAGTCCGATCGCAAGCTGTTGCCCTTGCTTCCGATGCGTTCGTCACACAAAAGAAGCAGCTAGTCTAGGATACTAGAATCATTGCCCCACTGCTTAGGCTACCGTATATATCGATCTCTTCCTCTCGCTAAACATCCTGCATTTTGCCCCCCAATACCCTACTCTCAACGGCTCTAGCAGCCATGTGCCTCATACACCCTGCCCAAAACACTCTAAAGCCAAACTTTGAGTTGGAGTAGCCTCAATAGATAACGATGAAACCTTGGAACTTCCCACGCGTGAACCAGTGGATGAGTCAAGTCTCTCTCCGCAGACTAGAGAATGCTTACACAGCCGCTACAGCCATCAAAGCCATTGAAGATCAGTATTTTAATGGCAAGATCATTGGCTTCGATCGCGACAAGGGAAAAATCACCTGTGACTACTTTCAGACTCAGCTCAGTCGAGAGCTTGCCACAGTTCGGATCAACCTAGCACAGTTTCGCATCGGCAGTTTTGTATTTAACCGCCAGCTCACTCAAACTGCTGAATCAGAAGACAACCAACTTGCTGATTCAAAGCGATCGATCGCCCCGGAAATTCTAGACAAGCTGGAATTTATTGAATCAGTGGTTGGAAAATATCGCGATCGCGAAGATGAACTGGATTTTCTCTCGTCTAGCTCAGACCCGCTCTCTCACGAACCTACGCTACCCGGAGAGCTTGCCGGAACCGAAGCGGGAATGGCAGCAGGTACGGTAGTCGGAACACCACCTACATCCAACAAGGCAAAAGGGAGAACCTCTGCTGAAACCGCAATCAAGCGCTTTCGGAAAGATAAGAATGCCACATCACTTTTCCAAGGTCTGTCTCAAATTGGCAAAGAGCTTAGCCCCGAATTTGAGCAAGAAGTGGTAATGGAGCTGCGAAATCGTCGTAAGCAAAATCGAATTGCCATTCGCTGGTTGGTGCTACTGATTGTGATTCCTTTAGCGGTGCAGTTTCTTACCCGAAATCTACTGGTTGCGCCTGTGCTAGAACGCTATGGTGAGCAGCATTACGTCGAGATGGCCTTTAGCCATGCCACTAAGGAAGCCTCTCTGCGGGAGTTCGTTGAATTTAAAGAAGGCTTAGAAATTCAGCAGCTCTTGGGGCTACTGCCAAAGCTCAATGAGGAAGAGGTGGCCAAAAAGTTGAAGGAAGCTGCTTTGGAAGGGGCAAGAGAGGCGATGGATGAGTCGTTAAATGGCTGGAAAAATATTCTATCCGACACAGTTTCTCTGACGGTGTTTGCGGTGCTTGCCTACTTTGGTCGTAGCCGCATTACTTTGCTGCGGGGGGCAACCAGTCGAGCATTTCTCAACCTCAGCGATCCGACTAAGGTTTTTCTCTTTATTTTGGTGACGGATATCTTTGTAGGTTTTCACTCAGCAGAGGGGTGGGACGTTATCCTAGCAGGCATTGCAGAGCATTTGGGAGTACCCGAAAATAAGGCAGCTATTAATTTGTTCATTGCGACTGTTCCAGTCTTTATGGACTCTTGCATTAAGTTCTGGATATTTAACTTTTTGACGCGATACTCGCCCGCCACCTCGGCCATTTATGAGCGAATGAATACTTAAGCTTGTCCAGCCTATCTTTCAAACAGCCTCGATCGCTAAGGCAGTCAAAAAAATTGGGTAGTTCTCAAAAATCATTGCTTTTCGAGAACTACCCAAATTATTAACCGTTGGTTTATAGACGAGCTTTGGCGTACTCCACGCTCAAAAACCTTGCTATAGAAACTACATAGAAGACACTACACAGATTCAGCCGATTGCTTGCGAGCCTGCTTCACCATACCAATCAAAGTCTGGTGCGCGTCTTCCGAATCTACCAACTCATGGTCAAAGGCAATTCGAACGGGCAAAGTATTCTGTTCGGTTTGCACTAAAAGATCCATGCCTTGAGCATCAATTTTTAGCATCTGAGCTGCAAGCGCTTCGGCAGTGCCACCAAAAACTTTGGCGTAGAGAGCGATCGCCTCGGCATGATCTTCGTTCATATGCTTACAGATGCGATCGCTTACTTCAGGAGAAAAGACGTCAGCCATGAGAGGTTCCTAAACGTTTATGGATTGCCATTGACATAAAACAGCACCAGCTTTATCAAACTGGTCGCAATAAAAGCAATCAGCACAAAGCTGATC
The DNA here is from genome assembly GCA_016208305.1 of Oscillatoriophycideae cyanobacterium NC_groundwater_1537_Pr4_S-0.65um_50_18. Taxonomy (GTDB): domain Bacteria; phylum Cyanobacteriota; class Cyanobacteriia; order Elainellales; family Elainellaceae; genus Drouetiella. The sequence continues at coordinate 6,185 of JACQYI010000033.1, read as the reverse complement.
AAAACACTAATTGCATCCTGTAGTTTTTTCATCTATTTTTATTGCATCAGAGCCAAGCTGCGCTGGGCGCACCCTGTCTTAGTGTGACATTTCCATCTCACTTTATCAGGTCACTCGACCTCTTGCAGACGCAGATAGATAGTGTTTCTTAGGCGACCGCCTATTGCTTGAGCCGCCAAAGTCGCCCCGGTCGAGAAATCATCTCAAGCTGCCAACCCCTTTGCGAGATCGCCTGCCTAATGGCGACAGAGGGGCGAAAAACCAGCACATGCGCTTCATTGACCAACGGATTGAGATCAGGCGGCTGCTTAACCAAATACAAGCGCACGTTAGATTGAAGGCGATAGCTGAGGGAAATTAAATCACCCGTGTTGGTATAGTCATCCCCGATATCACTCAAAACCAGGGTAGATGGGGATGCAGCCGTCAAGCCCGCAGAGTCGGCAGGCACCTCAGCATTAATCATCTGCGCCACCTCGGCATTAGAATAGCTAAGGTCTTTGTTCCACCAGGTTTCTGCCATAGCGCTAGTGCCACAGGAAACAATGCTGGCAGCAAAGACGATCGCCAATACCCAGCGCCAAATTTGCTTACCGCTCCCTAGGCCGATCGCCAGCAAAAACGCCACTGCTAGCTGAATGCCCGGAAAACTAGAGATGAGATAGCGACTGACAGCCGATCGCTTGCCACCCATAATCAAATCAGGCAGGGCCAAGAGCAAGAAGGGTATGAAGATAGACTTTAGCACCACGATCCAGGTGGTGCGCGGCGTGAAGCGGTAAATCGCTACGACAGCCGCCAAAATTAACGCGATAAAAGGCAGCCGCACTAACAGGGTCAGCGGATTCTCAAAACCAAAGTCGAGATCAAAAAACAGTGAACTAAAAGTCAATGTCCAAAGCTTTAGCAAATAGTCGATGCCGACTTGCACCCTCGCCCAATCGGTTGTAGCCAGTGCCCGATTCGTATTGGCCTTCAACACTGCAATCCAAGGTGCATACAGCAGCAGTGCTGCCGCATTAGCGATCGCATACTCCAGCAGCCACCGCCAGCGAATCGATCGAGGTCTTATCAACCTATCCGACGAGATATCCAGTGCAGGTCTCAGTGGTGCTGTTTTCTCACGTTCTGCCGCTGGCTCTCCGCAGCCCAAAAGACCAAACAGCAACACACAGAACCCATGCGTTACCATCGTCAACGCATAAAAAGGATGCGTGTACAGGCCGATCGCCACGCTCAAAGCGTAGAATATCCAGTCGAGAGGCGATCGCAAGCGTAGCGCTCTCAGCAGCAGCCAAGAGCTGCCAATCACCGCAGTTGCCAGCAGGCCATATTGCCGCGCCGTTTGCGCAAACAGAACATCAAAAGGAGATAGCGCAAGCAAGGCCGTGGCCAGCAGCGCTACCAGCCTTGCAGAAAATAGCTCCATTGCCAACAGGTACATCAGCGGCAGGCTGAGCAAACTCAGCAGCGCAGGCAGCATTCGAGAAGCCAAGATCGAACCGCCAAATGCCCCCATCCAGGCTCGTGCCATTAGGAAATAGAGCGGCGGATGCTGAGGATCTTCTGCCTCTAGCGATCGCACCGTATCGGCAGGGGTGCTTCCCGGCTTAATCTGCTGAAACTTTTGCAGCTCTGAAGCAGGAATCACTTTGTTTTGAAAAATTTCTTGATCGATTGCGCCACGCGTATAGCCCGCTGCCCGCATAGAGGTATAAACCTCGTCATGCCAGTAAACCTTGCGATCGAGATTGATCAAGCGAAAACAAACCCCCAAGGCAATTGCCAGAATCAGCACCCAGTTCAACCCGTTAGGGTAAGAGTAGCGGTTAGTCTTCATGACCCTCATGCCATTGGGTAAACATTATTTGGAAAACATCCATTATTGGGGAACATCCACTGTTGAGAACATCCACACGGATAGACGATCGCATCGTCAAATTAAGTCATACTCTAAACCCGAACAATCGCCAGTAGATGTGAACCCTATTCTCAGAGCTGTGTAGAGTCTTCTATGGTAAATCGCCTAGAGTAAAAGAGAAAACGGTATCACATAAATACAGAAGATCGAGCTACGCCTGAAAATATCACCCTATGCCGTACCCTGTCACCTCATTTCACCCAAAAGTCAACGCAGGAAATCTAGAAACAAGCCATGAGAGCCAGAATTGAGAATCAGGTGCTGTTTTTGCACAAAGACGATGTGCCGGAATACAAAAAGAAAGGATCGGTGGTACGGAATACTTACTTTTGGACGATGCGATCAATTGCTGATCGGGCTGGGTTTAATCAAGAGTGGGAATATGCTTCAGAAGTGTGGCTGGCGCTCAAGCGCGTCCTGATTTCCTATGCGGAGTCAGGCTACCTCAACACTTCAGAAATCATCTTAGAGTTCCCTTCCAGCCAAGGCGCGATCCCCGATGTATTTCGTGATGTGGCGACCTGGGCACGCGAAGAAGAACCGGAAGACGGGCAAGGCTAGTCTTCGACGAGGTTAGTCTTTGGTAAGGCTATCCTGAGGAGCGCCAAGGCTATGGAGTTCTATGGAAATGGGGAGCTATGAAACCCGTGATCTTTCCATTTTGGCTTTGTCTAGCAGTCGATCGAGCCACAATAAAATGCCGATCGCCCCTATGACGCTCAGCGCCACGGCCACCCAAAATCCGGTGGCGATCGATCGAGACTGATCCATAGCCCAGCCGCCCATGACGGGGCCAACAAAGTAGCCCACCGCCCAGCAGAGAGAATTCAGCGAAAGATAGACTCCGCGTGCCGAGTTGGGAGCCAACCCCACTACCAGAGATGAGGCCGCTGGCGTGTAAGACACTGTGGCAAGCGCCATCACCGCTAGGGTGAGCCCCGCCCAAGCCAAATGATCTGCCGCCGCCGTACCTGTCACCCAAACCAACCCAAACCCGATCGCCCATAGCCCTGCCGACAGCATTAGAGCCTTGGGGCGGCTAAAACGGTTGAGCCAGCGTGCCGCCGGAAGCTGGCATAAAGCGGCCAGAGCCACATGCCAGGTAAATAGAGCGCTGATCACAACTGGAGTAAATCCTGGCTGTTGGGCACGCTCCGAAACAAAGTTGGTGAGATACAGCGGCAGGGTGCTGCTGACGAAGGCAAGATAAGTCGTAAACAAGACATTCGCTGAAATGTAGACCAACAAAGGGCGATCGCGGAGTGCCGTCACCCATCCTTGCCAGCCCGGTTTGCCCACCTGATAAGGATTAAGGGTTTCGGCAATGGCTTTGTAAACAATAGCCAGCAGCACGAGAAATGAAATGCCGTCAATGACAAATAGGGCACGGTAAGACCCGGTCGTGGCGATCAGAGCGCCACCCAGCACCACGCCCAGGCTCAGTCCCAAGCTGTCTGCAAGACGATTAAGGGCAAAGGCTTCATTGCGATGTTCTAAAGAGGCCAAATCGGCCACAACAGCCTCGGTCGCAGGCCAATACAGCCCAATGCCCAACCCCATTAATAGATTACCCAGCAAAAAGGTAGGAAAGTTGTAGCTAAAGGCCAGCACCAAATCAGCCATCGCTGAAATAGCAGCAGACAGCAGCAATGTTTTGCGTCGTCCCCACTGGGGAGAGTCTGCCAGAGAGCCACCTAAGATGCGCCCAAAAACACCCGAAATGGATTCGCTGCCGATACCAATACCCACAGCCGCAGCCGATAGCCCGACCTGATTTACAAAAAAAATAGGGGCATAGAACAGCACAAATCCCGAACCCATCTGGGAAAGCAGCCGACCCGCAATCAAAATCCAGATGCGGCGATCGAACTGGGGCAATCCGGCAATCAATTTTTTGGGAGGATTCATGAACAAACCTAGTAGATACAGATTCCCTGGCTGCGGTCATTTGAAGAGCTGCTTTGATGGCGCTAGCCAAACCTTACTCGCCTTGGCTCTCGCCTCACATTGGCTTTCGCATTGAACAGCCTTTTGCTGTATCTCAGGATTGCAAGTTTAATTGATCCACGATCCTAATATCCCCGATCCTCAAGTTGGCTAACCGTGGCTGCGAGGATCATCTTTGCCGCTGGGCGCAATTGCCGGAGCCTCAACATCCGAAACGCGGCCTCGGCTGAGCGCATAGGGCAACTCAGAGCCAGTGATCATCGCCTCTAGGTTAGCAGCCATTACAGGATGGGGCTGCTCCCCAATGGTGCTGGCGATCGATTCGCCTTTAGCATCCAAAAACACAAAATGCGGAATGCCATCGACGCGATAGTGCAGCATTTCTGGCAACCACTTAGAGTTGTCCACATTTAGCATGACAAAATTGACGCGATCGCCATAGGTTTGCTTTAGATCACCCATATCTTTTGCCATAGCCTGACAGGAGGTACACCAATCGGCATAAAACTCCATCAACGAAGGCTTGCCGTTGGCGAGGGCAGCTTCTAAAGGCGTAGAGTCGGCTGCCATTGCCGCTAGAGAACCAGACTCAGAGCCAGTCTGCAACCCAAAGAACAGCGCAGTGCTCAAAATGATGGCAACAAAGGCGATCGTTAGATTGCGAATTCGAGTAGCAAGATTTTGGGTCGCCGGGTTTGAGCCAGCCGGGTCTGAGCCAGCCGGGTTTGAGTTAGGCTGAGGCGCAGCATTGGGCAATTTTGCACTCATAGGGTTATCAAGCTATTTCTAACAGGGTTTCCTAAAATTAAAAGCATCTTCAAGAGAGGCTATCTCCAGTTTACAAACAGGATTCAACTTCAAAGATGGCAGGTGACGTTCTGGGCTTGCTATTTATTTGCCGAAGGTGCGCCCTCAGCAAAAATAAAAACCGATGAGCCACATCCCTCTAATGAATTTCGCTGACTCAACGACAAAGGACTTGGCATCGTGAAGAAACGAGTTACCCTCACTTTTCCTAAGCGATCGGTGCATATGCCCGTCACTTACCGACTCGCAAAAGATTTTAACGTGGCAGCAAACATTATTCGTGCCCAGGTCACGCCCAATCAAATTGGCACTTTGGTTGTAGAACTGTCGGGAGATATTGACCAACTCGACGCCGCACTCGACTGGATGCGATCGCAAGACATTGGCATCTCGCTCGCCAGCCGAGAGATTGTGATTGATGACGATCTTTGCGTTCATTGCGGCTTATGCACAGGCGTTTGCCCCACAACAGCGCTCAATCTCGATCCGCAAACCTTCAAGCTCAACTTCACGCGATCGCGCTGTGTTGTCTGCGAACAATGCATCCCCACTTGCCCAGTCCAAGCCATTTCTACCAATCTCTAGACTGCTTTATTCTAAAAGCTGAACTTCAGAAGCACTCCACGCGCCACAAAACCCTAATCTGCGATCTCCTGGACATGGCTGGAGGGGGAAGATAATTTTGTTGAAATAGCTCTCTGATAAAAGAAAATAATTTCTAAAATCAGCAATGTCTGATGTATGTCCTGGTGTATCTATAGAGATATGCTTACAGAGATGGTAGGGTAGTCAGTGCTGAGGGCAATGCAGAGTGTTTGTTTGCGCGATCGCTGAGCGTAGCCTAAGCTACAAAACCCTTTAGAGCAGCGGTGGTAGAAACATTCAGACTGCCTAGCCTACAAAAGCACATAATTTTAGAGGGAGTGACGGAGTCCATGAAAAAAGTTGAGGCCATTATTCGCCCGTTTAAGCTTGATGAAGTCAAAATTGCGTTGGTTAACGCAGGCATCGTCGGCATGACCGTTTCCGAAGTCCGGGGTTTTGGACGGCAAAAAGGTCAAACTGAGCGCTACCGGGGTTCTGAGTACACCGTTGAGTTTCTGCAAAAGCTCAAGGTCGAGATTGTGGTGGAAGATGACCAGCTTGATATGGTGGTTGATAAAGTGATCGCCGCAGCTCGGACGGGCGAGATTGGCGATGGCAAGATCTTTGTTAGCCCAATCGATCAAATCATCCGGATTCGGACAGGCGAAAAAAATCAAGAAGCTATCTAAGCCAATAGCATTCTGTTTAAATAGCAGTCAGGGATTTCTAGCAGCGCTTTGAAATCCCTGACTTTGAAGTATTTGAATCTAGAGCGCTCTCTAGGCTGGTGCTTTGCAAGCTAAACGCACCCTGATCAGAAAAGCTTAGCTCTGGATTTCTATTTCAGAGGATGTTTGAAAAGTGGTCGGCTGTGATTTTTAGGCACCTGTTGATCCCCCCTGCCCCCCTTCAAAAGGGGGGAAAT
>JACQYI010000032.1 GCA_016208305.1 Oscillatoriophycideae cyanobacterium NC_groundwater_1537_Pr4_S-0.65um_50_18 | reverse complement strand
TTGCCTCAAGGGCAACTTTGGCTTTGAACTCCGCACTGTATTGTTTTCTCTGCATTGTCACTGTCCTCTCCGTAGGTTTACGTCCCTTTGGGCAGTGATTCCACCTTAGCTAATTGTCCAGTTTTCGGGGTACATCATACTTATCAGCTAGATAAGAAAATGAGGCTTTCAGAGGTTAGATAATCTAGAACGCTGAAGATCGCTTCACAAAGTGAAGCGAGCGCTATGATCAAGACATCAACTTGCTTTCAGAGCGAAGTTACACCTTATTACAGCTTTGCTAGTTTTGCCCCCGTAGGGGTGATGCTGTTACTACTTGCACCTGTGGAGAGGGACTTTCACCCTCACGATGATTCAGTTGTCGAGGTCATATCCTCGCCATCCGTCCTTGAATATCGCTACTCATTTAGGATGAACGAATCGCACACGTTCCGGCTGAGCGGCTGCAAACAGCCTTTACATTACTATCAAGATTTATCGGCAGTCTGCTCTAGCCGGATGTTATGCTGCCTTTGTCGTCAACTTACTTAAAAGCACGTTGACTTACACTTCCCACGAGAGTCGCCATCGCCGCACGCGGCAGTAAGCGCGGCAAAATGTTCGACTCAAACGAGTTTTTGAAACCGGGAATGACATAATGCCGATGATGTTCCAGTGCTGATAGGCCAACGCGAACGACTTTCTGCGGAGAATGCTTCCCAGCGACAACATCACGTCCCATTGCGTCAAAAAAGCTTGTATTTGTTGCACCTGGGCATAAGGCCAGCACTTTAATTCCTCGTTTTCGATACTCAATCCATAAGGCTTCGCTAAATGAAAGGACAAAGGCTTTAGTGGCTGCATACACAGCTTGGCGAGGGAGGGGGTAGAAACTTGTCGTTGAACCAACATTGATAATGCTGCCTGCACCCTTGGCTAACATGTCTGGAATAAACGCATGAGTTAAATCAACCACAGAAACGACATTGAGCATGACTTGCTGATGGTCTTGATCTGACACGATGGACTCGAACGCTCCGTGAGTGCTGAAGCCAGCGTTGTTGATCAGCATATCAACGTGCAATTGTCTTGCTTGCGCTTCATCATAGATCCGAAAGCCTTCTCCTTCCCGACTGAGATCGGCTGTGATGACTTCGATAGTGATGCTATGGCGATCGCGAAGGTGGGTTGCTAGAGCTTGTAACTTGTCTTCTGAGCGTGCTACAAGAACAAGGTTCATTTTTCGGCTTGCTAATTCATAAGCAAATGATTCTCCGATGCCACTGGATGCACCAGTAATCAGGGCAGTTTTTCCAGCATAGTGCATGGCTTTTCTCCTACATGGATGGGTTGATTAGAAAATTCACATTTTGAAAGATTCATTTTTTGAAGCTTATGTTCAAAAAAATAACGGTTACAAATTCTTCAGCAGTTCGGCTCTCTGTTGATTGAGATGCACTGCTACTTGCCGCATCATCCGCAGCATCTCCTGTTGCTCTGGTTCATCTAAACTATCAAGAATGGCTCGACTAACCTTTCTGTAGTTCTCAACCTCTATTGCATAAATTTCCTCTCCTTCAGGGGTCAGACGAATTCTGACGATTCGCCTATCTTCGTCAGAGCGATCGCGGCGCAGACACTTCCTTTTGACTAACTTATCCACAATTCCAGTTGTGTTCGTGATACTGAGTTTCGCTCTTTCAGCAATCTCACGCATCATGAGCGGCTGGAACTGTCCAACGACATTAATGACACGACATTCTTGTTTGTTAAGGTTGACTGCTTCACCTGAACTCTCCTGTGCCACCTCGAAAAGGTCGGCAAGGATGGCAATGTACTTCGTTAACTCGTCCGCTTTATTCACATCATTTCAAAACCTAGATTGTTCAATAATTGAATAATTCAATCATAGCACAGTGTACACCTTACACTGCAAGTTTTTTGGCAGCATAATGATGGAGCTGAGCCGCAAACACCCTCTGGAACGACACCGTCGGGCTATCGGTGTTCGTCGACTCCTGCGATTTTATGGATTGTTGTCTTGTGCGGGTGGTCTACCGCATGAGCACGATGGCCTTGGCAGGAGAAGCAAAACAGTTTACACCCCGCTTTAATGGATTGGGTTGTCGTCGCGACCTAGTTTCCGATCGCCATCACCCTCCTTCTGTTGAACCCCCATTTTTACTTTTTCAGCAAGCCCTAAATAACGAGATTTCTGCAATTGCTCTAGAGGTCAGAACTACAAAGACGGCTTTGGCTGAGCGCTTCCTCCATCAGGAGCAATGCTGAGTGAGGATCACCCACATCATTGATCCTCTTCACCTGTGGATACCTCGTGAAATAGAGGCTTGCTGAGGGCATATTCTAATTAGTGAACTGCATCACAGGTCAATTCTGATGATTAAGGACGACCTCCAAGCCATTGCTTCCCACCCTTCAGCGGCAGAATCTTCACCTTTGTTCGTGAGGAGCCTGGGTCAGTTGAACAAGAGCTTCTCGATGCAGCTCAACAAATAGAGCCTATCTGCGACCTAACGATCGCAATCACCGGACACAGATCTTCTCTGCAACTCACTGATCGCTTAACACTGTTCCGGTGCATTGCGCTTTATGGGGAGACGAACACTAGAAAGGGTAGAGGAGACGACCATGCATTGGGTGACAGTATTCATGTCTACTAACATATCGTTCGCTCCTCACCCACTAGCCTAGACCGACTGAAGAAAAGCTTAAAGTAAAAAAGCGGGA
>JACQYI010000035.1 GCA_016208305.1 Oscillatoriophycideae cyanobacterium NC_groundwater_1537_Pr4_S-0.65um_50_18 | reverse complement strand
TAGTTGTATTCGACGCGTGAATAACTGTTAGCGCTTGGGAATCCTATAGGAAAGCGCGCGATACAACACTTCGTTGGAACAGACACCTCCGTTAACCGCCTGAAGGCGATTAGCCGGAGGCGCGGTTCAACTCCGCCGTTAGACCGCAGTCTTTTGGTGGGGGCAGTTCTGGCAGTTTTCGGGTGGGTGTTGGAGTTGTTTTGGGTTCACGGTTGAGGCAGTTGAGAGTCTGGGTTTTCAGAGATCTGGGCTGCGCTGCGATCGCCCCTCCGTTCTGGTTCTTCGTTGGGTAGTGTTCTAGACGTGTGGAACACTACCATGTTTGATTTCAACCCGCTCGAGCGGCAAAACCTACAACTCTGAGGGAGAATCAAATAATCGCCCCACTCCTTGCCGCATGCAGGTCGATCGCCCTCAATGGCTCGTCTGGTTTTTCAAAAATAATCAGTCTGAAATTCACCATCTGCGCGGCGATCGGTACGATCAGATCCCCAAAGCGAAGTGTTACCCGATTTAGATCTCACAGCCTTAGCCCAGTGTGCCGTTGCGCCTGATCCTCTGGAAGCGGCGATCGAGTTTCGGGAGCGGGTGAGAGCAAAGCAAGATTAGAGGATTCGCTCTTTTCTGACTATCCTAAAGATTCAATGAAGCCCTGCATGTTTGTGCTGACTGAGATTAGCTCTAGCGTCATTAAATGGAGTTTACTCTTCAGCACGACCCCAGAACCTCATGAAAGCACCCGTCAAACTCCTGTCTTTAACCGTTTGGATCACGGTCTGGCTTTTACTCATTGGAACCACGCTCGTTATTTTGGGTATCTTCAACCAGCAACTTAACTGGGACATTTTTAGCCCTCAAGTTGAACAAATCCTGTACGGTATCTTTTTTTCCTGCATTGTTTTGAGTGCCTTTGGAGTAGCTGTCACCTTTGTCTTGGGGCTGAAGCGCATTGTTGAAGCCGTTGAATTGCTGCAACAGAAGGGACAGTTAGAGCATTCCCTGGTTGCACCAAAAGCGCAGCGATTAACCTATGTGGGTTACATGATGGGACTCTTCGTTGCCTTTTCTGCCTTGGTGGGAGCGCTGGAGTTGGCTGATCACCGGGTGCAAATTCACCGCAGCCAGGTGTTTAAGCAAATTGCCTCCGAACAGGTTCAGAAATTTGGGCAGAGGTTTTCGCTGCCCTTGAGCCAGTTCGATCGCACCACCAGCACCGTGCCAGGATCAATTTCAGAGCCGCTTAAAGCGCTTGGCAGCCTGTCTTTTGTGCAAAACATTGTTCTCTATGTGCCTGATCCTCAGGATCGTTCGTCCCTATGGCGTCATAGCCAATATCAGACCAACGCCAACGGCAAGCCGATATTTGAGCGGTTTCTGGCAGCAAAAGAATTTGAAACTGCCATTGCACAAGCGTTGAGGGGCGATCCAAAAGCCTTGGATGCTTTGAACAGGCAGACCAGGCTGACGTGGTATCACATCCTCATAGACGCTCAGGAGCAACCACTAGCCGTGTTGAAAATAGAGGGGAATCCCAACGAGAATTTTAGAGAATACACTTCGGAGCCTGCTTATCGCCAGAATTAGGTCTGCCGATCGGGATTTTAGATCTATGAAATCCCCACATCTAGAACACTACCTCTTCGTTGATACTCTGGGTTCAGAGAAGCGATTGATCCGAGTGGTTTCACCCACAAGCCTTTGAGGAGTCAACGGGGTTGATGGTTGGAGAAGGGAGGTTGAGTTTTGGGAGATTTGGGCTGCGCTGCGATCGCTCGCGAGATTAAATTTCGTAGTGAGAGGTTGAGTGCAGAGGGATTTTGGGGTAGAGTGCGATCGTGGTCGAGGCTTTGGGGGGCGATCGGGGGTTGGGCTGCGAAGCGGTCTAACAATATGCCCTGAGTTCGACAAAATCAAGAGCAATGGCCTTCAATTTATTTCTTTGCTCTTTTCATTTATCTTTTTTTTGACGTTCTCTTTCGTATTCTTTGCAAAAATTTCAGCATGAATGAGAATAGAATTGAGTT
>JACQYI010000034.1 GCA_016208305.1 Oscillatoriophycideae cyanobacterium NC_groundwater_1537_Pr4_S-0.65um_50_18 | reverse complement strand
CAATTCGTTGATGGTCTTGTTGCCCTTGATTGCCTCAAGGGCAACTTTGGCTTTGAACTCCGCACTCTACTGTTTTCTCTGCATTGTCACTGTCCTCTCCGTAGGTTTACGTCCCTTTGGGCAGTGATTCCACCTTAGCTAATTGTCCAGTTTTCGGGGTACATCATAGACAATTGAGCGAAAGCATCTGACCTTACGTACCAGGATTAAGCGGCTTGCCCGCAAAACCATTTGCTTCTCCAAGTCCATCTGGTTACATGATGTTGTCATCGGACTGTTCATCAATCGATATGAGTTTGGATTATCCATCTAGCTGTCATTCCACACGTCTAGAACACTACCGATTTATGGTTAGAACAGGGATATTTGATCAGACGGGAGATCTGTTTTTACAGTAGCCTTTTTCTTAGAACCTGCCTTGGTTTTCTTTTTACCCTTATCATGCAAACCCTGGGCAACGTCTATAGCTTTGCCACGCTACGCCGTTCGCGTAGCGTTGGTGGTCTAACTCCAAGAGCCGATCGAGCACTTCCCGTCGAGCAGTTTCGCTGATGGTGAAACGGATGCCCTGTTTGGTCTGATGAAAACCGTGCCCTAAGTCGAGGTCTTGCCAACCGTAGGCAGCCGCCACTGCCTGATCCATTTCAATATGCAACTCTCGCAACTTCTGAATATCACTCGCTGTCTCGTTGGCATCATGGAAGCGGTTGTAGGTTTTAGTGAGTCCTTCCTGCCGATCGCGCATGACTGCCTGACGATGGGTGTAGTAAGTTTCGCCGATCGTGTTGAGGGTTGGGAATTGGATGCTGAGATCTGAGGGATCGGGTGTGGGAAATGGCAGGTTCCGCTCGCACACCCTGCTGGTTGTCCTGCCACTCCTCATGCGCCAGCTTAAGCATCCGCATTGGCTCTGGCTCATGCGCCTCTAATCCGTTAGGAAACACCTCCAGCAACACAGGCAAACTGAGAAAAGGCCCTGATGCTTCAACTAGAGATAACCATTCAGCGTGGTGGCGTGCGATCGACATGGGGCTTTAAAGTTTAGACCTGCATAGGGATAAGTCGCTGCTGCTAAGCTAACCGCTTTCGGTAGAAATCAGCAAATTCTGACTTAGGATTATGGATTAAATAAGACCGGACATCATCACACTTGTGGCTTGGCAGTGTAGTTCCATTTTGGTAGGTGCTCATCGAACACAATCTCCATCGTTTGCTTGAACTCTTCGGTAACTTTCCGCCCGGTTTGATAAACGT
>JACQYI010000042.1 GCA_016208305.1 Oscillatoriophycideae cyanobacterium NC_groundwater_1537_Pr4_S-0.65um_50_18 | reverse complement strand
ATCAAGCCCCTGCAAAGATACACTTCAGTAGTTAGGTTTAAAGTTTGTATAAATTATTGCAAAGGAGAACATTTGAAGCCGATGAGAGATTCCACCTTAAACTTCTACTAAAACTGTTTAGACAAAGGGGTACACTTTACTTCTATTCTTTGGAGTAGAGCTAGGCTGTACACAATAGAAAACCTGTACGCAACAGAAAATAAGTCGTGTTTTGAAACGTAGCAATTCTCTTCTTAAAAAATCCTTTTTGTCTGTGCAAAAACTTATCTCTGACCAACTTAGAACTTACTAATGTTTTGGACAATTGATCGTTCTGGGCATAGCTTAGAGGATGTTTGAAAAGTCCAACTATGGGTAGCGAAATGTTTCAGATCCCCCTAAATCCCCCTTAAAAAGGGGGAAAATGAATTCAAAGTCCCCCTTTTTAAGGGGGGCAGGGGGGATCAACAGGTGCCTAAAATTACAGCCGACCACTTTTCAAACATCCTCTTAGGTTTATTCCCAGAAGGTAATAATGCTTAACAAAATTTTAGCTGCAATCAACAATTTTGAGAGCAAAAAACCTGTTTTTAAGCAGACCCTAGATTTGGCAACAGCAACTGGAGCATGTTTGATCCTAGTGCATCTTTTATCTTGTCAACTGAACTATGACACTTCATTCGCATACCCCCAAAAATCAGGATAGTTCTACAAAACACGTCAGCAGGGCTGCCCACTTCAAGATGCTAGATGTCATCCTGAAGCGTCACCAGTACCGACAAGACGCCCTAATTGAAATTTTGCATCAGGTACAAGATCTGTTTGGTTATCTAGAAACTGACCTGTTGCGGTACATTGCCCAGTGTTTAAGGCTGCCCCTCAGCCGTGTCTACGGCGTGGCAACGTTTTATCATTTGTTTTCGCTGGCACCCAGAGGAACCCATCGTTGTGTGGTCTGTACGGGCACTGCCTGCTACGTTAAAGGAGCAGCAGCATTGCTCACCACCGTGGAACAATTTGCCCATATTCATGCAGGTGAAACAACGCCTGACCACTGTCTTTCTGTCTCAACGACTCGCTGCCCAGGAACCTGTGGACTCGCACCTATTGTTGTATTTGATGATCAGGTCTGTGGCTACCAAACTCCTAACTCAGTTCGCGATCGCCTCAAGCCCCTTCTAAAACAAACTTAACGCATCCAACCCGTACACCAACCAAATTTGTAGTAGATATAAATCCCCTTACCCTGCCCCCTTTCCTATGGATATATCTGACCTACTGAACATTGCTGACCAAGAGCGTCAGTCGCAAACGGCATTCCGTATTCGTTGCTGCGTTGCTGCAGGGTGTGTTGCAACAAATTCTTTAGCGGTTAAAGAAAATCTGCAAATGGCAATCACCGCAGCGGAAATGGCAGATACAGTTCAAGTCTGTGGGGTAGGCTGTATGCGGTTGTGCAGTCGGGCACCTCTTGTCGCAGTTGATCAGGTCACTCCTGCCAAACCCTCGCTTCTCTACGAAACCGTCACGCTTGATCAGGTGCCTACGGTTGTTGCTACCCTGCCATCCGCCCCCGCCTCCCGATCTGGAGCGGTTCCTCTCCAACAAGGTGATCTGACCCATCCCTTCTTTACGCATCAACGCTCCATTGTTCTGGAAAACACAGGCCTCATCGACCCAGAGCGGATTGAAGCTTACATCGCTATGGGGGGCTACCGCTCTCTATATCATGTGTTACGCGAAATGACCCCTACTGAGGTGGTCGATACGATGACCCGCAGTGGGTTACGGGGACGAGGTGGGGCAGGTTATCCCACGGGCTTAAAATGGGCAATGGTCGCAAAAGCGATCGCAGACCGCAAATTTGTGGTGTGTAATGCCGATGAGGGTGATCCAGGTGCATTTATGGATCGCAGCGTGCTGGAGGGCGATCCCCATCGGGTGTTAGAGGGGATGGCGATCGCGGCCTATGCAGTGGGAGCTACTCAAGGTTACATCTACATTCGAGCCGAATATCCCCTAGCCATTCAGCGGTTGCATATTGCGATTCGGCAGGCGCAGCGTATGGGGCTGTTAGGGAGTCACATTTTTGATTCTCCCTTTGATTTTCGAATTGATTTGCGCACTGGGGCAGGGGCTTACGTATGTGGCGAAGAAACCGCTCTGATGGCATCGATCGAGGGCAAACGGGGCATTCCTAGTCCGCGCCCACCCTACCCGGCAGAACGAGGGTTATGGGGATTTCCAACATTAATCAACAACGTTGAAACCTTCGCCAACGTCTGTCCCATTATTCGGAACGGGGCAGAGTGGTTCGCCAGCATCGGCACCGAAAAAAGTAAGGGTACAAAAGTTTTTGCCATTGCCGGAGCAATTCGCAACACCGGGCTAATTGAAGTACCTATGGGAACACCTCTGCGAGAAATTGTAGAGGATATGGGCGGAGGGGTATCTGACGGCGGAACCGCAAAAGCAGTGCAAACAGGAGGACCCGCAGGAGGCTGTATTCCTGCCTCTGCGTTTGATACTCCAGTGGATTACGAGTCTCTGACTCAACTCGGTTCCATCATGGGATCAGGCGGCATGATTGTGATGGATCAGCAGACTAATATGGTGGACATCGCCCGCTACTTTATGGAATTTTGTCGGGATGAGTCCTGTGGTAAATGCATCCCCTGCCGCGCGGGAACGGTGCAAATGCACCAATTACTCAGCAAAATCTGTGAGGGTAAGGCGGCACCCGCAGACCTGCATTTGCTAGAAGAACTATGTGACATGGTGAAACACACCAGCTTATGTGGATTGGGGCAATCTGCGCCCAGTCCAGTACTCAGCACGTTAAGACATTTCCAAGATGACTATTTGGCGTTAATCCATCCAGAATAGGCCGCATCTAAGCCCCATTCAACACACCTGGGAGGAAAAAATAGGGGTTTCAAAATTCTGCTTGCCACCGATACCTCACCCATCACCTGAGCATGGAGGACAGTTCATGGCCGTTAAAACTCTCATCATCGACGATCAACTGATCAGTGCTTTGGAAGAAGAAACCCTGCTTCAGGCAGCCCAGGCTGCGGGCATTCATATTCCTACGCTGTGCTATTTAGAGGGAATTTCAGAGGTTGGTGCCTGTCGTTTGTGCCTGGTTGAAATCGCGGGGAGTTCTAAACTTCATCCGGCCTGTGTGACCAAAGTGGCAGAGGGCATGAGTGTCCGAACTCAGAGCGATCGCTTGCAGAAGTATCGTCGCCTGATTATTGAAATGTTATTCGCAGAAGGCAATCACATCTGCGCTGTTTGTGTTGCCAATGGTCATTGCGAATTGCAACAGCTTGCTATGGATTTAGGGATGGATCATGTCACTCTGGAATACCAATTTCCTAATCGCTTAGTTGATCTCTCTCACGATCGATTTGGGATGGATCACAATCGCTGTGTCTTATGCACTCGCTGTATTCGCGTTTGCGACGAGCTAGAAGGTGCCCATATTTGGGATATGGCAGGTCGAGGAACTCGTTCACAGGTTATTACTGACCTCAACCAACCCTGGGGCACATCCCCAACCTGCACATCCTGTGGCAAATGTGTGGCAGCTTGCCCAACGGGTGCAATTTTCCATCAGGGTTCAACTGTGGGCGAGATGGTACATGAGCGAACCCGCATTGAATTCATTGTCAATGCCCGTCAAAATCACCAATGGCAATTCTAAAGGAGGTGCCTGCTATGTTACGACGATCTCACTTTCCCAAACCCTATTTTTGGATTATGTTGTGGGTCATTTTAGCGTTGCTGCTGTTAATGGCAGAAGCCATACTGTTTCCTCAGACAGTGATGACTATCGTCCATCACCTGTGGCAAACCCCAACTCCATTTATCCTCCAAACTATTGTGTGAGTCTAATCACAACGACAACACACTCTTGCATACGATGCTAGGAGAAAACCATGCCCCGTATAAAACTAGCAACAGTCTGGCTGGGAGGTTGTTCTGGCTGCCACATGTCTTTTTTAGATTTAGATGAATGGCTATTTGAGCTGGCAGAACAGGTCGATCTGGTCTACAGTCCTCTCATGGATGCCAAAGTTTATCCAAATGAGGTGGATGTGGTATTGGTTGAAGGAGCGATTGCCAACCAGGATCACCTAACGATGATTCAGACCGTACGGGCGCGATCGCTCTTTCTGGTTTCCTTTGGAGACTGTGCTGTGACTGGCAATGTGACGGCATTACGCAATCCTCTAGGGAGTACTCAGCCTGTGCTACAGCGAAGTTATATGGATCTGTCTGATCATCATAGCCAGATGCCCACAGAACAGGAAATTGTGCCACCTCTACTCGATCGGGTCACTCCTGTGCATGCCGTTGTTGCTGTGGATATGT
Organism: Oscillatoriophycideae cyanobacterium NC_groundwater_1537_Pr4_S-0.65um_50_18; assembly: GCA_016208305.1. GTDB lineage: Bacteria > Cyanobacteriota > Cyanobacteriia > Elainellales > Elainellaceae > Drouetiella. The sequence goes on along the minus strand of JACQYI010000042.1, from coordinate 9,223 downwards.
GGCTGCCAGGATGCCCTCCCTCGGCTGACCATATTCGTGCCGTGTTAACGCCTTTGCTACGGGGCGACATACCCCACTTGGAAGGTTATGCCATCAAATTCGGCTAAGAAAGATGGGATGGATCAGCATACTCAGCTCACTTGAGGACGAACAACTTAAAAACCTAAGTTGTTAGATAACTTCTGCAACGAAAAGGAAAGCTATGGGTCAGAAAATTGTAATCGATCCAGTCACTCGCATTGAAGGGCACGCCAAAATCACCATTCATTTAGATGACACGGGGCAGGTCAGCGATGCCCGCTTTCATGTCACTGAATTTCGTGGATTTGAAACGTTTTGTCAGGGGCGACCGCTGTGGGAAATGCCAGGAATTACGGCTCGAATTTGTGGCATCTGTCCGGTGAGTCACCTGTTAGCCTCAGCGAAAGCAGGTGACTGCATTCTTGCCGTCACCATTCCCCTTGCTGCTACTAAGCTGCGGCGTCTCATGAACTTAGCGCAGATCATCCAATCCCATGCCCTCAGCTTTTTTCATCTCAGTGCTCCTGACCTGCTGTTGGGAATGGATAGCGATCCCCAACATCGCAATATATTTGGGTTAATGGCCGCATTCCCAGAATTGGCGCGAGGTGGGATTCGTCTGCGTCAGTTTGGACAAGAGATTATTGAACTCCTGGGAGGGCGCAAAATTCATCCCTCTTGGGCGGTGCCGGGTGGGGTGCGTGAACCGTTATCGGAAACAGGGCGGCATGATATTCGCGAGGGTTTACCCGAAGCGTATTCCACTGTCCACACTGCGCTAGAGCAATTTAAGCAACTTCTCCACCAATACGAACGCGAAGCTCAAACCTTTGGAAATTTTCCCTCTCTGTTTATGGGATTAGTCACCCCCGATGGACAATGGGAACACTACGATGGCAATTTGCGCGTGGTCGATAGTGCCGGAAATGTCATTGCCGATCGCCTCGATCCGGCTCACTATCAAGACTTCATTGGTGAAGCTGTCGAACCCTGGTCATATCTAAAATTTCCCTACTACCGTCCGTTGGGCTATCCCTCAAGTCATGAGCATTGCCGATTAGACAACGGCATGTATCGCGTTGGGCCGCTCGCCCGTCTGAATGTTTGCACCCGCTTCGGCACTCCCTTGGCAGATCAAGAGTTACGGGAATTTCACGATCGCGGCAATGGTACAGTAACATCCTCTTTCTTTTACCACTATGCTCGTTTGATTGAGATTTTGGGTGCGCTTGAGCACATTGAGCAAATGATGGATGACCCCGATTTGTTGTCAACCCACCTCAGAGCCAATGCTGGTATCAATCAACTTGAAGGTGTTGGCGTCAGTGAGGCTCCTCGTGGTACGTTATTTCACCATTATCAAGTGGATGAATCTGGATTAATGCAACGGCTCAATCTAATCATTGCCACAGGACAAAATAACCTGGCAATGAATCGAACGGTTACTCAAATTGCTCGTCATTTTATTCATGGCTCTGACATTCCGGAAGGAATGTTAAACCGAGTCGAAGCCGGAATTCGAGCTTTTGATCCCTGCTTGAGTTGCTCAACCCACGCAGCAGGACAAATGCCTCTACACCTACAACTGTTTAATGCTAAGGGAACGTTATTGAACGAAGTATGGCGAGAGTAACCCGCAATTGAGTGTTGATAGGACGTTAGTGTTCTTGCTGTAATTCTTCAATGGCTTCTATCACGTGAGTGGCAAACATCAGCGCTGGCCCCCCACCCATGAATACAGCTACGCCTAGCATTTCCAGAATTTCTTCTTGAGTTGCACCAGCTTTGAGGGCAGAATTGGCATGGAAAACTGTACAGTGACTTTTTATTTGTCGTGGAGACAGATTAGTGTCGTTAAAGAGGCAAAGCTAAATCTGAATGACTTTTCCGCCTCAAGCCAGTTTATTTTCCGCCTCAAGCCAGTTTAGGAATGCTGATGGTCAGATGCTAGGCTACCGAGCAAAAGCTCTCTGCAATCCTGCAACAGAGAAGGTTTTGCCCAGCGACACGAATTTGTCTCGACGTCATTTAATTTGGCACTGTACATTTGGTGGAGCAAGGCAATCTCCAACTGGGCGATCGCACGTTGAGAGAGAATTGTGGAGCTAGAGGAGCAGTTGAAGATGCTTGAGAGTCTCATCATCCGGCAAGATGAATTCGCCCAAGCTATCGCCCATGCCCAGAGATGTTGCCCCTTTAGAGCTTTTTCGGTACGGTAAAATTTTCAGTCATACCGAACAAAAATGAGTGGAATTTATTGCTCCCGTTGGGGTCAGCCCTGTCTTACTTGACCATAAGCCTTACCAGCAGCGGCTACCAACAGAGGACGAGTTGAAGCTGTGCTTTACTCATCCTGACACCGGAATCGCCACGATGGGAGGATGGAATAACACCCTATGGATTGACATCGATGCCAAACACCGAAAATTTTAGTCTTTCTGTTCTAGCCTTTAAAGGGCTAAGTTGAGCCTTGTACTTCAAACTCCATACAAGAGCCTTTATTTTCCCAAGAGTCGATCGATCGAGACTTCAACATCTTGGAAAGCAAGGGGGCTGATCAAACCACTTGTCAGGGTTTGTTTAGATGTATACGCGCTATCTTCTGGCAAGCGGAAAACAATCAGCTGCATTTTGCGAAGATTGACTACCCAGTATTCCTGAATGTCTGCCTCAGCATAAACTTTAGCTTTGTCCTCCAGGTCTTTCGTAAGGCTGGAATCAGAGAACTCGATGAGCCAGAAGATGTTTTCTGGATAAGGATGATGCTCTAAGTAGGTGTACAGTGCCAAATTAAATGACGTCGACAGAGAGCTTTTGCTCGGTAGCCTAGCATCTGACCATCAGCATTCCTAAACTGGCTTGAGGCGGAAAAGTCATTCAGATTTAGCTTTGCCTCTTTAACGACACTAATCTGTCTCCACGACAAATAAAAAGTCACTGTACAAAAGACATCAAAATCTGTTGCGCGATGCTTAGAATCGACCGCCAATCGTAAACACTAATTCATTACCACCCTTGTCGTTGATACCTAATTCCAGACGAGTTAACCCCAGCTCTGAGCGGGCCTGTAGCCCTACCCCAAATCCAAAGCCTTCTCCCGCTTTATCTCGTGTCTCACCTGGATTACCCTCTACTTCACTGGCACTGCCTAGATCGTTGCCATAGTCCACAAACACTACACCACCAAACCCTACATCCCGACGCAACACCGTTAGGTCAAACAGCGGGAATTGATATTCGGCAGTAGCTTGAATGAAACTCTGCCCGGTTGCTAGTTCACCCTGTCGCCAACCTCGTACTGAGCTTTCTCCACCCAGATTAAAGGCTTCATAACTCGGTACATCGCCTAGCATTGTTCCAGTTTGTACGTTCAAAATCAGAACATGAGGATAGCCGTCGCGATCGAATGGACGAAATGGAATAAATTGGCTAAAGCTGCCAGAAAATCGAGTGTAGGCAATGCTGGCATCCCCAACTGGAATGGATTGATCAGCCCCAAAGCGAATGCGGGTTACTTGAGTTGGAAAGTTTTGGTCGTCAGTGGCATCGTAAAGACCAATCAGGTTGAGGGTCAACAGCGTATCCTGTCCGTCATTGCTGAGCGTCAGGCGGTTACCGTCTGCATCCTTAGGCTGCAATTTGGAGGCGAAGAGACCATCTCGAATCGAAATAAGTTGGTAGTTCAACGCTACGGCAAAATCAAACTCTGGACTCACTTCCTGGTAATACTCGACGCCGCCCCCCAACCGCTCCACAAAAATAGAATTGCCGTTGGGTAAGTCTACGTCCCGATCGCCCTCAGCAAAACTGGGCGATCGAGCTTGCTGGCTCATTAAGTTAACGGAGATAACACCTGGCAAAAAACCAGGGTCAAAGCTGTATCGCAAATCTGCACCTAGCAGCTCAATGCCGCCCTGCACTTCCAGCAGCAAATCTTGGTTATCGCCCAAATTTAAACCAGCATAGGTGCTGAATTTTAGGGAGTCGAGGTGATCGGATAGGGCAGCAACTGCTGGTTGCCGAGTAAGGCCCCGCAGTGCCGTAGGATCGCCTGTAGCGGAGCCAACGCCAAAGCGGAGCTGAGGTGCATTCACAACAGGTTCACTTAACCTGTCTTGCTCAAGTTCAGGCAACTCATCTTCAATGTCGGACTCTTCTCCTCCATTGTCTGGATTCTGATCGACTGAATTTTGGACTAGCAGATCAGCGGTAGTCACCTCCAACGAACGATCCAAAGGAACTGCGTTAATTGACTGAATTACGATTTCTTCCTCTAGCAGCAAATCAGAGGCAAGGGTTGATTCAGTAAAGGTTTGTTGAGGATGAGACGAGGAGGCATCAGAGCGATCGACGGCGGAGTCAGGCGCGTCTTGGGCAAAGCCTGCGGTGTTCATTAGCATTGAGATCGAGAGTGTACCTAGCGACAACTTGAACAAGCATAGAGAACAATCAATTAGCCGTTGCATGTTAACACCCTACTCCTCATATCACCGTTACAGAACTGCGATCGCAGCCTAAACCACTCAAAAATCTTCTGTTTGCACCTGAGCGATGTCAAATTGCAGTTTTCTTTAATTTCTAGACAGATAATCTTACCAACCTTGTGCCCTTTAGGTAGGCTTGTTATCTTCTATAGCGTTGCAAAAATCCAATCGAAGTCATCTTACACCATTTCGATTTGAGGCTATACAGAATTAGCAGGGTGCAGGAGCAATGCTTTGTTTCTTGTCCTTGCGTAGGGACTTTGCCCACACCCCGTTTTCTATCCAAGCTTAGATGAGTGATTAGAGGGGGGTGAGGAGTAATGTAACTGAGCAAAAGATTTTGCGCAATTTGCAAATAGGTAGCACAAGCTTATAAAGCAAGCTTATAAAGTTGGAACCTGTGCGCGTTGCAGGGTTTTACTCACTTCCAATTGCTGTTCGTTAAATGCAGCTGGATGTCAACTCATCAGAAGCTAGAACGCCAGACTGGAGCTGCTCTCACTCGTTGCGCAACTCATTTGCAAATTGCGCTATGTTTCCTGCTCATTCACAGCTGGCTTGGGTTGATGATGAGGGTGTGACCAAGAGGTTAGTGATTGGAATCAAATTTAGCAGAATATCTGAAGGTTGATCATCTGAATAGTTAACAGTGCTAGCATTCTGATACTTTAGATTTTTTCGATAACGGATGGAGTGGCTTGTAACTATTGCTGCTGTAACTGCTGGCATTGCGGCTTTTGTTGCCAGTGTGGTTCAAATTGTTGATTTTTGGCAGAAACGCCGAGAAAACCGACGACTCACAGCTCCTCTAGCGGCCCAACCCACATGGCAACCTCAATCGCCTGGTCTGCATCAAGCTCAGGCTCAACTGCCGCGACAGGATTGGGGAGAAGCGATCGCCGCTCCTACCTTTTATGGACGCAAAGCGGAAATTGACCAGTTGAATAGCTGGATAGTAAATGACTATTGTCGTCTAGTGGTCATTCTGGGGATTGGTGGGGTTGGTAAGACCACCCTTTCGATTAAGCTAGGGCAGCAGATTCAGGATCAGTTTGACATAGTGATCTGGCGCAGTTTGCGAGAAGCCCCACCGCTTGAATTTCTGCTTCCAGATGTATTAAAAGCCATTGCCAACGATCCTGATTTTCGGGCATTAGAAGGCCGGAACAATCAAATCACACAATTGCTGGATTTCTTCAATCAAGCACACTGCCTGCTCATCCTAGATAATGGCGAGTCGATTATGCAGGGGGGTGAGCGAGCTGGAGAGTATCGAGATGGCTGTGAGAGCTATGGGGAATTGTTTCATCGAGTGGGCGGCACTTCCCACAAAAGCTGCTTGGTGTTGACCAGCCGCGAAAATCCTAAAGAGATTGCAGCGGCGGCGAAAGATAATCCTCTAGTGCGCTGTTTGTCTTTGATGGGATTGACCGTAACAGCGGCAGAAGAATTGTTTCACGATCGCCATTTGCAAGGCACTGATGAACAGCAGCGATCGCTCATTGCCTTTTATCAGGGCAATCCACTAGCCCTCAAAATTGTCTCCACCACCATTCAAGATTTGTTTGATAGCGACATTGCCCAATTTTTAGCCGCTAAGCCGGGTGTGTTTGGAGATATTCGCGATTTATTGAAGCAACAGTGCGATCGCTTATCTGAGTTGGAGCGATCGATCATGATTTGGCTGACGATTTATCGAGAACCCGTTGCAGTATCGATATTACAAGAGGTGATGGGTGATGCTCCGATGGAGCCGCTACGCGAACGGACTGGTTTTTTGGAGGCATTGCAATCCTTGGTGCGGCGATCGCTGATTGAAAGAACTGCCACACAGTTCACATTGCAGCCGGTGATCATGGAATATTTCACAGAGCAATTGATTCAGCAAACAAGTACAGAACTAATTGCTGGGAATACAGTGGATTGTGCAGCTCAACAATCAGTTTTGCATCGCTATCCATTGATACAGGCGACCGCGCAAGACTATGTGCGAGACGCGCAAGAACGATTGATTCTCGAACCAATCGTTCGACGGCTGTTCAACCAGTGGGGCAATTCAAAAACTGTTGCAGAGCAATTAAAGCAAAATCTAACCGCGCTTCAGCGATCGCCACAATCCTCTAGCTATGCAGCTGGAAACCTAGTGAATCTGCTCCGTTACCTGCAAGCAGATTTGACGGAAATCGATTTTTCTAATCTGACGATTTGGCAAGCCTATCTGCAAGGGACGATACTACAACGCACTAATTTTACAAACGTAGATTTAACGCATTGTGTTTTTAACGAGGCGTTCGGTCGCATTGAAGCAGTTGCCTTTAGTCCGGATGGCAACCTGTTAGCGGCAGGTGATAAGCGAGGCAATATTCTTCTGTGGCGACTGGATGATTATCAGCGCATCGCAACCTTTTCAGGACATTCAGGACAGGAGGTTGTGACGGCGATCGCCTTTAGCCCCGATGGGCAACTGCTAGCAAGTGGCAGTAACGATCGAACGGTGAGACTCTGGGACATTCGTTCTGGTCAATGCTTGAAAACCCTAACGCACAGCAGAGAAGTGACCAGCGTAGCCTTCAGTCCAGACAGTAATTATCTCGCTAGTGGTGATAATGACTTTATCGTGCGGCTCTGGCAGGTTGAAACGGGGCAATGTTTCAGGATTTTGCAGGCGCATACCTTTGTTAGCTCGGTTGCTTTTAGTGTTGACGGCACGATCCTCGCCAGTGGTACGGGCAGAACGATCCTACTTTGGCAGGTCGAAACTGGGCAACTTCTGAAGACATTGGACGGGCACAATGATGTCACCTCGATTGCGTTTAGTCCTGACAATCAAATGCTGGCTAGTGGAGGTAGTGGGGATAAAACGGTCAAACTGTGGGATGTCAAGACAGGAGAATGCCTTAAAGTCATGCAGGGGCATCACGACTGGGTTCTTTCTGTTGCATTTAGCCCGGATGGAGAACTACTCGCCAGCGGCAGTTCTGACAAAACGGTAAAACTTTGGCAAGTGAGGACAGGGCAATGCTTGGAAACCTTGCGAGGGCATAGACATTGGGTTAACTCCGTTGCGTTTCATCCAAGAGGCGAAACAATTGCGTCTGGCTGTGAAGGAGAAGAAGTTAAACTTTGGTCTGTCAAGACTCAGCAGTGCCTCAAGACATTGACAGGCTACCAAAATTCAGTAACCTCAGTGGTTATTAGCCCGGATGATCAACTGCTCGTAGCCAGCTACGGCGATGCCAGGGTCAGGCTCTGGTCAATTTCCACTGGGCAATGTCTCAAGGTTTTGCAAGGTCACACAGATTGGGTGTTTAGAGTGGCCATCAGTCCTGATGGGCAAACGATCGCCAGTGCTAGCCGTGATAAAACAATTCGCCTCTGGAACACAACGACAGGGGAATGTTTCAAGATTTTGTATGGACATACGACCGGAGTTATATCCCTTGCCTTCAGTCCGGATGGTCGATGGCTTGCTAGCGGCGATACAGACGCTCATACCGTAAAACTCTGGGAGCTCAAAACAGGCGAATGCCTGAGAACCTTTGAGGGACAGTTCAGTTGGGTAGATACGCTAGCGTTCAGCCCCGATGGACAAACGCTGGCGATCGGACTCGATCAGTGCATCATGCTTTGGGATGTGAACAGTGAGCAAAGTCCTAAAAAACTAGATAGACAGAAGAACTGGGTGAGTGATGTGACTTTTAGCCTCAATGGGCAATTGCTCGCCAATGGTTGTGAGAGTGATATTCAAATTTGGGATGCAAAAACGGGGCAACTTCTCAAAACAATTTCACAAGCCCACACGGGCTGGGTTTGTGAGATGGATTTCAATGCTAGTGGTCAAATACTAGTGAGTGGTAGCACAGATGGAACAATTCGCTTCTGGTCAATTGAAACTGGTGAATGCGTCAAAGTGTTGCATCATGATAGTTCTGTCGAGGTGATCGCACTCAGCTCCAACGATCGCATTCTAGTTAGTGGTAGTCATGATGGAACAATCAAAATCTGGGATGGGTCAACTGGGGAATGCCTGAGAACATTGAGAGCGGAACGACCGTATGAAGGAATGAATATCACTGGAACAACTGGATTAACGATCGCTCAAAAGCAAGCACTCAAAGCATTGGGGGCGATCGAAAATTGACCAGAATGATGCACGATAAAATATTAACTGAAGACGCGATCGCGGATAAATTAGTAAACAAAGGTGTGCGGAAACAAGATAGCGTATTGGCATATCAAGCGCCTCCCTTACAACAGTACATAAGGTTTGCCGTAGGCTGAGTTAGCAGTGTGGAGCCGTCTATGTTTTCCAGGCAGCTAACATAGTCCCTGAGGTAGACGGGAGTCAATAGCGAGTGCAAAATTATTGCTGACAGTCATTGTATCTCTATATGGTCGCGCGCGTTCTACCTTAGTTGATATAAAAAGTATTGCTTTCATTCAATAATAGGTTGCTGAAATCTTCTATTTATCTGTCGATATCAAGCTAATTCTGTTCTTAACTTTATCTCCTTAGCTGTTCTCTTTAAGCTTCTTTAAGTGAAAGAACATCGCTAGACTCAACACTTAAGAGCTTGATGAGCGGTGACTTCTTCCGTGTTAGTGCAGCCAAGTATTTCTCTTCGTCATAGGCTGTATTGGCTTGCCAACACCGCCAAAGGATTCTACCCCATTTGTAAGCCAGTGCCCGAATCGCTTTTTGATGAGATTTGCCCGCC
>JACQYI010000028.1 GCA_016208305.1 Oscillatoriophycideae cyanobacterium NC_groundwater_1537_Pr4_S-0.65um_50_18 | reverse complement strand
CGAGGGTGTGGTTGCCGTGGTGCCGGGTAAGCTCGATAAAGAGGGCAAGGACGATCCCAAAGGTTACGTTTTCTTAACCGATCAACGAATCTTGTTTGAGCAGAACGAAGACGTGGCGACGAAGAAAGTTTTGTTCATCGCTACTGAAAAACAGAAAGTGCAAAAGCTGTTGGTAGATATGCCGCTTGCTCAATTAGAAAAAGTGACGGCGAGCAAGAAGGGCATGATGAGCAACGAAGATCATTTGGCTTTGATGTTTGAGTCGGGCGCGGCGGTTCGCATGGCGCACTTCCACATCAACGGGCAAGACTGCAATGCCTGGCAGACGATGATCAACCGCGCCAAGACAAAAGATTACGACAAAGAGCGCGCGGTGAAGATTGATACTGGCGTAGCCGAGAAGATGTCCGTCGCGCCGACGAAGTGTTCGAGCTGCGGCGCGAACTTTACCAAACCCATCATGCGCGGACAGACGGAGATGAAGTGTGAGTATTGTGGGGCGATGACGAGATGGTAGTTTTGAAGGAGCAAGATCATGCTGGCTGAAACCGTAACACTTCAAGTTCCTGATGCGTTATACCAACGGTTGGCAAAAACTGCCCGTGTGACAAAGCGTTCCCTTGAAGAGGTAATGCTTCATGCGTTGCGCGTTGGCAGTCCGCCAACTTGGGAGGATGTGCCTGTCGAGTTTCAACCCGATCTTGCCGCGATGGATCAATTAGACGACGAGTCATTATGGAAGATCGCGCGAAGCCGCAAGAGTCAAAATGAAATGACCCGCTATGAAAAGTTATTGGATCAAAGTAAAAGTAAAACGTTGAATGACTCGGAACGCAAAGAGCTAGGCAATTTACGCGAGGAAGCAGATCGTTTTATGCTTCGCAAGTCTCACGCGGCAGTGTTGCTTCGTTGGCGTGGGCATGATGTGTCGGGAGGATAAGGGGTGGCTGTCATCCCCCAGAAGTTGCGCGATCAGGTAGAAGAGGCAGATCGTCACTGTTGCTGTTATTGTCAGACGAGTGAAGTAAATAGCGGCATCCCGATGACATGCGATCACATTGTGCCTCTTTCAAAGGGTGGCGCGAACTCATTTGAAAATGTTTGTTTGGCGTGCCGCACTTGCAACGAATTCAAATCCGATTTAACAACGGCAACTGATCCGCTGACTGACGAAAGCGTGCCGTTGTTCGACCCGCGAAAGCAGAAGTGGTCGGATCATTTTGAATGGTCTGCCGATGGCATACGCGTGCAAGGACTTACTACAACAGGACGGGCAATGGTGCTTGCTTTGCGAATGAACAACCCGGTAATTGTTGCGGCGCGAAGTCGTTGGGTGGCGAGCGGTTGGCACCCACCAGTAGAATGATGAACCACTAAAGAAATCGGGTTTAAAGAAACCCGATTTCTTTTTGCTCGCTTGACACGCTTTCTTTTCGTGTGCTATTCTCTGCCCGCCTCGCTCAGGGATAAACGCCCATGTCAGATCGAAAATTTTGGATCGCTTTCAATCGTGTGAAGGGTATTGGACCGGCGAAGTTGCGCGCCCTGCTCGATCACTTCGACGATCTTGAATCGGCGTGGCGCGCGCCGCGAGTCGATCTGCACGAAGCGGGTCTCGACAAGCGCGCGATTGAATCGCTTGAAGCGGCGCGCAAGGGGATGAACCTTGAACAACTTGAAAACGATGTCGCCCGCGCCAACGCTCGCATGATCTGTTGGAAGGATGACGATTACCCAAAACGTTTGCGCGAGATTGATAACGCGCCGCCCGTTTTGTATGTGCGCGGAAATTTTGTCGAGAAGGAT
>JACQYI010000048.1 GCA_016208305.1 Oscillatoriophycideae cyanobacterium NC_groundwater_1537_Pr4_S-0.65um_50_18 | reverse complement strand
GATAATTCCTCGAATCCCGTTTCTGCATCAGGTTGCCGTTGACGCTGTTGTAGGTAAACGTCGTCGTGTGGCCCAGCGCATCGGTCATTGACCGCAGATTTCCATTGTCCGGGTCAATGGTGTAGGTCGTCTTGTGGAGCAAGTTGGAGGGCGTTCCCTGGAAGCGGGCTTCGGTCTTGCTTGTCAGCCGATTGAATTTTGATTCGTAGGTGTAATTCGTGACGATTTGCTGATTGCCCGTGTCGGGGTCGTCGGCAAACACGCGCTCTTCAAGCAAATTTCCTCGCGTGTCGTGGTCGTAAGTGGTCTTGCGTCCGTTGGCGTCTATTTCTTCGTCCTTGTAGACATCCCCGTCATTCCACGAAATTTTGGTGGTAATGTCACCCGGCTGCCGGATTTCAACCGCCGCTCCCTGGAAATCAATTACATAGGTGGTCAGTTTCTGGCGCGGGTCGGTGACTTTAGTGAAATGAGTTCCACCATAGGGTTCACCCGAAGAAAACAATGAGTAGTCATATTCAAACGTTGTAATTGAGGGCTCTCCCCCGCCGGTTGAAGGCTCAGTAATTTTCTTAACCGCATTGACTTTGTATTTGGCAGTGACAATCGTGCAGTTGCCCTCCATGAAATCACAGTTCGCTGGTTGGATACTTTCGCCAGGGAAAACTTCATTTTCAGTGAAATATTCGTAACTGGTTGTGTTTCCATTGGGATCCGTCACTTTTTCCAATCGGTGACGAAAACGAAGGTCAAGCGGCTGAATGCTGTAGTCATAGTTCCAAAACCGGTCGCCCCGCTGAACAGTTCTCAAATTCCCAAAGGTGTCATAGGAATAGTTGACTTCCAGGCCCTCTGGTCCAGTGATTTTCTCAACACGGACTGCATTGCCAATCAGGTCTTCACTGTAACTAAAGCTGATCTCACGTCCTGACGCATCCTGCACTTTGGTCAGTCGCTGGGTATTTTGATCATAGAAAAAGGTGAGCCGGTTTCCATTTGGGTCCTCGATATATTTCAGGTTTCCAGGTGAAGTCGGAATTTCGGGCGCATCTGGCGCCATCCCGACGGCTGGCCCGAAGTGGTACACCACCCCTTCTTTGGTCGTGAAATTAAAACCACCTTCCGGTTCTGAGCCACTGGTCGGAGTTGTCGTCAACTTCCCGTGATATCCGCGTTGTGGAACGAAACTACTTCCTTGTTTGCGGAATTTCTGGCCCTGCCCATCGCCTCCAATGACCTGATAGGTTTCACAATCCCCGATCTGCATTTTGATCAGCCGCATGTGGAACGAATCGCTCCACCCGGCTCCAAACGGGCTGTTGCGGACAATGCTCACGTTGGAATAGGTCCGAGTCATTTCCAGCGACAGCCCACGTCCTGGAAGCACAAAATCGGTTGCGGATTGGACGACATGACCGTCGGCGAGGTCTATGCCTTTGACAAACGTGTGTCCGACTGGGAGAAGGTTGTTCTCAACATATTCCACCGAAACCTGGATATTGTAGATCTCAATTGGGCTATTGCCCTCCAAGGGAGTAACTTCAATAACAGCTTTATGTTGGCCGAATGGAAGTTGAGGTGGAACTGGATGGACAACATCCCCTTCTGGATAATCTCCCTCAAGAACCACTTCCTGAGTTCCAAGAACAATTTGGGTAATTTTTACATGGGACGGTTTCGCTAACCGGGCGAAATAATTTGCTGCTGTTGTGCAAACCACTTCATCATTGACAACTTCTTTGCGGACGACTACCCGGTCTTCATATTTCACTACCGCGTTATTTCCAAAGAGGAGAGGGGCTTGAGCAATTTGGTATAGGCAACCACCATTACCAGTATCACAATTTACTCCTTCATCGTAGTTAAAAAGGTAGCTTTGATAATATGCATTATCAAAGGTGGTATAAAGAGAACCAATATATCCATAATCATCACATGGGTCATGTGAATAATACCCTGATGCCACGATTGAATTGGCTTCATAACCAGGGTAACTGAAGCCATCAAGGTGCGAAAACATTATAACTTCATAATTTGCCTGTAAATCTATTTTATAACCAGATGGCAAGAACCCATTGCACCCTGAGCCAGCAGAACATTGTGAGATTACCCCAGTTGATAACCCTAAATCCCAGACTCCATTTTTTAGCAAGTGCAATGGTGCTTTAATCTTTACCCCTGGCAAATCATTGGTCACTGAAAATCCTGCATCAACTATGGTTTCAGTATTGTAAGGAGTGTTCGGATTTGGAGTGGCTGTTGGAACTGGATTAGGTATAGCATCAATTTTAATATTTGGAAATTTGCTGACCTTGAATGCGCCAATGAGCTGACACCCCTCGCTACGAGGAATATACCCATATATCACAGCCGTGTGACCTGGATTAGCAAATAAGGATTCTGGCAGAGGAATACTTACTTCTTGTTGTGAAACCGTTCCTTCGAATAGTACCAGAGGAGTAAATGGTCGAGGTTGACCTGGTGTATATGTTCCCAACGTTCGTAATGAAACAAAATCACCTCCAGTACCTGGTTGAAAACGGGCTTTCAAAACCGCTGGATGTCCATTGCGCACAAACGCCACATCAGCAGAGCTAATTACAGGTGAGTAGTCAGACTCAACTCGTAACAACAATGCTTTATTTGAGATGAGTACTCTGATTGAACGCGGTGCATAAAAAACAGTAGGGTTATCGCACACAATTCCTGCGGGTATCTTTTCAAGATATACACCAAGAAAGGCTTCCCATCCCTCAAGACCAAAGTGGACATCCATAGTCAATTCGGGGTTAGGTCTTATCAAACCTGATTGAGAAGTTAATAAATGAGGTCTGTCGCCTTCTAAGCCTTCTATATAGGTTGAGGATGAGTACGTTGTGCAAAGATGAGTGACATCTAATTCCCTTCCATCAGATAAAGTCAGAGTGGCCATAAAAGTAGCTGATTGTTCCAAGGTCAGGTACATTTTACTTGGCGTTACTGAGAGCTTAATGATCTTTGGGTATTGGGTACTTTGTTTGCCAGCTTGCTCCTCGCACCATTCTTCTGTCATCTGGTAATAAAACGGCTCTGAAATCATCCGCCATTTTTGATCATCTAATGGATTCTGATCTTGTTTGGGAGGCGATTTTTTTCGACTCACTTTGTTCTGAGATTGGATTGACTGGTTAGTCTCCACTTGAAGTCCATCTTGAGTGATTTTTCCAACGCCAATTGCTCGGGCCTGACTGAGATTTTTGCCAATAACCCAGAACACACACCTATCGCCGGGCAGAGAATTGGTCCGGTTGGGTAATACATATTTCAAATTATTGGTTGCTGCCGCCCCAAGTGGATACAGGGTGAATACTTGTGAAACGTCATTCAAATCCTGCCCTTCAATTTGTCTTTTGGGCATTCGACTTCCATGAGTTGAAGTAACCGTCAAATATGTGAGCGGAGTTCCATCAACGTCAACAATGTAAGTATTTGGAGGTACAATAATTTTCAGGTTAGGTATTTGAGGAGTGGTTAATATCTGTTCAGTTCCAATATTTTGTTGAATCGGAATGCGATTGGCTATAGAGAGTTGCTGCAGGTAAATTGGTTCAGCAATTTGATTGAAAGTCCTTGGAATGATTGGGAAATCAATTGGAACCAATGGATAAGTAAAAGAATGAGGAATGATAGAAACGGTTCGGCCATCAATTAAGAGGGTGGTTTTGGTGTCTTCTGTAATTCCGGATAAAGTAAATCGGCCTTGCGCATCGGTAATGACCTGTTGGAAAGGATTGCCGTATGAGGAAACAGTTACACCGACCAGTGGCTGAGGAGTAAGTTCCGCAGATAGAATAACCCCAGAAATAGAGGTTTCGACGTCTTGACCCGCAACCACAAAAGAAACTTCCCTGGTATGGAAGAGTTGGGAATTACCATCCTCCGTACCTGTCATCAAGAAAGAGTACTGACCTGCTGGAACATCTGAATTGGCAGAAACGGTAAGATTAATCGGGACAACCGGGGGAATGAGTTCCTGATCAAAAGTGGCCGAAATTCCATCAGGTAAGCCGTCAACAGTAAACCGAACCTGACTAGAGAAATTACTTGCGGGAATAACTGTGACCTGAAGTGTTGCGGACTCGTTTGGAACGACAACCAAAGAAGTTGGGGAAATCGAAAAAGAAAAGTTTTTCTGGTTTGTGTCCTCGATAATTAAAACTAACTGAATGCTTCTGGTTATCGGCTGGGCGTCAATGCTGGTTGTTCCAGTGACAGTCAGTGGATAGGTTCCGGCTTCCAGTTCAGCCGGAGTGGTGACGAGCAGGCTGGTGCTGCTCCCGGCAGTGATGGAAGACTGGCCAAACGCAAAGGTCGCACCGTCGGGGAGTCCTTCGACACTCAATGAAATCGGTCCGGTAAAGCCTCCCAACCCGGTCGAGGTGATCGTGTAATTGGCGGCCTCTCCGGCGGTAACTGTCGCTTCGGTTGAAGTTGCACCAACCGTGAAATCGTGCCCGCTGCCGATGATAGTGAGTGTGATGGACGTGTCATGGGTGACGGTGCGGTTTTGCATCGTCGCCGAACCGGTGATCGTCCAGGTGTGGCTTTGCGGCGCCAGTGGAGTGGCCGCCGTCACAATGAAGGTTGAAAAGCGACCGGCCTGGACCGTGAGCGGGCTGAGTTCTCCCGTGATTCCGGCTGGGAGCTGCGGCATCTGGAGCGTAATCGGCCCGCTGTAGCCATTCACTCCCGTGGTTTTGATCTCATATTTGACCGTTTCACCCGGACGGGCG
>JACQYI010000030.1 GCA_016208305.1 Oscillatoriophycideae cyanobacterium NC_groundwater_1537_Pr4_S-0.65um_50_18 | reverse complement strand
TTCGTCAGCTCGTACCTTTGCTCCACGCTTCCTCCAGACACCCCCTCACGAGGATGCCCTTGCGCTTCACTACCCTTCACCGCTATCAGGTTGGGGGAGGACTTTCACCTCCTAGCGCCTGTGCCTGTCCGGCACACGTCACAACCTCCGGCAAAGCCGGAGGCTTGAAGATGGAGCCGCTCAAAGCGGCTTGTACCTACCACTCATCGCTAAGTCGCATCTGTTCTATGCGTTGATCTTCAGCTTCTTGTCGTTGGATGTTATCTGGCGACAATAGCTTTAGGTTCTTCCGACCTTTTGGTGAAAAGTTAAAATGGAAGGGAATTCGGGAGGATTTGCCTATCTTCAACTTAATCACGGCTCAGACCCGACAGTTTTTTCAACAGTTACTGCCTAATTCCCGCAAACTTCACCTGGATCGCTGTGAACTCGATACCGAGCAACAGCAGCTTATCTTGAGTGTGGTTTCAACCCAGCATTTAGCGAAATGTCCGATATGTGGCAATCCGTCTACCCGCATCCACAGCCATTATGAGCGCACGCTTGCTGATTTGCCTTGTATCAATTTTAAGTTAATTCTAACGTTGCAAGTTAGCAAATTTTTCTGTGATCATGCAGGGTGCATTCGGCGTATTTTCACAGAGCGAATTCCTGAAATTGCGGCACCCTGGGCGAGGAAAACCGTTCGATTGGTACAGAGGCTCGAAGCGATTGGTCTAGCGCTAGGAGGTGCTGCAGGTGCACGGTTATCTCATCAAATCGGGATGGGAGCCTGCGGAAGCACGCTGTTGAATGTGCTTGAAAAACTGCCTTTACCTGAATTTGAGGTACCTAAAATACTGGGAGTGGATGACTTTGCCTTCCGCAAAGGACAGCAGTACGGCACCATTCTGGTTGATCTGGAACGACATCGTCCGATTTCCCTATTGGCAGATCGCAAAGCAAAGACGTTAGCAGAATGGTTGACACAGCACCCAGGGGTGGAGGTGTTGTCTCGAGACCGTTCGGCCACTTACCGGAGTGGGATGGATGAAGGCGCACCGAATGCGGTGCAAGTGGCGGATCGGTTCCATCTCCTGCAGAACTTACAGGAGACTCTAGAAAAGCTGTTAAACAACTACAGTTCTCAGTTGAAAGCGGTCGAACAACAATGGCGGCAAGACAACGTATCCACAGAGACGGTGGTGGTCATTACACAGCCAACCGCCACCCTTAGTGCTCAAGCCCAATCGTTGGCCAATCACCGACGCCGAGTGGAACAGGATCAGGAAATCAGACGATTACACCAACAGCAGTGGACACAAAGAGCGATCGCTCAGGCCGTGGGGGTCAGTGAGCGAACGGTTCGACGCAAACTCCACTTCCCAGAGCTGGGAGAGGTTTCTGCCCGACGCGCCACTTTTGGCCGGAGCATTCTCGACCCCTACAAGCCAGAAATTCTAGCGTGGTGGAATGACGGCATTCAAGAGACTGCACTGTTAATGGTTTTCTTGCAACAACTGGGTTACACCGGCAGTGACCGAACCCTGATGCGCTACCTCAAACAACTGCGGGAAGCCCAGGGCCTGCCACCGCGGCGTGCCCCTTCGACTCCAAGGGTGGCAAAAGTGAGCGACCCCCAATTGCCACCCTTCACCGCCCGACGCGCCAGTTTTCTGATCGTTAAACCTGAACAGCATCGAGATGCAGAAGAAGCCGATTTGTTGGCTCGGTTGGTAGCAGCCCATCCGGATTTGAAGCAAGCGGTTGAGTTAGCACAGGAGTTTTCACAATTGCTGCGTCAACGTAAAGCAGAAGGGTTTGATCCTTGGCTAATGAAGGCGTTTAAGAGCACCCTCAAATCCTTCCAAGCATTCGCAAAGGGGCTTTTCGAGGATTATGCTGCGGTTCGAGCCAGTATGGTTTTAGAGGTGAGCAATGGCATGGTCGAAGGCTTCAACAATCGATTAAAGATGGTGAAACGACAGATGTACGGACGGGCTGGTTTAGAACTATTGAGTAAGCGTTTTATTGTTGCTTAGAAAGTTATTTCCAAAATCACCATCATCCATTTCTGATCTTGATCGCTTCACCAAAAGATTGGAAGAACCAAAAGTAGTTGACATTAGACAGTTGCCGAGCTGCTGGTGAGTGCCATCGACATCAAATATCCAAAACCGATTACCAGCGCGATCGATCAACCCGCCACTATCGATGGGGGCAAAACCATGCTCCAACAAATCCGCTTCAAACAACGTCCGCAATTGCTCTAAGGCACCGGAATCAATCGCTTGCAAAAATCGGCTTAACGTTGATGCGACTGGGCAGTGCTGCCGTTGCCAGACTGACATGACGATGGATTGGACGCTCTTGAGCTGCTCAAAAAAGCTTTGGAGCGTGTCCAGACCACTGACGGCATAGGCGAGCAGCAGCAGGACAAAATCGCACACTTCATACTGTCCCATCCGCCCTCAATTCACCTTCACTTGGGTCTGTAAGCGATCTAATAAACCTGTCATTCGCCAGTATTCACCCACCAGCAAGACTTCACCCAACCAACTGGGTGTCACTGGATTGGCTTGTTCATCTGCCTTCAATTCAATTCCTGCTACAGTAGTGCTGATCATTTCTGACATCGTGATTTGCCTCAACTCAAAAGGCTAACGATGTCATTTTCTACTGTCTACTTCAGCTAAAAGACCTACATAGCCTCACTCTTGGCTTTACAAGCTGAATCTCGTTGCGCATCTCGTGGGGATAGGAATGACCAATAAATGGTTAAAGCGACAGGGATTGCTGTCAATTCGTGAGCTTTGGATGAAAGTCCAAGGATACACTTAGTGGATTATCAGTATTGTTTGCGCGGCGACCTGATCCGCCCATTGCGAACCCGCATGATGGGTGGTATGGGAGGGGAGGGAGAAACACCCTCCTCGACCCGATTAGCTGGCGTTTCTACGTGGTTTTTGGGCGGATATCACGCAGCAATAATGCGGCACCTTGATTCTTGAATTATGCTATTGACTTAGAGCGCACTCTAAGTTTTATGGTGGGAGACATGGATACAGAACTGTCGATCCAACAGGTTGCAGCAGTGACTCAACTCAGTACACACACTTTGCGGTATTACGAGCGCATTGGTCTGCTTGCTGCAATTGAAAGGGCTTCGAGCGGTCATCGTCGCTATTCCGGTCAAGATATTGCTTGGATTAACTTCCTGACTCGATTGCGGGCAACGGGAATGCCAATTCGAGAGATGCAGCAGTTTGCTGAACTACGCAGACAGGGCGATCATAGCCTAGCTCAACGACGACAGTTGCTTGAAATTCATCAACGGCACGTCCAGCAGCAGCTAGACGAGCTAAATCGGAACCTAGAGGTCATTCAGGACAAAATTCAACACTATAGGGAATTGGAAGCACAATATGACACAAACACACTCACAGGAAGTAAACACTGATCGCTATCAACAAGGATGGCAAAAACTTGCAGAAGTGGATGGGCACGCTGGCGAACAAGTGATTGAAAGCTTAAAGGAAATTGCTCCTGATTTGGCACGGTACATTATTGAATTTCCGTTTGGAGATATCTACTCACGTCCAGGATTGGATCTGAAGTCTAGAGAAATTGCTACGGTTGCCGCCCTGACTGCAATGGGTAATGCTCAACCGCAACTCAAAGTCCACATTCACGGTGCTTTAAATGTTGGCTGCACTCGCAAAGAAGTGGTAGAAGTCATCATTCAAATGGCAGTGTATGCTGGATTTCCGGCTGCCTTGAATGGAATTTTTGCTGCTAAAGAGGTGTTTGCAGAACAAGATGCGAAAGCAATGAGTTGAGTCATTTCGTGGATGAGGAAAAAAAGATGGAAATCCGCACACTCGGACAATAAGGACTCAGCGTTTCGGCTCTAGGGCTTGGCTGCATGGGCATGAGTTCAGCGTATGAAAATCGAGATGAATCGGAAGCCATTCAAACCATTCATCGCGCCATTGAGCTTGGTATTACCTTCTTTGACACGGCTGAAGTTTACAACGACAATGAACAGCTTGTAGGTCGAGCAATTCGGGGCGATCGCGATCGCGTTGTCATCGCCACAAAATTTGGATTCAAAATTGACGGAAGCGGAGAGACCGTTGGCTTAGATAGTTCACCTGAAAATGTCCGCCGCGTCTGTGACGCTTCACTGCAACGATTGGGAGTTGACCATATCGATCTGTTTTACCAGCATCGTGTCGATAGAACTATTCCGATCGAGGAGACAGTTGGGGCAATGGCAGAACTCGTACAACAAGGGAAAGTTCGCTATCTCGGGCTTTCAGAAGCAAGTTCAGAAACCATTCGTCGCGCTCATGCGGTTCATCCCATCAGTGCCCTTCAGTCTGAGTATTCACTCTGGGAACGAGGAGTCGAAGCCGAGATCTTACCAGCCCTACGAGAATTAAAAATCGGTTTCGTTCCCTACTGTCCTCTAGGTCCTACCGTGTACACACAAGTCGAGCCTAGACTAGGATCAGACCCTGAAAGAGGCATTGATGATGGATAACCCCATTCTGATTCACGCTGCTCAGCACAAAAGACCTGCTTTTGGCGATCCTCGTTTGGTCAAAAGGGGGCCAAGTTGTGTGAAGCGATGCGGGAGCATCAATCGGTCAACATCCGCCAAATCAGCCGCAATCGAGCTGAGCAAGTGGGATACTATCGCTTCTTGGAGAACGAGAACTTATCGGAGTTGGTGCGAAGCCTGTCGGAGACCTGTGAGCCTCAGGTAGAAGGGCTGCATGTTTTAGCCATCAGCGATACCAGCGAAATCAACTTGCAGTCTCATGCGGGTCGCTTGAAGCCGAAGGGGCTTGGGGTGGTGGGCAACGACCAAGACCTGGGGTTTTTCATGCATCCCACCTTGGTGTTGAAAGCCGAGAGTGGGTTTCCTTTAGGCTTAAGTCATGTGCAAATTTGGACTCGTGCCTTAGACCACCCGGATAAGCACCAACGGGGCTATCGCAGTCTGCCGATTGAGCAGAAGGAATCTTACAAATGGCTCCAGTCGGCTTCAGCTTCTCAACACTGTTTGAGTGTCGGAGGGGCAAAACAGGTGACCCATATTGGGGATCGTGAGAGTGACCTCTACGAGGAATGGGCAACGGTGCCAGATGCCAATAATCATGTTTTAGTGCGGGTGCGCCAAGACCGTCGCTTGTTAGGGCAGGAGGCTTGGCTGTATGCGCACTGAGACCAGCAACCTTGCCAAGGCACCTACGCAGTCGAAGTGTTCGCAGACCCTCGCATAGGTAGAAGGGCAAGAGAGGCTTGGCTGTCGGTGCGCATTGCCCGAGTGCAGATCCGACGACCCGACAACTTGAGTGCTCAAGAGTATCCCCAGAGTGTCAGTCTCTATGCACTTGAAGCCAAAGAAGTGTCGCCTCCTGCGGGTCAGGAACCGATTCATTGGCGGTTATTGACCACCCATCAAGTGGTTTGCCTCGAGCAAGCGCTACAAGTCATCATCTGGTATCGCTGGCGCTGGCGAATTGAACAACTTTTCGCCACCCTTAAGCAAGCAGGCTTGCAGATCGAAGCGACTCAACTCGAATCGATCCAGGCCATTGAGCGCTTGAGCCTCTTGGCACTCTCGGTTGCCGTGCGAATCCTGCAACTGGTTGAAGGGCGAGATAATCCTGCCTTAGCCACTTCAATTGCCTTCACTCACGAACAACAGCAATGCCTCGACCAACTTGCACCGACTCTGGTAGGTCGCACTCAAAAACAGGGCAATCCTTATCCCCCTGCCTCCTTGCCCTGGGCAACCTGGCTGATTGCTCGTCTGGGAGGATGGTCAGGGTATCGCTCCCAGCGTCCACCTGGAATGCCCACGCTGGTGCAGGGTCTGCGGCAATTTGAGTCTATCTTCCTTGGATGGAAACTGGCTCAGGCTCGACTTGTGTGTACACGGTAGCCTCTAGGTCGGGGTTTCTTAACGGGACGAATCAAGCGGCCTGAAGCCTTTGAAGATGACTATCGTCGCCTCGATCCTCGGTTTCAGGGAGATAACTTCGACCAAAATATGAAACTGGTTGATCGAGTCAAAGAAATGGCTGAAGCGAAAGGGGCAACCCCCGGACAAGTTGCGCTAGCATGGCTACTGCATCAAGGGAGTGATATTGTTCCAATTCCTGGAACAAAACGAGTTGCATATGTTGAGGAGAATACAAAGGCGACTGGGATTGTTTTCAGTGCTGAGGAACTAAATCGCTTGAATGAGATTGCTCGTGTAGGTAGCACGGCTGGCGATCGTTATGCTCAAGAACGTATGAGTTGGCTTGATGCAACCTAAGTCGAATACCGCAACGGCTTTATTGCACTGCCCAGCAAATGACCCTGGAATTACTTGGCTTTGAACGTCCACAAATAACCTTTATCCACTGCCACAACCTGAAACATAAGCTAGCTAACTATTAGTAGACTGAAAGATTCTGTAAACAGACTGGCAAACGATAACGATTGAGCAGTGGTACGGCGGACGCTCTTGTCAGTTACAACTGACCTCCCAGACTGCTGTTTGGTATCACACAGGATTGCCTGCAGTTCCCATTAAGTGGGTGCTGGTCAAAGACCCTAATGGTAAATTTGAGCCACAAGCGTTTCTCTCGACAGATCTCACGGCTACACCTGAACAAATCTTGCTTTGGTTTCGCGCCTCGCTGGCAAGTGGAAGTCACCTTTGAGGAAGTCGGAGCGCATTTAGGAGTCGAAACCCAAAGGCAGTGGTCTGACTTGGCGATCTTACGAACGACACCTGCTCTGCTCGCTTTGTTTTCTATCATTGTCCTCTTGGCTAATCAACTGCAATCCTCAATGGGTTTCTCGCTACCTCACTCTGCTTGGTATCGTAAAGAGCTACCTACATTCATTGATGCCTTAGCTTGGGTACGTCAGCGGTTCTGGCAAGCGCGTCTTTTACAGCTCTCTAGCTCAGACACTGATGTCGTGAAAATACCAAAAGCTTTGCTGGATAGCTGGTCTGACTTATTATGCTACGCCACCTGAATTGGATAAAGTCGAGTTCAGGTTCCCTACGGAAATAAGCAGATGTACTATAGACTTGTTGCGGAATAGGAGACAATTAAGAGAACTTCATCAAGTTTAAGTCTACATGATCAACCTCCATCGCATCAGGTATAAAAATTCTTGGCTCTATGGCTGTTTCAGGGAGGCATTTGGAAATAAGGGCTTGAAACGCTTGCTAGTCAAGCATTTTAGCTCCAGAGGTCAAAAGTCGCTGAAATGCTGCTGGCTCATACCTTTCAGCTTTTCCCCATAGCTCATCTCCCTGAAACAGCTACAGAGCCAAATTCTTAAGTAACCCTCTGGCACAATCAGCTTTGTAAATATTCTGGTTGTACCCCACTCAGTCAATGCCAATGTAAGCAGCGTAATGTGTTCGATTCGTAATGTTATTCTCGAAATGTTGTTTCGTTGAACAACCGGGAAAGCCCGGACTCGCTGTGGAGAAATACCGCCTCATCAGTCCAATTCGAGGAAGATAGAGTGAAAAAATATGCAGGATTCTTCCAAAGCTTAAGGTTTGCTCTAAAGCTGAAATGGGCAAAAAGGAAACAACTTTTTAGGAAAAGTAAGGGATTGAAAGCTTTCCTTCATTCCCATAGGCTGCTGGTGATCGCATCACTCTTGCTAGGTCTGCTGATCACGCATCCAGGGTACTCGCAGTCTACAGCTCCCATTCCTCAATCTAGGCTGAGTATCATTGATTCACAGTTAGTGCAACAGGGTAAAGCACTCTACGCCGCAGGACGATTCGTTGAAGCAGCAGAGATGTTGCAACAGGCGGCTCAAGCCTATCAGCAGCAAGGCAATACTCTCAGACAGGCAATGGCTCTGAGCAATCTCGCCTTGGTCTATCAAAAGTCAGGTCTATTCTCAGAGGCGACTCATGCCATTAGCACTAGCTTAAATCTGCTGGGCCTAAACCTGCTGGAAACTAGCCCACCGCTTTTAGGAGAGAGGGACGATCGCTCACAGATTTTGGCGCGGACGGTCGAGATTCAGGGTTTACTGCAATTTGAGCAGGGGCAGACAGAGCCAGCGCTGATAACTTGGCAGAAGGCTGAAGCACTCTACCGTGAGAAGAATGACAGCAGCGGCATCATCCGAAGCCAGATTAACCAAGCTCAAGCCTTGCAGGTTCTAGGGTTTTACCGCCGAGCCTTAACGCTGTTGACTAAGCTGAGCCAGAGTCTACAATCTCAACCTGATTCACTAACAAAGGGGGTAGAACTGCGATCGCTCGGAGAGGCGCTCCAGTTTACGGGAGATTTGGAACAATCTCGTCAAGTGCTGCAAGCTAGCTTAGCGCTATCGATACGGCTACAGCTTCCTCAAGAGATTAGTGCGTCTCTGCTGAGCTTGGGTAATACGGCTAGCGTTCAGCAAGGTGTGCAGGGAGCAAGCGCTTTTTACCAACAGGCGATCGAGATAGCGCCTTCATTGCTAATCAAGGTTCAGGCTCACATTAATCAATTCAGCCTTCTCGTCAATGCCAGTCAAGCGCTAGACGAGAACCTCTTATTAGATATTACGACAGAGTTAGCTGGCTTACCTCCTAGCCAAACAGCCGTCTACGCCACGATTCATTTTGCCCAATCTCTAACTAAATTAGAGAACAAAGAATACCCACAGGCTTCACGGGATAGCATTGCTCGGCTCCTGGCTCAGGCAGTTCAGCAATCTCGCAACTTGGGGGACAAACGAGCGGAAGCCTATGCGTTAGGAACGCTGGGAGGGCTGTATGAACAGGCTCAGCAGTGGGCTGATGCCAAGGATTTGACTGAACAAGCGTTGCGGTTAGCGGATGTGGCGAATGCGGCTGATATTGCCTATCGCTGGCATTGGCAGCTTGGACGATTGTTGAAACAGCAGGGAGATGTAGCAGGAGCGATCGTAGCCTATGATGCGGCGATCGACGAATTACAGTTTCTGCGGAATGATTTAGTTGCCGTCAATCGAGAGGTGCAGTTTTCTTTGAGAGATAGTGTAGAACCTGTTTATCGACAATCTGTTGAATTGCTCTTACAATCTCAAACACCTGTAGATGAACAAACTTTGGATAAGGCTCGACAGCGAGTTGAAGCTTTGCAATTAGCAGAGCTAGATAACTTCTTTCGGGAATCTTGCTTGAATACAACCACCGTTTTGCTGGACAAAGTGGTAGATCAGGATAACCCAACGACGGCTATTCTCTATCCCATTATTCTGCCGGATCAGCTACAGGTGATTGTTAAAGTGCCGGGGCAATCTTTACATCACTACGCTGTAAGCCAATCTCAGGCTGAAGTAGAAAGCATCTTAACCAAACTGCGGCAGAGTCTTACTGAACCGGCTACGATCGCCGAAGTCAAGTCTCTCTCTCAGCAGGTTCATAGCTGGCTCATCCAACCGATCGAATCAGAACTAGAACGAAGCGGCATTAAGACCTTGGTATTTGTCCTAGATGGCGCATTCAGGAGCGTGCCGATGGCGGCTCTTTATGATGGCAAGCAGTATTTGATTGAGAAGTATGCCGTTGCCCTGAGTCCTGGGCTACAGTTGCTAAACCCTGAGCCGATCGCCCAAGAAAAGTTACAGGTGCTGGCAGCAGGTCTTGTGCAACCGCCTTTAGAGTTTCAAAACTTTCCACCGCTACCCGAAATTCAATCAGAGTTCAACTCCATCTCAGCGGCGGGGGTGCCGATTACGACCTTGCTCGATCAAGATTTTACGAGCCGGACGCTGGAGAATCAGGTTAACCAAGCGACGTTCAATATTCTGCATCTGGCAACCCATGGGCAGTTTAGCTCACGGGCAGAAGATACCTTTATTTTGGCAGCCGATGGGCCAATAAACGTAACGCAATTTGATACATTTTTGCGTCGTCGGGATGAAACACGATCGCCCGCGATCGAACTTTTGGTGTTGAGCGCTTGTCAAACGGCAGCAGGAGATAATCGGGCAACGCTGGGTTTGGCGGGAGCGGCAGTTCGGGCAGGGGCGAGAAGTACCTTAGCTTCGTTGTGGAACATTGGCGATCGCTCTACTGCTATTCTAATCGGAGAGTTTTACAAAGAGTTAGCTACCTCTAGGGTGACGAAAGCTGAAGCGTTGCGGCGGGCGCAAGTCATATTGTTGAAGCAGTATCCCAACTACAGCCGTCCTAGCTATTGGACAGCTTATGTGTTGGTCGGCAACTGGTTATAGGTTAAGACTTGAGAACGGCTGCATAAACAGGAAAAGTAAAGGTATGAGTTTACATCTGAGCTTAAGTAAAACCATGAAAGCAGGTACTTGGCATCGATGGTTTAACAAGGGCACGATCGCACTTATTCCTGTGTCGATGAGTGCGATCGTGCTCTTACCGGATACTGCTGTCATAGCTCAAGTGACACCCGATCGCACCCTCGGATCAGAGCAGTCTACAGTGAATCGGAATGTCACAATTAACGGTAGGAATGGCGATCGGATTGAAGGGGGAGCCAGAAGAGGAGCGAACTTGTTCCATAGCTTTGAACAGTTTAATGTCAGTAACGGACAACGCCTTTACTTTGCCAATCCAGCGGGTGTATTCAACATTATTGGTCGGGTGACGGGTCGAGGTGCCTCAAATATTTCGGGCACGTTGGGGGTACAGGGAAACGCGAATCTGTTTCTGATGAACCCTAACGGCATTGTTTTTGGCAACAACGCTACGTTAGATCTGCGAGGCTCATTTGTCGGAACTACTGCAAATCGCTTGCAATTTGGCACACAGGGCTTCTTCGGTACTAACGATCCTCAAGCTCCACCTCTACTCACAATCAACCCCTCAGCTCTGTTGTTCAATCAAGCTACACCCGGAAAGATTCAAACTCAGTCCGTTGCAGATGCAGGAGAAAGCTTAGCCGGAAATCCGCTCTTGGGCTTGAGAGTCGCTGATGGGCAAAATCTGCTTTTGATCGGGGGAGATGTGACGATCACAGGGAGTTTAAACGCGCTAGGTGGACAGCTAGGATTAGTTGCTGTGAAGGCTCCAGCAACCGTTGAACTCAGCGCTGATTCCCGTCCCTCACTACAACGACCCGTTCGACAACTTTCGAGGTCTTCTCGTGGCAACGTCCTAATCAATGGGGGTGCTTTCCTGAATGTCAGCGCAGATAATGGCGGAGAGATCCTAATAAATGCTGAAGATATTCAAATTCGAGGGGATAGTACCTTACTAGCTGGAATTGATCAAAATTCAGGCAGCCCAGACAGTCAAGCAGGAGATGTTATTCTTGACGCTACAGGAGACATCAAGGTTTCAGGCAGTAGGGTTCTGAATTTTCTTGAAGGTACAGGAACAGGTGGAAGTTTGGTGATTCGAGGGCGATCGCTCGTCTTAAATCAAGCGGCTGGGATAGGGGTCACCACATCATCACAGGGCGATGCAGGACGGGTAATCATTCAAGTTATAGGTTCTGTTGTTCTCACTGAGGATTCGAGGATTGCTCACGCGATTGATAATTCCTTTTCGAGCAGCACAGCTATTGGCACAACAAGAGGCATTCTCTTAGAAGCAGATTCGCTGACGATGACGGACGGAGGGGCGCTCTTTGGTGTCAGCAATGGTATTGGTGATCTCGGCAATATTGTTGTTCAAGTGCGGGGTGATGCAAGATTCGATGGTGCTGTCAGATCTCAAACTGATCAGTCAAGTGGCATTTTCAATTTCGTCCTATCTGAAGCTATGGGCAATGCCGGAGATATTCGCCTTAGCGCTGGCTCCCTCTCGCTCACAAACGGAGCATTCCTAACAACCGATACAGCGGCACAGGGGTACAAAGGGGGTGATATTAGAATTCGGGTGAGCGATCGATTCTTTCTGAATAATGATTCTGGCGTTTTTAGCTCTGTCAGAGCTAGTGGAGTGGGCAATAGCGGCAATATTGATATTCAGGCTGGTTCTCTCACTGCTTTGAATGGTGCACAATTGTCATCTAGCAGCTTTGGACGTGGCAATGCGGGTGATATCACGATTCAAGTGCGCGAACAAGCAATTTTTGATGGCACTAGTACCAGCTTAGCCAGTGGCATTTTCAGCTCGGTTGGAGGAGCAACCGGTCCAATAGCTCCAGCAATCGGCAATGGTGGTAATATTCGCCTTTCAGCAAACCAGGTTGAATTGCGAAACGGAGCTGGCTTAAGAGCAGCAGTAAGATCTAACGGTCAGGGCAATTCAGGCAGCGTTACTGTTGTAGCAACCGATCGCCTCATCATCGACGGTAGAAGGAATAGATCTACAAGCGGCATTTTTACCCGAGTTGAACAGGGTGGAGTCGGGAATGCAAATGATATTCAAGTCAAGACCGATCGCCTGATAGTTAGCAATAGGGGGGAAATAGAAGCCAGTATGAGTGGTGACGGCGAAGCAGGCGATATTCGTATCGATTCCCGCATTTTGGAGGTATTGAGTGGGGGGCAATTGCTGACTACGACAGCGGGCAGCAGACCTGCGGGAGATATTGATCTGTGGGTTGACGATCGCATTACTCTGTCAGGTCAAACCAGCGGACTATTCGCTAGCACAGAGAGAAATGCAACGGGACGAGGCGGCAGCATTAATATCACAACGCATCAACTAGCAGTGTCCGATCGCGCAGCAATAACAGTGAGTAGTCTAGCTGGACGAGCCGGGAATTTAACGATCGCGGCAAATCAGATTCGTCTAAATCAAGGTAGGCTCACCGCAGAAGCCGGAGTCGGGAGCGGTGCTGAAATTACCTTGCAGGGACTCGATAGCTTGCTTTTGCAAAACAACAGCCTGATCTCAGCCCAAGCCTCTAATAACGCAATAGGTGGGAACGTAACGGTAGATGCACCTAACGGCTTTGTTGTTGCTGTACCAGAACAAAATAATGACATCATTGCCAGCGCAGATCAAGGCAGAGGCGGAAATATTTCTATTACCGCTCAAGGAATTTTTAGTATTGGGCAACAGCGATCGAGTCCTCAAAATCAAACGAACGACATTGATGCTAGCTCTCGGTTTAACCAATCCGGTACGGTCACAATTAACCAGCCTGATATTGACCCCAGTCAAGGATTGATTGAACTCCCCACCGATGTGGTCGATCGCTCTACCCAAATTGCCCGTGGCTGTGCCCCTGGCACTAACGAATCGAGCCGCTTTGTGGCAACGGGGCGGGGAGGCTTGCCGCTCAGCCCCGATCAACCCTTGCGCGATCGGGCGATCGTCTCTCCTGAGTGGGTAAGTCTGGATTTAGAGAGGGGCGATCGACCAAGCCTCCCCCCTCAAGCCACAGAATCGCAGAGCCAAGATGAATGGGGTATACAGCAAGTTAACTCTTCCAAGAACGCCCTGATAGAAGCCAATGAATTCAGTAGAGATGCCAAAGGCAACATTATCTTGGTTGCACAAGCGCAGACAGAACAGGCTGTTGGCGAACAGATAGGCGATCGCGTTTGTTTGGAGCGATCGCCATAATTTTCAGCGGATTAAGGACTGAGTTGCCAGGTTTTCTAGCCCAACGGACTTGAGTAAATCTGTCCAGTCTTGAGCGATTGCTCCATCTGGTAATGTTTTACATCTGTTGATGATAGTCATTACACGGCTAAACCAAACTCATAACGATTGATATACAATCCAATCACAATATCGTGCATCACTTCAGATTTAGAGAAACAAATTGTTTTACGTGCCAATCGCTTGATTCGCGTTCTCAACGTCAGATGCTTCCGTTCAATTTTCTGGGTGTTTACCTTGCCTACTTGGTGCTGGTCTGGGGCTAACTTTCGTTGATAAGCTCCCCATCCATCTGTATAAAACTTGCTGATCCCAAAAGGTTCTAATAACTGTTTCAGCTTCAAAAACATATTGTCACTGTGGTCGCCTAAAACATACGCCAGCACCTTCCCAGTCGAATGATCGATCGCATGCCATAACCATCGTTGATTCTCCTTTTTCTGCACGAAACTCCACATTTCATCGAGTTCTCCTTCTGGGCATGAAACCTCGCTCACAAGCTGGACTGGTGCAAGCTCGACCTCGACCTGCTGGGGGTCAATCTGGGCTAAGACAGGCTGATTGATCGCACTCAGGTCATCGACTTTTTTTTAATTCTGCAATCACCGTTCGGGTACTGACTTGCAACACCCTAGCAATATCTCGCACCCCACTGCCATTGAGGGTCATCTCGACAATTTGCTCTTTGACAGAAGCCAACCGTCCTGGATAAGCGGGATGCAAAATAAAAGTCCGTCTCTGACAAATCTCACTACGGCACAGATATCGCTGTTTCCCTTCTGCGCTTTTGCCATTTTTGACGACGGACTCTTCGCTTTTACAATGAGGACAAACGACGGAGATTAGTGCCATAGAGTATCTAAGGGCTTGTCACGAAATAAGCTTTACAACTCTGTGCGTTTAGAGGACTACCATAGAGGCATGGAAGATGACTCAAAACTGACAGAGAAACTCCGTTCCATATTGCCCTATCTCAATGAAAGGCAGCAACGCTTGTTGTTGGCTGCCGAAGCCCGTAGTTTAGGCTATGGCGGAGTGAGTCAAATTGCTCGTATCACCGGAATTTCCCGTCCTACGATTTATCGAGGCTTGCGAGAACTCGACCAAGAGTCCGAAGATTTGCTGGTGATTCGGCAGAGTGGTGGTGGTCGTAAACGGGTTGAGGAGGTGGATTCAAGCATTCTCGAAGACCTCGATCAACTCATCGAACCGGAAACCCGTGGAGACCCCATGTCACCTCTTCGGTGGACTTGCAAAAGCACTCGCCAATTAGCGACTGCCCTCCAAGCACAGGGCCATCGCGTGAGTCATCAACTGGTGAGTGAGTTGCTGCGCTCTACAGGCTACAGTTTGCAGGCAAATGCCAAAACCCTTGAAGGTAGGCAACATCCTGACCGAGATGCCCAGTTTCAATACCTCAGCGAGCAAAGCAAAGCCTTTCTGAAGCAGGGCTTACCGGTTGTTTCAATGGATGCCAAGAAGAAGGAACTGGTTGGTGAGTTCAAAAATGCGGGACGAGAATGGCAACTCCAGACACAACCTGACAAGGTTAATGTCCATGATTTCCCCGACCCAAACATGGGTAAAGCGCTTCCCTACGGGATCTACGATGTTGGACAAAATACAGGTTGGGTTTCAGTGGGACAAGACCATGACACAGCCAGTTTTGCTGTCGCGAGTTTATCACGTTGGTGGCAAGTCGTTGGTGCTCCCAGTTATCCGCAGGCAAAACGCTTGCTGATTAGTGCCGATAGTGGTGGCAGTAATGGTTACCGCCTCCGCTTGTAGAAGTTGGAGTTGCAGCAATTTGCCGACCAAACCGGACTAGAAGTGACGGTTTGCCATCTGCCTCCAGGCACCAGCAAATGGAATAAGATTGAGCATCGCTTATTTTCCCATATCACATTGAACTGGCGAGGACGACCACTCATCAGCCATGAAGTCATTGTGGCGTTGATTGGGGCAACCACAACAACGACAGGGTTGCAAGTTAGAGCCGAATTAGATACAGCACTATATCCAACAAAAGTGAAAGTCTCGGACGCACAACTAGCAACGGTTCGTTTGTCCACTCATGCCTTTCATGGTGAATGGAATTACACCATCTCACCCAATTCAAAGAGTCAACAACTTGTAAAACTTGTTTCTTGACGCTCCCTAAGTTCATGGACTGGTTGAAACTGCCAGTATTCTACATCATCAACAGATGTAAGACATTACCGCCATCCCCTTCTGTTCCATGCAGTGCTTGTGCCTGTTGAGCGGATAACATTCCGCACTTACGACATTTCTCAGGCAGCGATCGCATTTTCCCAGACGAGCGACTGGTATTAGGTTGTATTCGTTTAGGCATGGCTTTAGCTCACCCAAATCCCTTCTACATTAAGGTTTCTAGATTTAGGCTTTGCTCATTGTCTCATATTGTCTTAGGCTTATCTTATCCCCGATATTGGTCAAATATCGGGGATACAAGTTTTAACAGTAAGTATAATTGCTTATCAGCGACTGCTTGAAATGAAGTATTTTCGTTCTCCTTGCCTCACGCTTTAATCGAAAGGGCAGGGTTCCATCCGCAACGTGTCGCCACTACTTTACTTGCTATGAAACGCCCAGCTACTCCAGAACCCGTGATTGTGCCTCTTGTGGGTGGTAAGGAAACTCCTGCGGTTAGGGCTGCCTCTCTGACAGATTTGAGACAGACCAAGGTGGATGAGTTTATTGCGGCGCGATCGCTCAAGCCCAAAAGTGAGCAAGCTTACCGTCGAGATTTGCAGTATTTCATGGACTGGACGCAGCAGGCATGGGTAAATGTCACCAGACGGCAGGTTGCACAGTTCAAGCAATATCTTTTGCAAGATCGGGGGCTGGCAGCCAATTCGGTCAATCGTCTTTTGCGAACGCTCAAGACCTTTTATAAGTGGATGCTGGAGTCGGAGTATATCACCAGCGATCCGACGACTGGGGTGAAGCAGGAGAAGGTACCAGAAGCTCAGTCCCAGGAGTTGGAAGATGAAGAGGTCGAGCGGATCTATGCGGCGATCTCAGAGGTGAGTCGTGATCCGGTGCGCGATCGTGCCCTATTCTCAGTCTTGTTACATGGCTTGCGGGCAGAGGAAGCGATTAACCTCAATTTTGAAGACTACAATGGGCAGCAAGTTGTCATCCGAGAAGCAAAACATGACAGCGTGGGAGAAGTCCCGCTCACGCGGCAAGCACGGGAAGATCTCAAGGCTTATGTTCAGCAGCGGCAGACTCAGGCAGAGTCAACGGGACAAGAAGTTACGGCTAAGAGTCCATTATTTGTCTCAAACTCTAACCGCAGTCGAGGGCAACGGCTGACGTATTGGGGGGTGCAGGAGGT
>JACQYI010000029.1 GCA_016208305.1 Oscillatoriophycideae cyanobacterium NC_groundwater_1537_Pr4_S-0.65um_50_18 | reverse complement strand
GAGCATTGGCAGAAGTGGCAGTTGCAGGGGTTGTACCTGTTTTTTCTACCGCCATCGAGTTCCGAGATGAACTTGATTGAAGCCCAGTGGCATCAACTCAAGACACATGAAATCGCTGGAAGGATCTTTGATAATGAGTACGACTTAGCGAATGCCATCATTGAAGGCATGGAGAATCGCAGTCAACAAGGCGGGTGGACATCGGAGCGTCTTACGCTTAAATCCACCTAGCTACTTCCTGCCTTGTGGAATGCAACGACTACAACAAATGTTCAGCGAAAAGAGATTTTACGACAATTGATTAATCGTATTGTCGTTCAAACTGAAGGGCAGAGCGAACAGGTAAAGTTATTGATTGAGTGGACTGGTAAAACACAAGCTGAACATCTTGTGGTTCGTCCGGTTGCAAGCTTTGAGCAGTTAAGTTACTATCCTCAATTACGCCAACGCATTCAATCACTCAATGAGCAAGGATTCGATGCACTCTCGATTGCCACTCAATTAAATCAGGAAGGTTTCCGTTCCCCTCGGCAACAAGCAGATTTTACTCGACAGGGAGTGCTTGAACTGATGCGACGATTAGGGTTACATCAACGTCGTCCTAAAAGATACAACAAAGAACCTTTGGCAGAGGGGGAATGGTGGATTCCTGAGCTAGCACGCCAAATTGGAATGCCAGACAGTACGGTATATGGATGGCTACAGCAAGGATGGATTAAGGGACACAAGCAAGAAAACCCGCCCTATCGCTGGATTGTGTATGCGAATGAAGCTGAGATTGAACGGCTGAAGCAAGTTCGAAAACTTCCGTTCAGTGACCGGATGCGGCAGCAGTGGTTTGGCGAGAAGTCCGCACTTGACCAAGATAATGATTGTGAAGCATCTGAGCAGTCAAAGCCTTGAGATATTTACATTCCTTTAGAGAGTCAAGCTATGGAACAGGAAGGTTAGTTTCATGTCATGCCGATTTGCTCCTGCAATCACGATGGCAAGTGGCACTCCTTTCCCATCGCACAGAAGGCTTCGTTTCGTGCCCGATTTTCCCCGGTCTGTGGGGTTTGCACCCGTTTCTTTTTCCCCCCAAAGGCGCTTTCCCTAGCGCCCCATCCATAGCCATCCACTCCCAGTCTATTCCGACTGCTTCAGCATACTGTTTGAGTCCCAATTCCCACATCGCTAAAAATACACCTTGCTCGACCCATGCTTGAAAGCGATCATGTACCGTACTACTAGCTCCCAAACTGCGTGGTAAGGCATTCCACTGGCACCCGGTTCGCATCACGTAAAAGATGCCGTTGAGAGCACGTCGATCATCCATTCGCGGGCGTCCACCTTTTGGTTTAGGAGGCTCAGGAGGAATGGCAAGTTTGACCTGATCCCAAACTTCATCTGGCAGCAGAAAATCAGGGGCAATTTCTGTAAAGGACATGGCTCTCAATCGGCTGTAATGCTTCCTCTATAAGTCTCTCACAAAACTAGAGGTTTTCGGATAGGCTCTAAGGATTATGGATTAAATAAGACCGGACATCATCACACTTGTGGCTTGGCAGTGTAGTTCCATTTTGGTAGGTGCTCATCGAACACAATCTCCATCGTTTGCTTGAACTCTTCGGTAACTTTCCGCCCGGTTTGATAAACGT
>JACQYI010000026.1 GCA_016208305.1 Oscillatoriophycideae cyanobacterium NC_groundwater_1537_Pr4_S-0.65um_50_18 | reverse complement strand
TTGCACTTTTGCGTTCACCGCGTTGGACTGCCTCGATTGCTTTGGTGCGAAGGTCGTAACTGTAAGGAGCAGGCATAAGGACTACTAACCTCTTCTCTAGTACTACTATAGCGTCCTAACCTACCTTCGTAGAGCTATATCAAGAACGCGATGAAGCGCAACGGCAAGCCTTCCTAGCTCAGTTGCAAGTGTACTCAGCAGAGCAACTGGTTTAAGTAGACGAAGCTGGGGTGGATGACACCGAAGATTATGCCTACGGTTGGTGTGCTCAATCGGAGCGGTTTGAAGCTTTGAAATTAGGGCACCGCACCCAGCGCATCAGCATGATTGCGGCTTGGTGTAACTGTCAAGTGATGGCACCCCTGACCTTCACGGGCTACTGCGATACGGCGTTGTTTGAAACCTGGGTGCAGCAGTGTCTGATTGAGCAATTGAAGCCGGGGCAGGTGGTTGTGATCGACAACGCCAGTTTCCACAAATCAGCGCTGATTCGCGATCCGCCTCAAGCCAGTTTAGGAATGCTGATGGTCAGATGCTAGGCTACCGAGCAAAAGCTCTCTGCAATCCTGCAACAGAGAAGGTTTTGCCCAGCGACACGAATTTGTCTCGACGTCATTTAATTTGGCACTGTACACCTGCTCAGCAGAAGGGCAAGACAGAGAGCAGTTGCTGATTATTGTGCTGAAACTTAGACAAGATAAGATTTCTCGGTCATCTAGACTCTTCTTACCTTGATCCCGACTCCACTCCTTGAAGAGGTACTCCTCCAGAGAGTGGCCGCGCTTCGATACTCAAATTCACGTCCGCAGGCGTAAAGTACAGCTGAGCCGTCCCTGTACTGAGAGCCGCGATCGCATCCTGCTTCCGCAGCAGATTGAACAGAAAAAGCTTGTCTTCAGACGACAACTGCTCACCGAGCCCGTCAAGAAACGCTTTCACTCGAATGGCTTCGGCTTCACCCTGCGTGGTTGCCTCGGTTTTAGCATGTTCCTGCCGCAGTACCAAAAGCTGTCCTTTCAGTTGTTCTGCTGCAATATTGCCTTCCAGTTGTCTCAGTTGAACTTCATTACTGCTCTCTTGCTTTTGAAGCTGGTTGAGGCGATTCGTCGTCTCTTGAATAATCTCCATCAGAATCCGCTGCGTTTCGGGATCTTTACAGGCAATAGAGCGTACTTCTGTCGCGTGGATTTGTACCCCTCTAGTTTGGTAAAAAGCATCATTAGGATTCAGCACAGCTTCTCGAACAAGGTCGTTAAAGCTAGACAAAAAGCGCTCTAGTGTTGTCTGGGAAACCGCCTGAATAATACTGCTACGGGCATGCGAACAAACGTCTCCGGTCGCATCGTCTGTCGTGCGGATCATGGCCTCAATATGCATAATCTGCCAGAACAAGGTGATGGCAAGCACCAACTCGACATTGTCTTGCGTGCGCACCTCAAATTCATAAGACATGAACTTGGGACGCACATCAAGATGGGTAAACGTCAGATTACGCTTAGCTTTATGCACACCGCTTGACCAGCAGAATTCGACTAGTTGCGCATACGGTTCCAGAAAGAAGGCACGTTCTGGATCGGTGCCTCGCCGGATCTGGTACTGCCCAAGCTTGTCTTTAACCACAACGGCCTCATGATCTTCCAGCAGAATGCGCTGACGTAAGCGCACAACCTCTTGTGTCGCGCTTGGGATGAACACTTGGGGTGTGGTGATCAACTCAAGTTGCGCTGATTCTGTATTGCGAATGAGTACTGCTGTGTGTTCATCCACATTCACGCCCTCCTGAATGTCGCCCAGCAGTTCTTCCGTTGGTTCCCGGTAAAAGCGGCATTCGCCTCGAACCACCCGGACGGCACCGGTGCTTTTATCGATTAATTTGACGTACTGATTTTGCTTGAGCAAAATTGGCTTCCACAAAGCTTCAATCTTCTGATTGGCTTGTGGAAAGAAAACCTGTCGGTCTGTGATGAGCTGCAATTGACCGGTTTCGACAGTACGTACCAAGACGGCAGTGTCATCATCAATGTTAATCCCCTCTTCGATCGTTCCTAACAGTTCCTCGTTTGGCTCTAGATAGATGAGGGTTTCGCCGCGCACCATACGAATAACAGCCGTACGCTGATCGATGATTTTCGTATATTGGTTGCGTTTGAGGGGAATCGCTGTCAAGTTTTTGACAACCTCCTCGTTCGCGCCCAAAAAATATAGTCCTGGCCCCCTTTCGTTGCGCAGTTCGCCGGTGAGGAGATTGCGAATTCGAGCATAGCCAGTTGGTCCTAGAGTAGAGGCATTGCGACGGGTTATTTTTAAGAGCGGTCTGGCAAAGAAGAAGGTAGGACCATTAACGAGAAACCGTTGAGTGAAGTCTTCGATGAGAAGCTGCTCATCGGCTTTAAGAAAGTAAAGTCTGGGCAAAAGCATAAAGCTTGTCTCTTCCGGTTTGACGGACTTGGGAGTCATTCAAAGATGAACGAAAAATTTGCCGATGGAACGAAGCATCGTCACCAATTCTTGTGCTTTTTATCACATCAGCTTCGTCCTAACGCCTGAAACGATCTCATAGAGGTTGAATTTAACTCAGCGGAGCAGTCAACCACTCCGCTGAGTTAAATTCAACCCCTTCCTCAGTGTGGTCACGCAGCTCAAAGGGGTTTCCAGGGTTAATCGTGTCAGTTTTGCGGTCTTCTTTTGAGAATTAGCTCCCCCTTGAGGCTGAATATGGCAAAGGCGATCGCTCTGGTTAGGGAAGCGATCGCCTTCGATTATCAGCCCCGCCAGCGAAATTAACCCAATCGCAGCAAGGCTGTTCGCCTACTCTAGCCGAACATTTTGGGAATATTTTAGTTCTGCACTCTTAAAGCTTTGCCAAAGAAGACCTTCAGCCGATTTTGAAGGCGTTAGTTCCGCACCCCAAAACTCTCACTCACCGCTTTAAGGCGTAAAGGTAGCGACGCTGCAATGAAGTGTCACGCGATCGCTGGTAAAGATTCTGTCCAAAAAGGGCTAACTCTGACTTAACGCTCTGGAAGCAGAGAGCTTTTGCTCGGTAGCCTAGCATCTGACCATCAGCATTCCTAAACTGGCTTGAGGCGGAAAAGTCATTCAGATTTAGCTTTGCCTCTTTAACGACACTAATCTGTCTCCACGACAAATAAAAAGTCACTGTACAATTTCTGTAGCTTCTTGTAGTAAGGAATTGAATTTAGCATTTTCTACCATGTTGGATTCGATCAAAATTTCGATCCAATATTGAGTTTCTCTTGCCTCTTTCAATACAATCTCTAACTTACTCAAGAAATCACGGTTAGATTGGGCTGATTGAGCTTCTCGAACATTGGCACCAATAGACGTACCTGATCTTAATAGTTGATTAGACAGCGTTCTTAGCACACCTGGTTGCTGGTCGAGGAAATGGCAAGCCTTAATTATGCGGATTGCAAACTGTTTTGTCCGATCTGCAATTGGGATCTGCTTGTCCATACTCCACCCTCGACGCGAATAAACCTTTCCTACAGAATTCCCAATCCCTAATTCCGAACTCCGAATTC
Source organism: Oscillatoriophycideae cyanobacterium NC_groundwater_1537_Pr4_S-0.65um_50_18 (assembly GCA_016208305.1). Classification (GTDB taxonomy): domain Bacteria; phylum Cyanobacteriota; class Cyanobacteriia; order Elainellales; family Elainellaceae; genus Drouetiella. The sequence continues at coordinate 18,474 of JACQYI010000026.1, read as the reverse complement.
CGAATTTCACCGGCAGGTAGTTTAACAGTAGAACGCCTAAAACATCCTTGTTCACACCTTGCCCGAAAGGGACGACGAATGAGGGTTATCGCCTTCCCAGCGGGTGATGTGGGTGCAACTCTCACCCTGCCAACTAATAATTCGGAATTGGTAATTCGGAATTCGGAATTAGTGACAACAATTGTGGAAACCAGATCATGAGTTACAAATTCTTTACCACTCCCAATTCCGAATTCCGAACTCCGAACTCCGAATTAACTCAAGGGCGTTCCGGTGGTTGGATGTTCAAAGCCGACATCTGGAGTGTGTTGCGTCGCTGTCTGTTGATTGGAACGGCTCAGGGGGCTTATTACGCAGGCAAGCAGGAGTTGACGGGTGAATTTGTCAAAGTCTTGAAACAGGCGATCGCCCTCAACCCCGATCGGGTTGCCTCAGAAATTCTCTATGCCAGCAATGGACGGGCAATCAATAACAGTGCGCCATTATTGGCATTAGTGTTGCTATCGATGGGTGAGACAGTCGAAGCAAAGCACGCTTTTCAGTCGATCTTTCCTCAAGTTGTGAGAACGGGAAGCTATTTCTACGAATGGTTGAGCTATACCAAAGCCATGCGCGGATTTGGCAAGATTATTCATGAAACGGGTAAGTCCTGGTTATCAAATCCGGATGTGAAAGGATTGGCATATCAACTGCTGAAATATCAGCAGCGCCAGGGCTTCTCTCACCGGGATGCATTGCGACTATTCCACGTTAAACCGCTCACAGAAGATCACAACCAGCTATTTCAGTGGGTAATTCAAGGCTGGGAGAACCTGCCTCAGGAAATCCCCTCGGATGCTCTGGCTCAAATCTGGTGGTACGAGTGGCTGAAGCGCAATCCTGAAAAGACTCATGAGGCGATCGCCAAAGGTCGGTTAACGCATGAAATGGCAGCCCCCGTGGGCAAGATGCGCAAGCGAGCCTGGCAACTGCTGTTCAAGGATATGCCGATCGGAGCGTTGCTGCGAAACTTAGGTTCATTAACCGAACTGGGCGTGTTGACGGCTGACAACCGTGACAACCTGAAGCGGGTTGCGAAAGTCCTCAACAGTGCGGAGCATCTGCGGAAAGGGCGTATTCACCCGATCGATGTTTTGAAAGCCCTCAAGACTTATCAATCCGGTGGGCAGTTGGGACGCAGCCAGAAAACCTGGCAACCTGTTCCTCGCATCGTGGATATTCTGGAGCAAGCTCTGGAACTCTCCTTTGAGGTGATGCAGCCAACGGGTAAGGTGTTTCTGCACGCGATCGATGTTTCCGGTTCTATGTCCTATTACAGCGTGAGTTCGATCGGGTTAACCTGCTGTGAGATTGCCACCACGATGGCACTGGCAACGGCAAAAGCCGAACAGCACTATGTTATTCGCGGATTTGCCACTGATATCCGTGACCTGAAAATTACAGCGCGGGATTCGTTTGGGAGTGCGATCGCCAAAGCCAGCAACCAAAACTTTGGGGGAACGGATGCGTCGGTGGCGTATGACTGGGCAATCAAGCACAAGTTCAAGGCAGACGTGTTTTGCTTCTGGACAGACTGCGAAAGCTGGGCAGGGCGCAAGCATCCGAGCCAAGCGTTAGCCGAGTACCGCCGTAAGGTGAATCCTGGGGCAAAAGCTGTTTATGTAACCCTGGCTCCCTACAATGTCTCGCTGGTTGATCCACAAGATTCAATGTCGTGGGATATTGCCGGGTTTGATCCAGGAACCCCTCGGTTGATCCAAATGATTGCAGCAGGAGAACTTTGACTGGCTTAAAGTTGGGAGTCCTTTCGGCAAAAGGACTCCCAATTTGTGGTTCAAAATGATGAGAAATGAAGAAGCTAAGCAGCGACTAGAGTTTGAGCAATCTGATCGAAAATTGACTTAAATTTGTGTTTGGCAAGATCGAACGCCGGCACCTGCCAATCTAAAACAGAAGCGCAATCCAGTTGCTTCGCATTAGTGATCAGGGCAGTCAATTTACTTCTAGAGTGTTCACAGCCTGCCTGAAAGCCAAATAAGCAATCGTCCGCTAGAAAATTTTTCCTGTAGGCAAGTTCAACGGTTTAACAGCAGCACTGCGATCGCCCCCATTCCAGCTCCCAGCCACCCCAAAGCATAGTAGCCAACGATCGCAGCCACACCCAAAAACACTAGCCAGCCGATCGAGAGTCCCTGCCCAGAGAGCCGTCGATAGGCCCGCTGCAACTTCCGCACCCAAAGTGCTTGCTGATGATTGTCCAACACTGGGTTCTGCCGATCTTTCACCCAGGCATCCTTGTAATGAAGCCGCTCATGGCACGGTAAGCAAACTGGAAAGACATCAATACCAAAACGCTCCCGTCCGGCGACCGCCCCGCGCCCATCTCGATAGCGAACGTGATGGACTTCTTGAGATCGGGCTTTACGGCATAGACAGCAAACCTGCTTCGTTACTAAATGGGAGCACCGAGCCGTTTGGCTCCAGTTCTCGGCATAGCGATCTTTGTAGGTGCGTTGGGTGAAAAGGCGGAATAATCCCATTTATGGGAAGCTCCTTTAGGGCAGGATTGCTAGGCTTAGGTGCTAGAGAAACAGGCAGGTTTTAGTATGATTTTGGGAAAACTGGCGAATGGAGCGAGGCACTGCTATTCCGATTCTGATGAAGGCGTTCGGCCATGCAACTCAGCAGGCGTTGACGTATTGGGAATTCAAGCGTAACTCTCGTTGTATAAATCGATAGTATATTAGAACTAAGGACTAACCAGAACTTTTGCTCTTGAGCTGACCACTCGTTACAAGATGCTTTCTAACAATCTCATAGGCTTGCTTATAGACTTGAAAATCAGTTGGTTTTTCTTTTTCGGGAACACTTCTAAGAACATAATGAAAAGCATGAAATACAGCGTTTAACCCTGCGATCGCATCTTGTACAGGGACTTTTCGCGTCACCCAACTCTTGTCTAACTTAACAGAATAGGTTAAAGCATTGGCCTCAGACAAACTTTCTAGTTTGTTCTCATGAATGAGACGAGCCAGCTTACTAAGGTCAGTATCTAGAATAGGCGCAATTTTACTTGCCGTTTTTTCGCTTGGGCTGTGTCGCCGTAGACAAATCCAGCCTAGCCCCGCGTGCGAGACTCCGATCTGTTTAGCAAGCTGGTTCATATTTGTTTGTGGATTATCCTTGAGGTACTGCAAAACAAGACGACCAAAAGCTGAACAGCTTTCTTCTTGTAGCTTCAATGAACTCATAAGGTATTCTAGCTGGACTAAATTTTTATGGCCGCAAGATAGAGTACGATTTTTGTAAGCTGCTGCGTAGTATAACTTGCAACTTTCAATGCTTATTCAGGACTATGTTTGATCTGCAAGCAGACAGAAGGATAAGCTATTTTCATCACTGCTTTTACTCATAGGTTCGCAGGTACAAGCCGTCATCCAGTCGCCAACGAATAAAGAAATCAGCAAACTGCTGATCGCCCAAATTCTGACGACAGAACCTATATCTCCCCCATTAAGCTGAGTCGTGATTGCAGTAACTAGACCTGCTAGGATAGGTTCCCAGCGCACCCGATCGTGATTATCCACAGTGGAAATAGGGGCAGCAGGGTCAACATAATCTCCAACCAGTCGATTGGTATATGACATGATAGGCTCCTCAGCGAACGAGTAGAAACGAGAGAAGGTAAAGTTACCTAGTTGCTCAACTAATCGCTTTTCAAATTTAAGTGAAACTAGCTTACTACTTTCAAAATAGAACAGAGCTTTGAAATGAGCACCTACCGAGAGAGGTGGAAAATCTGCTTAATTGAAGCATATAGGGAGCCTCAAATCAACGTATATTATGGGATCTAACTTTAGATGCTGCTGGGCAAGCCTTGCGACCGATACAGTCTCCCAACCTTACTCTTATTGTTTAAGTGGGTGTAATCAATCACTTAAAAAAACGGAAACAGGGATTATGCCACTCCACCAGATTAAAGGCTTTGATCCAAACTAGAGTGACCACGATGAGTGCCTCTAGTTTGACTAACTCAGTGGATGAGGATATGCAAGCTGCTTATCAGAAAAGCAATACTCAAGTTGAATGGGTTTCAGTTCGTTTTTGTTAATAACTCAATGTTTCAAGGAGGAAAGATATGAACATTTCTCAACGCATTCGTCAGAGTTTAACGGCTCTCGTTCTAGTACTGGTTTTGGGATTCACAACGGCTTGTAGCAGTGTAGCTACTCCATCATCTCAGACAGCCTACCCCCCTAGTTATGACCGCAGCATCGAGTATGGTCAACTTGCACGGGGTGATTCAGCCGTGGGTCAAGAGTTTGGCGACTGGGTTGTTGAAGCCAGCAAGGGTTTGGTGAAGGATGCCTTTGTCCGAGATAACAATAAGCTGGGAGCCGTTATCTCCTCACAAGTTAAGCCCAATGAAGTCAAAGCGCTAGCTCAATCACTAGCTCAAGGCTTTCACAAGAATTTCCCCAATCAAGACCTGACTGTTTTGATGTATGCCCCCAACAAAGACCTCATTCTAACGGCTCGCTATGATGCTCAGTCGAAGCAGATTGAATATCAAGCGGCTAGCTAAATTGCAGCCGTTGACTGACACAATCCAACTATTTTCAGAAGGACAGTAACACTATGGCTACTAGTGATGATTACAAGCGCCAAGTCATGAAGGACTTGGCAGGTGGAGATAAAGAGATCTTGCCGGATGAATCGAACACGGACTACCAGAACTTTGATGATTTTGCGCAGCGCTCCTCGCGGGATGAGCGGCATCAAATCTTCAGTCGATCGTTTCATCCTGACCAAGTTCCCGCTAGCCAGATGGAGCCAGAACTACAAAAAGCGATCGCGCAAATCAAACCTAATGAGCGTCATGATGTGGCACAGGAATTTCTTAGCCATTTGAAGAAGCAGGGCTTGGGCGATCGGGAGCTAGAAAAGCAGCTAGGGCTGTCTAGCCACAATCCTAAGCAGATGAATGCGGACGATGTCAGCAAGCTGGCAGGGTTTGCCTACCACAACCATCCCAATGTATTTCACGAAGTGCTTGCCGATCAGCCAGCGCTTGTGAAGTTTCTGAGCAACCCAGTTATTGGTGCTGCTTTAGGGGCGATCGCTGCTAAGTGGATGGGTGGTCGTCGCTAAGAACATGCTTTGATGACTTTTAGAAGCTGGAAGCCCCTCTAGCTTCTGAAAGCCTCTAGCCTCTGGAAGCATAAAGACTCAGGATTACTGTAGGGAAACACATGCTTTTACATAATAAGGACATCAAGAGTTTGGTGGAAATCAACGATTTCCAGGCACTGATCGACCCCAACCAAGACGAAGTAACTGCTCAGTCCCAATCAGGCGAAGAAGAGCAAGATCCTGAACCGATGCAGAAGAAGAACTTGATCTTTCCATCGGGTGAAGATCTACCTCGCTGCTGGGTGGATGCAAACTATGAGTCTTCTAAATGACGCATCTCATTGAGCAAGTTTGCAGAAGGGAATATTATGCTTCAACTGCCAGAATTCGCAACAGGCTGGCTCTTGGCTTAAGCAAATTAACCCTTTCAAGTTGCTGAACGGTTGCCAATTGAGAAAACTGCCATTTCAGATACGGAGGGTCTTTGCTCTCCGCTAATTTTTCGAACTTTGACTCTACAGGGTAATTCCATGACCAACGAGATTGCGCAAATTAATGAGTTTAGCGAAGGGGTGACAGGAGGAGTTTCAGAAGACGTTCTTGCGGACACTGAGACTTTCACAACCTATGATATGCCTGAGCTAGATGCTTTTACCACTGAGTCAACCGAGGAAGTCTGGCAATCGATTCAGATAAAGACAGCCAACTTTTTTGGGAACGCAACGTCCTACGCCGCTGCGTTTTTCAAAAACAATCGACAGGCCATAGCAACATTAGTGTGGATCTTCCTTGCTTTTCTGAGCGCTAAACTCCTGTTCACAGCATTGGATACGCTCGACAACATCCCTTTAGTTACACCCTTGCTAAAGCTGGTTGGCTTGGTATCTGTCACTCGTTTCGTTTGGCGCTATCTGATTTGGAAACAGAATCGGCAAGAACTTGCAGAAATGCTCAATCGTGCTAAAGCAGAAGTACTAGGTAGCTAGAGCCAAAGAAGCCTACTTTCGCGGAATGCAGCTTGAAGCTGTATCCAAGGCTCTAGGTTGATAGATTTGTCAATCAAACCGCAGAAAAAAGCTTCTGGAGCCAAGTATGCCTCTAAGTGCCCCAACAACTGGAGTGAAGCAGGAGAAGGTACTAGAGGCATAATTTCAAGAGATTGAGGAAGTTGAGGTCGCTCGGATTTACGCTGCCCTTGAGGAAAGGAGTTGTGATCTGGGGCGCGATCGCGCTCAGCCGCAGGAGCATAACTTTTTGTGGTTAGAGGAAAATATGAAGCTTAGAAAGACTTTCGCTCTCGAATCCATATCATGACCAAATAGCGGTACACTTAGTGTTTAGATACACTTTTGAGAAATCAAGATTTTATTTGATACCCTATCCTGTTTTATTGATAGTGCTGCGCAACGCTAGTAAGTGTGAAGGCTTTGGTTGTGGTTCTTAGAGCTACCACTACCATACTTAGTTAATCCGCACAGAATTCTATAAAGCAGGCAACAAAGGACATCTGATGAGTATAGGTTAGGCACCATATCAATTCATCAGGCAGATTCGTTCAAATAAAGACAGTAACGGATGTCCGGGTGTCTATCAACCATCAAAAAGGTTAGAAATATCTTTATGTCAATTGCTGTTGGAATGATTGAAACCCTGGGTTTCCCGGCGGTTGTCGAAGCGGCGGATGCCATGGTGAAAGCGGCTCAAGTTACCTTAGTCGGCTACGAAAAGATCGGCAGTGGTCGAGTTACCGTCATCGTCCGGGGCAATGTTTCCGAAGTTCAGGCATCGATCGCTGCAGGCATCGAGTCGATTAAGCGGGTTAGTGGCGGCTCTGTGCTGTCAACTCATATTATTGCGCGCCCCCATGAGAACCTAGAGTATGTGCTGCCTATTCGCTACACCGAAGCAGTCACGCAGTTTAGAGAGGTGATGTAAAACGCCATCTCAAGAAAAGAGTGTAGCGTAAAGTGCTGCACTCTTTTTCTTTAAACGAGGATGCTAGGTGCGAAGCTATACCCGGTAGTGTCTTACATCTGGTGATGATGTAAAACACTGGCAGTTTCAGCCAATCAATAAACTTAGATACTCCTATGGCATTGATCTCCGTCGTTTGTCCTCATTGTCAAAGTGAAGAGTCCGTCGTCAAAAATGGCAAAAGCACAGAAGGGAAACAGCGATATTTGTGCCGTAGTGAGATCTGCCAGAGACGGGCTTTTGTCTTGCATCCCGCTTACCGGGGACGGTTGGCTTGTGTCAAAGAGCAAATTGTCGATATGACCCTCAACGGCAGTGGGGTGCGGGATATTGCCAGGGTGTTGCAAGTCAGTACCCAAACGATGATTGCAGAATTAAAAAAAAGTCGATGACCTGAGTGCGATCAATCAACCTGTGTTAGCCCAGATTAACCCCCAACAAGTTGAGGTCGAACTTACGCCAGTCCAGCTTGTAAGCGAGGTCTCATGCCCAGAAGGAGAACTCGATGAAATGTGGAGTTTCGTGCAGAAAAAGGAGAATCAACGATGGCTGTGGATACGATTGATCATTCAACCGGGAAAGTGCTGGCATATGTTTTAGGAGACCATAGTGACGACATGTTTCTGAAGCTGAAACAGTTATTGGAACCCTTTGGGATCAGCAAGTTTTATACAGATGGCTAGGGAGCTTATCAACGAAAGTTAGCTCCAGAACAACACCAAGTTGGTAAGATAAACACCCAGAAGATTGAACGGAAGCATTTGACGTTGAGAACACGAATTAAGCGATTGGCACGTAAAACAATTTGTTTCTCTAAGTCTGAAGTGATGCATGATGTTGTGATTGGATTGTATATCAACCGTTACGAGTTTGGTTTAGCCGTGTAATGAGTGTGATCATCAGATGTAAGACATTACCCAGCGTCGTACCACTTAATTCAGCAATGGCAGTCTGAGGTTGAATAAAATTCGGTAAGGGAATCAAACTTTGGAACCGGAAAGCGGGCAAGAGTGGCCCCGCGTCAGTCTGGGCTGCGTGGGGATCGAGCCGATCGCCTCTCGCTAAAATAGTTTCTGGGATAAATTGCAGATCAAGACTACCTTTGCGATGGTGCCACTGGACATGCAAAATCAGGAGGGTTCTGGATTCTTGCAGGTCAAGGCTTAAAGGCTGCACTATGCCACTATCGCAGACCCAGAGCGTAGACGCATAGACACTTTGCTTGAAGTCGTGAAAGCACCGGAACAGGAATTGAAAAACATCCAATGTATGTTGCGATTGCGAGGATTGTAATGAAACCATCATCACTCTTTACCTACATTAAAGGGAACCAATAGGGGTAAAACGAGATTGATCTGAAAGTGAAGCCTTTGCCACTCCCAAACTGGCAGCGAAGTTAGGGAGTACGATTGGAGCTACGGTAATACCACTAAACTTGAAAAAGTCTTAAATGACTACCCTTCGACTCGATTACTAATGCATCGACTACGAGCGAAAGCATAGAGGAAAAGCGCGATTAAGTGCTTACACTAACACAATTAATATGATTACAAAAAATATGATTACAAAATCTGTCAATTGATAGAGTTAACGTTAGAAAAATCTTTACAGGGAAATCATAATAGCGCTGATTTTACCATAACCCTATTAGCGTAAAGATTGCAGATAGATTATGTATATCTAAGCGTTTGAACTGGTTGATTTGTATCAAAACACATTGAAGATTGACTCATAATTGGCAATCAAGGTTTGGGTTACACTGAAATGAACCAAAAATCGTCAAGCTTTCCCTGAAAGGCGCTAAAAGCCTATCCAAAAACCATCAATTTTTTGAAAGGCTTGCAGTGGTTGGATTTGAGCGTTTAGGAAATGACCGTCTGCACAGAAAGCGATCCTGCTTTTCTGCTACCTGATTAAGTTTGGCAACGGGTAAAAGTGGCCATTCCATCGAGCGAACGCATTTGTGGATAAATCGATTTCGACAGTTATTGAGCCGTTGGGAGAAACGTAGAACTACCTAGGGATAATCCACCTAGCTTGCGCATGTACTGCCATAAGGGCAATTCGGGTTTTTGGATAGACTCTTAGTTAAACGAAAGAATGAGAAGTTTAGCGATCGAGTTCAGTGAAAATTCCCTTAATGTTCAACTGCCCCTAATGTTCTCAACGTGGTTTTTTGAGCGGCTGTCAACAACTGCCAGTATTTTACATCATCACCAGATGTAAGACACCACGCGAAAACACTTGACATTACGAACCCGAATTAAGCGATTGGCACTCTCAGGGACGACTATTTAAGATTTATTTTGTGTTAACCCAACCTCACAAATTCCTCACACCTTTCAATCAACATGATTTTTAGGGACTCTCTCAAGACCCTAATGCGTTAGAAGCCCAGAAAAACTCTAAAAGAACAAGGGAGCCTTTACTATGCAAGCCCAAAGGGAGAGGGCTTTTCCTGAGCGTGAACGGAAAAATCACCTGGCATTTCAAGCCGCATTCGCAGACAGCAGATGCCAGCTAACGACGCCCAGGCACGCCGACTGCCGAGAGTTGCTTGGCTACGATGCAAATAGTTAAGTGGCTGGGACTGATTAAATAGAAGCCTATGTAGGTTGGGTCGAGGCACGTAACTCAACGCCCGCATAGATTATGCTATCGCTAACCCATCCTACAATTAATTCCACCCACCTACTTATCTGCGGCAGGTAAGACTATTACCTCCTAGAATCTGCAACAGAAGAAATAGTATTTAGGAGACTTTAGCTGTGAACCTTTTAGAACTCAGTCTACCCTCTTTAAATACTTGAATTAACTGCGAAGGTAAAGGACGAAAATTCCTGATCTACACGAATCTGGTTAAATCGATGTTGTTTAATATTGCTCATTCTTAAAGAGGGAAAAATATGCTTTTATTTCCATCTAGGGTTGTACTTCTCAGCGGTCTTATTGGAATTCTTTGGTCATTTTTTATTCCTTTTTTTGTAATACAAATATGCATTGACAAAATCGTAATTCAAGAAGAACTTGACGCTCTTGTCACGATCGCTATTATTGCGGTAGTCACTTTTTTCTTTGCTAGTAGCTTAGATCTAGTTCTCAGCACTCTCACTGCAAAGCTTGCCCGTAATAGGATGCCGCAGATTTCTTTACAACTTGCTGTTGAACTTCCAAGAATTCTGATATCGTTGGCAGCTATGTTGTTCTATAACGTAAAGTTTACAATTGTAGCCTGCTTGCTTGTAGCTTTGGGGAACAGTGTTTTCTGCTTCCTACAGTTTAGACAAAGAATGCGTCAAACTCCTTTAGATAAGCAAATCCAAGCTGTAATACAGGGCATTATTCCAGTGTCTTCTCGTGTACTGCTCAGCTTCACTACACTGTTTATTTTCTTGTATGGTATTACCTTAATCATTCAAAACGAAATAACGTTTGGGGCATTAGCAGGGTTTATTTTTATAAGCACTCAATTTACTATTTCAGTGCCGAACATCATCAATTCCGTCATCCAACCTATGCCTGTGTCAGTAATTAAAAACTCAGTTAGCTAGCAACACCGATGCACGCCTACCGCCCAAGTGGATTGGGTAATGATGCAGAATTCCTCTGCGGCAGGCGATGGGCATTAGGTCGCTTTCCAAACAATTCAGTGCCTTAGGCGGAGGAAAAACCATGACCAATATTCTTGCGGTAGCGGGTCCAGGCTCAAAGTACAACCTTCCAGGCGCTAACGCTGCTGGTTTCTGGGCGGGCTTTTGGCATGGCCTGATCTGTCCGATCACGTTTATCGTAAGTCTCTTCGCTGCCAACGTTCGAATCTATGAGATCAATAATCGAGGTTGGTGGTATGACTTCGGGTTTCTCATTGGAGCCTCATGTGCCTTTGGGAGCAGCGGCTCCAGAACTGAAGCGCTGACCTGAGCTACTCTAAGTTACAAAGAGTTAAGCTGAAAGGAGCTAGCTGATCTGGAACCACTATGCCAGAAAGAAGCATTCATCCCTAGCTCTCAGGAAACTGAGATATAAGCATGTAGTTAGAAGTAGCAAAAAAGGCATCAAGGTGCTTGAGCAACGACAAAAAAGGGCACGAATAGAGATGAGCTTATCCATACATTTGTTCAGGAAACTGGGGCTGCTTAGTTTGCCTGTTACTATCAGCATGATTTTCCTCGCGCCGAAGGCACAAGCTGAATATCCTTGCTCTTTCGCTGGGCCGGGGGAAATTGTCGTTGGCAGTACTCAAGGAGGATATGGAGTCGCGTCGGTTCTCCTGTGTGACACAGATCCCTATGCCCAACCAGAGTATGAAGAGAGTGGTGATTACGGGAGTTCTAGCTATTACGACCCAGATCTTGCGGCGCTAGAATTTCAGACTGCTAATGCCATGCTCCAAATGCAGCAACAGCTAGAATTATTGCAAGATCCAGATTATCTGAGATATCTCTCAGGCAGTTGGAAACTGTTTCCTACTGCAACGTCAGAGGAGATTACACCAGGCGATTATTGTGTTGCTTCCTTTTTCAAGGCATCAATGAACCCAGCCGCCAACGACGCACCCGTCATGATCACAGTGTCAGGCCCTGGTGGCGACTACGATGGGTCTCTCCTTACATTTGCATCGGAAGCTATTCCGCGACCAGAAACGGTCGAGACCATTACAGTCACTCTGACTCAAAATGATGAACCTCCGGCAACGGTGCGGGCGTTCAATTACTCTATGCCAAATCTGCCATTTGGGGTGATTGCTTTTGCAGTACCGACCATTGATGCGGCGTTGGCAGGGATGGAAGATGTCCAGAGTTTTGATGTCGCCATAGCGGGTCAGTCTGTTGCCCAGACTACGTGGCATAGTGGAATCAGAGTGAGAGATGAACTTCGTAATTGCTTGAATGGTCAGCCTTATGCGGTAACAGATATCGACATCGTGCCCGATCGCCTACAAACACCCTAAGCGCGAACCCTCCCATACTCCCCATAACAAACGCATTCATGGATGAATCGATTTCGACGGTTATTGATCTGTTGGGAGAGACGTAAAGAGGTTAACCGCTACTTTGGGAATTCACTGTTAGCAAATTCGAGGAAGCTGTTCGCCGCTTAACATATCCACAATTCGCTGTGGGCCAATTCGACTTTGCATCGTCACCAGTCCAGACCCTGTTCTTTTGACAAAACCGATGATGCATGGCTGACATGTCAACGATAAAGAGTTGTGAGACCGCATAATCTCCAGGGTTCGTTCCGCGTCTTTTGAGGGGACAAAGGTAACGAATCGTCCTTCATTAGCGACATAAAGGGGGTCTAGCCCTAAAATTTCGCATGCCCCCTGCACATCCTCTTGCACCGGGATTTGGGATTCAGCGATCGCAATGTCAACCCCTGCTACCTGAGCAATTTCGTTTAATGCACTTGCCAACCCCCCTCGGGTTAAATCTCGCAAGCAATGAATCTCAATATCAGCCGCTAGAAGTTGCAATACTAAATCCGCTAGAGGAGCCGAATCACTCTCAATCGTGGTTTCAAACTCTAAGCCCTCTCGCACTGCCATGATTGCCATGCCATGTCGCCCCAAGTCTCCATTGACAATTATCACATCACCGGGCTGAACCTGTTGGGGGGCAATGGTTTGAGTATGCTCGATAATTCCCACACCAGTGGTATTGATAAATATGCCGTCGCCCCTACCTCGATCAACAACCTTAGTGTCACCTGTAACAATTTGCACCTTGGCGTTTTGAGCCGCCCACTGCATAGATTGCACCACACGCCACAGTGTTTCTATCGGCAACCCCTCCTCTAGAATCAGGGCAACACTCAAGTACAAAGGCCGAGCACCTACCATAGCTAAATCGTTCACCGTTCCATTCACTGCCAGTGATCCGATATCGCCACCCGGAAAAAACAGCGGATGAACAACATAGGAGTCGGTTGTAAAGGCGAGAGATTGCCCCTTTATCACCAAAGACGCTGCATCATGCCGAACATTGAGTGTAGCGTTGTTGAAAGTAGGTATCACTATCTGCTCAAGCAGTTGATGCGATAGTTTGCCCCCTCCTCCATGCGCCAATAGAATATGGGGATACTGCTGCATTGGAATGGGGCATGTTGGCTCCATGTTCTGCTCCATCATTCTGATTCATCCTGATGACTGGTGTGGCTTCTCTCATTCACGGTGCCAATGATGCACTCTGCCATTTCGATCGCGATCGCCATCAGCTGTTGTTCTTGCTGCCCATGCGTTCCTTCATCACTGACGCTGGCATAAATATGAGGATTTGACAGTAACCCACTCAGCAATTGGGCAGCGATCTGTTGTGTTTCACGTTGGCTACTCATAGACTCTTTCTCTTGATTGACGGTAACGATAATAGGCGGCACAAGCTCCCTCAGATGACACCATCGGTGCCCCTAATGGATGTTCAGGGGTACAGCGAGTCCCAAATGCGTCACAGTCGTAGGGCTTTTTCACCCCCTGAAGAATCCATCCACTGATGCACTCGGCTGATTCGACTGCATGATGAATCGGCATATTGAAGCGTTGCGTGGCATCAAAGGCAGCATACGCATCTCGCAGGATTAATCCACTATCGGGAATTGTACCCATGCCGCGCCATTCTCTAGGAGCGATCGCAAATACATCGTGAATCAGGCGTTGCGCTTCTGCACTGCCAGACGGACGAACAGACCGAGTATACTGATTTTCGACCTGCGATCGCCCTGCCTCTAATTGTTGAATACAGAGATAAATCCCTTGCAGAATGTCGAGGGGTTCAAAGCCAGTGACGATGATGGGCACTTGATATTTCTGGGCAATCGGGAGATAGTCGCTGTAGCCCATCACCGTACAGACATGTCCGGCGGCGAGAAACCCCTGAACCTGATTGTGGGGCGAGGAAAGTATGGCTTCTATTGCCGGAGGAACAAGGACATGGGCAACTAAAAGCGAGACGTTCATCCGTCCTTGCTGTTGCGCCTGGTGAACCAGCATGGCTGTGGCAGGGGCAGTCGTTTCAAATCCAACGGCGAAGAAGACAACCGATTGCGTTGGATGAGCTTGGGCAATACGCAGAACATCCAGTGGAGAGTACACGATGCGAATATCGCCACCTATCGCTTTAACGGTGAGCAAATCTGTCTCGCTACCGGGGACTCGTAACATATCCCCAAACGAACATAAGATGACGTTGGGGAGAGAGGCAATAGCAATTGCCTGATCAATCACTTCGACCGGGGTAACACAAACTGGACAGCCGGGTCCGTGAATCAGCGTGATGGCAGGTGGAAGCAGTTGATCAAGACCAAACTTCACGATGGTATGGGTTTGTCCACCACAGATTTCCATAATCGTCCAAGGTCGAGTAGTTATCTGAGCAATGGCTCTGGCATAGTGCTGGACTGCATCAGCATCACGGTACTCATTGACGAATTTCATACCTCTTGTATTACCAACGAAAAGAACCAAAACTAGAGTTACACCACGCGATCGCTACGCAATCCCATCTATAGTTCCCATACCTGGATAAGCGACTGTTCTGCGGCTTCAGGGTCAAGAATGCTGAGGGCAAACCCGACATGAACGATCACATAATCATTCACGGTGGCAGTAGGAATAAAGGCGAGACTGACATCTTTCATAACTCCCCCAAAGCTGACTTTACCAGTCCGTAGGAGCGGATCGTCATGCTCTTGAATACTGATGATTTTGCCAGGAACCGCTAAACACATGGAATATTTCCTCCTGCTTGTTGCCGTAATGCGGCTAGGATTTGCCCTACGGCTATGCCTCCGTCATTCGGTGGGATGCGTCGATGCCAGTAAGGACAGAATCCTTCCGCTTGCAATCGTTGAATCGTGCGCTCCGTCAAGTATTTGTTTTGGAAACAGCCCCCTGACAGAACAATACGATGTTCGCCAAGGTGTTGCGCAATGTGCACGATCATTTCTACCAGCGTGTTGTGGAATTTGATTGCCAGGTGACAGTGAGCCATTTCAGACCTCATATCCTCAAGCATGGCGTGAACCAAGTCTGCCCAGTCAATCATGAGAGTGGATGACGTTGGGGCGCGAGAGGCGCGAATAGAGAACGGATAAAGCTCATCACTGGTTGTCTCACCCATAGCAAACTCTAATGCCATTGCCGCCTGTCCTTCAAATTGAGTGGATTGGCGTAGACCGATCAGGGAAGCGATCGCATCAAACAACCGTCCCGCACTGGTAGTCAGGGAAGTGTTTATCTGCTGATTCAACATAGTTTTGAAGCATCGCAACTCCTGTGATGAACAGACCTGTAGAGGAGCTAACGACTGCATCTCGAAAGCATCATTGCCAAACAATTCGTAGAGTAGCCCGATCGCAGCGCGTCTCGGTTCTTTCACTGCCGTTTCCCCTCCCGGTAGAGGAAATGGACGCAGATGGGCTATGCGCTGAAAGGCAGTATCTGTCACATGCAGAAATTCGCCACCCCAGATTGTGCCATCCAGACCATACCCCGTACCATCCCAGGCCACTCCCAAAATAGAACCTGAAAGCTGATGTTCCGCCATGCACGAGAGCACATGAGCATAGTGGTGTTGCACCGGGATAAGGGGAAGGGTAAGTTGCTCTGCCAGTTTGTGGGCAAATGGGGTAGACCGATAATCTGGATGGAGATCACAGGCAATTGCGTTGGGTTGCAGGTCATATAGGGATTGAAAACTGGCGATCGCCCTCTGAAAAGCCTCCCAGGTTTGCACCGTTGCCAGATCTCCAATATGCTGACTGACAAAGACCTGCGGAGGAATTGAGAAAGCGATCGCGTTTTTGAGATGAGCACCCACTGCAAGCAGAGTAGAGTTGACATCCAATCCCTGAATGGGAAGAGGAGCATATCCCCTTGCGCGCCGCAGCACCATTTCTTGCCCTGCCATCTCCCGCACAATCGAATCATCTATGGGTCGAGCAATGGGACGGTTATGCATGAGAAACACCGCTGCAATCTGCCCGAATTGTTCCAGAGCTTCATGTTCATCCGTACAAATCGGTTCGTCAGCAAGATTGCCACTGGTTGCCACCAGGGGAATACCTAGCTTAGCCATGAGCAGGTGATGGAGGGGGGTGTAGGGCAACATGATACCCAGATAGGGAGTGTTGGGAGCAACGGTGGGAAAAGGAGAAGGAGTGGATTTGCACTGGAGAAGAACGATGGGGGCAGAGGGCGAACACAACAAGTCTTCTTCGACATCGGATACAAGGCAATGGGCTTTGACCCTATCCAGAGAGGGGTACATCAGAGCAAAGGGTTTCTCGTCTCGATGTTTTGCCTGCCGTAAACGTTGGATAGCCCTATCATTGCTGGCGTCAACCATCAGATGAAACCCACCTAATCCTTTGACCGCAACAATCTGCCCCTGCTGAATCGCTTCTGCGGTCATTTGAAGTGCCTGGTTATGGGCTGCCAGAATTTGCCCGTGAGCATTCCAACATTCCAGATGGGGACCGCATTGGGGGCAGGCATTGGGTTGAGCGTGAAACCGTCGATTTAGCGGACTCTCGTATTCAGTTTGGCACTGGTCACACATTTGAAAAGACCGCATTGTGGTGCTAGCACGGTCATAAGGAATTGCTTCGATGATGCTGAACCGAGGTCCACATTGAGTGCAATTCGTAAAGGGGTAGCAATAGCGCCGATTGTTCGGATCACGAATATCCTTCAAGCAGTCGGAACAGGTTGCCAGATCCGGGAGAATAGTAGCTGTTTTCGCTCCCTCCACACTCGATCGAATCTCAAAGATCGAATAACCAATGGGCTTCAATACTGAGTAGTCTATGCTTTGAATATTGGCGCGTGAGGGATAATCCTGTGTGAGGTAATGCAGGAATGTAACAAGGTGCGATCGCTCTCCTTCAACCTCAATCTCTACTCCAGATGCCGAGTTGCTGACCCAGCCTGCCAGATGTAGCTCTTGCGCTAACCGATAGACAAATGGGCGCAACCCAATACCCTGAACAGCTCCCCGCAGGCGAATTCGCAATCGTTGGGCTTGGTTAACGAGTAGGGGATGTTTAAAACTCACGGTTAAGACACTTCCAAAAATTCCAGTTCAAATTCTTGTCCATGTCGCAGGTCAGTACTGCTGCGATGACAGTGAGGACACTCGTTGAGTAGATTGACAGGTTCAAATTCCAGCCCACAGTCAGCACAGTAGCAAAGGGTGGAAACGCGATCGATTTCAAGATGCGCATCCTCAGCAATTGTCCCTTTTTTCACTATCTCAAATGCCAGTTCTAGCGATTCTGGCACCACTCCAGCGGCAGCCCCAACTCGCATCTGCACGACTCGAATGTGGCTTGCTCCTTCTTGCTGCGCACGTTCAATCGCTGAAGTCAAGACACTTTGCATCATTCCAACTTCGTGCATTGTTCTGTCCTCGCTGTTTCAATCAAAACTCTGATCATTTGTAATGCAGCCTCAACTCCCTGGGTTGCGACCGTCGAAAAACAGTCCCCCACTTCAAACTGCTGTCCTAGAACCGTCAGCCACCATGAGCAGGGATGATAGCCGTACAGAGCCTGGGTCATTGCGAGTAAGTTGGGTGGATCGCACCAATGCCCTGATACCATTCCCGAATGAGATGCCACCAGTGACTGAAGCTGAACATTCTGCTGGTTAAGTCTAGACGCATCTACAAAGATGGCTGTGTTAGTGTGAGCAAGATCTTCACTGAGTTCAGGAGTCAATTGGTGGATGGCGATCGCTTTTACATCAGGAAATTTACACTCCGCAACCCGATTGGCAATACACTGCCCCACTCCATCATCACTGCGGAGACAATTACCATAGCCAATAACCAGCACTGAAACATGCTGATGCCTGGAAGCATTAGCTGAAGGGCTAACCATAGCAATTTCAAAGGGCACATCGCGCTCTTTATCTACTATGAGTTTAGAGAAACAAAATAAAGGATTTGTGAGGACTAAAAAAATTTTAGTATGACAGCTAGGCGTTGTTGCATGAAACAACTGTCGCAGGTGCTGTTTAATTTCAGCGACACATTGCTTCGATATGTGACTAACTCCTGATACAAAACTGATTGCATTTAGACATGGCAAGCTGAGAGCAGCCCATAGAGAGTGTCTTGTGTTGCAGCAACTATCAGACTATCTCTATGAGTTTCTCTAGGGCAACCTTCTAGATATTAAACTTCAGATTTAAATCGACGATTCCTCACAAATTTCTCATATCTTTCTTTATGATGTACCCCGAAAACTGGACAATTAGCTAAGGTGGAATCACTGCCCAAAGGGACGTAAACCTACGGAGAGGACAGTGACAATGCAGAGAAAACAATACAGTGCGGAGTTCAAAGCCAAAGTTGCCCTTGAGGCAAT
>JACQYI010000025.1 GCA_016208305.1 Oscillatoriophycideae cyanobacterium NC_groundwater_1537_Pr4_S-0.65um_50_18 | reverse complement strand
CCCCAGACTTGAACAAGATTGAGCATTGGTGGTTTGTACTCAAAAATTGGATGCGACAACGGTGGAGTGAATTTGATAGCTTTCGTAATTGTGTCGATGCCGCTTTCAAAATATGTCCTAACGTGCTTTCGTAAGGCTATAAAGCCTTCGGCATCTCAGAAAGGCGATCGCGTAACCCATGCAGGTGTTGGGTTACCCTGCGGGAAGCAAGCTATGTGCCTCAACCCAACATACATAGGCTTTTTATTGAAGGAGTCCCGGCTACTTATTGCAGCTTCAAAAATTTTTCTAGCGCTGTCACCATAGCTGGCGTCCAGCGACGGGTATGAGCTACCCAATCTAAATCTTTGTAACGCCGATCTAATCCCACAGCAGCCACCCAATTGCTCTCTGCCTCACCCCGATTGCCGCTGACCCACAACGCAGCCGTCAAGGCAGCCCGCATATCGGCAAATTGAGGGTATTTACGGACTAAATTTTTCATGGTGCGAACGGCTTCGGGAACTTGCCCAACTTGGTAGAGCGCCAGCGCGTAATTTGCTCGCGCAAAGGCAAATTCGGGTGCCATGTCAGCCGCTTTTCGGTAGTCGGCGATCGCCTGCTCCCATTGACCCAACCCAGCCTCGGCATTGCCACGGTTGTTAAAGGCGGCTGGATCTTGCGGATCAAGCTCTAAAACGCGATTGTAGTCCGCAATAGCCGCATCCCAGCGCCCCAAACCCTCCAAAGCCGTGCCGCGATTGAGATAGGGATCAGGTGCATCTGGGGCTAGGGCGATTGCCCGATCGTAATCAGCGATCGCTTCCTCTAGCTTGTTTTGGCTCACTCTAGCGTTGCCGCGATTGCTCCAAATGGCAGGTTCCTCAGGCAATTGCTTAAGCAGCTCTGTCCAATAATGCTCAGCTGTCGAGAAGTCACCTATGTTGGTGGCGGCAAAGGCTTTAGCCCTTAACTCCTCTAGAGTAAGGGATGCAGAATCAGAAACCTGAGTCTGGCTCTGGTTGGGCAAGTCAAAAGCGGCATGGGCAGGCAAATTGCCCCCCATCCAGGCGAAAAAGGCGATCAGTAAGGCAAACAAAAAGCTAATCATGGTTTAAATCATGACAGGTTTTTGCTGTTAAGTTCTGGCCTGCCGCTATTTTTTAGGAATGCGATCGCTGTCGCCCATCGCCGGATATAGTCTAAGCCATTGCTTAAACAACTCTTCTTTGAAAGGATGAACGCCGCAACCTTCTCACAAAAATCACTCTTAAAATCAGCCCTGCTGAGGCTTAAACCATCAACGCTAAATCGGTCTGGGCGCTGTTGGTCGTGCCGGAATAGACCCAGCCCCGCTGCATATCGAGAGTGACAATTCCCCCATCTCGGATAATCTCGGTTGCATGCTTGACGCCCACAATGACGGGTACTCCCAGCCGTAGCCCAATAACAGCCGCATGGCTGGTCAGGCTATCCTCCTCCGTGACCACACCAGCAGCCTTCTTGATGGCTTCCACATAATCGACGCTGGTTTTGGAAACAACGAGAATCTCTCCTGAATTAAAATTTCCCAATTCGCGGCTGTTGCGGGTGACTCGGGCGCGACCGCTTACGGTGCCTTGACCAATGCCAACGCCCTTGCCCAAAACGGCTGTTACGACATCAACTTTAATCAAGTCTGTAGAACCGGCAACGCCCTGAAGCGTTCCAGCCGTCATCACCACCAGGTCTCCTTGTTGCAGCAGCCCTTTCTCTTGAGCCACATTCATGGCCGCCTGAAAGGTTTGTCCTGTAGAGGGCAAATCCAGCACAAGAAGCGGACGCACTCCCCACACAAGCTGCAACTGGCGCGCCACATCTACATGAGGAGTGATGGCCAAAATTGGCTTGTTGGGGCGGAACTTAGAGACATTACGAGCGGTTGCCCCCGTTTTTGTCAGGGTCATGATGGCAGCGGCCTGGAGCTGCTCGGCAATACGACTGACGGCTTGGCTAATGGAATTGGGAATCGATCGCCCTGATCCGGTTTCCGAGGGGCGAGGGTACTGCTCTTGCTCAATTCGCATAGCAATCCGCGCCATAGTTTCAACGGCCATAATGGGGAAGCTGCCGACAGCCGTTTCATTAGACAACATCACGGCATCCGTGCCATCTAAAATCGCGTTTGCCACATCTGAGATCTCGGCTCTGGTGGGGCGCGGATTGCTCACCATGCTGTCTAGCATTTGCGTCGCCGTAATCACCGGGATGCCTAAACGGTTGGCGGTTTTGATTAACCGCTTTTGCAAAACAGGCACATCTTCGGCGGGTAGCTCTACGCCTAAGTCACCCCTGGCCACCATCACGCCATCACATAGGGAAAGCACTGCCTCCATTTGCTCGATCGCCTCATGTTTCTCGATCTTGGCGATCACAGGCACGTTTTTGCCAGCGCTAGCAATGAGTTCTTTAATCTCTAAGACATCTTGAGGGTTGCGAACAAAGCTAAGAGCGACCCAATCTACGCCTTGATCTAGCCCAAACATCAAATCTTCTCGGTCTTTGTCGGTCAAAGCTCGAATAGAAAGATAAACGCCTGGAAAGTTGACCCCTTTATTGTTAGACAGCACCCCACCAACGGTGACTCGACAGTGCAGTTCGCGCGCTACCGGGTCTACTTTCTCAACCTGCATTTCTACGCGACCATCATCCAACATGATGCATGAGCCTGCGGGCACTTCATCAGCTAACGGTTCGTAGGTGACAGAGCTTTTGTGCTGTGTGCCAGGAATTTTGTGGCTAGTGAGGATAAAGGGATCACCCTTTTGCAAAGTAATTGGCCCATGCTCAAATCGCCCTAACCGGATCTTAGGCCCCTGTAAATCTTGCAAGATGCCGACAGGCTGGTTTAGCTCAAAAGAAATTTGGCGAATTAACCGAATACTGCGCTGGTGATCTTCATGGGTTCCGTGAGAGAAGTTAAGTCGTAGGGTTGTGGCTCCCGCTTCAATTAGCTCTTTCAGCACTTCCGGGCTACTGGTGGCAGGGCCGATCGTGGCAACAATTTTGGTTCGGTGGAGAAAATGCTGTGGTTGCATGAGAGTTTACGCGCAGAAGAGGGGCTGTCTACGATAGGTCTATCTACGATAGTTGCAACTACCATAGCCCTGATTATTGACGAGGCAAGAGGGATACTACCACGTTTGGAAGTCCCTTTATATAGTTCATGCAATGTTTGATGAAATGATGAGGAGTGTAGGGAAGTCCTCAGATTTGATCAATAATTTTTGGACAGAGATTTAGACTGACTCTGTAAGAGCTGTTTGGAAGTGCCGAGCTTTGTGTCGCACCTCCAAACAACGACTGGGTTTTATTTGATGGCTGCCCTGTGGGTATGGCTGCACTACGGGTATGGCTGCACTATGGGTATGGCTGCACTATGGGTATGGCTGCACTATGGGTATGGCTGCCCTATGGGTATAGCGAGAGGCTCTATCTCAACCTTGAGCCAGTGCCGCCATCCGCAGTATCTAGGAAGGGGCGGAGGTTGATGGCGTCAGATGAGTTGCCAGAATCCGCGCCGCGCCGACGACCCGATAACGAGGATAGGTCAACGCCGATCGCTTGTCCAATGCGGTTAATCAGGCCGCCCCCGTTCTCGCCCGAAAAGGTGTTAACGGCATTAGTTTGTTCGCCGCTATCGGCAACCGTCAAATTTGAAAATACGCGATCGCGGGTTGCGATGGGGTCTTGTCCCGGCGGCACCGTCAACACAATGCGGCAAGAAGAAACTTGCTCAGTCGTGACGCAGATGGTGTTGTAACCATTCTCGATCGCCGTTCGCATTTCTAGCAGACCATCGGGACGATAGAATTCTAGCCGTCGTCCAATTTCGGCACAGCGCCGCTCAGGTGTCCATCCGCCCCCTAGCTCGCCGGGTTGTGCCCAAGCATAGCTTTGGCTAGGCTGGCTTTGAGGACGATACATCACGGTATATTCACCGTTGCTTAGCTCACAGGTAAACCGGGCGCTGCTATCGGCAGTGCTAGAAGTCCCTGGCTCAGATTGTGCCCAGCCAGCTCCAGCATCGATCAGCGCTCCGGCACTGAGAAGCAAAGGCAAGGCGATCGTCAGACTCCGGCGAAATCTGCGTTGGGTGCTTTTCTGAGCTTTTTTCTGAGCTTCTGTCTGGCGCGAAAAAGGATGTCTTAATCGTTGTGACATATCAAAATCCTCTCGGTTAATTGATCCGATCTAAAGGCTATCTGTGGCTACGAGTAAGCTAGAGGGCTGACATGAGTAGGTGGGTGAAATGAATTGTAGGGTGGGTCAGCGATCGCCTAACCCATGCGGGCGCTGGGTTACCCTGCGGGAAGCAAGCTACGTGCCTTAACCTACATCGGATTTCTATTTAATGAGTCCTAGCCACTGACCTAATCTGAACTACGGTTTTTGTACTGAGCAGAGACGAGGGTTAAGTTGGCTCTGAGCCTGTCTAACATTACTAGGTAGAACACCAGATAGACGATCGCGCCTCTCAAAAGTTCCGGCTATTTTCAACATCCATGAGAGCGTAGAGCAAGAATTTTAGCAATGAAAACCTTCCTGCATCTTCAGCACGCCCTTGAGTATTCTGGCAGGTGCTCCCATAGCGATCGAGAAAGCCGGGACATTATCGACAATGACAGAATTGTCACTAATAACGCTGCCCTGTCCGATCGTGACGCCATTCAAGACGCTGACTCCCCCACCAATCCAACAGTTATCTTCAATCACAATTCCGCATCTCACTGGCTGCTTTACTTGAGCTGAAGGCAGCAATTCTGTCAAATTAAGTTGATTTGCCCGGAGAATAGAGCAATCGCCAATGTGGCAATTTTGGCCAATCTTGATGCCTTCTGCACTCGTAATGTTGCATTGAGCGCCAATATAGGTAGATTGTCCTACCTCAATGCGACCCGTCTTGGCTTTAATCTCAGTACCTTTTTCAACCTCAACCGATCGACCCAATACGATACTGCTGCTTTTCTCACCTCCGCTCAAGAGTGTGCCCTCTCCCAAGCGAACGTGATCGCCGAGACGCATTGAGGTGTCAGTTGGAGCATTAATCTTGACATTGCGATCGATTTTGACAAAATGACCCAGTTCAATCCGGCGCACACCGCTAAATTGGCCGCCTGTCATGATTTGAATGCGATCGCCCATTCGCTTAAACAAATTGCTGTAGACAAGTGAGCGGAGCCAGATTCCGGGTAGACCTGGAATCCATTTGAGCAAATGAGCAATTTGAAGCTCCGACCGGAGTAGCCAGCCGCCAACGGAATACGTTGAATTCATTGCATTTTTACTCTATTTTCAAACTGGGTTACAGGAAAGTGGCTTGGAGGTATAGCGCTAAGCTGCTGTCCAAAATCTTCGCCTCTTGGCTTGCACTCTAATGTTGCAACAAAAGCTGCGATAGGTTGTGCCACCACAGATAGAGATAAAGCATAAAAACTCTTCAGCGAACAAGGTGCTTGACCTCTAGAGCATAGGCGAGAAAAATGAAGCGATGAGCCTATGGTGGAGTCAGTCCGCCTGGAATTCTGACTGCAAAAACGTTCTGCAAAACCCGCTGAGAGGTAAGTAAGAGAACACCATTCAACAGTGGTTGATGAATGCGAGCCAGAATGATGAGTTTGATAAAACTTGGCTTGAACATCATGAACAACTACTACAGAGATACCAGACTTTCAGCCTTGCTAGACCGTTGATCTGTTTATCACCATAGCACCGTAAATTTACGACAATAGGTGGGAAAATTAACATTCATCAGATCTTCACATTCAATTTCTGGTCTGGCTGAACCCGGCTATAAGCTTCATTTGGAGAGGCGCGCGTCTTTCAAAACAGAGTCGAAAAAAGTTCGTAGTTTAAATCAGTAGCACCCAATTTTCTCGCTATGGCCGTCGTCATTAGGCTTTGGTAGGCAATTGCGCTTCCATGAGCGTTCCGTTGGGTTCAGGCAGCGTACTAGGCAAATAGATGGTAAAAGTTGAGCCTTGGTCGATCGTGCTGTCAACCGTCACAATGCCTCCCATGCGTTCGCAGAGCTTGCGCGTAATTGCCAGACCTAGCCCTGTGCCTCCATATTTACGTGTTGTAGACGCATCGGCTTGAGTAAAAGGCTTGAACAGTTTTTCAAGGTGTTCTTGAGTCATGCCAATGCCTGTGTCAGATACTCGAAAGGTGATCAGCTCTTTTTCTGCTTGAGTGCTCCGGTTTACCGTAATTGTGATAGTTCCCTGGTGAGTAAATTTACAGGCATTACTGAGCAGATTGAGCAGGCACTGACGAACTTTGATCACATCGCTGTGCATCGTGCCCAGCTCTGATGAACACTCAACTTTCAAGAGGTTGTCATTTTTTTGAACCAGTGGGCGGATCGTCGTCGTGATTTCCTGAATCAGCACGTAAATATCAAAAGTTTCTGGATTGAAGGTCATGCGATCGGCTTCAATTTTTGAGAGATCGAGAATATCGTTAATCAACCCCAATAAATGCCGCCCTGAGCCGTGAATACGACAAAGATCTTCGGCTAGCTCTGATTTGCCTGTATCATTCGCTTCTTCTAGAAGCATTTCGCTGTAGCCAATGATGGCGTTGAGGGGCGTGCGTAGCTCGTGACTCATGTTCGCCAAAAACTGACTTTTAGATTTATTGGCGGCTTCTGCGGCTTCTTTGGCACGTTGAAGAGAGCAGGCATCTTTTTCGCGATCGCGCTCATAGGCTTCTAGCTTTTGCAGCATCTGGTTGATGGCAGCCCCTAGACCTGCTAGCTCATCTCGTCCAGTGGCTGACACCCTGGCAGATAGCCCTTGTTGAATATCAACTTGACCGACCTCTCTGCTCAGTTGAGTCAACCGCGACAGCACTAGCCTTTCGAGCCAAATCACCGTGATAATGGTAAAGCCGATATCTGCCGCCAAAATTGACCAGGATAGGTAGCGAACTGCGGCTTGCCCCTGCTGGTAGATTGTTCTAGGAGAATTGATGCGCAACATCAAGGCTGGCTTGCCCTGAATATCTGGCATTATTGTGTACCCAGCGATCGCTTTTTCACTCAGCGGGAGAATAGCAACAGGCTGCTGAGAAGAAAGCTGCGATCGCATGGCCTGAAAATCTGCGGGTAGCGGAGCCGCATTTAGCGGCAAGACGGTAATGGAAAACCGCTGTATTTCTGGAAAGCTATTCACCTCTTGCTGATTGAAGTAGCGCCCCAAAATCAGGGTTCCTCGGATTGCGCCTTTGCCATTGCTGTTGACGATCGGACGAGCTGCCACCATCATCGATGCTGCCGGAAGCGTGATAATGCCATAGTGACTGTCGTCAGGACTGCTGTGCTGCAAAAGCGCACTCCCTGGCTTAATGTGTTGTTGCAGGGCTGGCGGAACGGGTGTAAAGCGTTTTGTGTCCAGATCAAAACCTGTACCGTAAACCACACGCCCAGACAAGTCTATAAACAGAATCAAATTGACTCGAATATTGGCTAAAGACTCGGCATTGAGATTAACTTTCTCAAATTCTGGGTCTTCTCCTGCCATAAAAGCATAGGAGTCATCCCAGGCTGACCAATCGGCAAAGCGATCGCTAAACTGACGATTGATTTGGTCGATCGTATCCACCAAATTTCGAACCGTTTCACGGGTTTTTTCTTGTTCTACTTCCTGAAAGCTGCCCACAAAAATATGGGAAGCGATCGCATACAGCGCTAGGTTTAGCCCTGCTAGCGTTGTCCCGACGATTAGTAGGGCTTTTTGACGCAACCTCATCGCTAAGCAGCCTCATTGCCAACCAAAACGCAGCGTTCCAGCGATCGACCTTATGGGAGTGCCTTAAATCGGCTGTTTATAGGGTTTGAAAAAGCACATCGCCCTTTCAGAAAATTAAACAGCATATCGAGACGATTTCCTGAATTGGGTCAGTTGCTGATTCTCGATCGTTATTGTCATTCTCTAGCATTCCCTTACGCTAATTTTCCAGACCATTGGTCTGCCTACAAAATCAACATAGAACTTTGCTCTCGATCGCGAATAACTTAACTTTTAGAAATATTTTGTGAGCAGGCGACCCTGCTGTTCTCTCAAAAAAGTTCTTCCTGTTATTTCTGCGAAGCTCCTAAACCACAGATGCAGAAGCCCGAATCGGCGGCAAATCAGTGGCCTGATGAGGTCGTTGGCTGTACCACCATTCCTTAAGCGGCTGCGGTAGTTTCACGGCATAAAGCGTGACGACAAAGGCGCGGCCTGAAGACTCCTGACCCAGGACTTCTACAGAATAAGAAGGGCTATTTTTTGTAGCGAGATCAAGTACAAATCGTTTGCCTACCCGCCGCCAGCTCGGTTCTTTACTCCGCCATTGAATCCGGCAGCAGGGCCAGGGCAATTCCTCTCGGTCAAACAGGCGACAGCAAGGCCCGACGACTCGGTAAGTAAAATGCCCACCGAGGCTTTGAAAAACTTGTCCCTGTTCAAGGGGATGCTGAATAAACTGCAACCGAACCTCCCAAAAAGGTTTTATAGCTAGAGTCACAAATGTCATACGAGTCATAGCTGAGACTATATTGAGACTATATATAGTCCTATAGTCCATGCTCCTCAGAGTGACAGAGGTGTAGAAGTGACCAGCAAAGCATCAATGGCCTGATCGCATCCCGCCATCCCTATCACCCTGCCATCCCATCATTCCGCCATCTCATCACCCCAAGACCCCATCTCTACAAAGTCATTGCACTACATCAAAAACAGGCTCCATCCGATCACTCATTCGGCCATTCAAAAGCGATCGCACCTTTGTAGAGATACGATCGCCCTCACCGATATTTTTCCAATAGTTGCCTACACTTTTTTCAGCAAAGATCGAATGACCCGAAACCCTAGCGCAGCTTACCAGCTTGGCTTGCCTACCAGCTCGACTTAACAACGCCTGGCAACAAACCTTGGTGAGCCATTTCTCGCAAGACGTGGCGAGAAAGACCAAAATCTCGGTAGTAGCCTCTAGGACGACCCGTTAACCAGCAGCGATTGTGCAACCGAACTCGCGCACTATTGCGGGGGAGCTGTTGAATTTGACGGTGGATAGCCAGCCGTTCTTGCTGAGAGGCAGCGCTGTTAAACTGCTCTTGCAAAGCGTTGCGCTTTTCAGCATACTTTTCCACTGTCTCTTGGCGCTTTTTCTCGCGCGCAATCATGCTTTTCTTAGCCATGAAAAGATTTTATTACCCTAATTAGAATAGCGTTTCTCATTGTATGCGATCTTTGGCAGAGTCGGGGGAGAAAATTCTGCCAGACGCAAGCCTCCGTATCCACTACGCCTTATTTGGGAGGGAGGCTCAACGTTTCGCTGACCCGAAAATTGTCTTCTAGCGTCATAGCAGAGGCGATCGGTAGAGAAGTCGAGACAACAGGCAGGAGTGAGCGATCGACTGAAGGACAGAGGTCGGTAAACAGGCAGCGATCGCACAGAGGACGTCGCGCATTGCACACCGCTCGACCGTGATAGATCAGCCGAATCGACCAATTTTCCCAATCCGGCTGGGGCAACAGCTTCATCAGATCGCGCTCGATCTTAACGGGATCTTCCTCTTGCGTTAAGCCCAGTCGATGCGTCAAGCGTTTGACGTGAGTATCAACGGTGACACCTGCATTAATCCCAAAGGCGTGAGCTAGAACGACGTTGGCCGTTTTGCGCGCCACTCCCGGCAGCTTTAGCAGTTCTTCCATTGTCTGGGGCACCTGTCCGCCAAACTCGGTCATGATCAGACGGCAGGCCCCCTGAATGTTTTTGGCTTTATTGCGATAGAAGCCCGTTGATCTTACCCGCTCGATAATGTCCTCTAAATCAGCGTTAGCCAATGCCGCCGCATCGGGAAAACGGCGAAACAGCTCAGGAGTGACTTTGTTGACGCGCTCATCTGTACATTGAGCCGACAAAATAGTGGCCACCAAAAGCTGAACCGGAGTCTCATAGTCCAATGAGCAGACGGCATCTGGATACATCTGTTTCAGGCGAGCCAAGATCTCTAGCGCCCGCTGTTTTTTAGTCAGGCGTTTGCGCGGTGGCGTCATTGGCAGCGTCACTGAAAGAGCCGTTGGAAAACTTCGAGCTGTGTGGTGTCCCGCACAATTAGGAAAACGCCTAGCCCTAGCAGCAGCACGAGTCCCGTTTGCATGACGTTCTCTTGCAGGCGGCTGGGGAGGGGCTTGCCCCGCAGTCCTTCAATCAGCAGAAAAACAAGCTGACCTCCGTCTAAGGCAGGCAGCGGCAGAATGTTGATGATGGCAAGGTTAATGCTGATAATGGCTGCGAAAGGAAATAGGCTGCTGGCATTGTTGGCCGCCAGTCCTGCCCCTTGCTCGACGATTTTAACGGGGCCAGCCACTTGACTAGCAACGGCAGAGAAATTTGTAAATAGCAGGACAAACCCCTGCACTACGCGGAGGACGGTGTTTTGAAACTGGTCGGCTGCGAGGCTCAGCACCTCAAGCACGCCCTTAGGACGACGGTATCCAGTAATGCTGCCGTTGGGGGCAAGCTGTACACCAATCCGCGCTACACCATCTTCTCCGGCTTTAGGGGTGACATTCAGGTCGATTTGACGATCGCCCCGCTGCACTTTCAGCGCCACTGCCTGATCGGGCTTTGTGCGAATCGTATCCATCAGGGATTTCAGGGCTGCATCGGATGCGCCTAAGTCTTGTCCATCCACAGCCAGAATAATGTCTCCTGATTTAACGCCTGCTAGGGCGGCAGGTGAGTCTTGCGAAATCACTTCTGGCACAAAGACACCGGGCTGGTAATCAAACTTTTCCGGAATCCCCACTCCGGTGAACTGAGCCACAAACACAAAATAGGCAAAGATGAGGTTAGCTATCACACCCGCACTGATCACAATGGCGCGATCGAGAATGGGGCGATTGCGTAGGAGGTCAGGATCATTAGGGGGAATAGTGCTCTCAGGATCTTCATCGGGAAACCCGACAAAGCCGCCTAGAGGAATGGCGCGAATCGCATATTCAGTTTCTGCACCTTGGTATTTCCAAAGAACAGGGCCAAATCCGATGGAAAAACGGTTGACATGAATGCCCTGAAGCCGAGCGGCCAGAAAATGTCCTGACTCATGTACCACAATTAATAGTGCAAGAACCGCGATCGCCGCTAAAACTGACATAAACCCTGAAGCCTTGCTTGAGTTGGTTTGTTGATTGCTTTGTTAAGCATCTTAACCATTCTAGAGCTTGTCGGTGGGTCGCTGGGAGCAAACAGGTCGCTTAATCCCTGCAAATGCAAGCATTACGCCAAATCTAGGTCTTAAACCCAAGCATAATAAGGATTATGGTTAAAATTCTTCACCTATCAGACATCCATATGGGAAGTGGCTTTTCCCACGGGCGAATTAACCCTGAAACAGGAGTCAACACTCGCCTGGAAGATTTTGTCAAAACCCTAGGCCGCTGTATCGATCGCGCCATTGCCGAATCGGTCGATCTGGTGCTGTTTGGCGGAGATGCCTTCCCTGATGCGACCCCACCGCCCATTGTCCAAGAAGCCTTCGCTAGTCAATTTCGCCGCTTGGTGGATGCCGATATTCCGACAGTGCTGCTTGTAGGCAATCACGATCAGCATTCTCAGGGTTTAGGTGGCGCTAGTTTGTGCATTTATCGGACATTAGGGGTGCCAGGATTTGTCGTGGGCGATCGCCTCCAGACCCATCGCCTCCAGACGCGCAGTGGCGCAATTCAGATTATTACGCTGCCTTGGCTAACCCGATCGGCTCTGCTGACTCGCCCCGAAACGGAGGGATTTTCTTTAGCAGAAGTTAATCATTTATTGCTCGATCGCCTGCGGGTAGCGCTAGAGGGTGAAATTCGGCGGCTTGACCCTACTTTACCTACAGTGCTGCTGGCACATCTGATGACCGATACTGCCCGCTTTGGTGCAGAGCGATTTCTGGCGGTAGGCAAGGGTTTCAATGTGCCTATGTCGCTACTGGCGCGCCCCTGTTTTGACTATGTGGCTCTGGGGCATGTGCATCGCCACCAGATTTTGTCAGAACAGCCTTACATCGTCTATCCCGGCAGCATCGAAAGAGTCGATTTTAGTGAAGAGGATGAAGAGAAGGGCTTTATTTTAGCGGAGGTTGAAAAAGGGGATACGCAGATCGAATTTTGTCCTTTACCTGTCCGTAAATTCCACACGATTAATATTGATATTTCTAAAGCTGAAGACCCTCAAGCCGCTCTACTAAAAGCCATTCAGGCTGTCGATATCGAAGATGTCGTGGTTCGGCTGCTCTATCAGATTCGATCCGATCAGATGCCGTTGATCGAAAGCAGCATTTTACACCAAGCACTTGAGGCAGCTCATACCTACACCATTCAGGCTGAGTTGATTAGCCAGATGGCGCGATCGCGATCGCCTGAGTTAGGCACTGGCAGCATTGACCCTTTGGCAGCGCTCAAGACTTATCTGGGGCATCAGCCGCACTTGGTTGATATTGCCGATGAGATGATGCAGACTGCCCAATTGCTGTTGAGCAAAGACTTAGAGGCCAGTTTAGACTTTACTGAACCTGTGGCTCAGGAGCGCGATCGCCTCTATCGCCATCAGGGGATCGCAGATGACGCTCAAGCGGGGATCGAGCCACAAAAATCTGAGCAACTGCGGCTGCTTTGACCCAACCGGATTAACCTGTGCAAAACCCTACAAGATAGACCTGGGAATTGTGTGAAGTTAAGATAAAGCTTTTATGAAGCTGAAATTAGCAAAATTCGGGTCTAACCCTTGCAGGAAATAGCTTTTAGCCAAAACACCAATGTGAAGCCTGTATGAAGTTGTGACGGTTTCTCAGTTGTCCCTGATCCCGATCACAAAATCTTCATGCTAGTCTGTGGCAGTTCAATACCAGGAGTGAACACGTAACGAGTACGAGTTAGAGATGGGTGCAGACACTTTGGCAATCGCTTTGAAAGATAACTTTCGGGCATTACCTCCAAGAATTTCTCTTGAGTGTTCCAGTCTCGCTACTCCCTATACCTTTCACGATGGACGTATGAATCAAAAATTTTTGAGCGGTTTTACTGCTGCCTTGCTGATAGCGACACTTGGGAGTCTGCCAAGCTATGCGGATCAGTCTGGCGCACAAGACGAAAGTCTGGCGGTAAATGTTCCCGCAGAGTCCACCTCCTCTAGTCAGGAAGTGGCTAACCCCATTCACCCAACGGCTGAAGCGCATGAAGCCCAACCTCATGAAGCGGATGCCAGCCTTGCCTCATCTCAATCTCAGCCCGGCGAGGCGGTTAAGGTGGGAGAATATCAATCTCAGGATTTAGCTCGCCCTGAGGAAACGATCGCAATCATCTACCCCCATCAATTGGGTGGACGACAAGCCGCGACTCTCTATGTACGAAATATTCCGGTTCTCACTTTCTTGACTTCTGAGTCTGCAAGTAGCGAAAATGCCCCCTCTGTCGCTAGCGCTGTTGTAAACGAAGAAGCTGCAAAGCCCCAAGAGAGAAGCGCTGAAGTCAAGGTCGCCAGTATTCAAAATAGTTCCCTGAATGATTCGGTTGCCCCTCAATCGACCTCTGGAGTGGCTGGAAATGTGCATGCTGCTGTCAACACCAACGACCCAGTGTGGCGCGCTACTGAGATCTCTGCCCGACTCAACCAGCTTCACCAAAATAGCGTCGATGCCAGCAGCATCAACGTTACCTGGGATGACCCAAAGCAGCAATATGTCATCAATGTAGGGGATGATGTGCTGGTTGCGATGGATGCGGCCACTATCTTGCCCAACACGACCGAGAACCCTTCGGAAGATGCCTTACAGGCAACCAATTTGATCCGTCGGCAGATGGGGAATGCCCCCCCGATCACGCAGATTCCGGGTCGCCCTCAAACGGTATCTACCCTCTCTCTCGGTCCGGTACAGTTCAAGATCTCAGGCTGGGCGTCCTGGTACGGCCCTGGCTTTGATGGCAACTACAGCGCCAGCGGTGAAATCTTTGATCAAAATGCCCTGACCGCAGCCCATCCTGATTTACCTTTTGGGACTCAAGTACGAGTCACCAACATGGACAACGGCATGTCGGTAATTGTGCGGATCAACGATCGCGGTCCTTACGCAGGCGATCGCGTCATTGACCTATCTCAAGGCGCTGCTTCGGTTATTGGCCTCGTTCAGTCTGGCGTTGCACCTGTCAGTCTGGAAGTTCTGGGCGCGGCTACGGCTGCTCGGTAGAGCCACAGCGATCGTTAATCCTGATTTTTCGATCTCAATTTAAGTCAGAACTTTAAATCAGATCACTAGTAAATCAGAATCACTGGCCAACACTTCCTGGTTGAGGCTAGTTGGGAGGGTGGCATTGCCACCCTCCCTTTTACATGTAAAGTTCCATATGGACGCGCCCACAAAAATGTCCTCAGAGTCATGGCTAAAGTTATCGAGGTAGAACAAAAAAGTAGACAAAATCGGTTTGAGGCTGACCCAAAGATTAAGGTTACAAAAAGAGTGAAGCCCCATGTCTTCTAAGGTGAGTGTGATTATTCCGGCATATAATGGCGATCGCTTTATCGGTCAGGCGATCGACAGCGTTTTGGCTCAGACCTATGCCAATCACGAAATCATTGTGATCGATGATGGCTCTACCGATCAGACCCAACAGGTCTTGCAGCCCTACCGCGATCAGATTCAATACCATCATCAGTCTAATCAGGGTGTGGCGGTCGCTCGAAATCGTGGTCTTGAACAGGCGCAAGGAGAGTTAATTGCCTTTTTGGATCAAGATGATTGCTTTTTGCCAAACAAGCTAGCGTTGCAGGTCGAAAAGTTGGAAGATGCTGCGGCTGAAATTGGCATAGTGCATAGCGGCTGGCAGCGAATCGATGCTGAAGGCGCTGCTTTGGGTAAAGTCGAACCCTGGCACAAAGCGCCTCAGCTTGATCTGTATGAGTGGGTATGGTGGAAACCTGTGTTGTTGAGCGCTATGATGTTTCGGCGATCGTGGCTAGAGCGCGTTGGTGGGCTGGATGCTGATTTTAAGCAAGCTTGCGACATTGACTTGGCGCTGCGATTGACTTTGGCAGGTTGCCAGACCCTGTGGCTGCCGCAAATTACCGTTTGCTACCGAGAACATGACCGCAATGACTCGCGCAACACCTGGCTGCAAGCCCAGGAAAATGATCGCGTTTTGGATAAGTTTTTTGCTCTCCCCCATGTCCCGGCTGAGATTCGCCGACAGGAGCGCCAGTGTCGCTATCACACCTTGGTCTGGAGTGCCGGACGGCTGTATGGCAGCGATCGGCTGATGGAGATGGCACAATATCTGCGCAAATCCCTTGACTATACCCCCTACCTTCTGACCGAAACGGTGCTGGATTGGGTGACGAGTTTTGCCACCTACTTTGCTGAACAGGGCATTCCTTTTGATCCCTATGCCCTGACCCAATCTGAGGCTTGGCAACAATTGATTGCGTCGATCGCCAAAACAAAAGCCTTCCCGTCGCTCACTGCTCATGGCAACGCCTTGAGATACGGATAGTTGGGATTGACGGAAATCCCCACCGTAAGCATCATGGGTAGCAAGATACAATGATCGCAACAGCATCTTTGTGCATTCATTAACCCTAGTAGCTCAGGCGAGGAGAACCTCATCGAATGGGAAAAGTAGTCGGCATTGACTTGGGAACAACGAATTCTGTTGTGGCCGTTATGGAAGGTGGCAAACCCGTCGTCATCGCCAATTCCGAAGGGATGCGGACTACTCCTTCTGTGGTGGCCTTCACCAAGGATGAAGAACGACTCGTAGGACAAATGGCGCGGCGGCAGTCTGTGCTGAACCCGCAGAACACCTATTACGGCGTGAAACGCTACATTGGACGCCGCTATAGCGAGCTGAATGCCGAACTCAAGCGGGTGGCGTACACCATTCGCAAAGATGAGTATGATGCCATCCGGATTAAGTGTCCTCGGTTGCGTAAGGAATTTGCGCCCGAAGAGCTGTCTTCGATGATCTTGCGTAAGTTGGCAGATGAAGCGACGCGCTACCTGGGAGAAACAGTGACAGGTGCCGTGATTACTGTTCCAGCTTACTTTAACGATGCTCAGCGACAGGCGACCCGCGATGCCGGACGGATTGCCGGACTGGAGGTTTTGCGCATCTTAAACGAGCCGACGGCAGCCTCGCTTGCCTATGGACTCGATCGCACCGACAGCCAGACGATCTTGGTCTTTGATTTAGGGGGTGGCACCTTTGACGTTTCGATTCTCGACATTGGCGATGGCGTCTTTGAGGTCAAAGCCAC
The DNA here is from genome assembly GCA_016208305.1 of Oscillatoriophycideae cyanobacterium NC_groundwater_1537_Pr4_S-0.65um_50_18. Taxonomy (GTDB): domain Bacteria; phylum Cyanobacteriota; class Cyanobacteriia; order Elainellales; family Elainellaceae; genus Drouetiella. The sequence goes on along the minus strand of JACQYI010000025.1, from coordinate 23,441 downwards.
CAGTGGTGATACCCAGCTGGGCGGTAGCGATTTCGATCGCCGGATTGTAGACTGGCTTGCCGATCAGTTTATGCAGCAGGAAGGCATCGATCTCCGGCGCGATCGTCAGGCGCTTCAGCGGTTGATGGAGGCTGCCGAGAAAGCCAAGATTGAGCTATCGGGTATTTCCTCGACCGAAATAAACCTACCTTTTATTACGGCCACGGAAGATGGGCCAAAGCATTTAGAAACTCGGATGACGCGATCGCAGTTTGAGGAGCTTTGTGGCGATCTGGTCAACCGTTTGCGTGCGCCTGTAAAGCAGGCTTTGAGCGATACCGGACTGCGAGCCAGCCAGATCGATGATGTGATTTTGGTGGGTGGGGCAAGCCGTATGCCGATGGTCAAAGAGGTGGTGCGGGTGCTGCTAGAGCGGGAGCCGAAGGAGAATATTAACCCCGATGAGGCTGTGGCAGTCGGCGCTGCGATTCAGGCCGGCATTCTCAACCAAGAAGTGCAAGATATTTTGCTGCTGGATGTCACGCCGCTTTCGGTGGGGCTAGAAACGATCGGCGGCGTTATGAAAAAGCTGATTCCGCGCAACACCACGATTCCAGTCCGGCGATCGGATACTTTCTCCACCTCTGAGAATAATCAGACGATGGTAGAGGTGCATGTCGTCCAAGGCGAACGCGAAATGGCGACGGATAACAAATCCCTAGGCCGCTTTAAGCTGATGGGCATTCCGCCAGCGCCGCGCGGCATTCCTCAAGTTCAGGTCGCTTTTGACATTGATGCCAACGGTATCTTGCAGGTGACGGCTATGGACAGAACCACCGGACGGGAGCAAGGCATCACCATTCAGGGAGCATCTAACCTGAACGAAGCCGAAATTAACCGCATGGTGCAAGAAGCGGAGCTGTACGCTGACCAAGATCGGCAAAAGCGCGATCGCATTGAGAAACGCACCAAGGCCGAAGCGCTGACCTACGAAGCTGAACGGCAGCTCCGCGAGGTGGCGCTCGATTTTGGTATGCAGTTTGCCAGCTCTTATCGCCGCCGAATTGAGAACCTGGTACAGGAACTCCGCGCCTTTTTGAAACAAGATGACGATCGCGGCATTGACATTGCCCAAGCCGACCTGCGGGATGCCATCTACGACCTGCAACGCGAAGTTTATCAACTGACGCAGGAAGACGAAGGCGAAACCGACTTCTTTGGCTCTATCCGTCGCACCCTTTCCAGCATTGGGGAAGATTTGTTTGGCGATGATGAGGATTATTACGACGATCGCCGGGATAACTACGGTCGTGATTATGGCCGGGATGCCTATAGCCGCGACACTTACAGTCGGGATACCTATAGTCGGGACAGCAGCCGGGATGCTTATAGCCGGGACAGCTACGATCGCGATGCCTATAGCCGCGACGCTTACAGTCGAGATAGCAGCCGGGACAGCAGTCGGGACAGCCGTGATGCTTACGATCGGGGCAGCCGTGATCCTTACCCCCAAGACAACTATCCGCGAGACACCCGCGATCGGCCTTCGAGAGAAATCGCGCCTAGAGATGCCTTTGGCTCTGACTCCGGTGGCTACAGCCGCCGCGATACCTACAGCCGAGAGAACCCTGACGATCGAGACAGCCGGAGTGAGCGGAGCGATCGCACCCCTTATCCGCAAGATAGCGGTGCTTCTGGCCGCAACAGCGATCGAGATACCCCCGATCGCAGCCGTCGGGATACCTATAGCCGGAGCGATCGCAGTACTTACGATCGAGAGACTTCTGAACGCGATGCCTATAGCCGGGACGCTTATAGCCGGGAAAGCTACGAAAAAGGCGATCGAGCCGCCAACGGACGCGATGCTTATACGGGTCGCCGTCCTCCTGACTCGGTGCGTCGTCCTCCGGCCGACAGTACTGATTACACAGGCTCAGATGACGGGTGGGATGACGATGATGAATGGCTGTAGCAGCCCAAAGCGCACTGTGAAACCTTTAGCGCACTGTAAAACCTTTGCAGGATTCACTGAGATTTATCCTGCAAAGCCAAGCAACTCTCAGAATATCTCTCAGAATATAAAGCTAAAAACTTAGAATCTAAAGCTCCCCAAAATATGCAGAACTTTCGGAACTACTACGCAATCTTGGGAGTTCCCAAAGAAGCTACAACTGAAGAAATTAAGCAAGCGTACCGCAAGCTGGCACGGCAGTATCACCCGGATTTGAACCCTGGGGACAAAGTGGCCGAGGAAAAGTTTAAAGACTTGGGGGAAGCCTACGAAGTGCTGTTTGATGCCAGTAAACGCACGCAGTACGATCAGTTCAGTCGCTTTTGGAATCAGAGTGGCTTTCAAGGGGTGGCCTCACGCGCTAAAGCCTGGGGTAGCCGCAATGGCCGTGGCGAAGATGAAGCTGATTTTGGCCAATACCGCGACTTTAACTCCTTTGTCGATCAGCTTTTGAGTCGGCAAGCCGCCGGATCTACCATTCCTACAGATGAAGAGGTTTACCGTCCTAAAACAACAAAGACGGCCTATACCGTGTCACGCCCTAGTCCGCGCAATGCCGAAGCGCGGCTGACGGTGCCCATAGACAAAGCCTATACCGGGGGGCGAGAGCGAGTGCGTCTAGAGGATGGGCGATCGCTAGAGGTGAATATGCCGCCTGGAATGCTCAGCGGTCAGCGAATTCGCTTGAAAGGGCAGGGAATAGCGGGCGGGGATTTATATCTGACGATCGATGTGCCGCCGCATCCGTTCTTTCGGCTTGAGGGATTTGATATTTTTTGCCAAATTCCCGTGACGCCGACCGAGGCTGTCTTGGGCGGGGCGATCGAGATTCCCACATTGGATGGTCTGGTGAAGATGATGATTCCGGCGGGAGTGCGATCGGGTCAAAGGCTGCGGCTAGGGGGCAAGGGCTATCCTACAGAGGACGATCGGGGCGATCAGATTGTAGAGATTCAGATTGTGACGCCCAAAGATTTAACGCCGCAGGAGCGAGAGCTGTATGAGAAGCTCCGTCAGATTGAAGCGTTTGACCCGCGTGAGCATTTGCTGGATTGATCTAGGCTGTATGCGGCCTTAGGAGTTGGAATTGAGCCATTTTCTGTCGCAAGAGGGCGCTAATTTTCAGCCTCGGTTTGAGTAGACTGGCTTTGAGGAGACTGGCAGTGTAGTAAGGTCATTACTAGCGGCTAAGTTGGATCAACCCAATATTGCCGAAATCGCATTGTCAATTTCCTCGCACAGCTCAACCCAGGACTTCAAGCCATGACTACTGACAGCTTTCCGATCGATCTGAAAGCCTATAAACCCCTAGCGCTCGACCCGACTCAGCCCACCCTCACCCCCAACGATCGCGAGGCGCTGAAGGCCAATATTCAGCTTTGCCGAGATGCGATCGTCTTTTTCACCGCAACCGGAGCTGCTAGAGGCGTCGGCGGACACACGGGTGGCCCCTACGATACCGTGCCAGAAGTGGTGATCTTGGATGCTTTCTTTCGAGGCGCACCTGACAAATTTGTCCCCATCTTTTTTGATGAAGCGGGACATCGTGTGGGCACGCAATACCTGATGGCGGTGCTACATGGCGAATTGCCAGCCGAAAAGCTGTTGCACTATCGTGAAGCCCATTCTGGCTTGCCAGGGCATCCTGAACTGGGACTAACTCCCGGAGTCAAATTTAGCTCAGGGCGGTTGGGGCATATGTGGCCTTACGTCAATGGTGTTGCTTTAGCCAATCCCGATAAGGTCTTGGTTTGTCTGGGTTCAGACGGCTCTCAGCAAGAGGGTGACGATGCCGAAGCGGCTCGTCTGGCCGTCTCTCACAACCTCAACGTCAAACTGTTGATTGACGATAACGATGTGACGATCGCCGGACACCCTTCTGACTACATGCCGGGGTACACCGTGACTCAAACCCTCACCGGACACGGCTTGAGCGTTAATGAAGGCGATGGCGAAGACATTGACGATCTATATCGGCGGATGTGTGCGGCTGTGACGACACCGGGGCCGATCGCTTTGGTCAACAAGCGCAAAATGTGTGTGGGTATTGAGGGGCTAGAAGGCTCTACTCATGGGCATGACGTGATTTCGCTAGATAAGGCGATCGCTTATCTAGAAAAGCGTGGCTACCCCGAAGCCGTTGCCGTTCTGAAGGGAATTCCTAAGAACAAGCACGAATATACCTATCTCGGTTCTGGGAGCAATCGTGGCTCGAATCGCAATGTGTTTGGTCAAGCCGTTGTCTCTATTCTGGATGGCATGACGGCTGAGGAGCGCAAGGCTAAGGTGGTCTGCATTGACAGCGATCTCGAAGGTTCCTGTGGTCTAAACAAAATCCATGCGGCCTACCCTGAGATTTTTATTAGCTCTGGCATTATGGAGCGGGGCAATATCTCAGCAGCGGCAGGCTTTGGCATGGAGCAAGGTAAGCAGGGCATTTTTGCCACATTTAGTGCCTTCCTGGAAATGTGTATTTCCGAAATCACGATGGCGCGGCTCAACTATTCCAATCTGCTTTGCCATTTTTCCCATTCCGGCATCGATGACATGGCAGACAACACCTGCCACTTCGGCATCAACAACATGTTTGCCGACAACGGGCTAGACGATGGGTACGCGACCCGACTCTATTTCCCGGCGGATGCAGCTCAGATGACGGCTTGTGTCAAAGCTGTTTTCAACGATCCGGGTCTGCGGTTTATCTTTTCTACCCGCTCGACGACCCCTAACATTCTGGATGCGAGTGGCAACGATCTGTATGGCGGCGACTACCAATTTGCCCCCGGCAAAGATGAGGTGGTGCGAGAAGGCACTGCCGGATACATCGTTACCTTTGGCGAAACCCTGTATCGCGCCTTGGATGCCGTTGAGCGACTGAAGCAGCAGGGCATTGACGTGGGCTTAATCAACAAGCCCACGTTAAATGTGGTGGATGAAGAGATGATGGCGAAGATTGGCAAAGCCCCCTTTGTCCTGACGGCAGAATCCTTTAACCGCAAAACTGGCTTGGGCAGCCGCTTTGGCTCCTGGTTGCTAGAGCGCGGCTACACCCCCAAATTTGCCTATCTGGGAACCCATAAAGAAGGCTGTGGTGGCCTATGGGAGCAGTTCCCTTACCAGGGGCTTGATCCAGATGGCATTATGGCAAAGGTTAAGGAATTGGTAGGCTAATCTGCTTTCCAGCTCTGGAGATAGGGCGTGGAGGATAATTTTATCGGCAATCGATAAAATTATCCTCTCAAAAACTACTTAACTAAATCGCTCTCGCCTTGGCTTTTGATCACGCGCCCAGGACTGACAAAAGAGATGCCCTGGTTTCCCACAGTATTGATCATGACTGCCTCAATCACGGGCACAGAAACCTGCTCTTGCGCTACCCATTCCACAATAAAAGCTGCTCCGACTCCACCGCTGGCATCGGCTTGATCGACCACAAAGTCGGTTGCCGCTAACGGATTTAGCTCTACGGGTTGCTCTAAATATTTGCGGATTAGAGTGCCGTTAGTGCCGTAATAGCTGACTGAAGCAACGATGATAGGGTGGGTCAGATCGGTATTGCGAATACTGACAGTGGCGGTAAGATCCCAGGTTCGACTGCGTTCTCCCGTATAGATATGAGAATAGATGGGGACATAAACCGTTTGGCCTGCAATGATCTTCAACTTGTCATCCAGCACGACAACCTTTAGGGGTTTGTCCATCTCCTGAGGCGATCGCAATTCTGTGCAACCTGCCAGAGACAAGGCAATAATTGTGAGATAACCACACAGATATCGTTTCATTGCAAGATAAAGGCTAGGAAGATCAGATCCGGGTTTCAAGGTATCTAGCTGCATCGACTCAGTAGAACGCGCAACCCCCCTACAGCTTGAGTGACTATCGCAGTAACCCTGTGGCGATCGGACTTGCAAGCTTTGTTTTAGTCAATCAGGGTATTTTACAGTCTGTGTATTTTAGCTTGCTGGCGGCTGATATTTACCCGACGGATGAGGCATCACGCCAGTGGAGGATGCACAAACGTCTCTATGCTGAGATACGGTGCTGAGATACAGTGCCAAGATTCGAAAATGGCTTTGAATATATTCATGCGTTACACTCGACTTGCTTGTTTTTTTCTGCTGTTCATTCTGCTACTCACCAGCGCCGTACCCCCAAGCTGGGCTTATGAGAGTAGCTCGCAGCCTTATATCGATCGCGTCGAAAGTCGCACAACGGAATTTACGCTAGACAACGGCATGAAATTCATTGTGATGGAGCGACACCAAGCGCCCATCGTGTCTTTCATGACCTATGTCAACATTGGTTCTGCCTACGAAGAACCGGGAAAAACAGGTGCGGCACATTTTTTAGAGCATCTTGCCTTTAAGGGAACATCGCGGATTGGCACGACAAACTACCGAGCCGAAAAACCTTGGCTCGATCGCCTCGATCGCCTCACCGAGCAGATGCAGGCTGTATCTAATCCACAACGCCCGGAATCACGAAGTGCATCTCCAGGCTCAGGATCTCCAGGCTCAGCGGCTCCAGGCTTAGTGCAAGCGGGCAATATGGCAAAGCTTCAGCAAGAATTTGAGCAAGCCCAGGCTAAGGCTGCTGGCTATGTCAAGCAAAACGAGTTTGGGCAAATTGTCGAGCAATCGGGTGGCGTTGGTTTAAATGCGACCACTTCGGCTGATGCGACGCGCTATTTTTACAGTTTCCCATCCAATAAGCTAGAGCTTTGGATGTCTCTGGAGTCGGAGCGATTTCTAGACCCCGTCTTTCGCGAGTTCTATGAAGAGAAAGAAGTCATTTTAGAAGAACGGCGAATGCGGACGGATAACTCACCGATCGGCAAAATGGTAGAGCAATTTTTGGAGGTGGCACTGCCAGACAACCCCTACGGACGTCCGGTGATTGGCTCTGAGGCAGATATTCGCAGCCTCACCCGTCAAGACATCCAGCGGTTCTACCAAAGCTATTACACCCCCAATCACATCGTCATGGCGATCGTCGGAGATGTGAACCCTGTTGAAGTTGAGCGATTGGCACAGACTTATTTCAGCAGGTTTAAGACGCAATCGCCAGCCCCCGATCTTGAGATGGTAACTTCAGCCCAAACCGAACCCCAAGAAATTATTCTGCGGCTGCCTACCGAACCTTGGTACCTAGAAGGCTATCGCAGCCCCGGCATTAACCATCCTGATCATGCGGTGTATCAAATTATTAGCGGCCTGCTGACAGGTGGACGTACCGCTCGCCTGTATCAAGCTCTAGTCGAGAAAAATCTGGCGCTTACGGTCGAAGCTTCAGATGGATTTCCAGGCGATCGCTACCCGAATCTGATGTTGATCTATGCGCTAACTGCGCCTGGGTCTAGTGTTGAGCAAGTGGCCACTGCGCTGGATGCTGAAATGACGCGACTCAAAACTACTCCTGTCTCTGCCGAAGAACTCGATCGAATCAAAACTCAGGCGCGGGCGGGACTGTTGCAAACACTGGCTTCTAACGAAGGTATGGCCAGTCTGCTGCCAGAATATGAAGCTAAAACGGGAAGCTGGCGCAATCTGTATGGTCAACTCAAAGCGATCGAGGCTGTGACCGCAGAAGATGTGCAGCGGGTCGCGCAAGATTTGTTTCAGCCCAAAAACTTAACCGTAGGGAAATTGTTGCCTATAAATTAGACAAGATTTTGTCGTTAGGAAAAATTCTGTCTGAACCCTACTGTTCCATTTCTAAACTGCATTACTAAAACGCCATACGCTGGAAATTTGCCCTATGCATCGTCGTCGGAAACTGGGTTGGGATTTGGGTTGGGATCTGGGTTGGAGCCTGGGTCAGAAACTGCTGAAGTATGGATTCATTGTGCTGCTGACCTTGGCGATCGTTATCGGGGGGCGATCGCCCGCCTTAGCCTTGACCCCCCGCCACTATACAGATTTGCAGTTGCCTCCTGCGCCAGAGCTGAAAATTCCTAGCTTCACTCGGTTTGAATTAGCGAACGGCATTAAGGTGTTTTTGTTAGAAGATCATGAGCTACCGCTGATTGGCGGCTCGGCTCTGATCAACACAGGAGAACGCCTAGAGCCTTTAGACAAAGTAGGGTTGGCCAGCATTGTGGGAAATGTGATGCGTAGCGGTGGCACAAAGAGCCACCCTGCCGAAGCGCTAAACCTGGCTTTAGAGCAGCGCGCTGCCTCTGTAGAAACGGGCATTAACACTACTTCTGGCGTGGCCAGCTTTATTGCTCTTACCGAAGATCTAGACGAAGTCTGGGGTCTATTTACAGAAGTACTGCGGCAGCCTGCTTTCCCGCAAGACAAAATTGACTTGGCTAAAACCCAGATTCAGGGAGCAATCGCCCGCCGGAATGACAACCCTGAGGAAATTGCCGGACGAGAGTTTCAAAAGCTGATTTATGGAGCCGAAAGTCCCTACGCCCGCACTGTGGAATATGCCACGCTGGAAAACATTTCTCGCCGGGATGTGCTGAGCTTCTATCAGCAATATTTTCAACCCCACAATATTTTGTTGGGTATCGTGGGTGATTTTGACAGCGCCAACATGAAATCGCTCATTACCGCCAAGCTGGGAGATTGGAAAGACGGCAATCTAGCCGATGGCGGTCAGCCGGACAAAGCTGCTCCTGCTGCCCCACCTGACCTCAGCACGATCGCTCAGGCACAGTCGGGCGGCGTGTTTCTTGTGAATCAACCGCAACTCACGCAGAGCAGTGTTCTAATCGGTCACTTGGGTGGTAAGCTCGATGACCCTGACTATGCCGCCCTTTCTATCCTGAATGAAGTGATGAATGGTTTGGGTGGCAGGTTGGTCAACACGGTGCGATCGCGACAAGCGCTAGCCTATAGCGTTTATGCCTATTGGTCGCCGCAGTTCGACTTTCCAGGCACCTTTGTGGCAGGCGGCCAAACCCGATCGTCCACCACCGTCCCCTTTATCCAATCCACGCTGGCAGAAATTGAGAAAGTTCGCGATCGCCCCATCACGGAGGCAGAGCTAACCCGCGCCAAAGATTCTGTCTTAAACGCCTTCATCTTTCGGTTTGCCACCCCTTCCCAGACTCTGGGGCGATTCATGAACTACGAGTACTATGGCTATCCGCCAGATTTTATCTTCCGCTATCAAAAAGCTGTAGAGGCTATGACGATCGCTGATATCCAACGGGCGGCTCAAACCAACCTTAAACCCAATCAGTTGGTTACTTTGGTGGTCGGCAATGCGGCGGATATGCAGCCTTCCCTAACTACTCTAGAGGCAGAGGGCAAGGTGACAGAGCTAGAAGTAACGCCCTAGCCCGTTAGGTTTCTCTCAAAAGTTCTGGCAAAAAGCCCTTGCAAAAAGCTGTTTAGCTCATATCTTGCACCTTTCGCAACTTGCGGGTTTTAGTAGCCTGAAGCGCTGCCGAAACCCGCCATAGAGTGCGACGCGCACCACACTCTATGGCAAGATATGAGTCAACTTATTCCTGTGCAGATTCCTGTGTAAATCATGAATCAATTCATGATCCTAACGACGCTCCCATTGATCTAATTCTTGCCGAACGCTCATCCCAATCCGTAAGGCTTCATTCAAAAGCTGTCCATATTCGTTAGCTTGATGATTGATCTGCAAATTTTGTAACGTGGCCAACTGATTTTCAATATTAGAAAATAGCTCCTGCCGTCGCGCCACAAACCGCTGATGTTTTCTCAGGACACGTTCTGTCATCAGAGCCGCAATTAAGCTGGCGCGTGTTGCGCTCAAAGCCGTGAAAATCTCTTCGCGATCGATCACTTCCATCCCAGGCATGGCTAGATGCGATCGCTGTACCGAACTCAGCTCATCAATAATATGAACGGCTTGAATGATCTCATTATGCTTATCCACTTCATCAAGCAAATGAGCCAGTGGCTTGAGCTGTTTGCCCTTGGCTCTCATGTAAAGATTCCAGCCCACAAAGAGAAGAATCGCTGCCCCAACAGTCACCCCGACAAAGGGCAGAGTGCTGCTGGGAGCTTCGGTCAAAACGCCTAGCCCACGACCGATGATTAGACTGATGGGAAAACAGAAAATGAGAATGATGCCTAGCGTCAACACTTCGGTCAACAAAAGCGATCGGAGGCGTTTGGGATCGCTTAAGGCAGAAGGTCGATAGACTCGACCCATAAAGGTATCGCTGATTTCTAGACCCGTTAAATGCTCCAGTTCGCTGGGCATAATTCGCAGCGTTTCTAAATCAGGTTGCATGGGCGATCGCCAGCCTATTTGCTTACTTTAATTCAATCCCAGGAGCGTCAAGATCGATCGCCAAACCTGAGCATAGAAATTGCCTTCGATGGTGCGGAAAAGCTGAAAGGGTTCACCTGGCGCACCAAAGAAAGGTCGCAACGTCCAACCTAACTGACTCCCCACCAACGCATAAAGAAGTAACCAAAACTTCAGCAGACGAATACGCGTTTTTTGCAGTCCGTCTTCTTTAGCAACCAGGGAACGATCGATCGGCTGAAACTCGGTAGATGCCGTGGAGCGAGTTAGCCCTGCTTCTGCGATCGGCATAAAGTCCTCGGCTGAAGAGGCTGCTTTGAAAGAGGTTTCATTCAAGGCTAGCTCTCTAGATTCTGATGACCTAGATTCTGATGACCTAGATTCTGAGGGGCTGAACTCCCGATCTTGCAGCCTTGGTTCCTTGCTCCGAGAGATCGATCGCATGCCTGCATAAAACAGACGAATTCCGACTAAACCTGTCAGCGCAAAGATAGCGACGTTCAGCAGGAGGAAAAAAGTATAGTCGTGAATTGAAATGAGAAAAAATAGCGTAATAGGGGCAAAGCTAAAGAGCAAAACGCTAATCACTGAAACTGTGATGAGGCTTAAGGCCGCGTATTGACTAAAGCTAAGAGCAGAGCCAAACAAAATATCAAAAAAGAATAGTGTTGGCAGACAAATGCTGAGGGTAATTAAGTATAAAGCGGGTAGCTTAATAGCAGATGAAATCACCTGGAGCCAAGTGCTAGATGCGCCAATAATGGCTCCGTAGATAGCAAAAAAAACAGAACTTGCAATTAAGAGCGAGGCGATTTTGCTTTCAACTTTAATGCCCCGACGAATTTCTTCTAGAAAAGTTTTGCGATCGCGCAATAGCGCAATCAACACTGCAAAGTGCTTCATGTTGGCTCCTTCTGACAGTAGGTACGTTTAAGGATTCCCTGAAAATGAATAGGAGAATCATAAGGGGCGGCAAGGCTTGCGGGCTGAAAGATTTGGGTTCGATCGATCGTTCAAATACTTGTGGCAAATATTTGTAGCAAATACTTGTGGCCGACCCGGCAGACTGTCTCAGTTAACCGTGTCAGTTAGTCCTGTTAACCGACCCTATCCGTATCAAGATGCACCTGTGGGGTCTACTACAAATAGAGTATCGGCAATTTCGGAGAGACGCTGTAAAAATGCTACCTCATGCTAAACCGCAGCGTTGAGGAGAGCGCTGGGCAAACTTCTTAAGAATAAAAGTGGAAAGCTGAGGTAAAAAGAATATCTTGTTAAGATCAGTTCTCATTAATGGTAGGGTAGATTACTGTGAATTGTTGAAATTTCACGAACCGTACTCACATAGATAGGGGAGTCCATCAAAAATGAGCAAGATCTCTAGGCGAGTCTTTCTTGCCACCGGATCGGCAATGGCAGCAGTGGTCGCAGGTGGAGTCAGCTACAGAGCTTCTGCGCAAACGGGCGCAATCAATCTCTATTCCTCTCGTCATTACGACACCGATCAGGAGCTGTATGACAGCTTCATGCGAAAAACTGGCTTGAAAGTGAACCTGATTGAAGCTGAGGCCGATCCCCTGATCGAACGGCTTAAGAGCGAGGGGGCTAACAGTCCGGCAGATGTATTTTTGACGGTTGATGTGGGTCGGCTTTGGCGCGCCAAGCAGGAAGGATTACTGGAGCCAATCAATTCCCCGACGCTGCAATCCGCAATTCCTGATCCGCTGCGGGATGTTGACAACCAATGGTTTGGTTTTTCCAGTCGGCTGCGGGTGATCGTCTACAGCAAAGACCGTGTTAACCCAGCCGATCTATCGACCTACGAAGATCTGGCAGAAGCCAAGTGGAAGGGTAAGCTCTTAATTCGCTCTTCTACTAATGTCTACAACCAATCTTGGGTAGCCTCGATGATGGCAGCGCATGGGGCAGCCGATACCGAAGCTTGGGCCAAAGGGGTGGTGGCCAACTTTGCCCGTCCGCCTGAAGGGGGAGATACGCCCCAAATTCAGGCTGTTGCCGCCGGAGTCGGCGATCTGGCGATCGTCAATACTTACTACCTTGCCCGACTTGCCAAGTCTTCTGACCCCGCCGAAAAAGCAGTCGCAGACAAAGTGGGCGTGTTTTTCCCCAACCAGCGCGATCGGGGCACGCACATCAACGTCAGCGGGGGTGGCGTCGTCAAAACTTCTAAAAACAAGGCGGGTGCCCAGCTATTTCTTGAGCACTTGGTCAGCCCAGAGGCACAAGCCATTTTTGCAGGCGGCAACAGTGAGTACCCGGTTGTCAAGGGAACGCCCCTCGACCCGGTGCTGCAAGGTTATGGCGAATTTAAGTACGATCCTGTGAAATTGAGTCAGGTGGGCGAACTGAGTGCAGAGGCAACTCGACTGATGGATCGGGCAGGCTGGAAGTAGGGGGAAAAATTTGCAGCGGCTGACTGAGCACATGACAGCGAACCGTTTCCCCAATGCCAACGCTATCGGATGTTCGTGCTTGCAGCGAATAACCAGAGGCGGTCTGTAGACGATAGCAATATTCTCGCCCCAGAAATTGACGATCGCGCACAACGACGGTTCCATCTGGATCAGGTTCTAGCTTCAGGTCTTCCTGCCGAATCATCAAGGCCCCTGTGCCCTCAACAGATCCGCAGCTTTGAACCGCAGCAAATTGTCCAATCTCGGTATGCCAAACTTCTTTCTGCTTCAAAGCGGGCAGAAAATTGGCCTGAGTGACAAACTCAGCCACAAACCGAGAGTTGGGCTGGCGGTAGATCGCCTCTGGGGTGCCCCACTGCTCTAGATGCCCCTGGCGCACAACGGCAACTTGGTCAGCGATCGCCAAAGCCTCTTCCTGATCATGGGTGACAAAAACGCCAGAGGTGCCCGTGGCTTTGAGAATGTCTCGGACTTCCTGCCGCAGCCGCAGCCGCACCTGCACATCTAGGTTGCTAAGCGGTTCATCCAGCAACAGGAGCGTTGGTCGGGGGGCAAGGGCGCGAGCCAAGGCAACGCGCTGCTGCTGTCCACCTGACAGCTCGTGGGGGTAGCGATCGCCCATGCCCTTTAACCCCACTAGAGCCAAGGCTTCAGTGACGCGGAGCGATTTTTCTTTGGAGGAATGGCTGCCCCGTTGCTGGAGGCCAAAGGCGATATTATGGGCAACGGTGAGATGGGGAAACAGCGCATAGTCCTGAAACACCATGCCGATATTCCGTTTTTCGGGCGGCGTGGCAAGACCCAATCCGGCCACTCTTTGCCCGGATAGGTCAATCGACCCAGATTGAGGTTGTTCAAAGCCAGCAATTAAGCGAAGTAAGGTAGTTTTGCCGCAACCCGAAGGGCCTAAAAGCGCCAGAATATCGCCTTGATGCAGGGTCAGTGTTACGTGTGAAACCGTTGGAGTGGATGAATTGGGGAACTGATGGGTGACGTTGTCGAGCTTCAGAATAGCAGAATTATTCATACTTTAGGACGCTGGCTACAAAAAATAATAACGAGTCGATGAATAGATAAAAACCAAAATATTACATTGGAATATACAAAATAGTGATGTTGAAAACGTTTGCAAAGCCTACACAACTTCAGAATAACCCACTCTGGATACAGCAGGCTGCCCCTGGAATTTGGATGCTGGTGGTAGGTGCGATCGCCCTGCTTCTCTCGGTTCCGGTGATGTTTGTGCTCAGCCATTGGGTAGGCAGACCGAGTGCAGTCTGGCAGCATTTGGCGACGACTGTGCTCTCGACTTACATCCTCAACTCGGTGGGGTTGATGGTGGGGGTTGGCTGTGGGGTGATGGCGATCGGGGTGAGTACCGCAGCGCTGGTGACGCTGTGCAGTTTTCCTGGCCGCCGCATCTTTGAATGGCTGTTGCTGCTGCCGCTGGCCGCTCCTGCCTATATCCTGGCCTATGTCTATACTGAGATTCTGGAGTTTTATGGGCCTGTTCAGTCTGGATTGAGAGCGGTGATGGGTTGGCAGACTCTAGCAGACTATTGGTTTCCCAATATTCGATCGCTGGGTGGTGCGATCGCCATGCTGACGCTAGTTTTGTACCCCTATGTTTACCTGCTGGCACGGGTAGCGTTTTTAGAACAATCTGTTCACATGCTAGAGGCCAGCCGATCGTTGGGCTATAGCCCTTGGCGCAGTTTCTTGAAGGTGGTTTTACCGCTGGCACGTCCGGCAATCGCCGCAGGGACTGCCCTAGCGCTAATGGAAACCTTAAGCGACTTCGGTACCGTAGAATTTTTTGGCGTGGGCACCTTTACTACCGGAATCTATCGCACCTGGTTTGCTTTGGGCGATCGCGGCGCGGCCTGTCAGTTGGCGGCCTGTTTGCTGCTATTTATTTTTGCTCTGCTGGCGGTCGAGCGCTGGTTTCGTCAACGGGCGAAATATTATCAAACCAACAGTCGGCAACCTTTTCCTCGGTATAGGCTGCGAGGCGTGAGCGGGGCGATCGCTCAGATGGCCTGTGCCCTGCCGATTCTGTTGGGGTTTGCATTGCCCATGTCGGTGCTGCTGAATTTGTCTTTGAACAGCCTGTCTAAACAGACTGGAGCGACGACCCAAGCTTTCTGGGGCTTTGCTCAACACAGCTTGATCCTGGCGGGCTTAACGGCAGGACTGGGGGTGGCGATCGCCCTGCTGATGGCCTATGGCTTACGGCTCTATCCTAGCCGAGGCATGAATTTTGCTGTGCGCTTCGCAGCAATGGGCTATGCGATTCCAGGGTCGGTGATTGCTGTTGGGGTGCTGGTGCCCGTGGGGCAGTTTGACAATGCGATCGATCGGTGGATGCAGTCTACCTTCAATGTTTCGACAGGGCTGCTGCTGAGTGGCACGATCGCAGCTCTGGTGTTTGCCTATCTGGTGCGGTTTTTGGCGGTGTCGTTTGGCACGGTCGAATCGAGTTTGGGTCGAGTCAAGCCTAGCCTGGATGAAGCGGCGCGATCGTTGGGGTGTAGTCCTGCCCAAACGTTAGTGAAAGTGCATGCGCCCCTCATGTCTGGTGGACTCTTAACCGCAGTGTTGCTGGTCTTTGTGGATGTGATGAAAGAACTTCCAGCCACGCTCATTGTCCGTCCGTTTAACTTTGATACCCTTGCGATTCGCGTCTACCGTCTAGCCTCCGACGAGCGCTTAGCAGAAGCGGCGATTCCAGCAATGGCGATCGTTCTGGCAGGTCTAATTCCGATCGCGCTACTAACTTGGCAAATTCAGCAAACCCGCCGTTCTTTTAATTAAACCTCTTCAGTTAAAACCATGACCCAATCTGTGACTCAAGCTATGCCCAAATTGATGCCTAAGTTGATGTCTAAGTGGATGCCTAAACTTGTGATGAATCCAGCCATTAAACCTGTAACCGTTTGTTTCCTCTTCCTGCTTGCAGCCACAACTTGGAGCTGTACAAAACCTGCTCCTCAAGCTCAGCTATTGGAAACTAAAAAATGTGCGGACTGCGATCTGACAGGGAAAGATTTGAGTCAGGCAGATTTGGCTCAGGGTGTGCTCAATCGTGCTGTGCTGAAGGATGCCAATCTGACGGGAGCCAATCTCAGCAGCGCCCTGCTCGATAGCGCCAATCTGAGTGGGGCGAACCTCACTAATGCCAACTTGGAAAAGGCTGGCCTTGCCTCCGCCCAGTTGCAAGGTGCCAATTTGACAGGAGCCAATCTCAAGGGGGCTTTTTTGCGAAATGCGGATTTGAGCAATGCCAACTTGAGCGGTGCTGACTTGACCAACAGCGATTTGAGTGGTGCGAATCTCACCGGAGCCGAGATGAAGGGCACTCTTCTGAAGGGGGCAATCTTACCCGACGGCAAACTCCAAAACTGATGGTTTTTGGGAGCTGGGATAGTTTGGGGTGTGGCGAAATATCTGTCGCAGTTGTTTGGGTAGTCGTTGTGTGAATCAGGCACGCGATCGCAGTTTCAGATCTCGGTAAAGTGATGATCCAGGTAAAGTGATGCAGGTAAAGGTTCTCTGGCAAGTTTTATCAAAAATTCCTAGCCCTTGGCTTTGGGTCGCTTTGGGGCTACATGGATTAGCGCTTTCTTTGCCGATTTTTCCGGATGCAAAACCCCCTCAGCCTGTGCAAGTCGCAGAAACCGTAGAGATTCCGCTGACGGAGATCCCTTTGGCTCAGGCCGTACCCCAGCCAGTCCCCCAGGCCATACCCCAAGCGCCGCCACCGCTCCCTACCCCGGTGATGGCCGCTCCTAGCTCTATAATTCAGCCGCCGCCTGTCACTCAGCCGATTGTGACCCAATCCAGTCTGCCTAGCCCAGCGTCATCACCCACGCCTACTCCCACCCCCACGCCTACTCCTACTCTCACGCCTACTCCCACCCCCACGCCTACTCCCACCCCCACTCCGTCCCAACCCTGGAGCAGTTTTCCTCAAGTGGAAGGCGCACAGGTGGGATGTCATAGTTCAGAAAGCTGCTGGCAAACCTCAAATACCCAATGGCGATCGCTGGCGACAAATCTTCGTGAGACTCTGCAAACGCAGGGCTATTCTCTGGAAGAGGTACCGCTGGACAATGACACCGGACGACGGATTTATCGAGTCTCGAAGCCCGACGAAACGCCCTACTACCTCAACTTAATTTCGACTCAGCAGGGAACCGTCTATTTTCTGACCGCGCAGCCCATGACTCCTGAAGCACTGAATCAAGTCGCTGGCTCCTAATTGCGGTTCAAGTGGGAAAATTCTGTGTAAAGCGCTCTGCGCCCTTCTTACCAAAATCTGCGCCCTTCTTACCAAAATCTTAGATGCCTAATTAGATGCCCATAATTTCCGAAAAGGATTTATTGCTGTAAAGATCTAGAAGGGCGCTAGAGAAAATCTGTCGGGAGGATTTATTAGGATGGTGCAAGCAGCGATTGAGAACCCTAGCGAGAATATCCGCGATCGCGTCACCTATTTGGTGCAGCAGCAGCGATCGTTTTTTGCGACTGGAAAGACTAAGGATATTGAGTTTCGCATAGCCCAGCTCAACAAACTCAAGCAAGCGATCAAAGATTGCCAGGATGAGGTGATGGCGGCTGTGCATGCTGACCTCAACAAGCCCAGCGTTGAAGCCTACATGACTGAGGTGGGCGTTATTCAGGAAATTAATTTTGTCCTCAAGCATTTGCGCGCTTGGGCAAAGCCAAAGTCCGTTGCGCTCTCTCTAGAGCAGTTACCTGCCCAAGCCAAAATCTATCCAGAGCCGTTGGGCGTGGCGCTGATTATTTCTCCCTGGAACTATCCGTTTCAGCTCATGATTTCGCCTTTGGTGGCAGCGATCGCGGCTGGAAACTGCGCTCTGCTCAAGCCTTCGGAATTAGCCCCTGCCACCTCTCGCGTCATTGCCAATCTGATCCAAAAAATCTTTGACCCGGCCTATGTTGCAGTGGTAGAGGGCGGCATCGAGGTCAGCCAAGCCGTTTTGGCTGAAAAGTTTGACCATATCTTTTTTACGGGCGGTACGGCGATCGGCAAAATTGTTATGCAGGCCGCAGCACAGCACCTGACTCCGGTAACGTTAGAACTGGGTGGCAAAAGTCCTTGCATTGTCGATGCCGACATTCATTTGGAACATACCGCTAAGCGGATCGTTTGGGGCAAGTTTATCAATGCCGGACAGACCTGCGTTGCGCCGGATTACCTGCTGGTCGATCGCCGGATTAAATCGGCATTGCTGGAGGCAATGAAAACCACCCTGCAAGAATTCTATGGCGACAATCCGGCGGTTAGCCCTGACTATGCCCGCATCATCAACGCCAAGCAGTTCGATCGCCTCACAGGCCTCTTGCAGGACGGCAAGGTCGTGATTGGTGGAGAAACGATCGCCGCTGAAAAATACATTGCTCCCACGGTGCTAGAGGACGTGAGCTGGGACGATCGCGTCATGCAAGACGAGATTTTTGGTCCCATTTTGCCCCTGCTCGACTATGAAAACTTGGAAGAGGCGATCGCCCAGATCAACGCCCGACCTAAACCTCTGGCGCTCTATGTCTTCTCCAAAAATCCGCAGGTACAGCAGCAGGTTTTGCAGCAGACCTCATCGGGTG
The DNA here is from genome assembly GCA_016208305.1 of Oscillatoriophycideae cyanobacterium NC_groundwater_1537_Pr4_S-0.65um_50_18. Classification (GTDB taxonomy): domain Bacteria; phylum Cyanobacteriota; class Cyanobacteriia; order Elainellales; family Elainellaceae; genus Drouetiella. The sequence continues at coordinate 5,144 of JACQYI010000025.1, read as the reverse complement.
GAGTCTGTATTAATGACACGATCATGCAGATTGCCCCTTCGACGCTGCCTTTTGGCGGAGTAGGCGATAGCGGCATGGGCAGCTACCACGGCAAAGCTGGGTTTGACACTTTCTCTCATTTCAAAAGCGTTCTGTCTAAACCCTTTTGGCTCGATTTGCCCTGGCGCTATGCTCCCTATAAAGATAAGCTGGCGCTTCTAAAGAGAATTATGGGATCGTAATCCTTTGGAGAAGGATTGCAAGGGGTGCTGTACGCGATTAGCACGGATGAAACTGGACGAAACTAAGCGCACTTTGAAAAGAGGAATTCAGTTTCGCTTTGATGGAGCGACCCAATAGATTCATCTTGCGATCGCGTAGCGTGTCCGTAGGGCAATCGAGCGGGAGTTTGGTAGGGAGATGAAACGATTAATGCTCATGTCCCTACAGATGTGACATTGGATATCCAATTCAATCTTAAATATTGGAGAGAAGCGGTTAAAGCGATTCCCAGTTCTGGGATCAAGATGCATTTAAAGCAACCAGACTATCCGGTAATGCTGGTTCCTGTTGGAGATTTCACCAATCCCTTTGGGATCTTAGGCTGAATCATTCTGCCTATCCGCCCAATTTGGGATCTCAGAAGGAAAAGTTCTGTCTACTAATAGTTATGTAGCTTCATTTCTGGGCTGGGGCAGCAACCTAAAGCTGATTTGTTGATGTTCAGGATTCGTTTGAGTCATGAATTAGAAGTGCCTTGCCTTACACCTGCCAAAATAAATGAGGTTGCCTCTTCTATGTGTTCTTCAATCATTTCTGGACTCAGGCGGTCAACATCTGGTGTAAGATGTTTCCAATTTTCATGCACAGTAAAGTAGAACAGGCAAACACTCAAGATATGAGTTAGAGCCAAAAACGGTTTGAGAGGGCGAAAATATCCTTCCGCCATACCTTGCTCTAGAATCTTGAATAAATGCTCATGCAAGCTCAAAACATTACACTCTTTGAAGTAAATTCCTTGATTTTGGCTTGCTTCTTGAAACCACAGCATTTGTCGTTGCGGATTTTTAGCCTCGTTTGCGATCGCGATCCGAATGATTTGCTTCAGGGCTTCTTCAGGAGATAAACCGTCAAAATTCAACTGTCCAAGCATGGATTGGACTTCATCGATTGGGCGTTGTAGAACTGCCTTGTACAAGTTTTCCTTATTCTCAAAGTAGTAGTGAAGTGATGCAGTTGTGACTTGAGCGAGATCCGCAATTGCACTCAGCCGTGCGCCATTTAAGCCATGCCGTGAAAATTCTTGCTCTGCGGCATCCAAAATTCGCTGCTGTGTTATCTGGGCATCACGAACAGCGTGGACGGATTTTGCGTCTCGTTTACTGGGTCGAACCACTGCATTCTAATTAAATTTTTGCTTTTCCATCGTAGCAAAGAGGTAGCTAAACTGAAGATATTAAATCTCTGAATTGACGGAAAGACAAGGACTTGATAGACTTACTAATTAATTAGTAAGTAAATTTAAGCAATCATGAATCAATTGCAAGGCGCGCCGTGGCTTTTGGCGCATCGTTCCATGCTGAAGCCAAATCAGCCGATGAAAATTTCACTGTTGGGTAATGATTATGTTCTTTGGCAAGATAGCCGTGGCAACATTAATGCCTTGCCAAATGCTTGTCCTCATATGGGTGCAATGCTATCTGAGGGTTGGTGTGTGACTCAATCTAATGGCAGTAGTGCGATCGCTTGTCCTTTTCATGCCTTGGAATTTGACAATTTGGGCTGCACTGTTCTACCAGGATCGAATAAACAGACCAAATCGCTCTTGCAGCCTCTGGAATTAATTATCCAAGGGGATTTTATTTGGTCATATGGCAGCTATGAGCCGAAAATCCCAATTCCTGCAATTATGAATGAGATTGCAACGGAATACGAGTTCATTGGCGTGACGGGAGAACGCAGCATTCCGACCGACCTTCTGAGCTTGCTACTCAATATGCACGACTACAATCACCAAAACGGCACTCATCGAGAATTATTTGAGATTGAAGAAGTGCAAATGAGGCAGTTCATCGATGAGGGGTTACATTGTCATGCGTATTTGTCACAACCCCGCAAACGACCTACATTTCGCGACATTTTAAGAAATCCTGCTCAGCTTGCGATGCCAAAGGTGCTAGAGGCACATCTAGAAAACTTTTTTCCGTTCATGGGATTGTTGCATGGCGAAGATAAGCTATTGAGTCTCAAGGAATGTCACTTCTATCTTCCAGAAGCCGAGCATCAATCGCGTGTCTTTGTGTTGATGTACATGAAAGCTTATTCTCCAATCGCGCATTTGCTCAAACGGAATTTGCTGAAGTTGATTGATGTGGTTGTTGACCAAGATGCAAAGATTTTGAATAAGATTTATGCCAATACACCACAGCGGGTCAAGTTGAATAATGAAGTGGGTATGGACTGGGTGCGGCGCAATTTTGAAAGCTTTCCAGCCGTCGTTGAACCCAATCTATCTCGGTAATTGCCAGCTATATTACAACGCCCGTGCACGCCGACCACCGAGAGTTGGTTGGTATGATGGCAAAGGTCATCTGCGGCGGGTGATGGGCACCATTAGGCCGCTGGTTGGTCGGTAAATGAGCAAGCTAAAGGTCACGGGTGAGTGATTAATGGAGATAGTGCTGTACTTGGCAACTGGTGCTGTATGGAGTAAAGCTTTGCAACCATTTCGGCACGAGACGAAACCTCAAGCTTACGAAACATTCGCTTCAAAGCCTGCTTTACAGAATTCTCCGTAATCCAAAGTGCATTTCCGATTTCTGCATTGGTTCTCCCCAAGGCAACTAGTTCGGCAACTTGCAACTCACGAGGTGTTAAGCAATTAGGATTCAATGGTTGCTGCTGCAATTCCTTTGGTGTTGCGATTTGTGTAAATCGCACGGTTGCAGTCCAAACCGATAAATGTAAACAGATTGCACTTAAATCAGCTAAATTTTGGGTATCAAAAGCGAACATTGACTTGTCACGGGTGCAGCCCACGGCACCCACTAATTGACCCCGATCGATGATGGGTCCTGCCATCACATGCCAATGATCGGGACGGGGACACAGGATTGCCCATGTCTTGGGGGATGTTACTAATCCTTCATGGACAGGTGTATGGCGCTCCGCTAAGTAACGTGCCACGGGATTATGCTCAACCGATAACACGACTTTTAGCACTTTTTGAAGCTTGGGATCGGCTAAAAGCTGGTCGAAAAAAAATATCCCCACTCGCTTGGCGATAAAATACTCACCAATTTTTGGGGCAAGGGACGATCTCAGTTCGGTTTCATCTTTCACCTGGTTGATGGTTTCAAACAAAAGCTGTAAGGGATTTGTCATGGTTAAAGTTTGGTCTGAAGTGTACCCGATCGAGGTCTAGAAGCCTTAAATAACTTGGCTTAATATTACCTTCATCGGCTCAAAAACAACTTAATATGACAACTGCTTTAGATTGCGATCGCGTCCCTACTCGTTGGACACAGATAGGCTTTTACGCCACTTCCATCATCTTTAATATCTGCCTGATTGCTCAGTTATTAACAGTAGGAGTTGCCTACTTCGATAATCCTTCCTGGTGGAATATTCATATTTGGCTGGTGCGAGGGTACAGTGGACTCTCGTTAGTATTGGTAGGATGGGCTTTTGCTGCCCCATTCTCACGCAAAACACGATATTTCTCTGCAAGTCTCCCCCTGTTGCTTGGACTGCAAATTGCCAGCATTCATCTAAAAAGTCCATTGCACTTGGAGGTTCTTCATCCTCTGATTGGATTCACGTTGCTCTATGTTTCTTCAAGCCTTGTTCACACTACATCACGCATTGTATTACCCAACGCCCAATTGACCCATCAAATTTGAGAGATAGACATAATGCAAAATGCGATCTTCAGTCCTTTTTTTGCGATGGTGTTTCTAACACTTCTGGTCTGGGTGTATATGTACATCCGTCGTATCAGCTTTATCACAAGCAGAAAGCTTACCCCAAAAGATCTGATCCCAAGTGCATTTGCACAAATCTCGCCACCAAGCGTATCCAACCCATCGGACAATCTCAAAAATCTGTTCGAGATTCCAATCATTTTTTATGCGCTTGTCTTATACCTCTTTATCACAAAGCAGGTGGATGCAGTGTATGTAAGTGCCGCGTGGGTCTTCGTTGTGTTTCGGGCATTGCATAGTGCTGTTCATTGCACATTCAACCGCATCATCCTTCGGTTCTACCTCTATCTATTTGCTACGATTGCAGTGTGGTTCATTGCGATCCGCGCAGCCCTTGTGCATTTTAGTACGTAGGTGTGCTTTCAGATTGATACAGCATAACGATTCAAATGCAGCAGACGGTTGAAAGTTCTGCTGCTGGGCGCGAGGTTATCTGCCGCCGTTGATTTGAGGCGTTAGACCGCTCGTCCATTTGTAAAGGCACGTCTAATAGGATATCGCTGAAGTCAAGAGCGTTGGTTTTGCAGGAGATGCTCAAAACCCAAACGCTGAAAAGCCTCCATCTACAGCGATACACTGTCCCGTAATGTAAGATGCGGCAGATGTAGAGAGAAACGCAGCTAAGCCTGCAATTTCTTGAGGTTCTCCAACTCGTTTCATGGGAGTCTGTGCGATGACTGCATTTAACGTCTCTGAATTCTCTAATAAAGGTTCTGTCAGTGGAGTGCGAATGAACAAAGGAGCAATGGTATTAACTCGAATGCGATCGCTCACCCATTCAACCGCTAGCGCGCGCGTGAGTTGCGCTAATGCAGCTTTAGTCATGCCGTAAGGAGCACCCGTCCGAATGGCGACTAAACCAGCGACGGAACCGATGTTGACAATGCTGCTGTAATCACTTGTTTTCAGCAGTGGATAGGTGAGACGACACAATTCAAACACTGAAGTTAGATTCGTCTGAAAAATGGTTTCGTACTCGTCTGGCGTATAGTCAATAGCTTGCTTGCGGATGTTTGTCCCCACGTTATTGATGAGTAAATCTTATGATGTACCCCGAAAACTGGACAATTAGCTAAGGTGGAATCACTGCCCAAAGGGACGTAAACCTACGGAGAGGACAGTGACAATGCAGAGAAAACAATACAGTGCGGAGTTCAAAGCCAAAGTTGCCCTTGAGGCAAT
>JACQYI010000024.1 GCA_016208305.1 Oscillatoriophycideae cyanobacterium NC_groundwater_1537_Pr4_S-0.65um_50_18 | reverse complement strand
GGTACGCCATTGGCATAGCTCAGTTCTCGCAAGGTGCGATCTTCTTCTTCAGTTAAGGAGATTGTTAGGGGAGCAGGCATACCTTTTCAACTATTGCTACTTGCCTCCTATCTTACGGTTTATTGGGTTGACCTACTTATTAAAGGCGATCGTTTTGCAACATGGAGTACTCGTGGAACGGGCGCGGGATATTTACTCGTTTTCTCATTTGATATTTCAAGAATATCTAACGGCTAAACATATTGTTGCTAGTCTCACCCTAGGCAATCATCCAACGCTACTTCAAGCAGGGTCTCAGCACTTTGCCGATCCGGTTTGGCGAAACGTGCTCTTGCTGGCGGCAAATTTGCTGGATACCAAAGGTCTACTCAGCACGCTAAAGCAGCAAATAGACGGTGCGCTCAAAGGGCAACTTCGGCCAAGTCTCAACTGGGCTACCCCTGAGAGCGTTGCCTTACAGCCGTCTTCCTACCCGTCCAATCCACTGCTCTACCACCCGACGGCTGTCCGAGCTTTCTATTTTTCACTCATTCAGGATCAGGATGTGAGCTTAGCTGTGCGGTTGGATCATCGGCTGCTGACTGAGTTAGAGCCAAATCTGCTGCTGGACTTGGAACTGACGCGCATTCTAGCAGTCGGACAAAGCTTGACAACCACAGCCACTGCATCCCAAATCTTGAAGCTATACCGATCGCTAGAAGTAGATCAGCAATTTCAGTTGACACCAACTCTGGCGCAGTCCCTTCGAGCTTTGCAATCCCAATTTCCGATCGGGCAATCTGACACAACGCTGGTGCATTGGTGGCAAGCACAGGGGCAAAACTGGCTGAGAGGTCTAGGCAAGACGCTGTTAGAAGAATGGCAAGAGCAAGGGCAAAACTGGCAACTGAAGTTGCGTCATTGCCTGAAGCAGTATCGCAATTTAGCAGAGGACTGGCAATTTAGCCAACAGCACCGATCGCGCTTACAGCACTATTACCGGGTTCATACCTTTTTGCTGGATTGTCTCCAAGGCGATCGTCAAGTTACAGATACCTATCGCCACCAACTAGAAGCCACGCTGCTGCGCGTTGAAACTGAAGCTTCAATGAGCCATATCCAAGCGATTAACCAACCCATTTATAAAACCATTCAAAAAGCAGTCAAAGAGCGCCCTCTTACGGTCTCTTATTCCATGCTGAATTGAAAGTTAAGCGTTCTTTTTGATGGTTTTTCAGGCTTTCAAAATCTTCCCCGCTGTTACTGATTTAGTCTTATGCAACTCAGCAACGTCTCCCTCTATTCTCGCAGTCCAAAGCCCTATACCCCTGCACCGTTTATGGAGCGTTTGCCTGCGATCGCTCTGCGCATCTATCAATCGGCTGACTTAGCAGGCACTCTAAATACCACCGTAGATCAAGTCAGAGAGTTACTCCAAGTCGATCGGGTGCTCATTTATCGTTTCAATTCTGATTGGGGCGGCACGATCGCCGTAGAGTCAGTCAGCACTGCGGATCTGGCTTTGCAAGACATGCAATTTGATGATCCCTGCTTTGGGAACTGGATCAGCTCTTTTGTTCAGGGTCAAGTCCGAGCCATTGAGGATGTCACTACGTCTAATGTTCAGTCTTGCCATCGAGAATTTTTGCAGCAGTTGCAGGTGAGAGCCAATCTAGTCGTACCGATTACGCGAAAGATGGAGATGGTGGGCGACTCGCATGCTGCTGATCAGAGTTCCTCCAGAAAATTATGGGGATTGCTGATTGCTCACCATTCGAGTCCTAGGCAGTGGCAGCGGTTGGAAGTCGCTTTTTTGCAACAGCTGACTCATCATGTTGCAGTCGCCATTCAAAAAGCTGAGTTAGCTGAATTTTCGGAAAAGTTGATTAATAGCAGTGCAGATGGAATTTTTGCGATCGATCAAAACTGCCACTACACAGCTTGGAATCCAGCAATGGAGCGCATCAGCGGGGTCAGCTTCCAAGATGTCATTGGTCGCTCTGCCTTTGAGGTTTTTCCGTATCTCAAGCAGATTGGGGAAGATCAGTTTTTTTATGCTGCACTCGCTGGGGAAACGGTTAACAGCAAAGATAGACCCTATAGGATTCCAGAAACCGGGCGACAAGGTTTTTTTGAGGCCCAGTATTCACCTTTGATCGGCGAGTTTGGCAGTCCGATCGGGGCTTTGGGAATTGTGCGGGATATTACTCAGCGCAAGCAAATAGAAGAATCCATGCGTCAAAGCGAGCAGCGATTTCGCAGTGCCTTTGATGCCGCAGCGATTGGCATGTGCATTGTAGGCTTAGACGAACGGTTGGTAGAGGTGAATTTGCCTTTCTGCCAAATGCTGGGCTATACCGAAGCAGAGATGTTGGGAATGAGCATTGCGGAAGTCACCTATGACTCCGATGAGCTGCAACTCGATCGAGACTATTTGCAGCAGCTCCTATCTGGTAAAATTCCCTACTTTCATTTAGAAAAACGCTATCGGCATAAAGAAGGGCATATTCTTTGGGGATACTTGAGCGTGTCGTTGGTGCGGGATCATAATCAGCAGCCTCTCTACTATGTATCTCAAATACAGGATGTTACGCAACGCAAACAGGCGCAAGCAGATCTCCAAGAAACTAACGAAATCCTTCAGGCGGTGATTCAATCTTCTCCCGTAGGAATCAGCATTTTGGCACCGGATGAAACGGTAAAACTGTGGAATCCAGCTAACGAAAAGATCTTTGGCTGGAGTGCCGCCGAAGTCCTAGGCAAACCCATCCCTGTGATTCCGCTGGAACAGCAGGCAGAATTTCCGAGGTGGTTAGAACAGGAATTTTTAGGGCTAGTCTGTTCTCCTACAGAGGTCAAACGGCAGCACAAAGATGGACGGTTGCTGGATATCAGCCTTTCGACTGCCGTCTTACGCGATGCAAACGATGGAGTTATTGGGAGTTTGGGCATCGTTAGCGATATAACCGATCGCAAATGGGCAGAATTAGAACTAAGCACCATTACGCATCGATTGACCACGTTAATTATGGGAATGCAGTCTGGTATTTTGCTAGAAACCGAATCCCGTGAAGTGGTACTGGTCAACCGGGCTTTCTGCGATATGCTTGGCATTTCCTACGGGCTGGCTTCCGGCATGGGCAATGACGCTCAGAAAATGCTAGAAGCCAATCAGCAAATTTTTAACGATCCCATTCAGTTTTTCGATCGCATCTCAGAAATAGTGGCAAATCGAACTCCCGTGATCGGCGAGGAGGTGCTCTTAACAGATGGGCGTGCGCTAGAACTAGACTATATTCCCATTACCAGAGGCGGTGAATATCTTGAGCATCTCTGGCAATATCGAGACATTACCCATCGCAAACAGATCCAATTACAGCTTGAACAGTCGAAAGCCGCAGCAGAATCAGCCAACAGGGCTAAGAGTGATTTTTTGGCGACCATGAGCCATGAAATTCGTACCCCGATGAATGCCGTGATCGGCATGACAGGGCTACTACTAGACACGCAACTAGACTTACAGCAGCGAGAGTTTGTGGAAATGATTCGCAGAAGTGGCGACTCGCTCTTAACTATCATTAATGACATTCTAGATTTCTCAAAAATTGAATCCGGCAATTTTGAATTAGAAGAAACTCCTTTTCACCTCAAAAACTGCATAGAAGAAGCCCTCGATTTACTCATGCCTCAAGCCATGGCAAAAGGCATCAAACTGACGCATCAAATTGACCCCAATGTTCCCGTGGCCATCCTGGGAGATATCACTCGCCTCCGCCAAATCTTGTGGAATTTACTCAGCAATGCCGTGAAGTTCACCCATCTTGGCGAAGTTGTGGTGGCTGTGTCAGCCCGCACGCGCCTGAATCAAGGCGAGTGGTGCGATTTGCAAAGCAAAGAAGTCCATTCGCGGCCAGATAGTTTCCCCCAATCTATATCCTCTTCTAAGGTTTACGAGATCCAATTTGCGGTGAAAGACTCAGGAATTGGCATTCCTCCAGAGCGGCTGGATCGGTTATTCAAGCCGTTTAGTCAAGTGGATGCTTCTACGACTCGTCGCTATGGAGGCACTGGATTGGGATTGGTGATTAGTCGCCGTCTCAGCAATATGATGGGCGGCCAGATGTGGGTTGAAAGTCAGGAGGGAGAAGGCTCGACTTTTTACTTCACCCTAATCACCTCGGCAGTTAGTTGGTCAACCCTCGATCTGTCTCCGTCCGTCTCGTCCTCGTTCGATTCCCACCTTTCTCCGCAATTGCCGTTGCGAATTTTGCTGGTTGAGGATATTGCCGTTAACCAGAAAGTGGCAACAAAAATGCTACAGCGGCTTGGCTATCGAGCAGATATTGCCAACGACGGCGCAGAAGCCTTGGATGCGTTACAACGTCAAACCTATGATGTTGTGCTGATGGATGTTCAAATGCCTCGAATGGATGGTTTTGAGGCTTCCCGCCGCATCTGTCAGGACTGGGCAGAACCCTCACGACCTTGGATCATCGCGATGACTGCCCACGCCCGTTCTGGCGATCGAGAATTGTGCCTAGAAGCAGGAATGAATGATTACCTCAGTAAACCCATTCGACTAGAGGCACTGGCTCAGGTGCTGACGCAGGCGCAACACCAGCAGCAGTTAAAAGGAAGAGAATTAGCCACTCAAGTAGATGCTGAGCTAACAACTGTCAAGGCTGGACTGGCTTCTGAAGTTTCTGATGGTGGATCTTCTGTGCCTGAATCTTGCGCTGAAGGGCAAGAGCAAGATGCTTTTAGCTTGCCAGCACTTGACATGCAGGTCTTACAGGATCTGCGATCGCTGATGATAGACGACGCCGATGATTTATTGCCTCAAGTGCTTGAGAGCTACTTGAAGGATGCACCCAAACGGCTCGAAGCCATTCATCAAGCGATCGAACAGGGGAACAGCAACCAATTGCATAAGTCTGCTCATGCGTTGCGATCGCTGAGTGCAACCGTAGGCGCAGTAACATTTTCTCGTCAGTGCGAAACGCTAGAAACGCTTGCCCAGCAAGGCAACCTACAAAACTCCAAAATAATTTTTTCCCAGATGGAGCAGGAATCTCACAGGGTGGCGATTGCGTTGCAGCGCGAACTGAAGCAATTCTCGCAAAACGCTGTATTGAATTTGCACGTTTAAAAGACAACCTAACCGATCACAAGTTATACATCTGCGGTGAAGTTGAACAGATCAGTAAACATAATCGAAAGAAGATGAATTGGATAATAAAAGGGATCGAGTGAAAAGCATTTCAATCCAAACGATCGTTATCTTCTTCGCATGACTATATCTCGTCGTTCCCATGAAGGAAGGTTTTTGTCCGGAAATCGCCTATTCACATATCTCTCTGCTCCGATCGTTCGCCTGCTTGGAGCTTTGATCGTCATAGCTGGAATTGGCTATATCCCGGTACGTCTAACGATCGCAACCTATCACAACCCCACTCCGCAAGCCATCTTGACCTTGGGTGGACGCCCAGCCCGTGAAACATTCACAGCAGAGTTTGCAGCCCTCTATCCCCATCTCCAGATCTGGGTTTCTTCAGGGCTACGCCCCAACGATGCTCGATCCATTTTTCAAAGTGAGGGAGTATCAGAGACACGAGTCCATTTGGATTATCGCGCCTCTGACACAGTAACAAACTTCACCACGTTAGTCAGTGATTTAGAACAGCAACATATTCATCACATTTACTTGATCACTTCCGACTATCACATGCCCAGAGCGATCGCCATTGCCACCGTTATTTTAGGGAGTCATGGTATTGCGTTTACGCCGATCGCGGTTCCGTCGGAGAGAGCACCCGAATCTCAACTGCATGTTGCTCGCGATGTGGCGCGATCGTTTTTCTGGCTCGCTACAGGTAAAACTGGAGCAAGCCTCAACCCCAAACTTTGAAATTCCGTTGTCCAGGCGCAAAGCGCTGTACACCCAATGTATTTGAACCATTACACCCTAAGTGACTACACGCCTGGCGCGCCGTATTGGCAGCAGTTTTTGTGGTATGCCATTGGCTCTGCGTTGGTACAAAGCCGTTTTACCCCTTCTATCTGCAAGGTTTGGGTACTGCGCCGCTTTGGTGCCCAAATCGGTCAGGGTGTCCGGATTAAGCCAGGTGTCCGGGTTAAGTTTCCCTGGCGCTTGTTAGTGGGCGATTTTGTTTGGATTGGCGAAGATGCCTGGTTAGATAACCTGGCAACTATCACGATTGAGAGTCATGTTTGTCTCTCTCAAGGAGTCTATCTCTGTACGGGAAATCATGACTGGAGCCATGTTCACTTTCAACTCAAAACAGCGCCGATTGTAATTCAGCAAGGGAGCTGGATTGCCGCCCGATCGCTAGTTGCTCCAGGGGTAGTGGTCGGACGAGGGGCAATCTTGACGTTGGGAAGTGTGGCAGGGCGATCGCTAGAACCAATGACCATCTACGCAGGTAATCCAGCCCAGCCGATTAAATGCCGGAAAATTTCAGATGCGATCTCTGTCCCTCAAACAGCGCGCTCGTCTGATTCTACAGCAACGGCCACTAGTGCAACGGCCACTAGTGCAACGGCCTCATTGCTCACAAGTCTCTGACTATGGCTTGTGTCTTTTAGCTTGTCCAAACGCTTCTCATTCCTTTAATTTCTTAACTGCCCTATGGCTTCCACCACCGTTGCTCCAGTCGAATCTTATACCTCTGACTCGATCGTACCGACGCCCGATAACTATGCTCAATTTGGGGATGAAACCCAAGTGGCTGTGAATTTAGTTGATAGTAATCTTTGGCTAGTAGACAGTAGCAAGTTAGCAGCGCAAATCACCGATACAACTAGCACAGTGGCAGTTCTAGACTTTACGGTTGCCTCCCAAACGACTGTATCTCTGGAAAATATTACGGCAGATGCTCAACCCGTCAACCTTGCAACGAGCGGTCAGACTGACTTAAGCCAGTACACGATCCCAGACGCGCCCTTGGATAGTATGCTCCAACTCTCTGCCGTGACAGGGGGCGTTCAGTTTGGCAGTTCCGCTGGATCTGAATCAGGGAGTTCTTCAGGTTTAACATCAGATGGATTTTCATCTCTGACCTCAACTTCCTCTTTCCAATCGGGGGGAGATGGCGGTTCTAGTGTTCCTAGCTTTGGGTCTCCTTCGGGCAGTGAAACAAGTTCTACTTCAACCACGAGCACTCCCGATGACGGTAGTGGTACATCGACTGATACATCAACTGGCACATCGACTGATACATCAACCGGCACATCGACAGGTACATCAACTAGCACAGCAACAAGTACGCCCGAATTAACTTCTAGTTCCACATCAACTTCTACGTCTCAACTCACTCCTAATTTACCCCCCAACACAGCGTCTAATCCTCCTGTTCCAGTGCCCTTCGACTTTTCATCCTCTTTGGGATTGACTGTTTTAATTACGATCTGGGGTTGCAAACGGATGGCACGATTCTGGCAGTTTCAGCGACAGTTAAAACATTGAATTTGAATGACTGAACCTCATTTATTGACTTCTAAGACAATTGACTTCTTAAGACAATTGACTTCTTAAGACAATTGACTTTCAAGACAATTGACTTCTAAGACAGACTCATACGCTATGGCGCTATCACTTAGTTCGATCGACCAAACAGATCCTGGGATTACAGTCGGCTCGATTCAACACTATGATCCACAAAATACCTGGTTTGTTCTGGGTAACTATTCCAATACAGGTTCGCAAACTGGATTAGTTGAAGGAAAAACGCTCAACTTTTCGCAGAACAAGCTTTGGGTAATTGACAGCAAGCAGCTCAATTTACTCTATGACTATGCGCCTCGTATCGCCTATTTGAATGAAGGCGCAGGGTATAAAAACAAGATACAACTTCAATCTCAAGGGGCAACTAACGGAACAGCCACTGTTTTTCAAAATCTATCTGGGTATCCTGGCAACTCGACCCTGCCTAACTCAGATGGTCCGCTATACAGTGGTGACTGGGTACAGCTTTCGACGATCAAAGGCGGTTCGCAGCTCAATTTTATCTTGAATCCCAATAACGACCCAAATAAAGCGCCGTTAAACTCAGATTATCGTTTAAATCCCAGCAGTCCTTATAATCCCTATGGCCCTGCTTTTTGGGCAGTTTATGCCAAACCTGCAACCACTCAGGACGGCAAGCCGTTTCTAATCATGGGCTTTGAAGATATTTTGGGTAAGGGCAGCGACAATGATTTCAACGACGGTATGATTGCAGTCGATATCGGTCAGGAGAATTTCAATGCCCTTTTTAACTCTTCTGCAAATCTGGGGCATAATCCTAAGACTCTCGTTCAGGTGCCTTTTGAGGTTTCACCGACGATCGGTTTTTTGGTATTAGCGTTTTGGTGGGGTGGCAAACAGTTGATTCGCAAAGGACAAATGCTGATGTCTCTTAAACGTCCTAGCGTATCTCTTGAATAAATCTCATCTTTAAAGTTGCGGGTAAATTGAGAGAGGCAAATGCCTCTCTTTTTATAAGACACAATCTGATGGTTTGAAAGCCTTATCGTCAATAAAATATACAGGATTATAGATCATTAGGAAACGCGATCTTAGACATTGATTCTAGATACTCAATGAATACCCGCTTATGAAAGACGCTGACAGAAAGATGATTATATCAAAGCGCACCGATCAGAATATGATTGTAGCTAAGATGGTGAAAGGTTTAGATCCGGCTCCAATTTCATCTCTGAAACGACTTAACGATCCGACCCAGGACAAGATTAAACTATCCATCATCACCCAGTTTTATCCTCCTGATTTTGCAGCAACAGGACAATTTATTGAAGAGCTGGCCACCAATCTCTCTCAGCAGGCGATGTCAGTACAGGTGTTTACTGGCCAACCTGGCTATGCCTATCAGATGAACGATGCTCCTCAGATGGAAGTGGTAGATCAGGTCTCGATTCAGCGATCGCGCATCACCCATTCTCGCCGCAAACTAGGACGAACCATCAGCAGTATTCTGTTCTGTCTGAGATCGGCGCTTTACCTAATCGATCCCAAACATCGGGGTGATCTCGTCTTGTTTGTCAGCGAACCTCCCTATCTGCAAACCCTGGGCTATCTCGCTAACTGGCTGTTTCACATGCCCTATGCCTGTCTAGTGTATGACCTGTATCCAGATGTTGCCGTAGAATTGGGGGTCGTGTCAGAAAACCACTGGCTGGTGCGCTTTTGGAATGCCGTCAACAAACGAGTCTGGAAGCGATCGGAGTCGGTTATTGTTCCTAGCGAAACGATGAAAGAACGAATTGCTGCTAGGGTGCCTGAAGTCACGGATAAGATTACCGTAATTCATAACTGGGCTGATCCAACTTGGATCAAGCCGATCTTTAAACAGCAAAATTCGTTTGCCCAAGCGCATAACTTGGTAGATACGTTTACCGTCCTTTATTCGGGCAATATGGGACGTTGTCATGACATGGAAACAATTTTAGGAGCTGCTTGGGAATTACGCGACGAACCCGTTCAGTTTTTATTTATTGGAGCAGGGCCAAAGAGAGAACCCTGTGTGAAACAGGTTGAAAAAATGGGACTCACGAATTGCCATTTTTTGCCCTATCAGGACAAGGCGCTGTTACCTCAATCCTTGACAGCCTGTGACTTATCGCTGGTCAGTGTTGATGTGGGTATGGAAGGTTTGGTGGCTCCCAGCAAGTTTTACTCTGCTCTGTCGTCCGGTCGTCCGGTTGCCGTAATTTGTGAAAAGCATTCTTATTTGAGACAGCTCGTTTCTGAAGCAAATTGTGGGGCTGCGTTCGACAATGGCGACAGCAAGGGACTGGCAGGATTTATTCGTTATTTGGCAAAAGACTCGCAGGTCAATCAGCAGTTAGGAGCAGCCGGACATCGCTTTATTCAATCCAATTTCACACCTGAGCTAATCAGCAGTCAGTATCTGAAAGTTCTTCAGCGAGCGGTGCTTAAAGATGCAGATCTACGCCGTGCCGTAGAACAGCAGGAGTTCTATTTAGAGTACCAGCCTGTCGTTACTTTGGGTAATACCAGAATTCGTGGTTTTGAAGCATTGGTGCGCTGGCAGCATCCGCAGCGTGGCCAATTGAAACCTGCCGAGTTTCTATCCGCGATCGAAGAAAGTGGGCTGATTATCCCGCTGGGTTGGTGGCTCATCAATCAAGCCTGCTATCAGCTACGACAGTGGCAAACAGAAATGTTGGATGAGCATACTTTAGGGATCAGGATTAATCTCTCTAGCCGTCAGTTTTTGCAGCCCGATCTGATTCCCCAGATCGATCGCATTTTAGATAGCAACAACGTCAAAGCAGGTTGCTTAACGCTGCAAATTTCTGAAGAATCCCTCATGGTTGATCCAGCGGCCGCTACCGCAATTCTGATGCAGTTGCGATCGCGCCATATTCAAGTTTGTCTGGATGGCTTTGGTAAAGGAGTTGCCTCTTTGAGTTATCTACACCGCTTTCCCATTACCGCTATTGAGATCGATCGATCGTTGATTGGCCGCTTAGAGTCAGATCCAGAAGTCGCGAAGCTGATTGGTACAATCATGGCGCTGGCGCAAGATTTAGAGATTGAGGTTACAGCTGAGGGCATTGAAACTCTGCATCAGTTGCAGCAACTTAAGGCCATTGGTATTCAGCAAGGACAGGGCCATTGGTTCTCTCAAGCAGTTCAGCCAGAGCGTATCCTATCGCTACTGCATCAGCACAATCAAGTCCGATTTATCTCTGCATCTGAGTCAACTCATGCATCGGAACCCACGGAGATTGGTGATACTGTAGATTCTCATCCATCCCCAAATATTCCACTTGTGCTGATTGCAGATGATGAAAAGTTGATGCGAACCTTGCTGCGCCGAGCCGTTGAGAAAGAAGGCTATCGAGTTGCCGAAGCGGAAAGTGGTGAGCAAGCGCTGATTCTCTACCGCCAGCTACAGCCCAATATGGTGTTGCTCGATGCCATGATGCCGGAGATGGATGGGTTTGCTTGCTGTAGTCAATTGCGGCAGGTCGCCGCAGCAACGGTGCGATCGCTAGACAATCAAGCAGTACCGTCGGACATCAGCTCTTCCCCAATCACTGACACTCCTGAACCAGAGACTTCTGAGGGTGCTCATGTCTTAAATCATTGTCCAGTTCTGATCATTACATCATTAGATGATACAGAATCAGTCGATCGCGCCTTCGAAGCAGGTGCTACAGACTACATCACCAAACCTGTTAACTGGGCAGTGCTTCGCCAAAGACTCCATCGACTCTTGGACTACAATACATTGCCAACTTAAATCTGAAGCGTATCGCTTTGCATGGCGGAGCTGTGCAAGGATTGACGCGGGTAAAAAATCATTGACGCAAGCGGTCGATCGAAAATTAAGGTTTTGTGACAAGCGCATCACAAAACCTTAAATGCTACGCCTAGAAGTCTAAATGGGAGCATCTGCATAACGCCAAGCTTGCTCAAACCGGGCTTCTATCTGTTGCGCTTCTGGCAGTTTGCCCTGTGCCCGTAGGCTTTGCGCTAACCCATATAGCGACCAGCCATTTTCAGGATATTTGGCCAAATCCTCTCGGTAGGATTGCTCTGCCTCTGCCGCACGATTCGCTTGCAGCAGAATTGCGCCTAAAGTTTGGCGGACAGGAGAGTACCAAGAAGCAGGTTCATCGTAGTTAAGGCTATCCTCGAATTCAACTCCTGCGCTGAGATAGGCGATCGCGCCTTCCATATCTCCCTGTTTCGCCGCTAGTTCACCCGACAATACTGCGGTTGCAATCTTTAGGAGATGAGCAGCGGTATTAATCGAAATCGGCATGGATTCCAAATCAGGACGAGCGGCGATCGCTTTGAGGGCTTCTAATTCATGTCTAGCCTTTTGGTTTTGGCCTTTAGCGGTGTATGCCATCCCGCGAGCAAAATGCCAAACGCCTGTTGGATAGGCTAAATCACTCGCTGGAGCAGGTTGCGCTAGAATGTCATCCCACAATTTAAACTTAACGGCAGTGTAAAGGGGAATCATGGCGTAATGCTGCAACGTGCCCAGGCCTGCTTCTCGGATCAAAGATTGATCCACCAAATCTGCGGTTTTCTGGGCGGCCTGCATCGCCACTTGCTGCTGTCCCGACATGACGGCAGCGTACCAAAGAAAGTGATGGTTGTGGGGCATGTAGGCCAGGGGATAGATACCCTGGGGATGCTGCTGATAGGCATATTGGGCATCTGCGGCTGCGGCTTGCTGGTTGGCAACTACGGCATCGTGATAGCGTCCAACCCGGATGTAGATGTGACCCGGCATATGGATCAGGTGCCCAGTGTTGATGTTGAGATCTCGCAGGCGATCGGCGGCAGCAGCGGCTAATTCTGGACGTTCAGCTTCCACGGCGTGAATATAGAGATGTAGCGCGCCTGGATGCTCAGGGTTGCGTTGCAACACCGCTTCTAGGGTTGCCATTATTTCTGCCCCTTCAGGCTTTGGGGTACCGTCTTCTGCCCAATAATCCCAGGGGGTGGTGTCCATCAGCGCTTCAGTAAATAGTGTCGCCGCATCCAGATCTTCAGGATACTGTTGTGCCACTTGTCGCATCGCGTTTGTATAGGCGAGGTTTAACGCTGTTCGATCGGCTACAGGTTTTGCCCTATAACGGGTTGCCAAAGCCGCAATGTAAGCTTGTTCTTTGGGACTTGCAGAGGGGCTAAGGGCGATCGCCTGTTGAATTGCCTCCCAAGCGGTGGGCACAGCGCCATCATCCATAGCAGCATTAATGTTGGGTCCTAAAACATAGGCCATGCCCCAGTAGCAGATGGCGCAGGTGCGATCGAGGGCGGCTGCTTGCTGAAACGATCGCAGGGCTTCTGCATGGTTAAACCCATAGGCCAGAATCAAGCCCTGGTCAAAATAGCGTTGGGTCTGCGGATTTTGAGTGGAAATTGCATGGCTGTAGCTCCCTAAGTTCTCAAATAGCGGTGGTCTAGCCGCCGCGCTCGCTTGCGCTGTCTGATCACGCTGGGTATGGGCGATCGCAGATCCTGTCCAGGCTACGGAGTCTGTTAGTAACAAGGGAATGAGGAACGATATGATAAACAGAATGCGACATGACTTTAGTCGTAAACTCATGGGGTTTGCCTCCAGGATATTAAGGAATGCGGTAGTGATGTTTGGATAAGACTATTTCGTTGCATAGATGTGATCGAGTAGGGCAAAAAAGAGTGGCATATTGGGAAACGTTCTTTGATCGAGCAAAGCCCAAGGCTTTTGCTGATCTTTTTGCCTAATCTCAATGAAGATATGAACATATTTGCGCGTTCGAGTTTGAATCACTGTGGCCGAATCAAGCTCTTGCCAAGCTAGATGGCGCTTACCCATGATAATTCCATCAGAGGTCACCGTTAGATGATTAAAGGAAACGGGTAATCCCTGACTGTAAGTGGCGATCGCCTCAGGTAGCTGATGCCGAACCACTTGCTCTTGCAAGATATGTCCCAGATCTTTGATCTGCGCTAAATGTTCATCAAACTGAATCTTACGATTGTCCTTTGTCTGAACCGTGTAGATATGGCTGGTCGTCCCGGCTAAGCGGATGACGGCAATGAGCAGGGTCTGGATGTCAGCATAGGATACCGTCACAGGCTGAGATTTTCGTTGATCCACAAAGCCATGCTGATAGAGCAGCAAAACACTTTTGGGCGATCGCCATCGCTGCCACGATCGATGCGCAAAGTAGATCGAGAAAAAAGTCGCAGGAATACCCACTAAAAATAAGCAGCTAATCAAGGAAGGAAAAACCATTAAACTCCAGATCACAAGCAGCCGTTTGGCTTTGGGTTTGTGCCAGTTAAATTCTCCTAATAGACAACCCAACTGAGAGGTCAATTGAGTCGAAGGAGTTACAGAATCGTTCATATCAAGTCTCCTAATCAGTAACGAAACAATCCCATCAGCGAAATCTGATTTCGATGACAGAGGGGTAAAGCGTGAGGTAGGGGTAAGCAAAACATCAGAACGGATATTCCTCTCCATTGCGTGAACTTCATCGCCTGAACTTCATTGCAACCAAGTCGGCAGCCGTAATCGGATTGGCTCTGGCCTTCGAGAGAATAATTTCTCCCGATGAATACTGGACGCAGATTTTTCGGGCATCTGAACTTAAGGTAGCGATCGCACCGTTCCCAAAGCGCTCTCAAAGCGCTCTCAAACCGTTCTAAGGTTTCATCAAGCGGACTGTCAGCAAAAAAGTCTCAGCTCGTTTGAGCTGAGACTTTTTCTCCGAGTTTTGATTCTTACCGTCTTGAGCGTAAACAAAATGCTCACGCCCCTCAGCCCTACCGCAGTCGCCTTTAAGACTGCTTCAAGATTGCAGTCAGCGGCTCTGAGAGTCCAGTACTTTCAATAACGGGCGGGCGGCTGGCGCTGATATTTGGCTTAGCCATCACCCGCGCTAGCATCTCAGCCGTTGCCACCGCAACAGCAACGTTATCAATCAACGGCACGCTCACCCGATTTTGAATCCGGCTAGGAATTCCGGCCACGGCTGCGCCCCCAAACACAACGCACTCGGCTCCATCTTCCTTAACACAAGCATTAGCCAGATCCGTCAGCAGCGTCAGGGCACGGTCTTGATCTTGAGCAATCTGCGCTCCGGTGAGGGGAATCGATCGCACTGAGGCCACGCGGCTCGATAAGCCCATAGCATCAACCTGCTCTTGCAGCATAGGCACCCAGCGCTCTCCCCCCGTCAGAATGGAGAAGCGGCTACTCACCTGGATCGCAGCCCCGATCGATGCATCCATTAAGCTAATAATGGGGAAAGAGGCAAATTCTCGCATAGCTGGAATTCCCTGTGCGCCAAAACCTGCCAGAATCCCTGCATCAATGTTGGGATCGATCGCCAGTATCTGTGCGAGCGCATCAACGGCGGCGTGGCTAGCGATCGCCATTGTGGCTCTAGTGCCAATGTACTTGGGGCCGAAGGGCGAAGTCACCTCTACAAATTCAGTGCCAGGGCTGGCAACTTTCTTAGCCTCACGGGAAATCAAAGCCGTAAAGTCTGGCGAGCTGTTGGGGTTGAGCAGCAGAATTCGTAGCTTTTTAGGAGTAGCCGAAACTGGCTCAGGCGAGGGCTGAGGACTAGACTGGGCAGAAGCTTTTTGGGTAAACAGCGTTCCAGCTAAGGTTGCAGCAGAGGCACCGAGGGCACCCATCAGAATGTCACGACGATTACTCATAACTCACACCAAAAGCAATAAATGTTGCGGCATACATTATCATGCTGCGTGAACAAGATTTTGCAGTATTGGATGCAGTTCGTGAGCCAACCCATTTTAACTTTTGTAGCCTCCGGCAGAGATCATCTAATGGCTCTCAGCACAGAAGGAGAAAAAAGAAGTAGCGGAAGTCGGGAGTCCTTAGCTAGGCATATTCCTCCGGAAGCAAGAAGGCTGCCTTCACCTGAATCGATTTGGGAATCACCTTGGTCTTATCGAAAATATCAGTAACTTCTTGCTGGATGGTTTGAATTTTTTCATCGACGGGCAGCGCCTCCCAACTACGGCGTTTGTAGACCTTTCTAGAAGATTATGATCAAGCGATCGAATACCGTTAAAGGTATTGATATAAATCGGAAACATACTCCTAACGCTACCAAACAGATTCTTGCCTGATCTCCAATGCCAAACTGTAAAATAACTAAAGGAATCAATGTCAAATGAGGAGTATTGCGGATCATCTGAGCAGAACTATCGAGAAACCTTTCTGCGATAGGTAAACCTCCATTGAGCAACCCTGCCCGGTGAAGAAATGCCAGGACGAATGGCAGCTAAAAACGTCATGCGCTGCGTCCTATGAATCAGCGAAGCAGCAGTCACTCAGGCATCTTCGCAGGATTTTCCCGTCGGCAAAAGTGCGCCTGCAAACCCCATGAGAGATGAGCGTCCTAAATCTGATAGTGCCAGCCGTCCTGCTCGTGAAGAACAATACGTTGCAAAGATAGGCATTGAACGACGCCTTGTCTCTCAAATTGATTGAGGATGCGTGTGACAGTAACGCGAGTAGAACCGATCGCTTCCGCAATATCTTGATGAGTTAACCGGAGATTCAGCAATCGACCGTTTTCTACATCCTGTCCAAATCGCTTGTCCAGCCATTCCAAAAACTTAAGTAGCACCATATCAATTCGTCTGTGGCTATGAATTTGCATCAAAGCCTCCACTTGGTGCAAGTGCGCCAACAGCACCTCGGTGGCATTTCGCAACTCCGAAAAAGGCACAGCGATCGCCTCCACTTTTGTCAAGCACTCAATCTGAAAGGGATCGGCTTTGGAAAGCATTGCGCCAACGACATCTCCCTCACCCCAAATCCCCAATGCCACATTATTGCCATCTTCTAGCCAAGTCAAAGTCCGCACAAATCCAGACTTAATTTTCCACAGGCTATTCGGCCTAGAGGGCAAGATGGCACGCGCCGGAAAGCGTTGAGGCTGAGTCAACTTTAATAAGGTCGGGGAAGAAGCAATCATAGGCTGATTCATGGGTTTAATATCGGTATCCCGATAAAGTTACCGTATTTTATGACTCAAACCCTAACATGGGCTACGAGCAAAAGCAAGTTTGACCTCAATATTTGACCTCAATATAAGATTGACTAACGCAGGGTCGCCTATCGAGAGAGTGTGTAGAGATACGCACAGCTGGAGCGACTAGCTGAGCAACAGCAACCTGTTCCACGCTGGTAGCCCCTTGAAAAAAAGAGTTGGGCATGCCCCAGTGAGTGCCTCTATGCTCCCCTATCGTGACTCGGTTGATTAAAATAGCATTCCTTGTCATAGGAAGTCTAAGGCGGAATTTCGACCTTAGGGTCACCAATCCCGATCGGATTTGTAACAGTGGGGATTAAAGGGTGAGTTAGGTCAACCTACCTGCCATTGGTTCAAGGACGCAGGAATTGGACTGAAGTAGGACGCGCCTGAGGGAGCAGCAGAATAACGATCGCGCCCATCAGCATCAACAGCATCCAAGCCAACAGGCTCATCTTTACAGCCTCCCACTTGATTTCGGCTATAACTCCAGCTTATGCCCTTCATCAGGAAAACTGTGCTGAGAGTTTGTTACATTCCTTCATATTTCAGTTAAGCTTACAGCATACATAACCGATACAGCTTCTATCTCATTCAAATCAAACCGGACTCTCTAACCATGACAACTACTTTACAAAGACGTGAAAGCGCTGACCTCTGGTCTCGCTTCTGTGAGTGGGTCACCTCCACCGACAACCGCCTGTACATCGGCTGGTTCGGCGTTCTGATGATCCCCACCCTGATCTCCGCCACCATCTGCTTCATCGTCGCCTTCATCGCCGCACCCCCTGTTGACATCGACGGCATCCGTGAGCCTGTTGCAGGTTCTCTAATGTATGGCAACAACATCATCTCCGGTGCTGTTGTGCCTTCTTCTAACGCGATCGGTCTGCACTTCTACCCCATCTGGGAAGCCGCTTCCCTCGATGAGTGGTTGTACAACGGCGGCCCTTACCAGTTGGTGGTTTTCCACTTCCTGATTGGCGTGTTCTGCTACATGGGACGTGAATGGGAACTGTCCTACCGTTTGGGCATGCGTCCTTGGATCTGCGTTGCCTACTCTGCGCCTGTTGCAGCAGCAACTGCC
>JACQYI010000031.1 GCA_016208305.1 Oscillatoriophycideae cyanobacterium NC_groundwater_1537_Pr4_S-0.65um_50_18 | reverse complement strand
GTTCCGAGCGACGATCCGTTTTTTGTGTCTTCACTGTAAGAAATCCCTTTCCCGCACAGTTTCGCCAATGTGTCCATTAGCGAACACTTGGCTTCGATTAATTGTTGACAGAGGGTTGTCCGATCTATATCCTGATCACTAACGTAACTACTCGGTCGCTTTGTCATTCCTGATCAAAGCAGAACGCTGAAAGCGCTGATATAAAACGAATCAGCGTTCGTCAGCGAAGAACAGCGTCATCAGCGTTCAAAGGTTTAAACCGAGTATCTACGAATAAGCTTTTCAACTACAAATCATTATACGCAAAAGGAGCGAAACAGATGAAAACAATTAGCAAGTTACACTCACACGATCACGCGCCCGCCACCGAAGGACGCACGATACGTTGGGCGCATCTCTACGACGCATTGGTCGGCGTGATGACTCTTGGCAAAGGACAAGCCATCCGCGAGACAACCGCCGCGATGGCGAAAATTAAAACAGGGGATAAAGTTCTGGATGTGGGATGCGGCACGGGAGATTTAACTTTCGCCGCCAAAGCTCACGCCGGGGTTACGGGCGAGGTGCATGGCACCGACGCCTCACCGGAGATGATCGAAATGGCAAAACGCAAAGCATCACAGAGCGGCACACAGATTAACTTTCAAGTTGATCTGATCGAGAAGATGTCTTTCCCCGATAATTATTTCGACGTTGTGTTAAGCAGTTTGATGATGCACCATCTACCCAACACCATCAAACGGCAGGGGCTTGCCGAAATTCGCCGCGTACTGAAACCGGGTGGGCGACTTGTGATCGTGGACTTTAGACGCCCGAACACTTTTACAGAACATATCCTCACGGCTTTGCTTCTGCATGGCGGGATGCAAAACGGCGTGCAAGATTTACCGACGTTGATGAAAGAAGTTGGATTCAGTAATATCGAAACGGGCGATGTTAAATTTATGATGCTCGGCTTTGCGCGAGCGGAATCAGCGTAATGTTCTCACGACATCGCTTCTTGCTGATCATCGCTTTCATAGATACCGTGCTGTTGATTCTGTTGGCGCACGTAGACATTCGCCAACTTCTAACGAACCCGACAGCGCTGATCATTGGCGGGATCATCGTTGGTT
>JACQYI010000044.1 GCA_016208305.1 Oscillatoriophycideae cyanobacterium NC_groundwater_1537_Pr4_S-0.65um_50_18 | reverse complement strand
GTGCGAAAAAATTAATCTCAAATCTTTACCCAATTCAGTTCATCGAGAATACTGCAAAATCTGAATTACCCCAGGAAATCAGTTATTTTGCTAACTTTGCTGGGTTTGCTCTTATAAAACTTTTTCCATTTTTAATCTCATGTTAAACCGTAAGATGAGACTAAAAATGAAAGTAAGCCTTCTTCAATTAAAGTATTTTAGAACCTTAAAGCCGTGCAGAACATAGCTTGACGCCAGTTTAATACTTGCAAAGAAGTTTTACAGTTATAGAACGGTTATAGAACGCCTAAAAGCTACCTAAAAATGGCTTATGAGAGCTGATTAAGCCATCCAAAAGTTCAGAAGCATACGTATTGGTTCAATTTCAAATGAATCAATCGAGCGGCTAAGACCGTACAATACTGAGAAACAGCTTGCAGCCAGCGGCTAGTGTAGATCGTAACTGTGCAGCCTGATCATCATCCTTATCAAGCCCTAGCTACTGCCAAAGATAAGCTCAAATTCTCAGCCCCTAATAGGCAGTAGGATGAAACCGATGAGTCACGGATGAATACTTCCAACTCAGCCCTATGGGATCTAGTTGGCACGTCCATTCCTTAAAATAGGATTTTTGCTTTTTACGGCTGATGATTGACGAGTGTATTTTGAGTCGATCGGCTAACTGCAAGCCAGTTAGCCCTTTACGTGCAAGTATTGCTGAGACTGTATGATCTGAAGCATTGTTTGAACTTGCCTGAAAGTGAGGAGAATTATCAGGCAGTAACTCGATACTGTTGCCACTAGAATAAGGTGAAGCTAGCCGATTTGGAGAAACACTCAACACTGAAGTGTGCTCATATATAGGCTTGGACGCCAACGATGCAGAGTTCTGCAATGAGATCAAATGCCCAATTATGTGCTGAATATCTACCATTCCTTGGAAGAAAAATTCATAGTCAGTCCTAAGCCGATCAACTTTGGCTGCTAGCGTTTCGGGCGATCGTGGCAGGTTTTCTAACGAGGGTGCTGATTGGTGGAGGGTAATCGGGGTGATATCAACACCGAAATACTCTCCTAACACTAGCTCAGTAGCATGGGAAAGAGAACGCAAGCACTGCTTTTCTTTGAAGGCAACTAATCGGCTGTAGATCTCTGGATTTAGAAAGGTCATAACTCCAGGTTTATCAGTTGTCATACTCGCAGCGGCTTTAGAATAAGCTTACAGAGTAGACCACTAGAAATTCTGAAGCTTTGAACAGAGCTGCACAAGAAATTAGAATGGAGTTCTTACTATTTCCTATATTTAGGGTGTGAATTAAAAACGATTTCTGAGACAGAAAGAAATATTTGTTGCGAGAGCAGTTTATATTAAATTCTTTATTCATAACTCGCATCATTTTACAAGAAAAGATTTTAGTCGTCGTTGTGAGTGAATCTCAATCACACAACTTATACAAAGAGATGGGTCTACTTTAGCCTGTACGAAAAACAATTAAAAGTATTGCAAATCACCTCCAATTGAAAACTTTATACTATCTTTCAAAACCTGGAAAGTGATAATGTTGCTCCTTGAATTAATTAAACATTAACGATCTGAAAAAGAGAACATAATCCTGTCATGGTGACAACATCAACAATCAAGATCACCGATATAGGCAGATTGCAGTTATCGGATTGAAGATATAAATAAGACCTTTATAATCAAGGAGCTTCAGCACCACATCTACCAACATTCTCCAATTTCCTGTCAAGCTTGACGACTTGACAGGAAATTGGAGATCAGAGATGTAGACTTACTTACCGCCTTGAATTATGAACTTTTTCCATTGAGAGTTTTTCAGTGTTTTAGTGTAAAACTTTACATGTCACTGCCAAAGCGATCGCCCTGCTCCTGAAATATTTGCATCCTGATAACGATAGCTACCTTTGACTAACTTATTCCATCCAAGCTGACAAAGTTATTCCCAAAAGATTCCTAGCATAGTAGCCGCTTACTCCTAAAAGTCTATCTGTTTCAGCTTTGATCTCGTGACGAGGTTTTCAAACTGAGAGCAGACTGCCTTTGCCACTGCTAAATCTGCGAGTAGTACCCCTGCCTCAATATTGCGCTCATGTGCTGCCTCTGTGAAGTTTGCGGACGTTACCAAAAGACGTTCCTCGTCTACCACCACACATTTAGCATGTAGACATGCCTTCGTTTTTGTTCCCTTCTCTAACGCTCGTGGGTCATAGAATACTTCTGGTAAACGGTTTCCAGCCCAAGTATCTTTACGAAAGATATCTATAAAGCGTTTCAGCAAAACCGTTTCTGGTTCGTCATTACCATGAGGACGCTGAACATTTAGAAACATCCGCACTCGTAGTGATGGATTCGTATCCATACGGCTTGCCAGTCCCTCAAAGAGGGCATGTGCTTTCTCACCCCGATCGATCGCGAAACTTGAGATCAGGACACTTCGTTTCGCTGTGTTGAAAAGCTCACGGACAACAACTGCCGTGTCACGGCTCAGGGAACCAGCGATTTCCTGTCCTGTCCAGACTAATTCGACGCGATCGTGCCTCTGCTGGGCAGTGGCTCGTTCCGTTGCCAGTAGATGTAAGGTGTAGGCAATATGGGCTGGGGATGAGCCGATGGCACTCAGGCGATTCAGTTCATCCACGATCGCTCGACATAACCCTTTGGGAACGTGGCTCTCAAGGGCAGGCACTGAGTAAGGTGCGTGTATTCTTCCCGTTTCAAGCGCAGCGGCAAGCCCCACTAAAGCTGGTCGGCTGAGCTTGAGTAAGGGCGACATCACTGCCCTCTGACCGCAAAAAACTCTGCCCCCCAGCCCTCCACTGTATCCGTTACCAGTGCCCGATCTAGAAATTCATTACGGCGTTCACAGGAAGGTTCTGCAATCAATAGGCAACCGTGACAGGCAGCACCATGCAGGAATCGATCTTCCTGTTGGTTGTTGGGTTGATGTTGAGCACACACTGGGTCGTTTGAGCAAAGCTTGCCCATCTCCAGAGCATTCATCAGATGATATTCAATTCGTTTCCCGATCTGCACCAAACCACCCAGCGTACCTTCAGATCCAGAAGTGCCTGTATACAGCAGAATGCCGTAACCGGATTCTCCCGTATAAATGCGCTCTCGAATCGCACTGGCAGCATAACCGCATTCAAGAGAAACGGCGGTAATTAACAAATGTGATAGGGAATGCAGCATCACGTAGGGTAAACCAGGGAACTTGGCTTTGTCTGGGTCAAGTCCCCGTTGATTGCGCCATGCATCAAAGCCTTTGTAGAGACTTTGACCACGTTTCTGTACTGCATCCCGTTTCAGCCAATGCTCGATCGCTGTCTTTTTGAAAGCAATGAAAACACCTTCGCCCTTGTTCTCAATGGCAGGCACCCAGGTCGGCTCAATGTCTAAGGTGGCAAGCTGAACATCTAAAGACAATTCCCCATCAATATCTGGCATTGCCGCCTCAAACCGGGTGAACCCGATTTGAGCAGTGACCTCTCGCAAACGATGCACCAAAACAATGCGATCGATGTGGGAGAGAAGCGGGCTGAGTCCATCCAGCGTTCGGGTACGAGCATAGAAGTTTCCCTCTGGTACATCCTCACCGACTTCATCAGGTTGGGAAAGCAGAGTTTCAATCTCAACCTGTTTAATGCTCTTGGGTTTGTCAAAGGAACCGTGCTGGCGACGCTTCACTTCTGCCCAGACGGCTTCATCGCTGAACCCTTCGATCGCAGTCGCTACCTTCTGTTTTTTACGGTCGCGTTTGATATCGCCAACCGCTTCAGCAACTCCCAGATAATCTTCATAGACCAGGTCAACAGCCTTTCGTAGCGCTTCGTCGGAGTCCGGCAAGGAAATGACGCTTAAGACTTGAGCAAAGTAGGCGTTACTGGCTGACCGTACCAGCAAACGATTAAACTCTGGTTTGCCAGTTTTTAGAGACACACAAAGTTCTTTCGCCGCTGGGCCAAGCCAGGGACGCTGACCATCACAGGCACCCAGGACTCTGCCATTAGGGACAGTGGCATCAGAGAGGGGACGACGGGCTTTGCAGGCTTCGCAGCGAATGAAAATATCGACGAAGTCATTGCCTGACCCTCCTTCATCCAACCAGAGTTGCCCTCGACAGGTCTTATTGGGACTGTCGCCATGAACAAAGCGGTACCAGTCAATATCGCTGATATGTCCATTAACGCAGGCTTGGACGAAACGCACAGGAACAACGGGTACCTTCTTTCGTTCCAGGGTAAGATACTTCCCTTTTACCAGGCTACCCCAGGGTAGGAGTGGTCGGGTGCGATATTGTCGATGGTTAGGTGCTTCCCAAAACTCTTCAACCTGTGCCAAAAACCAGATCGGAAAAACAAATGAAGTGATGCCGCTCTGGGATGCTTTGGGGTCTTGTTCATCTACGGGTGGGGCATACATGGCGATTTGGTTGACGTTTAGCAGTTCACTGACCCGTCCTGCTAAACGATCTTCATAAATGCGACGGCGATCGCCTTTCCAATGGTTCAGTCCCCCAATCAAGATAGAGTGATTGGGGAGATCGACCATCGCTCCCGGCCCAAAGGTTGAGATGATCTGGCTTTGGCGAATCTCGCCAGAGGGCGGCCGCTTATTCTTCGCTTTCATTTATTCATCCTCCTCAATTTCAAAGCCATCGGGATTTCGCACCCACAGGTTCACTGTCTGTTCCACATCCCGCAGACTACGTTGGGCTTTGAACTTACGGGCTTCTAAGGGCTGTCGCTCTAGCTCTGGATCGAGGGGATCAAATAATAGAGGCGGTGCTTGCCCAACTTCCTGCTGATACTGGAGCATAATTTTCTGGCTGGCAATGTGCTCCCAAGTATCGAGTAACCCGATAACTCGCCCTCTCACCTTTTGACGCAACGCATCGGCTTCAGCAGCATCGAGTTCTTTGTCATGCATCTCGGCTCGTTGAGCAATCACATCTGCTACCGCTTCTAAATCCTTACGATGCTGAAGGATGTCGATCGCTCGTAGAGGAGCCGTCATCCGACGATCGCCCAGGCGGGCTAAAGCAACGGTAATGGCAGCTATACCGCGATCGATGGCACGAGGCGAAAAGGGCGTGACGCTTGTTGCTTCTACTGCCCGATAAAAGGTCGTGTGCCAAGACTGGAAGCGTTCGTAATGGGAGCGATCGCGGGGACGGTGAACATTCAAGAGCGTGATAACCAAACCCGGTCGATTCTCATCGCGACCGACACGGCTGGTTGCCTGGATATACTCCGCAGCCGTTTTGGGTTGCCCCAAGACTACCATCAGACCCAGACGAGTAATGTCTAGACCGACCGAAATCATGTTGGTTGCCAGGGACACATCAACGTGCTCCTTTTCCTGGAACGGAATGGCTAGACGCCGTTTGGTGTCAGCGACTTCGTTTGTGCTAACACGGGAGGTCAACTCTAGCGGCAAGTCGCTAATTTTGCGATCGGCAAAGGAACCTTCCGGCTCTCCCACTCGCTTCCGCTGACTGTACTGCGTCAGACGAGCATTCACCTCATCTTCTACAATCCGGCGGCTGCCACCCAGTTCCCGTAGTGAATTGAAGTAGCCCAACAGAGTCATGTAGGGTTCAGCGGGGTTGCTCAGGTTCTTACTGCCGCCTGCCAGTTCCCAATCTTTTTGGGCAGCACCCAGCAACGCCAGGTAAGTTCGCAGCAGCACGACCTTCAAACTGCGCCCCTGGGCTGCGATACCCATGTAGGTGCGGGCGTGTTTCTCGGTGGCAGGAACCGTTTTGGCAAAGAAGGAATCGCGGCGATCGGGGCCGGGGGGCGGGAAGACATCGACCGCATCGCGACCAAACAAAGCACGAATCTGTTTCGTAGCCCGTCGAACTGTTGCGGTGGATGCCACAATCTTGGGGCGAACCCGTTTCTGATTGGCATTGACAGCTTGAGTTGAAAGGGCATCAATGGCTGTTTCGTATAACCCCACCATTGTTCCTAATGGTCCAGAAATCAGGTGTAGCTCGTCCTGAATGATCAGATCGGGTGGTGGCAGCGGTTGACCAAGCGGTTGACCCCGTCCAGGTTGACAGGAACCATAAAAGCCATCTTTGTCATAATGCTCGACTCGTCCAAACAGTCCTGCTGTCTCCCCAACCCAGGGCAAGCTGGCGAACTTATCCACAGTGGCGATGATGAAGCAGGGTAAGCGGCGATATATCTGATCATCGACCGCTAAAATTGGCAGTGGATGATTACCTGTAAAGGTACACTGAGGCTGATTGTCAGATCGCTTCTTGCGATTGACGCAGGCAACCCGAAGTTCATTCGGCTGATCGGGGTCAGGCAGCAGTTGGAAGGAGTTGCGTGTGAAACGGGCACCACACCAGGGACAATTTTCTAGCGGGATGGGAGATGGCTTCTGTTTGTCGTTGTTCTGGTAGGCGATCGTCCGTGCCCGAGCGCTATTTTCGTCCTTATCACCTTTTTTGCCCATTCGGTTGGGAGTCGCCGCCTGTCCTACCCATAGCCCAATTTCAAAGGGGTGCTTTCCTAATTTTTCGATGTTGTTCTGTCGCTCTAATTCAAGCGCACAGATGAGAGTCGCTGCGCGACCGAGTTGATCCAGGGTGAGTAGCCGTAGGGTGTAGCGCATCAGCACGCTCAAGCCAGCCGAGTGAATGCTGGGATCACGCAGTCGTCGTAGTACTAGGGTAAAGGCTGCCAGCCCCAGATAGGCTTCAGTTTTGCCGCCCCCAGTGGGGAAGAAGAGAAGATCGACCAGCTCCCTATCGCCCTGTTCTGGGTTAGCAATGCCAACGATGTTCATTAGCAGAAAAGCTAACTGGAACGGTCGCCACTGGGGAGCAGGCAAAGACTCTGGTGCGGTTCCTTCTTTGTCATGAGTGAGCCGTTGACGAATGGCTGTAGAAACAGCACGATTGGCGATACGGAAGGCTTCAAAGACCTGTGGATCGTTCATCGCTTGCAGCCCTGCCGCAATGCGCTGGTTGGCGATTACGGCTCGGTTGAGCAGATCGGTTGCCGTGTCTACGCGGTGTTTGGGACTGCTGGGTGCTTTTGCTCGTTGCTCTGCAATCCAGGCTGCGTAGGCATCCACTATTGGATGCAGCCGATCGCGTAAAGCGGCAGGCGTTGGGGCAGCCGCGAGGCTTTCCATGCTTAGCTCCACTTCAGGTAATGGAGTAGCAATCACCTTTTCAACATCCGCAGTCGGTATCCAGGCCGTCCAGACTTGATGGCAAACCCCACCAGGCTCTACCAGGGCGATCGCCGAAACGTTGTGCCCTACGGCAAATTCATAGTCATCCCGATATTGGAGGTCTGCAACGCGCTCATCCCAGTCTTCGCCATTGCTGCCGCGTAAATCGGGGCGAGGAACGAGGGATTCTGCCGCTTTGATCATCAGCCTGGTTTGAAAGGCATGGGCGGCATCCGGTGCTTTATTGGGAGCAGGACGACGCTGGTTAACCAGAAAGATTGAGACTGAGCGTGTACCTGGCGGAACCAGATCTTTTGAGGAAACGGGACGAACCGAAACAACCAGCTTCAGTCCTTTGCTGTCTGGAATGTTGATTTCTACCGGAGTGTCGCTGACCTGAATAGGAACAGTGAGTTCTGCGTGGCAGGCTGTTCGTTGCCAAGTCCCAACCCTGAGCGTGTTTTTGGACTCTTCTTCCGCTTTATCGGCGGTAAAGGGGGTGTAATCTCCCCAGGAGACAGCAACATACAGAGAGGACGTATGAGCAGCCAGCAGGAGACTCACGCCCATTGAGGCAGGGAAGAAGCCCTTACGAGCAGAGGCTTTTTCAGGGATGGCTTCATCATCGCCTGCGCCGGAGCGACCCACGGCATCTAATTCATCATCACTTGTGTCATCCGATCGCACTTCCACTGGCGCATCGTAGGGCACCAGAAACCCTGTGAGATACCATTTGGACGGAGGCTGAGGAATAATTTCTTCAGCGTGAACTAGATCGTCGGGAGTGGGTCCCACTAGATCTAGTTGCAGGGCATCGATCAGGTGAGTGCGAACCTCAGCGGGAGTAGTAGACGACATAAGCAGTCTGACAGGATGGGGGCATTAATACCAGAGTGCCCACAAATTCCTGGTAATCCCGGAGAGATGCTCAGAAGTTCACGAAGGTTTGATGAGGCGATCGCTCAATTTACTGAGCGCTCATGATTCTGCCTTGGGTCAGGGTTTGTTCGTTGCTACAACTTGGCTGTCAGGATTTGAGCAACCGTCAGATTAAGGTCGGGAAATGTGGGGGATTGGATGAGGTCATTGCCTCGAAATTCAGTGGAGTCGTAGAACTGATGCTCCAGGATGCAGAGGGTAATTTTTTCTTCTAGAGGATCAATGATCCAATATTCGGGGATTTCTAGCAGTCCATACTCAGAGCGTTTTGAGCGATAGTCGTCGGCTTTTGTGGAAAGGCTAACGACTTCAACCACCAAAATCGGCGGTGGCTCATTTAAGTTGATGACGGCTTCGCGATCGCTCATCGCGTCCCATTGAGCGGTCGTCAAAACGGTGACATCAGGAATGCGAGAGGTATCCCAATTGCGCCCACGGGGAGAGCGGACACCGACAAGGGCAGGCAGCGGCACCCAGGGTTGTCCCAATCGCGCTAATTCATCTTCAAACTGCTGGACAACGAAGCGAATGATTGCCCCATGTTTGCCAGTGCCTAGACTCATGGGTACAAGTTCTCCATCGACCAATTCGTAGCGGGTATCTGTGCTGTCGTCGTAAGCAAGATATTCCTCAAAGGTCAATTTTTGGGTAGCGATCGTCATAAAACTGCCTCGTGGTGGGAGTTCACGATTCAGAGAATGCTTCTAGTATAGACTACGCCTTGAAGCCGGGAAGGGTGGGAGTCTCAAGTGTATTTTTGGTGGTTTTACCCTTAGCTTTTTGCCCTTTGCCGTTTTTCCCAGCTTGCTTGCCGCCTAAGATTTCTTGCTCGTAGCGGTTTTGGTTGAGAGCGAGGAGGCGGGCGAGAACTTCATCGTGGATGGTTTCGTTCCAGCGATAGCGGTAGGGCTTTTTGCGCTGACGTTTAGCAGAGGCTTCATCCTCGTCCTCTTCCTCGTCTTCGTAGTCGAGCAGGAATTCGCATTGGGGTTGAAGGTCGTCCCAGCCATAGGCAGCGAGGACGGCGCGATCGCACTCCTCGTGCAGTTGGCGCAGTTGGAGGATGTCAGGGTCGAACTCGTTAGGGTCGTGGAAGCGGTTGTAGGTATCGGTGAGTCCTTCGTCGTTAAGGACCATCAACTTGGCACGAAATTCGTAGTAGCGTTTGCCAGTGGCTTCTAGATTGGTATCGGTTTCCCAGTTTTCAGGGAAGGGAAAGGTTTCAAAGCAATCGGAGGGATTGTAGCGGAGACGATCTTCAAGCGATGAGCTAAAGAAACGTGCCCAAACCTCATGAGCAGATGATTGTAAAACAGCGAATGTTGCATCATCTTCATACGGAAAAATGTTTAAGCTGTTCGCGAAGACAACATTTGGCGAGTAAAAGATTAACGTATGATGTTTCGAGGCTTGTGCGTTAGTGACTAATACCCGATCGCACTCCGCGATCGCCTTCTGTCCAGCCTGATTTCTTCGTCCAAATAACCACCACTGTTTGCTGTAACTTCCCGGCTTAGTCTTACGTTCAGGATAAACCTTCTCCTCAACAATTTTCATCAGGTCAGGATACTGTCTTGCCTCTAGTTCGCTCATCTCACCAAAATTAATTACATAACGGTGATGAGCGTGAGTTGGACTACTATTCACTTCTTCACCACCAATGTAGGGAAATATCCGTTCCTGATTGCGTGGATTCTTTTCAATTAAGCGGTACATTTCTGCGATCTGCGTTGCATTTTCATTCGTGTCATCAAACGTAAACCCCATACCCAGAACAATGCTGCCTTGAAAACTCTTATCAGCATTTGCCAACAGTGCATTGGGATTTTCATGTCCACCTTTTGGAAATAAAAATGCAGAAATCAGTGGAACTTCTTTACCATCTAAAACTTTTGCTTCCTTATATAGCCCTTTGTAGACGTGAATCACGCTCACCACAACAGCCGCTTGCCCCGTCCACTTTACTCGTTTGCGGGCATTGTAAATTGTGCCGCCCTGCTGACAAATCCAACGCAAACCTGTGCTGCGTGTGTCGCCTTGAGCAATGGTATTTGTTGCAATTAGTCCCAATGAGCTGTACTGACGTAAAAGATTGAATGCTCTGCGAAAAAAGTGAGCTACCAAGTCAGCATTACCATTTGACTCAGGATTGTGTTCTAGTAGCCATGCCAAATATTCATCACCGTAAACTCCACTAATTTTTTTGCCGCCCAGAAACGGTGGATTGCCAACGATGCAATCAAACCCTGGATTCTCTCGTTCAAATACCTCTAAGAATTCATCTTCCCAGTTGAATGGTATGACCGCATGTTTGCCAGTTCGCAATCGTTCTGAAATTTGCAGCACTTCTGAGGCATCAACCCAACCCGCTTCATAACCGATCAGCTTGCTACCATATTCCTGCTGCTTTTGCTGCCGCTCCTTCCGCGTTCTGCCCTCCAATTCCGCCTGAATCATCGCATCGGCAGTCAAAATTTCCCGTGCTGGGTTCACATCCAGCCTCTCTGCATCAAAAAGCTTGAGCTTTGCCAGAAATTCCTGTAGCTTTGCATCCCGCTGCTTTTGGTTAACGCCCTCAAAAAAAGCTGACACCATCAAATCTGCCGCTAAGCGCGATCGCCAGAGCAAATCTTCTGACTCCTGCAAATGAAGCCGTTTGGTTTCCTCATCTGCATCCGTTTGGGTATCTGAATTCTGGATCTTCTGGCGAGTGGTCAAAATTTGCTGCTTCTGTGCGTCAATTTCCACCTGCCGTTGGTGGTTATCTAAAGTCAGTTGGTAAGAGGCTTGTCGATCAAACGCCAGAATTTGTTTTCTCGGTATCCCGACTAACGAATCACCACACTTGAGCGCATGATCAAGGAACGTAAATGGCGATCGTTTTGATAACGTGAACAACCACAGCGATAGCCGCGCCAAATTCACCGCAAAGGGGTTTTTATCCACCCCATACAAACACCGCTGCGCCACCAATCGCCGCGCATACAGCAAGGGTTCCTCACCGTCTGGCAGCGTTTCCGGCAAGCCATCCCGGTTCCATGCCGTCTCCACCGCATCTGCCAACTGCCGACAGGCTTCCACCAAAAACGCTCCAGAACCCATCGCAATATCTGCCACTTTCAGCGACAGGATTTGCTCTGCTGACGGCTTATCACCCAACGCTTCTAAGACTGGGCGCAACGCAGTTTGAACGATTGGAGACGTGAGCGATCGCGGCGTGTAGTGAGAACCTGATCGTCGTCGCTCCTCACCGGGTTGCAAATACAGCGCTCCCGCAGGCAACAGATTTGGCGTGCGAGGCGATACCTTCCGTCCTAACGCTGCCACCACATCCACTGCTGTCTTCGCCGTCTTTAACTCATTCAACGGCTTGCCCGTCACCTTACAAGCCGACCACTCTTGCAAGCGTTTGGCGCGATCGCCCGGTTTCTCTGCCAGCAGCGCCTCCAAATTAACCACCACATGCTGCGGACGAACTGCGATCGACACTCCCCGCGCCCTTTCTACTGAGTATCCCATAATACTTTCATATACGGAGCCAATTTGTTCTACTTCAAGCGAACGATATGACAAGCGCTCACCATTCAGCATCAGCAATCGATCCAGCAGTCGATACACCACACCATCGGGAATGCGGGGTGGCTCGATCGGTTCTCCAAGGGTAAAGTGAGTGCCCTGCGATCGACCTTCTAAAAAGGTGTACTCATCAGGGTCAAACAACTGCCCATGCCGCGCTGGAAGATACTCCGAGGTTTCCCCACCCCCGTCATACACCAGCCGAAACAAGCTCAACAGCCATGCCCACGCCCCATAGCGCTGATCCATTGTGTCTGGGTAATTCCCAGCATCGGCGCGGAGGTGTTCAAACAAGCCCGACACCGAATAATTGTGCTGATACAGGTCATCAGGCGGCATCAGCCCTTCATCTTCGGCATAGAGCAAAAACACCAGCCGCATCAACGTTGTAATCAGCCCCCCGTAGATATGTTGCGGTTCACGGGTTGCCAGTTCACTCAACAGCCTGCCATTGACCGCTGCATCTGCCATCTGAAAGCCACGCAGTAGTTCCCACAACGCATCCACAACCTGGTTTGCCAGCGCTGTCGAAACTTCTACCTGGTGCTTGCGACTCTCTTCCAACAAGTTCGTCAATCGCCGCCCTGGGTTTGCTATAAAGACACGGTAGGCAGACAGCAGCATGTCCATCGCGCCCAAAATCAGCCGTCCCGACACCTCACACATCGCCTGCACCGGAAACGTCAGATGCCCCGACGATTCCCCTTTAGGCGCATACACTAACCTGATCTCCGTGCCATTGCACAAAAGCCCAACTGGAATGCCTGTCTCGCGCAACAAGCGCTCAAATTTTGCCTGCGGACTGGCAGCCCATTTCCCCATTTTCTCGTGAGCTGCATCCACCTGATCCAGGTCTGCCCCCGGCGCAATTACCTGCACCAGCATCAGCCAACCACTAGTATTTTGAGAGGCTTCGCCCTGAGCGGTCTGAACCGCATAGGTTGGCGCAAGGGTTTCGCCATAATCAGGCAGCACCACTTCTAAGTCTTGAAGGGCATCGCCACTAACCAAATCACTCGGCTCCCAGCCCAGCACATTTACTGTAAACGCCGGAAAATCAAAAATCCAGGCGCGGTCATCATCTACCAACTGCAAATCGCGGCTAATGACCAACAGCAGCGCTTGTTGTAGATCGACCACATTGCGATTAACGATCGCCTGTGCCTTAACCAATGCGGGTGGAGACACCACCAAGCCCACAGGCTGAAGAAACCCTAACCACTCTTTGTGACGCAAAATTTCGGGATCGATTGCCATTGTTTTGACTCCTAACCCGAAATGGGGTGCAAATAAACGATGCCGACGGGTTCGACCCGCGTAGCTTTGACCTGATAGATTGCCTCAATGCGGGCAGGCTCACTAACGAGTTCAACTTCCAACGCCTGTAAGCGCCGCTCCCAATGGCGGCGGTCTGCTTCTAGCTGCTGTAATTCCGCTTCGGGAAACAGAGATAGCTGGCGATTGCCTGCGGTTTCTTCCTGCCGTTTGACGATGCGATCGCGCTGGTCTTGCAAAATTGCCTGCATTTCTGCCGCCTCTTTTTGCCCCCGTGCTGTCAGCTTCTTCTGGGCACGTTCGGCAAGAGTCTCGGCACGACGATTCAGGTGAGGAGTCAATTCCTCGACATCCTGAGCTGCCGCCTGACTGAGACGTTGCTGCATCGAGTCAGGTACTTGACGCAAATGGGGAGTTGCCAGGGATGTCTCCAGAACTTGCAGCACATTATCCTTTTCGCCTTCGCCTAACGGACGCAGCTTCGATCGCCCTCGCGCCTCTGGAGAAAGCCACTCCGCCGCCACCGCAATCACTTCATCATGCAAACGAGACGCGCGATCGCCATACAGCGACAGCCGCCCCAGCACAATCACACTAGGAATGGGGCGATCGGTCAGGCACACACAAGCACGAGTCAACTCATCGTGTAGAAAACCCTGCGCTAAGAACCGCGACAGCAAGCGCTGCACAATCCGGTGTTCCAGATGCAAATGCACCACCTCGCCATCTAGCGACCCCGGATCGCGAAACACGACTGGGCGAATGGGCGATTCCTGCCGCCAGTCCCAGAGCTTTTGGCTGCGTTTGCGTGGCGCTCTCAAGGTATCTAGCGTCGTTGCCCAGGATGGATCGGCACCAAACCGCTCATCCAGCCTAGGAAGATCCCATTTCGCGGTC
Source organism: Oscillatoriophycideae cyanobacterium NC_groundwater_1537_Pr4_S-0.65um_50_18 (assembly GCA_016208305.1). Lineage (GTDB taxonomy): Bacteria > Cyanobacteriota > Cyanobacteriia > Elainellales > Elainellaceae > Drouetiella. Next base: position 11,524 of record JACQYI010000044.1, on the reverse strand, counting down.
GCAGGTTCGTGTACTGCCTCCTTGGGGTCAAGCGCCTGGAGGGAATTTGCCCCCAAAATTTCTAGCGAAGCAGAAATTGCATCACGGAAGTGGCGATCGTCCAACCCTAACCATTTCTGCGATTCACTCAGCATCCCTTGCAGTAAGGCATTTTGCTGTTCCAACTCTTGCCGCCGCAACCGCACCTGCTCCAGTTCTTCAGTGATGATTTCGGTATTGGGTGCCGTTGCATCAGCTTGTTCAGCGTTCGCGATCGCGGCTTCTAACTGCGCGGCTTCCTCATGCCGAATACCGTTTGCTAGGAGCCGCGTGACATTCCGCTCCAACACGGGTGAAAGACTGCCCAACTCCCTTTGGATAATCTCGGTTTTTTTAACCAGCACATCCAGCACCCGATCTTCAGTCCGCTGGGGCAACACAAAGTAGTGACACCGCACAATGGGCGATCGCTGAAGTTTGCGGTCAATCCGTCCATTTCGCTGTTCCAGCCTGGATGGATTGAAAGGAAGATCGAAATGAAACAAATCCGCACAGTGGTTTTGCAGGTTGATCCCTTCCCTTGCCGCATCGGTGGCAATGAGAATTCGCAGTGGATGTTTGGCAGGGTCACTGTTGAAAGCCAGCTTAATTTCTTCACGCCGATCGTCCCCCATGCCGCCATGAAAAACACCAAGCCGATGATGCTCTTGCTCAGATCCCGCAATGATTGCCTGTAACTGTTGCTGGAGATAGCGTTTGGTATCCGTGTATTCAGTGAAAATGATGGCGCGGCGATCGTTCCACCTTGCCCCCGCAGTCCCTAACTCAGGACATTGGTTGTCTCGCATCCATGCCGCTAACTTCTGGATGCGAGGATCAGGTAAATGACGGGCTGCGTTCGCAATCTCAGCCATCTCCTTCAGTAGCTCTAATTCCCGTGCCGATGGCATTGAGGCATCCTGCTCAGTTGCCGCCTTCATTTGGGCGTTTTCTTCCGCTTCTACCTCGTCTTCCGCAAGTTCAGCGCGATCGTCATCGGCACCTGCCGCTTCCAGCAATAGGGAAAATGGCTGAGTACTTTTGCTCTTGGAAACTGGAGTAGATGGGGTTTGGCTGACTTGTTTAGCGATCGCCGTCTGATGTACCTTCAACGTGCGAGCAAAGGCTTCGATTGAGGAGAGCAGCCGCTTTTGCAATGACAACAGCACCAATGCTGTCGCCCGTTGAGTCGATTTAGCGGCAGACTTCAGCCGTTCTTCTCGCAAATGGCGATACTCTTGCAACAGTCGCGACAGTTGAAGCTCTGGAGCTGTTTCTGGCAAGTCATCAATACTGAGACGAACGACAATCCGCTCCGGAAAATCGTCGCCAATCTCGCGGAGGTCGCTTTTCAGTCGTCGTACCATCACGGCATCCAGTGCTTTTCGGTTTCGCACAGGTACACCTCGGCAAAACCGCTGTGGATCAAGGATTTCTAGCAAAGCCGCAAAGCTATTGGAGTGACCGTTATGGGGCGTTGCCGAGAGAAACAGCTTGTGTTCAAAGCGAGGCGCTAAATCCCGCACCGTGCGAGTCAGTTGAGAGTCGATCGCATACTTGGCTCCACTGGCAGGGGCTGCATTATGCGCCTCATCCAAAATCAGCATGGCTCCTGCTGCAAACTCTCCCAACCAATCCCGCAGCGGAGCCGCATAGGTTTCATCGCGCAGCAAAGCATGGGAAATAATGAAACGAGTGTGGGTCGTCCAGGGATTAATGCCATAGCCGCGCTCTCGTCGCCGACTGGCAACAAACTCACGATCCATAATCAAAAAGGTCAGTCCGAACCGACTTTCCATTTCTTCTTGCCACTGCCGCACTACCGAAGGCGGGCAAGAAATCACCACGCGTCGTACCTTCTGGCGCATCAGCATCTCACGCAGGATCAACCCCGCTTCGATCGTCTTGCCCAAACCCACATCGTCAGCAATGAATAGCCCCACCCTGGGCATCAACAACGCCTTCCGCAACGGCTCAAGCTGATAGGCTTTCACCTCAATTCCGGCTCGATAGGGAGCCTGAAACAGCTTTGGATCGGTTGAAGTCACACAGCTCCACCGCAATGTATGCAGGTAAGCCGAGAACAGTTTAGGGTTGTCAAAGCCCCGTGCGGCGACAGATTCCCAAGAAGCTGTGCCAATATGACGGGCATCCACTTCGCGTTCCCAAAGTACTTCCAGCGCCTCGCCCAACGCATCATCATCCAGGCAAGCGAGACGAACTCGTGTATCCTCCTGAGGCGAACGCTTTGCTAAAACATCCTCGACCAAGTATTGACGGGAGCGAACGCGCACAATGCTTCCAACTTCGACAACCGTCATCAGCCTTCACCCCAAAAAGACGCAGCAAAACGTCCCGCATTCATAACGCGTCACTGATGGTGAGCCGTTATAAATGCGGAAAATCCAAGAATTAACCGTAGAAATTTGCAGACTAACCTGACGGCTCAATCACCCCGCAAAAGAGGCGTCGCCAGGTCACTTGTTTATAGATTGCCCTGCTTCTAATAAGCTCTAACGTTTCTTGAGATGGTTCGTCAGGGTCAAAAGCAGACACTTGGTCGAAACTTTACTTGAGAGAGTAAATCTGATGCTAATGCTCACACTCTACTCTCAACATATTGCAATGCTTTGCCAACCTCAAAGACAGGGGCGAAGGGGCGATCGCTTAGACAGTCTTTCTTCAGATGTGGTGTGCTAAAAGCGGCTGCCCTATCCGGTCAACAAGATAGCCATGCAAGATCGGAAGCCTTACCAGAAGATGCTGGACTCTCTCTACTCATCCCGATTGCACGGCATTCTATCTTAAAGGTAAGATTAGCTGTCGAATCTAGCGCTTTTGCAAGCGTTTAATTAGGCGCGATCAGCAATATGCAGGCGATCGAGCACAACTAAAACTTGTCACCAACCTATGCTTCAACTAAAGATATAAAAATTACCCAATCCATTGGTTCATTTAAAAGATCTCTGCATACAATGGGGAAATCGTGATGGATTCCTGGTGATTGAATAATGGCAACTGCAACACTTAAACGGACAAGAGCTGGAAATGTTTCTAAGACAGCATTAGATCAAATAGGGTCTCTGCTACAAGACTTGCCAGAAAAGTCTCAAGACCAGCTTTCCCTCCGGGATGCAGTGGCTCAACTTCAGGACAGGATTAAGGATGCTCTGACCAAAGGTTACAGCTATGAGGATGTAGCCATTCTCTTGGCTGAACAAGAGATTGCTATTAGCCCCTCTACATTGAAGAACTATGTGCTGACTAATGGCAGTCGCACAGCACAGAAACAGACACCTGCCAAAACCAAAGCAAAACGGACTGCTAAAGTACCCAGCACTGAGCCGATCGCAGAAGTGATAGAGCCTGAGCTAGAGACAGAACAGCCAGAGACGATCGGCTCTACTGAAACTTCAGCCGTGACTCAATCAACGAAAGGACGGCGTCAATCTCCACCTGTTACAGCACAGCCTGAAACAGAGACAGAGAAGCCCCGGCGGGGACGAGCTTCTAAAGCAACAGCATCTGCTCAGCCAACAGCTAGATCAACTCAGCGTTCTAGCGCGGCTAGAGGTCGCAAAGCCACCAAAGCCTGACGCTGGTAGAGTAATCGGCTCAAAGCTCAAGCCATTTCAGAAGTCCTGCTTTCTGCCCGTAAATGGAGTGCCCCATAGCTCCCAATTCTCTTTGTTAAAGGGCGATCGCCACTTGGAGATAAGAGATGACTCGAGCTGTTGCCGGGGACGAGTAGCCACAGGAGCGTCTAACCAGAATGCCGTGCCCAGTTTCGTTGATAGCCCCGCTTGATAATGCGCTTGAGCATAGTTGTCCAGGTAGCGCTTACAATCATGCCCCCCTTTCCAGCGTTGCTCGGATTTTGCGGTTTCCCCAACGTACAGCAACAGTGGCAACTCGTAGTCAATCACAAAGTAAAGAGCAGCAATCCCAGCATCAGTAGACTTCCATCGCCAAAACTCAACGTTTTGCTGGCGTAAGGCAAACGGGTCAAGGCTATCAGAGTTTTGTTGAGTCGACGCAGAGGGCAATTCAAAAAGAGACTCCTGCTGTATGGGTGCCCCTATCTTGACCTGTTGCTGAAATGCATAGACCTGCTGCTTCCATTGCTCGATCGACGCTGCACTCATCTTTAGCGACTGAAGACGATGACGCGGGAAGCGATCGGGTGAATGTCCTCCAGAGAATAAAGACAGTTGCTCAGTCATAAAATCGTTGGGGTGAGGGATTCCGGCGCTCAAGGTATTGAAGCAGCCGTTCTCAAGCGATGGGCTAGCAAAGTATAGCGTTTCTGATCCTTTACCTGGTTCACCGCCAGGTCGATCGCCTTCTGTGACCCCACCAGCACCACCAACTGACGGGCACGCGTTACTCCGGTATAGATCAAATTGCGGGATAACATCATGTAATGCTGCATGAAGACTGGCAAAATCACTACCGGATACTCACTCCCCTGCGACTTGTGAATCGTGGTGGCAAACGCTAGGGTGATTTCATTCAAGTCGGCATAATCATAGGTCACTGAGCGATCGCCAAATTCCGCCTCCACTTCCTGTTCTTCCACATCGATGCCCGTAATCACCCCCAGGTCTCCATTAAATACTTCCCGGTTGTAATCATTTTTCTGTTGCAGGATGCGATCGCCGACTCGTAACGTCATCCCCCCTCGGGCAATCTCTGCCTTGCTGGGATCAGGAGGATTAAGCAACTGCTGCAACACCTGGTTGAGATGGCGCGTTCCCACCTCGCCGCGCGTCATGGGGCAAAGGATCTGAACCTGCTTTGCCGCATCAAAGCCTAGCTTAGGAATCAGATGCGTCACGATATCTCGAATGGCAGCGACGCCTTGTTCCGGTTCTGCTGCGTTGAACCAAAGAAAGTCAGTTTTTGGACGATTCGAGACAGGCTCCAGTTGAGGGAAACTGCCTTGATTAATCCGGTGGGCATTGGTGATAATAGCTGACTCTTGTGCCTGCCGAAATACCTGAGTTAGCCTAATCACCGGGATTAGCCCACAGGCAATCAAGTCGTGCAGCACGGCTCCCGGCCCAACGCTGGGCAACTGGTCTGTGTCTCCAACCAGCAGCAGGTGAGCATCTGGGGAGATTGCCTTAAACAACGAGTTGGCCAGAAATAGATCGAGCATTGAAGACTCATCCACCACCAGAGCATCGGCAGGAATGGGATTATCCTGATCTCGCTTAAACTTCATGTGTTTAGGGTCAAACTCTAGCAGGCGGTGAATGGTCTTTGCCTCTTGTCCGGTCATCTCACTCAGCCGTTGAGCCGCTCGTCCCGTTGGAGAAGCCAAAGCGATCGGCTTGCCCATCGCTTTCCAAAGCGAGACGATCGTGCGGCAGGTAAACGATTTACCAGTGCCAGGTCCACCCGTGAGGATTAACACCCGATGAGTCGCAGCCATCACGACCGCCTGTCGCTGTTGGGGTGAGAGTTGCAGATGAGTTCTCTGCGTAAAGCGATCGATCCACTGCTCGACTCGCGGCACATCCACTTTGATGGGTTTACTCAACAAATGCTTGACCCGATTGGCTAACCCTTGCTCTGAGTTGAAGAACGAGGGGACATAGCAGAGGAACTGTCCTTGGAAATCACCACTGCCACCTTGCATGATTAATTCCGCGTCAACGGACATATCAATGGTTAATGAGCGCAGATCATCCGGTTCAATTCGATGGTCAGGCAAAGCCAACCGCTCAACTGTTCGCGTCACCAGTTCAGGCTGGGGCAAGAAGCAATGTCCGTCCTCAGAGGCTTCGCCTAGAACATGCAGCAGACCCGCACGATAGCGGAACTCAGAGGTCGGATGAATGCCCAAGTGACGGGCGATCTCATCGGCCGTGACAAACCCAATGCCATAGACATCAGTTGCCAGCCGATAGGGGTTGGCGGTCACCGTCTGAATCGATTCATCCCCGTATTGCTTGTAGATCTTGACGGCATAAGTTGTCGAAACGCCATGCCCTTGCAAGAACAACATCACTTCTTTAATCGCCTTCTGGGTTTGCCACGCAATTTGGATAAGTTTGACCCGCTTTTTGGCAATACCAGGAACTTCGATCAACCGCTCGATGTGATGCTCGATGATATCGAGGGTTTCCAGTCCAAAGTGCGCTACAACACGCTTGGCAGTGACCGGACCCACCCCTTTGATTAACCCACTGCCCAGATATTTCTCAATGCCAGTCAGCGTGGCGGGCTTGGTTTCCCGATACTGTGTCACCTGAAACTGTTGACCATACTGGGGATGCTCTCGCCAGATTCCCTGCATCTGTAGGGTCTGCCCCGCCTGAATTGTGGCAAAGCTGCCAACGATCGTCACGAGTTCACGGGTGCGAGGGGCTTTAAGCCGCGCTATGGTGTAGCCTGACTCCTCGGAGTGGTAGGTGATGCGCTCTACCACGCCTTGTAGTGGCTCAATGGGGGGCTGTGTGTTTGTCGCCGATTGCTGTTGCATAGTACAAATTTACAACACAGACTCCTAATAGAACCCATTTTCCATCCCCGCGATCGTCGCTTAGACCAAGCTGAAGCCCTTGGGTCGATCGGTCTTCCACTCATTATGTTTTGTCTCCAAGTGTCATGAACGGGTTCAGCAAGCTGAGCAAGACTAGACAGCGAGTTGATTTGGTCAGGTGCCTCAGGAAACCGAGTTTGTCCCCTGCCAGAAGAGCCGCATCATCTGGCGATCGTCCATCGCCTGTGGGACAACGCCGATCGCATCACGCCAGAGGTGATTCGCCTGTGGTGTGACTCTGCCAACTGAAACAAGGCTGCTGTCACCGTGACAGGGTTTGCTGGACTCCAGAGGAGCCAGCTTTTTTAATGAGGAGACACAGGCACATTTCTATCAACTGGCATGGGCAACTTACTGAAAGCAACCGTTTCGATTCAGGGGACTCGTCCTTTGCTGTTTAATCATCTGCACCCGTCCCCTGAGTTTGGGCAACGGCAAGAGCGCAGTGGCACCACAGGCAATGACCCCACCGAATGGCAGCGCAGTGTCTTAGCCATGCCAGAAACCCGTCAGCTCTACTTGCTGCCCAGCTATATCTTTGGCTGCTTGCGCGATGCGGGGCGCTTCACCAAACGCAATCGCGGCAACCTGGTCAGCGCCATTGCCTCCACCTTGACCTTGAGTGAACGCCGCCTCTTGCTCGATCGCTATCTGCCCGAAACGCCGCAGTTTTATTCTGAGGATGCAGATGCTCCCACCTATGTGTTCATGAGCATTACCGGGGGCATGAGCAAGAAGGGAGCGAAGAACGTGCGCTATCGGGTGGCGGTATCGAGTGGGTGGCGCTGCCAGTTTCTGCTCGATTGGGACAAGACGATTGTCTCTCGCAGCGAGATGGAAGCTGTGGCGATCGATGCAGGCAAGCTGGTGGGGTTAGGCGATGGGCGATCGATCGGCTATGGGCGGTTTGAGATGTTGCAGTTTGAGGTCACTCAAGAGTAAAAGCTTACACGGCAAGGCTAGGTGTGTTCCGGCTGGGTTGTACCCGGCATGACAAGGTCGGGTGTGGCTAGGGTCGGTGTGGCAAGGTACGGCACGGCATGGATATCAGTTGAGGGCAAGATGGGGCGAATCCGACGACCACCGAAAGAAGTGTGGCAGGAGACAAGGGAACGGATTTGGGTACGGGATCGAGGTCGGTGTCAGGGGCCTTACTGTCAAGAGAAGGAAATCTACTCATTGGCGATCGAGGAGGCGCACATTGACCACATTGTGGAGGTATCGCGAGGCGGTCGGCATGGGGATGAGAACTTAAGAACGCTGTGTCGCAGCTGTCATACCTTACGAGCAAGCCCTGCTCATCGAGGCATGATCAGCGGTGCTTTGCGAGATGGAGTGATTCCCGCAGATTGGCGTTCTCGGATCTGGGAGGGGTGAAGCACATGATTTTGGAGCGATCGCCCTTGGGTGATGGTCTTGATGTCATGGATACCATTGTCTGATTAGAGCTATGGACTATGTTGGGAGGATTAGTAATGAATCAGATAATCCCTCTGCAAACTGATGATCTAGTTTGGCTAAGTATCTTTCCTCAACGAGCAGAATTCTGCCAGCGGCAATTCCTTAAACTCGAAGGCACGATTGTCACCCTAGAGCAGACTGTTTACGAGCTAGATCCCCTCGATCGCGTTGCGTCTATCCTTACAGCAATGGTGGCATGAACGATGAAATCAACAGGCTATTGCCTTGACCGTGATGAGCTGATGCACATCCGCCAGCGGAAGCTATTGACCAGTGACCGCGACTACCTGTTCTTTGCCTTGCAAATTGACTACCCTGGCAAGCTGAATCCCCAAGTAGATGTGGATCACTTCTGCGATCGCTGGGGGTTGAGTGTGGGAGATTTCTACAAGGCATTAGGAGACTTGAAGAATAAAGGCGTGGTGGTGGCGATCGCCAATCAGTTGGACTTGCACATCCAGACAGATTGAGGGTTTGCCAGCTGAGTAAAGACAAGAAAAACCGATGCTGAGACCATCCAACAATGAGGCACGGGCTTAATCTATGCCTCTACTATCTAGGAAACCAGAAAATGCTACTGAGGGAGCCATTCGCCACAAGTGGTTTTGCAACCTTAATGGCTGCGCTAAGAGAATTGAATATCCAGAGTTATTTCATCCATCAGAATTGAAGAAGTGGGACACGCTTAGGTATACCATTAGCAGCAGGGCTTAAAGCTGCCACAATGACGTTTTTAGAATGCAACGATCGATCCGACTCCTGAGTGGTGCAGGCAATCTTGTCACTGGAATGCTCTGTGAGATGAGCGATCGCCATCTGGAAGACTTTGAGACGATTTGGAAAGGCATTCTGAATGCTGCTGACCAACCTGACCGCTACTGGATCTGGGACTACAAGTTGCGTCAAGCCGATCGAGATACCCGTTATGAAACCTATGCGGTCGAAGTAGATAGCCTGACGCAGGGATTAATGTTTTTGGAAACTCAGTGGCACCGTTCACAATTGCCACAGCAATATCCACTGGTCTATGTTGAGGCTCTGGCTGCGGCACCCTGGAATCGCCAATTACTGGAAGATCCGCCTTATTTTCGTGGAGTAGGGCAAACGTTGCTGTTGTTTGCACGCCAGCGTAGTCTGGAATTGGGCTATGGCGGTCGAGTCGGGCTGCATGCGTTACCTGGCTCAGAAGGATTTTATCGTCGCAACCAGATGCCAGAATACGACCCAGATCCAGATAAGGAGGACTTGATATACTTTGAGTACGGCATCCTTCGACGCTAACCTCAGTCCAGTTCTTTAGGGAAGTTCTCCAGTGGACGACAATATCTTGGCTGCACAATATGCCCAGACCGGAGACCTCATGGATCTGTGCCACAACGAGGCATGGCTAAGGGCATCGGCTGCGCTTGAAGATAGTCAGGTAGAAGCGGGGCTGGGGATGCAAGAGTATAGCCGCACGGTTAACGCCCTCACAGTTGAGCACTCTCAGCAGCTGCGCCAGCAGATGAGAGTGCAATCGATTCTCTTTACAAGCTTGCGACAGTGGATGGAGACTTGGGACTTAGGCGCAGGGTTTGAGGCGACCTATGCGATCGCCCGTCGATTGATTCGGGTTCATTTAGGGACTCTAAGCCCAAGCCAGTCAGCCTGCATTGAGGCACTTCTAGCCGATGAGGTTCAGTCAGATAGCGCTGATCATCAGAGGCAAGAAAAACTTGTGGTCATATTGTCTGAGATGTTCACCCAGGAAGACTGGCAGGCAATGGCAATGGCAGCGTCGCAGTCTATTTCGTCGCGGGTGCTGAGTGCAGGACAGGCTCAAACTGAAACAGCCGCTTGAGATGGAATTGCCGCGCAGTATTTGCATCCACGAACCTCCACTACACTGTGTAATCGTGTTTGTTCATCAACCAAGTTTAATGCACCACTCATTGATTCGGCAGGATAACAAAGGCACAAACAGCCACCCCTCACCCCTCCAGCCCTGTTCCAGTCAGGATGAACATTCATCCACTGGAAAATCTTGGTAAATGACGGCAAATGCAAAAGTTATCGATCGCACTCGCACCCCTTCTAGCCCACTACAGGTTCTCTCCAAAGAACGCTTTAGTTCTAACCCAGGCATCAACGAAACGATTCTTTGGCTAAGGGATCAGGGCTATCCGCCCTTACCGATCGCCCCTTTTGTTCCAGTCCCTAAAGGCGAAAAACTCAGGTTCAGCGGTAAGAATCCATCCTGGCTCTCTCGCTGGGATCAGCCCTGCTTACTTGACCATAAGCCTTACCAAGAACGGCTACCCACCGATGACGAGTTGAAGCTATGGTTTACTCATCCTGACACCGGAATCGCCACAATGGGAGGATGGAAGAACACGTTGTGGATTGACATTGATGCCAAACGCTTTAGCTCCGTTGAGGAATGCCATCAAGTCGTGCAGAACTATCTCAGAGACGCTCGATTGAACACCTTGATGGAAATCACTCAAAGCGGCGGCTGGCGGCTCGGTGTGAGGCTCAAAGAGATGCCAGAATTCTCAAAGTTTAGCTTCAGACCCCAAGGGAAGCTTGTCGGTGAATTGATTGGCTCTGGGATGATTGCCGTGTTAGCCCCGACGATCGGCACAGTGGGAGTCTATCGATCCCTCTCCCGCATCCCTCCGGTTGAAATTGAGAGCCTGGAGCAGATTGGCATTTACCCTTATCGCAAGGCCAGCCAAAGCAATGTTGCACCCATACCCTTGTCCACCCGATTGATAGGGCAGGGACAGGGCATTGAGATTGAGCGATTAGCTTGCCAAAGGGTATTGGGCTACCTGAATGAAATCGATCGCATTGCTGTTGGCGATCGCTCCGATGCCCTTACCGCCATTGCGCGTGAAGTCTGGGGATGGCAAAACTGGCTGCAAAGCAGAGGCTACAGCTTGTCGGTTGACCCAGAAGCTTACTTGATGAACATCGGCATGCGCATGGGCATTGAAGGCGATCGGGTTAATCGCATCCTCAACAGCCATTCCTATGGCAGAGCCGTTCAGGTTTCTACGCCCTCGCTCTGGATGCATGGAGGCGATCGCGCTTGTCAGGCATGGCTCAAACAGGTGGTGTGACACTCTGTTTTCCTTTGCCTTGACTTCGATCGCCCCACAGCATGGATAGAACCTCAAGCTTTAGTGGCTCTGCGGCCTCTAGTCGCGCTAGAACGCTGGGTTGATCCGGCTTTGGTCTGTGATGCTGTTTTAGCAGGTCGTCCTCGACGGGGCTTTTCCACCTCCGCCTCGACTTCATGTGGTGCTGCAACAGCAGACTTACGCCGTCCTTTCGTTGCCTTTGCCACAGGAGTCGCCTCAGGTTTGTCAATGGCCTCAAGTGTCTCTACTTCTGGCTCAGGCTGCACCCCTTCTGAGATTGGCTCAGCGTTGGGTACTTTGGCCTTTCGCTTCGTCTTAGCTTTGGACGACGCCTGCTTCTGCGTGGTGCGGCTGCCATTCGTGAGCACAT
>JACQYI010000019.1 GCA_016208305.1 Oscillatoriophycideae cyanobacterium NC_groundwater_1537_Pr4_S-0.65um_50_18 | reverse complement strand
CGATACTTCGGGATGAACACCACATGGTATTTGCACTCCCACTTCGTATGACTTAAACTGCCTGTGTCTTTCATGAGTCTTCTTTGCACCTACCCTTCCTTGGTCGGTGGTAAAGAGACTCTTTCCTACACTTACATCTCTATCAAACTGCGACTCCTGGAACCGTCAAACTTTGCGAGTCCCCCAGCAGAGCTGGGGGTTTACCCGATTAAATTAAAAACCATTAAACCTATGCCTTCTCTGCATAAGTTTAATGGTTTAGTTTGATAGCGTTGTTGTCCTTATTGTTAATGGTAAATTTCAGATGATTTAAGGTTGTTCTAGGACAGGTTTATATTGCTTAATTTGCTCTTGCAGCCAATTAGTAAAAAGATTTGAAAGTATTTGGTAACGCAAAGCAGAATCAAGCTCGGACTGAAGGAATTCTTCAACAAAAATTAGATGTACTCCTTTCGAGGATAAGATGGGTTTGAGCAGTTGGGGAGGAGTAGCGGCAAAAACAGCAGCAGCAATTTTTGGACTCAAATCAGTTCGATATAGCAGACCGCGATATCCACCGCTACGCCGGAGTTCGCTGTCTCGGATATATTGATGAGCAACACTATGAAAACTTAATTCACCTTCCTGAAGCGCATAAAACAGCTCCATTGCTAGATCTTCATCCTCTAAAACGACCTCATACATAACAACTTGGCTGTAGTCAAGCTTCCGCTGAATGAAAAAGGGTTCAACTTTGTCAGCAAATAGATCCTGGGCTAGTTTAGTTGAGAGAACGGTGTCATGAATCATTGCTTCAAACTCATCCAGGGACAACCCCTGTTTTTGTAACCAAGCCCAGGTATCCTCAGTTCGATGCAGGTTATTGGCTACACGGATAGCATCCGCAGCTTGCTGAAGTTCTTCAGGTTTGGCTTGAATACTAGCGGCGGCAGCAGCAGCAGCAATCGCTTTCCTGATTACAATTCCTTCCAAGATGGTAGAGAGTTGACCAGAACATTTAACTTGATAGACAATCTCCTCTAAAGAAACCGTGAGAGAGTCAGACATCTAAATACTCCTATTTAAATCGCGAATTTAATTAAATGGTGTTTTAAGGGCAAAGTCCCCAGCAAAAGACTATGGTGTATACACAAGTGTTTGCCCGATCGCTAAAGGTTGTTTAGCTTCCTAAATTCCTCAACTTTGAGGACTTCTGAGCTAATTCTTTTCAAAGTTCTACAGTATTGGGAGCTTAGAGAACTTGTGTATACACCGTCATAGCAGCTAGGGAGTAAAACCTCTGCACCCTGTCCTAAGCCAAATGGCTATGGCTATAATTCATGATCCTTAGAGCTTAAACTCCCCGTGTTGTAGTTTCCTAAACGGATCTAAAACAAAATCAATGATGCGACGCTGTCGAATGACCACTTCGGCCGTTGCAGTTTGTCCTGGGGTTAAGGCAACGGGCTTCTCATGATCCTGAATATAGAGTTGATCCAGGACAATTTCCACTTCAAACATTTCTATTTCACCCTGCTGGGTTTGGATCGTTTTAGAATCAGGTGAGATCCAATGTAGATGTCCTGATACAACACCGTAATCTTGAAATGGATAGGCATCAAACTTTAATTTAACAGGCATTCCCAATTGCAAGAATCCAGTCTCCGAACTAGGCATTTGCGCTTTAAAGATTAGTGCCGCCCCTTTGGGAGCAATCTGAGCTACCATTTGACCTGATTGAATGACGGCTCCAGGCTTCTGTAGAGGAAGTTGAAAAATTGTTCCATCAACTGGAGATCGAATGGTTCTTTGTTGTGTCTGTAATTGCAATGAAGTGATTAGTTTTTGAGTCTGAGCAATTTCTGCTTGCAGGTCTGCTAGTTGAGTTTGCAGTTCTTCAGACTGCTTTTGGCTATCAAGAATAGCAAGTTCGCCTGTCCGAGCGATGCGGACATGAGTACTTTGCTGTTTCGCCAGTTCAGATTGGGTTTGTCGGATCTCTGCTTGAGCTTGCTCCATCAGCTGTTGGCTCTCTTTTGCAATGCGTTCCATTTCAACTATTTTGACTTCAGAGCCTGCCCCGATTTGCCAAAGATGGCGGTAGCGATCCACCTCTTTGAGATCTTGTACTAAGCGAGACTGAGCCAACGTATAAGCCTGCTGATTAGCAACCAACTTCTGTTTAACCTGATCAATTTGAGCCTCTTGTTCAGAGATTTGAGCCTGGCTTTGGAGCCGCTGGGTACGGGTGGCGATCGCCAGTTGGCTTTTAATCTGCTCTAACTGAGTCAATCGATTGAGCTGCCCCTCCAGCTTTGCTTGTGTCTGCTGTAGATCGGTTTGCACCAAGGCTGATTCTAGTTTCACTAGAGTTTGACCCGCTTTAACAGCACCTCCTTGCTGAACATTGATAGCAATCACTTCTCCGGTCACTGAGGCATCGATCCGATAGATTTGACCCTGCGGCTCCAGTCGTCCTCTGGCTACTCCAGTCTGGTCAACCTTTGCCAGCATTGCCCAAGGAAGAACAATCCCGATGAATCCCATTAGTAAGTAAAGCAATCCGCGAGTCCAGACCTGGGGTAAGCCGTCAACCAGTTCTTGAGTCAAGGATGACCACTCACTCTTGGGATCTTTAGCCAGAACATCTGAGGATGACAACTTAGCTAACGGGGGAGATGAATCGGCAACAACCACTGGAGGTTCAAAGGCAGGTAATTCCGGATCTAGGGTTTGATTTGAGGAACCGTGACCGTTGCGGTTGCGGTGATTAAGCGACTGATCAGGATTAGATAGGCTCATAGTGGCTGATTGCTTCAAGGGGGATAAAACCAAGTTCACGCAAAGGTGTTAAGTGTTCTGTCTTAATTTGCCAATGTCAGTTGTTGTTGATTCAGATAAAAGTATTGCCCCCTGAGCGCCATCAATTCCTCATGACTGCCACTTTCGACTAAAATTCCTCGATCTAGCACCAGAATTAAGTCAGCATGACGAACGGTTGAGAGGCGATGCGCAATTACCAAAGAAGTTCGACCTTGAAGTAAGGTTTTGAGGTTAGTTTGAATAATTCGTTCTGATTCTGCATCCAAGTGACTGGTTGCTTCATCGAGAATTAGCAAGCGGGGATTGCCCAGTAAGGCACGGGCGATCGAAATTCGCTGTCGTTGCCCACCCGAAAGCAAGCCTCCCCCTTCTCCAATCTGGGTTTCATATCCCATAGGCAACGCTTCAATAAAGGCATGAGCACCTGCCTGTTTGGATGCTGCCATGACATCTTCTAGCGTGGCATTAGGATGACTGACACTAATATTCTCTCGAATGGTTCCGCCAAACAAAAAAGTGTCCTGATCAACTACACCGATCTGCTGCCGCAGTGATCGCAAAGATAGGCTAGTGACATCATAACCATCAATGAGAATCTTTCCTTCAGTAGGAGGATATAGCCCTAAAATTAGCTTAGAAATGGTTGTCTTTCCAGACCCACTGCGACCCACTAGTGCTACCATCTGGCCCGGACACACCGTAAAACTGGTGTTTTCTAACGTATTAACTGCACTATCGGCGTGATAACGGAAGGTAACTTGATCAAAGCGGATATGCCCCTGCAAACCAGATAAAAATTGACGGGGTTGATGCTGTTCGTTTTCCTCTGGCTCAGTGTCAATCACGTCTTGAATACGTTCTACTGCAATCAGGACTTCCTGCAACTGATTCCATAAAATAGTAAGACGGCGGAAAGGATTAATTACGTTTCCCAATAGCATATTAAATGCCACCAGTTGCCCGATCGTCAGTTCATTTTGAATTACCTGCCAAGCCCCAAACCAGAGCAGCACAGTTGTAATCAGGGTTTCCAGAGTGGCACTAAAGATTTGCAGTAGATTGCTGACGACTTGCCCTGAAAAAGTTGTTTTGATTGATTTACTAAATAGTTCTTCCCAATGCCATCCGACTGTGTGTTCGATCGCCATTCCTTTTACAGTATGGATACCCGTCAATGCTTGGATTAGGTAACTACTCTCAGTAGCATTAGCATTAAAAATCTTTCGCGAAACCCGCTGTAAAAAAGGTGTAGCAATCAACGCTAGTAAGACGAAAGGCGGCACAATTACTAGGGTCAACAGTGCCATTTTCCAGCTATACCAGAGCATTAAGCCTACATAGATAAAGACGGTGAGCAAATCCAGCATAATTGAAAGGGCTTCACCAGTGAGAAACCGCTGAATCTTATGGTTCTCTTGCACTCTAGAAATGATGTCACCTACATACCGTGACTCGAAAAACCCCAACGGTAATCGAAATGTATGTTTGATGAACCCAACAATTAAAGCTAGATCGATGCGGCTGGCTGTGTGATCTAGCAGATATTGCCGTAGCCCAGTCATTGTCACCCGGAAAAGCCCAAAGATTAATAATCCAATCCCAATTGCGTTAAGGGTAAGAGTGCTACGCTGCACCACGACCCGATCGAGTAACAACTGAGTAAATAGGGGCGTAATTAATCCAAAAACTTGAATAAAGATAGATGCGATAAATACTTCCAGCAACACTAACCAATGTGGTTTTACTAACGCTAGAAATTGCCAGAGAGGTTGACGGATTTCTGGGGTTTCTTTGAAGAAAGCCGTGGGCTGCAACAGCAGTGCGTAACCTGCCCATCCCGCCTTGAATTGAGCATGGCTGAGGGTTTGCTGTCCAATTGCCGGATCAGCAACTACTACCTGCTTGGAAGTGATTTCGTAGACAACGATGTAATGCTTGCCCTCCCAGTGGGCGATTGCGGGCATGGGTTGTTCTGCCAATTTATTGATGCTAGCTTTGACAGGGCGTGTGGAAAAGCCAATGCTTTCAGCCGCAGCAGCTAAGTTTCGTAGTGAAGCACCATTGCGATCAGCATTTGTAGTATCCCGCAGGCGATTCACATTCAACCGCTTGCCCCAGTACTGACCAATCATCACTAAGCAAGCCGTCCCACAATCGGCAGCACTTTGCTGCGCAAAGAATGGATAACGTCGAGTGATTCGCTGCCACCAATGTCCTGTCCGCAGGGTCGGGCTGGGAAAATAGGCTTGACTCAGTTTGGTTTTACGAATTGGCTGCTCTGCAACAGAGAGAATTATATCTGTTGATCTTGCCGGAAATGCTTCAATCGGTTGGTAATTGTCCGATGTCGTAACATGCGGTTCTATTAGATCTCTCAGTTGGGGTATATTCTTTAGTGCAATCTCCCATTTGGCTGCATCAAGGCTATATAGCTCTGTCGCTTGAATCGTGCTGGCACCCCAAGCCGGAGTACAAAGTGTTCCAGTCGTCAGTCGCTGACCCGCCGTTTGAATCATCTCACCATACCGAAGGAACCACAATTGCTTCCCCTGATAAACCATTTGGGGTATCTCTCCAACGGCTAAGGAATGGCGCTCTAACAACGAGAGAAACGAGATAACTTGTTTTGCAGGGATATTCTTGAGGACAGGCACTTGGTGACTTAAAAGCAGGAAATCTTGGAGAACTGCTCGCTGATAAATTTGCTCTTGAAATGCCGGATATTTCCTAAGCAGCGATTGTAAACTGAGAGCCGGAATAAAGCAGAGCTTAACACCTATCGATGCTCTGGCAGAGTAGCTCTGAAATGGACTATCTGGGAACAAGGTTGATTCTCCTAAGGATGCTCCTGCTTCTAAGGAGATAACTAGGTTTTTATCGCTATCTAGGAGCCTGACCTTTCCTTCTAGAACAAGGTAGATTCCGGCAGTTGCCTCTGTAGCTTGCCAAAACAGCTTACCTGCAGCGGGCTGTAAGCATTCAATAGTTTGCTGACAAACGTTCCATTCCTGCTCAGAAAGTGTATGCCCTAAAACCTGTGTTAACTGCTGAGCGATCTGCTGCTTCAAAGCCGTTGATATATGTTGAACCATGATTCAGTATCCCTCCTTTAAAAGTCCAGACAACACCAGGACTGATTCAAGCCAGACACTAACGTGCGGTTTGGATCATGTTAAACAGCCAAAGGTGTTCTGGAAGTGCAGTTTCCTGTAGTTCCTGAATTACGATGTCTGACTGAGCACATCTTTGGGTGTCAGTGCTGTCTGGCTGATTTTGAGTTGTAACTGACGGGTCATGGCATCGGGTTGAAAGCCCCATTTCCTTAAGTAGACGATTGATGTGGCGACTGCTTACTTGAATTCCTGTCTCTTTCGCCAAATGTTTTCCTAGATAGTGGGCTGTCCAGCGCTGGAATGGATAACCACAATCACGCGGCCTACGGTTCGTTAATTCCTTTAATCGATTCAGATATTGTTCACTTACTTTTCTAGGACGCCCCATCTGGTTGTCATTCCATTCGTGTGCTTTTCCAGCCCGTGCTATGGCAATCCAGTATCGTGCTGTCTCATGACAGCAACCCAAAGCTTCGCAGATTTGAGTCTGAGAATACCCTTGGTCTGCCAGCAGCATAATTTCAATACGGTGGCGATATTCTAAACGCAAATTCATTTGCAGACTTGTGGTAAGTAATTTCCGCTGAAAAGGAGTCAAAACAAGCCCCTGATCTGGGGAGATGCTTTCGTGGAAATTGATTTTAATATGGTGTTGCGACATCTTGATCAATCCATTAACGATAGAGGTTGCTGTAGGATAGTGCGCCATTACCCCTCATTTGTGTCCGGCACACATCTACATACCTGTCCCAGTAGTTCATCAGAGCAGCCGGTTGAGAATTTTGTAGAATCTCCCTAACAACATTGGATCAAAGCAAAATTGGGGGAAGGAATTTTAAGCCGACTCATGTTCTTTTCCAATGTAAAAGCCTGACTCTAAATCGTCAGTCTGAAAAAGTCTGAAAAAGTCTGATTCGATCAGGTTAAAGATTGTAAATAGCCGAATGTTCTTTAAATATTCCTAGGATTGATCGAACTTGCGGTAAAGAATTGCTCAGGAAGCCTACACTACAGCTCTTTGGTAATTCACTGATGAACTTGCCAGGGTGGTTCTAGAAACTGAACAAGAAAAGTTGCCCCTACATCTGGTTGCAGCCTTACTCAATCAGGATTAAAGTTTGTGGAGTAGCTCAAGCAAGGAACTGTCAGTGTGAAAGACTGGAAGCGATCGCTGCGAACCGGTTGCACCTATGCCAAGAACCTGTTCTATGGTTATCCCTTTTACTATGCTCGGCAACAAACGCCTCAGCAAAGCCATCTTTACCCTTATTTATGGTGTGAATCCGCGACAGCCATCCCTGATCGGGGTAGCCCAGAAATTCGGAAAAATCGCCTGTTCAACTTACAACTAGCCACGAGCAAAATTCACCAACTTCAGCTGAATTCGGGGCAGATCTTCAGCTTCTGCCATCGAGTTGGCGATCCAACTGTAGAGAATGGTTTTCAGGAAGGGTATGTCTTTGTAGGTGGTCAGGTGCAGACAGGAGTAGGGGGAGGATTATGCTTGATTGCAACCAACCTGTTTCATCTGTTTTTGATCTCAGGTTGCCAGATTTTAGAGCGACATTGTCATAGTATTGATGCCTATGGAGTTGACCGGTTTTACCAGCTTGGACAAGATGCCTCGATCGCCTATGGATATAAAGATTTAGTGATCCGAAATCAGAGTGCTGTCGGAGTGCAGTTACGCTTACAGGTATTGCCAGATGCAGGTCAGGTAATCTCTAGTTTATGGGGGCAATCTCCTTGTCCTTGGCAAGTCAAAGTGAACTCTGTCGTTTTGCAAGAGTTGCCATCACCTTGGGCAAGGGGCATCTCAGGTTGGATAGTTGCAACTCAGCGTCATGTATGTGATTGCTCTGAGGATTTGAGAGCAAAGCCTAGGTCGAAGAGCAGGCTCGAAAAATTAGCATGGCAACTTGATTACCACATCATCAGTATTTACAATCCCTGTGGTGACAGATCAGAGCAGGCTGTCAAGAGATCTTAACGGTAAGGATGAGTTGTCATCTGGAAAGGATAGTGTTCCAGACCTGTGGATCAGTCAACTGATTCGTCCAAATTCACATCGGTTGATAAACAGTCCGATCATAATGTCATGTAACTGAACCGATTTGGAAAAACAAATCATCTTACGCGTTAACCGCTTTATCTGTGTCCATTGAAAACAATAATCCGGACAGTGTTAAGAGGCTATGACGCCGTAGGAGCGTAGGTTTTCATAGTTAGGATGGGATTTAATCAAAGTTGGGTTCAACGCTAACTGTGAAATAAACCGTTCCAGCAGATGGTCATTGAAGGCGATGCGCTTATAACTGGACATGAAAAGGGAGAAGATTGAGACTGAGCATCCGTCTGTTGCTGGTCTAATTGGTGCTCATATTTGGCAAGATTCAAAGTAGTCAGGCTGGCATTGAAGTGAAAATCAAGTTTTTTGGGGTCACGGGTTTGAGCGTCACACAGTTCGGTGAACTGCTTTGCGTCCCTAAAAATGAATTCAATCTCCAAGGGTAGATTCCCCGCCGCTTGCGGCGTAAGATCAGTTTGTGAGCGAATACATTCACAAAAGCCACAACGTCAGTGTCTTGCTGTACCCCTTGGTGTTTCCAGCTAAATATAGGCGTGCTGTCTTCGATATCGATGTGGATAAGGCATTAAAGGAAGTTTGCCTTGAGATTGAGAAGCGCTATGACGTTAAGTTTTTGGAGATTGGTACAGATAAGGATCATGTACATTTTCTAGTGCAATCTGTGCCGACCTACAGTGTGACGAAACTGGTAAAAATGATCAGGAGTTTGACGGCTCGAGAGATCTTCCAGCGTTGTCCAGAGGTAAAGAAGCAGTTGTGGGGAGGAGAGTTTTGGAGTGATGGATATTTTGCCAGTACGGTCGGCAAGCATGGGGATGAAGTTCGATCGCCAACTACGTGAAACGACAGGGTAAGGAGTACAAAAAGATGTACGAAGACAAGCAGTTGAGGCTGTTTTGATACCCTGTCCGCTTGCGGCGGGGTTAGTTTAATGCGGGCTACTTTGGGAAAGCGCATTTGTTTTGGATGCAATCGCAAACAGACCCAGCATTAGAAAAGCAAGCGCGACAACTCTATCGACGAGGAGAGCCAATCTTGGGCTATTGCTGTTGGGATCGGGTGTCTCCTGCGCCGAGCGGGTTTTATTGGCGGATGATGGCAGAGCATCCGTCCATGCGAGTTTATCAACTTGAGGTCAGGCGCGATGACTGACCCCACTATTCGACAATTACCGCAATGCGATCGCTGCCTTAACAGCACCCACAATCCCCATGTTTTCTGTGCCATTCACCCTTGTGGTGTGTCTTCCTCCCAATCAACGTGCCTGGATTGGGAGGAAGAACCCATTGCCCTCAGGGAGAATGGTGGGAGCCAGAGAGTAGGAGTTGTTATGGAGATGAACTCATCACCACCTCTCAACAGCGATTAACAAGGAAGCAACAGCTAGAGCTATTGATGTGGCATTCCCTCTTTACAGGCTTGTGTCCAAATTCCCAACGAACTGTCAGAGGTTTCAGCGAACGATTCATACCTTGATTCAGCAATGCCGTTATTGGGCTTCAAGGAAGAGGGAACGACCACGATTCTTCAATATTGGTGGATGGCATTGTTGGGCCACAAACATGGGAAGGTTTAGCCGCCTGCATCGTCATTAATCAAGACGCCTAACGCACTTCGAGGCAAAGAGAGATTGCGCGCTCACTTCAAGCTCTAGTTGGATCACCCTCGCTATCCCTTTTTCTGCGGTGGATGCATTAGAGCCAGAGGGAAAGATAATCCCCGCGATCGCGGTCGGTGGGGGATGGGTTTTAGGGTAACTTGGGGCGGATGGACTTCCCTGAAATTCTGACATTGGCCTATTCACCGTTATCCTAAATCGATCGCTCCATCATGGCTGATGCGCCCAAGCAAAAGCCCATCGCGGGTGGATGGGCAGAGATCAGGGTGTGTGAGCGTGCTGCTGAGATCATAGGGCAGGGCTTCTGGACTGCTCGTGATTAGTATCACCAAGGCTACCTCTCCTACTAAAAAGCCCACCGTTTCCGGCAGGCAGGAGGATTGTCTTGTGAGCAGTTCAATTGTACTATGTTAACCCCTCAAGGACTGCAACCTGGGCTACTTGAGCCTGATGTCACTGCAATTGCTTATTTAGGGTATTTTTTCTAGCGATAAACCCTTTGATATCGCGCTTTTCAAGGCTTTGAGCGTACCCTAAATAAGCGTTCGATAGCGATCGGGGCTTCATTGACTTGGATGGCAGAGCTTTGCCTCTCTCATCAAGGCAGTGCTAAGAGAGGATCACCCTACCTCATAGCAGCATCACCTGTGTATATTCTGAATCGTGATTAAGCTCGATCGCCTCTCTTCAAGGTTTGAGCATTGCTGACTTGACGGGGCTTTGCTGAGCGAGGATTACCCTCTCTATTGCCCTCATCTGTAGATGCTTTGTTGGGTTGAGGACAAGCATTGCAGTAGCAGTGAGTGGGGGCTTTGGGTTAGGGTAACGGAGCTGGCTAGACCTTCTTGAAAGGCTGGCGTTTGCTTACCACTCTTGATCCTAAATAACGATATTTGTGCAATTGCTTTAGAGGTCAGAACTTTTGCATCATAGCCAACCAATTCTCGGCGGTCGGCGTGCGTGGGCGTTGTTAGGCAGTGCTTTTGTGAGATTAAGACTTACTGATGATAGCTGTAAAAATTGAGGTATGATAGGAGCTATTTTGTTTTTGGTCTGAACAGATTAAATCCTCTCCTGTTGTCGATCTCTAGCACTTATGCAGAGCAACTTATTCACCTCTGTTTTACTACCGCTGGCTCTAGCAATTGTCATGCTAGGTATGGGACTGAGTTTGGTTCCAGAAGACTTTAAGCGAATCACTCGCTACCCCAAGGCGGTCGCAGTGGGCACGGTCTGCCAGGTATTGCTGCTGCCGCTGATTGGGACACTGATTACACTGGTAGTGCCGATGCAACCGGAGATCGCTGTGGGTCTGATTGTTTTGGCAGTCTGCCCTGGTGGTCCTTCCTCTAATCTCGTTACCTATTTGGCAAAGGGTGATGTTGCCCTATCGGTGACGCTCACGGCAGTCAGCAGCATTGTCACCGTGTTTACGATTCCCCTTTTGACAAATCTGGCGCTCCAGTATTTCCTAAGGCAAAGTGCGGGGATCACCCTGTCGATTGTCTCTACCATGCTGCAAATCTTCCTGATCACGCTGCTGCCTATAGCGATCGGGATGGGAATTCGCCACCAGTTTCCTGATACAGCGGGTCGCTTAGAAAAGCAAATGAACCGCCTTGCCGTAGGACTATTAGCACTGATTATTGTGCTGTTACTAATAAGGGAAGGCAGTAAACTCCCAGGCTTCCTGGTGCAAGTGGGAATCGGCGTAGTGCTGCTCAACCTACTGGCAACGCTAGTAGGATTTCTTGCTGGAAAGCTGTTTCGGCTGCCCTTAGCTCAACAGATCTGTATTGCTATTGAAGTGGGCATTCAAAATGGAACGTTGGCGATCGCCATCACTGCTGGTCTACTTAATAACCCCGACATGGCAGTGCCCGCTGCCGTTTATAGCTTGTTGATGTATGTTACTGGCTTCGGAGCTATCCTCTATGGCAGACAAGCGCTCAGTAGCGCGTCTAGCTTGAAGTGTTGAACTGCTGTCCTAGTTGAAAAACTTACCTGCTCCGTCTTTCATGATGATTAGGGTGACTACTCTGGTGAACTAAGCTAACCTGCCAATCATCGTTTACTCTTTGAACCTCAAGGCCAGGAACCGTCTGAAGTAGCTCAGCCAACCTCATATCAGGGCAGACCCTTCGCATTACAGCTCGGATAGGTTGCTGATGCCGATCGCTAAACCTATTACTTAATCGCGTGAGGGCGACAACCTTGTTGGGATGAGTCGCCGTCAAACTCCGAATAATTTCTATCAATGCCAGCTCCAAATCATTGACTGAGCTAATCTCAGAAACTAAGCAATCTGACTGTCTTGAGGGAGACTGCGTTTGGCAATGTACTCTCTCCTCAGCGTCCTTACCTTTTGCCCTCCTGGGCGATCGGCTGTTGGCTTTCCAAGCTTGCTTTGCTTGATCCGATTTGGGTGAAGTCTGAGCCTGTGGATAGTCAAAGACGACTGCTTGAAGCAGAGCGACATAGAACTCATGAGGGAGGGGTGTCCCATAGATTGAGAAGCGCCCGCTCTCTTTGAGCAGACTCCTTAAATCACGGCCATAGCCTTGGGCGATCGCCACATGTTCAGGTGACATCCCATACTTTGCATGAAACAGCTCAGTCACTCTGTCTATGCTGAGCCAGGGATTGTCGTTCTGTTGGGCTTCCAAAGCAGTTAAGTGCTCTAGTTCTTCTAGAAGCTGTTGAAGCGATGAAGGCAAGGACAGAGCTTGAAGTAACTCATCCATCAACCGATCGATCCTTAAAGTTGAGCGTATGAGTGATGATCTACAGTCACAGCGCTGAGCATTTCATAGGGCTTTAGAGTGTGGCTTTCCTCACCGAGAAAACCCTGAGAGGTCGAGGAGGCAGAACTCCTCTTTCACTTATGTCTATACCTGTGGATGCCTTGATAGGTTGAATCAGAATTCCCTTTTCTCCTTATAGATCTATCCCAGCAAGTTCTTTGCTATTTCAGCTCGCTCTTGCTCTACCCACACGGCCTCAGCCTCTTGAGCTGCGGTCAGGAAACTTCCGATGCACAAAGATGCGATCGCCCCTGAGTGAACCGACAAATGCCATGATGTCTGCATAGCCCGCATAGCCCATTCGCTGTTGGCGATGTAGACAGGTGCGCTCAAAGTAATGCTTTGGTAGCTGACAGAACGCTCGCTCTTCATGGCAGTTAGAGCATTAACCACAGTTATCTATCTGAATGATTGTGTCTGCTAGGGTAAGTGTTTCCCTCAGTGCGGGAGCAGGGAATGTGAAGTGCATGTTTTGAAGCGTATTGATGATCTATTTCTTCCTGAGTTTGCCTGTGTGCATCCTGAGCCTGCCTGCGTACATCCTGAGTTTGCCTGTGTGCATCCTGAATCTCTTAAGAAATCTGATTTGATTCAATTGAACCCAGAAATTTTAGCTATTGAATCGTTATTTCTTCCTGAGTTTGCCTGTGTGCATCCTGAGTTTGCCTGTGTGCATCCTGAATCTCTTAAGAAATCTGATTTGATTCAATTGAACCTGAGAACTATGGGGTTAATGAACCAAATGAAATCTTTACGGATTTGATTGAAACCTTGACTAAATAGGTCGCACTTTATGTTGATCAGGTCAATCTATTCAAGTTTTAGTCTCATTTACACCCATTCTTTAGGAGAATTGCATGGCTCAACCAACCCTCCAGCTATTCATTGATCTTGAAAGCATCGTCACCAAGATCGTTTACACCTACAAGACGAGGTATCTCTGAGTACTCTGCTGGATGCTGACTGCTGAAGGGCGAGTATAGCAATGCTTCAAGCAGGAGTATGGTGGAGGACTTAGATTGATAGCGCCAAGCTACCTGTGTGAGAATCATCACTAGATGCGAGGAACTGCATCTTCCTCTGGCAAGTGCTTGGGATACCTCGGAGCGAGGGAGAGCCGATTGTTTGATGCCAAACGCGATCGGTTTCGCATTGTTTTGTTGCAAGGGCAGATGTAAGACGGCTAGGAGGGATAGTGGCTTCCCTCGGTTCTTCCCTTGCGATCGGCAATGTTAGGTATAGCTTGAATCTTTCTCTATAGATAGTTTTGCTTATTTAGGGTAACTTTTCTAGCGACGAGTGCTTTGATGCCGTGCTTTTCGAGACTTTGAGCGTACCCTAAAAAGTGATAGTTGCAGGCGATCGCCTCACCCTCGGTCAGTCATGCAGTATAGATGGGGATGGGTTTCTCGTACTGGGGCTGTGCTTGCAGAGGATCACCCTACCCTCTGGCTTCACACTCTGTGGATAATCTGGATTGCGATTAAGCTTAATTGCCCGTCCCTTTCAAGCTTTGAGCAATCATACAGCCCGTTGCGGAGGCGCTTTCCTCCAATGATTCCTCAAGATGCTCCCGGTCAACTTTGAAACATTCGACTCGATCGTTATGGGCAATGGCAATGATTCAAGCCTGAAACTTCAAGCTTCCAATGGGAAGGACATGGGCGTGCCTCACACCCTAATCCTAGGTAATGCTCTGCTCTTGGGAAGCATTGCTAAACCTGGGCGGATGCGAGATAGGCATATTAACCTTTGCTCAGATAATAATGTTATTCATGTTGCCTTACAGTCGAGTTTGAGTGATTGTCCTGTGCGGGAGCGGGTTGGGGGGAGGGGAAGAAGTGGCGAAGCCACAGGACAACTAGGCTTTTTGAGCCGATCGCCGGGTTGGATTCCAATGTCTTTGCTTGCTGAGGTCAACGCCAGCACCGNNCAACTAGGCTTTTTGAGCCGATCGCCGGGTTGGATTCCAATGTCTTTGCTTGCTGAGGTCAACGCCAGCACCGTTTCGCCTACATCGCCCCTACTCCATGTCTGCCTCATGCCTGCATTAACAGCAGCGTATCCTTACACCAACAGCATCAGAGTCTCCTCGACATCGTTCTGACCATATGAGCCATGCATCTCTTGCGATCGCCTAACAAAAACAACGACACCCTCACCCCAAATGTGCCTCGTTAATGTCTGTCCATTAGAGTGCAAAGCTATACCCTGGTTGTCACTACTCCCTTGCGATCGCCTAACGTGGCCGAATGCCAACTCGACGGATAATCTGCTGAGGCTGCTTGCCATTTTCAAGGGGGGTTTCAGCTTCCTGGGAAGATTGTTGGCTCTGAACTTCGTCTCAGAGTGCGATCGCCCTGGCTGAGACAGTTGCTTTCCTTACCTCTTGTAGCTCTCCCATGAGTTGCCTATGGATGCTACGGGCTTCTTTGATAGCATCCCCTGCAACCTGAAGATTGAGATTGAGGTCTATAGCACTAGGGTGAGGTGGGACTACTAGGTCATTTTGCAAGTGCATGGGGCTGTCTCCTGTAGATGAGGGCTACGGCTTCTGTGATGATACACATTGGCGGCTGAGATGGTCATGGCTCTTTTGCATTACCACCTTCTAGGCTTGAGGGTGTCGGGTGCTATCTTGGGTGAGGCGATGGCAAATGGGGTCGTCTTTTGAGTCTGCTCTTGGAGTGTGTTAGGGTAGCCTTCGCCCAGCGAAATTGCCCTGGCTACCGAGAGCATAGATTTTCTGACCTCTTGTAGCTCTCCCATAAGGTGCCTGAGCAGGGTGTGTATTGCGCTGATCGCATCCCCATCAGTCTGAAGGTGAAGATGGAAGTCGAGGTCAGTGGGATGATGTAGTGCAGCTAGATCGTCCAGGGTCAGTCGTATGAGGGCATCTCTATCAGAAGATTAAGGCAACGCCTCTTGTGGTGATACCTATTGTTAGTCTGTTGGAGCCTGTCTGTAATGCCGTCATGAGTTTCCACCGATAACGAAGCGAATTCATTGAGATTGTCCGGCCGTCAGTGGAGAGATGACGCGCTTTAGCGATTCATCAACAAGTGTGTTTAAGAGAAAGGGGGTCGAGACAATTTAGGCAGGGGAGCCTAAGCGATCGCCCTTCGCCATTTCAAGTATTCTTGGCTTTGCATTAGGAGT
>JACQYI010000027.1 GCA_016208305.1 Oscillatoriophycideae cyanobacterium NC_groundwater_1537_Pr4_S-0.65um_50_18 | reverse complement strand
CCCAGACTTGAACAAGATTGAGCATTGGTGGTTTGTACTCAAAAATTGGATGCGACAACGGTGGAGTGAATTTGATAGCTTTCGTAATTGTGTCGATGCCGCTTTCAAAATATGTCCTAACGTGCTTTCGTAAGGCTATACCAATCCTGGTTATCCCAATCCGACTGATCCGAATACCACGTTTGGTTCAGGACAGGAACGATCGCATTCTGTTGACCCGGTTTGTTCCGATACCATACCCAATTTGGATCAACTATTGATGAATGAATCCGAACCGGGCGTGGCATTCGGGCAGGAAATGGGAGTGAATGGCGTGAAGGGTTTGCCGAATGCCGCGCCCCTACGGGCGGGATCGGTGGGGGCGATCGTTCTCAATTTCAAATCGGTGACTGCCCGACGGATTAATCAGATGCGAAGGATGACATCTGTGCCTGTGTGGCAACGCAATTATTATGAACACATTATTCGCGATGATATCGCGTTGACAAATATTCAGAAATACATCGACAACAATCCTCAATCTTGGTGGCAAGACCAGCTGCATCCCGATAATCCTTCAAAATTTTAGGACGGGGACTGTAACAAAGAGGGGAATTCCTTGACTTCGGAACGCTTCGCGAATGGAGAGCTACGCGATCGCCTTCCTACCACCTTTCAGCCTCAGAACCCGAAACTCCGCGATCGCAGCTTCATGGGCGATCGCGTAAACCAGCATAGCCTTAGCGTTGTCGAAGCGGGGGCATGGAGCCGACCGCTCCCTGTGCCTCACTGTCTCGATAAAGTCATGTGTGTGCTCAATCGCATCATGGTCTAATACCGATTTAAAACCCAATAGGGCAGAATTTTCTGAACTTTGCGTGGGTAAAACACTCAGAAAGTATCTGCCCTATAAACCAGATTGCTAGTTGAAAGTCTTGCAGGGCGGAACTTTATCTAACAAGCTCTACTCCATTTGATGAACGTTAAGGTCTGCGTTGGGAGTGCTTACCAAATTCGCTCGCTTTTCTATGTATTTTTTAACCTGCCAAGATAATTTCTTAACTAAAATCAGCAGCCTCTAGTTGCTAACCTAAATTAACAGTGTTACCTTTGCCCTGTCTGCTCCAGAAAGATTGATAGGACTAAGGTGTTATGGTATCCAGCTATCGCTTTCCCGATAACTTCCTTTGGGGTGCAGCCACTTCTGCCTACCAAATTGAAGGAGCCGCCGATGTTGATGGACGCAAGCCTAGCGTTTGGGATACCTTTAGCGCTACCGCCGGACGAACGCTCAATGGGGATACAGGCGCGATCGCTTGCAATCATTACCATACCTACCGGGATGACATTAAGCTGATTGCCGATCTCGGCATTAAACACTACCGCTTTAGCATTGCCTGGTCGCGCATCTTACCCGATGGCCGGGGCAAAGTAAATGAAGCCGGAGTCGATTTCTACAGGCGTTTAGTAGATGCTTTGCTGGAGCAGGGGATTACTCCCCATGCCACCCTGTTTCATTGGGATAGCCCTCAGGCACTAGAAGATCTGTACGGCTCCTGGCTGAGCCGAGAAATGGCGCAAGACTTTGCCGACTACGCTACAGCCGTAGTGAGTCGATTAGGCGATCGCATCACGAGCTGGATGACCCTCAACGAAATCACTTGCTTTACGCATTTGGGCTATGGGGTCGATCGCGTGCCGCAACATGCGCCGGGTCGGCAGGTCGGCAGCGAAAGTGAGGTGTGGCAAACGGTACACCATGCGCTGCTGGCTCATGGGTTAGGCTGTCAAGCGATTCGCGCCGCTACGCCGCAGCCTTGCTCGGTCGCACTGGTCGATAACTTTGCGGTAACTGTGCCGATCGCCGAATCGCCCCAACATGTCGCTGCTGCCCAAAAAGCCTTTAGCAACTTTGGCTATAACGGTGGCATTCTATTGCCTGCCCTCACCGGAGCCTATCACCCTGACTTTTTTAAGCCGGGCGCGGCTGCCCCTAAAATTCAGGATGGCGATCTGCAAATCATTCATCAGCCGCTAGACTCGCTAGGATTCAACATCTACTGCGGTACCTATGTGCGGGCGGCTGACAACGAGTATGGTTTTGAAATCGTCAACTTTGCCAAAACCTATCCGCAGATGCATATGCCCTGGCTATTTATGCAGCCTGAGTCTATTTACTGGGGCATTCGCCACATTAGCGAAACGCTAGGGCGATCGGATTTGCCCATCTTCATCAGCGAAAATGGCTGTGCTACCGAAGATGAAGTCAACTGGAAGGGCGAAGTAGTAGATAGCGATCGCATTCTCTATCTCCGCCAATATTTGCGATCGGCGCATCGAGCTGTGAGTGAAGGCTATCCGCTTCAAGGCTACTTTGTCTGGAGTCTGCTGGATAACTTCGAGTGGTCATGGGGATATGATCGCCGCTTTGGCATTGTGCGAGTTGACTTTCCTACGCAGAGCCGGACTCCTAAATCTAGCGCCGACTGGTATGCCGAATGTATCCGGCAAAATCGGGCGGTCTAACCTCTAGAAGACGGCAAAGATTGGCTACAGCCATGACTTAAAGTAGGCTGCCTCGCTTCATCTGCTCTCGCTCGATCGCCTCAAACAGCGCCCGAAAATTACCTTCTCCAAAGCCTTGCGCCTGGTGATACTGCTGGTTGACCCAGCCTTTGCGACGTTCAATCAGCTCAAAGAAAAAAGTGGGCTGCGGAAAGATGGGTTGGGTAAAGGCTTGCAGCAGTAGCGCTTGGGGCAGGTCTTTTTGCCAATCGACCAGCACTTCCTCATGGGCGATCGCCTGCCATTCGGCCTCAGATAAGTTAAAGCCGGGACGCTGACGCAACGCTTCGTAATAGCTAAAGGGCACCGACAAAAAGGAGACTCCCTGCTGGCGAAATTGGGCGATCGCGGGCACAATTCCGTGGGTTTGCAAGGCAATATGCTGAATGCCTGTGCCTCGGTTGTGGTTCAAAAATTCTTGAATTTGCGAACTGGGCGATCGGGGTTCATTAATGGGCAACTGCGCCAACCCTGCCGGATGGGTTAAGACTTGACTGCACAGAGCAGAGCGATCGGTTTGAATCTCGAATGCCTGTCGGCGCTGAAAGCCAAAGGCTTGCTCATACCAGCTTAGAGCCTTACCTAACTCACCTGCCGCCACATTCAGCACGACATGATCAAACCCTGTGATCCATCCTGCCTCTGGTGCATTCCCGATAGTCGGCAGCTCGACTAACGTATGGCATAGATCTCCCCAGCCTTGAATTTGAGCCAGCTTCACGGTTCTCCCAGGCTGCTGCACCCATTGGGGCGGTCGCCTCACCTTTGCCCCTGCCGCCAAGGCTTGAGCGATCGCTGCCTCCAGATTGGCCACCTGAAACGCTACATCTGCCACACCTGCCGGATGCCGCTGCAAGTATTGTACGACAGGGCTTTGAGCAGTCTTAGCTGAAGACAGAAAAACGCAGGCTCTACCGCTCTGAACGATTTCTGTATGGGTATCCGGGTCTGGAGAAATTTTAGCGTCTTGCAGCGGAGCGATCGATTGAAAGTTGAGCTTCTGCACAAACCAGTCGCGCCAGGTGAGGGCATCTTCCACATAAAAGTGAACATGATCAAGGTTCATAGCCTGTCAACATCCAGCCAAGTGCCTATCTATTTTGCCTTGTTAGCAGAATTTTTAGGTCAATCTCCCGATGGATCTCTCAAATACCAGGGGTTTCTCGAAGAATCACCTCAATTTCTACAAAATTCGTTATCGGTAGGCTAAGGCGATCGCCTTGTCTAAGCTGTTGGGTTTGTAATGCCCGACGGGAAACTGATCGAGGTGACGGTAGACGGCGATTGGGTTTTGCACCCGGCAGGTAAAAAACTCTGTAGCTGCCTGACCATCCGGCAAAACTTTAACCTTGGCAGAGAAATCTTTGGGCTGCTCCGTTTCCCAGCGCCACTTGACCTGAGGTGGCGGTGTTTCAATCAGGCGGTGGTGGCTCCAGTTACAGCGCTTTCCCAATGCGCCAAACTCCTGAAGCTCACGGTGGAGGAGCGAAGCCAGCAAAAAAGACCCTGGAGAGCGATCGCCTTCCAGCGCCTCCATAAAATGACCTAACGCCCCTTCAGGCTGCGGCGGCTGAGAAATGTCTTGACTTTTCACTAAAGATTTTTCTAAGTGAGAAATCGTGCTGAGAGATTCGGGCACAGCATACACCAGACCTCGGCCTTCTTGCTGATTGCGGTAGAGGTAGCTGACCCAGCGTAATTCAGGTTTGAGCCGCAGCCCCGATAGCTTTAGTAAGGTTGCCGCCGGATTGACGGTGCTGATTAGCCAAGAGCCATCGAGTTCTGATAATTCTTCTGGAGCCAGCCCACCAAAGGTAAAAAGACCGCTCAGATCATCTAATGACTCAGGTTCTGGAGGTTCTTCGGTGTCGCCTAGCTCAGCCCAGATTTGAGACTGTTGCTCAGAATCAGTCAATACCAGCACATCTTGTATGTAGCGCCTAATTTTGTTAACCGTAGCCAACGGGAATTTTTGAATCGACATGGGTAAGGGGCGATCGTAAACCAACGGCAAGCAAAATCGCCGCTATGTAACAATCTTACCCACAAACCAAGAAAGCCCATTACCTCTGAGTGATCTGACGATCGGAGTTCTTCAGGTGAGTGGGTAAGTGGGTAAGTGGGTGAGTGGGTGAGTGGGTGAGTGGGTGGATGGGAAACTCTCATCTACCCGTCTACCTATCTACCCGTCTACTTGTCTACCCGTCTACCTAACTCCATACGAAGGGTATTTTTGTGTGCGACGGCTGGGAATTTATGGGTTCAGTTAGGGTTGAGTGCGATCGCGAAATCCCTTGTCCCACAAGCTTTTAAAGAGTACCCATGCGGGTACTGCAATGAAGTTATCTTCTTTGGCAGGATAAAGACATCTCACCAGAGCGGCTTTTAGAAAAACAGAAAGCGCTTAAGCGATCTGATGTTTTGAACTTATTAAAACTCGTTCTATCCCTACCGTAAAATCAATGTTTAACGAAGTCACCATCGATCAAAATGCGATCGAAATTAAAGCAACCGGATGGTTGCCCGATGTCCCTGATATTAGAGACTACACACCCGAAAATGCCGCAGTTCAAGAACTGCTGGCTAAGGTCGATGTTGCAGATGCTGTCAAAGCCAGCGTCAGCCTACCTGTAGCAGTAGACCTGAGGAGCTATTGCTCACCCGTCGAAGACCAAAGCACGATCGGTTCCTGTACGGCAAACGCCGGAACGGGCATGCTGGAGTATTTTGAGCGTCGCGCTTTTGGCAAGCATATTGATGCTTCTAGACTTTTTCTCTATAAAGTCACCCGCAATTTATTGGGCTGGACGGGCGATACCGGAGCTTTTTTACGCACCACTATGGGGGCAATGGCCATGTTTGGGGTGCCTCCTGAAAAATATTACCCTTACAAAATTGCCGACTTTGAGCAAGAGCCTCCCTCTTTTTGCTACTCGCTGGCGCAAAACTACCGCGCAACCACCTACTATCGCCTTGACCCGGCTGGAACGACCAAAGACGACCTGCTAGGACGGATCAAATCCAACCTGGCGGCAGGTCTGCCTTCTATGTTTGGTTTCACCGTTTACGACTCTATTGCTCAAGCCAATTCGACTGGCAAGATTCCTTATCCTGACCCAGCGGATAAAGTGTCGGGTGGTCATGCAGTGCTTGCAGTGGGCTATGACGATACCTTCAAAATCGTTAATCCTGCCTCTGGCCGAGAAACCGTGGGTGCTTTCATCATCCGCAACTCCTGGAGTGCGGCTTGGGGCGATCGCGGCTATGGCTATCTACCCTATGCCTACGTGCTGAACGGATTGGCGATCGATTGGTGGTCGCTGATCAAAGCCGAATGGGTGGATACGGGCAACTTCGGTTTGTAATCTCCTGTTTCTTGCTCAAGCGTTATTGCTTCATCTTCGGGTGGAGCAATGACCCCAATCTTTCTCCTTCGCTTTTCTAACTCACTTCTTCTACCTAACTTCTTCAACCTGGAAAAACCATCATGACAGACAGCATCAACCCCATGCAGCTACAGTCTGCTGTTGCCGCCGCCGGAGCACAATGGCAAGCTAGCGAAACCAGCATCTCCCAGCTCTCCACCCTTGAAAAAAGAATGCGCTTGGGCTACGTGCCTGCGGACGGAGAGCCTACCCTAGAGGAACGGGAACAGGCGGCTCAGATGAACTTGGCCGTGATGCGATCGGCCATTGCCAAAGGCCAAACCTTTAGTTATCCCTCCTACTACAACCTGCAAGATGGGGGCTATGTCACTGCGGTAAAGGATCAGTCGAGCTGCGGTTCTTGTGTGGCTTTTGGTGCCGTTGCCACCGTAGAGGCGACCTACCAAGTGCAACAGAACAAGCCCAACTCTGGAATTGACCTTTCAGAAGCTCAGCTTTTTTACTGCTACGCCAGCCTCGATGGCTATGGCTGTGGTACCGGGTGGTGGGTGTCTCCTGCTCTAGAGGCTTTTCGAACGGGTGTTAGCGATGAATCTTACTTTCCCTATACGCCTGGAGATCAGGCTTGCGCAGTCAGCCCAGATTGGCAAAACCAAGCCTTCAAAATCAAGAGCTACCGTGAGATCACTGATGCGGCTGAAATGAAAGAGTGGCTGTCTACCCAAGGCGCACTCGTAGCCTGTTTCACTGTCTATAGCGATTTCTACTATTACAGTGGGGGTGTCTATCGCTATGTTTCTGGCGAGTATGAGGGCGGTCACTGCATCTCGATCGTTGGCTATGACGATGCCGAAAGCTGCTGGATTTGCAAGAATAGCTGGGGCGAAGGCTGGGGCGAAAGCGGTTTCTTCCGCATCGGCTATGGCGAATGCGGGATTGATGCCGTCATGTGGGCGATCGATGGGGTCGTAGAACCTTTGGCAGCGATCGCTCCTGTTTACGAATACTATGCAACTGCGCCTTGGCGCTATCAGTACTCTACCAGCCCCGATGTGCAAGATAGCTGGACACGTCTTGGCATCGGCTTTTATGCCTTTGCTGCCAGCCAGCCCGGAACCGTGCCAGTCTATCAGTGCCGCGCTGAATCTCCCTGGCGCTATTTCTACTCGACTCAGGGCTGCATTGGCGAAGGCTGGACGAATGAAGGCATTGCTTTCTACGCCTATGAAACCCAAGTGGAAAACACGATGCCGGTCTATCGCTATGTTGCCGCTGAACCTTGGCGCTATCAGTATTCCATCCATCCCAGTATTGGCGATGGCTGGACGAATGAAGGTGTTGCCTTCTATGTGTATGCGGCTAGACCTGCGTAATCCGGCTGTTTTTCACACCTTCGCTGGCTTACATCGCTGGCACCATTAGACCTAGAACATTTTTGCGGGCGCAGAGTGCCCGCAAAAATGTTTCTGTCTTCACCGTCGCGAGTACAGCTATAACTTTGATATTTGTTGCTTGAGCCAGTCTAGAGCGCTATCCACCTCTGAAACCTGATCGGCTACGGGCATCGCAGGCCGCTGCACCATGACGATCGGGATGTTTCGCTCTCGTGCCGCAATGACCTTGGCATAGGTGGCGTCGCCGCCGCTGTTTTTGCTGACGATCGCATCAATTTGATAGTCTTGCAACAGCGATCGCTCCTGTTCCAGGCTAAACGGCCCGCGATCGAGCAGAATTTTTCCTAAAGGCAAGGGTGGCTCTGGCGGATCGATCGAGCGGATGAGAAACCAAGTTGAATAGAGCGGCGCAAAGGGTGCCAACTGCTGTCTGCCGATCGTCAAAAAGACTCGCTTTGCCCCTTCAGGAATTGCTGCTGCTGCTGCCTCTACGCTATCTACTTCAATCCAACGATCGCCTAGCGCCTTTTGCCACATAGGACGCACCAGCATTAGGTGAGGAATATGGGCTTCAGCGGCAGCGATCGCCGCATTCCAAGAGATTTGTGCTGCAAAGGGATGGGTGGCATCGATCAGTAAGTTAATGCCTTGCGCTTGCAAATAGGTTGTGAGTCCGGTAGCGCCACCAAATCCGCCGATGCGCGAGTTGCCTGCTGGTGCAGAAGGCTGGCGGGTTCGTCCGGCCAGAGAGGTCATTACCTCAAGTTGGGGAATGGCTGAGGCTTGGGCGGCAAGTTCTACAGCGTCGCCTGTGCCCCCTAAAATCAGAACTCGTATTTTTTCAGCGCGGCTGGTCATTAAATCTTTTGCGTGAATGCTGTTGCTGAAAGCATAAATCGTTGCACGACTCTGCCGCGCAACGATTCTATGCAAGAGATCCAAATGAGAGGCTTAGCTCTTTAAAAAGTAGTCGAAAAAGGCGATCGTTCGCTCCCAAGAAAGCTGGGCGGCGTTGGCATCATACCGAGCTTCGTTGGTGTCATTATGAAAGGCGTGATTGACTTCTCCGTACATACAGATGGTATAGGTTTTCCCTGCGGTGCGTAACGCTGCTTCATAGGCAGGAATCCCTTGGTTAATCCGCTCGTCCAGTCCGGCATAGTGCAGCAAGAGCGGTGCCTGAATATTGGGGACGGACTCTGCTGCGGGCACAGAGCCATAAAAGGCCACAGCCGCGCCCAAGTCAGGAGCATTGACTGCCAATTGGTTGGTCATGCCGCCTCCCCAGCAAAACCCGACACATCCCACCTTACCGCTCCCCCGACTCTGCAAAAACGTCAGGGTAGCTTTGAGGTTTCCTAGCGTTTGCTGAGCATCCAGAGCGCTAATCATCTCACGCGCCTTGTCTTCATCTGTAGGTGTGCCACCTACGGTAGAAAGGAAGTCGGTTCCTAAGGCTTCATAGCCTGCTAGCGCTGTCCGACGCACTACATCTTTAACATAGGCATTAAGACCCCGATTTTCGTGAATCACGATGACCTTTGGCAGATCTTCTGATGCTGCTTTGGGTCTAGCTAAGTAACCACTCAGGGTTCCATCCGCACCGGGATAGGTGACAGTTTCAATGCTGAGTTGAGGGTCATCTTCTGCCACCATGCTCGCTTTGGCATAGTTATTTTCTAGCAGCGGCAGCAGCGCTGTAGCAGCGGCAGTACCGCCCGCCAAAACCACAAGCCGCTTGAAAAAGACCCGTCGGGGTAGCGCCTTGTGGGTGTACTCGTCAAATAGATCGATGATTTCTTGCTTCATGTGTCAACCTTAGATCAATTCTCGGTAGGGATGGTTTCTTGGCATGAGTTTTTGCAGGCGCACGCCCACAGGAAACTCAGCCCC
Source organism: Oscillatoriophycideae cyanobacterium NC_groundwater_1537_Pr4_S-0.65um_50_18 (assembly GCA_016208305.1). Taxonomy (GTDB): domain Bacteria; phylum Cyanobacteriota; class Cyanobacteriia; order Elainellales; family Elainellaceae; genus Drouetiella. Next base: position 168,296 of record JACQYI010000027.1, on the reverse strand, counting down.
AAATCTTGAAAGACCCGCTTGAGAGAGAAGCGTTTCGGCTGTCACTCGTCTTCCTTTACTTTGTAACATCAGCATTGCCGTCCCACAAATTACAAAACTGTAATCAAAAGCCGGGGCTAGCCGTCATCGACGACAATTTTAATAACAGGCAGTCGTGTGTTCTCTCTGCAATCTCAAGCTAAGACTTGAGGGCTACGACTTGGGGAAGAGATTCCTTCACAAAACTTAATGTATGCTGAAACTGTCCATTTTTTGTGTCTCTCAACACCGCGTAGACTCATGCTGCCACCCTCGACCTCGAAATCCGCAAATCGGTTACGGCCTTCTGCCACGTTGAGCCGTGTTTGGTTGACTGGACTGTTTCTACTGCCAGCCCTCTTGCCTGCGGGCTGTGCCTTAATTCCGCCCGGAGATGCCCAAACTCCAGCCCCCCGATCGCAACAGCCCAGAGCCGTTGCTGTAGATGTGGCCGTTGCCCGTGAGTCTCAGTTAGAACGAGGTCAAGCCTATACCGGAACAACATTGCCCTATCGCCAGGTTTCGGTGCGATCGCAAGTTGAAGGACAAGTTTTGGATGTAGCGGTGGATGTGGGCAACCCGGTGCAGCAAGGTCAGGTGGTGGCGCAGTTGGATGACAATTTGCTGGCATCAGCCGTACTCGAAGCCGATGCTGAAGTAGCGGCACGCGAGGCCGATGTGGCCAGCCTGCAAGCTGAGGTGGGTGAAGCTGAGACAGAAGTGAGACAGGCACAGCTAGAGCTACAGCAAGCCCAGTCTGATGCTGCCCGACTAGAGCTGCTTTTTCAGGAAGGCGCGATCGCCGAGCAAGAATTTGAGCTGGCGCAAACCGCCGCCGCAACGGCAGAACAGGCAGTGCGATCGGCTCAGCAGCAGGTACGCAATCGCCAGAGAGCCGCAGATGCCTCTGAGCGTCGCATCTCTTCTCAGGAAGCCTTGGTCGCCCAAGCGCAACAGCGACAGGCGTATACGGTATTGCGTGCTCCCGTAGAAGGGGCTGTGCTAGAGCGGGTGCTAGAGCCTGGAGATTTGGCTCAGGCTGGCAGCGAAATTTTACGGCTCGGAGATTTGAGTCAGATTAAAGTGCAGGTGCAGATTTCGGAGTTGGAGCTAGCTAGAATCCGATTGGGTCAGTCGGTGCAGGTGAAATTGGATGCTTTTCCCGATCGCACGTTTCCAGGGCGCGTCACCCAAATTTCTCCCGCAGCCGATCCTACCGCTCGTCTAGTGCCTGTTGAGGTGACGATTCCCAACGCTGAAGGCCAGATTGGATCGGGGCTGCTAGCGCGGGTTAGCTTTGAGCCTCAGTCGGGACAGCAAGTTGTGGTGCCTGAAGCGGCAGTGCAAGTTGCGGCCTCAGAGGCAGCGCCATCGGGTTCTGCCGCATCGGGTTCTAATGCATCAAGTGCAAGATCTTCAGGTACAGCATCACAGCCTGCTGAATCCGATTCTGCAACGCTATTTGTGGTCAAAAAAGCTGGCGATCGCACCACCGTAGAGGCTCGAACGGTTCAATTGGGCGATCGGGTAGACGATCAGGTAGAAGTGCTTTCAGGGTTAGAACCGGGAGAACAGTTTGTGGTTCGCAGCAGTGGCGAACTCAAGGACGGTGATTCGGTGCGTCTTAGCTTTATCTCTGAAACGTCTTGGGTCAAGTAATGTTCTGGACGGGTCGCTTAAGGGTTCGGCCATGATTCACAGCATGCTCTGTCGAAAACTCATGTCCTTCCTAAAGCGCCCGTCATCTTCCTCAGCAAACCTCTCAGCTCAGAGCCGCCATCATGCAGACTCCTCAATCCTCCGGCTTCAGTATCAGCGCTATTGCCGTGCGACAGCATATTGGCACCTTGATGTTGTCTCTGTCCGCGATCGTCATCGGCGTATTCTTCATCTTTAACCTTCAAGTTGATTTGCTGCCTTCTATTACCTATCCGCGCATTGGGGTACGGCTAGATGTGCCTGGAATCTCACCTGAAGTGGCGATCGATGAAGTCACCAAGCCCTTAGAAGAGGCGCTTTCAGCTACCGAAGGGGTTGTGCAGGTTTACTCGCAGACGCGAGAAGGGCAGGTCAACGTAGACCTGTATTTTGAACCCGGTGGCGATATTGACCAAGCGCTTAACGATGCGACGGCGGCCTTCAACCGGGCACAGTCTAACTTGCCTGATACGGTAGAATCTCCCAGGCTATTTAAGGTTGATCCTTCGCAGTTACCCGTGTATGAGCTGGCGATCGCCTCTTCTACCCTAGAGCCATCTGAGCTGCGGGTATTTGCCGATGAGGAACTGTCTCGTGAGTTGGGCGTGGTTTCTGGCGTGGCGGCTGTAGATGTGGCAGGGGGCGTGCCTGAAGAAGTGCGGGTCGTTCTCGATCTCAATCGCTTGCAATCTCTAGGAATTGGCGTGGATGATGTCCTGACTCAGCTGGAAGAAACCAACGAGGATGTGTCAGGCGGAAGAATTTTAGGCGAACTCTCAGAGCCGTTGACGCGGGCGATCGGGCGGTTTCAGAACGCTGAGGAACTGCTGAACCTATCTTTTAGGGTGGAGGGTCGCGATGTTGCCACCAGCTCTGATGCAGGTACAGGTTCTACAACTTCGGTGCCTACCAATCAGCGGGTCTACTTGCGCAACTTTGCTGAGGTGATTGATGGCACAGAAGAACAGCGGATTTTTGTCTCGCTCAACAAGCAGCCTGCTGTTAAGGTCAGCATTCAAAAGCAGCCGGATGCCAACACGATCGAAGTTGTTGATGCGGTGAAGCGCCGAATTGAAGAACTGCGCCAGAGTGGCGTAATTCCGGCAGATTTGGAGCTGCTGCCGACCCTAGATGAGTCTGTCTTTATTCAAAATGCTATTTCCAACGTCACCAGCTCAGGGCTAATTGGAGCAGGATTGGCGGCATTAGCCGTACTGCTTTTCTTGGGGTCGCTGCGCCAGACCTTGATTATTGTCTTGGCCATTCCGCTGGCAACCCTGGCAGCCATTATTCTCATGCAGCTCTTTGGTCTGTCTATCAACGTGTTCAGCTTGGGCGGGCTGGCGCTGGGCGTGGGGATTGTAGTGGATAACTCGATCGTCATGCTAGAAACCATTGCCGAAGATGCAGGCATGACGCCCGGTAAAGATGCTCAAGCGCGGCTGGGTGCCCGCCAGATGATTGAGCAGGCGGCTCGGAGCGGTCAATCGGTAGAGTCGGCGCTGCTGGCTTCGACTTCAACCAACTTGGTTGCCGTATTGCCGTTTCTGCTGATTGGTGGCTTTATTGCTCTGCTATTCAATGAGCTGATTCTGACGATCAGCTTTGCGGTCGCGGCTTCTATTCTCGTAGCAGTGACGATTGTGCCGGCGATGGCGTCTCGTTTGCTGGCTGTTCGTAAGAGCAGCGGGATTGGTCGCTCTTGGTTTTTGCAAGCCTTTAATCGCCGCTTTGATGCTGCAACCCAAGGCTATGGCCGGATGCTCGATCGCATTTTGCGGCGACGGCTGCTGGTCATTTGCCTCACGTTTTTGCTGCTGGGCGGCAGCAGTTTGGTCATGCTGGGGCAAATTCCTCAAGAAATCCTGCCTCAAATCAATACGGGACAGGCAAACCTCAATGCTCAGTTTCCTCCCGGAACGCCGCTTGCCACGAGCCGTAAAGTGATGGATGAGGTAGACGATATTTTGCTAGGACTGCCCGAAACAGAATATGTGTTTTCAACGGTGGGCGGCTCTTTGTTTGGCAGCAACACCAGCGAGAACTCGCTCCGTGCCTCTAGCACCGTCACGCTTAAGCCAGGGTCAGATGTAGAGCGCTATGTTTCTCGCGCCACCCAAGAGCTAAACAAGCTTAATCTGGTGGGAACGCGGCTGCGCATGAATCCGGGTCAGGTGCGGGGCTTAATCTTGAGCAACTCTCCGGTGCGATCAGATGTAGATGTCATCTTGCAAGGAGAAGATGTTCGCGTGCTGGAGCAGGCTGGGCAGCAGGTGTTAAGCGCTTTGGAAGAAGAGGCAAAGCTGACGAGCTTCCGTCCCGATGCCGATAGCCGTCAGCCTGAACTGCAAGTGCGCCTCGATCGCGAGCGGGCAGCCGATCTGGATCTCAATATTCAAGATGTGGGTGATGTGTTGACGACGGCGATCGAAGGTTCGGTGCCGACACAGCTTCAGCGGGGCAACCGACTGGTGGATGTGCGGGTACAGCTCAACCAAGACGATATTCGTCGTCCCTCGCAGCTAGAAGCGCTACCGCTGTTTACTACAGATCGGCAGCTCGTCCGATTGGGTGATGTCGCCACTATTCAGACGGGACAAGCTCCCGGACAGATTCAGCGGATTAACCAGCGCCAGGTTTTTCTGATTGCAGGCTCATTGAATGAGGGCGCTAGCTTGGGCAATGCGCTAGCTGAAGTCGATCGTGTCATGCAAGGGATTGAGCTGCCCCAAGGCGTGAGTCGTTTGCCTAGTGCCGCAGCCCAGAGCAATGACTCGATTCAATCGACGCTGCCCCTGCTCGGAGGGTTGGCTGCTTTTCTGGTATTTGTCGTCATGGCAGTACAGTACAATTCCCTGGTCGATCCACTAGTGATCATGTTTACCTTGCCGCTGGCGCTGGCGGGTGGTATTTGGGGACTGTTCCTGACTCAAACGGCGATCGGCGCAACGGTGATTGTCGGAGCCGTGCTGTTGGTGGGTATTGTCGTGAACAACGCCATCATTATGGTGGAGTTAGCTAATCAGATCCGCGATCGGGAACGGGTCGATCGCCGCATTGCCATTCTCAAAGCGGCTCCTCAACGCCTGCGAGCCATTCTCATGACGACCATCACCACAGTTTTAGGAATGTTTCCTTTAGCGTTGGGCATGGGACAGGGGGGAGAATTCTTGCAGCCGTTGGGCATTGTGGTTTTCTCAGGGCTAGCGCTGGCCACGCTGCTGACGCTGTTTATTATCCCTTGCTTTTACCTGCTGCTGCATGACTGGTTTAGCCGCTGGTCTGACGCTGAGGATACAATTCCTGCAACGATCGCCAGCAAGCCAACAGAGACTGTTTCTCACCGTGAGTTTTAGGAAATTTGGCTATGGGTTTGAGTTTGGCAGGCGCGTGTCTGCCAAACCCAAATTCCACAGTTTCAATCAGCAATGCTAAATCTTGAACCTAATCTAACTTGAGTGAATTAACAGGGACTTCATCCCAAGAGGTGACCGTCCGCATCTGCACCACCCAACCCTCTTGTTTTTGCGCGGCAGTCAGGTTTTCCTGAAACGAATCGTGGCATTCTTGTGCCTGCACTGAATCGCAGCACGCAATACAGGCGCGAATGATACCTGATGGATCAATCTGTTCGTTTACCCAAATGGTCACACTTGATTCCTCCAAACCCATACCTCTTATGCTTTCTTCGGAATGAATTTTTGTGGGAGCGTCCTGCCTCTACAGAAATTCATTCTCCGAGCCACGAAATCTCAATTTGCGATCTGCTGCTTTAGCCGTCCCCTATGGTTTTAACGGAGAGTGAACGGATAAAGCAAGTCTTTAGGCGCGATCGCTCTGCAAGTTGGCACTCCTCACCCTTGTACCTGTAGACTACGCTAGGGCGTGTTTTAAAGTGCGTTGGAAAAACACCATGCCGATCGATCAGGACGTTTTGCTCAGCGATCGCCTCCCATCTCATTCAGCCGTTTCTGTAGAGGCGGCTGCCTTGCCTCCATCGCTTCTGCGATCTCTCGCCATTCTCAGCCTCGAACTCTTGCTCACCTTGCCTTTAGGCTTTGGGTTAGCCCATCTTAAAATTGGCGGCACCGCCTGGATCTTTAGCGGTGTGGCGGCGGGTATCTTGGTGCTTCAGGGCTATCGATTGCTGCGGGGTGTGGCGAGTCAGCCTAACACTTCGGTTCGCAAGGTAGGACAGGCGCTAGTGGGTATGACGATCGGGTTTGCGATCGCCAATTCTGATTTAACGAACGTCCTCAGCCATCTGCCCATTTTTTTGCTGCTGACATTGCTCATGCTTTCTAGCGGCAGTGCGATCGGTTATTTCTACGCCCGCCTTAGCCAAACGAGCCTTTTGACGGCGCTGCTGGCTACGGTTCCAGGGGGGGTTAGCATTATGGCAAGCTTTGCGGCAGACTATGGCAGAAATGTCGCTCTGGTATCGCTGGTGCAGGTGATGCGAGTCACAACTGTAGTGGTTTTAATTCCGCTGTTGGCTAGGGCAACGGCTGCCCAGAATGCTGTCCAGAATGCTATTCCTCTGCCCGCTTTGCCTGCCTGGATTAACCTAGAGCCGATGCAGCTAGAGCTACTGGCGATCGCCTTACTCTTGGCTGGGTTAGGGGCTTTTCTAGCGATTCGGCTCAAGGTGCCTTCGCCGCCTTTTTTTGGGGCACTTGTGGCAGGCGTGGTGTTCCATCCGCTGTTGGCCAGTTTGCCTTTCGTCCCCGATTTTGACTTTAGCCCGCCGAGGCTGGTGAATATTGTGGGGCAAAGTTTGCTGGGCATCACCATTGGGGAGTATTGGGGCAACAAACCCAAAATTCACGGGCAAATGGTTGGCTTTGCGGTACTGTCGGTGAGCCTAACGATCGCCTCAGGATTTTTGACGGCTTTGCTGGCGTTTAGGTTAACGGATTGGGATTGGCTCACCTGTATGCTGGTGGCGGCTCCGGGCGGCGCACCGGAAATGATTGTGGTGGCGCTGACGCTCAATCACGATATTGAAACCATTACTGCGGCGCATTTGGTGCGACTCATTGCCATCAATAGCCTGCTGCCGCTGCTCATCCTTTTGTTTCGCTTCGAGAAAACGGAGGGCGATCGCCCCATCTCAGAGTCTCAGGCGATCGAGAAAGCTTAGGAACGAGAACGAAATAAAACCGATATACCTGTAGGGGTTTAGCATTCGGCAGACGTGCCCTGGGTCGTAGCAAAGAGGGTTGCCCGAATGCTAAATCCTTATGCTTGAGTTTCCGGTGTTATTTAATCCACGATTCTTAGGATCGCAGATTATTATCCTGTGATAGTTGTTTACAAAGCTTGCGAACTGTCGCGATCGCAGCCTGGGGAATGGGTGTGAGACTAGGCTGATGCTAGACCGGAATTGAGCTTGGCTTCAGGCCAGTCCGAAGAGTAGCCTGACAAAATAGTACATTTGTACGATAATAGAGACATCTGCAAAAGCTGTAGATTGTCCTTCGTTTTCCCTTGCATCTGTGAAAAAGCAAGCTAAAATACTCAGCACTCAGGCTTCAGTTTTGCCTTTCCCGGAAGCCATCCCGGAAGTCAACCCTGCTGCTGAGCTGCCTGTTTCAGTCCACTCGCCGCAGTTCACCCCCATGGTTCAAGAGCTTAACTTCCAGGGTTATAGCGATCGCCTCCCGCCTCAAAACATCGATGCCGAAGAAGCGATTTTGGGCGGCATCTTGCTTGACCCTGAAGCGATCGGGCGGGTGATGGAGCTGCTGCGTCCTGAGGCGTTTTACATCAGCGCCCACCAAGAGATATATCGGGCGGCGATTGGGCTTCAGGCACAGGGCAGACCTACTGACCTGATGTCAATTACAAGCTGGTTGGGCGATCGGGGACTGCTAGAAAAGGTGGGCGGGCAAAGCCAGTTAGCACAGTTGGTCGATCGCACCATTAGTGCTGTCAACATTGACCAATATGCTCAGCTCGTCAATGAAAAATATCTGCGCCGTAAGCTCATCCAGGTGGGGACAGAAATTACCCAGATGGGCTACCAGGCAGATACTTCTCTCGAAAAAGTCCTGGATCAGTCTGAGCAGAAGATTTTTGGCATCACCCAATCTCGCCCACATCAGAGCTTGGTAGCCACTTCTGATATCCTTACCTCTACTTTCTCAGACATCGAGAGCCGATCGCTGGGCTTAGTGTTGCCCGGTATCTCCTGCGGCTTTTATGATCTCGATGCCATGACCCAAGGCTTTCAGCGATCGGATTTGATCATTGCTGCCGGAAGGCCGTCGATGGGCAAAACCTCGTTTGTTTTGAACATTGCGCGCAATATTGCGGCTTTTCATAAGCTGCCGATCGCGGTCTTCAGTTTGGAAATGTCTAAAGAACAGCTCGTCTATCGTCTGCTGTCTAGCGAGGCGCAAATTGAGAGCGGCAGACTGCGATCGGGTCGAATTAGCCAAGCCGAGTGGGAGCCGTTGGGCAACGCCATTAGCGTTTTGTCGCAGATTCCTATCTTTATTGACGATACGCCTAACATTACCGTGGCTGAAATGCGCTCTAAATCGCGACGGCTTCAGGCCGAACAGGGTGGCGCATTGGGTCTGATTCTAATTGACTATTTGCAGCTGATGGAAGGCAGCGGCAGCGACAACCGCGTACAGGAACTCTCGAAGGTGACGCGATCGCTCAAAGGGTTAGCCCGCGAACTCAACGTGCCCATCATCGCTTTGTCTCAGCTCAGCCGTGGCGTAGAGTCTCGTACCAACAAGCGCCCAATGATGTCTGACCTGCGCGAATCTGGCTCGATCGAGCAAGATGCTGACCTGATCATGATGCTCTACCGCGAGGAGTACTATAACCCGGATACGCCCGATCGCGGCATTACTGAAGTCATCATCAACAAGCACCGCAATGGGCCTGTGGGAACGGTCAAACTGCTGTTTGAACCTCAATTCACCCGCTTCCGCAACATGGCTTCTGGCGATCGCTAAACCCTCTCAATGGGTACATCTCGTCGTTAGGGAAGTAGATATTTTTAGTGATGGGAGAGGGGGATGATGGGAGGCAGATAATGGGAGAGGGAACAACGGCGATCGCATCATCCTACCCTCCCACACTCGTAACATTCTCTACCCCATAACCCGCTACCGCCCCTGCCGTCATGATTTATTGAGAACAGCTCGACGCTCAAGCACCTCTTCTACGAGTTGCAGCAGCTTGTATTCCAAATAGGGTTTTGTCATGTAAGCGATCGCGCCCAACTGCGAAGCTAACAAACGATGCTTTTCGTCACTGCGGGAGGTCAAGATAATTACCGGAATTTCGGCCAATTCGGGAATGCGTTGGCAATACCTTAGAAACTCAAACCCATTGATACGCGGCATATCTAAATCGCAAATGATGAGATGAACATTTAGCTGATTGTGCAAACTCTCGATCGCTTCTTGCCCGTCTTTGGCCTGAAACACCTGATAGCCAGCTCTTTGCAGCGTCAGAAGTAGACCTTGGCGAACGGTAATAGAGTCTTCTACGGTTAAAATTCTTGGGCTTGAATTCGCATCAAAATCTACATTGGCGGGTGGGAGGCTGGCCGCCAGTTGAGGTTGAGCAGGGGAGGACAGCTGAAGGGGTATGGCAGGACTCCGCTGCTGTCCCCTGCTTTGCAGAGCCAGAACTTGCTGAATCAGCGCAACGGGGTCAATTACAAGCGTAAGCTGGTCGCTAGCTAGAGTACTAGCCCCATACACATAGTGAGGTGAGCCGATCACAGGTCCTAGCGGGCGGATAACTAACTCTTGCTCTCCGATAATCTGATCTACCTCTAAGCCAATTAGCGCGCCTTGGTAGCGCATTAGAATCACAGACTTCGCTTTCTGCTTGGAATCTGAGGAAGATTTCAGCATTGGCAGTTGAAGCGTTGAACTATAAATCAGTAAATCTGACAAGGTATAAAGAGGAATCTGCTGTTCATTGCCTTCTTTACCCCAACGCAGAACGGTAACGCCGTATTGATGCTGAATTTGCTCGGCTTGGGGAATGAGAATTTGCTCGATCGCATCGGTAAACAAGGCATGAGTTTTGTTGTCTGCCTGACAAATAAATAGCTTTGCGATCGCTAGACTCAGAGGAATTTGCAATGTAAAGGTTGTTCCTTGATAGAGTTGAGAATGAACAATGACTGAACCTTGTAGCCCTTGCAGTTGATTACGCACAATGTCTAGTCCTACGCCGCGTCCAGAGAGGTTATTGACTTGAGCAGCCGTAGAAAATCCGGGTTCAAACAAGAGATTGGTTAACTGAGCCTGAGTCAGCTGCCTGATTTGATGAGGCGGGACGAGTTGACGTTCTGCGGCTCGTTGTCGAATCAGTTCAAAATCTAATCCTTCTCCATCATCCCGAACTTCAATCATGAGGTATCTACCCTGATGATAGGCGCAGATTTCAATCTGTCCCTGCTCTGGTTTATTTCTTTGCTGCCGAGCCGTAACAGATTCAATCCCATGATCAAAAGCATTGCGGACTAAATGTAGGAGTGGGTCATAGAGTTTTTCAGCGACGACCTTATCAACTAAAATTTCACTTCCTTGCAAAACCAGAGCGACCTGTTTGTTATGCCGAGTGCCTAACTGATGCAAAACTTGAGAAAATCGGCCAAAGATCTGGCCTACAGGCAGCATCCGAGCTTCGATCACGGCATCTCGTGCTGTTTTTAAGGTTCGCTGCTGAGTCTCTAGGGTTTGGTGGGCCTGATGCGTAAATAAGTCAATGGCATCAACGGCTTCTGCTAACTGTACGGCGCTATCTAGAAGCGGTTGAACAGTCAGAGCATCATACGGCTGCCGCTGCCCGATAAAGCTCAGTGCCTGTAGGTGGCGCTTTTTCTTTCTGGCCTGATTGTCCGTTTTACGGCTTTTCCCAGCGGGTTGCGATCGCTGCATTTGCCGATTGAATTGATCTTGAAATTGACTTAGAAGCTGCTGATGCTGCTGAAGGCGAGTGATGAGATTCTGAACCGACGCCTGAAGCTGCTCAGTTTGCAAGAACTGATAGTTTTGGTGGGTGAGCAATTCCCCCATTGAGTAGCTCAAACGCTCTAAATGCTCTACGTTAACCCGCACAGTGGGCAGCGGTGAAGCCGCATCTCTTAAAACATTGGAGACTGAAGCAGCGGGTTGCGGAGCTGGAGGCTGAAAGATGTGGTTCTCTGGAAGTGCCTCTTGACGAGATTCCTCTTGGCGCTCCTCTTCTAGCCGCTCTTCTTCTAGCCGCTCAGAAGTAGGATACAGCACTAGCTCGGCATCAAGCGCTAAGTCGGCGGCGTTAACGGTGTCTCCCCAAATACTCTCCAGAAAAAGATTTTGGGCTTCTGGCTGTTCAGGCTCTTCCGAGAATGTCGGCTGCATGATTGTTTGCTGCATAGCGGCCTGAGAGCCAGCGAGAAGCTGCAACGCCTCAGAGGGGAAACCTCCCTGAGTGCGATCGCCTGCTAGTATCGCAGCTTTCCCGGCCTCAAAATCCGCTAGGGCGATCTCAGCTAGCGATCGCACCTGACCAGGATGTTGCTCAAGAGCGGCGATCGTCGCTTGCGCAATGGCTCCAAACCCAGGTAGATTCAGCGATTCTGCTAAGCCTAGAAAAATTCCAGCCTGAGTTTGTAGCGTAGTTGTGATCTCTTCGAGAGGGGCATCAGCAATTAGGGCAGCAAGCTGATCTAATCGCTGAGTTACGCCCACTTCAAAAATGGACTGCGTGACATCAAATCCTAACTCGGCTGAAGTTGGGATGTAGGCTTCTTGACCAAAACAATCTCCAAGCTCTTCCTGCAACTGGGCAAAAACAGCGGTAGCTCTGTCAAGTATTTCAGCATCGTTGATTGATCCGCCTGTGAGTTCTGCGGTTAGTGGCAGACGCAAACATTCAAATCCCTCAAATAGTAATGCCTGAATATCTGGATTGACTGAGATGTCTGGTCTACAGAGCGCTTTGAAGATATCTTCTAGCGAGTGAGCAATGATCGTGATGGTTTCTAACCCAACGCTAGCAGCAGCCCCTTTTAAGGTGTGGGTTGCTCGCATCAGCGTGTTGACCTGATTTAAGGTGCAGGTTTCTCGAAGGCTGAGCAACCCTTGCTCTAAAGCTTGGAGTAGCTCAGGGACTTCTTGCAGAAAGTAAGGATACGTTTGCTCACGAATGGTTGGATCAAGCGTCATAGTTGAGGATAGGGGTAGTTGCAAGAGGGTTTAGTCAACCTTAAATTGGCTGCTGTGGGTTTGTAAGGTCGTTGCCAGGGTCAGTAGTTCTTTAAAGGATGCTGAAATTGAGGCTGAATCTTCAGTCGTTTTATTGGCAATCTCTGCGACCTCAGACATGGTTTGCTTGACAGACTGACACTGCTGAGTTTGTTCTTGAGCAGCCTGCGTGATGTTGGCAACCAATTGGCTAATTTGTCCCGTTGCATCAACGATTTCATTGAGATTTTCTCGGGCTTCAGTCACCAGATCTGTTCCGGCTGCAACTTGCTGAATCCCTGTCTCTAGGGCTGTAGAAACTTCGGCTGTACTGATCTGGATATCCTGCACCAACTGTTCGATCTCAGTGGCTGCATTGGCAGACTGCCGCGCCAGCGATCGCACCTCATCGGCAACGACCGAGAATCCCCGCCCATATTCTCCGGCTCGCGTTGCCTCAATAGAAGCATTCAGCGCTAGGAGTTGAGTTTGAGTCGTAAAATTACTAATCAAATTCACCACTTTGGAAATTTTTTGGGAAGATTCGCTTAACCGCTTCAATCGTTTACTGGTTTCTGTAACGGTTTCTCGAACATCAAGAATGCCTTCTACCGCGCGATCCATGGCAGCATCTCCGGTTAAAACCACCTGATTGGTTCGTTGAGCTGTCATCTCTACCATTTGGGCGCTCGACCCTACGGCTTCACTAGAATGCACCATAGTTTCTACCCGCTCTTGAGCTTGGTCAAGGGCGTGAAACTGCTGTTGTGCTTGAGCAGCCAAACTGGCGATCGCCATTTCACTGGTTTGAGACGTCAGCGCAATCTGGTGAGAAGAATGCTGCATCTCGGTCACAACTTCCTGCAAGTGGCTCAGCGTATTGTTATAGGCATCTGCGATCGTCCCCACCTCGTCATCAGTAATCGGTGCGCGCACCGTGAGATCGCCATCTAAGGCAGGCCGTACCGCCATCAAGATCTGGATGACTTCCTGCTGCAATTTTTCTTTTGCTGCTTTCTCCATCTGAGCTAAGCTCGACATTTGCGCTGAGGCTTGTCGCAACTGCTCGATATATTCTCCCTGCTGAATTGCCGTATCGAGCTGAAGGGCAATCTGTTTTGCAAATTCAATCTCTGTTTCTTGCCAGTCTCGTGGCCCACCACATTGGTGAATGCAGAACAAACCCCATAGCTCCTCGCCTCGGAAGAGAGGAACCACGAGATTCCCTCGAACTTGAAACTGGGTGAGCATCTCAACGTAGCAATTGGTCAGCTCTGCTTCGTGAATATCTGCAACCGCAAAGATGCGTCCTTTCTTATAGGAGGCTGCATGGCGTTCGCTAAAGCATTCATCATCAACTTCAACCGATTGAATTGAAATGTATCCAGGCTTGATATCTTCAGCAACAATTGCCCCTCGGTTATAGTTCGATTCAGGGTTAAATCTGTAGATGGCAACTCGGTCAACGCTCAAAAGATTGCGAATCTCCCGCGCGGTAGTTTTAAAGATTTGCTGTAAATCTAGCGATTGCCGAATCCGTTCGACAATTTTAGCGATGGAGCGATCGCGTTCAGCTGCTTGAGCGAGCTGTTTTGACTGCTGCTGAACTTGCTCTAGATAGCTAACCTGCCGCATGGCTGCACTGAACTGACCACAGATTTGCGATAGAGCCGTTACTTCAAAGTCGCTCCATGAACGGGCTTGACTGTTTTGATAAACCCCTAGAAAACCCCAGAGTGCCTCTTCTTGAAAAATAGGAATCATTGCATATGCTTTGATTTCAAATTCCTCTAATTGTTCAATTTCTTCGGGGGTGTGACCCACAGCATAAATATTATTCACGATCCAGGCTTTTGGACGGGGCTGGGGGCTGCCTAAAATAGGCTGCAAATCTGTTTTGGGATAAAGTAGGCTGAGGTCAAAGCTTGCTAAAGACTCTAGTCCCCTAGACATGGACTCTGCCACGAGGGTGCTGCTGCCATTGGCGTCCAAACGATAGATAGCAGTGCGATCGCATTTGAGCAGCGATCGCACTGCTTGCGGGATGATGCGAAAAATACCCTCTGAGTTTTGAGATTGAAAGATCTTGGGAATAATCTCAACAACAGCATGACTTACCTGTGCTGCCCTAGTCATCTGGGTCGATTGCTCTTGCAATTGGCTAAGATGGTCAACCCCTTGCAGTGCTGCTCCTAGTTGGCGGCCTATATCGGTCAATAGGTTGACATCTCGCTCTCTCCAGCGTCGAGAGCCGCTGTGCTGAAACGCACTCAACAGCCCCCAGAGCATTTCGCCCTGTTTGATTGCAACAACCGCGCAAGATCTAACCCCAAAATTTTTCAGGGCTGCTACATGGCAATCGCTCAAGGTAGATTGATGCACATCATCTACGACCAAAGAGCCGTTACTCTGAAACCTACCGCCTTTGTGTTCTTTAAGATAAGTATCTTCCCAAGCGCTACCCACAAGACGCGGAAACTCTGCTGCTCCAGATTCGTAAAGAAAGTCGCCAAAGTAGTCTGGGCGAAACTTGTAGATGGCCACTCGCTCTACGTTTAAAAGCTGCTGAACTTCTTCTATCGCAATTTGGCAAGCCTCTTGGATAAAAGAGGAATGATCTAGCGTTTGATAAATAGCATCATTAACACGGGTTAGCGCTTGTCGTTCATGATTAAATTCTAATGACTGAAGCCGCAGTCGCAGCTCGGTCGCAATTTGATACAGCAAGGTCACTTCATTTTCCAACCATTGCCGAGGCTGGGAGCAATGCTGCACGACGAGTAAACCCCACACCTGACCCAACAAAATGGGAATGCTGAGGCTGGCTTGAATCTGATACTTATCTAAGAGCTGAGTCTGATAGGGGCCAAACGAATGCTCAGGCGTGTTTTCTACGGATACAACTTGCTGTTGATAGCTTTGTCGCTGCTCAGCCCCAAAGGCGATCGCAGGCAGAGATTCCCCTAAGCTGGGGGTATAGCCGCTCGCCATAGATTCAGCTAGCACTAACCCCTGTTCTTCAGTCTGAAACTGATAAATTAAAACGCGATCGATTTGCAGCCCTTGACGTACTTCTGTTACCGTCATCTGCAATAGCGTTTCGATGGTTTCAGCCTGGTGTAGCTGCTGAGAAAATTTGAGGAGCCATTGCCAGTTAGTACTGCCTTTGAGCACTGCCGGAATCACACTACCGTTGCTAAACTTTACCGATGAGTTGTTCTGAATTTGAGAACCTAGTGCTCTGACTTGATTAAGTTTCTGCATGGTTAAATAATCTTTATCGGTAACAGTTTTTACTGAGGTCGGAATGGATTCGGTTCTATTGAGATCATCTTTTAGGGTCTGCTGCTGTATCTCCTGAGGAGATATCAAATCAGTTGCAGCATTTAACGGAGTTTGAGGGTTAGGGCTTGCCATAGCTCTCTTGATTAGCTGTAATAGGGGTGAAGCGTTGAGATCGAGAAATACTGAGAGCCTTAGCCTGGAAGGTTTTGCCACTGGCTTGACCATTGGTGTTACAGATGGTTTTACGGATGGCTCTAGTGCTGGTTTTATCGCTGGCTTTATTGCTGGCTTTGCCATAAAGAGCACTGTGCGATCGCCGCGATATCTAAAACGGCACCGCTGCATTCGGGCAACGTCCCTAGCACAAAAGGCTGAAGCTGAGGTGGAAACAATCCTGGGGTCACAGGCTGGAGCTTTTGCAAGTCACGGCGCTCAATTTCACCAACTTGGCGAACTCCCAGCCCTAGCAATTGTTCATTCCAGTGAATCACCATGACAATCAGTGGCTCTGACTGCACCTGTTGCAGTAAAGGTGCATAGCCCACAAGATGTTCTAGATCAACTACCCAAAGCATCTCGCCTCGCCAATTGCAAACGCCCAAAACACAGCTATGCGTTTCAGGAATAGGCAAGACATCTACGCTATTGATCTTCAAAATCTCTGTAATCTGCTCCAGTGGCAGCAAGGCGCTGTCCTGCAATCCAAGAGGAAAACGGAGTATTTGCTGATGGTTATCGGTAGGGGATGATGTCTGTGGGCTAAAGCTAAGGGCAATTGAGGCACTGTCTAGCGAAATTGACATTACAGTCCCCTGGTGTGGATTGCAGTTAACCGTAAGACAAGAGTAATCAACTCTTTTGAATCGACAGGTTTGGGTAAATAGGCATCTGCCCCCAGCATTGAACCCCAAAGTTTGTCCGCTTCGGTATCTTTCGTTGAGCAAATCACGACTGGAATATGTCGGGTTTTAGAACTGGTCTTGAGTTTACGGCAGAGTTCAAATCCGCTTTGCCCAGGTAAAATCACATCGAGCAAGACCAAATCAGGGTTGTGCATCTGAAGCTTAAGCTGAGCTTCCTCACCATTGGTGACACTGACGACGGCTAAACCTGCTTGTCTTAAATAGCAGCTTAGCAATTCAGTTTCTGTCAGGCTATCTTCAACTAAAAGGACAGTAGTCATAAGGTCAGAATGAGATACATTAGAACGCTGTAAATCTAAGAGGCTGGTCGAAAAGAATCAAAAGCTCTGCACTCGCCCCTTGCCCTGTCAAGTTGGGGAACTGGAAACCAAAATTGGCTCTGTGCTGCACACAGGCCATCGAGCGATTCCCCAGAGTTGCAAGCTTAGCGCCTGCGACAAGCCAGAAAAAGGGGCGCGCCGGGTTCTTTCCAAACACTCTTTAATAATTGGAAGACCAAACTTGATTGGACTGTTGAAAATGGGATGAGGGTGCGATCGCCAAATATTGCTGCAAAATTGGCATTACTTTCTCAGGTTCGATGGGTTTTGAGATAAACCCTGTAGAACCCACCAGTTTTGCCCGCACCCGATCGACAATCCCATCACTTGCAGTCACGATAATCACAGGTGTATCTTTGAAAACTGAAATACGACGAATTTGAGCACAAACTTCATACCCATTTGTCACGGGCATCAATAAGTCTAGAAAGATGAGATCAGGTCTTTGCTCTAATAAAACGGGCAAAGCCTGCACTGGATCGCGAACGTTAATGAACCGACATCCAGCCTGACTGAGGATTCGATTCATGGCCAAGTGGTCAAAGCGGCTATCGTCAATATTAGCAACTAAAGGACGGATTGTAGGAGATGAGGCAGAACGCGTAGGGGATAAAGGGGAGATTGGAGAATGAGCAGAATAATTCAAATCCTTTACTGCCACAAAACCCATTACGCCTTGCTGAACATAGGGCAAGATCGATCGTGTTAGAGACAGTGGATTTTGCTTTAACTTAACGCCTAAATCTCTGAGGGTGAGATCGCCCGACACAAGAGTTGTGAGATTGTGGTAAGCCAAGAGTGAAACCTGTCGCCGCAATTCTTCCGTATCCCAAATGACCGGAGCTAAATTGGGTGATAGATTGCCTAATCCGGCCTGCTGCCAAGCTTCCCAAGCTTGTTTGACCTGTTGACAAACAGATTCAGCCCGGATAAACACTGGAGCCGAGGCGATCGCTTCTTCAACAGGTTGTTTGTAACAGAGCTGAACCTTCGCCTGTCGATGCTGATGCCAATATTGAATTAGGTCAAACAAAATTTCTACAACGTTACCCTGAATGATGGCAGACATCTGTTCATGAGGTAGCCGCTGTTGTCGCACCAACTCTGCCAAAGCATCGTAATTCCAGCGTTGCAATGGCGTTTTAACATCAAATTCGGGCAGATTTGGGCAATGCTCAGCCAGTTGGCGGCACCAGCGTCGGATAGAATGAACCTCACTGGTTGCCCAAACCAGCTGCCCCAACCGGAAAAAGAAATGCCACGTTGAACTCTGAATTTCCAATAGCTTGATCTCTAGCTGGCCTGTAAATTGCTCACGGCCACAAGACTGGAGATGTTTAACAAGCTTGTCAGGGCTTTCTATTTGGCAGGTCGAAATAAGATGTTGACTTGACTGAACAAATGATGGGGTTAGCATAATTCCAAACCCAAGTCATTCTTTGGGGAACACATGGCGGATTGTCTTTCAGAAGTGGAAATTGCTTTAGATAATGCACCAGATAATGCACCCACGCTTTTGCCCAAGCCTGTGTAAAAGCTAAATTATTTAGCTCTCTACACATCACATCAAGAGATGAGTGACTCGTTGAGTTACTCAATGAGTGAATGCAAAAATACTCAGGGCTAGACCAAAACTAGCTCAAAAATTAAGCTCTGATAGACGGCAAAGCTCTATAATAATCGGCCTAGAAGCTATCACATGGATTACCGATAGCCTGGGCTGAATACTTGAAGGGTAGATGCTAGGCAGATGCTGTCAGAAGAATTATGCTTCTTGCAATGGTCATCCTGTTTGAGGAACACTGGCGAGAAGACTCAGAGACAACTCACTCAGTTTAAGTCACTCAAAAAAATATTGCAATATATTAAGCGTTGATTATAGGGTCAGACTAAATTAGGAGTGTGTAAACTCGGCAATATGCTTACTGATTCCCTCAAATCTACCCAGACAAACTTTAAATGCAATCCGCCATTTGTCTTAAAAACCCCCTATAAAATAGCGATTTATAAGCCAATTAAAGGATATTTTGCTCATTCCTTGCAAGATCATGTAACAGCGGCTACAAGCTAAATTAGAGCTAAGCTAATTCAAGCGATCGCGCCGTCCGGGTAGGGCAGGGAATGGGGGTCTAAATCTTTTGAATTCTGCAATTTTGTCGGCTACAGCTTTTGCGGCAGCATCCCGTAGAACGACTGAATCAAAGCTAGTCAACTTTGACAGAAATTCACTTTTTTCTTGTTCTGCATCTACATTGAGTTGATTCAGTTGATCTTTGAACGCCGACAGATCACTACTGGCTTGCTGTTCAAGTTCCTTTAACTTGTGCTTGATTTTCTTACTTAGCTCTTCTTCAAACCGACTACTCATTTGCTTCTTAATTTCTGCCTCAAGAATGTCTTGAATTCCTGTTTCGAGCAGTTCCTTGATAATAGCATTTTCAATACTTCTAAGGATTGCTTTTTTGAACACGAAGACTGTAATTCCAGACAAAATAGGGAGTGCACTCAAGACACTTACGAGCAGTCCTACGAGAGCAAATAATAATCCAAAATTTGAATAGACAACGGTTTGAATGCGATCGCTAACAGTGATACTTTTTTCTAATCTCTCATCGATAATTTTACTAATTTCATCTTTCTGCTGTAGCGATAGATTGGATGAATTTGCTGGCACTGTCGCTTGAGAGACTAAAAGCGGGGCTGAGAACGCGTCTTGAGGGGTCACAGATAGACTGAATAGCGTCAAGCTCAGCAAAAAGATGAATTTGGAAACTTGAGACTTCATATCTGACTTCCTCTAAATCGCTAGCTTAGTAATTCCCTGTCTGATAGTGCCTCAAACAGTCAATCTGAATGTACTAATCATGTTTTTTTATGGTGATCCGGATACTATTTCAATAAACGGTGTTTCAAACAATTTCTAAGCTTCGTAGCCGTAGCTATTCTGACTCGACATCTACGGTGAGCTACCTACAGTGAAAGTTACGCTGAGCAAAGCCCTTAAAGACTAATCTGGCTTTAGCCAACCGGGCACATCTAG
This sequence comes from Oscillatoriophycideae cyanobacterium NC_groundwater_1537_Pr4_S-0.65um_50_18, assembly GCA_016208305.1. Classification (GTDB taxonomy): domain Bacteria; phylum Cyanobacteriota; class Cyanobacteriia; order Elainellales; family Elainellaceae; genus Drouetiella. The sequence goes on along the minus strand of JACQYI010000027.1, from coordinate 148,801 downwards.
CAGTTGGGGCAGCCTCTAAATGTTATGAGAGCGGGAGAGTGGAATGATGCGATCGCCGTTGTTGGCTCTCCCATCATTCCCCTCTCTCATCACTCAAAATACCTCCTCCCTTAACGACGAGATGCGCCCTAGTCAACCCAGTCCGAAGCCTATCGCACTTAAAAAAGCCTAAGATTCTCCTGAAGGAGAATCTTAGGCTTTCTTGAACGTGTTTAGATTTTGAGCTACTTAACGCCGAGAAGCTCTACATCAAAAATGAGAGTAGCATTGGGGGGAATCACGCCGCCTGCACCACGGGCACCATAGCCCAGCTCAGACGGAATAATTAGTTTACGCTGACCGCCTACCTTCATCGTGCTTAACCCTTCGTCCCAACCTTTGATCACTTGACCTTGACCAATGCGGAACTCAAAAGGGCGATTGCGATCGCGAGAGCTGTCAAATTTAGTGCCATCTTCTAGAGTGCCCGTATAGTGAACGGTAACGGTTTGTCCAGAGGTCGGCGTGGCACCCGTTCCCTCTACAATCTCGATATATTTCAATCCAGAGGGGGTTGTGACCGTATCTGGGGCTAGATTTTCTTGAGTCATGAGGTCGGCTGCATTCGGGGTAGAGGAATCAGGAGCTTGAGCGATCGCCTGATCGATGGCGCTGGGGGCAGCGGCCACAATCGTGGTTGGATTGGGTTCGGATGGAACAGACAAAGAGGCGGCGATCGCTTCACTGCCCCGGTTTGTAACTTGAGCCACCACCAAAACCACTAGGCAACCCATCATCACCGCAAAGCTGATGAGAATTTCCCGCAAAATCAATCCTCCTAAATCTACTTCAAGTCCAATCCTCAGTGTAAAAGAGAATGGGCCAAAGCCAAAACTGCAAAAATTTCTGATCGGGCTAACATGCCTATCGCCACAGTTTGTTTTCCAAGTCGCGTACTTGACGCTCTAGGCGATCGAGCCGACCCCGCAACTCATCCATTTCATTCTGACGCGGTACGCCTAAATCCTGAAGCATATTACGGAACTGGCGCTGCATTTGCTCTTCTACGCTACCCTGGTCAGCCTTCAGCTTCTGCATTAAATCATTGGCAAACTTGGCCGCCTGCTCCGGATCAAGTGTGCCGTCTTTGACCCATTGATCGCTCACCTCTCGAAGCTTATCGGCAACCAAGGAGGTCGTACCAATGCCGAGCAAAAAAAGCTGTTGCAGAATGTTGTTGCTATCCATAGTTGAATTTTTGTAATGCTGGGTAATCGTCCGAAGAGGCTCGCTAGGTCAGACCTACAGCTTCATTCTGGCAAATTTGCTGCATTTGCGATCGGGCGTTCGAGTGCGGCTATCCACACTCAAATTTCCGTTAGGGCTGTAAGGTGCTGCGGCACTCGGATGACGGCACCAGCCTCATAGGTAAAGCCAAAAATAGCAGCAATGGTTTAACGTGTAAATTTTGTAGAGATAAGTTAAGGAGAACTACTTGTGGTTATCGAATGGCTAAAAGCTAGAGTTGATCCCGAAAAACGGGAGCAGTATATCCAAAAAGATGCAGAAATCTGGACTAAGGGACTGTCAAAATATCCGGGCTTTTTGGGCAAAGAAGTTTGGATTAGCCCAGAAAACTTATCAGAAGTCGTGATGGTTATTCACTGGGAAAGCTTTGAAAAATGGCATTCCATTCCGGCAGCAGACCTAGAGAAAATTGAAAAAGAATTCTCTCAAGCGATGGGAAACACCTACGAACTTGTTGAGTCGGCTGGGTACCAAGTCCGCAACATCACCCGCGCTTAGGATTTCAGCGCTGATCAAGCCCAAGTTTTTTGAAGAAGTAAGACATACCTACTTCTTCAAAAAACGTTTGCTAACTTAGTCCTCTTTGAGGAAGCTTTGAGAGAGCGGCAATGCCTCAAAATGGCTGAGCGATAATCACCAAATCATATGGCTAGGCGATCGCCTATGCTCCTTCCCGCAGCTTATCCAGTACCGATCGATCCTCTAAAGTAGAAGTATCTCCCGTCACCTCTTCACCTGCGGCCAGAGAGCGCAAGAGCCGCCGCATAATCTTGCCCGATCGCGTTTTAGGCAAGGCTTCGCTAAAGCGAATTTCGCCAGGGCGAGCCAATGCACCTATTTCCTGTACCACATGCTTCTTCAGCTCGGCGCTAAGTTCGGGGCTGGGGCTAAAGCTGGTGTCCAGCGTCACAAAGGCCACGACCTCTTCACCCTTGATCTCATCCGGCTTGCCCACCACAGCCGCCTCAGCCACTGCGGGATGAGACACCAGCGCCGATTCGATTTCCATTGTGCCCAGGCGATGTCCGGCGACGCTAATCACATCATCAACCCGACCCATGACCCAGAAATAGCCATCTCGATCTTTGCGGGCACCATCTCCTGCAAAGTAGGTGAACTGTCCCTCGTGGGGTGGGATATGCTCCCAATAGGTGCGGCGGAAGCGATCGGGATCTCCATACACCGTGCGCATCATTCCGGGCCAGGGATGCTTGATTGCCAGATAGCCGCCTTCGTTCTCAGGCACAGGGTTTCCTTCCAAATCCACCACTTCTGCCAGAATGCCGGGGAAGGGTAGCGTAGCCGAACCTGGCTTGGTGGCGATCGCTCCCGGCAGCGGCGTAATCATGACGCCCCCTGTTTCGGTCTGCCACCAGGTATCGACGATCGGACACCGTTCGCCGCCGATGATCCGGTGATACCACATCCAGGCTTCAGGGTTGATCGGCTCTCCCACAGTGCCCAACAGCCTCAGCGAAGAAAGGTTTCTGGCATTGGGTTCATGTTCGCCCATGCGCATAAAAGCTCGGATGGCTGTGGGAGCTGTGTAGAAAATATTGACCCCATATTTTTCAATCACATCCCAGAAGCAGCCCGGATTAGAGGATCGGGGCGCACCCTCATACATGAGCGTGGTTGCCCCATTGGATAAGGGGCCATAGACAATGTAGCTATGCCCGGTGATCCAACCCACGTCAGCCGTACACCAGTAGACATCCGTGTCCTTCAGGTCAAAAATCCATTTAGTCGTTACATGGCTGTAGAGGTTGTAGCCTGCCGTCGTGTGCACCACCCCCTTCGGCTTGCCCGTGCTGCCAGAGGTGTAGAGAATAAACAGCATATCTTCGCTGTCCATTGGTTCTGCGGGGCAGTCTGCCGAAACGCCTTGACGGATGTCATGCCACCAGTGGTCGCGTCCAGCCTCCATGTGAATTTTTTGAGCTGTGCGCTGCACCACCAGCACATCTTTGACGGTGGGTGCGTCTGCCAGAGCTTTATCGACCTGTTCTTTGAGCGGCACGATCGCATCTTTGCGCCAGCCCCCATCTGCCGTAATCACCAGCTTGGCTTTGCCGTCATTCAGCCGATCGCGCAGCGCCTCGGCACTAAAGCCCCCAAACACAACCGTGTGGGGTGCGCCGATCCGGGCACAGGCCAGCATGGCGATCGCCGCTTCTGGAATCATCGGCATATAAATGCCAACGACATCGCCTTTTTGTACACCCAACTGCTTGAGGACATTGGCGAATTGGCAAACTTCGCGGTGGAGCTGGGCGTAGGTAAAGGTGCGAGAATCTCCTGGTTCGCCCTCCCAGATTAGCGCGGCTTTGTTGCGTCGCCAGGTGGTGAGATGGCGATCGAGACAGTTATGGGCAATATTGATTTTGCCGTTGACAAACCATTGGGCAAAGGGGGGCTGCCAATCGAGCACCGTATCCCATTTTTGAAACCAGTGCAGTTCTGTTTCAGCTAGCTCAGCCCAAAACTTCTGGGGGTCGGCCTTAGCACGAGCGTAAAGCTGCTCATATTCAGTCAGACTTTTAATTTGCGCCTGTTGCGAAAATTCGGTAGACGGTGGAAATAGGCGGTCTTCTTGTAGAGTCGAATCAATTGTGACTTCTGCCATGGTGCGTTTTGCAGCGAAGGGGCTAGACTTTTATGGAGTTTCTTCTTTCAAAACCATACTTTTTTAGTGGCTGTATTGAACCACAAGTTAGGGTTTCTTTAAAAGTCGATACGCTTAAGGGTGTCCTGTTGCCCTAGCACAAAGCGCTATAACTATAGAATTTAGATGAAGAATTTAGAGAATTCCTCAGGAACCCAGCCCTTCAAGTGAGCCATGAACCCTAGCCATGACTTCTAACAAAGCGTCTTCTCTCCAGCAACGGTCTCAAGCCTTGCGGCAAGGGTTTGTCAAAACTCTGACCAGCGAGTCGTTTGCTTATGTTGTCAAGCGCATCTTGCAGGCTTTGCCAACCCTCCTGCTGGTTTCATTGCTCAGCTTTTTCATTGCTCAGCTTGCCCCAGGCGACTTTTTAGACACCATTCGTCAAAAACCAGAAGTCTCTCAAGAAACGATCAAGGCGCTAGAGCAGCAGTATGGCTTAGATAAACCCCTGCTGACGCAATATTTCCTCTGGCTCAAGCAAATCGTCACCCAAGGCAACTTTGGCGTTAGCTTTGCCTACTCTCAGCGATCGGTGACTTCACTCTTGTGGGAACGCATGGGAGCGACGCTGCTATTGTCGATCGCCTCCCTGTTGATTACCTGGGCGATCGCCATCCCTCTAGGCATCTACAGCGCTGTGCACTACAACAAATGGGGCGATCGCGTGCTGCGGGTGCTGACCTATTTTGGGCAGGGCTTCCCCACACTCATCACGGGCTTGCTCTTTCTGTTTTTTGCCCAGATGACCTCGCCGCTGTTTCCAGTAGGGGGCATGACGAGCATTGACCATGCTGATCTAACGCCGTTGGGCAAAGTGCTCGACATTGGCTGGCACATGATTTTGCCTACCCTTGTGCTCAGCATTACCGGATTTGCCGGACTGCAACGGCTAATGCGGGGCGAATTGCTTGATGTTTTGCGGCAAGACTACATCCAAACGGCGCGCGCCAAGGGGCTACCCGAAAATCGCGTAATTTATGTCCATGCGCTACGCAATGCCGTAAACCCTCTGATTACGCTTCTGGGCTTTGAATTTGCCGGTCTTCTCAGTGGAGCATTCATCACCGAGACTTTTTTCAATTGGCCTGGGTTGGGGCGGTTGGTTCTACAGGCGGTACAGAGCCAAGACTTGTATTTAACAATGGCTAGCCTGATGATGGGAGCAGTAATGCTGATTGTGGGCAACCTTCTGGCAGATCTAGCCTTGAAGTTTGTCGATCCCCGGATCAGCTTGTCTGAAATAGACTAGCGATTTGGCATTTAAATATCTAATGGGTTGCAAGTCATAGTCATAACGAGTATGATTAAGACATGAAAGCGCAGCTCCACGGCTACAAACCACCTTTCACCTATCCGATCAAGCGATTCATCCAGTTGAAATATTCGCAAGTTGAAGTATTCGCAAGGAGACTCTAAATCTATGACCGCTACGCTACAAACCCCAACGACTCGCGTCATTAATACGCTAAACCGTGAGCAAGCCAACGCATTGGTGGCCTACCTCAATTACAAGAAATACCATTGGCTAACGTTTGGCCCTTTATTCCGCGACCTGCATCTGCTGTTTGAGGAGCAAGGCGGAGAAGTATTCGCCATGATCGATGAGCTAGCTGAACGCAGCCTCATGCTGGATGGCAAGCCCATTGCCGACCCTGCTGATTATCTGCCGACGGCTACCGTCAAGCCCTCAACGGGTGATCTAGCGGTGCGCGAGATGGTAGAAGAAGCAATCGCCACCCATGACCTGATCATTAACGAAATGCATGAAGATGCGGCGATCGCCAATGAGGTAGGCGATATTGGTACGGCTGACCTCTACACGCGGCTAGTGCAAGTGCATCAAAAGCACCGCTGGTTTTTGAAAGAGCTACTGAAAAAAGGCGACCAGCTTGTGTCTTAAGCGCAGTGATGGCACCGAAGAATTTATTTTAAGCAGGGCGCAAAGCGTATCTCTTAAATCAAATTTCTTGCCAGTAGCGCTTTCGTAGAGCATAGGCTTTAGGCAATTTCTGATAGCGGGTGGTTTAGAGGCAGCGCCTTTGAAACCACCCGCTATTTTTTTGGGGGGTTCTAACCTCGATTTTCATACGGACACTGGCTACTTCTTTGGGATAAATGATTAGACGTATCTCCGGCATGGGTAAGAGTAAAGACTCTGCCTAGCTCGATATGCACAAGTTCTACCAGAAGACAGGCCAAGAAGGAGTAAGCTATGCCAATTCAGGCGGGATCGCGATCGATTTCATCTCGCTTGCACCGAGAGCCACAACATTACAGGCAAAAGCGGCGATCGTCTCAGGTTGGCTTAGCCTTGGGTCTGATAGTAGCTGCTTCTGCGCTACTCAGCGATCAAGCTGCGGCCACTCCTATCGTTTACCCCACAAGGTTGGCAAATTCCGTCTTGCTAGCGAGAAATTATCCTGCCGTGGGCACTGCTCAGAACCTCTCAGCGAGTGCCGACAGTAGCTCATGGCTATATCAAGGCATCGTCCAACTTTCCTATGCTGGGGTGATTATTTGGGTCATTGCTCTGCTTCAGAACAGTGGAAAGTAGAGGTTTAACGCCGCAATGGGAAGGTAGAGTAAGTAAATTGGTATTGGGCGTGAAGCTTTGGTAACTTAGCTCTCACCCGCTTACTCCTGCCCGCACTTGTTTCTCTACTTCGCATGTACCTGAAAACCCTTCACCTCAGACACTTTCGCAATTATCGCGAGCAGCAGGTGGAGTTTCTTGCACCCAAAACAATTTTGGTGGGAGAAAATGCCCAGGGAAAGTCAAACCTGCTGGAGGCAGTAGAGCTATTGGCAACTTTGCGATCGCACCGGGCTTTGCGCGATCGAGAGTTGGTGCTAGATAACGCCCAAGCGGGACAAATTGCAGCCCAGCTCGAACGTGATTCTGGAACGGTAGATTTGGCCATTACCCTGAGAAGCAATAGTCGGCGCACCGTTAGCCTTAATGGGGAAACCCTAAAACGCCAGCTTGATTTTCTAGGCATCATGAATGCCGTACAGTTTTCTAGCCTAGATCTAGATTTGGTGAGGGGTAGCCCTAGTGAGCGACGCAACTGGCTAGATACGCTGCTGACTCAGCTAGAACCCGTCTATGCCTACATTTTGCAGCAGTACAACACTGTCTTGCGACAGCGCAATGCCTTACTCAAACAGCAGCGATCGCCCCATGAAACTTGGCGTGTAGCCGAAGCAGCCCATCCTCCTGATTCGACTCAGCTTGCCATTTGGGATGCGCAGCTAGCGGCGATCGGCTGTCGGGTTATTCGGCGGCGGGCGCGGGTGATAGAGCGGTTGGCTCCGTTAGCGCAGCACTGGCATCAGGCCATCAGCGGCAGTAGAGAATTGCTGGAGGTACGTTATGCGCCCAATGTGCAGCTAGGCGAGGATGATCCGCTATTGGTGCAGCAGGCATTTTTGGAGAAGTTACAGATGCGGGCGATCGCTGAGCAGCACCAGGGAACAACACTGGTAGGCCCCCACCGTGATGAAGTAGAGTTTACGATTAACCAGACTCCGGCAAGACAATACGGCTCTCAGGGGCAGCAGCGGACGTTAGTGCTGGCTCTCAAATTAGCTGAACTCAAGCTGATTGAGGCGATTGTCGGAGAGCCGCCCTTACTGTTGTTGGATGATGTTTTGGCAGAGTTAGATCTCAACCGTCAGAACAAGCTGCTGGATACGATTCAAGATCGGTTTCAGACCTTGATTACGACAACTCACCTCGGCTCTTTCGATGCGCAGTGGCTCAAGTCTTCACAAATTCTTACGGTCGAAGCAGGGCAGATTTCAATGTAAACCTGCCCTCTTTCGCTTTATGCAAGCTGCGATCGTTAGAAACTTGCCGTCATGCTCATCGTCAGCTCCAGACTGGCTCCAGGCTCTAACCGGATCAAATTCTCGCCCGTATTTAGCGCATTTCGCGGGCCTGTCCAGGGTTCTAGGCAATAAAAATCTTTTCCTTTTACTGTCCAGAAAACCAATGTCGAGAACAGTGGATCATAGTCGATCGTCAGCTTTAAGTTTTGAGAGCGATCGACAACGCTGGCGGTCTGCTGAGTGACGTTGCCAAACGCTGCATCGATTTCATCGACGCTAAAATCGAAACTGCCAGAGAAATCATGAACAGCGCGATCGACTTGACTATAGAATTGCGTTGAAGGAATCTCAACCTGAAGCTGAGATTTGTCGATCACGGCAAAGTAGGGATGAAACCCGGCTGAGAAAGGCATCGCTTCGGCCGATCGATTTGTGTAGCGCTGGTGGATGACTAAGGTATTGCCTTGAAGTCTGTAGGTAAAAGCCAGCTCAAATTCAAAGGGGTAAACGGCAAGCGTGCGATCGCTACTGCTTAAGCCCACCGTCAGGCTGGCTCCTGCCTCAGTACTTTGCCCTAACACTTCCCAGGGTAGGTCGCGGGCAAAGCCATGCTGCTTTAACGTATAGGTCTGCCCATTATGGCTGTAGGTGTTGTCGGGCAAGTTGCCGCAAATAGGAAATAAAATCGGCACACCTCCCCGCACAGATAGCTCTGGGTGAGTAAACCGTTCTGTATCTAAGTACATTAACTCTTTATCCTGAACCTGCCACCGAGTCACAATTCCGCCGCGCTCTGGCACCACTTCTAAGCGAGCTAAGGCAGATTCATCCGTCAGGATATAAGTTTTGTACAGGTCTTGTTCAATACTGATCGAAGACATAAAAAAAGAAGAATGGAAAGGATAGGGGGACAAGCGATCGCGCTAGCCAGCACTATTATGACTCTTCCCTGTACGCTCTTCAGGTATCGGAGAAATCATACCAATTTGAATTGACAATGCGGCAGATGTTTTTTGAGAGGTTTTGCTTTGGACGAACTTTACGAGAGCTGATGCCGGCTCAAATGCCAATTCCAGGCGTGAGTTAAGATTTGGTGTAAATCGGCATACTGAGGCTGCCAGCCCAAAATTTTCCTAGCTTGATCGCTGCTGCCTACCAAGCTAGGAGGATCTCCAGCACGGCGATCGCTCTCCACAACTTGAATTTCTCGTCCCGTCACTTGGCGAGCAGCTGCAATAATCTCTCTGACCGAAAAGCCGTTCCCATTTCCCAAATTAAAAGTACTACTCTTGCCACCGTTTAGCAGGTACTGCAAACCCAAGACATGAGCATTGGCTAAGTCTGTAACGTGAATATAGTCGCGAATACAGGTACCATCTGGTGTTGGGTAATCTGTACCAAAGACTGAAACGGAATCGCGTTTTCCTAAAGCTGCCAATAAAACTAATGGAATTAGATGAGTTTCTGGATTGTGGTCTTCGCCCAGCCTGCCTTCTGGATCAGCTCCCGCAGCATTAAAGTAGCGAAAACATACAGATTTAAGTCCATAGGCTGCGTCAAAGTCTGACAGTATGCGCTCGACCATGAGCTTACTGGCACCATAGGGATTAATAGGATTCTGAGGATGCTCTTCTGGAATTGGCACCGTTTTGGGTACACCATAGGTTGCACAAGTAGAAGAGAAAACGAATTGCTTTACTCCAGCATTGATCATCGACTCTAACAGCGTTAGAGTACCCTGAACGTTATTTCGATAGTATTTGGCGGGATCACTAACTGATTCACCGACATAAGCATAGGCAGCGAAATGCATCACTGCGGCAACATTAAATTTAGAAAAAATATCGTCTAAGAGAGGGCGATCGCTCGTATCCCCAACAATTAACTTTGCTCCCAGAGCCTCTACAAGTTCTCGATGACCATATACCAAGTTATCAAGAACTACAACATTAAACCCTGCTTGCTGAAGCGCCAAGACTGCGTGAGAGCCGATGTAACCCGCTCCACCTGTAACTAATATGATTGACATTGCTTCTGTCCTACTAATCCACTTTCTAGCTACTATTTAACCTGTCGGCAGACTTTTTGAAGAGTCTAGCAGAGCGTACTTTTCAAAAATTCATATTGATGACGAGGAGACTCTTAACGACTATTCTTGAGAACATCCAAGCTCTAGTTGGACAAGAATCTAACAACAGATACAGGTTCTTGCAAAGAGTTTTAAGCCAAATGGCGTAGAAAACTTCAGGAAAATACCTTAGTCTCTATAGACAATTGCTCTAAATAACTTTATGCTGTCCACAGCATATCTCTGCAGGTTTAACCAGAGCTATCAAAGGGTGATCTTGGTAGAGTGCATAGTCTTCTTGAACTTATTGATGGATTAGCTTTTTGAGCGTTGATGTTGTGTGCAGCGTGACCCGCAACTTCCTGTTGAGCTTCGCTAGAGGTTACGTAGGTTTAGAGTTCGATATATTTTCGATATATTTCAGAGAGCATGGCCATCAAAACCATCAGAGATTTCTCGCAGCTTTAATCTCTTTCTTTTCAAAGGCTTGCTTCTTTAAAGATCGCGTAAAGCTGATACTTGAGGGAACTTTTATCTGTTGAAAGTACTGTATTGTTTCTCTCATAGATTCTAAGCGGCTACGTAGTTCTCGCAACCAGGGTGGTTGAGACAGTACTCAGCAAGTTAATTGAAATGACAGAGCTTTCTACTTCCCAGGAACATTAGGATGCACTTCAGGTTTGAATTGGCGTACCTTAACCAGATAATTCCAATTTCATGTGCAGTTACATAGAGTCAACCTGACAGAAATCCTTGCTAGGCAAAAAGGATTTCTGTGCAGTCTCAAGGAAAATTAGTGTAAGTGTATAACTTTGATTAACATCATTTTTGATGGGAATCTCGATTCTGCTATTCCTCACAAAATTCAAGAACATGGAATTTAAATTAGCACCAGTAGAGCTTAAACCAGATTTGCGCTCGTCTATATTTACAAGGCTGCGGAGAGGAGCAGCTTTAGGATGGTTTCGGGTAGCAATACTCCTCTTATTAGATACGCTTTCCATCTCGATCGCTTGGCAATTAGCCGTGAGCTATGGCACTGAGTTGCAATCACCCTGGACTGATGAACAGGGGCTACGTTTTCTACCTTTAGTTCTTGCTGTTGAAATTAGTATCATTGCCACACGAAGTCTGTATAAAGCCGGGAGTCTTCGGCGTGATTACCTGGGTCTGTTGAAGGTTACATCGTTATCAAGTCTTCTACTATTGCTCATAGCCTTCCTTTATGAGCCAAGTAGTTATGTTTCACGCTCGGCTTTCTTATTATTCTGGTTATTCAATACCTTGTTGGTCTGTCTAGGTCGCTTTAGTTTTGACCTTGCAACTGATTGGATTCGTAGACAAGGTGCTATTCGTTATCCGGTTTTTCTCATTTCTGATGGCGAGGATAAGGCAAGAAATGTTGAGCTTATAGAGAGGGAGCATCATTATAACTTATTAGGGATAGCGGATCCTAGTTCTTTAGATAGAGTTAAGCGTGAAGAAACTTTTCAGGTACTTCGGAAGCTGCGTATTGCAGAAGCCTTTGTTTCTTGGAGCGCTATTAAGAACCGCTTGCATCTCTGCTGGCATTTTCAGGCTGCTGGCATTACTCTGCGGATATTGCAGGAGCAAGATGAGGCTTTTCCTACTAATTCAGAGTTCTGGATGATGGGCAGAGTCCCCTGCATTAACGTGCCAACGCCTGTAATCGTTGGTGGTCAGTACTCGATTAAGCGATGTTTTGACTTTTGTGGTGCTGTGATTCTCTTGTTGTTGTTTTCACCCCTCTATTTTCTACTGGCTATTTTGATCAAACTTGACTCTCCTGGAGAAGTCTTTTTCAGGCAGACTCGTGTTGGTTTGCATAATCGGAATTTCAAAGTCTGGAAGTTCCGTACTATGGTTGCTAATGCAGCTCAGCTACAGGCTAACCTGGAATTAAAAAATGAAATGAAGGACGGCGTTTTATTCAAAATGAAGGATGATCCTCGTGTCACGAGACTGGGAAAGTTTTTGCGCCGCTACAGCTTAGATGAGCTGCCGCAGTTGTTTAATGTGCTAGTTGGTGAAATGAGCTTTGTAGGACCGCGTCCACTGCCAGTCAGAGATGTGGAGAAGTTCAAAGAAAAGTATTTTATTCGACAAGAAGTTTTACCGGGTATCACTGGATTATGGCAAGTGTCGGGTCGTTCTAATATTGACAATTTTGAAGATGCTGTCGATCTAGATCTTAATTACATTACAAACTGGTCACTGGGCATGGATTTAAACATCCTGCTAAAAACAGTCAAAGTTGTTTTTTGTAAAACGGGTGCTTATTAGTAGCCGTTTATTTATGTCCTTTTGAAAACGAGCACTAGGCTTAACATTATGAGAATTCTAGTCACAGGTGGCGCAGGCTTTATTGGCTCTCATTTGATCGATCGCTTAATGGATCAAGGGCATGAAGTGATTTGTTTAGACAACTTCTATACAGGACACAAACGAAATATTCTCAAATGGCTAGATCATCCCTATTTCGAGTTGATTCGCCACGATATTACGGAGCCGATTCGACTCGAGGTTGATCAAATTTATCATCTGGCTTGTCCAGCATCACCGACGCATTATCAATATAATCCTGTCAAAACTATTAAAACGAATGTGATGGGGACGATGAATATGCTGGGATTGGCTAAACGGGTAAAATCTCGATTTCTTTTAGCTTCTACTTCTGAAGTGTATGGCGATCCAGAGGTTCATCCCCAAACTGAAGACTATAGGGGTAATGTCAACCCGATCGGAATCCGCAGTTGCTATGACGAAGGTAAACGAGTAGCAGAAACGCTGGCATTTGACTACCATCGCCAAAATGATGTGGATATTCGAGTCGTTCGGATTTTCAACACCTATGGAACTCGGATGCTGGAGAATGATGGTCGCGTAGTTAGCAATTTTGTAGTTCAGGCACTCCAAAGCAAGCCTCTAACAATTTACGGAGATGGTTCGCAAACCCGCAGCTTTTGTTATGTCTCCGATTTGGTTGAAGGCTTAATGCGGATGATGAATGGAGCCTATATTGGTCCAGTCAATTTAGGCAATCCAGATGAGTACACTATCTTGGAGTTAGCTCAAGCTGTTCAACAAATGGTAAATCCAAATATCCCCATCAAGCATGAACCGTTACCTCAAGACGACCCTCGCCGCCGCAAGCCGGATATTACTAAGGCGCGTATTCATCTAGACTGGCAGCCCGAAGTCGCTTTACTGGGTGGGCTGAAGCTAACCATTGATGATTTTCGAGCAAGGATGGGGGATGTGCTACCGACTGATGTGATCGAGCCTGCAATGCACTCCTAACTGAAACTGTCCTCCGCTGTGCAGCTTAAGCAGAAGGTTTTGGATTAGAGACACTAAAGCCCACAGTTCATAATTTGGAGTTCACATAACTATGCGCGTTTGTGTAATTGGTACCGGATATGTTGGCTTAGTGACTGGTGTTTGCCTCGCTCACATTGGACACCAGGTTGTCTGCGTAGATAACAATGAGGAGAAGGTGAAACTCATGCAATCGGGACAGTCTCCCATTTTTGAGCCGGGGCTGTCAGACTTAATGCAAATTGCTATTCAGAATCACAATATTCAGTTTACAACTGATTTAGCTGCTGGCGTGACTCATGGTGAGATTCTCTTTATTGCTGTCGGAACTCCGCCTTTACCCAATGGGGGGAGCGATACGCGCTATGTAGAAGCCGTTGCTCGGGGAATTGGTGAATATCTGAACGGAGACTATAAGGTGATTGTTAATAAGTCTACGGTGCCGATCGGTTCTGGAGACTGGGTGCGGATGCTAGTGCTAGATGGAGTTGCTGAGCGGCAAAAGGCTTTGGTAAGCGCAGGAGGCGGCACTGCCACCGAACTCAAGGCTGACTTTGATGTGGTTAGCAACCCTGAGTTTTTGCGAGAAGGCTCAGCAGTTTATGACACCTTCAATCCAGATCGGATTGTGTTAGGCAGCAACAGCCCCAAAGCAATTGGTATGATGAAAGATCTCTATGCACCAATTGTCTCTCGTGAGTATGCTGAAGACAAATCTCTGTCCAGCGTTTCTACGCTCGTGACGGATCTAAGCTCAGCAGAAATGGTAAAATATGCCGCTAATGCCTTCTTGGCGACTAAAATTAGCTTTATCAACGAGGTCGCTAATATTTGCGATCGCGTGGGGGCAGATGTGACGCAAGTTGCAAAAGGCATTGGTCTAGATTCTCGGATTGGCGGTAAGTTTTTGCAAGCTGGGATTGGCTGGGGCGGCTCCTGCTTTCCCAAAGATGTGTCGGCGCTGATTCATACGGCAGATGACTATGGTTATGAGGCACAGCTCCTAAAAGCAACAGTCAGCGTGAACCAGCGTCAACGTTTGATAGCCGTTGAGAAACTTCAGCAAACCTTGAAAATTCTTAAGGGCAAGACCATTGGTTTGCTGGGAATGACCTTTAAGCCGAATACTGACGATATGCGAGATGCGCCAGCACTCGATTTGATTGAGCAGTTACATAGATTGGGAGCCAAGATCAAGGCGTATGACCCTTTAGTGTCTCAAAGTGGAATGCGCCACAGTTTGTCTAATGTGAATGTAGAGACTGACCCCGAACGCCTTGCGGATGGCTGCGATGCTTTAGTATTGGTGACAGAGTGGCAGCAGTTTCGCACACTTAACTATAGCCAAATGGCGGAACTTATGAATTCTGCCATTCTAATTGATGGTCGCAACTTTTTAGATCAACAGGCTTTGGAAGCAGCTGGGTTTCGCTACTTAGGTGTGGGTTGCTAATACTAAAACTGGTTGTGTTGCAAAAACCGCTTATGCTGAAAAAAGAGAAGAGGGCTATTGGGAGAATTGCATTTAATGCTTCTCCTCCCAACAGCTCTCTGTCTATATCAAGTTAGGAAAGTTTGATGTCAGTCACAGCTTCAGTATTCTGATCTGCGTCAAATCTTAACTCATGATTGAAGCTAGCATCTCAGCCAGCACAAACTTGTCTAAATCCCAACTAATCTGAGCGTCCATAAATCAGATGCGATTTTACAAGAACAACATGAACTCACTCTAAAAAGCCGTTAGTTCTTTACATAAGGCGAGAACATTTATGGGATCATAGGCTCGACAGTCAACTTCTAAATCATTATCCCTTGAGAGATAAACATGCTTTCAGCACGGATGAACTCTAGGCGAACACACAATGATTCTAAGCAGTTTCCTAGTGGTACTTATATTTTGAAGTCTTACTTTTCCACTATCACTGGCACATGGAACCTAAAGACATTTCTGAAGAAATAGACATTCAAAAGTATTGGCTCGTACTGAGACGTCGTTGGTTGCCAGCTGCTGGAGCTTTTGTAGCAACTGTTGCTGCTACATCACTGTTCTTACTCCTGCAAAAACCAGTTTATGAAGCAGAGGGAAAACTCCTAATCAAAAGCAGTCGCGCCTCTTCTTTAACAGGATTAGGAGAGGGAATTGGGCAGCTTGAAGCTTTAAATATGCAAACTAGTCCTTTGGATACGCAGGCAGAAATTGTTCGTTCTGCACCAGTTATGCAAGAAGCAATCAAAGAACTCAAACTTACAGACAATCAGGGCGAGCCTCTTACTCCCGAGAGCTTTATCAAAAACTTCGAGATTAAAGGAGTTCGAGGAACAGATATACTGCAAATCTCATATAAAGCGAAAGATCCAGAGCTAGCAGCATCAGTAGTCAATAAAGTTATAGAGATCTATATCCGTAAAAATTTACAGGCTAACAGAGCTGAGGCAGTATCAGCTCGTACATTTATTGCAGAGCAGCTACCTGAAACTGAAAGTGCTGTCCGGCAGTCAGATCTGGCCTTGCGTCGGTTTAAAGAAGAAAACAAAATTATTGTTCTTCAAGAGGAAGCCAGTGCATCAGTGGAAGCTATTTCGAGTTTGAACTCAAAAATTACCGAAGCTCGTGCCCAATTAGAAGACGCAACTGCCCAATCGAGAGAAATACAAGATCGCGTTGGCATCAATTCACGGGAGGCTGTAACTCTTGCGGCTCTGAGCCAGGCACCTGGAGTTCAAGAAGTTTTAACTCAATTGCAAGAATCTCAACGGCAACTCGCTGTTGAGCAGACTCGGTACCTGCCCGGCTATCCCACAATAACTAATCTAGAGCGTAAAATTTCAGCTCTTAATGCGTTACTTCAAGAGCGCGTACAGCAGATAGTTGGCAGTGGTCGGCAAGTTTCTGCGGGAAGTTTGCAAGTGGGCGAACTACAACAAGGGCTAATTCAACAGCTAGTTAGTGCTGAAGCAAAGCGGTTAGGGCTAATCGGCCAAGTCGCTATATTATTAGATGCTCAGTCAGTTTACGTGAAACGGGCGAATGTTTTGCCGGGATTAGAGCAGAGACAGAATGAGCTCGAGCGAAAACTGCAGGCGGATCAAGCAACTTACGAAGCGCTTCTCAAAAAGCTTCAAGAGGTTCAAGTGGCGGAGAATCAGAATGTAGGTAATGCCCGCATCATCTCACCTGCACTAATTCCTAAAGATCCAGTGAGTTCCCGGAAGCCATTGCTTTTGGCAGCAGGAGGCATTGCTGGTATTCTACTTGCCTTAGCCACTGCTTTTCTCCTTGACCTAATCGATCGCTCTATCAAAACAGTTAAAGAGGCGAGAGGGCTACTTGGATATACGCTGCTAGGAGTCATTCCTACCTTTACAGGAGCCGGAAAAACCCATTTTTATCTAGATTCAGATCAGCCTATTCCTAGAGTAATTACACGAGATGAACCGCGTTCTCCAGTAAGTCAAGCTTACCAAATGCTTCAGGCTAATCTGAAATTTTTGAACTCTGACAAAACGTTAAGAACAATTGTAGTTACAAGTTCTGTTGCTCAAGAAGGTAAGTCAGAAGTTTCTGCAAACTTGGCAGTATCTATAGCTCAAGTAGGTCATCGGGTACTTTTAGTAGATGCAGATATGCGCTGCCCAATTCAGCATCACATTTGGGGGCTAACGAATGCAGTAGGTCTGACTAATGTCATGGTGGACAAAGTTGCTCTTAGCAATGCGGTGCAAGAGGTAATGCCTAATGTCTATGTTCTTCCGGTAGGAGTTGTACCTCCCAATCCAATTGCCCTGCTCGATTCAAATCGTATGGCTTCGCTGGTCGCTACATTCTCACAAGACTATGATTTTATAATTTTCGATACTCCTCCACTAGCAGGTATTGCAGATGCAGCTGTTTTAGGCAAGGTAGTTGACGGTATCTTACTAGTGGTTCGTCCTGGTGTAATTAACTTCACCAACGCTGAGGTTACAAAAGAGTTTTTAGTACAATCTGGACAAAATGTCTTGGGAATGGTGATCAACGGTGTGAACGATAAAAGAGAGCCTGACAGCTATTTCTACTACATCCGGGAACAGCCCGATCAGAGTTTTGTGTCTCAGAACTCTACAGCTATAGAGCGAAACTCATTGGAGATTAATAGTAGGAGAGATTGAATTTGATGAACTGTTTCCATGCTAAGGGCAAGAGCTATCCTATGCTGTGTCTGCGAAATCTTCAGAAGTTTCACTACTCGTTTGCTCTAGCGCTTATTGCCTGTACAACAGCCTCTTTGCCTACTACTGCGCAATCAATTTCTGCTTCAGGTATTGTACTAAATGCTGAAGCGGCTCGTTCAAGCTATATTCTGGGTCCTGGTGATCATCTGGACATTACTGTGTTTGAATACGAAGAGTTCACAGGCTCAAAAGTTGTTCTTCCAGATGGAACCATTACTATGCCGCTAATTGGCATAGTTTTAGCAACTGGGAAAACCACTCAGCAATTAGCTACAGAAATAAATCGTCGATTGACCTCTCTTTTAGTTAATCCTGTAGTGACAGTTAACTTAATGATGTTACGACCTGTAGTGGTCAATGTTGCAGGAGAAGTTCAGCGTCCGGGGAAAGTTCAGCTTCGTAGCCTCTCGACTACAAATTCTAGCGAGGGCGGCAACATAGCTGAAGCCAACCCAACACTAACTATAGCTATCATGCAAGCTGGAGGTATTACTCAAGATGCTGATATTCGTCAAGTGATTTTGCGGCGGTATGATCCTGATGGGATTTCTCAACCTATCACTATCAATCTCTGGGATGCAATTAGCTCAGAAAATGTAGCCCCTGATTTAATCTTGCAAGATGGTGATTCTATATATGTTCCTAAACTGGCTGCCAATGATACCCTCGATCGCCGATTGATTGCCCGATCTAGCTTTGCGCCTGCAACCGTGCGGGTTCGGGTTGTAGGAGAAGTGAACAGCCCTGGAGAGGTTCAGGTGCCTCCGAGCAGTTCTCTTTCTAGTGCAGTTGCGATCGCGGGTGGTCCGACTGATGATGCTAGGTTAAGCCATGTAGCATTTGTAAGAATGAATGAGAACGGGAAAATTGAGCGTCAGGAGATAGACTTACGAAATCTAGTTGATAACTATCAGGTGCAGGACGGGGATGTCATCATCGTACCCAAGACAGGTGCAACCTCATTTCTAGACTTTGCAGGTAGGCTACTTTCTCCTTTAGGAGTTATCTTAAATCTTTTCAAGCCATGAAATAACTTTCACATAGATGCTGCTGAATCGGTCAAAACTATGATATTTACCCAAATAAAACATAAGCTTTCTAACAGGTTCATCCGCAATGCAGGCTGGCTTGGTTCCGCAGAATTAGCTAATCGAGTGTTTCGTTTGGGAACAACCGTTGTTTTAGCACGTACATTTTCGCCACAAGATTATGGCTTAGTTGCAATTATAATAACCGCCAACGAATTTGCAAATGTCTTTACATGTAAGGCAGGTATTGGCTCAAAGCTGGTACAGGCACCAGAGAAAGAACTCGATAGTTTATGCGAAACAGCTTATTGGATGAGCTGGATTGCAAGCGTGTTGATCTTTATATCACAGTGCCTTACAGCGCTACTAGTTGGCTGGTTCTATAAAGATAGCCGCTTGATTTTGCCCATCTGTGCGTTAGCTGTATCTCACCTTATGCTGCCATTGTTTACAGTGCAAATTTCACTAATAGAACGAGAAAATCGCTTAAATATAATCGCTTTGTGCAACGGACTTCAATCTGTTTTGATTAACATTTTAACTGTGTTTTTTGCTCTACTAGGCTGGGGAATTTGGTCGGTAATCTTAGCATTAGTTCTTACCATGCCAGTATGGGTGATTATTAATCGAGCTAATTGTTCTTGGCATCCTAAAACGTCTTTCACTTTACACCGTTGGCAAGAAATCGCTAGTTATGCAGTTAATATAATTGGTTCAGATCTCTTAGTAAAATTGCGAGATAACCTGGATTATTTATTAGTTGGGCGCTTTTTAGGACTTGAGTTGCTAGGAATTTATTATTTCGCTTTTAATGCTGGTTTAGGCATTAGTCTTAGTGTAATTAATTCTCTCACTTGGTCCCTTTGGCCCCATCTTTGTGCTGCTCGTGAAAGCTTGAGAGATTTAAGGTATAGATACTTTGGTGGCTTAAAGACAATTGCTTGTGTCATTATTCCAATGGTGCTTTTACAGTCTAGTCTTGCTCCTTTTTATGTGCCAATCATCTTTGGCAGTAAGTGGGTATCTGCTATTCCAATTTTGATCGTAGTTTGCTTGTCGGCTATCCCAAGACCGTTCTTTCTAGCTGCCACTCAGTTACTTAATGCTGTCGATCGAACCCATAAAAGCTTGCAGTGGGGTATTCTGCTAACTGTGGTTTACACTGCTGCCATCTTGGTTAGCGTCCAGCATGGAATTTTTGCAGTTGCTATTTCCGTCTTAGCTAGCCAATTTTTAGTGACCCCCATCTTTATGGCTTGGACAACAAAGTACGTGTTTAAGCCTGTTTCTTAGTTTTACAACAACTACTTAAAGTGGTTTTACTAACATTTAAGTCCTTAAGGAAACTTGACCCATGACAACTCTATTTAGCTCTCCTGTAGTTTCTGTTGTTATTCCCGCTTACAATGCTGAAAAAACAATTTTAGAGACAATCGAGTCTGTCCGTAAGCAAAGCTTGTCTAACTTCGAAATAATTGTTATCAACGATGGCTCTACAGACAGCACAATTGACTTAGTTAAGTCAATTGACGATTCTCGCATCAAAGTTTTCTCGTATGAAAATGGTGGCCTGTCAATAGCACGTAATCGAGGTATTTCTCTGGCTCAGGGCGAGTTCATTGCTTTCCTAGATGCTGATGATTTATGGACATCAGATAAATTAGAGCTTCAAGTGCAGGCTTTACATGAGAATTCAGATGCTGGTGTTGCTTACAGTTGGACCTATTTTATGGATGAAGTAGGTCAGTCTTTTCACAAGGGTGAGTCCATCTTTTTTGAAGGTAATGTTCTGGCTGATCTACTAGTCTGGAACTTTATAGCAAGTGGGTCGAATCCTTTGATCAGAGCACAGGCAGTATTATCTACAGGAGAATTTGACCCATCCGTAGCTGGTGCTGCAGACTGGGATTACTGGTTACGGCTAGCTGCTGATTGGTCTTATGTTGTAGTCCCCAAACCACAAGTTTTTTACCGTCTATCTTCAGGTTCTATGTCGTCTAAAGTTGAATACATGGAAAGCTGCCAACTTGATGTACTTGATAGAGCTTTTCAGTCAGTGCCGTTGAAGTTAAAGAGGCTTAGAAATCAGAGTTTATCTTATGTCTACCGATACTCAGCAAAGCTGTATTTGACACGAAGTTCTGAAGTGAAAGGTCTTAATAATGCAAGTGGAAAACTCAGCAAAGCAATTTGGCTCTACCCTAAAACTTTGTTTAGTAAAGAAACTCAAAAGCTGCTGTTCAAGGTGTTTTTGACTAGATTAATTTCACCTAAAATTGCCAGTTTATTACTTCAACGAATTAGCCAAGCACGAGCTACTCGCGTCCGGGCTTCAAACTAGATTTATTTCTGTAAACTTAGATAAGTCTATTATAGAAATAACATTTGAAAGAATCTCTATATTCTCGGAGAAGACCTATGGGAGTGAAAATTTCTGTTGTTGTACCTGCATATAATGCAGTTCAAGATTTATCTCAAACGCTGGAATCAGTATTGCAGCAGACGTTTACAGACTTTGAACTCTTAGTGGTAGATGATGGTTCAACAGATGATACAGCTAAGATTGTTCAAGACTATGTGGAGAGAGATAGCCGAGTTCGATTAGTTTCTCAATATAATCAAGGTGTTTCAGTCGCTCGAAATACTGGAATTCAAGAGTCTACAGGGGAGTTTGTTGCTTTCCTGGATCATGATGATTTGTGGTTGCCCAACAAACTGGCTGCTCATGTTCAACATTTAAGCCTTGATGCAAACTTAGGTATAAGCTTTGCAAGGATCGAGTTTATGAATGCAGATGGTGAATTAACTGGGCAGTATTCCAATCTCCGACTCAGAAATATAATGCCTAAACATCTATACGAGGAAAATTTGATATGTACACCATCGAATGCTGTAATTCGCCGCACTGCGCTAGAACAGGTTGGTGGTTTTGAGAAATCCTTGAGCGGTTATGCTGATATTGAGCTATTTCTAAGAATAAGTTGCTATGAGTGGAAAGTTGAGGGATTAGATGATATTCTAGTTCGCTATCGCACTAATGCTACTGGAATGTCTGCTCAGCTTTGTAGGATGGAAGAAGAATGGTATCGTTTCAGCAACCAAGTCAATACCTATGCACCAACTTTAGTTGCTCAAAATTATTCGAGAGCAAGAGCAATGCTTCTTCGATATCTAGCACGACGGGCGCTGCGTATACAGGCTAATCCGAGTGTTGGTGTTAATTTTATTAACCGAGCGCTAGTTTCTGATTGGAAGATATTATTGAGAGAGCCTCGACGAACTTTTCTAACAGCTTCAACAGTTTATGGCCAATGTCTTTTATCAATGGCTAGCGCTAAAGAGTACTTAGTTAAGGGCTGATTGGCTAATTAATTTGTCGGTTTTTAAAAATGCTCGTCAATTGAACCCTACATTATGTCTAATCCATATTCATCCTCTCAAGTCAAGAAAGTTTCGGTCGTCATCCCGGTTTATAAAGCTGAAAAATTTGTTGCAGCCACCATCCAATCTTTGCTGGATCAAACTTATCAAAATTTTGAGGCACTAATTGTTGATGACGGTTCTCCCGATCACAGCGTTGAGGTCTGTCAGCAGTTCAACGATCCCAGGATTAAAATTATTCAGCAAGAGAATCGAGGATTACCTGGTGCTAGAAATACAGGCATTCGTCATGCTACAGGAGACTATTTATCTCTTTTAGATGCTGATGATCTGTGGCTACCGGAAAAACTGGAGAAGCATGTTCATCACTTGAACAGTTCACCCAATGTGGGAATTAGCTTTAGCTATTCAGCGTTTATCGATGGCGAAGGACAGTACACTGGAATCTACCAAATCCCTCGCAAGATTAGAGGAATTACTCCGTCCTATGCTCTTTGCCGTAACCCAGTTGGTAATGGCTCCTGTGCAGTCATTCGCCGGGAGACACTCGAAGATATTAAGTTTCAAGATGATATCTACGGAGCAGTAGAAGATTGTTATTTTGATGAGCGATTGCGGTTCGCAAATGCTGATGCTACTGATCTTGAATGCTGGACGCGAATTGCAACGCATACGCATTGGCAATTGGAAGGAATACCAGAAGCCTTGACTTTGTATCGGGTTAACTCTGGGGGACTCTCAGCCAACGCGCTCAAACAATTTGAAGCGATCGAACGAGTCATTGAGAAATCTTGTGCTTCTGCTCCTGAAATTCTAGGCCCGTATAAAGATCTAGCCCGAGCTTACTATATGAGATATGTCTCCCGTAGGGCGGTAACTCTCCGGGATGGAGTGATGGCTGTGGATATGATGCATCAGGCCTTGGCGACAAACTGGCGCATTCTACTAGAGGAACCCCGGCGTACTCTGCTAACTATGTCTGCTGCTTATCTGCTTCTGCTCACGCCTCAGCCTTTATACAGTCGATTAGAACGTTTGGCGTTTAAAGTAACAGGAGCTAATCAAAAGCGTCAAATGACAGTTGGTAGTTAACGACCAGTTCAAACTTTAAAGAGTGCGAACTTGGCTCCTTAGAAATTCGCTTGATAGTTTCTCCCACTTTCTAGATTTATTTCAATGCAGATCGTTCCGTTGGTGAGAGCTTTTGTGATGCATTGATAAAATTAATGAGACATACAGCATCCAAAAGAGTTCAGGTTCCAGCAGAAAACTTTCGGTTAGATTAACCAGAAACAAAAATGATAGGTACGCGATCGGAACGAAACCTTCAGCTGTTTTAGTGATCCGCACCCAAGCTATGGCTCTTAGATAATTCACAATAAAACCTACTGTAAACACAACTAGCCCTAACAAGCCAATATCAAACCATAAATTTAGAAAACCGTTATGAGCGTGGGGTGGCTCATTGCCAGGAGCAAGAAACCGCCAAATATCGGCAGGCTCCCCCTTCCAACCACCTACCCAAAAAGTTTTGTATCCGTACCCTAACCAGGGGCGTTCCCAAATCTTGTTTAGCATCAGTGGCCAGTAATCTGTTCGTCCTGTTAGAGTCACATCTCGCCCTAAAGAACCCAGAGCTTGTTCGGCATTTACTGTAAGTAGAACTACAAGAACCCCGCCTATCAGAGTTACTAGGATAAAGAAAGGTACTGCTATGGTAAAATTCCAACGTAGCGCTCTACAGAATGGAAGAAGAATAAGAACAATTAAGAGAATGGCTAAGGCACCTTTCGTGGTCGATATTAAGAGTACAGCAAGGCAAAGACCTGCTCCAATCAACATAACCCAACGAAATCTAGAAGTAACTATCGAGCAGAACATGAAGACTAGTGAGCCAAGAGCCATCATGGTTCCTAGAATTGTTTTATGCACATAAATCCCTCTCCAAGTTCCAGTATGAACAATGTCTTCCATATTCGAGATGAAACCTAAACCCACAATTCCATACTGTGGCAAGGCAACAGCAAATAATATGCTCAGAATTGCGGCTGCCCCAAACATCCAGGCGAGTAGCTGCATTTGTTCTTTAATACTAAAGCGCGTAGCAAAATATATCCCGAACATCGTAACTCGTAGCAGAGGCATGACTCGGTTGAGCGTTTCAAGGGGTAGATCAGACCACGAAATTGAAGCGATAACTAGCGCCACAAGAATCCATAGAAGTTTCTCTTTTAGTACTATGCAAGCAACTTTTTTCCAGCGTCGTGTAATCAGAAACAGAGTAACTGCAAATCCTGCATATGCTAATACTTCTTTGAATGGTGCGAATGGGTGAGTTTCCGGTATGAAGTCAGCAAAGGCTTTTGAGTAAAATAGAACTACTATAACGACAAATATCTTTTCAGCTAACTTTAAGACCATCGAAGAACCTCAAAATTTGAAGACTGCTTCCCAAGATTCCTATAACGTTAGGAGGGGCTCAAATCCTTTTCAATACCATAATTATAAAAGAGGCTTCTATATTTCTGTTGAGTTTGCACATTAATTATTTGAGGCTTTCATGAGAGTTAACATCTGTGGAGTTGGCATCGATCAGTATAGTTTTAATCAAGTTGTCGAAATTATTATTCATCATGTTCTTTCGTCCTCTCAACCAGAGTATGTAGTGACACCCAATGCACATCATGTGATTATGTTGCAGAAGGATGCAGAGTTCCAAAAGATTTATCGCGATGCTTTTCTAAGCGTTCCTGATGGGGTGCCATTATTGTGGGCAGCTAAGTTCTTAGATACTCCTCTTAGCGATCGAGTTAATGGTACTGATCTGTTTGAGAATCTTTGTGCAATCGCGGCAGAAAAAGATCTAAAAGTCTTTTTTTTAGGAGGACGCCCTGGAGCCGCAGAGAAGGTAAAAGAAACGCTTCAGGCTCGACATCCAGCTCTCAAGGTAGTTGGTACCTGTTGTCCACCTTATGGTTTTGAGTCTCAGCCAGATGAGTTGGAACAAATCAACTCTAAAATCCGAGCAGCAGCACCTCATATTCTCTTTGTTGGATTAGGTGCGCCCAAGCAAGAGAAATGGACTTACGCTAATTATCAAGAATTGGGTGTGCCTATCTCGGTAAGTATTGGAGTTAGCTTTGAACTAGTAGCCGACATGGTAAAACGAGCGCCAGTTCTGATGCAAAAGATGGGTCTAGAGTGGCTCTTTCGCTTGCTTGTTGAACCTCGGCGTTTGTGGCAGAGATACATCATAGGCAATCCGCATTTTATCTGGCTGGTTTTGAAACAGCGAGTAGGGTTACATAAGGTTAACTAGGAGTCCTCTAGATGTTCCCAAAGTATATTTTTCCTAGACGGCATATTCTGCAGTTTGGGTTAGGAGCGTTAATGGGTACGATTGCTCTAGCTGGAGCTAAAATCCTGCCCTTAAATCGATGGGCACAGGCTGTAGAAAGTTTAAATAGGACTTTTGCAGTGGATGAAAAATTACCTCTTAAAGATAGGTCTATTGCCAAAGGATTAATTTACGGAGCAGCGGGACGCTATGGTGACCTACTCAACACTCAGAAACTCGCTGATTGTTTTGTTCAAGAGTGTGGAATGCTTGTGCCAGAGTGGGAACTTAAATGGTTTGCTGGAGAGCAACCTCTTCGTCCTGGACCACATCAGTTTGACTTTACAAGAGCAGATGGCATGGTTGAGTTTGCTCAAGCCAACGGGCTCTTCGTTAGAGGACATACTTTGGTATGGCACTTATCTTTGCCTGATTGGTTTGAGGGAATAGTTAACAGTCAGAATGCTAGGAGGTTTTTAGTAAAACACATTAAAACGGTAGTTGGGCACTATGCTGGACAAATGCACTCTTGGGATGTTGTCAACGAAGCAATCGAGCTTAATCACGAACGAGATGACAATTTACGGAAAACTCCGTGGCTAGAGCTTTTAGGTTCGAACTACATTGACCTTGCTTTTCGGACTGCTGCTGAAGCAGACCCTCATGCCTTATTGGTATATAACGACTATGGTCTAGAGTATGACCGTGATACAGATGAGTCGAAACGTAAGGCTGTTCTAAAACTGCTGGAGCATCTGAAGGCTAGAGGTACCCCTATTCATGCATTAGGAATTCAATCTCATCTTCAAGGAGATGCCACAGACTTCAACCCTGACAGACTGCGGCGCTTTCTCTCAGATGTTGCTAGTCTAGGGCTGAAGATTTTGATTACTGAACTAGACGTCAATGATCAGAAGCTGCCTGTAGACATTGAAGTTCGCGATCGCATCGTTGCTGGTGTCTACGAGGATTATCTCAATGTTGTACTTGATGAACCTGCCGTCATTGCAGTACTAACTTGGGGATTGAGCGATCGCTACACTTGGCTTTCACAATTTAATCCCCGTTCAGATAATGCTCCTGTTCGTTCGTTACCGTTTGACGACCAATTCAACCGTAAGTTAGCCTGGAACGCTATGGCGCGCGCCTTCGACAATGCTCGAAATCGATAATTTAATCTCTTCTGGTCAATTCCCCGCAGCTTGCTCCGTCTAGAGAACAATAAAGATTGGGCTAAGTGCTACAAGGGGAGTTAGTTTTGAATTAAAATTCAATAAGTTTTTCATTATTTCTGAGGTTGAAAAATGGATAATGTTTCTACGACCAAACTAACTCTCAAAGAGGAGTTTGAAACTAAAGGCTTCGTAATCTTGAGAAATTTCTTTTCTAATATAGAAACTTTTGATCTACTTGAGCAGATTATGTCTAAGCCAAACTCAAATCGGGTAGAACCTTTGACTCGAGGAGCAATGACTTTCTACAGCAATGTTTTCTTTTCCAATGAGAGAATTCAAAAGTTTATATCCCAGCAAAGAATCATTGATGCCTTAAATGAAATTGCTGGTCCTGATATCTGGGTTCGATGGGATCAGGCTGTGGCTAAAGGGCCTGGAGCAGATACCTTTCCGTGGCATCAAGACAATGGCTATAACAAGCTGAAAGATGGCCACTATCAATTTTGGATTGCGCTGACAGAAATGACTGCTGATAATGGTGGACTTTGTTTGCAACCTGGAAGTCACAAGAAAAGGCTGCCTCATAAGAAGGTTGGCCATGAAGAGGTTTACGATGGAATTCCTGAAAGCCCAATTTTGATTGAAGCAAAGCCTGGAGATGTCGTTATCTTTTCGTCGTTTCTATTACATAGTACGACTCCAAACATCACTCAAAATACGCGATGGGCCTATGTGATTGAATATATGTCTCTCGATCACTATGATCCAACCTTAAAACCGCCTTATTTCGTTGTAGCTCAAGAAGGAAAATCTTGCCCAGGATTTATAGAATCATACAAGGGAGTAGAAAACTTCTCTAATCATTTGAAATACTACCTAGGAGTAGATAAAAAATTGAAAATCTGGGCTCGTAAGCTATTTAAAAAATCCTGATTAGGCACTGACTCTAACCAGAATTATTCTGCAATTACTATCGATCCGCATCAGCCTACTCATGTTCTTGTGGGCACATATCCTCTTTCGCCTGAAGGAATATACCGTTCGATAGACGGAGGCCAGAATTGGCAGACGATGACATTGAACGTTGGTACTCCCTCTTGGTGGCCGAATTGGCATTTGTATACATTAATGGGAAGTTTGGCGATCGATCCGCACTATGCCAACCGAGTTTGGTTGACCAATGGCTTTGGAGTGCTGCGTACTGACAATATTGCCGCTAATCCATCAAATTGGTCAGCTTGTATGACAAATTTGGAGGAATCAGTCACCTTTGTTGTCAAAAGCCCCCCCCTGCTTGAAGGCGCACCCCTCTTATCTGGAATTGCGGATATGGATGGGTTTCGGCATGAATCCCTCACTCAAGTTCCAGCCAGGACGCACGATAACAGCAAATTTGGCGATACCACGGGCATGGATTTCTCAGAAGAAAACCCCAATATTGTGGTGCGCGTAGGCAGTTCGCCTGAGGATGGCGGACGGGAAGACAGCCAAGAACGCTCTGCTTACTCCAGTGATAACGGTCGCACTTGGCAACCCTTCGAGAACGTTCCTTCTACGGTCAATGGCGCTGCTGTTAATGGCAAAGTCGCGGTTTCAGCCACTTTGCAAGCCAATGGCTATCCCACCATTGTTTCGACACCCCAAGGAGATGTTTATCCGCATCGATCGCTGGATGGGGGTAAAACCTGGTTGCCTACTCAGGGTGCACCCAATCGCACTATCCTTCAGCTTTGGTTTCCAAGTCAGGCGATCGCTTCGGATCGGGTCGATGGCAGCCTCTTCTATCTTTACAAGTACAATGAGGCGCACAACCAAGGAGATTTTTATCGCAGTACAGATGGTGGCGCGACTTGGTTTCAAACAGCCTCAGGCTTGCCCAATCACTGGCTGCACTCTGTGAAAGCGGCTCCCGAAATGCCAGGAGAAGTTTGGTTAAGTGTGCAGGGCAATCCGCTCTATCGCTCTAGCGATGCGGGGACAAGTTTTACCAAACTGGCTCAGGTTCAGAGTGCTGAAAATTTTGCCTTTGGCAAGGCGGCTCCTGGTCGTCGCAACCCAACGGTCTTTGTTTATGGCAAGATCAACCAGATCGAGGGATTGTTCTGATCAGATGATGCTACCAGCCTGCCAGGAGATGCGGCTGAAGCCAACTGGGTCAAGGTTTCTACCTCACGTCAACTGTTGAGCAATACGACTTATCTGGAAGGCGATCGCTTAATATTTGGGAGAGTTTATGTCGGTACGGGGGGAAGGGGCATCTTATACGGGCAGCCCGACTCTCCCTAATGGTTTTATGAAGAAGTTTGCTTCTAAGGTTCTTCGGGTATGGATTCAATCTCAATCTCAGAGGTTTCTTCAACAGTCACAATGACTTCTGGATCAGATTCCTCAATCAATTCTAATTCAATGATATGAATGGTTTCAGAATCATTGTGGATTTCAGATACCTGGCTTGCTGTTGCTGGCGCTAGAGGCAGTTCCTGTTGCTTCTCTGCTAGCTCATGGACGATCGATTCATCTGTTGCTGATTCATCTCCTGTTAGCGCTTCCACTATAGATTCATTTGCGCTTGACTCTTCCACGGGTGGCGCTTTTTCTATGAGTTCATCTATTACTGGATCATCTACCACCAGTTGTTCGATTACTAACGCTTCTGCGACTGGATTATCTGCGACTGGTTCGTCAACTACTAGCGCTTCTATAACCTGTTCATCTGCGACTGGACTATCTGTGACCCGTTCATCTGCAACTGGATCTTCTGTAAACTCTGGCTCATCAACTATCAATACTTCTATGACCTGTTCATCTGCAACTGGATCTTCTGTGATCCGTTCATCTGCAACTAGATCATTGACTACTAGCGCTTCTATAACCTGTTCATCTGCAACTGGATCTTCTGGAAACTCATCGATCGCTGCCAACGCCACCTCTGGTGCAGTGGCTCCCTCAGAACTCGGAACTTTTGCTTTGACTTGAGGTTCAGCTTGGATAGTCGGTAAGATTTGCCGAACGGGTAGTCCTAGCAACGTAAAATCCTGCGCTATTCTTTCAGTAGGGTAGGGTTCTGTGGCGGCAAATTGCTTTTCAGATGTGAATAGCACCTGCAAGACGCTGATGGGAATCTGTAGGAATAGATTGCAGCCTAAGAAAGCGATCGCTGCGACCAGCACCCCTCCTAATCTCCCAAATCTTCCAAATGGCGTCACCTCTGAGGCGATCGGTGCAATTTGATAAAGCTGCCATAGGAGAGCAAGCAGAACGACTGAGGTTATTACTGCAATAACCCGTTCTAGCGGCGCTTTAAATAACTTTAAGATTCGTCGTTGATCGATTGTCAGCTGTTCCGGTTTCAGCGCCAAGATGACCAGGCTAAAGATCGAGAAAGGTTTTTGCCACTGCATCCAGAGAACGGGGGCAATTCCAACAGCTCCCACCAAGACAAACTCTAATGCCATTGGCCGCAGCGGATTCCCCACCCCCAGCCCAAGCAAACAAATTTCTAGAAAGATGGGCACGGCGGCAGCACCTGCCAAATGTACCCAAAGATAGGGATCAGACCAGAACGATCGCATAGTGAGTTCAGTGCCGATGAAGTTGCAGAAGGGGTAAGGCTCTGGGGTGTATTGTAGAACGAGTTGGCAGAGTGGATTTTGCCTGTTGCAGGCTCAAAATTTCAAATACAGAGCTTAAACCCATCCTAATACTGTAGGGTGGCGATCCGGCTAAATTTTAGAAGGGTAAAGCGGATTTTGCCTTAGCACTTCAGGCTTATGATCGAACTGCGTCACTTACGTTATTTCATGATGGTGGCTGAAGAATTGCACTTTGGTCGCGCCGCAGAGCGATTGCACATGGCGCAGCCTCCCCTGAGCCATCAAATTCGCCAGTTGGAGACGGAGCTAGGATTTCAGCTTTTTTACCGCACCAAACGCAGCGTGATTCTGACCGATGCAGGGCAGGTGTTTTGGGGCGAATGTCGCAAAATTTTTTGGCAGTTAGAGCAAGCCGTTCGCACGGGGCAACAGGTCAGCCGAGGAGAATTGGGACAGTTGGCGATCGCATTTGTTAGCTCTGCGGCTTACAACGTCTTGCCACAAATTTTGCGATCGTTTCGGTCAACGGTGCCTCAGGTAAGCTTAGAACTGCATGAGTTGACAACCGACCAGCAGGTGCAATGGCTGCGGGAAGGGAGAATTGACGTTGGCTTTGTCCGTCCGCCGATCGAAGATGAAACCTTTGGCTGCACCACGATTTTTCAAGAGCCGCTGGTGGTGGCTCTGCCGAAGGCTCATGCTCTGGCTCTACAATCGCAGGTGGCTCTGTCTACGTTGGCGGGTGAGTCATTCATCCTTTTCCCTAGGCTGCTGGCTCCAGGGCTGTACGACCAAATCATTAGCCTGTGTCAGCAGGGAGGGTTTAGCCCCAACGTTGTGCAAGAAGCGATTCAGATGCAGACCATTATTAGCCTGGTGGCCGCTGAAATGGGCGTGGCGATCGTCCCCATCTCCTTACAAAACTTACAGCGGACAGGAGTGGTTTATCGCCCTTTGGTGGAAGTGACTCCCAAAGCCGCGATCGCCGTTGTTTGGCGTAAGCTAGATTCTTCTGCGACGGTACAACGCTTTCTAGAAGTCATAGAGCAAGTGATGCAGCGCTAATGCTGCCTTTAGCCCTCTGATAGCTCTGTTGCGTGAATGGCTCAATTCACCCCTTCAAAACGCATGGACGCAAGAAGCCTAGTCGCTACTCCTGACAGGTGGGGCAAAAATGAGCCGATCGCCCCGCCATTTTGAGCCGTTGAATAGTCTCTCCGCAAGTGCGGCAGGCTTCCCCCTCGCGGCTGTAGACCCAGGCAATACCACCATAATTGCCATTCACGCCTGACACATCTCGGAAATCGCTAAAGGTCGTACCCCTAGCTTCGATCGAGGCTTGCAACACCTGCAAGATAGCCGCATGCAGCCGCTGAATTTGCGCAAAACTCAGGGCAGAACAGAGAGTCTGAGGTCGGATCTGGCTTAAAAACAGCGCCTCATCGGCGTAGATATTACCGATGCCTGCCACCAGGGTTTGATCAAGCAGGGCATTTTTGATCGGGCGTTGGCGCTGCTTTAGCCTCTCAGCCAGATAATCTGCCGAAAACTCAGGCGAAAATGGCTCGACTCCCAGCCGTGCCAGCCCAGTTATGATCTCTTGCGGGGGTCGATCGGCAGGCACAAACCACATCTGCCCGAAGGTGCGCTGATCCACAAACCTCAACTCTCGCTGGTCTGGGAAAAATAGCCTAACCCGACAGTGTTTTTGCAGTGGCTCTTCCTGAGATTGCCACAAAAGCTGACCCGTCATCCGCAGATGCACGCCCAGCCAGCCTGCTGAGACCTGTCCTCCCTTCGGTTCGGGCTTGACAAGCTCTGCCAGCAAATACTTGCCACGCCGATGCCACTGGGCGATCGCACAGGTTTTGAGTTCTGCCAAAAAATCGTCTGCGCAAAAAGGGTAGGCAATGGTGCGATCGAGTAACACCTGCCCACCCCATATGGTTTGATGGAGCGTGACCTGATTTAAGCCACGCCGAACGGTCTCAACTTCTGGTAGTTCCGGCACAATTTCGAGGTAATGTTCTAAACTTGCCGCTTACTTTTTTGCAAAGAGCGTCTCTTCTTTAAGGAGCGTCCCTGTAAAAAGATCAGCGGCGCAGGTGAAACATCCTCCCTAACGAGCCTCGGTACCCTGGTTGGGGTCGCCTTGGGAGGTGGGGCTACCACCTGGAGACTCAGCCGTTTTCTGACCCGCACCCTGCCCGGTTTGGCGAGTGCTTTCTTGAATAGTGGTTTGTTTGCCGCCTGGAGCCGCTGTTGAAGCAGCAGACTTTTTGGTCGGAGGGGCAACTTCTACGACTTCAGCCATAGAGAAGTTGTTGGCGTTGACGCCTGCGTAGTTCACCTTGTCAAAACGCACGATCACGGGATACTTGATGCCGCTTTGATCAACAGAAGCAACTGTTCCCACGTCTTGAAACCAATAGGATTCCTTCCGGAGAATTCGGACTTTAGAACCACGTTGAACCATGAGTGTTTTCCTTCAGGGATACTGATTTTATAAATCCAGCCCTGTTGCGACCCGGCTTGAGCAATTTTAGATTTCAGATCTAGATTCTCAGACTGATATTGCCTCAATCTAAAGCTCCGGATTCGCTATCCAAAGTCGCTGTTATGCAGGCTGCAATAGGATGCTATAAAACTGGGATCGCTTTTCAGCGTACTACTCTGGCGGGACGTTCGGTTGATTTGGCGCTTTAAGTTTTATTGCTAAAAAGCCATCCCATCAGGGCGAAAGCCAATCTCTATCCCTGTGTTGCGATCGCCGGAACCGCAGCCGCAGGAACGGGGCTAGGGGCACCTCCCTCTCCAACAGCTCGAACCACCTCGATGCCAAATTGCTCGAAAACCACCTTGGGTTCTGCGCCAGTAGCATCAATTCGTCGCACTAAAATTTGCCCGTTAGACAGACGTTGTCCCGCCTGAACATATCGGCTGGTCGGCTCATTGGGGGCATTGACGATCGCATACAACGTCTCCCCTACCTGCACCACGCCAGTCACCTGTACGGCTCTAGCAAGGTCGGGTTGTGGCGGTGGGGGAGCGATTCGAGCCGCTGGAGTCCGGGGAACCAAGTTGGGGACAGGTGCCAAGGCACCGCCGGAGCCACTGCCCTGTCCCGAAGAAGACCGCCCTGAAGCCCCAGCGGTTCCGGGTCGGGAGGTGGGAAAAGGATTGGCAGCAGCCCTTGCAGCCGGAGCCACAGCAACCGGACTAGGCGGCGGTGGCGGCGGTAGCTCTACCGTTGGGGCGGTTGGCAGGAGCGCAAAAGGATCAGCACGACTGCTCTGCACCTGCCGCACTCGCTGATTAGGATCTGTAGAGCTAATCAAGTCGGGGGGCAGAATACCTTTGGGTGAGGTGCTTTGCGGGCTAACTGTTGGGTTAGGAAATGAGGGATCGCCTGGCTGCCCTGGAGCAGTAGTAGGGGAAGCACCGACCGCATCTGGGGAGACGGCTACGGGAGGAAGAGTCTCAGATGGGCTAGCTGTGGTGAATGAGTCGCCTCCCCCAAGCAAACCACATCCTCCGGTTGCTAATGCTAGACCTAAGGTCATAGCAGTCCATGAAGCTTGACGTAAAACTTGCCGCATTTCCCTTCTCCAAAAGCTTGTTTCCAACGGGTTCTCACAGAGGCAAAAGCTTGATAATCAGAACTTGCCGATCGCTGATTAAAATACTGACTTTTCCAGATTGGCTTTTTATAAAAGATTCCCTGCCTTTAGGATAGTTCAAAATTCAATCGTTCATCCTTGAAAAATAAAAGACAGCAAGGTGATAGAACTGCTTTGAGCAACCCGTTGGGCAGGTTCGCAAACTTAATAGAACCCAAGATTTTTTGAAGCAGGCTGAGCTTGCCTGAAGAAAAACCTCTCAGGTTAATTGAACGATGGCCTAAGGTTGCTGTTGTTGAGGGAGAGAAAAGGGGAAGGTGGCAATAGGATTTTGCTCGCTAACTGTGCCTGTTAAGGTCTGTGTGGTGCCTTGGACAAGGAGGGTAATTGTGAAGGAAACCGGGTCAGATCCTTGACAGCGAGCATATAAATTGACGGCGATCGAATAGTTGCCTTGGGGCGCTTGCGAGGGAGGCCAAAAGATGTTTTCGATCGGGGTGGCAGTAGTGCTAACGCAATTGGCATTGGCATCTACATCGAGCTGACCATTTGAAGCCACATTGGGGTTAAAGAAACTTGCCGTATCGCCACTTGGATCGGTCACAGCCAAGTCTAAATCATCTGTGGTTGCCCATCGCAGTGTCACCTGAATATCTCCCGTTCCTAGCTGAGGAGTTCCAGAGGCTTGAGCCTGCACTGCTGAGGGACAAATTCCTGATAAATCAATCAGCTGACCTATAGCGTTAACCATGTAGCAGCCTTGGCGCTCTTGAGCGATCGCCGGATCTACAGAGCCAACGAACGGCAGAATCAGACTCGGCAATAGTAGGGCAATTTGGAGTGATTTCAGCATGACAGGCCAGTGAAATATTGTGAAGAGTGGTGTAAAGAAAAAGGGGGTGAGGCCGCTTTTGCCTTAGAGTGCCCTGATTACCCATAGTTTTATCAGCCAAAAGCAGGATCGAAATTCTTAAGATATGGCGTTTGGCTATTCTTTGAGCCGTTCTTTCAAGGGGCGTAGAGTAGGCTCAGAACGGCCTATTTTTTTGCATCAATCATTCAAATCTGCCCATCTCAGAGCGGCCAATTAAAAATCTTGATCGATTAGCTACGGCACTCTTCAGTGAGTGGTGTCAGAGAACAGATGGCACCCGCAGGTCTTTTTGCGACCCTGCTTCAAATAGTTTAAGGCTGTTATGTTTTCATTACTATTAGATTTACTGAATTATTTTGTTTGTTTCAAAGATCTTTTTAAAGAAGCGATCGCCCGCTTCAATCTCCGATCGCCTGATTTGACCGCCATTAGATTGCCGTGATTCGGTGGAATTTTACTAGCGATTGAGCTATTGTTTGGAGATTATTGGGTTTTTCCTAACCTTTGAGGAGTTTCTGTCATGAACAGCCCCAGATATCTTAGATCGATTGGACTCAGGGCGATTGCTCTTTTTGGGCTTGCTCTCTTTGGTTTTGGCGTTTCTGCACCATCGGCGTCTGCGCAGGCTGCCTATGGTAGCTACATTGGTGTGGGGGGTACGGTAGGTTTGAGCGACGGCCCAAACAACGAAGGATCGAGTGCGGGCGGCGTGGTTGCTGTGCGCTACCGTCTTTTAGAGGTCCCACTGTCGTTGCGCGCTCAGGCGCTCATTAGCGATAGAACGGCGATCGTTCCTACTGTTTCCTATGATGTGCCGCTCAATTGGCAAACGGATGCTTACATTGGTGCGGGAGTTGTTTTTCAAGGCGGTGATGAAAACAGCACTTCTCCCTTGGGCAATCAAACGGCTTTCGTTGTGCAACCTGGCATTGATTACAACTTTCCTTACAGCGATCTTGTGCTGTTTGGCAACGCCATCATTGCTTTTGATGCCTACAAAGATGGAGGCGGGACGGCAGCTTCGGTTCAAGGTGGGTTGGGCGTTAGATTCTAGATCGCGCACAGCTCGGTCTGTTAAGGGCATATGGGCAAGCAGCTTTTTTCAAGGCGATCGCTGCGAATTCAAAGATTAGGGTCTGGTTTTGGGCATGACATTTCCGCTAATGACTTAATTGATGGAGGAATGCAGATATAATGTTGTAGCTGTGCTGGATATAGGATCTGTATCGATGCATAGCTAATGTTTCTAGAGTTTTAACTCAACCGTGGGGGCGTGGCGGAATGGTAGACGCTGCGGACTTAAAATCCGTTGACCTTATAAGTCGTGTGGGTTCAAGTCCCACCGCCCCCATTCTTCTATTAGGTTAGGCAATCATGCAAGTCAGCCCTGTATCACCTCTGCTAGGGCGATCTGGGTAACTTAGCGATCGATTTTTTTAACCTCAACTGTTCCCTCTAGCTCTAGCGCTTTTAGGATGTGCTTGACTGGATTGGGTCAACCTCGAAAGGTGTTTGAGCCGATTGCTGCACTGCCACTGAATAGAATTATCGTCGTTCTGCGATACCATGGCCAGTCGATGAGGGCAATGCTGCCGAGGGCAATCAGCCAGTGATCGTTGATTAAGTTCCAGGCGAAGAAGAGAAGAATGCCGAGAGGCAAGAGCCAGCCTAGCTGGGGCGAGGCTAGGTGGCGGATTGGAGCCATTGGATGACGTGGTCGGAGGAGTCGGGGTGAAGTTTGGTAATGCTTCGCGCCAGAGGGGTATGGCTTGATCTAAATGCTTTTAAAGCTGATGCAGTAATCCTAGATTTGCGAGGGATTGTCCTTCGCCGTGGACATCGCCGATCGCCCGTTTGATCTTTAAGGATTGCTCATAGCAGACGATCGCCTGAAGTACCTCTCTAGCTAAAACGGTACAATACTCACCATTCACTCTTTGACGGCAATGGTTCAAGCTACCCCTAAAACCCTGACTCTTGATGAATTTTTGAAGCTGCCGGAAACCCAGCCTGCTAGCGAATTTATTGAGGGTCGGATCATCCAAAAGCCTATGCCCCAAGGGAAACACAGCACTGTTCAGCTTGATCTGGGTGCTGATATTAACCGATCGCTCAAATCTCAGCATATTGCCCGCGCCTATCCAGAACTTCGCTGCACCTTTGGGGGTCGATCGATTGTCCCTGATTTGGCGGTCTTCACCTGGGAGCGGATTCCGCGTGATGAGAATGGCGAAGTCGCCAATACCTTTGCGATCGCTCCCGACTGGACGATTGAAATTCTTTCTCCTGATCAAAGCCAAACTAAAGTGGTGCTCAATATTCTCCACTGCCTTGCCCACGAAACTCAAATGGGATGGCTAATTGATCCAGAGGAGAAATTGGTCTTTGTTTATTTTGCCGATCGCACTTTGGCGGTGTTTGAAGGGTTGGGCGATCGGATTCCTGTGCCCGCTTTTGCTGAAGCGTTTAGCCTGACGGTGGGGCAGCTCTTTAGCTGGTTGGAGGAATGAAGTAGCGATGGGCACTTTGGAAAAGTTCGACGCAATGTTGCGAGGGGGAGAGATCTCGACAGAGGAAGCCTTGGAGCTTTTTAATGGGTTGGAGCCTGTGAACCTGGAATTTATGATGGGTCGCTGGCGGGGATGTGAAGTTCAGACTAATCACCTGCTGAATCACCTTTTGGAGGTGACAGGTTGGTATGGGAAGGAATTTATTGATGGCGATCGGGTTCACCCTTTGTTGTTTTTGGATGGTAATAATCAGGTATTAAAGGTTTCGCCAAATCCGCTAGTGGTCAATCTGGGGCTGCGTCTGGTGGGTCTGTTTCCGGCTCTGAAGCAGCAGGCGATGAAATCCGTTTTCCGTTCTATGAGTTGGATATTGAAGACAGAGGTCAGTCAGGCGCGGGTGCGGATGATGGAGTATCGGCAGAAAGTAAGTGCAACGATGATTTACGATCGTTTGCCCATTCATGACATTTTTAGAAGGGTCGATGACAATACGGTTTTGGGTTTGATGGACTTTAAGGGAGTTCCCCAACCCTTCTTTTTTGTGTTGAAGCGGGATGTTGCGGGATCTGAGCAGGAAATCTGATGAATGGCTCAATCAAATTCGGGTGCCCAGATGCTGGAGACTGCCATTTCCCAGCCGGGTAGCAGATCGGGCAGAGTCAGCACGTCGCCGTCATGCAGGACGATCGTTTCTTGTCCTTCACGAAGAATTTCTAGGGTTTGAATTCTAGGGTCTACTAGGATACCCACTTGAGTGCCTAGCTCTAGGAAAGTGCGGATTTTGATGCGGATTTTTTCGGGTTGGTCGCTTTTGGAAGCGACTTCAAACATGAGGTCTGGAACGAGGTGGGCAAATTCGTTGGTGGTGCGTTTGAGGCGATCGGCTCGGATGAAGGAGGCATCGGGGGCGCGGACATCTTCGCTGGCGTTGGGTAAGATATAGCCGGCGCTGGAGGCTAGGACTCTGCCTAAGCGCCGGGGGTTTACCCACGTCCAGAGCTGGGCGATGATGGCGGCGGCTATTTCATCAGACTCTAGACCGCAGGGACTCATGATGATTATTTCTCCATCGACTAGCTCTAGACGGTGATCGGGGTGTTGATTTTGGAAGTTTTTGAGGTCTTGGATAGTGAGGGTCATGGTGTTCTCCTGCGCTTAGAAAGCTGCTAATAGCATAGCTTAGGTGGTCTATCGGTCTGCCGTCCGGGGGGCTGTTTATTTGTGGCTAGGTCTGCGGTCGCATGAGATCAGGCGATTCTAGAGCGATCGCCCTGTGTTGTTGTTTGAGTTGAGCAGCGTCAAACCCCACAAAGTTCAAATGAGTGATGTAGAGTATGCAATCTTTATAGTCTAAATTTGGAAACCGATCGCTTCCTCTTTTTGTCGCCTGATGGAGCAGTCAATGAGTACAGTTTTGATATCTCTACATACATCACTATGTAATATGTACAGCACAAACTAGCTTACTGGGTCATGCACAATCAAGATTCTTCTACCATGTCCGATTAAGAATGTGCGTATTCAGGCTGGGTATTCTAGGCAGATCTTCTACATTAGAGAGAGGATGAAATACCGAGAGAACAAGAACCCATGAAGATTATTGCTTTTCTACTCGCGATCTTGTTGGTCACAATGCCGATCGCTCCTGCCCTGGCCGATCAGGTTAGCAATCTTGAGCGAGTTCCTGAATTATCCACTGGTGCAAAGGCTTTTGACCTTCACTGCGCTGGATGCCATATCAATGGCGGCAACATTGTGCGACGCGGCAAAAATTTGAAGCTGAAAACGCTTCAGAAAAACCACATGGATTCTATAGAGGCGATCGCCACCATTGTCACCAATGGCAAAGGCAATATGTCGGCGTATCGCGATCGCCTCCCTCCAGAGCAAATACAGGCAGTTGCAGGCTATGTCTTAGACCGAGCACAAGCCGACTGGCGCTAGCGGCGGAGCTGTTGCTGCCAGGTTTGAATGTCCTGCTGAGCGGCTCCGTAGGCCTTTGTGCCCGGAGGAATGCTTTCGGCAATGGCGATTGCAGCCCCAAGGTTAAATTGCGCCTGACTTTCGGCAGTCTGAAGAATTTGGTAGCTCCACTGCTCAATCATCTGCTCGGCTTCAGATCGCTGGGCGCTATTTGTAGGCACTTGGTCTGCAATTTGAATCGCTGACAGCAGCATCGGTGGCGTACCCAAGCGAGCCGTGGCATAGGCTTGCTGCATGCGATCTTGCCCTTCGGACTGGTTGCGCCAGATTCGAATATCGGCTTGGGCTTCGTCATAGAGCGATCGCCCCTCCCGAATCTGCTCTGCCGTAGCGATCGCTGCCGAGAGGTCACCTTGAGCCGCTAGCTGACGCGCCCGCTCAAAATAAGGGCGATCCTCAATCTGCTCGCTGCGCTGTGTCCAATCGCGAATCTCTGTTTCAGCCTGACTGGATAAAGCCCGACCCTCTCCGATTTGAGAGGCTGTATCGATCGCCGCTCTCAAATTTCCCTGATTGGCAAATTGACGAGCGCGATCGAGCAAGGGCTGATCCTGCGATCGCTGAATTCGATCAGACCAATCGCGGATGAGCTGGTCTGCCTGAGCATAGAGGGCACGTCCACCGCCGATGCGGCTGGCTTCATTGATAGCGCGCTGTAGAGAAGGAATATCGCCAATGCTGGCAAACTGTTCGGCACGATTGAGATAGGGACGATCTTCAATCGTTTGAATCGTTGCCGTCCAGCTATCAATGGCATCTTGGGCTTCCTTACCGCGCGGATTACTAGAAGGAATTTGCTCCGCCTCAGCAATGGCAGCAGACAAATCCCCAATGCTTCCAGGCTGGGCAAGCTGACGGGCACGCTCTAGGGAGGCAATGTCTTGAATCTCTAGCTCCCAAGTGGCGATCATCTGTTGCGCTTTGCCATACAGAGGGCGATCGCTCTTCAGCTTACGGGCTTGCTGAATGGCAGCCTGTAGGTCATCTGAGGTACCCCCCCAGCCTTGCGCCTTGGCCTGTGCCAGGGTATTAAAATCCTGGATCTCAGCTTTGAGATTGGCGCGCTCAGGAATTTGCTGAATGATATTCGTTGCACCTTTATAGTCTCGGCGATCGAGTGCAGCATCCGCCAGATCCAACATTTTTTGTCC
This sequence comes from Oscillatoriophycideae cyanobacterium NC_groundwater_1537_Pr4_S-0.65um_50_18, assembly GCA_016208305.1. Classification (GTDB taxonomy): domain Bacteria; phylum Cyanobacteriota; class Cyanobacteriia; order Elainellales; family Elainellaceae; genus Drouetiella. Next base: position 108,744 of record JACQYI010000027.1, on the reverse strand, counting down.
AAGCTGAGCGGTTACGGCTGTGGCTTCTTGGTAAAGATGGCTCGTGGGCTTAATTTCTTCCACGAGTTTCATAGCTGCCAGGATGTTTTCTACACCCCCCTGCTCAGCCATGCCCTTGGCCTTATCCAGCTTGCCGCCATCCACTCGCGTATCGGTAATTAGGCTGCTAAGCTGCTTATATTTTGTGGTTTCCCAATATTTATTGCCTACTGCGAGTAGCCGCGTTGCCGTCAGAAATGCCTGACGCAGGTCATTTTGCCGCAAATCATCCTCAGCTTCTTGATAAATTTGCTCAGCCTCAGACCAAACGGCTTTCCAGTCTGCAATTTGCTTCTCTACTAGACCATATGCGTCCGTCTGAGCCGGAATGCGGCGTACGGTACCCACAGCTTTTTCCAGATCGCCATTCTGAAACGACTCTTCCGCCAGCTTCAAGATCTTTTTAGACCAGTCCTCAATATTGCGATCGATCTCAGGACGCAGCGGGTGATCTGAAGGCATGTCGTTGACGAGGGCGATCGCCTTCAGCAGAGACTCTACCGTATTTTTATCAGCCATGATCTGCGCACAGTACAGCCGCATAGAAGCTGAAGCCGTTGGCAAGAAAATTGCCGGACAGTTGGGGCTGTTGGGTAGGCTAAACAGCGTCAAAGCCGAGAAAACGCCCATACCGCTGAAGACCAGAGCCGACACTGCGCCCCAAAACTGCCAGTTTCGCGGTACCCATCGCGGCAGCGTAGACCCTTTACCCAGCCGTTCGGGCGACGATACCCGCTCGGTTAAAGGCTGAACGGCTACCCCGCCATCAGCAGGCGATCTGGGCGATCGCTCAGGCGCTGTGCGGACGGGCACATCCTGAAGCGAAGGGAATTTCAAAGGCGGAATAGACTGATTTACTGGTTTTTTGGGAATCTTTCCCGACCCCTCAGGCGATCGAGGGTCTGGCTTTCCATATTTTCCGGTCATATCTTAAACCACCCCACAATGCAGCGACTTTGGCTACACCCCACACATGATATCAAGTCCGGCTCTATCAAGTCGGCTCAAGGCTTAACGGATCTCTCTCGATGCCGCCTTTGAAATCCAAAAAGGCATGACACAAATGATAGTCGCAATCTGGCTCGTCGTGATTCGATCGAGATATTTGAGTGAGGATTTTTGGGGATGTAGACTTCCCACATCTCAAAAATCATCCTCTTTTGAGGTTCCTCTTGCTTCTATGCCCCTCTATATCTTCTTTGACTTTTCTACAGTTCCGCCAACTCTGCCCCTAGCCAGCCTTTAAAGTTTTGCTGTTGAGCAATCGAGGGGTTCTCGATCGCGACAAGGTGATAGGCGGCAGGGCGCGGCGGGGTGAGGGTAACAGTGCAGGTGCGCAGATCATCTTGATGAAATAGGGTAAAGCTGAGAGTGTCGCCAGGAGCGTAATCCTTTAGACGATCGCTCAACTGATCAGCTTTGACCCGTAGCCCGTCGATCGCCAACAGCTCATCTTCGGGGTCAATGCCAGCCCGCTGTGCCGGAGAGCCGCTTTCTACAAACTTAATCACTTCTCTGCCGTTCTCAGATTTAGCGATTATGCCCAAATGTGGCGGCAGGTGGGTAAAATTCTCTGGCTGTAGCTGAAGGCCAAAGGGTTCCAGATATTCGTTGAAGGGCAATTCGGCAGTGGTGTGCAAGTAGCGACTAAAGAATTCCGCTAGATTGGTCTCCGCTACAGCCTCGATTGTCTCTTCAAGCTGTTCTGGGGTGAAGCCAACTTCAGGCTGTCCAAACTGCTGCCATAGGCTGCGCAGCACATCATCTAGCGATCGCCCATTGCCATGTCTGGCTCGAATCAACAGATCCAGCAGGAGCGATACCATTTCTCCTTTGAGGTAATAGGAAATCTGGCTGTTATTGCTGTTAGCATCGCGGCGATAGAGCTTGATCCAAGCATCAAAGCTAGATTCGCTCAGGGGTTGTACCTGCCGCCCTGGCACCATGAGAAATTGCGAAATCTCCTTGCCCAACAGCTTGAGAAAAATTTTGACATCGTAGATGCCCGCCCGAAAAGGAATCGTCAGGTCGTAATAGCTGGTGGTGCCTTCGCTAAACCAGAGGGAGGGCGTGTAGTTTTCGGCTTCGTAATCAAACACTTCTAGCCCTTTGGGGCGAATCCGTTTGACGTTCCACAAATGAAAAAACTCATGGGCCACAAGCTGGATAAAGGTGTTGTAGCGATCGTCCGTCCGAAAGCCCAACCGAGAGTAGAGCAGCGTACAGGAATTTTTATGCTCTAGCCCACCAAAGCCCTGACTGATCAGATGCAGCAAAAACACATAGCGATCGTAGGGCAACCCGCCAAATAAGTCGGCTTCTGCTTGAATAACTTTTTGGGTGTCGGCAATCAGGCGATCAATCGCCATGTTGCTGCGACCCCAGATGGCAAGCTCATGGGGCTTACCCATGACTTCAAACTCGTAGAGCTGATGGTTGCCAATTTCAAACGGGCTGTCTACAAGCGTGTCAAAATCGGCGGCCACAAAAGTATTCGCCTGTCCTGCGACCGACGGCAGGGCTGTGCTGACGCGCCAGTCTGGATGGGGAGGGGCGATCGTTACCTGAATCGGCAGTTTCTCAAAGCCAGGAATGAAGAAAAATAGAGCTGCGCCATTGAAAAAGCCGTGGGTTGCATCGAGATGATTGGTGCGCACAGTCAGCTCATTGGCAAAAATGCGATAGCACACGGTCAACTCGCTGGCTCCGCCTGTCTCGATCTGCCAGTGATTTTTGCTGCACTTCCGCCAGACCCGCTGGTTCTGAGGGGTCGGGTCAGCGTCACCTTGGCACACGGTAAAATCTTGCAAATGCCGAGCGTATTCCCGCACCAGATAAGAGCCAGGAGTCCAGACGGGCATTTTCAAATCTAGCAGGTTAAATGACCAGCCCTTGACTTGTAACCTGACCTCAAAGAAATGCGACTCAGGCTGAGGCATTGCCACCTGATACTGCATCTGCAAGGTGCGAGGCAGAGTCACAGGGCGAGTTTGAGTTACTTCTGTCATGAGTACGCCAGTTTGAGACGAAAGGTAGGGATGTCTACCCTACTGCATTTTCCCGGCCAAATGGGTAAGCTGCCGTAAATTCACCAGATAAATTGCCTGGTTGCTAGGAGCGACTCTAATCCAGCCTTTGCTATGCAACTTTTCCATGATTTTGGCGGTTTCGTCTACTGTAATGTCGCTGACATCCGCCAAATCTCTGAAAGGGATGTTGTAAATTTCGGTGCCATATTCGCTGGGAAACCCATAATTTTCGCCCAAAGAAACCAGCGTATTGGCCAGCTTGATAGCAGGTGGCTGATGGCGAAGCTGAAAGCGGAAATTGGTCTGGCGCAGGCGACGCACCATGAGCTGCAACATGCGATGGTGCAACTGCGAGTCTCTAAATAGGGTTTGAATGAATCGCTGTGCCGAAATGCTGAGTAGCTTGACTGAAGAGAGAGCGACTACATCGGTCGATCGCGGTGACTCGTCCAGGATGGCCATTTCTCCAAAAAAGTCGCCCCGCCCCAAGATCGCCAGGGTTGAAAAATCCTCTCCCACATGGCGACGCACTTTAACCCATCCCGACTCTACGAAATAGACAGCGTTGCCCCAGGCATCCTCCATGAGAACAGCCCGATCTACCGGATACTCATGCTCAACGGTAATGGAGAGCAACCACTCAACAGTTTCAGGACTCGCAGCATTGAAGAGTGGGAACAGTTCGCTAAAAACAGCAGTCTGCATGAAAAGTAGTTTAGATGGGAACGAAGAAAGCCGTGCTAATGAGACTTGCCAACCAGTGAGACTTGCCAACCTGTAAGACTTGCTAGCCCGTAACCTTTCCAATGAGAAGGCTTCAGCCATGCCTTATCAGCGCCAGAGATTCTGATTGCAGGATAAGCAAAATAGCGATCGCACTCAGACCCGACCCTGAGAGGCTTGCACTCTGCATCTAGCCTATCCTACCCAAAAAACTGAGAACCCCTTCATCTCTAAAGTATGACTTTTCTAAGTGTGCTTTGTTCAAGTGCGACTTTTCCAAGTACGGCTTTTTTTGAAGTGTGAGTTTTGGGTAGCTCAGCAGTATGGCTGAAAGTCAGTGTGGCTGCAATAGAGCTGAGATCAGACTTCTCAAGAATATCATGCAAAATTATGATGACATGGCATTGTCTGCCTCTGCCTCTGGAGCCATCCGGGAGCAGGTCAGGATTTGATGCAGCCGATCGCCAAAAAATTACCTTCTCAGCCCGTTACGCCCGTTATGACTGTATGCACAGCAGTTATCTGAGGACATCTCTGGAGACATTATCTAGGGGTAGCCGCAGCTTCTGGCAAAATTTTGGCAAGACCCAGGTGTCACCCTTAGCCCACCCTAGAGTACAGAAATGTGTAAGTCTCGCAAGGTATGATTTCACAAGAGAGCGCAGGTAGGGCACTTGGGATTAATAAAGTATTGGCAGGAAGCACTTGCCGTAGCGCGACGGATTTTGTTGGAACTGTGCCGCAGGCAGCGATCGCTGTTTCTCTGGGTAATGTTTCCCGTGTTTGTGCTGCTGCTCAATGGCTACATTTTAGCCGATCAGCCTCAGGCAACCGTCAAAGAGGCATTTGAAGCAGCGGCACCGATGACGTTGGTAGGGGCAGCCCTGTTTTTTAGCTGCTTGGGCGGCACTGTTGCTACCGTTGTTTCTGAACGAGAACAGCAGACTCTAAAACGTTTATTTCTGACCCCCCTCAGCGGTCTATCCTACTTTTTTGGTATTTTTCTGGCGCATAGCTGCATTGGCATTGGCCAAACCTTACTGGTCTATACCAGCGCGGCTTTCCTGCAAGCTCGGTTTAACGGTTCTTTATGGCTGGGCGGCCTGATTGTTCTACTCAGCATCATTGCTTATGTGGGGCTGGGCTTTACTCTAGGCACTCAAATTGCCCGCCGGATTGAAGATGTTAACGCGCTGGTTGCTGCCTTTGGTGTACCCTTGCTCATGCTAGGAGGGGCGTTTGTGCCCTTGAGCTTTTTGCCGACGCCGTTGCGGGAAATTGCTAAATACAATCCGGTTTATCACATGAACGAAGCCCTGACCAGAGTTTCAGCCGCAGGCGATGGCATAGAGGCGATCGCGCCTAATCTTTACTTCTTAACGGGCTTTGCCCTACTGATGGTGATTAGCAGTGGGTTTGCCTACCGTCAGATGCTCACCCTCGAAAGGAGGCTATGAGTGCTGCGAATTGAAAAGCTGAGTAAAGGCTACGGCGATCGCGCTGTGTTGCAAGACTTGAGTTTGGCGATTGCTCCCGGAGAAATTTACGGTTTGCTGGGGCCAAACGGCGCAGGCAAAACCACAACGATCAACATTATTTGCAATCTGCTTAAGGCCGATCGCGGTCTGGTAGAAATTGATGGCCAACCCATTTCTAGCGCTACTCAAAAGCTGATTGGCATTGCGCCCCAAGAGAACTTGCTCTATCGCAGCCTTACCTGTCGCGAAAATCTCAACTTTTTTGCCCGAATCTACGGCCTGTCTCGCAGCACGCGCCTGAAGCAAGTCAGCTATTGCTTAGAGGCAGTGAATTTGAGCGATCGCGCCAACAGCCCGGTAGAAACCCTCAGTGGAGGCATGCAGCGGCGCTTGAGTATGGCGATCGCCTTAGTGCATCAGCCCCGCCTAGTGATTTTAGATGAACCTACGACCGGGCTAGACATTGAGGCGCGATACGAAATTTGGGAGCTAATTCGCCAATTGCGGCACCAAGGCATTACGGTGCTGCTGACGACCCACTTGCTCGAAGAAGCGGAGCGGCTGTGTCAGCGGATTGGTATCCTCAAAGGGGGGAAGCTGTTAGCAGAGGGCACTTTGACAGAACTCCAGCAGCATGTACCCGCAACAGAGGTTGCACTCGTGAAAACGCCAGAAGAAGAAAGGGCGATCGATCGAGCCTTGACGCATGGGTTCACGCCGCGTCGATATGGCAGCGATTTAGCTTTCTGGCTGCCTCGGGCTATGGAGCTAGCAGAAATTTTGGAGTGCTTCCGAGGCATTCCGCTAGATTCGGTCTGTCGGCAACCTGTGCGCCTAGAGCATATCTATATGGAGGTCACCCAATTTGGTGCAGCTCCTTAGGCCACAGCTTGGCTCTATTTCTCTTTTAGAAAATAAACAAGAGATGCAAATATCAGGACCCCAGCTTAAAGAATTGGCTTGAAAGATTAAGATTTCTTTATTTTTAAGGCCATCCCTCTCAGCCATCCCGCTTTTTTCCTTTCCTTTCGTCCCCCGATCTCGATAAAATACGACCAATAGCCGAATTACCGCAATAGTCATCCCCATAATTATGAGTGTAATTAGTCAGGTCATTCTCAATGCCGATGAAGAACTGCGTTATCCCAGCAGCGGCGAATTGAAGAACATTCAAGAGTTTTTACAAACGGGCGACCAGCGCGTGCGGATAGCTGCAACGCTGGCTGAGAATGAAAAAAAGATTGTTCAAGAAGCTAGCAAAAGCCTTTGGCGCAAGCGTCCTGACTTTATTGCTCCGGGTGGTAACGCCTATGGCGACAAGCAGCGCGCCCTTTGCTTAAGAGACTATGGCTGGTATCTGCGCTTGGTCACCTATGGTGTGCTGGCAGGAGACAAAGGCCCGATCGAAAAGATTGGGCTGATTGGCGTTAGAGAGATGTATAACTCTCTAGGCGTTCCTGTTCCAGGCATGGTGGAGTCTATTCGCTGCTTGAAGGCGGCTTCTCTGGCGCTGCTGAGCGATGCTGACGCTTCGGCCGCCTCTCCCTATTTTGACTACATGATTCAGGCCATGTCGTAGGCGATCGCCAGATTTGTCTCATGGGTTGTCTAGGCCGAAAAGCCTAGGTCGCCACGGGCTGGAAGCTAAGGACTGGAGGCAAGGCGTTGAGCTTAGCTTTCAGACTTGAGCCTTCAGCCCTAATTTTTTAGGGGCTACGGAGATAAATTGGAGTGGCAAGGTACGAGATATTCTTGCCCCCTAAAACCTGTTGCGTAAAGTGGCTATGGGTGCGATCGGGCTAGCGACCTCTAAGGGTTTGAGGCGTAATAGTCTCGATACCAACGGACAAATCGCTCAATGCCGACTTCGATCGCGGTATCAGGGCGAAAGCCCACGTCCTGCATCAGATCATCCACATCGGCGTAGGTAACGGGCACATCTCCAGGCTGCATAGGCAAAAAGTTTTTCTGTGCTTCCTTGCCCAGCGCTTGCTCCACCACTTCGATAAACCGCTTCAGCGCTACGGGCTTGTTATTGCCAATGTTGTAGAGCTTATAGGCCGCTTTGGTCAGGGCATCCTGTCCGGCTAGGGGCGGCTTGTGCATGACGCGCACGACCCCTTCAATCACATCATCAATGTAGGTAAAGTCACGCTGCATGTCGCCATAGTTGTAGACATCGATCGCCTGACCCGACTCGATCGCCTTAACAAACTTGAAGTAAGCCATGTCCGGACGGCCCCATTCGCCATAAACCGTGAAGAAGCGCAGCCCGGTGGTGGGAAGCTGAAACAAATGGCTGTAGGTATGGGCCATTAGCTCATTGGCTTTTTTGCTGGCAGCATAGAGCGAGATAGGATGGTCAACATTGTCAGTCGTAGAGAAAGGGGTTTTGGGATTGACCCCATAGACAGAGCTAGAGGACGCAAACACCAGATGCTTAACGGCACTATGACGGCAGCCCTCTAGCAAATTGACAAATCCTGTGACGTTGCTGTCTACATAAGCCAGCGGATTTTGCAGCGAATAGCGCACGCCTGCCTGAGCCGCCAAGTTGACCACATAGTCAAACTGCTGAGCTTCAAAGAGTTCGGCCACGGCTTGGCGATCGCTCAGATCCAAAAACTCGAAGGTGAATCTAGGGTGCGGGGTTAGCTGCCCCAATCGCGCTTTCTTAAGATTGACATCGTAGTATTCATTCAGATTATCGATGCCATATACCTGTACGCCTTCTGCCAAAAGGCGTTGCGCCAAGTGGTAGCCAATAAATCCTGCAACTCCAGTCACCAGTACATGCATAGTCAATGCTCTCTACAACTTGTCGCTCAGGCGATCGCTCCGGAGCAGATCACCTTGGATCAGATAGTTTAGCCGAATGCGCCTGCCCAACGAGATCTCCAATACAAAGTTCCTCATGCAGAGTTCCTCATACAGAGTTCCCAAGATGGCATGAAATCAACGCCAATGTATCCGTGGAACAGGCGATCGTTCTAGCATCATTCCTGTAGCGATTACTAAAGGGCTGTATGGCTGTAGCCATTCTTCGGAGGACAGCCTTCGCCTGATGAATTGTTAGAGGCTGTGGGCGATGTTATCAATATCGCTGCTGATTTTCTCAAACGGGCGCTTCTATAAAGTCGTCATCTGGAAAAATCAGGCTCTGCCCATATCGCCTGCATAAAATGGGCGATCGCACTTTCCCAATTCACTTTGTCGCTGCCCATGCCACGGTTGAGTAAAACAGACACTTTAGGATGATAAATCGTGCCTCTCAAGTTTTCAGCCTTTTAGCAGAGATTCTGAAAGTTATCTAGAAAGCAATAAGGAACGTTAAGAACAACTAAGCAGTGTTAAGAAAATATCCGCCTCAAGGAATAGAATTGACCCACAATTGTGACCTTGTTTAACAAGTTCTGTGGAAAACATAAAAAGAAGCGGTGATTTTGATAAATTAAATCTTCTCAACACTCACAATCTATAGACTGGACTTGATACCAGAAATTAAGGCTGTCATGGTCAATGAAGAGAGAGGGTGCTGCAATACCTCCAGTGAAATTTGGATAGAGCTTCAGTGGGCTAGTGCAGACACGACATTAAAACAGGATGTGATAAGCAGGAGATAATATGGCATACATTGCAACATCTACTCCCGCAGCAGTGGCGAAGACGGGTGTAGATGTCCAGCTGATCGCACCGCTGTCGGGTCGTCTGGTGAAGATTGAAAACGTGCCCGATCCCGTCTTTGCAGAAAAGATGGTGGGAGATGGGATATCGATCGACCCGGTAAGCAATACGCTGTTGGCTCCTTGTGACGGAGAGGTGATTCAACTTCACCCGTCCTGCCATGCGGTCACGATCAAGTCCCCTGAAGGGATAGAAGTGCTGATGCACATTGGACTGGATACGGTGACGCTGCGAAGCGAAGGATTTTTGCCCCACATCAAGGTGGGCGATCGCGTGCGGGTTGGCGATCCTCTCATTGACTTTGATGCTAACTATGTAGCGACCCATGCGCGCAGCTTGCTGACGCAAATTGTAATTACCAATGGTGAGAGAGTCGCTGAGTTTTTGCCCCAGTCGGGCGATGTGACTGCAGGGAAAGATTTGTCGCTGGCGCTGAGATTGGCAGGCGTGTCTCAGACCGTTCAGGAGGGTAGCCTCGCCACCTCTAAGGTTGTCACCTCTGAAGCGATCGCCATTCCCAACCCAACAGGGCTGCATGCCCGTCCTGCTGCGGTATTGGTGAATTTAGTCAAAAAATATAAATCAGCAATTCGTCTCCAATTGGGCGACAGGCAGGTCAACGCCCGCAGCGTTGTTGCCATTATGGGTCTAGAAGTCGGGAATGGCGATCGCGTTTACCTCACTGCCGAAGGTGAAGATGCTGATGCTGCGATCGCTGAACTGAGTCAGGCTTTACGATCGGGGTTAGGAGAGGAAGGATCGAAGCCGATCGCTGCTCCGGCAAGTGTGGCTATGCTAGAGACTTCGACGCCTGCACCCCGGCCTCGATCGGATAATCCCAATCTGATTTTGGGGGTTTCGGCTTCTCCAGGGGTGGCAGTCGGCAATATTTTCCGGATCACCCATCAAGAGATTACGGTAGCTGAAACGGCACAAAGCCCCAATGAAGAGCGCCGCCAGCTCGAAAAAGCCGTGGCTCAGGCCAAGCTAGAGATTGAGGCTCTGCGGGCAAAGGTGCATGGTCAGGCCGATTCGGGTAAAGCCGCTATTTTTGCCGCTCATCTAGAACTGCTGGAAGATCCAGAACTATTTGATAGCGCCACTAGCGCGATCGATAAAGGCAAGAGCGCCGCATTTGCCTGGAAGCAGTCCTATACGGCTCAGGCCGCAACCCTGGCTCGGCTCAAAAATGAGTTACTTGCCGCCCGCGCCAACGATCTACGCGATGTGGGCGATCGCGTCCTCCGTATCCTTACAGGTGCAACGGCGGCCTCAACCGACTATCCTGCCAACTCAATTCTGGTGGCAGAAGACTTAACGCCTTCCGACACCGCCACAATGGATCGCGGCAAGGTGCTAGGTTTCTGCACCGTGGGCGGAGGAGCCACCTCCCATGTGTCTATCCTGGCGCGGGCAATGGATATTCCGGCGATCGCTGGCGCAGAGCAGCGCATCTTGGATCTGCCCAACGGTACGCCTGTGATTCTCGACGGCAGCAAAGGTACATTGCGGCTCAATCCTGACCCGACCGAAATGGAACAGGTGCGGCAGCGGCAAACCCGGCTCAAGGCTAGACGGCAGACCGAACTGGCGGCAGCCGAGCAACCTGCCATCACCACCGACGGGCACCGCATGGAAATTGTCGCCAATATCGGTGGCAAAGCCGATGCTGAAAAAGCCATGACGCTGGGAACGGAAGGTGTAGGTCTGCTGCGATCGGAATTTATCTTCCTCGATCGCGCTGACGCCCCGACCGAAGATGAGCAGACCGAAATCTACTCTAGCGTGGCAAAAGTGCTGGGCGATCGTCCGCTGATCATCCGCACCCTCGACATTGGTGGCGACAAGCCCTTGGCCTACTTGCCTATGCCCCATGAGGAAAATCCTTTCTTGGGCGAACGCGGGATTCGCATTGGTCTCGATCGCCCCGAACTCTTTCGGACGCAAATTCGCGCCATCCTCAAAGCCTCCCAGTTTGGGAATGTCAAGGTGATGTTCCCCATGATTGCCACGCTAGAGGAAATTCGGCTGGCGAAAGCCATGATGGAGGAAGAGCGCCAGAAGCTAGGCGTGGCTCCCATTTCGGTAGGCATCATGGTAGAAATTCCGGCAACGGCGGTAATTGCCGACCAGTTTGCCAAAGAAGTGGACTTCTTCTCGGTGGGCACCAATGACCTGACCCAATATACCCTGGCTATGGATCGTGGACATCCCAAGCTAGCCCCCTTCTGCGATGGCTTGAATCCGGCTGTCCTGAAGCTGATCGGCATGGCGGCCACCGCATCCAACAATCTGGGCAAATGGACGGGCGTTTGCGGCGGTATTGCCAGCGATCCCCATGCCATCCCGCTGCTAATTGGCCTGGGCGTCAAGGAACTCAGCGTCAGCGTTCCGACCATTCCCAGCGTCAAAGCCCAGGTGCGCCAGCTTAGCCTGAGTCAGTGTCAGGAGCTTGCTCAACGCGCGATCGCTTGCGATACGGCGGCAGAAGTCAGAGCGCTCTATACGCCTCAAGAAGACTAGTGATTCTGGCGGGTAAATGGGTAGATGAGTGGGTGGGTAGATGGGTAGATAAGAATTTCCCACTCTCCCGTCTTCCCCCTCTCCCATCCCCCCTCTCCCCTCTCCCATCTTTCATAACTATCAGTAAAAGCCATGTGGAAAAAAGCGTTTGCGTTATTGCAGCAGATGGGAAAATCCCTCATGCTGCCGGTTTCAGTATTGCCGATCGCCGGACTATTGCTAGGTTTGGGTAGCGCTAAGTTCAGTAAGCCTGAAACCTTCTTCTGGATGCCAGAGTTTTTGGCACAGATTATGAAGGTTTCAGGAGATGCGATTTTTGCCAACCTACCGCTGATTTTTGCAGTATCGGTGGCGATCGGGTTCACAGGTAACGACGGTGTTTCGGCGCTGGCGGCGACCGTAGGGTTTGCCGTGTTTGTAGCGGCACTGGGTGCAGCTTCGGTGACGCTCTGGGGGGTCGATCCTAAAACCCTGGATACCGTCATGGGGATTCCCTCCTTGAATACGGGCGTGTTTGGCGGTCTGATCATGGGCTGCATCGCTGCTTATTTGTTCAATAAGTACTTTAGGATTAGGCTCCCGCAGTACTTGGGATTCTTTGCGGGCAAACGGTTTGTCCCGATTGTGACGGCGCTGGCGGCGATTGCCTTTGCCATTCTAATGAGCGTGATCTGGCCTCCCATTGGCAACGCCATCAAAACGGCGGCAAATACCGCAGCCGCAGGCAGCAATGTGGCCTTTACAGCAGCAATTTATGGTGTTGTGGAGCGGGCGCTCATCCCCTTCGGGTTGCACCATATTTGGAACGTGCCTTTCTTCTTTGAAATTGGCTCTTTCACTGATTCAGCAGGCAAAGTGGTTCATGGCGACATTACCCGTTTCTTTGCCGGAGACAAAACGGCTGGAATTTTGGGTGGCGCTTACTGGTTCAAGATGTTTGGTTTGCCCGCAGCGGCGATCGCCATCTGGCACTCGGCCTACCCCAAAAACCGCAAGGTGACAGGTGGTTTAATGTTGTCAGCAGCTTTTACCTCGTTCTTAACGGGCATCACTGAGCCAATCGAGTTCTCCTTCATGTTTGTCGCTCCCGGCCTGTATGCTGTGCATGCTGTGATGGCAGGTTTCTGTGACTGGCTGTTCCAGATTCTGGGCGGCAAGATGGGCTTTACCTTCTCTCATGGCTTTATCGACTTCTTCTTGTTCAATACGCTAGGAACCAAACCCTGGCTGATCATTGCTTTTGGCCCTCTGTTTGCGGCGCTTTATTACTTCGTCTTCCGGTTTGCCATTAAGCACTTTGATCTAAAAACACCAGGTCGAGAAGATGAAACTGAGGAGGCTGCTGCAGTCTTTAGTGGCACTAGCGCTGGGTCAGATATGGCGCGTGAGCTGGTTAAAGCCTTTGGCGGTCGCCATAATATCGCCACTCTAGATGCCTGTATCACCCGTTTGCGGATTACTGTTAATGACATGCAGAAGGTCAACAAGCCAAGGCTGAAGTCGCTGGGTGCGTCGGGCGTGCTAGAAGTGGGCAACAATGCTCAGGCAATCTTTGGCCCTCGATCGGAAAACCTGAAAACCGACATGATTGAGTACCTCAAGAGTGCAGGGGCAGAAGCCGATGAAGGCTATGTGTCTCCGGCGATCGCTACCGCAGTTGCAGCATCGGCTGCCAATGGTGGCAATGTGGATACGGTGACTTTGGACGCTCCGGTTGCCGTTCAGCGCGATCCAGATGCCGCTCGTCGGGTGCAAGAAGCGATCGCGGCTCTGGGCGGTTCTGCCAATATTCTCAATGTTCAGCCTACGGCTTTAACCCGTTTGCGGGTAGAAGTGGCTGACGATAGCCAGGTGGATGAGACAGCCCTGCGAGCCAGTGGGGTACAGGGGGTTATGCTTTTGCCCGATCACTTGCTGCATCTGCTGGTGGGCTTAAATGCCGAGCAGTATGCTGAAGAAATGAACAAGCAATTGTCAAAGTAGGCGCATCAAAAAACCTTGGGTAACCAGGGTTTTTTAATAGAGCCGTTATCATCGGGCTGAGGAAATTTTTGAGGGCGTGCGCCCTCAAAAATTTCCCTGTCCTCACCGCTGTGAACATAGATATAACTGGGGCTGGGCAGAATCCTCCGGGCAACTGAAACATCTGACTTCTTCTGACTTTTTCTGGCAGACATCTCAGTGCATAAACCTTAGTCTTAGACCATACGAATGCACCGTATCCGTTGCACCGTATTCGTTGCACAGTATGAATTCGCGGTATCTAGGATTCGTGCTTCGCCAGCGATAGTCTCAGCTATAGTCTAGGGAGTCTTAATTATGTCATTAACCCAACTGCCGACCACCGTACTTACTCCCGAATTGCCCGATCGCCCGATCGCTGCATTTCCAGAAAACCCAACGCTGCTGGAAGATAACGGGCGTGAGAGAAAGCTTTTTTTGACCTCTCTGCTCTTGACCAGTTCTTTAGTAACCTTTGCCTTGATGAACCTACCCCAGGTGTTTTCATCATCCTTATCGCTGCCCATTTCAACGCGGCAAGCGCTCGAAGCAATGCCCTTGAGCCTGACAACGCTCTCTCAATCTCCTCAACCGCAGACCTTGACGCAACAGAACCAGATGCTTACCCTTACGCTTAAGCCTGCTGCTAACTCTGTATCGGCTGCAAATGTTATTCTGCACATTAGCTCAGATTCTGAGACACGAGTAAAAGCGATCGCGACTGCCGACTCATCGGCTGCGGTAGCGCCGGAGTTCTACTCGGTCTTCATCACGATCCAGCCTGAATAGCCTGAATGCCTGAATGCCTGAATGCCTCTAGAAAGATGCTGTGGGCAGTTGCAGCTTGGCTCAGCGCTCATTTCCTTCATTTCTACGGACACTCCTGATGCGAGTTCTTTTCCTGCACACCAACTTTCCGGCACAGTACCGTCACGTTGCTCAGGCTCTCAGCCAAGACCCCAACAACCAGATTGTGTTTGGCACTCAAAATCAAGAAGTCACGCTTCCCGGCATCCGCAAAGTGATTTTTCAGCCCAGTCGGCAGCCCTACCCTCAGACGCATCATTACGTCCAGCCGCTAGAATCGGCAGTGCTAAAAGGTCAGGCGGTCTTTCGTCTGGCAAAACAGCTAGAGGCAAGTGGGTTTATTCCAGATGTGGTCTGTGCCCATTCGGGTTGGGGTATGCCGCTGTTTATCAAAGACGCTTTTCCCGATGTGCCGCTTCTGGGCTATTTTGAATGGTTTTATCGATCGGAAGGGGCGGATGTTGGGTTTGATCCCTCCGATCCGCCTAGCCCTGACGATGCGCCGCGTCTGCGAGTGAAAAATGCGCCGATTTTGATCGATCTGTATAGCTGCGATCGCGGTTTGTCTCCTACAGGCTGGCAAAAATCGCAGTTTCCGCCTGAATACCAGGACAAAATTACGGTGTTGCATGATGGCGTAGATACAGACTACTTTTGCCCTCAGCCGGGTACTAAGTTGGTTTTGCCTGAGTTGGGCTTAGATCTCTCCCATACCGATGAAATTGTTACCTATGTGTCGCGAGGCATGGAACCCTATCGCGGCTTTCCGCAAATGATCGAGGCGATCGCCTACCTTCAAGAGCGTCGCCCTCATTGCCATGTCGTCATTGTTGGCTCCAATCGCGTTTGTTACGGAGCCGCATTGCCAGACGGTCAGAATTATAAAGATCTGATGCTGCAACAGTTTCCCTTAGACCTGTCGCGGGTTCATTTTACGGGTTCACTGCCCTATGGCCAGTACCGCCAGGTAATCCGGGCCTCTGCTGTGCATGTTTATCTGACCGTTCCCTTTGTTCTATCCTGGTCTATGATTGAGGCTCTTTCGACCGGATGTTTGATCTTGGGTTCAGATACGGCTCCGGTCAGAGAAATTATTCGGGATGGAGAAAATGGGCTGCTGGTCGATTTCTTTTCACCACAGCGCATTGCAGAGCGCATCGAGGAGGTGCTAGACCACCCGACTCGCATGGCAGAAATTCGTGCCAACGCCCGAAAAACAGCGCTTGAACGATATGCTTCAGCCGATCTGCTGCCACAGCACCTACAGCTCATTGAGTCGATGGCTCAGGGTGCTAAATCTTAGGGAGCGAGGAGCCGTTTGCTAAAAAATTCTTCGAGAAGGTAGGCGGAGTTTACTCTCTCGAAAAATTTTGGCTTTGTGATAGCTAGGATCGCAAATTATTAATCCATAACAGTTTTTGGGAACAGCTTTTGGGAGTGCCGCACGAAGCGTAGCACTCCTAAAAACTATGGGATTTGATTCAGTCGATGATCCTAAAGTCACAGATCCCAGAGTCACAAGTGGCAGGACACGGGCGTTAATGGCTATGGCTATAAATCTATGAGCTAGATTTCCTGCGGAATTTGTGCCCTAGCCTTGTAAGTGGCTAGATAGTCCGCCAGCAGTTTCATCGCCTCTGCCTCTGACGGCAGCCGATAGCGAATCATAAATAGAAAAGGCTTTACCCTGACCTCATTTTTAACGGCTGGTTCCCAAATACTCAAAATCACCCCTCCTTCAATGGGGGCAATGTTGTATTTAAGCAGGTAAGGCACGCTAGTAGAATGCATCGACACAGAGAGCACCACTGAGGTCGGGGGAGCCATGAGATTATTAGCCGCCCGCTGCAAAAAGCGCCATCACTAAAATAGACAGCAGCAATCCGGGGCTAAGCATCAAAATCAGCGTTCCAAGTTCATGAAGTTCCATTATCTGTCTCCTCCTTAGCTAAGGTGCGATCGTCATAAGACTAACCCGAATAGCATTCATTCCTGGAGAACTATAAGAATAACTCCAGATGGCTCACTCACAGCAGGTGCAACGCCCCTCATTACCTGACGAGATCTCAGATGAAAGAGTTACGGCATTTGCCCCGTGAAATTTCTAGAGGCACAGGAAGCACGATAGATGCACTTTACCAACCTCACAGCCCCGGTATTGCATCCGTAAAAGCAATGAGAGGAGAAGTAGTGAGAGGAAACAAGTCCCTTACGGCCTCACGGAGATTAGACATAGCACAAGATCAAAACGGCTTCCGTAAATTTTACTAGGGGCAGTTCAACAACCTGAGTTAATATTGGTCTATGAGGCTTGTTCTGGTCAATCTGAGATACATTTTTTCCTCCCACTTTAGCGATCGAGTTTAGTCTGCTTGATTAAGGAGTCTCTTGGTTAAGGAGTTTCTTTGTTAAGTGAACTGTTGCAGTTTGGGTCTTGACGGCTGCCTTGAAGCAGACTGGATGCATGTTGCCACAGGATTTGTTTAATAGTTCGCTAGATAGATGGGCTGAATCTCTAAACGCTAAATCTCTAAGCGCTGAATCTATAAGCCATATTGCCCCCTATGCTTGGGTTCATCCGACAAAATTTTTATAATCAGTACTAGAGAATCAGTACCAGAGAATCAGGATCAAAGATTAATGGTAGCGATCGAGCAAGTTGGCTCAGGCGATTAGCCGATAGCCAGTTTCTCAAATCACTCTCCCCACGCCCTTTCTGAATAGCCAACCTTAAGTTCCATCTAGATTAACGGCTTTCCCCCTATGAGTCATGACCATCTTTCCGGAAATGCCAAGCTTCCTGCCCCCTGCATTGTCGAAAATGGCATTATTGTGAATAAGCAAGACATGCAAAGGATTCTGGCTGACCTGAACCGGGTTCACTACTGCTATAGCCAAGATGGCCGTCTGCTAGCAGAGGATGAAGGCTATGTGCTGGATGTGTTTGCAGATGTTCAGCGCTCGACACTGGTTGCCAACCACACCCTTTACATCAACGTTCAAAGCTTTGATTACCTAGAGCTGAAGCGCTCTCCAGAGAAGCAAACCTACTTCGATCTGGTGCAAGACCATAGCCAGCTCCGGCTGATTCCCATGTCCAATCCGCTTCAAGAGCAGACCGCTCGCAGCCTCAATGTCGCAGCTCTAGAAGCGGTTGTTGCCGAAGTGCTGTCAGCCGAATGGGATGTGCGAATGGATGACGAAGAAAACCTTTCAATGTAGAGTAGGCTAGCGTAAGCTTGAGCGCAACGCAAGCTGAAACGCAGGTTGAATTGTGACGTTTTCTAATACCCTTAAGAGGGAATCGTTTTAAGGGTTGAGAAACAATTGACTGTCGGATTTTCCTTTGAATGTCAGGCGCGCTGTAGCCATACAGGAGCCAGAGCCGGTGTCTTTGTGACGCCTCATGGTGCGATCGCCACTCCTCGTTTTATGCCCGTCGGCACCTTGGCGAACGTCAAGACCGTTACGCCCGATCAGCTTCAGGTGGCGGGGGCACAAATGGTGCTAGCCAATACTTACCACCTCCATCTGCAACCTGGCGAAGATATAGTGGCTAAAGCAGGTGGACTGCATCAGTTTATGGGCTGGAAGCAGCCAATCTTAACGGATTCAGGCGGGTTTCAAGTTTTTAGCCTGAGCGAAATTCGATCGATCGCTGAGGAGGGAGTGACGTTCCGATCGCCTCGAGATGGGCAGATGATTCACCTCAGTCCAGAGCGATCGATTCAGATTCAGAATGCGCTGGGTGCAGATGTGATCATGGCGTTTGATGAATGCCCGCCTTACCCCGCCACTCGCGAGGCCGTTGTGGAGGCGACCAATCGCACCTATCGCTGGCTAGAACGCTGCATGGCGGCGCATCAGCGTCAAGATCAAGCGCTGTTTGGCATTGTGCAGGGGGGCGTCTATCCCGACCTGCGGCAGAAAGCTGCCAAGGAACTGGCAACGCTAGATTTGCCAGGGTATGCCATTGGTGGGGTTAGCGTTGGCGAACCTCCCGATCTAATTAAAGCGATCGTGCGCGCCACGACCCCCCTGCTGCCAGCTGACAAACCCCGCTATTTGATGGGAGTCGGCACCTATCGAGAGATGGCTCAATCAATTGCAGCAGGCGTTGACCTATTCGACTGTGTGATTCCCACCCGCCTTGCCCGTCACGGTAGCGCTCTGGTGGATGGCGATCGCTGGAACATCAAAAATGCCCGCTACCGCGAGGACTTCACACCCCTCGACAGCAACTGCCCTTGCTACACCTGCCAGACCTTTACCCGCGCCTACATCAGCCATCTGCTGCGATCGCAAGAGCTTTTGGCCTACACGCTGCTGTCTATCCACAACATCACCGAGTTGATTCGATTCACGCAACGAATTCGGGAGTCCATTTTAAGCGATCGCTTTGTCGAGGAATTTGGAACCTGGCTTAAAACCTGAAGCGCCAAAATTCAAAAGCAACCCGCCAAACCTAGCCCCTTGCCCCGACCGTTTCTAAGCTGCGCCAAATCTCCTCAAACTCTGGCTGATCCAGGACTGAGTTGGCAAACCAGCTCTTGACCCCAAACCCGATCGCCCGATCGGAAGCCGGAAGGGAGGGAATCAGGCGATTGAGAATATAATGCCGCGCGATCGCTGTCTCAAATACCGAAGACCAGACCACATCCAACGGGTGAGTTTGGCAAAGTTGCCGCAACCGAGCAGGAGAGCCAGCGATCGCCGCTTTGATGACAAAAATTCCTTGCCAGCCCTGTTGATGGCACATCTCTAGCTGCTCAACCGTCGTTACAGACTCATCTAGCGCTAAGGGCGTCTTGTAGCGATCGCACAGTTGCAGCATCTGACTGAGCTGATCGGGGGGCAAGGGCTGTTCCAAAAATTCAACAGCGTAGCGATCGCAAACCTGGAGCCATTCGCAGGCCGCATCCCAGCTCAGGCCACCATTTGCATCTAGCCGCAGTCGCGCTCCAGCGGGCAAAGCGCTGATCAAGTGCTCCAGTAGGTTTAGCTCTTCGTTGAGGGTTGCTACGCCGATTTTCCACTTAAAGGTGCGTGCCCCCTGCTGCCAAAGCGGCTGCCAGGATAGCAGAGCATTGGCTCCAGCGGGCAGCAGATGGCTATAGGGTGAAGCCGCTGCCTGCTCGATCGCCTTGTCTGCTGTCAGCATTTCCCAAGCAGACTCTAGCCCAAACCGACAGGCAGGCAGCTCAGCGGGAATTTGATCAATCAGCTCTGGCGTAATCTGGGGAAGCGATCGGCAAAATTGAATGGCTTGCCCCATGCTCTCGGTGCCAAATTCGACGATCGGCGCAATTTCGCCCCAGCCAACTCGTCCTTCGGCATCTGTCAGCCGCAGCAAAATCCCTTCTCGTAAGCTCCACAGACCATGAGAGGTTTTGAGCGGTTGACGAAAAGGGCGACGGTACGATCGCAGTTCCAATCGAGCAGAATCCATATGCGCTCCGAAAAAAGGATGAATTTGCCGCTTTGTCCTCGAATGATTTGTCCTCGAATGCGTTGAACGATATGTCCAGCCAACCGTTCAAAAACACATTTCTCCGAGAGACTTGCTTTAGCGGAACCCTAAAGGAACCCTTGTCGCGATCGATAAGTCTGAACCAACAGGAAAAGCCAACCTTAAAAACCGAAATCGCACGGTAGAGGCTCAATTCGCAATAAACACACGACAATGAATCCATGATATCAACCCAATTCTTGATGTTGGGCATCTTTCAGGCTGTTCTACTCGCTTGCCGACTGCCCGCTCCCGTTTCGGTGCCTCAGCCCCCTGCTCCCGCTATGCCGACTTCTAGGTTGAGCATTGCCGCGATCGACGCTCAGCCATTGCCCCCTCTAACTACAGCGGAATTCAGTCAGCTTATGGCAGGTGCGCGCAACGATGCCCAAAGCTGGCTCGATCTGGCCGGACTGAATAAATTAGTAGCGCCGCCGCCGATCTCAGCAGAACTTGCGGCCTTTCGGCAGGAATGGCGGAGCAAAAACCCAGAAGTCGCCCCGTACTTGGGGATATGGCGAGATGATGGCGGCAGCGGAGTCACATACTACCTCAGCGTTTTTCCCTCTAACACTCCCCGTCAGGTTTGCTTATTGGAGTTTCGCCAAGAATTGCGAGCCGCCCCTGAAGACTTAATAGCCGAAGAAATTTTATCGTTGTCAACGGCTACCGCCTCTAATGGACAGCTTCTAGGTAGCCGATTGCGCACAGCCGAATCCACCTTCTTCCAAAGCAAGTTTCATACAGGCTATGACGTCGAATTCATGGGCGTTGTCGGCTCACCTTTGCCGGGGTTGGCCTCTCTCTCGCCGCCAGCTTTACCAACCGATTTCCCTCAGGAAGTCGTTCAGGAAGTCTCTCAGGAATTGGAGAAAAGAGGTTGTCAGATCCCTGACTCGTCACCTTCTAGACAGGGCTAGGCGATCGCCAATGCTGCGCGGCATCGCTTAATTCGGCTACGAATTTATTTTGAAAGGCTGAGTTTCACAGGCGAAAAGAACCTTTGAAACTCAGCCTCTAAATTTTTTCAATAGCTCAATAGCTATATCTTAATAAGCGTCTGAATAGGAATCAACAGGCTCTCGACCGCCCGTTTTCGCCTTCTCTTTCGCTTTGGCAGCGCTCTTCTTCAGGGCATCTAGCCGATCTTCATACTTTTTGCGCTGTTTTTTCTTCGGCGTTTGTTCAATCAGCACTTTTAAGGCGCTGCCCAGACTCTTGTAAGCGTTAGGCAAGGTGTAGCCAAAGCGAGTCGCTAAGGCGATCGCCCGTTCATCTGCATCGATCGCTTCCTTCAGGGTCTTCATGCCGTTATTACGCTGATATAAGCGCCAGCCCGACACACCGCAAAGCCCCAATGCCAAAAACAGCAGCAAGCCGTCCTGCACCCAAAGTTCACCGACTGCGCCCCCCAGACCGATCGCCAATGCCGCCATTTCCCAACCGTCTTTGGGGATGGTGTCATTTTGAATGCGCGCCACCTCATGCCAAAACAGCAGATTTCGCTGATCGAGCGCCAGCATTTCCCACTTTGCCAAATCGACCTGAACTTCAACCTGGTCTTTGCCAATTTCTTCAGAGGTGACCAGCGGTGGATTCACAGCCGTTGCGGCTTCGATCGTTACCCAGCTTTTGAGTTCAGGCGGCAGCAGGGACTTGAGCCGACGCAATTCACTCAAGTCCGATCGTGCAGTTGAGGTGGCATATGAGGTCATGGATATAGCCCTAAGTCAAATCAAAGATTGAAACGCTTTTTAGGAAAGTATAACGGGGTTTTACCCTCTCTCTTCTATCTTAAGGGTTTGATCAAGGGTCAGGGGGCATTCAGTCCAGACATCAATATTCCTATGGCTTGCCATTTAGATCTGGAGGTGGCGCAGTGGTGCTACGGTCATTTTTGCTCCAAGTCTCCTGAAATGTTGACGCAGCCAATATTTCAGAAGGCTTGGAGCGAGTGAGTCCCTGCCCTAAGCAACAGCTGGCTTGCCATTTAGATCTGGAGGTGGCGCAGTGGTGCTACGGTCATTTTTGCTCCAAGTCTCCTGAAATGTTGACGCAGCCAATATTTCAGAAGGCTTGGAGCGAGTGAGTCCCTGCCCTAAGCAACAGCAATAAATGCCGCTGGGGTCAGGGTGTTAGCCTGAACTCCATACAGAACCGCCAATGCTGCCGTCCCTGCATTGTCAGTAGCGATCAGCGTGTTGCTGCCCTCTTGGGTGAGGATGAGTTGCCCAAAGGTGAGGCCATCCGATAGACCAATGCGATCGCCCTCACTCAAGCTAAAGTCTGCAACGATGTCTGTGCCATCGCCCACGGCGAAGATGAATAGATCAGCGCCGTTACGTCCTTGTAGGTAGTCGTTGCCTCGGTTGCTGCGCAGGGTGTCGCTGCCGCTGCCGCCGTCTAGCCCATCGGAGCCGTCGCCGCCAATCAGCAGGTCATTGCCGCCGTAGCCGATCAAGACATCGTTGCCGTCGTTACCCAGGAGGCGATCGTTTGCTTCAGTTCCTGCCAGAACATCGTTGCCAGCGCTGCCGTGCTGTGTTGCAGTCTGAAGGGAATTGGTGGTGTCGATCTTCAAGCCGAGGGGAGCGGCAATGTTTTCCCAGGGCACATACTTGAAGTTGTTACTAATGTTTTCATCATCTACAATCCTGGCAGGGTCGTTGGAGCCGTCTTGGGTGACGAACAGCCCGAATGGGAACCGGGAGCCAAGAGGAACGTTGATCACCTCTGCGCCATCGGATTCTTGCACGCTATCGATCGTGCCATTGCTGCTGACGGTAAACTGACCGATGTACGCGTTGCTGCCTTCGCGGCTAAACACAGCAAAGGTGTTGTCGCCTTGGCTAGAGGTGAGCAGGTAGCCTGTGCCCTGGGTGGAGTAGTAGATCGTCAGCCCCTCGACATCGTCGGTGATGTGTTGACCCCCCAAGGCTTTGACGGGTTCAATCAGCGTACCTGTATTGCTGCCCGTCGGCTCTGCCTGAAATTTCCAGATGCCTACATCTTCCTGGCCAATGTAGAGATAGCCTAACTCGCGATCGATCACCATGCCTTCGGTCTGAGCCTCTGTATCCGCAGGGGCGGTCGCCGGAACGGGAATGGTGAACTGACGGACACGGGTAGCACCAATTTTGCCGTTCCCGGCATCAATCAGCTTGTATTGCGCCACGTCTCCAGTCTGACGGCGGCTGGCAAACACATAGGCATCGCCCGTTACAGGGCTATTGTAGGTGGCTAAGCCGTAGGCGCTGCGGGTTGAAGCCGAGTAGGGTGGGTCAAAGGGAGCCGCCTGGAACAAGGTGCCGATGCTGCTGTCGGTGATGTCTTCCAGGTATTTGCCGTTGACCGGGCTGGCGTTGATTTTGAAGATGACGAGCTTATCGTTGTTGCGATCGCTTGCCACGGCGATATCTACAGCCTTTCCGCCCAGGTTGAAACCGTAGAGCAAATCGACATTGTTATAGCGAATGTTGCCGGGGTTAAAGGTCTGGAGGGTGTTGCCTGCTAGGTCGTGAACTTCGATGCCGCCGTTTTTTAGCGTGGTCAGCACCAGGCTATCGTCGGCGTTGGCGGTATTCAGGTAGATTGCGGGATCGTCGGAGTCAGCACGCTGGCTGAAGGGCACATTCGGATCATTGAGCCGCTCCGGATTGGTTTCTACTGTGGGCGCAACGGTCGTCACCGAGTCAGCGCTTAGGGTGAGGATTTGCGTGAACTGAGTGCCGCTAAAGTTGTTGTCGCTCACCAAGACGATCGACTGGCGACCGTCAGCGAGTTTGGGGCCAAATTCGATGCCTTCAATGTTGTCTGTTCCGGTGGGCAGGTTCAGATCATCCAGATTCAGCACCAGCCGTTTTTGGGCGGGCTGGATGGCGGCTAGCTGCGCGGTGCTAAGGCTGCTGAGGGAGTCGATCGCGCTGATGTCGGTTGCGCCTTGCAGACTGATTTCGTAAATCTTGATGGTGTTGCCTGTGCCAGGAACGCCTGTGGAAAAGGAACGCTCGACGGCCAAGAAAGTGCCGCGATTGTCGATCGCTAGCAAATCCACCAGACCATTGGTGTTGAAGGCGGTTGCTGGAATCGATGCTTTTGCCACTGGGTCAACAGTGTAAAGATATTCCTTTTCGGGTTGACCCGTCACCAAGTTATATTGAATGATTTGCGCTGGAGAGCCACTAGCTGTTGTGGAAAGGGAGCCGTCTTGGAACAGCGCATTTTCCGTAGCGGTGTACAGAAATTTCTGATCGGGTGTGATCGTCAGGCTCTCGAATGCCAGGTTGTTGCGAATGCCCGCCTCCTGGGTGTCGCCTGCATCGGTTTTGCCGTTGCCGTTGGTATCTTGCACCACAGGCAAAAACTTTTGGGGAACGGGGAGCGATCGCAGTTGCTGTCCCGTTGCCAAATCAAACTCATTTACAAAGGGGTCAGTAATCCGTCCAGCGGCAATATTGGCTTCACCCTCAGAAGAGATAAATACCGTTCCGGCTTGAGTTAACACAATGTCTTCGGGATCAAGCCGCAGTGGGGCAAAGGTTTTACCTTCGCTGTCGCGGAGCAGGGTTACGCCTGTAAAGGTGGTACTGGGTATGCCCTGATCATCTAGCGTGATCTCAGCGGTGTAAAACCGGGGTGGAATGTTATCGGCAGGGGGCGGCGTAGGGCTGGAACTTGAAATGGTGCGATCGCCGCGATCGTCTGCCACCACATAGTAGCGATCGTGGGCTGCGTCGTAGGCCAAGCCTGATAGACCGCCAATTTGGGTGGTGATGCCGCTCAAGGTTTGGGTAGTCTTGGTGGGGAAAGTCTGCTGTCCGGCAAAGTCGGCGCTGACCACTGTTTTTCCAGGCTGATCGGCACCCAACTGCAAATCTGCCCACACCAGCTTGTGATCGGAGCTAGGATAGCCGCCGGGTAGCGTGGGGTTAAATACGCCGACCAGACGGAACAGCGGATCGGTGTTCAGCGGCCAAAACACCTGTGAGTCCGTAATTCTTAGATCAACTGAGGGCAAGACATAGTCCGATCGCAGATTTCCGGGTGTGGTATCGGCAAAATCAGCCGTATCAAAGGCGGGGTTGCTCTTGTGGATGAGGTTAGCGCCCTTTTGTAAATCTGACTGTTGAATTGCGCCTGCGCTGGAGGGAATAAAATTAGTGTTGATATTGGGATTTTGCAACAGCTGTGAAATGGCTTTGCCAAAACTATCGCCATCCTGGGGGTCGGCATTCTGGTCGCCCATGATCACGAAGCTAGAGCCAAATTGCAGTCCGCCGCTGCCGCCCTGATCATCATAAATGTAGCTGCCTTTGCCGGGACTGACGTAATCTGCCCAGAAGCGAATTTCATCTGCGTTCCGCTTGCCATTGCGGTCTTCGGCTCCGTCAAATACAGGAGGTGTGGGGTGGCTTACCAAGGCGTGAACCGTCTGGCCATTAACGACGATCGGCACATCCCAGTGGCTCTTGGACGACAGACGCAGAACAGCCTGCTCTTCAGCAGAATACCAGGGGGTGCTGGAACCGGGTAGGCTCACCGTCGGCAGTAGCGAACCGGGGATATCTTTCCAGAGGAAGTTTTGGAAGGTGCGAACGTTTTCTGTGTCGATTGGGTACTTCGACAGCAGCAGCATCCCGAACTGTCCGGGGAAGTTGCCGAAGCCCAAGGCATCATCGCCGTAGCCCGCTGTGCCAGGAGTGGTGACGGTGAGCCCATTGTTGTTGAGGTCAAATCCAGAGGAAATCCCGGTGTTGGAAGGGGCGATGTAGACGTAGGGATAGTCCACTGGACTTGCGCCGTTTTGGCTGAGCAACAGGTAGTTTTGCTGAAAGAGTTTAACAGGAGCCAGCGGATCGGCAGCGACGTAATCAAATTCATTGATCAGCAGCACATCCGGGCTAGTACGCTGAATGATTTCGGCAACGGCTTTAGCCTGGGCATTGTTAGGGGTAGACAGATCCCGAACCAAATCTCCTTCATTGTTGCGATTCAACGAGGCATTGAATTGAGAAAATCGGATGGTTGTGGGGTCAGTCATGGTAGATCCTGGGGTGAATCAAATGGGTGAATCAAATGAGCGAATTAATCAACTCAAAACGCGATCGGGTATGGCCAGTCAAAATAATCTCCTCAGCTCCTTTTGCAAGGAGCTGAGTAAAAGTCGAAAGAGCAAGATTTAGCCGATCGCAAAGTTGCTGGCGGTCAATGTAGTCGCCTGCACTCCCATGAGAATGGCGATCGTCTCACTGCCCACCTGCAAGAGGGCATCATGGGCGCTTGCACCTGTTCCCTGAACGATGCTGAGTTGGTTAAAGCCCAGACCCCCCGTGAGCTGAATCAAGTCTTGACCTGGCGTGAAGTCGGTAACGGTGTCTGTACCTGTAGCGGTACTTATTGAGAAGCGATCGCTTCCCCCATTACCTGTGAGCTGGTCGTTACCTAAGCCCCCGACGATCTTTTCTGCGGCAGCCGTTCCCACCAAAACATCATTGGCTGGGGTGCCGCGCAGCTGCGGGGTGAGCGTCAGGCGCGAGACGATCGGGTCATGATCGCTATCCTGGTCAACAAACTCAGAGTTGATATGAACCACATCGACTTCGGCCTTTGGCTTGAGACTGCTGCTAACCAAGATGTGATCCAAGACTTGGGCGTTGCCTTCAAAGTTGTAGGTGTACTGTTCGCTAATCGGCAAGGTGTCAATCAACGTAGACAGTGCGCCTCCTGCGGTTAACACCTGTATGGGGTTGGAGAACTGGAAATCGTTGATGTCTCCTACGACCAGCACATTGGCATGAGGGTCAGCAACTAGTAACTTATCCACAAAGCTGCGAACGATCTGAGCCTGCTCTAAACGCTGCGCCTCAGTCGTCAGAGTGGGCGGCTGGAATCGTCCAAACAGCGGCTGATCGCCTCCCTTCGAGTTGAAGTGGTTGGCGATCACGTAAACTTTGTTGCCGTTGAATAGAAACTCGCCCACGAGCGGCTTGCGGCTGTTGTTGAAGGCCGGATTGGTCGGATCAATTCGACCGGGGCTGGCCGATAGTTCGCCTGCTGTCACCGTGGTACTCGTAGTTGAGCCACCACCTGGGCGATCGACAAATTCCACTCGCTCTGGATTGAAGAGGAAGCCCACCCGAATGTTGCCACCGGGCTGTCCGCCGTCTTGCCCTTCAACGGGGTTAATGCTGCGGTACTCGTAGGTGGGGCCACCCGCAGCTTTGATCGCGTGAATCAACGTCTGAAAAGTCAGGTCGGCATCGACTACGCCATCGTTCAGTTCACCACCCGTACTGTCCTGAATCTCCTCTAGCGAGAGGATGTCAGGCGATTTCAGGTTGTTGATGATGCGATCGGCCAAAGCCGCAAACTTACCGCTGCCTAGATCATCATCCACGTTGCGGGCTGTTTGACCGCTCACCTTGCTGACGTCTTCCAGCTTGGGATCGAGGTTTTCTACATTAAAGGTGGCAACGGTGAGTTGATCGGTTCCCCCTACCAGAGCCGTAATTTCCTTTTGCAATCCGGCAGATGTCACCTGCAGCGGTGCTGTGTTCAGCAGCTTGAAGTTACTGAAGCTGTAATCTAGAACGCCAGTAATGGCATTGGTAAAGCGATCGCCCACATTCACATCAGGGGGTCTGCTGGTAATCACATCATCGACAATGATGCGTTCTGGATTAAAGTCTTCGGGCTGGATATTGATGCCGCCTCTAGCCGTCCGAATTCCGGCATTTGCGCCGTTGTCTGCCAACACCGCAATCTCACCAAAGTTATTGGTCGGACTCACCGCCACAGCATTGTTGATTTGGACGCGCATTCCTTCCAGGCTTTCGTAGAAGTCGATGCCATCTTCAGCCGGGTCAAAGACACTACCCGCATTCTCGACATTGCCGCCGACTGCATCATTGCTGATGATTTTGTTGGGTGGAACGCGACCGCCAGCACCCATGACTGTGGCTGTAGGTAGCGAATTGTTGCTCAACAGCACCGTAAATCCGGCTCCCGTAACGGTGCCGTTGATCTGGGTAACAGACAAATCATTATTGCGACCGCTGGCGCGAAATTCATCGACACGACCCGTCACTTTCAGTGAATCACCGACTTTGGGCTTGCTGCCGGAGGAGCCTCGGAAGACAAAAATCGCTTCCGAAGTTGCGTCGCTAGCATCGGGATTGGGGTCTTGTAGATAGAAACCGTTGTTGGTAACAGCCGTGACAATGCCACGCACATCCGTGACGGTTTTGCCTACGAGCGGCGAGATGTGGCTGCTCCCCTGAATATCACTAATTCGGGTGGGGGGTGCAAACTCAAAAATGGCGGTGGTGTTGCTGACTTCATTGGTGGTGATCAGCAACGGTTTGCCATTAGGGCTTTTGTCCGCTGAGATGAAGGTCAATCCTTCCGGGCTGACATCTTCAGCCGTGCTGACATATTCCACAAACAGAGGCTTGTTGGGGTTCGTAATTTCGTAGACCATCACGCCGCCCGTCCTCTCTAGCCCCACAAAGGCATAGGTGCGACCGTTGACCGCACCCACCGTTATGCCCTCTGCTTCAGGGCCTTTGTTATCGCTGCGAGTATCGAACGTGTCGGCAGCACCATTGGAGTTGAACAGGGTGGGAACCGCTGCTGCCGTGATCAGCTCAAGCTGGTTGCCGCTGTCGAACACCAGATTGCCCGCCGCATCGCGAATGGAGAACGATCGCCCGCCAATTAGCTCAATCCGATCAAAGTCACCATCGCCATCCGTATCGCCTGAAACAGCGCTCACGGTCAGCCGTCCCAGCACTGCATTGTCTTTCAACGCGGCTGCATTGGGAAACAGCGTCGGGTCGAGCTTGTAGGCACTGCTGCCCACACGAATTTCGTCCGCGAAACCTGTATAGTCGCGGGCATCCCCTTCGTTGGCTAGCACCAGATAGGTTTGCCCATTGAAACTGTAGCTAGCGATCGCATCCGGTTGATACAGCCCAAACACGGGCTGAGGCTGAATATTGATCTTGCCTGTGCCTCCTGCCCCATCGCGATCGCTGGCATCCAGGCCGTTGCTCTGGTTGAACTCAATAATGCCTAATTTTATCGGCGTGTTGGAGAGTCCGGTAATCGAGCCATCACCCGACACCACCCCACCCGCTAAGCCAAAATCGTTGTCGTTAACGATGGCGATTGTGTTGGCATCAATCAGCGCCAGTCCTTCCAGCTTTTCGACTCCGGTATAGCCGATTGCTGCTGCGTTCGTTACCAGCCGCTTGTCCACAGGATTGAGACCTGCGCTATCTAGCTCGGCAACCGTGAGCTGTTCGATCGTTTTGCCTGTAGGAACCTTCGTCAGGTTGGCGGCCCTGTTGATGTTAGTCGCGCCCTTCAGGTCGATCTCGTAGATCAGCTTGTTAGAGCTAGCAGTGCTGCGATCGTCGCGCTCAACCACCAAAAACTTGCCGTTGCCCAAAGAAACCGCATCGCCAATCTTGTCGGTTTTAGCGGTGCCGCTGGCGCTAATGTCGTCCTGCACATAGAGATATTCGCCCGTCACCTGCTTCGTGACGATATCGAATTCTAGAATGCGGGAGGTGCGGGAGGTGCGGGAGGCCGTATCTGCCGCCGAGTCAGGATTGTCGATCGCGCTTTGGATAAAGGCATAGAGTTTGTTGCCTTCCAGTGCAACCGCCTCAAATCCCCGATTCGATCGCCGCTGAGCATAGACTGCGGGCAGGGCTGGCGTGCCAAACTCGCCGTTGGCAGTAGGTGCTCCTTCGGGAATGAAGCGATCGATCAGCTTGCCTGTTTGATCAAAGTGATAGATGGCAGGGCGGTACTCATCCACTAGCCAGAAACTGCCGTCTGCCGCCACGACAATGCCTTCCGTATCGGCTCCTAGGGAATCGTTGGTGAGGATGTTGCCGAACAAATCAACGCCGACCTCATCGGTGTAGGCGGTTCCGGCTGCGCCATTTTGCAGATTGGGCAGACCTGTAATCGGCGTACCGTCGGCGCGACTCAGCTTAATCTGCTCGGTAAGGCTGATTTTTCCGGTGCTGCGGTCTAGCTCAAATCGGACAATTTGTGGCTGAAAGTCGGGCAGGGCAAACGGACGCTCAAGCCCAGGATTGCTGGCGTTAAGTTCTGTTGGCTCGCCGTTGGGACCCCGATCGGTTGTCGTGATGAACTTAAGGTTGCCATTTGCCGCAGTGCCTTCAAAAAACAGGCCAGAGAATCCTCCCAGCAAAATCTCTTGTCCTGCCGTAGTCTGGCTGGGATCGCTGGGGTTGACGGTGGCGGTGGTGCCCAAGGGGGGGCGGTCGCCAAACTCGTAGGTCGTAACGCTGGGCAAGCCTTTGCTGAAGTCCTTCAGACCCAGGGGCAGGATGCTGGTGACTTTGGCAGTGGCAATGTCGATTAGGGCGATCGCATTATTCTCTTGCAGCGTCACCCAAGCCGTCTTGCCATCTGCTGATACTGTGATGTATTCTGGCTCAAAGTCTTGCGCCACGGTGGCGTTGGGTGATGTGATCCGCACGCCTCTGCCCTGAAGATCGGCTTTCTGAGCGTTGAAGCTCTCAAAGCTGACCGTTGTGACGGTCGGCGTAGACGCGCTAAACAGGTCAATAATGCTAACTGAACCGACTGGATCGATCGAGTCAGGCTGACCATAGCTACTGGGTTCGCCCTCGTTTGCCACCAAAACTTTTTGGCCATCGGGTGTAAACGTCACCATGTCGGGCACGGCTCCGACTGTGACTGCGCTGCAAACTTCGCCTGACGTACTGAAAAATACAACTTTGCCGGGACTGGTGCGTGGGCTGCCTTCCACCGCAACGGCTACCCATCCATTGCTGATGGCGACGCTGTTGGCGGCACTGCCGTAGCTAGAAACATCTAGAGTCTTGACCAGCGTTGGGCTGCTGGGATTGCTTAGGTCTAGAACCTGAAGGCGGGTTCCTCCCGAAACGATAAACAGGCGCTTGCTGCTGGGGTCGTAAGCAGAGATTTCTGAGCCTGTTCCTAGAAAGCCGCCAATTTTTTTGAGGCTGCTAGCGCTGTCGGGAGTAGAGGAGATACTGAAATTTTGACTATTCGGATCGCTGGGGCTGAATGCTACCATAAAAACCAATTTGTGCAATAGTGCTGAATGAATCTTCTTGACGCTGCAAACTGCAGCGCTTGCCGTTCAGTCACCGCAAAGCGATCGCCAAAGCGCTCACCTTTCGGTAGATGCACACTGAAAACGCGGGTAGCCACGCATTTAAGCTTGAGTTAGGCCTGTCCAGTTCACTGCATGAACTGAGTCACGCTATTCCGGCTTCATGCCTGCTTCACCCAACGTTCGTAAAATCCTGATACTTTGACAAGCGATCGCACCGTACCATCTGTAATCCAGTAGCGTTAAGTCTGCTGCAACACATCTACTGTTAAGACTGTGTGAAGTGATACAGATTTTTGTGGAATACCTGCTTTCTGAAGACTCTAACTGCCATTGGCGACGCGCTCGATCGCTTCCCTGCAAATTTACGAAGTCATTCATTACTGTGAAAGCCCCTGAGAATTCCTTAGGCTAGAAGCAGAAAAAGAACAAAGTCTAACTGCTTCTAAGCAAAATCTAATTTTGAGGGGAGCTTTTTTGATTTTGAGTTCTGATCCTTATAAACCCAGAAACAGTAAATTGAGAGAGCGCTTGCCGATGCCCCCAATTACTCATTCGATCGACTCATGGTAGAGCAAAAATACATTGACTACTGGCGCGATCGCCAAAAGCAGCAAGCGGCTGAATCTGAAGCGCTGGCGAAACAGGCGTGGGCAGATCTCCAGCAAGTTGCTCAGCTGCTCAGATCTGAGTTTGGCGCAACTGAGATCATGGTCTTTGGTTCTTTAGTGCAGGGCGATCGGTTTGATGCTGAATCAGATATTGATCTGGCTGTTAAAGGCATTCCACCCGAAGATTTCTTTGCAGCAATGGCAGCAGTCAACCGGATTAGCCATCAATGGGTTGATCTCAAGCCTACAGAATCCCTAGATTCACACTTTCTGCAAAAAGTCCTTAAAACTGGGAAGAGTATTGATGCGGAAGATTAGATCGGTGGAAGTTAGGGCTTTGACTGCGGATCTTTTGGCAGAGTTAGCAAAAATGCAGCAGCTCAAGGCACAAATTCAGCGAGTCCAAACAGAGTTAGTCAACTATCCCGATCGAGCTGACTTGCTGTATGAGAATTTTGCCCTCAAATTGCATAACTTCTACACGGGATGCGAACGAATTTTTCAGCTCATTGCCACTGAACTTAACGGAGGGTTACCTTCTGGAAATGATTGGCATCGACGACTGCTAGACCGCATGAAAACTGAGCGGGAAGATAGACCTGCTGTAATATCGGCATCTTTGGCTCTGAAGCTACAAGATTATCTGGGTTTTCGCCATGTTGTGCGTAGCCTCTATGGCTATGAACTTGACCCCGATCGCATTGCAAAATTGGTAGGCAATTACCCAGAAGCATGGCTCCAGTTTGAGCAAGAGATTCAAACTTTTATCACTTGGTTAAATGCCTTGGCAGCCAGGTTGGAGGATCAATAAAGTGGCTCTCTGAATCAAATAGTGAGAACCCCGAAATAGATTAACGGTGGCGATCGCTTGATTTTGTGAGGCGATCGCTCACTTCTGCCTAAGCCAAACTTGATTTTGAGCTGGGGACGGACAAAGTTAGAATCGCAAACGTCCCAAGCGCCGAGAAGCGCAAAGTCCATCAGATTCGGCTTCATCGGTCGCCTAAAGTCCGTCCGGCTCGACTCTCGACTGGGTGACTCCAGTTTCGATCGAACTTTGCCCAAGGTTCGTCAAATCCTGATAACTTTGAATATGCGATCGCACCTTATCCCCAGCCCGATCGAGCAACGACCATGAAATTTAGCGAACTGGTTCAAAAACTGGGAGTAGAGGCAGATTGCCACTCTGAGATCGCTAGTGATCCAGAGATTACGGGCGTAGCCGCCTTAGAAGAGGCACAGGCCAACACCCTCAGCTATATTGAAGGCGCAAAGTTTGCTGCACAAATTGAGACTACAGCGGCAACTGTTCTGATTTTGCCGATGGATCAGGCATTGCAGGCCAGAGCCACCGATCGCCAAATTTCTTGGGTAAGTACGCGTGAGCCGCGTCTACTTTTTGCCAAAGTGATCGCCCTGTTTTATCAGCCCTTTCGCCCCTCTCCCGGCATTCACCCGACTGCGGTAATCGATCCTTCGGCGCAGCTCGGCCAGAATGTGACGATCGGGGCGCATGTCGTCATTCAGGCCGGGGTGACCTTAGGGAACGACCTTTGTATTCATCCCAATGTGGTGATTTATCCAGAAGTGACAATTGGCGATCGCACCCTACTCCATGCCAACTGCGTCATTCATGAGCGCACGCAGATCGGCGCAGATTGTGTCATCCACAGCGGTGCTGTCATTGGTGCTGAGGGCTTTGGTTTTGTGCCCATTCCTGAAGGCTGGCTGAAGATGGAGCAGTCGGGCTATACGGTGCTAGAAGATGGGGTAGAAGTGGGGTGTAATTCTGCGATCGATCGCCCTGCTGTAGGCGAGACTCGCGTCGGTCGCAACACCAAAATTGACAACCTCGTGCAAATTGGTCATGGGGCTAAAATAGGCCAAAATTGCGCTCTAGCGGCTCATGTAGGGTTGGCGGGTGGAGCGCAACTGGGCGATCGGGTAATTTTGGGCGGACAGGTTGGTGTTTCTAATCATTCTAGAGTGGGCGATGGCGTCCAGGCAGGCGCACAGTCAGGCATTCATGGTCATGTAGATCCTGGCACGGTGGTGTTGGGTACACCCGCCATCTCCTATAAGCTTTTTCTCAAGGCAGCGGCTGTGTTTAACCGCCTTCCCGAAATGCATCAGTCGCTCAAGCAAATTCAGAAGCATTTGGGTCTTGGCGAACCCTAGGAGCTGAGTTTCGCAAGAGCTGATCACAAGAGCTGAGTTTGATGAGAGAGGCGTGCTGAATACCCCTCCCATCTCTTGCTTTTAGGGTTTTGCGGCGCGTCATGCATCGCAAAACCCTAATTTCGCTTTACTGAACCTGCTAGGGGCAGGCACTCAGGTTGCTGGTTGACCCACCTGGCGTGCTGCCGACTGGCCCTTGCGAAATCCAACCTATACGAGAGCTGCCACTCAAGCTGGTGTAGCTGACTTTCACATAGATGGTGTTCCGGGCAGTCTCAGAAGGGGTAGGTGGCGATGTGAAATAAACCCTGCTGCCGCCTGCTGGGCCATCAGCTATGCCGTTATAGAACTGCTTTTGGGCCGTAATCGGATCGGAGTAGGCGTAGAGTCCATAGGGTGCAGTCGAAGTTCGGATAATGTAGCAACTTCCGGTCACAGGCGGTGTGCCACAGGTCGTCAAAACTGACGATCGCAGCCAGCCGACAACGGGTGTTTTAATTTGAGCCACGCCACCAATTCCGGCAATTTCACCCAAGACGCCTGTCAGCGTTACCTGAGAACCTGCGTTGACTGTGCCGACCCGCTGACTGACCGGGCCGAGCGCCGTGTTTTGAAACACCTCGGTGGTTGTGTTGAGCTGACGACAAGTGCTGATATAAGGTACCCGCTCGTATAAGGGGGTATCACCTGCTTCGGGGGCGCGGGGCGCAGGGGTAGGTGCAGCGGGCGCAGGGGCAGGGGCAGCAGGGGCAGCAGGGGCAGGAGTAGGTGTAGGAGTCGCCTGGGCTAACTCTATGGCGCTCATAGTGGCAGAAGCTTGAACCCCTGCCATTGAGGTCACAAAGGCGGCTGAAATCAGCGCATACCCTATCCTTCTTAAATTGAGTTTCATGTTAAAAACACTCCTCAGAGTCACAGGTTTTAACTTTATGACCAACTTGAGTGGTCAGCCTAACTGCCGGAGAGTTTACCATGCCCTAGAAAGCGATCGCCCCCTGTTCCGCAATTTTTAATCCTCTGCAACTTTTTCAAGAGGTTTTTTTGACGATACTGCTGGAGAGGGGTGATTCTCAGGTTCTATCCTGTTGCTTGTTCCTCTGCGAATGGATAGCCGTATCTACAGCGATAAGGAGGGGGAAACTTTTGAGGGTGCGTAGCGCGTCAAAAATGCCCTAACCCTGGTGATTACGGCTCTATCGGTGTATCTCTGCAAAGTATCTCTGCACATTCATTGAGTCAACCTATGACAAATTTTTATCCTCGCAATTTAGTAGGCTATGGTCGTCACACACCCGATCCAAAGTGGCCAGGACAGGCTCAAGTAGCGGTGCAGTTTGTCATTAACTACGAAGAAGGTGGCGAAAGCTGCGTTTTGCATGGCGATCAGGCGGCAGAAGCATTTTTGTCGGAGGTAGTCGGTGCCGAGCCGCTACATGGCGTGCGGCATATGAATATTGAATCGGTCTATGAATATGGCAGTCGTGCAGGTTTTTGGCGGCTGCACCGCATGTTTACGGCTCGCCAAATTCCTGTTACCGTTTACGGCATTGCAATGGCGCTAGAGCGCAATCCCGAAGCGGTTGCTGCCATGCTAGAGGCCGACTGGGAAATTGCCAGCCACGGCTATCGCTGGATCGACTACAAATATTTCAGTGCCGATGCCGAGCGTGAGCACCTTCAAAAGGCGATCGCCATCCACACGCAAGTCACGGGTAGCCGTCCGCTCGGTTGGTACACCGGACGCAACAGCATCCACACGCGATCGCTGGTTGCCGAAGAAGGCGGTTTCCTCTACGACTCAGATAGCTATGCCGATGATCTGCCCTACTGGCTGCATGACTATGGCAAGCCTCATCTGGTGATTCCCTACACGCTCGACACTAACGACATGCGCTTTGCCAGCGCCCAAGGCTTCAACTCTGGCGATCAGTTTTTTGCCTATCTCAAAGACAGCTTTGACGTTCTCTATGCCGAAGGTGAAACAGCCCCCAAAATGATGAACATCGGGCTACATTGCCGCCTCGTGGGCAGACCCGGACGCGCAGCAGCTCTAGCCCGCTTTCTGGACTACGTAAAGGAGCACGATCGCGTTTGGCTGTGTCGGCGCGTAGATATTGCTCGGCATTGGCATGAACATCACCCTGTGAAGTGAGGGGCGGGAGGAGTCGATGCAACACAGGATGCGATTTTAGGATGCGATACAGATCGACTCCTCCCATATCAATTCTTCCCCTATGGCCGAAATTCTCTGCTGCTTTCTGTAGTTCATCTAAAGTTAACCCGCTTCCTGGGAATGGCTTCCTAATATAGAAGCTAGCGGAGTTGAGAATCAGAATCACCTAACGGGAAGGAAAATTGCCTCATGACTGATCCACTCATGATTAACCCAGAGCAACCGTTAGACCTAGAACGTGACTATGCCCTCGATCGAGATTGCACTACCCTGTCTCGGCATGTGCTTCAGCAGTTTCAAGGCTTTTCGCCTGAGGCGCAAGATCTGAGTGCGCTGATGAGCCGAATTGCTTTGGCAGCAAAGCTCGTTGCCCGTCGCCTCACCCGTGCCGGATTGGTGGAAGATGCCTTGGGCTTCACGGGACGCACCAATGTCCAGGGCGAATCTGTTAAGAAAATGGATGTCTATGCCAATCAGGTATTTATCTCCGTGTTTCAGGAGAGTGGCTTGGTCTGTCGGCTGGCATCTGAAGAAATGGATGATCCTTACTACATTCCTGAGAATTGTCCGATCGGTCGCTACACGCTGCTCTACGACCCGATCGATGGATCTTCCAACGTAGACATCAATCTCAGTGTTGGCTCTATCTTTGCTATCCGACGGCAAGAGGGAGAAGACCTAGATCACACAGGGCAAGATCTGCTGCAAGATGGACACCAGCAAATTGCGGCAGGCTATGTGCTGTATGGCCCTAGCACGATGCTGATTTATTCCATCGGCAAAGGGGTGCATGCCTTTACACTTGACCCCAGCCTGGGCGAGTTCATTCTGTCCAGCGAAAACATTCAAGTGCCTGATCATGGTGCGATCTACAGCATCAACGAGGGCAACTTTTGGCAGTGCCAGGAGTCCATTCGAGACTACATCCGATATGTGCATCGTCACGAAGGCTACACGGCACGCTATAGCGGCGCGCTAGTGGGTGACTTTCACCGGATTCTGTTTCAGGGCGGTGTCTTCCTCTATCCTGGCTCAGTGAAAAAGCCAGAAGGTAAGCTCCGGCTACTCTATGAATCGGCTCCCCTAGCATTTTTGATTGAGCAAGCAGGTGGCCGGGCCAGCACAGGCTTGCAGGAGATTATGGATGTGGTGCCCGATCGCCTTCATGCCCGCACGCCGCTGATTATTGGCAGTAAAGAAGATGTTGCTTTGGTGGAGTCTTTTATTCAAGAAGAGGAGCGCGATCGGGCGCTTGCTGCAAAGAGCTAAAGGGTCAAGCCCTCAAGCTTGCTCAAGCTCGCCCAAGCCCAAGCTCTAACCTGTAGAACTTACCCAATGCTCTGCTATGGTATTAGCCCTTAACTGCTTCGTAAGAACCGATACAACAACCCCTAGAGGGTTCCCTGCTACTATCAAAGCCAATACCCGCGGCTGCTGATGGGTCGGTTTTGATGCGCTTCACCTGTACTGAAAGCTCTCTTTTGCGATCCAGTCTTTCCTTAACCCCAACCTCGAATTTCTATGATTTCTTTGATCGAAAACCCCCTTCGCATTGGCCTACAGCAAGACCGTGTTCCCGAACCTCAGATTCTCGTGATTTTTGGTGCATCGGGTGATCTAACCCAGCGCAAGCTGATTCCAGCTCTCTATCAAATGAAGCTAGAGCGCCGTTTGCCCCCCGAAATTACGATCGTGGGCGTGGCTCGGCGAGAATGGAGCGATGACTTTTTCCGCGAACATATGCGCGAAGGTGTTGAGCAGTTTGGCGGCGGATTGGGCAAGCAAGAAGTCTGGGATGACTTTGCCCGCGGGTTGTACTACTGCTCTGGCGACATGGACAGCCCCGAAAGCTACGAGAAACTCAAGAAGCTCCTGAACAATCTCGACGTTGAGCGGGGTACGCGCGGCAATCGCGTATTTTACCTAGCAGTGGCTCCGCGCTTTTTCCCAGAAGCGATTTTGCAGCTTGGGGCAGCCAATATGCTGACCGATCCAGATAAGCAGCGCCTTGTGATTGAAAAGCCATTTGGCAAAGACCTCAACTCTGCTCAGTCGCTCAACAAAGTAGTGACACAGGTTTGCTCCGAAAGCCAGGTCTATCGGATCGACCACTATCTGGGCAAAGAAACCGTACAAAACCTCATGGTGTTTCGGTTTGCCAACGCCATTTTTGAGCCGCTGTGGAACCGTCAGTTTGTCGATCACATCCAAATTACGGTATCGGAAACAGTCGGGCTAGAGGGGCGCGCAGGCTACTACGAAACGGCGGGCGCACTACGAGATATGGTGCAAAATCACCTCATGCAGTTGTTTAGCCTGACGGCAATGGAGCCACCCAACTCCCTAGATGCTGACAGCATCCGCAATGAAAAAGTGAAGGTGTTGCAGGCAACTCACCTGTATGACATCGAACGGCTGGATTTTTCCGCCATTCGAGGACAGTACACGGCTGGCTGGCGCGACAACAAGAGTGTGCCGGGCTATCGTGAAGAAGAAGGAGCCAGTGCTGAATCGACTACACCGACCTATGCGGCGTTAAAGCTCAGCATTGACAACTGGCGCTGGAAAGGCGTGCCTTTCTATCTCCGTACAGGCAAGCGGATGCCCAAAAAGGTCTCAGAGATTGCCATTCAGTTTCGGGAAGTGCCGTT
Organism: Oscillatoriophycideae cyanobacterium NC_groundwater_1537_Pr4_S-0.65um_50_18; assembly: GCA_016208305.1. GTDB lineage: Bacteria > Cyanobacteriota > Cyanobacteriia > Elainellales > Elainellaceae > Drouetiella. The sequence goes on along the minus strand of JACQYI010000027.1, from coordinate 70,195 downwards.
TTTGATGTTTCAGTCTGCGTCAAAACAGGCCAATCCTAATGTCTTGGCTCTACGGATTCAGCCTGATGAAGGCATCTCAATGCGCTTTGATGTTAAAACACCGGGGACTTCTCCCAGGACGCGATCGGTTGACATGGAATTCCGCTACGATACCGCCTTTGGGCAAGCCAATACTGACGCCTATGCTCGTCTGCTAGTGGACTGCATGTTGGGCGACCAAACCCTGTTTACGCGCGGCGACGAGGTTGAAGCTTCCTGGCGCATTCTCACGCCGTTGCTCTCTGTCTGGGATGCTCCGGCTGCTCCCGAATCGGTCGCTCTCTACGAAGCAGGCACTTGGGGGCCCATTGAGGCTGAGCTGTTGCTAAATCGAGATGGACGGCGCTGGCGTAGGCTCTAAGCTGAGCTTGAGGCTTAGGGCTTCAGGCTTAACAGATTTTCTTCCTCATTCTTACCCCATATTCAAAACTTCCAGACCCATGACAACGACACCTCTGGTTACTTTACAAAAGCCAAAAGATATCTCGCTCAGCGAAATTGAGTCAGAGCTAAGCCAAATTTGGCACACCCAGAATGGCGACAAAGGTTCACCTGCTGCGGTGAGAGCCACGACCTTTAGCATGGTGGTGTATGAGCCAGAAGAATTTCAGCAGTTGCTAGCCATTCTAGGGTTTTATACCGGGCCGATCGATGGCATTCATGGCCCTTCTACCAAGCAAGCCGTGATGGAGGCTCAAAAGGCTTTTGGCATGCTGATGACAGGCCGGATTGATCCAGAAACCCTAGCGCGGCTGCGAGAAGAAACGGCTAAGCAGCCTGCCGATCGCCTCAAAATTTCCAACATGAACGCCAGAGGCTATAACCTCAGCGATGCGATCGCCGTACAGAACCCCTGCCGCATCATTACGCTCTGCCCCATTCTGGGCGAAGACGAGGGTGTGACTGCCGAAGTCTCAGCCTACTGCCCCATTCAGAAAACCACCTCTAGCGGCAGCTTGATTTGCTGCGAATACATCACGCTGCGCGGCACCAAGAGCGCCCTCAATCGCGTGGGCAATATGGTGTCTTCGCTGCTGATTCCAGGCTTGCCCAAGTTTGTCTGGTGGAAAGCCACGCCCAACCCGGAGCAAGAGCTATTCAAAAAGCTGGTAGAGAGCTGCAACTGCCTGATTTTGGACAGCTCTTACTTTAGCGATCCAGAATCTGAGCTAGCGAAGATTCAAGAACTCATCGAAACCGATAATTACGTAGCTGATCTCAACTGGCACAGGCTATCGCTTTGGCAAGAGTTAACGGCTTCAGCCTTTGACCCACCAGAGCGACGGGCAGCCATCATGGAGGTCGATCGCGTCACAGTGGACTACGAAAAAGGCAACGATGCCCAAGCGCTCATGTTTGTAGGCTGGTTGGCCAGTCGCCTCAACTGGAAGCCAACTTCCTTTTTGGAAACAGGCGGCGACTATGACTTAAAGCACATTCACTTTACCGGGCAAGATGGACGCACAATTGAGGCAGAGCTAGCGGCTATTCCGATCGCCGACACTGGAGAGATTTTGGGTGACTTGATCGGCATTCGTTTGGCTTCTACCAACCTGCAAGCTGACTGCTGCACCATTCTCTGTTCAGAATCGACAGGCTGTATGCGGATGGAGGCGGGTGGCAGCGCCCAAGCAGCCCGCACCGAGCAGGTAACGGCGGCTAATGACCAAAAAGCCGAATTTTTGCTGGCTCAGCAGCTCCAACGCTGGGGACGTGACCCGCTGTATGAGGAAAGTCTTGCCGTTGTGGCTGAGCTGCTCCGCTTGCAGCATCGGTAAGTCATTCACGAATGAAGGAGGGGCGCTCTGCGCCCCTCCTTCATTCATAAACAGCCCTGTCATATGTAAACGGCTTAAGGAATGGCGATCGATCGCAGCAGCCTTTCCATAATCAGCTTGGTTTTGCGACCCCCTGTGGCAATCATGCGGTGGCACAAGACATAGGGCGCAAGAAATTTTACATCATCAGGGATGGCGTAACTGCGACCTTCCAAGAAAGCAAACGCCTGTGCCGCCCGGTGCAGCGCCACCGTACCTCTAGGGCTAACCCCAAGCAAAATTTCTTCGTCTTGGCGGGTTGCCCGCACCAGATCCAGCATGTACTGCCGCAGATGGCCTTCCACTTTCACCTGGGTGCATAAACGGCGCAATTCCTGTACCTCCAGCACCGAGATGCAGGGCTGTAGCGCTTCAGCAGAGGCAGATCCAAGCCGCTCCAGCATTTGCAACTCTTCTGCCTCACTGGGATAACCCAAACTGAGGGACAAGGCAAAGCGATCCATCTGTGCTTCGGGGAGGGGAAAAGTGCCCTGATACTCTACCGGGTTTTGCGTGGCAATGACGAAGAAAGGATCGGGTACCAATCGCGTCGTTCTATCGATCGTCACCTGATGTTCTTCCATCACTTCTAGCAATGCCGACTGGGTGCGTGGGGTCGCCCGATTAATTTCATCGGTTAGCAAGACGTTGGCAAACACAGGCCCAGGCAAAAATGTAAATTCGCCCTGGCGTGGATTCCAGATATTCGTGCCTGTCACATCGGTTGGCAGCAGATCCGGCGTACATTGAATTCTTTGAAACTGTCCGTCAATCGATCGCGCCAGCGACTTTGCCAACAGGGTTTTGCCGACTCCTGGCACATCTTCTAGCAGCACATGCCCCCCCGAAAACAGCGCCACCAGCATCAGGCGAATCGCTTCCTGCTTGCCGACAATCGTCCGACCTAAATTTTCGATCAGCAATTCAATGCTTTCTCTCATGGCAAATCCTGAGGCGACTCAATAACGCTAGTATGCCCTTAGCCTAACGAATCTACCGCAGCCGCGATCGCGCAACCTGACTATCCTGAGCAATTTGCGCTTTCAGATCATCCAGTGAAGCAAATTTTTGTTCCGATCGCAAAAAGCTGTCCAAACTGACCGCCAAGGTTTGCCCATACAAATCGCCCGACCAATCGAGCAGATGCACTTCGATCGTCTGCTGAATGCCATTGACCGTAGGGCGGTTGCCAATGTTCATCACGCCGGGGAGCCGAGTGTCCTCTTCTAATCCGCCCACTTGCACCCAAACGCTGTAAACGCCCTGCCGGGGCAAAAACTTCTCCTCAGGAACTTGCAGATTCGCCGTTGGGAACCCAATTGTTCTGCCCAACTGCTGCCCTTGCACCACTTGCCCTAAAAGGGTGAAGGGTCGGCCCAATAGCAAATTTGCCTGCGGCACATTGCCCTGCTCTAGGTTGTGTCGAATGGCCGAACTGCTGATGCGCTCACCCTCGCAGGTGTGTAATGGCGCAATGGTGACAGGGATATGATACTGGGTGGCGATTGCCTGTAAATCGGCGGCCGTTCCTGCCCGCTTTTGTCCAAACCGAAAATCTTGACCGATGCTGATCTGCTTGACCTGCAAGCGCTGAATCAAAATTTTCTCGACAAATTCCTGTGGGTTAAGACAGGCAAGGTATTGATCGAACGGGAGCAAAACAAACTGCTCTACGCCGATCGCCTTAAGATAATGAATTTTTTCAGCCAGAGGGGTCAACAACAGGCGGCGTTGCCCGGTAAAAAACTCCTGCGGATGGGGACAAAAGCTGACGACCGTCGCGAGAGGCTGAGCGGTAGAGGCTGCCATTGTCGCCTCATCCAGCGAATTCCGACCTAAAATCTCAGAAAAAATGGGCTGAATAACCTGTCGATGCCCCCGGTGTATACCATCGAAGTTTCCCAGGGCAACGGAGGTTGGAGTTTTAATCGTAGCGAGAGAGTCGGCAATCCACACGCTTTACATTTTGACACATTTTCAGCGCCGATCTACATCAAATCAAAGACTGTAAATCTAACTCCATCCCTTCCCAAGCAACAATGCTATTGGGAAAAGCGCGGGCGGTGTCTTCTTTCAGCTGATCCATGAAATTATCATCATGCAGCGGATCATGATGGAAAATAACCAATTTTTTGACATTAGCCGCCTTAGCTATTTTCACAGCCTCTTGCCAGGTCGAATGCCCCCAACCCACTTTGCTCGATCGCGGATCATGGTACTCGGCATCGGTATAGGTGGCATCGTAGATCAAGATATCGGCATCGCGGGCCAGCCACAGCACATTTTCATCAAGGCGATCGGGAAAATGCTCCGTGTCCGTCACGTAGGCAGCGGCATGCCCCTTCCAGTTCACCCGATAGCCGATTGCTTCGCCGGGGTGGTTGAGCAAGGCATTTTCTACCATCACATCGCCTAGATGAACCGTTTCACCTACCTCTAAGTCGTAGAACTTGAGGTCAGCCCCCATAATCTGAAGCGGCACTGGAAAGTTGGGGTGCAGCATTTGGTCGTTGAGACGCTGTTCAATCGTAGAGCCGTTAGGAGCGATCGCGCCGTAAATATGAAAGCGATTGACCTTGACAAAAGCAGGGACAAAAAATGGGAAGCCCTGAATGTGATCCCAATGGGAATGGGTAAAAAACATGTGAGCCTCGATCGGCATGTCGCTCAACATCTTTTGCCCCAGCACCCGCAGCCCGGTGCCGCCGTCAAACGTGAGGCGATGTCCGCCAACGCGCATTTCGACGCAGGAAGTATTGCCGCCATAGCGGACTGTGTTTGACCCTGGACAGGCAATACTGCCTCTAACGCCCCAAAAATGAACTGTAAATTGGTCTTGTATGTTAGGCACTTCTAGATTAGACATGAGTGTTTGCTGCCAGATTCCACCAAGTCTCAGTAAAGAATTCTGTGTTTATGATCAATTAACCTTGATCAACCGATTAGCGGAGCCGTTTGTTGACACCTGCACCAGAGACTCGTGTTCAATCGCTCTCAAAGAGCTGAGGCCAAGGAGCTTGGGCTTGAGAGCTTGGGCTTGAGAGCTTAACTCAGTGTGACTTGGATAGAGTATCAAAGTGCATGACTTGCCCTTTGCTTTGTCACTTCGGACAACGTCCATTGCGTGCTCAAAGGTTACTTTAGTGCCATTTGCCGCTCTGGGTGGGTAGAAAACTGTCTGAAGCACCCTAATACATTGTGCCCAAACTTTTGCCAAACTATCTTTTCAATCCTTGTGGCTTGAGTAATGTTTTAGACTTGCTGTTCATTTTTTGAAAAGGGCACTGTGCGAACCGTTCAAAAAAAGCAGCGGTAGGTTGGAAACATCACGACTGCTTGCATTGGCTTTAAATCGTTATTTACAAGCATGCCTCATCTGGGCCGTTCACATGGCTAACTCAACAAACGGTGGGGTAGGTGTCGCGCGTCGTATACCACATCATCTACCAGTTTAATCGGTTCTTTCCTTACCTGTGTTCCATAACTCCTTTACATAAAATGACTATCCACAAACTTACCCTAAAAGTTAGAAGGCGGACTGAGGTGGTAGGCTCCATCTAGGTCAGACACTTCATTTTCCATAGGTCGCTTTTTAGAGCAAGCGATCGCTACACAACAAAAATTTGGCAGGTTTACCTTTGGTGTTAACAGAATGGCTGTTGACAGACGGTGTTAGCAAAATGGCTATCAGGCTAAAGCTGTATTAGCAGAGATAGCCTTTATAGGAATAGCCTTTACAGATCCTGCCAACTTTGCAGAGACGCAAGACCCGCAGCACAAGTCAAGTTGTATTGCAGGGGTGTAATGGTGATGTAATTTTTCCGAATTGCCTGGACATCTGTGGGTGTTTGGCGAAACCACTCTAGCTCAGCCCCAGCGGCCTTCAGGGTGGCCATCTCCACAGATTCAGGCTCAACCTCGTCAGAGTCCTCAATCACCTCGCCCGACAGCCAGTAATAGGTTTTGCCCCTCGGATCGAGGCGTTTTTCAAACATATCAAAGTAGCGGCGAATGCCTTGACGGGTCATGGCAACTCCGGCAATTTCGTGCTGAGGCACTGGAGGAATGTTAACGCTGAGCAAGGTGATCTGCGCCAAAGGGTGTTTGTGCAGATGAGTGGCAAGCTTGTTGGCAAAATCGGCGGCAGGCTGAAAACCCTGAGAAGAGTAGCTAGCAAGACTGAAGGCAATGCTAGGAATGCCCTCCAGTACGCCCTCCATAGCCGCAGATACAGTCCCTGAATACAGCACATCTGTTCCTAGGTTCGCTCCATGATTGATGCCCGAAAGCACCATATCGGGTGGGCTGCTGAGCAATGTCCCCAAGGCTAACTTGACGCAATCGGAGGGCGTTCCTGAGCAAGCCCAAGCTTTGATAGAAGGATGAAACGCAGACTCTACAACTTCTGCTCGAATCGGATCATGCAGCGTCAGCCCATGTCCGGTGGCAGAACGTTCCCGATCAGGGCAAACGACGGTAACTTGGTGCCCTGCGATCGCCAATGTATTTGCCAATGTCTGCACGCCCAGGGCAAAAATGCCGTCATCGTTACTCACCAGAAGATTCATAAAGGCTAGAGAAATCTAGAGTCCAGATCTAGTGTAATCAGACCGTCAAGGTAGAAGTTTAGACTCGTCTAGGATCTGTGTCTCCGTAAGTCTTCTTTGCCACCCTGCTTTTGTCGCAATGGCGCAGACAGTTCCGCTGAGTGGCTCTATCTTCGCTGACTAAGGGTTGGCTAGATTGGGAGCATCAAGATGTTCCAGATGATGCATCTGCCGCTATTCTGTTGTCTACTGCATCACAGAGGTGATGTTTGTTTTGTGAATGATGCGCGCCTATCAGATTTTTATCGAGGCTGGTTGATTGAGATTACCTCCATAGAGTTGGGTTTTCAAATCGTTTGCTACTCTCCCTGCCGTGAAAAAATTAAAGATACGACCACCTACAGCTCAGAAATTGAAGCCTTGCAAGTTGCCAGGCACACGATTAACTGGTATGCAGCCTGTCAGGCCATCTCTATTTTTCTGAGAGGAAGCTTTGAGGCAGACTGCCTGTGCTTTGAAGAATGGCGATCGCTTCACCAGTCTTTACGGATGCCGATAAAGGCTCAGTAGGTTTGAAGCTTTCAAAACGAATATCCTGAAGCGATTACCGTTAAGATGGGCAGGTTCAGCAGGGCTAAAAAATATTTTTGGCGGGTTTTGCGCTGATTTTGCGAAGCGATGGTTTGATGGGGATAGCTCTTTGAAGCGCTCTTTGGATTGGAGATAAGTTAACTTAAAAGATTTTTTGAAAAAACAGACTGCTTTTTCAAAAAATCTTTGGGTTTGTGAAACGCACCATCCCTTAGAACTGATGAAGGAGCTATGCCTGTAGAGATGATGAAATCCCCATGGACGAAACCCTGCTCAACGATCGAGACTATACGGTCATTATCGCTAAAACAACGGTAGACTCAGGCACAAAGCCCCCTGGATTTGCCCAGCGCTGGACGGCTGCCCAAGCCGCAGTGTTAAACCTTATTCAAGTTTGCGAAGCCTTTGATCCAGACGGCATCACGGTGTATATCTCTTGTCGATCGCCTCAAGCAGACTGCATCTTTAAGAAATATGAGCAGGTCAAGAGTGCAAATCTGGAGCAGGTGATTGAGGCAGGATATCCCCCTGGCAACATCAATTTGCTAGAAGTCTTGCAAACCGAGCTAGAAGACTATTTTGCGCGAAAGGCGGCAGGTAAAACCAAAGCCAATGGTGAAATGATTTTGGTGCTGCTAGATGGCGAACCCCGCGATCGCATGGCGGTTGCTAACGCCATCAAAGCAGCCACCCATAAAATGGACGCTGATCAGGAGCTGGGCATTGGCTTTGTTCAAATTGGAGAAGACCTGATCGCCAAGGGCTACTTAACAGCGCTAGATGACAACCTTCAGGCGGCAGGAGCCAAGTTTGATATTGTCCATACTGCCCTGCTAGAAGCGATCGAGCCAGATGCACTCACCGCATTTTTGATGCAGGTCTTGCAGGATTAGCGTTTGCCAGATTAGCGTTTGCCAGATTAGCGTTTACCAGATGAGAGCCAGCTTCACTCTTGTCCTTGCAATACGGTTTTTGAAGCAATGCGCGTCTTTTTGCGATCGGCATCCGATAGATCACCCCCTGCCTGTAGGCGGGTGGCGTTGTCTTGCAGTACGGTAGCCGCGTTTTGGTCGCCCATTTGGAGAGCCGTTTTGGCCGCCGATTGCAGCATGGTGGCGGCTCCTGCCCGATCGCCCTGCTGTAGTTTCGTTTCGGCAATTTGAGTCTGGCGATACTTAGCCAGCGCTAAGATATGTTGCTGGACTTCAGCATTGAGGGCAGGCTGATAGTTCAGGAGAACGTTGGCTTCGATGGGGATGTTCTCAGAGAGCAGACCGATTTGCCCGGTGATCGGGTCATCGTAGCGCACCTGAACTTGGGCGATCGGTTGAATGCCTTCTGGAAGCTGCTGAATGTAGAGATTTGTCAGCACGACTCTGGGGCTATCCATCATCAAATCTCCCAAACGCACAATGTACTGCCCACCTTCATAGAGCGCATTCAGCTCGATAGTGTCTGGAACGACTTGGGCGATCGGCTTTAGCTCAGCTAAATTGGCCTGGGGAGACAGCGACAGCAGCAGATGGGCATTAGTCAATCCGACGGACTGAATCCGGGTAAATAAGCGACTAAACTCGCTAACGGCAGCTTCAGGACGCTGAATATAAGAAAGCGAACCTCCCCCAGCATCAGCAATTTTTTCAAGAATGTCTTGATTCCAGCGATCGCCAAACCCCAAAGTATTTAGGGTAATGCTGTAATTGGCCGCCAGACCCGCCAGTTTTAGGCAGCGCGGATTGTCTCCATGTTCGTTTTCGCCATCCGTCAGCAAAAAAGCCTGGGAGATACTGTCTTTCTTACCCTTTGCTAATTCCTCAATGCCCAGCCGCATACCTTCGTCGATCGCGGTACCGCCGCTGGCTTGAAGCTGCTGAATCTCTCGCTTAACGCGGCTGGGGTCTTCCATGATTTGATTCGGCACCAGCACCTTGGCCCGATGGTCAAACACCACAATAGAGAGGCGATCGCCCGGCGAGAGGCTATCTACAATATGGCTTGCCGCCTGCTTCACGTTTTCTAAAGCGCGCCCATTCATAGAGCCGCTGTGATCAAGAATGAGGCAAAGGTTGAGCGGGGCCTGGCGATCGCGAGTATCGGCGATCGCCGACAGCGAAATGGCTAACTGTCGCTGGCTGCTGGCTTGGGTGGCATCCAAATTAACATCACCCAATGCAGCTTGCAAACCGACTCTCATGGTGGAAGGCTCCAAAGTTAGAAATGGGATTGAGGAGAAGCAAGCGATCGCGATGGGCACAGGTTCTTGCAGGGGTTCAGATGCAAGAGCCTAGACGCAAGCGGTGAGCACAGATATCGAGAGATGTAACTTCATTTTGCCATCCTAGCTTTACGGAGGGCGTTTGCTCTCAACTATTTAAGCAGAGCATTTTATAGAAGAAGTTTTTATCGAGAAAGCCTTTTTGAGGCCAATGGGTAGGCTAAGGATCGCAACTTTAAGAAAGCCAAAGCTTTTTGAAAAAATAGCGCTTTTTCTCAAAAAAGATTTCAGGTTATCTATCTATGCACCTTGGGAGCAGGGATTAAATAAAATTAAATAGTTTTTGGGAAGGGCTAGGCGAAGCGCGGTACTGAAAACAGATCGGCTGACGAATGGTGAAGTGTTTCTGATTCGACTCCGCCTAGATGTCCTGGAGGTTCGGATATCACTAGCTTGATCGCCTTTACCAGCGGTCACGGTTGCCCACGGGTTTACGTTACTATGATAAAAACGATGCTCCTTTTTTAAGCAACAGCACGCTTGGGTTTTATTAAATATGGGTTCTATTAAAGCGGTTCAGTCGCAATACTACGGAGATGTCTCTTATCGCACTCCGCCACCAGACCTACCTTCACTGCTGTTGAAGGAACGCATTATTTACCTAGGGCTGCCATTGGTCTCATCGGATGACTTCAAGCGGCAGCTAGGGGTTGATGTGACAAAGTTGATCATTGCCCAACTGCTGTACTTACAGTTTGAAGATCCCGACAAACCTATCTTCTTCTACATCAATTCGGTAGGGACTTCTTGGTACACCGGAGATGCGATCGGCTACGAAACTGAAGCCTTTGCGGTCTGCGACACCATCAACTACGTCAAGCCTCCAGTTCACACCATTTGTTTGGGTCAGGCTATGGGTACGGCTGCGATGATTCTGGCGGCAGGTGCTAAGGGCTTTCGAGCTAGCTTGCCTCATGCCACGATCGTTTTGAACCAGCCCCGCACAGGCGCAAGGGGTCAGGCAACCGACATCCAAATTCGGGCAAAAGAGGTGTTGGAGAATAAAGCAGCGATGCTCGATATTCTTTCTAAAAGCACAGGTCAGCCAGTCGAGAAGATTGCCAAAGATACCGATCGCACCCTCTACATGACCCCCCAGGTGGCAAAAGAGTATGGGCTGATCGATCGCGTGTTAGAAAGCATCAAAGACTTACCTAAGCCTTTGCCAGCGGTTATTTAAGCCTCCTAGGTTTGAATAAGGCTGTTTTATCTGAGTAAGGCGTTCACATTCTCTATCTTCTAGACCTATGCCTGTCGATGGTGTTTTACGGGTTCCATACAACATTCCAGGTAGCCAAAACTGGCAGTGGATCAATATCTTCACGCGCTTGAGCCAAGAACGAATTATTTTCTTGAATCAACCGCTGACGGATGGTTTGGCAAACTCGATCATTTCTGCGTTGCTTTATTTAGATTCGGAAGATCAGACTAAACCCATTCGACTCTATATCAACTCGCTGGGTGATCCGGTGGATGCAGGCATGGCCAACGTCACGGCAGGCAATATGTCGATTATGGCGGGCATGGCAATCTATGACACGATGCGGCATATCAAGTCTCCGGTGATGACCATTTGCTTGGGTCAGGCTGTGGGCATGGCAGCTATGCTGCTAGCGGCAGGCACAAAGGGCAATCGCGTGAGTTTGCCGCATTCCACTATCGTCCTTGATCACCCCCGTATTGGCGGTCAGGGTCAGGCGACCGATATTGAGATTACGGCGAGAGAGGTGCTGTCTAAGAAAGCTCTGATGCTGCAAATCCTGGCTGAAACCACAGGACAATCGGTTGAGCAGATTACCAAAGACACCAATCGCACGCTTTACATGACTCCGCAACAGGCAAAAGATTACGGGCTGATCGATCGCGTGCTGGAAAGCCCCAAAGATCTCGGCTAACCCTGTGGCTGCTCTCACCTAAGTTCTCTCTATCCTTAACCTTCTTAAACCTATGCCTATTGGAGTTCCCAGCGTCCCATACCGTCTTCCCGGTAGCTCCTACGAGCAGTGGATCAACATTTATGAGCGGCTGTTTCGAGAGCGAATTATTTTTCTCTCAGAAGAAGTAGATGACGGCATTGCGAATGCGATCGTGGCTTACATGCTCTATCTGGACTCAGATGATCAAACTAAGCCCATTTATCTGTATATCAACTCCCCCGGTGGCTCAGTGACGGCAGGCATGGCAATCTATGACACCATGCAGCATATCAAGTCAGAAGTCGTCACCATTTGCGTGGGCTTAGCGGCTTCTATGGGTGCGTTTCTGCTGACGGCAGGCAGCAAAGGGAAGCGACTCGCCTTGCCTCACTCTCGCATCATGATTCACCAGCCGTTGGGTGGTACAGGTGGTCGCAGACAGGCAACCGATATTGACATCGAAGCCAAGCAAATTCTGAGAGTTCGGCAAGAGCTAAACGAGTTGATGGCACACCATACGGGCAAATCGGTTGAGCAGATTGCCAAAGATACCGATCGCGACAACTTTATGTCTGCCGAAGAAGCGATGGCCTATGGCTTAATCGATCGCGTGGTTGACCAAACAACTTAAGCGAGGTCTGAACTTCGCTTATCATGAGTGGCAGAACTGCTTGAAGTTCTGCCATTATTCATGCATATACAAAGTAAATTCTTGTAAAAGAAGATCGCCCAAATTCGAGTTTGTAAACAGTTTTATAGACAGTTTTATAGACAGTTCTGTTCGCAGACGCATTAATGGAGATTGTAGACTGCTATCGGGTTTTGGGTTTGAGAATGGGGGCTTCCTACGAAGATATCAAAGCCTCCTACCGCCGTTTGGCAAGAATTTACCATCCAGACTCCAATCCAGACAATCAGCAGCAGGCCAAAGAAAAGTTTATTCAGCTTACAGATGCCTATCGTCGGCTGATTAATGTCGTTCAACCTCCAGCCAGTGACAAAGACTCACCGACGGTAAACCTCAAGCAAGATCGCCAGGCTGCTCCGCCTAAGCCTGCTCAGGTCAAGGTATCGGTGAAATCTAAAGCGCCACCTTTACAAGATTCTCCAGAGTTATCCCCTACCGATCGCAAGTTGAAGCGTGAAGCCTATGGGCAGCTTCAGCAAATGCTGAAAGAACAGCGATTTCCTAGGGCGATCGCTCTGGTGGAAGGGTTGGCACAGCGACTGCCAGAAGATATAGAAGTGCGGCAGTGGCAGGCCATTACTTACCAGCGGTTTGCTCGATACTTAATTCAAAATCGGCAGGGTGAGAAGGCTAGAATTTACCTTAAAAAAGCGTTGCGTACCGATCCGCATAACAAGTCCCTCTGGCAAGAGGTCAATCGAGACTTTCAACGGTTAGAGCAGCTTGAACTGTATTAGAAGACTGTATTAGAAGAATGCTTTAGGTAGCCCTAAATTTTGTCGCAAGAGCGCAGAGCCTGCCCCATAAATCTGCCTGCCCCATAAAATTGATGAGGATCATCAGGGAGAAAATAACGGCTGTGAATCACCCGATCGCCTTTCGTTTAGAGCAATATACGCTGAAGCGTCCTCAAGAAGTCCTTCTCGTCACCGCAGAAATTGCGGGTGAACTGGATGAGTTGGTGATTTTCAAGGGCTTTTCTAGTTCGCTGGTGCGATCTACGGCTTTTGACCCAGATGTGCCCATGCTGCCCGATGAGGCTAAGATTGTGGCGATCGATCGGCTAGTAGCTCCCTACCAGCCCAATAATATTCGGTATCTTCAGCAGGGGCTAACGTGGGAAGAGATGCAAAAGGTGCTGGAAGAGGTGGGAGTTTAATGCTTGGCCTTCAACCGCCGCTTACCTTTGCCTTGTAGCCCATCTGAATTAGAATTTGTACCAGCTTCTGGCCATGATCGCCCTGGATTTCGATTTCATTGTCTTTCAGGGTTCCCCCTGCACCACACTGCGCCTTGAGCTGTTTGAGTAAATCTGCTAGCGTTTCAGGTTTTGCCTGAAATCCGGTGATAACGGTCACGGTTTTGCCTTTGCGCCCCTTGCGAGAAGCCTGGACACGCAGATTTTGCTGGTTGGGCGGGAGTTCTGCGATCGGTCGTTCTAGAGCTTCAGAATTTTGGGTGGCAGCACTGCCAAATTCGGAATAGACCACACGAGCGATCGCTTTATTTTGAGGAGAATTTTTACGGTTAGAAGTAGACATTTGAAGGTCAACCTAGGGTTGAAACAGAGGAAGCAATCTGTCTTTTAAGGATTTGCACCGCTTGGACTCTTTATAATAGGGACTACTCTACTATCCCCTCTGATTTGCTGTGACTCTCACCCCCCTCACCCTCGGCTCTTCTGCTTCTGAATCCCAAACCGCCCAACGCCCCGATGCCCTGGGTCGCTTTGGCAAGTTTGGCGGCAAGTACGTTCCCGAAACTTTGATGCCAGCTTTGAGCGAATTGGAAGCAGCTTTCTATCAATATCGCAACGATCCAGAATTTCAGCAAGAGCTGCAAGGCTTGCTCAAAGACTATGTGGGCAGAGCGACCCCTCTCTACTTTGCTGAGCGCTTGACCCAGCACTTTGCCCGCCCAGACGGAACAGGCGCACAAATTTATCTAAAGCGGGAAGACCTGAACCATACTGGGGCACACAAGATTAACAATGCTTTAGGACAAGTGCTGCTGGCTAAGCGCATGGGCAAACGCCGCATCATCGCTGAAACTGGAGCCGGACAGCATGGCGTAGCCACCGCAACGGTTTGTGCTCGGTTTGGGCTAGAGTGCATTATTTACATGGGTGTTCACGACATGGATCGGCAGGCGCTCAATGTGTTTCGGATGCGGCTCATGGGGGCAGAGGTGCGCCCTGTAGCGGCAGGGACGGGCACCCTAAAGGATGCGACCTCAGAAGCCATTCGAGATTGGGTGACTAACGTGGAAACGACCCACTACATTCTGGGGTCGGTAGCAGGGCCACATCCTTATCCCATGATTGTGCGAGACTTTCAAGCGGTCATTGGGCAAGAAACGCGATCGCAATGTCAAGAAAAGTGGGGTGGCTTACCCGATATTCTATTGGCCTGCGTTGGCGGCGGTTCTAATGCTATGGGGCTATTTCATGAGTTTATAGAAGAAGCCCATGTTCGGATGATTGGCATTGAGGCTGCGGGTGAAGGCGCAGATTCCGAAAAGCATGCGGCTACGCTAACGCGAGGGCGAGTTGGGGTTTTGCATGGTGCTATGAGCTACCTGCTGCAAGATCAAGACGGCCAAGTGATCGAACCCTATTCTATTAGCGCTGGATTGGACTACCCTGGCGTAGGGCCAGAACACAGCTTTTTGAAAGATTCGGGTCGGGCAGAGTATTACAGCATTACCGATCGCCAAGCTTTAGAAGGCTTGCAGCAGCTCTCGCGTCTAGAAGGCATTATTCCAGCCTTGGAAACAGCCCACGCGATCGCATATTTAGAAGTTCTTTGTCCTCAGCTAGAAGGCAGTCCTCGCATTGTGATCAACTGTTCGGGACGGGGTGACAAAGATGTTCAAACGGTGATTAAGGCTCTAGATATGATGCCTGAGCAGAGCTAATTTGGGGATTGGTAAAGAGCATATTGCAGCGATCGCGTCATTGATCGAGATTACACCCAGCCTCAACCTATCGTGACTACCCTAAAAGATGTCGCACTCAGATAGGAGATGTTTTTTGTGATGCTTAATCATTGGCTAACTGCAGCTGCATGGACTTCAGCATTCTTGCTCATGCCCCAATCTATTCAGCCCCTTCAGCCCCTTTCTGCGGTTCAAGGATTGCTAGAGGAGGTGGGGATGCGTCATCCAGCTAATAGCCTCAATTCATCCAACAGCCTCAATTCATCCAACAGCTCTAATCCATCTAGCACCCTCCATCGAGCCAACAATTCTGTGGTAGCGCAGAACATTGAAGGCTCGGAGGCTGCGTTGGAGGACGCAATCTTTCAGCAAATTAATCAGTATCGCCAACAGAATGGCCTGCCTTTGCTCAGCTCCAATTCCACAATTGCTCAGCAAGCGCGTCAGCACAGCCAGAACATGGCAAAAAGCCGTGCCCTAAGCCATGAGGGTTTCAACGCTAGAGTGTCTGCCATTGGCGAGTCTATTTCTTACCGTAGTGCAGCAGAAAATGTGGCCTACAACATGGGATATGATACCCCCGATCGCCAAGCCGTAGAGGGCTGGGTCAAAAGCACAGGGCATCGCCAGAATATTGAGGGCAACTATAACCTAACCGGAATTGGTGTAGCCCAAAATGCTCAGGGCGAATGGTACTTTACTCAGATCTTTATTCAGCGCTAATCTGATCAAGCCCTATGTATCGAGCCTGTGTATCGAGCCTGTGTATCGGGCATTGGCATCGGGCATTCAGCTCTAAAATCAAGGCTTTAGAAATCAGATGTCAATATTGAAAGATTTTCAGGTGTACGATCGCGATCTCTCGAATGAGAGCTTAGAAGAATACTTGCAGGCAGGGGCGATCGCCGTAGATACAGAAACAATGGGGCTGGTGCCGCAGCGCGATCGCCTCTGCTTGGTGCAGCTCTGTGACCCTGAGGGCAGAGTAACCGTCGTGCGAGTGGCTCAACGGCAAACGGAAGCTCCGTTGCTCAAGCGGCTCCTAGAGGCTAGCACCATTCCCAAAGTTTTCCATTTTGCCCGTTTTGACCTGGCAACCTTGCAATACTATCTGGATATTCGGGTGCAGCCCGTCTTTTGCACAAAGATTGCTAGCAAGCTAGCGCGCACCTACAGCCCTAAGCATGGGCTAAAAGACTTGATACAAGAGCTAGAGCAGGTAGAGCTAGATAAGACTGCCCAGAGTTCTGACTGGGGAAATGCCTCTAGCTTATCGAACGAGCAGCTTCGCTATGCAGCAAATGATGTGCGATACCTGCTCAGCGCCCGCTTAAAGCTCATAGATATGTTGAAGCGAGAAGAGCGATGGGATTTAGCGCAACAGTGTTTTGCCTGTCTCCCCACGTTAGTCGCGCTAGATCTGATGCAATATCAAAATATATTTGAGCATTAACCTGCTGGCATCAATGCTTTTTTGAAGTCGTGTAACAATTCAGGCAAGAGGGCCATTGAAAATAGGCTGCATTGATCTTCTTCAAAGGTTTAACCCCTAAAAGAGATCTAATGCAGCCTGCAATCAATTTGATTCTAATTTGCAGTCATTTCTAACTGTATGAGCCAGTTGCCTGAGCCAAGCCGTTTCGTAGAGGGCTTGGCAACTTGCATCTACAAGTTAGCTACCGATCGCAGCCTTAAGGGGAATTACCGTCAAAGACTGGGTTTGAGAGAGCTGTTTGAACCCGTTCAATCCAATCACGGTATATCCTTGGTCATCATGATTTTGCAAGGTGTCACCCACAGAATAAACCTTATCGCTGTTCATGGTGCCCAGCGGTCTCTGCCGTGTATCAACTAATAAATAATGCATAAGAACTCCTCAAATGTGTTAGGTTTACGAGCTAAAAAACAAAGCCGCACGATCGTTTCGATCACCAAAATATGGCGATCAATTAGATTAATCTCACCGCACTCAAATCCTCTGGCTCTGCTAAAGAGACTGGCCAATAGCTGAAGATATCTCTTCACTACTGGAGCCTCCTGTAGGGGAATTGTCCAGAAATTCTGGAGTGGGCGATCGCACAATCTGCTCCTAATCTAGCTGCCTTGCCGTTGAATTTAACTATCAACTGTGAAGACTAAAATCTATTGAACATCGAGCCTTAAGGCCGCCAGTCCAAGATTTCGCCAGCTTAGAAAAGCAAGTGGCTGTGAAGGGTTATATCAGTACGTAACTGATAGAAAACAACAGCTCTAGAGTCCTTTGCCCTTACCCATTTGAAGCAACCTAGCTTATATCTTTCTAAATGATCTAGGAGTTCAACAGGTAAAGATCTTAACTCCAGCCAGTCGATGATAGTGCCTTGAAGCAACATCGAACTAACTGCTTGTCCGTTCCCCATCCTTATAACACGTCTTTTTTGAAATTGACAGAAGTTAAGAAGATTAAATTAGCTACTTATTTTCTTAATAATTCCTTGAGCTAGTTAACAGAGATGTGGAGCAATTCCGCCCAGCCTATGCCTTCAGGAGCGTTCTGCTAAATGCTAATAGTACAAAGAATATAGTACAAAAAACTCAATTGATTTATGAAAACTGATGGTGTAGTATCAAATCCCGTTCTACATTTTCGATAAGGCTTACATCAGGTTTCAACTGTGAAAAACTCTATCAACAAAAATCTGCAATCTATGGAGCGATCGCATTTTTATCCAAAGCCAGATTGTCAAAGCCAGATTGCCAAATGAGTCGATCGCAACTTGAAATTACGGTACATGTCATGAAATCTTGAGCTAGCCTCCAAAAGCGTCGTTGTTGAAAACGGGCATAGAATATTGGGTCGAACTTTAAGGTGCATTATGAAGGCTCATCATGGCGATCGACAGTATATAGGATACAGGTAGAGGCCAAGATTTTAGAAAGTCTTAAGTTAGGAGACAACCCTCGACAGAGCCTCACTTCTTCTAGGCTGTGCTAGAGCTAAGAGTCTATTAGAGCGAAGAAGCCTGCCACAGCAAAGAGCCTACGCTAGGTCGAATAACAGCACTTCGGCATCGGCTGAGCGTTCCCCTTCAGCAGCCTTTCACGACTTACAGCAGTTCATTGCCTCCTTCTATAGCCCCTTCAAAGAGATTGATTTTGTCTTGAGCTACCCAAAGTTAAGCCTGTATCTCGATGCAGACTAGCAAACCTTCGCTACCTGGATAGGCCAGTCAGCACGAGCCATCGCCCTTGAAAAGCCACAGGTGGCACTGTTAATTACTAATATCTTCTAATTACTCATCGCTTCGGCAAAGTCAGGGCTTTACATAGGAGGCCTCCCCTAAAGGGACATTTTTGTGGGCGCGCTCCGTATACCCACAAAAATGCTCTCGTCCTATCAGGATGCCTTAAGGTAGGCTCTGGAGCTGAAACGTAAGGGTTGCAGTCACGCTGTAGGTTTGCCACATGTGGGTTATCACATTGTGGATTATCTCTAATTAAGGCTGAAGGTATTCAAGTCATCCTCTTTTGAGGGCTACTGAATGACGAAGGAGACAGCCTGCTAATTGAGATAAACCTCCCCAGCAGGATCAATGTAAATCGAGGTTCGATCGCTTCCAAAATTTGGAGTTTCTCGAACGGTGACCGTGAGAACGCCTGCTTCAGTCGGCTTTGCCTCTAACTTGACGAGCAAAAATCCATTATCTTGGCGGCGAAATGTCAGAGTGGTGGGAACATCAAGGTTTTGCAGCATCATTTCTGCCCGCCCTGCCAATGTTCGATACTCCGTTACGTCGATCACTTGGTAAGCAATCTCTGCCCCTGTCAAATTCACAAATCGAATGCTGACCTGACCCTGAACAGGCGTGATGGTTTCGTCTGGAATTAACGTAGGGTCGTCAGTACTAGAAGGTGCTGTAGTCGCATCAACAGGCGTCCGGGGGCGGGGAGAGCGATTAAATGGTGGCTCACCAAAAATCTCAGGGTTGGGATTAATTTGGGCGAGAGCACCGTTCGGTGGCATTTTCCCTGAGAAAATGTTGCCCTCAAAAGCCATTAGAGCGACAGGAAAACTCACGATGAGTGCCAAGCTCTTAGGTTCAAACCATTGGCGGATGAATGACGTGCTAGAGCGCACTGTTTTTAGCAAAGGAAATACCATACGCTGCCTACTTAAAAATTTCTGATCCCGATTCTTGACTTATGCAGGCGAAGACAAAGGCTGTGGGAGGTTACGTTTCAAAAAACTTAACAACCTAACTGAGTTTCTACGCAAGGACTTTAAGCCTCAAATGGCATACCTTAGGGTTGAGGCTGTCGAGCATCTAAACGTTTTTTGACCCAACTTGCCACACCGCTTAAAAGAGCGCCCGCCATCAAAATGCCAATAGCTGGCGTAAATACAGGCTCCCAAAGTTTATACCAGAGATCGAGTCCCAGTGAAATGCCAAAGGAGTGACCCACAACTGCGATCGCCAGCCAAAAAAAACTGAACAAAACTAGGAATAAATTTGCCATTAAAGCAAGATTTAGCCACTCTAAAAATTTATCCTTCATAGGGCTGAACCGTAGAGAGCATGAGTTGTGTGTAATTTCTGATTGCTTCTAGATTACCAAAAAAATACGGCTGCACCCTCAACAGGAACAGCCATAGCGAAAGCGAAAATTGCTTAAAATCTGTTGCTTAAAATTAGTAGAAAAACAAGTCAAACTAGCTCCCTACTAATTCTTCAATGTTTTCTAAATTATCTGGATCTACGTAGTGGCAAGACACGTCATCGACGCAAATCAGGGCCCAACCGGACTGATCAATGCCCATGAATTTGTATTCCCCTTGATCAATGAAAAAGCCCTTGTGGTTGCGAGTGTCTGGTTTGACATCAACGGTGTTACCTTGCATGGAAGCCAGCTCCTTGAGTATTAAAATGGGTGATGAAAAATCAGCTATGAGCATAGCTAATCTCTAACTTCACCAAATCTTATCACTCGCTTTCTGATTTCTCTATTAAAAATATTTGCGAAATAGTTAGATAGGATACATAAAAAAACACGATCGCAAACTGTAGAGGAGAGAACCTGTGCTTCAACAGCATCAACCCCTAAGGCATTGAGCCAGAGTTTCCTCTTGCAAAAGAAAGACTGTAAAGTGTGAAGTTTTACGTTACTCGGCGTCAAAAAGCCATGCTTTAACCCGGTTTAAGCTCTTCCAATCCGGCTTTCTGCTTAATCCTTCTTTAAAGTTTTCCTTCAGCTCATCATTTAGCTCGGAAGACACCATAATAATTTGACCCGCCAACTCTACATGCTGCCGCACGCCTTTTTGATCGGTTTCTAGCATGGCGATCGCCAAATTCACCCGAGCTTGAGGGTCTTGAGGATTCAGCTTCACGGCTTTCTGAGCTGCCTTAAGAGCCTGACTAGGCTTGTCCGCCAATAGATAAAGCCATGCTAAGCAAGTCCATGCCGAACTGGTCTTGGGAGCGCGATCGCAGACTTCCTTAAAAACAGGCAGCAGAGTCTCCACTGACTCGCCTGCTTTATATCGCTCTAAGCCTTGGTCAAACAAATCCTCAACCGAAATCTCTTCAGGCATAGTCATTGATAAAGATAGTCATTGATAAAGAATGTCACGGTTTACTAGAGTACCGTAGATGCAGCACCCAAATGCAGCTCTCCTGATGGGGATCTCAAATTTAGAGCTAGAGTCCCAAGGGGTAGGACGGGAACATTTTTGTGGGCGTGTGGGGTACATCCATAAAAAAGCCCTAAGTAGTGATGGCTGTAATTCACGAATTAAAAAGGAGCAACAAACAAAAGAGGATTTTGTGGCACGCCACAAAATCCTACTCTAGGAGTTAGATCCCAACCTCAACTCAGCCAACTCATTGAAGCTACAAGCGCAGTTCTATGAGGCGGTTCTATGAGGCCGTTTTACGAGAATGACTTACCACAGCCGCAGGTCTGGCTGGCATTGGGATTGGTAAACTGAAAGCCACCCCCAATCAGGGCATCGCTGTAGTCCAGCATCAAGCCATAGAGATAAAGCATGCTCTTTGGATCGCAAATCACTTTGAAACCTTCATAGTCGTAAACCTCATCGGTTTCTCGAATATTGCTAGCATCTTCAAAGTCCATCATGTAAGACATGCCTGAGCAACCCCCCTGCCGCACGCCTACACGTAGACACAAATCTTTGCCTTGCTTATCTCGTAGCGCTAAGACATGGCGCAAGGCGGCATCAGACATCAAAATCCCACGCTGTTGCGGTTGAGTTGCCTGTGTCATCTGTTCAAAACTCCCAATATTTGGCTTGTCTCTACTCTGATAGTAACGGATTCATCCTGAGGTTTTATCCTCAAGCCGTCAGGATTGCATTAGCATCAATAGAATCACCGCATCTGCACATTAAGATTTTTAGCGGCAGCGTTGGGCGCAAGCCACCCGCCGAATCCTTCTGAGGCGCTTAACGCTGCCATTCCTCTACTCATTCTAGCTCTGGTTTTATCTATGACTGCTCTCAGAGGCACTACCCGTCGTCGGCTCAAGAAATTGCATCAGGTTCCCAGTGTTTGGGAGGGAGACTGCCGCAGCTTGGGTTCTAGCTCTATCCTCAGCATTGAACCTCAGCTCAGCGATCGCGGTCAATGCATTCTTTGGATGGACGGAACCGAGGGAATTGTCCGAGCAATGGATATGGCACCTGAGGATGCAGGGCAAGAGGCGATCGTTAGAACCTTGCTGCAAGCGATGGAATTTCCTCACGGCTCGGCTATGCCTGCCCGACCGCAGAAGATTATTGTGCGCGACCGAGAGCTGCAATTTTTCCTACGCGGCGTCTTACAAGATCTTGACATTGTGGTGGAATATGCCCCTGAACTCCCCTTAATTGACGAATTCTTTGATGGCTTACAGGGCATGATGCAGTCTCGCCCGCCTGAGCTACCGGAAGAGTTCGTTCAGCCTATGGAAGCGATTACTCGGCAAATTTGGCAAGACGCCCCTTGGGAAACGCTAGACGAAGAAAAGATCATCTCCCTGGAGCTAAATTATGGCGATGTTGGCACCCTCTATGTCTCGATTTTAGGGATGCTAGGGGTGGAGTATGGATTGCTCATGTATCGCTCTCTTGAGTCGCTCAAAAAGTTTCGGCAGCAGGTTCTATTGGCCGGAGAAGAAACTGAAGACTTAGAATCTGCTTTTTTAGAGCAAGACTGTCTATTTGTCACCTTTGATCAAGATGATGAAGAATGGCAGGAGGACGACGATCGCGACGAAGAATTTTCTACCTTCTATGCTGAAACGGGGGTGCGCCCTGCCTTCGGTAACTTGCACCCCCTAGAGGGAATGCGGCCTGTTCTTTACGAAGAAGAAGCTCGTGTCGTTCTAGTGGCTCTCGATGCTCTGCACCGCTTCTTTCGACAGCACCTTGCTAAACTTGCCTCAGATTTTCCCCTGGTGCAAAGCCGCTATCGCATTCCTGACCCCAAGGAAGCAGCGCAGAAAATTTCCGTTAAGGTCAGCACTCTACCGGCAATCGCCGAGGAGTTATTTGAAATGTCGGCTGAGTCCGACGCTGAAGAGGGCTGGGCAATGGAACCCACGCCCGTCCTCCGGAACGACTTGATTCCTGGAAATTCCTTTTATAGCCTGGGGGCCATGCCTTGGGATACCTTGGATATCTTGCGAACTAGCGTTAAGTTTTATCAAAATTTAAACGTAGATTTTTCTAAAGGCAGCGATGGCTTTCCGGTGATTTTGATTCAAACCTCTCGCCCCAAAGCCTTAACCCTGATTGATGCGCTCAAAGCTTCGGGTGGGCTTAAGGCAATTTGCTTTAACCCCGGTGAAGACCCCATATCGGGCGATCGCTACGACCTCGGTATCTTACAAACCGAAAACGGCGAAATGCACCTGTTTGGAGAGTTTTTAGAGGCCGATCCAGTGCATATCCAGGCACGCAAGAAGTGGGATCAGCGCTGCAAAAAAATCAAAGGATACTGCGGTCTTGTCATCGCCAAAGGATTTACAGGTGCATCGAAAGGAAATCCTGAATTTACCGACATGCTGGCGCTGTTTGAAGCTCGGTCAATTTCTGCTAAAGAGTTGGGGTTAGGCTCGTTACAGCTCATGCCTTACTTCGAGTGAGCAGGCGATCGCTTCTGCGAAACTAAGGGCAAATTTATTTAAGACAAAGGTTTGCAGGGTGCTTGGTCTACTCTGTCAAGTCTTTGTGCCTCAACGCACACCGCTGAGATTACCCAGTAAAAAACTGTTCACAAAGAACTGTTACAGTTCATGGCAAAGTCGAGATAGAGGGTCAGCCGCGATGATAGGATTCCTGAAAAATGTTCAGAGAAAAATCCATGGCAGAAACTCTTACTGGACAAACTCCCTTGTTTGGCGGTAGCACTGGCGGACTCCTCAGCAAAGCCGACGAAGAAGAAAAGTACGCGATTACCTGGACCAGTTCTAAGGAACAGGTGTTTGAAATGCCTACAGGCGGCGCAGCTATTATGCGGCAAGGTGAAAACCTGCTGTATCTGGCTCGCAAAGAGCAGTGTTTGGCTCTAGGTGGGCAGTTGCGCACCAAGTTTAAGCCCAGAATTGAGGATTTCAAGATTTATCGGGTTTACCCCAGTGGCGAAACCCAGTACTTGCATCCAGCAGATGGCGTTTTCCCTGAAAAGGTGAACGCTGGACGCGAAAAGGTGAACGCAATTGCACGCAACATTGGCAGCAACCCCGAACCGGCTGCGGTCAAGTTTACGGGCAAGAAAACCTACGACTCTTAATTGAGTTGTGGCAGCGTTTTAGCTCTAGGCTTTACCAATGGATGTTCAAGGGTTTCTCCAAGACCCTTGAATCTCCTGGGAACCAAACTTTTCATGCAGTGGACTATGCTACTGCGTAAAACTCAAAGGGCACTGTTAGATCTGGGGGACAAATTTTTATAGAAGGGACGGATCTTCCTTCTCATAAAAACTATCCTCTAATTCAGCAAGCCCACACAAGCGATAGCTTGGTTTAATTTCAATTTCCATATGCGGTTTGTTGGGGTAGAGTCTCTCTACCCCTTTGTTTTTCTAAAATTTACAGACACCGCTGCCCAGATGATCGCCTCATTTAAGAGCGTTTGGGTGGGCGAACAACCTTACAGAAATATCGGGTATTGCTGGCGGGAAATCAGGCTTTAAGGGGCACAGAGCACCCTGCAAAAAATATCTCTAAAACTAGCAGCGCCACATATCTTAATTTTTCTCAACATAATGACAATAGATAAAATTTCGTATAAAAAGAAAAAGCGTTAAGAATCTTCCTAACGCTTTTCTTTAATTTAGTTTTCGCATTCAGAAAACTAGGATTTTGTCCCATCGCGGCTAGCAGTCTGAATGTAAAGAATTAACAGAAAAACTGAGGGAACCAAAACAAACAGAATAGTAGCAACAAATCCCAAATCATTAACTTGCATTAGACCCAGCCTCGCATAACTGAATTGCCGAAATGGATTCAAAAATACTTCCAAGATTAAGAATACATCTCAACTTGGATCAAAACGAGTAACCTAACCTACTTCCCTGGTTTTGTAACTACGCTTACGGCTCCATGCACTAAAGCCTGACAAGCCAGGCGGTAGTTGTCGGGCTTCTTCCGAAGTTTACGATCCTCTACTTCAGTTCTGGGAGAGAGGTTCTGCATACCTTCAACAATTTCGACAACGCAGGTGCCACATTGACCGTAACCGCCACAGGTCATCATTTTGCCCATGAACGTGTACAGATCGATACCGTTTTCTAAAGCTTTGAACCGGAGATTCGCTCCTTCTGCTGCAAATGCCACTTTATCTTCTTTAACAAACGTAATACAGGGCATTGATTTCACTTGGGACTCGGTTGTAGATGGCTCGACCGTCTGTTCAGCCCTCTGTTCGGTTGGCTGGTCAAGTTCGGGTTCTGAGCCTCGTTGAGAATCTTCCTTAGAGCCTGTCTGCATAGTGCTTGCAATCGCCTCTCACACTAGTTACACTTCTTTATACACTTTCATTTTTACAAGCTTACAGCCAAACTGCACAAGGTTCGGTTTTCCGACCTCATCCAAGTCGCTCATGAAGATAAGGAGGCAGTTTGATGTTGAGCGATCGCATAGGATACGGTGCTCCTTGATCTGGTAGTCTAACCAGTATTAGGCACCTTAATAAAAGGCTGAAGGAATCGTTGAAATTTATTCGTTTAGGAGGAGCGTAGTCGATGGGACTACCCTGGTATCGCGTACATACAGTCGTCCTAAATGATCCAGGGCGGCTGATCTCTGTGCATCTGATGCATACTGCTCTGGTGTCGGGTTGGGCTGGGTCAATGGCACTCTATGAGTTGGCCATCTTTGATCCTAGTGACCCAGTTTTGAATCCAATGTGGCGGCAGGGCATGTTTGTCATGCCCTTCATGGCTCGTCTTGGTGTAACCGATTCTTGGGCTGGCTGGAGCGTTACGGGCGCAACAGGGGTTAACCCTGGTTTTTGGTCGTTTGAAGGCGTTGCTGCTGCTCAGATCGTCCTGTCGGGTCTGCTGTTTTTGGCAGCCTGCTGGCATTGGGTTTACTGGGATCTAGAGCTGTTCAGAGATCCCCGCACGGGCGAACCTGCTCTTGATTTGCCCAAGATGTTTGGAATTCACCTGTTTTTATCAGGTTTACTCTGCTTTGGGTTTGGCGCATTCCACCTGACGGGTGTGTTTGGGCCAGGGATGTGGGTGTCTGACCCCTACGGTCTAACAGGTCACGTCGAACCTGTCGCGCCAGCATGGGGGCCTGAAGGTTTTGATCCGTTCAATCCAGGCGGCATCGTAGCACACCACATTGCTGCGGGTATTGTTGGCATCATTGCAGGTTTGTTTCACCTTACGGTTCGTCCTCCTGAGCGCCTCTATCGCGCTTTGCGGATGGGGAATATCGAAACGGTTTTGTCCAGTAGTATTGCTGCGGTCTTCTTTGCTGCCTTCGTGGTAGCTGGAACCATGTGGTATGGCTGTGCAGAAACGCCTGTAGAGTTGTTTGGGCCAACCCGCTACCAATGGGATAGCGGCTACTACCAGAAAGAGATCACTCGGCGGGTTCAGGCAAGCTTGGCAGATGGCGCTAGCCTTTCTGAAGCTTGGTCTGCAATTCCTGAGAAGCTTGCCTTCTATGACTATATTGGCAACAACCCTGCTAAGGGTGGCTTGTTCCGAACAGGGCCAATGGTTAAGGGCGATGGTATTGCTCAAGACTGGGATGGGCATGTGGTGTTCAAAGACTCTGATGGACGAGAGCTTTCGGTTCGTCGGATGCCTAACTTCTTTGAAACTTTCCCTGTTGTCTTGGTTGATGGCGACGGTATTGTTCGGGCAGATATTCCCTTCCGCCGCGCAGAATCTAAGTACAGCTTTGAGCAAGCTGGCGTTACGGCAAGTCTGTATGGCGGCAAGCTAGATGGTCAGGTCTTCAAAGATCCGGCTATTGTCAAGCGTTTTGCGCGTAAGGCTCAGCTGGGTGAAGCGTTTGAGTTCGATCGCGAGACTCTAGGCTCAGACGGGGTTTTCCGCACCAGCCCTCGCGGTTGGTTCACGTTTGGACATGCTTGTTTTGCGCTGCTGTTCTTCTTTGGTCATATTTGGCATGGCTCTCGGACGCTGTTCAGAGATGTGTTTGCTGGGATTGACCCTGATCTCTCTGAAGAGCAAGTAGAGTGGGGCTACTTCCAAAAGTTGGGAGACAAGACCACTCGGCGCAAAGAGGCGATCTAGGTTACGCTAGGTGTTGAGAGAGGACTGGCGATCGTCCCCACAGATGGCGATATTAACTAGCTCTCTCTTTAACACCTATCCACTCAGCCTTGGTTCACGAGATGTGTAAATGGGATAGGCTCTGTTCTTCACCGTTTCACATGGCTGGATTAGGTTAAAGGGTTCAGAAAAACGTTCATATTCGCCCTTGAGGATTTCTGATTATGGAAGCTGTTGCTTACATTCTGGTATTGACGCTAGCACTTGGTGTTTTATTCTTCGCGATCGCCTTCCGCGAACCCCCTCGTATCACTAAAGATTAATTTTGGTAGAGGGTAAATGAAGCTTTGAGGGTGCGTTCTGCGCTTCCCGAAGTTCTAAGAATAGGTCTGGTAGTGGTAGTGCCATTACTAGACCTATTTTTGTTATTCTTCTAGTCGCCCATGAACCTTGCAAACTTGAACCTTGTAATTAGGCTGCTTACAAAATTAAGACTAAGAACTTTTTTGAGAGAGCTGCTCATTGGATTCTACGGCGATTGAGCGATCGCCTCTTTGAATTGCAATCCTCAATTGCAGTATGATGGTAGGCGTGAGTCCTGTGCTGAGTTGGGCACAGTTTTTTATCGAGCATGTTTTTCCCCCGGAGGGTGTTAATGTATGCGCTGTCCAGTCTGCCAATGTCCAGATAACCGGGTTTTGGAGTCGCGTTCAGCCGAGTCTGGTCATAGTGTGCGGCGGCGGAGAGAGTGCCTGCAATGTACGCATCGCTTCACGACCTATGAACGAATTGAGTTTGTGCCCATCGTTGTCATTAAGCGAAGCGGCGATAGAGAGTCATTCGATCGCTCAAAAGTTTTGCGTGGCCTAGTAAGAGCCTGCGAGAAAACGGGCACATCGCCTGTGCAACTAGAAAATATTGTTGATGAAATTGAGGTTGAACTTCAGCAGCGCGCAGTTCGAGAAGTTTCTAGTATTGAAATTGGTGAACTTGTGCTGAAGTACCTGCGCACTTTAAATGAAGTTGCTTATATTCGTTTTGCTTCAGTTTACAAGCAGTTTCGGGGCATCCGAGATTTTGTCGAAACCTTGGATCACCTCAAAGAATCGACAGAGCAAGTAGAGAACGCTCCTGTGGGATCAGAAAATCGCATTGCCACGGCACCTCTAAGCGTTTCTAGATAGACACTTTAAAAATCATACTTATCACATAGAGTTGTTCTGACTCGTTTTACCCAGAGCGCATTATCTTTAAGTTCTTATTCTCTCAAGTTACGTCAGTAAATTTGAACGAATTAGGTTTTTGGCCTATTCCTCTCTCAAGAGAGGATTTGATTGCGAACAAAATTGAGTTATCATGGTTCCTCTAGGGTCTGAAGATTTAGTAAGGCTCAAATTTTCTCAGGCAGCATTGATGCAATTAGTCGTGCGGGGCTGCGTGCTATCGAGTTCGCAGGGGTCACGCGCCGAAATTGACAACTACTACTACGGAGATCGCCACTAGGAAACACATCGCATGGTCAATCAGGAATTAACAGATATTGGTTTTACCCACGAAGATTTTGCCGCTCTCCTCGACAAATATGACTACCACTTTAGTCCTGGAGACATTGTAGCTGGGACGGTGTTTAGCATTGAGCCGAGGGGCGCTCTGATTGACATTGGTGCTAAGACAGCCGCTTACATCCCTATCCAAGAGATGTCGATCAACCGGATAGATACCCCTGAAGAAGTACTTCAGTCTAATGAAACCCGTGAGTTCTTCATCTTGACTGATGAGAACGAGGATGGACAGCTAACGCTATCTATTCGCCGGATCGAGTACATGCGCGCTTGGGAACGAGTGCGGCAACTGCAAGCTGAAGATGCCACTGTGCGCTCTGCTGTATTCGCCACAAATCGCGGCGGTGCGCTTGTGCGGATTGAAGGTTTGAGAGGCTTTATTCCTGGCTCTCACATTAGTACTCGGAAGCCTAAGGAAGATTTGGTTGGGGAAGAACTACCGCTGAAATTCTTAGAGGTGGATGAGGACCGCAACCGATTAGTCTTAAGCCATCGTCGGGCGCTGGTTGAGCGTAAGATGAATCGCTTAGAAGTAGGTGAAGTTGTTATCGGTACGGTACGAGGTCTCAAGCCCTACGGTGCTTTTATCGATATCGGCGGTGTGAGTGGTCTACTTCATATTTCTGAGATTTCTCATGATCATATTGATACGCCCCACAGCGTTTTCAATGTGAACGATGAAGTCAAAGTGATGATTATTGATCTAGATGCTGAGCGTGGACGAATTTCTTTGTCTACCAAGCAACTCGAACCTGAACCTGGCGACATGGTGAAGAATCCGCAGATTGTTTATGACAAGGCTGAGGAGATGGCTGCGAAGTACCGGGAACGGATGCTGCAACAGTCGCAGCCAAAAGCAGCGGTAGAGGAAGAGATTCTGGATGATGAGTTGCTTGAAGATCTGCCTAGCGCTATGGAAGAAGCAGAGGTGCCGCTCGAAGTGGACGAATCTGAGCCAGCATAGACCAGAGCCATGTTTTTGTGGATAGAGAATTCTACGAGTAAAAGCATGGCTTAGCGCAATGTGCAAGCTTCTTAAATTGCTCTCATCCTAGTTTTCTCTCAAAAAGAAGGGGTATTGGACTGTCCGAAAGCCCCCTCTCTTTGGGAAATGTCTATGGCGGGAGCAATTTAACTGTGTCACCTCCTGGTTATAGGCAGATCTGAGAGATACCAACTCCCAGAAAGTTCTCATACGTAAATGTTCAAGGCTAGAGGATATTCAAGGCTGAAGGAGGAGAAGGCTCCTCCTTTTTCATGAACCTTAAGGTAATCAGTTTCGACGGCAAAAAATGCACAGAGGAAACTTAAACTTTGGTAACTGTTCGCTGTAAAGACACCTCATTTAGCGATGTCAAAGCCATCCTGTTTGACAAAGACGGAACATTGGCAAATTCTGAAGCTTTTTTGCGAAATTTAGCTCAGCGGCGATCGCGTCTTATTGATGCGCAAGTGCCTGGTGTTCAAGAGCCATTGCTGATGGCCTTTGGTGTAGAAGGCGAGCGGATTAATCCTGCTGGATTAATGGCGGTTGGCACTCGCCAAGACAATGAAATTGCGGCGGCGGCCTACATTGCCGAAACCGGGCGAGGCTGGGTTGATTCATTAACCCTAAGTCGTTCTGCCTTTGCAGAAGCAGATAAGTATCTGCCTGATAAAGCCCAGCAGACTCCACCTATTGCCGGGGTTTTAGAACTTTTAAAGACTTTAGCTGCCCATGACTTAAAAATTGCAGTTCTGTCGTCTGACAGCACGCACCAAGTTCAAAGGTTTCTTCAAACTTACCAACTGGATTCCTATGTCCCAATTCAACTAGGCGTAGATGGTTATAGCCATAAAGCCGATCCTAGACTGTTGCACAAAGTCTTATCTCTTTTAGAAGTGGAGCCTAAGCAAGTTCTCGTTGTGGGTGATGCTCAAACAGATGTTGAGGTGGCGCATAACTTAACAGCGCTTGGCTGTATTGGGTTTACAGGAGGCTGGAGCGGGGCCGTTAGCCTAAGCCATGCAGATGTTTTGATTGAACAACTCAGTCAAATAGAAATTCTTCTATAGCCGTAGCCACTTTACTTAGGACGTTACTTAGGATGTTTTTGGCGTCTACAGCTATATAACAATATTTATGATTGCCCAGACGAGTCCTGCATCCTAATCTATGGTTTAAAGAGGACAGGACGCATTCCTTTCAAAAAATAAATGGCTGTTTGACCCATTACTACAATTTTGCTTGAGCTAAATATTATTCTTAAAAGGACACTTGCCCTAAAGATGCGGTAGCTGATACCGCTATTCATGTAACTCTGCATACAATTTAGAGCGCCTTATCGGTTTGATTTCTCTCAAACAAATTAGAAGTGTGATATTCTCCAGAACTAGTCGCACTTTTATAACGAGCTTCTTTAGACACATACCAAACTCTCTAGAAGAAACGATTTGGATGTGCAGCAATGTATTGTGCAGGAAGTTCTATTGATTTCAGCCGTCTAGAATAAAACGAGGTTATTTCCTTGGCTCGCCGTTATCTTTTTACATCCGAATCCGTTACCGAAGGTCATCCAGACAAAATTTGTGACCAGATTTCAGATACGATTCTCGATACTTTGCTAGCACTCGATCCGAGCAGCCGCGTGGCGGCCGAAGTTGTGGTTAATACGGGTCTAGTGCTAGTGACTGGAGAAATCACCTCCTCAGCACAAGTCAATTTTGTCAATTTAGTCCGAAAAAAAATTGCAGAAATTGGATATACCGATTCTGACAATGGATTTTCAGCTAATAGCTGTGCTGTGCTGTTGGCGATCGATGAACAGTCTGCTGATATTGCTCAAGGTGTCAATACAGCTCAAGAAACACGCGAACAAAAAAGCGAAGAAGAGCTAGATGCTATTGGTGCAGGCGATCAGGGTCTGATGTTTGGCTTTGCTTGCAATGAGACGCCTGAGCTAATGCCGTTGCCTATTAGCTTAGCGCATCGAATTTCTCGCAAGTTGGCGGCTGTTCGCAAGACAGGTCAATTGCCCTATCTGCGACCCGATGGCAAGACTCAGGTGACGGTTATTTATGAAGACGGTAAGCCGGTAGGCATTGATACTATTTTGGTGTCTACTCAGCATACAGAAACCATTGGCGCGATCACCGAGACGACTGCTGTCCAGACCAAAATCAAAGAAGATTTATGGACGACCGTAGTGCTCCCTATCTTTGAAGATATTGCAATCAAGCCCGATAGCCAAACCCGCTTTTTAGTTAACCCTACAGGCAAATTTGTGATTGGTGGGCCACAGGGTGACTCAGGGCTGACAGGTCGTAAAATTATCGTAGATACTTATGGCGGCTACTCGCGTCATGGGGGGGGTGCTTTCTCAGGAAAAGACCCCACAAAGGTTGATCGCAGTGCGGCTTATGCCTGCCGCTATGCTGCCAAAAACATTGTGGCGGCTGGGTTGGCAGACAAATGTGAGGTGCAGCTTAGCTATGCGATCGGCGTGGCTCGTCCAGTCAGCATCATGGTAGATACCTTTGGTACCGGGAAAATCGATGACGATCGCCTGCTAGATCTGGTGAAAAAGCACTTTGAGCTTCGTCCGGCTGGGATTATCCAAACCTTTGGTTTGACTAAGCTTCCGGCTGAGCGTGGTGGGCGATTCTACCAAGATGTAGCTGCCTATGGGCACTTTGGGCGCACCGATCTGGATCTGCCTTGGGAGCAAATTGACAAAGTAGAGTTGCTCAAGCAGTCTGCTAGCCAGTTGCTATCTGGTGTAAGCCTCTAGATCTGCTCTTGTAGCTATGTGAAATCGCCGCTGCGAGAGGATTTCACATATTTTTTAGGAGCTGTGCTTTGCGCGGCTCCTAAAAGTAGATTATTCTCCGATATTGTTGCTGCCTGATATTAGAAAGGTAGATAGAAGTTCCGGCTGCCACTTGTGCCTTCGCGGATAACAAGAGTGAGGTTTTGTTCGCCAGAGCTATGCCAGCGGCGATCGAGCAAAAATAGCTGCCCTCGTAGCGTACTGCCCGGCTCGACCATGCCATCTTCGGCATCGCGCAGGAGAATTCTAGACTGCACTGCCTGGCCGCTGGCATCTCTGACTTCAGCAAATAGAGGCACAAAGCCAAAGGTGCGATCGCTGTAGTTCTCTAGCACCAGGTTGGCTACATAGGTGCCGCCCGGATTGATCCAGGCTCCCTCTAGCCCCAGCGACACATCATTTAAAGTTTGCAGCGCTGAAAGCGGCACGCTGCCTGTAGCAAGAGAGCTAGAAAAGGGGCTACTGCTGACCGATGCTGCAATAGATAAAGGTCTTGTCAAATTCGCTTGCGACGAGACTCGAGGGGCAAGGGTTTGCAAAATATTTCGAGAGCGATCGGCCGTGGAGATTGAGGGTGCACCCGCCTCTAAGCGCGGCAGAAAGCTGTCAGAACGAGTATTTGAACGGGTTACGCCAGTCGATGACGAGCTAATTTGGGAAGAATTGGATTGCTTGGTGGTTGCGCCATAGGACGCTCTTTGACGAGTATTGCCAGAACTGCTGGATGCTGATGGGTTTCCCTGAATGTTGGAGGAGCTAAACCCAGATTGAGTTTGAGATGAAATTTGAGGTGCGGCGATCGCCCCAGACGAGCCGCCTTGAGCAGGACGAGCCGCCGCTTGAATGATTCGAGGCTGGAGCCACTCTGTGGTTTGTCGTCGTTCGGGCGAATCTGGTAGATGCAAACTTACAGCCTGCCAACGGGCACCATACTCCTGTAGCTTTGCCGAAACCTGGCTAGCCGCAAAAGTGTCAGGCTGAATGGTTTTTAGCGTTAAGACCGCACGCCGCCACTGTAGCTCAGCTGCCTCGTAGGTTTGAATAGTCTTTGCCGCCTTAGTCTGCTCAGTTGCTTTCTGCGCCTCGGCCTCTGCCCGCTTCAAAAGCTGAGCCGCTCGATTTTCTCTTTCAAGGTGACTTTCCAGTCCTTGTAGCGTGCTGCGATAGCTGACCAGCACTTGCTGTGCCTCAGCGTAAATTTTGCTGCTGCCAGACACCGCAGCGAGCTGAGACAAAGAATCTGCCATGCGATCGCGGGCACTCTGCAAATCTGACAGATTGCGGGCATTTTCAAACAGCGTCTTAGCCCCAACGGCCTGTTCTATGGCCCGCCGATAGCGAATTTCTGCCTGCTGATCTCCAGCACAATTGTTTAGGGCATAGCAGAGCGAAGATAGATAGGGCGATCGCACGCCTACCACGACGCCGCTCAGAGGCAGTAGCGCTAGAAGCCCCAGCGCCAAAACATTTTTGAGCTGAAGGTGAGGCTGTCTACCGCTCGTTCTGCTGGTATTTCTGCCAGCAGCGTTCACGAGAATCCGAGAGGTGGTTCGAGGTGCTGCCGTAATAGGTGTAATAGTGCTGCGGGTCGCCCCAGAAGCTGTATTCAAGTCATATATGTCTGATTCCAGCTGAGTCTGAGCCTGAATTGTAGTTTGACCATCCAACCCCACCAGTTTCGTGACGACCTGCGTTGCAATTTGACCTTGCGTTGCTGTGATAACAGGCTGAATTTGTGATTGCAGGGCGGGATCAGCCTGAGCAGGCAGCGGAAAATCGTGAGGAGGCGACACAAGCCGAATTCCGGTATGTCTAAGATCGCTAGAGTTGAGTAAAGTACTGGTGCCATACTTAGGCAGTGGTTGACGCAATTGCCCTGGATTGAAAGCCCCGATCGCCGTCACCGATCGACTGAGTAAATGTAAATCTCGCAAAATGACCTTAGCTGAAGAGTAGCGGTCTTGAGGTTTCTCCGCCATCATCTTTTCCAAGATCTCGACCAGACGTGGATTTAGCCTAACCTGGGCTTGCCATTTCCATTCCAGCGATCGCGGGTCAATCAACAAATTAGGAGGCTTGCCCGTCAGCAGAACCACAGCCGTAACGGCCAGCGCATACAAATCGCTCTTAGGCGAGCATTGCCCCATGCGAATTTGCTCATAGGGAGCGTAACCAAACTTGCCCACTGAGACAGAGGCTTGAATCAGCCCATCGGGATGAATGGCGCTCATGCCATAAAAATGGGTGGCTACTTGCTTCACCACGCCAAAATCAATTAAGACAGGCAGTTTTTTGCCGCGAGGCAGCATGATATTGTCGGGAGCAATGTCGCGATGAACAATATTTTCTCCGTGGATGTAGTCTAGGACTTTCAGGAGATCGCTCAGCCACTTGGCTATTTCTGCTTCGGTAAAAGCTTTTCGGTGCTGCTGCCGCTCTTGGAGTACGCGCCAGTAAGTTTTACCGTTGATGTACTCTTGAACGATAAACAGGCGATCGTTTTCTTCAAGCACCGCAAAAAAACGCGGGATCTGCGGGTGATTCAGCTTATGTAGGACTGTGGCTTCTCGCTGAAATAGCTCCCGCAGCTTTTGAGCAACCACGGGATCAGACTGATTGCTGGGTGCAAATTCTTTAAGAACGCAGGGATCCCCAAAGCGGCGATCGTCCGCAGCTAAGTAAGTTCGTCCAAAACCCCCTCGCCCCAAAACTCGCTGAATGCGATAGCGGCCATCTATTAGGGTTCCAGGAGTTAGCTCCAATCCTGCCGTCACTCTCTAGCTCCTTCTTGCTAAATGCCTTCATCAATGTAGAGTCCGGATAGCATTCACTCAGACTGAGGCTGAGGAAGCAGGAAAAATTGTCCTTCCTGCTACGAATGAGAATGCACGATGCACCCAACTAAGGATAGAGGAAGAAACGCAACTGAGCAAAGTGTATAAAAGCGCCTCTGGCAACAAACCGCTCTGGCAACAGTAGAAAACCTGATGTTTCCTCCATATTGCAGCCATCTGCATTGCACAGGGTAGATGGTTCCTGAAAGGCTAGCTTATGGTGCAAAAGCGTGCTCAGTATAAATACTTGGTAGATTCAAGAGCGCCGCAGCCCAGAAGCCTAATGTATACGTATTGCCTCGTAAATCTTAGCTGACAATTGCTTTGCTGTCTGCAATTTTAGCCGAACAAAGGCAATATCTTCTGCTCATGTGCTTTCTTTATCAAGCCGTAGGTTTCAAAAGGTAATGATTTTTTGTGGCGTAGAACTCACCTACGCCACAAAAAATCATTACTTGAATGCGATCGCCCATCAGGGATAGCCTGATCAAGGCGAACTACAAAGTTTCTGTGGCATTGCCTAGGTCTACCATACTGCTGTTTCGGGTTTGCCATGCCAGTTCCAATAGGCGTACCCAACGTTTATGCACCTGTTTGGGCGTACAGCGTAAGGTTTTGGCGATTTCTTGATCGGTTGCCTTCTTGCCCTTGAGCTGTAAAAGCTGCTGCTGCTCTGGGGTCAGCTGCTGAGTAAAGACCTGCCACTGGTGTTGCGGCATGCCCAAGTTTTGATCGAGATCGGCACCCAACCACTGATGAACTAATTGCCAGCGATGGGAGCGAGAAAATTTTTCGACATGGTACTTAAAGCGCTGCTGAAGATAATCGCGTTGGCGAGTAGATAGCCCTAAAATCTCGTCAATTTCAGGAGCTGAGAGATCTTGTAGTTTTAGGATGAGGTAATCAACGCAGTCAGTTTGTCCCTGAGCGTCTAGATAGGCCGTTAGCTCACTAATGACGCGATCGCGCACTACCGAATCGGTGGGGTCAACAGTATCGGCTACCATTTGCTCTCTAACTTGCTGCATAACAGGTGATCGGCTATGGATTTCGGCATCTTCGCCTCTGGCGGACTCTACAGCTAACTCCAAATCTAGGGTGGTTTCGGGCGGCTGACGATGGGCGAACCCTTGGGCACGCAGCACAATTAGCTGCTGGCTGCGACGTCCGGGTAAACTAATGCGGCGCTTGGCATAGTGCTCAGTAAAAGCCATATACTCTGCCAGCTCTAGGCGGGTTCGAGGGCTATAGTCTGCGGGAAGTTCATTCTCTCTGCGAAATGCCTTGAGTACTTCAATATAGAAGCCTTGGAGAAAGTCTTCGATCAGGCCATAGCGTGCCGAAAACCCCATTTGCGCTTGGCTAACCACAATATGGCGATAGACCATCGTACTGAGATGGCTATGGAGATCAATCCTGCCGCGCCGAGAGCCAAGATTGTAATAGGTGAGACACTTTTGTATGCGGTGTTTAGCCAGCGTCAGCTGCCAAGTCTGAATTTGACCAGAATTTTGAATGCGATCGCTCTTACTGCAAATTCGCTCTACTTCGATGGCAATACGATTCATAACAGCTCGAACATTTTTGGATAATGCGGGTAGCTCTGCCTGAAATTCAGTGAGTAGGATCTGGACAAGCTTAGCGATTTCAGCCTCAGCCAGACTCAATTCAGAGTGATCGGATTCTGGAGAATCACTCACCGTTACGGCAGTTTGACTTTCCGTAATATGTAGCCCCACCGATCCCCGAAAGCTGGTTTCGCTATCGATATCGTTGAGGGACTTTGGCGTAAAAGAACTGGGGGAGTTCACAGGTTCAAGGTTCATGGCTTGCCTTTGTGGTAGTGCACGACAGCAGCAGGGGGCAGACTCGAAAACAATCGATCGCCAGAGGCTGTGTTTCAAATAAGTTGCTTGATTTGCAAAAAAGTGCGCATACGAACTTTTCTACAGACAAACGACAGGTCTAGAACGTTGCTGCTAAGAACTTAGAACTCAAAACCTGGATAGTTGTTTCTGCCCCGCTAGATTTTCTCTACACCCAGGCTGATGAAGTCTACGGCGAGCACCCTTCTGCGCTATGGCACTTTCTGAGGTGGTTTCCTGATCTCGAAATATGTGCTTTGGAGAACATTGATGTAATAGGGGGGAATCTGGACGCTTATGCAAGGCAGAATTGCCTTTAGAGGCGATCGCCGTTTCCCCATCCAGAAGCAAGAGTGAGCCAATTCGATGGACAGTTTCTCAGGCGGTTTTTAAAATGGCATGGGCATTTGATTTAGCTAGGCTCTGAAATCCAGTCGGCGATCGCCTCCCAGCCCAGCCCTTTACGCACCACTACTGGCTCAGTTTCGGTTAAATCGAGAATGGTAGACACCTGAAAGCCGATCGACGACTCATCATCGATAATCAGATCCACCAGTTTATCGAAATGGTCGAAGAGTTCGGCGGCAGAAAGATAGCTGTCCTGCATTTCTAAAGCGCTAGGAGCAGAGGTGGAAATGATGGGATTACCCAAAGCCTGCAACAGAGCCTGAGAGATGGCATGATCAGGCACACGGATACCCGTTGTTTTGCGCTTGGGACTCATCACCAGTCGCGGCACCAGCTTAGTGGCGGGCAGCAAAAAGGTATAAGGCCCTGGAATAAAGCGACGAATCAGACGATAGGCAGAGTCGCTCACCGCTGCATACTCAGAAACATTGGAGAGAGAAGAGCAAAGAAAAGTGAGCGGTTTGTCGTTGGAGAGCTGTTTGATGCGACGGACACGCTCAATTGCAGATCGGGAATTGAGATCACAGCCGATCGCATAGACGGTATCTGTGGGATACAGCATGACTGCACCCTGCCGCAAAGCATCGCGAACGAGGGAAATGGTTCGCGCCTGAGGGCTGTCTGGATGAACTTGATAAACGGTAGCCACTATTCTCTCCTCAGAGCTTCTTGCTCTTGCGATCAATGTCTTCAGTCATGTTTTGAGATCGGCTAATGTTTTAGAGGGGTAATGGCTTGACAACGCCTTGCTGCGTGCTGCTGTCAGCAAACACCACCCCATAGTAAATTGCCGGGTCGAAAACCACCGGGCTGAAAATTACCGGGTTGAAAATTACCGAGTCTTAGTTATACGCCTAAGTGATACCACTTTCTCAATAAAGACCTTATTAACTATGACAAAAATTGCCTACTTGGAGTGCCCGACTGGAATTGCGGGAGATATGTGTCTGGGGGCATTGGTTGATGGGGGAGTGCCGCTAGATTATTTGATTGAGAAGTTGGGGCTTTTGGGCATCGCTGATGAATTTAGGCTGTGGGCAGAGCAAGTGCATCGCAATGGACAACAGGCGACCAAAGTTCATGTTGAGCTAGCAAGCGGCATCCAGGAAGCCTGGGGAGATATTGAGGAATCTTCTTTATCACAAGCGAGTCAGCCTCTATCTCACGCTCACTCCACCCACCCACCTCACTCCCACCCACCTCACGAGTCTGCTCATATTCATGATCGCCCCCATACGCACTCCCAAGACAGAGAACAGGGCCATCCTCACTCAGGCACCCGTTGCCTACCAGATATTGAGCACCTGATCAAAGCGGCAGGTCTTCCCCACCAGGCCGAGGCTTGGAGCTTGGCTGTCTTTCGTCAGCTAGCTGAGGCCGAAGGTGCGGTTCATGGCACTCCACCTGAACAAGTTCACTTTCACGAAGTAGGGGCAACCGATGCGATCGTTGATATTGTTGGCACTTGCTTGGGACTAGATTGGTTAGGGATTGAGCAATTCTACTGTTCTGCCCTGCCGGTAGGGGGCGGCACAATTTGGGCAGCTCATGGTCGTTTGCCCGTCCCGGCTCCTGCTGTGCTTAAACTTTGGGAAATGCGACAAGTGCCGATTTATAGCAATGGCATTGCTCGTGAACTGGTCACGCCTACCGGAGCGGCGATCGTCACGACCTTGGCTATGCAATTTGGAACTGTTCCGGCCATGACGCTTCAGCGGGTTGGGTTGGGAGCAGGCTCGCGGGATTTCCCGATTCCCAATATTTTGCGCCTGTGGATTGGGGAAAGCCAAACGGCTGCCCAAGTGAAAACAGCTGCTCAGATGACAACAACTGCCCAGGTGAAAGCCGCTCAAGTGCCAACCCGCAGCCAGTTAGACCCTAAGTCAGCCTCTGAGACTGCTTTGACTGCTTCTAGTCTCTCTCCTGGAGTAGAAACTGTGGCTGTGCTTGAAACCCAGGTTGATGATCTCAACCCCCAGGCGATCGGCTATGTTTTTGATGTGTTGCTAGCAGCAGGGGCGCTGGATGTATTCACGCAAGCAATCGGCATGAAAAAGTCGCGTCCAGGAATTTTACTGACCGTGATTTGTCGCCCTGAGCAGATGCAGACTTGCCAAACGATCCTATTTCAAGAAACCACAACGTTAGGCATTCGGTGCAAGATGCAACAGCGGACGATTTTAGAACGCGAATTTCAAACGGTAGAAACTCAGTATGGCAAGGTGCGCCTCAAGATAGCACGGTGGCAAAAACAGGGGGCGATCGTCAATGTTCAACCTGAGTACGAAGACTGCTCTGAAATAGCGCAACATCACCAGATTCCCTGGCGTGAGGTTCACGGCATGGCGCTACAAGCATGGCAGTCCAAGCATGGCTTAGTAGACTAAATAACCATAGAAGCTACGTATCAATACGGAAAATTGAGGAGAAAAGCTGATGCGAGGGCGATCGCCTTCGTCCGATTCCGCAGGATTACGATTGGGGCGATCGCGCAGGAAAATATAGGCTATTTCTAGTTCTCAATCGCATCTAGTCTCCCTGATTCACTTTTCTGAGAATGCATCCGCTATCTGGAAACTTTCTGAATCATTTTCCCAGAACGAATTTGTTCTCAGGCTTTAATCGGCAAGAGAACAGTTTTGGGATGCAGAAATTAGGGATGTCGGTGTGTTCTCAAGGACAGCAAAAGCTATGGTGAATTGTGCAAATGAAGTTTCTAGAACGGTGAGGGGTATCACCGTTAACCAGTTGGTGAGCCAGTTTCAAAGTGCTGCTCAGTCTCACTTTAGCGGTAGGTTAGATTTCCTAACGGTCGATGAAAGGCGATGGAGTCTTTACTTTCGGTTAGGTCGGTTAATTTGGACTGCAGGGGGTGAACATCGATTTCGACGCTGGCACCGCTTGCTGAAACAATTCTGCCCCACTATTCAGCCCAATACCATTCAGCCTAAGAACCAGGAACCGCCATTTTACTGGGAGTACTTGGTCTTGTCGGTTTTACTCAAACGACAGCATGTCAGACGAGCGCCCATCATTTCTCTGATTCAAGCAGCCGCTTCTGAGGTCTTATTCGATCTGCTCTATGCGAGTGAGCAAATTACCCAGATTCGTTATGCACCCGACAAGCAAGAGCAGCTTGGTGATCCGCTGGCTCCTTTGAGTGCAGAGCATGTGCTTGAGCAAGCACGACAGGCTTGGAATGCTTGGAATAGCGCTGGCCTAGTGCATTATTCGCCCAATGCAGTGCCCGTTATTAAGCGCCCTGCTGAGCTAAAACAGGCTGTAACGGCCAAAACCTATCAGACGCTTGAAGCGTTCATGAGTCCAAATTCGACGCTCCGGGATTTAGCCCGATCCACAGGGCAAGAGTTATTGACTTTGACCCGTGTTTTGGTGCCTTATATTCAGCGAGACTTGATTGAGCTATGCCAAATGCCCGATTTGTCTCTTCCCCATGCTTCTACAGGCAAAAAATCTGAGGACAAAAAACCTGAAGGTCAACTAGCAAAAGCGCCCATATCTAATGCTCCTGTCATGGCTTCTCCCGCAGCAAATGCGCCGCTGATCGTCTGTATTGACGACAGTCCTTCGGTTTGCCAGTGGATGGAGCAGATCATTACGGCAGCAGGCTATCGCTATGTGAGTGTGCAGGATTCGGTGCATGCTTTACCGCTGCTGCTCGAAAAAAAGCCGGGGCTGATTTTTTTAGATCTGGTGATGCCGATCGCTAGCGGTTATGAAATTTGCTCTCAGATTCGCCGCATGTCTGCCTTCAAAAATACCCCCGTGGTGATTTTGACCGGAAATGACGGAATTGTCGATCGCGTGCGTGCCAGGGTAGTTGGTGCTTCTGACTTTTTATCGAAGTCTGTTAATGCAGATAAAGTGATGGCGATCGTCCATCAATATTTGCCGCAACCTGCTGCCGTGCCTGTAGCAAATACTTCAAGCAGACAAGCTCCTGTCGAGCCACTTGCTTTTTTGGGGAATCCTTACGAGATGGGTGAAACTACGGCTCTACTGCTGCAAAAAAGCATGGACGAAACCTCGGCGCTTCAGTAGATGCGCTGATGGGCAGCACTGAGCAATAGAGTTTGCAACCTAATAGAAAGTGCTATCTATCCTTAGCTGGCCTATGCACCGTTATCTCAGACATTTAATCCTATGAGTACTGTTTTATTAATTGAAGATAGTTTGACTGAAACCGAGATGCTGACCCGATATCTCCAGCAAGCAGGTCTATCGGTCATTAGCGCCAAGAGCGGTGAAGAAGCCCAGGCTCGGCTGAGTTGGCAAAAGCCTGACCTAATTGTGCTGGATGTTATTCTGCCGGGACAGAGTGGCTTTGAACTCTGCCGCGAATTCAAAACTAATCAGGCCACCAGCAAGATACCCATCGTGATGTGTTCTACCAAAAATACAGACGTAGATAAGATGTGGGGCAACATGCTGGGCGCAGATGCCTATCTGCCGAAACCCGTCAATCAACAGGAGTTTCTGCAAACAGTGACCCGATTGATGGGGAGATAGACATGGTGCAGACGCAGTTACAGGACGATCGCCAAAACCATGCTCATCTACTGCAACTCGCCTACCAAGGAGATGCGAAGGCGATCGCCATGCTAATGAACCGCCATCTGAAGCGCCAAAAGATGGTGACTCAGGCTGGCTGGCGGGGCAACTGTCTACATGTGCTGATTGAGGCCATGCAGCCTCCCAGCCCTGAACCCCTGATGTCCAGCATTCATCGCACAGTTCTGAGGCTTAATTTGAGCCGCCTGAACAGATTAAAGGTGAGCTGTCGGCAAATCGGGACATCACAGTTCGTTTGGAGTCAGGAGCGGACGATCGCCCCAACCCTAACGGCTGTGAACTCTCAAAGCCAAGCCCCTCTTACGACCTCTATTTCACTGGCAGATTGGCTAAACCAAAAACCACAAGCCGATCTATCGGCACTCCTTCAGCCCATCTCGACTGCCGCGACTGAACCAGGAGAATTAAGGTTTCTCCGCTTTTCAGTTAGCTCTGCTGAGACAGCGCTTCTGCCGCTGATCAGCATTCGACAGGTGATGAAAGTGATGCCCCACAGCATTTTGCCTGTCCCAGATATGCCGTCTTCGGTGCTTGGCATTTACAACTTTCGGGGGGAAATGCTGTGGCTTGTGGATCTGGGATTGCAAATTGGCTTTCAAGGAGTCAGAACCCTGCAAGGCAATCTCTTAGCTCAATCGGCTGGTGCTCAGACAACGGCTGCCTCGACAGCAAAGCCGCTTTCAGGGCTAGGGCAGTTTTTAGGATGGACTGCGATCGTCATCCAAGCTCAAGACAAGTCTTTGGGACTGGTTGTTCCTGAAGTCATTGACATTGAAAGTTATGCGCTAGGGCAGCTACAGCCTCCCGCAATTGATCTTTTCCCTTCTACAGTGCTGCCATTTATTCAGGGCTATCTCGTGCGTTCTAGCAGCCCCGTTTTAGATGCCAATGCCCTAATAGCCGATTCTTGCCTACAGATTCATGCCGCCTGAATCAACGCAAAAAATTTCTGCCGACTCTGCTCAAACTCTTTCCGCCCTTAGAGACTTAAAACCCATGAACACCCCTCTCTTCGATCAGGATTTGTTTACCCTATTTCAAGAATCACCCGAAGTGTCCGTTTCTCTGCCTCCAGAGCCGCCGATCGCAGCTCCTTATTTTGGCAACATGGAAACGATCAGACCGCCTCAGAATAACGAAGGCTCTTCTAGCAAGGTCAACGGTACGGCTAGTTATGAGGCTTTGGGTCGGGACACTTTTGGCAGAGTGGGTGAGATAGGCAGACCCAGCGAGACAGGTAGACCTAGCGAGACAGGTAGAGCTAGATCTGCGAGCTACCAGAGTTCTGGGTTGTCTGAGCCAGGAGTTGCCATGCAGTCAGCCTTATCGGTGATCCAGGTTGTCCGAAAAGAGATGGAAAAAACTCAGGCAGGGTTCAAAATCGAGCTGTCTAAGGTTGGTCTTTCCAATAATCCGGGCATCGTCGAGAAGCTAAGCCAATTTGATAAGCTGCCTGCCGTCCTCGATAAGCTAGGGCATGTGGTGCAGCAGCAGTTTCAAGGACAGCTTTCTGCCACAGTGCAGCAGCAGTTTGCCGCTAACCGGGATTGGTTGGTGGCGATCGCTCAACAAATGCAGCAGGCCGATAGCCAAGACAGCTTGTTTAACATAGCTGTGCATGAAATCCGCGATCGGTTGCACGCTGATCGCGTGGTCATTGTAGGATTTGAGGCTGAGAGCAAGGGCAAGATTTTGACTGAGTCGATCGCCTCTGCCTGGACGCCAATGCAGGGCGAAATTTTACCCATCACGCTCTTTGGAGCCGAAAATGCCCGTGACTATGCCCGTCAGCAGGCTATCGTCCTCCAAAATCAGCCTCAAGAGCAAGTTTTTGCCTATCAGCGCCAGCTCCTAGAGCGGTTTCAGATTTTGGCAAGCTTAGCGATTCCGCTCATCCATAACGATCGCGTGCAGGGTTTGCTCGTCGTGCAGCAATGTAGCCAAATGCGAAGCTGGCAAGAACAAGAGATTTACCTGCTAACTGACATCGCAGCCAAATTGACCTTAGCGTTGCAGTTTGTTCAGTCTAAAATGCAGCTCAAGCAGGTGATTGCCCGAGAACAGGCAACTGCCAAAGTGATTCACAAGATTCGCAGTACGGTAGATTTGCAAGCTATTTTTAGAGTCACCACTCAAGAAGTTAGCCGACTGCTCAACGTAGAGCGGGTCACGATTTACAAATTTCGCCCTGATTTCTTTGGCGATTTTATTGAAGAAACAGTGGTAGGCAACTATCCTCGGTTGGTAGGTAGCGGCTGGGAAGATCCTTACCTCAGTGAGCATCAAGGCGGACGATTTCGCAACAATGAGCCGCTGATTGTGGACGATATTCATAGCGGTGAAACTTTATGGACGGGAGGACACTTCAATACTCAAGCTCCTCGCAAGCCCCTCACCGATTGCCACATCGAAGCCCTGCAATACTATCAGGTCAAAGCTTGTGCCGTTGTGGCTATCTTCCAGGGAAATCAGCTCTGGGGTTTGCTCTCTGCTTTTCAAAACACTAATCCCCGACGCTGGGAAGAAGCGGAGATTCAACTTCTGACCCAGATTGCCAACCAGCTTGGCATTGCTCTCCAGCAGGCCGAATTCATTGCGCATGTAGAAGCCAAGGAAGTACAGCTAGAAAAGCTAGTGGCACGCGAAAAGGCTAGCGGGCGTGTTTTCCAAAAGCTGCGTAGCGCTCCCGATATAAAGGCAATCTTCCAGGTCACAACCCAGGAGGTGGCTCGCCTGCTCAAGGTAGAGCGGGTCACAATTTATAAATTTCGCCCTGATTTCTTTGGTGACTTTATTGAAGAGACGATTTCTGGCCACTATCCTCGGTTAGTTGGCAGCGGTTGGGAAGATCCCTATCTCAACGAGCATCAAGGCGGGCGATTTCGCCACAACGAGCCGCTGATTGTGGATGATATCAACATCGGTGAAACCCCTTGGGCAGGGGGACTGATGAACGTTGAGGCTCGCACACCGCTGACTGACTGCCATGTTGAAGCCTTGCGATACTACCAGGTAGAAGCCTGTGCAGTTGTCGCTATTTTCCGCAGACAAAAGCTTTGGGGTCTGCTTTCGGCCTTTCAAAACACAGGCGCAAGACATTGGGAAGCTTCTGAAATTCACCTGTTAATGCAGATTGCTAACCAACTTGGCGTTGCCCTGCAACAGGCAGAATATGTCGAGGAAATGCAGGCAAAAACGCTACAAATGCAAAAAGCGATCGATCGCGAAC
Source organism: Oscillatoriophycideae cyanobacterium NC_groundwater_1537_Pr4_S-0.65um_50_18 (assembly GCA_016208305.1). Classification (GTDB taxonomy): domain Bacteria; phylum Cyanobacteriota; class Cyanobacteriia; order Elainellales; family Elainellaceae; genus Drouetiella. The sequence goes on along the minus strand of JACQYI010000027.1, from coordinate 25,350 downwards.
AGGGGCTGGCTCGTGTAGTCAACCGCATTCGCAACACGCTGGATATTGAGTCGATCTTTAAAACTGCAACCCAGGAAGTTCGGAGCTTGCTCAATGTAGAACGAGTCACTATTTACAAATTCCGTCCCGATTTCTTTGGCGACTTTACCGCAGAGTCTGTCACGGGAGGCTACCCTAGCCTAACGGGTAGCGGTTGGGAAGATCCCTACATTGGCGAACATCAGGGCGGGCGCTTTCGCCAAAATATTCCCCTCATTGTGGACGATATTCATCTGGGTGAAACCCTGTGGGAAGGGGGACACCTCAATCTTCAGGCTCCGCGTAAACTCATGACGGATTGCCATGTCGAGGCATTAGAGCAATACCAGGTCAAAGCCTGTGCCGTTGTAGCTATCTTCCAGGGAAATCAGCTCTGGGGCTTGCTCTCCGCCTTCCAAAATAGTGGCTCCCGCGTTTGGGAAGAGGGTGAAATCAATCTGCTGATGCAGGTTGCCAACCAGTTGGGCATTGCCCTGCAGCAAGCAGAGTATACCCAACAGCTTCAGGCACAGTCGCAACAGCTAACCGAAGCTGCTGCGCGAGAAAAAGCCTCTAAAGAACTGCTGCAACAACGTGCCTTGCAGCTTCTAATGGCTGTGCGTCCGGCTTTAGAAGGCGACCTGACAGTGCGTGCCCCCATCACCGAAGACGAAATGGGAACGATCGCTGATGCCTATAACAATACGCTCCAGTCCCTCCGGAGAATTGTGTTGCAGGTGCAGGATGCTGCCCTGCGGATGAGCGATACTTCTCAGAGCAACAGCAACGAGATTGCCAAGCTAGCGCAGGGTGCTCAGCAAGAATCGCAGCAGATGACGACCGCCTTAGCTCAAATTCAGATTATGGCAGCAGGAACACAAGCCGTTGCCAGCAGTGCCCAGCAAGTAGAAACGGCTGTGCAGCAGGCAAACCAGACAGTGCAGCAGGGCGACATCGCTATGAACCGCACGGTTGAAGGGATTCAGGCAATCCGCCAAACGGTAGCAGAAACCAGTAAGAAGATTAAGCGACTGAGTGAATCATCCCAGAAGATTTCTAAGGTGGTCAGCTTGATTGCAGGGTTCACGACGCAAACCCAGCTTTTGGCGCTCAATGCGGCGATCGAGGCGACAAGAGCCGGGGAATATGGGCGAGGATTTGCTGTCGTGGCAGATGAAGTTCGTTCGCTGGCGCAGCAATCGGCAGAAGCAACAACCGAAATTGAAAAGCTGGTTCAAGAAATTCAGGCAGAAACCAGCATTGTGTCTCAGGGAATGGCTACTGGGATTGAGCAGGTTGTGAACGGCACAACGCTGGTCAACGAGACACGCCAGAGTTTGACCGCAATCATGAGCGCTACCGCCCAAATTAGTCAGCTTGTGCAGCACATCACCCAGGCAACGCAAACGCAAACGCAGGACTCGCAGCGGGTGGCTCAAACGATGGCAGATGTAGTGGCGATCGCCAACGAAACCTCTATCGCCACTGAACAGATTGCCACCTCTTTTCAAGAGCTTCTGACGACCGCTAGCGATTTGCAAACCACGGTCGGACAATTCAAATTGTAAAGAACCGGGGATCTGTGCTCAATCTGAGAAGGATTTTTGCAGGCGGCGCACCTGCACCCTGCAAAAATCCATGCTTGAAATCACCCATGCCAGAACCTGATTATGCCGATTTCTCCTACGATTCGCCAGGAAGACTATGCCAACTTCCTCATTGAGGCCCATGATCTGCTGCAAGCGATCGAACAAGAGCTGTTCAATCTCAAACAAGATCGCACTCCGGCTCAAGTCCACAATTTGATGCGGGCGGCTCATACCCTCAAGGGAGCCGCTGCCAGTATTGAGCTAGACACCGTTAAATCTGTAGCGCATGTTCTGGAAGATGTGTTTAAGACACTCTACAATCCGGAAGTCGTGATTGATGCCGAGTTTACAGCTCTGCTATTTCAGGCTTATGAATGCTTGAGAGAGCCGCTCATGGCTGAGTTTATGGGTACATCAGTAAATGAATCCGATGTGTTGCATCGATCGGCTACGGTGCTGTCCCGGATGCGAACCCATCTAGGAGCGCTGTTTGATCATGAGCCGCCGCTGCCAACGTCTGCTGAGCTGGGGTTTGACCTGGTGCAGTCCATGTTCGAGAGCGGAGTAGAGCAGCGGTTACAGAATTTGGCGATCGCCCTTACCCAACCCGCTAGCAATTTGCTTAAGCATCTCCAATCCGAAGCGGAGGTTTTTCTAGGCTTGGCAGAATCTTTGCAGCTCAAGGGATTTGGTGAAATTGCCCAAACGACACTCGCGGCTCTAACCGCTCACCCTGATCAGGTTCAGCAGATTGCCACCCTTGCCCTCGCTGATTTTCGTCAGGGGCAAGCCGCTGTCTTGAGAGGCGATCGCACCCAAGGCGGCACTGCCTCACAGCCTCTCAAGCAGTTAGCCCATCACCCCCAAAAGCCTGAAACTGTCTCAAATGCTTCTGACCCGATCGCATTGCTGAGCCTGGATGCTCTATTTGGTGATATTCAGCCAGAATCTAGGTTAGTAGAGGCTTTAGCAGCTCCGGTGGAAGCGACGATCGAGCCGCTTTCGCTTCCTGTATCATTACCGCTTTCTCCTGCCTCCCCTTCTGCACCTTCCGAGCCACTTCCAGTTGTTCGCGTCAATTTAGAACAGCTCGAACGTCTGGATCACTTGGCCGGAGAACTGCTAATCAATCAGAACCAACAAACCAATCAGGATATTCAGTTCCGTCTTGGCGTTCAAGAGCTGTTGGCTTCTCTGCGGCAGCACCAACGCACCCTGAGCGAGTTACAAAGTTGGTCAGACGTGATGGGCGAAGGCTCTGTGGCTCAGGAACCTGCTCAGCCTATAGCTCGACCTTCTGTTGCTTCAACGGCTTTCGATGCCTTAGAAATGGATCGATACACTGACTTTCAGGTGCTGGTGCAGTCGGCACTCAATGATCTCGTGCAGCTAGAGATGGTAGGTGAAACGCTAGAGCACCAGATTCGAACCATCCGCCAAACCCGTGAAGCTCAGAAGCGACTGCTCACCAGCGTGCAAGATGACCTAACGACTGCTCGAATGCAGCCCTTGGGAGAGGTGCTGAATCGCTTTCCGCGTTTGTTGCAGCAGCTTGCCGCTACTCATCACAAACCTGTTGAAATGACGCTGAGCGGCACCCATGTGCTAGTCGATAAGGCGATCGCCGAAAAACTCTACAATCCTCTTCTGCACCTGGTTCGCAATGCCTTTGACCATGGGATTGAATCGCCTGAGCATCGTCGCGCCAGTGGCAAGCCAGAAATCGGGCAAATCCAAATTCATGCCTACCATCAGGGCAACCGCACGCTCATTGAAATTTGGGATGATGGGCAGGGAATTGACTGGCAGCGCGTTGCCGCTCAAGCAGTGGCGATCGGTCTCCTCAGCCCAGAGGCCGCTAAAACGGCTTCTACAGCACAACTCTCTGAGTTTTTATTCCATGCGGGCTTTTCTACGGCCACCCAAGTGAGTGATTTATCAGGTCGCGGGGTGGGGCTAGATATGGTGCGGTCGCAGATTCAAGCCTCAAAAGGCAGCATCATTGTCAGCTCTACGCCAGGGCAGGGAACCTGCTTTACGCTGTCTTTGCCTCTGTCAATCACCATTACTCGACTGATGGTTTGCCAAAATCAGGGCATGACCTACGCCCTATCAACTCACCTCATTCAGCAAGTGATCTTACCCAAGGGTGATCAACTGAGTCAAACCCGTAGCCATCAGAAAGTTTTGCGCTGGCAAATCGATCAGGTCGATCGCATGATTCCGGTTTATCCCTTGTCTGAACTGCTCCACTACCCTTGCTCAGCTTCCTCTCAGCAGGGCACGCTTTCCCCTGTGATTCTGATGCGATCGTCCAACAGCATTTGGGGTTTACAGGTCGATCAGATGTTGGGAGAACAAGAGTTGGTCATTCGTCCGTTGGGAACGGCGATCGCTCCCCCGCCCTATGTCTACGGCTGTAGCATCCTGGGAGACAGTCAGCTAACTCTGGTAATTGACCCTGCCCTGCTCTTACAGCAGTTTCGTCAAGCTCAGCCGTCAACTTCTCAGCCGTTTACGCCTTCAACTCCGCCTCTTGCTTTGCGCGATGCGGCGCACCCTTTCGCAACCTCACTCCCTCAGACCCCTGCTCACATCTTGCTGATTGAAGACTCGCTAACCGTTCGCCAAACGCTAGCCAGAACTTTGCAGGAAAGAGGCTACCGGGTGTCTCAAGTGGGTGATGGGTTAGAAGGACTGGCTTACCTACAGCAACAGGCCGATGTGCATCTGATCATCTCCGATATTGAAATGCCTCGGATGAATGGCTTTGAATTTCTCACCCAGCTCCGAAAAACGCCAGATCTCCAGGCCATTCCCGTTGTCATGCTGACCTCTCGCAGTAGCGATAAATACCGTCAATTTGCTACGGAGCTGGGAGCCAATGCCTTCATCAGCAAGCCCTATACTTCTGCCGGACTGCTGGAAATACTAGATACCGTTATGACTGCTTCAGCTCTTGTCCCTGCTTTCTAAATGGTAAAACCCATGCGTACTCCCCGATTGCCGATCGCCCCTTTAAAGACCTTAGAGATCTTAGAGACCTTGGATACCTCAGAGACTTTAGAGGCTCACAAGGCAGAGGCTCATAAGACAGAGGCTCATAAAACAGAGACTGACAAAGCAAGCAGCTACAAAGCGATCGCTTTCCAAATTGACGACTATTGGTTTGCGCTTCCGCCCGCTGCCGTTCTGCGGGTTGCTCACCAAGCGGCTCTCATCCAAAATATGGGGTCAAATCGGCTGATTTATTGGGGTAATCAGCCGCTGCCTGTTCTCAATCTGCGTCCCGTTCTGGCTGCAATCAAAGGCGATCGCGCCACCGCTAACCTCGATCCTTTAGAGGAAATTCGAGAGAAACCGTTTTGTGTGATTGCCGCCTCTGGTAAAGCCCTGACGGCTATCCCAGTCGATCGCCCCCCTGTCCTGGTGGAGTTACCGATTGCAGCCACCCATCCTATCCCTGTGGCTCACCGCAAAGCTATGAACGGCATTGCCAGCCATATTGCGATCGCGTCACCGTTCGGAACGGTCTTCCTGCTGAACCTTAGCAACATTTGACCCAGCTATATTCCTGCTCGTTGTACCACTCCTTTTTCCAGATGGGAGCGTTTTGTTTGAGCGCATCGATCGCATACTGACAGGCCGCAAATGCCTCTGCACGATGGGGACAGCCGATCGCCACTAGAACACTGATTTCTCCAATGCTCAAGCGTCCAGTACGATGGTGAATCACCACATGGGTAACATCGCTCCAGGTTTGGCGCACCTCTTGAGCAATTTGCTTAAAGACAGCGATCGCCATCGGTTCGTAAGCCTGATACTCCAAGGCCACTACCGTCCTTCCTCCGGTTTGGTTGCGCACCATGCCGCTCATCAGCACGACCGCCCCGTTGGCAGGATCATCTGCCAATGCGTAAACTTCTTCAAACGAGAGGGGCGCAAAGGTAATGGCAAAATGATCGGCGGTTGAGGGCGAAGAAATTGGACTAAGCGCGGCGATCGGGTTCATGGGCTAGCTGTCATAGAACAATACGCCTATTCTGACATGCTGATTTGACCGCAACAATTTGTTCAATTTTTGTTCAATTTAGATTTGCCGTGGCGATCGCAGGCTCGCATCTTACTCATCGGCAATTTTGCCGCGCAGGGTCTTAATTTGACTCCGCTTCGTTTTGCTATCCAGACGCTTCCGCTGAGAACTCCGAGTGGGTTTACTGGGCTTGCGGGGTTTGGCAACCACGATGGCGCTTTTTATCAGCCCTTGCAACCGCTGCAAAGCCTCTTCTCGATTTTGCTCTTGACTACGGTGCTCTTGCGCCTTGATCACGATCACCCCTTCTTTAGTGATGCGCTGGTCGCTGAGTTGCAACAACTGCTCTTTGTAGCGATCGGGTAGAGAAGACGCTGCGATATCAAAGCGTAAGTGGATCGCAGTCGCTACTTTATTCACGTTTTGTCCTCCTGCCCCTTGCGATCGGACTGCGCTCATCTCAATCTCATGCTCTGGGATGCTCACGGCATTAGAAATTTGCAGCATAAGTTACGAAAAATCATCCTTGCTTGAGGCAATGTTGAAAAACTAGACCGCTATAGAGCTGAAAGGCATTGTCCCACTGCGTCGGATCTTTGCGAAACAAATCAATATGCGCTGAAAAATCTTTGACCAGGGCTAAAGGCTCCAGAGCCGTTTCGGCAAAGGGGGTGAAATCTGACCCGACAGGAACTGTGGTCGATCGCTCCTCTAAAAATTCAGTTAGCTGATTCCAGCGAATCCGGAGCGTTGCCTGGGCATTAGAAAGGCCACCATCTTGGCTGGCATCGAATACTACGCCATTTTGAAACTGGTAGGCGCGATCGCAAAATCGCAAGATGCAGTTGCGTTTAGGCAAATGCAGATCAACCATTTGAGCATAGTCTTGCGTTTCTTCCCGATGGGTCAATTGGTTGCGCACCCCCAGATCTACCACATCTTCAAAAATAGGCAGCAGTCCCTCAACTCGATTAGCCACCTCTGACCAGTCAAAGGTTAAAGAACCCAGCTGATCGGCTTCGCTTTTGCACAGAACCGTTGGCTGGGGTGAAGCCGCCTGAAAATACTGCACCCGAAACACCCGAATTTTTTGGATGGCTGCTAGCGAAACCCAAAAGGCCGGAATGCCCGCTTTTTGTAGCTCTTGCCCATAAAGCTGCAACTCTCCTAAAGCCGCAGTGCGATAGAGCCGCCAGCCGCGACTGGGCAAGATCATGCGCGCCATATAGGCATCTAGCTTCATGATTTGTGCAAATTTTCGTGCCGTTTCTGTCCTGGCTGCCGTCTCAATCGGCTCCAAGATTAAAAAACCTACTCCCGCATTGGCTGGATCGGCAGTGGCTTGGGCGATCGCTTCCTCCCGCTGGGCTTTGGCCTCGGCATTGAGCCGCTGAAGCCCCTCACGCGCCTGAGTCACGACTTTAGGATTGCGCGTCTCTTGCAAAAGCTGGCGATAAATGGCTGCTGCGGCTTCCGATTTGCCAGAGACTTCCTGTAGCCGCCCCACATAAAGCCGTACCCAAACATTATCAGGGGACTGCTGACGGAACTGCTTTAAGAGCTGAGCAGCGGCCTTGTAATCTTGGCGATCGAATGCAGCGGCAATTTGGTCAAGCATAGGAAGGAACGGCAGACGCAGTAAATCGCAAAACCCTATCTACGATCTGCTGAACCTCAGCAAATCAACAGCTTTCTCTGTCTCTTTCTGTCTATCTATTATGTAACTTTTTCCATTCTCTCATTTGCAAGAGATTCAATAATCGGGGCGTTGTTGGTTTTAGGGTTTGTCTATTTATGAGAGGCGCACTTTGTAAGAGAAGCAGTTTATGAGAGAAGCAGTTTATGAGAGGGAAACTCTGAACTTCTCTCATAAATTAAGTTGGCTCAGAGATTTGAGGCGCATTCTCCTCTAAAACTGCGGACACCAGCGAAAGGGCTACAACAGGTGCCGTGACCGCTCGCAAAATCCTGGCACCTAGAGAGACAGGCTGATAGCCTACCGCGATCGCTCTTTCTATTTCTGCCTCAGTCCATCCCCCTTCGCAGCCGATCGCGATCGTAATTCCCCTACTCCATTCTTCAGCGCTCAGTGCCTGCAAACAGCTCAACAGATGCGATCGCATGCCTCGCTCAGCGCAAATGTAACAAATTGAATGTTGTGTATTCCAAATCTGCAAAGCTTCTCCCCAAGTCTGGGGAGCCTGAACGCCTGGAACCATTTGCCGCTCTGACTGCTCGGCGGCTTCTTGAGCAATGCGCTGCCAGCGATCGAGCTTTTGAGGGCTAGGTTTCAAGAGCGATCGATCGCTTAGAATCGGCACAATTTGATCAATCCCCAACTCGGTGACTTGCCGCACCACCTCATCCATACCGTTTTTGGGAAGCGCCATCAGCAATGTAACAGAAATGGGTAGCTCAGTTTGCGTCTGCATAGCTTCTAGGATCTTGGCTGTAGCCGCCTGGGTCGTGAGCGCCACTAGCCAGCTCTGTCCTAAGCCATTCATGGCAATAAAGCGATCGCCCGACCGCAATCGCAGCACATGTCCTAGATAGTGCTGCTGAGCTGGTGTCAAAGCAATTTGCTCAGCTGCAATCTGAGTGGGTGAAACAACCAGGCGTTGAAGTTGAGCCATAGAAAATCCGATCTCAATAGCATTCTCAAAAAAAGTTTGCAATCAATGTTGCAGTTTTGTAACAATTGGTGTTATATTTCTTTACATAAGGTTAAGAACGCAGCTTACGAAAAGTGTTGAGCCTCTCACCTCCTCTCAAAGCTCGATTTACAACTCTCCAATCGGAAGTTGAGGGAAGGTGCCTGAGCCAGCTTGATGCGCTTTCGGCAGTCTGCAAGCGTTAATCCAGAGTTGAGTTAACGTTCAGTGTGTGAGACAGATTGGGGCTTGTGCCATTGATTGGGAGTCGATTGCGCAGGCCAAGCAGATTCAGCAAATAGTGCAGCTAATCCGAAATTTCTATTTTTCAAACTCCTTTTAGAGAAACCAAGTTGAGAGGTAACTAACATGGCAATGCTAATTCTTGTGTCTCTGTTTGTCATTGGCTGGGTAGCCGTTGCAGTCGTAGGTACTCAAGCCTATTTCTTGGGAGAGCAGTCAAAGCCTATTCATGAGCGCAACTGGAACTCTGACTCCTTCGAGGCGATCGCCGTCACCGTGACAGGCGCTGAAGTAGACTACGGCACCCGCACTCCAGGATACCGAGCGTAGTCGCTCTCAGCATTTGAATTTCAGCGGTTCCAAAAGCCAAAAGCCTCCGGTAGATTTTCTACCGGAGGTTTTCTTAATGAGAGCCGCTAACGGATAAGTATAGTACAATTGTCCTATGATGATTGATCCCTATCCCAGGAAATTCTATGCCTCAACAACTTCAGCTCTTCTCTGAAACGCCTTCATCTCAGGATGATTCTACCGATCTTCTCCTGACTGAAACTAAGCTGCTTTTTCAGCATCAGGGTTCTAACGCAGAGTTAATTGAACGCATTTTGGTAGCCGCTAAGGCCATTAAGTCACTTCACGAAAAATCAGAGGTTAGCAGGTAATGTCCTAGATTTATCCTAAACGCTGTAAGCCAAAACGCGTCCTGACTTTTGAACCCTAATTTCTTTAGCGCCTCGCGCAGAGAAGATTAGGGTTTTGTTTTATGGGCATATTGCCGCCCCAGAAATAGATTTGCCTTCTACTTTGAGATTGAATCCAATGGCAAGCCTCAGCAGGACAGGCGCATCAGGGAAGGCGCAGCAGAATTAATGCCCAAATTCTATGCCTAAATTGATTTCATAGGAGCAGGGCATGACGCTGCTCCTACAGCCAAACTTTCTGCTGAGGACATCGCCGCTATGGGGCTTTTTCACGATTTATGGATACTGGACATCTCAGTTTTAGAGAAGATCATTCGCCCTGTCCTAATTTACTTCTTCTTGCTGGTGGCTTTACGATTTGGCGGCAAGCGAGAGCTAGGACAGATGACAGGCTTTGACTTGGTGGTGTTGCTCATGCTTTCTAATGCTGTCCAGAATGCGATTATTGGCGATGACAATTCGGTTTCGGGTGGCATGATTGGTGCAGCAGCTTTGCTGATCACAAACTACGTTATTGTGCGGCTGGCCTATCGGTATCCCAAAATTGAACATTTGGTTGAAGGAAAATCGACGCTGTTGGTCAACAACGGTCGGATACTCCACGAAAATTTGAGTAAAGAAGTGATTACAGAATCTGAACTTCGCACTAGCCTTCGCCGCCAAGGGGTTGAAAGTCTAGCGGAGATCAAAGCCGCCATTCTAGAAACCAGCGGCAGCCTCACGGTTGAGCGCCAACCTGCCGATCGCGAAAATGACTATCAGCAAGAAATTCTCGATCGCCTCAGGCGAATTGAAGCTGTCCTGAGCCAGAAGCCTGATATGGAGCCATGATCTAGAGCCATGATATTGACGTATGGCAGACAGGGTATGGGTTTGCATGGCGATCGACCCGTGACCCACCTTAATCACTGTCATAGCTGCCGCAGATCTAAGCGGTTTCCGTTTCAGGATAGTAAGTATCTGCTCGGCACATCGCCCCACTGATTCACCCAATCAGGTGAAGGCATTTCTTGAGCGATCGGCAGAGACTAAGGCTGTAAAGATACGTAAAGTACAAGTGTAGAAGGTAGGTAACGATGAATTCAGAAGAATTGGATCGAGAACAATTGGAATCGGCCTGTGTGGCAATTAGCCAGGTTCTACGAGATTTTCTTGAAGAAGGCAAAATCGATGCGTTAGAGTTCCTCAGCGTCGTGGGACATTTGCCCGTCAAGCTGGCTGAACTCAACCCGCAAAAATGGACGTTTTGAGGAAAGGTTCAGCTCAATTTCAAGTCCAATACCCGCTTCAGGTACCCGCTTTAGGGCAGATGTTGGCCTTACAAAAATGCTGGTATTACAAAAACACCGTAAAGTCTTGACCTAGAAACAGCGCTCGTTCAGCCTTTCTGCGGCGAGTGAGTCCTGGTAATTCACCTTGATCGCCTTTATTCCATCGCATAAACTGCTCGGCGGCACCCTGAAAGTCTCTCTGGTTAAGCAACCGGAGTAGGGTTGAGCCACCTAGCGCTCCTTCACCCACATTGTAGGTAAATGATACCAACGCTGAAAATTGATCCTCATTGAGCGGAACCTTGACTAAGCTCTTCACGGCATTTTCAAATCTCGCCAAGTCGCGCTTCAAAAAATCTTCAGCTTGGGCTTCAGTAATTTTCATTCCGGGCACTACTCCCGAAGTGGTGCCATAGCCGATCGTCAGCACACCTACTGCATCGATATAAGCATTTAGCCTCAGCCCTTCAAAAGACTTGAGCAGCCTCAAGCCCTTAGCGTTGATCTTCCCTGAAGTGGGGCTAGGTACAAAAGTATTATTACCAGAGCTAAGGGGTACAGGCTGCCCATCTTTGAGGATTCGCACCGCAGCACGGTACACATACCAGGTATTTCGTCCGTTAAATTGAATTTGTCTACCTTGACCATCGACTCCCAGCGTCAGCTTAATGTGATCATTCTCAACCAGGATATAGCTCGACAGGGGCAGGACTTTGCTAGCGCTGACAAACTGCTTTTGGTCAGTGGTTAGAGTTGAGCCTTGTGCCGAACTAATTTTTAGCCAGGTATCCAGCAGGGTTTGCACTGTGTAGACTGGCTCAGGTTTAGGTGCAGGCTTTGGTGTACTAATGGGCTGCCCATTTCTGAGGATTTGGATGGCTGGAAGATAGACGTACCAAGTATTGCGACCTTTAAAGAACATCTGTTTACCTTGGGCATCCATGCCTAGGGTAAATTTGAGGTGGTCAGCTTCTACAATTTCAAACCCCGATAGAGGCAATACCGTACCTGAACTGACGAATTGTTTTTGGCTATCAGGCAAAGCTGAACCTTGGGTTGTGCTGCTCTTCAGCCAAGTATCTAAAACTGTTTTAACTGCGTATGCCATAGTCTCAGTTGCAAAGGCCATAGTCCTAACATAGATGTCAAAAGGTTAGGTTCTAGTGTTCCCAAGGTGCCTGGGGGCGTATCAATCAACAGGTTGTTATCGACTGCGCAGACTGGAGCCTGGAAAGTCATCTAGGATGGCACCTCGTGCCTTAAGATTACCGCGATCGCTCAACGTCAGACCCAAATTATTGCCAAATTTTGCCCCTTTTACCAAAACTGCGCTGAAATCGACCTGGCTGACATTAACGCCATTGAGCAAGGCTTCACGAAAATCGGCTCCATCTAAATCAGCGCCTTGCAAATTGGCACCGTTGAGTTTAGCGCCGCTGAGGTTAGCCCAACTTAGATTAGCATCGCCTAAATTTGCCCGACTCAGCCTGGCCCATCTGAGGTCAGCAGCGCTGAGATTAGCCCCTTCTAGAACGGCTTCCCGCAAATCTGCACCGTTGAGGTCAATATTGCTTAAGTCAACGCCGCTGAGGTTGGCACCCCGCAAAATGGCTTCCCGTAGGTCAGCATCGCGCAGATTTGCACCCCGCAAATCGGCAGTGCTGAGATCGGCTCCGCGCAGAATAGAGCCGCGTAGATCACTGTCGCGCAGGTCAGCTTTGGTGAGATTGGCATCTCGGAAGTCAACGCGGCTCAAGTTAGCTTTTCTAAGATGGGCGTCGTTCAAGTCAGCATTGTTTAGATCGACACGGCTAAGGATCGCCCAGAGAATAAAGGCCACATTGGGATTGACCCAAACAATCAAACTGCCATTGGCGCGTGAGCTGATGATGATCGCCCAAACCCAAATCGCCCAAATGAGCAAGATGCCGATCAAGACTGTGTTTTTGAGGCTGGCTGTGCGTAAATCAGAGTAGCGAAAGCTGGCTTCTCGCAAGTTAATCCAGACCAAGATTGTCCAGAGCAGGTTTGCCCAAATGAGGACAACCCCGATCGCCCCTGCTTCGGGGAGAGCCGTCCACAGCAGGATCGACCAAAAGAAATTTGCCCAGAGGATGAGGGTACCAATCAGCTCTGCTCGGCTGAGGTCAATGCGATAGAGGTTCGCTCCGCTAAAGGTTTTTTCGCCTAGCCAGATTTTGAGCCGAATTTGCAGCCCTGTAAAGATTTGCCATCTGCGGGAGCTGGGGGTGGCGGGTTGGGTCTGCTGGAGGGGGGTTTCAGGCGGAGTCATGAGCGCTAGAGTAAAAGCTGAGGATAGGGGTCAAGAGGAGATGAAAACGAATGCCATTCGTGTCCTAGAGAATCTGGGAATTCCTTACGCTTTGCTGAGCTACGAGGTGGATACTGAAGATCTAGCCGCAGAAAGTACCGCAGATAAAGTGGGCATCTCCGCCGATTGTCTGTTTAAGACGCTGGTGGTGCGGGGGGATCGCACCGGGGTCTGTCTTGCGGTTATTCCGGCTAATATGCACCTTGATCTCAAAGCTCTGGCTAGGCTAACGGGCGATCGCAAAGTCGATCCGGTTGCTTTAAAGGATGTTCAACCTTTGACGGGCTATATCCGGGGAGGTGTGACTGCGATTGCCTGTAAGAAAGATTATCCGGTCTATGTGGAAGAAACTATAGAAATATTTGATGAAGTTGCAGTGTCGGCGGGGACGCGAGGTTTGCTGATACAGCTTGCACCCGCAGACTATTTGCGGGCTGTAAAAGGTACTGTGGGCGCGATCGCGCAGGCCAAAACTGAGTCGCTTTAAATCAGCAATTCTGCTTGCTTGATCCGTGAGAGAAGCCTGCTCTTTAGACGGGGGTATGCCTGCGATCAAGCCTGACCCAGCCCGATTAATCTAGGGCATGAGGCGATCGCAAATGTCTTTTTTCCTGGAATGTAAAATGCTCTTCAGCAAAACTAGAACCTGGATTTTTTTGCGCGTCACTTGCTCGAAGCGCTAGATATCCATAGTCAAAGCGTTGAACGTGACCCTTGACTCAAATTATGAATTTCTTATGAAGGGAATCGTAGATAGTTCGTTTCATATCAGCGTATTCCGGATGCGTGATGAAAAACAGGTATCAGTGAGTAGTCATGTTATCTACTGAGATAGCGATTAATGAACTCTTAACAGATTCACTTTGAACCGCTTTTCCTGCACTGTACTTCACTGATTCTGGCTATGCAAATCAGCTCTATCCGCAATTCTGCAATTGCCCTCTGCACTTTGGCAGGTCTGGCAGCTTGCGAACAAAATAATTTGGTTAGTCAACCTGATCCGTCATTTGACTCAGACCTAGGAACAAGCACTGCCGCCGCCAGAGAAGAGACATCTGCTCCCGGTGAAGCGGTATCTGCACAGGCGGCCAGCCCACTGACAGCTCAGAGCAGTCAGCCTGAAAGGCTCAAGCCCGAATCGACTCGCATCAAGACTTCTCTGGGCACCGTGCCGACGTTAAATGCGCGTCGATATTCGCTGCCTCAGGCGCAGCCCGTTCTGCCGCGTTTGAATTCAGCACCCACTGTTGTGCTGCCGCGTCTTAATACCTGGAGACCCCCTGTTATTCCCAGCGCTCCAGCTCCGGTTATGTCAACCGTGCCCGCCCGTCCGCCCGGTAATCTCACCGCTTCACAAGAGGCTACCGCCAGCACCCCTCCTGCAAATCTGCCAAGCAGCAATAATGCTCCGGTTGCTTCCTCTCAACCAATGGGTACTCTGGCCGATGTTCAAGATCATTGGTCGCAGCCGATCGTCATGGCGCTGCGCAATGCAGATATCGTTCAAGGCTTTTCGGATGGTAGCTTCCGTCCTGATCAGCCCATCACACAAGAACAGTTTGTTGGGATGACGCAGCGCGCCTTTCCGGAAGAGGCTATTAGCCCCGAATCGGTGCGGATGCGGCCTGACATGACCCGCGCCGAAGCTGCGAAGGTCGTTTATCAGCTCTTAGCTGAGCGGGGAAGAGTCGCGCCGCTATCAACGTTGGTCGCCACACAAAACCAGTCTTTGCCGACTGCCAGTGGCGGAGAACAATCTGATGCTGCGATCGCCACCTCCCCCAATCAACCGATTGACTCTCCAATGGCGATCGCAGAAGCTAGCCCCAGATCCGCAGCAGCCGATAGCGAAAAATCGCTCTACTCTGAAACGATCGCTCAACCGATCCTTCAAGCGGCTATCCTTGCGGCTGAGGCTGTGCAGGCTTCTGACCCTGTGGCTTCTAATGTTCCATCGGATGCAGCCCCCAGTGAAATATCTGAAGCTCAGCCCGTAGCTGAATCCGCAGCCCAGTCCGTAGCTGAATCCGTAGCTCAATCCACAGATCAGCCTGAAGCGCAGCCCACAGCCCCGGCAAATGGAGAGAACGCTAGCTCAGAGTCTTCCGATTTAGCGTCTAAGGTCAGCGTGAATGTGGCAATTATGGGTGAAGTCTCTCGTCCAGGTGGCTACAGCCTGACGAGCAGTGCCCCCACGCTGATTCAGGCGATTCAGATGGCGGGGGGCATATCTCCCACGGCAAACATTCGACAAATTCAAGTGCGGCGGGCTGGAGAAGTGCTGACCTTTGACTTGTGGCAAGTGTTGCAAACGGGCAATTTGAGCGAGGATCTGGCCTTGCAGTCTGGAGACACGATCGCCATTCCTAAAGCAGAGAATCTCGCTGCGGTAGAAGGCAGTCAACTTACGCCTGAAACGCCCGATCGCATTCAGGTGAGTGTACTGGGCGAGGTGAATAATCCGGGAGTGCTAGAGCTGCCGACCCATACCTCCGCTAATCAGGCCATCTTGGCATCTGGTGGATTTAATCGCCAAGCCCAAAAAGCAGACCTGATTCGGCTCAATGCCAATGGCACCATCGATTGGCGATCGATCGCTGTAGATGTGGCTCAAGGCAGAAATGAGATCGCGAATCCTCGGTTGCAGAATAACGATGTCATTTTGGTGCAGCGGACGGACGCAGTGGCCAACGGAAATCAACAAACGGCATTGAACCCTTTGGCTAGAATCTTGCCAGCCGATGCGGCTTTTTAGCCAAGCGTTAGCTTATGGCAGTCAGAATAACAGTCAGAGCGGGGAGGTTTTTGAGGGCATGCTCCTAGAAACCTCCCCAATTTTATGGCGATCGCTACAGGAGAAATGAGGATGGCTGAATCAGGATGCCGAATAGAACTTTTGATAGGCGACAGCTCTAGAAGACTATGCCGTTGATGCATCCAATCGGGTGATGTACCCGTACCTTAAGCTAAATACCTTTGCGAGAAGTAATTATGACAGTAAGACGGATGTTGTACAGTGCCATTCTGAGCCTGGTTACCTGCGTATTTCTGATCGGGATTTCCTCCGCCCCATCTTTAAGTAACCCTGTAGCCGAGTGGCTGAACGGTGAATCTGCCGCTAGCTCTTCCCAAATGCCGCAGCCCATTGCCGATTTGAGCGCGATCGAGCCGTATTTGATGGCGAACTTGCGTGAAGCTGACTCTGCTCTCATGGCTCAGGGTGCATCCGCTGGCTCATTCACGCGCTATGTTGCGGTTTTGACCAAGAACGATGTCGTCCCCTCGACTCCTGCAACTTCAGCTTTTGGAGCCGCTGGTGCTGTGTTAGTAGGCGATCGCTTGATCCTACGGGGAGACTTTAGCAATTTGTCGAGTGCCTTGCGTGACTTTGCAACCGATCCAGTGACGCCTCCTAATCCAAACGTCAACTCAGGTATCCACATCCATCAGGGCGAACCGAATGCCAATGGGCCGTTTCAGTATGCTTTAGAGGTGAGTCCGACGGATGAGACGAGCGGTCGATTTGCTGGAGATTACACTCTAACGAACGAACAGTTAGAACAGCTCTCAAGCGGCAAATTGTATGTGGATATTCACACTAAAAAGAACCGTGGAGGTGAACTACGCGGGATTTTACAGCCCTACTAAAAGTCACTCCGGTTTAAGGTGTTGATTGTTATTTGAAAGCCGCGCGGAGCGCGGCTTTCAAATAACAATCTGGTTTTAATCAGCTTGCGCTAGGCGCTAAAATACTTCGCGGCAGGATGGTAAGCGACGATGGCCGTCGTGGACTGCTCTGGATAAATCTGCTCGCTTTCGTCCATATACAAGCCAATGCGCTGCGCCTCTAGCAGGTCGAGCTGTTTGTACTGGTCTTGCATATTGGGGCAAGCCGGATAGCCAAAGCTATACCGTGAGCCTTGATAGCGCTGCGCCAGCATATCTCGAATATTGTTGGGTTCCTGGTCGCCAAAGCCCAGCTCTCGTCGAATTCGGGCGTGAGTCCATTCTGCCAGGGCTTCCGCCATTTGCACTGCCAAGCCGTGGAAATAGAGGTAGTCGGTATATTGATTTGACTCGAACAGCGTCTTGGCAAACTGGGTCGCCACCTCGCCCATTGTTACCGCCTGCATCGGGAAGACATCGATCGCCCCGCCCGACTCGAAAGCCTCTTTGGGCTGGAAGAAATCGGCAATGCAGAGCCGCCGGAGCGATCGCTGCCGAGGGAAGCTGAACGTGGTTCTGGGTTCTGCCAGCGGAGGCGTTGGCGCATGGTAAATATGCAGCGAGTTCCCTTCCGAGATGCAGGGGAAATAGCCGTAAACCGCCTGCGGATGCAGCAAATTCTCGCTGACGATGCGCTGCTTCCACTCTTCTAAAACCGGGTAAACCTTGGCTTGCAGGAAAGCGTCATAGTCTTCACGGGACTGCTCCTTGGGCTTGCGGAACTGCCACTGTCCGGCAATTAACGCCTGCAAGTCGAGATGCCAAAACAGCTCTTCGATCGGGATGTCTTGGGGCTGCAAGATCTGAGTACCCCAGAAGGGCGGCACTGGACGCACAATGTCCAGGCTGACGGCATCCGATCGCCGTGTGTCTTCTGGCAATGGCTCAGCGATCGGCTGAGGGGGAGTCTCTACCGTTTCTTCGATGGCGATCGCCTCCGAATCCGCTGCTTCATCCAAGAAACCCTTCAGATCATCCCAGTTTTCTGACTGCTTAGCGGGCATCAGCTTGTCCATGAAATGCAAATCCGAGAAGGCATCTTTGCCGTAGATGACGCGGCCTTTGTAGGTGTTCTGGCAATCCTCATAGACAAATTTGGGCGTGAGTGCCGCACCGCCTAGAATTACGGGTACGGTGATGCCGCGCTGGTTAAACACCGCCAGGTTTTCTTTCATGAAAGCCGTTGATTTCACCAGCAGCCCGCTCATGGCAATGCAGTCTACCTTGTGCTGCTCGTAGGCTTCGATAATGTTATCCACAGGTTGCTTGATGCCCAGGTTAATCACCTTGTAGCCATTGTTGGTGAGGATGATGTCTACCAGATTTTTGCCGATGTCATGCACATCCCCTTTGACGGTGGCAATCAAGAAAACGCCTTTGGATTGGTTAGAATCCTCTTTTTCCATGAACGGCTCTAGGAAGGCGACCGCCGATTTCATGGTTTCGGCAGACTGCAAGACAAAGGGCAACTGCATCTGTCCGGAGCCGAAGAGTTCGCCCACTACCTTCATGCCGTCGAGCAAGAAAGTATTGATGATCGTCAGCGGCGGATACTGCTCTAAGGCCAGCTTCAGGGCATCCTCTAGCCCAATCCGTTCACCATCGATGATGTGGCGCTTTAAGCGCTCTTCGATCGCCAAATCGGTAATTGACCCACTCGATCGCGCTTCTTTGGCCGAAACGCCTTCAAACAGCTTGGTCAGCTCCATTAGCGGGTCGTAGCTACAAATATCGCCATCAAATCGCCGCTCGTCGTAGATCAGCTGCCGACAAACTTCTTGATGTTTGGGATCGATTTTGGCTAGGGGCAAAATTTTGGCGGCACTGACGATCGCCGCATCCATACCTGCCTGCGTTGCCTCATGCAAGAACATGGAGTTCAGCGCCATGCGGGTTGCCGGACTCAGCCCAAAAGAGATATTGGAAACCCCCAGGACAATATGCACCCCCGGCAGGTGTTCGCGGATCATACGAATGGAGTCGATCGTGGCTTTGCCGTTGGCTCGGTCTTCTTCGATTCCGGTTGAGATCGGCAATGCCAGAGTATCGTAGAAGATTTCGTGAGCCGGAATGCCGTATTCCAGCGCATCTCGATAGGCGCGTTGGGCAATCTGAAACTTCTTTTCGGCGGTACGCGCCATGCCATCTTCATCGATCGTCCCGACTACAATCCCTGCCCCATACTGCTTGGCTAGCTCTAGCACCTTAAAGAAGCGATCGTCGCCATCTTCGTAGTTGGTGGAGTTGAGCAGACATTTGCCGCCAGCCACCTTCAAGCCTGCCTCCATCTTTTGCCACTCGGTCGAGTCGAGCATCAGCGGCAGGGTAACGTTGGTAACGAGGCGAGACACGAGTTCGCGCATATCTCTAACGCCATCTCGTCCGACATAGTCCACGTTGACATCCAAAACATGCGCCCCTTCTCGCACCTGCGATCGCGCCAGAGCCACCAGCCCATCCCAATCTTCGGCATTCAGCAACTCTCGGCATTTTTTGGAGCCGCTGGCGTTGAGCCGTTCGCCAATGATCAGAAAAGAGTTGTCTTGGTCGTAGGGCTGGGCAGAGTAGAGGGAGGCCGCCGCCGGAGGGTATTGCAACGCCGGACGCGGATCGAGAGAGTCGGCACTGCCGTTTAGCTCCCAGCGGGGAATGCGTACCGGGCGGTCTTTGGGCTGAAGCGTCGGCGCGAGTTCGGCGAGCTGCTGGATGTGATCGGGTCTTGTGCCGCAGCAGCCGCCAATCACCTGCACGCCCAAGTCTTCGACGAAGCGCAGCAGCGCCATTCTTAGCTCTATGGGGGTCAGCTTGTAATGGGCATGACCGCCGACGTTCTCCGGAATTCCGGCATTGGGGATACAGGAAATGACGAAGGGCGAATGCTGCGACAGATATTGAATATGTTCTGCCATGCGATCGGGCCCTGTGGCGCAGTTTAGCCCCAGGATATCGATCGGGTAAGGCTCCAAAATGCTGAGCATGGCGCTGACATCGGAGCCGACCAGCATGGTGCCCTGAAGCTCCATTGTCACCGACACCATGAGGGGACGGCGATCGCCCTTCTCGGTAAACACTTCTTCGATCGCGTTTAAGGCTGCCTTGATTTGCAGGACATCTTGACAGGTTTCGACCAAGAACAGGTCTACGCCTCCGTCATATAGCCCCTGCGCCTGCTCGACAAAGGAGGCTTTCATGGTGTCGTAGTCGATATGCCCCAGAGTTGGCAGCTTGGTTGTTGGCCCGATGGAACCCGCCACAAATCTGGGCTTTTCGGGGGTGGAGAATTTTGCTGTGCAGCGCTTTGCCAGCTCTGCCGCCAGCTTATTTAGCTCGTAGGCGCGATCGCTCAAGTCATATTCTGCCAGGACGATCGAGGCTGCGCCAAAGGTATCTGTTTCAATGACGTCGGCTCCTGCTGCTAAAAAGTCGCAATGGACTTTTTCAACGGCTTCGGGCTTGGTGACGACTAAGTATTCGTTACACCCTTCATACTCAGCGCCGCCAAAATCTTCGGCAGTCAGGTCTTGTACCTGAAGGTTGGTGCCCATTGCGCCATCGAACACAAGGACGGGACGCTCTGGACTATGGAGGCGATCGAGGAAGGTAGGGTTCATAACTGGAGCGCTGTAACGGCTTGTAGCCTGAGACTTAATAGAAATCACTCTAACGTATTGCAGAAGCCTGTTGAAGCTTTTTGACTGACTCTGGCAGATGTTTTGTAGAGTTCTAGGGGCTATCTGGGGTCTAACTAAGAGGAGTTGAATTTTCTGCATCTGCCCCCTAATCCCCCAATTCTGGGGACTTTCGACCCGGTTTTGCTCACAGTCCCCCAGAATTGGGGGATGTAGGGGGCGGTTTTATGCGGTTGGACATTGCCTTAACGCGCCCCTTTCAGCCGTGAGAACGATCAGAGCCGTCGTTCTGCCTTGGACAAAATCACGAGGGCTTTGTCGATATCCCGAACTTTGATTCCCCGCAGAGCCGTAAGGATCGCCTTGAGCAAAGCGATCTCATCATCAGAAAGCATAACCATGAGCCATTACCTCAATAGTCTAGTTTAATCTGATCTAATCTAGAGTAGATTACCCTAATACGCAATAGCTCGCTTAACATTGCTCTAGATTGGCTTTAGAGCGGGCTATGACTACAAAAAAGCGTCAGACAAGTATCTATCTGCCAGATGACTTAAGAGAGAATTTAGAGGCGATCGCAGAGAAGGAACAGCGATCGTTGACCTTCGTGATTGAGCAATTGCTGAGAGAGGCGCTACAGGTTAGGCAAGGGAGCGCAGGGAAGTAGCTGCTATGGATTTAGGTGTCACGCCAATTCAAATCTGAAAATGTTCTAAAGAACATGAATTCAATAAAATAAAAGTTTTCTGTACGGGCGGGTTTTGTGTATAGCTTTATGCCTGTCTCCTCAATAACTTGCTAACCCCGTCCCTACCGTTGCACCTTATTTAATCCATGCTCCTAAGAAATTTTTGCAATCCATCTAAATTTAGGGAGATATGCAGCGACTTTCCCCCTAAATAAAGAAGTTGGGCTGCTTTATATTTTTGTAGAGACGTGGTTCAAGGATATCCGTTCACAGCTACGGTCTTGCTGACTCCCATCATTTTATTTGGTTTGGGAACACTCGATGGGTCAAATCCCAAGTATCGTCTGGTGTGGTTGTAAAGTCCGAACGAAAGTCGCGATCGGAAAACTGACGTAAAATTTCACCACCAATGAATTGGGTATTCATCAACAATCTTCCAAGCTCTAACCGTGAGAAGTCTTTGGCTTCATACCGACTTTTAACATAGTCTGGAAGCTGCTTAACTATGAGTAATACAGTCTCTCGATCAAAATTGGGCAACTGTTCAGCGGTTTTGTCTACCAAGTTTTCAAGGTTGTGTCCGTAGCCGTGTTTCTTGCTTGCCAAGGTCTTCTCGTCGATTCCTTTAGCCATAAGAGCACCTTTCAGTAGCAGTTCTGTCGAGATGCAACAATTTTGAATTACAGCATATTTATTAAATGAACCTAATACGGTTGCTGCTGCTGCCTCAAGTTGTTGCTTTGCCAGATACCACCACTCCACTGTTTTATCTGGGAGTTGTCCTATTTGTTCAAGATCATCAAGTCCATACACAAAATCCATCAGATCAATGACTTGATCAAAAAAAGCTAAGCCAGATCGTTGATCACTAAATAGCCATCCCTTCTGCATTTCAGATATATCTATTAAAAAATCAACTGGGTTGATCGCAGGTGAGCCAAAAATTAGTGGAATCTGTAGAGGAAAGAACACATCCCGGAACATAAATACTCCTACATGCATAGGTGGCATATGAAGATCCGACGGACGGTATAGTTCGCTGTATATGTGATCAACGGCGTTGGAAAGTGGATCGCTCTGAAGCATGGAACTGCTGCCAGGTTGTAAACGCTGTGCAATTCTCATACATGCAGCTAAAGGACGTTGAAAGGGTTCAACTCGTTCTTGGATTAGTTCATCATCTACTTCAATAACAAGCTTCATCAAATCAATTTCTTCTGCCACTTCTGCATCTAATCCAGAAACTTACACCACTATGTTACATGGCATTACAAGCCAGCATCCCAACACTTCATGGCAGCAGACGGTCAAAAACTGCTAGTAGAGTTGCCGAGGTTGTCTGCTACCGCTACATTTTGCCGTTACGTGGATTAAGGCTATCTGCCGAGATTGTAAAACCAAATTTTTGGCAAGTGTGAAGAGACATAGTTAGGGTGGGCATTGCACACTCTACTCTTTAATCACTCTTTAAGGAACGTCCCCATTCAACGACTGTAAGGTTGAGTCTGTCACCCAATAGTCTCTGTGCAATACTTGCAAAATCATGTTGTTTTCTACTGAGCCGATCTTTTGTCGCAATATTCTTCGCTTCTCGCATAGCAATACGCCCATCAGGGAAAATGGCGATCGCATCTGGCAATCCGCCCAAATTACCACCATTATCCGTTCGGAGTATGTCAAGTAGTTCTTGAATCTGTCCTTCCTCTCGGACACAAACTAAATCAGAATCAACAAGAACAAGTCCGCCCCAGAGTTCTGTGAACACGGCAAACGAAGCTCCTTCGGCAAGCAACTCACGCGCTATAGCCGCACCGACTGGAATCGCTTCACCGTCATCGAGAAGAACGTAAGACTCCCATTGTTTTGATGTTACACCCGCATCTTTCCAGTGCTGTCCAGGTTTAAGGCTGTAGGTCTTGCGATAAGGTAGACGCTCGGCAACTTTCCAGAAGCGCTCAATAACAGGAACTTCTGCGTCGCCATACTTTATGGTGCGTAAAGGGATCATGAGGTTATAAATCAGCGTTCAAATCGGATCGCTCTCACCAAATCCCGCAGAATTGAATTCTCAATTCTTAAATCCTATGAAAGTCGATCGCATCTCGGTTTTAAGAGTTCCCCATTCGATCGCCACCCTCTCCAATCCGATCGCAGACCGTTCTTAATCAGTCATAATCCTGATGTTACTGAGCGATCGCGTTTGAGAGAAAAATATGTTGGCGCTATCGCCCCCTCTGAACCTGCAAAGGGAAACAGCGATCGCATTGCAGTGAACGATTCCACACTTATAAATTATTTCTGATCACTTGGCTTCAATATAGTGCCAGCTTGCACTCCAGGAGAATCCAGCTGGTTCTGCTGCATGACCCTTATGAGAAATCGTAGCGCCTCATTAACAGCATCAGCATTGGGAAACATCTCTGCCACATCAGGTTCTAAGCGCACCGTTGTTTCACCAAAGCTCTTTCGTCCAGCACCCAATCTTCTGACCCGTAGGCTCTTTAAGTCATACTCTGACCGCAGCTCATCTTCCATATTTGGCTCATCCCTCTTCATATGCTTCTCGTTCGCTTCGTGTTACTTCTCTAGCACTGATGAGACGGATTGAGTCGCCCCTTTCCGTATAGGACACGAGCAGCAATCGCCTTCGATTTGATATTCCAATAATCAGATAACGGGCTTCATCCTCTGAATGATCTGGATCATAGAAATTAACATAGAGTGAATCATCAAACACAGTTTTGGCTTCTTCAAACGAAACACCATGTTTTGACAAGTTTCTGGCTGCTTTATTGTCGTCCCACTCAAACTTCATGAAACCATTGTATACGCCTGCAATCTGACCGGCACGCTCAATCATTCGATCGCAAACTGTTCTTAATCAGCCATAATCCTGATGTTATGGAGCGATCGCATTTGAGAGAAAAATATGTTGGCGCGATCGCCCCCTCTGAACCTGCAAAGGGAAACAGCGATCGCAGGAAAATCTTGGATGGATAGGGCGATATGCTTACTGCTGGATAACATGGGGCGATCGGCTACTGAGGGCAATTTCTTTTGCAGAAACTTCCTAGGCTTCGCGTTTTGACTTTTGAAACTCTAAAATTTTCGAGTACAAGCTTGCAACTGATTCTTCAGCAAAAAGTTCATCTTTAAGCTTAAGGTAATCTCCGCTACCTATATTACAAGCTGCCCAAAAGCGAGCCACTTGAGATGGCTCCATGTTCGATAACAGAATCTCCAAACCTTCTTGTAAAACCTGTTGCTCACGCTTGACTTGAATCATGGTCATTTGCCTCCAACACAAAATCGACTGGATTCATCACTTTCATCGTCAATGTTGAACATCGATTGATCAAGCGCTTATCACAGGTAATGAAATAGTCACTGCCAACCGCTTCAGCGCAAGCAATATGTAATGCATCGATCGCCTTAATTCCATTATGCTGCAACTGCTCAGCTCTCTGACGGATTACCTCATCCACTTCTTGTCTCAATTCAGCCATCTGAAGATAACGGTTCATCGCAGCTTGCTTGATCAGAGAAGGGTTACGGCTATTTTCATACTCCAGCACCCAAGAACTGACCAACTCGACAGTTTCTGCCTCAACCATCTGCAAAATGATAGCGACTGCCTGCGATTCGAGAAAAATTTTCGGCTGGGTTTGATCGTCGAAGGGTCGGTTATAGGCACTAGTATCTAAATATACTTTCACTAAGCGATCGCTGAATCAATTGCACCACATTGTATCCTGCTGACTGATTATCAAGTATGCTTATTTTTCAATAGCTCTCTGCGCGATCGTCTCTCTCAGCAATTCGATCTCATCTCTCATCCTATGCCATTATCACCCTTTAACAAGTGCTTGCAGTGCGATCGCAAGATGGCGAATAGTCTTTCTCAATCTGCCTTAATCTGATTTTACGGAGCGATGCCAAAGTTGTTGATCAGCCAATTTGCCAACGAGAACAACACCTAAAAACGTGATTGAGGTTTGTAAAAAGCGCTTGAGCAAATACGATACTGATCAGCAGGAGTAAGGAAATGGAACAGGCTAAAAAAGAACGCTTGGAATCTAAAGGCTGGAAAGTGGGAACAGTTTCAGATTTTTTAGAACTAACGCCAGAAGAAACTATCTTTGTTGAAATCAAGCTGGCTCTTAGCAACAGCTTGAAGGATCGTCGGCAAAAAATGATGACTCAAAGCGAACTCGCCTCTCAAATTGGTTCCAGCCAACCCCGGATTGCCAAAGCTGAGAAGGGTGATGCTTCAGTTTCAATTGAATTGTTGATTCGAGCAATGTTGGCAACAGGCGCAACTCCTAAAGATAAGTAGCTAGGTGGATTTAAGCGTAAGACGCTCCGATGTCCACCCGCCTTGTTGACTGCGATTCTCCATGCCTTCAATGATGGCATTCGCTAAGTTGTACTCATTATCAAAGATCCTTCCAGCGATTTCATGCGTCTTG
>JACQYI010000012.1 GCA_016208305.1 Oscillatoriophycideae cyanobacterium NC_groundwater_1537_Pr4_S-0.65um_50_18 | reverse complement strand
GGCTTCCCCTCTGCTTGAGTCCAGCGTTATACTCAGACCAGTTGCGGATGCGGTATTGAGGTTTCATGGCAAGTTGCGGTGTGGTAACTACAACCTACCATCCCTCTTCCCTCCGCAACCCTTCTTCATGCAACAACGCCTAAAAGATCATTGAGTGTCTTATGCTCCGAAGCAAGTTTCTCTCATAACTGCATCAGTTGATTTCGTTGACAACTACTAAGAAACAGCAGGAAATCAATTAGGACTCATGTCCATCTTTGAAGGTTGAAGTCAATGAAGATGCGATGGCAAAAATTACTCCTAACAGTTATTTTCTGGTTGGCAACTGAACTTTTTTCAACGTTCTAGGCATCGATGACATGGCTGATTGCAGTGAGTTTATCTGTAATCAAAAGATTTTCTACTAGCGATCGACAGCGCTTTCACTTAATTTTACCTACGGATTAAGAATCATGGAATTACCTGTTCAACTATTCAACAATCTGATTATCTCCAATGCTCAGACACCGCCCAGTACTGGACGACCAGGCGGGCGATCGGATGCCGGGAGCCGGGGCTATGAAGTGGATGAGTCATCCAGTACCTCAGACTCTAAACCGCTATCCTCTAATTTTCATGCTTTATTAATTGGGATTGATGGTTATGCCCCCAGTCCCATCTGGCGCAGCCTGCGGGGAGCTGTACGAGATATCAACTTGGTAGCAGACTACTTAGAGCGATCGCTCCAGTTAGAATCCCACCAGGTCGTCAAGCTGCTTTCCCCTAACCCGGAAGTCTCTGATCTTCAGGTTCCGTCTGAGCAATTGCCCACTTACGCCAACATTGTCAAACAATTTCAAACTCTGATCTATCAAGCGAAACCAGGGGATCAAGTTTACATTCACTATTCGGGACATGGCACACAGGCGGCAACGGTATATCCTGAGTTGAACAATAAGGGACAGTACGATGAAGGTCTGGTGCCCTGCGATTTTGCATCCAGCGGATATTACCTTCGGGATGTGGAACTGGCTTTTTTACTGAAACAAATGAGCCAAAAAGGATTGAATGTCACCTTAGTACTTGACAGTTGCAACTCTGGAAGTGCGACGCGAGGAGACTATGAGGTGCGGGGAGGAACAGATCCCAATCCGGGCGCAAGTGGGAGCTTGGTGGCAGAGCGGGATACATTAGTCGCCAACTGGGAGACCTTAGTGGGAAACAACCAGGCTGCTTTTGGGGTGCCTCCCACCAATGAGTACGTGTTGTTAGCAGCCTGTCGCTCTACCGAGTTCGCCTTTGAGTATGCAGTTAAGGATGCAGAACGCCACGGTGCCCTCACCTACTGGATGATAGACACGCTCAAAAGCTGCGGCAAAAACCTCTCTTTTCAAGCTTTGCATGATCGGCTGCTGGCGAAGGTTCAAAGTCAGTTTCCTAAGCAGATTCCTATTCTAATAGGAGATGGCAAACGCAGCGTATTTGGGAGCAATCTGAAGATTCAACCCTATACCATCAAGGTGATGGATGTGAATGCGTCGCAGAACACCGTCATCCTGAATGCTGGAATCGCTCAGGGAGTGCTGCGAGGTAGTCGGTTCTCAATTTATCCGTTCAATCCCCAGAACTTTACTGACCCGAATCTAGTGCTGGCGGTGGTTGAAGTGACCCAAATCGAGGCGGTTACGGCAACTGCAAAGGTGCTGTTGCCAGAAGAGGGCGGCATCCTCCTATCTAAGCCGCTAGATGCCCTGCTGGAACTAGGATCACCTGCCCTGCCCCTCTCTGCCCCTGTGGAATTAGCCCGTACCGTCCGCTTGTTTGCTGAAAAACCCGCGGGAGACGGTGAAGCCGAATTGCCCGCAAAGTTTGCTACCCAGCAAATAGAGGCATTAGATTGCATTCGTCAGGTGCTGAAGACGGAAGGTAAGGGGTGGGTCATGGAGCTATCGGCTGAACCGGGCACTCAATCAGGCAGAGAAGCCGATTTTCAGGTAGCAGTTGCCCGCGATGGCACCTATGAAATCTGTTTGGGAACGCCCATCGAAAATCTTCGCCCCAAGCTACCCATTCATCATGCAGCATCACCCCAGAGAGTCGTTGCTCGGTTAATTCATTTGACTAAGTATCAATCCGTTACAGCCTTGGACAACCCAACCGCTCCCCAACTAACCGAGAAACTCCAATTCGAGCTATTGGACGCAACCTTCCAGCCCTTTGCCAATCCTCAGCAGCCGGTGATAAAAGCTGGAGATATAGTCAACCTACGTATTACCAATCATACCCCTCACGACTTGAATATTGCGGTACTAGACCTTGAACCGACCTGGGAAATTTCTCAACTCCCCCTACTGGGATTGGAAGGGGCGTTTCATACTTTACTTAAGGGTGACACCCTAGATCAAAAGCTGGTGATGAGCCTTCCAGAGGATCAGAACTATCTTGAAGCCCAGGAAACCCTCAAGTTATTTGCCACTAAGGGAGCTGCCGATTACCGCTGGTTAACCTTACCACCCTTAGATCAAACAAACAGTACTAAAGGGAATAGGCTGCGTAATGCCAATCCCTTTAGCCAGCTTTTGCAAGCTATTGGGGATGATGAGTCGAATACCCGTATCACTCGCACTAGAGCCGTTCGCATTCCTCCCAATGCTGAGGCAGAGTGGACGACGAAACAAATTCATCTCACGATTCAAAGATCAAAGTAGTGAAGCTATTTAGCCATATCTAGTCACGACTTAAGGATGAAACTAGCAATGCATAAAGCTATATCAGATCGAAGAACGGATGTCGTTCTAAAGAATGAAACATCAGTCCCCCCAAATACTAACCCTAAACCAATTCAAAAACGATGGGCATTCCTGGTTGGCATCAACAGTTACGTTGATCCCGCTTTCTCTAAACTCAGCTTTTGCATCAATGATGTAAGAGCCTTACAGAACACGCTGTCCCGTTTAAACTATGAAACAGTCTGCCTGCACGATGAGCTAAAATCTGGACCACGCTTCCCCAGTCGTAACAACATTGAGGCTGAGTTAGCCACCTTCTGCGAACAAGTGGGAGAAGATGATTTGTTATGGGTTCATTTTGCCTGCCATGGAATGCGATTAGAAGAACAGTCTGGAAAAGAACAGCCCGTTCTGATCGCACAAGATACTCGGAGAGCCATCTTACCATTTACTTCATTGCCGCTATCCAGGGTTGAAGAACTAATGGGGAACAGTAAAGCGAAACGTCGAGTTTTGACCTTAGATGCCTGCGAAACGGGGGTAGAGATGGGTCGAAACAGCAATGCGCCTGACTTTATCAAAAACGTTCGTGAGTTAGCAGAAGGTTATGCCTTGATTTCAGCGAGTACTGCTAAGCAGGCTGCACAAGAGCGTTCGGATGTCGGGCATGGCGCATTTACCCATTTTTTGTTGAATGGACTCAAGGAAGGTGCAAAGGATGAGCAAGGAAATATTACGATTAGCCGTTTGTACAATTATGTACTGAATGAGTTTCGTAGTCGAAATATTCAGCAGGGAGGACAACTTCAGGAACCAACCTATCGATCTCAGGGCATAGGAGATATCATTCTGACCAATTTGAATGATGTCAAACTAAATGTTTCATTAAAAAGCTTCGATTTTGAGGTTTCAAGCCTGGAGATTATTAATCAGAGATGGGGAAAGAAGTCGGAAATTATTCGAGGTCGAGGAAACATTGAGTTCTTTGAGGAAAAAATTGAGGATGTCACGTTGCAGATGGCTCAGATTCCTCGCGGTACATTTTTTATGGGTTCATCAGAAGATGAGCCAGAACGTTTTCCCACCGAGGGCCCCCAGCGTCAGGTAAATATCTCATCTCCTTTCTTCATGAGTCTAGCGCCAATTACGCAGCGTCAGTGGCGGGTGGTTGCTGGCTTACCCCCCGTTGATAAAACCATCAAACTTGAGCTTGATCCA
Source organism: Oscillatoriophycideae cyanobacterium NC_groundwater_1537_Pr4_S-0.65um_50_18 (assembly GCA_016208305.1). Lineage (GTDB taxonomy): Bacteria > Cyanobacteriota > Cyanobacteriia > Elainellales > Elainellaceae > Drouetiella. Next base: position 2,019 of record JACQYI010000012.1, on the reverse strand, counting down.
TCCCATTTTGAGGGAGACGATCGCCCGGTGGAAAAAGTCTCCTGGTTTGAAGCAGTTGAATTTTGTGAACGCCTCTCCATTAAGACCGGACGTTCCTATCGGCTACCCAGCGAAGCAGAGTGGGAATATGCCTGCCGTGCCGGTACAACCAGCCCCTTCCATTACGGTGCCACGATCAGCACAGACCTCGCCAACTATCGAGGGACAAATTACAAGGAAAAGGAGAAAGAATACAAGGGATTTTATGGTGGAGGGAGTCAAGGCAAATATCGAGGAGAAACCATTAAGGTGATGCAATTTAGTCCCAATGCCTTTGGACTATATGACATGCATGGCAACGTCTACGAATGGTGTATGGATTATTGGCACGATAACTACGAGAACGCCCCTACGGATAGCAGCGTTTGGACGGATGGCGGCTTTGAAACGCATCGGGTACTGCGGGGTGGTTCTTGGGCCAACAATCCGGGTAGCTGTCGCTCTGCTTCCCGTCTGGGCTACTACCCTGCACCTCGCGTTGCCATCATTGGGTTTCGAGTCGTGTGCGGACTGTTGTGAGAAATTTGGCTTACTTGCAAAAATACCAGGCTTGGCATGTGGTTTTTCAAGGTATCCATGAATCATCTTGAGTCAGTTTGAATCATTCAGTTGTAACTTACTAAATCTTGGAGACTATCATGAACAGTATGAACAAAATTGCTGCCTTCAGCCTCACCGTTGCGTCGATCGTGCTCCTGAGTAGCCCCACCCATGCCTTTCCCACGGGATTGCTAAAAGAAGGGGTTGAGGGCGCGGCTAAACATACCGATGAGGTTGTTGAGGGTGCGGCTAAACATACCGATGAGGCTACCGAATATACAGATGATGCGATTAGGGGAGTGCCAGAGGAAATGGCTCCAACAACCGCAGAAGATACGCCCCAACAAATGCTAGAAACGGGGGCAGTGGATGCTGGACTCGATCCAAACGGTGCAGTCAAGGGGGCTGATCAACTACCCGATGAGGCGAACGATTGGGAACCAGCAGCTGCACCCGCTGTACCCGTAGCGGCAGGGGCAGGTGCTGTTGCGTTTCAAGAAGGCTCTGGTGGTGCCTTGCCGATTGCCGGAGGGACGACTTTAGCCCTAGGCATGGGCTATGGGATCTATCGGGCGATCAAAGGCAGAGGGTGAATTACTACATAGCCGTTACTGCCAGTTCTGTGTAAGCTTAAGGAATTGTTTGCCGCAATGGTAAGCAATTCCTTGAAGTTCGGGTATGTTTAGCAAACGATGTTGTTGGCGAATAGGCTTGAGGAGGCTGAAAGGCTGATTCTACCGTTGTCCATGTAGTATGGGTGTGACAAAGGGTAAATGCAGTACCGAGCCACAAAATTTCTCCTCTACGATCAAGTTGTCCTGATGAGGTTTAGGAGGAAACAACCATGTCGTTGCATCCTCGTCCGATTGACCATAGATTTGCCACCGACGCCAATTACTGGCTCTTCCCAGGTTTTGGTGATCTGGGTTCTGCAACAGCTTGGAAACCTAGCACCTTCGTAATCAAGATCAGCGGCTACGCCCTTTTTCACCAAAAGCTGGGAAGAGCCAAAAGTAGTTGACATTAGACAAACACCTCACTGATGGGAACAGAAGCGCCACCGGGCACTCTGAGGAACTCAGATTCTCCTATGCGTGCTCTCCCGGATGGGCGCAACAGATGGCGTCACCTGCAAGAGTGCCAGACCAGGCTGACTTTCGGGCTATGAAAGCACCACAGTATCTCGGTCTCATCCAACTGGCTACTTCTACAATAACTGCTCCGACCCCATTTTCATTCGAGGTGTCGTCGTTGCCGACAGGGAGGCTGACTTGTAAATCGCCACGATTTTCATTCGTACTGGTGAGCGATCGCGCTCATGAAGACTGTTGGCGAATCGCTAAGAGAAAAGTCAGCGATCGTTGAACTCTAGCCACAGCAAGGATTGTAGCATTGGGCACTTTAGATACTAAGTTAACCTGAGAACAGAGATCTTAGAGG
>JACQYI010000023.1 GCA_016208305.1 Oscillatoriophycideae cyanobacterium NC_groundwater_1537_Pr4_S-0.65um_50_18 | reverse complement strand
AGCGGTGAAGCGATTTTCGCCCATCTCGTCGGTTGGCGCATTGCTTATCCGAGCAATGCCGAAGATGCAGTTGGGTTGATTCGTTCAGCGATGCGTGGCGATGACCCGACGATCTTTTTAGAGCATCGCGTGTTGCTCGATGGCGCCGACGCGCGCCGCCCTTACCCCGGCGATGATTTTTGTTTGCCATTCGGCAAAGCAGCGACAGTGACTCAAGGCGATGATCTAACGGTGATCACTTGGGGCGAGATGGTGCATCGCTGTGTAGAGGCGGCGTCACCGTTTGCCAACCGCGTTGAGATTTTAGATCTGCGGACGATCATCCCTTGGGATCGTGAAGCGGTTTTAGAATCGGTAAAGCGTACCGGCAAGGCTTTGATCGTTCACGAAGATACGATCACCGGCGGCTTCGCGGGTGAGATCACATCGGTCATTGCCAGTGAAGCCTTCACGTATCTCGACGCCCCCATCGAGCGCATGGCAACCCCCGACGTGCCGATACCGTATAGCGTGCCTGCGATGAATGCGTTGTTGCCGAGTGTGGAGAGGATTCGGGAGAGGGTGAAGTATCTTCTAGAGTTTTAAAAGAGTCGTATAATCATGCGAGAAACAATCTATGACCGATCCACAAAACGTAGAGAGCCAGCCGAAGTTTGAATGGGACGATGAAAAGAATAAGATCAATATCAACAAGCACGAATTAGATTTTGCCGATGCTTGGGAAATTTTTTTGGGTCCCGTTCTAATTGGGCTTGATGACCGCGAAGATTACGGGGAAGACCGTTGGATAGGTATCGGGATGTTGAAAACGCGCACCGTCGTCGTTCTTTATACAGAGCGTGATGAAAACGTTATTCGCATCATTTCTTTACGAAAGGCAACTACTGATGAACAAAAACGATATGAAGAATATCTCAAAGACGAATTGGGAGAAGGTTGACGCATTAACGGACGATCAAATTGACACATCGGATATTCCGCCCCTTACCGATAAATTCTTTGCCCGCGCCAAATGGCGTAAGCCCGTTAAACCCGTGACCGTCACCGTGCATCT
>JACQYI010000010.1 GCA_016208305.1 Oscillatoriophycideae cyanobacterium NC_groundwater_1537_Pr4_S-0.65um_50_18 | reverse complement strand
CATCCTTTTTCTCATTCAGCTTTTGTTGGCGCTGTTCTAGATCCCAGAATCCCTTTTGTCCCACAGTGTTCACTCCCGCAATGCCTGACTCCCTTCTATGATCTCATACTGAGATCCCACAAGCAATTTTTCGAGGTGCCCTTTTCTCACTCTTGTTTTTTTATTGCTATCCAATAACGTAGGCAACCCATTTATGACTGCTCAAGAGTATTCGTCAAATTTTAATCCTGACATCTTAGACAGAGACAAGGCATCGGCTGAAGTAAATAGCCCTGAAGTAAATAGCCTAAAAAAGCTGCCGAACCGTTTTCTGAATTTTATTTTGATTAGTGTTCCGAATTCTTTGAGAGAGCCAACCATATTTGCAGCAATCATCACTATTTTTGCTGCAAGTGTAACATCCGCTATCACGCAGGGAGTGCAGACCGAAGACGGACGGCAAAAAGCACTGAATGACTACGTCAACGGTATGAGAGAGTTAATTGCCAGTGAGCAAATCGATCGCAGCAATCCTCAGATGACAGCCGACTTACAGGATTCCAGAACATTTTTAGTGATGCGAGAACTAGATGGAGACGGCGATCGCAAAGGGCAGATTCTCCGTTTTCTCCACGAGACTTGTTTGATCAGAACAGCCATCGCTTTGGAACGTTGTGCAACGTTATCATCTTCAGATGAAGGCTTGAGCTTCGAAGCGCAAAAACTCAAACTCAAAGTACTTCACGATAAATTACAGGACGCACAGGTAACGCTCAGCGGCATTAACCTCAATGGTGTTGTTCTCGAAGATGCCTGGGTTCCTAACATGGATTTGCAAGGAGCTTACATGAAAGGCGCAAATTTGGAAAAAGCAGATTTGCGGGGAGCAAACCTTACAGGAGCAGACATTACACCCAACCCGGAAGAAGGATTTTGGCGCAAGTTTTTTCTGACTGAAGGGATGCTGAAACTATTTCCGATTGATCCTGTAGAAGCAAATTTAAAGAGTGCAAGGCTGAACTGGGCAAATCTGACGAACGCTAACCTAACAAACGCTGACCTGACTAGGGCAAATCTCAGGGGAACTGATCTCAGTAACTCGGATCTTACGGGTGTCAAGCTCGAAAAGGCAATCTATGACAGCGGTACCAAGCTACCCAGCTTAACCGAGGAGCAGCAAAAACAGATGATCAAGATTGAGCCAGGTGCTGTACTCGTTCAAGCAGATTTATCGAATCAAGATTTGAGTGGGGCTGATTTACAAAATGCAAAACTGACCGGAGCCAATTTAGCAAGAGCCAATTTAGTCAATGCTCGCTTAGCAGGAGCCAATTTAGCAGGAGCCGATTTAGAGCAAGCAAAATTGGAAGGTGTGGTTTTCTGTCAAACCATCATGCCCGATGGAACAGTCAATAATCGCGATTGTCGTAACGCTAACGGTTTATAGAAACAGTGCTCGATCGCTTCTCATTCGGTTAACTCTACTAACACTCCCAATCTCCTCAGAAATCTGAATTCTGGGGATTTTCTCTTTTGAGCCGTTTTAACAAAATTTGGCGAAAATCCATAAAACGACGGCGATATACTGTAGCGATAACCGTTGTTACTAATGTAGCTAGCCCCTCATGAGCAAATTGGTTGTCATAAGTCTGGGAAGTGGCAGCCTGCTGGATGGTTTTCCGCGTGTCACTGCACAAATCTGGGCATCTGGGTACAGTTTTCCAGAGCAGTTCATTGGAAACTTGCCCCCTGCCCCTGATTTGATTGAGCTGTATCGCAACTGGCAATTAGTCTATCAGTGTTTATGCGATCGCCAATCGTTACGATCGCCAGCTTCGATATCTACAGAATTATTCTCAGACGCATCAGAAGACGAACTCGAAATTGATGAATCTGCGATTACTAATGTGTCTCAGTCTAGCTTTGAAGAACTATGCCAGAAGTTTCAAACTCAGCTCAATGCCTGGTTGGCTTCAGACGGATTTCTCAGTATCGATCGCCAGCTTCGATCGAAGCTTGATCCCAAAGAGGAAATTCGAATTACCTTAACGCTCAACGACGAATGGCTGTGTCGGTTTCCTTGGCAGCAGTGGAATTTGCTACGAGATTATCCAAAAGTGGAGATTGCGTTAAGCCAGCCTGAGTATAAACGTCATCAGCCGCAGCTTTCCCATTTCCGTAAAAATAAGGTTCGCATTTTAACCATTTTGGGAGACAGCCGGGGAATTGATGTCGCTACAGAAACACAATTTTTAAATAATCTGGTCGATGCTGAGATTACTTGTCTCTCCAATCCTTCGCGCTATGAAGTCAACAGCCACCTCTGGGATCATCAGGGGTGGGATATTCTATTCTTTGCAGGTCACAGCCAGACTCAGGGCACGATCGGACGGCTCTACATTAACGAAAATTCGCAGCATAACAGCATCACGATCGAACAGCTTGAAGAAGCACTACAGGCTGCGATCGATCGCGGTCTGAAGCTGGCCATTTTCAACTCCTGCGATGGCTTAGGGCTGGCACTGGCACTGGAAGCGCTTCATATTCCCGTGGTTGTGGTAATGCGGGAACCTGTGCCTAACCAGGTTGCCCAGGAATTTTTCCGACAGTTTTTGGGAGCCTTTGCGATCGAGCGGATGTCTCTCTATTTGGCAGTGCGGCAGGCGCGACGAAAACTACAGGGATTGGAAGATGATTTTCCGGGGGCATCCTGGCTACCTGTGATCTTTCAAAATCCGGCGATCGAGCCTCCGACTTGGTTGGAGCTGGGTGGTATGCCTCCCTGCCCTTACAAAGGGCTACAGGCATTTCAGGAAACTGATGCACCGCTCTTTTTTGGTAGAGAACAGGCGACACAGGATCTAGCGATCGCCGTCAAACGTCAAGCTCTAGTTGCCGTTGTGGGCGCATCAGGCAGCGGCAAATCATCTGTGGTGTTTGCAGGGTTAGTACCCTATCTGCGGCAGCACAGCGGTTCTGTTGCCCCTTATATTGTCAGTTTTCGTCCCGGCAGCAATCCCTATGAGGCATTAGCAGAAGCGATCGTCTCTCTAGAACCCCCTAGAGAACAATCTAGAGAACAATTTACCGAACAATCCACAGAACAATCCATACTGGAGCAGGAGCGAACGTTGCGGCAAAAAGTGCTGTCGCTCAGCAGTGATTTACAGCAGGACGATCGCGCCCTCTGTCGAACGATTGAATCCTGGGTGCGTCAGACTCCCGGCACTCGATTTGTGCTGATTGCCGATCAGTTTGAGGAACTCTACAGCCTGTGCCCGGAACAGAACCGTCAGCCTTTTCTGGATGGCTTGCTGCATGCCGTTCAAGGTGCCCCCATGTTTACGTTGGTGTTAACCCTGCGGGCGGATTTTTATGGCTATGCCCTGTCCTATCGTTGGTTGAGCGATGCCTTACAGGGAGCAGTCTATAATCTGGGATCGATGAGCCGTGAGGAACTGCGATTGGCGATCGAACAACCCGCTGCTCAGATTCAGGCAAGGCTGGAACCTGGGCTGACGGATAAGCTGATTCAAGCTACTTGGGAAAGTGCCGGACATTTGCCCCTGCTGGAGTTTGCCCTCAGTCAGCTCTGGTCTAATCAGCAGGGAGGCTGGCTCACCCATCAAGCGTATGAGGCGATCGGAGGCGTGGAGGCGGCACTGGTAAATCATGCGGATGCAGTATACGCTCAACTGAGTCTAGACGATCGGCAGCGAGTGCAGCGCATTTTTATCCAGCTTGTGCAGTCCGGAATCGGGGCGGAAGCTAACCGCCGAATTGCTAATCGGGATGAAATCGGGGAAGATAACTGGGAACTAGTGACTCGCCTTGCCTCTGCCCGATTAGTTGTTACCAATCGGGCAGAGCTGGTTGGAGAAGAAACGGTTGAGGTGGTGCATGAGGCATTGCTCCGCTATTGGGAACGCCTGAAGCAGTGGATTCAAACGGATAGTAAGTTTCGCTATTGGCAAGAAGATTTACGCATCGCCAGACGTCGCTGGGAGAATAGCAATCAGGATGAAGAGTTACTGCTGCGGGGAAAAGCGTTAGCAGATGCAAAACATTGGTATGGCCATCGATTCACTGATTTGGGATTGAGAGACAAAACGTTTATTGAAACCAGCACTAAATACCAGGAACGGGAAACCCAACGGCGAAAGCGGTTACGCAACTCGATCATGGCTGGACTAACCGCAGGGATGTTAGTGACGTCTTCAATGGCTGCATTAGCCTGGTGGCAATGGCGTAACTCAGAAATCAGTGCAATTCAAACCATGGATGCTTCTGCCAGAGCTCTTTTGTCGCTCAACCAGGAATTCGACGCTTTGCTAACGAGTCTTCGAGCCGGACGCAGAGTAAGAAGCACCAGCGGCGTCGATCGCCTGACACAAGCCCAAGTCACGGATACCCTACTACAGGCAGTAAACTATATTAAAGAAGAAAATCGTTTAGAAGGACATCAACAGCCTGCAAAAAGCGTTGCGTTCAGTCCGGATGGCAACATGATCCTCTCTGCGGGCATTGATAACACCGTCCGGCTCTGGAATGTTCAAGGTCAGCTCCTGAAAACGCTTCAGGGTCACACAGGCATTGTAAATAGTGCTGTTTTTAACGTTGACGGTACCCTGATTGTGTCTGCTAGTGCAGATACGACCGTTCGATTATGGAGCAAGGATGGCCAATTGCTACAAACAATTCAAGCCCATAGCAAAGCGGTCAATGCGGCTGTTTTCAGCCCGGACGGTCAGACGATTGCTTCTGGTGGAGCCGATAATACGATCAAACTCTGGAATAGGAACGGTCGGCTTTTACAAACGCTCAAGGCGCATCAGGCTCCCGTGAACAGTGTTGTGTTTAGTCCGGATAGTCAGACGATCGTTTCTGCTGGAGCCGATAGTACAGTCAAGCTCTGGAGTAGAAACGGCACTCTGCTGCGAACCATCCAGGCACACAGCGCACCTGTCAATTGTCTGGCCTTCAGCCCGGACGGTCAGACGATTGCTTCTGCTGGAGCTGATAATACAGTCAAACTCTGGAGCCGCGATGGCAGGTTATTGCAAGTCATTTCAGGACATACTCAACCCGTCAATAGCGTTAGCTTTAGCTTGGATAATACCCTAATCGTATCTGCCAGCGCTGATGATACAGTTAAACTTTGGAACACCAAAGGTCAGCTGCTACAAACATTTGAAACCCACACCCAGCCTGTTTATAACGCGGTTTTTAGCCCCGACAATAAGACTATTATTTCGACCAGCGGCGACAACATTATTAGAAGCTGGAACCTACAGAGCCAAAATACCAGAAGCCTGCATGGACATACTTATATTATTTTTGATATTGCGTTTAGCCCCGATGGACAGACTCTTGCCACAGCTAGCTGGGATAATCAAACGAAGCTGTGGAGTCGTAGCGGTAAAGAATTGATTACGCTGCCTAAACAGCAAAACAGTAGAGTTAATAGCGTTAGTTTCAACTCTGATGGGCAAACGCTAGCAACAGGCAACGGAGATGGAATAATCAGGATTTGGACAGTCAAGGGTGAACTGCTGAAAATTATCCAGGGTCATCAAGATGAAGTCTGGAGCATTAATTTCAGTGCGGATGGTACAAAGATGATTTCGGCAAGCCGAGATAAGACGGCGAAAATCTGGAGCCGGGATGGCAAACTGCTGCAAACCTTGAAAGGTCATCAAAATGTTGTGAATAGTGCGGCGTTTAGCCCTGACGGCACTAGGATTGTGACTGCCAGCAGTGATGCAACAGCTAATCTCTGGAGTCAGGATGGCAGGCTACTCAACACGTTGAAAGGACATCAAGATGCAGTTACCGCAGCGGTCTTTAGTCCAGATGGTCAAACGATCGCGACTGCCAGCAATGATGCAACTGTTAAACTCTGGAGTCGCGAGGGTCAGTTACTGCGATCGCTAACCGGACATCGGGGCGGCATTAATAGCCTGACTTTCAGCCCCGACGGCAAACTCATTGCTACTGCCAGCAACGATAATACGGTCAAGATTTGGAACAGCAGCGACGGTCAACTGCTGCAAACGCTACAGGGATTTGATGGAATTGTATGGACGGTTGAATTTGGCCCCGATGGAAAGATGCTTGCTGTTGCAAGTAACGATAACTCCGTGATTTTGTTTGATATATACTTGAGCGATTTAGAGACATTAACAAAATTTGCCTGTAATTGGATAAAAAACTACCTGACTAGCAATGCCAATGCTGACCAAGAACTGAAGCAACTCTGCCTTGGAGGAAGGTTTGAATCACGGTAGTGATGCAGCATCCTAACAGTGGAAGCATCTGGCTTCTGCTGCGTCTTTAAGAGTCATGCCGTCTTTCGAGATCTTCCGATTCAACCGTCCAGATTACACCATAATTACTGGGAATATTTATTCTCTGCTTTTCCCCGTGGCTATTCAAACGAAATGAATCTTTTTCATGTAAGCTCTCACGATATTCACCAGCGTAAGGAAATTTAAATTCAATCTCTGTGCCCCAATTCGCAAAATTCAATGCGATCAGGCTGAAAACATCTTTATATTTTTGGCTAAAGACGATGATGCTTTGATCCTGGCTAGGATCTGTAAATGTGTAGTGTTCTCCCACATTGTAGAGATAGTGTTCACCATACCTAAAGTGAGGGTTATTTTTACGCAGTCTAGTTAACTTGCGAACAAGCCCAATCAATGATTTACCTATGTTGTCGTAGAAATAGCTCCAGCGAACGGGACGGAACACATCAACTCGTTCATATCCATCTGGAGGCAAAAAGCGGTCTTCCCCTAGCTCCTGCCCCTGCCACAGCATTGGAATGCCGACTGCTGTCAATAAACCAATCAGATAGGGTTGAATTTTGAACCAATTATCCTGGTTTCGTCCAAAGAGTCTAATCAGGCGATCGTGATCGTGATTCTCGATATATTGCAGTGCAGTTTTAGGCAGCCTGTCCTCGTTGTGAAAAATTTCCTCAGGGTAATGAGGATAAGGTGGATCGCTATAAAGACCTAAATTTAATCCTAAATCATGGAGTTGCTCTAATCTTCCGTTAGCTACTGCTCTTACATCATTCAAAGTGCGATTCTGCCAGCTACAGTTAGCATATGTTTTCCGCAAGATCTCAATTGAGCCAGATTCACGATTAAGGCTTTTATCATCCAGGTATTCAGCGCATTGAATTAGATTGATGACTTGACCATCTTGATCATGGCTAAAAAACCGCTGCCAGGCAGGATCATTTCCCACATCTCCCTGCTTTTGAACTACCTTGTATGTTTTATAAGTGAGATTGCTAAATCCTACTCCCATAGGCCCGTCGTAGTAGCTTTGTACGGCATCATATCTAAATCCATCAATATGGTAGTTACTAAGCCAGTAATGATTGACAGTCAGGAAAAAATCTTGAGCAAATCTACTATTAAAGTTGACATCATTTTCATACTCGCTTTTGGCAAAGAAACCTATAAAAGGATTGTTGTTAGAATTTTTAAAGACGTTATTGTAAATCTCGACATAGGCAAAATGAGAACCTGTGTGCCCATACACCACGTCAAGAATGACTGCAATCCCGTGTTGATGCGCTATATCGACAAGCTGCTTAAAACTTGTTCGTCCATATCTTTCATCCACGCCGAAGTAGCCGATCGGGTCATAGCCCCAGCCAATCGCTGCATCAACATTGGTGATAGGCATGATTTTGATACAGTTAATTCCCAGGTCTTTTAGATATTCAAGTTTTTCGATCGTTCCATCAATCCCTTCTGCAAATTCGGCTAGCAGCAGCTCATAGATGATCAGGTCATGGAGGGCTGGAACTTTCCATTTTGCTTCATTGCTGCTCCAGGAATAATCTTGATAACCATAAGTAAAAGCAGAAAGTTTCCCGACTCCAAACTCCCTTGCGAATGGATCGATGATATAGTCAATTGGCTGTTCTTCATTCTTACTTTTCAAGCAGTAGCGATAGACATATCTTCCCCGTTGTCCCCAGTTCGATTTTTGATGAGCTTCAGGGTTTTCCTTCAAATCGATTTGTCCCACCCAGTAATAAGCAACATCTTTAGGGAAATCGTCGGATTTATAAGCGATCGAACTTTCTGAAAGTTTAAATTCGATCGGCTGAACTCCCTGTAAAAACTGATCCTTTTCATGAATTACTTTGACCCACAGTTCATATCCTTCGATTGCACATTTTCCGTCTGTGGTGGGAGGAATAATCATCCCAAAATTAATGACTCCAGGATTATTGCTGTCTTCTCTTGCACCTAGCTTTTCTAAGGGTAAAAGTTGCTGTGAAAAATCTCTTGCAGCACTCATGAGTCGGCTCCCTGATAACAATTACGGTTTATATCGAGGTAGAAGGAATGGGGCAGCTATTATTCAAAATCCATAAAACACGCCACTGCCCCATCAATCTGTATCGTATAGCTCAATGCACCCGACTATTCTTTATTAGGCGTCTCTATTTGTAGAGAATCTCCTTTTTGACGAACGGAGAAATCAGACTCCGTTTTTCCTTGAGCCAAACCTGCTGCACCTGCCAAAGCAGTTCCCGCTAAGCCCATTGCTGCTGTGGTTCGAGTCGGGTCTAGATTTTGTACAATCGCAAAGATGCCAATGAGCGTTCCTGAACCAGCTAAAACGATCGGAGTAATTGCACGAACCAAGTCTGCATCTAAAAATTTCATGGTGTGTGGCCTCGTAATAGTGCTAGATATGAAAAAGGACTGAACGAATCGAACTCAGGCGTAGCGACTGTAAGCCTTAGCAAGCTTGATATCATACACGCCAACACCGCCTTCACCGTTATAGAAACGCGCGATCGTCTTCCAGTCGCGGTTGCGTAAAGCTGGAATTAGGTGATTTGCCTTCAGGAAAGTCATCATAGCGGCAAGCTGTTTGGCTTCACTGTTATGCATTGCTTGAACAAAATCATCCACGTTGGCATAACCGACGATCTCGTGATTAAAGCCCATAATCTGTCCTAAGCCCCACGATGCTGACATTAAAGCCGCTTTGCGATCGAGCCGTAGGGCAACCTCTAACCGTTTCCATTCCGCTTCATTGCCTAGATATCCTCCCGATTTTGCGTTGCAAATGTCAGGATGAAGATTGGCATGGGCGCCCTTGGTTTCGTGATAAAAGATATGCCGCTCAAACAAAATCTTCGGTCTACCATCTTTTAAGAAACCGCGACCGGAAGATTCAACCTCGACAATAGCGCGAACGATCGCCATCTCTATGCCCAATAAATTAGCAGCCTGCTGGTAATCTGCATCTGTTAAAAATTTATCTGTTGACGATGCTGATGCAGCCAATAGCTTTTCAGCAAAAGATTTGCCAAACTGCCCAGTTTGCATATTGTTCAAATTGGCGTTCTGACAAAACTCAATTAGCGCATTATGGGTTCGATCGCCGAAGAGTCCATCAATCATCGAGGTGGGATAAAGCTGTAACTCGCTGAGTTCGGTTTGAATCTGTCTGACCAATTCCTCGTCAGCCTTAAGCGTAGTCAAGTCAATAAGCTGATTTTGAGCAATGAGATGTTGTAGTTTCATACGGCTATTCAGAAGAAGTGACTGGGTTCAACTTGTATTAGTTAGAGGCCATTTCAACTGGTGCAGTTCATCGCGTAGCTCAAGCAATCAAAAAAATTGCCCCGACGCTAAGACGACAGAAGTCCTCTTCCACCCATTCCTTCGTGATGTTGCCTGTGGGTCAACCTCCATAGGCGATCGCCCGTACCCCAGTAGCGCTTCTGCAACTCTGGATTTGAGGGAGGATTTTGAATATACGTATGAACATGATCTTGGCTCACAGCCCCTTTCAGAATCCTGATGTCTTCGGCATCACAGATTTGGGTAATGAGTCTGCTTCTGTTGCCGCAACCCATGAATCAAGTTGCCATGCTCAAAGTCACGATCCGCTAGCAAGATACGACTGGTTCACAGCCATTTTTTTACTGATGGGAATGCACAGAGGAGTACCCGCTACAGGGTCTGTCACAATCCGACTTTTGAGTCCAAACACTTCTTGTACCATGACCTCGGTCATAACCTCAGCCGGATTGCCCTGTGCATAAATCTGCCCTTGCCGCATTGCTACTAAATAATCAGCATAGCGGCAGGCTTGATTCAAATCGTGCAGCACCATGACGATTGTGCGCCCTTGCGTCTGGTTGAGGTCATACAGTAAATCCAGCACTTCAATTTGATGGGCTAAATCTAAAAATGTAGTAGGTTCATCCAGCAGGAGGATTTCTGTGTTTTGTGCCAGCGCCATGGCAATCCAGGCACGTTGCCGTTGTCCACCCGACAGGCTATCGAGAGGGCGATCGCTCAATTCACCCATGCCCGTAATCGCCAATGCCTGGTTTGTAAATCGATCATCCTCCTCTGACCACTGCTGAAGCCAGCTTTGATGTGGATAGCGCCCCTGTGCCACCAGTTCTCGCACAGTTAACCCTTCCGGGGCCGTTGGGCTTTGGGGCAGCAGTCCTAATCGTTTTGCCACATCTTTAGTTGAACGTTTGACGATCGCCACTCCATCTAGATAGACCGTTCCACTTTGAGGTTTGAGCAGGCGGGCTAATCCTTTGAGTAAGGTAGATTTACCGCACCCATTAGAACCGACCAGAGCCGTAATTTGATGAGCCGGAATTTCTATATTCAAATCTTGAATAATGATGGCGCGATCGTATGCCAAGGTCAGTCTGCGTGTAGTGAGTGCTGTTTCCATGACGCTTATGCATTCCGATTTTGATAGAGCAAATAGAGAAAATAGGGTGCCCCTACAGCGGCAGTAATGACACCACAAGGGATTTCAATGGGTGCAAACAGCGATCGCCCTAGCAGATCGGCTAACACCACAATTAATCCACCCAATAGAGCAGCGGTTGGAATTAATCCTTCATGGGCTGTGCCAACAAATTGCCGTGCCAAATGGGGAGCCATCAAGCCAACAAAGCCAATGGTGCCTGCGACTGCCACACTTGCTCCCGATAGTGCAACAGCGACTAGGAGCAGGAATCCTCGCTGCCATCCCACAGCGCTACCCAAGCCGCGTGCCACATCATCTCCTAAGTTCAGGGTGTTTAACTCCCGCGCCCAAACGAATGAAATGGGTATCAACACCATTAACCACGGAAGTAACGCTTGAACATGTTGCCAGGTGCGCCCATAAACGCTTCCGGCCAACCAGACTAATGCCTGACTGACATCGTAAATATTGCCAAATGTGATCATGAGACTTGTAAAGGCAGAGGCGATTGCTCCTACCCCGACGCCGATTAAAATCAAGCGCATGGGAGAGCTACCCCCATTCCATGACAAGCCATATACCAGCAAGGCAGTGATAAGTGCGCCTAAAAAAGCGGCGATCGGTAAAACAAATAGGGGCACCGAAGGAAATAGGACAATCAAGGAAACTGCTGCCAATCCTGCCCCGGATTCCACACCTATAATTTCGGGAGCGGCTAAGGGATTGCGCGTGAGTCCTTGCAAAATTGTTCCAGCGATCGCCAACCCTATTCCCACCAAAAAAGCGGTCATCATTCGGGGTAAACGCAACGTGTGAATCACAAACTCATAATCGGGATTGTCTGTTTGTAGCCCTAAGAGCGTTTTAATCACATCCAGCGGTGAAATTGAATATTCACCATAGCCAGCACTCACCCCCATAGTTGCTAGAGTAGCGATTGCTAGAATCAGCGACACTAGGGGAACTCGTCGATCGAGCCGAAATGAAAGAGGCAAACGGTGGGAATGAATCGTCAACCAGTTTCTAGTCACAAGGCAAGGTTTAGAGAGAAATCATTCTTAGAATACTGCTACATCTACACTATTGGAAATAATTCTCATGTATGTTACTTTCTAATTCATCTAACTGAAAGCTCTAGTTGAGTGACAAATCTTTCAATCATGACTGGCAAAACTCAGCCTTGACGCGCACCGCATCTGTTACTGTGGCTTGAGACCAGTTGGGTTAACTGCTGGTATGGAGGGGTGATGAGTAGAGGACGGAGTTTGAGGTTATTGGGATTAGGAATGGGTGTTTTGGTGCTGATCGGGTGTTTATTGATTAGCGTGATCTTGGGCGCAGCTGATATTGATTTAGGAATCGTTTGGCGATCGCTGACTGCCTTTGATGGTTCAACTAGTCATCTGATTATTACAACAGTGCGATTGCCAAGAGTATTAATTACTGTGGCCGTTGGAGCGGCGTTAGCCGTTGCTGGAGCATTGATGCAAGGATTAACTCGCAATGCGTTAGCAGAGCCAGGAATTTTGGGAATCAGTGCCGGAGCTGCATTAGCAGTCGTGGTAGCAACGTTTCTTTTCGGGATGTTGCCAATTCAGATCTATACCTGGGTAGCTTTTGCGGGAGGGGCGATCGCTGCTGCTGTCACCTACACATTAGGGTCAGTAGGACGAAGCGGTATGACTCCCTTGAAATTAATCTTGGCAGGAGCCGTTTTGACGTACCTCCTGTCTGCTCTGACGACTGGAATTCTGATCTTGAACCAGCGCACGTTGGATGAGATTCGCTTTTGGTTGGCTGGCTCAGTTGCCGGACGGGATCTCAACGTGTTGCTGCAAGTTCTCCCCTACATCGTGATTGGGTTAATTGTTGCTTTTAGTCTAGGTAAGCAAATCACTGCCCTAACGTTGGGTGAGGAGGTCGCTCAAGGGTTGGGACTAAAAACAGGATGGGTGAAGGCCATCGCCTCTTTGGTCGTTATTTTATTAGCAGGCAGCGCCGTTGCTTTAGCAGGGCCGATCGGCTTTATTGGATTAGTTATTCCCCATATGGTTCGTTTTTGGGTCGGTGCTGATTATCGCTGGATACTTCCTTATGCTGCGGTCTGGGGCGCGATTTTGCTGTCGATCGCAGATCTGGCGGCACGACTCATCATCAAACCTCAAGAGTTGCCTGTCGGAATCATGATGGCTCTAGTGGGTGCGCCATTTTTTATCTATCTGGCGCGATCGAAAGTAAAACAGTAAGGAATTCTGCGTTTGTTTAAGATCTCTTACAAAAAAAACATGACAGGCTGCCTCTATCTCGTTGAATTTGTCCCGCTGGCGGTGGCTCTCAAGGATTGGAAGATTGGATAGTTACTCAGCTATTGACCTGTAGGTGCAGTAGGAGCATTGGAATCTGGAGCAGACTCAGGCGGAGCTTCATAGACAGGTTCCGGTGGCGGTTCAGTTGTTTCAGAGGGGGCTTCATAGACAGGTTCTGGCAGTGGTTCTGGTGTGACAGGCTCTGGTGCAATAGGTTCTGGTGCGACAGATTCTGGTGCAATAGGCGTAGGTTCTACTACTGACGGTGCCGTTGGACTGTCGAGCAACGGTGCAGTCTCTAACACCGAGGGTGCAACTGGGCTTGGTGCAATTTCCTCATCCACTCCTACACTTGGTGAGGGCACAGAGGGTTCTGGCACAGAGGGTTCTAGCGTAGACTCTGGCGGCACATCTCTCAGCACAGGCGGACTGGATGTAGGGGCAATTGCTGGAGGATCTATTTCTGTGGGAACGTTGGCTTCATCGATCGGTGCTTCTTCAGCAGCAGTTGCAGGTGATGGTGGGATATTCACCTCACGTCGATCGCCCCGCTCTTGAGCTTGACGATTGAAATCGGAGCCGTCGATCGTCATATCAACGCTGAGCACCGTACTACCTGATCCAGCGGTATCACGCAGACGATACCGTTCTCGAACTGTTTCTAATACCGCCTCATCCAACACGGTGTGGCCGCTAGAATCGACTAGCGTTGCACTGACTACGTTGCCGTTCTCGTCGTAGTCCACCATGACTTTCACCGTCCCTTCCATCTGTTCTCGAAGCGCTTCCTGAGGATAGTCTACTTCTGGACAATCGCTACAGCTAATGCTACGTCCACTACCCGACCTACTGCCAGTCCCTGAACCTGTGCCAGTCTCCGAACCCGAACCTGAACCTGAACCCGAACCTGAACCCGAACCTGAACCCGAACCTGAACCCGAACCTGAACCACTACCCCTGCCCGATCCAGTCCCCCCCTCTAAGCCAGTACCCAAACCCGTGCCTGATCCCCCTGAACCGACTGCTGCGGTTGAATTTTCTGGACTCCGACGTTGACGGGCTTTGCGATCGCGACGCAAGCGATCGAATAACTCATTCACGCGAGTCGAATTGCCTGGACTCGTCGCTGGAGAAGACTGTGCGGTCACTGGAGAAGGGCTGGGCTGTGGTGTAATCGGCGGAGAAGCCTCTGGATCTGGAATGGCTGTTGGATCAGGTAGAGGGGGCGACACTGGCGCTAGTTTGACAACAGGTTGAGGAATTTCAACAGCTTCTAAAATTGCTTCCACGGGGGCAGGTTCGGGTGCGCCGCCACCACTGCCGCTGCCCCCCTCGCTCGTGAGCAGATCTGTCGTCTCCACTTGCGGTTCTGGGGATGCCGTCGTCTCTACCTGCGGTGCTTCCGATTCAGTCACCACGATCGCAATTTCGTCTTCTGTCTGCGGCTGTGGTTTCCAAAGCGCTTTCCAGTTGAGAGCCATTAACCCAGAATGCAAGGTGAGTGATGCAAACAACGTTTGGAGCAAAAGCATTTTTAAGCCTTTGCTTTCACGTTCTCGCTGTTGGGCAACAAATTCTGAACGAACCATTTTCCTAAGAGAGTGATGAAGGAATGAACTGAGGTCAAAGCAAGAACTTGGTTTAAGGCGCTTGTTTCACGAAAGGGTTTCACGAAAGGGTTTAAATGGGCTTCTTCGTAGCAATGCCTAACTTGACCCCCTGCACCGTTCGTAACTGATCCATGACAGCTACCACCTGACCATGCTCTACTTTAGTATCTGCATTGATAACCACCAAGACTTCTGACCGATTGCCCATTGCTGTCTTGACTTGAGCCGCTAAGCGATCGACTCCAACAGGCTGGCGATCGAGTGACACTG
>JACQYI010000014.1 GCA_016208305.1 Oscillatoriophycideae cyanobacterium NC_groundwater_1537_Pr4_S-0.65um_50_18 | reverse complement strand
TTCAGAATTAGGCTTCGCTAATTGTCTCATGTTGTCTTAGATTATTCCTATCCCTAATCTCGCTCAGTTTGATGGTAGGGCAGCCACGCTGACGAAGGAAGTTGAATTGTTGGGCAAAGTTTTAGAGCCAGTGGTCAAAGCTATAAGCCATCACAGCAACAATCCCATTCTCCTTCTTACCCACGTTGCCGATATATTTTCGTATGATGTAAAACGATTCGGGGAAGAACGCGCAAAGAACGTTCTTCCCCGAATCGTTGAGTCTTGAAATGTTTTAGAATTTTCTGCGTCTTCAATGCAGAATTATCACTCGTCTACATCGCTTCCCACTAAAGAATCAATTCCGCCAATTTGCTGAAGATTAACTGTTTCACAATCATAACCAAAGCTCATTACGGAATAGGTTCCGACTCCTTCATCTTCGCTACCCTCCAAAACATATTCGATGAAGAGTCCGGCACCATCTTGTTCAAGGGTATAAGTTTCCCCATCAAGAGTGATTGTATCGCCAGCGGTCAGATTTTCACTTAGGCAGGAATTATCATAGGCCACCAATGTGCCAGAGGTTTGAACCGTTGAATTAGATTGAGCTTGCCCGATCGCAGCAGCCTGTACCGAGCTAATAGGAGCCAAACCAAAGACGGTAGAAGTTGCTAGTGCAATTAATAAAGAGACTTTTGATTCAACTAAAAATTGACGCATCAGGTGAAATTGCCTCAAGAATATATTATGGAGCGGGTTACGAACGGTATGGAAATCTGTAGCGCAATGGAGGGACAGCGATAGCGGGAGGTTGAGTTGGGAATTTGATATACCCCCCAACTCCTTAAGCCAGGTGCAGCAAAAGCATCAAGGCATCTATTGCATAGGTATTGCAATTGAACTTACTTATTGTCCTGTGTACTCGTAGGTGCCGCCATCGCACACACTCACGCTAGATTGGATGAGCGATCCGCTTCCGACACCGTCACCAGGACCTAAATCGCCCTTGAAGTCATATAGGCAATCATCTCTACCATCATCAATAGTGACCTCGATCTCCTCTCCTGGGCTAAGAGGATACCCCCCTAAAATGTCTTCTTCCCAGGATTCTGTGGATGGAGGAGAGGCATAGAATGCCTCTAGAGCACGGCTAGTTCCATTAATCAGCGTAAAGGAAACTGCTTCAGCCTGAGCGGGGGCGCTGGCGAACAGGGAGATGGTTGATAGCGCGATCGCTGCTGCAAAGCGTCGGGTCATGGTGGTGTTCGGCATATAGCCTTTCACTGTGATAGGACTAACGCTACTTAAACACGTACTATTAAGGTAACAAATGGTATTTCTACTTAAACAAATCTGTGATCTCTCTTTCATATAGGCTAAGGATCGAGAATTTACCCATGTCGATGACTTACCGATGCTTTTAATGACAGCAGCCAGGCACTAAGGACTCTTGTAGAAATAAGTCGCTCAGAGAGAAAACTAAAATGACTACTGAGCAGCAGTTTTTTCAGGAAAATTGCTCAAGTTATTTTCACAAGATGCCTAAGCGTATAGCAGCGAGGGTAATGTTCTAGACGTGTGGATTGATAGCTAGATGAATAATCCAAACTCATAGCGATTGAGGAATAGTCCAATGACCACATCATGCAACCAGATGGACTTAGAGAAACAAATGGTCTTGCGAGTCAGCCGTTTAATCCTGGTGCGTAAGGTGAGATGCTTGCGCTCATACGCCTTCGGCGGAGCGAAGCTCTACGTCTGAGTATTGGCTTTATCTATAGTGTGAAAGGCAGGATGTAGCAATCGTTGATAAGCACTCCAACCATCCGTGTAAAACTGGGTGATACCAAAGGGTTCCAATAGGGTTTTGAGTTGCACAAATGCTGTGTCTTTATGGTCTGACAACACATATGCCAATACTTCTCCTGTGTGATGGTCAATGGCATGCCACAGCCAACGCTGTCGCTCTTTGGATTGAACAAAGCTCCACATCTCATCCACTTCTGCTTCAACCTCTTGCCACTAACACAACTGTACGATTGTCTGAGTGGGTTCAATCTCGGCTAAACGAGCTTCATTGACTGCTCTGAGATGACGATCTTTTTTTTAACGACTCAATGACGGTGGTTGGGCTAATGTTTAGCACTCGTGCAGTATCGCATATCCCACTGCCATTGAGAGTCCTTTCCACAATCTGCTGTTTGACTTCTGGCAGATAGCCTCGGTAGGTATAACTACGAATCAAGGTGCTGCGCTGGCAATCCTGATTGCGACATTTATAGCGAGGTTTCCCGGCACTAGAGCGACCGTGCCTCACGATATCATTGCTGCCACAATCTGGACAAACAACAGGTTCCAAAACCATAGCTCAATTCAGGAAAAATCACTGGTTTAATTCTCCCTCATTTCCACACGTCTAGAACACTACCTCGAAGGTCAATGGCATCAGCTCAAAGCGCATGAAATTTCAGGACGAATGTTCAACAACGAATATGATTTAGCCTTGGCTGTGATGGAGGGTATGGAAGCTCGGAGTGAACAAGGAGGATATACGCTAGAGCGTTTTAAGTTTAAATCATCCTAGCTACTTAGATAATTGTTCGAGGGGCAGCAGTTGCTCAAACGCTATCAGAAGATTCGTGCTTATCTGTTGCTGTTTTTGATGGATGAGACAATCTTGTCGATCAATGATGCCAGCGAGCAGGCGTTGCGCTGAAGTATCGTCTTTTGCAAAGTGGCCAACGGCTTCTGCTCGGGTGGGGGTGCGGCGTTATTCGCTCAGGCGCGATCGCTGATCAGGACAGCCAAGCGTCAGGATATTTCTGCCTTTGACGCTATTTCCCATCTTCTTTCCTCTCATCAGACCGAGTGGCTATTGGATAGAGCAACTACCGTTTTAGATTAGCGTGAGATTTTTAATTTTTAGGGAATGCTATGGAAGCAAGGGGGAAATTTGATTGCTTTCGGTAAGACACTTCTCCAGCCTCTTTAGAACATAGACAAGGGTTTAGAATGAGCAGTCTCCAGCAGAACTCTATTTTGATTGTTGATGATATTCCTACCAACATCAAAGTCCTGGTAGATTATCTCAATTTATCTGGCTTTAAAATTTCTGTTGCCAAAAGTGGCGAAAGCGCGCTAGAGAAGGTGCAGAAGATTTTGCCTGATCTAATCTTGCTGGATGTCATGATGCCCGGTATTGACGGCTTTGAAACCTGCCGTCGTTTGAAGGCGGATCCAGGGATAGAGAAAATTCCGATTGTCTTTATGACGGCTCTATCTGATGTTACTGACAAGGTGAGAGGATTGCAGCTAGGGGCCGTAGACTATATTACGAAACCGATTCAGCTTGAGGAAGTTTTAGCCCGTATTAATGTTCATCTCGCTTTAAGAAATGCTGAGATTCAGCTAATAAATGAAATTGCTGAGCGTAAGCAGGCAGAGGTGACTCTCCAAGAAGCCTTACAAGAGCTAAAACAAGCTCAAACTCAGTTAGTTCAGAATGAAAAAATGTCAAGTTTGGGGCAAATGGTTGCAGGCATTGCCCATGAAATCAACAATCCAGTTAATTTCATTCATGGTAATATTCCACATGTCATACAGCACTCTGAGAACTTATTAAAGTTAGTGCAACTTTATCAACAAGTTTACTTTGATCCCACAACCGAAATTTTAGAAGAACTTGAAGCTATTGATCTTGACTTCCTAAAAATGGATATGGTCAAGATTTTCCACTCAATGCAAACTGGAACGAGTCGCATTTGTGAAATCGTTAGGTCACTAAGGCTTTTCTCTCGCTTTGATGAGGCAGAGACAAAATCTGTTGATCTTCATGAAGGAATTGACAGTACTCTTGTCATTCTACATCACCGATTGAAGGCTAAACAATCCAATTATCCAGCTATTGAAATTATCAAGAACTACGGGCCCCTGCCAGATGTAGAATGCTACCCAGGCCAGCTCAATCAAGTGTTTATGAACGTTCTGAGTAATGCGATCGATGCATTAGACGAAGCCAGAGAACAGAAAGAAGGGCTTATTCCACAGATTAATATTCGTACTGAGATTACGTCAGATCATTGGGTTGAAATCTCTATCGCTGACAACGGTGCTGGGATTGCTGAAGAAGTACTTCCTAAGCTTTTTGATCCCTTTTTCACCACAAAGCCTGTAGGAAAAGGAACCGGAATGGGGCTAGCAATTAGTTATCAAATTGTTGTAGAAAAGCATGTCGGCAGTTTAACTTGTTACTCTCAACCAGGGCAAGGAACAGAGTTCAAGATTCGAATTCCATCTCGTATCGCATATTGATTTTTCATTTCCCATCGCCCATATGGCGACAGCCCTAGGTATTAGGTTAGAGATATTTTGCACCTATGCTTAAAAATGTTCTCATTGCGTAAGCCGTTTAAGTTCATAAATACATTGATCTAAGGGATTTTTAAAGAAGCAGGGTACGCCCACTTTTTTAAAAATCTTTAGTTTTATGACGTTCGCAATTCTCAAGTAAAGATGAGAGAAGTTCAGCTTGTAGAAGCTGTCTATTATTTCTTTCGCTGAACTTTAACAAGGTACTCAAGATTTTGTGCCTTCAATATCACTCAGACATAGAGAGACTTCTCATGAAAATCAATGATTCTGAGCTTGAAGTAACTTCCGTTCATCAAAAATTTGAAGCCCAAGTGAGGCGATCGCCCCAAGCCATTGCTGTAGAATTTGCAGACCATCAGTTGACCTATCAAGTGTTAGATGAACAGGCCAATCAACTTGCACATTACTTGCAGTCTCTAGGCGTTCAGGCTGATGTCAGGGTCGGCCTTTGTTTCGAGCGATCGATCGAAATGATCATCGCTATCTTAGGTATCCTCAAAGCAGGAGGAGCCTATCTGCCTCTTGACCCCACCTATCCTGTCGATCGCCTCGCTTTTATGCTGGAAAACGCTAGGGTGTCGCTCGTGCTCACGCACAGCCATCTGGTCGATCGGTTACCTCGACAGAAGTCTCCCCTCATCTGCGTTGATGCAGATAGATCAACAATTGCGAATCAGAGTTCTGCGAGTCCTGCTAGCAGGATCACACCCGATCATCTTGCCTACGTCATTTATACCTCTGGCTCGACGGGCAAACCCAAAGGGGTCGCTATGCCGCATCGGCCCCTGCTGAACTTAATCAACTGGCAGACGGATGATTCAGCGGTGGTAACTGGCAAAACGCTCCAGTTTGCCCCTATTAGTTTTGATGTTTCTTTTCAAGAGATTTTTGCAACACTTACCGTAGGCGGAACCCTCGTCTTGATTGCCGAAGAGACGAGGCGAGATCCAGTGAGCCTGCTGCAATTTCTCGATCGAGCAGAAATCAAACGGCTATTTCTTCCTTTCGTCGCGCTGCAAAGTTTGGCTGAAGTGGCTGTGAGTATGGGCATGGCACCCCCAGCATTACGAGAGGTAATCACGGCTGGCGAACAATTGCGCATCACTCCAGCGATCGTCCAGTGGTTTGACCAGATGCCTTACTGCACGCTGTACAACCACTACGGCCCTTCTGAAAGTCATGTGGTTACGGCATATACGCTGTCTGGCGCTGCCTCAAAATGGGCGTTGCTGCCGCCGATTGGGAAACCGATCGCCCATACGCAAATTCATTTGCTCAATTCCCAGCTTCAGCCTGTGCCGCCAGGTGCCGCCGGAGAAATTTATATCGGCGGGGTCTGTCTGGCGCGAGGTTATTTGCACCGCCCTGATCTTACAGCAGACCGCTTCATCACCCTGCCCGCCTTATCTGAGTCAGGATCTGAGGCAGGAGAGCGGCTATATAAAACGGGAGATTTGGCACGGTTGCTGCCGGATGGCAATTTGGAATATCTGGGTCGGGCTGACCAGCAGGTGAAGATTCGCGGCTACCGGATTGAGCCAGGAGAGGTTGAAGCGGTGCTAGAGCAACATGCTGCTGTGCTTACAGCCGTGGTAGTGGTACGAGAAGATAAACCGCAGGTGAGGCGGCTAGTAGGCTATGTGGTTCCCACTCAGACTGTAGAGGCATCGCACCTAACCCAAGAATTACGCCAGTTTCTCAAGGCTCAGTTGCCTGAGTATATGCTGCCCAGCGCCATTGTCTGTCTTGATCAATTACCGCTCACTCCAAGTGGAAAAGTCGATCGTCATCATCTTCCCGTACCGCCAACCCCTGAGCTAGAGAGTCTAACGGTTCCTGAAACAGTAACTCAAGCGATTCTGGCAGAGATTTGGGTTCATGTGTTGGGGTTAGAGCAGGTTGGGATTCACGATCATTTCCTCGATTTAGGCGGACATTCTCTGCTCGCCATCCAAATGATTTCCCGCATTCGCGATCGCTTTCACATCGAATTACCGCTGCGCTGTCTATTGGAATCACCCACAATTTCTCAACTTGCAGAACAAGTGGAAACTGCACAGCGGGTAGGGGATGCTATGGCCTTAATTCAGCGAGCTGCCCAAGGCAAGAACTTGCCCCTCTCGTTTATGCAGGAATCGCTGTGGTTTCTAGATCAGCTAACGCCCAATCATCCCGTTTATATTGTTCCTGAAGCCTTTCGTTTGCAAGGCTGCCTGAACGTTATAGCGATGCAGCAGAGTTTTCAGCACATCATCGATCGCCATGAATCGGTACGCACTGTTTTCAGGAACTTAGCAGGAAAGCCCATCCAAGTCATTCAACCTGCCCCAGCTTTTCAACTGTCCGTTGTTGATTTGACATTCCTAACCGGATCTGTGGCTACATCTCCTGCCAGCTCTCATCTTGATTGGGAGGTGCAAGAGTTCTTGCTGAAGGAGGCGCGACTGCCCTTCAATTTAGCTGAAGATTTGCTGCTGCGGGCAACCTTGTTTAAGCTGAGCGAGACAGAACATATCCTGCTTGTAACGCAGCACCATATGGTGACGGATGGCTGGTCGATCGCTATTCTGCTGGAAGAGTTAGCCGCTTTCTACCGCGCATTAACCTCAGAATCAGAATATGTTTTACCAGAAGCGTTGCCAGAGCTAACGCTGCAATATGCTGATTTTGCCGTTTGGCAGCGATCGCAAGATGACAGGCGATCGAAACAGCTTGCGTATTGGCAGCAGCAGTTGAGCGACTTGCCCTTGCTACAACTGCCGACTGACTGGCGATCGAGTCACCCAACGTATCGAGGAGCACGACAGTTTCTGACGTTATCTCAACCTCTAACTCAAAAATTGCAGGAATTGAGTCGTCAGGAAGGGGTAACGCTATTTGTCACCCTATTGGCAGCCTTCCAAACGCTGCTATTTCACTACACCGGACAGACTGATCTGCCGATTGGCTCACTCGTGGCCAACCGCTCTCACTCCGAATTGGAGAAAATGATTGGTTTTTTTGTCAATACGCTGGTGCTGAGAACCGACCTATCCGGTTCGCCTAGCTTCCGAGAGTTAATGTATAGAGTGCGATCGGTAACGCTAGAAGCCTATGCTCACCAGGATTTACCCTTTGAACAATTGGTGCAGGCGCTTCACCCCGATCGGGATTTGAATCAAAATCCATTGGTGCAGGTGCTATTTAATTTTCAGAACACACCGACTGCGGTTTGGGATGTTCCTCAACTGAGGCTAACCCATCTGCCCATCGACAACCAAACAGCCAAGTTTGATCTGCTCCTAGAACTGACCGAAACCCCGACTGGACTGGCAGGTTTCTTTGAGTACAGTACAGATCTGTTTGCAACAGAAACGATCGTTCGGATGCAAGAGCATTGGCAAGCTTTGCTGGAGAAGATTGTGACGAATCCAATCCAGAGTCTTGCCGACCTCTCACTGCTGACGGCAGCTGAGCAACAGCAGGTGAGCACCTGGAACCAAACTCAAATGGACTTCCCGGACGAGTGCCTGCATCAGCTCATCGAGGCTCAAGTCGAACGCACGCCAGACGCCATTGCAGTGGAGTTTGGCGATCGCCATTTCACCTATCGGCAGCTCAATCAGCGGGCGAATCAGCTTGCGCATCACCTCCAAACGCTAGGCGTTAAACCCAATGTCTTGGTGGGTATTTGTGTCGAGCGATCGCTCGATCTCATGGTGGGGCTACTGGGCATCCTTAAGGCGGGTGGCGCTTATGTGCCGCTCGATCCGGCCTATCCGTCCGAACGCCTCGCTTTGATGCTAGAGGATGTGCAAGTGCTCGTGACGCAGCAACCCCTGCTAGAGAAACTGACGACACATCAAGCTGCTACCTTGTGTCTCGATCGCGACTGGACGACGATCGCCACGGCCAGTCTAGAAAATCCTCAGAGTGCTGTTCAACCTAGCGATCTGGCTTATGTTCTCTACACCTCAGGCTCGACGGGTAAACCCAAAGGCGTGCAGATTGAGCAGCGATCGATCGTCAATCTACTGACCTTTATGCGTCAGGAACCGGGACTCACTGAGCAAGACATTCTTTTAGCAGTTACCACAATTTCGTTTGATATTGCGGCAGTTGAACTGTACTTACCGCTGATTGTGGGGGCGCGAACGGTGCTAGTAAGCCGCTGTGTTGCCTCCGATGCGGCTCAGCTTGCAAAGACACTGGAGAAATCAGATGCCACCTTTATGCAGGCGACCCCTGCAACCTGGCGACTGTTGCTCTCTGTGGGATGGCAGGGTAATCCTAACCTCAGAATTGTCTGCTGCGGAGAAGCCCTGAGTCGTGACTTGGCAAATCGATTACTAGAGCGATGTCATACGCTTTGGAATATGTATGGCCCGACTGAAACCACGATCTATTCCACCTTACACCAGGTCAGACCAGCAAGCGATCTCGTGCCGATCGGTCGCCCTGTTGCCAACACGCAAATCTGGTTACTGGCTCAGACAGGAGAGAAGCTGTATCCCGTTCCCATTGGCGTACCCGGAGAACTCTACATTGGTGGACAAGGTTTAGCACAGGCTTATCTCAATCGTCCAGACCTGACGGCTGAAAGATTTATTGAATATATTGTGGGCGATCGCAAAACTCGGCTGTATAAGACGGGTGACTTAGCCCGTTATCAATCAGATGGCACGATTGAATATTTAGGGCGGATTGATCATCAGGTCAAAATTCGCGGCTTTCGAATTGAGTTAGGAGAAGTTGAAACAGCTCTCAGCCAACATCCGAATGTTCGAGAAAGTATTGTGATTGCCCGTGAAGAAGCCAACCAAGACTCTCTGGACAGCCAGCGCTTGATTGCTTATGTCGTGTCTCGCCATCTGAAAGGTAGCACCCATCTTGTATCCGAACTCCGGGCATTTTTGCGGCGAAAACTTCCTGAGTTTATGGTTCCTACGGCATTTGTCGTCCTAGACAGCCTGCCAATGACGCCCAATGGCAAGGTCGATCGCCGTGCTCTGCCTGCTCCCAACCCCAACCGACCCGATTTGCCGTCAGTATTTGTTGCACCACAAACCGCAACTGAGCAGCAGCTAGCCCAAATTTGGACGCAGGCTTTGGCAATCAATCAGGTTGGCATCCATGATAACTTCTTCGATTTAGGCGGACATTCGCTGCTAGCGGCTCAAATCCTCTTTCAGATTCAAAGCCAATTGAATGTAGAGTTAGCGCTGAGAAATATTTTCCTGGCTCCGACGATCGCCGAGCTGTCGCAACTCATTGCAGAGCAGCAAACTGGATTCTCTGGCACCTCGATCGCTCCGCCGGATCTGAGGAGTGAGTCTATTCTAGACCCTACTATTCAAGCCGATGGGTTGCCGATCGCCTCTCTGCTGGCACCCCAACATATACTCCTAACCGGAGCGACTGGATTTTTAGGCGCATTTTTACTGCATGAGATCTTAGAGCAAACCCAGGCAGATGTTTACTGTCTACTGCGAGCTAAGGATGCAAAAGATGCAGCTCGTCGATTGCAGCAGAGTCTAGAATTTTACTCTCTCTGGAACCCTAATCAGGCTTCCAGAATTATTCCCCTCATCGGTAATTTGTCGCTGCCACACTTGGGATTGTCATCTAAACAATTTGATGCACTAGCAGGAACAATTGATGTCATCTATCACAACGCCAGCTGGATTAATTTTGTTTATCCCTATTCAGTCCTAAGATCCATCAATGTGCAGGGAACTCAAGAAATTTTGCGTTTGGCAAGCCATATTAAAGTCAAAGCTGTTCACTTCCTCTCATCCCTCGGCGTTTATGCGCCAAGTGCTTATCCAGATGGGTTAATTCTAGAAGAAAAATTACCCGATCGCACCACAGGTCTCTATGGCTATACCCAAACTAAGTGGGTTTCCGAAAACCTGATTCGTGTGGCACAAGCACGCGGTATCCCTGCCGCTATCTACCGTCCCGCTTGGATTGAAGGACATAGCCAGTCTGGAGTTTGCAATCACAGTGATTTTTTACGCAGCCTGATCAAAGGCTGTATTCAATTAGGTGTCGCGCCCAATTGGCATATGCCTGTAGATATTGTTCCAGTTGATTTTACCAGTCGGGCGATCGTACATCTCTCACAGCAAAATACTTCGCTCGGTAAAGCCTTCAATTTGTCGAATCCTTCTGCTCTCTCGTGGAATCAATTGATTGCTTGGCTATGCAAATTTGGATATTCGCTACAGATGCTCTCCTACTCAGACTGGATCACAGAGGCAGTCGATCGAATTCGCTCGATGCCAGATAATGCCTTATACCCTTACTTGACATTCTTGACGGAAAAATCTGAGCTTCAAATGACCGTTCCCGAAGTTTACTTTCAAACTAACCATCTACAATTCGATGGTCAAAATGTCATAGACGGATTGGCGGAAAGTTCGATCGCCTACCCGACGATAGATCACCAACTCCTCACGACCTATTTTTCACACTTTATCAGCAGTGGCTTTCTAGAACCTCCCCGCTGTTTTTAGAGCAATGGCCAATCGTGGTTTAGACCTGTAAATTTCCTCCATAGTTCATCCAAACTCAGGTCTAAAACACGACCTCAATAACTTAGAAGCCCCATCTCTACAATTGTTTGGAATGCGTCTTCTGCTCTGATTCCTTGCTCAATGGCAATCTGTATCCACACAACAATCGACGAACGGATTCCACTATCGCAATGTACTAACATCGGTTTGGGTAGCCCGGTGAGCTGTTGAACAGCTGGAAGAAAATCATTAAGATTCAAGCTTTTAATCTGAATTGGAATATTGGCATAGCATAGCCCTAGATACTCAGCCTGTTGCTGTTCAGCACTCAAAAAACCCATTTCATCGGGCGATCGCAGGTTCACCACCGATCGATATCCTTCCTCAACTAATGGCTGTAATTCATTCAGTGCAGGCTGACCTGCGATCGACAACTCATTCGTGATTTTTCTGACCATATCCATTTCATCTCTTCCAAACACGAATAATGGATTGTGAGAAACTCCTATCTTCTCAGCAACAATGATCAAAGCCATTTTCCATCTGCTGGATCGTGTTCAAAAGGCTGAATTTTACCCAATGCGGGGTAGTTGTTGTCATTTGAGCTGAAGGCTCGGATTGATGCGCTTGAAATGATGCGCTTGAAATAGAGAGAACAACTCGTTGAGTAAAGTTCATAATGATATGAATGACATTCTTTAGTGCTTTGCTGACAGGCACAATGATTTCTCTTCTTTAAGAGTTTTGGTGTGCAGAGTTTTTGTCAAGAAAATGAAACAGCAGCTTGTCTTATTTCTAGAAGCACTTATTAAAAGCGTTTTTCAACCTCATGTCTGCCATCCAGCAACCCTCTAGAAGCTGAACTAGATCGCGATCCCAGCACTGCTTTAAGTGTTGAATATGATAATGGTGTTGGAACCGCAAGGGATTTAAAATCACCTCAGTTGAACTAAAGAGTGGCTGAGTCAAAAACGGCCACAGTGGAAAGGAAAGGCTAACTGAAGGACGCGTGGAATTCATAGATAAAGGCTTAAGAAGATGAGATAGGGAGTATGCGTAAAGAGGTTTGACTTGGATTACGCCAATTATTATCTAGTAGAGAGTTTAGAGGTGAGAAGCATTCTGCCTGAAGTTTCGCCTTGTTAAGATTTGTGAAGGTGCTGCACAAAAACGGGCAGTAGGAGGCACAGATTTAACAGGCATAGATTTATAAGGTCTGACTGTCCACCTCCTTAACTCTAGAAGAACAATTTGGGGAACTTGTGAAGACTGCCAAATCTATTGCTCTAATGTCCAACCCAATGCAGTTGCAACCTCAATCGCGAGGTTGAGCGGGTCGAAGGGCTTGGCGATCGCAGCAGTTAAACCCATTTGAGCATAGCGGCGGCGGTCAGAGGATTGGATCTTTGCAGTGAGTAGAATGACTGGAATAGTTCGAGTGGCTGAATTTTCTTGAAGCTTTTGAAAGGTAGTTATGCCATCCATATCAGGCATCATCACATCCAGCAGAATGGCATCAGGTTGTTCGGTTGCTGCTCGACGCAAACATTCTTCGCCAGAACTGGCAAGCAGTACGTGCCATCCAGCTACGGTTTTCAGGCAGATCTCAGCAATTTCCTGGATATATTGCTCATTGTCAACAACGAGAATGCGTTTTGCCGTCATAGATATAACCTCCTCAACGATTGTTTCATGTTTGATGAGGAGCCAGTATTACTCCATGACCTGCTGTTCACGGTCTTGCAGTGGAACAGTAAAGTAGAATGTGCTGCCTTCACCCAAAACGCTTTCAACCCAGATTTGTCCGTCGTGCTGTTGCACAATACTGCGGCAAATGGCTAACCCTAACCCAGTTCCCTCATGGTTTCGCGCATCTGATGAGTCCACTTGCTGAAATCGCTCAAAGATTCTTTCTAGCTTGTCTGCTGGAATACCACGCCCTTGATCCTTGACCGTAAACAAAATATGTTGGCCTTGCTGTTGAACTGTGAGCCAAACTGTACTGCCAGCAGCAGAAAATTTAATTGCATTGCTCAGTAAATTAGTCAGTGTTTGCACAATGCGATCGGGGTCAGCCCAGAGTGAAATTGATAGCGTGGAAATCGATAAATTCACCTTAACCTTATCAGCAAGTCCTTGCACCCCATTCACTGCCTTTATAGCGAGATCGGCAACATTACAGCATTGTTTTTCCATTCTCACTTTGCCCGATTCAATGCGCTCAATGTCGAGGATGTCGTTAATCAACCGCACTAAGCGATCGGTGCTATCAACCGCAATATGTAACATGCGCTTGCCTTGCTCTGAATCTGCCTCCAGCAAACCGCTGGCTAGCATTGCTAAAGAACCATAAATGGAGGTTAAAGGCGTGCGGAGTTCATGACTCACCACCGAAACAAACTCGTCTTTCATGCGATCGATCTGCTTGCGATCGGTAATATCTTGTAAAAATACCGTGAATAACATTTCTGTATTCAAATTCAACCTAGAAATAGACGCTTCTGCTGGAAATTCGCTGCCATCTTTGCGACGGCCATAAATTTCACGTCGTTCAGCCATGCGGCGCGATTGCACAGGAGATTGTCTAAAATCGGTGATGTGCTGCCGATGAATGTAAACAAAGCGTTCTGGCAACAAAATGTCTAAAGGCTGCCCAATGACCTCTGCTGCTAAGTAGCCAAAGATCTTTTCTGCTCCCTGGTTGAACAGGGTAATGTGCTGATTGCGATCGAGGGAGATAATGGCATCCTCGGCAATATCTAGAATTCCAGCGAACCGGGCTTGGGAAATTTGAAGTGCTTCCTGGATTCGCCCGCGTTCCTCCAGTTCTGATTGCAGGCGCTGGTTGACTTGAAGCAACTGGGCTGTGCGCTCTGCTACTCTCAGTGCCAAATTATTCTTTTCACTTTGCAGCGCTGCTTCAACTTGCTTGCGTCGGCTAATATCTCTGACAGTCCCCAACATCCTCACAGGTTCACCTGCTTCGTTACACAGAAATTTGCCTTTGCCTTCCATCCAGTGAATGCTGTCATCTGGCCAGATGACTCGATATTCATAGCTATAATCAGCTCGTGCCTCACGGGCACGGGCGATTGCCTCCATCAAACTCTCGCGATCTTGCGGATGAAGGCATGCATCGAACGTTGCATACGTGCCATCAAATGTACCCGGAACTAATCCAAACAAGCGTTCATGCCCCTCAGACCAGATAATTTGATTCGTTAATAGATTCCAGTCCCAAGTTTCCATATCAGCCGCTTTCAGCGCCAATCGCAGCCGTTGCTCACTTACCGTTAACGCTTCCTCTACCTGCTGGCGATCGGCAATTTCACGTTCCAGCTCTCGGTTAATGATCGCCAAGCTGGGAAGAGCCAGGGCTTTAGGCAGCAATGAAACGAGGCAAATTGCGGTGTAGATTGAGATCGCAGCTGTGACTGCTTTCAGAAATCCCAAAAGCCAATAGGTGGGGTGCCAAAGCGTCCATACTTCCATCAGATGGGTTGTGCCGCAGGTAATAATGAAACTCCCAAACAGCAGAAAAACCCAATTGAAGGGCAAGTCTTGTCGCTTGCGAACGAAATAGAATAGGGTGACAGGGATGGAATAGTAGGCGATCGCAGTCAGGGTATCTGATAGGAGGTGCAGCCAGACTAATCCTGGTTTCCAAAGGTAGCAATGCCCATGAGGAATAAACTCTCCAGCACTCAAAAAGTTTTGAATAAATTCCTGCATGAAAATTCCTCAATCAGCTAGGATTCTAGTCTGTTTCTCGCCAACCGTTTTGCCTGATAGAGGGCAGTATGTGCCGATTGACATAGCGTAGACAGGGTTTCTCCATCAACGGGAAACTGCGCTACTCCAGCACTCCAGGTAACGGGATTGGATGACTTCGCCGCTGGCTGAATAGAATTGAGAACCCTATCAAGCTGTTGGCGAAGCGTTTCGAGTAACTGATTCAATTGCTGTATGCCTTCGTGTTTTTTCATTCCATACACTCCTACAATAAATTCCTCTTCACTCCAGCGAGCCACCACATCTTCTATGGGAAAAGAGCGGCGTAACAGTTGCCCAATTTGACGGAGCATCTCATCTTTTTCTACGATAGATTTGTCGCAATCGCTATTTCTTAGAAGATCTAATTCTAGAATTGCTAAACAGAAGGGCTGCTGCTGCCGCTTTGCCAGACGGAGAAACCTGTCGAGGTCTTGAGTTGCTTTTTGTCGCGTCGCGACTCCGGTAAGCGAATCAATTTCAGCCAGATTATGTACGAGTCGGATACGTTCTAGGCGGTTAATGATGCGGGTAACGAGTTCGGGGCCCACAATGGGCTTGCTGACAAAATCATCGGCACCCACTGAAAAAACCTGGTTCACGGTATCCGAATCGGTGTGAGCCGTGAGAAACAGGATTGGTAAACCACTCCAGTGTGCATCGTTTCGTACCACTTGGCAGAGATCAATACCGCTGATTTGCGGCATTTCAATATCTAGAATCAACAGATCGGGTGAAGTGGCTTCTAACACTTGCCAAAACTGCTGTGGATCAGCAAGCGTTGCTACCCTGATGCCCCAGGGTTCTAGAAGCGATCGCACAATGGCGAGCAATGTTGGATCGTCATCAACAACCATAATCCCGGTTTTTGTCTGCTCTGCCTGGTGCAAAACTTGGTTGACTGCCTCCAACACCTGTTCCGCTGGGAGTGACTTCTGTAGGCAAGTGCGTCCCCCCAAACGCGCCACCTCTAACCGTTCTGTTAAATCATTGTGCGCTGTAAAAATCACGGCGGGAATAGGGGGAACCTGTTTTTTTAGCTCAGCCAGTAAGGATAGGCTGTCTGCCGTTACCTCAGAAATTGCTGGGTCTAATATCACCACATCTGGCGATTCTAGAAAAATTTTGTCTCTCGCTTCCATCAGGTTGGTCGCCACCTCAGCATCAAATCCCCAAACGGCGGCTGCAGCAATGAGTTTTTGAGCCAAGGAGCGATCGCGATCGACAATCAGCAACAAAGGGCGAGCAGCGTCATTCGCAACTATGGAAGTGTGAGTAGTATCTTGTCTTGTGGTTTTTGATTCTCCCTGAGAAATACGATTAAGACGATCAATCTCCTGCCGCAGCGATCGCACCCAGTTGTCTAGGTGTGTTACTTCGTCTTGGCTCAAAGATTTGTTGGCTTGTAGAGCTTGTTCAATCCGGCGAGCGAACTGCGACCCCTCGGATAAACCAAAAGTTCCTAATGCCCCTGCTAACGTATGAGCTTCTTGCTTTGCGCGTAGTTGTAATGGCTGATCTAATTCCTGCCGCCTTAATGCATCAACAGCTTGTTCAAGTACCCCAACCTGTTCACTCACCCGTTCCTGAGATCGTTGCCAAACTTTGCTAATCAGTATTAGCGTTTGTCTCTGAGCCGCATCACCAACGCCAGCGAGTGAATCGCCCCCCTCTCTCTGATTTCTCCGGGTTTCTTTCTGTTTTTTCCCCCCTTCCTTTTGCTTCAGTCGATAGCCGATCCCATAGACCGTTTCAATCAAATCAGGTGGTGCGCCGCCCATTTTTAATTTTTGCCGCAATCCCTTAATGTGGGTTCTGACGGCTTCATCACTGGGTATTTCTTCAAATGACCAAAGGTTTTCCAGAAGTGCTCCACAGCTAAACACACGGCAGCTATTGCGTAAAAACAGTTCTAGCAGGGAGTACTCTTTAGCCGTCAGGGATAACGGGTTGTCTCCATAGGAGACTTCACAGCTTCTGGGATCAAGCTGCAAGTCTCCCCACTCCAGCACCAGTTGACTCGTTACCTGATTGCGACGCAGTAATGCTCGAATCCGGGCAGTTAATTCTTCTGGGTCAAACGGCTTGACAACATAATCATCTGCACCTGCATCTAGACCCATTGCTTTCTCATGGCTACTGTCATGAGCCGTCAGCAATAAAATAGGCATTTGATAGCCATGCGATCGCACCCGTTGACAGAGTTTCATTCCATCTAGCTTGGGCAATGTCACATCGAGCAAAATCAGGTCGTAGGCAAAAGCTTCTATTAACTGCCACCCCATCTCCCCATCCGCAGCCGTTTCAACTGTGTAGTTTTGATGGGTAAGTATTACGACCAAGGCTTCAGCCGTCAGTTTGTCGTCTTCTACAACTAAAATTTTCATGTTTGGATAGCAGAGAATCGCCCAAAACAATCAGAGGATGTATAAGCATAGGCATTTTTAAGCCCAATGACTCGCTGAGCCAGATAAAATCATCAGAATAATTCTTTACTTTTGTAAAAAATTACTCTTATAAAGTGCTGCTGCCTATTGGAATGATAATTACATACTGCCGTGGACTTTGTTCCATCGTCGCTTCAAAACAATAGCTACCCGACGAGCAGGATAAACGTCTCACCCTTAGATACTGTATCCTTCTGCATATTTCCTACATTGCATCTGAGTAGAGCGTCGATTGTAGTCAGCTAAACTTACTGGTAGTGGTACGATCGCGTCTCACTCATGTACCGAACCATCCGGCATGATTGCTCCCTGAAGATCTACGTCCGTCAGTACAGTATCTGTCAAATCGGCATCTCTCAAATTTGCTCTACGTAAAATAGCCCCTGTTAAATTGGCGTAGCTCAGGTCTGCTCCACACAAGCTAGCGTCACTTAAATCGGTTGGTTTCATTCCCTGCTGGAGAGTTCGATGCAAATGAGCACGGCAAAGCTTGGCACCTTCCAGATTTGCCTCACGTAACATGGCTCCACTTAAATAGGCATAGCACAAGTCTGCATGGCTTAAGATGGCATAACTCAGATCCGTTATCTGGCCAGACATAGGACGCAAGTCTGCTTCGAACAAATGGGCACCCGATAACCTAGCATGCACTAGGTTTGCCCCTCCCAAGATGGCTTTACTCAAGTTCGATTGCTCTAGATTGGCGTAACTCAGCCAAGCACCACTCAAATCGGCCTCTCGCAGAATGGCTCTACACAAATCTGCTTGACTCAAATCTGTTCCCCATAGAATCGCTTCACTCAAGTCTGCTCCTTGGAAGCTAGCTTGACTGAAGTCCGTTTTTCCCAAGCGCGCTTGCCGCAAATCTGCTTGACTGAGATTTACACCCTGTAGATGAGCATTGTGCAAATCAACTTCACGTAAGTTCACTCTTTTAAACGCTCGTTCACCCTCTACATACCGCCTCAATAGCTCTTCGACGGTTATATGGATTGTTGTCAACGGAGGTTTTGCTTGAAAAGAGGTTAACTCAGTCATCGCCTGCCCAAAATGAAGATTATACTTTAACCCGCATTATGGAAAAGGAATTTGAGGAACTTGTGAGGAAAGGCGATCGCGTCAGTTCCAACAGCTTCTAACGGGGTTGGGCGATCGCAAGATAATTGAGCTTATTTACTAAGCTTTGTGTAGTTACCATGAGAGATGGCCTGACGAAACCCTAAAACAATCAGAGTATTTGAAATCGTCAAGAAAGATTCGGCAATACCGTGGAGCCAATCCACATTGGCTAGAGACTCTTCATAGACAACCTTTGTATAAATTCCAGCCGAAATCGTGACACCCACAAAGATTAACGTGAAATAAAATCCGATGAGCGCCAAGGAAGGCGCTTGCTTTGAGCGGGTAAAAAACGCAAGGAAAGCAAGATAAGGCAACAGAGAAAGTGCAAATAGAAGGTCTTTAGAAATCACTTAATCTACCACTCCCACACTATTACTCAACGGTCAGCGATCGCTGCCAAAGCAACCATGCTGCTATCATCAGCGTGCAGTTTCCTATCAATGTCATTGTGGCCTGCACTATTCCTAGCCATGCTAACGAGGGATTATTATCAAAGAAATGCCAGGTGCAAACGCAAATTGCGCTAGCTAATGCAGGGAGCATAGCCATCGCAAAACCTTTCCAGATACGATTTTGGCTAACATCTGCATAAATCCACACCAGCCAAATGGCGGCTGTCCATTCAAACACGCTTAAGAGGTGAATTATCCAGGTTGGAATTGAAAGCGCATGCATAATTTAAAACTTGCTATTAATCGGGAAGGGTTTCCTGTACGCTAGTTAACTCTGCCATCACTTCAGCGACGGATAAAATTCGCTCTGCCCGTCCAACGTTGGCTCCAGAAAAGATCAAGCCATTTTCTACATCGCCACCTGCCGCATTTGCGAGAGCTTGAAGAATACAATACGACTGACGGCCATCTCGACATAGACAGCTTTGTAGGCAATTGGCAATACAACGTCGTTCTAGATTGGGAGACGCAGCGATCGCTTTTTCTGCAAACACATTGTGTAAAGCTCTCGCAGGCTTACCCACAGGACTAGGCACAACGACTACATCCTGTGATCTGGCGTTGAGATGAACCTCTTTATAGCGGCGATCGGCATCACATTCTTCAGTAGTGATAAAGCGAGTACCGACTTGTACACCACTGGCTCCTAGCGCCAACATTCGTTCAACATCCGATCGATTCCAAACTCCCCCGGCTGCAATCAATGGAATATCTACTTTTAGATGATTTTGCAGGTAGTTTTGGATTTGAGGAATCAAATACTCAATTCCACTATTGGGATTCTCGCAGGTAGTACCTATATGTCCGCCAACGGTTTTAGAATTTTCTACAATGAATGCATCGGGCAGTCGATCATACTTTTCCTGCCAGGTTCGACAGATCGTTTGTACAGCTTCTAACCCGCACACCATCGGCACTAAAGCGACTTCGGGATGATTTGCTGTGTAGTCCGGTAAATTTAAGGGCAGTCCTGCGGCTGTAATGATTAAATTAGCCCCATTTTCAGCAGCCGTTTGGGCAATGGTAGGGTAGTCTTTTGTTGCAACTAAGACATTAACTCCAATGATTCCAGTAGGACTAAGGGCACGCGCTTTTTGCAGTTCCTCAATTAACGCCAGTTGATTGGCCTCAAAAAAACTGCCCCGTTTGGGTTGATTGCTAGAGTAGGAAGAATTTAACCCTAATCCCAGAGATGAGATAACACCCACACCTCCTGCATTAGCAACGGCTCCTGCCAAATTGGCACCCGATACTCGAACAGCCATTGCTCCTTGAACAACAGGGTAATGGGCAATGTGATGTCTAATTTTGAGGGGGGGGAGTGGTGCCTTTGGAACTGGGATCTGCGCTAATTGCAGCATATGTATTAATCGCTTCAATCGTTTAATCGCTAAACAGTGATTGAATCATATTAATGCCTTGCTTGCCGAAAAGCAACTCTCTACTCATGTTGTAAACCTCAAGCCATACGATCGCCTCCCCTCCTCAAGCTAAGCTGACATCAATTGCTGAATGCGTTGTGGCTCCTCTCCTAGCCAATCTGGATGTTGAGCAGTTCCATCGAAAATGGATGAGGTTTTAAAGGGTTCAAATTCGCCGCGTGCCCCTGCCGCCGCTGTTTTAGACAATAGCGATCGCACCTGCTGATCATCCATAGGCTGAAATGTTCGAATCGCTTCAAATGCTTGATCGAGGATCTCTAAGCTATCCATTCCAGTGATCACAACTGATGTAGGAAGGTTGAGAGCATAGTGCAGACATTCAATAGGTGTAACCGTATTAGACTTCAGCAAAATACCATTTGCCATACTCTTCATACCCAGAATTCCAATATTTTGTTTGACCAGTTCTGGCACCACCAACTTGGCAAAGCTGCGGTAGTGAGCATCCATGACATTTAGCGGCATCTGAGCTGTAGCAAACTGAAAGCCGTGAAGGGCAGCAACTTCCAGCATATGTAAATGAATTTGCGGGTCTTTATGTCCAGTAAATCCGATGTACCGCAGCTTACCTGCCGCCTGTGCCTCTACCAGAGCCGCGTTCGCCCCCTCTTCGTCAAAGACGCGATGGGGATCTTCATACCGAAGAATCTCGTGGTGCTGAACAAGGTCAATGTGGTCTACTTGCAGGCGTTGTAGCGATTCGTCAAGCTGTCTGGTAGCTTCTTGCTTAGAGCGGCCATCAATTTTTGTCATCAGAAACACTTTATCGCGGTAGCCCTCACGCAAGGCTTTTCCCATACGCATCTCGCTGACTCCACCGTTGTAATCCCAACAGTTGTCCATGAAGGTGATGCCTCGATCGATCGCACTGCGAACAATTCGGATTGCCAGGGACTCATCCACATGTTTTAAGCTCAGATGCCACCCTCCTAAACCGATCGCCGAGACCTTCTCTCCGGT
The DNA here is from genome assembly GCA_016208305.1 of Oscillatoriophycideae cyanobacterium NC_groundwater_1537_Pr4_S-0.65um_50_18. Classification (GTDB taxonomy): domain Bacteria; phylum Cyanobacteriota; class Cyanobacteriia; order Elainellales; family Elainellaceae; genus Drouetiella. The sequence goes on along the minus strand of JACQYI010000014.1, from coordinate 75,614 downwards.
GTTACCCAAAACTCGGTAATGCATTTCTGAGTTCGATGCGCGTGCTATCATCTGCTCTCCTAGACTTGTTCTCAATCGTTCCAGGCCACAATTATTTCAGGCGATCTCGTTGTACATCCCTTTTGCCTGAAATGATTCTCCTTATTGATATTGAACGCATTGAGTCACCAGAGCATCGACCGCTAGAGAGAAAGAACAGTTTGCCATATTGAGGGAAGTTTTCTCTGAAGTCAACCGTGCGGTGCAGCATGAGGCAAGCGTGACAGGATCAATAGTGTATTGCTTACCCATTGTTAGCGTCTGTACGGGTAAAGAAAGGTGCAGTGGTTCGAGAAAGAATTTCCTATCTTGCCTAGAAAAGGCAGCTTGAATCAGGCTTAGCACCGTAAGATCGGGCGATCGCACTATTAATTAAACTTTGTATCAAATTGGACTAGACTTTTACTGCCTTAGGTCATTAAGGGAATATTAAGCCTTGAAGGCTAGTTCCCACGAAGCTCTGGAGGTAGAAAATGTACGATTACGAACTTCTACAAGAATATCTAGAAGGCCGACGAGATTTCAGCGGGGTTGACCTCACCAAAACTAGCTTGTCAGGAGCTAACCTAGCCAACATTGTTTTGGAAGGTGCTAATCTCACTGAAGCCAGTTTGCCCTCTGCATATCTTGCTGCCGCCAACTTTTCCAGAGCAAATTTAACAGAGATTGATTTTCATCAGGCTTTCATGAGCAGAGCCGATCTTAGCTTTGCCAAACTCAGCCACGCAAACCTGAGCTGTGCCGATTTGACAAAAGCAAACTTAAAAGGAGCTTTACTGGTACGGGCAAATCTCAGTGGCGCAAAATTGAGTGGCGCCATCTTAGCGGGAGCCAACCTGCGTGAAGCGAACCTACAGGCCGTCAATTTTTGCGGAGCAGACTTACGAGGCATTAACCTGCGGGGTGCAAATCTAGCGGGCGCAAATTTGAGTTGGGCTAACCTGCGAGGTGCCCGACTGAGTGGTTCTACGCTACAGGGAGCAATCTTTAACGGAATCAACCTCAACGAAGCTTATTTGAATGGTGTTGATTTGCAGGATGCTGATCTCAGTGGCGTCAACTTGAGTGGGGCAAAGTTAAATGGCGCTAATTTACAGGCAACCAACCTCACTGCTGCAAACCTGAGTGCCGTCCATTTACGCTCAGCAATTTTGACTTGGACAGTCTTACGGGCTGCGGATTTGAGTAGTGCTGATCTGCGCGATGCTAGCCTAGATGGCGCTAATTTGGAGCGGGCGATATACACAGAAGATACTCAATTTCCTCGATGTTTTGATCCGATCGCCCGTGGAGCTTACTTGGCTGCTCATGAATCTCTGGTGTCCTAAGAGGATGTTTGAAAAGTCCAACTATGGGTAGCGAAACGTTTCAGATCCCCCCTAAATCCCCCTTAAAAAGGGGGACTTTGAATTCATTTCCCCCCTTTTTAAGGGGGGCAGGGGGGATCAACAGGTGCCTAAAATTACAGCCGACCACTTTTTAAACATCCTCTAAGACAGTCGCAGATAGCTTAAACATAGACTGAATAAATTGTTAGGCTCGATACATAAAATACACCGATGGATATAACGACCTGCCTACTGATGACTGAGGGTCAGCAGGAATGCTGGCAAACTCTTTGCCATGCCTTTACAGCCCGACTTGCCGCTACTGAAATCGAATTGCAAAAGGCTCATGCTGATTATCAACAGGTTGAAGCCCAACGCCAACAGCTTGCGGAACAATTAGAGGAAGCGCAAGCCCAGCAGCAGGCTTTAACAGATGCAGCAACAGCGCAAGCGCGGCAATTCAGCGAAACCCTCAAGCAACTGCGGCAAAACCAAGCTCAGATTGTGCAAGCAGAGAAGATGTCAAGCTTAGGACAATTGGTAGCAGGAGTCGCCCACGAAATTAATAATCCCGTTAATTTTATATCGGGCAACCTCTCTTACGCTAAGGCGTATATCCAAGACCTGACAAAATTGTTGGCGCTATATCAGAAGCACTATCCTCAGCCTACGGTTGAAATTCAGACAGAAGCCGAGGCAATGGACATTGACTTTCTCATGGAAGATTTGCCCAGCCTTTTGGCCTCCATGAAAATGGGGACTGAACGCATCCAAAAAATTGTTTTGTCTCTGCGCAGCTTCTCGCGCATGGATGAGGCTGAGGTGAAGGAAGTCAACATTCACGAAGGTATTGATAGCACGCTTATGATTTTGCAAAATCGCCTCAAAGCAAAGTCAGACCGTCCTGCGATCGAGGTCATCAAGCACTACAGTCCATTGCCTAGCGTAGAGTGCTATGCCGGACAGCTTAACCAGGTTTTTATGAATTTGTTGGCCAATGCCATTGATGCACTAGAAGAGGGCATCAAAATAACCCAACATTCAGCACCATCAATTACTATTTGGACAGAAGTTCTCAACTCCGATCGCATCCGAATTCGCATTGCTGACAATGGCCCCGGTATTTCAGAGCAAGTCCAGCAAAAGTTATTTGATCCGTTTTTCACTACAAAGCCTGTGGGCAAAGGTACGGGTCTAGGTTTGTCTATTAGCTATCAGGTCATTACGGATAGACATAAAGGCACTTTAAAGTGCAGTTCCTCTTTAGGGCAGGGCGCTGAGTTTACGGTAGAGATTCCTGTGCGATCCCAACGTAAATAGGTCACGGTATTTTCTCAATTCCGTCTTAAATTGTATCGCTTATATATCACTTCCAAGAAGAAAAAATAGATTAGATTTTACACATCTGATTGCCTGATCGATCTTTTCTGTAGGTTGAGTTGAACAACGTGAAACCTAACAACAGCAAGATTTTGTTGGGTGATGCTGACGCTAACCTACGCAAGAATCATGGTTTCAAGAGTATCGTCAGTCCATCAACTTTACACATATCTACGTAAATACTATTCAAGCATGCATATGATAGTAGCCTAAAAGCACGTCCAAGGCTCGTCCTAATAACAATGCTCAAAGGGTCAAGAGCTTGAACTTGAATCTCGTTAGGGGCTGCACTCATGGCTAGGTAGAAGTCAAAAATACCTTAGTCTAAATTCTTACCTGCGGAATGTGGGATATAAGAAAACCTACCAGGGTTCTTTAATGCATTGGATTCTGAGCAGCCAAAAGATTTCTACTTTAGCTGATACGTATGCAGTTGCTACAGGCATACTAAGTGAACAACTTTTGGTGGATTCGCCGCTAGCGGAAAGATACCTTGTGAACTCGCAACAGCCCGCAGGAAAATTGAGAGGGAAAACCACCCGTATGGAGACGTTTAGTGATTTTATTTCCTCCCGCACAGCTCCTGACCATATTAGGCTACCCGTATGGCGATCGCTGATCCGATCTGGCTATGCGACTTTTCAACAACTCCAGCAAGCTTGGCAAACAAGCCAGGCTCTTCAATGCTCCATTTTTGAAACCCTGGAAACTGTGGTTGGCAAGTCCCTCTCAGCCCAGCAGATAAACCAGTATCGCCAACAGGAACGGCTGGAACTCAAGATCCTCTACGGCGTGGAATGTTTTGATCCGGCTCGTCATACCGTAGACTTTTCTTGGATCTATCAATGCCTTCAACATTTAATTCCCCTACATCTCTGCGATTACTATCATCTGGTGCCCCTTAGACAAGATTCAACTGATGTGTCCCAACTGTGGGTGGGAATGATTGACCCTAGTAATCTTGAAGCCACCAATAGCTTGAACTATATTTTCCAGCGGCATGGGCTGGTGCTCTGTCCAATGGTGATCACAGCAGAAGATTACTATCACCTAGTACATCAAATCTTGGACAGAGGTTCACGATCGGTTGCCTCCTCATCAGATGTCTCAGTGAGGCGAACCTCTGGCCCCTCTGGAGGATTGCGATCGCCGCAACGACTGTCCTCCCTCCCTCTACCCAAACTGGAAGATTCTCTACCTGATCTTGAAGCTTTAGAACTTCAAGGGTTTGACCTGTCTAGCCTACCCACTCCGATCAAAGTAGCTAGCCCAGAAGTGGATCTCTCTGCATCGTTGCAAGCGGCCACATCACACCCAGTGGTGTCGTTGGTTAACGTTATTTTATACAAAGCCTTAAAAGAGGGGGCTTCAGACATTCATTTTGAGCCGCAAGAAACCAGTTTACAAATTCGCTTTCGCAAAGATGGAATTTTGAGCGTAGGTTGGCCTCCCCTCCCTAGCTTCTCGATCCCTGCTATCATCTCTCGAATTAAAATCCTGGCTAACCTAGACATTGCTGAGCGGCGAATTCCTCAGGATGGACAAATTAGCCTGAAGCTACAAGATCAAAAAGTTGGGCTGCGCGTCAGTACTCTTCCCACCTCCTATGGGGAAAAAGTAGTACTGCGGGTGTTAAGAAGCGGTACAGCAGATCTGATGCTGGATACTCTCATTACGGATGCCACCGTGTTGCAGCAGCTGCGAAACATGGCTCGTTCTCCCTTTGGTTTAATTTTGGTGACTGGCCCAACGGGTTCTGGCAAAAGTACAACGCTTTACGCTACACTCGCTGAAAAAAACAGTCCCCACATCAACATCTGTACGGTTGAAGATCCGATTGAGTATACCTTGCCCGGTATTTCCCAGGTTCAAGTCATGCGGGAGAAGGGATTAGATTTTCCCAAGGTCTTAAGAGCTTTGCTGCGTCAAGATCCTGATGTGATTTTAGTTGGTGAAGTCCGCGATCAAGAAACGGCAAAAGTCACGATCGAAACTGCTCTCACAGGGCACCTGGTTTTTAGTACCCTGCATACGAATGATGCTCCTACCACGGTCACCCGACTGCAAGAGCTGGGCATTGAGCCTTTCAGGCTTGCCAGTTGTCTATTAGGTATCTTATCCCAGCGGCTAGTGCGCCATGTCTGCCCTAAATGCCGGGAGCCTTACCGCCCAACCGCGAGTGATTTACAATCGCTACGGCAGTTTAATCTCTCCTGTCCTACAGGCTTAATCTACCGAGCCAGAACCCTGTCTTCTGAGGACATTCAAAACGCTAGCGCCCAAGGGAAGGATATCTGTTCAACCTGCAAGGGAACAGGCTATCACGGCCGTTTGGGCGTTTATGAGTTAATGGTGATGGATCGAAACTTAAAAGGCTTGATCCTCGAAGGAGCGTCTGTCGATCAACTGCGAGACACAGCCCGATCGGCTGGCATGAAAACTCTGGCTGACTATAGCTTGCAACTTGTGGCTCAGGGCATGACTACCCTGGAGGAAGTGGAACGAGTGGTGCTCAGTAGCTTAGCTGAAACACCTTCAAAAGATGAATGTGCTAACTTCCATTCTATTTCGGCAGGGTATGAGATCACGCCTACAACTGCGACCACAGCGAAAGACGCTGGCTCCGCTGGCGTGAGTGCCGATGAACGTTCTCAACAGCTGATGGCACTCATTCAAAACATTCTCAATCATCCCGTTATTCCAGCGGAGGATCGCTTGCGCTGGTCATCCCAAGTTCTAAACATTATTCAATCTCCTTACCCTGCTAGCCCCGTCTTTCCAAAGCGATCGCCTATTCATTTAATCAACAAGTTGAGTAAGAGATTAGCAAATTTATGACATTTTAAGAGTTTTTAAGCGTTGAGCAGACAAAGCATACCTTATTGGTGCTGAAGTGCGATCTGCGCTAAAGGGACTTGCTGAATTCCACAGGATTGTACTACCGTGTGGTAATATAATGATACGAATAACTCATTAAGTTGTGAAATTCTTTCCATGCCTGCAAAGCTCATGCCGATAAAGACAGCTAAAAAATCCGTTGCCGTTCAAGAAAGAGTGGATGAGAGCAGCATTTCCAAACTTACGCCTGAAGCATTAAGTCTGATGGCAGATTTCTTCAAAGTTTTGTCAGAAGTTAGTCGCCTTCAGATCGTGTGTTCGCTCAAAGCCAGCGCTAAAAACGTGACTGAAATTATTGAAGAGACTCAATTAGGGCAGGCCAACGTCTCTAAACATCTGAAGATGTTAACTCAAGCAGGCGTAGTTGCGCGAGAGCAACGCGGGGTCTGCGTCTACTATCGCATTGCTAACCCGTTTCTATTTGAGCTATGTGATTTAGTTTTTGATGCTTTAACGATGCAAGCAGAACAGCAGAGTCAACAGCTGCAACAGTTGTCGCAGCTAAGGCAAAACCGTTAGATTTCACTGAAATCTTTGAGTAGCAACCTTAAGACCCTATAAAAAATCATATTCATGGTTTCAGCAGTTTTGTCAGTCAATTAGAACGCGTGCCACTCCTATTACTTTTCAATTAGACGAATTCCATGACCGTCAGGATCTCGTACTAAAATTCCACGCTTGAAACCTAGGGTGAGGTCTGGCATAACGGTAGCCTTAGAAGATGCCGAGAAAAAACCTTTACTCTGCAACTGTTGAGCGACTATGGCCACATCGGGGACTGCGATCGTTATCTGCCAATGAAATACATCGTTAGGCTGTACATTAACTGGCATGGGTCGCCCAGTGCAGGGTTTTAAATATTCCAGTAGCTCAATACCTAAGCCTGTTAAAGCTTTTAAACTACTCACACAAACTTTTGCATCTTGCACTTTACTTAAGTTCTCTTGCTCAGTACCAGAGTTTTTACTTTGTGTTTTTAGCTCTAGCTTTAAGCAGTCTCGGTAAAACTGTAAACTTGTCTCTATACTGAATACTACGATCGCCGTGTGGTCAATTCCTAAAAACAATTGATTCGACTGCTGCCATTTCGCTTCGCCTTTATCCAGCGGAAATTCAATGAGTTCTAGCCTATGCCCATCTGGATCTTGAAAGTAAAGCGCTTTAACGCCACCAGAGACAGGATTAGACTCAGGAATTGTCTGAGGATCGATCGAAACTTGTTGAACTTGGTACGCCTCTAATCGTTGACATGCTTGCTCAATGTTGCTGACAACGATCGCCAAATGTTGAAACCATTGATCATGACTACGCGAATCCGCAGGCATGGGTCTACCTTTCGTACTCAGATACTCAGTTAGTTCTAGAATCTCATTGCCCAGTTGCAGTCGCACGACTCGCAGCCGAGTATGAGAAAGGCCGAGCAGACGATCGTATTCATCACCAGAAACTTCGACGTCAAAGACTTGCTTAAAATCTAGAACAGTCGTGTAGAACTCTAGCGATCGCTCCATGTGCGCGACCGTCATACCCACGGATTCAACAGCAGCCACTTGGATAGAACTCATGTGCTAGAAACCTGTCCCCCAGTCACTTCCAAAATTGCTCCAGTCGTAAAGCTGCTATCTTCAGATGCAAAATAAACGTAAGTAGGAGCCAACTCTTCTGGCTGCCCAGCTCGCTTCATCGCATTATCTACATCAAAATTATCAACCTGCTCCGCCGTCATCGTGGCAGGAATATTTGGTGTCCAAACAGGTCCCGGAGCCACTGCATTGACGCGAATCTTCCGTTCGGCAAGGTTTTGCGCCAGCGCTTTAGTAAAGGCGTTAACAGCCCCTTTACTGGTGGAATAATCAACCAAAAACTCTTTGCCAATTAGCCCCAAAATGCTGGTGGTATTAATGATGGAGTCGCCTTCTTTGAGATGAGGTAGAGCAGCTTTGACCATATAAAAATAGCCGAAGATATTAGTTTCTAAAGTACGACGAAACTGCTCTTCAGAAAGATCTTCCAGCTTGAACTGTACCATTTGGTAAGCTGCGTTGTTGACCAAAATATCGAGATGCCCAAACTTTTCGATAGTCTGCTGTACAGCCGCATAGCATTGCTGAGAATCACGTACATCGGCTTGAATTTTGAGACATTTCTGCCCCTTTTCCTCAACTTTGGATTGAGTTACAGTGGCATCGTCATCATGCACATTGTAGAGAATGGCAACATCTGCCCCTTCCATCGCATAGGCGATCGCCACAGCCCGACCAATCCCAGAATCACCGCCTGTAATCAGAGCAACTTTACCTTTAAGCTTGCCAGCCGCTCGATAGTTTGATAAATCACTATCAGGTTGAGGCACCATATCCTCTTGACTAGCAGGATAAGGCAATGTTTGGGCTGGAATTTGATCGGCAGTTGGGCGAAATTCTTTTGACATACTATTAGCTCCTGAGTAGTGAATTAGATCAATAATGGACAGACTATTTAAGGCGACCGAGTAAATGGTCGCTAACTCGTAACGCGTTGGCAACAACCGTAAGGGTGGGATTTGAGCCAGTGTTAGAAGCAAAGAAGCTGCTATCAACAACATAGAGATTATCAATCTCATGCGCGCGGCAGTTGACATCTAAAACAGAAGTGTCTGGATCAAACCCAAAGCGACAGGTTCCACATTGATGAGCCACCCACTTCAACGGAAAATTGGCGCGATAGTAGAGGGATTGTTTCATAAAGCCCTTATCAATATCGATCGACTTTAAAACCTCAATCCAGCGATCTATTAGACGATTAAATGCCTCTGTATTATTTTCGGTGTAATCCAGATGAATTTTATCCCCCTTAATGCGGACACGGTTGTTTGGATCGGGCAAATCTTCCCCCATTAGCCACCAATCAACAGAGTGTCGTGCAGCAGTCTCAGCGTCAACACCAGTGGTTTTGAGAGGCACATCATTCATCAGCATCTCCTGATTGACTTTGCCTGAAAGCTGGATTTGTCCCATAGGGTAAGGAAAATCAGGCTCACCCCAATAAAAGTCATTAATTCCCAGAGTTTTTTGAAACACAGTCAGGTTTTCGGGCTGCATTAGCCCGATGACTACCCCACAGTTGTGCTTCATGAAGTTCCGCCCGACCTGATCAGAGCGATTGGCTAGACCGTTTGGATGTGCGTCATTGGCCGATCGCAAGAGCAACGCGGCTGAGTTAATTGCACCACAGGCAACTATCACAATATCTGCCTGAAACTGCATGATTTCCCCTGCTACTTCAGTTTCAATAGTTGTGATTTCACGACCGGAAGTACTGGTATGCAGTCGAGTGACTTTAGCTTCGGTGAGTAGGGTGACATGGGTCTGCTGCATGGCTGGACGCACCACCATCACTTCAGCATCCGCTTTGGCATGAGCTAAGCAAGGATGACCATCGCAGGTTTCGCAGCGAATGCACTCACTCAAAAACTGTTGTGCCTCATTTAATTTGATGGCCATTGGCAGATAAAAGGGGTGCAGTCCTTGGTCTTTTAGGTCGTTATGGACTGCTTGAATTCGGGGTTCATGACTAATGGCTGGAAAAGGATACTCGTTATTTGACCAAGGCTCCACCGGGTCAAGTCCGCGCTGACCATGAACTTGGTAGAGTTGCTCGGCCTGAGAGTAATATGGCTCAAAATCATTGTATTTGAGACACCATTCTGGAGAAATTCCGCCTTTATGAACAACAGCATTAAACTCTTGTTCACGCATCCGGAACAGCGTTCCGCCATAAAACTTAGTGTTGCCCCCTACCCAGTAACCAGCCGCCGGACGCAGCGATTGGCCGTCTTTATCAGACCAGGTTTCAGTATTAAAATATCGTTCTTGTTTAAAGACCTGTGCTGCGTCCCAGTTGGCTTTTTCTCTTGGCAAAAAGGTTCCACGCTCCAGCACTAAGATCTTCTTGCCACTGGAAGCTAGACGATGTGCTACAGTTCCTCCTCCTGCGCCTGTGCCGATGATGGCGACATCATAATGGTTGTCTGTCACTCAGTTCATTCCTTATTGCAGTAGATCAATCGCCAGCTATTTTCATCAGTGCTATTTTTCACTAATGCTGTTTTTCACAAATATCGTGGGGTTCTTTTGATTCAAGGGGTTCTTTTGACTCAAGGGGTTCCTTTGGCTCAAGGGCAGCTTTCAAATCAATGACTGCACCAATAAACGCTGCATGAACAAAGCTTTGGGGGAAATTTCCCAGCATTTCTCCTGTTTGTGGATCGGCCTCCTCTCCGAACTGTCCCAAGTCATTGGCATACTTCAAGGCAGCATTCAAAATGGCCTCAACGCGTGGAAAATCTCGACGCATGACCCAATATTGAGCGACCCAAAATGTACCTGCTAGGAATACGCCCTCTTGCTGAGAATCAAACTGTTCTAAATGCCGTCGATAAAGATTCTCTGAACTATAATCACGCTCTAGAATTTTTAGAGTCATTATCATCTCTTGCGAATCTGGTGCAGTGTATCTCCAAACTGGAAACAAGGCAGCTGACAGATCAACCGCATCACCTCCTGCGATCGCTGCATAAGCACCCTCTGAAGTCAAACATTCTCGCGCCACAAATCCTCGAATTGAGCGAGCGGCAGTTCGCCAGTGTTGAGCTTGGGCTTCTGTTTGGGCAAATTCAGCAATGTATTCTAGTCCGCAGGCTGCAATCACTTTACTGGATGTGTAATGTCGCTGCACCTGTTCTTCCCAAAGACCATGATCGGGTTCATGCCAATGTTCGGCCAAAAAATCAGCCAGTTGTGCAATCAGCGTCCAATGTTGGCGCGTTTCAAAGCGGCTGTAAATTAGCTTTGCAGCCAACAAAACATTGCCATAGGCATCAAGCTGGAGCTGGTTTCTTGCAAGATTGCCGATCGTCACAGGTTGACTGCTGCGATAACCTTTTAAGTCAAGGGTTTCCTCGGGCCGTACTGGCTGTCCTGTAATAGTGGAAAAGGGATACAGCGGCAGTTTGCCATCACGCTCAGAGTGGCAAATGAAGTCTAGGAATCGCCGCTCCTCCATGCCATCGCTACCTAGCCGAGTGAGCGCGCTCACAATCATCCCAGCATCTCTTAACCAGACATAGCGGTAATCATAGTTGCGCTTACCACCAATCACCTCAGGTAAAGCGATCGTTGGAGCCGCAATGACACCCCCTGATGGTTCATAGGTAAGTAGCCGCAGCACACGAACTGACGCAGCAATCTGTTGCTCATAGGGGCCAGAATAGGTTGCATGGGCAGCAATCTGTTGCCAGCAAGTCAGCGTAGTCTCAAGCCAATCATCAGGCGTAATCTCGCCTGCCAAGAGCTCATCGACTAATACGGCCCATCCTGTTTCCCCTTGTGGAATACTGAACTCAACAGCTTTCTCGTCAACAATTTTGAGCGGATGCGATGAATAGAGATAATGTCGGTCGATTTGCACCGCCTGATTCTGATATCGCAGGTTAGGAGACTGCTGAGCGTAGCCTGGAGCCGCTTGCAGTGAGACGGTGAGCAACTCAGGCACAGAAGAAAAGCGACGACAAATTCCTCTAGGTGTGCCTTCACCGATCGACATCCAATCTGTAATTTTGAGTTCACCCTGGAGGGTGCGCAGTGTTGTTTCTAGAACACCGCTATCGCCTAAATAATGGCGACTAACAAACCTCGCATCCGGAATCTGTAATGACCAAGAGCCAGCTTGGGGGCTTAGCAAACTCGCGAATAAAGAGGGATTGTCAAATCGGCCAGGACAATACCAAACTATCGTTCCAGTAGTCGTTAGCAGGGCAGCGGTACGGCGATCGCCAATAATAGCTAAATCACGAATTTGAGGAAAGATATCAGTCATCAAGTGCCCTGAGCCAAATTTTGTATCAGTTCTATCGAAAAATATCCCGAACAACCTGAGAGGTTGATTGAGAAAGCATCAGCCGCATTGACCGGGCGCGCTACCGGAAAAAGCTCAATGATTGATGAGGCGATCGCTGCTGACATTGAGAGCGATCGAAATGGACAACAAAGCTGGAATAGCAGCAGACTGAGTAGACTCGTTGAGAGCAGCAGTACAACGCGCTGGATGACGAGTGGAGGCGTTTTGAGTGGCTATCATGTTTCGCTCCAATAAGATTTGTTAAATTTTTAAGAGTTACTCGCTAATTGTAAAGAAATTTTCTTATTTTCATCTCTTACTTTTGAGGGATACTAGCGATAATTTTGCGATGCTTTCGCGATTACAGCTCACTCTTACTACTAATGAGTAAGGGTTTGAGTAAGTTCAACAACTGCCAAACGGGCTTCATTGACTGCTTGAAGGTGACGATCTTTTTTAACCCTTCAATCATCATGGTTCGCCTCATTTTGAGTACCTGTGCTGTATCCCGAATGCCACTACCGTTGAGTGCCGTATCTGTAATCTGTTGCTCGATTTCGGGGAGATACCTACGGTAGGCATTGATTTTGCTCTTTATCCACAGGTCTAGAACACGACATAGCTGCCCAAGCATCCCCAATAGAATCCTGACAGAGACTTTCCTAGGGGTCAGTTCCGTAATAGTTGGCGGGTAGATGGATTGATGAGGTTTTCCAACCACTCAACCACGTTAGTTAATAATTGACAGACTGCTAGAGCCATGAGCTAACAGTTACAGTTCTACATTTTCTTCCTGTGAACTGATCCCCAATTTTGGGCAATCTATGAAAGATACTTGAATGCTTCTGAGATCCCTGAGAGTTAAAAAATATGACGGCTAGTAAAGTCTCCAAAAGATTGCCCCTCTATCTTGTCTTAGTCGTCCCTTTTTTGCTGCAAATTTTTGCGGCGGTTGGCTTAACGGGATGGCTCTCCTTTAGAAATGGGCAGAAAGCAGTCAACCAAATCGCTGGGCAGTTAATCGACAAAAATTCACGCCTAGTTGAGCAGCACGTTGATGAGTTTATTACTACTCCCCAACAGGTTTTGAAAACCGATCTAGATGCGATCGAGTTGGGGCAGCTCAATCTTCAAGATCACGGGAAAGCAGGGCAGTATTTCTGGAGACAAGCCAATACTTTTAATGACATCAGTTACCTGGGCTATGCGCTGACAAATGGGGAGTTTGCCGGAGCTGGAAATTTTCTCAAGGATCAAGGCATTACGATCGATGAAATTTCTTCCAGAACGAACGGGAAAAATCTGACCTACGCTACCGATGCGACGGGAAATCGGACTCGCGTGGTTAAAGTCTATGACAGTTGGAATCCGCGTGAGGAGATTTGGTATACCCAGCCCGTTAAAGCGGGTAAAGCCGTTTGGGGCGAAGCTTACATCTGGCAAAATGATCCCGTTGTAGCTGTGGCATTAAGTCAGCCTATCTATAATGAGGCCAAGCAGCTACAAGGCGTTTTTCTGATTGAGGTTTTCCTCGATCAAGTCAGTGATTTTCTGAGCAATCTTAACGTTAGCTCGTCAGGAGAGGTCTTTATTATCGAACGAGATGGAACTCTGATTGCTCATTCGATAGATCAAGATCCATTCGTTATGGAGAATGGCAAGCCGAAACCGCTCAACATTTTGAGTAGTGAAAACACCCTCATTCGAGCTACCGCAGAACATTTACAGAAGCAGTTTGGCAGCTTTGAAAACATCAAAGACAGCCATGAAGCAACCTTTGAGTTTGAAAACAATCGTGAATTTATCAAAGTCACGCCTTTAAAGAATGACCTGAATCTGGATTGGTTAGTGGTGGTTACCGTACCAGAATCTGACTTTATGGAGCAGATTAATACCAATAACCGGACTACGCTTTTGCTTTGCTTAGCGGCTTTGGGTGTTGCGAGTGGCTTGGGAATTGTAACTGCTCGCTGGATCGCCCAACCCATTTTGCGATTAAACCAGGCCAGTCAAGCCATTGCCTCAGGGAATTTAGATCAGTCGATCGCAGTGAGTGAGATTCGGGAACTCGACAGTTTGGGTCAATCCTTCAACCAGATGGCGCGGCAACTACAACAGTCTTTTACCACACTAGAGAAAACCAACGAAGATCTAGAACAGCGAGTTGAAGAACGTACCACAGAACTGAGAGAAGCGAAGGATGCTGCGGATGCCGCTAACCATGCTAAGAGTGAATTCTTGGCCAACATTAGTCATGAGCTAAGAACTCCGCTCAATGGGATTCTAGGCTATGCCCAAATTCTACAGTGCTCACCAAACTTACCCGAAAAAGATCGCTACAGTTCCCAAATTATTTATCAATGTGGTTCTCATCTTCTTACACTGATCAATGATGTACTAGACATTTCTAGGATTGAGGCAAGAAAATTAGAGCTGGTTCCTACCCTGATCCATCTACCAGCCTTTCTACAGGGAGTTGTAGAAATCTGCCGTATTAAAGCAGAGCAAAAAAGACTTCAGTTTACCTACCAACCTCCCGACAATTTGCCTATAGGGGTTGAGGTTGATGAGAAGCGGTTGCGTCAAGTTTTAATCAATTTAATTGGTAATGCGATTAAATTTACCTCTAAAGGTAGCGTTACTGTAGAGGTCAATGTTCGCCCCAATCCATCTAAATCATCCGCTGTTCGTATTCATTTCATGATTCAAGATACAGGTGTTGGCATTGCCCCTGAATATCTGGATCGGATCTTCCTGCCGTTTGAACAAACTGAAAAAGCTAAGCTACAAACAGAAGGAACAGGACTAGGACTTGCCATTAGTCAAACGATCGTTGAGCTAATGAATAGCCAGATCCATGTGAAGAGTGAGCTTGGTGTCGGCAGCACCTTTGAGTTTGAGATTGAGTGTACTCTAAGCGATGACTGGATCGAGTCCGGGAGTATCACAAACATTGGGAAAATTAAAGGCTATTCAGGCAATCAGCGAACTATTCTTGTGGTTGACGATCGCTGGGAAAACCGTTCGGTCATCGTTAATTTGCTAGAGCCGCTGGGTTTCAAGTTAATTGAGGCAAGCGATGGGCAAGAAGGCTTAGATAAAGCCAAAACGTATCAGCCCGATCTGATTATTTCTGATCTGGCGATGCCAGTGATGAGCGGATTTGAGATGATTCGAGAACTTCGAGAGTTGGACACATTTCGAGATGCGCCAATCATTGCGTCTTCCGCGAGTGTGTCAAATATGGATCGACAGCAGAGTATTGATGCAGGCTACAGCGATTTCCTACCCAAGCCTGTAGCAGCATCAGACCTGTTAGATCAATTGGAGTACCATGCACAGTTGGAATGGGTTTATCAACCTGATAACACTTCTGAAATGCCGACATCGACGACCACAGACTCGCCTGTAGATATGGTTATCCCTACATCAGAAGAATTAGCGAATTTGTATCAAGCGGCAACAGCAGGTTATGTGGTAGATATTAAAAGTGAAGCAGAGCAGCTCAAGCATCTCAATGTCAAATATATGGCTTTTGCTGACAAGATTTTGCAGCTTGCGGAAGAGTTTGAGGATGAGTCCATTGTTCGATTAATTCAAAGCTGCCAGAGCTAATATCAACTCTGGTTGACGATTGCCAGAAGCAATACATATCATGACCTGTGATGACAGCTTAGGGATACGTAAGTTAATGATTAGCGTTGTTTTTGTGACAACCTAAGTCGGTAGGTGGAATGAACTGTAGATTGGGTAAAGCCTACTCTTCGAGAAGCAGGCTACGGCATCTCAGAAAAGCGATCGCGTAATCCATGCGGGTGTTGGATTGTGGCTTCTCATAATGGGTGATGTGGCAGGGGAGGGAGAACACCTGCCTCAGCCTGATGAGCTGGAATGAACTCTGATGAAAAATAGCTTTGTAGGTAGTGTAAAGTAAGCCGTTTCGTTTCTGTTACTAAGCGTTGCCGAAACGGTTTTTCTTGACCTAGAGCTAGCCACAGCAAGTTTCCGATTGCCTTTACCAGCACAAAAGCGATTGCTTCATAATCCGGAGATTCTAGTCCTGCATTACGCAGAGATAATTCGGTTGCCATGTTTTGAATCAGATGTGCGTCGGCTGCGGCTTCAATCTCTTGCAATTCTGGTATTGTGCCTTGCAGCGGCATGAAGATGGCGTAGTAGCCAGGATAATCTGTGAAAAATTGATCAGTCGCATCAATCATTTGATCCACATAAACTGTCAGCGGTAAAGTTACTAGCGCCTCTGTGTTTAACTCTGATAGTCGCTGGTACAGCAATTCGTTATAGCGCAGGGCTAAACCTTGCAGAATCGATGTCTTATCAGGGAAAAACTGGTAAAGCGACCCGATCGCCACTTTAGCCCGCTTAGCGATCGCATTGGTCGTCGTGGCGTTATAGCCCTCTTCAATAAACAATTCTTCTGCCACATCCAGAATGCGGTTAACCCTTTCTTGGCTGCGGGCTTGGCGTGGTTGGCGACGCATTCCAGTCGGGCTAGATGAGTTGTTAGACACTTGGAACAGTCCTTATCTCAAATAAAACATGAGCACTGCTCACAGTGTACTTGACAAAACATGAGTAACCCTCACACTCTATAAAGATAAGTATTGCTCATGTTTCAACACACTCGGTTTTAACTGGTTAAGAGGAGTTCGGTAATGTTCTGACATGTTGTTGAATTTTTTGAAACATTATCAATCGTTAGATGAGGGCGATCGGCAAGATTGACTTCGTAGGTATTTGTAAATTGCTGAATGAGCTGCTCTGGTCACTATCCTTACCTTTGCAAGTTAGCGCCGACTCGGTTTCTGCTTCTCGTTCCTTCGGAGGCTTTTGTCATATGTTCTGAAATCTGAATATCCTTTACACTGACAGCATGAACGATTCTTCTCCATCCGATCTCAGCCGATCGATCCAGCACAGCCTGCAAGATATTGCCTCCCAGATGGGAAAACCTCTCAACGAAGTGGCGGCAGCGCGCTTGTACCAAGAGGCGCATGAGTTACTCAATCATATTGCCTATGAGCCTCTCACCTTAGCGCGGGTAGCCGGAACGCTGTTGGTGTATCAGTTGCAGAAAACGGAAGCTGAAGAATTGGCATGGTTTAAATCTCAGGTGCAGCAATGCCCTGATGATGAAGAGGTTGAAGAACTAATCGAGTCAATTCATCGTACAGATGCGTTGTGAAATAGAGTACCCGTTTTAATCCACCTGCTCATCTCACATGCAGGTGAGCAAAGCGATCGCTAACATTGACCTGATTGTCTACGACCGTTGCAGCTTCCCCATCTACCCAGGCTTGCTGAATATCCATGCCATGAATCTGAACTCGGATCGATCCATAGGGAAAAGGAAAATCGCCCTCGGATGACCAGGAGAGATCTATTCCTCTCGCAATCCGCCGCATGGAAAAGCGATCGAGCCGAGAGGCGTCATATCCATCTCCGATATCGGTGTAGAGTGTCCATTCACTCGTTCCTTCAGTCGGTGGATAGAGATGTAGCGTCAGATGTTTTTCTTTCAAGTTTTGTCGCAGCAGGTTGGATGATCCGCCCTCTGCCATAGGCAAAATGGTGCCTGCTTTCACTAGCACAGGAATTTGCTCTAGAGGCGCATCGATCGTCGCTTGCCCTTCTAACCGCAGATCGTCCCAGAAGTGATACCACTGGCCGCTGGGCAGGGTGACCGAACGCGATCGCTGACCGTCCTGCAAAATCGGATAAATCAGCAGGCGATCGCCCAGTAAAAAGGCATCATCCACGCTCCACAGGCTAGCATCCGTCGGGTCGAGCCAAAAAATAGGACGCACAGGTGGATAGCCCTTCTGCGAAGCTTCCCAAGACAGCGTGTAGAAATAGGGCAGCAGCTGATAGCGCAATTGCAAAAACTGCCGAATGATACTCAGCGTCGGTTCGCCATACGACCAAGGCGTGCGGTCTTCCACATTGTTGGCAGAGTGCGTGCGACAAAACGAGATAAAGCTGCACATCTGAAACCAGCGCAGATACAACTCTGCCGTCGGATTGCCCTGAAATCCGCCAATATCGGGGCCGCTGTAGGGAACGCCCGACAGTCCTAAGCCAATCACGGTTGAGATCGTCTGTCGTAATGCCGTCCAGGTACAGTCAATATCCCCTGTCCATGTCCAGGCGTAGCGCTGCAATCCCGCCCAGCCTGCACGAGAAACAATGAAAGGGCGCTGTTTGGGACGAGATTCACACAGGCTTTGATAGCCCGCTTGAGCCTGCAACAAGCCATAGACATTGTGCGCTTCCAAATGGTTGCCGCCTCTGCCTTCCATGTAGTGCTGCGTTGACCGAGGGGGCAAAGAGCGATCGCCCCAAGCAATAAATGCAGCAGGCTCATTCATATCATGCCAAAAGCCCGCAACTCCGACCTCTAGCAAAAACTCATACTGACGGCTCCACCAACGACGGACAACCGGATGGGTAAAGTCAGGAAACACGCACCAACCTGGCCACACGGGTGCAACTACCAACTGTCCATTATTTAACCGACAAAAGGCATCCAGCACGCGCCCTTCTAAAAACAAGTTGCTCTTGCGGCTCAGCTTCACCCCTGGGTTGAGAATGGTGACAAACTGCACGCCATGTTCCAGCAATTCTTGAATAAACCCTCTCAGATTAGGGAAGCGATCGGGATCAACCGTAAACGCTCGAAACCCGACCTGTACATCAATATCCAGGTGAATCACACTCAGAGGTAAGTTATGCGCCTCAAACCCCTGGTAGGTTTCCCTAACTGCATCTTCGGTGCGATAGCCCCAATGCGACTGGTGATAACCCAACGCCCATTGAGGCGGCAGGGGCGATCGTCCGGTTAGTTCGGTGTAGCGCTCTAATAGCTGAGCAGGAGCGCCAACTGCAATGTAATAGCGCAAGGCACCGCCCTCAAAGGCAGCAGTGGCGACCTCACCAAAGCTAAACCGGGCATCAAACGAGTTTTCATAAAAGACCAGGTAGCTGCCCTGATGATGCAAGCCCCAATACAGCGGAATGCAGATATACATAGGGTCAGCCCCAGCATCATATTTACCTGCTGCATCGTAGTTCCACATGCGAAAGGTTTTGGGCGCCTGGGTGACTTCCTGCTTGTTCGTCATCTCTCTCGCCAGACGCAAATTCAGCGAAACTGCCCTTTCCCCTAACCCATAGATGGCTTCTTCAGGCCGCAGTGTCGCTTGATGTGTCCATCCCTCTGCCAACTTTTGGGGGGGCAACTCTTCCCGCACGATCGCCCCCTGTGCATCCATCACCGTCACTCGCCCCTCAAAGGTAACGGTAAGCTGAAGGGCGCATGCGTCGTTGACGAAGCTGGTCAGCCTCCAACCGTCTGCTGTTTCCTCTAAATGAGTGGCTACAGGTTCCCAGGTATGACGGGCGATCGCGTAAGGCACAGGTCGGATTCCGGGCTGCCAATCCATCCGCACGAGGTCAGGCGTTAAAAAACAAACCTCTAGTTCTGCTTGCTCAAAGTAAAATTGCCCGCCCCTTTCAGTTGGCTCTGCTCGCAGTAATTTTCCCGGTTGATCAAAGGTTTCTGCTGGCGGTGCGATGACCACTTCACGCTCAATCTTGTCCTTCCAGCGTGAGTAACGAAATGCCTTTGGCGCGTAGCTGAGATAAAACAGCGATCCTAAGAAAAATTTGACCTTGAGTGATAGCTGCTTAGTCCAGTGCATAGCGGTTCCACCGTATTATCAGACTTTTGCTGACGTTAAACGCTCCCATCATCCGTAAAGGCGGTCAAAACCGCTATTCACCTAAGGGAAGATTTCTATCGGATTGAACGAGTAAAAACTTTTATAAAACGTACTCATAATGAATACGGATTAGCTATACTAGAGGCAAATCAAGATTTTCCTCAGGAGCAGGTTCTATGGTCAAAATCGTGGGAATTGCCGGAAGTTTAAGACCCGACTCTTATAGTCAGCAGGCATTAAAGATCGTAGCAGAGCGCCTTAGAGCCTTAGGAGCTGAGGTTGAGCTTTTGGATTTACGAGCGCTAAACTTGCCCTTCTGTGATGGCAGCGACGAGTACCCCAACTATCCTGACGTAGAAAAGATTCGCCAGGCAGTGCTAGGAGCGGATGGCGTTGTTTTAGTGACGCCCGAATATCATGGCAGCCTCAGTGGCGTCCTTAAAAACGCGCTTGATCTCATGGGTTTTGAGCACTTCTCTGGCAAAGTCACCGGACTAATTAGCGTCTTGGGTGGGCAGTCTAACAGCAACGCTCTAAATGATATGCGAACCATTCTGAGATGGATTCACGCCTGGACAATTCCAGAACAGGTGGCGATCGCCCAAGCCTGGAAAGCCTTTGATCAAGATGGCAACTTGCAAGATGAGAGTCTCTCGAAGCGGCTCGATGCCTTAGCTCAAAGCCTGATTGAGAACACTCAAAAGCTCCGGGGATTACCTCAACGAGAGATGATCGTCACTTAACGAACGGCTTCAGTCATTGAAATCCATCAATAGCCATAATCATCGGGACAAGGATATTTTTGAAGGCGTGCTCCGCGCATCCTCCAAAGCGCCCTTGTCTTAACTGCTACGAATGCAGCTCTACTACAGTCCATAACCACAAAATAGCCTTGGCAGAAACTTCAGAGATTTTTGTCAGGGCTATCTTGCAATATTTTGGAGTGACGCAGCGACTCAAAGCGATCGCTACTTCTAGCTGGGTTTGCTATACCCCGTACCGCTAAATGCCGTAAACGTTATCTACATGGCACACGGACTGCGCCTCCATCCTTTATTCTCTTGAGGTGGTGCAACCCCCAAGCTGTTAACTTGGCAACCCCTATCCTAGAACTAACAAGGTGAAAAGATGAGCACGATCACAACGCAAGACGGCACACAGATTTATTACAAAGACTGGGGCACAGGACAACCCATTGTCTTTAGTCACGGCTGGCCGCTAAGTGCAGATGCGTGGGAATCACAAATGTTTTTTCTCGCCTCGCATGGCTACCGCTGCATTGCGCATGATCGCCGGGGACATGGGCGATCGAGCCAACCCTGGAACGGCAATGATATGGACACCTACGCTGACGATCTGGCCGAGCTTTTTGAGGCGCTAGATCTCAAAGATGCAGTCATGATTGGACATTCTACTGGAGGGGGCGAAGTGGCGCGCTACATTGGTCGCCACGGAACATCGAAGGTTGCTAAAGCGGTGTTGATGGGTGCAGTGCCGCCGATTATGCTCAAGACTGAGGCGAATCCGGGTGGGCTGCCGATGGAGGTGTTTGATGGCTTTCGCGCAGCATTCTTAGCTGATCGATCGCAGTTCTTTCTAGATGTGGCTAGCGGCCCGTTCTTTGGCTTCAATCGACCCGGTGCCAAAGTTTCTCAAGGGCTGATTAACGCGTGGTGGATGCAAGGCATGATGGCTGGACATAAGAACGCCTATGACTGCATCAAGGCTTTTTCGGAAACAGATTTCACTGATGATTTGAAGAAGTTTGATGTACCGACGCTGATCATTCATGGGGATGACGATCAGATCGTGCCGATCGCAGATTCGGCGCTCCTGTCTGCAAAGCTTGTCAAGAATTCGACGTTAAAAATCTATCCGGGCGGATCGCATAGCCTGGGCGACACGAGCAAAGACCAGCTCAACGCTGACCTACTGGAGTTTCTTCAGTCTTAGGATCAAAGATTTAAGACGTGGCTGCTAGGACATGGTTGTGGGCACTCTCCGTTTCCACAACCATGTCCTAGACTTATGACTAAAGTTTGCACTTGTGTTGGAAAGGGCGATCGCGAAAAATCTTTAGGATATTCTACACTTAAGTTATGTCCTATGCAGCGATCGGTTTGCTGGTCTTGCAACCGCTATTCCTCTGCCAGCATTGCGTAGATCTCTCGCTTCGTTCGCTCTAACAGATCCTTGACACGATTGATGCGATCGGAATTGCCGCTTCGAGCTACCTGCATCACTGCTCCCGCCAACTCCATCGCCGCCTGTCGCAATTGATTAAACTCTTGCGGTTTATTTCTGAATCCCTCCCAAGAGCCAGCTTGCGGTTCTTGAGAAGCACGTTCAGCCAAGAACTGTCTCCCCTCATCTGTAATGGTGTAAACTCGCTTACCCACTGTAGTCTCGCTGATCACATATCCGCCATCTTCTAGCAGTTGCAGCGTGGGATAGACAGAACCAGGACTGAGGCGACGAAAGCCACCATTGCGAGATTCCATGCGTTTGATTAAGTCGTAGCCGTGGCTGGGCTGCTCAGCTAACAACTCTAGCAGCAGAAATTTAATGTCTCCCCGACGAGTCCGGGGTTCATCTTCGCCACCAAAGCCAAACATATCAGGCTTGCCATGAGGTCGTTTGCCATGCTGAAACCAAGGGCGATAAAAGGATTCATCGGAGTCAGCGCCTGCCCAAGCCGGTGTGTAAAAGTGTCTAAACATGAATTTGTGTCTCAACAACTTTCTCAAGTATAGAACAAATAAAAATATATCGCGATATATCGGTATTATGATTTGGGACTGGGCTAGTTCATGGGGCGAATGGGTGAATAAGTGAATGGGTAGAGGGGAAACTCTCATCTACCCCTCTACCCGTTTATCCGCCAACTATTACGCCAACTACTACTTGACTGCCCCCTAGAGGCGAAAAGTTGACGATGAAATTACACTCCCTTAAACCATGCTAATCAGGTGATTAACCTGCGATCACAGGAGCCTTCAAAGCAATAGGTTGGGCTTCGCCCGCAGCCAGATCGAGCGGAAAATTGTGAGCGTTGCGCTCATGCATGACTTCAATTCCCAGGTTTGCTCGGTTCAGGAGATCTGCCCAAGTAGGAATTGCCCGCCCTTCGCTGTCTAGCACCGAGTTGTTGAAATTAAACCCATTCAGGTTAAATGACATGGTGCTGATGCCTAATGCCGCAAACCAGATGCCCACAACAGGCCAAGCCGCTAGAAAGAAGTGTAGCGATCGGGAGTTGTTAAAGCTGGCATATTGGAAGATCAGGCGACCAAAATAGCCATGAGCTGCGACGATATTGTATGTTTCTTCCTCTTGCCCAAATTTATAGCCATAGTTCTGAGACTCAACTTCGGAAGTTTCTCGCACTAGAGAAGATGTGACTAGAGAACCATGCATGGCACTAAACAAGGCTCCTCCAAAGACACCTGCTACACCCAGCATATGGAACGGATGCAACAGAATATTGTGTTCTGCGGTGAAGACAATCATGAAATTGAAAGTGCCCGATACGCCCAGCATTAGTCCATCTGAAAAACTGCCTTGCCCAATGGGATAGATTAGCAATACCGAGGTGGCCGCTGCTACCGGAGCCGAATAGGCAACTGGAATCCAGGGACGCATTCCTAAGCGATAACTCAATTCCCATTGCCGTCCCATGTAGGCATAAATGCCAATCAAGAAATGAAACACAATCATTTGCCAGGGACCGCCATTGTAAAGCCATTCATCCATTGAACTGGCTTCCCAAATAGGGTAAAAGTGTAGTCCGATCGCGTTTGACGTGGGTACTATTGCAGCTGTCATCAGGTTATTGCCGTAAAGCAAAGATCCCGACACAGGTTCGCGGATGCCGTCAATATCGACTGGAGGAGCCGCAATCATTGCAATGATGAAAACGATGGCAGCTACTAAAGCCGTTGGAATGAGCAACACCCCAAACCAACCGATATATAAGCGGTTTTCAACGCTGGTAATCCAGTTGCACAGTCTTTCCCAAGCGTTCGTTGAGCTTCTTCGTTCCAATAATGTGGTCATAATTCCAATTTTCAATGCACGAAATGCATGAAGTGATATGAGATAGGGTAAATATCAAGCAAGTAAAACTTGACTATATTATTTTATAACTTTCTAGTTATATATTTGTCAATGAGAATAATGCAAAACCTTGTAGGCTGACGATCGCCCATTGGATCATCTTGGCGATGCAGTGAGGTCAATGGCTCTAGACTGCACCCCTATACTTTCCCCCTCGCTTTCCCAAAACATTGTAGTCTGCCCTTGACGCCTTGTAGTGCATTGTATTATGTTTGTAGTATACATGAAACCTATTAGGCCCATCTAATGACTACTCGCTCTATTCAATGGTTAAGCTCGCTCTCGAAGCTTTCAGAGATCTTGCATCCCCCTTCTCCAACCCCCTCTGCACCCCTTCAAGATGAGTCATCGAGCTGTCATCCAGACAGCCTAGTTCATCAGAGAAATATGGCTTCAGCCCGACAGATTCAAGCCCTGCGTGACCTCAGACAGACCTACTCTCTGGAACGGCGCTGCTTTCTCTAAAGTCTGTAAAATCGATTATTTATGAGTTTCCCCGAAAGAATCGTTGCGCGAACGATGTATACCTGAAGATGATGTGGGTAACGTCACCTCTTGCGGAGAGGCTCACGCGAACAAGTCTTGTATGTGAACAGCAGCTTTTTCGACTTGTACCAGGACTCACAGTGTAGAATGCGAAATGATCGAGCGATATGTCTTTCAAACCTGTGACTAGCGAGTCCAAGTCTTGCCAGCACTGCCAAACTTGCTCAAGAATGAGCAACAAATAGCTATGAGTGGTTTGGGACATGAATCGCAACAATCTTTACTCCAACTAGTGGTCAATTAAATAAGAGTTGGCGGGTAGAGGGGGAGATGAGAGTTTCCCCTCTACCCGTTTACTCCAGCACGCCAGTCAATCATTGACACACTATTAACCTTGATCTGAAATAACTTGTAACTTAGATAGGCCGCATCTCAGCATAAGATTTAACCCAGATTTGATTACGGCAGCGCAAAGAATTATGCTGGCTTCTACCCAAGAATTGCTGGAAACCGCCCGACGCAACATTTATGCGATCGGCGGGTTTAATGTTTACAATTTAGAAGGCGTAAAAGCCGTTATCAATGCGGCAGAGTTTAACCGCAGTCCGGCTCTACTGCAACTTCACCCTAGTGCGCTAAAGTATGGGCGATCGCCTTTAATTGCCATGTGTCTAGAGGCCGCTCGATCTGCTACTGTGCCGATCGCCGTTCACCTCGATCACAGCAGTGCAGCGGCTGATATTCATGAAGCTCTTCAGTCAGGGATGACCTCGATTATGGTGGATGGTTCTCATCTGCCCTATGAACAAAATTTAGCCTTTACGCGAGAGATGACCCGACTTGTTCATGCACATCATGGCATCGTAGAGGCTGAAATCGGCAGAATCAGCGGCACTGAGGATGGTTTAACCGTTGCTGAAAAAGAAGCAAAAATGACAGATCCTGAACAGGCAATTGAGTTTGTGCAAGCGACTAAGGTGGATGCGCTAGCGGTGACGATTGGTAATGTGCATGGAGAATACCAAAGTCCGCCGCGTCTAGATTTCGATCGCCTTGCCAAAATTCGCCGCCTAATTCAGGTTCCTCTGGTGCTTCATGGCGCATCAGGATTACCAGAAGCGATGATTAGCCAATCAATCCAGCTGGGAGTTTGTAAGTTTAACGTCAATACCGAAGTACGGCAAGCTTACATGCAGGCATTGAAACAAGGCATGTGTGGAGATGAGACCCAAGATTTGCTGGAGATTGCGGCAGCAACCATCACGGCGATGCAAGCTGTAATTACGGCCAAACTGATTCTGTTTGGTTCAGCCTACAAAGCTCATTTGCATGAAACCCCTTACGCTGCAATGTTGGCGAAACCACAACGGTAGGCCATTGATTTGGGGCAAGTGCTTAATAGGAGTTGATCGGGGGTACTTTTTCTGTAAGGAAAAGAGTTTTGCGGGCTAGAGGCGATCGTTTAGGGATTGGTGGGCATAGATTGACGACAACAGGGGCAATCTAGCCCAGATTCATCTTGCGCATGAACGTATGGGAGCGATCGTTAGCAACCTCTAAAGAAACAGGCTTACTCCTCTGTAACGTAGGGTCAACTTCATCTATTGCAGGGGCATAGACAGATCAAGCCATCTTAAGTTTTTGCGGATTTTGAGTCTCAGTGCGCTACAGATGTGAACGTTACTTACAACGAAAAAGCGTGAGGCTACTTGACCGGCTAAAGAGTTAGGGCTTGCCACAAAAGCCTAGAAATGAAAGCGCCATGATTCAACGCTGCCCCACCACAGTTCAAAAAAATTCGCACGATGATCAGCTAATACCTAGTCTGAGATGCCTGCTCTAAAGCGATCGGCTGAGCCAGATTTTGTTTTTTAGCTCCAACAAATGTCTCCAGTCTCCTAGGGAAAGCAAATTACATCAAGGTTACCTTCTGGACATTGCATCAAAGCTAACCCAAATTCATTTCGCCATTATGTAACGCCGCATGTTTTATCAAGGGGTAGATGCCTAATGACTATGTAAATGTTTTTTAGTATTTAAGTTAATTACTTATATGACTGTATAGTAGTATAATGATTTTATCAATCCCTGGAGGTCTTCATGCTGGAGCCGATAACCAGTCATAAGCAACCCTGGACTCAGCATCAGTGGATACGTTTGATTGCCGGAAGCATCGTACTCATAAGCTTGTCGCTATCGTTAATCAATCCAAGATGGCTATTTTTGACAGCGTTTGTGGGGCTAAATCTGCTGCAATCGGCTTTTACGAACTGGTGTCCGTTAATTGTGCTGCTGAAAAAGCTGGGAGTGAGAGAGAGATGATGGGAGGGCAGGATGATGGGAGAGCAGGATGATGGGATGACGAAATAATCTTACCCACCTACTCACTCACCCATCCACTCACCTACCCACTCACTCACCCACCTGCGTTATTTAACACTTCATTTAAAACTTAACCTTTAGGAGTCGCTATTATGGCTCGTGTTGTTGTCATTGGGGCTGGACTAGGAGGATTGCCTGCTGCTTATGAATTGAGGCACGCCTTGCCGCGTGAACATCAGATCACGCTTATTTCAAATCAATTGAAATTTACGTTCGTGCCTTCGTTGCCTTGGGTGGGGTTGGGGTTAAAGTCTCTCAGTCACATTCAATTAGATTTAAACAAGACTGTGCCTCAACATGGCATTGAGTTTATTCACGCGGCTGTTACGGCGATTGATCCGAAGTTACGTCAGCTTACGATCAACGATCCTGGCGCTAATGGTGCAGTGACGCGAGTGCTGGACTACGATTATGCTGTCATTGCTACGGGGCCAGAACTGGCACTAGATGCTATTCCAGGGTTGGGGCCGGAGGGAGGCTATACCCAATCGGTATGTAATCCGCATCATGCGGTACTGGCAGGTAAAGCATGGGAGGAATTCTTAGCCGATCCAGGGCCGATTGTAGTGGGTGCGGCACCGGGAGCTAGTTGTTTTGGCCCCGCCTATGAGTTTGCCTTCTTGCTCCATCATGTTTTGCAGCAGAAGGGATTGAGAAGTCGCTCCGCAACGTCGAAGCGATCGCAAGTCCCAATTACCTTTATTACCTCAGAACCCTATGCTGGACATCTAGGCATCAGCGGCATGAATAACTCCCGCTGGCTGATGCGCAAATTCATGGCCGATCGGGAAATTGAGCTGATGGAAAATACAGCCATTTCGCATTTTGAACCGGATGCGGTTCATCTGGCAGATGGGCGCGTGATTCCATCAAAGTACACAATGGTCTTGCCGCCTTTTAGGGGGCCACGTTTCCTGCGCGAAGCGCCAGGGCTAACAGATGCCAAGGGGTTTATCCCCGTATTGCCCACCTATCGTCATCCTGATTTTGAGTCGATTTATGCCGTGGGCGTGATCACTCAACTCAAAGCCGTAGAGCAAACCCCTATTCCCACGGGTGCTCCTAAGGTGGGATTAATGAGCGAAGAAATGGCGTTGGCAGTTGCCCATAATATTGCTCTAGAGTTAGGGGTCACGTCTGGTAATCATTATCAACCCACCCTCCAAGCCATTTGCTTCGCAGATTTTGGCAACACTGGAGCGCTATTTTTAGCCGATCCATTGCTGCCAGATCAGTCGGGAAATCGCCGTCGTGCGCTCACCTATCACGGTATTTGGGTGTCATGGATAAAGGCAATCTTTGAGACTTATTTTATGACGAAGATGCGCCTAGGCTGGACGATTCCCTGGTTTGAGCGTTGGGGTTTTCGGGCGATCGGGCTGCCGCTGGTAGAACCCGTTACTCCCCGTGCAGAGCGCATCCAGGTAAAGGTATGACACTGATCAGCCTTCTACTGTAAAAGAGGTGATGACAAGATGAAGTTCAGACGCTCAATTAATCCCAAAGCTTATGCTCAGGCTGTGGTGGCGATCGCACTCCTGGTTAGTTGGAGTTTGGTGGCATTAACGGGTTTTCTGCTGTGGTTTGCGCCAAGGGGAGCAGGGGCAAGAAGACTGCTGCTGTTCTTAGGGCTAACGAGGCATGAGTGGGGCGATGTGCATTTTCTGTTCAGTGTGATTGCACTGGGCATTACCGTAATGCATCTTGTCATTGACTGGCGTGCTTTAAAGGGAGTGCTGCATTACCTAATCAGCGTCCATCGCCATCCCAATTTATTAGAGTGAAGCAAGGGATATGGAAATAGTCTTTAACCCTGACGAATTAGAGGCACTCGCAAGCCGATTTAAAATTCTGGCTGAGCCTACCCGACTACAAATTCTGGCGGCACTGTGCAATCAGGAACGTAGCGTACAGGAAATTTGCGATCGCACAGGATTGCTTCAGGGCAATGTCTCAAAACACCTACGCCTGATGAAAAATGCTGGAGTTGTTGCCTGTCGTCGGGAAGGAGTTTGGCGTTATTACCGGGTGATTGATCTGGATTTACTTGCTTTATGTGCTCGTACTCGTAAAGCTTCAAATTATTAATAGAGCGCAATTGTTATGGCATGTCGAATTCGAAAGTTCTTTTCGGGGTTAGTGTTACTGGGAGCAGTCGTACTGGCTATTCTTTGGGGATTAGGAATGCTGAACTCTCCTAGCGCTAATGCCACCGTCCGGCAACTCGAAGAAGCGCCTGGGCAAATTGTTTATCAATCTCGCCAAAGCCTCAAAGATCAACATGGCAATAGCTGGCAGTCTGTTGCTTTCAAACGCATTCGTCCTGATGGTCAAAGCAGCTTTGAGTTAAGGCTGGTGGGCTTTCCGGGTGTAGCGGAAATCGATCGCGCCCAACCGTTGACCTTAACCAATTCGTTAGGCAAAACGTTAACGGCAACAGATGCTTCTAGCACTATCTTTACCGATGCTGCCCAACCCGAACCCACTGTTGGACAATACGATCTTCAACCTCTACTACCGCAGTTGCAGATGGGAATTCCGCTGACGCTGACATTACCAACTCTCGGTAGTGAAGCTGTTAGCTTGTCAGTTTCACCGCTGCTCATTGAAGAGTGGCAAACCGTTGCAAATTATGAGTAGAGATAGCGGGATGACGGGATGACGGGATGACGAGAGGGTGGGATGACGAGATGACAAGAGGGGGATGACAGGATGACCTTTTACCACCTTCCCACTCTCCCACACTCTCTCCCTCCCATCTTTTACTGATTTACACACTTGGAGAACATCGATGGCAGACTTATTTTCACCGGAATGGATGCAGGCATTTGGCGAGCAATGGAATGCAGAACCAGAGTTAGCCGATGCACTTGCCAAGATTCATTTTAATTCTGTGATTGGCTATGGTTTTGAGCATGATCCAAACCCAACGGGAGTGTTGACGATTCAAGAAGGACGGGTGACTTCTGCGGGTACCTATAACGGAGAACCATTGAGTTGGGATCTGCGGGCTGACCGCGAACACTGGGAGCAGTGGAAAACTAAAGGGTTGAACATGATGGGATTGGGCATGGCCTATATGAGCCGTAAGCTGCAATTTCGAGTCGGAGACTACGTTTCTATGATTAAAGATCCTCGCATGGCAGGGCCATTCGTCAAATCTTTCACCGTCATGAGTAGAGTCTAAGTCAGGATAACAACATCATCATGAAATCAACCCAAAAACAAACTCAGAATCCAGTTTCACTCGTTCCTGCACAGCTAAAATCACGCCGAAATCAACTTTTGGTTATTGATATTAGAGGTTGGTTGGAATACTGGATGGGACATATTCCAGGCGCGCAACGACTCAGCTGTAACCGCATTCTAAAAGACATTCCCAAAGATCAGCCGATCGCGATTACTTGTCTATCAGGCCATCGCAGCGCGATCGCGGCGCAATGGTTAGTGACTCAAGGCTACTGTCAAGTCTATAACCTGCAAGGTGGTTTACTGGCATGGCAAGGTGCAGGATATGCTGTGCAGCGTGGGAGGACGGGAGGGCGGGATGAAGGGATGGTGAAATGACGGGATGAAGTGATGACGGGATGATGGGATGAAGTGATGACGGGATGATGGGACGGCAAGATAGCCTTACTCATTCACCCCCTCACCCACCCCCTCTTCCTCCTTCCCCCTCTTCCTCCTTCCCCCTCTCCCTTCCTCTCACCTACCCACCCCCACCCTCTCCCTCTCCCTTCATCAAGCTTTTACAAGAGCACGATTATGACTCACACTACCTCCGATGAATCTCTAAATGAATCGCTCGATGAAACCTTGGATGGATCAGTTGAGCAAAAACGAGTTTCCTTACCCAAACTTTCTCGTAAGGGGTGGGGGCTGCTGCTGGGTGGAACTTTGCTACTGGTAGGGGGAACCTGGGGTATTTTGCAACTCACCCGTTCGACCCCTGTATCGGAGACTAAGTTAGATTCAGCAATGATCGTTGAAACCTTAACTCTTCGATCTCAAGCGATCGCCAATACCGTAGAACTGTCGGGTACGATTCGCCCGGTTGAGCAGGCAACGCTGTCAACACGGGTAATGGGGCGAATTACGCAGCTGTCGTTAGAAGCAGGCGATCGCTTCCAACAAGGTGACATTCTTGCTCGCATTGATGTCATGGACATGACAGCCCAGACCAGTCAGGCGCAGTCGGGTGTGGCGCAGGCGCAGGCAGAAGTTGCCCGTTCTCAGGCTACGCTAAGTCAATTGGAGTCTCAAACGTTAGAAGCCCAAGCTGCTCTACAATTGGCCCAAATCAACCAGACTCGGATGGCACAACTGCATGCTGAAGGTGCAGTTGCCCGTTCCCTGTTGGATGAGGCTAATACTAACTTGGAGGAGGCCAGAGCCAGAGTCGCCCAATCGGAGGCTGGTGTCCGCCAGGCGCAGGCGGCAATTGCCCAATCTCGCGCAGCGGTAAACCAGGCAGAATCCAGCGTCACGTCTGCTTCGGTTAGCGAAAGCTACGGCACTGTCATTGCCCCCTTTGATGGAGTTGTCGTCCAAAAGCTGGCCTATGAAGGCGAAATGGCTGCTCCTGGAACGGCATTACTGAAAGTTGAAAATCCAGACCGATTGCAACTGGAAATTTCGGTACCCGAAGAACACTTACGGTTTGTGCAAGTCGGTCAACCCGTTCAAGTGCAGGTAGATGCGGCCAATCAAACCTTAAATGGAACGATTCAGCAAATTGTTCCAGCCGCAGATTCTAATTCGCGAAGTTTCCTGGTCAAGATTCCCCTCAATAATTCGGGTCGTCTCATTTCTGGAATGTTTGGGCGCATTATCTTACCCGTTGGCGGAAAACAAGACACTATTCTCATTCCCTCGACAGCACTGGTTCAGCGGGGGCAATTGCAGGGCGTATATGTTATCAGCACAAATCCATCGAATCGACCGACAGCTGTATTGCGTTGGGTAAAAACAGGGCAACAACAAGGGGCGCAGGTAGAAATTGTTTCAGGTTTGATGACGGGCGATCGCATCATTACCAGCAGCATCGAGCAACTCAGCGATGGGCAACCGATCAACCCGCAACTTTGAATTTTCTGGAGAGTTTCAATGCAGCGCAAGTTTTTATTCTGGTTTTCGGTTGTGGCTTTAATAGTAGTTTTAATCATCCCTCAAGCCGTAAGCAGACAAATGGGGCGACATCCGGGAATGATGGGAAATCCAGGAATGGGAGGTAGCAGCGATACTCAAATTATTCATCAACTCTTTGCCGATCACGAGCAAATCCGTCGCACTGTAGAAGAAATTCCAGGCGGTATTCGTGCCGTAACTGAATCCGATAATCCTGAAGTTGTGACTTTGATTCAATCGCATGTCTCTCAAATGTACGATCGGGTCAGCCAGCAGCAGTCCATTCCCATGATTGGCATGAGTTCTACCTTGCCAACAATGCTCCAATCTGCCAATCAGTATCAGCGGCAACTTCGCATTACCTCTAAAGGAATTGAAGGCATAGAAACATCTGATGACCCTGACATAGTTGCAGTCATTCAGGAACATGCGCAGGAAATCACCCAATTTGCTGAACAGGGAATGTCTGCCATGATGAATGGCAGGATGAGGTAAATATGAACAACGGCTCAAAGCTTGAACGGGATCTTTCAAAACCTC
Source organism: Oscillatoriophycideae cyanobacterium NC_groundwater_1537_Pr4_S-0.65um_50_18 (assembly GCA_016208305.1). Lineage (GTDB taxonomy): Bacteria > Cyanobacteriota > Cyanobacteriia > Elainellales > Elainellaceae > Drouetiella. Next base: position 43,699 of record JACQYI010000014.1, on the reverse strand, counting down.
ATCCGTTAGGTTTTGTTGGAAATTTAGCCAAAAAATTCATCGACTCCAAACTGACACCGCTGATCATTTTGGTATCGCTGCTGTTGGGGATTGGAGCAACTTTGATCCTGCCACGGGAAGAGGAACCGCAAATTACGGTACCGATGGCTGATGTGTTTGTGCAAATGCCCGGAGCCTCGGCTAAGGATGTGGAACAGCGGGTGACGGCTCCGATGGAGAAGTTGATTAAAGAACTTCCCGGCGTGGAATATGTTTACTCTACCTCGCGTCCGGGTTCGTCTTTGGTGATTGTGCGTTTTCTGGTCGGACAAAACACCGAAGATTCAATTGTCCAACTTTATAACAAGCTTTATGCCAACTTTGACAAGATTCCGCCGGGTGCCTCACAACCCTTGATTAAGTCAAGATCCATTGATGATGTTCCGATTTTGACGCTAACGCTATGGGGTAAGCAAAACACTGGAGCAGAATTGCGACAAATTGCGGCGCAATTAGATGAGCAAATTAAGCAAGTGCCGGATGTTTCAGAAACGACGCTGATCGGCGGGCAGAAGCGACAGCTCCGAGTAGAACTTAATCCAACACGGCTGAATGCCTATGACTTAACACCGCTAGAGATTGCAACAGCGTTTCAGGCACAAAATACTGAACTGGCCAGCGGCGCTTTTAACCAGAATAATCAGTCATTTTTGGTCAGAACCCAGAGCTTGATGCGATCGCCCGATGATGCCAAACAGTTAGTTGTGGCTGTTGCCAACAATCAACCGGTCTATCTACGTGATGTCGCTACAGTCACCGATGGTTCAGAGGAACCGGCCAGCTATGTGTTTTTTGGACAAGGAGGGCAGGAGCGGGAGAGTGGGAGAGTGGGAGAGCGGGAGAGTGGGGGAGTGAGGGAGAGTGAGAGAGTGGGCAAGACGATTGCTCCCACCCTCTCATCATCCCACCCTCTCACCCTTCCACCCTCTCAAGAAACCGAAGCGGTCACGATCGCGATCGCCAAACGTTCTGGAGCCAACGCGATTCAAGTTTCCCATCGAGTGCTGCATAAACTCGAACAAATTAAGCGCAACTATCTGCCAAGCAACGTTCATCTAACGGTCACGCGGGACTATGGTGAAACCGCAGCAGAACGATCGAATGAACTGCTATTTCACATGCTGATTGCCGTAGGTTCTGTGACGCTGCTGATGTGGTTTGTCATGGGCAAAAAAGAGGCAATGGTAGTCGCGGTATCGATTCCCGTTACGCTATCACTCACCCTTGCTAGCTTTGTTTTCTATCACTTCACGCTTAATCGAGTCACCTTTTTTGCGTTGATTTTTTCTATTGGAATTCTGGTCGATGACGCGATCGTGGTTGTTGAAAATGTCGGTCGCCACCTGCAATTACCCGAAAATAAAACGCGATTGCAACTGTCGACCAATCGGCGGCGCACCCTACAGCAGATTGTCTTGGAAGCTGTGGATGAGGTAGGCAACCCTACCATTCTGGCAACCTTGGCGGTGATTGCGGCCATTTTACCGATGGCGTTTGTCGGCGGCTTGATGGGTCCCTACATGCTGCCTATTCCCTTAGGGGCCTCTGCTGCCATGATCTTCTCGGCACTGGTGGCCTTCATTGTGGTGCCCTGGACGACAATGCGTGTGTTTAGCGGTGCTAGTCATGCCGCCCACGACCACGGAGAAGATACACTAACTCGTTTATATCGACGGTTTATGTATCCGTTGGTGCATTATTCGCGTCGAGGCACTACGTTTGTGGTTGCAACGGTGTTGGCTCTAATCTTTATTGTTGGCGGGTTGGCGGGCGCTAAGCTGGTGATTCTCAAGATGCTGCCGTTTGACAATAAGAGCGAGTTACAGGTAGTTGTGAACATGCCAGAAGGCACGACGCTAGAGCAGACCGCTAGAGTGACCAAAGAAATGGGCCAATACCTCGCCACCGTGCCGGAAGTCATTCACTATCAAAGCTATATTGGTACTTCTTCTCCTTACAATTTCAATGGCTTGGTGCGGCATTACTTTTTGCGATCGGGTGCCAATGTAGCCGATATTCAGGTCAACTTTTTGCCCAAGGGAGAACGCAAACGTCAAAGCCACGATATTGCCAAAGCCATTCGTCCCAAGCTGAAGGAGATTGGCGATCGCTATAGTGCGCGCATCCAAGTTGCCGAAATTCCCCCTGGGCCTCCGGTTTTACAAACCTTGGTGACAGAAGTATACGGCCCTGATTATCAAGGGCAAATTGACCTGGCCACCCAAATTCGCGATTTATACAAAGCAACCGATGGAGTTGTTGATGTTGACTGGTACGTGGAAGCGCCACAGGCCGATTATCGACTGGTGATCGATCGCGAAAAAGCCGCATTAAATGGCATCAGCCCCAGCCAAATTTCGGAAGTTCTGCAAATGGCCCTTTCGGGGCAAAATGTCGGGCTTTTGCATGATCAAAACGCTCGTGAAGATGTGGCCATTAATCTGCGATTTAGCCAATCAAGCCGCACCAGCCTAGAGGATCTAACAAGCCTAAATCTTAAAGGAGCGAACGGCACTTTAGTACCCCTCAGCGCCTTGGTAAAAACGGAAACGACCACGGCAGATACCAGCATCTACCACAAAAACTTACAGCCTGTTGTCTATGTCCTAGGCGATGTTTCTGGCAGGGTAGAAAGTGCCGTCTATGCCATGCTCAACCTGCAACCGCAGATCGATAAACTTCTGTCCCACTCTCCTGCATATTCACCCTCTCACACCACCACCTACTTGACCCAGCAACCCCCAACTACCGAAACTTACGCGATTAAGTGGGATGGCGAATGGCAAGTCACCTACGAAGTCTTCCGCGATCTGGGAATTGCCTTTGCAGTAGTGCTAGTGCTGATTTATGCCTTAGTTGTGGGCTGGTTTCAGTCATTTATGACACCGCTTGTGATCATGGCTGCTATTCCCTTCTCTTTGATTGGCATTATGCCGGCTCACTGGTTAATGGGGTCATTTTTCACGGCAACATCAATGATCGGCTTTATCGCCGGAGCAGGGATTGTGGTGCGAAATTCGATCATTCTGGTAGATTTTATCGAGCTGCGCCTCAAGGAAGGAATGCCCCTCGAAGAAGCCGTGATCGATGCCGGAGCCGTCCGCTTCCGTCCGATGCTGCTTACGGCTGCTGCCGTTGTGGTAGGCTCGGCCATTATTCTCACCGATCCCATTTTCCAAGGCTTAGCGATCTCGCTGATGGCAGGGGAAGTGGCCTCTTTATTACTATCGCGATCGGCGGTGCCCATTTTGTATTACAAACTCTGGCGCAACCGCAAAGGCAATCAGAAAATGACCAACGCTGACGTTGATCAACCGGTTGTCAAAATTGCAAGTGATGGGAGGGTGGGATGATGGGAGAGTGGGAGAGTGAGAGGGTGGGATGACGGGATGATGGGGATGACCGGGATGACGCGATCGCCCTACCCATTCTTTACTCTCGCACCCACCCACCCACTCACCCTCACGCACTCCCATCCACTCACTTACCCCCACTTACCCCATGTCACCTATTCGCATTTTCTACTTTTCTGACGTTCTCTGTGTATGGGCCTATATCGCTCAAATTCGCATAGATGAGCTGCAAACTACCTTTCAAGACAAGATTGCGATCGCCCCTCATTTTGTCTCTGTGTTTGGCAATGCCCGCGAAAAATTGGAAACGCGCTGGCGAGATCAGGGGGGTTTCAAAGGCTATAGCAACCACGTTCACGAAGTTGTGAAAAAATTCGATCACATTAGCGTTCATCCGGATATTTGGACTGATGTAATTCCACCTTCGTCTACCTCTTGTCATTTGTTTCTTCACGCCATTCAATTGCTAGAAATTAAAGGCATTGTTCAAAAATCAGATCATGTTTTTGAAAAAGCAATCTGGGCATTTCGGGAAGCGTTTTTTACTAAACTGGCAAATGTTTCTGACCGCAAGGTACAATTTGCAATCGCTGAGGAGCTAGGGTTACCGATCGCCGCCATCCAGGAGCAAATTGATAATGGCGAGGCTTATGCTCTGCTCTCCAAAGATTTTGAGTTGGTCAAAGAGCATAGTGTTACCGTCAGCCCAACCTTAATTTTTAATGAAGGACGGCAACGACTCAATGGCAATGTCGGCTACCGGGTAATCGAAGCTAACATCCGAGAGCTGCTACACAACTCTCCCGATGAACAATCTTGGTGCTAAAAAGGTTGGGCGATCGCTATTGAGTTGACTAAATTACATGACAGCGCACAAAAAGTAACTGTGTTATGAACGCAATCAAGATCGAAATTTTAGGGACAGGCTGTAAAAAGTGTCAACAGCTAGAAGCCAACGTTAAACAAGCCGTAGCAAACCTTAATTTAACTGCTGAAGTCTTGCATATTAATGACCCTATCGAAATCGCTAAAAGAGGTGTGATGTCTACTCCCGCGATGGCCATCAATGGCAAAGTTGTCAGCAAAGGTCAAGTCATCAGTCCCGAACAAATTCAGGCTCTCTTGCATTACTAAGGAGGTAAATTGATGTTCGATCCGTTTTATCCATTTGATTGGTTGGCGATCCAGATCGTTACCCAGCTCTTGAGCTTGTCGATTACATCGCCCTTCGGATCGAGTCTACATTTTTTTCTTTACGATATACCCAAAATCTTAACTTTACTGCTAGTCATTAGCTTTCTGATTGGCACTTTTCAAAGCTTTTTAGAACCAGAGCGCGTGCGCACTTTGCTAGAGGGGAGGCGAACATTTGCGGGCAATATCTTGGCGGCTATGGTCGGCATCGTCACACCCTTCTGCTCTTGCTCTGCGGTGCCTTTGTTCATTGGTTTTTTAGAAGCAGGTGTCCCGTTAGGAGTGACTTTCTCCTATCTGATGGCAGCGCCGATGGTTAATGAGGTAGCTGTGATTCTTTTGTGGGGTTTGTTTGGATTGAAGGTAACGCTGATCTACATTGGCTTTGGCGTGGGTTTAGCGATCGTTTCTGGATACATCATCGGGCTACTCAAAGTAGAAAGATGGGTGGAACCTTTCGTCTGGGAACTGCAAAAAGCGCGTCAAGTCAGGCTTCCAGAGGATGCAGAAACTCTAGAACCAGTAGTGCTGACTTGGCGAAAAAGATTTGAGCAAGGGCAGTTTCAAGCGAGCGAAATTGTGCGATCGGTATGGCTCTATGTCGTGATTGGCGTTGCGATCGGAGCGGGCATTCATGGCTATGTGCCGACAGCTTTTATTGCCCAATATGCAAGCGCAAGTAATCCTTTAGCCGTGCCGCTCGCAGTCATTTTAGGTGTGCCACTCTATGCCAATATTGCGGGTGTTATGCCAATTACGGAAGCTTTAGTCAATAAAGGTGTGCCAATGGGTACGGTTTTGGCGTTCACAATGTCTGTAACGGCTTTATCGCTGCCTGAAATGGTGATTCTCAAGAAAGTGCTGCAACCTCAACTCTTAGCCGTATTTGTTGGGTTAATGACTCTAGGGATTATCAGCATCGGCTATATTTTTAATGCGCTTCTATAACTCATTTAAGATACTATCAGAGGCCTTCACAAAGTACTATTTTTGTCTAAAAGGATGTTTGAAAAGTCCAACTAGGGGTAGCAAAACGTTTCAGATCCCCCTAAATTCCCCTTCAAAAGGGGGACTTTGAATTCATTTTCCCCCTTTTTCTAGACGCGAAGCGGCTTCCCGCAGGGTAGTTACGGTGTACACAGATCTTTGACTCTGGCTAAACATTCTGCACTTCGCCCCCTAAATCCCCCAGAATTGGGGGATTTAGGGGGCTAGAAAACCTTGAAGACAAATCAGGAAACTTGTGTGTACACCGTAGCGCAGGGTAGGGGGGCAGGGGGGATCAACAGGTGCCTAACATCACAGCCGACCACTTTTCAAACACCCTCTAAGGCGTGTCATCAATTAGAAACTAGCGGTTTGACCTGCTATGGTTCCCAGCTTACAGTCTCTTGCAATACCTGGAAGTGTCAAACCTGGGTGAATGACCGTTTCAGCTTTATGGATGACACGCCCTACCTCCTTACTGAAGTGAACTTAGATTGAAGTGAACTTAGATTGAAGTGAACTCAGAAGTGAACTCAATTCGAGGCGTCAGCTCGGTACAGTAACTGCCTCTGGTACAGCTTGGCTGAACGCTGAAGCCAAGACATTTACGGGTACTGCATTACCACTCGCTAATACCTCTGGAAAATGATGGGTATTGGGAGCATGCATCACTTGAATACCTAACGTAGCTCGATTGAGGATATCGGCATTCGTCGGAACTACTTTTCCCTGGCTGTCCAAAATAGATTGGTTGAAGTTAAACCCATTGAGGTTAAATGCCATTACACCAATCCCCAAAGCCGCCAGCCAAATGCCAACGGTAGGCAGAGCAACCAGCAAAAAATGCACAGTACGGCTGTTGCGAAATGCCAGCCCTGGCACCAGCAACCGCCCTAAATAACCGGAGTGACTTGCTATCAGGTTATAGGTTGCTTCCTGCTGCCCAAAGTGATATCCGACATTGGTTGATTCTAGGTCAGAGGTTTCTCGGATGAGACTTGCTGTAACCAGAGAACCATGTGTAGCGCTCAACAGTGCGCCACCCAACACACCAATGACACCCAGCATATGTAAGGGATGCATCAAGATATTGTGGTCAGCCTGGAACGCAAACATAAAGTGGAAGGTGCCAGCAATGCCCAAGGGTAAACCTTCTGAAAAGCTACCCTGACCGATCGGATAAACCAAAAGTACAGCAGTTGCGGCAGTAACGGGAGCAGAAAACGCTACCGCAAGCCAGGGGCGCATACCCAGACGGTAGCTCAATTCCCACTGGCGACCCATATATGCAAAAATGCCAATCAAAAAGTGCAGCACAATCAATTGGTAAGGCCCTCCGTTGTAGAGCCATTCGTCAATGGATGCAGCATCCCAGATGGGATAAAGGTGCAGTCCGATCGCCGCAGAAGTAGGAATTACAGCAGCCGTAATTAGATTGTTGCCATCCATGAGAGAACCGAACACTGGCTCACGAATGCCTTCCATGTCAACGGGTGGAGCCGCAATTAATGCCAGGATAAAGACGGTTACGGCAACTAGTAAAGTCGGAATCATCAGTACCCCAAACCAACCGATATAAAAGCGATTGTTGGTACTGGTAATCTTCTCACAGAACCAATCCCAGGCTTTGATGTCCGGTGATGGTCGATTTTTAATCGCAATAGCCATAAGATGAAACCTCCCAAAAATGAGGAGAACGGGTTGGATCTGTAAGGCCAAGTGATGAAGGTTGATGATGCTTACAAACCCAGCGATCGATCCAGACAATTTGCCAACCTTAAAGCCACCAGAAATAAGGCGACAATACCCTTGGTTACAAGGATCTAGCAAACAAAGAAACCTTTAGAAACAAGCTTCTTTGGTTTGAGTATATACTACAGCCATATAACCAATAAGTTATTTAATTATTTTTTAGAGTGCTGTAACTTTACATTACGCTGACTGCAAGCCTTGGCTGGTCAAGCGGAGTATCTCACGGGTGCTAAACCCAATCTGGCTAAGTGCTTCGCCATAGCGAACGATAAACTCTTCAATCAGAGATTGCTTATTCATGCCAATGCCCTTGGCATCCAATTCAACTTGATTCAACATCCGCCAAATAATCGGTAAAACCTGGCCATTGGTGGCTTCTAATTCCTCTTTGACAGCTGCAAAATTTGCCTTTAGCCAAATTTCACCGAAGTTGAGATGCTCATATTCATCGGCAACGACTGACTCTGTTACGCGACGGGCAAAGTCATCCGCAACGGGAATATAGGTGTTGTAAGCGGCGATCGCAAAACATTCAATAATCAGTGCCTGTATGAGCAAACAAGCGGCAGTTTGATGATGGGCGATCGCCGATTGAAACGCTTGATGCAACTCAGCAAAAAACTGTTCGGCAAACCTTAAGTCGGGGATGACAGCGAGATTACGTCCGCAGGCTTCAAAGCTTTTGCGATGACGAAACTCCATCTTACCGAGACGAGTTAAGGCTGCTGTATGTTCGGGTAGAAGTTTAGTCAAACCTATGAAATTATCATGTGCCTCTTGCTCCCCCACAATCACAATGGCATTGATGCGACTAAAGCTATCGCGGTAGGTGTCACTGTGAAAATCAAGAGTAAAACCAGTCTGCGATTGAGACATCTGCAATGCTCCTCGTCATATTAAAATTTTACTAAATTATATAACTATATGGCTGTTTATTCTAAAAAAGACTTGCCGCGCTAGTAGATTGGGTTGTTGCTTGCTTCTGCGTAGCAGTACAATGTGAAACCCAACAATAGCAAGAGTCATGGTTTCAGGAATTTTGTTAGTCAATCAAGTTCTTGCTACCAAACCAGAGTGAGAGGGGAAATATGAGGGTGAGATAATAAAGGGGTGAAATGATAAATGGTTCATCTTCCCACTTTCTTAGCTTTCCACACCCTTTCACCATGCAGGTCGCTGCAACGAGCATATGCATCCCAGAACGACAGCTACAGCATCTGTTCAAACCGACTCTACACTGGCAACCGATCAGCCCTTGCCCTTGATCGCAGATATGGCCAGTGTTGTTATGGCTGATGACAAAGCTGTTGAAGATTGTCGGCATTGGTTAAGTTCTCATCGGCTTTTGGGACAATTACCAGCAGAGGCATTGCAAGCGATCGCCCAGTCCTTATATTGCTTTCGTGTTGAACCCCAAACGCAGATCTACCAGGAAAAGCAAAAAAACATTGGGCTATACCTGCTGAAGTGCGGCACCGTCGAAATTTCTCGGCTCTCCCCAATTGGCAAATCTCTGATTCGCTATCGCAAAGCTGGAGAGCTATTTGGCTATGTGTCACTGATGGCAAACCTGGAAAACGGCAGGCACCAGACACAGGCGATCGCCCTGACGGCCAGCGAAATCTGGTTTTTGCCTGAGGCTCAGTTTCATCAGCTCATGCAGCAGTATGTCGAGCTTGAACATCTGTTTAACGCCCTGTTAGCGCAAGACTTAAATGCCTTCAGCGTTCGTATTGCGCAAGAACAACGCCGCATTCAAGGCTTACAGTCTTATATTCAAGCGGTTCCAACTGGAGAGATGATCCTGGGCGACAGCAAAGCCAGCCAAAAGCTGGTAGAGCAAATTGACCAAGCCGCAGCGAGTTTGAACCCTGTGTTGCTTCAAGCTCAACCCGGAACGGGAAAAACCTTTCTGGCAGGGTTGATCCATGCCCGTTCTAAACTCGCAGACCAACCTTTTGCTGAACTCGATTGTGCCAAGCTACCCCGATCCAGCGAAGGCAGGCTCAATACCGATGGCCTATTTGGTAGAGTCAGTGGACAAGCAAGCATTCTCGAACTGCTGGAGCGGGGAACCCTACTGCTCAATAATGTCCAGGTGTTGAGTGGGGGCGATCGCGCCCGCCTGATCGACTACTGCAAAACAGGTGAGATATTGCCCAATCACGGGCTGAGTAGTGTCAACACTCTGACCACTGAGCATCCTCAGCCCGCTCAGTCCTGGGTGCGCTTAATCCTTGCGGCTCCAGACAAACTCGATCTGCCCACAATAGACACTATCACCATCAAGCTGTTTAGCCTGCCCCAGCGCAAGGCAGATATTCCAGCATTTGCCCGTTCCTTTTTAGCTCAGTTTTGTCAGGCTCAAAATCGTCCGCTGCTGACTTTAGATCAGTCCGATTTGCGTCGCTTGCTGAGCTACGACTATCCCGGCAACCTGACCGAACTGGCAGAAATTTTGCATCGAGCCGTGATCATGACCCCACCGGGGCAGGCAGTGATTTCAGAACAAGCCCTGTGGTCGGTACAGTCGGCCAAGAATGCCTTCCGCGTGGATTTGCTTACCCATGTGCCCTGGCTGCGGCAAGTATTGCTGAGCCGCTGGTATCCAGAGGGTCTCTGGATCGCGATGATGGCCTTCTTTGTGCCTGTGACGATCGCCGGATTCATTGGCCCGCAAACGCGAGACAGCAGTGTAACCCTCAATCTGTTCTGGGCCTGGTGGTGGCCGGGTTATCTGTTTCTCTTTGTCTTTGTCGGCCGGCTTTGGTGCGCCGTTTGCCCCTTCATGATCACCGCAGAATGGATTCGTCGGTTCTCCCTGCGGCTGTTTCCGCGTCAGCAACTCACCTGGAATACCCAATGGCTCAATCGCTGGGGAGCCTGGATTTTGTTTGGTGGCTTTGTGGCCATTTACCTGTGGGAAAAACTCTGGGATTTACCCCATCATGCCTATTTATCGGCCTGGCTGCTGCTAACGATTACAGCCGGAGCGGTGATCTTTAGCCTGATTTATGAGCGCAGGCTCTGGTGTCGCTATCTCTGCCCAATTGGCGGCATGAACGGGATGTTTGCCAAGCTGGCTATGGTGGAGTTGCGATCGACCCAACAGGTGTGCGGCAGCCAGTGCCATACGTTTGGCTGCTACAAAGGCAGTAGCGCCACCCCCGTCACCTTTGCCGATGCGCTGCCCAACGAAGGACAGGCGACGGGTGGCTGTCCGCTCTATTCCCATCCGGCTCAATTGCAAGACAACCGAGACTGCATGCTGTGCATGACCTGCCTCAAAGCCTGTCCCAACCGCTCAGCCCAGTTAAACCTGCGGTTTCCCACGTCCGACTTGCTGGACAATCACCGAGGCTTTTGGGCAGAAGGCGCGCTGCTCTTGCTGCTGTTTGGGGGAGTGTTTATGCACCATGCCCAACGGCTTTTAGCATGGCTAGGCTACCCCGATCTTCCCCTGGATGCCAATCATCTGCTCACCAGTACCCCGATCGCCCTTGCCCTCCTCAGCCTTCCCTTGGGATTGACCTATGGCACCCATGCGATCGCCCGTCTGCTAGACCCCAAACAGCCCTCCTATCTCACCGTCCTCTACGCCTATTTGCCCTTTACCCTAGCTGCTAACCTGACACACTATGTCCCGGCTGCCGTCACAGAAGCGGGGCAAATTCTACCTGTTTTGGCACGAACCTTGGGCTTTAGCGGCGCGGGCTTACCAACGCTGACCTGGAGTACGGATGTGGCGACGTTCCTGCAAGGAGTGACAATCCTCTCGGCTCTAATTTTCAGCGTCTATCCGCTGTTGCGCATCACCCAACGCCCTATATTGAGCAATCTGCCCCACCTCTGCCTCATGGTTGGGTTTACGGTTTTGTTTTTCAAGTTAATGATGTGATTCGCTACAACCGCTCAACGCTGCACCGACATCAGAATTCGTTAGAATTCAGTTTGACATTCGAGTGGCTATGACAGAATGAGAGCATGGCACAAACCATTGCAGTCACAGATGCGGTTAAAAGTCTTGCCGAAGCAGAGGCGAAGTTTGGGCTGCAACGCAATTCTGATCCACAGTTTTTCATAGAATGGATGGATGCATTACCCGCTCTGACGGACATTGAGCTGGCGGCCTTAGCAGTGATGTATCGGCGGTTAGCGTATCACCGTTCCGCAGGTGAGCTATTGGAGGGTGCTGTTACGCTTCTAGCAATATCCCCTTTACTCGAACTCGCTGGCTTTTACGATCCACCGTTTAGATTGCGGTCTGAAACAGCGATCGAATTGGCGCTCAATGATGGAGAAGAAATTCTGCGGGGGCGTATTGATCTGCTAATTATGCAGAATCAATTTTGGGTGCTGGTGGTGGAATCGAAAAAGACCAGCATTTCTGTGCGATCGGCCTTGCCCCAAGCGCTGGCCTACATGATGGCAAACGGTAGTTCTAACTCATCTCTGTTTGGCATGATTACCAATGGAGATGATGCGTTGTTTATCAAGCTGCTGCAACAACCAACTCCTCAATATGCTTTATCCCGCGCCTTTTCGCTTTATACGTTGCCTAGTGAAGCCCAACAGGTCTTGCAAATCTTAAAACGAATGGGTGAACTCATCACTCAATAGCGATCGCCTTGGCTCAAAGCACGAACCTTGCAGTTCAAACCAAGAGCATTTGCCCTCAGAACTTGAAATTTTGACCTCACGACGGGTACATCTCGTTAGGGGAGCAGATATTTTGAGTGATGAGAGAGTGAGATGCTCGGAGAGCAAATAACGGCGATCGCATCATCCCACCCTCCCGCACTCGTAACATTGAAAGCCTCCCTCTTGGCAGGCGATCGCGCTCCCTCTGAACGGGTGATTACCTCTGGCGTGCGGCGTATCAATGAAGCTTTAGGAACCAGCGTGCGATGTTGTGCAAGCCGCTGGAGTGAGCCAAGATCCGTAAGGAGTGACGGTTTGTGATTCGGCGGTAAGAACAACGGCTCCGTTGCTTTCCCTTACCCATCCCTGAGCCTCTAGAACTTGAGCTTCTGAGACTTGAGCTTCTGAGACTTGAGCTTCTGAGACTTGAGCTTCTGAGACCTGAGCTTCTGAGAAAGGCATAGCCGCTGTAGACCGTTGAGAAGCTGCTGTCGCAACCTGCGATCGCCCTGGAAAGCGCAGATCCTCCCAAAGAAGCCTCTCCTCAGCTTGATTGGGCGCAATCGGTAATCCACTCCGTCCTGTTTCAATAAACTGCCCCGCTGCTGGCTGACGATTCGCACGACAGCGCTGATCCAGTTTTAGACTCACCACCTCAGTGGGCAGGCTGACCAGTCCGCGAGTGGGATCAAACGTGGGTGCATTCAGCCGAATGGTGCCGCTAGTGCCCAGTTCGGAACTGGCTGTGATGTCGCTCAGGCGAGTCTGCTGCTGACGTGGCTCAATGCCAAGCACGCCATCGGCATTAATTTGGACATCGCCCCCGGTGCCAGTAAACGCATTTGCCGTAATGTCGCTGTTATCCGTTAGCCCAGTAACGATATAGCCTGCGTCGATCGCAATATTGCCACCGTCGCCACCCGTTCGGCTGCTGCCTGCATTGGTCGAGATCCGGCTGTTGCGGCTGAGCAACAACAGCATGGGAACGTTCAAGGTGATATTGCCGCCATTGCCCGATGCCGTTTCCGAGAGAATGCTGCTGCGATCGCTCAGGCGAATGCGATTAGCCCAAATCTGAGCGCTTCCGGCTCCCTGTGCCTGCGTTTCGTCTGGGTTAAGGCTGCCTACGGCGATTGCTGCGCCATCTGCTACCTGTAATTCCTGCGTGTGGAGCCGTAGCGTTCCCCCTCGCCCGGTTGCGGCAGCCACGCCTTCGGTGCGTAAGCCTGGAATTCCTCCCGATGCTGCAATGATGCTAGAGGGAAATCGTCCTTCTGGATCTGTGCCCTGTACCTCCACGCGGACTGCGTTCACCCTCAGCGTTCCGGCATTACCACTGCCAAATGTGGTGGTTTGCAAAACTGCGCCAGCGCTGATCTGCAAGTGATCTGCGGTCAGCCGTAGCGATCCGCCACTGCCACTCGATCCCCGTTCGGTTCCTGAAAAAAGACCACTGCCAATAGGCAAACCCTGCGGCGCAAACAGCCGCCCATTGCTCTGAAGCGCCACCCCATCTAGCGCGATCGTACTGGCACGAACCTCGATCGCTCCAGCATTGCCCGCGCCAAAAGTGGTGGTATTGATCTGGGCACCGTTCAAAATGCTGAGGCTAGGAGTGGTGATGCGCAGATTACCGCCTGGGGCTGTAGCCGTTTCGGCAACTTGGTTAATTAAGCCGCTAGGTTCCCAAATCTGAGCGGCAATCGTGCCCCCTGTCACGGTGACTGAGTCTGTTGCGGTTACAGTCAAGTCTCTTCCCTGTCCTGTGCCATAAGCGACAATCGCCACCTGCCCGCCATCTTGCATCCGCAGGCGATCGGTAGCAATTTGAATGGATGCGGTTTGACCGCTTCCTGCGGACAAAGAACCAACGATCGCCCCGCCATTGATTCGCAGATCCTCAGCGCGAATTTGAATCTTGCCGCCATCGGCATTGCCCAGGGTGTTGGCAATGACAAACGCATCGGTGATATCTACGCGATCGCCTTGCATCTGAATACTGCCTGCCCCATTGCCGCTGGCGCTGACCAGCGTCCCACCTGTGAGCGTGAGGGTGTCAAAACGCTCCACCTGCCCATAGCCTAGCCGCCAGCCTGATGCAGATGGATTGAGGCTGACTTGCGCAGATCCGTCTGTCAGACCTATCGCCCCCAGTTCAATTCGCCCAGCCGTGGCTCTAAGCAGTGCCGATCGCAGCGTGACCCTGCCGCCAATCAGCGCTAGCGTTTTGCCCTCTGGAACCTGTAACCCGCCAATAACAGGCGAATCCGGCGTTTCTAACGTCAGATTTGCCCCTGCTTCGGCTCGAATTCCTGCGGGCGATCGCCCAAACTGTAGCCCTACGGGAACGCTCACCGTGAGCAATGACGACGGATTGACGGCACTGAAGGCGGTATTGTCAGCGAAGTTGAGGCGATCGGCGGTTGTGGCGAAAAAAGAGCCACCCAGATTCAGTGAAGCCTCTGAACCGAAGGTGATGCCGTTAGGATTGAGCAGAAATAAATTTGCAGAACTTAAACTGCCATCAAGCTGCAATGCTTCGATCGCGCCATTAATCTGAGAGGCAGAACGACCTGTGACCCGCACAAGGATATTGTCCGTTCCCGGATCGAGCGATTGAAATGAAGCCGTTCTATTTACCGGAACAGAGAACTGCTGAAAGCTGTGAAAGAGATTGGTGCCGACCTGCGTTCCGCCTGTAATTACGATCGTTCTGTTTCTAGACTGTGTGATACTGCGCCGAGGCAAGGTGGCATCTGGGGTAACTTGAGCCAAAGCGAGATTGCCCATGCAAACGCTGAAAGCAGCGCCGAGGCAAGCAATGCTGAGACAAGTCCTGAGACCAGGCCATCCGCGCCCCAACAATCCTGAAAAACGGGTCTGAGGGTTAAATTGCAAGAGCCGAGATTTCCCACTTTTTGAATGAGGCACTGTTCTAGGTTAAGAAGCTGACGAAAACAAGGTGAATAGATTTCTAGCCTGTTAGATGTCCTGCGCCAGCGAGTCACCACTTCTAGTCGCTAGCTGGGGTCATAGAGGAGGGATTGAGGCAATATCCGCTAGCGTAATCTGGCTTGCCTTAACGCCTTTTAGCAAAGCTAACGAATCATTCCCTAAGCTAATCAAAGTTTGTCTTCCCTGCGATTCGATCGTCAACCTCCGAAACTTAATCCCTTTGCCTAACCCTAATTTATCTTGTCGATCTTTGAAGTCAAGAATCGTATCTGTGCCGATCCCTTTCTCGATCGCAAAAATATCCCGGCCTCGCCCTCCCAGATAGCGATCGCTGCCCAATCCGCCTATCAGCAGATCATTTCCCGCTTGCCCTTTCAACAGATCATTGCCTGCCTTGCCGTCTAACCGATCGTGACCCGAATGGCCAACGAGTCGATCATTCCGGCGCGAACCCGTGAGAATATCTGCCTCTTGGGTGTCTGGATCGCCGCTATTGGGGTCATTGTTATTAGGGTCATTGCTATCCGGATCGCCGTTTCCCGGTGTATCCGGTGGACTCCCATCCGGCGGATCAGAGCCGGGGGGCGGTGTTCGATCGTCTTCGCCAAAGGTGCGAATGTCGGTAGATGAGAGAGTCGGTTGAGTTGCAAGCGTTGCGATGGCTATGGGCAGCGCTGCCCCTGTCCCATCGGCATCAAAAAAGAGGTCGCCCGTAGCGCGATCGTAGATCAGACGATGGCTTGCAGTCGTGGCAACCTTGCCCAACCGAAACTGGGCTGGCTGAAATGAGGCCGAGAGTCCAGCCGCTTTGAACGCACCTGAGCCAATGTAGAGGCCGATTTTATCTCCCTCGACGGGGTTGAAATCGGTCACTTCATCGACCCGATCGGCGGGGTTATAAAAATCAAAGCGATCGGCTCCAGAACCACCTTCCAGCGTATCGAAATCATCACCGCCAGAGAGGTAGTCGCGACCCGCTTCGCCAGAGAGACTGTCGCTGCCCGCTTCGCCATACAAGACATCGTTGCCGCTCCAGCCAAACAGACTATCAGAGCCAGAACCCCCCTCAAGGCGATCGTCGCCTCTGCCGCCATCTAGCACATCATTGTCTGCTTCGCCACGCAGCACATCGTTGCCCGAATTGCCCGCCAGAAAATCGTTATTATCACCGCTGTGCAGCCGATCGCTCCCCTGTCCGCCATGCAGGTTATCCGCCCCGCCGCGACTGGTGAGCGTGTCATGACCTGCCTCTCCATAAATGGCATAGCCGTAGCCGCTAAAGCGGGGACTGCTGACGGTCGTATCGTCTGGAACCGTCAGGTTATCATTGTTGGCACTGCCTTTGAGGATGCGACCGCGGCGTTGATCGTCTTCAATGATCAGCGTTGTGGCGCGAATGGGGCTATCAGGAGTTAGCGTCAGGCTGATAGCAACTGGATCAACGCTGGTGTCAGATGCGAGATTGCCATCTGGATCGCTCAGCAGCAGTGCCGGATTTTCGTTCAGTCTGCGGTCTTCACTAAAGACGTAAACCTCCTGGCTAAAGCCAAATGGCGCATCTTCGTCGATCGTGATCACGATCGCCCGATTACCGTCAAAAATCTTGTCGTCTGGAATGGTCAAACTGAGCGATCGGCTGCTTTCTCCGGGAGCAAAGGTAATATCAATGCTAAACTGGCTGCTTTCTTCTTGTGTCCACTCTGAGCCAAAAATAATTCCCTCAATCTCACCGTTGCCGTTGGTGGTTGCTCTGCGTCTATTTTTGTTGGTGCGGACTGTAGGCATTGTTCTTGTAATGGGACAGTATTAGCAGGTCTCTGTTAACCCAGCGGTTGAATATTTTTTGTACTGAATATTTTTTAGAATGCCAGACACATGGAGCGCACTCCAACAAAAAATATTCCATCCATACCTTCTTCAAGATTGCCAGGTTATTTATTAGATATACCGAATAATGGCTAAGCCTTACGGAGTTTCCCCTTAAAACTTAGCATTCTGTATTGTTCTGAAGGATCGCCAACGCATTGACCTGTCATAGTTTTTGAGAAGCGCGGCACTTTCGAAAACTATTGGGTTTTGCTTCATTCCTGCTCCTAAAGATCTCCACAGACATAACTTGAAAAACTTTTTGAGAGCGTGTGCCAGAGCCGCACGCTCTCAAAAAATTCCTGGTTTTAATTTTGTAAGGGGCCTAAGCGTGAGATGTTGTACCCCCTTGGGCGCAGCACAACATCTCATATGGGATTTCTTCAGGTAATAATGACTGGCGGAGCAGAGATAAAATCGATCGCCTTACTCATACCGAATCTGTTTTCGACAATTCCAATCAGGTCACTATTCTTATAAATGCCGGTATCACGGGTACCGTTTCCAGTCATATCCAGTGAATCAACTAGCACATAGTCAGAAATTGGCCCATGAATTTGAATTTTGTCGCCTTCAAAGCGGTTAAAGTCAGCAATTAAGGCATGTCCTGACCCAAGGTAATAAGCATCGCCAAAATAATCCCCTAGGATGAACTTATCTGTGCCGCTACCCCCCGTTAGCGTATCGAGTTCGCCTGTCGTGAACCCATAACCAGACAGCGTATCGTTGCCACTTTCACCAAAGACTTGGTCGCTGCCAGAGCCGCCGTTGAGATAGTCGTTTCCGGTTACGCCAAACATGGCATCATTGCCTGCCTCCCCAAACAGATAATCGTTACCGTCGGCACCGCCACCCATAAAGTCGTTGCCGTTACCGCCAAAGAGTTGGTCGTCGCCTTCGCCAGCACTAATCCGGTCATTTCCTTCACCGCCAAAGAGGTAATCTACTCCAGCACCGCCGCTGAGGTAGTCGTCACCGCCCAAGCCGTAGAGTGTATCGATGCCGTCGCCACCATACATTTGGTCGTTCTTTTCACCCCCCGTGAGGTTATCGTTGCCGCCATTACCGACGATCGTCCAAGGCTTCCAGACTTTTCTGAAGAAATCCGTAAAGCCGCCCCGCTCTTTGTAAGCTCGAAAAACGTTGTTGCTGTTGTTGCCAATGTACTGTCCCATTTGAGAACTCCTATTTCAATATTGGTGGATGAATGGGTCTTACATTCGCAAGTATGGCTAATGGAGCGATCGCAGAGTTGAGTTAAAGTCGGGAGTCTCAAAGGAAACCTACAATGTCACAATTGAGGTTAATTCAGGTTAATTCAGGGGATTATCAAGCTAGAAAAAATTGCTGAAATTGAGAGTATCCTTGGCTATAGATTGCAAGGCTGAAGATTGCAAGGCTAAAGATTGCAGCGCATCGCTAGGCTCTGGACGTTGTAGACTTGGAGAATAAAATCATGAGTTTTGATCTAAAAGAGCTGATCAAAGCCGCCAATCGATCGCTCTCAGAAAAAGCAGGCAGAAACCTCAACGATATAGAAATTCTGATTTTAGAAGGAGCCTGGAACCGCGAAGAGTACGATCAAATTGCCGCCAAGCATCAGTATGCGACTAGCTACATTAGCCAAGACGTTGCCCCCAAACTCTGGAAAGAGCTGAGCGAAGCCTTGGGAGAACGGGTTAGAAAAAGTAATTTCAAAGAAGCATTGAAACGATACTGGCAAGGGCAAGCTCTGGATCGCGATCGCCTTGCTGCCGCCAAGCCAGCCCCGATTGGCGATCGGCAGATTCAGCATGATGATATCCAAAACGACTATACCGAGGATTGCTATATTGAGCGGCCGCCGATCGAATCCTTGTGTTATGAAACGCTGCTGCAACCTGGGGCCCTGGTGCGGATCAAAGCCCCAACGCTGATGGGTAAAACCTGTTTGCTGAATCGGCTGCTGGCTCAACTGGCTGTCCAGAACTATCGAACAGTTAGTTTAAGCTTTGAACTGGCCGATCGCCAGATTCACTTCACCGATCTCGATAAGTTTTTGCGGTGGTTTTGCCTGAACCTAAGCCGCGAGTTGGGCTTGCCTCATCAGCTTGAGCAGTATTGGGATGAGGCGGGGATGGGCAGTAAAGTCAGCTGCACCACCTACTTAGAAGAGTATGTGCTCAGGCAATCTGATCGGCCACTAGTCATCTGTTTAGATAAAGTCGATATCCTGTTTCCGTATCCAGAAATTTACGAAGATGTCTTTGGCTTGCTGCGCTCCTGGTACGAAAAAGCTCGCAGTCGGCCGATCTGGAAACAGCTCCGTCTGGTCATTGTGCATTCTACCGATGTCTATATTCGGCTGAATTTACATCAGTCGCCGTTTAATGTTGGGACACCCATCGAGTTACCCGAATTTACCCAAGACCAAGTTCGATCGTTTGCCCAGCAGCATGGGTTGGCCGCCGATCAGGCGCTAATCCTGCCGCTGATTGATTTGGTGGGTGGGCATCCTTATCTGCTAGAGCAGGCTTTTGAGGCGATCAAGACCCATCCAGAGCGATCGCTGGCGCAATTTCTAGCCGCAGCCCCTACCGATGCTGGCATCTACGCGCACCATCTCCGCGATCATTGGCTAACGCTGTCGTCGCAGCCGCAGCTCACAGCCGCTCTCAAAGCCGTAATGCTGTCCGATCGCCCGGTGCAGTTAGAGCCAACCCAAGCGTATCAACTGCAAAGCCTGGGACTGGTGAAATTGGTGGGCAATCAAGCCGCGCCGCGCTGTGCCCTGTATCGGCTGTATTTTCAGACGCATTGGCGCGCCTCAGATGGGAGCAACCCCACATGAGCACACCCTCAATTCATCCTTATCAGATGGGTGGGAGTTTACCTGCCGATGCCCGCTCCTATGTGATTCGGCAGGCGGATCAAGCCCTTTACGAAGCGCTGCTTGCGGGCGAATATTGCTATGTGCTGAATTCCCGGCAGATGGGCAAATCTTCGCTGCGGGTTCGCACCATGAACCGACTGACGCAAGCGGGAATTGCCTGCGCCGAAGTTGAGCTGTCGGGAATTGGCAGCCAGCAGATTACAGTAGCCCAGTGGTATGGCGGCATTATTCAAGAGCTGATCAGCGGCTTTGAACTGAGCCTGCGTCGACGAACCTGGCTGCAAGAAAGGGCTGATCTGTCGCCTGTGCAGCGGCTCAAAGAATTTATCGAGCAAGTGCTGCTGGTACAAATTCCGCAAAAGCTGGTGATTTTTATCGATGAAGTAGACAGCTTGCTGGGCTTGAACTTTCCGACCGATGAGTTTTTTGGCCTGATCCGCCATTGCTATGAGCAGCGATCGCACCGTCCTGCCTATCGCCGCCTTTCTTTCGTGCTGCTCGGCGTGGCTGCCCCCTCAGATCTGATTCAATCTCCCCATGCGACGCCGTTTAACATCGGGCGGTTTATTCAGCTTCAGGGCTTTCAACCCCAGGAAAGCACCTTTCTGGCAGAAGGCTTGCAGCCGAAAGCCGCCCAGCCACAGGTCGTTTTGCAAGCCATTCTAGACTGGACGGGCGGACAGCCGTTTCTTACCCAGAAGCTCTGCTGGCTGGTAGCTACCCGTGACGGATTCATAACGGCTGGCACCGAAGTTCAGCAAATTGAACAACTGGTGCGATCGCACCTGATCGACCATTGGGAAGCCCAAGATGAACCAGAGCATCTGCGCACGATTCGCGATCGCATCTTGCGGCACCGCCATCGTCGTCGGCTCCTAAAACTCTATCAGCAGCTGCTGCGACGGGGCAGTCTGTCTGCGGCGCGATCGCCCGATCACTTAGCGCTACGCCTCTCTGGACTAGTGACGCAGCAAGGTAGCCGTTTGCAGGTCTTCAATCGCGTCTATCAATCGGTGTTTAGTCAAAAATGGGTGGCGCGTCAGCTGGCGGAGTTGCCCGCCGAAGGCTCGCCGCCTCGCCACACGGCACTCTTGACGAGCGCAGCCGTGGCTATAGCAGTGTTGGGAGTGCGATCGCTCGGCGGTTTTCAGGCTTGGGAGCTACAGGCTTTTGATCACCTGATGCGGGGACGGCCACCGGAGCCGATCGATGATCGGATTTTGATTGTCACCGTCAGCGAGGCTGATCTTCAATACCAGAATCGGCTGGGCATGAAGCGGCAGGGTTCGCTGTCGGATCAGGCATTGCTGCTGCTGCTGCAAAAGCTAGCGCCGCACCAGCCCAGCGTCATCGGCTTAGATATCTTCCATGATTTTCAGTTTGCGCCAGAGCTGAGTCCCCTCTTGGCTGAAATGCCGCTGCTGGCAACCTGCGAGTTGGGAGAAACGATCGGTCGGCCTGTCGGCATTCCGGCTCCTCCAGAGTTTGCCGCCGATCGCCTGGGATTTAGCGACTTTCCCCTTGACCCACAGTATGTCATTCGGCGGCAGCTTCTGGCTGCGCCTGCCGTACCAGAATGCCCCACCAGCCAATCTTTGAGTCTGGGCATCGCCTTGAGCTATTTGGAGCAGCGCGGTCTAACGCTGCAAAAAAGCGCCAGGGGCGAGATGCAGCTTGGCTCGGTCGTGATTCCTCAACTCACGGCTGATGCAGGCGGCTACCAGCTGCCCCCCAGCGAAGTTGCAGGCTATCAAATTCTGGTGAACTACCGATCGCCTGAGCTGCGCCAGGTTTCGCTCACCGATTTACTCAACGGCACAGTCGATCGCCAACTGCCCGCCTGGGTGCGCGATCGCATCGTGCTGATTGGCACAGCCGATATTAAAGATTCACACCTGACTCCCTACAGCCAGGGAAGCCTTCCTGTCAAAACGCCAGGGGTTGTCGTTCAGGCTCATATGATTAGCCAGATTATTAGCGCTGTGCTCGATCGCCGCCCTTGGATCGGATGGTTTCCTGAATGGGTAGAGTGGTTCTGGGTCAGTGCTTGGTCGCTGGGGGGTGGGCTGATGGGCTGGGTCGGGGGATTTTCGCTACGTGGGGCTTTCTTGAGAGGAAATGCCTTGCGAACGCCGATCGCTCAGCCGGGATGGACAGCGATCGCCAGTCTAGCCGGATTGCTAGGTGCGATCGGCGGGCTGTATGGCCTTTGTGCAATCAGCTTGCTATCGGGGGTTTGGCTGCCGCTGATTCCAGTAGCACTGGCGTTTATGGCTTCCTGGGGCGGTTCTCTTCTGGCGTTCTATAGTTGGGTTGAACGCGATCGACATTGAGGATAGTCTATTGAAAAAACAGCCCGGAATCTGTTTCCGCAACCTTGTAAACCCCCTGTATAATCCAGTTTAATATTGGAACGCATCATGTCTCTTGCCGCATTCCTCCCCTATAGCTTTGTTATTCTCAGCCTGGCGATCGCTCCATTCTCAGCCAGGGCTTCCGCTTTGCTGCCTGAATCTTCCCCCTATGATTTACCTCTGAGTCACGTATATTTCCTCAGCGCTTCCCCCGCAGACTTTGCAGGGACAAATCGACCCCCCAGCCGCATTTCGGGTGGCTCACGCGGGCCTTGTCTGGATCAACTGATTGCGATCGTCCCAGGAACGGGAGCCGTTGATCCAGCAGCGACCTGTAGCACTGAGTCCCGTTCGGTACTTGCCCTCACGTTAAGCGAGTTTCCGTCTTTCTGGGTTTATGTGCCTCAGCTCTCCCCGGATCGCTCCTCGGCTCAGCCCACCGCCGAATTGGTCATCTTGGACGATCGCCAGCAGCCCATCCAGACCGAACGCATCACGCTGCCCGCAGAGTCTGGCATCATTTCTGTCACGCTACGCCGATCGCTGCCCGTCAACCAGCCGTATCGCTGGATCTTTTCGGTCTGGCTCAATCCGCATAGCCCCTCTCAAAATCCTAAAGTTGAAGGCTTGATCCAGCGGATACAGCCTGATATTACACTGCGCCACCAGCTTGCAGAGGCGACATCTGAAGCCGATCGACTGGCGCTATACGTCGAGCACAATCTCTGGCACGATCGGCTGGCTGCATTAGCGGCGATCGCAGCCACGCCTCAAGTCCCTGAGTCTAGCTGGTCGAATTTATTAGACTCGGTGGGGCTGGGAGCGATTGCCGATGAGCCGATCTTGAACTGCTGCGGCAGTGTGAATGCTACGGAGTGAATCAGAGCCAGTCTCCCACCAGCACATAGGCAGCCCAAAACAGCGGCGCTTGATAACCGTTCGTTTTAAGCAGAGCCACCTGAGCGCGCCGGAGAGCTTCAGCTTTGGTCACTGCTGGATCTTCGGCTTTGCCAATAAACTCTCGATAGAACTGCCCCATCAGATCAGCGGTTGCTAAATCATCGATCGACCAAAGCGAGGCGATCGTGCTACGGGCACCCGACTGCACGGCTACACCTGCCAACCCTAAGGTGGCTCGGCTATCGCCATCGGCTGTTTTGCAAGCACTCAAAATCAGTAGCTCGATCGGATTTGAAGTGGTTTCGCTACGGTTCTGAAGCAGAGTACTCAACTGATTCATATCAATGCGTTCGTCCCAGGTTAAAATAAATGTTTCTTCGGGAATCGAGCTGAATTGACCATGCGTTGCTACATGCACGATCGGAACGGGTAGCTTTTGCAGCAACTCTTGCAAGGCTGAGCTGGTAAATTTTTGATTCAGCACCGTTCGACTTGGAATCTGTGCTTGAATCATTTCAATCTCGGTTTCGACGTTCGCCAATGCCGAAAAGTTTTCATGCGGCGGGAAATTGGGGCGCGTTTCGGAGAGTCCAAAGGTGAGCGCACTCAGAGGTCTACGCTGATGATGGGTGGGCGGAATGAGCTGTAATCCTGGCATCAGGGCGATCGCATACTGTTCGACCAAAAAGTGCTCTCCATCATGCAATGCCGCCATAGGAATGTTGCGCAGAACACCATCTAATACAAACACCAGAGTTTTGATCTGATGGGCGGCTAGGGTGGGCTGAAACGATCGAATCAGCCAATCATAAACCTGCTGCGAAGCTGCTAAAGCCTCAGCCGCGAGGTAGGGACGCTCTAGCTCTTGCCGTAGCGACGCTAGGACAGGTTCAATGGTGCTGCGCGGCAACGGCACAGAATGGAGGTATAGCGACTGTGTCTCTAATGGGTTTTCCGGCTGATTTTCCGGCTGCGGCAGCCGCAATACGATCGCCATCTGATTGTCCAGCAGAATTGGATAAATCACGGCGGCAGTCGGATCAATCTGGGTGGCATCCAGTTCGATCGGCTGAGTCAAATTACAGCGGAGGAAATTCTCTAATTCGCTCACCTGAAGCGCATCAATTTCTCGCACGATTTGTCTCAGGTCATTCTGAGTTAGCGGCTTTTGGGCGGCATTTCCGGCGCTTAATCGCAACTCTACTAGCTCCCGATAGACTGGCTCCACCGCATCCCGAAACGAAAATTGGACTTCGGCATCGATCGCCCGTAAATCAGCTCGCACCGATTTCAGGGTTTCTAGGGCAGCGGTATAGTGAGCGATCGCCAATTCAGGCTGGCGCTGTTGGGTGTAAATTCGTCCAAGCTGCCATTGCCACTGATAGGCAATTTCCCAAGCCTGTGTTGCCTGCGCCAGCCCCAAGGCAGACTGGGTGAGCTGTTGTGCCCTCACCTGCTCCGCTTGCGTAGCGGCCTGCTCGTACCAATGTCCCAACGTCCCCAACACATAGGACTCTGCGCGCTTGTCTTGCAGCGTTTTGGCCTGCTGAAGCGCTACGGTGAGCAGGGGAACTACTGCGATGCGATCGCCCTCGATTTGGCTTGTGAACCAAGGCGAGTTTGCTCGAATTGAATGGAGCCGCATCAAGCTTTGCGCCAAACCGACCCGAACATAGACTGCTGTGCGATCGGCGGGTAGATCGGTGAGTGACTCCGTAAGGGCATTGAGCTGTGCTTGAATCTGCGGCTGCAAACCTTCAGTGGCACTAAGTTCAGAATGGGATTCAGGATTGAGCCACTGCTGCAAATCAATCAACAGGCTAAGCAGCGGCAACTGAGCTTGGATTTGAAGGGCACGATTGGGTAGAACTGCCGCCGCCGCGATCGCCTCTTGGTAGTGCGCCAAGGCTTGGTGCGCCAAGTCTACAGTTTTATCCTGCTGGCGCTGTGCTCCTCGCCCCGCATTTCTCAATCCGGTGCGATCGGCCAGATCTTTGGCTTGTGCGTAGAGGGCGCGTTCTGTATTCGCCAGACTCAGCAGCGTCGCGCTGATTTCGGGTGCTGCCTGCAAGAGTTTCGCTTGCTCTAAAGTTTGTTGCAGGACATGCTGCGATTGAGGCAGGTAGCCGACTAGCCGCAAGACTTGCCCCAGACTCCGCAATGCCAAAAGCTGAACCGAACTGACGCAGGTAGATTGATCTAGCCTCTCCACAGCAAAACCCTGACAATCCTGCCGATGAGCCTGATTTGAAGTATCTAAGGCACCTAAAACTTGAGAGATTGCCAACGTCATAGCAGCCGCGTTCTCGATCTCACAGGAGCTAGCAATATCCAGTGCTTCAAACGCCGTATCACAAGCTCGACGATATAGCCCCAACGCCTCTAATGCTTGAACCTGGTTGGTTAAACTGCCGATGATGCCATCCCGATCGCCCAACTGCCGATAATGCACTGTAGCTTGCTGCCAGGTCGCAACGGCCTGTTCTGCTTTTCCCTGAGCAAATTCTAGTTGTCCACGTCCGTTGAGCGTCTGAGCTAGAGCCTGGATAAGAATGGGCGATCGAGGGTCAACTGGGGCGAATGAGGTTAATAACGTTAAGCTATCGTTTACGGCTGTTGTTGCATCTGCCCATTTTCCTAACCTCTGCTGGGCTAAAGACAGATAGCTGAGAGCAATCGCCTGATGCAGCCTATCCCCTTGCGCCTCGTAACGTGCTGCGGCTTTCTGCCAGATCTGGGCTGCCTCATGAAATCGCCCTGCCTGATAAAGCGTCTGCCCTGTGGTCAAAGCCTCTGTAATCAAAGCCTCTGTGGTTAAAGCTTCTGACTCATCCTGCTGCTGAGCGACAGCGCGAGGCATAGAAAGCTGAGCTTGAGCAAGCGGCAAGCCGATCGTCAGATAGCAAGCCAAAATAAATAAGATGAGAGGATAGCCTGCTTGCTTCCAACGGGTGGAGAGCGATCGCCTGATCCCCATTCGCTTCTCTCCTCATGTATTTATTTCAAGCATTGCATATTATTTGTTGCAATAGGAATGCTAGAGAGAGAACAAAGCAAAGGTTTACAGTACCCGATGAACTGTACCCGATGAGATGACATTGAGATCAATATTGTGTTATCAAGAAAGGCTGTAGTGAACGGCTTAAGCCTTCATAAACACCATGAACGAGCTGCCTACGATTCACCCTATCCCGATCTGTTCCAGGGAAACCTATTCCCCTGTGGGATAAACAGCAGGCACCCAGGTTAGTGGAATCTCCTGAGGCCGCGATCGCAATTCCTGAGAGTGGACATAGCTGTGATGAGGTCAGTGATGCAGTTACACCAATTGAATGACATCAAAGAATTTTGGCAGCAGACTCAGAATTATCTGATGCAAGATGAAGCAGAGCATAATGTGCTGATTAGCGTTTTACAGACCCTGCTGCATTACCCAGAACGTTATTCTGAGCAACCCTATCTGGCTTTTGTTCAAGCAGAAGGCAACATTCTAGCGATCGCCATTCGCACGCCTCCCCACAAACTGCTGCTATCCAAAGTGAAAGACTTAAACGCGCTGAAGTTGATTGCTCAAGATTTGCAACGATCGCAGCTACCGGGGGTGAGCGGCCTGGTAGCCGAGGCAGAAGCCTTTGTGCAAGCTTGGCAGACTGTGACTGGGCAGCCCTATCACCGAGAGATCGAAATGAGGCTGCATCAGCTCACGGAGGTAAAACCTGTGGCAACGCCTGATGGTTTTCTGAGGCTGGCAGTGGAAAGCGATCGTGCCTTGCTGATCGACTGGTTTAGGGCATTTAATGCTGAAATTGGCATGGCGGTGAGTCATGAGGCAGAACGCATAGTCGATATGCGGTTGAATCAACAGAGCATTTATCTGTGGGAAGACGGCGTTCCTGTTTCAATGGCTGGCGGCAGACTGTTTTCTCAAACCGTGGCTCGGATCGCTCCGGTCTATACGCCACCTGCATATCGCTGCAAAAGGTATGCAACGGCCTGTGTTGCCGTTCTGAGCCAGAAACTCTTAGATCAGGGATGCGATCGATGTTTCTTGTTTACAGATTTAGCCAATCCCATCTCTAATCATATCTATCACCAAATTGGCTATCGCCCTGTTTGCGACTGGCATGAATACTCACTGATTCCAACGGAGACCTGTTGATGTCATGCGGCAAGCAGTGATGCAAAAGTTTACGTCCGAAAGGGGGATTTCTAGCTAAAGATTTTTGTGATAAGAACAAAGCAAGTACCACAAAAATCCTTAGATCAATACTTTCTGCAAAAGCTCGTAAACTTTTCTGGATGAATCTGAGTAAAAGAGAGAAACAGATGAAATTAGAAAAATATGATTATTATTTGGTACTCGATCTGGAAGCAACTTGCTGCAACCAAGAAACCATCCAACGACATGAGATGGAAATCATAGAGATTGGAGCGGTTATGGTTGAAGCTCAAAGCTTGACCATCCTTGATGAATTTCAAACCTTTATCAAACCCATTCGCTTTCCTCGGCTCACCGAGTTCTGTCAATCCCTCACTTCAATCACCCAAATGCAGGTTGATCAAGCTCCTGGTTATGGGGAAGCGATCGGTCTTTTGCAAGAATGGCTCTTAACCTACCCTAATGCTGTTTTTGGTTCCTGGGGAGATTTCGATCGCAATCAGTTTAAGCAAGACAGTAAGTTTCATGACGTTCCTTTTCCCATTGCCTATCCTCACGTCAATCTCAAGAAGTTGTTTAGTAAAACCCAGAAGTTACCCAAGCGTTACGGTATGGCAGAAGCCTTGCAACTGGCAGAGATTGACCTAGAAGGAACCCATCATCGAGGCATTGACGATGCTAGAAATATTGCTAAACTGCTGCCGTTTATTTTGGGTAGACAGTGGCTCAATCCGCCTACAACTGTGCAGATGAAAACCATAAACTCTTAAAATTGATTGCTAATTGTAAACACCTGACTATCCCCATCATCGGATAGGGCAGCTTCGGCTAAACCTTACAGCTCAACCCTTTTAAGGAAAGCCGCAGAATCACCAATATGTGCTGAAGATGCTGCAAAAGCTTTGAGTGTAAAGCTTGGAGCAAAATGTTTTGTAGACATTCTTTCAACATCTTCTCTCAATCTGGTATTCTGAGTCCACGACTTGGTTCTGACGGGGAGCAGCCGTCGGAGGAAACAGGGAAAGTGTAGTGTGACTCTACCGCTGTCCCGCAACTGTAAAAGAGAGTTTGAGTTTTAAGTGAGTTCATCCAGTTCAAAATTTGAATCTCCAACCTTAAAGTTCTCTAAAGCCAGAATGCCTGCCAGTCGCAAACAACAACGTCTTACTATCTGCGAGGTACAGGATGAAGACACGATATCGAAAATGGCTAAGCCTGGGAGTCATGGCTAGCCTCAGTTGCTATATTTTGCTTGGGTCAGCGACACCTGTCTACGCCATGCACATTGCAGAAGGATTTTTGCCCGTGCAGTGGGCCATTTTTTGGTGGGCTGTATCGTTGCCATTCTTTTTAGTGGGGCTGCGATCGCTAACTCACATCACCCAGCAGAAGCCAGAATTAAAGCTCTTGCTGGCTCTGGCAGGCGCTTTTACCTTTGTGCTGTCGGCTCTAAAAATTCCCTCAGTTACGGGCAGTTGCTCTCACCCAACCGGAACGGGATTGGGCGCGGTTTTATTTGGCCCCTCCGTCATGTCTGTTTTGGGCGGATTGGTGTTGCTTTTCCAAGCGGTTTTGCTGGCGCATGGGGGGTTGACCACGCTGGGCGCAAATATGTTTTCTATGGCGATCGTGGGGCCTTTTATGGCCTACGGCATTTACCATTTGATGCTAAGGTTTGGGAATCAAGCTGTTGCAATCTTTTTAGCTGCAACCTTGTCAGATTTGATCACCTATTTAACAACGGCTGTACAGCTTTCCCTAGCATTTCCGGCGCTACAGGGTGGTTTCTTAGCATCGCTTTTTAAGTTTGTCGGCATTTTTGCAATTACTCAGGTGCCCTTAGCCCTTTGTGAAGGTCTGCTAACCGTACTCGTTTGGAATTGGCTGCAAAAACATGGAAAGCAGGAATTGCAAATGCTCAATGTCTTTGAGGGGCATTAAACCATGAGCAAACTATCAAGCAACTGGCTATTGATGGGAGGAATCCTCGTTTTAGCCCTAGGGCCTTTACTGGTGCTTCAAGGCAGAGAGTTTGGCGCAACCGATGGTCACTTTATCACTGCCATTGAAACCGATCATCCAGACTATAAGCCTTGGGTTGAACCTGTGATCAAAGACTCAGGGCCTGAAGTGCAAACTTTTCTATTTGCCGCTCAAGCTGGAATTGGCGCAGGGGTAATGGGGTATATTTTGGGTCTATATAAGGGACGATCGGAGAGACGCGAGAGGGATGAGCATTGAACCAGAAATCTGTCATGTGGGGCTACACAAGCTGTGATGCCCACCGGACTCAGCGAGCGATTTGCGTGAGCGGTAGTGAACAGCTTCTAAGGCCGTTGCAAGCTCTCCCTAAAAGTGCAGCCGCCGCATGGTCGATTCAGCCAGCGGAACGTTTGGGAGCTGATGAACCGAATTGCGCGATCGCCCTTAGTGCTTCTGGTCAGCACCCCGCTCTATTGGGCAATTTGCCTGTAGAGGATGAGAATTTAGAGGCGACGGCGACTGTTATAGCGTCTAGCGTCGCAGGAGCGTAGGCAGGATGTCGTCGCTGCAAATTGACACCCTGGCTTACGGCAGTCGGCTGCGGCAATTGCCACCCGAACATAAGCTACTCTTTGCGATCGCCTTGCTGCTGATCACCTATGCGGCTTATGTCCCGGTACAGCTTTTCATTGCAGTTTGGATTAGCATTTGGACGGTGGTCTATGCTGGCATTCCGTCATCCGTCTATTTGCGGTTGCTCTCAATCCCGGCTGCATTTTGGCTTACCAGTTTGCCTGCTTTGGTCGTGAGTGGTGTAGATCTCCCTCATCTGCAAGCAATACAGGCCGATGTTTGGCAAGGATTCGCTTGGGGAGGCTACTACATTTACCTCAGCCAGCAGGGCATGCATCAAGCCACAGAATTAGGGGCAAGGGCGATCGCCTCTACGGCCTGCATATACTTTATTATCTTGACTATTCCCTTCACCGAGATTTTGCATGTCCTTCGGCGCATCGGCTGTCCTGCCTTGCTCACCGAACTGATGATGCTGATGTATCGGTTTATCTTTGTCCTCTTACAGACTGCAAACCAGCTCTGGATTGCTCAACAGTCTCGCGGCGGCTACCGCACCCGCAAACTCTGGCTTAAGAGTCTAGGGTTATTAATCGGGCAGTTGCTCCGGCGGACGGTAGAAAATTATCGTCAGGTTTCACTCACTCTCACCTCTCGCGGTTTTACCGGAGACTTTCGCGTTTGCCACTCGCGGCAATATCGCTCGTCTAAACGGTATAGCTTTGAAGCGCTGTTAGGCTGCGCATGCTTGGTGATGATCACAGGATGGCACTATGCTACTCGAATTTGAGAAAGTTGATTACACCTATCCCAGCAGCCCCCATCCTGCACTCCAGAGCCTAACGCTACGCATTCCCAAAGGAAAACGCTGTGCGCTTCTAGGACATAATGGCTGCGGCAAAACGACGCTGTTTCTCTTGGCCAACGGACTCTATAAGCCTCAAAGCGGTGCAGTCCATTGGCAAGGCTCTCCCCTACGCTACGATCGCAACTCTCTGATGAATTTGCGGCAAAAGGTGGGGCTAGTGTTTCAAGATCCAGAGCAGCAGTTAGTTGCGTCTACGGTTGAGGAAGATATTTCCTATGGGCTGTGCAACTTGGGTTTACCCGAATCAGAGGTAAATCAGCGGGTGGGGCAAGCCATCACCGCATTTAACTTATCTGAGCTAGCTGCCTGTCCAGTGCATCACTTGAGCTTAGGGCAAAAAAAACGGGTTTCTTTGGCTGATGTGATGGTGCTTCAGCCAGAGCTATTGCTTCTCGATGAACCCACAGCCTATCTCGATCGGCTTCAGAGCCGTGATCTAATGGCAAAGCTGCGGCAGATTCAGGCAACAGGCACGACGATCGTCATGGCAACCCACGACCTAGACCTGGCCTACTTCTGGGCAGACTGGATTTTTATTCTCAACCAGGGACAGCTCGTGCTAGAGGGCACACCTCAGGAGGTATTTGCTCAGCGAGATACGCTAGAACAGCTTCACTTGGGCGTTCCTTTAGTGTTTGATGTATTAGATAAAGTTGTAGAAGCATTGTCCAGCCCCTCAGCGCAAGCCGATTACCAAGCCACAAACAGCATTTCTGACCCGCTGCGTCGCCGGATACTAGACGTATTTAGATATGGTTGAAGGGGCAAGGTCGCTTGAGGTTTTCGTCCCATCATCCCACTCTCTCATCCCTAAAAATATCTGCTCCCCTAACGACGAGATGCACCCGGTCTTTGGGGCGATCGCGAGAAAAAATGGCTGATAGACTCAGGTTTCGCTGGTATTGAGACAAGCGAATGAGTTCAGGCATTGACCCGGAGAGAAGCCTAAGGGTGATGGAAGGATGATAGATTTTAATCTTTCACGGCTCTAAAAGTTTTCCTGTCCTCAGCGCAAATCTGCTGAATGATATTGCGTCCCGACATCGCTACTACCGGAACACTTCCTCCCGGCTCTACCCACTGCCCAACCATGTAAAAATTCCGCAGTTTAGGCAAAGTTTTGGGTATCCCTTGGATCAGCAGCGGCAAGGTTTGCTTGGTTAAGAGCCAGCCACAGCTTGATCCCTGCCAGTTGCCCGTGTACCGTTCATAGCTAAGGGGTGTGGCAACATCGACAAATTCCATATCTGCCTGAAGGCCGGGGTAAAATTGCTCTAGGCGATCGATCAGAATGCTGGATTCCTGGAGCTGTTCTGTATCGTAGAGCGATCGCCCATAGATCCGTTGCCAGTAGTCATAAGTCGTCGTCAGCATCACAATCAGCACAGATTTACCGACGGGTGCCAAGGAAGGGTCGAAGCAGTAATGCTTGACGCCAATCTCAAACCGTGGCTCAGCGGCAATCACGACAGGCTGATCCAGCAGGTAGGTGACCCAGTGGGGGTCGCCCGACAGATCGCGATTGACTCCGATCGATACCTGGATCTGGGCGTGAATCGGCAACCGACCGTCATAATAGCGTTGCATCTGACGGGGTATATATTGACGACCGAGCAACCCGAAAAGCGTACTGTGCCCATCGCAGGCAGAAATCACCCGATTAGCCCGATATTCCTCATTGTTATACAGTCGAATGCCGATCGCCCGACGGGTTTCAATTAGCACTCGCTCTACTTGGGACTCATAGTGAATTGTGCCGCCTAATTCCAGGTAGCGCTGCGCGATCCGATGGGCAAACTTTGACGATCCCCCTAGCGGAAATCCGGCGTTGTGAGTTTGCATATACGCCAGTAAAGACATCCCCACCATGACCGGAATACTGCTCCAGGCAAACATTTGCAGAATCGCACGACGCAGAAATGGGTCTTTGAAGCGATCGGCAAATTCTTGAGCCGACAGATTTCCCCATCGCGTCATGGGACAGACGAAGGGCAATAGTTTCCGACCCAATTGCCCCCAATCTGCTGGAGTCCTGAGTGCTTTTGGCTGTTGCTGGAGCAGTGACAAATCAAAACCCGTAAAGGTGCGAATCCCAGCGCAAAAATCTTTGATTAATCGATGATCCGCTGGCGAAAGCTCCATCAAATGCTGTTCTAAGCGATCGGGGTTGCTATAGACAATCAGGGTTTTGCCGCCCGGATCACTAATTCGCATCAATTCATCGTGGTGAACAAACTGCTGTCCCGGAATCACGCCCAGTTCTTCCCAAAGACGAGAAAAAGGCTGCCCCTGTCCAGAACCAAACAGATACTGAATACACCCATCAAAGGTAAATCCCTGCCGTTGCCATGCGGTACATAGCCCGCCTGGGAGGGTATGCATTTCAAAGATGCAGGTTTGATAGCCATTCATCTGAGCGTAGCAGCCCGCCGCCAGTCCAGCGATGCCCGCACCGATAATGATAATGTCAGTTGAAGCGTTTGCCATCTTGGAGCAATCCCGTGAAGAGAGATGAGGTGTTGAGGTAATCGCTCGATTCCCTGATTCTTTCCAGAGTACCGGATGTCCTCATAAGTTCCTCAAGATGTTTTTCTATAGTTTCACCATCGACAGCCTTCAAAAATTCTTGACTCTGTAGAAGACAGCATTTCTGAATCGATTTATATAAATTTTTGCATACATAAAGGAACGTTAATATGCCTCAGCTAACAGGTGCTTTTAAGGGAACGGATCAAGCCGATGTATTTTCTGGAACGATAGAACTCACTAGCCCTCCAGCCGATGTTTCTGGAGTTGCCATTGTCAAGGCTGCGATCGAGGCTTTGGGCGGCAATGATCAAATTAAGGGGATCGCAACCGTCACTTCTGATCCTTCATTAGGGGGCAAAGCAGAGGCATTTGCTATCTCGTCTGCCCGTATAGATGCTGGAGAAGGTGATGACACGCTGATCGCTGTTGGCACCGCTAAAGGACGTTTGGGAGAGGGCTATGGACTGTCTCAAGTCTCCATCAGCGCCGGAAGTGGAAACGATGTCCTTACAATTAGCGGTATTGGCTCAGCCAGCGATGCAGCCCATGTTATTGGGAATGGCTATGGGGCGATCGATGGATGGATCGATGGAGGGAGTGGCGATGATGCAATTACCCTTACGGGTACTGGCTCAGCCAGCAATGCAGGAAGCACGATCGCCAAGGGCTATGGGGTTTTTCGGGCAGCGGTGAACGGTGGCGATGGCAATGATATCCTGATCTTGAAGGGTGAAGGCTCAGCAACCGTGGGCACCGGGACGGGTTATGGACTCTCTGGTGGGTCGGCTCACGGTGGGAAGGGCGATGATGTCATCACTCTTGCGGGTTCTGGTAGAGGATTTGGCAATCCTGCTGAACAAGGGAGTGGCTCTGGAGTCTTTCAAGGGGCAATCGACGGCGGCAGCGGCAACGATGCGATTACCCTTACGGGCGACGGCGCTGGCTCAAATTTTGCTACGGGGATGGGTTATGGGGTTAATCAAAGCTCAGTAGAGGCAGGGCTTGGCGATGATACCTTGATCCTAACGGGCACAGGTCGGGGAGAAGGCTCTTTCGGCGGAACTGGGATTGGCTATGGAGTCTCTAACGGAGCCATCAATGGAGGCAGTGGCAATGACAGCCTAACCATCGCTGGCTCTGGACAAGGGTTGACGTTGGTGGTCGGTGAAACGCCAGTCGGCTATGGTGTTGCAGACGGCTCGGTAGAGGGGGGCAGCGGCAACGATGTAATTGCCCTGAAAGGAACTGGGCTGGGGATGGGCGGACGGGCGGGTGCAGGGATAGGAAGGGGCTATGGGCTATTGAGGGGAAGAGTTGATGCAGGCAGCGAGGATGACACCTTAACGATCGCTGGCTCTGGCACAGGCTCAGGATTCACGGGGGGAACGGGCAGCGGCTATGGTATCTCGAAGGGGTCGGTGAAGGGGGGCAGTGGCAAGGATACGATTACCGTTATGGGGACAGGCAAAGCAGATTCTTTTGTCGGCAATCCGACTGCGATCGCCTATGGAGTCCTGCAAGGCTCAGCAGATGGCGGCAGCGGTGCTGATGTCCTGACCCTTACGGGCGATGCTTCCGGCAGTGTTTCTACCTCGACCTTCGCAGCAACGGGCTACGGGGTTGCTCAAGCGGCAGTGGCTGGAGATGATGGCGATGACAGGATTACCATCACCGGAAAAGCAACAGGCAGCGGTGACTTGTCGATCCGCGCAACGGGCTATGGCATTGCGGATAGTTTAGTTAATGGCGGCAACGGTAACGATACTTTGAACATTACAGGTCAAGGTTCTGCAACGGCTGCTGTAGGCACAAAGATTGGAACGGGTTATGGCATCGCTAACGGATCAGTTAATGGGGGTAACGGAGATGATCTCCTAACTATTACTGGAAAAGGAAATAGTGCAGGTTATGGAGTGCGCCATGCAGTTGTAGACGGTGGAGATGGAAACGATCGCATCATCATTTCGGGTACAACTTTGGCGATCGATAGTGCCCTTATTACCGGAGGCAAGGGGTCAGATTTTTTCCATACTGGAATTGGCAATGGAACCCTTGAGGGTGGGGCGGGAGACGATCGGATGAATCTGGACTTTCTTGACAATGCCAGTATGAAGATCAGAGCCTTAGGCAAGGGGATTCAGATTTCAGGTCGTCAGGATGCCTTGGGCAACGCGAATTCCTGGAATCAAGGCATTTTTAATGTCGAACGTTTTGAGATAGGTGCGCAATCCTATACTACGGAACAATTATTGGCAGCGTATGCCAGGTAGATCCCAAATCAGCGCCTGCTATGCCAATGGCAACATCATGCATCTGTAACGACTCTTTAAGTTTCCTTCATTTCCATAACGAAGGAGTCTAGCCGTTTGGGGTAACGCTGACGCTAACCTAACCTACTGGATAGACAAGGCTAAAATGACGCGAATTTCCACTGGTAAGGTTGCGGAGTGAATTGAGCAGCTTATATTTTTATGGCTTAAAATTGACGTGACTTGGTGCTTTTTCTCTCGAAGTCTAGCAACCATCTATGTCTGCTGAGCTACCTGCTCCCAACGATTCATCCGCCTCACTCCCCGTCAATTCAGCCTCGGAGCCTAATCAGCTATCCCCCACCGATGCCGCTTTTCCAGTGGTGGGAATTGCTGCTTCTGCGGGCGGGCTAGAGGCATTTACAGAACTGATCCGCCATTTGCCAACGGATACAGGCATGGCGTTTGTGCTCATTCAGCATTTGTCGCCTGACTATGAAAGCCTGCTATCGGAAATTTTGGGCAGAGTGACTGCCATGCCTGTGCGTCAGGTGGAAGACCAGATGCAGGTTGAGCCAAACGCAGTCTATGTGATTCCGCCCAATACCCAAATGACCCTGGTAGATGGCTTTTTACGGCTCGTGCCCCGGCAGAAAAATGACGGCAGATATTTACCTGCTGACATCTTTTTTGAGTCGTTAGCGACCGATCGCGGCAACAAAGCGATCGCCGTTGTGCTGTCAGGGATGGATGGAGACGGTGCCCAAGGGGTGAAAGCCGTCAAGATTGCCGGGGGTGTCACCTTTGCCGAATGTGATGCAACAGCACAATTTAACAGTATGCCCAATACGGCGGTTGCAACAGGCAATGTGGACTTTGTGTTGCCGCCGCAAGCCATTGCCACAGAACTGAGCAATCTCAGTCGCAACCCCTTACTGGGGCAATCCGAGCCGTTGCAGATCATCCAGGAGCCACCGCCAAAACCGGGTGATCCACTAAGCCGAATTTTTTCCCTGCTCCGCACGACAACGGGCGTTGACTTTACCCAATACAAACCGGCGTCGCTAGAGCGCCGCATCCAGCGGCGGATGCTGCTGTGCAAGCTGGACAGTCTGGCCGCATACGCGCAATATTTGCAAACGCACAGGGACGAAATTCAAGCGCTGTACGAAGAAATTCTCATCCATGTAACCAGTTTCTTTCGCGATCCGCAGGTCTTTGAGCAATTGAAGACCCAGATTTTCCCTAGGATCAGCCAAAATAAAGCGAACGATGTGCCGATTCGGATTTGGGTGGCGGGCTGCTCAACTGGGGAAGAAGTCTACTCACTCGCCATTTGCTTGGTAGAGTTCTTCAGCGATCGCGCCACCGTCCCGCCGATTCAGATCTTTGCCACTGACATCAGCGAATCTGCCATTAGCAAAGCCCGGTCAGGGTTTTACCTCGAAAGCCAGATGGAAGGGGTTTCACCGGAGCGCAAAAGCCGATTTTTTGTCACCCACGCGGAGGGTGGCTATCAAATTAGCAGTGCCATTCGCGAATTGTGTGTGTTTGCTCATCATAACTTAGGCGGTGATCCTCCGTTCTCGAATCTCGATCTAATTAGCTGCCGTAATGTGCTGATTTATTTATCCGATCGCCTGCAAGAGCGCATCATGGCGTTGTTTCATTACAGTCTTAACTTAACGGGTTACTTGGTATTAGGTACGGCAGAAAGCGTCAAAGCTGCCTCAAATTTGTTTACGCCCGTAGATGAAGCCTGCAAAATCTATGCCCGCAAATTGAGCTTATCGAATCCCTTATTTGCGTTTGCAGCCAGTTCTCCAATTGTCCCCAGTCTCCCTAATCCGCAGCGTGTCGAAAGCCGCTCCATTTTCTTTGATTTAGCCAGAGAAGTTGACCAACTGATCGCCAATCGCTATATACCGCTATCGGTGGTGGTCGATGAACAAATGCGGATCTTACAGATGCGCGGAGATCTCGATCTTTACCTGAAGTTGACTCCCAGCACTACAGAGCTAAACCTGCTGTCTATGGCTCGTGAAGGGCTGGTGATGCCCCTTCGCACTGCCCTGTATCAGGCTCAGACAGAGAACGTGCTGGTGCGGCAGGAAGATATTCAAATGGAACTGGATGAGCGATTTGCGGGTGGAGAGGTTTCGCGATCGCGGCTGAATCTAGAGGTGATGCCCTTTCGCCCAGCCCTGACAAATGCCCTCTATTTTTTGGTACTTTTTAATCCTATCGCTCCCTCTGCTCCTGCTTCTGCCCCATACACCAGCCCTGCAACCGGAGAAAACTTGGAGCCAGTGGACTTAGCGCGTGAGCTTGTAACGCTTCGTCAGGCGCTGTCTGCCGCCACCCAACGCGAACTCTCGGCTCAAGCGCATCTGCAAGCGGTGATTCAGGATCAAGCTCAACTCAACCAAAATTTGCGCATCGCGAATGAAGAGATCCTATCGAGCAATGAGGAACTGCAAAGCACGAATGAAGAACTGCAAACGGCGAAGGAAGAGATTCAAGCTACCAATGAAGAACTTTCGACGACCAATGAAGAACTGCGGAGTCGGAATCTGCAACAAAATCGGGACAATAACGATCTCAATAACTTTATCGCCAGCATTAATATCCCGATTGTCATGCTGACGAATGACTTAAGGATTCGCCGCTTTACACCTAGCGTTCAGCGACTGTTCAATTTTATCCCCACCGATATCGGACGCCCCTTCACTGACCTGCATGGCAATTTTGATGCTTCGCAGCTAGAACCGATGATTTTGGAGGTGTTGGAAACCCTCAACACCAAAGAGCAGGAGATCCAAACAGAAGCCGGATACTGGTATAGCCTCCGCATTCGCCCCTATCGCACCACCGAAAACCAAATTGACGGTGTGACGCTGGTGTTACAAGATATTGACACCCTTAAACGCTACACGACCAGCCTAGAGCGCGCGCGCAATTATGCAGAAACCATCGTTGAAATGGTGCAAATTCCGCTGGTGGTGCTAGACGCTGATTTACGGGTGAACGCCGCAAATCGATCGTTTTACGAGACATTTCAGGTTTCTGAAGCTGAAGCTCTTCATATGCTGCTGTTTGAATTAGGCAATAGGCAGTGGGATATTCCTGAATTGCGATCGATGTTGAACAGTATTCTGGCGGATGATCTGGCGGTGCAAGATCTTGAGGTGAATCATGATTTTGAGCGGATTGGGCATAAAAACCTGCTGCTCAATGCGTGCAAACTGCACCGAGAAGACAACACAGACATGATTTTGCTAGCGATCTCCGATGTGACTGAGCGCACGGCACGCCAGCAGGCTGAAGCGGCTAATCGTGCCAAAGATGAATTTCTCTCAAATCTGTCTCATGAACTGCGAAATCCGCTGACCTCGCTGCTGGGCTGGGTGCCACTGCTCCGCAGCGGTACCTGCGACGAGGCAACCGTCGCTCGTGCCTTAGCCGCTATTGAGCAGAGCAGTAAGCTACTCAACCATCTGATTGAAGATATTCTAGATGGCTCTCGGATTGCGAGTGGCAAGTTGCAATTGAATAGCCACCCCATCGACTTGGGCTTATTGGTTCGAGCTGCTCTCGATAGCGTTCACTTATTGGCGGTCGCAAAAAATATTCAGTTGGTATCATCGCTCAGTTCGCTGACCGTGCTGGGGGATGCCAACCGATTGCAGCAAGTGCTGTGGAATCTGCTCTCGAACGCAATCAAGTTTACGCCTGCGGGTGGCCGTGTGCAGATCACGCTGTCGCAGGTGGGCAACCAGGCGCAAGTTCAAGTCAGTGATACTGGTAAAGGTATTGCCGCAGAGCTATTGCCGCATATCTTTGAGCGATTTTATCAGGGCGATTCTAGCACTACCAAAACCAATCAAGGGCTGGGATTGGGATTGGCGATCGTGCGGCATCTTGTCGAGCTGCATGGTGGCACTGTGCAGGCCGAAAGTCCGGGCGAAGGCCAAGGTACTACTATGACGGTGCGGTTGTTTTTATACGCCCCACCCCCAACCTCGTCACCGATTGTCGAGACTTCTTTGAACGCTTCGCCGCATCCCCCTGCGCTAGAAGGCTTGCGGATTTTGGTGGTTGACGATCAGGCCGATGTGCTGGCAACCTTGAGACTGATGCTAGAAAGTTACGGAGCAGAGGTGTTGACCGTAACGACTGCGAGAGACGCGATCGCTGCGCTCAGCGAAAGCCCCAACCGATATGATGTGCTGATTTCTGATCTTGGTTTGCCTGAGGAAGATGGCTACTCCTTGATTCAACAGGTGCGATCGCTCGGTGCAGCAGATGGAGGCCAAATTCCGGCGATCGCACTGACGGGCTATACCAGTGAAGCAGAACGCCAACGGGTGATTGAGGCTGGGTTTCAAAGGCATATGGCTAAACCCTTTGACCTGGTTCAACTGGGTGCGATCGTTGCTGATTTGGCTAACCGAACTTAACGGCTTGCTGTTACACGAGGCTTGTCTATCCCTTCTATGTCAGGCTAACGCTGAAGCACCTTGCAGCCTCCAACTCAAATCTCAAATGGGTTGGTTCTACAGTTCAAATTCTTCTAAAAGCGTAAGCGTATTTAAGCTCAGTTGGACGCTGAACTGTGTCCCTATTTTTCCTCTTAAAATAGGAAGCTGGATGTAGCTGTCGTTTTGCCTAGATTCAACCTGTCGTAGAATTTGTCCTGTTTTAGAAACGAGGCTGAGTTTGAAACAGGACGGCAAAGCTTTCGCTGAACCTGTAGGATGAATCTGAATTACAGTAGCTAGTTTATCTTCGACTTCTGGCGTGATGATGATGAGCAATGCCACTTTCTGTTCACCCAGTTGAATGCCTAAGTCAATTAATTTTCCCCGCTTTGTCCCTGTCGCTGAACTTCTTGTATTAAAGGCCAGCGCCGCATCCGGGCTAATCAACGTTTCAATCAACTGCCAGCCTTCATCCAGGATTCCCTCAAGCCACTGGCTGAGTTTTGTTCTTGAGGTTTGCCCAAAGTTTACAATCGGTTCAACGGTATCCGCGATCGCTTGACTGTTGCGATCGCTCATACTAGATGAAAAGCTAGCTGACGGAGCAAGATAACGACAATAGGCAAGCAGATGATTGACTTCAGCATTTAGCATTGAAAATGGCAGCGCATAAACTTCCGATTCAGAAGGATTCTGTGGCAGATGATTCAGTGCTTCAACTAAATGATCGTGACGCAAAAAACCTTTGATGAGACTGCGTTCTTCCTCTTCTAAAACTTCAAGCAAAACATAGAAGTGAGACTGCACTTGTTCGATCGCTCGTCGGGGAATATAAACCTTTTCATCCAAAATATGTTCAGCGGCAATTAAACCAAGCTTAAAGCCATGAACCTCTAGTTGCCCCATCGATTCGATCGCATGAGTATCTTGTTGAACGGAGCGATCGGGAAGCTGCGCTTCGAGCCATCGCCTGAAACTAAACAGAGCGATCGCATTCAGGTAAGCTTGCCACTGGCCAGATTCGTTGATGGGCAACTGGCTGATCGCCCTGCCAGAATCGAAGTCTTCTGGCTCTAAGTCGATTGAGTAGAGCGGCAAATCGTTTAGGTAATGGGTGTGAGTGAAGAAACGGCTCATGACATGCTCCTAGTGGGGATTATAAATATGAATAGGAAAATTGTTTAACTAAAGTCGCTGCTAAATCGAGGCATTTCATTGGTCAGTCGTTCCGTTATTTAGCAACCTCAAATAACGGCAGAGCTGTTGAGCATAAACGCTATCCATCGATCGGCTGTTGCCTGCCCTGATTTCTGCTGCGGCTGCCCGAAAGACTTCAGCATCGGCAAAGGCTTCTACCTGTTCTAGGATGGCTTGAAGATAGTCTGGTTGGAGCGGAGGTTGCGCCAGTCCTTTCTGCTGGGCTTTTGCCAGCACCCGATCGAGAAGCTGCTGCACCGTGTGGATGCGAATAGTGCTGAGAAGTGCGCCTAGATTCAGGATGCGTCCTGCCTGATCCTTACTTGTCATTCCCAGAGCTGGTGCAATTTCTTTCAGCGATATTCCCTGCTCATAGTAAAGCATCAGCCCTGGAATGAACTGGGCGGCAAAGGCATGATATCGCTTGCTTTGTTGCAGTCGAGTCACTGCTTTCTGAATCTCCTGCTCGATCGCCTGAGTTAAGGATTGTTCAAGCTGCTGATGAAAAAACTCTAGAAATTCCTGCTGATCCAGATCCAATTCACTTATAGAATCCTGGATTAAATCAGGTCGCTCGATCGATTGTCCTTCCTCCCCCACCTGAATTTCCAGCGGTTCACGCGAACTCCAGACATCGAGCTGCCTCAAAGATTGAGCAATCTGCTTTAAGGTTTTCAGCAGTTCAGCTGGCGTTGTGATCGTGATCTTTCGCTGCTGCAATTCTGCCAGCATTTCCTGCAGTTGGGCTAGTGAAGGTTCAGGACATTTGCCTCTGCCAGTTTGTCTTGGCTGCATACGACGATCGCGGCGGTAGACGGCATGAAAGCTTTCTACTATTCGTCGATCGCTCTCTGTCAAACAGGCTAGTTGTGCGGGTCTTGCTTGATTCAAACATGCCCAGTCGCTCAAATTCTGAAAGCCAAACTCTGACAGAAAGGCTTTGAGTTCGGGATGTTGCCGAGTTTGCAAATAAGTCCAGTTATCCAGGCTCATACTTGACTGAGAATTTGCCCGGAACGAACGTAGAATTTCGACTGTAAAAAATTTATAGGCCGTGGGTTGTGGCTGTTGATTGTGATCCAGAATGGATTGCGTTTTACAATCGCTATCTAAAACAACTAACGTTTCTCCATCATCGTTTAGCACAAACGGCAGCAAATCTCGATAGGTAAAAGATTGTCTGCTGCTAAATAAGTGGTCGATGCGCTGACAGGCTCGCAAAATGGGTTCGGAGACATAGCACCTTAAACAAAGACCTGCCTGAGCCTGATCCGCCAGATCTACAGAAGACTCTTCAACCTGAAACCGTGATAGCAGATCAGATTGCACCCTATCACTCTGACCCTTAGATGCCTCCAGGACTTGCTCAAATGCTGCCTGAGCGATCGGCACCCAACGAAATTCGTATCCTTTCCTTTCTACGGCAGGATTAACTCGGCAAATGTTCCAGTATCTTGATGCAGCATTCATCAGCAATATTCCCTCCTGATTTTCACAGATTGCTCGATCGAGGAATTTAACCAGGTGACATGGATCAATAGATGTCAGCTATTAGAACTGATGCAGTCCGATAAAGCAAGCCCGCAGCGTGCAGACACTAGATCGATCGCTCCTAGCTTGAGATAAACCCAATTGCTCAAAACAGACCGCTGACAACATGTTTCAAAATTAACGCGGGAATCAATGGTTCAAACTGCCTATCAAACTGCGACAGTTCAAAACTGCCATAACTACAACGAAATGAAAGGAACAGCAGCGGTCAGGCAAGCGTAAACCTAGCGGGTTTATGATCCCTGCTCTGCCCTCTTTCTACCCATTTTTTTGGAGCTTGAACATGACTATTGCCGCTTCTCCTGTGACTATTGCAGTTTCTCCTGTAGACATTGCAGTTCCCTACTTTTCTCAGCGCGATAACAAGTTTAATCCGTCTGGAGCTTGTAATGTAACTAGCGTCGCGATGTGTCTCTATCATTTAGGAATTCGAGGGGACGATTCCCAGAAACAGCTTGAAGACCAGATGTATCACCGATGCACGCAAAATGATTGGAGCAGACATAGACCCGAAGGATTAAAGAAATTGATTGAATCTTATGGGATTAAGGATGACCTGCTACTCAACGCTACTTTGTCAGATATTCGATTAGCTCTGGATAAAGGACAGACCTGTATTGTTCACGGTTACTTTACTGGTTTTGGACATGTAATTGTCATTCGTGGATATGATGCTAAAAATTTCTATGTGAATGACCCGTGGGGCGAGTGGTATCCTTGGGGCTATTTCAATGATGTTTCTGGAGAAAAACTGAAGTACAGTAACCGGGCGATCGCTTCCTGCTGCCAAAGTTTCTCCTACGGCGAAGCCCAGGATCGATATGCTCGGTCAACTGATCAGACGCTCGAATCCATGAATTTCATGTGGCTCCATCGCGTTTCTCGTTAACGACTCAAGCGCCCACAAGGGGAGAGTGCCCTAAAGAGAAGGATGGTGAGAGCGTAGGAAAGCATGAAATGCTCATGCTTATACCCTCTCATCATCGTTCAACCTTCGTTTCAGCAACGCCATTGATTTCTCTGAGGCTAGCGTTGCGCAGCCCCCAAACTCTTTTGGGCACCTCGAATAATAGAATAAATCAGAGTTTTGAGACTCATTTGAGACAAGTGCTCTGTTCGCGCAGATAAATCAACGGCAGTTGGAATAACATCATGAATCCTGTCACTCTCAAAATTGCAGTTATCGGGTTCAATCA
>JACQYI010000013.1 GCA_016208305.1 Oscillatoriophycideae cyanobacterium NC_groundwater_1537_Pr4_S-0.65um_50_18 | reverse complement strand
GGTACGCCATTGGCATAGCTCAGTTCTCGCAAGGTGCGATCTTCTTCTTCAGTTAAGGAGATTGTTAGGGGAGCAGGCATACCTTTTCAACTATTGCTACTTGCCTCCTATCTTACGGTTTATTGGGTTGACCTACTTATTTGTAAGACCATGATCGTCACTATCCAAAACAGTCCAGCAATAACAGCGCCTTTAGCAACCTGGTCAGAGATCGCTAAGGTCTTTTTGTTCTTAACGCTCTGATGCAGAGAGGACATTTCTTCATTCAGTGCCGCTGTATCCTTCCTGAGAGCTGCCAATTCCTGTCTGATGGCTCTAAGTTCAACAACTGATTGATTGGGCGGTTGGGGGTTATCCATGATTTGTTCAGGCTGACGACTCAAACACTGTTCAACCCTAACAACGCCTCATCCGCCAAAGTACAACCCATCGGTAGGGGTGGCTTTTGCTGTCCTTATCTGTCCAATAGAGCTTCAAGCGGGTTTTCGGTGATTGGAGAAACTATTACAACGTGCCTAAAAGTGCGGCTGCTGTAGCCGCACTTTTGCTGTTTTTAGGGTGGCTCAGCCGCACTTTTCAGCCGCACTTTTTTATGCTGCTAGGATGCTGCCAAAACGACTTTTGCGACTTGAGTGTTATCGGGTAATCAACCAGTCCGTCGGAAGGATGAAATTGAATTATCGAATCCAAGACTAGCGAGATTCC
Organism: Oscillatoriophycideae cyanobacterium NC_groundwater_1537_Pr4_S-0.65um_50_18; assembly: GCA_016208305.1. Lineage (GTDB taxonomy): Bacteria > Cyanobacteriota > Cyanobacteriia > Elainellales > Elainellaceae > Drouetiella. The sequence goes on along the minus strand of JACQYI010000013.1, from coordinate 21,998 downwards.
AGTCTCCATAGCCGAGACTAATTGTTGCACCTGGAAAATTAATCCAGTAGCGGAACCTGTAGAACGTCCATACCCCTTCTCTAATCCTGACAAAGCTGAGTCGATCGTTTGCTCTAGGACTCATCGTTCTCAAACCGCCACCATTGAATGAACCTAACTTATTGCGTGGATCTACTCTGTAAAATTCGTACATTTCCATAGCAGCACCACCTTGAACTGTCTCAGCCTCTTTAGAAGAGAGGTCTTGAAAAGGCATGACATTCTCAAGTGTTGTAGGTTGTGTGTTGTCAAGAGACATTTTTCACCCCATGATTGCTTGGTTTACACCTGTTAGCCTAAAAGCTAAAGCCAATATAGTCGGTGTGAAAAAGTCAGGAAAAGTCAGCAATTACAAATCATTGAACCCACATCTACCGGGTATTTCTACTCATCACTACCCCAGCTCGACCCCATAAGCACCCCTAACGCTCAAAGCCCCTAGCAGAGATCGAATGCTAGGGGCTTGCTGACTTTACTTTTGGCTTTGCCGAGTAGTAGGACAATCACTAGACTCTACAATCCAACCCTCATCGCCCATTGATACCTTTGTTGAACCACTGAGGGATTTACGAAGGAGGCAAATCTCTTAGTGGCTTAGCCTATGCGTTGAATGTGCCAGTCGAATACCTTGAAGCAATAAGTCGGGGAACTTCCGTCGAAGCTGTCTCTGCACTCAAGGTATGTTCCCATTGTTGGGGTCCAGGTACACTCCCTGAATCTAACTGGCTCGACATCCGCCAAAGTGCAGGCCATCGGCAGCAGTGGGTCTTTGTTATGCAATTTTTCGAATGTATGATTATATTACTAATCAAACATTCGCCATGAACTCGATCGAAAAAGTGCCCGAGAATGGCTTGATATCTAGCTCGATCAGTTCAGAAGAATATCGACTCATTGAGATGTGGATTCATAGAAAGTCAGTTCACACTCAACGCTACTACAGTCGTCATGCAGTAGACTTTTTGCTCTGGATTAAGAAGCCTATTCAGCTCGTTACGCTGGAAGATATGCAAGGCTGGGTTTCCATGTTGGCAGAAAGCGTACTGGAAGAATCTACGCAGGCTCAAACAATTGAAAGCATCAAGTCTCTGTTCTCTTTTGCCCATGAGGACATGAAACTGATGGCTAATCCCAGTCTGTTTATTAGTCCACCCAAATTCAAGGATTGCCTAGTTGAGCGCATTCTTCCTGAAGATGATGTGAAGCTAATGATCCGACTAGAGAAGAATCAGCGCAATCAACGCTTTTCTCAAACCTATCTTCAATTGAGCCAGGAGTGGGTGAGTGCTCCGCTGAGTTTTACGCAATCCCCAATTGTGCTGCAGTTTACCATTTGACTTTCTCACCTTAGAACGTCTGACTTTATCTGACTTTATCTGACTTCTTCAGACTGCGCCTACAAAGCGAGTGAGATAAATTGTTTTTTGATGAAGCAAACAGCAAGAAATCAAACAGTTTCCCAAAGTTTGTTAGCCATCTACCATCACTCAAATTGGAGAAAAACAATGGCACGTTCACATCAATTCAACTCGATCGCAACGATTCTTAGACTGCAATCTAAATTCTGTTCATGAGTTTGGTACTGATTCAACAATTACAGCAAGAACAAACACATGTCATTAAGGAGAAATCAATGTCTAGTATGAACAAGCTTGATGCAGTTCTAGCGGTGGATGATTTGACCGACGAAGCAGCCGCAATTGTTGAAGGAGGTGGTTTTTTTAGATACTCTGTCCGGTTCGATACGTCTCAGTCCTCGGGATCATTCTTTGCGGCACGAGGCAGAAGCGTTTCCTTGCACTCTACTACTGTATCAGGTCGATCAAACAAATTCTTCACCGCTGTTCTTAGAAACTTGAAGACTGGCAACACTTCGCGGCAGACAGTTGCAGTTGGGGATTCTGGGGCCCTCTGGACGGGAGTGCGAGGAGGTTTTTACGAGATTGATCTTGTTGATGGCCGAGACGGTGTATTTGTCTTTGGCAAGGCTTCAGTTCTCTCCAGCTAACGCAGTAGCATAGAATTTTGTGAGATTCTAAACTGTCCCGCTGAATATACCTGTGGCGATTGACGAGAATTCTTCGGTCGCTACAGGTAACAATTTCTTCAGCCAAAAATACGAAAATTGATAATTAAAGATGAATAGTATTCATCTTTAATTTTTAAGAAGCCCCGATCAATGCAGGCAGCTACAGCGCTACTTCCATACTGCCCAAGCCTCTTCACGAGAGTAACCATGAAATATCAAAGCGTTCTACAACATGATGAGGAAGATTGTGGTGCGGCCTGCCTTGCAACAATTGCCAAGCACTACAAACGCATTGTTACAATCAGCCGTATTCGAGAAGCAATCGGTACGAGTTCACAAGGAACTTCTTTGTTAGGTTTAAGTCGAGGAGCCGATACTTTAGGTTTTAATGTACGTCACGTTAAAGCTTCTACAGAGCTTCTCGATCACCTGGATCAAGCACCACTTCCCGCCATCATTCATTGGAAGGGCAACCACTGGGTTGTGCTGTATGGGCAGAGAAAAAGGAAGTATGTAATTGCTGATCCCAGCATCGGAATTCGCTATCTAAGCTACAAAGAATTAGTAGAAGGCTGGGGCAACGGCATCATGCTGCTGCTTGTTCCTGATGAGGAGCGTTTCTATCAGCAACCTGACGATCGCCTGTCGGGATTCGGGCGCTTCTTCCAGCGCGTTCTACCCTACCGTTGGATTTTGGTGCAGGCGATCGCGCTCAACATCGTCATCGGTCTGCTGGCCTTGGCTTCGCCACTGATGATGCAGGTGTTAACGGATGATGTTTTGGTGCGCGGCGATACGCAACTGCTCACCATTGTGGCGATCGGCGTGATTGTGATGGCGATCGTGCAAAGCGTGATTGGTATCATTCAGGCGCATCTGATCGGCTATTTTGGGCAGCGCTTGCAGCTTGGCTTGATTTTGGAATATGGCCGGAAACTGCTGCATCTGCCGCTGAGCTATTTTGAAGGACGGCGCAGCGGTGAAGTGGTCAGCCGCATCTCGGATGTCGATGCGATTCATTCGCTCGTTTCGCAAATTGTTTTGGGCTTGCCAAGCCAGTTTTTCATTGCGATCATCTCTTTGGGTTTCATGCTGTTCTACAGTCCCACACTGACGGCAGCTTCGTTCGCCGCCTTTGTAGTGATGGCGGGAATCAGCTTTTTGTTTCTACCCGCACTGCGACAAAAAACGCGCAGCCTGATCGTGCAAGGTACGGAAAATCAAGGCTTTTTAGTCGAAACCTTTCGCGGCGTCCAAGTGCTCAAAACCAGCCAAGCAACGCCGCAAGCATGGCAGGAATATCAAACCAACTTTGGCAGACTGGCAAATCTCGGTTGGGGAATGATGAAGCTGGAGCTTTACAGCGGCACGGTGACGACAATTCTTTCAACCTGCACGAGCGTCATGCTGCTGTGGTTGGGCAGTTATCTGGTAATTAACCACACGCTCAGCATCGGTCAACTGCTGGCATACAACGGCTTGAGCGGCAATTTCTTTGGATTTCTGGCGGCGGCGATCGGTCTGATCGACGAATTTATCACTGCTCAAGTGGTTCTCCAGCGGCTCAGCGAAGTGATTGACGCCACGCCCGAAGACGCCAACGATTTCAAAAAACCTTGGGCAGCGCTTCCACCCGACGCCGACATCGTTTGCTCGCGCCTGCAATTTCACCATGCCGGACGAACAGACTTGCTCGACAGTTTTTCACTGAGGATTCCGGGTGGACAGGTGACCGCATTGATCGGCAAATCTGGCTGCGGCAAAAGTACACTCGTCAAACTGCTGGCCGGACTGTACGCGCTGCAAAGCGGCAATATCCGCTATGGCCACTACAACCAGCAGGATTTGGCGCTCGACTGTCTGCGGCAGCAAATCGCGCTTGTGCCGCAAGAGCCGCATTTCTGGAGCCGATCGATTGTCGAAAACTTTCGCTTTAGCGACCCGCACATTCCGTTCGATCGCATTGTGCAGGCGTGCGAAATTGTCGGCGCAGACGAATTTATCAGCCAGCTTCCCGACAAATATCAAACTGTACTGGGTGAATTTGGCGCAAACCTTTCAGGTGGACAGCGACAACGACTAGCGATCGCCCGCGCCATCCTCAACAACCCACCAATTTTAATTATGGACGAGTCCACAGGCGCACTCGACCCGGCTAGTGAAACTGAAGTGCTCGATCGCGTCTTGTCTCACCGCAGAGGCAAAACCACGATTTTGATCAGCCACCGTCCAAATGTAATCGAACGCGCCGACTGGATTGTCATGCTCGATCGCGGTCATGTCCAGATTCAAGGCACACCGCAAGAACTGCGCCACCAGTCGGGCGATCATCTCAAGTTCTTCAATTCCGTTCTTGTCGCTCGGTAATAGCTCATCAATTGGAGAATCATCATGTTTGACAATTCGGATGCTGAGGCACTGCCCGATGTGCAAACCCAAGATTTTTTGCCGCCGTTGAGCAGCTGGATGAAGTTTGGTGGACTGTTTGTGATTGGCACGATTGCCGCTGCTATCGCAGTCTCTTCAGTCGCACAGTACCGAGTCACCGTCAAAGCGCCTGCTGTAATTCGTCCAGCTGGGGAACTGCGGCTTGTGCAGGCGGCAACAGCCGGAACGGTTGTACAGGTGCGCGTCACCCCCAATCAAATTGTCAAGCGAGGAGACGTGATCGCTCAGATTGACGATTCGCAACTGCAAACGAAGCGATCTCAACTGCAAAACGGAATTCGGCAGGCGCAGCTTCAAATTCTGCAGATGCAGGCGCAGATTCAATCGATCGAAACCCGCATTGCCGCAGAACGCAACCGAGGCGATCGAGCAGTAGCCGCTTCTGAAGCTGAGTGGAGCCAGCGCCAGCGCGACTACCAAAATCAGCAGGTAATTTCGACCACTGAAGTCGCTGAAGCACAAGCCAGTTTGCAGGCAGCCCAAGCAGCACTCAATATGGCTCAGGTAAGATTGGAGCGATATCGTCCAATTGCCGCACAGGGAGCTTTGGAGCGCGATCGACTGGCCGAAGCTGAGCTAGCAACTCAGCAGCAAGCGCAAGAAGTGGCAGCGGCTGAAGCCAAACTGCAACGCGCCAGAACTGCACTGAATCCCACGGATGCCAGTGTGTCAGTGGCGATTGAGCGCATTGCCATCGAGCAAGCCACAGGTGAAGCAACGCTTGCCTCGCTAAGTCAAGAACGAGAGGCGCTGATTCAACAGAAAATTCAGCTTCAGAATCAGCTTGAATTGGATGCGCGAGAACTCAGTCAGGTGCAGCGAGAGTTGCTTAAAACCACAGTTCGAGCTACAGCAAACGGGGCAATCGCCAAGCTCAATTTACGCAACGCTGGACAAACGGTTCAACCTGGAGAGGAGATCGCGCAGATTGTACCGAACGCAACCCAGTTGACCATTAAGGCTTTTGTTCCTGCTCAAGAAATCAGCAAAATTAGGGTTGGACAATCCGCCCAGTTTCGCATTTCGGCTTGTCCCTATCCTGACTATGGCACTCTCTCTGGCACTGTCCGAACAATCTCGCCGGATGCAATCACGCCGCCTGCTCAAACTGCTCAAGAGCAGCCCGCAGCCGGAGCGCCTTATTACGAAGTTGCCCTAGAACCGGAAAGTTTGGTACTAAGTCAGGGCGATCGCCACTGTCAAATTCAAGTGGGTATGGAAGGGAGGATTGATATAATTTCGAGTCAAGATACGGTTTTGCGATCGATTCTTAGAAAAGCTCGGCTGATTGCTGATTTGTAGAATTTCTTTAATGTGATGTTTGCTTCTGGCTATGTATTGAACTGCCCTGCCGCAACCGTGTCATTTACTGCGCCCCTTGAACGATGGATTTCGTTGTGTCAACTTACCCAGGAGACGAGCGCCGCCTTCATTGTCGAGTAGAGAGGACTCCTACGATGGCTAGGCTTGCTTTGTGTTCCCCGTTGCTCTCGCCTTTCGGCTTCAAGAGTGTCACAAGATTCAGCCCTGCACCGTTGGGAGCCTCCCCCTCACAGGCTTAGTTTTAGCAACGGACAAAAAATGGTCGTTAAGGCTGAAAGACTTGCTGATCAATGGTTCTAACGAATAGTTGATTTAGATACTTATTGCCTTCAACTGTCCCATTTTGAAGCATAAATGGGACAGTTTGAATCACAAGCAACGATTTTGCGGCATTACAGGCTTCTCAGCAGTGCTCGATTAGACCTCGTAAATGGGATAGTTCACTCTAACTACTCACTAACGACCAGAATTTTTCCGCTGCTAAACCTAAGCCTGAAGTGATGCAACCGCCTGTACGCCCTTTGCTGAATGAGCAGATGCAGCAATTAAAGGATTTGGTAGCTCGTCGTCATCAGCTCGTAGAAATGATGACAGCAGAGAAGAATCGTCTATCAGGAATGAGCCAAGTTGTGAAGGAAGATATTGAAGAGAATATCAAATGGTTACAGAAAAGGATAAAGCAAGTTGAACAAAGATTACAAGAACTTGTTGGACAAATTGAATCTTTGAAACAAAAAAATAGGATACTGCAAAGTGTCCCTGGAATTGGTCCTGCCGTTGCCAGTACTCTACTGGCTGGATTGCCTGAGCTGGGACAGTTGAGCTACAAGCAGATCTCTGCATTAGTGGGGGTTGCTCCCTTGAATCACGATAGTGGGCAGAAGCGAGGCAAACGAAGTATTTGGGGAGGTCGCGCCGCTGTTCGATCGCTGTTGTACATGGCAGTGGTAGTCGGGATAAGATTCAATCCGGTGATTAAGGTGTTTTACGAGCGGTTGAGGAAGGCAGGGAAGATTGCGAAGGTAGCTTTAACGGCTTGTATGCACAAGTTACTGATCATTCTCAACGCAATGGTCAAGCACAAAACCCTTTGGCAACCAGGTGCAGAAGGGTAGTTTGTGCCTGTTACCCCTTGACATCCAAGACAGTTGCTAAGGCTGAAAGCCTTGCCGTGTAAAGCTTTCAGCCTCTAATTTCACTTGATTTATGGCGGTCGTAATGGCTGAAACCCTTGCTAAGTCTGGTTTTCAGCTAGATCACGTTTGTGTAGCAGCAGAGCCTTTTTCTAACCACTAGGAAGACTCTGGCGTAATTTTGGACTATATAGCTATTAAGTTATGGTCTGAAACCCTCAATTTCTCGTTCTCCACAATGTCTGAAGTAGCCTGAAACTGTATGAGTAGTTGCACTGTTAGGCAACTACTCTATTTCTAAAGTTCAGTCATAGCAGTGCTTTTGAGCTTAGAGTTGTTTACTGTTCCGTTGCTACGTAAAGGCGAATCTTGCTGCGGATGGAATCCAGCGATTGCTAATTTTTCTCTCATCGATTCGCCAACAGTATCGAATCGTTGCCATACCCCTTATACTCAGACCAGTTGCGGATGCTGTATTGAGTTTTCATGGCAGGTTTTGGTTGTGGTGATTGAAACTTACCATGCTTCCTCCCTCCACAACCTCTCTTCATGCAACAACGCCGTAGCAGGAGAAGACCGTGCTGCAAGTCAAACTATTGGGAGGATTTTCCCTTACTGGTGAGGGTGCTTCTTTGGCAGGCATTCTTACAAGTCGATCGCAAGTACTGCTGGCGTACCTGATCCTGCACCGCCATGTGTCGCAGCCTCGCCAGCGGCTCGCTTCTCAACTTTGGTCGGACTCAACTGATACTCAGGCGCGGACAAATCTTCGCAAAGAGTTAAGTCATCTGCGTCGTGTTCTGCCGAGTCTTGACCAGCTTTTACTGATTGACGCGCGATCGCTGCAATGGCAGCCTAGTATTCCCTTCACACTTGATGTTACTCAGTTTGAGGAAGCTATTCAGTCGGCGCGAACGACACCAAGTTTAGCTCAGTCGGCTTTAGAGCGGGCATTAGAGTTACATCATAGCGATTTGCTGCCTGACTGTGAGGATGAATGGATATTACCTGAGCGGGATCGCATTCAGCAAATGTATGTTCGTGCAGTGGAGCAACTGATCGACCTATTAAAAACACAGCAAGACTACCAATCGGCGCTCAACTATGCTCAGCAGCTTTTGCGAGTTGATCCACTCAACGAGTCTACTTACTGTACGCTGATGCAGCTGCATGGGCTGAGTGGCGATCGGGCTAATGCCCTCCAGATTTACCATCGCTGCATGAGCGTTCTACGCGAGGAGTTCGGTGTTGATCCAAGTCTCACCACGCGCAAGCTGTATCAACTGCTGCTTGAAGATGAATTGCCTGTAGACACACCTATTCAACCTATTATTCGCTTGCACTCATTGACTCCTGCACCATCACGGTTGCCTCTGGTCGGGCGAAAGCAGGAATGGCGGGTCGTTGAACAGTGGGCAAGCGCGAGCGTTGGTGATGCCCCTTCTGAGATGTTGCTACTGGTGGGCGAACCTGGAATTGGCAAAACCCGGCTGCTGGAGGAGTTACGCGACATAATGCCGATCGCTCTGTGGGGGCGAGGATTTGCCGCAGAGCTAGTGCGCCCTTATGGCATTTGGATTGATGCTCTACGATCGCTGGAACTGCCGCCGACAGTTACGCTGCCCCCGGAACTCGGCTTTTTGCTGCCAGAGATTGGTCAGCCCGTGAACGCACCCCCTGACCGCAGCCATTTATTTGATGCTGTCGTACAACTGCTGGCAGCTTGGGCACAAGCACCGCTAGTCGTGATGCTCGATGACATTCAATGGATCGATGAGGCGTCATCTGCGCTGCTGCACTATGCCATTCGCTTGTTGAGTCATTTGCCGGTGCGGTTTGCTTGTACCGCCCGTACGGGAGAACTGGAGGCGAATGTGGCTGTCTCGCGGGTGATGCAAGCGCTGAGGCGAGAACGACGGCTGCAAACCCTGGAACTGCACGCTTTTGATCGTGAACAAACTGCTGAACTGCTCAGCACGGTTTCCAGCGGCTACTCGGCAGCACTGTCGATCGAAAGGGTCGATCAAGTCTTTATCGACAGCGGCGGCAATCCGCTATTCGCTCTGGAGCTTGCCCGTGCTTCATCCCAAAATCAATCCGCTCATACAGATGATTTAGAAGCACTGATTAACGATCGCCTTCAGCAACTAGACAGCAATGCTCATGATCTTCTACCTTGGGCAGCCGCATTAGGGCGGAGTTTTAAACCGACAATGGTGGCACAGGTCGCAGACTACCCTCTGCCCCAGCTGTTGATGGCAATCGAACAGCTTGAGCAACAGGCAGTGATTCGTCCCAGTACGTCAATGGGGAATGAAATGGGATACGATTTTGCCCATGATATTGTGCGGCAGGTTATCTACCGAAAGATCTCAGAACCGCGCCGTCATTTAGTGCATTTACGGATTGCCCATAAGCTGAATCAATGCTCTACTCCCGACAATGCTTTGGCAGGTGATATTGCTCATCACGCTGCGCTGGGCGGCGATCATGAATTAGCGGCTGCGGCTGCTCTACTTGCTGCAGAACGCTGCTTGAAGCTGTTTGCTTATGCCGAGGCATCCACCCTAGCGCAACGAGGAATCCAGCACTGTCAATACCTGGATAAGCGAACGCGGATTCGATTGCAGTTGGGGTTGCTACGGGTGACGGCGATCGCAGGAGTGACGGGCGATCGCGCGGCGCAACTTGAAGCAGACGCACAGCAGTTGATGCGTGAAGCGAGTGAGTTGGGCTTCAAAGACGACGAGGCCATTGGACTTGAGGCATTGTGGGTTTTGTATTTCAATCAGAGCAACTTTACAAGCATTCATCAGCAGTTGGTTCAAGCTGTAGAGGTCAGCCGAGTTGCTAGTCCGGCAACAGCAGCACGACTACTGGCATCCAGCGGGACTTGTCTAACCGAAATTGGCCGAGACATGGTGCGGGCAGAAGCATTGCTGCTAGAGGCACAGTCGCTGGCTGCCAGAGTTGACTTACAAGTTACTGATATTTACTCTGGATTAGGGGGTGTTCATTTCCACAATGGTCGCTATGCAGAGGCGCGAGCCTCACTACTACAGGCATGCAAACAAGCGCAAGTCGAACAAGACCACTGGCGTGGATGCCTTTATGTTAGCTATCTAGCGATGCTAGAACTGGAGACAGGCGATCCGGCTGCGGCACTGCCCCATTGTCAGGAAATGGCGATCGTCGCTGCCAAGATTCAGGGCGAAGGCAGTGAAGGCGCAGTCGCCATTGCACTGGAAGCCCTGGCAAACTACAAGCTTCAGCAACCCGGAGCCAATGCGGTTTTGGAACAAGCGGTCGCGGCGCTGCAACAAATCGATGCTAAACGAATGCTAGCGTATGTGTTAATTAGGGCTGCCGAAGTTGATTTAGCATCTGAGCAGTTAACGTTAGCCGCAAGTCGAGCCGAAGCTGCGCTGCAAGCGGCTCAGATCATGAATCATCCCAGCGAGACTGCCCTGGCTTGGGCAATTTTGATTCAGAGTGTTTTAAGATTAGGTGAGCTAGAACGGGCAACGACACAGTTTGAAGCGCTACATCGGCAGATCGATCGCCCTACGCTGAGTGCGCGTGCGCGTGTAGCCTTTGATCAAACCCTGCAAATCATGCAAGAACACAAAATCCACCCAAATCAGGAGAAGTGACATGATTCACGTTGTCGTTGAATGTGAATATGATGCCCCCTTTGATAAGAAAGCCTGGTATGCCGCAGATCTGCGACTCTTACCCTGCTTAGAAGCCCATGGCGCAACGTGGATTCGTTCTCAAGTTTCTCTGGATGGACGGCGCACAATCTGCGAATTTGAAGCGCCGGATGCGGACTCTGTTCGGACTGCCTATCGTAAGACAGCGGTGGCGTTTAAGCGAGTTTGGGTATCAGAGGTGCTAGATCCGAGTCAAGATCTGGACGCCTGGATAGAAAAGCCCCACTCTGAAGTCAATGTGGCAGAGCAAATCCATACTTCTTAAGTCACTATGCCTCTTATCATTGTTGAAACTACTGCCAAACAACCGCTGACGGGCGAACTCTTGAACGATGCCTACCAGCGAGCACTACCTTGTTTTGCCGCACGAAATGTGGCGTGGCGCTATAGCCTGCTGTCAGTCGATGGTCACCGGATGATTTGCACTTTTGATGCACCTGACGCTGAGTCTTTGCGGGAATCCTATCGCAGAGCAGAGTCGCTCTCTCATCAAGTTCGAGTTGGAGAATTGCCACATCGCTCAATTTGGGCTGTAGGTCTGGTGAGAGGAGAAGCTCAACCTCAACGAAGTTTAGCAGGGCGGCATGTCATGGAGGGAACTTACCCCCCGCTCAGTGAGACAGACTGGAACGAAATCAGCCGCAAATTTTTGGACTACTGTGCAGAATGCGATATCGAATGGCTGCAATCCTATCTGTCCAGCGATCGCACAAAAGTAATTTATGAACTGAAGGCACCGGACATAACGCCGATTCAGGAAGCGCAACACAAATTAGAGATTTCCTTCGATCGCGTCTGGTCTGCTCAAGTTCTAAGTCCTTAAACCCTCTGTCAGATAGGCTTTTCAGCTTCGGAACGCTTTAGGAACGTTTCGGGAGCGCTGCGATCGTTATTTTGGTTCTAGATGCAACGAACGGCATTGAATCCAATCGTTGTTATTGAAACCAGGTTTCTTCAGAAACCTTGAACCCCTTAACGAAATCATAAGGAAGTCTATACTATGGCTATTGCATTCACAGCGCAAGATCGAGAATCGAATAATACGTTTGGCACAGCCCAAAACTTGGGAGGCATTTCTGTCACAGGCGCAAGGGAAGCCAGAACGGGCAGAGTGAGAGGAAACGTTAGTTTTTCCGATACGGATGTCTTTCGGTTTCTCCCAGGTAATCAAGGAAGTTCTAAACTCACCATCAATCTAGCAGGCATCACTGGGACGGCCTCCCTATTCCATGACGCAGATGGCGATCGTCAGTTTGATGTCGGTGAGTTGATTGCCTCTGGAAATTCCTCAAGCCCCATCACGCTAGAGGGCGTGGGTAATAACGAATTGTTTGTCCAGGTTAGCAAAGGCGGGGCGGCTGCCAACTATACCCTGGATATTACTGTCGAGCCAAAGGTCGGGCGGGAATTGGAACCCAACAACATACCTAGTCAAGCCACTAACATTGGCAGGCTCAGCGGCAGTCGCCACTTCCAAGGTACTGTAGATGGCACCCGCGATCGCAGTGATTTCTATGCCTTCCGCTTAGATGCCTCTCGCAGAGTGTCGCTCTCTCTCAGCGATCCAAAATTCAGCGCAGCAAATGCAAACCTGATCTTGTATCGAGATGCAAACAACAACAAGGTGATTGATTCAGGTGAATTTGTCGCTTCTTCAACTGGCACAAGAAGTAACGAACTCATCCAAAGACAGTTGGGTTCTGGAAACTACTTCGTTCAGGCGTTTGGGGTTCAGAACAGTATCAGCGTTGACTACACTCTGAATATGTCTGCTCGATAGGCAATCGCTCAGATGATAAGACCGGGCTGTGACGACCCGGCCTTTCCCACTCCTTTACGTGTAGAGAGTCGAACCTATGGCGACATTACAGAGGTCTAGCATTCAGGAGGCAGACCTGATTCCTCGGCTTGCCAGCTATCAGATGCTTCCCCAAATCCGGCGCGAGCGTATCATTGATGAAGCGATCGCTCCCATTCTTTGCTCTGAAGCGGAAATTACGAAAGCCTGCCAGCAATTCTACGAACAAAACCAATTAATCGATGAAACGACTCGGCAGGATTGGTTAACGCAGCAGGAGATCAGTCTGGGATTTTTAGAGACAATCTTAATTCCCCGACTGCTCAAAATTGAAAAATTCAAGCACCAGACTTGGAATCACAAACTCGAATCCTACTTTCTGCAACGCAAATCTGACCTGGATCGCGTTATCTATTCGCTGATTCAAATCCAAGATGCGGAAATGGCTGAAGAACTCTATTTTCGCATTTACGAAAACGAACAATCCTTTGCCGAAGTGGCTCACAAATACTCGCAAGGGTCAGAAGCCCAAGTCAACGGAATAATTGGTCCGGTTGAGTTGGGTACCCAACACCCGGCATTAGCATATCTGCTTGCCATCAGCCAGCCGGGTCAACTCTGGCACCCTGTCCCTGTGGACGAATGGCTGCTAATCGTCAGGTTAGAGAAATTGCTGCCCGCTCAGTTGAATATCTCTATGCGCCAACGGCTCCTGCAAGAGCTATTTGAAGCCTGGGTGCAAGAACAGACATAGAAGAGTTTCTGAAATTCTGTGATTTACCGTTCTCCAATACTGTGAACTTAATTTCCCCACGAGGTAACTATGACAACACAAACCTTTAACGCAACTAAAGCCGAAGCCTTTGCAGAGCGGATGCTGAATATTCTCAACAGCGGCGCGATTGCCTTAATGACTTCGATCGGACATCGCACCGAATTGTTCGACACCATGGCAGAACTGCCGCCCTCCACCAGCCAACAAATTGCCGATGCCGCCGGACTCAACGAGCGCTATGTGCGGGAATGGCTGGGCGCAATGGTGACAGGTCGCTTGGTGGAGTATGATGCGATCGCCAATACCTATACCCTGCCTACTGAACATGTCCCCTTCTTGACCCGATCGGCAGCATCCGACAATATTGCCGTCTTTGCTCAATTCATTCCGCTGCTGGGAGCGGTGGAAGAACAAATCATCGATTGCTTCTATAAAGGCGGTGGCGTTCCTTATTCGGAGTTCAAACGTTTTCATGCGGTGATGGCAGAAGATAGCAGTCAAACTACCGTGTCTGCACTCTTTGATCACATTTTGCCCCTCATGCCTGGAATCACCGAAGCGTTGCAGCAAGGTATTCATGTTCTGGATCTCGGCTGCGGCTGTGGACGAGCGCTTAACAAACTGGCAGAGGCGTTCTCAAATAGTCAGTTCACAGGCTATGACTTTTCAGGAGAAGCGATCGCCACTGCCAACGCTGAAGCCCAATTGCATAAGCTCAGCAATGTGCGATTTGAAGTTAAAGATGCAGCAACATTGGAGGAGCGCGATCGCTACGATCTCATTACTACCTTTGATGCGATTCATGACCAGGCAAAACCCGATACGGTACTGAAAAATATTCACAATGCACTGCGTCCAGACGGTGTTTATCTGATGCAAGATATCCACGCCGCTACAAATGTAGAGGGTAATCTGAATCATCCGATTGCTCCGTTGCTCTACACTATTTCCTGTATGCACTGCATGACGGTTTCGCTTGCATACGGCGGTATGGGACTGGGAACAATGTGGGGCAAGGAAAAAGCGCTGCAAATGTTAGCCGAGGCAGGCTTTAAGCAGGTTGAAATCAAGCAGCTTGCACACGACTTCCAGAACGACTACTACATCATTCGTAAAAGCTAAAGCAGTCAAAATCATGTGCAAACTTTGTGCATTTGCGGCACGGTATCCCCGCGTTCGACAGGATTCGCTCGTCTTTAATCTCAGTCAATTTGCCGACGCGGTTGAAGCAAAACCACTGTCTCAGCAATTGCCTGAACAGCCGCAAGATCGATCGCCAACCCATACTCAGGAGAACTCATCGTGAAAAGTAAATATGTGGATTATCAGAAGCTAGAGTTTGCCATTCACTCAGTAAGCGAACAAAAAACATCAACTCTCGTGTCTAAATTAAGTCGCATTTGGCACCGATTCATTGAATCGATCATCACAGTGAATGAATTCAAAATTTATTCACCAAGAAGCAAATCTGGCTGTCCTTATTGGGCAATTCATGACCCGATATCAGGACGCAGAGTGTTCTTCGATTCTGAAACAGAAGTACGAGCATGGCTCGATCGCCGCTACTACGAGTAGGATTAACCTGAAGATTGACGGAGCAAGATGATCAAGATTCGCTTGTTTGAGACCCAGGATGTCGCACAGGTCGCGCAGTTGTTTCATGACACAGTTCATGCGATTAACAGTCTCGATTACTCAAGCAGCCAAGTCAAGGCTTGGGCACCGAATAATATTCACTTCAGAAATTGGGCAAAGGTCTGTTCCAGTCGATTCACTTATGTAGCAGATGATGATGGTGTGATTGCAGGATTTGCAGAGCTAGAGCCAAACGGACACATCGACTGCTTCTATTGCCACAAGAATTATCAGCGTTGTGGAGTAGGTAAGAAACTGTATGAGGCGATCGAAGCAAAAGCGGCTGAGCTAACATTGAATCGTCTATTTGTTGAAGCGAGTATCACAGCAAAGCCATTTTTTGAGCGTATAGGATTTGCAGTGGTCAGAGAGCAGGAAGTTGCTCGCCGGGATGAATCATTTATCAATTACGTTATGGAGAAATTTTTATAAGATGCAGGATCGCAAAGTAGTATGCCTGACTCATTGCTCCGCTGAAAAAGACCCTGCACTCAAAGCCTCTAGAAGACTCGTTACACCGGATGAGCTCTACACTGGGTTTGTAAAGTAGTTTGTGTCAAGAGAGGAATATTACAGTGGAAACCTCCCTTCAAATTCAATGGCAAAGCGATTCAAAGCAGATTTCCAATCTCGAATCGGCATCGTCCATTTTTTAGAGATATTGGCGATCGCCAGGTAGATGACCTTCATGGCTGATTCATCAGTGGGGAAGGAACGATGATTTTTTAAGACTTTGCGCAGAGTCATGTTCATGGGGTTTGAGTAGTATCGGATGCTGTTGGCGAATGTATTACAAACGCTTCTACAGGCATAATACAAGATTCATGAGCAACGAAAAATCAGACCTTTTCAGGGCTTGTCACATTTTTGTAGTTGTACTCGTAGCACATTCGCCAACAGCATCAGTATCGGAACAGAAAGTCACGTTAAGGGGGTGTACCAGTTGAACCTGCTGAAAAATAGGAGCCTGAAACCCCTGCTATCTCGTTCTAGATTTCTGTACCAAATAGCCTCTAGGCTATTTGGTACGTCTCATTGAGACTGAAAAGTGATTTTTGGAATGCATCCTGCTGAAGCGTTTCAGCCTTAACGGTACTTTCTGTTCCGTTGCTCCTCAACCCCCTTCATGGACTCAATCGCATTGGTGGTGTAGATGGCTTTACGAATGTCAGGGGGAAAAGCAAAGAAGGGAGTAATCCGATTCCAGTGGTTGATCCAGGATTTGCTGATGGTGGGGTATGGCTTGTCCCAACGCTCGGCAAAGTCAACGAGGGCCTGTTCTGCCTCGGTTTCAGTAGCGGCCGTATAAATTGTTTTGAGGTCAGAGGCGACCGCTTTACGGTCTTTGTAGGAAACGTAGCTGAGGGAGTTTCGCACCATGTGGACAATACAGAGCTGCACGGTCGCCTGAGGAAAGACCGCTTCAATGGCTTCTGGAAAGCCTGTTAGCCCGTCGACACAGGCAATGAAGATGTCTTTGACGCCCCGGTTTTGCAACTCAGTCAGCACGGAAAGCCAGAACTTGGAGGATTCATTTTGAGTCATCCACAGCCCCAGAAGCTCCTTCTGACCCGCCAGATTCACCCCTAAAGCCAGGTGGATAGCTTTGTTCACGACCCTCCCCTCATGCCGCACTTTGACCACCAGAGCATCAAAGTAAATGATGGGATAAATCGCATCCAGACTGCGGTTCTGCCATACCTTACGCTCTTGCTCCACGGCTTCGGTGACGTTGGAAATTAAGGTGTGGGACACCTCTACCCCATATAGCTCCTGCAATTGCCCCTGGATGTCTCTTGTCGTCATGCCACGGGCATATAGCGACAGAATCTTGTCGTCAAAGCCATTGAAGCGGGTTTGTCCCTTGGCAATCAACAGCGGTTCAAACGCTCCGTTGCGGTCACGGGGGATACCAATCTCGGATTCACCAAACTCCCCTTTAATTGTCTTTTTACTATGTCCGTTACGACGATTCTTGGTTCGTTCAGCCTTGCCCTCTCTCCGAGAATCGTCCTCAGATTCTGCCTTCTCTTCTGCCAAGTGCGTGTCTAATTCAGCACTCAAGCATCGCTCGATTAAAGCCTTAGTCAGTTGCTTGAAGATCCCACCTTCACCCATCAGATCTTTAGGATTGCGGGCGTTGCTGATTTGGTAATGGTCTAGCTATCTCAAAGGCAGGTTCTCTCGTAGAAAAATCATTACTTTTCAGCAACGCCGGATTGCGATATTCTTTGAGCAGTTCGTCAATCAATTCAGGTCGAAAGGTCATGGATTTGTGTCTCAGGTGATTAGTTCATTAGATCTTGTTTTGACCTTTGACACAAACTATTTTACATACCCAATAATTGGGTAGCCAACTCTTTAAGTTTCTCTCATTCCACAGGTCTAGTCCACTACGCGTATCATGCTAGACAAGGATTGTTGGAAATCTACTCAAGCTTTTGCCTTTAGCCGCACTTCTCAGCCGTAGATTTCTAAAGAGACTTTATGAAACGAACTAGTTAAGCAGTGTTCCGATGCCTAATAAGGCAGTTACCCGCCAAACGAACCCCTATCTTGTTAACGCTACAAAGCTTACAATTAACATCTCTTTACATCTTGCTTCTATGTGTAAAATTCTCATAGTTGATGATTTTGTAGATGATTGCTTGTTTCTACAAACAGTTTTAGAAATTGAGGACTATACCGTAGCCCTAGTGGGTAACGGGTGGGCAGCGATTGATATGATTCAAGAACTGCGTCCTAACGTTGTCCTACTAGATATACTCTTGCCCGATATGATCGGCTATTCCATTGTTGAGAGAATTCGCCAAAATCCAAACACATGTGAAATTCGCATTGTGCTGACAACGGCTTCATCTATTCTCAATGAATCTGAGGCAATGGCATCAGGTGCTGATGCTTTTATACGAAAACCACTTGACCCCGACTACGTCTTAGAAATCGTAAAAAAGCTCTGCGACGAGAAAAAAGATAGGCAGAAAACAACGTAAAACTTATTTGTTTTAATTGCGCAATTTACACCAATATAGAGACTCAATAAAATATTCCCCCCATCACAATGTAGGGATAAATAATTACCCTGCATAAGTGTGTACTTTTGTTATGAAAAACTCCCAAGACCGTCATAGCCTGGTTGTGGATGATCTGACAGATAATTTGCTCTTACTTCAAACAGTTTTAGAAGGGGAAGGGCACAAAGTAGATGTTGCAGACAGTGGCGCTCTAGCTCTATCGAAAGTTGAAGCTTCACTACCAAGCATTATCTTGCTTGATCTCATGATGCCAGATATGGATGGTTTTGAAGTGACTCAGCAGCTTCGACAAAACGATAAATTCTCTTCTGTGGCAATCCTGATTGTTACAGCAGCTCAGCACGTAAATGAAAAGCAAGGGTTGCAAATCGGAGCCAATGGCTTTATTCGTAAGCCTGTCAATTCTGAGAAGCTACTAGAGAAAGTAGAAGAATTCACATAGCCAATGAGTATAAATACTCATTGGCTATGTGAATGAGTAGAAATACTCATTGACTCATTTCGACTCATGGTAGGTGGTAAGTATCTGATCAATGGTGACACGGTACATAAGACGCTGATTAACCAGTAACCCACTTTTGAAGATTAGGGTTTGTTAAATCAATCCACACTAAAAAGCCGCTTCAACTCGGAGCGGCTTTTTAGTGTGGATTGATGCTATATCTTATCGCTTGAATAAACGGATAGATTATTTGCCAGAGCAGATAGCAGCGTTTTGATTGCAAAAGCCGCCGTCTTCAGCCAAAGCTACAGTGCTGAAACCGAGTAGGCATAATGTAGCGATCGATAGGCTAACAATGAGTTTCATAAGTCACCTCTTTTTAAGTGAAAGTATTTTGATTTCTTTTATACTGCTCGAAAAAAGATGTAAAACCCCCTGTCATTAGATGTACATCGATCGCTCAAAAGATGAGTTAATTGCGCAGATACAGCGAATCTACTCCTTTAGATAGCTATGGGACAGACAAGTCTCTGAGATGCTCCTAGTAAGCCGATGAAATTGCACATCCCTGCTTCCTTCAGTGGGGTTCTTTTTTGCAGTTTTAGCGAGATAGCAACTTGGCAATCAATTATTCCTTCCCTTACCCATGCCCCCAGCTCTCCCGAGGGGCAGTTTTTATAGGCAGAGCTACCCAACCCATTGCCCGATCGCTCTCGTTTGAACCCTTCACGCTTGAATTTTGTTGCTAGTGTTCCCAAAAATTCCTATTCAGTTTTGCTTAGACTCTCCTTCGGGTAGGGTTAAACTCAGCGAAGTGGATGACTGCTCCGCTGAGTTTAACTCGATCCCTCATCAAACTACTCTTCCTCTAAATTTGATATTCAGCAAATAAATTTTCATCAGTCAAAAACGCATCTGGCTGACGTTGCTTCACCAGTGCTACAAGATCCCTAGCCCCCTTTCGACATAAGTCTTCAACATGGCTAGCTCGAGAATCTCGTGCTTTTTCTCGGCTTTCGAACGGACCCAAGTAGTAGGTAGACAAAGGAACCGAAGTATTGACCTCTACCCACCAAGCTTGTTTAGACGGATGAATTGGACATGAGATAACAAGAGATGAGGATAAATGTTGCATTTTTAAGCTCCAAACTGTTCGGTAGCACTAGAAAATAGCTGATGGCGTTTCCGGCGTTAGCATCGTATCAATGATGTGAATAACACCATTTTCAGCCCGTACATCAGAGGTAATTACTTTACAACTGTTGACCCTGAACTCACTAGATGCGTCGATTACAATGTCTGAACCCTCATAGGTTTTAACGGACTTTAAATCTGTGACATCCGTTGACCTAACCTGACCCACAACAATGTGATAAGTTAGAATTTTTTTGAGTCGAGGAACATCCTTAAACAGTTCATCTACTGTGCCAACTGGCAGTTGAGCAAATGCACCGTCGGTTGGTGCAAAGACCGTGAATGGACAATTGGCTCTAAGGGTATCGGCTAAATGAGTTGCTTCAAGGGCAGTAGTCAGGGTGTTGAGGACACCCGTATGAATGACAGTATCAATAATGTTAGCCATATAGCCTTCCAGACTCACTATCGCGTTAGTTTTTACGACTGCGTTAAGTTAGCTATTGAGCTAGTCTTAATTCCTCAACTCAACAGCTAACTCAATTTTTCTTCCTAGTTTTTCTTTCCAGTGTGCTCACCGAGTGGCACTTCTGTTTCAGGCGGAGGGTTCTCCGGCGTTGCTACAGCGATCGTTGCGTTAATGGTGACGCTCTGCACTCCTTTGATTTCCTTAGTCAGCGGCTCAATTTTTTGGAGTTGGGCTTCGTTGACTACCGACCCAGTGACGGTGACGGCTCCATCTTTGGCATCGACTGCCAACGCGCTAGATGGTAAGTTTGCCTCAAGCTTTGAGCGAACTTCGCTCTTGAGGTCACCATCTGCCCTTACATTTGGGTCACCCACCGCATTATTGCGCTGTTCGCGGGAACGAATGTCAGAATTTAGTTGCTTCCGCCGCATCTCGCTAGTTGCATCATTCTGACTTGTCTGGGCAGCCGGCTTGTCTACTGTCTCTGGCGCTGCTCCCGCAGAATTGGGTGCCTCACTGCTCGTTTTGGCAACATTGCCACAGGCAGCAATATTGAGAGCCAAGAGACTACCTAGTAAAAGAAAAGCTGGTTTATTGATCACTTTATGGTTTGTCGAATGTATGTGGACAAAAAGTAAGTAGCAAGGCTCTATCCAGCTTTGCTACTTAGAAATTGGTTTAAGCACGATCTCTTGGCAGATTGTCTGAGCGGTTGTCTAGAACTGGGCGACCTTGCGTATCAATGTTGAGTTCTTCACGACGCAGCGTTTCTTCAGCGTTAAGGGTTTCTTGAGTCACCTCTTTACGAATGCTGACCTCTTCACGCACAAAGGCTTCTTTGTGAATATCAGGCGTTTCTTCATAGACTTCCACTCGCATTGTTCCATTGTCGCTAAAGGCGTCAGCACCGGGCGTAACAAGGGTCTCACCGCTGAGAGGCATACGTTCAATCACGACCCGCTCTTTTTCGATTGGCACCGAGGCACGAGCCGTTTCGACTTCCACCTGCTTGCCAATCGCGACTTCACCCGTTTTTTCGCGGTCTTTCTCCACGATCAGGCGCTCTTCGTACAGTTTCACCGTTTCCGCATCTGTGGACCCAGGCTGTGTCAAAACTGGATTGGCAATCATTGGAGCAGCAACAGGGGGCACTGGAGGAGCAATCTCATGAACAACTGCTGGAGCCGCCACAACAGGGGATGCTGGACGGGCAATCTCAAATGAGGGAGTCGCCAAAGTGGCACTCTGCTCCACAACCGTTTCTGTTGCCGGAACATCATACACTCCCCAATCTTGAATACCGCGATGGTTCAAGATGGCTTCAGCCCGTGCAATCTCAGGCTCTGTGCCATCAATCATAACCAGGTATTCACCCGCAGATACGCGATCGTTGTAGGCTTTAGCTCGCTCTTCAGGAATGCCCATGCCGATCAGTCCACCCAGCAAGCTTCCGGCTGCGGCTCCGATTGCGCCGCCTGCTGCCGTAGTTGCCAATGCGGTTGCAGCAGCGCCTGCCAGCATGATGGGGCCAATGCCGGGAATAGCTAACGCGCCGATGCCCACTAGTAATCCGGTTAGACCGCCTAAAGCTCCTCCAGACAAAGCACCGACTTTCGCGCCATCGTCTGCTTTGTTGTCAGCCCGCTCGCGCACCTCTGCTCCTGCAATTGTGCCATTCTGGGCTGAGTCTTTTGCCACTACAGACACCCGATTCATTGAAAAACCTGAAGCTTTCAGCTCATGAAGGGCGTGTTCAGCCGCGCTGCGAGTCGGAAAGGTGCCGATCGCTCGTTTATATCTACCAGTACCTGTCGCTATATTGGAAGCCATTTTTACTCTTTTTACGGTTTGATAATGGACAATGTATCAATTGAAAATCTCGAATTAAGTAGCTCAACCTAATTAAACTTAAAACGATTTACGATATATCCTCCATTCCTACCTCTGTTCTCTAGTCCTTCAATGATCGCATCCGCTAAATCGACCTCATCCTCAAACACTCGACTGGCCAATTCATCCCGTTTG
>JACQYI010000007.1 GCA_016208305.1 Oscillatoriophycideae cyanobacterium NC_groundwater_1537_Pr4_S-0.65um_50_18 | reverse complement strand
CATGGAGGCATCAAACGGAGCACTATCGCTGTACTCCCAAAGTCCTAAAAAGTACTGCAAGTATGGGTTCTCTCGAATCTGTTGTACCGTTTCTGCATCGCTGATGCCTAACTTCTCCTTGATGACGAGGGCGCCTAAGGCCATACGAAAGGGTTTGGCCGGAGCACCCATATCCTCGCTGAACTGTTTGGCATACTCACTTTCATACTCCTGCCAAGGGATGGAGTTGGTCAGCTTCACCCAACGGTTGTCCGGGGATAACTGGCCACCGAATGGCAGAAAGAAGTTCTCAGGTGACCCTTGTTCGGGGGTGGAACGACGGTACATCTCGCCTCAAAAATGCAAAGTTTTTGGTTCATAAAGACGATTATCCCTGCACTCTAGCAGTTCTAGAGCTATCTGAAAACCCCAAATACCAATCCTTTCATGCTTTTTCAGCAAGCCCTAATTATTTTTGGTACGCTATCCGTTTTTAAGATAAGAAGTTTGACGAATCTATGCGATCGCAATTATTTTTCGACAGGCTTTAAGTTCTGGGTTAACTCAACGATCTCAAGGAGTATAAAGAGATTGCTGTTATACATCCACGACAATAGAAGTTGAGCGATCGGGTGATTTGGGCGAACTAGCTCGGTCATTTAACCAAATGGCTCAGCAGATCCAAACTGCGTTTGCCGACATGCGCTCTTTGAACCATACCCTCGCTCAGAATGAAACCCGCCTCAAGCAATTTTTAGAGTCTGCCCCAGTTGGCATTACGGCGAGCAGTCCAGTGTGGATGATATAGAAATTCGTCAAGAGAATCGGATCATTCCGATCGAAAGTTGGGGAATCCCGATTTTTGATGACGCTGGCAACGTGATCTATGCGATCGCAGCCTTTCAAGACATTACGGTACGCAAGCAAGCAGAGCGTCTTTTGGCAGACTATAGTCAAACGCTGAAGCAGCAAGTCGATAAACAAACGATCGCGCTTGCATAAGAAAAGAAACTTCTACAAACCATCATTGATTATATTCCTGTGATGATCACGCTCTATGATGCCGATAGACGGGTACAGTTTATTCTCTATCAGCTGAAGTAGAGAATCATTTACTACGAATTGGGCAGGAAGCCTTAACCAATGCCATCAAGTATGCGGACGCTGATGAAATTCAGGTAGAGTTGGTGTATGAAGCTGCACAATGTCTTTTGCGCATTAAAGATAATGGACAGGGCTTCAAAGTGGGCAGTATCCCATCAATTGGCGGCTTTGGCTTGCTCGGCATAAGTGAACGGGTTGAACACATGGGCGCACAACTCACGATTCAGAGCTAACCAGGGCAGGGAACCGAAATTCTTGTCATTGTCAATCGAGAGTAAAAATCACGATGAGACAAATTAAAAAAGTCTTGTACGCAAGTTGTTTGTCATAAGGAAACACAATTGCTTAAAATAAGCTAGCTGACTGATCTTGCTGGATCTCCTGCTACCCATTGCTTTAGCTTGATCGAAACGACCGCGCCAAGAGCCGCACTCTTTTGTGGCTCATCATTGTAGAACAAAGGTAGCAGCATGAGCCGATCGCATCTGACAGCATGGATTTTGACGAGCGGACTTTTAAGTGTATGGCTCTGTGCCCCACCGATCGCCGCACAAGTCCTACCTGATAACACCTTACCTCTAGGAGAGCGATCGCAAGTCACAGGCAATCCTAATATGCAAATTAACGGTGGGGCAAGGCGAGGTGGCAATCTGTTCCACAGCTTCAGCCAATTTTCGGTGCCAACTGGCAGCTCTGCTTATTTCAACAATGCCGCTGATGTACGAAATATCTTCAGTCGCGTGACGGGTGGGTCAATCTCGAATATTGACGGCTTAATTCGGGCAAACGGCACCGCAAACCTGTTTCTAATTAACCCCAATGGGATTATCTTTGGACCCAATGCCAGTTTGAATATTGGTGGCTCATTTTTAGCCAGTACAGCCAGCAGCATCCAATTTGTGAATGGGATCGAGTTCAGTGCCGTTAATCCCTCGGCTTCTCCCTTGCTGACCATTAGCGTGCCTGTTGGCTTGCAGTTCACGGGTCGGGAAGGAAACATTGTTGTGCAAGGTGCCCCTGAAAATCCATTTACTGAAGTGAGCGATGCCGATCAGCTTCTCAATACCGCCCAGCCAGTTAACAACGCAACGGATGGAACAGGCGTTAACGCGATTAATGGCAATTTAGACAATAACAACGATGTTGACCTGTACCAACTTTACTTAACAGCAGGTGTGCCCTTTAGGGCGAGTACGGTGAAGGGACCTGGTACGGATACCCAGTTGTTCTTATTTGATGGTAATGGCTTGGGCTTAGCGAGTAATGATGATAGTGCCAACACCAGGCAATCAACTGTACCCTTGAACGAACCTTTCATTCCTGCCGCCTCTGGCACCTACTACTTGGGCATTTCCCCCTACAATATCGACCCCCGTAGCCCAGAGGGTTACATTTTTGGAGCATCCGGCGATCTCGATGGTCCCGGTGCAGGCTTACCCCTAAGTGGGTGGAATGGGCGTAACTTCTCTGGCTATGGGCCTTACACGATCACTCTCACCCCTCAACCCTATTTTCAAGTGCAACCGGGCAGAACGTTAGCGCTAGTGGGCGGCAATGTCACAGTCCAGCGGTCAAATTTGCAGGCTCTGGGGGGTCGGGTCGAGTTGGGAGGCGTTGCTGGTTCAGGAAGGGTCGGGCTAAACATAGGTGGCAACAACATAAATTTGAGTTTTCCCAATCAGTTAGCGCGAGCAAATGTCACCCTAAGCGGTAGTGGCATTGATGTGACTGGGGCAAATGGCGGTATGAGAATTGTTGCCCAAAACATCGATATCACCAGAAGTTTACTTCAGGGTGGCATTCCTAGCGAATCGCAATTACCCGGTAATCAAACGAGAGATTTAGAGCTAAATGCAACAGGTTCTATTACTCTCAACGATAGTAACGTGATCGCATCACTGGTAGGACAGGGAACGCTCGGCAGCATTGATCTCACGGCGGGTGAGCGCATTTTCATTGAAAATAACGCTAGAGCATCAAATTTTGTGGAATCAGATGGTGTGGGTAACGGTGGCAATATCAACGTCACAACGCGATCGCTGTCTCTTACTCATGGCGGTCAACTAATTTCCTCCACGTTTGGACGTGGAGATATCGGCAGTGTGACAATCAATGCTCGCGTTACTGTCTCTGTAGATGGTCAAAGCAGTAGTCGTCCCAGTGGGATATACAATCTTGTGGATTCAGAAGCCATCGGCAACGCTGGTGGCATCAACATCACAACAGGGGCGCTATCGGTTACCAATGGGGCTAGAGTCAATTCCAGCACAAGTGGACAGGGTAATGGAGGCGATGTCACGATTAATGCCCGCGACACCGTCCTTTTCAGGAATTCTGCCGATCTTCCAGATTCTCGTACTGACTTAACGACTAGCACGTTTGGTGTTGGCAATGGTGGTAACGTCAACATCACAACGGGGTCGCTTTTCGTTGCCAATGGTGCTCGGCTGTTTACCAACACTCGTGGACGTGGGAATGCAGGCGATGTGAGGATTAATGCCCGCGATAGTGTCTCTTTGGATGGTGAAAACCCCAACGGACGCGGAAACGAGAACCTTCTCTTCACACAAAATAGCACTATCTATACACAAGTGAATGCAGGAGCTGTGGGGCCACCCGGTGAAGAGGATAGGTTTAGAGGTGTAGGGCAAGGCGGAGATGTGACGATCGCCACTGGCTCACTGTTTCTGACCAATGGAGGTGCCGTAAATACTTCCACCCAGGGGCAGGGAAATGCCGGTCGCGTCACGATTCGTGCGCGGGATGCTGTGCAAATTCGTGGCACAGCCCCGACTCATCCTGACCGACCTAGTGGAGTGTTTACCTCAGCGACACCAGGATCTGTAGGAAACGGAGGGAGTGTCAGCATCACAACGGGTTTACTCTCGGTGTCCGAGCGGGGAAGAATCAACACGAACTCAGAGGGGCAAGGCAATGCCGGAAATATCCAAATTCGGGCGAGTGGGGTTGTCTCATTTAATAAGGGCGATGCTATCACGACACGCGAGCCTGGGGGAGTAGGCAGAGGCGGCAATATTAATATCACTGCGCGATCGCTCTCAGTCGTCAATAACGCTCAACTCTCAGCGTCTACCAGTGGCAATGGCAACGCAGGTAACATCACCGTCAGCGCTAACACAGTGGGGGTAAGCCGTGGTGGACGATTGCTGGCAACAACGTCTAGCCGTGGTCGAGCAGGCAACATCACCGTCAGCACACCAGACTTGCAGGTATCTGGGTCAACGAGTGGTTTATTTGCTGGAACAATCAGTGCCGGAGATGCGGGCAGTTTGACCATTCAATCACGCGCAAACGAGCAACGGCTGCGGGTCAGCCTTCAGGCGGGTGCCCAAATCTCTACATCCACTAGTGGTAGGGGGCATGGCGGACAACTGACGATCGCTGCTCCAGAATCCATTACGCTGACTGGCAATGGCTCGGTAATTGCGGCAGGCACAGGCGGCAGCGGCAATGGCGGAAACTTATCACTTCAGAGCAGAACTTTAAACATTCAAGACCGGGCGGAAGTGACGGTCAGCAGTTCTGGGGCAGGACGAGCAGGTTCCTTATTTGTCGATGCCGATCGCATCTTCCTCAACAATGGGGGCAGTATTCGAGCCGATACATCGGGTGGGGGTGGGAATATCAATGTGCGATCGCCCCTGATTCTCTTGCGAAATGGCAGCAACATCACGACGAACGCCACAGGTAGCAACATTCCGGGCGGCAACATCGACATTGATACTCGGTTTCTAGTGGCAGTTCCGAACGAGGACAGCAACATCAGCGCTAACTCTGAAGATTTTCGCGGTGGCAATGTCAGCATCAATGCCGTCTCTCTCTTTGGCATTCAGCCCAGTCTGGCTCCCACACCCTTGAGCGACATCACCGCCACTGGAGCAACTGCTGCTTTGAGTGGGGCGATCAATGTCATTACATCAGGACTTGACCCAACGTCTGGGCTAGTGGGATTACCAACTGACCTTGTGGATTCGTCAGGGCTGATTGCCCAAGAGTGTCCTGCCAATCAAGGCAATTCTTTTATAATCAGCGGTCGCGGTGGTTTGCCTCCTAACCCCGAACAACAATTAGACGATGATGCTGACTGGCAAGACCGCCGCAGGCTAACGGTGGCTCAGCAATCAGGTAGGAGAGAAACTAGAAGTCAGGCTTCTCAGAGCGTCAGCCGACGGGAGTCAGGAGCCAGCATGAACTCAGAACTCAAAGCTTTTCCCGATACGCACCCCACACCCTACACTCCACTCGTCGAGGCGACTGGCTGGCAAGTCACTCCCACTGGAGCGGTTTTTCTGGTGGGTAGCACCCCTGACCCCACGGTACAAAATCGGTTGACTCAAGCCGCGACCTGCCAGGGAAAGTAACTGCTTGAGTACTGGCAAAAGTACTGTCGAGCCGCATGTGAATCAAATTTTAAGCAAATTGGGCGTGAGCGATCGCTTACGCGGGCTTGTCATACACTCAGGCCGTGATTGTTGCGGTTAAGCGTGTGCGGGTCAGGATGTGAGCTGTACTAAAGTTGGAATTTGAATACCAACTTTAGCTTGAGAAAGTCTTCCATTATGAGATGGACTCATGCACCCACCACGCGGTCACACAAAAGTGTCTACTCTGAGTTGACTACAAGTGAGGGTCGATTCCCTATAGTGAATGCATACAAACACAGATAGCAATTAGTTGCAGGATTTGAGTTTGCGATATGTCAATCACGCAAGGCGGGCTATAGAGCGATCGCCCCATCCATCGGGGGAACCATCCATCGGGGGAAATAGTGAGCCGAGATCAAAATCGCCGTTCGTTAGCCGTCCCACCTTCAATCCAGGATTACAGACAAGGTGTGCTAAGTAGCATCGTAATGCTGGTGTTGTATGGGGATTATCAAAGTCCTCAGAGTGCGGACGTTTACAGGTTGATTAAAGTCATCCGGCGGCAGCTTGATGTTTCTAATGGAGACAATTACTTGTGTTTTATATTTCGGCATTTTCCCCAGCACCAGATCCATGCTCAAGCACAACGTGCGGCTGAATCGGCGGTCGCAGCGGCGGTTCAGGGTCAGTTTTGGCAGATGCATGACATGCTATTCAGCCATCAACAAGCGTTAGGAAGTGGATACTTGGTGGAATATGCCAATTATTTAGGACTCGATGTTTGCCAGTTTTTACAAGACTTAGCCGGAAAAGTACATGTTGCTCGCATCAATCAAGATATTGAAAGTGGCATGCAAAGCGGAGTGACGGCTGCTCCAGCTTTATTCATCAATGGAGTTCAATATACCGATCGCTGGAACATGGAGCGGCTGATAGCAGCTATTGCCACAGCAAGTTATTAAGCTCTCTAGGTTTCAAACCTAATGAATTGTTCAATGAGGATTGTTTTATGGCATCCATTCCATTACTAATTGAAGATGATCTTGAGCGCTTAAGCGCTCCAACTCAGATCGATTCCTTTGGTGGTTCTTCTGTGAATCAGGCGTTTACTGCTGTTGCACAAGAGGTTGTGGAGTTGTTAAAGCAATCTCATCCTTCTCGAACTGACAGCATTAAGCGCACTGAGATGATCATGATTCGGGCGATCGAGCCAGAATACAGGCAAGTCATTGCGATCGAATCTTTAACGATTCGTGAGTTAGAGATTTTGCAACTGATCGTGGATGGATACAACAATATTGCAATCTCTAAGAAGCTGTATATTGCTGTAGGTACAGTGAAGACTCATGTCCGTAATATTTTGAGAAAACTGTGCGTAAACGATCGCACTCAAGCAGCGATTCGAGCGCTTCGCTCTGGGCTGATTCACTAGACCAAAGATAGAAGTTAATTGGTAGGTTTAGGTTGATCTCGATGTGCTATCTCAAGACGAAGAGTAAAATTATGTACCAAATTTCATCCCTTAACCCTGATCAATTGCATTCTACCATTTCTTGTAAGCGCAATCGTACTCGAGGCGTAGTGCTGTCCAGTCAGGGATTGCAGAAGCTGGCTCAAGCTGATGTTCTTTATGATGAATACGGCAATCGTCACACTTATGAAAAATTAAGTGAACGATCGCTTCTCAACGAGCGCACTATCAGTCGCATTCTCAGTTGCGAAGTCAGAGTAGATAAGCGAACATTGAAAACCTTTTTTACAGCGTTTGGCTTATGTCTTGAAAATACTGATTATGCAACTGCTAAATATTGGTCATTAGATCAATCTATGACAAGTCTCTCATTCTACCTAAACTCCACTGTTCATAACGTTGAAACAAATTTTTCCTATCAGGAACTCATTGAATTATATCAACGGCTAATGCAGGATTTGAGGCATCTTGCTCATTTACTCAATGTAAATGAATGAGTGAGAGTATTCAATTGCAGATAACAGAACTCTATTAGTCCTAGTCGTCTACCTTTGAGTTAATTATGAATTGTGTGATGGATAATCCAACAAATTCTCGCGAAAACCTTAAAGATCTAATAGGGATAGTTGGCAATCGTTCTCCGTGACAATGGCGATTGCATCTTGTCCATGCAGATGTCCTTGGAACGTGCGTCAGCTCAGTCTATTTCTTTAAGCTCAACGGTCAAAACTTTTTCAGGAGAAATTATGTCTACGAAACGCAATGATGAAGAATTGAATTCAGACGAACTTTCACAGGTTACGGGTGGAGAAGACGGGGGCTTTAACCATGAAAATCCAAGCTTAGATCCTACGAAGGATATTTCCCGTAAGAGTGGAGATACTTCTGGTGATGTGCTGAGTGACGATCAGCTTTCACAGATTACGGGTGGAGAAGATGGTGGCTTCAACCATGAAAATCCAGGTCTAGGACCCACGGAAGGCTTTATTAAATGATGTGTGAGTGGTTCTGGTTTGAACCAGCATCTATTCCATGATTTCCCCCTGAGGAGCAACAGGTAAAATGGGTCGCTAAGGAAGTAAATGATGATTCTAGTTTGTTGCAAATCGATCAAGTAACAATTGAAGAATTGTTTTTAGCGACCCTTTATTACACAAATCATTCATCATGAGGAGTCAGCCGATGACTCAATCTATACCGTTTTTCAAGCTTACCATTCGTGTAGCTTTGGCGATCGCCACTGTTTTGCCAGCAGCAACGATCGCTGCAACCCAACACGAGTCCAGAGTAATCCAAGGTTGGGTGGAATTTACCTATTTGGTGTGATTATCTATCCAGCCAGGGAGAATGGATTGGGTCAGTTCTTGGGCTATGGACGTATCAGTTTGGATAGTAACTCCAATTGAGCAGACTCACAGGGAAAAGAATATTATGGCTGACTATGACTACATTGTAGTTGGTGCAGGTTCGGCGGGCTGCGTCGTTGCCAATCGTTTGACTGAAGACAGGGGTGCAACTGTGTTACTCCTCGAAGCAGGCAACTCGGATACGAAACCGGAGATTTATATCCCCTCAGAATTTATGAGCCTCCTTGGCTCTGATGTAGATTGGGCATACTTTTCTGAACCAGAACCTTACCTCAACGATCGCGGAGCGCCACCTTTGGCGGGTCGCAAAATGTTTTGTCCCCGTGGCAAAGTCTTAGGGGGCAGCAGTTCAATTAATTTCATGATGTATGTCCGAGGCAATCCTCGCGATTATGACCACTGGTATTCATTGGGAAATCCCGGTTGGAGTTACCAAGATGTTCTACCCTATTTCAAAAAATCTGAGCACCAGCAGCGAGGAGCCTCTAAATATCACGGGGTAGATGGGGAGTTGAGCGTTACCGATATTATTTCTCCCTCTGAGGTATCCCAACGATTTGTAGATGCCTGTGTAGCAATGGGATATGACTACAATCCTGATTTCAACGGGACACAACAGAAAGGAGTAGGTTCCTATCAATTGACCGTTAAGAATGGCAAACGACACAGTGCTGCTGCTGCCTTCCTTCTACCCATTCTTCAGCGTCCCAATTTGACTGTGACAACAGGCGCGTTAGTGACTCGGTTGCTATTTGAGGGTGCGCGTACCGTCGGAGTGGAATATTTGTATGAAGGCAAGCTCCATCAGGTGCAAGCTAGCCAGGAAGTAGTTTTGAGTGCAGGTGCGTTTGATTCACCAAAACTGTTGCTACTGTCTGGCATTGGCAATGCATCCTATCTGCGAGACATGGGAATTCCGGTAGTGGCTGATTTGCCAGGTGTCGGTCAAAATCTGCAAGACCACATTCTTGTCTCTATAGTGTATGAGGCAACGCAGGCTGTATACCCTGCTATTACTAGTAATGGAGTTGAAGCAGGCTTATTTTTGCATAGTCAGGACAATCTGGATACTGCGCCCGATTTACAGTTCTTTTTTGGTCCCATTCAGTTCTTGCCACCTGGTTATACTCCGGTAGAGTTTGGCTTTACGGGTGCTGTCTCATTAACCCATCTCCAAAATGTTGGCAGCGTTGGTTTGCGATCGCGTAATCCAAAAGATTCACCAATGTTTCGGATGAACTATCTGCAAAGTGAAGTCGATGTGCAAAAGCTGGTGGCTGCGATTAAATTAATGCGACGATTGCTTCATAGCAACGGTTTTGATGAGTTTCGTGGTCGAGAACTTGCTCCGGGTGCTGAGGTTCAGAGTGATGAAGCGATCGAAGCCTATATCCGGAACATTTGCAGTACAGTATATCATCCGGTCGGCACCTGCAAAATGGGTACAGATTCAATGGCGGTGGTAGACTCTGAGCTTCGGGTACATGGGGTTGAAGGATTACGTGTCGTGGATGCTTCCATCATGCCAACCATCACGACAGGCAATACTAACGCCCCCACAATTATGATTGGTGAAAAGGCGGCAGATTGTATCAAAGCCAGCCGTACTCGATAAACTCTGATAACCCAGTACAGCATCAAAAAACTGCCTACTGAGGCTATTTGGGCGTTGAGCGATAAAAGTTTATCTGTTAATCAGAAAAAGCCACATATATAACAGTTGACATCATAAAGGAACAGATGATGACACAGATTAAAACACCCTTTGGTCGGCATTCCACCGCTGCTGAAGTTGTAAAGGGCATTGATCTTTCTGGCAAGCGAGCGATCGTCACTGGCGCGGCATCGGGTATCGGCATCGAGACAGCACGGGCACTAGCTCAAACAGGGGCTGAGGTGACCCTAGCTGTGCGTAACATCGATGCAGGCGAAAAGACAGCGGCTGATATTACTGCCACCACTGGGAATGGAAACATTCACGTCGCCTCGCTTGATCTAGCTGATCGCGCCTCGATCGCCACATTTGTCGCCGCATGGGATAAACCCTTACATATCCTTGTCAACAACGCAGGTGTGATGGCACTGCCCGAACAGCACACACCTGAAGGCTGGGAAATGCAGTTTGCCACCAATTATCTTGGACATTTTGTTCTGGCACTGGGACTCCACAAGGCATTGGCAGCAGATGGTGCGGCACGGATCGTCTCCGTTAGCTCTAGCGGACACTTGCTTTCGCCCGTTGTCTTTGACGATATTCACTTCGCGTTCCGTCCCTATGACCCGTGGCTGGCATATGGACAGTCCAAAACTGCCAGTATTCTTTTCGCTGTCGGTACCACTAAACGCTGGTTCAGGGATGGTATTACGGCGAATGCGCTGATGCCTGGCGCGATTGTCACCAACCTCCAGCGCCACGTTGGGGGCATCCAGACTCCACCAGAGCGACAGAAGACACCAGAGCAGGGTGCTGCCACCTCAGTGCTGCTGGCAACTTCTCCTTTACTGGAGGGTATTGGCGGTCGTTATTTTGTGGATTGCAATGAAGCCGCGATCGCAACGAAGCGCACTGAAGACTATAGCGGCGTTGCCCCCTATGCCCTCGATTCAGATAATGCCGATCGCCTCTGGGATGAATCGTTGCGCTTATTGGGTCAGTGATTTCTATGCGTCATTTGTCATGCAGTAGGAGTCACAAGACAAGATTCACCAAGGATGTGAATAGGGTGTTTTTCTTGACATTATGCAGCGTCTGCGATGCGTTGCTGAGTAATTTACTACTGAAACGTCAAGGATATAAAGGCTTGGCAAAGGTGACTGCGCCCGATCGAATCGGCTAGAAGAACCATTTTTCGCAATTCAACGAGAGCAACAAACACAAAGGAGCTTACGACATGAACATGCTCACCATTAGAAACATTACCCGTCTGCTTTTGATCGCCTTGTTTTCCCTGGCAGTCGTCTTAATCACTTCTTTAGGAACCATCATGAACCCTGTTATCGCCCAAGACAGCAAGCCTACTGTCGTCTTCGTCCACGGCGCGTTCGCTGAGTCTGACAGTTGGAACGGCGTATTAACCAAGCTGATTGCAAAAGGATACCCAACGATTGCCGCTGCCAATCCCCTGCGCGGAGTCAAGAGCGACGCGGACTATATTGCCAGTATCCTTAAGAGCATTGAAGGGCCCATCGTTCTGGTCGGGCACTCCTATGGTGGCTCGGTAATCACGAATGCCGTCAATGGCAACCCAAACGTGAAGGCACTGGTCTATGTTGCAGGCTTTGCTCCTGATACAGGTGAATCGGCTGCCGACCTCTCAGGTCGTTACCCAGGCAGCACACTCGGACCGACGCTCGCGCCGCCAGTCGCCCTGCCCGATGGCAGTAAGGATCTCTACATCCAGCAGTCCAAGTTCCACGCTCAGTTTGCTGCGGATGTGCCAGTCGCAGATGCAGAGCTGATGGCGAGCACCCAGCGACCCGTGACGGACGCTGCGCTGAACGAGGCATCCGGCATGCCTGCATGGAAGTCCACCCCGTCCTGGTTTATTTATGGCGAGCGTGATTTGAACATTCCAGCAGCGATGCACGCTTTCATGGCGGAGCGCGCTAACTCAAAGGAGACGATCGCTGTGAATGGTGCGTCTCATGTCGTGATGATTTCCCATTCGGATGCCGTAGCAGAGATCATCGAGCATGCTGCAACTGCGCCATAGCCAGAAAACCCATATGTTATTCTCCTGTTGGAGCAGGATGGTTATACAGTCACTGCTGCCCAAATTCCGCTTACCTCACTTGCTGAGGATGTGGCAACGGCTAAGCGGGTGATTGACAATCAGGCAGGTTCCATTGTTGTGGTCAGGCATGCCTATGCTGGAAACGTGATCATAGGTGCGGCGGCTGGTAATCCGCAGGTGAAAGCTCTGGTCTATGTTAATGCTTTCGCACCGGATGTCGCTGAAACAGCGATCGGTTTGAATAGCAGATACACAGCAACTCCGATCAGCACGGCAATTGTGTCTGATACGGACATAGCACTGTTTGAACGCATTTCTGCTGAAATTGGCGATGAGCTTTTGGGTTTTCCCGGAATGCTGCCTACATGATGCTACGAGAATAGACGCAATCTAGACGAGACTTCAAGATGCTACAAACCATTCCTCAATTCAGTGCGAACGATCCAACTAATAGAGCAGCGATGACAGCTGTAACATCCCATGTTTTACTAATCGAAAATGACAGCCAACTGACTCAGCTAATTATGCAAGAACTAAGTTGTGAAGGGTACCAGGTTAGCTTAATGGGGGATGGCATCAGTGGATTGCTGGCTGCTCGTCAAACGAATCCACAGTTGATTATCATCGGTTGGCCTCTTTCAGGAGTTTCCTGTATAGAGTTTTGTCATCGGCTGCGCTCAACCTACAACTATGTACCTATCATTGTATTGGACTACGAAGGACGAGTTTATGAACGAATCACTGCTCTAAACGCAGGAGCAAGTGATTGCCTTAGCAAACCTTTTGCTGTAGAAGAACTGATCGCCAGAGTTCGAGCGCATTTAAGACATGTACCAAAAGAAGTGCATCTTTTACAATTCGGGCAGCTCATCCTCAATCAAAAAGCGCGACAAGTCTACTACGGGAATCAGGAAATTGAACTGACTGCCAAGGAGTTTGATTTGCTGAACTATTTAATGAGGCATCCGAACCAGGTATTAACCCGTGAACAAATTCTAGATAATGTTTGGAATTGTCAAAATTTTGGCGGTTCAAATGTTATTGAAGTTTACATTCGCTACTTGCGAATCAAATTGGAATCACAAGCTGCAAAACAATTAATCCACACAGTGCGCAGTGTTGGATATGTGTTAAGGCCCTAGATTGCGTAGAACGCGTTGAGTGCATCTCTGGCAGAGAAGCATTGTCTACGAAAACGCAAGGCGATCGCGTCCTTGATGAGTATGTGGCCATAGGCTATCGGCTCAAGAATGGCAAGATTACCGAGATTGAGGCTTCCCTTTCTGGCATTAATGATATGAATGCCTTCTTCATCTGAGATGAAATATTTGTTCTAAAGAGACTGGTGGAGTAATGATGATTACAAATAATGACCCGCCAAAAGTTTGTAAAAAACAAGCTGAACGTGCCGATCGTAGAATAAGGAAGTATGAATGAACACGGAATACTACGATGACATTGTGATTGGTGGCGGCAAAGCAGGTAAAACACTGGCACCTGCATTAGCAGCGAGTGGGCGAAAGACCGCTCTGGTAGAACGGAGCTTGACCATGATAGGGGGCGGGTGCATTAACATCGCCTGTATTCCTACTAAAACGATGGTGGCAAGCGCGGAGGTTGCCCATACTATGCGGAACAGTGCGGCTTATGGCGTGAAGACCTATCAACCTAGCGTTGATTTAGCAGCGATTATCCAACGGAAGCGATCGGTGGTGCTGGCTGCGCGTGAAATGAATTTGCACAACTTGGAAGCAGCTCTGGGTGAAAATTTAATCATTGGCACAGCACGATTTATTGATGCTAAAACGATCGAAGTCACTAACACTGAAGGTAATACCCGTTTACTTGTCGCAGAGCGGCTGTTTATCAACACAGGCACACGACCGTTGATTCCACCCGTACTTGGACTCAAAGAAGCTGAGTTTTTGACGAGTGAGTCGATCATGGAGTTAGAACAGTTGCCGGAGCATTTGATCATTCTGGGTAGCGGCTACATTGGCTTGGAGTTTGCCCAGATGTTCCGGCGCTTTGGCTCTCGCGTTACCGTAATCGGGCAGCGTGAGCAAATTCTGTCCTCTCAAGATCCCGATATTGCGATCGCCATACAAGCTCTTTTAGAACGAGACGGCATTGAATTCCTTTTGAAGTCGAAAGTATTGTGGATCGATCGCGCTGGCAATGAAACCATCCTGCAAATCCAAGTAGGCGATCGAGAAATCAGTCTTCAGGGTTCACATTTGCTTGTTGCTGTCGGTCGCGCTCCTACCACTGATACCTTGAACCTAGCGGCTGCGGGTGTTGCAATAGATGCTAGTGGGTTTATTCAAGTCAACGATCGTCTGGAAACCAGCGTTCCCAACATTTGGGCATTGGGCGACATCAATGGGGGACCGCAATATACCCATATCGCGCTCGACGATTATCGGATTGTTAAAGCGAATCTCATTGAGGGTGGCAACCGTCGCACGGGCGATCGACCCATTCCATCTTGTTTGTTCATTGACCCAGAATTAGCGCAGGTGGGTCTGACTGAAATCGCCGCACGCCAACAAGGGCATGATATCCGCGTGGCGAAACTAGAGGCGTCCGCCATTCCTAGAGCGAGAACATCCGGTCAAACCGATGGCTTACTGAAGGCGATCGTGGATGCTAAAACCGATCGCATTCTTGGTTGTTCACTGCTGTGTCATGCAGCAGGTGAAATGATTTCAACGGTGCAGATGGTCATGCAAGCGCAGATGCCCTACACCGTTTTGCGCGATGGGGTGTTGACGCATCCCACGATGACGGAAGGGTTAAATCTGCTGTTCTCAAAGCTGTAAGACAACCAACGCAGACACCCAGTTTACTTAACACTCAGGTTCACACTTAACAAATATAGGACTCATCATGACTAAACTCGATGGAAAAGTTGCGCTTGTTACTGGCGGCACTAGCGGTATTGGTCTTGCTACTGCCAAATGCTTTGTGGCTGAGGGAGCGCATGTCTTTATTACAGGTCGTCGTCAGCCTGAACTGGACGCTGCCGTAAAGGCAATCGGCAAAAATGTTACGGGTGTGCAGAGCGATGTTTCTAATCTAGCAGACCTCGATCACCTGTTCGCCACTATCAAGCAAGATCAAGGGCACCTGGATGTGATCTTCGCCAATGCGGGTGTTGGAGAACTCGCCGCACTCGGATCAATCACCGAAGAACACTTTGATAAAACGTTCAATATCAACGTTAAAGGTCTGCTGTTCACCGTGCAAAAAGCGCTACCGTTGCTGTCAGACGGTGCTTCCATCATTCTGAATGCCTCGATTACTTCCATCAAGGGCACTCCAGCTTTCAGTGTTTACAGTGCCACCAAAGCTGCCGTGCGATCGTTTGCCCGTAATTGGACGCTCGACCTCAAAGAGCGCCACATCCGGGTGAACGCCATCAGTCCTGGCGTGGTGCCAACTCCTGGTTACGATCACTTAGGGCTGAGTGATGAGCAATTGAAGGAATTTGTGGATAGCCAAGCTGTCACCATCCCGCTGGGACGAGTGGGTACACCCGATGAGATTGCCAAAGCCGTGGTCTTTCTCGCTTCAGATGACAGCAGCTTTGTGAACGGTATTGAGCTGTTTGTCGATGGCGGAATGGCACAGGTTTGAAGCGTCCGAAGACACCCATCACCGAAACCATCAAAGAACTCATTGCTATGACTGCAAAGAATGGCATCATCAGCCAGCCTAGCCCCTATTCGGTGACTGAAACGATCGATCGCTTTGCCACCATCCTTCAAGCAAAAGGCATCACTATTTTTGCCCGCATTGATCAACAAACGGAAGCCGAAAAAGTTGGGCTGAGCTTATGTCCCACACAGTTGTTGTTGTTTGGTAACTCAAAAGCTGGAACGCCGCTGATGGTCGCAGAACCGACGATCGCTCTGGATTTACCGCTAAAAGTGCTGGCATGGGAAGCGGCGGATGGCAAGGTATGGCTGAGTTACAACGATGCCTATTACTTACAACAACGGTTCGCGCTCCCGGATGCGTTGGTGAAAAATATTGATGTGATTGTACCGCTCGTCTATCAGGCATTCCTCTAAACAACACTGTAATCCACTTATTGGAATACTTGACGATAAAACAATTCAAGCACTTAACAGCTATGACTGGTTATACTCCGAGCGCTAAAGCGATTCGTGGTTCATCTCCGTTGATTGCGATCGCCAACGAACCACCCGCCAAGCTAATTGTCGATCCACCACTTCCCGAACCGCTGGCACAGGGTCGTGTTTTCATCCAGTACCGAACGGAGAACTTGCGCGTATTACCCGTGTTTGGCAGCGGTGCCCTCGACGTATCGCCGCGCATCGGTCATATCCACATCACTGTCGATGACGCGCCCTGGCACTTTGTGGATGCCAGCGGTGAAACGATTATCCTCGTCGGATTGGAACCCGGACAACACAAAGTACTGATCGAACTTGCTGATCCCACGCACAAAGTCATCACCAGCGAAACGGTGCATTTCACGCTGCCTGATTCTCAGCGATGAGTAGGCGTTTTTGTGACGGCTCCACGGACGTGGGGGAAGTTGTGTCATTGGTTGTTTGCATCCCTCGATAACGGCTAGGAAGTTTGACTATGAAAAAATCACGTTTAAAATTTGCCGTCTTGAAGATCGATCGCATTGCTGTTCCCGCCTCCTTTTTTAGTATGATTCTGGGTTTAGTGGGATTAGGGAATTGCTGGCGTGTGGCGGGTAAAATTTGGCACCTGCCTGTCTGGATTGGCGAAGCGATTATGCTGCTGGCAGTTGCAGTCTGGCTCGTGTTGTTGTTGCTTTATTTCGGCAAATGGATGTGGGCGCGCGAAGAGGCTTTAGCTGAGTTTAAGCATCCTGTTTCATGTTGCTTTATCAGTTTGATGCCGGTGTCTTCGTTGCTGGTGGCGTTAGCGATCGCACCCTACTCCCAGGCGATCGCGGTCGGGCTATTCGTGGTCAGCGCGATCGGTCAATTGGGTTTTGGTGTGTATCGTTCCGGTCAGTTCTGGATGGGCGGACGCAAGCCAGAAGCGACCACGCCTGTACTTTATCTGACAGGAGTTGCAGGTAGTTTTGTCAGTACGATCGTTGCCTGTAGTCTCGGTTATCGAGACTGGGGTACGTTGCTGTTTGGAATGGGGTTATTTTCGTGGCTGGCATTAGAATCCATCATCATGCAGCGCTTGTACCTGTTGGAAGCCTTGCCCAAACCCCTACGTCCAACGCTGGGCATTCAACTGGCACCCCCGGCGGTAGGCTGTGTTGCCTACTTAAGTCTCACCCGTGGTCAGCCTGACATCTTTGCCCAAATGCTCTTGGGCTACGGTTTGTTTCAGGCAGTGATTTTACTGCGGCTACTGCCCTGGTTGTGCCAACAACCCTTTAACGCTTCCTATTGGGCATTCACGCTCGGCGTTGCTGCTGTGTCGCTGGCACCCTTGCGCTTTGTGGAACGAGGCACGACTGGCATGATGGAAGGATTAGCAGTATTGCTCTTCATTGCTGCCAATATCGCGATCGGCAGTATTGCTTTAGGAACGGTACGACTGCTGCTGCTGGGCAAGCTCCTGCCGTCATCGATACCTGCAAAAGCTGCCTGAACCCAGTCGATTGTCGAGGAAAGCCATGAATCGCCAATGTGGTACAGGTTAATAATGACTGCACCCCGGCAGTCTCGGTCGGTAAAACGAAACCCTACGCAAATGTCTACCTTGCCTTCGCTCATGACCAGCAGAGCGGGGAGCATTGGGTGATTGTCAGCGACGAAGCGACAACTTTGCAAACCTTTGCTCAACATAGGCTGAGGTTCTGTGTGGAAGAGTCATTTTTAGACCTTAAGTCAAATGGGTTTAATCTAGAAGCGTTGCGTTTCCGGGACAAGTTTGCCCTGTCTCAGTTGTGTGGTGTAATTGCTTTGACAATGCTATTTCTAATCCTGCAAGGGGTGCAGTTCGTTGCATCGGGCAAGCGTCGCTAGGTTGATATGCACTGGAAACGGGGCATGAGTTATCTCAAAATCAGTTGGAACTGGATTTGGCTTGCCATCACCCAACAGTTAAAAATTCCAGTTCATCCGTTTCTTGCAGTGATCGTGATCCTCAGCCTACCTTTGCCTCCAGACGACAACAAGATGATGCTCTCAAGCGTGAATTCACCGTCCTTTCTCGCTTCCCAGCTTCTTGGTTTTGTCAGTCAAGCAGCCTTGACACGTTAGATTGCAACGAGATTCACTGTCCAAACTTATAAAGCGATCACGATTTTGACCACGGCTGTTCCTTGCTCCACTGCTTCATGGGCAGCCAGAGCCGTATTTAGTGTGAATTGGCGAGGATCAACCACGGGGCGCAGTTGTCCGGCTTCTGCTAGCCGCGTTGCCTGACGCAAAATCTCTCCATGATGGGCACGACCCTCACCCGTTAACAGAGGCAGAAGTACGAATACGCCTGAATACGTCGCTGCCTTCCGCGAGAGTGTCATCAAGGAGTGTTCACCCCAGCCGTAACTGCTAACGACATGACCATAGTTGCTCACTGCCTGAAACGCATCGTCCAGAATAGAGCCACCAACCGTGTCGTAGACGACATCGAAGCCGTGACCATCCGTAAACGTCTCCATAATCTGCGCGATCGCAGTGTTGCGGTCAATTGGCACAGCACCCAGTTGTCGTACTAGGTCGTGCTTAGCAACCGAGGCAGTTGCAAATACTTGGGCACCACGCGCCTTGGCGATCTGCACAGCGATATGTCCAACACCGCCAGAACCACCGAGTATTAGCACGGTCTGATCGGCACGT
The DNA here is from genome assembly GCA_016208305.1 of Oscillatoriophycideae cyanobacterium NC_groundwater_1537_Pr4_S-0.65um_50_18. Lineage (GTDB taxonomy): Bacteria > Cyanobacteriota > Cyanobacteriia > Elainellales > Elainellaceae > Drouetiella. Next base: position 114,178 of record JACQYI010000007.1, on the reverse strand, counting down.
ACATTTGCACGATCGACCAGTCCTTCCCATGCGGTCAAAAAGACCAGTGGTAAGGCAGCAGCATCGCGCATGTTGAGGTTAGTTGGTTTCTTTGCCAATAGATCGGGATCAACGGCAGCAAACTCCGCCAGTGAACCTTGCAGTCCACCGACTCCACCTGTCAGCCCGTAAACCTCGTCACCGACTTTGAATGCGGTCACATCCTGCCCAACGGCTTCAACCACCCCAGCCAGATCGGTGCCCAGCACAACAGGGAGTACAGGTTTAGCATGAGGCGCTTTACCAGTACGGATTTTACTGTCGAGTGGGTTGACACCACTTGCTTTGATTCGCACCAAAACTTGATTGACGGTCGGTTCTGGTCGCGGAATCTCGACGGCATGAAATGTCGGAATTTGAAAATCATCTACAATCAGCGCGTGCATAGTGGTTGCTGGCTTTATGTTCTAACTCCTTATCTATAGTGGGTTGACTCAACAGCACAGCCCCAAACTGCCCTGCTTGACTGACAAAACAGGTTGCGGCTGAAACGAAAGCTAGGAGGGAAGCGGAGCTTGGTTTAAGCTGGAAAGTTACCTGGAAAGTTACCACCCCTAACAGCAAACCGATGACTCCCATCTCCCGACTTTATGATGATGCTCTCAATCGTGAATTCACCGTCCTCTCTCGCTTCCCAGCTTCTTAGTTTTGTCAGTCAAGCAAGAATTAGAAACGCCCATGAGCGAGAAGAAGGAATAGCAGTTGGTTCTCACCATCGCTGCTCTCTTTCTTCGCAATACAACCCTACTATCACTGCATGGCTGCTATAACATCGTCTGTAGACAAGACAGCGTTGGCGACATACCCAAAGTTAATCAGTGCCGCCTTGTAACCATCCCCTAGCTCTGGATGGCAGGGGGCAGCTGTGGCATCCTTGACAACAAGCACCTCAAAGCCCTGTTCAATTAAATCGCGCAGGTGAGCTTCCACACACAGATTTGCCAGCATTCCCAGCAGTATCACTTTGCCGAGGTTGCGCTTCCGCAGTTGCAAAACGAGGTCATTGCTTTGCGGCCCATAGACCTTATGGGGACTGACCACAATCGTCTTGCCATCTTCAATAAAAGGCTTGTAGCGATCGAGCCAGTCGGCACCAGAACCGAGGAAACCATCAAGAGTTAAGGGGCCACTGCGAGTGAACTCTTTCACGCCCAGCATCATCTGCTCAAGAGTTCCAACAAATTTCCAATTGTAATCGGTGGGATAGTAATAATGGGGAGAGATGAATACTTCAAAACCACTCTGCTTCGCGGCTTTGAAGATATGCTCAATGTTCTCGACGGTTTTATTTTGCCTGACGCTTCCACCGACTAAATCCCAGGAGACTCCTGTTTCACTTAAGACATCATTCTGTGGATCAATCACGACGATCGCGGTGTCATTTTTGTTGATGTTCATGTCTCTCCTTATTTTTTACTGTTCATTGCCGTCTGACTTACCCAACGAAGATTAGATAAGTCAGAGCAATCTCAAGTTTGCGATCTTCACAACCCAGTGAGAGTAAAAATTTGCGGCAACAGGCGGGTAAAGAAACGATCGCTGCCTATTGCAGGTGTTTCTTCAGTTCAGCAGCAGCCTGGACAAACAGAGAGCGAACTGCCGGAACCTCGGCTAAACCATTGAGCAGTCCGAAGTCATGAATCATGCCGTCGTACTGTATGAGTGTCACGTCTACTCCAGCTTCGTTAAGCTTGCGCCCATAGGCTATACCTTCGTCATGCAAAATATCACTTTCTGCAACTACAATTAACGCTGGAGGCAAGCCTTTCAATTGCTCAACGGTTGCCTGTAGGGGAGAGGCATGGATGTCTTTGCGCTTTTCGGGGTCAGCGATGTACATGTCATACATCCACTTCATCGTGGGTACAGTTAAGAAACGTTTGTCACCAAATTGATGATAAGAATCCGTTTCAAAATTAGCGTCTACGATCGGCCACATCATGATTTGCAGCTTAATGTGTGGATCGCCATTTTCTTTCGCCTTCAATGTGGTGACAGCCGTCATATTGCCGCCGACACTGTTGCCGACAACTGCTAGATTCTTGCCATCCACCCCAATCTCCTCACCCTGCTCGGCAACCCATTTCGTCGCGGCATAGATCTCATTAATCGCTTGTGGGTACTGAGCGTCTGGTGTGCGCGTGTAATTGACAAAGACACCTGCAAAGCCTGAAAGCACGACGAGATCGCGAACCATGCGTTTGTGCGTTGGGTAATCACCCAGCACCCAGCCGCCCCCATGAATGAAGATGAAAACAGGCAGTTTGCCTTTAACCCCTTCAGGTCGCACGATATTAAGTGTAATTGGATAGCCATCAGCATTAATTGTCTTCTCAGACTCTTCAATACCTGAAAGATCTACGGTCACAGAAGCTTGTGCATCTACGAGTACCTGACGCGCTTCGATCGGAGTAAGTTTTTCTAACGCCACACCCCCTGAATTTAGCAATTTCAAAAATGCCTTTACTTCTCTAGAAAGACGCGGATCATCTGCAACTTCCAAAAGTTTTACTGCTGGTGAATTTACTTGAGCAACCATGACGTTCTCCTTTTGATAACCATTAATCGAGACTGTGTGATATCTGATCATGCAGTAATCCTCATAAATTCATGGGACAGGTTTGTCACCTCATGCCTTGGGCAAATCTCCAGGCACGCCCAAAAGCTCATCGCCAATTTCGGCAGAAATGCGGTCAAACAGCTCCATGTCTGTTGGTTCTGTCTCATCCACCGTTCCAGTGGCTTCAATCAATCGAGCAAAGGCACTGGGGGCAGCAACGACTAACCCACGGGCTGGCTTATCACTAAGCACAGCGACAACATGAGGGGTGCTCGGAGAAATGAGATAACTTTCACCAGGGCTTAGCACCACTTTGTCTTTACCTGCCCAGACTGTAAACTCCCCTTCTAGCACATAGAGCTGTTCGGAATAGCGCGTGTGGCGATGGGGAGGAGTTTGTGCGCCAGGGGGAAAGTAACCTTCAATTAGATCGTATTGGCCACCGGTTGTCGTGTGATCCGCGACGATGGTGAGCCGAGTGCCAAATAACCACAGAGTTTGTGTCATGATGCTCCTGTTGATAAGTGCTTTGTGTAATGAATGCTCAAACTTCTGACTAAATTGAGAAAGCGTTTAGCGGCGCTGAGTTGTGGACAAGTCAGCGACCAAGCCTTGCGTTGATTAGGCCGGAATGGGTTGCAGCCGTGACGCAAGAAATTGAGCGATGTAGCTTGCGATCGCCTCTCCCTCTTCCTCTAGCGCAAAATGTCCGGTATCGAGCAAATGGAGTTCAACATCTTTCAGGTCGCGCTGGTAAGGATAGGCACCCTCAGCAGGAAAGATGTAGTCGTTCTTGCCCCACACAATCAACGTGGGCGGTTGATATTGGCGGAAATACGCCTGCCATTGGGGATAGAGCGGTGGATTTGAACCATAGCTGTACAAGAGCGCCAGTTGAATTTCACCGTTACCTGGGCGATCAAGGAAGTGTTGATCGATCGTCCAATTATCTGGGCTGATTGCTTCCAGGTTGCGAACGCCATTGGTATATTGCCACTTCGTTGCTTCTAGAGTAACAAGGTAAGTCAGCTTGCTCTCATTCTCAGGCGATCGCTCTTGCCAATATGCCTTGATTGGCTCCCAAAACTCGCGCAATCCTTCCTCGTAAGCATTGCCATTTTGCACAATCAAAGCTTGCACCCGCTCTGGATATTTAGCGGCAATGCGATAACCAACAGGTGCGCCATAATCCATCACGTAAAGGCTATATTTCTTGAGATCAATCGCGGTAATAAATTTCTCTATAATTTCAGCCAAGTGATCAAATGTATAGTCAAACTCACTCACCGTTGGCATCGAACTATTGCCGTAGCCCGGATAATCAGGAGCAACGAGATGGAAGCGATCGGCAAGGATCGGAATTAAATTACGAAACATATGAGAGGAAGTTGGGAAACCGTGCAACAGCAAAATGGTTGGATTATCACGAGAACCTGCTTCACGGTAGAAAATATCTAAACCATCGATCGAAACAGTGTGATATGTAGTCATGGCATTACTCCTTGTAAATTCCTTAGTAAAGATGAAATTGTGCTACTGCTGAATGTGGATGTGAGCTGCCCTTACCCCAAACTCTTCTCTTCAGGGAGAAGAATTTAAACGTTCGTCTCTACTCCTGATCTCAGGACGCTAGAATAAGAACCAAGGCACAGCAAAAAGAATGCTGTGATAAATGTGAGGAGTTGAGTATGATTGCCTCTGATCGCTGGTTCGTAGCCTAACGACGGCTTTGTTGCTGAAAGTAATCGCGCCAACTTTCGGGTAATGTTTCTAAGTGAGCCGCGCGGTGAAGTAACTCTGGATCAGTCTGCTCACGCGTATAAAGTTGAGTAATGTCTGCAACCGTGATGTTGTTCTTATCTCGACTGACCAGTTCTAGAGTGTCTCCGGCTCCGACTTCGCCCTCTTGCAAGACAGAGAAGTAAAAACCAGTACGACGACTGGCAAGAAAGCGTTTCACCATATCGGGTCGTCCAAACCGAATCCCCAGCTTGTAGCAGGGCATACGTGGCTGTGTCACCATCAATTTGACGGTGCCAATTTGGAAACGATCACCAATGTTTAAATCCTCTTCTCTCAGCCCAGTGGTTGTAAAATTTTCACCAAAGTTACCCAAAGTCAATTCGGTGTCAGGCAATTCACTACGCCAATAATCATAATGCTCAAAAGGATAGACATAGACGGCTTTCTCTAAGCCACCATGAACGGTGAGATCGGCCTGTCCATCGCCGTCCAAATTGAGCGATCGCACCATGACACGATAACCTACTGGCTCTTTAAAAATGCCAGTGCTAACTGTTTTCCCTTTCCAGAGCACTTCACGTGGAAGTCCGACATTAACAGAGATAAGTTCCATGTTCAGCTCCACATTATTGAATTATGAAGAGGAAACAATCCCTTACAGTTGTCCACCTTCTTTGCTGTAACTCTGTAACCGCTTATATCACCTTAATTTAAGGGGCTGACTCAAGTTTGTCATCCATTCCAGGTCTATCGTCTAAGCAACCAATCGATTACGAATTGATTGATCCAAGGTATGGGCTTTGATCCAACTTAAGTTCATAAGCTTGATCAACCTCAAGTTTGTTATGGCAGGCTTAGGGGCTGGTAAGCCCACGTTTCAGTGCAATAATCGTTGCTTGTGTCCGGTCTTTAGCGCCCAACTTGCTCAAAATGCGGTTGATGTTAGATTTGACGGTGCTTTCAGTAATCGTCAAGGCAGCACTGATTTCCAAGTTGCTCATGCCTTGAGCAACTAACTGAAGAACTTCTAACTCACGATCGGTCAACTCTGGAGTGTTCATGCGCTGCACTAACTTAGCGCCAACATGTGATGGAATATATTGCTGCCCACCGTGAACGCTGCGAATAGCGGTTCGTAGTTCGCTAGGTTTAGAATCCTTAAGCAGATAGCCTTTCGCACCCGATCGCAAGCCACGATAGATATCTTCATCGCCATCATAAGTAGTCAAAACAATGATACGAGCCGAGTGAAATTCTGCACAAAGCGCTGTAATTGCTTCCACTCCTCCCATTTGAGGCATCCGCAAATCCATCAAAGTTACATCCGGTTGTGCTTCGCGGAATAGCTTGATTGCCTCAAGACCGTCCTTGGCCTGACCAATTACGGTCATATCCTCTTCTTCATTAATGATTGCGGCAATTCCTTCCTGAACGATCGCATGATCATCGACAATCAGCACCCGTATGATCGCGGGTTGACTCATAAACCCTGCTCCCGATTCACAATCACAACGATTTCTGTACCTTGACCGGGATGGCTTTGGATGCTTAATTCACCGTTCATTCGCTCAACCCGTTCACTCATGCCCAATAGACCAAAGCCATGCTCCACAGATACCTGACTCACGTCAAAGCCCTCTCCATCGTCCTTCACGCGCAAAAGGCACTGCGTTTCCTCATATGCTAATTCAATGTGAATCTCAGTCGCATGAGCATATTTAACGGCATTGGTCAGGGCTTCTTGCCCAATCCGTAAGAGGTGATTCTCAACGTAGGGGGCTAAAGCATAAGCAACCCCAATCACTTCACAGGTGAGGTGGGTTTGACTAGACACTTTCATTTGCGTGGTCAGATGTTTGAGGGCACTGGCTAAATCCCCTTCCTCTAGCAGTTTTGGACGTAGGGCAACCACCGATCGCCGTGCTTCAGCCAGTCCCGTTCGCGCCAGTTCATCTACGGTTTCCAGGTGGGCTTCTGCCTTGGCTGGTTTTTTGATGACTAGCTCCATTGCGGCTCCGACATGCAGCAGAATGCCCGTAAAGGCTTGCGCTAAGACATCATGAATTTCCCGCGCCATGCGGTTGCGTTCATCCAGGAGGGAGGCTTCTTCAGCGCGTTTGCGATCTGTGATGTCATAGATGGAAGCAATCTGAACCACCCGCTCACCATAGGTAGCGACTTTAGTGCGGATTTCGGCCGGAAAGGTCGTGCCATCCTGGCGGAGACAGACCACCTCATAAAACGCTTCATCCTGAGCTTGTAGATGCTGAACCACGAGTGCGCGGTCGTCCAAAGTCACAAGCTGGCTCACAGGCATGCCGATCGCTTCAGCAAAAGAGTAACAAAACATTCGGGTGAGGGCTTTGTTCCCATCCACAATTTTACCTTGCTCGATCAGAGCGATTGCCTCCACGGCTGCTTCCGCAAGCTGCCGGAAGCGGGCTTCGCTTTCCACAAGGGCTAACTCTGTTTGCTTGCGCTCGACAATTTCCTGTTGTAATCCCAACGTTCGTTCTTCAACCTTTTGCTCCAGCGTGCGGGCATATTCCTTCAGGTTTTCCCAAAGCAGGTAGCCATTGCTCGTAATAGCAGATCCGGCGAGAGCTAGCAGCGGTGAAATAACCATAACCCACCAACCTGCCAGAAATAGCCCGTATGCACCGCCGAAAAGAGCAATTCCTAGCAGGACGACTCTAACAGCTGATTGTCGAGGCGATGAGGATGTCCAGCCAATCACGGCTCCGATCGTTGACCAACCGACAATCCACAGCCACTCGATCGGTTCTGACCAGCCGTTAAGCAAAGGTCGCCCATCCAACGCGGCGCTCAGCAATTGGCTAGTTAACAGAGCATGAACTTCAACACCCGCAGGAGCTGCAATGGAGTTAGTCGTATAGGATGTGAAAAAGCTATCTTGGACACTCTCTCCCGTTAATCCGATGAAGACGATGCGATCGCGCACAAAATTCTGTGGCAGCCGTCCCTGCAAGACATCCGTGAGTGAAATCATGCGGAAACCCTTCCGGAAATTGGGGAAATTTGACAGAATTTGATATCCGCCTGCATCCACGCCCACATAGCCGCCATCATAAGGCTGCAACGGCGTAAAGACGGCTCGACCCAACCGAAACTTCGTCTGCTCAGCGTTCAGGGGTTGGCGATCGATGCCTTCGGCTGCAAGATAGGCAAAGGCTAAACGTGCTCCCAGAGTAAAGATCGATCGATTGTCTTGCGTTTTCAAATACAGTACACTGCGACGAATTCTGTTATCTGAATCTAATACCAGATCGCTAGCACTGACTTGGTTCCGCTGCTTTAACAGTTCTGGCGCTTGAATAACTTCACCCTGAGCTGTTTTAATCACCTTCTCAATCCCAATTAGATTAGGCGTGGAGGTAAAGACGTTGACTAAGGCTTGGTGCCCCGGTTCTACGGGTAGATCTCGAAAAATATCCAGACCCATCACCTTAGGCTGCTGTTGTTTGAGCAATGTAATCGTGCGAGCGAGCATAGCATCCGACATCGGCCATTGCCCAAGCTGCTTGATATCGGACTCATCTACCGTTACGAGAACGATGCGAGAATCAGTCGGCTCAAAAGGGCGGAGGCGAAACATCTGGTCAAGCGCCACTAGCTCCATCATCTGGAGTGCGCCCGCGCATCGCAAAAGCAGCAACCCCCCCGCAATGCTGGGAACTGTTACTAAAACTCCACGCCAGTGCCAAAGTTGCCGTTTCAGGGTTGTCCACATAGGATCCGTGCGATCGCTCAACACAACTTATTTTTGTCTATCCAAGGTGATGTCTACTAGGGTATCTACTCCCCCCGATTGTAAAAGTTCACGCCAAGCTGTGCTGAGGTCTGGGTCATTGGGTTGACTGTGATTTAATTGCAACAAGAGAGCAAGAGCCTCATACCAAATGCCATCTTGCTGATAGAGTGCAAGGCGCTGCCTGAGAGACGCTTGCTCAATTTGGCGTAAGCGAGTGGCATCCAGTGCGGCGCGTTGAACGCTGCCTGTGACAAATCGATCTTCAAGGCGATCGTCTGGATTACAAATGATGGCAAACGCCCAGGCATATGGCTTACCCACTTCTAAAGCCGCTGTTTGAGTCGGAATGCTGACGCTGATCAGATTAGGAGTGTGAGTCAAGGCAACCATTGTCCGATAAACGCCACGACCCTCTTGATCACGTAGACTAAATTCTGCGTTCTTGGCGCTGGTTCCGGGCACATATACCAGAAATGTAGGATGCTCCTCTAGAGTTAAGCCAGGCGCAGTGACTGGGCTAAGAGCGGTCAGTAATGGGCTGGTTGTTACAGTCGGATCTTGCGGGCAAGCAGATGAATCCCGTCGCCCTCCTGCTGATGAGCTACCCGGATTTGTCGGGGGCGGCGGCGGATTGCTTTGTGCAATTTGCATCTGTTTCACCTGTATCTGTCTTACCCGCATCATTGAGAAAGATTGGGATAGGGCTGGCGAACTTGTACCGGAAGCGATCGCCAGTTCTAAAGCCAGGATAATGCTGATGGGTTGGTAGTAAAGCAGCGATTTAATCCAAGACATAGCGTTATAACCAATTTCCTAAAAGAACAAACGGTGCCCAATAATAAGGCGACGTGTAGCTATCTTGGTGCAACAAAGCAACTTGAGCACGACGCAATGCCTCAGATTTTGTCACCCCTGGCTTGCCCAACTCCTGGTAAAACTCAATCATCAATGAGGCGGTGGAGCGATCGCCCACTGACCATAACGAAGCCAGCGTGCTGCGTGCCCCCGATCGGACTGCCACCCCTGCCATGCCCAAAGCCGCCCGCCGATCGCCCGTTGCGGTTTGACAAGCGCTCAATACCAGCAGCTCGATTGGGCTGAGGTTTCCTTCTCGACTGCGAAGTAGTTGAGCTAATTGTTTGACATTGATCCGTCCATCCCAAGTCAGGATAAAGGTATCATCCGCATTTGAGCTAAATTGACCATGCGTTGCTAGGTGAACGATGGAGGAGGGAATGGAGTCAATCTGATCTTGAAGCGATTGATTGGTAAACGCCTGATCTAACAGCACCCGCGCTGGAATTTCTGTTCCAATTTGATTAATTTCAACTGCAACATTGGGCAATGCCGAAAAGCCTTCACGCGCCTGACTTAAGCCGACTAATAGCCCTCGCAGCCGAAAACGTTCGAGCGGTTGGGGTTGCAATAGCTGTAATCCAGGGGTAAGCACAACGCTATATTTTTCAATCAAGTATTGCTGACCGTCGTGGAGGGCTGCCATAGGCAAACTCCGCAGTAAACCATCTGGCACAAAGACAAGAGTTTTGACACCACTTGCCGCCAGTTCAGTCTCCACAGGACGCAAGAGCAAATCGTAAACCTGTTGGGCAACGGGCAGATGATCTTCTACAAAGGCAGTGGGCCTGAGCGATTGCCGCATTTGGGTGAGGATACGCTCAACTTCGGCTTGAGGCAGCAGAGTCTTGTAATAGCGCAAGGGCTGATTGGGCAACGCCAGGATTACGGCAAGCTGATTGGGCAGAATGATCGGATAAATGACAGCAGCCTGAGGATCAATCTGATCAATTTCTACCGGACGAGCGTTTACACAGGCTTCTCGAAAAAAGTTGTCAAGTTCTGCCAATTGCAGCGCTTCGATCGCTTTTCGAGCTTGTTTCAGATTTTCTTGACTGGGGGTGCTACTTTCAGACTGCAATAGCAGTTCCACAAACTGGCGGTAGACAGGTTCGACACTTTCTCGAAACGAAAACTGCACCTCTTGATTAATCGCCGCCAGATCGCTGCGGAGAGATTGCAGGGTTTTGACCGCTGAACCATAGGCAGCAGTAGCACTTTGCAGAGCTTCCGTAGAGGGACAAGGCTGTGCGCCTTGACAGAAAAGCCGTCCGATCTGCCACTGCCACTGATAGGCAATGTCGGCCGCATCAATAGATTGAGCTAAACTGAGCGCCTGTTGAGTTAGCATTTTAGCATCGTTCCATTGATGAGTGATTTCATACAGGCTGCCTAATGTGCCAAGGGCATAGGATTCAGCACGCCGATCGCCCATACGGTGAACTTGCTGTGCTGAAGCGGCAAGTGCTTGAGCCGAAGCACTGAAGAATTGAGATAGCGCGCCTGCCTCCCAGTCCCTCATCTTAATTAAGCTCTGAGCCAGATTGATATGGGCATAAGCTGCCAGACGACCCGGTGGCAGATCGGCAAGCTGGGATTTGATGCCTGGCAGTAAGCGTTGAGCCTCTGTCTGTCGCTCGCCTTCCACAAGCAAGCTTAACTGAGCCAGCAGAATTTGAGTTTTTGCGGTAAGCGATGGAGCGGTAATTGCCGCCCGATGGTAAAACGCCAGTGCTGCATCGGTTTCTCCCTGAGCGCGAGTGGTGTTCCCTAGACTTAAAAGAATGCCGCTCAGATCAGACGCAGATTGGAATGTTTCGTCTTGAAGTTTTTCAGCGATCGCCAAACTCTGCTCTAAAACAGTGCGAGACTGAGCCAGATCGCCGACTAACCTCAAAACCTTGCCCAGATTCCGCAATCCCGTCACCTTGAGGCGCAAATCAGGCTGGTTTTGCAGCGATTGTTCTACCTGCATAAGGAGGGCTGTTGCTCGTCGGTCAAGCCCCTCTGCCTGTAAGGCTCTGGCTTGATTAATCTGGCTACCGAGGATGCCAATCGGATCATCTGCTGCGTGATAGGCAACTTCGGCAGCTTGCCAGGTTTCTAACGCCTCTGACGTTTGACCTTGATCAAATTGCAGCTTTCCCTGAGCGGTCAGCACTTGGGCAAGTACAGACGAAGTCTCTGGATGGGAGGCTAAGTTTTGAGGATTGAGTTGGCCTATGGCTCGATCGATCGCCTCATTGGCTTGCTTCCACTGCCCCAGATCGTCAAAGGCTGTAGCCAGGAGACTCAGTACAAGGGCTTGATTGAGGCGATCGTCGTTCATTTTATAGCGAGTCACTGCTTGTTGCCAAAGAGCGATCGCCTCTGAGAGTTGTCCGGCTTGATAGCGGTCTTCTGCTTGTTGCACAAGTTGTGCTGGAAGGGATGTTGCAGAGGGCTGAAGTGACTGGACTGGAGAGTGTAGCGATCGCCCGGTCTGCTCCAGTCGGCTAGTCGTTTGTATCGCCACTGCAATCTCTGCATGAAGGCTAACCGCAATGAGAAGTCCTAACAAAGCCAATCGCAAAAATTGTAGCCATCCTTGCGTGGCAAAGAAGCGCTGCCTCATAGACTCTTCTGGATTAATTCGCCTGTTCTGGTGCCCTCCATCCATCTGACTATGATGCTCCTCCTGGTGCTGCTATCAACGGCTGTCTACTCGCAGCTGGATTAGTATCGTTATCGCAGGTTTTGCAGGAAAAAGCCAGACAAGATCGTCGAGTTAGCTTCATTGATGAGTAGTTTAATTACCTGCCTGGACAGGTTGTAAGAGGATTCAGTCTGTTGAGCGCGATCGGGTCAGGTGTCGTAGCAACGAGTTTGATGTTTCCAGTAGGAGTGGTTTGCCATCCGGTGGCTTCGGGGGGTGGAGGGTGAGGGATGGGGGATAGGGTGTGATGATTTATGGGGGATGCAGGAGTCGGGGGGGACTGAGCCACAACTAATCTGCGTCTGTCTTGCCAATCGGCATCATCATCTAACTGTTGTTCAGGATTGGGAGGCAAACCACCTCGACCACTCATCACAAAAGAATTGCCTTGAGTCGCAGGACAACCCTGAGCAATCAGACGCGAGGGATCGACGACAGTTGTAGGCAATTCGACTAACCCGGAGGCAAGGTTAGACTGTTCGATGTTGAGTTGCACCGTACCATTTGATGCAGAATTGGCTCCGGTAGCAGTGATGTTGCTTAACGGCGTGTCTTGAGAGCGAAACTGAATGCCAAAAATGCCAGAGGCATTAATTGAGATATTGCCGCCGCGAGCGTTGACAGAATTGGCACGGATGTCGCTATTTTCATGGGGAATAGCAGCGATCGACCCGGCATTAATCCGAATATTGCCACCATTGCCACTCGCCGAGGTCGTAATTTGACTATTGTTTTGCAGCAGCAGAAAGTCTCGCACGTTGAGGTCAATGTTGCCCCCTTCTCCGGATGCGGTAGCCGCAGTAATTGAACCGTTGCGATCGAGCAGAATGGAGTTGGCATTCACCCGCAATGTGCCAGCATTCCCAGTTCCCTCATTGTTGACACCAATGTTTGCACCATTACTGATGCTCAAACGGGGAGTGTTAATGGTCACGCTACCTGCATTTCCGCTGGGTCTGTCAGGCAGGTTAAAAATTTCTCGTATGGATTCAGGCACAACGAGGACAGCCGAACCCGCATTACTGGGAACTGGAACATCCCCTGGCACCGTACCACTGACTTCAACAAACTCACTGGCATTGATAGTGACACTGCCGGCGTTACCAGTTGCTACACTGGAAGAATTGGTGTCGCCTCCATCCTGAACAATCAGTCTCGCTGTGTTGATAGTTATTGCCCCAGCATTGCCAGCACCAAGAGAGTTAGAAGCTACACCGCTTGAAGTGAGAAGAGGTGTTACTCCTACTATTTTTACTGCTTCAGTTGCATTCACTGTCACAGTTCCACCGTTGCCAGTTCCAAAAGTAGGAGCAAATACGCCCGCTCCCTCTAGAATACTTAGTCGCCTTGTTGATACTGTTATCGTTCCTCCAGATCCAGAGTTGAACGCGGTATCCCCAATAACACTGTTAAGACTGGGATTTGTGGACGAAAATCCAATCAATTGGATAGAGTCAGAAGCAGTTACAGTGACATTGCCAGCATCCCCAGAACTGTAAGAGCGAGTAACAGTTCCCGCCCCACCCTGTACAATTAACTGCTGAGTTGAAACTGTAATATCCGCCCCACGTCCAATTCCCACAGTTTCATTATGCAAGCCGCCACGCAACCGACCATCTGGGCTGCTTCCGCTTAATTCCAGCGACTGGGCAGCATTCACTCTAATGCTCCCTCCTGATTGAGTTCCCCCATTTTGAACCAAAACCAGTGAACCATCTGTTAGTGAGACTTGATTCCCCTGCACCTGAATTGAACCGCCTCCGCTTGCATCGGCTAATGCCTGTCGCGATACACGAATATCCCCAAAGGTTTGTATTCTTGGATAGCTGAAGGCAAGGCTACTACTAAGGCTCACCTGCCCATCACGCACACTGCCTGACTCAATGTGTCCTTGCTCTGCTATCAGCGTGGCTCCATCAATATTTATATCTCCTCCAATCAAAGCAAGAGTCTGACCTGCTGGCACACGCAACCCTGCGGCACTGCCACCTCGAATAATAGGGGAGAAAATAGGCACTGTGACGGACAAATCATATCCATTTCCCTGCACCGCAATGCGCCCTGGGTTGGCTCCCATCTGCAAACCAACCGGAGCGCTAACGGTCAAGAGCGGCGAAGTTTGGGGATGAGTGGCGCTGAACTGAAACCGATCGGCAAAGTTGATGCGGTCAGCAGTACTGGCAACAAAGGAACCGCCAATATTGAGTGAGGCATTTGAACCAAACAGAATGCCATTCGGGTTGAGCAAAAACAGATTTGCTGTCCCATTTGCCCGTAGCACACCATCGATATGGGAAACCGACCCACCTGTAACGCGAGTAAAAATATTCCGCACATCAGCAGCATTGTTGAAGTAGGCAGAACCACCCGTGGGAATTGAGAACTGGCTGAAGCTATGAAACAGGTTGCCTCCTCGTCTTGCCCCGCCATCAAGTTGGACGTTGGCATCGCCAGAAACTTGCGATCGCTCTCCCACAGGCAGTGTATTGTCAGGCACAACTTGAGCTGCGATCGGTTGAGCACAGAGTAATGCACTCACGATACTACCCATCAAAATCCAGGCTTTCAGGTGCGATCGGCTCATTTTGTTATCTTCATACCATCATGGGGAGTGCCAAGAGGAAGCGATTCTTGCGCGATTCAGTTAAGTCAAGATCAGAGAATTGGCAGCATCAGGCTAGGCAAGACAGGTAAGTTAGCTCTACTTTATCAGTTTGTAGGCTGTACTTCAGTGCAAACTGGATACCCACTTTAGTTGGAGCCGAGCTGCCATTTTGAGATGGATTAATTCACCCATTACTCGATCACATATGGCAATCCTATGCACGGTGATGAGTTGCAGTGTCAAATGAGTAGGCAATAAAGTTGAAGGCTCTATAGCTGTTCCAGGGAGGTCGAAGTATAGGAGAGAATTGATTAGATATAAAGAGACTACAAGCATTGAGCAGAGCCATGTTCAACCTTAACAACCTGATTGATGATGCTAAATGTTACCGGATGGTGCGTCAATTGCGATGGTCAGAGGGGGTTCGCTGCCCTCACTGTGAAAGCGCTGAGATAATAAAACGGGGGAAAGATGACACCCAACCTCAACGACAGCGCTATCTGTGCAAGGCTTGTGGCTTTAACTTTGATGATTTGAGCGGCACGATTTTTGCCGGACATCATCAGCCATTACGGCAGTGGATTGGCTGTTTGTACCTGATGGGATTGAACCTATCGAGTGAGCAGATTGCAGCCGAACTGGATTTGGACAAAGATGATGTTTATGCGATGGCGATGCAGCTGCGCTCAGGGATTGTCACCCAGCAGCCAGAGGTAAAGTTGTCCGGGGCGGTAGAGTGTGATGAGATGTATCTCAATGCAGGGCACAAGGGCAAGCGGGAGGCGGTTAAAAAAAAGGTCGTTCAGGGCGACGGCACCGCCTCAAAGGGGTTCGCGGTCGCGGCACCCTCGAAAAAGAGAAACCGCCAATTTTTGGCATGATTGAGCGAGGGGGAAAGGTCGTGATTCGAATGCTCGAAAACGTTCAGCAACTGACCATTGAACCCCTGATCAAAGCCACGATCGCCAAAGGAGCAAAAGTTTACACCGATGAGTATGGCATCTACAACGCGCTAAAGGCATGGGGCTATGAGCATGAAACCGTTTGTCATGGAACAGGAGAATATGCTCGTGACGACGACCAAGATGGATTTTGTGAGGTACATATCAACACTATGGAAGGATTTTGGTCACTGTTGCGTTCCTGGCTGCGTCCTCATCGGGGCATCTCACAGGAGAAATTGCCGCTATACCTGGGCTTTTTCGAGTTTGTCCACAATGCTAAAAAACGGGGGAAAGCGTTGCTGGGAGTGCTGTTAGAAACTTTACTGTCGATCTCCCCGAAACAGCTATAGAGCCAAGTTGAATTTGAGAATACGATCGGCAGAATCTTCATGCTGTGCTCCTGGTGTAAAAAGAAAGGCTGCGTTGTTTCTGCTTCTGACGTCACTCATCTGTGGCAAGGATAGGGTGTAAATTACGCCATCAAATACCTTGAGTTTCGGGTGAAGGCTGGACTAGCTACGGCGGAGTTTTGAATAGAAGGGATATATTTTGGAGGGGTGTGATCGCCAAAAATTGTGATGAGTCTTCTATAGTTTGAGGTATGCCCATCGTACTTCACTAAAAAAGCTGCATGGTTGCTTTACCAGGGATTGCTATCCAAAGCAAAATTTACGAAAGCTCTAATTCTCTGATTTACCGGGGCATTCGAGACGATGGGATGGCGATCGTGGTCAAACTGCTCAAGCAAGATTATCCCTCTGCCCAAGAACTAACGCGCTACCGACAGGAGTATGAAATCACCCGTTCCCTCAAACGGGAAGGCGTGATCAAGGCATATAGTCAGCAAGACTATCAACGCACGCTTTTTATTCTATTAGAAGATTTTGGCGGTGAGTCACTAGAATACTGGATGCGATCGCGCTCGGAAGCTTTCCATCCCATGCCTGTATCTACCTTTCTTCCTCTTGCCATCAATCTCAGCAACATTTTAGGCAGCATCCATGCCGCCAATATCATTCACAAGGATATTAATCCCGGAAATATTGTTCTCAATCTCGATACAGGCGTTGTCAAAATTATCGACTTTGGGATTGCGACTCAATTTAACCGCAAAAATCCTACGTTCAAAAGTCCTCATGTTTTAGAGGGAACTCTTGGCTATCTCTCCCCGGAGCAAACTGGGCGGATGAATCGATTGATCGATTACCGCACCGATTTTTACTCGCTTGGAGTGACGTTCTATGAATTACTCACCGGACAAGTGCCTTTTCCAGCAACGGATGTTCTTGAACTCATCTATTGTCATCTTGCCAGACCCCCCATACCACCGTGTGAATTGAATTCTAAAATTCCCAAGCCAGTTTCAGATATTATCTTGAAACTGATGGCGAAAAATGCCAAGGATCGTTATCAAAGTGCTTGGGGTATCAAAGCGGATTTAGAGGATTGTGCTGATCAACTCAAAACAAGTGGTCAAATTGATTCTTTTCAACTGGGTCTGCAAGATATTTCCGATCAATTTCAGATTCCACAAGAACTGTATGGTCGAGAGGAGGAGATAGCAGCATTACTAGCGGCGTTTGAGAGAGTTGCAGGGAGAGGGGGCGTAGGAAGGAAGAGAGGGGAAGATGTGGAGAGTGATAGTATCTCTACGTCTTCTGAAATGATGTTGATTAGTGGCTATGCTGGCGTCGGCAAATCAGCGTTGGTACAAGAACTTTACAAACCGATTACAGCAAGGCACGGATATTTTACCTCAGGTAAGTTTGACCAGTTGCAGCGCAACATCCCCTACAGCGCGATCGTGGATGCCTTACGAAAACTGGTGCAGCAATTGCTGGGGGAACCGGATGAGCAGGTGCAACAGTGGCGATCGCGCCTACTCAACGCATTAGGCAGCAACGGGCAACTGATCATTGATGTGATTCCTGAAGTAGAACTCATCATTGGCAATCAGCCCTCTGTATCAGAAGTAGGAGCAACAGAAACGCAAAACCGCTTTAATCGAGTGTTTCAACAATTCATTCGAGTGTTTTGTGCCAACGATCATCCGTTAGTCATCTTTCTCGATGATTTGCAGTGGATCGATTCTGCCACCATTCAGTTAATCGAGCTGATGTTACTCGATGAGCAAACTCAATACCTGTTTTTGATTGGAGCCTATCGAAACAATGAAGTGAACCCAACACATCCATTTGCAATGGCGCTGGAAAGGCTGCGGCAACAAGGGGCTGTGCTTGAGGAGATTGTCCTGGCATCCTTAACCTTGGAACCATTGACTCAACTCATCGCCGAGACGTTGCATCAGGATACGAATACGGTTCGTTCTCTGGCTGAATTGGTGCTGCGCAAAACAGGGGGCAATCCATTCTTTGTGAGTGAATTTTTGCAGTTGTTATCTAGCGAAAATTTGTTGAGTTTTAATCCAGAAAACCGAAGCTGGCAGTGGAACATTGCTGAGATTGAGGCTCAGAATATCACTGATAATGTTGTGGAATTGTTGCTGCTCAAGTTAAAGAAACTGCCAGAAAACACGCAGCAACTGCTGCAATTAGCGGCCTGCATTGGGGCTGAATTTAATTTGGAGACATTGGCGATCGTCTCTGACCAATTGCCTCAAACCGTTTTTCCGAATTTATTGACTGCCGTACAAGCGGGACTGATTCAACCTCTCTCTGAGTTAGATGAGAATTTGTTCGTTCAAGAGTATAAGTTCTTGCACGATCGCGTCCAGCAAGCAGCCTATGCGCTCATTGATGCGTCGCAGAAACAAGGGATACATCTACAAATCGGTCGCAATTTACTGGAAAAAACATTGCCAGAGCAGCGATCGGAACGGTTGTTTGAAATGGTGGATCATCTGAATCATGGCATCGAGTCAGTCACTACGCCATCTGAGCGAACTGAGATTGCCCAACTGAATGTGCAAGCTGGGCAGAAAGCACTGGCAGCAACGGCTTATAAAGCCGCTTTTCAATATTTCAAGGCAGGGCTGAAACTGCTTGAGGTCGAGAGTTGGCAGCGTGAGTATGACTTGACGTTGGTGCTGCATTCAGAGGCTGCTGCCGCCGCTTACCTCAGTGGTCATTTTGACGAAATGGAGCAGCTTGTAGAAGCCGTACTCCGTCATGCGAAGACCGTGCTAGACACCGTGAACGTTTACGATAGCCGGATTCAAGCAGGGTTGTCGCGGGGCGACCCAAAAGCAGCCCTGAAAACGGGATTGGAAGTGCTGCAACGCTTGGGAGTTAACTTGGTGGAATCGCCCAGTCCGTTAGACGTTCAAGCCGCATTAGAGGAAACTGCTGCCCATTTGGCTGGGCGGGACATCGAAGCTTTGATTGATCTGCCAGAGATGACGGAGCCTGTGCCCCTGGCCGCGCTCTACACGTTAGTCAGCACCGTGGGTGCCGCTTTTAATGTGACACCTGCTCTGATGGTGTTGATGGTGTGCCAGATGGTGAATTTATCGATCGCCCACGGCAACGCGAGCTGGTCAATTCTCGGTTATGCGGGCTATGGCATGATGCTCTGTGGCGTTGTCGAGAACCTTGAATTGGGCTATCGATTTGGCAAATTAGCGTTAACGTTAGCGAACCGATTGAGCAACAAGAGAGGCAACTGCAAAGCATCGCTGATGGTAAATTTCCATATCATTCATTGGAAAGAGCATCTGAGAGAGACGTTTCCCAGTTTAGCGGAGGCGTATCAAAGCGGGATCGAAAGTGGAGAGTTTGAATTTGCCAGTTACTGTGCCTTCAGCCTGTGTTATTACCCCTTTTTGGCAGGACAAGACCTGACCGAACTGGAGCACCAAACCGCAATTTATCGCAAAGCCACCCATCAAATTAGGCGAGAGACGGCTGCTACCTGGCTGGCAATGGTGCAGCAAACGATCTTGAATCTGCGAGGTCAATCTGAAAATCCAAGTCGCTTAGTCGGTTCTCTCTATGATGAAGAAGCAGCACTAGCACGGGCGATCGCAGTCAAAGATGGTACGAGCCTTCACTACTTTTACTTAAATAAGCTGATTTTAAGCTATCTGTTTGGGGAGTATGAGCAAGCGGCAGAAACGGCTACTTTATCAGCCCCATATTTAGGCGCAGCCACCGCAATCATCTCTGTTGCCGTCTTTCATTTCTATGATTCCCTCATCCTTCTGAGCCTGTGGGCGAATGCTTCTAGCGCTGAAAAAGAAGTTTGGTTGAATCGCGTTAACGCCAACCAGGAAAAGATGCAGAAATGGGCAGACCACGCCCCGATGAATTTTTTGCATAAATTTCATCTCGTCGAAGCAGAAAAAGCGCGAGTTTTGGGTCAGTTTTTGGAAGCAGAGGAGTGTTACGAACAAGCCATTGAGGGGGCTAAAGCAAACGAGTACCTTCAAGAAGAAGCCTTGAGCTATGAGTTAGCCGCCAAACATTACCTGGCGCGTGGTCGAGCCAGGTTTGCTCAGTTCTATATGAAGGAAGCCCATTATTGCTATGAGCGTTGGGGTGCAGTGGCAAAGGTCAACGATTTAGAAGCTCGCTATCCTTCTTTCTTTCCTCAGTCACAGAATATAGCGTCCGTGCCCATTCACACCACGACTGGAACGATTTCTAATACTTCACAGGTTGCTATCGATCTAGCCACGGTGATGAAAGCATCTCAAGCTATTTCAAGTGAAATTGAACTAGAACAATTACTGCGTTCGTTGATGCAGATCCTGATTGAAAATGCTGGGGCACAAACCGGATATTTGCTTTTAGAAAATGCAGGAGAATGGGCGATCGCAGCAACTTGTGAACTGGCTGAAGGGGAAAGGGTCTGCACAACCCAAGTGCTGCAATCGACTCCCATGACAAATCACTTACCTGAATCTATTGTTCAATATGTGATTCGCACGCGTGAATCAGTTATCCTCAATGATGCAACGCATGAAGGCAATTTTATCAATGATGCCTACATTCAACGCTATCAATCGCAATCGGTCTTGTGTTTGCCGTTGCTAAATCAAAGCAATCTGATTGGTGTGTTGTATCTAGAAAACCGATTGGTAACTGGAGCATTTACAGCAGAGCGATCGCAACTTCTCAATCTCCTCTCGACTCAGGCTGCCATTGCAATTGAGAATGCCAAACTGTATTCAGAGCAACGCGCAAGTAAAAGCCAGATGACGCAGTTTCTAGAAGCGATTCCCGTCGGAATTGGCATCGTCGATGCGGCAGGTCGCCCTTATTATGCCAATCAGCGAGGGATTCAGCTCATGGGCAAAGGAATTGATCCTGCCGTACCCCCCGATCAAATCGCTGAAGTGTATCAGTTCTATATGACTGGAACCAATCAAATCTACCCAACAGAGAGACTGCCCGTTATCCGGGCATTGAACGGTGAACGTACCACAATTGAAGACATCGATATTCGGCAGAACAATGCCACCATTCCCATTGAGGTCTGGGGTACTCCTGTGTTTGATGAGCGGGGCAATGTCGTTTATGGGATTGTTGCGTTTCAAGACATCACTGAGCGCAGACAGGCTGAGCAATTATTAGCCGATTACAATCGTACATTGGAGCAACAGGTTGCCGAACGAACTGCTGCTTTACAGAAAAGTGAAGCAGAACTGCGCAATGTCTTCGACGAGCTTCGCTTACGAGAACAAGAATTACGACTGATCACAGATGCTCTACCCGTTTGTATCACTTATGTCGATGCCGATCAGCGGTATCGGTTTGCCAACCGCACCTATGAGGAATGGTTTCACCGTAGCCGAGGTGAGATTCTAGGCAAGCAGGTTCGCGAAAACGTGGGTGAGGCATCTTATCAAGTTGTGGCACCTTACATCCAGCAAGCGTTGGCAGGACAAATCACCACCTATGAGGCAGAAATTCCCTGTGCGTTTGGCAGGAAATATATCAGTAATTCCCTGATCCCTGATTTCGATGCCAATGGTCAAGTGAAAGGATATTATGGGCTGATTACAGACATCAGCGATCGCAGACGCGCCGAAGAAGCCTCAATTCTGGAAGAACGCAACCGCATGGCGCGCGAAATTCACGATTCGTTAGCGCAGGCGTTTACGGGGATTTTGCTCCATATCGGGTCTACGACACAAATGCTGGCAGATGATTCGGGATCGGCTCAAATCTATCTGGAAAGGCTGGAAAAAATTGATGAATTAGCCCGAACCGGACTGGCTGAAGCTCGGCGTTCCGTGGCAGCGCTGCGTCCCCAATTGTTAGAAGAGAGTACGTTACCGAGTGCGCTACATCGTCTCGTCACTCAAATGCAGTCCACGACTGAAACCACATTGAGCTACGAAAGCAAGGGTGTGGTTTATGCTCTGCCGATCGAAGTAGAAAATCACTTACTCCGCATTGGACAGGAAGCGTTAACAAACGCCATCAAGTACGCCAACGCTCGTAGAATTTTGGTTGAGTTGGTGTACGACGATGCTCAATGTCTTCTGCGCATTCAAGATGATGGACAGGGCTTTGGGGTAGGGAGCATTTCATCACTGGGCGGCTTTGGTTTGGTAGGAATGAGCGAGCGAGCCGAGCAGATTGGCGCACACCTAGCGATTCAAAGCCAACCTGGACAGGGGACAGAAATTGTGGTGGTGATTGGGGTGTAGGGGTGTGGGGGTATGGGTGTAGGGGTGTGGGGTGTAGGGGAGGTGGGTTATGGGGAAGTTAGAAAGTTACCGTGATTTGGAGGTTTGGAAAGTATCGATGGGATTAGCAAAGCAGGTTTATCAGGCAACAGAAGCCATGCCGAAGCATGAAATTTATGGGCTAACCTCTCAAATTCGTAGAGCCTGTGTCTCGGAGCCTGCTAATATCGCTGAGGGATACGGACGAAATCATTGTAAGGAATACATCCAGTTTCTTGGTATTGCGAATGGAAGTCTCAAAGAATTGGAAACTCTGCTGCTGCTTGCTAATAGCTTGAATTACATTGATGACATTACCGAACTGATGAGTTTGTGTGAAAGTGCAGGACGCTTACTCTACCGTCTTCGCCAAAGCCTTCAAAGGAGGATTGACAACAATTGACTTCCCCTACATCCCACACCCCACACTCCACACCCCACACCCCCATCCGGGTTCTGATTGTGGATGACCACTCCCTTGTTGCGGAAGGATTGGCAAACATCATCAACTATGATCCAGAAATGACGGTGGTTGCTCAAGCGGAGGACGGGCAGCAAGCGATCACCCGGTATCGTGAACACCAGCCTGATGTCACCCTGATGGATTTACGCATGCCAGAAATGGGAGGGGTTGAAGCCATTACTGCGATTTGCGCTGAATTTAAGTCGGCTCGAATGATTGTGCTGACCACCTATGATGGCGATGAAGATATTTATCGTGGATTGCAGGCTGGTGCTCAGGGTTATCTGCTGAAAGATGCAAAACCCAATGAACTTTTGAATGCGATCCGGATTGTTCATAGCGGTCAGCCGTATGTTTCTTCGACGGTGGCAAGCAAGCTGGTAGAGCGGATGAATAACCCAGTCCTGAGTGAACGCGAGTTAGATGTGCTCCGTTTAATCGCGCAGGGATTGAGTAATCAAGACATTGGAACGGCTTTAAATATTGGCGAAAGCACGGTCAAATCCCATGTGACTCATATCTTGACCAAGCTGGGAGTGAGCGATCGCACCCAAGCTGTCATTGTGGGTGTCAAACGCGGCTTGGTCAGTTTATAGATTGTAGTTTGGGGTTGAGATCCGGACTCCGACTTTAGTCGGAGTCAAGCTCCCACTTGAGCCGGATTGCTTCATCAATCCCTAGACTGCGCCGAATTGTAGACTCTCAGTGGACGACAGATGAGAACTCAATTCTCTATATTGAATTTATGCAAACGCTAACAGCAATTGAGTTGCAGGGTTTAAGTTTGCTGGACAGGTCTGAAAAATGGCTAACGATCGCGCGCATGATTCCTTGTTTGTTCCGCCTTCAATTCAGGATCACATTCAAGGTGTGCTAAGTGCCAGTGTTGTACTCGTCATGTATGGAGATTATGAATGTTTTCAAAGTGCCAATGCCTATCGGTTGATTAAAGCAGCTCAACAGCAGTTAAGCCCTGCTTTCGAGGAGAATGATGCGTGTTTTATCTTTCGTCATTTTCCCCAAATCCAGATTCATCCTCATGCTCAACGGGCAGCGGAAGCAGCGGAAGCCGCAGCTATACAAGGTCAGTTTTGGCAGATGCATGAGATGCTCTTTATCCACCAACAAGCGCTAGAGAACGGCTATCTTGTGGAATATGCCAATCGTTTGGGACTCGACATTCCTCGATTTCTGCAAGACTTATCCCAAAAAGTCTATGCCGATCGCATCATTGCAGATATTCAAGGTGGATATCGAAGTGGAGTAGACGCTACACCCGCTCTGTTTGTAAATGGAATGCGGTATCGCGATCGCTGGACGATTGAGCAATTGATAGCAGCCTTCGTGGCGGCAACTCAGTAATGTTTTTGATGATAATCCCAACGAATGTTTTCATAACGAACGTTCCATGATGGGATCGAAGGACGGGTGACTAAACTTGATTCAAAAGAATGAATCAAGTGTGAAGTAGCAATACATTGGCGTTTCAAGACAGATTCTTAAACAGAAGGAGTTTGCTAATGAAGATTCTCATGGTTCTCACGTCTTATGACCAACTCGGTGATACTGGCAAGAAAACTGGTTTCTGGCTGGAAGAGTTCGCGGCTCCCTATTACGTGCTGAAGGATGCGGGAGCAGAGATCACGGTGGCTTCACCAAAGGGTGGTCAGCCACCGCTCGATCCGAAAAGCGAGTTACCCGAGTTCCAGACTGAATTAACGAAGCGCTTCAGCACAGACAGTGCTGCGCAGGCTGAACTTGCCAATACCAAAAAGCTAGCCGACGTTTCCTCAGACGATTTTGACGCGATCTTTTACCCTGGCGGACATGGTCCGATGTGGGACATGCCCGATAACGCGGTATCCATCGCGCTAATCGAAGCCTTCGTGAAAGCCGAGAAGCCAGTCGGTGCAGTATGTCATGCGCCGGTCGCGTTAGTCAATGTGCGCACAAAAGACGGCGAGTATCTGGTTAAAAGCAAGCGTGTGACCGGGTTCACGAATACAGAAGAAGAAGCGATGGACTTGACCGCAGTCGTACCTTTCCTCTTGGAAGATCGGCTGAAGGAACGGGGTGGCATTTATAGCAAAGCCGACAACTGGGTTCCCTATGTCCAAGTGGACGGGAAGCTTGTGACGGGGCAGAATCCGGCTTCTTCGGGCTCCGCAGCAGAAGAGTTGCTGAAGCTGCTTCGCTCTGTTTGAGCTGATTGAAAAGTAACCCATCTGAAGCTTAAATCAACCCATTTAGAGGAGAACAAAATGAGTAGCAATAACGTAAACAATTCAGACATGAAACTCGAAGTTGTGGTGTTCACCGTTGCCGATGTCGATCGCACCAAGGCATTTTACGAGACTCTCGGCTGGCGGTTCGACATCGACCTCGTAGATGGCGGCTTCCGCGCCATACAGATGACACCGCCCAACTCAGATGCCTCGATCATCTTTGGCAAGGGCGTCACTCCAAACAAGCCTGGCTCGACGCACAGCTTGGTGCTTGCCGTAGACGACCTCGATGCTGTCCGCTCTGACCTGAGCGATCGCGGCGTCAATATCAGCGAAATCTTCCACTACGCGGGTGGCCCCTTCAACAACGCAGTGGAGAATCCGCGCATCGCCGGACGCGATCCGCAAGGGCGTTCTTACTTCTCATTTGCCTCGTTTGAAGACCCAGACGGCAACCTCTGGCTGCTTCAGGAGATCCAGGAGCGGCTTCCCGGTCGCGTGTGGGACTCTACGCCAGCACAAGCCGTAGATGTTGCCACTTTGGCGACCCTGCTGCGGGAGACGGCAGAACACCACGATCGCTACGAGAAAACGCACGCCAAGCACGACTGGTGGGACTGGTATGCGCCTTATCTAAGCGCACGTCAAAAGGGCAGCAGTCCAGAAGAGGCCGCCGCTGCCGCTGACCGCCACATGGCAGAAGTTTTTCCAGTTCTTTCTAGATAGCTCAAACGAGGACACCCGATGAAAACGCAGAAAGTATGGTTCATTACCGGAGCCTCCAGAGGCTTTGGCTTAGAAATTGCCAGAGCCGCTCTGGCAGCGGGCGATCGGGTCATAGCAACAGTTCGCAGTAATCCTGCACAGCTCGCCACGACCCTACACAACCACCCGGAACTGGCCGTGGTGCAGATGGATGTCACCGAAGAAGACCAGGTGCAGGCGGCAGTCAAGCAAGGCATTACCCAGTTTGGTCGAATTGATGTCTTAGTCAATAATGCTGGGTATGGCATCGTGACGGCGATCGAAGAAGCCACGGATGCCGAAGTTCGCAAACAGTATGACACCAACGTGTTTGGGCTACTCAACGTCACCCGTGCGGTGTTGCCCTACCTGCGCCAGCAACAGTCGGGGCAGATCATCAATCTCTCGTCGCTGTTTGGCTATGATGCCGTTCCGGGCTGGGGCTTGTATGGCTCTACTAAATTTGCAGTCGAAGGTCTTTCAAAAGGGCTGGCCGTGGAACTGGCACCGCTCGGCATCCAGGTCACGGTAGTAGCTCCCGGTCTGTTTACGACCGACTTCCTCAGCACTGACTCCTATGTCGCGGCCAAAACCATCATCGACGATTACCAGGCAACGGTAGGCTCAATGCGGAGCGGAGCCGATGCGCTACATGGCAACCAACCCGGTGATCCGAAAAAGTTTGCCCAGGTGATTCTTCAACTCGCCGATACAGACCGTCCGCCGCTGCATTTGCCTGTGGGGAAAGATGCAGTCTCGATGTATCAAAATAACGCCGCAAAAATGGCAGAGGACATCGCAGCTTGGTTGCCCGTCGCGACCAGCACCGACCATGACCAACGCATCGCTGCTTCGACCCTCGCCTGACCTGCAACATTCACACATTCATTCACAAATGCTTCCAAAGGAGGTTTTACGATGGGCACTGAACAGAAAGTGGCTGTGGTTACTGGCGCATCCCAGGGCATCGGCGCAGCTCTCGTCAAGGCGTATCGCGATCGCCACTATCGAGTAATTGCCATCTCACGATCCATTCAGCCATCGGATGATGAGGCAGTCCTGGCAATCTCAGGCGACATCGCTAACAGAAAAACTGCCGAGCGGGCAATTATCGAAGGCGTAACCCGCTTTGGACGCATCGATACGCTAATCAACAATGCGGGCATCTTCATCGCCAAACCCTTTACTGAGTACACCCAGGCAGACTATGAGGCGTATCTGGGCACCAATGTCGCTGGCTTCTTTCACATGACGCAACTGGCGATCGCCGAGATGGAGAAACTGGGCAGCGGTCATATCGTGCAGATCTCAACTAGCCTGGTAGACAACCCAGTTGCGGGTGTCCCCTCTGTGCTGGCGTCGCTCACCAAGGGCGGTTTGAATAGCGCGACGCGATCGCTGGCGATCGAGTACGCTACGCGGGGCATTCGGGTGAATGCGATCGCGTTGGGCAACATCAAGACGCCTATGCATCCTGCCGAGACTCATGCACAGCTTGCTGCCATGCACCCAAACGGTCGGATGGGCCAGATCTCCGACATTGTTGATGCCATCCTCTACCTGGAATCTGCCAACTTTGTGACGGGCGAAATCCTGCATGTCGATGGCGGACAGAGCGCAGGGCATTAAAGACATGATCTACGAATTACGCATTTATCACGCCATGCCGGGACGCCTACCCGCGCTGCTGTCGCGATTCCAAAACCACACGTTGCCGATTTGGGAAAAGCATGGCATTCGCCAAGCTGGATTTTGGACAACGCTGATTGGCAAGAGCGAAAGCCAGCTCACCTACCTGCTTGCCTGGAACAGTATGGCTGAACGTGAGCAGTGTTGGAGTGCATTTCTCAGCGACCCTAAATGGATCGCAATCAAAGCTGAAACCGAGAAGGATGCTCCACTCGTGCAGAACATCAGCAGTGAGTTGTTGGCACCAACCGCCTTTTCTTCGGTGAAGTGATCGGTGAAACACAAGTGAACGGTAAGGGATATGACGATGAAATCTACGCAGGACAGCCCAATTCTCGTGACCGGGGCAGCTGGCGATATCGGGGCGATCGGTCGCAACCTCACCGCCATGTTACTTGCCAAAGGGCATCAGGTGCGCGCCCTGGTGCGGCGGGAGGATGAACGCGCTGAGAGCCTGCGCCAACTCGGTGCCGAGGTTGTGCAGGGCGATCTGACCGATCTGGACTCGATGCATCGGGCGATCGCAGGAGTTACACGCATCTATTTCGGCATGTCGGTTTCGGCGGCGTATCTGGGAGCCACGGTCAACGTTGCTGCCGTAGCGCGTCACCACGGGGTGGAAGCCTTCGTGAACATGTCGCAGATGACCGTAACGCAGATGAGCATCACCGAAACCACGGACAGCCCACAACACAAGCTGCACTGGCTGGCGGAACAGGCGTTGGCATGGTCGGGGCTGCCGATCGTCACGGTGCGACCGACAGTTTTCCTCGAAGGCTTCTTTCTGCGTCTCGCTGCTGCGGGCATCCGGGATAACGACGAACTGGCGCTGCCGTTGGGGAACAGCAAGACCTCGCCGATCTCGGCGGTTGATGTGGCGCGCGCTGTTTCTGTGATCCTCGACGACCCGGTGCCACACATCGGCCAGGTTTACAATCTGACCGGATTTGAGTCGGCGGATTTGAACCACTACGCCCACGTCTTTTCCGATGCACTCGGTCGAACGATCCGTTATCGGAACGTGCCACTTTCAGCATGGACTAATCAGCTTCGTGAGCTTGGAGTGCCAACACACCTCGTCAACCACCTGGCAGTGATGGCTGACCTTCACGCGCAGGGGCGATATGACCGCATGACGGATGATCTGTTCCAGCTCACGGGCAAGACGCCGACGAGCCTGTATGACTTTGTGAAACGGCACGCTGCCGAATTCACACCCAGTAAAGTCACGGCTTGAGGGGCAGTTCACTCCAGCAAGTTGAGTCGAATTCAATCGAAAATCAATGTCTGAAAAAATCAACCGTCAGCGCCGCCACTTTTTGGGCATTGCAGCTATGACCCTTGCAGCTACGCAGTTTGGTCGAGTCGGTTCTGCGATCGCCCAATCGAGCAAACCAAAAACCGCCATTCAGGACATCACAAAGTCGGAGACAACCCCGTCGTTCGGTTCACTCCAGCAGATTGACGCGGGTGTCTTAAATGTCGGCTACGCCGAAGCGGGTTCCGCAAACAGTCGTCCGGTGATCCTTCTGCACGGATGGCCCTACGACATTCACAGCTATGTCGATGTCGCCCCGTTGTTGGCATCGGCAGGATACCGGGTGATCATCCCCTACCTGCGCGGCTATGGTACGACGCGTTTTCTTGCCAGCGAGACATTCCGTAATGGGCAGCAGTCAGCGATCGCGCTCGATATCATCGCCTTGATGGATGCTCTAGGGATCGAGCAGGCGATCCTCGCGGGTTATGATTGGGGCGCACGCACCGCCAACATTATCGCGGCACTCTGGCCCGAACGCTGCAAGGCGCTGGTCTCCGTGAGCGGTTATTTGATCGGCAACCCTGAAGCCAATCAGCAGCCACTGCCGCCCCAGGCTGAACTGCAATGGTGGTATCAATTTTATTTTGCGACGGAACGCGGCAGGCTCGGCTACGAACAAAATCGGCACGATTTCAACAAGCTGATCTGGCAGATTGCATCACCGCAGTGGCAATTCGATGACGCGACATTCGATCGCACCGCTACGTCCTTCAACAATCCCGATCACGTTGACATCGTGATTCACAACTATCGCTGGCGGCTCGGTCTAAGCGAAGGCGAGCCGCAGTACGCCGAGCTTGAAAGGCGACTTGCCGAAGCTCCCGTGATCACTGTACCTACCATCACCCTTGAAAGTGATGCCAATGGCGCGTCGCACCCCGACAGCAGTACCTACGCCAGAAAATTTACGGGCAGATATGAACACCGGGTGATTAACGGGGGGATTGGGCACAACCTGCCGCAAGAAGCGCCACGGCAGTTTGCAGAAGCAATCCTTGAAGTTGACAGTTACGAATCGTATTTGGGCTGAGTCGTGAAACGGACACTTTGCAGCAGCGAGAAAACACCATGCCCCAACTCAAAAAAGTCCATTACAAGACCAAAGCCCTCTCACAATTTCTCATCGTGCTCTTTGTGGCAATGGTGTTTTGGGTACCGCTCACCCGCGTGCTAGCGCAGCAACCCGCCCAGACTACTGATGTACAAGCCCAAGTTTCGGACAACGCCATCCGCCCCTTTCAAGTCCATATTCCACAAGCGGCGATCGACGATCTGCACTGTCGCCTTGTGATGACGCGCTGGCCCGACCCGGAGACAGTCACAGAGCGATCGCAGGGTGTGCAACTGGCAACGATCAAGCAGCTAGTGGGCTATTGGCAGACGGACTACGATTGGCGAAAAGCGGAGGCAAAACTCAACGCCCTACCGCAATTCATGACCACGATTGACGGGGTTGATATTCACTTCATCCACATCCGCTCCCGTCACCCAAACGCACTGCCGCTGATCATGACCCACGGCTGGCCTGGATCAGTCTTTGAACTCTTGAAGGTCATTGAACCGCTCGCCGATCCCACTGCCTACGGAGGGCAGGCAGAGGATGCATTCGACCTCGTTCTCCCATCCATACCCGGTTTCGGTTTCTCCGGTAAGCCGACGGACACTGGCTGGAGTCCCGATCGCATCGCTCGCGCCTGGGACGTGCTGATGAAGCGCCTCGGATATACGCGCTACGTATCCCAAGGCGGCGACTGGGGTGCAATCATTGCCGATGCCCTGGCTCGTCAGGCTCCTCCGGGTTTGCTCGGCATCCATGTCAATCGCCTGGAGCGTGCAGTGACCCTTCCACCAGATGTTGCAGCAGCCCTGACCAACGGGGAGCCTGCGCCAGTCAACCTGACCGACGAGGAACAGGCGGTATTTGCTCAGATCAAGGACTTCTACAAAACAGGCAGTGGCTATGCGGCGATCATGGGCACGCGTCCACAGACGATTGGCTATAGCCTCGCAGATTCACCCGTAGGCTTGGCCGCGTGGATCTATGACAAGTTTGCGGAGTGGGTGTTTACCCGTGGTGAACCAGAGCGATCGCTGACTCGCGACGAAATGCTGGACGGCATCACCCTCTACTGGCTGACAAATACTGGCACGTCGAGCGCACGCATCTACTGGGAGAACAATGCTGACAACGTTGGTGCGTTCGAGATCTCCATTCCCGCAGCGGTCACCATCTTCCCTGGAGAGATCTACCAGCCACCCAAGAGCTGGGTGGAGCGCGCCTACCACAACCTCATCTACTATCACCGAGTAGACCAAGGCGGACACTTTGCCGCGTGGGAGGAGCCACAGCTTTTCTCTGAAGAAATCCGTGCGGCGTTTCGGTCACTGCGTGAGTGAGAAAGCATTGCGGCGAATGCAAAACTTTTAATACTTTTAATACTTTTAATACTTTTAATACTTTTCAAACATCCTCTAAGTTTGCCCTCTTCCCTTCCTAGATCAAAGGGCAGTTTCTCACCCGGTGATTTGCATAAACACACCATCTCCCACCTAACAAACCGTGACAATGTAAATCTTATGAGGTTATCCCATGAAATCATCTCGTCTTCTCACAACTTTGATGGCAACCGCACTATTGGCAGCTTCCACACCGATCGCCATCGCTGGAACGAACGTTGGCAACCGCTCTGAGGTTAATCGCAGCCCAGCGAGAGTTAATCCGCAGCCTTTAGGTGGCTCAAATCAATTCGCGGCTCCAGGCGGTGGCGGCAGACAAGTGATCGTGACAACTTGTGATGGAGCCAGTTCCTGCAATGATTTCATTGCTCTCTGTGCCGCTAGTGGAGGGGACTTTACGCCAATAGCCCATGATGGTGAAGGTCGTCCGATCAAAGGAGAGTGTAAAAACTAAGTCAATGGGTTAGATTAGCTGTCACTCATTTGAAGGGTAGGAAACGATCGCCACAACTCTTGAAGTCAGGTGATCGCTCTGGAAAATCAAATACTGAACAGCTTAGTTGTGAATATGGTTACCTCTGGTGTAATCGGGTAGTGTTTCAATTGTGTTGTTAATTTTTTTGAAAGGCGCGCGGAGCGCGCCTTTCAAAAAAATTAACAACATGTCTAGAACATCACCGTGTAATCAATCGACCGTTTCTCCTCCCGGAGGCAGAAGTTCGTTACACCAGATTTGTCATGTCTCTCGATAAATCACACGAGGCTAACTAAACAGATACAGGGAGCTGGATGATAAAGCTTGTCCCTTTGTCTTCTGAGCTTTCAACTGCGATCGTGCCGCCATGCGCTTCAACAATACTTTTCGCTAAGAATAATCCTAACCCCCAGCCGGTTTGTTCTTCAGCAGCAGCAAGGCGGCGAAACTGTTGAAATAAAATGGATTGAGCGTTCAATTCGATCGGGTCGCCTTCGTTGTGGACAGTCAGATTAATCTGCGTTTCGGTTTGCTCAAGCGTGAGGGTAATTGGTGTGTAGGGCCAACCGTACTTAACAGCATTGATAGCTAAGTTCTCAATGACCCGCCGAATTTCTTTGGAACTGCAACAGACTGTAATATCAGAATTAGAAACGACGATAAACCGATCGCCGTGGGCAAGCTTCAAATCTTCTGTGACTTCCCGAACGAGATTGTCTAAATTGCATTCTTCAAATTGAAGCTTGAGGCTCTGCCCTGTTCGTAGCCGACTGGCATCCAGCAGATTTTGAATCATCGAGTCTAGCCGATCGATTGCGCCCATCATCCTCATGGCTATATCCACATGGGTGTCCCCTCGATCGAGCCGCCGCAACGTGAGGTGCGTCCCCATTTTTACAACATTGATGGGACCTCTGAGGTCGTGAGTGAGCGTCACCATAAACAGCTCTTGAATATCGCGCAGTGTTTCAGAAAACTGAGTGGCAGCGTCGTTAACCGCTTGCTCAATTGAGCCAATGATAATGTCTCGATCGCCCACTTCCAAAGGTGACTCTTCTTCTAAAACTTGGAAGATGACTTGACGCAGGAGGTGATACTCAAAAATGAGCTGGCTCATGGAGTAATCGGCATAGCCCGCCCGCTCGTGCCCATGCAGTTTGCCAATTCGCGTGCTTTCTACCTCGTCAGCAGAGATGCGGGCAGAGGTTCTGATGATACGGGTTGAAAGTTCGTCTACCAGTTGGTCTAAGTACAACGGCAGCGAGTCTTGTAAAACCAGAGAATCTTGATGCACCGATGCCCAAACTTCGCTCCGTGTCCTTTCTTCCCACAGGCGCATAATTTTTTCAGCATTTTGTTTTAGACGATCGGATGCTTGGTTAGACATAGATTTCAGCATGAGCAAGAGAGGCGCAGCTTTAAGCTATGGAATATCCTAGCAGCGTTTTGGAGAATGTGAAGGGATGCTATGCTGGTAAGACTCGGTAATCCCCCAGATTCCTTGCTGAGAAATTTAGGGGGTAGTGTTCCAGACTTGTTGTTTTACTTAGGTTAAGCCAAACTCAAACTGATTAATGAACATTTAATTCAGAAGGGGCTGAATGTTCAACTCTGTTTGCCATTGGCTCAGA
Organism: Oscillatoriophycideae cyanobacterium NC_groundwater_1537_Pr4_S-0.65um_50_18; assembly: GCA_016208305.1. GTDB lineage: Bacteria > Cyanobacteriota > Cyanobacteriia > Elainellales > Elainellaceae > Drouetiella. The sequence goes on along the minus strand of JACQYI010000007.1, from coordinate 81,326 downwards.
GGCTTTTCCCACCCCTCTTCCCACTTCTGGGCAAAGAGGGACTTGGCCGTGTTACCCATTTGGAATCCTTGGGCGATCGCCTCCAGCAATTTAGGTAACGTTTCGGGTTCTTTCAAGGTGGTGGATATCAAACTAGTGGCAATCAGCAGGGTTGCTAGCGGGTAGGGAAACTGGGGCAAATGGAATGCCTGTAAGCCAATTTCACCCACCACAGAGGTGTCAAATCCGGTGACGATATGCCAGAGATCGTGGGTCTGGCTCAGCCGTAGCTCAACGTATTCAGCATCTGTTTTTGCCGTCATTCCAGCATGGAGATTGGGATCGAACCCCTTTTTCTTCATCTCCACCGCATAGATATATCCCAGGGAATCAATGGGATAGGTGAGTAGGGTTTCTAGGTCGTGGGCAGGTGGAATGTGGCGATCGCGGATCAAGGCAGCACAAGCCGGATCTTGATTGAGATGGCGAGCTACTAAATCGTAAGCAGGCGTACCTAATAATCCATAAGTCAGTTCACCAACTGTTTGCAGGCTATTGTCTCCAAAAAGCATCGATACCGAGGATTTAACGATCAGCAGCCTTGATAGAAATGACTTAAACCCCTGCAAAATTGGATGCTGCGCTTGCTGTTGAGTAGGGGCGATCGCAGACAGATTAGACGTAGCTGAATTAAACAGCTCCATAGAAAATCACTCCCAAAAAACTTAAACGTTAACAAATTGAACACCATCAAATATCTTGAGGCTTCTACCAAAGCAAGTCATTGAGCAGCCCATAAACACCAACAAAATCAATCCGGGCGATCGCATTGAGATAACGAACCTGTTCATGAATCCGTTCCACCCCCGATGCAAAAGGCAACTTGAGCAGGGCGATCGTCAATTTTAACCAGGGAAAACATTGGTAGCGGATAAAACGAAACCCAAGGTAGCCATATTGTAGAAGGGAGCAAGAGCGCATACTGACAGAGGCAGAGTTTGGAGTAGCCAGTAGATTTTGGGTCATGACATATCTCTCTGGAGCAAACTGAGTTAAACATGAGCAAAGCTCATGTTTATAAAATACGAGCAGTTCTCATGTTTTGTCAAGCAAAATGTGAGCAACTCTCATTTATTTATTGGAGCCAGGGAGAACGCTCATGCCTAAAAGCTCAGCCCGCAGCCAAGAGTGATTCAATAGCGGGCGTTTGACCACTATGACCTCCGCCTCCATCATTTAGATCAGGAGGTACAGGATGCTGCTCGTGAGTACGTTGAAATCCTCAAAGGAGCCAGAATCAGAAAGTGAATATGAGGTGGAATGAGCAGCAGCGGGAATGCGATACAAAAGGGAAATCATCTTAGAAATCAGCTTTTGCTGTCCGAAGCGAGGGGATCGCTTCAGGTCTTGCTTCAGCTACACAAGCTCTTGAAGCACCAGCGCCGCAGTGTTGAGCTGCTTAGTCCCTTCCTTCGTTTGTGTGAGGCCCGTGGCTGTTTCTTTGGCTCCGTGGTTAATGTTATTCATTGCTTCAACAATTTGACGCATTGCATCGGTCTGCTGCCTCAGGTTAAGAGAAACCTGTTGGTTGTTGAGCACAACGATATTGGCCGCACTTTCCACTTCAGCAAAGACCTCTTCGGTCTCTCTAGCAACTTTTACGCCTGCTTGCACGGTTTTTGTGCCTTCATCCGTCACCATAACGGTTTCATTAATTGATTTCTGAATGCCAGCAACCAATAGATTGATCTTCTCAGCAGATTGTTGACTCTGATCTGCTAATTTGCGAATTTCATTCGCCACAATCGTAAAGCCTTTGCCATATTCTCCGGCTCTAGAAGCTTCTACAGCGGAGTTGAGTGCAAGCATGTTCGTTTGGTTTGCGATCTCAGACACCAAACCAGAGATACTACCAATCTGATTGGCCTGTTCGCTCAGATAGACAATTTGTTCAGCGATCGCGCCTACCCGCTTTTCCATCATGAACATTTCTTCTAGAGTCCGTCCTACTGCCTGAGTACCATTCTCTGTGAGCTGAAGGGCTCGTTGTGCAGCCGCAGCCGCAGACTGTGCCTGTTCTGAGGCTTGGTTACAGGACGCTTCTAGTTCTGCGATGGTTGTTGTGGTTTCATTGACTGACGCAACCTGTTGATTCGCAATCCGCTCCTGTTCTTCGATCGTAGCGGCAATGCCACCGGTGGTAAGTGTAATCCCTTTTGCTGATTGCAATAAACTTCGAGTGATGTCGCGTCCCAGCCAAAGCGAGAGTATGCTTGCGCTAATGAGAGCGATGACTAGAGTTGTGACGATCAGAACAGTCAACTGGTCAGCTTCCTGTAGGATTTGTTGATATTTCGCTGCGCCAACGTCTTGTTTAAGGTTGATCTGTTCATTGAATAGCTTAACGGTTTCGGCTCCAAGCGGAGTGGTGTTCTGGGCACGATACTCACGGGCTTCTTCCATTTTACCGGCTTCGATCAAATCAAACCATTGAGGTCTTGCGGCAATGTAGACCTTGTAAGCCTCTTCCAGCTTCTTCAGCTTATCTTTTTCCGTAGCAGTGAGGTTGAGTTTACGATAGTTGTCGAACTCTTCTTGAATGCTTTGGTAGAGCTTAGGCTCCTCCTCTCGAATATCTTTGCGTGCTTCTGGTGCAGCAATAAACTGTGGGAAACCATAGCGTAGTTTCCATAAGCTCGTTTCGGCATTAGACAAGCTGACTGTGCCAAGGAGTTGGTCTTCATAGAGCTGTTTAGCATCTACAGAAAGGTGCTGGGTGTTCTGCCAACCCAAAAAGCCGACTCCGGCAATCAAAGCAGTCAAACTTCCAAAGCTAATCAATAATTTAGTACGAATTCCGAAGGCCATCGTTTATATCTCCTCTTTCGTCTAGAACCTGAAATGGCTGTCGAGCAAAAATAACTGTCAGTCAGAGCGTTGAACATCAAAAGAAACATGTCCTTGACTCGTTTCAAATGGTGATAGCGCTCATCATTAATATCGTATTTCGACGTCAGTTTATGGTCATTAAAAGCTAGAAAGCATTTAGAAGATTAAACTATCTAGAGCTAATTTATATAACAATTATTAGGAAGTCTATCCGGGAATTAATTATTAAGAGAAAATGAAAAAAGCAACTCTTTATTTTGACTTAAAAATCAGTTGTTAAACCACAAATTAAAATAGAAAAACCGACAGACTTAGTCGTGCTTTGTACACAAATTCTATTGCGCACTTTAAAGTAATTGGAAACCTTTAAACTTCAATTTTGGAGGCTTAAAATGACTGCTAAAGTCTTCTGGAAATAGGAGGCTGAGGCGACGGCAGCTTTCACAAACTAAGCGATTAAGTAGGTAAGTAGATGAGTGGAATTAATTGTAGGATGGGTTAGCGATAGCGTAACCCCTGCGGGCGTTGGGTTACCCTGTGGGAAGCAGGCTACGTGCCTCAACCCAACCTACATCGGCTTTCTATCGAATGAGTCCCAGTGACTGAGTACCTTGCTGATTGATCATTTTGCGTTGCTAAAGCTTGTTTTATGGGGTGACTAATTCTTTAACAAACAACGATTGTAAATTAAGGATATACAGCGATCGATCTTGATAAGGAACGCTTCCCTGAAGATAGCTGTTGGGAATAGAATCAACTGGCTTCACTCCCTTCTTCAAGGCTCGCAAATCTATTAAAAAGAGAGCATCTCGAATGTCATCAATCACAACGCCAGCTATAACGCTATCGATTTCTATAACCATTATCTTAGATGGAATAGCGAACGGTTTTAGCGGCAGATTCAGCAAGCTGCGAAGATCGATCAACGTGAGAATCTCACCCCGTAAATTCACATTGCCAACGAAATAGCTTGGGCTGCAAGGGATTGGAATCACCTGGCTCACTTCAATGAATTCCTTGATGCTTTTTAAGTCAAACCCAAAAAGTTGACTGCTTACTGTGATCACGGCTAAAGGGGTTAATTCTTCTGCCTGCTTGCTGTCTATTCGTTGCTTGAGTCTATTGGAGCGGTCTCGTAAAACGGCTCTTTCTTGCAGAGAGGCTTCTGGATAAAAGTCAAGGGATTGCTTTACTAACGCTTGAGACTCGTCCGCTTCAAGCTCATCTGCGCGATCGCCATTGTTCCCCTTATTGTTGAACCAATCGGCTTCAATAAGCGCCTGTTGAATGGCTGAAAAATCGATCCATTCCTCCGGAGCCTTTAAGATGCATAGCTCTTCGCTTAGTGTAATACCAGCAATCATAAATTGTTCAATGGTTAAAGATAGCTGCTCTTGAGAAAAGTTGGTTGATACTTCCTCAGCAGCGATCTCTGTCACCCCATGAACCTGATTGACAATTATACCGACTCGGATTTCAGCTTGCCTTAAAATTACAATGCTGTCCGTTAAGTGATAATTTGAGAGTCGAGATCCAGCCCTAGAGGTAAGATCCAAAATGGGTAGCATTTCACCCCTTAAATCAACCATGCCAATTAAATTCTGGGAAGCGTCTGGAATCAGTACGATCTCAGGCAAAGAAAATGTTTCTTCGACATGAATGATATTGACACCGTATAGGCGATCGCCAAGACTAAATGTGAAGTAAGAATGCTTGCTCATGGGGTATGTAGATCGGCTGAATTGAGTTCAAGTTCTAAGTGCGTGATTAACTCAGCAGCGGTGAGATTATTTAGTCTTGCTATTTTCGTATTAGCAGGTAACTGCTTGAGAAGGGCTAGAGCTGCTTGCTGCATTTTGAGATGCTTTGATTTGAAAGAGGTTTCAAGTTTAAGATCAGGACTTTCTACGGGTGCATCTTCTGGGTAAGGATGCGTTGATTGTGACGACAGAGGTGTCCTATAGGACTCAGTTCCATAAGACTCAATCGGTGGCTTTGCTGAGCGTTGGTAGATCACTGACTCTGGAAAAACCTTTGTTTCAAACTGATCTAAATTCTGTTCATGTAGTTCAGAATGCCCTGTGAGAAGGTAGCCTGAGGGTTGAAGCAGCTTGTAAAACTTCTCTAAAACCTTGGCGATCGCTGAGGTCTCAAAATATATAAAAACATTTCGACAGATGATCAAATCCATCTCTCTCAACTTTGAATTTGGTTTGAAGACTGGATCTTTGACCAGGCTTGCAGTCTCAAAACTGACCATTTGCTTGATTTCATGGTTGAGACGATATTGATTGTCTTCTAGCTGAAAATATTTTTGCAATATCACTTGATCAACACCCCTGAGCGACCAGGAACGATAAATTCCTTCTCTAGCCTTTTCTAAGGCTACTGCATTAATATCAACACCTAAAATCAGCAGGTTCCACTGCTCTAAATCAGGAATGAGTTCCTTCAGGAGGATTGCAAGCGAGTACGGTTCTTCCCCTGTTGAACAACCGGCACTACAAAGACGTAGGATTTTTTGGGACTGTTTACGTTGAATGAGCTGCGGTAAAATTTGCTTACGCAATAAAGAGAATTGACCCTGATCGCGAAAAAAGAAGCTTTCAAGATTAGTGAGTAAAACAATGAAAGCCTGCCATTCTTGTTCGCTTTCTACAGTGTGAGAAACCAAGAGTTGGTAGTAATACTCTGGACGATTCAATTCCAACGCTTTCATTCGCTGGTGAATCTTTTCACCTAAAGCAGCCTGATCATGCTCCTTAATCTCTAAGCCTGTCTGGTCAGCGATTAATTGAATAAATGCTTGCCTTAACCATGTACTCAACTCTTCCATTTGTTCGTACCTTGCTCAACTCAGTTAAATAGGTAAAGGCTTTATGAATTCGTTGAATCTAGTGATCAATCATTTAGCCAATTGAGCAGTTCAGGTGCGATCAAATGAATGGACAAAAATCGTTTTATAGCTCCTAATGCGATCGCTTCTTTCGGCATACTAAAAACTACAGAAGTAGCTTCATTTTGAACGATAGTAAAACCATTTGCCTACGCTATTGAGCGCATTCCATCTGCGCCATCTTGCTACATTTCTGTTAGCAAGAAGCCCATTGATTTTTAGCTATAAAAATTGACAGCAAACTGAAATGTTGCTGTTGCAGAAGGACAATATTCGCCCATTAAAGGCGTATTAGAGCAGAGGAGTCTTCCTCTATCGTCTAACTCTAAAGGTTGATCTCCTTGAGAAAAATAGATTGTTTTAGGACAGGGACGATCGCTAGATTTAACTAAGTTTAATCGGTAAAGGCTTTATGAATTGGTTGAATCTAGCGATCAATTATTTAGCCAATTGAGCAGTGCAGGCGCAATTAAGTGAATGGGCAGAATTTGTTTTGCAGCTCCTAATGCGATCGCTTCTTTCGGCATACCAAAAACTACAGAAGTAGCTTCATTCTGAGCGATAGTAAAGCCGCCCGCCTGCGCTATTGAGCGCATTCCATCTGCGCCATCCCGCCCCATTCCTGTTAGCAAGATACCAATTGTTTTTTGACCATAAAAATTGACGACAGACTGAAATGTTGCTGTTGCAGAAGGGCGATGTCCGTCCACTAAAGGCTTGTCAGAGCAAACAAACCGTCCTCTGGTGTCTAACTCTAAATGTTGGCCTTCTTGAGGAAAATAGATTGTTCCAGGACAGGGACGATCGCCAGGTCGAGCAATTTGAATCGGTAATCGACAATCATTGCTTAACCAATCAATTAACCCTTGCAAAAAGCCAAGGCTAATGTGCTGCACACAGAGGATGGGGAGCGGAAAATCTGCCGGTAGAGACGTAAATAATTCTTGAAGCGCTTGCGGTCCTCCGGTAGACGCACCCACGACGACAATTTGAGGTTTTGGGTACGGATGGAAAGAACCAGTACGCCAATTCTTAGATTCTAAGGGTTGCCGTTGAGTCGAAACTTTTCGCTTTCTAGTGAAAACCTTGACGCCAGATAACACTTTGATTTTGCTAATCAAGGCTTGATCAAAGGAGCGATCAACTGCTGTTAAGCCAATCGACGGCTTTGGAAAAATATCGACTGCACCCGCTTCTAACAGTTGGAAAACAGTGTGGCGATCGTCTTCTTGAACGGATGCACTAATTACAAGAATGGGGCGAGGATCGATTGCCATCACCTCTGTTGTTAACTCTAGCCCATTCATTTGAGGCATATGAAGGTCTGTGCAAATGACATCAGGCCGCGTTTGAGGAATGAGCTGTAGCGCTTCTAAGCCATTACAAGCCGTTCCAACGACTTTAATTTGAGGCGAGGTCTCTAAAATTCGTTTTAAGATGACCAGGGCAATTTCTGAATCTTCAACTAACAGCACTCGAACAGGCACTTCATACATGGTAATTGACGCTTATATCAGCCTTTCCAACGTCTCCAGCAGCACTTCTTGATTGAACTTCCCTTTAATAATGTAGGCATCTGCTCCCGCCGCCGCTCCCCGGCTCCGATCCTCATCTCCCGAAAGGGTCGTGACTAAAATGATGGGCAACTGAGCATATTCTGCATGCTGGCGGATTTTGGTTGTTAGGGATAATCCGTCTAGATTTGGCATCTCAACGTCTGAGACAACAGCATCCACAGTATGGGATCGCAATTGCTTGTAGCCATCTAAGCCATCAATGGCGATAACTACTTCATAGCCAGCACTTTCAAATAGGCGTTTTTCTTGAATGCGAACGGGTGGCGAATCCTCTACCAGGAGAATGACACGCTTGCGCTGAGTGATCGTTCTCAGATCAATGGCAGACGCCAAAGACGTCGATCGCTGGAGTGATTTGAGCAGATCGACAGGATTCAAAATCATGCAAACATCGCCTGTGCCGAGAATGGTTGCACCCATTACATTGCGTACTCGTTTGAGTAAGGGACTCTGGGGTTTGAGGATAACTTCCTGCATCGTCAAGAGTCGATCAACCAAAAAGCCACCCACTTCTTCACCGACCCGGAGCAGCAGGCAGGGTTGGCGATCGCTGTGTTGGGGGTTCACCTTCGCGACGGTGGCATAGGCTGGAGAGCTGGAGAGTTCTAGTACGTCAGCCAATTGAGCAATGCGGATGTCTTGGCCGTCTATGGTGAGGGTGTCTTGACCGTCAACCGTTACAATGTCATCCGGGGAGATGAGCAAGCTGGTCTGTAAAAACTCGATCGGCAAGGCATGGATAATGCCATGAACCTCTAACAGCATCACATTGGCTGTTGTCAGGTTGGTGCTGAGCTGCAACCGGAAGGTACAGCCTTGATTGGGCGTAGAGTTAACCTGAATTGTCCCCTTGAGGCGATCGACCTTGGTGCGCACAACATCCAGCCCAACGCCTCTGCCAGAGAGTTCTGTGATGAAGGTGCGGGTGGAAAAGCCAGGCGCAAAGATTAAGTCATAAAGCTGGATAGGAGCCATCGCTTCCAGTTCTTGAGGACTGTAGAGCCGACGCTTGATTGCCGTTTGTTTAATATGCTCCAGGTTCAGTCCTCGCCCGTCATCTGCAACTTCAATCACAATGCTGTTGCTGGTTTGGTAGCCCCTTAGCCAAATGGTTGCTAGTCGAGGTTTACCCAGTTTTGCGCGATCGTCGGATGCTTCAATGCCGTGATCGATCGAATTCCGTATCAGATGCATTAACGCATCTTTCATTTCTTCGAGGATGCGCTTGTCAGCGGTAATGTCTCCCCCTTCGATAATTAACTGCACCTCTTTAGACTGCTGCCTGCCTAAATCACGCACCACGCGAGCAAACGATTGAAAAAGGCTAGCTAAAGGCAACATCCGCAAGGTGCGAATGCGGTCCCCAAGGGTTTCGGTGATAAAGTCCAGTTTAGTGCTGCTTTCTTGAGCGGATCGTCTCAAGCGATCGATCAGGGTTTCTAGTTGCCCCTCATAGGCGTTAGAGGCTGGGACAGTAACCTGCTGACCCTGGCTTCGGCTGGTTTTCCATTCGTCCCACAGCGTTGTGAATTGCTTCATCTGGATCATGGACTGATCAATTTGAATACGAGTGGCGATCAATTCCTCCACTTGGTTCATTAAGGTATCCAGGTCGCGAGTTGGCACGCGAATGGTGTCAATCTGCTGCGGATCACTGAGCGCCAGGGATGGTACGTCCTGGATCATCACGTCGGCTACCCCTGACTCGATCGCGGGTTCTGTAGAGGCGATCGGGGATGGCACTGCCTGCGCTAACTCACTCAGAAGTTGAGTGAGATTGATAGTACCGGGTGTGTTTGTGAGTGCTGCTTGTATGAGTTGTGCGATCGCCGTTAAGCCCTGGAAAAGCTGATCGCCTAACGCGGGCGTCAAGGCCACTTCACGACGTTGAATCCCACCTAGAACCTCCTCGATAGCATGCGTGAGGGTCTCTACGGTATCAATCCCGGCACTTCTAGAATCCCCCTTCAAACTGTGAACTTCCCGTAGCAGGTCTGCCAACGTCGCGGCATTCTGCGGTTGCTGTTCTAGACGCAGCAAACCGGCCTCTAGCCGTTGTAGCCGCTCCTCACTGGTGGTTCTGTAAATCTCGTATAGCTCTGCATCCTCGCCAACAGATGCGACCGGAGAGGCATCGTGAGTTTCTGGTGCTGGGTTTTGCTGGGGCGCAGAGTTATCCAGCATTGCTTGCGCCAGACCCTCAAGGACTTGAGGGATGTTTGCTGCACTGGGTTCACCTGTAACCGCTTCATGCACCAGTTGTGCGACGGCCTCTAGGCTTTGTTCGAGGCGATCGTTCAAAACCGCATTGAATTGAATTTCCTGCCGTTGAATGGCCTTGAAAAGGGTTTCAAGCTGTTCGGCAAGACCTGCGACGGTTTCCAATTCTACCGCTTTAGAGTCACCTTTAAGGCTGTGAATTTCCCGTCGCAGATGCTCTAAGGTCGTTGCATCGGTTGACTGTTTACTTAATTGAACTAAGCCAAGCTTCAAGTTCTGCAACCGTCTCTGGCTGGTTATCTGATAGATTTCTCGCAGTTCGTCATCTTCAAGCAACGTTGGGACGGGTCTTGAAGGCTGTAGGGGCAGTGCTGCTTCAGGTTGCGGTACTTTTGGCTCTGAAATGGCTGCAACTGCGGCTAGTAATTGCTCAGAAATGTGAGTGAGATCTATCTGCCTGGATTCACCTGTGATAGCCTCATCCACCAACTGAGCGATCGCATCTACCCCTTGATAAAGATAATTACTTAGCCCCAGCGTTAACTGGACTTCACGCTGCTGAATATGTTTGACAACGCCCTCTATCTGCTCGGTAAAGGCCGCGATATCTGCTTGTCCCAAACTTCGAGAGTCGCCTTTGAGGCTGTGAAGTTCATGCCTCAGCGTTTCTAAAACAGCCTCATCATCAGGGCGTTCCTCTAGATGCAGCAAACCAACCTCTAGTTTCTGCAATCGCTCTTCACTAGAAGCTTTGTACAGGTTCCGGAGTTCATCGTCTTCGATCATCATGATGTGTTATTAACCTGTTACCGTCCAGAAATTGCTATGAGGCGTTCGAATTAATTACGACTGCAGACTTCCACCTAGAGCAGCTCGGCTACACAATTTCCTTTAATATCAGAGCTGTTTGGTTCAGTCGTTGGCTACCTTCTTTCGTTTGGATTAAGCCTACCGCCGTTTCTTTGGCTCCATGGTTAATGACATCCATTGCTTGCATCACTTGCCGAATAGCATCCACCTGCTGCTTCAGGTTCAACGACACTTGCTGATTGTTCAACACTACTTGGTCTACGGCCTCTCTCACTCCTACAAAGGCTTGATCAGTTGTTTGAGCGATTTGCACCCCTTGCTTTGCTGTTTTGCTGCCTTCATCGGTTGCCATTACAGCAGAGTTAACCGCCTTCTGAATGCCAACGACAAGGGTTTTAATTTTCTCAGCCGATTGTTGGCTCTGATCCGCGAGTTTACGAATTTCGGTTGCCACAATTGTAAAACCCTTACCATGTTCTCCGGCTCGATTTGCTTCTACAGCGGAATTAAGGGCGAGCATATTGGTTTGGCTGGCTAAGTCAGAAACAAGTTGAGAGATGCTGCCAATTTGCTTGGCTTGAGCGCTGAGATGAATGATTTGTTCAGCGATCGCCGCTACCTTTCGTTCAAGCGTCAGGATGCCTTCTTGTGTTTGTCCCACAGCCTGACTCCCCTGTGTTACCGATTCCAGAGCATAGCTAGCGGCCATAACCGCTGCTTTAGCCTGCTCAGCCGCTTGTTGGCAAGAGGCCTCCAGTTCACTCATCGTCGTGGTCGTTTCATTCATCGCTGCTGCTTGTTGGCTGGCAACTTGCTCCTGCTCATCCATGGTTGCCACCAGTTCATTCGAGGAGGAGGTAAGGTTGTAGGCAGCTTGCTGAAGCTTGGTTGTCATCAAGGTTGTAATCAACCAGCCCAACACAACCGAAGACATGGTAACTAGAATAGTGCCCACAATGAGTAAGTGCGTCAAAAAGTCGGCTGCTGCATGGTCGGCTGTTTGTAGTTTCTTTGCTGCTTCTTCATTCTGGTCTTCCAGCTTGATACGGAGGTCTTCAGTGGTTCTAAACACCACCTCATTGACTCCTGCAATCCCTTGAGCAAGTTGCCCAGTTTGCATGAGCGTGTAGCTTTCAGTAACTTCGTCGATCACTCGCTTAGATTCTTTAACCAGCGCTTTGATGTCCTCTGATTGGTTAGCTTCTGGAATCAGCGTGTTTAATGTTGAAATGGCTTCTTCATATGCCTTCTCTTCTTGCTCAACCGTCGTCTTTGTCGTTCGCAGCCTTTTGCTCGTAGGGTCAAGACCATAGCCCCGCACCGCACGAAGAATGTTTCCCGAAGATAAACCTATATCGTTGAGTGTTTGACCCAGCAGGACAACACGATCGTATTCTTTCTGTGTTGCTGCCCTTTGCACATTGTTTCTATAGGCAAATACGTCCAAGGTCAAAAAGAGACTAATGGGGACGAGATAACCGATGGCGATCTGTGTCTTGAGCTTTAAATTATTAAACTTCTTCATGGTTTCCGCTACATTCGAGTGATGACTTGAATTGGATTAATGCTCGATCGTGCTATGGCAGTCGTCAATCGGTTGTGAACAAGCGTATAAGGGCTACGCTTCTAGGCAGGGGCTTCAACCCGGCACTCCGTTCAATTCCTCGAGACTCACTGCACACCATAGTTGCTCAACTCCAGCGTTAACTCGTTCTCACACGCTTGGAGTCTTTACACAACGCCTTCAATTGGCTGGGGCCTCATCAGGATGCTCCTCTAGGGGTAGCAAACTACTTCCCAGCTTTTGCAATTGCTCGTCTCTAGAAGCGTTGTGCAGATTCCGGTGCTCATCGTCCTTGATCATCATGATTCGTTTGTTAGTCACTATTGGTTGGAGATGGTTAACGAGAATTACGGCGGTTGTCATATGGGTTAGCTACAGTGCGTAAAGCCCCACGACATACCAGAAACGCGGAGCGAGTTCTTTGCGCTGACATCTTGCTCGCGTGCGTGAGACACTCACACTCTTTGGCGTGGCTTATGCAAACAAAAATTTCTGTAAGCAGAGCATGGCACGCAGAATTCCACTGATGGATCAACTACATGATTTCCTTGAATCCTAAAGCTGTTTAGGATTGTGGATTGAATAAAATCGAATACTTGCGACATGTAAGGTATTGATCTTCGCGGCAAATTATTGCTCCACCCCACAAGTTTGTGAATTCCGTTGCAAAACCTTTATCATGCGCTCCAAACTGAAACATTGCCCTAGAGAATCAAGGGTTAAAAAATTAATTGAATTGGCTTAGTCAGAAATAAATTGAAAAACACTACTGATTGAGTTGGTCTCAGCGCTGAGACCTGCACTGTTAAACCTAATTTTAAGTAAGAGTCAGTTAAAAATTGCCTAATAAGTCAAAGGTAGAGATAAAGCAGCCCTGATCCATACGTTTCTTTAGGCGAATCATGGAAGTCATCAATGAAACATCCATGAACCATCAATAAAAGATCATCTGTCCAGGAATTTAGGGTTACAGAAGATCCCTCTTACTATTTAAGCAATGCCTTTAAATCCGAAACAGGAAATACGAAACTTTTATTTACAATATTCGATTTCCTTCCTGTACTGCCCAGAATGATCTAAAACTTTTTGAACGAACGCAACAGAATTATTCAACCTTTACTAAAAATTCACCAACCTCTCAAATAAAATTAAGTAATACTGTTTGTTGGCTGATTTTTACGGTTGATGAGTCTAAAGAATGAAGTTGCATTCGGGTAGTTACTTCATAGATCGATGCTGAGTTTCAGCAAATAGGCCGATGCTTTAGGGACAGTTTTGATAGATGAATGACAGGTTTAAACCACTCATGAATCTGATCTGTAGCGATCGTATTTGAGTTGCAAGAAGCATTGATGCCTGCTCTTAGCTGAGAGCTGATGCTGATAGTGCACTATTTCTTTAATTTGTCCTGATTCTTTGAGGAATGCTAGAAAATATATAGGAAGCGCTTTTGTTATCGAAAATAATAGTTCAATTGCATTGTGTTATATTCATTTTGTGGGCTGATAAAATATTTAAAAAAATTTATATCTTGACTCTGCATCGCAGAATTTTTAAAGTTATTTTGAAATTTAATTAAATTAAAGATGATTTGAAGAATAGAGGGGTGAAATCCTGAAGCCCCTTTTTTGCAATTGACGTTGGATTTCTAAAAGTCAATAAGTCAAATTTTGCCTCTAACTGATGTTACCCACAAAACTGATTAAAATCCTAGAGCATTCTAATAGATATACTAATGCGAATCTGATTCTGGACGCTCATACCGTTACTTGGGATCTTTCCCTTGTGAATGGACAGGTCGTTTATGCTTCAGATGAATCTCACCCGATACGACGGTGGGATCGAGCATTGAAACAGCATTGCCCCAGATGGGATTGGAGATCTGAGGCTCTAGAGCTTCTCAATCACCCAGATTGGCAACTGAGGCTCTTGGAGCAAGGCATTAAGCAGGAACAACTGAGCTTAGTTCGGGCTAAATTGATTATTCGTAGCATTTTTCAAGAATGTTTATTTGAGCTGAGTTTATGTACAGACTTTAAAGAGAGCCATAAACCTAACTCAACGGCTACAGCGCGTAATTTCCAAACTGTCGCATTATCATTCTTGGAAATGCGTAGTATTCAAACGCGAGTGGCTCAACTACAGCGACAGTGGCAGTCTGCTAATTTAGGCTATCTCAGCCCAACCCTTTCGCCCACTTTAAAGGGTCTTGCCTCTTCTCAAACCCTGCCGATTTTAGAGCCTTATCTGAACGGTCAATTTACCCTTTGGGATCTCGCTGGGGAGCTAGGTAAATCAGTCGTAGAAGTGGCTCAAGATCTGGTTCCCTTGGCGCAGCAGAGAGCGTTAGAGTTTCAAACCATCCCAGATTTGTCTTTATCAACGGTTAAATTGCCTTTGTCAGAGACGAGCACCCTGCCCGATCGACCAGTCTTACAATCGAGGAGCAGAACTCCCCTCATTGCTTGCATTGATGATAGCCCTGTAATCGCTCACAGTTTGAAAAAAATCTTAGCGCCTGAAGGCTATCAGGTATTGAGTATTCAGGAACCCATGAGAGGGTTTACTCAACTCATTGAGCATAAACCCGATCTCATCTTATTGGATCTCCTTTTGCCCAATGCTGACGGTTATAGTATCTGCAAATTTTTGCGAGATACACCTGTGTTTGAAAAGACCCCCATTATTATCCTCACGGGGAAGAACTCTTCAATCGATCGCATACGTGCCAAAATGGTTGGCGCAACTGAATTTTTGATCAAACCTCCAGATTCCATAGAATTGCTGCAGCTGCTTCAGAAACATATCCCTAATTAATTGGCATAGCTTTTCGAAATGGATGCCATATTGAAACACGACTGAAATGACTCCCGATTTTCGGACAGGGTTCTGTCGCAAGAGTTATTGGTAATGCATTAAATTATTGATGTGGGGTGAGCAGAAATCAGGTCTAAAGCTCGTATGGTTTATAGAGCGATCGTAGTTTTGTGATGAATCGATTCCGCAAACTCTCTATGCCAATAATGACGCAATCCTCACCATAGGGAAGAATTTCTCGAAAGAACCAGAAGGTACTTGAAATGCGGCGTACCACTTGGCGTGTATTGAGGCGTGTATTGGGTTGTTCTGCCATCCATTCACTTGAGATATCTTCCTATCGGGATTGATAGGCAAAAGCTAAGCTGCCAAGAATATGCATTTCTGCATCCAGGGTATCTAATCCCGATTGCCACTGCCCTTGCGCTGAGGATATTACAGCTTCAGAAATGCGATCGAGCGGCAATGTTCGGTTGTGCTGTAATTCAGTCATCCTCTAGGGCAGTATCTGGAACGATTCCGAAGTCTGAGATACCGATCAGTCTAAAGACAACTTCACCTGTTCCATCAGTTGAGGAATGTAGCGATAGAAGCGTTCGTTGCGAAGCTGCATAGCATCGACAGTACAGCTGCCACAATGTACCCCTGGCGGTGGAACAGCAACCGACTGCACCACCTCATCTGACACTCCACCCCAGGGCAAATGTCCCTCCGGAGCCTGCAAGGCGTAGGTCAGCTCCGACTCATTCAACCAGTCACTGCTGATAAAGTCAACCTCAGCGCGAGGAGCCGCGATTTTCCAGCCGACGCGATCGCGAAAGGCATTGACAGCCGCTTCATTATTGTTAGGGTGATCAGCCAGTGCCTCCTGCCAAAGACGCAACTGAACACTGAGTCCAAACCGTCCATTGCTGGCCGTTAGCCACATCTGGTCAATGGCACGAATCCGCTCCGGCGACAGAAATACTGAATTAAACGGCGGCAGTGAAGCCGACTCTGGGGCAAGCAACCGCCGAGTTTCTCTATCGGCAGCGGCTCAGTCTTTCGCCTGGAGTCGTCCTTGTAACCGTGTCAACTGCTCGTCAATAGCCCTGTCAAGATCAGCATTTTCAGTCTGGCAGGTACCCACCATTGAGCGCACGTACTCCCCAGGGCGTAAATAGTGGACAGTCTGCATCTGCTGGGGCTGTCCGCTGGTGGGACGCAGACTGACATAGATTCCATGCACCGAAGCGGGTGTCCCGTACAGGCGATCGGCTTTGTTGGGCTGAGCGCGAAAAGGTTCTTCAAAGGGCAGTTGAGAATAGTCAGCATCGGGAGCCAACTGCTCATAATTACTCAAAGCAGAAGCATTGAGCAAGGTTTGAATGCGACCATTTTGACCTTGCCACTGCACCGTTAGGGTCAAGGGTGTTGCAACTGGGTTTTGAGGAATTTCTGCCGCAGGGGTCTCCGGCAGGCTGCCCGCCAGTCGGTAGGTCAAACTCACTCCCTGACCCAGAGAAACCATTGTTTGACAAGTGACCCGGTAGGGATTCGTTTGGGCAGGCACAGGTGGCGTCGTAGTTGTGACTAGAGCTACCGTCAAGATACAGCTTAACGGCTTCAGAATTTGCATTTTAGACATGAGTAAGCACCTGCAAAACAAACATACGATTCCAGTGCGATCGCTCATGGGCAATCAACAGAATACGAGATTCCGGGGTGCATCTAGCCGTTGGGGGAGCCTCCAAATGTTACGAGAGTGGGAGGTTGGGATGATGCGATCGCTATTGTTCGCTCCATCATTATCCCACTCTCTCATCACTCAAAATATCTGCTCCTCTAACGACGAGATGCACTCAGCTTCCGTCAGTATTCATCACTTTGTATCAGCCAATTTTTTTGTTGCATAAATTGATACAAGACCTTGTTGGTTAGAATCCGTTTGAAAAGTAGATTTTTTCATACGTATTGTTTTAACCGGAGTTTGGACTACCGAGGAAATAGCCCAGCCAAACGGATTGACAGAGTAAAGGTATACATCAGCCTCAAATTGAAAGGTATACATGGCGCAAAGTGTCGTCAGTACTGTTGCAGCCCGGACAGGCTTACTTCACAGATGCGATCTCGGTCGGCAAAACGAAACCCTACCCCAACGTTTATCTGGCGTTTGCCCATGACAAGCAAAGTGATGAAGACTGGACGATTGTCAGCGATGAGCCGACGAACTTACAGACTTTTGCTCAATACCGACTCCGGTTTCAGGTCGAGGAATCGTTTTTGGATTTGAAGTCCAACGGATTTAATCTCGAAGCCTCCAGACTCAGAGACAAGTTTGCCCTGTCTCAGTTGTGCGGAGTGATTGCTTTGACGATGTTATTTTTGGTATTGCAAGGGGTGCAAGTTGTGGCATCAGGCAAGCGTTGCCAGGTCGATAGCCACTGGTATCGCGGCATGAGTTATCTCAAGCTAGGTTGGAATTGGATTCGCCTCGCCATCACGCATCAATGGAAAATTCAGCTTCATCCGTTTTTATCCTCTGTACCAGACCCGCAACCTGCCATTGCATCCAAGCGACAATACGATGATACTCTAAAGCGTGAATTCACCGTCCTTAGCCGTATTCCAGCCTCTTAGTTTTGTCAGTCAAGCAGCCTCGGCTCCCATTTCTGTCTTATATTTCGCTGTCAAAGTAATAATTCTGAACAAGCTCAAACACGATCGCTCTAATGCATTTTCTACTCCTTTTGTAGAGGAGATTGCCACACTTGCTCAACTTCCCGATTTCTCCCCTTTTCGCTCCTATTCTGTAATCAGCCAGGTTGCTCCCGGCAACTTTTTACAACTAGATGGAGTTTTACCTATGACGATCGAAGGAACGAGCGGCAATGATATTTTGCGCGGACTTGATCAAGAACAACATACTTACGATGGTGACGTCATATCAGGTCATGGGGGGGATGATCAAATTTTCGCTGGCACAGGGTATGACTGGGTCTACGGTGGTTCTGGTAATGACATCATTTCTGGCGAAGCTGCTGACGACCTTCTTTTCGGCAACGAAGGCAATGACATAATTAATGGTGGCTTGGGTAATGACGAAGTCATAGGTGATTCCGGTAGAGATGCCTTAGTGGGTGGTGTTGGTGAAGATCTGCTGGTTGGCGGATTTGGCAGTGATTTCTTTATCTTTAACAACTTATTTGCTGATGGCATCGACAAGATTGGCGATTTCGAGATTACGCGAGATTACATTGTCGTTGATATAAATTTTGCTGGCTATGCCAACACCGGACTCATACCTAATACCAACATTACGGCTGATCAATTTCGTCAAGGAACAGCGGCGATCGATGCGAACGATCGCTTCATTTACGACAGCACTACCGGAAATCTATTCTTTGATCCTGATGGCATAGGCAGCACTGCCCAAACCCAGATCGCAACCCTCAACTGGCAACCTACGATTGGTTATCATCATATTTATGCCTATCAAGACCGTCTGCCAACTCGGCAGATACCTGGCAACGCCAATAATCCGGCTCTGCTGCATGGGGAATGGACAATTACAAGCAGTGGCACCACTGCTTATATGTTCAACCCCAATGGTACTTATGCATCTGATACGACTACTGCCGGCCAGGTTGGAGTTAATTTTAAGGTGACTACCGTTGGTCGATATACTGTTGATGCGAACGGAGTGATTACAATGACTCCAGTTCAAGAAACAACAAAGCAGTTCAATGGTGGAGTATACTCCACACAAGTTAAAACAAGAGGACTAGCGACTGAGCACAAGCTTTGGGTTCATGGCGAAGGTGCTCGCGGCAAATATATCTTGCTGGATGATGCAGTTTTGGTCAACGGCACTTATCAGCCCAAAGAGCCTGATTCCAAGCCGAGTACTTATGAATTGACTGGAGGATTCCGCGACATTGTTCTTCCAGGTTCAGTCACGCCTCCAGATCAAGGCACTCGTGGTGGCAAAGGAACTTCTGGCAACGATAGACTCACGGGAACTGCTGCTAAAGATACGCTGCTTGGCTTGGACGGCAACGACAAGCTTACAGGATCGGGTGATAATGACATCCTCCGAGGCGGGAAGGGTAATGATCAGCTTTGGGGCGGGACTGGCAATGACGTGCTGAAGGGCGATCGAGGGCGAGATATTTTTGCCTTAGAAAGTGGTGTGGGGCGGGATCTAATTAAAGATTTTAGCGATCGCCAGGACAAGCTTGGATTGACATCAGGACTGAGTTTCAAAGACTTAAAAATCATTCAACGCGGCGGCAGCATCCTCGTGAGTGCTGGAAATGATCAACTGGCAACTATATCTGGAGTACGGGTCAATCAAATTACGGCTGCTGATTTTAGTCACATGTAAGTACAGGTTGCAACCCTGCGCGAACTGTGAGTATTAGCGTGCAAATGGATTGAGATCCCAAAGCATCGTAACTTCTACAGAGAATAATCGGGGAAAACTAGAGGAGAAGAACTAATTTATGCTTGTTCGATTGTTGCATTCTTGTAAGAATGCTTCAAGGTGCGGGATGACCTACCTTACAATCACTTTAAGGTTAGGTAAGCGATAGGTATGCGGGTTTTAATTGTTGAAGATGATTTGATTGCTACAGAAGCGATTACACGATCGCTGAGTGAACATCATTATGCAGTAGACACAGCAGCGGATGGCGCGATGGGGTGGGACTGCGTTGAGAGTACGACATATGACCTGATTTTGATTGATGTAGGATTGCCTAAATTGGATGGGATCACGCTCTGCCAGAGAATCCGCGATCGCGGTTGTGGAACCCCAATCTTATTAATGACCGCCAAAGACGATAGCACCTATCGGATTCGAGGACTAGATTCAGGAGCAGATGACTATTTAGCAAAGCCGTTCGATTTGGCAGAGCTTCAAGCACGAGTCAGAGCTTTGTTGCGACGAGGAACGGTAGCAGCAAGTCCGGTTTTGACGATCGGCAAGTTACGGCTCGATCCGCGATCGTGCCAGGTGACCTATGCTGAGAAACTATTGCCGCTGACACCGAAAGAGTATAGTTTGCTCGAATTGTTTCTGCGCCATCCAACTCGCGTTTTTAGTTGTGGAGACATCATCGAGCATCTTTGGACGTTCGACGATCCACCCCAAGAGGAGAGTGTCAAATCCCACATCAAAGGATTGCGGCAGAAGTTAAAAGCGGGAGGTGTAGTCGATTGGATTGAGAACGTGTATGGATTGGGATATCGATTGCGCGAAGGAATTGAGACTCGTTCGGAGCAATCTACGCAGCCTTATGACAACCAACTTGCACAGCTTTGGGAACAGTATCGCGGATTAATGGAAGAACGATTTGCGGTGCTACAGCAAGCAGTCGATACTTATCCCTTATCGATTGAACTGCGAGAAGCAGCAGAAAGTGCTGCTCATAAGTTGGTGGGTGTTTTAGGCATGTTCGATCGAGATGAAGGAACACAGATTGCTCGACAGCTCGAAAAACAGTTTGAAGCCCAAGCCGAATTACCGGAGGAAGAAGCGCGATCGCTAGTTCGACGCTTGGGTGATATTCTGAATCTCTCGGCTCCGGTTGAACTGGGTGAAAGCTCTCTCAATCCCCCATCTGTAATTTGCCGTACTGAAAGTGCGAGTGGAGACTTTGAATCTGATGCCCTCCATAATGGGAGAGATCCTAAACTATCCCTCCGCTCTTGGACAGTTTTGGCAGTTGATGATGATCCGATTATTCTTGCCACCTTGAAACAGCTACTTGAGCCTTGGGGAATGTGCTTAGCAGGAATCGACAATCCGCTGCAATTTTGGACAGTTTTGTCAGCCATCAATCCTGATCTGCTGATTCTGGATGTTGAGATGCCGCACATGAATGGAGCTGCTCTTTGTCAAGCGATTCGAGCAAATCCAACTTGGCAAAGTTTACCGATCGTCTTCCTCACAGCGCATCAAGATAGTGCAACTGTTCAACAAATTTTTGCAGCTGGAGCAGATGATTATGTTGTCAAACCAATTGTTGGGCAAGAATTACTTTCGCGATTGACACAGCGGTTAGAGCGATTGCGACTTTTGCAAACATTAAGTACTAAAGATTCGATTACCGGACTCACAAATCAGCTTTATTCAAGTCAAGCGATCAAAGCTCAATTCTGCAATTATCAAACCACTTGTCTGGCAATTCTCTACATTCCAACGTTAAGACAAATCAATATTCAGCAAGGTCACACGATTGGAAATAAGATTCTCAAGCAAACTGGACAATGCTTGCAATCTAGCTTTTGCAACGGTGAAACTCTTGGCTACTGGAGGAATGGTGAATTTATGATTGCCAGTTCTCAAACAACAAAAGAAAAGTTTCAAGAGCAGTTGTCAGATATAGTAGCAATGCTGCAAGGGCAAAGTTTTGATACTCCGAATTTGATTTATCGCTATGCCGTCGTGAACTATCCAACTGATGGACTTACGTTACAATCGCTTTATCAAGCTGCAAGTCTCTGCTTAGAAGGATCAATTCATGAGTGAAGCACTAACCTCTCAAACTCAGCAACTACAGCGGGAAGACTTAATTTCGGTTTTAGAATCTGCTGTGGATTTAATTGGTATTGCCGATGCAGCAGGACAAACCCTCTATGCCAATCAAGCTACACGTCGAACCTTAGGATTTGGGGATGCCGAAGACTTGTTGCATAAACCCATCTCAGAATATCATCCGCCTGAAGCTGCTAAAGCTTTATTTGAAGAAGCTGTTCCAATCGCGCTTCGAGACGGAATCTGGATTGGAGAAACAGTTGTTCTCACAAGAGATAAAGGAGAAATTTCAGCTTCTCAAATCATTGTCGCGCATAAAAACTTAGATGGATCACTCAAATTTATCTCCACGATCATGCGAGATATTACCGAGCAGAAAGCCATTGAAGAGCAACTGCGCCGTAGTAATGCCCTACTGAAAGCTCAACAAGAAGCGTTGATCGATGGCATTTTAGTGGCAGATGAACATCGCAATATCGTGGATTACAATCAAAAGTTCTGCGACATCTGGCGACTGCCTCAGATTCTGCCCACTCGCAACTCACGTCAAATTGCTGAGATGGTCGCAGATCAGATTGAAGACTCAGAAGCTTTTTTAGCAAACATCGAAGCACTTTATCAAAACTTAGATGAAGTATTGCACGATGAGCTTTTGCTGAAAGATGGGCGGACGATCGAACGTCATAGTAAAGCTGTCAAATCTTCTACAGGCGAGTGCTATGGGCGCATTACATTCTTTCGAGATATTAGCGATCGCAAGCGAACTGAAGCGGCTTTGCAGCAAAGCGAACAACACTTTCGCAACATTGTAGAAAACGCGAATGATATTTTATTTGTTAATACACCAGAGGGAATTTTTAGCTACATTTCGCCCAATGTCAGCAACGTTATGGGCTACCTGCCCGAAGAAATGCTTGGTAAACCTTTTACTCAATTTCTGCATCCTGACGATGCTGAACTGTGTTTCAAGTACAATCAACAGATTGTCAAGACCCGTGAACCGCAGGCGGGGCTTGAATGTCGATCGCGTTACAAAGACGGCAGCTTTCGGTGGCAAGTCGTCAATATTGCAGCATCGCTTGGAGTGAACGGAGAACTACAAATCGTTGGCGTAGCACGAGACATCCACGATCGTAAATTAACTGAAGAAGCCTTGCGCGTGAGTGAAGCACGCTATCGGGCTTTCGTGACTGCAACGGCTCAAGCAGTTTGGATGACCAACGCGGTGGGAGAAGTGGTAGAAGATATTCCGCTTTGGTGCGCGCTCACTGGGCGAAGCCAAGCCAGTGCAAATGGTTGGGGATGGTTAGAGAGTATTCACCCCGACGATCGCGCTGCGACCGCAAAATTTTGGTTAGAAGCGGTTCATTCTGGAAAGGTCTACGAAGTAGAGCAACGCATTCAAGTAGCCTCTGGCGAGTATCGATTGTTTGCCGTTCGTGGCGTTCCTATCCTCGATGAGCAAGGTAACATTCAAGAATGGATTGGAACCAAAACCGATATTACTGAACAAAAACAAGCTGAAGCAATGTTGCTGCATCAAAATGCACTATTGCAAGCTCAACAAAAAGCTTTGCAGGAGAAAGAAGCTCAGTATCGCACTATCTTTGAAGCGATTACGGATGCCTTATTTATTATGGATCTTGAAACAATTAGTGTGGTCGAAGTGAATCCTGCCACTTGTCAAATGCATGGCTACTCTTATGAGGAATTTTTAACGTTACATCCATCGAAGTATATTCATCCAGATAGTTTGCCAGTATTTCATGACTTTGTTGAAGCTATGGCGTTAAGGCAGCAGTTCTGTGGTGAAGCGGTTGATGTTCACAAGGATGGCAGTTTGATTGATATTGAAGTCAAAGGAACAACTTGTATTTACAACGGAAAGCCGCATGTTTTAGCGATGATACGAGACATTAGCGATCGTAAAGCTGCTGAAAAAGCGCTGCAACGTCGAGCTAAATTAGATCATTTGCTCAGCCATCTTTCTCGGCAATTTATTGACCAGGATGTAGAAACCGCGATTCATATTGCTTTGGAATCAATTGCACGTCATATTGGCGCAGAACGAGGCACAATCTTTGAGTACGACGCTGACCAGATAAGATGCCAATTAGTTTACGAATGGTGTGGGGAGAGAATTACGCCACTGACACCTGAAGCAAGGGTGTCGCAGGTTTCTGAGCATCCACACTTACATCAGCAGTTTCTATCAGGACAAGCCCTGCATACGGTTGATGTTCAGACGATGCTAGAAGCGCCAGGGCGACATCTATTTTCCCGTCAGTCAATTCAATCGGTGCTGGGGGTTCCGGTGATCTATCGCGGTCAGGTAACCGGATTTTTGGGAATAGACACGGTTCATTTTCAGAAAGATTGGAGTCAAGAAGATATTAACTGCCTCAAGCTTGTGAGCGAACTGATTGCAATCGGACGAGCAAGACACAAAGCCGAAACCGATTTACGCATTGCCAAAGAAGCAGCGGAGGCAGCAAATCTCGCAAAAAGCGCATTCTTAGCGAACATGAGCCATGAGTTACGCACACCATTGAATGCAATTCTAGGCTTTTCACAATTGATAGAACGCGATGCTGCCCTTCCTGATCGCCAACGCCATTCCCTTGCCATTATCAATCGCAGTGGTGAGCACCTGCTGAATTTGATCAATGATGTACTGGAGATGTCGAAGATCGAAGCAGGACGAACGACCTTGAATGTGGTTTCTTTTAATCTGCATCATCTTTTACAGACAATACAAGAGATGTTCCTGATTCGAGCAAAGGCAAAGCAACTTGCGTTGAATTTTGTGATCGCGCCCAATCTGCCTCAGTACATTCAAACCGATGAAAACAAGCTACGCCAAGTCTTGATCAATCTGCTGAGCAATGCCACGAAATTTACAGACAGCGGCAGCATTACGCTAGAAGCAACGGTGCAATCAGAATTAATGCTTCAATTTAGAGTTCAAGATACGGGGCAAGGAATTGCTCCAGAAGAATTTGAGCAGCTATTTCGCCCGTTTATCCAAACCAGCAGCGGTTCTCAACTGCGTGAAGGCACAGGGCTTGGGTTAACCATTAGTCGTCGCTTTGTACGATTGATGGGCGGAGAGATGCACATTGAATCAACCCTAGGACAAGGATCAGCATTTTCCTTTGAAATTCAAATTGCGATCGCGAATCCGGCAGAAGTTACACCCATCTCGACCCCAAAACGAGTGCTGCAACTGGCACCGCAGCAACCACAGTATCGAATTTTAGTCGTTGACGATCGCGCTGAGAATCGAGATTTTGTAGAGCAATTGCTAACAATGGTGGGATTTGCAACGCAATCCGCAGTGAATGGAGAAGATGCGGTTATACAATGGCAGCAATGGCAGCCGCACCTAATTTTGATGGATATGCGAATGCCGATTATGACTGGCTATGAGGCAACTCGGCAAATACGGGCGCTTGAATCGGAACAGACTCGACCCAAAATTCTGGCATTAACCGCTAGTGCCTTTGAAGAACAACGCACTTCAGTTCTGGCAGCGGGCTGCGATGATTTTTTGGCAAAACCCTTTCGAGAATTTCACTTATTTGAGAAGCTAGCTGAGCATCTTGGGGTGAACTATCTGTACAAAGAAGATGACGAGTATCCGATTAATTCATCGCCTGAGGTAACGCTAACTCGTTCAATACTCGCGACAATGCCCCAAGCTTGGATTGCAGAACTGCATCAAGCCTCTCTTGCTGTCGATGCTGACCGAATCTTGCAATTGGTTCAACAAACTCCAGGTTCTGAACTAGCGACTGGATTAACAGAGCTAGTTCAGAAGTTCTGTTTTGACGAAATTGCCGAGCTTTCTCAGGAAGCGCAAGCAGACTGAACTGCTGCTAGATTTTTACGGCCTCAATAATGCTAAGTAACGAAGGGGTCGGGATTACGCGTGTCAGTTCAAACCCATTTTGTCGCAACAGCGATCGATACTCTTCTTCAGTGCGTTCTCGTCCGCCCGTCATCAACAGCATAATCACATCGATGAACTTGGCTGGAGAGGGCGCATTTCCTGGTGGGATAATGCTTTCAACCAATAGCAGCTTGCTATGATCAGGCATGGCTTGATGGCAGTTTTTCAGGATGATCGAAGACTTTTCATCATCCCAATCGTGAAGGATCCATCGCATCAGGTAAGCATCGCCGCCTGTCGGCACAGACTCAAAAAAGTTTCCGGCAACAGGTTGAATAGCTTGATCGACCTGGGTGTTGGCAATGATTTCAGGTAAGTCAAACAAAATGCCGTTGAGATGGGGATTTGCTCGCACAATGGTAGAAATTAAGCTTCCTTGCGCTCCGCCCACATCCACAATCGTATTAAACCGAGAAAAGTCATAGCTCGCAACGACTGCTTGCGCGATCGCACTTCCCATACTGGTCATCGATTGCGAGAACACCTTCCCTGCTTCAGGATGTTGAGCATAGTAATCCCAGACTGACATTCCTGCTGCGGCATCAAACCCAATCTCACCCGTTTTCAAGCTGTGTAATCCGTTGCTCCAACCCAGTGAATGGTCGTCTCCCATCTGCGCCATTGCGGCATATCGCATTGATCCAGGACTATCGCTCTTTAACGTTGCACCCAACGGAGTCAGGGCAAAACATTGATCCGATTCGGTAAAGATGCCGACACTGCTCAAGGCACGCAAGAGTCGGTAAAGCGATTGCGGATCGGTGCTGGTTGCGGCTGCAAGTTGGGCAATTGTTTTCGGTTGATCATCGAACAAATCAGCAATGCCTAGCTGGGCAGCGAGATAGATTGATCGAGCAATCCAAAAGCCACCGATCAAACTCAGCATTGTCTCTTGCGGAGCTACTTCTACTCTTTCTATCGCCATCATGATTCTTTTCTCTCCAGGTAAGTCCTAAGCTTCAACAAGTTGGGGAATGGCTTGATTCAAGAATGCCTCATAACCAGCAGTGTGAGCAAATTGTAGGTATTCCTTTGCCATTTCGGGGGTAAGCAGTTCAAGCATGAATTTGTTTTCTACCCAAAATTCGATCACCTTAAAGGCATTGCGATCGCACAAGCGCACTAGCCATCCTTCGCGATCGGCGATTTGAGCAATCTGTTTCTGTGAGATCGAGACCGAAAGTGCAGCATGAACAGATGTAAAGGTTTGAGCATTTCCTGCCGAAAAGCCAACTTGTTCTAACTCTGGAATTAACTGAGTATCAGCTGGGTAAAGCTCGATCCCGGTGCCAAAGCCATCATCAACAATGACGATATAGCTTCCTTCATGGGGAGGGAAGGGAAAACAACGTCCCTGCAACACTTCTGCCAGAACATTAGCAACATGCAACGGATGATTCACGGCGATTGAAATATGATGAAACATGGTAACCTCTCTTTCCTGGTTTACTGATGTCCCTTACAATAGGCAGCGATCGAGGAGAAGTCGGGGAGTTCCAAATCCCTTTCGCTGATAAATCAGAAGATGTCTGAAAAGATGCTGGCTATAAGGATGATGGCCATGTTCTTAGGTACATAAGATTTCCCAGATCTTCTTAAAAAGAGGGGCAACCGGACTCAAAGCCCCTTTTTTCTAGTGCAGCGGCGCGATAGCGTGGGGATTCAGAAGGATCTAAAACGTTTAGCTACCCACCGTAAGACTTTTCAGCCCCCCGGAAATCCGTTTTTTTGCTGAGGTTATTTTAGAGGCTGGTAGATCTCGTCTTAAAATCTGGTGAGAGTTCCAATGAAATTCTGCAATGCCTGAGCCTACACCAAAAGCTGATATTCTGGTCATTGACGATACGCCAGAAAATCTCAATCTGTTATCGACTCTGCTGATTGAACATGGCTACAAGGTTCGTAGCGTCACGAAAGGTTCGACGGGCATTCGAGGCGCACAAGTGATGCCGCCGGACTTAATCCTGCTCGATGTGAATATGCCGCAGATGAGCGGATACGAAGTTTGCCAACAGCTTAAAGCCGACGATCGCACCCGTGATATTCCCATCATTTTTATCAGTGCTTTAGAAGCAGTGAGCGATAAAATAAGAGCGTTTCAAGCAGGAGGTGTCGATTACATTACAAAACCATTTCAAATTGAAGAAGTCTTGGCTCGAATTGAAACTCATCTCACGCTAAGACGACTTCAAAATCAACTGCAATCTCAAAACGAACAGCTTCAGCAAGAAATTCGTGAGCGCTTACGCGTCGAAGACGAACGCAAACATGCAGAGGAGAAATTCGCAACCATTTTTCAACAAAGCCCCAATCCAATTGCGATTGTGACCGTTCCTGAAGGGCAATTAATCGAAGCAAATCCCAGTTTTCTCAGCATTAGTGGTTATACACGGGATCAAGTTATCGGCAGTTCGATCACACAAGTCCATTTAGGTCACGATTCAGCGACTTTTCTGCGTCGTCTGCAAACAACAAAAACCTTTCACAACCTAGAATTTGAATTGCTTACCCGCTCCGGTAGCGTCAAAAGTATTTTGTTATCTTTCGATCGCATTGAGCTAAACGGAACAACTTACGCTTTACTGATTGCGAACGACATTACTGAGCGTAAACGTCTTGAGAACGAATTTATTTCCTTGGTCAGTCATGAGCTACGCACTCCTTTAACCTCAATGATGGGATCGCTTGATTTACTCAGCAGTGGGCAGTTAGGCAGCCTGACTGAGCAGGGGCAGCAAGTTCTCAATATCGGCATAAAAAATGCAGAACGCTTGATCCGTTTAATCAATGACATTCTCGACCTCGAACGGATTCGCTCTGGCAAAATTACGATGAATCGGCAATCTTGCGATTTGGCTGACTTAATGATTCAGGCAACTGAAGAAATGCAAGCACTGGCTGATTGTGCCGAGATTCAGTTGATTACAGAACCCCTGTCAATTTTGCTCAATGCTGATCCTGATCGCATTGTGCAAACCTTGACCAATCTTCTGAGTAATGCAATTAAGTTCTCACCCGCTCAAACAACAGTTCAAATGCGGACTTCCAGGTCAGGTTACACTTCAAGTGTCTGTATTAGTGTGTGCGACCAAGGGCGAGGCATTCCCCCCCATCACATCCAGACTATCTTTGAGCGATTTCAGCAGGTAGATGCTTCTGATGCCCGCCAAAAAGGGGGAACCGGGCTTGGACTTGCCATTTGTCGTAACATCATTGAACAGCATGGTGGCAGAATTTGGGTAGAAAGCACCGTCAACCAAGGCAGCACATTCTATGTTGAACTGCCCCTTAACACCTAATTCGTACAATCGTGTTTCCCCGATTTCTCCCCGATTCAGCGATACCCTATAGGCAGGTTTCTAGGGGATTGAGATGCATAAGCAAATTTTGATTGTGGATGATGAAGAAGATGTACGAGCGATCGCAACGCTCGGTTTACAAATGGGAGCGGGCTGGGATGTTCTCACTGCTAGCTCCGGAGCAGAAGGAATTGCGATGGCGGCTCAACATCATCCCGATGCAATTTTGCTCGATCTAATGATGCCGAACATGGACGGTCGTGCCACTTTACAGCACCTCAAGCAACAACCTGAAACTCAATCCATTCCCGTAATCCTGATGACGGCTAAAGTGCAAGCATCAGAGCAGCACAATCTTCATGATTTAGACGTTGCAGCAGTTTTTGCGAAACCCTTTCGTCCCCTCACCCTTGCCCAACAGATTATTGATGCTTTGACTTGGCGCTAAGTCGTTTGAGTGCCTTCGCATACGCAGAGAGTGTTTGCAAACGTTAGTTGGGTCGTTAAGGTTCCCAAGTTTGTTGATTTTTGTCAGTTTGCGGAGCATTAATCGGATCATCACCCCATAAATCATGCCTTCGTGATTCTCAGGCAGGCGCTCGTAGCCCCGTGTTAGGATTCAAGCATTGTCAAAGTTGAGGAGAAGGCAGTCGCTTAAGTTTGGTATAAACAGGCAGAGATTATAATTGCGTCACCTGCTATTCGCGTCAAACACTAACAAAAACTGACGCAGCGATTTCGTCAGCATTTGGGTCTCCGTCTTCGTAAAATGTTCCAGAAATTGTTTTTCTCGTTCAAATAGAATAGGCATGACCGTATTCGTCAGTTCAATCCCTTTGGGGGTTAGCTGCACACTAACGCTGCGTCTATCTTCTGGATCACGAATGCGAACGACAACTCCATCTTGTTCCAGACGATCGATCCGGTTGGTCATTGCCCCTGATGAGAGCATCAACAGTTCGTAGAGATCGGTCGGCTTGAGTTGATAGGGTGAGCCTTGTCGTCTTAGCGTCGCTAGCATATCAAACGACCAAACGTTTAATCCATATTCTGCCAGAACCGATTCTCGGTGCTTTTCCAGTAACCGAGCAATCCGCAGGACTCGCCCTGTTACCGCAAGAGCCGAGACATCTAGCTGCGGAGACTCGCGCTGCCATTGTTCCAAAATTTCATCAATGCGATCGTGTTTCATGGGGTCATTATATCTTGACGTCGAGATTCTTGACTTTTAGTTTTACCTCAAGTATCTTGATATAAAGATAAATTGAGATCCAAAACTTCCGCTCGTTAACGCTCTAATCTTCAATATTTTCCTCGCTTCAATTCACGCACCCCTG
Source organism: Oscillatoriophycideae cyanobacterium NC_groundwater_1537_Pr4_S-0.65um_50_18 (assembly GCA_016208305.1). GTDB lineage: Bacteria > Cyanobacteriota > Cyanobacteriia > Elainellales > Elainellaceae > Drouetiella. Next base: position 51,466 of record JACQYI010000007.1, on the reverse strand, counting down.
TCTTCACTCTATGAGTTTCCTGCATCTGTTCCGATCGCGGAGCCTCTGGTTTCGCTGTCAAATTTGTCTTTATCTTTTGTTGTCCTTCTTAAGTGGTGCTTTGTTACCCATTCAAGCTAGCTTGAACGCACAATTAGCGCGATCGCTGGCTTCTGCACCTTTGGCGGCCAATGTTTTTTACTTGGTTGGCTTCTTAGCATTAGCTGTTTTGCTGCTCACGCGATGGTTTGATCATCCTGATTGGTTGGCGTTGCCGAAAGCCCCGCATTGGAGTTTGGCGGGAGGTGTTTTTGGAGCCTGGTATATTGCCTCTAGCGCTTATTTCATCTCGACTTTAGGTGCAACACTAACCCTGGGATTTGTCGTTTTTGGACAGGCGATCGCAGGCATGATTGCCGATCATTTTGGTTGGCTGGGACTGCCTCAACATCGATTAACTCACTATCGTCGCATTGCGATTGGTCTGTTAATGGTGGCGATCTTCTTTCTCACTCAGTAGTTCATTCCTTATGCATTATGAACTTTTTATTGGCAATGGTTGGTGCAGGTTCGGCGGGTAGTTTTTTAGCGATCGGGTCGGCTGCCAATGCTCGCTTAAAGCAAACGTTACACTCTGCGATCGCGGCGGCTGCGATTAATTTTCTGGTTGGGTTCAGTATCTTAACGCTTTTGATTGCATCAGGGCTTTTCAAATCGCCCAGTCTGCAACAGTTCGCTGGTGTTCCCTGGTGGGCGTTTTTAGGGGGATTGTTAGGTGCGACATTTGTCAGCTTGAGTACATTAACGGTTCCAAAACTCGGCTTGACGACCGCAACCTTAGTGGTGGTCTGTAGTCAAATGATCATGTCTCTTGTCATTGATCAGTTTGGTTGGTTAGATGTCCCGACTCATCCGCTCAATTTCTCTAGAGTCTTCGCGATTGCTTTGTTGGTTGTGGCGATCGCTCTCACCCAGCTCGATTGTCAACACTCAAATTAGATCCCGGTTCAACATCCTCTTTGTATCGAGTCAATCTTGTATCAAGTCAATCTTATTAGAGAATTGCCATGAAGCTGTTAGAAATTCAGTCTAGTGTTCGTCAAGAACGATCCATTTCTCGTACCCTTGCTTCCAAGTTTATTTACCAGTGGCAGTCTTTTCATCCCGACGCTCAGCACCAATTGCGAGACGTGGGAGAACACCCGCCTGCGCTGATTACGGCTGATTGGGTGGCAGCCAATCTAACTTCAGAGACAGGCCAAACGGAAGCTACAAAGGCGTTGTTATCTGAATCAGAGACTCTGATTACTGAACTGTTTGAATCCGATCGCATTGTGCTTGGGGTTCCCATGTATAACTTTGGAATTCCTGCAAATCTAAAAGCCTACTTTGACAACAGTATTCGCGTTGGTCGTACTGTCCAGTACAACCGCGATACTGCAACTTTTAACGGCTTACTCACTGAGAAGAAAGCGTTAATTATCAGTTCTCGTGCTGGTAGCTATGCTCCCGAAACACCCGCAGGCGCAATGGATTTTTGTGTGCCCTATCTCCAGTTCATTTTGAATTTTCTGGGCATTCAGGATGTGGAATATGTTGAAGTTCCTTATCAAGGAATGGGGGGTGAGATGCAGCAACAAGCAACTGATGCAGCGATCGCCCGTTTGATGGAGTTGGCGAAGACTTGGTAGTGTGTCTGAGTGGAGGATTGATCATGAAAAATTCCAATCGGTTGTCCTTTGCATCCGGGTGCTTGGCGATCGCCAAAATGCCATCTAACCCCACTGAGATGCTCCCAGTCGTCGTGCAGAATTTAGCGAAATCGTTGTCCTTCAACTGGTTTTGGCCGTTCTTTACCCCTCGACAATTGCCACAACAGGGGCAATCGTGGCGTTGTATGACCCAGCGGGAACAGGCACTCGCCGCTGAAGTGGCTCATTATGCCAGAGAGGTGCGATCGCTCCAGAGGCAACTCGCTGAAAAAGAGCATCTGGCGGCAGTTGGGGCACTTGCAGCCAGCATTGTTCACGAAATTCGTAATCCACTGACAACCCTCTGGATGTGGTTGAACTATTGCCAGCATCAAGACCTTTCTGAGGTGGCAATGGAACGCTTGTCTTTGGCATTGGCAGATGGCGATCGCCTGCAACGCCTGCTCAATCAGATCTTGCTTTACGCCAAACCCCAAACCTTACAACGTCAAGAACTCAACCTCAATCAACTTGTTGTCGAAACTCTGGAGGTTTTTCAACACACGCCCGTCGCGCTGGATCGCAAGCTGGAATTTTGGCATAGCAGCACCCCAGTCTTCCTAATTGCAGACCCAGACAAACTTAAGCAGGTGCTCATCAACTTACTGACAAATGCCTGTGAAGCTGTCTCCGACGGTGACAGTATTTATATCGGTGTTAAACTCATTGGGGGCGATCGCATTGGTTTACAGGTTCACAATGGCGGCACCTCCATTTCCTCAGACCAGTTGCCAAAACTCACAGAGCCGTTTTATACCACCAAAGCCACGGGCACAGGACTGGGATTGACAATCGTGCAGCAGATTGTCGAAGCTCATGCTGGAGCGATACAGATTGAGTCTTCAGAGACTCATGGCACTACTGTCACAGTGACGTTACCCAATAGTCGCTAAATCTCTCCTCTTTATCCGTGCTGTTGAGTGATGCATCCCAACAAAATAGTGATGTATTTTAACGGTAGAAACTTAAAGGGGGAACATATAGTGTTCCATACTACATATTCTCCCGAAACTTGTTCCATAGCTATTCCATCGGAGTCTTTATCATGACAAAACATTCTGTTCGCTCATCGTCCCTAGAAACACAAACTGAGCAACACTCATCTACGACTGGACTTTATGCAACTCGGAATCTCTTGCCTTTAATCGCCCGTATTTTGCTGGTTGCAATCTTTTTCTGGTCTGGAGTGAACAAGATCCTCCATCCTGCAGAGACTCAGGCTTATATGGCAGCCTTTGGAATGCCTCTCACCTGGTTTTTCTTGCCTGCTGCGATCGCTTTAGAATTACTCGGTGGGTTGTCTGTTCTTCTGGGTATTTATCCACGCTTGGGAGCCGCTGCACTGGCATTCTTTACCCTTATTACAGGATTTATCTTCCACAGCAACTTTACTGACCCACTTGAGCAAATTATGTTTATGAAAAACTTGACGATGGTGGGAGGTCTGTTGTTGGTTGTGCAATATGGTGTGGGCAATACCGTTTGGCGTTCACGACAGTAACACATACACTTGAGGTATCTGATGCAATGGCTCAATGAACCGACTGAATGGAAGCATGCAGGCAATAGGCTGACCGTTAAAACCTCTCCCAAAACAGACTTCTGGCGCACGACCCACTATGGCTTTATTCGCGACTCAGGTCACTTTTATTTCGATACCTTTAGCACTGATTTTGTGGTGGATGTCGGCATCTGCGGGAACTATAAAGACCTCTATGATCAGGCTGGAATCATGCTCCGGATGGACGAAAAACATTGGATAAAAACTGGCATTGAGTTTGTCGATGGAGTGCAAAATCTGAGCGCTGTCGTTACCCACGACTATTCCGACTGGTCTATGATTCCGCTGCCCAACCCGCCCGAAGTCCTACACCTGCGCGTCGAACGTCGTCGGGAAGCCATTCACATCTCTTACCAGGACAACAATTTAGAATACAGACTGTTTAGGTTGACCTATTTACTCGGCGATAAGATTCAAGCGGGCATCATGTGCGCTTCTCCAGAGGGCGATGGTTTTGAAGCGTCTTTTGAGGGGTTTCCATCACAGCAAAGTGCTTGTGTTCGATCGTTCAATCTAGGGGAGTAAGCAGCAACCCTGATCGACTGACAAAACTAGCATGAGGGGGAGGTTCAGCCCATCCATTTCCTGGGCCGTCATCAACGTTGCCGCCCAAGTTATCGTCTATGCCCAGCGGATATTGCCCCTTTGGAGCCTTGGACTACCCCAATGCTGCCGATCGCTGTACTTTCACTAGCTCGATCGCCTACTTCTTTAAAAATGGCAAGGGATTGCTGAGGGTGCATCTCGTCGTTAGGGGAGCAGATATTTTGAGTGATGAGAGAGTGGGATGATGGGAGGGGGAACAACGGCGATCGCATCATCCCTTCTGAAAGGTAAGGGCACAGAAAATGTCATCAAAAGCAGAAATGCCCTGACGCTTAGCAGTATTAATCAGCGATCGCACTTGAGCGAATAACTCTGCTCCCCAATCTGAGTGGAAGCCGTTGGTCACCTTGCGAAAAATTACGCGGAGATTGGCAATCGCTCCTTTTGACAGAGTCAGACCGTAAAGTTCGCTCATTCTAGAGGGGGCAGTTCTTTCATGCCAAAAGCTTACCATCCTCTCCTTTAGACTGCATCAGGTCAACCCAGTTGAGCAATTACCCCAATTAAGATTCTGAGTATTTCTAACTTGCCAAGCTCTGTCATTCCGCCGATAGAGCTTGTTTCAATGACATTAATCTCTGAGTTGCCAGCTTAGAGCTCAGCTAAATGGACTAATCTCAGGCTTTTCCTGATGCCATGTAGAGGGGTTTTCCTGATGTCATATCAGGGTGATTCAAAATAATCTGAAGACAAGGTAGGACCGCGCTACTGAGAGAAGCAGCTAAGGATAGTGTACTAAATGAAGGGTTATCAAATGCCTGAAGGACGCTGGTTCTCTGATGAGGCAAGCAATATCACCCGTTTAAAGTTCTTGTCAGGGAAGTCTTCAGATTGCGACGACTATGAATACTTTGACCCCACCCCCCTCTAGACGATCGATCCTTGACATATTTCCGCCTGTTGTAAAAGCAGATGCCAAATTATCTCAACTCATCGGTCTGATGAGTGAAGTTTGGCAAGGTAAAGTGGCAAGCTGTGTGCTAGTGATTGACGGCACAGAATTGATCGGCATCGTGACGGAGTGGGACATCGTTCAGTTGGCTGCTAGGGGTGTCTGCACTGATAAGCTAATGGTTACAGACATCGTTGTACAGCCCAAGATCACCCTACTAGAAAGTGAGTTGGGCGATCCGCTGATGACACTCTCGATCTTGCATCAGCATAAAATTCATCATTTACCCGTGATCAATAGCGCAGGTATCTGTGTTGGATTAGTAACGCCAAACAGCATTCAGCAAGTGCTACAGCCTTCTAATTTGCTGAAGGTGCATCGGGTTGGCGATGCCATGAATACGCAGGTTGTCCATGTTGATTTGCATGCCTCAGCGCTCCGCATTGCTCAATTAATGACGGAATACGAGGTAGATTGCGTCGTCCTTGTAGACAATGAAATCGAGCAAGGGTTAATCCCAGTTGGTACGGTAACGGCACAAGACATTGTTTGCCTACAGCATCAGGGAGCTTCACTCGCAACAGTGCTCGCCCAAACGGTGATGCGAGAACTGCCGCTTTGCTTAACGTCTGCTGACTCGCTCTGGCTTGCCTATGAAGAAATGCAGCAGCGGCAAGTAGAGCACCTGGTGGTGACGGATCAGGATGGCAAGATATTGGGTATGCTGACTCAACTAGAGCTACTGCGATCGATCGACCCGACTGAAATGCACAAATCGATGCGTTCTTTGCGGCAGGCTATCTGTGAATTAGAAGCCGAAAAAGTAGGCTTATTGCAAAATCGGAATGCTGAACTGGAGCACCTGTTTCGCACAAGGACGGCTCAATTAGAAGAGCAGGCAAAGTGCGATCGCCTCTTGGCAAGCATTACTCTCCGCCTTCATGAATCACTCAACGTAGAAGAAATTCTTTTCACGACAGTTGTAGAAGTTCAGCAATTCCTTCAAATCGATCGCGCTATTATCTATCGCCTTACTCCTGAGGGCAGTGGTGTGGTGGTCGCGGAGTCCGTCAACCCAGGATGGACACCTATGCTGGGCGAAAAGATTCACAACACTCGGTTTGCGACTGAATACCTGGAAGCCCACTCAAATGGCCAGATGCAAGTCGCGGACGAAATCTATCAGGCGGGCCTGGCGCAGTGTCATATTAATTTGCCGGATCAATTTCAGGTTAGAGCAAATCTGGTATTGCCTATTATTTGTCATCAAAAGCTCTGGGGCTTGTTAGTGACTCAGCACTGTACTCAACCTCGATACTGGCGTGACTGGGAAACGCGGCTACTGGGACAACTGGTGAAGCAAGTCGGTATTGCTCTCAAACAGTCAGAGTTGTATGAGCAGGCTCAAATGGAGCTGAAAGAACGTCAGCGCGTTGAAGAAGAGCTGAGCCAGGTATTTAAGCTGTCTCTCGATCTGGTGTGTGTTGCTGGGATGGATGGATACTTCAAGCGGGTGAATCCATCCTTTACTCGTATATTGGGCTACTCTGAACAAGAATTACTGAATATACCGTTTCTTGACTTGGTGCATCCCGATGATCGACAGGCAACGCTGGCTGTCGTCAAGGAACTCTCGGAGGGCAGACCTGTAGCCTGTTTGGAGAATCGTTACCGCTGTAAAGATGGCTCCTATCGTTGGCTATCTTGGACGGCTGCTCCCGATGACCCTATTCAGCGACTAATTTATGCGATCGCCCGCGATGTCACCGACCAAAAACACATAGAAATTCAGTTGAAGCAAAGTAGAGACGACCTAGAAGCAAAAGTTGAAGAACGCACCGCTTCCTGGCGACAGGTGAATGAACAACTGTTGGTTGAAATTGTCGAACGTAATCGCGTTGAACAGAACCTCAGTCAAGCTAAAGATCAGCTTCAGGCAGTGCTTGATGCCGTTCCGGGCTTAGTCTCCTGGATGAGTCATGACCTGCGCTATCTGGGGGTTAACCGCCGCGTTGCTGCCACCTTCAATCGCTCTGTTGAAAGTTTCTCCGGACAGCCCCTTGGCTTTTTGGCAGGAAGGACTCAATTTATGGATTTTTTCCAACAGTTCTTTGCCCAGCCTATTCAAACAGACTCTCAGGAAATCATGGTGGAGGTGGATGGCTCTACCCGCAGCTATCTAATTGTGGCGCAAAAATACGACCAGAATCAGGCAGCTGTTTCGGTTGGCATTGATATTAGCGATCGCAAACAGGCTGAAATTGCTTTAAAAGAGAGTGAAGCTAAATTCCGCAGCTTAGTCGAACAAACGAATGATTGGGTCTGGGCAATGGACTGCAATTGGCGATTCACCTACCTGAACCCTAGAGTCCGCCAGTTGATCGGCTATGACCCTGAGGAGATCCTGAATCGACGGATCTTTAATCTCATGCCAGCCGATGAGGCTATCCGCTCTGCCACTGTGCTGGGTTACTTTATGCATGCACATGAGGCATTCAGTCAAATAGAAACGACGATTCTGCACAAAAAGGGGCATCCCGTCATACTAGAAATGAGCGGTTCACCCGTTTTAACGGCTCAAGGTGAATTGCAGGGCTATCGCGGCATCACCCGCGATATTACCGAGCGCAAACAAGTCGAGCGGGATATTCGCATCGCGTTAACCAAAGAGAAAGAACTGGGCGAACTCAAAACGCGCTTTATCTCAATGGCATCGCACGAATTTCGCACCCCGTTAACTACTATTTTGGCCTCTGCCGAATCCCTGGAGCGCTATCACGCCAAATGGACAGACGATAAAAAACGTTCTGCACTACAGCGGATTCAGACGGCTGTACAGTACATGACAAACTTGCTCAATGACGTGCTGATTTTTGGCAAGGGTGAAGCCGGAAAACTGGAATTTAATCCAGGTTTGCTGAATTTAGAGCAGTGCTGTGCTGGCTTAGTTGAAGAATTTCAATTTAAAGAAGCCAATCCTGAACGGCTACTTTTCAACTCATTGGGCGACAGCAGCGAGGGTTGGGTGGACGAAAAACTGCTGCGACATATTCTGGTTAACTTGCTTGCCAATGCCCTAAAATATTCGCCGCCTGACACCCTTGTGCGGCTGGATCTAGCCTGTCAGGATGGCACTGCCACCTTTAAGATACAGGATGCAGGCATTGGCATTCCTGATAATGAACAAAAGCGCCTGTTTGATTCGTTCTACCGAGCCACCAATGTAGGCAATATTCCTGGCACTGGCTTAGGGCTAGCCATTGTTATGCGAGCTGTTAAAGCCCACGGTGGCGCGATCGCTTTTACCAGTGATCCAGGAGCCGGAACTACCTTTACCGTTTCCTTACCCATTACAGAAGTGAAATCAGAACTATGAAGAAGATTTTGGTCATTGAAGATGAACAGGCTGTAAGAGACACCATTGTGGAGATTCTCAACAGCGAAAACTTTTACACCCTCAGTGCTGAAAATGGAGAGGTGGGCATACAGATGGCAGCCGAGTTTCAGCCCAATCTTATTCTCTGCGATGTAAAGATGCCCAAGCTAGATGGCTATGGCGTTTTAACTCAGGTGCGACAAAATACCAAGACTGCCACCATTCCCTTTATATTCTTAACGGCAAATGCCGACAAAATTAATTTCCGTCAGGGCATGACGTTGGGAGCTGACGATTACCTTACCAAGCCGTTTACCCACAGAGAGTTGCTGGAAGCGATCGCTGCCCGCATCGGTAAACAAATGACGATTGAACAGCAATCTCAGCAACAGCTAGATGAACTCCGGCAGAGCATTAACCTTTCCCTACCCCATGAGTTGAGCACTGTTCTAAGCGTCCTGAGTGGGCTGTCTCAAATGTTGATGGAAGATTATGCGTTGATTTCACGAGCAGAAATTCTGGAAATTGCAGAAAACATCAATGCTAACTCTAACCGCTTGCACCGCCTTGTAAAAAACTTTTTGCTGATCGCCAAGCTAGAGCTTTTAGCCACCAACCCTGAACAAATAGCCATGCTGCAACGAGAACTGCTGGGTGATACAGGGCCTGTGATGGCATCGATCGCCCACTCGAAAGCGGAGCAATATCATCGAGAAAATGACTTACAGCTTGATTTAGCGCCCATTGCAGCCAAGATATCTGAACCCAAGTTGAAGAAAATCACGGCAGAGCTGTTGGACAATGCCTTCAAGTTTTCTCCAGATGGTTCGCAGGTGAAGCTTTTCAGCTCTTGCCACCAGGATCACTTTATTTTGCATGTGATTGATTATGGGCATGGGATGACCGCAGAACAGATTGCTAAAGTGGGTGCCTATATGCAATTTGATCGCGATCGATTGGAACAACAAGGAACTGGATTAGGATTGGCAATTACCAAACGCCTCACAGAGCTTCATGGTGGAAAGTTCACCATTGAGAGTATTCCTGACAAGCAAACGATCGTTCGAGTCGCGCTTCCTTGTTAATCAACTCATATCTTGCACTAGAGCGGAGCATAACCCGACGCAAGATATGAGTCAACGAATCAGTTGAAATAACGCATCAGACTTGAAATTTAAACCACTCAAAACACGGTCAGCATTAACGGGAAAAAGGCTCCATTTGCAGCAGAGCTTTTCCTTAAAATTTGGAATGGACAGCCTCAGAATTCATTTCTACCGTTGCACAGCCTGCCTACCTGGTACCGAAATTGGTATGGGTTGGCACATTGCGGTGATGGTTCACCTTGCCTAGACTAGCTTGCTGAGCAAGCCGCAGTGATTATACTTTTGCTGGGTCTAAATTTAGTCATCAGTGCTTTTACCATCTTGACAGTATATTTGATGAAATCTGCCATCGGGATAGACCTAGACCTGTTCCCCTCGACACTGCAAGAGGTTGTTCAGCCGTTGTTCAGCCTCCGATCGCTCTGAAAAGATGATAAAGGAGAATGGCCTCACCCTATAGACACCGCAGTCGATAACTGTTCAGGTGTTAACATAGGGTATTTAAAATCCTGTAATCTAGAGTTTAAACACTCTACACTAAGGATGTAAGACGGTGGTTCTCGATTTCTGCCATTTCAGCTTGAAAGGCTAATGCTAACAAAGGAATGGCGTTGTGAGAGTCGTCCGCAGGTTTTGACCTGGATCTTGTTGCTATCTCATGACACCGGGCAATCGCGCAACATTTTGGAAGTTTAAGTAACTGATAACTGTCACGCAATAGACTTTTACAGCAAAAGTCTTTAACGAATGAATCAACCTTCGATCCTAATTGTTGGCGATGAGCTTAAGAATTTTGACATCACAGGTACGCTCTTGCCTGATGCAAAAAGCAGGTGGTTCTCACACCAGGGTTGTGTACTACACCATGTCGCTAATGGTCAAGAGGCGATTGCCTGTCTGAACGCTTTGCAGCCAGATGTGATTTTGCTGGATGTGGGAATGCCGGGATTAAATGGCTTAGAAGTCTGTCGGCAGATTAGAACTATACCGCAGTGTCACGCCATACCGATCATTATGGTGACAGCGCTAACAGCAAAAGAAGATCTTGCTCTTTGCTTAGAGGCAGGAGCAGATGACTTTATCAGTAAGCCTGTCAGTGGTATTGAACTCCGTGCCAGAATTCACTCTATGCTGCGCATTAAGCACCAGTATGATGATTTACAACTGTTTCTAGAGCGGCAAACTGTCTTAGAAGCTGAGAAAATAGAACTGCTGGAGTACCGCAATATGCAGTTAGAGCAACAGGTTGAGGATCGAACAGCCATACTCAAAGCAACCATAGCGCGGGAGCAGTTAATTTCTAGAATCGCCAGCCAGATTCAATCGTCTTTGCATTTGCAGGAGATTCTTGAGATGACGGTGCAAGAAGTGCGATCGCATCTGGGCTGCACTCAGACCCTAATCTGGCAGTTTCAGCCAAACTGGAGCCTCTTTACAGTGGCAAAGGCCGTTACTAGTGGTTTGGTCATTGGGCTTGAAAACCAGCCGTATGAAACTTTTTTTGCACCAGATTGGGTCGAGTTGCATCGCCAAGGGTGTATCAGTGTGGTTGCCGACATTTACACCACGCCCATGAGCGCTTGCCGCCAGGATCTGCTGGAAGCGCTGCAAATCCGAGCTAAAATTCTGGTGCCGATCTTTCAAGGAGAACGCTTGTGGGGGCTACTCAGCGCCGCTGAAAGCCATACCCCTCGCCAGTGGCGACCCGAAGAAACCACCCTTTTGCAGCAGCTTGCCACCCAACTGGCGATCGCTATTCAGAACGCCTCTTTGTTTGAGCAAGTACGAAGCGATCGTGAACGGCTGAAAACCCTTTCCAGCCGCCTAATTGAGGCACAGGAAGCCGAACGTCGCCACATTGCCTATGAACTCCATGACGAAATTGGGCAGGCGCTCACCGCTGTGAAAATTAATTTACAAGCCTCACAGCGATCGCTCGGCATGGCTGGAGACTCTTATCCCATCCAGGAAAGCATCGCGATCGTGGAAGAGGCTCTACACCAGGTTCGCAACCTGGCTCTCGATTTGCGTCCGTCACTCCTAGATGATCTAGGCTTATTAGCCGCGTTGCGTTGGTACCTCGATCGTCTGTCGCAGCGCACTGGCCTTGCGATTAACCTAGTCTGTGGAGCATTTGAGTTTGCGTTACCGCCTAAGTTAGAAACCGTCTGCTTCCGCATTGTGCAAGAGGCATTAACCAATATTACTAAACACGCCAGAGCAGCTTCTATCATGGTGCAGGTCAAGCAACAGGGCGATAAGCTGCAACTCAGCATCCGGGATGATGGAGTTGGGTTCGATGTACCAGCTGCCCGTCACCGAGCGGCTCGTGGTGCCAGTTTAGGCTTGCTGGGCATGGAGGAGCGGGCAGCGCTGATGGGAGGACAGCTCCACATCCGATCGTTGCCGGGGCAGGGGACTGAGATTCATGTACATTTTCTGATTCAGTATGCTGTTATGTCCTCTACATAGCTTGATTAGGGAAGACTAGATTAAAGCAAATACTATTTCTAGTCCCTAGCCCTTGTCATTACAACGTATGTCACCTAACTGTGTCATTGATCAGAAAAGTGAGCTTCATCACAGCACACGACCATATCGTGTATTAATAGTTGATAACCACGCAATGGTGAGAGCTGGGTTCCGGGCGTTGCTCCAGTCCCTAGAAGATATTGAAGTGGTTGGTGAAGCTGGCGATGGGCGAGAAGCGCTCCGCCTAGTAGCATTGCATCAACCCGCGATTGTGCTGATGGATATCGCCATGCCAGACATGAATGGCTTGGAAGCAACCGCCCGCCTGAAGAAGGAATTTCTAGATGTGCGGGTGATTATCCTGTCGATGCACGCTAATGAGGAATATGTTTACCAGGCGTTGCGGGCAGGTGCGATGGGCTATTTGCTCAAAGATGGAGGCACGAGTGAGCTGGAGTTGGCAATACAGGCGATCACTCACGGTGAAACCTATCTTAGCCCAACGGTTTCCAAACATGTGATTAATGATTATATGCGCCGGGTAAGTACAGAATCTAACCCGATAGAACAACTCACGCCCCGCCAGCGCGAAATTCTACAACTCATTGCCGGTGGAAAAAGCACTAAAGAAATTGCGGAAGCACTATACATCAGCGTCAAAACAGTCGAAACCCACCGGATGCAGCTCATGGATCGCCTGGATATTCATGATGTTGCAGGGCTGGTGCGCTATGCAATTCGCACAGGACTGGTGCTGCTCGAAGAATAGCTCTGTATGATCGTTTCCCAGACTCAGTAGAGCGCAAATTAGGGTTTTGTGGCGCGCGGAGCGCGCCACAAAACCCTAATTTGCTGGATTTCAAAGGCGCGGAGCGCCTTTGAAATCCAGCTTTTAGTAAGAATAGGCGGACTTTGCGCTCTACTGAAACTGTTTACAGCTTACTGATTATTTGTTAGAGACGTTCAGCCGAACGTCTTTTTTGTCTCTATAGCGTTCACAAATTCTTGTGGCCAAGGCAGGCGTAGGGATGTTTCTCTCACGCAGAGGTTTCATTTCAGTGCTCCGTTTATAACTTATGAAGGATTCTATGGGTTGGGCTAATTGATTTCTACAGGACATTGAAGGATTTCTCTCAGGTCATCTACTGAAGAAATAATCGGTGACATACACTGCCATAACTCGATTACCCTCCGTGAATACACTTTAAGTCAATATGAGGAATTACGTTTACTCAAACGAGTTTTATAAGCTATATATCGATATTTACTGTCAGCTAAAACCTGACTACAAAAGCCAGGATTTACCTGATACCTACTGCCTGAAGGCAAAGCTATATTGATGACATGAGTTGAGTAACAGAGGTTAAGCAAACCGCTAAGTAGAAGAAAGCAAACCATGAATTAATGATTTACTTGTTCATCTTACGCTTCTTCTCTGCTTGACTTTTTGAGTACATCTTATCAGTACCGCCTCAACTTCAACGCGGTTTCAATCAACCAGCTCAGTCTTGTTCACCTTACCAACCTAAAGGATTTTTATGTCTTACCAAATCGTTCGTCGTGGCTTAGTTGCTTCCATCCTTGTTCTAGCTGGTGCAGTCGTTGCAGCTCCTGCAATGGCTGACTCGGTTACCCTTGGCGGTTCCGTTGCTGATACCAGTGCTGTGACCTCTACAGCTACTGCTGCCGCTGCTGCTCTACCTCTCTCTGGCGTTGGCACCGCTGGCACTGATACTGTAGTAAAAGTGGCTGACATGGCGCTTCTCACCAACAATGCTAGTGGCGTCACCCTAACCGCCGAAGCCACAGGCGACTTGGTCAACGCGGCCAATCCTGCAACGCCTCTACCCTATAACGTCTTGATTGTGGCTGATGCAGCAACAACTCCCGCAGCGGCTGACTTTGCAGCTGCCACATCAGCTACCAAAGATGACGAGGCTGTGACTAACTTTGTAGCTGGAGCAGCCGCTCGTGATCTCTATATTCAGTATGATGCGCCTGCTCTGCTTGACCCTGGCACCTACGCCGGTTCGATTACGGTTAGCGTTGCTGCTCTCTAACCCTAGGTTGCCTCTAATCCTGGTTGACTAGAGATCTTCATTAGACTCCTTGTTTGATTAGTGATTGTACCGTTGAGGGCTTTCGTTGGGGACACTTCTTCACCTCTTCCTCTGAAAGCCCTTTCCATTCTGATCTGACTTAGCCGTATTTTCCATGCGCTACAACCATTTGCTCCTGTGCGCCTGCATGGGTGCTGTAGCCAGTATTGCTCAACCTGCAATCGGGCTATCTACCCTCAACACAACGCCGACAACGATCGCCACATCCCTTGATCTGGATGGCGAAGGCAGTGCCACCACCCATATTGTCAAAGTTTCAGATATCACGTTTTCGACCGACAACAGCACCGGATTGACGCTAACGCTAACCTCCGACAGCCTTAGCAAAGTCGATGGAGCCGATATTGATTTTCAAGTGACCACGGTGGGAAACGATGCGATCGCTCCTTCGAGCGCGGCTTTTACCGTTGCCTCTGGCGATAGCTACACCTACGTTACTGAAACCTCTGGCACAGAAAGCCGCGATGTGTACCTTCGCTACACCCCAAAGGCTCTGCAAGATCCGGGTCACTACAGTGCTTCTATTCAGGCATCAGTGGTTGATAATTAGCCGCCGCTGACCCCTGATGCCAACAGGTGCCCTCTCGCAGCCATTCCAATTTTGCCCCTCTCTTCATTTACAGGTTACACACCATGAAACGGTATTTCAACCTGCTGTTTATCAGCCTCTTTTTTGTCTTGATGCGGGTCAACCCTGCTCTGGCCTTTCGGTTGACTCCTATGACTCAGGTGTTTGCTCCAGCTGGCAACAATGCAACCCATGCCTATGACGTTGTCAATGACAAAGACGAGCGCATTGCCGTAGAGATTACGGTGGTTGAACGCAACGTTGATGCGAACGGCACAGAATCCTACATCCCTGCCGAGGATGACTTTTTAATCTATCCAGCTCAGATGATCTTAGAACCCAATACGACACAGGTGGTGCGGGTAAGCTGGCTGGGCGACCCAGAGCCGGATCAAGAGCTGGCGTTTCGGCTAGTGGCTGAGCAACTGCCCATTAATTTAGTAGATCCAAATGCGCCAATACCGGTGCGACCTGTGGGTCAAGTTCAAGTCTTGCTGCGCTATCTGGGAGCGCTGTTTGTGCGTCCTGAGGGCGTTCAAGCGGCGGTGCAGATCGAGTCTGTCGCAGCTCAGAGTAGTGAACAGGGAACCCCAACCGTGGCCATCAATTTTATCAACCAGGGAAATGCCAGCGCTAGCCTACGCGACTTGCGCCTCAGCTTGACGGCTCAGGGGCAAACTATCAACCTCACCCCAGACCAGTTAAAAGGGGTGACTGGATACACTATCTTGGCGGGGCATCGCCGCTCCTTTGTGGTGCCTCGACCCGACGCCCTACCCCAAGGCCCGATTACCGCCACATTTGAGTATCGTCAGGATTAACCAATCATGCTGGTTGCGATCGCTCTGATGAGCCAGCCCATAGCGCATCCTGCTGAGCAGCCAGTGCCGCCACCGACTGTGATCACGGAGGCGGTCAAGCCCATCAATTCTAAGCCTTACACCCCTATCCTTTCTGCCATTTCTAGCCCTGAGAACCTGGATCTGGCAGCGTCATTTTCCGCAAAACCATCGGCGGCGATCGCCGCATCTGCGTCCTCTAGGGGACAGGTGCTCTCGACGTTATTGTCACCTCAAATAACGCCACCTCACATAACAATCACCGGGGCATTTCCAGAGGCATTTCCACCGGAGCGATTGCGGGTATCAGACTCTAGCCCGGTTGCGGAACCAGACCCAGTTGCGTCTTCAGCAGTACCGGGGCTAGATCCAGTCCCACCGACTGAGCTACCAACTGAGCCACCGACTGAGCTACCAACTGAGCCAACGGGTGAAGCCTCTAGTAAGCCTGCTACACCCGCCATAAATGACATTTTTGAAGATGTGTTTGGGCAGCGAACCGCAGGCCCCCAGCAGGTAATTGTGCCGATCATTCTCAATGATCAATCGGTTGGGCAAGTGCTGGTGGTGGTGCCTGGAGGCAACCAAGTCGATGTGCTGGTGGCGACCGATGACTTTTTAGCGGCGATCGCCGACGCTCTACGGCCCGACATTGCAGCTCAGCTCACGGCAGCAAGCCTGCCCAATGGCACCCTCGACACCCGCAATATTCGCGAGCTAGGCATTTCGATCAACTTTGACAGCAATCGGTTAGAGCTTCAGGTCAGCATTCCAGCAGCCCTGAGGCAAACCGCCGTACTCGATGCCAGCTCATCCAACATTCCGTCAGGATTTGACCAGGCATTGCCACCCAGCCGAATCAGCGGCTATCTCAACCTGCGGGGTAGCCAAGAGGTGGTGTGGTCAGGTGATGCAGGGTCTACAGGTCGGCAACCCCTGAGACTCAACTTCGATGGCGCTATCAATGTGGATGGCTGGGCCTTAGAAGGCAGTCTCAACATGACCGAAGCAGGCTCACCAATCTGGCAGCGGGGGCCGATTAGCCTGGTGCATGACGATGTGGCCTCGGCTGTTCGCTATCAGTTGGGCGATTTGGCTGTGCCTGTGCGGGGCTATCAGGCGAGCCTGCCAATGGTAGGAATCACCGTCGCCCGCAACTTTTCCCTTCAACCGTATCAGGTGACACGTCCCGTCAGCCGCTATGAATTCTTTTTAGAGCGGCCTTCAACCGTTGAAGTATTTGTCAATGGCCAATCAGTGCAGACCCTGCGCCTTGAAGCTGGCTCCCAAGACATTCGCGACCTGCCTCTCAATGCCGGAACGAATGGGGTGCAGCTAGTCATCACCGATGACGTCGGCCGCGTGCAGCGGCTTGACTTTGCCACTGGCGTGTCCGGTGATTTGCTTGCGCCTGGGGTGCAGCAGTTTGCCTATAGTTTTGGGTTTCCAGCGGGGGACGACGCGTCTAGCAGCAGCACCCAAAAGTATGACTTTAGCCAACCGACACTGACACTGGCTCATCGATTAGGTGTCACCGATGCGCTGACGCTGGGAAGCTATTTTCAAGGGGATTTGGACACCCAAATGCTGGGTATCGAAGGCACTTGGGCAACCACTGTGGGCAATTTTGGCTGGGATGCCGCCCTCAGCTTAGACCAGGATCATGGCATCGATGGGGCAGCACGGCTCTACTATGACTGGCTGTTTCGAGGGGCAACCAGTACCGATAGCCGCAGTCTACGCCTATCGGCAGAATACCGAGGGGCAAATTTTATGACTGTAGCCGATGGGGTGCCTGACAACTCAACGGGGCTAGACTTATCACTAGCCTATAGCCAAACCCTGTTTGGGAATGCCCGTGCCACTCTCAGCGGGCGCTATCGGTTTACCCGAAACGAACCTAGCAATGCCTATTCCATTAATTGGGGGCTGGCAAAGCCGATTGGCGATGGCGTCACGCTCAATGCCAATGTTGGCTATGGGATCAACGATCAAGGCAAAGCTGAACCTCGTCTATTTCTGGGTATCTCAGTGGCACTCACCCGGCAACGGCAATTTGTAAGCGCGTCAACGACATTAGACGGAGGTGAGGCATTCCAAAATCGCCTCAACTGGTCGTACAGCCCTCCGGTTACGTTTGAAGGAATTAGCACAGCACTGACGGCGACGACGAGCGATCGCACCCTCAGCCTACTCAGCCAAACCCGCTACCGGGGCTATCGCGCCGACCTTAGCCTTGACCATAGCATTCATATCCCGCGTGAAAATGGGGGCACAACCGTTCAGGCCACCCGATTGACTTGGGGCACGGCGCTGGCATTTGCCGATGGCGTATGGGCCTGGTCGCGCCCTATCGAAAATAGCTTTGCCATCATTGCGCGTCAGGGCACCGCCCGTGACCAGGTCGTAGACATTAACCCCGGCATCAACGGTGCCATTGCTCGCGCCGATGCCCTTGGCCCTGCGGTCGTGCCGCTGTCGCCCTATAGCTTTACGACCCTGATAGCGGATGCGCCCGGTCTGCCGCAGGGCAGCGAACTGGGAGAATCTCAATTTGGGGTGTTTCCGACCTATCGCAGCGGTACTCTCATTCGCGTAGGGACGGATGCTACGGTGGTTTTACGAGGGGTACTGGTGGATGAGCAGGGAGCCTCGTTGGTATTGCAGTATGGTCGCATCACCTCGTTAACTGACCCTGACTGGCCTGCGGTGGAGCTTTTTACCAATCGCACTGGCCGCTTTGCTGCATCGGGGCTAAAGCCAGGACAATATGAAATTTGGATGGTTGGCCGCGATCGCCCGCTAATGACCTTTGATATCCCTGCTGGTACCACAGGAGTTTATACCCTGCCGAGTCACAATGTGTCTCCAGCCCACTAAACCCTGCTCAACGCGCAATCTAGACTTTCCTATAGCAAAACAACGGGTTCAAACAGGAATGAGGTCTACCTATCGCACCTTGCATTTAAACCAGGATTTTCCTGATGGAACCTACCAAGAATTAACGTTACTTTAGAGAGGAAATGTTAAGGGATTCATTCCTCAACGGTTTTAAGTCCTGATTGGATCAGGTGCTCTACCAAATGTAATCTTACGGACTGAATAGAGACTTTCCCGACACGGACTTTCCATCCTAATACTTGACTGTGTTTACAGTGAGGATCAGTCTTTGTGTTTTCAAAAACCGCACTTTCGTCTTGTTGTCAGTCAAGAGTCATTCGTGCGCTACTGGTGGATGACAGCCCCGTGATCCTACATTCAATCACAAAACTTCTGATTGCAGATAGTCAGATTCAGGTGATTGGACAGGCCGATTCAGGTGAGGCAGCGATCGCCCAAGTGCAGCGATTAAACCCTGATCTAGTCGTGATGGATCTGGCAATGCCGGAGATGAATGGCTTAGAAGCAACGCGGCACCTCAAACGCCAACCTGTTGCTCCCAAAGTGATTCTACTGACGCTTTATGACAATTTAGAATACTCAACAGCGGCTCGGCTGGTAGGCGCAGATGGTTTTATTACAAAGTCGGACGCAGGGACAGCTTTGTTACCCTTGATTTACAGACTCTGTGATCTAGATACAACAGACGAGAAATAATTTTGCTTCCTAGTTTCTGTTTTGGAGCTGTGCATTTATGTTAAGCGAGTTTTTGTAAACAAATATTGCAAGCTTAGTGGCAGATGATAAGCACGGAGAGGACTCTGTTTGCCCTCTTCGCCAGTGAGGGAGTAGAGTGTGTCCTGCTACAGTGAGTCGCAAGTGCAAGCCATCAGCCAATATGTGCTCTATTGTTTGGCATGTAGCAGGCAATTAGCGCTCATGCTGCCACTGAATTTGCTGTTGCTTTCTACGATGCCTTGGGAGCAGGTAGAACCATTGAGTTTGCCTTTGTTCTAGGTTGTGCGGCATTAAGTGAGTACTCAGCTCAGGCGATGCCCTTCTCCGATCCAGGTCAGCGATTTGTTATGCCACTTCTACCAAAGTTTATTAAGCGCTACTGTCAATCACTTCAACCTCTGCAATGGGTGGTTTTAACTAAATACTCAGTTTATAAGCTATCCATTCAGCTTCTATTCGAGATAATCAGAATGACAGATTTCCAATTAAGAAGCCATGTTCACAATTGTTGCTTGAATATCCTGTACAAACTTTAATATGATAGTTTTGCCCTCCTTTACCATTTTTGTAAACCAGCTTTAGCTTCTGTATTTTGCTGCACGATATTTTCTTAAGACATCGCTGTCGCCCTGATTGATGAGACTGTTCCCAGAGATAAATACTGTGCTGGTTGATTCGTAAGACTATCTCTGTAGTTCGACTACGCTGATTCATACGAGCGCTGATTCCCTGTAAAATAGCAAGCGCAGTGCCTAAAAACGTTGCTGCTGCTAGATTTATCGTTACGCCTACGGAAAAAGGAATACGCCCAAAATACATACCAAAGCTTGCGATGCAACATCGTTCTTAGCAGGTGCAGAAATCTCAAGTGTTTCAGCATTCTTGTTGACCGCACACACCGCATTTACTGGGCGACTAATTCTAGAGAGTTCATTTGAAGGAAGTGGACTAATTGGTGAAGCATTCTCTGAAGTTTTATCTATAGAACTAGACTCCCAGAAGTAAAAACAAGCGTGTGTTTAAAACTGGATAGCCACTCGGTGACGGTTGTTTTAGAAGCGATTTGACAACTTTTGGAAACAGCGACATCATTTTTTGTTGAATAGGAAACAGAGTACTCTTTTCTGCCCCCTTTTTTCTGTCTTAAGCTTCCTTTCAACACTTCTGTACATAATCCACTCGATTGACAGAAAAGTCATTTTAGTAGGTTGTCCTTGACGGGGCTGAGGTGGAGCAGCCTCGATCTCAGGTTATGCTGCGACAGAGGAAGATTTATGCTGCCCTTTCGTTGCCTTCTCCACAGGAGCGGTTTCCGGCTTGTCGCTGGCCTCAAGTGGCTCTGCTTCTGGCTTAGACGGCACCCCTTCTAAATAGGCGCTAAAACCTAAGAGCGATCGCACTTGTGTCGAGGCAGAACTTGGTAAAACGAGCCTCCGTCTTAGGAGAGTTGTAGCGGTTTTAGCCCTGCTTTAATCTTTAGATACTAGTGTTCAAATGCTAGTTCAATTATTGGGTATACCTGTGCTATCTCTTTCCACCCAAAGGCATAGCAATAGTTAACTCAATCCAGACAAAATCTGATTCATTTCCCTTCACTTACAGGGTTTAAAAGGTAGATATTATGACAACACATGTGTCTCGTTTTCTTAAGGTAATTACCAAACAGTTTGTTGCACTACTAGTCACTGCAATCATGCTCCTCAGCTTGGCACAAACAGCAGTATTAGCAGAATCTTCTTCCAGCGAAACAGTTGGCATACCGGGTATTACAAAACCGATCTCTGCTGAAAATGACAGTGAGGCAAAAGAACAGCGCCGGGAATGGCAAAACAAAACATCAAATCTTGAGGGTAAGGCAAATGAGCCGGAAACCCTAGGTGAAAAATTAAACGTTGAAGAGATTACTGAAGGTTTTGATCCAGAAAGAGAAGCTGAGAAGCGTTCCAAGCCTACTCCCTAGTCTTTCTGCGTCAGATATCTTCTAGGTTCGTAGAAATTAATCGAGGCAAAAGCCATAGCATCATTGTTTGGGTCAACTTAACCTTAAGGTTAAGTTGACCTTTTTGATCATCATCTGGCTATGGACTACATTCTAGCCATCAAGGAACTGCTAGATCATGGCCTGCGATCGTGCCTCAGCTTTCGTCTCTAAGGTTGGTACAGCTTTGCAATGTGTTCAAGGATAGGTTTCATCAAAAGGGTTGTCGTGAGGGTTGAGCGATATGTGATCTAGAGCTGTGATGAACGCTTTAGCAAAGGTAACTACCTAAAGGACTACCTCTAGATTGATGCGTTTACCAGAAGCTGAAGACATGATGGCATTGAAGCATTATCAAGAATCTAAACATGAAGGCGAAGCGCATTTTCAAGCTTGTGAAAGAGACCTTTAATGAGTGGCAAGAAGATAATGTGCCGCTTTTGGCAGCTGCGCTCGCCTATTACACGATATTCTCTTTGGCTCCTCTGCTGGTCATCGCGATCGCTATTGCAGGAGCTTTTTTTGGAGAAGAAGCCGCTCAGCGGGAGATTGCTGGACAAATTCAGGGCATAGTCGGTAAAGAAGGAGCAGAAGCAATCCAAGCCATGATCCAAAGCGCCAATAAGCCTAATGCTGGAGGCGCGATCGCCACGCTATTTGGAGTAGTAACGCTGTTACTGGGAGCTTCTGGTGTCTTTGGTCAACTTCAAACTGCTCTCAATACCATCTGGGAAGTGAAACCGAAGCCGGGTCAGGGACTCAAGAGCTTCCTGCAATCACGGTTTCTCTCGTTTGCAATGGTGGTCGTGATTGGTTTTCTCTTGCTGGTATCTCTAGTGCTTTCAGCGATACTGGCAGGGATTAGTAACTTCTTCGGGAGCTTTTTACCTGCATTAACTGCTTTAGGCATTATCCTAAACTTTATCTTGTCGTTTGTTGTAACGACTTTCTTGTTCGCAGCTATTTACAAGTTTCTACCAGATGTCAAAGTACCTTGGAGAAATCTTTGGGTAGGCGCAGCGGTTACTTCTTTCTTGTTCTCAATTGGTAGATTTTTGATTGGACTGTATCTAGGAAATAGTGCAGTTGGATCAACCTATGGCTCTGCTGGATCACTCATCGTTATTCTCATCTGGGTATTCTACTCAGCTCAGATTTTACTGATTGGAGCAGAATTTACGCAGGTTTACTCTAAATACCGAGGTGTACCGATTGAGCCTTCACCTCATGCTATTAGAGTCCCTAAGAGCTAAAAACAGAGATACGTTAGTCAATGTCTCCGATAGCAGTGAGCTTCTCAAGCTTTTTTCCTTTGGATACCTCTCTCAACCAGCTACAGACTCTGAATTGTTCATCTCAGGGCTTTTCTGTACTATAAATTTGGGCAGGGGTAATTCATCAATGGCGAAAACTAATTGTCCTTCCAGGCTAAGGAGCAGTGCATATCCCACAAGACATTGAAATTAAACCCAACGAAAACTTGGTGTCAGACGGCATTCCGCCCATTTCTGCCACACTTGCCGCAACCGTCGATCGCTACACTGAGTTTCGCTCTGCTAGTCTGGCAAGCTGGCACCCGATCGATCGCCAGATGCTGATCTCGACTCGCTTTGGAGACACCGCCCAGGTGCATCAGGTCAAGTTTCCGCTGGGCAGCCGAAAACAGCTCACCTTCTTTCCAGAACGTGTTTATGGAGCCACCTATCAGCCGACTCACGGTGAGTATTTTGTCTTTGCCAAAGATAGGGGCGGCAATGAGTTTAGCCAGAACTATCGCTATGACCTGACAACGGGGCAAATGACGCTGCTCACGGACGGTCATTCAAAAAATAGTCGCGGCATCTGGGCAAACGCTGGCACAGAGATGGTCTACACCTCCACTCGCCGCACTGGCAAAGATACGGATCTGTATCTCATTGATCCGCTGCATCCGGACAGCGATCGCCTCCTCTGCACAGTCGAGGGAGGGGGGTGGTTTCCGCTAGACCGGGCACCTACCGATCAACAGATTGTGGTGAGCGAATATATCTCCATCACTGAATCCTACCTCTGGCTCGTCGATGTTCGATCGGGAGATAAGACACTGCTGACTCCCAAAGCCAATGAGACAGTGTCTTACCAGGCGGCTGTGTTCGACAAATCAGGGCAGGGACTCTATGTAGTATGCGATCGAGACTCTGAGTTCCTGCGTCTGGCTTACTTCAACCTGGGCACCCAAGAGTACACCTATCTAACCCATAATATTCCCTGGGATATTGAACAACTGCGGCTTTCGCACGATGGTCGCATCTTGGCATTTACCGCCAACGAAGACGGAGCCAGCGTTCTACATCTATTGGATACTGCAACGAGTCAAGAGCTGCCTTTGCCCGCCTTACCCGTGGGTCAAGTTTACGGACTCAACTGGCACAAGAACAATCAAGACTTGGGATTCACCCTGATATCGGCTCACTCCAGTGCTGACGTTTATGCGCTCAATGTCACGACGGGCACGGTAGAGAGGTGGACAGAAAGTGAAACAGGAGGACTCAACACCGACACCTTTGCTGAACCAGAGTTGGTGCAGTGGCAGAGCTTCGACGGGCGCGTGATTTCGGGCTTTCTCTATCTGCCGCCAGCTCAATTTAGCGGCAAGCGCCCGGTTGTGATCAACATTCATGGTGGACCCGAAGGGCAGTTTCGCCCCTCCTTCTTGGGACGCAGCAACTTTTACTTGAATGAGCTCGGGGTAGCCTTGCTGTTTCCTAACGTTCGCGGCTCCTCTGGCTATGGCAAGACGTTTTTGAAACTTGACAATGGCTATCTGCGAGAAGATTCTGTCAAAGATATTGGTGCGCTGCTGGATTGGATAGCGACTTGTCCTGAATTAGATAGCGATCGGATTTTAGTCACAGGCGGCAGCTACGGAGGCTATATGTCACTGGCAGTAGCCACTCACTATAGCGATCGGATTCGTGCTTCTATTGATATTGTCGGGATCTCCAACTTTGTTACGTTTCTGGAGAAGACCGAAAGCTATCGGCGCGATTTACGGCGAGTGGAGTATGGTGATGAGCGCGATCCAGAGATGCGATCGTTTCTGCTGAGGATTTCTCCGCTCAACAATGCTGCCCAGATCCAAAAGCCACTCTTTGTGATTCATGGAGCCAATGATCCGAGAGTGCCGCTCAATGAAGCCGAGCAAATTGTCACTACTGTGCGGCAGAGTCAGGTTCCGGTTTGGTATCTAGTCGCAAAAGATGAGGGGCATGGATTTTCTAAAAAGAAGAACGTAGACTTCCAGTTCTATGCCACAGTGATATTTCTCCAAACGTTCCTGTTGAATTAATCAAAGCAATGACTCGTTTACATTAACGGAGTACTCGTATCCTTTCTCTGTTGGAGAACCCAATTTGATGATCATCGTCCACCACTTGAACAACTCCCGCTCCCAGCGCGTGCTTTGGCTGCTAGAAGAACTCGGTTTAGAGTACGAGGTGAAGCGCTATGAGCGTGACCCAAAAACCATGCTGGCTCCCGCATCGCTCCGTCAGGTTCATCCGCTGGGCAAGTCGCCTGTGATTACAGACGGCGATCTGGTTTTGGCAGAGTCGGGTGCCATTGTGGAATACCTGGTCGATCGCTATGGGCAAGGGCAGCTTGCACCTCCGCCCGGAACGCCAGAGCGGCTGCGCTATACCTACTGGCTACATTATGCAGAAGGGTCTGCCATGCCCCCGCTGCTGTTGAAGCTGGTGTTCGATCGCCTTGAGCACCAACCCATGCTATTTCTCGTGCGACCCATTGCCCGATCGATTTCGGGTAGCGTCAAAAGCTCATTCATTACCCCTCAGATTACTCAGCACTTAGATTATCTGGAGGCAGAGCTTGGAAAAGCCCTCTGGTTTGTGGGCGATGAGTTTACCGCAGCAGATATTCAGATGAGCTTTCCGCTGGAAGCCGCTGCGGCGCGGGCAGGTTTAGATGCCAGCCGCCCCAAGTTGATGGCGTTCCTCGATCGCATTCACAGCCGTCCAGCCTACCAGAGGGCGTTGGAACGGGGCGGCTTGTATGAGCTGCTGAGTTGAACTTAGCTGCTACCTGCTGTCGGGAGCGATCGTCAGTTGATCCCGACAGCGGCTCTTATATCTACACAGTGGCCCTCAGTGCATGTAAGCCAACCTGGTTGCCTTCAGTATCGAGCACAATGCCAATGAACCCAGGATCGCCGATATCCGTTTTTGGCACCAAGACTTTGCCCCCCTGAGACTCGACCCGCTCCAATGCTTGCTCCAGGTGAGGAACATCTCCTAGATTCAGATAGATTAAAGTACCCAAAGTGGAAGGCGTGAGTCTTTGGCTCTGGACAATGGCTCCGCTCACGCCTGTCTCACTGGCTGGAAAGAACGCCTGCGGCTCTCCCATGAATTCCCCTTTTTTAATCTCCACCCCCAACAGAGCGCTGTAAAAACTGACGGCGCGATCGAAGTCAATTGCCGGGATTTCAAACCAATTGATTGCATTTTGCATACTCATCTCCAGAATGAAGTAACTCGGAATATAGTACATCAGTTCTGTTTAGAAGCAATGTGTTCTAGCCTTCATGATGAGAAATGCGATCGCTCAATTTTGAGATTCTAAGCTTGTAAACGCGTAGACTGGGCTTTGCAGCTACTCGGCACCAAGCGCAATCATCCTATTTGATTGCCCGAACGTGATTCACTCCCCATCTGTGCTGGAGGAAACCCGTTTATCATTCAACGAAACAACGCGATCCAATCGGATAATAGTGCCATCTTCTAACTTCACATAGTCAGCGTGATTAGCAGCATACACATCCACAATCCGTCCTTCAATCTCGGCAGTAGCATTTGCTTCAGTCTGATAGACGATCCGGCAAGTCTGGCGCAGCGTGGCGATCGCTTCTAGTTCATCGTGAAAGTCGCAGCTAACGGGTGTGTAGTTATCCATTGTTTTACCGAGTGAGATTATTGTTCAATACTTCAGTGCCACCGAACGCCGCTCCAGTCAAAGCGGTCGTTGAAGTTGATTCTACCAGGGCAACACTTCGCCATTGCTGTGCCAGAAGGTGCCCGTATTGTCTAAGGTTAATTCATCGATTCGAGCCAGCAATCCTTTTACTGAGGTTTCTGGTGTAATACCGCCCCTCGTGAAGTTGGTCATGCGGGTCTGCACCAAACCGGGATGCAGAATGGCGACACTCACGCCACGCGGTTTGAGATCATGAGCCAGAGATTTTCCTGCCATGGACAATGCTACCTTTGACATCCGGTAGCCGTAAGAGCTGCCAGATGTATTATCGGCGATCGATCCCATGCGGCTGGTCATCAGTACAACCTTTGCACCAACTTTGAAGCGGGGCAGCAGCGTATGGGTTACTCTTAATGCGCCAAGGGCATTCACCTCAAACTGTTCTCGGATGCTGTCAAAGTCGAGGTGTTCCAATGTCACAGGCTTGAGGATTCCAGCATTGTTGATCAGAACATCAATCGCTCTGTCTCCCAATCTCTCTGCTAAATCTTCAACAGAAGCATCAGAGGTAATATCAACGCCCTCCTCAACCTGCACGCCTAGAGCTTTCAACGCATCATCTGCCGTTCGACAAACTGCGATAACGGTTTCTCCGCGTGCCTGAAGCTGACGGCAGAACTCGTAACCAATTCCGCGATTTGCGCCTGTGATTAAATAGGTTGCCATTAATCTCAATCCTCCTGCCTGAATGTTATGCGACGCTTGCGGGTACTGGCGATAACCGACAAATTTCCACTTTGGAGTGAGTCGGAGTGAGCAACGATCGCACTACAGTAAAAAGGCTACCGCAAGTTTGAGCTATGCAGAGATTAGTCGCGATCGGCAGTGTTTTATTTATTTCTTCAGCCTGCTCCACTCCTCAAACCATTCCTATGAGCCATGATTCCTTGAATACCTCAGTGCCAATAGCCGTATCTGTAATCAACAGTGTGGCAACTTCTACTCAACCAGAAATGACTTTCAACCTGAGTGACGAGCAGTGGCAACATCGAATCTTGCTCGTTTTTGCCCCATCCGAGCAATCTCCGCCCTACCAGCAACAGCAGCAGGCATGGCAATCTCGCAGCGAGGGCATGCAAGAACGTGACCTTAAACTCTTAGAAGTGTTGGCAACCGGAGCCAGTCGAGTGGATGGACAGCCCATATCGGCTGCCTCCGCCGATCGCTTGAGGGATCAGTTTGGCCTTGCTCCAGAAGACTTTGCCGTAATTTTAGTGGGCAAAGATGGCACTGAAAAGCAGCGGTTTTCTCAGCCAGTTGACCTGAGTGATATTTTCAGCACGATTGACGCAATGCCCATGCGTCAGCAAGAGATGTTATGAGCGTCTGCGGTTGCTCTACCTCCTGTTTGATGCTGAAATGCGAACTGGAATCAAGTCCCCGATTCGTCTAGCTTAGAGGAATGGCACGGCCGAAACCGCGACTCAAAAAGAGGAGACATTGAATCAATTGAGCTGGAAGCAGTGGAAACTGAACCGTCAACGTCTGGTGCTGTTGGGGATGGCGATCGGGCTGATTGTCCTCTCATGGGTTGGAATTGCTGTGGCGCGATCGGGGTTAACAGTGCGTTCCCTAGAACAGGGTCGTGTGCCACTGTTGTATCTTGCCCCCAAAGCAGCAAAGTCTGTACCGGGTGTGCTGGTGGCGCATGGCTTTGCGGGGTCTAAACAGTTGATGCTGAGCTATGGTCATGCGCTGGCACAGGCAGGATATGCCGTCATGTTGTGGGATTCGGATGGACATGGGGCAAACCCCACGCCGCTGAAGCAATACGACTCTCAAGCCAGTCTTGAGATAGCTCGCCAAGCGTTGCTGCAACAACCTGAAGTGGACTCTACTCGTCTGGCGCTCCTGGGTCACTCAATGGGAAGTGGGTTTGTGATGGATGCTGGAATTCGTCATCCAGAACGCTTTGCTGCAACGATCGCCATCTCCCCCACTGGAGCAAGCGTTACACCCCAACTACCGCGCAATCTTCAGCTCCAGGCAGGCAGCGGCGAAGGCAGGTTTGTGGCGAATGCCGGACGTTTACTGGAGCAGGCAGGCGGCACAACGGCTGATTTGGCACAAGGCAAAGGGCGAGAACTGGTGGTAGTGCCGAATGTCGAGCACATCACTATTTTGTTTAGCGATGTCAGCCACCAGTCGGCAGTGCGCTGGCTCGATGGGACATTTGGACGCTCCTCTCAAAGTCGGTATGTTGATCGTCGCATGGGCTGGTATGGCTTACACCTGCTGGGCTGGCTGCTGGGATTAGCGGCAGTTGCTCCCGTATTGGCGATACCGACCGTGATGATGAAGGGTGAGGTTTGGCGACGCTGGGTGGGGTTGATTGTGGCTCCGATCGCGGCTGTGTCGGGAGTCACGTTACTGAGTCAGCGAGTCTTGCTGGAAAGCTTGGGCGGTGTGCAGGTGGGTGGGGCAGTCGGAGTCTGGTTTCTGTTGGCTGGATTGGCTTGGCTAAGTGTACTTGCCGTTGTGCCGCGTCCGACCCTGCGATCGCTCAGTTTAGGCATCGGGCTGTTTGGACTGCTGTGGATTGCCTTTGGTGCAATGGCACAGGTCGTTTGGTTGCAATGGTGGCTGATTCCGATGCGGTTGCAGTTGTGGTTACCGTTAGCGATCGCCTGCTTCCCTTGGTTTCTGGCGGCAGGTATCGTGCAGCAGGACATTGGGATGGGCAAGCGAGCACTATGGTGGCTGGCACAGAGCGGAGTCTTGATTTTGGGCTTTGGGGTGACGCTGTATTTCTTGCCATCGCTGGGCTTTATATTTCTACTGCTGCCATTATTTCCACCGTTGATCGGCATTCTGGCGCTGGTGGCAGGTTGGGTAAATTCGGCGTGGGCGTATGCGATCGGCTCTGCTCTGTTTTTTGGATGGTTATTGGCGGCAGGCTTTCCACTTTCAGCCTGATTTTGCAACAACTCTTGCGGCCCAGGATTGATCTCTGGGCCAAATGGCAGCA
The DNA here is from genome assembly GCA_016208305.1 of Oscillatoriophycideae cyanobacterium NC_groundwater_1537_Pr4_S-0.65um_50_18. GTDB lineage: Bacteria > Cyanobacteriota > Cyanobacteriia > Elainellales > Elainellaceae > Drouetiella. Next base: position 22,601 of record JACQYI010000007.1, on the reverse strand, counting down.
AATGAACTGTGCGTACTCTGGCTTGTAGAGTTTTGGAATCGACGCGATTGCGCGAAATTGGGGTTACTACCTCTGAATTGACACAACCCTGATCAGAATCCCGACCTGTGGACTCGAGCAGATGTCGATCTCGCTCATAACACGAAAAAATGGAAGCGACAGGTAGAGATTACTAATCTATTTGGAGTCTTGCAGAAACTCATTGCCATTCCATCTGATTCTGCAATATGTTTTTGCAACGCTGAAAGGCTTATTGGGCGATTCGAAGCGTATCAATGCGTAAACGAACGTCTTCACAATTTTGCCTGTAGATGAAATCTGTGCTACTGCTGAATATAATTTTGTAAATTTCTCAACGAGCTGTCAGAGGCTTCAGCGAACGATTCACACCTTGATTCAGCAAAGCCATATCCTGTATTGACTCTGCATCAGTTCCAAATGCTGGCAGCTATTGAACAGTATGGATATGGTAAATGTTAACGACTTCTAGGGAACACAAAATTTGTGAGTATCTCATCACGGTACTGGAATATTTGGTGTATTAGCTCTGCAAGTGAAAAGCCAGGGTATAAAAACTATTTGATGCCCTTAGCCCAAGAATTTGCTCGGAACCCTATTCTGAATTCTCAAGATGAAGCCGTCCAATCCACTTTACTGTCCTACTTTCATGTCAAAAGTGGCCCTGTGGCTACCAGGATTCAGGTTCAGGCTGGGCTTTGTCTCAGGTGTTATGTGTCAGCCTCGATTCTCAAAGCCTGTCATACCATCGATCATCTATTCGGGAGTGATAAATCGTTTACCTACCGAGATTTACTGCCTTTTGTACTGAACGATGATGGAAAAACGCAAGTCATTCTCGATCGCGATCGCAAAGCTCAACTGGTGATAACGGGCGATGAGCAGCCTCAGCAATCAACGTATCAGATTTTTTCGGTTGAAGTGCTGCGAACCTTTGAGCCTGAGCAGTCCGGGGCAAAGTCCAGCTTGAGTTTAGACAATTGGACATTTCTGCGAACCAAGCAGAATGTAGACCTTAAGCAGTTTCTAGCAGAATTTGGATTTCAGCATCTCAGCGATTGGGCACTGTTGAATCGAGTCAGACCTCACCAATTGGAACGCTTATCTAAGCACGATCGCCATTTAGTTGAGGTGTTTCATGGGGTGTATCGCCGCGATCGCCGCCGACTAGCTGGCAACAAGCGCTGCCCAGACCCTACAATCGCACAACTACAAGAAATGATGACTGACTTGCAGGCAAGGGATGTGGCGATTTCTGCCGTGGGTGAGTTGCTGCCCGCTCTAAAACAGGTGGCAATTCAGCTGAGGCAGTATGATATTTGGTCGCATCGAGTTCCGCTAGAAATGCAAGACCCTGATACTGGACGTGACACAATCCGTTCAGATTTACCCAGCAGCCATACTGACGAGTCAGATTTAGAGCAGCAAGAACTATTAATGTTTTTCCATCAACAGCTCGATCTATCGCTGAACGCAGCCATTGCCCAAGAACTGCGCGATCGCGTTGCTGCTCTAAAACGTAGCAAAAAATATACGCCATTTGCTCCCCAGTTTATTCCAGGCTTACGCCTCTACTATGGTCAAGGGCTGTCACTTAAAGAGATTGCACCAGTATTGGGCATGAGCAGTTGGGATCAAGCCAGACGAGTACTCAATCCAGGGGACTTACTCAGCAAGGTGCGGGCAAGAACGGTGCAGCAGGTGCTTGACCGATTGTTGGAGCAGGCACAGCAAAAGGGGTTTGCCCAAACGCCGCCAGAACCGAACTATTTGAGAACTTTGGCAGAGCAAGTTGAAGCCACTGCCGATCAAGAAATCTTTCAAGAGGCGGTAGAAGAAATGAGAGCAGGTAAAAGTCGCTCACTCACTAGCGTTTACGCGCAACAGCTTTGCCTCCACCTCAATACAACTATGCAAAGAGAGACAAATTCATGACTAACGTACCTAGTTCCCCAATAAATTCGAGGCTATTGCTGCCAGAAGTCATTTGGCTAGAGCCTGAACAAATCGAACAGGCAAAAGCGATGAGTGAATTCGCCACTTCCGAAATGCAGAGGTGGCAGAGCTATCTGAATGCACTAGCACTCCTGAGTTTTGAGCAGTGGTTAAGTGAACGGCTCCCCGAACAGCCTATTCAGCGATCGGACACCCTTCTTGACTCAGTGGGTTACGTTGAGGCGAGTGGATTCAAATTTTGTCTGATTGCTGTCGAGCATGTGCTAGATGAAACAGTGCAAATTCCTCAAGCTGTGGTTGAGCAACCTGCTTTAACCGCGCATTTTTATGTGCTTTGTGAGGTGTCAGAAGAGCAGGAGTTGGTGACGGTGCGTGGCTCTTTACGGTTTGATGAACTGATTGATTACCGCGATCGCCACAATTTTCAAATCCAAAACGGCTGCTACTCGCTCCCACTCTCACTACTGGATACTGAACCCAATCATTTGCTGTTTTACTGTCGAGCCTTGCAACCTAGCGCGATCGCCTTGCCAAGCAATGCATCCACAATCGCCGCAGACTCAGTTTCAGTTGCGCTGCCAGTTTCAGTTGTGCTGAAAGACACCACAACCCGATTAACGCAATGGTTACAGGGTACTTTTGAACAAAATTGGCAAATGATCGACCAGTTAATTAACCCAGACGCTTCTCTAGCATTGGGTACCCGCAGCATTGAGCTAGGTGCGAAACGCGGGAAGTTAATTAATCTGGGGGTGCAACTTGGGCAGCAAACTGTAGCGCTGCTGGTCAATGTCACTTTAGAGGCGGAAGGCAAGTTAGCGGTGTCAGTGCAGCTCCATCCCACCGGGGAATCTCGGTATTTGACTCCGGATCTCAGATTGAGTTTGCGATCGTCATCCGGCAAAATGCTGCAAGAGGTGGTTTCTAGAAGTCAGGATAATTACATCCAACTCAGATCTTTTAAGGGTAAACCTGGAAAACGCTTCAGTGTTGCTATTTGTCTGGGTAGTGAAAGGATTGAGGAAAACTTTGAGCTTTAAATCAAGCTATGATCCAATCACTAAAACGATACATTATGACTGAACTCAGCAAATGACCAAGTCGGTGATCATCAATTTGGGAACTGGAGACTTATATCGCGGCTTGCCAAGAGTCACGGCTCAGGTGTGGATGGGAGAACGTTCTCGTCCAGAGCAGTATATCGGTAGCTTACCCGCAGCACCTAAGCTAGTGGAGTTGTATCGGGACTGGCGATCGCTCTATAAAAGCCTGTGCAGTCGGCAACAATTACGTTCAGTTGCCAGGGTCATCCGTGAACCCATTGATGATGAGTCAGAAGAAGATGAACTAGAAATTGATGAGATTGGAATTACCAACGTTTCTCAGGTTAGCTTTGAGCAACTGAGTCAAACCTTGCAGGATGCTCTGAATGCTTGGCTAAGCTCAGAACCATTTCTGCCGATCGAGCGGCAATTGCGATCGCAGCTTAGCCCCACCGAAGAAGTCGGGGTTGTGATTGAAACTGACGATGAACTGCTGCGACGGTTGCCCTGGCAACGCTGGGATTTCTTTAAAGATTACCCCCAGGCAGAAATGGCGTTGAGCTGCTCGGCATATCAGTTCCGTCAGGCGGCTCCGCGCACGCCCCGCACCAAAGCCAGAATTCTCGCCGTTCTGGGCAACAGTCAGGGAATTCATTTGCAGCAAGATGCCGAATTTCTTCAGCAGTTGCCCGATGCCGAAACCCGGCTCTTAGTGAATCCGTCTCGGCAGGAATTTAATCAACAGCTTTGGGCCGATCCAGGTTGGGACATGCTCTTTTTTGCGGGGCATAGCCAAACCGAAGGGGAAACTGGACGGATTTATATTAATGAAAATGCCCAGCACAATAGTCTGACGATCGAACAGTTTGAGGCGGCGATCGAAGGCGCGGTAAGCAAGGGCTTGAAGCTGGCAATTTTTAATTCCTGCGATGGGCTAGGGTTAGCTACTGCGTTGAGTTGCCTGCACATTCCGCAAGTGATTGTCATGCGAGAACCTGTCCCCAATCGGGTTGCGCAGGAGTTTTTCAAGCATTTTCTAGAGGCATTTGCCAGACAGCATTTATCTCTCTATCTTGCCGTGCGGCAAGCCCGTCAGCAGTTGCAAGGCATAGAAGATGAATTTCCAGGAGCTTCCTGGCTACCTGTCCTTTGTCAAAATCCGGCAGTGGAGCCGCTCACTTGGCAGGACTGGTGCGGTAATCCAAAAAGGGCAGTCCGTTTGGATGGGCGATCCCGTCCTTGGCAACCTGTTTTACTCACAAGTTTGGCTGCTACCGCCTGCGTGTTAGGCATTCGTTACCTGGGTGGATTGCAGCCGTGGGAACTCCAGGCGTTTGATCGCCTCCTGCAATTGCGTCCGCCAGAACCGCTAGATCAGCGCCTCCTGATCGTGACGATCACCGAAGACGACTTGCATCTGCCTGAGCAAGCGCAACGCAAAGGCTCACTTTCAGACTTAGCGCTAGCAAAACTCTTGAGCAAGCTGACTCCGCTAAAACCCCGGGCGATCGGTTTGGACGTATATCACGATTTCCCTATTACTCCGGCTTCATTGGCAGATGATCTGAAACGTCATCCTAACTTTTTCGCTATTTGCAAGGTTGGCGATCCAGAAGCAAACTTTCCTGAAATCGCCCCTTGGCCCAATTTATCAATCGATCGTCAGGGGTTTAGCGATGTCGTCACGGATGAAGATAACGTTCTTCGTCGCCATCTGGTCACGATGGATCGAATTCCAGGATCGTCTTGCAGCACGCCCTATGCCCTGAGCGCTCAACTCGCATTCCAGTATCTCAAAGCAGAAAAGATTTTTCCGCGCTACACCCCCCAGGGCAATTTACAGCTAGGAAAACAGGTTTTTCAACGCTTGCAAAATCATCAGGGTGGCTATCAGCAAACGGATACCGCAGGCTATCAACTCCTCCTCAATTACCGATTCTCTGACGATTCCCTTAGCCCTGCTGCCACCGTTACCCTCAAAGATGTACTGGCAGGGCGACTGAAGCCGGAGGACGTGAGCGATCGCATTATCCTGATTGGTGTCACAGCACCGAGCAGCAAAGACTATCTAGCAACACCTTTTGGGAAGAGAATACCGGGGGTGTTGCTCCAAGCCCAAATGGTCAGCCAGTTGGTCAGTGCAGCCCAAGAAGGTCGTGCTCCAATCGAGGTTTGGGTTTGGCAATCCGAGGTTCTTTGGGTCTGGAGTTGGGCCATCGTCGGGGGCGTGCTAGTCTGGCGATGTCGCTCAAGGTTCAGACTGATTGGGCTGGAAGTCGCGGCGCTCGGAACTTTAGTCGTTCTCTGTTTTTATGGGCTGACGCAAAGCCAGTGGGTGCCGCTGGTGCCCGCTGCATTCGGGTTCATGCTCACGAGCGGAGGTGTTGCATTCATTGTTGCCGATCAAAATCACAAATATAGGTCTAACCCTTCCATCCCACCATGACTCACCTTAAACAGGTTCCATTGGCGATCGCTCTCTGGGTTGCCCTATCCGGCAGTTTCCAGGGACAGGCTCAAGCAGTACCCACTCTACCCAATGCCAACGATCCGATCGTCTTCAATGCGCCACCCCCGCCCAGCACTGGGCGACCCGGACGGCGTGCGGATGCAGGTAGCCGGGGCTGTAGCGGGGACGAAACCAATGCATCTGAACTCACGCTGACGGCTCTAGTCCCAACTCAGGTAACAGCAAGTTCAACGGTGGTGTTTGGAAAAACTGCGGCTGAACGTCCTACGTTTTGGTTTTATGTGCCCTACCGTTCTTCATCAACTGCGACTTTCGTCTTGCAAGATCAAGATGGCAATTCGATTTACCAATCTGATATGGTGCTGCCTGAAACAGCAGGTATTTTGAGTGTGACGCTACCCGCAACTAGTGCTCCGTTGGAGGCAGGCAAGCTGTACCACTGGTTCTTCAAACTCTACTGTCGCTCGACTTCACCGCCAGATTCCTTTGTCGATGGCTGGATTCAACGAGAATCACTACCGTCTGATTTAACTCAGCAACTTAAAACGGCAACGCTGCCGCAACAGGTAAGGCTCTATGCGGCTCAAGGACTTTGGTTTGAGGCGTTAAGCACAGCGGCGGAACAGCGTCGCGCTAATTCGGGAGATTCTGCTTGGGCAGAGTTGTTAAGGGCGATCGGACTGGAGAGTGTGGCAGGTGAGGCGATCGTCATACCTTAGAGCCGCTGATCACGGCTGATTAACTCTAACCCCGACCTGTTGCAATATTAGCCCAGCAATTAAAAATGTCTTGTTGTAGGGCGCGCCCTACAACAAGACATTTTTAGCTAGAGTGAAGTCAGTAAGCAGCTATTCTTCACTACGCCATTACAAGGATATTGCCGCTGGCAAGTGCTGTCCCAGCCGTTAATTGGGCAAGCTGCACTTGCTTCTGACCTCCCATTCCATCCACATCAAAGAACAAGCGTCCCGATGACTTGTCATAAATAAAATCAGACTTTGTATGCTCAGAAGCAGAGCCAAGGGTAAACCGAGTGGACGACAGATTCCCCTGCTTGAGTCGTCCCCCTAGTCCTTTAGTGGAAACCGCGATTTTGTCACCATGCTTCGATTGAAAATCAGTGATAGTGTCAAAATTCTTGTCTAACGGACTCAGCACAAACCGATCGGCATCAGCACCCCCCGTCAGGCGATCTCTGCCCTTGTCTCCCATCAACGTGTCATTGCCCAAGCCGCCAAACAGCCGATCATTGCTAGCACCACCTGAGAGAATATCGTCTCCTAAATCTCCCACCAACCAATCTATTCCTTCTCCACTGTTGAGCAAGTCATCACCCGCTTGACCATAAAGATAGTCATCGCCAGCCTGACCATTAACCTGATCGTTGCCATCCCCACCATAGAGATAGTTATTGGCCGCATTGCCAGTCATAATATTGTTGAGGCTGTTGCCTGTGCCATCAACAACATTGGTACTGATTAACGTCAAATTTTCTACATTGTCAGATAATGTGTAGCTAGTCGATGCGAGAACTGTATCATTGCCCTCATTAATTGCTTCAGTGATGATATCGACGCTGCTATCTATGGTATAGGAATCATTGCCTAGCCCTCCTGACATGACATTCTTACCTGCCCCCCCGCCGATCGTGTCATCGCCTGCACCGCCATCTAAGGTGTCGTTTCCCAATCCCCCTGTGACGCGATCGTTGCCTGCTAGCCCGGATACTGAGATTCCTTGATCACTGGAACTGAGCAGCACATCATCACCCTCAGTTGCAAATGCAGGTTGTTCAACTGGCGGCAGCTCAACCACTGGCGGATTGACTACTGGCGGCAGCTCAATCACTGGTGGCTCAACCGCTGGCGGATTGACTACTGGCGGATTGACTACTGGCGGCAGCTCAACCACTGGTGGCTCAACCACTGGCGGGTTGACTACTGGCGGCAGCTCAATCACTGGTGGCTCAACCACTGGCGGCAGCTCAACCACTGGTGGCTCAACCACTGGCGGCTCTGGCAAATTCGTAGCAGGATTAGTGTCACCAGTACCAAACACCTGCGTCCAGTAATGACCGTAGTTAGTTGACCCCGTGTCGTTCTCCAGATAGGCATAGCCGACTCCTAGCTCAGTAGAACTGGGGTTAAGTATGTTGGCGCGATGTCCAGGGCTGTCAATCCACGTCTGCACTACAGATTCAGGAGTGGGATTGCCAGCGGCAATATTTTCGCCTGTCGCGGGTTCATACCCGATTAATTTGGCACGATCTGAGAAACTAGAGCCATTTTTGCCAACATGGTCGAAATAGTCTTGGTCAGCCATATCCTCTGAATGACCTTGGGCTGCGGCATTTAGCTCTAGATTAGCTGTGAGCAGAGCCAAACCATTTTGAGCGCGAAACTCGTTGGTTAGTCTGAGAACCTCGGTAATGAAAGTGAGATTTGATGTAGTAGCCATGATGATTACTCCTTAATTTGTGTTGCAAATCGGTGATAAAAAAGGGAATAATGCGTGGTTGTTGATTGACAAACTTGCTATCGCCAATGAACAGTCCGAGAAATCAATTCAACTGAGTGTTTGAAAATTATCTGAAGCACTCACTGCGTACATCAAGTTAATAGGTGCCCATATTTTGAACTAATGCAGTGAGTTGGTTGGTTGATTGAGAGAGATGGGAATGTGTAGGGGGGCTCCCACGCAAGGACATAGCTCCATGCAATCAGGTTAGGACAATATTTTTTCTAAAAGTCTCACGGAGCGAGACTTTTAGAAAAAATATTCGTTGAATTTAAGCGCCTGGCGCTATACAAGTCTTATTTATAAAAGTGTTGTGTGTGGAGTTAATAATCAACGAGACACCGCTTGGAGCTAAGATTAGCCCGAACGTTTCGACCTCCCCCCGCTAGCGTTCCATCATTGACATATTGGTTGTACCACCAGCGACAGAACTCGTTTGAACGATGTTGATCGTTTTGTACTTCTTCGGAAAGCCACCCAAATTCCTGAGTTCCCGATTGGGCTACAGCTGGTAAAGCAACGTTGGTTGCTGCTAACGTTGTCCCAACAAAAAATAGAGCCAATTTGTTCTTCGTGGATTGTTTAGCGTTAGTAGACATGATTTTCTCCTTTAAGGAATAGAGTTGGGTTGGACACTCGCTTTAGTTTGTTTGAGATCAATCCAGTGTTTAGAACTGATTCAAAACCTTGGCTGTGTGTATCTATTGATAGGTGCCCGTGTTTTGAACTGATGCAGTTAGTTTGTTGATTGAGCTAAAGTTTGTGAAATCCAACATGATCTGAAGCTTTGGATAACTCCGCCGTAGCGGGATTAAGACATTTTTTGGCTAGAGCTAAGCTGCCATACTCGATTCAGATGTTGAATTTGCCGCCGCAAAACCCTAGCCCGGTGTTTGCGGTAACTCCCGATCGCTACAATCACCACAGCAGGAAAGGCGATAGCCATCATCACGCTGAAAACATCTATCAGAGCAATGTTTGTATGCTGAGTTGAGTTGTTCTGAATAGAAGTAACTGGGTTAAAGGTGCTTACGCCGCTTTGCATTTAGCCCTCTCCAAGAATTTGATAATGCGAGTTAATCGCACGAGGCTTTTGATAGAGTTTGGGGGATTGAAGTTGACGATCGTAAGTATTGCCCCGGTAGATTAGAGTCACCGTTGAACCAGATAGCTTAACCCCTTCAGATGCCACTACAAGACGTGGAGTGGCATGGTATGTGTGACCTCGATAAATCAGTTTTAGGCTGGATTGATTTGCAGCATCAGAGCAAGGCTCGATTGGAGTAGGAAATTTGTAAGAGTGGCCGCGAAAAGTGAGTTTCATGATTAAAATTCCTTGGGAAGTTGAAAGGTTACCTGGTTGAACATTTGGGTTAACTTGGTTAAACCTCATCAGTTCATCAAGCTTCAGGGCTGCTGTTAAGGAAGCATTAATTGTTCCCTCAGCATTGCGTTGTAATACATAACAGCACTACTGATTATTTGTGAGCATACGTTTCATAAAACAGATAAAACAAATACAGTAGAACCCCCAATAATCAACGTGCTGAACGATAGCAAGACCATCCTTTTGATGGATTGCTTGGGGTTCGTAGACATGATTTCCTCCTTAGAGTTTGTCCGAATCGAGCTTGCCTTCCTATGTTCAATTAGTAGATGTCGATGTTTTGAACTGATGCAGTTAAAGCGTGAGCATGACCGTAAAGAGTGCTGACACTGCAAAAATCAAGCTTCTATCGACATTTTGGCGAGGATGATTTATTGTTCAGTCAGCGTCTACTTTTGAGGAGGCTAATGCTGATATGGCTCAAAGTCAGGCACGTTGGTATGAATTATTTCGATCGCTCCTCATCAGTGGCACGCTCGCCCTTTTACCCCTCCCGGCAGTAGCACAGCGTGTCCCGATCGCCGATGATAGCTTGGGGAATGATCAATCGATTGTTTCTCCCGATGAGGTTATTAACAATCGTCTCAGTAATCGCATTAATGGTGGTGCGAGACGGGGGGCTAATCTATTTCACAGCTTTCGAGAGTTCAATATTGATGAAGGACGTGGAGTTTACTTCGCTAATCCCGAAGGTGTTGCTAATATTCTCACTCGTGTCACAGGAGGCACTCGATCTGATATTCTCGGCACGTTAGGTGTAGATGGTTCTGCCAATTTGTTTTTGCTGAACCCTAACGGTATTTTGTTTGGTCCCAATGCTCAGTTAGATCTACGTGGATCATTTATTACTAGCACAGCAGACAGCTTTTTATTTGATAATGGCTTTGCCTTTGGTACAACTGATCCGCAAGCGCCCCCATTGTTAACTGTGAATGCGCCGATCGGTTTGCAGTATGGCAGCAGTCTAGGTGCAATTCAAGTGCAGCAAGCCAATTTACAGATGCCTAACGGTCAGACCTTAACCCTGGCAGGTGGCACTGTCAACATTCAGGGCACTCGGATTGATTTCAGAGCCGGAATGAATTTATCTGATCGGGTAGGACTGGTCGCACCAGGTGGACGGGTGGAGTTAGCAGGAATTGCAGCCGCAGGTGAGGTAGGGCTGACTCGACAGGGGCAAGAGTGGCGGTTGAGTGTGCCCGATGGACTCTCAAGAGCTGATGTAGTGATCGGCAATGATGCCCTCGTTAGCGTTGCTGCGGGTGGTGGTGGAAGTATTGCGATTACTGCTCGAAACTTCAGGGTTACGGAAGCTCAAACATTAATTCAATCAGGAATCGCGCGAGGTGCGGGGACTGCGGGTGCCCAAGGGGGAGATATTACTATCAACACTACAGAAAACGTTGACCTTGATGGGGTACTGGTTCTGAATACGACCTTTGGTGTTGGAAATGCTGGGAATATAACCGTTACTGCCTCAGGTTCGATCTCCCTGAATGGCTATGCTGCACTTTCCAGCGGGGTGTCTAGCCGTTTTTTTACCGACTTGCCTTCTGGAGCCATTGGACAAGCAGGTGAAATTAACGTTACGGCAGGTCAGCTCTTCCTCACCAACGGAGGGTTTGTTGGGGTCAATACGGCGGGTCAAGGAAATGGGGGAAGGATCAACATCACTGCCCGCGACCATATCTCCCTGGATGGAACTGACTCCAATATAGAAAGTCAGGTGCTGCGGGGAGCGGTTGGGCGGGGCGGTGAAATCAACATTACGACTGGTACACTCTCTGTCACTAATGGGGCCAGAGTAAGTGCTAATACGGAAGGGCAAGGCAAGGCAGGAGATATCACGGTTACAGCGAGAGATGAGGTTCGCCTTGCAGGCGAGACAAGCGAACTGTTTAGAATTCCTCCCAGTAGCGGTATTTCCAGTCTGGTGTCTCCCTTCGGAGGGCAAGGTGACGGCGGTGAAATCAACATTACAACAGGAAGACTGTTGATTCTCGATGGAGCAGAGGTTAGTGCAAATACAGAGAGGCGCGGGAATGCAGGAAACATTTCAATTACAGCGCGTGACGCAGTTTTTATTAGTGGAGTAGGTAGCATTAGATTTGTTATTGGAACGGGCACCACTAGGCTTGCCAGTAATATTTCTAGCCAGGTGTCTCCTTTCGCGATCGGACAGGGAGGTGAAATTGTAATTAACACAGAAGTTCTTACTGTCAGGAATGGAGGGCAAATCAGTGCAAGCACCTCTGGTCAAGGAGACGCAGGAAATATCATCCTTACGGCAAGAGATGCGATGTCTTTTGATGGCGTTATCGGTAGCAATGGATCTGCCAGTGGAACTGCCAGTATTGTGAAGACCGGAGGCGTGGGTCAGGGAGGCAACATCAACATTATGGCAGGTTCACTCTCTTTCATGAATGGAGCAGGTGTAGCTAGCAGCACCTCTGGTCAAGGAGACGCAGGAAATATCACCCTTACGGCAAGAGATGCAATGTCTTTTGATGGAATAGATAGTGATGGATTTCCCGGTGGTGCTTTTAGTTCGGTGAATTCCGGAGCGATCGGGCAGGGTGGAGACATCCGCATTACCGCAGATTCACTCTCTATTGCCAATGGTGCGCAAGTAAATGCAGCTACGTCTGGACAGGGCAGAGCAGGAAATATCGTCTTCGATGCTCCAACGCTCACGGTTGCTGGCAATGCCCAAGTTTTAGCTGAAACCAGCAGCACAGGAAATGGGGGTAGCATTTTGGTGAATGCGCCTACTTCTGTAGACCTGAGACGAACAAATGGTGCCTCTCCTGTCCTTTCGGTGGAAACGAGTGGGGCAGGGGAGGCGGGTGATATCACGATCAACACGCCCAGCGTCACTCTGGCAGAGCAAGCACGCATCACCGCTACAGCCACTGACACTGCTACCAATCCTCAAGGGGGTGGAAGTATAACCATCAACGCTTCCAGGCTGAATTTAGCGGGTACGGTTGGAGTCTTTGCTCAAACTCAAAGTCAGTCTCCGGCTGGCACGTTAACGCTGCGACCTGACAATAATCAACCGAACTTGAATATCGATCTCTCTGGTGGTGCGCAAATCTCTGCCTCAACGTCTAGTAGTGGTCGCGGGGGGGATTTGTTTGTTACTGCGCCAGAAGCGATCGCCATTCAAGGCGACGGCAGACTATCCGTTGAAACGACAGGGACAGGTATCGCTGGAAACATTGAGATCACTGCTCCACGATTGACCATTGCAGATGGAGCTGCTGTATCTGCTTCAACCTCTAACACAGGGCAGGGAGGGAATTTATTGGTGAATGCGCCTGTCTCTGTGCTGCTCAGCAACCAAGGGCGATTATTAACTGAATCTACAGGTAGCGGTAGAGCCGGAAATCTCAATATCAACACTCCGCGATTAACTCTTCAACAAGGATCTGCGATATCAGCATCCAATCAATTGAGTGCAGGTGGAGATGTTCAACTTCAAGATCTCAATTTGTTAAGTTTAGATCGCAGTTCCATTACGGCTTCTACCCAAGCAGGGCAAGGCGGTAGTTTACAAATCACAACTAGAGAAGGCAGTAAGATCGCGCTTGATAGCCGTAGTCGTCTAGCAGCGGAGGCAACAAACGGTGGCAATGCTGGATCTTTAACAGTTAATAATGCAGGTAGACTGACACTTCAAGGCAGATCAAGTGCAACCGTGAGCAGTAGAGAGCGCGGTACAGCAGGAAATCTAACAATTAATGCTGAAACGGTTGTATTGAACAATGGTTCAACAATTGTAGGAACAACGGAAGCAGGCAGGGGTGGAAATATCAATTTAAGCATTGTTGAGTCTTTGCAGCTTAACAACAATAGCCAGATTTCTGCCGCTACTCAATCTGGTCAAGGAGGAGATATTACGCTTCAAGATTTAGACTCTTTGCAAGTTCGCAATAGTTTAATTTCAGCAGAATCAAAAACCGGACAAGCAGGACAACTGCGTGTAAATGCTTCAAATTCTGTTCTGCTGAATGGTGCAACTACACAAGAGAACAATCGCGTTGGATTATCGGTGCAATCCAGAGGCGGAAGTGCTGGAACTTTAAGTGTCACGACCAATGCGCTGAGTATTCAAAACGGAGCAGCGATCGCCGTTAGCAATATCAGGGAAGGCAATGCAGGAGATTTAACGATTAACGCTCGTGATATTTCCTTAAATCGAGGCAACATTACAGGAACAACAGCAGCAGGAACAGGAGGAGCGATTCAACTAGGAGGGGTTAATTTACTGCAATTGAATAATCAAAGCGTAATCTCTGCCTCAACCAATATGGGTCGCGGTGGAAGCTTAAGCATTAATACCACCAATGGAGGTGATATCACCCTTAGTGACAATAGCCGCTTAGCCGCAGAAGCCAAAAATGGAGGACGTGCGGGAACCCTCAGCCTTAATAATTCTGGTACTTTGAATGTTGCAACGAGGTCAAGCATCACCGTGAGTAGTCGAGAGGGAAATGCAGGTAACTTAAGCATCAATGCTGCTTCTGTTGTGCTAGATGATGGCACATTAGAAGCGATCGCAGGCACAGGCAATGGTGGCAACATTACCCTGAATGCATCTGGTAGATTACTTCAACTCTCTAATCGCAGTCAAATTTCTGCTCAAGCGCGAAATAATGCTAGCGGTGGCAACGTAACGTTAGGAGTTCCCAATGGATTTGTAGTTGCAAATCCTTTTGAAAATAGTGATATTCTTGCTAACGCTGAAGGACAGGGAAATGGTGGCAACATTGACATCACGACTCAAACCATTTTTGGCTTATCAGAACGAAATCCACTGTCTCCATTGAGTGACATCAATGCCAGTTCCCAGTTTGGGCTGGATGGGGCGATTGCATTGAATACATTAAGTACTGATCCAACCCAAGGGTTAGTCGCATTACCAGAGAATGTGGCTCCTCCAAACCAGATCGACCAGCGGTGTGCGACTGGAAGCGGGAGAGCAGTGGATGAGCAGGGATCATTTGTGATTACGGGGCGAGGAGGATTGCCGCCTGACGTAGACGAGGCATTAAGCCGCGATGCTATTCAAGTGGACTTAGTCACCGTTGAAGCAGCAGGAACTGTTTCTAATCGTCCGGTCGCTTTGTCTAAAACGGATGCTACCTCCACTGCGATCGTCGAAGCTCAAGGCTGGATAACTATGGCAAACGGAGATGTGATACTAATAGGTGCTGTGCCCACTACAATCCCTTTACATTCACAGCACACTTCAAGTTGTTCAGCACAACAATTAACCAACTGAAAGCAGGACAATACAGTCATATGTCGCTGCCTCTTTATCGCTTCATCTACATTTCTATAATCATGATCTTATGGTCGCGAATTCTATATTTTATTAACCGCTGCTTTTGAGGAGATACATAGTGAGATGACTCAAAAACAGATATGTTGGCATTCACTGTTTCGATTCTTTTTAATGAGTAGCGCGATCGCCCTCTCTCCTCTCCCGGCAATGGCTCAGCGCGCCCCGATCGCAGATGAAACATTGGGTGATGAACAATCGATTGTCTCTCCAGATGAGGTAATTCGGGGAGTTCCTAGTAATCGGATTGATGGCGGGGCAAGACGCGGAACAAATCTTTTCCACAGCTTTCAGGAATTTAATATTGATGCCGGACGTGGAGCGTATTTCACCAATCCTGATGGCGTTACCAATATTCTCACTCGTGTGACTGGAGGTAATCAATCGGATATTCTTGGCACGTTGGGCGTATTGGGTAACGCAAATTTATTTTTGATTAATCCTAACGGTATTCTATTTGGACAAGATGCCCGGTTAGATGTAGGCGGTTCATTTGTCTCTAGCACGGCAAACAGTATTGGATTTGATAATGGCTTCACCTTCAGTGCTACTAATCCACAAGCGCCGCCCTTATTAACGGTGAGTGCGCCGATCGGCTTGCAGTACGGGCGAAATCCAGGGGAAGTGCGATCGCAGGGAGCAAGTTTACAAGTGCCCGATGGTCAAACGTTAACGCTGGCAGGTGGCGCTGTGAGTTTGGATGGCGGAGAGTTGCTAGCGCCGGGAGGACGAGTAGAGCTAGGAGGCGTGTCAGCAGCAGGAGCAGTTGGGTTGAATCGTGACGGTAGTTTGAGTTTTCCTGACAATGTAGCGAGAGCAGATGTATTAATGACCAATGCTGCAAGCGTTGATGTACGCGCTGGTGGGGGAGGCTCGATTACGGTCAATGCCAGGAATTTAGAGGTAAGAGGAGGAAGTCAACTTTTAGCAGGTATCCCTGAAGATTTAAGGGCACCGGAGGCTCAAGCGGGAGATATCACGATCAATGCTACTCACTTGGTTCGGTTTGATGGGGAAGATCAAGACGGATCTGACAGTGGGGCATTTAACACAGTGGAATCTGGAGCAGAAGGTAGTTCTGGGAGTATATCTGTTACCACTGGCTCTCTAGAGGTGCTCAAGGGTGCCCAATTTGATGCCAGTACCTTTGGGGTTGGAAATTCAGGCAGTGTCACCATTTATGCTACCGATTTCATCAGGTTTGCTGGAGAAGGGATGGATGGGTTTGAGAGCGGGGCACGCAGCGAAGTGGTATCCGGATCAAGCACAAACGCAGTAGGTTCAGCCGGGGGGATATCCATTACCACTGGCTCCCTAGAAGTACTCAATGGTGCTCAACTTTCTGCCAGCACCAGTGGAGTTGGGAATGCAGGGAGCGTCACCATTCACGCTGCTGATTTGGTCAGGTTTGCTGGGGAAGGGGCGGCTGGACAACCTAGTGGAGCATTCAGCAATGTGAATCGTCGGGGAGTAGGGAATGCAGGGGGTGTGTCCATTACCGCTAGATCTCTAGAAGTTACTAATGACGGCGAAGTGTCTGCTAGTACCTTTGGAAGAGGGAATGCAGGTAGTGTCATCATTAGAGCTACTGATTTGGTTAGGTTTGCTGGGGAAATTAATGGAGACTCCGGTGGTGCATTCAGCCAAGTGAACGATAGAGCAATAGGCAATGCCGGAGGTGTATCTATTACCGCTGGCTCTCTTGAGGTGCTCAATGGTACTAACCTTGCTGCCAGCACTTTTGGGGTTGGAAATGCAGGGGGTGTTACCATCAACGCCACTGGTTTGGTTCGATTTGATGGAGTGAATGAGAGTAGGTTTTCCAGTGGCGCATTCAGCAGTGTGAACTTCAGCAATAGACGGAATGCTCCCGCTGAGGGCAATGCCGGGGGTATATCCATTACCACTAAATCCCTTGAGCTACTCAATGGTGGCTTACTTGATGCCAGCACCAGTGGAGTTGGGAATGCAGGGAATATCACCATTACGGCGAGAGATACAGTGTCCTTTGATGGGGTGGGTGCATTTCCTAGTGGTGCCTATAGTTCGGTGGAGCCTGGAGCGATTGGTCGAGCAGGTAGCATTAGTATCACTACAAATTCTTTTACTCTCACCGATGGGGGGATTGTAAGTGCCAACACCTCTGGTCAAGGAGATGCAGGGAAGATCATGATTAGGGCGAGTGATTCAGTTTCCTTTAATGGAATAGGCAGCAATGGAGATCCCAGTGGTGCCTTTAGCTCGGTAGGTTCTGGGGCGATCGGTCGAGGAGGTAACATCCGCATCAGCGCAGATAGGCTTTCTCTCACTAACGGAGCACAAGTGAATGCAGCAACCGAGGGGCAGGGAAGAGCCGGCAATATCACCTTCAATACTCCTAGGCTCACGGTGGCTGGCAATGCACAAGTTCTAGCTGAAACCAGCAGCATCGGCAACGGGGGCAGCATTCAAGTCAATGCACCAACCTCTGTAAGCCTGAGACGATCAAATAATTTGTCTCCTGTACTTTCGGTCGAAACTAGCGGGGCAGGACAAGCAGGCAATATCACCCTCAACACGCCCTATCTCAACCTGGCAGAACGTGCCCGCATCACCGCCACCGCTACCACTACTGCCACCAATCGCCAAGGCGGAGGCAGCGTTACTCTCAACGCTTCTAACCTCGATTTGGCAGGCATCGTTGGTGTGTTTGCCGAAACTCAGGGACAGACTCCCGCTGGTACTCTGCGGCTCAATCCCTACCGAAATCAACCCGATCTCGATATTATCCTAACGCCCAGATCCGAAATTTCTGCCTCCACCTCTAGCAGCGGCAGGGGAGGGGACTTGATTGTGACGGCACCTCGATCGATTACTATTACCGGATCTGGACGATTAGCCACAGAAACCAAGGGCATCGGCAATGCTGGAAATATGACTTTCACCACTCAGCAACTGAGCTTAAGTGACGGCGTGGAAATATCTGCCTCCACCTCTGGCAGCGGCAGGGGAGGAGATGCAGGAGATATTGACATCAACGCAGAGCGGTTTACCCTCAGCGACGGGTCACAGGTTACGACAAATACTGCCAACCGGGGTGCAGCAGGAGATCTCACCGTTCAAGTCAGTGATCAGCTTTTCCTGACAGGGCGAGGGACAGGACTCTTTGCTAGCACCACTCCCAGTTCTATGGGTAATGGGGGCAACATTGCGATCGATCCCAGACAGAT
The DNA here is from genome assembly GCA_016208305.1 of Oscillatoriophycideae cyanobacterium NC_groundwater_1537_Pr4_S-0.65um_50_18. Taxonomy (GTDB): domain Bacteria; phylum Cyanobacteriota; class Cyanobacteriia; order Elainellales; family Elainellaceae; genus Drouetiella. The sequence goes on along the minus strand of JACQYI010000007.1, from coordinate 4,654 downwards.
ACAAATTGAAAATGGAGCCACTATTGCCGTCGATAGCCAGGGTCGTGGCAGGGGCGGCAACATTTCGCTGCAAGCCAATCGGTTGGTGTTAAACCGCCAAGGCTCCATTACGGCGAAAACCACGAGCGCCCAAGGGGGCGACATTTCCCTACAAATCCCGGATCTCTTGCTGTTGCAGCAGGGTAGCTCTATTTCTACTACGGCTGGCAATAATCGCACCGGAGGCAATGGCGGCAACATCAGCTTTGATGGGCAGTTTATCGTGGCAGCTCCCAACGAGAATAGCGATATTAGCGCCAATGCCTTTACTGGACGAGGCGGCAACGTTGAGATTAATGCCCAAAGTATTTTTGGTATCCAATCTCGTCCCCAACCGACTGCCCAAAGTGATATTACCGCCAGTTCAGAGCAGGGTATTGCAGGTGTTGTAGATATCACTACACCCGATGTAGATCCCAGCCGAGGATTGGTACAGCTTCCGGTAGAAGTCACTGATGCCTCTCGATTAATCGCGCAAACCTGCCCAACTGGAAATAGTGTCAATCAACAAAATCAGTTCATCGTCACCGGGCGTGGAGGGTTGCCACCCACCCCCAGTGAAGCCATGAATCAAGATGCAATTCAAGTGGATTTAGTTGCCGCCAACATTGAGAATGAGCCAGCCGTTTCGCAGAGAGAATCGTCTCAAAATCCCTTGTCCCTGGAAGAGCCGATCGCAGAAGCTCAAGGATTTCAGATTGCGGCAGATGGCAGGGTAATCTTGGGTGCAGCGGCTCCTGAGAGTGCAATTGCTTCTTCTCCCAATCGCATAGTTCACTGCCGTTGAGGATCAAAGCATGAGCAGAAAATGGTTTCAATGGGTTGAGCAAATTCGCGGGCACCACCAAACAACGATCCTGTTTTTGATTGCCCTGTTTGTGGTGAGCATGGGCTTACCGATCGCCGCTCAACAGGCCACCTTTCCTCAGACTGCCCTCCAAACGAGTACCCAGATATTGCAAACCAGGTCAGATGCCAACGAGATCGATCAACAGGGCAGACAACGCTATGAAGCCGCGCAATATGCCGAAGCTGTTACTCTCTGGCAACAGGCGATCGCCGCCTTCCAAGAAGTGGGCGATCGCTTCAGGCAAGCCCAGACCTTGAGCAATCTTTCCCTAGCCTATCAGCAGCTCGGCAACTGGACAGACGCAGAAGCCTTGATTCAGGAAGCTCTCACCCTAGTGAATACGCCTGAATTGCCGAGATCAACTGAGCGATTACAACTCCTCGCTCAAGTCTGGGATGTGCAGGGTCGCCTGCAATTATCACGCGGAGACGCAGAGACTGCCCTGACCACCTGGCAACAGGCCGCAGATCTCTATAAGCAAGTGAACGATCTCGATCGGCTCGTTCGCAATCAGATCAACCAAGCCCAAGCCTTGCAGACTCTAGGGCTGTATCCTCAAGCTCAGAAACAACTCACAGCCGCGACTCAAACGCTTCAGAACCAGCCTGATTCAGCGCTTAAGGCGATCGGGTTACGCAGTTTGGGGAATGTTTTACGGACGACTGGAAATTTAGCAGAGTCTCGCCAGGTGTTGCAGCAAAGCTTAGCGGTGGCAGAGGCAATTTCCAACTCTCAAGAAGTAGGAGAAGCACAGCTTAGTTTGGGCACTACTGCTGCAGCCCAAGAGGATACTGCTGCTGCGATCGCATTCTATCAACAGGCAGCAACGCACTCGATCCTAACTTCTGTTCCAGCGCAACTCCACCAACTCGATTTACTGCTGGATACTCATCAGCAAGACGAGGCGCAAACCCTCTTGCCACAAATTCAGGCGCAAATTGATAGCTTGCCTCTCAGCCGCACCGCCGTTTATGCTCGGATTGACTTTGCCCAAAGCTTGATGAAGCTGGACAATCAGGATGTCAAACAAACGGCTCAGGCGTTAGCGACTGCTCTTCAACAATCCCGCAGCCTACCCGATGCCCGTGCTGAATCCTATGCAATCGGCACACTGGGAAATCTATACGAGCAGACTCAGCAATGGTCAGATGCCACCCAGCTAACTCAGCAAGCCTTAGTCATTGCTCAGACCTTAGACGCAGCCGACATTGCCTATCAGTGGCAGTGGCAGCTCGGAAGATTGCTGAGACAGCAGCAAGACATGACCGGGGCGATTGCAGCATACGATGGAGCAATCAAGAGTCTCCAAGCAATTCGATACGACTTAGTCTCCGTTAATCCAGACGTACAATTTTCGTTTCGGGACAAGGTTGAACCCGTCTATCGACAATTTGTCGATTTGCTGTTGCAGCCCGGAGCAGAACCTAGTCAGGACAATATTCGTCAAGCCAGAAGCACGATCGAAGCCCTCCAGCTAGCCGAGTTAGATAACTTCTTTCGCGCCGCTTGTTTAGCGCCCAAACAACAGCTCGATGCAGTCGTCGATCAAGCCGATCCCACCGCAGCCGTGATCTATGCCACAATTTTGAGCGATCGCATTGAGGTGATCTTGAAAATCCCGCAACAGCCTTTGCGTCACTACGCGACTTTCCTACCACAAGACCAAGTGGAGAAAACGCTGGAGTCGCTGCGCCGCAATATTGCTGAACCGGATGCACTACGCCAGACGCAGATCCAATCGCAACAGGTCTATAGCTGGCTCATCCAGCCCAGTGAGTCTGCGATCGCTCAAAGCCACATCAAGACCATAGTGTTTGTCCTAGATGGATTGCTGCGGAATATTCCGATGGCAGCCCTCTACGATGGACACCAGTATTTGATTGAGCAGTATGCAATCGCGCTTTCCCCTAGCCTCCAGCTTTTCGATCCCAAACCATTGCAGTCAGGTAAATTAAACGCTCTTGTTGTGGGATTAGATCAAGCGCGACAGGGATTTTCTCGCCTTCCCTATGTCGGTAATGAATTAAAGCAAATTCAATCTGAGGTGCCGAGTCAAGTCTTGCTGAATCAGCAGTTTACGACACAGGCATTTCAAACAGAAATGGACTCACAATCGTTCTCGATCGCTCATTTAGCAACCCACGGTCAATTTAGCTCAAAAGCAGACGAAACCTTCATTCTGGCATGGGATAAAACTATTAATGTCAACGAATTGAATACCCTGCTACGAGCGCGCGATCAACGACCGCAACCCCTAGAACTTCTGGTTCTCAGCGCTTGTGAAACTGCTGCTGGAGACAGGCGAGCAACATTGGGGCTAGCAGGCATGGCGATTCGGGCAGGTGCTCGTAGCACGATTGCGTCTCTCTGGAGTGTGAATGATGAATCAACTGCATTGCTAATGAATCGGTTCTACCAAACCTTGATCAATCAAACTCAACCTAGAGCCGAAGCCTTGCGACAAGCTCAACTGACGTTACTGAAAACACCAGAATACCAACTCCCTATATTTTGGGCACCTTATGTTTTGATTGGTAGTTGGCTGTAATTCGTTAAGAACCCACACCTTTCGTAATATGAGAGTGTCACAAGATTCAGCCCTGCACCCTAAAGAGCCTCTCTCCCCAGAAGCCCACCTGCGGTTTGCCCGTACAAGCCCCTTCATTCGATCTTTTACCAAACTGGATTGAGTGAGGCCAGACAACTTGGCGGTAGTGCTCAAGATGTAATGATAGAGAAGTAGAGTTCTTGCCATCCTCCTCCCATGCCTGCCTGCCCCCTTTATGCATCCGCTAAAACGCTCAAGAACGGTCGCATCCACAACGGGAAACAACGATTCAAATGCTCTCACCTGTCGCTGACAGGTTTGTTCCATGCTCGTGGTCACACTAATCGGCTGAGATTGCTCAAAGTGAAGTTGCACGGCATCAAATAATTTGCCTTAATTGGCTTTAAAGGCAATCAAATAGTCATTGCCGCTTTCAATTGCTGAAGTGTTTTTTTGGGTGTGTAGGGCATCCATCGAAAAGCCCACCTCACTCAAATGCAAGTGGTCGAGCAGGATTTGCACGGTAGTCAAGTCGCACCATGATGCGCCGGAGGGTCGAAAATGATGGCAAGCGCTTGTAGGGTAACTCCAGCAATTCAAGCAGCACCCGTTGATGTCGTTGGACAAAGTCTTCCAGGGCACGGTAGCCCTGACACCCACTCATCGTTCCCATAATCACCAGCAGGAGAATGACCCACAACGGATAGCGAGGTTGGGTGCGAAAGCCGGGGATTTGCTTGAGACGGGCAATGAGGCTCATGGTAGAACAATGACGGTAATCACTATTCTGCTATTCTCATTTTTCTACCGTCAATAAATCAGCCATGCTTCTAGAGGGGGCAGTTCTTTCATGTCAAAAGTTTACCATCCTCTCCTTTTGACTGCACCAGGTCAACCCAGTTGAGCAATTACCTTGAATCAATGATGCGTTGCAATCGAGCGGTGTGAGTTGAGCTGCAGTAAGTACAATTCATCGAAGACTGACTGAGCGGATGTCGAGGGCAGAAACTAGTTTATCAGGCAGGGGCTTCTACCCTTAATTTGAGTACTCAGTTCTGACAGTTTCACTAAAAGATCGGCTTTGTTGCATGATTAGAAAAGCGGTCAGATCCGTCTTGAGGTAGTCTTGGTGTTAGGCTTCAACTTCGTAGCTATCGGGCTTGGCGATCTGAATCATGCGGTTGAGCGCAGCACATTTGATGAACAACTCTACCGCT
>JACQYI010000006.1 GCA_016208305.1 Oscillatoriophycideae cyanobacterium NC_groundwater_1537_Pr4_S-0.65um_50_18 | reverse complement strand
ATTGCACTTTTGCGTTCACCGCATTGGACTGCCTCGATTGCTTTGGTGCGAAGGTCGTAACTGTAAGGAGCAGGCATAAGGACTACTAACCTCTTCTCTAGTACTACTATAGCGTCCTAACCTACCTTCGTAGAGCTATACCATCCTATTAGCGCATCCAGACTCATTTGTTAGGTTTTTCCAAGAGCTGAAAACCGCTAACAGCATGGGTTACGTTGCGCTAAGCCATCCTACAGAAACCCAACATTTTAGACTTGCCACGCTACTACAATTAATTTCACCCACCTACTTAGCTTTGTTCTAAGGTTCCTTACACAATTAGAATCAAGAACTTTCAAAGTCAAGAACTTTTTTGGGAGCGTAACTCTAATGCACAGCGATGCAGGGCAGATGTCTACTTAAAAACAAGGCAAGCTCCCTCTCAATTTAGCCGTGAGATAATAATTGTTGAGCGTTCCGTAAAACTTGTAGATTTAGCCATTGCAGATTGGTAAGATAAATACCTTAGAATCGCGCAGGCTAAAGGAATGCAAGCCCACTTCACTACTCTTTATTTCACGATTGCTTTAGTTGTTTTCTGTATTTTATTAAGTGCATTCTGGTTCGATCGTTCGACCCCCAAAACAGACAAAGTATCTTGGGCACTCGTCTTTTTGGGCGCAGCTTTTTGGTTTGTGGTGCTGCCCCTTTCGGGCATAGAAATCAGCCGTAAATTCTTAAAAATCAAGCCGCATACTCCCAATCGCAGCAAATCTAACAGCCACGCGAGCTAGCTGACCGCCTTGGTTTGAGGGTTCTTAGTAATTATACGGGACTTCACGGAGAATTCATGTCGTGCTTCTCAATGTCTACCTATTATTGTATTGAGCTACTCACAATACCCCGTTGAGCGAGTAGTAGCATTGCCTAGACATTGCCTGAAATATCGTCCATGAAAACCGCCTATCCCGCTCCGACTAAATTACAATCCAGACTATCCAAGCCCTGCGTACCCTATTGGGTGAGTTCTCTAGGTCTTGAGGGGCTGTATCAGATGCTGCTGAGAGTTGAGCTATTTCTAAAGGTTGGTGCTTTCAGCAGATAGCGCCTTCTGCACAGCCTGTATTTGTTCAGGGTTTAAGTGCGTTACATTGTCCAACACGATCGCAGCTCCAGCAGACTTAAGCTGAGCGACATAAGCCTCCCGATATTCAGGAGAGTGCTGCGCGTGAGGTGGCAAAACGCCCACCCCGATCCACTGGCGTTCTGGCCGAAGAAGCTTGGCTCTTTCTACCGTTTGCATATCTGCTACCGTGTCTCCTACATAGAAGACGGGCGTCCCCAACGAAGCAGGAGCTAATTGATCGAGCACTTGAAACAGGCCGGATGGGTCGGGCTTGCCAGGTGCATCTTCCATGGCCACCAGTACAGGCGATCGTAGTCCCAACCGCTTTTCCAAAACGAAACAGGCAGAGCCTCTTGTTGCACCGCTGAAGAATCCCCAGGGAATTCCAGCCTTCGTCAACGCTTCAAGATAAGTGGGTTGCAGCAGCAGCGGCTCATGGGCAATATAGCCGTTCCAATGGTCTGGATTGTCTAGATCTTCGCCTCGGTAGCGCCGCTGAAAAAAATCGACCAGTGTGGCATAGTCTAAACCTGCCTCCAAGATAGCTCGCGGCTTCCCCTGTGCCTCAAAGTAGCGGCAAATCATTTCCTGCGAGGCTTCCCAGTCGTTATTCCAAAGCCCTTCTGCCTTGAGACGATCGATATCAACTTGCGAGGGTCGGTAGGCATTTTGGGTAAAGTGTTCCACCGTGTCTGCCAATGCGCGTCGGTAGGAGTTGCCTACGTCTCGGATGACTCCATCAATATCAAACACCGCGATCGCAGTAATCACCCCAACCTCCAGGAAACGGCATATAGGCATTCTGGCTGAGTCAACCCGTGGCCTAAAGCGACTCACAATGGTCAATCCAGAATCCATGCATTAATATAAAGGGTTATGTAGATATTTGGGAACGCCCTGGGGCAGTTCGGGAGGTTTATTTGGCTAAGTTCATTTTAAAAGTTCTTTGGCTCGAAAAAGATGTGGCTCTGGCAGTAGATCAAATTGTAGGCAAAGGCACCAGCCCTTTAACATCCTACTTTTTCTGGCCTCGCAATGATGCCTGGGAACAGTTGAAATCGACGCTAGAAGAGAAGCATTGGATTACTGAAGTCGATCGCATTGATCTGCTTAATAAAGCAACTGAAGTCATCAACTACTGGCAGGAAGAGGGCAAGCGGCAGTCTATGGCTGAAGCGCAAAGTAAGTTTCCAGAAGTTACCTTTACGGGCAGCAACTAGCCGCCTGTCAACCTTAACTAATAAGCAAAGTAAGGTGTGTGGAGCAAATGCAAATTTGCCCCACTATTTTTTGCCCATCTTTTAGCTGATTTATAGCCATAGCCACTTTGAATTAGGAGGTTTTGGGTGGCGCACGAAGCACACCACCCAAAACCTCCCTGTCCTAACCTCGCTATTTACAACTATGAGACTCGACAGGGCTAAGCCAGATAACTCGGTAAATGTCAGGTTGACCTAAGCCTGATTGACTCAGCTTACTGAACATAAACCCACAAAAAATCCGCGACAACCTAAATGGATAATTTAAAAGGTATTAGCAGTAATCGGGTTCAGGCGACCCCCATCAGCAGCAGTCAAACCCTGAATGATCGCGTTCGAGGCAAGCAGATTGATCTATTTAGCTTTAGCCTGAGCGATCGCACAAGCCTGAGCCTAAAAGGGAGAAGCTCCGAGACTGGAACTACGATCCGACTGGCTCAAGACCGCAATCAAAATGGGGCGATCGATCGAGGTGAGGTGTTAAAAAGCTTTGCTTCTCGTGCTAACAAAGTAGCCAGCACTAAATTTCCGGAGCTGACGGCAGGCAAGTATCTGATTCAGGTAACAGCCATCCAACAAGGCAACAGCCGCTACCGTCTTAGCCTTGCAGCAGACAACGCTCAACTCACAGTGGATCAATCTGAGTCTGCAACTACAATCAGTGCGTTTTCTAGGCAGGTCGTTGATTTAACTAACGCTTTCCGAAAACAAAACAACCTCGCACCCCTGACGCTTAACAGCAAGCTCACCACCGTTGCCCAAACCTATAGCAAAACAATGGCAACACAAGATTTTCTGGCTCACGAAGGTCTAGATGGCTCACAGCCCTGGGATCGGATGACAGCAGGCGGCTATAACTGGTCACGGGCTGCCGAAAACGTTGCCGCAGGCCAAACAACGCCAGAAGAGGTGATGCAAAGCTGGATCAGCAGCGCGGGACATCGCGCTAACCTGCTTGATCCCCAACTCAAGGAAATTGGCGTGGGCTATTTCTTCCTCGCTAATGATACGGGCAGCGTTAACTACAACCATTATTGGACACAAAATTTTGGTGCCCCCGCTTAGGATCGTGGAGGGGACATTGTTATGGACGCGCTCCGCGCGTCCATAACAATGTCCCAAGAGCAAATGTCCCAAGAGCAATAGCTAATAGAATCGCCCAATTTTGCAAGCGCATCCCTGCAAAATTGGGCGATTTATGATTTGTGAGCATTTGTTTGAGTCAAATTGAGATAAGTTTCTTGTTTATCTGCATGTCTACTCCTGTGGCTCACTATGCCCCTTGCTCTCTTTCATCGTCGTTGGTTCATTGCCCTGCTCTTCACGATTTTTTTAGCGCTGGGTGGATGTAGTGCGATCGCCCTTAAAACTCAAGCAGCTAGAGGATCTCAGCTTATCCTTTCGACGTTGCAAGATCCCAAGACCTTTAACTATGCTTTGAATCAGGAGTTTCCTAGCATTTTCCTGTTCTGTTTTCGAGGGTTGTTGCGGCAGGAGGGAATGACCGGAGAGCTTCAGCCCGATCTGGCAGAGTCGTGGGAAATTTCGGCAGACAAGCTGCGGGTGATCTTTACGCTACGGCAGGGACTGAAGTGGTCAGATGGACACCCCTTGACGGCAGATGATGTCGTGTTTACCTATCGGGATGTGATTTTTAATGAAAAAATTCCGGCAGAAGCCAAAGACACGCTGCGAATTGGCATCAATCGGCAGCTGCCAGAAGTGCGTAAGCTAGACGATCGCCGCATTGAGTTTGTGCTGCCCGAACCCTTTGCCCCATTTTTGCGTGCAACGGCTGGCCCCCCAACAGATATTGTCATTTTGCCAAAGCACAAGCTAGAGGCTTCTGTACGATCGTTCGATGCCAAAGGCAATCCCCTATTTGTCTCAACTTGGGGCACAGACACCGATCCTCAAGATATTGTCGTCAATGGGCCTTATTTAATTGAGCAATATCGCCCTGCCGAGCGTCTGATTTTTCGCCGCAATCCCTATTACTGGCAGCAGGATGCTCAAGGCAAACGGTTACCTTACATCGATCGCATCATTTGGCAACTCACAGAATCGACGGATGCCCAGCTATTGGCCTTTCGATCGGGCGATTTGGATGTGATCGGCGATGTGCGTCCGCTGCGTCCCGAATATTACTCACTGCTGAAGCGGGAAGAGAAACGAGGACGCTTTAAGCTCTATAACGGCGGCGCTTGGTCGGGCACGACCTTTATTCAATTCAACCTGAACCAGGCCAAGACTGAAGCCGGAAAGCCCATTGTCGATCCGATCAAATCTCGCTGGTTCAACTCAGTCGCGTTTCGGCAGGCGATCGCCCATGCTATCGATCGTCCCCGCATGATCAACAATATCTATCGCGGCATTAGCACCCCTCAAGACTCGCCCATCTCGGTACAAAGCCCCTACTATCTTCCCTCTGAGAAAGGCTTGAAAACCTATGATTACAGCCTAGAGAAAGCCAAACAGCTGCTGCTCTCTGCCGGCTTTAAGTATGGCGCTCAAGGGCAGTTGCTAGATGCAGAGGGCAATCGAGTGCAGTTTACCCTGCAAACCAACGCAGGCAATCGAATTCGGGAGGCGTTGGGTTCTCAAATTCGCACAGATTTAGCCAAAATCGGTATTCAGGTAGACTTCACGCCGATCGCCTTTAATACTCTAATTAGCAAGCTTAACGACTCTCGCGACTGGGATTGCATTCTCATTGGCTTTACGGGAGGCGTTGACCCCTACAGTGGCTCAAATCTTTGGCTGAGTACAGGCAGTTCCCATATGTTTAACTTAGCGCCTCAGCCTGGTCAAGCTCCGATCCAGGGCTGGAACGCTGCGGATTGGGAACTGCGGATTGATCAGCTGTTTAAGGCCGCAGCCCAAGAGCTAGATGAAACCAGACGGCAGGAAATTTACGGTGAGTTTCAGCAAATTACTCAAGAATATCTGCCCGTAATTAACTTAGTGAATGAAATCGCCTTAATGGCAGTGCGCGATCGCCTGCAAGGTTTGAAGTATAACGGTTTGCCCAGCTGGGGGTTATGGAACATTCAAGAGCTACAGATCACAGATCAGCCTTCCCCATCGCTTTCCAGCTTACTGCCCTCCAACTGAGCAGCAATGAAATAGAACTCGGTAAGATGAGATAAGGGTCTCAACCCCTACTTTCAACAAAACGAGAACTTTCAATCAACCTGTGACCCAACCCGAAGCCCTCCAGGATTTACTCAATGCCGTTGCTCTGGGAGAACTCAGCCCAGAATCTGCCCTTAATAAGCTCAAACACTTCGACTTTGAACCCGTTGCCGAGTTCGCCAAAGTCGATCATCATCGATCGCTCCGGACAGGTTTTCCGGAAGCCATTTTGGGATTGGGCAAAACGCCTGAGCAGATTATTCAAATCATTCTGACCATGCGGCAGCGTCATCCAGTCGTCATGGCAACCCGAATTGAGCCAGCTGTCTATGCACAGCTTCAGGCAGAAATTCCAGATTTGCGCTACTACAAAATGGCAAGAATTTGTGCCATTCATCCACCTGAGCTAGAGCCGCAGCATCTGGGCACTATTACACTACTCTCGGCAGGCACCGCCGATCTGCCCGTGGCTGAAGAAGCCGCAGTGACAGCAGAACTGGCAGGCTTTCAGGTAAGGCGGCTCTGGGATGTAGGCGTGGCGGGCATCCACCGATTGCTCAACAATCGTCAGGTCATCTACGATGCTGACGTGATGATTGTGGTGGCAGGCATGGAGGGAGCGCTCCCCAGCGTAGTCGCAGGACTGGCCGATTGTCCGATTATTGCAGTGCCCACCAGCATCGGCTACGGCGCTAGCTTTAACGGACTGGCTCCACTGCTAACCATGCTCAACTCCTGTGCGGCAGGAGTTGGCGTTGTGAATATTGATAATGGATTTGGGGCAGCTATTTTGGCCGGACAGATTCTACGCAGTGCTCAAAAAATCCGAAAGGCCTAGCGCCTTTGCTTTAAGTTTAAGCTCTCTACCTACTCCCCAGGAGTTAGACCATGCCTCACACTCCCTGCCATATTATCGTTGAAGGCAATCCCGCCGTTATCTATGCCAGCCGTAATGGTCTTCCGAGTAAAGTGTTGCCAACGCTGAGCCGATTTTTGGAAACTTTTTGGCAAGAGCGCGATACCTCAGGCGAAGTCTGCGACACGCCTGAATGCCTCGTCGCTCAAATTGTCGTCAGGTTTGGATTCGAGATTTGTGAGGATGACTATTCCAATTTGCGGGTTGGCGTGGAGTATTACCCAGACGTGGAATATCTGTACTGGATTAGTAGCGAACGCAAAGTACAAGTTTGGGTACCGGAAGACAGCTATCGACAAAATCCTAGTTTGGGGCTAAAAGCCTGTCGAGAATTAGTTTTAGACGCAATTTAAACCGCTGAGAGCAAAACCTTTGGGGAACTTTTTGCCAGCAATGGAGTCAGTTCAACGGTTAGTACAATGCGTATTCTGGCAAAAGTCAGATGCCGAGTGGGCTGAATGCACATAAAGTAGACGCTAAAGACAAGTAGACGCTAAATACGCTGAAGGTTCAGGATTGGGTCAAGGTTTATCTATAGCAAAGGGTTGTACAACACTGATTTTCAAGGGATCGACAGCAGATAGGAAACCCAAGATCAGAATCTGGTTCAGGATCTAGGCAGTCTTAACTTTAAGAGGATGTTTGAAAAGTCCAACTATGGGTAGCAATACGTTTCAGATCCCCCTAAATTCCCGCGCTATCGCGCCGCTGCGCTAGAAAAAAGGGGGATTTTGAATTCATTTCCCCCCTTTTTAAGGCTAACGTGTACACACATTTCGGATAAGGTATCCAAGTGCTGCAAGATCCCCCTAAATCCCCCTTAAAAAGGGGACTTTGAGTCCGGCTCCCCCCTTTTTAAGGGGGGTCAGGGGGGATCAAACCCAGTTGGCTCTGCATCTGAGGACTTATGTGTGCACGATAGCCTTTTTAAGGAGGGCAGGGGAGATCAACAGGTGCCTAACATCACAGCCAACCACTTTTCAAACACCCTCTAAGATGAGTTGGCGAAGCGTAACCTATACAGACAGAGGATTTTATACCTCAACCCAACCGATCGCCCACCCGCAAGCCCATTAGATCTCAAGTTAATAAAAGCTCAAGTTAATCGTGAAGGAAGGTTATATGGTATCTCTTCGATTTTGGCAGACCGCCAACGCTTTCACTGGTTCAGCTCTTGTCATGACGATCGCTTCATCCCTGCTTGTTCCTGTGGCGCTAACTGAATCTGCGATCGCTCAAACTCGCCCTTTTCCCTCTCAGAATTCTCCTGCACCAACGTTCCCAAACACCTGGCGGCAGTCGGCTGTGCCAGCCGGAACGTTGATTCCCTTGCGCTATGACAAAGCAGAGAAAATTATTTTGAAGCTGGATGAGACACTTCCCGTAACGCTGACCGTAACCCAGAACGTGCTGACCGCAAGAGGGACAGTCTTGATTCCAGAAGGCAGCCAAATTGAAGGTCAGTTTGAGCCTGTCGAAGGCGGTACTCAGTTTGTTGCAGAAAATGTGATTTTACCGGACGATCGCCAGTCCAGCATTGATGCCGTCTCTAGCCCCATCACCGAAACCGAAACCATCAGCAAACGCAGCAATCCCGATATCATCCGAGGGGCCGCGATTGGAGGCGGTGCCGCAGCCGTTTTAGCCGAAATCTTCGGTGGAATTGACCCGCTAGAAGTGATTGGAGGCGCAGGAATAGGCGTTTTGGCAGAAGTGCTTCTGCGCGGACGACAAGAGGTTGAAGTTGTCGTAGTAGAACCTGAAACGGATATTGACCTCCGCCTGCGATCGGATTTTTCTCCTAACTAATACCGTAAAAACCTAACCATAGTTTTAGGAATATAGTTTTGGGGCAGCGCTCTGCGCTGCCCCAAAACTATATTGTGGGTACTCAATCGAAGAGTTTAGCGCCGCGCTGTAGGCCAATTCTCAAAATTCTTGTTCCTTCTTCTATCAAGATGACTATCATTTGAAGTCAAGGGATCTCTGCTGGATTCTTGAGTGTTCCTGAAAAGTATGGTGAGGAGGGTCAATGATGAGTACGCAGTCAATGAAAACAGCACAGGAAACCACAGTGAGGCAAGGTAAGGGATCTGGCGCGATCGCAAGCTTAATCGTCGTTTTGTTGGCGGCTGGCTGCGCTAATCCGTCAGCTTCGACGCTCTCTCCTTCACCAACGACTGGCGGTAGCGAGAAGGGCAACACAATAGCATTCGGCGGAGCACCAGCCCAAGATCCATCGCGCGTTCAGACATCGCCTCGCCCCTCTACCTCAACGGCACTGAATCCGCTACCCGTGCCCAATTTGATTCCAGCAACCACAATTCCAGAGCGGCTGCCCGAAGTGACCACAAACCGTCCTGATCCCTTCGCAACCTTGCTGATGTCGCCCACACGGATAACCCGCGTACCCAGCCAACCTGTGCCGAGTCCTTCTAACCAACCGCTCCCGACTGTCGCTACTGCCCCTGCAACGGTGCCCATAGCCACGATGCCAGCGCCGACCATCCCGGTCTTTCAGCCTCCGGCAGGCGGGTTAAGCCTCCCTATCACCCCACCCATTAGCGCAGCGCAAGCGATCGAGGTCAGCGGAGTTGTGCAAACTGGAAACACGATTAGCATCATTATCAAATCGCCCGATGAGCGCACAAGCCGCTACGTTAGCGTGGGCGATCGCTTAGCCAACGGCAGAGTTTTGGTGAAGCGGGTCGAGATGGGAGCCGAGCCAGTGGTGATTTTGGAACAAGATAACGCAGAAGTCGTAAAAGCGATCGGGTCTTCTGGCTCTAGGGTGGGAACGCTGTAAAGCAGGTTTTTAGCAGCATCGTACATCAGCATCGTACAAGGGAAGGGCATCGTATAAGTCTGGGCATTGTACAGGGGAAGGGCAACCTCGTCGCGCTTGACCCTAGCGCCTATCAAGAGCGCCTTATAAAGCTTCAGCCCTAGATTTAAGCGGGTCTAGGCTCGAAATCGAGGGTGCGTTTACAATGGGGGCTAACCTCCTCACAATTTTATGACTCACGCCAGTTCTAAGCCATGCCCTGAGCCATCCCCTGCTTTGCTGTCTGAGCCTGCTGCCTTAAATTATCAGGATTCATACATCTGTCCGGTTTGTCGGCATGGTCAGATTGAGGCAATGACGTTGATGGATGCGTTTGCTTGCAACTTCTGTCGTCATATTTTCACCGCCAATCTACCCACGCAAACTATTCAAGTTGTTGATAGCTCTCAGCCCATGTCTTGGCGCTGGAATGGGCGAAAGTGGCAGTCAATCTATCGAGATGCGCCCAGCCTAACGTTGGTCGTATGGCTGATTGGCGCGATTTTGGTGACATTACCTGGATTAATTGTCTGGCTTTCCTCAGTGCTATTTCCACCTTTGCCCAACAGCACTTGGTCTTGGTTTCCCAGGGTATGGGTGATTTGTACCTTTAGCGTTCATCTGCTCATGGTGAGCTGGCTGCTGATGGAGCACTATCAACTGCCCCTGTATGTCGCGACCCGCATCCGAGTAGCACAGTGGTTAGGGCGACGCTAAACACCCTGATTTCTAGGTTTGAATTGCTGCATGACAGAGCTGTACAACAATTCAAACCTGCAAAACTGCCTTCCTGCAAACAGGCTTTAGTAGGCCGAAGAATGGGTTTCTGAGACGGTGGGTAAGCCTTCTTGGGACACAATTTTGTTATGGAGAACCATGGTAGTCGTTGAGTTACACTCAAACCCAATGCGCTCGTAAAAGTGCTGTTGGTGCGTTGTCATTAGATAGACGCGCTCCACACGATTCATATGCGGATGCATCAGTACCGTTTCTACGAGTTTGCGCCCTAATCCAGCACCCTGATAGTCTGGGTGGATGGCCACATCCCAAATTGTGGCGCGATAGATGCCGTCAGAGGTGGCACGAGCGAAGCCAATCAGGCGATCGCCATCCCATACCGTGACAACAGGCTTGCTATGGGCGATCGCCACTTCCCAGTCTTCAATGCGGCGATCGCTCGCCCAAAAAGCCGTAATCTCAAACAGAGCCTGTAGCTGGTCGAAGTCAATCTCACGAGAATTTGACTCAGGGAGACCTAATTCACCGACATTTCCGTCATGGACATAAAACTGTACGTGGCGGCAATCCGTAATAGTCAATCTTCTATCCTCCTCCAGAAAAGCTTAATCAAAGTTAGAGAAACGGCGGGCCGGTTTTGATTTTCGCTCTTTTTTATGAAGAAAATATGTAGCAAAGTTGCCATTCAGACAACAACTACCCTCTCAGTTCTCTCTTGCAGAAGGTTGAAGCTAATTGATATCTAGGGTTTGCGCCATTTTTCATGGAATAGACTTTCTGCATCAGGATAGCGACTCATTTGTCAATTCAGATTTTTATAAATTTGGATTTTTATAATTGAGGTTGAGCGATGTGGCGGTTCTCACAGTTGGGCATTGATTTTTTGCCCCCTTTTTGTTGAACGGAAGCAACCCATGCCACAAAAATACTGACCTGAATATCACTCCCCATAACTGAATCAATGAAGAGGTTACACCGATCGCACTGGATTCATGACAAACTGACTTTGCAAGGTCATCAACTTTAAAGATTTTTAGATTCAGCCCATAGCTGCAAGTGGCGCATAAACTTATGCCGTTTAAATTTCTGCCGCGTCTCAGAACTGCCGTTCAGCGCCAGTTTCGCCGCCCCGTGGTTTTATTTCTTCTTGTTCTGCTTTGGAGTGCAGTTTTAGGTTGGGGATTGGCTCAGGCTCAGGTTCCGGCTCCCGTCGGTTCAATCCCAACAACACCCATAGATACAACCGATCAGGTTCCGGCTCGATATCAGCTGGGGCAAGAGCTGTATCTCAAAAACTGTGCCACTTGTCATGTCGGCTTGCCGCCTGCCGTGATGCCCACCCAAACCTGGGCGCAATTGCTGCCTGATTCACAGCATTATGGAGTTCAGCTCACCCCTCCGGATCAGGTGCCACTAGCCATTATTTGGCAGTATGTTTCAACCTATTCTCGTTCCAATAACACAGGTGAGCAGACTCCCTATCGTTTGCCGCAGTCTCGCTACTTCAAAGCGTTACATCCCAAAGTGGAGTTTGCGCAGCCTGCTAATGTGCAAAGTTGTGTCACCTGCCACCCGGCCGCAGCGCAGTTTAACTATCGCAGTTTGACACCCGAATGGGAGGATGCCCCTTGAGGGAGAGTGAAAATAATGGCATCAGCGATCGCTGATGCCATTATTTTTAGCTTGAGAATTGCCATTCTTTTTAGCTTGAGAATTTGGAGAATCTACTGACTTGGTTACAACAGCATTGTGTCTAATCAGCGCTTTCAGTTTCGCGAGATCCTAAGCCTTCGTAGCTTAAGGTCTTAACAGCAGGCAGCGCCATTGTTTCTCTAGAAGAAAGCTAGTTCAAAGGAATGGATAGGTCTAGCCTTTCCTCTGGAGGAGGCTCAACTTGACGGATATCTATTTGCTCGTCTGACAGCCGAATGCGCGTTTCTGGCTCAGGCTGCTCATAGACTTCCAAATTTACCCGATCGCCATCCGTGGAGACACGAGGGCGCAATTCGGAGTTATCATTGTCCAAGTCAAAGCGGACGCTATCTCCTAGCTGGATTTCTTGAGCAAAAATGGGGGCAGCATCGAGTAGCAAAAGACCCGTTAAGGCAGCACCCAAGCAGCTCAACTTTAATGCAGTTTTCATGGGTTCAATTTCCAATTCGCCTCTTTGATCCTGTCAATTTGCGCCTTGGATGCCCTCTTTCGCAGGTTGAATTTAGGGCAATGGGGATCAGCCGATAGCAAACTCATTCCACCTGGCCATGTGGCGAGATCAGTCCTACGCTTTGTCAAACCAGCGGTTTGGGGTCACGGTCTAGGATACTTTTCCTGAGGCACAATTCACTTCTGAGTACGGGAAACCGCGATCGCTCACTACTCCCATCCTCTAACCCAAGTGATAGGATGGAATGTACATCCGGACTCCATTTTCCCGATCTTTTTCAGTATTTCTCGTTTGCACGGTCTCTCCTTAAACCATGTTAAAAACTCTGCTGGGCGATCCCAACGCACGTAAGCTCAAAAAATACAAAAACGATATCAATGAGATCAAGCTGCTTGAGGAAGATATTCAAGTCCTCTCAGATGAGCAGCTTTCGGGCAAAACGGCAGAATTTAGGCAGCGGATCGAGAAGGGTGAATCGCTAGATGACCTTTTGCCGGAAGCCTTTGCCGTGGTGCGAGAGGCAGGCAAACGAGTTTTAGGTATGCGTCACTTTGATGTGCAGCTGATCGGCGGCATGGTGCTGCACAACGGTCAGATTGCTGAGATGAAAACGGGCGAGGGTAAGACGCTGGTTTCGACGCTGCCTGCCTACCTGAATGCACTCTCAGGTAAAGGTGTACATGTGGTGACGGTGAATGATTACCTAGCCAGACGAGATGCCGAATGGATGGGGCAAGTTCACCGCTTTTTGGGCTTGAGCGTGGGACTGATTCAGCAGGGGATGGCTCCTCAAGAGCGCAAGAAAAACTATGCCTGCGACATTACCTACAGCACCAACAGTGAGCTGGGTTTTGACTATTTGCGCGATAACATGGCCACGGCAATGGCCGATGTGGTGCAGCGTCCGTTTAACTACTGCGTGATTGATGAAGTCGATTCTGTACTGATCGACGAAGCCCGAACCCCGCTAATTATTTCGGGACAGGTCGATCGCCCCAGTGAAAAATATACCCGTGCAGCCGAAATCGCCAATGCGTTGATCCGCAAAGCCGATGAGGATGACCCCGACGGTCACTATGAAGTCGATGAAAAGCAGCGCAACGTGATTTTGTCGGATGAGGGCTTCATTGCCGCAGAAGACTTCTTGGGCGTTAAGGATTTGTTTGATCCAGAAGATCCTTGGGCGCATTACATCTTCAATGCCATCAAGGCCAAAGAGCTATTTAAAAAAGACACGAGCTACATCGTCCGTAACGACGAGATTGTGATCGTGGATGAGTTTACCGGACGGGTGATGCCCGGTCGGCGCTGGAGCGATGGTTTGCACCAGGCGATCGAAGCCAAAGAGGGGGTTGAGATTCAGCCCGAAACGCAGACCCTAGCCTCCATTACCTATCAAAACTTCTTCCTGCTCTATCCCAAGCTGGCGGGCATGACAGGCACCGCAAAGACGGAAGAGGCCGAGTTTGAGAAGATTTATAAGCTGGAAGTGACGATCATCCCGACCAACCGCGCAACGGGACGGGTAGATTTGTCGGACATGGTCTACAAAAACGAGGCGGGGAAATGGCGATCGATCGCTCAAGACTGCGCCGATATGCATGAGTCGGGTCGCCCGGTGCTGGTGGGCACCACGAGTGTCGAGAAGTCGGAAGTGCTATCTCGTCTACTCAGCGACCTTAAGGTTCCCCATAACCTACTTAACGCCAAGCCCGAAAACGTAGAGCGGGAGTCAGAAATTATTGCGCAAGCCGGACGCAAGGGAGCTGTGACGATCGCCACCAACATGGCAGGACGCGGCACCGATATTATTTTGGGCGGTAACGCGGACTATATGGCGCGTTTAAAGGTGCGGGAGTTCTTCATGCCCCGCTTGGTTCAGCCTGAGGATGAAGATAATTTCTCGGTGACGCGAGTATTGGACGGCGCAGGTCGCACAGGCGGCCAAGGCTTTAAGCCAGCCGGAAAAGTGAAAACTTGGAAAGCCTCACCGCAAATTTTTCCTACTGAGCTGTCTAAAGAGCTAGAGAAAAAGCTGAAGGAAGCCGTTGAGTTTGCTGTGCAGCAGTATGGGGAGCGATCGCTGCCTGAGCTAGAAGCAGAAGACCGGATTGCCACCGCATCGGAAAAAGCGCCTGTTGAAGATCCAGCGATCCTGAAGCTGCGGGAAATTTACAACCTGATTCGTCACGAGTATGAGCAGTTTACAACGGCCGAACATGAAGAAGTGATAGCCTTGGGCGGACTGCATGTAATTGGCACAGAGCGCCATGAGTCTCGCCGTATTGACAACCAGCTACGCGGACGCGCCGGACGGCAGGGCGACCCTGGCTCTACCCGATTTTTCTTGAGCTTAGAGGATAATCTGCTCCGCATCTTCGGGGGCGATCGCGTGGCGGGCATGATGACGATGTTCCGGGTTGAGGAAGATATGCCGATCGAGTCGGGAATGCTGACGCGATCGCTGGAAGGTGCCCAGAAGAAAGTAGAAACCTATTACTACGACATCCGTAAACAGGTGTTTGAGTATGACGAGGTGATGAACAATCAGCGGCGCGCTATCTATGCCGAACGGTTCCGCGTTTTGGAAGGGCTAGATCTTAAAGAGCAGGTGATCAGGTACATCGAAAAAACGATGGATGAGATTATCGATGCCTATATCAATCCCGATCTGCCTTCAGAAGAGTGGGAGCTAGATAAAGTCGTTGGCAAGGTCAAAGAATTCATTTACCTATTGGCAGATCTAGAGCCAGAGCAGCTTACCGATTTGTCAGTCGGCGAAATCAAGACCTTCCTGCATGAGCAAGCTCGGATTGCCTATGACATTAAAGAAGCGCAAATTGACCAAGCTCAGCCCGGACTCACCCGGCAGGCCGAACGCTTCTTTACGCTCCAGCAGATTGATACGCTGTGGCGAGAGCACCTTCAGCAAATGGAGGGGTTGCGGGAGTCGATCGGACTACGGGGCTATGGTCAAAAAGATCCTCTAGTGGAATACAAGAGCGAAGGCTACGAACTCTTCCTAGAGATGATGGTTAACATCCGTCGTAACGTCGTGTACTCCCTATTCCAGTTCCAGCCGCAGCCGCAGCCTGTGGTTCAGTCTTCCTCAGGCGTCAGCTAGGCTTCAGCTTTCTCGCATATTAAAAAATCCGGTTTCCCAGGCGCACCTTGAGAAGCCGGATTTTTCTGTAAAGCTCTAGCCGATTAACTTGCGATTAACTCAAAGATAGACAGCTCTGCGTTACCGTCTTAGCCAGCGATCGCAGCATGGTTGACGTTGTGGCAAAGTCTACACAGCCATCCGTAATACTCTGCCCATAGGTTAGCTGGGTGCCCCCATTTTCAGGAATCGACTGTTTACCCGCGACCAGATGGCTTTCCACCATCACACCCATCAGGTGCTTAGAGCCTGCGGCCAACTGCTCAGCCACATCCTGAAGCACGATCGGCTGGCGTCTGTAGTCTTTGGCTGAGTTGTCATGGCTGCAATCAATCATCACACGAGGATTCAGACCCAAGCTTGCTAGCGTTCCGGCAGCTTTCTGGACATTCTCGACATCGTAATTAATGCCTTGTTTGCCGCCTCGCAAGACCAAATGCCCATCGGGATTGCCTGTTGTGGTAACAATGCTAGCCAGCCCTTGAGTATTGATGCCCAAGAACCGATGGGGTTGGCTGGCGGCCAACATGGCGTTAGCGGCAGCATGGAGGCTGCCGTCCGTGCCATTTTTGAAACCTATCGGCATTGACAAACCCGATGCCATTTCACGATGGGTTTGGCTCTCGGTGGTGCGTGCCCCAATGGCCGTCCAGGCAATGACATCGGCAATGTATTGCGGAATGATGGGGTCAAGCAGTTCAGTTGCTGCGGGCAGTCCCATTTCTGCCAAGCTAACCAGCAGCTTACGGGCAAGGCGCAAGCCCGTGTTAATGTCGTAGCTGCCGTCTAGATGCGGATCGTTGATCAAGCCTTTCCAGCCGATCGTGGTGCGAGGCTTTTCAAAATACACCCGCATGACAATTTCTAGGTCATCCTGCAATTCAGTTCGCAGCGCTGCCAGCTTCTCGCCGTACTCTTGAGCGGCTGTAATATCGTGAATTGAGCAAGGGCCAACGATCACCAGCAGGCGGCGATCTTCGTTCTGCATGATGTTGCGAATGCGATCGCGGGTTTGGGCAACCAGCGTTGCGGCTGTATCTGTAATAGGAAGCTCGTTGTGAATAATCGCAGGCGTGATGAGTGGGCGAGTCTCGACAACGTGCAGGTCAGAGGTCTTTGGCATGGTGGGTTTTGGCTTGCAGCGATAGGGCTAACGGGGCGATCGCCAGGACAAAAAGTATACAAATTAGCAGAACGTTAGCCTTGAACATTCTACCGAATTTCAAGGGATCTCCTGAGCTTAACTTCTGCTCAGAACTAAAGTTTTCCTGAAGTCTTGCACAAATCTACATCGCTCAATCCCAGAATGCATTTGCCCAAAAAAGCGCGACTTAGATTAACTCCGGATCTGAACAGGCATGACCAAATAGGTCATCTTCATGCCGCCCAACGGAGTCAAGATAGAAGGACTGGTGGAAGTATTGAACTGCATCTGCACCTCTTGCGTGTTCAACGCCTTCAAGCCTTCGACTAGATATTTGACATTAAAGGCAATATCCAGATCTTCACCCGAAATCTGAGCCGCGATCGCCTCTCGGCCATTCCCCACATCCTGAGCATCCACCGACAGCACCAGCTCTTGCGTAGCGCTATCCAGGCTGAGCTTAACGATGCTATTGCGCTGGTCGGCAATCACGGCAATTCGCTCTAGGGCACCGCTAAACGATCGGCGATCGACCGTGAGTTGACGAGAAAACTGGCGTGGGATCAGCTGGCGATAGTTGGGATACTGTCCCTCAAGCAAGCGGCTCGTCAAGCGCTGATTTGCCCACTCAAACACTAGCTGACCCGGATCGAACCGAACGGCGATCGCACCGCTCGTGGCATTCAGCATCAGCATCCGCTCTAGCTCTCGCAGGGCTTTGCCTGGAACGGTCACGTTAAACTTCGGATCGTCGATTGGCTCAGCCCCTTCTGACTCTGGATCGATCGTCTGCACAACCGCCAAACGGTGTCCATCCGTCGCCGCAAACTCCAGACCATCTGTTTCTGCCGAGATATGAACCCCCGTCAGCACCTGTTTTGTTTCGTCTGTGCTGGTAGAAAACAGCGCTCCTCGCAGCCCTTCAATCAGCGCATCAACAGGCAGGTGAGCCACTTGCCCATCATCTACGGTGGGCAGCTCAGGAAATTCTTCGGCTCCCATGCCCCGCACTTGATATTTGCCTGAAACCGAAGTGATAGAAACCAACGTATCTTCGCTGCTGGTTTCAAGAACGATCTCGCCATCAGGCAGCCGTGAAACAATGTCTCCCAAAAGCTTGGCGGGGAGTGTCAACGTTCCCTCAGATTCAATCTGTGCTCCAAAGCTCGTTTGCACCCCCAAGCTCAAATCAAACCCTGTCAGCCGGACTTGCTGTCTGTCTGCATCCGCTACAAGCAGAACATTAGCCAAGACAGGGTGGCTGGGACGCGAGGGAATCACCCGACTGACGATAGACAAATGGGCATTCAGTTCACTTTGGGCGCAGGTCAATTTCATGGGAGGAAGGCACGAGAAGGGTGAAACAGCAGCGGAGGAATCTTAAGTCGGCAAGCTAGAGGAAAACTGAAGCAGGACAAGCGAACTGAAAACCGGAGCGAAATCTAGGTGCGGAGCGTACTACCGATAAAAAAGTCGAGCTATCGATTTTAGACGCACCTTTCTTGGAAGCAAATCCTAACACCGTTATCCCGGAACGTTCAATTAGATCTGAATTTCTTTTTTTTAATCCTCGATCGCGCCTTAAAAATTTTAGAGCGTTCTTATATCTAGAGATAACTTTAAAGAGATCTAGTAGTAGTAGAGCCTGTGGAAAATGTGGAAAAGACGGGAAATGCCGACAGAGCGTGAGGTTGAAGAGAGGATAGGCTGTGGATAAATTGAGAAAAGATGATATTCTTTTGCAGATGATTCAAATCAGTCAAGTATTATCCCCGATCAAGGCAGAGTTCTCCCTGACTTATCCCCAGATCTTTCCACAGAAAAAGACGATTTATCCACAGGGCAAACTCTCTTTACAAAACTACATAGAGTGAGTCTCATCCTAAGAACCGCTGTTTTATAGTACATCAGTTCGTACTACATCTTGATGTTATGCATACCTGGGATTGGCAGACTGAACCGCAGCCAAGTGGAAATCAGCAAGACGAGCAGCCCCCGTCTTATCTGACCTGTAGCTTGCTGCAAGGCTGGCAACATGGATTTTTTACGCGACATTGGGGGCGATCGCCCACTGAGTTGGTTGACGTGTTGCAGCCGACCGCACAGGTTTACCGCATTAAGCAAGTGCATGGAAACGGTGTGCTGAGTGCCGCTGAAATTGAAACGGCTGCGGCAGACAACGTCGAACAGGCCACCTTTCCAGATGCTGATGGCGTTTTTAGCGATCGCCCCCATCAGGCGACCTGGGTTTGCTCAGCCGACTGTACGCCAGCTCTAATTGCCGATGTGGAAACCGGACAAGTTGCCGCCGTCCATGCGGGCTGGCGGGGCACTGCGCTGAAAATTTTGCCCAAAGCGATCGCTCGTCTGCAAGCTCAGGGAAGCCAGCTTCAGCATTTGCGCATTGCTCTAGGCCCGGCGATCGCAGGAGAGGTTTATCAGGTATCTAAGACCGTAGCGGCGCAGGTTGGCTCTACGATTTTGACAGAGCCGCTCCAGACAGATGCGCCAGAGGGGGTGGTGCATGTCTTGGAGCAGTTGCCGCACAGCCCAATTTTGCCAGATGCCCATCCAGGCAGGGCTAGGCTGGATGTGCGACGAGTGAATCAGCTCCAGCTAGAGCAATTGGGCATTAGCCCCGAACAGATTGCGATCGCCCCCTACTGCACCTACCAAAGCCCCGATCTGTTTTTCTCCTATCGCCGCAGCCAGCAAAAGCAGGTGCAGTGGTCAGGCATTGTTAGCCGCTCCGGATCAGGCATTTATCTCCGAGCACAATCGGCTGGGCAGGGTGAAACATAAAACCCACAACTACACCCGCCGGGTGAACGGGCAGCATTATGTGCTGGAGGCTGCGGAGGGCGATCGCTGGGCGATGACGGCTCAGGGCAGGGGCGTGAAGCCAGGGGACTATCTTTTGCTACAAGAACAGGGGCGATCGGTGCGCTACCAAGTAGAGCAGATTGACTACTATGCAGAACCGCCCGATATGTGGGTGGCTCTGCTGGTTAAACTGCCTCCGGCGTAAACGTCCGCGCTTGCCCCCGCATAGCCGTGTTGAGCTTGCCGTGAGCGGAGACAATTTGCCCCTACCAGCACGAGATCGGCGTTATAGCTAGGAGCAAAGATTTTTTCGGGCGCGGCCTCCTGATCGACCAAGAGTGCCCTGTACATCTTGTCGTTGGGGGAGCAGATATTTTGAGTGATGAGAGAGTGAGATGATGGGAGAGTGGGATGATGGGAGAGTGGGATGATGGGAGAGTGAACAAGGGCGATCGCATCATCCTACCCTCCCGCTCTCGTAACATTTAGAGGCTTCCCCACCTGCTAGATGCCCTCTCCAGCCCTGGCTCGCGAAAATGCACCTGGGATCAATACACTCCCGGCAACAAAGTTAGCCCGGTTGCGTCAATTTCCTGATGGGTGGATGACGCTTCTGATTCTCCCATTGACGAAGCTCGAATTTCTGGGGCAATCTGGATAGTCTGGCGATCGCGCACCGCTATATCTTCTACCCAAAACTCTCCATTCGGCTGGAGAATACGTCCCTAGCAAATCAATAAATAGGTAGAAACAGTCATAATGGACGAGTTGTAAACAAGAGAGGGTGAAAAACAATTTGGCTCAAATGTGGCTGAAACTTGGCGTGGGTTTGGCTAAGTTGAGAGTTAGACTCAGCAACCCAATTCAGCGGCTCAATTCAGCGAATGTAGCAAATTAAGTCACGAATTTCTTCTAGCGTAGTATCGTATGACAGAATTACCATACTGTTTGGCTGTCAGGAATTGGGTTTTTATGGGCTGCATCTAATATCTTCTTTACAGCTTTGATGTTCTGAATTGTTGATATTCAAAGCATGAAACGACCTGACCTCTAACCTGACCCATGCGAGCCGTTCGACTGTATTTTGTTCAATTCTGAAGCCCAGCATGGAGCTGATACCTAAAGCAACCGATGTCTACGAACCCTGACCAAAATTCTTCTCCCAATCCAGGCGATCCGTTTCTGTCCGGTACCTCAGAACCGACTGAGCCGTTCGGAGACAACGGCAGCTCAGCGCCCAAGCCAGCCAAACAGCCGCCGCCCAAGCCCGAAAATGGTTGGGTAGAGGCCGCCAAAACGATCGGACTAAGCTTAATCTTGGCTTTGGGCATCCGCCAATTTGTAGCAGAGGCACGCTACATTCCTTCGGAGTCGATGGTGCCGACGCTGGCCGTTAACGATCGCCTCATGGTAGAAAAAATCTCGTATCTGCTCCACCCCCCTGAGCGAGAAGATATTGTGGTTTTTTGGCCACCTGATAACGTTTCAGAAATTTGTCAGGGTATTCCTAACCCCAGCAAGCAAAAGGATGCCTTTATTAAACGGGTGATCGGCCTGCCGGGAGATAAGGTTGAAGTGAGGGACGGTAGGGTGTTGATCAATGACCAGCCTTTGCCTGAAGACTACACGGCAGAACCGACGCGAGATCCTTGGGGGCCCGAAATCGTTCCGCCTGACTCGTACTTGATGATGGGCGACAATCGCAACAATAGCTGTGATAGCCGCAAATGGGGCGTTGTACCCCGCAATGAGATCATTGGCAGAGCTGCCTTCCGGTTCTGGCCGCTTAACCGCATGGGTAGTTTAGGCAAGTGATGGGCAAGTCGCGGCACATTCGCAAACCCAAAAGGTTAATATTTTGAAAGTGTTGCGTAAGAAGGGATGACGGTCTTGGGTATGGGACGTTTTCGACGGATTTTGACTTTGTGTTTGGTGCTAGTCACCACCTTTCTGGTGAGCTGTGGTAGCCCGACGCCAGTAGCGAAAGGGCCGCTCTACTCCGATCTGCAACTGGAGCAAATCCAGAAGTCTGCGGCAGATATTCAGGCGTTGCGCGATAGCTTGCTCCAGCTACCTCCCCTGATTCAGGCTAATGATTGGGTGAATGTGAGTTCGTTTATTCATGGCCCTTTGGGCGAATTGCGGGCTAAGATGGCTCGTCTCGCGCGCACCTTGGTGCCCGATGCTCAGGCAAGTGCCTTGAAAGCTGCTAAAGATGTCTTTGGTCATTTGAATGTGATCGATGAAGCAGCGCAGACGCGAGACATTCCCAAAGCCTTGAGGAACTACAACGAGGCCTTGAAGGATTTTGATGCCTTCTTGAGCCAGATTCCTTCCTAAGGGGTTTGGATTGAATAAACCCAATAGTTTTCTGGGAGTGCCGAGCGCAGCTCGGCATTTAGTTTTCAAGGTTTAGTTTGACTTGGCACATGCCAAGTCAAACTAAACCTTCTCCATTTGCCCCAACCTATGCCGCAAGTTGTCATCATTGGCTGTGGAATTGTAGGTGCGATGATTGCCTATGAACTCAGCCAGGTTTCGAGTCTAGAAATTACTGTTCTCGATCGCCAGCCTCCGGCTCAAGCCGCTACCGGAGCTGCGTTGGGCGTTTTGATGGGCGTGATTAGCCACAAGACGAAAGGCAGAGCTTGGGCCATGCGGCAGTCTAGCCTTCAGCGCTACGCTACATTGCTGCCAGAGCTAGAGGCGATCGCCCTCAAGGTGCCGCATAACCCCCAGGGGATTGTCAAGCTTTGTTTTGAGGGTGAAGATCTGGCAGGCTGGCAGGCTTTGCAAGTCACCCGTCAGGCTCAGGGGTGGTCGCTAGAAATTTGGCAGCGCGATCGCCTTCAGTCTTGCTGCCCTCAAGTCGTAAACTCTCGCGTCACGGGCGCAATTTATTCGCCGCAAGATGCTCAGATTGACCCTACAGCGCTGACCCTGGCGTTAGTCAAAGCGAGTCAGCAAAACGGCGTGACTTTTCATTTCAATGGAGAAGCAAAGGATTTTGAATTTGCCCTCAACGGCTTGGAGCAGAAAACCTGTCAAGCTGTTCAAACCCAGACCGATCGCTTTTCTGCCGATTGGGTGGTAATTGCGGCGGGTTTAGGCTCGACAGCGCTGACTCAAAGTTCTCCGCAGCCGCTAGAAGTGCGCCCGGTGCTCGGACAAGCCCTACGGGTGCGGTTGCCTTTGCCATTGGGCGATCGCACTTTTCAGCCTGTGGTGACGGGAGAAGATATCCACATTGTGCCGCTGGAGAACGGGGACTATTGGGTGGGGGCAACGGTAGAATTTCCTACGGATGCTGGGGAAGTGGTTGCAGAGTCCGATCGCCTTCAGGAAGTTTGGCAAGGGGCGATCGCCCTGTGTCCTGCCCTAGCCGACGCGCAAATTATGCAAACCTGGTCTGGCTTACGTCCGCGTCCGCACAATCGCCCTGCCCCGATTATTGAGCCACTCACGGGCTACAGCAATGTCTTGCTGGCAACGGGACATTACCGCAATGGCGTTTTGCTGGCTCCGGCGACCGCTCAGCAGATTCGAGAGATGATTCTAAAATAGGTCAGCCAAGGGGGCACACACGTCAGCGCTTGTGGAAGACGATATAAAAATGGGGGATGACCATGCGCAAAGTTGTGCTGTTTATTGCATCGAGTTTAGATGGTTACATTGCTCGGCCTTCGGGTGAAATTGATTGGCTATTTACCGATCAAGATTATGGGTATACGCCCTTCTTAGAAAGTATTGATACGGTTCTTGTGGGCAGAACAACCTACGAACAAATCTTGACCTTTGGCGAATATCCTTATGCGGGTAAGAAATCTTACGTCTTTACAAAAAATCCCGATCGCACATCAGATCAAAACATTGAATTTGTTTCGGGAGATGTGACGTCTTTGGTCAAGGCGTTACAGAGTTCTGAAGGCAAAGACATTTGGTTGGCGGGCGGATCTGCTTTAATTCGCGACTTTATGCACCATCAGCTTGTTGATCAAATCATTCTTTCTATTCACCCCATCATTCTCGGTGAAGGAATTCCTCTGTTTGTCAATGCGATCGCTCCTTCATCTCTTAAACTGACGCAATGCCAGCGCTATGACTCAGATCTGGTTCAGCTCTCTTACGACGTTAAGGATCGGACACAAAATAAAACTATTCCAGATTAATTAACATTTCAACTGCTGCAACAGCCGCCCTGCTGCTTCGTAAGTGACTTTGTAGGTATACTCGCCGCCGTCGCAGGTGGCTAACTGCCGCGCTTTCTGGGCATACTTCAACGCCTCTGCACGTTCGCCCCGCGCTAGCGCCTGCTCTGCCAGAAATAGCTGCACATCTGCGCCTTGCAGCACATAG
This sequence comes from Oscillatoriophycideae cyanobacterium NC_groundwater_1537_Pr4_S-0.65um_50_18, assembly GCA_016208305.1. GTDB lineage: Bacteria > Cyanobacteriota > Cyanobacteriia > Elainellales > Elainellaceae > Drouetiella. The sequence goes on along the minus strand of JACQYI010000006.1, from coordinate 1,059,360 downwards.
CCGCTGCGCTCTGCAATCGCCTCTGCCTCTGCTGCTAGTCCCAGTGCTGCTTCGGGTTGCCCTTGGTCTACGCGCAACCGGGCTAGATCTAGCAGGATATCGGCTTCATGATCCACCATGTTGATCGCTCGATCACGAGTCAGGGCTTCGCTCAGGTGGTGGTCGCTCTGCTCCAGATTGCCGTTGACTCGGTGGGCGGCTCCTAGTAACCAGTGCGATCGCACATAGTCTCGCACTGGGTAAACATATCTTTTGTCAAGAGCAGTCTCATCAGCCAATTGCAGCGATTGCTCAGCCGCTGCCAGTGCCGTTGCTGCTGCCTGAGTGTCTCCTATTCGCACTTGCAGCAGGGCATTCAAGGATCGATAAGCCCAGACAACGCCTTGAGCCTGAACAGCATTTCCCTTCTCAAACAGTTCTAGAGCCTTGCCTAACGCTGCTTCTGCCTCTGTTCCCATTCCCCAGTAAGCCAGCAGTCGTCCCAATTCCTGATGCCCAACTGCCTCGTCGAACTCGTCCTCAATCTCTTGGCAATGGGCGATCGAACGGTGCAGGTTGGCTTCAGCCGCTTGCAGGGCACCGATCGGGAGTTGTGCCATGGAAGCCAGATTTCCCAGACCGATCGCCCAATTTGTCTTATCTTCTCGCTTCTCACCTATAAAAACGTATTGCTCAAACAACGGCACAGCCTGCGTGGGCTGACCGTTGAGGCTGTAGCTATTCGCCAGCGCGTTCAGTGCCCAGGCTTGAGCACCCTGATCCTGGAGCTGCGGGGGATAGTCTTCGCCTTGGGGGAAGAGAGCACGCAGCAGTTCAATCTGGAGTGCGTAGGCTCCGAGTTGGAAGTAGAGTGCATCGACGATGCGATCGCGAAACAACATGAAGGCTTCGTCATACTGCCCCGATCGCACCATGTGGTGATACAGCTCAATCACCGGAGTCAGATCGGCTAGCGTCTGCACCTTTTCTACTGCGGGTAGAGCAATAAAGTGGTCTCGCAATTGCTGGTGGGCACTGGTGCGTTCCGGGTTGCCCATGCGGTCATAAGCATAGCGACGGACGATCGGGTGCAGGTCAAAGCGTTGGTTGGAGCGATCGTAGTGCAGAAGTCCGCGATCGATCAGGTCTTGTAGGTCTGCCTGTAGATCCTGAATAGGAGAGTCTTCTGGTTCTACTCTTCTTCGCAAAGCAGGTTGAGGAGAACGATTGAAGAGGCGATCGAACCAGCCTATTTTTTGGGGTTCTGCTTCGGGTGAGGCAGGGGGCTTTGTGATTGCCTCTAGAATGTTCAGATCGACCGGACTGCGGAAACAGGCGATGCGGCTGAGCAACTGTCGCCGGGAGTCAACCAAGCTTTGATAAGACTGCTCCAGCACATGATGCTGCCGCTGCACCAAATCACCCGTCAGATCCTCCAGCCATTGAGCAACTTTGATGTCGCCCGGATTGCGAAAATCATTCACCACCAGCCCCGACAGCAACCGCAAGCTGAGGGGATGATAGCCATAATCCGCACAGGCTGTTTCAATCTCGGTGCGGTTGCCCCGGATACCCTGACTGCGAAAGAAAGCCACCGCATCGGCAGGCTGCATCTGAGTTAGCTCTTCCTCTCGACAGCCTTGCAGCAAAGTGCCGCCCGTCAGCTCCACCGGACGCGGTCGCAGGCGAGTCGTCATCAGTACCTTGCCCTGCATCTGCGGCAGACTCGATAGGTCGTGTAGAAATCGTTCGGCGTGGGGGTTGATGCAGTCGCGATCGGTTTGGTGTCCCGTCCGTTCCAACTCATCCCCTTGATATGCCGCTCCCATGCTGCTATAGGCGCGCAGCTCTCGCTCAAACCCGTCCATGACCAGCAATATGGGCGATCGGCTTAGCAGGTCTAGCAGTTGATCTAGCTGCTGTCGGGGTGGCATGTCTCCAGGTTCGCGATCGCTCAAATAAGTCAACGCTTCCCGCATAAAAGCGTTGAAATCTGCCTGCGGCTCATAAAAGCTCCACCACACTACCTGCCGCCACTGCTGGCGGTTGATATCATGCAGCAGCCAATACCAAGTCAGGGCACTTTTGCCAAACCCACCCAACGCCCGCAGCACCAGCAAAGGATGCTGGCTATCCTGATTCAGCCAATTGCTCAACATCTGCCGTTCGGCAACTCGTCCGGTGAAGTGGGGCGACATTCCGTAGGGGTGAGCCAACAACCATTGTCTGGGCGTATTTTCCTGGGGTAGCGGTGCCGCTGGGGGTTTGCCCAGTGCCGTCAAGAGCTGCGTCCAGGCAATATCAATTTCATCAGGAATTGTAAAATTAACATAGTTGAGAAATCCAAAGCTGGCAGAAACATCACAAGCCTCTTTCAGGATTGGAATTAATCGCCGATTTTCATTGCGTGGGTCTTGTGCTTGCAGGAGATATCGTTCATAACTCGTCCACTTGCTCTTTAGATAGTTTGGCGTGATTACCAGAAGAGTCTTCCGACTTTGGTTCGCCGCACCCGCTAAATCCTCAAGTGCTGGTGCCCCTATCTCTACATCTTTAAAGTCAATCCAAACCTTCAGTCCAGCATCTTGCAGTCGCGTCAGCAGTTCTCCCCGCACCCATCCCTTATCTTGGGTGCTGTAAGAGATGAACACATCGTATTCATACGAATTCGAGTCAGAAGGCCGTTGCTCAGAGGAATCACTCATGGGGCGATCGAACAGATTGGGCAGGGGCTTTACCAAATTCTATCCGGGGATAGATTAAATCAGCCGATCCAGATACCGATTAGCGTCACCGACACACTCCATCCGCCACCTTCGAGAGGCAGGTTCGGTTACAACTCGATTTGGTAAAATTTTCATAGTTGCGATCGCATTTGGCAGTTCTCATGCAAAAAATCATCGACTTGCCGGATGAACTGGCAGAATCCTTAGAGATTTATCTGAGCGAACATCCTGACGAAAGTATCCTTAGCTTGATTCAATCCGCATTGGCAATGAAATGGGTGCCAAAAGATAGTGCTAAACTGCTGCAACTCGCAGGAATTGTCACCCATGCTCCCCATGAAGCCGCAGATCACGCAGAGGATCGGGAAGCTTGAGACAACTTGTTTTGGATGCAGGGCCGCTGATTGCGCTGTTCTATGCCAAAGATTTTTACCATAGCCAAAGTGTGGCTGGCTTTACTCAGTTAAGTCAAGCCAGAACAATCTTGCTGACTCCGATCCCAATTGTCTTTGAGGTCTACAAGTGGCTACTCCAGCGAACTAGCCCAGGCTTGGCGCAACAAACCCTGGAAACAATGGAAAAAAGCCTGCACCTTATGGCCATCGATCGAACAGAATTTGATGACCTGACGGCCATGCTCTACGCTTTACCCCAGTGGCAAGGAACCCTAGAAGATGCAACTGTTGCAGCAATGGCATTGCATTACCGATGTCCAGTTTGGACGCTAAACTTTAGAGACTTTGGCATCTTTTCCAAACTCGAATTTTGGAATCCTAGCTAGTTGTACGAAGCGATCGCCTCTACTCTTGTGCTCTCCTACAACAAGATTTGCAGTGTTCACACTGGAATTGCATTACCTCACAGCAGGATTGTGCGCGATTACAGTCTCATTGCAACGACCACAGCAGGATGATGAGGGTTGCAAATTGCTGTGTGGGTGATGGCAGGGTGAGGGGGAACAGTGCTGCTTTGTGGCTCTCTCTGGGCTAGGACTGACAGCCTAAATTCACACAAGCCTGAAGGTTTAAGAAGCATTAGGCTATAGTCATTGGGCTAGATGGAGGGAGGCAGAGTAACCATGAAACTCATATCTGACTGGGGATTTAGTCAAGAAAGCTGGAAAGGTCAGCGGGGTGAATATCTGCTGCTACTACAGGCAGTGCTGATGATTGGCTTTGTGCTGCTGCCTGTATACCGTCCGGTTTGGCTCTTGGTGCTGCCGCCCTGGATTTACGGCGTTTGGGCGATCGCTCTTCTCCTAGTCATCCCTGCCGCCCTTGGCGTAATCAAGGCATTGCTCGATCTGGGGCAAAATCTCACGCCGTTGCCCTATCCCAAACAGGATGGAGAACTTGTGCAGACTGGCATGTATGGCATCGTCCGGCACCCGCTCTACAGCAGCATTCTCTTAGCTGAGCTAGGTTACGCGATCGGTCAGTTGAGTCTGTCGCACTTGGCGGCTATGCTGGCGCTGTTTGGGCTGCTGAACTACAAGGCCAGTCGAGAAGAGGCTTGGCTGAGCGATCGCTATCCTGACTATGCGGCCTATCAGCACCGCGTCAAAAAACTAATTCCGTTTATCTTCTAAAATTTCCTTTTAAGGAGTTTAGTTTATGTCCGTCGAGCCACTTCCTGCTACCCGCACCGAAACCGACAGTATGGGCGCGATCGAAGTCCCTGCCGATCGCTACTGGGGCGCACAGACGCAGCGATCGCTCAAATACTTTGCCATTGGGCATGACACCATGCCGCGCGAAATGATTCGGGCGATCGGCATTCTCAAAAAGGCGGCAGCCGTTGTGAATCAGCAGTTGGGTAAACTGCCAGAAGACAAAGCCCAGCTGATTGTCCGCGCCTCTGACGAAGTGATTGCAGGAGCGCTCGATGACCATTTTCCGTTGCGCATCTGGCAGACGGGCAGCGGCACCCAGACCAACATGAATGCCAATGAAGTGATTGCCAATCGGGCGATCGATCTGGCGGGCGGGGTATTGGGCAGCAAGACTCCTGTTCACCCCAACGATCAAGTGAATATGTCTCAGTCTTCTAATGACACCTTTCCCACGGCCATGCATATTGCCGCAGTTGAGGAAATCACCCATCACCTGCTGCCTAAGCTGACCCAGCTCCGGCAGGCTTTGGCCGATAAAGCCGCTGCCTTTCAAGCCATCATCAAGATTGGGCGAACCCATCTCATGGACGCAGTACCTCTGACTTTGGGACAGGAGTTTTCAGGCTATGTCTCGCAGCTCGACAAAGATCTGGCGCGCATCCAGAGCAGCCTGCCCGACCTATATGAGTTGGCGATCGGCGGTACAGCAGTCGGCACTGGATTGAACACCCATCCTCAATTTGCCCAGCTTGTCGCCGAAAACATTGCCCAGCAAACGGGGTTGCCCTTTGTCTCAGCCCCTAACAAATTTGCGGCTTTGGCGGCTCATGACGCGATCGTTGCCACCAGCGGTGTATTGAGAACCCTGGCAGCTTCGCTGATGAAAATTGCCAACGATATTCGCTGGATGGGATCTGGCCCCCGATGTGGCTTGGGTGAGCTGCTGCTGCCAGAAAACGAGCCGGGTTCTTCCATCATGCCGGGAAAGGTAAACCCGACGCAGTGCGAAGCCATGACTATGGTCTGCGTTCAGGTGATGGGGAATGATGCGGCGATCGCCATTGCGGGGTCGCAAGGCAATTTTGAGCTGAATGTATTCAAGCCTGTGATGATTTTTAATCTGCTCAACTCAGTTCGGCTGCTGGCAGATGCCTCTGATTCCTTTACCCAGCATCTGGTGGTCGATCTTCAACCTAATCACAGCCAGATCGATCAGTTTCTCCGCAATTCTCTGATGCTGGTGACAGCGCTCAATCCTCACATTGGCTACGACAACGCGGCCAAAGCAGCCAAAAAAGCCCATCAGGAAGGCACAACGCTGAAAGAGGCTTGTATCGCGCTGGGTTTGCTGACCGCAGAAGAGTTCGATCGCTTTGTGCGTCCTGAGGAAATGCTAGGTCATTAACGGCTTGCTGTAAGGGCGATAGGGGTAACGAGCGAACCCAGCACGCTCATAAAAGAGGGTCAACTCCGGTTTTTCGTCGGCAATATCTCCCCATAGCGTTTTGGCTCCAGCATGGCTGGCTTCCTGCTCCAAACGTTGCAAAATTAGGGTTCCTAAGCCTTTACGACGCTCTGCTGGGTGCAGATAAATCTCATCGATCGTGGCTTGAATGCCACCAAACTCAAAGCTAAACGTAAAGGCTAAAACGGCATAACCTATGGGAGAGGACTCCACAGCGATCAGCCAAATTTTTACAAACTGAGGACACTGGAAAGCCGCATGAACCCTGGCTCGGTAAACTTCTGCATCAAAAACAATGTTTTCTTCTTGGTTAAAGCCTGCCATGAACTCAAGCAAGAGTTCAGTATCTTGCGGCAATACTGCTCTCAGGTCTAGGGGCATGATGGTGTGAGGGGCTGACATCCAGGTTTAGCCTGCGATCGGACTAGAGTGGCTGGCAACGGTGATTCGCGGCTTAGTCCTCTTGGCGGCTAGGGACATTGACGGCAGGGGTTGTAGGTAGCGGTCTGGCGATCGGCACATAGGGAAATTCGGTGCGTAGATCGGCAGGGGGCGGCACTTTGTTTTGCAGTAAGGTGTTGAAAAACAACGTGTATACAACTGTACCAAAATCATCTTGAAGTCTACGTCCGTTGATACCCACAAAATCGAAGCTGGCTGGAAGCTGTGGATCAAAGGGTAGCAAATCTGGGAATAGCCAGTTTGCCACCCTCTGGCCATAGATAGTGGGTTGGTCGGTGCTGCCCATAGCACTACAAATTTGGGTGACTAGGTGGATTACGGGTTGGGCAAAATTATCTAAATCTGTATCTGGATCAGTGGTGTTGTAGAGTAACGATCCTTCGGGATTGTCATTGAATGTTGCGGCAAAATTCGGCTTGCCACAGCGGTTGACTTGTGTCCAGTGTCCATGATCGTTGGCTGAAACTGTGGCGTAGTAGCCAAAAGGTGTCGTTGAAATGAGATCTAAAGGCAGCTCTGCTACGATCGCTAAAACATTGGTTGCCCCCGTTGTGCTAGCTCCGGTACTAAAGCTTTCCACATCCCATGCTTGATTCTGAATAACTTTATCTAGAAAAACGCGCGCTGCAACGGCATCTAAAAAGAAAGGATCGCCCGCTAATCCTGTCCAAATCTGGCCTAGATGAGTCACTGTCGTGATTTCATTGACGGTTCCATAACCTAGTTCACGACCTGTAGCAAAATGGTCACGCGCTTCTTCTCCACTGAGGTAGGTGAGTGTCCAAGTCTGGGGAGTCGCATCTCCCTGAAAAATGAATCTGAAGACTACATCAGATTTAGCATCACCGTTCGTATCAAAGCGAAATTCGTAAGCTGTATCGGGTCTAAAAGTATTCCACTGGGGCTGGCCTGTGAAGGGTGAAAGCAGCCCAGCCAAAGGGCTAATCGTCATGACGGCAACGATCGCTTCAGGCTTATCTGCATTGAATAAATAAATGTCACAGATGTTGATCCGGCTGTCTTGCCGAGATTCTGGCGAATCAAAATGGTGGCTCATCTCTCTTCCCTGATAGATGTTTACTGATAGATGTACTCGGTTTGCCAGTGATCAGGTGTTTGTGTCTGGAGTTGCCAGTACACTTCGGCAATCGCCTCTGGATCAAATTTTGTTCCTGGGGCGATCGCTCCACAGATTGTTACGGTAGCAATGTGAATCCCGTCGGCTCTCAGCTCGTTTGCCAGACCCAAGGCAAGGTAGCGAATTGCAGCTTTGCCAATTCCTAGCGAAATAAACTGTGAATGGGGATAGAGCGCTAGTCCACCTCCTGTGAGTAGAACAGTTCCGCGTTGATGCTTCTGCATCTCAGGCAACACTTGTTGAATGGCGGTGATAGCTCCTGCTACGTTGACTTTGAACCCCTGCACTAAGGCCTCAGGAGTCAGGCTGAGGACTGCATCTTGTTTGAGTAGAGCGGCATTGTAGATCAAGACATCAGGTGCGCCAAGGGTTTGCTGCATTTCTGCAAAAGCAGTCGCGATCGCCTCTGGATCAGCCGCATCAACGCTAAACCCAGTGGCCTGAATGCCAGCCTCTCCTAACGTTTTTGTGTACTCAGCGAGTGCCTCTGGGCGACGGGCTAAAAGTGCAATCTGATAGCCTTCGCGTCCAAACCGCTGAGCGATCGCCAGCCCCAGCCCTGCCCCTGCTCCGACCAATGCACAAACCTTTTGGCTCATCGGCTCATCTCCCTCTTTAATGACAGGTCAAACGGTTTCAACGCTTCACCTCATAGAGGTTAGGGCATCCATAGCGATGCTGTCTTTCAGTTTCTTGTGGCGATTGCAAAATCTTGTCGCAACTGCCGAGAGGATGGCGCGTGAACATCACCGCTGCAAATCTATTGAGCGGCTCGAAATGCTTTGGGAGTGACACCTACCGATCGACGAAACGCTGTAGTGAAATGACTTTGACTCGAAAAGCCAAGCTGATAGCTGATGGCTTGAAGCGTCAGATCAGTATGAGCCAAAAGAAACCTTGCCCGCTCGATTCGCTGTTTCAGCACGTACTGATGGGGGGATATACCAAAGGTTTGCTTGAAGGTACGGGCAAAACGGTATAGGTTCATATTTACGACCTGTGCCAGCTCAGCTAAAGACAATTCTGATTCAAGATTTTCATGAATGTAGTCTTTAATTTGGGCAATTCGGTCATGGGTCATGCCCTCGACGGGCTTGAGAGCTAAAGGCTGGGCTGTGGAATATTGCCGCAACAAATGTGTTGCTAAAACGATCGCGCAAGCGTCTATATACAGCAGAGAGGGGGAGCCTCTTTGCAGCTCAGCCCGCAGATCTAAACCCAATTGTTGAATCAGGAGATCATGGGCTGTCCAATGTTCGATGATTTCCAGGCGATCGCCCATAGCCAATTCTTTAGCTAGGGTTGCCAGTAACTGGGGTTGCAGGCAGAGAATCAGGATTTCTGCACGGCACTGCCAGTTTGTTTCGTAGGGCATGGCCGCAGGCATGATAGACACATGCCCTGCCCTGACATGCTGCCACTTTTGCCGACCTGTCGCTGTTTGCCAACAGGCATGAATGGAGGCTTGCCCAAATGGAATTGCGACCTTGAGCAGGGGATTTTTCGCTTCTTGAAACACAGTCTCACCCACACAGGCGTGAACGATGTGAACGCTGTCTTGTTGCAGCATTCTGTCGTAGATAATCTGTTGGGGCGGTGCTCCTTTTGCCGCAAAGAAGGATGGATTGAGTATCCCAGACATTCCTCGATTCCTCACAGCTCTGTCTCGGCAGCACGCTCAACCAAGTCAAGGCGGGTTGTCAAAGGGTCGGCTTGCATGACGGCACCCTGGTCTAACGTGAAATACATCAGGTCAGGTAAGTCAGGATCATACGGATTCCAGGCAGGCAACCCCAATCCATTGGGATTGCCAGACTTGGCAAAATTGGCAAAATAGGTGTGAAACAGCCGCGCCATTTCCCGATCGCGAGGGGTAACGGCCTCACCATAGCGAGTCTCTACGGTGCTAAACAGGTAGGGCTGTTCGCTGGCATGCTCGGCTCCCATGACCCCTGGCCGTAGAGATTCGGCCACATAGCCAAAGCGGTAGAGCCAGACGGGATTATCCGTCATCTGTTGAGCCACAAATCGGGCAGGTTCATGCATGGTGATGTCTACAGCAATCGAAGTGACGATCGCTTGCGGGGGCAGAGTGCCATCGGGATTGTAGGCTGCGATCGCCTGCTTAGCCTCTGCGCCGAAATATGAGAAGGGATTGTCCAAAGGGGGAAAGGTGACTGGCAAATCGGCACTGGTGGTGCCAATCAGCAGGGGCACCTGAGCGGCTTGGCCGCGCTGAAGCAGTTCTCTAGGGGTAGCTGTAATCACACTGCCATCAAAAACAGGGCCACCCGCATAGGTCGGCGGTTTTGACAGTAAGGCTGCCATATTCAGGTCGCCATTCACCTGCTCCGCTGGCAGCGATCGCAAAGCTACCAAAGCTTCGGCTCCGTCGGTCGTGATGCCAACGCTGCGGGCAAACTCAACGCCGCTGGCTTCCGCAGAGGGCAATTCTGGCGTGTCTTGGCTCAGGTTTCGCAACCCCACTAAAAAGGTGCGTCCGCCGCCCGAAAGCACAGCGGCCTGCTGAAACAATCCCTGCGACTGCGGCGAAGTGAGATGGTGCATCACCGAAATGCCCCCTGCCGATTCCCCCATGATCGTCACTTGGTTGGGGTCGCCCCCGAAGGCGGCAATATTGCGCTGTACCCATTGCAGGGCGGCCAGCTGATCGAGCAAGCCGTAGTTGCCTAGTGGCTCATCTGGCTCTGCCGCAGCCGTGAGGGCAGGATGGGCAAAAAAGCCCAGGCGACCCAGGCGATAGTTGAAGCTGACGACCACCAGTCCTTTTTCAGCAAAGGCTGTGCCATCGTAAATCGGGGCAGCAGAACTGCCGTTGAGAAAGCCACCGCCATGAATCCATACTAAGACGGGCAGGTTGGCGTCAGCGATCGCTGCGGGTCGCCAGACGTTCAGCACCAGGCAGTCTTCAGAGGTTGTGCCTCCGCTAGCGGCAGCATCACCGGGCAAGGGTAGTTGAATGCAGTCGTGGCCATAGGCCGTAGCGGAACGGACTCCTTGCCAGGGTGCAGCAGGTTGGGGCGATCGCCAGCGCAGTTCTCCCACAGGGGGCGCAGCGTAGGGAATACCTTTGAAGGACAGAACCTGATGGGCTATGGCTCCTTTGAGGCGGCCTGTGTCGATCGTTACTGTCCTGTTGTCCATTTGAGCCACACTCAAGCGTGCCCCAAAAACGATCAAAATAAAGGTTAAGGTGGCGATCGTTAACGTTTGTCTGCGGTTGTTCAAAATCTGCTCCCTTCAGTCAATATCTGGCATGCATGCTTTTTTGCAGGCGTGAGTCGTGGCTCCTGTGCGCAGTGATTTGCGCCGGAGATGCTAGTGCATTGATGACGAGTGGATAGGGGACAATTCGCCTCACCTAGACAGAACTGTACAGAACTGTTTGGATGTCAGTTTATCTGCTGACATCCGAACGACGACTTTTGACTAGGAAATTCTTAATAGTTTTAGTAGCTCGCAAATCAAGGTTTTGTGGTCTACACCCCTGAGTTATTTACAACGCTGGGCTGTTGACCCAACATGGTAAAATCTTTGACCCGCATGGGTTTATCTGCCTCTTTAACTCGCATTTGCGGCTCTAGAATGCCAGCATTGTTGACAAGAGCCGTGACCTTCCCCAATTGCTCATCTACCGACTGAAAGAGTTGAATCACTTCACTATTCGCATCTGCAATTAGATGCCTGGTGGTGATGCCCAACCCTGTTCATGGCATTTTGGTATTAATCGATCCACCCCGTAGGGGCGCGGCATTGGATCAAGATGCAGAAATCCCTACCAGAAACCTCTGTTCCAATGCCACGCCCAACCCCCACCGATACCTCCGAGCCGGGCGTGGCATTTGGGGAAGAACCGATGCATTGATCTGAACCGGGCGTGGCATTTGGGGAAGAATCGATGCATTGATCCGAACCGGGCGTGGCATTCGGGCAAAACCTATTGGATTTACCCCTAGAATGGTCTGCCGAATGCCGCGCCCCTACCGTTGGGTTGCGGAATTGTGGGGGCGATCGCTTTAAATTTCAAATCGATGACAGCCCGATGATGCAATCGGATGAAGCGATCGACAGGAATTTCAATCTGGCAACGCAATCGCTTTGGGGAAAGAGACAGAGGGCTAACGGCTCCATAGACAAAATAACGGGATGCCGTTTGTATCTATCGCTGCATCCCACTATCATCCTCTTATCAGTACCGAATCCGGTATGGTCTAAAGCGCGCCTGCCGCTGTCTTGTCCAATACCCCGCCCAAATGCGTGGTAATATTCATCGCTTGCAGCAGCGCTTTTGGGGTAACGTCTGTGTCACTTGACGTTGTTGGCCTTTGTGCATAGTCAATCACGCTAACGGCTCCGTTCCCCTGCTTAAACGTCCAGAAATTCTCTGGCCCTTGACCCACCACATGGCAGAGGATGGCTTTATTGACCGCATCATGCGCCACTACTAGGACAGTTGTGGGACGATCGCCCGTTCCAACAGGTGTAGAAGCCACGATCGCATCCCAGGCTGCCGTGGCGCGTTGCCAAACCTGCTGAAGATTTTCGCCTTCTGGCATTTGCACCGTCGCCGGATAGTCCTGCCACTGCTTAAGCAACCCTGGATAGCCTTGCTCAATCTCTTCCTCTAGCTTGCCTTCCCACAGACCGTGGCTAATCTCCTGAAGCTCTGGCTCTAGCTCTAGCGTTAGCCCTGGGTGGTATTGCAGAATGGCTTCGGCAGTCTGCTTGGGACGCAGCATGGGGCTAGTGACCGCGCGATCGATCGCCACTGACTGCAAAAACTCTGAAGCCTGCTGTGCCTGAACCTTGCCCTGTTCGTTTAACGGCACATCAATTTGCCCCTGAAAGCGTTTCTCCCGGTTCCAGTCCGTTTCGCCATGCCGCACCAGCAGCATCCGAATAGCGGAGGTTTTACGGGGCTTCGGCAAGGGCTGGCCTAGGTGCCCTGTCAGGTTCATCGACTCAAGCTGCACCAGTTCGCCCAAACCACCGGAGAAGTTGAGAACGCTGATGCCACAGTTCGACTGATAGAGCAGTCCGTACTGCTCGACGCCCATCCCTAAGGCCGTGCTGATGAGGCAGCGATTGATACCGCTATGGGCAACCACCAAAATCGTCTGGTTGGCGTGGTGGGGCAACACCGACTGCCAAAACTGGCGAGCCTGCTCCTGTAACTCAACGATGGGATTAATCTCTCTGCCCTCGGCTGTGCGCATGGTGAGTTCGTGAGGGCGATCGCTCCAGCAGCGATACTTTTCGGGAAACTGCTGCTCTACTTCCTCAAAAGTCAGCCCTTCCCACTCCAGCAGATTAATTTCCTTCAGCGTATCTTTGAGCTGAAGCTTGGGCGGCTGCCTTAACTGCGCCAAGATCAACTCTGCGGTTTCTTTGGCTCGCTGCAAGGGGCTACCGTAGGCGGCAGCAAACGACAAATCTTTGAGGGCAATCCCAACTTGGGTTGCTCCTGCTTGTCCTGTCTCAGTCAGATTAGACTGATCGCAGTGCCCCTGCACTCGACGCTGGACATTAAAGGTGCTTTCACCATGACGCACAATAATAACGCGAGTAACCAGGGCTTTGTCCTCCCGATCGGTTGAATGCAGTGGGATGTTGTGAATATTGGCAGTAAATTCCTCAGCATTTTACCGCACCTGATCCCAATCCTCATACTTGCACCCCATACTCGTCCTATGAGAGATCGGTATTTCTCAGTGCCCAGACAGCCCTCGCACAATCGCAGCCTTCCAAGCGATAATGCCAAACAGATCGGTTTAAGGCGATCGCGACGGATAGCTACGAAGGGCATCTCTATCAGCTTCGCCTCTGCCAGCCTATGATGGATAGCCAGATTTCACAGCCAGATTTCATAGCCAGATTAAGATTTCATAGCCAGACTAAGATTTCATAGCCAGACTAAGTAGTGACGAAACTTTGTGGGAAACGGGATGACTGGACAGACGATTAGACGGTTAATTCTTGGGGCAATCACTTTGGTTGTGATAGCGCTGTTGGGTACCTCACTGCTAGGCAGCCTGGGCGAACCTCAGATAACCGATCGCCTAGAGCTATACCAAACTGACTTGCTGCTTCACGCCACAGAATTGGGCGAAGGATCAGAGGACGGCAATACCGCAGCGGATCGAGCCGACACCTACAAGGCGCTCCTGGGCAATGATCCCCTAGGTGAAGCCCTGAAGCAGTACCAGAAAGTGCGGCAGTCCGCAGCGACAAACCTGAAGCAGTTTGAAACGCGGTTGCAGCAGTTCAAGCCTGATCCGGCTCCGGTCACCGCTACCCCGCTGCCCAATCGGTCTAAAAGAATTACGGAGCCGCAGCAGCAGCTCAAAACTGCCATTCAGCAGCAGCGTGACTTAATCAATCAGCTTGATTTGCGGATGGGTATTTTGCAAGCGCAGCAAGACAAGACTGCGGCGGCGCTAACCACCTGGACAGAGTTAGTGAATCGCTTGGGCGATCGCCCCGAAGTCCAGCCTTTGTCTGCAACAGCCAAAGTGCTAAACGGCATGTGGAGCGATCCGCCTCGGCTGCTGCCAGATGCCGAGCCGCTGATTCAAAAAAATCTGGAGGGTTGGTTTCGCTACAAGAGCCTGTCGCGGCTGTATGAATTGCAGCAGCGATCGGATGTGTTGACAACGCTGAAAGCTGCTGAACAAGAAGTGGCACAGCAGACGCTCATTAAGCTGGCGCTGGTCGGCACTCTACCTGCGATCGGCGGAATTGCAGGACTCATTTTGCTGGTGGTTCTGGGCATTCGCGCCTTCCGCAGTCGGGCGGTTGCGCCAGAAAACCTCACCTGGGACGTCCCCTGGTCTTGGGAGATGATTTTGCAGGTGCTAATAGTCGGCTTTTTCTTCATGGGGCAAATTGTGATTCCCCTGGTGGTGGGGGCTTCTGGCATTAGCTTTGCGGCTTTTGGCATTCGTGCGCGTGCCGCCTATACGCTCACCTACTATCTGCTGATGGCGAGTTCTGGCTTAGCGGTGCTGTATTTCTCGATCCGGTCGTTCTTTCCTTTACCCGAAGGCTGGTTTCGCCCAACCGGAAAACGGAGCTGGCTCATCTGGGGCGTGGGCGGCTATTTTGTAGCTTTGCCGCTGATGCTGGTGATTTCCATTCTCAACCAGCAGATTTGGCAGGGGCAGGGCGGCAGCAATCCGCTGCTGCAAATCGTGTTAGAAGAAGGCGACCCGATCGCCCTCAGCCTATTCTTCTTTACGGCTGCGATCGCGGCTCCCGTGTTTGAGGAAATCTTTTTTCGCGGCTTTTTGTTGCCCTCCCTGACGCGGTATATGCCTGTGAGCGGGGCAATTGGTCTGAGCGCTCTCATTTTTGCCACGGCTCACCTTAGCCTCTCGGAAGTGCTGCCGCTCACGGTTTTAGGCTCGGTGCTGGGCTTTGTCTACACGCGATCGCGAGGGCTGCTGGCACCCATGCTGCTCCATAGCCTGTGGAATAGTGTGACGATGCTGGGTTTGTTTTTGTTGGGTAGCGGCGTCAAGTGAAGCCGCAGCAGAACAGGGTAGAATGCAGAAACATCCTGGTTAAAACGCTATGACGATCGCCTACCCCAATGCGCCTGAACTGTCCGCCGATGATTACATCGTGGTGGGTCTAGCCACCTGCTTTATCAAAGGCGATGGTGAGGTACATGAAGTCAAAGTGATAGAGCCGATTCCCTCTGCGGCGCTAGAGGCGATCGTACAGGGCATTACCACCTCCTATTCCTGTGCTTGCGGCACGACCCTCGGCACCATCTTGCAGGGCGAAGCGCCGCAGCTGCCGCCTGACTTTCCGCCTGAAACACAGTTTTGCGATGACTTTGCCTTTCGGGCGATCGCGGCTGCCCGCACCTATAAGAGCCGTCCCATTGCTACTAGCCATATTCCGCAGGGGACGACCAAAACAGACCTGAACTTTTCTACCGAGCGCAAGCGCGTCTTAAACTCTGAGCGCATCATCAAGACCGAAGACAACGTGAAGCAACATGCTTACACGCACCAAAACCTGTAGAGCGTCAAGATGGCAGCTTGCGGCTCCCCTATCCGCTCATTACCCTGCAAGCGATGAATAAGCTGCGCCAGTTTTTTGCCCTCGATCGCCCTTGGCTGCTGATTCTTTTGGCTCCGCTGCTGCTGAGCCTTACTGGCTGTAACCTGCCGCAGGTTAAGGCTGAAGATCGGCTGTTTCTCAACCTCTCGGTTGACTTCTTAGATGAATACCGCCTGCCAAAGCTCACCTTTGAAGAAACGCCAGTGGGCGGGCTGTCGGGCATTACCTACGATCGCCAGCGCGATCGCTTTTATGCCATCTCAGATGACAGAAGCGAAAAGGCACCTGCTCGCTTTTACACCCTCAAGCTGAGTCTGCAAGCGGCTGGCTCTGATGGCGCGATGCAGATCGAGAATCTCGAAATCGAAAAAGTTACGACGCTGACCGCAGAAGACGGATTGCCCTACGCCAGCGGCACGATCGATGCCGAAGGCATTGCTATCTCTCCGCGTCAGACGTTGCTGATCTCTAGCGAAGGCGTCAGCCGTGACGGCATTCCTCCCTTTATTGATGAATTTGACCTGGAAACCGGGCGCTGGCTGAGCCGTCTGCCCATTCCTCAGCGGTTTTTGCCGGGAACCGATCAGCCAGTTGGCGTGCAAGACAACCTTGGGTTTGAATCGCTGACGTTGAATGCCAGCGGCTCGGCGGGCGGTCAATTGGAGCCGTTTCGGGTCTTTTCCGCTACCGAGTCTGCTTTGCAGCAAGATCTGCCTGATGCGCCAGATGTCTCTGGGGTAAAGCCGCTGCCTGTGCGCTTTTTGCATTACCTGGTGGGCGATCGCCAAACCACGCTGCTGGCTGAGCATCTCTATCTCGTAGAACCTGCTCTTGAGGGCACCACCAATGGCTTAACCGAACTCCTGACCCTCGATCAAGGGGGGCATTTCTTGAGTCTAGAGCGATCGTATGGTGAACTGGCCGGAACGAATGCCCATTTGTTTCAGTTGGCTACTGGAGTTGCTACTGACATTACCGGAGTGGATACGCTCAAGGGAGATATTTCTAGGATTGCACCGATCTATAAGCGATCGCTGCTAAATCTCCGAGACCTGAATATACCGCTGGATAATCTAGAAGGCATGGCGATCGGGCCGCGCCTTGCTGACGGCAGCCGCAGTCTGCTGCTGATCAGCGACGACAACTTTAATCCGGCGCAGGTGACGCAACTGCTGCTCTTCCGAATTCGCGGCATTGAATGAATTCGCGGCATTGATTGCATTTGCAGCATCAACGAGAGAGGGGTTGAGCGATCGGCTTGCTCCAATTTCCAAGGGCGTAGCCTAAAATTCCTCTGGCATAAGAGGGGCATTTCCCCTGATCATTCCTTGCTATTATGAGGTGTTTGATTGAGTCTGCGATTCGATCAAGCTTGAGAAATCTTTGCTCCCAGAGTGGATGCGGTGATGCTTTAAATCTGTCATTTATGTTTAAAGCAGGGTCGTGGTGCCCTCCCTTGAAGAAAATAGACAGACAAAGTTAGGCCATTACCCCTTGAGTTGTACAAGCCCCCGTGGCGCTCGGAAATTCTCTGAGTTAGGCGTCAAGCTTGACTAAAAGAGCTTTTGTGGTGTCGTTATCTGTGATTGAAGTCGATTATTCTGCCATGCAACCTTCTATTTCGTTGGGGACTATCTTGCAGAACCGCTACCGTGTTCTCAGCATTCTGGGACAGGGTGGGTTTGGGCGCACCTATTTGGCAGAAGATCAGGGGCGCTTTAACGAGCGTTGTGCCCTCAAAGAATTTATTCCGCCTCAGGGTAGCGCCTATGCTCTGACTAAGGCAAAAGAGCTATTTCAGCGCGAAGCCGCTATTCTTTACCAGATTCAGCACCCGCAGATTCCGCAGTTTCGCGCCACCTTTGAGGAAAATCAGCGGCTGTTTTTGGTGCAGGATTATGTCGAGGGCAAAACGTTTCGGCTGTTGCTGAACGAGCGCAAAGCTAAAAACCTCACATTTTCAGAAGCCGAGATGCTTCAGATGATTCGGCAGATTCTGCCGATTTTGCATCACATTCACGGCAAGGGCATCATTCACCGAGACATTGCCCCAGACAACATTATTTTGCGGCAGCCCGACAATTTGCCCGTACTGATTGACTTTGGCGTGGTCAAAGAAATTGCCACAAAGGTACAGTCGCCTGAAACGGCTGCTGAACCGACCACCGTGGGCAAATTTGGCTATGCTCCTAGCGAGCAAATGCAGACCGGGCGCGCCTACCCTAGCAGCGATCTCTATGCGCTGGCGGTCACGGCGCTGGTGCTGCTGACCGGACAAGAGCCACAGTCGCTCTATGACGATCGCAGTCTGACTTGGAACTGGCAGCGCTGGGCAAAACTGAGTCCGGGGTTTGCCCAAGTTTTAGACCGAATGCTGAGCTATCGTCCTAGCGATCGCTATGCCTCGGCCGCAGAGGTGGCACAGGCGCTGCAAACAGCCACCGAAATCCCTGATCCCACTCAGCCCTTGGGCGCTCCCGGCATTCTGGTGCCTCCGGTGGCAGCGGCTCCTGCCCCCGATGTTTCCCATATGCGGACGATGGCTGTCGGTCGTCCGGCTCCCGAAGCCAGCCCACGGGTCAGTACGCCTCGACGGTCTTCTCCTTCGATCTCT
The DNA here is from genome assembly GCA_016208305.1 of Oscillatoriophycideae cyanobacterium NC_groundwater_1537_Pr4_S-0.65um_50_18. Taxonomy (GTDB): domain Bacteria; phylum Cyanobacteriota; class Cyanobacteriia; order Elainellales; family Elainellaceae; genus Drouetiella. Next base: position 1,041,273 of record JACQYI010000006.1, on the reverse strand, counting down.
ACGCCTGCTTCAGGGTGGGATAACCCGCTCGCTATCATCCTCACGGCTCTGGGGGTGGCAGTGGTTGCCGGAATCGCGAGTTGGGCGATCGTCAGCGCCTTGCGGAATGCCAATCAGATTGAGGCTAGTCCCACCCCCACCCCGACCGTGTCTCTGACGCCAACGCCGACTCCCACCTCCAGCCCTAGCCCTACGCCAACACCGACCCCAACGCCCACAGAACCGACAGAATATAGTCAGCGGCTAGAAGGAATTTTGCTACCCAATAGCGAAACAAAGACTTTTGAAGGCAACTTGCGATCGAATGAGACGATTGCCTACGTGATTCCGGCTGAGCAAGGGCAAACGCTGAATGCCTCTCTGGAAGGCGAAGGAGTGCTGTTAACGGTGCTGGCTCCCAACCGAGAACCGATTGTCGATCGCATTCCTGCTTGGCAAGGAGAGCTGACCTATACCGGAGATTATGTGGTGCGTCTGAGTCCTGTTAAAGGTCTGCCCGAAAGCGATTTCCGGCTTAATCTCAATCTTCAGGCTGCGCCTACGCCCTCGCCCGAATCCCCTCCGCCCGAATCGCCTGACCCTATTGATACGTTGCCGCCTACTGAGCCGCAAGTTGAAACGGCCCCCTTACCTGTATCTGTGGGTAGTCCGCTGGAGTTTTCAGATCGAGCCAGTGAAACGGTGACGAAGCGTTATCTTGTTAATGTGCAGCCCGGACAGGTTCTCAGCGCTGAGGTTTTGAAGGGGCGCGTTTCGCTTAATGTGCGCTATCCCAATGGCGAATTGGTCGAAGGGGGAAGTGGGGTGAGCAATTGGTCAGGGCGCATCTTCGACCCCGGAGATTACCAGCTTGATGTGGTGGCTAATCGCCGTTCTTCTTTCTCTCTGCGAGTTGTGCTGGATGACCGACCCCAGTAAAGCTTGCCGTAAATCAGGGTAGACCTGTTGTTGATTTTTTGAGACACTACCGAGTCGGCAGAATCCGCCAGCAGTTGTTAGGCTATAGCCTCTCACGCTCACCTCACCTCACAGTCACCTCACCTCACAAGCTATGGGCACGCCTCGACCGGGAACGGCTTCTTTGAAACCCAGCAACTGGGCGATCGCTCAACTTCCGGGGATCAGCCCCCAAGATGAAGCAAGCCTAGTGGGTTGCGGTATTCACACCACGTTTCAGCTGTTGCAAAAGACGCAAACGCCAGATCAGCGGCAAATTTTGGCCTCTGAAATCCAAACCCACCTCCAGCGGGTGAATAAATGGGTGGCGCTGGCTCAACTTGCCTGTATTCCAACGGTGGGATGCCAATATTGCGGCTTGCTGCTGCATGCGGGGATTAGTTCGCCCATACAGCTGGCTCAGGCACCGATTGGGCGGTTACATCAGCAGATTCTCAAGCTGCAAATTGCGACGATGCAGCGGCAGGATCTTTGTCCTGGGTTTAACGAAGTTGCCCAATGGATTGAGCAAGCCACGCAGTTGCAAACTCGCTTTAGGTAAGGCTCATAGGTGAGGCGATCGCTCTAAACCAGAGATTCACATGACGCCTCAGGAAACCAGCGCACCGAGACTCAAGGCAGACCTTGGGGCTAGTCTGGGTACCAAAACATGCCTTTGATCCCTTCTGGATCTTGCATAAACCCTAAGCGCCGATAAAAGTCCACCACCTGCGGGTCGGCAAACAGCGTGATGTTGCTGATGTCCTCACTGCGCAGCTTCTTGATCATCTGGCGCATGAGAGCTTTGCCCAACCCCTGACTTTGAAAATCTGGATGAATCACCACATCCCAGATCGTGGCGTTGAAAGCATGGTCAGAGGTGGCGCGAGAGAAGCCTACGAGCCGCTTACTTGCACCTCGCTGCTCCCACATGGAAACGACCAAAAAGCTGTGTTGGATCGCTTTCTTTACTTTTCTTAATGGACGACGTGACCAACCCACTGCGTCGCAGAGTTCCTCTAGCTCATAGAGATCGATCTCGCGATCGGTGCTAAAAAAAATGCGAGAGTTGCCTACCATTACGCCCTGAGCAGATTGACTATCCGCATCGGGTGTCTTGGGCAAGGCAGCGGCATCAGAAGTGCTAAATAAGCTTTTCCAGAAACCCATCAGGTGCGGCTAAGGTAGTAAGAGGTTGGATAGCGGGAACAGTTAATGTACAGGTACTCTGGACAATAACTCCTGAAATATAAGCTTAGCAAGTTAGCTCTATATATTACACAATCCCAAATATTTATTGCGGTTCAAGGCCGCCGCCGTGAGGGACTAAGCCAAGGCGATCGCGCCTGGAAAGGCTTGGGAGTTTCAGAGCCAAAATTTTCTGGAAGGGGACTCACCATTTGTCAAGCGCTAAATCGTCGGATCAGGCGATCGCAAATGTGCAGCCCAAGACCCCGTTGGCGATCGCCTTTGAAAACCCATATTCGCACCTTACGGCAAAAACTGAGAGCGGCTAACGCACTGGCTGATTTGCTTGAAACTGTGAGGGCTTGGGCTATCGCCTAAAGCAATTGACCTGAATCCTGACCTGCATCTTGCCATCCCCCCAAGGTGCGCCTCCCATCCTGACTGCAAATTGTTAGCCTCGTTCCGCTATGCCAAAGATCGCCCAACCCAATTCCGTGATCTCGACCTCTCATCGGGGTTGGGGTGCAGAGGGGACTCTAAGGCTGGCCTGCCAGCAACTTTTGTTAGGATATAAGCGATCCCTGCACAAGGTGTAAACGGGATTCTACCCTGGTTCGCAAGCTGCTTGTGAACGTTGTAGAGCTTAATTATTGGTCTGCTTCTCTATATTTATTTTGTTCTCTCAAGGATTCCTATTCTGATTGTGGCTATGGGTGAATCAGAGTTGACCTTTTGATCATGCCTCTAAACGATTCTAAAGAATAAGGAAAATCTCTATTATGCTGTCTAATATCTTGCCTATCTCCGTCCGCGCACCAGGGAAACAGCTTCCTTGGGCTACCCTCGCATTACTTTTGTCTGCCTACGCAATTTTAGGAATGTTTCTAGCAGAACTTCCTAATGTCTGGCTAAGCTGGGAAATTGCGATCGCTACAGTGTTTCTCGTAACGATTGTGTTTGCCCATCCTCGGTTCAACAGGGAATGGTGGCTCTCGAATGGGCTGAGGTCAGATGTATTTGCCTTTGCTGTAATGGCGATCGCTGCGGCTCTAGTTTCTGTTGTGCTGCTCTGGCTGCATATTTTTCTGAAGATTGTTGCCATTCTCTCAGCCGAAGCTTTGGTCAGGTTAGAGCTGCGCCAAAGTAACTTCGGGGTGGCTCAGTCCTTTGGGATACTCATGATCACTTCCTGGGTCGGGTTAGGATTGGGATGGTTTGTGAACCGCTTAATTTAAGCGACTCTAAAATTCAATTCTGCTTTGGTCACGACATTAGTTTGTCGTTGCAAAGGGCTGCCAAATTTGAATTCCGGTTCGATCAATATCTCTAATCTTTTTTGCAGGAACACCCGCTACAACGCACCCACTAGGAATATCGTTAATCACTAAGCTACCTGCGCCAATCACAACATCATCACCTACTGTAATTCCGGCAATAATAGTAACGTTTACTCCACACCAAACGCGAGAGCCAATATTAATTTCGCTACCTTTAGGCTGCAAATCTATGGGATCGTGAGTGCCCGAATTTAAAGTCAAATTGCCTGCTGACATAAAATCATCGCCTATTTTAATGGGAGCATAGTTCCAGATACGCGTAAAACTTCCCAAAGAGCAGCGATCGCCAAGAGTTAGATTTCCTCTATTTCTGATATAAATATCCTGACCCATGTAGAACTGATTCTTGAAACCGATTTGCATAAATTTTAAGTACCGTTTTCTCCATTTTTGAACCTTGCTATGAGATGGATTAGTTAATTTAAACTCCAGATCTGAAAGCAATTCTAATAAGACTCTTTGCAAGTTAGAACCTAACGCCATTGAACGACTCCTAGAGCCAAAAAACTTTCCCAAACACTTCTAGAAAATTTCACGTTCGTTTGATCTAAAAATGCTCCATTAGATTTAATCATATCTTTCATCTTGTAATAAACTTCTCAACCTTGAAGCCAATAAATTTCTACTATCCTCAATGCGCGATCGCGTATCCATTCATCTGCACCCCTCATCAGTTCCCGATATACTGCTCTAAAGATAGGCTTATTTAAGGGCAACTTTCCAAAAACAAAGGGCTGAATTGTGGTAAATCAGGCTGAACCCCAAGACTCATCCATGCGATCGCTCCAGCGCGTGCTAGCAAGCCTGAATGCCTACCGATGGCTTTCTCTGGGTGCGTTGCTAAGCTTGCTTTTGCTAACGATTGCCAATGCCGTTACCCCGCAGCTCTTTCGCTGGGGCATTGACCAAGGCATTGCCAAGCAGGATTTGGACATTGTTTTGTACAGCGCCGGGGCAATGGTCATAGCAGCGATCGCCCGTGGGTTATTTAACTTTGGGCAAAGCTTCTGGGCAGAGGCCGCTTCGCAGGGTGTGGCGTACGATCTGCGCAACCGGATTTTTAGCAAAATTCAAAACCTCAGCTTTAGCTATCACGATCAGGCTCAGACCTCACAGCTCCTCACTCGCGTCACTAGCGATATTGAGCAGATTCGCACCTTTGTGGGTACAAATTTGATTCAGGTCATTAGTGCGATCGTCACTCTGATCAGTATTGCGATCGTTCTCCTGATTATGAATTGGCAGCTTGCGCTAATCACACTGACTGTGATTCCGATGAATGGATGGCTATTGGCACGATTCTTTACCCAAAATGGTGAACTGTTTCGTCGGGTACAAGAGCAGCTTAGCGATCTAAATGCTGTCTTGCAAGAGAATCTGATCGGTATTCGAGTGGTTAAAGCCTTTGTGCGCGAGTCGGCTGAAGCAAGACGCTATACCGCTATGAATGATACCCTCGTAGCGGCGAATATGAAAACTATTCGCGCCATCCGGAGCACCTTTCCTTTTATCTTTTTGCTGAGTAATTTGGTAACGCTGGCCGTATTTGGCTATGGGGGCAGTGAAGTAATTGGCAATAGATTCTCAGTTGGTGAACTGGTCGCGTTTAACTCCTACCTGCTGTTGATTCTCCAGCCTGTCTTGCTAATTGGGTTTGCGGCTCCTGCGATCGCCCAAGCGGCGGCCTCTGCCGAGCGGGTCTATGAGGTAGTCGATGCCGAAATTGAAATCCGCGATCGCTCCAATGCCGTTCCCTTTCAAGCTTGTGTGGGCAGAATCACCTTTGAGAATGTTTCTTTTCGCTATCCGGGTGCCCAGACAGAAACGATCTCAGGCGTGTCGTTTGAAACGAAGCCACGAGAGTTAATTGCCGTGTTGGGCATGACGGCCTCTGGGAAAAGCAGCATCATGAACCTGATTCCTCGGTTTTATGATGTCACGGCAGGCGCTGTTCGCATTGATGGGCGAGATGTACGAGATTTCACGCTAGCCAGCTTGCGATCGCGCATCGGCATTGTATTTCAAGAAACGACGCTGTTCTCTGGTACCCTGCGGGAAAATATCGCCTATGCCAAGCCCAACGCGACGCTCGATCAAGTGATTGAGGCGGCAAAGGCAGCGCAAATGCATGACTTTATTATCGGTTTGCCTGAGGGCTACGAGACACTGGTCGGTGAGCGGGGTGTTGGGCTGTCGGGTGGGCAAAAGCAGCGGATTGCGATCGCCCGCACGTTACTCACCGACTACAGCATTTTGATTCTGGATGACAGTACTTCTGCCGTTGATGCTCAAACTGCTGTCCAAATTCAGGCAGCTCTAGATGGCTTAATGCACCAAAAAGCCTGTACCACTTTTGTGGTGGCTCAGCGCATTAGTACCGTTCAGAATGCCGATCGGATTCTTTTAGTAGACAAAGGTCGCTTAGTGGCTCAAGGCACCCATGAGGAGTTGATGCGATCGAGTCCGCTCTACGGAGCGATTTTGGAATCGCAGGTAAAGCAATCCAAGTAGCGCATTCTCTAAAAAGTTGATTTTGTGGGCTGCGCTATGCGCAGCCCACAAAACCGTTTGCGCTCTATAGGCTCAGAGCTAGGACTTTGCCAACTGCGTCTAGGTCAATGTCACCCTGTTCGCCCAGTTTGACTTCGCCCCGATCGCTCATGTGCTGCGGCACAGAAGAAACCGCCTCTTCACCTACCTTGTAATCTGACAGATGGGTCGGCACACCCACCGATTCAAAGAACGATCGCGTTTTGTCGATCGCCGCCTGAATCCGCTCTTCTTCGCTGCCCTGAGTCACGCCCCAAACTCTTGCTGCATACTGCAACAGCTTTTCGCGCTTGACATCTCGCTTTAACGACAGGATGCTGGGCAGTACCACAGCCAAAGACTGGGCGTGATCCAACCCATACAGCGCCGTTAGCTCATGCCCGACCATGTGGGTTGACCAATCTTGCGGCACGCCCACACCAATCAGCCCATTCAGCGCCATCGTCGCACACCAAACGACATTCGCCCGAGCGTCGTAGTCTGAGGGATGAGCCAAGGTTTTAGGCCCTTCCTCAATCAGCGTTTGCAGAATGGATTCCGCCATTCGGTCTTGGAGCGGCGCATTCACCGGATAGGTTAGATACTGTTCGACCGTGTGGGTAAATGCATCAACAATACCATTCCCAATTTGGCGATCGGGCAGTGAGAAAGTCGTAGTCGGATCGAGAACTGAAAACTGAGGGTAGGTGAACGCACACATTCCCCCTAGCTTTTCCTGGGTTGCGGCTTTTGTTATCACAAAAAAGGCATTCATCTCGGAACCTGTCGCTGGCAGCGTCATGATCGCTCCGATGGGCAGGGCGCTATGCACAGGAGCCTGCTTAGCCAAAATATCCCAAGGGTCACCCTCAAAATCGACGGCGGCTGCAATAAACTTGGTGCCATCTAGAACCGAACCGCCCCCAACGGCCAGCAAGAAATTAATGCCCTCGGCGCGAATCATCTCAACGGCACGCATCAAGGTTTCGAGTTGAGGGTTGGGTTCAATACCGCCAAATTCATGCACAGCTCGTCCGGCCAAAGCCTGCTTCACTTGGTCATAAACCCCGTTGGCTTTGATGCTGCCTCCGCCATAGGTGATGAGGATTTTGGCGTCAGAAGGAATCTCCTGAGCAATATTAGCAATCTGACCTTTGCCAAACAGAATTTTGACGGTGTTCTGAAAAACAAAGTTGTCCATAGATACTTACCAATGTCCTCGGTTATAGCGGTTTCTTTCCCAATAGGAATGAGTGTAGACAAAATTTCGTTGAAATTCAAAAATCTCAGTTCTTAAGTCACTGCTGGAAAGGAGGTGCCTACCGGATTAAGGCAGATTTCTAAGAGGATGGTTGAAAGTTCAACTATGGGTAGCGAAACGTTTCAGATCCCCCTCAATCTCTGTGCGATCGCGCCGCTGCGCTAGAAAAAAGGAGATTTTATTAAATTCGCTCTCTCTACCCAGATTTGTCGTGAGGCTGAACTTTACCTAATGGGAAAGAGGGACAAAGCTTTCCTTTCTTCTACAATGCAAAGCGCTAGCCAGTTTGACGAGAGGCTGAATAGGCAATCAGGCTCAGCAATTAGCTTAGTCCTGCAAATAGGATCAGAGTCTATGAACAATTTTCATAATCTCTTCATTTTTTGCTGCATCATGCTATACCTGGAAAATGAAAAGATTATGAAAAGCAGTAAAAAATAACGTATGAAGTACCCCCCTAGCCAACGCTGGCTTCCCATCCCGAACGGTTTTCGCATCGGTTTTTCTGGACTGCTGCTCGGACTCTGGTTAAGCGGATGTGCCCCCCAGCCCGTTGAAAATTCAGCTCAGCCTGGAAAAAAGGTGATTTTGACGACATTTACGGTGCTGGCCGATATGGCGCAAAATGTGGCGGGCGATAAAGCGATCGTAGAGTCTTTGACCAAGCCAGGGGCAGAAATTCACGACTACGAGCCGACCCCTAGCGACTTGGTGAAAGTGCAAAGTGTAGATTTAATCCTCGATAATGGATTAGGGCTAGAGCGATGGGCTGACCGATTTTATGGCAGTGCTCAAAACGTCCCTCACGTTACGTTAACGGTCGGCATTCAGCCCATGCCCATTGCCGAAGGCGCGTATCAGAGCAAGCCCAACCCTCACGCCTGGATGTCGCCTCAAAATGCGCTGATCTATGTGGAGAACATTCGTAAAGCCTTAGTCGAACTTGATCCGGCAAATACTGCCGCCTACAATGCCAATGCTTTGGCCTACAGCGAACAAATTCGAGCGATCGACCAAACGTTAAAGAAAGATCTCGCTGTGCTGCCAGAGAACCAACGCTATATGGTCACTTGTGAAGGTGCTTTTTCGTATCTGACCCGCGATTATGGCATGAAAGAGCTTTATCTCTGGGCAGTCAACTCTGACCAAGAAGGCACGCCGCAACAAATTAGTCGAGTGGTGGATGAGGTAAAAGCCAATCAGGTTCCGGCGGTGTTTTGCGAAAGCACCGTGAATGACAATGCTCAGAAACAGGTTGCCAATGAAACCAATGCCAAGTACGGCGGAGTCTTTTATGTAGACTCTCTGTCCGATGCAAATGGTGTCGCACCCACCTATCTCAAGCTATTGGAGTACAACGTGACTACGCTGGTGAATGGGCTACAGGACAAGCCTTGATCAGAATTAAAGAGCGATCAAAATAAAGAGAGAAATTATGAAATCGGTCAGTATTGATGTTGAAAATCTCACGGTTGCCTACAATGGCAAGATTGCGTTGCACAATGCAACCGTACAGCTTTCGCCTGGCTCTATTAACGGCTTAGTGGGCATGAATGGCAGCGGCAAGTCCACTTTGTTTAAGGCAATCATGGGGTTTATCACGCCGCAATCGGGGCGCATATTGGTAAACGGATTGCCTGTGCGACGGGTGCAAAAGCAAAGCCTGATCGCCTATGTGCCCCAGTCAGAAGAAGTCGATTGGAACTTTCCGGTTAGCGTGTCGGATGTCGTGATGATGGGACGCTACGGATATCTGAATCTGATGAGAATTCCTCGTGCGATCGATCGCCGCATTGTGGCCGAAAGCTTAGCACGCGTTCAAATGAGCGAGTTTAAAGATCGGCAAATTGGTGAGCTTTCAGGGGGACAGAAAAAGCGAGCATTTTTGGCGCGGGCACTGGCTCAGCAGGGCAGCATTTTGTTGCTTGATGAGCCGTTTACAGGGGTCGATGTAAAAACTGAAAAGGCAATGATCGATTTGCTCATGGAACTGCGCGAGCAGGGGCACACGATTTTGATTTCGACCCACGATCTCTCGTCTATCGAAACCTTTTGTGATCAGGTGGTATTAGTCAACAAAACGATTTTGGCCTACGGCTCTACGGCAGACGTATTTACAGAAGAAAATCTCACCCGCACTTTCGGTGGCGTGATGCCGCATCAAGTCAAAAAACAGCATTAGGCGATCGGTTAACCGAGCAATAGGGGTAATCGAGCAATACGGGAAAGTGCAGGGATTGAATATTTTTGGGGGTAGCACGCGCACCTTACCCAAAAAATTCCATCGCTGGATTAGTCGAGAGATAGTTCAAGAATAAGCAACCTAATATAGGCAATCAAAATTATGGATATGCAGTCAGTCTGGCAATGGTTTGTGGCTCCGTTGCAGTATGAGTTTATGGTAAAAGCGGTGATTGTCAGCGCTATGGTGGGTTTGGTTTGCGCCGTTTTGTCTTGTTATATGACGCTCAAGGGTTGGGCATTAATGGGCGATGCCGTTTCCCATGCGGTTATGCCTGGAGTTGTGCTTGCGTACATTCTCAATATTCCGTTTGCCATTGGTGCCTTTGTGTTTGGATTGAGTTCTGTTTTGGCGATCGGATTTATCAAATCTAAGACGCGTATCAAGGAAGATACGGTCATCGGACTGGTGTTTACTGGGTTCTTTGCCCTCGGCTTAGTCCTGGTTTCTAAAAGCCCTAGCAATATCGATTTGCAGCATATTTTGTTCGGTAACGTGCTAGGAATTCCCGATCGCGACATTATTCAAACTGCTATCGTGAGCGTAATCACGCTAGTAACTATCCTGGTTCTCAGAAAAGATTTATTGCTGTTCTGCTTTGATCCCACTCATGCCCGCTCGATCGGACTCAATGTAACAGCGCTCTACTACACTTTCTTAACCTTACTGTCCTTAACTATTGTTGCGGCTTTGCAAACGGTCGGCATTATCTTAGTGGTTGCAATGCTGATTACGCCCGGAGCTGTAGGCTATTTGTTGAGCGATCGCTTTGACCATATCACCTGGATTGCGATCGCCTCTGGTGTGTTTTCGAGCGTGGTGGGTACCTACATTAGCTATCACATTGATGGCTCAACAGGAGGCTGTATTGTCGTACTGCAAACGCTAGTGTTTGTGTTGGCGATGATTTTTGCTCCTAAGCATGGCTTGTTATCCCGATCGAGAGAACAATCGACTGAATCGTGATGACTGAATGGCTTGAGATTAAGCTCTTCGCCCTTGGCTATAGAGCAGCCAGCCACTAACAACGCCTGCACTCCAAGTTAGAAAAACTGCTTGCATTGCCACCCCACGACAGGCTGACTCTGCACGCTTTGTGAGGCTTTGCTTGAGGGTTACCCAAGGTATGGTGTTGGGCAGCTGAGTACCCAGCGCGATCGCCTGGTTATACTGATTCAGAGCTAGTTTGCTCTGAGCCTCCTGATAAATTTGCTCATATCTTGTTTGGCGTTGCTCGATGTTTGTCTTAGTCTCTTGTGCTAAAGACTGCCAGTAGGGATGATCTGTAATCTGCTGTACATAGAGGCGTGCTGTCTCTAGCTGGTCGGCATTGACTGCTAAACTCGCAGCTTGCCAATTGGATGTGTTGGCTGTCCACTCACGGTTCCAACTTTCGATTTTAGATTGACTAAACGCATACAGCGGGTTGCTGCGACGAATCGCCCCAGCCATCTCTAGGGCACTATTTAACCGGCCAGTCTTGTAAGATTCCTCTGCCATCTGCATGATTTGCTCTGTCCAGCCCTTAATTTTCTGTTGGGCTTCAGGCTGTTTGTCGCCTTCTATTTGATGAGCTAAAGCAATTGCCCCGCGCAGCTCTCCTCGATCTGCGGCTTCTTGCGCCTGGTTCATCCACCGTAAGCTCAGATGAGCTTGGCACTCGCGTAAAGCCGTTGTTGTCCGCGCATAGATTGCGCCTTGGGGTCGAGAGGCTAGCAGACTCTTGGCCTCCTCAATACAGCCCTCATATGCCGTACTACTTTTTAAAGACTCTACCTGACTCACCAGGATCTGCTGTGTCTGATGGATTTGTTGCTGCGCTAGGGTGGATGACCTTAGCTTTTGCTGCTCAACTGCCTCATAGATAGTGACAATATGTGAGATCAGCAATGCGGTTACCAATGCCAAAAAGGCTAGGGTGAGCAGCACCGCAAATGTAACTTTGCGGACGCGATAGGACTCCAATAGAGGCGTTTGGGGTAGAGCAGAATTAGACGGAATTGGGGTGAAACTAGCAACATACAGTTCGTTGTCTAAGCTGGGCTGGGGCGATCGATTGGGCTGAGTAGACATCTGGGCAGGTTTCGTTTGAGATAGCGTCATATCAAGAACTCCGATTTTGGCAAACGCTAGTTTAGGGTGGGGCGTACTTGAATCTGTGGCTTGTTTTGTTCACTTGTTTTGCTCAAGAGGGTAATGTGGTGCCCCTCTTCTAAACTGAGTTGACGTTTAAAATGAGTGAGAAGGGTCAATTTCCCTCATGTGTGAAGGAAATCAACCCTTAAGTTTCAGAGTAGAAACAGCAGTTTGTTAATGGGAAGCGATCGCCTCAGATCGATCTAAAGACTCAGAGGGGGCTGATACATAGGGCTGCACCAAAAGCGTTAACCCAATGCGCCCAATCACCCAGACTTGCTCGCTGGGCAGCAGCGTTCTGGACGTTGCCGATCGGCCAGAAGATTGCCAAATCTCAGCACCCCATAGCGATCCCTGAAATTTAATTCTGCCTCTGCCCGTAGCAGCAGCGATCGTTTGGTCTACCTTGCCAAGAGCAGGGATTGAAAACATCTGAACGGTTTTCGGGAACTTAGATGTCAAAAACATGGCTTACCTCGTAGTGATGGGTGGATAGATGCCTCAGCCAGGATTTACCAAGAGGCTAATCTGCTTTCTCCTCACCTGTTGACCGTGTTGTAATATCACAATTTGATATTACAATCTAAAAGACTATTTTGCAACCTAAATTTATGAATATCTTTGAATGATATCATTAGGCAATGGCTCAGAACGTGACGAGTCAAGGCGATCGCTGCCTGGGAATCCACAGTTTTGGATGAGCTTCATCCTTGAGTAAGCATCTCAGCGTCTGATTTCCGGTCTTTGAAGGACATACAGGGCTTATCTCTCCGACTTATCTCTCCGTCAGTCACCCGCAAATCATGAAAATTCTATGAATTTGACCTAACCCTAGTTGACATTGATATCTTGAATTGATATCTTTGCAGGGTTGCTGAAGGTTTAGGCGCATCCTCAGTCGGTAAATCATGTGTTCGTTAGCATCAAAGCGATCGCAGTCAAGGAGAAGGCTCGGCCTGTGGATAGCACTCGAAAGGAGTGGTTTTTTGTAGAGTAAGCTTCGCCTACTCCATGAAAAACTATTACCCGAACATCACTATCTACCTGCGGAGCGTTTTCTCTGAATGCGGTTTTTTTAGATGCAGGGATGACATATCGAGTTACGATATGAGGGTCTTTTGCGGGTTAACTTCTGGGTAGGCACGGCAATCCGTCTGAATATGTTGTTTAGTGCGGATCGGTAGATTCAACTGCGCTTGAAACCCAAGCACGGTTGGTTTCGCAGTGCGTCGCTTTGGATAAAGCCAATGTGGCAACCGATCTAGCCCCTAAATTTCAGCATTCGTAAGCCTCAATGTGCGTCTACCCTGAGTTTGATAATGAGCATCGAGAGATTCTTCGCGCTATTTTTCATTACCCATACCCTCTGGATATTCCCTGGTCTGATGTACTGAGCTTGATGGACAGGTTCCGACAATGTCCTGAAGCGAGTGTTATGAGAGTCAACGAAAGGGTTTGTTTTGCAGTGACGCAAGGAGATAGGCCCAGAGTGGTTGTTTTGTGTTGTCAAGAAGACGAAGTTTATGTCAGCCAATACATGATTGAGAACATTCGATATTTCTTGATCTCGATTGGAATTAGCCCATTAAGTAACTAGGAAATATGCTGCAATACAGAGGATACAAGGCAAAGGTTGATGTTAATCAAGAAACTGGCAAGCTGTGCGGTAAGGTTCTTGATATTGCCGATGAAATTCCCTTTGAAGGTGAGACTTTTAAAGCGGTTGAGCAGGAATTTCACAAATCAATTGATGCCTATCTAGAGTTTTGTAGCAAGCTGGGGAAAGAACCCGCTAAGCCTTTTCCAGGTAAGTATCTATTTCGGACAACGCCAGAAACCCATCGAGCGATCTACCTGGCAGCCACCTTAAAAGAGCAGAGTGTCAACGCTTGGACAGAGTCTGTACTGATTGAGGCAGCGAGAGAAGAGCTAAACCCCAAGGCTAAGCAAGAGCCAAAAACGAAGCAAGAACTGGTTTCTCAAGCCGATCGCCCCTACTCGTTACGCCGTTTGGCAGAAGAATCTACTAAGTTTGCCGAATTAATCAACATGATTAATCCTTATTTGAAGAATAAGGATTTGGAGTCGGCAACGCTGCTGATTCAAGATCTCGAAAAGCTATGGCGCAATGTTGAAGACATTCAACTCGCTTTGAACATTGAGGAGCCGAAGGAAATGTCGAAATTCCTCACCGCAGTCTGGACTTTCTTTAAATCGCTAGCAGAGGATAACGTTGATGCCGCCCAAGAGCAGACAAAATCTGTAGATAAAGGGGGGATTGAGACTGTTTCAGATGTTTCTGCTTCAGTATTTATTTAAAGTCAGTGTTTCAAATTTACTTAATTTGTGGCAAAGTAGGGCTGTTGGAGGCTTAGCTCTGTAAATGGAGCTATGGATTGTGGATATTTTGGGTTTACATCGGTTTTGCTGCCCAGACTTTGCCCAGACTTTGCAAAGTGAGGGGTTATGAAGAGGAATGCTGCTGATGATCGCTATGGGTTGTATTTTTAGGAGGGGCACTCAGCGCCTTTCTCCCCAAAAATATTGCCAGTAGCGCCTGAATAGCCTGTAATATGGGATACCGAGTCGTGGGTGTAATCTGTAGAGATAGCTAGATAGGGTTGGAATTCATTAACCATTGTCTCCTCTAAGCAAGGTCAGACCTATAGCCAACTGTGAGCAGCATCTCTTTCGTTGTCAGCTTTAGTATTCTGTACTACCTTTATGCCAACAAGGGTTCCTCTGAGATTATCGCGGGAGCTAGGAGTCGTTCGCGATGGATTTTGCAGAAAATTGCAGATCACCCGAACCTCAGGGGGGTCATTCTAGAGGCCACATTAGACAACATCTATCGTCGGCTGTCGCCTGATGCGATCGAGAGCTTTAGGGCTGACTTGGCGCTTTTCAAAAGCCAAGGATTTCTGCTGCCGCCCGATTATCAGTTCAGCCAGAGCCGAAGCGCTGATGATGAATCAACTCGCAGCCAAGAACTGGGAGTGGCGATCGACCGAGCTTATAAGCTGATTGCTCAAGATTCCTTGGAATATCAAAGGCTGGCTCGCTTACATTACGGGCATGAAGAATATGCCGATGTCTGGCTAGAAAAAGATCTGAAGGAATATTGTCTAGAGCAAAGTTTCCACAAGCCAGAGCCGGTGGAGCCACCTATCGATCGCCTTCCCAGCGAACGAAGTTCGTCTTCTAGCCCAGATCAACAGGCTCAGGTTCCAGGGAGAATTGGGGGCGATCGCCTACCAGAAGAACTCCCTGATCCAAAAATGCTCAATATTGTGTTGATCTTGGCTGTCCTGATCATGCAATTGCCCCCTGTCGCTCATGAGCAGAGCCGCAGCACAAGCCAGATGAGTCTGGTGCCTGAGGTGGATCTGCTGGAGTTGCTGGAGCAATTTATCAAAATATCCCTGGAGTCTTTCAAGGGGGGCGAGCCGCAGGTTCAGGCGCTTGCAGAGAAGGCTGCTGAAACGCAGAGCCGAGAGGGTCTGGAGGCTGAGCAAGCTGCGGCTCATCCCTTTGTCGAGCCGTCTACCGAGACTCAAGAGCGCCACAATTTCGCGTCTAGCGTGGAGGCTGAAGGCGGCGATCTCAGATGGGGCGATCGCGTTGCTGCTGCACCCGCGTCTAGGTCAACCGTACCTGGGTCAACCGTACCTGGGTCAACCGTACCTGGGTCAACCGTGCCTGCTTTAACGTCTGCCGAGGCTGTATCAGCTAGACAGGACAGCCTGCCTCTAGAATCATCAAGCTCAAGCCATTCCTCAATTCCCGATCCAGAGCCTCTCCCTGCTTTGGCTGCTGAAATACCTTTAGGCACAACTTCAGCAAAGCCTCCTGGGGTAGCAAATCCAATTCCTGAGCCAATTATCCCCTCAGATCAAAATCTGCCTGATCCTCAACCGAGCCAGCCTCCTGATTTGCTGAGTCCACCTCAGTTGGACGATCTAGATGACTTTGATCCAGATAAGGATCTAAACAATAATTCTGGATCTCCTAATTTAGGATCTCCTGATTCAGGCCATATAGAGCCTGAAGACAGCTCAGGCGATAATGCGCCGCAGCCTAGCCCATCTCGACCCAGCCCAGAGACTTTAGCGGGCAAACAGACTATCACCATCCGGCCTGCTGAAGACCAGCAGATTGTAATGAGCAACTTTGGGGGTGTGGGGCGGGGTACCCATCCAGCCGCAGAGGTGATTAACGAAGTTGACACGCTGAAGTTTGTAGGCGCTGGGCTGACGGCACAAAATCTGATCTTGACCCAGATGGGCAGTGATTTGCTGATCACGTTTGAAGGCGCATCACCGCAAGTGTTGCTCAAAAACTTTGCCTTGGATGAGATAGACAACCTGACGACAGAAACTCTCGCTTCAGTGACGATCGGCAATATTCTATTTGACGGTCAAACTGAGATTAGCGATCGCTTTGATGTCTTAGATGCCTCTGAAAATCGCCCAGTTGTTTATCGTCCCGATATCGTGACGTTTTTGAATGGCTTAAATAACACAACTCAGGGTCTAGCCAACTCGGACGATGTAATAAACGGTCAAGGCGGGGACGATGTTTTGACAGGTTTGGGCGGCAATGATACCCTGCGCGGCGGCGATGGCAACGATCGCCTCTGGGGGAGTGCAGGAGATGATGTGTTGATCGGCGGTCTGGGGGCAGACACGCTGACGGGAGAAACAGGCGGCGATCGCTTTGTCTTGGCACCCGACTCAGGCACCGATGTGATTTCAGATTTTCAGCTAGGCATTGACAGAATCCAGCTATCTGGTGGGTTGCTGCCTCCTCAAGTCTCTATTGTGCAAGATGGCAATAATGCCCGGATTGATTTCCAAAATCAAACGCTGGCTGTGCTGCTGGGCGTACAGGCCAGCGATCTTAAGGCTTCGGCCAACTTATTTACACTCTAGAACCTGATTCATACTCAAAAGAGATGCACCCAACGCTGTCGTCCAAAATCGCTCGTCTAAAATCGCTCGTCTAAAATTGCCAAGTCTATGAACCGAAAGGCTTGGGCTGAATAGCAAGTGTAGGCACGATCGCCTCATAAAACTGCTCTGCCAGCTTTTGGTTAGCCTTATCTGTCAGGCTAGTCGGACTCTGAAACGCCTGTTCGGGGGTGTTGTTATACAGTTCTCGCAGATCCAACAGCTTGACGTTAGAAGTTGTATTTGCCACTTCGCTAGCAGCGGCAGCTAACTTGGTATGACCTGCCTTAATTTTTTGGCTGTAGGTTGTGCCGAGCTGCGACAAAATCGCAGTTTCTTCAGGCGTTAGCTTTTGCCGACCGGCAATCTCAGGTTGAATGCCGATAAACATTCGCTTTTTGCTAGCCGAACTCCAGCGCACCATTTGCAAAAGGTGATTTTGGTAGCGATCGACCCGCCGATCCAACTCAGCCGTGTCCGAGGCTAAGACCTGATCTAAAGGAGAGTTTGCCGTGGGCAGGTTGAGCATTCCCGCAGGAGCTGTTTCTAGCTGGGGCGATCGCAGGAGATAGTGACGAACGCCCCGCACGAGGTAGAGCTGATCAAACCAATGGGTAACGCCCCGCTTCACATTGGCCAAAATCTGAGCGCCTGGATCTTGCTCTTTGCCCTGAAGTACCTCATCTAACCCTGGAATGTCAGCGCCGCTCTGGGTGCTAGGCAACAGCAAATCACCATAGCTATCCAGCAAAATCACCATATCGGGACTATAGTTGACCACCTGCTGTGTCAACAGAGCCAGCTCGTTGCCAGAGGCATATCCGGGTACCGCTGCATTAATCACCCGATATTGGCGATCGGCAATTCGTAGCGGCAAGGTCAAGGCTTTGTCAACATCTTCTGCCAGGTAGGGCAATACCGCAGGCTGAAAGCTATTGGGATTAGAGCGCTGCTTGGCGACTTGATTATTCAGCAACGCTTCGAGCTGATGGGCAAACGTTGCCTGGTTACTGCCGCTGAGTTGCCCAAAGGCCATAGAGCTACCCAGCACAAAAATCCGCACTTCTCCAGAGGGTTTTTCTGGGGCGACAGCATCTACATCTCGAAATCCTTGAGCATTAATTGCCCAAAATTGATTCTTTTGTTGTGGAAGCAACTGATAGCCCATCAAAGGACTACGCATCGCGCCTAGCTCTCCTGAGCTGGGCAATTTACTGTAGGGTTGCCCAAATGGACTCAGAAACTTGAGACGATAGGATTCGATCTTGCGGGCTTGATCAGATTGAGCTACCTCAAGCTGTTGCCCGGTTCCTGTTAGAGCCACTCCTAGGCGTGCCAATAGTTCTAATCCGATCGGCAGTCCTAGCAGTAACAAAGCGATGGGAATCCAAGAACGCCGTTTGTTCTTTCGCTTCCATGTGTTCTGCTGCCAGGTGCTTTGTTTCCAGCTTTTGCGACGACGGGTAAACATGAGTGCAATTCTCCTAATAACCAAGGTAGAAACAGTGTGCTAATTAGCACTGCTCTACAGATAAGTGGATCAGTTTCTAGACCCGCTTTATCGTTCAAAAACTTTCAGAAACTGGTCTGAATAGTTCTACACAGCTTTTAGAACTTGAATAAAAATCTGCTCAATTAAAAATCATGAGGAAGATGCCACACAAAATGCTGTAGCTCAGTTTAGCATCGCAGAGTATAGGCTATTACAAACGGGCTTCCGTAACGCTTGAGAGAGAGGGGCTAGGAGCCGTTTTTTCTATGCAGTCATGAGCCTTTAATCCAGTGCGTGGCGTATCTCGACGTTTTGTTCTAGACGTTCTGTACTCGCTGCTCTGTCCCCATAGTTTTGGCCCCATAGTTTTGGGTGGGGCGCGAAGCGCGCTGCCCAAAACTCCCTATCCTAACCTCGCTGTCTACGGCTCTAAGTGAATGTGGGCAAGAGCAAAGCCCCCGCCCACATTAACGCATCAAATTCGCCAGTGGTTTTTTTTGCCCGTGGTTTCGTGTAACGATTTTTAATCTAATCGCAACTGGAGACTTGCTTAGAGGATGTTTGAAAAGTGGTCGGCTGTAATTTTAGGCACCTGTTGATCCCCCCTGCCCCCCTACCCTGCGGGAAGCCGCTTCGCGTCTAGAAAAAGGGGGAAAATGAATTCAAAGTCCCCCTTTTTTCTAGCGCAGCGGCGCGATAGCGCGGGGATTTAGGGGGATCTGAAACATTTCGCTACCCATAGTTGGACTTTTCAAACATCCTCTTAGACTTGCTTGAACTGTCTTAGACTGTGCAGCGATCGACGCACCCTCTTTGCGGGGCAGCGCCAATTGGCAAATGCTACTCAAGCCATCGAGAGCGCTAATTCAGCTTATCTTAAGAGCTGTACAAGCTATTGCAAAGGTTGAGCTAGGCTATGAATCTGATTTTATTCATCGCTGCCTTAGTCGTGTCATTTCTGGTCTTTGCCTTCCTAGTCAGAGTGCTCAAGGCGGCAATTGGGACGGCGATCGCGGTTGCTGTCGTTGTTTTGCTGCTCCAGCTTGCGTTTGGCATTGCGCCCACCCAGCTTTGGCAAGAGATGCAAAATCTGTTTGACAAGCTTTGGCAGATGGTTAAACGCTAGGTTGGCTCAGGTTTTTACGTAATCAAAGGCTGCTAGATCAAGGCCGTCAGGTAAAAAGTTGAACGACCCCTGTAATATTGTCACTGCCATACCCTTGGGCGATCGCCTCTTGATAAACGGCATGAGTGGCCATTGCAATAGGAATTGTCGCGTTAACCTCCTGTGCCGATTCCACCGCATAGCGAAAATCTTTTTCGACAAGTTCGATCGGAAAGAGGGGCGTATGGTTGTTTGCCACCATCAAGTTTCCAGCAAAGCTTGCGGCTGGACTCATGATCGGTAATTGGCTTAGGCAATCCATTGCTTTGGCGATCGGGATTCCCTGATGGTTAAGCAGGCCGATCGCTTCTGCCAAGGCTGCTAGCTGAATGCCAAGCAGTGCATTGACTGCGAGCTTCATGGCGGTTGCCTGTCCGATCTCTCCCACCGCATGGACGCTGGCGGCTCCTGCGGACAGCAGAACTTCCTGCACTTTGGCTAAGGTTTCGACGGCTCCTCCCACCAAATAGATGAGTTTTCCTGCCTCGACTTGTGGACGAGAGCCAACCATCGGCGCATCCAAAAAGGCAGCTCCACGCATCTGAATCTGTGTGGCTAATGTTTTGACCCAATCCACGGTAAGCGTACTCGATTCGATGGCGATCGCATCGGGCGCTAATCCTTGGGCCGCACCTGTTTCGGGGTCGAGCCAGATCCAGCTTGATACCTGATTGTCCGTCACGATACTGATCACAATTTCTGCTTGCTCGGCGGCTTGCTTGGGGGTTGCTGCATAGGTTGCTCCCTGATCGAGCAAGGCCGTTACTTTGTCTGGGGTGCGATTGTACACCACCACTTCATGCTTGGTTTTAAGCAAGTTTTGCACGATCCGCGATCCCATTGCTCCAGTTCCCAAAACGGCAATCCGGCTCATCGTATTTCTCCCAAGGGTGTAGTTCAACGGTCTAGGTATCGCTGTAATCACAGCGGTTAGAGCAGTTAAGCCCGAACTCAACAATACTCGCTGCAAAAGAATCAGCAAATCCCCTTTTGTGAATGATATTCGTGCGCTCTCTGCATGAATTGCTCCTATAATTCACAAATATGGAGGTATCAACGCTACAGCTGTTTGTGGATGTCATACGGCAGGGCAGTTTTGCGGCAGTGGCACGCGATCGCAATCTTGACCCCTCTTCGGTTTCCCGCGCGATCGCCAGCTTAGAAGCTGAGCTAGAAATCCGATTGTTGCAGCGAACAACGCGCAAGTTGTCGCCCACCGAGGCCGGAAGGGCTTACTTCGAGCGGCTCGAACCCCTCCTAGAGGAGATGCAGCAAGCGATTGACGCAGCCGCAGATGTTTCTGGGCAACCCAAAGGCACATTGCGGGTCACGGCTTCAGTCTCCTTTGGACTGCAATGCATTGTGCCGTTGCTGCCCCAATTTGCCGCGCGTTATCCCGATTTAAATCTTGATCTATGGCTGACAGATGCCGTCGTTGATTTATTGGCTGAGCGCATCGATCTGGCTGTGCGGCTGGGAGTTTTGCCCGACTCAACGCTAATTGCCCAGCATCTGATGCAGACCCACTATGCGGTGTGCGCCAGCCCAGGCTACCTTCAGCGATCGCCCCTCCTGACCCATCCAAGGGATGTGCAGCACCATAACTGTTTGCTTTTCCCGCTGGCAGGGTTTCGATCGCGCTGGATTTTTCAAGACGCAAAAGGAGCATTGAGCGAAGTTGCAGTTTCAGGAGGCACGCTGATTTCAAGCGCGATCGCTCTGCAACAATGTGCCCTTGCTGGCATGGGGCTGGCGCTGTTGCCGAATTGGTTAATTAACCCCGATCTTCAGGTCGGTACGCTAATCAATGTGTTTCCTGAGTATCAAGTAACGGCCACAAACTTCAGCACCGCAGCCTGGTTGGTCTATCCTTCTCGCGCCTATGTGCCGCTTAAAGTTCGAGTTTTGATTGACTTTCTCAAGGATGCTCTTTCGGGCTACGATCGCAGCCCGAAAGGGTAGGCCATTAGGAACTTTGTTAAGAATTTCGTCCTGCCATGACACCGCCATCTACATTCCAGGTGGCACCTGTGACCCAGGCTGCTCGCTGGGAGAGCAAGAAAGCCACAGCCTCAGCGACATCTACGGGTTGCCCTATCCGACCCAGCGGGTGAAACATATTGAAGCCCTGGAGGGTGGTGTGAATGTCTTCAGGTTTGATAAAAGCTTCATAGATGGGTGTTTCGACTACTGCCGGAGCCACTGCATTCACGCGAATTTGAGACTGTGCTAGCTCCATTGCCAAATGCTGCGTCAGAGCATGTAAACCCGCTTTCGCCATTGAATAGGCTGAGGAAGGAGTCGCCAAGACTGCTTGATGCGCCCACATTGAGCCGATGTTAACGATCGCTCCTCCTTGCCTCTGCTGCACCATATTACGCACCACCTGCTGAGTAACGAAGAAGGTTCCCTGATTGAGGTTGAGGTAGCGATCGTAGTCTGCTTCGGTATGCTCTAGAAAAGATTTGGGCAGAAAAACGCCAGCAGAATTGACGAGGTAACGGACATTCGGGAGGTTAACAGCGATGTGTTCAACCAACTGAGAGAGAGATTGACGATCGCCAATCTCGGCCTGCCACCCCTGGATGTCTCCCATCTGTTTGAGCTGAGAGAGGGTTGCCTGTAACTTATCAGAATTGCGCCCCACGATCGTCACGGCTGCTTCATGGGCTAACAGGATTTCTGCTACCGCCCGCCCGATGCCGCTACTTCCACCGATAATTAAGGCTTGCTGATGCTTAAAATCTGAGTACATGAATTCTTTCCTTCTGAAGCTGGAGTATGAGTAGATTCATAGCCAGCATGGTAAGCAACTCACATTGATTACAAAAGTAAGTACCTTCTGGTAAGGTAGGCACTTTTAAGTAGAAATTAAGGCGGCAGCTCAAGAAAAAATTTAGATCATGTTGGATGGGTGAAAAGCAATTAGGACAAAATACATCAGCCGCTGCCATGCTGGAATATGTTGTGGGCTGCAAGTGGTCAATCCGGATTTTGACTTTGATTTGTCAAGGTGTCGATCGCCCTGGCGCGATAACGCGATCGATTGAAGGACTGACCACAAAAGTTCAAAATGATTGCCTCAATAAAATGATTAATTTTGGCATTTTAGAGAAAATGGCTTATCCAGAAGTGCCGCCACGGGTTGAATACAAGCTCACTCCCTTTGGCAAACGCTTTATGACCCTTTTGGATGCCGTTGCCGATTTACAGCGGGAGTTAGACGTTGAGAGCGGCAGCAGCATGGGTCAAAAATCCTCTGATTGAGCCATGCCCAACTTGCTGGGCGGTTGGCGAATGCCATCAGGCGATCGCTCCAGCTTGCAAATATCCCGCCGCAACGCAATCTTCGATCACCTGCTCAACAAAGCCCCAAAGCTCTGGCGCTCCCTCGGCCACAGGCTGCATCCGCTGCAAAACCCGATCCTGCGTGATGCCATGCTGCTTCCAGGTGCCGCCCTGCGTGTGTTGATTCAGCAGCATTGGTTCGATCCGATCGAGGGCAGCCGCAAACTTAGCTGAAGGCGTTTCCCTAGCCTCAAATTCATCCCAGAGCGATCGCATTTCTTGCCCCAGGTCGCTAGGCAACAGCCCAAAAATTCGGTCGGCGGCCTGGGCTTCCCGCTCAGCTTTGTCTTGGTTGGCCTGGAGGTCATAACAAAAGGTGTCGCCTGCATCAATTTCGACTAAATCATGCAGCAGCAGCATTTGCAACGTCCGCAATAGATCGGCTCCGGGCAGGGCATATTCTGTCAAAACCGATGCCATGATCGCCAAATGCCAGGAATGCTCGGCGCTGTTTTCTCGGCGCGAACCGTTCGTGATCAGCGACTGCCGCAAGATTTGCTTGAGGCGATCGATTTCGACAATGAACTGCATTTGTTGGTTGAGGCGATCGGTTTGCACAGAGATTTGCCTTGTGGGTGTAGGGGTGTGACGAAAAAAGGGCGCGAATGAACGGGTGCGAACGGGTGCGAACGGGTGAAAAGATCACGGACAGAGAAAACCTTGGCTCGTTTGCCGATTCGGTTTGGTAGAGATACCCGATCGCCCGACTCAGAACGCCCTAGATTAGAATATGACTACGTGTGGATATCAACTGGTGGACTCAAGAACGATGGGATTCTTTGACTCAGAAGTAGTTCAACAAGAAGCTAAGAAATTGTTTGAAGACTACCAATCTATGATGCAGTTGGGAGCGGGCTACGGCAAGTTCGATCGAGCGGGTAAAAAGCTCTATATCGAGCAGATGGAGTCCGTCATGGAGCGTTACAAGATCTTTATGAAGCGGGCAGAGCTATCGGAAGATTTCATGGCGCAAATGAGCATTGAGCAGCTCAAGACGCAGCTCAGCCAGTTTGGTGTGTCGATGCAGCAGATGTTTGACCAAACCAATCTGACGCTGGAGCGGATGAAAGCCGAGCTAGAGAGACAGAAATAGGGCGATCGCTAGAGGCGTTTTGAGCGGCATGAATTGTCGGCTAACGATCGCATCACCCAGGCGGACGTTACGTTGCCCTGCGGGAAGCAAGCTACGTACATTAACCCAAGCTTGCATCTTGAGCGACCCAGGCTTAAGGGTGCGGAAAATCTGAACGTGGCCTGAAACTCTCAGCCGGGACGCCATCCAACGCCTTATACATAAAGTTACGCCAGATGGGAGCCACGTAGCTACCGCCCGTTGCCCCGACTCCCATAGGGCTATAGTCGTCATTACCGACCCAAACAGCCACCGAGAGCTGAGGCACAAAGCCGACAAACCAGATGTCTCGCTCTGAAGAAGTGGTTCCAGTTTTGCCTGCTGCAGGGCGATCGATCTGTGCGGCTCTGGCGGTACCGCTGTTAATCACACCCTGCATGGTTTCGTTGAGCGCTGCCACCGCCCAAGGATCGAGAACCAGCTGAGGATGGGGAGTATTGTCTAGCAGCACATTGCCTTTGCTATCGATTACCTGCACGATCGTCGTTGTTGGAGACTGCCAGCCGCCGCTGGCAAAAGTTGCGTAGGCTCCCGCCATTTCTAGGGGAGTGAGATCAACGGAACCGAGCGGCAAAGAGGTGACAGGCTCCATCGGACTCTTGATGCCTAACGTTCGACAAATCTCGATCACGCGGTTGATGCCCACCTCTTGACCTAAGCGAATGGCTGGAATGTTGCGCGACTGAGCCAGCGCCTGCCGAATGGACATGCCGCCGTAGAAGCTGCCGTCGTAGTTTTGGGGCGTGTAGTAGCCATCGCCATCGGGGTAGCTGACGGGCGTGTCTGAAATCGTGCTATCGGGGTCAAATCGGCCTGTGGCAAAGGCTGCGTAATATACAAAGGGCTTAAAGGCCGATCCGGGCTGGCGAAAGGCTTGGGTGGCTCGGTTGAATTGGCTTTGCTTATAGTCTGCGCCGCCCACCATTGCTTTGACAAAATGAGTGCGTGGATCGACGGCCACCAGCGAAATTTGGTCGGCATATAGCCCCTGCCCCTGAACGGAGGCCAAGCCTTCTCTAGCAGTTTCTTCGGCTTTGCGTTGCAGGTTGAGGTCGATCGTGGTTTGGACGCGCATACCGCCTTTAAGGACGGCATCTCTACCGAACTTATCGCTTAGCTCTTGAATCACGGCATCGGTAATGTAGGGAGCCTGACTGCCTTGAAACGAGGTGATTTGCCCTAGCTGAATGGGCTGAGCTTTGGCGGCGGCTTCCTCTTCTGCGGTGATCCAGTTCAGCTTACGCATCCGATCGAGCACGATCGCCTGCCGTCGTTTGGCCACCTGATAGTTCACAAACGGGCTATAGCTTTCAGGAGCCTGGATTAGCCCTGCCATCATGGCCGACTCGCCCAGGGTAATCTCTGAAGCATGTTTATTGAAATAGCTCATGGCGGCGGTTTCTACGCCGTAGGTGTTGTGCCCCCAATAGACCTGATTCAGATACATCTCTAGAATCTGATCTTTTTTAAACACCTGTTCTAGCCGCAGCGACAGCACAGCCTCAGCCACTTTGCGGTTGATGGTGCGCCGGGGGTCGAGAAAAAGATTTTTGACCAACTGCATGGTCACGGTAGAACCGCCTTCTACCGTTTGCTTTTCGGTAAAGTTGGCGGCAAATGCCCGCATCACCCCGACTGGATTAATACCGTGGTGAGAGTAAAAATAGCTATCTTCGATCGCCAAGACGGCTCGCTTGAGGTTGGGCGAAATGTCGTTGAGATCCACCACCTCGCGGTTGGCTTCGCCATGCAGGCTATCGAGCAAGGTGCCGTTGATGTCGTAGATGTAGCTTGTCTCGGAAGGCACATAGGTTCGCAGAACCCGCACATCTGGCAAGTTGCGAAAGCTCAGCGCCAGACCGACCAGCCCTCCGGCCGCAACCGAGCTGGTGAGCATGGTGATCCCCAGAATGGTGCCCGCAGTCACTTGAGCAACGCCCTGCAAATATTGCAGAACTGGAGAGCCTTTTGCTTCTCTCGCTTTGCGAATGGGCTGAGCTTTTGGCTGTTTACGGCTGGCAGGATTAGACGACACAGCGGTTTTGTTCCTTAGTCTGGCTATTGAACGGGTGGCGGGCTGCAATGGCGGCAACTGTGTTGCTTCTGCGATCGCATTTCTTAGGATCTATCGTAGTTCTGCAATCTATCGTAGTTCTGCAATCATAGTAATCTGACTGCAAAAGTCTGGCTGCAAAAACACCAGTCAAGCTGCAAACTATAGTAGTCTGACTGCGAAGCGTGTCAACATATTACTCGGCTGATCCTATCCGTGGTCATTTTTGACATGTTGTGTTGCACGTCTGCGGCTTATGTTGAGCTGATGCCCTAGGCATTGGGCTAAACCATAAGCAAGCGGTAATTCCAGCACATCACCCCGTGAGTTTAGCGAATTTAAGTGGATATTTGCCAAGTATGGCTGCTGATCAATCCCCCCAAGCACAATCTTTAAAGACTCGATCGCTCCCGGCGGACTCGCCCTTTGGCTGGCTGCATCGCGGCATCAGCGAGATTTTTCCTCATCAGCCCGGTTCTGAGAATCCTGACGAAAATTTGGAGCAAAGGATTCTTAAAAGCGATCGCCCCCTCCGCATTAAGTTTGGCATTGACCCGACAGGTGCCGAAATCCATTTGGGGCATAGCCTTGTCATTCGCAAGCTGCGTGCCTTTCAGGATGCCGGACACACCGCAATTTTGCTGATTGGCGACTTTACCGCCCGCATTGGCGACCCCACCGACAAGGCTGAAGTGCGGAAGCAGCTCACCGCCGAGCAGGTGATGCAAAACGCTCAGACCTATCTTGATCAGGTGCGCCCCATTCTAGACTTTGACACCCCCGGACGGCTGGAGGTTCGCTACAACTCAGAGTGGCTATCGGGCATGGACTTGAGCAAAATCTTGGAGCTGCTAGCCACCATGACCGTGGGGCAAATGCTGGCCAAAGAGAACTTTGCCGATCGCTATAAAAAGGAAACGCCGATCTACCTGCATGAATTTTTCTATCCTTTAATGCAGGGCTATGACTCAGTTGCTCTAGAAGCAGATGTGGAGCTGGGCGGCACCGATCAGAAATTTAACCTAGCCGTGGGGCGCGATCTGCAACGGCATTTTGGTCAGCGTCCGCAGTTTGGCCTCGTGCTGCCGCTGCTGCTGGGGACAGATGGCACACAAAAAATGTCTAAGTCGCTGGGCAACTACATTGGGCTGCAAGAAGATGCGCTGACCATGTACTCGAAGCTGGAGAAAACGCCGGATAGCCTGATTAAGTCTTACTTTGAGCTATTGACCAATCTGCCGCTGGATGACCTGCCTGAGAATCCGCGCGATCGCCAAAAGCTGCTGGCTCTGGAAGTCACGAGTCAATATCACGGAGCCGAGGCCGCCCAGGCCGCCCAACAAGCTGCCCTAACACTGATTCAGGGCAATAGCGTTGCGTCGGATGCGGTGCCAGAATTTTCTCTAGAAGGAATTCAGTTTCCGGTGAAGCTGTTCTATTTGCTGAGTGCCGCCAAGCTGTGCGGCAGCAGTTCTGATGCACGACGGCAGATTCAGGGTGGTGCAGTGCGATTGGAGGGCGATCGGATTCAAGATGTCAACCTGACGTTTGACACCCCTGCTGCGTTACAGGGTAAAGTTCTGCAAGTCGGCAAAAACAAATTTGCTCGGCTGACGCTATAGGACTCTAAACGTAAGGCACTACAAGTAAGGCGCTCCTGAGGACATCAACATGACGCACTTTGGTATTTTTTGCCCTGGAGCTACTGGACATCTAAATCCGATGTGTGTTTTGGGACGCGAGCTGCTGCGCCGAGGTCATAAGGTGACGCTGTTTGGCGTGCCGGATGTGCAAGCCAAAGTTGCTCAATCTGGACTCGCATTTTGGGCGATCGGTTCAGCAGAGTTCCCTCTGGGCAGCCTTGATGCCCTATTTGCTCAGCTGGGTAAGATGAGTGGGATAGCCGGAACAAAATTCTCAGTTGAGTTTTTCAAAAAAGAGGCAGAGATGCTGCTTCAGTCCGCGCCTCTGGCCATTCAGCAGGCTGGGGTAGAAGCTCTGATTGTGGATCAGGTGACGTCTGCGGCTGGCACCGTAGCAGATTGGCTCAAGCTGCCCTTCGTAACCGTCTGCAATGCCTTATTAACCAATCAAGAACCCGGTGTGCCGCCCTACTTTACCCCCTGGCAATATCACAATGCTGGGTGGGCAAAACTGCGAAATCGGGTAGGCAACGCTTTAGGGCGACGCTTAACTCAGCCCGTTTGGCAGGTGATTGTGCAGCAGCGGCAGCAATGGCAGTTGCCTCCTCATCAGAGTCGTGGGCAGGCTCAGTCTCGACTGGCTCAAATCTGTCAGCTTCCGGCCATTTTTGACTTTCCGCGCGAACGGCTGCCTGACTGGTTCCACTACACGGGGCCGCTCCAAGATCCATCTGGGCTAGAACCTGTCAGATTTAAGCAGCCCGCCTTTCCGTTTGAGCAGTTGACTGAGCAGCCGCTGATTTACGCCTCTCTCGGCACTTTGCAAAATCGCAAGGATAAAATTTTTCACTGCATTGCTGAAGCCTGTCGAGATCTGGAGGCACAGCTTGTGATTTCTTTGGGTAATTCCAGCCGGGATGCCTCTGAAATCAGCCTACCGGGTTCTCCGCTGGTTGTTTCTTATGCGCCCCAACAACAATTAATTCAGCGATCGCACTTAGTGATCACCCATGCAGGACTGAATACGGTGTTGGAAACCTTAAGTGCAGGTGTGCCGTTGGTTGCCATTCCGATTACCAATGAACAGCCAGGCGTTGCCGCCCGTTTGGACAGAACGGGAGCCGGAACAGTGGTGAAGCTGTCGCAGATCAGCGTTGCTAAGCTACGAGCTACCATCCTCCAAACGCTCACAGAACCCACCTATCGTCAGAATGCGGCTAAAGTTCAAGCAGCGATTCAAGCCTCTGGAGGCGTTCAGCGTGCGGCCAATATTGTGGAAGAATCGATCGCAAGTGCTTTGTCCTGCTAATTTCTTTCTCTGCTAACTATGCTTTTCTCCGATCGCATTATTGTTCCGCTGGATGTCTCGACTGAAGGAGAGGCGCTTGCCCTGCTCGATCGCCTGCCAGAAGTAACCTTTTGGAAAGTTGGGCTAGAGCTATTTGTGAGTACGGGTTCGGGCATTCTCAAGATTCTTAAAGAGCGCCAAAAGCGCATCTTTCTCGATCTAAAGTTTCACGATATTCCCAACACGATGGCGGGTGCCTGTCGGGCGGCGGCGGGCTATGGCGTGGACTTGCTGACTGTCCATGCTGCTGCCGGACAGGTGGCGCTCAAGGCATCCCAAGCGGCGGCTGAGGAAGGGGCGATCGCGGCTGGGTTGCCTACCCCCAACCTGATTGCCATTACGCTGCTGACCAGCCTCACCTCGCGGGCATTGGCCTTTGAACTCAAGATTCCGCTAGAGCTAAACGACTATGCGCTGCAAATGGCGCTGCTGGCGCAAGAGAGCGGTTTGGCCGGAGCGGTTTGCTCTCCTCAAGAGGCGGCTCAGCTCAGAGATACCTGCGGCAAGGACTTTTTGCTGGTGTGTCCGGGTGTGCGTCCGAGCTGGGCAGAAATGGGCGATCAGAAGCGATCGCTCACCCCTTCTGCGGCCTTCAAAGCCGGAGCCAATTATCTGGTGATCGGGCGACCAATTACGGCTGCACCTGATCCGGTTGTGGCGTTTCAGCGAATTTGTGAGGAAGTGAACTAGCGGCTTGTCTACAGACCTCTAGCGTGAATGGTTGCATGGAGCCGCGCAACCATTCACGCTTCCAAAAGGTTAGCCGTTTGTCGGGCGATAGTGGGTGCTGATGGCCATTACCTTCTGTGGGTCAGGGGTGGGCAACAGCGGACTCCAAGTGTCGATCGTCCGAAATCCTCGCACATGGGATTCATGAATCGTGGCTCTCACCGCATCGCGGGAGGCAAAAACAATCACGCGAATTACCTCTCGCTCTGGATTGGGTTCATCCTCTTGCTGCAATGCAGGATGGTTGAAGAAATTGAATTCTCCGGTCATTATTCTATTCTCCTTGTTGTTTTGGTTGGGTTCGCTTGTTGAGTTCTCGCTTGCGGTAAATACAAGCTGAGAAGGAACCCCAAAAACATGGCTACTCACGATCGATAAACAAGTAGCGCCAAGAAGTGTAGCTAGAAAGCTAAACTAACTTAAGCCCCACGGACTGCGTACACGGTCTGTAAGGTTAGAGGTATGTCGTAGGGACCAATCTACTTCATACCTCGCCAGAGGTTTTTGGGTGGATTAAGGCTGCTGGCGCAGAACACGAAAAGCAACCTTAGCGGATCAGAATAGATGGAGAAGGGGGCGATCGTCAAGCCATTTGTCGCACAAGTTCATCTGTATTTTGGGATGTGAGATGGGGAGGGGCGATCGGGTAGCTTTTGCAGAAGGGCTGTAGCTTTTTTGCTGTGACTGAATCTGAAAATATCCAGAACAATTCTGCCTGTCTACCTAAATCGGCATCTTATATGGAAAGATTTTGCCTATCCACCCAAATCAGGGTGTTATGCGGAAACTTTCAGTATATCTACCTTCTCTGAAGTGTTATGCAGAAACTTTCAGTATATTAATAGTTGTACCGCTAAGTTGTTTGTCAAGATAGACGTAAAGTTAGTGATTCAGTTGCAAGTATGGATGATCGAGTAATAGAAAGATGGTCACGTGAAGTAGCTAAAAATTTAGAGGGGCTAAATAGAGAGGTTAATGATTTGCGGCGATTCCAAGCTAATGTCGAATATGACAAGCAAGTACAAACTGTTTTAGAAATAATAAGTCGTCTCCAGACCAGTAACGCTTCATATACGAATCTTATTCTTGCTGCGGGTTATGCAGCCTTCTTTGCATTTTGGTCTACGTTGAAAAGCGATATGCCAATTAAGCTGTATGCTACTTCAGGTTTGTTGATGGTGCTTTCTCTTATGTTTTTCATAGCATGGGAGATAATAAAAATGATTTGGACAACGCTTGCTCTGCGAAGTATTGAGGGTAAGTTAACATCTCGCCCCCCTGAGCCTGACACAATGGCTAAGTTTCAGCAAGAGATCAATGCATTTGATCGACGGATAGGGAGGCTTTGGATTTACTTTTTGTTCCCTACTATTACTTGCGGGATTACGAGTGGTTTGTGTTTAGTTGGATTTTTTGTGTGGAAGCTAGTATTTACTACCTTTAATTAGAGTATGACGCGGTACAACAACCTGATTGGAGCGGACTTACAGAAACTATCTGTAGTAGGTGTAATATGGCTTCGAGCCGCTCAATCAGAACGTTCAACTGCTTAGCTCTTAGATGGGGCTTGCAGATCGACTTATCCAGAAAGCTGTGTAATTAGATATCAGCAAGCAATTAGATGGTAAGTAGAACGATTTTTTGGCTAGAATTGAACAGTTCTAACCCTTGACAGGATAGCGAGGCTGATAATGGAGGATGTTAAGCTTTTAAGTAAACTCGGTATTGATCCTGATGTTGCTAGTCAGTATCAAATACTATGCCTTCCCGAAAATATTGAGAATCAAATAGAAACTACTCAGTTAGTAGATTCAGGCGAATCCATTACTTTAAGCAAACTTCTTAAAGAAGAAGGTGTTAAGTGTGCAAACTCATATGATCTTGGACTAAACGCTAAAATTTCGGAGCGTAGAGGAGTAGATATATGGCTTGGCAGTATTTGGATTCTAAACCATGCAGCATTACCCTTATTTATTAGCGTAATAGGTCGCTTACTTGGGGAAAAGATTCAGAAAAAGCTAGATGCTACAAATCAACTGAAAGCCTCCCAGAAATCTGACGATTCTGAAGGAACACAAGTTTATGCAGATCTTAAAATTATGGATGGAAAGATTTCTGCTGAAATTAAATATAACGGTGATGCAGATACCTTTCTAAAAGTTCTTAAGAGTATTAATGATGAGCAGTAGTCCCCTTAGTACCGTTATAAGAGACGTTAAAGGCTATGCTTCCGATTTGGCGGAATCTTGGCTAGATTTGATGAAAAAGAAGCAATATAACGAGGCAGTCCAACTTTGCATTGATTTTTTAGAAAACTATGGCTCTGCATTTAAGTCACGTACTCTTGAGATAGATGAAGAGGGCTATAACAAGCTACTTATTTTATTGGTCTTTTTCAAGGGGCTACATGAATATGTTCAGCTATGTCAAATAACTAATGATAGAAACTGGTATAAGGATCATACAACTGTAGAAAATGTTTGGATTAAGTTGTGCGACTGCCGAGAACGGCTTCAATTTTCATCACAATACTGTCAAGGTGAAGTTATTGATCGAGTTTTCTCTGACTTAGATGGGTTAGAAGAATTTTTTTGCAATGTCTTTGGAGAAGGCTCTTATCTCAGTCCTGGCATAGTAGCCGATGTAAGTTTATGTAGCATTTGCAATCAAGACTGTAGGGCTTGTTCTCATGTGGCAGGTAGGCTTTACAATGGCAAAATTTGTTTTTATCAGCCAATTAATCCACAACTTAATCATGTAGCTCTCGTAAAAACTCCTAAGGATTTAAGATGTCGGATATGGAGCTGGCACATTAAAGATAATGAGGATGAAAGTATTCGAATTGATAGTGCGTGTATTCTGACATCATTTAGGGTTGATGATTTCTTACAAGATTCTGAGACAAAATTTCATGAGAATTTATATTGATAGGGCTGCAAATCTTCATACTTACTAAAAGCCGTCAGTTGCAGTCGAACAACCACGCTGCACCGGAACGCTCCAGTATGGTCGGTTGAGCTGCAAAGGTTATCTGCGTCGAGCGCGATCGTTAGCAGTCTTCACCACTTGTAGGATACGTTATTACCTTCTTCCAAGTCTGAGCAACTCAGTCTTTTCTAGAATTATGGATAGATTGAAATATCATGAAGCAGCAGTAGAACTGTTGCTAGTACGTCCAACTTTTTCTCCGGAACGCCTTAAACTTTTAAAGTTGCTTTTCAGATCAAGACTCTTTACCTAGAGAGCCTTTGAATCGTTTATAGGTTTTGGAGACTTGTTTGCTCATTAAATTTGCACCGAGGTGGCTAATGCTGAATGTAACTATTGATGAAATTCAACGTGATCCCTTAAAGTACCTTCATCAGGTAGAGGCAGGCGAAACTCTTGTCATTGTTAGATCTGACAAGCCTATTGCCGAACTTAGACCTATTGCCAGTAGTAAGCAATTGCGACCCTTTGGTTTGTGTGCAGGCGAGTTTACCGTTCCAGATGATTTTGATGCTCCTTTGCCGGAAGACCTTCTTAGCGCATTCGAGGGCAAATGAGAATTTTGCTGGATACCCACATCTTTTTATGGTTCATCAGTGGCGATATCCAGTTGTCAACGAATGTTCGAGATGCAATTCGTGATCCAGACAATGAGGTCTATCTGAGTGCAATTTCAGTCTGGGAAGCAATTGTCAAATACCAGTTGGGCAAGCTTCCTTTGCCGGAGAATCCCGAAACGTATTTACCCAAGCAGCGCGATCTTCATCAAATTGCCAGTCTTACTCTTGATGAAAGTAGCGTAGTTCAACTGGCTAAACTGCCGCCATTACATCGTGATCCATTTGACAGAATGCTTATCTGCCAAGCTTTACAAAATGGGCTAACAATTGCGACAGTCGATACAGCAATCCGTGCCTATTCAGTTAATGTCATGTAGCAGCGCAGCCCAACGATGCGTTGGTGCGGACGGTACAGAGGTCGTCAGTGAGAGTTCAAGCTTATTTGCCGTCGCACAATTTCGCCGTTAGCTGGCTTCGCAAAAAGATGTTGCACTTGCGGTTGTAGTGGGTGGGTTGAGAGAGAACAGTCCTGGAAGGTTTTAGTAGGTAACGGGGTCTGAGGAGCGATCGCCTTCCCCATTCAGTCTCACTAACCTTGCTACTCAAGAAAAACTAATCAATCTTGCGCTGCAAGAACTTGTACGATCGCGCCGCAAGAAAAACCTGCTCGACTTAGCAATGAGCAAGAATGGACTAACTCTGTTACTAGGGAACTCGTCTTGTATAAAATGGTGGATTGGCACCTCAACCTCAAGATTAATCGTCCGAAACAGCAGATAACATTCGAAATACTAAAGTTATCGTGTAAAGTTGCTGTCTAGCTCCTAAAAAGAGGGTATTTTCAGACGACTATGCTGAGTTTTTTGGGTGAAAAAGCGTTTGTCTAGCAGACCTGGTGTGACCAACGTTAAATCTCTAGCACCGTTGACAGATCGGTGAAAATAGTTTGTCTGTTTGTGCGCATCAACGATATTATTGAGCGTGAGAATTAGTTCTTACTCAATTCGCGTAATGGTTCTAACCTGAGAGATTGACTGTCTAAAACAAGAGTCAACCCTCAATTTCAACGTGTCTTTAATGGAGAATATAAGGCGATGAATAAGCGATCGATTGTTGCTTCTATGCTGGCTATGGTTGCGTCTGAATTTGCGATCGTTGGCATCGTTCATGCAGCAGGCATCCCCCTACTAAACTATACCTGCCCCACAGGAATTGAAGTCCACGCTGATGAGGGAGGCTACTTTTACATCAACGGAGAAGAGGCAAGGCTTAAAAAATTCAGTGACACTTACTACGAGGCTACCCTTCGCGGTATCACGGTCTCTGTCACGTTGAATCCCGATGGCACCACAAGCATGTCTTACACAAGACGCAATGGGGCTAATGGTATTTGTACAGCTCGGACATAACTCAGGGCTTGAGCCGCACGGTCGAATGAGTGCGGCTCAAAACTAATAAATATCAATTAATTTTATTTTCAGATTAAACGCTCATTTGCACCCCGGCAGTCTCGGTCGGTAAAACGAAACCCTTGCAAATGCCTACTTTGCCTTCGCTCATGACCAGCAGAGCGGGGAGCATTGGGTGACTGATATGGCTAGAGTTGTCCGTCCTCACTTCATCAGCCTGCCAGCAGCCCTACAATTTAGAAATATTTGTGTTGTTTATCAAGATTGGTTATCAGATCGATACTAAGCACAAATAGTGAAGGATGATTATTAGAGATAGATCTATTTTTTGATAGTAACAACTCTATTTTTTTAATCCAGTCTTGCAGTTGCAAATCATGTCGAGATTGCAACTGTATGTGGAGTGCAATATTTATGTCTCTTCAAAACAGCCTTTCTGAGTATCGAGTTACTCAGTCATCTTTTCCAACTTTTGATAACAAGCAACGACCTATTTCTTTTGAGTCGAAAAACAGACAACGAAACACCCATCCTTTATTTCGTGCTTCTGACAACGACTCTAGCCTAAGGTTACAAGTGCGGCGATTCACACAAGATAACACAACATTATATGCCAGCCGTACAACATCCTTTACCCGCATTGAACCCTCATCATTAATCCAAAATCGCTTAGCTGCTAACGTCCAAACATCAGACATCAATTTCATCTATGTGGGGAAGGTTCCCCAGCTCGTTCGAGCAGCATTTCAGTATGCCGCTAACATTTGGCAAACGTTAATCTACTCTTCTATTCCTATTCAGATTCGAGTCACTTGGAAAAAAGACAATCCGAGTACTTTAGGTAGCAGTGGGATCACCTACGGAGTACGAAACTTTCCTTCTTTCAGGCGAAATACCTGGTATGGACCTGCACTTGCCAATGCAATTTCTGGTAGAGATTTGGCACCAAAGCTGCCTGATGCATTAATCAACCTGAACTCTCGTCAGCGATGGTATCTGGGTACAGATGGTAGAGTTCCGCAGGGGCAGTATGACATGGCGACCGTTGCAATGCATGAAATCTATCATGCACTAGCATCTCCTCGGCTTTTGAAATATAACCCTACTACAGGTCAAGGAAGTGGGGGAGTGGGAGGCTATCCTGGACTGTATGATCGATTTGTCGTCAATGGTTCTGGACAGTCTCTCTTAAATACCAGACGATTTCCTAATCCTTCAAAAGCACTTGGTAGACAGTTAACAGGGAATAACCTTTTCTTCAACGGTACCCATGCTATCAAGGCTAATGCTGGTCAACCCCCTAAGCTGTTTGCTCCTCGCCGATGGGAACCCGGTTCAAGCTACGCTCATCTTGATGAGAAGACTTATCCTGCGGGAAGTCCTAATTCCTTGAACACGCCTTACTTTGGAGCATCTGAAGCAATTCACGATCCTGGATTGATCGTGCTGGGTATTTTGCAGGATATGGGATGGGTCACGATGCCTGACTGACAAATTGATGATACTTGCCCTTCTTACAGGATGAAAAACAGCATAGTCAAGGCAATCACATCGCATAGCCATGTTGACGCATTACTCATCTCTGTGGCTAGGAGCGATCGCCCTTTAGCGATTCAACCCTTGCAAAAGCAGATGAAAACAGTCAGCCGTTGACTCCAACAATTATTGTGTGCCATGATTTCGCAATCACGGTGCCCGGTGTGATCAGCCCGTTCTTGGTCTGCGGCGTTTGGAATTTTTGCCAGCGCC
The DNA here is from genome assembly GCA_016208305.1 of Oscillatoriophycideae cyanobacterium NC_groundwater_1537_Pr4_S-0.65um_50_18. Classification (GTDB taxonomy): domain Bacteria; phylum Cyanobacteriota; class Cyanobacteriia; order Elainellales; family Elainellaceae; genus Drouetiella. The sequence continues at coordinate 1,005,079 of JACQYI010000006.1, read as the reverse complement.
ATGTGGACAGTTGCCCTATGCCAAAATCAGGGCGATCGACGGGCGAGTATCACGCAAAATAGCTCAGGGGCTGGGCGAACTTCTTAGATCCAAAAAGGGTGAGTCCGCCACTATGGTTTATTTCCTTGCTTTTGTCATAGGTATCATTGCTGGTTTACGCACCATGACTGCCCCTGCTGCTATGAGTTGGGCAGCCTATCTGGGGTTTCTCAATCTCGATGGAAGCTGGCTTGCATTCATGGGCTACCGCTTCACCCCCTGGATTTTCTCGCTGCTGGCGTTAGGAGAATTCATTACAGATCAACTACCCTCTACCCCTAGCCGGAAGGTTCCCATCCAGTTTGGTGCCCGCATTGTCAGCGGTGCCCTCTCAGGAGCTACGCTAGGTGCCCCAAGCAATGCGCTATTGGGCGGTCTGGTGGCAGGAGTGGTCGGTGCGGTGCTGGGCACCTTGGGCGGCGCGGCAGCTCGTTCTCGACTCGCTACTGCCTTAGGGCGCGATCTTCCGGCGGCCTTGATTGAAGATGCGATCGCTATCATCGGCGCGATTTTAGTTGTGGGGCTACTGCGATGACTCAGTCTTTTGATGCTCTGATTGTTGGTGCAGGTCAGGCGGGGCCATCGCTGGCCGGACGGCTGACCGCAGCCGGAATGAAGGTGGCGCTGATTGAGAGACATCTGTTTGGTGGCACCTGTGTCAACACGGGCTGCACGCCGACCAAAACCCTTGTGGCTAGTGCCTACGCGGCGCATCTTGCCCGTCGTGCCGCCGACTATGGCGTGATCATCTCTGGTGCGATCGATGTGGATATGAAACGGGTGAAGGCGCGTGCCAATGCCGTTGTCGCCAACTCCCGCAACGGGGTTGAGGCTTGGCTGCGCGGCATGGAGGGCTTGACCGTGATGCAGGGTCAGGCTTCCTTTGAAAGCGCGAACACGCTGCGGGTTGGCGACGAACTCTTCACCGCACCACAAATTTTTATCAATGTTGGAGGGCGGGCACGGGTGCCAGAAATGCCCGGTCTGCGAGAGGTTAATTATCTGACCAATACCTCTATCCTGGCGATGGACAGCCTTCCCCGTCATTTGGTCGTGGTAGGAGGCAGCTATATTGGACTGGAGTTTGCTCAGATCTACCGCCGCTTTGGGGCAGCCGTGACGGTGGTTGAGAAAGGGCCGCGCCTCGTGGCTCGAGAAGATGAGGATCTGTCTGCTGCAATTCAAAAGATTCTTGAAGCTGAGGGTATTGAAATTCGTACAGGGGCAGAGTGCATTGCCTTTGCGCCTCATGCTGACGGGGTAGCTGTGCGGGTAGACTGCACCGAGGGGGTGCCGGAGGTGGTAGGTAGTCATGTGCTGCTGGCGATCGGCCGTCAACCCAACACAGCGGATCTGGGTCTTGATCGGGCTGGCGTTGCCACGGACGAGCATGGCTACATCACGGTCGATGACCAACTCCGCACCAATGTCCCCGGCATTTGGGCATTGGGCGATTGCAATGGCCGAGGTGCGTTTACCCACACGGCCTATAACGATTTTGAAATTGTTGCGGCTAATCTGCTGGAGGGTGCGGCACGACGGGTGAGCGATCGCATTCCCGCCTACGCGCTTTATATCGACCCGCCACTGGGGCGTGTTGGCATGACAGAGGCACAAGCCCGCGCTTCAGGACGACCGCTGCTCATGGGCACCAGGCCAATGACCAAGGTGAGTCGGGCTATCGAAAAAGGAGAGACTCAGGGTTTGATTAAAATCCTAGTCGATGCCGAAACTCAGCGCATTCTGGGTGCTGCCATTTTGGGTACGGGTGGCGATGAGGCCATTCACGGGCTGCTCGATATGATTAATGCCGATCAGCCCTACACCACGCTGCAATGGGCTGTCCCGATTCACCCCACCGTCTCTGAGCTGATTCCCACCGTTTTGGGCGAAATGCAGCCGCTTACGCCGTAAGCTCGTTAGCCATTGCGAGACGGAAAGCTCTTAGGCATACAAATTTGCTACGAATTCGCCATAGCCGTTGTAAGGCAAGGTGGGAATTTCCTTCCAGGCAAATTGAGAGCCATCTGCAATCAGCCGCTCTTTGCGTTGCGACCAGCGAGGATGCGCCACTTCAGGCTCGACGTTGGCCTCGAATTTGTATTCACCAGGAACGCGAGTGTTCCAAAAAGTTTCGGGCTGGGTGTCCGTAAATTCTATTTTGACGATCGATTTAGCGCCCTTAAAGCCATACTTCCAGGGAATCACAGCTCTGATGGGTGCGCCATGCTGCTTCGGAAGCGTGTGCCCATAGATGCCGACTGCAAAAAACGCCAGATCGTTGGCCATTTCTTCGATGCGTAACCCTTCTTGGTAAGGAAAGGGCAGAAAATCGGCAGGTGGAAAGGACGGCCCTTTGGTGACGCTGCGATCGAAATATGAGGTAAAGCGCACAAATTTGGCTTGAGAAGTCGGCTCTACGTCTTTGAGAATGGCATTCATCGGGAAACCTAGCCAGGGAACGACCATCGCCCAAGTCTCGACACAGCGAAAGCGATAGAGACGTTCTTCTAACGGAAATTTGTACAGATCATCCAGCTCATAGGTGCGGGGTTTGCTCACCAGCCCTGTTACCTCAAGTTTCCAGTTGTCTAGGGGAAGATTTTGAGCATTTTGCCAAATGTTTTTAGAACCGCCAAACTCATAAAAATTGTTATGGGTGGCTGCTAGTAGCTCATGAGTGATGGGGCGATCGCCCACTTCCAGAAACGCCGGATTTTTCTGAGCAGAAAGCGGCTTAACATGAGCGATCGGCTGCTCGGCGTCAGTTAGCTGTTTTTGGCAACCCAAGAGCGGCAAGGCTGCTCCGGCAATCCCCCACCCCACTACACCCTGCAAAAAACGTCGGCGATTGAGGTAGGCCGATTCAGAAGTTGCTTCGCGCTCAGGAAGTTGCCAGGGCTGAGGGATATGGATAAAAGGCATTGCCAGATTAGTCTTTACATTTCTTTAGTATCACTACTATAGCGATCCTTCACGAGTTATGAACGGGGTGCAGGGGTTCCATCCCGCGAGAGGGCAATGCCCCTTTCCTATTTTTCTAAAATCCGGGTTTTGTGCCGCGCGAAGCGCCTTGAAAATCCGGCTTTTAGGGTTTTGTGCCGCGCGAAGCGCGGCACTTCCAAAAAACTATTGAGTTTTGGCACACTTTTTGGGGCGGATCGCGCCTACAAAACGCCTTAGCAGGGCGATCGCCTCACTTCCCTAAGCTTCAGCTTAGACTTTGACAAAATCAGCCGATGAAATCAAGCTGGGTCTGATTCCTTCTAGGATGCCAAGAACTGCGTTGTCTTTTTTCACGAGCGTGTTGCGCCCGCGCTTAATCAGGTCTAAGTCGTTGAACTTGAGATCACCCGACAGCCCCAGCTTATCTACATTATTTTGGAAGTCTCGGATAATTTGCGTTGCGCCTGTCTCCAATACAAAGACATCGCGGTTAGCCCCACCGGACAAAAAGTTGGTATCTTTGCCGCCTTTTAGGACGTCATTCCCTTTGCCGCCGAATAGCGTGTCTCTGTTTTTACCTCCATCTAATGAGTCATCACCATTTCCGCCCACCAGTCGATCGTTGCCGTTATAGCCCAAGAGTTTGTCGCTGCGGGTGGTGCCCGTTAGCCGATTGGCGCGATTGTTGCCTTTGACTACAAACAGAGGAGGGTTATTACCGCCGCCGTTGTTGCCGCCACCGTTGCCGCCGCCGTTGTTGCCACCGTTGTTACCGCCGTTGTTGCCGCCACCGTTACCACCGCCGTTGCTACCGCCGTTGCCACCGTCAGAGGCTGTGTCGTTATCGAGGTTGATAACAGATACATCAGCTGGATCGATCGCCGTATAGGTGGCATCTGTACTCGCAACTTTTGTTTGAATGGTGTAAGCAGTATTACCATCCTTGACCTGATCGTCTACGCCCTTAACCGCTACGGTTTGAGGGGTAAACCAGTTCGCAGCGCTAAAGCTGACAGATTGCGGTACTGTACCCTCAGTTAGGTCTGAGCTAGTGAGGTTGATGGTGACATCGGCAGTGGGCTGGCTGGTTAAGACAACTGTAAAATTGGCAGTTCCTCCCGCTTCGGTCGTTTGTAAACCTGTTGTGGGCGTAACCGTTACTCCAGGACTGGTGAGACGCCAGTTCAAAGTTTCACTCAACTGCTTGTTCGTTAGCCCTGCCAAATCCCCTTCATTCTTGAGGGCTGCCACATCGTTATATACCCCCACTGCGGCTTTTGCTAGCACCGTAGTGCTGTTAAGACCATAGAAAAAGAGCAGCGATCGCGTGGAGTTTGCCGGGATCGTGACTTGGTAATTAGCAATGACTCCTCGGTTGTCATTGGGATCGTTGCCATTACTAAAAAACGTAGTGCCCGATACAGAGCTAGGCTTAACAGCAGGAGTTCCTGGCCCAAATAAAACATCGGTAACGGCTGGTCTGAAGTAGATACTGCCGCGCCCCTCGCCCAACTTTTCGCCTTCATAGGGGCGATCGTCGTCATCTATGATCAGCCAGCGAGCATCTTTGGTAAACGTACCATCGTACTGCGGCCAAGTTGGCTGCAAATTGGGGGCATTGCTTGCCGCTTTGATCTCGCTAGAGAATGCATGCCCTAAGTTTGTGACCCAACTGATGGTTGTCGTAATCGCAGCATTGGTCGAATTAGTAAAGCTGGCAAAGGTGCGAAGCGTAGGCTTATCCTGCATAGCCGCGTACTGCACCGAGACATCTAAGCCAGCAAACTTGCTGTTTCCGTTTACAGTTAGCGTTTGTCCTGTCAAATCGCCAGTACTAGAAGCAACAAAATTTTGATTATTAATGTAAAGCATCAAGCCATGCGTCACGCCAACATCGGTTGCTGAGCCTGTTTCCAAATTGGCTGAACCGACCCCAAACCCAGGCGAATAGTTAGCAACGCCGCTACTCGGCACGCCGCTGCTAGTACCTAGCTGATTGGATAATGACCAAGTGGCATTGGCAATTTTTGGTTTAGGCGCTGCTGGGGTAGATGTCGGATCATCGATGATGTCGCCTGTGAGGACAACGTTATTCGGGTTGATGGCAACCAATACGCCACAATAACGATCGCAAGTAGCACGATCAAAGGCAAGAGCCGCTACCGCTCCTGTTTGCACTTCAAGCTGCCAGTTGCCTCCCAGAGCGGCATTACCCGTAAGCGTATTGGAGGCTGCAATTTCAGCTCCTGTGATTTGGTGGAGGCGATCGACTAATTCTGTTCCAGCATCCCCGACGGCAACATTGCAGCCATAGAGCAAGAGAGAAGGATGACTGGCCTCAGACCCAGAAAACCAGGTGGCTAATTCGGATGCATAGCGATCGAGGGTGTCAAGGCTGAGTTGGGTGTTGCCCAGATACAGGCAGCCCGGTGCGCCGTGAGACACAATATGAATGCTGTCAATAGCGATCGCTTCATGGCTCTGAGCAGCATGGCGCAGGAGCTCCGTAATTTGTCCAATCCCATCGCCTGTAGCATCCAGGATATGCACATGCGCGTCTGTAACCCCTTCAGCGAGGCTTGGGTAATTTTCAACGGCAGCATCAATGAAGACAAAGGATAAACTTGTTTTTGAAAAAGTCATAGGGAATGCCATAGCAATGGTTGACTGACAAATGGTTGACTGACAAAAAAATTACGGCTTTAGATGAAAGCATCCCAAACCGTAGGATTGGGCATTGCCCAAAACACTGGGGTAAGCCCCCTCACAGTTTGCTGAGCAGCACCCATTCTCCCGCTCAAGAGCAAGAACATCGAAGGTTTTCAGGCGATCGCCTATTTGCCAAGCTACTGCTGGGATGTTCAAATGGATCAAAATCAAATGGCTCAAAATCTCTCGAAAATCAAAAGAGAGTTATTTCTTAGAAGCTATTGAGAGAACTATTTTAGGAACGATTCTGAGAACGGTTTTGAGAGTAGTCTTGAGAGCTACTAGATTGGACTGCAAACCTAGGCATATGGATCGTGGCAGAGTCGCCCGGAGCAGGATAGACCCAGAAATCTGTGCGGCCTACAAAGCGTTGAATCGGGATAGGACAGGATAGGGGAAATGGCTGAAATGCGTGTGAGCCTAGCGCCCTCTCAAGTGATGCAGGCAAGCCCTAAACAGAAGGACTATATTGCCTGAGGAGGCAAGCTCGATCGAGATTTAGAGGTTACGCCACAAATCTCTTAACCAGCGCTCCTCAAACAGTTTGGCGGAAATACTCAAAAAGGGTAGTTAAATCCCCGTGAATTTACTGAAGATTGACGAAGTAGTGAGCGTTCCAAGGCTTTTTGTGAATTTTGGATAAACGTTGATCTCAACGCAGTTACATGTGCATTTCAGAGATCCTGTCAAAGATCATTTACATGATTATTTCAAAGATCATTTCAAGATCTAAGTCTGTAGCCTCAAAGTCGGAAACTACACCTCATCAGATTACGGCTGTCCGCACTCGTAGGGCGATCGCCACCTCCCTCAAGCACCTTAAACTTAATTCAAGAAGTTCCGATTAAGCGCTACGACTGCCTGTGAAGGTGACTACGAAGGTCACTTTAGCCGGAACTTGGTCGCTTATCTCTAGTCCTATGTAATTACTGACCTGAATCTACTGGCTACTTTATATCTCACAGCTATCTCATAGCCATCGCACAGCAGTGTTCTATTCACTATCGAATCATTCTCGAAGTGTCACTGAAAGCGTTACTGATCGAAATGTCACTTCGAAATGCCACCTCGAAATGTCACTTTGAAATGTTGCAATCGAGATGCTGTGTAGGGCGCTATTAGCACTGTAGGACTAGCCGTAGAGGCTGCTTTGGCGAACTGATCGCTACCACAAAATTCAACTTAATTCATAAGGATTTACTATGTTTAACCCCACTCACGTTCTCGTTACCCGCTCCAGAAAAACCCCCGTTCAGCTTGTGGCTAGTGAAAAAGGATTCAAGGTTTTGACCGAAGTGGAATGGCTGCGCGGCAGCGAACCTGCGTTTGAAATGCGCTCTAGACAGGGCTTCTTCTGTCATGGCACTCCGGTCGTTGGCTTTAGCCTTCAGCCGATCGCCATTGATGCCGTTCCTACCGCCAAACCCTCTGCTACTTCTGCTCAATAATTGGCTCATCACGCCTTTGTCTAGCAGGGCTTGTCTAACAGGTTTAGGGGTAGCAGACTGCAAACGTTGCTGAGCTGCTGCTAAGCTACAGTGGGATAGCGGTTTGAGGACAGCCGTTCGATCGCCAGCCTCGCCGCTTCACCTGTGCCCCCACTTTCGCCTTTAACATGACCAGTGCATCTCCGGCTCCGGAGGCTCAGCCCCAGCCAAAATCTCGACAAACAGACTGGCGGCTTTTCCGGATCGTCATCCCTTACGCCAAGAGGAACACGCGCTTACTGACGGTTGCCTTGGTGATGCTCATTCCCCTGGCTTTGGCCGGTTCTATGCAGCCGATCATTATTGGTCAGGCGGTTGCCTTAGCCAAAAAAGAGCCTGTGATGGCGTTTTTGCAAGGGTATAACTTGGTCGATGGTGCCAGACTGCTGGTGCTGTTGCTCATTGCCACCTTGATTGTTCAGCTTTCCCTCAGCGGCTTTCAAGGCTATCTGATCCAAAAGGTAGGGCAGCGGATTACCGCCGATATTCGAGATGATTTGTTTAACCATGTCACGGCTCTAGCGACTCGCTTTTTCGATCGCACTCCGGTGGGTCGTCTGATTACCCGCCTCACGAGCGATGTGGATGCGCTAGGCGATGTGTTTTCAACGGGAGCGATCGGTGTAGTCAGCGACCTGCTGACGATGATAGTGCTGGTAGTGGTGATGTTTACCCTTCAGTGGCAGTTGGCTTTGCTGCTGCTGGTGCTGCTGTTTCCCGTTACTGGGCTGGTGGTCTATTTTCAGCAGCAGTATCGACTGGCAAACTACAAGGCCAGAGAAGAACTTTCGGCGCTTAACTCGACGTTGCAAGAAAATATCGTCGGGATTAACGTAGTCCAACTCTTTCGACGAGAGCAGTTTAATGCACAGCTCTTTCGCACCATTAACCAGCGCTATGTCTCTGAAGTCGATCGCACCATTTTCTACGATTCTGCTGTGTCAGCAACGTTGGAATGGGTGGCTTTAGCGGCTGTCGGCGCAGTGCTGTGGCTGGGCAGTCTGCTGGTGATGGGCAAAGTGCTGGATTTTGGTATCCTCACGTCGTTTATTTTGTTTGCCCAGCGGTTGTTTGATCCCCTACGCCAGTTTGCTGAGCGCTTTACGGCTATCCAGGCCGGACTCACTGCCCTAGAGCGGGTCAGCGATATTCTCAACGAGCCGATCGAAATTCGAGATCCAGGTCAGGCGATCGGCTGGGGTGAGCAAGAGATGGAACGCTATCAAACTCAAGCCAAGAATCCGACAGAGGCTCCTTTAGCTTCTGCGGGTGAAATTCGCTTTGAGCAGGTTTCTTTTGGCTATAAGGCCGATGAACCTGTGCTGCGCAATCTAAATTTCACTATCCGCCCTGGCGAAAAGGTGGCGCTGGTAGGGCCGACAGGTGCGGGCAAAAGCTCTATCATTCGGCTGCTGTGTCGCCTCTATGATGTCACCGAGGGGCGCATTTTGCTGGATGGTGAAGACATTCGAGAGTTGCCCCAAGCCGCTCTACGGCAGCGGATGGCGGTGATTTTACAGGATGGCTTTCTTTTTGCTGGAGATGTCAAGAGCAATATTTCCCTAGGCGAACGCTACTCGATCGATCAGATTCGCAGTGCTGCCGAGCGAACCAATGTAGCTCAGTTCATTGAGAATCTGCCCCAGGGCTATGACACGCAGCTACGGCAACGGGGGACTAATCTCTCCGGTGGTGAAAAACAGCTTCTGGCCTTTGCCAGGGCTGCCATTCGCAATCCTGGCATTTTGGTGCTGGATGAGGCAACGGCAAACCTGGATGTGAAAACGGAGTCCAAGATTCAGGAAGCGCTAGAAACGCTGCTGCAAGATCGAACCGCCATCATTATTGCCCACCGTCTTTCGACGATTCGCAGCGTCGATCGCATCTTTGTGCTCAAGCAAGGTCAGCTGATGGAGGCAGGTAGCCATGAAGAGCTACTGGCTGAGAACGGACTCTATGCCAGTCTTTATCGGCTGCAAATGCTAGAGGATTAGAGGCGATGGAGTGCTTTATGGACTATTGGTGAGCTACGGGTGGGCTATGGGCATTCGTTTACAAAAATCAGTATTCGCCTTAACGCCACTTCGCTTAATTTAGTATTTCTTTATAAGTTACATCGAGTAAAATTCATGCCTAAATATCGTAAGGCTTGGCTTTTTGTGGGATTATGACCCGTATAAGCAGCAATTTACGAATAAATTCTGATGCAAAAGTTAACTTTTTCGGGTTTTCTCGGCGATCGATAGATGTAGTTTCTTATACTAGAGTTAACCTTTAAATACAAGGCTCCTGGTTTGGGACGTGATTGCCGCCGGGATGCTTGGTTTGATATCCCTGGTTAGAGAGGCAGAGATAGCGTGAGTCAATTTCAACTGGAGCAGATGCGACGCTACGACGCAAAGGCGATCGCTCGTTACTATCGGTTTCGCCCCTGGCTAACGCTGTGGCGTTCCCTAAGCGTAGTCTGGCTGTTTGGTGCCTTTATCTTAGGCTTAAAGCAAGATGAATGGTTTCGACAAGTTGAGGCAAACAAGCTGAGGCGCGCCGCCCAACTCCGCAAAATTTTGACCCGCCTCGGCCCAACCTATATTAAGGTCGGTCAGGCTCTCTCGACCCGCCCCGATCTGGTGCGTAAAGACTTTTTGGATGAGCTGGTTAAGCTGCAAGATCAGCTACCTCCTTTTTCTACAGACATTGCCTTTGGCATCATCGAACGGGAGCTAGACCGCACGATTGATGAAACCTTTAGTCAAATTTCCCCTCAGCCGATCGCTGCGGCGAGTCTAGGTCAGGTTTACCAAGCGCGGCTGCATACGGGCGAAGAGGTGGCTGTCAAAGTACAACGGCCTCACCTACTACCTGTGCTGACGCTAGACCTCTACCTTATGCGATGGGCGGCCAGTTGGATGTCTCCTTGGCTACCGCTCAACCTAGGGCATGATCTGCTCCTCGTGGTCGATGAGTTTGGCACAAAGCTGTTTGAAGAAATTGACTACCAAAATGAGGGGAAAAACGCCGAAAAATTTGCCGCTAACTTTTCGGGAGATCCGACGGTTAAAGTTCCTCTGATTTACTGGCGCTACAGCAGCCATCATGTGCTGACGTTGGAATGGATTCATGGCTCTAAGCTGACCGATTTGCAGAAGATTCGCGAATCTAACCTCGATCAAGATACGCTGATCGAAATTGGCGTAACGGCAGGCTTGCGCCAGCTCCTAGAATTTGGCTTTTTCCATGCCGATCCTCATCCAGGCAACCTGTTTGCCACGCCCGATGGCCGCATGGCATATATCGACTTTGGCATGATGGATCAGCTGGAGCAAGAGGCCAAGGAAACGCTGGTAGACTCTGTAGTGCATCTGATCAACCAAGACTATGAGCACTTAGCCCAAGATTTCGTTAAGCTGGGATTTCTCACAGCGGGTACTGATATCCAGCCCATTATTCCTGCGTTAGAAGAGGTACTGGGCAACGCCTTGGGCGAAAGCGTCCAAGACTTTAACTTTAAGACCATCACGGACAAATTCTCGTCGTTAATGTACGAATACCCGTTTCGGCTTCCGGCGAAGTTTGCTCTAATCATTCGCTCAGTTGTAACGCAGGAAGGACTGGCGCTCAGCCTCAATCCCGATTTTAAGATTGTGGATGTGGCCTTTCCCTACGTAGCTCGACGACTGCTCACGGGTGAATCGCCTGCACTACGCCGCCGACTGATTGAGGTGTTGTTTAAAGACGGTAAGTTTCAATGGGAGCGGCTAGAGAATCTCATTGCGATCGCCCGCTCTGATACACAGTTTGATCTGCTGCCCACAGCCCAACTTGGCTTACAATACCTGTTGTCTGATGAGGGTGATCTGTTGAGGCGGCAACTCATCCTAGCGCTGATTGAAGATGATCGGCTGCATACCGCAGAGGTTCAGCGACTGTGGAATCTGATTAAAGATGATGTCAAACCTGCTCGTTTGCTGACAGCGGCGATCGGTGCGCTAACCGAGTTTTCTACCGAAAGAGCGGCAACCCTGCTGCCTTCTATGGCTGGCTTTATGGCTTCTCAAGATAGAAAAACGGTTAGATAATCGGGCTAGGTCATAGAGCAAGAATGCCTCGACCGATTGTTCTCTCTCATGTATTACATTTCCCAGCTAATGTCCCAGTCAAGGAGCTACCTGTGTACTACGATCCCCCTTACTTTTTACTCGTTGCTGGTTTGTTTGCCAGCATCACTTCGGGACTTGCCTTTGATGCCACACTGAAGCAAGCTGTGAATATATGGGCCCGCAATCGCACGACCCAGACGCTAGAAAATGTCCAAGGATTCCCCCTCTTGCTGACGTTTCTGGGCATTTGTGCAGGTATCTGCGTGTTTCTCGCCTCTGGCGTGCAAATCTTTGGTTTTCCTACAGGCATTGCCTACGGCGTCGCTTTTTTGTTGACGCTAATGACGGGTTTGTTGGTCTGGTGGCAACTTGGTAAGATTCTGATTCAGCTAGAGCAAGGAGGGTCAAAAGCCCTTGATCTAGATTCTTTCGGTTGAGCCAGTCCCTGTCCTCACTGCTGTGAATACAGCTATAAATCTAGGTTGAAATTTAGAAAGCCGATAGCCCCTGTCCTTGGTGGGCGCTATCGGCTTTTTTATATGGCTTTATTAGATCTCTGGATTCAATCTCTAGTGTGAATTGTGCCACGATTTCCGCTTGCCACAAAACAAGGATGCAAGAAGTCCACTGAGAACTCAGCAATTTCTCATTTGGCTTTCTGCGATCGCTCAGATAGCCCTCACAGCAGGTTCAGGGAATGGGTGGATTCTAGAGAAGTAGAGAAAACCAAGTATTCAATTCAGGTGACTTATGAAACGCTTCATGATTTTATCGATCGCAACTCTAGCCCTTATGGGTTTTGGCGGCAGGGCATTGGCAGAAGACGGTGGTTTTTGTAACAAGGTGCCATCCTCCTCTGTTTGCGTCAGCCGATAATATTTCGACCAAGGCAAAAGCGCTGGAAAACCTCTAGCAAATGACCAAAGGATTTCCAGCGCTCTGCCTGATTTCATTTCACTCATCTCATGCCGTTGTGTACTGCTCAAGAATGCTTTGGGCTTTTGCAATCTCTTCGGGTTGTGAGGCGTTAACAGAGACTAAAAATATTGGAGTGAGCGCTGATGTCTCAGTTCCTACTTGATCTCTGATAACGTTTACGCCACTCATGGCCGCGATAATACTCATAGCCGCAGCACCCACTAAGCTACCTGCAAGCACCATGCCAAGGCTGTCTCCGAGTAAGCCAACATTGGCAGTTTCCGCTAAGTTGACCTTTGCGTAGCCAAATATTAAGCCGATTAACCCACCTGCAAGCGCTCCGACGATCGCTCCTTTGCCACCACTTTTCTTTGCCTCTGTCTGAGGAACAGGTGGAGTCTGCGAGTTAAGCTGAAGCTGTTCTTGGGTAAATCCGGCAGTCTGTAGCGCTTGGAGAGCATCTTCTGCAACCTGCTGCTCAGAAAAGCTAAAAACAATGCTTTGATAACTTTGATTCGAATCAGATTGGTTTTGATCAGATTGGCTCTGATTAAATTCTGCTGTGGAGGGCATACTTCTACATCTTTTAAAGAGCATTACTTTAGAACCCTAGCCTAAAGCCCTCTAGCTAGCTTCCTGCTTTAGAAATACGACTTTCCTAATTCATCTAAAGCTTCTCCAAAATCATCCTGAATAGGTATGGGGATTCTAATGAAATATGCTTTTGCTTACGACAAAGACTTTTACAAGTAAATCCTGAGTCGATTTTATGAACCCGCTGATGAGCCTATCTTTGGCGCCTTCAAGCTTTTATCTTTGCTTGTCTCTCCCTATGGGTTTTATGGGTTATACCCTGCGATAGAAGAGTGATTTATTGAAAATTGATAACTTGGTGTTCAAGGTTGAAAAACACTAAGGACATGAGAGGTTCACTATGAATATTATCGCTTGGTTATTGTTGGGTCTACTGGCAGGTGCAATTGCAAAAGCAATTTATCCAGGCAGTCAAGGTGGCGGCATTCTCTCCACAATTATCTTGGGCATTATTGGCGCATTCTTAGGTGGTAGCTTGTACACCCTGCTCACAACAGGAACCTTGCAACTTGCTGCTACAGGCTTGAGCATTCCAGGTTTGCTGGTGGCAGTACTAGGTGCAATGGTTGCCATCTTCCTGTGGGGCTTGATGACTCGTCGCACAGTCTAGATTTTGCAGCCTAGATCTCGCAATCTAGAGTGACTTAGACTCAGGTTCGCTAATAGTACGTTAAAGAGCTTACTGGCTAGCTTCCGACAGAATCGCTTGTGCAATAGCTTTTACCGAATATAAGGGTGCAAAAAAACTCCTGGCGATCGATCGTCAGGAGTTTTTGACTTGGTGGATGCACGTAACCCAACCTGTCAGGGTCACAGATTTTTCAGGATATGCCGGGATGTTTTCGTCAGAGGCATCGTCGAAGATACGGAGATGGCTGGTGCTAAATATTTCCTACCTGAGTTGAAATTGCATGATTGAGTCCACTTCTAGAACGGTAAGCAAAGAGGAGGTTGGTAAGCTTTACAAGCGATTCCGACGAGTAGCACTCGCCTCATCTGCTAATCAGATGACGAAGTATCATACGGGTGAGCTAAATAATGAAGTTAAGCGATTGATTCATCGTGAGACGCAACAGCTTTATAAGCAGTTCAAGGCTGTTGCTTTTACAGCTTCTCTGAGCAATATTAAGCAAATTCAGCTTCCTAGCCCAAATCAAGCTGGAGCTAGAGCTGAAGGTGTAGAAACGCGAGACAGACGAAAGCTGCACCAAGAGTTTCGTCAAGCTGTCTTAATCTCGTCTGCCAATGTTTTGAGACGGCAAGCGGCTACCTCGCTGCGAGAAACCGTAAAAATCTTAGATGTTGAAATTGATAACTTATCCAAGCAGGAATTTCTAAGTAAGCTAAGCCACGGGGTTGTTTTTACCCCCAACGTGGATCACTTGATGAAATTGCAGCATGATCCAGAGTTCATGGCGGCATACCAACAAGCCGATTACCGAGTTTGCGACAGTCAGGTTCTGATTTATGCCGCTAAGTTCTTAGGCAAACCTATCAAAGCAAAAATATCGGGTTCAGATCTGTTTCCCATGTTTTGCGAACATCACAAAGATAATGTGCAGACCCAAATATTTTTGTTGGGGGGTGCAGCAGGCATTGCAAAACAGGCTCAGCAACGCATTAACGATCGCATTGGCCGAAACATCATTGTGGCTGCCCATTCCCCCTCTTTTGGCTTCGAAAAAAATCAGCAGGAATGTCAATTCATTGTTGATCTGATTAATCGATCGCCTGCTAATGTCCTTGTGGTTGGGGTTGGCGCACCTAAGCAGGAAATTTGGATTAGCCGATACCGATCGCTGCTGCCAAACATCAATATCTTTTTAGCCGTAGGAGCCGCGATCGATTTCGAGGCTGGGAATAAGCCGCGTGCCCCTAAGGTGATGAGTGACTTGGGCATCGAATGGTTATATCGGCTTTTGACAGAGCCAAGACGACTCTGGAAGCGCTACCTCGTAGATGATTTACCTTTCCTCGCCTTAGTCCTCAAACAAAAATTACGGGATCTCAGGCATCAGAAATAAGGTGTTGCTTGCACTCAGATCAAGAACTCCCCTTTGCCGAAATCATCAAGGTGCTGAAGCGCTTGAAGGTTACTTCTTTGGGCTGCTCCCAAAATTAGGCTCTCGAATCTAGAATGAGCAAAGTAGGGTGCTTCCCTACGGCAGTTTTTGACTGCATGCGCTACGCCATTTTGTTAGAGGCTTGGCATTAGACATTGACTTCGCAGGCATTGCTTAATTCGGCTGTGGAATTTGTTTTGAGCGCGCGGAACGTGTCTCTCACAACAAATTCCATAATCAGCAACGCCACTTCGCAAATCATCTACCTCGTAATGGCTTGAGAGAATCAACATGCAGACTAGACAGTTAGGCAATTCTGACCTTCACCTCACGCCTATTGGCTTTGGGGCTTGGGCGATCGGTGGCAGCGGTTGGGCGTTTGGCTGGGGACATCAGGAAGATCAGGAGTCTATTGAAGCAATTCACCGAGCGTTAGATTTAGGCGTCAACTGGATTGATACGGCCGCAGTTTACGGGTTAGGCCACTCAGAAGAAGTGGTGGCTCAGGCTTTAAAGGGGCGATCGCAGCAGCCCTATGTGTTTACAAAATGTGCGCTGATTTGGGATGAGCAGGGCGAAATTGGCCGGAGCCTCAAGGCTGAATCGATCCGACGAGAAGTAGAAGACAGTCTGCGCCGTCTCAAGCTAGATGCCATTGACCTGTACCAAATTCATTGGCCCAATCCAGACCCAGAGATTGAAGAAGGCTGGTCAACCCTGGCTCAACTGAAAAAAGAAGGGAAGGTTCGCTACATTGGAGTTTCTAACTTCAATGTTGAGCAGATGCGCCGCGCTCAGCAGATTGCTCCCATTACCTCATTACAGCCGCCTTACTCGCTGGTCAATCGCAATATTGAAAGTGAGATTTTGCCCTTTTGTCAGCAGCATCATATCGGCGTGATTAACTATTCCCCTATGCAGTCGGGCTTGCTGACGGGCGCAATGACCGCTGAGCGGGTGGCGCAGCTCCCCGAAGATGACTGGCGACGCAACAGTACTGAATTTCAAGAGCCTCGCCTGTCGCGCAATCTCAAGCTAGTTGAGCTATTGAAGCAAATTGGACAACGCCATGACCGCTCTCCTGGTGAAGTAGCGATCGCTTGGACGCTGCGACATCCTGCTGTGACAGCCGCCATTGTGGGCGGACGCAATGGCAAGCAAGTGGAAGGCATCATTGGGGCAATGGAGTTTCGCTTGAGTGAGTTTGAACTTAACGAAATCAAGACTTTCCTGCGCGAGAATCCTTAAGATTCTCAAGGGTTATGGGTACGCCACCCCTTAGGAATGGGCGACGACTGGCTCTGCTTTTCAGCAGGGCTTTTTTGAGGAGGTTGCGCCTGGAGCTTGCAGATTTCTCAAAGAGTAGAGATTGCTAGCTGCTTCTTGTCCACAGAATCACTTGCCCAGATCTAACATTCCGTCTTGCTCTTTTAACCTCTGTCTGTGGGGTGTTATGGTTGCTCTATCCAAAGTATTACTTTGGAGAAGCTATTATCTTGGCGCATTGCTGAGATTAAGTAGAGTTTTAGTCCGATCGAGACAATGAGGCGAACTGTGGAGACTGTTTTGAATCGAGCTAAGGCTTTAAGGCAAGAACTAACTGACTTTGTACTAGATGCTGAAGATGAGCTGGCAGTTGCTCTAGAAACTTTTAGCGCAATTGAGCTGGCGCGAGTTGTCCCTCATGATATGCAGCGACGCGCTTTATTAGTCGATCGCTTTGTTGTTGAAGGAAAAGTTGGAGACACAACGCCAATCGATCTCTTTTTGGCAGAGCATCCAGACCTGAGCGAGAGCGATCGCCAGCTCGTCTTAAGTTGGAAACGTAGCTTTATTGGCTTGTTTGCTGTTCACAACATTTTGGCAGACGGATTAGAGTTGACCAACTGGACGACGGCAAAGCGCTATCAAATTCAATTAAGCGAACCGACAGAAGAAACTCGCCGCTTGGGAGAGGGCGAAATTCTGTTAGCTCAAATTGCTCCGATAACGGCTACAGAGTGGATGTTTTCTAGCCCATACACCTCGCTTGGGAAGTTGGGAAAACCCAAGCTAGCGGTTGCGATCGGTAACTTCAAGCAAAACTATAAGCCCTATCTCTACAGCGATGCCCCTGAGCTGTTAGAAGAAGCTTGGAAATCAGTAGAGCAGCATCACCAAAATTTCGTTGATTTCTTTGGCAGTGAAGAAGTGACGATGCCGGGTTATCAGCTCAATAAAAAGCTGGCAGAATTTCAGGCCATGACCACTCAAAAAAGTTTGGAGGCCGCTGGCATCGATCCTTCTGCTTCTCTAGAGGAACTGGCAGAGCAATCGGGCGTTTCCAAAGAAGAGATGGCTGAGGCCGCTAGAGAGCTAGGGGCTGATGAAAATTCTGTTTCTCAACTCTTAGATGCTCCGCTTTCAGGAAGCAGCCCCTCTAAACTGGTGGCTCCTACGATCGAGCTACCTGCTCCTCTGAAAAAAGCTGAACAGGTGACGGTTTTGACCCATCCTCGCTGGGGGCAAATGTTCTTGCCGACCTATACCCAATTCAAAACGCTGTTGGCGGCTCAAGCTGAGCCAACACCTGCCCAGGCCAAAGAAGTTGTGCAGAAACACCTGAAAGATCCAGAGTTTAGCAGCTTTGTTTGGCATCGCTTAGCCGAGGAGCACCCAGAGGCAATGCAGGCTCTCTTGCAGCAGGGTTTACAGCGTCCAGATTTTCAACTCAGTCAGCTAGATGCAGTGCTGGAGGAATTTGGTAAAGAAATTGAACCGACACTGCCAGAAATTGCTAGCGTGCCGCTGCATTTGCACAACTTGTTTCAAGAAGCTTTGCTGGAGGTCAACAAATCCAGGCCCAAGGCCAAGAAGAAAATGGGAGCCGGATTTCAGCGGTAGGTTCTAGGTTCTATACGGCGTCTAATGTTTAGCAGCCCGCTCACGTCCTAGCAGGGCAACGCTGAAGGTGACGATCGCCACGCCTGCAATTTGCCAGCCGCTCAGGGTTTCTTGAATCATCAGCCAAGCCAAAATGACGGTCAAGGCTGGATTCGTGGCTCCTAGCATCGAGGCGGTTGCTGCCCCAATCCGATGGATGCCTATATTGTTGAGCAAATGCCCGCTAAAGGTGGCGATGGCCGACAGCAATCCGCCAATCCACAGCGGCACCCAGGCCAGATCAGCCTCCTGCCCGCTAGAAAACCCACCCCATAGCAGCAAGCTCACCGCTGATAAAATCAGCGTGGTGGCAAAGCTCAGCCAAGTAAAGGGAACGGGGTGCAGCGTTTCCACGCTTTTTTGAGCAATGACGGTGTAGAGGGCGTAGGTAATTCCAGAAGCGATCGCGGTAACGATTCCCAGCCCAGGGTTCCCTTCGGCGGTTGTAGCGTTGAGAGGGGGTAACGTCAGCACGCTACCAATTAAGACCAGCCCCATAATGCTCCAGCGAAATAAGGTTGGGCGATCGCCAAACCAGCGCCAAGCAAATAGTGTCGTGAAGGCTGGATAGACAAAAAACAGCGTTAAGGCGATGCCTGTGGGAATGAGACCGATCGCCACATACAGCAGCGCCAAATAGAGGAACATCAGTCCTCCACAGCCAAGCGACTGCCACAAGAGGGTTCGCTGTTGGGGATGCCGCAATCGCCCAATTTCTTTCCAGGTGGCAGGGTATAGCTTAGGCGACAAAAAGGCCATCATCGGCACACCCCACAGCATGCGCATGAACATGAGCAGAAAGGAGCTGTGCAAGGTTGGCGTGACAAATCCCCCTGTTTGAAACACACCAAACAGCGGATACTCGTGAAACAGAACCCGCACAATCACGTTTTGAAAGCAGAAGCACACAGAAGAGAGCAAAACAATTAAAAAGCCCAGCACAATAGCAATACCGATGGGGGATGACCTGATTCTAGGCTTTCCGCCTCTGTTCGATCGCTCAACGTTAGGCTCACATGGCCTCAAGGATTCAGAATGTTCATGAGGTTAGGGCTTTCTCAATCCGGCGGTCAGGGATCAGCCACATGACTGCGACTGAAATATAGAGCAAGCACGCTAACCCTGAATTGACGAAGGCCAATGGAATCGCTACAGCATAAATCACCACTGACACCTTGCCCTTAAAGTCTCGACCCAGCGCCTCAGCCAAAGCGGAATCTTTGCCTTGGCAGGCGATCAGGACGCGGCTAAGGATAAAGTAGGCGATCGCCGCAAGCATTAATACTGCACCATAAAAGGCAACAGGTACAGCTGCAAAGTGGTTCTCTCCGGCCCAACCTGTGACAAAAGGCAGCAGAGATAACCAGAACAGCAGGTGCAAATTAGCCCACAAAACGTTGCCATTGACATGCCGAACCACCTGCAACAGGTGGTGGTGGTTGTTCCAGTAAATGCCGAGATAAATAAAGCTGAGGACATAGCTTAGAAAGACTGGAATCAGCGGACGCAGCGCCGCTAAAGTGGCTTCGTGAGGCACCTTTAATTCCAGCACCATGATCGTGATGATAATAGCGATCACACCGTCACTGAATGCTTCTAACCGCCCTTTACCCATTGTTGCACCTGCTCCTTTCCTGCTGCCTGCATTGAGGTTGAATATTCTATAAACTACCGCATCAAACCTCCCTTCCATGAGCATTCATCAGCAATCGGGGTGGCTAGAGCTTTGCCCTGACCACCCCGATTAAAAATTTCCTCAGAATTTATGCCCTTAAGGTGAGCAATGGCCTGTGGAGCCTAAACTCGCAGCGCCACCATTTTCTGTACCGCCTCTACAATTTGCTGAGGTTGAACGATCGTCAGGTTTTCCAGGGCACCGTTGTAGGGAGTCGGAATATCTTGCGAAGCCAGCCGCAGAACAGGAGCATCTAGCTCATCAAACAGGCGATCGTTGATGGAAGCCGTCAGCTCTGCTCCGATGCCGCCTGTCCGCATGCATTCTTCCACAATGATGACGCGATGGGTTTTGCGAATGGATGCTCCGATCGTCTCAAAATCTAAGGGTTTTAACGAGATCAGATCAATAATCTCTGGGTCATAGCCCTGCTTTTCCAGCGTTTTCAGCGCGGTAGTGCAGTGATGACGCATCCGTGAGTAGGTCAGGATGGTGACATCTTTGCCCTGACGCACCACTTCGGCTTTATCGAGCGGCAGAGTATATTCTTCTTCCGGGAGGTCTTCCTTGAGGTTATAAAGCAGCACATGCTCAAAAAACAGCACTGGATTGTTATCTCGGATGGCAGATTTCAGCAGTCCTTTGGCATTGTAGGGTGTAGAACAAGCCACTAGCTTTAGACCAGGAACGCCTTGAAAGTATGCTTCTAGCCGCTGGGAATGTTCGGCTCCGAGCTGCCGCCCGACACCACCGGGTCCGCGAATCACCATCGGAATTTTGTAGTTGCCGCCCGATGTATAGCGCAGCATTCCGGCATTGTTGGCAATCTGGTTAAAGGCCAGCAGCAGAAAGCCCATGTTCATACCTTCGATGATGGGACGCAGCCCTGTCATCGCGGCTCCTACCGCCATACCTGTAAAGCTGTTTTCAGCGATCGGTGTATCTAAAACTCGCCAATCTCCGTACTTCTTGCAGAGATCTTTCGTAACTTTGTAGGAACCTCCATAGTGCCCTACGTCTTCACCAAGCACTAAAACGGTGGAATCGCGCGCCATTTCTTCGTCGATCGCTTCACGCAGGGCGTTAAAAAGGAGGGTTTCTGCCATGTCAGGGGGTGCTGTAAATCTACTGAGCTATCTCAACTTAGGATCTTAACCAATTGCTGTGCCAATTCATGAAGGCATTTATACTTGCTTGACAATTACTTGACAGTAATTGAGGCAAGATTACCAGAAAATGTGTAGGCAGCTTCGGTTTTAGAGCGCCGTTGCTGTAATGCTATTCGGTAACGCCACTCAGCTTCTTGAGAAGTCAGTGTTTTAGTAAGTGCTGCCACTCTTTGGCATTGCTTGCGTCTTTTTACTTGAGTTAGTCATAGGGAGAAATGGTGAGAGGGTATGAAAGTCAATATTCAGTCGGTAGCGCTGCGGCTGGTAGCTATGGGATTGACTGCACTGCTGTTTGTGCTAGGGCTAAGTGGGATTCGAGCGATCGCCAGAGGTGATCTAGGCAAGTCTGCATCCAATCCTCTCGGTTTGGCGAGTTTTCCTTTAGCGCCTGATGAATTGCCCCAGGCTCCTCCTACCTTCCCTTTTCAGCAACCCTCCCTCCAGACCATTTGGAACCGCATTCCGTTTCCGTCTTCTACCTCCAGCTTGACTGCCTCAGCGAGCGCCCAACCCGTGGGTACTGCGGCGGGCTATCTACCCCAGCAAGAAATTGCTTCTGCCGATCCGTCAAATTTTGGCGATCGCTACACCAAAGATGTTTATGGTAAAGCCGTCAGCAATGATCCAATCGTCGTGCTGCATGAAACTGTGGGCACTGCCAGCAGCGCTATTAACACCTTTCAAACCCCTCACCCCAATGAAGATGATCAGGTGAGCTATCACAGCCTCATTCGGCTCAATGGCTCGATTATTTATGTGGTGCCGCCTCTCAAAAGGGCGTTTGGAGCTGGAAACTCTGTTTACATCGGCGCTAACGGCCCTGAAGCAGTTAAAACCCATCCTCTCTATCCGGCCTCTGTCAACAACTTTGCCTACCACATTTCTCTGGAAAGCCCTAGTGATGGCCACAACAATGCATTGAGCCACAGCGGCTATACAGAAGCCCAATATCAATCGCTGGCTTGGCTGGTAGCTCAAACTCAGGTGCCCGTTGAGCGCATTGCGACCCACAAAACCGTCGATCGCTCCCGGAGTCGGATTGATCCTCGCAGCTTTGACAATGGCAAGTTCTTGTCTTTGTTGCGCCCCTATCTCGAATCGGCACAAAAGGAGCAAAGCTTAGAGAGCAAGAGACAGGTGAGTCGTAAATAGTTCTAGAAATTTGCTGCAAATTCCCAGAACTCCTAAAAAGCATAGAGTCCCAAAAAGCATAGAGGGTGAGCATTGCCCACCCTCTGTACTGCTGAATATATTGCTGAACGGGTAAATACAATCGCGATGCTTACCCGATCGCTGCCATAGCGGCCTCGATCGCCGCTAGAACTTCATCTACCTCAGCCGCGCTGACAATCAAAGGCGGCACAAAGCGAACCACCTTAGGCCCTGCCGGAACCAGCAGAACGCCCTGCGCCATTGCCGCTTTGACAATATCGCTAGAGGTGAGTGCCGTCTCAGCTTGTAGCACCAATCCGTTAATTAGCCCCCAGCCGCGCACTTCGGCAATGGCCCCCGGATACTTTTGGGCGATCGCCTTCAGCCCCGCCTGAAGCTGCTGACCCCGCGCCCGCACATTGTCTAGAATGTTCTCCCGCTCTAGGGTGTTACAGACGGCCAGCGCCACACCCGTCGCAAAGGGATTGCCGCCAAAGGTGCTGGCATGATCTCCAGGCTGGAAAATATCGCAGAAAGATTTGCACAGCATTGCGCCGATGGGAATACCGCCGCCGAGTCCTTTAGCAGAGGTGAAAATATCTGGCTCAATCCCCAGATTTTCGTAACCCCAATACTGTCCGGTGCGCCCCATGCCAACCTGGACTTCATCCAGAATCAGCAAAATGCCCTTCTCATCGCAGATCTCGCGAATCCGTTTGAAGTAGGCTACATCTCCAGGACGCACGCCGCCTTCGCCTTGCAAAGCCTCTAGCATAATGGCTGCAACCTGCTTCTCATTGCCGTCCAGAATGGCGATCGCCTCTTCTAGCGCCCCAATGTCGTTGTAGGGGACATAGTGGAATCCCGGCATCAGCGGGTCAAAATTCTTCTGATACTTGGGCTGTCCGGTAGCCGTAATGGTGGCCAAGGTGCGTCCGTGGAAGCTGGCATGAGCCGTGATGATGATGGGATGCTCAATGCCACGCACGGTATGGGCGTACTTGCGGGCTAGTTTAATGGCTCCTTCGTTGGCTTCTGCCCCTGAGTTGCAAAAGAAAGCGCGATCGGCACAGGAATGCTCAACCAGCCACTTTGCCAGATCTCCTTGCTCTTGGGTGTAGTACAAGTTAGAGACATGGTGCAGCTTTTGGATCTGCTGGGTGACGGCATCTACCATGACGGGATGGGCATGGCCGAGCGTACAGGTGGCAATGCCCGCTACAAAATCGAGATAGGCGCGGCCTTCTGTATCCCAAACGCGACAGCCTGCTCCACGCTCTAGGGTGATGGCGTAGCGACCATAGGTTGACATGACATGCTGATCAAAATCAGCCGTGTTGTAGGCGAGGGGCGCGACAGGTGTAGCGATCAAGGTTTCTGCAACTAAGGTTTCTGGACTCACTAAAATACTCCTCTGAATGGCGATTGGCTAAGGCTTTAGGGGGATGTTTGTCAGCTTCTTAATATTCTTTGATATCAGCGATTTAGGAACACTATACCCAATATAGAAAACTTGCTTCCGGCATGAGCGGATTCATCTGGCTGAAATGTCAGGATTTGATAGTGTTTTAATCCTCTTGTTTGTAGATGTCATGTAGCGCAGATGTCATGTCGATGCCGTCCAGTCTTGCAGCCATTTTTCGATTTCGGCAGGCAAAGCCGCACGAGTTTTCTTATGAGCCTGAATTGCAATATGGATGGTTGCAGCCTGACAAACCTGCTGGGCTACTCCCTCTGCGCTAAAGATGGCGTACTGAATCGAAAACTTGCTGGGGCTGAGCTGAGTTGGGGTGAGGTGGATAGAATGCTGCTCTCCGCAAAACATGGGCTGCCGCAAATCAACGCTGGCATGGACGATCGGGATGGCGATCTCTCCTCTGCCAAAAAATTGCTTCAAATTTACGCCTGAAGCGGCTAATGAAGCCTCGTAGGCTTCATGACACATAGACAATACATTGGCAAAATACACCACCCCCGCAGCATCCGTATCTTGAAACCGAACGGTACGAGTATAGATAAACGGCATAATCTGAGGGTGAACATAGAATCATACTCATCATTTCTTGCGCTATGGACGAATCCACTGCCAAGCCTCGCATTGCAGAACTGCGATCGCTACTGCAAAAAGCCAGCTATGCCTACTACGTCTTGGATATGCCCGAGTTGGCAGATGCGGTGTATGACCAGCTTTACCGAGAATTGCAAGACTTAGAAGCCCAATATCCGCAGTTTATCAGTCCCGATAGCCCAACGCAGCGGGTGGGGGAGAAATCAACGCGGTTTGCCACTATTAAACACAATATCCCGCTTTATAGCCTGGAAAATGCCTTCAACCGAGCAGAGCTTGCCAACTGGCAGAGTCGCTGGCAGCGTGTCGCCACGGTGGAGGCGTTTGAATATGTTTGCGAACTCAAGATTGATGGCAATGCCTTGGCGCTGACCTACGAGAACGGACTGCTGAGCCGAGGCGCAACCCGTGGAGATGGGGTGACAGGAGAAGACATTACCCCCAACGTCCGCACCATTCGATCGATTCCTCTGCGGCTGAACCTAGAGAACCCGCCGCCGATTGTGGAAGTCCGGGGCGAGGCTTTTCTCAGTCTAGAAGTGTTTGAGCAGATCAATCGCGATCGCCAACAGGCTGGAGAGGCGCTCTTTGCCAATCCTCGGAATGCTACTGCTGGAACGCTGCGCCAGCTGGATGCCAAAATTGTGGCCAAGCGTCGGCTTGATTTTTTTGCCTACACGCTGCAAGGGCTAGAGAGCCAGGAGATCACGAGCCAATGGCAGTCGCTCAAACGGCTTCAAGAGATGGGTTTTCGGGTTGATCCTAACCGCCAGATCTGCGCTTCGCTAGAGGAGGTGGGGGAATACTACGATCGCTGGTCAACCGAGCGTCTTAAGCTGCCCTACATGACCGATGGCGTCGTCGTCAAACTCAACGCTTTTGACCTTCAAGAAAAGCTGGGCTTCACCCAAAAGGCTCCCCGCTGGGCGATCGCCCTTAAGTATCCGGCAGAAGAGGCTCCCACCGTTGTCGAGAATATTAGCATTAATGTGGGGCGCACAGGAGCCGTTACCCCCTTGGCCGAAATGCGACCTGTGCAGTTGGCTGGAACAACGGTTTCACGAGCCACCCTCCACAATGCCGATCGCATTGCTGAGCTAGATATTCGCGTCCGAGATACGGTTGTGATCCGCAAGGCGGGAGAAATCATTCCCGAAGTCGTGCGCGTATTGACCGAGCTTCGTCCTAGCGATACTGTGCCGTATCAGATGCCGACCCATTGCCCCGAATGTAGCCAGCCGCTCTTGCGTCCCGAAGGAGAGTCGGTGACCCGCTGCATCAATATCTCCTGTCCGGCCATTTTGCGGGGGGCGCTGATTCATTGGGCCAGCCGCGATGCGATGGATATTAACGGCTTAGGCGAAAAGTGGGTACAGCAGTTTGTCGATCGCGGCTTGCTGCATACGGTGGCCGATCTGTATGATTTGACCGAAACGCAGCTGCTCACGGTCGAGCGGATGGGCAAAAAATCGGCGCAAAATCTGGTGGAGGCGATCGCTCAGTCCAAAGCTCAGCCTTGGTCGCGGGTGCTATACGGGCTAGGCATTCGCCATGTCGGCAGCGTTAACGCGCAAACGCTAACCGATCATTTCCCAACGGTGGAAGCTCTGGGAAGTGCTGACACAAGCGCCATCGCTACGGTTTTTGGCATTGGTCAAGAAATTGCCCAGTCGGTACATGATTGGTTCCGCATTCCGGCAAATCAGGACTTGATCGATCGCTTGCGATTGGCGGGCTTGCAGCTTGCGGGCGAGGCCAGAACTGCAAAGGCTTTGAATGGGGCGATCGCAGGCAAAACCTTTGTCGTGACCGGGACGCTGCCTACCCTCAAACGAGATGAAGCCAAAGCCCTGATTCAAAATGCAGGAGGCAAAATCACCAATTCTATTAGCGCCAAAACAGACTATCTTGTGGTCGGAGAAGAGGCTGGCTCTAAACTCGCTAAGGCGGAAGCCCTAGGCATCTCGCAACTCTCTGAGACAGAATTGCTGGCATTGCTAGCGCCTCAGGACATGGCTTCAAATGCTGATACACTAGACGCGCCATCCTAAATGCACTGTGACATTTTGCTAGAAAGCCTACGACTGACCTAGCAGAACGCTTGACGATCGCAGAAACAGAGTAAGCTATACAGCGATCGTTAAAGCTAATCGTTAAAGTCAACGAATCGACGATCTCAAGTTGGCAAAATAGGGAAGTGGGTAAATTAGGGCACTTTATCAACGAAATGTGCGTCGCTCTAAAATCAGACATAGCAGATCACGCTGGCAAATGACTCTGCCATCTTCTGACATCAACAAGCTTCTAAATCCAAAATCTAAAATCGTTTCTATGCTGCACAAGAAATCCTCAACGCTCCGTCTGCTCTCAATCTTGGCTCTATCAGGCTGCTTTATCACAGGCTTGGCTGCTGTCACTCAGGCTCAAGGAACCTCTGGGCTAACTATTTTTAGCGGCGTGCGGAGCGAAAACCAGTTGGGCTATAAGCTCGACTACAGCGGCAGACTGGGCGCACGCGATCGCTACCATCTCAGAATTCCGGCGCGTAAGCTCGAATTTGCCGTTTCTAGATTGGTGATTAGCTATCCTGATACGTTCAGAGGCACCTTTGATCCAGACGCCATTCGGGTTGAAGTGGCCGGAGACCGGATCGAACTGGACGATGTTGCTTTGGATGAAGAAAATCGATCGATCGAAATTTACCCTAAAGAACCAATTCCAGCCGACAAGCGGGTAGAAGTTGTTTTGTCCAACGTTTATAACCCTACCCAAATTGGCACCCACTACTTCAATGCCTCGATTCAGTCTCCGGGCGATTTGCCTTTGACGCGTTATGTCGGCACCTGGATTATCAGCATTGGTACGAATGACTAGGGACAATCAGTAGAGCGCAAACGGGGTTTTAGGCTGTGTGTAGCGCAGCCCAAAACCCTAAAAGATGAGCGAGCATTTGCAATCTGCAATGAGCGGTTGCTTTGACTGCTGCATCAGGTAAATAGTTCAATTTTGACGATTAATTTGATGTCGGAATCAGATTTGATCTAGCAAAGGCTCAAATTTTTGCAGAAAAGCGGCAGCAGTTGTAGACCCAGAATGCTAACATGAGGGACTGTGACTTTTTTGAATTTTGGGGACAGAGTAGGCACTCATGACTAAGCGCACCTTAGAAGGCACAAGCCGCAAGCGGAGAAGAAAATCTGGTTTTAGAGCGCGGATGCGTACAGCCACAGGTCGGCGGGTGATTAGAGCACGCCGCAGCAGAGGACGGGTACGCCTATCCGTGTCTCAGTAGCCTCCCTATCTGTGAAGCCCATAGTTGTGATGGAGTAGAGCGCCTTTGAGCGGTTTTTCCTCAGAGCTTGGGGTCTGTGTTTCTTTAAATAGGTTCACCTTTCTGTAGGCGCTGCAAAGAGCCTAGGTTAGCGGATTAATTTGACACAGGTAATTGACAGCAGTGGCGTTGCCAAAACATTACAGACTGCGAAAACGACAGGATTTTAGCGCGATTTACCGATCTGGGCTGCGTCAGTCAACCGTACATCTCACCCTAAGAGCACTGCGGCAGATTAGCCCTCAGTCTCTTGCGCCGCTTTCTCGTTCGTCTACTTCTCATCAATCTGCTGAGAGGTTCACAGAGGAAAGCAGCCTTCGCCCAACTCAGTTAGGGATCTCCATTAGCCAAAAGGTGAGTAAGCGAGCCGTCGTTAGAAACCGGATTAAGCGGAGGCTGCGTGCTGCTTTTCGTGCCTTGCTCCCTCAAATACTGTCGGGTTGGCAGATTGTAATCGTGGTTAAGCCTGGCGCAACTCAGTGCGATTATGAACAGTTTCTGCAAGAATTAAAGCAGTTGTTGATCAAAGCTGAGGTCATGCATGGCGGTTAAGGAAGAGGTGTACTACGAAGGTGGCCCTCATATTGGCGACCTGATTACTAACATTCTGCTGGGGTTTACAGTGATTTGTCTTCCCCTAACTTTTGGTGCGATCGCTCGTGCGCTTTGGCTACGTTATCGAATTACCGATCGTCGCCTTTCTGTCATAGGCGGTTGGATGGGGCGCGATCGCTCAGACATCATTTACTCTGAAGTTGCCAAAGTGGTTACAGTCCCCCGTGGGTTGGGCGCTTGGGGTGATATGGTCATCACGCTCAAAGACGGTAGTCGTCTAGAGCTGAGAGCCATGCCTAAGTTTCGAGAGGTATATGCTTACATCACGAGCAAGATTTCAGCTAAGGCTCAAGAGGCCAGTGGGGCGATCGGCACGAAGTGATTCAGCGCTATGCGATTTGGCGTTAAGAACTTTGGCACTATGCGATGGGTAGACAATCCAAAGCGAGGGCTGAGGTGAGTCCATTCTTTGATGAGTATCCAGCCAAACTGCTATGAGCGTTTGGCAACCATAAAGCCTCTCAGAAGGTGGGTATTCACTACATAATTTCTGGGTTGAATAAGTTAGATTTAGACAGACGATCAGCGACGCAGGTAGACACAACGCATGGATTTTGGTGTCGGTTTTCTCTCGAATAATGTGATGCTGCCAATCCTAGATTTCTTCTATGGGATTGTGCCTAGCTATGGTTTGGCGATCGTTGCCTTAACGCTCGTGGTTCGTTTCGCAGTTTATCCGCTCAGCGCTGGCTCCATCCGCAATATGCGACGGATGAAGGTGACTCAGCCCATGATGCAAAAGCGGGTCAAAGAAATCCAAGAGCTTTACAAGAGTGATCCTGCAAAGCAGCAAGAGGAGATGAGTAAGGTCTATAAGGAATTTGGCAATCCCTTAGCAGGCTGTCTTCCAGTTGTGGCGCAGATGCCAATCCTGTTTGCGCTGTTTGCGACGCTGCGAGGTTCGCCGTTTTCCGATATTCCTTACAACATCAACTTGCAGGTCTTGCCGCGTGAGCAGATCGAACAGATTCAGCCCCAAGCTTTTGCCACTAGCCCACAGAATGTCTATATAGCCGATGGCGTTCATGCTCCAGTTGCGGCTGTTTTGCCGGGTGGCAACCGCCTTACTGTTGGCGAGAAGACCAACGTTGAGTTTCAAACAACGGATGGCAAGCCGCTTCAGCAGCTCATGGCCGAGTATCCTGATGCCGAGATTCAGCCCTATTGGAGCGTGACCAAGGGCGCGGATCTCGTAAAGCTAGACGAGGCTGGAAATCTTGAAGCACTGAGTCCTGGAGATGTAACGCTTCAGGGAAAGGTGCCAGGATTAGCATCCAATAAAGGTTTTCTCTTTATCAAAGCGCTGGGGCGCGTAGGTGCAACAGATCCGCAGACAGGACAGATCAACTGGGATATAGTATCCATGATCTTGTTCTTCGGTCTTAGCCTTTATGTAAACCAACTGCTCTCAGGGCAGGGTTCCAGCGGCGATAATCCTCAGCAGGCGACCGTTAACAAACTCACCCCCGTTATTTTTTCTGGGATGTTTCTGTTCTTTCCGCTCCCTGCGGGTGTATTGATGTACATGGTCATTGCCAACGTCTTCCAGACGCTGCAAACATACATCTTGTCGCGTGAGCCTTTGCCTGAAAATCTGCAAAAGATTGTGGCAGAGCAGGAAAAGAAAGCCTCTAGCGAAGCATCAACGAGACAAGCGTTGCCGTTTGAGCCTGTTTCGAAGAAAGAAGTCGAGGAGCCTAAAAAAGAGGAAGGCTCAGCGAAGAAAACAAAGAAAGGATCGAGTCGCGCAGAGAAAAAAGGTTAGGTTAGCGATGGATGAAACCCCCGTTCAGCGTGGTAAACAGTGGTTAGAGGGCTTGATGCAGCTTGTGGGGCTGCCCGCAGAAGTTGATGTGGACACCAGCAAGCTAGATGCAGAGGGCAGCTACTGGTTGACCATTGGCGATCGCTCCATGACAGCGGAGCAGACGCAATCTCTGTTGGGCAAAGATGGCATTGTTCTTGATGCTATTCAGTACCTTGCCAACACCACGCTAAACCTGGGGCAGTCTGAAACTTCGCAAACCGCCTATACGATCGAGCTGGCGGGCTATCGGGTGCGCCGTCAAGCTGAGCTTCAGGCAATGGCCGATCAGGCAGCCGATCGGGTGCGTGAAACGGGTCAGGACTATGAGATGAAATCTTTGTCTGCCGCCGAGCGTCGTCAGGTTCATACTTATCTGAAAAGCTTTGGAGATCTAGAAACTGAAAGTCGGGGCAGAGAACCCGATCGCCGTCTTGTGGTCAAACTAGCTGTCAGGGAGTCCACTCAGTAGGTAGCCCGGTCGAGGTGAGTTCCTACCTCCATCTGAGTTGCTCTATCTGAGTCATGTTTGTCGCTCTGGATTTGAGCAGGTTCGTTCAGCCGATTGTTTATTCGTGATAAGGATGCCTGTTATGGAAGCCATCTACATTCCACAATTGGTCAGAGCACCAGAACAAACTGAGGCGATCGAAGTGCAGGACTATCTGCCTGACCTGGAAACCTTGACTCCGGTGCAAGGATCTATGCGGGTGGTGCATCGGGGCAACTATCTGGAAGTATCGGCGCAGGCTGAAACGATTATGACGTTGACTTGCGATCGCTGTCTGCAACAGTACAATCAGCGCATCAAGGTCAATACGTCAGAGCTGATTTGGCTACAGGAATCCCCAGAAGAAGCGATTGAGGACGATGTGGAGCGAGAGGTCGCTTTCGAGGATCTGGTGGAAAGTTTGCACCCTCAGGGTCACTTTTACCCCAACGAGTGGCTGTATGAGCAGTTTTGTCTAGAAATTCCGCAGCGGCAGCTTTGCAATCAGGACTGTCAGGGGATTGTGACCCATGATTCTGTCAGTTCAGCAGCCGATCGTCGATGGGCTTCTCTTGAGGCTTTTAAGGATCAGTTGCCAGGATAGAGGATGCATGGGCTTCAACGAAGATTTTGAGTTACTCTTACGCGCCCGCTATCCGCTTATCTACATTCCAACGCGGGAGGAAGAGCGGGTAGAGGCTGCGATCGCACAATCTGCCAAGCGAGGCGATCGCAGCGTTTATATTTGGGATTTTGTAGATGGCTATCAGGGAAATCCCAATGACCTTGGCTTTGGGCGACGGAATCCTTTGCAAGCGCTGGAATTTTTAGAGAAGCTGCCTGCAAGTGTGCCTGCAATCTTTGTTTTGAGAGATTTTCATCGTTTCCTCGAAGATGTCTCGGTGGCTCGTAAGCTGAGAAACCTGTCTCGCTTGCTTCAATCTCAGCCTAAAAACATCGTCATGCTTTCGCCGCAGATCAATATTCCCGATGATCTGGGTGAAGTGTTAACGGTGCTTGAGTTCCCTTTACCGCATCTGCCTGAGATTCGAGCTGAGTTAGAGCGGCTGCTGTCTGCAATGGGGCAAACCCTAGAATCGCGCGTGCTTGATGAAATTGTTCGCTCCTGCCAAGGGCTGTCAATGGAGCGGATTCGGCGCGTTTTAGCAAAAGCGATCGCGACGCATGGCAACCTGCAACCCGAAGATGTCGAACTTATCCTAGAGGAAAAGCGTCAAACCATTCGCCAAACCCAGATCCTCGATTTTCATCCAGCGACCGAAAAAATTTCCGATATTGGTGGCCTAGATAACCTCAAAGACTGGCTGCTGCGTCGAGGAGGCGCATTTTCTGAGCGTGCCCGCCAGTATGGGCTACCGCATCCGCGAGGGCTACTGTTGGTTGGCATTCAAGGAACTGGCAAGTCGCTAACGGCTAAGGCGATCGCGCACCACTGGCATTTGCCGCTGCTGCGGCTGGATGTGGGTCGGCTGTTTGCAGGTTTGGTCGGTGAATCTGAGTCGCGCACCCGCCAGATGATTCAGCTGGCTGAGGCGCTGGCTCCCTGCATTCTCTGGATCGACGAAATTGATAAAGCCTTTGCCGGATTTGACGGACGCGGAGACTCAGGCACCACGAGCCGCGTGTTTGGCACCTTTATCACCTGGTTAGCCGAAAAATCCTCTCCAGTGTTTGTCGTGGCGACTGCCAATAATATTCAGGCTCTACCGCCGGAAATGCTGCGGCGCGGGCGGTTTGATGAGATTTTCTTTGTGGGTTTGCCCAGCCAGGAAGAGCGCAGAGCGATCTTTGCGGTGCATTTGTCGCGGCTGCGTCCCCACAACCTCAAAATTTATGACCTCGATCGTCTTGCCTATGAAACGCCAGATTTTTCGGGAGCTGAAATTGAGCAAATTTTGGTTGAGGCGATGCACATTGGCTTTAGCCAAAACCGAGACTTTGTGACTGAAGATGTCCTGGAGGCGGCTAGTCAAATGATTCCCCTCGCAAAAACGGCTCAGGATCAGATACGGCTTTTACAGGACTGGGCAACCAACGGCAGAGTCCGAATGGCTTCCCGGCAAGACATTCTGAAATAGTACGCTCTAAAAGAACAGCAAGTTTCATTTTAAAAAAGCTAGCTGCAGGCGGGCTTTTTTCGGGCTTTGTTAGGGGAGTTCGCGTCTGTAGGGCGCGAACTCCCTCATATGAAATCCACAATGAGAACTGCTGCTAAAAGAATTAGCCGTCTACCAAAAAGACCATCAGCCCTTAAAATAGGGGGTCATTACTCTTTTGACGGACTGCTTCGCATGAGTTTGTCTGGAATTAGCAAGTTCATCCTTGGTTTTTTGCTGGCGATCGCCCTGCTGGCGTTAGCGGGGTATGGTGCCACGCGCTACGTTCTGGCGCAGTTGGCTACCCCCCCAGCTAGACCGATTTTTCCCAATGATCCTTCTCCTTCTGCTGCGCCTGTAGGGGTTAGCCCTAGCCCTTCTCCCTCCCCAGTACCCAGTGTTGCGCCCTCTCCTGTAGTAGAGGGTTATCCGGCTCGCGTTACCCAACCGATTGGCCTGATCTTGCGGCAGGAACCTAGCGGCGAGGCGGCCAGAGTAGGCGGCATTGACTTTAACCAAGAACTCACGGTCTTGGAAGAGGCTCCGGATGGCGCATGGCAGCGAGTTCGGCTGGCCGACGGCACTGAAGGATGGATTAAGGGAGGAAACACAGAAAAGTTGAATTGAGGAGCCAAACCGCAATCGGAGGTATGAGAAACTAGAACCCTTAAGGCATTGCAAATCAGAGGTTTATGGCTAAGGCGATCGCAGCAGTTCACGCTGAGCCATAAATCATCCCGAAAGAGTTATTAAGAAAATTGAGCGAATCTAAACCTTAGTTACAAGATCCAAAAGCCAAATCAAGAAATGATTCGGAGAATGGTAGGTTGATTGAACTAAATCAGTCTCAATCTATCCTCAGAATAAAAATGTACGATAAGAACTCAAAGAAAGATTGGCTGGGTTCGGCTATCACGGCTGCCTTGGGTGCTGGCATTGTGACGACTTTTGCCATCAGTCAGGGGCAACACCCCTTAATGGCGTTTGGCATCACCGGATTTGCGGTGGCTGCAACGCTGTTGTTTGATCACTTTATGCCCTAGCTTTTTATGCCCTAGCTTTGTCTGAGCTATTCCGTTTATTGACAAGCTAGAGGTGCGATCGCTTTTCAGCAGCTACTTCCAAAGTTTTTCTTAATATTGCTCAACAGCCAGCCTTTGATTTAGTTCAAGGCTGGCTGTTTGTTATGAAGGAATTGTTGTAAAAAAATCTGCTGTGAAGGAATTTCTAGAGGGCTTGCGTTAGAGGAAACGATCGGCCATGCAGATCTGAAACGCTATAGGTGATGTAACATGTAGGTCTTCATCGCTATGCTGACTCTATAGATAGAAATAAAGATAAATAGAAATAAGGCTGAATCAAAGCGACTTGTACCGCGATCGATCGCCACAACCCTTTCCCCTCCTCCCTGCCAG
Organism: Oscillatoriophycideae cyanobacterium NC_groundwater_1537_Pr4_S-0.65um_50_18; assembly: GCA_016208305.1. Classification (GTDB taxonomy): domain Bacteria; phylum Cyanobacteriota; class Cyanobacteriia; order Elainellales; family Elainellaceae; genus Drouetiella. The sequence continues at coordinate 971,468 of JACQYI010000006.1, read as the reverse complement.
ATTGATTCAAGGAGAACGCCAATCATGATGAAACTTCATCCCCAAATTTACGGTTTTTTAAGTCTTCAAACGCTTTTTAGCTCCGGTTTAGCTGTGCTCCTGCTATCAACAGGGGCAGTTTTGGGGGCATCTTCTGCTTCAGCGCAGTCGGTTGCCATCAAAATGAATGACAGTGGACAAGCCGTTACAGAACTCCAGCAGAGGTTGCTGGATCTGGGCTACTACAATGGCGAAATTACTGGATTCTATGGCTCTATGACCCAAGAAGCCGTGATGCGTTTTCAGCAGGATATGGGTTTGACAGCAGATGGTGTCGTGGGCAGTGCAACTGAAACAGCGCTGCGTAGCCCGACCTCTGCCAGTCCGGAGGCATCGAGTCAAACGGCATCAGCCGCCCCGCAATCTCTCGTGCGCCTGGGCGACAGTGGAGCGCAAATTTCTGAGCTGCAAAGGAGGTTGACAGATTTAGGCTATTACAACGCATCGATTTCAGGCTCATTCGATGCCGTCACTGAAGCAGCCGTGATCCGCTTTCAGCAGGACAACAACCTACCCACGGATGGTATTGTAGGCAGCGCCACCGAGACTGCGCTCCGCCAGCCTGTCCGACCTGCAGCCTCTACATCTAGCCCTTCCCAGGGCAGTTCAACAGCCGCTTCTTCGACAGCTCTGTTGCGACTGGGTAGCACGGGTGCTGCCGTCTCAGATCTGCAAGCCCGGTTGACGAATTTGGGATTTTATCAGGGTGCGATTACAGGCAGCTATGATGCCCCGACCGAAGCCGCTGTGATTGCATTCCAGCGATCGCGCAATTTAGTACCTGATGGCATTGCTGGCGCTCAGGTCGCCACAGCCCTAGGAATTTCTGCCCCCACTTCGAGCGCAGGCGACAATCCCCAGTCTTGGCAGCAGCTTCAGCAGGCCAGAACTGAAGCCCAACAGGCAAAAGCCCAGGCCGAGCAGGCGCAACGAGAGGCTGAACAAGCCCGACTAGAGGCCGAGCAATCTCGCCTCATCCTGGCTCAAAATCTGCAAGAAGGGCGCTATAGCGTTGCCGAATTGCAGCGCTATCTGCGGACAAAGGGCTACAATCCGGGCGATATCAGCGGTACGCTAACGCCAGAAACCCGCAGTGCGATCGCAGAGGCACAGCAGCGCTATGGCCTAAGCGATGTGGATCTATTTGGGACAACGCCTTAAGATCGATCAATGTTGCCCATCTGTTTGGGGCGCTATATCCATCTGCCAATCAGCCATCCCGCCCCAACTCCCCCATATAAAACGCTCAATAAAGTGAAGACTGCCCGTTGAGGATTCCCTCCCTGAAGCAGCGATCGCTTTGCTGGGGGAACTGTGCTGAAAATACCCACGATCCAGGCAAGGCCAAAAGCGGCAATGCGATCGGCAAGGTGATACAGCCAAACACTCTGGTACAAGAAAGAAACTGCGCTCTGGAGGGTCACGCTTTCCAGAAAAATTCTTGCCCATCTCAGGGTCGATTCAACAGCCAGCACCCACTCTGGCGTAGTCTGCCAGCTTGCAAGACTCAAAGCCCAGAGGGTTGCAAGACCCACAGAGGGTAGCCAGAGCCACTCTATTACTCTGCTGCCCCAAGTGCGAATTGCCCAATCCCCCACCCCTGCCATGAACATTAAGTAGAGCGTCGTCAGCAGGGTAGTGCCGATAGGGAAGGAATCTCCAGTGAGCGGGGTGAGCCACACCAGTGACAGCATATTGAGCAACAACAGGCCGATCGCCAAAGCCATAAATGGGATCATTGCCAAGAAAAACACGACGGATAGCGTTCCCCCCGTGATTTTTCCTGATGAATCATCTGTGTTGAGATCGACGGCTGCCGTTGCCAGGGCGATCGCGCTACCCAAGATCCACCAAGGCGCGGCAAATACACCGAGCACTAGCCCTAGCGAAAGTTGCAGCAAAAATATGCCGAGCAGCCGCTGAGTCACGATAGGTCACGATGAGGCAGGATAGGCAACGCGCAGCAGCTGATTGGCGGTTGGGGAGGTCAATCGCGTAATTTTGCCATCTAGCCAGCGAATTTCTACAAAGTCCACTTTTGCCTCTTTGCCCAGGCCAAAATGAGCCACAGGTTCCATTTGGCAGAGGTAGCCGCTACCCGCATCGATCGCCCGTATTTGCTGTCTACCTGCTGCCATCAGGGTGACGATCGCGCCTCTAGCGGGTGCACCATGCGCCGTAAGCGGCAGCACCCGCAGCCATGCATTGGAGTTGGTTGGGGTGTGGTAGAGCGAGAGCGGTTGTGAACCCGACTCGCCGTGGGCAATGACTAGCTCTAAGCGACCATCTCCATCAAAATCGCCAACGGCTGCCCCTGTGCCTAGCCCTCGCGGCTCTAGGGCATCATCCATCGGCAACGATGTCCACTTGCCTTCGCGCCAGCCAAATAGGCGGTTAGGTTGGCCAATATTGTTAAAGAACAGCTCCTCATAGCCGTCGTTGTCAAAATCGGCAGCAATCACCGTCCGGATGCGGGAGGGCATCGCTAAAGACTGGGAGGCAATATCGCGAAACTTACCTGGCTCGTGCTGGATAAACAGCCGATGTGCGCCTTCCCAATTGCCATAAACCAAGTCAAACCGCCCATCGCCATTGGCATCGAGTACGGCAATGCCGCGCCCATGCTCATGAGGATCGCTAATGTGGGCGATCGCTGCGATGTCCATAAACGTGCCGTCACCCTGATTGCGAAACAGGAAATTGGGGCTGTTTTCATTTGCCATAAAAATATCCATGCGATCGGAAACCAGGGGCAACGCCACAATGCCCCGCCCGCCTGTGACTTTGGCTAACCCAGCCTCAACAGCCCGATCGGCAATCATATTGTCGCTATTTAGCTCAAACAGCCGGATGGCTCCACCATAGTTCGCCACTAGACAGCCATAGTTTCCAGTGCCGAAGCGATCGACCCAGGCAACCGATCGCCCTGCTGTTAGGTTAAGCGCATCTTGGTTTTGCGGCAGAGAGAACAGATCACGCCATGCACCGTCTTGCCAGTCGAACAGGCGATCGCCAAACTGCTTGCGTCCACCAAACGTATCGGTGTTGAGGACATAGATTTCCTCGCGTCCGTCGCCGTCTAAGTCACCTGCCGCTACCCCGATCGCCTGTCGCCCAAAATCGGCTAGCGTGCCGTCTGCAATGTTGACAAAACCTGTGCCCTGCCACTTTAAGACTAAATTTTGTCCGCCAAAGCCTGCGACAAACAGCTCAAATGCACCATCATCATCAATATCTGTTACAGCAATGCCGTAATTAAGCTGGGTAGGGTTATCGAGCAGGAGAAAGCTTTTGTCTGTGAACATGGATTTTCGACGATTTTCAGGTAGAGATACACACTTGCTGATTCTGTAGCTAGATTCTGTGGCTGATTCTGCGGCTCAGGCTAGGTTGACCCCCGCTAAAGCTAGCTGACTAAATTCGCAGCTACTAAAGCTTTCCAGGTGCGCGTGGTGCAGGTTTCAGCCGTGAGTTTGCGAATGTCTAGCCACTGAATGCCCCGCTCTCCGACTTCGGCCTCATCACTGCTGAGCAGGGCAGTGCGATCGGACACTGAGCAGTGGTAAATGACGTTAATCAGGTGGGAGGTTTTGCCGGGGGCTTTGGCAAAGAAGGTTTCAGCGATCGTCAGCAAGCCTTCGACCTGAAACTCAACCAATCCTGTTTCCTCACGCACTTCACGCGCCAAGCCTTCCATCAGGCTTTCCCAAGGCTCTAGCCCACCTCCCGGCAAATCCCAGAGTCCTGGTTCAGGGGGGCTAGTTTGATCGATGAGCAGAACATGATTGGCATGGAGGATAAACCCCAAAACGCTGACTCTTAGCTTGTAATCAGCGGGGTTGTTATTAGACAGGCTGGCATCAGATGTGAAGTCGGGCGGCTGCATAGGTGAGAAGGAAGGTAACGTGGCCTGGGGCTAATGGTTTAACGGGCGATCGCTTCAAAACTTCAATAGCCCGAAACATCACCCACCCGAAATACCATCGACCCGAAACACCCTCAAGAATAAGACAAAATCTCTAGGTAAGCCTTAACCGTACTAAATAGCCCAATCTCTAAGGCTTCTGCCATCAGCGCATGGCCGATCGACACTTCCAAAATGCCGGGAATCGTGCAAAACTTTGCCAGATTTTGCAGGTTTAGATCATGTCCGGCATTGACCCCCAACCCCGCAAGCTGAGCCGCCTCCGCTGCGATCGCATATTGATTGAGCACATCGCGGCCTTCGCGACAGGCGGTCGCATAAGGCTCGGTGTATAGCTCAACGCGATCGGCTCCAAGGGCTTTCGCCTCTGCCATTGGCTCTGGAAGGGCATCCATGAACAGGCTCACCCGAATTTCTAAAGCCTTGAGCTGCTCAATGATCGGCATTAGGCGGGTGCGATCGCTAGCGATATCCCAGCCGTGATCAGAAGTAAAAGCTTCGGGGGCATCCGGCACGAGCGTGCATTGGGTTGGCCGCACAGCGCTGACTAAATCCATGAACTGCGACTCAAACGGATTCCCTTCGATGTTGTATTCGGCAGTCGGATATTCTGCTTTGAGCATGGCTGCCAGCTCATACACATCTGCAGGTTTAATGTGGCGCTGGTCAGGGCGAGGATGCACGGTGACGCCGTAGGCTCCGGCGTTGAGTACGGTACGGGCGGCATCCAGGACGCTGGGAATACCGATATTGCGGGAGTTTCTCAGCAACGCGACTCGATTCAAATTTACGCTGAGATGGGTTGTAGAGTGATGCGTCATGGACTTGAGGCTCGAATGAATAAGCTCGAATGGATTAATTGAGAGCAAGAGTTGAACCCATTTACTCTATCAACATCTAGCACATCACCCACGCATCAGTATTCAATGCCCGCCTGTGCTTTCACTCCCTGCTCACGAAAAGGATGCTTCACCAGCGTCATTTCTGTCACCAAATCGGCGCGATCGATCAAAGCCGCAGGTGCGCCCCGTCCCGTCAAAATAATGTGAGAATCCGCAGGTTTCTGAGCCAATCCTGCCAAAATCTCTTCCACCTGCAAATAGCCCAACTTCAGCGCAATGTTGACCTCATCTAGCAGTACCAGCTTAAATTCGGGATTGGTGATGAAACTCAGCGCCGTTTCCCAGGCAGCCTGCGCTTTTTGGATATCTCGCTCTCGATCTTGGGTTTCCCAGGTGAATCCTTCCCCCATTGCGTGAAATTCGAGTTGGTCTTCCCAGAGGGCAAACACCTTTTTCTCGGCGGGTTCCCAGCCACCTTTAATAAACTGGACGATCGCCACACGGTAGCCATGCCCTAGCGATCGCAGCACCATGCCCAATGCGGCAGTGGTTTTGCCTTTGCCGTTGCCTGTGTGGACGATAATCAAGCCTTTTTCTTGGGTGCGATCGGCCAACCGCTTCTCCTGCACCTCTTTGCGACGCTCCATTTTGCGGCGATACTGATCTTCGCTCAGCGTGGGTACGGTGGCTTCTTGATCAAGGCGCTCGGCTTCTTGATCGGCGGGTTCTAGCGCTTGATTGGCCGATTCTATCGAGATAGCATTGAGATCCATGAGATTGCCTTTGAACTGCGTTTGACCCTAACAGCATGACGCATTCGGCGGAAGGGGAATGCTTTAGACTTGCTGTTAATTTTGGAGCAGCGATCGGGTTGGGGACTTTTGCAACACCAAGTACCTCAGCCAACCAAATACCTCAGCCAATTGTCGGCTAAATCATCCGCTTGGAACATGACCCGAAAAGAAGACCCCATGCAAGCTGGTATAACTTGAAGTTGATACTTAATTCATCCCCTTCTGCTATTTAAGTTTTAAAGCGTCCTATGACCCCTGCGGTTTGCATTCAAAACGTTCATAAGGTCTACAACAACACTGCCGTTGTCAATGACCTATCTCTCATGATTCGTCCGGGCGAAATTTTTGGGCTATTGGGTCCTAATGGTGCAGGCAAGTCCACCACCATCCGGATGCTGACGACGCTAACCCAGCCGACCCAGGGGCAAATTGTTGTGGCAGGCTACGATGTGGTGAAACAGCCTTTTCGGGTAAAGCAGCAAATTGGCGTGGTGCTTCAGCAAACCAGCGTCGATCTGGATCTTTCCGTTTGGGAAAATATGGAATTTCATGGGCGGATGCACCACATTCCCCATGCCTATCGCCAGAAAGAAATCGATCGCTGGCTGGATTACGTTGAGTTGGGCGATCGCCGCAAAGAGCTGGTCAAAACGCTCTCAGGCGGCATGAAGCGGCGATTGCAAATTGCCAGAGCGCTGTTGCATCAGCCGCAAATTCTCTTCCTAGATGAACCCACCGTTGGGCTTGACCCCCAAACGCGCCGCCGTCTGTGGGAAATTATTAAAGGGCTGAATCAGCAAGGGATGACGATTTTGCTGACGACTCACTACATGGAAGAGGTGGAATACCTTTGCGATCGCATTGGCATCATGGACAGCGGCAAATTGATTGAGCTAGGAACGCTACAAGAGCTGCGTCAGAGTCGGGGTGAGGGCTTGATCATGAAGCAGAATATTGATTCTCTCCAAGAGGGTCAGGTTGAGCGCTGGGACTATCAGTTTTTCCCGACGATGGCAGATGCCAAAACCTATCTCGATCAGCAGCCTGACAAAACGGGCATGATGCTGCGCCCCTCGAATTTGGAAGATATTTTTGTAGATTTGACGGGCAGAAATTTGGACTAGCCCAGAACTGGTTTAGAGCTGGCTCAGGACGGACGGCTTTTTCGAGAGCCTGGTTTTTCGAGAACCTGGTTTTTTGAGAGCCTGGTTTTTTGAGAACATGTTTGGGCTGTCATTTGCAGGAATTGGGCTATACTCTCTGTCTATTCACCCTGCCCCCTATGCTCAATGTCACAATGTCGCTGTTAGCCTGCAAAATTGAAGCTATTTTGTACCTTAAGGCTCAACCCTTAACGCTCGCTAAGCTGGCAGAATATGCCCAGTGCGATCGACAAACTGTTGAGGCAGGTCTGATTGAGCTGATGCAAGACTATGCCCATCGCGACAGCGCTCTCGAAATTGTGGAAACGCCAGATGGCTACTGTCTCCAGCTGCGAGAAACGTTTCAAGATCTGGTGCAAACGCTGATTCCGGTAGACTTGGGCGTAGGCGCATTGCGAACGTTGGCCGCGATCGCCCTCAAAGGTTCCATGACGCAAACTGATCTGGTAGAACTGCGCGGCTCAGGAGCCTATGATCATGTGAAAGAGTTGGTAGAGTTAGGATTTATTCGCAAGCGTCGTCAGCCTGAGGGGCGATCGTACTGGCTGCAAATCACCGATAAATTTCACCAATATTTTCAGGTAGACAAGCTGCCGCAGCCGTCAGACCCTTAGCATTGCTCCTGCTTACCCCCCTGCTAGGTCTGTTTGAGGGGCTATTGCAATAGCTATACCTAGACAATACGGGTCACACTCGTAAATATAAATGGCACAATGGGATAAACTGACCGCAATTAGTGTAGAAATTGAGGCTGCTATGGCGTTTAACCCTGACAATTTGGATTTCTTCGGCAGTGAGGTCGAAGAGGGTCAGGCGAATCAGTTATTAAAGTATCTCCAACACCAATCTCCTGAAGTTTTGGCAACCGTTGCCAAATCTGTTAGCCCTGAAATTAGGCAAATTATTTCGCAAAATGTTCAGGGGCTAGTTGGCTTTTTGCCTTCTGAGTCCTTTAATGTTCAGGTGACAACCGATCGCGAGAATCTGGCTGGCTTGTTGGCCTCTGCCATGATGACCGGCTATTTTCTGCGCCGTATGGAACAGCGTATGGAGTTGGAGTCTAGCATCAGAGGCTCTTTCTCGTTTGGCTCAGAGACTGATGAAGACCCCGCGAACGCAGAGGATGAGTAGAGCGGAATCTGCTAGGCTGCTGGCCTAACCTGCCTCATCTACGGGGAAGGCGCTAGGTTTTACCTGAACCACCTGAGAGCGGTCTTGCCGCATGATTTCTACAGAAACGAGTTCACCTACGCGGCTGGCTTCTACCTGATTTTGCACATCAGCAGCGCTCGTAACGTTTACATTGTTCACCTTGATGATGATGTCGCCTGCTCGCAGCCCTGCTGAGTCTGCCGGGGCACTGGGCATGATATCGACGATTAAAACGCCGCGATCGGCGGTCACCTGAAGATTTAGCTCTGAATCTTGATTAATCTGATCGCGCTTTTCAGGCGTCAAATCTACCATCTGAATGCCTAAGTAGGGATGCTCTGCTTTTCCGGAGGCAAAGAGCTGTTGAGCGACCCGCTGCCCGGTTTCAATGGGGATGGCGAATCCTAGCCCTTGGGCGTTGGCGCGAATGGCGGTGTTAATGCCAATGACTTCGCCGCGATCGTTGAGGAGCGGCCCGCCAGAGTTGCCAGGATTAATGGCAGCATCTGTTTGGATAAAGCGCACCCGACGATCGGGAATGCCAACCTGAGAGCTAGAGCGATCCAGAGCGCTAATAATTCCGGCTGTAACGGTGTTGTCTAGCCCAAGAGGATTGCCAATGGCGATCGCCCATTGTCCCGGCAATAAATCCTCAGAACGACCCAAAACCACGATCGGCAAATCTGAAGCCTCAATTTTGACAGCCGCTACATCTGTGACGGGATCAATGCCCACCACCTTGCCTTCAAAGCTTCGCCCATCTTTGAGTACGACTGTGACGCGCTCTGCGCCTTCAATCACATGGGCATTGGTGATGATGTGCCCATCTGTGCTGATAATGAACCCTGAGCCAGTGCCTTGCTCGACCCGCTCTTGTGGGATCGGCATCTCCTCGCCAAAAAACCGCTTAAACAAGGGGTTGTCTGAGGGATCTCCAAAGCTTCTGCCTGAGTCACGGGCAACCGTTCTTGAAGAATCAATCCGCACGACGGCCAAACCCACTTTCTCGACGGCAGCCGCAATAAAATTGTGGCTAGTGGATGACTCCGTTGAGGCAGGGGCAACGCGATAGACGACAGGCGTATTGTCCGCAGGCAGGCTGCTTGGAGGTGGGGTTGAAACGGCTGCTTCATTGAAGGCTGCGTTAGGATCGAGAGGCTTGAGGTAAGTTGTCCCCACCCATCCGGCTCCTCCTCCCAATGCCAATAGCCCTGCATAGATGGCAAATTGCTTGAATAATAGACTCATTGTTTCTCTTTCGACAACGAAAGATGCTCAGTAAAATGTCTTGGATCTGTCTTGGATGGGAGAATTCGGAACTTCTGGCGCTTCCCCAGGGTCGAATAGTTTTGCTGTCGGCAAACATATTAGGTTAACTCTAACCAAATTCCTCACAGAATTCGACGTGTGACCGAAAAAATTGAGGGCAATTTCTAGACTGCTGTTGATTTATGCAGAAGAGTAGGTGTTGCCGATCATTGTGAATGAAACCTCAACCCCGTTGAAATTGAAACTGGGATGGAATTTAAAGCCATTTCCCCTTGCGTAAGCCATACGTACTCTCATCTACTCACCCACTCACACGCCACAGGGTTTACTTATCCGAAAACCGCTGTAAGGCTGAATTCAATGAATTGCGATCGCTCTCAGGTTTTTACAGGCTACTCCTCATGAAGCTGTCTCGATATTTGCACGCTTTAACCTTCTGTGTTGTTGGTATGGGGCTGCCGCTTTCGGCCTTGGCCCAGCCAGCCGAGACCTCAGCCTGTCCTCAGCCTGCACTGTCTCGCCTGACCCGCCATCAGGTCGCTTCTGGAGAAACGATCGCCAGCATTGCTCAGCAGTACAACCTCATTCCGGCGACGCTGCTGGGGTTTAACCCTGCTATTCGTAATGGCAGCGCGCCCGTTGGCTCAGAGCTGGTAATTCCTCCCTACAATGGTGTGCGGGTGGAAGTGCCGACTGGCAGCACTTGGCGAGAGGTTGCCAAGTCTTATGGGGTGAGGGCAGATGTGCTGTTTGAAATCAACGGCTGTCAGGAGTCTCCGAGCGTTGTGTTTGTTCCAGGTGTAAATTGGTCGCCACCAGAAACTGCCCAGGCGACCGTTGCCAATGCTTTAAGCCGTTATCCTTTGCCGGCTACCGCCGCGATTTCACGCAACTATGGCTGGCAGCTTGATGCCTCTAGCCAGGTGGTGTTTAATAGCGGCGTTGATCTAGAAGCCGCAGCCGGAACCCAGGTCTTGACGGTAGGAGCCGGAATTGTTGCCTTTGCGGGAGAGCAGGAGGGGTACGGCAAGATGATTGTGATCAACCATAGCCAGGGGCTGCAAACGCGCTATGCCCAGCTCGGCGAGATTGCCGTGCAGGTGGGTCAACAGGTGCAGTTGGGCGATCGCATTGCTACAGTTGGTGCTGGAAGCGGCTCTACAAGTGCAGTACTACATTTTGAAGTGCGCTCTAACTCTAACCTTGGCTGGGTGGCTCAAGATCCGGGTAACTATATTCCAGCCCTAAAGAAAAGCGATCGCGGTGCGCGATAAGGATCGCCAACTAATTAACCTGCAACAGTTTTTTGAAAGTGCCGCGCGGCACTTTCAAAAAACTGTTGCGTTTTCTTTAATCCCTGACTCTAAGAGTGCTGTTTAAGAGGAGTATGCTGTGAGCCGGACATTCAACGGCTAAGGCATCTGCACTTCATCGGCAAAGCTGGCTCGGCGCACAAACTCGAAGGCTCCGGCGACCGATCCCCACAGATGCTCATCGGTTTCAGGTTCACGACCCCGATCGAAGCTGCTGAAAGCCGTATCGCTCACTTCAAATTCATTATCGAGGTAGGTGGTTTGGCCGTTGCGCACTACAATGCAGGCTTTGCCAGGTTCCACGCGGCCCTTAAAGCTTTGCCCTGTCCACTCAACAATCATGTCGCAACCCGACATTTTTTCTAGGCGATCGGCGGACAGCGTAGCCAGTTGCGTCAGATTGCGCGAAGCTCCATAAAACTCTGCCTCATCCTTGACCGTGTAGTTTTCAATCAAGATACGATCGGCTGCATCGGTCACTAGCTTCAGCACCCGCAACCGATAGGGCTGATTTAGCGTAAAATCGTAGGCTTGCTCTAGAAACAGGCTAACGCCTGAGAGGAGTTCTAGGGGCAAAGGGCGCATACACACGCGAATATGAGCAAAGAACGGCGGATTTTCAAACGCCTGTTCTTGGTTGCTGAAATCGGCTGCCATCCAGCGCGCCAGAGTAACAATGTCGGTAGCGTGGGTCATGAAGGCGATCGAAGTTAAGTCAGTCCCATCATTTTACGAGAAGAGGGGATTTTACGAGCAGACGGCTAGTTGCCCATGCCCGGAATTAAGCCTGTGCTGAGTCGCTTTAAGGCGCGCCCTGCAACATCTCCATAGCGCATGTCCCCCACAAGAATTTGTCCCATTCGGGTCGGTGCTGAAGGGCGTTTCACCCCCACCTTGTAGCCAATGCCCGGAACACGGTAAAACACGGCTGCGAGGCGCTGCGCCCACACCATGTCGCTCCCCCATTCTTTGATAATGATTTCGGTGTATTGCTCTAGGGCATTGGCATTGCCGCCGATCGCCTGATCGATCGCTTCGGCTGCCTTCATGCCGCTAAAGATCGAGGGGCGAATGCCCTCTGCCGTCATCGGATCAACGACACAGGCGGCCTCCCCAGCCAGCAACGCATTTTGCGTGTGCAGGTTTTGATCCCCATCCCAGAGGCAGAGCGGATGACCAAACTGCTTGGCAGACTTCAAATCAATATTGAACGATGCGGCATATTCTGCCAGGATGGCCTTGAAATCTTGCTGTCCGCCATTGCCCCGAAAAGTGCCAATGCCGATGGAGTAGCCATCGGCTTTAGGAAAATTCCAGATATAGCCGTTTTTCACCATGCCAAATTCAAAATGAACCTGGGTATCTGGGTTGCTGACGGGAGCTTCTGCCTCTAGCGCTCCAGCCAGGCGGCGTTTGCGATCGGTGAAGCCTAGCCATTTTGCCATTGGGCCTTTAGCGCCATCGGCGGCAATGATATAGCGCCCTTCAACAGAGATGGCTCCCGATGCACCTGTGGTGTTGACCTGCCAGCGATCGCCCTTAAATTCAATTCCAGTGACCTCGGTGCTGTCGCGCAGTTCTGCCCCCTGTTTTTGGGCTTGCTGCACCAAAAAATGGTCGAATATATCGCGTCGCACCATCCAAATTGGCTCAATGTCGTTAAGCGTGGCTTCTACAGGATCACCGAGTTTCCAGGTGAAGCGTAAAGACCTAGCCTTAAGGGAGATTGCTGGGGAAAAATCGAAGTCAAACCATTGGGCAACCTGCGGCGAAACGCCTCCACCACAGGGCTTGTAGCGAGGCAGAGACTCTTTTTCTAAAATCAAGACCGATCGCCCACGCTTCGCCAAATGGTAGGCAGCAGTGCCCCCCGCCGGCCCTGCTCCGACAACAATGCAGTCATACATAAAGCTGGAATTACACTCCTGAGTACGCCAGTATCTTGCTTGCCTAAAGGTGATGGCTTTCGAGGGATGCCCTAGAGCGTCATAATGTCGGTTTCTTTTTCCCCAAGCAACTGGTCGATTTTGCTGACGTACTTGTCGGTCAATTTCTGAATGCTGTCCTGCAAATCGCGGGCTTCATCTTCAGACACTTCGCTATTCTTTTCTTGCTTACGCACGGCATCCACTGCGTCACGACGCACGCTGCGCACTGAGACTTTCCCTTCTTCGGCGTACTTTGAAGCCGTTTTGACCAATTCTTTACGGCGATCGCTAGTCAGGGGTGGAATGTTGAGCCGAATCACAGACCCGTCATTGCTGGGGGTTAGACCAATATCTGACAATGAGATCGCTTTCTCAACCAGGTTAAGGGAACCGCGATCGTAGGGCTGGATTAAAACGGTTGACGAGTCAGGCGTGCTGATGTTTGCCAGAGACTTCAAAGCGGTCGGCGTGCCGTAGTATTCGACTTGCACCCGATCGAGCAGAGCGGCATTGGCGCGTCCGGTGCGGATGGTGTTGAAGTTGCGCTGAGTAGACTCAATCGCCTTCTGCATCTGACTTTCGACTTCAGATAATTTCACAGGATTCTCCCACAATTGTTCCAATTGATTCTCCCATGACAGCGCGGCGAATGTTCCCCGGTACTGAAAGGTCAAACACAATAATCGGAATACTGTTATCTTTACACAGGGCGATCGCTGTTGTGTCCATGACTTTTAGGTCATGGCTGATGGCATGAGAGTAGGTCAGGCTCTTAAAGCGGCGAGCATCTGGATTTTTCTTCGGATCGGCATCATAGATACCATCCACTTTGGTTGCCTTAAAGACCACCTCTGCATTGATTTCAGCGGCTCTTAAGGCGGCGGTTGTATCGGTAGTGAAAAACGGATTGCCAGAACCTGCGCCAAAGACCACGACCCGACCTTTTTCTAGGTGGCGAATGGCACGACGCCGAATATAAGGCTCTGCCACCTCCTGCATTTCGATCGCCGTCAGCACGCGGGTAGGAATCTCGATTTGCTCTAGCGAGTCTTGGAGCGTCATGGCGTTCATGACGGTGGCAATCATGCCAATGTAGTCAGCCGTTGCTCGATCCATACCTGCGGCTGCGCCCTTAACGCCGCGAAAGATGTTGCCGCCACCGACAACGATCGCCACCTCAACCCCTTCTGCCACAATTTCCTTAATCTCTTGAGCAATGCTTTGCACGATAGCAGGGTCAATTCCGTAGGACAGATCGCCCATCAAAGCTTCGCCGCTCAACTTCAGCAGAACGCGCTGGTATATTAATCCCATGAAATGACGATTTTTTCAGTTTAAAGGTGCTTCCACCCTAAGATAACAGCAGAATTGCCTTCTGTAACCTCTGAGGTATCCGTTTCTACCGCCGCCATTTTACGGAGCAGCCAACTGACTCGGTTGAATTTACGGAGATTTCCTTATCCTCTAAGAGCTGCTCGATCGCCCACCTGAAGTAATCTCTTTCAACAGCCTGAGGATTTTGCGGATTATCATCTATGGCTCCTTGGTATCGAATGATGCCGAGGCGATCGAGTAAGTAGACTTCTGGCGTGTGTTTTGCGCCAAAGCTACGCACTACATCCTGCGTGATGTCGCGCAGGTAAGGAAAATTGAGCTGCTGTTCGGCTGCAAATGCCTTCATAGGCTCGAAGCCATCTTCTGGATAGCGTTGCTCATCATTGCCGTTGATGGCAACTAGCGTGAAGCCCTGATCTTGGAAATCCGCTTGGATTTGCTGAAGGCGATCGACGTACAGCCGGACGTAAGGGCAGTGGTTGCAGATGATCACCACGCCTACGGCTCTAAACTTCTCTAAATAACGGGTGAGGTGGTGTACGGTGTGATCGGTTCCGGGTAACTCAAAGTCAGGGGCGTAGCTGCCAATGGATGTACTCATTGTTTCCATAATTCGTCATCCTCCATTCGTTATCCTCCAGTTGTCATCCTTATTTAGCCTGCTTGCAACGCTCATTTGGCCTACTTGCAACGCTCATTTGGCCTACTTGCAACAGGACACAACACTAGTATCAAGCATAACTAAGCATAGGGACTTCAACGGAAATTGATAGAATCACAGCGCCAGTTATTTCTAGCTTACCTGTTTGCCAAAATCTAAATCTAAAAGAAGTTTCATGCAAGAGGTTGATCATGCAGGGTGCTGAACCTCCTATTACGCAAGATCTGGTGTTAATTGGGGGAGGGCATAGTCACGCGATCGCCCTGAAAAAATTTGGCATGAATCCGGTCGCAGGTGTGAAGCTGACGCTAATCACCGATGTGGTGCAGACCCCCTATTCTGGAATGCTGCCGGGCTATGTAGCAGGTCTTTACCGCTTTGAAGAATGCCATATTGATCTGCGCCCCCTGACTCAATTTGCCCAGGTGCAGATGGTGCACGATCGCGCCATAGGGTTAGACCTGGCCAATCATCGCGTCTTGCTGGCAAACCGTCCGCCGATCGCCTTTGACTGGCTCTCGATCGATATTGGCAGCACCCCTGCTCTGCTAACCGTACCCGGAGCCAAAGTTCACACAATTCCAGTCAAGCCAATCTCGCAGTTTCTTCAATACTGGGATCAGCTCGTGGCTCAAATTGCCCAAAATCCGCAGCCCATAAAGTTGGCGATCGTCGGAGGTGGGGCGGGCGGGGTCGAACTGGCGCTGTCGATCCAGGCGAGACTCCAGCGCATTTATCAAGCCGCTCAGCAGCCCAGCAGCCATTTGGAACTGCATCTGTTTCATCGTGGCGATCGTCTCTTGCCCGAACGCAGCGCTGGGGTAGGGCATCGGGTGCAGCAAATTTTGACGGAACGTGGAGCGATCGTTCATTTAGGCCAATCGGTCACGGCCATTGAGTCAGAAGGTTCAGAGGCAGCGGAGCAAAAAATTATTTATAGCCAGTCTGGATTGAGAGTCGCGTGCGATCGCGTCTTTTGGGTGACACGCGCCTCAGCGGCTCCTTGGCTTAGACAGTCGGGCTTAGCGACAGATGCAGAAGGCTTTGTGCAGGTCAACGATCGGCTGCAATCTATCTCGCATCCTCAAATCTTTGCGGCAGGCGACATTGCCACAATGGTGAACCACCCTCGCCCCAAGGCCGGAGTCTTTGCGGTGCGCCAGGGCAAACCCTTGGTGCGTAATCTGCGGCGATCGCTGCTGCGCCAGCCCTTGCAGCCTTTTACGCCACAAAAAGAGTTTTTGATTTTGCTGGGCACAGGCGATCAACGGGCGATCGCCTCTCGCGGCTTCTGGAGCTGGGGCGCTGATTCTGTGATCTGGCGCTGGAAAGACCGGATCGATCGGCAGTTTATGCAGCAGTTCACCCATCTCAAGCCGATGAGGGCTGCTGGAGCGGTGAGAGAGAATGTACAGGATACTGAGTCTGCTCAGCCTGCTCAGATGCCAACAATGCGCTGTGCGGGCTGCGGCTCAAAGATTGGCAGTGCTGTCCTTAGCCAAGTCTTGACGCGGATTCGGCAAGAGCAGCCCCCTGAAGGCGATCGCCCTGACATCCTTTTGGGTTTGGATGCCCCAGACGATGCAGCCGTGATCAGCGTCCCGATTGGAAAGGTATTGGTGCAAACCATTGACTATTTTCGGGCGCTGGTTGACGATCCGTTCCTCTTTGGGCAGATTTGCGCCCATCACTGCCTCAGCGATATTTTTGCGATGGGCGCAACGCCCCAGAGTGCATTGGCGATCGCTACTTTGCCCTTTGCCGCTGAAGCGAAGCAGGCAGAACGACTCTATCAGCTTCTATCGGGTGCCACTCAGGTTTTGCATCAGGCGGGTGCGCCGCTCACTGGCGGACATACAACAGAGGGCACAGAGCTGGCCTTAGGTTTGACCTGCAATGGCGTAGCGTCTTCAGATCAGCTCTGGCGCAAGGGCGGCATGAAACCCGGTCAGGCGATCGTGCTTACCAAGGCGCTTGGTACAGGCACATTGTTTGCGGCGCATATGCGGCTCCAGGCCAAAGGAGACTGGATTGAGGAAGCGATCGCCTCTATGCTGCTCTCTAACCAATCGGCTGCCCTGTGCTTTCGGCAGTATGGCGCAACGGCCTGTACTGACATCACGGGCTTTGGGCTGTTGGGGCATCTGTTGGAAATGGTGCAGGCTTCTCAAGTTGCCCTACAGCTCAACCTCAAGGCAATTCCGATGCTGACGGGAGCCAAAACCACCCTCCAGCAAGGCATCTTTAGCTCTCTCTATCGCCAAAATTTGGTTGCGGCTCGCCAAGTTGCCGATCGCGATCGCTGGATGGCTCATCCGCTCTACCCGCTTCTGTTTGATCCGCAAACCTCAGGGGGACTGGTCGCAACCCTGCCACCTGAGCAAGTTGAGCCTTGTCTGACGGCACTGCGGCGATCGGGGTATGGCCAGAGTCAGGCGATCGGCTTTGTGGTGCCTAGAACTAGCTCGCCTCCCTTAATCCTTTGCGAGTAGAAATTTATGTTGAGAGGCGTGCAGAATGCGTCTCTCAACATAAATTTCATCGAAAAAGCCAGCAATGCTAGCGGTATTCAGGATAAGTTGTGATAGATGCTGAGACTTTATTGTGTGGGATAGCGCCTTGGTTCAAACGCTGACCCTAGAGAATTTTTTGAGTGCGTCGGGTGTCATTCTAGATGTCCGTAGCCCGTCGGAGTATCGGCAAGGACATCTTCCGGGAGCGGTGAGCTTTCCCCTGTTTACCGATGCAGAACGATCGCAGGTTGGGACTTGCTATAAGCAGCAGGGTCGGGATGAAGCGGTAGAGCTGGGATTTGCGATCGCAGGGCCAAAGTTTGCCCAATTTATTGCCGAGGCCAAACAGCTTGCAGGCGATCGTCGGGTTCGCGTGCACTGCTGGCGGGGCGGTATGCGCAGTGGAGCCGTTGCCTGGGTGCTGGAGATGGCAGGATTTGAAGTGGTGACTTTAGCAGGCGGCTACAAAGCATTTCGGCGCTGGGCGCTAGCTACTGTAGAACAGCCGAAACCGATTGTGATCATGGGCGGCATGACGGGCACAGGCAAAACCGACATTCTGGCTGCCCTCAGTCAGAAAGGCGCACAGGTTTTGGACTTGGAAGCATTAGCCAGCCATCGCGGCAGTAGCTTTGGCGGATTGGGCTTGCCGCCTCAGCCTACCAATGAGCAGTTTGAAAATGATATTGCGGTACGCTGGGCAGCCTTTGATGCCCGCCAGCCCGTTTGGATTGAGGCAGAAAGCAGCCGCATTGGGCTTTGCCGCGTGCCCGAACCTTTGTTTCAGCAGATGAGTCGGGCCGTGGTGCTAGAAATCAGGCGATCGCGATCGGAACGTTTAGCCGGACTGGTGCAAGTCTATGGCTCTGCCGATCGTCAAGAGTTAATTCAGGCTACGCTACGCATTCAAAAAAGATTGGGTGGGCAACGGACGAAGGAAGCGATCGAACTGATTCAGGCAGAGAAATTAACCGAAGCGTTTGATCTGATCTTGGACTATTACGACAAGACCTACACCTATGATCTGCTGCGGCGTCAGGTCAAAATTTATCCGATCGAGGTAACGGGTTTATCGACGGATGAAACGATCGACTTGATCTGGGAGAAAGTTGATTTGCTACAGCCGTAATCCTTGGGCTTAAGACATTATTGAGGATGCGCGGGGCGTGGCCTCAACAATGTCCTCTAACCCTACGGACTTTTCACAGATTTGCAGCTATTGGGAAGGCGAGGCCATGCCCCCTTCCTCAAAAGTCTTACTCAAAAGCGCTTACCCAAAAGCGCTTACCCAAAAGCTTTTACCCAAAATAAGCGGGTGCGTTCCCCGGCTTCCATTTAATGTTGCAGCCAATGCTGGGCTTTTGCTCGGTAGGAATAGACTGATCGGCTAGCAAAGCATCGATCGCCCCTCTCAAATCTTGACCATTCACGGGTTTGTCATTCCCCGGACGGCTATCGTCGAGCTGTCCTCGGTAGGCTAGTTTGCCTGCCGCATCGAATAGGAAAAAATCGGGCGTGCAGGCGGCTGTGTAGGCTTTAGCAACCTCCTGGCTTTCGTCATAGCAGACCGGAAATGTGAAGCCCTGCGTTTTTGCCATTTCCTTTAGATTTTCCGGGGAGTCGTCAGGATAGTTGGCAACGTCGTTAGCGCTAATAGCCACAATGCCAACTGAGCGATCGCCATAATCTTGACCCAATCGGGCTAGCTCTTCCCGCACATGAATCACAAACGGGCAATGCTGACAAATAAACATAACCAGCAGCGCTTTTTTCCCGGCAAAGGTCGCTAGGGATATCGTTTCACCCGATACTACATCTGGCAACTGAAAATCGGGAGCCAAAGTTCCCAATTCCAACATGGTTGAAGCCGTTCTGACCACGATCGTTTCTCCTTTAACTCACGCCTTTCTGATCCTACCGCAGGAGCTTAAGCCAGCCGTATGAGATCGGATTGGACTGAGATCGCGAATTTGGTAAAGTCAAAGACTGTTCTCAAAAAAGCAGGCTGCGTATGCTCTTTCAAAACTCATCCTGCACAGCCTTACTCCAAAGTGAGAGCCAACCGAACTAAACCCCTTTCCCTCCCTCCCTCTCTCCCTCCCCACCTCTATGCAAGGCTTCATCATCTCTCTGATCATCTTCACATCGATTTTTGCCCTGTTTGGCCTTGGGCTTAATCTGCAATGGGGCTTCACGGGATTGATTAATTTTGGGCATGTCGCATTCATGACCTTGGGAGCCTACACCACGGTATTGCTCAGTGTGCAGGGTGTGCCGCTACCTTTGGCAACGCTGGTCGGTGCGCTGGTCGCAGCAGGATTGGGGTTGCTCATGGGCTTTGCCACTCTACGGCTCCGAACGGATTATCTGGCGATCGTCACTATCGGCGTATCCGAAATGATTCGGCTGATTGCCGTGAATGAAGGCTGGCTCACCAGAGGCACGCTGGGGCTTCAGGGCTTCCCGCTGCCTCTGGCATCGCTCAATCCCACCTTCCCGGTTCGCATTGTCATGCTGCTGCTGATCACAGCCATTGTGGCTTTGGGCTACAGGCAGCTCTGGCGATCGCTGCGGCAAACGTTGAAAAAGCTGCCTCCAGAGGCGATCGTCCCTATAACTGTCATGGCTCTCGGCTATGGCAGTTCTCTGGGGCTGCTGTTGGTTGGCACGGGCTGGGCGGCAAAACAGCTCAAGCCCTTACTGCCAGCTTGGGGGTTAGGCTGTTTGCTGCTGCTGGCACTGACGCTCATTGGCTATTTCTACATCGGGTTGGCCCAACGGCTCACAAAGCGTAGACCGCAATGGTCAACTGGGCTAATGCTGGTGAGCACAAGCGCTCTAGCTGTCTGTGGCCTCTGGATCTACGGCATTGCCATTGATGCCATCTATCACTACGAGAAAAGCCCTGCCAAGACGGGGCTGATGGTGATCTCTGTGGCGATCTTGGCGCTAATTTATTGGGGCTTAGAGAAGCTTGTGCGATCGCCCTGGGGCAGGGTGCTCAAAGCCATTCGCGAAGACGAAGAAGTCACAAAAGCTCTGGGCAAGAACGTTTTTGCCTATAAGCTGCAAGTCCTAATGTTGGGTGGGGCGATCGCTGGAATCGCAGGAGCACTCTACTCTTGGCAGCTAACCACCGTCTACCCTGACAACTTTCCGCCGCTGGTGACTTTTGATGCCTGGACGATCGTTGTTTTGGGCGGTGCCGGAAACAATGCCGGAACGTTGCTAGGTTCAGCCATCTTCTGGGCGTACTACAACGTCACGCGCTTTATTCTGGGAGATATTGTGCCTTTGGACGATGCGCGTCTGGGTGCGTTTCGCATTATGTTGATTGGACTGCTGCTCATGGTCGTTATGGTCTGGCGACCCCAAGGCATTTTGGGCAAAAAGGAGGAACTCACCCTTGGGCAATGAGATGGGCAATGAGATGGGTAATGAGATGGGCCATGAGACTCCTGAAACGCAGCTAGAGGTGCAACCGCTGCTCTCGGCGATCGATCTCTGCAAAAGCTATGGCGGCCTTCGGGCGGTCGATCGCGTCTCTATCCAGGTGCCCAGCGGCAGCATTACGGGCTTAATTGGGCCAAATGGCGCTGGAAAAACGACGCTATTTAACCTTCTCTGTAACTTTGCCCACCCCGACAGCGGCCAGGTTACGTTTGATGGAGCGCCGATTCATACCCTGCCGTCCCACCAGATTTCGCAGAAAGGACTCGTGCGAACCTTTCAGGTGGCGCGTGTTCTCTCTCGGCTCTCGGTCATGGAAAATATGCTGCTAGCTGCTCAACACCAAACGGGCGAAAAATTCTGGAATGTGTGGTTTCGTCCAGGGCAAACGCAAAAAGAAGAGCGGCAACAGCGAGAGTATGCCAGCGAAATTTTGGCATCGGTGGGGCTGTCTGCTATGGCGCAATCCTATGCGGGTGCGCTGTCGGGCGGCCAGCGCAAGCTGTTAGAGATCGCTAGAGCGCTGATGGTTCGCCCCAAAATGATTTTGCTAGATGAACCCGCTGCTGGGGTTAACCCGACGCTAATCAATCAAATCTGTGAACACATTACCCAATGGAATCAGGCTGGCATCACGTTCTTGATTATTGAACACAATATGGATGTGATCATGTCTCTGTGCGATCGCGTTTGGGTATTGGCAGAGGGGCAAAATCTTGCTTCAGGAACCCCGATTGAGATTCAGCAAGATCCTCTCGTGCTCAAAGCTTATTTGGGTCAATAATCTCGATATAAAACCTAAATAAGGCAAATTTAAGTAAACGTGCTACACCAGCCGGTTGACATCAGTATGAATGGCAGAATTCCAGTACGAATGATGTGTTTACCCCTTCAATACTTTTGGGCATGCTGATCATTATGTAGAAAGCGTGAACATGTAGGCTGTCAAATTCATCAGCTAAACATATTAGGGAGCGCAGGTGAGCAATGTATCAGCAGTTGTGCTGAACAAATGGCTCAATTACGAGAGTACGCTTCCGAAATCGGGTTTGTAGGTAATTCTGTTCATATACTTAGGATCATGAATTAAATAAAACCCAGTAGTTCTTTGGAAGAGTCTCGCAAAGTCCTTCCCAAAAAACTACTAATCAGATTAATTAATTTGCGATCGTTAGAACAGGCAAAGCAGAGACGTTTCAGCATTAGCTAGGAGGAACTAGACCAGGACGCAAAGAAGTTCTCTGAGTCGCCAAAATCTAGAGAGAGAGGATATATTTTAGAGAAAGTGCCCAGGTCAAGCTATGGCTCCCTAAAAGCTGGGGATATCTCATAGATGTCATGCTGATGGGATTTGAACTCATTTTGAAACGCATAAGGCTAAACGCAAGGTGCTCAAGCTGCAAAGTGATTCTACCCTTCAGTTCTTTGCTCTTGCTGCTCTCTCCTCTTTCATGCGCCACTCAAAAAACGGCACTCCAAAACAAGCGACACATTTGAAGCATGGCCCGTTGAGTCTGCCATCAAAATTTTAGGGTAGAGATTTTTAGATTTTTACTGAGGGTGTTGAGTAGGTGATACTGACGTTGCAGGCAATTCTGGCAAGTTATAAATATCTTTCTGGGCAGTGCTTCTCGACCCAAACAAGATCTGTGCCAGGTTCACGAGTTGGCTCTTGCCACCCTCTGAGCTAGGGAGATTAGGACAGTGATGACAGATGCCAATGTGGGTCGCACTTTACAAAATCGTTACCGCCTTTCCCGCATGTTGGGGCAAGGCTCAATGGGGCGAGTTTACGGTGCAGAAGATACGGCTCTGGGTGGAGTGCCCGTCGCGATCAAGTTTCTCTCTCAGGCGTTGCTCAACCATAGAATGCGCGATCGCTTTGAGCGAGAAGCCAAAACCTGCGCTCAGCTAGGGCAGCGGAGTATTCATATTGTTCGCGTTACCGACTATGGCATTGATGACGAAGGGATTCCCTTTTATGTCATGGAATACTTGCGGGGCGAGAGCCTCAGCGACATTGTCAGCCGCCAATCGATCGTTCTTCCCCGATTTTTAGGCTTAATTCGGCAGGTCTGCCTGGGCTTGCAGTGCGCTCATCAGGGCATTCAAATTGATGGCAAAGTCTATCCGATCGTCCATCGCGATATCAAGCCCAGCAATGTTTTGGTCAGCCATGACGAGAGCTTGGGAGAGCTGGCTAAAATCTTAGACTTTGGCATTGCCAAAATGCTACAAGGTGAAGATCATCAGACTAGCTGCTTTATGGGCACGTTAGCCTATTCCTCTCCAGAACAGATGGAAGGACGCGAGTTAGATGCCCGCTCTGACATCTACAGTCTGGGCGTGATGATGTTTCAAATGCTGACTGGAAAAATGCCCCTCCATGCCGACACCCATTCCTTTGGCGGTTGGTATAAGGCTCATCACTTTTTTCAGCCTCAAACCTTTGAATCTGCCAATGCCGGCATTAAAATTCCAAAAGCTCTAGAAACTTTGGTGATGAGCTGTCTTTCTAAGTCGGCAGGCGATCGCCCTCAAAGTGTTGGCGCAGTGCTGAAAGCCCTAGAGCCACTGGAGGAGCGCTTTGGCACCGGACGACAGATTGCCAGAAGGATCGGGGCTTCGCTATCGCGGCTTCCAATCACTTCTACAGCGTCTCAAGCAGCCACTACCCTTTCTCATGCTAGTTCGACGACTCAGGTTACGGCATCTTCGCAAGAGCTAAGTCAGGCGGCTTCTTGGCCAGACAATATGCCGATCGCAGAAATTGTCTTTCCTAAGCCCATGACCACCCGTGAGGGTATGGTGCCGACGCTCTGGGTAATGTTGCCCCAGCGAGAGATAAAAAAGCGTCTGGTTTGTACCCGCTACAATCAATTTCTGTTTATGGAAGCGCCTCACCCAATGGCGCTGTGGTTGACGGTGTTATACAACCGAGAGCATGAGCCGCGCTGGCTGCCTTGTTTTATTGACTTGAAGACGCCCGCAGGGCGGCAAATTGCCTCGCTGTTGGGCAAAACTGGAAAGTACCGGATTATGTTCTTCGCCCAAGAGAATCCGCAGAGCTGTGCCAATGTTCAGGTTGTGAGTATTGCCGCAGCCCAGTGTAAGCTCCTGCAAGACTGGGCCAGCATTGGCCAAATGTCTAAGGCATCCCCTAACCCGACCATTAGCAAGGATTATCTGCGATCGGCATTGGATGAAATTAAGCCCAAAATCTTAATGAAGCTGGAATCGATTTACAGCGATCGCGCAGGCTCACTGACCTAAACATCTGACTGCTCCAGGAGTTTTAAAAAGGCTGTCTGAAAAGTTTTGTAAAGAGTCTTCAGAGAGCCTGCATTTGCCTCTGAGCTTGAGATTGAACCCAGAGGCTGGATATACCTATTTTTTGGAAGAGGCACTCTGCACCTCAAAAAGACAGAGCCGGATGAAGCAGACCCAATGATATGGATGCTTATGATTGATCGATCTAGATAATGATGATCGGAGAATAAAGCACTCCGTTAACTGGATGACCAAGAACTGGACAGCCAAAACCTGGATAGCCAAGAACTGGATAGCCAAAACTTTCAGTAAGGTGCCGCTGCGAATTTTACTGGTTGCCCCCTTTGTTTTGCAAACCGTAGGTGTGGTAACGCTAGTGGGCTATTTATCCTATCGCAGTGGTCAGGCAGCCGTCGAACGCCTCGCTGAGCGGTTGATGGAGCAGACTACCCAGCGCATTCGCGATCGCCTGGATGTCTCTTTGCAAGTGCCGCAGCAGGCGATCGCAGCCAGTCTGCAAGCCTTTCAGCAGGGTTTCCTAGATCTCAACGACTTTGAGCAATTGCGCCGCTATCTTTGGCTACAGATTAACCTGTCGCCCTCTTTAGGGCCGACCTACTTTGTTAGGGAGCAGGGTGGGCAGATTGGCTATACGCGGTTGCTGAGCCAGCAAGCAGTCGAAGAATTTGAAAAACTCACAAACAAGAAACTGGCGATCGGCACCCTGCTTTTACTTGAAGTCAAAGCAGCGCAGCCTAACCAACGCAGTCTGTATCTGGTAGATACACAGGGCAGAGGCAAAGAACTGATTCATACAATGGCGATCGATTCTCGCACGATGCCCTGGTACCTGGCTGCAAAATCTGCCCAACGGCAAATCTGGTCGCCCATTTACGCTTATAAAATGACTCCAACCTTGGGCATTAACGCTGTGGTGCCTGTCTATGAGGATGGAAAATTTCAAGGCGTGTTTACCAGCAGTGCGCCCTTGCCGAGTATCAGCACTTTTTTAAGCCAGCTCGATGTCTCACCCACAGGGCAGACTTTTATTTTGGAGCGATCGGGTGATCTAGTGGCTACTTCGATGCTAGAAACACCGAGCCTGAAGCACAACTTGCAAATGCCAATCCGGTTGCCTGCCATCCAAAGCCAAGATGCTCGCACAAAGGCGATCGCCCTTCACCTTCAGCAGCGATGGAGCGATCTGAAAGAAATTCAGACCTATCACCCATTCAAAGTAGCAGTGGAGGGCACTCACCTCTTTGCTCAAGTCGCGCCCTACCGAGATGCCTATGGCCTAGATTGGCTAGTGGTGACGGTGGTACCAGAGTCCGACTTCATGGCTCAAATTTATGACAATGGGCATAATACGCTGCTGCTGTGCGGCCTGGCTCTGCTCGTCACGATCGCGTCAGGCTACCTGACTGCTCAATGGCTCACTCAACCCATTTCGCAGCTCAATCTGGCTGCTAAACAGTTGAGCCGTGGCAACTTTGCACCCCTGACTCCTTCACCGGGGGTCGTTGAGCTGAGAGAACTGACAGATTCTTTTACGGAGATGGCGCAGCAGTTGCAGGCTTCCTTTGAGGCGTTGGCCGAGCAGAAAGTGTATTTAGAAGATTTATTGGAGATCCTTCCGGTTGGCGTCGCCATTCACAATCAGGCGGGGGCTGTCATCTACTTTAATCGCGCAGCCAAGCAGCTCTTAGGGCTAGAGGCCATGCCCCATAACACCCTAGAGGAATTGGCTACGGTCTATCAGCTTTATCGAGCTGGAACCCATCACCTCTATCCTGTGCAGGATCTCCCTGCTGTTCGCGCTTTACGTGGCGAGACGGTAATGCTGGATAACATTGCCATTCATCAACCCGAAAAAACAGTCATCTTGGGTGTGCGAGCTGTGCCCGTGTTCAAGCAAACGCAGGTCGTGGCAGCGATCGTCGTCTTTGAAGATATTACGGCTCAAAAACAAACCGAAGAGTTGATGACAGACTATAACCTGAAGTTGCAGCAGCAGGTGTATGAACTGGAGCGCTTAAATCACCTCAAAGATGACTTCCTCAGCACAGTCTCTCATGAATTGCGAACGCCCATGTCTAGCATTCGGATGGCCACGCAAATGCTAGAAGTGATGCTAGAAAAATTACAGCCTGCCGAAACGGTGGCTCTCCAGTTTGATCAATATCTGCGGATTCTCACCCAGGAATGCCAGCGCGAAATGAGCTTGATCAACAATTTGCTCGATCTGTCTCGGTTAGAAGCCGAATCTGAACAGTTGATCCTGATCCCGATCGACTTGCAAAGCTGGGTACCTGCGATCGCTGAACCCTTTGAGCTACAGATGCGCGATCGCCACCAGCAGCTCCACCTCCAGATTCCGGCAGATCTACCGCCCTTAACGACTGATCTCCAATACTTCCAGCGAATTCTGACCGAGCTGTTGCAAAACGCCTGTAAATTTACTCCAGATGGCGGGGTAGTTACGATCCAGCTTGCTAAGCGTCTGGACTGTGATCCAGCAACCGAGCGATCGCCAATGCTGCACCTATGCGTCAGCAACTCTGGTGTCGAAATTCCGGCTGCCGAACTACCCCGAATCTTTGACAAGTTCTACCGCATTCCTAGCGATGACCCATGGAAATATGAGGGTACAGGCTTGGGGCTGGCGCTAGTCTGGCGATTGGTGCGGGGCTTGAAGGGCAGCATTGTCGCCCAAAGTGCAGAGGGGCAAACCTGCTTTACGGTGTCTTTGCCTTTTAGCTTGACTGAAGTCAAGCCCTCATTGGTGGAAATGGCCTAGAGGGGAAGGGTATCGACTAGAGAGGCATAGCGCAATCCGTGAAACCTATCCGCACAGAAGATTTTCATTTTTATTGAATTCTGCCATGTTAGATTAGCAGAACACCTGTTCGCTTTAGCCAAGAGCCTCTGTATCAAATCCGTTTGAGAAACCTACAGAAACCCACAATACCCAAAACCATGAACGGGTTTTTATTCTAGATATATTGCTGAGTTGTCCTCAAGTTGGGTAACCGACCGCTATAGGTAGTGGTATATTGAAGTCCTTTCGGATGGAATCGCTGCCCGAAGGAGGCTTGATTCGTGGATATTCCTCGTTTGCACCCTGACACGATCGAAGAGATCAAACAACGCGCCGACATTGTGGATGTGATTTCGGAGCATGTGGTGCTGCGCAAACGCGGTAAAGACTTTACAGGGCTATGTCCCTTCCACGATGACAAGTCTCCCAGTTTTAGTGTTAGTCCCGGCAAGCAGTTCTACTACTGCTTTGGCTGTGGGGCAGGTGGCAATGCCATCAAGTTCATGATGGAGCTGGGTAAGCGATCGTTCTCAGATGTGGTGCTGGATTTAGCGCGACGCTACCAGGTGCCGATTAAAACCCTGGAACCCGCCCAAAAACAGGAGCTACAGCGACAGATTTCGCTGCGCGAACAGCTCTATGAGGTGCTGGCACTCACGGCCAAGTTTTATGAACATGCGCTGCAACAGCCCCAAGGCGAGCCTGCCCTGACCTACCTGAAATCTGCGCGTCAGCTCAGCGCCGAAACCATTCAGCAGTTTCAGATCGGCTATGCTCCGGCGGGCTGGCAAACCCTCTATGGCTATTTGATTGAGCAAAAGCGCTATCCGGTTGAGCTGGTGGAAAAAGCGGGGCTGATTGTCACCCGTCCTGAAGGTAAGGGCTACTACGATCGCTTCCGCGATCGCCTGATGATTCCCATTCATGATCTACAAGGGCGGGTGACTGGCTTTGGTGGCCGATCCTTGGGGGACGAACAGCCCAAATATCTCAACTCGCCCGAAACGGAGCTATTCGATAAGGGTAAAACCCTATTTGCGTTGGATAAGGCCAGAGGGGCGATCGCCAAAGCCGACAAAGCGATCGTCGTTGAGGGCTACTTTGACGTTATTGCGCTACATGCCGTGGGCATTACCCATGTGGTGGCCTCTTTGGGTACGGCACTGAGTCTGCATCAGGTGCGGCAGCTGCTGCGCTACAGCGAATCGAAACAGATTGTCTTAAACTTTGATGCTGATGCCGCTGGCAACAAAGCCGCTGAAAGGGCGATCGGTGAGGTGGCCGACTTGGCCTACCAGGGCGAAGTGCAGCTCCGGGTGCTCAACATTCCGGCGGGCAAAGACCCCGATGAGTTTCTCAAATCCCACAAGCCCGAAGACTACCTGACCTTGCTCAATGAGGCTCCCCTCTGGCTCGACTGGCAAATTCAGCAGTTGCTCAAAGGAACTGACCTCAACCAGTCCGATCAATTCCAGCAAAGCACGCAGGAAATCGTCAAGCTGCTGGGCAATTTGCCCAACGCCACGCTGAGAACCCACTATATTCACCGTTGTGCAGAGCTGCTCAGCCAAAACAATGCCCACCTGACCCTGCAACTTGAAGCCGATTTGCGCACGCAGGTGAGGGGGCAGCGCTGGCATGGGCGATCGCAAAAATGGGTCAGACCGGGCGATCGCACTCTGCTAGAGGAGTCAGAGGCGCAAATTCTGCGCGTCTATCTGCATCTGCATGAGTACCGCGATTTCATCAAGCAGGCGCTAGACGAACGCGATCTCGACTTCAGCATGGCGCACCACCGCTTTCTCTGGCAGCAGATTATGCATATTGAGGAGGCTTGGGAGACTGGCTTGGTGCAGGCGACCTCCCGCGATTTAATTGCCGAACTGCAAGACCGCTGCACCGACTTTCCGGCAAAGCTGCCAGCCCTGTATCCGCTGTTTCAGCTCGATGAGAAAACCAAGCGAGATTTGTTGCGATCGCCTCTGGTCATCCGAGCTGCCACAGCTTGCATGGAGCGGGTCATGTGCGAAAAGCGCTGCCGCCATTTCCTCAACCTTTGGGAAAAAATGGATAGCACAGCCTCCCCAGATTTGGCGCAATATTATCAGCAGCAGATCTATGCCGAAAAGCAGCGGATTGCTGATCTCGATCGGCAGCAGCGGCAAACCACCTTTGCTGATTTGGCACAAATTCCTTGGGTTGGCGAATATTACGAAGCGTTAGAAACCTCCCAAGCTGCCACACAAGCCGCTACACAAACTGCCTCACAGAGAGAGTAAGCCTAGGACGAAGATTTGGGTGCAGAGCGACCTTTTTTATTGAACAGGCTCGTCATGCTCATGCCCGTAATTAATAGACCTATTAATCCCAATCCATTGAGGATGGGATAGATGGCTTCCAGGTGAAAAATCTCCCCCGTGTGGATTTTTAACATCAGATTGGAAGATAGCCCAGTGTCTACAAAAGTCCAATCTTGGATAATGCTGGCCAGAATTCCAGTAACAACGGTGAGGGCGATCGGCAAACAAAGAATGATGGCCAGGCCACGGTGATATTTGCGAAAGACTCGTTTCATGAATGGCACCTTACATAAGGGAAATTTTGCGGACAGTTTAAAGCCACTATCCGCAAAATCAAAATGTCAACGTTTTTCTGTGAAGGCTGTGCCAAACCAGACGCTCAAAAAACAATCTGGTTCAAGCGAAGCGCTATAAAACTACCTAGCAGCGAAGCGCTATAAAACTACTTAGCAGCGAGGCTGACGCTCTCTCCTAGTGCCTTCAATGCGACTAGCGCCTGCTCTTTGTTTGAGTCATTCAGCGCAGTTTGCACTTTTTCTACGTTGTCTTCGATCGCGTTATAGGTGTCGCCAGATTTAGCCTTGACGCTCTTTTCTACCTTTGACCAGGGTTCTTCAAATTTAGCGATTTCGGCTTGAGCCTTGGTAAAGTCACCTGCGTCTACAGCAGCGGTAGTGCTGGCGACTACGGTGGTCAAGTCTGCATACTCTTGGGTCGCCGTCATGTTAGACATGGCATCGGGTGATGCATTGGACTCACCCGCCACAGCATCGGGTGATGCCTCAGAAGTCATGGCGCTGGGAGATGCAGGTTCAGTGGTGGCACTTTGCTGAGGAGTGCTGCATCCTGCCAGGGTCAAGATACCGAGAGTTGCGCCAATTGCGATCGCTTGATTGAAACGAATCATCTTATATTCCTTCCTACGTTTCCCTTTACACTTCGCATCTTAGAACTGTGAAGGTAAAGAACTCGGAAAGAAGCCTGTGAGGTCTGCCTATCTTGTAAGGTCTGCCTATAGGGTTACACCCTGAACTGGAGCGCTAGTCTTCAGCAGCATCTTCAGAACTTGAGTGCAGTTGTGGAGATCTGGGCAAGGCTGTGTCTTCTGGCAGCGATCGAATGCGGTTCATTTGGCTTAGCGCCCACTGTGCCGTCTCGCGGACTTCGCTATCGGCATCGCTGGTGGCGTACTGCAAAAGCTGGCTGACTTGAGCGATCGCGTCATACATGCGGGTGACATCTCGAATGGCATTTTTGCGCACGTCAGGGCTGTTGTCTTGAAGCGATAGCATGAGCGCCCGGTGCATAGGTTTGAGCGATCGCATACCAATTTCTGAGATCGCTGCCAAAATTAGGCTGCGCTGCATGGAGTCAGAGTCCATAAGCAGATCAACCAGCGGCTGAGTAGCACGAGAATCGCCCCGTTGCCCTAGCTGCCAAATAGCTTGACGACGCTTGCCCGGATCGGCGCTGTTCAGGTCAGCTATTAAGGTTTCGACAATATCGACTTTGGTCAGTCGCGTCATTTCGCCAGCGAGAGCAGCCTCAGAACGATCTGGATAATCTTCATCAGCCTGATCTTCACCAACTGAGCGTTCAGGCTTGAGCGGCTCTGAGCTGTCTTCTGCAACTGCTGGATCTTCTGGCAGCTGAGGCGATCGCGGCTTCAAAAGCAGGCGGTAGATTAGGCTGAGCACCGCTACTGAAGCTAATGCCAAGGCCAGCCACCCAACCCACTCCAGAACGGGAGTCTCAGAGGATGCTGAACGGGGAGACGTTGTGGGCGTAGCTGATCCTGAGCTTTGGGACACTAGGCTCTGGGGCAAACTCTGGAGCCGATCGGGTGCGATCGTGTTGCCCTGTAAAGCATAGCTACCTTCGGCCAGAGTAATACCGATCGCACAGGCTGCGAACAAGGAAAATCTGAACCTAGAAGAGTTGAGCCTAGAGCGAGAAAACATGGGGGCGATCGCAAAGTCACGGAGGCTAACGGAGGTGAGAACCAACTCCTCCGTTCCATCCTAACGGCTAACTAGCCCGATACCTCGGATTCTGTCTCTACTGCTGGGGTTGCCAGATCGAGCGGTTGACCCGTCCTGAGTTTTTCTAGGAGGCGATCGCGCTGATTAATTAAGTAAATGCTGACGAGCGTCAGGCTAACACCAACCCACTGCACCGAATTAAGCATCTCATCGAGATACAAATTTCCAAACAGCAGGGCAAATACAGGCGTCAAAAAAGTCAGCGAACTAAAGCTAGTCAGGTTGCCTGTGCTGGCAAAAAAGAAGAACAAAGCATAGGCAATAGCGCTGCCAAAAATCGTAGAGTACGCCAGCGCCATCCAGTCTCCGCCCGTGAGGTTGACCCACTGCTGCGACTCCCAAGCGGCTGAACCGACAAATAACGGAATACCGCCGATGACCATGTGCCACCCCGTCGCAGCCACCGGATCAGCGTGACGACACACATAGCGCACCATAACTGTCCCGATCGCCATAGACAGCGCCGCCATCAGCATTAGCCACTCACCGCTTTGAAAGAGTTGCTCCAGCAGGCTTAAGCCTGCCTCGCTCGTCATCGGCACTTCACCCTGTATTAGCCCCAAAATCACGCCCTGCGGCAGCCCCAGCAAGCCAATGCCAATAACGCCAAACCCCAACCCTAGCCAGCCCCATAGCCCGATCTGTTCGCCAAACAAAAAACGCGCCATTAGCGCCACGGCCAGCGGCTGAGAGTCAATCATGACAGAACCCAAACCTGCCCCTGTTCGGGCTAGCCCTTCTGCCAAAAAGCCCTGAAATAGCGTTCCGTCTACTAACCCAAACAGCACAATCCACAGCCAAGCCTTCCACCCTTGCGGTTGGGGTTTGTCTAAAACGAAGGCGGCTGACAGCACCAAAAGACCTGCGGGCAACAAACGCACTCCTGCCATAAAGAGTGGTGTGGTATGTGGCACAGTTCCTTTCATGGCTACCATTGCGGTACCCCAAAGGAAGAATGGCGCAATCAGCAGCAGTGGCAGGTAGGGCTGCTTAGACTCGGTGAGATTAGACTGCATGGGCGATGCGAGTTAAAAGTACGGGTTTTTCTCATTCTAATCACTTATTGCTTTTTGTTAAGAAACTTAACGAAAAAACTCCGCTAGGAAACAGTACTGCTTCTCTGTTGCCTTGGACACACAGCTCTCAGATTCAGGCCAAGTCAATATTTTTCTGAAAGTTTTGTGGAATGAGGCTCTCAGAAAAAATATGAATAAGATTTAAGCGCATAGCGCTATAGAAGGCGGCGACTAGAAAATGAGAGACTCCCACTGATTTGCCTGGACTAGGGCTGGACTTATGGCTTAACCACAGCGTTTCTGAGGCGATCGACCAACCCATAGAAAGGCTGCCAGTCGTTATCTGTGGTGATCGCCTCCCACACGGCCTCAATTTCTGGCCGAATCAAAACCGTCGTGGGGTTATGTTGGGCTAAACGATGAGCGATCGCTTCTGTTTCCGCTTCTGGCAAGCTCATCAAGATCTGGTGATAGAACTGTCGCCACTCTTCAAAGGCGGCAACAACGAGGGTTTGTTGAGCATTGGCGGGATCGTCCGACAACTCACTCGACTTATCGCCCGATGGCTCGCCCGACTTATTGCCCGACAACGCTAACGGCTGAAGTGCTGGGTCGAGGGCTTCGCTAAAGATATGCTGTACGCCTTGCCGCCACTGGGGTGAAAACTGCTGCCGCAGGCTGCCGAAGAAATCGTGATAGCTGACTTTGCTTTCCCAGAGTAGCCGCAGGGTGAGGCGCAACAGGCGATCGCTAACCTCAGCCGAGATCTCTGGGCTTTCCTCAAATCCGAGTCGTCGCAGCATCCGCTGACGATAGGCCGCAAGATAATGGGCTTCAAACTGCGTCAGAGCCGCCTCCATCTCAAAGGAATCTATTAAGCCCTTGAGCGGCACTTGCAACATTTGCAGGTTCCAGAGACAGGCTGAAGGTTGGTTGCCGTAGCAATAGCGGCCATAGTGATCGAAGTAGGCTGCCGTAAATTGGGGATCATATTGGGTAATGAAGGCATAGGGGCCATAGTCAAAGCTTTCGCCTGTAATCGCCATATTGTCTGTATTCAGCACAGCATGGCAAAACCCAACCGACATCCACTGAGCCGTTAGCTCTGCGACGCGCTGCACTAGCTCGGTATAGAAGCGGATGTAGCGATCGTCCTGCTCTTGCAAATGCGGGTAGTAATACTCAATCACATGATCTAGCAGCGTTTGGGTCAAGTCTTTTCTGCCCAAGAAATGCAGCCGCTCGAAGGTGCCAAACCGGATGTGCGATCGCGAAAACCGCACCATAACCGACGATCGTGTTGGGGAGGGTTCATCCCCCCGCCAAAGGGGTTCTCCTGTTTCTATCAAACTCAGACAGCGAGAGGTTCTCACCCCCAACGTATGTAGAGCCTCGGCTGCCAGCACCTCGCGCACCCCACCTTTAAGAGTCAGCCGTCCGTCGCCGCCCCGCGAGTAGGGGGTAATGCCTGAGCCTTTGGTGCCCAAGTCATACAGTTCGCCATCTTGACCTCGAAGCTGACCGTAGAGGAACCCTCTGCCGTCACCCAGCCGCGAGTTATAGTCGCCAAACTGATAACCGTGGTAGCGCATTGCCAGCAGATCTCTCGGTGGCTGACGCTCCTGAAATTGTCCAAAGGCTGCGATAAAGTTATCATCGCTAACTGCTGCCGGGTCAAGCCCCATCTGGGGCAGCAGGTCATCGTTGCGAAAGCGCAGCATATGCTGGGGAAACTCTGCTGCCGCTACTGGGTCGGCATAGTCTTCTCCCAGACGCTCAAAGGCAGATTCGTAGGGCAGCACTAAAAAGGGGTTGGGCGATCGCATGACTCAGGGGGGTTCTAAATGAGACGACAATAATGCCAGTTCATCTCAAGTCTAGGAGCGATCGAGCTTCTGGGGGCTGCGGCTGTTCGTTTATTTTTTGCGCTGGTTTCTTTGGAAACTGGTGTGGAGTGACGTTTTCAAAGAAGTGGCTGTCTCAAAAGTTCGCTAGAAAGTAAAAATGGGAGAGCCGTTGAACAACTCTCCCAACCATCAGGGTGCATCTACATAACACAGTATGCCACTAAACAGGTGAGGGGCGTAACCCCCTAGAAAAGTTTTTTTGAAAATTTATCGAGGCGATCGCCTCTTTTTTGGATCAATAACGCTCCATTAGAAGCTTCACTTCTTCCTCCAAAGTCTTTCCCTGCAAGGCTTTCCACTCCATTCTGCGGACGGCCAAAAAGGCTCGAAAAAAATCTGCGCCTAACGCATTAAGTAAAGTTTTGTTACAGGAAAAATGCTCGATCGCCTCTCCCAAGGTGGCAGGCAGCCGCTCGATGCCGCGTTTCTGCCGTTCTGCCTCAGGTAGGTGTCCCGGATCGATCGCCAGCGGCTCACCCGGATCAAGCCCTCGCCGGATGCCATCTAAACCTGCGGCGATCGTTGCCCCTAACGCCAGATAGGGGTTTGCCGAAGCATCTACGGTTTTGAGTTCAATATGGGTTGGGCTAGGAGCCGTCGGATTGCTAGGCACCCGCACCGCTGCCTCTCGGTTGTCCATGCCCCAGCAGCGAAAGGCTCCGCTCCAAAAGTGAGGCTGAAGCCGCCGATAGGAATTGACGCTCGGCGTGGTGAGCGCCATCAAGGCGGGCAGATGGTGCAGAATTCCTCCGATAAAGGTACGGGCGATCGGTGAAAGTTCGCCGTTCTCACCCGGCATGAGATTTTGTCCCTGCCGCCACAGGCTCAGGTGCAGGTGGCAGCCGCTGCCGGCTTGGTCAGCAAAAATCTTGGGCAAAAAGGAAGCCCGGAGCTGATGGCGCAATGCTACGCCTCGCACAGTTTCTCGGAAGG
Source organism: Oscillatoriophycideae cyanobacterium NC_groundwater_1537_Pr4_S-0.65um_50_18 (assembly GCA_016208305.1). Taxonomy (GTDB): domain Bacteria; phylum Cyanobacteriota; class Cyanobacteriia; order Elainellales; family Elainellaceae; genus Drouetiella. The sequence continues at coordinate 936,795 of JACQYI010000006.1, read as the reverse complement.
CGATTTGCCAATCGGCGGACTGCAAAGCCTGGGTGTAGCGAATAGCAATCTCATGCTGCCCTCCCCCCGACTCTGGATAATAGCGTTCTACTGGAATGCCTTGAGCCAGCAGCGCTTCAGCAATGTCACCAATGACGCTGTAGTTCAGATCCATAGCCAGAGTGGAGGCAAACACGGTTGCATCTGCCGGAACGATCGCCCCTAAATTTTGTGCTGCTAGATCGGGCACTAAGGAACGCAGCAGATAAAATTCGTTTTCAAAAGCCGCCAAAACCTGCAACCCTTCTGCATCGGCCTCGGCAATCATGCGCTTGAGGAAGTTCCTGGGACACAGCGCCCAAGGTTCACCTCCTCTAACCATGTCGCCCATAACGCTGGCATGACCTGGCGTGTAGGGCAACGCATTAAAAGTTGACCAATCTGGCACTAGCCAAGCTTCGCCCACAGGGCCTAAGCCGCTGTCGGGCGCTACCGCGTCATACATGACGGGAATGGCCTGCTGGGCGATCGCAATACTGATGCCCTGCTGCTGATGCTCTGCCAAAAATCCAGTATGAAAAGCTTTGCCGCGAATCACGTTGGCGTTGTCGCACCACAACACCCGGACAAATTGAATATTTTGCTGCTCCAGGGTCTGACGGAGTTCGCGGTTCATAAAAGATGTCCTAATGGCGAATATCTATTAAGGGTAAATGCAGCAAACACCTTTGAAAGCCCCGTGGAATAAAGCTTTCAAAAGTGTCTAATCTCTAGCCAATTGCTATAGATGTAAGGTGTAGAAGGCTGCGATCATAGAAACAAGGCCACACTTGCCCAACGGCTAGGCTAGCTTTTACTTATTCCATTTTTCTCTCAAGGCGTTATCCAACCTTTCCCTCAAACTTGTTTCGTCGGGCTGAGCCTGATCTTCGGGCGGCTCAGAAGTGCCGATCGCTTCAGCATTAAAAGGGGCAGGGTCAATTTCAGCAGCGTCAGGAACTGCCCCAACATCAGGAACAGGCTGAGTCTCAACCTGGATCGGGCTATTGTCTAACCCTGCCTCTGTAGACTCATTTGTAGACTCATTGCCCCAACTGGCCTCAGGCGACGAAAAATCGGAGGCTGCTGGGGCAGAGTTTAGGCTCTCGGCCTCTACAGGGCTGGCCTGCATGGGCGGAGCAGGCGTGAAGGAGGTAGGGGCGTTAGGCACGAAATAGCGCTGCACCATAGTGGAAACAACAGCGGTTGCTGTAATGGAGAGAATGCCAAAAAAGCCCCGCACCAGCAGATTTCCTGAGCCAGAAGAATTAGAGTGTTGTGCCATAAGAGTTGCGATCGATGAATCAGCCAGTTCTAAAAAACGACAGGAGTAGAAACCAAGGTTGCCTGGGTGAAACTTCTGGAATTGCTGTCCCAGGCTGCATAAATCTAGACCCCACAGCCGCGTCAGTTGTTGCCTAAGTGCGGGCTTTACTTTGAATCAAAGCCTCAACTTAACAGTAAAGATTAGCGCATGTTTCTCTATTGAAAATCTGGCGATAGGACACTTAATTAGATTGCCGTTAAACCGTGACTCGACCGTGACTCGATTGCAGCCCATCTCGATACTCATGTTTTGTGAAACAGCGCGCCATGAAACTCTGAAAGCTGATGATTGGGCGGTTTGCTGAGGAGAGTTTGCGATCCGCTAACCGGATTTAGGCGCTTGGACTCAGGCTTTTTGTGAGTGACTTGTTACGATAAGTTTAGGGAGTCACCTTAAAAACAGAGCGAACAAACGCAAGGAAATTAAACAGTTATGTATCTCACCTGGCTAGATAACAATTCTTGGCTAATTGAGATGGGAGGACAGCAGATTCTTCTCGATCCTTGGTTGGTTGACTCGCTCATCTTTGGCAATATGCCTTGGTTATTCAAAGCCACCCACGCTCAGCCCCGTCCTATTCCCCCAAAAATTGATCTGATCTTGCTGTCTCAAGGGTTAGCCGATCACGCCCATCTGCCGACGTTGCAGCAGCTCGATCGCTCTATTCCAGTGGTTGCTTCTCCTAATGCCGCCAAAGTGGTTCAAAGCTTGGGATACACTCAGGTCACGGCTTTGGCGCATGGTGAGAGCCATATTCTGCCGGATGAATCGGGCGATCGCATCAAAATTCAGGCAATGCCAGGTGCTCCGATTGGGCCATTTCTTGTAGAGAATGGCTACTTGATGACTGACCTCACGTCCAAGACTCGGCTTTACTACGAACCGCATGGGTTTCATTCAGCTACTCTGCAATCGGTCGGCTCGGTGGATGTGATTATCACGCCTGTGATTGGGTTAGAAATTCCGCTTTTAGGTTCTGTGATTCAAGGTAACAAAACAGCGCTCCAGGTGATTGAGTGGCTCAAGCCTCAACTGGTAGTACCCACGGCAGCCGGAGGCGAGGTGCAGTATGAAGGGTTGCTAACGGCTGTGCTGCAAGAAAAAGGCAGTGTCGAGGCGCTACGGATGGCACTAAAAGAGAAGAAAATCTCTACTCAGATCGTCACACCCAAACCGGGCGATCGCTTTCAGCCCATCTTGGTTTCAGCCTAAGGGTTTCAGCCTAAGGGCTGTTATAGCCAATGGGTGACGAATGTTAAGGTTACTCATTCACTGTCTAAGGTTCGTCCCCTAAGGTTTCCTAAGGCTAAGGCCCTTTGAGGCTGAGGCTCTCTAAGAATCAAAGATTGTAGAAGCAAGACTTTATAAACTGGCGATCGCTAAAGTGGGTTAAATCCAAGTTGTTCAAAAGAAAGAGTTCAAAAGAAATAGCTCAAAATTTGAGCGAAATAAACAGTAGTCTAGAACGAGCATAGACGCTACATCTGACACTTGAATTGCGGAACTTCCCTCTTTTACACAGGGTCTAGATATTTTCCTCTACAGATCAAATTCTAAGGATTTATTGAGTTATTCATGACTCACCCATTGCTCAGCTAGGTTGTTAACGTGTTGCTTGTAAAGATTGGGTATGCTTAGAACACCATCTACGCTCTTCACGATCGCCTGAGTTCATTTCATCATCGGACAGATTCTGCATGCTTTCTTCTTTTCAAGGTGAGTCGCCTAATCTTGAGGAAACCGACAGGGTGAACGGTCTTGAGACCTGCGAACCAAACATTGACGCAGCCGATAGCGCCCAGTATCTGATTCTGGACTCTTTTTTTGCAGCTGCTTCGACCGTTTCTGCTGGACTGTGCATTTATGATGAACAGCTCCGGTTTGTTCGCATTAACAAGGCATTGGCGGAAATCTATGGGTTGCCCCTAGAGGCATATCTAGGTAAAACCATGCAGGAGGTCATTCCTGAGTTTTCAGTTGCGTTGGAGCCGATCTGTCGGCGGGTGCTGGATCGGGGAGAGCCAGTTGCCAATGTAGAGATTCATGGAGAAAGCAAAGCCCAGCCTGGAATTGCCCGCTATTGGATGATTTCCTGTTTTCCGGTGCCACTGCCGCAAGGGCAGGGCGTAGGCGTGATTGCTTTAGATACCACCGCACGCAAACAGGTTGAGGAAGCGTTGCGCGTGCAGCAATCAAAGCTTTATCAAGAAATTCAGCGCTTAAATGACGATTTGGAAAGTGAGGTAGAGGCGCGCACCACGCAGCTCAAACTGGCGTTTGAATTTGAGGCAACGCTTAAGCGAATTACCGATCGCGTGCGAGATAGTCTAGATGAAGATCTCATCTTGCAGGCTGCTGTGCGCGAAGTGGCCACTGTAATTGGCGTGAGCTGCTGCAATGCCTCGCTGTATGACATCGAACAAGGCACTTCTACAACCTGCTACGAATACACGAATGCCATGTCTCCCTATCAGGGGCGGGTGTCCAAGTTTTCTACAGTGCCAGAGATTTACGACCAGATTTTAGAAGGCCAGTATTTTCAGTTTTGCTCGCTGGTGCCCAATCCAGAGCGTGGATTAGTGGCCATGCTGACCTGTCCCATTTTGGATGACCAGGGTGTGATTGGAGACCTTTGGCTGATTAATCACAAAAACTATAGCTTTAGCGAACAGGACATTCGTTTGGTGGAACAGGTAGCAAACCACTGCGCGATCGCCATTCGTCAAGCTCGTCTCTACGAAGCCTCTCAGTCGCAGGTCAAAGAGCTAGAGTATCTCAATCAGCTTAAAGATGACTTCTTGAGCACCGTTTCCCACGAACTCCGCACGCCGCTTTCTAATATGAAAATGGCGATTCACATGCTGCGAAACGCTCCCCCTTCGGCCAGACGCGATCGCTATATGGAGATTTTAGAAGCGGAATGCATGCGTGAAACCGAGCTGATTAATGACCTGCTCGATTTGCAGCGCCTCGAAAACGACTGCTATACGATCGCCTTTGAGATGATTGATTTAACGACCTGGCTACCGGATGTGGTGGCTCCCTTTCGATCGCGGGCGCAAAATCGTCAGCAAACCCTGCAACTCGATCTGCCCGATCACATCTCAACGGTGGTGAGCGATCGCAAAAGCTTAGAGCGCATCTTGGCAGAGTTGCTAAACAATGCCTGCAAATATACGGCTCCGGGGGGTGCGATCACTCTACAGGTAGAATCCAATCTAGACAATAAGCATGGCTTAGTGATTTCCATGCCTACCATCACCTTTAAAGTGAGCAATCAAGCGCAGGTGCCCGATTCAGAACTGCTGCGCATGTTTGAAAAATTCTACCGGATTCCCAAGAGCGATCCTTGGCAGCAGGGCGGTACCGGATTAGGTCTGGCGTTAATTAAAAAGCTGGTAGAGACTTTGCGCGGAGAAATAGATGCCATGAGCAGCGAAGGCTGGACAACCTTGACTGTGGAATTGCCCACTTTGGCTAAAGTGGATTAAATTCTGTGCAAATCTTCAGGATGGTTTGAATGACGCGCGAAGCGCGCCACCCAGATCACGCCCTAACAGCCCTCAGACAGGCTGCCCGCCAAGCTGCCGCAGGGCAGTCTCCAAATCCTCTGTGAGGTGCTGAGCGCTTTGCTTGACCGATCCTTGCCGATAGGATTGCACTTCTAGCGGCTTACCGATCGCAATATTCACCTTGCAACCCCACTTGGGAAAAGGCTGACTGTACTCTAGGTGAATCGGCACAACTTTAATGCCTAGGTCAGGCTTGCTGGCCTCTGCCTGAAGCGCCATCCGTGCCAAACCAGGCTTTAAGGAGCGCAATTTTTGGTCGCGAAAGATGTTGCCTTCTGGATAAATCACCAGCATTTCTCGATTTTGCAGGATCTCTACCCCGTAGCGAAGGCTGGCGATCGCCGGACGACGAGGATTAACCGGAAAACCGCCCAAGCGCTGGATCAGCCAGCCTTGAAATCCTGCCATTTCGTTGGCTGACACCATAAACCGCAGATCGCGTCCGGTGACAAATCGCCCCACCGCATAGGGAACCAGCAAAGAGTCCCATCGCGCCCGATGGGTCGGAGCCAGAATGACCGCCCCTTCCTGTGGCAGGTTTTCTTGCCCTGTCACCTGGATACGGAAGTAAGTCGGCAGTACCACTGCACCTAACCCATAGGCGATCGGCGTCAGCCAGGATGAAACACGAGAGTTGATGGCCGTAATCTGTGGCTCAATAATCTGTGGCTCAACAGGTTGACAGATAGCAGGACTGCTCGATTCGTCAAGGGACGGGGCAGGCTGAACCTCAGCCGCAGCATTAGCCTCAGTTTCAATAGCCAGCTTAGCCAATGGCGCAGGTGGGCGCGATCGCAGTAGGTCAGACAGGGGATGACTCTTCCAAGGACTCAGCAAAACCATAAACGCTCGATGTGAAAAATACTTACAAGGGGAGAATATCTAAAGTAAATCAGGAGCACCAATCACGATCGCGCCAGAATTACGCGCAGCTACACCCTCTAAAGCTTGTTGTGCAAGCTTAATATTGCAGGACAATAGCCAAGCTACAGCCAATCAAATACGACGGTTGGCAAAATTCTAACGTCCCGCCTATCTGGCGCTTCGACGTCCCAACCTCTACACCTACGTACAACAATAAGGGCTTTCTGCAATATGCCTATCCGCCAGAGGACAGTTCTAGTGCTGTCTATTCAGTGGCTTGTCGTCGCTGCAAAAACCAGGCTTTTAACTGCTGCCGACAGGGTTCTTCCAAAATCCCGCCCAGTACGGCAATGCGGTGATTAGAAGCAGCGCTGTCTGGCAAATTCATCACAGTACGAATTGCCCCAGTTTTGGGATCATCTGCGCCATAGACGAGTAACCCTATCCGAGATTGAACGATCGCTCCACTGCACATCGGACAAGGCTCTAGCGTGACATAAAGCGTGCATTGCTCTAATCGCCAAGTGGATAATGCCTGCCCTGCCTGACGTAAGGCCATAATTTCGGCATGAGCTGTGGGATCATGGTCACGCTCTCGGCGGTTTTCGGCTTCAGCAATCAGTTCACCGCTGACGTTCACGACCACTGCCCCAACTGGCACCTCTCCGGCTTCGCCTGCTGCCTGAGCCAATGCGATCGCGCGACTCATCCAGCGGTAATGTCGCAGATATTCAGGGTGATTGAGTAACGGGGGTGGGATATTCAGAGTGATTGAGCCATGCGGCAGCGCTGGGTGGGACGTGATTTTTATTGGGGGGCTAGCCTACAGGCTGAGCTTCCATTAACAATTTGTCGAGCTGCCCCTCGCGATCGAGCGCATAGAGATCATCACAGCCACCAATGTGTTGGTTGTTGACAAAGATTTGGGGCATCGATCGCCGTCCGTTTGCGCGTTCTGCCATCTTGACGCGGGCTGCACCATTGCCGTCAATTTTATATTCTGTAAACTGTACCCCTTTCCATCGCAGCAGAATTTTGGCACGAATGCAGTAGGGGCAGGTTTGCCAAGTGTAAATTTCGACGTTCGCCTTCATATTTTCAGGATGACGATGTAGCCATGCGTTGAGAGTCTTTAACATAGGGGTAGCCTCTAGAGGGTTTACTGCACGTTACTGCTGGGTCGGCTCACCTGACTCAGAGCCTGACTCAGAGCCTATTTCAGAGCCTGACTGAGGCAAGCTTGCTGCACTCTGCCCTGGCGCAAAAGTTTTCTCCTCAACGGCACCTGGCTGACCCATAGGCTTGGCCTGTTCGCCGTTATAGGCCACCATAACGCCTCCAGCGTTGCCCGCCCGAATTCGCAATTGATTATTTGCAGCCCAAGTGCGCTCTGTGCCTTCTGGCAACACCTCGGCGAGCTTCACTTCTCCATCGACCTCCACCTCGATCCAAGATTGAGCCGTGAGCTTCATGTCAACCTGGACAGGCTTATTGGTTGCGGGGGGACGTGCCGCAGTAGTTTGAGCCAAACTGGATAGCCCGATCGTCGCTTGATTTGGGCTGCCGCTTGCAGGCTGTTGTGCGGCCTGAACTTGCCCAGACTGCCCAGACTGCGCTTGTCCAATCTGTGTCTGTCCGGTTCCCGTTCGAGAAGTGGGCAGATTGATTGTTCCTGGAGCCGATCGCCCCACAATGAAAGACAGGAGACTCACAGAAGCCATGATGAGCGCCACATAGGCAACATAGAGATGCAGCGGTCGCAACTGAGCCGCAGGGCTATCTTTCCAGGAGTCTTGAGGAATACGCAGCACTTTTTCTGCTGGGAAAGCCTCTGCACAATCTGTGCCATCTAGCCCCAAGCTATCGGCATAGCGTTTGATAAAGCCCTGAATATAGACTGCTTCTGGGAGTTGATGAAGCGCACCCGCTTCGATCGCTCGCAGCAGCCGAGGTTGAATCAGAGTTCTGGCAGCGACTTCTTCAAGAGACAGCGCGTGATCTTCTCGCACTTGGCGCAAATAGGCTCCAATTTGCATCAGGCGATGGACTTGCTCCTGTTGGGTGAGAATTGTTTCTCTAGTCATAATGGTTTGCCTTCACTTTCACACGCTTGCCGCTCTCTGGAATCTGAATGTCTGAAGTTTGAATATCTGAAGTTTGAATACCTAGAGCCTGGATATCTGGAGCCTGAATGCCTGAACGAGCTTGCTGAGTCCGCAGGTACTCGATCTCTGCCTTTGTCAAAAGGCGATATTTGCCGCTTGGTAATTGTCCCAGGTTTATTGCCCCGATCGCCACTCGATGGAGCCGAATTATCGGATGACCCAATTGCTCGGCAACGCGACGAATTTGACGATTTCTTCCTTCACGCAGCACTATCTCTAAGCTAGTTTGCTTTAGGCCAGTCTGCAAATTTTGCTGCCCCGATCTGGCTTTAACATCCAGAACTCTGACTTCGGCGGGCAGCGTCAGCCGATCGTCTAGCCAGACGCCCTGCCGCCACTGCTGCAACACCTCAGGTGAGGGAGAACCTTCGACCCATGCCTGGTAAACCTTCGTGATTTGGTGGCGCGGATGGGTAAAACAGGCTGTCACTTCACCGTCGTTGGTTAGCAGCAATGCTCCTGTAGACATGACATCGAGCCGCCCAACAGGATGAAGCCCGGTATCTTGCCGCATTGCTTCAGGCAGCAGGGCAAGAACTGTCGATCGCCCTTGCGGATCATGGCAGGTAGAAACCACCCCTACAGGTTTATTCACCAATAAATAGAGCCGTTGGGGACGATCGCGCTGCTGCAACGGTTGACCATCGACCTCAATTTGGTCGATCGCCGGATCAGCCCTCTGCCCTAATTGTCCGATGGCTCCATTGAGGCGCACTCTTCCCTCTGTAATCATCTGCTCGGCCTGACGACGGGAGGCAATTCCCCATTGGGAAAGGATCTTTTGCAAGCGTTCAGTCATAGTGTGCAAGGCTTGGTCGGTGAGGTGAGTCTGGACAGAGTGGGTCTGGGCAGAGGATGAGGCCGATACTGAAAAAAGCTTGACTAGAGAAAAGGATTGACTCAAAAAAGGCTTTAGGAAACATTGTAGGGAAGCTGCACCTGCAACCATGCGCCTCCGGTTTCGGGATGGTTGCTCGCTTGGATCGAGCCTTGATGCGCTTCCACAATTTGACGGGCGATCGCCAACCCTAGACCGCTGCCTCCTTGGCTTTGCCCCTCAGCCCCATTGGAGGATTGGCTCCAATTGCTTAAAACCGTTTTTGCAATAACGCCCACCGATGGAACAGACAGCCGTGCGCGGGAAGGATCTGCCCGATAAAATCGCTCAAATACATGGGGCAGCGCTTTCTCTGGAAATCCTGAGCCATAGTCAATCACATCTAGATACAGGCTGGTCTGAGTTTCTGGGGTGATGAGATGGCTATAGTCTTGCTCCTCAGCGGCTTCGGAGCGCGAAGGCTGCAAGCTAACGGCTACCCGAATGGGGTGATGGGGAGGGCTGTACTTAATGCTGTTATCTAGCAGGTTAACCAATAAACGGTGAAACCGGGGTTGATCAAGCGCCACTATGAGCTGATCAGGACCCAAATACTCTAGGCTTACCTGTTTTTCGCGAGCGAGTGGCTCTAGGCTATTCCAAACCGAGTAGATTAATCCGATTAAGTCAGTGGGTTTGAGCTGGAGAGGCGAGGGCGAGCCGCGCTCAATTCGGCTCAGGTCTAGCAGGTCTTCGACTAAATTGCTGAGACGCACAGTTTCGTTAATCAAGCGATCGACCCAGCCCTTAAGGGGTGCCTCTAGCCGAGATTGCAGCGTTTCAGCCACTAGCCGAATGGAGGTTAAAGGCGTTTTCAATTCATGTGCCAAGTCGGAAGCCCAGCGATCGTGCTGCTCCATGATATTCATGGCTTCCTGGCGATTTTCTAGAAAAATGCCAATCTGGTTTTCTCGAAGCGGGATGCCGTGACCGCGCAAAGCACAAGATTCCTGAACACAAAGATTCAAAGGATCGGCGCTTGCCGGATAAAAGATCCATTCGCTTTGGCAGAGCTTACCCGTGTTGCGGGTCTGCTCAATTAACTCATCTAGCTCGTAGGAGCGGACTAGCTCTAGCAAAAGCCTAGGCTTAGCGGGATAGATGTCTGGCGTGATGCCCAGCATGACTTGCGCCTGCTGATTGCACCAAATAAATCGATTTTCATCATCGACTTGCAGGTAGGCGGCAGGAGCTAGCTGAATCACTTGACGATAGGTTTCAATCTGTTGCTCAAGCTGCTGCTGGGCTTTTTGTTGATGGCCGATCGCTAACGCCAGCTGTGAGGTAGAGGAGAAGGGAGAGTCGATAACATCGGGTCTCAGCTTACGGGCAAGATTCTCCAACCGGGCATCAGAGCGCGATCGCTGCCACCAAAGCAGCAATAACCCAATGCCTAACCCTAAGAGAAATTCAAGAATTGCCACAGCTAAAACAGAGCAGAGGAATAACTAGCAGTATGGCTTCATACAGTCAGCTATCCCTTACTCTACAGCAAGTCAATCTGAATGGTCAGTATTGCCTAACGCATGACCTTTTGGGTTTTTGCGGCATCTGCCACAGGGCAAAAAATGATTTGCGGTTTACCGAATTTGCAGCGGAGCCTTAGCCAAAGCGGTAGCCAAACCCCCGAACCGTGAGCAAATATTCAGGACGGCTGGGATCGCTTTCTAATTTTTCGCGTAGCCAACGGATATGAACATCTACTGTCTTGCTGTCGCCCATAAAGTCAGGCCCCCAGATGCGCTCAATTAGCTGCTCTCGTGACCAAACCCGACGAGGGTGAGACATGAAAAGCTCTAAAATTCGGAACTCTTTGGGTGAGAGGTTAATCTCTTCGTTGCGTACCGTGACTCGGCATTCTTGCGGGTACAGCATGATGTCTTGGAAGCGCAAGCTTGATTCTTGAGTCTGTAGCTGCGTATGGCGATGGCGGCGCATGAGGGCACGACACCGAGCTACCAATTCTCGCATACCAAAAGGTTTGGTCAGGTAGTCATCCGCTCCGACCTCCAGACCCACCACGCGATCGGTTTCACTGCCTTTGGCGCTCAGCATCAAAATGGGGACGCTGTTGCCCTCATGCCGCACAAGACGGCACAAATCTAAGCCGTTGACGTAGGGCAGCATCAAATCGAGAATGATCAGATCGAAGGGCAATGTATCTACGGCATAGGCAGAGTCAGCAGACTTGCAAACCAAGCTCAGGCCCTTACGTCCGTCTTCAGCTGCCACCACTTCATAGCCTTCTTCAACCAGCGCCAGAGCGATCGTTTCTCGAATCAGTTCTTCGTCCTCAACCACTAGAACGCGCCCTAACCTTACCTCTCTCTGAAGTTTTATCGCGTCTGGTGTGAGTGTTAGTGCCATATAAGTGCCATATAGATCAACTACGTTGCAGCGCTTCACCGTCATCTTATCAGAATAGAATTGGCCACCTTCGTAAAAAAAATAAGGAATTCTAATTATTTCTGTCCGAGAGGATACAAAAAACAGAAATTTTGTTAAGGGCTATACAAAACAAGGCTGAGTATTAAATTCATTCAGCCGCAAAATAATATATGCCTGTCATGCCGATTATGCCTGCCCACAGCAGCGATCGATCCCCAAACTATCTAGTAGTAGATCGCTGACGGCATTGGCAACGGCAAACTCGCTGTAGAAACTTTTGGAAAAATCGAAGTTCTGCATTTCGACAATGAGTGCCAACACCAGAGAAGACAAATCGTTTTCGCCTTCCATCCGCTGCCGCACAAAGACCTGCGAGGCTCGAACGGCAATGGTCTGATTGACGGCCTCTGGAGGAAATTCTTCGTCGAGCCAGCGCTGTAGAGTCGCCCTGAGCCACTCACCCTCTTGCTGGGGATCACGGACAGGGGGCAGCGTAATAGACTGGATGGGTTCAGCCATGAAACCTTTCTCCAAACGCAGAGGATTTTGGGTCGATCGCCTGTAGGTGCATCCGCGAGCTTGCTAAACACCGCCAGCCCTATTTCTTTCCCTATTTCTTTATAGAATATCGTTAGATTGCCCGACATCAAGCCGCCCAACCTAACGACTTCTAAAGCTGTATTCGGGCATTGTTTAATTTGCCTCTCAAAATAAATTGCATAGCCAGATTAATCAATGCCCTCGAAATTCATGAAGTCTAGGTTTTAAACCAACTGATATAAGGATTTAGCGGCTCTGTGACTCAGACTCAGTACGACATTCCTACCATCCTCAATGGCTACGCTCAAGGCTTGTTTTTGATGGCCGATGACGATGGCAAAAATCTGGGTTGGTATTCGAGCCGCGAGCGAACCTTGATTCCCCTCGACGATCGCTTTCGCTACCCGACCTCGCTGCGGCGCGTCCTCAATCAGAATCGCTTCACCGTCGCCATCAATCGAGATTTTGGTGCAGTGGTAGAAGGCTGTGCCGATCGCGATGTCACTTGGATTTCGGCAGATCTGAAAGAACTCTATTGGCAGTTGCACCAAGCAGGCTATGCCCATAGCTTTGAAACCTGGCAAGGCAATGCGCTGGCTGGAGGCATTTTGGGGATCGCGATCGGTGGAGCGTTTATTGGCGAATCGATGTTTTTTAATATTCCCGAAGGTTCTAAGGCCGCTATGGTGAAGCTGGTAGACCATTTGCGATCGCGTCAGTTCCACCTATTTGATGCCCAAATGATGAACCCTCACTTAGCTCGATTTGGAGCTTATGTCGTCGGCAAACGGGAGTATGACAGGCTCTTGAAACAGGCACTTTCCCGCAACTGCATTTTTTGCCCGTAACAGCCGCTCAGATCTGTGTAACCGTAGCCACTTTACTAAGAATTTTGTTGTAGAGGCGCGGAGCGCCTCTACAACAAAGAAAATTGCCGCAAAGCTTTGTTTCACCGAGTTGTAAATCGGCGTACGGCAAATAAGCTACCTATTAGCCCCACAAAAAGCCCCAGACCCAGCAGTGCCAGAGGCAGCAGCAGACTCTCGCTTGCCGAAAGCTGCATGCCGTTTGTGAGAAACTGAATGAACTCAGGTTGCTGAGCCAGCAGGTCTTGAATAAATTTTTGCAGCCCTGTAATTAATCCCCAAGCCACGATCGCCCCTACGATCCCCAAGGCCAGACCCTGCAAAATAAACGGCAGATAAATCCAGGTGGTGGTGGCTCCCACGAGCTGCATTACCTCAATTTCGCGCCGCCGCGCCATGACAATCAGCCGAATGGTGGTCGTGACAACGGCGATCGCCGTCAAACTCAGTACAGTCGTCATGCCTATACTGACCCAGTTTAGCCCTCGGCTGAGCTGAGCCAGACGCTTCACGGCTTCATCGACATACTGCACATGGTCAACGCCCTGAATTTGGTTGAGCTTTGTAGCCAAAACGGGCACAGTGTCTGAGTCAGCCGCTTTGACCCGCAGCTCATCTACAAGCGGATTGCCATCCAACTGTTCTGTCGCTCCTTCAATGTCCGATAGCCCCATCTCGTGCATCAGGCTTGTCCAAGATTCTTCTTTTGAGATGGCTGTTACCCCTGTGACACCGGGCATGGCTGCCATAATCGGCTGCAAATCTTTTGCCTGGATACCCGTATCCAGATACACGGATATTTCGAGCTGGCTGCCAAACTGATGCAGCAAGCCTTCCATCTGCCAAGAGGCTTGCAGGCTCACGCCAAACAGGAATAGCAGTACAGTGACAGTGCTTACGGCTGCCCAGTTCATCCAGCCGCCTCGCCGCAAGCCCAGCAGCGTTTCCCGCAGCAGATAATCCGATTTTGTTAAAAGTCTTAGCACGCCCATGCTCACAACTTTACCTTTTTACCCTTTACCTTGGTCGATCGCCGTTTAAATCAGGTTTTAACTCTGCTTATGATAGGTTGCCTATGAAAAATTGGGATGTAAGTCAGATGGCTGAAGTTGGTTGAAGTGAGTCGCATTCTTTTAAGATACGTAAAGAGACTCTTCAGGAATGGGTGGGAATGCGAGTTGCGATCGTTGGAGCTGGATTAGCTGGATTGGCGGCTGCCGTTGAGCTGGTAGATGCCGGACATGAAGTGGAAATATTTGAGGCGCGATCGTTTGTCGGCGGCAAGGCAGGAAGCTGGATCGATGCCGAGGGCAACCATATTGAAATGGGCCTGCATGTCTTCTTCAACAATTACAACAACCTGTTTGCCCTCCTGCGGCATGTGGGAACGTTTGAGGCATTGCTGCCCAAAGAGCATGTCCATAATTTTGTCAATCGCGGCGGCGAGATCGGCAAGCTAGATTTTCGTTTCTTGCTGGGTGCGCCTTTTCATGGGCTGAAGGCATTTTTCACCACTGGGCAACTGACGATTAAAGACAAGATCCAGAACGCGATCGCCCTTGGCACTAGCCCCATTGTTCCCGGACTGGTCAGCTACGATGCGGCGATGAAAATGATCCGCAACCTCGATCGCATCAGCTTTGCCGACTGGTTTCGTAGCCACGGTGGCTCGCAGCACAGCCTAGAACGGATGTGGGACCCGATCGCCCTAGCGCTGGGCTTCATCGACACTGAGCAAATTTCGGCGCGCTGTATGCTGACTATCTTTATGATGTTTGCGGCTAAGACCGAAGCCTCACGGCTGAATATGCTGGCCGGATCGCCCGACGAGTATATCCACAAGCCAATTCTTAAATATCTAGAGGCACGCGGAGCCAAGATCCACACTCGCCGTCAGACGCGCCAGATTTTGTTTGAGGAGCGGGACGGGCAAACTCAGGTGACAGGGCTAGTGGTCGCTAATGGCGATGGAGATGAGGCGATCGCTGCCGATATTTACCTGGCAGCTTGCGATATCCCTGGCATCCATCGGCTCTTGCCCCAGGAATGGCGCAAATGGAAAGAGTTCGACAATATTTACAAGCTAGAGGCAGTTCCCGTCGTGACGGTGCAGCTGCGATTTGATGGCTGGGTCACAGAGATGCAGAATGCTGAACAGAGAAAGCAGCTCGACCACGCGGCTGGAATGGACAATCTGCTCTACAGCGCCGATGCCGACTTTTCCTGCTTTGCTGATCTGGCGCTGACCAGCCCCAAAGACTACTACCGCGAGGGGCAGGGTTCCCTGATGCAGGTGGTGCTGACTCCCGGCGACCCCTTCGTCAAGATGAGCAATGAAGAGATAGCCCAGCACGCTCTGAAGCAGCTTCATGAGCTGTTTCCCTCTTCACGCGAGCTGAATATGACCTGGTTTAGTGTCGTTAAGCTGGCGCAGTCGCTCTATCGAGAAAATCCGGGCATGGATGTCTACCGTCCGGCGCAAAAAACGCCCATACCCAACTTTTTCCTGGCAGGCAGCTACACGCAGCAAGACTATATCGACAGCATGGAAGGTGCGACCATTTCGGGCAAGCAGGCGGCTGCCGCTATCCTAGAGCCGACAGGATATAAGGTCAAAGGCTCAGGTTTGTTCAAATATTAGATAAGCTGATTCAATTCTTGTTCTTTGCCGCGCAAGCCTGCTTCTATGAGTGACTGGTATGAGTGACTGGCTAGAGTATACCGTTCAAGTCGAAGTTGAAACCCCGATCGCTCTGGTGTGGGGACTCTGGTCTGATCTAGAGCAGATGCCCAACTGGATGAAGTGGATCGATTCTGTCAAGATTCAGCCTGATAACCCCGATCTCTCTCGCTGGAAACTGGCGACCGGGGGCTTCGAGTTTAGCTGGCTGTCGCGCATAACCAAAATTGTCACCCATCAAATCATTCAATGGGAATCGGTAGATGGCTTACCCAATCGTGGTGCTATTCGGTTTTACGATCGCGGTGAGAGTAGCATCGTCAAACTAACCGTCGCTTTTGCGGTTCCCAGCATTTTGAACCGGATCATGGACAACGGCTTTGTGGGTCGAGTCGTGGAGTCAACCCTGCAAGCGGATATGAACCGCTTTCGAGACTACGCCCTTAAGGCAAAGGAGAATGAGAGCAAGTAGCTCCAGAACTGCGCTACGGGTGAGCAGATAATTTTGAGAGAGAGAAATTAAGCTTCTCTTTCACAAAACTATCTGCCGATTCAGCAATGCTAACTTTGCTACACAAGCGAAAGCCGGGGTAAAGTCCCGGCTTTAAGAATATTTGTGGGTTGAGGAATGGTTCTGCCGACCGCGGTGGCGATCGCTCCCAAACTCTCAGCCAGCGCCACCATTGCCTCTAAAGAAAGCGCTTGACGGGCATCAGAAACAGATTGCTCAGGCTCAGGGTGGCATTCCACAATTACGCCATCGGCTCCACAGGCGATCGCTGCTCTGGCTAGGTCGGCAACCAGTTCACGTTTGCCTGCCGCGTGGCTGGGATCAACAATCACAGGCAGATGAGTGACTTGTTTCAGAGCTACAACGGCTCCTAAGTCCAGCACGTTGCGGGTGTAAGTATCGAAGCTGCGAATGCCGCGTTCGCACAGAATAACGTTAGGGTTGCCGTGGCTGAGGATATATTCAGCAGCCATGACGAATTCTTCCACTGTTGCGGCTAATCCGCGCTTTAGCAGCACTGGCTTATCGGTTTCGCCCAAAGCCTTGAGTAGGTCGAAGTTTTGCATATTGCGGCTGCCCACTTGCAACACATCTGCATAGGCGGCAATATCATCGATTTGAGAAATAGCCATCACTTCAGTAATAACGGGCATTCCTGATCGATCGCGCACGCTCTGCAATATTTTTAGCCCTTCTATACCCAAGCCCTGGAAATCGTAGGGAGAGGTGCGGGGCTTATAGACGCCGCCTCGTAGCGCTTGAACAGGGGCGATCGCTAACCGACTGGCCACTTCTTCCATCTGCGCCAGATTTTCTACGGTGCAAGGGCCGCCGACAATGAGTAAATCTTGGCCGCCGACGCTGACCGAAGGCGAGAGTTGGACGATCGTTTTGTGGTTGGCGGTGGTTTTGAGTGCGAGTTTAGCTTTCTGCATTGGAGTTCTCCTGAGATATAAGGGATGGGGAAACTAGCTAGATCTTCAACAAGCTGAATATTCAAAAAAAACCGGAACCTTGTTTGGCTCCGGGTTCAAGAAACGTTTGCACGACTCTCTCATCCGAAGCGGTTGACGCTCCAGAAGTAAAATCCAAAAAACCAGGTGGGAAAGTGAGTCATGCGAGTCAGAGGCTGTGAGAAAAGAGGAAAGAGAGATAAAAAAGCCTACATAAAACAAAAACCGCAGAGTCGATTCTGCGGTTCACCTTGAGGTTCCAAGCAAAGCTGGACTCACCTCAGGTGAACCTTGCTAAACCAAAAATAAAAGTAGGGCGCTGTAGGGTGCATGGCTGTGAAATCTACTTTGCTAAAGCTTAAGTTATGTGCAGTTATCTGCTTAGGCTAACAAATGCTTTGCGATTCGGTCAAGGTTTTGCTGAGGAGTCGGAATTTGCAACACGGGTGCCCAATGGCAGATTTATCCCTAAAATCAGAAACGCCGGAGAACTTACCCCCTTTCCCATGCCATTTCCTACTGAAGATGAATTTTGGATGCAGGCGCGATCGTTTTTGGAGACCTATGCCGAACCGCTTGACGCAATTTTGGCTCCTAACGAGTTCCTCGATTGTTTCTCCGGAGTCTATCACTACAACGTTTCTTACCTGCTGCCCGCTGAGCAGTTTCAATTTGTTGTCTTTCACAAAGGCATGGCGCTTGAGATTGAAGCACCTGTTGCCCTAAAAGTGCTTAAGCAGTTTCATCCTGTTTTTGCCAACGAAGTTTTTGTCATCTATGCCAGCGCGCCAATTGCGGGCGTACAGCCACCCGACAAAGTCCACATTACAGCGCTCATGCGGCAGTTTGATGAAGTATTTGAAGCCTTAGAGCAGTCCCATCGTCCTCCCACCTATGCTGCCGTTATTACGACGTACAATCGCCCGCAAAGTCTCGCGCGATCGCTGCCTCAGGTGCTGGCGCTTGGCATTCCGGTGGTAGTGGTCGATGATGCCTCAACGCCAGAAAATCACCAGGAAAACTGCCAAATTGCTCAGCAGCATCAGGTGCCTCTGATTGGCCTTCCCGAAAACCGGGGGTTGCCCAATGCGATGAATGTTGGGCTGGAGTATTGGCTGGCTGACCCAGCGATCGAATGGATTTCCTACTTTCAGGATGACGTTGACATCCACCCCGATACGCTGAAAGTTTTGGCGCAGATCCAAGACCCGCGCGATCGCCCTCTGCTCGCCGGACGCGATGCCCTGGAGCATCCCAACTTTGGCACAGGCGAAATAGCGGGATATTCGGTCTTGTACAAGCGATCGATGCCCGGTCAGCACCTCCATGCCCACCGAGACTACTGGCGAGGCGTCATGCCGATTCCCACGCCTTATCTGGGTGCGCCTAAGCCCGACCGAGGCAAGCCAGGACAGGGTGCCGATGAGGACTGGTGGATTACCTGCTGGTCGCCCCGCTCGATTGTCAAACAGGGAGGCTATGTGGTTTGTGTGCCTGGTCTAGTGCGATCGTTCCGTACCTCGGCAGAAGACTCTACCTGGGGCAACCTCAGCGAACTCTCGGTCGAAAGTAGAACGGTCGATCTGCCTCAGCCGATCGCGTATC
Organism: Oscillatoriophycideae cyanobacterium NC_groundwater_1537_Pr4_S-0.65um_50_18; assembly: GCA_016208305.1. Taxonomy (GTDB): domain Bacteria; phylum Cyanobacteriota; class Cyanobacteriia; order Elainellales; family Elainellaceae; genus Drouetiella. The sequence goes on along the minus strand of JACQYI010000006.1, from coordinate 918,429 downwards.
AGACTCCGCTGGCTCAGGTCAGCCAGTTGCCTGCATTCTCTGAAGCGGCACCGGGTGAGAAGCAGGCTGCTCAACCCATATCTAAAAATCCGAAATCTGAACCCCAGCCGATCGTCGTACCGTCAGACTTGAGCTTGGCAGGGGTCAATGTTCTGGTTGATGGATATAACTTGCAGCTCAAGAAGGGGACGGGCATTAAGACCTACGGCATTAGCCTAATTCAGGCTTTGACGTTGCTAGGGGCACATATCGATGTGCTGCTGAGCCGAGGGGGCTACAAGTCCAATGAGATTCTGGATGAGGTCTTCTTTTTCGACAATCCGGCGGAGAATCATAGCCTGTTGTTTTTGCTCAAAGGCTTGGCAAAATCGACTTCGCCGCTGTATCGGGCACGACGCAGAAGAGGCGATCGCAATTTTGTCGTTACACGCGGTCAGTACAACGAAGATTTTCTCAAGTACGCCGAGTCTTTTAATCTGCCTCAATGCTATGGCGTTGCCAATGTTCTGTACAAAAAACTGGGGCTAACGACCCAAATTTCTGTTCCCGAAAAAATTGATCTCTGGCACGCCACCTATCCGCTGCCGATGCAAATTCGGGGAGCCAAAAAAATCACGACGGTTCATGATTTGATTCCGCTGCGTCTGCCCTATGCCACGCTGGATGATAAGGAAAACTTCTACTTTAAAATTCGGGATGCGCTGAAGGAATCTGCGGCGATTATCACCGTTTCTGAAAGCTCGAAGCAAGATCTGTTGACCTATTTTGACGAGGCCGATCCAGACAAAATCATCGTGACCTATCAACCGATCGCCTTAGAGCCGTTGGAAGCCTCTAAGCGAGAAGTTTCAGAATTTCTAGAGCGCTATGGCTTGGAATATCAAAAATATTTCTTGTTTGTGGGGGCGATCGAGCCTAAGAAAAATGTGGGCAGGTTGATTGATGCCTACTCTGGCTTGGATACGGATATGCCGCTGGTAATTGTCGGCAAAAAGGGCTGGCTTTGGGAAGATGAGCTGTCTAAAGTGGGCTATGTATCCAACAGCAAAAATCCGGGTAAACAGGTGAAGCTACTGGAATATGTGCCCACGAGCAGCTTGCGCTATCTCTACCGGGGTGCCCTCTGTCTGGTGTTTCCTTCGTTGTATGAAGGATTTGGATTGCCCCCGGTTGAGGCGATGAGCTTTGGCTGTCCTGTGATTACATCCAATGTTTCCTGCTTGCCCGAAGTCTGCGGCAATGCGGCTGTGTATGTTGATCCCTATGAGGTGGGTGACATTCGAGACAAGATGGCGGGTCTGCTCAACAGCCCTGCTTTGCGATCGCAGCTTTCTACCGAGGGTAAACAGGTGGCAAAGTTCTTCAGCATGACGAACTATCTGCGGCGTATTCATGCAGCTTACCGACAGGCTTTGCAATGAGGTCATGTGCGCGTTTAACTTCAATTGGGGAGACGCGCGTCTTCCCCAAAAAATCATAGCCGGATTAAGCCGTGCTATCGACAGAGTCCAGGCGCGCCCCTCGTAAAATTTCGCGCTAAATTTATCGCTGCCCGTCAGCAGTGCCGAACTGAGCTGGTTTTTTGGAACTCTCCTAGGGCAGAGTAGGCAGACGGTTCCATTTGTTTGCGCTATGGTGGAGCAGTGTCAAAACTCCATCCAGTATCAGCAATATCCGCAATACAGCAGGGTAAATCTACATTTATTCTGGGGTGCGATCGCTCTGACCGGAAAAATTTACAGATTTTTACTGAAAATCTGAGAAAAATCGGAACTTTGATAGATAAATTGGCGACTATAAGTACTCAACAAGTCCTCAATTCTTTGAGAAAATCCCCCGATCGGATGAGGGAGTCTCTCCCAATGTCGTCAAAATCCAGATTATGATGTCTTGGGTTGTGATTTAGCCCCTTTGCCCCGCTTAATTTCAGCTTGAATGCAGCCTGCTAAGGACATAGTGATGACTAAACGTGATTCAAACCGGGTGTTTCAAGGCTTCTTGAGCCAGCGTTCCCTACTGCTCAGTCTGGGGTTAAGTGGTCTTAGCCTGCTCAGCGCAGGTGCAGGTTATGCCCAAACGCCTTCCTCCTCAGTCGATAGCTCAGCCGTTCCGAGCGCCCAAGATTTATTTGTAGATGACCTTGTAGCGCCTCTGCCCACATCTCCATCCGCCACACCCTCTGAGATGTTTACCGAACCTGAGGCGGTCGCTCCTGTTGGAGAGCCAGAAGAAGCGATCGGCAGTTCTCCCGCTGAGGAGCCGTCCGTTTCGACGGAGTTGCTCTCTCCTGACCTAGAAAACGATGCTAAAGCCGCTTTTGGTCAACCCAATGGCGATTACATTGATCCGACGCCCTACTCGCTAGGCGCGACCAGCCCAGATGTGATCTTGTCTGAGCGCTCTACCGGATGTCAGGCCGTCCTGCCTTCGGGACAGGGTGTGCCCAATAGCATTTGTCCCCTAGCGCCCTCTCTCGCCGCTGACTCGGTGGAGTTTAGTGGTGCAGGTAGCTCTGGCGGCTATAGCGGCACCTACAATACCGCCGTGGCGCTGCCTTCGGTGCAAGATTTCTACAACCTAACGGTGCGTCCGCCCGCTCAGATTAGCAATGGCAATATTAGCCTTCAGTTTCCGCTGACGATTCCGGCTGCCATCACCTCTGCGTTTGGCTGGCGAATCCATCCGATCGCAGGTGAGAGCCGCTTCCATTCGGGCACAGACTTGGGCGCACCCCAGGGCACCCCTGTAATGGCTGTGTTTGACGGAAAAGTGCAAATCGCTGATCTCATGGGAGGGTATGGGCTAGCCGTCGTTCTGCGCCACAACAAAGACACTCAAGAAAGCCTCTACGCCCACTTGTCAGAGGCTTTTGTCAAGCCTGGAGACATGGTGAAGCAGGGTGAAGTGATTGGTCGGGTGGGCAGCACAGGCTACTCTACAGGGCCTCATTTGCACTTCGAGTTTCACAAACTCACGCCCCAAGGCTGGACGATGGTTGATCCAGGTCAGGCTCTAGAGTATTCTCTGGCGCAGTTCATTAAGGGCATTAAGCCGGGTGAGCAGAAGGCTGACTCGCTGTTTGCCTCAATTGGCTGGAAGAGTCTTAAGAAGGCGCTAGAAATGGTGGAAGCCAAGAAAACAATTCCAAATGGCGTCGTTAGTGCCAATCCGTCGCCTCGCTCCCAGGAGTCTAGCGCTACCCGTCCTACCTTACCGATCAGTCGCTAGATTGGCCAAGTTATCACCCGCGAAACAGGTCTTGCCTTCAGGTAAGACCTGTTTTTTGCCGTTTATTTTTCGCCTAGCACCGCTTCACAATATCGCAGTAGCAGAACGATGCGATCGCTCATTTGCTGCTGTCTTTGGCTTTGGGTAATGGCCAAACGAGCAGTCTGCAAAAACATCAGGTCGGTTTTGAGGAGACGCATCTGCTTGTTGATCTCGACTTGAAAGGACTGCGTTTTGGCAGCGACGGCAGCTTCAAGTCCCTCTAGTTCAAGCTCCTCTAAATTAATCGCTAGGATTTGAGACTGAAAATAGGTTTGCGCTACGGCAAGATCTGCCTGGAGAAGAGAGCGATCGCCTTGAGCTAACTGTGTTTGCAACTGATAAAGCAGGCGCTGAAAGTTCAGGTAAAGCTGATGATAAGGTTCTGGCAGCATGGACTCTAGTGATAGACTCTGACCATCTGAACATTAAGCGCAGTCGTGGCGTATGAACAGAATTATCCAGAAAGCGCTCATTTGGGCAACCGACAGCTTGAGGCTAACGCTGACAAAACGGGGCAACTTAGTTTTACACCGCTCCCTATAATTAGAAACAAAAACCAAAAATTATCTAAAGATTATCCTTGAGTTTTCTCTAGATTAAGCGGGTTGTGCGTAACACATCGCAACAGATCTCTATAATACGAAAATAATTGTCTCAGGTATTCCCATTCAGACCTCGCCGAGATCCATAGATTCTTCTAAGCTCTTTTCTAAGCCCTGTAGAGGGTTTGACCCATTCCTAAGCGATCGCGATTGAGCTTTGGCAGCTTATCTACCTTTAATTTATAGCGGAAGTTAATAGGTGGCTCAGCAAAACATGAAGCTAACCAAATTTGAAGGTACTCCCTGCTTCTAAGGCATCAGAAGTGTGATGGAGTGATCAGGCATCGCTAGATGCACTCACATGGGTAACGCAACGTTTTGGCTTCGATCCCTGTTCCAAGGAGAATTCAAAGCCCTCAAGAATTCAAAACCCTTGTTAATGACAACTTTGTGATTCACATACCGTAAAATCAGCAAAATCTATCCCTTAGCCCTTTTCGCCAATGATCATTAGCACTCGATCTGACCTCGATAGCATGAACCTAGCAGCAGATATTCCCACCGACATTACCTTGCCTGAGTGGCTTCAGGGGTGCATCATTGAGCAGCGATCGCCTCTGGCTTGTGATGGGAGTCCCGTTTCGGCAGATGCAACGCTGCTCTGTAAGGCGTTTGAGTTTGCCTATTGTTTGCATCAAGGACAATATCGCGCTTCTGGAGAACCCTACATTGCTCATCCGGTGGCCGTTGCGGGGCTATTGCGCGACCTGGGCGGGAGCGGAGCCATGATCGCGGCAGGCTTTTTGCACGACGTTATTGAAGATACTGATGTTACGGGCGAAGAAATTGAGAGTCGCTTTGGTGTAGAGGTGAGGCTGCTGGTTGAGGGTGTTACCAAGCTGTCTAAATTCAACTTTTCCAGCAAGACTGAGCGACAAGCCGAGAACTTTCGCCGCATGTTTTTGGCCATGGCGCAGGACATCCGGGTAATTGTCGTTAAGCTAGCCGATCGCCTGCACAATATGCGCACCCTGGAGCATCTGCCGGATGACAAGCGCCGTCGCATTGCCCTAGAAACCCGTGAAATTTTTGCGCCTTTAGCCAATCGGCTGGGCATCGGTCGCTTTAAGTGGGAGCTGGAAGACATTGCCTTCAAGTATCTTGAGCCAGAAGCCTACCGGGAAATGCAGGAGCTAGTTGCCGATAAGCGCATCGATCGCGAAACTCGACTAGAGCAGGTGGCCGAAACCCTGCGCGATCGCCTCCAGCAGCTTGGTATTCACTGCTCAGAAATTAGTGGTCGCCCCAAGCATCTATACGGCATCTATCACAAGATGCAGCGGCAGCAAAAGCAGTTTCAGGAAATCTATGATATCGCGGCCATTCGCGTCATTGTCCAAACCAATGATGAATGTTATCGAGCGCTAGCCGTCGTCCATGATGCGTTTCGCCCGATTCCAGGTCGCTTTAAAGATTACATTGGTTTGCCCAAGCCCAACCGCTACCAGTCGCTTCATACGGTTGTGATTGGTACAACGGGCAGACCGATCGAAGTCCAGATCCGCACGCTGGAAATGCATCACATTGCCGAATATGGCATTGCCGCCCATTGGAAATACAAGGAGTCTGGTCACTCTAGCACCAAGCTTTCTACAGATGACGAAAAATTTACCTGGCTGCGGCAGCTGTTGGAATGGCAAAGTGACCTGAAAGATGCTCAGGAGTATCTGGAAAACGTTAAGGACAATCTATTTGCCGATGATGTTTATGTGTTTACACCGGGGGGCGATGTGGTGGCGCTGAATCAGGGGGCAACTCCGGTAGATTTTGCCTATCGCATCCATACGGAGGTGGGCAACCACTGCGCCGGAGCCAGGGTGAACGAGCGCATGGTCACGCTAGACACCTGCCTCAAAAATGGCGATATTGTGGAAATCATTACGCAGAAGAATGCGCATCCCAGCTTGGACTGGCTCAATTTTGCAGTCACAACGGGTGCTCGAAATCGGATTCGGCAGTGGTACAAGCGATCGAACCGAGATGACAACATGCTGCGGGGTCGAGAACTGTTGGAAAAAGAGCTGGGCAAGAGCGGCCTAGATGCGCTGCTCAAGTCTGACCCGATGCAAATGGTGGCCGAACGCTGTAACTACGCCTCCCCCGACGATCTGATTGCGGCACTAGGCTATGGCGAAATCACCTTGAATCTGGTAGTCAACCGCATTCGAGAAGCCGTCAAAGCCAAACAGCCGATCGCCCCTGCTGCCACCCATGAGCAGGAAATGCTGCTGCTGCCTTCCCACTCTGTGGCTGCTAGCCCGGTTTCTACCCGCGCCAAAGACTCGCCTATTGCCGGAGTTGAGGGACTGCTCTACAGTTTGGCCGGATGCTGTAACCCGGTTCCAGGTGAGGCCATTATCGGCGTGGTGACGTTGGGCAGCCGAGGCATTTCGATCCATCGGCAGGGATGCCACAACACCGACAGCATTCCGGGCGATCGCCTGATTCCAGTTAGCTGGAACGATTCTAGAAGCAGCAGTCGCCCTCAAACCTATCCCGTACAGGTGCAAATTGAGGTGATCGATCGCGTTGGCGTGCTCAAAGATATTTTGTCCCGCTTGAGCGACTACAACATTAACGTGCGCAGCGCTCAAGTTAAGACTTTCCCAGGGCAAACGGCAACCATTAGCTTAGGCATCGATATCCTCGATCATGCTCAGCTAGAGCGCACGTTCACACAGATTCGCAAAATGAGTGATGTCATTAAGCTGCATCGCGTTAGCCAAGTAGAGCAAGTCGATCAAGAAAAGCCCTAAGCTTCTGTAGGCTTGAGTCTGAGCTTGGTTCACTAGGGTATTTCTCTAAAGGACTTTCTAGGGGTGTTTTTGCGGCAATGGGACAGGTCGCAGAAACACCTCAACTCTAGTGCCTCAAGATAAATTTGCCTTGAGACAAGCCAATGGACCAGGCTGTTAAACCTATAGACCACTAAACTGATTCTGTAGAACTGGGGCGCTAGGATTCGAACCTAGGAATGGCGAGACCAAAACCCGCTGCCTTACCACTTGGCGACGCCCCAACGGTTTTCACCTCCCCTATCTTAACAGTCTCTCTGGGCAGAGTGTCAACTGGCTCCTAAAAAATTTCGGTAGTCCTAAAACGGCAGGGATTTTTTGCAGCACAGGCAAAGACCATGCCACAAAAAATCCTTGCAGAACCTCACCCAAGTTTCAGCACTCAAATATTAGCCAAGGCAAGCGGCTAGAACTCAGCGCGTAAAATTTCCTCGCCACGTCTAGCAATCTCGCGGGCATAGTCTGTCCAGGCTCCTTGCCCCCAATAGCGGAAGCAGCTTGTTTGTAGCAGCAGGTTGTGCAAGAGCGCATTGCGATAGCGTTGCTGCTGAGCTACTGCCGGATCAGCCTGTATGAGGGGATCGATCGCCTCGTGAAATTGAGCGCTCAATTGATTCATGGGCGTCAAAACATTTTCGTAGCCTCTGACCCAGCTCAGATCGCTCGTCCAGGAAGCACCATCCATATGAAAGTTAGGATGCTCTGCCTGAATTTCCTGTATCGCTCGCGCCACATTCTCAGGTGTGCAGGTGTCAATACGCTCCCAAATCCGATATTGCCCGATCGCCTGACAGGTCGGTAAATTTTCTAAATTACAGCCTGCTGCTTCAATTAGCTCTAGATACTCGCTGCCTGTGAAACCCACAGTCTTGCCCTGCTTGGCATCTCCCCAGGCTTGTTTAAAGGCAGAGGGAAACTCATTCATCATGACGCCGCCATTTTCGCCATCGCTAATCTGCGACACCAAGGGCGGGATCATTACCCCATCAATTTGCACAGGCGAAAGCGTCTTGGCCTCATAGTAAGGCTGCATCTGTCCAACGAGCTTGGTATCTGATCCCTGAGTCTTAATCAAGGCCGTCATGCTCACAACGTCACCCGCAGAATTGCGTGCCACTAGCCGATGCGGCACATGCTTAAAGCCTAAAGGATGTCCGTTTAGGCTTTCTACGGAATGCTCCTGCACCAGCAGCCAACGGTAGCCACAGTCTTTCAGCGCCTTGATCAACTCGTAGAGCGTATCGGGATGGTTGGGCAGATGCATTTCTGGAGGGGAAAAGCCTTTGACGCGCGCCAGGGCTTCCCAGCCAAAGACAGCGGCAAACTGATGCTGCCAGGCTTGAATATGCAGCTTGATGTCGGGAATGGGTGTAGAGGGCACGACGGCATGGCTCCACAGGGTGCCTAGCCACTCTACATAGGGCTGGTAATCCTGCTCACAAGTGATGCGCTTCAGGTTGTCTAAGATGTCGCCGCGCCCCATTTGCCGCAGTCCCCACAGCAGATTGCCGGAGTAGTCCAGCATGACGCGAGGGTTGCAGCCCTGGCTAACCAAATCTGGAATAAAATCTGCCATGCGAGAATAGCACCAGGCAAAGACCCCCGCATTGTGGTTGTCTCCCTCGTTAGGATGCTCAAACATACGTTGCAGGTTGCCAATAAGTTCGCCGCTTGCCCCTGCTGGAATGGTGGGCTGGTGCATATGCAGGGCGATCGCAAATCCCGCTGAGATATTTTGCAGTTGCAGATTGGTGTGGGGTAGCCAGATTGGCTGTTGAAGCTGGGTAATGGCCTGAACGTTTGCTTCAGCTCCACAAAGGTTGGGCAAGTTGTCTATGATTTCGGGCAGTTGGGGCAAGGAAGAGGCGATCGCAGTCTGGGTAGCAGATGACTGGGCAGCAAATGGCATGGCTTGCACTCCCGAAGCTTCTTTTACATCCCAACACTACACCTAACCTCTGGCTTGTGGGGGTTCAACGAAGATAAGTAACAAGATGCGAGTAGGCATGAGCTCTCTCCTCACTTCGCCGCAGAGGGGGAATGAGGTCTCTACCAATATGCAAATTTGTATTGATGGATACAGCCTTGCCTTTTTGGCTATAGGTGATGAAATAAACAAAATGAGTTCAGTGTATTCCGCAGATACAATCCGTATTTCCGTCCGGAGAAAAGAGTCGATCTTTACTTGAAATTTATTTGAGGGCAATAAAGTGACTCATTTCCAGAGCCGATCAACGTATAAAAATATAGATATTGCAACGCATCGACTGAACTTCATGGAAAATTCACAAAAATAGAGAATCTGTGAGGGAATAAGAAGTTTCTGCAAAAAGGCAGCCTCTGAGTCAATGTCTCTAGAGAAACCATCCTATATTGCCAGTAGAAACACTGAAGTTTCGCAGCAATCCAGTCAGCGTGGATATTTCTCCAGGGCACTACCAAAATGAATGGCAACTCGGTTTCATCAGCAGCGCTTGACCTTCCTGAATCTCCTCGGTTTGAATCTCCTCAGTTTGATTCTCCCCATCGCTCCACGCTTTGCCTGATCAAGCGCACGCTTGATATAGGTGGGGCGATCTTAGGGCTGAGCCTCTTTGCCATTCTTTTTGTCCCTTTAGCAATTCTCATCAAGCTGGATAGCCCCGGCCCTATTCTTTATCGGCAGGTGCGCTACGGCTTGCAGGGGCGACCCATTGTTATCCGCAAATTTCGCTCGATGGTGAAAGATGCTGATGATTTGAAGACCTCGGTTCATAATGAGGCGCAGGGGCTGATTTTTAAGAACAAGCAAGACCCCAGAGTGACACGGGTAGGGCGGTTTCTGCGTAAGACCAGCCTAGATGAATTTCCCCAGTTTTGGAATGTTTTGGTGGGTGAGATGAGCCTAGTGGGAACTCGTCCTCCTACCCATGACGAGGTAATTCAGTATGATGTTCGCCATTGGCAGCGGCTTAACGTCAAGCCAGGGCTAACGGGCGAATGGCAGGTCAACGGGCGATCGGCTATTCAAAACTTTGAGGATGTGGTGGATCTTGACCTTCGGTACCAGGCTCTCTGGACTCCTCTCTATGATTTGGCGATCATTTGGAGAACCTTGGCTGTACTGCTGACCAAGCGGGCAGGGGCTTACTAATTGATAGCCGTTCCATTGAGGCTTGTGGATTGAGGAGAGCGAGAGAGGCTTTTCAGGCTAAGGGAGCGAATATTCTCAGAATGACTCTTAAGAGCAGATTTGGGGGCAGAAAACTTTTATATTGAGCGTTCAATACGTCCATTGGGTGAGAAAATCTCGCCCTTTTTTTTGGCGTATCTTGATCAAAGGTGAACGAACGCAGGCGCTAAACCCTAAATTTCATCAGGCGATCCTAAAATTTCTTAAATTAATTTTCTTTTAAGTGATTGATTTGAGCAGAGTTTGATTACAGTTAAACAAGGCTAGTCCAATACGCTAAATATGCAGCTTTAATTAGGCAGGTTTTGTATGGGTGGTGTAAGAGAGGGTCGCAATGTTTGAATTGATCACTCAAATTCTTGTTCTGGTAGGAATTTATTTCCTGGTGCGTTTCGTATTGCTGACCTGGATCGATCGGCGATATTTGACATGGTTGGGTGGGTTGGTGCTGGTGCTGCTCATGGTGCTTGCCTTTTTAGACCCCACCAACAAAACTGTTGGCGTACTGTGGGGCGTGATCTCCTTTCCGTTGCGGCCTCTGGGGCTAGTGCTGATTCTCCTGGCCTCTTCGGTGCGGGTAGGGACGAAAAAAGTGGATGGTTCGCAGGTGATGGCTGCTCTGATTATTTTGCTCATTGCCAGCTTGCCGCTAACCGCTTATCTGCTAACAGCGCAAACTGAGCAGAAATCGGCACTGGAACTGAGCCAGCGTCCGACCGATCGCGATGTGCCTGCTATTGTGGTTTTGGGAGATGGCACAACCCCCAGCAATCCGGCTTATCGGCTGCGATCGCAGTTGAGCAACATTGCCGATGGTCTGAGCGTGACGCTTCAATCTCGGTTGCTGTATGCAGGACAGCTGTACGCCGAGCAGCGATCGCGGGGCAATACGCCACTCGTGATTGTCAGTGCAGGGCCACAGCCGATTCTGGCTCAGCCCAATGTCACCTCAACCGATGTGATTACTAACTTTCTGGTGCAGCGGGCGGGGGTAGATGGGTCGCAGGTGCGGATTGAGACGGATGGCGTTGATCCGCGCAGCAGTGCGATCGCAGTGCGTAAAATCCTCAGTCCAGGTGATGTGAGCGACAACTGCCGTCTGTATGCCACCTGCGATAACGGCTCGATTCAAGAAGTGCCGACCGGGGCTGCTGATTCTGGATCGCGGATTCCTATCCAACTCGTAACTCCGGCCTTGGGGCTGAGGCGAACGGCCTCTACCTTTGCCCGACTCAATTTTGGCATCATTCCCAAACCCACAGATTTCTATGTGTTTCAGAGTCAGGCGGGGCTGCGGCTGGCGGCGCTGACTGATCTGATCCCCAGTGCCGAAGCTTTGGTGATTAGCAGTCGCGTTGTAGATGAGTACCTGGCAACCGTCTACTATTTTCTGCGGGGCTGGCTGACTGATCCGCTGGGTGTGTAAGCTAGGGAGTATCTCAACCCTCTCCTCCCAACATGGCTGATGCACGACTGCAAAAACTTGGTGCCTATATGCGTCCCCACTGGCGGCAAGCCGCCTTGGGGATTTTGTCTTTATTGGTCGTTAATGGGCTAGGGGTCTATATTCCGCTGCTGATTCGGGATGGGCTAGATGAGCTGCAAGCTACCTTCACGATGGAGCGGGTAATTTTTTACGCAGTGCTGATTTTGATCCTGGCTTCCGTCATGTGGCTCGTGAGGATGTCTTCTCGGACGCTGTTGTTTGGGGTGGGTCGGCAGGTCGAGTTTGACCTCAAGCAGAAGATTTTTAACCATCTGCTGACGCTTGAGCCAAGCTATTTTGCCGTGAATACGCCTGGAGATTTGATCAGCCGTGCTACCAGCGATGTGGATAATATTCGTCGGTTGCTGGGTTTTGCGGTATTGAGTCTGGCAAACATGGTGTTTGCTTACGCGATGACCTTGCCTGCAATGCTGAGCATTAGCGTTTGGTTGACGCTAGTGGCGATCGTCATCTTTCCTTGCATTTTGATTTTGGTGCAGTTGTTTAGCAACCGTCTTCGCAACCAGCAGCTTCAAGTCCAAGAGGCCAACGCTGACCTGAGCGATTTGATTCAGGAAGATATGAGCGGTATGGCGCTAATCAAGATCTACGCTCAGGAAGACAACGAACGTCGCGCCTTTCATCAGCTCAATCAGCAGATGTTGACCCGCAACCTCAACCTTGCCAAGACGCAAAATACCCTCTTTCCGCTGCTGCGCGGCTTGGCTAGCATCAGCCAGTTGGCGCTGCTGGCGCTGGGAGTAGGGGCGATCGCCGATGGGACGATCAGCGTCGGTGGCTTTGTGGCGCTGCTGCTGTTTGCCCAAAATTTAGTCTTTCCGACAGCGCTGCTGGGGTTTACGATTACGGCCTACCAGCGGGGTGAAGTGAGCATCGATCGCCTTGAGTCTATTTTGTCTAACGAGCCGCAGATCAAGGATGTGCAAAATGCGATCGTCTTGCCTCGGCAGCAGGTGAAAGGCTGGATCACAGCGCAGCATTTGTCTTACACCTATCCTGATGCTGCGACTGCTGCGTTAAACGACATTAACTTTGTGATTGAACCAGGAGAAACGATCGCCGTGGTTGGTTCGATTGGCTCAGGCAAATCTACTTTGGCTAATGCCCTGCCCCGCTTGTTGGATGTCGCGCCAGGTCAGCTTTTTGTGGATGGCTACGACATTACCCAGATTCGCTTGCAAGACCTGCGGGCTGCGATCGCTTACGTGCCGCAAGAGAGCTTTTTGTTTAGTACAACGATTAAAAATAATGTTCGCTACGGCGATCCGGTGAGCGAACAGCCGCAGGTTGAGCTGGCTGCTAAGGCTGCGCAAATTCATGGCGAGATCCTTAACTTTCCTCAGCAGTACAAAACGATCGTAGGTGAGAGGGGCATTACGCTTTCAGGCGGGCAGCGGCAACGGACGGCGCTGGCCAGGGCGCTGCTAGTCGATGCGCCCATCCTGATTTTGGATGACTCTCTATCTAGCGTTGACAATCAAACCGCAACGCAAATCCTACGAAATCTCTCTGAAGGGACGCGCCGCAAAACGGTGCTGTTTATCTCTCATCAGCTTTCGGCAGCGGCCACAGCCGATCGCATTATGGTGATGGATCAGGGGACGATCGTGCAGATAGGAACCCATATGGAACTGTTAGCCCAGCCGGGGCTGTATCAATCTCTTTGGGAAAAGCACACCCTAGAGCAGTATCAGGCCAGCTAAGCCCTTGTGGTCGTTGAGGCCGGGAGGTTGGGTAGCGGGAGTATATCCCCCGCTACATGACTGCTTTGGCATCCTTTGCTGCTGAACTTAACCTATTCACTTTCTTGCCCATCGGCTAGCGGCACCGAACACTGAATCCGCGTCAGGTGATTTTCTGGAGAACTCTCGGATGGTATTTCCAGGATTTCCAGATGTCCTGCCATCTCATCTAGCAGGGTTTGGATGATTAAAAGCGTGAGTCCTGGTGAAGGAATTTTGGCGATCGCCTCTTGCACCTGAGCCTGGGCAATCTGAGCGCTAGTAAGCTGGGGGTCAGCGGCAACGCTGGGGTTAAGGCTCTTGCCATTGACAGCCTCTAGTAAATCACTCGATTCTTGCCAAAACTCGACTGGACGCTCATCCTCTACCCAAATTTGCACTTGCTGACGCTCTAGATCAACCTGACTCTTTAGGCGAATATATCCCTCCTGCATGAGCAAAAGGGGTGCATCCATCAGGCTAATGAGAATCTGCCGTAGCCAGCGCGGATCTGCCAGAACATAGAGGTCAGGATCAGGCGGGGTAATCTCTAGACGAATGTTGCGATTTTGAGCCAGCAACTGAACAGAGTACTCCACTTCTGCAAAGACATCTTCTAGGCACAACGGCTGAGTTTGCAGAGGTTCTAGGCCGTAGCTCATTTTAGACAAGCTGATCAGGCGATCGAGCAGCGCCAGCATTTTTTCTGCGGCTGCCTGAGCTTGACCAATAAACTCGCGCTCTTCGGCTGGGTCTTCACATAAATCTGACAAGATGAGCTGATGCAGACTAATGACGCTGTTAATGGGCGATCGCAACTCATGGGAGGAACGCGCCAAAAATCCCGACTTAAACTTTTCTATCTCAGTCGCTTTGTGATAGGCAATCTGGGTCCGCCGCAGTTGATCTGCTAAGGCGTTCTGCTTAACTGAGGCGTTCTGCTCAACTGAGGTGTTCTGCTCAACTAAGGGTAATGCAGGCGTTGCTGAAGACAGGGCGATCGGTGAATGGCTTCTGCGTCCGAGCCGCCAACCACCAACCGCACCGAGTCCTAATCCAGCCGCTAAAGTTGCCAGGGTAATCCAGATCATGATTTCGTCAGACACTTACGCATGCTTCCATTTTCTATCGAAGTATGGGGCTATCTGGCAAAATTTGCTGTCAACCTTACAGAAAGTCTATGTTTGATGCCAAGCTTGCTGCCAAAATTTTGCTGCCAGTAACGATCCTTAGGATCGTGGATTAAATAACACCGGAACCTCAAGCGTCAGGGTTTAGCATTCGGGCAACCCTCTTTGCTACGACCAAGGGCACATCTGCCGAATGCTAAACCCCTACAGGTATATCGGTTTTATTTCGTTCTCGTTCCTAAGAAAATGCTATGGCGGCTTGTAGCGTTACATGCTTAAATCCAACAAATATTTTTTCTAACCTAATTGCGTAGAGCTTTCCTCTGTGATGGCTGCTGCCTGGAGGAGCGATCGCAGCTCTTCTAAATCAATCAGCAGATCGGCTAGGCGAGCATCTGGATAGAGAAGCTGCTGTAGCCCTCTGCCTGCGGGCGTTTTGCCCACCAAATAGAAATACTCTAGCCCTAACAAATTGCTGATAAACCAGTAGCAGGGATAAACATAATCTGGCGCAAATAGCTCAATCACCTTTGTGCCCGGTCGGCAAAATGCCAGATTGGTCAGGCCACCCCCGTGGGGCGAAATGACTACTTCTGCGTGGGACAGCAGCTCAGCCTGAGCCAGCACCGAGAGCGATTCTAGGGTTACGGCCTCAAAGCCCAAAGGCTGAAGCAGATGCATCACCTCTGCCTCGTTGATCAACCGCCGATTAGTCGTTTGGCTGCGGCTAATGTACAGGCGCGATCGCCCTTTTGCAGACCGAGCATCCGCTGGGCTAGGGGTCTGGCTGAGTAAATGCTGGAGCCAGTGGCAAGCCCATTGCGGCATCCAGGCAGGGCTGCCTGGATAGGAGGGCACAATGAGCCGCTGAGCCTCGATATGCAGCGCTGAGTCCGTTGCCATACGCTTGTGGGGCGGAATACCCAACATAGCTAGCGTTTCAGCCTGAAAGGGCAGGCGATCGCTCACTACAAATGTGTCAACAGAGTCTAGGTCGAGGCCGCTGCGCTGTAGCAAGTCCCACTTAGGCAAAACATCCAGCATCCAGTGAAAGTACAGGTCGTTCGTCAGCCCCGACAGAACCACAACCGTACCGTCAAGTTTTTGCACCGGAGGCAGGGAGGGCAGCCTTAGAGCCGAATGGTGACTGGGATGGCGATCGGGATGCTGAGGACTCAGTAGCGGAAATTCGGCAGAAAGGTCGCCCAACAGCCGATGATCTGGCGCAATGACGGCACTGCTCGTCTGGTCAGCATTTAGCCAAAATCGCCCCTGCGGAATTTCAGCCACAAAGGTTTCGGGGAGTTCGATCGCTTCCCCAAACCGAAAGCTAAAGTGAATTTCGGCCTCTAGGGTTTTGGGAGGTGTGAGGGCAATCCAGTGGGGTGAATCGAGCGGTTTGTATGTGCCGCCTTTAGGCTCAAGGCTCTTAGGCTCAGAGCTATGAGACTCAAGAGGGGCAGCTGCGATCCAATCGCGGGTTGTCTCATAAAATCCAGCAGGTGGGTCAGTCCGCTGGGCTTCTGGTTCAGCCGCTAGGGGAAACGCGATCGCCTCCTCTGAGCGATTTTCTCGGCTATGCTCTTGCAGCATATGTCTCAAGGTTGCGCCTGGCTCGGTGGATGGAGAGGCATGATGGAGCAAATGCAGCAGCCGAGCATTGGATTGTAGAGAGGGGTTTTGCTGCCCGTGCGCCTCTACCCAATGGCAGTAGGTTAGGGCAAAGTCGGACTTGAGGGCGACGGCTTGCCGGAACTGAACGATCGCCTCGTCCCAGCTTTGCTGTTGCAGTAACGCCCAACCCAACTCACCGTAGAGTGCAGAGTTTTCGGGGTCGAGGGCGATTGCCTGTTGAAACTGCGCGGCTGCGGCTGGCCAATGTCCTAGCTTGCCAAGGCACCAGCCCAGATTGCTGTGGGTTTCGGCAAGTTGGAAAGGGCTGGCTTTCAGGGACTGTTCACCCTGGGTAGACTCAATGGCGCTTGTGTAAGCTGCGATCGCCTCTGGCCACTGCCCCAGCTTTTGCCAGACTTCTGCCTGTCGCCTGTAGGCTTCTGCGTGATTGGGCTGGAGATCGATCGCGCTTTGCCAATGTGCGATCGCTTCCTCATATCGGCCTTGCTGAGCCACGGCGCTACCCAACAGCAAAAAGATATCTGCCGTGGCGTCAATTTCCAGGCTTTGCAAAAAGATGCGCTCGGCTGTGTGAAATTTGCCGTTTTGGAGCTGCTCTGTGGCGGCGATCGTCAAAATGTTCAACAGGTCTGCCACTCCAGCCTCCACGACTTCTGGTGCGGCTGCCGTCACCGCTGCAAACCAGACCGTCTGCGCCTCGGCTTCGTCGCCTTGCAGCAGCCAAGCCAACCCCAGATACCAGTAATTGGTCAGCAGGTTAGGGTCAGCTTCGATCTCACGAGTGTAATGGGCGATCGGATCAGCAGGGAGAAGCATGGGAAGAGCGGTTGAGCTGGGATTCAATGCGTTGTCCTAATCGACAGATCGCGTATGGAGAGAATTCTGTGTGTCAGGATGCTCTATCGAGTATTCCCTATCCAAGACGTTGCTGGTTTATGCTATGAAATTTATTTTAGGAGGCAGAAGATCTCCTGTACGGACGGGTTTTGTGGATAGCTTTATGCCTCTCTAAGCAATTACTGGCTAAACTCGCCCCGATTCATTGCACCTTATCTGATCCCTGATCCTTAGTCCTTCGCTGCTATGATGCAAATAGGAACTTAAAGTTTTGTAACTCAACTTTGAATTTGGCAAACCCAGCGACTTCAGCTTCTACACCTACAAAAAGCCTGATGCCGACCACGGAGTGGCATGCCCTTCATCCGCTCTGGCAAGCCGGAGAAGAGGTGATCCAGCTTGGCTTGCCCCACCAGCAGTTGGCTCCTCCTTGGCAAATGCTGCTCTTAGGCGATGGTTCACCCACGCGACATATGCAGCTTCTGACCGGGGAAGCGATCGAGGTTGATGTCATCGACATGTCTCTGATTGGTGAAAGCTCGGATGGTGCCCCAGAGCCAATTAGCGCCCTATCTGGAGCGCTGCTGCGGCGACAGGTCTGGCTGCGGACGGCCTCAGGGCAGCGCACAGCCTATGCCACCTCCTGGTGGGAAGCCAACCATGTTGACGAATATTTGCAGAATCGCTCGATGCCGATCTGGGCAAACCTGGCGCGATCGCGGACTGAGCTGTATCGAGACATCCAAGGTGTGCAGTATGGGCACTCTTCAGCCCTAGAGCTGGCCTTTGGGCAATCTGGCCCCTTTTGGGGGCGGCACTACCTGTTTTGGCATCACGGTCGCCCGATTACGCTGATTTATGAGGTGTTTTCGCCCTACTTGACCAAATATTTGGGTGCTACAGGATTGGATTGCCTGCAATAGGAACTGCCCCGACAAAATCCCAACCCTTTTGGGGGCAACCGGGAATTTTGCAGCGCTTTCTAGGTCAGGGTTGGGTTCAGTCTTCTGTTGAGGCGAGCCGCAGCCATCGCTTTGTCTTGAACCAAGCCGATCGCAGTTTCCAAAACTTGCTGGTCTGCATTGCGGATACCTTGGCCTGACTGTCCTGCAATTGGCTTTGGAGTTGGCTATTGAGTTCAGTGATGGCGGTCAGTTTCGATCGCATTTGCTCAATTTTTGCCTTGAGCTGCTGTTGCTCCTGACGATAGTGCTGTATCGATTGCAGCGTTTTTCCAGGGGCAAATTCTTGATGCCAAAAGATGAATTTTAGGCGAGAAATTTCGCTCGACCAATCTTGCATGGCTTGCCGTAGAGCCTCAGACTTTAACGGAAGAGCCGCATAGGTCAGCTCATAGCTAAACAGCAGCTGCGTTCTCTGAATCACATGCAGCAGGAGGCACAAATCTTCCGCTTGATTGAGCTGTGGATCTTTAAGGAAGGTAGTGTCCAAAAGCGATCGCTTCACGAGCAGCCCGCTTAAATCAAAGTGCTGTTCAAAAGCCAAGAACGACTCAAGATTATAGGGATAAAAGTTGATTAATTCTTCATCGCTATCCTGAGACAACCCGCCAGAATAGGCAGCAGCTAAACTTGAGCGATCGAGCAGGTCAACGAGCGTTTGAATATGGTTGGGATAAATGCAACAGGAGGGATCTAGAACCATAAAATAGTCGCTGGCGATCGCCTGCAATCCTGTCCACAGAGAGCTGCTAGAGTAGCGAGAAGGCTCCGCTTCCACGACATGAATAGGCAGCGAATAGGGGCTTAAGTCTAGCTCGATAGGCGCATTCGTAGACTTGACCAACGTGACGGAGCAGAGAGGATAAGTTTGCTGCGAAATCTGATGGAGAGCCTCTGCGAGTTCGCTAGGAGTTCGATCGCCACACCTTAGGATGATTTGAACGGAAGCAAGCTGATCAGAAAGCTGATTTCGAGGCGAATTTTCCTCAACCGCTACAAATCCCTTTTGCTGGATTAACGCTTGATGATAAGGCCACAAATTGAGCAATAGCTTCTCTAGCGCGTAGGTTTTCAGAAAAATATGATGAGCCTTTGCCGATCGCTCCAAAGCATCTTCAGGATGGGCTTTAATCCATTGCATCAGGCTAGAGATCTGCTCGACTTGGGCAGCAGCGCTTGCATCTGAATCAATATAGAGAACGCTATCTCCAAATGTTTCTTGAATAAACGGATGATCGCCACAAATAGCGATCGCGCCAGATGCCACAATTTCAAAAATCCGCATGGAAGGCAGCGCCGCTTGACGATGCTCTGCTCGATGCAAACATAGCCCGACTCCAGCTCGATTTAGAGTGCGTAAAACGCTTGCCCCATCATAGGGAATAGCACCTTTATAAGCATGATTCAGGTGCCTCCAACCCGCAGGATTGCCGTAAACTTCCATGTAGTCTTGGCGATCCAATCCCTCAAATAATTCTTGAAATCTAAGACCATCCCAATTAGATCCTAAATAGGCCAAACGCAGATTTTCTAGTTGGGGAAGCTGATAGGAATTCTGGGGGCAGCTTGTGTAAAATGGCGCAGTGAAAAATACTTTGGGCGTGTTGTAAAGCAGATGATGCAGCCAGCGATCGATCGCTTTAGAAGAAGTTAAATAGCCGTCATAGCTCAACACATGCTTGACGTATTTCTCAGTACCTTCAAAGAAAGCAGGCGGGTTCCACATGCAGCCGTAAGTCGGACATTCTGAGAGCTTAGGGCTATTGTTGTGCAGCGCAATCACAAAGTCAGGCTGAAATGCCTTAATTTCACTTGAGGTATGAGCTTCGATCGCCTCCCAACCCAAATTTTGAGCTGCAATCACGATCCGCCGAGACAGCTCAGTTTCTGCAACAAGCTGCCCCGCAAATGGATTTTGAATGGCAATTTTCACAGCCATAATTAAGCTTGAGGTACGGCAGCTTTGAACTTGCGATCGTATTCCTCTATCCCCCAAGTATCAATGGGTTGCTTATTCAAGACTTCTTTTTTGTGCATGATAAAGCTACCCCAAATGTTTTGAGAAAACTTTGAAGCCTCAGGATTATGAACTGGATGGGCACCAAAAAAATATTCTTGGTAGTAATCTACCATCTCTTTTTCGGGTAGCGATCGCCCTAGATAAGTCTCATGGAGTCGGGCAATTTCAGGTAAGCCTACGGTTTCCCAGAGATCGATCGATTTTTGCTCTTGGTAACTGCGAAACAACCCAAAAAATTCGTCAACAGCCAGAAATTTTGCGCCATGCTTTAAGAAGCGCAGCCAAAGCTCGTAATCCATTGCAAAGTGAAAGCTTTCATCGACATAGGCTCCCGCCTTCTCAAAAATTTCGCGTCGCCAAAAAACGCATTCTTGAGCAATGTAATCGCTGAGATAGAGACTTTTTTTGCAGAAAGGTCGGTAGGGCGGACAGTAGGTAAAACGCCCATTGGCATTGATGCAGTTGCGCCGACCATAGATGACGTCAACGTCAGGATTTTCTTCAAAGTAGCGGACAGCCGTGGCGATCGTATCTTTGTCGGCATAGCAGTCATCGGAGTTGAGATAAGCTAAAATCTCGCCCGTACTTTGTTTGAAGCCTTTGTTTAAGGCATCCGTTTGGCCGCGATCGGGTTCAACGATCAAAACACTCAGATCTTGCCGATATTTTTCAAGAATATCTTTTGTTTCATCGGTAGAAACTGCATCCACCAATATGTATTCCAGGTCAGGATAATCCTGACAAATAACGCTCAGAATGGTTCGTTCAATGAACTTGCCCTGATTGTAGGAAGGGGTGACAATACTAACTCTAGGCGTACTAATTCTATGAGGGCTGCTAGTGGCTTCCATTACGCTCATACTTGAGGGCTTCGAGACTTTGATGGATCTTGACCAGTTCATCCACGATCGTCACATTTAGCTTCACATCTGCGCGATCGGCTTTAATGTCGTCAATCAGCTGATACATCTTGACGAACTCTGTAGAGACTTGATGAGCTGTTCTATTGTGCTGCTCTAGACTGCTTTTTTTTAATCGCTCAACTTCTTGAGTCAGCTTCTTAATTTGCTGCTCTAGCTGCTCTACATACTCGCGTGAAATCGATCGCGCTTCATCGGCTGCTTCAGCTTTAACAACTTTGTATAGCGGATTTAGGGTGTAGTAATAAGCGCGCTTAAAGATCCCTTTAACCATTCTCTTTAAATCCAATAAATGTCAACTTTGCCGAAACACGCCTCCTGTCCGGAGTGAGTAGAGATTGAGCTTTAGAAAAGATCAAGCTGACCGAGCGCAATCTTTTCCGTTCCAAGGATTGCACTTTAGAAAAATTTAGATTGGGTGAAAGCAATCCCTGCTGTTCGGGAACCTCTAATTCAAGGTTAAAATTCCCTGCTGGAAATTCTTGATTAACTATTTCTTTGCCATCAACTTTGACTCGCAGCCTTGGCTTGAAGTTTGGATTCTTGTAAGCTGGAATTGTTCCCGATATAACTAGCTTAGAGGTTTGCACATATTGAGGTAAATCAAACGATGATTTTCGACCTATCCAACCATCTTGATAAATCCCAGTATGCTTAAACTTGTTATTTCTGATATCACTTAAAAAGGATACAGTGCTATCGCTTATTCGCTCAAATAACATGCCGCCAAAAGCATCAGAGTTCTGGATGCTTAAAAGCCTCCAACCTACTTCCTGCGGATTCTTCAACAGCTTTTCAACTCGAGAGTCGCCACCAAATTTTGCTATAAAGTTCTTATCTGCATAAAATAAATCAACTTCGCGTTGGTTTAAGAAATCTTCTATAGGCGTATCAGCAGGCATTGATGAGAAAAAAGCTTCATCGCTATAGCTCAGCGGCTGACAAACATCTTCATCCCTTAAGAAAGAACAAAGCTCTGAACTAAATTCTCTAGTCAAGAAAACGGTATTAGGTTGACTAATGGTTTCCTGAAAAGGTGTAAAAAAACGATAAAAACTCAGTAATCTACGCTCAGTACTAACATTTGTATAGTAGCTAGGTAGAAAAAGTATTAGTGCGATCATGCATAAAGAAAGTACAGGAGGAATGCGTTGCAATCGCTTCCATCTTTGAGCAATAGCAAAGAGGCTCATGCCTAAAATTGCCATCAGAAAGAACGACAAGGCAAAAAGATAAGAAGGGCGTGGACGCTGCATGGGAATTACAACAAAGAACCCAACAGCAGCGACACAAAAGAGCAACAGCCAGCCGAGCGCCTTATCTTTCAGCCAAAATTGCCACCAGTAGCGACGATCGCGGTAAATTAAAACCAATCCAGTAATAGATGCCATGCCGACCAATAGGGTTGGTAAGATAACCCACTTCGCTTTTAACATGACAGGTGCATAGTCAGGATTGATGTTGCCTGAAGTAGCGTTAAACAAAGAAACCTGAATGCCGTTCAACGTTAGACTGGAGTTCCATAAGAAGTGCTCAATTATCGCAGAAGGATTGGCTCGAAACGCTTGAAACAGAGTTGGCTGCTCCTGTCCAAACTGTCTTTTCATTAAGGACTGGCATTCTGTCCAGGGACTGCCTACCCAGTCTGAGTAGCGCTGCTGATAGCCAAAAGCATAAACTTGGCAAACATTCAGCGTATGTTTTGGAGCTGCGTAGGTAGATAGCTCCGGAAACTTGATGATTGAATGAACGTAGAAAAATATGATTAGGCTCAGAGCTAAGACCAGAGGAACTGCGTAGCTTAGAGCATAGGTAAGAATGGGGCGTTTCTGCTCTGCTGTCCGATACTGCCAAATTTCCCAGGCTACGCACATACAGGCAAATGCTGCTGTCGCCAGAGATAGCTCATTTCGCACAAGAACTGTTGCAGATGCCATTATGGCGATTGCTACCCCTCGCGCCCAAGGAGCAGTGCTGGACAATACGATTAGACAGGCTACCAGGGTAGGAATAACAGAAAATAGGTGAACCTCGTAAAGCGTATCAAAATTAATTGGCAAAATAGCCCACCAAGCAGCGATGAGCCAAGCTATGCTATGCGGCAAAAGTCGCCGCAGAACTGCCAAAACTAGCAGAGTAGCTATAAAGACTATGGCAATACGATGCAGAATAGTTGCAGCGTAAACGTCAGACGAGATGTTTATGAAGAAGCCGTAAAACGAAGTATAAAGTGGCGACCAAACAATATCGCTGACGGCAGACTTTGACCAAGTGTAAGCAGTTAGAAAATAGCTGGACGTATCTCCGTTAGCTAAATCTTTGTAATCCCAAATCCGCCAGATTGCTTTTAGCTGGAGTAATGCAATAGCTGTGTAAGCAATAACAGGACGATTTGCAATGTTCTCCAAAGATTTGAGATTGCTCAGCATAGATCAGTTCAATTCCCCAATATGCCTGAAAGCGCTCCAAAGGTAGGCAGTCAGAGTGTCAAACTTACTTGTGTCAAACTAAGCTAGACCTCTAGATTAGCTTTGTCTCCTTCGAGCCACAAAAACACATTGATAGCCCAATAATCCAGGCATAAGTGCCGTTGCCAATGCTAGGACGCGATTCAAGAGTACCATCAAAGGGTTGCTTGAGGGCAATCCCAGTACCAACTCAATCGGCATAATGGTGGTCATCCGTTTGATCACCTCATAGCCATTTGCTTCTAGCAGACGCCGTGACGTTGCGTGCGTATAAAAGCGGTAATGGGTCTTATCGAGAATGCCTCTCTCAGTGTAGTTCCAGCGCCCCAGCAGTAAAGACAGACGCACTGTGATGTTGGCGACATTAGGTACAGAAACCAAGAGAAGCCCCTCTGGCTTAAGCACACCCATACAGTCAAACAGCAGACGTTCTGGAAAGCGAAGATGTTCTAGTACATCAGGCAGCAACACTTTGTCAAAACGCTGACCCTCAAGGGAGCCTAAAGCATCTTGCAATCCATTCTCAAGGTCTGCCCAAATGTACTGCTCAAATGCCGAATTTTGGCTAGGACTCTCTAAGAAATCTATACCTACGACTTTGTTGTCTTGAGCGATCGTCGAGGCAAAAAAGCCCTCACCGCATCCGACATCCAGCACTTTAAAGCCCTTGCCGACTAACTGACGAAAGTAATAGTGGCTCGAAAACTTGCTTTGCTTAATGGGATAGTTGATGAAATACTCTGAAAACTCAGAATTGCGGCGAACGGATTGGATCGTTTGTTTGTACCTGAATACTGACTTAAATACGTCTCGCGCATACTTCATGCCGTTGACGTAGCAGATTTCGTTGCCGTAGTAGGTTGGAATCGGCACTTCCTTAATCCGGAAGTTCTGATGATTCAGTTTGATAATGATTTCTGTGTCGAAGTGAAAATCATTGGTCATTTTTGAAAAATCAATCTGCTTGAGTGCAGCCACGCTGTAGGCTCTATAGCCACTGTGAAACTCAGTCAAGTCCATGCCCAAAGCAGCATTTTCAAAAAAGGTGAGAATTCGGTTACCCACATACTTATATAAGGGCATCCCACCCTTCATGGGGCCCCCATAGTCCTTCATCATGCGGGAGCCAAACACGGCATCTGCTTCACCTGCAATGATGGGGTGATAGAGGTGTGACAGGATCTCAGGTGCGTACTGACCATCCCCATGCAGTAGGACAACGACATCGAACCCCTTGGAAATAAAATACTCATACCCCAGCTTCTGATTACCGCCATAACCTAAGTTTTGAGGGTTTTTAAAGACGTTGAGGTGCTTGATCTTAGAAGTGAACTTGTAGCCCATTGCCAGTTCATAGGTGTCATCCTGACTGTCATCATCAAACACCACAACCTCTTCAACATTCTCCCAAACATCTTGGGGAATCCGCCTAAAAACCTGCGCCAGCGTAGTGACTGCGTTGTAAGCAACGATCAGAATGCCTATTCGTTTCCCTCTATTATCGGCAGGGATTTGCTGAAGCACAGGTACTTTGTCCAAGGTTTTAGCAGACATAAATGCTGGATCGACGCGCGTCGTAAAGTATAGTACTCGGTCTTGAACAATATGTACATGTATGACAACATTTGACCGGAGTATCCCTGATAAAGTTTCACCAAGAGCTGTGTAAGCCGGTTGAGGCCCCTTATCCCCTCCAGGCTCAAGGCAAAACTCAGTTAAAAAGACGAGAAAAGTAAGAGAGCTTTCGACGAACGCGGCGATCGCTTACACCTAGCCACTCATGGTAACCTTGAGCGATAAAGGCTTTAGATTTTTTGCTAAAGTCTAGATCCAGAAAAATGAAGTAGGTAGTCTTAACTCCTGTCCAACTCATATAGACAAGAACTGAGTTTCTGGCGTTATATTCACAACACAGTTCTCTTTTCAGAGATTCTGTCTAAGATTAGGCTAACCAATATTAGCGGGTGTTTTTTTGAACGATATTTGCTTTTTGCGCTTCGTTTTAACAGTCATCTAATCTTAACTCTTGGATCTATTCGTGCCTTCTAAATATGAGCTTTGAGCAGGATTTTCTGGAAGTCTTAGGTTTTATCAAACAGCATGGCTCGCCCCAGGACACGGTGTTTGCTGCTGCTCGATTTTCCAGTCAACTGGAAACTGTTTCGACCTATTCTTCTATCTCCAAAACTCCAGATATCCCGTTTCAATGGGCAGTCTTACATCAGGATGAATTGGATCAAATCCATCCCCATTTTTTGCTGAGCATTCCAAAAACAATGCTGCCTGTGTTTGCCAACAGCACCTACGTTGTTTTCTGTAGCAAACCTCATGCTGCAGCGCTGCCTGAAACCCATCCTCATCTGCAATCTTTAAGGGAGTCGATCGAATGGATTGAAGCGCGACAGGGGATCTCTGCAAAACTGCCCAAGCTTCTGCTCCGATCGGCGATCGCTTCACTTAAGCGCCAGAAAAACAGCCTCAGCCCTAAAATAAAGTCTTTTCAAGCTCTCTCGAAGACCCTAATTGGAGAAATTCGAGAAGAGTATTTAGGGCAACTTTTTCCGCTGAAGCCGACGATCCTCAACCTCATGGTGAATGATGTCTGCAACTCCAGATGTCAAATGTGTTTGATTTGGAAAAATAAGAAAGATCGAGAGTTTAGCAGCAGTGATTTATCACAGATCTTGAATGAAGAATTATTTTCTAATCTGCAATATGTCGGAGTGAGTGGTGGTGAACCCACCCTAAGATCTGATTTGCCAGAGTTGTTTGAGGTGATTTGCGCCAAGCAACCCAAAATTCTGGGAACAGGCATTATCACCAACGGAATTATTGAAGAAACAGTTAAATCGCGCGTTCTGAAATCTGCAGAAATTTGTAAGGCGAATCATGTGCCTTTTAACGTCATGATTTCCCTAGACGGCATCGGTGAGGTTCATGATACGGTGCGCGGACGGATAAACAACTTTAAAAGCACCCTATCTTTACTCCAATTCTTTAAGCAAGAGACTGATATTCCGGTGTCTTTTGGTTGTACCATTACACGTTCCAATGCGCCTTATGTGGATGAGCTGCTAGATTACGTGAAAGACGCAGGATTCTACGGCAGATTTAGAATTGCAGAGTTTATCGATCGCCTCTACAACAGCGACCAATCAGAATTTATTCGCTCGTTTGATGAAAAAACGGCTTACCACCTAGCGCTTTTCTTTTTTCGGCTTGAACATGACTATGAGCAAGATCCGATCTTCAAAAAGACTTATCGAAATATTCGAGGGATGTTAGCGGAGAAAAAACCTCGGCAGATTGGGTGTCAATATCAAACTAGAGGAGCTGTGTTAACTGCGCGTGGGGATTTGCTCTACTGCTCTCCGAAATCGCCTATTTTAGGAAATGCGTTAGAACAGCCTGCCAGCTCAATCTACTTTTCTAACGTCTCTAAACGAAGGGATGTGATTAAGAACCATTGTGATAACTGTATTCATGACTATCATCAGCCCATTACCGTTCGCGAGCGGCTGGCAGATCAGCGAGAAGCCCGCAGACGCGAAAAGTATGAATGTGCATCGCTGCTGCAAGCCGTTAAGCATGTAGCCAAACCTCAACCAACAGCTATAGAAGTCTCTGCGCTGAAATCAAAGTCGGTTCTCATTGTGGGTTGGTATGGGACGGAAACAGTGGGCGATAAAGCGATTCTGTGGTCTGTGATTCAGCAGTTAAAGGCTCGTTCTCAGCCTCCCCAAGAAATTTATCTTGCTAGCCTTTATCCATTTATTTCTCGTTGGACAGTGCAGGAGATGCAGCTAGGCAACATTTCTATTGTTGAAACTTACTCAAAAGAGTTTGAATCTGCTTGTAATCATGTGGATGAGGTGGTCGTAGGCGGTGGGCCGCTGATGGATATTGAGCCGCTGAATCACATTCTCTATGCTTTTTCAAGGGTGGCAACTCGAAGGGCGATCGCTCGTGTTGAAGGATGTGGGGTCGGGCCGCTTAAATCACCTCTCTACACTCAGGTAGTCTCAGAAATTTTCAGACTGTCGGAGCATATTTCTCTGCGAGATACACCTTCGGTTCGGCGCTGCCAGACTGAATTTGGCAGAAATGACGCGGTTGAAATTTCTGATCCAGCCGTAAATTATGTGTTGAACGCTAAATCTCAGTTATCCCGTATTGAGCCATCTTCAGAGGTTGCTCAAAAGCCACGTATTTCTTGCTTCTTGAGAGAATGGACACCTGAATATTTGGCTGATTTAAGCTTGGCAGACTACGAAACGACAAAGCCAGTATTTGAACATCAGCTCGCTCGATTGGTCTCACAGGCAGCAAGCCTCTGTGGAGCGTCAGAGGTCGGTTTATTTCCAATGCATACCTTTCAGGTTGGTTGGGACGATCGCTGCTTTAATCGCAGGTTTTCTCGACTGATGATGGACTCTGCAACAGAAGCTTCAGAACTTTCCCCTTTTTCGCTTGAGGTTGAGCGGATGCCCGTTTCTCCGGCTGAAATACTTCAACATATGCAGCAGTCAACCTTCAATATTTGCATGAGGTTCCATTCTGTCTTGTTTGCTGAAACCTTAGGCGTTCCCTATGTTGCGATCGATTACACCTCAGGGGGGAAAATTGCTGCTTTTTTAGGCAGCCGCTCGAAGCTAGATCGCCTCATTTCTCTGCAAGAGATCGCCTCTGGCCATTGGGAGACTCGTTTGCGATCGCTCTTTCGCTAAGCCTTGTAGGTTTTATGCTTTTTTCGGTATCAATAGCCTTTATCCTCACACCCAGCTGTTAACACAGGTCGTTCCATGCAGATCGTTCAACTTAACACCTGGGATATTGAGGGTGGCGCTGCTAGAGCTGTTTATCGTTTGCATCAAGGCTTGCTCCAGCAGGGGCACCAAGAAACTTTGGTTTGCCTCTCTAAAAAGTCAGAAGATCCAGCGGTGCTAGAAGTTACCACAGAACCTATTGATTGCAAAACCAATGGGCTTTCTATAAGCATCGTTCAATCTGGCAGTATCGATGCGGAAAGAACCCCGCTCTCTAACACTTTATTTTCCTTTCCTTACCCAGGGTGGGATGTGAGTGCCTTGCCAGTCGTGCAGGCAGCAGATTTAATCAATTTCCACTGGGTTACTCAATTTCAGTCTCCAGCCACGTTAAAAAAGCTGTTTGCCTTGGGTAAGCCTGTGGTCTGGACGCTGCACGACATGTGTGCGTTTACAGGCGGGTGTCATTATTCTGCTGGATGCCTGAAGTACGAGGTTGATTGTGTCAGTTGCCCCCAATTGACGCACGATCCCCACGGGCTAGCGGCTGCCGTGCTGCAAGATAAAATCGATCTCTTTGCGGAGGCCAGACTAACAATCGTCACGCCCAGTCGGTGGATGGCAGAATGCGCAAGGCGTAGCCGCCTGTTCCACAACCTGAGAGTTGAAGTCATTCCCAACTCCTTGGAAACTGACCGATTTACGCCAATGGACAAATCAACGGCCAAGCAACGCTTCAAGATTGCTCCAGATACGACAACGCTGCTGTTCGGGGCATTTACCGCCGTTGAGCATCGTAAAGGTTTTGCAGAGTTACTCCAAGCTACTCAACGATGTCTGGAAAACCCTGAATTTCTCGCTTTGGTAGCCGCTGGGCGACTAAAACTGCTCTGCTTTGGAGAACCTGATCCTCTCCTCGCATCTTTGTCAGTTCCGGTACATTCCTTTGGCACGATCGCATCCGATGACATGCTGCGAGAGATTTACTCAGCGGCTGATGTCTTTGTGCTGCCGTCGCTAGAGGACAACTTACCCAATACGATGCTGGAGGCGATGAGCTGCGGTACGCCAGTTTTAGCGTTTGACGTAGGGGGCATTCCGGACGTAGTTATTCCTGAAAAAACCGGATGGTTGGTTCCTGTGGGAGACATTGCCCAAATGTCTGAGGCTATTTCACAGATTGTGCTTAACCCTGAAAAACATCAGGTCTTGGGTGTGTCTTGCCGACAGCTCATGGAAGAAGAATATGCAATCTCAGTCCAGACAAAACGCTACCTAGCACTGTATCAAGATTTGATTGAGCAAGGCACAAGGGCGATCGCTCCCTCTTCCCCTCACGTTTCTGCCATAGCACCTGTAGATCTAACCCTGGGTAGCCACACGCAAGCAATTTTTGATGCGGTTGCGCGACCTGCTCTAGAAACCCGGTTGCAGCAAGCCCTCACTGACCTGACATTTACCCATGATCAACTTCAAGAGAAAGAAGAGCAGCTTCAGCAGCAGCATAGGCATCTTCAACAGCAGCAAGAACAACTCCAGCAGCAGCAGATACAACTTCAAGAGAAAGAAGAGCAGCTCCAGCAGCAGCATCGGCATCTTCAACAGCAGCAAGAACAGCTCCAGCAGACTGGCACTGAGTTGAGCCAAGCATATGCCCTCACTCAAACCTTAAAATTGCAAATCGATCGACAGCGATCGCGCCTTGAGAAACTCAGAACGGAGAAGAAGCAGCTGCGCAGCCACCTTCAGCAATCTGAAGCCCATCTCGAGTCAGCTCAGCAAGAGATGGCTGCTCTGCAAAGCAGCAAGTTTTGGAAAGTTAGAACGGTATGGCACCAACTGAAGCGGCGTGTTGGGCTAAGCCAGAGTGAATAGCGGCTTTTAACGCTAAACAAGGAGAGGGCGGCTTCTGCTGAGGTTGTGCATCTTAGTCGAGAGGGTAGGAGCAGACTGTGACAATTATTGACCCGCAACCCAATTGACCTCATAAGCCTTGGGTAAGCTACCCGCTACCCATTGCAGAGCTGGCAGAGTCGGTGTAGTGCAGTAAACAGCTGTTCTTGGGTCTATATCAACTTCTAAGGTGACAGAGTGTAGCGAGATATATTCCTTCAGGAACTCAATTCTTTCTTGTCCCGTCTGTCCAGACTATCTATCCAGATACAAAATTGTCCTACCGGGTGAAGCGATCGCTCTATCGAAAGTGCTAGACCTATACGCAGGGGTGGCTCTTCAAGCTGGTTGATGCACTGCTTGTTTGGACTGATTTAGCTGCACGAAAGTGCCTCGGCTCAATCACTTCAAGAATTTGAAAGAAATTTTCAAAAACTTCCGGATTCTTCAAAATCAAGCTGTAGACGGTCTAAAGAGAGGTTCAAAACGTTTTGAACTTTTTTTATTCCTTGAATGTTCAGTAATAATTGAACAAACTGAAGATTCAGAAGGTTACTTCTAGGCTTAAACCTTCCATCTGGATTCAGTCCGTATCACAGCACAATCTCCTGCAAACCTGTAGCAAGTAAGGGAACATCTCACAAATGTCAGCGTCATTCAATAATGGAATCCCTCAGAGTCAAGTCCTGTCCATGAGCCGTGAATCTCTGCCCGTATCCTGGTCGGCGGTTGAGGCGATCGCTACTCAAGCAGCTATGCCCGTTGACAAGCTCTCTAATTACGACTTGATCTTGCAGTGTCAGACGGGTCTGCGTCCAGGTAAGTCAGTGTTTGCGGAACTTATTCGGCGTTACCAGTCTCATGTAGAAAAGGTGCTTTATCACCTGGCACCCGACTGGAGCGATCGCGCCGATCTGTCTCAAGAAGTCTGGATTCGCGTTTATCGCAATATCACCCGACTGCAAGAGCCAGAAAAATTCCGGGGATGGCTGAGCCGCATTGCAACAAACCTGTTCTATGACGAGCTACGCAAGCGCAAAAGAGTCAGCCCACCGCTCTCTCTAGATGCGCCCCTTAACCTGGAAGATGGGGAAATGAGCTGGGACATTGCCTCCGATGATCCTCGCCCGGATGACGAACTGGCAACGCAGGAGTTTTACGAAAAGCTCCGTGAAGCGATCGCTGACCTGCCCGAAGTGTTTCGTACCACGATCGTGCTGCGAGAAATTGAAGGCATGGCTTACGAAGAAATCGCTGAACTTACGGGCGTTTCGCTCGGCACAGTGAAATCTCGCATTGCCAGAGCACGCCAGCGTCTCCAGTCTCAGTTGCAAAACTACCTAGAAGCTTAGCCTTTGCACAGATGACGAGTCCTAATTTTCTAGGCTATGAATGAAGCATACTCATCCAGGTGATTGTCCGTATATTTCGATACAGTTTTGCTGAGATTTGAAATGCGATTGTGGCAAATGGATGAGGTTCTTTGAGCTATTTGCTCTTTACTCTGAGCTATTTAGTTGAATCGGGTGCTTCGATCGGTATAGACCGGGTAAATTTAGACTAACTGAGCTGAACTAGATAGCTGTCCACTCTTTCTCTCTTGAGAGATTTTATAGAAATGACTCCTAACTTTGATGAGTACAATGATGCCAATTCTTCTCGCTTCGCGCAGGGTCAAGCGGAAGACTCTGATCGCTTGGCTTTAGATGGGTTGACTCTAGAAGCTCTTGAAAAGCGCGATCGCTTTGAGCTGCTTAGCGCTTATCTAGATGGCGAAGTCACAGCTGATGAGAAGCGCCAAGTTGAGGTGCTATTGGCAACCGATCCGGCAATGCAGCGTCTGCACATGCGACTGATGAAGTTACGCTACAGCTTCCGCAGCCTGCCTGTGCCCCCTTCAGAGCAGCCTGTAGAGCAGACGGTGGCGCAGGTCTTTGCCCGCATTGAGCGCAAGCCTCGACGCGCAGTGGTTTGGGGTAGCGGTCTGGCGATCGCCGCTCTGTTTGTCGGAGCTTTAGTGGGTCTGGTGCCTCGGTCAGAATTTACCCCCTCGATGGCCAGAATTCAGTCTGAGCAAGCGGTTCCTAGCGATGGATTGATGATTGCGCTGGATCGCCCAGTGATTGAGATCCCCAAGGCTGCTATTGCGGCTCCTAGCTCTCCTCAATAGGATGCGATCGCGCCACCCTTAAAGAAAGTTGAGGAAGTTGGCGTAGTCTATTCCCTGAAGCTTGTACAGGCTCACAACGCTGAGTCCCCAGTTTAGATACAGATCAGATCTCATAGGTTAAATAGCAATAGAGCAAACAGCCTGAGTCATCTGGTTGCTTGCTCTATTGCCGTTTATTGAGCTGCTGTTTATTGAGCGCTCTACGCTGACCCTTTTGGCCTACCGTTTGTGTACTCAGGACTAGACCGCTCCCGTCCATTTGCCGTCCGGCAGCAAAATACCACCCATGCCGATCGCCCGTTCGGCACTCATGAGGTAGACCCAGGCATCGCCCAAAGATTTTCCTTCAGGGCTAAATACCTCTAGCTCTTGCCGATAATACTCATTTTGTTCCTCAAGACGATCGGGACTGTAGTCCTCTAGTTCATCTAGGTCGCTCAGAATTGTGGGGTTGGGGAAGCAGAGCAGATAGCCATGCACCGGGCGATCGCCTTCTGTCATGGCAGGATAGTCAAATGGCAGATCAAACAGTTCGCCATAGGTGACGGCTGCCTGCACTTCGATCACAGAGTCTGCACAATAGGATGCATAGTTGCATTCTCCAGGTTTCAAGGTTCCGTATACAAAAACTTTGACGGGTTCAGCCATGACCAGCCTTTCTATAAATCTTCTTGGACACTGCTCCATGAAAATTATTTATTAAGATGCGCCTCAGCGGATAATCTAATCTTCAATCTTTAGTCTGACATCCTCCATCCCTCCGGCATCCCTCTAGAATGGAGTGAAGTTATTAATCCCCCGTTATTCAGTTAGGAGTAGTCCGTGGAGTCCCGTTACAACCCGGCAGCGATCGAGGAAAAGTGGCAGCAAGTTTGGGCAGATCAGGGGCTAGACCTAGCGCCTGAAAACAGCGATCTGCCGAAATACTATGCGGTTTCGATGTTTCCTTATCCCTCTGGCAATCTGCACATGGGGCATGTTCGTAATTACACCATTACGGATGTGATCGCCCGCCACAAGCGGATGCAGGGCTATCGGGTGTTGCACCCTATGGGCTGGGATGCCTTTGGCCTGCCTGCCGAGAATGCGGCGATCGAGCGCGGCATTCCTCCAGCTAAATGGACGCAGCAGAATATTGAGCAGATGCGGAACCAGCTCAAGCAGCTTGGGCTGTCGATTGACTGGACGCGGGAGGTAGCGACCTGTTCGCCCGATTACTATCACTGGACGCAATGGCTCTTTTTGGAGTTCTTCAAGGCAGGATTGGCGTACCAGAAAGAAGCTACGGTTAATTGGGACCCGATCGACCAGACGGTGTTGGCCAACGAGCAGGTCGATAGTCAAGGAAAATCTTGGCGATCGGGGGCGCTAGTAGAGCGGCGCTTGCTGCGGCAGTGGTTCCTCAAGATTACGGACTATGCTGAGCAACTCTTGACCGATTTGGACAAGTTAGAGGGCTGGCCAGAGCGCGTCAAGCTGATGCAGGAAAACTGGATCGGCAAATCGATCGGGGCACAGGTCATCTTTCAAACCGAAACTGAGGAAGATCTGCCCGTTTTTACCACCCGCCCAGACACGCTCTGGGGCGCGACCTTTATGGTGCTGTCGCCGGAGCATCCGCTCGTGTCACAGTTGACGACTCCCGAACAGGCAGAGGCGATCGCCCGCTACCAAGCGTCAGCAGCTGGAAAGAGTGAGATCGATCGCACGGCTGAAGACAAAGAGAAAACCGGAGTCTGGACGGGCAGCTATGCGCTGAATCCTGTCAATGGCGAAAAAATTCCGGTCTGGATTGCTGACTATGTGTTGATGGGCTACGGCACAGGCGCAATTATGGCAGTTCCGGCGCATGATCTGCGCGACTTTGAGTTCGCCAAGAAATACAGTCTGCCGATTAAAGTAGTCGTGCAGCCTCCTGATCAGGTGCTAGATGCCGAGACGATGAAAGTTGCTTACGCTGATGAAGGCTTCATGGTCAATTCGGGGCCTCTAGATGGCGTTGCGGCGGGTAAAGGCGCAGGGCAGAGCGTCGAGGCAGCGGTCAAATGGCTAGAAGCCAACGGTAAGGGCGTGGGTACGGTCAACTACCGTCTGCGAGATTGGCTGATTTCGCGGCAGCGCTATTGGGGTTCGCCGATTCCGGTGATCCACTGTCCCGACTGCGGTACGGTGCCTGTTCCAGATTCCGATTTGCCTGTCTTGTTGCCTGAAGAGGTAGAGTTTTCGGGTCGAGGGGCTTCGCCTCTGTCCAAGCTAGACTCTTGGATTAATGTGCCTTGCCCCACCTGCGGCACTCCGGCACGTCGCGAAACCGACACGATGGACACATTTATGTGTTCGTCGTGGTACTACCTGCGCTATCCCGATGCTCGCAACGATAAGCAGGCGTTTGATCCTGAAAAGGCCAATGACTGGATGCCTGTAGATCAGTATGTGGGCGGCATTGAACATGCGATTTTGCACCTGCTGTATTCGCGCTTTTTTACGAAGGTGTTGCGCGATCGCGGCTTGCTAAACTTCGATGAACCCTTTAGCCGCTTGTTGACTCAGGGGATGGTGCAGGCAGCAGCCTACAAAAATCCGACTACCGGAAAGTATGTGCCGCCGCAGCAGCTTGATCCGGCTGACCCTCGCGATCCTGAGACGGGTGAAGTGCTAGAGGTCTTCTACGAAAAAATGTCGAAGTCTAAATACAACGGCATCGATCCGAAGGATGTGCTGGGCAAGCAGGGTGCTGACACAGCGCGGATGTTTATTTTGTTCAAAGCACCCCCCGAAAAGGATCTGGAGTGGGATGATGCTGATGTAGAAGGGCAATTCCGTTTCTTGAACCGAGTATGGCGACTGGTGTCAGAATTTGCCGAGAGCCAAACAGCCGCTCAGCGCCAAACGCCAGGATCGCTCCAGGCGTTGACGAAGACAGAGAAAGATCTCCGGCGATCGATCCACTTGGCGATTCAGGCGGTCAGTGAAGATTTAGAGGGCGACTATCAGTTCAACACGGCCATTTCGGAGGTGATGAAGCTGAGCAATGCCTTAGGTGATGCTACCTGTAAGGATTCGCCTGTCTATGCTGAGGGCATTGATACCCTGCTAAAGCTGCTGGCTCCGTTTGCGCCCCACATCACCGAAGAGCTGTGGCATGGCTTAGGTCACGCCGACTCGATTCACACCCAAGCCTGGTGTCAGCTCGATCGCGCTGCTCTAGTGGTGGATGAAATTTCGCTGGTGATTCAAGTCATGGGCAAAACGCGGGGCACGATCCAGGTTCCGGCTCAGGCCGATCGCGCAGCGCTAGAGCAGCTTGCCCGTGAGTCAGAGCTGGCGCAGCGCTATATTGCAGACAAAGAGATCAAAAAGGTGATTGTTGTCCCTGGAAAGTTGGTGAACTTTGTGATTAGCTAACTTTTGTGATTAGCTAACTGTAGATTAGCTAACTGTAAAAGTGATCTGCGTGGGTTAAAAAGGGTGAGATGAAATTGCGAAGGGTGGCTGATCTGCTAATGGTATTGGGGCTGGCTATGTTGCCAGCCTGTACGCGCTCTTGGCAAATAGAATCTCGCCCTTCACCGATCGCCTCTAACGCGGTTGTAGCCCAGACAGACGACCGACCCAACTCTCGAATTTTGCCTGTCAATGTCGAAGGCAAGGTCACAGAAATTGAGCTGAAGCTGTTTGCTCAATCGCCCTTGCCTTTTACCACCTATGTTCCGATCAAAGACTTTACCAACGAAGTTGGGTCTTCTGAAGAGGGCACAGGCGTGCGGTTTTACTACAGCCCTAGGGGCGTGAGAAACGACGAAGCCTATATTCATATCTTTTTGCCGACACAAAATATTAGCGTTGCGGACATGCAGGATCGGTTGGTGGGAGACGGTGGCCTGCTGGCGAGTAACGGCTGGGAGTTGGTCGATCGCACCGATATCGTTAGCTATGCCTGGGCAAAAGAAAAGCTGATTTACCAACAGCGTGCCCCAGATCAAACCTTTATGGGTTCCATTTATATTGGTGAGCAGGATGGCGCAGCCTTTTACGCTTTTACCCACTATCCGGCTGACTACCGCAATGCTTTTGAGCCGCGATCGACGGTGATTCTAGAAAGCCTGCAATTTAATGCAAAAAAATAAACCTCTTGCCCTATAGATTGGATGAGGCCACAATCCTACTCTGTTGCAAAAGGTAGCACAAACCAAAACTGAGAGCCTTGGCAGGGAACGCTGTTGACCCCGATCGCCCCACCATGCGCCGAGATAATATGCTGACAGAGATATAGCCCTAGACAAAGCCCCATAAGCTGGTGATCTTCAGGGTTAGCAATTCTGAGGTTAAACAAGCGATCGCACTGGCTTGACGCAATGCCTTGCCCATTGTCTTCTACGCTGCATCGTAGTTGACCTGCCTCGACTTCAGCACGCAAGAGGATAGTAATGCCAGGCGGGTTGTGCTTAATGGCGTTGCTGACCAAATGCAAAAACACCTGCTGAATTTGCGATCGATCGATCCATACCGGAGGCAAATCATCTGAGATGTGATTCTCTAACGTGACTTGATTTTGCGCGAGTGCCTCCTGTAGGTTGTCTATCACATTGGGTAGCACTGACGCGATCGCAGTGGTTTGGCGATAGAGCTTCACCTCTGCGGTTTCATAGTTGTAGACTTCTAAGAGCTGATTGAGCTTGTTGAGCTGCACTTCGCCAGAGCAGGTCATGCGCTCTAGCAGTCTGCGAGCCAAGGCAATTTCCTCACCAGGCTGCTTTTTAAGATTGTTCAGGATCATTAACGTCCCCATAACGGTAGTGCGCAGATCGTGAGCGATCGCATGAATCAGCATGTCGCGAAACTGATTCATGCCCTGCAACTTTGCTAGGCTGTCCTGAAGCTGAACGGTGCGTTCTGCCACCTGCTGCTCTAAATTGGTGTTGAGGTGCTGCACCTGCTGATAGAGCTGAGATTGCTGAATGGCGATCGCCACATGGGTGCTCAGCTGCTGCATCAACTCAGTTTCGAGGGGTTGCCACTGGCGCGGAGCCGAACATTGGTTAACGACTAAAACACCAAAGAAAGGATTGGCTTCTGGGGCTTCAATGACGATCGGCACCCCCATGCCCGCTTTGACCTGGTAGCGGTTGTGATACTGCTCGATGAAGGGCGATCGCGTCGCCTGCGCCGTATCGTTAATCACCTTGATGCTTTGGTGGGCAAATATCGCAGCAATTTCTTGCTGCACTGCCGCATCTGCCACCTGCCACCCCAACAGAGAATCCCAGCCTGCCCCGACCGACTCTGCCACAATTCTGCCCTGCCCCTCTGCATTAAATTGGGTAATAAACACGCGATCGGCCTGCAAAAACTGCCTCACTTCCGCCACGGTAGTATTCAGAATGGTGTCTAGATCTAAAGACTGCCGAATTCTTAGAGAAATTTCGCTCAGCAAACGATTGCGCTCTGCTATCAGGAGGATGCGGGCTTCAGAGCGACGGCTCTCAGCTTTGACAGCAGCGATAATAAGCGTCGTCATGGTGATCACGCCTGTAAAGGCTTGCAGCAGCAGCACCTCCTGTCCGGCATCGGCAGGCATGACGGCAAATGGCCCTCGCCCCAGCGCTGTGCCGCTAATGGCGATCGCTGATAGCACAAAGCTAGCCAAGGCAGCGTCCGGTAGCCCAAACCTTAGAGCAGCCCAAATGGCAAAGGGAAAGGATAGATATTCCAGGGGGTATAGGGCGATCTGAAGCGGAACTTTGCTGTAGAAAATCACGCCACTCAGCACGATGAGCAACCCTAAGACCAGCAGTTTTTCCCCGTTGCGCTGTGCCAGCCTATCGGAGGGGCCAGAAAAGGAGAATTGCGTCTGCCAGGGTTTCCTGCCCCTATGTATCTGCCTGCTAATTTGCCCGCTTACCTGCCAATCCAACAGCAGGGGAGTCAGCACTAAAACGCCCATGCCGTCTCCGATCCAGAGCGTTCCCCAGTTATGAGGCACCTGACTCCAACCCATCTGTCCTGTGCCATAAGCCAGTAGGGTACTCATCGTGGCTCCGGCAAGCGGCACCGCTAAAACTACCAGCCCCACAAAGCTCAGCACATCTCGCAGCCGATCCATTGCGTTGCGAAAGCCGATCTTTTGCAGCAAAAAAGCCCCTAGCAGCGCTTGTGATGTGTCACCTACCGTATCGCTTACGGCCAGTAGCCAAGGGGCATGAATCGCATAATTGACCCAGAGGCTACCTAACACAATGCCAACCCATGCCCATCGGATGCGCCAAAGCAACACAGCCACCGCAATGCCCGCAGGAGGCCAAAGCGGTGAGGCTTCAACGCCTAGATTGAGACTGAGCAGAGAAAGTTTTGCAGCCAAAAAGTAGGCGAAGGCGATCGCACCTATAACCCAAATATGTCGTCCCAGGGGTTTCTGCATTCGCCTCAACTAAACAGTTGTTTTTATCAGTTCAGAGTCTAAAGCGATCGTCATAACTTTCTTCAGAACCCAATTGCTTATAAAATCTCCTAGAAAGAGTGACCCTAGCTTCCTCCGGGTGGATGAACTCAGAGGATGAGCCAAATTATTTCAGATTATTTCAGAACTGTCCTTGTCTCAACGACTGTGAGTACAGCCACATTCAAGGCATATTTTCAAATCATGCCTTTAAAAAAGGACTTCAAGTTATTTCTGTGCAGATCCTTCGGTACGAGAATGTTCGTTTTTATGCTTTTGGTGAGTCAACTACGGGAGAACCCCACCCAAACTTCACAAATCCTCTGGGCATTTTTAAGGAATCGGCAAGGATTGGGAGCGGAGTCGCGATGACCTGCTGTAAAGCCGCTTAAAATTACAAGGACGTTCTACTGCCCATTTTTTGCCTTGATTCTGCTGCCTTGATTTTTGTGTGATCAGCCCTGAGTCACTTAACCTCGAAGCAACTTCATCAATTGAGTCACTCTACAAACTAAGTAACTTTTTATAGATGCATGAGTAGTATTGGCGTAGTCACCATTGGGCGAAACGAAGGCGATCGACTAATTCGTTGCCTCAAGTCCCTCATTGCTCAGCTTCCTGAAGGCATGCCGATCGTCTATGTTGATTCTGGCTCGACCGACGGTAGCGTTGCAGCAGCGCAGGATCTAGGCGTAAAGGTCATCGATTTGGATATGTCTGTACCCTTTACGATGGCGCGTGGGCGTAATACTGGCTTTTCTTACCTGATTGAGAATTTTCCTGAGATTCAATATGTCCAGTTCATCGATGGGGACTGTGAGCTATGTCCCGGCTGGATTGAGCAGGCTTTGCAGGCGATCGCCACCGATGAAAAATTGGCGATTGTCTGTGGGCGACGGCGCGAACGATTTCCAGAAGCTTCGCCCTATAACCGAATAGCCGATATGGAGTGGAACACACCCGTCGGAGAGGCTAAGGCTTGCGGGGGGGATGCCCTGATGCGGGTGAGCGCTATTCGTGAAGTCAATGGCTATACCCCAACCTTGATTGGCGGCGAAGAGCCGGAAATGTGCGTGCGGCTACGACAGCGCGGCTGGAAGATTTACCGGATTGATGCCGACATGACCTATCACGATGCAGCCATGTTTCAATTTGGCCAGTGGTGGAAGCGATCGCTCCGGGGCGGTTGGGCAATGGCGGAGGGTGCTGCTCTCCACGGCAATTTGCCAGAACGCTACATGGTCAAAGAAAGCCGCAATCGCTGGCTTTGGGGTCTAGCGGTGCCGATCGCTGCACTCGGTCTTGCCTGGTTCACGTCTGGGCTAAGTCTGTTGGCATTTCTGCTGTATCCCCTTTTAGTGTGGCGGGTCTACAAATATCGCCGCAGCTTTGGCGATTCTGCCGCCGATGCGCGACTTTATGCGGTCTATTGCATTTTGGGCAAGCTACCTGAGGCGATCGGTCAAGTGAAATATTGGTTAACGCGTTGGCAGGGAAAGCAAGCCACGCTGATTGAATACAAGGTACCCAGCGCAAATGCTAGCCCCTAATATCGCAGTCGCTTATCTCCTAGCCGTTCCGATTAGCCGCGTGCCTCACATCTATCCAAAATTCAGCGACAGCGCTAGAGCGTACTACAAAGGCGTAGCCGTAGCCACTTTACTAGGGGCATGTTGGGTGGCGCGCGAAGCGCGCCACCCAACATGCCTTTGTCCTAACCTCGCTGTCTACAGCTATACCTGCCATAAAGGAGCAAAGGGAGCATGAAGCTACTGATCACAGGGGCATCCGGTTTTCTGGGTCAATATGTTGTGGCAGAGGCGCTACGGCGCGGGCATCACGTCCGAGCAGGAGTGAGATCAGTGGGGCGCTCGCCCTTGCCTTGGCAGAGTCATCCGGCTTTAGAGTTGGCGCAAGTTGATTTACTCCAGCGAGAGACGCTACCAGATGCGGTGCAAGGCGTCGATGCGGTCATTCACCTAGCCGCCACCCTGCAGGGAGACTTTCAGGCGCAATATGCCGGAACCGTGACCGCTACTGAAAATCTGCTGAGCGCTATGCAAGATGCGGGTGTTTCTCGGCTGATCGCCATTAGCTCCTTTTCGGTGTTTGATTACCTCAATCTGCCGGATGGCGCGACAATTCAGGAAGATTCTCCGCTAGAAAAAAATCCAGCTCAGCGCGATGCCTATACCCAAACCAAGCTGATTCAAGAAGCGACGGTGCGACGATTTGGTCAAACGGGGCAGGTGACCATCCTGCGTCCTGGCATGATTTACGGACGCGATCACCTGTGGAACGCTCATTTAGGCATTAATGCAGGCGATCGCCTCTGGCTTCAGATCGGAGCCAATAGTCAGATGCCCTTAACCTACGTCGAAAACTGTGCTGCGGCGATCGTCTTAGCGGCTGAGCAAGATGGAGCGATCGGTCAGACCCTCAACATTGTAGATAGCGATCTGCCAACGCAGAGTGCCTTTATTCAGGCTCTAGTACGGCAGAGTCAGGCTGCGCCTTGGGTGATGTCGTTGCACTGGGGTCTTTTGCTTGGGCTGGCTCAACCCCTGGCGCAGATCAATCAGTTATTGTTTCAGGGCAAGCTCAAGATACCGGGTTTATTGGTGCCAGCGAGGCTGCATGCTCGGTTTAAGCCACTCCGCTATAGCAATACACATGCCCAAGAAGTGCTGCATTGGCAACCTCAATATTCTTTTACAGCCGCAATCGATCGCAGTTATCGTGATGCCGATCTGTTGGCGGTTTCTAGTTAAATCTTTGCTCAAATCAATCTTTGCTCAAAGCCCCCTTACCTGACCGAATCTAGGAGTTACCGATGCGCATTGCTTACCTAACGGGTGAATATCCCAGAGCCACGGACACTTTCATTCAGCGGGAGGTGTTTACGTTTCGCAAGCAGGGCGTAGATGTCCAAACCTTCTCCATTCGCAGAACGGGCGATGAACATATTGTTGGAGTCGAGCAGGCCGCCGAACGCGATCGCACTTTCTACATTTTGCCCGTTAAGCCGATCGCCCTACTGATGGCTCACTTAAGGCTGTTGCTTGCCTCTCCAGCGCGCTACCTCAAGGCCATAAAGTTGGCCTGGTCTACTCGTCAGGTAGGTCTAAAAGGCACTTTCTATCAGGCATTTTATTTCCTGGAAGCGGGAATTTTGGCGCAGCAAATTCGTCAAAAACAAATTCAGCACCTGCACAATCACTTTGCCGACTCTAGCTGTACGGTTGCCATGCTGGCAGCGGAGTTGGGTGGCTTTACCTTCAGCTTCACCATGCATGGGCCGTCTATCTTCTTTGAGCCGCATCGCTGGCAAATTGGTGAGAAAATAAACCGCGCCCTGTTTGTGTCTTGCATTAGCCATTTCTGCCGCAGTCAAGGCATGATTTTTGCGCCTTCTACTCGCTGGGAGCGCATGCATATCATTCACTGCGGGGTTGAGCCAAGTCTGTTCCAGCAGGTCAACCATCAAGGGATGGGCAAAAATCTCCTCTATGTGGGGCGATTGGCAGTTGTGAAAGGATTGCCAATTTTGCTAGAAAGCCTAGTGGCGCTGAAGCGATCGCACCCTGATATTGTCCTGACGGTGGTGGGCGATGGGCCCGATCGTGCCCAGCTAGAGCAGCAGACAGCGCAGCTAGGGCTAACAGCGAACGTTAAGTTTGTTGGCTACCAGTCACAGGCTGAAGTGCGGGAATACATGCAGCAAACGGACATTTTCGTGATGTCTAGCTTTGCGGAAGGGGTGCCTGTCGTGCTGATGGAGGCAATGGCAGCAGGCGTGCCTGTGGTGGCGACTCAAATTGCAGGCGTGAGTGAACTGGTTGAAGATGGCATCAGCGGCTTTCTCGTGCCGCCTGGAGACCCGATCGGGTTAGGCGATCGCATTGCCAAGCTGTTGTCTAGCGCTGAATTCCGCAATCGCATGGGTACAGCAGGCCGTGCCAAGGTTGGGAAAGAGTTCAACATTGATCATGAAGTTGCCCGGCTCTATCGCGTCATGACGATGGCGCTTCAGGGGAAAATTGAGTCTACTCGTCCTAGCTTTACCGAGAGCGATGTAAATCATCTTCCTGGAATAGAAAGAGAGCCTGAAATAGAGAAAATAATTGAGCATAGCCCATCTGTCTGAATCTTGTAGGGCATGAAGTGCTGTAAGCAGCATTGTGCTCCGTAGCTTTACATAACTTAATTAAATGCACCCCTCCGATGTCACTTAAAAATTGGCGCTGGAGGGTTTTTAGCATCACGGTTAATTCGCTGAATCGATTTGAAAAAACTATTTTGGATACCCGTGTTAGCAATCTCTCAGGTGTGGGAAAGATTGGCTTATCTACAGATCAAGCTTCGTTAAACAGTTTAAAACAAGCAGTTTTGCGATCGCTTCTGTTGAGATTTCTGTTAATCAGA
This sequence comes from Oscillatoriophycideae cyanobacterium NC_groundwater_1537_Pr4_S-0.65um_50_18, assembly GCA_016208305.1. Taxonomy (GTDB): domain Bacteria; phylum Cyanobacteriota; class Cyanobacteriia; order Elainellales; family Elainellaceae; genus Drouetiella. The sequence continues at coordinate 875,700 of JACQYI010000006.1, read as the reverse complement.
ATGCGGCTCAGCCTTCAGTGAAATTTCGGACTTCTGCAAGGTGCTTTATCAGAAATTGATAAATTTTCAGCGTTTACGCCAGCGCCTTCTCTCTTTACAAGTCCCTATTCTAGTCGTGTAGACCGCAGCTTCTGGATTTCTTCTTACATAGATTTCTTCTTGTGAGGAAAGCAGAACATTTAGCGTTTCATATTCATTACAAACACATAGGAATTTATCATGGCTGTCGAAAAAGTTAACTCCTCTTCTAGTTTGGCTGAAGTCGTCGATCGCATTCTCGATAAGGGTATTGTGATTGATGCTTGGGTTCGGGTGTCTTTGGTAGGTATTGAATTACTATCCATTGAAGCGCGGGTTGTCATCGCTTCAGTTGAAACCTATTTGAAGTACGCCGAAGCTGTAGGTCTAACCACTCAAGCCGCCGTACCTGCTTCATAACATTTGGCCTTATTCAAGTCCGGCTACATGCCGGACTTGAACGCCGGACTAGCGAAAAATTGAACTTGCGCTCAGGGCACCGCACTTCCTCACCCCATTTTCTACACCCGTTCTTCCTGCCATGTCTCCTGTAACTTCTCTTCAAGCCTCTTGGCAACAGCAGCGCCAGCAGCGCCAGCAGACTCTAGCCCAGCGGCAACAGCAGATTCGCGCCCAACTCGATCGCTTTCAGCAAACGCGCCACGATAATGCGATCGTCTTGCGACACAATCTCCAGCAATTTCAGGCGCAGCTCCAGCAAGAGACTCAAGATTTTCTTTCGCAAGTTAGCCTTCAGCGCCAAGAGCAAGCCATGCAGCTTACGCAACAGCTCTGTCGCTCTACTCAGCTTCTACGGCAGCAAACAGCAGAAATACTGTCGATGCAAACTGCCGATCGCGCCCTGATGGCGCAGCAGCTTTTTCAGGAATTGGGTGAGTTTCACACTAGCCTGATTGATTCAACAGCGCTACTTCGAGAAAATTTGCAGCAGCAGATTCAGCTTTTGCGCACCGAAACTCAGGACAAACTGCAAGCCCATCATCAGGAGCGTATCCAGAACCAGATGGAAATGATGCAGGAGTTGAGCAATTACATTGAAGTGCTGCATTTTGAAGTGCAGACTTACTTGAGTGAACTGGCTCAGTCCCGGCAAGTTCAATCGCAGCAACTTCAACGGCAGCTTCAGGAGGGGCGCGATCGCCGTCTTGCCGAAACCGAAGCTCTGTTTGCTCAGCTAGCAGAATTTCGGGCAGAGCTACGCTCCATTTATGCAGATGTGCGGCGATCGGTTTGGGGTAAGGTTGGCACAGAGCCTAATGCCCAGCCGCTTCCTCAGCCAACCACAGCTCCTCGGCCTAAAAGTGCGCAAGCGAGAATTACGTCATCCGTCCCAGCCGCTGTAAGTCCTGTCAAGCCGATTGCACTTCAGCCCATAGTGCCCACTCAGCCAGCCAGCCCAGCCGAAACACCCCCTCAGCCTGCCGCTGTCGAAGCTGTTCCTGTCGCTGTGCCCATAGCCATGTCTCTGCTCACGCCAGTTCCCTCCTTTGCCACAAAGGAGTTGCCTCTCCTGGAACAGCAGATTTATCAGCACATTGAGCATACGCAGGGTGCGCGTCTGACAGAAATTGAGACGGCGATCGGGATCAATCGATTTCAGGCCGTTGAAGCTTTACGATCGCTGATCAAACAAGGTCTGGTCGTTCAGCGCAATCGGCTTTATCTCTTGCAGAGCGATCGCCTGCAAAGCAATGGATGATTTTGAATTGCAATCTGGGAAGTTTGACTTCTAGCCTCTGCCCCCTTCACTCATAAGGAAGTCCGTTTGTGACCACTGTTCTTAAAGCCAGCCCCCGACAGTTTGTTGCTACACCCGCCGTCGAGCGAGTTGCCCTACGCGCCTTTCGCTATTTACAGTCCGGCTATTCGGTTCATTTGCGCGGTGCAGCCGGTACCGGAAAAACGACCCTTGCTCTGCACCTAGCCGACCTCATGGCTCGGCCAATCATGCTGATTTTTGGGGATGACGAGTTTAAAACCTCTGATTTGATTGGCAACCAGACGGGCTATACCCGCAAAAAAGTAGTGGATAACTACATCCACAGCGTCGTTAAGGTTGAAGATGAAATGCGGCAGCATTGGGTTGATTCTCGCCTGACGCTAGCCTGCCGCGAGGGATTCACGCTTGTCTATGACGAGTTCAATCGTTCTCGCCCAGAGGTAAACAATGTTCTGCTATCGGCGCTAGAAGAAAAGCTGCTAGTGCTGCCGCCCAACAACAATCGGAGTGAGTATATTCGCGTCAGCCCCCACTTTAGGGCGATCTTCACGTCTAATCCTGAAGAGTATTGTGGTGTGCATGCCACTCAGGATGCTTTGCTCGATCGCCTTGTGACGATCAATATGCCTGAGCCAGATGAGCTGACTCAGCAGGAGATTGCCGTTCATAAAACTGGAATCGATCGCGAAAGTGCGCTGATTATCATCCGTCTGGTGAAAGCCTTTCGAACACGTACCGGAAATGAAAAAGCCTCTGGACTGCGATCGTCCCTCATGCTGTCCAAGATTTGTCTTGAGCATGAAATTTTAGTCATGCCCGAAAATTCAGAATTTCGGGATGTCTGTCAGGATATTTTGCTTTCGCGTGCGGGTTTGCCTATCGATGAGGCGACCAGCATTTTGTGGAATATTTTCAATGAAATGATTCAAGCCGATGTGATGCAGTCTCATCAGGTTAATCAGGGACATCTTGTTTCTGAGCCGATTGCTGCTGCAAGTCCTAGCGAGGTTGGGGCTTCAGGGTTAGCCATTGACCATGCTCCCCAAGCGCGCATCATCCCGAAAAGCGCAGCAGCCGAGGCAGAACCCGCTGCTGAGTTTGAGCTGACTGCTGTTGTGGAAGATGATTGCTCAAGCGACCTTGAGTTGCCTGCTGAAAGCCAAGAATCTGGCGGCAGCAGCAACAGCCCAGTAGAGAACTTTCCCCCTCAAACTTCTGGCTCGGCTTTTGCGATCGCCCAGAAGCCTCGAAAAAAATAGCGCCATTGCTGAACGCTTAGGATAAGTTGCCCTCACTCCTCTAACGCCCCCTACCATGACCTTATCTTCTGCCACCCAATCTAACCGGACAATTGCGACCTCTACGCAAGGCTCGACCCTAGCAGATGTGCTAGAGCGGGTGCTAGACAAAGGAATTGTGATTGCAGGCGATATTTCTGTTTCGGTCGGCTCGACAGAACTGCTGAGTATTCGGATTCGGCTGCTCATTTCCTCAGTCGATAAGGCCAAAGAGATGGGCATCAACTGGTGGGAGAGCGATCCGTTTCTCAGTACCCAATCTCGCCAGCTCACAGAAGTCAATCAGAAACTCCTGGAGCGTGTCGAAAGCTTGGAAACCGAACTGCGATCGCTCCGAGCCGCCCAAGAAGCATAATTTCAGGATGTAAATTGAGTTGTGGAATCAGGCAATGATTTGTCGAGAGATGCGCTTTGCCTGTTCTCAAAAAACCATTGCTCCTCGAAAAACCATTGCTCTTTGAGGACTACCGTCAATTGTTGGCAGAAGCGATATCGTAGGACGTATGAATGCTTCTGATGCGCCACTGGATGTCATACCGAATTCGATAACGCCTTCTCTGAAAGATCAGGGGTTGGCTCCGCTACTGCTGACAGTGGTAGAGCTAGTGCGTCAGCTCATGGAGGCCCAGGTTATCCGTCGTATGGAGGCGGGAGAACTGGAAGACGCCGATCTCGATCGCGCTGCCGAAAGCCTGCGAAAGCTAGAAGAACAGGTCGTTAATCTCTGCGATATTTTTGAGGTAGACCCCGCCGATCTAAATATTGATCTGGGAGAAATTGGCACGCTGCTGCCCAAGGCGGGTGGCTACTATCCCGGCACAAATTCGGCTAACCCAACGATTTTAGAACTGCTCGATCGCCTTCTAAACACCGGAGTCGTTTTGGAAGGGGAGGTTGATTTAGGGTTGGCACAGCTCAATTTGATCCATGCCAAACTGCGGCTAGTGCTGACTTCAAAACCTATTGGCTGAGGTGCTGTGAGGGCTAGGCGCTGTATGGCTCAGCCTTCATCTTGCCCCTTGCTAAAGCCTGCTGAGGGCTGTTGTGGCATTGGCTGGGAAATTGAGTTGAACGGCTGCTCGACGGTGTTTTCAGAGCCTTGAGAAAACAGGCTGTGCCGACGGGACGGATTTTTGGAAGGCTTTACTGGAAGTTCAATAATACACTCGGTGCCTTGATGGGAGGCGGACTGGACACTGAGTCGCCCTTGATGCTGATTGACGATCGCATGATAGCTAATGGCAAGCCCTAATCCTGTGCCTTGTCCTACATCTTTGGTGGTAAAGAAGGGATCAAAGATTTTCGACTGAACATGGGCAGGAATACCACAGCCGTTGTCAGCGATCGTCAACCTAACCCAAGGTTCAGCCGTTTCCAGATCTGAGCTAGGGCATGTGGTGATGGTGATGTGCTTAGGTGTTGGCTCTGTAGCTGGACTGCCAGGAGAACTCAAGGCTTCGATCGCGTTCATCAACACATTGAGCAGTACCTGATGTAAGAGTTCTGGATAGCCCAGAATAGTCGAGATTTCGCCATACTGTCGCACGAGCTGAATATCAGGCAGGATTTGAGAACTCAACGAAGTCAGGGCTTGTTCTAGCGCTTGATGTAGATTAACGGGGCAGCGCTGGGTCTGATCGACATGGGCAAAGCTCCGCAGAGATTGAACAATTTCTCGAATGCGAGTCGCGCCTACTTTTAATGAATGGAGCGTGCGCGGCAAGTCTTGCATGACAAAGTCAAGGTCAATCGCCCCAACGATATCGTGGCATTCTTCCGCAATTTGCGGATTGCGAGTTTGGTAGCACTGCATCAAAAACACCAGATCTTCGATGTAGCGTTCAATGTAGGGAATGTTGCCATAGATAAAGCTAATCGGGTTGTTCATCTCATGGGCTAACCCTGCGACAAGTTGCCCCAAGCTAGATATCTTCTCGCTGTGGATGAGCTGAGTCTGGGTTTGCCGGAGATTGTATAAGGCTTCAGCCAAATGTCGTGCTTGGGTGGCGCTAGCGCTGGCCTGTTGCTGCATTTGGTCGTAGAGATGCGCTTGCTGAATTGAAATAGCCACCTGATCGGCAACCGCTTGGGCAAGCTTGCGATCGCCCTTTGACCAGCGGCGCGTTTGAAAGCACTGATTGAGATAAAGGATGGCATGGATCTGCTCATCGGCTTGCACCGGAACCACCAAAGAAGACTTGATTTGCGCCATCTCATATTCGGGGTTAGAAGCGCCAATTCGCGGATCTTGAGTGATGTCAGCGATCGCTACAGCCTCGCGATGCTGAATAACCCATTGGGTGATTGGCCCGTGGGTGTTGAAGATATCAATTGAGGAAGCCAGGGGAGGACGGCAGATTTCGTAAAGATGCCGCCGCCGAGAGACAGGGGGCAAAACCTCTGCCCCAGGAAGCCTGGCAATAGAGGCTTCATTAGAGTCTTCGATTAAATGCACCAGACAGCGATCGATCTCCAACGCCTCTAGCAACTGGGCGATCGCCGTCGTCAGGATGGTATTGAGGTCAAAGCTTTGGCGCGTTAGCGTCGTAATTTGGTTGATTAACTGCTCCTGTTGAGCTTGCTGGCAGGTTTGTTCATAAAGCTGAGTTTGTCTAATCGCGATTTCTAGGCACTGGGCAACCGCCTGCATGAAATCTACTTCTGATGTACGCCAACGCGGCTGCCGATCGCCCAAGCAGGCGATAAATCCGCTGGCTCCCTCTTCCCCGTTAACAGGGATCAAAAGACTGACCGATACACCCAACATCTCAAGCGTAACGCGGTCGAGACTGACGTGGGCATCCCCTGCCTGCACCCAAGGCGCAATTGTTCCTAACTCGGCTAGAGAATATTCTGTCCCATAGCAAAGATGGCCATCCTTACTGTGTTCACAGACAACCTGAATGTGCTGGCTGTCTTGAAAGTACCAGAAGAACAGACAGCGATCGAGGTGCAACAGCGTTGCCACCTCGTCTAACACGGCTTGGAGAATAACATTAAGCTCTAGGGATGTACGGATGCGATCGACAATACGTCGCAGCAGCGCTGTCTTTTGCCTATAGCCTTTATTGGAGTTGCGAAGTTTGTGGATGATCAATGGGCTTGTATGAGAAAGGGGGCAGAAACATGGTTACGCAATAGCCATAGCAAAGCCGAATTAGAATCAACCTAATTCAGCCTTTTGATAGACACCACCCTTTCTAGACCGACAAGGCTGCCGGAAAAGTCCACTCTGCTACACAATTATCTATCACAAAAAATTGTGCAGTAGCTTAATTAACTTTTTGTGAAACTTACTTAAGGTGCAAAAAAACAGGATGGAAACCTATTTCAACACGATAAACATCTCACTAATACCTTAAGGGTTTGTCGGGAAAGACGGTGACTTCCTCATGCTCTGTCTTAATTTTAGGTGAAAATTCATGTGCCACGAATCATGTACCACGATATGTGGCACATGATTTCTATTGATGCCCTCATGGCAGTTATGGCAAGGACTGAGCAGCCCCTCTGGATTATTTGTTAAGGATCGCAAATTAACTAATCTGGAATAGTTTTTGGAAGTGCCGCGCGGAGCGCGGCACTTCCAAAAACTATTCGGTTTTATTTTGTGTGCGTTCCTAAGTTGTGATGTGACCGTCATCATCAGGCTTAGGTCAATACCTCACCCTCGGTTTGGGCGATCGCCAGTAAAGTCTTCACCACAGAGTCAGGGTTGAGACTAATGGTATCAATGCCCTGTTCTACCAAGAACTTAGCAAATTCTGGGTAGTCGCTAGGTGCTTGACCGCAAATGCCGACCTTGCGCCCCTTAGCCTTGGCCTTTTGAATGACGACACGCACCATTGTCTTGACGGCTTCGCTGCGCTCATCAAACACATGGGCTACTAAAGAGGAATCGCGATCGACTCCTAAAGTGAGCTGCGTCAAATCATTGGAGCCGATTGAGAAACCATCAAAGATTTCGCTGAATTCGTCGGCTAGGATAACGTTGCTCGGCAGTTCGCACATTACGTAGACCTGCAAGCCATTTTCCCCCTGTACCAGCCCGTTTTTCGCCATTTCCGCTAGCACCTTCCGCCCTTCCTCAGGGGTGCGGCAAAACGGAATCATGGGAATGGCATTGGTCAAGCCCATCTCATCTCGGACGCGCTTCATCGCCTTGCACTCTAGCCCAAAAGCCTCACTGTATTTAGGGTCATAGTAGCGAGAGGCACCTCGCCAACCCAGCATGGGATTTTCTTCGTCTGGCTCAAACTGTCGGCCGCCGATGAGGTTAGCATACTCGTTGCTCTTCAGATCAGACATACGAACAATAACAGGATTGGGGTAAAAAGCCGCTGCCAGCTTACCAATCCCCTGAGCTAGCTTATCGACGAAGAAATCAGGCTTGTGGGTGTAGTTTGCCGCCAGTTGAGAGATTTCCCATTTCGCTCCCTTGTCTCGGAGCTGGTCAAAGTGGATCAGCGCCAGCGGATGAATCTTGATCTGATTGGCAATAATGAACTCCGATCGCGCTAGACCTACTCCACTAGAGGGTAAAGACGCCAGCGAAAACGCCTCCTGAGGATTGCCGACATTCATCAAAATTTTGGTACGGATTTGAGGCAGGTCGTCTAAGTGCAGCTCGTCTACTTCGTAGGGCAGCAGTCCGGCATAGATTTTGCCTTCGTCACTGTCTGCACAAGAAACTGTAATTTCCTGCCCATCATGTAAGGTGTCGATCGCATCTCCGCAGCCCACCACAGCCGGAATGCCCAACTCGCGCGCGATGATCGCCGCATGGCAGGTTCGTCCGCCCTGCTTCGTAACGAGGGCGCTAGCTTTTTTCATGATCGGCTCCCAATCGGGATCGGTCTTGTCGGCCACCAAAATTTCCCCTGCTTGGAATTCATCTAGGCGAGCGACATCTGTCAGCATTCGCACCTGACCTTGACCAATCAAGTCGCCTACAGCCCGACCGATAAACAGCGGCTCTGGGGGATGAGCATCCTTAAGCTTGTAGGTACGCAAGACATTGCCCGACTTCCGTGACTGCACGGTTTCTGGGCGAGCCTGGACAATAAATAGCTGGCCTGTGTGTCCATCTTTTGCCCATTCCATATCCATGGGGGTTTCGCCACCATGCACGCTGGAGTAGTGATCTTCAATCACACAAGCCCAGCGCGCCAAGGTCAAGATTTCCTCATCGCTGAGGGCAAATTTTTGGCGATCGCTTTCCTCGACGGGGACATTTTTGACCAGCTTGCCCCCTGCCTCGTCATACACCATCCGCATATCTTTGCTGCCTAGCCGCTTCTCTAGAATCGGCTTAAATCCGGTCTTGAGGGTTGGCTTAAAGACGTAGTACTCATCTGGCACTACAGCACCCTGCACCACGTTTTCCCCTAAGCCATAGGCTGCGGTAATCAGCGCCGCATTTTTGAAGCCCGTTTCAGTGTCGATCGAAAACATCACCCCAGCCGTAGCCAAGTCCGATCGCACCATTTTTTGGACACCCACAGACAGCGCTACGTCTAGGTGGTCAAAGCCTTGAGCCACGCGGTAGGAAAGGGCGCGATCGGTAAAGAGCGAAGCAAAGCAGCGATGACAAGCCTCCAGAACCGCACTCACGCCTTGAATATTCAGATAGGTTTCTTGCTGCCCTGCAAAGCTGGCATCGGGCAAGTCTTCAGCGGTCGCGCTAGACCGAACCGCCACATCTAGATTGTTTGCTCCCTGCTCAACCCCGTAGCGCTGAGAAAGCTGGGCATAGGCTGTAGTGATGGCATTCTCTAGCGTTGGCGGAAAGGGCGTATGCAAAACCAGCGATCGCGCTTGTTTACCGCGCTCTTGCAAATTGGGGATATCATTGACGTCCAAATCAGATAGAAGCTGTCGTAGTTGCGCCTCTAATCCCGCATTTTCGATGAAGTAGCGAAAGGCATAGGCAGTGGTGGCAAACCCCGTTGGGACATTTACCCCTTGAGCCATCAACTGTCCAATCATTTCCCCTAGTGAGGCATTCTTGCCACCCACTAAGTGAATATCTGCAATACCGACTTCTTCAAACCAGAGAACTAATGCTTCTTCTCTAGAACCTTCACTAATGGGATTTGTGCTGGGCTTATGGGCAATAACCATGAATCTGCTCCTGACAACGGACGGCAACTAAAAGTTTGATGCGAGGCTCAATCTGAGATCTATCTAAGATTTTTCTGAGATTGCGATCGCAGCCTTTAGCTCTGTAGCGGCAAAAGCCAGACTGCAACCCTGCCCCTAGCTTGTATCCAATCCAGGACGGACTATTGATCCATCCCAATTGGTACCTGAATAAGGATAGATTAACGCTAACGCATCCTTAGAAAAATAAGGGCTATTAATATAGCTTTGTAACAGTGTTCTCAGAATTCTCGGCACGAGAAGTGTGCTCTCTTTTGCTGGGGGGAGAGCCATTTTCACTCATGGGCTGAAGCTAGATATTAAGGCTCATAGACAAATGCGCCTATTTTCTTCAAGAAAGTTTAGGCGCGTTTCAATTTGCACTTTTATCAGAATTGTGGATGAGTTAGCTGGAGAGATTCTCTGAATCTGCCATCCTCTGAATTTGCCATCCTAAGCAACAAGTAGATTCAGATATATCTGATACACAAGTAGACCCGCATAATATTCAGAAATCTGGACTTTGTACCCTGTCCCAGCATGTGCCCTCTTCCCACAGTCTTCCCGTGTGCTCACAGGCGGCTTGAGTTTCTAACCAAGGAATTGCAGTGGGGTGGACATTGTCACGTTGAGATGCGGCAAGCGTGAACTGAACCACCTGGTAGATGACTCCTAGGCTTCCTATCATTAGCAGAACAAAGGCTGCTAGCCTGGTTAGCGCTTTGCGGCTATCGATGGGTTTACCCTGCCGCCTCTGCGCTGAGCGACGATCTCGACCTGCTAGAAAAACTACATACAGACTGCGATGAAAGACCGGAATGGAGAAGCGAATGTCAATGAGGTGATGATTTTTCCAATTCACCTGACGAAAGGCCAACTTCAGTGAATTGAGCTGTTCGGCTGTAAAAGTGGCTCTGGCATCGGGTGAAATTCGAGTCACAATTTGCTCAAATGAGTCATCGGCTCTTTGATGAGAGGCTGAATTGGAAGACATAACTTTGAATAAAGATTCGCTATTATTCTGGCTTAGCCTTTTCCATTCTCTCTCGGTAATTTTCGCGATCTTTTTGCAAAATTCCTCAAATTAATAATTCTTTATGATTCTGTAGGGCTTCTAGAATAGTCTCTTTCGAGATCGATGCTTGAGAGAAGGGGTTTCTCCTACTTGACTCTTTCGCAATTTCTTGATAGTCCAGGACTTGTCTGAATCGTATCAGTCGGTACTGCCCATTCCTGCTGTGATCCACCCATAATGTGACAAAAGATGAAGGAGTAACTGGAGTGAATGCAGCAGAGCAAGCGATCGGTCTAGAGCTAGCAACTAAAATTGCGGCTGTCGTGACTCTGTTTAAGGCGCAGTTTGCCGATGCTAAGGCAGACCTAAAACCTTGGGCAAACGACCCTGATACGAAAGAACATATTGATCCTGACTCTATCGATATTGGCTTTCATTTCCCTGGCTGGAGTCGCTCGATTCAAAGCCGCAGTATTTTGGTGCAAATCCGCTTCTACAGTAACGCTCTAGAAGAATCTCGCCGAGCAATCGGGCTAGAGGCAGCGGGGTTTACCCATCTGGGCGAGCAATGGCGACTGTCCACCATCAAGGACTGGCAGTTTGTCGGCTCTACAGAGCCTACACACGAGGTGCAGGAAAAACTAAAACTTTTTTGTCGACAAATTTTTGAGCTATTCAACGGCAGCGAGACAGGCAGCATTACGTAATTGAGCGAACAGCCTTTGAAAATCTTCTGTTAGCAATCCTGCTGAGCACTTTAAGAACTGGTGCTAGTCGATTTTGCTGAGGCAATGGCTTCTGCGATCGGCAATTCATCAAACCCAGATCCGCCTTCTTTGTAAATCGCTAAGTCAAACCAGAAGGTAGTGCCTACTCCCACTTCGCTAACCAAATGCACTTGGCTATGGTGCTTCTCGATAATGTTGCGCACGATCGACAGCCCTAATCCGGTGCCCTCAAGGGTATGTACCCGGTTCTCAACTCGGAAGAAGCGATCGAAAATAGCCTGCTGATCCTCTGGGTCAATACCAATTCCCGTATCAGCTACCTCAATTCGGACATGGGTGGGCTGAAGATGATGGCCGCTTTCTGCTTCCAAAACATAGGCTCGAATAATCACAGAGCCGCCCGACTGCGTGAACTTTAGCCCATTTCCAACCAAGTTTGAGAACACTTGCAGCAGCAGATCATAGTTGCCCAACACAGAAGGTAGGTCGGGCTGAACCTCTTGCAATAGCTCAATCCCTTTATCTTTGGCGTTGAGGCGATGGGTGCGCAAGGTTTGCTCGATCGGTTGAGTAATTTCAACAGGCTCAAGATTATAGCGACGATGCGACTCTAGCTTGGACAAATCGAGAACATCGTTGACTAAACGGGTGAGGCGATCGGTTTCGCGGTTGGCTGTTTCCAAAAACTCGCGTTTTTCAACTTCTGTCAGATCTTCGCCGTATTCATGCAGCGTTTCAATAAACGACTTGATGTTGAATAAAGGCGTGCGTAGCTCATGAGAGACATTGCTAATGAACTGGCTCTTAGCTTCGTTTAGCTCAACTTCGCGGGTAATGTCCTGCACCGTAATAGCGATGCCGCGAATATTCTCGCGATACTGATCGAAAACGGTGTTGAGTAAAATTCGCACCGTGCGATTAATCGGTTCAGGAATAGTAATCCGGTATTCTGCGCCATCCTTGAGTTCGTCTGAGGCATTGCCAGAGGCTAACTGGTAAAGGGGGCGGGTCAATTCTACCTTGACAGCATCGGTCAAGTGATACAGCACATTTTTGCCAATGATCTCCTCTGGGCTTTCCCAGCCAAAAATTCGCTGAGCGGTCGGGTTGGTGAGGATCACGTTCATGTCGGTATCCAACAAAACTGCCCCATCGGCGATCGTTGAAACCAAGGTTTCTAGCTTGGCCTTTTCGGCAGTCAGCTCATCAATATTTTGCTCGTCGTAGCTCTCTAGCCGCTCAGCCATTTCGTTAAAGTTGAGAATAAGTTCTCCCAACTCGCCTCGGACTGGCAGATCGACCCGCTGCCTGAAGTTTCCGGCTGCAATATTTTTTACTCCCAGCAGCAGCTCCTTAATGGGTTTGGTAATAATAAGCGCATTAAATACAGCTCCTAGAATCACCATGACCCAAATAGAGATGAATACGGCGATCGTCACATCGCGAGTCAGGTGAGAAGAGGCAACTACCGTTGGGTTGGGATTGATGCCGATCGCCATCACCCCCAAATATCTGCCGTCATGATTGAGCGGCACAAATACGTCAGTCACCTCGCCATCGGGCGTGATATGTTGCCGCACCATGGGTTCATTGGCGTTTTCGGCATAGTTTTCAGGTAGCTGAATCCGGCGACGGATAGTCAGAGAATTTTGAACCTCAGACTCTGAATAGGGGATGCCAAAAAAGATCTCACCGTCTTCGTCGGCGTAGATCATGTAGCGAACGCTGGAGGTGCTGCCGTAGAAGCTGTGGGAAAAACGAGCCAGCTCTGTACGGTTGCTCTCGCTGACTAAGGGAGCCACGTTAGCAGCAAGCAAAAGCCCTAGATCGCGCCCAAAACGGGTGTCATTGAGGCGGGCATCTTGCTGGATGGTATTGACAGCCCAAAAAGTCAGGCCGCTCATCAGCAGCGAAACGACTAAGGTTGCCGCTGCCATCAGGCGAGTCTGGAGGGTAAAGTCTGACCACCAACGGGCGATCGTTTCTCGAATTTTGAGCAGCAGGGCTAACAAAGTTGCTTACTTTAACTTTTCTTAATTTAACGTCACTTAAAAATACTTTACCTCTTTAACTGGCTTCACTGCCTAAAACCCGATGACCAATGTCTTTACGGTAGTACAAATCTGCAAACTGGATGCGTTCTACTGCTTTGTAAGCATGGGCGATCGCTGCCTCAAAGGTGCTGCCGAGCGCTGTTACTGCTAGCACACGTCCGCCGTCACTCACGAGCTGCTCTTGCTTGAGCTTCGTTCCGGCATGGAAGACGATCGCCCCGGTCGCCTCTGCTTGGTCAATGCCCTGAATGGGATGCCCCTTTTTGTAGGCTTCTGGATAGCCACCCGACGCGATGACGACACAGGCGGCGGCTTCGGCTTTCCAAGCCAGGGGTGCCAACTCTTCTAACCGCTGCTGCGTGCAGGCCAGCAGCACTTCTTCTAAGGGAGTTTCCAAAAGTGGCAGAATGACTTGGGTTTCGGGATCGCCAAAGCGGCTATTAAACTCAATCACCTTTGGCTCTCCCTGGGGGGTAATCATGAGTCCAGCATAGAGAACACCGCGATAGTCAATGCCTCGGGCGCGCAGAGTGGCGATCGCAGGCTCCAAAATCTCGACTTGAATCTGCTCCATTAGCGCTGAAGATACAATCGGGGTAGGCGCATAGGCTCCCATACCGCCCGTATTGCTTCCGGTATCCCCTTCGCCAATTTGTTTGTGATCTTGGGCTGGCAGCAGTGGACGGATCGTTAAGCCATCAGTGACCGCTAGGATCGAGACTTCCTGGCCTTCCAAATATTCTTCAATCACTACCTGCTGCCCTGCTGCTCCAAAGAGGCCGCCAAAGCTAGCTTCTAAGGCCGCGATCGCCTCCTCTACCGTTGTTGCCACCGTTACGCCTTTCCCGGCTGCTAAACCATCTGCCTTAATGACGATCGGTGCACCTTGAGCTTTGACATAGGCAATGGCTAAGTCAACATCTGTAAACGCGGCTGCCTTGGCTGTTGGAATCTTGGCTTCCTGCATCAACGCTTTTGCCCAAGCCTTACTGGACTCAACTTGTGCACCGGCCTGAGTTGGGCCAAACACCATGAGCTGCTGCTGCTGCAAGTAGTCTGTAATACCTTCTGCTAAGGGAACCTCTGGCCCAACCACAATCAAACCAATATTGTTAACCAGCGCTAGACGAGCAATGCCTTCGAAGTCGCTAACGCCCATAGCAATGTTGCGACAGCGATCGAGCTGTGCCGTGCCTCCATTGCCAGGAATACAGAAAACCTCCTGGATGCGCGGCGATTGCAAAAGCTTCCATACAAGGGCGTGTTCTCGTCCGCCGCTTCCAACCACCAAAACTCTCACGCTTTGTTCACCCTTGCTGGTATTTCTTGACCTTTCATAAAAGCATCCTGTGGGCAGGATCGACCCTACTTTAGGATAATCGACTTAGGCTGACCCACAAACGCCTATTTCACATTAAAACTATTTCACGTTAAGACTTTTCTAAATGCCCTGAAACTGGATTGAAATTGGCGAAAATATAAAACAGCTAAATTCTATCGCTTTGGATGTCGGGTCTATGAGTTTTCAAGTGGGGCGATCGATTCATCAGGGTAATTGGGGCAGGGGTTGCAGAGCCGTCGTGGTGGCGATCGCCCTTCTCTGCTGCGGTTTGCCTGCACTCGCAGAGGAACCCTCTGATGCGCTGCCGCCCAGCCCCCTAGAGATTACTGAACCTGATCCACTGCTGCCCGAAATGGTAGTCGATCGGCCGCTCAGCGACCCAGAAAAGGCGGTTTTGACAACAGCTCTAGATGAATTGCAGCGTCAGGGTTTGGCCAAGCTCGAATCTGGAGATCTGCCGGGTGCATTGCTCATTTGGAACCGAGAGCTAAGGCTGCGGCGTTTTTTGGGGACGGCTGAAGAGGTCAAAGCCCTCAGCCGCGTGGGTGACGTGGCATGGCGGCAAAGCGAAACCACAGAGGTACGTGTGATTACGGCACGGCTACAAGAAATTCAGCAGCAGGTACAGGCTCAAACTCCTGTGGACTATGACCTCCTACTCAAAATTGCTCAGGCGTACCAGACCATGCGCGCTCGGACTCCTGCCGTAGCGCTATACGATCAGCTCCTCATCGAGGCTCGCCAACAGCAAAAAAAAGCGCTAGAGCAGCAAATTCTTACGGCTCTGGCAGAAATGCAGCTTGCCTACTTTGACTACCCTAATGCAGCCGCCGCCTACGAACAGCTCTTGGTCATGGCTCGCGAGCAAGGCAATCGTCCGAATGAAGAACTCTATCTCAAGCAGTTAGCTTATATCTATCAGCAAAATAGTCAGCCAACCCAAGCGGTTGCTATGCAGCAGCAGCTCGTTGACCTCTACAAACAGCAGCAGAACTTTTTGCCCATTCCGCTCCTCAAAATTGACATGGGGGATAGCTATGTCGCTATGGGACGACCCGATCTAGCGGCTCCCAGCTATCAGGAGGCTTTTGCTACGGCGCGATCGGTTCAACAATATGCTCAGGCCAGTGATGCTTTAGAGCGACTGGCCGCTCTCTATCGCTCCTTAAATCGTCCAGAGGATGCGATCGTGGTCTATCAGCTCCTGCTAGATGTGCAGCAACAGTCCTACAACATGCTAGGCAGGCTCAATACCTATGATCAGATGGGGCAAATCTACCGTGCCACGGGCAATATGAACCAGGCGATCGCTGCCTTTCGACAAGCCCTTCAGATTGCCCAACAGCTTAATTACAAGGTTGCTTATTTTACAACCCAAATCGAACAGGCTGCTCAACCTGCCCCGGCTCAGCCCCCACAAACCCCCGCTCCAGCCGCTCCAGCCCCTTAGAATCACAAAAATATCCCCGTCCTAGCGCTTATGAACTCTAGCGATATCTGCCATTCTGAGGGGTAGAGGCAAGCTGCCACCTTAGATTTTTGTTAAAGTAAGCAACTTAGCAAAAACCTGAGCGCTGGCAAACATCAAGGGAAAGGCAATTCCTAATAAACCCAACCAGCTCAAGAGCGAGATGAGCAAATTCATTGGTCGTCTTGGAGGTTTGCCCTTTGCCATAGCAGAAGCGGCTAAGTGCGTGCCATAGGCAATTAAAGCAGCTCCTCCAATACCGCCGATCAGGCTAGCTTTGAACCACACTTCGATGGGTGGGTTAGGCTCTGCCAAGCGCAACAGAGGCAGTAGTCCAAAGCAGAAAATTTCGATCGCTAACCAAATTCCTAGACAAAAGAAAAAATCCTTCCGAGCGAAGCTATTCATAGCAAGACTGTCTACTGTAAAGAGCGAGATGCCAGAAAGAATCAACGATGCTCTGCAAGGCTTCTAAAAAAATAGCCCCCAACCCAACTGAATGCAAAGTGCTAAATAGAGACGGATGCTGAAAATCATGCCGGATTCAGGCGCGCTCTGCAAGCCAGTTTTGGCAAGAACCATAGTCAGCGGTCAGCGATCGCGCTTTACTCAACTTAAACTCAATTGGCTATTGCGTAAACTTTAATTTCTCTCAAACCTGACCCTGGGAGGTCTCTGGTAGTCTGTATAGATACGGATTTTTTGCCCTTCGCATAGGTGAGTTACAAGGCTGTTTTAGGGATTATCCTACCTAGCCTCGAATGCTTCTTTTGTCTTTACGTTTAATGAGTCGCTAATAATTAATATCTAAAAAGATTGCCTTATGAATCACTATTGCCTCACTTGGATTGAAAACTGGTGCTTTGAGAATGGCTGGACTGAACCGTTCGTAGAGCGGCGCAATGAATTTTGGGCATTTCCACCCAATGGTGTGATGCCTGTGCCCATTCCTTCTCAAGCGCTCCAGATGATCAAACAAGAGCATGGCTTGACGATTCATGAGAAAGTTGGATGTTGGGCGGCGATCGGTGCCAGTGTTGTGGCGATCGCTTCTACCTATCTCTTAGACTGTCCCATGCCTCTGGTTGCAGCTTTTGGCATCTGCGCTGTTATCGTGGCTGGACTGGAAACCGAGGATAAGTAGCTTAAATGCCACCCAGGTTGGTGGAGCAAATTGACTCTACTTCATCTTTTGGCGAATGAACGCCATGATTTGTGCTACCTGCTTCTTCAATCCCTCTACGTCGGTTCTAAGCTGCATATTTTCACTGCGGAGTGCCTTGACTTCAGTCTGTAGCGCCAGAATCTCAGGGTTGACGGATGGCGCAGGTGCAGAAACTGCTATTGGCTGAAGATTTTTAGTAGCGGCTGCATCGTTAGATAAAGCAGTGGATGAAGCGCCTGCGGCGGCAGCAGACTTCTGAAGGGCTTGCTGGCGGCTCCGAGCTTTTGCCATCGCTGATTTGATAGCTTGCACTAAGGCAGGTTGCTCAAAGGGCTTGCCCACAAATTCAAAATAGCCAAACTGATCAGGTACGGCTTTTTCAACATCTTCTCTACGCCCAGACATCAGCACCACCGGAATGCTCTTTAGCCTGGGGTTATCTTGTAGCTTCTGGACGACTTCCCAGCCATTCATTCGTGGCATGAAGAAATCGACTAAGATCAAGCTGAGATTTTCCTGGCTGACAATTTCTAGCCCTTCTACACCGTCTACCGCTTCTAGGACTTCAAAGTTACCTTTGGGCAGCATGTCCTTTACCTGCATACGGACGGTTTTGCTGTCATCGATAATCAGGACTTTTTGATTGGCCATCGCGATAAAATCTCCTGGAGCGGCAGATTAGGCAGAGCCTGACGTTAGGCTATATATCCTGAGCTAACCTGGCAGATGGCGGAACCATCTTGCTTACCTTGTTCTAATCAGTCTTTATGACAGGTTAGATTTTGAGCCAATTAGATTTTGGGCTAGCTCGGCAGAGGCTTTGTCTTCTGCCATCCTCATTAAAGGATAAAGTCTATTAGAAATATATCTAATTACGCGGATTGTAAGAGAAATCTACATCCGTGTTTTTGCGTATCTTGAAAAAATATGCCAGCCAAACTTGACGATAAAGCTTTGGGTTAGGAGCGAGTCAGCCTGAAAATAGTCAGTTAAAATACCTGCTCTCAGCATTTTTTTATACGGTGCTTAATCCCGTATATGCCCTATAGGCTTATTAATTTTTCACGCAGCTTTTACAGAGCAAATCCGTTTATTCACTTTGCCTTTACAGCTTACTTACGGACTTCTTGTTAGTCTCTCTGTAGGTCAAGAAATAGTTTGCGCTGGGTTCGGGGAAAAAGCAAAGGCGTTGTGTGGGTGAATCACTCTTTAATTTTGTAGTGAGCGATCGCCTCAATATCAAAGCCTTTGGTGAAAATGCCCGCTTGATTCTTCATCTTTGCCCAACGGTTAGTTTATTGCCGGATGGTGTTGGAATTGAGCCAGAAAACTTACATCTTTATCAGCTGATTCGCTTGAGATCTAATGGCTAATTTCGCAAGAGTTTAGACAACATTAAGAGCGTAAAGCTCTTGATTTGAAAACTTGATACCCATGATATTAGGCTTTCCTAAAGGTGATGGGTCGAAGTTGTTAGCTTTCTAAAGCCGCGATCGGAATGCAACTTGAAAGCTTTAACCTTGAGTTTTCAAAGCCTTGAGTTTTCAAGTTGTTTTGGTAAAGTTTTCAGGGAGTTCTGAGGGTGGCTTCCCATAATTTAGTAGAGCAAGTCCAGTTTCATTGGCAAAAAGTAGTTTTTTTGTAAGGGTAGAGGTTGGTGCATGAAAGCAGTAATACTGGCTGGTGGACTAGGAACACGTCTGAGCGAAGAAACGACAATCAAGCCTAAGCCCATGGTAGAGATTGGCGGACAGCCGATTCTCTGGCACATTATGAAAACCTACTCAGCCCACGGTGTAAATGATTTTATTATCTGTTGTGGCTACAAAGGTTACGTTATCAAAGAATTCTTTGCAAACTACTTTTTGCGCATGTCAGATGTTACCTTTGACATGCGTTTTAATCAGATGAATATTCACGCTGGAAACGCTGAACCTTGGCGGGTAACGCTGGTAGATACAGGCGAAAATACAATGACAGGTGGACGACTGAAGCGTGTGAAAGAGCATATCGGCAGCGACACCTTCTGCTTCACCTATGGAGACGGAGTCAGCAGCGTCAATGTTTCAAAACTTATTGAATTTCATAAATCTCAAGGTACGCTGGCAACGTTGACTGCCGTGCAGCCTCCCGGACGTTTTGGCGCAATCTCCCTAGGACAAGGGCAAACCAAAATTGATTCATTCCACGAAAAGCCTGAGGGTGATGGAGCCTGGATTAACGGGGGTTACTTTGTGTTAGAGCCAGAAGCAATCGACTACATTACCGATGATTCCGTAATGTGGGAGCAGGAACCGCTCCAAAAAATCGCTCATGATGGTCAACTTGCAGCTTTTAAGCATGAAGGCTTCTGGCAGCCAATGGACACTTTGCGCGATAAGAACTACCTGGAAGGGTTATGGAAGAACGATAAAGCACCCTGGAAAGTTTGGTAAGCGCTGACAGATGCAAAACCTTGCGTACACAAATGCTGGGTTTGCAGACATCGCGTTTATTGGGTTAGATATTTGCCTTCTGGAGCAAGTTCATGCAATTTACAGAAACAAAGCTGAAAGGTGCCTTCATTGTGGATGTGGAGGTGCGAGGCGACAATCGAGGTGGCTTTGCCAGAGCCTTTTGCGCTCAGGAGTTCGAGGCACATGGACTCAAGCCTATGGTGGCTCAGTCTAATCTGTCCTTTAACTACAAGGCGGGGACGCTACGGGGAATGCATTATCAGGTGCCTCCGGCTTGCGAAACCAAGTTTATTCGCTGCATCAAAGGCGCAATTTATGACGTGATTGTTGATTTGCGCCCAGATTCACCCACCTACCAACAGCATATTGGCGTAGAGCTATCGGCTGAGAACCGTCGATCGCTCTATATTCCAGAGCTATTTGGTCATGGCTATCAAGCTCTGACCGATGGAGCCGAGGTCATTTATCAGGTGGGCGAGTTCTATACGCCAGGATGCGAGCGCGGTTTCCGCTATGACGATCCGGCCTTTGGGATTGCTTGGCCGCTACCCGTGACGGAAATCTCAGAGAAAGACTTGAGCTGGTCGCCCTTTGAAGCGATCGCGCTCGTTTAATCGGGTCTAAATTTTCGCCTTTAATTTTTTCATGCCCGCAGTTAAAGCAGGAGTTTAAGCATGATCATCGTCGATACCGCTCTCAAAGCCCGAGCCGAAGCAGGTAAGCCTGTGCAAATCGGAGTGTTTGGGGCTGGCTTCATGAGCAAAGGGCTTGTGAATCAGGTCGTCAACTATATGCCAGGGATGCGGCTGACCGCAGTTTGCAATCGCACCCTGGAAGCCGCACGGGAAACCTATGCTCAGGCTGGGGTAACTGAAGTGCGCGTCGTCAAAACGGCTGGCGAACTAGAAGATGCGATCGCTCAAAATCAGTACGCCATCACAGATGATCCGGCAGTGTTGTGCCAGTGCGAGAGCATCGAAGGCTTAGTCGAAGCTACAGGTCACGTCGAGTATGGCGCGATGGTGACGATGATGGCGATCGAGCATAAGAAGCACATGGTGCTGATGAATGCGGAGCTAGACGGAACGGTGGGGCCTATCCTGAAAGTCTATGCCGATCGCGCTGGGGTCATCCTGACCGGATGTGATGGCGATCAGCCCGGCGTAGAAATGAACCTCTATCGTTTTGTCAAGAGTATTGGGCTGAAACCCTTACTCTGCGGCAATATCAAAGGTTTGCAAGACCGCTACCGCAACCCGACAACGCAAGCTAGCTTTGCCAAGCAGTGGGGGCAAACGCCGCATATGGTGACGAGCTTTGCAGATGGCACCAAGATTTCCTTTGAGCAGGCGATCGTCGGTAACGCCACAGGCATGAAAGTTGCCCAGCGCGGCATGATCGGCATTGAGTACAAAGGTCACGTCGATGAGATGACGGGCATGTATGACATTGAGCAAATGCGGTCACTGGGCGGCATTGTGGAATACGTGGTCGGAGCAAAGCCCAGCCCTGGCGTGTATGTCTTTGCGGAAGCGCAAGACGACCACCAAAAGCATTACCTCAACTACGGCAAGCTGGGTGAAGGACAGCTCTATAGCTTCTATGTGCCCTATCACCTGACGATTTTTGAGGTGCCGCTATCGGTAGCGCGGGTGGTGCTGTTCAACGATGTCGTGATTGCGCCTTTGGGTGCGCCTGTGGTGGATGTGGTAACGATCGCCAAAATTGACCTAAAGGCGGGAGAAACCCTGGATGGTTTGGGCTGGTACATGACCTATGGGCAGTGCGAAAACTATGAAACGGTTCGGGCTGAAAACCTGTTGCCGATGGGTCTTGCAGAGGGCTGCCGCCTGAAGCGCGATGTGGCTAAAGATCAGGTGCTAACCTACGACGATGTGGAGCTGCCGACCGGAACTTGGGCACACAAGCTTCGTGCCGAGCAGGATGCCTATTTCCCGGTCAAAGTTCCCGTAACCGTTTGAGTCGGTTCATTGTTTTAGGGTGGATGGGTGGATAGATGATTGGGTGGATAGGTGGATATGTTTTTTCATTTACCTATGCACTCATCTACCCTTGCCCGACTAACGACTAGAGGATTTCGAGGCTAACTTGGGCTAAATAAAGAGAGAAAAGCGGTGAGCATTGCCCACCTGAGTTTCTGCTGCCCCTGCTTACCCATACTTTCGAGCAAATTATTCAAAGTAAGGAGATTCATGAAAACCGCGAAAGACGTAATTGATGCCGATTTGCAATACATCTGCGGCAATCTGCAAGCCGAATTTACCCAGATGTCAGGCAAGAGCCTGCTGATCATCGGTGGAGCTGGATTTCTCGGCTACTACCTGGTGCAGTCGGTGCTGTACTGGAACACTATTTCAGGGCTAGAGCCGATCGCCCTCACCGTCTACGACAACTACATTCGGGGTATTCCTGAGTGGCTGACCGATCTGGAGAGCGATCCGAATCTGATTCTCAAGAAGCACGATATCACCCATCCCCTGCCCGCAGATATCCCTGACTTCCAGTTCATCATCCATGCGGCGTCGATCGCTTCTCCCACCTACTACCGCAAATATCCGATCGAGACAATGGATGCCAACGTCAACGGACTGCGGACGCTCTTGGAGTACTGTAAGCAGCATAAAGATGCAGGCAAACCCGTAGAAGGCTTCCTGTTCTACTCTACGAGCGAGATCTACGGCGATCCGACTCCTGAGAGCATTCCTACCCCCGAAACCTATCGCGGTAATGTCTCTTGCACTGGCCCTCGGGCTTGCTATGACGAATCGAAGCGCTATGGCGAAACCCTCTGCGTCAACTTTGCCGAACAGTACGACTTGCCCATTAAAATCGCCCGCCCCTTCAACAACTATGGGCCAGGTCTAAAGATTACCGACAAGCGCGTCTTGCCCGATTTTGCGCGGGATGTCCTCTCTGGACGCGATATCGTCATGCTGTCGGATGGATCGCCCACTCGCACCTTCTGCTACATTGCAGACGCGATCGTCGGCTATTACAAGATCTTGGTGGTGGGTCGTGCAGGCGAAGCCTACAACATCGGCATTGAAACCCCAGAAATTTCAATGGCGACGCTGGCTGACAAAGTGGTAGAACTGGCTACCGAGCTGTTTGGTTACACCGGAAAGGTGATTCGTCAAGAAAGCGATGACAAAGCTTATTTGGTAGACAACCCTAATCGCCGCTGTCCCATCATCACCAAAGCACGGACTGAGCTAGGCTACGACCCCTGCATTGTGCCGGATGAAGGTCTACGGCGATCGCTGATCTGGTATCAAGACAATCAAGTTGCGGAGGATGCATAAACCATGAAGGTATCAGTTGTTGGAACGGGCTATGTGGGTTTGGTGTCGGGCGTTTGCCTGTCGGAAAAAGGACATCAGGTGATTTGTGTGGATGTCGATCGCGCGAAGGTCGATCAAATCAACAAGGGCATTCCGCCGATCTATGAAGCTGGACTAGAAGAGCTGTTGCAGAAGAACATTGGCACGAATTTGGTGGCAACCACCGATTTGCGTCAGGCCGTGATGGACACCGATATTTCGCTGATTGCAGTGGGTACGCCGTTTGATGGCAACGAGATCGATCTCAAGTACATCAAGCTAGTGGCTGAGCAAATCGGCACTGTGCTAAAGGACAAAGACGGGTATCACGTTGTCATCGTCAAGAGCACCGTCGTTCCCGGTACTTCCGATGAAGTGGTGCTGCCGATTCTGGAGCAAGCCTCCGGCAAAAAGGCGGGCGCAGATTTTGGTGTGGGCATGAACCCCGAATTCCTGAAGGAAGGCGAGGCGATTCCTGACTTTATGTACCCCGATCGCATCGTCTTGGGCGGCATTGATACCCGCAGTCAAGATGCGCTAGCGGAACTCTATGCGGTGTTTGAAGGGGTGGACAAAATCCGCACCAACACCAAGACTGCCGAGATGATCAAATACACGGCCAATTCGCTGCTGGCAACCTTGATTTCTTTTTCCAACGAAATCGGCAACCTCTGCGCCACGGTGGGCGTAGATGTGACAGAAGCGATGCATGGCGTGCATCTAGACAAGCGGTTTACGCCGATTTTGGAAACAGGCGAGCGGATTTTTCCCTCCTTCATTACCTATCTGGCGGCAGGCTGTGGCTTTGGTGGCAGCTGCTTCCCTAAAGACGTGAAGGCGCTGATCGCTTACGGCAACAAGGCGGGTAGCCCGATGAACCTGCTGGAATCGGTGATTGAAGTCAACGCCAACCAGCCTGAAAAGATGATCGAAATGCTGAAAAAGCATATCCCGACTCTGGAGGGTGCGAAAGTGGCTGTCTTAGGCATGGCCTTTAAGCCCGGAACCGACGACATCCGCGAATCTCCGGCGCTGCCCGTTACTCAAACTCTGCTGGATGAAAAGGCGATCGTCACCTCCTATGATCCGATCGCCCGTCACGAAGCCGAGAAGGTGTTTGGCACAGCTGTAGATTTCCGAGATGACCTGAAGGAAGCGATCGCAGGAGTCTCTGCCATTCTGGTCATGACCCGCTGGCAGCATTTCCAGGAAATTCCGGCGCTGATTGCTGGACTGGAAAACCCGCCGCTGGTGATTGACGGTCGCCGGATGCTAGATAAAACTAGCGTGGCGAACTACGAAGGGATCGGCTTGAAGTCCTAACCGCAGGCTTTGACATAGCGCTACGCGCTTAGATCCAAATGGGTTATGTTTTGAAAGCCGCGCTACGCGCGGCTTTCAAAACATAACCTGTCCTAACCTATTAGATTCATATTGAGCTTTTCAGGATTTTGGGTACGCAGAGCGCCAAAAACTTGAAAAGCTCACTGGTTTAAACCGCTTAGATTGCAGCTGCCGCCAGCTCTACTGCTTTTTCGGAGCCAACCAACGACACATATGGCTCAACGAAATACCGTTCTGCTACGGCTTGGGCGGTTTCTACCGTGACATCGGCAACCTGCTGC
Source organism: Oscillatoriophycideae cyanobacterium NC_groundwater_1537_Pr4_S-0.65um_50_18 (assembly GCA_016208305.1). Taxonomy (GTDB): domain Bacteria; phylum Cyanobacteriota; class Cyanobacteriia; order Elainellales; family Elainellaceae; genus Drouetiella. Next base: position 851,308 of record JACQYI010000006.1, on the reverse strand, counting down.
TGAAACTGTTCATCGAAGGCAATGCCCAGACCTAACGTTTCGTACCAGCCAAAGATTTGAGCTATTTGGGCATTGGTTTGTTTGCCTAAGGCATATTGCCCCAGCAGCTTATTTTTGGCAGATTGCAGTTCCTCCGCAGTCAGCGGGGTTGTGCGAAGCCGATCGACCTCGTGGCGCAGTCCATCCAGCGCGATCGCCGCATTATCAGGAGCCGTGCCCATGTAGGCCACAAAGTGCGATACATCTGCCCGAGTCGGATAGAAAGCCGACACCTCATAGGCCAAGCCGCGCTTTTCGCGCAGCTCGACAAACAGCCGACTGGATAAACCATTACCCAGGTAAGTATTCAACAGCTTCAGCGCCATGTGGTCGGGACTGTCTACCGCCACGGCCAGGTAGCCCAACATGACGATCGCCTGTTGGGTGTCTTGCACGGTGACGACCCGCTCTGGGTGAGAGGCTAAGGTAGGAGTATGGGGGATCGACAGCGGCACTGGCTGACCGTTTTCCTGCTGTGGCGGTTGCCAGTCGCCAAAAAAGCGATCGACGAGGGCAATGGCTTCCTCAGAGGCGATGCGTCCAACAATGCTAAAGACCAGATTGTCGGGACGGAAGTAGGTTTGGTGGTAACGCTGTAAGTCGGCTTGGGTCAACTTAGCCGCAGTTTCTTCGGTACCTAGACTGGGCAATGCATAGGGATGGTTTTGATATAGAGTTTGGCGGAGTTGGCTGTTAGCAACTGCAAACGGCTGTTCCTGCATAGAACGAATGCCTTGCAGGGTCAAGCGACGCTCTAGCTCTACTTCGGCTTCAGGAAAAGCGGGCGATCGCATGACTTCTGCCATGAGTTCTAGCATCTCGGCAAAGTCGGCAGAGACGGTCTTCAGGCTCATGAGGCAGTAATCCGAAGCTGCATCGGCTCCCAGACTTGCCCCGACCGACTCTACCTGCTCGGCTATTTCTTGGGAAGAGAGGCGATCGGTGCCCTTGGTAATCACAGAGGCCATCAGGTGAGACAGCCCAGCCTGCTCTGGCGACTCATAGCGACTGCCTGCCTGAATAAAGATACGACCTGCCACGATATCGGCGGCTGGGTTTTCTACAGCCAGCACAACAATTCCGTTTTCTAAAACAGCGCGATGAACGGTGCGATTTTGCAGCAAGTGAGCGACGCTATGCTTTACAGGCATGAGTTAATGAGGGGATGGATGGCTTGAAACAAACTGACGTGTTAGCCCTCTGGTATCAGCACTGTGGCTGCGTAGCGCAGAGGCGAAAGATATTGGCTGGCAAGCTGCCGCAATTCTTCAGGCTGAAAAGACTGAATCACTTCAGGATAGCGAATTGCTAGATGGGCTTGGGCAATTGTGTTGTAGTAGCCATACAGTCCTGCAATCTGGCTAGCAGTCTCGGTCGAGAAAGCGTAGTCGTTGCACAGCAGCCGTTTGTAGCGATTTAGCTCCACTTCGCTGACTGGGACAGCCGCTAGCTCAGAGAGACGATCGCCAATAATGGCCTCTACCTGCGCTAAATACTGTGGCTCCAACCATGCCGTCAGCGTGAACAGGCTAGAGTGACGCTGAAGTGAAAAACCACCGCCAATATCTTGTACCAATTGCCGCTCTTCTCGTAGCTCTCGAACCAGTCGTGCCGTTCTTCCGCCCGCTAGCAGCACCGAAAGCAGATCTAGTCCGTAAGCGCTTCGTATGTCTTCTACCCCTGGCCCTGTCCAAGCCATCATTAGACGGGCTTGCTCTAGGCGGGGTAAACATAGCTCTTGCCGCCGAATTTGCGTCAGCGGCGGTTCTGCCAAAATTTCTGGCTTGGGACAGACGGCAGGTAAGGTGAAGTTAAAGGACTGATCGACTAGCTCTAGAGCGGATTCCCAAGCCACATCGCCAACGACAACCACCGTCATGTTCTCAGGTTGATAGTGAGCGCGATGAAAGCAGCGCATTTCTTGAGGCGATAGTGCCATTAAAGCCTCAGGGCTACCCAACACCGGACGACCATAAGGATGCCGTTGATAGATCGTTTCCATCAAAGCCTGAAAGCCTAGCCCATCTGGATCATCCTGCGACTGACGAATTTCTTCGAGGACGACCTCCCGCTCCAGCGCAAATTCTTCATCTGGAATGGCGGCATTAATCAACAGCTCAGCCAGACAAGGCAAAGTATCCGACAAGTCAGAAGCTGCCGTATTGATGTAGTAATGGGCATAGTCATGACTCGTGGCAGCATTGGTCAGCCCGCCTCGATTTTCGATGATTTGATCAAACTTTCCGGGGGGGAGCCGACCGGTTCCCTTAAAGATCATGTGCTCTAAAAAGTGCGCCATGCCCGACCAGGCCTCAAGCTCAGCGATCGCCCCTGCTTTTACCCACACATCAACCATGACGGCGGGTGAAGCTGGAACCTGTTGGTGAATGAGCGTGAGTCCATTCGCTAGCCGATACTCACGAGCCGGAAAGTGATCAACTTGGGAAAAGTCAGCCTTGAGAAGTGCTATCAAATCGCCTCAATGTCAGGTAGTTTGGGATTAAGATTTGATGATCATATAATCCTAACCTGTCCTGGTTCATTCGGGCGGAATGGGGTGATATTCTCTACGCTGATACAAAATTAGGCAAGCTCTGCAAATTAGGCAAGCTCTGCAAATTGGGCAAGCTGATCTATCGGGCAATCACCCTTGAACCTCAGCCCTCCCTTCCCTGATTGCGGTATTGTGATCATATAAACAGGAGACGATCGCTCACCCTTTTTTACTGCAATGACCTCAGCACTGCCTGATTCCCGACCTGATTTTCCCCGTGATTTGGCCAGCCACAAGACAAGTCACCAGAAAGCCAAAGCGCTGAAGCCCGGCAGTCGTCGCCCTGCCAAAGATCTCTGTAGCGAGTGCGGACTCTGTGACACCTACTACGTTCACTATGTCAAAGAAGCCTGCGCTTTCTTAAATCAACAAATTCCGGAGCTAGAAGCCCAAACCCACGGACGTAGCCGTGATCTGGACAGTGAAGAGGATTGGTACTTTGGCGTGAGCCAAACCATGATGGCGGCGCGCAAAACCGAGCCGATCGCCGGGGCGCAATGGACTGGGATTGTTAGCTCGATCGCCATTGAAATGCTAAATCGCGGCCTGGTCGAGGGCGTGGTTTGCGTCCAAAATACTGCAGAAGATCGGTTTCAGCCGATGCCCATCATTGCCCGCACTCCCGAAGAAATTTTGGCGGCACGGGTCAACAAGCCAACTCTCTCGCCCAATTTGTCAGTGCTAGAGCAGATTGAGCAGTCGGGCATGAAGCGATTGCTCGTGATTGGAGTTGGCTGCCAAATTCAGGCGCTGCGAGCTGTTGAGAAAGAACTAGGCTTAGAAAAGCTCTATGTTTTGGGCACTCCCTGTGTCGATAATGTGACGCGGGCAGGGCTACAAAAGTTTTTAGATACGACTAGCCGATCGCCTTCTACTGTTGTGCACTATGAGTTCATGCAGGATTTTCGGGTGCATTTCAAGCATGAAGATGGCTCGACTGAGACTGTGCCTTTCTTTGGGCTAAAAACAAATCAGCTCAAGGATGTTTTTGCGCCATCCTGCATGAGTTGTTTCGATTACGTCAATTCTTTGGCGGATTTGGTAGTGGGCTACATGGGTGCGCCTTTTGGCTGGCAGTGGATTGTAGTGCGAAACGATCGCGGCCAAGAGATGCTTGATCTGGCAATGGATCAGATCGAGACTCAGCCCGTAATGTCGAAAGGCGATCGCAAAAATGCAGTACAGCAGAGCATTCCGGCCTACGACAAAGGCGTGACTTTGCCCATGTGGGCGGCGCAGCTCATGGGTGTAGTCATCGAAAAAATTGGGCCTAAAGGATTGGAATATGCCCGCTTCTCGATCGACTCTCACTTCACGCGCAACTACCTATACGTGCAGCGCGACTATCCCGAAAAGTTGGAGGCTCATGTGCCAGAGTACGCCAAGAAAATTGTGGGGCAATACAAATTGCCTGAGTAAGCCTGCCTAAGTCAGCCTGCCTGAGTAAACGAATCGAGTAGGCGGCCTGAGTCCAAGCGCTAATCCAAACATTCAGGACAGGGCGAGCCTTTAAAGCATCTTGCGAACTCGTCGAGTTAACCGTCAAGTTAACTAGTTATGTCAATTCATCATATTTTAGTTATTGACGACGACGAGCTGATTCGCCGCTCGACTCAGGTTTGTCTAGAAGTCACGCGGCACTGGCGCGTTTCAGCCGCAAGTTCTGGTTCTGTAGGCTTGGCGATCGCTGCTGCCGACCGCCCCGATGTCATCCTTCTGGATCTAATGATGCCTGACATGGATGGATTAGAAACCTTCCAGCAACTCCAGCTTAATCCAGTAACTCAGCCGATTCCTGTGCTGTTGCTAACGGCCAAACTGACGACCTCTGAAGGCTCTCAGTTTACGCAGTTGGGGATGGCAGGCGTTATCATCAAACCGTTTGACCCGCTAACCCTAGCCGACCAAATTCTGACCTTGGTGGCTTAGGGCGATCGCCAACTTAGGGACGAATCAAGATAGAAGTGCCGATCGCCACTTGGGCATAAACCGCCTGAATGTCAGCATCGCGCAAGCGGATGCAGCCATGCGAAACGGCCTGACCGATCAAGTCGTCTTGGTTGGTTCCATGCAGACCAATTTGGTGTTGTCCATCTGTCCAGAAGCCAATCCAGCGGCTCCCTAGAGGATTGCTGACTCCTGGGGGAAACACTTCTCCCGTAAACGGGTGTTGCCAGACCGGATCAGCTTGCAAGTGAATTACCCGAAACTGACCTGTGGGTGTTTCCCATCCGGCTTGTCCAATAGCAATCTCATAGTTAGCAATCTGAGCGCCATCCTGAAACAAATAAACTTGGCGATCGCTTAAATCGACAATTAATCCAGAACGTTTTGCCAAAGGATTGGGGTTGAGAGCAATTTGCAAGTTGGGCGCTAGTCCGGGCAGCAGGGCGATTGCCTGGGAGTTTGCGTCTATGCTGGCTTGCGAGAAAGTCTGTGGGTTTCCAGATGAGCTATCTGTAGGAGGGCGATCGGGAAATGCAATGAATGATGAGGCGGGCATGGCCGCAGATTTTTTCTGAGACTGCGCCAAAAGCCCTTGTAACTGCACAAAAACCAGCAGCGCAGCCGTGGCGAAACTCAGGCACATGAAAGTGCGCGAAAAGGATTCATTTCTGCTGATCATGACCCAACAAACTGTATTTCAGCCGGGTAGAGCTGACGCAGACGCTGTGCGTCTGGGCAGCGGCGGATAGGCCGTTACCCACTATCCTACTCTGATGCCCATTCTGACGCCTACTTTCACCTGCTTACAATGCTGCCTGTTTGATGAGGTGTGCTCTAGGCCATTACAAAATACAGCATCCTTATTGACCAGAGCGCAACGCTATTCAAAATCTTCAATCTCGCCTCTCAAGCCGTTTTGATCGAGCATTTCTACAGCAGACTCGGCATTGTCGCGGCTGCTAAATGCGCCGATTTGCATTAGCGATCGCCCCTGTTCGCGAATCAAAAAAGCATTAGGCACAACAGATTGCACGAGCTTCTGGATGCGATCGCTATCGGCTTCGACTAAAACACGGTACTTTAGGGGCGTTGCTGGACGGCTAGTAAAAGCGGTGCGATCGCCCCCAGTCGGGTCACTCAGGACGTTAACGGTGGGCAAATCTCCAATATTACCGACAGGCACTTGCTCACTGGGGACTGGCAGCAGATCGACCTGTGCAATAGGAGAAGATGTTGAATCATGTGGAGGCGTTTGAGGGCGCGAGCTTTGGGCTGGCAGCGGCACCGGAATGCGAATTGCGGCAGCCGATTGAGCCGGGATTGAGACGGCAGCAGCCCCAGAAGTCTGACGTGCAGGCATTGGAGCCGATCCGGTGGGTAGGGGCACCGGAATGTCGATCGCGCCTGAAGGCCGTGAAGGTTGACGAACTGAAACCAATGAGGCTTGAGGGGTTGAGCTAAGTTGTGATGAGCGGGTAGGCTGGGTGGGCGGCAGTTGATTAATCAAAATCGCAGCCGCGCGGGGCGTAACCGGAATTTGATCGGCAACTGAGGCGACCATTACCGCATTAGAGCCAGATAGCGCTCCCTCCACATCGACTCTGCCCGTGATGCGATCGCTCAGCATGGGATTGCCTACCGCTGAAATGATCTGTCGATTCGCAGAAGCGTTGATGTCATAGCGACTGTTGCGCATGAAGGTATTATTTCCCGGTTCTGCGACGGTACCTAGATTGGGGAGAGACTGAGCGATCGCCGCTACGCCATCCTCCTGGCTGCCTTCAATCAAATTGCCCCGAATGATCGGCTGAGCCTTTTCCTGTACCAAGATGCCAATCCGGTTTTGGCTAATGCGATTTTCTTGGATCAGAGGAGCCGCGTTCTCAGAAATATTGATGCCAAATCCGGTTTCTTCAAAGACATTCTGCTGCACTTGCGGGCGAGAGTTGCCAAAGATGGTGATGCCGTTGGCTCCGTTTCGCACAAAGACATTGCCCTGAATCAGAGGTGCGCTGCTGCCGACGGTAGAGATGCCGTCATGGGTATTGCCTGTGAAGGTGTTGGCTAAGACAACGGGACTGCTCGACTCGACCCAGAGGCCATAGCCGCGCGGATTGGGATTGGTCAGCGTCACGCCCATTAGAACCGCTTGATTGGCTCCTAGCATGGCAATGTTTTGACCTGCTGATGTGGGGCTGAGAAAGCGCCCTCCCCCCTGAATTACAAACCCTTGCCCTACCGTCGTTGGATCACCTTGGAGGGTAACATCGGGCTGCATCACCAACGGAAAAACTTCTCCTGTCTCAGCGCTGTAGGTGCCTGGCGCTAACAAAATAATGGTCTGTGGCTGGGCGATCGCCAGCGCTTGGGTAATGGTACGAAAAGGAGCAGACTCACTGCCGTCCGCCTGAGTGTCATTGCCTGTGCTGGAATTGACATATAACAGCTTTTGCGTTGCTGCCAGCTGAGCCGAGGGAGCGCCATTTTCTAGAATGGGCTGCGGGACGGTTTGGGCGATCGTGCTGTCCGTCCATCCCAAAGCTAGGCTGACAAGTGTCTGGAGAGCAATGGCGGAAACCACAAAGCGAAATTGAAAACTGTAGGCAAGGATCAGACGCATGACAGTATCCTGACACCAACATTGCCAGATTGAAATTGCCAGATTTGGAGATAGAGCTACTGTCCAAGTAGCGTGACCTGACAAGAGCCAGCTACATTGACGCTACATGTGGAGCAGTTCCGACAATATTACTGAAAAATAGCGCACTTGAACCTGAATAATGGGAATTTTTTTGACTTGCATGGACAGATGTTCTACTTAATCAAAGCTGCACAAAAACCTGGCCCTGCGAGGCGTAGGGGGCAAGGCTCAAAGTAAGCTGATAGAGAGAACGGCAAAATAACAGGCAAATAGAAGAATGGGTATGGGTGAAACAGATCACCAGACAGGATTTTCAAAATCCACATTTTCAAAATCCACGGTGTTCTCAAAGCTGGTAAAAACTGGATTTTCAGAATTGACGGACTCAGAATCCTCGATCTGCCGCATTTTGGATGCAAATCTCGATCGCGCCCGCGAAGGCATACGCATCATCGAAGAATGGTGTCGCTTTGGACTCCACAGCCCTCAGCTCACAGAAGAATGCAAGCAGTTGCGCCAAGAATTGGCTAGCTGGCATACCGACGACTTGCGCCAAGCTAGAGACACCCCCAATGATCCGGGTATTGCCCTGTCTCATCCGCAAGAAGAGCAGCGATCGAGCGTTGCCCAGGTTTTGCGCGTCAATCTCTGCCGTGTTCAGGAAGCCCTGCGGGTATTGGAGGAATATGGCAAACTCTACTCAGCCGAGCTAGGCGCTGCCTGTAAGCAGATGCGCTATCGCGTCTATGCCCTAGAGAGCAATCTCACCCAGGCTCAGAAGTCGTCAGAACAGGAGTCGTTAGCTCAGCGGCTGCAAAAACTGGAGCGATCGCCTCTCTATCTAGTTACCTCACCCGTCGAGCGATTACTTGAAACAGTAGAAGCGGCTTTAAAGGGTGGCTTAACGCTGGTGCAGTATCGCGACAAAACAGCCGATGATCAAGTGCGCCTCGCGAGAGCCACAGATCTGAGGCAGCTGTGCCACCAATATGAGGCGTTATTTATTGTCAACGATCGCCCTGATTTGGCGCTGGCAGTCGGCGCAGATGGCGTACATTTGGGGCAAGAGGATCTCCCTATTGCCGTAGCGCGGCAGATTTTGGGCGATCGCGTGCTCATTGGCCGCTCGACGCACTGCCCTGATGATTTAAAGCGGGCGATCGCTGAGGGGGCAGACTATGTGGGGGTAGGCCCTGTCTATGCCACACCCACCAAAGTAGGTAGACCTGCCGCAGGGTTGGACTATGTGCGCTACGCTGCTGAGCATTCTTCAATTCCCTGGTTTGCTATTGGCGGCATTGACGCCGAAAATTTGCCGGAAGTGATGGCGGCAGGTGCCGATCGCATTTCTGTGGTGCGCGCCATTATGGAAGCGGAGCAGCCAACCCTCAGTACGCAGGTTTTTATGTCAAAGCTTCAGCAGGTCGAGAAGATGAGGGGCAAAACCAACGTTGAAGGGTAAGGAATTTGGGGTTGATTCAATCCTCATAACGGATAGCTGAGAGATAGATTAAGGAAGATCCAGGGAATAGCTCTAGTGACAGGTCAAGGAACCACTCAAGTAACCATTCAAGTCAATGGCGATCGCCACCAATGCGCTTGTCAAACTCAGCTCCCTCAACTCTTGGAGCAGCTTGGCATGAACCCACGTTTGGTAGCGGTAGAATACAATGGCGAGATTTTACACCGCCAGTTTTGGCAAACTACCGAAATTCAAGAAGGTGATCGCTTAGAGATCGTTACGATCGTAGGCGGCGGCTCAGGGTGATGTCTTACGGGTCAAGCTCTTAGGCGATCCCTGACTGGGTGCAGGATGCGGCTCACCAGTCCAATTCAGGTTGGCTCAGTTCGGTTATCCGCCAAAAACTCGGCTGAAATCTCCCTTAAGGTTTCTAGTGAGTCGGTTGCCAGGACGGTAAACTAGAGAAGTCGAGAGTTTGTAACGATTGTTTACGTTATCGGGTTAGAACACCCTCCAGTCGCAACCCAATCGCAACTGATCTCACCTCTCGTAAAATTTAGACGGCACGTCATATGCAAAAAAAATTAACTGCGTTGATCAAATCTTTTATTAAGCCATTACTAATAGTGGGCTTGGTGATTTCCCTAGTGCTGAGTCAGGCAGATGGGGCATTGGCGGCTAGGAGTGGTGGCAGGATCGGCGGTGGCAGTTTTAGAGCGCCTGCTCGCTCAATGCCTTCCCCTACCCGGACTTACAGACCCGCTCCGTCGGGTGGCTACTATCCGGGCGGCGGCTTTGGTCTACCGTTCATCATGCCTTACCCGTTCATCATGGGTGGCGGCGGCTTGTTCTCCATTTTGATTTTCATGGCGATCGCGGCCTTCTTGGTTCGTAGCTTTCGATCGGCTCAATCTGGAGAAGATTTAGGATATGGCGCATCTCCAAACGTCTCAGTGGCTAGAGTGCAGGTTGGCTTGCTGTCTGAGGCTAGGGGTTTACAATCTGACCTGAACAATATTGCCAATCGCGCTGACACAAATACCTCTGCGGGTTTGGCTCAGGTGTTACAAGAATCGACCTTGGCTTTGATGCGTCACCCTGAGTATTGGATCTATGCAGGTGGCGAAACCCAACAGACCAAGCTAGAAGCGGCTGAAAACCAGTTCAATCGATTGGCTTTGTCAGAGCGCAGTAAGTTTACTGCTGAAACCTTGTCTAACGTCAACAACGTTCTGAAGCAAGCTGAAACGGCTGCGTTGCCTGCCGCAGGTGGGGAGTTGGTGGAAACGGCTCCGGGTGAATATATCGTGGTTACGCTGCTCGTTGCGACTCAGGGCAAATTGGTTCTGCCGCCTATCAACAGCACTCAAGACTTGCGTCAGGCACTTGGACAGATTGGTTCAGTTCCCAGTGAAAACCTGATGGCGGTTGAGATTCTCTGGACGCCTCAGGCCGAAGGAGATACCCTCACCTCAGATGATGTTCTGGCGGAATATCCTAACCTCAAGCTGATTTAAGCTTTGAGTCATAGCCTTAAGTTAATGCTTAAGGCAATAAAAAAGGGCTGAACATTTCAGTCCCTTTTTTATTGCACATAGGGCTAGAGCTGCAGGAATTGCTTTTGCGATTTTCAAGGGTTAATGGTTTGAACCGCCCATGCTTCACGCCCTGCCTCACTATCTTTTGAGTAAAAGTAGCGATTTTGAGGATCACCCCGTAGCTCTAAATGATCAACCTGTGTTGGATTCAGCAGCAGCAGACAAAAATTGGGCAATGGCTCTGCTGCATCGGGCGGTGAGATCTCGATCGCCACAGTCTCCGATGCCACAGTCTCCGATCGCGCAATTCCTGGCTCTGCCCAAGCAAATTGGACTCTTGCAGCATCTGAGAGTTCACGCCAAAGGTTTCGGCGAGCCTGAAGAAGCGCATGATTTGGATGTTCTGCCGCAACAGCTTCTAATGTCCCCAGCAGCCGAAATTGCTCACGGGTCTTTGGAAAATACCAACAGACTTCTCCCCAGGGCTGAACCCAGATCTGGTCTATTTTTTGGCTACGGGTGTCAGCGATAAATTTAAGCTGATTGGTCAGTTCTAGAAATCCCCGAAAAACAACGGTGCGATTGGCAGGGCGTCCATCCGATCGTACTGTCGCCAACTGCACATAGCGGGCATAAACTAATGATCGATTGCGATGTAAAGCCCGCGCTAGGGGCGATCGCCAGGGAGCAAGCGGGATATCGGACATGGATCACGGCTAAAGCTGTAAAAAAATGCTAAATCTGTGGAATTACTTTCTGCAAAAAGGTAAGCCTGAATTGACTAGCGTGGCGCAGTTGATCTGCCTAAGCTAGATAGCTCCTCCTCTACGGCTACGACCCGCTCTTTGAGTTCAATGACCAAGGTTGCCAACCGTTTAAAGACAGGATCATCGGCTAAGCCTGAACCACTGACTGAAGTGGAAATGGGCGCTGGCGGAAGCTCAACGCCTGTATTTCTGCTCAGCCGTGACACGCTGTTTTGCAGTTGGCTAATCTGCGATCGCAAGGTCGTATTTTCTGACTCTAGCCGCGACACTCTTGATTCGAGCTGAGTCGTAGATTGAGCCAGGTTAGTTTGGGCGATCGTTGGCTGCGGCTCAAACTGCTGATAGAGTAGCGCCAAGGTTAGCATCAATCCGCTAAGCAGCCATCCGGACTGAGTCAATAGCTTTAACAGGAGCTTTATCATTTTTTTCTAGATCGATCGCATAGGAAACACAGTGGAATGCCTGATTGTTAAAGATTCAGCCAACATTGAAGCCCACCCTTTCAGGAGTACCGAAGCCCCAGTCTAACGATAAAAATCATGATAGAAAGGTGAAATTAGTGGAACTCTAGGCTCGTGCAATCCTTTCCGAGTAAAAATTTGAGTAAAAATTTTCATAGCTAATTTTTTCTTCTTTGAAGAAAAACGTGATTTATGAATCTTTTCTTCACTGACCTATCTTCTCTTCAGAGATCTACCTTAATGTCAATATAATGACCATCCTTATGATATTTCTCCTGGATGATAGATGTGGCTAGCAGGAGATTGCCCTCACTGCAATGGTATTGAATCCCAATGGTTGAAATTTCTCTGGTTGCCTTGACTCTTCTAGCTGAGTCTTTGTCGATGCCCGACTGCTTGCAGGGATTTCCCTATTCCTACATTGGCGCAATGGCTATTGTCTGCGTCGGTATGGTTTGCCTGGGGTTTGCCGCCGCCACCTCCCTACAAAGGTTGTCAAATGCCAAGCATCAGCGGCAGCTTGAACCCCCGATTCCAAAAACCTCCCTTCAACAACTGCCAGATGTTTGGGCAACGTCACAGCACAAATGGTCTCGGCTGATTGAATATAATCCGATCGCAGTGGTTGAAATGAATACTGCCTTCGAGATCACAGATTGGAACGCAGCCGCAGTCGAGATGTTTGGCTACAGCAAACCCGAAGTTTTGGGTCTGCCAATTTTTGAGGTCACGGTTCCGCCCGAACTGCGATCGCAAATTGAGCAGTTGATAGGCAACTTGTTTAGCAGTAAGCCAGGAAACGGGGAGCAAGGCAGTCGCACCATTAACCAAAACATGACAAAGGACGGTCGGGTGCTGACCTGCGAGTGGTACAGTGCTCCCGTTTTTAATGCAGCCGGAGTCGCTACGGGTGCTATCTCAATGGCGCTAGACATTACTCAGCGGCACCAGGCAGAAAAAGAGCTGCAACAGTCTACCCAAGCAGTTACCAATATCTTAGGCAGCTTGGGCGATGCTTTCTTTAGCTTGAATCATCAGTGGCAATTTACCTATGTGAATGCCAAGGCTGGAAGTTTGCTCAAGCGGCGAGAGGCCGATTTGCTGGGACAAAACATTTGGGATGAGTTTCCTGAGGCGATCGACTCTGCCTTCTATAGCGCCTATCACAAGGCGATGGCTGAAAACCTGCCTGTAGCCTTTGAAGCCTACTATCCGCCCTTAGAAACCTGGTTTGAAGTTCACGCCTACCCGTTTGAGGATGGGCTATCCGTCGATTTTAGAGACATTAACGATCGCAAACGCACTGAAACCGATCTGGGTAAATCACAAGAAATTCTACAATCGGTCATCAACACCATCCCGCAGTTTATTTTCTGGAAAGATTGCCAGTCGGTCTTTTTGGGGTGTAATCAAAACTTTGCGAAAGCTTGTGGTTTGAAGTCTCCTAGCGGCGTGATTGGCAAAACGGATTATGATTTTGCCTGGTCAAAAGAAGAAGCAGAGCAGTTTCGCGCCATCGATGCCCAAGTCATCGCTTCTGACACGCCCCTCATGCATGTGGTGGAACCGTTCCAAAATGCAGAAAATCAGGAAGTTTGGCTAGACTACAGCAAATTTCCGCTACATGATGCTCAAGGCACCGTCGTTGGCGTGCTTTGTATGTATGACGACATTACCGAACGCCGTCTAATCGAGCAGCAAATTCGCACCTCTCAAATCTTTTTGGACAGCGTTCTCAACGGAACTTCTGATCCAATTTTTGTCAAAGATGAACACCATCGTTGGGTGCTGGTGAATGATGCTCTGTGCGCCTTGATGGGTCATAGCTCTGAAGAACTGATAGGTAAGTCAGATTACGATTTTCTCCCTCCAGAGCAAGCTGCTGTGTTTTGGGAGAAAGATAGCCTTGTGCTGGCTACCGGAGAAGAAAATGTTAACGAGGAAGTTTTGACTGACCCCGAAGGTCATTGTCGGTACATCTCGACGAAAAAAACCTGCTTTCAAGATGCTTCTGGCAATCGATTTCTCATTGCCACAATTCGAGATATTACCGATCGCAAACGATCGGAACTGCTACTGCAACAGGCCAAAGAACAGCTAGAGCTAAGGGTCGAAGAACGCACGATCGAACTCCAGCAGATTGTGGCGCAGCTAGAGCAGGAAGTCCAAGAACGGCGGTATGTTGAAACCCAGCTACGGGAATCAAAACAAATGATGGACATTGTGTTTGACACTCTGCCCCAGCGCGTGTTTTGGAAAGATAGGAATTTTAATTACTTGGGTTGTAACAAAAGGTTTGCCCAAGACGCAGGACTAGACTCACCCGAACAAATTATTGGTAAAAATGATTTTGAGCTGCCTTGGAAGCAGATCGCGCCGCTCTACCGGGCTGACGATGCCGCCGTCATGGAGTCGAATACGCCACGCCTCAATTTTGAGGAAGCTTGCACTCGAAAAGATGGTGCGCTGGTCTGGGTGAGAACGAGCAAGCTGCCTATGCTGGATGATCGGGGAGAAGTCTTTGGGGTGTTTGGCTCGTTTGAGGATATTACCGATCGCAAGCGCACTGAAACCGCTCTCGCTGCTAGCGAACATAAGTACCGCATTCTGGTAGACACTTCTCAAGACTTGATCTGGTCGGTCGATCAGGAAGGCCGCTATACCTTTGTCAACCCTGTTGTGCAGAAGATATTTGGCTACAAACCAGAGGAAATGCTGGGTCGCCCTTTCAGCGATTTTCAACCCGAAAAGCAAATTAAAAAAGACAGGGCTACTTTTCAACGGGTATTGGCAGGGCAGCCCATTATGCAGTACGAAACCCTCTACATCACAAAAGAGGGTAGAGAGGTTTATCTGGCGTTTAACGCAACAGCCCTGCGAGATGAAAACGGCCAAGTCATAGGTGCAACGGGAACCGCTAGCGATATTACCCTACGCAAGCAAGCCGAGTTGGAACTCCAGAAAACTCGGACATTTTTAGAATCGGTGCTGAAGAATTTGCCGATCGGGGTGATTGCCAAAGATGCTCAAAACCTGCGCTATGTGTTGTGGAATGTCGGTGCAGAGAAAATCAAGGGCCGCCTAGCTAGTGAAGTGCTGGGCAAAACAGACTGTGACTTTTACCCGGCTTGGCAGGCAGAAATTTTTACCTCCCAGGATCAAACGGTTTTGAGCAGTGGCCAGATGTTGGATATTGCTGAGGAAGAAATCACAATCGCCAATGGCGAGATGCGCATCTTTCACACGCAGAAGACTGTTATTCCAGATGCTGAAGGTAATCCAGAATACCTACTGCTGCTGACCGAAGACATTACCGATCGCAAACGTGCTGCGGATGCTTTGCGCCAGAGTGAGGCTCGCTTTCAACGGGTGGTTGCCAACATACCGGGCATGATCTATCAGTTCCGCATGACTCCAGAAGGTGAAGTTTCCTTCCCCTATGTCAGCAGTTTTTCCAGAGAACTCTACGGCCTTGAACCAGAAGATCTACAGGCCAATGCTCACTTGGTTCTTGATCTGATTCATCCTGACGAGCGCCGAATGTTTGATGTTGCGGTCAAACGCTCTGCTGAGACGCTGCAACCTTGGGAATGGACAGGGCGTAGTCAGTATGGAGCGCAAGCAGACGGCACCCCTAAATATCGATGGGTAAAAGGAATTGCTCGCCCTGAGCGCCAAGCCGATGGCTCAACCATCTGGGATGGATTGGTGGTAGATTTTACCGATCGCAAACAGGTAGAAGATGATCTACGCGACTCTAAGCAGCTATTGCAGCTAGTGATGGATACCATCCCGCAACTGATTGCCTGGAAAGATCGCAACTCAGTTTATCTTGGCTGCAACAAAAATATGGCTAAGGTTTCGAGGGTCGCAACGCCTCAAGATATTGTGGGCATTAATGATTATGACTTGGCTGACAGACTGGGCTGGGAAGAGGGCAGAGCCGACTTCTATCGGGAGTGCGATCTCCAGGTGATGAAGACGGGTACGCCCATGCTTCATGTTGTTGAGCCTCAGCTGCAAGCGGGGGGTAAGAGCGTTTGGCTCGATACCAATAAGCTGCCGCTCTATGATGCTGAGGGCAACATTGTTGGCATTTTGCTGATGTTTGAAGACATTACCGATCGCATTCGGATTGAGCAAGATTTGAGGCTTTATAAGCGAGCGGTCGAATGTTCGGGTGATGCGATCGGCATTGCCAATGCCTCTAGAACCCATATTTACCAAAATCCCGCTTTTTCTAGACTATTTGACTGCGAAACCGCAGAGCAGTTCTGCCAAGCCGGAGGAATTCCAAATATATTTGCTGACCCCGCTATTGCAGAGACAGTGCTGCAATCTGTGGCTGACGGTCAACAGTGGATGGGCGAAGTCGAGATGCGCTCTTTAACGGGTCGTCCTTTATCCGTTTTGCTGCGGTCTAATGTCATCGTCGATGAGGCTGGGCAGATGATTGGTATTGTGGGCGCAATGATGGATATCAGCGATCGCAAGCGGGCAGAAGAAGCCTTGCGCAAGTCTGAACATAATCTGCGAACCATATTCAACAATGTTTATGATGCTATTTTCATTCAGGCAGAGGATGGTTCTATCCTAGATGTCAATAATCGCGCGCTGGAAATGTATGGCGTTTCTGCCGCTGAAGCGACTCAGCTCTCTATCAAGTCGGACTACTCAGCTCCAGAGAACCGTTTTGACCAACTGCAACAGCTTTGGCAACGCGCTCTGAGCGGTCAAACGGCTCGGTTTGAATGGTTGGCTCAGCGCCCGCACAATGGCGAAACATTTGATGTTGAGGTAGCGCTGTGTAAAATGAGCCTCAATAACCAAGATGTGGTGCTGGCAAACGTGCGAGACATTAGCGATCGCAAACGGGTTCAGGCTGCGCTGGAGCAATCGGAAGCTCAGTATCGTCTGCAAGCAAACGATTTACAAAACACGTTGCGCGAGCTTCAGCATACCCAAACACAGCTCATTCAAAGTGAAAAGATGTCGTCGTTGGGGCAGCTTGTGGCTGGGGTAGCCCACGAAATCAACAATCCTGTAGGCTTTATTTTCGGCAATCTTAACCATGCCAGCGAGTACACTCAAAACTTGCTGCACTTGATCCAGCTCTACCAAACCCACTATCCGGAGCCAGTGGCAGAAATTCAAAGCCAAATGGAGGCGATCGATCTCGCTTTCCTGCTGGAAGATTTGCCCAAGCTAATTAGCTCTATGCGGGTTGGAGCCGATCGGATTCAAGGGATTGTGGCCTCGCTAAGAACCTTCTCGCGCATGGATGAGGCTGATATGAAATCGGTCGATATTCATGAAGGCATTGACAGCACGCTGATGATTTTGCAAAGCCGCCTCAAGCCTAGCCCCAACCGCCCTGCCATTGAAGTGGTTAAAGCTTACGGCGATCTGCCTATGGTGGAATGCTATGCAGGGCAGCTCAACCAAGTGTTTATGAACTTGTTGACCAATGCGATCGATGCGTTGGAAGAGGCTATGGTTCCTCCAACGGTGGTTAGCTGTAAGCGAGGATACGAAATGCAGAGCCAGGAAACGCAGTGCGAACCAGCCTTTGTCCCCACGATTCATATTCAAACTGCAATCACAGAGGGGCAGCAAGTTAGCATTCGTATTTCTGATAATGGCCGGGGCATGACGGAGAAAACGCTCAACCGATTGTTTGATCCTTTCTTTACAACAAAGCCCGTCGGAAAAGGGACGGGTATGGGGCTTTCGATCAGCTACCAAATTGTCACAGAGCGGCATGGTGGCACCTTGCAATGCGTCTCTGCACTTGGGCAAGGGGCGGAATTTATAGTCGAGATCCCAGTGCGGCAGGTGGAAGCCTTCCTTTAAAGCCAATGGTACGGTGAATGTCTTTTGAGAGCGGCACAGACTGAGATGCTCAGAAGACATCTACCTTGTTTGGGTTTTAAACTCCGTATAGACCTACGGAATGTAGGATAGAACTTGCACAGGCGATGCAGGGCACCACAAGGCGATCGCCCTTTCTGTGGCACTTTTCATGTGGCACCTATGGGTTATATGGCACCTATGGGTGGTACCTCCCCAAGCCATAGGTCTTGCAAAATTTAAAAATCACAATGGCATTAATTGACTGCTTATGAAGGGTGAAGCGCGACAGGTGGCTTTTGAGGCGCTGCGATCTGTACATCGGGGTGCTTTTGCTGATGTAGCGCTCGATCGGGCACTGCGACAAACAAAATTAGCAGAAAACGATCGCCGTCTGGCTACAGAACTGCTCTACGGCAGCATTCGCCGCCAACGGACACTAGATGCACTAGTGGATCAGCTCGCTACAAAAAAGTCGCAGCAACAGCCGCCAGATTTGCGGCTGATTTTGCATTTAGGACTGTATCAGCTTCGCTATCTAAATCATATTCCGGCGAGTGCGGCTGTAGACACGGCAGTAGAGTTGACCAAAACTAATGGTTTGAGCGGGTTGGCAGGGTTTGTTAATGGGGTATTGCGACAGTATGTGCGCCTCATGGCCGCTGAGCCGACCGTCGATCCACTGCTTTTGCCTGTCGATCCGGTTAGCCGCATTGCAGTGCAGCACAGCTACCCCGATTGGATAGTGCAGGTCTGGATAGATCAGTTTGGCGATCGCGCCACCGAACAGCTCTGTGAATGGCTGAACCGATCGCCCCAGATTGATTTGCGGATCAATCCCCTTCGGACTAGCCTGACAGCCGTTGAAGCGGCATTTCAGGAGGCTGGCATTGAGGTCTGCCGGGTTGGGGCTTTGCCTCAGGCATTGCGATTGCCGCCTGGAGCAGGGGCAATTCATAACATGCCTGGTTTTGCAGAAGGCTGGTGGACGGTGCAAGATAGCAGTGCCCAATTGGTGAGCCATCTGCTAGCACCACAGCCTGGAGAAACGGTGATTGATGCCTGTGCGGCTCCGGGCGGCAAAACGACTCATCTGGCAGAGCTAATGCAGGATCGGGGCATTGTCTGGGGTTGCGATCGCCATGCTTCTCGGCTGCGAAAACTGCATGAAAACTCTTCCCGTTTGCAGCTTCAGTCTATTCAAACTCAGGTTGGCGACAGCCGCGAGATGTCTCAGTTTATCGGACAGGCCGATCGCGTTTTGGTAGATGCTCCTTGTTCAGGCTTAGGCACCCTCCATCGCCATGCCGATGCCCGCTGGCGGCAAACGCCTGAAACAGTACGGGAACTTTCGCAACTGCAAAGGGAACTATTAACCCAAGCAGCCACTTGGGTAAAGCCAGGAGGTGTCTTGGTTTACGCCACCTGTACGTTACATCCGGCTGAAAATGAAGCGATCGTCCAAACTTTTTTAGAGCGAAATGGCGACTGGAACATTGAGCGACCCGAATTGACCCATGCAGCAGCTGCATTTGTGACCGACCAAGGATGGCTCAAAGTACTGCCCCATCTGGAAAACATGGATGGCTTCTTTATGGTGAGAATGCGTCGCTCACCGCAGTTAAGTAGTTTTTTAAAGATTTAGTAAACTCAATCGCCAGTTGAGTTAAGTTAGTAAGAAGAAAAGCGTGGTTGGATATTATGCAAATGGTAAGAATCCCCAGAGAAATCCTTCGGAACCTTGCTGAGGCCATCTATACTCAGTCTAGATCAGACGAAGAATTGAGCAAAACCCTGGAATCTCTTCGTCAAATGCCTGAAAGCACAATCGGTTATGAGGTCGCCCGCTTTGTCGATACTCGCCGCGCCTTGTCAATTCCCGTTCTCAAAGCCAGCTAGGGAATTTTTCACGCAGAATCTTCTAAGTTGAATAATAGCCTTGGAACAGCCTAGCCGCAACCTCAGCCATAGCTCTCGATTGCGATCGCTCATGCAGGATGTAGGCATTTCTAGCTTCAAAGCCCTCAGCCGCGCTGCACAGGTGTCGAGCTGGCAGGTAGAGCAGTTGCGGCGAGGCCAAGCAGACCAAATGCGGGCTGAGCCTCTATACAGGCTCAGTCAAGCGCTTCAAGTTTCCTTAACTGAGTTGCTAGACCATTTTTCGGGTCTTCAGATGCCGCAGCAGGCGTCTTCGGGGGCTGCGGAAAGTCATCTACAGCAAGAATACGATCGCTTAAAGGCGCGAATGGAGCAACAGCAGCAGCTTTTGCAGCATGAGTTTCAGCAAAACTGTCTGCGATCGCTCGAATCTTGGCTGATTCAGTTCCCAACGCTAGCCTATGCGGCTCAGCAGAATCCCCAATTTCCGGCGAAGAATTTTTTACCTTTTATCCGTCCCCTAGAGCAATTGCTGCAAGCTTGGGGCGTTGAGGCGATCGCGCCTGTGGGTGCCGAGGTGCCTTATGATCCGCAGATGCATCAGCTGCTAGAAGGCAGTGCAGAAAAGGGCGATCGGGTAAAGGTTCGTTACAGGGGCTATCGGCAAGGCGAAAAATTGCTGTATCGCGCTCAGGTGAGTCGCGTCAGTGGCGCAGCAAATGCCTAGCTATTCTGAGTTGCGATCGCCCAGCGACGTAACCAGTGGCGTAAAATTAAAGTTACAATCTGTAACCGGACATACCGTTAAACACGAGGGATCAAACTTATGGCTCTCAAAGAAGGCGCAACGGCTCCCAGCTTTACCGTCAACGATACCAATGGCAACCCTGTCTCTTTGTCCGATCATGCAGGCAAGACAGTAGTTCTTTACTTCTACCCCAAAGACGATACTCCCGGCTGTACCCGCGAAGCCTGTAGCTTCCGCGATAACTATGCCGCTTACCAGGGCAAAGATATTGTGGTGTACGGAGTCAGCATGGACAATCAAGTCTCGCACCAAGCTTTTACCGAGAAATTTAACCTCCCCTTTCCTCTGCTAGCAGATGTGGATGGGTTGCTGACTCAAAGCTATGACGTTTCGGGTGGCGGCTATTCTAAGCGCGTTACCTTTGTGATTGATGGTGAGGGCAAAATTGTCAAAGTCTACGACAGCGTTAAGACTGATACGCACGCCACAGATATTCTGGCTGATCTGGGGCTAATGTAGCCTAGAGCTTCTGATGGCTGGGGAAAGAGCGTTTGCTGCCTTTTTCCCAGCGCACTTTATTAATTTGTAGCCGTAAATTTATAGCCGTAGCCTTGATTGAGAATATTTTTGGTGGTACGCGAAGCGCACCACCAAGGATTTTTCTATCTGTAATGTAAGCTCTGCTCTATTAACAATGCCATTGCCGATCGCTTGAGAGACTAGCCTGCATGTCTGGTACCCTCACCTTAGCTTCCAACAGCCAAATTCCTATCATTGATTTCGCACCCTTTAGCCAAGGGTCTGCTGCTGAGCGGCAGCAGGTTGTTGAGCAGATTTATGTAGCCTGTCGCGAAATGGGCTTCATGTATTTGCTCAATTCTGGAATTTCGAAATCGCTACTCGATCGCCTGCTGATCCAGTCACAGCAGTTTTTTGATCTGCCCATCGCCCTGAAGCAGCAGGTAGCGCGATCGCCCGAAACCAACTGTGGCTACGTCGGGTTTCAAAAAGAAAGGCTTGATGCTGCGAAGCCTTGGGACTTAAAGGAAGCTTTTAATGTAGGCATTCACGCCCTTTGGCCGAGTCAGCCTGAGGAATTTCAAGCTGTGGTTTCAGAGTTTTATCGGCAATGTACAACTGAGGTGGCTCCAAAGGTGCTGCGTGCCTTTGCGATCGCCCTGCATTTGCCTGAAACCTTTTTTGACGACAAGCATGGTCAAAATTATGTGTTGCGCATGCTGCACTATCCGCCTGTGAGCCAAACGCCAGAGCCAGGACAGCTTCGTGCGGGAGAGCATACGGACTATGGCAGTATTACCCTGCTCTTGCAAGATGATGTCGGCGGTTTAGAAGTGCGCACCCGCAATGGCGAGTGGATTGCCGCCCCTCATGTGCCGGATGCGCTGCTGGTAAATGTGGGTGATGCGATGCAGCGCTGGACTAATGACGAACTCAGCTCAACGCCTCATCGGGTGGGGGTGCCATTGCTGGCCGCCCTGCGATCGCGCTACTCTGTGGCTCTATTTTGCGATCCTAACCTGGATGTTGAAATTGCCTGTTTGGAGAGCTGCCAAAATGACGATCGCCCAGCGCAATATCCGCCGATCTTAACCCAAGACTACTTAGAGAGTCGATTTGCAGCAACTTACTAGTGGCATTATTACTAGTGGCCTTAATAGTCTGTTGAGAAGCATAGATTAAACAAGCCAGTTTTTCGGAAGTGCCGCGTGGCATTTCCAGATCCCAGGAATTGAACCGCAGGATATGCGCCCAAAGTGATCGTGAGTGAATATCCTCAAGGTAAACTGGTTTGGCGTACTGGGTTTGCGCTTAGGGTTCGGTCTGGATTTGCTCAGACTGAATTGAAACGCACTTTTTCGATCGCACTGAGTGAGGTTTTATGGCTGCCTGGACAGCGCTGCTTGAGACAAGCTATCTCTGGATACCGATTGCCATCTTTGTAGCTGCGATCGCCTATTTGCTAGGCTCCATTCCAACGGGCTACTGGCTAGGCAGGCTCAGAGGTATTGATATCCGAGAACATGGCTCTAAGTCTACGGGAGCCACCAATGTGCTGCGAACCCTGGGAAAGGTTCCGGCGCTGATGGTGCTGTTGGTCGATATGCTCAAAGGCGTTGCTGCTTTAGCCTTTACGCGCTGGTTCTATGAGCTATCCATTCCCAATGCCATTCCGGCAGAGGTCGATTTCCAAAGCTGGATAGATTGGGCGATAACGCTGGCGGCACTGATGGCGGTCTTGGGACACAGCAAATCGATCTGGATTAACTTTACGGGTGGAAAATCTGCCGCGACTGGGTTAGGTGTGCTGTTTGGCATGGCTTGGCAGGTTGGGCTGGGGGGCATGATCGTGTTCGGTTTGGCCTTAGCTATCTCCCGCATCGTTTCCTTAAGTTCGATCGCGACAGTCCTATCCGCTATGGTGCTCATGGTCGTCCTACAGCAGCCGTTGCCCTTCCAGATTGCAACGATTCTAGGAGGAACTTATGTGATCTGGTGTCACCGAGCAAACATTCAGCGTCTTCTGGCAGGTACAGAGCCTCGGGTAGGTCAGAAGCACTCAACTGTTGAAAGCAAATAGATTTAGCGGCATTCTTAACAGCGCTACAGTATAAACAGGACAGATAGACAGGGTTGTTGAGTTTAAAACCTTCAGTTAAAGCCCAGCAGTTCAGCGCCCTTGACGACGCTACTCGAATTCATGACTTCCAAGACCCCCTCCCCCTCCTCAGAGCCTCCCTCTTTTAACCTCTCGCGATCGCTCCAATACTATTTCAAACGAGAGCTGGTTCCCCTCCTGGCAGATTTGCGTTTAGCCATCTTTTTGCTTTTGGCGATCGCGATTTTCAGCATTTCAGGCACGGTGATCGAGCAAGGGCAAACCCAGGCGTTTTATCAAGAAAACTATCCAGAAAATCCGGCGCTCTTCGGGTTTTTGACCTGGAAGGTGATTTTGACCATAGGGCTAGATCATGTCTACCGCACCTGGTGGTTTTTAGCGATTTTGATCCTGTTTGGAGCCAGTCTCACCACCTGTACGTTCAAGCGGCAGCTCACGGCTCTACGCTGGTTTTCTCGCACCTGGAATTTCTATAGCCAGCCCCGCCAGTTTCAAAAAATGGCGTTGAGTGCAGAATTGCCTCAGGGTTCGCTAGAAACCTTGATTCCTCTATTGCAAAGGCAGCGCTATAAGATTTTTCAGGAAGGGGACAAGCTCTATGCCCACAAGGGGCTGATAGGGCGGATTGGGCCAATTGTCGTTCATGCCGCCATGCTAATTACGCTGGTGGGGGCGATCGTCGGCTCTATGACGGGATTTTTTGCCCAAGAGATGGTTCCGAGCGGCAACACCTTCCAAATTCGCAACATTTTTGATGCGGGGCCTTTTGCCGCCTCGCAAATTCCTAAAGACTGGTCGGTAAAAGTGAATCGCTTCTGGATTGACTACACGCCCAAGGGCACGATCGACCAGTTTTATTCTGATCTGTCGGTGTTAGATCAAGCCGGAGAAGAGGTCGATCGCCAGACGATTCACGTTAACAAGCCCTTACGTCACAAAGGGGTGACGCTGTACCAGGCCGATTGGGCGATCGCTGCCGTCCGTTTTCGCCTCAACAATAGTCCCACCTTGGAGCTGCCTATGGCGGAGCTAGAGACGGGGGGCAAGGGTCGGCTGTGGGGCACTTGGTTACCGACCAAGCCCGATCTGAGCGACGGCATTTCGGTCGTGGCCAAAGATCTGCAAGGTATTCTGCTGATCTATGACAAAGAGGGCAAACTGGTTTCTACGGTGCGCGAAGGCATGTCTACCGAAGTGAATGGCGTGACCTTGGCGATCGCTGAAATTGTTGGCAGCACCGGATTGCAGATCAAGGCCGATCCGGGTATTCCGCTGGTTTATGGTGGCTTTGGGCTAATGATGCTGGGAGTGATGATGAGCTACGTTTCTCATTCGCAGATCTGGGCACTGCAAACCCAGGAGGGATTCTACATTGGCGGTAAAACCAATCGTGCCCAAGTCACGTTCGAGCGTGAAATGATTGCCATGCTGGAGCAGTTCACAGAAGGCTCAGCTCAAGCTGCTCCCGAAAGCGCCCTCCATCCAGGAACCCAAACTCAAGCTTCTGTCTAGACAGACTACTGATCGACTAGATCCGCTACAGGATCGTAGGGCACTACATTCTCTTGTTCATTTGCGTCGTTGCGAGCCACGATCGCCTCAGCTGCTTCAGTCTCGCTGAGATTATGAGGCTGATGCGGTACACCTGCTGGAATGAATAAAAAATCTCCGGCGGTGTTAATGATCGATCGCTGCAAACCCTTGCCGTATCGCGTTTCTACTTGTCCCTTTAGGATATAAATGGCTGTCTCATAGTCTCTGTGGAAGTGCGGCTCTGCTGAGGCTCCTGGCGGAATGACGACGAGATTCATCGAAATTCCAGTCGTGCCTGCCGTTGCCTGGGATATGCCAAAAAAGTAGGGCAATTTCTGGCGGGTCATTACCTCTTGCGTCGGGTGAACAGTAATAATTTCGCCATCGTGAGCGATATTTGCATCCTGAATGGTCTTGGCCTCTTGAGCAATATCCATATTGCAGTGCTTAAAAGGGGTTGAGATCTACCCCAGTATTATGGCTCAACATCACAGTGTGACGGTAAGGCGCATTCGCAGTTTAAAACCAAAAGCCCATTACGTATCCCATCATACAAACCTGTCATGACAAGCTTGTTTTACTGAGAGGCAAAATGCTGGAGATGCCGACATGGTTGGAACCTTGCCCAAAACGCAAAGCCTCGCAGAGCAAGCCCAAGAGCTGGGACTAGAGTTTTTTCTCGTCTCCTATACCGATCTACTGGGGGGCACCCGTGCCAAGCTAGTTCCTGCCGGAAAAATTGCCGCTGTAGAAGCAGAAGGCGCATTTTTTGCCCCCTTTGCCTCGAACTTGGGTCTAGGGCCAGATGCGCCTGATATTGCTGCTATTCCTGACCCTGAGTCGCTGATTGTGCTGCCCTGGCAGACGAATGTGGGTTGGGTTGCCAGCGATGTCTACATGAATGGCGAACCCTTTGCGGCAGCACCTCGTGTCATCTTTAAGCGGGTGCTAGAGCAATGTGCCCGCTTAGGATACGACTTTAAAACAGGCGTAGAAGCAGAATTTTGCTTGCTGAAGAAAACAGAGCTAGGTTATCAGGTCGCCGATACCTTGGATACGGCTGCGCGACCCTGCTACGACCAGATGAATTTGATGCGGCAGTTTGACCTAATCTCGACGCTGGTGAGCTACATGAACCAGCTAGGGTGGGAGCCTTACCAGTGTGACCATGAAGACGCAAACGGGCAGTTTGAGCTGAACTGGACTTATAGCAGCGCGTTGACCACTTGCGATCGCCATGTCTTTTTCAAATACATGGTGAAAACCCTGGCTGAGCAGCGGGGCCTAACGGCTTCCTTTATGCCTAAACCCTTTAGTCATTTGACGGGTAACGGTGCCCATGTGCATCTTAGCCTTTGGGATAAGGGTGATAACGCTTTCCTAGACGAAAGCAATGATGTGGGGCTGTCGCAGCTAGGCTACGAGTTTTTGGGCGGCGTGCTCGATCATGCTCAAGGACTATCTGCCCTCTGTGCTCCTACGATTAACTCCTATCGCCGTATTGGAGCCACTATGACCGCCTCTGGCAGTACTTGGAGTCCGCGCTACCTGTCCTATGGCGGCAACAACCGGACACATATGCTGCGGATTCCTGACAAAGGCCGCTTTGAGTGTCGGCTGCCTGATGGAGCGACCACCATGTATTTAACTCAGGCGGGGCTACTTGCCGCAGGGTTAGAAGGCATAGAGAAACATTTGCAGGCAGGCGATCGCATTGATGAGAATATGTTTGTCCGTGGCTCAGAATTCACGACGCTGAAGACGCTACCGACTAGCTTGCTAGAGGCTTTGCGGTATTTAGAGCAAGACAATCTGCTGATGACAACCTTAGGCGAACAGGCTGCCAAAACCTATCTTGATTTCAAACGGCAAGAGTGGGATGCTCACAACGCTGAGATTACGGCTTGGGAACTGGAACAGTACATCAACGTGTAGTTATCTGCGCTCATCGATCGCATTCGCCCAAGTATTCGCCCCAGCATTGAACAAGACTCAGAACCCAGCCATTCCATGAAACTCTTCGCAAGAATTTCATGGAATGTTTTCCATAGCGATTTTTCTGAGGATATATTTGTAGACGATCGGAGTTCGCTTACAAATATATCTTCAGGAGAAAAGGTTGACTCCATTGGAAACAGTTAGTCATGAAGACTGCACACACCCACTTACCGCTGAAGATTTCGTGGATCGAGGGCATCACGCAGTCCATCTCCTAGCAGGTTGAAGGCCAACACCGTCAGCACAATGAGGATGGCAGGTGACCAAACTAGCCAAGGTTGCAGCACTAAAACTGAGGCATTTGTAGCGACAGACAGCATATTTCCCCAAGACGGATCAGGCTCCTGAATTCCCAGCCCAATCAGGCTGAGTACTGCCTCTGCCACGATAAAGCTAGGAATTGTGAGGGTGGCAGAAATGATGATGTAGGTAGCCGTCTGGGGCAACACATGGCGGGCAATGATGTAGAGCGATCGCCCCCCCATCGCCTTTGCTGCCTGCACGTAGACCCGTTCTTTGATGGACAAGACCTGCCCCCGCACCACGCGGGCTAAACCCGACCAGCTGACGAAAGAAGTAATGATAACGATCAGCAGAAATCGCTGAGCGCTGGTCAAGCCCGGCGGTAACACGCCCCCCAAGGCCACCAGCAAGTAGATCGAGGGAACCACCATCAGCACCTCTACAATCCGCATCAAAACCACATCGATAAGGCCGCCAAAGTAGCCAGAAATGCCGCCTACCAGAAGCCCTAGGGGAAAGGTAATCAGCGTTCCTACAATGCCGATGAACAGACTAATGCGACCGCCATGCACCAGACGGCTAAATTGATCGCGCGCCTGTTCGTCAGTGCCCAAGAGGTTGATTCTGCTTTCTCCTGTAGTTCCAAACAAATGCAGATTGCTCTTAAAGCCAGAGAAAAGTTCGATATCTTCTATTTTGGGATCGCTTAGAGAGAACCGCGTGGGTAGCGGTAGCTTCACTTGAAGAAATTGGTAGGGTTCACTTTGGACAAACAGCCGCACTGGGGAAGGCTGGCTGCGATCGATCTTAAGGGCGCGATCGCCTGTTTCTAAGCTCACAGCGCCTTGTGTGGTGGGATAGACATGCGGCCCTATAAACTGTCCCTGTTCATTAAACCAGTGAATCTGGGTGGGGGGCAGTAGCGAGCCATCTGCCTGCGAAGTTTTAGGATCATAAGGCGCAACGAATTCTGCAAAAATCACGATCAAGTAGAACGTCAGCAGAATAGCGGCTCCGAGTCGAGCCAAAGGATTTCGCTTAAGATTGCGCCACCAATTCATAGTTAGCTCCGAGTCAGTTGAAGATCATCATAGATCAGACCTGTAGAATTCGGGGATGTTCTCAGCTTGCGGTTATAACGATCGTCTTTCAATCTGGAGAGGGATGGTATTTGGGCAGCTATGCAGAAGATTTGCCAAAACCATCCCAAAACGCAATTCACACCCCAAAACATCAGCAGTTCTTGTGAATTTCATATGGGGAGTTTGCGCCCTGCGGGTGCAAACTCCCCCCAACAAAGCCCGAAAAAAGCCCGCCAGCGGCGGGCTTTTTTCCAAAATGAGATATTGCTGCCAAAACACTCTTTAAGTGTCTGTGGAGTTACGCAAAAGTATGAGCTGGCGGCGCATTTGCGGAGAGGCTTCTAAGTCAGGTATCTCCAAAGCTTGAACATCTGCTGCGATGGGTTCAAGATACCGATCGGCACCGCAAGAAATAGCGTCCAGCAAACGCTCTAAAAGCTGATCGCGATTATAAATAACCTGTCTCTCTTCAATCAATCTGAACTTAAGATTGATTTCACAGGTATAAACTGCCAATTCTGGCTCAGTAATTTGACCCTCAAGATTATTGTCCACAGTGTCGTCGCTTTGCCCATGATCAACTCTTTCAGCATAGGGTTTGCAACTCCAGTACACTTCGCCCACCTGGATCACCTCACTGGTATCATTCTGTTGGGTGTCATTCTGTCGGACGATCGCTGCAATGGCTCGAACGCAAGTTTGCCTGACGAGATTGCCAAACCGATCGCCTGATCGATCGCCGCTCTTCCGTCAGCTCCGCAACGCAATGAGGGCAAGAAACTCCGACTTCATACGCAGGAGAATTCTGCTCTGCTTCAGAAATTGGGTGTCCGCAGCCTAAGCACATTTCATGCGTTCCTGGCTCTAACCCATGCTGCAAGGCAACCCGCTGATCAAACACAAAGCACTCTCCCTGCCAAAGGCTTTCTTCAGGAGCGACTTCTTCGAGATATTTAAGAATGCCGCCCTTAAGGTGATAAACCTCTTGATAGCCTTGAGACAGCATATAGGCAGAGGCTTTCTCGCAACGAATTCCGCCTGTGCAAAACATGGCTACTTTTGGGTGCGTGACAGGATTTAGAGTGTTCTGCACGTAGCCTGGGAAGTCTCTAAAAGATGAAGTTTCTGGATTTTTTGCATTCTGAAATGTACCAATTTTTACTTCATAACTATTGCGCGTATCAATCACGATGACTTCTGGATCGGTAATTAACCGATTCCAATCTTGAGGGTCAACGTAGGTTCCGGCTTGTTCACTCGGATTGACTTCAGGCATTCCTAGCGTGACAATTTCCTGCTTCACCTTTACCTTCATGCGCTCAAACGGCAGAGTATCGGCAACAGATTCTTTGAATTCCAGGTCAGATAGCCGATCATCCGATCGCAAATAGGCTAAAACTTCGTCGATGGCTGCGCGTGAGCTAGCAATTGTGCCGTTAATTCCTTCTTGTGCAAGCAGAATCGTGCCCCGTAGATCCTGCTCCTGACAAAATTTGAGCAAGGGCGATCGCATCTGAGCACAGTCAGGCAAGGCCACAAATTTATAGAAGGTAGCAACAACCCAATTCATCTTTCGTACTCAAGCTATCTGAGCTATGTTCTATTATGAAACTTCTCTAGGGCGCTTCGGGCTGAGATAAAACCAAAATTATGTTTAAGAAGCCTAGCGGAATAATCCGCTTAAAAATAATCTGTACTCTGCCTTCACTAAAAATTGCCATAAATCTGAATAGACGCGACTAATAGATGCCACTAAAAAAAGGGGACGATTTAATCGCCCCCTCAGTTAAATTAGCGTCGTATTGCCTACTTGATGCTGACTTTACCGCCTGCGGCCTCAAGCGCTTTCTTCGCTTCTTCGGCAGGTTCCTTCGCAATGCCTTCTTTAACAGACTTGGGTGTAGATTCCACCAAATCCTTGGCTTCCTTCAGACCCAAACCTGTCAGTTCTCGAACTGCTTTCAACACAGCAATCTTCTTGTCTGCGGGCACTTCTTCTAGAACAACGTCGAATTCAGTCTTCTCTTCAACTTCTTCAACAGGTGCAGCAGCGGCTGCCATCATCATCATGCCGCCAGCCGGAGCCGCAGCGCTAACGCCAAAGGCTTCTTCAATTTGCTTGACTAGCTCAGAGGCTTCTAGCAAAGTCAAAGTCTTTAGCTCTTCGAGAATGGAATCTGTTTTTGCAGACATGGTTTGCTCCTAAAATAAATAAATTTGAATTGAGGGTTAACCCTTGAACTTGCGATCGCTTCAACACCTAAAGCATGTCAACCCCGAAAGCTACGCAGCGGCATCGCCATCGTTGCCAGCGTTATCTTTATCGACATAGGCTTGCAATGCGCGAGCCAAAGAGCTAGGCACTTCGTTGATACCCACTGCCAACTTGGAGGCAACACCATTGATTGCGCCTGCAATTTGAGCCATGAGCTGCTCTTTAGAAGGCAGATCGGCGATCGCCTTAACATCAGCCTCGGTCAGCAACCGACCTTCCATCGCGCCACCGCGAATGGCAGACTTCTTAGAAGCTTTCTGAAACTCTTGGTAAGCTTTGAGTGCGCCGCCTAGATCCTCTTTAATCAGCAAAAAAGCAGAAGAGTCTTTGCAAATTTCAGCCATAGGCTGCCACTTTGCATCTTCCTGAACTGCCATCTTCATCAAGGTGTTTTTGGTGACTTTACAGTCTCCACCTTTCGGACGCAAACGATTTCGCAGATCGGTAATGTCAGCAACGGTCAAACCTTTGTAGTCAATTACCACGGCAAGCTGAGACTGGCTCAGACTTTCCTTCAGTTCTGCAACAATCTCTTTCTTGTTCTCTAGCGTTCTACCCATACATTCTCACCTCCTTAAAAACCGGGAAAGTCGCTAACCTTGAATCCTGCCCTTTGTCCATTAAAAAACTCCGGGTTTGAAGTCCGGAGTTTCTCAGTTCTCAACTGCATGTCTAACCTACCTAAAGTAAGTTATCCATCACAGAATCAAACCTCGGCAGGGTATTAAGCACAAGGCTCCTGCTGTCTCCGGCTTGGCTATTCAATTTCAGGAAATCTTTGAATCAGCAATCTCCTTCAAAGCTATGCAGCATCGAGCTTGACATCTCGCAGCGCGCTGATGTCTACTTCGATCGATGGCCCCATTGTTGCAGAGACATAAACCGATCGCCAGTAGCGGCCTTTGGCTCCTGAGGGACGGTTGCGATCGATCGTATCTTGCAACGCCTTGAGATTAATCAGCAAGTCTTCGGCTGAAAAAGCGGCCTTACCAAACATAACATGGACAATTCCAGTTTTGTCAGCACGGAATTCCAGCTTACCTGCTTTAAACTCTGAAATCGCTTGCGCCACATCAAAGGTCACAGTACCGCCCTTAGGAGAAGGCATCAGACCTCTGGGACCTAACAGCCGTCCCAACTTTGCAACCTGAGGCATCATGTCAGGTGTTGCCACCAAGACATCAAAATCCATCATTCCTTTCTGGATATCTTCGATTAGCTCTTCCGACCCAGCCACATCAGCGCCAGAGTTAGAGGCTTCTGTCACCTTTTCGCCACGGGCAATGACCGCAACGCGGATGAGCTGTCCAGTTCCCTTAGGTAGAGCTACCGTTGTCCGAAGCTGCTGATCGGTATACTTCGGATCGATCCCTAAGCGAATGTGGGCTTCGGCTGACTCAGCGAACTTTGCTGTTGCTGTCTCTTTCAGTAAGGTTAGAGCTTCTAGCGGCTGATAGGCTCGCTGCTCTACTTTCTTCTGAAGCTCTTGCAATCGACGCGAAACTTTTGCCATATTTGTACTCCTGGGGTGGTAGCGAAGATAAACTTCTCCCCCTGATAAAGAACTTAAACCCTAGAAAACATTGGGTATAACCTTTTGGATTTTACCTCTATTCTCCTGACCTATCCGGCAACCGTAATTCCCATGTTGCGCGCTGTTCCTTCCACAATTCTCATCGCTGCTTCAATGTCGTTTGCATTGAGGTCAGGCAACTTGGTCTGAGCGATTTCCTGAAGCTGAGCCTTGGTAATAGAACCCACCTTCTTCTTGTTAGGTTCACCTGAACCCCGCTCAACACCAGCCGCTTTACAGATAAGAACTGAGGCAGGGGGCGTCTTGAGAATAAACGTGAAGCTGCGATCTTCAAAAACTGAAATTTCGACAGGAACAACCAAACCGACCTGATCGGACGTTCTGGCATTATATTCCTTGCAAAACATCATGATATTGACCCCATGCTGACCTAGCGCAGGACCAATTGGGGGGGCAGGGTTTGCCTTCCCAGCGTTAATTGCCAACTTAATAATTGCTACAACCTTCTTTGCCATTGACTCTAGCTCTGCTTCTGAACCTGATTAAATTCCAATTCGACGGGCGTATCTCTTCCAAAGATTGAAAGAAGCGCTTTTAGCTTGCTGCGTTCAGGGCTAACTTCAATTACTTCTCCTTCAAAGTCCTTAAAGGGACCCGAAAGAACCATAATCTTGTCTCCTGTCGCCATATCAATTTTGACGATCGCCTTCTGCTCTTGAGACTGTTTGAAGATCCGCTCAACTTCGGCCATACCTAAAGGTAAAGGCTTGACATGCCCTCTACCTCTCCCATACCGCCGCTTCTGCTCAGCTCCAACAAAGTTGATGACGTTGGGCGTATTCTTGACAACTTGCCAAGTTTCGTCGTCCATCACCATTTTCACAAGCACATATCCAGGAAAAACCTTCTCAGCGCTTTCCTTTTGCTTACCGCTTTTATTAGGCTTGATGATTGGAGTTTGAGGAATCTCGATCTGAAGAATCCGGGTGGCCACATCCAACGTTTCCGTTCGCTGCTCCAAATTCATCTTGACGCGGTTCTCGCAGCCTGAAGCCACTTGAACAGCGTACCAACGCGCGCCTAGCTGGACGGCATCTCCACCTTCCTCTACTGGCGTGTAGCTATCAGATTCATCCGATGCGAAAGTCATCCAAACACCTGGGTAGCAGCCCAACTAAAAAAGTTATCCACAAAATAGATTAACGCTGCGGAAAGTGTCACCATCAAAATCACGGCCAAGGACTCGCTGATCAGCTGCTGACGACTAGGCCAAACGACTTTGCCCAGCTCTTCTCGCGTTCCCTGAAAAAAAGCAGTTATTTTGTTGGAGCTAGGGACAGACGCTTCTGCTTTTTTAGAATCGCTAGCCTTAGACTCACTAGCACCTTTGGATTCCTTAGGCTCCTTGGGTGCTTTAGCGTCTTTCTGCCCTTTCACTTCCGCTTCATCTTTCTTTGCCACAGTCTTTAGCCGCCTTGTCACAAAAGCTAACTGATCGATCAACTCATCAAACTGGCAAATCACTCGATCAAGCTAATCAGATAAATTAGTTGAGCCAAGTGGAACTAGCCTAAATGAGTGACCCAGCGCGCCCTGGAGGACTCGAACCCCCGACATCAGGTTTTGGAGACCTGCGTTCTACCAACTGAACTAAGGACGCACAAGCTGGAACATTCTGGCTAATGCCTATCCTAGTCTAGCAGGTGAACTCCGGAGTTTACGATGGCGTTGCCAAATTTCTTCGTAGACACCTGTATTGTTCTAGACATTTGCTTAGAGGGGGCGATCGAACCGTTGCTTCAGGCGAGTTGCTTTGCCCACGCGATCGCGCAGGTAATACAACTTAGCTCGACGGGCCTTGCCTCGGCGTAGCACTTGAATGCTGGCAACTCGCGGAGAGTGTAGCAAGAAGACCCGCTCTACTCCGACCCCTTGAAAGATGCGTCGCACGGTAATGGTTTCATTAATGCCACCATTCCGCATCGCGATGACAGTTCCTTCGTAAGGCTGAACCCGCTCTTTGCCACCTTCTTGAATACGGACTCCCACTTTGACCGTGTCACCCACATGGATGACCGGCAGATCTGATTTCAGATATTCCTGTTCAATCGAACGGATAACTTCCTGCGCGTTCATGGATTAATTTAAAACTCACAATCGCTTATCGTAGCTCACGATTATCCGGATAGTCCAGCCCGAAATGATATTTTTTGGGATTCAGGTTTTAGATAAACATAAAAACTCAAAAGTTCTATCACAACTAATTGATTCTGTATTTCTTCTTAAAATGCAGACAATACCCCCCATAGGGGGATTGAATTCCGTGAAAATACCTGAGAGGTTGTCTGAACGTACTGTCCTTTACTAATACCCTCATTAGAACCGGGGCATCTAAAACATATGGGTGATCTTTCCAGTTTGATCTTTTGGAGTGGCCTACACGGAGTCCTGTTTCCACAGCTAGCGCTACATATCCCAGACGGTTTTTTGAGTTTGCCCGTGAGCCTCGTGACCTGGGTAATGGCGATCGCTTTAATTGCCACAGCGCTCGGTCGGGTGAAAGGAGAGCACCAAGAGCGAACAGTGCCTTTGATGGGAGTCTGCGCTGCCTTTATCTTTGCAGCTCAGATGATTAATTTTCCCATTCCAGGAGGCACATCGGGGCATTTGTTGGGAGGCACATTAGCAGGAGTTTTGCTAGGGCCTTGGGCAGGCACCCTGGTCATGACCGTTGTGTTTATCGTCCAAGCTGCTCTGTTTCAAGATGGAGGGCTGACTGTACTGGGAGCCAATATCTTCAACATGGGGCTAATTGGCACCTTCGGCGGCTATTACCTCTATAAAGCTTTGCGTTCAACCTTGGGCTTCAATAGCTGGCGTGGTATGAGTATTGCCGTTGCGATCGCATCCTGGACGAGTGTTGTGCTTGCCTCTGTTGCTACTGCCCTTCAGTTGGCTATCTCCGGTACGGTTTCACTGACTGTTGCTCTGATCGCTATGTTGGGCTGGCATATTTTGATAGGCATTGGGGAAGCCATTATCACTTTGATTGCAACAAGCTACGTGTGGAGAGTGCGCCCAGACTTGCTGTATGACCCACCGCAGCGATCGCCCTTGCCTCGCCCATTGGTACAGCGATAATACAAATTGTCGAATTGCTTTTAGAGAAATCAGAAGAGAACCCAGAGAACTGGCCAATTGATTGAATCGCACAAATTTTGATCGCACCCGTTTCTGCTGATAAAGGCGATGTTTTGTCAGCCTCTAACAGACGTTGCTTAATTGGGTATCAAGTGCAAAACATTGTAGAAAAGGCTAGTAAGGAAATTTATCTCATGACAAATCGCCCCAACTACACCCGGAATGGCACATTCGTGATACTGGGTCTTAGCGCTGCACTGGTGATTGCTGTTTTGTTATCGCCTTTTGCCAGTAGCGATCCCGATGGTTTGGATCGTGTTGCCGAAGACCATGACTTTGCTAAACAGGCAGAGGAAGATACGGTAGCCAAGCAATTGCCATTTTATTCAGTGTTTGAAGAGTATGCGCTGCGAGGCGTACCCGAAGCCGTTGCTACACCACTCGCAGGTTTAATTGGAACGTTAACTGTTTTTGGGATGGCTTGGGGAGCCGGAAAATTGCTTGTGAAGGGTTCAGTTCAAGACTCCACAGATTCAGATTTGCCCGATCGCCCTTCCAACTAGTCCTGACGGGTTAGACAAAATTTATGCTGCTACACATCGGGGCTTTCCAGCTTGATGTCAATAGCCAGGGGGTGTCGTCCTGGCATCGGCTGGCTCCTCGAACACGAGTGCTATGCGCCATCTTATTTGTTTTTGCTACGGCACTGACGCCCAACGCACGCTGGGAAACCTGGCTGGTTTATGGTGGAGGGCTAATGAGCCTGATTGTTTCGAGTCGAGCGACGCTATCCATCTTGCTGAAGCGTGTTGCGATCGAATCAAGCTTTATCGGCGTTGTGCTGTTGGGAACTTTGTTTCGCGAGGGCGGCACCGTGTTGTGGCAATGGGGATGGCTACAAATTACCAGTGAAGGCTTGGTCATTTTGGGTAGCGTGACGGTGAGAGCATTGCTCTGCCTGCTCATGCTTAACTTTTTAGTCTTGACCACTTCTATCTCGGCTTTGCTGCATGCTTTAGCCACTTTGAAGATGCCTCCTCTGCTGATTGCAATTTTGGCATCGATGTATCGTTACATCGGTGTGCTGATTGAAGAGTTTGCTACGATGCGCAGGGCAGCAGCCTCTCGTAATCTCCTGAATTCTCCGCGGGGACAACGTTTGGTTTTGGGTAACATGATGGGTTCACTGTTTATCCGCACCTACGAACGAGGGGAAAGGGTGCATTACGCCATGCTGTCGCGCGGTTATACAGGCTTGCCCTGCGTCACTGAAGATTTTCAGAGGCGATCGCAGGACATTTGGGCAATCGTTTCTCTAATTCTGCTGCTGCTTTTAGGGCAAGTTGTATACTTTTTATAAGATTACTAGCTAAACTGCCTCCTAGATGCATCACAATCCTATTTTCATTCGTCAGCTTAGCTACGCCTATCCTGATGGGCATGAAGCCCTTAGAGACATTCATCTGTCTATTGCTGCAACCGAGAAAGTCGCGATCGTCGGAGCCAACGGCTCTGGCAAGTCAACGTTTTTGCTTCACCTTAACGGCATCTTGCTGCCCCAAACCGGGGAGGTGATTGTCGGTGAGCTACCTGTTTTGGCAAAGAATCTGAGAGCCATCCGCAACTTCGTCGGCATTGTTTTTCAGAACCCAGATGATCAAATTTTTATGCCGACGGTATGGGAAGACATTACGTTTGGCTTGGTCAATCAGGGGCTAGACAAGCATGATCTGCATCATCGGGCACAGCATGCTATGTATGCTATGGGACTAGAGCCGGAGCGCTATGCCGCCCGTATTGCAGGCAATCTATCGGGTGGTGAGAAAAAGCGTGTGGCGATCGCCGGAGTGCTAGCCATGCAGCCGCAGGTATTGGTTTTAGACGAACCCTCAGCCCAACTCGACCCGCGATCGCGGCGACAGTTGATTAATCTCCTCGCTAATTTGCCGCTAACCCAGCTTATTGCCACCCACGATTTAGATTTGGCGCTAGAGCTATGCAGTCGCACTGTGGTCTTAAGTCATGGAGAGATTGTTTACGATGGCTCAACCGCAGCCGTGATGAATGACGCGGCCTTTTTGGAAAAGCATGCGCTAGAGATGCCTTTGAGCTATCGCAAGCCCTACTGTCTGCTAGCCGATCGTCCGAGCGATCGTCCTCATCCGGCGACGCTGGGAGCATGGGAAAGCAGAGGGTAAGCAGCAGCCTAGGCTTACGGCTCCATAAGCCCCACGGGTTGCAGTTGAATAAAACCGAAGGTTTCTCAAAAACTTTCAGGTTAATCGATCCATGATCCTAAGCTATATAGATAAGAAGTTTATGGAATTCAACTTATGCTGCGTCGTTGGGTTGGAGTCATAGGGGTAGGGCTAATGCTATTGGGATTGCTGGCAGGCAGGGTAGACGCGATCGCTGCCATTGCACCCAGTCAGCAGCCACCGACGGAGGTACGGGTGCATTTGAGTAATGCAGCCAATCAGCTAGTGTTTGAGCCAGCCCACCTCACCTTTGAGGCAGGTAAACGCTACAAGCTGATTTTGGATAACCCCAGCTCTCTCAAGCATTACTTTACGGCTAAGGATTTTGCTGGCGCTATTTGGAGCCAAAAGGTTGATGCGGGCAATGTCGAAATTAAAGGAGCCATTAGTGAATTAGAGCTAAGGCCAGGGACGACCGCAGAATGGGTCTTTATCCCGATGAAACCCGGAACTTACAAACTGCGCTGTCCGATTCCAGGACATACCGAGGCGGGCATGGTGGGCGAATTAACGATCGCCAGCTAGGTTTTCCGGGCTGGCTTTTGCGGATTCGGCTTTTGCAGATTCATCTTTGGCTCCAGTCCTGGGATCGCCGTGAGGCTGAGAGCGACTTTATATCTTCTTATCGTGTTTTCCAGAATGTTTTTCAGTATCGTCATTCCCACCTACAATCGCCAGCCGATTCTGGAAAAGTGTTTAAAAGCGCTAGAACAGCAAGAATTTCTGGCCGATCCGATCGCCTATGAGATTGTTGTGGTCGATGATGGTTCCACAGACGGCACAGTGGATTGGCTTCAGGCCAATCCTGAATTTCCCCATGTCCAGCTCTTTCAGCAAGATCACCAGGGTGCGGCGGCGGCTCGAAACCTGGGTGTAGAAAAAGCTAAAGGCGACATGATCATTTTTATTGATAGCGATTTGGTCGTGACGGAAGTTTTTCTGCAATCCCATGTCAATGCTCTCTTGGCCGGAGAAAAAGAGTTAGGCAGCGATCGCCTATTTACCTATGGCAGTGTCATCAACACCTGTAATTTTGCAGACCCCACTTCAGAACCGTTCAAAATTACCGACTATTCCCGCGCCTATTTTGCGACGGGCAATGTGGCGATCGCTCGTAAGTGGCTAGAGCAGGCGGGACTGTTCGACACGGGCTTTCAGCTTTATGGCTGGGAAGATCTAGAGCTGGGGGTGCGGTTGAAAAAGCTGGGGTTAAAGCTGATCAAATGTCCTGAAGCGGTCGGCTACCATTGGCACCCGCCATTTTCTTTGAATCAGATCGATCGCTTAATTGATCAAGAAATCCAACGGGGTCGGATGGGCGTGCTGTTTTATCAAAAGCATCCCACCTGGAACGTTCGCCTAATGATTCAGATGACTTGGCTGCACCGTATCCTCTGGGGCGTGCTGTCGTTGGGAGGGTTGCTGAATGAGCGATCGCTAGCCCCCTTGCTGCAATGGCTGATTGATCAAGGCAAACCTCAACTCGCTTTAGAAATCGCTCGAATTTTTCTCAATTGGTACAACGTCAAGGGGGTGTATGCGGCCTATGCTGAGCGGCAGCAGATGAGCTAGGTTCAACCCATCTTGTTATGTAAAAGATTGTGCAGCAGACTGTGTAACAGATTGTGTAGCAGATGTGCGCCGCTTGACAGATTCATCAGCAGGCAATTTCTCGACTGTCCCCCGCTGCGCTAAGCTAATTAAGCAGATAAATCTGCTTCCTGCTTAACATTTAGCCGTTTTTCTAAACATCGCTTCACAAATGGTTGCCAGTCTTTCCCGCCCCATTCGCATCGGTTCTCGCAAAAGCCAGCTTGCCTTGGTACAAACCCATTGGGTGCAAGCACAGCTTCAAAAACATTTTGTCGATCGCACTTTTGAAGTCCATGCCATGAGTACGCAGGGCGACAAAATTTTGGACATGGCGCTGGCAAAGATTGGCGACAAAGGCTTGTTTACCAAAGAGCTAGAGCTGGGTATGTTGAATGGCGAAACAGATTTCGCGGTTCACTCCCTTAAAGATTTGCCGACACGTTTGCCAGAAGGTCTGATTCTGGGCTGTGTTACCGAGCGGGAAGACCCGGCAGATGCGCTGGTTGTCCATGCCAAACATCAAGACAAGCAGCTAGAAACTTTGCCAGAAGGCTCTGTGATTGGCACCTCCTCGCTGCGGCGACTCGCCCAGCTTCGCCACCACTACCCCCACTTCAGCTTTAAAGACATTCGCGGCAACCTCAACACCCGGCTGCAAAAGCTAGATTCTGGTGAGTATGATGCCATTATTTTGGCGGCGGCAGGTCTGCGGCGGCTGGGCATGGGCGATCGCGTTCATCAAGTTATCTCTCCCGAAGTTTCGCTGCATGCGGTCGGCCAAGGCGCATTGGGGATTGAGTGCCGCGCCGAAGATCCCGAAATTTTGACGCTCTTAAAAGTATTAGAGCATCAGCCCACAGCGCAGCGCTGCTATGCTGAGCGGGCTTTCTTGCGAGAGCTAGAGGGCGGCTGTCAGGTGCCGATCGGCGTCAATACGACGCTGGATGGGGATTCGCTGACGCTGGTGGGCATGGTTTCTAGCGTAGATGGTCAAAAATTTGTCAAAGGTACGCAGACTGGTTTGGCCACCGATGCCGAGGCGATCGGTATTCAGCTTGCCCAGCAGTTGCGATCGCAGGGTGCCACCGAAATTTTGGAGGAAATCTTCCTTGAGGTGCAGCGTTAGGGTGCTGTCTCGTGAGGTGGATGCCGTAACCCCTGCCTTAAACCGTGAAGTTGGGGAATTTTTGAAGAGCTGTAATGCTGCAAAAATTCCCCAACAGGCTGTCAGAGATTAGATTCTAATCAGATCCTAAACTCTAAAAAGTAGGGTCGGAACCTGATTGGATCAATTTGGGTCATGGTTGACATCTGATGTTTATGTTTAGCAATAGAGAAACGACTGCTCATTGCTAGAGATAAGCGGAAATATGCCTCATGTGAACCGAACTTTAGTGTATGAAAAAGCGATTTGCTTTGCCGCTCCTATTCCTTCTGGCTAGCTGTAGCCGTCCGATCGCGCTAGACAGTACACCTTCTGCTTCAGCAACCCCCAGCATCACGGCACCTGCCAGCATCACAGTCGATGAGTTTTCACTCTCCCAAATTTCTGGGAGTGGCTGTGGCATGACCCTGTGGCGACCTGACCGTACAGCCAACGATCGCTTCATTTTTTTCAACGGTCTTCAGCCTCAGTCGATGGAAATGCGGATTAATGGGCAGATGATGCAGTTCGATCGCATTCAGGCTAGCGGTACGGAAATCTATGGGCAGTCAACCGCGCAGATTTTTCGCAGTCAGAACGGTGCTATCACCGTCCAAGTCAACGTCACGTTAGGCAAGCGAGGCGAGATAGAAACGGTTGACATTCCAGAAGGCTCTCTGCGAGTGATAACCGATGACTCAGAAATTACGATTCCGGTCGTTGGTAATGCGGGTTGCTAGAAGGCAAACTCTTAGTTCCTCACCGTCTTGACAGCAGCTTTACCCCTCTTTCCGCCTCAAAATCCCTGCAACTTTTATCCCAACTTTGCTGTAGATTGATTAAAGATTGGACAGGAACCTCGACTTCAAGCAAGGCAAGGTTAATCGTTCAGGCTTGATCCATTGCGGGGGACGGAGAATTAGTATGCGAATTCTGTTTGTTGCAGCAGAAGCGGTTCCTATTGCCAAAGTGGGCGGTATGGGAGATGTAGTTGGAGCCTTACCGAAGGTGCTGCGGGCAATGGGACATGATGTCCGGATCTTCATGCCCTACTACGGCTTTCTGCCAGACAAGATGAAGATCCCCAAGAAGCCTGTCTGGAAAGGCTCGGCAATGTTTCAGGATATCAGCGTCTTTGAGGCAGTTTTGCCTGGAACGGATGTTCCTCTCTATTTATTCAGCCATCCCTCCTTTGCGCCTCGGCGGGTCTATTCGGGAGAGGATGAAGACTGGCGGTTCACACTATTTGCCAATGGCGCAACCGAGTTTTGCTGGAACTACTCTTGGCGACCTGAGATTGTGCATTGCCATGACTGGCACACGGGCATGATTCCCGTGTGGATGCATGAAACACCCGATATCTCTACCGTGTTTACGATCCATAACTTGGCTTATCAGGGGCCTTGGCGATGGCGGCTAGAGCAAATTACCTGGTGCCCTTGGTATATGCAGGGACACAACACAATGGCGGCGGCTGTACAGTTTGCTAACTTGGTGACGACGGTATCGCCTACCTATGCTGAGCAGATTCGTACTCCTGCCTATGGAGAGCAGCTCGATGGCTTGCTTTCTTTCATTAGCGGTAAAACCGTGGGCATCCTCAACGGCATCGATCGCGATCTCTATAATCCGGCAACCGATCGCGGTTTACCCTACAACTACACCGCAGAAACGCTAGATCTGCGTGCCAACAATAAGATTTCCCTGCAAGAAGAGCTGGGGCTTGAGGTCAATTCTGGGGCTTTCTTGATTGGCATGGTGTCTCGGTTGGTTGAGCAAAAGGGTTTAGATCTGGTACTCCAGATGATCGATCGCTTTATTGCCTACACCGATGCTCAGTTTGTGGTGCTGGGGACGGGCGATCGCTACTATGAGACTGAGCTATGGCAGTTGGCCTCACGCTACCCCGGTCGCGTATCGGCTTACCTGCTGCACAACGATACACTGGCTCGTCGCATCTATGCTGGGACAGATGCCTTCTTGATGCCCTCCCGGTTTGAACCTTGCGGCATCAGTCAGCTCTTGGCGCTGCGCTATGGTTGTGTGCCGATCGTCCGACGCACAGGTGGTCTGGTCGATACCGTGAAACATTTTGTCCCGGTGGATGATAGCGGTACGGGCTATTGCTTCGATCGCTATGAGCCGCTAGATCTGTTCACCTGTATGGTGCGTGCCTGGGAAGGCTTCCAGTTCAAGGCCGACTGGCGCAAGCTTCAGCAGCGCGGCATGGCGCAAGATTTTGGCTGGGATAAATCGGCGCTGGAGTACATCAAAGCGTATCAGCGGCTTTTGGGTTTGCCTGAAACCGTTCAGCCCGACCCTCAGGCAGAAGTGACGATTGATCCAGGGAGCAAGCAGGCTGAGCTGGTTTAGCGGCTGGATTTCTTTAGCCCTCTTAGATTAAATAGTTTTCCTGAAGCCACGCGGTTTCAGGAAAACTGCGCTGCTTGGTTCAGCCGCAAAATTGGCAATGTGCTGGAAGAAATACCTAACGTAAGGGCTTTTCGCCTGTTGTGCGGGTGCGAATCACCCGTTGCAGCAGGTCATACCAAAAGGAGGCACCCATTGAGAGGGCGATTCCAGTCACCCCCCAGCCGATGGCTCGACGCAAAAATGGAATCGACCATTGGCGATCGGCGGCCTCTTGTTCTCTGACGTTGATGCTGTCCCAGCCGATCGGCAGCGGAATTTCATCTAGCGCTTTGTTGACTGAATTTTTTACGCTCTCTATGTCGGCAGGCGCTTGTGCGGTAGCAGATGCCGTTTGAACCGTTTGGTCTGCCGTTTGGGCGATCGTTTCGCGGAGCAGGCTGTCTTTGGACAAACGGCTCATCATATGCAGCGTGTCGGCATTGATCAGGACTGCCACCAGAAAACCAATCAGTATGGCTACGCCTTTGGCGTTGCGCCTGTAGACTCCAGAGGCGCGCTCCATAGAATGATCGAACCAGTTGGCCACCTCGGTTTCTAGTTGACGCACCTCAGCTTTGAGGCTTTTTACCTTAAGTTGAGATTGCTCTGCCAAAGACAAAAGATTTTGTTTGAGGTGATCGGGCAAGTCGCTGACTTGCTTCATTAATTCTGGACATTCGTTATCTAAACTATCGATGATTTGCGTTAAGTAGGGCGATCGCTCTCTAAAAACACTTTCTTTTGTGTCTAAATCCTTTTCAAAAATTAGATAAAGAATTTCTGTCACCGTTGGCTCTGGCGGTCGTCGCGAAATCATTTGCTTAACATAAGGCAAGCGCTTGCGAATGATGTCTTGGCAAGGATGATCATTCTCTAAAAGCGTTTCTGTATTGTTGATGAACTGAATGAGTTGCTCAGAAACCTGTTCTAGATTGCCAGACAGGGTAGATCGACCGCTGATGAAATCATCCAGGCTCTCATTCAGGCTGCGCTGTAAATGCTTGAATTCATGCTCTAACAGCGCATTATCTCCCAAGCTATTTCTTAAATCGTTGAGAATATTTTGGAGTAACAAGAGCCTTTCTTCGCTGAATTTTTTTGCTGTTAGCTCACTCACTTTTTGACTCAGTTTTTCAATATTGAGCTTCTGTAAAAGCGCGACTGAAAAAGTCTCTGCGGGGATGTAAGAAGGCGCACTTTTCTGTTGACCAAATATATTTCGAGTACCCGTAACAGAGCGGTAGGCATCGCTTAGCGTGTGGCTGATTTGACGAAAGGTGGTTGAAAATAGCCCTTTTGCCTCTTGATTGAGCGATCGCAGCAGTGGGCTATCGTACAATTCATCGACAAATTTTTGATGAAGCGGATCATCAATTTTTTCGCCTGTTAATAAGTTCTCAACCGATTTTTTTAAGTGTTCTGCACGCCATTGCAGCAAAATAGTCACTAGCTCTTGAAGTTCTGAGGTGAGCAAGCTAAGCGTGAGGTAGATGAACACTAAACCGATCGCAATCTCAATGACTACAGGTAGATTCATCCTTTGCTAGGCTCCTCAGCTTCAGAAACGGAACCTGCCCCTAACGCTAGAAACGCTGGACAGATCTATCAATATTCTACGAGTACAAAGATAGCCCAATTCAAGCGGGTTACACTGACGGGTTACGCTAACGGCAAATAGTTTTTTAGAAGTGCCGCGCTCCGCGCGGCACTTCTAAAAAACTATTTTGTGACCTTCAGAGAATCACGCGCCACAGCAGCACTGTAAATCCCAGAATGGCAAGATGCTGCGGCAAGAGCGATCGCCAGGGCTGACGCGCAATCTTTTGGGTTAACACAACGCTAAGGAAAGCCGTCGCGATCAAAGTTACTCCCTGGAGGAAAGCAATCACGGCGGCATCTGCCACGATCGCTGGAGCCGCCATGCCACTCATGCCAAGGGTTGCCAAAGTCACAGGTGCCACTCGCCCCATTTCGGTTAGGCCCAGATGCAAGTAATGGGCGACATTGGCTCCTAGCACCAGCGGCAAGTAGCCATAGGCCAAGACCTCGAAGCTTAGCGCCTTAGCAGCGCTGCGGCTTAAGGCGCGCAGAATCTGATGAACCAGCAATGCCATTGCCCCTGGCAGCAAAAGCGCCAGAGTAGAAGCACCCAGATGGAGGCCAAAGTTACTCAAGGTTGAGTGGTCAAAAGCGATCGCCCATCCCCACTGCGAGGCGATTTCTGGCAGATGATGCAGAAACACAGCCCCTAAAAGCAGAAACAGTAAGGCGACTTCCGGCAGGGCAGGCGTGTGGGTTGTCCAGAGTTCAATGCCGGGTGGGCGCAGGTTTAGCTCGACCGATCGATGGGGGCAAGCCTTGAGACAAGTCATGCACAAAACGCAGTCGCGGTTGTCTTGAAGCTGAGCGGGATGGGAATAAACCGGACAGCCGCCTGTTTCCATGCCTTCGCCTTTTTGCGGCCCACCCTTGTAGCACTGATAGGTCGTGCAAGAAGCGGCGC
Organism: Oscillatoriophycideae cyanobacterium NC_groundwater_1537_Pr4_S-0.65um_50_18; assembly: GCA_016208305.1. Classification (GTDB taxonomy): domain Bacteria; phylum Cyanobacteriota; class Cyanobacteriia; order Elainellales; family Elainellaceae; genus Drouetiella. Next base: position 807,069 of record JACQYI010000006.1, on the reverse strand, counting down.
AAATGCCCTGCTGAGCGCGTAGCTCGATCATGGCCAGCTTGCCAAACATACCGTTCATGCCGCCAATCGGGCAGAGATAGCGACACCAAAAGCGACGCTCAAACAACACTGAAAAAATCATGGCTCCTGCCGTAATCAGCAACAGCAAACAAGCCGACAGATAGGCGGTGTTTTCGAGATGCCAGAGTTCTTCCCACAGCAAAATCAGGGCAAACAAACCATATAGAAACCAGCCGCCCCAGCGTTCGGCCTGCTGTCGCGGCCAAGGCAACAACTGACGCGGAAACAGTTTGAGCGAGAATTTCTGCGCCAGCTCGCCATAGATCATAAAGGGGCAAACTGAGCACCAGAGCCGCCCGACAAATGGAAAGGCCACCAAAACCAACAGCCACCACCAAGCCCAAAAGAAATTGAGGGCAATGTTGGCATCGCGGCTTTGAGGCCCCCAAAACAGGATGGCTAGGACGATCGCAAAAAACCACGAGGTAAAGCCGTAGTTAATCCGGTCAGTCCACCAGGGGCCGCGCAAAAACTGACGGAGCTGGGGGTAGGCGTTGAGTAAATTCAGCCGAAAGCGCCTACCTTTGCTGCTCGTAGACCAAAACACCTCTTCAGTCAGGACAGGCGTACCGTTGGATTGGATAATGGCACGTTCTACCAAACTCTCTAGTTCTGCCAGATTGCCCGGAAAATCGTAGCCCTGCAAGCGGCGTAGCGCTTCGGGTGAAACCGTAGGCTGAGGCAGTCCTTTGCCGCGACAGAAGAGGCTAATGTAGTAGGTCACTTGGGCTGCAATATCGGCTTTGGTGACGCGCAAGGGCGGGACTCGAATGACGTGAGGCTTCAGCTTTTTGCAGTTCAAAGCTTCGGGCAGATTTCGCTCAGCCGTCATGATGATACGGGCTTGCGATCGCTTCATCTCTGGCTCTGCCGCCCCTTCTCGGCTCACAGGTAAATACTCGCCAGTAGCTAACACCTGCTGCATTTTGCCCTCCAGATCTTTGGGCAAATCTTGAGCGTTGTTGAGCATGAGCGTGCCTGTTCCCAACCAGTCCAGCAGCCCTGATTTGCCGCCCGATCGCCCAAACAGCTCTGCACCGTTGGCCTGTAGGGTGTCACAGTTGATTTTGATTAAGGGCTGCTTGCGGTCATTCGATCCAAAGTGAATTAGGGCTGCAATATTATCTTTACCTAGTCCTGGTTCGCCAAAGATCAACACAGGCTGACGATCGCCCGATGCCTTGCGAATATCTTGCCGCAGCCTGACCGCATAGCGGCTAGAGCCGACGACCCCCTGCCTGACTTTGGGCATGAGGTAAGGGCGCAAGGCTGTCTGTCGCTCTTGCTCAAAGGCCAGCTGTTGAGACATTTGCTCTAGCTCTGCCACAAGCTGCTGGGAAAAGGTGCGGCTAATCTCAGGATATTGCTCAGCGATCGCCACAAATTCCTGACGTGGAATTTCCCACAGCTCGCAATCACTCAGGGTGATGATGGTTTGCTGCGTCGGTTGATCGAGCAATAGCTCTTTGAGGTGCAGTACCGATCCAGGCAACAAGCTGCTGGCATTCGCCAGCTCGTTAGCACTGGTGTGATAGGCTTCCAGCCGACCCGATCTCAGAATATGCAGCGCAGTAGGCGGAGTATCTTCTAAAATTAAGCGGCGATTTTCCTCAAGAGTTCTGCTTTGGATGGCAGAGGCTAAAGCCTCTAATACCTGCTCTGACAGGGCTGTAAATGGCGTGTTCTGCCGCAGCCACTGGATGCGATCGCTCTTTTCCATGTGCCTATCTCCTGAAACAGAACCTTCTGAGTTCCTTCAGGCTATGCTGATCTGCTCCACAGGCATCATTAAATTTGGTAAAGCATCAGGGGTGCGTGAGAAAGCGATTTAGCCCGCCTTAGCCTGATCTAAAATACGCACCCCAATCACAGGTGCATTAAAGCGATAGGTTTGCCCCTCTAGCTCCATCGGTGTGCCAATCTTGATTTTGTTGTTGCCTAAGACAGGGCCATCATCAACAATTTCAGCATCGCCCCCTAAGGTCACAACCATATCCAAGGTGTAATTTAACTCTGGACGGGGATCAGGGAGCGGCTTGACTGAGCCATCGGGCTGAGGTACAGCCACCGTGCGCGGCAGCGACTTGACGTTGAGAATGTCAACTTGCCCGTAAGGCTGATTGCGAATAATAATGTTGGTTTTCTTTTCTTCTGCCAACGCCTTTAGCATTGCTTGGGGTTCAGCAACGGTTAGCCCTCGCACAATCACATCCACCTCGATCGGTTTGGTTGATGAACCTGTTTGCACGATCGAGGAGCCAGAGCTACCTGGCAGCAAAAATAGTCCGCCTACGACCAGTAAAATGACGAGTGCCGCCCCAACATCTAGGAGGCTGACTTTGCCAAACAAACGACCTTTAGAATCTAAAATAGCCATGCAGCGACGTTCCCGCTAGCGAAACGATATAGAGCTTTGATTACAAGGAGCTGCTGATCTAGGAGATGCTTTTCTGTGAGAACCGCAGAGTGTCTCCCTGACGGAAAATCATTCTCCGATGAAGCAATGCTCCTGACAAGATGCAATTTAACCTGAACTCTAGCAGCAAAGTTGTCCAAAAAGACAAAATTGGACGAAAGATACGATCGCTTTTGCCGTGCGAATGGCTTGAAAATCGGTCAAATTCGGGATAAGTCACCTACCTTACTAGACTCTCAAATTAAGCGGCACACTGTGTTTTATACAAGGGATCTGTCAAAGGTGAGGTGTCAGCCAGCAGCATCCTTGGGGCACAATAGCAGCATGAGAGGTCAGCCTGAAAATTAGCTCAGAAACAAAAAGCTGCGATCGCCGTCTAGATCGACTGAGTCTCTCTTTCTGCTTACCTGTTTTGGTTGTGATCCTGGACTTATGATAGATTCTTTAGTCAACTTCGCTGTCCAACTGCGCCGACGCTGGTTTTATGGGTTAATTTCGCTGACGATCGCTTTGGGCTTAGTTGTCGGTACGCCTAGCCCTTCTCCTGCGCTGCCCTTGATAGAACTGCTGTTTCGGGGAATTCAGCTCATTCAGCTCAGCAGCATGTCTGACTCCCAAGAAGTCTCTCTGGGATCACGGATTAATCAGCAGCTCACCAGCAAAGAGTTAAAAATATACTCCGATCGCACCATTACAGACTACGTGAATCAGATTGGGCAAAAATTGGTGCCGCAAAGTGATCGCCCTGATATCCCCTATGTGTTTCAGGTCGTAGACATGGATGCGGTCAATGCCTTTGCCACAATGGGTGGCTATGTCTACGTGACCAAAGGTTTAATGAAAACGGCAGATAATGAAGCCCAGCTTGCCAGCGTCATCGGCCATGAAATTGGGCATATTGCAGCGCGTCATGCCGTCGAGCAAATGCGGCAGCGAGCCTTAGAGGCGGGTTTAGCCAGTGCTGCAGGACTCGATCGCAATACGGCGGTGAGTATAGGCGTAGAGTTGGCAATTAACCGCCCCAATAGCCGCCAAGCCGAATTTGAAGCAGATCAGAAGGGATTGGCCAATATTCAAAAGGCGGGCTACGCGCCCAGCGCGATGGTGGCTTTTATGAATAAGCTGCAAAGCCAGCGTTCTGTGCCCTCTTTTCTCAGCACTCACCCCGCAACAGGCGATCGGGTTGAAGCCCTGAATCAAGCGATCGATCCGGAAACGGCAAACACAGGTACTGGGTTGGATGGCGCGGCCTACCGCTCGAAAATTAGCTCAATTAGATAGAGCGTGAGCTAGAGAATCCAGTCGGGAAGTTCGTGCCTCACAGGTACGAACTTCCCGGAGTAAAGCCCTAAAAAGCTCGTCAGTGACGAGCTTTTTAGGGCTTTACTATGTTGTCGAAACTAATATGTTGTTGAAACTGGGCTGCTTAACGCTTGACCAAAAGTGCAGGTTCCCAAACGGAGTTGATATAAAAAGCCTAGAGGTGAAGCAACTGTCTGCGGCGTGTGATTTGTGCGGGTTCGACATTCACGACGGCTTCAGCGAAGGGTAAGACTCGCGATCGCTTATTGAACACATTGAACTGATAGACCTGATCATTAGTATGGTCTAATGCCGTTAGCCAGCCACTCTTGGGGTGATATGCCCCTGTATCGATGTCTAGCCAACCTCGTCCGCGTGCCAGCTCGCCCGGAGAGATGCCTGGAAGCGTAAAGGTAATGGTGTGTCCGGTAATGATCAGCTTATCTGCAAAGTAGGGCTTGAGGCTGCTGTGAAATTCTTCCCGAATCCAGCAGTATTCTTGCGAAGTCTGCGCCTGAAGGGGTAAACGGGGGTGTAGTCCTGCATGCACCAGCCACACATCTCCTAAATCGAGGTGAGTTGGCAGAGTTCGTAGCCAAGTGATGTTTTCTAAAAGCAGTTCCGGATCAGTGTAGCTGGCGACCGTGCTTTGCCCGCCACTTTGCAGCCAGGCTTGCAGCGCATATTGAGAAACGCGATCGCTCTCCGGAAACGCTTCTAGCAATAGCTGTTCATGGTTCCCCATGACACAAAAATAGCCCTGCTCTCGAACAAATTGAATGACATGGGCGCTTTTGGGGCCGCGATCGATCAAGTCTCCCACAAAGTAAATTTGGTCGGCTTGGCTTGGCGCGATCATTTCCAGTAAGTGCAGCAAGCCATCGTAATGACCATGAACATCTCCGATAAAAATGCGCCGATCGCTAGCCACGTTTCCCAATCCCTTTGCTAAAATCCAACGGACATTGCTAACCTATTTACGCCAAGCTACCCATTAGGTGCCTCAACTTAGCCTCAATTTAGCGATAGCGGGATCTTGACCCATTCGCTGGATGCATCAAACAGGCTCATATGAGGAGAGAAGCGTTTGTTATCTGATGTTATCTGACGCTGCGTATTTCTTAGTGTGCCCAACAATAGGGACAGACAGCAAGCTTAAATCTTGAAGTTTATGTGTGATTCTTACTATACCTGTGTCTTGCCTCTAAAAAAATTGCCGTGAGGTTGCAACTTTGAGACACCATAGGCGCTTGACACTGCGTTCTTCTAAGCATATAGCCCGAAAAAAGCTGGCCATAGTCTAGCTTTTTTCGGGCTGTATTTTAATCATCAAACTTGCTGCAAGCCCATACTGCAAGCAGCGCGCTGTGCAAGGCCAAGTTGAACTTTGAGAATCGCAAATTTATGAACCTGTAATAGTTTTTTGGCAGTGCTGCACTGCCAAAAAGCTAAGCTCAAAAACATAAGCGTGGCTGATTTCATCGCCGGATTCAGCAATACCAAACGACTGGATTTTATTTAATCCATGATCCCAAGTTTGAACTTTAAGTCTGCTGAGGTTCTACTAGATTTTCTAGACCTTGGGTTACTTTAGCCGAGATAATTTTGTCTCCTTGCTTAATTTCTCTCAGCACTTCTTTATTTTCGGTCACGTAACCAAACACAGAATACCGACCATCTAGCAAGTTTAAACCTGCTGGCGTCAGCTCTGGCTCAAATAGGAAGAAGAAGAACTGAGAAGATCCGCCGTTTGGTTCTGCTTCTGGGCGTGCCATGCTGAGGGTGCCATAGGCAGAGAAGGGAAGCACAGGCTGATCGAGATAGCGTCCTGCATCTTCTAGCGTGATGCCATAGGTGGGCTGCTGATCGCCTTTCACCATCACCTCAAGCGGCACAGCTCGATATTTGCCCGTTGCCGGATCGATGAACCCATCCTCTTTGCCTGGTGGATCGCCAATTTGCAGCACATAAAAATCCTCAGCTCGGGTGAAGGATAAACCGTCGTAGAAGCCGCGCTGTACCAGATCAACAAAGTTGCCAGCCGTGACGGGCGCATTGTATCCATCGACTACCAACGTTACGTTTCCTTGAGTAGTCTCGACTTCAACGGTGGCTCGTCCTTTAAGCTGTGGCAGATTGCTGTACTCTTCAGGAATTTCGTAGGGGAAGTGATCAACCATGAGGGCTTCTAACTGACCTACTTTGTCTAAAAACTGCGATCGCTTCACCTGAATAGCCGCTTTGTCTTGCGCTTCGACATCGGCACGCATGTTTTCGACATCAGCTTGCATTTCAGCGATCAGCGCTTCCGCTTGGGGCTGACGGTCGGCGGGCACACCCGCTAACAGTCCAGCTTTTTTAGCCGTCAGCACTCGATTGGCCGTTGACAGATTACGAGACAAGGCGCTGATGCGTCTGGCTCGGAGTGCGTCTGACATGCTCTCAAAGCTGCGTTGCAACTCGCGAACAGGTTTGTTATCAATCGGTAAGGCATTGCGAAGTAGGGCTTTACCATCTGTGACGGCGTTGCCAGGAGGGAGGGCAATCGCCGCCCTCATGTCGCTGCTATCAAACCCGGCAGCCAAATTAACCCCAACCGCCAGGGCAATCGCCAAAGCCACCATTGCCATAATCTTTGCTACAGACCGAAGAGCGGTCTGGCAAACCTCTAGAAAGCCCACTCGCTGCATGGATGTGATCCCTGTCCTTTGCTCTTCCCCTAGCATTTTCCCACAGATGGGTGTTCGATCTGCTCTTCACGCTTTACCCCCTTAAGCTCTAAAAAATAATCGCGCCTCTATGACATCAATCCCGCTGAGCGGTAAAATGAATTGCCGATTGTTCTCTCAGCATTATTTGTTCAGCGTTGATGATCCGAGAGGTAATTCTATGGCTGGGCGTGTGGAGCGCGCTGCGAAAAGAATTATCCTCAAGTTAGGCAACATCTATTGCTCTCCAACTCTATTGTTCTCCAAATACAGCAAGACTCATGATTTCCAGTAACGACTTTCGCCCCGGTGTCACCATTGAGTTAGATGGGTCTGTTTGGCGAGTAGTGGAATTCCTACACGTTAAGCCAGGGAAAGGCTCAGCCTTTGTTCGCACAAAATTAAAAAATGCTCAGACGGGCAGTGTCGTGGAGCGGACGTTCCGTGCGGGAGAATCTTTGCCACAGGCTGTGCTAGAGAAAAGCACCATGCAGCATACCTACAAAGAAGGCGAAGATTATGTCTTTATGGATATGGAGACTTATGAAGAAGGTCGTTTGAGTGCGGCGCAAATTGGCGATCGCGTCAAATATCTTAAAGAGGGCATGGAAGTCAACGTGGTGCGCTGGGGCGCACAGGTCATGGATGTAGAGCTGCCTAACTCAGTGGTTTTAGAAATCACCCAAACTGATCCGGGTTTAAAGGGCGATACTGCAACGGGTGGAACCAAACCCGCAATTGTCGAAACGGGTGCTCAGGTGATGGTTCCCCTCTTTATCACCACCGGAGAGCGCATTAAGATTGATACTCGCACCGACACCTATCTGGGACGAGAAACTTGATCTGAAGATGTTGGGGGTTAAACCAGGGCTGCCATCTCTGGAAAATCGTGAATTGGCGATCGCGAATTCGCATGTAAGTATGGCTTGTCGGCGCTGTGGAATTAGAAGGTGGAACTAGAATACTGTGGAATTAGAATTCAACGAACTTCGCGAACTGTTAACCGTCATTAATCAGACAGATATTGCGGAGTTCATCCTTAAGAGTGGTGAATTTGAACTCATGGTACGCAAAGGCGCGCCATTAGGAGAATATACGCCTCCTACCAATGGCTCAGCGTCCGGAGTCGCTTCACCTCCAGTCTCCACCCCTCTCGCTAGCGTTGCGGTGAGTTCAGCTCCGCCTCCTAGCTCATCACGCGCTAATGAAAAGCTATTGACTGTGACCGCACCGATGGTGGGCACATTTTATCGATCGCCTGCTCCTGATGAGCCGCCTTTTGTCGATATGGGCGATCGCATTCGTCCTGGGCAAACGGTATGCATCATCGAAGCTATGAAGCTCATGAACGAGCTAGAGTCTGAGGTGGCAGGCGAAATTGTGGAAATTTTGGCAAAAAATGGCGACCCTGTGGAATATGGACAGGTGTTGATGCGCGTGAATCCTGGCTAATGGAAGATCTGCCGTTATTTTTAGTATCAGCCAGTCTGCTAATCCTGTATCTGGTGTGGTCTGCCAAAACCGAAATGGGGACTAAATCGCCCTGGAAAAAGTAGCATTATTCTGAAAATTGGCAGCGCCTGAATTGATCTACGGATAAAAGTGGCATGGGCTGCTAGGTGGACTTTTGTAGATTTAGAGATATAAGGCTTAAGCCTAACTGCTGTAATAGATGGCTACACCCTAGCTGCTTCTATAAAAAAGGGGAGGTGAAGCATGCGACTTTTCGTCTTTCACGCTTCACCTCCCCAGAAAAATTAGAGTCTGGTTGATTCTCTAACGGATCGTTTCGCTAAAACAGCAACTCAAGATTGAGAGTGACTTAGTATAGTTCTTCTTCTTGGTGCGTGGTGATGGTGACATCAGAAGTGGGATAAGCAACACAGGTGAGGATGAAGCCAGCTTCAATCTGGTCGTCATCCAAGAAGGACTGATCGCCTTGGTCAACTGTACCGGATACAATTTTGCCAGCACAAGTCGAACAAGCACCTGCACGGCAGGAATAAGGCAGGTCAATACCTTGCTCTTCTGCGGCATCCAGAATGTATTCATCATCTGGAACGTCGATCGTGGTGTTGAGTCCTTCAGCTTCGTTGATCAACGTGACCTTGAAAGTTGGCATTTAATAATCCTCTCGATGTTAGATACGGCAGTACGAGTTGGCCCATAGCACCCTCGGCAATTCCCAAATCGAGAAATTTTGCAGACTAGGCTAACTCTTCTCTGATACTACGGGAAAAGTATAGTCCTTTGACCCTAGATCTAGACCTAGGTTGAATGGGATTAGTAATGAGAATCGCGCAATTAAACCTGAATTGCTTATACTTGAGGCTTTTTTGGGGTATGACCCATGCCATCCGGACAAACTAGCCCTGCAATGTGGCTGTGGGTCAAGGATTAGAGCCATCTGTACTGCTAAAGGCAGAATTTTTTGAGGCCAAGCGATCGCACCCTGGTGATTCCTGCCGTTATTTGTAGGCAATAGCGCTAGACATCTGCTTTTTTAACAGACGCACTCCAGACCCGTAGCCTTTTCTGCAATGAGGCAGGATGGGTGTAAGCGCCGCTATTTCTGGCGCATGATTGGAGCAGCGCCATAGCGCAGCCATTGCAAAGAGTTGATTTTTGTACCGAAAAAATCGATTCTGGCAACAGGTCAAATATTTATACAAGGTCGCACAGTCATGACACGGTTAGCCTTATTAAGTGCATCGAACAAAGCGGGCATTGTCGAGCTGGCTCGCAGCTTGGTAGAGGAATTTGGGTTTGAGCTGATTAGCAGTGGCGGCACTGCCAAGACGCTGCAAGCTGCTGGTATCCCTGTTGTTAAAGTCTCAGACTATACAGGCTCACCTGAAATTTTGGGCGGGCGGGTAAAAACGCTGCATCCACGCATTCATGGCGGCATTTTGGCGCGGCAAGATTTGCCCGAAGATATGGCAGACTTGGCGGCTAACCAGATTCGCCCGATCGCGCTAGTGGTGGTCAACTTATATCCGTTTGAGCAAACGATCGCTCAGCCCAACGTGACTTTGGCAGAAGCGATCGAACAGATTGATATTGGTGGCCCAGCAATGCTGCGAGCCGCTGCCAAAAATTTTGCTCACCTGACGGTGCTGTGCAGCCCTACTCAATATGATGGCTATTTGCAGGAGCTACGGCAGGGCGGGGCTGCCCTAGAACCTTCCTTGGCATTTCGGCAGTCCTGTGCGCTGCAAGCATTTCAGCATACAGGGGCGTATGATCAGGCGATCGCCACCTATTTAGCGTCGCAGGGCAAGGCGGATTCTGGCGCAGAGGCTGCCTTGGAGAAGACTCTAACCCTATCGGGTACTCAGATTCAGACTTTACGCTATGGCGAAAACCCGCATCAGTTAGCGGCTTGGTACCAGACAGGAAGCACTCCCTCAGGGTGGGCGGCGGCTGAGAAACTGCAAGGCAAAGAACTCAGCTATAACAACTTAGTGGACTTGGAAGCGGCAAGGCGGATTATTGCTGAGTTTCCCGGCACCGAAGCGGCTGCCACAATCATTAAGCACAATAACCCTTGTGGTACGGCGGTGGGAGACACTCTGCTGCAAGCCTACGAAAAAGCGCTGAATGCCGATTCAGTCTCGGCCTTTGGCGGCATTGTGGCGCTTAATCAGGCGATCGATCCCCCGACTGCAACAGCGCTAACCCAGACCTTTTTAGAATGTGTGGTGGCTCCGGGCTGTGATCCAGAAGCCCAAAAAATTCTCAGCGCCAAGTCAAAAGTGCGGCTGCTCGTGTTACCTGATTTGCTCAGTCTTCCGTCTAGGGCTAATCAGCCAAGCGTTAATCAGCTAGAGATTAAGCCGATCGCTGGAGGGTTCTTGGCACAAACGGCAGATGACCAGATTGTCGATGGCTCTGCATGGCGGGTTGTGACGGCAAAACAGCCGACAGAGGCGCAACTTGCGGAACTTTTGTTTGCTTGGAAAGTCTGTAGACATGTGAAATCGAACGCGATCGTCGTCACACGCGATCGCGCCACTCTGGGAGTAGGGGCTGGGCAGATGAATCGAGTCGGTTCAGCGAAGATTGCTTTAGAACAGGCGGGCGATCGGGCAAAAGGCGCAACTCTTGCCAGCGATGGGTTTTTCCCATTTGATGACTCAGTACGAACAGCCGCTGCTGCGGGCATTGAGGCGATCGTTCAGCCGGGTGGCAGCTTGCGCGATCAAGACTCTATTCAGGCGGCAGATGAATTGGGCTTGGTCATGGTGTTTACAGGAGTTAGACACTTTCTGCACTAGTCATGAGGTCAGGCCATGAGGTTAGGTCATAAGGTTGCGCTGCTCGCATCGGTCGGGATAGCAAGAATCGTAGATTAATGAACCTGAAGTTTCTTTGAAGTAGGCACAGCCTACTTCAAAGAAGGCTTTTATTTGATTAATTCACGATCTCTAGGGAAAAATTGCCGGTTTTCAGCGTTTTTGGCAACTGGTAGAGTTTTTCAGTAAATTTTTGATATCGTTTTCTGAAATCCTCTTCGATATCGTTCTCTAGGGTGACGTTCTAGACGGGCTATTGGTTTTTTGAAGAAGTATTTCTCCTTGAGAAAGCGTACTTCTTGCAAAAAATAAATAGTGTCTGTGAACCCTAGATCCTCTTTCCTGAAATCTCACACTACCCTCCCTAAACCCATGCAATCTCTCTCCCGATCGCCCCAACCCCCGCAACAGGTTCCAGATCAAGTCGAAGTCACCTTGCTGCTTTCGGGCGGGCAAGAATATACGCTGTCTGTGCCCACGCAAGATCTATTGCTGCGGCAGCTGTTTGAGGTTGTGATGGATTGGGAGGGAAAACGGGTAAAGCGGCTGTTTCAAATTCCGATTCATCAAGGACGCGCCATGCTGGTGTTTCCTTGCGATCGACTGGTAGGACTCATCACCAATCCGCCGCTGATTGTCCAGCAGCCCATTCCTATGCAGCCGACTCAGACACAGCAGCCAATCCAGTCTTACCAAATACCCTCTCCCTTAGACGGAGCAAGGTCAAATATTCTTGCCTCCCAAGTGCTTCAGTTTGATGATTTTCTGTCGCTAGCCGAGCATCGACAGTTACTGAGCTATGTGCAGAAACAGGAGGCAGCTTTTGTGAACACCAGCACGTCAACAGGTGACTTGTCCCATCGTCGATCGCTAGTGCTATATGAATTTCCCGAATTTTCAACGCTGATTCACACACGTATTCAGTCGCTGCTAGCCGAGGTGTTGGCTAAGTTTGGGCTTGCTGATTTACCGATCAGTCACATTGAATCCCAGTTGACGGCTCACAACGATGGGCATTACTACCGAGTTCATAACGATAACGGCAGCCCAGACACAGCCTCACGGGAGCTAACCTATGTGTACTACTTCAACAGAGAACCCAAGCGGTTTTCGGGTGGCGAGCTGCGAATTTACGACAGCCGCATTGAAAATAACTTTTTTGTTAGGGCAGAGAGCTACAAGACGATCGAACCGCGCAACAACAGCATTGTATTTTTCTTGAGCCGCTACATGCATGAGGTGTTGCCGATTCGGTGTCCATCAGGCAAGTTCGCTGCCAGTCGATTTACGATCAATGGCTGGGTACGGCGAGTTTGATCGAACTGCTGACCCCAAGCCAGAATATTTAACAACAGGGATTCATTTCTGGAAACTGGAACATCGTCGTTGTATCTAGTTCTAGCGATGGGCACTACTCACTCGCTTGCGTCGGCCTGTGTTCCTGTTGTCTTTGCGATCGTCATCATCTTTCTGATCATCGTCATCATCTTCTCGATCAGACTCCAAAAGCGCTGCGGTTTGACTGCCTAGCAAGCCAAAGATTGCGCCAATGCCCATTTTCCAAGTTGTATCGCAGGTTTCAAATACGCGAGTCCTTTCTGGAGAGAGATCTTCTTTGCTAGAGAGCCAAAGAGACGCACCACCCGCCAAAAAGGTAAAACAGATAGCAGTGAATAAAACATGCTGAAAGTTACTTTTCATGGGTTGACCTCAATGGATTACTGAGATCAATATTGCAATTTCTTTCTGTAGCTATTTATTTAAGTTGGCCTGACTTGTCTGGACTTGAGCTGACTTGAGCAGACCTTCGCTAAACTTGCTCTGGATGTAGTTTTGATAGAACCGTTTCTGAGAATAAATCATGGCTCTGCCGGAAGATTTTTTGACTCAACTGGAACAGTATCAAATGCTTTCAGAGCGAGAACGAGATATTTTCATTAGGCTGTTTGCCAGGAGTACGAGCCGATCGCAGATTGCCCTGGCTCTTGCTATTAGTGAAAGTAATATCAACACTTGCTTGAGTGGCATTTACAGAAAATTTAGTATTGCTAGCGATTTGGGCCGGGGAAAAGAGAACCATCTTCGCGATTATTTGACACAACGCTACGCCCATTGGCGGGGATCAGAATCTCCTAGTTTTGAGGGGCGATCAGACGATCGATCAGATGTAAACGAGATCGTGCAACAGCTTCGGCAACAGATTGGGCCGTCGATTCAGCAGCAGTGTGGCACCATGCGGGTGCTAGACATGACTCAGCCGATCGCCATCAGCAGCGTCTATACTAGCGTCAATATCTTGGAGCGGATCACTGGACGCAGAGGTCTTGAGCTGACCGATCTCATAGGCAATATTTCTCCCGAACAGGTCGATCGCTTTACCCTGGGCGATGTGCGCGAAGAGCGGGTGCCGGGTCTAGAGGCTGTGCAAAAGTTCTCGAAACTGATGATTTTGGGTAAGCCAGGAGCCGGAAAAACGACATTTCTCAAGCATCTGGCAATTCAGTGTATGGGCGGCATTGTGTCGGGTGATCGCCTACCGCTGTTCGTCACCCTTAAGGATTTTGCTGAAGCTCCTGGAAAGCCAGATTTACTTACCTACTGCGATCGGTTCACCTTTGCCGCCAAAAGCTCTCCCTATCCCCTGATCTTTAACAAGGGTAAAGCGCTGGTTTTGTTAGACGGGTTAGACGAAGTTCGCGAAGCCGACAGCAGCCGTATCCTGCGCCAAATTCGCGATTTTGCCCAGCAGTTTCCTCGCAATCAGTTCGTCATCACCTGTCGCATTGCCGCTCGTGAATATACATTCGAGCAGTTTACCGAGGTAGAAATTGCTGACTTTGATGACAGTCAAATTTCTGATGTTTCTAGCAAGTGGTTTCATCATGACCCGGTAAAGGCAACTCAATTCATCGAAAAGCTCAAGCATGATGCGCCGATTCGCGAGTTGGCAACCAGTCCGCTGCTGCTAACGCTACTCTGCTTGGTATTTGAAGACTCAGGCAGTTTTCCTAGCAACCGATCAGAGCTATATGAAAATGGCGTGGATGTGCTGCTCAAGAAATGGGATGTCAAGCGCAATATTGAACGCGATCAAATCTATAAAAAGCTGTCGCTGAAGCGTAAGGAAGACTTGCTCAGCCATGTTGCTCATGCCACGTTTCAAGTGGGCAATTACTTTTTCAAGCGCAAACAGGTAGAGCGTCACATTACGCATTACATTCAAAACTTGCCAGATGCCAGCACCGATCTAGAAGCGCTGGAGCTAGATAGTGCTGCCGTATTGCGATCGATCGAAACCCAGCATGGACTATTTGTTGAACGGGCACGCGGCATCTACTCTTTCTCGCACCTGACCTTTCACGAATATTTCACGGCACGAAAAATAGCTGTGAGCTGTAACCCTTATGAGCAGACAGACTCGGCACTACAGGCTCTGTCAAGCCATCTGACGGAGCGGCGTTGGCGAGAGGTGATTTTGCTGACGGTAGGCATGATGGAAGATGCAGGGACATTATTGCGTTTGGTCAAGGCGCAAATCGATGCCTTACTGATGAAAAATCAAGAGTTACAGGACTTTCTTTTTTGGGTGAGTGAAAAATCTGCTTCTGTGAATGTGCCCTACAAAGCTACTGCAGTGCGGGCATTTTACCTGACGCTTGCTCTAGATCTAGCGCGTGCCCTGGATCTTGATCTCGATCTGGATCTGGCGCGCGCCCTTGACCTTGACTTGGCACGCGCCTTGGACATAGACCGTGCGTTTGATCTCGATCTGGATCTGGCGATCGATCTAGCGCTTGATCTCGATCTGGATCTGGCGCTCGATCTAGCGCGGGCGCTCGATATCGCCCGCGCCTGCTCCCGCGATCTGGCCCGTACCCGCATCCTCGATTTGGGTCGTGCCCTTGCTCGCGATCTTTCGCGGGCGCGCGACTTAGCCCGTAATTCTGAGCTGCACCATCAGTTACAAGTTCTTAGAGAGCAGTTGCCTGAGCCATCTTGGGATAATCCGGAGGTCTTTCGAGACTGGTGGCAAGAAAATGGACAGATTTGGACAGAGCAACTGCGGACTACCATGATTTGGTATCGCAATATTGGGCATGACTGGCAATTTTGCGTTGAGCAAAAACAGCTTTTGCAGCAATATTATGATGCTAACAAGCTGTTGGTAGATTGCTTAAATAATGAATGCTATATCAGCCGTGCTGTGCGCCAAGAAATTGAGGCAGGATTGCTCATGCCGATCGCTCGAATTAAGAGCAATGCTTAGAGGGCAATGTTTAGAGGGAACTGCTTCAGAAAGTAGCTTTAAGGGTTACAAATGTAATAAAGCTCAGAATAATTCATGCGCGATCCTAAGGATCATGGATTAGGTAAAACCCAAAAGTTTTTTGGAAGTGCTGCGTGGAGTGCTGCACTTCCAAAAAAGTATTACAGGTTAATTAATTTGTAATCCTAACGACTTAGCGATGCTGGTTCAAGAATCAACTTCCCTTGAGCAATCAGACTCTGAATCATCTCTTCTGACAAACTGTTGTAATGAACTTGCTCCGCAAAATATTCACACTCACCGCTATGTCGAGCGTTGCAATTGTCAACTATTTTCTGTGCTTGCTTGAGGTTAAGTATCTCGTCAATTCTGCGAATTTCACCATTCGCCTTGATCCTATAGGCAACTTTGTACAAATCTACGCTTTTGCTCATGGAGACAGACCTTTTGCGGAGTATAGTTTAACCTTATGCATGGGGCTAACTGAGCATCTATGCTTAGCCCCTCAGGTTTCCAAGCTAGCAGGCTGAATATCCGGATTGTGAGGCTATATCTACGTCTTCTTGCTGCTACGGGTCAGCCATTTGGCTGAGATCGCTGATGCTAAGCTGATGAGCCGAAAACATTGCGATTGTAGATATTCAGCAATACTGCCTAGTTTTGTCAGTCAACCAGCCATTTCTGATCCTCTTGAAAGATGCAAACATTTGATGTATCGCGGTCATTTACATCAAAAGTTCGGAGTTGCTCAATAGTGCAGCGATAGAAAAAGTTGCTAACTCTCGCGCATCTACCTACTGACCTTAAGTTCTGAAACAGGATATGTTCAGGGCTGAAGTCTTCAGAGTTGATCCCAAATTTTTTAAGCTTGCATAGTCATTAATCTCTCTCAAACTCCTTGCTAAGGAATTTGCTATAAGGCAGAGGGTTGGTTTTGCACAGCTTTATATTGAACTGGTACAAGACCTTTAGCCTTAGACCCTTTTGCGTCGTTTGCTCTTGGAACATCTACAAGGGTTTAAACGCAATTTGCAAGGCAACTCTTTCATGCTTTTAGGTCTTCGGGGATGCAGCATGAAAGGCTCAAACTTGGCGTTCACTCCATAAACTTCAGGCAGCGATTCGCATAATGTACGACCTCGCAAATTTTTCTAAAACTGATATGTATGACTGTGCGATCGCCCTCCGCAATGCGGGTTCAGGTGCGAAAAGCATGGAGGAGGTGGCAAGTCGTATCGTTGACTATCTCTATAAGCACTGTATTGATCAACAAACAGGTCAATCGGCTGGTGCGCTCGTTCGATTTTTCAAAACCCACCCCTACGGCAGATTAACGGAAGAATTGCAGCAAGCGGCTCGCACGGTCGTGAGCAATATGCCCATTACTTACAACACTAAATGCCTGACCTTACTGGCCACCGCAGGTGAAGAAGCCCACTGGAACTCCAGAAATGGATCAACTGGACATAAGGCCATTCCCCTAGTCGATGAAGGCTTTGTAAAACGGGCACCTATGATTTCACAGTTAATCCAACAGTTTGGATTAGAAGTTAGTGCTGTAATTGAGCCTATACCCAACTTGCTGATTGAAGCAGAGCGAAAAATCCATAATACTTTTATATTCCATGTGCCTGATGCTTTGGGAAGCCAACATATTCCTGCGCAGAAGGAGTTTGTTGTTCCTTATGGGGTCAGGTCTGTTCTAGGATTTGGCGGTCTGCTACCCACGGGCGATCTGTTTATCATTATCTTGTTCATGAAAACTCAGGTTCCCCAGGAAACAGCGGACTTGTTTAAGTGGATCTCTGCATCTGCATGGCTTGCTGCTGCCACCTTTGATGGAGAGGCTGTTTTTAACCATAAATGACCTTACAGCTAAACCTGGATGATGTTTAAACTTACGTGCTAGAGAGTCCTACCTAAAAATTGCTGAGGAATCTGGCTGAATCACTGTCGCAAGGATGACGCTAGATCAAACCACCCGATCGTTAAGTGCGATATATTCAACCCATAGCACAATTTTGATGGATATTGCGATCGCGACTCTGGCGATTGCCTTAGCTCTTCTGGGCATTGGCTCTTCTAGGCATTAGAGAAACCGTCAACAGGTATAAGCAATAGGCTGATTATGGGCACCCGCGCAAGACTAAAACTTCTGGGAACCGCTACCCTGGCATTCGTATGGGTCAATTTGGGCGTTGACTTGCAGCGCCACCTGACCGATCGATCTCTCGGGCTTGTTACATTAGGGGGCGATCGAGCAGAGGCACGCAGTTCTGGCGGGCGGGCTGGGGGAGGTTCTTTTAGTAGACCTTCAGGTGGAGGCAGCAGTGCGCCTTCGCGGTCTGCGCCCTCCTACAGCAATCCGGCTCCCTACAATCGTCCTTACCAAGATCCCTACTATCCACGCTCTCAGCCTGTTCCTATTCCTATTCCGGGAGGCTATGGGGGCTATGGCTACGGGTTTGGAGGCTTCGGCACTGTTTTGCTCCTGCTCATCGTAGGGGGTGGATTTATTCTGCCTATCATGTGGAGTTACTTCATGCGATCGGCTGGCGGCAGTCGTTCTGGCGGCGGCTATGGCGGCTATGCGGCGGCTAGCGAACTGGACAACGACGTTGTTACCGTCACTCGGCTTCAGGTGGCTTTGCTGGCGCAGGCTCGCTCTATTCAAGAGAGTCTCACAGAGCTAACAGAACAAGCTGATACCTCCTCACAAGTGGGTCTTTCTCAGCTTTTGCAGGAAACTGTGCTAGCGCTCTTACGATCGCCTGAGAACTGGACCCATGTCCGCGTCAATTCTCAAACCGTCAAGAGTCGCGAACAGGCTGGACAAATCTTTCAAGAGATTTCTATTGAGGAGCGCAGCAAGTTTAGCGCCGAGACTCTGGCCAATGTGGGGGGTCGGGTGCAGCGACAGGCCATGCCTAAAAATGATGACGATGCGCCTGCTTCCTATATTGTGGTGACGTTGATTGTGGGCACAGCAGACGATCGCCCGCTGTTTAGCGACAAGATTCTCTCGGCTCAAGATTTGCAGGATGCGCTGAAGCGGATTGGCAGCATTCCACCCGAATACCTCATGGTGTTTGAGCTGCTTTGGAGTCCGCAAGAGAGTGCTGATAGCCTCACCTATGATGAACTGCTGACGGAGTATCAGGGATTGGTGCAAATTTAAGTTTCAGGCTGATCCGAGTAGGAAAATCTGCGTTGAGAGCAGGCTAACTCCTAGCAAGACTTCTACACCTGAGCCGATACTGGGGCCAGCTTTTGTGGTGGTTGGAACTGCACTTCCCAGCAGCATGACCAATGCGCCCAGAAACATCCATGACCAGCCCAGATGCTGCCAAGCCACTGCCCCGATCGCCCCAACGCAGAGAATGACTAAGATCACCGGAATTTCTTTGCTAGGAATCACTTCTTTGTAGCGTAAGGTACCCGCAAAGGTGATAGGTTTGAGATGAAGTCGGATCATGCGATCGAATATTTCAATTGCAATTAAGGTGAACGTTAATCCCCAGGCTAAGCGATCGCTCCAGGGAACAATATCCCAGCTTACGTTAGACCGATGGAGAACCTGTACTGCAAACAGGAGGAGCAGCGGGGAGCATAAGCCATGCAGCCAATAGCGAATTTTGTTGAGAACAAGAAGGCGATCGCTGAGTCCAATCCAGTCACCTATGAAAATGACCCCGTTATCGTAGACTAAGCCTGTCAAAACCAGCAGGAGAACTGCCAAACTCAGGCTGGGAGAGTGGCTAAAATACAGCATTCCCCCCGCTAGAACTGCCAGATGAGCCAGCGTATAGCCTAAATAAATCAGCTTGCCGATCGA
Source organism: Oscillatoriophycideae cyanobacterium NC_groundwater_1537_Pr4_S-0.65um_50_18 (assembly GCA_016208305.1). Classification (GTDB taxonomy): domain Bacteria; phylum Cyanobacteriota; class Cyanobacteriia; order Elainellales; family Elainellaceae; genus Drouetiella. The sequence goes on along the minus strand of JACQYI010000006.1, from coordinate 788,186 downwards.
GAGCGAGTTAAATTGTAGCTTCTGAGTGATCATGACGCAGGTTGAGTAAAGTGCAGAGGAGAGCCAAGACAATCAATAGGGTTCCAGACCAGAAGGGAGAAGGTGCGCCGAAGTGATCGAAGCTCCAGCCCGCCCAGAGGGGGCCGAGGATCGTGGCAATGCTTTGAATGCCTTGAGCGCTGCCAATGGTTTTGCCCTGTTCGCGATCGGATACGCGGTTAGAGATCAACCCTCGCAGGCAGGGCAGCAGCAGGCCGACTCCCAAAGACAACAAGCCCTGACTGGTGTATAGAACGGGGTAAAACAAAACGGAGTTTGCTGGAATGAGCACAATCAAACCAAAGCCGATGGCCAGAGTGATAAACCCGGCGATCGTTAGTTTGGCTTCGCCATAGCGAGGGATGAGCTTGCGGATTAAGCCGCCCTGCACAAGGGTAGAAACAACGCCAATGAATACAAATACCAGCGCCGCAGAAGAGGTTTGAAAGCCGAAGCGATCGCTCAAGAACAGCACAAAGATGCTGGTAAATCCAGAGAAGGCAAAATTGAAGAGGAAGGTAGCCCAGAGTAAGCCGCGAATTTTTTCGTTTTGCAGCAGATCAGTGATTTGGTTAAACGGGTTTAAATCCTGGAGGCGACATTTGCGACGCTTTTCTGGACTGAGGGATTCGGGTAGCGTAAAGTAGCCCAATACCACATCCACCAGCGCCAGCGTTCCGGCAAAAAACACGGGCAGTCGGATATCGATTCCTGCCAGTGCGCCTCCTAAAGCAGGGCCTAGAACGAACCCCAAACCAAACGCCACACCCGTCAAGCCAAAGTTTTTCGATCGCTCTCCGGGTGCAGAAGTGTCGGCAATATAAGCCTGAGCGGTTGCTGCTACACCCCCCGTCATGCCGTCAATAATGCGAGACAAAAACATCACCCATAGCGCACCCGCCCAACCAAACATGAAGTAGGAGATGGCGCTACCGAGAACACAAATCAGCATCACCGGACGACGGCCATAGCGATCGGAGATAGCCCCAATTGCAGGAGTGGTGAGGAACTGAGCGATCGCAAAAGAAGAGGTGAGCCATCCCAAGGTCAAGGCATCCGATCGGAACTCTGCGATTAAGAAAGGCAGAATGGGAAAAAGAATGCTGATGCCAATTCGATTGATCAGAATCGTGAGAAAAATAAAGACAAGAGGCGATACTTTTCTGGATTTTTGAGGTTCTGAAGGGTGCATAGTATTATTCTCAAGCTGGAGAAGGAGTCGATCGCTGCTCAAACCATTCCAAGAGCAGAGGATTTACCACTTCTGGAGCTTCATCTTGCGGACAATGACCTACGCCTTCTAGAGGAATGAAGCGATCGATCGCGGCAAATTCTGCTAACTTTTTACCTTGAGCAAACGGTTCCCAAGGATCAACCTTGCCCCAAATCAGCAGGACAGGGCATTGAATCTGGGGCAGCAAATCTTCGGGTAATGGCCCTTGAGAGTAGGTGATGAAAGATAAAAAAACATCGGCTGCTCCCGGATCGCGAGCGGGCTTTAGCAGAATCTCGACTAACTCATCGGTGACCGCTTCTTTGCGTCCGTAGGCTTTGAGCAGCGCTTGCCGAATCACCTTGGGCTGCGCCAGTTTGGAGAAAAAGAACCGTCCAATTGGGGGATAGGCCAAAATCTTCTGTATCCAGGGAAAAGTTAGCTTGCGATACCAGGACAGCTTGCGCTGATGCTGAAGCCGCAAAGCACAGTCTAATAGGGCGACCGCCTTTACCTGTTGAGGTTGAAATACGGCTGCCTGAAGCGCCACCAAACAGCCGATCGAGTTGCCCACTAAAAAGACAGATTCACCAATGACTTCTCGACAGAAATCATTAATCTGTTCTCCCCAAGTCTCAAACCGATAGTCGATTGGCTCTCCCGGCTTAGGTTTGGCAGACTGCCCAAAGCCAATCAGATCAATAGCGTAGACCCGGTGATGTTCGGCTAATGCGGCCATATTTTTACGCCAGTGATCGCTGGATGCCCCTAGCCCATGAATCAGCAAGACCGCATCTCCGGCTGTGCCTGCCGTTTGATAGCCAATAGAAAACCCGCGCCACTGCCAAAAGTGAGGATGAGACGGAACAGAAGCGATCGCAGTATCGTTGGTGAGCATGTTCTCTGTGGCAATAATAAAGTGTTTTTTTAACCTATGAAACTAGTCTTCAAGCGCATCCCAAATTTTGCTAGGAACCTGCCGTCCGACACGGGTAATTAATCGAGGCTGATAGCACAACTCACCCTTCTTTTCGATCGCTCGGACGAAACCGTCAGCGATTAAATCATCTACCAGACGTTGAGTGGCCTCAGGTGTCTGGGATAAATGGGCGACTATTTCCAGAAACGTAGCGCTATGCTGGCGCAGCAGCCAGTTAATCAGCGATCGCTCAGTTTCGGGTAGAAACAAAAGATCTGAAATCGATCGGGTAGGTGGCGATTGCGGTGAATCAGAGGTCATATCGCAGCTTTACCCGATAATTTGCTTGGCGACGGCATGAACCTCTTGGCTAAAGGGATGATCGGGATGATGTAGCCAAAATACGCCGCTGCTGGCCAGTTCTAGCATGGCCTCGTTTTCGTAAAACAATCCGCCTACGGGTACACCATACCGATGAGAAACTTGACTCATGACGGTAGCGCGATCGAACACGGGAGGCGTTTTGTTGACGAGCAGTAAAATCTCCGGCACATCAAGTTTCTGTGCGACTTCTAGCGTTACAGCCGTTCCTAAAAAGTCTTGGCGATCGGGACGCAGAATAATCACCATTGCATCTGAAATGGCGATCGACAGCAGCGTTTCTTCGTTCAATCCAGGATGAGTATCAATAAACAAGTAGTCTAGATCTAGCTTTTCTGTGAGTTCCTGAAATCCATCATTTAATAGACCCACATCAAATCCTTCGCGCAGAATCTTGGCGATTTCACCTGCTTTTAAACTAGAAGGAACTAAGTAGACGGTGCCCGCTAAATTGGCTGCTGAACCATCACCCGTCTTTAACTCTGAGGTGACATCGTAGGCTGCTTTCTCAATGCTGCACTTGTCCCAAAGATAATCATTGAGCGAATGGCTAAAAGTTTCTTCATCTAGCCCAAAAATGATGTGAATTCCAGGTGACTGAATGTCAGTATCGACGATCGCCACGCGTTTGCCCTGGCTAGCCACGGCCACGGCAATGTTTGCAGTTAGATTAGATTTGCCAGTGCCGCCCCGAAAGGAATGGACTGAGATAATTTGAGACATAAATAACTCCTATGTAGCTGAAGCGTGAGGGCTGCCTCCGGACAGCTTCTGCCCTGTCTTGCTTCATAAGGGGATGATTTTTTCGGAGTGCAGAGCGCCCCTCTTCAACAAAAACCATCTCAGCAATCAGCAACGCCAGACTGGGATGCCCGATAGACTTGGATACAGTATGGGAACAATAGCCGCAAAACTATCGCAAATCCAAAAAAATATTACGACTCATGGAAAAGCGTACCTATGCTGCGGGCGAAGTGATCTATGCTGAAGGCGAAGCGAGTCAGGCCATTTACCTGATTAAGAGCGGCAAAATCGAGCTGATTGATACCTATCCTGAAACAGGTCAAGTGGTGGCCAAAGCGATGGGTGCGGGCAAAGTGTTTGGTGAAGTTGAACTGATCGATCGCAAGGTTCGCTCTTCTACGGCAAAAGCCGCAGAAGCGACTAAAGTCATTATCTTTAGCCATGAAGAAATTTTAGATACCTTGTTCAACCACCCTGAGAATAGTCTGGTGATGGCGCGTGATGTGTTCGATCGCCTGCGTCAGCTTTACAGTACGGACAGTTTGGATGCAGAGCTGACCAAGCTGCGGGAGGAGATGCATGAAACGATCAAAAAAGCAGTCGTCAGCCATGAATCCAGAGTCGTCAAGAGCCATAACGGCATGGCTGCGATCGCTATCCCGGTTGTCCTGCTGGTGGCGATCGTCATTGGCATTCGCTTTTACCTGCACTAAGTGAATTAACAAGTGAAATAAGCAGGCAAAACAAGATGGCGATTGCAGGACAAAAGCAGTTGATTCCAGGCATTTTAGGTGGGCTAGGCCCACTGGCGCATATTGAGTTTGAGCGACGGCTGATTACTAAAAACGTGGAACGGGGAGCCAGTACCGATCAAGATCATCCCGTCTGGATTTTAGTGGGAGCCAGCGATATCCCCAACCGTACCCAAAGCCTAGCAGGGCAAGTTCCCGACTGCACCCCTTGGCTGGTGCGATATGGGCAGTTGCTAGAACGGGCAGGGGCAGATTTTTTGATCGTCACCTGCAACACCACGCATGCCTTCTATCATCAGGTTCAGCCTCATTTGCAAATTCCCTGGCTGCATTTGATGCACTGCACCTCGCAAGTGATTGCCGAACGATACAACGTTGATCGAGTTGGCATTTTGGCAACGGATGGCACATTGCAAAGCGGTTTGTATAGCCGCAGTTTGCAAGAGGTCGGGCTAGTGCCGATCGCTCCGGCGCTAGCTTCTTCTACTCAAAAGCAGGTCATGCAAAGCATTTACCACACCGAATGGGGCATCAAAGCTTCTGGCGTTCGGGTGTCTAGTCTGGCGCTAGATAACCTGAAGCAGGCGGTTGACTGGCTGCAACGGGAGGGGGCGGAACTGGTGATTGCGGGATGTACAGAACTCTCGGTTGCCTTACCCAAAATTGCCGATCTGGCACTGCCTTGGATTGATCCCCTGGATGTAGCGGCTGATTTAACTCTGGATTTGTCCTTGGGCGATCGCGCCTTACCCTCGCTTTTAGCTGCCTAAAACTTAGCCCCTTAAAACTTAGCCGCCATAGCCGTCCAAAACACGCCCAAAACAATGCACAAGGTCTATCAATTTGTCACAGCGTTTGCCTCAAGACTGGCCTCAGAATGGGTCATCAAAGCCTTAGGCGGCTGCATTGTAGGGATGCTGCTGGTTGGCCTACCGTTTTCGATTATGCCAGCTTCTGCAATGGCGGTGCAGCCGATCGCCCTGACTCGCCGCACTGCTGCACCGCCTGACATACAAAGAATTTTGGAGCGCGGCAAGCTGGTGGTTTCTGTCTTGAAGCTCGACAATCCCCCTTTCTTTATGGGTGATGGCGAAAGCGACTCGGTGGGATTGGATATGAAATTGGCACAGGCGATCGCCGATCAGCTTGGTGTAACGCTGGAGGTTAATCGATCGGCTAACACCTTTGATCAGGTGGTGGATACGGTGTATCGCCTAGATGCAGACCTAGCTTTTTCCAAAATCAGCCGCACCTTGAAGCGCGCCCAAAGAGTTCGATTCTCTCGTCCCTATCTGACTATGCGACAAGGGCTTTTGGTCAATCGTCTGCAAATGGCACAACAGGCTAACGGTCGGACAATGACGCAAATGATTCGAGATCTGCAAGGCAAAGTGGGCGTGATTAAAGGTTCATCTTATGTTGGGTTCACCCAGCAAAAGTTTCCCAAAGCCACGATCGTCGAATATGCTACTTGGTCAGATGTGATTGATGCCGTCACCCAAGGCGATATTTTGGTGGCCTACCGGGACGAACTAGAGGTGAAGAAAGTTGTCTTGAGCAAGCCGGATGCTGCTCTAAAGTTTCAAACGATCGCGCTGACCGATACCGAAGATGCGATCGCCATTGTTTTGCCCTGGGACAGCGGACAGCTTTTAGCTTTCGTCGATCAGTACCTTGAGATGATGCAAATTAACTACACGGCAGACAAATTGTTAGAGGAATATTCTGACTATTTCCGAGCCGCTCGGCCATAGGGCTGCTTCAAACTTCCAGCTTTAATCTAGTCCAGGCTTCAATCTAGTCCAGGCAATTCAACACAGGCTCAACGCTATGGCAACTTTTACCCTATCTCGATCGCGTTCGTGGCTACGCAGCCCTTGGGCGATCGGCATCAGCATTGTCCTGGGAATTGGCCTTGGCACAAGCCATCAAGCGCAATGGATTGAACCCATTGGCGAGCTTTATCTGGGGCTGCTCAAGATGTGCGTTTTGCCTATCTTGCTTTCTGCCATTACGACCAGTATTGGACGACTTATGACCACCCAAGATGCCGGACAATCGATCCGCCGGATTCTCATCGTTTTTCCGATTGGATTGCTGCTGGTGAGTGGCTTTGCGGTGGGTGTAGCGGCGATCGCAGAACCCGGACGCAATCTATCGGCCTCAACGCTAGAAATGCTGGGGGTGATCGTCAACCAATCCGGAATTGATCTAGAAATTTCTCTCACCGGAGCGATTCCTGTAGAATCTGACCTCGATTTGGATAGTCTTCTGCTCAGCCTGATTCCAGACAATATTTTCAATGCTTTAAGTGAGGGACAGACTTTAAAGGTCTTGGTGTTTTCAATTATTTTTGGGGTGGCGCTGGGTCTGGTCAAGGATGTCAGTACCCGAACCTGTTTTGATATTTTTGACAGTATCTACAAAACGTTTAATAAACTGATTCAGTGGCTGACGCTCTTGCTGCCCTTTGGGCTGTGCAGTTTATTGGCTACACAAATTTCCAAGCTGGGGTTAGATGTTTTATTCTCGATGATTAATTTTGTGGTAATTTCGATCGCCACATTTATTAGCATCTATATCATCAGTACGCTGATTATTTGGCGACAGGCGCGGACTTCTCTGGGCACTGTTCTGTCCGCTTTGAGAGAGTCTACTATTCTTGCGATCGCCACCTCAAGCAGTCTCGCCTGCCTACCTTCCTCTATCTCTTCTCTGAGTGAAGGGCTACAGTTTAATCGTCAAACGGTGAATTTGGTTGCGCCCTTGTCCACCACCCTCTGCCGCTTTGGCTCGGTGGTCTACTTTGCCCTTGCTACGCTATTTGTGGCTCAGCTCTATCAGCGATCGCTGAGTTTGATGGATCTGGCGATCGTAGTGGCTGGCTCAATTTTGGCAGGTATGGCTACCTCAGGGGTGACTGGAATTCTGACGCTGACCATGCTCGATCTAGTTTTGCACCCGTTAAAACTGCCGCTAGAAGCGGTTCTGGTGCTGTTCATCGCTATTGATCCGATCATGGATCCCTTTCGGACGCTTTGCATCGTCCATACGGGCATGGCCGCCACTGCTGTCGTGACCGATCTAGAGCCTCGACATTATTCCTCTAATTTTCAGGAAGGCCGAGAAATGGGAGATTCCAACCTTCTGGAAAACTATTAGCTGTCTGATCACTCCACCTGAGCGTAAACCGTCAAACTGAAACTATGAAACCCATTCGCCCCCGACGCAATTTATTGCCCCATCTCAAAAAAACGTTGAGTCTGAAAAAAACTCCCAGCTTAAAAATTACGCTGGCAGGTGCCGTTTTGATCACGATTAGCACAACGGCAGCGATCGTCTACTTTCCCTGGCAGTTGGTTTCTGAGCGCAATGTAGATATGCTCATCGCCCAAACCAACAAAGAAATTGCCCTTGCCACCTCTCAAGAAGTAGAGCGGTTGTTTAGCAGCGCTCAGTCGGCACAGGAACTGCTTCAGAGCAGCTACATCAACAACTTTGTTAATCTTTCGGATCAAAAAGCGCAGGAAGCTTTTCTCTTAAGTGCGCTCAAAGCAAACCCTGACTTTACCTGGGTGCAATTTGGCTATGCCAACGGCGATTTTTTGGGCGCACAGCGCACCTCAGAAGGGCTGCTGAACTTCCACAGTCGCGACTGGAATGAGAAAAATCAAACTACTACTGCCACAATTCGTTCTTACCGTCTGGTGGATCGGCAGCTCAAGCAATTGAATAGCCAATCCATGCCGATGAATCCTGCCTTCTATGCCCCGCGTCGCCCCTGGTATCAGTCGGCATTGAAAACACCTGGGCAGCCTGCCTGGACAATTTATGTCTATCGATCGACCCATGCGCCCGGTATGGATGCCGCCATTAGCATTGAGCAGCAGGGCAAAACGGTGGGCGTAGTGGGCGTGGGCATTGAGCTGAAACAGCTTTCGGAATACCTCAAACGGCTGCGCGGACAGCGGGCGGGAGCGGCCTTTATCATCAATACCAAAGGGGAATTAATTGCCTCAACAGAGCCACAGGATGTCATATCTCTGCCTGCTACGAATCAAGATCAGCCTCAGCTTCAACAATTTAGCCAGACGCAAAATCCTTTGCTGCAATATGCCAGCACTATTTTTCAAGCGCAAAAGACGGCGATCGCTAACCTTCAGTCTTTAGAGAAATTCACCTATGTGCAGCCCGAAACAGGCGATCGCTATTTCATTTCCTTTGCGCCTTTGGGTCATTTGGACTGGCAAATGGGAACGGTGATTCCTGAAAGCAGCTACCTGACTGAAATTAACCATAATAAAAAAACGCTGCTGATTGTGATTGCGGCCTTTGTCATCACCACTTCAGGGCTGGCGGTTTTGCTGGTCGATCGCATTATTGCCCGTCCGATTCTCCGGGTCACCAATGCTGCGGCTGCGATCGAGGCTCAGAAGTTTCAGTCTGAGAGCCTCTCTCCTGTGGCGCTACGCACCGACGAACTGGGTCAACTGGCTCGCGTTTTTCAACATATGGCGCAGCAGGTCTACATGCGAGAGCAGCGCTTGAAACAGCAAGTGCAAGACTTACGCATTGAGATTGATGATGTAAAGCGTCAGAAGCAAGTGCAAGAAATTGTTGAAACAGATTTCTTTCAGGATTTAGTTTCTAAAGCGCATACGTTACGCAAGCGCAGTCGGGCAAAGTCGGCAGAAGATACAGAACTTTGATCTGAGCCATAGCCATAGCCATCACTCTAGGAACATCCTTGTCAGAGAGGGTCATTTAGGGCCCCTTCCTAACATCATCAGCGCACAGATCTATAGCCACTCTCCTCCACTCTCCCCCACTCCCCCCCACTCCCACTCTCCCCCAGGGTCAATGTGTTTCAGCGAGGATACGGAGCGCGATCGCCTCTGCGACTTTAATGCCGTCAATACCTGCCGAGAGAATGCCGCCTGCATACCCAGCCCCTTCTCCTGCCGGATAGAGTCCTTGGGTGTTGACACTCTGGTAATCGTCTTGGCGCTTAATCCGAATCGGAGAGGAAGTGCGCGTCTCGACCCCCGTCAAGATCGCGTCATGCATGGCAAATCCTTTGATTTGCTTCTCAAAGGCAGGAAGCGCTTCCCGAATGGCCGCGATCGCATAATCGGGCAAACTCGAACTCAGATCTCCTAAATGCACTCCTGGCGTATAGGACGGCTTGACGGTGCCCAAGGCTTGAGAGGGGCGATCGGCAATGAAGTCTCCAACGAGTTGACCTGGCGCTTCGTAAGTGCCGCCCCCCAACTCAAAGGCGCGTTCTTCGAGGCGGCGTTGAAAGGCTATACCTGCCAAGGGATGCCCTGGATAGTCTTCGGGGGTAATGCCGACGACAATGGCACTATTAGCGTTGGGTTCATCGCGGGTGTACTGGCTCATGCCATTGGTGACAACCCGACCTGGCTCTGAGGCGGCAGCCACGACCAAACCGCCAGGGCACATGCAAAAGCTATAGACCGATCGCCCGTTGGAGCAGTGATGCACAAGCTTATAATCGGCAGCGCCCAAGAGCGGATGACCTGCCTGATCGCCAAACCGACAGCGATCGATCAGCGACTGGGGATGCTCGACTCGAAAGCCAATAGAGAAGGGCTTTGCTTCGATATGAACTCCGCGATCGAACAGCATTTGGAAGGTGTCTCTGGCGCTATGACCCACCGCAAGCACCACATAATTGCTGCGGATCTGCTCTCCACTGGCCAGCGTCACGCCCTGTACCTGCCCATTTTCGATGTGGATGTCATCTACCCGGCTCTCAAAACGAATTTCACCCCCCAAAGATGCGATCGCCGTGCGGATATTTTCAACAATTTTGACCAGCTTAAAGGTACCGATGTGGGGCTTGTTGATGTAGAGAATTTCGGGAGAAGCGCCAGCATTGACCAGCTCGGTTAACACTTTGCGTCCGTAATGCTGCGGATCTCGCACCTGGCTGTAGAGCTTGCCATCAGAAAAGGTGCCTGCCCCTCCTTCGCCAAACTGAACGTTGGATTCTGGGTTAAGCCCTTTTTTTCGCCAAAAGCCAAAGGTATCTGCCGTGCGTGCTTTAACGGACTTGCCCCGTTCTAGGATGATGGGGCGAAAGCCCATCTGCGCTAAGGTCAGACCTGCAAACATACCGCAAGGGCCTGTGCCAATGACGATCGGCCGGATTGCTAAGTCGCTAGGCGCATGTGCCACGAAGCGATAGCGGGTATCTGGCGTAGGCATCACATGCGGGTCTTTCTTCAGCCGCTGGAGGAGCTGTTTGTCTTGGGTTGTTTCTACATCCAGAATGTAAACAAGGGTAATATCTCCTTGTTTGCGAGCATCATAGCTGCGCTTAAATATGGTGTAGTGGAGCAGCGCCTCAGGCGAAATTTGCAGCTTCTTGAGGATAGCGGCTTTGATCTCATCTTCAGGGTGATCAAGCGGGAGCTTTACTTCTGTCAGTCTTAACATACGCAATATCCTCAGCAACCTGGGCTTCATGCCACCGACATCATGGCATTGATCAGGGTAGGGATGGGCTAACTATTCTAAGTCAATTTCCTTGCTGTCTGGGTACCTGAGTCTGTATATTCTGAGGCTGGCTTTGTCTCGTCACGAGTGCTTTGCCTCTGCTGCAAAGGGTTTGGCTTCAGCTCCATTGGGGCATCAGATCCCTTAGGACAGCCTCGCGGAGTGGAACTGTTTAAAAAGTACCGTTCAAAAAGTGCCGCTGCATTCAATTTTTTAAACCGAGATTTCACGTAAATAGTTCTATAAGTTTCGAGTAACCGTCCTGAAGAGCGATTGTTTCCTCGCAAAAAGAAATATGCCTCCTCAATAACAGATCAAACGTGATTTACAGCCCATGAGCAATTTTTGTTTGATTGCGGCCAGTCTCATGTCTCAGGGACAAATTCCAGGTTGGCAACTCGCTGCCCCCGAATCGCCCGTCCAAAGATCTACAAGCAGTGCAGCCATTTCTCACCTCTGTGATGCTTCTGCTCTTTCCTCTAAAGGTCGCGCCCGTCCGACTTCTCCTGGGGTTGAGGTTCACGCTCCTGAACCCAGCCGCCGCTGGAAGGCGGTGCCGATCGCAGATTTTGCGCCGCCCAGACGCAACCGCCCCGGATCGGGCAGCCAGCTTTTGCAGCAGCGTTGGGCAGCCCTGCGAGCAGGTACCATTTACACCCGTTTAGCAACCGATAGCTTCCGGGACGCTTGGCTCAATGCGACTGAGCAGCCCACCTATGAGCAATGGATCAGTTTATTGAGGCAAGAGGCAAAGGTTGTGGCGACGGGTCAAGGCACTAACCGTCTCTCGGTTTTGGTGGGAGATTCTTTGGCGATGTGGTTTCCGGTCGAGCGGCTGTCAAGCGATCGCTACTGGCTCAATCAAGGCATTTCAGGAGACACCACAACCGGAATTTTGGATCGGCTCTCGTTATTTGACAGCACCCGCCCCGATGCAGTGCATGTCATGGCTGGCATCAACGATTTGCGGCGCGGTGCAACCGATGCAGAGGTGGTGAGCAACCTGACGAAAATCATGCGCCAGATTAAGCAGACTCATCCCGATGCGGCAGTCTATATTTATTCAATTTTGCCGACTCGTCTGCCGACGCTCCCGAACGATCGCCTGCGTGGGCTGAATGTCGATATCGCTGATGTTGCCCGCCAGGAAAAAGTCACTTTTGTGAATCTGCAATCGATGTTTGCGGATGATGATGGCAGCTTGCGCCGTGAGCTAACCACGGATGGTCTGCACCTGAGCAATACAGGCTATGAGGTTTGGCAGACTGCCCTAAATCCAATTTTATAGACCTAGTTTTATAGACCTAGTTTTATAGACCCAAGCCCCCTTCTCAGGAGATTGCAAATTAGGGTTTTGTGGCGCAGCTCTGCCGCGCCACTCTGCCGCGCCACAAGTCACACCAGAAGTCTATTTTTCCAAAATTACCAAAAGCCTTGTGGCGAACACGTCAGGAAATCGGTCAAGCAGCATTTCTAGCTTTTTGAGAACTGGATACATTGAGGTGGGATAAAGCTGTGGGCTGGAATATCCCCCTGAAGCAACATAGGCGATCGCAGACAGACGAATGGTTTTCACTTTTCGCCATGCGGTGAGTTTTGGAAGGTAAGCCTTCTTCACAAAAATGCGGGTTGCATTTCCCTGAGCCGCGTAATAGTCTGTTTTGTCAGGTGTCCACCCTTCTGGCGCAAACCATTCGATCGCCTGGGTAATGGCTATGGGTTCCTCATGCAGCAATCCGTATACCACAAGCCCGATCGCACTCATGCAGGGTTCCAGCATGATCACCCGTCCGCCTGGGCGAAGCACCCGATAGAGTTCATACAGCGCTGTGCCGGGGTATTGAAGGTGATGGAAGACATCCGTCAAGATGAGATCTGAGACTGACTCATTTTCAAATGAGAGATGGTAGGCGTTTTCGACCTGATCAATCCAGGGGTGGGGAAACAGATCTGTGCGGATGCAGTTGGGGATGACTTCGTGAATATTGCCCAAGCCTGAGCCGAGTTCAACGATTTTGCTGTCTGGCAGGTTGCTCAATTGTGTAGCAATGAGGCGATAAAAATCTCCATAAACAGCTTTGAGTAAAGGCTTACGGTTCCAATACTCATGGTTTTTGTTGATCTGCTCTTGATGTAAATCAATTCCCAAAATTTCTGCCCTCAGCTCAGGTAAATTTTGTGTGCAAGGCGACAAATGCCCGCATCTCTAGCCATAATATTCCATTGCTTGAATCTTTGATCTCTAATAGGAAGTCACCAAGACCTCACTGATTTTGCCTCGTTTCTGAGCGTTAGAGTTAATGGCTCTAGAGGCAGAAATAGTATAGATATTGAAATCTTGATAGAGATCGCGAACAAACTCACAGTCGGAATTAGACAGCATCACCTGCACTCCTCGCTGTGCTAGCTCGGCGAAAGTGTCTCTCAGGCGAATCTGATCTTGAGCATGAAAGGAGTAACGACTATAGCCTGTAAAGCTGCTGGTGAGGCTAATGGGATGGTAGGGCGGATCGAAGTAGACAAAATCTTGAGGATCTGTTGCGTAGTTTAAGACGGCATCAAACGAAGCCACCTGAATTTCTGTGTGCTTCAGCGTTTGCGAAACGGCGTAGAGCAAGTCAGGATTGCAGATTCTAGGCGACTTATATCGACCGATCGGCACATTAAATTCGCCTTTCGAGTTTTCCCGATATAGGCCGTTGAAACAGGTTTTGTTGAGGTAAATGAATCGAGCTGCTTTTTCGACTTGCGTTTTGCCGGGAGTCGATCGCATTTCATAGTAGTAGTCTGGATTGTGCGATCGATGATGCACTTCTAGTCTGGCAATCACCGCCTCAACAGACTCTTTGACACAGCGATAGACATTGACCAGTTCTGGGTTAATATCTGTCAGCATTGCCTGAGTCGGACTCAAATGGAAAAAGATGGCTCCCCCACCCAAAAAAGGCTCGTAGTAAGTTTTATACCTCTGAGGAAAATGAGATTGATATTGTTGAATTAGCTGCGCTTTGCCCCCTGCCCACTTGAGAAACGGACGTGGCGGAATATGTTGACTAACCAGAGCAAACATAGGCGGCGAATTGCGGAAGGCTAACCCGTACAATAGAAACAGTTAGGAGAAACAGCAGAATTTGCAGCTTCTAATATTAATGTACTGGTTTTAATGACTCAGTGAAGAAAATTCTTTAACTGAATCTGTGAATTATTTGAAAAATTGCAATAGAGGTTAGAAACAATGGAAGAGTTTTTTGCAAATATCTCTCGCTATCCACGATATTTCATTAGTTTCACACTAGGGATATTGTTGACGGCGCTAAGTCCTCTCTTGCCCATGTTCAAACGCCCTTCAACTGCGATCGCTGCCGTGTCATTTCTGGTGGCGGCGATAGTGCTGCTGAGCTTCACGCTCCGCGCTATGCTGGGATTGAGCGCTGTTTGACGAGTCGTGATTTTGCAAGCGGCTGGATTAACCTGTTAGATTGCAAGAGTGGCCAGTTGGCGGCTAGAGAGATTGGGGAGAGAAATTATGGCTACAGATCGTCGGGTGGCACGGGTGGCGGAGTCTATTAAGCGGGAAGTCGGGCAACTGCTGTTTTCTGGCATCAAAGACGATCGCGTGGGCATGGGTATTGTCAGCGTTACAGATGTGCAGGTCGCAGGCGATCTGCAACATGCCAAGATTTTTGTCAGCATTTATGGCACGCCCGAAGCCAAAGCCGCAGCTATGGCGGGGCTAAAATCGGCAACAGGCTATGTGCGCAGTGAGCTAGGGCAGCGGATTCGCTTACGCCGCACCCCCGAAGTTGTCTTTATTGAAGACCTCTCTTTTGATCGCGGTACCAAAGTGCTATCGCTGATCAACCAACTGAGCCGAGAGCGCAAAGACATTCCGGAGTCGAGTGGCGATCGCTGGGAGGTGGCGAGCGATCGGGCGATCGACTCTAAAAGCGATGATTTTGAAGAGGCCGATTTAGAAGACGAAGATCTGGAAGACGATAATTTCGGGGATGCCGATCTCGATGACGAAGAGCTTACAAAGTAGTCTATGACCTCCGCTCCATTGAGTTCGTCCCTAAGCGACTGGAAAGCGCTCTCGCTGGCAGAGCAAGTCGCTCAAATGATTATGGTTCGTGCCTCTGGTCACTTATTTGATCAGCAAATTCAGTATCCCGCCTGGGAGCCAACCGCCGCAGTGCTGCAACATTGGGTGCAGGATTTGGGCGTCGGCGGCGTGATTTTGCTGGGGGGCAGCGCTGCTGAGGTGGGGCTACGATCGCAGCAGCTTCAAGGCTGGGCGCAGGTGCCTCTGCTGATTGCGGCAGATATTGAAGAAGGAGTCGGGCAGCGCTTTGCTGGAGCGACCTGGTTTCCGCCGCCTTTGGCGCTAGGCGCGATCGCTCGCTCTAGCCTGCCCCAGGCGATACTCTATGCTGAGCAAATGGGCAAGACGACTGCTCAAGAGGCGCAGGCGATCGGCATTAACTGGCTGCTGGCTCCGGTGGTGGATGTCAACAACAATTCAGCCAATCCGGTGATCAATTTGCGCGCCTGGGGCGAAACACCTGAGATGGTCAGCCAGATGGCTCAAGCCTTCATTCGGGGGGCACAGGGCTACCCGGTGTTGACTGCTGCCAAGCATTTTCCGGGACATGGCGATACGGCGATCGATTCTCATCTAGAACTGCCGCTCTTGACCCACGACCGATCGCGCTTGGCACAGGTTGAGTTTCCACCGTTTGAGGCGGCGATCGCCCAAGGGGTTGATGCCGTGATGACGGCTCATCTGCAAGTGCCCAGCCTCGATGCTCGGTATCCTGCCACCTTTTCGGCAGCGGCTACCCAAGTGTTGCGGCAGCAGATGGGTTTTGAGGGTTTAATTGTCACCGATGCCCTGATCATGGGCGCAATCACCCAAAAATATGGTGCCAATGAAGCCCCAGTTTTGGCGATCGAGGCAGGTGCCGATGTGCTGATGATGCCTGTCGATCTGACAGGGGCAATTCAGGCTATCTGTGCTGCTGTAGAAACGGGGCGAATTGCGCTAGAGCGGATTCACGCCTCGCTAGAGCGCATCTGGCAAGCCAAACAAAAGGCGGGATTGGGTGTTTCTCCAGAGGCCGCTGCGCCTCTCCATCTGAAACTTCATCTGGAACAGGTGGGGCAGTCTAGTGCGTTAGTCAGCCATATCCTTAAAGACTCGATGCAGGTTTACCACCCGGAGCGATCGCGGCTAGATGCCCCGGCGACAAAGCCACCCCACAACCTGATCCTGCTGGATGATGGGCTGAACAGCCCTTTTTTGCCGCGCCAGTCGCCTGCCATTGCTCTCCCCACAGCGCGGGGTTATAGGCTAAAAATGGTCGATCGCCATACGCCAACGATGCTGCTCTCGGCTGAGGTGGATGATTTTCAGCCGACGTTGCTCCAGCTTTTTGTGCGCAGCACTCCCTTTCGAGGCACAGCCGGACTCACCCCGATCGCCCAAAGCTGGCTCTATTTCCTCATCGAAACTGAGCAGCTTCAGGCGTTGGTTCTGTATGGCAGCCCCTATGTGCTAGAAGATCTCAAGTTGCAGCTGCCATCCGAAGTTCCCTATGTGTTTACCTACGGCCAAATGCCAGCAGCACAGGCGATCGCCCTTGAGGCGCTGTGGGGTCGCTCAATTGGAGAAGCGCCTGCCGCAACCGTAACGGGAGGGGAGCCAGAACTTAAGGGCGATCGAACCCTTCTCGATCAAACTTTCACCGATCAAACTTTCACGGATTGAGAGAGGTTGAAAGCTAGAAACATGGAAAACCTTCGATCTTCACCCCCTTTATCTCCAAAACCTTATTCCGTAGTTATGCTACTGATTGTGTTAGGGTCTATCGGCGGATGTGTTGCGCTTTTCCGGTGGCTGCCTTCTGAACCAGGGTGCCATGTTCTGGATTGGCAAACGCGAACTTGGGTGACTGAAGAGGATTGTCTACCCTCTGAATAGCGCCTCTTTACTCAAAGGGTGATCTCTTGAGGTAACTACTTAAGGTGATTAAACATATGTCATTGAAAAAATTGTCATTGAGAAAATCTTGGCTTCAATTCCGACAAAGCTCCGCTAGGACGATCGCGGCTCTCCTCGCATTCGGTCTGGTTATTTGGGGACTTACCCTCAGCCAACCCAGCTTTAGCGCTCCCACTCCGCCGCCTGTCCTCCTATCCCAAGAACCTCCTATGTCTGCCCCTACCAAGTTATCTACAACTGGACTCACCGCTGCCCTTGACCAGCTCCCCGACTGGACGGTGCAAAACGACAAGCTGCACCGTCAGTTTCAGTTCAAATCCTTTGTCGAAGCGTTTGGCTTTATGTCTAGCGCTGCCTTGGTTGCTGAGTCTATGAACCACCACCCAGAATGGTTTAATGTTTACAACCGCGTCACCGTTGATCTCACCACCCACGATGCGGGCGGTATCTCTGCGCTGGATGTGACTTTGGCCAAAAAAATGGATGAATTGGCCAAGTAGCCGCAAGCCTCGACTAGCTGCGTCCTGTGGTAGATAGCCCTTCGACAATGGCTGAAGGGGTGTAGCAGGAGCCATTCCAATCGGCATCATCCCCCAGCTCTGCTAGGTGATTCAAGGCATGGTAGACATTGCCAGATACCATCGTGTCCTTGACGCGCCCGACAATTTCGCCGCCCTCTACTCGGTAGCCTAGCTCTACGTTCACCGAAAAATCGCCTGAGATTCCGGCTCCGCCGCCTAGCATTTGGTCAATAATGATGCCGCGCCCCAACGTGGCGATCAGGTCTGAGAGGGGCTTGAATCCGGGCTGAATCAGGAGATTGAACAACCCTGGCATGGGATAGCTGCCTAAGCTAGGGCGAAAGCCGTTACCCGTGGTGCCGCTGCCCAACGCCCGCCCGATCGTGCGATCGGTGTAAAACAATTGCAGGACGCCATCTTTGATGAAGGTGATGGGCTGTGTGGGTGTGCCTTCATCGTCAAAGGGACAGCTAAATGGCCCTGCATCGGGCTGCTGAGATAGGGTCAGAATGGGTGAGGTAACGGGTTCTCCTAGGCGATCGCTCCAGGGCGAAGCGCGTTCAATGACCTGCTTGCCGTTAAGTGCCGCTTGGACGGTGCTCCACAGCATGTCAGCCGCCTTAGAGGTAAACAAAATGGGTATGCGCCCTTTGGGCGGGGCAACGTTGGTGCGTGCCCAGTTGAGATGTCGGATAATTTCTTCGGCTAGTGCCACGGGGTCAAGCTGCGTTCGTCGCGTTTGCCCATCGGAAATGCAGAGAAAATCATCGCCGCGTATCCACTCGGCTGACAGGTAGCAGCTTAGGGTTGTGTCGGTGTAGCCACAGTCTAACCCCAGGGAGTTAATTAGGCGCGTGGCTTCAGCGTCGCACTCCCATTCGGCACTGCACAGCACCTCAGGATAGGCTTGGCGAACTAAGGCGATCGCTTCTCGCCCCCAGGCCACTAGCTGATCCACGCCTACAGCCGTCCCTAAATCGGGATAATGCACTCTGGCGGCGGGGGTGAGTTCTAGCGCTTCGGGTTCGTTGAGCTGGCTAATGGCGATCGCCCGATCGACCAAGGTTTGCGGATCTACGGTGCCATAGGCGACTGCCAGCCCAGGCCGTCCGTCGCGCCACAGCCGCAGCGCCATGCCTTCGGCCTGAGAACTTTCTAGCTGCTTCAGCCGATTGGTTTCAAAAAAGACAGGGCGAGACAGCGAACTGGACTGAAACACTTCGGCGGCTTCTGCGCCCGATCGCAGCGCCAGCTCCAACAGTTGTTCTGCTGAGTCCTGGTTTTCCAGCATCGTCTCGATCGAGTTATCAAAACTCATACGGAATCTGTCGATAGGACTGGGCAAAGGTCATAGGCACTAGAAAACCCGTTACGCAACTGCAAGGGTGACGCAACTGGACAGCGCTAGGTATGGGAGCGCTCAAAGTCGCAGCGCTAAATTGTGGTCAGGTTCTCTAACTATCTTCCGGGATCACGGTACATTAGGCTAGATTCAATTCTTGCATCATCCAAAACCCAGCAAAAGCCTCTGAGCTGGGATCAGCCTGCACTGCTACAAAGTGAATCCGATTGGCTTTTTGCTTAGTGGTTTCAAAGCTTTGAGCTTCTGCTTGCAGGGGTGGCGTGGGCAGATTTGCCAAAATCCAAGCCTCGTTTGCGCCTGTTTCGAGCACGAGCTGAGTCGGAGATTCTTTGCTGTATCGGACACAGGCAAGCTCCAGACCTGACATCCAGGCGGCCAAGGGCAATGCCCGAGAAGAGTAAATAATTAAGCCGGGGATGGGCGTCTCTGGGCTAACGCCAAACATGGCAGGGGGGAAGGATTCGCTAAAGCCAATCTCCCATTCTGTCATTTCGTCAAAGGCGCTGGCTTCGAGGGTGACAAAAGCCCACTTTTCGCCAATCAGAGCATCTGGCAATGTCTGAGCAGGCATGTCGGGCATGGCGACTGAGGCATTGCTGCTGGCCTGATAATTAGGCAAGGTTGGGTAATAGGTCTGCGATCGCTCTTCAATCCACTGGTTTAGCGCTAGCGTCCGCCGACTAGAAGTGGCTGGAATGCCCGCATCTTCGCAGGCTTTAGTGATCATATTGTTCATCTGACGACGAAAGAATCGCACTTTATCGGGCGGTTTAGGAGCTTGATCGAGAGCCGCTTTGAGTGCCGATCGCAGTGAAACTGAGTTGACTTCTGTGTTGCGGAAAAATTGGGAGTAGCGGAACAGATCGGCCGATTGCGTTTTTACATCTGCCGGACTCTCGCAGATCAGCACTTCCCACAGCTTTTTCTGGTTGTCGTCCAGGACGGGGCGTGAGTAAAAATCTAACTCCCAAATCGTTGTCATAGTCGAGTTGTGATGGTTGGCGCACTAACCTTTCCATCTTGCCATTCTAAGGTGAGGTTTTAGGCTTGAATCTGGAAGGATGCTCAATCAGCCATTGGTGAATCGATTGATCTCGGCTGCCGCTAAAAATCTCATAGCCTGCTGGGAAGCCCGCTGCTGCTGGGCGCACTGCGATCGCATTGACCGAATCTGTGTGACCCAGCAGCGAAGCTTGCAGTCTGCCGCTGGCGATTTCCCACAGTTTGATGGTTTTGTCCCAGCTAGCGCTGATCAGGGTTTTGCCGTCGGGGCTAAAGGCAAGTGCGGCAATTGCCCAAGAGTGTTCGGTCAAGGTCTGGAGCAAGCGTCCGGTTTGCACTTCCCACAGTTTGATGCTGTTGTCTTCACTGCCTGTTGCCAAGATTTGGCTGTCTGGGCTAAAGGCGACGGTCAGCACTGCCCAAGTATGGCCTGAGAGAACGATAGGTTGGTCTAGCTGCTGATCTGGCTGAGGCAATTGCCAGAGCCGCACGGTGCGATCGCAGCTGGCGCTAGCTATCCATTCACCATTTGGGCTAAAGGCCACTGCCGTTACCTGAAGCCCATGTCGCCAAACCTGGATTAGCTCACCTGATTGCCAATCCCACAGGCGGACGGTTTTATCCCAGCCAGCGCTGGCGAGCGTTTTGCCGTCTGGGCTGAGGGCAAGCGATCGTATAGAAGCGGTGTGCCCAACGAAGGCAGTCAGCGGCTTACCTGATTGCCAATCCCATAGGCGGATGGTTTTATCATCTCCTGCGCTGATTAAGGTCTTGCCATCGGGGGCAAAAAGCAGCGATCGCACGCCCTGTGCGGGCAACTTGACCGGACGCTGTTGGGTGGTTAAATCCCAGAGATAGATGGCCTTATTGTCTCCTGCGCTGGCGAGGGTAGGGGCGATAGGGCAGAGTGCGATCGTGTTCACGGCACCCTGCGCTTGTCTGGAATGGCGGGGAGTGTAAGCGGGCGTTTCGCGGGTACGGGCAATCGGGCTTCTAAGACCCATTGCTGCCATGACCTGAGCGGCTGTCTGAAACCTGGAACTAACCTGATGCTGGATCAGATGATCTAAGATCTGCGCTAGGCGATCGCTAACGGGCTGAGGTAGGCAGGAACGCCAAATCCAGCAATCGTTGAGGGTGTCATACAAATCAAATGGCGAAACTTCGGTCAGCAGGTGGATGCAGGTTACGCCTAGGCTGTACAAATCGCTGGCGTAGGTGGCTTTGCCTTGCGTCTGCTCAGGAGCTGCATATTCGGGACTGCCTCTGGGGGGTGCGGCTGAGACAACGCCGATTGCTGCGCTAAAGTCTACGAGGAAAAAGTGTTTTGGCGTCTGAATGATGTTTTCTGGCTTGATGTCTTGGTGAATCAGCTGATGTTGATGGGTCAGATGTAGCAGGGGCAGTAGCTCGGTCAACAGCCGCCAGATTTGCGGTTCGCTGAAGCTTCCTTGTTGCTGAAGGACGATTGCTAAGTTTTGCCCATCGATCCAGTCTTGAACGAGATAAAGTTGACCTGCTTGCTCGAAGGCATCGATGAGGCTGGGAATTTGTGGATGGTTGCTCAATGCCTGTAGATGCTGTATCTCTGGCGGCAGAGCGATCGCGGCTCCGGGTGCAGAGGTGGCTGAGCAGAAAATTTGTTTAATAACGCAGTTTGTAGAGTTGTAGTTTATAGAGTTGTTCTGTGTATCGATCGCTAAGAAGGTTCGTTCGCAGGCTCCTTGGCCTAGAAGTTGCAGGGCGAAGTAGCGATCGTTGAGCTGGAGGGAGGAGCCGCAGGTGTGGCAGGTGGGAGGGGTGTCGGAGTTTTGCGGTTCTGGGCAGTTGGGGTTTGTGCAGTAGGTCATAGAGAAAAGCTAAACAGCCTTGGGGGTCTCCCCCAAACCCCCGGCAGGGGACGGGTGCGTCCCCCACACCCCCTCCACAAGGGATGGTGGATGAGCTGGAGAGGGCGCTTCGCATTGGATAGGAGTCAGGGGGGTTACTTTTAAAGTCCCTACTGGTGATCGCTATTGGCTATGCCGTTGCGGGTGGGTTTGCTCTCAGCTTCTGTGAGAGGCACCATAGGCTGTTTGGGGTCGAAGGGTGGGTGTCCGGTCTGGTTCCAGAGGATGAGGGAGAGTAAGCCGTCTACGAGTCCGCTGCCGCCGCTGCCGTTGCTGCCGCCGACCATGACATCGGGGATTAGGCGTACCTGGCGATCGCCAATAATTTGCATGACCTGCATGGCGGTGTAGTTGTGTTCGCCGAGGGCTTCGACTCCGGCGCGATAGGTTTCGGCTTTGGCGTTGCCGGTTTCGCGAATGGCTGAGGCTTCACCCAAGGCTTTAAGGCGGATGGATTCGGCTTCGCCTGTCGCATGTTTGATTTGGGCGTTGGATTTTAGTTCGGCAATGGTGACGCTCTGTTCCGACTTGACTAGCTCTTGCTGAATGTCGGCTAGAGAGGTTTCGCGCACGAGCATCTGCCGTTGGGCTTGCGCCATCTGCTGCACTTCAAACGTTTTGCGCTGCTCCTCGGCCATCTTGCGATCGATCTGGGTTTGCATTAGTTCTGCCGGGGGCTGAATGTCGCCAATCAAGGTGTCGATCGCCTGTACGTCATAGCTGCGAAGGGCGGTTTTGATGTAGTCTGCGGCTTCGGTTTGGCGTTCGCTACGGGCGTTGAGAAAATCTAGGACGGTATAGTCTTGGGCTGAGTTGCGGAAATAGTTGCCGACGCTGGGTTCTAGGACGTTATCCACTAGGTTTTGCATAGAGCCGACGCGCGAAATCACCTTGGGGGCATCTAGTGCGCCAACATGGATAATTTGCGAAACTTCGAGGTCAAAGGCAAAGCCATCATTCGATCGCACCCGCAAGGCTTCTAGGTTGGCATCATACTTGTGGCGCTCGGTGCGGCTTGACCAGTTGAGCACAATATTGATGGTTGGCACCAATTCCACTTTCATCACTCGCGTGTTGATCGGGTGTTTACCGGGATAGAGTGGCTCTACCCACACCCCTTTGTTACCTGCTTTCACCAGATTGCCGTGGGTAAAAGCGGCACCGCTGACATCATCTTCCGAATCGCCCACAAAGGAAACGACGACTCCTACATAGCCAATGGGAATTTCGGTCATGGGCACCTGCTCTACCCGGACAAACCAGGGGTTAAGATTCCAGGAGCCAGACAGCAAGATCTGCTGCTGTAATCCGCGTTGCCCCCCTTGCTCAATAAATTTTTGCCCGCTTTGGAAGTTGTCGTGATTGTCAATCAGATGTCCAGCAATTTCACCTGGGTCGATCGGCGCACCCGCAAGGGTTGTAACCACGCCTACCTTGTCGGACTGGAGCGAATAAACGGCGAGATCTTCGGGCTGCATATCATGGCTGCTGGCATTCGCAGCCGTAATCACCTTAAACAGAGCCGTATTAATCCGGTAGCTGCCTGCCGTCAAAAATCCGACTTGCCGCCCTTTTTCACCGTTGTTTGTCAAGAACTCGCGGGCATTTTGAAAGTTATCGCATTCGACAACTTTGCCCAAAATGCGCTCTAGGGGGATAGAGTCGCCGTCATTGGCGACAATCAGGGCAATTTCGCCTTGGGGCACGACCACTACAGATTCTTTGCGGACGCTATACTGCCAGGGCCAGTAGCCCCAGTGCCAGCCAGGAGCCAAGGTATCTGCCTGGTAGCCCGCCTCACCGTTAAGCGCGACCAGCCTTCCTGGGGGCAATTGCTTTCCGGCAAACGAAACTTTTTTGACAATAATCCCAACTTCGCGCTCGCTAATCACGACTAACCCAGCACAGGAAGCGGCGATCGCCATACCCCCCAGTACCCCAACCGGAATCAACAGCCAGGAAAGCCCTAACCCACTCTGAGTCGGTGCTTGGGCAATCGGAGCTTGAATGATCGGATCTTGAGAAATGGGAGATTGAGCGATGGGAGATTGAGATTCAACAGAGGCAGCTTGAGGAATCAGGCTAGATGCACCGGGCGCTATGCCTTGAGCCAAGGTAGGACTGGTTGCGGAGCCGATCGCGGCTACGGCAGCCAATGAGGTCGCTAGGGATAAGGCAGATCGGACAAATCGATCAGGAATGCGAGAGAAAGTAACGCGATCGCTAGCGGTCAATTGAAGCAATTTCATGGGTTTCGCCAGAATTGGTACGTTAATCCTGACGCTGGTACGTGGCGGCTTGAGTTCAACGGTGAGTTTGCTGATGTAGGGGCATGGGCACTCGCCGGATTCAAACTCGCTTTGCCTGTAGCGTAGTGGATTTAACCTAACATTTCCCAAATTTGCGATCGAATTTCTTAAGGTCGTTGTAATGGTTAGGGTGCTGGCTGTTATCTAATTCAGACTTTGGGAGGGTGGGGGAGGGTAGTGAGTTGACTTACATGTCTAGTTTGTTTTTCTGGGAGCTTTCTGGGAGCTTTGCGGGAGTGATGTTTAGGGAAATGAATGGCTGTCTCAACGCTGCTTCAACGCCACCAATTAAGAGATTCAAATTCGGCAAATTGGGACTCTAGCTGCCATTGGCTCCTTGCCCGATCGCTTTCTTGCAGAAATGTAGTGCAGCCTTGAGAGAGATTAGTCGAACCCGGTATATCTTCGGCACACACAGACGCGATCGCGCCAAAATCAGGAGCTTGCCAGAGGCTTTGTCCGGGCGAAAAGCTGTACTCTAGGCTATTACGCGCCAGCCGCTTCAGATCTCGATAGCCCAAGTTGTATCTCAGTGCTGCGACTAGAAATTCGTTGCTCAGATCAATTCGAGAAATCCCTTCATCATCTGAAGCCAGGGCGATCGGCACACCAGCCGCCCAATATTGCTGAAAAGGATGCTCTTGACCCTGCACATTCAAAATTACCTCGTTGCTGGTGAGGCAAATTTCTACCAGTACGCCGCGCCGTCGCATCTCTGCCATTAGCTCAAAGGGATCGTCTTCGTAGAAAATGTCTACCCCATGTCCGATTCGCTGAGCCTGAGCTACTTCTACAGCCTGACGAATATGAAAACGCAGGTCATCAGGTGGCACAAGTCCTAGAGTCAATTCCCCCGCATGCAGGGCAACTTTCACTTGCGGAAATTGGTCATGGAGAAATTTCAGCATCTCCATTTGCAGGGTGTAGTCTCGCAGGGCAACCGGGTGATCTTCTGGAGCCACTAAATTAATGCCCACGACTCGCGCATCCGCTTTGGCTAGCTCAAAAGCATAGATAAGTTGAGCAAAAACCTCTTGGGGCGATCGCGTCCTGGTTGTTTGCTGCAAATACCGCACCGTCACGTCACATCCAGGCTGTGCCGATGCCGTTCTACACCCTAACGTTGCTGCAACTTGACGCTCTAGATCAGCAATCTGTTGGCTGCCTTTAGCCACCCGATCCAGGAGGCCGCGATCGAGTAGTTGCTGACGAAACTGGGCAAAGTCTCGATTCCAACTGACCTCTCGCCCCAATTGACGAACGGCGCTGCCCTCAGTCGTTAACATCAGCTCTAGGTAGGAAATGTGTTGAGAAGCTGCCCGGTTCGCGACTTCTGCCACCATGTCATCTTGGCGGGTGGCCGAATCAGAGATGGGGGAGAAATTGCCAAAGGCTTGAAAAAACTGATCATGTCCAGATTGCCCTGCAAAGGGCAGGTTGCGGGTAGACCAGTTGTTCACCAAAGCATCGTAGGTGACTGTATTGCTAAAGAGCTGCGAGGCTGGAAAGTAATTACTGTCTTGACCGCAGGCACTCGGTTCGATCAATGTCTCAGCTTGAGGATCGACACAATAGCCATCGGCGGCGGCCCATTCTAAATAATGCTCGGCATAGACCGCTCCGCTCAGGTGGCTGTGAATGTCGCCGCCTTTGGGCATGCGCTGCACAAATGCCCGCAGCATGGGAGGGCGATCGCGATATTTCTCAAACCATTCTGCAACCAGAGCTTCAGGCTGTTGAGCGGTGCGGGCAATGGGAGATTCTTGTGCAACAACCCGCGAAACGACCAGGGTAGAACTGACTAACAGTCCCAAAAATAGGGGCAAGCTATTGGGCTTGAGCATTAGTTTAAAGTTCTGATTTAGATTGAACTAAATTTAAGCTGTATGCAACCATACCGCCCCAGCGGAGTCAAATATTATATTCTTACGACAATTTAATATTTCACCAAGCCCGTGATAGGTAGGTGGGTGAAATGAATTGTAGGATGAGTTTGATCGCGTAACCCATGCGGGCGTTGGGTTACCCTGCGGGAAGCAAGCTACGTGACTTATGCAAGAGGTTTATGGGTCGCAAGTGATTTGCCAATAATGAACGCCAAACGCACAAATTCTTACGCAAACCCTGATGCCAACCCTGATGCAAAACTCCCCATCCTCTGAACCGATTACGTTAGTCATTTCTGAAGTCGTACAACCCGATCGCATTCAAGAGTACGAAGATTGGACGAGGGGAATTAATCATGCAGCTCAGCAATTTGAAGGCTTTTTAGGCGTTGAGGTGATTCGCCCGCGAGATCACATTTATCCTGAGTATGTGGTAATTGTAAAATTCGACAATTACGTTCATTTGAGAATCTGGCTAACCTCATCTTTGTATAGACAGTGGATGGCCAAGTCGCGTTACCTTATCTCTAAGCGATCGCACCAGCAGTTACCCAACGGTATTGAGCTGTGGTTTACCTTGCCCACTGATTCCTCCCCAACCTCATCTCAGCCTGCCTATTACAAAAAGGTGATTTTAGGTGTGCTGGCGGTATATCCGCTAATTTTGCTAGCCAACGTTCTGCTGAATCCAATCCTCAGCGGTCTTCCCTCATTGCTGGGACTTCTGATTTCAGTAACGTTTGTGTCTGCGTTGTTGACCTATCCGGTGATGCCGTGGCTAACGAAGATTTTGAGATCTTGGCTATACCCTGCTGCGCAACGACATTAGTTAAGACCAACCAATTTGCTTAATGGCGATCGTTCGAGCACGATCGGACAAGCGATCGAGCGAAAGTTGGTTGTCGTCAGTGATGAGATTTTCTTTATGCATCAACTCCACCACGGTTTGAAACAAAATTTTCTCAACCTGTTCGGCACGATCGCTCAGCCAATGATGGGTTTCAGCATCCTCAGGAAACTGATCAATGCAGCTATTGGTATACGACCGGAACGCCTGCACCTGTCGCAAAAGCCGAGCCAAGTAACCAGGACATTCACAAGCAATCACATCCACCGATTCGCAAATAGCGAACAGCAGTTCTTCAGAAACATCTGCTGTGATTTCGATGGTTCTCTCAGAAGCGTTTGAGGTGGAGGTGTTTAAGGGATTTGAAGTGTCCAAAGGTATAAAAATAATGCGTATTTTTAAGTATATCTTGACCAGTTATCTCGCAATTCACACCCTAGTACTAGGATAGTTTAGCCATTGACACTTTGGAATATGTCTCTTGGATGAGTTTAACTAAGTCTATAGGCTTAATTCTTAATCTACTCACTAATGTTCACAAGCGATCTACGTGAAAATGCTGAAAGAAGTCTGCTTTAATAAAAACTTTTGTAAGACCCATACTTTGCAGCACTCTGGCTTAAATAAAGGCTTAAATAAAGATTCAGTTTAGCGAGAACGCATAAATTCACTTGGTAGTAGTGCAATGTGGTACTTGGGCTGCCAAAATGAGATTGAAAAGCTTCACACTTTCAATCTCTAAATCGTACTCTAATCCGTTTTCGATTTTGACTACTTTGCCGATCGCACTCAGCGAAATAAAGAGTATCTTGATTTTTACTCAGGTCGTCAAGAGTGAGCTCTTCTTTTATGCGAAAAATAACGATTTAGATCTTTGCTGGTGACCATATAGATGACGATCAAAGTGCTGAGAACAGCCATAATTAAGCTTCCAACCATCAGAAGAGTAGAGAGCTTGGAACTCAGGGCAAAAACCAGTGCTATGAGTAGGGGCACTAATAAACTACAGATACCTACTAGAAGCCATTTTGCCCATTTTTGCCCCTGAATCACAAAGTACATCACGACAGCAGTTAGTAAAATTCGACCGATCGCCCATCGATCCTGCGCAATGCTGACTAAAGCAACATCCAAAATGCAGAGCAGTGAAAACATCGCGATTAATATATTTCGCGCTTTCAACGCAGATTGATCGGGCTGGCTCATGGATCTAACGAATGAAGTGAAACCGTTGATTCTTACTGTATGACATCTGCATAACATCTGCACGCATGTGGATAGACTGAACGCTGCCTTAATATGCCTATGCCTGACCTACTGACCCAATTGGAAAACGACTCCTAAATATTCTCGATAGGCGCAAATTTTGTCATCCCTAACTTCAAAGGCGATCGCTGCTTGGTTTTCGTAAGTATGCCCTAACATGCCACCCTGAGAGCGAACTTCAAAAACAACTGTGTTGAGATTGGATGTGGTCTGCTGTACCGTTAGCGTCAGTCCTTCGGGAAATAAAGCAGATACTAATTTAAAGAATTCTTTTGCTCGCTCCCGTCCGTGATTCAACCCTTTAAATGGCCCTGCCGGGAACCAAAAGGTAAAGTCATCGCTTAATTGATCTAAAAATGAAGACCAATCTCCACTGGCTAATCCATGCGAAAAAGCTTGAAAAGCATATGCTGCAACTTGAAGTGTTCTAGGGCTTGCTTGAGGCATGTTGGATTGCATAAAAGACCTCTTTAACGCTGCTCAGTCAGGATGCGTTTCGTACTCTCGATCGGTAGCTTTGCCGCACTCAGTTATTTTTAAATGAGCTGAAAAAGCAATCTTTGATGTGAACTCTTGAGTTGTTCTATTACGCAACAATTCACAGGCTCAAACAAGCAGTCACACAAGATTTGCATGAACCTGTGAGATGAGCTGTACTCAATCCCATCTCACAGATTCATAGGAGATTGCTACATCAACCCATTCCCTGGGGCCAAGATGCGATCGCCTAAACGGCCTGAGCTGGCTCTTTCTGCTCTGAGGTCGAGCTATGGGAAGTGAGCTGAATGAGTTCTACCTTATAGCCATCTGGATCTTCGACAAATGCGATCACCGTTGAGCCGTGTTTCATTGGCCCAGGTTCACGACTGACTTTGCCCCCTCGGCTCTTGATCATTTCGCAAGTGCCATAGATATCGTCTACCCCTAGAGCAATATGCCCGTAAGCATTGCCCAACTCGTAAGAGTCTGTGCCCCAATTGTGGGTAAGCTCTAAGACCGTATGGTCTGACTCATCGCCATAGCCCACAAAAGCCAGTGTGAATTCACCTCCTGGATAGTCTTTTCGACGCAGCAGCTTCATTCCCAACAGGTCACAGTAGAACTGGATCGATTCCTCTAAATTGCCCACGCGCAGCATGGTGTGCAGCATTTTCATATGTTTGTTCTCCTGATTTTGGCTTCTCCTGTCTTCTCATTCAGTATAGAAATAGAACGATTGGCGCTGTCATATTTAGCGATGAGTTTTATTATTGAGGGCACCGCAAAGCGTACTGCTCAGCCTCAAATTACAGGGCTGAATGACCCATGATGCAGGCGATCGCGACATAAGCCATCTCTAAGACTAGACCATCTCTAAGAGTAGGTGAGCCGCTGATTAATCAAGGCATTGTTTCGCTGCAGGCTGATCTCAGTTTCGGCGACCTCAATTAGCTGTTTTTGCAGCTTTTCGGCCTTGCGCTTAAATTCAACTTTGCGTGCTAATGCCGCCCGCGCCAGGTCTTCCCGGTTTTTTTGCAGAGCCAATCGTGCCACCCGATCCCAGGTCAGCATGTCATCTTGGGCTTGGCTATACTCTTTCTGAAGGCGGGTTTGGGCGATCGCCACGTTTCCCAAAGCCTGCTGCATAAGCGCCACGGCCTGCATCGGATCGCTTCCTTGAGCTGCGGTATCAATCAACCCGGTATTGCTACTCAAATGGCTGGCATCTAGCCCATAGTCTAGAAGCTGCTGGCTAACGTTGCGACCCGTTTTGCTCCAGGTGGCAAAATGCTCACAATTATTAGCCAGCAGATTGTACTGTCGCTCGCCAAGACGACTTTCGGCTCGTTCAATCACGAGGTCGGGAATAAAAGAAACCGCTGTTTTGTAAGGATAGACCGGGTTGCCAAGGGCAAAAGTCTCCATCGTGGTACGGCTAATCACAGGTTCGCCAGTGCCTTTGTAGTAGTGAATGACAGTTCCATCTCCACAGTCAATGCCGTGATGTTGGTAAAAGCTGTCCATGCCCGCTAGGGGGCGCATCACATAGATTTGATCGCCTCGCGCCATAGATTAGAGTTCCTGCAAATCTTGCTCTGCCTTTACCCTATCTCATTAGACTTCTTGCATGCAGGCTTTTTTGTAGCCGAGAATCGTTGTGCAGCACTTCCAAAAAACGATTGGATTTTATGGCTAGAGTCACAATGGTTAGGCTGGGGAGATTTTTGTGGGCGCGCTCCGCGCGCCCACAAAAATCTCTTACAAGGAATGGCCAAAGCTATATGGAACCCATGATCCTAAAAAGCTGGCTTTCTTAAGCGGAGTGCGCCTTAGAAAACCAGCTTCTTAGAAAATAGAGTCACGCTTGCAGACTGCTGGACTAAATCACTGACCACTTAGAAGCGGTTACATCGTTGCCTGAACCACTGGACGCGATCGCATCCGAGAAGCTCGTCGAGCCGATGGTATTTAGTCCTAGAGAGGCTCTTGTCGTTGCACAGCTTCCACATTGGCAGCGGGTAGCTTCTATATCGGCTCCTGCTCCTTGAATGGACTGGAAACTGGGGGAGTAGCTGTCGATCGCGATCGCTACAGCAGGATTAGTGCTGCCCACTGCATCAGACGTTAACCCTTCGGGCCTGATCGACTGACTCAAAGAGAAGTTTTCTGCTGCGCCATAGTTGACGTTCCAGCCTAAATCTCGCAGAGAGGCGATCGTGACCGAACTGAGGGGCATTTTGGTGCCAATGCTCTCGGCATAGGGGGTGAGCAGTTCCTCTTGTAAGGTGCTTTCGTCCCAGTGTCCGTAAGAGCCTGCCTCAACTGGAACGGCGGTCGGTTGCAGCGATCCGGTCAATTCACCATAGGCGCGACCTGCATAGCTGTCGGCTTTGTAGCTGTTGGTCGAGCGGCTAACCAAGCTGTTGCCATTTTTCTCCCAGATGGTGCCAATCCCCAGCACATGGGCTAACTCATGGGCGACAATGCCTTTGAGATAGTCAGGGTTGTTGTTGAAGGTGTTGGCGTAGCTGGTGTTAATCCTCACTGTTCCAGTGGTTGGCAGCCATTTGCCATTGGCGGCAGTTTGTCCGCCTGTATTGGTTGCTGCTGCCAGCCAATCTTGCGAGCTGTTGATGCCCACGACATCAATGTTGAGGGTATGTGCGCCGTTAAAGCTGCTAGAGGGAATGACGTTTTCCCAAATTTTGGTCGCGTCCACCAGCGCATTGCGCACGGTAGAGCTAACGCCGTCCAACCCATCTTTGTAATTTAGGTTGATCGAGAACTTGCGATCGTCGCTGCCTTGGGCGTTAAAGGTGGTATTCAGCGTGTAGTTCTTCATCTCGCTGCCGTAGCCCATGACCTCAACGAAGTAATTTCCGGCTGAGAGGAAACGGCGAATGTTCTCGCTGCCCGTACCCCATTCCCACTGCCAGCCCAGCACTTCACCTTGATCGATCGACCCGTTATTATTTTTGTCTTGAATCAGCTTCACGTCGGCATCGCCTGAGAGTCCAGTGAGGCTGGCGGTAAATACGCCCGACTGACTGACGTTAAACCGATAATAATCTTTGTCGTCTTTGTTGACTTGCTGGGTGCGAGAGAAGGCGGCAGATGACTTCGCTTCGGCGCTGCCTAGCGTATTGCCTGGATCACCTGTTGGATTACTGGAAGGAGAACCTGGCGAGGGGCTGGGAGAAGGGCTGGATGAAGGACTGTTTGAGGGGCTAGAGGAAGGTGAGGGCACTGGACTGTTAGACTGCCCTGTGTAGTTAGAGGACATATCTAGCGTGTAGTTAGACTTGCCGTTACTAAAAGGCGAAACCTGCACGAAATAGGTGCCCGGTGCAACAGTCTGGTTAATAGACTCGTTTGCTTTGCCATCGTTAGTAGACCTGGCGATCGCCACACCGCTGCTGTTGAGTAGCTGCAAATCAATGTCGCCACTGATGCCGCTGGCCGCCAGCTTGATGCTGCCCCCTTCTGACAGATCTACCCGGTAATAATCAGCCGGATCGCTGCTGCCTACCTGTCCCCGATAGCGACGTTGGGTACGGCTGAGGTTGCCTGCATCAAGCGCCTTAGTTTGGGTGTTGCCTGCATCGCTCGATCCTCCGGAACCCTTAAGATTCAGGCTGTAGTTGGCATTGTTGGCATTGGTCGCAACCTGAACATAGTAAGTTCCTGCCTTCAAGTTGCCTTGAATCGACTCGGTTTTGGTGCCGCTGCGGGTCGATTTGGTCATGGCATTGCCATTTGCTTTCAGCAGCCACAAGTTGGCATTGTCTGAGAGATTGCTAAGACCCAGCTTTACCTTGGAAGCTTTGGTTAAGGTGAACTTAAAGAAATCGCTGGCGTTACTGCTGCCCACTGAGTCACTGCGACCGTAAGAGGACTGCCCACTGAGGTTCCCCAAATTTTGAGCATTGCCGATGGTGTTGCCGCCCAGCGTTGATCCAGAAGCCTGAATTTGCAGATAGGGTGTTTTTACAAACTGAAAACCGCTCTTCTTAGAGGAGCTTGCCCGATTAGCCCGATTGGATTGAGGCCGCAAGGATTTAACAGAATTCGCACTTAAGGAATTTTTGCGATCGCCTTGAGTTTGTAATTTGGCTTTTGTATCTAACGGATTGGAGGTAAAACCTGGGTTGGAAGAGGGATAAGACATAAATTCTCCTGATCGCCTAAGCAGTGGGAAGTAGGCGCAGCAAACTGAAGCCGATCGGTTATCTTGCCGATCGCTCGTTGTGTCATTTGCCGTACCTATGTGCCAGTTAAAGCTAGTGACTGGAGAGAACCCATTTGGTTCCACAAAATTTTGGCAGCAGTGCTTAATCCGGTTATCAAATTTATTGAAAGGTACGCTCCGAACGCCTCTCAATAAATTTCATAGATCAATTAAACCGCTTGCAAATTAGGGTTGATGGAGGCTGCGCCCCCATCAACCCTAATCTAAAACTCTAATCTGCAAGAAGTTCTTTAGAACTGCCGCAAGAATCGCAAATCGCTGGCGTAGAGCCTCCGAATATCGTCGATTTGATGCAGCACCATAGCAAATCTTTCCACGCCAAACCCGGCAGCAAATCCGGTGTAGATTTCGGGGTCATAGCCAACGGCTTTAAGCACATTGGGATCAACCATGCCGCAACCCAGCACCTCTAACCAGCGTCCGCGCCACATCACATCCACTTCGGCGGAGGGTTCAGTAAAGGGGAAGAAGCTAGGGCGAAAGCGAATCTCGATCTCGCCAAACATTGCTTCCAAGAAGACTTTGATGGTGCCGCGCAAATCATTAAAGGTCAGCCCTTCGTCGATCGCCAAAATTTCGATCTGGTGGAAGACGGCAGCATGGGTGGCATCCACGGTGTCGCGGCGGTAGCAGCGTCCGGGAGCGGCAATCCGAATGGGCGGATCGTTGTTTTCCATGTAACGGATTTGGACGGAGGAGGTGTGGGTACGCAGCAGGTTGCCATCCGGTAGGTAAAAGGTATCCTGCATGTCGCGGGCTGGGTGGTCGGGAGGTGTATTCAGCGCCTCGAAGTTGTAATAGTCTGTTTCCATCTCAGGGCCTTGCGCCACCGTGTAGCCCAAGCCGACAAAAATATCGATCGCTTTCTCAATGGTGCTGGTCAACGGATGAGCATGACCCTGTGGCCGAAACACCCCTGGCATGGTGACATCGATCGCCTCAGCTTCAAGCTGTGCCTCAATTTGAGCCGATTGCAAGGCAGCTTTTTTCTGATCTAAGCCTGTTTGCAGGGCTTCTTTGACTTCGTTGGCGATCGCCCCAATGCGAGGACGCTCGGTCGCATCGAGTTTGCCCATGCCGCCCAACACCTGGGGCAAACTGCCTTTCTTGCCCAGATATTTAATCCGCAACTGTTCGAGCTGCTCTAGGGTAGTAATAGCGGCGATCGCCTGTTGGGCTTCGTCGCGCAGGGCGGTGAGTTGGGCTTCCAGATCGCTCATCTGTACGGTCATGCTTTGCAGGTGGGTAATAGTTTGAAGACAGATCGAGAAATCTATCGCTACCTACCAGTTTACGAGGTCGGTTGCCTCTTGCACGCAGTCTAGCCAACGAGGGCTAAAATTCCTGCGCCTCCTTCACAAGCCATTGGTGAATGCTGTAGCTATAACGAGCCATAACGAGCCGAAGTCATCCATCTCCCCGTTTTTTGACTAACCTTGAGGGAGTGGTATTTCAGGCCATGATTTTTTGCAGGCTGCTGCCTAGAGTCATGCCTTGAGCAGAGGTGCGATCTGGGTGCAACAGGTCTTTTGGCAAAAGCTCTTTTGGCAAGAGACCCTGACCGTCTGAGATAATAACTGACAAGATGAATCACCAAGCTCAGCTTGACCGACAGGGGGAATGAGATGAAGCGCCAGGATCGACAGATCTTCACTCGACACTTTAACCAGATCTTCAAAGGGGTGTCGCGGAGTAGCGCGGTTCTCTCGGTTCTTTTGCTGACCGTAGGCACAGCAACAGCAGGGGCAGCAACGGCGCAACCGACAGCCAAAATGTCGCTGCAATCGGCAAACTCGCCGCTGTTGGCTCAAGCCCTTTCCTCTCCTGAGCAGCAAGAGCTAGAGCGACTGAGAAGCCTGAGCCGCACGACCACGCTGTTCAACATTATGCTGGGGGTCTTGGCGGTCTTGCTGACGACAGCGATCGCCGGACTGTATTTGCTGCGGCGATCGGTGATTCGAGAAGTCACGGCCATTGTGCAGGCGCACCTGAAAGAGCTAGGCGATCTGGAGGGGCAGATTGGCGTGGCCAAACAAGAGGTGAAAAAACTGCTGCGGGATTATGAGAATTACGCCGACGACTTGGGCAAAGATGCCGAATCGCTTCAGCAGGATATTGAAGAAAAGCGGGAGACTCTGGCGCGGCTAATGGCCGAAGTAGGGCAACGTCAGCAGGAAACGGCTGGAGCGATCGCCCAGCAGCTCGACTTGGCCAAACAGCATTTGGGTGATGTGCAAGCAGGATTTGCAACCGATCTGTCTAACTTGCAGGGCGTGGCGCAAGCTGAAAAAGATGCGGTGTTGCAGACTCTTGCCCAATCGGGGGCAGACTTTGCCGGACAGCTAGAGGCGCTCCGCTTGGTTGCCCATCAGCAGCAAGAGGCCACCCGCCAACACTTAGAACAGCTAGAAGCAGAGCTATCGCCTTACCTGAGCGATCTGCGGCAGTCGGCTCAAGCTGAAACCCAGCAGCACAAGGAATCGACCCTGACGCAGCTTCGCCAGATCGAAGCGGAATTTGCGGGACAGTTGGTTGCCATTCAAACAGATGCCGCCCAGCGACGAGAGCAGGTTTTTGCCAATCTAGACAGCCTCAGAGGCGATCTGATGGCGCGCCTCGCCCAGCTTCAGACCGATACCCAAAACCAGCAGACGGCGCTGCGCCAAACCCTGGAGCAGCTCCAGGCAGAATTGGCGGATCAGCGATCGCAACTTCAGCGCGAAGCCCAGACCCAGCGCGACGAAATGCGTCAGGGCGTCAAGCGTTTGGGCGATGAGTTCGCGGCTCAGCGATCGGAACTGACGGCTGATACAGAACGCCAAAAAGCCGACATTCGCCAAAATATCCAGCAGATGAGCGTCGAATTTAAGGCGCGGTTGGCCGAGCTGCAAGCCGATATTCAAAACCAGAAAGAGGCGATTCGGCAAAATATGGTGCAGTTGGATGCTGCTTTTGCCCAGCAGCAGGCCGATCTCCAGCAGGTTGCCCAGGCCAAAAGAGCCGACCTCGATCGCCTGTTGACCCAGCTCGAAACCGAAATGGCGGCAGAGCGATCGCGATTGCAGGCCGAGGCGCAGGCCAAACAAGCCGAACTTCAGCAAGCCCTCGATCGCCTAGAGTCTGACTTTGCCAGTCAGCGATCGGGGCTAGAGGGCATTGCCCAAGTGCGCCAAGAAGAGCTGCAACAGGTAATTAACCAGCTTCAGGAAGCCTTTACAGCCCAGCTGACCGAGCTTCAGCTCAGCGGTAAAGAGCGGCGAGATGCCATCCTCAAGAGCCTAGAAAAAACTGAAGCCGATCTGGTGGCGCAGCTGATGACCCTAAAGGCCGATGTGCAGACTCAGCGCGAGAAAATGCGGCAAAACCTGGACAGGCTAGAGGGACGCTTTGCCGACCAGCTTGCCGACCTGCAAGCCGGAGCCACCACCCAACGCGAAGTCACGATTCAGAATTTGCAGACGCTAGAAACAGAGGTTGCCGCTCAGCTTAACGCTCTGCAAGCGGCTGCTCAGGCTGAGAAAGACCAGATCATGCAGCGGCTGTCAGAAGTGACTCCTCAATTCGTTGCCGACTCTTTCATCGTTGCGACCCAGCAGCGATTGGATGAACTCTACAGCCAGTTTGAGGGGCTAAAAACCACTCAGCCTGAACTGTTCTATACCCCTGCTGACTACGTTGAGCAAGCCGAAACCCTGTTGGCCTCTGGGCAGCATGAAGCAGCCGTTGCCTTCTCGGAAAAGGCGATCGCTACTCAGCCTGAGAATCCTGCCCTATGGCTGACGCACGCGATGGCCTTGGCTGAGCTGAAGCGCAACGATGAGGCTCTGACGGCCTTCGATACTTTGCTGAAGCTCCAGCCTGATCATGCTGTGGCCTGGTATCACCAGGGGCTGCTGCTCAAGGAAATGAAGCAGTATGATGCGGCCTTGGCGGCTTTCGATAGCGCCCTGAAATTCCAGCCCACCGACTACAAGGCGCTGCTCAATCGCGGCGTAACGCTGGGACGACTGAAGCAGCCCGATGAGGCGATCGCTGCCTTTGACAAAGCCCTAGAAATCAAGCCCGACTATCACGAAGCCTGGGTGAATCGGGGCGTGATCTTAGGCACGATGCAGCGCCCCGAAGAGGCATTTGCTGCCTTTGACAAAGCGACTGAAACCGATCCAGACAACTCAACCGCTTGGCTAAATCGTGGGCTGTCTTTGGTGGAGCTAGAGCGCTACGAAGACGCGATCGCCTCCTTTGACAAAGTGACGCAGCTCAAGTCTGATTCGCCCAAAGCCTGGGACAGCCGTGGCTATGCCCTGCTGCAACTGGGACGAGACAAAGAGGCGATCGCGAGCTTCAATCGTGCCCTAAAAATTAAGCCCGACTACGCCAGCGCCCACTATAACAAGGCGGCCTGCTATGCCCTGCGGGGTGAAACTGACATGGCGTTAGAAAGTTTGCAAAAGGCGATCGACCTTAATCCTAAGTACCGCAAGGAAGCCCAGACGGACAGTAATTTTAGTGAACTGAGCCGCGATGATTGGTTTCAGGAAATCACGGATGGGCGCTAGGGGCTTGTGAAATATAAAGGAGATGCCAATGGTGCGTCTCCGGGTTTTCAGGGTTATGCTATCCAAAATCTAAAATTCACAACGGTACGATTATGACCGCAGCCACTCGCTCCTACGACTTTATTGGGTTTGGTGATGAAGTGCCCGGTATTCTAGCCATCATTTCTGCTGCTAGAGAATATCGTCGTCGCATTGGCACTTATCCCAAAAGTGTCGTGATGCTGCGGGGCAATGCCCAAGATGGCGTAGGGGGGCATTTGGTGCGCGGCAGATTGGCCTACCTCGATCGCAGCAGTGTGCCGATCGCCACCCGTCGTAGCTACTACCTAGAAGATTTTGGCGATCCGCCTGCCATCTA
This sequence comes from Oscillatoriophycideae cyanobacterium NC_groundwater_1537_Pr4_S-0.65um_50_18, assembly GCA_016208305.1. Lineage (GTDB taxonomy): Bacteria > Cyanobacteriota > Cyanobacteriia > Elainellales > Elainellaceae > Drouetiella. The sequence continues at coordinate 750,883 of JACQYI010000006.1, read as the reverse complement.
TCGAGAGTTTTTGCAGCGGGCGGGTGTGGGTAAAGTGGCGCTCGATCCCGGTAATGCCAACATGACGCTACGGGAGATGATGGGCGAGGCGGGCATAGATATTCTCAGCCATGCCAAGGTTGCTTCTGTGGTCAAGCAAGGAGACAAAATCACAGGCTTACAGCTTGCCAGGGGCGAAACTTTTTTAGGCAAGCAGTTCATTGACTCAACGGTAAATGGCGAACTGGCGCAGATGGCAGGCATTAAAAAGCTGCCAGGCTATGCGTCGCTGGGTTTGCCGCGATCTGAGCTGTCGGTGACGCTGGTGTTTGAAATTGAGGGACTTAGCCCGCAAACGCTGAAAAACCTGGAGCTGGCTTACCTGAGGCGCTTTACCAATCTGGCCGATACAGAAGCCCAGCAATGGATGAATGTGGCTTCGGGCGGCGATGCGTCTCTGGCGCAGTATCTGCGTAACACGCTGACGCGCGCCTATGGGCAGCTCAATACGATGGATGTGGGCACTGACTATATTGATGTGTATAGCCGAGCTTTTCCGATCGCCTATCACGCTTTTCGGGGACTCAAGCACTACCTGCCTGAGAGCAAAGTCGTTTTTGATAATCCCAACATTGCGGTTCTTCCGGGCAACCGGATGTTTTGGAATGGGCTACTGTTTTTTGTCGATGCGGCTCAAGCTGAGATATTAGCCCGAAACGGAGCGAAGCCCACAGCCGAAATGCTCAAGGAAATGACCTATGTGGAGCGCTGGCTCAAGGGTCATGGGGCAACCTCGGTTAAGGCAGCGCCAGAACTCTACATTCGCCATGCAGGAAATATTGTAGGGGCTGTGCAGCCGCTGAGCGGTGCCCAAATGGTGGCAGGTGGCGTATCTAGTTCGCAGGCGTTAGGCACCTTTGGCTACCACTTTGATACGCGGGGCGGAATTCTGGGTCTGTGGGAACGGGCAACGGATGTGGGCGTGAAAAAGTTTGCCTTTAAAGCGCCGCTGCTCAACATAGGCATGCGCCATACCTTCCTCAAAGACATTTCTAACCTGGCGGTGATTAGCCCTGCCTCTGGCTTTACGGGCAGCGCTAGCGCTGTCGGGCGAATTGTGGAATTCAATGTGGCCGTTGGGCAAGGGGTAGGTATTGCAGCTGCGATCGCCCTTCTCAATAACCGTAAGCTCTCTGATATCACCAATGAGGAAGTCCACAATATTCTGGTGGAGACGGGTAGACTCCCCAAAATTTACGGGAAGTACGATGGCAGTGAAACCTCCAGCATGGGGGATTTTGAGAAGCGAATGTATGATGTGAGTCTGGCTGTTCCAGTAGACTTTGATTGGGTAACGGTATAAAAGTAGCTATCCCTGACGATCGCCCTCAAGTTTTAACCCGGACTGCAACCCGCTGGGATAACGACCTGGGATGTCAACAGTCCTGCGATAATTGGAATACAGTAAAACTTGCCTCTTCAAAGCCAAGACCTCCCATCCAATCCATCAGGGTAAACGATCGTGACAACCTCAAAAAGCTGGACATGCGAAGGCAAACCCAAAGACGGTAAAGACTACCCCAACGCCTTCGCCCATCAGCCCTACGAAAACTTTGGCCCTGATTGTGCCATTTGCGGATTGCCTCGAGAAGCGATCGAAACCAAAGGCAAACGCCCTGCTGCTGCCGCCTCAGGCCAGGCAGGCAATCGATCGGGGGTGGGGGTGGCGGCAGCGCTGATTACCGCTTTACTCTTGGCATTGTTTGGCGCTGGAGCTTGGTTCTTGTGGAAGTCGCTGTCGGGTAAATCCCCTGCGCCTATTGCGACTAGCCCCACGTCGTCCAGTTCTCCCAATGCCTCGATCGCCCCTGCCCCTTCCGATCGCTTCAGCAGCGGCGATCGCACGCTGTTTACCTACCGAGGAAATTTCGATCGCGATCGGGGGATCGAGGCTTTTGCCAAAGGAGACTATGCCCAGGCCGCTCTGGCGTTTGAGAGAGCCACCAGAAGCTCTCCCAATGATCCTGAGTCGCAAATTTACTACAACAATGCCCGCGCCCGCCAAGCCGGAACGCCATTGACGGTGGCTGTGGTAGTGCCGATCGACAACCAAGCCACCTCAGCCGAAGAAATTTTGCGCGGCGCTGCGGATGCCCAAACCCAGTTTAATGATGCTGGGGGAGCCAGCCAGCGGCTACTTGAGCTGATTTTGGTCAATGACAGCAATGATCCGACGCAGGCTGCCGCCGTGGCGCAACAGTTGGCGGGTGATCCCAATGTTTTGGGCGTGATTGGGCATAACTCCAGCGACACGACGGCCAAAGCGCTGCCCATTTATGAGGGCGCTGGACTCGCCATGATTTCGCCCACCAGCACCAGCACAGTCCTCTCAGGCAAAACTTTCTTTCGCACTGTGCCCTCCGATCAGCTAGCGGGTGAAACGCTGGCAGACTATGTAGCGAATAGGCTAAATGTCAAGCAGGTTGCGGTGTTCTACGATTCTGCTAGCAACTACAGCAACAGCATTCAGCAAGCCTTTACCGGAAAATTTACCCAGCAAGGCGGTCAGGTGCCTCAGCCACCCGTCGATCTGTCTAGCCCCTCGCTGGATATCAAAACGGCTGTTGCAGAAGCCGCTGGCGCTGCGCGAGCCGTTTTGCTGTTCCCCAGCACGAAAACAACCTCTGTGGCGATCGCCGTTGCTCGCGAAAATGCCCAACTTCCGGCTGCTCAGCAGATGCGGCTTGTGGGCGGCGATGCGCTTTATAATCCTGCCACTCTGACGGATGGTGGCGAAGCGGTGAAAGGGCTGGTGCTTGCGGTGCCCTGGTATCCTCAAAATGCCTATGCCCAAACAGCCGCTCAGCGCTGGCTGGGTCAGGTGAGTTGGCGGACGGCCAGCAGCTTTGATGCCGCTAAAGCCTTAACCGCTGCACTGGCAAGCGCGACCGATCGCCCAGGGGTCTTACAGGCATTGCGATCGATCAACTTACCCGCCGACCAAACTGCCGGAGAGCCGTTGCAGTTTACTGCTACGGGCGATCGCACCGAGAAACCCATCCTTGTCGAAGCGGCTTCTGGCAGCGCTGCTCCTCAAGGCGCAAAGTTTGGATTTCAAGTGGTGCAGTAAAACTTGCCGAAATTTAATCTACCAAGATTCAGTGAAGAGGATGCCGCCTCTGGGGCAACACGTTCTTTAGCTGAGGATAATCGTACTGGAAAAGCCATCTAGTACGAAAATGAACGGAAATATTGCCGTTGGTACTGCTCTCGCGTTGAGTAGTCCAATTCTCAACACAGCCGCTAATGCTGTCGGAGTTGCCAAGACTGGAACAGCAATTGGCACTTTAACTGGAGCAGCTCATACTAGCGCTACAGCTGCTTGGGTTGGACTGGGTAGCATGAAAGTTGGAATGTTTATGATGGGGGCATTTCCCGTAATTGGGGTGTTGCTCATTCTGGATGGAATTAGTGGTCGTGATTATGGTTCACCTTTGATTGATTGGTATGAAGAGTCTTGGAGGCGATATGAAGCTCAGTGCGAACTGGAAGAGCTGAAGAAAGAAATCAAAGTAGATTCTGATCATCAGCTTCGAGCAAAAGGTGTACCTGTGACCTTAGCTCAGCAAGAACACCAATTTCGGATGCTAGAAGCTGAGCATGAGGTTTATCTCATGAAAAAAGAAATGGGGATTGGATGTCAGCAAAATAGGGGAGCTAAAAGAGAAGGTAGTCGATCGTTAGTTGAGCTTGGCTCTAAATCTCTCTTTACTCTCCACATGCCCAATGTAGGACTGAAAATTAAGGTTAACCCTACAAATTTAATAGGCTTTGTAGTGAGTGAATTTTGGCATACGAAGTGGCATAAACATATGCTGGAGATTAAGCCTGTTAATGGCTCAACTACTACCTATGTATCGTTTTCAGACGTAAGTTTAGCTGTTGCTCTGGATATAACTACATAGTCTCCTCCGAGATTTCAAACACGACTTTGAACTGAACATCAGGATGCGATCGCTTCAGAAATTCGCAATGCCCTTCAGCATCCGATCGGCGGTGAAATCGAGCCACAATGCGCCAATTTTGGGTCGGCAATAGACGAGCGATCGCCCAATAATTCAGGCGCTCCCGATACGGCATAATATGAATGTCTCCAACTAGGAACAGAACCAGAGCCAGCCCACGACTTTCCACGGTTCCGGGCTGGCTTCTGAGCATGTCTACAAGTGTAGACATCCCTAATTCTAATAGGAGTGTCTACATCTGTAAACATCTACGGAGTGACGACCCTTTGACAAGACTGGGGACATGGGAAAAGCCGGAAAAGCCTTAAAACAAGTTCTTCACACCTATGGCATCAGTCAAAATCAGCTAGCCGTCACCATGAAGATAGGACGCTCTACCGTGAATCATTGGGTGAACGAAGTCAGAGATCCTTTGGCTGAATCTATTCCAGAGATTTTGACTGCCCTCGATCAACTGCACCCTGAGGCGGTTCAGGAATTTTTGGTGCTGTATTTAGGACGGTTTGTGCAGCGAGATAAAGTGTCGGATTCGTGAAGCTAGCGCCACATCTTAGTTTTTGGGGAACCTTGGAGTTAGATTAGGGTCGTTTCAGCAGAAGCCTAGTCGCGCTTTGGGTGCCGATCGCCCCTGAAATGGCGGGCGACTTACCTGAGACAGATCAATTCATTCACTGTTGTTTTCGCTGTCAGAGTCATCATGTTCAACAACCCCTTCGTTCGCGCGGCTGGAATCTTTGCGATTTGCTACTTTCTTCTTCAGGCATTGGGTTGGGGGCTAACGTCTGTTGCTGCGATCGCCAACAGTTTTGGCTCTTGGGTGAGATATGTGTTGGTGCCTCACGCTTGGCAAATTGGGCTGGCGGCAGGTGTCGCCTACATGGTGATTACGGCCCTGACGACTAGCCGCGATCGATAAGTGCGCGCATCAGCAGGTTGTAACGGGAACCCATTGCTGAGGATAATGAGCTTCGTCCTTCCTCCTCTAATCCATGCTCCTCGACTGGAACGAAGCCAAAACCTACGAAGACATTCTCTACCACAAAGCCGACGGCATCGCCAAAATCACGATCAACCGTCCCCTCAAGCGCAACGCCTTTCGCCCCAAGACGGTCGTTGAGCTGTACGATGCCTTCATCAACGCCCGCGAAGATCCCCGCATTGGTGTGGTGCTGTTGACAGGAGCCGTTCACCCTGATGGAACCCATGCGTTTTGCTCTGGCGGCGATCAAAGCGTTCGGGGGCATGGCGGCTACGTCGATGAGGAAGGCGTGCCCAGGCTAAACGTGCTGGATTTGCAAAAGCTGATTCGCTCTATGCCCAAGGTGATTATTGCGCTAGTGGCGGGCTATGCCATTGGTGGCGGGCATGTGCTGCATCTGCTGTGCGATTTGACGATCGCTGCCGATAACGCCATTTTTGGTCAAACAGGGCCTAAAGTCGGCAGCTTTGACGGTGGCTTTGGCGCTAGCTATATGGCACGAATTGTCGGGCAAAAAAAAGCCAGAGAAATTTGGTATCTCTGCCGTCAATACAATGCAGAGCAGGCGCTAGAAATGGGGCTAGTAAATTGCGTGGTACCCATTGCTCAACTCGAAGCCGAGGGCATTCAGTGGGCGCAGGAAATCTTAGAGAAAAGCCCGATCGCCATTCGCTGCCTCAAGGCCGCCTTTAATGCCGACTGTGATGGGCAGTCTGGACTCCAGGAACTCGCCGGAAACGCCACGCTGCTCTACTACATGACCGAAGAAGGAGCCGAAGGCAAACAGGCGTTTCTAGAAAAGCGATCGCCCGATTTTCGCCAATATCCCTGGTTGCCCTAGAGCTTTCCTCAGGCCATACCAGAAATGGTGGTGATCGCTTCCCGCAGCCAGCAGTTTGCTGCATCGCGATCGCTCAAGGTGCCCCACAGCATAGAAACCACCCAGGGTTTTGTTGGGATGGGCAACTCAAAAATGGCTAAATCACAGGCTGACGCTAGGCGAAGCGCAATGCGGCTGGGAATTGCTGCAACCAGATTGCTGGAGGCGATCGCAAAGGGCAAAACCAGCATATGGGGCGTGGTGAGGAGAAGGCGGCGCTCCAAATCTTGCTCACGCAAAATCCTGTCAATCTCCCCGGTGGTATCTCGCCGCAAAGTGGTGAGGGCATGCGCATGTTGGGTAAATGCTGCGAGGCTCATGGTGCCTTGCTCAAGAGCCGGGTGTCCTTGGCGGGCAATTCCTACAAACCGCTCTTCAAAAATAGGCTGCCCTTGCGTTTGCCGAGGCGGATGAGGAAAAACCCCCAACGCTACATCGATCGCGCCTTGAGCCAGCAAATCTTCAAGGCTGTCCTTCTCGAAGCCAATCATACGGAAGTTAATAGATGGGGCTGTTTGTTGACTCAACGCTAGCAAGGGCGGCACCAAAACAAAGCTCGTATAATCTGAGCTGCCAATAGCAAAGGTGCGATCGCTAGAGGCTGGCTCAAAGGCTTGGCTAGAGGTCAGGGTTTGGCGAATCTGTTGCAGTGCTGCAAAGATGCTGGGAGCGATCGCCTGGGCTTTGCGCGTGGGCTGCATTTGCCGTCCCAAGCGCACAAACAATTCATCTTCAAACAACAGCCGCAAGCGGCTAAGGGCGGCACTCATGGCAGGCTGACCAATTTGTAGCTGTTCGGCAGCCTTTGTGACGCTGCTCTGCTCTAGGAGGGCTTCAAAGGCAACCAGCAAGTTGAGATCAATCGCGGCTAAGCTTATCGATTTCATTGATACTATTCATCTGAAATATTGTCTTGCTTCATAGTTTAAGGGTTGCTACGGTGACGGTGTAGCGAACTATTAGGTTGAGCCACCATGACGCAGAGAGTTGCCGTAATTACGGGGAGCCATAAAGGGTTAGGCTACGCGATCGCCCGTCAGCTAGCGCAGCATGAAGGAATTCAGGTGGTACTAACGAGCCGTAAGCCCCAAGATGGTCTGACGGCTCAGCAGCGACTCTCAGAGGAAAACCTCTCAGTAGACTTTCACCCTCTAGATGTGACGAGCGACGAGAGTGTTCAGCAGTTTACGGCCTGGTTGCAGCAGACCTATGGAAGGGTCGATATCTTGGTCAACAATGCGGGGGTGAACCCGACCCAACAGCCCGAAGAGGCAAGCTTGCTGACTGTGCAACTGGCAACCATGCTGGATACCTGGGTCACAAACGTTGTGGCGGTTGCTCGGATAACGCAGGCGCTGGTGCCATTGATGAAGGCGCAAAACTACGGTCGGATTGTCAATGTCTCGACTGAGATGGCTTCTCTATCGCTAATGGGGAGTGATTACTATCCGCTGGCTCCCTCCTACCGCCTCTCGAAAGTGGGGTTAAATGGGCTGACGACGCTTTTAGCCAAAGAGCTTCAGGGCAGCAATATTTTGGTGAATTCGTACTCTCCTGGCTGGATGAAAACCGACATGGGCGGATCTGACGCGCCATTTACCGCCGATGAGGGCGCGGAGACTGCCCTGTATTTGGCTACGCTGCCAGAGGGTGGCGCTCAAGGTCAGTTTTTTGCAGAAATGCGGCGGCTGGGTGGCCCGATCGCGCTCTCCTGGTAAATCAACACAGTTCTGGTGGGAAAAAACAATGACGGCAACTGAAGCACAAAACTTGGCGATCGCTCGTATCTTTGTTGAGCAATTTTTGGGTAAGGGCGATATGTCTGTGGCGGCCGACGTGTTGGATGAAAATATCCAGGCCATTACCGGGCTGAAATCTGATGGCCCTATTGATGGACGAGAAGCCTATAAGCAGGTATTCAGCGCTTTCTTCGATGCGTTTCCTCCCCTGGCGGGACTAGAGATGACGATCGAAGATATGTTTGCGGCAGGCGATCGCGTGGTGGTTCGGTTTCGATCGGTACAAAAGCACGCGAAGCCTTTCTTTGGTGTGGCTGCAACCCAGCGAGATGTCACCTTTATCGAAACCCATGTCATGCGGCTCCGAGACGGCAAGATTGTCGAAAATGTGGTGAGTGCAACTAACCTGGAGTTCGAAATGCTGATGGCTCCTGTTCTAACGCCGCTCATTTTGAAATAAAGCCGTAGCGTATTGCCTTTATTGCGGGTAGGAAACGATCGCTCTAATCAAGTCAGAATCGTACCGCCCATGAGCCGCTGATAGCGATACGCCAACTCCGATCGCATCAGCGGCCAGCGCTCTAAGGTGGCATTGATGGCGATTAGCTTTTCTGCCGCCTCCCGCGCCACCTCCAGCACGTCCTGATCATTGACTAAGCTCGCCAAGGCAAAGTCTGGCAAGCCCGATTGACGGGTGCCTAGCACTTCACCAGGGCCACGAAACCGCATATCCATTTCCGAGATAAAAAAGCCATCCTGCGACTGCTCCAGCACCTTGAGCCGCTGCTTTGCCGTTTCTGACTTCGAGCTGCTCATCAACAGACAAAAAGACTGATCGCCACCGCGACCGACCCGACCCCGCAACTGGTGTAATTGGGATAACCCAAAGCGATCGGCATGTTCGATCAGCATCACCGAAGCATTCGGCACATCGACCCCGACTTCCACAACGGTTGTAGACACCAAGATCTGAGTTTGGTTATCCCGAAATTGGCTAATCGACTCGTCCTTCTCTGCCGAACTCATGCGCCCATGCAGCAACCCCACCCGAAATTCTGGAAAAACGCCCTCTTGCAGGTGTTGATACTCCTCGATCGCTGATTTCAAATCCAGCTTTTCCGACTCTTCCACTAGCGGCAACACTACATACACCTGGCGACCCTGGGCAATTTCTCGGCGGATCAGATCATAGGCATGTTGGCGATCGCCTCCCGACAGCACCGTAGTTTGAATTGGCTTGCGTCCGGGGGGCAGTTCGTCAATTTGGCTCACCTCCAGATCGCCATGCATCGTCAGCGCCAGCGTGCGGGGAATGGGAGTTGCCGTCATCGTCAGCACATGCGGATAGTCGCCCTTTTGCTGAAGGCGGGCGCGCTGCTGCACGCCAAACCGATGCTGCTCGTCAATCACTACCAGACCCAGCTTTTGAAACTGCACCGGATCTTCGATCAGCGCATGGGTGCCCACCAGCAGCGGCAGTTCGCCTGTGGCAAGCTGGGCATGAATCTGCCGTCGTTTGGCTACTTTGGTGGAGCCAGTCAATAGCTCAACGGGCAAATGCAGCAGATTAAACCAGCCCACCAGCTTGCGGTAGTGCTGCTCTGACAAAACTTCTGTCGGAGCCATCAATGCCGCCTGGAAGCCGGACTGGATGGCCGCCAAGATCGCCACGACGGCCACGACGGTTTTCCCCGAACCGACATCGCCCTGCACCAGCCGATTCATAGGAGTAGGAGTCTGAATGTCAGTGAGAATATCGTTAATTACCCGCTGCTGGGCATTGGTTAGCTCAAAGGGCAACACCCGATAAAACTCTTCAATTAGCTCTCCCGTGGGAGCCAGCTTGGCTGTGGTTTGCTGCTGGCGCTGAGTCATGCGACGCTTCAGCAAGCCAAGCTGTAAGTAGAAGAACTCATCAAACACCAGCCGTCGTCGGGCTGCTGCCAGCGCCTCAGCATGGGGCGGAAAATGGATATGGGCGATCGCCTCCTGCAAGCCAATTAGCTCATACTTGGCGCGCAGCCCATCCGGTAATGGCTCCTGCAACTGCGACACGGCGGGCAAGGCTTCTACCACCGCCTTTCGCACCACATCTGCGCCCACCCCATCCGTGAGGGGATACACGGGCACCACCCGACCCACCTGCATCGAGTCGATCGAGGCTCCGGAGTGATCCAACACCTCAATCTGCGGGTTGTCGAGCGTCATGCCAAATTTGCTCTGCTTCACCAGTCCCGAAGCGGCGATCGTTGCCCCTGGGGGATACAGCCGCTTTTGCTGCTCCTGCCAGCCGCGATTTTGATAGCGGCTGCCAGCATAAAATCGGCTCAGCTTCATCTGCCCACTAGAGTCGCGCACCAGCAATTCAAAAATAGTCAGCTTGGTGTTGCGGGGGCTGTTGAAGCAGGTGCATTTTTTCACGGTCGCCACCAGCGTCACCGTTTCTCCGGCTTCTAGCTCTCGGATTTTTAACTGACGGGCATAGTCAATGTGATCTCGTGGATAGTAATACAGCACATCTCGTACGGTGTTTAGCCCCAGCTTTGCCAACCGCTCGGCATTTTTCACCCCTACTCCTGGCAGGTAAGTGACAGCCTGATCGAGCTTTACAGGAGCGCGGCTCTTTGGCTCCACCAGCGGCTTCGTTCGAGGCACTTTCTTCTGTGCGGTCTTCTGCGCTGTTTTCGCAGCAGCCGATGCATAACTCACCGGACTGCCCCCTTGCCCCTGCGCTTCATCGGTTTTCGCATCCGCTGCCGATCGCTCCTCTAGATGCTTCCGAGTTTGGTAAATAAAGCGGCGGGTTTCGGCGACTAAGTGCTGCCGCTCGGCAAAGCTGAGTTCTGCGTACTGCGTAAACTCTTGGGATATTTCCTGCGATCGCGATCGTTCGTCTTGCGTTAGCTCGGTGGGTGGCTGCGCCAGACTAAAGCTGAGGAATTCGCTAAAGCGATACTGGCTGCCCACCAAGTCGTTGAAGCCGCGTTCGGCTTCGACAGAGAGGGCTTTTTGCAGGCGTAACCAGTCCATGTCAGAGGATGAAATCAGAGGGGGAAAAGTGAAAGGGCGCTATTCTTCGTACCAGCTCGATCGCCATGCCAATTCCGCTTGGGCGATCGCTTTTTCCTTTTGGCGTTTCTGGTATTCTCGCCCTAGCTTGTTGAGTTGCGCTATCAGAGTCCGAACTTTAGAGCGCCAGCGCGCAACGGTAGTGTCGCTAAACTCAATTTCTGACAGGCGCAGGCGGATGGCAGTGAGCTGAGTCAAGGTCGATTCTTCTGAGTCACTTTCGATCAGCAGACTTAGCAGGTTGGGTGGACTAACGCCTACTTCGGAGGCTAGATCTGTCCTAGAAGCCACCTCCAAGACTGGCTCTGGCAGTTGACTGGGCAGAATCTTTCCCTGTTGCAGCAGGCAATTGGCGGCATGGGAAAGGTTTTGAAGTTGCTCCGCGATATTTTGCTCTAGCTGGTCTTGCCAATGCGCTAAGGCTAGAGGGGTAATGGGGGATTCGGGCGATTGTTTGGCGGGAGAGGGTCTGAGGGAGAGAGAGGGAGAGGGCGGGAGGGAGGAAGAGGGAGGGAGGGAGTCGATCGCTTGATCTGTTTCTGGCTCTTCTGCTGGGTGGGAGGCTTGATCTACTTCCGGCTCTTCTGCTGGCTCGCTTTCTGGCTCGATCGCTTTAGGCTCAGGTCGTACAGGCTGAAGTTGTTCTGATAGCTGGATTTGGGTTTGCTTAGCCAACTGCTGCAAGGATTGCTGAAGGTCTTGGCGCTGACGGAGCGAAAGCTGCAAAAACTGCTCTGGGTAGCCCTGAGTGCAGAGGTGGTAGCTAGCCAAGATCAACTGCTGTCGCACAGCCTTGCCCAAGGCTGCCAGATAGGGTTTGTAGGTATCGTGGAACTCTTGAGCGATCGCAGCCACAGCCTGATCAAGCTTGGCGATTTCTTGCTCAATTTGCTCAACGGGTCTAACCATTCGATCTAGGGTTCCATTTTTTGCAAGAAGGGCGTGATATTGGGCTGAGACTCTAGGAGGGTGAGACTCTAGGATAGCGAGTCTAGACTCAGAAATTAGAGTCCATAAAAAATAGGTAATGGGCTGGCGATCGTGCAATGCTCCGACCCAATAACCCATTACCCCTGAGGTGTGGCGCTACGCGCTTAAGTCTTGTCCCAATCTGATTTTGTCTGACTATGTTCTAATTTTGCAAAGCTATAAAACTGGCTAGGCAGCTTTTGGGATAAAGCGCGCGCCTTCTCCCAAAAACTGTTCCTATACGAAGCATGGCTACACTTTGACGAAAAGCATCAGCAATGCCAAAAAATCTAGGCTCATAACAGGGTGCTCCTAAGAGCTATTGTTATTTCTTAGATTTCTTAGATTTTTTGTCAGACTTGTCAGACTTGTCAGACTTTTCGGCTTCAGCGGCAGGCGCTTCAGCGACAGGTGCTGCTTCTTTCACCGCAGTTTGAGCTGCAACCTCTGCTGCAAAGTCTTCCTCTTGCTTCTCAATGCCTTCGCCCATAACGAAGCGAACAAAGCGTCGCACCTGAATGTTTTCACCCAGGCTGGCTACCTTTTGCTTCACCAGTTCAGCCACCGTGATGCTCTGATCTTTGATGTACTGCTGATCGAGCAGCGCCATCTCTTTGAGGCGTTTGTCAATTCGACCTTCTACGATCTTCTCGCGGATGTTGACGGGCTTGTTGGACAAATCATCTTTGCCCATCTCGATCTCTTTTTCTTTGGTGACGACTTCAGGGGGAATGTCTTCAACCTTGACATACTCGACATTGGGGCAAGCAGCAATCTGCATGGCAATGTCTCTCACCAAGCTCTGAAATGCCTCGTTACGGGCAACAAAGTCTGTTTGGCAGTTGATTTCGACCAAAACGCCAACCCGGCCACCCGTGTGGATGTAGCTGCCCACCAAGCCTTCAGCGGTCACTTTTCCGGCTTTTTTACCTGCCGAAGTGATCCCCTTCTGGCGCAGCCATTCGATCGCTTTTTCTACGTCACCTTCGGATTCCGCAAGGGCTTTCTTGCAGTCCATCATTCCTGCGCCAGTCTTATCGCGCAACTCCTTCACAAGCTTTGCCGATATCTCCGCCATTGCTTTAGTCCTGTGTCTCTAGGTTTGGGGTCTGAATCTAGGATATAGGGATATGGATCAACAGCGAGGGATGAAGCGCCTAATTGTGGGCTTCATCCCTCCTGTGAATCTTTTGCCCTGCTGGTTAGGATCGCAAATTAATTAACCTGTAATTGTCTTTTGGAAGCGCCACACTCTGCGTAGCACTTCCAAAAACAATTGGGGCTGATTTAATCTCTGATCCTTAGCTGTTATTTAGCTGTCTCTTCTTCTTCGGGGGGGAAGTCTGCTTCATCGAAGACGTAATCTTCATCTGCGACTTCGTAATCGTCGTACTCTTCCTCAGCTTCAAGCTGACCATGGCGACCTTCGTAGATTGCATCTGCAAGCCGTCCGACAATTAGCTTGATTGAGCGAATCGCATCATCGTTGGCTGGAATCGGAATATCGACCGTATCGGGGTCACAGTTGGTATCTAGCAGCGAAACGATCGGCACATTTAGCTTTTGGCATTCCTGTACCGCGTTATATTCCCGGCGTTGATCAACAATCACCACAATGTCAGGCACTTTGCGCATGCCTTTGATGCCGCCCAAATACTTTTGCAGCTTTTCCAACTCGCGGCGCAGCACAGCAGCCTCTTTTTTAGGCAGCAGGTCTAGGGCACCTGTCTCTTGACGACGCTCTAGTTCCTTGAGGCGATCGACTCGCGTTTTGATGGTCAGCCAGTTGGTGAGCATGCCGCCCAACCAGCGCTGGTTGACGTAGTAGGAACCGCAGCGCAACGCCTCTTGGGCAATAATGCCTGCTGCCTGACGCTTTGTGCCCACAAACAAAACCCGCTTGCCCTGCTCGGAAGCCTTGCGCAAGTAGTTATAGGCTGCATCCATGAGCTGTGCAGTCTGTACCAAGTCAATGATGTGAACCCCGTTGCGGGACGTGTAGATGTAGGGAGACATCTTGGGGTTCCATCGACGAGTTTGGTGCCCAAAGTGAACACCAGACTCAAGTAGCTGAGCCAAAGAAACAACGGGCATGAATTTACTCCTTCGGGTTTATCCTCCACCCAGGTGCATTTCTGGCAAGCGGTAAATCTGAGTCCTGCGATCGCCCAAAGTGGGCTGCCAGCAATGAACTCAACCTGCTGCCGAAACACCCGAAATCCTGGATGTGTGATTTTTAGACAACTTTACTAGGATAGCATTAATGATCTGCAAATTTTGGGCTGTGGTGAGCTAGATTTGACAGAGAAGGGGCTGAGCGCTTAATTGGAGTTGAATTGTTTCTGAGGGCGGATTGGAAGTGAGGGAGAGGGGGAGTGTGGGCTGTAAAGGTGAGATGGCTGGTGTTTTGTGCGGGCTTGAAAAAAAGATGTTCGGGGGAAGGCTACAGGCGGAAGGGTACATTCTCTCTGGCAGAACTTTAACTGGCTCAGGATTTTGCAACAAAACATTACAAAATGCTATAAACCTTTAATTTTAATAACAATCCTAAAGAAAAGATTAAGGCTGCTGGGTGTAGCTTCAGGGCTTGCTAATCTTAGAAGCATATAAAAGAGGTCAAGCTTATAAAGACCTCAGACCATAAAGCCCGTAAATATTTTGTGAAGCGTCAATTCTCATTTTTGGGGGTTGGCGCTTCATAATTTGATGCTTACATTTATGCTGACGGTAGTTCCTCAGCGTCCTCAGTGTTTAGCCGCTTTTAAATTTCTAGCGTTCAAATTTGCCAATGCCTCAAACGATCGTTATCAAAATTGGCACTTCTAGCCTGACCCAGCCCGAAACAGGGTTTTTGGCTCTCGCCACGATCGCCCAGCTTGTAGAAACGCTGAGCCATTTGCGTCAGCAGGGGCATCAAGTGATTTTGGTTTCTTCGGGAGCGGTGGGGGTCGGTTGTGCGAGGTTAGGGCTTACCGAACGTCCGCGCACTATTTCGATGAAACAGGCTGTAGCGGCCGTGGGGCAAGGGCGGCTCATGCGGGTGTATGACGACCTATTTAGCGTATTGGGACAGCCGATCGCCCAGGTATTGCTGACCCGGAGTGATTTGGTGCAGCGCAGCCGCTATGTCAATGCCTACCGCACCTTTCGGCAGTTGCTAAAGCTGGGGGTGGTGCCAATCGTAAATGAGAACGATACCTTGGCGATCGAGGAGTTAAAGTTTGGCGATAACGATACGCTTTCAGCTTTGGTGGCTAGCTTGGTTGAGGCAGACTGGCTATTTTTGCTGACGGATGTTGATCGCCTTTACTCAGCCGATCCACGCTACAACCCTGATGCTCAGCCGATTGCGATCGTAGACAGTATTGACCAGCTAGAGGTAGAAGTGGGCGATCGCGGCAGCACTTGGGGGACAGGCGGCATGGTGACCAAAATTGCGGCGGCGCGAATTGCCACCACTGCGGGCATTCGCACGGTGATTACGGAAGGGCGATCGCCACAAAATATTGAAAAAATCTTGCAGGGCGAGCCATTAGGTACGCAGTTTGAGCCACAGCCCCGCTCCTCCAATGCCCGCAAGCGCTGGATTGCCAATGGGCTAGTTCCGGCGGGCAAGCTCTATTTGGATGCAGGCGCAGTGAAAGCGCTGTGCCAGTCGGGCAAGTCGCTCTTGGCCGCCGGAATTAAGGAGATTGAAGGCGAGTTTCAAAGCCAGGATGCCGTACAGCTTTGCGATCGGGCGGGTCAAGAGTTTGCTCGAGGCATTGTCAACTACAGCAGCGCAGAACTGCAAAAGATCTTAGGCCATCACTCCGATGAAATAGCTCAGATCTTGGGATATGCGGGAGAGGAGACGGTGGTTCACCGAGATAATTTGGTGCTGCGTTCGTGAGCGTTTCAAACGGCGCTGGCCACTGGCGCTGGCTCATCCACTGGTGCTGGCTCATAGAGATACTCAAACCAGTTGCCGTCTAAATCGCGTCCGTAGAAAGAGGCTGTGCCGTCCCGATGCTCGTGAATGGGGGTGATGTGGACACCTTCTGAATGGAGGCGATTGTAGGCTGCCTCAACTTCTGCGCGATCGTCAAAGATAAACCCGAAGTGGGGGCCTGCCTGAGAATACTGCGGACTCAGCAAAGCCAGACCGTCTTCTCCAGCCTTAAGATAGGCCCAATCGGCATCTTTCCAGACCAGAGCCATGCCCAAATTTTGATAGAACTGGGCGGCTTGTTCCAGGTCTTTTACAGAAATGGCTACATGACCCATGCGCTTGATTTGCATACTTTTGAAACGTGAAAACGCTTTGCTCTACTGTCTCTATTTTAAGCGGGCGTTCAATGATTGTTTAAAGGCATCAAGCGTTTATCGTACCTCTATGGGACTTTATCTGACTTTCTCAGACTGACAGGTAAAGCGCTTTTATTTAATCTAGTTCTGTAGCGCAAATGCGGCAAAGAGCATAGAGAGATAACTCATGGTGACGCAGAAAGGAAATCAACGAAACAATGTTTTGAATGGAACCGATGAGAACGATCGCCTGCTGGGTTTGGGAGGAAATGACACGCTCAGAGGAAGAGCAGGCAACGATCGCCTAGAAGGGGGCAAAGGCAATGACAAAATTGCGGGCAATCAGGGAAGCGATCGCGTCATTTGGAAGGAGGGTGATGGCTCGGATGTCATTGATGGCGGTCAAGATGATGGCGGTCAAGATACAGATAGCCTAGAAATCAACTATCTCGGCAATGTCACCTTAGGCCAAGAGGGCGGCAAAGCCATTTTTGAACGGGCAGGTCGTCAAGCTTTTCGGCTCACGACCGACGGCCTGGAGCAGTTTGACGTTAAGGGTGGGCAGAGTAAGGATCGATTGGTCGTGGGTGATCTATCGGCAACCGATGTCACCCTGGTAACTTTTTCGGGGGGTGATGGCAATGACACGCTAGATGGCAGCAAAACTGGCATTAGCTTAGTCGTCAAAGGGGGAGCAGGACAAGATCGACTAACGAGCGGCAGCGGTAGCGATACTATCAGCAGCGGTCGCGGTACGGATAGTGTTAGGAGTGGCGCAGGCAGCGATCGCATCATCTGGAATGAGGGAGACGGCAATGACCTGATTGATGCCGGAGCTGACATTGATGTCGTTGAGGAAAACTTCTCAGGAAATACCGTTTTGCAACTGGGTAGTGGGGGCAAAGTCAGCTTTGGTCGCACAGGGGCTAAGCCTTTTACCATGACGATCGACAATGCAGAACAGTTTGAAATTAACGGTGCAGCCAGCAATGACAGCCTTACCGTTGGCGCGTTGACGGGTAGTGATGTCACTCTAGTCACTTTCTCAGGTGGGGCGGGCAATGATGTTCTTAATGCCAGCGCGACGAGTACGGCTCTGATTGCCAATGGGGGGGCTGGAGCGGATACGTTAATTGGCGGTATCGGCACGATCGTGGGAGCGAATGGAGCCATAACAGGAGATCGGCTCACGGGGGGTGCAGATCGCGATCAATTCCGTTTTGCGATCGATCCATTTGCGGGCAATCCTTCAACTCAAAACTTAAATCGTCCTGATGTGATCACGGATTATCAGATTGGGCAGGATCAGATCGCTTTTGCCTCACAGCCTTTCGAGATTAATGCGCTCAAGCTTCAAGCAGGCAATAGCGCTACTCTGGCGGGAGATAGTAATCTGCTCGTGTTGACCAATGCTTTTGCCAATGCGGCAGCAGCGGCTCAGGCGATTGCGAATAACAACTCGCTGACGGCAGGCAAAGGGATATTTGTCTATTTCAATAGCACTTTGGGCTTCAGTCGGGTTGTCTATTCGACCGATCTGGCCAATGGGGGCGCTTTCAGCGTCCTGGCTAATTTAACCAGCCAAACCAGCCTGACCAATCATGCAACTTTTTCTGCAACCGATTTTGGCCTTGTGTAATGTGGGGCTGCCGATTTGCCGCTATGCCACCCTCTATGCGATACCCTATGCAATTGCCCTACCAAATAGGTTCTCATTTCACGATAAGCTGAGGGATAGCGAACGATTTTAGAGGATGTTTGAAAAGTGGTCGGCTGTGAGTTTTAGGCAACTGTTGATCCCCCCTGCCCCCTTTTTAAGGGGGGAAATGAATTCAAAGTCCCCCTTTTTTCTAGCGCAGCGGCGCGATAGCGCGGGAATTTAGGGGGATCTGAAACGTTTTGCAGCGACTGATTTAGCCAAACTGATTGAGCCGAGACGTGAGCCAGACGCGTAGATGACGCAGCGATAGAGCGAATAGAATCAGCCAAGATAAAGAGCTAGAAGAGAGACTCAATGACCAAGCTAATCAGGTTTCAATTTCCAATAGTGGCGATCGCTTGCGGTCTGTGGATTTGTAGCTGGGTGATTGCCCCCGCAGCCTTGGCGCTGACCCAAATCCGGCTCTTTGATCTGACCTACCACGACTGTCCGCCTGAGCTTGCTGAAGGCACAACGATGTCGGGGACTAGCATGTTGGCAAACTGCTTTATTGTCACGGGCAAAGCTGAGAATAAGTCTGGTAAACCTGTGCTAAATGCGGATATTTTTGGCCGCATTTATGATGCCAACAACAACTCCATCATGGAGAATCGCACGCGGTTGGGAGCGATCGAAGAAGTGCCTCCCGGCATCAGCGATTTTGATCTGCGGATTAGTGTACCGATTAATCAGCCGACACCGCTAAAGCTTGAGCAATTTAAGGCGGCTGGTTTTACTGGAAAAGTGCGCCGCTAGGCCAATTTTGCCCTTCTGCCTTTGTGGAATATGCTATGACTTCAAGCGCTTTGCCCAATAGGGCTACCTCAGTCCTGTCACCCTGGATGCTGCGAGGTCAGACTTTGAGATGGGGCAAGCAAACTTATCTCATGGGTGTTTTGAACGTGACACCGGATAGCTTTAGCGATGGTGGGCAGTTCAACACGCTAGAGTCGGCTGTGGCTCAAGCCCAGGCAATGGTGGCGGCTGGTGCGCACCTGGTCGATATTGGTGGACAGTCTACCCGGCCTCAGGCCGAAGAAGTGCCGCTATTGGCAGAGTTAGATCGGGTTGTGCCTGTGGTGCAAGCCTTGCGTGGGGCTGAGAATGGAGAGGCGATCGCCATCTCGGTAGATACGACTCGTGGAGCCGTGGCTCAAGCCGCTGTTGAGGCGGGTGCCGATTGGGTCAACGATATTTCTGGAGCGACCTATGATCCTGAAATGCTGCCGATCGTGGCAGAGCTAAAAGTGCCGATCGCGCTGATGCATATTCGGGGTACACCCAAAACCATGCAGCAGCTAACGGACTACGCTGACTTGATGGCGGAAATCTACGAGTTTTTGGCTCGTCGGGTTGAGGCGGCTGTAGCGGCAGGCATTGCCCCCGATCGAATTATGGTTGATCCTGGCATTGGCTTTGCCAAAACCGGAGCGCAAAATCTGGAAATCTTGCGGCAGCTATCTCGCTTGCGATCGCTGGGCTGTCCCATTTTGGTGGGAGTATCTCGCAAGAGTTTTATTGGTCACATCCTCGATCAGCCCGATCCGAAGCAGCGCGTTTGGGGAACGGCTTCAGCTTGTTGTGCGGCGATCGCGGCCTCGGCTGACCTCTTGCGGGTGCATGATGTTGCGCCTATGGCCGATGTTTGTAAAGTGGCAGATGCTATTTGGCGACAGCCATAAAAAAGGAGGATTCCTGCTGGAACCCTCCCTGCTCACATTCAAAGTCTGGGTACAGAGTAGAGGCTAATTGTCCGATAAGGGACGATCGCTTCCAAAGTCGCCACTTTTTTTGGTGCTTTGGCGACTGTCGGAAATCAGCTCTGACATACTTTCAGTCAAATCTCGCGGATTCATAAACACGACTTTGGCATTGTCGCTCTTGCTCAGCTCAAAGTTGGCTTCTACATATCGCTGGGCGACCAAATAGCGCAGAATTTCTGCTGTATTAGAGCCGTCTGGCAGGGCTTCTTTAATGAGCTTCAGTGAGTCGGCGATCGCGCTAGCTTGCTTTAGAGAAGCTTCCCGCTCACCGTCTGCCCGCAGGATCTCAGCTCGGCGATCGCTTTCTGCCGCCCGCTCTTTTTCAAGCGAATCCTGCACGCTCTTGGGTGGCTTAATGTCCTGAATTTCTACGCGAATCACCTTGACGCCCCAAGGCTCAGTTGCCTCGTCTAGACTTTCGAGAAGTGCGCGGGTGATGCGGTTTCTAGCGGAGTTTGTTTCCTCTAGTTTCATTTCACCGACTTCGGCACGCAGCGTCGTGATCACCAAGTTTTTCAGCGCTTCTTCGATCTCTGCAATCTCGTAATAAGCCTGTTGCAGCTCCAAAATGCGCCAGAAAACGACCGCATCGACATCGACTCTGACGTTATCTTTCGTGGTGGCACCGCTAGCAGGGGTATCTAGCATTTGCTCACGGGTAGAGGCTTCTGTCACCACCTCGTCAATGAACGGAATGATGCCGAAGTTCAAACCCGGCGTGAGCTTACGGTGATATCTCCCTAGTCGCTCGACCAACGCTTCGTTGCCTTCTGTGATACGCCGGGTAGAACCGACCGTTCCACCCAAAATAGTCAAGATAAAGACAAATCCCCAAACAAGTGACTCCATATCTTTATTGTTCTCCTGCCGAGGCAGTTGGAAGAGGTTAGAGCTGCTGTTTCAATATAGTCTTTCCCAAGAAATTGGGAACATCTATTTTCGTTAATGTGATGGACTTGCCATTAAGTAACCCGTGTAGGTTGAGTTGAGCTTTGCGAAACCAACGCCTGAGACGATGTTGGATCACCCTGCGGGAAGCAAACTATATACCTCAATCCAACCTACAGAAGTCAATGTGACTTAATCCATGATCCTAACTATCTACAGGTTCATCGGCAAAGGTGGTCGGCATAACGAGCAGCGTGTTGCCTTGACGACCTACGACATGAACCGTCTGCCCTGGCGTAACAGTAATGTCCGAAATTTGGCAGCGCGCTTTCCAAATTGCCCCCTCAAAGGAGACGACACCCAAACCGCCTTTGGGAATGGTTTCAGACACGATCGCATCAATATTTGAGCGAAGATCTTTGGATTTTTTGGGAACCATGCCCCGCAGCACAACCGACAAGGCGATCGACAACACGCCCCAGATTAGCAACTGCGTCAGCACCGAGGGAACAGAGAGCGCGGCGATCGCGGTAATGATAGCGGCTATTCCCAAGGCGGCGGCAACGGGTTCTCCAATTACCAGCCCCAGCCCTAAAAATATAAAACCACCTACCAACCAGAGAATATGAATATTGGATAATGCTAAGGCTTGAGTCTCCACGGCAGCTTTTCACCCGTTATTTGCTATAGATAGAAAATTTTACCTGTTTTATAAACAGGCGGTAGGATTTAAAGATTTGTCTGTCTCCAATTTAACTGAAGAACTGGAGAAGGGAGGGAGGGTCTTCGCTTTAAAAGTTAATTTTCGGAGGCAAAGCGCCCGAAAAATCAACTTGAAGTCGGCTTTAAAATAAGCGCTAGAGCAGCCTTTAGAGCGGGACTACTTCATCTGCTTGGCTCTGCGGCGCTTGCTGAGTTTGAGGATATGTTTGGCCGCTACGGGCAGCCCCCCCGGTAAGATAAACATGACCAGAGGCAGAGGATTCCACAAACAGCTAAGACTGCGATCGCAGCTTTGTTCAGCAGAACGTTGGGACAAGGTGGTAGAGACGAGCTGCTCCATAGGTAACGCTGCCATCTTCAGCCAGTTGGAAAAGTTGGGGGGTAGATTGGCATTGAGCCGGAGCTTTAGATCAGGTGTAGAAAAAGATTGGGCATAGCCAGATGTTAAAAAAGGCGCATAGCGCTTGGCCTGGGGTGTCATCTGTTCAATAAAGGCGAGGCTGATGGCTTTAAGCAGTTCTCGAAGAGCTTCTGTCTGCTGGTCGGGACGTTCTCGGACAAAAATGCTTTGAGTGATCGCCCGATTGAGATTGCTGGGATCGCCAACGCTGAGGTGGCTGGCTCCGATCGCAGTCAGCAAAAGCTTGTCGTTTTTGAGCTTGGTAAAGGGGATGAACTGCTGGCTGACTGCGGGCGTAATGGCATCTTCGGTTCCGGCCAGCATCAGCATTGGAATGGTGACTTGCGCCAGACTAGCCTCATCGAACAGTCGGCCAATAATCGGGTTAAGCACGATCGCCTGCACGATACGCTCATCGCGCAGCTTTACCTCACTGTCGGGCAGGTCTGCGGCGTTGCACTGAAGCAAATCGGCGGGTGAAAACGCCATGGGGTTAGGGTCATCACAGAACTGGCGGAGAGACTTGAGACTGAGGGGGGCACCTGCCAGAGCGAGAGCCGTGTAGCCTCCTAGCGAGTGGCCGATCAAAGAAACTTGGTGGGTATTGAACTTGCCGCGCAGTCTGTCTGAAAACCGATTGAGCCGACTCAGCCGATCTAGGACAAAGCTGACATCTTTGGGGCGATCGACAAACTCACTGGCGGGCAAAATGTTGTTGGGCTGATCGAGCTTAGCGCTGGTGAGCCAGGCCACATTGCTGGCGGGATGCTCTAGCGCCACCACAGTTAAACCGTAGGAGGTGAGGTGATGCGCCAGATAGCTCAAAAAGCGGCGATCGGCTCCAAACCCGTGAGAGATAACGACGAGTGAGCCTTGAGTTTTGCGGCTCCAGTAGAGATCAACTGGAATTGTGCGATCGCGCTCGTAGTCTCTCAGGGTTAAAGACTGCTTCCAAACCCAGTAAGGCCCTGTTTGGGTTGGATCAAAGGACTGACGCTGAGGCTTGCTGGCAACGGTCAGCTCTCGATCCAGGACGCCGCTCAAGGTTTGGCTCTGCCATGCGGGCAGGTTCATTTGCGACACCAGGGCGATCGCTGAAGTTGCATCAATCAGCAAGGTCTTCGAGGGAAACGATCGCAAGACTCCCAACAGGCTCATGCCTTCGGGTCGCAGCGCTGCCTGAGCCAGGGCAGACTTTAGCTCTACCGTGGTCGTCTTGGGCATGGCGGCTTGCAGGGTATTCAAGAAGCGCTCTCCTGCCGAAGAATGCAGCAGATCTTCTACCAACTTGTCGCCAACGTTGGGTTCTAGTTGAAGGCTGCTGTCGAGCAACTGCCGCACTTCTGCGGTTAACAGCGGCGTGTAGAGGCTAAGGCTAGAGGGCACATCTCCCGTTTTGGCGAAGCGCTCCAGATCGGCGATCGCTACAGATTGCTGGAGAGGACCAAGCCGGACTAAAAGCTGCTCTGCGGCCTGGGCTGGAGCGGGGGCAAATCCTATACTCAGGGCGATGCACAATGCGCTGAGCCAAAAGCCTCGATAAAGCGCTGATTTAGAAGCGAGGTAGACCGCTAAAACGCGAAGAATCTGGGAGGGGCAAAGAAGATTCACGGGCATTTTGGAAAAGAGCGCAACAAAATGAGTCAATACAGCTGAAATCAGCGCATAACGGGGGAAGGTTTTATCTTTGCCTTGAATCTCTTTGTCGGGAGCGCATGGCGGCTCTGGCGCAGAGAAAGGCGGCTGATTGAAAACACCCCCCATCAGGGTTTGGCTCCCTGGTTTGACAGACTGATTGAGCTGATTTAACTGGCTGGTTGAATGAGCGGAAGTGAACCGAGCAATATTTCTATAATATTTCTCTATACAGTGGGGGGTGTACCATTCCATGATAATTATCGATTCTGGCATGGTTGCAAGAAGTTCAGGTGAAACTTCTAGAGCAATTACTGAGCGCAATCACGAATTGCCATGACTTGGCAGCTACGGGGGGTAGGGAGAAGCTGGGGCTGAACAGGCTTCTGGCGCAGGCGCAAGACTTGCTATTTCTGTGGCGGCTAGAGGGAGCCTCGCTTGTCGCTGTCCCTGATCACGGGCTTGACTGCATAGCAGATCGAGAGGCGTATCTGCGATCGCATCGATCAAAGCCCTACCTCTGGCACCGCTGGTGATCGCCTGAGGAATTTCTTTTAACAGCCAGCGCCCGCCTCGATAGACGTAATCTCGCCCTGTCATCGCGCGCGTCAGGCTGACGCCGTGAAGCTGATGCAGGTATCGATTTGAGCGTCCATACCGCTGCCACTGGCTTCGGAGTTCGGCAAGGGTAGTGCGATGGCGGTGTTGGACGGTGGCCTCGGTGGCTAGCTGAAGTTTCCAGCCCGTTTGCTGCAAAATCCGCCAGCACAGATCGGCATCGCCTCCGGTCGTGAGGTAGGGACGAAATAGCCCCACTTGGTCGAGAATCTGACGCCGTAGGGCAAGGTTGGCCGTTTGTCCGTAGGGGCAAAAAGGATGCGCTAGCGTGTGTTTTTGGGAAAGGACGGCATGGCGATCGGCATAGCGCTCTAGCAAGGAACTGCCGGGAAATGCTGTGATTTCACCTGCGACTAGCCCCACCTGCGGATCGGCAAAAGGTGCGATGAGAGCCGATAGCCACTGCGGCTGCGGGCGGCAGTCTGCATCGGTAAAGGCGAGGATGCTGCCCTGAGCGGCTCGGATGCCCGTATTGCGGGCTGCATAAGCGCTTTGGATATCCGTTTCGCTGAGGTAGCGGAGAGCGAAGGGGTGTGGGCTGGCCTGAGCTGCGTGAATAATCGTGGCTGTCTGGTCGTGACTGCCGTTATCGACCAGCAAATACTCAACGCGATCGCCCGGAAAGGTCTGATGCTGCAAACAGTCGAGTAAGTCGGGTAAATCTGCGGCTCCGTTATAGATTGGGATAACGACAGATATCGAAATCTCAGACTCTAGGGGTTGAGGGTCGGGCAGCGAATGGGGCATGGGCGCTAGAGATAAAACTGGGCAAAGAGCCAAAGGGCTTGCCCATCAGTTTTCCCAGCTATTCCCTGAATCCACCACCCTGAGATCACCCTGAGAGTCTACGTGTAGCTGCAATCACTGGGCTTAGGAGCATGAATTAAATAACCCACGAAAGTCTATGAATACAGCTACAGCAGGCAGCAATATTGATGTAAAAGATTGTGTAGGTAAACGTTTCTTTTGGGAAAACTGATTGAACTCTATCCCATTTGTATCTAGATTTAAGCTAAAAGTGAGCTATTGCTAGGCAAGTGACAAACGTTACACCAAAAGAACTAGAGATTTCTCCATCTGTTAGGTTAACAATAGAGTGTCAGGGTATCTTAGTTTTTATTAGTCGGATGGACAAATAGCTGTGACAGACGACAAAGAGCAAGCCAAAAATCGGTTTCTTTACCCCAGAAGTAGCTATCATGGCGAGTTCACGCCAGAAAAGCTGACCTTTAATGCTAATCTCCAGGAGTTTGCGCAGCGGGTCTCTCTCCTCTGTGGGTTAGAAACGGGTGGTCAAATTTCAACGGAAGAGGCTTATCTGCAAATTAAAGAGATGTGGAAGCAGCTAAAGCGATCCAAAAAAGAGCTGTTAGATGTCTCTAAGCCTGAGCCGCCTGAGCTGCCGCCTGAATAATTTGCCTGAATAATACGCTAAGCAAACAAGCTGAACAGTGGAGGGACTTCACGATTGAGCGGTTTCGCCTCGATCGCCCCATCTCCGCTCCTCTACTTATACTTGTCTAAATTTGGAAATGAGCCTTGACGATTTCAGCAATACGCTGAGCCGCATGGCCATCGCCAAAGGGATTGGCGACGTTTGCCATAGCGCTGTATTTCTCAGGATCGCTGAGTAAGCTAGCTGCCTCTTGGAAGATCGCTTCTGACTCTGTGCCCACTAGCTTTGCTGTTCCTGCCATCACAGCTTCGGGGCGTTCGGTGGTTTCCCGCAGCACAAGCACAGGCTTGCCTAAACTCGGAGCCTCTTCCTGCAAGCCACCCGAATCGGTAAGCAACAGGTAGCAGCGTTGCATGGCGCTGACCAAATGCCCGTAGTCCAGTGGCTCTGTCAAAAAAGCTCTGGGATGGCTGCCTAAGATGTCTTGCAATGGCTCTCGCACAGTGGGGTTGCGATGCAGGGGCAGCAGCAAAGCTGTATCTGAGAATTTGTCTAGAATCTTGAGGAAGCCTTGGGCGATGTCTTTTAAGGGTACGCCCCAATTTTCTCGGCGGTGTACGGTCGAGAGAATGACGCGATAGTTTGACCATTCCAATCCGGGAATGGGGCAGTCGAGCTGGCGCGCTGCAACCGAGAGCAAGGCATCAATGACTGTATTGCCCGTGTTGTGAATCTTGCCCACGACGCCCGATCGCTCCAGATGCTCTACCGAAAGCGTGGTGGGGGCAAAATGCAGTTGTGTTACCTGAGAGATTAAACGGCGATTGGCCTCTTCAGGATAGGGATTGTAGATATCGTCGGTGCGCAGCCCTGCCTCGACATGGCCGACGGAAATCTTTTGGTAGAATGCAGCGATCGCTGCTGCAAATGCTGTTGTGGTATCGCCCTGAACTAAGACAAGCTGGGGCTGAAGCTGCTGAAACAGCTCTTCTAGACCGCGGAGGCTGCGGCAGGTGATATCGGTGAGGGTTTGCCCATGCTGCATGATAGCGAGGTCATGATCGGCCTTAAGGTCAAACAGATTCATTACCTGAGCCACCATTTCCTGATGCTGTCCTGTCAGCACCACCTGAGTCTCGAAGGCAGGATCTTGACGAAATTGCTGGATGACGGGAGCCATTTTAATGGCTTCGGGACGGGTGCCCAAGATAATGCAAACTCGGATCGGGGGTTTGACCATTGGGATACGCCCTTAAAAAATCACATCTTGCCAAATTCTACGAAATAAGGGGATGGGTGCAATAGACGTGGCTTCAGTGTTTATACCAAGAGTGTAATTCTAAAGTTAAATATAATACTTGCGTAAGTCTATTTTTCAGCGTCAGGCTACTCGGCATCAGGCAGGCGATCGCCCGTTTCCACATGGAACCAATGGGTGTGTTCTGGCGGAAAAGCCAGGGTGATTTGATTGCCTTGCCAGGATTGCTCGGCGGAGAGGAGCGCTCGGACTGTGATGCTTTCACTACCCGCGACGCGCAGGCTAACCAGATTGCTCATGCCCAGATGCTCTACCAAGATGATCGTGCCCGTTACCGTTATGGCCTCTTCAGGGCGTGCTATGCGGGCATGTTCTGGGCGGATGCCCAGAACCACATGCGGCGGCGGCGCAAAGCTTGTGGGTAATGGAATTTTGCTATTGCCCAACAGGGCATAGTTTTCACGGCAGGGTAACTCTAGCAGATTCATCTGGGGACTGCCAATGAAGCCTGCCACAAAGCGATTGGCGGGCTGGCTGTAAATCTGTTTAGGAGATGCCAACTGTTGGAGATAGCCATCGTTGAGTAACGCCACTTGGCTAGAGAGAGTCATGGCCTCGGTTTGGTCATGGGTGACATAAACCACAGGTGTTGCTTGGCTGGCAAAAATCTGTTTTAGCTCTGCACGCACCTGTTCTCGCAGCAGTGCATCCAGGTTGCTCAACGGTTCATCGAGCAGAAAAACATCGGGCTGGCGCACGAGGGCGCGTCCTAGAGCAACCCGCTGTCTCTGACCGCCTGATAGCTTGCCAGGTCGGCGATCGAGTAAGTCTTTTAAGCCTAGAAAACGGCTGACCTCTTCGATGCGGCTGCGAATTTCACCCGACGGCATTTTGCGTAGCTTTAGACCCGATGCCATGTTGTCATAGACACTCATGTGCGGATAAAGGGCGTAGCTCTGGAACACCATCGCGATGTTGCGATCGCCTGCCGATTTGCGGCTGACATCCTGCCCGCCAATGCGAACTTCGCCGCGGGTGGGTTGTTCTAGTCCGGCGATCATCCGCAGCGTTGTGGATTTGCCGCAGCCCGAAGGCCCTAGCAGCGTTAGAAATTCATGGTCTTCTACACTCAGCGTCAGGTCTTTAACGGGAATAACTTTGGGGGTATAGGTTTTGTTGAGATGGATGAGTTCGAGTTTTGCCATATGGGATGGGGAGAGGGAGGGAGGGTGAGAGTAGGGTGATCTTTAGCCTTTGACTGCTCCGGCTGTTAGCCCTTGTACAATGCGGCGCTGGAACAGCAATACGAGAGCGACTAGCGGCAGGGTTCCTACGACTGTGGCGGCAGCCAGTGGGCCGTAGGGAATTTCGAAGGCGGCTGTGCCGCTAATTTGAGCGACGGCAACCGGGATGGTTTTGAGGGACTCGCGTGTGATAAAGGTGAGCGCAAACAAAAATTCGTTCCAGGCTGAGATAAAGGTGAGGATGCCCGTTGTCACCAGTGCCGGAACCGTGAGCGGTACCAAAATTTGCGCCAGCATTTGCCAAGTGCCGTAGCCATCGACTTTGGCGGAGTCTTCGAGATCGCGAGGCAACTGCTGAAAGAAACTCCGCATCACCAGAATGGTGAGCGGCACATTAATAGCCGTATAGGGAATGACCAATGCTAGGTAATTGTTGGCTAAGCCCAAGGCTCGAACAATTTCTAGCAGCCCCAAGAACAGCAGGATGTAGGGAAAGAGGGTGATGATCAGGACGATCGCCAAAATAGCCTGTTCTCCGGGCAGCTTTAGTCGCGCTAGGGCATAGGCGGCGGGTGTGCCAATCAGCAGACAGAGGAGGGTCGAAATCGTTGCCACCATGAAGCTATTCAGCATGTAGCTGAGGAAGGGGCGGCGGCGAAAAATCTCGATGTAGTGTTCTAAGGTAAAGCGCGTGGGCAAATAGACGTTGGGAACGGCGGCAATATCAGCATTGGTTTTGACGGAGGTGAGCACCTGCCACAGGATGGGCGCGAGGCTAAAGCCGACCACCAAAATAACGGCCAAAGGCAGCACAATCTTTTTCACCGACAATGGCGAAGGCGAAGGACTCGTCTCTACGGCGGCAGAGGAGGGGAGAGGCACCATAATTTATCGGTCTCCTGTGGCGGCACGAACTTTGGATAAAAAGAAAGCGGCGATCGCCATTACCAGCACCAACACCACAAAGGTGACGACCACCAGCGCTGCGCCATAGCCAAAGTCGAGGTAGCGCATGACGGTGGCATAGATGTAGATAGAAACGGTTTCGGTTGCGCCGCCGGGGCCACCGCTGGTCATCACT
Organism: Oscillatoriophycideae cyanobacterium NC_groundwater_1537_Pr4_S-0.65um_50_18; assembly: GCA_016208305.1. Taxonomy (GTDB): domain Bacteria; phylum Cyanobacteriota; class Cyanobacteriia; order Elainellales; family Elainellaceae; genus Drouetiella. Next base: position 722,251 of record JACQYI010000006.1, on the reverse strand, counting down.
TGAATCAGGTCAAAAATGCCAAAGGCTTGGGCAAAGCGAAACAGCGTGGCTACTAAAATTTGCGGCATGAGCAATGGCAAGGTAATTTGCCGAAAGCTCTGCCAGGGAGAAGCACCATCGATCGCATGGGCTTCGTAGAGGTCGCCCGGAATGGACTGCAAGCCTGCCAGCAGCAAAATGCTGATGAAGGGGGTGGTTTTCCAAACATCTGCCACAATTACCGAGAGCAGGGCAGGCAGCGGATTGCCCAGCCAGTTGATGCCTGTCTCAATCAGCCCCAGCCGCAGCAAAATATCGTTGACAATGCCCGCCTGGTCATTGAAGATCCAGGCCCAGGTTGTGCCAATCAAGGCTGTGGGAAGCGCCCAAGGCAAGATGGCGATCGTCCGAATGGCCCCTCGCCCTGGAAAAGACTGATTCAGCACTAGGGCAATGCCCATGCCAATCACCAACTCGATCAAAACAGAAGCAACGGTAAAGACGCTAGTGTTCAAAATGCTCTGCCAAAATCGTCCGTCGCCGCTCATGCGGACATAGTTATCGAGTCCGGTAAACACGGGCTGAAGCTCGGTTCCCAGATTTTGATTGAACAGGCTGAGCCAGAGCGATCGAGCGATCGGATAGGCATAGACTAACGCCAGTAGGATTAGGGCGGGTGCTAGCAGCAGCCAGCCAGTGCGTCGTTCACGAGTTTCAAGGGTAGAAGACATGGCAAGCGGTGAGAGAGCAAGGATGGCCAAAAAGCCGAATAGAGCCGCTGGGCTACGACTCGTTGGTGTCGAGGAGGCGGCGAGTCTCCTGAGCGGCATTTCGCATAGCGTCTGCAACCGGAGTGCGATCGGTCAAAGCGGCGCTGAGATAGCGCTGAAGGATGTCGGAAACTTGGGCATATTGAGCCACCGGAGGACGCAGAACGGCTTTTTCAGCAACGGTTTGCATCTGAGGAAAGTAGCTGTACTTCGCCACGATTAGTGGATCGGTGTAAAGCGAGGGTCGCGTGGGCAAATAGCCATTTTCCAAAATCGTGAAGCGTTGACCTTCAGGGCTGGCAAAATACTGCACCACCTTGAGCGCTGCGTCGGGATAACGACTGGTTTTGGCGATGCCCAATCCCCACCCGCCTAAGCATCCGGCACTGTCGAATCCAGGCGCGTGAACCATTGGCTTAAAGCTAAATAAACCCTTGATAGGAGAACCTTCGGCACTCCCCAAGGGATAGGCATAAGGCCAGCTTCGCATGAAGGCAACATCGCCACTCTGAAACAGGCGACGGGCTTCTTCTTCTTGATAAGTGGTGACTCCGGGGGGTGAAACGCCTTCTTGAACAGTGCGCCGCAGGAAGTTGACGGCTTGGATGGCCTCTGGGCGATCGAGTCCCACTTCTAAGGTGTCTGGTTTGACCCAAAAGCCACCAAACCCTGCCAGAACTTCCGTAAACATGGCAGCCAACCCTTCGTACTGCCGCCCTTGCCAAACGTAGCCCCAGCGCACATCCCCCCGTTCTTGCAGCGTCTTGGAGATATTGATTAAGTCATCAAAGGTGGTAGGGGGCTGAAGTCCGGCTTTTGCCAACAGATCTTGGCGGTAGTAGAGCAGGCCAGAGTCCGACCGCATGGGCAGACGATAGAGGCGGTTCTGGTAGCGTCCGCCTTCAAGGTCGGCAGGCAGGAAGGCAGTGAGTTGGTCAGCCGGAACGCGATCGGTGATGTCTAGAAGCCAGCCTGCTGCGGCAAACTTGGGCAACCAAACGACATCCATCAACACCAGATCATAGGGCGTGTCGCCCAGCAGAAATGAAGAGGTATAGAGATCTTCTACAAGGTTAGAGGCGTTGGGGCCTTCCACGATCTCTAGCTTGATGCCAGGGTTACTTGCCTCAAACTGATCGGCCATCGAACGTCCTGCCTGAACATCAAGGGCAGGCATCAAGAGCGTCAGTGTTATGGGCTGTTGGCTATAGGCGATCGCGCCAAACAGAATAATGCTGAGGCAAACGGCCAGCGCCAAGAGCATTCGCCGCTGGAACGCTGAGGCGCGGCTCAGCCAGCGCCAGGAAAATGGCCAGAAGAATCGCTGCCCAAACCGTGAGGCTAAATTTCCTTTCATGGGGCGTTGTGGGGTTGTAGAGTACCACCTAGCCTCTGAATTTTAGATGATTTAGGCCACGGGTTTGATTGAAATCGCGGGTGAGGCGCACATGAGAGGGCAAGCCGATCGCTACTCAAAAACTACTGTGCGATTGCCGTAGACCAAGACGCGATTTTGCAAATGCAGACGCACGGCTCTTGCCAGCACCATCCGCTCTAGGTCTTTACCCTTACGGATCAAATCTGCTACCTGATCGCGATGGCTGACGCGCACCACATCTTGCTCAATAATGGGGCCTTCATCCAAATCTTGCGTGACATAATGTGCCGTTGCCCCAATGATTTTGACACCCCGTTCGTAAGCTCGCTGGTAAGGATTTGCCCCAGCAAAAGCAGGTAAAAAAGAGTGGTGAATGTTGATGACCTGGGGAAACTGAGAAAGGAAACTGCTGCTCAAGACCTGCATGTACTTTGCTAAAATCACCAAGTCGATGTTGTACTGCTGCAAAATCTCAAGCTGCTGGGCTTCTTGCTGGAGTTTAGTTTCTGCCGTGATGGGGATGTGGTGATAGTCGATGCCAAACTGCTCAGCGATCGTCCCTAAGTGCGGATGGTTGCTGATAATCAGCGGAATCTCTGCGGCAAATTCTCCGGCTCGCTGCCGCCAGACCAGATCAAATAAGCAATGATCTTGACGGCTGACCCAAACGGCAATTCGCGGCTTGTCATCAGAAAATCGGAGCCGCCATTCGGCCTGGAGCGGTTGGGCGATCGAGCTAAAGGCAGGGGCAATCAATTCGCGAGGCAGGTTAAACCCTTCTAGCTGCCACTCGATCCGCATGAGGAATAAACCTGCTAGGCGATCGGTATGCTGATCGGCATGGATAATATTGCCGCCGTTGGAGTAGACGAACCCGGCAATTTTGGCGACCAAGCCCTTTTGGTCAGGACAAGAGATGAGAAGGGTGGCCGTGGGATCGGGTGGGGCGATCGACATGAGGTGAATGGGTGACGATGACTGGGGAGTTCTCAGGCAAAGTTCTGAGGCAAAGATTTTTTGAGAACGACTAAGGAGCTACCGATTATTTTAGGGGCTGTCTGGGCTAGGTGTTGCAGAACTTTCTGAGCTAGGGGCTGGGCTGACTGTAGGGGGAGAAGATTCGTTAGGCGATGGGCTGCCGCTAGGAGATTCAATGGGCGCGGGACTGGGTGAGCCGCTGGGAGATTCGTTAGGAGAAGCACTGGGAGAGGCATTGGGAGATGCCGCTGGCTCAGCAGTTTGTTTCCAGTCCTCTAGGGAACGGCTGACTGCATTGTCGAAGTTGGGAGAAACCAGCAGCACCTTCAGGTCGGCTTTGGGATCGGTAGGCGGATCGACGAGGGCGTAAAGGCTGCTGCGGTTGAAATCGTAGCCGCCCAAGATCAACTGATGGGTTTCTTTGTTGGCTAGGGTAACTTCGATTGTGGCTAAAGGCTGATGAAAGCTGTACTGCTCTCGATCGCTGGCAGGAGCCGTAAACGATCGCTGACTGGTGCCCGTTGCCACTAAGCTCAGCAGCAAGGCAATGTTGGGGTCACTGGCGATGGCCTTCTCAGGTTCCAACATTTGCCACTTGCTGCTAGAGTCGCGCTCAAATTTGATCGATCGCAGCAGCGTCGTCAGCCTCAGAGATTGCACCTCACTTTCCTTGAAGGCAAAGAGATTTTGTGGCTCATCTGCCTGGGTTGAAGGAGGTGGTGCCTGGGTTTGCACCAGCAGCACTACGCCGCCTAAAAGCAGCGCTGTCAAGACCAAAAGTAAGGTTGAGGGTTTAAGTTTCATGAGTCTATCTTCGCTTCCACCAGACTGCTGTTGCCATGCCATAACCAATTAAGGGCAGCAGCAGCATGGAAATGAGGGTTACTACAATGACTTGCTCAGGTGAGAGAACCACGCGGCGGTTGGTCACTTCTCTAGGGCGAATGGACAGCACCTCGTCGTCCCGCTGGCTGAGCCAGGTTGTGGCATTGAGGAAGAGATCGCCGTTGAGCTGCTGCTCAAAAAGACCGTCCGTGGCAAAGCTGGAGTTGCCGATGACAACGAGGCGGAATTGAGATTGGGTCAGGGCTGGGCTAGGGGTTGGCGAGGGGGAAGGAGATGGGGAAGCTGGGGTGGGGGACGCAACCGATCGCGTTAGCGCCATGCCAATGTTGAAGGGGCCTTTGGGATCGGTAGCGGCGTTAAATTCGAGTTCGCCCGTTTCGCCGATCTGCTGGGCAGTGGTTCGATCGCTTGTGTAGAGCAACGTTGCGCCATCTATGCCCGGAATGTTGGAAGATTCTAGGGGCAGCGCTAGCGGATAGAAGGAGATGCCGTTACCAAAGCCGCGCGTGATCGGATGGTCGCCATATTGGTTGACGATGGTGACGCCAGGGCCTAGACCTGACGCTTGCCCTGCCGGGTCGATGACGAGGCGATCGCTCACCCGAATGCCCCAGTCGCTCAAGAAGGTATCGAGCTTGGGATCGGTTTGTGGATCGACCAGCAGCATGAGGCCGCCTTTGCCCTGAGCATAGGTGCGAAGTGCCTCTAGCTCGTTGTCTAAGAGCGGACGCTGCGCCCCAGCCACCACTACAACTGAGGCATCGTCGGGAATCTTAGGATTCTCAGCCAAGTTGAGCGGTACGGGTACATAGCTGACTTCTTTGAGCTTGCCTGTGGCCGCAGACATGCCGCCCTTGCCCGTGGCTTCGGGAATGCGTTCGCCATGCCCCTGAAGGAAATAGACTTTCTGCTGCTGCGTGATGCTGAGCTGCGCCAAACCGTTGGTTAGCTTGCGTTCAGAGAGGGCTTCACCGCTGGCGATCGACTGAACAAACTGCCGATTACCGCCCGTTTCGAGATAGACTTCGCCGATCGCCTGTACATTAAACGTTTTGGCGATACCTGGCTGAGCCTGTGGATCGATAAATTCGTAGCTAAATTGATTGCTGCGGCGGCGATAGTTTTCTAAAAGCTCGCGATCGACCGGATTGGGCGTTGCCGAAAACACCCAGACTTTAACGGGCTGCTTTAGGCTCTGCACCACTTCTTGAGACTGAGGCGCGAGGGTGAAAATGCGGTTCTCTGTCAGGTCAAATCGGCCTGCATAGCGCACAGCCAGAACATTCACCATGCCGACGATCGCCAGCATGGCCAGCGTTGCTAACAGGGCATTGGTGCCGACCTGCGTCGATCGCTTGCCCCAGAATCCAGGGTGGGCTGAGCTTTCTAAGTAGAGCCACGCTGCAATGACAGCCATACCTGTGACGATCAAGGCCGTAGGTACTGCGCCCCAGCCTGCGATCGCGCCAGAGGTCAGCCCCATGATGATGAGGACAGGCCCTAACCAGAAGAAATATTTGAGGAGTTTCCAGTTGAAAGCTTGGACTTTTTTCATGGGGCGTTTCAGGGATGGAGCGGTAAATGACAGAAGCTATTAAGGTGTGGAGAGAAAACTACGATCGCTGAAATCTAAATGCTTCGATGGATTGAGCGGTGAGAAATAACCCCAAAACCACGTAGCTGATGAACAAAACAAGGCTGCTGGTGTCAAAAATGCCTTGGGTGAAATTGGTGAAATTTTTCAGCAGTGCCAGATGACCCAGGGCACCGCCTAGAGAGCCACCAATGCCTTGAGCGATGTAATCGACCACCCAAAGGAAAAAATTGAGGGCATAGGTCAGCATCGCGGCTAGCCCAGTGCTGCTGGTGATAGAAGACAGGAACATGCCCAGCGACAAAATAGCTCCTGCCAACAGTACCAGACCGCCATGTCCCAGCAGCATCGTGGTGGGTTGAATCGGCGGATTGGAGGCTCCCAGGACGATCGCCTCATAGATGAGCAAGGGCAAGATCATTGTGATAAAGAAGGTTAAAACTCCCAGAAGCTTGCCCACTGCGACCGCCCAGTTGGTGATGGGTGAGGTTGCCAGCAGCTCTAGGGTGCCGCGCTTGCGTTCCTCGGTGTAGAGACCCATCGACAGCATTGGCAGCACAAACAGCGCAATATTGCCTACCGCTCCCAAAAACACGTTCAAAAATTCGTAGGCCACATCCACCGGAGGCGTGGTGATGCCCATTTGATCGCGTGCCGCTACCTGAGAGATGAGACTGCTGGGGCTGAGCAAAATAAAGAAGAGGCAGAGTCCGCTGAGCAGCCAGAAAGTTCCGGCAATGACGTAGGAGGCGGGTGATAAAAAATAACTTTGCAGCTCGCGGCGATAGATGGCAATGATATTGGCGAGGATGGTGCCCATTGGGGGAGATCTCCGGATGACTGGGGGCGATTGTGGGGCGATTTTGAAGGTGGGATTTTAGGCTAGAGGCAAGACCTAAACCTCTGGGGCGTCGGATTCAGGTTCGATCGCAGCGATCGCTTCGGGGGGCTTTTCTTCGGTCGTGAGATCGAGGAAGACATCTTCTAGGCTGACCCGCGATCGCTTCATTTCATAGAGTCCTAGACCGCCTCTGACAACAGTGGCAGCAATCTGCCGTCCCAGATCATCGCTGCTTGAGGAGAGGGCGATCGCCAGCTTGTGACGACTTCCAGATAAATCCGCTTCAGGTAGGTCACTGGGTAAACCTGCTTGAATGTTTTGCACCTGCGAAACGTGAACAGACTGAATACCTGCCAGATTTCGTAAATGCTGAGCCAGCGCTTCGGCATTGCCTTCTACTTCTAGCTCATAGCCCAAGCCGCTGTTGAGTTGTGCCATCAGTTGGTCGGGTGTATTGGTAGCGACTACCCGACCACGATTGATAATGGCGACGCGGCTACAGGTCATACTGACCTCTGGCAGAATGTGGGTGGAGAGAATAATAGTGTGTTCGCCTGCCAGACTTTTGATTAAGTTGCGGACATCAATAATTTGACGGGGATCGAGTCCCACTGTTGGCTCATCCAAAATAATGGCTGGTGGATCATGGACGATCGCCTGGGCAATGCCGACCCGCTGCCGAAAACCTTTAGACAGCTTGCGAATCAAGACTTTTCGCTTTTCTAGCAGGTTGCAGCGCTTGAGCGCCATGTTGACTCGGACGGGGCGATCGCCTGCTGACACGCCTTTAATCCGCGCGACAAAATGCAAGAAGCCTTCTACCGTCATTTCAGGGTAGAGGGGCGGTGTTTCGGGCAGGTAGCCAATTCTCTTTCTTACGGCTAGCGAGTCTTCATGCACATCGAATCCGGCAATTTTGGCGGTGCCGCTGGTGGCGGGGAGATATCCTGTCAAAATCCGCATGGTTGTCGTTTTTCCAGCCCCGTTTGGCCCTAAAAATCCTAAGATTTCTCCTTTTTCAACTTCAAAGGTGACGTCTTGGATGGCAGGAGTAGAGCCGTAGGTTTTGCTGAGGTGTTCGACTTGAATCATGGGGCGTTTGGGGAGACAACGTGAGGGTTAGAGGCGTCAATAGATGGGCGATGGTTTGGCAGGGGAGTGAGTTAAGGCAATCGCTATGGTAAGTTGTCCGGGCAAAATTGTAACCAAAACCATAAAAATTTGTGTGACGACTTTGTGGCTGGGTGTGTCTGCTGAATGAAACAGCCTTGGGGGTTCCCCCCAAACCCCCGTTGGGGGACGAGGCGCTTCCCCCAAACCCCCTCCGAAGGGTTGGATGGTGAGGCTCAGGAGGCGCTGCGCATTGCTACCAAGTTCTGAAGGCACTTAAGTTTTGAAGGGGTTTGTTGGAAGGATTTGCGTTAGTAAAGCCTGTTTAAGTCAAGTCCGCTTAGTTGAAGGATTGAGATCAAGTTTAAATTGGCACAGATGGCACAGAACTCAAAATTTAAACCAAACCCCGATCGCCCCACCGATGCAAAGCGACCTAACATCTCTCATCAGTGATCTAATCGGAGGGGGTTTGGGGGAAGCGCTCGTCCCCCAATGGGGGTTTGGGGGAAACCCCCAAGGTTCGGATTCATGCAAAAAGTCTACTCAACCTCATACCTGACTCTTATTACTAGCTTTCTACAGAAGCTAGATTAGTAAAAGCTAAGTTCCTCCCATCCCAAATCAGCGACACTCCAGCCATGAAACTGCCCGACCTAGACCCTCAAACCCTCGATCGCATCCTAGAAATGGCCTGGGAAGATCGCACTCCCTTTGAGGCCATTACCCTCCAGTTTGGTCTAGACGAAAAACAGACGATCGCTCTCATGCGCCGTGAGATGAAAGCCTCTAGCTTTCGCATGTGGCGCAAGCGAGTCTCAGGACGCAGCACCAAACATGCCGCTAAGCGAGAGTTCATCGCGGGAAGATTCAAATCAGACAATCAGAAAGGGTAAGCAGGATATAAAAGAAGGGTCAAAATACCGCGATCGCGCCCTTTTTCGAGCGATCTGTTTTGAGGGGGCAACCCCACTCCCTAGGGTGAATTTGGTAAGCTGAGCGAGCAGGCTTGTGCTCAGTCTCTGTTCTACATTCTGCATCTCCGCAGGAGAATCGTCCTCTACCCCCCGCCCCATGAGCATTTTCACACTGCAATCGGTCAAAAAAGACTTTGGCATTAAAGAAATCCTCAAAGATGCCAGCTTTAGCCTTGATGCCACCGACAAGGTGGGACTGATTGGCACCAACGGCTCTGGCAAGTCCACTTTCCTGAAAATGATTGCCCGCCTAGAACCCATCGACGAAGGCGATATTTGGGTTAACTCCGGCGCACGCATTGTCTACCTGCCTCAGCAGCCAGATGTTGATGAAAACCTGACGGTGCTGGAACAGGTCTTTGCCAACAGCGGCGAGCAGATGTCGCTAGTGCGTGAATATGAAGAGATCTCTGACAAACTAGCGCATGGCACCGGAGATCACGATCGCCTCATGGCACGCCTCTCCACGGTTATGGAGCGGATGGATGCCACAGGCGCATGGGAAATGGAAACCAACGCCAAAATCATTTTGTCAAAGCTGGGGATTGAAGACTTTGATGCCAAAGTGATTGACCTCTCCGGCGGCTATCGCAAGCGTGTGGCGCTGGCAACGGCCCTCTTGTCCGATCCAGAAGTGCTGCTGATGGATGAGCCAACCAACCATTTGGATGCGCTCTCGGTGGAATGGCTGCAAGAATACCTCAACCGCTTCCGAGGTGCGCTGCTGCTGATTACCCACGATCGCTACTTTCTCGATCGCGTCACCAACCGCATTGTCGAGATCGATCGCGGCGACCTCTACACCTATGACGGCAACTATTCTTACTATCTAGAGAAAAAAGCTCTAGCAGAAGAATCGGATGCTAATTCTCAGCGCAAGCATCGGGGTGTGTTGCGGCGTGAGCTGGAATGGCTGAAGCGTGGCCCTAAAGCGCGTAGCACCAAGCAAAAAGCGCGGATCGATCGCATCGGCGACATGCAAAACAAAGAGTTTAAGCAGACGCAGGGTAAAGTCGAGATCACGACTGCGGGGCGACGCATCGGCAAAAAGGTGGTAGAGCTGGTGAATGTCACCAAAGCCTATGGCGATCGCATCCTGATTAAAGATTTCAGCTATGAATTCAATCCTGACGATCGCATCGGCATTATCGGCGGCAACGGAGCCGGAAAAACGACGCTGATGAACATCATCACGGGTAAGGTGCCGCCTGACTCAGGTAAGGTCGAGATTGGCAGCACCATTCACATCGGCTATTTTGACCAGCACTCCGATGATTTAGAAATCAATCCCGATCAGCGCGTCATTGATTACCTCAAAGAGGTTGCCGAGCTGGTGAAAACCAGCGATGGTTCTATCATCACTGCATCTCAGATGCTGGAGCGGTTTCTGTTTCCTGGCAACCAGCAGTATGCTCCCATCAACAAACTTTCGGGTGGCGAACGACGGCGCTTGTTTTTGCTGCGCGTCTTGATGAGTGCCCCCAATCTGTTAATTTTGGACGAACCTACCAACGATCTGGATGTACAAACCCTTGCGGTTCTAGAAGAATACCTAGAGGAATTCAACGGCTGCGTCATTGTCGTTTCGCATGATCGCTACTTTCTCGATCGCACAGTAGAAACTATCTTTGCCCTAGAACCGGGCGGCAATCTGCGCCAGTATCCCGGCAACTACTCCTTGTATCTCGACTACAAAGCCGCAGACGATCGCGCTGAGCCTGCACAGTCTCCCAAGACGGCTCCCCCTACTCCGTCCCCATCCCCAACCCCGCTTCCGCCTCAGCCCTCTTCCAATCGCAAGCTTTCCTATAAAGAAAAGCGGGAGCTAGAGCAGCTTGAAACTCAGATTCCTCAGCTAGAAGCCGAAAAAGAGGAGATTCAAAAAACGCTGTTTAACCAACCTCCTGGCGGATTTTCCGCAGTGCAGCAGCTCTCAGAGCGCTTATCGGAACTTGAAGAAACCATCGACAAAGCGACCGAGCGCTGGATGGTGCTCTCAGAAATGCAGGAGTAAAACCAATGGGGGGGTTGGCCGCACTGACGACCGAGCAGCTAGCGCTTTGGACAGAGCAAGCAAGACACAAGGCTCAATATGGTCAAGTGATGACCCGGATTTCGCGGCTCAAGGCAGTGCAGGCAGACTGGTTTGCCACCTGTGTCGATCACAACGGTCAAGCCGATCTTTGGGGCGATATCCACTGTGTCTTTCCTTTGATGAGCGTGATCAAACCCTTCATGGTGCTCTACCTGCTAGAGCAGTTTGGCGCAGACACCCTGTTTCGATGGGTGGGAATGCAGCCTTCTGATGCGCCCTTTAACTCGCTAGAGCAGCTCATCGCCGACAGTGGCCGACCCCGCAATCCTATGCTCAATAGTGGCGCGATCGCCTTGGCAGGTCGGCTTCCGGGTGCAACCAGCTACGATCGCTGTCAGGGGTTATGCGCCTGGCTCAATCATCAAGCGCGCTGCCACCTAGAAATAGATAAAGGAACGCTAGTCTCAGTGCGATCTGAGGGACGCGGCGTTAACCAGGCGATCGCAGAAACCCTCGTTCAGTATGGGCACCTCGCCGCTGCCGAAATTGCTCTCGACACCTATGAGCAGATCTGCTGCCTTGCCGGACAGGTGAGCGATCTGGCGCGATTGGGCAATCTCTTAGCCCATCCTTCGGCGGCAATAGCTTCTCAGCACCGTCGGGCGGTTAACGCGCTTATGTTGACCTGTGGGCTTTACGAAGCTTCTAGCACCTACGCAGTTCGCATTGGCCTGCCGATGAAATCGGGCATCAGCGGCGCGCTGTTGTCTGTTGTGCCGGGGCAAGGGTCAATTGCCTGCTACAGTCCGGCGCTTGATCCCATCGGCAATCCGATCGCGGGGCTTGCCTTGGTTGAGGTCTTAGCGCAACGGCTAGAGCTGAGCGTGTTTTGAGCCGCTGGAGCTTTGCAGTTTTGAGGATTCTCTAAAGAGGTTCTAAAGCGTCTTTAAAGTACGGGAATGTTTAGGCTTGCGTCGCCGGATCTAAGGCTCTGAGATTGTTATAAACAAGGGTCGAGCATAACCCAATCTGATCGCATTGAGCATTGCGTACTAGACATTACAGCAAAGCTTGATGGAATCTCGCTATAAATTCAAAGAGCTGCTACTTGCTCCTAGCCTCTCCACCCGCCCACCCATCCACCCGCTCACCTGCCCACCCGCTCATCCGCTCACCTACCCACCCACCTACCCGCCCCTCCGACATCCTTACCCTTACCCTTGCCAGATTCCACCTCTCCATTTCTAGATGCCGGACGCTTACTCGTTGACCTCCAGCGGGTCAGCGAAATTGTCCAGAGCTTCAGCGGCTGCCTAGAACCCGAAGCGATCGCCAAGTGCGCCACCGACGGGTTGGTGACTACGTTTGGCTATGCCTTTGCGCGAGTGTGGCTGGTGGAGAGCGATCGCGTCCATTTGCGGTTGGTGGCCTCATCGGGGATGTACACCCGTACCGATGGCTCTTTTGCTCGCGTGCCAATGGGAGCCTTTAAGGTAGGCAAAATTGCCCAAAATCGCATTCCATTTTTGAGCAACCATTTGGCTGAAGAAGCCTGGGTCAAAGATCGGCAGTGGGCGCTCGTCCACAAAATTACGGGTTTTGCGGGCTATCCGCTAACGGTGGGCGATCGGGTGATTGGTGTACTGGCGGTGTTTAGCCATCAGCCACTATCGTCAGAATTTCTGGAGGTTTTGCAAGGGCTATGCACCACGCTGGCGATCGTGCTGGATCATGCCACTCAGCACCAGCGAGCAAAGCAGATCCTGCCGGAGGCTAATCCGTTTTTGTCGGAGCAGCTAGCGACTGTGCTAGGTCGGGCGCGCTTTAGCCTTGTGGGAACAGAGCGATCGCTCACAGATTCTCTAATTTATCTGCTTATTCGCACGGCTGAAGTGCTGCGAGATCTCAACTGCACCTACTGTCGGCTGAGTTATGGGGCAACTCAAATCGTGCTAGAGGCAATGGTATTTCCAGATCTGGTATCGCCTCACCCTTTTGGCGCTGAGGAACCCTGCGGCTCCATCAATTCCTTTGGCGATTTGTGCTTTGCGGCGGCCTGCCTGGGCGGAACGCTGCAAACCCTGAGCGATCAGGCTAGAAACGCTGCGGTGCTTCAAGTTGTCCTAGAAGTACCCTACCCCAGCGGTCGAGTAGGAGCCGCAGTCCAAATTCAGTGCCGATCGCCTGTTTTGCAAATGGCGTTTACCCACCTGGCCTACTTGGCAGGGCTAAAGATATGCAACATAGACAATCCCAGAGTGCCGCTGATCACAGATGATGTGGCTCAATGGGCTGACTCTGCCAAGCGGCTGCTTTGGGTAGCCGACCCGACTCAGGCAATTCCCAAGGGTGCGATCGCCCAACTGAATCTATTCATTACCCCTACCCAGCTCCGGGAAGCCGTTGAAGCCGCGCATCAGGGCAAACCTTGGGGCATGGCCGAACTGCCCTCAGAAGCCCAAACCCTGTCCGATCGAGAGCAGGAAATCCTGACGCTGCTGGCACAGGGCTTGCGCGATCGCGATATTGCGGCTCAGCTTTACATCAGCGAACGAACTGTTAAATTTCATATCAATAATCTTCTGACCAAACTCCAGGCTCGAACGCGCTGTCAAGCCATATATGAGGTGAGTTCGAGAGGGTGGATATAGGGTGATTGGGATGTGGGCGGTTGGGATGTGGGTGATTGGGATGTGGTGATAGGGGTATAGAGCAGCAATGAGGTGCTTGGGCTTTAAGCGGCACAATATTTATAGCGCTCCGCGCTTAAATTCAACCCGTAATTCAACCCATATTTTTTCTAAAAGCTGGGTGGAGTGCGGCTTTTAGAAAAAATGTTGTCTTCACCTGATTGCGTAGAGCTACATACAACATAGTCTGTCACAAAGCGCTGATGGACAGGCTTTGCGGTAGAGTGGCAGTATGTACGACAACGATGACTTAACGGTGCTGGAAGCCGAACTCGACCTTGATCCCCTTGACCTTGATCCCCTTGACCAGGTGGAGGCGATCGATGCTGAAACCGAAGTGGCCAAACCTGATCCAGATGAGATGCTGGCACTTTTGGACTCCCCCAACAACCAACAGCGGATGCTGGCTGCCAGAGCTTTTTGCGAATTAGAAGATCAGCGAGCGATTCCTCACCTGATTCGGTTGCTGACGGATGCCTGCCCACTGGTACGGGTGAGTGCTGCCTATGGTTTAGGACGCAACCCCAGCCCCACTGCCGTTGAACCCTTGATCAATCAACTCAAGCAAGATTGGAATGGTTATGTGCGCAAGGGGGTCGTGTGGGCGCTGGGCAATTGCCGCGATCGCCGCTCTCTAGAACCCCTCACAGATGCCCTAAAAACCGACATCTCTGCCGTGCGGCTTTGGGCGGCCAGCGCTTTGGCTCAAATGGCTGACGTGGGCTATGACTCGATGATTGCGGGCTTGCCGAGGCTGATTGAGGCCCTGCGCCGCGATCCGGTTCCGGCAGTGCGGAGCAACTGTGCCTGGGCGATCGGCCAGATTTGCCGAGAGCTGCCCTCGAACGTAATTTACGCCACGGCGATCGATGCTCTGATTGAAGCCTTTGCAGAAGATGAAGAGCTGGGCGTGCGCGAAGATGCCAAAGCTGCCATGCTCAGGGTCGGCGATCCGCGTGGCCTGCAAGTGATTGAAGAGTTAGAGCTAGAAGGCTTTTAACGCTGTGGGTAAGATTTTTTGCACTAGAATCTTCACAGAAATAGCCTGAAAAACTTTTTTGAGCATGTGGCAGAGCTACAGGCTCTCAAAAAATCTCTTGGTTTTAATTTTGTCGGGAGCCTACAGAAAGTCCCTACAGAGATCTGTTGCAATCGGAAATTAAATTGGTATAACTGGGCAGCACCTCTATTTCACGGCAGTATGATGGCGGATATTCCCACCATTTCTCGGACTGAATTGGCAGAGCGACGGCGCAAACTTCGCTGGCAGCGTCGCTGGAGAATTTTGCAAACAAGCTGGCAGGTCGTGGCTATGGGAGGTCTGACCATAGGGCTAATTTGGGTGGTGACGCTGCCCGACTGGATGCTGCGCGATGCCAGCCAGATTGAGGTAGAGGGCAACAAATTTTTGTCGGCGGATACCATCCGCACCTTGCTGCCGATCAAATACCCTCAGTTCTTGCTAACGCTACAACCCAAAACCTTGACTCAGCGCCTTGAGTCTCAGGCTCCGATCGCTGAAGCAACTGTCTCCCGTCATCTGTTTCCCCCTGGCTTAACGGTGCGAATTCAGGAGCGCTATCCTGTGGCGATCGTCTACTCTAGCCCCACAGCTTTGCCTGCTCAGCCCAATGGTCAGTCGAGTGGTCAGTCTAGTAGTCAGCCTAATGGACAGCCTGATGGACAGTCTGGCGATACCCCAACTGCTGCGGCAACGCCTGGGGCTAGCTCTGGTTCTAATCCGGTAGCGCTGCTAGATGAACGGGGAACCTTTATTCCTTACGAGAGCTATGTGGCGTTGAATCGATCGCGCCAGCTGCCCAACCTCAAAATCATCGGCATGCAGGATCAGTATCGATCGCAATGGACGAGCTTATACCAGCAGGTCAGCCGCAGTCCCGTCAAAATTTTAGAAATTGACTGGCGAGAACCCGGAAATCTGATTCTTAAGACTGAATTGGGTGCCGTCTACTGCGGTTCCTATGGCAACCGCTTCGCGGAGCAACTCCGCACTCTCGACCAACTGCGACACTTACCCGAAAAGCTTCCGGCCGAACAGATCGATCTGATTGACCTCCGCAATCCTCAAACGCCCCTCGTCAAGCTGGTTGGCTCTGAGGCGATCGAGCTTCCCATCGAAGATGCTGAAGCCGCTGGCGATGAGCCGCTCCCTGAAGACAGTTGGCAACCGGAGGATGCAGACCCTCAGAGTGACCCTCCCTAAAATCAAGATTCACAGCTGTAGACATCCACAACTTTCTAAGTAAAGTGGCTATGGCTTATAAATCAAGATTCTGAACACAAGATTCCCAGGCTTAGACACCAGCTCAAGCCTAGCCAACCTCCCTCACTAGAAATCGATCTCGATTTCAGTCCAGATTGTCCGGGTAGAGATACACTGTTTTGAATTAAGAAGATTTAGGGTGATAAAAGGAGAGCACAACTGAAAAAATAGAGGCAGAATGTTCGACAGACATTGGACAAACTGTGGCTGTATAGATGCAGCCTGACTAGACTAAAATTAACGTTTCTTGAGTTTGATTAGATAAAGTTAAATAGCGGTAACTTCAAGAGATTTAATAGAGATTCGATCGCCAATTATCCGATCGCACTTTCCTAATTTCTTGCTTGAGGATTAACCTAAATCGGTGCATGCCAGCGCTATAGCCTAATCCAGCGATCTCTAGCTGTGGTTTGGTTTTTATAGCAACTTACCCTATAGTTGTCTAGAGTTAAAAAGTCTTTGTATCAGTCGTTTCTAAAGTCCAATGACATTTGATAGTAAATTAATTACCACCCATGCAGAACCGCCTGACTCAAATCAGGTAGATTTTGCACTGCCAATGAACGCTGCTAACCCTTTTACTAACTCTGGGGTACACTTGGGTCAAGTTCGTGATATCAAAGGCGCAAGGGTAGGCGAGGAAACCAGGAGTGATGAGATTGTGCCCAGCAGCGTAGCTAAGATCAAAGTCATTGGGGTCGGGGGCGGCGGATGCAATGCCGTGACCCGCATGATTGCTAGCGGTGTAGCTGGCATAGAGTTTTGGTCTGTCAATACAGATGCCCAAGCTCTAAATAATATAGAAATTATTAATTGTCTACAAATTGGTCAAAAGCTAACGCGAGGTCTTGGGGCAGGCGGCAATCCGGCGATCGGCCAGAAAGCGGCTGAAGAGTCTCGTGATGAGTTGGCGGCCTCTTTAGAAGGCTCTGACTTGGTTTTTATTACGGCAGGCATGGGCGGCGGCACGGGCACAGGAGCCGCACCGATCGTCGCTGAAGTTGCTAAAGAAGTGGGAGCACTGACCGTAGGCGTTGTGACGCGTCCCTTTACTTTTGAGGGGAGACGACGCACCAATCAAGCCGATGAAGGGATTGCAGCTCTGCAAAGCCGGGTAGACACGCTGATCATTATTCCTAATGACAAACTGCTCAGCGTCATTTCAGAGCAGACTCCTGTGCAGGAAGCCTTCCGCGTTGCCGATGACATTCTGCGTCAGGGCGTGCAAGGCATCTCAGATATCATTACGATTCCAGGTTTGGTCAACGTCGATTTTGCGGATGTCCGGGCGGTAATGGCCGATGCTGGCTCAGCACTGATGGGTATTGGCATTGGCTCAGGCAAGTCACGCGCTAGAGAGGCTGCAACAGCCGCCATTTCTTCGCCGCTGCTAGAGTCGTCGATCGATGGGGCAAAAGGCGTTGTCTTTAACATCACAGGCGGACATGACCTGACGCTGCATGAAGTGAATGCGGCAGCCGAAATTATTTACGAAGCTGTAGATCCTAACGCCAACATCATCTTTGGTGCCGTGTTAGATGAAAACCTGCAAGGAGAAATCCGAATTACGGTGATTGCGACGGGCTTTACGGGAGAAGTAGCGCCGCCGCCCCCCGTACAGCAGAGCCGTGTCTCGCCTTTAAAGCAGCGATCGCCCCTAGTTTCCCCTCCCTCGGCTTTGCCGCAGCCTCCTGCGAACCAACCTCCTGCGAGTCAGGCTCCGGTCAATCCGCCACCCGATCCACGCACAACCAAGCCGGGTCTAGATATTCCAGAATTTCTACAGCGCCGCAGACCCCCTCGGTAAAGCATCATTGAATTCGCCGAAGCCTGCTAATTGGCAAATTATTTCGGTGCTGACGGTGGGCGTGCTCTCCGTCTCTACAGCCGCGATTTTTATTCGGCTGGCACTTGCTGCTGCCGAAACTGAAGGGGTCGGCTTTAGTCTGGTGCTGGCTGCTTCTCGCCTCACGATCGCTTCTCTCTGCTTAATTCCGGCTTGGCGCAACTTTCGCGATGCGCAGTTTTCCCCCAACGCCCTCCGCTATTCGATCGCATCTGGGGTCTTTCTAGCGATTCATTTTGCCTGCTGGATTACCTCCCTCTCCTACACCTCGATCGCCGCTTCAGCCACCCTCGTCACCACCAATCCGGTTTGGGTGGCGCTGCTGTCTTGGTTTTGGTTTCATGAAAAGCCCAGCCCTCTCACCTTTGGGGGAATCGCAATGGCGCTGTTGGGTAGCCTCTTAGTAGCCGTTGGCGATGGCAGTAGTGGCTTTGTCGGCAGCAATCCCTTCCTGGGAAATTTTTTGGCGCTGATAGGCTCTTGGGCGGTCAGCCTGTATTTTTTGTTAGGGCGATCGGCGCAGCGACGCGGCCTAGGGATTGGCAGTCATGTCGTGCTGACTTATACAACTGCCGCGCTAGTCTTGCTGCCGCTGCCGCTGCTGTTCGGCTCAGGCTACAGTGGCTACCCCGCCCCTGTCTATGGCTGGATTGTTTTAATGGCGCTCTTTCCCCAGTTGATTGGGCATACAAGCTTTAACTGGTCGGTGCGCTGGATTTCGCCCACCCTCGTCACCCTGACCATCCTGGCAGAGCCAGTCGGCTCCAGCATTTTGGGCGCGATCGTCTTTCAGGAAAATCCGGGTCCTGTTGTCATTTTGGGCGCAGCGGTGATTGTCATGGGCGTGGCGATCGCTGCCTTAGGCGTCCGAGAAACGCCGCAAGCGTCTGGATAAAAAATAAAAAATCTATAGAGCCACAGCCTTGCTAACGGCGGTTACGCCGCTGTTCTTCCTCATACTCTCGGCGGAGTGAGTTGGGCAAAAGCGCCGGGTTGGGTCGATTGGGTTGGGGGTCGCTAGGTCTAGACTCCTCAACAGGCTCGCTGTCGTCTTCAGCATCTTGGGAATTGTCTTGGGAGCGCCGAGGTGAATTGAACGGAAATTCCCACGCAGGAGCCGATGAAGGGGTAGTAGAGGGCGTATTAGATGGCGTCGCAGACGGCGTTTCTGACGGTGACGGCGTTTCCGAGGGCGTTTCTGACGGTTCTAGATCAGGGGAAACCGTTGGCTCCAGATCAACAGACTCTGGAGTTTCAGACTGGCTTGGCACTTCCTCTAGCGTTCCTGGCTCTGTAGGCGCTTGGGGCTGGGGATTAAACAACAGATTGCCCACTGCGGCAAAGGTGACTCCGGCGATCGCCGCCAAACCCAAAATCCCCCAGATCCATCCCGACTTCCGTTTGGCTATGGCAGCAGGCGCTACGGTTTCTGCCGCAGATCCTGCCGTAGATTCTGCCACAGCTGGGCGAGGCGATCGTCTTGCCCGCCGCTCACGCACAGGGCGAGGTTCGTGCTTGGGGCTGACTGCTAATGTCGCCATCGTAGAAGGATTGGGATCGATCGCTTGAGTACCGCCATAGGGTAAAGCCTCTGCCGCCAACCCCCCTGCCAATCCATTGATCGAGCTGCCTGGCAGCAGCGCCAGCCACTCTGCCACTGTGCCTGGACGATGGCGCACCTCAGTGGCCATGCCACGCAGCACAGCTTGATTGGTCGCAGCGCTGAGCTGCGGTTGCAGATCTCGCGGAGCCGCCATCGGCTGGCGATCGCGCAAGATCGAGGCTGTGGGCACCTGAGCCGTCAGCAGCGCATAGAGGGTTGCCGCTAGCCCATAGACATCTGTGGCCGGGGTGCGCTTTTCTTGCGCCACATACTGTTCGATAGGGGCATAGCCCACCGAAATCAGGCTGGTGTGGGTTTGGGTAACTCCTGGTGTGAACTCTCTAGCAATGCCAAAGTCAATCAGCACCACTTCCTGGGTGCTTTGGCGCAGAATAATGTTTTGCGGCTTGACATCGCGGTGCAGCAAGCCATTATGATGCACCACTTCTAGAGCGGCTCCAATCTGGCGAATATAGTGGATGGCGGTTGATTCTGGCAGAGGGCGATCGGGAAACACGATCTGATCCAGGGTTTGACCTGGAATATAGTCCATCACCAGGTAGGGCAAATTGTCTTCAATGAAGAAATCGTTGACGCGCACAATATTCTGGTGCACGCACATTGCCAAGCGGCGGGCTTCATCTCGAAACTGCTGCTCAAACTCTGCATACTGCGGATTGCTTTGACTAGCGGGATTTAAAGTTTTGACCACCACCGTCTGTCCCAGGTAGTGATGCACAGCCCTAAAGGTGATGCCAAAGCCCCCCTGACCCAAAGGCTGCTCTAGGGTATATTTGCCGCCCTGTAATGTTTTACCCACTAGCGAGTTCATAGCCATCGACACCTATGTTTGCCACTTGTGCAATCACCCTACACTCTAAAATAATCCTTCTTTGCCTCAAAGGAATGGGGCTAGGGGACAGCCTCACCTTTGGCACGATCGCTCCTACAAAAATCAAGCGATCTGCCGTGATCTCCATCCCATAAGCCTACTGCCTCTACTCGATCGCCCCCCCACAAGAGCTACCCGCCCCTGCCGTACAGCCAAAACAATGTCGCCCGGTGCGAATCAGGCGATCGCTCAATCCTGCCATTGTGAAGTCGCGAATATGAGCCTGCCGCCCATTGGCATGAATTTCTAAATCCAGCATTTGGTTAAAATCGCAGTCGTACAGCTTGCCATCCCACGATACCGAAAGCGTATTGCGACACATTAACCCAGCGATCGTAGCAGGATTAAAGGAGTTCACCAATAGCTCCATGTACTGTTGCAGATTGCCGGACTGTTCCAGCCACTCCAGATAGCGCGAAATCGGCATATTGTTGAGCGTAATGAGGCGATCGAAACTGACGCCCTGATGCTTCATCAAACCCGCCTTCCACTCTTGCTCCATTTTGGCCTGGCTACTGGCCAAGAAAGCCCCCACCGGATTTGACATCAGCGTCAAGCGGCGCTGCGGATTGCCCTGACCGTAGCCCACCGCATTCAACCGTCGGAGCGCCTCGATCGACTTCTCAAAAGTACCATCGCCCCGCTGAGAGTCGGTATTGAGGCGGCGATAGTGAGGCAGAGAACAAACAATTTCTACGCCCCGCTCTGCCAGCCATTGCGGCAAATCCTCTAGGGTCGGCAGCAGCAATACCGTCAAATTGCAGCGATCGATCACCTGCTTGCCCCGCGCCACACACTGATTGACCAAATAGCGAAAATGCGGATTCAGCTCAGGCGCGCCGCCCGTAAGATCAACCGTGTGAGCCTGCGTCTGATCCAGCGCCCGCAAACAGGCTTCCACCGTCTCCCGATCCATATTCTCACGGCGATCGGGCGCAGCATCCACATGGCAATGCCGACAGGTCATGTTGCACAGCTTGCCAATATTAATTTGAAAAATTTCCAGCTTGGCCGGACGCAGCTCTGCCCAACCCTGCTGGGCAATTTGGGAAGCAAAGTCTGCCTGACTAGAGCTTTGAGGCAGATCCAGTGCATCCAGCAGGCTAATTTGGTACTGGGGTGAAGCGAGAGGCGATCGGCGTTGCAGAAGAGATTGGCGCGTCTGAGGAGTCGTTTGAGGGGGTATTGAGCTGGCTGGATTGTGGCTCTCAGCATTGTGGCTCTCAGCCGTGAGCGATCGAGATTCTTCAAGCATGAAATTTTCTGGAGTTTCTACAGCAATAGGTGGGGGAACAGGGTTATGCCTCTAGTCTGACAAATTCCATAAACTATGCGGCATTTTGTTTGCCCAGCATGGCGCGGGTAACCAGCGATCGCCACAGCGCATCCGGCAAAATCGCATGCATCAGCAGAAAGGCTGCACTGTAGGGAGAATATCGCAGCCTCCCCGATCGATCCGTTGCAGCCCGATAGATTGCCTTAGCCACTCCTTCTGGCCCCGGCAGCGAATCATTGATTTTCTCAGTTACAGTTCTCACCTGCGCGACTTGATCGGCATAGCTAGGGTGACTTGCCCAATCCACACCCTGATGGATGAAATTCGTCTTGATTCCACCCGGCTCAATAATCTTGACGTGAATATTGAACGGACGCAGCTCATAGCGTAGAGATTCCGAAAGACCTTCCACAGCCCATTTAGTTGCATGGTAAGAAGACATCAGCGGAAACGCCAGCCGTCCTCCCATCGAGGATACATTAACAATCGTGCCGCTGCCCTGTCGACGCAAAATCGGCAAAACAGCCTGAATCGTAGACACCAAACCAAAGACATTGGTTTGAAATTGGCGGTCTAATTGCTCAGGAGTAACCCCCTCGATCGCCCCCATCAGCGCGTAGCCCGCATTATTGACCAAGACATCAATTCGCCCAAACCGCTCTACCGTTTCCAGAACTGCACTCTCGATCGTTTCTGGCACCGTGACATCCAGACGAGGACAGATGACATTCTCTACCTTTGTCCAATCTCCAGCCTTCTGAGGCGATCGCATCGTTGCCGACACATTCCAGCCTTTCTGAAGGAAATATTTAGCAGCCGCCTCACCGATGCCACTTGAAGACCCCGTAATTAAAACTGTTTGGCTCATTCTCAATATCACTCCCAGCAATTTAGAGGTTGATATTAAGCAGCGTAAACTATGGAGTATACTCCATAGTCAAGTAGATTTTGGAAGACTTAGGTTGCTGCAATGCTAATCGGGGAGCTGTCCAAGAAAACAGGATTATCTAAAGACACGATTCGGTTTTACGAAAAGATAGGGCTAATTACTGCCTGCGATCGACGGGCAGGAACAAGACTGTACGCAGAATACAGCCTAGAAACCGTAGAACGTCTTCTCATGATTGCTCAAGGCAAAGGATTAGGATTTAGGCTCAGTGAGATCAAACAACTGCTAGATGAGTGGGAAGGCGGTGCCCTGTCTCAGCAAAATCAAATCGAGATCATCGATCGGAAGCTAGAAGAAATTGCCGAAAAAACTCAGCAGCTCAACGCGATCAAAACTTACCTCATCGCCAAACGGCACAAACTGAACGAAGAAATTTTGGCAGAATCGCGATCGTAGCCGTATGCCCTTCCTCACATAAGCAGCCGCATAGACAAGCTACATAGACAAGCTACATGAAGTCACATAGACAGCTTTTTGACATGCTCTAGCATCTGCACCCCATGCACTAGCGATGCCCCACCCCGAATCGCAGTTGCCACATGGATCGCCTCCGTCATCTCCTCCAAATCAGACCCCTGCTGCAAACACTCCTTGCTGTAAGCATCAATGCAGTAAGGACACTGCACCGTATGGGAAACCGCCAGCGCAATCAAAGCCTTTTCGCGCACAGACAGCGCCCCCTCAGCAAACACAGCCCCATAGTAGGCAAAAAACTTCTCCGCTAGCTCAGGATTACCCTGACTAACCTGACCAAACTGAGCCAAATGTTCCGGCTTGTAATACTGATCCACGCGATCGCCCCCCAGAAATAAAACGCTTAACAGAAAACCATCACCCGAAAACCCTACCCCCGTACTTCTCACCCATGCAAAGCGCCCTCTACTTCAGACCACAATACCTTGCGGAGGGGGTGTGGGGGACGCGCCTCGTCCCCTGCCGGGGGTTTGGGGGAGACCCCCAAGGCTGTTCGCCGAGGATTTAGGAGATCCCCAAAGCTGTTAAACGCCACAAACAAATCCTGCGCCCCAACCCTCTAGCGATCGCCTCCCTCTAGAATAGAACTAGAGACTGTTAAGAAGTGTATAGGATTTTCATGGTAGATCAATTGGTTCGGGCGACAGCCGCCGAAGGAGGCATCCGCATCGTCGGGGTCATTACCACCCGCCTCACCGAAGAAGCCAGACAGCGACACCAGCTTTCCTACGTCGCCACAGCAGCCCTAGGAAGAACTATGTCCTCAGGCTTGCTATTGGCCTCCAGTATGAAACGAGCAGAATCGCGAGTCAACCTGCGGGTGCGAGGCAACGGCCCCCTAGAAGGCATATTGGTAGATGCCGGACTAGATGGCACCGTGCGCGGCTATGTCGGCAACCCCAAAATAGAACTGCCCCCCAATGACAAAGGCAAGCTCGATGTCGGTAGAGCTGTCGGCAGTCAAGGCTTTCTCTACGTCGTCCGAGATGTGGGCTATGGCTACCCCTACTCCAGCACCGTAGAGCTAGTCTCCGGCGAGATTGGCGACGACATCACCCACTACCTAGTTAGCTCCGAGCAAACCCCTTCAGCCCTAATTGTCGGGGTCTTCGTCGGAGCCAGCGGCGTATCTGCCGCAGGAGGGCTTTTGGTGCAGGTGCTACCCAAAGCCGCCCGCGATGAGGCACTGGTAGAAAAGCTAGAATCTCGTATTGCCTCTTTGTCAGGCTTTACGCCCCTATTGCAAGCTGGAAAGTCGCTACCGCAGATCTTTGAAGATCTGGTAGGAGACATGGGTCTAGAGATTTTCCCAGAAACCCAAATGGTTCGGTTTCACTGCGGTTGCTCATTCGATCGCGTCTTAGGCGCACTCAAAATTTTGGGCGAAGATGAGCTAATCGATATTATTGATAAAGAAGGGGAAGCTGAGGCCATCTGCGAGTTTTGCGGCAAGGTCTACAAAGCCAACCAAAGTGAACTAGAGCAGTTAATTCAAGAACTGCAATTGGAACGTATAGAACGATAGCGCGATCGGGGTTTATGCCCCTGAAAACGCTAGGCTAATATAGATCGCAATCCCTGAGCTTGAATTGTCTGCCCGTTTTACCGATCTCCCTATGACTGCTTCTTCCGACCTCGAAACTGCTGCCTCAGAAGTTGCCGATGCCTCAGCGCCTGACTCGGCAGCTTCAACTGGCAAAGCGATCGCCTCTGGCTCTAATGGCTCCTCCTCTAGCGGCAATAATGCCGATGATTACGATGACCTGCCCGATGAAGTAGAAATGTCGCTGTTCGACCATCTTGAAGAACTGCGTCTAAGAATTTTTTACGCACTGGGTGCGGTGGCAGTTGGAGTCGTCGTTTGCTTTATTTTTGTCAATCCGATCGTCGAGCTGCTAGAAGTACCTGCCAAAGGCGCAAAGTTTCTTCAGCTTGCTCCTGGAGAATATTTCTTTGTCTCGATCAAGGTGGCAGCCTACAGCGGCATTTTGGTAGCTAGCCCCTTCATCCTCTATCAGATTGTGCAGTTTGTCGTCCCTGGTCTGACCCGTCGCGAACGGAGACTGTTGGCTCCCATTGTCTTTGGCTCCACCATCCTGTTCGTTGTGGGCTTAGCCTTTGCCTATGTGGCTTTGATTCCAGCAGCGCTCAATTTCTTTGTTAACTATGGCGAAGGCGTTGTTGAGCAGCTTTGGTCGATCGAACGTTACTTCGAGTTTGTGCTGCTGCTGTTGTTCAGCACCGGGCTAGCCTTTCAGATTCCGGTAATTCAGCTTTTGCTAGGGATGTTGAATGTTGTCAACTCTAAGCAGATGCTGGCTGGCTGGCGGTATGTCATCTTGGGGGCTGCCGTTTTAGGAGCAGTGCTGACGCCTTCGACCGATCCTGTAACGCAGAGCCTGCTGGCTGGGGCGGTTCTGGGGCTATACTTCGGTGGCATTGGCATGGTGGTTTTGACAGGGAAATAGGATTTGTACGCTTAAAAAAGGCAGGGCTTCTAGCCCTGCCTTTTTTAGTTTTTTAGCCCCCCTGATTCTTTGTTGACCTAGTTTTTGACCTAATTTTCTAGCAGCCATTCTGAGGCGCGATCGCCCAAATCGATCGGGATGCTGACAGCTTTTCCCAAACGGGGTCTTTCTTTGGTTGCCTCTATAAAACTCTCGACTTGAGCCAAACTTCCCCAGGCATTGAGGTAGTGGGCAATAGTCTCCAGATGCGCCATATACTCAGCTTCCGTCATGGGAAAAGAGGCTTGCTCCAGATATTTCCACATGACCTGGAGAAATACTTTGTCATTGCCTTTCCGAATTTGGAGGTCATAAGAGCGACCCCATTTTGAGAGTAAGAGCTGATGTAAATCTTCGCCGGTCATAGCTTTCTTGCGATGTCTTCTAAAATCTATCGCGTTTTTTGCCTACAGGACT
This sequence comes from Oscillatoriophycideae cyanobacterium NC_groundwater_1537_Pr4_S-0.65um_50_18, assembly GCA_016208305.1. GTDB lineage: Bacteria > Cyanobacteriota > Cyanobacteriia > Elainellales > Elainellaceae > Drouetiella. Next base: position 696,805 of record JACQYI010000006.1, on the reverse strand, counting down.
TAGCAAGCCCGCTAGTTTTGGGCATTTTTCATGCTGTTTTGATGTTGTGGAGTCAGCAAAGCCCGCTTCATAGGATCAAAAGATGCGAGTCTAGAATTATTTTGTCTTAAGCTGATAGGCATCATTCAAGTTTGAAATATTAGATTGTCTAGAAAATATTTAGGGATTTCTTCATAAGAAATTTGCGATTATAGGTAGGATGGGGAAAGATTAAAAACCGGGATATGACCTCGCAAGTAGAAGTTTTGGGCTGAGAGTTTGATGGAAATTTGGGAAAAGTTAAGCCAACAACGGGTCAAACATATCGTTAGCAGCTATTGTTTGGGCGGTGATGAGACCCATCGTTTTGATCTCTATTTAGATGAATTGCTGCAACTTTATCCTCGCCCTTTGATCGAGTTAGCTTTAATTGAAACCCTGATTGATTACTGGCTAACGGTGCCGCTGGTCAGGGGAGTAGAGTTCTTGGCACAAGCCCATGACAGGCTGAAAGTTTGGGAAAGCCAGCCGATCGTCAGCACCATTACGCCAGAGCAGTTTAAGCAAATCGCCGGACTTGACCCTACCCCAATTTTTGGCTCAGCAGAGCTGCCAGCCTGTTCGATCGTCCGTCCCTCTTAAAGACCGCAAATTGAATCAAACCCAAGATGTTTTGAAAAAGCAGCCCGCTTCTTCAAAACATCCTTTAGGTTCATTGCCTACGACGCTCAGGCAAACCGCAGAGAGCAGCCGACGCTAATACTGCATAGCCGACTTGCGATGCTGCACTGCCGTCACTCCCACCGCTTCCAGCACCTTGCCATTGTCTGCCGTGGCGTAGATCAGCCAATGATCGCCGCATTCCATGCGAGACTGCACCGTACATTCCAGATAGCTCAGCGCCTCATCCAGAATTAGGCAGCCGTTACTGGCCGGATGGGTGTCGATCGCTGCCAATCTTTCTTCTTCATTCGCCACCGGCTTGAGGAAAAATCGCCGCAGGTTTCTGCCTTCCTTCAGCACATTTAGGACAAACTGACTGCCGATCGTGGGTAGCGTCGCTTCCCCCTGGCTCATAGGAATGGCGATCGTCACTCCCGGCGGATTAAATGTTGCTTGAGACACCCAGGAAGTGAGCATCCCCTGGTGCTTGCCAAAGCGGTGGGTGGTGATAACGCAGAGCGAACCCGTGATCCGTCCGACGGCTTGTTCGGTACGATCGGCCTGCACTTCCACACCCGCCTGACGCGGTGCCCGAAGTTTTTTGGTTTTCTTCAAAGTTTGCATAAACTCCGCCCCAGCCAATTCGCATTCTCGCAGAGTCTCGTCCGTGGGCTTAAATTTGACGCGAATCGGTTCAAAGCCAATCCGATAGCCCGCATCTTGCAGCTTAGTATGCACCAGATCGATCGCCTCTCCACTCCAGCCATAAGAGCCAAATACCCCCGCCAGCTTAGTTCTGGCGGCGCTAGATAGAGCAATGCCCAGCGCAGTCTGAATCTGCGTCGGCGCATGACCTGCGAGGGTGGGCGTACCAAAAATGAAGCCATCGCATTCTTGCAGAATTTGGGTGATTTCTGCCGGATCGGCCAACTCACAGTTAATCGTCTGCACTGCCGCCCCAGACTGGATTAAGCCCCGCGCGATCGCATTGCCCAAAATTGCCGTGTTGCCATAGGCTGAGGCATACAGCACCGCTACGTTGAGATCCTGCACCTGCTGCCGCTCGCACCAGTAGCGGTAGTCAAACGTGAAACGGCTGACGCTGTAGCGCACCATTGGGCCGTGGTTGGGGGCATAAATTTTGGCGATCGCTGAGAAGGGAGCCAGCTTATCTAAGGCCGCCTCAACTTGACGAAACTGACTGGCATGGATGCAGTCGAAGTAGTAACGCCGATCTTCATCCAGCAGCTTCCACTTTTCATCAAATACAGGCTCATCGCAGAGATGAATGCCAAACAGCTTGTCGGTATAGAGAATGCGCGTTGCCGGATCGTAGGTACAAAGCCCATCCGGATAGCGCGGTGTAGGCGTGGGGATAAACTGCAGCACATGCCCCTGCCCCAGATCGATCGTGTCTTCGGGGTTAGCGACAATTACCCGCAGGTACCAGTTGGGAAACGCTGCTCGCAAAGCCACCTCAGCCGCACGGGTGCAGACAAAGGTAATCTGAGGCGCAACTTCCTGACCCAACAGCGCCTTCAGCGTGGCGATGCGGTTAGAGTTGAGGTGCCCTAAAATTACGTAGTTAATTCGCTGAAGATAGGTGTGCTGATATAGCTCTTCCAGAAAAATTTCGGTAAAAGATTCCCCTGGCGGATCGATCAGAACCGTCTTATCGGCCTGAATTAGATAGGAATTTGCCGTTGTCCCTTTCTGGCGGGCATATTCAACTTCAAACCGCAGCCGATCCCAGGTGCGCGATCGTAGCACGGTTGTGTTTGCGCCAATCTCAGCAACTTGAACATCACGCGGTTTAGAGTCTGCCATGTCTGTCAGGGATTTATCTTGAAATGGGGTTAAGGGAGGTGTACGCATTTCTATATTCCCTCGAATTTTGATTGGTTAATAGCGTGTTATTCAAAATTGAGTACAGGTTTGAGCAGAAAAACCATCACAAAATTGAGTCAGTTTTTGGCATCGCATGCTCAGAAGCAAGCCGGGTAGCAGGTTCTGGAAGCGGTGTAGAGTCTGCCGAGTGTGCCAACTCGCGCCTCCGCTTCAAAGAAATAACATGCTCTGGATCAATGCCCTCAAAGGTGGGAGGTAGCCAAACTCGCACGACCAGCAGCATTCCCAGCACCAATAAAAACGCGCAAGCTGAAAGAATTTGGCTGGAAGGGGCTTCTAAAACGCCTCGGACAATGACTTCGCGCAAGATGGAAACGATCGCCACTTCCACCGCCACCCCAATCGAAATCCGCTGCTCTTGCAAGTAAATGATCAACAGACGAAACAGTTCAACCAGCACCAGCAAAAATAAAATATCTGCCGTAACGGCTGGAAAATCTAAGGGCGGCAACAGCGATAAGAACATCTCCCGTAGCTGAATCACCATGAAGCTAAACAGCCCAATGCAAAGGGAAATAATAATCAGATCTTGGACAGTTTCAAGAGCGCGAACCAAACGTTGACGAGACCCCTGATAGCGATCGCTCGATGCGGGCGGGATAGGCTTCTGCATAAGACTTTCCTTGAAACTGCTGTATTTCCAACTGCTGTAACAGTTCTTAGCTTAGTTTGACTAAGCTTATGTGTGAAGTCATTTTCAATTAGAAAAGCTAATAGCTGCGATTGAAGGAAAGAGGGTTTACACAGCAAAACCGCATTAAAACCGCATTAGAAAGATAGGCGATCGCAGCGATGAAACTGCGATCGCCTATCTCCTCAATCTATCGCCTAGTAATGGTTGCCGACTTTGCGGTGGTGAACAGCCGTCAGCCCATCCACCTTAGAAACCCGTCCTAGCTCAACTGTGCTGTAGACAAGCCAGTGATCGCTGCACTCCATCCGGCTCACCACCTCGCATTCCAAATAGGCCAGGGCATCCGCCAGAATCGGTGAACCGTTAGCTGCCGCATAGGTTTTAATGCCTGCAAAGCGATCGGCTCCCGGCGCAAACCGCTTCAAGAAGTGCTTCATGAGCGGCTGATAGTTGCCTTCTTCTAGCACGTTCAACACAAAGCGATCGCCCACATGCATAAAGGACTCGATCGCCCGGTCTTTCGCTACAGCAATGGTAAAGCCAATTGGCTTAAGGCTCGCTTGAGACACCCAGGAGGCCAGCATAGCGCTAGAAACCCCCTCTTTCGTGGCCGTAATAATGTACAGTCCACCGCTCAGGCGACCCAAGGCTTTGTCTAGCTCGTTGTCGAGCGACTTCATTTGCTTGACGGCGCGATCGCGAGTGAGCCATTGCCCCAAGTCAGTTCCGGCCTCTTCACAGAGTTGAAACGTCGATTTGTTGGGCGCTTCTTTGATCAAAATCGGCGCAAAGCCTTCCCGCACGCCAATTTCTTGAAACTGGTTCCGCAGAGGATAGACCGACTCATCATCGCCGCCGCCTACTTCAAATAGCCCGACCGCCTGCTTGGCATTGGTTGCCGCCAGAATGGTGCCGATCGCCGCTTGGGTTATGGTGGCAAACTCTCCCGACTGGGGCGGCATCCCAATTACCACACCTGAAGCGAGGCTAACCATCTCACTAATTTCATGTGGCTCAGCATATTTCAGATCGAGCAGCTCGACTGCCACACCCGTTTTGGTAATGCCTTGAGCGATCGCCTGAGCCAGGGCTTCTCCATCGCCATAGTCGCTGGCATAAAACAGAGCAACGGTGGTTTCAGCTTTGGCCTGCGCTTGGCTCCAGTCTCGATAGCGTCCGACTAGCTCAGGCACGTTGTAATGCAGCAAAGGGCCATGTCCCGTAGCGATCGTCTTGATCTCTGGCAGCTCCTTCATCCGCTTGAGGGCAGCCAGCACTGAGCGCGCATTCGGCCCCATCAGGCAGTCATAGTAGAGCTTATAGTCAGCCTCTAGAATTTCCAGGTCTTCGTCGTAGGTGTGGTCGTCGCAGAAGTGCAGCCCAAACACATCGCAGGTAAACAAGACGCTGGTTTTGTGATCAAAAGTGAGAATCGTATCCGGCCAGTGCAAATTAGGAGCCGAGACAAACTCCAGCTCATGCCCTCGACCCAGATCAAGGCGATCGCCGTTTTTGATTTGCATCCGCTCAAACGGCTGATGCACCTGATCATCCAAAAACTGCATTGCCACCTTAGAGCCGACAACAACAATATGGGGGGCACGCTGCAAAATATCTTTGATCAAGCCGCTGTGGTCAGGTTCAGTGTGGCTGACAATTAGGTAATCTATTTCGGCAGGATCGATCAAGCTCAACAGCTTCTCAAGATAGAGCTGGCGGAACTTCTCATGCGAAGTATCTACCAGCGCCACCTTATCCCCTCGGATGAGGAAAGAATTGTAGGTTGTGCCGTTTTCTAGCTCAAACTCAATGTCAAACCGATCGCGATCCCAGTCGAGCGATCGAATCGTGGTGGTGTCGGCTGCAATCTCTTGAACCTGTAGCGTCAATCGGCTGAGAGAGCGTTCCGCAAGTGCGACCATACCTGACCCTCCTAAAACCTTTGTTAAGATATTTTTCTTATCCTTCTTTATTATGAGGCTGGAGATACCGCTTTTGTAAAGCTGTAATAAGCAATCCTACTCATTAAAGCCACTTATACAGCCTGGCGTTGTCTTTCCGATTCATTACATCACCGGCACCAAATGACCTTCCTGCACCCGCAAGATGCGATCGGCATTGCGGGCAATCTCAGGGTTGTGGGTTGCCATGATCAGCGTCTTGTTGGCGTTCCGCGTCAGATTTAAGAGAATATTCAAAACTTTTTGCCCAGTCTCCTCATCGAGATTGCCCGTCGGCTCATCGGCCAAGACGAGTTGAGGGTCGTGAGCTAGCGCCCGCGCGATCGCCACCCGCTGCTGCTGTCCGCCAGAGAGCTTGTCGGGAAAGGTAAGGGCGCGATCGGCCAAGCCCACCTGGTTAAGCAAATCCAAAGCGGTCTTCTCTGCTGCCGCAAAAGAGATACCGGCTAGCTCTTGAGGCAAAGTGACATTTTCCAAAACCGTCAGGGTTGGAATCAGATTAAAAAACTGAAACACAAAGCCAATTTGGTCGCGCCGGAGCAGCGTGCGCGATCGCTCGTCCAATGCTGTAATCGCTACGCCGTTCACCCGAATCACTCCAGAGGATGGCTGATCAATACCGCTAATTAAGTTCAGCAAGGTGCTTTTGCCACTGCCGCTATGCCCCAGCAGCACCACAAATTCTCCAGGCTGAAATGTTAGGTCAACCTCTCGCAAAACAGCACGCTGCAATTCTCCCTCCTGGTACAGCTTGCTGAGTTGCTCAATTTGCACCAATGCGCCACCCGTTGAGGCTGCTGCAATAGGCTCTGCCCCAAAAGCAGAGGCAGGCATGGACGGCAGAAGGTTTGACCACCAATTCTTTGAAGACATGCTGTGCTCTATGGAAGGCTGCTATGAAAAGGGGCAAATGTTCTGACGCATATCTTGCAAATCTTACAAATTGAGAAAGGTGCAAGATGTGAGCTGACAAAAAATGTCCCTTAACGAATTGTAATGATGTTGATGATGTTATGGATCGAGACTTCGCCATAAATACCAGGAGGCGATCGTTTGGTAGGGCTTCCAGGCTTGGCCGATGCGCTCGGTCGTTTTTTTATCGGGCAAATCTTCCAGGCGATAAAGGTTGCGAATAGCGGTGCGAATGCCCAAATCATCTACAGGCAACACATCCCAACGGTGCATCCGAAAAATCAGCAGCATTTGCGCCGTCCAGCGCCCGATACCTTTTACCTGCGTTAAGAGGCGAATAATTTCTTCGTCAGTTAAGGCTTCGAGCTGAGCAACGGTCGGCAGTCCAAGCTGAATTCTTTGGGCAAGATCCTTGATGTACAACACCTTAGAACGAGACAAGCCAACACCCCGCAATGCCTCATCAGAAGTGTTGAGAATCGCGTCTGTGGTCAGGAACGGGAGTTCAGGGTAAAGCAGCAGAAAGCGACGGTGAATGGCAGCAGCGGCCTTGCCCGAAAGCTGTTGATAAATAATCGACTCTGCCAAAGCATCCAGCAGCTCGCCTTGGCGGGGCTCTTGACCTAAGGTGCAGTCCCCGATGCGATCGATCACCTCACCCAAGATTGGGTCGGCTTGCTTTAGGGTCGTTAGGGCGATCGAATAGTCCATGCATACTATTTTACCTGCTCTTGGCGTTCACAAATTCCGGTGCCTTTGCATAATTCCTCTCGGTGCTCTAGATATGTTCATAACGGTTCAAGAGGCACAGACGCACTGAGCCGATACCAACCCAACAAAGCACTCAGGAACACTTCAATGGCTATTATTAACGGAACGATCTACAACGACTATCTTCCTGGTACAGCAGCTAATGACACCATCTATGCAAATAGTGGCGATGACTACGTTAGCGCAGGTGAAGGAAACGACTATGTAGATGCTTGGACAGGAAATGACACGGTTTATGGTGGCAATGGCAACGATTCAATCTATGGTTATGACGGCAATGATGCTCTCTATGGTGGAGAAGGCGAAGACCGAATTTTAGGTGAGCAAGGTGATGACACCATTAGCGGGGGCGGTGGGCAAGATTACATGGATGGGGGTGCAGGCGTAGATACTGTAGATTACAGCTACTGGAACGGTGGCGGTACCTATAATCTTGCAACAGGCGTTGCGTCTTTCCCCGGTTTTTATAACGAGCAAATTCTTAACTTTGAGTCAATTATTACAGGCTCAGGTGACGATAATATTGTTGGCAATGAAAGCAACAACCGCATTGAAGCGGGCTATGGTAACGACACCGTCAGCGGTGCAGGTGGCCAAGATTACATGGATGGGGGTGCAGGCGTAGATACTGTAGATTACAGCTACTGGAACGGTGGCGGTACCTATAACCTTGCAACAGGCGTTGCGTCTTTCCCCGGTTTTTATAACGAGCAAATTCTTAACTTTGAGTCGATTGTTACAGGAGCCGGTAACGATAATATTGTCGGCAATGAAAGCAACAACCGCATTGAAGCGGGCTATGGCAACGACACCGTCAGCGGTGCGGGTGGCCAAGACTATATGGATGGGGGTGTAGGCGTAGATACCGTTGATTACAGCTACTGGAGTGGCGGCGGCACCTACAACCTTGCAACAGGCGTTGCGTCTTTCCCCGGTTTTTATAACGAACAAATTCTCAACTTTGAGTCGATTGTTACAGGAGCCGGTAACGATAACATCATTGGTAGTGCGGCAAATAATCAAATTGAATCCGGTAGCGGCAACGACACCCTAAGCGGTGGCAGCGGCAACGATAGCCTCATTGGCGGATTTGGCAACGATCGCCTTGTTGGGGGAGATGGTAACGATCGCCTCAATGGTTATGGCACGACCTTAAGCAATGCCTCACAGTTTGATAAGCTAACGGGTGGTTCAGGAAGTGACTACTTCGTACTGGGTGGCTCTTGGGGTGTCTCCTATTTTGAAACCGGAGATGGCTATGCAGTTATCCAAGACTGGAACCAAGTTAATGATTGGATCGAGGTTAAAGGCAACATCAATAAATACGATCTGAAATACACTTCGGTCGGCGGTATTGGCTCTAGCGCTAAGGATACCGAAATTTACTACACGGATGCTTTTGGCAAGAGAGATCGGATTGGTATTGTTCAAGACTCGACCAATGTAAAACTCTCCGCCGACTTCAAGTTCATCTAAACATCCCTCAAGATCACGCCAGCTTAATACAACCTAAGATTCCTTTGAACCGATCGCTATACCGGGTTCAAAGGAATCTTTAGCATCGATAGCTATGACGCATGGGGCATTTTTGTGGATGTGCATAGGGAAAATTTTAGGACAGCTATCCCTTTTGCGAGCCTGCTATATTTGCGACCCTCAGTAGATCGCAAAGCTCTCCTATTTTTTCTAAAAGCTGGATTTCAAAGGCGCTTCGCGCGCCACAAAACCCTAATTTGCGATCTATAGAGCTTTGTCAAGTATCTGCTGGGCTGGGTGGCTGAGCTGGGTTATCAGAACCTAGGACTTTTGCAAGAATACTTTTGCAATGAATACTTTTTTAAGGGCGTCCCTCGTTTCACGCAAGGGTCTATTTTGCAGGGTACAGAAAGGGGCAGTATCCAAAATGTCTTCAGCAAAGGGGCAATGGCTGTCAAAGTTGAGAGTAGCCCTATAAAAAAATCCCCTGCAGAGGTGCAGGGGATTTGAATTACCTATCTAACGCAGATCAACCGTAACGACTTGCTGTTGAAGCAATCAAGAAAGCTGCATAGGTTAAGACATAGCCAACGGTGAAGTGAGCTAGACCAACCACACGCCCTTGAACGATCGACATTGCAACAGGCTTGTCCTTCCAGCGAACCAAGTTCGCTAGCGGTGTGCGCTCATGTGCCCAAACAATCGTCTCGATCAACTCTTGCCAGTAGCCTCTCCAGGAGATCAGGAACATGAAGCCCGTTGCCCAAACCAGGTGTCCAAAGAGGAACATCCAAGCCCAAACCGCCAGGTTATTCATGCCGTAGGGGTTATAACCGTTGATCAACTGCGAAGAGTTGAGCCAGAGATAATCCCGCAGCCAGCCCATGATCGTCACTGAAGACTCATTAAACTGAGCCACGTTGCCGCTCCAGACTGCCAGGTGCTTCCAATGCCAGTAGAAAGTAACCCAGCCCAAGGTGTTTAGCATCCAGAACATGGCGAGATAGAAGGAATCCCAAGCAGAGATATCGCAAGTACCGCCACGACCCGGACCATCGCAAGGGAAGGCATAACCGAAGTCTTTCTTATCGGGCATCAGCTTAGAACCACGAGCATCCAACGCACCCTTGACCAAGATCAGAGTGGTGGTGTGCAGTCCTAGAGCGATCGCATGGTGAACCAAGAAGTCGCCAGGTCCAATGGTCAAGAACAGGGAGTTCTTGCCGCTGTTAATGGCATCAAGCCAGCCAGCTAGCCACACGTTACCGTGATTTGGCCAAGCCGTCGAAGCAATGCTGTCAGGGTTTGAGAGCAATGTATCAAAGCCGTACAGCAGCTTGCCATGAGAAGCCTGGATGAACTGTGCGAACACAGGCTCAATCAAGATTTGCTTCTCAGGTGTACCAAAGGCTTGCATGACGTCGTTGTGGACGTAGATACCTAAGGTGTGGAAGCCGAGGAACAAAGAAACCCAGCTCAAGTGAGAGATGATAGCTTCTTTGTGGTTTAGAACGCGATCGAGCACATTGCCCTTGTTCTGAGCCGGATCATAATCCCGCACCAAGAAGATCGCGCCGTGAGCAAACGCCCCCACCATAATAAAACCAGCAATGTACTGGTGATGGGTGTAAAGCGCCGCCTGAGTCGTGTAATCCCGTGCTATGAAAGCATAGGGAGGCAAGGCGTACATGTGCTGTGCCACCAGCGAAGTAATTACGCCCAAAGCTGCGAGCGCAAATGCCAGCTGGAAGTGCAGCGAGTTGTTCATCGTGTCATACAAGCCTTGGTGAGGCAGGTTGAACTGACCTTCACTCTTGCCGCTTAGTAGACCTTTCTTGGAGTCCAACATCTCTTTGATGCTGTGACCAATACCAAAGTTGGTACGGTACATGTGACCCGCAATGATGAACAGTACTGCGATCGCCAGATGGTGATGCGCAATATCCGTCAACCACAGCGACTCAGTCTGAGGATGGAAACCACCCAAGAAAGTGAGGATCGCAGTTCCGGCACCCTGAGAGGTACCAAAAATGTGACCTGCCGCATCTGGGTTTTCTGCATAAACGCCCCAGTTGCCAGTAAAGAAAGGCATCAAACCAGCAGGGTGAGGCTTCACAGACAGGAAGTTATCCCAGCCCACATGCACACCGCGAGATTCGGGAATGGCAACGTGAACCATGTGCCCCGTCCAAGCCAAAGAGCTAACGCCAAACAAACCAGCCAAGTGGTGGTTGAGGCGAGACTCAGCGTTCTTGAACCAGGACAAGCTGGGACGGAACTTAGGCTGAAGGTGTAGCCAGCCCGCAAACAGCATGACTGCCGCCAAGAACAACAAGAAGATGGAGCCTTGGTACAGGTCAGCATTGGTTCGCATGCCCTGGGTGTACCACCAGTGGTAAACACCAGAGTAAGCAATGTTGACGGGGCTAGAAGCACCTGCACGGGTGAAGGCATCTACCGCCGCTTGACCGAAATGAGGATCCCAGATCGCATGGGCGATCGGACGAACGTTTAGAGGGTCTTTAATCCACTGTTCAAAGTTACCTTGCCAGGCGACGTGGAATAGGTTGCCGGAAGTCCACAGGAAGATGATTGCCAGATGACCAAAGTGGGAAGCAAAAATCTTTTGGTAAAGATTCTCTTCCGTCATGCCGTCGTGGCTTTCAAAGTCGTGAGCCGTGGCAATCCCATACCAGATCCGACGCGTGGTCGGATCCTGAGCCAAATCCTGGCTAAATTTTGGGAATTTTGTTGCCATAAGTCCTAATTGAAGTTCTCAATTAGCGATCGCTTCTCGCCGCTTCTCTCTTGAAGTTGAGTAAGGGGCATAGGCAAACCCATGCCCACACAATCTAGAGAGAAAATCAGCGCCAAACCAACGCTAGCCTACTGCAATAATCCGAGCCAGGAAGAACGCCCAGGTGGTCGCAATTCCTCCAAGCAAGAAGTGGGCAACCCCCACAGCACGACCCTGAGTGATGCTCAGAGCACGGGGTTGAATAGCAGGAGCCACTTTTAGCTTGCTATGTGCCCAAACGATCGATTCAATCAGCTCTTGCCAATAGCCCCGACCGCTGAACAAGAACATCAGGCTAAACGCCCAGACGAAATGCGCGCCCAAGAACATCAGACCATATGCCGAAAGTGCAGACCCATAGGAGCCAATCACTTGAGCAGCCTGTGCCCAGAGGAAGTCACGCAGCCAGCCGTTAATTGTGATAGCGCTTTGAGCAAAGTTACCGCCCGTAATGTGCGTCACTGTGCCGTCAGAGCCAACCGTACCCCACACATCCGACTGCATCTTCCAGCTGAAGTGGAAAATCACAATCGAGATAGCGTTGTACATCCAGAATAGACCCAGGAAGACGTGATCCCAACCAGAAACCTGGCAGGTGCCGCCCCGACCAGGGCCATCGCAAGGGAAGCGGAAGCCCAAATTAGCCTTGTCTGGGATCAGACGAGAGCTGCGAGCATACAGCACACCCTTCAGCAAAATCAGTACCGTAACGTGAATCGTGAAGGCATGGATATGGTGAACCATGAAATCTGCCGTGCCTAGGGCAATCGGCATCATGGCAACCTTACCGCCTACAGCCACCACACCGCCACCAAAGGCATAGCTAGCAGGGGCGATCGCATTGGGAGCCGTCGCGCCTGGAGCCAGGGTATGGAGGTTTTGAATCCACTGAGCAAACACAGGTTGAAGCTGAATCGCCGTATCCGAGAACATATCTTGGGGGCGACCTAAAGCACTCATTGTGTCGTTGTGAATGTATAGACCAAAGCTATGGAAGCCCAAGAAGATACAAACCCAGTTGAGGTGAGAAATCAGCGCATCTCGCTGACGCAGAACGCGATCGAGCAAGTTGTTGACGTTTTGAGCCGGATCGTAATCCCGCACCATGAAGATCGCGCCATGAGCTGCCGCACCCACAACCAAGAAGCCGCCAATCCACATGTGGTGGGTATACAGCGAGAGCTGGGTGGGGTAATCAGTAGCCAGGTAAGGATAGGGCGGCATAGAGTACATGTGCTGAGCCACGATGATAGTGACTGAGCCAAGCAGCGCCAAGTTAATGGCTAGCTGAGCATGCCAGGAGGTCGTCAAGATTTCGTAGAGACCCTTGTGACCTTCACCCGTAAACGGCCCCTTGTGCGCTTCGAGGATCTGCTTCATGCTGTGGCCGATGCCCCAGTTTGTGCGGTACATATGACCCGCGATGATAAACAGCACCGCCAAAGCCAAATGGTGATGCGCCGTATCAGAGAGCCACAGACCACCCGTTACCGGATTCAAACCACCCTTGAAGGTGAGGAAATCAGCATACGCGCCCCAATTCAAAGTGAAGAAGGGAATCACGCCGCTAGGGATACCCCAATCAACGCTGGGATAGAGATCGGTCATCAAGCTGGGATTGAGAATGAACTCATGCGGCAGCGGAATGTCCTTAATGGCAACGCCCGCATCCAGCAGCTTGTTAATGGGTAGTGAGACATGGATTTGGTGCCCTGCCCAACCGAGACAACCCAGACCTAGCAATCCAGCCAGGTGGTGGTTCATCATCGATTCCACGTTCTGGAACCACTCCAGTTTTGGAGCAGCCTTGTGGTAGTGGAACCAGCCAGCAAACAGCATCAAACCTGCCATCACTAGACCGCCAATTGCGGTGCAGTAAAGCTGATAAGTATTGGTGAACCCGGAAGCCCGCCACAGTTGAAACAACCCAGAAGTAATCTGAATTCCGTGGAAGCCGCCGCCTACATCTGCATTCAAAATTTCTTGACCAACGATCGGCCAAACCACTTGAGCACTAGGTTTAATGCTCAGGGGGTCAGCCAGCCAAGATTCATAGTTTGAAAATTTAGCGCCATGAAAATACATGCCGCTGAGCCAGACAAACACAACGGCCAAATGACCAAAGTGAGCGCTGAAAATCTTACGGGATATGTCTTCTAGATCACTGGTATGGCTATCAAAATCGTGGGCATCAGCGTGAAGGTTCCAGATCCAGGTCGTTGTTTTCGGACCTTTAGCTAGCGTGCGATCGAAATGTCCGGGCTGTGACCACTTCTCAAAAGAAGTAGGTACCGGATCTCTATCAACCACAACTTTTACCTTTTCCGACTGCCCCCGTGGGGTAGTTGTCATTCGAGACTCTCCTCTCTCTAGACAAGGACGAGATAAATTCCATACCCAAGTTGCCTAGTTTTAGCGTCTGAGCCCGCAGCGTTTTTCTAAATAGCGCATCAGATGATAGCGATTGACCAAGCAAGCTTCAGACTCAGGGGGGAGCGTCGATCAGTCTGAAGCCTACCCTAGCTCTCGAAAAAACGATTTGCGGTTAGCCGCCTCTTCACAGCCTCAGATTAACTCTAAGAATGTTCAGAACAACGTTAACGACTTGGGGAGGTACTGACGAGCATTATAGGGCTGGAATCCGATCGAATTTCACCCAGGTTTACAATAATTCAAAATGCAAATCCTTTATCCGTCTGCTTTTCACGCTCATCTATCAGCAAATAAAATGGACAGTATTGAATAATTTTTACAAATTGACATATTTGATGTCCCTGATCGTTACCCCCCTAAAACAGGGACAATCTCTGCAAAGATTTATAAATTAAAAGGAATCTTGACGTTTGTTTATAAAGTCTTCGAAATCCTCTAGACTTCCTATCGATCGCATAGACAAACAGCGAGAGATTCCGTAGCCAATGGCCTCTCTGATGTCACAGATGAGACATATTTCAGCCCGTTTGACCCTCAATGCTTCATTCGGGCAAAGGGTCTTGGGCAAGCGTCTATTTCTGAGTCAACGATTGCCTCTGGGGTCAAGACTATCGCGCAGTCCATCTCCCAGAAGGTTAAAGGCCAGCACAATCAGCGTGATCATTAAACCTGGCATCAAAATAGTCCAAGGTGCTGAGAGCGCATAGCCGTTGGTGAAAGAATCGGACAACATTGTGCCTAGCTCAGGCGTGGGCGGTTTTGCCCCTAGCCCTAAGAATCCTAGCCCTGCCGCCTCAAGGGTGGCCGTCCCGATCGATAAAGTAGACTGCACTACGATCGGCGCGAGGCTAGAGGGCAGAATATGGTTAAAAATAATTCGTCCCGGCTTAGCGCCAAAGGCACGCACCGTCTGAACAAAGCCCTGCTCTCGCAAAGACAGCACCATGCTGCGGGTCAGACGAATGAATTTGGGAATTTCTACCACCCCCACGGCAATCATGACGCTTTGCAGGCTGGCTCCAATCACGGTAGCGATGGCGATCGCCAGCAAAATAGAAGGAAAAGCCAGCAAAATATCAGTCATCCAGCCAATCACACGCTCCAGCCAGCCCCTGAAATACCCGGCAATGAGGCCGAAAAACGTGCCGATCAGCAGTCCCAGGATGACCGATACAAGGCTGACCAACAGCGATACCCGAATTCCATACCACACCAAACTCAGCATGTCGCGCCCCAGCCCATCGGTGCCAAACCAATGACCCAGACTGGGCGGCTGTAGCCGCGCCGCAAAATCGCGAGCCGTTGCTGGATCGAAAGGCCGCAAAACGGGAGCCAGCAGCGCTAAAAGGACAATAGCGATCGTTAGTACCAGCCCAACCCTGCCTGAAATCGACTTAAGGAAGCGTTTTTTGGCTTGCTGAAATGAAGACTCTTGAATCAGAGGCGATGCGATCGTGTCCATGTAGGAAAAGCGATGAAAGAAGGGGGCGTCAGTCCGACGGGACTATGCTCTAACCTACAGCCAATCGGGGAATCACGAATAGGGTATTTACTTTTTGAAAAGAGTACTGTACGCCCAGAACATTATCTGCCAGCTTTCTACTCACCCAAAACTTCCCCCACTTGCAGCCGAGCGCCATTGGCAAAATCCCAGCCAGATTGCGATCGCTTTCCAGCCAACTGAGCTTCTTTTAACAAGAGCTGTCCGTCGCCCGTCTGAATTACGGCTCCTTGCCCTTTGAGCAAACCGATGACTGTTCCAGGTTTCTGCTGCTCTATGGGCAAAATCTCTGGCATAGCCGATCGTTCTGGTTCGCTTGATCCAGAAACTGCCACCGGATGTCCGAGAGGAATGGTTGCGGTCACTTTGAGCGACTGAGCGCGGAGAGTTGTGAAGCAGTTTGGATAAAAGCCGCGAATTTGATTGTGAAGTGCGATCGCAGGTTTGGCCCAATCTAGTAGATAGTCGGCTTTTTGGATGAGGGGTGCGTAAGTTGCCTGGGTATTGTCTTGCGGTATCGGCTGCAAGCGGCCTTGCTGCAAGCCCAGCAGCGTCTCCACCAAGAGATCAGCAGCGGCTACCGATAGGGTTTTTGCCAGATCAAGCGCATTGTCCAATAGGGCGATCGGGATGGTTGATTTCAGTAGCATCGCGCCTGTGTCCATGCCTGCATCCATCAGCATGGTGGTAATGCCCGTCTGCAATTCGCCATGATACAGGCTCCACTGAATCGGTGCGGCTCCTCGGTATTGGGGCAACAGAGAGCCATGAGCATTGATGCAGCCCAGACGGGGCATGTCCAGAATTTCCTGCGAAAGAATCTGGCCGTAGGCCACCACCACAAAGGCATCGGCTTGAGCGGCACGCAGTTGAGCCAGCACTTCCACATCTTTTTTGATGCGTCGGGGCTGCCACACGGGCAAATCATGAAGGAGGGCAGCACTTTTGACCGCAGAAGGCATGAGTTCACTGCCTCGCCCTCTCCGTTTGTCAGGCTGCGTCACCACAGCAACCACCTCAAAATCCTCCTGCCGGATCAAACGTTCCAAGCTAGGCACAGCAAACTGAGGGGTTCCCAGAAAAACAATTTTCATCGGGTGATTTTCCTTGGCAAAGGCAAGCGATCGGGTTGTGACCTGTCAAAAAGGGTTCCATTAAAAGCTTTGTGGCTAGAGCCTCCCCCCAGCAAAACCTGACAAAACGTTAGCGACGGGGTTCAATAATGACCTCAACGCGACGGTTGCGCTGACGACCCACATCGGTGCTGTCATCTACGAGGGGTTTGCTATGGCCGTATCCTGTCACTGTCCAGTAGTAGTCTTTCCCAAGCTTACTGGATAGATATTGCTCAACAGCAGTGGCTTGCTCAAAGGTACGGGCGCGATCGCCTGCTTCAGAGCCTTGATTGTCGCTATGGGCGGCCACGCGAATCGTCGCACCGGGATAGCGCTGAAGATCAGTCAAAATGCTGTCTAAAATCACCTGTGAGTTGGGCTGAAGCACTGTTTGTTCGCCCGCTGGCGCATCCCCAAACAAAGCACCCGTCGGCAAAGTCACCATGAGCGTATCTCTGCCCGAAACCCGGCTAGTAGCAGGCGGTACTCCGGTCTGTCCTCCAGTCTGTCCGGCATTGGGTGCCACCATAGGCACAGTAAACGCAGCCGGATCGAGCTGTTGCTGAAGGGTACGAATGCGCTCTTCTAATGCGGCAGCCTGCTTGGCGCGTTCATCTTCTGCCATCTGAGGGCGATCGCGGAGCTGAGCCAATTCTGCCTGGAGCTGAGTTACCTCTGCCTGAAGCCGCTGTTTATCGGCTTCGGCTAACTGGGGTGCTGCATTTAATGTTGGGCTGGCAGCAGGACTGGCGGGCAGAGCGCTCGGTGAAACTGTTGGCGGAGCTAAACCCAATGTGGTTGGCACCTGCTGTAGCTCTGTCCAAAGCGTGCGAGAGCTTTGAACCACTTTCTCCACGAGCGGCGGCTCTTGCGTTTTGGCGGCAGGATAAAATTGCGCGATTGCTACCCCGGCCAGAGCCGCAAAGCTGCCGCCTACCCCCAGCAGCAGCAGGCGAAAAATGAAGACCAGAAAGCCCCAGCCAGAAGACCGAGGCGATTTCTGCTTGGGAGAAGTTGAGGGTTGGGGCGTTAGAGATGGGGTCATATGCTTACCTCCAGATGCCATGTTAGCTTGCCACAAAATCTGACCGTCTTAATTAAGATTAGCGAAGTCAGCAGAAATTATTGAAACGATCGCTGGGTTCTGTGATACACCATTAGGTCAATTCCGCTAATTAATCCTGGAGCCTCATGCGCTTTTAGGCTTAGCTTTTAAGCCAAGATAGCAATCGACAGGGCCTTGGGCGCTGCTGTCTGATCTGTGAAATTTATTTTGAGATGTGCGTTCTGCGTAGCTCTCAAAATAAATTAGCTGGATTCAGCCCGGATTAAGCAACGTCGAGGTTTGATTAGCCCTTGTTCAAGTTCTCTCTTCGGATGGTGCTTTATCGGTTTTGCTAATTGCTATATCTAGATAAAGTCAGACATCGTGATGAGTTGGATGTAGATAAGTCAGGTGTGGCATCGGCTGAAGTGACTTGAGGTGCATCATCACGGTTTGCAGCGTACTGGTTAAATGTCCTGAGCTAGATGGCCTGGGCTAGATGGCCTGGGCTAGATGGCCTGGGCGATCGCCCCTCTGCTTAAGCCGTTGATTGAGAAAGTTTTTTGTATTTTCTATCGCTATTAATCTCTCGCTTATTGTGCCTGCACTATGATTTCTCAGCCTGCTCAACGCGATCCACTGGGTAGCCCGCATCCTGTGCCTTGGGGATGGGTGATGTCAATGCTATCGGAAGGGCGATCGGTTTCTACGCCACTGACTCGCTTCTACCGCAGTCAGTCGCTTTTGTCTCCCGATGGTCAATATGCTGCCTATAGCCGTATTCAAATGAAGCTTTCGAGCGACTCTACGCGGAGCCGAATTAGCAGCATTCTCTTTGTAGAAAACTTGAAGACGGGCAGCCTACAAAATGTTGCGGCCTCGTCGCCTTTTGCCGATAATCCCTTTGCCCATTGCCCCTGGGCTGAGGAGATTACCGAAACCGACCAACCTGGCATGATTGCAATGCTGATTCCGGTGGCTTGGTCAGAAACGGGCGATCGCCTGCTGGCACGCGAATTTGAGTCTTTCTTTGGTAGTGATATTGCCTCAGATTTTGGCGTGGTTTGGGAGCAGCGATCGAATCAGGTTCACACGCTTACCCCCTCAGAGGTGAGTTATAGCAATGCCATTTTGTTGGGCTGGAGCCAAAGCTATCCCGATCGCGTGCTGTTTCAAGCGGGCATGATGGGGGATGGCAATTGGCCGCTTTACGCAGTTGATAATGCGGGTCAAACGCTTTTAGCAACGGGCGATCGTCCCCTGACCTTTGGGCGGATGGTCAACAGCATTTGGGCTGGGCCTCAGAATGGCACTCGCCAGCATTTGCGCAGAGCCACTAGGTAAAACTAGACTGGCCGCAAATCTAGGATGAGGTTTTTATGAAGAGGGCGCTGCGGGTGCAGGCAGCATTGCCTTGGGGTAAGGAATGCGTTGGTGGTTAAACTGAAGCCACACTTGAACAAAGATCTCAGCAATCCGAGTCATATCTGCTCGCGACAGCCCAGAATCCACGAGCTGATCATCTTGCCAGCGTGCCCGAAGAATGCGGTTGACCATAGCCAAAGCATCTTCAGAACTGGCATCCTTTAATGTGCGCAAAGCAGCCTCACAAGAATCAGCCAGCATCACGATCGCAGTTTCCCGACTCTGGGGAATGGGGCCTTTGTAGCGAAAGTAAGCCTCATCCAAAACGATCGTGGGGTCGGCCTGGGCAAGCTGTTGGGCTTGGTGATGAAAATAAGCGATCGACATTGTGCCTTGATGCTCAGGAATAAAAGCCTCAATGGCTTTGGGCAATCGGTATTTGCGAGCCATCACAATGCCTTCGCTCACATGCTTTTTGATCAGTGCTGTGCTCTCCCAAGGATTGTCAATTTCATCATGCTTATTCACACCACCCATCTGGTTTTCGATAAAGCCTTGGGGGTCATGCATTTTGCCGATGTCATGATATAGCGTCCCCGTTCGCACCAGTTCTACATTGCAGCCCAGGGCACGGGCGGCTGCTTCAGCCAAGGTTGCCACAAACAGCGTGTGCTGAAAGGTGCCAGGGGCTTCTGCGGCCAATCGCTTGAGGAGCGGACGATTAGGGCTAGAAAGTTCGGCCAGCCGCATGGGTGTAATCAGGTCAAATAGGTGCTCTAGGTAGGGGCTAATGCCCAAGGCAACTACACTCCAAGCGATCGCCATAAGGCTTTGCAAAGCAGTCGTCGTCAGCACAATGTACCAAACGGGAGTGCTTGTGGTGCTCAGCATTAGCGTCAGAACTAGATAGACTGCTCCTTGCGTAATGCCAATGAATACCCCCAGGATTGCCAGTTCTTCCCTAGAGCGCGATCGCCCAGCAATGACGGCACCCAGCAGACCCCCCACCGTACTGGCAATAAAGCTTGTCCAAGAAACCTCCATACCGATCGGCAAAATGATGCTGAGCAGTAGGACTGTAATGCCCCCTAGAGCCGAGCCATAAAAGCTTCCTACGAGCAAACCCACTGCGGGCAGATTAATCACCGGAACATTGAGAGCCATTGCCAGAGGGGCACTCAACGTCAATAGCAACACCAAAAGGTGATCTCGATGGCGCAACCCCGGATGAAATCGCCGCTCTACCCATAAGAAGATCCATACGGCTCCGCTGACCAGACTGCCAAACCCCAATAACCCAACGCCATTGATGCGGCGACGACTCATATGAAAGTAGTCCAGCAGGACAAAATTCTCTTGGGTAATGGGCTGCCCCGCCTCCACAATCACCTCACCCTGACGAATCTCAACCACTACATCCTGCACCGCTTGCGCGGCCTGTTCGGCGAGTCGCTTCGTTTGCTCTGGATCTTGAACCAGGTTGGGTCTGAGTACCCCCATCAGAATGCGAACCGCCAGATTTGCAGTATCAGGCGGCATAATTTCTTCCATCTGAGCTTTCACTGCCCCTTTCAATAAAGATTTGGGCAATCCTGCCGCTACACCCTGCCGCAAAATTCTTTCTAATACGGTGCGGGTAGAAGTCTGCATATTTACCCATTCATCGTCTGTCAAATTCAGCAGGCTGGCATCATAGAGCGCATCAGCTTTGTTGACGGGGTCGGCTAAGAGATTGGCGACTGCACTGTCGTAGCGGCGACGTGCTCGATTTACCGCCTCTCTCAAGACAGAAAAATCCTCTAAAGAGGAAACGCGTCGATAGTTCTGAAGTTCAATGATGGCAATTTGTAAAGATGGATTGGCTGCTTTAGGCGGAGTTTGGGCACTGGTTGCAGAGGCTGTGGGTTGCTTCATAGAAATAGAAGCCGCTTCCTCAACGGCAGCAGTTGCCGATCGCCAATCCCATTCTTCTGCTTTGCGCAAAAAACGCTGCGTTGTTGTAGACAGCACCGAAGTTTCTAAAAAGGGGAAAGGGCCTGCGGTTTGGCGCAGTTCATTGCCTCGATCTAGCGTTCGTTGCAGCGATCGATAAATGTCTTGATTAACCCCTTGATCAAGCGCCAGCACTGGAATAGCTGCAACCCGCGCGGCCTTTCGGTTTGCATCGGTTGTCTTGGTATCTACAACCCTGACGGAAGCTGTAGCTCTGAGAGTTTGGGGAGCGATCGTGCCGACATCAAGCTGCGGCTCGTTATAGAGCTGATAGCCGATCGCGCTTGTGAGAGAAAGGATGGCAATGAGGAGCAAGACCCGCGATCGCACCCGTTCGTTGGGGCGCATTTTACGACGATGCGGGTTGGGTCGCAGTGCAGAGGCTAAAAAGTCTCGATGCAGATAGCTTTGAGCTTTCTCTCCATAGTGCAATGCCTGTTTGACGAGACGTTTAAGGAGTTGGCTAATGGTTAATTGATTAATCGTCAAGTGATTAAACGGTGTAGGTTCAGCAAAATTTTCTGAGGAGAGATTTCTCTGCCGCAATTGCCTAATCCGCTGGGTTAACGATCGAAAGGATTTCATTAAGCTGCACTAAGTTGCAATACCGAAGTTAACCACCGGGAACCCCCAGCCTGTCGAAAAACCTGACAAAGGAACGCTTTAGAGCATTCTACTAGCCGCATTGTTTTGGCTATATTGCTTTGGCTATAGATGTCCCCGCTTAAGGTCATCTCCCTTGGAGGCATGCTTTCTTAAAGCCCCATTGCGGATGGAGGATGGGTTAAAAAGCTGAGCATCAGCTGTTTCTCTGCCTTATTATTTCTCTGTCTTAGTGTAATGGAGCTGTCTTCCTATAGGATCAATGGTCTAACCCAGCCTTGATCCGGGTCGAATGATCTGAGGAGCTGCAAGGGTGACTAAGGTTTTGGGGGGTAAAGAGTGCTGTATCGGGTTATGCATTCCTGACCAGGCTGCTATGAACCTGTGGACATACTCTAGAAGCTCCGTCTCAGATTCCACCTCCCACAGAAGGGTGAGATACGAGCGATTTTCTAAAACAAGATGTTCTGAAGCGGGATTTTTTGAGTCAGGAGGCTCTGGCTCAGATCGAAGCCTATTGCGCCAGTCTTGAGGTAGACCTGCTCTTCCATTGTATGCACCCGACAATGCGCCAGTCAGGCAAGCTGCCAGTGGCCAGATACCCAAATGATGGCTGTTAAGTCCGTGAGTGTCGAATCCGTGAAAAAGCTGAGCCACGCGCAGCAGAGACAGGCTAAACGCTTCTGGCGTGCTGAGAAAGGCATAGAGTGCCAGCGCAATTGGTGCTGTCTCCATCAAGGCTAGCTCTCTAGGGTTGGCAATGGCATCTGCAAAAAGTTTATGGACTGAAAATCGGCTGGCGATCGCATCCTCAGTCAGCCATTCCTGTACCTGAGTTAACTGTCTTGCCAAAACAGATGGCTGCGGGTGCTGATCTAAGCTTGCCAAAAGGCGAGGAATGAGTTCAAGGGGCTGACATTGTTCTCGCAAGATTACCCCTATTGATTGTCCAAGCACAAGTCCGCCCATACCTGTCTCAATTGGCAATTGCCACTGGACAAGCCGCTGCTGCGCTTGCTGGCTAAACTGCTCAGCATCTTCATGATAGAAAAGGGCTAAGGGCAACAGCGCGATTGCCACCCCTGCCGCCGAAATGGGCTGTGGTAGCTGCTGAGTCAGCTCAGGGGATGGAGAAGCATGACCGTTTGTTAAAGCATCCATTTGGGCGATCGCGACTTTGCCCCAGCTAGGGCGAGCCGAACTTTGAAGATCTGAAGCGTCTCGATCAGCAGCAAAAACTTCCCCAAGGGCTGCGCCCAGAAAACTGCCTTGAAATCGGCTTAGCAATGTGTAGCGCATAATCAGGAATTAGCCTTAAGGAATCGAAAAATGATCCGGATAGTCATTGGGAAAGATTGACGATCGCACATAAGTAGCTCTAAATTGCCTGTGAATCGCTAGAAACCCTGAAGTAATGGAGGTGCAGTGGCTTGAGTCGCTGTTAGTTTTTGTGGCCTCCATCCATAACCTCTATAAAAGTAAAGTCTCTACAGAGACAAACGTTGAATAAAATCTACACACGCTTCAGGGTTACAAGCCTTACAAAACAAGAAGTTATTGCAAAACAATAACAGTGAGCTATAGTTTGTGAGCCTATAGAGCATTGCTTTGTTTAGCTCAGAAATTTATCTTGGCAAGCGCACTTTCTCTGTTGCCAAAATGGAATTCATGGCTACAATCAGCAACACTGCATCACTCTTCTCGTCCCTCGACTAGCATCAACCGTCTTCCTTCACACCCGGATTAGAACCTCGCTCCCAAGCCCATCCCACGAGTTTTTCGTATGATATCTCAGGTATTGCTTCCCTTCTTTTCAGGTCATTTTCAGGCTATGCGCTCTCAGTTTGGATGTACTCAGTTAGTGCGCACAGGCTCGATCGCCTCTCTGACCTTGCTCCTATCAGTTGGGCTGAGTCCTGCCTTTGCTCAAGGCCCAGGGCAGACTGGAGAAAATCAAACTTCTGCACCCGCCTCAGCGCCTTCTCCGGGAAACCGCACGATTTTGAAGCAGGGCAGCCAAGGCGATTCTGTTTCTGATCTACAGGCTTTGCTGAAACTTCTAGGGTTCTATACAGGCGCGATCGACGGCCTTTATCGAGACAGCACTGCGGGGGCTGTCGCTGCTTTTCAGCAGGCGGCTGGCCTACAGGCCGATGGGATCGTTGGCTCCGAAACTTGGGCTAAGCTACTGCCGTCTTCGCCTGAAGTCAGTGCTGCCAATAACGCTCCGCCTGCTGCTAATCCTAGCGCGGCTTCGTCTGTCAATGGGGCGATCGCCACTTCGACCGCAGTCTCTACGCCCCGACCTGCGGCGAGTAACCCTTTCCCTACGCCCACCGCATCAGCAAATAGCTCATTCCCTTCTCCTACAGCATCGCCTGCTTCGGGTACTGCTCAAGCACCTGCGCCCTCTTCAACACCGCAGACTCCTGCGCCCTCTTCAACGCCGCAGACTCCCGCCCCTCAAACCCCTGCCCCTCAGACCCCTGCGTCTCAGACTCCCGCCCCTCAAACCCCTGCCCCTCAGACCGCAACACCCCAACCCTCAGACTCAGCCTCCCCCACGTCAGCGCAGGTCGAGTTACCCATCTTGCGAATGGGAATGCGAGGCTCGGCTGTGAATGCTCTACAGGAACGCCTGAAGGCGATCGGCGCTTTCAAGGGTGCGATCGATGGTGTCTTTGGGGCAGAAACTCAAGAAGCTGTTAAAACAGCGCAACGCAATCTCAGCTTAGAGCCAGATGGCATAGTCGGCCCAGAGACATGGATGGCGCTCTTGCGTGAGTAAAGACCTTTTGCCCCAGCGCCTCTGGCT
Source organism: Oscillatoriophycideae cyanobacterium NC_groundwater_1537_Pr4_S-0.65um_50_18 (assembly GCA_016208305.1). Lineage (GTDB taxonomy): Bacteria > Cyanobacteriota > Cyanobacteriia > Elainellales > Elainellaceae > Drouetiella. The sequence continues at coordinate 672,835 of JACQYI010000006.1, read as the reverse complement.
GAAGGGTTACTTCTTTTCTCTAGATAAAGATAAAGATTTGCCAACTATTGCTAACTTTGGCAAACAGAGAGCCAATTTGCCAGATGGGGATGATAACTTTAATTCAGGCACACAACATAGTCTCTGAAACCCAATCATTCCTCGACTTAAGCCTTGTGCCTCCCGCTTAGTTCGAGCACAGCATTCGATCGCGGCAAGATATTTCCTGATCATGTTGATCATCTTGTAAGTGAAGTAGCGTTTGGTCTAGTCTCTAGCTTGTATCTCCCGAGAGACTGAAACGCTAATCACCAAAGCTGCGGCCTTCTAAAGAGGCAAGGATTATCTCCCTAAGTGATAGGGGTGCTGTGGGTTACGTTGTCCACCTTATTCTTCAATACCGAGTGCGATTAACTAACCTCTTAGGGTCTGGTCACAGCGACCAGACCTCTCGTGTTTTAAAGGCTTGCTAGAAATTACAAATTAATTAATCTGTAATAGTTTTTTGGAAGCGCCGCGCCTCCAAAAAACTATTGGGTGTTTATTGAATCTAAGGACTCACTATCGAACGATCGAGAATTGAATTATCGGGAGCTGTAGCGCTCTTCTGCCCAAGGTTCGCCTCGCTTGTGGTAGCCGTTGCGCTCCCAAAACCCAAGATCGGGCTGCTCAAGAAACTCTAGGCCATTGAGCCATTTTGCACCCTTCCAGGCGTAAAGATGGGGCACAATTAGGCGCATTGGCCCACCGTGATCGGCAGGTAAAGGTTCGCCAAACAAGGTGTGAGCAAAGAAATTCTCTTCGCGCAAAAAATCCTCTAGGGCAATGTTTGTGGTGTAGCCGCCGTAAGCATGCTCCATAATGTGAACGGCCTTGGGATCAACCTCAACATATTTCATAAAGTCAGTCACCGTTACACCCGTCCACTCCACGTCTAACTTTGACCAAGTGGTAACGCAGTGAAAGTCTGCCGTGAAATTTTTTTGCGGCATGGCCATGAAGTCTGCCCATGTAAAAGTCTTGGGCTGTGCCAACCCCCAGACCTTCAACTCCCAGGTTTCAGGTGCAACCGTAGGTGTATCGCCATAGGTGAGAACGGGAAATCCTTGAGTCAGGTGTTGTCCTGGTGGAACACGATGTTGAAGCTCAGGGTCGGGTTTATGAAAGAACTTGCCCAGCATAAGTTGATCTCGGTTAGGTGTAGAAGATAAACAGGTCTGTCAGAAGAACAAGTCTGCAAAGTGGACACGTGTGAACTGGCAAAGCTGCGATACGGCTTTACCCATACTGATAACCTACTGAAATAATACTGGCGATATTTCTACATAGCTGCTGCTTCACCTGAATCGATCGCCCAATTTTCTTTATTTTCCTAGCAGCGCCATTACTGTTAGGACAGTCGGTATTCACATTTGTAGGCACACGGAGCACGTCCACAAAAATGGCTTAAATCAAATACTTGCAACTATAGCTGTAGTGTCTAGGGTTTCGTACTGCTTTACAATACTTCAATCCTTAAAGAACTCAACACTTAAAGCGCAGAGAAAACCTTTTCTCTGCGCCTTTGACAAGCTTGTCGCAAGATACCTAAATGTTGAGCGAGTTCAGCCTACAGCGTTAGGAAACCTCTACTCTTCTTCTTCTACCTCAGGTTGAGGGTAAACAAAGCCAGTCGAACGATTCGTGAGGACAGATTTGCCAAGGGAGAGCGCCTTTTGAGCTGCAACGGCCGCCTTATGCTTCCAGGTTGCCTTGCGCTTGTCCCGCTTGGAGCTAGAGGTTTTCTTCTTAGGAGTAGCCATGACTGAAAGTACCGAAATTTTTCACAGTCTTACTATGTTAACGGCTGACCTGAAGAATAGGGAATGCTTTTCTAGAATTGATAGATTTCTCATGCTAAAGCTCATGGATCAAATTAAAGTCCAATAGTTTTTTGGAAGTGCCGCGCGGAGCGCGGCACTTCCAAAAAACTATTACAGGCTAATTAATCCGCGATCCTAATAGAGTTGCGTGCTCCACTGGGCAATGGCCTCTTGAGCGGCCTCATAGCTAGGGGTGTTTTCAGGAATTAGCTGTGCTGCCTTGATCGCTAAATCATAGTTTCCCTCGGTAGCGCGTTCGTTGGCCAAATCTAAAATGAGCTGACTCCATTGGGCGATCGCCTGTTGGGCTTGGGCATAAATCTGCGGATTATCGTTAGGAACGAGTTGAGCGGAGGCAATGGCAGCCCCGTAGTTGCTGGCTGCGAGGGGGGTAGAGCTACCGTTTCGGCGATCGGCTCTTCCTTGCGCCATGTCTAGCATGACGATGCTCCAGCGATCGATATCCATATGCGCTTCTTCAAACAGCGGTTGACCCAGCTTAATTTGGCGGGCTTTGGCGATCGCGTCGGCAAAATCAGAGGCTTGGTTTTCGGCAGAAGCCTCTCTAGAACGGCTCAGAATGGTGCGGGCTTCGCTCAAAATGCCGCGATTTGCCTGCTTTAAGAGATCTAAGTAGGCGGCATCTTGCGCCTCTGGCGGCATGGCTTCAAGCTGTTGTCGGGCATCTTCGTACTGTCCAGACTCAAGGGCTATTTGCACCGATCTCAAGGGAGAGGCGGAATCGATCGCAGCACTAGGCTGGCCTGAATTAGGAGACACCTCTAATGCAGCACCTGGATTAGCCGGGACATCTGTGAGCTGTCGCCAGTTGCGCAGCACAACCGAGAGCAGCAGCAATGCCGCGATCGCCCCGCCCCAAGTCACCAGCCGTCGCCAGAATCTAGCATCAATGGCTGGATCGATCGCACGTTCAGAGTCTGAGAGGTTGGCTGCTGGAGCGATCGGCTCTTGAGCCAGTTCACGGCTCGCCTGAGCAGGCGGGGCTATCTCTCGTTTGAGCTGTGGCATCAGAATCGTGGCGGGTAAGGGCACGCCCGGATCTCCCGGAAAAGGAGCCGCCAGCGATCGCTCTAGCAGCGCTGCATCGGAAGCAGCTGTGTAGGGATCAGGGGGGTGCGCTACCGGGCTTAAAGGGGAAGCCGAACTCATAGGAGCCGCGAAACCTGAGGAAACAGTTTGAGTCGCTGCGCCAATCAAACGATTCTCTAGCGAATCACGTCCTAACGTGGTGGCCGCTGCCTCAGGTACAAGCAGCTGATGCTTTCTCTCAGCCGGAATTACCGCAAAGGGATCTTGCCGGGGTCGCCAGTGGTGCTCGCTCAGTTCAGGTAGGCGATCGCCCAAATACTGCACTAAAGATTCCAGCGACAGACAGCCCCGATAGCGCATTCCTTCAATCACGGCAGCCGTAAACAGCCCCTGCCGCAAAGCTAGAGTTTCATGGGAAAACTGATCTGGCTGAGCAGACAAAATAGCGGCTAGCCCCTGATTTTTTGCCAACGCTATGGTCTGGTCGCCGACCCCTTCTCCAGCCAGAACGCTCTGGCTCCGGTTTACATCTAGAGTCAATAAAATGTTGGGGGTCGGGGCAGCGGCAAACGTGTCCAACAAAGCCTCGATAGGAATGCCTGTCTCCGCGATCGCATCCGGTTTGCCTTCGGCAGGCATGAGATAGTCTTTGCCCTCAAACCGAACGCCATAGCCGCTAAAAAAGCACCAGAGAAAATCTCCTGGCTGAAGTCGCTTTTGGCAGAGCTGAGCAATGTAAGCCTGAATAATGTCGCGGCTGGGATAGGTGGCCGTTTGCTCAATGGCGGGAGAGCTGTCTGTCAGCAGGAGGCAATGTTTAGGAGAAAATCCTGCTTCTCTGACCAAAAAATCTCGAAAGCTTTGGGCATCTCGCTCGGCATAGCTCAAAGGCTGGAAATGGCGATATTGATTGATACCGATGGCGATCGCCCAATGGTTTGTCATGTTCAGTCAGCCTTGTTTGCAGTGAGATTCGCGCCGATCTTGAAGCGCCAGAACGTTACGAAATTCAGTATTATGACGAACTATTATATTGAACCCCACGCAAAATGAACGAAGGCACGCTGGAAGTTGACACTATCTTTCACGAGATCTTTCACACTTTCACAAGATCCTTTACGGCGCCAGCGCTCAAACACTGCGCTAGCACTCAAGATTGAAGTGCCCGATCAGGCACGGCTCCCTTGAAAAAGGTACGATACGATAGAGTCAATGCCCTGCCTTAAGCATCAACGGAGTCTCAGGATGGGATTATTTGACCGAATTGGACGGGTCGTTCGCGCCAATCTCAATAGTCTGGTCAGCCAGTCAGAAGATCCAGAGAAGATCCTGGAGCAGGCAGTGCTAGACATGCAAAATGACCTGATTCAGGTTCGACAAGCTGTTGCTCAAGCGATCGCCACTCAAAAGCGCACCGAGCGACAGGCCTCCCAATCTCAAGCGACTGCCGAAGAATGGTACAGACGGGCGCAGCTTGCTTTGCAAAAAGGTGACGAAAGTATTGCCCGTGAAGCTCTGACTCGTCGCCAGTCTTATCAAGACACGGCCACCGCTCTCAAGTCGCAAATTGAGCAGCAGAGCGTCGTTGTGGGCAAGTTAAAGCAAAATATGGTGGCGCTAGAGGGCAAACTCTCGGAAGCCAGAACCAAGAAAGATATGTATATTGCTCGCGCCCGCTCTGCCAAAGCTTCGCAGCAGCTCAATGAAATGCTCGATCGCGTTGGTACTAACAACGCTATGGCAGCCTTCGAGCGTATGGAAGAGCGCGTCTTGCAGCTTGAGGCTCAGTCTGAGGCGATCGCTGAACTGAGCACGGGTGACTCGATTGAGAAGCAGTTTAAAGCTCTAGAAAGCGGTGGCAATGTCGATGACGAGTTGGCAGCGCTCAAGGCTAAGCTAACGGCTGGAGATGCCCCTAGCCTGCCTCCGACAACGCCAGAAAAACGAGCTGCGATCGACGATGAGCTAGAGCAACTGCGCGCCAAGCTAGAGGAGAACTAGTGCTGAGTGAGTCTAATTATCAACGTTGAGCAGAATCGCCCGCAAGCCATTTTCTTGGATGCCGTGGGCACATTGTTTGGGGTCAAAGGCAGCGTTGGCGCAGTCTACCAAGAGGTAGCTCAACAATTTGGCGTTGAGGTAGATGCTGCCCTGCTCAACAAAGCCTTCTACCAGAGCTTTAAAGCGGCTGAGACACCTATGGCTTTTCCAGGCGCTAACCCTGCTGACATTCCCCAGAAGGAATATGACTGGTGGGAGCATCTGGCACATCGCACTTTTCAAGCGGCAGCCATGCGCGATCGCTTCTCCAATTTCTCAGCTTTTTTTGCGGCACTTTATGCCCACTTTGCTACGGCTCAGCCCTGGGTGGTTTATCCTGATGTTTTTCCTGCGTTGAAATATTGGCAGAGCCAAGGGATACCGCTAGGCGTATTGTCCAATTTTGACACCCGCCTCTATCCGGTACTGTCTGCCTTAGAACTCGCTGATTTCTTTGCTTCTGTCACTATCTCTACTGAAGTTGGAGCGGCCAAGCCTCATCCTGAGATTTTTAAGGCTGCTTTAGCTAAACAGGGCTGTGTGCCAGAACGAGTCTGGCACATTGGCGATAGCTTGAAAGAAGACTACGAAGGCGCGAAAGCCGTCGGTATTCAGGCCATTTGGCTAAAACGAGATTAGCCAGCCCTGCGCTCAGCCCCTCACTTTTGCACCCTACCATGCGATCGATCGCCGAAATTAATGACAAAATTCTGCGCCAGCAGGCAGTGGTTTGGACGGTTGAAGAGCTAAAGGCCAAAGTTCAGGAGATCGGCATCACCCAAGCAGCCAAGCAGGTGGATGTGATCACCACAGGCACCTTTGAACCGATGGAGTCTTCGGGAGCCATTCTCAATATTGGACATACCGATCCGCCGATCAAAATTCGCCAGTGCTGGCTCGATGGCGTTCCGGCCTACTCTGGCTTTGGAGCCGTTGATCTCTATCTGGGGGCAACGCAGATGGTGGATTATGCGGGTGTGGGCGATAGCGAGGGGCAAGACCTGCGCGATCGCGGCGGCGGGCATGTGATTGCCGATTTAGTTGCCGGAAAACCTGTCCATTTGCGGGCGATCGGGCAAGTTACCGACTGCTATTCTAGAGCCTCGTTTGAAACGACGATCAGCTGCGACACCATCAACCAGTTTTATCTGTTTAATCCCCGCAATCTCTACCAAAATTTCATTGTGGGGGTGAATGGGGGCGATCGACCTCTCTTTACCTACCTGGGGCCACTTCAACCGCAGCTTGGCAATGCTGTTTATTCCAATCCGGGTGCCATTTCACCCTTGATGAACGATCCGGATCTTCAGCTGGTCGGCATTGGGACGCGTATCTTTCTGGGGGGCGGCATCGGCTATGTTGCCTGGGAAGGCACTCAACACTTTCCTCTGCAAAAGCGCTTGCCCAACCATACACCCATTGGTCCGGCAGCCACCCTAGCCCTGATTGGCGATGCCAAGCAGATGCAATCTCGCTGGGTGCGAGGCTGCTACTTCAAAAACTATGGGTCTTCTCTAATGCTAGGGGTAGGTGTACCGTTTCCCGTTTTGCAAGAAGAGGTGGTGGCGCATTGTGCCGTACAGGATCAGGATCTAGTGGCTCCGGTCATGGATTTCTCAATTCCGCGTCGGGTACGCCCTACGTTTGGTTTGGTGACTTATGCGCAGCTCAAATCTGGCAAGATTGCGATCGACGGCAAGGCGGTGCGGGTGGCTCCATTGGCCAGTATTTATCTATCGCGGCAGGTGGCTCAAGAGCTAAAGCAGTGGATTGAGGCCGGACAATTTACTCTAACGGAACCTGTGGCTGCCATTCCAATGGATCGATCGTTTGTAGCGCAAGATCGGCGGGGCACCCAGATCAATTTAGAGTAATCTCTAGACTCTCAGGCTTCACAATTTCAAACCTGTTCCCCTTTCAGATAATATGAAGGGATGCCCAAATAGCGATCGGGTTTTCAGTCAAGTTCCGGCGTGACAAAGCTGAGACTGTCCGTAAGCCAAAGCCGCTATGGGGTGAAATGGTCTTTAATAGCTACTGCGTCCAGGAAGGAAAGAATTCAGTATGAGCCAGGAAGAAATTTTTCAGCGGGTTAAAAAAATCGTGACGGATCAACTCAGTGTTGACCCAGGTGAAGTAACACCCGAAGCTAGTTTTGCGAACGATCTCGGCGCTGATTCTCTCGACACCGTTGAGCTGGTTATGGCTCTAGAAGAAGAGTTTGATATCGAAATTCCAGATGAAGCCGCTGAAGGCATTGCGACGGTGCAAGCCGCAGTTAACTACATTCAAGAAAAAGCTGCTGCCTAGTTTCCTCTTTAGCGCTGTGAGGCGGAGCCAAGACTCAAATACACCAGATTGAAATGTCTAGACCCAAGTCTGGCGAATTTGAGTCGCAGGGGTAAAAGCCTTTCGGTAGATCTGCCTGGTTAGCCTGCCAACTGAAAGCGGGTGCCACAACACGAGTGCCACGGTCAGACTTAATATCCTTAGCGCCTGAATGATCGGGCGCTAGTATTGTGAATTTTGGGTGTTTATCCCCATTGAAGCTGCTGTCATGAGAAGTTTTGAATTGAAGCGGGTTGTGGTTACGGGCTTGGGCGCAATTACGCCGATCGGTAACACCCTGGCAGAATACTGGGAAGGGTTGGTGAGCGGGCGCAATGGGATTGCGCCGATTACGCTGTTTGATGCTTCTCAGCATGACTGCCGGATGGCAGGAGAGGTGAAAGGGTTTGATCCTCACGACTATCTCGATCGCAAAGAGGCAAAGCGAATGGATCGCTTTTCTCAGTTTGGCGTTTGTGCTAGCAAGCAGGCGTTGGCAGATGCAAAATTTGTCATCAATGACTTGAATGCCGAGCAGGTGGGCGTGATTTTGGGCACGGGCATCGGCGGATTGAAGGTCATGGAAGAACAACAAACGATTTACCTCGATCGGGGGCCAAATCGCTGTAGTCCTTTCATGGTGCCGATGATGATTGCCAACATGGCGGCAGGTCTGACGGCAATTCAGACGGGCGCGAAAGGCCCAAATGTCTGTACGGTAACGGCCTGTGCTGCGGGTTCTAACGCGATCGGCGATGCGTTTAGACTGGTGCAGCGCGGCTATGCCCAGGCGATGATTTGCGGGGGGACAGAAGCAGCCGTTACGCCTTTGTCGTTTGCTGGCTTTACCTCTTGTCGGGCTATGTCTACGCGCAACGATGATCCGCTCCATGCGTCTCGCCCCTTTGATCGCGATCGCGATGGTTTTGTCATGGGCGAAGGAGCCGGAGTGCTGATTCTGGAAGAGCTAGAGCATGCCCTCAGCCGAGGCGCTAAAATTTACGCTGAAATGGTGGGCTATGGTATGACCTGTGATGCCTACCACATGACCAACATTGCCCCTCAGGGTGAGGGTGCAGCTCGAGCGATGTCGCTGTGCTTGAAAGATGCCGACCTGACGCCGGATCAGGTGAGCTACATCAATGCTCACGGTACCAGTACCCCTGTTAACGATCCCAATGAAACGGCTGCTATCAAAACCGTTTTGGGCGAACATGCGCGTCGGGTTGCCATTAGCTCTACAAAGTCTATGACCGGGCATCTGTTAGGCGGATCTGGCGGTATTGAAGGTGTTGCAGCGGTGATGGCAGTTGCGAATGACCAATTGCCTCCTACCATCAATCTGCAAAACCCAGATCCGGCCTGTGATTTAGACTATGTGCCGAATCAAAGCCGATCTCACGCTGTAGAAGTGGCGCTATCTAATTCCTTTGGCTTTGGCGGACACAATGTAACGCTGGCTTTTAGAAAATATAGACCTTAAAAAAGCGGGTTCCTATCTTATGGGCTATCGCTTTTGCTAAGCGTCACCTCTACGCTGTACGCTTTATAGATGAAGCTGGCTGCCTCTGTTTCTGCTGCCAAGTCTGATTTGGGGTGCCTTGGCAAAGCTGTTTGACAAAAATGTATCGAAAGATTCGGAAAATTTAGGTAGCAGAAGTATAGATCCGCCGCAGCTTAAGTTATAGACTAATAACAATATGCAGTAGGTATACTTGCCTACTATTTGAGTTTGTCTCCCCGTTACACCCCAGCATTAAACCATCGTTAGATTAGAGGAAGTCATGGCTGTTGCGACCCAATCCCTCGAAGAGCTCTGTATTAATTCGATTCGTTTTTTAGCGATCGATGCCGTTGAAAAAGCAAAGTCGGGACACCCCGGCTTGCCGATGGGCGCTGCACCGATGGCCTATGTCCTATGGGACAAGTTCATGCGGTTCAATCCCAAAAATCCCAAGTGGTTTAACCGCGATCGCTTCGTTTTGTCGGCAGGTCATGGCTGCATGTTGCAGTACGCCTTGCTGCATCTAACAGGCTACGACAGTGTGCCGATCGAAGAAATTAAGCAATTCCGCCAATGGGGATCAAGAACACCCGGACATCCGGAAAACTTTGAAACTCCTGGTGTGGAAGTGACGACGGGGCCTTTGGGGCAAGGCATTGCGAATGGTGTAGGTTTGGCTGTTGCCGAAGCTCATTTGGCAGCTCGCTTTAACAAGCCCGATATTACCTTGGTCGATCACTACACCTACGTCATTTTGGGCGATGGTTGCAATATGGAGGGTGTTTCGGGCGAAGCCTGCTCCATCGCTGGACATTGGGGTTTGGGTAAGCTGATTGCCCTCTACGACGACAACCATATTTCTATTGATGGCTCCACGGATGTTGCCTTTACCGAAGATGTGTCTAAGCGGTTTGAAGCCTACGGCTGGCATGTGCTGCATGTCGAAAACGGCAACACTGACTTAGATGCTATTGCTCAGGCGATCGAATCAGCCAAGGCGGTCACCGACAAGCCAACCATGATCAAAGTGACGACAACCATTGGTTATGGCTCTCCTAACAAGGCCAACACGGCTGGGGTTCACGGGGCAGCTTTGGGGGGCGATGAAATTAAGCTCACTCGCGAGAACTTGGGCTGGAACCATGAGCCTTTTGAGATTCCTGATGATGTGATCAGCCACATGCGTAAGGCGATCGAACGGGGCGCTAGCGCTGAAGCAGAGTGGGAAGCAATTTGGGCAAAATACAAGACCCAATATCCTGAAGATGCCGCTGAATTTGAGCGGTTGATCTCAGGTAAATTACCGGAAGGTTGGGACAAAGTGTTGCCTACCTACACGGCTGAAGACAAGGCACTACCGACTCGCAAGCATTCGGAAACCTGCTTGAATAAGCTGGCTCCGGTGCTACCTGAACTGATCGGTGGTTCGGCTGACCTCACCCACTCTAACCTGACGGAAATCAAAGGTTTTGGTGACTTCCAGAAGGGGCAATATCAAAACCGCAACATCCACTTTGGTGTGCGGGAGCATGGCATGGGCGCAATCTGTAACGGCATCGCTCTGCATGGTTCGGGTCTGATTCCCTATGGGGCAACCTTTCTCATCTTCACCGACTATATGCGTGCCGCCATCCGCCTCTCGGCTCTGTCTCAGGCGGGCAGCGTGTGGGTCATGACCCATGACTCTATTGGTCAAGGTGAAGATGGCCCTACTCACCAGCCCATTGAGACGATCGCTTCTCTGCGCGCTATCCCCAACCTGACGGTTATTCGTCCGGCAGATGGCACAGAGTGTTCGGGAGCCTACAAGGTGGCGATCGAATATGCCAACCAGGCACGCCCGACGCTGATGGCTTTCTCTCGGCAAAACTTGCCTAACTATTCCACGACCTCGATTGAAGGTGTGGCCAAGGGCGCTTATATTGTTGTCGATGCTGATGGCACGCCTGACATTATCCTGATCGGTACAGGCTCAGAGCTAAGCCTCTGCGTCAAGGCTGCCGAAACCCTCGCCAGCGAAGGCAAAAAGGTTCGGGTTGTCTCGATGCCCTCTTGGGAGCTATTTGAAGAGCAGGATGCAGCTTACCGGGAGTCTGTACTGCCTAAAGCCGTCACCAAGCGATTGTCTGTAGAAGCCGGAAGCAGCTTTGGCTGGGCAAAGTATGTTGGCACCGAAGGCGACTGTGTGAGCATCGATCGCTTTGGAGCATCGGCTCCGGGTGGCGTGTGCTTAGAGAAGTTTGGCTTTACGGTAGACAACGTACTGGCTAAGGCGAAAGCGCTGCTAAGCTAGGTTTACGCTAGAAATAGCTGGTCTTAGGCCAGAAACCTAGAGCACGACCATTGAGTCACGAGCTTAGAATCACGAACTTAGAGTCAAGATGAGGGGAAAGGGCAGATTTCTGACCCTTTCTCTTTTTTGGGTGATTATTTTGAATTTAGAATTTCTGAATCCAACTGTTTTTGAATCTAAGTTTATAGACACTGGGTATTGATGCGATCGCCGCTAGAGTTTTTTTACAGCCACAACGCTAGCTGTTATCGGCGGGAGGCACTCACGTCTGGCTGGACGACAACCGTAGACAGCACTAAGCTACTGCCAAATAGCTGAAAAGAAGTTTGCACATAGTAGCTACACCAGCTCGCGATTCCCAGCCACTTGATGCCATCTTCAAGAAGAAACATCCATTGATCAAGCTGCCATATCCATCGCTCAAGAGCTGCGTCTATGAAAACAGAGCTTGTAAGCAGCCCTAATGCTAATAACAAGTAAACATAGTCTGTGCGTAGTATCACTCGTCGAAACACGATGAGATAACTGGATATAGCAATTCCCAAAACCCCATAAACGATTTTTTCGCTCAAGCCTAAATATCTGGCAATCAGCACTTCATGAAATAAGAAGAAGTCATCGAACAAAAGATACATTGATAAGAGAGCTGAAGAAAGAAGAAACCAAAATATTCTCTTTGACTTCACTCTCCAAAGCGTCAAGGCAGAAAATAAACAGATTGATGTGGCCGCACACCACAGCAGAATCCCAAGATTGGAAAGAATGCCTGAAAGAGGATGAATATCCGCAATGGCTGTGACATCGCGGGTCATCAGGGGTATCTGGACTTGATAAGTTACACTAACTGCCGCAATTGCCGTAAGGACAAATACCGCTGGAAGAAAGGTAATGAATAGCCGCCGTGCGAATACGGTTTTCATCGTAAATTCCTTGAAATGATTTAACGCCCCGTAGAAAATCATAGATAGGCAGATGGTTTCGCCCGCTCTTAATTAAGAACCTACTGACGATCAACAACCCCACTGCGAAAGTTAATTTGTAGCAAAAAGTGTGCAGTTTCTCCTGTGTGGAAAAACGCATTGATTGCGATTAATCACCCTAAAATTGGTGATTTGCGGCTCAAAAGTTCAGGCTTGTAAGAGGTTGCCTTGAGTCGGCTAGTCTAACATGTTCCAACAATTCTCAGGATGAGAAAGCTCTCATTTAAGCAGCCAATTTCAATAGCAGGGCTGAAACTTCTCATTTCATATAGCTGTGGCCATGATGCTCAGGTCATTTCTGTGGGTAAGCTTCTCTCCAAAACGATCTCTCTACTCCAACACTTGTGGCTCTGGCTTATAGGGACGGGAGGTTTCAGGAACCCGCAAAACCATAAGCCTCATAGCAGACTTCGCCAACGGGCTGCCGCCGTGGGATAAGAAGAGTGAATTTTAAGGTCATTCGTAGAGCCAAGAATCTCACTCGCTCTAGAGGCGGGAGTATTGATTCATGCATGAATATCTCAAATGCTTGAAAGTGTCCATTGTTGTGCGGCTGCATCCCGCAACGATAGACTGAAGGCGTTTATATCGGGTTGCCTGTGCAGATTCAGCAGAGGCTGAAAACCTAAGGGAGCAAATGCGATCGCCCCCTTGCAAGTGACAAAAACAATTCAGAGCTTTATCCAGCAAGCACTACCTAATTCAAGTAGGCAAAATTTAAGTGGGTAAAGGGTCGGTGCCAGGGCGCAGGAAGGAGGGCAAATCAACTCCGGCGGGTCGCTGCTTCTTGGTAGAGCGTAGGGGATAAACGACGGGAGAAGGCCAGCTAGGCTGAGACAACGCTGGAATAAAGCTCTCATCTAGTTCAGGTGTTTCTTCCTCTACGGTAGGCTCTTGGACTGGCATGCTTTCTGACATGCTTTGAGACATACTTTGAGGGCTGGAGGCTGGCTGGGGTTCTGGAGTGACTGGCGGAACTGTAGATGCGTGAGCCAGCGACTGGTCAGCGGGTAAGGCATCAAAATTGATGGCTTCAAAAGCAGAAAAGTCTCCTGAAAGACTGGCTCTCACCATATCTTCGGTAGAAACTTCAATTAACCGCGCCAAGTCTTGCCAGAGGGCATCTTCTCCCTCGATCGCATCTGAAATTCCGCCTTCAGGCAAATCCCCAGGCAGTCTGCTTTGCGCCTCAGCCTCTAGTTTGAAGGAAGTAGCAGGAGGAACTGAGGGGATGGCGACTACAGGGTCAGGGTGAGCTAAATCTGAACTAACATCGCCGCTTTGGGGCTGAGGGTTAGAGTCGAAACTAATTGGCGGAGCCATCTCTGCCAGCGTCGGGTTGGGGATTGAAGATTCATCAAGCTCTAGAGGCAGCTTTAGCTTAGACGGGTTATCGACTGTTTCAGAGGCTGTTTCAGAGGCTGCTTCTGAGGCGATCGGCAGGGTGGGCGATGGAACCGAGATTTCTGGTGTTGCCTCTGCTTCCGGCTCCAAAGTTTCGCCTACTTCATCCGGCTCCGATAATCCAACGGGATAGAGCTTCATCCAAGGAAACTGGGCTGTTGCTGCTTCTGCCTGAGCTGACCAAGGCTGAATCTTTTGAGTCTTGAGCAGGAAAGGATTGTCTCCCATGATGGCTTCTGCCATTGCTTCTGTGCCCATATCATATTGAGGGGTAGGCACTTCCAGGCATTTTTCCAATGCTGCCTTGAATTGCAGCGTGTAGCGCTGTTGGCGATGTAGACGAGCCTGCAAGTCGCGGTTTGAGCCTTCTGTCTGAGCCAAAAGCTGCACCTGCTCGTTACAGCGCTGCTGAATCAGGGCTGATTCTCGCTCTAACTCGGCTACCCGCTCTTGGCTGCTTTCTAGCTGCCCTGTCAAGGTTTCGATCAAAATTTGCTGTCGCTGATTGGCCTGATGGGCAAATTCAAGCTGGTTAAACAGGCTGACAATGGCATCGGGGGCAGCCGGTAAAGCGCTAGAGCTAATTGACGGTGGCTCAGCCACGCTGTCTTGCGATCGCCCCACCTCTGCCTGAAGCGCAACCTGGCTGCTTTCTAAAGCTTCTTCAAGCTGCGAAACGCGATCGAGCAAAATACTGTTGCACTGATTGAGTTCTTGAATCAGGCTAATCAGGTCTGTAACATCGACTTCGGCAGGTTCAGTGGCGGCATTTTCTGACCAAGCGGCGATCGCGGCTATGGGATCAGTCGAGGGCGATCGGTGAGGGGTGGGCGAAGACTCTACGGCTTGAACAGCGGCGGCTAGAGCAATCTCATCTATATCAATCTCATTGGCATCCGTCTGAACACCTGCTACATCTGTATTGGCCTCGAAAAATAGGTCTTCGAGTGACCCATTGCCCTCAAAAGGAATGCCTTCAGCAAGGTCAGCAAAAGGATTTTCCCAATCTACCAAGGCATCGGCAGACTCTGCTTGATCTGGACGTTGACCGGGATGATGGAATGGGGCGTTGGATTCACTCATAGCTCTCACTCACAAGCACAAAAACAAAATTACCGACAGTTACCGCCGAATGTCAGGTTAATATAGCGTACTTTATCTGCGCTGACCCCTATTTATCATTAAATCCTTATGACTAGACAGAATGCGGCTCAAACTCAATTTTAGAAACCTGCTGCCTAACTTGAGGAGCCGACATCTTACAAGTCGTTACATTTAGGACGCTCTTTTTGGCATCCTCCATTTTTAAATTAAGGTCTGATCTAAATTCAGATCTAACTTAGGGTTTGACTGAGAAGTTCTTGATGGATTAAAGCCCGGTCGATTAAAGCATGAATGCGATCGCCCGACACGGCATCTCCGTTGGCATACAGCTCAATCCACTCGCGTCCAATCTGCACCGCATCTGTAGGCATTTGCGCCAGCTCCCAGCCTGGAAACTCCATATCCTGCATCAACTGAGAAACTTTGGGATCATAGCTGATGCCAAAACAGCGGCATTCGGAGGCGGCTGCCATAATCAGCCCATGAAATCGCATAGCGATCGCCATCTCTACGCCCTTAAATACGCCCTTGAGCTGCTGTGGGTCGGGCAAGGTGAGGATGTGACTTACCCCTGGCAAGCGCGGCTGAATGGCTTGGGCGATGGCTAAATCCTGTATTGGCTGGAAGGGGATCAGCAGCAGGCTGGTTTGGGTTGCTTTTTGAAAGTCAATTAACGCCCGCGTTAGAATTTCCAGACGTTGGGGGGTGAGCTGAGGGTGCGATCGCAGCGCTACCGCCACCCTAGGGGCAGGAATATCCCATAGTCCGGGTACGGGACTAGCTTGTAAAGCCCAGACTGGATCGGCTGCCAGCGTAAAGGGAATATGCCAGTCTGCCAATAGCGCGGCTGAGCCACGATCTCTAACGCTGACTGCTGTACACCCCTCAAAAGCGGATCGAGCGATTTTTTGAGTGAGCGATCGCTGCAAAGGGCCAACGCCTTGTGCCCAAGCAATGGTCTTGAGTCCTAACTGTTGAGCCAAGCCCATCAGGCCACCATAGTAAAGCGGACTCAAAGCGCTGGTGCTATCTTGCATCAGGCTTCCCCCGCCCCAGATAAAGGCATCGGCCTGCCGGAGTGCCTGAAAAATTGCAGGAGATTTGCGGGGACAAGTCTCAACGTGGTAGCGCTCGTAAGTTTCGGTAGGATTGCCCGACAACACGATCGGCTTGACATGAGCAGGCAACATTTGCAGTAAAGTTGCCAATAGAGCCTCATCGCCACCGTTTCCCATACCATAGTAACCACACAGCACTGCCCGCATCGCTAAACCAAACGCATCTAGTCTTTTACAATACCGGAGCCAATGCACGCCCTCTCAATTCCTACCTGGATGATTCACATTTCTAGCGTCGCTGAATGGATTGTCGCCATCTGGCTCATTTGGACTTATGGCGAAATCAGCCAGAACCGGGCATGGCGATCGCTGTCCTTTGGCATGCTGCCTGCTCTGATTAGCGCCATGTGTGCTTGCACCTGGCATTTTTTTGACAATGCCAAATCTCTAGAATGGCTAGTGACCTTGCAGGCTGCCACAACCTTGATTGGCAATGTCACCCTCTGTGCCGCCGCGTGGTGGATTTGGCGTAGTTCACGCACTCCAAAGTTAAAGCCCTGATTCAGGCTCTGATTCAAGCAAAATTATGATTTGAGCAAACCTATGATGATGTCTCAAAATACTCTGTTTGGCCTGTCCCTATTGCCCTATCTGGGATTTCTTTGGTTCTTGACGCGATCGCAGCAAACTCCGCGACTGGCGCTGATTGGTTTTTATATGACGCTGGTCTTTGTTGCGGTCACGATTCCCGCTGGGCTATATGCCAAGGTGCATTACGGAACGTCTTTAGCAAACATTGACTGGCTGCATGGCAGTGCCGAATCTTTTCTGACGCTTGCCAATATTTTGGTTGTGTTGGGATTTCGTCAGGCGATCGCTCAGTTAAAAGATCAGGGCTTGAGTTCTGGGCTAAAAACGAGTTCGATCTCAGGACAAAAGAGTAATGACTCCCAGACTGCATCAGAATCTAATCTCTAATATCAAATAATCCGTTTAAGATTTGAATATAGATTTGTTGAATATAAATTTAATTGACTATAGATTTGCTGACTGGAAAGGTTGTGTCTCATGACTGTTGGTTTTGTTGGAAGCAGGCGTTCAGCGCCTTCTACCTAATCCAGACAGCCTGTTTAGGGCACGATCGACTGTTAGACCCGCCAGAGTTGCGATGGGCAGACAGAATCTAGTCAAGAGATTCTGGTAAAGAAACTTTGGTGAAAAGGCTCTAGTAAAAAGCAGGTTTTTGAGTATCCCCCCGTGCGCTACCCTCGCCATGATTTGCTGTATCAATCCCCAATGCCAGAAGCCGCTCAATCCCGATGATGCCAAAATTTGTCAAAGCTGCGGTTCACCGCTGGTTCGGCTAAGAGAGCGCTATCGGGCCATGAGTCCGCTGGGGCAGGGTGGTTTTGGCAGAACTTATCTTGCTCAAGACGAAGATCGTTTAAATAGCCACTGCGTCATCAAGCAATTTTCGCCGCAGGTGCAGGGCACAAAGTCGATGGAGAAGGCGATTCGGCTGTTTACACAAGAGGCCGTTCGTCTGGATGAGCTAGCAGCGCATCCGCAGATTCCTAACCTGCTGGCCTATTTTGAGCAGGGCGGATTTCTTTATCTGGTGCAGCAGTTTGTTGAGGGGCAAAGTTTGCTCCAAGAAATGCGGCAACAAGGCGCGTTTAACGAGCGCCAAATCCGAGATGTGTTAGCCGATGTGTTGCCTGTACTGCGGTTTATTCACAAGCATCAGGTCATTCATCGCGACATTACGCCTACCAACATCCTGCGTCGCAAAGCAGACGATCGCCTGATTTTGATTGACTTTGGTGTAGCCAAACAAATTGATGAAGAAGCGAGCACCGAACAGCCGGGTACCCGGATTGGCACCGAGGGCTATGCGCCTATAGAACAGTTCCGAGGCGGCAAGGCTTACCCCGCCAGCGATCTCTATAGTCTAGGGGCAACCTGTCTGCATTTGCTAACCGCCACCCGTCCTGACAATTTGTATGATCCGCTCAACGGACGCTGGATCTGGCGAGAATATCTCCATAGCCAAGGGAAAAAGCCCGTTAGCGATCAGCTTGCCTATATTTTGGATAATCTGCTGCGTGATTTGGTGGGCGATCGCTATCAATCTGCCGATGAAGTAATGCGAGATCTGAATGCTGACTCGTTTCATCCGCCAGACAAAGTAGCAAACTCTATGAAGGCTAGTAGTGCGGCTGGGTCGCCGCCGCCGCCTCAGCCCGCGCCGCCTTTCCCAACGGTTAGACCTGCGGCAGCTAAGCTCCCAGTTTCTAAGCCTCCGGTCTCCAAGCCCCCGGTTTCTCGACCTCCCGTTTCTAAGCCTCTAGCTCCCTCGCCTTCGGCCTCTCAGCCTCCTGTTTCTCAACCTCCCGTTTCTAAGCCTCCTGTTTCGGGGCAGCCTGGGGCTAGACCTACCCCGCTGCGATCTGGCTCATCACGCTGTATTCAAACGCTGATAGGGCATTCTTCTTGGGTGACAGATATTGCGATTAGTCAATCTACCCCTACCTTTGCCAGCAGCAGTCTAGATGACAAGATAAAAATCTGGAACCTGACGACGGGAGATGAACTGCTGACCCTGTCAGGGCATACGCGTGGCGTAAACACGATCGCCATTAGCCCCAATGGCCGCTTTTTGGTCAGCGGTAGCGACGATTACACCGTCAAAATTTGGAACTTTCTGAATGGGGCGCTGCTCAAAACCTTGACCGGGCACTCCAGAGATGTAACCGCAGTGGCCATTAGCCCCGATGGCCGAATTTTGGTCAGCGGTGGCGAAGACCGAACGGTGCGCCTGTGGGATCTCAACACGGGTATGCTGCTCAAAGTGCTGAGTAGTGCCTCAGGCATGATTAAGTCGATCGCCCTCAGCCCAGATGGTAACTATTTGGCAAGCGGCGGGTTAGATAACAAAGTCAACTTATGGAGCCTGAAAACCGGAGAACCGCTCCAGACGTTTGTTGGGCACATGAGTCATTTGCATAGCATTGCCTTTAGCCCACGCGGACAGGTTCTAGCAACTGCCAGCAAAGATAAGTCTATTCGGCTTTGGAACCTGCAAACGGGCGATCTGCTGCGCACCTTGACAGACCATACTCGGGATGTCAATACGATCGCCATCACGGCTGACGGCAGAACGCTGATTAGCGGCAGTAGTGACACCACCATTAAACTCTGGGATTTGACCAGCGGCCGAGTCATAGACACCTGGAAAGAGCATCTGGATACGGTGAATGCGATCGCTCTGAGTCCTGATGGCAAGCTGCTGATCAGCGGCAGTTCTGACAAAACGATCAAAATTTGGCAGCTTCAGTTCTGAGCTGTAGAATATTGCTCTGCCTGAATTGCGTGAAGCTACATGTAAAGCTACATAAGACAGTAAAAAGCATGAAGGATGCCCTAGAGATCAAGAGCATCCTTCATACGACTGTAAAAATGGCTGGTTTATTAGCTAGTTTGTTAGCTGGCAATCACGCTAATTGCAACAGAGGCTACGACTTCAGGGTGCAGCTTAATATCTACGTTGTAGCTGCCAAGCTTATTGATTTCAGGAACGGTAATATCACGGCGATCGATTTCAATGCCCAAGGCAGCTTGAATCGCTTCTGCAACATCTTGATTGGTTACGGTACCAAAGATGGATTCCTTTTCGCCTTCTTGCTTGGCAATTGTCAAAGCAGTAGCTTTTTCTAGAGCCGCTTTCTGAGCCTCAGCTTCAATCTTGAGTTCTGCCAAGCGCTTTCTTTCAGCTTCCCGTCTGCGCTCGACCTGCTTCAAAATTCCTGGCGTGGTGTGAACTGCTAGCTTCTGAGGTAGCAGATAGTTGCGAGCATAGCCAGGCGCAACTTCGACGAGATCGCCAGCTCGACCCAGCTTACCGATGTCTTTATTTAAAACCAACTGAATCCGTTTTGCCATGAGCGTTCCCCTATGTCTACCCTTAAATCTTTTATATAGCGTTAACCGATGACGCTATGGTTTGGTCATTTTCTTGCCAGTCTATTATCGTACCGAAAGCCTATGGGCGATCGCAACCTATTGATTAAAATTGGTTGGCTCAGACGAGATGTTTTCAGTCACAAGCTGTGCCTTGCAATCCCGCAAGTTAAAAGCCACAACTTAAAAGCGATATGATCGCTAGGGCTATCAATCGCCTGACCTGATATTTCATCGCTCCATGACAACAATCCTCACCCTTGACGCTCAAACGCTCGATCGCCTCGATCTTGCCCCTGCTCAGACGCTGATTGAGGGTTGGCTCGCAGAAGCACAATCTTCACCAGGTGCGATCGCCCATCATGAGCAAGAGATCCAGTTTCAAATTGACTATCCCCGAGATCCGACAGACCCCAGAGAGTTGTCAGAAATTCCTGAAATTCGGCTGTGGTTTGTGCGGTTAGATGCCCGCTACCCTTGGCTACCCTACGTCCTCAACTGGCAGGGTGAGCTGTCTCGTTATACCGCCATGCTAGTGCCGCATCAGTTCGGTTTAGAGGGCATTCTCTATAACCCGGAAGCTCTAGAGATTTTTGTGATGCAAAAAGTTTTTGTGCTGATGGACTGGACGCAGCAGCAGGGCATCGCCAGCCGCACCAAGATGAAATTCATCACAAAAACGTTGGGATATGAACTCGACGACGGCTTTTTTGATCTCGTGGGATTTTAGCTCCTTTAGCTCTAGGCGAGTTCACTAACATTGAAGGGGGTGGAGATAGCTCCACCCCCTTTCGATTGTCTTGCAAACTAACTCGACTCGACTCGCCAATCAGAGCTTAGTCAAAGTCTTAGTTTGCAGCGCTAATCAAGTTCTTAGAATCTCCAATTGCAGGAGAAGCAATAACAGAGCGCTTGAACTGATCTAAGGGCTGCTCTGCCAGCACAGGCAGAACCTGGCGGACTTGAGCGGCGACCTCAACCGTCTTAGCATCATAGGTTTGCGTAGCCAGCTTGGGATAAACTCCGATGCCAATGATGGGAATTAGCAGGCAGAGTGCGATGAAAGCTTCGCGAGGCTGGGCATCCGTTAAAGTCACATGGGAGACTAGCTCGGCATTTTCTTCGCCGTAGAAAACGGTGCGCAGCATTGAAAGTAGGTAGATAGAAGAGAGAATGACACCGATCGCCGCCAGTGAAACGATTGCGACCTTGAACGGAGTGCTATAGGCATCGCTGGTGGCAAAACCGAGGAACACTGAAATCTCGCTGACAAAACCACTCATGCCGGGTAGCGCCAGAGAAGCCATCGACCCTGCCGTGAACAGAGCAAACACCGTTGGCATTTGCTTAGCCATGCCGCCCATCTCGTCCATCATCAAGGTGTGGGTGCGATCGTAAGCCACACCTGCCAAGAAGAAGAGCGTTGCGGCAATTAATCCATGCGACACCATTTGCAGAACGGCACCACTCAGCCCTAACTCTGTGAAGGCAGAAATTCCGATTAGCACAAAGCCCATGTGGGCGATCGAAGAGTAGGCTAATCGTCGCTTCAGATTGGTTTGAGCAAAGGCTGTGAGAGAGGCATAGACCACGCTAACGGCACCCAAGACTGCCAGGACGGGAGCAAAGTAGACATGGGCGTTAGACAACATTTCAATATTGATACGAATCAGCGCATAGCCTGCCATTTTGAGCAGCACGCCTGCCAAAATCATCGATACAGGTGCCGGTGCTTCACTGTGGGCATCGGGCAGCCAAGTGTGAAGTGGAAAGATAGGTAGTTTCACGCCAAAGGCAATCAGGAAAGCCGCATACATCAGCAGCTCAAAGGAGAGGGAATAGTCTTTCATTCCCAGTTCCTGCATGTTAAAGGTGACTGTATCTCCGTAGAATGCCATCGCTAGAGCCGCCACCAGAATGAAGACTGAGGCGATCGCGGTATACAGAATAAATTTGGTGGCAGCATACTGACGACGCTGCCCGCCCCAAGTTGCAATCAGCAGGTAGACTGGCACCAATTCCAATTCCCACATGAGGAAGAACAGCAGCAAATCCTGGGCTACGAATACCCCAATCTGAGCGCTATACATGGTCAGCATCAGGAAGTAGAACAGGCGAGGTCTATAGGTGATCTTCCAAGAAGCGAAAATGGCCAGCGTTGTGACTAACCCGGTCAAAATGACCAGCGGCATCGAGAGGCCATCAACGGCCAAAGACCAGTTCAGGCCAATTTGCGGAATCCAGGCATAGTTCTCAACCAGTTGGAACCCTGAATCGCCTAGGGTGTAGTGTTTCCAGAAGGTGTAGATAATTAGGGTAAACTCGGTCAAACCCACGCCTAGCGCATAAGAACGAACCGTCTTTCCGTACTTATCTGGCAAAAACGGAATCGCTAACGATGCCAGAAGCGGAAAGAGGATGAGGGTTGTAAGCCAAGGAAATTGTGTAGTCATGATGGGAGCCTACCCAAAAATTTCAGTTGATGTGGAGGTTTCAAGCTTCTAACTCAGGTGCCTGTGAAGTAACCTGTGGCTCGAATTTGTAGAAGAGGTGCACCCACCTTGAAGGGGAGGCTAGATGCTGAACACTCTCGTACTTGGCTTGAACAAGATGCGAGCAATGTACAATGCCGCTGAACCTGTTAATCGGGTAGTAGTCTGAGGGCAATGAGTCCTGAGGCTAGAAATCCTGAGACCAGGCGTGACCTTTGCACCTATTCCACAAAGCGCTCAATTACGGATCGAGCAAAGACTGCTCTGAATCGGTATCGAACGTGTCAGTAGGAAAATGTACTCATTTACTTTGACTCTTAAAGCATACCCCAATGTTAAGTTAAATTAACTTTAATTGAGACAATCTGCTGTTTCTTTAGTCAATATTTCAAAACATAAAGAGCAGATAATTCCTTAATGCTCTGAACCGCTTAAGTTTGAGAGGATGTTAGAGCTGCGATCGCTGTAACTTTAGTCACAAAACCTGGGCTATGGCTGTGAGTGTTAGCGATCGTACTTCCGCAAAACTTCGTTACAATGTCCTCCCGTTTTAGGCTACGGGTGAGCCGAGCCGAATTCCGGATACATTTCGCAACATTTCTCGTGAAACTCCACTCAAGATCATGGATGGATGAACCTCAGGGATTTACTCAAACAATCTTGGGTTATGCAGCTGTATGCAATTTGCAATCTTGAGGCTGTGCGATCGCCAAACTTGAATTGGATCTGTGCAAAAGGATCAAAGGCTGGGCATTCTAACGGCAGTGCTTTGCAATGAATCAGGGATGCATCTGCCCTTTCTCAAAAACCAGGACAAAAATCAGGACAAGAACCAGCACCTCGACTGGCAGACCGTTCGCCATCGATTTAAAGAAATCTGGGGATACGACGACTTTCGAGCACCCCAAGGGGAAATCATCCAAAGCCTGTTAACGTGTCAGGATGCTCTGATCGTTATGCCGACAGGTGGCGGTAAGTCTATTTGCTTTCAGCTTCCCGCTCTCTTACGCCAGGGTCTAACGCTGGTTGTTTCGCCTCTGGTGGCTCTGATGGAGAATCAGGTGCAGGATCTAAAGCGTCGCCGTTTGCCTGCTGCGTTGCTGCATAGCGAACTGCCCAGTCGCGATCGCAAACAGGTGTTGTGGGCGATCGAGCATCAAAAACTGCGTTTGCTGTATCTTTCGCCAGAGACGCTTCTGAGCGCACCCGTTTGGGAGCGGTTGATGCGCCCAGAGGTGCAAATTAATGGGCTAATTTTGGATGAGGCGCATTGTCTGGTGCAGTGGGGCGATACGTTTCGTCCGGCCTATCGGCGGTTAGGAATGGTGCGATCGGCACTGCTGCAAGCCAAGCCCAATAGCCCGATGGCGATCGCTGCCTTTACGGCTACGGCCGATCCGCAGGCGCAGCAAACCATTCGCCAAGTCTTACAGCTGCAAGAGCCGCAAATTTTTCTACAAAGTCCTTATCGCGCCAATCTAGACCTTTCTGTGCAGATTGCCTGGACGCCCAGAGATCGACGGCAAAAGCTTTTGCGCTTTATTCAACAGGGCGACCGCCAAGCGGGACTGGTGTATGTGCGCACCCGTCGCGATGGTGAGGAGCTAGCAACTTGGCTGAGACAGCAAGGATTTCAAACGGCAGCCTATCACGCCGGACTCAGCCCAGAAGAACGTCGTCAAATGGAGGCAGACTGGATTGCGGGCAGCCTACAGTTCGTAGTTTGTACCAGCGCCTTTGGTATGGGGATCGACAAAAGTAATGTCCGCTGGGTCGCTCACTTTCATGCGCCCCTGCTGCTGTCTGAATATGTGCAGGAGGTGGGCAGAGGCGGACGCGATGGCAAGCGATCGCAAGCGTTGACCCTGGTAAGCGAACCGACAGGGTGGCTAGACTCGGCTGACCAACAGCGCCAGCAGTTCTTCCAGAATCAGATGCAGAAGCAGCAGCAGACTGCTCAAAAGCTAATGCGGCAGCTTCCCGACCAGGGTGAAATTAGCGCTGTCACCCGACAGTTTAAAGAGGGCGCGATCGCCTTGTCTCTGCTTCATAGCACCGGACAACTGGAATGGCGAGATCCATTTCATTACCAGATCGATCGCGCTGCCAAATCTCAGATGGCTTGCCCAGCCCAAGCTCCGCAGCAAATGGTGAAATATCTCAATAGCCGCACATGCCGCTGGGGGTTTCTGTTAGAGGCGTTTGGATTTTCGTCAGAGGCGGAGGCTTTGCAGGTTAAGGGGTGTCAACATTGCGATCGCTGCCGCGCTAAACATTGAACCCAAACATTGAACCTAGAAGCTGGACTATTGGCGATTCATGCATTGCAGCAGCCAGAGCGTTGCTACCAGGCCGACAAAGTGCGCCATGATGGTATTTGTATTGGACTGCACCAAAAAAAGATCCAGCGGTGTAATGAAGCGAAGAGAATTGCCAGAGAAAACGGCAAAGCCCTGAGAAAAAGACTTCCCTACCAATGAACCGACGATCGCTTGGGCACCAAAGATGGTCAGAACCATGCCGATCAAGTTAACGAACAGCCCAATCCGCAGAGCCTGAACGACATCTCCTCGCTTGGGGCGAGACTGGGCATCGGGGGTTTTGAGCTTGCGCGCTAGGCGAGTGTAGCGAAAAGCCCAGAATGCCCCTGCAAACAGGCAGAGCAAGCCAAGAATTGCTAATAGGAGACCTATTCCTGTTTCTGCATTGGCGATCGGCGTTTGTCCTGGAATGCCTTGAGTTCCGGGCTGAGCCGCAGATGTTGCGCCCAATCCAGAGGCGGCAAACAGCAGGACAAGTGCTGAAACGAATGCCAAGACGATTTGCACCCAAAAGCTTGCCCAGCCCGTCAGCCAAAAGGCTCCGGCGACACGCTTGACGGCAGGAGGAATAGAGTAAGAGTCTGATTGATGGGTCATAATTTCTATCGAAGGAACTCAGCGCAGTTTAAGGCTTAAACTCCTGGTTCCTAAAGAGGATAGGGCATCAACAAAGCACCTGAGCGTAAGATAGCAGAATCGCTGCATTCGTACCAGTATGTTGTGCCGTTGCCAGCAGTTCTTATCTCTAAGTTTAGAGGGCTGTGGGTTTAGAGGGTGGGCAGCAGACAAACTCTTTTATTTTCTAGGAAAAGATTTAGCCTTCTGGCTCGCATGTTTTTACAGGCGTGAAGTTTGTGCAGGCGTGAAGGGTGGCGTGGCTCTGCCGAGATACAGGAGGTCTATCTGGGGGACGATCGCCGTATCTGAGCGGCACAGCCCGATAAGTCGATACAATGAAAACCTTCACAGGGTTTGAGAGCGTGGGGATTCAAGACTAGGACTTTGCAGAGGTAGGCAATCGGTGAGTAGCGCGATTGAAGTGAATGTTGAACTGGGGCAAATGGAGCAGGGAACAGAGCGAATTGATCGCTACCTTGCCGACCAAGTGCCCGATTTGTCGCGATCGCGCATCCAGAAGCTGATTGAACAGGGGCAGATTCAAGTTAATGGACAGATTTGTCTGTCTAAGAAAGTGACGGTGCAGGGGGGCGATCGCATTTCTGTTGTGGTTCCCGATGCGGAACCGCTCGATTTGCAGCCCGAAGCCATGCCGTTAGAGATTCTCTATGAAGACGAGCAGCTGATCATTCTCAATAAGCCGATGGGATTGGTGGTGCATCCCGCCCCAGGTCACGAGGGCGGCACGTTGGTGAATGCGCTGCTGGCTCACTGTGGCGACCAACTGGCCGGGATTGGGGGCGTGCAGCGTCCCGGCATTGTGCATCGGCTTGATAAAGATACGAGTGGGGCGATCGCCATTGCCAAAACAGATGTCGCCCATCAGCACCTTCAGGCTCAGTTCAAAACCAAAACCGCCCGCCGAGAATATCTAGCGGTGGTGTTTGGTGCGCCCGCTGCTGTTCATGGCACGATTGATGCACCCGTGGGAAGACACCCGGTTGATCGCAAAAAGATGGCGATCGTGTCAGAAGAAAAAGGGGGCAGACGCGCAGTTACCCATTGGCAAGTCGAGGAGCGGCTGGGTAACTATAGCGTCATGCGTTTTCAGTTAGAGACAGGGCGAACTCACCAAATTCGGGTTCATAGCGCCCATATCAATCACCCCGTGGTCGGCGATCCGGTCTATGGTGCAGGGCGATCGGTGGGAGTCAAGCTTAACGGTCAGGCGCTGCATGCCCAAAAACTGCGGCTTCAGCATCCGGTCAGTGGCGAATGGCTAGAGGCGATCGCTCCTTTACCGGCAGAGTTTATTAAGCTAGTCGAGGCTTTGCGCCGACGGCGTTAGGGTTGGGGTAGGTTTGGCTCACACCTTCGCATCTGGGTTACCACTTCTTGTAGGGCAAAAATTTGCCGTTCATGGTCACCTTGACGCGATCGCCTTTGGGATCGGCTTCTTTCTCAATGTCTAGCGTGAAGTCGATCGCACTCATGATGCCATCGCCAAATTTCTCATGAATGATTTCTTTCATCGGCATCCCATAGACCTGCATGATTTCATAGAAGCGATAGATTAACGGATCGGTTGGGACGATTGGGCCGAGTCCTTTTGAGGAAGACGCAGTCAGTTCGGGCACCAGGTCTTCGCTGAGTTCCAGGGCATGCAGCAGCTTGCTGGCTTCATCGGCGTCAGGGCTGGCCTGCCGATAAAACACGGCAGCAATCCAAACTTCATCTCGACCTAACAGGGATTCTAAATCTGCAAAGGTCAGCCCTTTCGCTTTTTTGGCTGCCAACAGCTTTGCGGTAATAGCGGGAATTTCAATATCGGACATTTGCATACTCCTTAGAAATTTGAGGGAGAAACGGCTGAGCGATCGACAGATGGAAATAAACAGTTTCAACTACAAACCGAATATTTTCTGCTAGTGCCATCTAGGGCATGAAGGTATAGGGTTGAAAGACAATCCC
This sequence comes from Oscillatoriophycideae cyanobacterium NC_groundwater_1537_Pr4_S-0.65um_50_18, assembly GCA_016208305.1. Taxonomy (GTDB): domain Bacteria; phylum Cyanobacteriota; class Cyanobacteriia; order Elainellales; family Elainellaceae; genus Drouetiella. Next base: position 645,871 of record JACQYI010000006.1, on the reverse strand, counting down.
ATGATCAGGCTTACGATGAGATTAAGCAATGTAAATTTGCCGCAACCCGAAGGCCCCTGCTCGACATAAACCTGTCGAGATTCGGCTTCGAGGTCGGTATTAGCGATCGCTACAAATTCCGATGAGGTTTATCGTAACGCTTTGTTGCGCCAGCTTTTCTGTCCTGAAAACACCTAAGATGCAATCACTCCTGTTCGGGATCAACACCGAGCGCCCGTAATCGTTTGGCTAAACGTTGGGCTTTAGCCTCGGCCTGCTGAGCTTTGGCTTCCGATGTGGCTGCTCGTTCTTTGCCCGTCGGGATCACGGTGCCTGTTGAGTCGCACCAGCGTAACCAGGTTCCTACCTGCTGTTCAAACTCACCCTCCCAAAGTGTCAGCCCCAGCCCCGCTTCCTCTAGCCAAAATGGTAAAGGCAATTCTACATATCGTCTGGCGTTTAGTGCCCATACCTTGAGGATGGCTCCGTTCATTTCATCGGCTTTTTGAAGCTGCTTTAGCGGGTCAAATACGGCATAGTAGGGTACGCCAATTTGGGCATAGATCTGCTTTTTGCTGCTGAGTTCTTTTCCTTCCCGGTTAGAGACAATCTCGATCGCCACATCAGGTACTTTGCCAAATTCCCAGATGAAGTAGGAGCGATTTTGCTTTTGGCTCCAGTCTTCAGGCATTTGCACATCCAGGCTGAGAAACATATCGGGGACGATCGGGTCAAGCTTGAGTCCATAGAACAGCCCCACATTTGCAGCCGCTACAAAGGGCAGGGGTAGGGTCGGAGCGCTGTAGAGTGGCTCTACGAGAAGCCGTTGCTGCTTCTCGGACTGAAAATTGACCAAGGATGTGTCGCTTTCAGTCACGAGGTGGCTAATGTCGGGAATGACAAGGTCTTCGGCTAAAAGCTCTGAGGTCATGGCATCTAGCAAGCGCGTTGACTTCTATGTTACGCCGGATTAAGCAATGCCAGATATCTCAATGCCTGAGAGGTTGTTGTGCTAGCAGCGTAGGATGGAAGGAGAAATCATTCGTGCTGCTGACCCATGCCATCTGAGCCTTCGCAAAAGCTAACTTTGGGACGACTAGAAAAAGTTGACTTGCGCACCTACTGGTGCGAGGAGGATGCCGAATTTACACCTTGGCTGGCGCAAGCAGACAACATCAAACTGCTGGGAGAGGCGATCGGCATGGAGCTGAGAGTGCCTCAGGAGCCGCTGCATCAGGAGCTATCTGGCTTACCTGAGGTCGATATTCTTTGCCAAGATAGTAGCGATCGCTGGGTGCTGATTGAAAATCAGCTAGAGCCAACCGATCATCACCACTTGGGGCGGCTGTTGACGGCAATGGCAGACCTTCAGGCCAATACCGTCATTTGGATTGCCAGCAGTTTTACGCCAGAGCATCAGACTGCCCTGCATTGGCTAAACCGGATGACGGCTCCAGAGGTTCACTTTTTTGGCATAGAAATTGAGCTATGGCGCATTGGCGAGGCGGTGGCTCCCAAATTTAACTTGGTGATTCAGCCTCAGCGGCAGGAAGCCATTGCTTTGACAGAAGCAGTCGAGATTCTGCCAGAGTCTGCGCCCTCTAGTCTCCCTGAGAGTCCTCCAGAACCCCCGCCCGAAATCTTAACTGATGCCCAGCGGCAAAATCTGGAGTTTTGGCGAGGGTTGTGCCATCAGTTAGAGCGTCGGGGCAGCATTATCAAACCCAGTCAGCCTTCAACGGAAAGCAGCCTAAGTTTTGCCATTGGTCGTGCTGGCTTTCGGCTGTATACCCGCCTCGAATCTAATTGCAGCCCAGCTCAGGAAGCCCCCGATCGCGATGAAGCTGATCTACTAGAACCAGAGCAGTCTCTGACGGTAGGGCTGATGCTCTTGGGAGAAGATGCAAAACCCCATTTCCATTTGCTTGAGGAAGATCGGCAGGCGGTCGAATCTGAGATCGGCATTCCCCTTGCGTGGGATGCTCAAGGTGAGAATAAGAGCTGCTTGATCTACTGCGGTTTGGCAGGAATTGACCTAGAGGATCGTGACCAATGGATTGAGTATTATCAGTGGTTCTGTGTTTATCTGGAACAGTTTCATGATGTGTTTGGCGATCGCATTAAGCGCCTCAACGCAAATAACTATCAGCCTGCACCAGACTACAGTTTTAACCCGCTGAAGTCGTCGGCTGTTTTGCCTGGATCTTAGGAGCACTCACATCTTGTCCCTGTGTGTGGCGCGCGGAGCGCGCCACACACAGGGCGGGTTTCAGGGGCGCTTTGCGCCCCTGAAACCCGCTAAGAGAAGGCTAAAACAGAAAGAGCCTTATAGATAAGGTGAGATGGAGAGAACAGAGTAATGAAAGCGTGGGGAAACTAGCGTGACTTGTTTTGCTTTTGAAAATAAAACGGTGTTGATAACTGGAGGATCACGGGGAATTGGTCGAGCGATCGCCCTTGCTTTTGCACAGGCAGGAGCCAGAGTAGGGATTCATTATGGGCATAGTCAGGCAGCGGCTGAGCAGACCCAAGCCATGCTGATGGGTACAGGCCACGCTATCTTTCAAGCAGATATTGCGGATGCTGATGCCGTAGAACACATGGTGAATGCAGCGATCGCCACTCTGGGGCCGATTGATATTCTCGTCAACAGTGCGGGCATCTTTCGAGAGAAGCCATTGGATGCCACAACCTATGCAGACTGGCAGATCGCATGGCGACAAACGATCGATACTAATCTCACGGGCACTGCCAACGTTGCCTTTTGCGTGGCGCACCATATGATGCAGCGTTACAGAGAGCAAGGCAGCGGCGGACGAATTATTAACATCAGTTCGCGGGGGGCTTTTCGGGGAGAGCCGCTGGCGCTTGCCTATGGAGCGAGCAAAGCCGGACTTAATTCCTTCAGCCAATCCTTAGCGCAGCATCTTGCGCCATACAATATTTTTGTCACTGCCGTTGCTCCCGGATTTGTCGAAACTGATATGGCGCGTGCGATATTAGACAGCCCCAAGGGAGAGGGCATTCGGCAGCAAAGTCCGTTGAATCGGGTGGCGCGCCCTGAGGAAGTTGCCCATACGGTGCTGTTTTTGGCCTCCGAAGGCGCGGAATTTTTGACGGGCGGCATCGTGGATGTGAATGGCGCTAGCTATTTGCGATCGTAACTGGCCGAGCTAACGAGCTAATATGTCTCGCTAATCTGCCGACTGTCCATCTCGCCGCCCTAAATCATAGACACCACAGCTAATGCAGGCAATAATTCCCATACTAATCGTCCAGCCATGCCCCAGACCCGCTTCAATGCCCCAGTTGCAAAACCCGCCAACGATGAGAAATGGAATGATGCTGAGCAGTGAAGCCAGCAGGGCATTGAGCGATTCACTGGCTTTGCGAGCATTTTCATACTCTTTAGTGGACAGGTAGAGCGATCGCTCCATGAAGTTCATCCAGCGTGCCAATTGCTCAATCACCCACTCGCTGACAGGGGAAAACCCCAGGTACAGCGCCAGCGCCCACAGCCCAATTCCCGCCAATGTGGTGATGTCAATTTTGAATTGAAAGGGCAGGAGTTCGATTAGCATGGGCAGCGGCTGGAGGTGAGTAGATATTTCGTTAGTGTTAATGTAACCGATCGCCCTGCTTCTGAGAAATCGGCATTGCTGAATCCGACTATGAAATTAGCAGCGCTGAGAAATCAGGCTGAGAATTCAACAAGTAAGATTAGGCTAAATGCGCTGCCCAAACCTTTAGTGGCTCAGGCGATCCGTACCAGAGTTTACCCGATCGCGGGGAGTGCAATACGTTTTCCAGCGTCAGATTTTCTGCGCCTTCCAAATGGGCAGATTCGATTGGCGTCACGCCATCGCCCCAGCAATCGCCCCGACCGCAGGTGAGTTCGTAGCTGCTGTAGGCAAACCAGCTTCCTAACTGCCGTTTGCCATAGATTGATTTTCCGGCCACGCAAATATGGCGGACTTCAGGATGCAGCGTACAGCTATTTTTGACAAAATCGAGGTTGCGCTTTGTCCACCGCTCTTGGCTGACATGGGGCGTTCCCAAAGTGGTTAGGGTTTGTACCTGCGAGTAGGCTTTCCAGAGGCGCACCTTATTGGCATCACCGGGATGCACATCATAGGAGGCTTCTCCCAGGTAAATTCGGCAAATCCAGCCGCCTGCCGAGTGACCGACCAAGTGGATGCGATCGCTCCCAGTTTCGGCTCTGACGCGCTGTACGGTTTGATCGAGCTGCTGCAAAATTGGCACCATCGATCGTCCGCCCAAAGTTGGCAGCCAGTCGCGTCGCTTGAGGGGTACGGTGTAGGCTGCAAATCCCAGTGCCTCTAGCCCTAGTTCCATCTCTCGGTATGGACGCGCACCTGCCAGATAGCCGGGCAAAATTACAACAGGTAGTCCCATAGGTTGTTTTAGATCCCTGTTTCTTGCAGCCACTGCAAAATTTCTGCATTCACCACAGTTGGACGCTCGTCATGGGGGCAGTGCCCTGTGTTAGGAATCGGCACAAACTTAATAGAGGGCTGGCCTTCCGCCATTTGATAAGCTTTTGCTCCGGCGATCGGCGTCCAGGGATCAGCTTCGCCCCACAGCACCAGCAGGGGTTGAGTAATGCGCGGCAGCAAATCTTCGGGTCTAGGACCTGGAGGCGCTGTGAGGATTGAGGCAAAGACTTTTTGTGCGCCCGGATCGCAAGACGGCTGATAGAGAATATCAATTAGCTCGTCAGTGATAGCAGTCTGGTCATGGTAGACCTGGCGTAGCGTATTCCGCAGACGGGGCTTGCGGCGAATCTGATTAAATAAAAATCCTCCAACCAGATCGGAACTCACCAGCTTTGTAAAGGCACCCATAACCAGCCGCAGGGGAGGATTTAGCTCTTCTGGGCGGTGGTTTAGCCCGCCTGCCGGATTCAGCAATATGCCGCCTGCCGCCATTTGCGGAGCGTCTGCCAGCATCATTAGCGTTAGCAGCCCGCCAATTGAGTTGCCTACAAACACGGCAGGTTCCTGAACATGAGCGCTCCAAAAATCCTGAAGCAAGGCTTGCCAAAGCTCTACGCTGTAGTCAATCAGGGCTTTTTCGGATGCACCAAACCCAAGTAAGTCGAGGGCAAAGACTCTGTACCCAGCAGCGGCCAAAACCGGAATATTTTGCCGCCAATGGCCGATCGATGCACCAAATCCGTGAATCAAAATCAAAGGTCTGCCGCTGCCCTGCACCGTGTAGGCAATGCGGTGGTCTTGCCAAGTCCAGGTCAGAATTTCTAAGGGCGGAGGCAATGTTTCCAGAGCAGATGAAATCTCAGAGGTCACGGTTGTTCACGTTTCTTAACTATCTCTATCATAGTAGACCTCTGCACCTAGAGTTTTGGATGAGGTAGAGCCGGGTCACGCCCTCACTCGACCTAATTTGCAAGAGGTTTGCTGGAGCGCTGTTCGGGAGACATCCTTCCGATGGTAATATCAAATCCGGCTCAGGATTTATGCAAGGTCACTATGGATACTAATCAGGGCAATACTAATCAGGAGAGCAGCAACCCGGAGAATAGTAAGGGCGTAGAAGCATCTCTAGTCGATCAGGATTTGGCTGTTCCAGGGCTAGAACCAGAAGAGCAAGAGCTATTTGCCCGGATTGAAGCCGCCCGAAGGCTCTTGCCCGGATGGTTTATTGTCCGCATGATGAGTGACTCTTGGTATTTTGGCTTGCTCACCACCAATAACAAGATTTTGGGAATTCAATGCATTGACGAGGTGTACCAGGCGGCGGATGGCAGTATTTGGATGGATGTGACGCTGCTAGACACCAATCTGCTGCGCCGAGACACAATTTTGCAAGAGGTGATTATTGCCCCCACCTCGCGGACTCGTGCCAGCATCAATGTGAATCACATTATTGCTGCCTTTGAACTAGAGGACACCTGACGCTCCCAGGTTGGCCAAATGTGAGTACGTCAACTCGTGGGAGCACCAAGATGATTGACTATCGAAATAACGAAAATCTGTCTTTTGAAGAGTATTACGACTTTTTGAAAAGGGGCGATCTGGGTAGTCAGTATCCTCAAGAGCGGTTTGAGCAAAGGGTCAGGAAGCTCTTGACGACGCGATCGATCGACATTACTGCCAGGAATGAGATAGGACTGCTGATCGGGGTAGTCTTTCTCTGTCATTCAACAACCCTCAGGCAGTGCGCAACCGCTCAATATCTCGAATCGGTGGCGCACCAAACATTCGGGAATATTCGCGGCTAAACTGTGAAGGGCTTTCATAACCCACCTGATAGGCAGCGTTGGTCGCATCCGCATTTTCAGCAAGCATTAACCGACGTGCTTCCAACAGTTTCAACTGCTTCTGGTACTGCAGCGGACTCATGGATGTCACCGCTTTGAAATGGTGATGAAACGACGAAGGCGACATTTTGGCTTGCTCAGCCAGATCTTCAACCCGCATCGGCTGAGTGAAACTCGCCTTGATCAGTTTTAGCACCTCAGCAATGCGCTGCATGTTACTGCCTGATGTGGCAATTTGACGTACCGCTTCGCCTTGTTCTCCTATCAAAAGCCGATAGTAGATCTCGCGGATAATCAGCGGTGCCAGCATTGGGATGTCTTGAGGCGTATGCAACAGCTTCGTTAGTCTGAGCGCACAGTCGAGTAGGGAAACATCGGCAGTGCTGACGAACAAGCCTCTAGTGGAATGCTTTTTGGAGGACGCGATCGCTCCGGATTGTGCCGTAATGATGTCGCAAAGTTGACGCGGATCGAGATTCAGCTTGAACCCCAAATATGGCTGCTCTGGGGTTGCCTCAACAATGAATGCGCTCAGCGGCAAATCTACCGATACTACTAGGTATTGAGCCGCACTATAGCGATAGATTTCTTCACCCAGTAAGGCTTCTTTTTTGCCCTGAACGAGGATAGCCAAAGTAGGGGAACAGACACCATGTAGATGGGTAGAAACAGACGATTCGCGTTGGAATTCCAGCTCATCTATCGCTGTTTTGTGAAACCCGTCGCCTTTGCCATCCGTGTACCGGGTGATGAACGTCGCCAATTCTTTGCATTGATTTGCAACCTCATCTTGGTGAATGACAGGGCTGATGATTTTAGGTGTCATGTTATTTGCTTGATTCGTTAAATCGTTCTCTACTCAACAGTATAGAGCCATCATAAAACTCCAACTTGGAGGATTAGGCAATAAACTGCGAGGTCTGTGTATTTAGCTTTCTAGGTTTTACTTCTACGGTGAATACATACGGTGAATACATCAGTCAGGAGAAAAGATCATGCTAAATGTTGACAGTAAAGTTGTAGTCATTACAGGAGCTAGTAGTGGGATCGGTGAAGCAACCGCTCGATTGCTGGCTGAGAATGGCGCGAATGTTGTTTTGGGTTCACGGCGGACGGAGAAATTAGAGAAGATAGTTGAGGAAATTCGGAGTCAGGGCAACGCGGCAGAATTTAAAGCAGTAGATGTCACAGATCGGGAGGACGTGAAAGCATTTATTCACTTTGCTAAAGATAAATTTGGTCGTGTTGATGTGATTTTTAACAATGCAGGCGTAATGCCTCTATCGCTCATGAATGCCCTAAAAGTCGAGGAGTGGGACAACATGATTGCTGTCAACATCCACGGCGTATTGAATGGCATTGCGGCAGGACTGCCCATTATGGAAGCGCAGGGCAGCGGACAGTTTATCAATACTGCATCTATCGCGGCCCATTGGGTAGGGCCGACCAGTGCTGTTTATTCCGCCACAAAATATGCGGTTTGGGCGATATCTGAGGGGCTGCGTCAGGAATCAAAAAATATCCGAGTCACGCTCATCTCTCCCGGCGTAGTCAAAACTGAGCTTGGCTCTGACATCACGGATGAGGCAAGCAAAGATTTTTTACAAGAACTTCGCAAGACAGCTCTCACGCCAGATGCGATCGCCAGAGCTGTTTTGTATGCCGTATCTCAACCAGAGAATGTCGATGTCAACGAAATTATTGTGCGGCCGACTGCAAGCGCATTCTAAAGAACGACACCTCTGTAACCCCTTTGATTGCAAATAGGAAAACAGCAAATGTCAGGAACGGCTAAGCCGAATCAACGGCAACGATACTGAAATTATTAAGGCTGTAGATGTTGGCGAGGGTTTTGAACGGCTAGAGCGGGGCAATGTGCGCTATCGTCTGGTAATCGATAGGGCTGCGCTAAACGCACCCACCGAAGCCATTGCCTAATTTTGAGGTTACACAATCCAAACGAGGGCTGGCCGCAGTTCTCGTTAAGGCAGGGGTGAAATAGTGAACCTGTAGGAACTTCAGCCTGTAGGCAACTATTTTGCCAGCAGGCGACCAAACAGCGTTGCCCTTGCTCCCACTCTTGGTCAGTGTGCCAACAGTGCGCTAGACATCTTTGGGGGTTGGCGCTGCTGAGATGAGTTGGAGAGTTGAGAATAGGAGGCTTGGGGGCAGAAGCCTCTGGGGTGGAGGGACGATCGCTCGGTTTAATGAAGGCTTGAGCAGCCGATAAGTTTGGGGCAATCTCCCCTTCAACCGCAGGGAAAGAGAGTTCTGATTCTTTGCTCACAGCGGTATCTCTGATTGACATCTACCTTTAGCGTAGAGTTTTTGACAAAATCCTACTTCGCCCTGTAGCAGTACCTGGTCGGGCGATCGATCAAGTCTCAAAGCGATCGCCCGAAGGTGTGAATTCATGTCGCCCGATCGGCTCAGATTCATTACAGGATGCATGACACACAAGATTCATTACACTGAAGGGTATGGATACAAGCGTTCCTTCTGGAATCCAAACCCTATCTGAAGAGGTTGTTCATTTGATTGCCGCTGGAGAGGTGATTGACTCTCTGGCAGCTGTCGTGCGGGAACTTGCCGAAAATGCCCTGGATGCTGGAGCCAGCCGAATTAGTATCTCGGTTTGGGCTGAGCAGTGGCGAGTCAGGGTGGCGGACAATGGGCGCGGCATGGAGCGCCATGACTTGCAACAGGCCGCTTTGCCCCACAGCACCAGCAAAATTCGCAGCAGCGCTGACCTGTGGCGAGTGCATAGCTTAGGCTTTCGGGGTGAAGCCCTGCATAGCTTGGCTCAATTGGCTGATCTAGAGATTTGCAGCCGCAGCCATGCCGATGAAGGCTGGCGCATCCGCTACAACAGTCAGGGTGAACCTGTTTACACGGAGGCCGTGGCGATCGCTCCCGGCACGATTGTGACTGTGTCGTATCTGTTTGCCAACTGGATGCCGCGCCGTCAGGGTTTGCCGTCTGCGGCGCAACAGCTCCGTGCTATCCAATTGGTGATTCAGCAGCTTGCCCTTTGCCATCCCCAGGTTACCTGGCAACTGGAGCAAGAGGCGATCGCCTCCGTGGCGCATGAAACGCGCCCCTGGTTTACTTTGTGGGCAGGCGCATCGGCTCAGCAAATTTTGCCGCAGCTCTTGCGAGATGTGCAGCCGGGCGATTTGCAAGAATGGAGCAGCCCCGATGCGTCGCTTTACCTGCTGCTGGGTTTGCCCGATCGCTGTCATCGCCATCGTCCCGATTGGGTCAAGGTGGCGGTCAATGGCCGCATTGTCAAAATTCCAGAGCTAGAGCAGGTGATTTTTGCTGCGTTGCGCCGCACCTTGCCGCGCGATCGCCATCCCGTCTGCTTCCTGCATTTGCATCTGCCGCCCGGTCAAATTGACTGGAACCGCCACCCCGCAAAAGCTGAAATTTATTTGCACCATTTAGAAGACTGGAAAACGCAGATAGCCGCCGCGATCGATGCAGCCCTGCGCCTTAACCCTAGCAGCGTCGCAGACTCTGCCTACAATAGCCGGATTGGGCAGGTGATTCGAGCTGCTGAAGCTGCCGGAAGCTACGGGGATGCCGATCGCGAGGACGGTTCTGATCCAGATGTACCGATCGCTCCGCTGATTCCGCTCAAGGCGCTGGCCCAGATTCACCAGATGTATATTTTGGCAGAACACCCCGAAGGCATGTGGCTGATTGAGCAGCATATCGCCCATGAGCGGGTGCTGTATGAACAGTTGAGCGATCGCTGGCAGCTCGTGCCGCTAGAGCCACCCGTGATTTTGAACCAGCTTTTGCCAACCCAGATCGAGCAGCTGCAGCGCTTGGGTATTGCCGTAGAACCCTTTGGCGATCGCCTTTGGGCTGTGCGGCTAGCTCCAGAACCTTTGGCGCAGCGGAGCGACTGTGCCGAAGCGCTAACGGAGCTGAGCTTTGGTGGAGATTTAGATACGGCGATCGTGGCTACGGCCTGTCGCACCGCCATTCGCAATGGTACGCCGCTCAGCCTAGAGGAGATGCAGGCGTTGCTAAATCAGTGGCAGAATACGCGCAATCCGCGAACCTGTCCTCACGGTCGCCCGATCTATTTGCAGCTCGAAGAATCTAGCCTATCGAGGTTTTTCCGACGACATTGGGTGATTGGTAAAAGCCACGGCATCTAACCTGCCGTTACTCTTCTGCCAGTAGAGCGATCGCCTCTTCGCACCAAGCCACCCAGTCTGCCTCATAGCGGATGCCACGACGGATAGAGAGGTAGCAAAACTTTTGTTCACGAGACAGAGCAGCAACCTGCGGGAATTCTTGACGCTCTATTTCTTTAAGCACCGCCAGCTTATCGAGATGAATTTGGCGGCGACGTTTTAGCTCATCCAGCATTGCCAAGTTAGGCACCAAAAAGCCCGCCAACGTCTTGATCATTAAATCCTCTCGGATGACCGTAGGCACGCTAGGCGTCAAGATCCAGTGGGCTAAATGCTCTTGCCCTAACGCAGTAATACTGTAGAGATTTTTGTTGGGACGACCCGTTTGTGCGATCGTCTCAGAACTGACCCAGCCTTGCTTTTCCAGATCCCGTAGCTCTTTATAAATTTGCTGATGGGAAGCCATCCAATAGCAGCTGATCGATTCATCAAACCGCTTCACTAAGTCGTAGCCGCTACAGGCACCATCTACCAACAGCGAAGCCAAAAGTGCGTGTGCTAAAGCCATGACTCCTCACCCTTGACTAATGCATTTTTTTGCATATATACTCCTATGCATAAATATGCATATTAATCATCTTAAACCGACAGTAGCCGTTCTGGATTGTTGCTTCTCAGACCGATCGCCCTCATGACACCCATCTCAGGCCATACCCAGTCGAGATCCCCTTATGCAACCCGCAAATCCCGAAGCCAGCTTAGTGCGTAGACTGCTGCCTCGATCGCCACAGCAATGGATTTTAACAGCCGCTTTAGGAGGCGCGATCGCCATCACAGCGTTCTATACTACCTCCCCATCGCAACCTGCACCTGGCTCAGCCGCGCCCATCGCTGCCCCAGCAGCCAATGCTGTAACCGCATTAGGACGACTAGAGCCAAAAGGGGAAGTGATCAATTTAGCAGTTTCTAGCGGGAGTCGAATCGCCCAGCTTTTGGTGCAGCAAGGAGATTTAGTCAAAACGGGGCAAGTGATTGCCATTTTAGATAGCCGCGATCGCCTAGAAGCCGCCTTGCTCAAAGCCCAAGAACAAGTGCGCGTCGCACAATCTCAGCTAGCCCAGGTTGAAGCCGGAGCCAAAGCCGGAGAAATTGACGCCCAAGCCGCCACCGTAGACCGACTAAAAGCAGAATTAGACAACGCCCAAACCGAATATCAGCGATACCAAAAGCTATATCAAGAAGGCGCGATCGCCATTTCCGCGCTCGACAGCAAGCGATTAGTTGCCGAAACCGCCGCCGCCCAAGTCCAGCAGGCCCAGCAGACCCTTCAGAGCATTGCCGAAGTTCGCCCCGTTGACATCCAGGCTGCCCAAGCCCAAGTTAACGACGCCCTCGCCGCCGTACAGCAAGCCCAAGCCGAGCTAGATCTGGCCTATGTGCGATCGCCCCGCAACGGCCAAATCCTCAAAATTCATACCTGGGCCGGAGAAATCGTCGGCAGTGACGGCATCGTCGAACTCGGTCAGACCGAGCAAATGTACGCCGTTGCCGAAGTTTACGAAAGCGATGTTCAACGCGTGCAAATCGGGCAACCCGCCACAATCACCAGCAGCGCCTTCACCGGAGAAGCCCAAGGTACCGTCGAGCAAATTGGCTTACAGATTCGTAAAAACGACGTACTCGACACCGACCCAACCGCCGCCGCCGACGCCAGAGTCATCGAAGTCAAAATTCGCCTTAACCCCGCCAGCACCCGTAAAGTCGCCAACTTTACCAACCTAGAAGTCACAGTAGCGATCGCCACCCCCTCCCGCTAAAAAGATGCCTAAAAAGCATCCAGAAAATTCTACTTTAAGGCTCGTGGATTAAATAACACCGGAACCTCAAGCGTCAGGGTTTAGCATTCAGGCAACCCTCTTTGCTACGACCCAGGGCACATCTGCCGAATGCTAAACCCCTACAGATATATCGGTTTCATTTCGTTCTCGTTCCTAATAGACTTCCAACCCACCTTCGCTTCTCCCCAATCGATCCCCTACTTCACCCTCCAACGCATCCCCAAATCCAATCAACGCCCGATCACCCCGCCAATGCGAAGCGACTCCTTATCCCCATCCCAAACGCCATGCGGAGGGGGTGTGGGGGACGCGCCCGTCCCCTGCTGGGGGTTTGGGGGAAACCCCCAAGGCTGTTCAGCCTTAGCCAAGTCATACCCCAACATAATGCTTGAGAAAAACACACCGCACCCGCCAAAACACAAACAAGCGCATTAACCCAGCCAATTCTTACCCATGAAACGCACCATCCCCCTCGCATGGCTTCAGCTCAGCCGAGAAAAAAGTCGGCTCCTCGTCGCTATGGCCGGCATCGCCTTCGCCGACATGCTGATGTTCATGCAACTCGGCTTCAAAACCGCCCTTTACGACAGCAACACCCAACTCCATCGCAGCCTCAACGCCGATCTCATCCTAATCAGCCCTCAAGCTCGCAACATCACCAATCTCACCACCCTTCCCCGACGACGGCTCTACCAAACCCTCAGCTATGACGGCATCGCCTCCGCCGAACCCCTCTACGCAGACTACGTAGACTGGAAAAATCCCCAAACCCACCTCAAAACCTCCATTTTAATGCTTGGGTTTAACCCACAGCAGTCCGCCTTTCGCCTACCCGAAGTCGAACAGAACCTCAGCAAACTCAAAATGCCTGACACCTTCCTGTTTGATAGCGGCTCACGCGGAGACTACACCACCACCCTAGCCACCCTAAAACAAGGAAACCCCGTTGCAACTGAAATTGGCGATCGCAAGATCAAGATTAACGGCCTATTCCTCTCCGGTGCCTCCTTTGCCGCAGATGGTAACGTCATCACCAGTGACCTCAACTTTTTGCGCGTCCTGCCCAATCGCCACCCTGCCCAAATCAGCGCCGGACTGATTAAACTCGAACCCGGCATTGATCCCCAGCAGATGGCCGCCACCCTACGCGCTAACCTTCCCAACGATGTCAGAGTCTTAACCCGCGACGAATTCGCCAAAGTCGAAGAAGACTATTGGGCCAACAATACGCCAATCGGCTTCATTTTTAGTTTAGGAACAGCGATCGGTTTCATTGTCGGTATCGTGATTGTTTACCAAATTCTTTCTAATGACGTTGCCGACCACACCGCCGAATATGCCACGCTCAAAGCTATGGGCTATCGCAATCTTTACCTGCTAGGGGTCGTGTTTCAAGAAGCATTAATCTTAGCCATACTCGGCTATCTGCCGGGGTCAGCGATCGCCACAGGACTCTATGCCCTCACAAGAGGCGCGACAAACTTACCGCTGTTTATGACCCTAGAACGGGCAACCACCGTTTTTGTTTTGACCCTTGTAATGTGTACTGCTTCAGGTGCGATCGCCACCCGCAAACTTCGTTCAGCCGATCCTGCCGATATTTTTTAAGTTACCGCCAGAGATACCCAGAGAGATCCTCAAATAATGATCATGCGAACAACCCATATGTACCCTTCCGAAACCGCGATCGCCCCCGTTAAACTCTCACCCCGAGAACTCGAAATCTTGCGGCTAGTCGCAGAGGGGCAGAGCAATCCAGAAATTGCAGCAACGCTCTATCTCAGCCTCGGCACCGTCAAAACTCACGTCAGAAATATTCTCAGCAAATTTGGGGTGGGGCATCGCCTGCAAGCCGCCGTGTTTGCACTGCGGCAGGGCTTAATCTAAGCAAATTTAAGAGTATTTCACAACGCAAATGCCACTATGCAAAATACTTTAAACGCTCCCGAAACAGAAGCGATCGCCGCCAAAACGCCCGTTATTGCCGTTCGTCATCTCAATCACTACTTCGGTCAAGCTCAGTTACGCAAACAAGTGCTCTTCGACATCAACCTGGATATTTACCCAGGAGAAATTGTGCTGATGACCGGGCCTTCGGGTTCTGGAAAAACAACGCTGTTGACCCTAACCTGCGGCTTGCGATCGCCCCAAGAAGGTAGCCTCCAGCTTTTAGGACAGGAACTTCAGGGAGCCAGCCCAGAGCAGTTGATTCAAGTGCGCCGCAAGATTGGCTATATTTTTCAGGCGCACAACTTGCTCAAGAGCTTAACGGCTGTGCAAAATGTGCAAATGGCTCTGCAACTGCATGACCTCCCTGCTTTAGAAACCCGTAACAGAGCCGCCGACCTACTGCAAGCCGTGGGTTTAGCAGAACGAATGCATTATTACCCAGATGATCTCTCTGGAGGCCAAAAACAACGTGTGGCGATCGCCCGTGCTTTGGTCAGCCATCCCAGAGTCGTCTTAGCCGACGAGCCGACGGCTGCTCTAGACAGCCAATCGGGTCGAGATGTGGTCAATTTGATGCAGAAACTCGCGAGAGAACAGAGCTGCACTATTTTGATGGTGACGCATGACAACCGGATTTTGGATATTGCCGATCGGATCGTTTACCTGGAAGATGGCAAGCTAGCTGAAAGCCCAGAACCTAGCTTGCGATCGACTGAAGATGATAAACAGAGCTAAAACCTCGGCGCGCATCAACGCAACAAAAATCCCCACTCGATCGCCCAAATCTCCCTCCAAGGCGTAATATGACTTTGTGAAGTCCAGCTTCGGAGGAGACGATGCAACGACAATCTTCTGGTGGTTTGGCTTTCGGCGGTCTGGCTTTTGGCTTGAGCATAGCCGCGATCGCCCCCCTTGTTTTAACCGCTTCTGCCTGGGCAGATACCCTCAACTGGTCCTACAGCCCCACCACACAGCAGCTAGAAATTACCGTAACGGGGGGTACGCCTCGCTATTTTTTAGCCGCAGAACCTGCCCGCATTGTTCTAGACTTACCCAACACTGAAGTTGACCCGATCGCTACCCAGCAAACCTACAACACAGGAGCCATTCGGCAAATCCGCATTGCTCAATTTCAGCCCGGACAGGCGCGCTTGGTCATGGAACTCGCACCAGGTACCGTGCTTGCCCCCGGCCAGGTGGAACTGCGGCGCGTCAATGGCGATCGTTGGGTATTGCGGCCGCTCTTAGTAGGTGAAGCCGCAACTCTGCCAGAGACAGCCATCTCGCCTGCCGCCAGTCCCAGTCCGGCTGCCCCTCCCATACCCAGAACGATCGCTACCCCCTCTATGGAATTTCCAGGCGCGATTGATGAATCGGCTGCATCCTCTGACTCTGCCGACTCACCCGACGACTTGCCGCCTCTAGAGCCTGGGGCTTTACAGATTCCCGTTGAGACACCTTCGACAGCTGCCGCCCCTCCAGCAGCACCCGTAGCTCCAGAACTCACCAACCCACCATCCACCAACCCACCACCCACAGAGAATCAGCCTACAGAACGCCAAGCCGCGATCGCGCTTTCTGTGCCGCCTCCTGCCTCCACACCCGCTGCTGAATTACCTCCAGCCACCCCTGAGCAAGCCTTACCGCCTGCCACGCCCTCAACCGATCGGACAAGACCCGTCATTCAAGTGCCGACCTTGGAGCGATCGCCCCTTCCACTAGAGCAACCGTCTTCACCGTCACCCAACGCAGACGTGCCAGCGCCAGCTCCACCTGTCTCGCTGTCTGTCCTGCCGCCTGCCATCCCCAGAACGGTGATTGAGTTTGGCCAACCTTTGGTAAGTCGATCTGATGCCGATCTACTGCTTCCTGCGGGGACAGTCTTTAGCCTGCGCTACGCTGGCAGAGAGCCGATCGCCCTCTCGTCTGATAGCTCTCAGCAAGAGGTGCTGCTGTTAAATCAAGACCTGCGCGACGCTTCAGGCAATGTCATTGTGCCGATGAATAGCGAAGTGATTGGTCGGTTTGAAACCGGAGACAGGGGCAGTCAATTTATCGCTCAGGCAGTCAATTGGCAAGACGAAAGTTTGCTCTTAAACGCTGAGTCAGACTTACTGCGCGGCAATCGCCGCCTTCTCGGACTCTTAGGTCGCAGCCGTCTCCGCCAGATTGAGCCTAATCAAATCATAGAAGTACGGCTGGTAGAGGATCTGTTCAGATAAGCCCAGCAGCATTGCCAACTCAACCTCTGGCATAGATTGCTGTGCGGCTGCGCGCAGCGCCTTCAAAAAAGCATTCCCGCAAGCGATCGATGAGTGATTGAATTAGTGATTGTCCAAGACTTCGGTTTCTGCTGCGGCAGCCGCCATCCATTCTTGCATGACCGGAAGGGCTGAAATGGCTCCTGCATAGGCTTGAGCGATCGTATTTAGCGGCACTCCGTAGGTGATAAAGCGCGAAACAACAGGCGCAAACATCGCATCTGCGATCGTGAAGTGACCAAACAAAAAGTCACCTCCCTCGCCAAACTGCTGCCGACAGGTAAACCACAAAGAAAGAATGCGATCGATATCGGCTTGCACCTCCGGCAGGGTACCGTTCCAGCCAAAGCGACTGCGGCAATCCATCGGCAGCCTCTGCCGCAGGGCTGCAAATCCGGCATGCATCTCGGCGCTAACACAGCGAGCGATCGCTCTTTTGTGGGCATCCGCAGGCCAGAGATGGCGATCGGCAAACTGCTCAGCAAGGTATTCACAAATGGCGATCGATTCCCATAGCAAAAGGTCGCCATGTCGCAAAGCCGGAACTTTGCCTGTGGGTGAGTGCTGTAAAATCTGCGATCGCGTTTGAGGCGTGTCTAGAGGAATGCGGATTTCCTCAAATTCTGCTCCTGTCTGCTTCAGCGCCAGCCAAGCCCGGAGTGACCAGGAAGAGTAGTTTTTGTTGCCAATGATTAAAGTTAAAGGGGGCATAGAGGGAAATCGGGGGTGAAGAATGGGGTTAAGGGGTCAGGGGCTTTTTGCTGCCGCCTAGATACAGCTCAGCAACTTTGGGATCGTTGAGGAGGTCTGTGCCGCGCCCCTCAAAGCGATCGCGTCCCGACTCTAATACGTAGCCGCGATCGGCAATGGACAATGCCTTGCGGGCATTTTGCTCGACCAAAATAATAGCAGTGCCGCTCTGATTAATTTCTTCAATTAGGTTAAAAACGCTGTTAACCATCTGGGGAGATAGTGCCGCAGAGGGTTCGTCCAAAATCAGGAGTTCGGGTTGCAGCATCAGCGCTCTACCCATAGCTAACTGCTGGCGCTCTCCACCCGAAAGGGTTCCGGCTCTTTGTCGCCGCCGCTCCACCAAAGCCGGGAAGAGGGTAAACACTTGATCTCTAAGTCCCCGAAGAGAGCTGTGGCGCGAGTCATGGCGGATAAATGCACCCATTTCTAAATTCTCTTCGACCGTCAGCGAAGGAAACACATTGGCGATTTGAGGGACATAGCCCATGCCAAGCGGCACGATTTGATTAGATTTCAATCCGGCAATGCTCTTGTCTTTAAACAAAATCTTGCCGCGATGGGGCGTTAGTAAGCCAAAAATAGTCTTTGCCAGAGTGGATTTTCCGGCGCCGTTAGGCCCAACCACGACTACAAATTCTCCCGGATCGATTTTGAAGTTAACGCCTTGAAGAATGTCGAGGTCTTGGACATACCCGGCATAGACCTCTTCAACTTGCAGCAGGGGCGAAGTGCTCATGTCAATAAAGAATCTAAGTGAAGAATCTTGCGGTTAGGCTACCTTGCGAATCAGTTGAGAGAGGTCTGATTGTCTGGCGGTTCGCACAAGACTGGCATTTGCGCAGGACTAGCATTCAGCACAGAACAATCAGCCCTTGAGCCTAAATCAACAAGCCCAAATCTTCAGGTAGGCGTGCTCTGTAACTCTGGACGCTCTTCTTGAACGATCGCCCCTTCCACAGGGCAAACCTGAAAACAAATGCCGCAGTCAATACAGGTGGAAAAATCGATCCAGTACCAGTCGGTGCCTTTGGCGTTTTTCCCTGGGCCTTCGCTGATGCAGGCAACTGGACAGGCATCAACGCAATCGGCAACGCCTTCGCAAGTGTTCGTGACAATTGTATGGGGCATAGTGTTCTTTCTTGCTCTCTCAGATCGAAGGGTGGTGCAGGCTAAGCCTGTCTATAGCCTATCAGGGGTGAGGAGCAATAGACGGATTGCGTCAGAGCCTGACGGTTTCTGCCTGCTCTGCCATACGGCGAGTGATGTCATAATCGCGATCGCTCACGGCCACAAAGCGACTGATGCTGCTTGGATTAAGAAGGGCTTGCCCTGCTGGAGTTTGATGCAGGGTGAGAAAGGCGTGCTGGAGGCGATCGCGCAGGTCTTGTGGCACCTGAGTAGAAATCACCCAAGGGGGAATCGGGCTGGCTCCCAGACTGTCGATAATGCGAATTTGAGCAGCAATTTCTGGATAGCGTTGCAGCTCTAGCTCTAAAACGGTGCTATCGATTGCCGAAGCCTCAATCTTGCCTTCCAGAATCCATTGCAGAGAGGTTTGGTGAGCACCCGATGCGATCGCCTTACCAAAGAAGCCGTGAGCCTCGCCCAAGGTTGCCAAGTGATAGCGGGTGATGCAGTAACCAGAGTGCGATCGTGGTTCGTTGTATGCCCAAGTACAGCCCCGCAAGTCGGCAAAGGTGCGAAACGGGCTGTCTCGATGCACCACCACATCCGAGAAGTAAACGGGTTTTCCCTGGTAGCGATCGCCCTTGATCACGGGTGCAGCCAGCAAATCCAGCGCTGGGTTGGGCTGATCGGCCTGCCAAACATAGGGTAAGCCGCAAATCCAGCCCACCTGAATTTCACCCTGATGCAGCCTTTCCCCTCGCACTTGCCAGGGGACATCATCCACCCAAGCAATCGGCATTTGCAACTGTTCACCAATGTGAGTCACGATCGCCTTACACAAAGGTGCGAAATTTTCTGCCTGACAGGAGGTAAATTTAAGAATTTTCATAAAGACTTGATGTATCTTGAGGATGCTGCCCGCTCTTAATCATCTATTGAATTTTTCATTATCTGTCGTTAACTAATCCTCTTTGGCGTTCGGCTATTCTAGCCAGGGATAAGGGTCTATGAATACCTATGACTAATCTTTATGTCTAATCTGCTGGATTTGGCTCGTGAAGGGGGGCCAGTCATGGCTCCTTTGCTAGGGCTTTCGGTTGCGACGATCGCTTGCGGACTCGAAAGAGCCTGGTTTTGGTATCAGCTTTTCAACAAAGAAGATCAGGTGGTGCGCGAGGTCTTGGATGCGGCTCAATATAGTCTAGAGGAAGCGCAGTCGATCGCAGAACAGTCTCAAAGCCAGCCGATTGGACGGTTTTTATGGGCTGCTTTAAAGCTGAGGCGACCTACCCCTGAAACCTTTCGTCTGGCACTAGAGGCGGCGGCGGATAAAGAATTTGTCAGGATGCGCAAAGGCGACAAACTGCTGGAAACCGTAGTGGCGATCGCGCCGCTATTGGGACTACTCGGCACAGTAATAGGCTTGATCACGACCTTTGGCAACCTGAATGTGGGTGGCGGTGGCTCTGGCGAACAGGCGAGTGCAGCGGCGGCTGGCATTGGGGAAGCGCTGATTGCTACCGCTACTGGAATGATTGTGGCGATCATGGCGCTGGTTATCTTTCGGGTGTTTGTCACCTTTCAATCGCAGCAGATGGATTACTTCTCTGAGGTGGGTTCAGAGCTGGAGCTAATCTATCGACAAAACTGGTATGAGCCGCAGAACTCGGAAACGATCGATCGCCGCTCAGCTATGAGTAACCCCTAGTAAGATTTGAGTCATAGTCCTGATTTCTCCAGGTTCATCGCCCTATTATCCAGCTGTTTCCTATGCGATCGAGTCGTCATCGTCGATCTAATTCTCTACCCGAAGTCAACCTCATCCCCATGATGGATGTGTTGATGACCGTCTTGACATTCTTTATTTTAATTTCGATGACGCTTGCCCTAGAGCAAGGTGTAGAAGTTCAATTACCTCGCCAGCAAGCTACCGATCCGCAACAGCCTCCTCCTCCGCCTATGATTGTTGAGCTAGATTTGCAGGGCGTTTCCCTCAACGCTCAGCCCATTGCAACGGCTCCTCTCATGCAGCAAGTCAAAACCTATTTGGCGGAAAATCCTAAAGGTGCAGTGGTGCTTAAGGCTGAGCCGCAACTGCCCTATGCTGATGTCGTGAAACTGCTCACTGAATTAAAGGCCACAGGTGGAGAACGGGTTTCATTGGCGATCGAATAGGTAAAAACTCGCTCTGCGAAAAACGGCCAGGGGCAAAAAACGGCTAGGAGAATTGCAGAGGGTTGTTAGGAGATGTCTGAAGCAGGGTGTATCCTGCGATCGGCTGCTGCATCTTAATGGTTGAATGATCTTTGAATAGGAACTCGCTGTAGTCTGCTAGGCTGTCGAGTCCGGTCACTGTTAGCAAGATTTCAGTGGCTAGCCAGAATGTAACGTTGAAAATAAGATTTTTACAGTGAATGTTCATCTGCCTAACCTCCAAATCATCCAGGTCGTTTCTGTTGCTCTGTCGTCATCCGTAATCCCACTGCTTATATATCGGTTTGAATTGAGTGGATTATGCAGCAAGCTCATAGAGCAAGCTTCGGGAAGCAGGATTGAGCACCCGACAAAAAAATCCCTTGGGAATCTGAGCGATCGCCAAGGGAATATGGAGGAATTAAAGTCAAGGCTTTACTTAAGAGTTGTCGCCAAGGGCGGGTAGGATTACGCAAAAATTGCCAATCTATCCAAAAGGGCGGGGCTACGCTGACTGAGCTATTGACTGAGCTATGAAGGCGACTTAGAGATGGCTTGAAGTGCAGCTCAATCAAATTAAGTAGGCTTAGCGTTCATCACAACATCTTCGATGGGACGGCGGGCGCTGGCTAGCGCGGCTGATGTCGGATAACCCAGACGAAAAGCAAATGTCGGCTTCCAGCTTGCGTCTTGAGTCACCTGGGCTAAAAGTTCTGCTGTCTGGGGCGCTTTGCCGAGCTGTTGTTCTCGATCTACTCGCTCTGGAAGCTGGTTAAGCGGTTGCATGGCTAATCCTTGTGTCGTTGCCCAGAGATGAATTCGTTGCCAGAGCCGTCCAGCTTGTAAGGCTTGAGGCTGATCATACAAATCACGAACGGCAATTAAGCCAAACGCAGGCGAGGTGTCTAAAGCGGTTTTGGTACTGCTTATCCACGATTGATGCTGAGTCTCAGGTGAAACAGAAGGCAGCATCTTGACCAATGAGCGCATCATCCAGGGCAAGCCAGAAGCATCAATATGCACACCGCTCCGCTGCTTTTGCAGGTCTTGCCAACTTGACCGAAACCAGCGATCGCCATCCTGAGACATGGTTGGATCTGCCACGATCGCTTCTGTGGCTGCTAGAGTTCCTGTAGAAAAGCGCTGGCGCTCTGGGTCTGAAACTAACAGAAACAGCTTTAAATCAGCCTGAAGACCAGCCTGATCTTTAGCCAGGGTGGCCAATGATGCTAAAGCCTCAGGCGCAACCGAACGCTGGAGGTCATAAGCCGCACGATTCGTCCGTCGATTAGGGATTGCGTCATACAGCTCTGGGGTAGAACGTTGGCCGGATGATAGGCGCAGCGTAGCTACCCGTTGAGGGTCAAGATCAGCAGTCAGTTGGGCAAGGGTGCCTGGGTCAAGCGTAAGTTGAGCGCGATATCCTTCTGCTTGAGCCGCCAGCAGCATGTTCTCAATAGCGCACCCCAGCCCAATCCGCATTTCTCGGAGGTATGGATCCATTGCGCCCAGGTGGCGGCGGGTATCTGCATACACATCGATCTGTTCGCTTTGCTGGGAGCTTGTGACTTGAAATATCCAGGGCTGGGTATTGTGCGGACTAGCGGCTAAGATTGCCGATCGCACTAGGGCTAAAGCCCCTTCCGGGCGATCGGTTCGCCAGGTTTCCCAGGGTTCATAGGCGGGGCCAGTGCCCGTACTCCATACGCCTCGGTCATAAGAGCGCCAAACACCGCCTGCAACGACAACGGTCACAGCACTGGCTGCCGTGAGCTTTAGAAAGTTTCGTCTTTTCATCAAGTTTTCTCTAGGGTGAGGGTCGAAATCGCAGCAGGCATTGCGGTTAGCTTGGGCCACTCTGCCAGAGCTGTTTTGCTCATGTAAGGGCGCATGACTTGCAGCATTAAATTGATGGCTTCTTGAATGGTCTGAGGATTGATAGCCTCGTCCTCCATTTCAAGCGAAGGCAGCCAGGCATCATTGATCAGCCAAATAATTTTGATCAGGGCAGGCAACGTGGTCGCATCCTCGAAACGACGGAGAACGCCCGTCTCGACTAATCCGTGGCAAAAGGATTCGATCTCTGCCAGCCGCTGTCGATGAATGGTGCGATACCGCTTTTTCAATTCCGGATCAGCTTGCAGTAGAGCGATTTGCTCTCGGTAAAAAAAGCGATATTCCCATAACAGAAAAAAGACGCGACTCAATCTTTCATGCAGATGATGTAAGGAGGGTTGAACCTTCGGTGTCCAGCCACCGTCCATTTCACGGATCATCTGTTCCAAGATGGCTTGGATGATTTCTTGTTTATTTCTAAAGTGATAGTAGAGATTGCCAGGGCTGATCTTTAGAGACTCAGCAATGTGATTGGTTGAAACAGCCGCTGTTCCCTGTTGATTAAACAGTTGAATCGCTGTTTCGATAATCCGAGATTTTGTACCTTGGGTACTCATAAACAAATGCTTAGAGTAATTACTCTAATATCTTAGAGCGATTACCCTAAATGTCAACCCGGTCTCTAGATCCCATCCGAACGCTGTCAGCCATTGGCGAGTTATATTTATAAGCTGGAGGACAACGGCACTTCGCGCAGTAAAACCCTGTGTGGTGACTGTACGAGGCTTGTCGATCGCGGCTGCAAACTAACCTGAGCGTGAGCAGCCATCCCTTTCCATCTGTTTTTTACCTCAAGTGGGAGTTTGCTTGTGACTCAGACCAACTTAGATTTTCTGGCGACTACCGATCCACTCGTTGCAGGACTGGTGCAGCAAGAGCTGCAACGCCAGCGCGATCACCTGGAATTGATCGCCAGTGAGAACTTTACCTCGGCAGCCGTGATGGCGGCGCAAGGCTCGGTGCTAACCAACAAATATGCTGAAGGCTTGCCCAAAAAGCGTTATTACGGCGGCTGCGAATTTGTTGATGAAGTAGAGCAGATTGCCATCGATCGCGCCAAGCAACTCTTTGGTGCCGCCCATGCCAATGTACAGCCGCACTCAGGCGCACAGGCAAACTTTGCCGTTTTCCTCTCGCTGCTAGAACCCGGTGACACGATCATGGGCATGGATTTGTCGCATGGTGGACATCTCACCCACGGCTCTCCGGTCAATGTTTCGGGGAAGTGGTTTAAAGCTTGCCATTATGGCGTGAGTCAAGCCACTGAACAGCTCGACTATGATCAGATCCGCGAACTGGCGTTGCAACATCGCCCCAAAATGCTGATCTGCGGCTATTCCGCCTATCCTCGCATTATCGAGTTTGATAAATTCCGGGCGATCGCTGATGAAGTCGGAGCCTACCTGCTGGCAGACATTGCCCACATCGCTGGGTTGGTTGCTTCGGGGCATCATCCCAACCCGATTCCTCACTGTCATGTGGTCACCACGACTACTCACAAAACGCTACGGGGGCCTCGCGGTGGCTTGATTCTCACGGGCGATGCCGAACTGGGTAAGAAGTTCGATAAAGCCGTCTTCCCCGGAAGTCAGGGTGGCCCGCTAGAGCATGTGATTGCAGGCAAAGCTGTAGCGTTTGGAGAAGCGCTTCAGCCTAGCTTTAAGACCTACTGTGGACATGTGATTGAGAATGCTAAAGCAATGGCAGCTCAGCTTCAGGCTAGGGGTTTGAAGACTGTTTCGGGCGGCACAGACAATCACTTGATGCTGGTGGATTTGCGCTCGATTGGGCTAACGGGCAAGCAGGCCGATCAGTTGGTCAGCGGGGTCAATATCACGGCCAATAAGAACACCGTGCCGTTTGATCCAGAATCGCCCTTTGTCACTAGCGGTTTACGCCTTGGCTCTCCTGCCATGACGACGCGCGGTATGGGCACAGAAGAGTTTGTCGAGATTGCGAATATCATTAGCGATCGCCTGCTCAACCCCGAAGATCAGGCTGTGGCGCAAGCCTGCCGTCAGCGCGTGGCAGGTTTGTGCGATCGCTTCCCACTTTATCCTCACCTAACGGCATCTGTTCCTGCGTTGGTATAGAGTGCTGCCCTAAGACGTTCGTGAATAAAAAAGGGGGCTGGAATCCAGCCCCTTTTTTATTGAAACCTTGCCTGTTCGCTATGCCGGATAAATCCGCAGCCGCCGATTGGGTTCTTCACCAAAGCTAGAGGATTTGAGCCGATAATGCTCCACTAGCTCATGCTGCATTTTGCGCACCTTGGCCGATCGCGGCAAAAGCTCTACAGGTTGTCCTTTGGGTAGCACAATCTGCTCTACGGCTAGGCGAGCTTCTTCCAAAGCCTCAATTTCATCTTCATCAGCGCTGTTATAAAACAGGCTCAGGCTGGCCGATTCATCATCCTCTGTTTCTTGGATATGCAACATTCGCTGCAAGGCTCGAATGATTTGGGGCAAGCTGTTCGACTTGACGACATGAACCGGAAGCTGGCGGTTTTTGGCTAACAGCCGCAGCTTAGAGTGGTTTTTGATGTGCGATCGCAGAGCCAGTACGGCATCGGCACTGTCGATATCTTTGGTCAAGACGATCGGTAGGTTGAGTGTCCGAATCACTTCCTCAAGCTGGTGCCGACTGATGGCGTAAGGATAGACATGCAGCGGCAGATCTTCTCCATTCGGCCCTGGCGTTGGCACTGCCCCCATCGGCTCCATCTGGGCGAAGGAGTTGCTGAGGGAGTCATTTAGGAGCTGATCAAACTGCTGTCGCTCTGAAAGTGGCTCTAAGGGAGCGACATTACTCAAATCAGCCCAGGCCAGGTCACGCGTGTCGCTGCGTGCAGAATCGCTGCGCCCCATCTCACTGCGTCCTACATCACCACGCTTGTAAGAAGACATGGGAGTGACTTGTCCAGACGATCGCCATCCTCCTCTGGCAGTTTGTGTATAGCCACTCAACGGTGAAGCTCCAAAGGGTTTGGCCGCGGCAGCCGGAGCAACTGGAGTCTCCTGAGTGGTGACGACTGCGCCGTTTTCATCAACGGTGCGCACTTGCAGCACGGGTTGTCGTCCCCGCAGCAAGATGTCTACAGTTTCTGCTACCTGTTCATGCACAACCCAACGCTGCCGTTCCAGCATTTCAACAGCAATGTCGAAGGTAGGGGGAGCTTTTCTCTCCAGTACGCTCTTTTGGCTACCCCGACGACGCGCTTCCTCGTCACCCAGCGTCACAGACTGGATACCCCCCACCAAATCAGAAAGCGTTGGGTTTTTGATCAGGTTTTCGATGCGGTTGCCGTGAGCTGTGCCGACGAGCTGTACGCCTCTCTCGGCGATCGTTCTTGCCGCCAAAGCCTCTAGCTCTGTACCAATTTCGTCAATCACAATCACTTCAGGCATATGGTTTTCCACAGCCTCAATCATCACCTGATGCTGAAGCTCAGGGCGGGCAACCTGCATCCTTCTGGCTCGACCGATCGCTGGGTGAGGAATGTCACCATCTCCAGCAATTTCATTAGAGGAGTCAATGATCACTACCCGCTTGTTTAAATCATCTGCCAGCACGCGGGCAATTTCTCTGAGCGCAGTGGTTTTCCCTACCCCCGGACGCCCCAGCATGAGAATAGATTTCCCTGTCTCTACCAAGTCACGAATCATGCCGATCGTGCCAAAAATGGCGCGACCCACGCGACAGGTCAAGCCAATCACATCTCCTGTGCGGTTGCGAATGGCGCTGATGCGGTGCAGGGTTCGTTCAATTCCGGCTCGATTATCGCCGCTAAACATGCCGACCCGCTCAATGCAGTAATCTAGATCGGCACGGGAAATCGGGTTTTCAGAAAGGTATTCGGCTGTGCCAGGGAAGCGGGCTTCAGGACGACGACCGAGATCGAGAACAACTTCAACGAGGCGATCGCGCTCAGGATGCTGTTGCAGAGTTTCACGAATCTCTTGGGGCAGCATTTCGAGCAGCTGACTGAGATCGTCGGTAATTTGATTCGTGATTTGAAATGTAGATTCAACCTTAGCGGACAAATTATCAGAGTGGCTACTAAGTGTCATGGAGGATCAAAAATGGCTGGGTGCGAGAAGCGAATCGATGAGGCAATGAGCAGCTTTAAGACGGCTCTTTAAGAGACAGCTGAGTCCTAGAGCGAATGATTTCAGGACTGGGGCTTTGGGGCTGAGTCTTAAAAGCAGGCGCTCATTTGGGGATCGTTTGTCTAAGTTGCATAGGTGTTTTGAGAGGAGAAATCAGCGAATGAGCCAAAGCTACGGCCTGCCACAGCAACTCTGGGGTATCTTCCAGAGCTGGGGAAAACTGCGCTTCTAACTGGCTAAGAACGGGTGCCAGCAGCACACGGGCATAGCTGCCAAACGCCACCCCTGAGATGCCATAAAGCGGATCTAAATGCTGCCCTTTGAGGAGGCCGATCGCCTCTAGCTTGGGTACTGTGTGGCTATTGGTGCCACCCGCAAGCTGCACATAACCTGGTAGACCGGCTGCCAAAACCTTTTGCCCAAGTTTTACGGCTGACCGAGTCGCGCCATCGCCAATGTCTCCACTCATGGGTCTACCATCGGTTTGCCAGATCAAAGGACGAGAGAGCGACGCGATCGCCTGATTTGACATTAAGTCACTTGATATTAAGTCGGAGAGTGCCCAAAGATACTCAATCAGCCCTTCTCCATCGGGACAGCTAATCGCAATCAGCTTAAGCCGTGACGCAACAGGTGCGATCGTCGATTCCCACAGCCGCTTAAAGTCGCTGAATCGCCCTACCTGCGTGTGAATCTCTACGGCATCGACGTCTGTTAATAACAGAGAGGCGATCGCCTCTGACGTAGAAGCATGGGCATAGGTTGAAATCTTTTGCTCAGGGCAAATCGGCAAACAGCGACCGCACCCGTAGCAATGGCTCTCTACAACCCCTGAAAAACCGTTACCTAGACGAGCTTCTATAGAGTCGGCAGGCGGTTCAAAAACGATCGCTCGCGCCGGACAAATCGTTTCACAAGGACGAGGGCAAGTATCTGGGCAGGTTGCTGGATCAAAGACTGCCTTACGAAAATGCGGGTCTTCTCCATCATTGAGGCTAATCATCAGCCAGGGCAAACTCTCACTGCGATATCCCCGTAGCTGCGCTTCGCGGGCAAGACTTTTTGCCACTCTGAGTCCATCTTGAGCGGCCGCTGCTACAGCTGGGTCAGCCGCAATGTCAACACAGTCTGCGCCTGCCAAAGCATACGCCAAAGTAAGACTTCTAACGGCAGGGAGGTGTTGAAAACTGGCTCCGCAGATCAGCTTGAACCAATTGCCCTCCCTTAACGATCGTAAGGGGTAGTACAAATCAATCACCCTTACATACTAAAGGGTTATGTCTGAATTGACGAGAAAACTCGCATACATTGCAGTCTACCGTAGAGACAAAGAACTTGCATGTATTGCAAATTGCCCCTCTCAATTGATCCCTGTAGAATTTACCTCAATCCCCACAGGGTTTCTATCATCTCAGGCTGAGATATCGTCATCTAGCTTGCTCTCAGGGCGATCGCTTCCCATCAGAGCTTAAGGAGCTTGCATTTTGGCCTTGCATCAGACCTGCATAATAGCTACCCAAAACCGAGCTTGCTTCAAGCCGCCGCCAAAAACTTCTGTAGAGGCTTCCAGCTAAAGCTTCGTCCTCCCCCCATTTCCACAACCACCTTGATCCGAGGCTCAAGAGTAGGTAGCGCAATTAAGTACTCTAGCTCTTGCTGAGAAAGCACGTTGCCTTCCAGCATCCAAATCACAAGTCCTTTAGACTTAACGGGCAAATGCTCTAGCTGATAGCCAGCAAGGGGCATGACATAGTAGCGATAGCCTACTGCACCCTCTCGCTCAAGGGTCTTCTTTCCTAAATGGGGAGGACGCATGCCGTGAATATTCATAAGGTAGGAAGACAAATCTCCCAAACCACGGGCTGTGATGTGCAGCATTTCGTATCCTGATGCCCTCAGTCGGCGCTGATAGCGTCCCTCATGTCCACCTTCTAGAGGCACGTAAAGCCCAACTGCGCCAGAGGCTTCTACGTCTTGAATGAATTTCTTTCCGGTGGTAATCAATGCCATAACGGGTTTGTCCTCAAAATTCAACTTCAAGAGTCAGCTTGTGATAACCCATAACCTCATAGACTATGAGGGTGCATGAATTACAGAACACGCCATCAAAACTTGATTATAGGGAAGGTGCGATCGGCAATCAAGCTAGATGACTCAATAATTTCCCAAGTAAAGTGGCTATGGTTCTATATGGCTACAGCCTTATGCAGCATTTTGCATATACGCATCTGAGCGGGTAAGTACCTGAGCTAGGTATAGATTTCTAATCAACAGATTTTTTGCTGATTGCTGATCTTTTCTGATCACAGTGAACAAATTTCAGACTTGCTCTGGACAATTCCTAAATTATTGCTTTATGATAGGTAGCTGTTGCCAAAACATAGATTGAGGCGGTATCGCCTCAGGGGATACTGGAAAGGAACCTACGTGTGTTGTTCCATCCAAGTCCCGGCACACTTGCACAGAGACAGTCGAACTAGCCTTCGATTTCTCTAAGCTGACTTGAAGCGTGTGGAAGTATTGTGTTGTCCTCTACTGTGTAAAAGCAGGTTGAGGCGGTGCATTTTGTCGAATAAAGCAGAGTGGCAAAGACTGGTGAGCTAATTCTCTCTAGTCTCGCTTCTATGCGATGTGTAAAGCAAGGGAGACTTACTGTGTCTGTTGGTATTCTTGGCACAAAACTTGGGATGACTCAAGTGTTTGACGAAACGGGGGTTTCTATTCCCGTCACCGTTGTGCAGGCAGGTCCCTGCACCGTTACACAGATTAAGACTCCGGAAACGGATGGCTATTCTGCAATTCAGGTCGGCTACGGCGAAGTCAAAGAAAAGGCTCTAACCAAGCCTGAGCTGGGTCACTTCCAAAAGTCAGGTGCTGCGCCATTGCGGTATTTGCACGAGTATCGCCTAGAAGGGACGGATGGTTACGAGCTAGGACAGCAAATTAAGGCAGATGCCTTTGAAGCGGGTCAAATTATAGATGTAATTGGCACCAGCATTGGTAAAGGTTTTGCCGGCTACCAAAAGCGGCATAACTTCAAACGAGGCCCCATGGCACACGGCTCGAAAAATCACCGCGCTCCTGGATCAACAGGTGCAGGAACGACTCCTGGACGGGTTTATCCGGGCAAGCGGATGGCGGGGCGCATGGGTAATAGTCGTGTGACGATTCGGAAGCTGACGGTAGTAAGAGTCGATGTCGAGCGCAATCTTCTGCTGATCAAAGGCGCTGTACCGGGTAAGCCGGGCGCACTGATTAATATTGTTCCTGCCAAGATAGTGGGTCAAGCGCAGTAACGAAACTAACGCGATCGTAAATCTCAAGCTATAGCATTGGGTTCCGAATAGTGCCCGCTGGTGGAAAAGGAAAAGATATGGTGGATTGTGTAATTAAGGATTGGCAAGGAGAAGAGGCAGGACAAGCTTCTCTCGACCTCAGAGTTGCCAAAGAGGGAACTGCGGCTCACGTTGTTCATCGGGCGCTCGTTCGTCAAATGAACAATGCGCGTCAAGGCACGGCCTGCACCAAGACGCGCTCTGAAGTGCGTGGTGGTGGACGCAAGCCTTGGCGACAAAAGGGAACGGGCCGCGCTCGCGCAGGCTCCAATCGCTCTCCGCTTTGGCGGGGGGGTGGCGTTATCTTTGGGCCAAAACCCAGAGACTACTCCGTCAAGATGAATCGCAAAGAGCGGCGACTGGCGCTACGAACCGCCCTGCAAAGCCGTGTGGAAGATATGGTTATTGTTCAGGATTTTGCCGAAAACCTGCCTCGTCCTAAGACGAAGGAACTAGTACAGGCTATGACTCGATGGGGGATTGAAGTGGAATCTAAGATTCTGCTGATTGTCTCTCAAAGAAATGACAACGTTTATTTGTCTGCGCGCAACGTTGGCAATCTGAGACTTATCGCTGCCAACAACCTCAACATCTTTGACATCCTGGCTGCTGATCGGATTGTGGCAACGCAGTCAGCAATCGAAACTATCCAGGAGGTCTACGGCGATGACTAGAGTTGATTCGCGATCGCTTCCAGATTTAATCCGTCGTCCGCTAATCACAGAGAAAGCGACTCGGTTGCTGGAAGAGAATAAGTATTCTTTTGAAGTGGCGACCAAAGCCACCAAGCCTCAGATTAAGGCGGCGATCGAAGAGTTGTTTGACGTCAAGGTCGTTAGCGTCAATACCTATAATCCACCTGCAAAGGAGCGTCGCGTCGGCCGTTTTGCGGGACATCGCGCCCAATACAAACGAGCTGTTGTGACCCTTGCATCAGGGGATTCTATTAGCCTGTTCCCCGAAGTTTAGAGTCTCTTAAGAGGTTGATTCATGGGCATTCGATATTACCGACCCTATACGCCTGGCACCCGCGAACGTGCTGTTTCTGATTTTTCAGAGATCACGCGGACAATTCCGGAAAAGTCTCTGACACAATCGGTTCACCGTCCTAAAGGGCGCAACAACCGAGGCGTAATTACCTGTCGTCATCGGGGCGGTGGGCACAAACGTCTCTACCGTATCGTTGATTTTCATCGCAACAAGCACAACATTCCTGCCAAGGTTTTTTCGGTTGAGTATGATCCCAACCGCAATGCTCGTATTGCTTTACTGCACTACCAAGATGGCGAAAAGCGTTATATTCTCCATCCTGCTAACCTCAAGGTCGGCTCAACGGTAATTTCTGGCCCAAATGCTCCGTTTGAAGTGGGTAATGCTCTGCCGCTAGGCAACATGCCTTTGGGTACTGCGGTTCACAACGTTGAGCTAGTACCAGGTAAAGGGGGGCAAATTGTTCGAGCTGCTGGTACTTCTGCGCAAGTCGTTGCTAAAGAAGGGGACTATGTCACCCTCCGGTTGCCTTCAACTGAAGTGCGTTTGATCCGTCGAGATTGCTACGCCACGATCGGTCAAGTGGGCAATGGCGATGTACGCAATACTAGCTTGGGCAAGGCTGGACGCAAGCGTTGGAAAGGTCGTCGTCCTGAGGTTCGGGGCAGCGTCATGAACCCGGTAGATCACCCACATGGTGGTGGGGAAGGTCGGGCACCTATTGGTCGTTCAGGGCCGGTTACGCCTTGGGGCAAACCCGCATTGGGCTATAAGACTCGTAAGAAGAAGAAGCTGAGCAACGCAATGATTGTGCGCCGCCGTCGCCGGACATCAAAGCGGGGTAGAGGTGGACGCGAGTCCTAGGGCTGCTGAGTTTTCTGAAGCATTCGACTAGAGGTTTACTAAGGCTATGTCTCGTTCTCTTAAAAAAGGCCCCTTTGTTGCAGATCATCTGATGAGCAAAATTGAGGCGCTCAACGTCAAGGGCGAAAAGCAGGTGATTAAAACCTGGTCTAGAGCGTCTACTATCCTGCCTCAAATGATCGGTCATACGATCGCGGTTCACAATGGTCGTCAGCATGTGCCTGTTTATGTGACAGAGCAAATGGTGGGACACAAGCTGGGTGAATTTGCCCCAACGCGCACCTTTAGGGGTCATGCGAAGGGCGACAAAAAAGCCCGTAGATAGAGGTTCATGTAGGCTCGGTAAAGAGTACGAGTAGTGATAGGTAACGGCAATTAGCATCAGCAATCAAGGCTGATGGCTGATGGCTAATCGCTTTAAGGAGTAAAGGAATGGCTACTGCTACTGGAGAGGTCAAAGCGATCGCAAGGTACATTCGGATGTCACCCCATAAGGTGCGCCGAGTTTTAGACCAAATTCGAGGTCGGTCTTATCGCGAAGCTTTGATCATTTTGGAATTTATGCCCTATAGAGCTTGCGAACCCATCCTCAAAGTGTTGAGGTCTGCGGTAGCTAACGCTGAGCATAATGAAGGCTATGATCCGGCGGGTTTGGTGGTTAGTAAGGCGTTTGCCGACCAGGGTTCTGTGCTAAAGCGTTTTCGGCCTCGGGCACAAGGTCGAGCCTACCAAATTCGTAAACCGACTTGCCATATTACAATTGCCGTCGCTCCAGGCGAGGGCGAAGCCGAAGAATAACGGTATTTCTAGAAATTTCTAATTTATTCTCTAACGCTTTCATCTCAGAGGACGCACCGTGGGACAGAAGATTCATCCAGTAGGCTTTCGCCTTGGCATTACGCAGGAGCACCGATCGCGCTGGTTTGCAGATTCCAGCCGCTACCCGAAGCTTTTGCAAGAAGATCATACAATTCGCAACTTCATCGAGAAGAATCCCACGAAGCTCAAGAGCCTTGAGAGTCCGGGTATTTCTCAGATTCGGATTGAGCGTAAAGCTGATCAGATTGATCTAGAAGTGCACACGGCTCGGCCTGGTGTTGTGGTTGGCCGTGGTGGTCAAGGCATCGAAGAGCTGCGTGTCGGATTGCAAAAGGCTTTGGGCAACAGCGATCGTCAAATCCGCATCAATGTGGTTGAAGTTGCTCGGGTTGATTCAGATGCAGGCTTGATTGCTGAGTATGTAGGGCAGCAGCTAGAGCGCCGAGTTTCTTTCCGTCGGGTTGTGCGTCAGGCGATACAACGGGCGCAGAGAGCAGGCGCGGAAGGGATCAAAATTCAGGTGAGCGGTCGCTTGAATGGTGCTGAGATTGCGCGAACTGAATATACCCGCGAGGGTAAGGTGCCGCTCCACACGCTGCGAGCAGACATCGACTTTGCCTATAAAACAGCGCAAACGATCTATGGCATTTTAGGTATCAAAGTTTGGGTCTTTAAGGGCGAAATTATTCCAGGTCAGGAAGAAATTGCCGCACCTACAGGCGCACAGCCTCGTCGGAAGCAGCAGCAGCGTCGTCGCCAGCAGTACGAGGATCGATCGAATGAAGGCTAAGGAAAAGAGAGCTGAGATTGTTTCTGTTCTGGATTCCCAACTCCTGACTCTTCAAGAAGGTAAGTATCATGTTAAGTCCTAGAAGAACTAAATTCCGAAAGCAGCATCGTGGACGAATGCGGGGCATGGCAACCGCAGGCAATGAGCTGAACTTTGGCGACTTTGCGCTGCAGGCGCTAGAGCCATCCTGGATTACGGCTCGCCAAATTGAGGCTAGTCGTCGCGCCATGACCCGATACATCCGTCGGGGTGGGAAGATTTGGATTCGAATTTTCCCCGACAAGCCGATTACAATGCGTCCTGCAGAAACCCGGATGGGTTCGGGTAAAGGTAACCCAGAATTTTGGGTTGCAGTGGTCAAGCCCGGTCGGATCATGTTTGAAATTGCGGGCGTGTCTGAAGAGATCGCTCGGGAAGCGATGCGGCTTGCCTCTTTTAAACTGCCAATCAAGACCAAGTTCATCACTCGCGAATCTGGAGAGTCATAGACATGTCTCTACCTAAAGTAGATGAGGTTCGAGACCTCAGTGATCAGGAACTCTCTGATCAAATCGTGTCCGTCAAGAAAGAGCTGTTTCAGCTGCGGTTTCAGAAAGCAACTCGCCAGCTCGATAAGCCGCACCAGTTTAAGCATTTGCGTCATCGTTTGTCTCAACTGATGACCGTTGAGCGTGAGCGACAGGTCAAAGCAGCTTCGGATTCATAGAGTTACAGGAAGCATGAGGGAGTTAAGTTGCAATGGCAGTTAAAGAACGGGTGGGCTTAGTCGTTAGCGACAAGATGGAAAAAACGGTCGTGGTGGCGATCGAAAACCGCGCCCCCCATACCAAGTACAAAAAAATTATGGTGCGGACAAAGCGCTATAAGGTGCATGACGAAGAAAATCGGTGTAAGGTGGGCGATCGCGTTCGCATTCAGGAAACTCGGCCCCTTAGTCGCACTAAGCGCTGGGCTGTGATTGAAATCCTCAATGCCCCCAGTGCATAAGCTCCCGATGTGTTAAGGATTTGAGATTTAGATAACGAGGGAGGCTGACGATGATTCAACAAGAATCCTACCTGAATGTGGCGGACAACAGCGGCGCTCGCAAGCTGATGTGTATCCGTGTCTTGGGCGGCAACCGCCGTTATGCAGGAGTGGGTGACGTTATTATTGCGGTGGTCAAGGATGCAATTCCCAACATGGCTGTGAAAAAGTCTGATGTGGTAAGAGCTGTGATTGTTCGCACAAAGAAAGGGCTGCGTCGTGAGAGTGGCATGAGCATTCGGTTTGATGACAATGCTGCTGTCATTATAAACGCTGAAGGTAATCCCAAAGGCACGCGCGTATTCGGCCCTGTTGCTCGCGAACTGCGGGACAAGAGCTTTACCAAAATTGTTTCACTGGCACCGGAGGTATTGTGATGGCTAAACCCACTAAGGTTCGTCACAAGGTACATGTCAAGAAAGGCGATACCGTTCAGGTAATTGCTGGCAGCGAAAAGGGTAAGATTGGCGAGGTTTTGCGAGTTCTTCCTGAACTTAGCAAGGTGGTGATCAAAGGCGTCAACATCAAAACCAAGCATGTTAAGCCCCAGCAGGAAGGGGAGTCGGGTCAGATCACGACGCTCGAAGCTCCTATTCACAGCTCTAATGTCATGCTGTATTCCAACAAGGAAAAAGTGGCTAGCCGGATTTGCTACACCTTGAATGCAGAAGGGCGTAAAGTGCGAATGCTGAAGAAGACTGGAGAAGTCATCGACTAGGTTCGGCTAGAGATTCGGCTTAAAACTAAACGTTCTTCCCTGACCAAGCCCAGGGATTTGATTAAGGATAAAACGCTATGGCAAACAGTAAACTAAAGTCGCTCTACCAGGACAAGGTTGCTCCAAAGCTGATTGAGCAATTCAACTACGGCAACATTTATCAGGTGCCTAAGGTTGTCAAGATCACTGTCAACCGAGGGTTGGGTGAGGCGGCTCAAAATGCTAAGGCTCTGGAAGCTTCTTTGGCTGAGATTGCTCTTATCACAGGTCAAAAGCCTGTCGTAACTCGAGCCAAGAAAGCGATCGCCGGCTTTAAACTTCGCAAGGGAATGCCAGTGGGCATTATGGTAACGCTACGTTCTGACCGGATGTATGCGTTTCTCGATCGCCTGATTAACTTATCCTTGCCCCGGATTCGCGACTTCCGGGGAGTCAGCCCTAAGAGCTTTGATGGTCGAGGCAACTATACGCTGGGTATCCGAGAACAGCTTATCTTTCCTGAAGTGGAATACGACAGGATTGATCAGATTCGCGGCATGGACATTTCAATTATTACTACTGCTAATACCGACGAAGAGGGTCGCGCCTTGCTTAAAGAGTTGGGAATGCCCTTCCGGGATAACTAAGGCAGTTTCATCTAAGAGGAAACTATGGCGGCTAACGATACTATTTCAGACATGTTGACGCGCATCCGAAATGCAACCTTGGCGCGGCACCAAACCACAGAAGTGCCATCCACCCGGATGACCCGTAGCATTGCTAAGGTGCTACAGGAAGAAGGCTTTATTGCTGAGTTTTCCGAGAGAGAGGCAACGCCTGGGCGGATGCTGGTCATCGCCCTGAAGTACAAAGGCAAGGGTCGTCGTCCGATTATTACTGCCCTTAAGCGGGTGAGTAAGCCAGGGCTGCGCGTCTATTCAAACCGCAAGGAACTGCCGAGAGTTTTGGGCGGCATTGGTATTGCCATTATCTCTACCTCTAGCGGCATCATGACCGATCGCGATGCCCGTAAGCAAGGACTGGGAGGAGAGGTGCTCTGTTATGTTTGGTAGACACCAGACAGTTAATAATTAGCGGCTACGTTCTAGAGAGCTGTGTTCTGGAGAAACTATCATGTCTCGTATTGGTAAGCGCCCAATTTCTATCCCTCAAAAAGTTACGATCGAGATTTCGGGACAGAATGTTGCAGTTAAAGGTCCTAAGGGTGAGCTCGCCCGCACTCTACCTCCTGAAGTAGAAGTGCTGCAAGAAGGAGAAACTCTTTTAGTGAATCGCCGCAGTGATTCACGCCCTGCCCGCCAGCGTCATGGCCTGTGTCGTACTCTAGTTGCCAACATGGTAGAGGGAGTCTCTCAAGGTTTTCAAAAGCGTCTGGAGATTCAAGGTGTGGGCTATCGTGCCCAGGTTCAAGGACGAAATTTAGTTCTTAATGTTGGTTACAGTAACCCCGTTCAGATTGAGCCTCCTGAAGGAATTCAGCTGGCTGTAGAAGGGACGACGAATGTAATTGTAACTGGAATTAATAAGGAATTAGTGGGTAACCTTGCCGCCAAGATCCGCTCGGTTCGTCCACCGGAACCCTACAAAGGCAAAGGTATTCGCTATTCGGGTGAAGTGGTCAGACGTAAGGCTGGTAAGGCAGGTAAGAAGTAATTATGAAGTCTACTCGCAAAGCGGCGACGCATCGTCGTCACGATCGAATTCGGCGCAAGGTAACGGGTACATCCGAGCGTCCTCGTTTAGCTGTTTTTCGCTCCAATCAGCATATTTATGCTCAAGTGATCGATGACACGCAACATTGCACATTGGCATCAGCTTCAACATTAGAAGCGGATCTTCGGGCTGAGCTGGCTTCTGGCGGAAACTGCGAAGCTTCTGTCCAGGTGGGCAAGCTCATTGCTGAGCGAGCAATTGCTCAAGGTATTCAGCAAGTTGTATTCGATCGCGGTGGCAATCTTTATCATGGGCGTGTCAAGGCGCTAGCTGAAGCTGCCCGAGAAGGTGGACTCACCTTCTGAGATCTCAATCGCAAGTCTCAATCGCAGACTCAAGGAAAAATCAGACAATGGCAAAAGAACGTCGTAAAAATAGCCGCGCTAAAGAGAAAGAAACCGATTGGCAAGAGCGGGTCGTTCAAATCCGTCGTGTTACCAAGGTGGTTAAAGGCGGTAAAAAGCTCAGCTTCCGGGCAATCGTTGTGGTCGGCAATGAGCGAGGTCAGGTGGGTGTAGGTGTTGGTAAAGCCAGCGATGTGATTGGTGCAGTGCGCAAAGGTGTGGCTGACGGCAAAAAGCACTTGGTTGAGGTTCCCCTCACGAAAGCAAATTCTATTCCCCATCCTGTTAACGGGATTGGCGGGGGCGCAAAAGTGATGATGCGTCCTGCTGCACCTGGAACAGGTGTAATTGCCGGAGGTGCTGTTCGGACGGTTTTAGAACTAGCAGGTGTTCGTAATATTCTGGCGAAACAGCTTGCATCTAGCAATCCGCTGAACAACGCTCGTGCTGCTGCAAATGCACTGTCTTCTCTACGCACCTTTTCTGAAGTGGCTGAAGAGCGAGGCATTCCCCTCGAAAATCTGTACAGCTGAGCTGTATGCCCAAAACTTACACACCTGATTTAAATCGTTGGTGAACCAGTCATGAGATTAGAAGACGCTTTACCCCAAGACGGCTCTCAAAAGCGGAAGCGGCGCGTGGGACGGGGCATTTCCGCTGGACAAGGCGCAAGCTGCGGCTTTGGCATGAGAGGCCAAAAGTCCAGATCCGGTAGTGGAACCCGCCCTGGATTTGAAGGGGGGCAAATGCCTCTCTATCGCCGAATTCCAAAGTTGAAGCACTTTCCTTTGATTAATCGTCGTGAATATACGGTGATCAATGTTGGCGCTTTGACATCGTTAGCGGCTGATGATGAAGTTAGCCTAGCATCGCTCATAGCTTCGGGGATTGTGACTAGTGATGATGGCCCTCTCAAGATCTTGGGAGATGGCGAATTATCGGTTGCCTTGAAAGTTCAGGCGGCTGCTTTTACAGCTTCTGCCCGTTCTAAAATTGAAGCGGCAGGCGGCACCTGCGAGATCTTGACCTAGCGTTAGCTTCTTGGCGATCGCAGTTGTTAGGAATTCGCTTGAAAACTTACACTATATAGATGAGAGCAGGTGAGATCCGCAGCGCTACAAGCTTAAGTCAAGCCCTGGAAACCATCTTTCCTGTCGGCTTCCTGTAACCGTCACTACCCAAGAGGTATTGCTTCATGGTTGTCAACCGAGATAAAGCTCCAACAGCTCAGGAAACATTCGTGCAAATGGCACAAGCAGCCGGACTCCGAGGTCGGCTGCTTGTCACTGTTGGGATGTTAATCTTAGTGCGTTTGGGCATCCGAATTCCTATCCCTGGGATTGATCGGGACGCTTTTCAACAAGCTGTCCAAGGCGGAGCCTTGGGAAGCATTGTGGGATTATTGGATATATTTTCTGGTGGTGGGCTGTCTGCTTTAGGCATATTTGCTTTAGGAATTATTCCATTTATTAATGCCTCTATCATCATGCAGTTGATGACCAAGGCGCTTCCGAGCTTGGAAGATTTGCAGAAGAATGAGGGTGAAGCAGGCCGTCGTAAAATTTCGCAAATTACGCGATACGTTGCAGCAGGATGGGCAATTATCCAAAGCACTGGACTCGCTCTCTTTGTCAGCACCTACGCTGAAAACCCAGGAACGCCTTTCATTGTTGAGACGGTTCTGGCATTGACGGCTGGCTCCATGTTTGTCATGTGGGTTGGTGAACTAATTACAGAGCGGGGTATTGGTAATGGCGCGTCTCTGCTAATTTTCGTCAGTATCGTTTCTACCCTTCCTCAATCTTTGGGGAACACGTTTGATTTGGCTCAGAACGGTGATCCCAGCCTAGTTGGAAAAATTATCTTCTTGATTCTGGTCTTTCTGGCCATGATTGTGGGCATTGTATTTGTTCAAGAAGGAACCCGCCGGATTCCTGTAATCTCGGCTCGTCGTCAGGTGGGTCGCCGTATGTACCAAGAGCGCAGCAGCTATCTACCCCTTCGCCTTAACCAAGGTGGAGTAATGCCGATTATTTTCACCTATGCAGTGCTGTCATTGCCTTTCTTCTTGGTGAACATCTTGCCTAACAATCCTATCTTGGCGCAGGTGATTAAGTATTTGAGTCCTGATAGCGTTGTTTATATCATTCTCTATCTAGCTCTGATTCTCTTCTTTAGCTATTTCTATACTTCCCTTTTTGTGGACTCGGTTGAGCTGTCTCAAAACCTCAAGAAGATGGGTTCCAGCATTCCTGGGATTCGCCCTGGCAAGGCAACTAGCGACTATATTCAGAAGGTTCTTAACCACTTGACGTTCCTGGGCGCAATATTTCTGGGCGTTTTGGCTATTGTGCCAACGGCGATCGAGCAACAGTTGGGCGTAACGACCTTCCAACGGATTGGAGCAACTTCACTGTTGATCCTAGTTGGCGTGGCGATCGACACAGCAAAACAAATTCAAACCTATGTCATTTCCCAACGGTATGAGGGCATGGTGAAGCAGTAAATGGTGAAACGATAGTGACAAGATTAATCTTTTTGGGCGCACCGGGTGCAGGTAAGGGCACCCAAGCGCAAACATTGGCTCAAGAGCAAAGTATCCCTCATATTTCCACTGGAGACATCTTACGGAATGCGGTCGCCAACCAGACTGAGTTGGGTCTCAAAGCCAAGTCTTATATGGATGCTGGCGAACTGGTTCCGGATCAGCTCATGCTTGATCTGGTTCGTGATCGCCTCAGCTCTGAGGACACTAAGACTGGATGGATTCTGGATGGGTTTCCCCGTACTGTTGGACAAGCTCAGTTCTTAGACACTTTACTCAGTGAGATTCAACAGTCTTGCAGCCATGTCGTAAATTTCGATGTTCCTGATGAAGTTCTGGTGTCTCGTCTGCTGGGTCGCGGTCGGGTGGATGACACAGAAGCAGTGATTCGCAACCGATTAGAGGTTTATCGCGAGCAAACTGCTCCTCTAATTGATTTTTACAGCGATCGAGGTCAGCTGGTTTCGATCGACGGCAGTCAGGAGATTGACGTGATTGCCTCCACACTGCGGCAAACGCTCAAGCTTCAGTCGTGAGCCTAGACGGGTAAAGTGCGCTGAGTCATTTGTTACACTGAGTCAGTACCCAATTTCTCAAAACTCACTCGTTCTAAACACTCATTGGCAGGAGAATGCAACTTTGTCTAAACAAGATTTGATCGAAATGGAAGGAACAGTCACTGATTCTCTTCCCAACGCTATGTTCCGTGTAGATCTAGACAATGGATTTAATGTCCTGGCTCACATTTCAGGCAAGATCCGGCGTAACTATATCAAGATCCTTCCAGGCGATCGCGTCAAGGTAGAGCTGACCCCTTATGACTTAACAAAGGGCAGAATCACCTATCGACTTCGCAACGCCAAAAAGTAAACCCTTAATTCTTTGAAGATTTAAGACCGTCCAATTTGACAAACCTATATTAATCTGATACAATAGCCGTTTTGTAGTATCAACAAACACCAAGGGGACATGAAAGTCCGAGCATCTGTAAAGAAAATTTGTGAGAAGTGTCGCGTCATCCGCAGGCGTGGCAAAGTGATGGTGATTTGCTCGAACCCCAAGCATAAGCAGCGCCAAGGGTGATCGTGGCTGGGTCTTGTGGGACGTTGGTTAAGGTCATCTTGGAGCATTTGTCATCTTAGCTGAGATGATTGCTAAAAGCTTAAGGTCACAACAGAAGAGCAAATTAAGAGAAGAGGGTTAGAGCGTGGCAAGAATTGCTGGAGTAGACCTTCCACGGGATAAGCGTGTTGAAATTGGTCTAACTTACATTTACGGAATTGGTTTAACGAGATCGAAGCAAGTCTTAGCTAAGACAGGTGTAAATCCTGACACTCGCATTAAAGATTTGAGCGATGCTGATGTCATTCTGCTGCGTGAAGCGGTTGAGAGTGATTACCAGATCGAGGGCGACTTGAGAAGATGGGAATCCATGAACATCAAGCGCCTTATGGATATTGGCACCTATCGGGGTCGTCGTCATCGCCTTGGCTTGCCGGTTCGGGGGCAGCGAACTCGTACAAATGCACGTACCCGTCGAGGGGGTCGTCGCACAGTTGCGGGCAAGAAGAAAGCGCCAAGCAAGAAGTAGCGCGAGTTTTAGGGCAGTTTGTCTGGTGGCGCAACAAGCTACCTGTCATTCTGCCCCTCTTTGCGTCTGGCGGCGTGAGCTTGCCTAGTCGTCGAGGCTCCATTTGAGGTGAGTGAGATAAGTCGTTTCCTAAAAGGTCGGGCTAGCTAAGGCTTTTTCAGGCGACCGAATACTCTTTGCTGACCCCAAGCAAGCATTAGTTCACAAGCAATCACAAGTAATTACAAGGGATATGGCGCGACAACCTACAAGAAAGACAGGTCCAAAGAAGCAGAAGCGGAATGTGCCCAGCGGCGTAGCTCACATTCAATCTACCTTCAACAACACTATTGTCACGATTACTGACAATAATGGCGAGGCTATTTCATGGGCTTCGTCGGGTTCAAGCGGTTTTAAAGGTGCTAAGAAAGGGACGCCTTTTGCGGCTCAAACGGCTGCTGATAACGCAGGTCGGCGAGCGGTTGATCAGGGTATGCGTCAGATCGAGGTTATGGTGAGTGGCCCAGGTTCAGGTCGCGAAACCGCGATTCGGGCTTTGCAAGGGGCTGGTTTAGAGATTACGTTGATCAGGGATGTGACTCCAATTCCTCACAACGGCTGTCGCCCACCCAAGCGGCGGCGCGTCTAAATGTACCCCATCTAATTGGGGACATTCTGAAATTGCTGAGCTGAATGACTCAATGAGTTTGGATTGCAGTATCAGCTGCCGGAACCTTGAAAAGTACGGTGACTGATGGCTTGGGTACTAGGTTGGTGTTCTAGGGCTAAAGATTAAGGGAGGTTAGGCTGTGGCGCAATTTCAGGTTGAGTGCATAGAGTCAGATATTAATCAAGATCGAAGCTCATATAGCAAGTTCATACTGGAGCCACTGGAGCGGGGTCAAGGTATTACTGTAGGCAATGCTTTGCGGCGCGTTTTGCTCTCTAATTTAGAAGGGGCTGCTGTGACAGCAGTGCGAATTGCAGGAGTCACCCATGAATTTATGACCATTCCTGGTGTTCGGGAGGATGTATTAGACATTCTTTTGAACATGAAAGAGATTGTTCTTAAAAGCTACTCTTCCCAGCCGCAAATTGGTAGGCTGCGGGTAGAGGGGCCCATGACGGTGACTGCTGGATATTTTGAGCTGCCTTCTGAAGTGGAGGTCATCAATCCTGACCAGTATGTTGCAACCTTGGCAGCAGGTTCCACTCTAGAGATGGAATTCCGGGTTGAAA
This sequence comes from Oscillatoriophycideae cyanobacterium NC_groundwater_1537_Pr4_S-0.65um_50_18, assembly GCA_016208305.1. Lineage (GTDB taxonomy): Bacteria > Cyanobacteriota > Cyanobacteriia > Elainellales > Elainellaceae > Drouetiella. The sequence continues at coordinate 603,359 of JACQYI010000006.1, read as the reverse complement.
AAGGCGTGGGATATCGTGCTATCGATCGCTCGAAAGATGACACATCATCCTCTCTTGATTTCCTGCAAATTGATGCCATTTTTATGCCCGTTCGTAAGGTTAACTACACGATCGAAGGGGCAAGAGTTGGCGATACCGTGCAGAAAGATCGTCTTGTGATGGAAATCTGGACTAGCGGCAGTCTGACGCCTCAAGAGTCTTTGAGTCAGGCGGCTGACATTCTAGTGGACTTGTTTAATCCTCTGCGAGAGATAGACTTTGCTCCGATTGATGATCTAGACGAGGGAACAGACGATCCTGCTAATCAGATTCCGATTGAGGAGCTACAGCTCTCTGTTCGAGCTTACAACTGCTTGAAGCGAGCACAGATTAACTCCGTAGCAGATCTACTAGATTACACACAGGAAGACCTGCTGGAAATTAAGAACTTTGGTGCTAAGTCTGCTGAAGAGGTGATCGAAGCACTTCAAGATCGGCTGGGCATTACTTTGCCTCACGACAAGTCTTCACGACCTACTTAAGCTGAGCTTTTCTTTCCATAGAAAATTAACTATTGCTTTGTTCCTCTAACCGTTTATTTGTTATGCGTCATCGTTGTAATGTTCCTCAACTTAGTTTGCCAGCCGATCAGCGGAAGGCGCTCCTGAGAGCGTTAACTACAGAGTTGATTCGTCATGGCCGAATTACGACCACCAAGGTTCGAGCCAAAGCGGTTCGTTCTGAGGCGGAAAGAATGATCACCCTAGCGAAAGATGGATCTCTAGCAGCTCGTCGTCAAGCTCTTGGCTACATCTACGACAAGCAGTTGGTTCATGTTCTGTTTGAGCAGGTTCAAGAACGCTACGGCGATCGCCAAGGTGGCTATACTCGCATTCTCCGCACGGTTAATCGTCGGGGTGACAATGCTGAGATGGCAATCATTGAGTTGACGTAGGCGTTCCTCTATCCGACTGTAATATCTGTTCTGTTGTAATGTCTGTGAATTTGCCTACGTCAACCGAAGCTCTCCACTCTGACGTGATTGATTGTCAGAGTTCAGGAAAGTTTCAAAGAGTCGCCCTCGTTCTTCAGTACTTGGGAACTCATTTTCATGGTTGGCAACGGCAGTTAAATCAACGCACAGTGCAAGAGGATATTGAGCAAGCACTGGAATCTTTTCTAGGTCATCCAGTCACGTTGCATGGCGCGGGTCGAACAGATGCGGGGGTTCATGCGGCAGCTCAGGTTGCTCACTTTGAGGCTCCGGCTCACATTCCTGCTCATCGCTGGAAAGATATTCTCAACTCGCGATTGTCTAAAGATGTATTGATTCGGGCGTCGGCTGCGGTTGGCCACAACTGGCATGCTCGATTCTCGGCTGTATGGCGGCGCTATCGCTATACGATTTATACCGAGGCTTGCCCCAATTTATTTGTTCGATCGTTTGCCTGGCATTACTACTATGCTCCTCTCAACGAGGTTCGCATGCAGGAAGCCTTGTCTCCCCTGATCGGACGGCAGCATTTGGCAGCTTTCCACCGAGCGGGTTCAAATCGCCCTCACTCTTGGGTGGATATGCAGGTCGCTGAATGCCATCGCCAAGGTTCACTCATTCATATTGAGCTACAGGCTAGCGGTTTTTTGTATGGTATGGTGCGGCTTTTGGTTGGCATGCTGGTACAGGTGGGCAATGGGGAGCGATCGCCAGATCAATTCACTGAGCTTTGGCAGCAGCAGCGTCGTGATTTGGTCAGGTATGCTGCCCCGCCTCAAGGCTTGTGTCTATTGAGAGTGGGTTACCCAGAGTTTCCATTTTCTCCCGAAATTTGGTATGACACTCAGCCTAAACTCTCGTTTCCACTGATTGACTCTCTCACCTGCTGCCCCTAACCCAGGCCGCTCTAACTCAATTTTATATTGGTTTCAGGAATAACAAGATGAACAAAACCTACCTGCCTCCTCAAAATGAGATCGTTCGCGATTGGTATGTGGTAGATGCTGAAAATCAGCGTCTGGGCCGCTTGGCCAGCGAAATTGCTATGGTCTTGCGAGGCAAAAACAAGCCAACCTACACGCCCCATTTAGATACGGGCGACTTTGTGGTTGTGATCAACGCTGAAAAGATTAATGTCACTGGAAAGAAGAGCAGTCAAAAGCTGTACCGTCGCCATTCGGGTCGTCCGGGTGGGATGAAAACTGAAACCTTTACCCAGCTTCAAGATCGCTTGCCTGAGCGCATCATTGAACAGGCGGTTAAGGGGATGCTACCCAAAAACACTTTGGGACGGCAGCTTTTCACCAAGCTCAAGGTGTACAGCGGTGCTAGCCACCCTCATCAGGCACAGCTCCCTGAAGTTCTCAATATTCAAACTATTCCTGGAGAGAAAAGCTAATGCAAGCGACAGACAAGAACGATCGCGTTGTGTATTGGGGTACCGGACGGCGTAAGTCTGCGGTTGCTCGCGTTCGCCTGGTTCCAGGTACAGGTCAACTGACCATCAATGGTAAGCCAGGAGATTTGTATCTTCAGTTCAACCCTACCTATCTTTCGGCAGCTAAAGCGCCGTTGGAAACTTTGGGTCTGGAAGGTGAGTACGATATTTTGGTCAATGCAAGCGGTGGCGGCCTAACAGGGCAAGCTGACTCGATTAAGTTGGGCGTGGCTCGCGCACTGTGTCAGCTTGACCCGGATAACCGGAAGCCGTTGAAGGTAGAAGGCTATCTCTCTCGTGACCCTCGTGCGACAGAACGCAAGAAGTATGGCTTGCACAAAGCTCGTAAAGCGCCTCAGTACTCGAAACGCTAGAATTACATCACGTATCCACTGCTCTTTTACTGAACTATCATGGCTAAACCTGACATTCATCCCAAATGGTACCCAGATGCAAAAGTTTACTGTAATGGTGAACTGGTCATGACTGTTGGGTCTACCAAGCCTGAACTGCACGTTGATATTTGGTCAGGCAACCATCCCTTTTACACAGGAACTCAGAAGATCATTGACACTGAGGGTCGTGTTGAACGGTTCTTGCGGAAATATGGCATGGTGGACACTACCAAGCCTGCCGACCAGGCTGATTCTACGTCCAAAGACTCTACTAAAAAGTAGCGATCGTAGCCCTCCCCGCGTTTTCGATCGCAATTTCTGAGGCTACGCCCAATGGCAGAATCTTACTTACTTGACAAGTTAAAATCCGTTGAACAAACGTTTCATGAGCTGACTCGTCGGTTGGCTGACCCTGATGTCGCGACTGATCCTACCGAGTTTCAGCGGGTTGCACGTTCGCGTTCTTCGTTAGAAGAGACAGTAGACACGTTTGAAACCTGGAAGAAAGCTGAAGCAGACCTAGAGGATTCTCGACAAATTCTTAAAGAGGCGGGCGGTGATGCAGAACTCCGTCAGATGGCCTCTATGGAGGTTGAAGAGTTAACCGCTAAGGTGGCAGCTTTAGAGGCCCGCTTGAAGGTTTTGCTACTTCCCCGCGATCCTAATGATGATAAAAACATCATGCTAGAGATTCGAGCGGGTACGGGTGGCGATGAAGCCAGTATTTGGGCTGGAGACTTAGTTCGCATGTATTCTCGCTATGCTGAGGGTCAGCATTGGCGCGTGAAATTGCTCAGTGAGTCTCTGGCAGATTTGGGTGGCTTTAAAGAGGCAATTCTGGAGATCCAGGGAGATCAGGTTTACAGCAAGCTAAAGTTTGAAGCCGGGGTTCATCGAGTCCAGCGAGTGCCCATGACTGAGGCAGGTGGACGTGTCCACACTTCAACGGCGACTGTAGCAGTAATGCCAGAAGTCGATGATGTTGAAATTGTGATTGATCCCAAAGATATTGAGCTAACAACGGCTCGATCAGGTGGCGCAGGTGGACAAAACGTCAACAAGGTAGAAACAGCCGTTGACTTGATGCATAAGCCTACCGGGATCAGGATCTTTTGTACGGAAGAGCGATCGCAGCTTCAGAACCGAGAGCGGGCGATGCAAATCTTACGAGCTAAGCTGTACGAAATTAAGCTGCGGGAACAGCAAGAAGCCGTGACTTCTATGCGTCGCTCACAGGTAGGTACGGGTTCGCGCTCTGAAAAAATTCGCACGTACAATTATAAAGATAACCGTGTAACTGACCACCGCCTGGGACAGAACTTTACCTTGACTCCTGTCTTGGAAGGCGATATCGAAGACGTCATTCAGTCTTGTATTTCTATGGATCAGCAGGAACGGTTGGAAGAATTGGCAACTTCGTCTTCTCCGACAGGCTCATTCAAGTAGACATAGAAAAAACGGCTCCGCAGACTGTGAATTGAGAATAGATGGCTGGGAACACAGACAAACGGTGGACAGATAAGCGGTAGGTAAACAAAATACTTCATGCTGAACCCAGTTCTGGAAGGTTTGACCTTTTGGAAAGGGGTTCTTTGTTTTTACAAGTACTTTGGTACTAGACTGGAGAAAATTGTAGCTCTACAATAAACCGTTCAGAACCTTTTCACTGTTTCTGCATATGCCTCGCTTTCTTCACCTGGCCGACATTCACCTTGGGTTTGATCGCTACGATAACAAACAGCGAACACAAGACTTTTTCTATGCGCTTCAGGATGCGATCGAAAAATATGCGATCGCTGAAAAAGTCGATTTTGTCGTAATTGCAGGGGATCTGTTTGAGCATCGCAATATCTTACCCGTTACCTTAAATCAGGCTCAGATCTGTCTCCAATCGCTGCAAGAGGCTGGAATTCCTGTGCTGGCGATCGAGGGTAATCATGACAATCGCCCCTATGGCACGAAAACTAGCTGGCTGCGCTATCTGGCTGACTGGGGATTATTGATGCTGCTAGAACCGGGCGATCCGGCGCAGGGGGAAGGCTTCTATTCTCCTTGGCAGGAGGGCTATGGCGGCTATGTTGATTTGGCTTGTGGGGTGCGAGTATTGGGTTCACAGTGGTATGGCGCCTCCGCCCCAAAAGCGATTGAACAGATTGCGGCGGCCATTCAAGGTTTGCCCCCGATCGCTCATACAGTCTTGCTGTTTCATCACGGTCTTGAGGGGCATATTGCGCGTTATCAAGGTGCTTTGCGCTATGTTGATTTGCTACCGCTTAAGCAAGCAGGAGTTGATTATCTAGCCTTAGGGCATATTCATAGAAGCTATACCGAAGCGGGCTGGGTTTTTAATCCGGGTTCAACTGAGGCCAATAGTATTGAAGAGGCGAGTTTTGATCGAGGCGTTTATTTGGTTGAAATTGACGCATCAGGTATTAAAGCAGAACTGAAGCAAGATTACTATCAGAGAGCGGTTGTGCGGCTGCACTGGACGGCCAAAGGCCATGAAAGTGTGGAGGAGGTACAGCAAGCAGCAATCCTACAAGTGCAGCATGCTATTCAGACTCAAAAGCTCAAGCCCGCTGATCAGCCTATCGTGGAACTCCGAATTGATGGACAAGTGGGATTCGATCGTCTGGATCTAGATACCCGACCTCTTCAGCAGCAGCTCCAGCAGCTGAGCAATGCCTTGATCTTTCTGTTGAGATATGAAGCCGACGCCCTAGCCTATATTTCACCGCTATCTGAAGAGGCAAGTCGGCTCCAGATTGAGCAAGAGGTTTTCTTAGACTTACTCACGGCTCACAATAGCTACAAAAAGCGCGCCACTGATCTAGCGCAAGGGCTAATTGAGCTAAAGGATCAACAGTTAGAGGGGCGATCGGAACCGGAGCTATATACGCTTGTTCAAGATTTACTGGCTTCAGAAAGTAAGCAGCTTTCTTAGGCTTTTCAAAGGCTTTTCAAAGGCTTTTCTATCAGGGTGCGAGGCTTGACTATTGAAGTGTCCCTGCCCTAACGCCTGTTAACCCTGACTATATTTATCCAGAAGTCTTTAAACTTTGTTAAAGTTGGTCTGGATGTTAATTTTTTTATCCTTCACATGGTCGCTCTAAACTCTCAAGGAGAATTTTGATGCTGCGCTTAGAACACATCAGCAAAATTTATCCAACGGGCGAAGTGCTTAAAGACGTGAGCTGGGAAGTCAAACCTGGCGATCGCATTGGTTTAGTGGGAGTCAATGGAGCCGGAAAATCCACGCAGCTCAAAATTATTGCGGGCGAAATGGAGCCGACCTCTGGCGAAATCATTCGACCGAACAGCCTGCACATTGCTTATCTCAATCAAGAGTTTGATGTCGATCTAGAGCGCACCGTTCGAGATGAATTCTGGCGTGCTTTCGATGAAGCCAATCGAGTGCATCATGCTTTAGAGCATGTGCAGCATGAGATGCAGACTGCCACGATGGAAGAGCTGGATAACTTGATTCATAAGCTCGATCGACTACAGCGACAGTTTGAGGCGCTTGACGGCTATGGCTTAGAGTCGCGGATTGAGAAGATTTTGCCCGAAATGGGGTTTGAGGCTTCAGCGGGCGATCGCTTGGTGAGTTCCTTTAGCGGGGGCTGGCAGATGCGGATGGGCTTGGGCAAGATTTTGCTGCAATCGCCTGACCTGCTGCTGCTGGATGAGCCGACTAACCATTTGGATCTAGAAACGATCGAGTGGTTGGAAAACTACCTGCGGGGGATTGATACTCCGATGGTGATTGTCTCCCATGACCGAGAATTCCTTGATCGCCTGTGCACACAAATTGTAGAAACCGAGCGAGGCGTTTCCTCAACTTACTTGGGCAATTACACCGCTTATCTAGAACAAAAAGCCGAAGCGCAGATGGCGCAACTTAGCGCCTATGAACGGCAGCAAAAAGAGATCGAAAAGCAGCAAACGTTTGTCGATCGTTTCCGCGCTAGCGCCACGCGCAGCACCCAAGCCAAGAGCCGAGAGAAGCAGCTCGATAAAATTGAGCGGATTGAGGCTCCGACTGGCAGCGTCCGGACGTTGCATTTCCGCTTTCCTCCGGCTCCTCGTAGCGGTCGCGAAGTGGTAATCATTAAAGATTTAACGCACTTCTACGATGAAAAACTGCTGTTTTTGGGCGCAGAGTTGCTCATTGAGCGGGGCGATCGCATTGCTTTCTTAGGACCCAACGGTTCGGGCAAGTCTACGTTGCTGAAACTGATGATGGGTCTTGAAAAACCTACCGAGGGCACGATCGCCTTAGGCGATCACAATGTTATCCCCGGATATTTTGAGCAAAACCAAGCAGAGGCGCTGGATCTAGATAAAACCGTGATGGAGACAATCCATGACGAAGTACCCGACTGGAAAAATGAAGAAGTTCGGACTCTACTAGGGCGGTTTTTGTTCAGTTCTGACACGGTTTATAAAAAAGTTGCTGCGCTTAGTGGTGGCGAAAAAGCGCGACTCGCTTTGGCAAAAATGCTGCTGGCTCCTGTCAACCTGATGATCTTGGATGAGCCGACCAACCACCTTGATATTCCGGCAAAAGAAATGTTGGAGGAAGCGCTAACAAACTTTGACGGTACGGCCATTCTGGTATCGCACGATCGTTACTTTATCTCTCAAGTTGCTAATAAAATCGTAGAAATTCGGGATGGCGAACTGCGGCTCTATCGAGGAGACTACCATTACTACCTAGAAAAAATTGCCGAAGAGAAAGAGCGTGCCAAACTAGAGCGGTTAGAGGCAGAGAAAGCCGCTAAGGTGACGGCTAAACGGGATAAACAAAAAGAAAAACAGCAGCAAAAAATGAAGGCTAAAGCGGAGTAGATCAAGGCTGAGATTAACGCTGGGTTAAACATAACCTGCTCGGTTTTGATCTTTAGCCAAGCTCTGAATCTTTTGCTACTGCTTATTTTGCATACTTCCTGTTGGGATGAAGTCATCTCGAAACACTGAATGTTAGTATTGTTCCTGAGAAATTGAAAAATTGAGGGGCTATTCACATGGCACAGGCGTTAGTTTCCCCAGTGGTGCTAGTGATTTTGGATGGTTGGGGCTACCGAGATAGCCAGGATGGCAATGCGATCGCCAGTGCAAACCTCCCTGTAATGAATAGCCTCTGGAGTGCATATCCCCATACTCTTATTCAGGCTTCTGGTAAAAGTGTTGGGCTTCCTGATGGCCAGATGGGAAACTCGGAGGTGGGGCATCTCAATATTGGCTCAGGGCGCATTGTTCCTCAAGAACTGGTACGAATCACCGATGCTGTAGAGGATGGCACCATCTTGAGCAATTCTGCGCTCTTGCAGATTTGTGAAGCCGTTCGGCAGCGAGGCGGCAAACTCCACCTGATCGGGCTGTGCTCTGAAGGGGGTGTACATTCCCACCTATCCCATCTTTCAGGATTGCTAGAGCTTGCAAAGGAGCAGGGGATCAAAGATGTTTGCATTCATGCTATTACTGACGGACGCGACACCCGACCCAAAGATGGCCTGAAAGAGCTGGCGCTGATCGAGCAGTACATTGAAAAGTTTGGCGTGGGTCGCATTGTGACGCTGAGCGGTCGCTATTACGCCATGGATCGGGATCATCGCTGGGAGCGAGAGAAGCTGGTCTATGACTTAATGACGACGAATGGGCCAATTGATGGGCGATCGGTGCTTGAGCTTTTGCAGGCTTCTTATGATGCTGATATCAACGATGAGTTTGTCTTGCCTGTTCGGGTCGCAGCGGGGGCTGTAGAACCCGGAGATGGCGTGATTTTCTTTAACTTTCGCCCCGATCGTGCTCGTCAGTTGACGCAAGCTTTTGTTGATCCAGCATTTGATGGCTTTGAGCGCCCTTTAATTACGCCTCTTGCCTTTGCCACTTTTACTCAATACGATCCGCATTTCCCGGTTGCAGTAGCTTTTCCGCCTCAGAACACCAACAACATTTTGGGCGAAGTCGTGGCAGCGCATGGGTTAAAGCAGCTGCGCACGGCTGAAACTGAGAAATATGCCCATGTCACCTATTTCTTCAACGGTGGTCGGGAAGACCCCTTTGAAGGTGAAGATCGTGAGATGGTGCCCAGCCCAATGGTAGCCACTTACGATCGCGCTCCTGCCATGTCGGCCGTGAAGGTGACAGAGGGTGTGGTAAAGGCGATCGAAAAGGGAATTTACTCTTTGGTGGTGATCAACTACGCCAACCCCGATATGGTGGGTCACACGGGCAAGCTGGATGCGGCAGTGCAGGCAGTTGAAGCAGTGGATGCCTGCCTGGGTCGGCTGCTCGCCAGCGTCAGCAAAATGGGGGGTACCACGATCATCATTGCGGATCATGGCAATGCTGAGCTGATGTGGGACGAGCAGGGCAATCCTTGGACGGCTCACACCACTAACCCTGTACCGTTCATCTTGGTCGAGGGTGAGAAACGCAAGATTCCTGGACATGGCACTGAAGTGGCACTGCGCCAAGATGGAAGGCTGGCAGATGTGGCTCCGACTATCTTAGAGATCTTGGGTTTGCCGCAGCCGCCAGAAATGACAGGGCGATCGATGATTCTCTCGGCTGATATTGAGACTAAGGCAAACCGCACACCCGTCAGGGTCTCCCTGTAGAATTGAATGTAGGGTATTGCTAATTGTGGCTATAAATTTTATTTGGGAGGCGCGCGGAGCGCGCCTCCCAAATAAAATTTATAGCTAGACTAAGCGGTGCCGACTGTAGATATTAGGGATCGAGTCACTATGACATTACTGAATGCTGTCCATATTCTTTGGGGAACTTCTGCGGTTGGGTTAATCATTATGGTGCTGCTGCACAGCCCTAAAGGTGATGGTTTGGGTGGTTTAGGGGGACAGGCTCAGCTTTTCACCAGCACCAAGAGTGCTGAACTTACCCTCAACCGGGTTGCCTGGACGTTGACGGTAATCTTCATGGGCTTGACCGTGGTTTTGAGTGCAGGCTGGCTCAACCTGCCTGCTGTGCCTCCTGTCGTGCCTACTGAGTCTGTGCAGCCGTAGTGGTTACAGAATGAAATTTGAGGTAAGACGAAGGATGTGGTTTCGACATTCTTCGTCGATTTTATTGGGATTTTTCTTCGCTTGCGGTCTGGGCTTGGGCAATGGGCTATTGCTGGCGATCGTCCCTCTTCCAGCCTTCTCCCAAGCCCCCGCCACTTCATTGGAAGCTTTGCCTCTGCCGCAAGTGCATGTTTTGCCTTCTGCCTTAACTCAGTGGCAAGAGTCAAACGAGACAGGAGATTACTTTGAGGCTGTGCAGCCCACGGATCTGGGATACCTAATCTGGTCAAGATTTCCAGTCCAGGTCTACATTGAACCAGTGAGGGAGGCAGTTGGGGAGTCTAGCGCTGGAACGCCGACGTCTAAATTTGAAACCGATCGCGCTCAGGCTTGGGTCGCAGCCGTGAGGCAGGCTGTCCAGGACTGGAGCGCTTATCTGCCGCTAGAAATGATCGATTCTCCCGATGGGGCGGATATCCAAGTGCTGCGTCGTGCGCCGCCCTTACAGACCAGACCTGAGAGTCCCAACTCAAATGCGCCAGCCCCCTTGCCCCGAATTCGGTCGGCAGAGACGCGATATCAGTTTTTTGTCGATCGCCCTGATGGCCTGCCTGAGCGCTTGCCTCGCAACAGCAACAGCCCAGCCATTTTGTCTCACCGTTTTATGGTGTATTTGAGCGCCAATCAGACTGCTGCTTATACTTTGGCGACCGCTCGTCATGAACTGGGTCATGCATTGGGTATTTGGGGTCATAGCCCTGTAGAGACGGATGTCCTGTACTTTTCTCAAGTTCGCAACCCACCTGACATTTCCCATCGAGATATCAACACCTTAAAGCGCATTTATCAGCAGCCAACTCGATTGGGTTGGCCGATGCCTTTGGGTAATGACCCCAAATAACCGTCGCTTCTGTCCTAAGGTGCGAAGCAAATCCATCTTTTGCTAGACGAGTGTGCTGACCTTCTCCAACTACTCTCAGAGTATGTCCATCTGAAAGGACAACAACGAGTTTTATGGAGCCATGCTTGTGAGAACCACGTTTTCTAGTCTAATTTCCAAGATTTCATCATTTTTTAGTCAGTTTCAGCTAAGAAAAATTTCTGTAGTCGCTTTAGCAGGGTTTTTGCTGCTGACCACGGTTGCTTGTAACCCAAGTTCTCCAACTGAAGTAGGAACGGGTTCGTACCGCGAGCGTGTTGCCCAGCCTACCAACGACAAAACCTATCAGCCCTCTAATGGCTTGAATAGCTATAATGAGTACGACGATACGCAAAACTCAAAAACGCTGAAAGCTAAAACTCGTGCAGTGGTCGATCGCGCCAAGCGCAACGTTAACCAAGTGCAAAGCCCTGGTGAGTTAGCTGATGAGATCAAGTCTGGTGCGCCCAACCCTGCAAGAGATGCGGGTAAGGTGATCAATCAGGCAACCGAGCGGGCAAGCCGCGACGCTAAAGCGGGCTTCAACAATTTGCAAAATAACATTGGCAAGGCGGCAGATAACGCCCAAGATGTGGCTCAAGACGCCAAGCAAAACGCTGACCAGACTGGCAGAGATGTAGCGAAGTCGGTGAAGCGTGGTGCTTCCGATGCGGCTGACTTTGCCAAAGACAAAGCTGATGATGCAGTCAATGCAGCTCAACGGCAGGTTGGCGATCGAGTGTAGTAGGTTAATAAAAATTAGCTAACTTTGCGACTGTCATTCTGAGGAGTGGCAGTCGCAAAATTTTAAATGGGAGTAAGTAAGCCTAGATCTGACCGACCTACAGCCAATTTCCCAGCAGCACGTAAGGCGACCAAAATCGCGGATCTTTGTACTGCGGATTGGCAATTAGCGATCGCTGTGCCCGCCTCAGGGCTTCAGCTTTAGAAACAGAATTTTGCCCTAACTCTTTATAGAACTGTCCCATTAGCGCTGCACCGGAATCATCATCTACGCTCCAAAGTGAGGCGATCGTGCTGCGGGCACCTGCCCGGACGGCAACTCCTGCTAAACCGAGCGTGGCGCGGCGATCGCCAACGGCTGTGCGGCAGGCGCTGAGAACCAATAGCTCAATCGGGTTAGGATTGCGGGTACCTCTAGCCTGTAGCAAACTGCCTAGCTCGGTGACATTGATGGGATCATCCCACGCCAAGATGAAGGTGTCTTTGGCATTGGAGCTAAACTGCCCGTGCGTGGCGATATGAACGATCGAAAAGTCAGTTGAGTCGAGTAGCTTGCGGAAATTGTCTCGGGTAAAAGTCTGATTGAGCAAAACCTCGCTCTTGGGCACGTCGGACTGAATGCCTTGAATCTCTGCCTGGACAAAGCCGAGGGCTGGAAAGTTTGCCCTAGCTTCGCTTAATCCGGCCACGAGTGCGGTGAGCTGTCGATTGTCGAGAGGCTTGGGATCAGGAAGTTGCAGACCCGGAGCGATCGCCACGCCATATTTTTCTACAAGGTACTGCTGCCCATCGTAGAGCGCCGCCATCGGAATACTACGAAGAGCACCATCCAGAACAAACACCAAAGTCTCAATGTTTTCACTCGCCAAAGCCTCTGCCTCAGGGCGGATCAGCCAATCGTAAATTTTTGCAGACAGCGATTGCAAGATTTCAGAGGTCAGAGGTTTTTTGAGTTCAAGCAGCAGCCGATCGACAGTGGCTTCGACTTCTGCCTGCGCGACTGGTGCCGTGTGATATCGCAGGGGTTGTTGGGGCAGCTTAAGGATGACTTCGATGCGATCGGGTAAAACAATGGTGTAGAAAATCGCTGCCGGAAGACGAGTCTGATCAATGACGCGATCGAGTTGAAAGGCAGTATCGAGACAGGCTTCTCGAAAGAAATTATCAAGTTCGGCAATCTGTAATCCTTCAATCACATCCCTTGCCTGCACCAGCTTTTCGGCGCTGCTTTGAGAAATGTCTTGTTTAGTCAGCAGCAAATCTACCAATTCACGATAGACGGGTTCTACGCTTTCCCGAAAAGAAAACTGTACGTCCCGGTTGACGGCTACCAAATCTTTACGCAAGGTCTTTAGGGTCGTAACCGCTTCGCTGTAGGCCGAGATCGCACCCTTGCGATCGCCCTCTGCTTTGAGCAACCGCCCCAACTGCCACTGCCAGCGATAGGAAATATCCGCAGCATTGCTGGACTGTGACAGCATCAGCGCCTCTTGGGTAAGCGATCGTGCCTGCTGCCACTGCTGGGTTTTTTCATATAGCCCGCCTAAATTGCCCAGCGCATAAGATTGGGCGCGGATATCTTTGATCTGATTGCCCTGCTGATTGGCAATTGCTAGAAGCTGAGCGGCTGTCTGGAAGGCAGATGATTCCATAACACCAGCATCTGAAACGGCATGGCCTGGATAAGATGCCTGACTTAAGCGAGCGATCGCCTGAGCTAGATCAATGCGGCTATAAATGCTGCTGCGACTCGCGGGAATGGTCTCTAGCTGCACGAGAATTTTGGGATATAGCGCCTCTGCTGCGCTATAACGCTGAGTTTCAATCAATAAATTAAGCTGATTGAGCTGTGCCTGAATGCGGATACGACCGACTGCGGCCTGTTGGTAAAGAACAATGGCTTGCTCAGTCTGCTGATAGAAGCGATTAGCGGCTTCCATTTGCTGCTGTTGCCTGGGAAGTTCGGCAGGGCTGAGGGGCGCTTGGGGTGAGGCTTGCAGTACAGCATTGGCATTGGCGATCGTCATATTCTTTAGCGTCAGTTGGGCGATCGCCTCAGCGCGGGTCAAATTGCCCAGACTCAACTGTGTTGCAGCGATCGCTTCGGGCTGTTGGGCAATCGCCAAACTTTGCTGGAGTGCTTCCCGCGCCTGATCTAAGCTGCCTGCTACTAAAAGGGCATCGCCTAAGCTTCGCATCGCCACGGCCTTTAGCTCTGAATCGGGCTGATCTTGCAGCGTTTGGCTCACCTCTGTCAGCGTAGCGATCGCCCGTCGATATAGCCCCAAAGCCTGTAAAGCTTGTGCCTGATTGATTTGGCTTTGCACTACACCAGCCGGATATTGGGCTTGTTCGTAGGCATTGGCTGCTTGCTGCCAGGTTGCTAATGCCTGTTCTGATTGCCCAGTGGCAAGCTGGAGCTGGCCTTGAATATTGAGCGCCTGCGCTAAGGCAATCTGCTGGTCGGTGCTAGAGGGAAAGTTTTGAATCAGCGTCAGGCTGCTGGCGATCGCCTGAGTGGCCTGATCCCATAGCCCAAGCTGCTGATAGCAAAGGGAAAGGTTGCTGAGTGCCGTTGCGTGCTGGAGGCTGTCTTGCGCTGTATTGTCTATGAATTGCTGAAGCTCCAGAATGGCCTCATGGAAGCGTTCGGCATCGTATAGCGTTTTGGCGCGATCGAGTGAGGCTGCAAAAGATGCGACAGTGGAATTTTGGGGCAAAGCGGTAGGATTAGCTGCAGCATCTATCAAAGTCTGACCCGAATCGGCAGCTTCAACACCGAAGCGGCTTGAGAGGCAAAGGCATAGAGCGACTAAGAACACCAGGATGAAGCGATCGCGCCATCGGTTTCTCCGTCCTAGTCTTGTCCATAGCCCTTTCCATCTTGGCTGAAGCTGCATTGGCTTTACTTCCCTGATTTACTGCTTAGATCTTTATCTGTCAGAAACGCGGCACTTCCAAAAAACGACTGGGGTTTTATTTAATTCGGGATCTTGAGCAATGCGAGATAGCCCTACGGTCAGAACGGCGTGAACTGGATGGAGAAATATACGCCGCTTTCTTGCCAGGTTCGTTCTCGGCGATCGACAGACACCAGCGGAATCCCCCAATCTAAACGAGCTGTGAGGAAGTCGCTTTGCCGCCATAGCAGACCTACGCCCACGCCAATGAGCGTACTCGGATCAGGGTCGGGCGCGTCAGTATTCCAACCTGTACCGATGTCTAAAAAGGGCACAACCTGCAATACACCTTGAACTTGAGGCACCCGCAGCACCGGAACTCGGACTTCGGTCGAAAACAGCGCGCCGTTATCGGCCAGCAAAAAATCTTGCCGATAGCCTCGTAGAGTATCCTGCCCGCCCAGGCTAAATTGCTCTAGAGGCACCAGGTCACTCGCAATTTGGGCATCGACGCGCAGCAGCAATAGAGTATCGGGTGCCAGCAGCCGCACCCACTGCCCTTGACCGCGCCATGCCACAAAGCGGCTGTCTGGAGCGCTATCACTCACCGTTGCATCGAGAACATCAAGTCCTAGACTAAATTGCGATCGAGCTGCTAAAACATAGCTGCTGCTGCGTTTTGTCCATTCTTGAAAAAACCTCAGGGCAGAAATGCGGGTTCTGCCGTCTGCATCAGCCCCCTGAGAGGGAAAGGGCTGAGTAGGGAAATCATCGGGTGAAAATTCGGCTTTACTTTCCTGACGGGAGGCCGTTAGCCCCAAAGCAAATTCTTCAGTAGAGGTTTGATAGAGCGGCTGTCGCAGCGTGATTTCGTAGTACTGAGAGTTGGCGGCAATATCCAATTGATTAAACGGTGGCTCAATTACATGGCTGCGGGTCGTGCCAAATGAAAGCTGGAGGGTACCGTTTCGAGCATTGATCGGCAAGACATAGCTGCCGTTGAACTGGTTGCTGCCGTCGGTATTGCTGTAGCCCAAGCTCAAGCTGTCTCCTAAGCCTAGTAGATTGGCTTCAGTCACCTGCACGCCGCGCCGAAAGCTGCCAACGCTGGGCGATCGCCCGTTGTTGAGTGACAGATCTGCGCTGAAGGTATCGGCTTCTTGTACCTGCACTTGCAGCAAGCTGGTGCCCGGTCGCGTGCCTGCCTGCAAGTCAGCTGCGATCGTTTCAATCAGAGGATCAAGTTGCAGGAGCCGTAATCCTTCTAGCAAACGGTTTGTATTGAGCGGCGGGGCGGCTGCGATCGCGAGTCGGCTGCGAACATATCCCGATCGCAGCCGTCGCGTACCTGTAACGTTGATATCTTCAAGACTGCCTTCAATCACCTGAATGGTCACTATGCCGTTTTCCAGGGTTTGCGGCGGAATGTAGGCTCCTGAGGTTACATAGCCCTGATCGACATAGAGCTGCGTGATTAGCGATCGCACTTGCAGCAGTTCAGCAAAAGTTAGCTCGCGCTTTTCAAAAGGAGCTGTGACTTGCGCTAGGTCTTCTGTTGAGAAAACAGTGCTGCCCTCTACCTGAAAGCGCTCTACATAAATTGCGGCGGGTACCTCTCCAGAGTCCTGCTCAGGGGTTGCTTCGGGAGCAGTGGGTGACTGAGGCGGCAGTAGGTCTTCGGGCGGCGGCAGAGGAGGTAAGGGGCGCTCAGGCAAGGTGGGAGTAGGCGCAGGTTCGTTGAGACGAGCTGGATCAGGCGTGGGCAGATTTTGGCTGATCTCAAGATGAATGGATGGACGGCTGAATTGAGAGCTGAATTGAGAGGGGCGATCGCTAGATTGCAGTAACTCAGGCAGGTTACGTTCAGGCGGGTTGAGTTCTGGTGAGTTGAGTTCTGGTGAGTTGAGTTCTGGCGGGTCTTCCTGAAAAAGGCTGCTTGGAGAACTGGAAGACGGGATGGCGATCTCTAGCTCACGGCTAAGCAGAGGATTGCTGCTGAGATCATGCCCCAGTCTCTCAGAGTTGAGACTAAGATTGCCTGAGCTAAGTTGGTTAGAACTGATCTGCTTGGCACTGATCTGTCTGGCATTAATCCGTTTGGCGATCGAGGTTGCCGCATCAGCAGGAGACAAGGCAATTAGTCCTGCTAGGCTAATCAAAACAGAAGGGCAGAAAACTGAAAATCTAGAAGCATTCATCGGTGAATTGAATCTGCACAGATATTAAGGACTGATCCCAAAAACCATGAGCGTAGACAAGGCTACCTGGCATTGCCTCATCGGAGGGTAATTTCCTAGAGAACCCGTGAACTTCCCTACGAAATTTACCTCTAAACTCATCAGCGCTTGCCACCTATCTGTAAGGTATCTCTATCGCACATCAAAGGCGATCGAGGTTTTTCAGATAGATTCTGGATAGGCAAGTCAGCTAATCGTAAAGCTGAAGTCATTTTAGAATGGCAAACCTTATTTACCTCCATTGCTTCATGAATCTATCTGAGGATTTCCCTAAAGTTGAGGAATTTTGGGAAAATCCTCAACTTTAGCTCAGCTTGACGCACTGCCGCTTGGCACGAATACTCCTAAGATGCTTTTTAACCGTATCTGCGCAAATGTACAGCTCTTGGGCAATTTCCTTATAGCGATAGCCGCAGCGGTGGAGTAGCCAAACTTCTGCCTCACGCGGAGATAGATGAAACTGATCCACTTCTGCGATCGCCCGCTGCAAATTTGACTGATGCCGATCTTCCAGAATGACCATTAAATAAGGGCGATCGGTTTCCTCTACTCCAAACCAGCGCACCCGAACCCGCAGCGCTAAGCCGTCAACATTGATCTCTGACTCGACAACGACGGGCTGGTGGGGAAATGTTTTCCGGCTTTGAATCAGTTCTTGGCAAGCTTTCCAAATAACTTTGGGAACTGCGTCCTGACGGCTGCTGTAGTGCGATTGGGCAGACCCTTGAGCTTTCATGAGCTGGCCACAAACTTGCCGAGCGGCTTCATTGGCTTCTACCCATTGCCCTTGCTCAGTTAGGATCAAAATGCCATCTACCCAACTTTCTACAACGGCTCGTAGCAGCGCGTGACCTGAATAGACGATCGGTTCTAGATGACTGCTTTGTAGGCTGTGGCTAAACTCTGGCTGATGGGCGATGGGGGCATGTGGGCTTGCGGACTCTACGGCACTATAAGTCATGATTTATTCCTCAAGTTATCGCCAATGCAGTCGCCCCAAGGAGATAGAGATGAGAGCGATCCCACCGCATCCCTCATCGTTGGGAGGGGGCATCCCTAATGGATAAGGGGTGGGGATCGTAGCCTCGCTGAAGATCCGGTGAGCCGATCTCATGAGGCTTTTCGGGGCTTGATTACTTATCGGCACAAGGCTATAAAAATATGCAACCGCTGAATAAATATCAAACCGTTTAATTTGCGTGAAGCGCTACGCAGGTGTTCACGCCTTAGAAATAAAGCATTGATGCGAGAGCGGTGGGCACCCAAAACGTCCTATATATTTCCTGACCCTGATGGCTGTAGAGACTAGCTGCGATCGCTAACAAAAAGCCAACAAAAAGCCGCAAGTGGATTCACCTGCGGCTTTTGGCTTGAATAATTCTCAGTCAGTTAATCAGGACTAATGGCCTTGAAAGACACCATATCGGGAATATGCATAAAGTGCGGCGTTGCAGAAGAGACAGGAGCGGGTTGATGGAGACTGATTAACCGCACTAGCGTCTTTTTCAGCTGAGTCCGAGGCACGATCGCATCCACAAAACCGTGGGTCTGCAAATACTCAGAAGTTTGGAAGTCGTCTGGCAGCTTTTCTCGCAGGGTTTGTTCAACCACCCGTCTGCCTGCAAACCCGATCGTTGCTTTGGGTTCTGCCAAGATAATGTCTCCCAGCATGGCAAAGCTAGCCGTAACGCCGCCTGTGGTGGGGTGAGTCAAGACCGGAACATAGAGCAATCGGGCTTCGCGATGTCGCTCTAGCGCAGCAGAAATTTTTGCCATTTGCATGAGGCTTAGCATTCCTTCCTGCATTCTGGCTCCGCCCGACGCACAGACAATAATCACAGGCGATCGCTTTTCGGTTGCAGCCTCAATCATGCGGGTTAGCTTTTCACCCACTACTGAACCCATGCTGCCTCCCATGAAGCGGAAATCCATTGTGCCTAGCCCGACGGGAAAGCCATCCATCTGTCCTAGACCCACCTGGACGGCATCGACTAGCCCCGTCTTATCTTGGGTTTCCCGTAGCCGATCGCTATAGGCTTTGCGATCGCGAAACTTGAGCGGATCGGCAGGATATAGCTCTAGCGCCAAAGGCTTCCAGGTTCCTGGATCGATCAACTGCCGAATGCGCTCATCGCTGTACACGCGCATGTGATGCCCACACTCAAGACACACCATTTGGTTGGCTCGTAAATCTTTGGTGTAGGTCATGGCGCTGCACAATGGACACTTGTTCCACAAGCCATCTGCAATTTCGCGATCGTGCTTCTCTTGGCTGACGGGGCCTACTTTCCGTCGATTGGCAAACCAGTCAAATAAAGACATGCAACCTCTTAAGCAGGGAAATAACGGATAGTAGATGCGGACTAAACCATTGCAACCCAGCGCGAAGAGACTCTTGCAATGATGATCCACGTCACATCATGATCCTATCAGAGGGGGAGACTGCCTTAAAAAGAATGCCGCAATGCCTTGCGGGGCGTAGACTTTAAAAAACAGGTTGAAAATAATTCGGGTTACCCCTTTCAAAGGCGTAAAACTCTAACAGAAGTTCCCCAGGCCGAAAGAATTTCTTGAGAGAAAATAGATTCGCTATGCTTTTCATTTAGAATCACACTAGTGGTCTATAAGTCTTGGGATAAGCATACAGCGGTCTATATGCTGCGCGGTATGCAACCCATTAGGCAAGTAAAGGTGACTAGGCTATGGATTTAGGCGTTGTAGGCTGTGTGGGGAATTAAGGGTGGAAAAATTAGACTCAGCTCAGTTGGATCAACTGAAGGAAATCGGCACATATCTCCGCCAAGTTCGGCAAGAGCAGTCTAAGTCGTTGGAAGAGATCGCTACTAAAACCTGTATTCGGCTACCGCTGCTACGGGCGATCGAACTGGGGCAGGAGCAAGTATTGCCAGAACCCGTATTTGTGCAAGGGTTCATCCGCCGCTATGCGGATGTGTTGGGTCTGAATGGCATGGATATTTCCCGCATGTTCCCGGTGCATTCACCCATTATCGAGGGTGATGTGCAAGCTAGAGAGGGTACGAGTGCAGTCACCTATGCCGCACCTGTCGATACGCTAGAAGAATCAAAATATTCGCTGCGATCCTCCCGCGAGTTCTCTGACCCCGATGGGGGATTCTTTCGCTCGAAAGCTGCTTATGCACTCTACGCTGCGCTGGGACTAGCCGCGATCGGGGGCATTGCCTATGCTTTCTTCAATCCAAGTCAGCCACAAAATCCGGCTGCTGCTACTGATACCCCTACCGTTGAGCTATCTCAGCCTTCTGGATCTCCCGCTCCCGTTGTTGCCCAATCTCCTGAAAACCCTTCAAGTGAGACTGTCAGTGAGACTGTTTCAGAAGTGGCTTCCCCTAGCCCGCTTGCAAGCAGCCCTTCCCCCACCGCATCGGCTCTAGATCCTAATGCGCCTGTCAAAGTTGATATGCAGCTAACGGGTCAGTCTTGGGTACAGGTACTGGTCGATGGTGAAGTTCAGTTTGAAGGCATGATGGCAGCAGGTACGCAACGCAGCTGGTCGGCAAAGAAGGCGATTACAGTGGTTGCCGGTAACGCGGGTGCGGTGTCCGTTTTGGCAAACGGAGGGACGGCAACGCCTATGGGCAGCCTTGGCGATGTGCAGGAAAAAACTTTTACAGCTCGTACTAACTAGTTAGCCTCATGAGTTTAGTCTAGGCAGGCTTTATAGGATGTTTGAAAAGTGGTCGGCTGTAATTTTAGGCACCTGTTGATCCCCCCTGCCCCCCTTAAAAAGGGGGAAATGAATTCAAAGTCCCCCTTTTTTCTAACGCAGCGGCGCGATAGCGCGGGGATTTAGAGGGATCTGAAACGTTTCGCTACCCATAGTTGGACTTTTCAAACATCCTCTTAGAGTCTAAACGCTTTTCCTAATAGGTTTTGCTGAGGATTGCAAAGTTAATAAAATCCAAGTTTTGTTCAGAAAGCAGGCTAAGTCTGTTTTCTGAACAAAATTTTTTAGGTGAATCTATCTGCGATTCTTAACAACTCTATTGTTGCGACAAAATGCGACAAAACAGGGGGAGGCACTCCCCCTGTTTTGTCATTGAAGTCTCTATGAACGGATCAGATATCTTTCCGTACAGCCTTCCTGTAATCCATTAGGCAGATCTTAAGGACTCGTTGGCATGGATGCTGCCTATTGGCACTTCTTGGAAATTGAGGGGCGAGGGTATAGCCATCAGCTCCTCTAAATCGCGCCAATCTGTTGAAAATGGATGCGCTGCTAAGCGACAGGCTGTCCAGCTTCCCTGTACAGGTACAGCAAGCTGGTGGCAGTCACCACCCCGCCGCCCTTCCGATCGATAGAATCGGCAGTTTCGACAAGTAGAGATAGGGCGATCGTCAGGTCTCATAAGGGCAGACGGGTGGGTGAGTAATCTTCACCTCTATTCTCATCTCACCCTTTCATTTGATTTTTGAAAATAAAGGGGTTCAAACCTATATTCAGAGAGAGTTGCAGTCATAATCAAGGCAAAAATATTGTCTAGATTGTCTTTATACTTTTGTTAGGTTTATAGACACATTAAACTTGCTTTATTTCTTAGGTTTAATTTTCTCAGTAGCTTTACGGAGAAATGGTTAAAAATGTATGGGGATCAAGCTATAAGGGTCTGATCTTCAAGATCACTACAATACAAAATGAGATTTTGGCAGCCTGTAAAAAGCTGAAATCTCTCATTGGAATTGCCTCAATTTGCTATGGGCTAATGCACCTAAATCGACAGAAATATAACTGAGAATTTTATGTAGAAATGTGCTTTCTTTTGAGGAAATATTGTGATCCATCGTGATAAATTTTTATTTATTAAAAACAGGTAAAGTAAATACTTCAATGATTGACTCAAATTTACCTACGCTTTCGCTAGAAGCTGCCCACAAGATACTGAAGCAATTTGAAGGGCTGGAGCAGCGGCAGGCTACTGAAGCAGCTCTGAAAGATGAAACCGTGAGACAGAAACTGCGGCAAGCCGTGGCGATCGCTGCCAGCCACTCAGACTACCAAATCTTGGGAATTTGTTCTGATACTTGGGCGGAGGGTTGCCAGGCTCTGCAGTCTTACGCCGAGGCTTTGAGATACTTATCGGATTTGGATTTGCCCCTGCAATCGATTGAGGGTGCCGTGTACATCAAGTTCAATCCGCAGTTAGGCTCCTGCTATGCCGATGCGTATAGCGGTCATCATCGAGGTGTTTTGGTATCTTGTCAGTCGGCAGCAGCACCGGGAATCAACGAAATGTACGGCCACCTGCCATTAGATTTATTTGAGGCAAGCTAAGCAATGATGCATGGGCAGGGGTATGGCAAGACAGCATAGAGATTGCAGCCTAGAGATCGCAACATAGAGATTGCGGCATAGAGATCAATGCGCTACTGCTGCTTGGCAAGATGCCCCAATTTCTGCATGGCTTGCTCGATTTTTTCTGACCAGGGCAAGCCTGAGTTGAGGCGAAAGCAGTTGCCATAGCTACCAGAGGGCGAAAATATCGTGCCTGGTGCAATGCTGACGTTTTGTTCTAGCGCCTGGTGGTAAAGGGCGATCGCATCGAAGGGTTGAGGCAGTTCGACCCAGAGAACATGCCCGCCGTTGGGTCTCGTCACACGGGTTTCGGCCGGAAAATATTCGCAAATGGCCTGGGTCATGAGTGTCATTTGCAGTTGGTAGTTGCGGCGGAGATGCCGCAGATGCCGATCGTAGCCGCCGTTGCTCAGAAAAGCCGCAATGGTGAGTTGGGGAGCGATCGCCGTCGTTTGATTAATCACCCATTTGAGCTGCTCAACTTGAGCTTGATAACGACCTGCCACGACCCAACCCACCCGCAATCCAGGGGAGAGGGTTTTGCTATAGGAAGCGCAATAGAGAACAATGCCCTGGCGATCGAACGCTTTTAAGGCTTTGGGACGAGTGCCCTCAAAATACAAATCGCCATAGATGTCGTCTTCAATCAGCGGCGTGTCATATTGAGCCATCAGTTCAACTAGCTCTTTTTTCTTAGCATCGCTCATGCAGCTTCCAAGCGGGTTGCTAAAGTTGGACACCAGAGCACAGGCCGCAATTTGCTTTTTTTGCAGCGCCGCTTCTAGATGCAGCAGAGACATGCCATCACGGGGATGGGTGGGTAGTTCTAGTGCCTTCAGATGCAGGATCTCTAAGGCTTCTAGTAGCCCGTAGTAGGTCGGTGACTCGATGGCGACTGTATCTCCGGGTCGAGTAATAGCTTTAAGCGAGAGATAAACCGCCTCAAATGTGCCATTGGTTGTGACAATTTCGTCAGGGGTAATCGAGCAGCCTGCATCCATTAAGCGGCGGGCGACTTCGTGCCGCAAGGGCTGACATCCTGGCGGTACATCATAGCTATGGGCTATCACAGGCTGCTGACGTAAGACTTGTCCCATCAATCGATTGAGGGTATCCAGCGGCAGCATATCCATGCTGGGTACGGCTCCAGCTAGATTAACGCTGTGCTCATTCTGGATGTGGCGAATCATCTGAAACGCCATTGAGTTGTTGACCGAGCTGGCTTTTTTGGGAGGCTTAGATTGATTGGGTTCCTCTGGGGCGACCCACAAATTTTGCTTGACGTAGTAGCCTGACTGAGGCCGAACGCTGACTAGCCCTCGGTCTTCTAACAGACGATAGGCTTCCAAAACAGTAGAAATGCTAACCGATAGCTGCTGATGCAGACGGCGAACTGAAGGAAGCCGATCGCCCGGTTGTAGTGTTCCTTCTTGAATCAGCGCACAGATGCGATCGGCCACCTGTTCATAGAGGCTGGCAGTTTGGGATTGATCGATCAATTTCACTTTCATGGCAATCTCTTGAAGCCTCACAGTTCACAGGGGCAGCAGTACAGTTCAGCAGAAAGTTAACCATAACAGTTGTAAAAACTCAAACTGTACTCATAACAATTTAGCTTGACTGCCTCTGTTCTGGTCAAGTCAGGTGTAGGAAAATTCAAATCAGGTTAAGTCATTCGATAACTGTTCCACCTCATAAATCTGGCTGCTGAAAGCGTTGATTGATTGATGCGAAGGCAGTTGAGCTATTCATCAATATTGTTCATACCTGGTATGAAGTGAGCGCTTTGATCATTCGGGTAATGGCTCTTAGATTAGTTGGAATAAATCGGTTGAAACCTCGATCGCACTCTAGAAGGTGAGCTTTTATGAATCCCTACAATTCTTCTTCAGAATCAGATTCGTTCTCAAACTCAGACTCCAATATGTCTTCTAATTTACGGCTTATCTTGTTTAGAGATGAGCAGGCTTATTCTCAGATCGTCAGCACTGCCAATCTGCGGCATAAACTTCCTAAGTTTCAGCGGCTAAGTCAGTTATGGGAAAGTTTGATCAATGCTTTGGCAGGTCAATCAGAACCTAAAATTGTTCGTAAGCGCGATCGCTTTGGCAACTGGTATTTCCGAGTTTACGATCCGGTGAGTCAACAGTCTGCAACACTCTCTTCTGAAAGAGAATTGCGCGCCTGGATTGATCAGCGGTACTATCAATAAAACTAGGTGAGGCAGCTTAATGCTGGGTGAAAAAACGGCTGAACAGATTGCTCAACGATGGTTGGATGCCTGGAATTCTCACAACCTAGATGAGATCTTAAGTCACTACGGTGAGGAGGTGCAATTCTTCTCACCGTTAATTACTAAACTGTTAAAAGATCCAAGCGGTAAGATTCAAGGAAAGTCAGCTTTGAGAGCGTATTTTGCTCAAGGTCTTATGGCTTACCCAAACTTAAAGTTTGAACCTATTCAAGTTTTAACAGGTGTGAATAGTTTAGTGATTTACTATCGCAGCGTGCAGAATTTATTTGCAGCAGAATTTATGGTGATAGATGATCAGAATCTAATCACTCATGTGCAGGCTCACTACAGTTCCTCAGTGTGAATGCAGGCTGAATATGAAGGCGCAAAAATGTCGCAATCATTATGAATTGATGGCGGATTACAATCACTGGATGAATCAAAAGCTCTATGCGATTTGTGCAGACATTCCAGATCATCAGCGACGAAAGGATGTTGGTGCATTCTTTCAATCGATTCATGGCACCCTCAATCATTTGCTGTTTGGCGATCGCATCTGGCTAGGACGCTTTGTTGGCCAGCCTTTTACTGCAAAAATTGGCGAATTGCTTTATGCAGACTTTGATGAATTGCGACAGCAGCAAGAGATTAGCGATCGCCAAATTGTGGAATGGTCAAGGCAACTCTCAGACGAATGGCTCAGTCAGCCCTTCAGCTATGTCAGCAGTGTTGCCCAGACAACGATTGAGCTTCCGGCTTGGATACTGGTTTCGCACATGTTTAATCACCAAACCCATCATCGCGGGCAGCTCACTACAGTACTGCATCAGCTTGGATATGATCCGGGTGTGACCGATATTCCTTGGTTGCCAGAATTGAACGTGAAATCATCTAAGCCATGAAAACGCGATCGCCCCTGCAATCCACAGAACAGGTCAAGTTCTGGCGTGATCCTGCACTAAACAACATAGAGATGTTGCGGGCGACCTATGTGACCCATTCGTTTTCGCGCCATACGCATGAGGGCTATGCGATCGGCGTAATTGATGCAGGCGTAGAAGAATTTACCTACCAGGGTGCCACCCATCAGGCGACAGCAGGCAGCCTTGTGATTGTGCATCCTGGTGAAGTCCATACAGGACATGCAGGCACAGCCGAGGGTTGGCAGTATCGAATGCTTTATCCAGATGTGACGCTTTTGCAGCGGGCAATTGCTGAACTCCAAGACAATGCAGCGACGATTCCCTATTTCCCTAACCCAGTGATTCAAGACAGCCCGCTTGCAGGACAGGTGCGTCGGCTGCATATGGCGCTAGAGGCGACAGAATCTCAGCTAGAGCGGGAATCTCGATTCTTGTGGACATTAGCCCAGCTCATTTTGCGCTATGCCGATCGCCGCTCCGCAACCTTCCTGCTCGGCCAAGAACATCAGGCCGTTTTGCGCGTGCGTGATTATCTCAAAGCTTACTTTGCCGATTCGATTTCTCTTGATCAGCTTGCTCAAATTGCTCACCTTAAGCCTTTGCGCTTGCTGCGCGTTTTTCAGCGAGAAACAGGACTGCCGCCCCACGCCTATCTTGTACAGCTTCGAGTACAGCAGGCAAAGCTCATGCTCTCTAGTGGAAAGGCGATCGCTCAGGTGGCTTTTGAGACAGGCTTCACGGATCAAAGTCACCTGAACCGCCATTTCAAGCGATTAGTCGGCATGACGCCTGGACAATATGCGATCGGTTGTCGATTGTCGTAACCGCCACAAAAAAACTATTACAGCTTAATTAATTGGCGATCTTTATAGAACCGAATCGGAACGGTGGGATTTGAACCCACGACCCCTACTACCCCAAAGTAGTGCGCTACCAAGCTGCGCTACGTCCCGGTACACTTTTCAGTGCTTTACAAGCATAGCATCCTTAAGAGATTAATGGATTGCATTTCTAACTAAGATTTCAGCCTGATTAAAAAATGTTGTTGGTTGCAGAAAGAGAAATTAGCAGCGCTCTTAAAAAACTTTTAGCATTTGCGCCGCTTGCGTGAGTTCGGCTACTGCCGTCTCAGACCAGGCTCCCTCTGCCCGTCGCCCGGTCAGTAACAGCAGCCGCAGGCTATAGAACTGGGGAAACCCTTCTGCCTCTAGCCAAAGGCGATCGCTTTCCACCTCACAACTCACACGTTCCTCATCCATAAGTTCTTTGCCCATTTGCCGCAGCGTTTCGGCCAGTTGCACAATTAAACGACAAAAATCTTCTAGCTCAGGTTCTGTTAGCTCGATCGCCCAGTCGGCACCACCTACCAACCCGCGAAAAACCTCGGCCTCGGCATCCCAACCGAGCTGCCAGCCTTCTCCCTGTTTTAACTGACGTACCATTGCCGTTGTAGGGTCATGCTAAACAGCACTACCAAAGAGATTTAAGGAGTGAGAAGCAAATTCGCATCTCCAGGACGAGGTTCGCGCCGTGGGGTCGGAGTTGCTATCGGAGCAGAGGGACTGGGGGAAGGCTGAGCGGATGAATCGCTGGGGGAAGCTGCTGGCGTAAATGCCGTCACTAGCGCTTGTACTAAAGTATCCCGCTGAAGTCGATTCAGCCGTTGAATAGCGATCGTATCCCCTTCTATAGGATTAGTGCGAAAGATATCGCCACCTGGATATACGGAGGGAGACATGCGCTCATTTGCGCCTAAATAATCGGCTAGCGTCAGTTTCCAATCTAGGCGATAAATAGGCGATCGCCCTTTTGTCACCGTATGGTAGCGAATCAAGCGACTGGCTAGCGTGCTGCTAGATACTTCCCTTGTCTCTTTATTGACATACTGATTTTCTAAGGGCAGATCGGGCATGGCCTGGTACACCTGTTGCCACAGATCTTCTGTTCTCACCACAGGCTGGGCTATGCCACCCGACAGCGGCAGAACCGTTAAAGCGACCATGAAACCGAGTACTGCCAACAGTAAGGGGGTGGCTCGGAGGCGTTTCAGAATGGATTGCAGAACGGATGGGTTGCGCATGGATGCCATAAATATACTGTGCCTCAAACCCGTCACATGCTTTTGAAAAAAGCAGGCTGTCAGCAGTGTTCCAAAAAATTCTTAGAAAGACATTGGATGGTTTCGCTATAGATTTTTGGGGACAGAGGCGAGCTATACCCCAAAGATCTACGGCTGGGTTAAGCAGGGTCTAAACAACAGACAACCTGCCTGGAACATAGCTTAATGAGAATTACTCGCCGATAATCTCAGGCTGAGTTAGCTCATCTGACATTTCAATAATGGCGCGGATAACAGGCTTCATTTTGGGGTCATCGAGGCTGTCAAACTCCTCAAAGCGGCGGCGCTGGGCGCGATTTGCGACCTGAACCGTAATCCTGTAGCGGTTGGAAGCTGCATTAATCAAGTCTTCGGCGCGACGCATGAGCTGGCTGGTATCGAGCGCTGAGCGTTTGAGGGCGGAATGTTGTTTCACAGAAAATTACGGTTATGGGTTGTGTTCATCTAGTCTAGCAGGAGCCAACTACAGCTTAGAGTAGTGCGCTAGAGTCTAAGGCTTGATTGACGCTGAGTGTCTTTATTGAGGGCTTAAATCGTTGCATGGCTCTGCCGCACAACGATTCAAGTCAAAAGGATTTAAGCCAGAAGGATTCAAGCAATCGTGGCTATGCTTTATGCCCTGGATCGGCTACTTTTTAGCCCGCGCCTTTTTAGACTTGGATACCTCGACTGGGCTGTCTGCTGTTCCATTCAAAGAAACAGTTTCTACCGAGGTTTGTAGGTGAGCTTCCAAGAACCAGAGACGCTTATCGATGGCACGAGAGATTTCAGTGTAGAGATCAGCAGTGTCAGCATCGCCTAGATCATTGGTGCTGTCGATCGCCTCACGGACTTCTTTCGCGTACATAGCATAGCGATCGGCCAGTGCTGTAACGAAGTCTTGACCCTCAAGAATATCGAACGGAAATTCTGGCAAGATGGAGCGACTAGCCGCAATTCGTGCGGTTCCCATAGCCATGCCGCCCAGAGCCGTCACGCGCTCTGCCACCATATCAACAAATTCTTCTAGCTCACTGGCCATTTCATCAAACAGGCTGTGAAGCTGATAGAAATCCATACCTTTGACATTCCAATGGGCTTGCTTAACCTGCGTTTTGAGATCGAGCGTAGAGGCTAAAGACTGGTTCAAAAATGCAATGACCTGCACTCGTATATCTTGGGAGAGATCAATACGCGTGTAATGCATCTGCTGACTACGACCGTTGCTACCCATATGGCGATATCCTGGTGTATGAGGTTAAACAATTATTAAGCCATACGATCGCCAAAAAGAAACAGTATGGTGTATGGATTTTTAACACTAGATAGCCAGTCTATGTAGTCAAGCTCTATTACAGTCAGGCTCTATGCAGTCAAGCTGTGTCGTTAGAAGGGTGCCCTAGCTCACTAGGCTGTTGTTCTGGACAGAGGACTGCCTGCCCTGAGCAAATCACCAAGTCTGAGAAGGCTATGCAGGACTGTTGCTCATCTTCTCACAAACGGCTTGAGCTGCTTTAGGGCAAAGTCCACCAAGCTTGCGCCACGATATCACTTAGCAAACGGCGAGATTCGCGATCGAGGATGCTGTCATCTGCCAAAACCTCAGCCGTTAAATCTTCTAAAGATTGCCCTTTTAAACGGGCGATCTGCACCACGCCAGCGATCGCCGTGGCAATTAATTCTTCGTTCACTCGCCTGTGGCCGAGCGCTACTATTTCTTGAGGGCTAGCTGGAATGGGATAATTCATTGCTGATGCCTTAAGGAAAGCATTCCCTGATAATTATGAGAACTGTGTAAAGTTTATTAAGAGCAGCGAATGTAACCGGAAGTCTAACGCATTTTCTGTGGATGTCAACCTGGTTTTACAGGAAATTTACTATCTTTTTTGGGAAAATTAATTGGAGTTTTAGAATTTAGCGATGCAAGAGATTCTCTATTTAGAAGTCCCAACGTCAGATACGACGGCTGTGCGAGATTGGCTGCATCAAGAGTTTATGCCCAGTCTGGCAGGGGCGATCGCCAAGCAGATGACTCCCGATGGTATTCGCCTTGCCTACAGCCCTGGATCTACCACAGAAATCTCTTCCAGCGCTGAGCCTCCATCAATGCTGAAGGCATCTGCAAAGTCCACCGCAGTTTCACGGAAAGATGCTTCAACAAATTTGTCTCAAGAGCTGTCGATTTTTGTGTGGTCGCTACAGCGCACAACTTATCTCAAAGTCTTTCGCTGGGCAGAGCGGGCGTTGCCTCAGGAGCGCCAGATTTTGCAGCAAATGACGGCAGAGTTGCGCGATCGCTTTCCTAACCGCTATCCTGAGCCGCCTGCGATTGACCTGACTCAGCAGTCGATTTTTGAAGCGTTAGCCGATCGCTATCCCAAAACGGTGCGTCACTTTCAAGACATTCCCAATGGCGAGTATGACCTGACGCGGGTTTATTGGTGGGAGCAACGTTGGCGCGAAGGAGTAAAAAACCCGCAGCAACCCAAGCAAGTGATCTTCCGTCAGGAAAATTTGGGGGGTTCTGCGTTAAAGGCTCCGGTGCTGGACTATGACTTGATCTATATTGGCGGGGCGTTAGGGGTTGTCCATAGCGCCATGATGGCGCAGTTGGGCTATCGCGTTCTGCTGATCGAGCGCATGCCTTTTGGCAATATTAACCGCGAGTGGAATATCTCACGGGGCGAGTTTCAAACCCTCATTGATATGGGATTGTTTACTCCGGCTGAGTTTGAAAGCATTATTGCCAGAGAATATGTGGATGGGTTTAATAAGTTCTTTGACGCCAACAATCCGCCTCAGGCAAAAGCTGCCGTACTGCACACACCGACTGTGCTGAATATTGCGATCGATGCTGAAAAGTTCCTGAGGATATGTGGCGAGAAGCTGCGATCTTACGGTGGCGAAATCTGGGACGAAACGGAGTTTTTCCGCGCTGAGATAGGCGATCGGAGCGTTACCATTCAGGCGAAGCACTTACCGACCCAAAAAGCGCGACAGGCCGAAGGGCGGCTGCTGATTGATGCGATGGGCACTGCTTCACCGATCGCCTGGCAGATTAATGGCGGACATGCCTTTGATAGCGTTTGCCCCACGGTTGGGGCAGTAATTGATGGCGGTTTTGAGCCAGGGGTCTGGGATGCTCTCTACGGCGATGTACTGAACAGCCACGGCGATATTTCACGCGGACGGCAGCTCATTTGGGAGCTGTTTCCGGGCAGAGGCAATGAGCTAACGTTTTACCTGTTTCACTACCATCAGGTGCATCCCGAAAATCCGGGTTCACTGCTGGAAATGTACGAAGACTTTTTCACCATCCTGCCGGAGTATCGCCGCTGTGATGTAGATAAGCTGAAGTGGCGTAAGGCAACCTTTGGCTATATTCCAGGACACTTCAGCATCCGAGGGAACGATCGCACGATCGCCTTTGATCGGTTAATGGCGATCGGGGATGCAGCTTCGCTCCAGTCGCCGCTGGTGTTTACGGGGTTTGGCTCTCTAGTGCGTAACCTGCCTCGTTTGACCGATCTGCTGGATACTGCTCTGCGCCATGATTTGCTCAAAGTTGAGCATCTTAACCAAATTCGGGCGTTCCAAAGCAACATTGCCGTCACTTGGCTATTTTCTAAAGGCATGATGGTGCCGACTGGAAAATTCCTGGCGCCTCAGAAGGTTAATTCTATGCTGAATACCTTCTTTGGCGTTTTGGCGGGTGAGTCGCCTGAGGTGGCCGATCGCTTCATCAAAGATCGGGCAGGTTGGATACCGTTTAACCGGATGGCGATTAAAGCGGCTTGGCAAAACCCGGCGCTTCTACTGTGGATTTGGGAACTTGCCGGAGCCAAAGATTTGATTCGCTGGGTCGGCAGCTATCTCAACTTCACCCTGAGCGCTTTGATCAGCTATCTCTTTGCCTGGGTTCCCAAATTTAGCCGTACCATTCAGCCCTGGCTCGAACCCCGCCATCCGGCGCTGTGGTTTTGGCTGCTCACCCGCAGCTATGCGCTCACCTATGGCATGGGCAAGCCCCAAGACGGATTCGTGCAGGTGCGGAAGGGTCGATCGCCTAATCTTCAGCCTGCGGCATTGTCAAAGCCTTTGGGCGATCGTTAGAAGGATTTGATTCTCAGGTTCGCCAATTTAATATATGGCTGTAGTCACTTTAGTTGAGAAATGTTTGAGGGCGCGCTCCGCGCGCCCTCAAACATTTCTGATGCCCGTAGATTCATCTATCGTCGATAGGCCAAGGCAAATCGATCGAGACCTGCCAAGTCCTTGTGAACCTGAATATCTCGATAGGCTGCTGCTGCCTCTAGCAGATTGACCACCTGCTCGGCTTGCCCTGCCATCATCTCCAAGAGGCAAAGACCGCCCGATCGCAAATAGTCCGGTGCAAGTGCCACTAAAGTCCGAATAGCATCCAGACCGTCTTTGCCACCATCCAGGGCTAAATGAGGTTCGTGCTGAGCGACTTCAGGCTGAAGCTGCGGCACTAGGATGCTAGGAATGTAGGGCGGATTGGACACCACGCCGCATAGCTGGCCTTGGAGATGACTCAGTGGCTCAAACCACGACCCTTGATAAAATTGGATGCGATCGCCCCCCAGATTGGCATGGTATGGAATGTTTTGGCGGGCATTCTGCTGAGCAACGGCCAGAGCAGCGGCACTCACATCAACCGCGTGCAAGGTAGCCTGGGGCAAAGCTGCTGCCAAACCGATGGCGATCGCGCCGCTACCTGTCCCCAAGTCTGCCCAGTCGCCCTGCTGCAAATCTGCTGTTTGTGCGGCGGCAACAGCCAGATCAATCAAGAGTTCGGTTTCAGGGCGAGGAATCAGCACCGCTGGCGACACCTGCAGCGAGAGATTGCGCCAAGGGGTTTTGCCCACCAAATACTGAATAGGGACGCGATCGCTGAGCCGCTGCTCCCAGAGATGAGACAATTCATCCAGAGACATGGGCAGCGCAATGGCAGGGCTGTTCTTAAAGGATTCCAGCCGCAAACTCAGCCGATCTAGACTTGCAAGCTCCTGCAGTAGCCAGTCAATTTCTGCGATCGGTACCTGAGCGGCGATCGCCTGTTGCTGAGCTTGTTGCCGCCACTGCCAAAGCGCTAGACCAGAAATCATGTTGAGACTCAAATTGTAGAAGCACAGAAACTATATTCCCAGTCCTAACACCTGTGGCGATGTCGAAATCTAAGAGGGCTAATCTAAGAGGGCTAATCAAAGAGGGGCAGAGGGGGGGAATGCGCGA
Source organism: Oscillatoriophycideae cyanobacterium NC_groundwater_1537_Pr4_S-0.65um_50_18 (assembly GCA_016208305.1). GTDB lineage: Bacteria > Cyanobacteriota > Cyanobacteriia > Elainellales > Elainellaceae > Drouetiella. The sequence continues at coordinate 570,880 of JACQYI010000006.1, read as the reverse complement.
GTCATTCTTTCCACCCTCTACCCCTCAAACAATAGTCAGTAGCGGTATTGAAGTAAGAATGGTGTTCTTGGGCTTGGCTCAAGCAACAAAATCCTTAGCCTTTGCAAACCGATGAGATCCAGCCAGCGCTATAGACCCAATCTTATGGGCGAGGCTGGTTGGCTGGAGCGTTCCGAGGAGCCTGTTGACGATTGGCTGGAGCGTTCCGAGGAGCCTGCTGACCTCCGGCTGCTTGACCAAAATTGGGATTGGCCTGCTGGAATGCCCGCGTAAACTCAATGCTGGCATCGCTAGGGTCAAGCTGAATTTGAGTCAAGTCTTCATTATTGCTAGATTGCAGCGTTGCAATAAAGCCTTCAAGATTAATGACCTGTATTTTCATCTTGGCTGCGAGGTCGGGCTGCACCTGCTTGAGGCGATCGATCACGGCTTGCAGTTCTTGACGACCGAAGTACATGGGTACGACTTGGCGATCGCCTTGCTGAATCGTCAGATAAGCTCCATCTTCATCGCTAGAACGGGCTGCAAACAGCGGCACACCCTGAAACTCTGAAGGATTCGCCTGTCCTGACTCTCGCAAAACAGCCTCAGCGGCGGCTACTTCCTGCTCACCAGGGATGTAGACAAACTGCACTTCATCTTTTTTCTCTTGGGAAAGCTGATAGACTTTTGCCAGAGAAATAGGAACTACCTGTGCCCCTTGTGCAGCTTGAGGATTGCTTTCCTTTAAGCCATTCAAGAAAGCTTGCGCGGCCTGTCCATCAATAAAAATCCCTGCAACGGGAGTTGTATTTTCCCCTTGCTCAGGCGTTGCCAGCAAAATGCCTCCCTCGCTGTTCATTAATGCAAACACGGGAACCAGTTGCAGGCTGCTCATAACTTGCTCTGGAGTCAGCGCTAGCGCCCGCGTCGGACTCATGAAAAGAGAGCTAGCCAGCACACTGCTGACTAAACCGATCGTTGTACCTAATCGAATGAGTGAGTTCATAAATGCTCCTAGTCGTGACATTGCCATCTAACAACCTGCCATCTAACACTTGGCATCCGGCTTTTGAAAAAGGTGAATATTTTACGGTCAGGTTTTACCTGCTAGCCACAGCGCATTCGCCAGAATACTGTCTTGATCTTGCTCTGAATGCTGTCCATATCCTGCGTTCAATGGCGAAACCTAAGGTGATTTTTTCTGCTCTCTAAAAGCTGCGTCCTGAAAGCTTTGTCTTGAATATTCTGGCCTAAAAGCTTCATTCCGGTTCAGCTCACTTGCCCCACCCCAACCTGGCTAGCCGAGATAGCATCAAACTTTACCAAAATTTTGGAAAAAATTCAAAAATTGATAGGGCAGGTTCATAGAAGCTTATGCCTTGATCTGCGTCTAGATCACGCAGCAAAGCGGTTGAATAACAGAGCTTGAGTCAAGGCGTGTTCAGGCTTTGAAGTCGGCTAGATAGCCGCAAGAGTCGCTTAAGGGCTGGCGGCAGATGCAGTTGATCGGGATACTCAGGCCATCATTTTTTTGCGGCTTGGGCTTTGCTTGAGCCTCAAAAAATCATGGCCGTTTGAGGAATACCTGAGTGCTCTACAAGACCTGGCCTGACTCGGAATAGTTCCGTGAACACACCAGAAGATGATTGAATAGTCTTGTATGCAGTGATGTGCCGTTAATGGAGACACAAAAATGGCTGTATTAGCCTATTTTGCAATGATTGGTGGAGCCTTTGGTCTGGCAATGGTGCTATTTTTTGGGCTGCGCGCTGTGAAATTGATCTAGCGCTTTGCTTTTGAGGGGTGCGCACTGCGCACCCCTCAAAATTAGGAGAGAACTTATACTATGAACGCCCTTCCCCAAAGCCTTAACCTCTACCTGATTGGCCTCATGGGATCAGGTAAAACAACGGTCGGTAAAGCTTTATCTGAAAAATTGGGCTACCGCTTTTTTGACACCGATACGGTCATTGAGCAGTTGGCTCAGCAGCCGATTAGCGAGATTTTTGCCACCTCAGGTGAGGCGGTGTTTCGGCAATTAGAAACCCAGGTGCTGGCTGAGCTATCGGCCTATCGCAGATTGACGATCGCCACTGGAGGGGGCATTGTGCTCGATCGCCGCAACTGGAGCCATCTCAAGCATGGCCTAATCGTGTGGCTAGATGTGGCGGTAGAAGAAATCTGCGATCGCCTTCAGGGCGATGTTTCGCGTCCGCTGCTGCAAGATGCCGACCCTCACCAAAAGCTGAGTGCCCTACTAGAACAGCGTCGCCCACTTTACGCTCAAGCTGACTTGCAAGTGTCTGTGCAGGCTGGCGAAACGCCAGAAGCGATCGCCCTGCGCATTTTGGCAGAGGTGCCCAAGGTCTTGAAGTCCAGTGAGATTTCCTTGCGGCAAGTCTAGGCAATAAGTCTAGGGCAATTAAGTCTAGGGCAATTCTGGCAAAAGCGTAGCTATGAACACTCTTTGAAAACCGAGGCTGCTACACTTCACTCAATTGGAATGCGATCGCCCATCCCATTCCTTTAAGGATCGTGAGTTGAGTCACCTGAGAGATGGGTTTGAAAAATCCATTAGGGTGATTGAGTCTTGATCCCAAGCAACCTCTACGCAAAAGTCAGGCAACCATGTTCACTACTGATAGCGAATACATCCGGAAAGCGGAAGCCACGAGAGTCAGGGTGCTGAGTGAAGCTCTGCCCTATATTCAGCAGTTTGCCGGACGGACGATCGTCGTCAAATATGGCGGCGCGGCCATGAAAGACAGCAACCTCAAAGAAAGCGTCATGCGCGATATTGTGTTTCTATCTTGTGTCGGGCTGCGACCCATTGTGGTGCATGGTGGCGGGCCAGAAATTAACTCTTGGTTGACGAAGTTAGGCATCGAACCGCAGTTTAAGAATGGCTTGCGGGTGACAGATGCCGCCACGATGGATGTGGTGGAAATGGTGTTGGTCGGTCGGGTCAACAAAGAAATTGTGTCGCTAATTAACCAAGCAGGCGGCAAGGCCGTAGGGCTATGTGGCAAAGATGGCAACATGATTCAGGCGCGCCCACAGGGGGACGAAGGCATCGGCTTTGTGGGTGAAGTAAGCAGTATCGACGTAAAAGTGCTGCGATCGCTTCTGGCTGATGGCTACATTCCCGTAGTGTCTAGCGTAGCGGCCGATGAGACAGGACAGGCTTATAACATCAACGCCGATACCGTAGCGGGAGAACTCGCCGCTGCCCTAGAAGCCGAAAAGATGATCCTGATGACGGATACAGCCGGAATTTTGCGAGACTATAAAGATCCTAGTACCCTAATTGCCAAGGTCGATATTCAGGAGGCACGCCAGTTGATTGAATCCGGCGTGGTCGGCGGCGGCATGATTCCCAAAGTCACCTGCTGTGTGCGATCGCTAGCTCAAGGCGTTAAGGCAGCTCACATTATTGACGGGCGCATTCCCCATGCGCTGCTGCTAGAGACGTTTACCGACGCAGGGATTGGCTCTATGATCGTTGCCTCTGAATATCGATCGTAGAATACCGATCGTAAATTTGTTTTGTAAACCTGTTTTGACCCGTGACCACCGAAAACCAAGACTCTGACAATCTAGCCCTCGCCACTAGCCAGTACGAAGCTGGAAAAGCCGCCTTTGAGCGAGGGCTATATCGCCAGTCAGTAGAACGCCTGCAAGAGGCTGTCAAGCTGATTAGCCGAGCAACGGCTCTGGGGGGCGAAATCCAAATGTGGTTGGTGACGGCTTACCAGGCTGCGGGGCAGCATCAGGAAGCGATCGCCCTCTGTGAAGCTTTGGGCAAGCACCCTGACCTCAAAACCCGCCAGCAAAGCCGCAACGTGCTTTACATTCTCAAAGCCCCCAAGCTGGAAACTCGTCCCGAATGGCTGACGCAGATTCCTGACCTGACGGCCTTAGACGACTCGACCGATAGCAGCAAAGGACGCGCCGCAGCCGCAGCCCCCCGCAAACCTTCTCGTCCTCGCCCTTTGCCCGAACCTGAGCCTGTAGACTTAAGCAAAGTCAATACACAAGACAACGGCTTTGTTTGGGTTGCCTTAGGCGCGATCGTCCTGACTCTGGCTGCCCTTTTCGGCTTTGGCATCTTCAGCTAGACTCTTGGCTTAGGTTCAAAATCAGCCCTTCTCTCTCCTCACCCTATGCCCGACTCCCTGCTTGAAACTATCCTTGCCCTCGCTGCCCCCCGCACCCACGCCGCAGAGGTTTACTATGTCTCTAGCCAGGCTACACCGATCGATTTTGAAAACAATCGGCTGAAATCTCTGCAAACCAAAGCATTGCAGGGCGTGGCGCTGCGCGTCATCTGCAACGGTCGTTTGGGCTTTGCCAGCTCGACTGACCTAACCCGCTTAGAAGATTTGGTGGATGCCGCAGTGCAGACCGCAGAAATCGGCAGTCCGGCTGAGTTTGAATTTGCCGCAGATTTCCACAGCCTCGATAACGACGACTCTGACTATACGCCGCCGACCACGCAAGAACTGGTGGCGATCGGGGAACGCCTGATCGAGCAGGTGCATGGCTACAATGCTGATGTTTTGGTAGAGGCAGGGTTTCGAGTGCAATCGGGGATTGAAAAGATTGCTACCCATCAGAATGTCTATGCTGAGCGATCGAGCCGCACTGTGAGCGCCAGTCTCTCTGGCAACTTGGTAAGAGGTGAGGATTTCCTTCAGCCCCATAGCTATGATGTGGGACGCGATCGCACCCCCGACTTCGATCGCATCTTGCAAGAGTTGCTGCAAAAATATCGGTGGGCAGAGCACAATGCCACCATTCGCAGTGGCTCCTATCCGGTGCTATTTACGCCTCAAGCCGTTGCCCGAACCTTTCGCAGCCTATTTAGTACAGCGCTTTCGGGTCAGGCGGTTCTCCAAAAAACATCGCTGCTGGCCGACAAGCTGGGCGAAACGCTGTTTGACGATCGCTTAACCCTATTTGAAGACCCAACTCAAGGCATTAGCGCCTGTACGTTTGATGATGAAGGTACGCCCACTAGCCGTAAAACCTATATCGATCGGGGGAAGGTAACGGGCTTTTATTGGGATCGCCGCTGGGCAGCCCGATCCGGACAAACCTCAACAGGCAACGGTTTTCGGGGTGGACTGTCTCGGCCTGCCCCTAGCACTGTCAATCTCTGTATGGCTCCTGGCAGCACCTCTACGGCTGATTTGATTGCCAGCATGGAAGAGGGCATCATTGTGGATCAAGTCTTGGGGGCAGGGCAGTCGAATCAGTTGGCGGGCGAGTTTTCGGTCAATCTCGATCTGGGCTACAAGGTCGAGAAAGGCAAAATTGTCGGGCGGCTGAAAAATACGATGGTGGCAGGCAGCATCTTTGAAGCCTTTCAACACCTGGTAGACTTGGGCGACCAGCCCGAATGGGTGGGAGGTAGCTCCTACGTGCCCAGCCTGCTGTTTGGCAACCTGGGCGTAGCGGCAAGGAATTGAGAAAATCTGGAACTGAGAAAAGCTGGAGTTAAAGCTGGCGGCGCACCCATGAGTAGAACTTTCTCCAAACGAAGAACGATCGCCCAGATGTTCATTAGGTTTCGGCTGCTGTGGCTGATTCCGATCGCGTTTTTCTTGCTCTCAGGCTGCGTGCGTGATGATATTAGCGTCCGCTTTGACGATGCCAATCACGGCAGATTTGTCCAGCAGATTCGCATTGCCCAGCCCATGACAGGTTTAGAAAACGCGCTGGCGATCGCCTGGTTAGAGCGACTAGAGCAGCAGACCGAAAGCTTGGGCGGCTGGGTACGGCACCCCTCCAGGCAGGATAGTGTGCTGACGATCCCTTTCTTTAATGTCAAAGATCTAGAAACTAAGTTCAATCGCCTATTTCAGGAAGAGTTTCAGCCTAGCCCTAAGTTTGGGAGCGCTCCCTCTGAACCTCTGCCCACGATCGCCTCTCACCTGAAGATGCGAGCAGGCAACTGGATTCTCTGGCAGCGCATGGTCCTAGACTACGAGCTAGATTTGCGATCGCTGACTCCGCTGGCACAGGAAAAAATGGCGATTGATCCGCGTGAGATCGTGAGCCTAGAGTTTCATCTCATGACGCCTTGGGGGGCAAGGGTCTTGGCGGATGAGAGGGTTCCGCTCAAGCGTGAGCAGGGACGGCAGATGATTTGGAATCTAGAGCCAGGAGAGATTAACCACATAGCTGCCGTCTTTTGGGTGCCTAGCCCCGTTGGCATTGGTGCGGCGTTCATTGCTCTATTTGTGCTGGTGGGATGGCTGATTAAATCTCAGTCTCCCAAAGCTTTGAGCCAGCCATAATTAATTTTTCCCTGAGGATTTCGCGGCAGTTTTTCGACGGCAATCCAGCGCTTGGGCTGTTTGAACTTACTGAGAGAAGGGGCGATCGCCTGCTGCAACTGTGCCAGATGTGGATGTGCCAGATTTGGATGTGCCAGATTTGGATGTGACGAATTGAGCGCAGAGCTGCTACTAGAATCAGAGGCGTTTTCAGAGACGTAAACAGCTGTCACCACTTCTCCCCAATGGCGATCGGGCAAACCCACGACGCAAACATCTGCCACTAGCCCCGTCGCCCGAATGACGGCTTCAACTTCGTCGGGGAAAACATTTTCTCCGCCTGTAATAATTTTGCGGCTGGCGCGCCCCACGATATGCAAATAGCCTTCGGTATCGAGATAGCCCAAGTCATCGGTTTGAAATCTCTGAGCCTGAAATTCCTGAGCCTCGCCCCCCAATTCGCCGTAATAGCCCGCTGCCACAGCCGCAGATTGAATCACGATCGCCCCCAAGTGACCTGGCTCTACAGGCTGACTTTGCGAATCGACAATCCAAATTTTGGCATGGGGCAAGGCTTGACCACAGCCCAGCTTCCCGGCCAGAAAGTCCTGTGGCTTTAGCGTTGCCACCTGGGATGCCGTTTCGGTCATGCCATAGGTGGGCGCTAAGCGAATCTGGTGTTGCCTTACGGTCGCCAGTAGGTCATCCCAAGCCGGGGCACCCCCCAAGAGCACAGTGCGAAATTGAGAGAGCCAGACAATGGCCTCAGGGTTTTGGAGCAATCGCTGAAGCTGGGTAGGCACGAGCGAGATAAAAAAATCGGCTGGGTCAAATTCAGGCCGCTGAAAATCTAGCTGCTTCAGAGGCACGATCGCCAGTTTGCCACCCGTCAGGAGCGATCGCATCAACTGCATTAACCCGCTGACGTGATAGAGCGGCAGCGTACAGCAAGAGTTGATGACATCAGTCTCAAAATATTGCTGAAATCCCCTCACAGATGCCGTCAGCGTTTGCCAGGTGTGAATGGCAAAGCGCACTTGCCCTGAAGATCCACCTGTCGGAATCATGATCTGTCCAGGCGTTGGAGCTTTAAGTTTTTCTTTAGCCTGTAGCTTTTGTCCTGGATATTGCCCGTGCTCTCTCTCTAGCTCTCCCGCTAGCTTTCCTAAAATGATGTCGGGCTGCACCTGATCACAAACCTGCTGCCACTCTGGCGCACTCCAGTGAGGGTTGCCTAGAAAAGTGGGACAATTTGCAGCACAGGCGGCTACGAAGCCTGCCAAAAATTCTGCCGAATCAGATGTGGCTAGCAAAACGATCGGGGGTTGATTGTCTCTATAGCTTTGAATCAGCGCATGAAACTGTTCTTTTGCCTGGGCTGCTAAGCGCTGATTGTCTGGCCCCAGCAGCCAGGAATCTTTAGAAAGCTGCTTGAGGTGGGCGATGAAGTCAGAGCTGCTCTTAAACATGGCTGTTACTCAATATGGCTGTCATTAAACCACGGCTACAGCCTGAGTTCAAAAAGCTTGATTGTAAAAAACTCTAACTAAAGAAAAGCTTAAAATAACTTCAATTTTGTGCCTTTAGCTACAGAAATATATTATAATTCCACTATCGGAGGTAAAAAATACCTTTTAAGAATTTAGCGTTTGGTAAGGGAACTATGTCTACTGCACTTCATTTCAACCTGGCTGAAATCGATGCTCAACACAAGGCAGCGATCGCAGCTTCTCTCTCTCGTCGGCTAGAAGTAGCCCGAGCAGCACAAAACTTTCAACTCATCGCGCTGCTAGAGCAAGAGCAAAAGCAGTTAGGATTGGCTCCCAATCAGCATGGGTTGGCTTTCGTCAACAAAGTCAAGCAGGTTTGGAATTCTTGGATGGATGCGATCGCTCGTCAATCGATGCTATCTATTGACCAAATTGTTGGAGATTCCGGCACTGTTTTTTGGCGCGCTTATGACCCTCGCACAGGCAAAACACTGTATGCAGAGTCTGAGTCTGAAGTGTTGCAGTGGATCGAAGACAACGATTTAGGTCGGTAAAATATCCTGACTGGTAATACTTGGTAATTTATAGGCGATCGCTAAGGCTATCAGGACAACAGCATCAACGTCCTGAAGTCCGATGGCAATTGACCAAAATTACAATCTCATCAAGAGGGCTTTGGGACGCATGTTCCAAAGCCCTCTTTTTTACGGATTGATCTAAATTACGGCTTGAAATACGCCTGGGGTGCTTAGCTCAAGTCTTGCCAAAGAACCTGCCCTGAAGTCACCCTTCGCAAACTGCCCTCGGCAAGCCGCAGCAGCAACTCTCCTCGATCGCCAATCCCGACTGCTTCGCCCGCTATCTGCTGTCCAGAGCGGTTAACTACAATCTGCCTTCCTAACAAAAAATCTCGCTGGCGTAGGGCAGGCAGCAGTGCTGTCAATCCTAATGAATGAGGTGCGGTTAGTAGCCCTGCGGTTTCTAGCAAATATTGCCGCAACCTTTCTAGGAGAGAAAACTCATTAGGAACGATCGCAGCAACCTGATGCAAACTGATGACTTTCTGGATTAGGCTATCTGGCAGTTCAGATGCGGCAAAATTGGCACAGCGATTCAGTCCAATTCCAACAATGACTCGGCTGCTGCGATTTCCTCCAGCCTCACACAAGATTCCGGCCAGCTTGCGCTCTTGTAGCATCACATCGTTCGGCCACTTGAGCTGTAGATTCTGCAAGTCTGGAGCCAAGTCAGCGATCGCATAAATAACGGCCAATCCAGCCGCTAGGCTCAATCCGGGCAGTTGCTCTACTGGAATAGAATCCAGTACGACGCTGGCCGTTAGCACACCGGGTGGCGCTTGCCAGGTGCGTCCCTGTTGTCCTCTTCCGGCGGTCTGTTGCCGGGTAAAGACGACGTCGCCATGCTGAAGCTCAGAGGCATGTGCTGCTGCCCAGGTATTGGTGCTGGGGCATTGCTCTAGCCAATGGAGCCAAGCGGGTAAAGCTGTTTGGATCGCGATCGCAGGGTCTGAAGCTGAAAAGGTACACATGAGCGCAAACTAATCTTCAAGGCAAATTAAATTCTGGAATTTGTCTGGGGCATATTGTAACTAGACGCAAACTATCGCTGCTGAGGTTTTTAGACAGAGGCGATCGCTTTTCCCTCAAGCTTTTGCCGCCGCTAATCTTTTTACATCCTGTGTTGGGTTTTGTTGCGTTAGCCCTGGCGCTGTTGCTGATTCGGATTGACGCTAATTGCCGTCATCTGGCTACTGTTTTGCAGTTCTCCCCAACTTCAAAAGACTTTAATCCGGAAGAGTCCCAAAATCAGGGGATTTAAGGAGCAGAACGGATAAAAAGTAAATTTTTTCAAATATGCTCTGGCCGCATCACCCTAAATTTAGCCCTTCGTTGAAATTTAGCTATCTCTGGATTCATTTATGATCCTCAAAATTAGAAGGTTTGCAGCCTACCTGCTGGCTGGCTTGACTGCCGTTCTGTTGTTTAATGCTTGTGCCAGCCGCAATATTACTTCCGATCAGGTTGAAGTCAAAATGTGGGTGGGCAGCGCTCTACAAGATTTTTGTACGCAAGCTGCCGATCGCCTCAACTCGCAAGAGCCGAAGTTGCAAAGCGGTGAAGCCTATTACTTGACTTGTGCAGCGCAGGGCAGCGGCGATATGGTGACAAAAACTGTGGCTTTGGCACAGCAGCTTAAAGCCGGGACGTTACCTGCCGATTCGCCCGAATGGCCAACGCTGCTGTCGGTTGATGGCGAAATTTATCAGAGTATTTTGATCGATCGCATCAACCAACTGTTTCCTGGGCAGAACTATATTCCCGCCATTACCGATTCGCCCCTGCTAGCCAGTAGCCCTATGGTGTTCATGGCTCCCGCAGATCTAGCTGCCGGATTGCGCCAGACTGATGATTTATTCAAGACGCTGGTAACGGCAAAAACCCACAGAGATATTGATGCCGCTAGCCAGCCCTTGCCTGTCCATTACGTGCAGACTGTGCCCACCAAATCGAACTCTGGGCTGCAAACGCTGGTTGCACAATATGCCTCAGTGTCAGGCAAGCGTCCTGAACAAATTACCGATGCCGACGTGAAACGCTACACGGCAGATGTGAAGGCGATTCAGTCAAAAATTACCCGATATGGTGTTTCCACCAACTCTTTGGCGCAGGCGATGGTGAAAAACGGCTCCTTTTGGGCTTCGATCGGCTCTGTTTATGAGTCTTCAGTTATTGCCGCTAACACCGAGCCATTGTCTGGAGAAAACTCTGGGCAACCCATTGGGCAACCCAAATATGAGGCGATTTACCCAAAAGCCACTTTTTCATCCAACATGCGATCGATTTTGCTCACTGCTCCCTGGGTTAGCCCTGTAGAAAAAGCAGCGGCTGAGCAAGTTATCGCCTACCTGCAATCTAACGAAGCCCAGCAGATGGCCGCGAATCTAGGGTTACGTCCTGGCACTCCGGGCGTGGCACTAGGGGCAAAGTTTAGTCCAGAATTTGGGGTGAATCCGCAGGCGAAGTATGATTCTTACCGTCCGCCGCAGCCCGAAGTGGTGGAAGCTATGCTAGCAGCCTGGGAGCAAAATGCCAAAAAGCCTTCGCTGGTGGCGATCGTCGTTGATTCTTCCGGGTCGATGCAAGGCGATAAAATGCCTGCCGTACAGTCTACGCTGCAAAACTACATCACCGCCCTGACCTCCCAGGATCGCATTGCCCTGATTGATTTTGATAGCGCCATCCGTTCTCCTGTTTTAGTGGATGGCTCTCCTGAAGGCCAGACGAAAGGCATAGAATTCATCAGCAGCCTCAGCGTTGAAGGCGGTACCAGTCTTTATGATGCTGCGTTTTACGCCCGCAACTGGCTGCGAAAAAACCTGCGTCCTGATGCGATCAATGCGGTGCTGGTGCTCACAGATGGGCAAGACACCGACTCTGGGATGAGTCTGGATCAGCTGGCGACCGATTTGGCTAAGAGCGGCGTTGAGAGCGATCAGCGCATTTCCTTCTTTACCGTAGGCTATGGCAATGAAGGTGAATTTGATGCGGGTGCTCTCGAAAAAATTGCCCAAGCGACGGGTGGCTACTATTCTAAGGGCGATCCCGAAAGCATTTCACGGGTAATGCAAAACTTGCAATTGGAGTTCTAAACCGATGAAGCTCGCGAATCCTTTCTACTATCCTGTGCCTATGCTGATCAGCGCGATCGCCCTGGTGGTCGGCGTTCGGATGGCCAAACTTCCCAATTGGGTGATTTTGCCTGGGGCGGGGGCGATCGCCCTAGCTGGAGCCGCTTTACGCAAAAGCCAAGAGCCTGAATCGCTCAATCTAGAAGATCCGCTGCTAGAGCGCGAACTGATGGCGGTGCGTCAGCAGGCAAGGCTGCTAGCCGAAAAGGCAACTGAGCTGCGGGCAGAGGCCTCTCGACTGCTGACCGACTCTCTGCAAATGGATCTGCTGGCATCGGTGCAGATGGCTTGCGATCGGGCGACCGAGCTTCCCCCCAAGATTGATACACTCACCCAACGGATGCAGGGCAGCAATTCGCTGCTGTCGGTGGAAGACTTACGCAGACAGTTGGCAGAAGTGCAAACCCGGCTGTCTACAAGTTCAGGGTTGGTGAAAGAGCAGCTTGACTATCTGGTGGAGAGCCTTCAGCATAATATTCATCTGGTTCAAACCGGAGAAGATACGCGTCAGGCACAGGTTGCCAGTCTGTCTACGCTCATTCTAGATTCGGCTGGTGTGCTGCAAGCCATGCAAAATAAGCTGCGATCGACCAACCTAGCCGATGTGCAGCAAACCCTAGAACTGCGATCGCTCAGTGACGAACTCAGCATTTTTCAAGAAAATGTCGATTTGCTGGTCAGCCAATCCTCTGCATGAAAAAACAAAAAACGCACGCTCGGCTCACCCGCCGAGCCTTGCTCTCAGGGGCAGTGATGCTGGTGGCGATCGCTCTGGCCTATGCGCCCTTGCCCGGTGCGACTCAGACCGTCGTCATCGTCAGCGGCACAGAACTTCAGGAGCCGCTGCAAGCGCTAGAAACTCAGTTTGAGCAGGCCCATCCTGACATTCAGCTAGAGCTAAAGTTTCAAGGCTCTCAAGATGTGGTCAATAACTATGTTGATGACAAAAACGACTTTGATCCAGCGCTGCTGATTCCTGCCAATGCCGAGCTGCTGACGGAGCTAGAAGACCGCTGGCGCGCCCAAAATAGCGAGACTCCCTTCTATGGCGCACCCCAGCCGATCGCCAAATCGATTCTAGTGGGAATTGCCTGGGCAGACCGGGGCAAAATTTTGTTTCCGAACGGCCGCTTTGACTGGCAGCAACTCGCATCGGCTCTGCAAAAAGGCAACTGGGCAGCGATCGGGGGTGATAAAACCTGGGGCAGCATTGACCTCGTTTTGACTGACCCAGCGCGATCGAACAGTGGCCAACTGGCGATGGGCTTGTGGGCACAATCTCAGGCGGGCAACCTTGATGCAGCTACGTTGGGCAGTCCGGCGATCGCGGCTCTGTTTAAGCTGGCAAAACAGTCAGTCTACAATCCACCCCGCTCGACGGACACGCTGCTGCAAGAGTTTATCACGCGCGGCTCGAATGAAGCCGATGTTGCGGTTGTTTATGAAAGCGTGGCGCTGTATCGCTGGCAGCAATCTACAACCACACAGGGCAATCCTTACCAGATTTACTATATCGATCCGACGATCGAAACAGTTTCAACGGCGGCGATTCCTCGGCGCAATATCAGCCAAGGGACAGCCGATGCGGCCCAAACGTTTTTAGCGTTTTTGCAGCAACCCGAACAGCAGGCGGTGTTTGTGCAACATGGCTTCCGCTCGGTCAATCCTGCGATCGATTTGCGATCGATTCCCAATAGCCCCTGGAGTCAAAATATTCCGGGTGCTCAGGTCAACCCACCTGGCGTTAATCCTCCGCCCGATCGCAATACGCTGAATGAAATGATTCGTCTATGGCAGCGAGGATAAGACAGGCTAAGCGGGTGTTTGAAAAGGGTCGGCTGTCGATTTTAGGTACTTGTTGATCTCCCCTGCCCCTTGAAAAGGGGGAAAAGAATTAGCGGACATTTCTGCTCTGCCGATCGGGTCGCTGAGCTGGCAACCGAAGACGTGGATCTTCAAGATCGAGCCGATCTTGCGGCACTTCTTTCACCCGCAAAACCTCTGCTGAAGGCGCATCGGGACGTTGTAAATTTTGAATCTCGCGCTCCAGATTTCTTCTGCCTGCTTCTAAAAAACGTTCAGAAGCGGTGGGTATGCCTAAATTTCCTAAGGTGGCTAAGGTGGAACGTTCTGTACCCAACAGAATTACCGCGGATAGCAAAAGCAGAGTTGCGATCTGAGAGACTAATTTCTGACTGAAAATTGTAGGACGAGGAGAATAGCGATCGCGCCTAAATGGGTGACGTTGTGTAGTATTGGGAGTCATGAATGTTACCCCAAAATATTGAGAAGTACGCTGCCACTCGGCTCTGGCGATCGCTTTTTTGCGAAGCGTCAACTGCTTACTACCTTAACGCACCCTGAGATTGGCATTAAGGAATTTTAGAATACTAAGTGATGATCTACACCCGCTTAAAAGTCCCAGCGCACCATTATGAAATGATTTAAGGTCGAAGGCCAAACACGGTAGACAAGTTCGCACCAATGCATTGTTGGAGTGCGATCGCTACATGAGCTCAAATACTATTTTTTTGCGTAACGTGCCAAGAATGTTTCTACAGCGCTAGTAATGACATGCTCAATATCGCTATCACTAATTTTCAAATCTACGATTAGAAATCGAGGCCAGAAAATGACATCGTTGATCATGCCGAGAAATTGCCGTGCTGCTAAGGGAATATCGGCAATTTGAAATCGCTCCAATTCGCTTTCTTTCTGCAAATAGGCGTGGAGTCTTTTGAGATACGGTTCTTTGCCTCGATGATACAATTCTTCTCCCAATTCAGGAAAGCGAGGCGCTTCGGCAATGATGACGCGAAATAAAGCTTCCACCTGCGGCTGCCGCAGCAGTTGAGCATACTCCTGAGCAATCGCCATCAGAATTGCCACTGAGTCAGTTCCTTGATCGACTGAATTTGCCAGATCCACCTCAGTTTCCCAAATGCGCTCCATGATGCCGCCAAACAAAGCGCGTTTGGTAGAGAAATGCTTATACACAGTTGCCGTTGAAACGCCCGCGCTTTTTGCCACCATTTCTAGCGTCGTGCGCTCATACCCCGTCGCTAGAAAGTTCTGAACAGCAGCATCTAGAATGGCTTGCCGCTTCTGGTCAGCAACGCTCTTGCGATATTCCTCGATCGGCATTTGGTGCGCAAACCCCCAACAGTACCAATGAAACTCTATCGCAATTATAAACTAAGTCAATCAACTTACCTTGACAAACCAAGGCTAGCTCTACATACTAAATTATAAGATGAGCTAAGTCACTTACCTTAAGGGTGAGCTGAGCCACTTCCCTTAAGCAAACGCTGAAGATTCAACGAAAGCTGAACTTGGCGGAGGGTGTTTTTGCAACGCACTGTTCGAGGTGCTTGTTTAATATTGTTCGCAGCCTGAATCAGCGCGATCGCCCAAGATCGCCAATTTCTCATGTCGTTTGCCATGCACACGATCGGATTTGATCGCGCACATTCGTTTCTTACCCGGTTTGGAGACTATCATCATGATCAAAAAAATCTTGGCACTGAGCTTGGCAATGGCGCTGCTTCCCGCAGAAACGATCGCCCAAACCCTCGATTCGACAAGTCAACGCCAAGGCGAACGCGCTGCCCCGATGGACTTTCAGGGACGCTATCTGGTTTCAATTTCCGATGCCGATATGCTGGCATCGGCCTATGTAAACGGGCAATTGGGGCCGCGTGAAGGCGAAGATGCGCTGAGTGTTATTCCGTTGGGAAGTCATGTCAGAGACTTGCAGACTTATGAAACACCGGCCAGTAACTCGGTAGCCGGGCCGCCCAATGCCGTGGCTGTCACCCCCGATGGTCGTTATGCCTTTGTAGTGGAAACATTTCGTCAACGACCGGAAGGCGCAGCAGAAACTCAAACCTTTGCTGATTTGACGCATGGCAATCGTCTTACGGTCTTTGATTTGAGCGACCCAACGCGACCCACTCAGGTGCAAGAGTTGGCGATCGCCGAGCGACCAGATTCAGTCAGCGTCAATTTTGATGGCTCATTGGTTGCAGTCAGCATCAACCCGCAAGGCGCAGGCACCAATACTCCCCTTGCCTTGATTCCCTTTCAAAATGGACGTTTAGGACAACCTGTGTATCCGTCTGTAAGTAACATTCCCAGCCGGCAACGCTTGATTCATGCCCAGTGGCATCCCCAGCGAAATGTTCTGGCCTTGGTGAATGAGACCGCCGCAGAATTATCCTTTATTCAAGTGGGAAGCGACCTGCAAGTTCAACCCTGGGGCAATGTCGTCAAAATCGAGAAGGCTCCCTACATAGCTCAATTCACCAGTGATGGTCGTCATGTGTTGGTGAATGGTTTGTATTGGGGAGCAGATGTGGAGGGAACCTGGAGTGAAGCGCCACGGGGTAGTGTTGTCAGCGTGCAGTTAGAGGCAGGAATACAGGACGATGGTTCACCGAGACACGCACTGGTATCACGGGCAATGACGGGCGTGAGTCCAGAAGGGTTAGCCATCAGCCCGAATGACCGCTATGTCGTGACGACGAATCTCGAACGCAGTTATTTGCCCTATGACGACAATCGCATCACTTGGTTTTCCTCTCTGAGCTTAATCACTCTCGATCCCCAGACGGGTCAACTAAATCATGTTGCCGATTACCCTTTTGACGGCATTTTGCCCGAAGCCGCCGCCTTTCATGCTTCGAGCCAGTATCTTGCAGTGGCAAACTACGACCATTTTGACGATCGCATTCAAGGCGGTTCGATCGACTTCTGGCGCATTGCCGTTGATCCGCTCAACCCTCAGCCAATGCTCGTACAAACTCGCTACGCTGTCCCGGTGACGCGAGGCGCGCACTCACTCGTTCTGGTTCCGTAGGAGGTAGTAATGAAGCGTTCAAAGTGGATCACTGGAATAGTGCTGTTTATTTTATGCTTTCCCGAAAACTGGTGAGACGCCAGTGAAACGAGCTTAAGGTATGGACGCGGCTGCGGGGGGCTTGGAACACCCCCACAACCGCTAACCTGCCGTCTGGGGTAGTAGCTGTAGTTGGTTTTAAGTCATCGAATGCCTTGCTAATGCAAAAACAAAGTGCCATTAGCAAGGTAATACCATCATGACGACAGAGTTCAACGAACTGCTGACAGACCATCCTGCCGATCGATCGCAGATCTGGCTCATTGGCACCCGCGAGCAGGTGATGCATTTGATCAACGAATGCTACGTGAAGGGATTAACGGACGATCGCGCCAAGTTCACGCCCATTATTCCCTTACCCTTTGGCAACGGCAAATACATGACGATATTGGTGCGGTAATCCCCAAACCGCTCAGAGTGAGAGGCATGGAGAGGTTCATCGCATCTCCATCCTCCACCACCTTCAGCATTGGCAGCTTGGTTCAAGGGCTAAACTGCCAATGCTGTAGCAGCGGCTTGACTTTCTAGAAAGACTTTAGTAGCGTTTACTTAAATAATTAAGCAACTGTTTAAGTAAATAGATTTTGTAAGTAAGGCAATTTTTCGAGTAGCGTCTTCATTTTAGCGATCGCCTTCAAATCCCCAAGACTACCCTATGGCACATTTATTTGAACCCTTCAGCAGTGGCAAAGTCACTTTCCGCAACCGCATTGTCGTTTCGCCCATGTGTCAGTACTCCAGCAACAATGGCTATGCCAACGACTGGCATCTGATTCACCTGACCAGTCGGGCGATCGGGGGTGCCGGTCTGGTCTTTACCGAAGCCGCAGCCATCGAGCCAATTGGCCGCATTAGCCCTGCCGATCTAGGCATCTGGTCAGACTCGCACATCGAATTCCTGGCAAAAATCACATCCAGCATTCATCAATTTGGTGCGGCATCGGGCATTCAGTTGGCTCATGCAGGCAGAAAAGCCAGTACGGCAAAGCCCAGCGAAGGCGGCAGAGCCGTTGATGAAAGCCAAAACGGTTGGCAAACTGTATCTTGCAGTGCGATCGCCTTCGATTCCCATAGCCCCGTACCAAAAGCGCTCAGCCTCGAAGAGATTGGGCAAATTACAACTGCCTTTGTGCAGGCAACTCGACGCGCCCTAGAGGCCGGGTTTCAGTTGATTGAGCTACATGCAGCCCACGGCTATTTGCTGCATCAGTTTCTTTCACCCCTGGCAAACCAGCGGCAAGATGAATACGGCGGTAGCTTTGAAAACCGGACGCGACTGCTGCGAGAAACGGTCGAAGCCGTGCGCGCTGTTCTACCTGAATCCTATCCGCTCTGGGTGAGAATTTCGGCAACTGACTGGGCAGAGGGCGGCTGGGATATTGAGCAGAGTGTGGCGTTGTGCGACAAGCTTAAGTCTTTGGGCGTAGATTTAATCGACTGCTCTTCAGGCGGCATCATTTCGGGGGTGCAAATTCCAGTGGGGGCGGGCTATCAAACGGCCTTTGCCGAGCGTATTCGCCGCGAAGCCCAGATTGCCACCGGAGCCGTCGGCATGATCACGGCACCCGAACAGGCCGATCATGTGATTCGCACAGGTGCTGCCGATGTCGTGCTGTTAGCCAGAGAGCTATTGCGCAATCCTTACTGGCCTCAACATGCCGCCCAGCGCCTAGGACGAGAAATTCCCCGGCCTGAGCAATACGATCGCGCCTGGCGCTAGTTGCCCTTTCTCTAAAACCACTTGCCGATGAAACTGCTTTTACCTGCCGAATTTGCTGCCGAACTAGAGCCGCAGCTTTCGCCCGATCGCTATCCCGATATTCAGATCGCCTGGGTAGACAGTCAGGGCAACTTTGAGGGTGATCCGAGCGATGCCGAAGTTTATCTCAACTGGTTTTATCTCAAGCCAGCGACGCTGCAAAAGGTGTTAGCGGCGGTTCCCCACTTGCGATGGCAGCAAACTCCCAGTGCTGGAGTCAACCACATCCTCACTCCTGCCTATTTAGAGCGCAAGATATTACTCACTAACGGTGCCGGAACATTCGCTGTGCCGATCGCAGAATTTGTCATGGCCTATATCCTCAGCCATGCCAAAAGTTTGCCCAAACTGAGTCATCTACAAGCGCAAAAAACCTGGCTTCGATCCGATTCTGCGGCAGGTGATTTGCCCCTACAGGAAGTTGAGGGAGCAACGGTGCTGATCGTAGGGGCAGGCAGTATTGGTCAAGAAATTGCCAAACGTGCCCATGCCTTTGATATGCGGGTCTGGGGTTCTCGCCGCAACCCCGAACCTCTCCCCCATTTTGAAAAAATTGTGGGCGCAGATGACTGGCGATCGCTACTGCCAGAAACGGACTATCTGGTGTTGGCCACGCCCCTCACGCCTGAGACTCAAGGCATGATAGATGCTGCAACGCTGCGGTTGATGCGTCCCACTTCTTACCTGATTAACATTGCCAGAGGAGCCATAATCGATGAGCCAGCGCTGCTCACAGCCTTGCAGCAAGGTTGGATTGCGGGGGCAGGGCTAGACACGTTTTGTACAGAACCGTTGCCCGCCGATAGCCCCTTTTGGTCGCTGCCCAATGTGGTGGTTACGCCCCACTGTTCCGGGTTTTCTCCTCGCATAGCCCAACGGACGATCGCCCTGTTCCTCGACAATCTCTGGCGTTACCAAAACGGCGTCGGTTTGCGCAATTTGGTTGATCAGACCGTTGGCTATTAGCGCTTTCTCCATCTTCTCAAAGGCTAACTTTTCTAAGCTAATTTTCTGGGTTTTGGGGCAGCAAATTCTATCTGCTACGAAATCCTAATTTGCGATCGACTGAGGTTAAGAATCGCAAATTATTAACCTGTAATAGTTTTTAGAAACGTAGCACTTCCAAAAATTATTTCCAAAAACTATTAGGGTTTATTTAATCCATGATCCTAAAAAAGTGAGAGGATCAAAGACTGACTTCTTACGTCAATTGTTGTGCGTCTCTGTTACGCAACGATTCACGCCTTCAAACCAGCATTCACGCAAGAAGTCTCTTCAACTGATATTTATGAGTTAAGTAATGCAATGGCGAATGCTAAACGCCGATCACCCTGGAAAGCCGAGCTAGACGACCTCATGCGCGCTATTGCGGGGGCATTTCTCTTTGGTGCGCCTTTTTTGTACACGATGGAAGTGTGGTGGAAAGGAAACTTTACAAAGCCCCCTCGGATGCTGCTGTTGCTGGGTATTGCCTACGCTGTTTTAATTTTGCTGAATCTACAGGGCGGATTTCGCAAAGGAGGTTTAAAAACATGGATACAAATTTTTACCGAGGCTGTAGAAGCTCTGGCGATCGCGCTTGTCTGTGTCACATTTAGTCTTATTCTTATCGGTGTAATCCGCTTTGAGACTGGGCTTGAGGCTATCATGGGGCGCATCATTACAGAGGCATTGCCCTTTAGTCTTGGGGTTGGGATTGCTAACAATGTTCTCCTGGCAGCAGATGAGGACAACAACAATAGCAAGAGTGAGGGCAAGAGTGAGAGTAAGAATGATGGCAATGCTCTGGTTGAATCCGATCAGGCTCAAGCAGTTTGGTACGGCACGCTTGCAGATGCTGGCGCTACTGCGCTAGGAGCCATTATTGTTAGCGCCTCGATCGCTCCCACAGACGAAATCCCCATGATTTCCAGCATGATTTCTATACCTTGGCTGCTGATCATCATCGCGGTTTCACTGCTGCTGTCCTACATCATTGTCTTTCAGGCTAGCTTTGGTGGGCAAGCCACGCGTCGATCGCAACCTGGTTTTTTTCAAAGCCCCATGAGTGAAACTTTTGCCTCCTATTTGA
Source organism: Oscillatoriophycideae cyanobacterium NC_groundwater_1537_Pr4_S-0.65um_50_18 (assembly GCA_016208305.1). Taxonomy (GTDB): domain Bacteria; phylum Cyanobacteriota; class Cyanobacteriia; order Elainellales; family Elainellaceae; genus Drouetiella. The sequence continues at coordinate 550,691 of JACQYI010000006.1, read as the reverse complement.
TTTCTCTGTTGGTTGCTTTGTCGATGCTTTGGTTGTTTCAATTGGTTCATGTGGGAGATCCGATGACGCAATGGGTGAGCTACACTCTGGTGTTAGGGTTTCCCGCTACGATCGGTGGGGCTGCGGGTAGGTTGGCTTTATGACAAAAAATAAGAAAGGGGGTTCAAACCCACGCACAAAGGCTGAACGAGTTTCTCTGGCTATTTCGATCGCACTGCTGGCTGGAGTCATCGGAATTGTGCTTGCCCTGTGGTTTAGCTCCTCAAATGAACCCGCACGATTTCACGTTTCTCAAGGCGTAGTTCGCAATGAAACAGGTCTTTATTACTTGCCGATTACAGTGACCAATGCTGGCTCAGAGACAGGGGCAGAAGTTACCGTAGAAGGCAAACTTAAGAAGGCAGGTGATCCGGAGATTGCGTCTACTACGTTCGACTTTGTTCCAGGGCGATCGAGTGTCGAAGGCATTTTGGTGTTTAGTCAGGAACCTACTGCCGCAGAAGTGTATGTGACGAGCTATCAACAGCCTTAAACGAAGGCTGGTCGTCCACAAAAATGTCTCGTCCTAGCACCTGTAGCCACAGCCCTGATCCTTCAAGGTCGATAGACAGGGGTGATCCGAACGCGAAGGGGGACAATCCCTACTCTAATGTCGAGCATTAAGACTGTTGGCCCATCCGTCTGTCGTTTATGCTGGAGAAAACGAATTCGACTGCTTTAATGTTCGTTAAATCATCTCAAAGGTAGGAGGTCACTGTGAACCCGAATAGCTACAGAGGCTGGCAATTTAACCTTGCTGGTATCCGCTTCTGGCTTGTCCTTTTTGCAGTGATCTGGCTGTTGGGATCGATCGGTCTAGGCTGGATTGTCAAGTCAGTCTTTATCTTGTTAGGGTTGCTTATTCTTGCGCCCATAATTGGGTTTTGGGGCTTTCGCTGGTGGCTCAAACGCAACCTTGTTGTCGATCAATGCCCCGTGTGCAGCTATGAGTCGGCAGGCATTAATGGCACACAAATGCGCTGTCCTAGCTGCGGAGAACCGCTTCAGATTGAGAAGGGACAGTTTCAGCGAATTACGCCACCCGGCACAGTCGATGTTCAAGCGATCGATGTTTCAGTGAAACAAATTGAAGAAGGCTAATCGCTTTATATAGCCTGATATAGCTCTTTAAGGTCAGTTTAAAACAGAGTCATTTCCAAAAGCTTCGATCCGCAAGGCTTTTAGAAGTGACTCTGTTTAGATTTAAAGCGCTAATTTAGGGGATTTTATCTAGTGCGTACCAGACAAAATCCCCTAAACCTAGCGGTGACTATTCAAAAATTATTCTGGGCTAATCTCTATTCTGGGCTAATCGATAGCGTAAAGGGATAGCTGCCTTGAGCGCGATCGCCCACAAACACCGAGTAGGTGCCAGGCTGCCAAACGCCAGGAATTTCGATCGTGCCGCCAGAAGACCCTTCTGCCATAGCGCACTGATTCACCGGCCCTGTAATTCTGAGCGTGGGTTGTCCTGCACCTTGGACGACCTTGAACCGCAAGGGCGTAGTTTGGTTCACCACAACAACCTGGCTGGGTGTACCAGCGATAAATCCACATTGGCTAGACTGAGAGCCACCCGAATTACCTGTGACCGTAACGGCACTGGCAAGGGGGGTTTGAATGGGGTTACCTACGGCAGCTGAAGCGATCGCAAAAGTTGTTGCTAAAACACTTGGGAAAATTAACCAGTTCAATCGTTTCATTCTTCCTCCTCAACGCTGAGCCACTGCTCCAGCGCACATAATAAATGCTGAATTCTAAAGCTTTACCTGTCCTCAACCTCTACACCCAAGGCTGCTGAACAATTTCTATGGGGCAAATATACTATGAAGCTTGACGTTTCACTTTATATTCTGTATGCTAACGCTCCGAATATAGAGGCAATCACAGTTTTGTGACAGTTCCTAGAGTGGGAAGCCTCACTTTTCCTCATGCCGCTGCCACGCCAATTTTGCTGCCCCCACCATCCCAGCCTGATTGCCCAATTCAGCCAAGCAGAGTCGCAATCCGGATCGAGAGCTAGGCAAAACCCGCTGTTCGATTTCGGCTTGCAGACTGGGAAAAAAGAATTCAGCACTGGCGCTAATGCCACCCCCAATGATGACTGCTTCAGGGGCAAGAACGTAGAGTAAGCTAGCAATTCCGGTTCCCAGATCGCGCCCGTAGTTTTGCCAGAAGGCGATCGCTTCCTCATTTCCAGCTCTGGCTTTTTCCGCCAATTCATGTGGCTCTAGCCCGCTTCTTCTGCGGATGGCGCGTACAGAGACATATTGCTCTAATGAGCCTCGGTTGCCGCTATTGCAGGGTTCTCCTTCTGGGTTGAGCGTAATCAACCCCAGTTCTCCGGCTGTGCCGTCATGACCGACAAACAGCTTGCCATCTAAAATCACTGCGCCGCCAACGCCTGTGCCGAGCGTTAGCATAATCACATTCCGAAAAGGCTTCCCGGCTCCCAGCCAATACTCTCCCATGCCAGCGCAGTTTGCATCATTGGCGACGATCGTTGGTTTGCCTGTCTCAGCTTCGAGCCAATCTGCTAAAGGAATATCTCGCCAGCCCTCTAGATTAATGGCAATTCGGGCAACGCGTCCGGCAGCATCGGCTGGCCCCGGCGTACCAACCCCGATCGCCACGCTCTGCTGATTGGGGTCGATCTGGGCGATCGCTTCTAATAAGGTTTCCAGTACAGAGGGCGGGTAGGCAGGCTGCGGCGTTGGCAAGGTGAGCGATCGCAAACAATTGCCTTGAACGTCAAACCGTCCCATCTTAATAGCGGTGCCGCCTAAGTCAATACCAATGACTTCTTCTTGTGGCGCTGGCTGAAGTGTCCTGTCCTGAAGCGTCTTGTTCTGAAGTGTAATGTCCATCTCTTGCGATTTTGAAGTGTAGAGATTGTAGTGAGCTAATCTTGTAGCGAACTACTCCTGTCGAGACAGCGGATTAATTAGCTCATTCAAGCCTTCGCCCATCAAAGACAGTCCCACCACCAACATTGTGAGTGCCAGCCCTGGAAACAGTGCCGTCCACCAAATCCCAGTAGACAGAGCATCCAGTGCCTGACGCAAATCTGTGCCCCATTCGGGGGTTTGCTCGGGTAAGCCCAAGCCTAAGAAGCCTAGCCCACCGAGGATCAGCACAGCATCGGCGGCATTGAGGGTAAAGAGTACTGGCACACTTTGAATAACGTTGAAAAAGAGATAGCGGGAAAGAACGCGCCAGGTTGATGCCCCCATCGATCGCGCTGCTTCAATAAAGAGTTCTGTCTTGATGCTAATGGTGTGATTACGCACCACCCGATAGTACTGCGGTACATAGGCAATGCTGAGGGCGATTGCGGCATTGCCTACACCCCGACCCACCACAAACGCCAGAGTTACCGAAAGCAGCAGCCCCGGCAACGTGTAGATAGTATCCATGAGGAATAAGAGAATGCGATCGAGCCGCCCGCCTAAGTAGCCGCTGACCATTCCTAGTGGCACACCCACCACCAGACTCAGCAGTGTCGCCAAAACAACAACCTGTAAGGCCGCCTGGGTGCCAAATAGCGTCCGGGAAAACACATCGTAGCCCTGCCGACTGGTGCCAAACCAGTGGGCTGCCGAAGGCGCTTCGTGGATGGGATTTGACAAACCTTCTAGCGGATTCTGTAGCCAACCCCAAGATTGCAGCAAAGGTGCTAGCAAGGCTGCTAAGACAAACATCAACGTGATTGCAGTGCCTGCAATCATCATTTGAATCGACAGGCGGGGATATCGAGAGAGGTTGCGGAGGCTAAAAAAACGAGGTCGGGTGAGGGTCATGAGCAGGCGATCGAAGGGCAAGTCTGATTTTAGCCTGAGGGCGAAGCGGTAACAGGTTAGAGAATCAGAGGATCAAATTTTCCATTTCTATTTGCAAGTCCTGTGTCAAGGTTGCCACAGCCGATCGCCGACTGGTTTTGTAATCTGCCCAGCGATCGCTCACGACAATCGGTTCTCCTACCGTTAGCTCTGCCCGCTGCCGCCCCAGACGCGGACGGGGTGCGTAGGCTCTGCCCTTAATTTTATTAACGGTATCAAAGAGCAACAGCAACGTTTCGGCAAAGCGATCAACAGAGGGCTTTTCTAAAATGTAGTGTCCGGTAACGCTGACGAAACTCTCCACTAATCGCATATGCCACAGGTGCTGTGCGGCTTCCTCGGCAATGCGATTGGCCAAACCGCGATCGACCGGAGATAAATTTTCTAACTCCTTCAGATCTTCGCGATAAATCCAATCCCAGCCAGACTGCTCTAGTCGCCGACAGCGATCGGCAAAGTTGCCCTTTCCAGGAACGCCAAAATACTCTTCTGATACCGTCAAAGCGCCATTGAGCAGCCTATGGAGTCGAGTTGCGATCAGCTTGTTGGCAGGCAATGAGAGCGGATCGCCAGAGCCGATATCTTCGGCAACCTGCTCAAGCGGAAGACTTTCCGTCTGAGGGGGCTTTAAGTTTTGGTGATAAAACTTGCTGTAAAACTGCTCCATTGCGGTCAGCAGATGTTCACTGAGCCGTAGCAGCCGCTGGTACAGCAAAAGTTCCTGCGGGTCGGACAAGATAGAAGACAAATAGGCTCTTTGCTTTTCAACCTCGGCCAGAGCGGGATCGAGGTTAGAGACATCGTAGGTAGGCAGACCACAGTCAGCTTCAAGAGAACTCAGCAACTGTTCGATCGCCTTCCAGGGTGGCGACACATAGCGATATTGCACGCCGATCGGCACGATCCAAACGGCTTCTTGACGGTTTGCCTTGAGCAGATCTTCGACGCACCAAAAGCTGAGCTGGGCAATCCCTGGCTCCATCGGGCTAACCACTTCGTTATGCCCGTTCGTTGCGCCTTCTGGAGCTGCTGCAATAGGAAACCGACCTGAGGCATAGATCTCCCTTGCCGATCGCAGCCCTATGAGATCAAGCTTGCCTCGCCGAATTGGTGTGCAACCCAAGTGGCGCAGCATCCAGCCTACCCCCTGCCCTGCCCAGAGCGGAATGCCGCGATCGTACATAAAGTGGGCATAAACTGGCAACTTGAGCGGGATGCCCCGCTGTCGTGCCATACGGGGAATCTCCCGATCGAGCATGTGAAACAGGCAAAAGGGATCATTGGTGCTGGGATGCCGAAACGCCAGCATGAACCGCAGATCGCCTGCCTGAAACTTCTGATAGCACTGGATCAGCGTTTCCAGGTTATTCACCTGGATGTCAACAATTTTGAGTCGCCAGCGTGCCCAGAGAGGCAGCACTATCTCTGCCAGCTTGTGAACGATCGGGCTAAAAGCCGGGGGAATGAATTCGAGAGGTGGCTGAGCCTGAGTAATAGGTTTGGGCAAGGCGATCGCTCCTAAGCACAAGCACTCTATACCTTAGCTCAAGTCGCTGCTGGGATTAGGAAATTTGAAACAAAAACGTGACTTTATCTCCTTTACCCAGCGCAATGCGATCGCCAGGCCGCAGTCGATGACGGTTGCCGCTCGGAAGGGGAGCATTGTTAATGTAGGTGCCATTAGAGCTGCCCACATCCTCGATGTAGTAAAGATCTCCCTCTACGCGAATATCGGCATGGATGCGGGAGACAATCTCGGAGCTAGGAAACCCTGAGACATCAACATCCGGGGGAATGCGATCGTTGGGCTTACCGATATGAATGACTGCCAAAGTAGTAGGCAGCTCTACATGCGTGTTGGTTTGGACATGCAGCAACCGAGCAATCTGGGTTTGCAGTTGCGTGCTGTATGCCGGAGCCACAATAGGAGGCTGAGCCACGGTTGGCGGCATGACGGCACCCAGCGGAGGAGAAGGCGGCTCCGGCATGGGCGAAGGGTCGGGCTGCCTTTCAAAAGGCTGAGGCAAATTGAGGGCAACGCCTTCAGGCAAGGGGGAAGGCTGAATTTCAACGAGCGGCTCTAAGGACGGCAGTGGCTCTAGAGGTGCCAGGTCAGGAATATCAAAATCGGGAGTTTCAAAGTCAGGAGAGAGGGTCGGTGGCTGTGGCTCAGCGGCAGTACCGCTTTGAGCTTGAAGATTAAAGCCGCACTGACCGCAAAAGCTGGCATCTGTCTGGACAGAGGCTCCGCAGCCCGGACATGAAGTCATGGCAGGTAGTGGCGTGTAGCAGGCTTCGCACTGCACCGCAGCATCTGGATTTTGATGATTGCAATTAGGACAAACAATCATGCCGCTCTTCCCTGGCTCACCATAGATTTATCAGTTTGCATGTGAACGATATATAGCGTAGGTTACACGAGATTGGAGCCTCTGTTTAAGTAGGGGCATAGCAATAACGCTATGTCCCTACCGTTTTTCTATTGCAGATCATTTAATCTGCTCGCTTCAGGTTTTGTCCAGCGTCTTGATCAAGTAGCCACCACAGCTCACCAAAGGGTTGGATGAAGCGAGAAGGATACAGGTTGCCGTCGGCACTGGGGGCAAAAACCTGTGCCAGTGCAGGCTGTTTGCTGGCACCTGCCACAATAAACATTACACAGCGAGCCTGGTTAATCAGGGGAATTGTAAAGGTAATGCGGGGCTGCCCATCTTTGTTGCCCACAGTGACAATATGATCGCAGACCTGCAATGCGTCCGTTTGGGGAAACAAGGACGCAGTATGGGCATCGTCACCCATTCCTAATAACACCACATCAAGCGCAGGGATTTCTCCGGACTTTAGCTGAAAAAAGTCTTGGAGCTGCTGTTCGTACTGCTGAGCAGCGATCGCCGGATCAGCCGCATCGGTAGGCATGGGGTGAATATTTGCCTCAGGAATGGGCACTTTGCTCAGCCATGCTTGACGTGCCATGCCTTCATTACTGTCGGTGTGGGTAGGGGGTACATAGCGCTCATCGCCCCAAAACACATGAATTTTGTCCCAGGGCAGATCTTGCGCTGCGATCGCTTCATACAGCGGTTTGGGCGTGCTTCCTCCCGATAGAGCGATCGTGAAAATTCCTCGTTCAGCGATGGCTGACGGGATGATTTCCAAAATAAGCTGGAGCGATCGCGCAATCAATGCTGCTTTGCTGGGCAATATTTCAATAGTTTTGTTCATGAGTGAGAAGTTCCTTAACGAGATGGCGGGCACTGATGGAAAGCACTATTAACTGTTTGAGGAGTCGCACTTCCCAAAATTATCACCTGATCCCTCTCTTGGCACTCTTCCCTGCTAAGTAGGTCAAGCTGTGGGGTTAAGACACTGTAGGGCTAAGACACTTTGGGGCTAAGACAAGGTCAGCAAATATTTCTCAATAAAAATCAGAATTCCATCTGAGAGGTTGATGCCCAGATATGGGTGTCCAGATACGGGTGTCCTCACGTAGGAAGTAAAGGCTCACTGCCTAACAAAATAAAAGCAGGTGAAGAAAATGTCAGCTTGTTACTCCTCTGCTGCCATGCGGGAACTCTAACCCAGTCTGTAAGAATTCACGCGACAAGATTAATGCTATAACGAGAGGCTGAATCACCTTAAATTGATGCTGTCGAGCGTCAGTCATTTGACGTCGGCGATCGAATCTGCAACGCAATGAATGCGATATTAGAGTTTGAAAAGTGCTGGCCGCTACGTAAGTTTTACTCCATCCAAATTTTAAGTAGTCAAGTTTAAGCATTCCAGTTCAAACATCCCAGTTCAAATATCGAAGTTTAAGCATCCCAGTTCAAATATCGAAGTTTAAGCATCCCAGTTTTAAGCCCATCAGACATCGACATTAACCATGAATCCGAAGAATGCTCTAGGTAGCTCCTCAGTGTCTCTACTCGCCTCTCGCACCTTAAAAGTCGTAGGTGTCATCGTTGTTCTGGCTGCGCTACTGGACATCGTGATTTTGTCGATGCCGTACCAGTTCTCAGCGCGTCCGTGGCAAATCAACTTCATTACCCAGGTGGTCGATCGCGGCGTGGTGCCTTTGGTCGGGCTGGTGTTGGTGTTAGTCGGATTCTGGATTGATAGCACTGATGGCGATCGGGCGATCGGCAAAACATATTGGCAAAGCCCTCGGTTCTACACCTTTGCCTTTGCTAGCCTCATGGGATTGATTTTTCTCCTGCTGTTTCCGCTGCATTTGAATAATGTGCGCCTGGAATATGCCGACGGCCTTACTCAAATTGCCAAGCAAGCAACAGATGCCGAGACTCAGCTCAACACCGGGCTGGCGACGGAAATTGACAAGCAACGCACTCAAATTACTCAGCTCATTGGCGCTTCCAATGAGCAAATCAACCAACTGGAGCAAGCTGGGCAGCTTACCCAAGAGCAGGCAACGCTGGTGCGACGGTTCAAAGCCGATCCCAATGGTGTTGATCCTTTCCTAAAACAGCGAGAAACTGACCTGCGTACCCCGAACGAGACTGCTATCCGGAATCAGAAGCAGAAAGCTGAGGAAACCTTGCGCACAGAAAGCCTAAAGTCGGGTTTGCGGGTCAGCGTTAGCAGTTTGCTATTGGCAATTGGCTATATGGTTATGGGCTGGATGGGGCTGCGTAGCTTGAGAGAAGAAGCTTAAAGATAGAGCCGCAAAGGGAAGAGGTGAGGGTATTTTACAGGGGCGCTGCGTCCCCACAAAGCCTCTTGGCAAGCCGACAGCCAGGACGACATCGGCTAGTTTTAGAAGTCTGAGTTAGCCCCTCGCTTGCGGAGGGCATTCTTTTGTTAGCTCAAACTCTCGTCTACCTACATGTTCTCGATCTATATCCTGACGTACAACGAAGAATTAGATATTGCAGCTTGCATTGAGTCGGCAAAACTTTCGGATGATGTGGTGGTAGTCGATTCATGCAGCAGCGATCGCACCATCGAAATTGCCAAGCGCTATCCAGTGCGAGTGGTGCAACACAAGTTTGAGAGCCACGGCAAGCAGCGCACTTGGATGCTGGAAGCGATTCCACCCCGGCATGAGTGGGTGTACATTTTGGAAGCCGATGAGCGCATGACTTCAGCGTTGTTTCAGGAATGCTTGGTGGCTATTCAGACGCAGGACTATGTTGGCTATTACGTAGCAGAGCGAGTCATGTTTTTGGGACGGTGGATTCGCCGCAGCACCCAATATCCTCGCTATCAGCTGCGGCTACTGCGACAGGGCAAAGTTTGGTTTACCGACTATGGGCACACCGAGCGGGAGGTTTGTGAGGGCAAAACCAACTTCTTGAAAGAGACTTATCCACACTACACCTGCGGCAAAGGGCTGAGCCGATGGATTGAGAAACACAACCGCTACTCGACGGATGAGGCGATCGAAACCCTGCGTCAAATCAATCAGGGCAAGGTCAATTGGCGTGATCTACTGTTCGGCAAAACAGAAGTCGATCGCCGCCGAGCTTTAAAAGATTTATCTTTGCGGCTACCGTTTCGCCCGTTGGTGCGCTTCTTTTATATGTATGTTTTGCTGGGTGGCTGGTTAGATGGGCGGGCAGGCTTTGCGTGGTGTACGTTACAAGCTTTCTATGAATATCTCATTTTGCTAAAAGTTTGGGAAATGCGGCACATGCCGCCCACCTCGCTCGATGCCTTAATTCCTCAAGCTTCTGAGGCGATCGATCGTGAAGTGATTTTTACGAATGCAGAAAAATCGGGACTGTAAAAATTACTGTTAAAAATTACTGTAAAGATAAAGGTTGCAACAATTCTTCATAACCATTACAAATATTAATAGACACATACTAGAAAGACAGGTGCGACGGCTTTTGCCTATTCGAGGTAGGCGGTTCAATCCAGAACAGTTTTCTTCCACAACGGTTTAAGCTAGAACAGCAGTCGTGAAAGCTTTCGTGAAGTCATCATTAGCGCTCTAGAAGCCCCTCTGTTTTGACGGAGTTATCCGTTGAGCAGCTACCCAGAGAGAAGGATATTTGTGCTTCAACGCTTCAAGCAAGACCTGAAAAATGATTTGATTGCTGGCCTGCTGGTGGTGATTCCCCTTGCCACTACCATTTGGCTGACGACCACGATCGCCTTCTGGGTGATTGATTTTCTGACACAGATTCCCAAGCAGCTCAATCCGTTTAAAGATCTACCGCCCCTGGTGGGCGATCTGATGAATTTGGCGATCGGTCTAACGGTTCCCTTGTTCTCGATTTTGCTGATTGGCTTGATGGCGCGCAACATTGGCGGACGCTGGCTGCTAGATGTTGGCGAACGGGTGCTGCAAGCCATCCCACTGGCAGGTGCGATTTACAAAACTTTGAAACAGCTGCTCGAAACCCTACTGAAGGATTCCAACGACAAGTTCCGGCAAGTTGTCATGGTGGAGTATCCGCGTAAAGGCATTTGGGCGATCGCGTTTGTCACGGCTGCCATTGCTCCTCAAATTCAAGTTCATATGCCGGAGCCAATGCTGAGTGTTTTTATCCCCAGCACTCCTAACCCCACGACAGGCTGGTATGCGATCGTGCCGGAAAGTGAAGTTGTAAATTTGTCGATGTCGATTGAGGATGCTTTCAAGATTGTGGTGTCGGGCGGTATTGTGAGTCCTCGCCCAATGCCAATTGTGCCCTTGAGTTCGTTTGAGGCGCGTCGGCTAGAAACTGCATTGGATCAGCCATTGCCCGAAATTAAACGCTAGGCTCACCTTTTTGTCGCTGTAGCCCTCATATCCTGGGGTGCTTATTAAGAACGCTTTCGTAGGCGCGCGAAGCGCGCCCACACAAGCTCTCAGTATCCAAATCTCTAAACAATAAAACTAAGTCCTATTGTTTAGCATAGGCATTCAACGGTTCTTTGATAAACCGGACATAGAGATGCTTGAAGGTCGATTTGAGCACGCGAGGTGCGCCAAAGTCGATCGGCTTCATCTGTGTAGGCAATTTCCAATCTGCGATCTGCAACTCAGCCGGGGTGAGATGGGGAAATGAGACCTCGTCTAATTTTGGGCAGAGTCCGAGTCGCTGGGAAGCTGCGATCGTAGGCACCTGAGCCGGATCAACCTGAAGGATGTCTACAAGGGCGCGATCGAGCGCAAACACATCTGTCGCAGCGCCTAAAACACCGAGCGGACGCGGTTCGCCACCGCTAGGGCCATTCCCTTCATGCCCAATAATGCCATCCAGGATAGTGAGGTTAGGCGCGATCGTCCTAGCGGTTTCGACCAGCATATCGCCAAAGCGATCGCGATCTTTACCCGCCTCCATATGCCACCAGGCTTTCATTTTGCCCGGAACGCAGCCAAACAGATTTTTTACACCCAGGGTCAGCGTCAGCTGTACGTGAGACTTAACCTTAGGGAGGTTAATGACCACATCGGCTTCCATCACTTCTTTGGAGAGCAGCAGATGATTGAACTCTTCGCCTGCTGCTTGATAGCGCTGTCCCTTCATCTCAATCACCGGAACGCCTAACTCATCCAAAATCGGTTGGTAGCCATTGGCTAAAGCGACGCCTCTGGCGGTGCCAAAAGCAGGACTATCGGCTAAGAAAGGCTTGCCGCCTGCCTCAATTACCTGCTGCGCAACGCAATACACGACCTCAAAATGGGTTGTGCATTCCTTCGTAGGGCGTGCGCCTGTGAGCAAATTAGGCTTGAGCAAAACCCGATCGCCGGGTTTGACAAATGCCGTCATGCCGCCGAGGGGCGCTAACAGCTCCTCTAGAGCAGTTTTCAGAAGGGGGCGATCGTAAGATTCGACTCGCAGGAGGCTGACTGTAGACTGCATATCAGGTTGTCTGGGTAAGGATTAAATAGGTTCTACCAAATCTTTGTCATCTGTAGGGCAAAGTCAGGCAATTCTGGATCGCCACTGCGTGCCAAAGGTTGATTTAGAATGGCGATCGTCTAAATTGAATCTCTTACCGAATCTTTGATGAATATGTCACCATAGATTTGACAGAGCATTTCTGAACATAAAGTTAGCTTAGAGAGTCAGGTTCAACCTTGCAGATTACGTTTCTGGGAACTAGCTCCGGTGTGCCAACGCGATCGCGCAATGTGTCTAGTATTGCGGTGCGGTTGCCCCAGCGGTCTGAAATCTGGCTATTTGACTGTGGTGAGGGCACCCAGCATCAAATTTTGCGCAGCGAACTCAAAAGCAGCCAGATCACCCGAATTTTTGTCACCCATATGCATGGCGATCATGTGTATGGATTAATGGGCCTGTTGGCAAGCTGCGGGCTGGCCGGAAACCCTAGCCGGATTGATATCTATGGGCCGCCCAAGCTAGATGAATACCTCAGAGCTTGTGGGCGATACTCCCAAACGCACTTTCACTATCCGGTTAAAGTCCATACGGTTCAGCCAGGGGTAGTGTTTGAAGATGACGAGTTTACCGTGACCTGTGCGCCACTCACCCATCGGGTACCTGCTTTTGGCTACCGCATTGCTGAAAAAGATAAGCCCGGACGGTTTGATGTCGAGCGCGCTACGGCATTGGGTATTCCTTCAGGTCCGCTGTACGGCAAGCTAAAGCGGGGAGAAATCGTGACTTTAGCGGATGGGCGGGTGATTAACGGCAGTGAGCTATGCGGCGAAACTCAAGTTGGACGTAAGTTTGTTTACTGCACAGACACTATTTATTGCGATAACGCTGTTGAGCTGGCCCAAGATGCTGATGTGTTGATTCATGAGGCCACCTTTGCGCACCAGGATGCTGAACTTGCCTACCAGCGGCTACATTCTACCTCGACGATGGCGGCTCAGACGGCCTTGGGGGCTAAGGCAAAGCAGCTTATCATGACCCACTTTAGCCCACGCTATGCGCCGGGAAATGCGATCGCCCTGGACGACCTCTTGAAGGAAGCCCAAACGATTTTTCCCAACACATTGATGGCGCATGATTTTTTGACCTACGAAATTCCGCGTCGTCAAAGTCAAGAACTTGCAGCTACCTACTGAGGCTATAATTTGGGGTCAGACAACAGGAGGCTGGAAAATTGAAGCATTTGCGGCCTTTTTCACCCTCCCCTTCTTCACCCCTTACCCCTAGATTGAATGTGACAGCTCCAACCCAACTGCTCTGGGCGATCATAGGTCTAATTTTGACCATTGGTGGCACCCTGCTTGAGGCTTTTATTGCCAGCCCTATGAGCCTCTGGGGGCAAGGCGCGCCCGCCTATTCCTTAGGCGTGAGCTGCCAAATTGCTGCGGTGCTGTTGGTAAGCTGCTTGGGGGGTAAGAATGCAGCCGTGATCTCCCAGGTAGCCTATTTATTGTTGGGGCTGTCTTCCTGGTTTAACGTGTTTACTCATGGTGGCGGGCTAGATTACGTCCATCGTCCCAGCTTTGGCTATCTGCTTGGATTTGTGCCAGGAGCCTGGGTATGCGGTTGGCTAGCGTTTTGGTTGCCTATGCGGCTAGAGTACATGGCCCTTAGCGGCTTGGCGGGGTTACTCACCATCCATCTAACGGGCATTGGCTATTTGTTCACAGCAAACTATTTTCATTGGGCAGGGCAGGTGTCTGTGCTGCAAGCCATTGTCACCTATTCACTCAATCCCTTAGCAGGACAGTTGGCTATAGTCTGTGCTGTAGCAGTGCTTGCCTTTGGTCTGCGCCGTTTAATGTTTTATTAGTAATGGCTGCTAAAAAATAGCGTCGTTCATCCGATCGCCCCATGAACTTATGAATTTGAAGAATCGCCTATTTTGGATCGCGGCTGCGGTGGGATTGATCTTGGATCAGCTCAGCAAATTTGCGATCGTGCAAACTTTTCAGCTGGGCGAGACTCTGCCGCTGATTCCAGGGGTCTTTCACTTTACCTATGTGGTCAACAAAGGCGCAGCATTCAGCCTCTTTAGCGAGCAGGGTGAATGGTTGCGCTGGCTGTCGCTCATTGTCAGTGCAGGGTTAATTTTGCTGGCTTGGCGCACGCGCATGAATCGTTGGGAGCAGGTGGGCTATGGCAGCGTTTTGGCTGGAGCGCTGGGCAATGGTATCGATCGCTTCACCGCAGGCCAGGTTGTAGACTTTCTAGACTTTCGCATCATTCACTTTGCGGTGTTTAACTTGGCAGATGTTTTTATCAACATTGGCATCTTTTGTCTCCTGATTGCCGCTTTTCAAAAACCGCCCCAGGCTAATGGCAGCAAGCGACCTCCGCTCTAGCGCTGGCCTGCTCGACCTGCCAAAAACTAAATTTAAAAATCTAAAATTCAAAATGGCACCACTCCTCGATTGAGGAGGGAACACTCTATGTCATAATCCGTAATAGAGTTTCTAATATTTGATCTTTTTAAGAGATTCCTCGTAGATGGGAGCCGCCAATGAGTACAGAAGCGATCGATCCCAAAACCCTAGATAGCTATGAGTGCGGAGCCTGCGGCTACGTTTATGAACCAACCCAAGGAGACAACACCAGAAGCATTGCCCCAGGCGTAGCTTTTGAAGAGTTGCCCGAAGATTGGAAATGCCCAGTCTGCAATGCCCGTAAACCTCGGTTTAGCAATATTGGCTCCATTAATAGCCCTTCGGGCTTCAAGGAAAATCTAAAGTACGGTTTTGGAGTGAATACGCTAACTCCTGGTCAAAAGAATCTTTTGATCTTTGGGGCTTTAGCGCTAGGTGTGCTGTTTTTCCTTAGCCTTTATGGATTGAATTAGTCTGTGCGCTCAATGCCTCTTATTCAAGGGCAAGTGGTTTTAACGGTCTACCTAGACCTCTCGATCCATCGATCGAAGGGTTCAACTGGTTCAACATTCTGATTATCAAAATTTTAGTTAAGTCATCGATCAAAACCCCATGCACCCGATTCTGAAGCCGCTCCGGCAAATTGTTCTTGTTCTGGCGGCAGTTCTGCTCTGTAGTAGCTGCGCTAAAGGCTATTTACCTTCGATCAGCACCAACCCGTGGGAGGTTATCCCCCTCCCAACAGAGGAAACTTTGTCTGATGTGGCTTTTATCGACACGCAGCATGGCTGGATCGTCGGTAAAGGTTCGACCCTGCTAGAAACGCTGGATGGGGGGAAAACTTGGGAAGAACGTAAGCTAGATTTGGGCGGCAGCCTCTATACCTTTAATTCTGTGAGCTTTTCCGGAAACGAAGGGTGGGTTGTGGGTCGCCCCAGCATTCTGTTACACACCACCGATGCGGGCAAATCTTGGTCACGCATTCCCCTCAGCGAAAAGCTGCCAGGTTCGCCCTATTTAGTCACGGCTCTGGGTCGGCAGTCGGCTGAAATGACGACTGATGTGGGCGCTATCTATCGCACGCAAGACGATGGTAAAACCTGGCAAGCCCTTGTGCAAGAGGCTGTAGGTGTGTCGCGAGATATTGAGCGATCGCCCGATGGTAAGTATGTTGCTGTTTCAGCACGAGGCAGCTTTTACTCGACCTGGGAGCCTGGACAGACGGCATGGCAGCCCTACAACCGGAATAGCTCTAGGCGGTTGCAAAGCATGGGGTTTGGCAAAGATGGACAACTTTGGCTGTTGGCCAGAGGCGGTGTTGTGCAATTTGGTGCTTTTAAGGACGATACGGTTTCTCCAGATGCCGAAACTGAGATTAAAGAAGTTGAGGACAAGGCTTCTGGCAAGTGGGGAGAAGCCATTACACCAGAATTTGCTACAAGCTGGGGACTTCTAGATCTGGCTTTCCGTACTCCTAAAGAAGTCTGGGTTTCTGGCGGCAGCGGTAACTTATTGGTTAGTTTTGATGGCGGTCAAACTTGGCAAAAAGATAAGGGAATTGAAAACGTTCCCTCGAACCTTTACAAGATTGTTTTTGTTACTCCTGAACAAGGATTTGTCTTGGGGCAAAGAGGCACATTATTGAAATATAATGCTGCCTAATTTCCAAGTAGGAATGAGCACAAAAAATGAGGTATTTTAAGCATTTAGATTTCAAAAAATCCGGTTGAAGGAAATAGAAAAATCTACCATTGCTTGTGATGCCTGACTCATTCTCATATGATGTAAGTTAAATGTTCAAGTTGTGATTTTTGAGGGGAGATTGAATGGCTGGTACTACTGGAGAGCGTCCATTTACAGACATTGTCACAAGCATCCGCTATTGGGTCATTCACAGCATCACGATTCCAGCGCTGTTTGTCGCAGGTTGGCTGTTTGTGAGTACGGGTTTGGCTTACGATATCTTTGGCACGCCTCGCCCCAATGAGTACTTTACTCAAGAGCGTCAAGAAGTGCCGATCGTCATGGATCGGGACAGTGCTAAACAGCAAATTGAAGACTTTATTGGCAAGTAGTTTTCTTGACAATTAGACATAGGTAAGCGAGCTAAAAAACTATGACTGGCAATTCCCCAAATCAACCTGTTTCCTATCCCATCTTTACCGTTCGCTGGGCGGCGGTTCACACATTGGCTGTTCCCACTGTGTTTTTTCTGGGAGCGATCGCGTCCATGCAATTTATTCAGCGCTAGGAGAATCTTGTGGCACCTTTAGACCGGAGTCGTAATCCTAACAACCAACCCGTAGAGTTGAATCGTACTTCTCTCTACTTGGGTTTGTTGCTCATTTTCGTTCTTGGCATTTTGTTTTCAAGCTACTTCTTCAACTAGTCTATTTTTCAGCTCGATTGCGAAAGTTGGGCGAGCCATTTCTAGAGCCACAGCCTTGTAGCAAGAAGGTCTTCAAGAGCCAGCTCACTAGATGACTAAATGGTGAACAGTTGAGCCATTAAGCTTCTAGCGTCGAAGTCTTATCGCCCAACTCCATTTAAATTCCGTTTGTTTAGGAGGTTAAGAAAAGAATGTTTCAATCTGGTAGAATTCCCCTCTGGATGGTTGGTACGGTCGCAGGGATTGGTGTACTCGTGGTCGTAGGTCTCTTTTTCTATGGGGCTTACGCGGGTCTAGGGTCTTCGGTCTAGTTCCTAGCAATATATTTTGAGCGCTCTTAAGCTCTATACAAAGAAACCCCTGATGCCAGCATCAGGGGTTTCTTTGTATCCCTTAAATTAGGACTCCGGAGATTCTGAATTACGCCGCTTTAGCACTGGCTTAGTTGCGGGTTCCTTTCGCTCACGCGGTACAACAGGTCTAGAGGGACGATCGCTCCCAGAACGCTCTCCTAACGGACGCTCAGGGCGATCGCTCCCAGAACGCTCTCCTGAGGCACGAGGACGAGGTACAGCGCCTTCACGTCGAGGTGCGGCTCCATCCCAACGCTTGCGTCCGGCAGGGGGTGCTCCTCGGCGTGGCCCTTTTGAAAATCTGCTGCCGCCCTCTCCCTTCTGCGGTGGCACTATCTTGATCAAGGTGGCATCTTGAATCGTCAAGATATTGTCTTGCCGCTGCACATTGAAGTCCCAGAAATAGCCTACCGATTTACCACCTTCTAGAGCGCCTTTAAGCACTACTTTGAAAGCTTTAGACTGCTTGTCTGCTTGGCGTTGAACTCGGCGAATCTTAACCAGAACCTGTTCAGTATCTGGAGAATAGAAAACAACTTCTCCTCGTACAGAGAAGTAGCGATCGTCAATATCTTCTTCTAAAGACGTTCCGAGTGAGGATTCAGAAGGCGGTTCGGGAGATGCCTCTACGGATGCTTTAACCTCTGTGTCAGAGGGGACTACAGAAGCGCTAGCCTCTCCGGGAGCGATCGCCTCCTCAATGAGTTCATCGTCTGCTGCGTCCTCCTCAATGCCACTCTCTGCCACTGCAGGGTTGAGATTCTCAGGTTCCCAAACTCCTACAATTTGGACATGCAGGTCATACTCTTTTTCACGGGTTCGCGGATAAACTACCCATAGGTGAGATTGCTCTAAATCCAAATGCTTTTTCACCAGGCTCATCACCCGCCCTAGCAGCACAGCATCAATGGCAACCCCGTCATCTGTATGGAGGAAGCCTCGAGTAAACTGCTCCTCTGAAGGCGCGTATTTGCCACGCACCAGCCCGATCGCCCGATACTGCATCGGCTCACTAGCAGGTGGAATCGGCTGCTGACGAATTACCGTAGATTTTTGCGGCTCTTGTGCCACAGTCTCTGGCGACAAAGGTACAGCCTCTTCTGTTGGCGAGGCTTGGGGCAAAGTCGCTTCCGGCAAAGACTCCTCTGGCAAAGTCGCTTCCGGCAGAGACTCCTCTGGCAAGTTTGATGGCTCAACGGGAGGTCTACTAGGAGGCTTTGCAGGAGAAGGCTTTGAAAGGCTAACTGCGGTATCTGCCGGATCGGGAGCTGTAGATGACATGACTTCTGGTGAGGTAAGAGGAGCGATGGGCGGTGAATCTGGAAGCTGATCCATGGGTTCTGATGGCGATGGTTCTGCTGATGACGGTTCCACTGACAAAGGGTCGTTAGAGGACGGACTCACCTGAGCATCATAATGAGCGTCAGCGCGAGCCTTAGAGGATGAACTCGTTTTGGGCGATCGAGGGGATTTGCTCTCGGCAGAACTCATAAAACCTCCTTCAAAACGCGGCTGCCCTTCAGGCTCACCGCTAACCAACACAGCAGCTTGAGCAGGAGCACCAGATCATATGCTCCTGTAACCATCCAATCCTAATGCAGGATTAAACACTAGGCTAACATTCAGGCTCAAGCTACTCGGTGATTGATTCGCAAAAAGGCTATGGGTAACGGCTCATACACGATTCATCCAATCTGTTTATACATCCCTCAATGGCTGCAATCAGGCATGTCTGGGTAGGACTTGGCCGAGATTCATCATAGCCACACACTGAATTGCCCCTGCTTTATAAGGGCTGGCTCTGTTGGGTGTAGCTCTCAAGAGACTGCTTGTACAAATATTTTTGTATGAATGTTTTTTGAAAACTATGAACCCTTGTGCAGTTCTGCTGTGCAACAATTTGTGCAAATAGGAATATTCCCAAATGAGTTTATGTTCACAGGCACCCCCGCCGATATTCATGTATGCATTTTGTTAAGGAAGGTGCGTCTGGGCAGATGTAGTTAATAATGGTTGAGGTTAGCGGCAGTTGAGTTTGGGGTCGTCTTGTGTCTAAGCAGCGGAATCGTTGGGTGGTCATTGCAGTTTTATCAATTGCCACTCTTGCTTTTGTGGGAGTTTCAGTAATTGTGCCTTTTACAGAGGCGCTTCAGAATAAAGGTTCAGTTGCCAGCTCTCCTTCGCCCAGCCTCAGTCCTAGCGCCTCACCCAAAGAAGATTTAGAAGCTCAGGCTAAAGGCTATGAGCTAGTTCTGCAAAGAGAGCCAGACAACCAAATTGCGTTGCGAGGTCTGGTCGATACGCGCATTGCTCAAAGTCGGACTGATCCAAGCAAAATTACAACTATTATTGCGCCGCTAGAGAAACTGGCAAAGCTCAATCCTGATCAATCCAATTACAGCGTGCTGCTGGCGCAAGCCAAACAGCAGGTGGGCGATCGCGAAGGCGCAGCCCAAGCCTATCGCACTGTGCTAGAAACCAATCGCGGCGATATGAATGCCCTCAAAGGCTTAACTGACTTGCTAATGCAGCAAGAGCGCCCTGAAGCTGCGATCGGGCTGCTGCAAGATACTTTGAAGTCTGCCGATGAAGCGAATAAAGCCAAACCTGGCACAGTGGACGTGATTTCGGTGCAGTTGCTGCTGGGGCAGGTGTATGCCACTCAGCAGCGCTATGATGAGGCCCTGGCAGTCTATGACAAAGCGGTTCAGGCCAACAAAGAAGATTTTCGTCCAGTTCTGGGTAAAGCGCTTGTTCTGCAAGATCAGGGCAAAAATGAAGAAGCTCAACCGCTGTTTACCTCTGCATCAGCTTTAGCGCCTGCGCAATACAAAGATCAGATCAATCAACTTGCGACGGGTCAGTTGCCTAGCCCTGCAGCCAGCGTTGTCCCGTCAGCCGCTCCATCGGAGGCATCTCCCGGTGCAGCGTCTCCAGCCGCTAGTCCTGCCCCGGCAGAGGCAAGTCCAGAAGCGCCTTAGAGATGGCAAATTTGAGAGAGTGTGCCTCCGCCCCACTCTCTCAAAAAAAGTTCTGCAAGCTATTTTTATGAAGACCTTTAATTAGGCACAATTTTTTTGAAGTGAGTGCCTCAAAAAAATTATGCCTGAACCTAGCTTGGAGAGTTCTGAGGCTGTGGGCTAGGCGTTTGCGCGGGGCAAGCTTCTGGCTTGTAGTCGTAGTTCAACTGAAGCACATAGGCTTCTTTCTCGCCTGTTGCCTCAAAGCGATGCGCGATCGCATCTTCGATGGCCTGTCGGTTAAAGATTCGATATTTAGAGCCGCGTAGAATTTGAGGCCGCTTTCCCGTTTCATTGACAACTTTGCCATCCGCATCTACGAGCACCCCAACCCAGGGCAACTGCTCGGCTGGCAAATCGGCTTGTAAGGGGCAGGCTGCTTCTGGGTAAACCGCCTCAACTTCTATCGGTTCCTTAAAATTAATTTGATTAAATTTCTGTGCATCACCGTCAAGCCAAGCCCCTGCCACCTCTGACCAAGTGCTCAGATTGGCGGAAATGGCTCCATTGCCAATGCCTGTATCGTCAGTGGCTAGCTGGGAAATTTCTTCTCGGCGCTGGCGAATTCTGTCGGTCTGTGCCTGACGGATCTCGTCAATCGATCGCGGTTGAGGCTGGCTTGTTTCAGGTTGGGCTGCTGCTGTCGAGCTAGGAGTTGAGGGTGTGGCCTGCGGACTATTTGGAGAGGCAGAAGGACTGGGCTGAGGACGGTCTCCCGTAGGGGTCGAAGAAGGGATGGCAGGCTGTGATGGAGCGGGGGGCGTTGACGGTGGCGCAGGCGGATAGGGTGAGACAGGTAGTGGCTCAGCCGTAGAGTATTGCCGAAGAAAATCGCGAATGGGATCAGAGGATGTGCTGGTCGAGGGGTATCCCGTATAAGGAGGCAGTTCCAGCGTTGATGGATCAGGCAGAGGATTGAGCGAATAATTGAACTGAGATGGCAGAGGTTGCTGCGCGATCGGCGGTAGCTCTATCAGCGAATTAGAAATTTCGGGTAGACGGCTTTCTTCCGTAGGCGTTAACTCTACGACTTCTACCGATTGCTTAATTTCTGGTTCTCCCGTATCTAAAACTGCGCTCGGCAACAGAGGCAGCAGCGCAAACATCAAGGCATGTACGCCTAGAGAAGCCATTGCAGCGATCGCTGAGGAGTTTTGCGAAAGTCGATAAAGTGTTGAGGGAAGCGCCTTGGTTTCTAAAGCTGGCATAAATCCGATCTCATTAACCGCAATTCTTAAAAAATCTATGACCAGAGTAGCGAAGTTTGCGCAGACATACCACGTCCCATTTCTTTGCGCCAACGCGTTACGCTTTGCAATTTTTCTTTACAATGGAACCCCTGCAAATTTGAATATTGGGCTGAAGCATCGGGCTGACACGACTCAGACATAGGCTCTGCCAGCCCTGGCTATCATCCTCTAGCAAGAGTTCTAAGGATGGCAACTTGCCTCCAGCTTAAGTCTCGATCTTAAAGGCTGCTAGACACAATTCTCCAAAACACCTGTTCTTCAAATTCTCAAAAACGGACAATGGCTCGATAGTATCGCCCACTACCCTCTTCAATTTCCCTGGCTTTTTCTAGAGATCAGGACAGGCAAAACGAGACAAAAGTTGCAGGCACCCTGTTGATCTTCTGACGAAGAAACTCTAGTGGGGCTTCATCATTCTAGAGAGATGAGAGAAGATAATGCTGTTTCGATCGTAATAAGCAAGACTTTTGTGGTGTAAGAGAGTGAATTTCATCCCCCCTTTCGATCTCAACGAACAATTTAAGCTGATTGGTGAAGAGGTTAGCGCTGCTGCCTTAGCTATCTTGGCTTCGGGTCGTTATATTGGCGGCGCATCGGTAGAGCAGTTTGAGCAGCAGTTTGCCCAGTACATTGGCACAAGCTCCTGCGTCGGCTGTAATTCTGGAACGGATGCCCTGTTTTTAGCCCTGCGATCGCTCGATATTGGAGCTGGCGACGAGGTCATTACCTCACCTTTTACCTTTATCTCAACGGCAGGCGTGATTAGTGCTGTAGGGGCTAAGCCTGTTTTCACAGACATTGATGCCCAAACCTTTAATTTAGATCTTGACCAGATTGAGGCGGCTATCACACCGCGGACGAAGGCCATTATTCCAGTACATCTGTTTGGGCAGCCCATCGATATGACTCGGCTGATGGCGATCGCGCACTCTCACAACCTATGGGTGATTGAAGATTGCGCCCAGTCTACAGGAGCGACTTGGCAAGGCACAAAACTGGGTAGCATTGGGCATATTGGCTGCTTTAGCTTTTACCCTACTAAAAACTTGGGAGCCTGCGGCGATGGTGGAGCAGCAACCACTAATGATGCCGCAATCGCTGCCAAGCTGCGTATGCTGCGAGATCATGGGCAGCGGCAACGCTATACCTGCGAAGCGATTGGAGTAAATAGCCGCCTAGATGCCCTGCAAGCTGCAATTTTGAGTATTAAACTGCGCCATCTGGACGATTGGAATGCTCAACGCCAAGCCATTGCCGATCGCTATTGTCAAATGCTGCAACCCTTGCCTGGAGTGGTAACGCCTCAAGCAATTACAGGTGGCGTGAGCGTTTGGAACCAGTACACGATCCGGGTTTTGCCTAACGCATCTGAGCAAGGTAGCGGCTTGCGCGATCGAGTCCGCCAACAGCTTCAGCAGCAGGGCGTAGGCTCTATGGTTTACTACCCTTACCCTCTGCATCTTCAGCCCGTCTACGCCGATTTAGGTTATGCATCTGGCGATTTGCCTGTTTCCGAACAAATGGCTCAGCAAGTGCTCAGTTTACCCATGTTCCCAGAACTCTCGGCAATGCAACAAGAGCAAGTGGTTCATACCTTGAAGGATTGCTTGGTCTAACAGGGATACATTCTCTGCTGGGGAGTGAAAGTTTACAGTGAGAGCATGAGAGAGTCGTCCCAGCTGAATCATTTGGCTATTTGAAAGCTATTTGAAAATTGCTGCGAGAAGAAGATTTGCTTACCCCGTCCCTTGTGGCGGGGTAGCAAATTTGGAACTTTTACAAAATATTCACCAATACTAATGGCGGACCTGATTCTCCACGCTATAATTCTCATCATAGAGAAGCCGTAGCAGACTAGCGTCTCTCAGGTTGCCAGTGGTTAAATCGGCACTATGTGCTGATCCAGGTCTGCTTCAGCAAAGCTTTTGACTTACTTTCGATCGCTGGGTGTCTGTCTCCTGTGGAAGATGCCTATCGAAATGTTAGTGATGGGTTGTTCATTCAACTGTCTCCTCTCGCATCCTTCTGGTTGGCACATGCAGCTAGGGGTGGCGATGAGATCGCTTTTATCCAGAGCTTGATCTATCTAAGCATCCACTTCAGATAGTTTCGCTCTGTGGCTTTTACACATCATGTCAAACTTTCACCCACCCAAGCTTAAGTCCAGCACAGACGGCACAGATGAAGCCATTGCCCCTGGGACTGACCGTTTTTGAGGAAATTGCATGTCGAAGCAAATTATTATCGCCGAGCAGCACCGGATTGCGGCTGTTTTTTCAGAAGATCAAATTCAAGAACTCATCGTTGCAAAAGGTAATCATCAGGTCAGCGACATCTACCTCGGAATTGTTGAGAACGTTTTGCCGGGAATTGATGCTGCCTTTGTCAATATTGGAGATAGCGAACGCAACGGATTTATCCATGTCACTGACTTAGGCCCAGTCCGATTAAGAAAGTCGGCAGGTTCCATTACTGAGCTACTAGCGCCTCAGCAGAAAGTTCTCGTACAGATTATGAAGGAGCCGACAGGGAATAAAGGCCCTAGGCTCACCGGAAATATTAGTTTACCAGGTCGTTATCTAGTCTTAATGCCCTTTGGTCGAGGGGTCAACCTGTCTCGGCGCATCCGTAGTGAGGCTGAACGCAACCGTCTGCGGGCACTTGCCATCTTGATCAAGCCCGCCGGGATGGGGTTGCTGGTGCGAACTGAAGCCGAAGGTATGCCTGAAGAGGCTATTATTGAAGACCTCGAAACCTTGCAAAAGCAGTGGGAGAACATTCAGCAAGAGGCGATGACGACCCGCCCTCCTAGCCTGCTTAATCGAGATGATGACTTCATTCAGCGCGTTTTACGAGATGTCTACAGCACTGATGTCAATCGCATTGTTGTTGACTCCCATACAGGGCTGAAGCGCGTTAAACAGCACTTGGTCAACTGGAGCGGGGGTAAAACGCCGCAAGGAGTCTTGGTTGATCATCACCGCGATCGCCTGCCCATCCTAGAGTATTTTCGAGTCAACGCTGCCATTCGTGAGGCGCTTAAGCCCCGTGTAGACCTACCCTCTGGCGGTTACATTGTGATTGAACGCACCGAAGCGCTGACTGTCATAGATGTTAACTCAGGGTCTTTCACAAGGTCTGCAACAGCTCGCGAAACGGTCTTGTGGACTAACTCTGAAGCTGCGACCGAAATTGCTCGACAGCTCCGACTGCGCAACATTGCCGGAGTGATTATTGTTGACTTTATTGACATGGATGCTCGCCGTGACCAGCTTCAAGTCTTAGAGCAGTTCAATAAAGCGTTGCGATCGGACAAAGCTCGGCCTCAAATTGCCCAACTGACTGAATTAGGGCTAGTCGAACTGACGCGCAAACGCCAAGGGCAAAATATCTATGAGTTATTTGGTCGTCCTTGCCAAACCTGTAGCGGTTCAGGGCTGATTGTTCATCTTCCAGGTGAGCTAGCCCATGAGACACCAGAGCCGCTAGAAGCCCTGCGGACATCATCTCCTTCAGAATCTCGCGTTCCGGCTCTGCGAGAGAATTGGGAAAGGCCAGTTGACCGATCTGTCGATCGATCGAGTGACCGATCTGTCGACAGATCGGGCGAACGCGCAGGAAGCGAACGCGCAGGATATGACTCAGAAACACTCGACCTTGATCCATCGGCTGATTTGCAGGAGCTAGATTTAACCAATCATCCTAACTACCAAGAGCGGGGCAAAGATAGTCGTCGTCGCCGCCGAACGCGCCTTAAGGTGGGTGAACCTGTCATGCGTGGGAGTGCTGTTCCAGCACTTAAATCGGACATTGAAGCAGAAGACGATCCGGCACCTGTCATTGAAGAACCTACCCCTGCGCCGCGCAATGTCAGGGAGGCTCGGCCTGAAAAACCTGAGCGTGGACGGACAGCGAGACGTGAGAAACCTCCTGCTGAACCGCCTCAAGTGATTTCAGTAGAGATGACCCCTGAGGAGCAAGAAATCTATGCGCTCATGGGGATTTCGCCTATGGTCTTGGCAACAGAGACAGTCAAAGATCCCAAATCTGCCATTATTTCTGTAACATTACCAGGACAAAGCGTTCGTTCTCCTAGCGTTTCACTGACTGCTGCTACGTCAGAAGTGCCCGATGCGGAAGAACTGGATGAAGACTTCTCGGATACAGAAGATTTTGCAACAGAACCGCTTGCTGAGATATCCAGAGACGATTTTCCTTTAGCTGTAACCTACGCTGAGCCAAGCAATCGAGATGCTGAAGCCGATAGCAACCCTTCAGAGAATGTTTTAGAACAAGCGCCTGATGCTGATGCCCCACGCCGTCGCCGTCGCCGTCGGTCGTCTGTTTCTCTATCGGGTGACTCTAGTACAGACGCAGGCTAATTGAGTTTAAGCCGTCTTATGAAACAGCTTGACTTTCTAGCGCTGTCGGATGTGTTTGGCAGTGAGCCATTCTATATTCAAGGGCAAGGTTTGGGAGTGGCAGGAATTGATGAAGTGGGCCGGGGTGCTCTGTTTGGCCCCGTCGTTGCTGCTGCCGTGATCTTGCCCCTCACCGCCCATGCTCATCTGATAAAGGCAGGCATTGCAGATAGCAAATCTTTGTCAGCAGCACGCCGCAAACATTTAGCGCAAGAGATTAAAGGGATGGCGATCGCTTGTGAGATTGGCATGGCTTCTGTCAAAGAAATCGATCGCTTCAATATCCTCCAGGCAACTTTCTTGGCCATGAGGCGCGCTATAAAACGGCTATATCCTCAGCCAGAGTTTTGCCTGGTAGATGGTAACCAAAAGATTCCAGGCTTGCTTATTCCCCAAAAAACGATCGTCAAAGGCGACCAAAAACTAGTGCCTATTGCCGCTGCTAGTATTATTGCTAAGGTGTGGCGAGATGAACTCATCACACGTCTTGCGGTTCGTTACCCGGGTTATGACCTGAGAGCCAATAAAGGATATGGCACTGCAAAACACTGTGCAGCGTTGCAGGAGATAGGAATCTCTGCGCAACACCGCCGATCATTTAGCTCTTGTCAACTAGCGGCTCAACTGATTTGAGTCTTTAAATCTGGTGATCTCTAGGCGATCGAACCATCACGCGATCGGACTATTGGAAGATAGTAGGGCTGGATCAGCCATGAGCGGTTCAGCATCTTGGACTTGAGTTACGGCCCATTGGCGATAATCTAATAAGAGCTGATGCATTAGTCGCTGTTTAATTGTGAGCAATACGCTGTACAGCAGTCCATTGCCGGTGGCTTCCAGGATTGGCTTAGGGGTAAGCCACAGGGGCGGGGGCATATCGACTTGCACCTGCAAATCTGCTTTGCCCTTGAGATAAGTAACGCCATTTTCGACTGAAGGCGTAAGCTGTCCGACAAGGTTAAGGCCAAAGCGCTGATTGATATACTCGATACCGCGAATTTCACAGGCAGTAGACTCTAATCGAATCGATCCATCAGCTTCTGACCAAACTCGCATATCTACGGTGGGCTGGATGCTGAGCGTGAGGAAACTCAGAGGGCGCATCTTGAGCCGAAATAAATCAGTCCCTAGCTGCTCTACCCGACTCGAATCAACTAGAGATTGGATGAGGCGCTGGGGCTGCCGTAAATAGTGTTGAATAGGGATGGGCTGTTCTGGAACAATCAGTTCAACAGATTGCGAAGCAGAAAAACAGGTGGACATACTGGGCTTACCATCATCATCTAGGTGCTAAAGCGGGCCGTGATATTCAAGTAACAGTTTTCTGTTGCAGGAGACTTGCTGATGCAATAGAAAATTAATACATTCATTACTTTTTAAGGGCTACCCTGAAGCGGTTAACTAAATTTTACATTTTTTCCAAGGAATCTACCTTGACAATACAAAATTTAAGTTTCAAGACGCTTCTACAGGTCTCTAAACTACAGGTCTCTAAATAAGGGAATGTTTCAATCTAAGGCACAGTTCTCTAAGGTTCATTAATAGCTTCAACTCTATGGAAATATCGATCGCTCATTTAGGCCCTGCTGGAACTTATGCCGAAAGTGCTGCTCTTGCCTATGCCAAGTGGCTCCAGACAGCAACAGGCCAAATTTCGACGCTCTACCCCTATGCCAGCATTGCCCAGGCTATTCGCGCCACTGCTGACGGCAAAGCTCAGATAGCGGTTGTTCCCGTTGAGAATTCTATTGAAGGCAGTGTCACAGTTACGCTCGATACGCTCTGGCAGTTGGATCATCTGCATATCCAGCAGGCTTTAACTCTGCCAATTGCCCATGCTTTGCTATCTATGGCTACAGCTATAGACGCGATCGAGGTTGTTTACTCCCATCCACAGGCTTTAGCGCAGTGCCAGATGTGGCTTGAGCGATTTTTGCCCTCTGTTTCGCTTGTGCCTACCAATTCAACAACAGAAGCCCTACAGTATCTGAGAGATAACCCGCAAGCAGGAGCCATCTCTTCGCAGCGAGCAGCACAGCTTTATGACCTCCCTATTTTGGCTTACCCGATCAACGATCATCCTGATAACTGCACTCGCTTTTGGGTGTTGAGCCTGAAACCGCCCGAAAATGGCAGCCAAACTTCTCTGGCGTTTAGCCTGCCTGCCAATACGCCAGGCGCTCTGGTGAAACCGCTGCAAATCTTTGCCGAGCGTCAAATCAATATGAGCCGCATTGAATCTCGACCGACTAAGCGATCGCTAGGCGATTATTTATTCTTTGTTGATTTGGAAACCGATTTACAGTCTGCCAAAGCTCAGTCGGCTCTCGCAGAACTGCGAACCTGCACAGAAACCATCAAAATATTAGGCAGCTACGATGTTTTACCGATAGGCGAGGCTTTACCTACTTCTAGCTCCCGCCCAGAAGGTTGATCTATGTCAGCTCTCGCCCAGAGTATCACTCAAATACGCCTTTGAGAGCTGTTCGTGCTGCCAAGTGATTACGGGTTGAGGTGAGAATCTCAGACTCGCGCTCTAACCGCGCAGCAGTATCCTGCATTTCGAGTAAAATTTGCTGCTCAAGGGCAACACCATGCAAATTACCAGCAACCCAGTAAGAGAGTTCTACAGGCAGTTCGGGCACATCATCAGGCAAAACAATCTCCTGACCCGTGAGCTTAGTTGACAGATGTACAACATCCCGTAAGAGTTGATCAACTTCACCCGCCAGTTGGCTTAGATTTCGATCTGTTGGCTGGTCTTCAACCCACTCAACAAGTCCTACATAATAGGGCTTTTCACGGACATACTCTAAAACCCGAAAACGTTGCTGTCCTAACGTCAAGATCTTCATGCGATCGTCAGGCAGCCGCTGATGCTGTACTACTTCAGCACAGCAACCTACATTGGCGATACGTCCTTGTGCGGGATCAACCATCAAGACTCCGAAGCGGCCATCGCTTTGCAAGATGGTATTCATCATGATGCGATAACGAGGCTCAAAGATTTGTAGGGGAAGCTGGCTACCAGGAAACAGGACTACTTCAGACAGTGGAAAAAGGGGAAGCTCACGAACGGCGACAGATGAGGAAAATGTCATTGCAACTCTAATTTCCGCGAAAAGAAGCTGGTACTTACGTGTAATATTGCCTTAAAAATTATCCTGATCACAAACTCTATTCGAATCTCTAGCCTGCGAGTTAAGCATTACTCAACTTCTTGTGATGCTACTCTCTCAAAAGATTTTTCTAAAACAAAGCCTATTATTAGGCAGAACGTTCTCCTAAAAAATAGAGCAGCCAACCTGCGAGGTTAAGCCACTCTTAATAGTTTATCGTATTGCGCTAATCTGTCCGAGACCAGAAATCTGAAATTTATTACAGCTTCACTTCAATATCTACGCCAGCGGGCAAATCTAGCTTCATCAAAGCATCAATGGTTTTCGAAGAAGGCTGATAGATGTCAATAATACGGCGGTGGGTGCGGGTTTCGAAGTGCTCCCGCGAGTCTTTGTCAACGTGAGGCGATCGCAGCACACAATAAATTCGGCGCTTTGTAGGAAGAGGAATGGGGCCTACGGCTGTGGCATTAGTGCGGTTAGCAGTGTCTACAATTTTTTCACAGGAGGTGTCTAGTAGACGGCGATCGAAAGCTTTGAGGCGAATCCGAATTTTTTGCTGCTGAATAGTTGCCATTAAGGTTACCAGAGTTGAGTTTTCTAGGTTCAGAATATGAAAGACAAAAGAAGCATCAAGGCAAGCGGCAGCTAGCTTTAGAGACTAGCTGCCGCTTGCAGGCTGAGATCTAGCTATTTCAAGATCTTGGAAACAACGCCAGCTCCAATGGTACGACCACCCTCACGGATAGCAAAACGCATGCCTTGCTCAATTGCGATCGGGTTAATCAGCTCAACGGTCATTTTGATCCGATCTCCCGGCATCACCATTTCCGCTTCGCTCCCATCATCTGCTGTGAAAGAGGCGATTGTACCTGTTACATCCGTGGTACGGACGTAGAACTGAGGCTTGTAACCTGGGAAAAAGGGCGTCTTACGACCGCCTTCTTTCTCTTGAAGCACATACACTTCACCTTCAAACTGGGTGTGTGGCTTAATCGAACCGGGCTTGGCAATCACCATACCCCGCTCAATGTCAGTCTTTTGGATACCCCGAAGCAACAGACCTGCGTTGTCACCCGCCATCCCTTCATCAAGACTCTTCTTAAACATCTCAATGCCAGTGACGGTTGTGCTGCGACTGTCGCGGATACCCACGATTTCCACCGTTTCACCCACCTTGATTTTCCCACGCTCAATCCGACCCGTAGCAACGGTACCCCGACCGGTAATGGTGAAGACATCTTCTACGGCCATCAAGAAAGGCTTATCGATGTCACGCTCAGGCGTAGGAATGAAAGAATCTACAGCTTCCATCAGCTCATAGATTTTATCAGTCCACTCGTTGTCGCCCTTAACGGTCTTCGGGTTCTTCTGCATTTGCTCCAAAGCCATTAATCCCGAACCCCGAATGATAGGAACATCATCGCCAGGGAAATCGTAATCGCTGAGAAGTTCCCGCAGCTCAAGTTCTACCAGCTCAAGCAGTTCCTCATCGTCGACTTGGTCGATCTTGTTCAAGAAAACCACAATGCTAGGAACCCCAACCTGCTTTGCCAACAGAATGTGCTCTTTAGTCTGGGGCATGGCACCATCGGTGGCAGCAACCACTAGAATTGCACCATCCATCTGCGCCGCACCCGTGATCATGTTTTTCACATAGTCAGCGTGACCGGGGCAGTCCACATGGGCATAGTGACGCTCAGTGGTTTCGTATTCCACGTGAGCAGTGTTGATCGTAATACCCCGCGCTTTTTCTTCAGGCGCAGCATCGATCTGG
The DNA here is from genome assembly GCA_016208305.1 of Oscillatoriophycideae cyanobacterium NC_groundwater_1537_Pr4_S-0.65um_50_18. Classification (GTDB taxonomy): domain Bacteria; phylum Cyanobacteriota; class Cyanobacteriia; order Elainellales; family Elainellaceae; genus Drouetiella. Next base: position 520,265 of record JACQYI010000006.1, on the reverse strand, counting down.
TCATAATTTTTCGCTTGAGCCTGTCCCAGCGCTGCAAGAGTCATTGTAATTGCAGCAGTCAGGGTTGTTTTGCCATGGTCAACGTGACCAATGGTGCCGATATTAACGTGAGGTTTAGTCCGTTCAAACTTTGCGCGTGCCATGTATCTATCCGTTCCTCTTTACTGACTATGCGTTCCCTTTGCTCTTCGCAATGATGGTTTCAGCGACGTTGCGAGGTACCTCGTCATAGGTGCTGAACTCCATCGAGAATATGCCACGACCCTGGGTCTTTGACCGAATATCGGTAGCATATCCAAACATTTCTGCCAGGGGTACTTTAGCAGTAACCTTGGCAATGCCTTGCTCAGTGTCTTGGCCTTCAATTTGCCCTCGGCGAGAGTTCAAATCACCGATTACGTTGCCGATGAAGTCCTCAGGAACTTCGACTTCAACCTTCATGGTTGGCTCTAGCAAGACTGGAGAAGCCTTCATCACAGCTTCCTTAATTGCCATTGAACCAGCAATTTTGAATGCCATTTCTGAAGAGTCTACATCATGATAAGAGCCGTCCACCATTGTAACCTTGAGATCAATAACAGGATATCCTGCCAAGATGCCAGACTCACAAGCTTCCTTCATCCCCTGTTCAGCCGGAGCAATATACTCTTTGGGAACGGTGCCACCCACAATTTTAGAGACAAATTCAAATCCTGTGCCGGGTTCACCAGGTTCAAGTTGGATCACGACGTGCCCGTACTGACCTTTGCCACCACTCTGGCGAACAAACTTGCCTTCGGCGCGCACAGATTTGCGAATTGTCTCTCGGTAGGCCACCTGAGGTGCACCCACGTTAGCTTCTACCTTGTACTCTCGCTTCATGCGATCGACAAGGATATCCAGATGAAGCTCACCCATGCCGGCAATCACCGTCTGGTTGGTCTCTGAATCAACGCTAACGCGGAAGGTTGGATCTTCTTCAGACAGAGCCTGTAGCGCTTTGGAAAGCTTTTCCATATCTTGCTTGGTTTTCGGCTCAACTGCAACCGAAATGACAGGCTCTGGAACAAATAGCGATTCTAAGATGATGGGCGAACCCTCATCACAAAGCGTATCACCTGTAAAAGTGTCCTTTAGACCTAACGCAGCGCCCAAATCGCCTGCTCTAAGCTCATCAACCTCTTGGCGATCGTCTGCCTTGAGAATAATTAGGCGAGAAATCCGCTCTTTTTTATCCTTAGAGGCATTGTAGACATAGCTACCCTTGGTTAGCACTCCAGAATAGACGCGCACAAAGGTCAGGCGGCCATAGGGGTCAGCCATGATTTTAAAGGCCAGCGCAGCAGTTGGCTCAGTATCGCTAGCAAGGCGAATTGCTGTACTGCCATCTGGAAGCAGCCCTTGAATAGGACGAACTTCAAGAGGTGAAGGCAAATAGTCAACCACTGCATCTAGCAGAAGCTGAACTCCCTTGTTTTTGAAGGCTGAACCACAAATCAGCGGTACGATTTTGCCTGCAACGGTGCCAATGCGAAGACCCTTACGAATTTCAGCTTCGGTGAGTTCTTCACCACCGAGATACTTCTCAATCAGCACGTCGTCTGTTTCGGCAACCGATTCAACCAGCTTGGCGTGATACTCCTGAGCTAGGTCTTTCATGTCCTCAGGAATTTCAATTTCCTCTGGCTTTGATCCCAACTCATCGACGTAAATATACGCCTTCATCTTGACCAGATCGACAATGCCTTTGAAGACATCTTCACTGCCAATAGGTAGCTGAATGGGCACAGCATTAGCGCGAAGGCGATCGCGAATTTGCTCATAGACTCTATAGAAATTCGCACCTGTCCGATCCATCTTATTGATGAAGACGATACGAGGAACGCTGTAGCGATCTGCCTGCCGCCAAACCGTCTCAGACTGAGGCTGCACACCTCCCACCGAACAGAAAACCGCAATTACCCCATCCAAAACCCGCATGGATCGCTCCACCTCAATGGTGAAGTCAACGTGACCTGGCGTGTCAATGATGTTGATGCGATGGTCATTCCAGCTTGTGCTAATCGCAGCAGCAGTAATGGTGATACCGCGCTCCCGCTCTTGCTCCATCCAATCAGTGACTGCTGTCCCCTCATGAACCTCGCCGATTTTATGCACAACGCCAGAGTAGAACAGAATTCTCTCGGTCGTCGTTGTTTTGCCCGCGTCAATGTGAGCGGCAATTCCAATATTACGAACCCGATCTAGCGGGATAGTGCGTGCCACAGCGACCTCCTTGTCTTGTGCCGCAGCGCCCCCTTGCAAAGGCTGCGTCTGTTAAGATTTTATACTTTATTTATAGCTAACGTGTTGTTTTTACAAACTTGATGAGAACTCACAGCGCAGGCGACCTCGCCATCCAAATGCTCCAATAGCGCTCTAATAGCGCTCTAATAGCGGTAGTGAGCAAAGGCCTTATTTGCTTCAGCCATGCGATGGGTTTCTTCACGCTTACGAATTGCACTTCCAGTTTCGTTGGCTGCATCCATCAGTTCATTTGCCAATTTGCCTGCCATCGTTCTGCCAGAGCGTTGACGTGCAAACTGCGAAAGCCAACGTAGTGCTAGTGCAGTGCCTCGATCAGAACGGACTTCCATAGGAACCTGATAGGTTGCACCCCCAACCCTACGAGCCTTTACTTCGACTAGAGGAGTTGCGTTCTTGACGGCTCGCTCAAACAGCTCAAGGGGATCTGAACCCGTTCGCTCTTCGATCATCTTAAAGGCATCATAAATAATGCCGTAAGCAATAGATTTTTTACCGCTCTTCATAAGCCGTGACACCATCATGGTAACCACTCGGCTGTTATGAACCGGATCGGGCTGAATTGGACGCTTTTGAACAACAGTACGACGAGACATAGGTCAGTTCTAGGGGATAAAGCTTTAATGAGGCTATTAGGGTTGAAATGGTCAGGATTGGAAGAATTCTGGGTAAGCTACAGCCTGAGTTGACAAGCTCCTAAAGTAGCAAGCATGACAGTGGTTCAGACTCGCTCTACCTGATTCAGTGAGACGAATTCGTACTTCCAGCATCTCAGCGCTAGTGCGATCAGATGCGAAAAATTGCGATATGTCAAAGTAATCTCTGAGTCGATTCGATAGCGCAACCAACTCAGAAACCTGCCAATTACTTTGCCGCTTTAGGACGCTTAGCTCCATATTTGGAGCGCCCTTGCTTACGATCCTTCACTCCAGCCGTGTCTAGCGTTCCGCGAATGATGTGATATCTGACACCAGGCAAATCCTTAACCCGACCGCCGCGAATCATCACGACAGAGTGTTCTTGTAGGTTGTGCCCGATGCCGGGAATGTAAGCCGTGACCTCAAATCCTGAGGTGAGACGAACCCGCGCCACTTTACGTAGAGCGGAGTTTGGCTTCTTAGGCGTAGTTGTATAAACCCGGGTGCAGACACCCCGGCGCTGAGGACAGCTCTTCAAAGCAGGAGATTTTGTCTTCTTCTTGGCTTTGTTACGTTCGTTGTGGATGAGTTGCTGAATCGTTGGCATGACTTAGAGCAAATTTCGCCTCTGGTCTTGACGGGTTACTGAAATTGATCGATCTCGACTTTTCACAGTCTTCAACTATACCGATTTTATTGGGTTTCTGTCAATTTGTGTTTCCGAAGAAAAGATAAGTTTGCTAAAAGTTAGGGGAATGGGGCTATCTCAGCGTCAAGCTGAGGGTATTGTCGATCGCTTGAGATTTGCCTCGCAGATCAATTGCGCCAAACCGGGTGAAGTATTGGCTAACTTCTTCAGGAAAGCTAGGGAAATTAAATTCAGCATCACCGTCCGCAATGTCTGCCCAAAAATAGCGTAGGGCAGGAACCAGCTCTTCCGCTTGAGCTATGGAGAGGCTTAGCGGCGGCTGGGTCAAAAGCTTGATGACAAAAGGAACCGAGCGATCGCCCATCCACTCTCGCGAAAAATACTGTAAATCGGCCTGTCCAGGCACTGTCAGAACCCGCCGTGACTCTATCTGGAGCCGACTGGCCTGATCTGTGGACGAACTGTCTTGCTGATAGCGAAGAATGCGATAGGGGTGAGGATAGCTAACGAGCGATCCGGTTGTAACTTCATAAATAGGCTGATAACCCTTAGCCTGATGCCGTGACACATCTTGAATATGGAGATGCCCTGTAAATAACAGACTAACCCCAAACTCTTGAAGCATCTGCAACAAAAGACCTGCGTTTTCGAGCATGTATCGACGCCCCAAAGGATTATGAGATTGATTAGGGAGATGCTCAATCACGTTATGATGCACCATGACGAAGACGACCCCCTGTAAATTGGTCAGGGTATGGTTGAGCCAGGACAACTGCTCTGGATCTAAATATCCTGCATGCAGCTGTTTGCCTTGACTATCAAAACCGTTGGAGTTAAGGCCAATGATGTGAACACCCGGCAGGATTTCTCGACTGTAGTAGGGGCGATCGCCATTAACATAGCCAAATTTTTCGTAATAGAGCGGAAAATCGGCCAGCCCGATCGATCGATCGGTAGGAAATTGTTCTACCACATCGTGATTTCCAGGAATAACACAGACCGGATAAGGAAGCTGGGCGAGGCGATCGGCTAACCAAACATGGTTTTCGGGTTCGCCATGTTGAGTCAAATCGCCTGGGATCAGTAAGAAATCGAGGTCGTGCGACTCTAACTCTTGTAAAACAACCTCTAGCGCCGGAATACTGTACTCAACGAGATGAAAGCGACTAGGGTGATTCCAAATGGTGTGGGGAAGGGCAATATGGGGATCGCTCAAGATAGCGAACCGAAGGTTAAGCGTCATAGGAAAGCAGGGAGATAGGGCGAAATTTGGGCAAGAAATGCTCTACATCTCCTAAGCTACACCTTGATTCAGTTCTGTATGTGGTGGGGATAGGATAGGGCAGGATCAAATCGCAGGTTCACGATTAGCCGATTTTAGCAATGGGCGATCGCTGTAGTTTGGGCTGGTTTTATAGCCGTAGCCATGATTCTCAGGCCGTTTTCGTGGCGCGAAGTTCTACAAAAAAATCCCGTCTTGACCGTTTTGAGTAGAGTAGTGATTTCAGGCTGAAACACGGCAAAGATTTTTTGAATGGGTATAACCGAGAGAGGAGAAAACGCAATTGGCGATCGTTCGTGTGCGACAGCATGTCAACCCATTAAGTCAGAAGTATCAGCAGTCGGCAGTTCCGCCAGACTGGGCGCAGGTCTATAGCGATTTATCATTGCCGTTGCATCTGGATATTGGCTGTGGCAAAGGCGTTTTTCTACTCAAAATTGCTCAGCAGCAGCCCAATTGGAACTACCTGGGGTTAGAGATCCGGGAGCCACTGGTTTTAGAAGCACAGCTCCGGCAGAAAGAGCTAGGACTAACGAACCTGCACTACATTTTTTGTAATGTAAACAATTCTCTGCGATCGCTTCTTACCGCTTTACCTGCTGGATCTTTGCAGCGGATTAGCATTCAATTTCCTGACCCTTGGTTTAAAAAACGGCACCAGAAGAGACGAGTCGTGCAGCCTGACCTGGTGGAAGAACTTGCGCTGCATCTAGCGCCTGGTGGTCTGGTGTTCCTTCAATCTGATGTGAAGGCCGTAGAAGAGGAAATGTGCGATCGCTTTCAGGAGCATCCGGCCTTTGTCCGGCAGAGCCTTGACTGGCTAGAGGTTAACCCCCTTGCTGTGCCGACAGAACGGGAGCAATCTACTTTACTGCGCGGAGAACCTGTCTATCGAGCCATGTTTGAGCGGCGCTAGATCACAAATCTGCCCAACGCACTATCCAGATTCTTAGGTAATCGATCGCCTTGGGTTTTTAGATCCAGGAGGGCAACCAGCGGCGCATTTGAATTTCGATCGGGGAGAGCGGTAGTCCTAGATAAATGGGCATCCAGAAAATGAAGGCAAGCAATATCAAAGCAATAATGGCATAGCCCATTCTTCTACGCGGACGCAGCGGACTTTGCAGCCAGCGATCGAGCAGCAGCGCCAGCCCTAACAGCGCAAATATGAACGACTCCATGTAGTGATACAGAAAAGCACAGCGGCTGACTTCGAGCCAGGGCAGCAGATTAGCAGACCAGTTGAGCGCCAGGTACAGCGTTATCCAACTGGCAGTATTGAATCCAGCATCACGGAATCCAGCATCACGGAGTCCAGCACCGGATGCTGCTACCTGATCGCCAACCGTGACCCACTGCCATATCTGGTGCGCAAATAGCCCAAAGAGCAAAACGATCGCCATTGTGGAAAACCACCAGAGAAATGGGTTGCCCATCGCATGGACGTCATAGATGACGCTGCCTGCATTTTGAGGGAGAGGCGGCCCAACGACCGAGGGAAGTTGATTGACGCTATTAGAGGTTTTATAGAAATAGGCGATCGGGCGCAGCATTAACGGCCAGCTAAACCATAGAGAACAGTAGGGATGGGCATTCACGCCTCCCACCCGTTTGTGATAGTCAAAGGTTTTAGCTTGCAACGTGAAGAAATCATCACCCGAAGGATCTATTTGCATATAGGGCAGCCAGGACAAGTAATAAACTGCCGCTGGAATAGCCGCAAAACAGATGAAAATATGTCCTATGTGTAACTGCGTTAGGTTTTGAAACGGAGTTGGTGATATGGGAAGGCGATCGCCCTGCTCTCGCTTCGTCTCACTTGAAGTTGCTTTCGATCTAATCCAATGCAAGATCCAGCCAGCAGCCCAGACCAAACCTGCGCCCAACAAAAAGCCTAGCCCGTTCCACTTAATCGCAGCAGAAGCGCCAAAGCCAATTCCAGCCGCACTGAGCCAGAACCATCTTTGTCCGCCTTGTGCCCGCAACGCGATGAGAAAAAAGAGGTGCCCCAGCAGCCCAAACAGCAAGAGGTAAACATTGTTGAGGGCATAGCGCGACTCAACCAAAAACAGGCCATCTGCTGACAGCAGCAGCCCTGCAAGTAGGGCATAGCTGCGACGATGGCAAAGCTGATACGCGATCGCCGCAACGACCAGCGGCAGAAACGATCCGGTGAGTGCATTGAGCCAGCGATAGCTATAGGGAGAGATGAGTAAACCTGCCAACCCGTTTTTGAGGCTGTGATCACCCCAAGGCATTTTCTCTCCTAGCCAGATGCCAAACGCAATGATGTATGTGCTGAGGGGTGGATGACCCGTAAAAATAATTTCGCCTTTGAGAAAGTGGCTAGCAAATCGGGCGTAATAGACTTCATCAAACACTAGGGTGTTGAAGCGACTTAGCCCCCAAAAGCGTAGGGTTAGAGAAAGCAGAAAAATAGCCGCTATGCCCAGCCAAAACCAGGGGGAGAATCGGCTGGAAGATTTGGGCTGTGGGGATTTGGGAGCGATCGCAGGCATAACAGCAGCAGAATCATTGAACTGTTCTATAAGCTACTGTAAATGGGCGCAGTCTGGACGGCTTGCAAGAGAGAATTTCTGGGCGATCGCCCCCTGTTTAGGCCGCTGAGCTGTCCAGACCGTAGCCACAACAGCTATGAAAGACCTACCTGCGATCGCACCTCATTGAGCGGCAAACTCCACATCAGTTCAGGTTGCCAGGTATCTACATCAAATTGAGTCTGCTGACCGCGCTGATAGGCTTGCCGCAGCCTAACCTTGATTGACTCTAGAGAAAGGCTCGATCGCTGAGACTGTTGACGGACTTGACGTAACAGCCCTAATCCCAACATCACATGGGCGAAATGAAACTTGGTGCCCAACAAAAACGCCTGAACTTCAATCTCGCCGATCGCATCTGTGCCATAGCCCGTCAGAATGTGAACACCATCATGAAGCTGCTTACGACGAGGCCCCGTTGTGAAAGGCTGGAGACCCTGCCGATCGAGAGAATCTGCCCAGACTCGGCCTAATGTGTCTGAAGGGAGCGATCGTAGCCTCTCTATATCCACAATAGGCGGCACACTCATACCCAAGGCATCCGAGAGGCGATCGAGCCTTGCCAGAAATCGAGCAATTCTAAGGTTTTGAGCAGATGGGTCTGGTTCAGCCGACGAGGAGGGGTAAAAAGGAGACTGCATAATTTTGAGGTTGGTATTGGGAGCTGTTGATGGGAAGCGGTCGCACATCCAGAAGGACAGCAGAGCCTTTGCCGAGTCGCGATCGGGCTTTCACCTCAGCGCTCTCGACGCAGCTCGCTTAACTTACGCCGCTGAGCCGCTTAACTTAATTTAGGGAAAGAGCATCTAGGATAAAGAGCCTCTATTGAGGCTGTTCTGATTTAGGGGTGCGCCTGAATTCCTGCATCTGCTGCTGTTGCTCAGTCGTCAAAACGGCTTGCATTTGCTCATGGGCAGACTTGAGGATGTCGTGTCTCTGGGTGCGCTGTGCTTCAGTTAGATTGAGCGATCCCATGATTTCAGGTCTTTCATTCCCTTGGGCGATCGCAGCTTGCAACTGCTGCTGCTGCTCAGCCGTCAGCAGGTTTTCCATTTGCGTCCGAGTATTTTCCCGGATTTGCTGAAGCTGAGCTTGCTGATCTTCTGTCAGGTTGAGCCGTTGAGCCATCTCAGGCGGGAGTTGTCTCATTGCACCCCGTCTTCCGTGATGATTTTGACGGAATTCCTGCATCTGCTGCTGTTGTTCGGCTGTCAAAATTTTCTGCATCTGCTCGTGGGAAGCCTGCATGATCTCGCGTCCTTGCGTGCGTTGATCCTCTGTCAGGTTCAGGGATTCCAAGGCTTCGGGTAAGGGAGTCCCTTGGGCGATCGCCGTTTGCAACTGCTGCTTCTGCTCAGCCGTCAGCAAGCTTTCCATTTGCGTCCGAGTATTTTCGCGCAGCTGCTCGATCTGAGACTTTTGCTCGTCGCTCAGGTTGAGCCGTTCCATAGCCTGATTCATTCTGAGCATTCTGCCTGCATGAGATTGGGCATTGGCCATGATGGGAAGGAGGGCAAGCGCACCGACGATCGCACCAGCCGCAAGGATCGTTTTTAGGTTGAATTTCATATCAGTTGGGGTAGGTTGTCATAGGGTGAACTCGAAAGCTGCTTGAGCGCTTCACAGGTCTAGCTTTCGATAGTTCAATCGTAGAAATTTCATCCTTGAAGTACCTGAGCAAATCGTCACGACCTGACCCATGACTTTAGTCATGACGGCTGACTGAGAGCAGAAGACTATAATCAACGTAAAGATTTCAAGCCCGATTTCAAGCCCGATTTCAAGCCTGCTTCTTCCAAAACGCTAAGGCATCTGGGGGCGATGGTCAGAAAAATTTCCTGCTTAGACAGCCCATGAATCGCCCTCGTCTGATTCAGAATCATCCCTTTCCGTTTCTGCTGTATCTAGAGTGGGGACTTCTGGCGATCGCCCTTTTAGGAGAATTTTTGCCTGCGCCCATGCCCCGATTCGTTGAGCGATTCCCCTTACTCAATCTCTTGAGTTTGCTCGGTTTTGCGCTTATGGGGTTATGGTTGCCTCGCAAACAGCGCGCTCCATCACCCGATCCGAAGCTTGCCTACAAAATTGTCTATACCGCTCTAGAAATTAGCTTGATTGTGATGGCGGCAGCAGGTAATAATCCGCGCATGTTTCCGTTCCTCTATGTGGTGTTGATGATTCGGAGCTGCCTGATTTTCAAACTATCGGGACAGTTAATCATTCTCAGCTGCGCTTTTACCTTATTTGTGGTTATGCTGTCTCGCTTTGTCTGGCGAACAGAGTTGCGATCGCCCCCGCTCTGGCAAGTGCATAACCGACCTCTGCTGTTCAATTTTGTTTTGCTGCTAGGGCTGGTTCTAGTGTTGATTTTGCTGTTGGTCAATGCGCTGATCACCGAACGACAAAGCCGAGAAAAACTAACCGTTGCCCATGATCAGCTACGGCAATATGCCCTGCGCGTTGAAAATTTGGCTATGGCGCAAGAGCGTGCCCGAATTGCGCGTGAGATCCATGACTCTGTAGGCCATGCGTTAACGGGGCTAAACCTCCAGATGGAAGGCGCTTTGAAGCTATGGGATTCTGATCCAGAGCAGTCACACCTCTTTTTGCGAGAAGCAAAGCAATTGGGTTCGACGGCTTTGCAAGAAGTGCGGCGATCGGTGTCTGCTATGCGTTCTGATCCATTGCAAGGACAGGTCTTATCTAAAGCGATCGCCACCTTGACAGAAGACTTTCAGCGCACCACAGGCATTCAGCCGCAGTGTCAGATTCAGCTTTCGCGATCGCTCCCCCCTGAAATGAGTACGGCCCTTTATCGCATCATCCAAGAAGCGCTGACCAATATTCGTAAACATGCCAAAGCTACAGAGGTAGAAATTCAGCTACGGGTGACCTCTGACTTGCAGCCAGCAATGTTATATCTGATGATTCAAGATAATGGGAGTGGCTTTCAGCTTGCCGCTAACCGAACAGGATTTGGGCTACAGGGCATGCACGAAAGAACGATCGCTTTAGGGGGACATCTCCAAATTGACACACAGCCCAGCAAAGGCTGCCGCATCACCGTTCAAATTCCTTTGCTTGCTGCTATATGATTCGAGTGTTTCTGGTAGATGATCAAAAAATCATTCGCCAAGGATTAAAAGCGCTATTGCAGCTAGAGCCTGACTTAGAGGTAGTGGGCGACGCCGAAAATGGCCAAGTTGCCCTTCAGCAGGTCGCGGCACTACAGCCCGATGTTGTGTTAATGGATGTACGGATGCCCGTAATGGATGGTGTAGCGGCAACCCAGGCGATCGTCCAACGCTTTCCAGCCATCAAAGTGCTGATGTTGACGACGTTCGATGAAGATGAATATGTTACAGCGGCTCTGCAACAGGGTGCAGTGGGTTATTTGCTCAAAGATACGCCCTCAGAAGAGTTGGCTCAAGCTATTCGCACCGTTGACAAAGGCTACACCCAATTTGCCCCTGGCATTTTGCAGCGGCTCATATCCAAGCCCGCAGTTGCTGCGCCACCTTTGCCCGATTTGCCCCCTGGCTTTGCTGAGCTAACCCCCCGCGAACGCGAAGTCTTGAAGCTAATTGCTCAGGGTGCAAGCAACCGAGAAATTGCTCAAACGCTCTATATTTCTGAAGGAACGGTCAAAAATCACGTTACTAATCTGCTGGGGCGGTTAGAGTTACGCGATCGCACCCAAGCCGCTATTTTTGCCAACTCAATATTGACCGTGCTGGAACGTGAACCCTAAATTTACGCCTTCGATCCGACCCAAAATCATTGCCCATCGTGGAGCCAAAGCCAAAGAAAATACGATCGCTGCCTTTGAACGGGCGATCGCCTTGGGAGCAGATGGTGTGGAATTTGATGTGCGATCGACTCAAGATCAGGTTCTCGTCGTTCATCATGATCCAGCGGTGAAGGGGCATTTGATGCGAGAAGTCACCTGGCGAGAATTGCAGGCCATTGCGCCTGAGATCCCGACTTTGCAAGACACGATCGCCTGCTGCCAAGGACACACTTTTATGGATATTGAGTTAAAAGAACCGGGCTATGAAGCGGCGATCGTCCAACAGATCCAGTCTTTACCTCTCAACAGCTTTGCGATCACCTCCTTTCATCTAGAAGCCATTGCTGCCATTAGACACCTAGCGTCTGAAATAACGATCGGTTTTTTGGTAGAACAAGAAACGCGCGAGGCGGATGATTTATCTCCTGAACTATGGCGCGATCGGCTACAAACGATTGGCGTGAATTTTATAGCGCCCGACTGGCAGATTTTAGAAACAGAATGGCTGAGGCAAAGGGTTCCTTCCGAACTGCCTTTTTGGGTATGGACTGTAAATCAGCCTACGGCCATCAAAACACTTTTGGCTAACTCTAAAGTTGCGGGCATCATCACCGATCAGCTAGCTTTGGCGCTGAAGCTGCGATCGCCCTAAATCTGTCCTCCCGCATCTGTTTTGAGCTGACTCAAAAAGATCTATTCAGAGGTTTTCAACCTGCAAAATTTTCCTCAAAAGCTCAAGATCTAAAACCCCAAAAAACGATCGACTTTCTATTTTTTGTCAATCAGATTAAACCGGGCGCATCTAGCAGTTGGGGGAGCCTCTAAATGTTACGAGAATAGGAGGGTGGGATGGTGCGATCGCCGTTGTTCACCCTCCCATTATCCCATCTCATCCCTAAAAATATCTGCTCCCCTAACGACGAGATGCACCCATTCACGCTTTTACCCAAGCCTTGGTGTCAAAGGTTTATTAAAGAACAGATGTATTGATTGATAGAACGGGCGTATTAATACATAATAGAACACGCGTATTGATTCAAATTGAATAGATCTCTTCAAAATTTTGCTTTCAAGGAAAACTGCAATCTCCAAATTGCAACCTTGAATAGATTATTAAGATGATCTGAACACCATTATTGGGGCATGAGCATTCGGGCATGAATCCAGAGCAGCCGCTAGGTTCCGTTATTCAAGGTTCTCTGAGCCAAGGATTAGAAGTACGTCTCCATGCCGATGTTTTGGTAGAAGACATGCGGGTGGGTAAATTTCTGGTGGTGCAAGGGGTGCGATCGCGCTTCTTTTGCATGCTGACGGATGTGGCTTTGGGAACATCCAGTCCACGCATTCTCTCTAATCCACCCGATCCCAGCAACCTATTTTTGCAGGAAGTCCTTGCCGGAACCGGAACCTACGGCACGATTAACCTTACACCCATGCTGATGTTTACGCCGACTGAGGGGAGTAGTTCAGACGCGGCTAAGGAGTCAGGCAAGAGCAAGACGAAAAAATCTGCTGGCGGCAAGCTTGGCTCCTACGAAGCTCAAACGAATGCCGTAGAATTGCAGCCTGTCAAAACGATTCCTAGCCACTTTAGCCAGGTTTATGATGCGGCTCATCGAGATTTTCGGGCTGTTTTTGGTTGGGAAGATGACCCCAATCGCCGCAACTTTGCCATCGGTCAGCCGATTGATATGGATGTGCCGATCTGTATCGATCTCGATCGCTTCGTTGAGCGCAGTAATGGCGTTTTTGGCAAATCGGGGACGGGCAAATCGTTCCTGACTCGGCTGTTGCTATCGGGCATTATTCGTAAGCGGGCTGCCGTCAATCTGATTTTTGATATGCACTCAGAATATGGGTGGGAGGCAACCCGCGAAGGTAAGCAATTCAGCACAGTGAAAGGTTTACGGCAGTTGTTTCCCGATCGCGTTCAGGTCTATACGCTTGATCCTGAATCTACCAAGCGGCGGGGCGTGCGCGATGCCCAAGAGCTTTATATTAGCTATGACCAGATTGACGTAGAAGATCTGGCGCTTGTGCGAGGCGAACTCAACCTCTCGGAAGCCAGCCTAGAAAATGCGATTATTTTGCGCAATGAGTTTGGCAAAACCTGGATTACACGCCTCATGTCTATGAGCAATGAGGAGATTCAGGAATTCTGCGAGGTCAAGATGGGCAGCAAGTCTTCTATCATGGCGCTCCAGCGCAAGCTGACCCGTCTGGACGATTTGAAATATCTGCGGAACACCTGCCCCAAAAACTACGTCGGACAAATTCTAGAGTCTTTAGAAGCTGGAAAGCATGTTGTGATCGAGTTTGGCTCTCAGTCAAACATGTTGTCATACATGCTGGCTACGAACGTCATTGCTCGCCGGATTCACGGAAGCTACGTCCACAAAGCTGAAAAATTTTTGCAGACGAAAAATCCGAGCGATCGCCCCCATCAGCTCGTCATTACCATCGAAGAAGCCCACCGCTTCCTTGATCCCAGCACCGTTCGTCAGACCATTTTTGGTACGATCGCCCGTGAAATGCGCAAATACTTCGTGACCCTCCTTGTTGTCGATCAGCGCCCCTCTGGCATTGATAACGAGGTCATGTCTCAGGTTGGTACGCGGATCACAGCGCTATTAAACGACGAGAAAGATATTGATGCCATTTTCACGGGGGTGTCTGGGGGGCAGGCTTTGCGCTCGGTCTTAGCAAAACTCGATTCCAAGCAGCAAGCGCTCATCTTGGGTCATGCGGTACCCATGCCTGTTGTCGTGCGCACCCGCCCTTACGACGAGACTTTCTATGCTGAAATCGGCGATCGGGCTTGGGAAGAAATGCCCAATGAGCCTCTATTTCGGGCAGCTGAAGCTGCTAAGGCTGATCTAGGATTCTAGGCGACAAGCACTGCAAAAGTTCTGGGTTCGGTTATCCCTCTAGGTTTCCCGTACCTTTGCATTGAGAGAATCTTGCATGATATTAACAGTTACATCAATTCAACCTGAAGTCACTGGAATTCGCCTACCTCATAGAGACTGACTGACCCAAATGGGGTGCTAAAGGTCTTAGCTGCTTAAAGACACCCAACTTTGGAAGACATTCTTAAGAGTTGAAAAATTCCCCAAAGTTCATCCGATCGGACGAGTGACTCCCTCTTTACGGAACCCTAAACTTGTATTACAATTGTAATTTCAATCAGGTAAACTCGTAACGATTTCGCCTTTTGAGTTCTTCACTCCCTACTCTTCATAGACCTGTTGGTCTGTTGGCTCCGGGAGCGATCGTCATTCACTGCACAAGTCTCTTACTGCATAAGTATCTCGGCGCATGAGTATCTCAGCGCATAAGCCTCTTAGCCGCACAGCTCAGTCTGAAAGTAAGCCTCTTAGCCTAGAAGTTATCAGCCTAACAGTTCTCAGTATAGATTTTTCATAGCCCTGCTTGGGTAGACGTATCTTGAGGTTTGGTGAATATTCGCTACAAAGAAGAATTGCCACGAACTGCAAGACATGTTCTGAACAGATATTCACCTGGTATAGATTGTTTCAACCCCAGCTGTTGCCTCATTTCTAGCCGTTAGTTATCGTCTCGGCTTTTCAATGCTGCAGCCTACAGCGCTTATTCTAGCGTGCCGTCCGCAGCTAGTTTGTATTTAAATAGTTGACTGCCTAACTACTGTGGGACAAGAAGATGTGGGATTACAAAACTGCATGCTATTGAAAAACTAAAGTTTTCGGGACGTCGTATTTCTATTAATCCTGTTTATAAGGAGTTCTCTGTAGTCCTATGCCCAGCGTAAATATCGACATTCAAGCCAACAAGGGCAAAGCCAGCAAGCCAGCATTTACTGCAGACATGGTGCGCACCTATTTGCACGAGATTGGTCGTGTGCCTCTGCTAACCCATGAGCAAGAAATTGTTTTTGGGAAGCAGGTTCAGCAGTTGATGTTGCTTTTGGAAGCGAAGGACAGACTCACAGAAAGACTAGATCGTGAGCCAAACCCTGCTGAATGGGCCGCAGAAGTGCAAATGAGCGAAGCAGACTTGACACAGGCTCTGCGCCTGGGTCAGCGTGCTAAGCAAAAGATGATTGCCGCAAACTTGAGGCTGGTCGTGGCGATCGCCAAGAAGTATCAAAAGCGCAACTTAGAGTTTCTTGATCTGATTCAGGAAGGTACTCTGGGTCTAGAGCGTGGCGTTGAGAAGTTTGATCCGGTACGAGGCTACAAATTCTCTACCTATGCCTACTGGTGGATTCGGCAAGCCATTACCAGAGCGATCGCTCAACAAGCGCGTACCATTCGTCTGCCCATTCACATCACCGAAAAGCTGAACAAAATCAAGAAGGTTCAGCGCGAGTTGACGCAGCAGCTAGGGCGTAGCCCCAATCCCGCAGAGATCGGGGAAGCTTTAGAACTTGAGCCCAGTCAAATTCGCGAGTATCTCATGATGGCGCGGCAGCCTGTCTCTCTGGAGTTGCGGATTGGTGACAACCAAGACACAGAACTGCAAGACCTGCTGGAGGATGAAAATGCTTCTCCAGAAACCTACGCAACGCAAGAGTCGTTGCGGCAAGACCTGGAAGGGATGTTGGCCGAACTGACGCCTCAACAGCGCGAAGTGCTGGTTTTACGGTTTGGTCTAGCTGATGGCAATGAGCTATCTCTGGCCAAGGTGGGGCAACGCATGAATATTAGTCGTGAACGTGTTCGTCAGCTAGAGCGGCAGGCGCTTGATCACCTCCGTCGTCGTAAAGCGAATGTACGAGCATACTTAGCCAGCTAACGGTTTGCCGATCGCTCTGCGTTAGCTCCTTCATAGCCGTTTCTGACGGGTTGACTAATACAGGCTCTTTCACTAGTTGAGTTAGCAATGTGAAACCCAACAAGATCTAATGTTGGGTTAGCAATATGAAACTCAACACTAGATCTTGTTGGGTTAATTAACCTGATCTCAGAGTCAAAATTGGGTTACTGTGACGCTCTATGCATAACAGTAACCCAAACGGCTGATATTTAAAAAAGTTGCGATCGCCTGAGTCTCATAAATTTGATTGCTTAGTTCAGACAATAGGTGGAGGTAGATCAAGCTTTTTCAACTTAAGCTGAGTCTAATGAAGCAAGCGAATCGTTTTGCAAAGCCAGACTGAACAAGCATCACTGGGTTTGGAGAGGAGTGAGAAATATCAAGGCTCTATGGCATGAAACAGTTGCTCGTTTGTGTCACTCAAAGTAGGTTGCGTCATTTACTAGAGTCGTGAACAGAAGAATAGAATTTGGCCAATTTTTTGAGATTCAGTCTGGAATCTGGCTGAAAGGAAGTGTAGCTATAAAAGTCTGCGAGAAAACTTGATTTTAAGCTGAAATACAGCGATTGAAACGGTTTGTAACGGCTTTTGTGAAGTCTTCTAAGCGGATGTGCTAGGGGATACATCCTCCCCAGTAAAGTGAAATTAGTCACTAGTTTTAGTTGTTCCTGATACAAACGGAGGAAACTGCGGTGCTTTACCCATCTATCAACACTTCAAGACCGTGGTCCACTCTGGCCAAGCAAATTAAACAATCTGCGGCTAGCTTAGCCTTGGGTGCTGGATTTGCGATCGCCGGACTAACCGCTTTTCCTGCCACTGCCGAAACTTCAACGTTAGCTCAGAACGATCTCTCCTCATCTTCTGAAGCTCAAGCCCTTACCGATGGCACCTATCTCTACGGACAGTCCCAGGTGGCCGAGCAACTGGGTTCAGCCTACATGGTATTTGAAGTGAGTCAAGGTAAGGTGCTGGGTGCGTTCTATATGCCTCGCTCATCTTTTGACTGTTTTTATGGCAATCTTGAGGCCGATCGCGTTGCTTTAACGGTTGTAGATAGCTACGAGAAGAGCGCACATCCTTACGATGTGGCGTTAGAGAGTTCTGCTCCTGTAGCGATGGCGGGCGATGAAGCTATAGCAGCACCCGTGGGTCTAGAGGGATTTCAGCGCTTAGAGAGCCTCAGCGAAAACGATCAACGCATTTTGTCTACTTGTAAAGCAAACTATCCAGATCAGCTTTAGTGGTCAGTCTAGTAAGCGTTGGCGGGTGGTGAGTGCGTGGGTAAGAGTTTCTCTCTACCCGTCAACCCACCCGTCCAAGCACGTTAGTTAATAACTGACCGACCGATAGCTTGTTCTCAAAGCACACTTTCAAGACTTTTAGGTAGGAATGCCGTACTCCTAGGGTGCGGCATTCGCTGTGTCTGTGGTGTGGGTAAATTGTTTAAGATCAAGAGAGAGGGGTTGGAGAAGCAAAGTGAGCGATCGAATTGAGGTTGTTTCGTTTGAGGACGCGAAGATTGACATTCAAAAGATTCGCCACCAAGTATTTCAGCAGGAGCAAGGTGTCGAGCCAGAGCTAGATTTTGATGGATTAGATAACCTGACGCCCCATTTCTTGGCCTACCGACAAGGACAGCCTGTGGGGACTGCTCGACTTCGCTCTCTTGACGCACCCGGTCTAGAGAGGCACAGCGTCAAGCTAGAGCGGATGGCAGTTCTATCTGCTTATCGAGGGCAGGGTATTGGTAGAGAACTTTTACAGGCAGCGATCGCTTTTGCCCATAGTCAAGGTATTGCAGAGATTCGACTCAATGCTCAGACCTATGCAAAGGCCTTCTACCAAAAGTTAGGATTTGAGCCTTATGGGAGTGAGTTTCAGGAGGCTGGAATTTCTCACATTGCCATGAAAAAGCATCTATAGGTGGCATTAGAAATCAGCAATGCATTGAAACGTTATCTTAATTGCAGAAATGTAACCTTAGGCATTGAAATGTAATTTTAATCACTTAAATATAGGCATTTCAAAACAATTGTTAAAAATAAATTTTCTCTAGTCGGCAGTAATTATTTCTTCTCTACACTGAGGGCATTAGAAGCAGGCTGCTGGGAGATAGGTCTGCGGCGATCGAGTCACAGAGTTTAGTTTGCGAGAGGCAAAATACAGGGATCAATCTTCGGATGGATAAAGGCTCTATATGTTTCGCCTTACGATTAAGTTCAACAATTCGCTCTTGCTCCTTCTGCATACCTCACAGGTGATGGCTACGGAACTGTAAAGACCCCAAGTTCAGCATTCAAATTCTTCATGGATTCCACGGAGTTTTTGGCAAATTGGCTTCAAAGTGACGGTGTAGTCCACCTTACAAAATTTTGATTTTTCGATCTACACTTTTATGCCGCAAGGCTTGCCTTGCTGTGCAACTTTTGTGACTGCAAAACATTTTCATAATCTTTTGGTGCAATAAATATATGAATACGCTTAATGACTGCCCTTGCTGTTCAGAACCTCTACTGCGCCATGCTCGTCACGGTCACATCTACTGGTTTTGCTCCCACTGTCATCGGGAAATGCCTAATTTGAGTTCAGCGATCGCTCATGCGCGTTCTAAAGCAAAAGCCGTACAGTTAGAAAGTTTGGCAGAACTTCTCAATCGCGTGTGATTCTGCTTTAAGGTTTTTAGATATCCTACAAAAATCCCCTATATAGGGGATTTTTTTTAAGGCTGAGTCGTGCTGTTAATCCTACACATCAGCAGTTTAATTAACTGCTCACCTTCCATAGGTTGACATTTTCAAGCAGTTTTCTGAAGAAACTATGCACCTTATCCTCTACAGCAAACCCGGTTGCCATCTGTGCGAAGGGTTACAGAGCAAACTAAAGCAAGTTCAAAACCCTCCAATAGAGCTAGAAATTCGTGATATTACGACCCGTGAGGATTGGTTTCAGGCTTACCAGTATGAAATTCCAGTTTTATACCTTGTCCCAGCCATGAGCATGCAGAGTGATGCCCAGACAGAGAAGCCCCATACCCCTTTAATTCCGCTGCCCCGTATTTCTGCACGCGCATCAGTCCGACAAATTGAGCAAGTCTTACAAAAATCCCTAGTGGAAACTTCAAAAAATGAGGCAAAATGAGCGCAAGCTTAAAGGCTGAAGCAAAACAGGCATAAGGAGTTGTTGACATGAAACTAAGAGATTTGCTGGCGACGCTACCTGCCATATCTCTGCCCCCGCATCCTGCGCTAGATCAAGAAGTCAGGGGATTGGCAACCAATTCTCACGCCTGTCAGCCTGGAGATCTGTTTATCGGCATGCCCGGAACCAGAGTAGACGGAGGTGAGTTTTGGGCAAGTGCGATCGCTGCTGGAGCCATTGCAGCCTTGGTATCGCCCTCGGCCGCACAAAAAACCTTGGCGGATGCTGCTGACCACAATGCTTGTGTCGTGGCCTATGCCGATATGTCTCGCGCCTGTGCCCAGGTTGCTGCTAGCTTCTACGATAATCCAGGGCAAAAGATGTCGCTGGTGGGTGTGACGGGCACAAATGGCAAAACAACTACCACCCATCTGATCGAATTCTTGCTGAATCAGACGCAGCAGACGACTGCCCTGTTTGGCACGCTCTATAGCCGTTGGGCAGGGCATCAACAGACTGCCGTTCACACAACCCCTTTTGCCCCAGATTTGCAGGCTCACCTGAGCGAAGCGGTGGATGCGGGCTGTCGGTTTGCTGTCATGGAAGTGAGTTCCCACGCTTTGGCACAGGGGCGCGTCTGGGGGTGTCCTTTTGCAGTGTCAGTATTCACCAACTTGACCCAAGACCACTTGGACTATCACAAAGATTTAGAAGACTACTTTGAAGCGAAGGCTTTGCTGTTTCACCCGGATTACCTCAAGGGGTTGGCTGTTGTGAACCTGGATGATGCCTACGGGCGCAGGTTGATCGATCGCCTCCCTGCCGAAAAAGTCTGGTCTTACAGCGTTGAAAATTCGAGCGCTGATTTGTGGATGAGCGATTTGGTCTATGAACCAGAAGGGGTACGCGGTATTTTGCACAGTCCGCAAGGAGACACAGCCTTTCACTCGCCTCTGGTGGGTCAGTTTAACCTCGCAAATTTGCTGGCGGCTGCAGGGGCAACGCTGCACCTGGGGGTGGATTTGGCAACTTTGGCGCAAGCGCTGCCTCAGTTTACGGGCGTTCCCGGCAGAATGGAACAAGTGCAGCTTCAAGCCAATCAAGACATCAGCGTCATCGTAGACTATGCCCATACGCCCGATAGCCTGGAAAATATGCTGAAAGCCGCCCGACCGTTTATTTCAGGTCGCATGATCTGCGTGTTTGGCTGTGGTGGCGATCGCGATCGCACGAAGCGTCCTTTAATGGGCGGTATTGCGGCTCATCAGTCGGATTGGGCGATCGTTACCTCTGATAACCCTCGCACCGAAGACCCTGAGCGCATTTTGCAAGATATCCTGGCGGGAATTCCTGCCAGTGCTAACCCAACGGTTATTGGCGATCGGGCTGAGGCTATTCGCACAGCCATTTTGTCAGCAAAACCCGGTGATGGCGTGCTTATTGCGGGTAAAGGTCATGAGGACTATCAGATTCTAGGTACTGAAAAAGTTCACTTTGACGATCGAGAGCAAGCTCGCAGTGCCCTGGCTCAACGCTTAACGCAGGCTGCTCAGTCTGTGTAGGGTTGATTCTGCATGGAGTCAATTCTACATGGAGTCGATATAGAGGCGATTTCTCCTTAAAGGTCATGGATGAAATAAAACCCAACAGTTTTTAGAAGTGCCGCGCGGCACTTCTAAAAAAAACTATTACAGGTTAATTTTCGATCCTCAGCATCAGGAGCATCAAGGCTAATTTTTTGAGCATGTTTCCCCTACCGATGCTCTCCAAAAAACCATAGCGAAATGAACCAATTCCCGACAGATTCATAATTTTCGGAAAAAACGGTATTAGATAGAATTAGGGGCATTATCACCACCATTGAGCGTCATATTCATTTCCCTGAAAATATACTCTTATGAACCTTTCTCGTTCTCCTGATGCGTCCCTTTATGAATTAGCCACGGGGTTTTCGCCTGCCTCCGAACCCCTGAAAATTAGCCCAACAACTTTTAAGTCGATGGTGGGGCTAGTTTTTGATTTATTAGTTGAACAAAACATTGCAGCAACAATTTGGCTAAAGCTGCCCAAGGGTGATGTTTGGCAGAACGAGATTCAGCGCTTTTGTCAGTCGGCTACAGCGCCTTACCGACTGTACAACTTGCAGACGCAACCAGATTTAGAGAAAGAGGAAGGCAAAGGCAAAAAAGCAAAAGCGAAATCTCCGAGTGCTTTGCCTTGGGAGTTGGCAGAAAATAATCTAGAAGTAACCGACCTGGCTCTAGAACAAGCCTTAGCTCAGAACTACAAAGAGCCGATCGCTGAAGCCCCAGAAGGCTCACAGGTCTACACTCTGCCTTTAGCCGCCGAAAGTCAGCTCAAACGTGAATATTTTTTGCTGGTTACGGCACCTGAGTTTTATGGGTTAGTTTTAGCGCATCGCCCTCGATCGGGGCAGCCTAAAGTTGAGCTAGGGCGATCGGAAAAGATGACCAAACTACCGCTGTCTAGCGAGGATGTCTTAGAGCAAAAGCATCCGCTTTTGGGACTCTGTACGTTTGAAGCTACTACGCTGCAACAGGTGCTAGACGGAATTAATCGTGCCATTTGCTTTGGTCAACCCGAAACCCAATCGAGCGATGAGCTGACAAAGCTATTAATCTCTTGGGAGCAGCTAGTGGAGACGGGGGGCATCACAACGCTTAACCCCATCTTGCTAGGCAACCTTCTGGTAAAGCAGATTCAGCGGCAGGAAGATATTTGGCGCAGCAGTGCGACGCATCGACGGCAGTCTGAAGGGGTTTCTGCGCTGCGCCTGGAAAATGAGGAGTTGTTGAACACCATTCAGCAAAAAGATGAGTTCATCAAAATTATGGGGCAAGAGTTGCGCACGCCGCTGACTAGCATGAAAACAGCGCTCTCGTTGCTGAACTCGCCCAGTATCAAGCCACCTCAGCGCCAAAGGTATATGGATATGCTGAGCCAAGAGTGCGATCGCCAAAGCTCTCTCATCACCAGCGTTTTGGATCTGGTGCAGATTGAAAGCACAGTCGAGTCAGTTCCGATGGAATCTCTGCGACTATCGGATATAGTGCCGGGTGTTGTAAGCACCTACCAGCCGTTAGCACAAGAAAAAGGCATTATGCTGGGCTACACCATTCCAGAAGATCTGTCGGCTGTTTCTTGCTTTAGCCCTTGGCTGAAGCAAATTGTGATTCACCTGCTGCACAACAGCATTAAATTTACAGCCAGTTCGGGGCAGGTGTGGGTTCGCGCCAAAGAGCTGGGTGACTATGTGCAAATTGAGTTTCGCGATACGGGTATTGGCATTGCCCAAGCCGATCTGCCCAAAATTTTCGATCGCTTCTACCGGGTGCGCATTGCTGCGGGAGAAGACTCCAGCGGATCGGGCTTAGGTTTGTCGATCGTGCAACAGCTTCTCTTGCGCTGCGGTGGCTCAATTGCGGTTAAGAGCAAAGTTGCTGAAGGCTCAGTGTTTACTGTGATGCTGCCTGTTTTTCAAAGAAGCTAAGGCTCCTGACGAAACTAAAACCAAGAACTGTTTTGAGAGTCTGTGGCGGAGTCGCATGATCTCAAAACAGTTCTTCAAGTCTTTTCTGTGAAGATCTTAAGGCTCTGGTAAAAGCTGATATTGCAAGGTAAAGCTATGAGTCACAGCCAGTGTGGGGCAACACATGGGGTCGTTGGGGCCTTGAGTCACCATGCTGACGTTAATCTTGCCTGACTCGATCGCCATTGACTGAAACTGGATGCGATCGCCCAACAGTACCGGAATTGAGGGTTTTAGCGCGCCATCTTGGTTCACTGAAGCGACAAGATAAGTGAACACACCCGAACCGCCTGTATTCAGAGTCAGCAAACTGACGGCATCCTCAAGGCGATCGCCATTTAAATCGCCGAATAAAATTGTCCCTCGCTGCGTTGCGAAAGTTAGGGAGAACTGCCGAGCTGCATCTTCGTATCGGCCATTGGTCAGCTTGACTGGGATCATCTCTGGCGTAACGTAGGATGGATTTTGCGGAATCGTGTAGGTAGCGTTCCTTAGCATCTCAACTTTTTGGCACCAAGCTCGCTTTGCGGGTGTCCACACCTCACGAGTCAGGCAGTTATACCAGAGTGAGTTGGGCGAAAGTGAATTGGGCGTAAGTGGCTCTGGCGTAGATTGTGCCAGAGTTGTGGAGGGGTAGGCGAGTCCTATCAGTCCAACGATCGCTGCCAGCCCTAACGACTGGATTTTCACACGCTTATTTTTCATAATTGAGCTTTTCATAATTGGGCTTCTCATAGCCGGGATCAGCATAATGGCTACGACCCTACAAGAGTTTGAGTTTTAGCCCTATTCAACCATGCTTTCTGAGGGTTGGAGACTTTTGACGTGGATAGCGCTCAAAAAATCAAGACCATGACCCTTGCGCGGGCAGCTACGCAGCTACTCAGGACTGCAAGCAGCTAGAGCTTTGTGAACTTTAGGCAAGAAATCAGAGTGAGAAAGACTCTTTAGCCATAGCGATCGCTTTGCAAAGCTTGAACCCGCTTTTGAGGGGAGGCGAACTTCGCTTACAGGCAATTTGTCTATACTTATATGAAGTAGGGCTAATTAACCTACTGATATGCTGTAAAGAATTTAAAACCCCATGGAGTTCCGCTTCGTCGATCGGCTGCTGATCTTCCTGAAGATCTCCTCTGAAACATCTTTTTAAACTATTTCGGCTGAAATATCTTGGCTGAAACGAAATGATTGCAGCATCACGGCGAAGCAGCGTCGCTGACTTGTAGTAACTTAATTAACCCAAAATTGACTCACCAACAGAGGTTTTTGTGGCTCTATACGCAGAATTGCATCGTCATTTAGGGGGTTCCGTAGTGCCTCGCGTGCTATGGCGCTACTTTCAGCGCAATCAGGCAGGTGTCGCCGAACCTTTCGATAGCTATGAGGCTTTCGAGGATTTCTACACTCGTCCCCGCAAAACCCTAGATGAATATCTGGAATTGCATACGATCGTTGAAAAAGTTCAGACTCAAGAAACACTGCCCTACTTTATTTATCGTCTGATTCGTGGTGCCTATGTGTTTGAAAACTTGGCCTATCTAGAGCTGCGCTACACCCCCTATTTGCGCACGCCAGAGCATCTGAGCCAGACTGAGCGGATTGATCAGATGGCTGAAATTGTCGAAACCGTGGGTCAGGCTAGCCAAGCCGTTGAATATCCCATCGTTACTAGCCAAATCTTATGTATGCACTCTCGCCTGCCCTATGAGGTAAATAAGGCGATCGTTGATTTAGCTGCCGATGCCAATCAATATGTTTGCGGCATTGATGTCGCAGGAGGTGATGCTCACTACCGCGCTCGGCTGGATGAATTTGTGGAGCTATATGCCTATGCGCGATCGCTAGGGCTTAACACTACCGGGCATCTCTACGAAACCACGGAGGGCTGCTATCCCGAACTGCTTCCCTATCTGATGCGGATTGGACATGGTATTCAAATTCCGCTGCTCTATCCTGAGTTGCTGCCTCAGATTGCGCGGGAAGGTCAGTGTTTGGAGGTTTGTCCTACGACATACACTAAGACTGGAACCTTAGAGAGCCTGCATCAGCTTAAGGTTGTGTTCGATCGCTGTCTAGATGCAGGTGTCGATATTGCCATTTGCACCGATAATGCTGGATTGCACAATGTCAGACTGCCGTTTGAGTATGAGAATTTGCTCACCTACGACATTATCGGCTTTGAGGAGCTAAAAGCCTGCCAAGATGCGGCTTTCCGCCATGCCTTTGCCTGGAAGCACAAGCAGCGTCCGGCTTCGATCTTGGAAGGAATCTTGCATCCTGAGTTGAATTTAGTTGGTTAGCACGCAAAGCCGTTGACATTCTATGTCAACGGCTTTGCGTCAACGGCTTCCTAACTTCTGTCATTAAAAGAGACTAAAGGGGCGATCGCGTCGCAAAAATGGAGGCTGCGGCTGCTTCTGCGGTGATGTTGTCTGCGGCCTCTGCCTCTAAGATGGCGGCTTCTGCCTGATTTTGAGCCTCTAGAATCCGCCAAACCTCTTGCAGCATTGGCTCTAGCCCGGTACGGGCAACGGCTGAAATCACAAAAATAGGCGCTGAAGTCAGCTGGCGAAGCTGAGCGGCGATCGTCTCTGGTAAGGGGTCATCCGAGAGTAGCGCATCGACTTTGTTGATGCCTATGAGTTGAGGACGGTTTTCTAATCCGCGCCCATAAGCAACGAGTTCGGCCTGAATGGTTTCGTAGGCGGCGATCGGATCTTCTGAAGTGACATCGATGAGATGCAGTAAAACACGAGTGCGCTCAATATGCCGCAGAAAGTCATGCCCCAGGCCAGTGCCTAGATGCGCCCCTTCAATCAGCCCTGGAATGTCGGCAAACACTGTTCCGTCTCCATCTGGCTTTTGCACTACGCCTAAGTTAGGCACCAAGGTGGTAAAGGGATAATCGGCTACTTTGGGACGAGCTGCCGATAGTGACGAAATCAGAGTCGATTTGCCTGCATTGGGTAAGCCAATAATGCCCACTTCTGCCAATAGCTTTAGCTCTAACCGAATCGAAAAGACTTCTCCCGGAATGCCGGGGAGTGCCCGTTCGGGTGCACGATTGCGGTTGCTCAGAAAAGCTTTGTTGCCCAGCCCACCTTTGCCGCCTTTGGCCACACAAAGCGTCTGTCCTGGCTCTATTAGGTCGCCCAAGATCTCGTTGGTTTCGGCATTGTAAATGACTGTGCCACAGGGAACCTCGACAATGCGATCGTCTCCTGAAGCGCCAGTCATATTCTTGGAACCCCCACGTTCGCCATCATCGGCTTTAAATACGCGAGCATATCGAAAGTCGAGCAGGGTTTGCAGCCGCTCTGCCGCCACAAAAATTACCGAACCGCCATGCCCACCATTGCCGCCCGATGGCCCACCCGCAGGGACATATTTTTCTCGGCGGAAAGCCACAAGTCCATCGCCCCCGTTACCACCCTGAACTTCAACTTCCGCCTGATCAATAAATTGCATGGATCTTTTAACTCAATACCTTCTCTGATGGTAGTGGATTTAAAGAGCCGTGGATTTAGTGAGTAATGGTAGCGCCTGAGCCATCATCCAAAAGGTCATGATTTTTTGTGAGGTAGGCAAAGCTTACATCACGAAAAATCATGACAAAACCTCATCTTGGTTTGTGGTCTTATCGCTATAGTCACAATTGCCAGGACGGGGACATTTTTGTGGCTGCGCTCCATACGCACACAAAAACGTCCCAAGAGTCATGGCTATGGCGGATCGCAAATTAATTAACCTGTAATCGTTTTTGCAGGAGCTTTTGGAGGCGCGGCACTTCCAGAAAACTTATCGGGTTTGGTTTAGTTCGTGATCCTTAGGAGCGTCTAAAAAAGGATCGGTCGGCATCTCGGCATCAGGTGCAATGGGCAGAGAAACGCGCAGACGGGCATTGAGCGTGAGGGGCGATCGCAGCGGGTGATCAAACAAGCTAGAGGCCTGTTGCAGATACCGCGTAATTTGATCGAGAGATTCGCCTTCAGCGATCGTTGACTGATTTTGCTGAACTTGAATCGGCAAGTATTCCACCTGCATTCTTCGATCTTGCAGCGTCACCTTGAGCGCTGCTGTGTTGTAAGTTGTTTGATCGATGCGGCTGCCAATGTGATTTCCCAAGGAATAGACGATCGCCCGTCCACCATAGATTTCGGCTCCTTGCATTACCTGGGGTGCATAGCCCACCACCAGATCTGCACCGTGGTCGATCGCGGCTTGGGATAGGGTAATTTGTGCTTCTGCTGGGTCAGCCTGGTCTGCCTGACTCCAGTGATAGCTGACAATCACCCAATCGACTTGATCGCGCAAGGCTTTGATATCGGCTTCAATTTGGCTATTCAGACTAGGGTTCAGCCCTCCCTTCTGATTGGTGGCTGTGTGCAATTCGGAATCAGAGTACCCCAAGATAGCGATCTTTTGACCCTTGATGTCAAACACCTGGGGACGACGGGCTTCTTGCTGACTTTGCCCTGCTCCCACAGCATAAATTGACTGCTGACTCAACAGATTTAGCGTTTGAGGTAAGTCTGTTTCGCTTGCCATCAGGCGATCGGTTGCCAAATTCACTAAATCAACCCCATGCTGCTGCAAGTCTTCCAGAGTCAGGGTGGTGCTCGGTAGAAACTCAGCCGCTTCTGTCTCTGCTACGACTTCAGCCTCAGCGCTCATGTAGCCTGCCGCACTGCCCAAGGCTGCAATACTCTCTTGCGCGGCTGCTTCAGAAGGCACGTCATTTACCGTATCTAAGGTGGCAGATGGCTCTGCTGAAGCCAAGGCGATCGCTTTGGTCGCCATTGCTTTAGTCGCTACGCCCAGGGAGGCTGTTGAATCTGGGGCTGTTGAATCTGTAGAAGAAGCTGCTGTAGGGCTGGAGTTAGTCGATACAGAAACAGGGGCAGCTATCGGGTTCTCTAAATTACTCATCAGCAAATCTGCTTGCTGATAGGCCGCGATGCCAGAACCTTGACCCAGCGCCGCATTTTCTGCAAAGACGAGCGTCACTGACGGATCTTGAGGATTCTGCACCGCCTGCCGAATGACTGGAATCCGTTCTAGAGCGGCTTGCACTGTACCGGATTGATCTATCTGTTTATGGTCAGCCGGGGTTGCCTGCCGCAGAGTCGCTTGCCACAGATCGCCTGATGGAGCGCCCACATACTGACTCAAAACCTGTAAGCCACATCCCACTGCTACGATCGAGGCCACAGAACCGCCAATTAACAGCGATCGCACTTCAGGTGATTGCCGCTTTAACCAATATTGCGATCGGTAAACGGTTCTTGCCGTCACAGCTTTGAGATCATCTGCGCAGTCGAGCACATGGTCAACCGCAGGATAAAGCACTTTAGTTTTCCAGTTATAGCGCCGTCCCTGAGCTTTGCCTCTATGGGCTGAAGATACAACTTGGCCTGAGGATGAAACTTTCCGCTTCATCGGCTTCTTCAAACGCTTTTTGCCGATCGGCTGGCCTTGATGGGCTGAAGATCTGGGAGCGGGTTGATTTCTGGGTATGGGACGGGGAATAAATTGAATGGGTATCCGCGCTGTTGATCGCTGGGCGGGTTCAGCGCCCACTGAGGCCGCCAAGACAGAAGCAGGTTGCCTAACCAAAGCTTGGGGCTGGCTTGGCTGAGGCTGGCTTGACTGAGGCTGGCTTGGCTGAGGCTGCACTGCAAAGCGAAGAGCAACCGATCGCTCCCACAGCAGCTCCGGCGACCCAACCCGCTGAGCCGTAATGTGCAGGTCATGAATGATCTCAGAATTCAGCTCCAAAAATCGCTGCCGCAAAAAGTGAACCAGGCGATCGCAATCGGGTAGCCGATGGCAGACGATGCGGATGGTCAGTCCTCCTGCGGGTCTGTCTGGCCACTCTCCTGGAGAAACTAGAGCCACCTGCGCACAAAGCCCCTGCGGGACAAGATAGCGGTTTAACCAAAACGTGATCGCACGCAAATTTCCCGTTTGCGCCAGCTTGACCACCGAAGCTTCCCAAGAACTTTCTAAATTAGCCATTAGTTTCCTCTCCCCACTCCATCAGCGATCGCGTCCTCCTTACGGGAGTCCAATCCACACAAGTTTCAGATAATACTAGCTCTGGATGATAAATTTGCTCTAAATAAAATCGCAGATCTGAGAATTTCCTTGATCAAATGGATTTTTCGCGATCGCTCTCAAAGCCTGAGGTACTACCTGAAGGCGATCGGCTGGCATTATTGACTCGTTGCGCTGGGCTTCAGGCAAAGTAGCTTGAGCCATAGCAGGGAAAATTTTGGTCGTACCGAAATAAAAATCAATTGTACTTTTTGATAGATCTGTCTCTATGCATAGATAGAGTGGGACAAATGTGATTTGAGTCACAGTTTTATGTTGCCTGAATCACTTAGCTCAGATGATCTGTATCAGCATGTTGAGGTGGGCGATCGAGCAAACTAGGTGGGTAGCTGATGAAGCTTCTGTAAAGCCCTAGTTTGCCCTCTGAGTCCCTCCCCCCCCAATGATTAACTGCCTGATTCAATCTGCTTTTCAGACGGGTTGCCTGAGTGTGGCATCTGAAGCTTTGCTCCGGCAGGTTTTATCGATGCAGGGCTATCAACATCACGATTTAGCAGCGCTCAAACAGCTAGAAACAGCGGTGCAATCGGGACAGATTCAGCGTGAGTCTAGAGGTGGCCCCCCCTTTGATCTCACCGAGTGCTTGGGTAAGGCTTAAGCAACACAGGCGATCGACATAGAGCTTTAGCAGGAATTCTTTCAAGGCTTCAAGAAAGGGCGCTGCTGATTTTATAGCCGGGTTAAATAATGCTCAAAAAGTATTGATGCAAAATATCTAAATCTTAGGTCAGAATCCGGACTGATCAAGGCTGGATACGAGACAGTACGGGCAAGTGGCTTTATTCTAGTTAAGGCAAGGATTCATCTGAGCCAGCAAGCCACTATGTCTCTGGATTCCAACTCTTCTCCCTCTTCCTCTCCGCAGGGCAACCCAAACGGCTATATTTCAAACAGCCTGGGTTTGCAGTCAGCAGCCGAACTCTCGGCTGAAGATGCTAAAGGTCTCAAGACCTATGCAGCATCGGCAATTAGCAGTACCCGTCCGCCTGCCCCTGCACCTCACCCCTCAGGAATTTCTGGTGCTCCAGCGTTAGCTAGATTGCGCACAGCTAAAGGCATTCAGCCTTCTAGCGGTGTAATCGGCTGGATTATTGTGATTGCGATCGTCCTGACAATCTTGGGCATGGCGACAGGTAACGTCTGGCTGGGGTTTGCCGGATCGTTAGTGGCGCTGCTGATTTCACTCCAAGTCATTTGGAGCGCTATTCGAGAAGCCGTGATGGAGCTGCTCTCGCCTCAGCAGCGCCTCATCAGTATCAGCATTGTGGGGTTGATCGTAGCCTTGATTGGATTGCTCCAAGTCTCTGGTATTACCCCTCGGCTGGGTGCTTGGTATTTGGGGCTAAATTGGGACGCGATTGGGGCAACGGGCGAAGTCATCGGCGCGGTTGGGCAGATCTTGATTGCTCTTTTGGCGGTGTATGTGGCTTGGCGGCAGTATGTGATTGGCAAAGATCTGACGATTCAGCAAAACTTGATTACGCAGCAGCAAACGATCGATTCCTATTTTCAGGGCATCTCGGAACTGGTGTTGGATGAGGAGGGTTTGCTAGAAGATCTGCCGCTAGAGCGGGCGATCGCGGCTGGACGGACTGCCGCCATTCTCAGCAGCGTCGATTCTAACGGAAAAGCCAAAGTGCTTCGCTTCCTATCTCGATCGCTGCTTTTAACCCCACTCAGACGCGATCGCCGCTTAGGACGAGCCATTCTAGACGGATCTGGCAGTTATGCTGAGGATCGGGTAGCTGGAACCAGGGTAATTGACTTAGGCATTATGCTGGCAGGTGCCGATCTTTCTGGCACAGACTTGCGCTGGGCAGATCTCAGCGACATTAATTTAATCTATGCAAACCTCAGCCGCTGCGATCTGGTAAAAACCAAGCTGATTCGCACCATTCTCTGCGAGGCTTGCCTAAACGGTGCAGATTTGATGGGTACCCGTTTCTTCTGGGGATCGGCTGAAACTGCCACCCCCCGCACGCGTGCCGATATCCCTGACTATGGCACAGGCGCGTTTACCGGAGCCGTAGTTGAAGATGCCGACTTTACAGATGTGCTCCGGATGTCTGATGAGCAGCGCTATTACTGCTGCGCCTGGGGCGGTTCTGCAACGCGCGAAACCATCCCCGGCGGCTGCGAAGGCATTCCCAATTTGTTAGGAAGATAAGCGCGGGAGAGCCAGCTTAATAGCCGCCCAGCTTACCCTGTCGCTTGGTTTCTCGCTCTGACCAACGAAACAGCAGCATGCCCAGACTGAAGTAAACAACCCCGTTGAGCAAAGCGATCGCCCATCTGCCCCCATCTAGCCCTTCTCCCCGCGCCATGACATCGCGCAGCAAACCTGCCCCCGGAGCCATAGGCAGGCAGTAGCCCAAAATCCGTAGCCCGCCCGACCAACTCTCTACAGGAGCAGTGAACAAAAATAGGAGTCCAAACTGAAAAATACTCAGGGCTTGCTGCACCTGCTTCAGAATCAGCGCCAATGACCCCATGATGAAAGACAAGCCGTAGGCTCCCAACAAAACCGTCAGCAGCGGCAGGAACAGGATTAGCGGAAAGCTGAGGTTACTTCCAGTTAGCCCAATGATGACGAGCAGAATACTGATGTTGATTACCAAATTGATAAACAGGCTGGCGATCGCTCGGCATAAAAATACCTGAGATGCACCATAGGGAGAGAGAAATACCTGTTCCAAAGTTCCAGTTCTGGCCTCGTCTTGGAGATTGCCTGAGATACTCCCCTGGATAAAGATCATTAACGTCCAGAGAACATAGCCGATGATAATCGAGTCAAAGCGATCGCCAAACTGAAAGCCCCCTCCGGCGACATAACGGGTGCTTAAAAACAACCCATAGAAAATAATGGTAGTCCCGACAATGCCGCCAATGATTTCAGCCGAGTAGCGAGTGGACTGAATGAAGCTACGTCTCAACTCCGCCATGAATAGTTCAAATAGCATTTTTACCTACGAGCTTCAAGAAAATTTCTGTTAAGTTTGCCCGGTCTTTCTCCAGACGGACTAGCGGCAGCGGCTTCAAAATCTCCAGAATCGGATAGAGCAAACTAACCTCATGGACAGCCACGCGATTGCCTTCAATCACGGCACCCAAAGCCCCGATCTTATAGGCGCGATCGGCATCTAACTCTTGCTCTAGCTCGATCCGGTAGGCAGTCCCTGAGAATTGTCGAATCAGCTCTGAAGTGGGTTCTTCGATGACAATTTTGCCCTGATTGATGATAGCGACGCGATCGGATAATTCTTCGGCAATATCGAGCTGGTGGGTGGTGAGCAGGATGGCGCGTCCTTCAGCCGCAATTTCGCGGACTAGCTGCTTGACGCTGGCGGTTGCCTCTACATCCAGTCCTAGAGTCGGCTCATCGAGCAGCAGCAACTGCGGATCGTGAATCAGGGAAACGGCGATCGCTAACTTTTGCTGCATTCCTCGCGACAGCTTTTGCACTTGGCTTTGGCGTTTGTCCATTAGGTCGAACCGCTCTAGCAGGACTTGGGCACGCTGCCGCGCCACCTGCCGCGTTAGCCCCCGCAGAACGCCAAAATATTCTAGATTTTCTTCGGGGGTGAGTCGCCAGTAGACGTTGCGATTGCCTTCTAGCACCGCCCCTAGCGATCGCAGCGCTTTAGGTTCTCGGTGGGGGTCGCGTCCGGCAATCCTAACGCTGCCGCGATCGGGCAAAATCAGTCCGGCGATCATTTTAATCGTGGTGGTTTTGCCTGCGCCATTGGGGCCCAGGAAGGCCAGCACTTCTTTGGCGGCGAGCGTCAGAGAAACTTCTTGAACAGCAGCAACAGTTTTTTGACGATTGCGGTAAATCTTTTGCAGGTCAACTGCTTCTAAAACATTCATGAGCAAGCGTCAACCCTTAACTTCAACAAACAGAACATCGCTTCAGAGCGCTTCTTTATGATGACACTGGAATCTGGCCAGCTCCCATTTTTAGCGATCGATGTTCTTGAAGGTGCGGTGCTTGCCCTGCTTAATTTGAATATCAAAAACTGGGGGCAGAGACGCTCCGCACCTCTGCCCCTACTTCTTATTCAATGATGAATCGCTTCAGCATTTTCACTTACAGCGCTTCGCGCTTGGATATGTTTAGAGTTTTTGTTGTGTGCCGCGCGGAGCAGGGCACACAACAAAAATTCTATGGCTTCAGCAATTAAAAATTGCTGTAATTCGGCTCTTGGGTTAGGCGATCGCTGCTCACAGGTGCAGTAGAGAGTAAGCTACTGGTCGGAACGAGTTGGCTGAGAGAATTTGCATTCGCAGAGGCTTGCTTGACCCGATAGCTGCCGACGATCACCTCAGCATCGGCGTTGTAGTCCTGGTAAGGAGCATTCACCCCAAATAAGTTGAGGATAAAGATCGTATCGCCCCGCTGCTCAACAAAAGAAACGGCATCTAACGCATTGCCTTGAGCGTCGCGGCCTGTCCAGTCGATGCGCAAGCTGCCATCGGGCTGGGGTGAAGAGCCTTGCCATACTAGGTCAGAGAGCCGCTGTTCATACTCTGACTTGAGGGAAGCCTCCAGTTGCTCTAGACCAATCACGTTGCCTTGCGCCGAGCCATAGTCTACAGAACCGCCAAACCTCTCGTCGGTTGAGGTAAAGGCGATGCCGCTACCCGTCTGTTCGTAGGTGTAACCCGCCGGAAAAGAGATTTCAAATAATCCGCTTGGCTCACGATAGGTTTGCCCCTGCGCCTGTGCCAAGACTTGCTCAACAGCAGGAGGAAAGGCGATCGCAGGCATCTCCCCAAAACTCACGATTCCACCAATAGCCGCAAAGGCAACAGCAGCAAAAACCTTGGGTTGCATAAAAGCTCACTGAGTACAAAGAATTTTGAGCCTAGCCTAGTCGATCGACTTAGCCTTCGGCAAGGTGATTTGTACGGGGTACGAATATCTTTACCCTGCCAATGCCAGTCCATCGGCTCTGGGTTCAGAAGCGGCTATCAACACCCCATGTTGCTTCAAAATCATTTGCCCTTTGCCAAAAGGACGAGCTTCGGCCATTACCTGTACGGCATGACCGCGATCGCTCAACCCTAGCGCTAGCGATCGCGGCACCGACTGCTCTAGCAGCACCGATTGACCTGTGGTGTAGTACCACCGGGGGGCATCCAGTGCTGCCTGGGGATTCAGGCCATAATCCATCAGATTCACCACCATTTGCAGGTGGCCTTGGGGCTGCATGTGAGCACCCATGACGCCTAAAGGGCCTAAAGGCTGTGCGCCTTGGCTCAAAAAACCTGGAATAATCGTATGAAAAGGACGTTTGCCGGACGCAATGGAGTTGGGATGGTCAGGCTGAAGCGAGAAGCCCATCCCACGATTGTGTAAGGCAATGCCTGTACCAGGAACCAGGATGCCGCTGCCGAACCCCTCATAGTTGGATTGAATGAAGGAAACCATTAAATCTTGATCGGCAGCGGCTAGGTAGACGGTACCGCCTTTGCGAATGGGGGGATGCGCGATAATGGCGCGATCGCCCATTTCTTGTCTGCGCTGGGCGGCATAGGCTTTGTCTAACAGCTCAGCCGCCGAAACCTTCATGAAGCTGGGGTCTGCTACCTGTTGATGCACATCGGCAAACGCTAATTTCATCGCCTCAATTTGCAGATGAAAGCTCTCAACTGAATCTCTGGGATAGCGAGCCAACTCAAATCCTTCTAGAATGTTGAGCGCCATCAAGGCCGCGATGCCCTGACCGTTGGGTGGAATTTCCCACAGCGTCAAATCTCGATAGGTGGTGGAAATTGGCTCGACCCAGAGTGGCTGATGCTCGGCAAAATCTGCGGGGGTGAGGGTGCCGCCCGTATCTGCCGCAAAATCAGTCATGCGCTGTGCCAAACTGCCTTGATAAAAGCTCTCGCCGCCTGTGCTGGCAATCTCTCGCAGCGTTGCGCCATGAGCAGGACTTGCCCAAATCTCTCCCGCCCTGGGGGCACGATCGCCCTGAAAAAACACCTGTTTGAAGGGCTGAAACTCCGGGGCGGTCAGCGGCACAAACAGCGCCTCTGCGGCCTGCCATGCCCTGGCTGTCTCTGGAGAGACGGGAAAGCCTTCTTCGGCATAGCGAATGGCAGGGGCAAAAAGTTGCTCAAAGGGTAGCTTGCCCCAACGCTCCCAAAGCGATCGCCAGGAAGATACCGCACCGGGAACTGTGACAGAAGACCAGCCGAACTGCGGCATAGCCTCTAAACCCTCATAGGCTGAAACCTGCAAACTGTGAGAGCTTTTGCCTGAGGCATTCAAGCCATGCGGTTTTCCTTCCCAGACGATCGCAAAGGCATCAGAGCCAATGCCGTTAGAGGTGGGTTCAACCACCGTCAGGGCGATCGCCATTGCCAACGCTGCATCAACAGCATTGCCGCCCGCCCAAAACATCTCCATTCCTGCTAGCGTCGCTAGAGATTGGCTCGTGGCAGCCGCATGGCGCTGACCCATGATTACGCGTCGCCCAGAAGCATAGGGATAGCGCGTTAGGTTACTAGGCAGATCACTAAACAGCATCGCTCAACCCCTATATCCATTGGAATATGTATGGCCTTTGCCTTGTGCGTCGGGAGGTTTTTGAGGGATGCGCTCCTGCAAAAATGTCCCTGACCTGACCCGCTTGGCTATGGCTATAGTAATTCTCAACTGTATGAAGTGCAGATTATTTTTTGGAGCGAGGCTTTTAGGGGAGAAGTGGGTTCTCTGCAAGTCTGCAAATCAAGTCTAGAGCGAGTCTAAAGATTGAGTGTGAAATTCCAGTATGAAAGGCCAGGGGGCTGGCGCAAAAATGCGATCGCACTGCTGTAAAGTCCACAAAATTTAAGATTTACCAACTTAGTATCGACGCGCTCTCGAAAAGTCGCCAATGGCACAACAGGCCGTCTTGAGGTTTGTCAGAGCCTGTTGCTCTAACCGGGCATCTTGCAGCGTCTTGACAACGCTCAGCCGCTGCTCATAATACTGAATCGCCTTTTCGTAGTCACCTAGACCTTCATGCAAAACGGCCAAACTTTCCAGCACCTGTTCTTCAGTGCGCGCATCTCCCAAAAGGCGGGCGATCGCTAGCCGCTGCTGCTGGTAGGCAATCGCTCTGGGTTGATCGCCTAGCGTGTAGCAGGCGCTTGCCAGATTTTTCAAAACTTGAGCTTCGGTTTGGCGATTGGGGCTTTGGCGGGCGATCGCCAGCAGTTGCTCATAGCAAGCCACCGTTTGGGCGTAGTTTGACATGGCATGATAGGCATTGCCCAGATTGCGTAGCACCTGCCCCTCGACCTGAATATCGCCGAGTTCGCGGGCGATGGTCAGGCTTCTTTGGTAGTAGTAAATTGCTTGAGGGCAGTCGTTCATGGCTTTGTGTGCCATGCCCAAGTTGTTGAGGGCTGCCATCTCAGCGCGGCGATCGCCTGTCCGTTGTGCCACAGCAAGGCTCTGCTGCTTGTAGTCCAGCGCTCTGCCGTAGTCTTCGAGATGGCGATAAGAGTTGCCCAAGTTGCTCAGCGCTTGACGTTCAGTGGGGTAGTCTTTGAGTTGGCAAGCAATGGTCAGACTTTGGTGAGAGCAGGCGATCGCCTCAGGGTAGTTGCCCAGAGCATAGTAAATTAGCCCTAGTCCTCCCAGGCAGCGCCCTTTGCCCTGCAAGTCTTTTAGCTCGCGGTAGGTATCCAGCGCCTGTTGAAAAGTCTTGAGCGCCGCTTGAAAATTGCGGATCTGATATTGTTCAACTGCCTTTTCTAGCAGACAGTCTGCTTCAAGCTTGCGCGGTTCGGCAAAAGGAGCATTGCCATCTGTAAATCGCTCTGAGAACGGGACAAACGTTCCATATTTCTCATCTAGTGGCTTCACCATAATCCAACCTTCTCGGCTCTAAAGATTGACCTGAACTCCAAACTATTCGGGACAGGTAATTGACCCACTTACCTAGGCCTCGATTCAGCAATATGACACCCATCAGAATCGAGCGATCGCCTCCGCTCAAGGGCGCAGCTATAGAAGCACCTGCTCTCAAAATCTGTTCTCAACAGTAATCTGTTTTCAAATCCAGATAAGAGATTGGCGAACGACTTTATGTAAGTTTTGTATAAATTAATGAGCATCACTCAAAGAATATTGGGAATAGGGGAGATTTGGAAAGTACCTACTGCTGCAGATTGCAGCCTAAGTTCACTCGCGCTTAGGAGGCCTAGAAAGGAGAGAGTAACGATTGACACGTCCCAAGGATTGTTTCAACTCGGTGCTTTCAACCTCAGCGCTTCTTCAGTGCGCCGGAAGTCTTCTTGAAAACTTTATGTTAAATTGCGTTTATCCTCTTTAATATTTTGAATTCATATAAATACTTAGCAATTTCCTGACTCGTATTTATATTAAATTAAAGGAAGTAAAGAAATATGTTATGGATTTAGCATATTTATTTCCCCATACATAAGGTTTATATGAAAAATTTATAAAAACCTACGGTGTATATCGTGAACTTCAGCCTTATTTATTACACCAAAGCTTTAGCTAGATTCCGAAGGAATGCGGATCTGTAGAGAGCGCTGCTCCAACAGTTGGAAGGTCAAATGTTAAGCTGGGCATAGCTTACTGAGATTTTAAGGTTTCGCCAGATTTACTTTGCCCTAACGCTTCATGCGTGCTCCACTCTCTTGAACTTCTTTCTTTAGATGCCTTCAATCTCTGCTTTTGACTCTGAACGCCTCTTGTTTAGTCCGGCTGCCCCTCAGGAAGAGGCGATCGCTACAATTTTTGCCTTTCCTAATGAATACAGTGTCGGCATCACGAGCTTGGGCTATCAGGTGGTGTGGGCAACTCTGGCGACTCGTAGCGATGTGCAGGTCAGCCGTCTATTTACAGACCTGCATGAGCCACTGCCCCATGCGCCAGAGCTGCTGGGTTTCTCTCTCTCCTGCTAGCTAGGCTATGCCAACATTTTAAGCCTGTTGGAATCTTTGCAGATTCCGATTCGGGTAAGCGATCGCACGTCCCACCATCCCCTGATCTTCGGTGGCGGCCCCGTTTTGACGGCCAACCCTGAACCCTTCGCAGATTTCTTTGATCTCATTTTGTTAGGAGATGGGGAACTGCTGCTAGGGGAATTTATCGAATCCTACAAAGCGGTGCGCCGAGCCGATCGCTCCACTCAACTCCGGCATTTAGCTCAGATTCCTGGTATTTATGTCCCTAGCCTCTATGAGATCACCTACGATCGCCCCGATGGCGCTATTCAGTCCATTCAGCCGCTAGACGCTGCAATTCCAGCGCAGGTGCAGAAGCAAACCTATCGCGGCAATACCCTGTCGGCTTCTACAGTTGTGACTGAAAAAGCGGCCTGGGAAAACATCTATATGGTTGAGGTAGTGCGTAGCTGCCCAGAAATGTGCCGCTTTTGCCTCGCTAGCTACCTAACGCTGCCCTTTAGAGCCGCTAGCTTGGAAGCTTCGCTGATTCCGGCGATCGATCGCGGTTTACAAGTGACCCACCGTTTGGGATTGCTAGGGGCTTCAGTCACGCAGCATCCAGAATTTGAAGCGCTGTTGGATCATCTCGATCGCCCTCAGTATGATGACGTGCGCCTCAGCTTATCCTCTGTCCGCACCAATACGGTGACAGAAAAGCTCGCACGGGTTTTGGTCAAACATGATTCTCGCTCCATCACGATCGCCGTAGAGAGCGGTAGCGATCGGCTCCGGCGGATTATTAACAAAAAGCTGTCGAATGAGGAAATTACGCAAGCCGCGATCAACGCCAAAGCCGGAGGGTTAAGCGCCTTAAAGCTCTATGGCATGGCTGGGGTACCTGGCGAAGAACCTGAAGATCTCGATCTGACGGTGGCTATGCTGCGCAGTCTCAAGAAAGCCGCTCCGGGTTTGCGGCTGACCTATGGGTGTAGCACCTTTGTACCCAAAGCCCACACCCCGTTCCAGTGGTTTGGGGTCAGCCCTGACGCTGAAAAACGGCTGAAGTCACTGCAAAAGCAATTGCGATCGCAGGGGATTGATTTTCGCCCTGAAAGCTATAACTGGTCAGTCATTCAGGCGTTGATTTCGCGCGGCGATCGTCGCCTTGCCCCTCTGCTAGAGTTAGCCCGCCATTATGGCGATACGTTGGGTAGCTTTCGCCGCGCCTTTAAGGAACTGCAAGGACAGTTGCCTGAGCTGAACTACTACGTTCATGCCAATTGGTCGCCTGAACAAGTGTTGCCCTGGAGCCATATCCACAGCGGGCTTTCTCAAGCCATGCTCATCAACCATTTGGCTAGCGCGACAGCCGAAATGAAGGCGAACATTCAGCCCGAAATTGCCTCAGAAATTGCTTCAGAAATTGCCTCAGAACCTGTCCCTGTTCCACAGGCGATCGGCCAATTGCCAGATAGCCAGAAGCTATTGAGGACAGTTGTAGAGTAAAATACAGCGCACTAGGCTTGAGGAAAATACCCGTGTCTTTGGGGTAGTGCTCTAGGCAGATTTGTCGCTCACTGAGTGAAGGAAGACCCGATGAAGTCAGTAATTCCCGTAGAGTTGCCCCAGCAGTCCTATGAGATCGCGATCGCTCCTGGCGGATTGTCTCATCTGGGTCACTGGATGCAGCCATTAAAGCTAGGACAAAAGGTGCTGCTAGTCTCAAATCCAATGATTTTTAAGCGCTATGGGGAAACGGCGATCGCCTCTTTAACCGCAGCGGGGTTTCAGGTCATTTCTCACATGCTGCCTGCGGGCGAACGCTACAAAACCTTGGCTTCTATTCAAAAAGTCTACGATGTTGCCTTAGAGCATCGCTTAGAGCGTAGCTCGACGCTGGTGGCTCTAGGGGGCGGCGTTGTGGGGGATATGTCTGGTTTTGCGGCTGCTACCTGGCTACGCGGCATCAACTTTGTGCAGGTGCCGACCTCGCTGCTGGCTATGGTAGATGCGGCGATCGGGGGCAAGACGGGGGTTAACCATCCTCAAGGCAAAAACCTGATTGGGGCTTTTTATCAGCCGCGTTTGGTGTTAATTGATCCGCAGGTGCTGGCAACGCTGCCGCCTCGTGAGTTTCGGGCAGGGATGGCAGAAGTGATTAAATACGGCGTGATTTGGGATGCAGAGCTGTTTGCTCAGCTAGAATCTGTCGATCGCCTGGATCAGCAGCGCTACATCAGTGCAGATCTGCTGCAAACCATCCTCTCCTGCTCTTGTCTGGCAAAAGCTCATGTCGTTAGCAAAGATGAGAAAGAAGCAGGGTTGCGCGCCATTCTCAACTACGGGCATACGATCGGTCATGCGGTGGAAAGCCTAACGGGATATCGCATCGTCAATCATGGGGAAGCTGTGGCGATCGGCATGGTGGCGGCAGGACAAATTGCGGTAGCGTTAAGCTTGTGGACGCAAGCAGAGAGCGATCGCCAACGTTTGCTCATTCAAAAGGCGGGACTGCCAACCCAACTCCCGGCAGGCGTCAACATTGAGGCGATTGTGGCAGCGTTGCAAACCGATAAAAAGGTGGAGGCTGGACGAGTACGCTTTGTGTTGCCGACCCAAATTGGCGCAGCGACCGTAACGGATCAAGTCTCTGCCGAGACGATTCGGCAAGTGCTGCAACCCATGCAGGCAGACTAACCTGGCGGCTCTGCACAACTTTCCAGCGATCGATCTCATTCTGTTCCGTTCAACCTACAAAATTTGTTTTTGAAAGAGGGGTCAGCCCATAGCAGCCCACTTTGAGTAGGCCACTTTTTTCAAAATCTTTGAGGCGATCGATCTTCGATCCTTAGCGCACCTAGCGCATATGATGACTCTACGTTATTAGCCCATGCTGCTAATCCCTATAATCACCCCTGGTAAAAAATTCGGACGCACTCCTATGGGAATGCACCAATAGGCAGACTAATTTTTGATGAAGCTTTCAGAACTGTTTCGACGCTACTTACTCTATGGGCTAAGCGGCCCTGTAATTGCGCTGAACCTATGGGTATTGGGTCAGTTGTTTGCCTATTTTGAAGGCATTATCACCTTTACAGTTTTGAGTGCTGTACTGGCGTTGCTTCTGAACTATATCGTTCGACTTTTTCAGCAGCTTGGCTTCAATCGCAGTCAGGCCATTTTGCTGGTGCTGTCTTTGTTTTTGATCGTTGTGGTGATCTCGGCCGTGACGTTAATTCCGATCGTGATTGATCAGGCTACTCAAATTTTGCAGGGTCTACCCCAACTGCTAGAGGCGGGCAATCGCAATCTCACCTGGTTCCAAAACCTAATCAATGAGCGGCAGTTGCCCCTCGATCTCAATCAAATCGTTACCCAGGCAACTTCCCAAATTCAGGGCTTTGTGGGGCTATTGCCAGAGCTGGCAGTCAACACGCTCGGCCAGGTGTTTGCAACTGCTTTTCTGATTGTGCTGGCGTTCTATATGCTGCTGTATGGCGATCGCTTTTGGCATGGACTGATCAATCTTTTGCCCGAAAGGTTGGCTGTTGCCTTAAGCGAATCGTTGCAGCAGCAGTTTCATCAGTTCTTTTTGAGTCAGTTGCTGCTGTCTTTGGTCATGGTGCTGTTTTTGCTGCCGATTTTTCTCATTCTGCAAATTCGCTATAGTCTGCTGTTTGCCTTACTGATCGGCTTTTTCGAGATTGTACCTCTGTTTGGAGCGACGATCGGCATTGGCATTGTCACGCTGCTGG
Organism: Oscillatoriophycideae cyanobacterium NC_groundwater_1537_Pr4_S-0.65um_50_18; assembly: GCA_016208305.1. Taxonomy (GTDB): domain Bacteria; phylum Cyanobacteriota; class Cyanobacteriia; order Elainellales; family Elainellaceae; genus Drouetiella. Next base: position 478,794 of record JACQYI010000006.1, on the reverse strand, counting down.
CGCTGGGCATTCAGGGCTATTGGACAGCAGCGCAAATCGTTATTTCGGGCATTTTCTTCCAGCAAATTACAGACAATATTATTGCGCCTCGGCTGCGCGGAGATTTCACGGGGCTAAATCCCATTTGGGTAGTAATTTCGCTGTTGGTCGGCTTTAGGGTCGCAGGATTTTTGGGCGTGGTGCTAGCGATGCCGATCGCGGCCACTATCAAGAGCACGATCGAGGTGATGCGTCTTCCTGAAAGGCGTCGAGTCTTGCCGCTGCCGCCTGAGTAAGCTGTTCAGAGCTTACTGCAATTTTTGCTGCTGGTAGATCTGCTTAAACAGCGCCTGCTGCTTTTTGTGATCGACAATGGGTTCAGGATAGCCACAGCGATCGCAATCGCCTGGATCAATTTTTCCGGCCACTAGGTCAGCCGTGTCGAGATGGCGCAGTTCAGGCAACCACTGCCGAATATATTCGCCGTCTGCGTCAAACTTTTGCGCCTGACTCGCAGGGTTAAAGATACGGAGGGGTTTGGGATCCATGCCGCTAGAGGCGCTCCATTGCCAGCCGCCATTGTTGGCCGATAGGTCGCCATCGAACAGCTTTTGCATGAAATACTTCTCGCCCCACTGCCAGTTGATAATCAGGTCTTTGGTGAGAAAACTCGCCACAATCATGCGGCAGCGGTTGTGCATCCAGCCGAGTTCGTTGAGCTGACGCATCGCCGCATCGACGATTGGATAGCCCGTCTGTCCATCGCACCAGGCTTGAAAATGGTCTGCGCGATCGCTCCAGGGAAAATTCTTGAAAGGCTGGCGATAAGGCCCCTCGGCAAGCTGCGGAAAGAAATATAGAGCCTGTTGGTAAAACTCCCGCCATGCCAATTCCTGCTGCCAGGTTTGAATATTGCTGCGGGCTTCGTCGCTGCGGCTGTCATCATATACCGCCTGGGCAGACTGCCACACTGTGCGGATACCGATCGTGCCAAATTTGAGAGCGGCACTGAGGTGAGAAGTGCCGATCGTTGCCGGGAAATTTCGCTGCTCTTGATAATCGTTTAGGGCACGATCGCAAAATTCTGCCAGCCGCTCTTGGGCAGCTTGAGTGCCGGGGGGTAGCAGCAACTCGTTTTCCCAGACAAAGCCTAGCGCCTTAGCGGTAGGCAGCTCTATCGCTCCTGCTTTCTGGGCAATTGTCTGCTCCTGCTCCGTTAATCCCTCTGCTCCGGCAAAGTCTTGGGCTGGGCTGGGCTTAGCTTTGCTGAGCCAGTTGCGCCAGAAGGGGGTGTAAACGCTATAGGGTTCGCCTGCACCCGTGAGAATTTGTTTTGGCGCATGCAAAAGCTGATCCCAAAAGGTTTCGACTTCAATTCCGGCCTGCTGCAAAGCCTCGCCCACAGAGCGATCGCGCGATCGCCCATAAGGCTCGACATCCCGGTTCCAAAATACGGCCTTGGCCTGGAGTGCCTGGGCGAGTTCGGGCAGCTTTTGCAGAGGCGAACCCTTCAGAATCAGAAGCTGACTGCCTGCCTGAAGATATTGCTCCTGAAGCGCTTTGAGGCTGCCGATAAGATAGGTAACTCTGGCAGGAGCGACATCATCGCTGGCTAAAATGCCGGGATCGAGGCAAAAAACGCCCACGACTTTAGACGTTTTTTCTCTGGCGCTGGCTAAACCTACGTTGTCGATCGTGCGTAAGTCTCGACGGTGCCAAAAAAGGATGAGATCAGCCATGCTGTGCCTCTTGCGATTCATCATGTACGGGGCTTTCGGGCAGCCGTGATGGCCGACCTAAAAACCCTAGGAAAGCGGACTTCGTTATGCCATCCAGACTAGGTTATCTAGATTAGGCTACCTAGATTAGGCCACTAGAGGCTGTAACAGTTCGTCGGCTAGGGCTTGCTCTTGGGTGGCAGTATCCTGGATGGCTTGCTGCATCACCTTTCGCACATCCCAGCCTTGATCGATCGCCTTCAGCCAGCGCTGAGCTTCATTCCCTTCTCGCAGCACTTTTTTCAGCGGCATCAAAAAGCAGCTAAAGCCCTGCGGCTTGGCGGTTGCCCAAGCTTCTTGATAGAGCTGCTCAATCCAAGTTCTAGCCAAGATAGGGCTACCGTCCTTCCAATGACGCAACTCAGCATCTAGGCTATTGTGAGCGGCGGCTATTTCGTTGGTCTGGGTGAGAGCAACCAGTTCTTCGGCGCGTGTGGATGCAGGCAGCACGCTAGACTCTAGCGGGTCAAGGCTGGGGTCAGCCATGAGCTGCAAAATTCGAGCCTCTAGCAGAGCCGAGATGGCAAGCAGCGTTACGGGATCGCTGACCATATCGCAAATGCGTAGCTCTAGTCGATTGAGGCTATAGGGACGACGATCGCCATTGGGACGCACTGCCGACCATAAATGCCGCACATTCTGCATAGTGCCTAGCTTAAGCTGCTCTTCTGTCCAGCGTACATAGTGGGCATGGCTTTCAAACAGCGGCACCGATGCAGGCGTTTGAGGAAAGACGCTCCAGCGTGAAGAATGGGAACCCGTTACTTCATTGTTTAAAAAGGGAGAGGCTGCGCTTAATGCCAAATATAGGGGTGCCTCAACCCGTACTAGCCGACAGGCGCGCATCAGCGTTTCTACATCTGGGATGCCGACATTGATGTGGATGCTGGCAGTTACGACCGTGGTGCCATAGGTCTGCTCAATATAGTCATGATAGGGATTGCCGGGATCAGAGCGATCGAAGTGGTCGCCTCCTCCGGTCGATAAGGTGCTGCCCGGAATCAGCGTATAGTCTCCTAGGGTCTGGAGATAGCTTCGTAGCTCGCGCCGAGGCCGTACCAACTCACACAGCAGCCTTTCGTAGCGGCAAAAGGGAGCCGTGGTGTATTCCACATTGCGGGTATCTGGTTCGCGCACGAAGCCATGCAGGTTTGCCACAATTTTGTCTGAAAAGCCAACGATATCGCCCTGAGGTGTACCCGTGTACATCTCGACTTCAAAGCCTTTCGTCAGCATATTGGTTCCCCCTGAATTCAGATCTTTCTATAAGTATCGAGGAAAATTCAGCGGTTGCATCCTTCTCTTGGTCTAGCCCGACGGGTGTTCTGTGCTTGATGTGCTGTTAGATTACTCAACTTGTAGCCGTAGCCACCCAAAACGTCCCTGTCCTAACTTTGCGTTTGACCTTGAAGCAAGCCCAAGATTTTCATGCGTGGAATTATGCAGGAGCGATCGCCTTTCTAAAAATCATGAGATGCTGTTGCGGCAGCAAGTCCTCGGTTTCTTGCCAGGTTAGCCCCACAGCATGCATTTCTTTTTTGACCTGGCGTTGCGTCATTTTGTGCAGCCCTTTGATCGGAATTAGAGGATTTTCTCCTCGGTATTCTAGCAAGGCCACCTGTCCGTTGGGTTTGAGGGCTTTGACCAGACCCTGCATCATTTCCCTTGGATACTCAAATTCGTGATAGGCATCGACCAAAATCGCCCAGTCAACGCTGTCGGCAGGCAGATGGGGGTCGGCAACGCTGCCCAAAATCGGCTGAACATTGGTAACGCCCTTCTCCTGTTTGAGCAGGTTGAGAATGTCGATCATTTCAGGCTGCACATCTACTGCCAAGACTTTGCCCTGCGGCAGGCGATCGCTCAGCCGAAAGCTGAAATATCCGGTGCCCGCGCCAATATCGGCCACAGTGTCGGTTGGCTTAAGATCGAGAGCGGCGATCGCCAGATCTGGCTTTTCCTCAATGGCTCGACTAGAGCGCTCTAGCCAGCCTGCGCCTTGATGTCCCATAACTTGCGCGATTTCTCTGCCCATGTAAAATTTCCCAATGCCATCCGGGTTGTGCAGGGTTCGCTCTTGATAAACGTCAGAGCCAGCCGGGGCAATAGCGGGACTGCAAGCGGTGATTAGCAGGGTGATCAGCAGACTGATGCCTAGCAGCATCCGGATTGGAGAAGATTTCAGCATAGGGATTTCAGCAGAGAATTTCAGCACAGGGCTAGAGGTTCTTGACAACAGAGCAGCTAATCTTAATCTATAGAATCACGCAAATAAAGCAGCTTTGCAGCCCATCCTTGAAGCCTATATTTGAAGCCCTATGAAACCCATCGAACTTTACTTGATTCGGCATGGCATTGCTGCCGAGCACGGCACTTACCCCAAGGATGGCGATCGCCCTCTGACCGATGAAGGCCGCGAAAAGACAAAACAAATTGCTGAACGGCTGTATGGCCTGGGCATTCGGTTTGATCTGATTCAGACGAGTCCGCTGGTGCGTGCCAGACAAACCGCCGAAATTTTGCAGGCCGTTGGCTTAGGCAAGTCGGGAGAAGTATCAGAGTATTTGGCACCCGCAGGCAGCTTTGAAGCTTGGGTTACATGGCTGCAATCTTGGCGCGGCCATCAGTTGGCGATCGTCGGGCATGAACCCGATTTGGGTGAGTGGGCTGAGAAACTGGTTTGGGGCACCGTTCGGCATTCGTCAGACGGACAAAGCACCTTTCGCTTAAAAAAAGCAGGCGTGATTGGCCTAAGTTTGCCTGAAGCTGGTTCTCCGGTCGGCAATTGCCAGTTGTTCTGGCTGACTCCGCCCAAACTGCTGCTATAGGGTGCAAGTCAAACTATTCAAACAAAATTATTCAGCAGCGGCTTTGGCGATCGCCGCAAGCTGTAACCCAGGCGGATAGACTCCTTCTGCCTTAATGCGCTGAATCACCTCATCAGAAATTAAGAACTTCATGTTTTCGGCTAAGGCACGCACGATATCACCGCGATCGATCACGCCTGTCACGGCTCCAGCAGGAGAAAGCACCGTGATTCGCCTCAGATTCCCTTCTTCCAACCGATCAATGACCGTTTTGAGGGGAGTAGCTTCAGCAACCGAAGGAATTTCTGTAAGCGGTTGAGTAATGGCGCTCAGGGTTTGAGTTTCCCAGAGACTCCGTTCCACCTCGCGCAAATCTTCTACTTGCACCAGTCCGCGATAGCGTCCATCAGAGGCCGCGTAATATACAGGCTGGGCTTCGCTTAAAAGAAAGTCGTCGGCAAATTGGCGAAGCGACATATCGGCATCAATGACTCGGAACTCTCGCGTCATGGCCATAGCAGCCGTGATCTGCATCAAAGCCTGTTGCAGATCGGTAATGCGCAGGTAAGAAGTGGCGTTGCGAATGCCAAACCAACCCAAGAGGGCAATCCACAAAAAGCTGAACTGAAAAAATCTGATATAGGCAGCAAAGCCAAAAATCACGGCTGCCCAACCGAGCGTCTGTCCGGCTCTGGCTGCCCAACGAATGCCCTTGAGACGGCTGCCTGTGGCTTTCCAGATGGTGGCTTTCAAGACCTGTCCCCCATCAAGCGGCAAACCCGGAATCATGTTAAACAGGGCTAAGACAAAATTGGTCAACGCCAAGTTGTCTACCACAGCGATCGCCGGAGCGGGCAAAGGCAGCCAGCGCATCAAAGACAGCCCAACAAACAGGCAGAAACTGACGGCAGGCCCTGCGATCGCCACCTGAAATGCCTGACCTGGGGTTTTCGATTCCTGATCAATGGCAGCGATGCCACCAAACAGAAACAGAGTAATGGAATTAACAGTAATACCCTGCGATCGAGCCACCAAGCTGTGCCCTAGCTCATGGAGTAGCACTGACCCAAACAGCAGCATTGCCATAGCAAACCCTGCGACCCAAGCCCAGTTGGTTCCCCAAGGCTCTTGCTGCCAGTCTAAGGCGTATGAATAAGTAATCAACGCCAAAATGAAAAACCATGACCGATCTACCAGCAAGGGGATGCCGAAGACCTTACCAATTCGCCAACCCGATCCCATGAGGATATGCTCACTGTTTGGACTCTCTCATTGTATCGAGTCTGGCATCGAGTCTGCGATCGGTCACATTTGCCAAGCCTAATCCCCTGATCTAAAGAGCCTGGTTTAAGAGGCACACCCCTCAAACCAGGCTCAAAGTTAGCGGTCTTGCCCGAAGCGGTCTTGCCCAGAGCAGCCTTGTCTAAAGCAGCGCTTACCTAGAGCAGCCCCGCGTTACTCAGCCCTAAAATAAAACCTGCGCCCAACACATGCCCAAAGCTGGCGGTTGCCAACAGTTCGGGAATGCCAAAACCTGTAAACATTGCGGGCAGTTCGCCTGGGAGCTTGGGGCCGACGCCACGATTTTGGATAGCATAGTAGCCCACTGCGATCGCAAATAAATTGCAGGTAATCATGATGAGCGCCACACCGGGCGACCAAGGCGCAGTCCGAGCGGTGGCTGCCAGTGTGCTTGTCAGTAGAGTAGAGTAAGCCAAAGTCTTAATTCTCCTGATCTAAATGGGCGTTTTATAGAGCTTGGGTAAGATTATAAAAATTGACCTGACGTTAAAATTCTTTTGTTTGAAGAGTTAACAATTTTAGGCAATATTTAGATACAAAACTATGCAATTGATGCGGATTAAAATTTGCGGTATTACACAGCCTGATCAAGGACGAGCGATCGCCCAGAGTGGCGCTACAGCGCTTGGGTTTATTTGCGTGCGGCAGTCTCCACGCTATGTCACGCCAGCGCAAATTCAGGCCGTGGTGGAGGCATTACCGACGGCTCAGCCGATCGACCGCATTGGGGTGTTTGTGAATGCGGCGATCGCAGAAATTCAGGAGGTGGTGGCAATTGCTCAACTCAATGCCGTTCAGCTTCACGGCAGCGAATCGCCTCAGTTTTGTCAGCAGCTTCGCCAAGCGTTGCCCCATGCTGAAATTATCAAAGCCTTTCGGGTGCAGAATCATGAAACGTTGCAGCAGGCTCAGCGCTATGAAGGGGCGATCGATGCGCTACTGCTCGATGCTTTCGACCCACAGGCAACCCATCCAGGGCAGTATGGCGGCACCGGAAAAACAATGGACTGGCTGAGCTTGAAGCAATTTCGTCCGGCTTGTCCTTGGCTGCTGGCGGGAGGCATCACGCCCGATAACGTTTTGCAGGCTTTGAGCCAGGTTAACCCCGATGGGATTGATGTCTCTAGTGGCGTTGAGGTTTCTCCAGGCAACAAAGATCTGGCAAAAGTGACTCGGTTACTAGAGCAATTGCAGCATAGGGCTGCACTGGTGGCCTTGGGCGATCGCTAAGACAAATCTTCTTGCTGAGATCTTTGAGATTCAGACATTTCCAGCCTTGCCAGCGTTGTTGCGGCATCCGCAAGTTGTAGCGCTAAATTGGCTCGCCTTGTGGGATCTTTCTCGCTCCAAAGATGTTGCTCTAATGCATGAACCCGATAGCGAAATGCCTTGATAGAACTAGACGGAATCACCTTAGCTGTCATGCGTCACAACCTCATTTCTGTGGAAGCCTTAACCTTGAGAAAAACTCGCTCTAGCTCTAGATACATGAACGTTAGGAAAACGACCTGATCTTCAGCAGCGATCGTGACCTCATATTTCACCTCTGACGGTTCCACAGATTTATGCTGCACTGCTACAGTGTATTTCCCTAAAGGTAAGTCATCGAAGCCCGCATCAGCATAAATTAGCTCAACAATTTCTTCCGCAACGACTCGCTCATCTTGCTTAAGCAGGGTGACGAACGCAATGCCGTCAATCGACGTTAGCGCAATGTTGTCTTGATTGCGAAGCATAACGAAGATATCTGACACCTCTATAATCTCCTACGATCTCCGACTGGAATCTCAGGGAATTATGACATACCGCCGGATCGTCATGGCGCAAGGCTGCGGCGAAGGGGATGATTTATCCTGTGATAGAGTTCCTGCTCTTATCACCCTGTATGAACCCGATGATCTGTAATTTTCCTTTTGTTTGCGATCCTTAGGATCGTGGATTAAATAACACCGGAACTCAAGCGTAAGGGTTTAGCATTCGGGCAACCCTCTTTGCTACGACCAAGGGCACATCTGCCGAATGCTAAACCCCTACAGGTATATCGGTTTTATTTCGTTCTCGTTTCTTACCTTAATTTCCTCAAGTCCTTCAGTCTCTAGTCCTTCAGTCTCTAGTTCTTCAGTGTGCAGCTATGTCTACCCTTAAGTTGTCCCCAATTAGCTCATCCGTCCACCCTTTAGAACCCTTGACGATCGCTGAAGTTGAAGCAGCCGTAGCAATTGTGCGTCGCGATCGACCTGTTGGCAATCAGTTTCGGTTTCCCTGTGTAACGCTGCATGAGCCACCCAAAGCAGAGGTGTTGAGCTTTCAAAAAGGGGATGCCATCGATCGCCAAGCCTTCCTCATTCTGCTGGACAATGCCACAGGCCACACCTACGAGGCGATCGTGTCTTTGGGTCAGCAGCAGGTGATTGCCTGGACGCATATTCCTGATATGCAGCCCAACATCATGCCAGATGAGCTGGTCGAGTGCGAGGCCGCTGTAAAAGCGCATCCAGAGTTTTTGGCGGCAATAGCCAAACGAGGGATTGCCGATTTAGATCTCGTAGTTGTTGACCCTTGGGCGATCGGCAACTTTGGCTTTGAAGACGAAAAGGGCATTCGCTTATCTCGCTGTTTATGCTATTTGAGAGCCACCCCTGACGGCAATTTTTATGCGCGTCCTATTGATGGACTGGTTCCGGTGGTAGACCTCAACCGCATGCAGGTATTGCGGATCGAAGACTTGGGGGTGGTGCCTGTACCTCCTGAGCCAAGTGAATATCGGGCAAAATTTGTCTCAGAGATGCGGCAAGATGTTCAGCCGTTGCACATTACGCAGCCGCAGGGCACTAGCTTTGAAGTCAACGGGCATCATGTGCGCTGGCAAAAGTGGGATTTGCGAATTGGCTTTACCCCGCGCGAAGGGCTAGTGCTGTATCAAGTAGGCTATGAAGACGAGGGCAAGCTGCGCCCGATTCTCTACCGAGCTTCGATGGCAGAAATGGTCGTGCCCTATGGCGATCCGCGCATTCAGCATTTCCGCAAAAATGCTTTTGATTTGGGCGAACATGGCGTAGGCGTTTTGGCGAATTCGCTGACGTTGGGCTGCGATTGTGTGGGCGAGATTCACTACTTTGATGGCGTTCTCACCAACAGCCGTGGCGAAGTAGCCGTAACAGAAAACGCAATCTGCCTCCATGAGGAAGACTATGGCATGCTCTGGAAGCATACCGACTGGCGAATTGACGCTGTAGAAGTGAGGCGATCGCGTCGGCTCGTCCTTTCCTTTATTGCCACTGTTGATAACTACGAGTATGGCTTTTTCTGGTATTTCTACCAGGACGGCACGATTCAGTATGAAATTAAGCTGACCGGAATTTTGCTGTGCGGCGCACTGGCAGATTTTCCTAAATATGGCACTGTAGTAGCACCAGAACTCAACGCCATCAACCACCAGCATTTCTTTGGCATGCGGCTCGACTTTGACATTGATGGCGTAAACAATTCGGTATACGAGGTTAACTCTGAAGCAGAACCTATGGGAGAAACGAACCCTTACGGCAATGCTTTCTTCGCTAGATCTGAACTGCTTGCAACAGAGCAGTCTGCTCAGCGAATTGTTGATCCGCTATCGGCACGCTATTGGAAAGTTGTGAATTCCAATATCCACAATCGCTTAGGTCAGCCTGTCGGCTACAAAATTATTCCTGGCGAAAATGTTTTGCCTTTCGCCCATCCTGATTCACCCATCCTCAAGCGTGCCCGCTTTATGACCAAGCATTTATGGGTGACGCCCTATCAGCCTACCGAGCGCTACCCTGCCGGAGACTATCCTAATCAGCATCCTGGCGGTGAAGGATTGCCCCAATGGACGGCTGCAAATCGCCCCATTGCCGATACCGATGTTGTGGTTTGGTATGTGTTCGGACACCATCATATTCCTCGGCCTGAGGATCATCCGGTCATGCCTACCGCCTACTCTGGCTTCATGCTAAAACCTGTAGGCTTTTTCACGGCCAATCCTGCTTTGGATGTGCCGCCTTCGCAGGCAAAGCCGCATTGCTGTGATCCTTAAGGAGCGTAAAAGCAAGGGATTGCAAAAGTCCGATCGCAAATCAGGGTCTTGGAGCTTAACCCCAAAACCCTGGTTTATCTATGAAGAGTCACATCTTGCGATCGCCCTAGATGAGCGCACTCAGGCTTCTAAGATTTGCATCTCTCAGCCTAAGAGCTGGCAACTAGTTCTTGCCAGTCACATTTTCCAGTGCTTCTGTAACGCGCTCTACTGCTGACTTGACATTGCGAGAGTTGCTAGGACGGCTCATGTCGTTGATGTCAGAGTCTCCCTGAATTTCGTTGATGCCTTTTTTGGCTTCAGCTTGGGTTTCTTCTAAATTGAGGGGTGGCTTTTGCAGAATTTCCTCGGACTTTTCTTGAATGCTGTCTAAGCGGGCAGAACCTGTGCGGGGGTCAGTAGGGGCGCCACCTGCAAAGGCAGGAGCTACACTAGAGAGCATAATCAGCGTGCAGGCAAAAGCGATCGTCAAAAAACGAGCTGAGCTAGACAAAATTGATTTGATCCGTGTAATAGTCATCTTTGGTATTCCTCTAAATTTATGTTTGTCTGTTCCGAACGGAGTGGTAGAAACTGCTTAAAGAAGATTACTCAGCGTTAGCAATTCCTCGCTGAGCAAGCCAGAGCGCGTCTACTTATTGAAGAAGTCTTTAACTGCGTCAATTGCATTACCCGCTGCATCTTGAACGCCTTCTGTTGCGTTTTCGACAGCATTTTGAGCTTTGCCAACACCTTGTTTGGCATTGCCTTGAATCTGCTTAGCAGCGCCTTCAGCCCGATTTTGGGTGTTGCCTATGTTCCGCTGCACGCGGCCGTAGTCTTTTTCAGCTTTTCCTTCAATTCTGTTAGCTGAGCCAGATCCAGCAACCTTGTCAAAGGCCGACTTGGCATCTTCTTTTACTTTGTTAGCAGCAGCTCTGTCGTTGGGATAGTTGCCATAGCCGCTATTGCCGTAGTTGTCTGCGAGGGTTTGATTACCGAGAGGGGAAGCGATCGCCATGCCCCCTGCAAAAGAAACCTGCAAACCGCACAATGCCACTAAAGCGCAACAGGTTAACGCTACTTTCTTCCAAAAGCCTTCAAGCTTCATTTATTCGCTCCGTGATTCAACTGAATCTCTTACCTCACAGTTTTACTCTGAGGAGATAGATCCCTAAATCAATCTAGGGGCTGAAGTGTAGTCAGTTTTACCAAGAACAAAATCATCCGCAAGGGTGAGAAGCAGGTTAGAACGGTACTTTGAGCCTGCTATTTTCTGGCCTGCTCAAGATTAGGAGGCATAGAGCCACCCTCTTTTGCAAAATAGCAAGGCTTGACCCTCAGGCTCCCCCGCGAAAAATGATGAAAACGCCAAGCAAAGCGGTGGCGATCGCCACTGCTGTTGACCAAAGCGGATGCTGGCTTTGCAGCGATAATGTCTTGTCCTGCTGATTTTTTCCCTGAAGCAGATCGATATCGATCCAGGGAGTTGCCCCACGACGAAACCATCCGGTTACGGTGACAGGTGCATTCATCAAGGCAGTCGGGCGTAGCTTTTGCGGCAGCAGATCTCCGAAGCTGCCCCAACGAGAGGTGTGATGTAGCCGAATCAAGCCTGTCTCAGTCAGCAGCATTAAGTCCTGATGTAGCCAGTTGGCAAAGCCGCGCCGTCCCAAAAGCCTACCCTGCAAACGCAGCGGCTGACTATCCACGGGCAAGCTGGTATCCGAGAGCAATAGATCGGATAGCGGCGGATTGATCAAGAGGTTTGATCGCTTGATATCGGGAAAAAAGGCGTTGATGCGAATGAACATGCCAATGCTGAAGCCAATCAACGCTGAGCCAATCAACACAGACCGATCGCCCCAGAGCCAGCTTAGCTCTAGCCACCCCATGCGCGCAGCCAACCCACCCAACAGCCACAAACCGAGAGCGATCGCCAATCCAGACAAACTGCCGATAAACGGCGCTGCCTGCAAGAGAAATTTGCGCCGAGACTTTGAGGGTCGGATAAGGCTATGAGGCTGAGTATTATCTGGTGAAGTCTGGAGCTGAGCGCCAACGGCTGGCCACTCTAGCTCAGCGTTGAGCCGCCAATGCTGCGCATAGCGCGCCAAAAGCTGGAGGCGATCGCCCAAAGGCGGATGAGCATTGAGCAACGATAGCCAGCGGCGGTAAGGATTACTGCGATCCCATTCTAGAGAAGCCACTTGCTGCTGCTGGAGGCTTCCCCAAGTGAGAGCGCTACGATAGCCAACGGGTGTCAGCGGCTCAAAGCTTTCTAGCAGGTCGCTCGTGTGTTCCCAGCGCTGAAGGGCTTGGGCGGTGCCGATCGCCATCTTCAACAGTGAGCGAGTCAAAGCGTTGGGGTTGCCTGTGAGTTCTGAGGCAGTGCGATCGCTGTAGTAGAGCCGCAGCCGAGAGAGCCACAAACCGGGCAGGCGAAAAATCCAGTACAGTCCATAGCCTATAGACGCCATGAAAATCGCAAGGCTTTGCAGAACACGATCACTCTGGCGATCGCCCCAGCTAGAAGCTTGCCAATAAAGGAGGTAGGGCAGTTGCGCCACCAAGGTTAGCCAAGACATCACCCCAAAATTCCAGTGAACAATATGGGCGAGTTCAGCCGCATAAATTACGGCAATTTCCGCATCTTCTAGCTGCTTAAGCAATCCTTGACTAACGACGATGCGAGCGTTTCTCGGCAGGTGCCCGTAGGTGAGCGCTAGGGGTGCATCTGTGGGCAGCAATCCTAATGCAGGCAGCGGCTGATGGCGCTGATTGCAAACGCGCTTCAGCAGCCTCAGGGCTTCGGGGCTATGCTGTTCTAGTTCTGAAGGCTTTAGCGATCGCATCAGATAAAACTGCTGGAGGATACGCTCTAGCAGCCAGGGCGAGGCAATGAACAAAACAATTAAGACGATCGCCACTCCCAGCCAAGGGTCACTTGCCGGAGTTGCCCACAAAGCCACCTGCTTAAAGGGTGTCATGGCAGCAATTTGGAAGCAAATCCAATACCCGCTGTCTTGAATCATCATCGGCAGAGTACGAATGACCCAAAAGAGGGCGATCGCTGTTCCGGCGGTCACAGCCCATAGCGTAGAGCGATCGAGGCTACCCAATCCTCCCCACTTTTGCGCTCTGCCCGCCTGGTTCCAAACTGCGGTAGGAGGTGTCTGCGGCGGCGAGGAGAGAGGAAGGGACAATTCGGAGCGATCGGGCAAGAGATCTACGACGGTTTGAAGCTCTGAAGCCTGAGAAGCGGGTGATTGAGAAGTGGGTGATTGAGAAGCGGGTGATTGAGAATTTAAAGCCTGGAGATCGGATGGGGCAGAAGAGGCTACATTTTTCTGCGTTATTTGGCGATGACTGACTTGACGGCCTACAACTTCTCTAGGCAGATCGCCTGAGTCGATCGCTCTGGCACCAGATTGTTCTGAGAGCGGCACGAACCCTGTTTCATCGTTTTCTGGTGGGCTGGGTGTCCGACGAGAAAGCTCACTCAACGTCTGTGTTGCCCAATCGCGCACTTGGGCGTTGGTGCTTTGCGCTAGGGTCTGGCAAAGTGCGATCGCCCGGTTGACTTGACCACTCTGGGCGTAAGCTTTCACCAATCCAGCCTGGGCTTTTGCTTGAATGACATCTGTGTCTTGAGTCGTTTTGTCTTGAGCAGTTTTGTCTTGAGCCGTATCGAGAGCAGATGGCTCGATCGATTCTAGATGGGCGATCGCGGTCGCATAATCTTTTTGCTTTAGCGCCGCTAGACCTGCCGACAGTCTCTGAGATGATGTCATCGATCCAGCCATAGCTCTTGCTCTTACAAACGTGCCTCAGAGATAGATGATAGTGTCTCAGTAGGGAGGATGCGTCAGCGCTTTTACTCAGGCTGCCTTACCCATCGGAGACAGCCCCTCACCCACGAGAGCAAATCAACCTCGCCAGATCATCTTACTGCTAAGAATCATGGATTAGATAAAGCCCGATAGTTTTTGACAAAGCAGCGCGCCTTTCAAAAAATCTCTGGTTTGATGAAATTCCCGATCCTCAGCAGGATGGCAACTGCGATAAACCATGCTCTGATGAAGTGAGAGATGAAAGGAATCGATCGCCTGCTCCTGGTACAAGACTTTGATGCAAGACTTTATAAAGAGAACCTAGAAAAGAACTGAAGCCCATCCTCCCCATGAGCCAGCAAAACTCTCAAAAAAACTCTCAGCAGCCTTCCCCTCAGTGGGATCTAGGTCGCTTTGTTAAGACGCTCTCCTACTTTGGCGCAGTTCCTTTTCTGAGTAGCCTAGATTGGTTTCAGCAGTGGTTTAATAGCCGTTCTAATCCCACAGTTGATCTTGAAAGATGGATACCTATGTCAAGTTTCTCCGATACGCATCCCGATGCAGGGCATCGCTTGATTTTTGATTTCACGCAATCTTCAGAAAAGCTATCGGAAGTTTGGGGAGCCTTGGATGACGTAGTTATGGGGGGTGTTAGCCAGAGCGGTATCCAGTTTGGCTCTTCAGCTGCCTCTTTCTCAGGTCAAGTTTCTACTGCTAACTCAGGCGGGTTTGCCTCTGTGCGTACCCGCAACTTTGAGCCACCGTTAGACCTAGGACAGTACACAGGCATCGAACTTCGGGTCAAGGGGGACGGCAATCGCTACAAATTCATGCTGCGTACAGAAGATCGTTGGGATGGAATTGCCTACTGCTACTCTTTTGACACCGTGGCAGATCAGTGGATGACCATTCGCATTCCTTTCTCGGCAGTCGTTCCTGTATTTCGGGCGAAGACTGTATCGGGTCAGGCGATCGCTCCCAATCGCATCACCGCCATGCAGCTCATGCTGAGTAAATTTGAGTACGATGGCGCGCTAAATCCGCATTTCCAACCCGGATTTTTTCAGCTACAAATCGAGTCTATTCAAGCCTATCGATAGGATACGCCATCGTTGGTTTAGGGCATATTTGAGGGCGTGCGTCCTCAAGTATGCCCTTGTCCTTAACGGCTGTGAATGCTGTGACTACGGAGCGCCTGAGAATGGGTGTGCTAAAGGCTATTAGGGGCAGTTTGCAGGACGAAGACCGTAATTTCAGGACGGCAATTAAACCGCAGTTGAGGCCTGACCATGCCGACGCCTCGGTTAGTGTACTGCACCATATCGCCAACCTGATAGCGCCCAGACGGATATTTCTTTCCGTAAGGTGGCAAAACAGGCGGCCCTAGAAACGGAAACATCACCTGTCCGCCGTGAGAATGTCCAGAAATTTGCAAATCAAATCGTCCGGTAGCGGCGCTGGTGTCGGCAAAGTCGGGTTCGTGAGCCAAAAGAATAGCGGCTCCGGTGGCAGGAAGCTGCTCTAGTACCTGATCAAGGCGATCGTTTTGCGTCATGACATCATCTACGCCTGCCAAGTACAGCACATCCTCTTGGCGCTGAATGCTAGCTACAGCATTACTGACATCGACAATGTTGCTGCTCTTTAGCATGCGGCGAATTACCTCCGGGCTTGACCAATGATCGTGATTGCCTAACACCGCCACAGTCAGATCTTTGGGGGCAAACGCTTTGAAGGCTTCCACTAAGCTGGGTTCATAAGCTTCGGCATCACGGGTGACAAAATCGCCTGTAATCGCAATCGTATCTGGCTGAAGATAGTTAACCAGCTTGACGATTTGCAGCAATCGGTCTTGAGTCATCCATTGGTCGGCATGGACATCGCTAATTTGGGCAATCTGGTAGCCCTGAAAGGCGGGTGCTAATCGCCGCATTTCTACTGGCACATAGGAGATAGCAATCCAGTTCGGTTCAATTTTGTAGGCATAGGCAAAACTGCCGCCAAGGAGCAAGGCGATCGCTAACATTGCAATCACTAGGGCTTGCACTACTTTTCGAGCCAAGCGAGGCTTAGCAGAGCGAGGCTGGGCAAAACGAGGCTTCATGGGTATCAAAGAGTAGGAGTTACAAAATATCGCTTCGCACCTAGCTCGGACGATTTGATGAAAGCCTGATTTCACAAGGTGTTCAAAAAATCTTGGGTTTGACTTAATTCGCGATCTTCAAATGAGCTGATTGCCGATCGCTCCTCTTTGTTAGCCGATGTTGCCCCCCAACAGCAAATGCTGGGGGCAGCCAGAAAATTGTCCAGGAAAATGAAGCCACGTTTTCGAGAACTCAACCTACCAGAGAGGGCCGCCAGAGAGGGGAGCAGCGCTTCTTATCTTTTGAGCTATCTCAACAAAACTTTGAAGTTCAAGATGAAACTGGAGACTAAAGTGCGAAGCCCAAGTACAGCCATGCTTTAAATCAAATTAATTCGAGGTTAAAATAGAGGATTCGGCAAATTCTCACAAGCTCATCAGCTTTATGAAAAAGGGTCAAAAAGCAGACGCATCTATCGCTCAAAACGGTCAAAAAGCTCTAACGCTGAGTGAGTATGCTTATCAGGTGATTAGCGAACACTTTCAGGGGGTGGCTTGTCAGGAAAAAGCCGTCTTGAGCGATCGCAATCCAGAGCATTTGCATCAAATGCGGGTTGGCACGCGGCGTCTGCGAACGGCTTTAGAGGTGTTTGGCTCAGCGACGGTTTTGCCCAAGGCGGCCAGCGGTCAGCGGTTGCGAAACTTAGCGAGAGTTTTGGGCAAAGTGCGTGATTTGGACGTCCAAATCTCTAGTCTTCAGCAGGATTATTTGCCTCAGATTCCTGCTTCAGAGCAGGTGCAGCTTGAAAAAACGATCGCCACTTTGCAAAAGCAACGCCCCAAAGCTTTTAAGAAGATGGAACTGGTACTAACAGGCGATCGCTATACTGCCCTCAAGCGAGGCTACGAAGATTGGGTATCACAGCCTACATATGAAGCGATCGCTGAGCTGCCTATCCTCTCTCTGCTGCCAGATTTATTGACCCCCTTACTATCTGAGCTATTGCTCCATCCCGGTTGGCTCATCCCCGCACAGGAGGCATCTGGCGAAAATGGTTTTGTGCTTCACGATCTGCGTAAGCTCTGTAAGCATGTCCGCTACGAGGCAGAGTTTTTCACGCCGTTTTACGGTAAAGACTTCCAAAAGTGGATCAAAGAAATTAAAGGATTGCAGGAATGCCTGGGCGATTTTCAAGACACCCAAGTGCTATTGGACTTGCTCTCTCACAAGGGCGATAGCCTCGCTCAGATGCCCGAACTTCAGACTGCCATCCACAACAAACAGGCGTTAGCGCTGGCTAACTGGGATAAGCTGCGCCAGAAATACTTAGAGCCTACCTTTAGGTATCGGCTGCACCAACTGTTGCTGCAACCAACCTTACTGGCTTCACCCTCTCTAGAACCCCTGCCCTCAGAAACGGGTGCGATCGACGGTACGCTTGCCCGCAACTAAGCGCCTAAGGAGTCGGCTTGTCCAAACGGCACGTACAAACAGCCAAACGACACGCACAAACAACCAACCCTTGGGATTGTAGATAAATTAACCTGAAAGATTTTTTGTAGCTTAACCCTCTGCAAACTGGGTTGGTTGCAACTGTGGGATAAAGCAAAGGATTCAGCTTAGCAGCTAGACCTCTGGCTTTACCTTAGCTTCAGCCGCCTTTGCGTTAGCAGCACGGGCTTCATTGCCCCAGAAGTCGCCATAGATGACTGTTCTTCTCTTGAGAGAAGCGACCATCTGACGACGAACTTCAGTTGCCCATGAATCAAAGTCAAAGCTGTTTTGACTTACAGGAGATTGGACAGGTAAGGTGATGGGTTTTTGACTACTTTCGACATTCATTTTTCTAAAAAATCAAGCTATTTTCTCTAAGGTTTGCAAAATTCATTGATTTGTCGCGCTAAACACTCTCCTTCACCTATCCGCTCGGATGCTAAAGGAGTTGTTTTTACCTAAGCTACAAGTGAGGCTTATTGATACATAAGCCCTAGAGTGCTAGGTCAAATGATCTAAAACAGACAACGTGACAAAGAATACGGAAGACTCAACCAATCCGCAGGGAGACAGCATTTAGCAAAACTCAAATCCAATCTATAGAGAATTCTTACAGACTTTTCTATCAATAACATCTAGCTTAAGTCTTTAAGACCCGATGTGAATGATAAATAATTTCCTCTTCTTAATAGTTAGCAAACAAGGCTAACTAAATCTGTTTAGGAAGAACAAGTTAAGCAACGGCTGCTGATTTTGTATAGCTTTAATACTTTTAAATATTGTCATCAAGACTCTACCCAAAACCTCTCCCCAAAGTTCACCAAAACACCACTTTATCGTGATTGTAGTGATTGATACTTCTTTGTAGAGGAGGGGTGAAATGGGATACAGAAATGCGATCGCCAAGTTTTGGTCAAGCTCTTGCTCTGCTGCTGGGTGGCTTGAAAACTTCGATAGTCTGTAGTCATCAATAATTGCTTAAAAGGTTAGGTTAATGTTGAGATAAAGGCTTTTGAGCGATCGAAATCCCAACTTAATCCCAACTTAATTTAGCCATTTGATTGAGTCGGGAGTAAGGATTGACCTGATTGACTGAGAGGATGTTTGAAAAGTGGTGGGCTGTAATTTTAGGCACCTGTTGATCCACCCTGCCCCCTTTAAAAAGGCTACGGTGTACCAAGTCCTCTGATGCAGAGTCAACTGGGTTTGATCCCCCCTAACCCCCCTACCCTGCGGGAAGCCGCTTCGCGTCTAAAAAAAGGGGGGGCGAACTCAAAGTCCCCCTTTTTTTGGCAAAGCCTTCCCGAAGGGTAGGGGGATTTAGGGGGATCTGAAACGTTTCGCTTCCCATAATGGGATGCAAACATTGCCTATGGGGAAGAGTGCCAACATCTGGCTTGTAAGGGCTAACTTAAAGCAGCAGAGTCCTCAAAATGAAGATAGTAGATCCCTGTAGCCTGCAAACCCGTAATATTTTGCAATACTTGCTACGATCGGATCATCCTTTCACACCCCTAAAGACAATGGTTAAATCTTCTCAGCCAACGATCGCTCCCAAATTAGAAGAACCTAAGTTTGGCTTTAGTGCTTACGCCGAGCGCTTGAATGGTCGGGCAGCCATGATTGGCTTTGTAGCGACACTAGCGATCGAATATTTTACAGGACAAGGCTTGCTGGCTTGGCTGGGTTTGTAAGAGTCGTCTTGTTGCGTCAGTAACGGGATGGGGGTCTTCACCGCATGCGGCTCAAGACCCCAATGGCTTCGCTCGTGCAAGCTTTGCCTGAGCCAGAATCGTCGATCGCCTTTTCTCTGTTTGTCTGCTTTACTGGAAAGCTAAGATGAGATCAGGTTGGCGCGGCAAAACTATCTTATGAAAACTCAGCGAACTCGCAGTCAAGAGCGGATCTTGGGATTGCTCAAGTCTTTGAATCGGGCAATTTCTGCTCAAGATATCTATATAGAACTGCGAAATCGCAGCGAAAACATGGGGCTAGCCACTGTGTATCGATCGCTAGAAGCCTTGAAGCTAGAAGGCGTGGTGCAGGTTCGCACCTTGGGCAATGGCGAATCTCTCTACAGTACGGTGCAGCAAGATCGCCATCATCTAACTTGTCTTCAGTGCGGGGCTTCTCTTCCCATTGATCAATGCCCAGTGCATGATCTGGAGCATCAGCTCAACCAAGCCTACAAATTCAAAATTTTTTATCACACGCTAGAGTTTTTTGGCATCTGCACAAGTTGCCAGCTTGCTCACGCTTCCGGCACCGAGGGGTGAGTGGTGCTGCTGGTTGCATCTATGAAATTATATTCTGAAAGCAATTTATCGTGAGAAGCGCTCTCTGCACGCCTCTCACAATAAATCTCATAACTGGATTAAGCCCTACGTTTTACTGAGTGCGCGCTTTTAGTCAACCAACGCCGGAGCTGAAGTGTCGAGCGCTGGAGCCATCGTAAATCCAGGTTCAATCTTGCCAATGAGCAGAGCCACAGGAAAGTGAGTCAAGATTTCTTTGAGCCAGAGCGTGTCTTCGGCTTCAATTGTCTGACCTGTAATTGCATCCTGCCAAACAGAGGAAGATCCTGGAGGCTGAACGATGCGAGTTTCATGCCAGACCTGCTCACCTAAAGGAAACTCTCCTTCTTTAACCAATGAGGTCAAAAATCGAGGCACGATGATGATCATGCGGGTGTCTTCTAAGTCTCTGGCAAATGCTACGATGTGAGCCTTTAAACTGCCCAAGACCGTCAGCTTTTCGTAGCCACCTCGTCGAAATAGCTCTTGATAGGTTTGGCGTGCCTGCAAGGCTCTGTAAGTAAGGAAAAGCTTAATACGCCCGTCTTCTGGCGTTTTTGAGAGTTCGTCGATGTAGGTTAAAAGACTGCTTTTTGCCTTTGGCTTGCCTTTGATCTTTGCCTTAATTTCCTTCAGATATTCCGATCGCAGATTGAAGTCAACCGGGCGGCGATTGTCAGGATCGACCAGGCTTAAATCCCAAAGTTCTGTACCTTGGTAAAAGTCAGGGATGCCCGGAGCCGCAATTTTTAGCAGCGTCTGCGACAGAGAATTTAAGATGCCGTAATGCTGAATCTTGCGTTGGAAGGGTCGGAAAACTTGAAGAAATAAGTTGTCTTCTGTATCGTCCAATATCCGCCCGATAAACTGAGTCAATCCTTCTTCGTAGGCCGTTTCTGGACGCATCCAGCTGCTGTTGACTTTCGCTTCACGAATCGCTTTAACCATGTATTCTTTGATGCGATCGATAAACTGCGAGTGCTCGGCAGCATCAAACGGAAAAGCTCCCAACAGGGTTTGATACAGCAAGTACTCATCATTGGCAGTGGGCACATTTAAGCCATGTACCTGATCTTTTAAAGGCGCATTAATAGCGCTCCAGTTTTTCAAATGGGCTTCCCATTCTGGCGCAAGCTCTGAAAGCACATTCAATCTGGCGCGGACATCTTCTCCTCGCTTTGTGTCGTGAGTTGCGGTGGCGTTCATGGCATGAGGCCATTGAGCCGATCGACTTTGGTTGAAACTATGAAACTCTTCGATCGAGATGCCAAATTGACAGGCGCTAGAGCCAACCTCATTTAGCGAGATCAGGCGATTGTAGACATAGAAAACGGTATCCTCTACGCCCTTTGCCATGAGAGGCCCTGTAAACTGCTGCATTTTCATCAAGAAATGTAGCCACAGCTCTTTGTCTTCATGGCTGAGGTGATCATCAAAATCGAGCAAAAGAAATTTTTCGATAAAGCCTAGCTCATTGACAAAGCTAGGTGCATTTTCTTGCGCTCGTCGCATCACTAGCTTCATGCATTCTTGATCGGCTTTGCGAGAGCCTTCGCGGCTGATGTAGGTGCGGTAAATAGGAAACATAGCCAAAATCTCGACCAAGGCTCGTTTCAAGCCATACATGGTAAAGTCGCTGGCGTAACGATGGCGATCGGAAATTTGCTTGAGCAAATGCGCCAGGTTATCAATATCGCCTGCCAGATGCTTGCCGATCATCAGTCGTTTATTTTCATCAACCAGCGTCTCACAGGGGGTTGATTTGCCGATGAATTGGTAATAGACAGAATTGAAGTCTGCCTCAGAAGATTGCTGACAAAATAGGCAGTTGACCTTGCTCATAAAGTCATATCCTGTAGTCCCTTGAATCGGCCAATTAAGAGGCAGATCTTCATGGGGTTCCAGAATTTTTTCGACGCTAATATAGACTTCTGGAGAATGCTCTCGCAAGCGGTTCAAATACTCAGCCGGATCATATAACCCATCAATATGATCAATCCTCAATCCGGTAAATTTCCCCTCTTCAACTAGCTGCAAAGTCAAGTCATGGATTTTGTCGAATACTTTTTGATCTTCGACTCGCATCGAAATCAACTCATTCACCGTAAAGAATCTGCGGTAGTTGAGTTCTTCATTGCCAACTTTCCAGTAAGACAGGCGAAAAAACTGCTCAGATAGGAGATTATCTAATAAGTTAAAGCTCTCTGGTTTGCCACTTTCACCATTAAAGAGAGTGATATTGTCTTCAATATATTGTTTGATTTCCTGACTATCTTGCCAAAGCCCCCACAGCATATTTTTGATGAACGTGATCTGGTCATAGCGCTCTCGACCCGATTCCCCAGAAGGAATATACTTCAGCGCATATAAAACGCCCAGGAACTTGACAAAATCGGGATGGGTGCGGCTCAGCTTATCGCGTAAGCGACCCAAATCATGCATCAGAACTTGGCCGTAAGACTCAATTCGCAGCGGAAAGCTCAGCCCGTAGTAATTGATAGAAAGCCCATTCTCACCGTAACGAATTTGCAGTTCGCCACTCTCTAAGCAGTCACCATAGAACTTCCCCAAAAAAGGCGCAAGCACCCGCCCCCGAATGCCCCCGTAGGGATGGTTCCAGTCAATATCAAAAAAGTCGCGATATTGAGAGTCTGGGCCATTTTCTAGCACATCCACTAGCATGTGGTTTTGGCTGTCGAATGCCATGTGGTTGGGTACGATGTCTTGCAGCCAGCCTAAGTGATGTGCCTGTAATACCTGACTCAGCGCTGTAAAGCCTTCCATCCCGCCCAGCTCTGGACTAATCTGGAGCGGATCGACTACATCATAGCCGTGGGTGCTGCCCTGACGCGCTGTAAAAATGGGAGAGGCATAAAGGTCAGAAATTCCCAAGTCTGCTAGATAGGAAGCGATCGATCGGGCTGCTTGAAAGTCGAAGGCAGCACTGAACTGAATCCGGTAGGTTGATAAAGGAATTTGCATCATGGTGGGGCTTAGACTTCCTCTTTATCTTGGATGAGTAGGGAGCTTACAGTCTTATATCCCTAGCCATAGTTCGGGTGAATGAATCTAGGACGGGCTTGAAAACAGGACGGGCTTGCAAAGGTAAGAGCAGGGGGTGAGCGATCGCTAGGGTGCCAGATGTTTTGTAACCTTTAACTTTGTCTTAATTGTGAGGGTATCTCTGGCATCAGGGGCGAGGTGTATCACCTATCGTGACTTTAGGGCTGTAACGCCAAGGGCGATCGCCCCAGAGGGATAAACCTGTACTTCAGCCATTGACTTTAGTACAGGCTTTCACTTTAGGGTAGAACTTCTTTAGCATTTATGGTTGAAGCCAGAATTAGCAAGCTGAATTTGTGAACTTAGGTTTACCCTTGCCCATAAACTACGACACTTTGCGGCTGAAGCTTGAGGAGCTGCTGCGAAACGATGTCTCTCTGCGTCGGGATAATCTCTGGCAGATCTGAGCCACTTCCCCCCCAGGTTGTTTCTGTGGAGTCGAGCACCTTTTTCCAGAGTCCCGGTGGCAATGTTAAATTCGTTTCAACGGGCTGGGCGTCAAAGTTCAGCAGACACAAAACCTGACTGTTGCCCTGCCAACGCCGCAGCTTGATCAAATGATCCTCCGGGCTGGCGATCGCCTCTAGGCTATGGCGATCGGGATGAGCCAGCGCCGGAATCTCTTTACGCAGCTTGAGCAAGGTGCGATAGAACTGCCAGAGCTGCTGGTGCCGTCCTTGCTGGCGCAAATCCCAGTTGAGCTTGCTGCGCTCAAAAGTCTCTTCAGACTGTGGATCATCCGCTTCGCCCTCCGCATGGAAAGCGGCAAACTCCTCTTTTCTACCTTTACGCACCGCAGCTACCAGATCTGGATCGCCGTGGCTAACAAAATAGAGAAAAGGCGATGTTTCACCATATTCTTCGCCCATAAACAGCAGCGGCACCGAGGCCGACAGCAGCACTGCCGCCGCTGCCAGCTTTTGAGCCTCAAAAGATACAAGATGAGAGAGGCGATCGCCCTTGAGCCGATTGCCCACCTGATCGTGATTTTGGCAGCAGACAACAAACTGGCTCGGAGGACAATCGGAGGGATCGCCGCCGTGATGGCGCTGGCGTAGCTCTGAATAATCCCAGGTATAGACAAAGTTTTTGGCGTAGCTCTTGGCCAGATGGTCGGGCTTGCCGTAGTCGCCATAGTAGCCAAAAGATTCGCCCGTAATCAAAGAATGTACCGCATGGTGGAAATCATCGTTCCATTGAGCATCTAGCCCAAAGCCGCCGACTTCAATGGGCCTTACCCAGCGCGGATCGTTGAGATCGCTTTCGGCAGTGAGGTAAAACTTGCGACCCTGCTGCTGAGAAAACTGCTCTGTCGTTTCGACTAGCTCTCGCAGGAAGTGTTTTGCCCCAAAGTCAAATAAATTATCGGTGGCATCTAGCCGCAGCCCGTCAATGTGGCATTGCTGAAACCAGTAGAGCGCATTTTCGATCAGGTAATTGCGCACGCCATAGCTGTGTGGCCCGTCGAAGTTAATGGCGTTGCCCCAGGGCGTTTTGTACTTGTCGGTAAAGTAGGGCGCAAAGCTCCAGACATAGTTGCCTTCTGGCCCAAAATGGTTGTAAACCACATCCAGGAATACTGCCATTCCTTGCTCATGACAGGCATTGACTAGCCGCTTTAGCCCCTGGACGCCGCCATAAGACATCTGCACGCCATAGAGATAAACCCCGTCATAGCCCCAGTTGCGTGAACCGGGGAATTGGGCGATCGGCATGATCTCGATTGTGGTAATGCCCAACTCCTTGAGTTCGGGCAGGCGGGCAATAACGGCATCGAAGGTGCCTTCAGGGGTAAAAGTGCCTACATGCAGCTCGTAGATGGCCATCTCGGCCAAGGGCAAGTTTTTCCAGGCAGCATCTGTCCACTCAAAGTGGTGATCGACCACGGCTGAAGGCCCATGCACGCCTTCGGGCTGAGCTTGAGAAGCCGGATCAGGGCGATCGGTTTCTCCATTAATTTGATAGAAATATAGCGTCCCAGGTTCTACATCCTCTAGGGTCACTTGCCAGTAGCCTTGAGACTGAGGCTCTAGGGGAATAAGCCGCTCTTTAGGCGAAACAATATGGACAGATGCCGTTTCTAGAAGCGGTGCCCACAGGGTAAATGTGCAACGCCCCTTGCCGTGATACCAGGAACCTACTTGCATAGTGGGAAGAATTACGAAGTGTTTGAGGACTTATGGGGTAGGGAGTAAAACCCCTATTAATTTAATAGCCCTAGCCTTCACAAAAGTACAACCAAGATCTATCGAGCGACAGAGAAGTTTTACGGGGGATTCGCAGATCTAACGGTATCAATATCTTATTTTTATCTCCAGAATCTCTGGCGGGAGTCGTTGCGCCGCGGCTCCACACAACGATTTACCCCTGCCAAAAGCAGGCAGAAGGCAGATTAAGAGATTTATGAGCCTACTCTAATCTTTGCAACACCACGATCGATCGCTCCAAAACCTCGATCGGCTTGTCCTGGCTGTAACGCTTGCCATACTGCACAAAGTACGACTCGCGGGTATCAATCAAGACTTCCCATTCAGCGGTACGGAGTCCTTCAGGCAGCACAAAGTCCATCGTTTCGTAATGGGCGTTGTAGAACAGCAAAAAGCTATTGTCGATAATGCGTTCGCCGCGTTCACCCGGCGTGGGAATTTCTTCGCCGTTGAGGAAAATAGCGATCGCCTTGGCAAATCCTTTGTTCCACTGTTCTTCTCGCATAGCGCTGCCGTCGGGGTTATACCAAGCAATGTCGTTTACCCCTGAACCGTGAATGGCTCTGCCTTGAAACCACTTGCGCCGCCGAAAAACGGGATGCTGCCGCCGAAAGCCGATGAGCTGGCGCGTGAAATCTAGCAGAGCTTTGTTTTCCTCTTGCAGCTGCCAGTTCACCCATGAGATTTCATTGTCTTGGCAGTAGGCGTTGTTGTTGCCCTGCTGCGATCGCCCCATTTCATCGCCGCCCAGCAGCATAGGCACGCCCTGAGACAGCATCAGCGTTACCAGAAAATTGCGCTGTTGCCGGAGCCGCAGCTCCAAAACTTCGAGATCATCCGTTTCGCCCTCGATACCGCAGTTCCAAGAGCGGTTATGGCTTTCGCCATCTCGGTTGCCTTCTCCGTTGGCCTCGTTGAGCTTTTCGGTATAGCTGACCAAATCGCGCAGCGTAAAGCCATCGTGAGCCGTAATAAAGTTAATGCTGGCGCTAGGGTTGCGGCCATTGCTCTGATAAAGGTCAGAACTGCCCGTAAAGCGATAGGCAAAGTCGGCAAGGCGGCTTTCGTCACCGCGCCAAAAGTCACGGACAGTATCGCGATATTTGCCATTCCACTCTGACCACAGCAACGGAAATTCGCCTACCTGATAGCCGCCCTCGCCCACGTCCCAAGGTTCGGCAATCAGCTTGACATCTGCCAGAACCGGATCTTGATGGATGATGTCGAAGAAAGCGGCAAGGCGATCGACTGCATACAGCTCTCTAGCAAGCGCTGAGGCCAGATCAAACCTGAAGCCGTCTACATGCATCTCTAAGACCCAGTAGCGGAGGCTGTCCATAATCAGCTTTAACACCTGGGGATGCCGCACGTTGAGAGAATTGCCGCACCCGGTGAAATCCATGTAGTAGCGCATGTCTCCTTCTACTGTGCGGTAGTAGGAAGCATTATCAATGCCGCGCAGCGACAGCGTTGGCCCTAGATGATTGCCTTCGCCCGTATGGTTATAAACCACGTCCAAAATCACTTCGATGCCTGCATGGTGCAGCGCTTTCACCATCTGCTTGAACTCGATGACCTGCTGTGCTGCATCGCTGCTGGCGCTATAGCCGGGGTAAGGGGCGAAATAGTTGATGGAGTCATAGCCCCAGTAGTTGCGCAATCCTTTGTCTTGCAGATGCCCTGGATAGGCCAAGAAATGATGCACAGGCATCAGCTCGACAGCCGTGATTCCTAAGGATTGGAGGTGGGAAATGGCGGCTGGATGTGCCAGTCCCGCGTAGGTGCCACGTAGCTCTGGCGGAATGTCAGGGTGAAGCTGGGTAAAGCCTTTGACATGCAGTTCATAAATAATGGACTCATGCCGAGGCGTTTGCAGGAGCAGGTCATCTTCCCAGTCAAAAGTGTCATCAATGACAATGCCTTTGGGAATGTAGTCAGCATCATCCTTTTTGCAAAAAGACAAATCTAGTTCGGGGCTGTCCCAGCTATAGCCAAAGATCTCGCTGCCAAAAATCACATCTCCTTCGATCGCCTTGGCATAGGGATCAATTAACAGCTTGTTGGCGTTAAACCGATGCCCGTCTAACGGGGCATAGGGGCCATGCACTCGAAACCCATACCGCTGACCTGGCCCAATGGCAGGCACGTAGCCATGCCAAACAAAGTTGCTGACTTCGGTCAGGGGAAGGCGGGTTTCGCGCCCTTGCTGGTCAAATAGGCAGAGATCAACTCCCGTAGCATGTTCTGAGAACAGTGCAAAGTTGGTTCCTTGCCCATCCCAAGCGGCTCCCAGGGGGTAGGGTTTACCGGGCCAGAGTGATAGATCCATAGATTCAGGGGGGTATCCGACTTGCAACTTGATGGATTTGAATGGCGCATTAAAAATGACCCATTTTCAATAACTCAATTGCCCAGGCTCTAGGGGGTGCGATGAACTTGCTGCTTATTGTTTGGAGCGGGGCATAGTATATCACTGATAAATGTGACTCTGATTAAAAGTTAATTAATCTATTTGAAACATCACCTTTTGAGTCAACACTCTCCACAATCGTAAACAATCATAGCGATTCTGCAAAAAGATAAATCAAGATCTCAGCTTTTACTCAGCCTCTGATGCTTTATTTTCTAGCGCTCTATTTTCTGGCGCTTTATTCTCTGCCCAGGGGGACGATCGCAAGTAGGGCTGCAACCTGACGACTTCGCCAATGACGATGACACAGGGCGACAGCGGTTGGCGGCTGGTCTGCTGCGTGATCCCCTCTAATGTGCCTGTCCAAATTTGCTGCTTTGGGTGTCCGGCCCAGCGAATAATGGCAATCGGCGTTTGGGGCGATCGTCCCTGCTGCACGAGGCGATCGATGATTTCTGGCAGATGCGCTGCCCCCATCAAAATCACTAGCGTGTCCAGGTGGGCGAGGCTTTGCCAGTCTAATGCCTCTGGCTCATGGGCGCTAAAAACGGCAAAACAGCGGCTTAAAACCGGATCGGTGAGGGGAATATCGGCCAACAGCGGAGCCGCCAGCACCGAAGAAATTCCGGGCACCACTTCAAATTCACAACCTGCCTCTTGTAATGCCTGAATCTCCGAAGTCGATCGCCCAAAAATAAAGGGATCTCCGCTTTTGAGCCGCACGACCTGCTTGCCCTGCTGGCAGTGCTCCACCAACAGGCGGTTGATGTCGGCTTGGCTGCTGCTGGGCTGGCCGCCCCGTTTGCCCACATCTAGCTTGAGGCAATGGGTGGCAACCTCCTCTAGCAGAGCCTCATCTACCAGAGCATCATAGATCACGACCTCTGCCTGACTCAGCCGCCGCAGTCCTTTGACTGTTAGATAGTCCACACTGCCCACGCCAGACCCAACGAGATAGACTTTGCCCGATCGCTTTGCCATGTTCCATCGCGCTCATTTGCGCTCCCTACTAAATATCCGCTTCCTAGAATATTTGCTCCCTACAGGTATAAGGCGGGTGACTGTGCCCCGTAACAGGCCAGAGGGAACAGAATATATTCCAGATAAAATAGCTTCCAAATAAATTGATAGAACCGCGCGATCGAACCCTGATCTTGCAGATTAACCTTTAAGCTCACTATCCAGAACAGCGTCAGCGCGACCAGATGCCAGCCAATTACCAGCACAGAATTGATGCCGTCAATGAGCAGACCTGCCGCAATCATGCCGCCATAGCAGACCGTTAGCACCCAACGTGCCAAATTAAACACCGATCGCTGCCCTAACCGCACAGTAAACGTCGAGATCTGATAGCGGCGATCGCCCTCTAGATCGGGAATATCTTTGAAGATGGCGATGGCAAAAGTGAAGACTAAAACAAATAAAGTCAGCGCCCAGACGGTTGCCGGAATGGAGGGCTGATTGCCTATTTTTTGATTGAAGTGCAGGTACAGACCTAGATTGACGATCGCCCCCCGCACCGAGAAAATACATAGCGAAGCCCAGACTGGAAATCGCTTGAGGCGCACAGGCGGTAATGAATAGGCGGTGCCAATGAGCAAACTGAGCCAAACGGTTGCCATCAAAAATAAGCCGCCCCAGGCTGACAGCCCCAAGGCGAGTACTCCGCTGATCAGCACGATCGTCCAGCCCATCCGGCGCGAGAACTCTCCAGAGGCGATCGGCAGATGGGGCTTGTTGATGCGATCGATCTCAACATCTTCAATCTGATTGAGTCCAACGATGTAAACGTTGCCGCAAAGGCAGGCTATCAGCGCGGGTAAGATCAAAAGCAGGAGTTCGTGAATCTGTCCAGAGACTGCTCCGTCGTTTCTTGCCCAAGCCATGACAGCGAGTCCCAGCACGCTCAAGCTAGTGCCAATCACGGTATGGGGACGGCAGAATTTCCAAAAAGCTGCAAGCCAGGAGAGGGGCGATCGGGGAGGACGAGATTGAGAGGAGCCAGAAGTAGAAACAGCGGGCTTGTCAGAAGAAATTTGGCTCATAAGTGCCTAAACGAAGGGTGCGGCTAGATCGGTAGCAATTAATTATCTGATCTAATCTGCAATCTAATCAAAGGCTCGGCTCTAAAGGCTGGTGCTAGGTGCTTTTACAAAGTCAATCGTCTTACGGCTCGACTTCGGTTAGGAGCTTCACGAGAATGACTTGAAGAAATTTTTTGAGAGCGCAGCTCTGCCGCACTCTTTCAAAAAAGCTCTTGATCTTAATTTTGTCAGGAGCCGTAATGACCGTCAGCACCCATCCATCGGTTTCATGTGGCGTTTTGTGTTTCATACATACTGTATTTTTTACGCGCACGATATTTTTTCACTCATCCTATATTTTGAGTTTCCCAACGGATTTGATAGTAGATTATTCATGCAAAACATTTGTGGAAATCCTGCGTAAAAAAAGGACCAAGCTCTCTATTCTCAAGCTTGCAGACGATATCAGAAAAGTTTTTCCCATCCGCCAAAAAGATCTGGGAACGTATTCTCTCGTGCTACCGTCTTGTCGAGAGTAACCCCACAAAACACTCCTCTGCGGTGACAACCTGTGGGATGAAGTATTCAGCCCCTCGAATCACAGAGACATTGAGGTATCTCACTATGACCCTTTCCACAAGCACTCGTGCATTTGATCTAGATCTTGGTGATCTTGGCAGTCTTTTTAATGGTATTGACTTGGGCGGAATCTTGGATGACTTGCTGGGCAGCAGCAGTATCTTTGGTAATCTCGATCTTGGAAATATTTTTGACTCTGTTTTTGGCAGTAGCAATATCTTTGAAAGCATCGATCTAGATGATCTCTTTGGTAGCCTTGGCATTGACGATCTGTTTGGCTCAACGTCACTAAGCGATATTTTTGACTCGTTAGGCGATTTTGGACTTTCCAGTGGGTTAGATCTCGGTAGCTTGGTGGATGACCTCAGCGATCTCTTCGGCGACCTCAATTTGGGTAATTTGTTTGGAGGGGTAGATGATGACTACTACTACATCTTCAGCAAAGCGCCTACTGATGATTTGATCAGCGGTTTGGGTAGCGTCAGTGGTCTAACTGGCAAAGGTTCTGGCACGCTCGACCCCAATTCCGTCAGCCCTCAAGATGTAGACTTGCTGGATGGCTTTGGCTCTGTGATCAACCTGCTGGGTGAATCGGGCGATCTGCGCAAGCTATCGGTCAAGCATGTGTTAACGGGCGATACGGTCAGCGACACGCTCAAAGGGCTGAAGGGCGACAACCTATTGGTTGGGCTTAGAGGCAATGATTTTGTGAAGGGCAACAAAGCTGAAGATTTGATTAATGGAGGCAAAGGCAATGACAATATTGTTGGAGACTCAGGAGATGACATCTTAGGCGGCGGAGACGGCAACGACACGCTCAACGGCGGCAGAGGCCAAGATATCTTGCTCGCTGGCAAGGGGTTTAACCTTTGCATCGGTGGCTCTGGTAAAGACGTGTTTGTCCTAGATCTCAAGGGCAAGAGCACTGTAGAGGACTTTAGACGTGACGACAAGATGGGTCTGCTGGGCAGCCTTTCCTTTGAAGATCTGAAGATTGCTCAAGACGGTAGAGATACGATCGTCAGCTTTAATAACAAAACGCTTGCCGTACTGGAAGGTATCGACGCAGGTCGAATTACAGCCAGTAGCTTTACGCAGTTTGGCTAAGACAAGCTTGGTTGAGACAAGTTTGGTTAAAACGAGCCTTTACAGATCAAACTTTTCTAGGCTTGCCCTAATCTCTTGCCATTCAGCTTCAGAAAGGGGCTGGGTGATCAAACGAATTCCAAACCAAGTTTCCGCAGAGGCTGTGGAGGTGGCGATCGCCACCTCCACAGTTTTTTCAAAGGTTGAGCCAAACCCCCAGCTTTGCTCCAACGGCGCTACAGGTTCCATAGGTACGGCAAACACCTGCTGAAATAGCTCAGGGTCAGGATCAAGCCGCATGGAGCCATGTTGCAAAACGGCTGTTTTTTGACCCGTGGGGTTGTAGTCTTCAAGCTTGCGATAGAGCTGGGCGCTGCCGATGAATTTAGCCCCGTTGGGTGTTACTAAGTCTGCGACTGTTGCCGTACCAAAGCAGTTGGGGTTGTGAATGTAGCTCCGTCCCGCTTCGCCATAGCGCAACTCAACGCCAAGCGATCGCCACCCTCGAATCAAAAATTCGCAGATGTAGCAATAGGTCTGCATGCGATTGCCCGCAATTGCAGAAGTGACGATCGCATAGGTCAAGTCGCCCTGATGCAGCACCGCTCGCCCACCGCTAGGACGACGCACTAGGTCTATGGGCTGCTGCTTCCAGGTCAGCGTTTGCCAAAACGGAGGATATTTCTGCTGGTGATAGCCTAAGGAAAGGGCGATCGGCGACCAGGTATAAAACCGCAACGTCGGAGGAATCACCCCCCGACAGTATTGGTCAAGTAGCCAACGATCGATCGCCATTTGCACCTTGCCAGAAGCCTCAAGGGGCGGAATTAATCGCCAGACCTTGGGTTCAACCCAGCTCGCGTCAGCCCTACCTAAATCAGCCAAATTCGGCTTGCAGGGTTTCGTCGTTGTCATCCGCGATTGTGGCGACGATCGTGATGTTGCGTGAAACTTCTGCTGGAGACAGTTCTGCCAACGTTCTGGTTGCACAAACGACAATCTGGTCTTCTGCTATGGCAAAACGAGCCTCAAAAGTGCTGCTCCAGTTTAGCTCCATCAGCTTCCGCAGTAGCCCTGCCTCGTTCTTGACCGGGAGCTTCATTACGGCTGCCCAGACGGTAAGTTCATCTTCGTCAGTGACGCCAGGAAGCTTGACGAATACCTCAACGCTGCCATATTTGAATTTCCAAACATAACCGCCCTCGCCTTGGCTGACCATAGCGCTCTGGTCTTCCTGCAAGCTGGCAATGACCGTTTCAATAATTTCAATGTAGTTGAGTGTAACTGTATCGTCTGAGCTAGAGTCAGCCGATTCGAGATCGAGTTCGTAGGCAGTCATAGGTGCTGTCTTTGCCGTAAACGTTTTGCCTACACCAACTTTAGCGGCTATGGGAAGGATCTGCCCATGCCTGTAGATTTTTTTAGGGTTTTGTTACGAGCGCTGTGCTCAGGATGGCAAATTAATTAACTAGCAGCTTCTTGGAAGTGCTGTGCTTTGGGCGACACTTCCAAAAAACGATCGGGTTTACTTGAATCCATAGCAGCGGGTTTTCTAGCGCAGCTCTACAAAAGTCCTACAAAGTGTAGGGGGCCTTGTCCGCTAATGAGTTCTACTATGAGCGCAATAAAGCCAATCATGGCAATCCGCCCATTCCAGACCTCAGCCGAGGTGGTCAGCCCCCACTCCCAGCTCTCTTGGGGATACATCTTCACCATCTTCTTCATCTGTGTTGCTTCTGAAAGCTTGACGCTAGGAGCATTGACAGCATCAATGACCAGATCGGCCAGCGCCTCGATGAAGACAGGGTGAGTGTTGAGAGCCGGAACCCGCTGAAAGTTGTGAATTCCAGCTTCTTCTGCAATTTCTCGATACTCCATGTCGATTTCTTGCAGCGTTTCAATATGCTCAGAGACAAAGCTGATGGGCACAACCAACAGGTTATCTACCCCGTCAGCTGCTAGTCCCTTAATGGCCTCTTCTGTGTAGGGCTGGAGCCACTCTACAGGACCAACGCGGCTCTGATAGGCCAGAGTGTGGGCGTTGGGGCGATTCAGCGTTCTCATAATTAGAGCGGTGCATTGCTCGATCTCTTGTTGGTAAGGATCGCCCGCTTCTTCGACATAGCTGACGGGTACCCCATGAGCGCTAAAGAAGATGTGAACCCGATCGGGGTTCTCGCTGTGATCGAGCTGCTGGGCAATCAAATCGGCCATAGCTTGTAAATAGCCGGGGCGATCGAACCAAGACGAGATGACCGTATGGTCAATGCGGTTAAGCGTTGGTTCTTCCTGCCAAATCTTTTCCAGCAGCCGAAAGCTAGAACCGCTGGTGCTAATAGAGAATTGAGGATAGAGGGGCAAGATCACCAGATGCTCAATCCCGTCGCGCTTGATGCGGGCGATCGCTTCTTCGGTAAAAGGATGCCAGTAGCGCATGCCAATGTAGACCTGGGCATCTTGGCCTTTGTGCTTCAAGGATTCCTGAAGCGCTTGTGCCTGCTCCTCGGTAATGCGGCGCAGGGGAGAACCGCCACCAATTAGCTTGTAATTTTCCTGAGACTTTCTGGCACGATTGGTCGAAATCAGCCACGCCAATGGCTTTTGCAGCCATGTGAAAGGGAGGCGAATAATTTCTGGGTCAGAAAATAAGTTAAACAAAAAGGGGCGAACGTCTTCCAGTTGGTCTGGTCCGCCTAAGTTGAGCAGTAAGACTCCAACACGACCCATAATTACTTCGATTCCCTTTCCCTTAATATTTGTTACTGACTTTAACAATAATTTTTCCTACATCTTAACCTGCTTTAGTAGAATCAATTCGCAACACTTCGGTTAGAATCGTCATCGTTTAGAGTGATTCTCACCGTTAAATTTATTTAAATTCAGTAAATCCAGCACATTCAGTCCATCAAGCCAGTCCATCAAGCCAGTACATGCTCAGAGTCTGAACAAGAGTCTGAAGATTCTAAGTAAGAGTCTGGTGACATTGAGCCTCTCACGGCAGAATTTCTGTGGCTTGGATCATCTTTTATGGCTGCTTTTGCCAGCGTGAGGCTTGCCCCTGAAGCAGGCCCCTGAAACCAACGCTGTGAAATTTAGTATTGCCAACGAAACAAGCCAGCAAAAAAACTGCTGTTTCTGTCATCCTAATTTAACGAAAAGTTTAAGCTGTGGGCGTTTCTTCCTCTCAGAATGCTGACATAGACACGCGGATTTGCCAGACCAATCACCGTCTGAAAATGGCGAAACTCGGTCTGCAAATTGAGCGCCGAGGTGAAAAGCTGACCTTACGAGGCACCTTACCTCCGCGACCGGGTAGCCCACGATTGCGGCCGCATCAGCAACGGATCAGCCTTGACTTGCCAGCCACGATCGCCGGACTGAAACAGGCTGAAAATCAGGTCAAAATTGTCGCAGCTCAGCTGATTGAAAACCGCTTTGACTGGCGGCAGCATTTGCCTGTGGCCGGAGGGGGGCGACTGCATGAGATGGAGTTGGCCGAGAAGCTGCAAGCTTTTGAGCTGTTTTTTTTGCAGCACTTGAGCCAAAATCGTTCCCCTGCTTCTGTGCGAACCACCTGGGAGAAAGCTTATGCGCCTTACCTTGCTAAGCTGAGAGCGATCGCCCAATCTTCTAGCCACCTCAGTCTGCCAGAGCTAATCTACGCTACGGTTTACGCCACGCCCGCCAACTCGCGTAGCCGTCAGGTTTGCTGCACAGCCCTTAAGGCGCTGATCGAGTTTTTGCACATTGATCTACCTGTCGATCTGAAAACCCTGTGGGGCACCTATGGCACGAGCCAGACCCAAGCCCGCGAATTGCCTAGCGATCGCCAAATTATCGCAGCCTATGAGCAAATTCCTAACCCTGCCTGGCGGTTTGTCTATGGCATCATGGCAACCTATGGTCTGAGAAATCATGAGGTGTTCTTTTGCGACTACAGCGCCTTGACCTGTGGCGATGCTGAAGGCATGATCGAAGTCTTAGCTACGACCAAAACTGGAAATCATGAAGTGTGGCCTTTTCCACCCGAATGGGTCGATCGCTTCAGTCTGAGGGAAATTCGACTGCCGACGGTCAACACTGACCTGAGCCAAACCACCCTTCAACGCATTGGGCAGCAAGTCACCTGCCAATTTCGCCGCTACCAAATTCCTTTTTCGCCCTACGATCTGCGGCATGCATGGGCGATACGTACCATTCATGTGGGGTTGCCCGATACCGTATCAGCGCGGATGATGGGACATTCGGTGGCGATCCACACACGCACCTATCACCGCTGGTTAACGCGCCGCGATCAGCAGCAGGCGGTTAGAGCAGCCCTCAATGCGGGACGGCAGGAAGAGCCGGAAGTTACAACTTTGAGCTGAATTGTTGCTAGGCTTTACATATTACTGGTTTTGTCTGAAACTGAAGCTCTCAGGCATCTTTCAAGATTTTGGCAATCGTTTGAACTGAATTTTGAACTGAATTGAGATGCAAAATACAGCTGAATATGTTTGTGCTTACTGCGGCGAGTCAAACCTTACCTTCGTCGATTTCAGCGCAGGTAATCAGCAATCCTACGTTGAAGATTGCCAGGTTTGTTGTCGTCCTAATGTTCTGTTTATCGGTATCGATGAAGAGACTTTAGAGATTGAAATTAGTAGTGAATATGAAGGCTAGGAGGGAAGTTTGGCGATCGTTCTCATGGTAGCTGTGTTGTTTGGCACCATAACACTTATCAACCAACTCATGCTCTGGTCAGAGTTTATTTTTAGTCTATTGCATCTACCCTCTTGGGTGGGGCTAGGGTGCTTTTTACTGATTTTTTCTTGGCTAATGGGAGACTAGAACGGCTATATAGCTTGTGAAAACTGACTTAAAGGCAATTTTGAAATTGAATGCTTCTAAAAATGACTACTGTAGTTTGTAACTGGGGAATACTTTGAATCAAGACGCCTGTAAGAGTCATTTGCAATAGAAACGCTAGTCAAAACCAGATCAGCTTTAAATTAAAGTTTTGAACCGTATACAGTAGGCCGCAGGATTTGAGTAGCGCATGAAAAATGTTTCGATCAACTGAATTCCTCTAAGAGGATATTTGATAAGAGGATATTTGAAAAGTGCCGATTGCAACTCGGACATCCATCCCTAAATCCCCAACTCTGGGGGACTTTGAACAAAAATTAGCTTGAAAGTCTCTCAGAATTGGGGGTTTGAGGGGCGAATGCAGAACTTTTGATGCTTTTCAAACATCCTCTAAGAATTTTTTAAAAGGCATGTTCGTTGCCTACCGCTTAGTTTTTTAGACATACTCCCTGTAAAGTTACGATGACTCACTCAGAGCAGCGTCCTCAAAACTCAATGCTCTTGTCTGCGGTCGATTTGCCACCGCTGAAGATTTTATTGGCGGAAGACAATCTCACCAATCAGAAAGTAGCCCTAAAACAGCTCCAGAGCTTGGGATGTAAAGCAGAAGCTGTTGCCGATGGCCGCAAGGCGGTAGAAGCGATCATTCAGTCCGCTCAAACCGCTGTCTATGAGGTTGTGCTCATGGATTGCCAGATGCCCGTCATGGATGGCTACAGCGCCACTCAAGCGATTCGAAATTGGGAGAAGCAGGCTTTAAGCCAACGGGACAGAATAATTGTCATTGCAATGACAGCTAGCGATTTGGCAGAAGATCGGGAACGGGCGATCGCAGCAGGTATGGATGATTTTATTAGCAAACCCGTCCGTCGAGAGGCTCTAGCAGGGGTATTACAGCGTTGGAGCCAGGTAATTATAGCAACTCGCGCAGAGACGACTCTGGCCTCTCAATCCCTCTTAGTTCAGCCAGAACCTCTAGATTCTCACTTAATGCAGTTTTTTCCAGCGTCAGAACATCTGGATCTTATGCATTTGCATTTGCTGTCAGACAACAACCCTGAGTTTGAGTTAGAGCTGCTACAGCTTTTTGTGGAAGACTCTGCCGCACAGCTTTCTCAGATGCAGCAAGCGATCGCGATTGAAGATTTTAATCAAGTCGAGCAGACTGCCCATCACATCAAAGGGGCAAGTGCGAACGTCGGCGCAAAAACAATGCAAGCGGCTGCCGCCCAGCTGGAGCTACGGGCATGCCGGAAGCAGTTGGGTGTGACAGACTCGCTGTTGAGTGAGTTAAAAAACGCGCTTCAGCACATCAAAGACTGGGTTGAACGCGCAGGCTAATCCGTCTTTGCGGCTCAAAATTCTGCCTCTATTGAGTTAATACGCAAAACCTGACCGCTAGGGTGGGCGATCGCCTGGTTGACTGACAGATCTTTTCTGTAGATTGAGTTGTTGCTTGCTTCTGCGTAGGAGCACAACGTGAAACCCAACAATAGCGAGATCTCGTTGGGTGACGCTGACGCCAACCCAACCGACGCAAGAACAATGGGTTCAGGAGTTTTGTCAGTCAATCAGGGGCGATCGCTATTCTTCTTCGACAAAGTCCTCGTCTTCATCGCCTTCTTCAACCGTGATTGGAGTCACAGAGTTGGCAGAAACCATAGCCCCCATCTCTAGCTTCTCTCGCACCAGCTTCTCTACATCTTTGGTGAAAGCGGGATTTTCTTCCATGTACTTGATAGCGTTGTCGCGACCTTGGCTGATGTTTTCACCGTTGTAGCTATACCAGGCTCCCCGACGAGCCACAACACCCGTTTCTTCAGCCATGTCGATCAGGCAACCCAAAAGCGAGATTCCTTTCCCAAAAATTACGTCAAACTCGGCGATGCGGAACGGAGGCGCGACCTTATTTTTTGCAACCTTGACCTTGGCTCGAATCCCATATTCCTCATTGCCTTTCTTCAAGGTTTGAATCCGGCGGATGTCCATCCGAACTGAGGCGTAGAACTTAAGCGCATTGCCGCCTGTCGTAGTTTCGGGATTGCCGTAGGAAACGCCAATCTTTTGACGCAATTGGTTGATGAAAATGACGCTACAGCCCGTTTTACCAATATTGCCTGTGATTTTGCGCAGGGCTTGGCTCATGAGTCGCGCTTGCAAGCCTACGTGAGCATCGCCCATTTCACCTTCAATCTCAGCCCTGGGAACAAGAGCGGCTACGGAGTCTACCACCACTAGATCAACAGCAGTCGATCGCACCAATTGATCGACAATTTCTAGAGCCGCCTCTCCAGTATCCGGTTGAGAAACGAGTAGATTGGCAATATCCACACCCAAAGCAGCCGCATACATAGGGTCTAGTGCATGTTCTGCATCGACAAAAGCTGCAACACCGCCCGTTTTTTGAACTTCGGCTATGGCATGAAGCGCCAAAGTGGTTTTGGCGGAGCTTTCTGGCCCATAGATCTCAATAATCCGACCTTTAGGCAACCCGCCCCCTAGCGCCAAGTCTAGGTTGAGCGCTCCTGTGGAAATGGTTTCCACTTTCATGCGGGCGGCGTCTCCCAGACGCATAATCGTCCCTTTGCCAAAGGTGCGTTCGATCTGGGTCAGCACCAAATTTAGAGCCTTTTCTTTCTCGGAACTTTCATTGCTGGTTTTAGCCATTCATCCCTCAGCGCAAGATTCTGCGAAATTAAAAAATTGTGTCTATTGGCAACCGCTTGGTTTCTGCAATAGTTCGATCTCTACAGCTCGATCTCTACAGGTTAGTCTTTACAGGTTGGTCTTTACAGCAGCTCTATAACCCCGCAGAAACCTGCGGAATGCAGTCCAGCTTACTGTCCGTTATGAGTCAGTATAGTTACCCTGAAATAAGAGGCAACCTCTTCAACCCCTATGGTAGACCTTTTTGAGTTAACCATACAAATGTACTAAATTTAATTAGATTTAGCTACTGTTTTAACAAGGTTTTGCATTCTGGGTATTTTTTGATTTCGTCTATCTTTCGCTAACCCCTGAAACTTGAAAACTCCAGAAAAAGATTTAAAACCATGACTTCTCATCTTCCTAGCCTATTGGTACCTGATACGGCGCTTTCTGTCGCCGGACTCACAGCTTACATTCAAGCGTTGCTAGAGCAAGATCATCAGTTGCGGCAGGTTTGGGTGGTGGGGGAAGTCTCTAGTGCAACTCGCTACAAAAGCGGCTTGTTTTTCAACTTACAAGATCCAGATGCCCAGGCCAGCATTAGCTGTGTGGTCTGGAATAATCAGCTGAATCGCTTAGCAACACCACCGACTCAGGGAGAGCAGCTGATTATTCTGGGTCGTGTGCATCTGCATCCGCAGCGAGGCACTTACCAACTGATTGTGTGGCAGGCATTGCCTGCTGGCGAAGGACTCAGAGCGCTGCGCTATCGGCAGCTCCGCAAACGGCTTGAAATAGAAGGGCTATTTGATTTGGCTCGCAAACGCCCTTTGCCTGCCCATCCTCGAACGATCGCCGTTGTCACCTCACCTCAGGCTGCTGCCTGGGGCGACATTCAGCGAACGCTGAAGCGACGCTATCCCGGAATTCGGGTGCTGTTTTCTCCAGCCTTGGTGCAGGGCGATCAGGCTCCAAGCTCAATTGTGCAGGCCATTCAACGGGTTAAGTCTGACGGGCGAGCAGAGGTTTTGATTTTATCGCGGGGAGGGGGAGCCATCGAAGATATGGCCTGCTTTAATGATGAGCGCGTGGTGCGGGCGATCGCCGAATGCCCTATTCCTGTTGTGGCTGGCATTGGCCATCAGCGGGATGAATCTCTCGCAGATTTGGTTGCGGATGTCTGCGCCCATACGCCGACAGCAGCAGCGGCTCAGGCGGTGCCGCTCTTGGCCGATGTCATGGCTGAGCATCGCACTCAGGCGCTGCGGCTGAGTCAGGCTGTCACCCACAGGCTAGAAACAGCTGCCGATAGCTTGTATCGTCTGCGAGGGCGGTTGCAGCGGCTCAATCTCGATCGCCAGGTGCGCCAAGAGATGCAAACTCTAGGATGGCTCCGGCAGCGCTTGGTTCAAAACACAGGCCATCGCCTTGAAGCGGCTCATCAACACTGCCATCTCTTACAGCAAAAGCTGATTAGCTTAGATCCAGAAGCGGTCTTGAAGCGGGGCTATGCGGTGGCACGACAGACAGATGGCACAGTGGCGCGATCGAGTGCTGAGTTAACGCCCGGACAAAAGCTGATGTTGCAGCTTGCCCAAGGTCAAGTAGAAGTGACCGTGTCTGAAATCTTAAAGACTTGAATCAAAATCAACGATATTAAAACTATATGAATGATGCATCAGACTTACCGCAACCCCCCCTTTCGACATCGCTTAACGCCTTGGAGAGCGAAACCATAGAAAGCGCCAGTTTAAAGAACAGTAAAACAGCTCCAGGCAGCTCTGATTTGCCCGTTCATTGGAACTATGAGACAACGGTTGCTGAGATTGAA
Source organism: Oscillatoriophycideae cyanobacterium NC_groundwater_1537_Pr4_S-0.65um_50_18 (assembly GCA_016208305.1). Taxonomy (GTDB): domain Bacteria; phylum Cyanobacteriota; class Cyanobacteriia; order Elainellales; family Elainellaceae; genus Drouetiella. The sequence continues at coordinate 438,490 of JACQYI010000006.1, read as the reverse complement.
ACCATCATCAATCGGATTGAGCTGGGAGAGCTAGAGCTAGCCGATGTATTTGAGCAGTTTTCCGTCGCTATGGAGCGATTGCGGCAATGTGAGGCTTTTCTGATGCGACAGCAGCAGCAGGTTGATTTACTGATTGAAACCCTTGTCGATCAGCCAGAAGGGTTTTAGGGAAGCGCCCTGTGCTTTGGCGAGGCTCATTACATAAGATTAAAGCCAAGAACTTTTTGAGAGCGTGCGGCTCCGCCGCACGCTCTCAAAAAGTTTTTCAAGTCATATCTGTGCAGATCGTAAGCCTAGTAGCCCTGCTCGTTATAAATGATACGATCGCCTTGAGTGACCACCAATCTATACCCCCCGATTGGCATGACGGTTGCCGTGTAGATAAAATTGCCGCTGAGGTACGCGTAAGTTGTACTGGAGGGGGAAGAGGTTGATTTGACGGCTACAGCTTTTAGCTCTACCTGATCTGTACGTCTGTTGTAGAGATTCATCCGCACCTGATCGTCTTGACTGTAGATCCGCACGACATACTTGGGCGTTTGAAACCGGGCGATCGTGGCGTTGTCGAGGCTGGGCTGTAATGCAGTTGCCGACTGCTGCACAGGCGGACTTGAGGGGGGTTCAGCAGGCGGAGCAACGGGCTGGCTCTCGGTAGGCGCTGGTTTAGCCTGCTGATTTTGTATTCGCTGACTATAGGTAATGCGATCGCCTTGCTGAATCTTTAGCTCATAGCTGCTGCCGTCGGGTGCTACAGCAATCGTATAGTCTGCCTCGCCCTGTAAGTTGGTATAGATAATGCCCGTGTCGATCACAGTTTGCTGCATTGGCATACCCCGCTGCTCTACCCGATCGGTCTGGCGATTGTAAAGGTTTAGGCGCAGGATGCCCCGTTGACGAAACAGCCGAACGGCATACTGGGGAGTCTCGAAGGTCAGTAGGGTTTCTCCCAAAGCTTCTCCTGAAGCCTGCGCCATAGCTCGTTCTTGCCAGGATTCTGCTTGAGCCGGTGGAGGGGCGATCGCAGCAGCTATGCCCCAAAAAGTCAGCATAGATAACCCGACTGCCTTTTTGAGCTTGAGTCTGGCCTTGAATCTGGTCTTGAGAGCAGGCTGCTGTAAGCTAATTTGAATTTCCTGAATTTTGCTCATAGGATGCGATCGTTTCTGCAAAGAACCCTAAGATTTGTGCTCGATCTACAGGTGCGATACCCTCTGACCCAAACCAGGTGTCGAATGTAGCAACCGCTAGGCTGTCATTATTCAAGACATTCCACATAAATGTGATTAATTCACGGTTCACTAAGGCTTTGAAGGTAGTGTCGTTTTGCGGTAGCGCACAGCCATAGATTTCTAAGCTAAAGGGCTGGGTAGGAATGATTTCGAACATTTCGGCATTGGGCAAGGTTTGTCTTAACCCTTCCAAGAGAATGCCATCGCTGGCTAGTGCGTCAATCCGTCCTGCTACTAAAGCGGTTAAGCCTTCAGCGCGATCGGCAAAACGGGTCAGCTTTGCCAGTCGCAACTGGGTTTCGATCGGATGCTCATTGCTGGCTCCCCGCACTACCCCAATTTGCAGCTCAGGTGGCGTCAGCAGATGATCTTTCTTTACCAAGAATTGAGTACCTGTGCGAAAGTAGCCCACTGAAAAATCAGCCCGGAGATTGCGGCTGGTCGTAATGCTGGTAGAGCCACACACAAGATCAATCTCATCTCTTTCTAGCTTAGATGCCCAATCTGCTACGTTGGTTTCGACTAACTGAAGTTGGATCGGGCGCTGGAGCCGATCTTGCATCCCGGCTTGAATAAGGCGCAGCAGCTCGATCGCAAAACCAACCCAATTTCCCTGAGCGTCAATGTAGGCAAAGGGTGAGGCATCTGTTCGGGTTCCGGCAGTTAAAACGCCCGATCGCGCCACTTTTTCTAAGACTGTTTCTGCCCGATTGGTGCGCTTGAACTGAATATCAGAGGGAGAAACTTCTGGCTGAGCTGTTGGTAGGGCACTAGGTTGGGGATTGGGCTGGACAGTGGGTGGGGTGTTGGGCTGGGGATTAGGCTGGACGCTAGGCTGAGCGCCAACCACGATCGCCAATCCCACCGTGAGCAAACAGCTTATGAGTGCGATCGCCACTCGCCGTAGCATCCATTGCTTCCCCCTAACGAATCGGATCATGCACTGTCACAAGTTTCGTACCGTCTGGAAAGGTGGCCTCGACCTGCACTTCATGCACCATTTCAGGGATACCTTCCATCACATCCGTGCGGGTGAGTAGCGTTGTGCCGTGGGTCATCAAGTCGGCAACGGTGCGCCCTTCTCTAGCACCTTCAAGAATAGCCGCAGAAATGTAGGCGATCGCTTCTGGATAGTTGAGCTTTAATCCCTTCTCTTTGCGACGCTCTGCAAGCAGAGCCGCCGTAAAAATCAGCAGCTTATCTTTTTCTTGAGGAGTCAGTTGCATGGTTAGAGTTCAGAAAAATTGTAGGACTCAAGGGTATCGGGTGCTGTCTCACATCTGTTAGGCCGCAGCATCTGTTAGGCCGCAACAGCACCTTGAAACAGATAAAACAGCCAGCGCAATAGATAGAAAGACAGCACAATGCAGGCAACAAAAGCAAGGGCTAGCCCCGCAACCAGCAGAATAGCAAACCCATGATTAGACTTTTGTTCAGCTTTAGGGATTTTTAAGTGTTCTTCTAGCAAATCAATATTGCGGAGGTTTGATTTCCAGGTGACATCAAAAATATCGCCCACTACAGGCACTGTTCCGGCGATCGTTTCCACCAAAATATTAAACGCCATCGTGCTCAGCGTTGATTTCGAGGCTCCTAGGCGTGCCCCTTCTAGGACAATAAACGATGAAAGAATCATCCCTACGGTGTCGCCGCCGCCTGGAATCAGGCCAATAATGGGGTCTAGCCCAACCCGAAACTTGGTGCCAGGAATGCCGATCGCGCTGTCTAACACCCGACCCAACTGCCGCAACCGCCGCATACGGGCATGGGTCTGGGTCGGAGCAGGTGCAGAAGGTTGAGAAGGTGGGGGTAGGCTAGGCATCTGCGTAAAAATTTGCGTAAAGATTGCGGCTGAGCGCTCAAAAAACTGAGTGAGACATCAAAATTATCACATGAGACTCTGCTTTATTGGCTTAAGACGATTTTTGCACCCGTCGGCTTCATAGCATTGCTTAATCTGGATTTTGCTTGTGCAGGCGTGGATTTTTCTGGCCTTTGGCTCCCTGCTGGCGATACCAGCGTCGCCACTCGGTAGAACTGCGAATGGTGAGCCACAGCAACAGCAATACAATCAGCCCTCCTTGCTTTGGCGCATCGAAGGCAAGCAGCACTAAAGCCACACACAAAAAATCTTGGGCAAAGATCACCCAGAGTGGCACAGACTTGAGCCGATAAAACCAGCCCAACTGCACCAGATAGATCACGAGTGCCACCAGTCCACCCACGATGGCCAAAATAACCACCAGCCAGCCCTCAAGCGCTGTCGTTCGGGCAACGGTCACTCCCACGATCGCACCGACAAAGGGGCTAAATAAAAGCTGGACACCTTGCAGCCAGCGCTGCCCTAGCCGCTCTTTAGAAAACAGCAGCTCAATCAATGACCAACTGACCAATACGCCTAGTACCAGAGGCGGCGGCAAAGCCGAGAGCAGGGGCACATTAGACCAGAGGCGATCGCTTTGCAGCAAGCCAATCAGCAGCAGAGGCAGCGCAATCCTCATCCCTGCGGCCGCAGATAGAGAAAGAACGGCTAAGACCTCGATCACTTCGACCACCCCATTGAGAATTGCTGTTAAGCGACTGATTCAAATCTGGTGTTCACTTTTTCTAGTGTTCCCTTCAAAGCCTTTGATTTTAGGTCATCTCGCAGGTTTAAAGATCCGACAAAATTCCTTAACCCCACAAACAGAATCGTATCTAAGGCGTACTGATCATGAGGGGAGTCTGGTAGAGCGGCACAGTGAAGGTTACGGTTGAACCTAACCCTTCGCCCAAGCTAATGAAGTTAACAACTCCGCCCATAGCCTCGACTAGCTTTTGAGAGATGGCTAGTCCCAGGCCAGTGCCACCATATTGCCGGGTGCGAGAACCATCGACCTGACTAAAGGATTGAAACAGCTTGTCCTGCTTCTCTAAAGACACGCCAATGCCCGTATCTGCAACGCTAATTTTGACTCTACCCGGTTTCTCCTCATTTTGTACCACTATTTTGCCCGGAATTACTTCTGCCGTAATAGTAATCTCACCTTGGTGCGTAAACTTGATGGCATTTCCGACCAAATTAAACATGACTTGCAGCAACCGCTGGTAGTTGCCGTACAGAATCACCTCATCGTGGGTTTCGGGCGTGCGAATTTCAAAACTGAGATGCTTTTGCTGTGCCTGGGGTCGCGTAAAGTTTTCTACGGCAGTCATCAGATCATCTAGCTTGACGGGGTTGAGTTCAAGCTGCATCTTGCCCGCCTCGATCTTAGCGATGTCTAAGATGTCGTTAATGATTTGTAGCAAGATAATAGCCGAGCCGTGAGCCTCTGCAATGAACTGGCTCTGCTCTTCTGGGTCATCTACCATGCCGTCAATGATCAGCTTTAGGAAGCCAATCATGCCATTGAGGGGGGTACGCAGCTCATGAGAGGTATTGGCCAGAAAATCACTCTTGAGGCGGGAGGCCGCTTCAGCCTGACGACGGGCTTCTTCTAATTCTTGATGCTGCTGCATCAGGCTATCGTTAACCCGCTGCAATTCGCTCGCCAGACTGCGGCTTTCTTCTAGCAGCATGGCATGGGCGATGCCCGTACCCACCTGTTCGGCGATTTCTCGCAGCAAGTCTATTTCTACATCACTCCAGATCCGCACCGGGTCAATTTGGTGCAGAATTATTAGCCCATTGGGCTGATCTTGATAGCAAGTGGCGATCGCCAAAACCGATGGCATTTCCTCTGCGGCTGCGGGTTCTAACCCAGACTCACAGCCCGCCCGACTGGCAACCGTAATGGGCTTCAGCGTAGAAAGTGCCTGACCCACATAGGTATCTTCGGCAACAGGCAGTTCTAGATGAAGTGGCTCTAGAGGGGGCTGACAGTATTCAGCAACAGCCTTGAGTGTCGTGCTCGAAGCCTTATAGGGGAAGATGAGACAGCGGCTCACGCCCAAAGCTTCTCCTAACCCTACCACCGTTTGCTGCCAGATAGTATCGAGATCAAGGCTGCGGCGGATGTTCCAAACCACCTGGGTGAGGTGCTTTTGGTAGCGATCGGAGCGTGGAAAAATGCTGGAATGCACCAGCGTATTCACAATTTCTAAAGCTCTTTCGCGGCTGGCACTTCCCAAAAACTGTCCCATGACGACGGTCGTGGTTGCCGTGCCATGCGGCATTAAAATGGGGCTGATCGTTAGGTCAAAGATCAGATACTCGCCAGCATACTCAAACGGACACTCAAACCGAATCGGAATTAGATAGTTTAAAACCTGATGTACCCATTTGAGATAGGGAACGATCGCCATTGGCGCGAAAGTTTCTTCTATCGGTCGGCAGACCACATCTGTGGGGTCTAGTGCATACCGTTCTGCTTCTCGCCAATAGAACGATAAGTACTGTCCTGCCCCGTCTTGGGTAAAGACCAAATCAGCTCCGGGCACCGATAGAAACTCACCAAAGTTTTGAGGTGCCACTGGAACCACTGACTGAGTAATGGGAAATGGACGATCGCTAGGCAAAGTCATCAGCGTAGAACTGCAAACTACAAGGTGAAGAGTTGAAGCACTTTCCCAGGTTTACCGGAGCAGATGCAGCCTGTGGGTGCTCAAATGCTGAATTTTACTTGAGCTAAAATCCAGCTATCGAGCTTAGACTTCCCGATTGAGTGTTGCCTCTCTCTATACAGATTAACTGCATGTTGAGCGGCATAGAGAAACCCCGTTAAGAAACCACAAATTCAGCGAGAGACCACCCATCTAAAGGAAAATTATTCCAAGGAAAATAAAGCTAAGTTAACCTGGCTACCCAGATTGCCTCACAGAAACTTCACGTAATTAATCATTCCATTCTCCTTTGGGCGGAACAGGAGGGTTTCGGCGAAGAGTCCGCGTTAAGTCATCATCTCGCCTTCCACCACCCAGCCATTGCCGTACTGCAACTTCAATCACTTTACTGGGATTATTCGTCAGATGGTTGATTTGCTCGAATAATTCAGCATCCATTTCAATAGAGACACTAACTTTATCAGAAGCCAATTCAGGAGAAGACTTGGACTCAACGACGGGATCGGTCATGATAAATTCCTCAGTGATTGATATAGAGGATAAAAGGAATCTACTAATTGAGTTTTTATACTCATTGAGTTCAAATATCCCTCTCATCCATTAAACCTTACCCTATTGAACTTTGATTATAAGGTGGGCAAGATATACCCCTTGCAGCGTTCAGGGGCAGGGGTGGGTGAGTGAATAGGTGAGGGGGAATGGCTGTAGGATCACTTCTGAGCTTTGGGTAATCACTCGGCACATTATTCTTTCTTGATAAAGTTCTTTCTTGGCAAAAGACTTGAGCAAGACCTCTGTGAGTCTGTGTTGCGCCTAGAAGTCTGTGTTGCGCAAAAAGTCTGTGCTGCGCAATGCTGGGTCTATAGACAGACGGGAGAGGTAGGGAAGGATTACAATACCTTAAGCAGCCTTACCTGTAAGCCAAGTCTGTGTTTTCTTACTTGCCTCTGCTGACCTGCCTCTGCGGTTACCCATTGATTCAGATCGTTCTGCTTTACACACCTTTCAGCCGCCTATTTCAAGCCGCTATATGACTGACGCACCTGTCTCTCGAATTCGCAATTTTTCAATTATTGCCCATATTGACCACGGCAAATCAACCCTAGCCGATCGCTTACTTCAAACTACCGGGACGGTTAGCGCCCGTGAAATGAAAGAGCAGTTGCTCGACAATATGGACCTGGAGCGAGAGCGGGGAATCACGATTAAGCTCCAGGCTGCCCGGATGAACTACAAGGCAAAGGATGGCCAGGACTACGTTCTGAACTTGATTGACACACCGGGGCATGTCGATTTTTCCTATGAGGTGTCTCGCTCATTAGCCGCCTGTGAGGGAGCATTGCTGGTGGTGGATGCTTCCCAAGGGGTAGAGGCGCAAACTTTAGCCAATGTCTACCTGGCGCTAGAAAACAATCTTGAAATCATTCCTGTCCTTAACAAAATCGATTTGCCTGGGGCAGAGCCAGATCGAGTGGCAGGCGAAATTGAGGAAATTATTGGATTAGATTGCAGTGATGCAATTCATGCCTCAGCTAAAGAAGGCATTGGCATTGTCGATATCTTAGAGGCGATCGTCGAAAAGGTGCCGCCGCCCCAAGATACCGTCGATCAGCCCCTACGAGCGCTGATTTTTGACAGCTACTATGATGCCTATCGGGGGGTAATTGTCTATTTCCGCGTTATGGACGGCACAGTGAAAAAGGGCGATCGCGTCCGGTTTATGGTTTCCCATAAGGAATATCAGATCGATGAACTGGGCGTGCTCTCGCCTAACCAGATTCAGGTTGATGCCCTTCATGCTGGAGAGGTGGGCTACTTAGCGGCAGCCATCAAATCAGTGGAAGATGCGCGGGTTGGCGATACCATTACGCTCTCGGCGGCTCCGGCCAAAGAACCCCTACCCGGCTATACCGAAGCCAAGCCCATGGTATTTTGTGGCCTGTTCCCGACTGATGCTGACCAGTTTGAAGACCTGCGGGAGGCGTTAGAAAAACTTCGTCTCAACGACGCAGCTTTGCAGTATGAGCCAGAAACCTCAAGCGCGATGGGGTTTGGCTTCCGCTGCGGCTTCTTGGGGCTGTTGCATATGGAGATTGTCCAAGAGCGGCTAGAGCGTGAATACAACCTAGATCTGATCACGACTGCGCCCTCTGTCATCTACAAAGTCACCAAAATCAACGGTGAGGAAGTATTTATTGACAATCCCAGTCTGCTGCCCGACCCGCAGCATCGCGAGAAGATTGAGGAACCCTACGTCAAGGTAGACATGATTACCCCTGAAGAATATGTAGGGGCGTTGATGGAGCTGAGCCAAAATCGGCGTGGCATCTTCACCGATATGAAGTATCTGACTCAGGGGCGCACCACGCTGACCTACGAGATTCCTCTGGCAGAAGTCGTAACAGACTTTTTTGACCAGATGAAGTCGCGATCGCGAGGCTACGCCAGCATGGAGTATCACCTGATTGGCTATCGAGAAAATCCTTTGGTGAAGCTAGATGTGATGATCAATGGCGATCCGGTCGATCCTCTGGCTACGATCGTTCATCGGGACAAAGCCTATCATGTTGGCAAAGCCTTGGTGGAGAAGCTGAAAGAGCTGATTCCTCGTCACCAGTTCAAGATTCCGTTACAGGCAACGATCGGTAGCCGGATCATCGCCAGTGAACATATCCCAGCATTGCGAAAAGATGTGTTGGCGAAGTGCTACGGCGGCGATATTTCCCGAAAGAAAAAGCTGTTGCAGAAGCAGGCTAAAGGGAAGAAGCGCCTAAAGGCGATCGGTACAGTCGATGTGCCGCAAGAGGCTTTTATGGCGGTGCTAAAGCTTTAGGAGTGAACAGTCTGGCTCTGAAGAGGAAGGAACGCGCAGCGTTCCTTCCTCTTGGCTATGACCCGCAACATCTAAGAGTGCAGGGATTCTATGAACGAACTCATTGAGCTAGATCTGGTGAGGATTGGTCTGGCTTTGGGGCTAATGGTGATTGCGATCGCGCTCTCGGCATGGCAAAAGCTGGGTCTAGAGAAAAGCTTGGCGATCGCGACGGGGCGCACGGTGCTTCAACTCGTGGTTGTAGGCTACATTCTAGAGATCGTCTTTGCCCTCAATAACCCTTGGGCAGTGCTGGGGATTATAGTTGCAATGCTGGCGATCGCGACTATCGTGACGCGCAACCGCATCAGCAAAAAAATTCCGAATCTGCTGCCGATCGTGGGCGGCTCGGTGCTGTTCAGTACGGCATTTACCTTAGCCTATGTGACGCTGCTGGTGTTGCAGCCCAGCCCTTGGTATGCGCCGCGCTACTTAATTCCCCTAGCCGGAATTTTGTTGGGCAACGCCATGAATGCGGCAGCAATTGCAGGCGATCGGTTTGTCAGTACGCTCAATGCCAGCCAACTTGAACTGGAAACGCAGCTCAGCTTGGGGGCCACTCCTCAGCAGGCGACTGAGCTTTATCGTAAAGAGGCCATCAAGTCGGGACTGATCCCCACCCTCAACACCATGACCGTTGTGGGAATTGTGACGCTACCCGGCGCATTTACAGGGCAAGTTTTGGGCGGCATTAGTCCGCTTAACGCAGCGCTCTATCAGATCCTGATTATGTTTATTTTGGCGATCGCCACCCTGATCACAACCATTTTGGTGATTCGAGGGATCGATCGGCAATTTTTCAATGCCAATGCGCAGTTAACGTTGCATTAGATGACGTTGCCTTAATATAGGTCTATCCAGCAGCCCTGCTTTATGCGCTCTACAGACTCTCTACTCTATTGAAGTGGGTAGAGGCTCAGCGGTTTTGTGACTTGGGCTTTGCTGACGCAACAAAAATCCTTATTTTTTGAGGATTACCAAGGCAGGTTCTCGCGGTAGACTGAGGCTGACTGCCAGATCTCAGATGGCTCCTGGTTAGAGGGCAAGTACCATGTCAGAGTTTCAAGACTTTTTACGGCGAAAGTTCGCCTATGTAGCAATTGGCGAATTTAAGTCAGGCAAATTTGATGAAGCCAAGCAGCTTTATGAAGAGGCTATTTCTTCCTATCAGCAAGGCTTTAAGGGCACTTATTTGCTACAAGAACCTGGAACCGATCGCGGCATTTCTATCATTTTTTGGGAGAGTGCAGCTGACATGGAATCCAATCGGACAGAGGCACATGAAGAAATCCTCAAGAAAATGATGCCGCTGTTTGCTAGAGCGCCTGAAACCGCATTCTATGAAGTGGTTTGCGATATTCAGCCTAAAGAGGGCGAATAGAGGAAGTTTTGCAGAATTTTGGCAGGCAGGGTATGGGCACGCTTCAGGTCAAAACAAGCTCACTGAAGCTGCGTCTATTACCAGCAAGCTTGTTTGCCTATTTCCTCATGCCAACCGGGATAACCCTAACTTAAAGGAGCAGGATCTACCTGTACTCCACTCTACCTAGCCTTACTCTACCTAGCCTTACTCTACCGAGACAGCTTGCACATCAACTGGGTTGGCTTCAACTGAGCCGACGCCTGTCGCTGAGGGTGAGGTGCCTGTCGAAGCAACGGTATCGCCCACTTTTTTCTCTTTGCTGGTTTTAACGCGCTCGACCAACATTTGCGAGACTTCTGATACCACCAGAGTCATCAGCAACACATCATCGATTTGACCGATGAAGGGAATGAAGTCGGGGGCAATGTCAATAGGGCTGAGCAGGTACACTGCTGCACCGCCTAGAATCCACCAGCGATACTTGGGGTTGCGGATGGCTTGACGGAACCAGTCGTAAAATTTCATGGGGGTTGTCCTCTCTGTTTGCTATTTAATTGTCGCAAGTTCGCTCCCGCTGCGATATATCACTCTAGTTAGGATCTCCGATCCAATTTAGGTGTAAGAACCGATTGAGCTAGCAGTAATTCTAAAAGGATTTTTGCGGAAAAGAAGGCTAGGCTTGCTTTTTCACGGAAATCTTGGGTTTGATTCAATTGCGATCGCCATCTACCGCTTTTTGAGTAGATCTTGAAACTGCTCGCTGTCGCGCAAAAAGTCAAAGCAGGTATCTGTTTGCGCCATAACCCGATAGAGGTTGGGGCTGAGAACGATCGCCCGATAGAGATTATTGAGTGCTGCTTCTGTGTTTTCCTGGACGGCATAGGTACAGGCTTTGCCATACCAGGCGTTTGGGTTGTCAGAGCGATACTGAAGAGACTTGTCAAAGCTGGCGATCGCTTCCCCGCAGCGGCTTAGTTTCGTCAGCACGAGTCCGCGATAGTTCCAGGCGTAAAAGCAGGTGCGCTTGAGGGTAAGCGCAGTATCTAGACTGGTGAGTGCATCCTCATAGCGCCGCAGTGCCGCCAGCGCCACGGCACGGCTATACCAAGCTTGGTAATTATCTGGTTTGAGTTCAATGGTTTTATCGAAACTTGCGCTCGCCTCTTTGTAGCGATAGAGGTGCAGGTAAGTTTGACCCTGGTTGTACCAGGCTTTTGCGTCTTCAGGCTCAAATTTTAGCGCTTTGCCCAAGCTAAAAATGGCTTCCTCATAGCGACCTAGCTTAGCCAGAGCAATGCCTTTGCCATGCCATGCCAGCGCATGTTTCGACTTAATGCGAATTGCTTTTTCAAAGCTGGCGATCGCTTCTTCATAGAACTTCAGCTCACAAAGGGCATAGCCCCGCTGCGTCCAGGCTTGATGATGCGCAGGCTGAAGCCCTAAAAATTTGTCGAACCGAGAAACGGCTCCTTCGTAGCGCCCTAATTTATATAAAGCATTGCCCTGGTCATACCAGGTTTGCAAGTCTTGACTCATAGAGATTGCTGAGCCTGGAGCAGTTTGGTGGGGATAAGCCATTGTGGCAGACTTAGAAGAATAGGCTGTTTTGGCTGTTTAAGTTGCTTTAACAGAATAGGGTGAGAATTTACCTAGGGTCTACGGCGCTTTGCGATCGGTTTTTCAGAGATTTGTCTCTATCCTCTCAGTCTAGAGGTTAGATCTTGAGAACGCCAGAGAGGTATTTTCCAATTCAGCCTGCTCAATCATCTAGACTGGCCTCTTTGCTAAAAATAGTGTTCCCCATCTATCTACATATGCGATCTTTTGCCCAGAGGTGAGTTTACCCAGAGGTGAGTTTGCCTTCTCTAAGCGACGATCGCTTCTGTCAGTGCCAACAGCCCTGTGAATAAGTGAATGCCGTCTGTACTGCCAAGCATTGGATCGGCGGCTCGTTCGGGATGGGGCATCATTCCTAGTACGTTGCCCTGGCGGTTGCAGATGCCTGCAATGTTGTGCAGTGACCCATTAGGATTGCCTGCCTCGATCGATTCTCCTGTTGGCGTGCAATAGCGAAACAGCACTTGCTGATTGGACTCTAACTCTGCCAGGGTTTGAGCATCGGCATAGTAGCAGCCCTCTCCGTGGGCGATCGGCAAGGTAATGATCTGCTGCTTGCGATAATTCTGCGTCCAGGGCAAGTCGGTTCGCTCTACCCGCAGGGATACGCGATCGCAAATAAAATGTAGGTCACGGTTGCGAACCAAAGCTCCGGGCAGCAATCCGGCTTCAGTTAAGACTTGAAAGCCATTGCAGACTCCCAAAACAAACTTACCCTGTTCTGCATGCTTGACCGTAGCTTGCAAGGCCGGAGAAAAGCGGGCGATCGCCCCACAGCGCAGATAGTCTCCGTAGCTAAACCCACCTGGAATGATGACCACATCTAGGTCAGACAAATCGCTTTCTTCGTGCCAAACCATGCGAGTGGGCTGGTGCAGCAAGTCGCGTACTGCCATTGCAATATCGCGATCGCAGTTGGAACCTGGAAACACAATCACCCCAAACTTCATACGTTCCTCTCATGTTTTTCAAATAAAGCGCAAATTCTCAGCAAATTCTCAAAGCGTTAGGCGCTCGAATCGTGATTGAAAAAATGGCGGTTTAGCAAAGCTAGTCAAGCCCTAAATAACACGATGTGCAACTGTTCAGGACTGCCCTCACCCCAACCCCTCTGTCAGATCGGTCTGGCGTTGGAGGATGGAAGCTGCATATTACGTATCCCTCAAAGCATCGCTTGGGTAAACTAGCCCACGGGTGCTACTTCTTTTAGCTCAAACCGATAGTTTTCAATCACTGGATTGGCTAGAAGCTGATCGCAGATGCGATCGAGCTGTTGTTGAGCGCTGGCCTGATCAGCAGCCGTGAGGGTTAGCTCTACATACTTGCCGATTCTCACCTGCTCAACATTGTCGTAGCCCATGTGGGTCAGCCCCGATCGCACAGCCGTCCCAGCCGGATCGAGTACCGAAGGGCGCAGCGTTACGTAAATTTCAGCTCGATAAGTCATGGAAGCCTGATGCGTTTGAGTTACAGTTTGAGTCAAAATCGATAGCGCAGCCTGAGACTGGCGACCTGAAACCACAGCCACCATTCTACAACCCTTAGCTATTGCGAGTTGATATAGCCTTGCAGCGCCAAGAGTGCCGTTCCGTAGGCCGCTTCCGATTGAGCCGAGGGAGTGACTGGAACTTGCAGATAGCGCGATCGCATCGATTGCCAGACGCGATTTTTTGCACCGCCGCCCGCCGTATAAACTTGCTTCAAGGGAGTGGCTCCTAGAGCTTGTAGCAATGCATAGCCGCTTGCCTCAATCCGCGCTATACCGCTGAGCAAGCCCTGCAAAAATTCAGCCGGATTGCCTGGGCGAGGGCTTAATCGCGGCAATAGATGGGGGTCGTTAATGGGAAACCGCTCTCCGGGTTGAGTAAGCGGATAATAGTCCAGCTTGCTGTCTTGGGCGGGATCAATCTGCTGACTCAACTGTTCTAGCTCTGATTCGCTGAAGAACTGCCTCAACACTGCGCCTCCGGTATTGGATGCGCCCCCTACCAGCCATAGATTTTCCAGGCGATGGCTGTAAATGCCGTATCGAGCATCATCGACCCGACCTTCGCTGAGCAGTTTTAGCACTAGCGTCGATCCCAGAGAAGTCACTGCTTCGCCCGGAGACTGGGCACCGCTAGCCAAAAAGGCGGCAATGCTATCGGTTGTGCCTGCGCATACCAGGCAGCTAGACGGCAGTGCTAAGTGGGTCGCAACCGAGGGTGTGATGGGGGCGATCGCCTTACCTGGAGCCACGACATCCGGCAATCTGAAGGGCAGATTTTGGCTGGTTAGCCAGTCTGGGTAGGTCAATGCCGCTACGTCATACCCTAGCTTGAGGGCATTGTGGTAGTCGCTGATGCCCAACTTGCCATGCAGCCAGAAAGCTAGCCAGTCGGCCTGATGCAGGAAATAGGGAGTGGCAGGAGTCGAGAGGGTGCCGCTGGCAATTTGCGCTTTCCACCACAGCAGTTTGGCAAGGCTAGAGGTGGCGCTGACTACGGTGTGATGCATCGGCGCGATCGCCCGCACTGCTTCCACAACAGTTGCCCCCCGCGCATCGTTATATAGGATGGGTGCATCGAGTAGATGGCCTTGAGCATCGCAAATCATCACGGTTGATGAGGTGCCGTTAATTGCGATCGCCTTGATGTCCTGACGATCGGCCAGGGGAATTTGTGCGATGAGGGCAAAGAGCGACTGTCGCCAGATGGCTGCCCAATCGGCCTTGGAGTCTGAATCAAACTTGAGGCTGGCGGTTGCTTGAACTTGGCGATCGGTAGAGATGGCGATCGCCCGTGCCCCAGATGTGCCGAAATCAATCCCCAAAAAAATTCCTGACGCGCTCATGGGCTGACTTCTGCCTCAAGCTTTTGCCTAATCTGCTCCACAACCTGCAAATTTCCGGCCTGGTTAAGATGAATAGAGTCCCGGTAGAGAGAGGCGGGATCGGTACTGGCTGCAAATAGCGGCAAAAAATCAATCAGCGGGATCTGCTGTTGGGCGGCAAAGTCGGTAAGGCGCTGTCTTGCTTTTTGCTCATAGTCACGAGAGCGAGGTTTTCCATCGCTGCCAATCTCGCGCAATAGCGGCGTCATTGCCAACAAAAAACGGGCGTTTTGCTGGGTGGCGATCGCCTTGATTTGGGCGATGGCTGCCAAGTTTTCCTCCACACGATCGCCCCCTTGCTGCCAGAGTTGGTCGAGTTCTGGAATATCGGCTGCGGGAACCAGGTAGCGACTCAAGGCTTCGACGAGGGCAAGGGGCGGTTGCCGATCGGGATAGTTGCGATCGCGGCCTACCACCAGCGAGTAAGGCGCAATCCCAAACAAATCATCGGTGTTGATGAGCTGGACAATCGCCTGCGCCTCAAAGGTGCCAAAGCGCTGAAGATAGGCGAGCTGGTTGCGCGGCGACCAAGAGTTTGCAGAGGCGTTGAGCACCTCAACCTGCTCAAAACCCTGCCCAAGCTTCATGCTCCGGCTCTGCAACTGCTGCTCTAGCAGCGCTGAGATCGTCTGGTTTTGGTCTGTCCACCATCCGCCATTGGCGATCGAGTCTCCGATTAGCAAAATCCGCAGCGTTTTGTCAGGTCGCGCCTGAGAAATCTCTGGACTCCGCATCGCATATTGATTAATGGTGATCTGGTTGCCAAAACGACGCGTGTTTTGATTAGGGCTGAGCAAGTAGCCAATTTGAGGATCAGCCACATAGATTAACGGCTTACCAAACCCAAAGAGCAATCGCAGCCCCACCTCTAGCAGCGCGAGGAGAGCGATCGCCCCAACTATTCCGCCTATTCCAGCCATCCAAGATCCAGCCATCGACGCATCCTACTTCTAAAAAAATCTTTAAAAGTCTACAAAAGTCTGCCACTGTACCAAGGAGAGTCCCTTTGCCTGGATAAGATTGAGGCGGCAGATCAGCTTTTGTCTTAGATCTCCCTCAAGATTCAAAACTCATTCGCAGGAGAACATACCATGCCGGATTTTAATCGAGGAATCATGAAATTTAAGGGTGCCGATAGCCCGATCGCCGTCCTGCTCTCTGGAATTATAGTCATTGGGGCGATCGCTTTTTTGATTAGCTGGGCGCTACGGGCGGCCTACGCCTTCTAACGTTTCTCATCCGCTAGGCGACCCTGAGCAGTGATACAGCCGATAGTCGTAGCCATGCATCAAAGGGCGATCGGCTGTATCCAATAGGCAAGTCTTCAGCTCAGGCTGGACGGTGGGCAAAAAGTTGACTGTCCACAAATCAAATGGGCGAGGCACTTGCTCGACTGTCTTTTGTAGCACTTCGACGGCACTATTCGAGTCGGGCGCTAGATGCGCCAGCAGAAACTGAGGGGCTAGTTCGCCTGTCCGAGCAGGAAATTGGCGGTGATACTCTAGCGCCAAACCCATTAACTCACGGGTTTGCTCATGGGTTTGGTGAGCCGTTGCAATCAACACAGGGACAGCAGAAACGGATCGAATGATGGGTACCAACTGATCAGGGCGATCGGGCTTTTGGTATCCATAATTGCTAATTACTGTGAGACTGCCCATTAAGCCCAAGAGCAACAGGACTTTTGCCGGTTGCCCTAAAGACCGCCCGGAAGACGGCCCAGGAACAACCGCCCCGGCCACCAGAACTATGAACGCCGGGAAATAGATGAACTGGTAGCGGGCAGCGATCGTCAAGTCTGCCTGGAAGCCATAGGTGAGGCAAAGCATGAGGGCGATCGCCCCTAGCCAAACCCTCAGAAGGGCTTGGGCTTCTTTGCGTGTGGGGGCAGCGCTCAATCGGTAAGCCATGCCCCGGCTGAGAGGGGGCAGCAGCCAAAACAGGCTAATTCCTAAAATGACGCCAGCGGCGATCGCTACGCCCAGCGGCACCCCCTCTACAGGTAGCAGCATCACCATCGTTAGCATCCAGGCCACTAAACGACCCAAGGGCGCAATCCAGTTGCTCAAAAAATCTTTGTCATAGATCCATTGCGTTAGCTCGTTACCAGAAATACTTCCCCACATCGGCAGCCAAGCCAGCAGGCCAATGCAGGTGGCGATCGCCACGCCGCCTATTCTGCGCCACGCCACCCCCCACTTTTCAGCGCTAAAGACCCAGAGAGGAGCCAAGGCGATCGCCTCAGCCGCCAGCACTAGCGTAAAAAAATAGTGGGTAGCCGTTCCTAAGCTGTTGACCCCTATCCACAAGAGGCAGCGCCACAGCGGTAGGGGAGTCTGAGCGATCGATCGAATGCCGCCAATCAGACAACTGAGAGAAGCGATGATCCACAATACGGCCAGCGTGTAGTGCCGCGCCTCCTGCGCCAAGTAGATTCCATAGGGTGAAACCGCCATGAGCGCTGCTGCCATCTGCCCAGCTTGCTTAGAGCGCCAAGTCAGCCAGCCCAACCCCAACAAGGCAGGAATGGCCGCCACCCCCAGCAAGGCCGAGAGCGATCGCGCTGCCCAAACTGAAACGAGACCGTGATCGGGAGGAAATAGCTGGAGCCACAGATGCGTTAAGACAAAGTAAACGGGAGGATGGGTGCTTTCGGTGAATAGGCGAGTCACCACATCAGTCAGGGTATTTGCCGGGTTGGGTCGTAGTGGAGCCAAGAGCGTGTCTAGCGCCATCGGCTGATCAATTGGCACAGACCGCAGACTGTTTCCCAGGCTAAAGACCAGAGTTGCCAGTTCGTCGTTCCAGGGAGGTTTGGCCTCTAGAAACGCCAACCGCAGTCCTGTCCCTCCTATGAGCAGCAAAATGAAAAGCCAAGGGATGCGATCGACCTTAAACAACCTCGATGCCTCTTTCAGAAAACTTTAATCCTCTCTCAATCAATATAGATAGCCGAAATAGATAGCCAAAAACTATGGAGAGCCGAACGGGGTATTCCTAATGGACAAGTACTCTTGACCAATGCCCTCTCGTTTAAAAGTCTGAAACAGGCTGTAGAACCTAAAGTCTGATGCAGGTTGGCTGATGTATCAGGCCACAGACGGCTATGAAAAGCCTTAACAAACCTGTGAAATCTTTCATTCATTGTAAAGTCTCTCTCAGTGGAGACACTTTTCACTGGAAACGAGAGGAGTATCATCATTTCAAGGATGCCTCGACTTTGCAAATTCCTTTGTCGATCGTTCTCCAGCCATAATTTATCCCAGAATTTACTGTGATTCCTCTACCTGCCTTGCCCCCCGTCACGTCTCAACCTTTGCTGCTCGTCGAAGCCACCCCGATCTTGGGTGAGATCTGGATCGATTTGAGTGCCCTTTGTTTGATGCTGGCGATGTCTGCCTTTTTCTCTGGCTCAGAAACCGCTATTACGGCTCTAGACAACCTCAAACTTAGAGCTTTGATTAAAGAGCAGGGCAACCCTGGCGGCATCTTTTCTCTAGTGTTAGAAAGACGTGCCAGGTTTATCACGACCCTGCTCATTGGCAATAACTTGGTCAATAATTTCTCGGCAATCTTGACCAGTAACCTGTTTGCCATTTGGTTTGGCAGCAACGAATCTGTGCTGATTGCAACGCTGGTAGTCACGGTGCTGGTTCTGATTTTTGGTGAGATTACTCCCAAATCTCTAGCCATCAATAACGTCATGCCTATTTTTAAGGCGGTGGTGCGCCCTATCTACTGGCTGTCGCGAGTGTTGTCTTGGCTGGGCATTGCCTATTTGCTAGAGTCGATCGCTCAGGTTGCCATTCGGGCGTTTGGTAATCCAACTCAGCAGGGAGAATCCGTAGATGATCTGCAACTGATGATTGATATTTTGGGGGGCAAAGGACAGCTTGATCTAGACAAACGGCAGTTGCTCAATAAGGCGCTTATGCTCGATCGCCTGACGGCCTACGATGTGGTCAAGCCCAGAGTTGACATGCGCACGATTTCTCAAGAGGCAACGCTACAGAACCTAGTAGATTTGTGCTTAGAAACTGGCTACTCTCGCATTCCCGTACAGGAAGACTCTAAAGACGAGATTATTGGCATCGTGCATCTCAAGCGAGCGCTCCAAGCCCTCAAAACTTTAAGAGAAGAAGGCCGTGAAAGTGATGCTCTGGTGACTGTAGCTATGGATGCGCCAGTCTTTGTCCCAGAAGTGAAACGAGTCACCGATTTGCTCAAGGAAATGCTGCAACAGCGACTACATTTGGCGATCGTCGTTGATGAATATGGCGGTACCGTAGGTCTGCTGACGCTGGAGGATATTTTGGAAGAGCTGGTAGGAGAAATTTATGATGAGAGTGATTTCCCATCGCGTGCCCATCAGCGCAACCTCAACGCACCTAAAGGTCTGCGTCGCCCCACCTGGACTTGACGCTGAACTTAAGACATCGTTTCTCTGGCTCTCAGCAGGGCTGAAAAATTCTTGATGCTTCGCAACTGAGATTTTTGATTTTACTCTTGGCTTCTGCTGTTTTTCTATGCTACGATTAGCAACTGTGGAACGACTGGGTCGATGCCCGAGTGGTTAATGGGGGCGGACTGTAAATCCGCTGGCTACGCCTACGCTGGTTCAAATCCAGCTCGGCCCATCCACATACAGGCTGCGAGTTTTGAACTTTAGGTTTTGAGTAGGGTAAACTGATCTCTAAGACTGCTAGTTGAAAACTCAAAGCTGTTTCTTGCCCGTGTGGCTCAGTGGTAGAGCACACCCTTGGTAAGGGTGAGGTCATGAGTTCAATCCTCATCACGGGCTTATGCCATAGTTGTACGCTTGCATAATAGATGTTGCAATTTGCAGATGGGTGTCGTTTTTGACTCCTTTTCCGCTATTGCTTGGGATGACCACTGTCTGCTCAAGGTGTCGCCTTAGTCCTCCCAATCAGCTCTCCTAGAGCATAAAGATACCTATACATTTGTTCTAATCCTCTACCTCGGCTTGTGCTTTTCCTCACACAGCTATGGGTGTAGAATATTCTCGTTGTCTAGAGTAAGGCCTGTGTGTCACATCCTCATTGTTGACGATATTCAAGACAATACTTTCTGGCTGCAAACGCTTCTAGAGTCTGAGGGGTATCGGATCAACACGGCCAGCGGTGGTTGGGAGGCACTTGAGGAAGTTGAAGCTTTAAAACCCGATATCGTCTTGCTGGATGTGCTGATGCCTGACATGGTGGGTTACTCAGTGGCTGAGCGAATTCGCCGCAACCCTGCTGTCTCCAAAATTGGCATCATCTTGATGACAGCTTCATCGGTCTTGAACCAAGATGAGGCCATGAACACAGGCGCAGATGCCTTTTTTAGAAAGCCTATAGACTCTGACCAACTCTTGTCGGCACTGAAAACCCTTTGCGAGCAGGTCAAAAATCGGTAACGGCCTGATTGCATTTAACTCAAATTGTGCCAATCTAACTGTTGCCTGATTTTTAAGACACAAGTCTTGTGTTCCTAGAAAATTTTCTGCTTTTAACCCTCTTGGTTCTAGCTTTAGCTAGAGGGATAGCATCTGTGCGATCGCTATTCTAGATAAAGCTGGATGAGAAATGAAATTCACATAGAACAAGAATTTCGTAAATCACACTCATTTGCTCTAATTGAGGAAACTTTTAGGTGACAGAAAATAAGCCCGATCTGGGAGAAAAAGCACTGAGCAAGGTAGTGGAACTCGGTATTAATAGCCAGCTCGACGAAGTTGAAAAAATAGACGTTGATATTCGAACTGACCCTGTTAAGTTGGTTCAGGGTAAGGTTGATTCTGTGGGGATTTCGGGTAAAGGCTTGGTGATGAAACAAGACCTGCGCGTGGACTCGATTGAGCTAAGCACTAACAGTGTTGATGTCAATCCAATCAGTGCAGCATTTGGCAAAATTGAGTTCACCCAACCTACAGATGCTCAAGCTCAAATTATCCTTACAGAGGCGGATCTAAATCGCGCTTTGGCATCAGACTATTTGCGTCAGCGAATGCAAAATATAAAGGTGCAGGTAGAAGGAAATCAACAGGCGATCGATATTCATCAGGCCAAGGTCAATCTATTGGGCGACAATCAGATGACTATTAAAGCTGATCTGTTTGTTCAAGATACAGGTGAATCCATCAGCTTTTCAGCCATTGCTAAACCTTTTCTTCAGCAAAATGGTCAGCGTATTGCCTTAGAGATCCTTTCTGCCGAAGGACAAGGACTCTCTTTGACTTTTTTAGCAGCACTCCTTGAAAAAATTACGGAGCTGCTAGAGTTTCGCAATTTTGATATTAAAGGCGTGACGTTTTGGCTTCAAGAACTGCATGTTGAAGAAAGTAGATTGTTGATTCAAGCAACATCAGTGATTGATCAATTTCCATCCCTTTAGGTTCGCTGGTTAAAGTTATTTTCGGTATCGCTTGTCCCAGCTGTGGGGATATCCCTTGAGAGAGATGTACAAATCCTCTGTGTTTTCGGAGAATTTAGTCAACTGATATCAAGGCAAAGCAATGACGAAAACTCCCAATATTCCACCGCTGATTGAAAGCAATGAGGAAGAGTATCGAGATAGCGGTATTCCTAGCACTGTAGCCGTGGCAGGTCACCCCTTTCATCCTCTCATTGTTACTTTCCCGATCGCATTTTTGGTGGGAGCCTTTGGCACTGATCTGGGGTATTGGTTGACTGCAGATGCTTTTTGGGCAAGAGCATCAATTTGGTTAATTGGAGCTGGGTTTGTTAGCGGCCTTTTAGCAGCTTTAACCGGAATGCTCGATTTCTTGAAGATCGATCGCGTTCGTAAGCGTCGTGCCGGTTGGGCACACATGGTAGGCAATATTGCCGCCCTCATGTTGACGTTAGTGAATTGGTTGCTCCGTTGGGATAGTCCTACTGAGGCGATCGTTCCTATCGGATTGGTCGTTTCCTTGATTGTGGCATCGCTATTAGGCATTACAGGTTGGTATGGCGCAGAACTAGTCTATCGCCATAAAGTAGCAGTCATTGGTTACAGCAGTCCTCACGAACCTTAATTTAATCTTGTAGCTTTATAGCTAACTTGTTTAGGAGGGGCGTTTTACGCCCCTCCTAAATGATGTTTATGCCAAATGATGTCTATGTCGCCTCAAGTGCTAGTACCGTCACGACCCCGCCCCGTAGACTGATTTTCAGTAGTGGCAATTTCACCTGCTTCCATCAATTGTTTGAACCGTCGCAAATCATCTCCAATCTGCTGCTCCGGTTCTTCACCAAAAAGCTTTGCGATCGCACTTCCCAAAATACCTCCAATTGGGCTGTACTCCAATACAACTTTGACTTCAGTTCCGCGTCCGGCAGGAGCAGATTGAAAGCGAACAAAGCCAGCGTTATCAACTTCTGAACCTTCAATGGAAGCCCAAGAGATCAGCTTATTTTCCTGATCATTTACAATTTCAGCATCCCACTCGATGGTTGCGCCACCGGGAGCATTAGCCACCCAATGCGATCGCTGTAGGTCAATCACCTGGACTGATTTGAGATGCTTCATAAATGCAGGCAGATTCGCAAAATTGCGCCAAAAATGATACAGCTCTTCGGGCGACTTATTCTGAATCGTCACTGACTTTTCGACCTTGATGCTTTGGTTAGCACCTACTGCATCACCAACGGTTTCTTTGATGCTTTTTTTGCTGGTCACACCATGATGCACAAGAGTACCCCCTGCTAATGCTGTCAAAACACCTCTTAGAGAACCTTGCCTCAGCCCCGCTAAGACTAGGGTGCCTCCTCCAATTAAAGAGGCCCAGCGCTCGGTTTCACTGACGCTGCTGTCGGAATTGCTAGATAGGCTAGCTTGGTTGGATTGATTTGTGATCTCTTCCATGAGTTACCTCTTCAGTTGATAAATGTAGAACAATAGTGATGAAACTTAGACTTGTTGTTTGTTGCTAAGCATCTTTGAAGTGACTAAAGCGATTCCTGCCAGACCAATTAATGCTGTTGCTCCCCATTTAATCGGTGGATGGCGATCGAACCAATCGGTGAGACTAGGCACGACGAGATGACCAAAATCTCCTTCAACGGTGTCATTCTCAGGCACAGGCTCATAAAGATTATGAGAAGCGGTTTCAGCTTTTAACTCATCCGTTTTTTGCCCCTTAAACCCGATGAGTAGCAGTAAGGAATCGACTAAGGCAGGAGAGAGCCGCTGCAATACGTCTAGAACTTTACCCACATCTCCGACGATGACATCTCGGGTTGGATGCTCAGCTGCCTGTAGAATCGCCTTTGCGACAAGACTGGGCTGATAGTAAGGCGGAATTCCAGTGGGCTTAACGCCTAACTTTGTTTTGCCATTGTTATAGAAAGGCGTGTTGATAACTGAAGGTTTGACACTGGTAACACTAATCGGAACTCCCTCATGAGCCAACTCAACCCGCAGAGATTCGAGAAAACCTTCGATGCCATGTTTTGCAGAAGAATAGGCACTCTGAAAAGGCAACGCTCGCCGACCTTCCATTGAAGAAATATGGATGAGTGCGCCACCTCCCTCTTGCTTCAAATAGGGTAAAGCAACCATTGCTCCATAAACTTGCCCCATTAAATTGACATCAATTACGCGCTTAAATTCTTCTGGCGTTAGGCGATCGAAAGTAGAAAAAACGGAAGTTGCAGAAGCATGAACCCAGGTATCGATTCGCCCATAAATGGCAATGGCTTTATCGGCGATCGCTTTTACCTGCTCAACGATAGAGACATCAGCAGTCACGATCGTGACTTCACCTCCTGCTTGCCGAATTTCATCGGCTAGAGAAGAGAGTCCTGGCTCACTCCGCGCTGAAATCACGACTTTTGCACCCTGCTGAGCAAACAGTAAAGCCGTTTCTCGCCCAATACCGCTTGACGCGCCTACTACAACTACAACCTGTTGAGCAATTGGCTTTAACTGCATCTTAATTCCTGTTGAGAAAAATTTTCCTGGCTGACTTCTTTGTGGCTGACTTTTTCGTGACTAATCTGTGACTAATCCTGTGAGGCGAATCTTGATTAAAAACAGAGTGCTCAAGAAATAAGGGATTCCTGAGCACTCTATTTCTCTGCAATTACTTTGCTCCAATTAAGGTCAAGAAATTTCCATACACATCAAAGTTCGCGAGTATAAAATAGGCTGCGATCGCGCCTATCGAACCGCCTAAGGTAAACCCTTTTGCATACTCATTCCAACCTTTTTGTGACTTGAACGCATCAGGAGGAGTGGGGGCAGCCACTGCCGAAAGCGGGCCTGGAGGGTTGCTAGCGGCATAGAACACAATAGCAAGACTTGAAATCAAAACCAGTGCTAAAGCAGAGAGTAATGCAATTAGCGTGCCGCTCTCGGTGTAGCGTAAGGGATTGAATTTTGCAAAAGGGCCTACCAAAATATACCCGTGAGCCAAACCTGCCTCTAGTCCTCGCCGCAAAGGCGATAGGCCATGTCGGTAGGCAGAGAGATTGCTGACAAACGCCCGTACAAGCGGTGAAGAATTGATGGGCGTTGCGAGATCTGCGTATTGCGGATCTGCAACAGGATAAATGGCTTCTTGATTTCTAGGATCGCTAGGGCGATTGTTCGATCGCTCAATTTTTTCAATAAGCTGAGTCATTCTCTATAAGCTCCTAATAGCCAACAGCAATCCGTAGAAGTAATGCAGATAGCCTAAAAATATTTTTGTAGAAAAGCATCATGCTTAAGCCATAGACCGTTAGAAATCTAATATTTATCTTGATAAGTTCCAGATGCTTACAGGGCTATCTATTTTATACTCTTGTCAAGATATAGAAACTATTAGCTAGGGGCAAGATAAATTCAAGCTGGATTTGCAATTTAGATACTTCTTAAGAGAGACAATTCTCTACAAAAACATCCTCAAATACCTACAGAAGAAGGCATTCATGCTTTAGATGGATGGAATGTGCTGGCAAGCTTTAATAAGTTAACTTTAATAGCTTAATACCGTTATCCTTTTCACAAGGAATGAGTAACAGAAGACGGAATATAAAAATTCTAGACAAAATATTAAGGCAGTACTCAGGAAGAAACTACCGGGAAGAAACTACGAGGAGATTTCTATGCAGCTGAACTTAACTTTACTTTGGGTCACTTTATCGTTTGTAGCTGTGGGAGCGATCGCCCTCCTTCTTCAGCCACTCATCGATTCTCATCCCTCGATTTAACACTCGTTCATTCAATTCTGAGGCATTCAAGACTGAGGTTATGATGAATTATCTCGTTGCAGTTTTATCAGATCGTAATCAAGCTGAAGCCGCTTACTCCGCGCTTGAGCAAGAAGGGTTATCCAATAATCAGTTTGATATTTTAGGCCGTGGTTATAAAAGTGCAGATGAGTATGGATTAATCGATCCGGCTCAGCAAGCTAGCAAAGGGGCAAAACGACTGGTGTATTGGCTAGTTCCTTTTGGCTTCGCTTCAGGATACGCCTTTAATCTTCTATCAGGTATCGAAACTTTGCCGATCGGGAGTTTTGGTAATCACATTTTGGGTGGCTTACTGGGTGCAGCATCCGGTGCCTTGGGCGCGTATTTTGTGGGTGGTGGCGTTGGTTTAGTGAGCGGCAGTGGCGATGCGCTACCCTATCGCAATCGTCTTAATGCCGGAAAGTATCTGATTATTGTCAAGGGTACTGAGGAGCTTGTGCGGCAAGCCACGGGCATCCTGCGCCAATTTGAACCCGAAAACATTCAAGGGTATGCAGAGTTAACCCGTTCGTAAGATTGCAGAGGGTACATCTCGTCGCTAGGGGAGCGGATGTTTTTAGTGATGAGAGAGTGGGATGATGGGAGAGTAAATAACGACGATCGCATCATCCCACCCTCCCGCTCTCGTAACATTTAGAGGTTCCCCCAACTGCTAGATGCGCCCGATCGCAGATTCGATCAAGCCATTCTTTGAAAGAGTGAAATGCTTTCGCGAAAGATCTTTCAGGGGCATACATAGTTAAGGAATACAGGGCTAACTTGGGTAGACGTCCCCAAGCTGGAAGTCCATTGTAGAAATAACTCCGACCTCCATTCTGTAGGCAAATCTTAAGCCATCTCTATGCGCTACCTTACTCTTGCAACCGATTATGACGGTACTCTAGCCACTGACAGCCAGGTTTCTCCGGAGACATTAGATGCGCTCAAACGTCTAAAAGAATCTGGGCGTAAATTGATTCTTGTGACTGGACGACAGTTAGATGACCTGTGCCAAACGTTTGCGCAAGTGGATCTGTTTGACTGTGTTGTGGCGGAAAATGGAGCGTTGCTATACTTCCCAGCCACCCATGAGAAAAAGCCCTTGGGCGATCGCCCGCCTGAAGCCTTTGTTCAAGCTTTGCAAGCGCGCAACGTTGAGCCACTGGGGGTAGGGCAGGTTATTGTTGCAACTTGGCATCCTCACGAAACTGTTGTTTTAGAAACCATTCGCGATCTAGGGCTGGAGCTGCAAGTCATCTTTAACAAGGGAGCCGTTATGGTCTTGCCGTCCGGCATTAACAAAGCGTCAGGACTGAAAGCTGCTCTAGCTCATATGGGTTTGTCTCCCCACAATGTGGTTGCTGTTGGCGATGCTGAAAATGATCACGCGTTTTTAGAAGTCTGCGAGTTTTCGGTGGCGGTTGCCAACGCGTTACCGATGCTGAAAGACCGGGCGGATTGGGTGACTCAGCACAGCCGAGGAGCAGGCGTTACCGAATTGATTGACAAGATTACAGCGTCCGATCTGGAAGAGTTTGCGGAATCGCTCGATCGCCATCAAATTTTGCTGGGTACAGACAAAGAGGGCACAGAAGTGAAGTTACAGCCCTATGGAACGAGTTTGCTGCTGGCAGGAACTTCTGGAGGCGGCAAATCTACTCTAGCAATGGGCATTCTGGAGCGGCTAGCAGAGCAGGCTTATCAGTTTTGCATCATTGATCCAGAAGGAGATTATGAAGGCTTTGAAGGCGCTGTAGTTTTGGGCGATAGTCAGCAGCCTCCCAATATTAGTGAAGTTCTAGATCTGCTCAACAGACCTGAACAAAGCGTGATTGTCAATCTGCTCAGCGTCAAGCTAGACGAACGACCTGCCTTCTTCGCTGGGCTGCTACCTTCGCTGATGGAATTGAGAGCGCGTACAGGACGACCGCATTGGATCGTAGTCGATGAGGCGCACCATATGCTGCCTGCCTCCTGGCACCCTGCTTCTCTCACCCTTCCCCAAGCCTTAAGCAATCTATTGCTGATTACAGTCCATCCCGATCACGTCGCCATTCCAGCTTTGTCACTTATTAATATGGTCATTGCGGTCGGTAAAGCGCCCCATGAGACGATCGCCAGCTTTTGCAACACGGTTGGATGTGACCTACCGGAGCCGTTGCCCGATCGTCTAGATTCAGGCGAAGTGCTGGCTTGGGATCGCCAAGCGGACGAGGACAATGAGCCATTTCGCTTTCACATTACCCCGCCCCGGGTGGAACGTCGTCGCCACATGCGAAACTACGCTGAGGGTGAGCTGGGTGCAGATAAGTGCTTTTACTTTCGAGGGGCAGAAGCTAAGCTGAACCTAAAAGCCCAAAATTTGATGATGTTCATGGAACTGGCAGAAGGCGTCGATGAAGAAACTTGGCTGCACCATTTGCAGCAGCAAGATTATTCTTGCTGGTTTCGAGAGGCTATCAAAGATGACACGTTAGCGGATGAAGCGGCTGAGGTCGAGAGTTCTCAACTATCTGCCACCGAAAGTCGCGATCGCATTAAGGCCGCTATCACAAGTCGCTACACGTTACCGGCTTGATGCAGCCGCAAGTCTTATCCATGATCGCTACATATTAGGGCTATTGGCCTGTAGAGCCTTTTCCATCAGCAACTTCTGAGAGCTGCGTTCGACTTCTCCTTTGGCAGGGCGGCGCTGGGTGTAAGAGCCATCGGATTGCAAATCCCAAGCCTGACGATTATCGGACATCATTAAATCCAGAATGCTCTTTAGCTCGGCTAAAAGGTGAGGATCTTCAATTGGCGTAACGGCTTCTACGCGGCGATCGAGGTTGCGGGTCATCCAATCGGCGCTGCCAATATAGATTTCCTCTTTGCCATCGTTGCCAAAGTAGAAAATCCGCGAATGCTCTAGATAGCGGCCAATGATGCTCATAACGCGAATGTTTTCGCTCACGCCCGGAACACCCGGACGCAGGCAGCAGATACCGCGCACAATTACATCGATCTGTACTCCCGACTGAGAGGCTTCGTACAGCGTTTTGATAATGTCTGGATCGACCAGAGAGTTCATTTTGGCAATAATCCGGCCAGATTTACCGTTTTGGCAATGCTCGACCTCGCGGCGAATGAGTGCCACCATTTGGTCGCGGAGATTGACAGGAGCCACCAAAATCTTGCGGTACGATCGCTGCCGCGAGAAGCCTGTCAGGTAGTTAAACAGGTCGGTCAAATCTGCACCCAGATCTTCTCGGCAGCTTAGCAGCCCCAAATCGGTGTAGAGCTTGGCGGTTTTGGGGTTGTAGTTGCCTGTGCCGATATGAACATAGCGCCGAATGCGATCGCCCTCTTGCCGCACCACCAGCACCACTTTGGTGTGGGTTTTTAGCTCAATGAAGCCATAGACGACATGTACGCCTGCTTTCTCCAGCTTGCGTGCCCAGTTGATGTTGTTTTCTTCATCAAACCGGGCTTTTAGCTCAACCAAGGCCGCCACCTGCTTGGCATTTTCGGCTGCTGTAATCAATGCCTTGACGATCGGTGAGTCTCCAGAAGTGCGGTAGAGGGTCATCTTGATAGCCAGTACCTTGGGATCAAGCGCAGCAGCAGTAATAAATTGTTCAACCGATGCGCTGAACGACTCATAGGGGTGATGGACTAAAATATCTCCCTGTCGAATCAGCGAAAAAATGCTCTCCGTTGATTTCTCTGGAGATTCTTGAATGGAGCGCAGACGGGGGGGGACGGTGGCCGACCAGGGTTCATCTTTGTCATCTGGCAAGGGAAGCGACAAAAAAGCCATTAAGTCCTTGAGGTTCAGCAGCCCTGAGACTTCGTAAACGTCACTTTCGCTGATTTCTGTTTTTTCCATCAGCATCTCTCGCATTGCGGCTGTGGTGGAAGATTGGATTTCTAGACGCACGACCGAGCCGCCAAACTGCCGCTTACGCAACTCTTGCTGAATGGCGATGAGCAGATCATAGGCTTCGTCTTCTTCTACTTCTAGGTCAGCATCGCGGGTAACGCGGAAAGGAGAATATTCCAGGATCGTCATGCCTGGGAAGAGGGCTTCTAGGTTATGAGCAATCACCTGCTCTAGAGGCACGCCTAGCCACAGGCTTTCCTGCCCTTTATACTGCCGCAGGTCAGGCGGGAAATTGATGAAGCGCGGTAGGATACTGGGTACTTTGACACGGGCATAGCGCTCCACATTAGTTTCGGGATGCTTGACCAGCACCATTAAGTTCAGGCTGAGGTTAGACATCAGCGGGAAAGGGTGGCTAGGGTCGTAAGCCAGTGGCGTCAAAACGGGGAAGATTTGCTCTTCGAAGTAGCGATGCAGAAAGTTCTGCTGCTCCTCATTGAGGTCGGTATAATCCACCAAATGCACGCCATGAGACGCAAGCTGAGCGCGCAATACGGTTTCAAAGTTTTGATGCTGTTCTGCCACCATCGGGCGCAGCACCTGACTAATGGCATCTAGCTGCTCTTGGGGCGATCGCCCATCGGGTGAGGTGACGCTCACTTCTGCCTCTACCTGTTCCTTGAGTACTGCCACCCGCACCATGAAAAATTCATCTAAGTTGGAGCTAAAAATAGCGGTGAATTTGAGGCGTTCCAGCAGAGGGGTGCGTGGATCTAGCGCCTCATGCAGTACGCGACGGTTAAATTCTAGCCAGCCTAGCTCACGACTGATGTAGTACTGCGGATCGCTTAGATGAATTTCTGAAGGATTCGACTTAACTTTAGGCATGGTGTTCGGCACAGATTAGGGTTCGGCACAGATAGGTATGTAGATAGTCTCAAAAATTTGTGCCCTTGAGAAGTATTCCTAAAGACATAAGGCAAAGGGCTGTTTGCCCATAATTTACGGCTTTGTAGTATTCTGCTTAGACATTGCGTTGATCCGATTAGGGAACTTCTCTCGGAGATTCAGCGACGCAAGCTTCTGAGACATTAAGGCACCGGGCAATTTTCAGCCCTGCCTGCATAGCGATTCTCAGCCCTCTCATCTTTGTTTATTGAGCTGCCGCATGTTGTCATTGCATCATTTTTTGACTGCCCCCCTCGCCAAAGTACCTCGATCGCAGGTGATCTTCTGGCTCTTTCTCAGCCTAACGTTTGCCGTAGTGTTTGGCCTGTCGGGTCTTCAGCAAGGGTTTAGAGCCGACTATGTGGTACAGGATGACGCACGACAGCATGTGTTTTGGATGCAGCGCTATCTTGATCCGACCCTGTTTCCCAATGACCCGATAGCAGACTACTTTCAGTCGATCGCCCCACCAGGGTATGCCTTCTTTTACCGCATTCCGGCAGCATTGGGGATCAATCCTTTGCTGTTTAACAAATTCTTGCCTATGGGCTTGGGGCTGATTGCAACCGTTTACGCCTTTGGTATCAGCCTTGAGCTTTTGCCTGTGCCGCTGATGGGGTTTATCGGCTCTCTGGTGCTCAATCAAAATCTTTGGGTGCAGGATGACCTAATTTCGGGAACAGCGCGATCGTTTCTCTATCCCTGTTTTTTGGCGTTTATCTACTATTTGCTGCGCGGTTCGCTGTTGCCCTGCTTGGCGGCTATCCTGCTGCAAGGGCTGTTTTATCCCCAGTTTGTGCTGATTATGGCCGGAACGCTGGTGATGCGGCTCTTTAGTATTCAGGGCTTGCGGCTTCAGGGCTTGCGGCTTGCGGGTTCAGAGGGCTTTAATTGGCGGCGTTGGCTAACGCGCGATCGCCAAGCCTATATTTTTTGTGCCGCAGGCTTGGCTGTAGCCTTTGTTGTGTTGCTTCCCTATGTCATAGATCATTCTCCCTATGGCTCGGTGATTTCTGCTGCGGAAGCTCGAACCATGCCAGAGTTTGCTCGAAAGGCGCGCTCGGCGTTCTTTGTCGATGACTTTTGGATGTTTTGGATTTTTGGCAAACGTAGCGGTGTGTTCTTTTGGATGATGCCGCTGTCGATTGTGGGGATTGTTCTGCTTCCAGTGGTGCTGGTCTGGCGATCGCGATTTCCTTTGGCGGCACAGCTTCGTCACTTGGGCATCTTTGTGCAGGTGGGTATTGCGTCTCTCTGTGTATTCTTTGCGGCGCATCTGCTGCTGTTTCGGCTCTATTTGCCTAGCCGCTACACTCAGTACACTGTGCAGATTTTCTCTGCTTTTGCAGGGGCGATCGTTGTCACTTTGCTGATTGACGCAGCTTTGGGCTGGGCAGAGCGACAGACCGCAACCCCAAAAGGTGTTTTGAGTAGAGGGTTGGCGATCGCGTTTGTTTTGTTTTGGGCTGGGGTGGTCGTGCTCTCACCCAAGCTTTACGTATTTCCTAAGGTTTCGTATGTTAGGGGCACAGTGCCAGAGCTATACGAGTTTTTTGCTCAGCAGCCCAAAGATATTCTGGTGGCTTCTCTGGCCAAAGAGGTGGATAACATTCCTTCTTTTTCGCAGCGATCGATTTTAGTTGGCAGAGAATACGCTTTGCCCTATCAGCAGGTTTATTACCGTCCCATGCGTCAGCGAATTAAAGATTTGATTCGTGCCCAATATAGCCTCGATCCCTCTGATATCCGCAAGTTTGTCCGTCGGTATAAGATCGACTTCTGGATGATCGATCGCCGCTATCTCTCAGCGATCGAGGTCGATGGGTATGGTCAAGTTCCCATTGGCGACTGGCTGAGGCAGTTTAAGCCGGAAATCACTCTGGTAGAGGAGCGCATGAAGCAGGGCAAACGGTTTGTGATCGAGCGATTTATTCGCAGATGTACGGTTGCCCAAGCCGAAGATCTGGTCGTGCTGTCGGCAAGCTGTATCTTAGGTAAATCTTGAAATCTGCTGGATTGATATTTCTAAGCGCCTTGCATAGGTGCATCTCATAGGGCCGCTCTCAAAAATCTCTCTAGAGTAATGACTACGGCTGCATAGGGGTACTTTGTGTGATTTGATACTGTGTAATATTACTTGAGACTGCTACAGAAAGAGTAGGATGGTGAGAGTATAAGATATGACTCAGCTTTGCCGTCCGAAAGTCTGATAGAGAGCGAACCTATGTCTGCCTCACTCTTGCCATTGGTCAAACAGGGCGACCCAGCCGCGATCGCCGTTTTGCTCAACTGTTCGTTACAAAAATATGGCGTTAAGTCAAGGGTGCAGCGTCGAGGCGATCGCTTACATGTCTTGCTAGAGGCAGATTTCCCCCCCAAGCCTCTGCCCACAATTGGCTTTATTCGCCAGGGGTTCGCTCGGCTGGCAATTGCGCCCATTCAAGCTGTAACGGTCTACAGCCGACAGAAGGGCGATCGCTTGCCCATTTGGCAGCACACGCTGTTGCTGCAACCGTTGCCCCCTTCTGCTGAAGCTGAGGGCATGGCAATAGCTGCCCATGAGTCAAGCGCGACTCTTCACAGAGATAGCTTTTCGAGCGATCGGCCAGCCTACCCCATTGCGCCCGCTACGGATCTCTTAGCCGCAAGCCTGGCAGAAGCTCCAGTAGAAACTCCAGCAGAAACTCCAGCAGAAACTCCAGTCAAGATCCAGGTAGATAGCTCGGCTGACATCCCAGAATTGCTAAAGCGTCCGGAGGCCGTGATTGTTCTGATCTGCTTCAGCTTGATTCTGTTTTGGGATACCTATTTGGCTTTGCTAGAGCAAGTTGAGAGCCACGACGCTCCCCGGCTTCAGGCAACGCGCCTTTCAAATGGTGAACTGGCCCGTAGACTCAACACAAGCCGTCGCGTCGTTCGGGAAATGAAACGCCGAGATATGTTTAGCGAATGGACTCGCAGGCTAGACCCAGAAGGAATTGCCTGGGCCTATCGCCGGGGAGTTTATGTTCCTGAGACGGTTGGACAGTAGGTTGGACAGTAACGGGATTGCCGTAGCCTAAACAGCCAGAATTCTCACCTTCAAAACAGCATTCACGCTAGCGATCGAATCTAGAAAAGTTGCATCTGAAGGCACAGGAGATCGCAAATTAGGGTTTTGTGGCGCGCGGAGCGCGCCACAAAACCCTAAAAGCTGGATTTCAAAGGCGCGGAGCGCCTTTGAACTCCAGCTTTTAGAAAAAATAGGAGGACTTTGCGATCTTCTGAGGCTAAGACTCAATCTGTGACAGCTTTTGCCAGTCTTGAATGGCGGCCTCATTCCACAGCCAGTTTTGCCGTAGGGCTTGAACCGTAAAGTTAGCAGGATCACTGGTCACCACCGATCGATAAACCTTAGCCGCTTTAGCAGAAATTCTGACCTGGCGATCGGGCGTTTCCTGGACAGAAATCTGCCGCATAGCCAAAGCCACTCCCGCATAGGCCATCTGCATCTGCAAATCTGCTTCAGCTTGGGCTGCGCTGGGTGCCGCCGGACTAGACGTACTGGATGAACTTTGCTGGAGGGCGATCGCCTGTTCCCAGGACTGCTTTGCTTTAAATGAATCGCCTTCTGCATAGTAGGCAAAGCCTAGCGCCTGTTGATATTGCGCCGAGTCAGGCTGATCTTGAGCGGCTTTCTCCCAAGCTAGGCGGGCATCTGCCAGCTTATAGGCTGGGTTGCCTTGCTTGACGGCTTGCCACACCAATCTGCCCTGCAAAAATTGGATATCCGGCTCCGACTGATACTCTGGGGGCACTGCCGCCAGCACCGCAGCAGCCTCAGGGATGGCATTGCGGTTGAGCAGCACTGCGATCGCCTGCTGGCCTTGAGCCAACTGGTTTTTGCCTAAACTGCTAAGCGCGATCGTTTTAACTTGTTCTGTAGAGCTGGCTTCTAGCTTTTGCATCACAGGGGCACTTTCCCCGGTGCTACTGGGTGTTTCCACCGGAGGAACAGGGTCAGACGGCAAAGAACGCAAAGCAGAGTAGCCCAAAACAGCGATCGCTGCCGCACCTACAGCACCTAACACAGGCAACAGCCCTCGTCGCAGAGAAAAGCCGGACGATCGCTGAATTGAAACTTGACTGTCTAGCGTGCCTGTAGCCTCTCCACTGGAGCTAATCTGCTCTTCAATCGGTAGCACTTGCACGATTTCTGGGCGGACGGGTGGGGCAACCGTCCTCTCGCGATCATGTGTCAGAGCAAGCGCAGAGCCGATGATCGGTGAGGAAGAAGGGGGCCGTGGCTCTAGAGGCACGATGTTGAATAACGTCAAAAGCCGATATTCTGCGGATTGATTTTCTGGGGGCTGATTTTCTACAGTCTGATTTTCTGGGGGCTGATTTTCTACGGATGCTGCAAATGGGTTCTCTGCAAAGGGATTTTCCTCAGGCTGGTTCTCAATGAAGGGGTTTTCTACAAATTGGTTTTCTACGAAGGCGTTTTCCTCAGACTGGTCCTCTATGAAAGAATTTTCTGCTGGCTGGGTTTCGTCTTCGACTAAGGAAATGCCCTCTGAAGCTGTGATATTTTCTGAAGACTGCGTGAGCTGACGAATCCAATCTAAGGTTTCTTCTTCGTCACCACTGCCATCATCAAATACCGTTAGATCTTCAATCCAGTCGCCCAGATCATCTCCGGCCAAATCATCTTCTGCCAAAACAGCGCTGGCGACCATTTCTTCATCCGTGGGCGGCTGAGAGTCGTCAATCGAGAAGCTGGCAGGCAGCGGCACATTTTCGTTAATGGTCAAGACTGGGAAGTTGCCAAACCCTTGAGGCACTAAAACTAAGCGATCGGCAAGATTGTCAAAGGTGCGATCGCCCGGCGTGAGGTAGCCATCAAATCCGGGGTGCAGATAGAGAATCGGCAAAGCCCAGTAAAGCTGATGAGAGCCATAGGCCGAGATTAGCCCTTGGCGTGCCCGACTCAGGCTCAGGTCAATGGGGTAGCCCTGGCGCAAGTTGCGATAAAACAACCAGGTCAAGGTTAACGCCACGTTGTCGGGAATTTGCTCTGCCATAGCCAATACGGCAGGAATCCCTCGGCTGACTAAGGCTTCTGCTAAGTTACGCTCTCGCTCGTTGACGGGATCGGCGGCTGTGTAAGAGCCTCGACAAGAGTTAAACACAGCTAGACGGATGCCGTTGTTGACCAACAGACCTGCCAAATCATCGCCGCTGAGAATTTCGGTTAGTCCTGTGCGATTGTTTACCAGATAGAGACTGCCGCCAGCGCTGCTGAGGTCGCTATGCCCGGCATAGTGCAGCACTTGGTAGCGCCCCTGCTCCAATGCCTGGGTGAGTTGTTCGCGTCCAGGCTGATCGAGCACCGTAAGCTGGATGTCAGGCGCGTTGTCGCTATCGCTCCGATCGCTCTCTGGGTGCAGTAGCTCTTGCTGGAGCTGTCGTGCCTCCTGATGGAGCTGAAGCCGCTCTTGATCATCTGGAGCCGCGATTACCATGAGAATCCGCAAAGGCTGATCGGTGGCAACATCAAACGG
The DNA here is from genome assembly GCA_016208305.1 of Oscillatoriophycideae cyanobacterium NC_groundwater_1537_Pr4_S-0.65um_50_18. Classification (GTDB taxonomy): domain Bacteria; phylum Cyanobacteriota; class Cyanobacteriia; order Elainellales; family Elainellaceae; genus Drouetiella. The sequence continues at coordinate 403,423 of JACQYI010000006.1, read as the reverse complement.
TAGGCGATCGTCTGACAGACGCTGGCTAGGCTGATAGCGTGAGAAAATCACATGCGTTCCGGCGGCTAGAGGACGCGCTGCCATACTAAGGCTTTGGTGCAATTTCTCGGCAGGCAGATCATTGCCATACATCACTTCCCAAGGCAGCCGAGGCAGCCGAGTTCCCTTTAGCCCCAATCGCAATCGCAGGGCTTCGCGGCGGTTTTGGGCAATGCCTTGAGCCGTCACCCAACTGTCGCGCAAGGTGCCTTGAAACAGAGCGCTGTAGAGCTGCTGCCCTAGATTGACCAAACTCAAGGAGGTCTGCAAGTTACGGGTTGCCTGATCGGAGCTTAGGGGTAAATCTAAGCCTGAAAGGGGGCGATCGCTCTGCCCGCCCTGAGGCAAGCCGCCTTGCAGCAGACCCAATAGCGGATCGCTCATCAACTGACGTGCCTGAGCCAGCCATTCTTCCACTTGCCAAGTCAACTGTTCCTCGGCTAGCGGCACTCCTGGCTCTCGTTGCTCTGTACGCACTAAATATTCGTCATTCCCCACGGGGGTTACGGAAATATGAAACTCCTGAGTCACTGGAACAGCGCTCCCCTAAGCTAGTTCTTGAAAATCGTTATGGTTGAATATATTCCTGGAGACAAACCTTTTTTCAGAACTCTACTTTAAATAGTTCGTTCATTTGAGCAGTCTCCGGGAGTTTTTAGCTTCCCTTATCTAAATTTTTAGAAAAATGCTGAACTTACCCAGCCAAAATGCTGAGGCTCAGCCAATACGCCATGAAATCACTGCGTTGGGGGAAGCTGTTTTTATAGACTGCATTCCTGCTCAAAAAGTTACAGCCTCAGGAAATGTCTTTGGATGGCAAATTTAATTCTCCGCAGCCCTTTTTTGTTGGGCGGATATTGCCCACCCGACTCCTATTAGATCTGAGTAAGATAGAAAGAAGCGTGTGAGGACTATCTCGTGAACATCTTCCCTGCAAAACGCCAACGGTTGGCTGAGGCGTTCACGAAGCTTCTTGAGCCAAGAATCCGAGTAAAAAATAGAGTCATGCAGCGGCAAGGCGCATCCTTGCAAACAGTACACAACAGGTAATATCCCCCTCTAGCGGTTCGGATTTCCTAACTCAGGGCTGTTCTAAAACCTGGGAAAGCAGATTGTATTCATACTTCACAGTATCCATACTTCATATTCACTAGAGCAAAACCTAAAGCGCTTTGAGGATCAAGGAATGAATAGCAAAGGCACCTCTTATTTACTCTGGCTCTCAATTTTTTTGGGACTGGGCGGATTACATCGGTTTTATAACGGCAAGATGCTGACGGGCTTGCTCTGGCTGATGACAGGCGGCCTCTTTGGCGTAGGCCAGTTGATTGACCTGCTACTGATTCCGGATATGGTGGATGCTCACAATCGGCGGCGCGATGGCTCAATCTATGTACCTGGACGGCCTGTGATTTCGCAGCCTGCGCCCGTTAAACTGACTGATAAACAGCTTCAGTTGCAGTTGATCAAAGCGGCTCAAGTTCGCGGCGGCAAAATTTCTGTGACGCAGGGCGTTCTAGATACGGGTGCCGACTTCCCTGAGGTGGAAACGGCTCTCATCGGGTTGGCCAAAAAAGGCCATGTCGATATTCAAAATGATTCCCACTCTGGGGTTGTGGTTTACGCTTTTCCTGGGCTATGAAGGGTTTCTAGCTAACTTTTCGGATAGTTTTTGGGGAAGGAGCGTAGAGCGTTCCTCCACCAAAATTATTCTTCTGATGAGGCAATGTCTACAGGTTTAGAAAGTTGGCTGTGATGCACAGTCAACTTTTTTATTGTCATTGTCTATTGCGATCGAATGATTTTCTTTAAGGATTGTTGAGACAAGCTTTGAGCAACCTTAAGGAAGCTTGAGCAATATTTTTTACGTGATAACGTACCAAAATTCTCAGCGGATTATTGGAGCCTCAGATTATGACTTCCACATCCATCGAGCTAGAGATTCAGCGGCACTTTCCTATCATTGGCAACATTAACGACAAAAGCCCCTTGGCCTATGCCCTCACAAGGGGAGCCACTGAGGTCGTCAACACAATGCAAATGTTAGCGGCAGAGGCTTACATTAACGGGGCAGAAGTACCCGATCCGATCTTGCGATCGCTCTTTGATAGCTGTATGCCGCTTTTTTTCCAGCACTTTCCGGCGCTGCTGGCACCCTACGAGTGGGTCTTGACCGAAACAGATCATCTGGCTGAAGGCTCGAAAGAGCTGATGAAGCTTCAATATGATCTGCCACAGGGCATGCTGAATCGCATGCTAGGAGACTGGCCTGTGATCTATCCCAAATACAGTATGGGATTGTGGCAGAAGGGAGCGGCTACCTTAGAGCAGTCGCAAATGCATATGATTGACGACATGATTGAGAAGCTAGAGATTGAAGATGGCGATCGCATCCTAGATTTTGGCTGTGGCTGGGGTTGCGTGGCCAACTACATCATGTCTAAGTTCCCGAATGTGAGATTTACGGGGTTAAATCTGAGTCAGGGACAATGTGCATACATGCGCCAGAAAATGCAGAACCCGGAAAGCTATCTCAGTTCCGATCGATTCACGCTGATTGAAGGGGATTTAAACGAGGTTCAGTTCACAGAGAAATTTGACAAAATTCTTTCAGTCGGCGTTTTTTGCCATCTAGGAAATTTAACCCAAGCCTTCAAAAAACTGGCCACAGCTCTGAAGCCAGGGGGAAAAGTTTTCATTCACATTATTACTGTGCGCACGCCCAACCACATTTCTAGTGCCTATACGCACAAATACATTTTTCCTCACGGGCGCTTTTGGAACTTTGATGCCGTTCCGAGCTTTAACCAAGATCTTAAAACGATCGAGCGATGGTATCTCAACGGCATCAATTACTCTAAAACCTTTGCTAACTGGCTGAAAAATTTTGATGATAATCAGTTGCTCGTCAAGGGTTTAGATTACGGCATGGATTATGAAAAATTTCGGCGGATTTGGCGCTTTTATCTAATCTGGTTTGTGGCCAATTTTGCCAGCTGCGATGGTGAGATTAATGGCAATGCTCAGTATCTCATGGTTCACGCTTAGTTTGCGCTTAGCTCTCGGTTGTTCACAGTCTTGGTTGTGATTTCATCTCTAACCTTGTGCTTAGCCATCAGATTTTTGGGTGGCTGAAGCGATCGCTCGATCAGTCTCATTCTGTTCTTAGCAGGCTATAAATCTGGTTTGAGCGATCGCAAAGCCCAACATCTGACGCCTATCTTCTCAAGCCCCAGTTTTCACCTATAGTGCGTGAAAACTGGGGCTTTATTTGGGTTGGCAGTCCCAAAAAGGTCAGGATCTGAGGCGTAGATAGATCACAAGTTGGGTTAGCTATTTCAAATAAGTTGCACTAAGAAATGGATAGAACTGCGTATTTAGCAAGCTCTCTCTAGTGAATAATTCTAAGAGAAGTGGCTGAAATTCCTTTGTCAAGCTAATTTTAGGCAAGAATTATAAGATTGTACACAAAACTTAATCAATAAAAGCTTGCAAGAATCCATTGCGATCGTGTTTGATCTTATTGAAGATAATTCTCAATAACTAAGCGATTTATTCAACTGCCAAAAACCATTCAACAAGCGGCAAAATCGTGCTGGGCAATCTTCTGGACTTTCATAAAGATCCAAAATACAGACCATTTCTCACTACTTGGAGAATCATTTCCATGCAGACTTACGATAATCCGCAGGTCAAATATGACTGGTGGGCGGGCAATGCCCGGTTTGCTCAACTCTCTGGTTTATTTATTGCAGCGCATGTTGCCCAAGCAGCCTTGATCACCTTTTGGGCAGGTGCTTTCCCGCTTTTTGGGCTTTCCCGCTATTCTCCAGATCTGCCAATGGGTGAGCAAGGGCTAATCTTGCTGCCTCATTTGGCAACATTGGGGTTGGGAATGGGTCAGGGCAGCCAGGTTGTTGATACCTATCCCTTTTTTGTGGTGGGTGTGGTTCACCTCGTCTCATCGGCTGTGTTAGGGGCAGGTGCTCTATTTCACACGGTCAAAGCTCCTGAAGATCTGCGAACGGCTACAGGTGCCGCTAAAAAGTTTCACTTTGAATGGAATGATCCTAAAAAGCTCGGCTTAATTTTGGGTCATCATTTGCTCTTTTTGGGGGCAGGCGCACTCTTGCTCGTGGCGAAAGCCATGATTTGGGGTGGTTTATATGATGCAGTCTCTCAAACCGTCCGAGTCGTAGCTGAACCCACGCTCAACCCAGCCATCATCTATGGGTATCAAACTCACTTTGCCAGCGTTGATAACCTAGAAGACTTGGTGGGCGGTCATATTTATGTTGGCGTTATGCTGATTGCAGGCGGGGTTTGGCATATTCTGGTGCCGCCGCTGAATTGGGCGAAGAAAGTTTTGATTTTCTCAGGTGAAGCGATCCTATCCTACTCGTTGGGTGGCATTGCCTTGGCAGGATTTGTCGCAGCCTATTTTTGCGCAGTCAATACCCTGGCCTATCCTGTTGAATTTTATGGTGCGCCGCTAGAGGTCAAGTTGGGAATTGCCCCTTATTTTGCCGATACGGTCGATCTGCCGGGGGGTGGTCATACGGCGCGTGCCTGGTTAGCAAATGCTCACTTTTTCCTGGCCTTCTTTTTCTTGCAGGGGCATCTCTGGCATGCCCTCCGCGCTATGGGATTTGACTTTAAGCGCGTTGAGAAAGCCTTAAATGCGGTGGGTGACGAGGCTTAAAGTTTGAGCTGGGGTGCGATCGAATATTGCGCCCCATGAAAAGCGGAGAGCTGCCAAGAGGTGATTTAATTTCCGCTCGAAACACAATATGAGCCAATGTCTATGCTGCTCTGAACCCTTGCTGCGCCACATTCGCAAGGGTGGAATATATGGATTTTGCCTCTACTGTCGGCAAGAGATGCCAATGGCTGAGGGTGAACCTAAATTCGATCGCCCCTCTCAGATCTAGCTATTTATTTCGCTAAGCCTTAGCGAACGGTGTTCAAAACTTGTCCTGTATCTTGAGGTCTAAGAGGTCATTATGGCTAAGATTGGTTTGTTTTTTGGAACGCAAACGGGAAATACTCAAACGATCGCAGAAATGATTCAAAAAGAACTCGGCGGTTCCAATATTGTGGAACTGTTTGATGTCGCTGATGTTCAACCGAGTGACTTTGAAGAGTTTGATTACCTGATTGTGGGCTGTCCGACTTGGAACATTGGAGAACTGCAAAGCGATTGGGAGGGTTTCTTTGAAGAGTTAGATCAGATCAACTTCAAGGGCAAGAAAGTCGCCTATTTTGGTACGGGCGATCAGATGGGCTACGCCGATAACTTTCAGGATGCGATGGGCATCTTGGAGGAAAAAATTTCGATTTTAGGAGGCCAGACAGTGGGCTATTGGCCTATTGAAGGCTATGACTTTAGCGAGTCTAAAGCGGTGCGCGGCAGCAAGTTTGTGGGATTGGCGATCGATGAAGATAACCAGGCTGAACTCACCGATGAGCGGGTCAAGCTTTGGGCGACGCAGCTCAAAACTGAATTTAGGCTGTAGTCTCGCAGGGCGATGAATTTTTTGGGTGTATGACGTCTGCCCAAAAATTCATTCTCATAGCCCCATTCCTGCAACAGGGCTGATAGCCCGTCAAAGATTCAAATCAAAAAGATGACACCGCTCAACGATCGGAACACCTACATGTCTAATTTTCCCAAAGCACTTTGGTTAAATGTTAGCCCTAGCTTTAAAGTCTTTGACCAACCTCTACTGCGCTATTTATCTCGCCAAACTTCGATCGCCCGTTGGGAATATTGCCAAACCCAAGATGAAGCCAGTTCGCTCGATATGGCGATCGTTCTGCTGCATGATTACATAAAAACGCATCCCTATCCTGTTCACCTTATCGGTCACGGCACCAGTGGTTTAGTCGGATTGCTCTATGCGCGTCGCTATCCAGAGCGGGTGGCCTCTCTGACCTTACTGGCTGTGGGTGCCCAACCTGCTGCCGATTGGCAAGCCTTTTATCATGCCCATCTCAATTTCTTACCCTGTAGCCGCACGATGGTGCTCAGGCAAATGGCACATAGCCTGTTTGGGCTTCAATCTAGCGCCATAATTCAGTCTATTGTTGGCCTTCTCGAAGCGGATCTGAGATGTTCTCCGTCGCCCCATACGTTGATTCATCAGGCCACTGTGGCAGCTGGCGGATGCAAAGCGCCAATGCTGGTCTGCGGCAGCGAAGATGACAGCGTGATCTCGCCCCACGAATTTCAAGAATGGCAAAATTGGCTGGGCGATCGGGATGTGCTTTGGCAATGTCCAGACGGACGGCATTTCTTTCACTACAGCCATCCCAAACTTGTCGGCAGACGAATCCTCAGCTTTTGGGCAGGTCTGGTAGCAGATTTGCCTCAGGTACCTCTCACAGCAGCGGTAAGCCTCAACCCGTAGTTTGCTGGCTGGGGTCTAGATGATTTCCAAAGTTTTTCTCTTTTAAGCCATATTTTATGTTCACCCTTGGTCAACTTCAGGTGAATCCATCGATCGCTGGTTCAGTCTTTGCTCTGTGTATTTGGACTATTTTGGGTAGCTTGCTATGGACGGTGTGGATCGCATTACGGCAAGGCTGGCGCAATTTAAAACGGCTACACCAAATTCCTTGCGATCGCTGTGCTTACTTTACGGGTGAGCAGTGTCTTAAATGTGCGGTACATCCTACCAAAGCTTTTACTGAAGACGCGATCGAGTGTTTGGATTATCAGCCCAAAACGCGATGTCCAGGTTTGACGGGTTCTAAATGCGCGGCTACAGCTTTGGCAAAATCTCTGGCAAGAGCTGACCGGGCACCATTGATAGCGCGTGGTTTTGACCCTTTAGACCCAACTGATTGTAGAAAGCCCGTAGGGTCTCGACCACACGGTTGAGAGCCGTTTGCCGTAGCTCCGGCTGTTGTGCCCAAGATTGCAGCGCCAGCAGATGATGTCTAAGGGCAGCGCTCAAATGCAGAGACTGTTGCTCAGAGCTGAGGCGCGCCTGAGTATCGGTAGCAATTTGGTAATGCGCTAATCCTAAGTTGTTTTGAGTGGCAACCTGGTCAAAGTTGAGCTGAGTATTAGGGCGACGAACTGCGACATCAACGGCTTTGAGGGCAGATTCATAGGCAGCGATCGCCTCCTGCAAATAACTCAGCCGCGTTTCTACATTATCCGCATGGTTTGCCATATGCCAGAGGGCAGTTCCTAGGTTGTTTTGGCTGGCGGCAAAGGCAGCGGGCACTGCTTCTAGAGTCCGATATTTTAGAGCTGTGCGGTAGGCAGCCAGCGACAGCGATAGCCAGTCTTTAGAACGCTCATACTGCGCTAGATTCCAATAGGCTGTGCCCAAGTTGTTTTGAATCATGGCGTAGTTCAGCGGCTCTTGGGCTGGGTCATAGAAGCGTAGGGCTTCAGAGTAGGCCACGATCGCCTGCTTCAGGTTTTCGTCAGGCTGCTGGTGCTGAGCCAAATTCCAGTAGGTTGTGCCCAGGTTGTTTTGGGTAGAGGCATAGCGGATGGGATCGGTCGTAGGCGTGCGATAGCGCAGGGCTTGCAAATAAGCTTCAACCGATCGCCTCAGGCTATCGGCTGGATTTTGATGCCTTGCCAAGTCAGCATAGGCGGCTCCCAGGTTGTTTTGCACCATCGGATAGGTTTGAAACTGATGCTGGGGATCAATTTTTGTCAGGGCAAATTGATAGGCTTGCAGCCCTCGTTGCAAATAGGGCAGAGCTTCCTCGGTAGAAGACATGGTGCGAGACAGCATCCAGTACAGGTTGCCAATATCGTTGAGAATGTCAACCCAAAGCGGCTCTTGCTCTGGTAAATACTGCAATCCCTGCTCGTAAGCCTGAATAGCGATCGCCATGTCTTCTGAGGTGCCTTCGCCTTGCTCAACGCGATCGCGGTAAAGGTTGCCGAGCGCACAATATGCCTCTGCCAAAGTTTCTGCCGGAGCCTGCTGTTGATGCAGTTGCTCAATCTGTTGAATCAGCGATAGATTTTGTCCGTCTTCAAGTTGCAGTTCTCCAGGGTCTGCAAGATTTGCAATACCCAAAGACTCTGTACCTATCTCACCGGGTGCTTCCTCTAGAGCTGCTTCGCTTTCCGGTAGCTCACTTTCTACTGCATCACTTTCCAGCGGCTCAGCCGAAGGCTCAAACAAATACGCTGAATCTAGATCGTCGGCAAACTGTTCCCAAGGATTCTCAGGGGCGAGATTTTCAACAGAGGCAGGAGCCTGAAAAGTAGTATCCTCTGTGCCTGTTGCCGGAGAATCTGTTGCTGGAGAATCTGTTGCTGGAGAATCTGCAAGAAGCGGCGTGGTGCTTGGAGTAGTTGAAGCGGTTGGCGTCGAGGAGATGGGTGTGGAGGCGATCGGTTGAGCAGCAGGCAATACATCAATCCGCTCCGGCAGGATTACCATGACCGGAGTTGGGTCACCAATAAACTCAAACACGCCTGTGCGGCAGCGCCAAAACTCTGGAGCCGACTGCGGCAAAGCCCGAAACCAAGGCTGTGTCAGCCATAGCACCACGCTTGACTCTAGCAGCGGCAAATTGTATTCAATACTCTGAAGATGGGTAAAAAACAGTCGCTGCATCGCGGCAGGTTGCCGAGTCAGCTTTTCTGTGCCTAAAAATTGAAAGGCAGGCATTGTTCCGGGCTGCCAGCCACTTCGGGGTGCAGGAGACTGTGCCATCCACTGCGCAATTTGAACGATCGGATTGGGGTCATCTAGATCCAGGTGCAGACTCACCAATCGAGGAAAATTTTGTGTTTCTACGACACTGGCCTGCTCAAACTGGGGCAGAGGCACCTTAGCGAGTTCTGCTTGAAGTTGCGCAGAGAGGCGATCGCGCAGGAGTAGGTCATCACAAACTGCAATAAAAATCTGGCGACGCAAATTTAGGCTCAAGGCAATCTTGAGCCGCTGATACGACTGCTGGTTTAACCCTAAAATTTTCCGGAAGGAAATGTCTGTCACGGGGATATAGCCAAAGTGAATGGAAGATGAACCTTGTTTGTAGCGCGGTCTTTTTCTGGAACTTGTGTTCTGCAACCTCTGATGAGAGCGCGCATTGCAAACATGCCAAGAACAGCTCTTACAATCTTTTTCTGTCTATTTCTATTTAAGTCAGGACAAGATCATAAACTCGTAGTTCCTTCCAATGAAACATAAAAATTAAGCCCTGCCTTGAAACGAGCTGACAGGAAAACGAGCTGACAGGGCTGACTTTTCGTGGCCGATGCCTTTACAAAACGCCTCAAAAATACCTTGACTGTCACCTCGTGGCTGCCTTTGCAACAGTATGGATGCGAGAGGCTAGAGGAATGCAAAAAATAACTCTTGCAAAAAATAATCTTTGCAATAAAGAAACCAGGTGCTCTGAAAACACCTGGCTTCTTCCTTGAAATTGCTTTTAAAGTTTAATGAGATCTAAATCAGCGCTGAAGGTTGAACTCCATACACTCAATTGCCATGCACTCGATCGCTTAGGAGATAGCGACCGCAACTGCGATCAAGCTACCTACCAAAACCAGAGCGCCCACGCCGAGGGCGATATACTGAATCCTTTGCTTTGAGCTGGGGGGTTCTGCCTGATAAACCTTCGGCTCTGCGGCAAAGTTGTTAAGAAGACCGCCTTCCTCGGTGGTGTATGGCATATTTGAATTCCTTAAGTTAAAAATTGTTATATAGAATTGTATCAGCAAATTAAAATTGTTCACAAAAGAATAGTTTAAGTCCATCAGCTCTCAGAGTCATAGCTGCATTTACAGCGGTTAGGACAAGGACATTTGAGCTTGCGCGGAGCTTGCCCTCTAAAATGGCATCAGCCTGATGATTACCGCTATAAAATAAAGCCCGAAAGTGCTCGTGGGAAAGCTTTTCGGGCTTTATGTTTCAGCATTGCACTCGCAGCGTGTCAAGCCTCAAACATGAAATTTATGTCGCAGAGGCTTGGCCAAAATAGGGGGCACGATATCCGCAAGACGCTTGTAATTTCTTTTGCAGGCATCTTCTAAGTTTTGCCTAATAAAAAATCCCTAGACTCACCGAAATGAGCCAGAGGGATTAAGTCAGGGTGCATCTACCTCTCTAATGTTCGTTAGATTAAGACAGGCATCCGGAATTTTTTAAATCTCAAGTTTGTCATGAAAATCGCGTTCCAGAAATCTGCCCATTGAGTCAATTCAATCTTTATGAGCGCAGGCGAAAACCGTGATCGGAGAAGTTGATGCGCTGACATAGCCGCATTGGTTACAGCTTGAGCCACAGCAAGAAGATAGCTAAGCCTACAAATAAGTCATCTGGGAGAGCTTTAGCAGCTGACGACTTGTTTAGACGACTTGCGATGAGACACGCCATATTGTCCCCAGACTCGATATCATAAAGGCTGGAGGCAGCTAAAGCCTCTTAGGGATCAAATACTTGAGGCTAGTAGAGCCTATGTCCCTCTTCAATCAAACTAATCTCGCACCAAAAACTGCTGGAGACCGCGCATGGACTTGGTTTCACTTCAGGGCTGGCTAGATAACGCCTCCTTTGCCGTTCTGTTTCTGACCATGCTGCTGTACTGGGCAGGTGCGGCTTTCCCAAAAATTCCCTACCTGCAAATTTTGGGTACTACGGGAATGGCGATCGCCAATCTCTGTATGGCTGCCCTGCTAGGGGCACGTTGGATCGAGGCGGGTTATTTTCCCCTGAGCAATCTTTACGAGTCGCTGTTTTTCATTGCTTGGGGCGTCACGGCCATGCATTTTGTGGCTGAGAATATGAGCCGTAGCCCTTTGGTAGGCGTGGTAACAGCCCCGATCGCAATGATGATTACCGCCTTTGCTACCCTGACGCTACCCGCGCAAATGCAGTCGGCTGAGCCGCTGGTGCCTGCCCTCAAGTCAAACTGGCTGATGATGCATGTCAGCGTTATGTTGATTAGCTATGCGGCACTGATGGTGGGTTCATTGCTGGCGATCGCATTTCTATTCGTCACACGGGGTCAAAACATTGAGCTAAAGGGTAGCTCGGTTGGCACAGGTGCCTATCGGCATGTGCCCTATCGGCTACAAAAATATGGCGAGACGGTGATGACGGCAGAATCAGCCAGAGCCTCTGTCGAAGTTGCCTCAAATGAGGGCGCGATGGAAGGTCTGGGCAACACAGCCGTCTTAGCTTCTCCCGCTTCCTCCACTTTATCGGCTGCCGCAGCACTGCCCCTCTCGCCGCAGCGCCTCAGCTTAGCTGACACCCTAGACAACATTAGCTATCGGATGATTGGTTTGGGCTTTCCGCTGCTGACGATCGGCATTATTGCCGGAGCAGTCTGGGCCAACGAAGCCTGGGGTTCTTACTGGAGCTGGGATCCTAAAGAAACTTGGGCATTAATTGTCTGGCTTGTCTTTGCGGCTTACCTGCATGCCCGCATCACCAAAGGTTGGCAGGGTCGCCGTCCGGCTATTCTGGCCGCATCGGGATTTCTGGTGGTCTGGGTCTGCTATTTAGGCGTGAATTTGTTGGGCAAAGGGCTGCACAGCTATGGCTGGTTCTTTTGAGGTGCTCTTCGCGCAGGAGTCTGGCGGGAGAAGGCTAGAATTTAAAAAACCCAGATGAGAGTCTCAGAGTAAAAGCTCATGCCAAAAGATTTTGATTTGCTCAACGACGACGAAGTACTCTTTGTGCGATCGGGTCGGGTGCTCATGCCAAACGCTACCTTTAAGGTCAGCGAGTTTTTGGATGCCCTAGCGCAGGTGGTGCTGGAGCAAGAAGAAGAATGGTCAGAGGAGCAGGAAGGCTGGTTTAACGATCGCGGCCAGCGCTGTGAGGTGCTGCGGTTTAGTACGCAGGGCTGGCAACGTGGCAGAGTACGGCTACGTCTGGAGTTTTGCCCCCTCGAAGAGCGACCCAAGCTGCTGCAAGAGAGCTTACCCCGCCGAGAAAATGCAGGGCAGCGAGAAGATCAGTATCGGCGGCAGACCCGCGAAGATGTCTACCGTCGCGAAGGGTACTCCAATGCTCCGCGTGATCCGTATGATCCGCGCCGCAGCCGTGAGGAAATTTATCCAGAAATCTTGCCGGATGACTATTAATCTATGTTCCAAACATAGAGTTGATTTCTTAGCGGGTGGGGACTACGCCGACCTGCCAAGTGAATGGATAGAAATCATTCACCTATCTCTATTTGGGGAGGATGTGCCGTGCAGAAGGACATCCTCCCCAAATGGAGATATTTGTTTTGTACAAACTCTATAAAAAATAGGTTTTAAGATACAGTTTTGAGAGATTGACCCGTGGGCAATGAGTGGACACCGCTTCATGCTGGGCTGCATCGCACGTTGCGAGAGCGCTGCCTGCTGCCTCAAGGGCGATCGCTCTTAGTTGCTGTTTCGGGGGGGCAAGATTCTCTTTGCCTCATTCGCCTTCTGCTTGATCTACAGCCTAAGTGGGGCTGGAAAATTGCGATCGCTCACTGCAACCATCGCTGGCGAGCCGATGCCGATGCCAATGCTACTTACATGCGGCAACTCGCCCAAAGCTGGCAAATTCCTTACTGGGAGACAACAGCCGATCAAGCCCTGACCAGTGAAGCTGCTGCTCGCACCTGGCGCTATCAGGTCTTGGCAGATACTGCCCATACTCAAGGCTGTTCGCATGTTGTGACCGGGCATACGGCCAGCGATCGCGCCGAAACGCTGCTGTATAACCTAATGCGCGGTAGTGGTGCCGATGGCTTGCAGGCGCTAACCTGGCAGCGAAACCTCAACCCCGATCAAGGGGCAACCCTCACGTTAGTTCGTCCCTTGCTGGACATGACTCGCGCTGAAACCGGGCAATTTTGCCAGAATGCTCAGCTCCAAGTTTGGCAAGATACAACCAATCAAGATTGGCGCTATGCCCGAAACCGCATCCGCCAAGACTTGCTGCCCTACCTGCAAACCCACTTTAATCCGCAAGTTGAGCTGGCGCTGAGCCAAACCGCCGAATTGCTGCGTGCCGAAGTCGATTATCTCGAAACCGCTACTGAAGACTGGTGGCAAAAAGCCGTTATTCTCCCTTTTCCTAGCGCGATCGCTACCCTTAACCGTCAGGTTCTCCGCTCTGCGCCACTGGCTCTCCAGCGACGGGTCATGCGGCGGTTTTTGCTGCAACATTTGCCCACTGCCCCCAGTTTTGATCAGATTGAGAAACTGGTCGCCCTCATTCATGCGCCCCATCGCAGCCAAACTGATCCGTTTCCGGGAGGGGCGATCGCCCAGGTCGAGCATGAGTGGATTCGTTTGAGGAAAGAGGAGTAAGGCGTTGAGCCTGTTACTCCTACCTGACTCCCTCTAAAAACGTCTGCACCTTGCCGTCTTGCCCCAAAACCAGACGAATCTGAGGGGTGCCGTTCTCTACCGGAGACACAAAGGGTTCGTTGAGCAGGGGCATATTGGTGCGATCGAGAAACGTAGCGGCTGCTTGGCCCAGGGGAATGATCCGTTGCAGAGAGCCATCAGAATTGAGCACCAGACGATATTCCAACGTTTGGGTCAGTCCTTCAGGAGCCTGCCAGCTGCTTTGAAAGTAATTGCGCACTTCTGCAACTTGAGGAATAGCGTCAAAAGCGGTGCCATTGGCGGCTTCAGCACCTGATTGTACGCTATCGGAGGGGAGTGCATCGGATTGCATGGCTTCGGGTCGCAGGGCGGCACTCTCCGGCAAAGCGGCACTCGGAGCCGATCGCGCCGATTCGGCTGAGGCGATGGCAGCACTATCCGGACTCTCAAAGGAAAGGTTGGGGGCGGGCAGCGCCTCTTGAGGAATAACCGCCACCTGTCCACTGGAAAAATCTCCCGGAGCGATCGGAGCGGGAATCGGCGTTTGAGGAACGATCGTTCTCTCTGGCGGGGCAGCACTTTTAGTTGCGCCTGCGGGCGGAATGGGAGGCAAAGGCTGCAATGCCAACGATGAGGGTAGCGGCTCTATCCCAGGCGGGACAGGCAACCGCTCAGCAGATTTGGACTGTGCGCCAGCCGTAGCGCCTCCAGCCTCAGGGGAAGTAGCCGTAGCCACCTGGGGGCTGGGGCCGGAAACATCGGAGACAAATTTAGTCAGGGCAGCCGTACTGCCGATCGCCAACAACAAGACTGCCGCTATACTGGCCCAACCCCCCGGAGATTTGGCCCAAGCAGGACGGTTTAGAGTAGGTAGCGTCAAAGATTCGGCATGGTATTCATCGAGCGCATTTGCCAAATCAAACAGCTGAAGGGCGCTGAGAGAGACAACTCCAGCCGATCGATCGGTGGCGATTGTGCCCAAGTGCAATTCGTGGCGTAGCCATCCCTTGGGCTGAAGGTGAATGCCTGTCGCAGGGTGGCTCATTGCAGAGTTGGAGGACTCTAGAGGCGGAACCAGCGTTAGCGGAGCTGGCTCAATTAAAGCTGGCTCACTACTGCCATTCGCCATCGAACTCGCCTGATCACCCGGCTGATCTGATGTTTGGATCAAAGGAAAGGCTAGGTTGTCTGACTGACTCAATATCTTTTGCACATAGACGCTAACGGCCTCCCAGAGTGCCTCTAGCTGAGTGCGATCGCCCCGAATTTCGACCTGCTTGTCTTCGGGCACCGTTGGATCGTCAAAACTGAGCTGAAACCGCAGATTTTTGAGCACTGCCCGATCTGTCCATTTCGACAAGGCAGAACCCTTTGCCGCAATTTCTAGCGTGCAGGTAGGAGGAGTGTATCGTCGTAGAACAGAGGTCATGGTAAGCAAAGTGGGATGAAGAACGAAGAGGGAGATAGTCGTTTGGGCACTTATGCCCCTAATTCGCCAGTGGAGCGATCGAGTAGCGCCATCCACAGCCGTCGCGCACCGCTGGCAGCACTATAAAACAGCAGATCAATGAGCAGCTTAAGGGCGAGATGGGTGAGTTCTCCTGAAGCAACGGTTTCGCCGTCTTCCATACGCTCTTGGTAGGTGTTGCTAAAGTTATCTAGATAGTC
Source organism: Oscillatoriophycideae cyanobacterium NC_groundwater_1537_Pr4_S-0.65um_50_18 (assembly GCA_016208305.1). Lineage (GTDB taxonomy): Bacteria > Cyanobacteriota > Cyanobacteriia > Elainellales > Elainellaceae > Drouetiella. The sequence goes on along the minus strand of JACQYI010000006.1, from coordinate 388,407 downwards.
CCCTAACAGAGCGGCCTGATGAGGTTGGCGGTTTTGTTCAGTCACCTGCTCTAGGAGAGCTACGGCACGACGAATTAACTCCTGATGCTGCTTGGCCAGGTGACAGGTGATTAAGACCAGCGATCGCGCTTCTTCGACATCTAGTCGCTTGCGACCCTGCCCCCGCCGCAGCGGACTAGACTGCCGCAACCGCCAGAGAGAGACGCGATCGGCCACGACTTCTGTTAGGTTCAAGTCTGCTGCCGCCTGAAGCATGGCTTCAGAACCAATGCCCGCTAATGCTTCCAATGCCAACAGCACGAGGTCAAGCTGTGCTTTGATGTTGTCGAGTTGGGCAGGGTTAGGCTGACGGGTCAGGATTAACTCGTCCCCAGCGGGTTTTGGCGTAGACGGCTTAACAGAGGGCATAGTTTCACGATAGAGAATGGGGCGAGGTTTGGCAGAGCGGTTACACGACTTGAAACAGGATTTGCTAGTCAGATTGTTAGGTAGACTGGGGCAATTTTAATCGAATTCTTAACGCTACAACACTCTCTGGGGATCATGGATCAATTAACTTATAAAGATTTTTTTTGAAAAAGAGGACTAGGCTGACGCTTCAAAAAAACCTTTAGTTGTAGTAAATTCGTGCTCGGAAGTGTCGAAAGCCCAGGCAAATTTCTGAGGATGACTCCGAGAATGACCCTCAGAATAACCCAGAGAGCAGTTCCCAATGGACGGCTCGATCGGGGAAAGAAAGCCCTAGAGGGCAAGCGAATGAACTGAGGACGAGCATCCACCTATTGCAAGCCTATTTTCTAGAGCGGCCCTTTGGCTCTCACCTGCTCATAGAGCGCTTCTGCGGCTGCAAGGAAGGAGTTATCGCGCTGCCAAAAGGCGGGAAAGTCTCCCTGCTTTTTCACTGGGATGCCTGCAACGAGAGTTTGGGGCAAGGGTTCGATCGCCTGGGGAAGCCGCTTGGCACCCTGCCAAAAATCGCGCAGTTCGGTAGGGGCAACGGCAGCGGTGGTTTGGGGTTGCGTGTAATAAGACGAGACAGGCTGGGGCGATCGCTGTGCCAGTTGCAGCTCGGCAGAAAGGGCTTGACCTAAGGGCGATTTGGCTAACTCTTTCAGCAGATCTTGCCGCGACAGCCCGCGCAGCTCAAACAGCAAGAAAGGATCGCGATCGAGTTCGGCTGCGATGAGATAGTAAACTCCGGCAATGTGTTTGCAGGGGTTGCCCCAGTCGGGACAGGAGCAATTGGCCTTAAAGTCTTTGTTGTTGTGGGGCAGCAGATGCAGATGAAGCTGAGCAAAGGAGTCTTCGATGTTGTCAGGGATTTCGTTCAGCAGCAGCCGTGAGATCAGGCTTGACCGAGAGGCAATGAGGGCGATCGCGGCTGCCCACTTAGCTGCACTGATGGGCTGAAACTCGATCGTAGTGGTGTAGAGCGGTTCTTTATATACCCCAAAGTAGGGATTAACAGAGCCTCTGACTTTGGCCGTGATCAGGCCATCGTGAATAGTAAATTGGGTAACTTTGCCGTTTTTGGCGTAAGAACGCCCCCGGCTCAATCGTCCGTCATCAGAGATTTCTTCTAGGGCTTCAATGAATTTTTGTCCCCACCAGGTGCGGCTAAATTGGCTCATGGCTGTTTCTCCCAAACGGGCTATTTCCCAAGACGGCTATTCCAAAATGGCGCTCTTATTGAGAGCAATCAGCTTCCTAAACGCATCATTATCTAGCTCGGACAGCCAAGACTCATCGGCTCCGACGATCGATCCGGCTAGCTTTTTCTTGTCTTCAATCATTTCGTCGATGCGCTCCTCCAGGGTGCCCGTGGCGACAAATTTGTGGACAAAAACATTCTTTTTCTGACCAATGCGAAAGGCGCGATCGGTAGCCTGATCTTCGACAGCCGGATTCCACCAGCGATCGAAATGAAATACATGATTGGCCTTGGTTAAGGTGATTCCTACGCCACCTGCCTTGAGTGACAAAATGAAGACCGAAGGTTCTGTTTCGGGATCTTGAAATTGCTTAATCATTTGCTCACGCTTGCTGCGCGGGGTACTGCCAGAGAGATAGTAGGTGTTGTAGTGGTAGGTATGCCGCAAATACTTTTCCAAAGCCTGACCCAGTTCGTTGAATTGGGTGAAGACCAGCAGGCTTTCTCCTTCTTCGATCGCCTCTTCTATCATTTCACTGAGGCGGGTCAGCTTGTGCGATCGCTCTGGCGTGAACTCGCTGCCGTCCTGCAAAAACTGCATGGGATGGTTGCAGATTTGCTTTAGCTTGGTCAAGGTTGCCAGAATCAGCCCTTTGCGCTGAATCCCCTCTACGGATTGGAGCTGGCTTTCTACATCTTTGACCACTGCCGCATAGAGCGACGCTTGCTCTTTGGTCAGGTTACAGTACAGCTTTTGCTCTACTTTGTCTGGCAAATCTTTGATAATGGACTGATCGGTTTTCAGCCGTCGCAAAATGAAAGGTTCTACCAGCTTTTTGAGGACGGTAGACTGTTGTGGATCATTGTTCTTTTGAATGGGCAGCTCAAAACTGCGGCGAAATTGGGTTTGGTTGCCAAGATAGCCAGGATTGAGAAAGTTAAAGATTGACCAGAGATCGAGGAGACGGTTTTCGATCGGGGTTCCGGTGAGCGCAAGCCGATGCGGGGCAGACAGCTTTAGAACGGCTTTGGTCAAGTCGGCTTTGGGGTTCTTGATATTCTGCGCTTCGTCTAAGACAATGCGGTGCCACTTGATGTCGCTCAATAGCTTGATGTCTTTCCGCGCTAGAGCAAAAGAGGTAATCACCAGATCGTTTTCTCGGCAGGCTTGCTTAAAGTCTTGACTGTCTTTGGCGCGATCCGTACCGTAATGCACTACGGCCTGTAGCTGCGGCGCAAATTTTTGAATCTCGTGGTACCAGTTGCCCACGACTGAGGTAGGTGCAATCAGCAGGGTCGGTGGCAGAGTTTTCCCCCGCTTTTTCCCAGTCATCTCTCGTTCTTGCAGCAGTCGGGCGATGACCTGAATGGTTTTACCCAAGCCCATGTCGTCTGCCAAACAGCCGTTTAGCCCCAGGTCTTCTAGGTATTGCACCCAAGACACACCTCGCTTTTGGTATTCTCGCAGCTTACCCTGAAGATGTTTGGGATTTTCGACGGGCTGGAGCTGGCTCTTATCTCCCAGTTTTGCCAGCATCTCGGAAAGACTGCTGTGGCGATCGATCTGCAACTCCAGATCATCATCTTCTCCTGCCGTGAGCTTGAGAAAATCGAGCAAACTCAGCTCCGGGTTTTCCTGCTGCTGGGTCTTCCAAAACTCCAGCATCTGCCGCATTTTGTCCTGATCTAGCTCCATCCACTGCCCGCGAAATTTCACCAGGGGCGTTTTGGCGCTGACGAGTTGATTCCATTCCTGTTCATTGACGGGTTCTCCACCGATCGCCAATTCATACTCATACTCCACCAAGTTGTCAAACGAGAAGTAAGACTTGGCTTTGTCTTCGCCCCCGGATAACGATTTGCCTTTGACCTTGAGCCGCACCTTAGCCCGCTGCCGTCCTTGGGGTGTCCACCAGGCCGGAACGATGACTTTGTATCCAGCATTTTCCAGCACCCAGGCTGACTCTTTCAAAAAGGCAAAGGCTGTCTCTAGGGGGAGGGTAATGCCAACGGGCTGATCGGTTTCTAAACCGCGCCAGAGATCAGGGTAAATTCGTGCTGCATAGCCCAAATTCATCAGCAACTGTCGCTCAAAATCTTGCCCCATTTGCTTCTGAATCTGCTTTTGCTGCGGGGAACGCATACGCCAGTATTCTTGCAGTGAGACACGCAGTGAGGGATCGCTTTTAGGCGCAACCTGAAATTGCACCTCCCAAGGATCGTTGGGTTTCAGCGGATCTTGCAAGTGGAAGCAGAGGTAAAACGGTAGATCAGACTGAGTACGGACGATGCGATCGCGCCATACTTGCCACTGTTGATACAACTCTAGGTGTGTACCCGGAGTCCAGGGCTGAGCGCTACGGTGCAAACAGTCATAAAGCAGCGAATCCGCGATCGTCTTTTCATAGGCTTGCGTGGTCGGCGTATGGGTAACGATATCTGTCAGCAGACATTCGGAAAAATGGCGAAGCAGGGTGGCGCGATCGTAGAATTCTAGCGTTTCTCGCGGTGCAGCAAAACCTGCAACACAGGCCAAAGGCATATATTCGACGTACTGTTGAATGAGTGAATCGTACTCTTCCCCGATCAGTTCCCAGCCGGAGTAGATCTCAAAGGAACTTGTCGAGGATTTGACAGATTTCTGGGCAGAGGCATTTTGAGAAACATCTTGAGCCGTGACATCAATGGTTTTGGTGATGGCGCGGGGTTTTGCCAGGTTTGCCGATCGGGGCGATCGCCTGCTTCTCGTTGCAGATTTAGCGGTAGCCGTGGCTTTGGCGGGAGTCTTGGCGGCGGTTTTTGCAGGGGTCTTGGTGGCTGTCTTGGCTTTTGCCTGAGCCGCTGGCGAAGCGGATTTAGCGGTCTTGGAGGGCGCTATCTCTCGGTATTTCAGAGCAGGAATGTACTGATCTTTGAGGATGATTCGCTTTAGCGCCTGGGTGTAATGAAACCAAAACAGCAGATCGGCACCGAGCTGAATCTCTGTCAGGTTATGCAACGCCAAAAAATGCAGGTCGTTGAGCAAACTGATGACATTGTTGACGGTGCCACCTGTTTTGGCAGAGGCGATCGTTTTGTAGCAATCAATCTGCCAGTACGCCAGCTCAAATGATTCAGGCAACTCTTCTTCAAAATAGCGAGAGAGTTCTAAAGAGGGCAAAGGCTGCTGCTCGACAGTAGGCAGCAAAAAGTATTGCGGTGAAATAAAGTCTCCTAGCTTACGGTAGCCAGGAGGCTGAATCCCTAGCTCCTTTGCCAGTAATACTGCTAGGTCGGCTGAGAATAGCTGGCTAGGGTGCTGCTGAGTTGGCTTGCGAAATCGTTTGCGTTCAGTTGTTTCTACCCAAAGGTAAAATGCCCCATTTTGAACAAACCCTGGTTCTGATTGCGGAATCCAACTACCGTGAAGAATTTTCATAGCGAAACGGCGCTCTGAAACAGCCTTTAAATTTCAGAGTACCAAACTTTTTTGAAGAGGGGCGATCGCTCTTAAAATTCAGCAATTTTTAGGGTGAATTTTAGAGCGAAAAGTTTGTCTTCACAGCGCCCAAAATCCTCAAAATAAAGCCCCCCAAGCTTTTTTTTGAGAGCTTCGGGGGCTTAACGCATCTAGAAATTCATCTTAGAAACTTGCAGTTGTCTGACAGGCACAGTTGATACAATCGCGCGATTAATCGCGATTAATTGCGATCAAAAGTCTGAGGATGAAAACAAACAAGTTAATGTATGTCAAATACATTGATAGAGCTGCCGAAAGATATTGATCATCTCGATAGGCGCGAGGCAATACATAGAAATCTACGACGGCACATCCGGCAAACAAGAGCGTGGCAATTCCAGAAATAGCAATTTCTAGCGGCTGAGGGGCATAAATACCGAAGAAAGATAGAGCAAACTGACCCAAAAGCACAACCAGCAGGGCTATCATGCCGATCTGAACCGTTTGACCTAATGCAAGACCATCTTGGTCAGAAAGGTTAGAGCCAATTTGCCGAGCAACGATAAAGGTTACACCGCAGCCCAAGGCAGCAATGCCAACCCCAGCAATACCAACACCGCTCATTCCCAAAGCGACAAAGACCAATCCGCTCAGGGTATATCCTGAGAGCAGACTATAGGTTGCCAAAAGTGGTAGAGCAACGGCATTGTTTCCCTTCTCGGCTACACTCCGAGCCACAAAGAAGAGAATCAGTTCGAGTACTATAGCCCCAATAAATGTGGGCATGAATAGCTCTGGCCGAGAGCCAATCAAACGAACGCCGCCGTAGGTTCCCAATGCCGTTAGCATCAGACCTGCGCCCAAAAACGGAAGCGCATTGCGGATAACGTTAGGGCCAACGAGCGCCTGCGTTTTTGCTTGGCGGATAGCGGCTCGAAAATTGCCAGTATTACTCATAAGACTTTGCTCACGAAAAGATATTTGTTAACTCGTACTTAACGAGTATTTTAAGACCCCCCATCCTCTAGATCGGGTCTAGGTCAATGGAGCCTTCTGCACTGATTCTAGGCGATCTGATCTGAAAAAGCCTTGAGTTTGCGCGATCGCCTCCGCTCTATTCCTATTCACTCAGCTATTCTACACAGAGCAGTCATTCAGTGTTTTTGCTGACATGTCCGGGGTAGCGCTTTTTCATTACCGTGAATTAACGATGGTTTGGAATGGGTTCTCTTTAGACAATGTGCCTACAACCTGACGAATGGTGGCTCTCAGATGATGGCGACTCAATCCTCTATCCGCGTTAATAGCATGGAATTGCTGATGGCTTATCAGCAGAATCCTACGGTTTCTCTCCGCAATAAGCTCGTCCGACTCAATGCAGGCTTAGTCCGTAAGATTGCACACCGAGTAAGTCATCAATGTGCCGAACCTTACGAGGATTTGGAGCAGATTGGCTACTTGGGCTTGATCCGAGCGATCGAGCGATTTAACCCTACACAGGGCTGTGCCTTTAGCTCTTTTGCAGTTCCCTACATTCGCGGCGAAATGCTGCACTTCCTGCGCGATCGCAGCAGTTCTATCAAAGTACCCCGCCGCTGGCAAGATTTACAAAAAGAAGGGCAAAAGATTCGCTTAGAGCTAGCTAAAACCTTAGGCCGCCAACCCCATGATGGGGAAATTGCCGAAGAATTGGGTATTTCTCTGCATGAATGGCAAGAAATTCGTCTTGCTGTCAAAAACCGTCTGCCTTTGAGCCTGGATGCAACGGTCTGCCATCAGATTGATTCGCCCATTACCTTAGGAGAAACGCTGCCTGATGCCAACTACCTGGTGATGCAGCGGTTAGAGGAAGATCGGCAACAGCTTCAGCGCGCCCTGGGTCAGCTTGAGGATAAAACCAGAGCCGCGATCGAATTCGTGTTTTTTAGCGACTTGTCCCGCAAGGAAGTTGCCGAAAGAATTGGAGTCAGTCCCATGACCGTTACCCGCCGAATTCAGCGTGGACTGGATCAAATGGTGTCATTTTTGCAGCCTCAAACCCTACAAACCGATCCCTAGTCGCATCTGCCCTGCATCCCTATTCCATGAGCTAGCTTATGACTGATGCACTTGTCCCCTAAATCTCGCAACATTGCAAGATTTAGGGGATTCAAAGTTTAGAGCCGTTATATAGCGAGTTTTACGTAGCACAGCCCCTAGTGGAACTTAGGCATTCAGCCAGCGCGCAGCATCTTTTGCATGGTACGTGAGAATTAAATCTGCACCCGCCCGCTTGAAGCCTAACAGCGTTTCCATCACCACACGCTGCTCATCAACCCAACCATTGAGTACAGCCGCTTTGACCATAGAGTACTCACCCGACACATTGTAGGCTGCGACCGGAAGCTGGGTGGCCTGCTTGACTCGCCAGATAATGTCCATGTAGGCCAGCGCGGGTTTTACCATCAGCATGTCTGCCCCTTCAGCCATGTCTAGCTCAATTTCTTTGAGGGCTTCCCGTCCGTTGGCGGGGTCCATTTGATAGGTGCGGCGATCGCCAAACTGCGGCGCTGAATCAGCAGCATCTCGGAAAGGCCCGTAGTAGGCCGAGGCATATTTGGCGGCATAGGACATGATGGGAATATCCTGAAAACCTGCCTCATCTAGACCAGCTCGAACTGCCTGCACAAAGCCATCCATCATGCCAGAAGGCGCAATGATATCAGCTCCGGCTTTTGCTTGAGAGACAGCCGTCTTCTTTAGCAGTTCTAATGTCGGGTCGTTGAGCACTCGCCCAGATAGGTCACCGACCTGCAAATAGCCGCAGTGCCCATGAGAAGTGTATTCACAGAGGCAGGTATCGACCATAACGATGAGATCAGGAACCGCTTCTTTGACTGCCGTGGCTGCCAGCTGAACAATGCCATGATCGTGCCATGCGCCCGTTGCATCTATATCTTTATCGGCTGGGATGCCAAACAAGATAATGGCGGGAATGCCCAGATCGTAAACCTCTTTGGCTTCCTCAACAATTTTGTCTATGGAGAGCTGATAGACGCCAGGCATTGATTTGACTTCTTTAGCAAATCCTTCACCCGGCACAGCAAATAGGGGATAGATCAAATCGTTTGTGGTCAGCAGGTTTTCTTGAACCATTCGGCGCAGTTGAGGATGGCTACGCAAACGGCGAGGACGCTGGATTGGGAACATGAGATTTACAGAAATTGCTAAAGGATGAAATTTGAACTGTTGCGATCGGCTTACTTGTGATCCAGTCTAAAACGGAGTCTCACCCTCACTGGCAATCCTGTTACGTTCCGTAAAAACTAGCAGGATTGAGGTTGCTGTATGAGGTGTCAAAAACTCAATTTTGTCCAGGACGAATTTGTTTGCTAGGATGTGACACACATCACTGGGCGCACCTTTGCAATATCACTGTTTTTTGGAGAGAAATGCGCCATTCTAGGTTGTATCGAGTTCATTTGATGTTCCGATGCCTCTGTCACCCTCTCTGCTCGAGTTTGCCTTCGCTGAGTTATTTGCTCAAGCCAGTGTCTCCGGCCAGATTACCCTTGCCGATCGCTATGGGTTACAGGCGGCGTTGCTAAAAGAACGTCTCGGTGATGAAGAACGATTCGCGATCGATCGCATGCTTTACGCAGTGCGCAAGGGACGGATCAAAATAGTCAATGAGCTTTCTACTCTGGCTTGAGCCAAGCCTGATTTGAGCCAAGTTTGATTTGTGCCAAATGTATGAATCTTAGTCCCCCGTGATGTGCACTACAAGTTCACGCGGACTGCCTTGGCTGCGATGCTCCCAAATATAGATCCCTTGCCAGGTGCCTAAGACCATACGACCACGGGCGATCGGAATCTGCTCTGAGGTGTGGGTCAGTACGGTACGGATATGAGCAGGCATATCATCTGCTCCTTCAGTGCTGTGAATGTAGCGATCGCTTTCAGGCACCAACTTTGACAAAAAATTTGCCAGATCGAGCAACACATCTGGATCAGCATTTTCTTGAATGATCAGGCTGGCAGAAGTATGCCGCAAAAACAGAGTGCAAAGTCCAGTTTGAATACCAGACGCAGTCACAATAGACGCCACTTTTTGAGTGATTCTGTGTAGTGTTTTACCCTGAGTTTGCACCTGAATGGATTGCTGATAGTGAGCCATGAGCGCTTGAGCTTCTGCGATCGACAAGACCTCTAGCATAGAGTATATTCAGCAGTCCTAACCTGAGGTTTGGTGCCGCGTATCGTGCCAGATAAGCCTCTAAAAATTGGCTTTTTAGGCAAATTGAGAAATTGCTGAAACCTTGTTGTTTGTTCGCCACTGGCTCATTCGCCTAGTGCTGGTCTAGTGCAGGTCTGGCGCAAATTAAAAATTCTGACCGATAGAACATCCCCCCATCTACTCAGTCAGGAACTATTGATGCGATCGCTTCGTCTAGGAGAGGATCAACGGTTGAGCAATAGCATTCCTGTGTTTTAGCAAGTGTCACAGACCTTCTTGAATCCTCCCCACTTCTGAGGCAAAAAGATATGAGACAAAAAGTAGAAGCTATCAGCAATTCGGCTCTAATTGCTGGAGCGCTCAGGGTCGAAATCACAACCTAGCGAATGCTCGATCAGGCCGTTTTTTGTTTGTAGGCTACCCTACCCATTCAGAGTGGCAGAGCGCTATTGCACAAAAAACAGTGCAGATTTGAGCTTATAGCCGAGTGCAATTGCAAATCGTTTTCTCAGCAGACAAGTCACAGCAGACAAATCACAGTAGACAAGACATATGGCATCTAATAAACTTTTTCGCGCTTCATCTAGCGGTACGCTGACTCGCAACAGTTCATTGAACTTTGGTTCTAGAAGCCTAGTGTCTAGAAGCGAGTTTGGCGATGACCGAGATGATGCTGAAGATCTAGGCACGCTCAAGTCTGGCAGAAGCTATAACTTCTCAGGAGATGTGGGCGGCGAAGATCTCGATTTCTTCAAATTCAAGCTGGGCAGACGGGAACGCTTTTCAGCGAAGCTCAAGAATGAAAGTGACGGTAATCAGCCGATCGCTATCTCTATTCTCAATACAAGTGGCAGCGTCGTGAAAGGCAGCAATGGCAAATTTCTGTTTGCTAACGTCAAAGCTCTGAAAACCTTTACGCTCAAAGAGCCTAGACTGGCTGCTGGAACCTATTTTCTGCGGCTTCAAAGCGCTCAGGAGCGTAGCAAAGATGAAGACTATGAGCTGAGTCTGTCTACAGGCAGATCATCTGAAGGTGGCTCAGGCAGCGGGTCGATCGACAATGCTCAAAACCTGGGTAGTTTGAGCCTGGGACAGACCCGGTCTTCATCGGGCAGTGTGGGGTCTAACGATACTGATTTCTTCAAGTTTAATATTGGTGGCACTAGCCGAGTGGTCACGCGGGTCACGAACAACAGCTTTGATCAACCCATTGCCCTGACTGTGCTTGATAGCGATGGTAATCCGGTCAAAAAAAGCAACGGCGCCAGCCTATTTGTCAATGTAGAAGACGGAGACACAGGTTCAATCTTGGCTCCAACACTGCGTTCTGGTACTTACTATCTTCGATTTACAAGTGCTGAAGGCAGCGGAGAAAAGTACAGCTTTAGCGTCCAACGTTCTGCGGCAACCGTTTCCATCTAGTCGATAAGCCGCTTGAGCTGAGAAGAGCCAGCCTCAGTCGATCGCTTCGTCCTTCTAGCTTTTACGGGTTTTGTGGTGCGCATCACAAAACCCTAATTTGCGATCGACTCACTATATTTTGCTCAGAGATGATTTTGCAGGCGCACAGCAAGCGCTTCAACGCTCAGAGTTAACGCTTAGGATCACGCATTAAATAAAACCCAATAGTTTTTTGAAAGTGCCGCGCGGAGCGCGGCACTTTCAAAAAACTATTGCAGGTTAATAAATTTGAGATCCTTAGCTAAAAACGCTTAGCTAAATTTGATCTTCCGGGCAGCATGGAGGCACATCTTTAGCAGATTTAGACCTTCTTTGAAATGCTGGATATTTGAGCTGCCATATTCTCTGGGAACATAGCGCACAGGAATATCTTTGATTTTTAGACCCAGTTTAGAGGCTCCTAGCAGTAAATCAAAATCGCCAAAGGGATCAAAATCGCCAAAATACGATCGATTGGCTGCTAATCTGGCATAGTTTTGTCTTGAAATAGCCTTGGTGCCACACAAAGAGTCTTTGATGCGAGTGTTGAGCAGATAGGATAAAAGCCAAGCAAAGAATCGATTGGCCATACGGTTGAGCAGCGGCATCTCAATCTTGCTGACGGGATAAATTAGCCGACAGCCATTTGCCATCTCGCAGTAGCCAGAAGCGATCGCTTCAAAGAAATAGGTTAAATCTTCAGGGCGCACGGTTAGATCGGAGTCTAGAATGATGAACACATCACCCGTTGCCATCTCGAACCCTTGACGGACAGCATTGCCTTTGCCTTTGCCCGTCTGCTGCGCAATTTTGATATCCCACCGATCGGCATATTTTGCCTGCACCCGCTGAATTTCGTCCCAGGTGCCATCTTTAGAATGGCCTTCGATAAAAATAATCTCGGTGTGGCGACCCAATCGCGGCATCCGCAGAATGGCATTCTCGATATTACCCGCCTCATTGCGAGCCGGGACAATGACTGAGCAGGTTAGGGTTTGCACCTGAGCTTGAAAACTGGCGTTACCAGGCTGAGGCCGAGCAATAACATACTCATTGAGGCAGAGCCGATTCAATAGCGGCAACGGTGCAAGCACTCGATTGAAAAACCAGGAAGCGATCGGCAACCTTTTGGGAAACAGCAGCCGCTTGCCGTGGTAGACCACTTCAAACCCTGACAGATTGAGCAAGTTCTCTACATCTTCAAAACTTAGCCAGTTGAGGTCGGGCAGCGGCATTCGTTGCCCAATACTCGTAGCTAGGTTGAGAATGGGTTCCCAAGCCGGGTTGTGATAGGTCAGAATGACTTGTGTAGAAGGGTGACAGCACTTCTGCATATTCTGAAGCGCTCTTTGAACGTTCTGAATATAGCTGATCGTGTTTGCCAAAATAATGTAGTCAAATATCTGATCGAGGCGGATTTCCTCTGCATCTTCGATCAAAAATTCCAAGTTGGGAAACCTTTCTCGCGATTTCTCAACGGCAAATTCGCTAATATCAACGCCTAAGCCGTAAGCGGGATGCACAGCCTCTAGCAGATAACCCAATCCCGAACCCAACTCTAGAACTTTGGAGCCAGGTTGAATTAAGAATTGGCAGAGCTTTTCTAAATCTCGGTAGTAGTAAAGATTTCGATTTCTCCACTTTTCTAGTTGGCTCGTCTGGACAAACATGCGCTTAGGTTGGGGAGTAGAGATCTGACTTGTAAAAGGCATAGCGCTAGGATGCTCAGGCTAGAGACCCCTAGAATTACAGTTCATGAAGTGCAGAAAGGAATAATATCATGTCTGTAACGCGCAAATGCAATAGACCCAGCTCATGCAAATTCAGGTTGAAACCTTTACAGTTCACAAGCGCGTTCCGCTGACGATTAGCCGAGGCACGACAGCTCAAACCACGAATGTTTGGCTGCGGGTCGCACAGGATGGCATTGAGGGCTGGGGTGAAGCTTCTCCTTTTTCGGTAGGTGGCTCTCGCCAAACGACAGAGGTAATTTTGGCAAAGTTCCAGGCGATCGCCCTTCTGCTGAAGAACGTTACACCCTACGATCGCCAAAAAATCGACTTTCTGCTTCAGGATTTACACCTGCCCTCTTCAGTCTGGACGGCTCTTGATTTGGCGCTGCATGACTGGATAGGCAAGCGGGTAGGTCTACCGCTCTGGAAGCTCTGGGGACTCGATCGCGATCGCATCGTGCCTACCTCTGTCACCATCGGCATTGGTACGCCAGAAGCAGCAAAACAGCGGATGCTGAGCTGGCTAGATCTCGTCAGCGTGAAAGCCGTGAAGGTGAAGCTGGGCAGTCCGGCAGGGGTAGAGGCCGATCGCGCCATGCTGAAGGCAGTGCAGGCGGTGGCACCCGCAAATGCCAAGTTTAGTGTTGATGCTAATGGCGGCTGGACTGTGGAAGAGGCGATCGCCATGAGTCACTGGCTGGCGGATCAAGGCATAACTTATATCGAACAACCCTTACCCGAAGGCCAAGAAGAGGATTTGCCGCAGCTCTACCAGCAGTCGCCTCTGCCCATTTTCGTAGATGAAAGCTGTTTCCATAGCCGCGACATTCCCGCCTTGAGCGATCGCGTGCATGGGATCAACATCAAGCTGATGAAGTCGGGTGGCTTGACCGAGGCAATGCGGATGATTCACATGGCTCAGGGCTATGGAATGCAAATCATGTATGGCTGCTATTCTGACAGTGCCCTAGCCAACACCGCCGCCGCACAGCTAGCCCCCTTAGCCGATCATCTGGATCTAGATAGCCACCTGAATTTGCGCGACGATCCGTTTGTGGGTGCAGCCCTCCAAGACGGTTGTTTGATACCGAATGATTTATCTGGATTAGGGGTGCAGTATGCTCAAGCCTAGCGATCGCCTTGCTCTTCTCATGCATGAAGGCACTCAGGGCAGCAAGGGCAAAACGGGAATTTCGCTCCTGCGCTATAGCGATCACTCCATTGTGGCGGTGATTGATCAACAATCGGTTGGACAGTCTCTCGCGACTTTAACGGGCGTTGACCGAGCAGCGCCGATTGTCGCCTCGGTGCTGGAGGCTCTGCCCTATCAGCCCGATGTTTTGGCCATTGGCATTGCTCCTTCAGGGGGAGCGTTGCCGGAGGTCTGGCGGCAGGAAGTTGCCCAAGGCATTGCTGCGGGATTGTCTGTGATCAACGGGTTGCACACGCCAATGGCTACCGATCCTGAGCTGACGGCTCTCCTGAAGCCCGATCGCTGGATTTGGGATGTGCGGCAAGAGCCACCTGGATTAAAAGTCGGCTCTGGGCAAGCCCGCTTGCTCTCCTGTCGGCGGGTGCTAACGATCGGCACCGATATGAGCGTCGGCAAAATGTCTACAAGCCTAGAGCTACATCAGGCAGCGCTGGCAAGGGGATGGCGATCGCGGTTTCTGGCAACGGGGCAAACGGGCTTGATGCTGGGGCATGATGGTGTCGCGCTAGATGCTGTGCGCATCGACTTTGCCGCCGGAGCCGTTGAGCAGATTGTTTTGCAGCATGGAGGCCAGGGTGGCGATAATGCCGATGTCTTATTTATTGAAGGTCAAGGTTCTTTTATTAACCCTGCTTCTACGGCCACATTACCGCTGATGCGCGGTAGTCAGCCTACCCATCTGGTATTGGTGCATCGAGCCGGACAGACCCATATCCACAACTTTGACTATGTGACCATTCCGCCCTTGCCCAAAGTAATCGAGATGTATGAATCTGTAGCAACCGCAGGCGGCGCTTTTGCCCCAGCTAAGGTTGTAGGCATTGCTCTGAATACGTTTCATTTGTCAGAAGAGGCGGCTAGAGAGGCGATCGCACAGACGCATCAGCAAACTGGACTGCCTTGCACAGATGTGATTCGCTTTGGAGCAGAGCCGATTTTAGAGGCCATTTGGATGTAGGGCGATCGCGCCTTGTGGTCAGTTAAGGAATAGTTGGCGGGATGATGAGTAGAGGGATGATGAGTGAGGGGGTGATTGAGTAGGGGGTGGTTGAGATTTTCCCATTCACCCATCCACCTCAGCACTTAATATTCAATTATTTTCTAATAAAATTTATTTCAAAGGATCTTTAGGCTTTGAAATAAACTACTGGGAAGTTTAATCCCTCGGTTGCGATCTACCGAAAATCAAGGGTTACGGCTTTGAAATCTAATCCCGACTAAAAAAGTCGGGTATGATTGCTCTGTTTTGTGACTCGTGCTACTATCCTTCAACATCAGGCATAAATCAGCATTCGATCGGCTTGGATCACTCAGCCGCTGAATAGATGCCTCGCTGCTCACTCTGTCAAGCGTGCCGTTAACAAAGGATTAAGTTCACATGACCCAGGCGATCGAAACTCTCACCCATTCCCGCTCTGCTGCCGCCACCTTCACCGGACTTAAGTGTAAGGAATGTGGAACCGAGTATGAAGCCAAAGCCATTCATGTTTGCGAAGAGTGCTTTGGCCCGCTAGAAGTAGCTTACGACTATGCTCAGCTCCGTCGCACCGTTACGCGCGAGAGCATCCAGGCTGGCCCTAACTCCATCTGGCGCTATCGGTCTTTTCTACCCGTCGCCTCCGAAAATCCGATTGATGTGGGTACGGGTATGACGCCCCTTCTGCAAGCCAACCGCCTTGCTCGTCGCTTGGGCATCAAGCGGCTGTTTATCAAGAACGATGCCGTTAATATGCCAACCCTAAGCTTCAAAGATCGGGTTGTGTCTGTGGCTTTAACCCGTGCCCGTGAGCTAGGTTTCTCAACGGTCTCTTGTGCCAGCACTGGCAATTTGGCAAACTCGACAGCCGCGATCGCTGCCCATGCTGGACTGGACTGCTGCGTCTTTATTCCTTCTGACCTGGAAGCCGGGAAAGTCATGGGGACGTTAATCTACAGTCCTACGGTGATGGCGGTTCACGGCAACTATGATCAAGTTAATCGCCTCTGCTCTGAGGTGGCTAACACCCACGGCTGGGGCTTTGTCAATATCAACCTGCGCCCCTACTATTCCGAGGGTTCTAAGACTTTAGGATACGAAGTGGCTGAGCAGCTTGGCTGGCAGTTGCCCGATCACATCGTGGCTCCGTTGGCTTCTGGCTCTCTGTTTACCAAAATCCACAAGGGCTTCCAAGAGTTCGTTAAGGTTGGCTTGGTAGAAGACAAGCCCGTTCGGTTTAGCGGTGCCCAAGCTGAAGGCTGTTCACCGATCGCCAAGGCATTTGAAGAAGGTCGGGACTTCATTACCCCCGTCAAGCCCAACACGATTGCCAAGTCGATTGCGATCGGCAATCCGGCTGATGGCGTGTATGCCCTGGAGATTGCTCGCAAGACCAACGGCAATATTGAATCGGTGAATGATCAAGAAATCATTGACGGCATCAAGCTGCTGGCAGAAACTGAAGGCATCTTCACCGAAACGGCAGGCGGAACGACGATCGCCGTCCTGAAAAAGCTGGTGGAAGCAGGCAAGATCAACCCTGATGAGACAACGGTGGTCTACATCACGGGCAACGGTCTGAAGACCCAAGAAGCCGTTCAAGGCTATGTGGGCGAACCCTTCACCATTGAACCCAAGCTAGATAGCTTCGAGCGGGCGCTCGAAAGATCTCGGACGCTCGATCGCCTGGAATGGCAGCAGGTTTCGGTTTAAGCCATTCTTTTTCATGGGGTGGCGTAACTGCCACCCCGCCCAGTCTTTCACTCTTTACTATCTGTTTAGCACTTTCCTATGGCTGTCAAAGTTCTCATTCCAACGCCTCTGCAAAAGTTCACCCGCGATCAGGCGGCGATCGAGTGTAGCGGCGGCAATATTTCAGAATTGCTAGATTCCCTAGAGCAAGGCTTTCCCGGTATCAAAGCCCGCCTCTGTGACGATCAGGGCGAGCTGCGCCGCTTTATCAATTTCTACGTCAACAGCGAAGATATTCGGTTTTTAGACGGCAAAAACACTGCCCTCAGTGAAGGTGACGAGGTTAGCATTGTGCCCGCTGTTGCTGGCGGCTGAAATTAAGTCTTTGTGAAGCGTTAGCCTTTGCGAGAAGTTAGTCTCTGCGATGTGATTCTCTAGCGCGCGGTTAGCCGTTACGATAGAGTCGTGCCCAAACCCCATACACAGCAAGTAGGCTGAGCGATGTCAGACGAAACTACGCCCCAAACTCCCACCCCTGAGCCTGAAGAAAAGCCCGCCAAAGCCCCTAAAGCAAAAGCTGCTGAAGGGGAGGAAAAACCTGCTAAAGCGCCTAAAAAAGAGAAGCCTCCAGCCCTAGAAGATAAGCCCTTTGCTGACTTTGTTGCACAGGACTATCTTCCCGGATTGAAGCTCATGCTTTCTAAGTTAGGCATCCAGGACTTGGATCTGAAGTTTGAGAAGCAAAAGCTGCCGATCGCCGGGATGACGGATGCTTACTGGCAGGTCATTGGCCATTGGCAAGGCGGCAAACGCCAGTTCCACATTATTTTTTCTAAAGAAGACATTCAGGCAGCAAAGTTTTTCTGCTATGCCGATAATGGCGCTCAGCCCAGTACGCTAGAGTCGTTCATGATTGATGAACGGAAGGTGAGCTTGGATTTGCTGCTGCTTTACACTGCACAACGCCTGAACGGTCAAAAGTGGCTGGTTAGAAACTAAAGTCGATTGGAATCGCTAGCGCGTTTGCTACAGATTCGGGGGTACAGCATGAGCTGTACCCTTTGTTTTGAGGTTTATGACAGCTAGAGTAAACGATCGCCCACCCAGGCAGAAGCAGCCTAGCGAACTCAGCACGCAGGGCAGATTGTCACTCCTCTTCTACTCCAGTAAATCGGGCTGCAAGCGCACCATCTTTTCGTACAGCGACTGAAAGCTAAACCAACCCATAAAATGCGATCCGACCTGGCTAAAGGTGAGGCTCGCGACTTCGGGATCAATCAAAACAGGCTGGCCGATCGCCTCTGCCATGAGCTGTGCTTGACAGGAGCGATCCATTGCAACAAACCACCAGGCCGCCTCATCAACCGAGTGCCCGACCGTCATTAGACCATGATTGCGCAGGATCAAGGCTTTGCGATCGCCCAACGTTGCCGCAATCCGCTGTCCTTCGTCAGTAGACAGCACCACACCCGTATAGTCATCAAACACGGCATGGTCTTCGTAAAAGGAGCAGGCATCTTGCGTGATGGGAGCCAGCGATCGCCCTAGCGATGAGAAAGCTTTGCCCGATAGCGAATGGGCATGGGCGGCTGCAATTACATCTGGACGGGCGGTGTGGATCTGCGAATGGATAGCAAAGGCGGCTGCATTGACCGGGCGATCGCCTTCTACGACTTCGCCCTTGTGGTTCACCAGCAGCAGATCTGAAACGCGGATATGCCCAAAATACAGACCAAACGGATTCACCCAAAAGTGATCGGTGTACTCAGGATCACGAGCGGTTATGTGTCCGGCAACGCCTTCGTCAAAGCCACAGTAGGCAAAGAGGCGCAGAGCCGCCGCAAGACGCTGCTTCCGGTGGAGGCGTTCTGCTTCGGGGCGATCGAACAACGGCGGCTGAGGGAGATTGGGCTGGATCATAGTAGACGCTGCGTTTGCGATTTCTATTTTCGTGATTGAGTCTATCAGGTTAGTTGAGGATCTGCCATTGGCTTAATTCTCAAGGTCTTAAAGCTTAAGGTGTTAATGCTCAAGCTGCCGCTCAAGCTTCCAGATGCAGCTCGAAATTAGGTTAGTGGTAATGTGCGCTACGATCGGCACCAGAAGATTGCCTGTTGCAATAGCGCTGTAGCCCAGCACTCCACCAATAATCGTTGCCCAAATGACGTAAGACCACTGCTGTGAGCCGCTGAAGTGCAGCACGCCAAAACAGAGGCTGGAAACTACTAGACCAAACCAGTTGAGGCCGATCGCAGGTAGCATAACGCCCCGAAATAGCAGCTCCTCACTCATTCCAGGCAGCAACCCTAGCCAAATCAGATCGGGCAGTGCTAAAGGCTTGATTACCAATGCCAAGTAATAATCGGCACTTTGGCGATAGCTCTCCCAAACTCGATAGGCGATGCTGCTGGCTAGGGTAATCCCTACTCCTAAGCTAACGCCCCACAGCAGCGCTGATTTCGACCCAGTGACGGGCAATAGCCGCGCAGACGGATCAAGCAGCAGCCATAAGCGCGCTGCCAGCAGCAGCACTACTGCCGTTAAGCCCATCGCCATCAAAATTTGCGTGCGCGTTAGAGATTCAGCGTTGGACTTGGGAGGAAGTTCTTCAGGCACAGTGACAAGGTAAACACGACATGTCTCGATTCTAGGCGACGGCTGCGAATCTCACGGCCTTTTGGGAGTGTGGATTGTGGCTCCTTACAAAATTTCTCTAAGTTATCTCTGTGCAGACCCTGTGGATGACGGATTGCGTCAGTCCGGCTGGAAGCTGCTGAATTTGTTCTAACTGAGGAGAGAGTGCTGAGACACTGATCCCGGCTCGGTGAGCCACCAAAACCCCTAGGGCCTCCAGGTAGGACTCCACCTCTAGCACCGGAAGATTAAGGCGATCGCCCCGCACATTTAGCCGCGTTGCATTATCTCGGACGGCAATAATCTTTGTCTGGGTTTGGCTCAGGCTCAGTACCGCACTGCCGCCGCAGGCCGAAGCTGGAATCACAAGTGCATCCACCTGATCCGCCCAAATATCAGTCGATCGCCCTCCATTGCTGCTCTCAGTCCCACTTACTACAAACTGTGGTGCCCGACTCAACCCCACCAGCACACAGGGCAAAAAGGTGTGACCCAACTCCTCAGCCGCCGATCGCGGCGACAGATCTGGCTCTAGGGGCAGCGGTAGCAGGGCAGGTGCATGGGCACAGGGCACTTGTAGATGCCGCACGACCAGATGGCTGATCACTGCTTCGGCTCCTGCCAGCGGGTCAACCCCTTGCCCCTGGCGGTACTGAGTCAGGGCTTCGCTGCCGCAGTCATCTGGAAAGCGTGCCACCACGGCGATCGCCTCAGCTTTTGCGGCTTTAACGAGTTTTTCTGCTGCTCGCAACAGGCTATCTGGGCTTTGAATCGTGCCCCAGGTTGCGCCAGAAGCAGCCGTGCGTAACGCGACACCCAGAGGTTCATCGGTCACGATGTAGTCGGTCAGCTCTAGCCCCAGCGTGGCTCTGGCAGCATCAGCCGCTTGCAAATGGCGCAGTCGCAGTTCCGGTTCAATGCCTTGATCCAGCACCAAACCCACCCGATTTTGATGCACCGGACGCAACCCCCACTGCCCCGCCGCTAGCTGATCGAGTCCGTAGCCCTCGACATACAGCGCGTTGGGCATTGACCAATAGAGCTGTGCCCCATTCATCACATTTGGGTGGGTGATTAGCCGATCGGCCACTTGAGCGATCGCCCGTGCCACAGGTAAAGCATCGCCCGCATAGCCGCCGATCGCTGCGCCAATGCCTGTCGGCACAATCAGCATTACGGTGTAGGGTTTCATGCTGTTCTTATCGCCGCTTCAGGAACCAAAAACTCTTGAGAAACCGTTACAACCGCTTCAATAATTGCCATTTGGCGATCGCCATTCACCGCTACGATCGCCCAGCGCAAAGGCTCACCGCACTTTTTCAGCTCAGCCAAAATCGCCTGCTGCAACAGGGCAGGCGAAGATTGCAGCGCAACTTCCACCGTTAGAAACTGCGTTACCATTCCCTATTTCCCCATCTCATGTCTTTGCCTGCTGAAATTGCCCAAATTGCAGGTGATAAACCTGATCTTCTTGTCCCGACTTCAGCTTGATGTTCGAGCGCGGATAGGCAACACAGAGCAGTGCAAAGCCTTGGGCTTGCAGTTCGGCACTAACGCCCATGCCATCGGCTTGATCGACTGTGCCTTCAGAAATCAGCGCTGCGCAGGTCGTGCAGACCCCTGCACCACAAGAGGTAGGTAAGTCTATCCCGGCTGCTTGAGCCGCCTCTAGAATAGTCTGGTCTTCGGGCACCTCTATAGAGTAAGTGCTGCCCTGATGGTCGATTTCGACAGTGTAGGTGTTTGACATAAGTTCTTTCTGAACGCTTGGATGCTTGTGAGGCTCAGGCTTTATGAGGCTCAAGTTTTACGAGGCTCAAGTTTTACGAGGCTCAGGTTTCGGGAAAGGCTCGCTTGAACTCATCAATCAAGTCATCCATTTCTTCGAGTGCCTGATTAACGTCAATGCGCAAAGTGCCTAAGTCCGGCTGTTCCAGGAGCCGCACCAGAGCCTCTCGCTTGGTTTCAATCAGCTTAAAACGATCGCGCATTGCTTTGGGGTCTTGTTGCAAATCTGACATACTGGCTCAGCTCCGATAATCTTTTAGTGTCTAGCGGTTGTTCAGGTGTTGCCCAGGCCAAAAGCTGAAATCAGGCTGACCGGATCAGTCAAGCCGAATCAGTTAGACGGGCTACACCAAGATGGTTAATACTTATGAAGTAGGATGCTTGACTCACAAATCTTGACCCAATGAATATGTTACGCCAAATTTCTCTAGGAGCGCTGGGCTTAGTCGTTGGTGGCATTTTGACCGTCATGGGCTTTATTGCTTACGCCACCGATCACCCAACCCTCAATTTAGTGGGCTTTTTCTACGGGATTCCCGTGCTTCTGGGCGGCTTGGCGCTAACGGCATCTGAGCTAAAGCCTGTGCCGCTGACTCAGCCTACTGCGCCGGAGGTGCTGGCACTACGGCAGCAGCAGGCAACCGAAACTCAAAATCAGATTCGCAAAGATGTCACCCGCTATCGCTATGGTCAGGAGGCTCATCTAGACAGCACCTTAGAGCACCTTGGCCTTAGCCCCAGCGATGATGAACGTCCCCTGCTCTACGGTCTGCATGAAGAAGAGCGCCAAGGAGCCTATGCGCTGGTACTAGAATTTGATTCTGCGCTCATTTCTTTTGAAACTTGGCAAGAAAAACGAGAGAAAATTGAGCGGTTTTTTGGCCCCGGACTGCGGGTTGAGCTGGCGAAGCTCAGCGGAGAACAGGTTGAAGTGGCTTTAATTAGCACTCCTCAGAGTAATTCTCAGGCCGGATAGGCGGGCTGCTTTGAGCCATAGCGCGCGGGAAAATCAAGAAATTCAACATTCAGGTTGGTTCTAGAGTCTGAATATTTTGTCTCTCAAGCCCTAATCTTTTAGCGCTCTATGCGTTAGAGGATCAGGGCTTAAAGTTGCAGGAATATAAAAGCCTTCTTAGGTTTGTAGATCTCTTTGCAGCTTTCTTCGGTGCTCCTCATAGAAATGGGAATACTAGTCCAATGGGAATCCATGCATGCATATTTCGCGACTGTTTTTATGACTGTTTTCACGGCTCAACATAAAGGCCGTACCCACCTCCTTGCTGCAAAACTTAAGGGGCTATACTCCCCAGCCCTGATGGATTTCGGGAACTCAAAGTTCGCCTGATTATTAAGGGTTTAGCGCCTGCGGCAGGTAGGTTTAGCGCCTGCGGCAGGTAAAAGGGTTAAAGGGATTGAAAAACATATAGCCAAGAATTTTTTTTGCAGGGTAAAGATTAAAGAGGGCATTGAGGGTTTAATCGTGGAAATCGATGCATTTAGGCAAACAGAGATCGGGTATCAAGCACCAGTTGGGCTCCTTGCCTCCAGCAAACCTGCCCTTGTTTTGCTAATTGACGATGATGCCGTCATGCGGATGCACCTACGGCTGTGTCTAGACCAAGAGGGGTATGAGATTATTGAGGCCAAGACAGGCCAGGAAGGGTTAGAAATCTACAGCCGCGAACATCCTGATATTGTGCTGCTAGATGCCGTTATGCCAGGGATCGATGGCTTTGAGTGCTGTGAAAAGCTTCAGGCTTTGGCAGGCGATCGCCCAACTCCCATCTTGATGATTACGGGGCTTGAAGATCGCGTTTCCGTCGATCGCGCTTTTGCAGTCGGAGCGATGGATTTTGTCACCAAGCCCGTCCATTTTGCCGTCCTGCGGCAGCGAGTGCGGCGGCTCATCCAGCAATCCCAGCTTCAGCAGCAGCTAGAGACAGCCAATCGGGAATTGCTGCGTCTGGTGTCGCTAGATGGCTTAACTCACGTTGCCAATCGGCGGCGGTTCGATGAGTACCTAGACACTGAATGGCGACGCATGCAGCGTGAACGACTCCCGATCGCTCTAATACTGTGCGATATCGACTTCTTTAAGTCCTATAACGACACCTATGGCCATCAGGCAGGCGATCGCTGCCTTCAGCAAGTAGCCAGAGCGTTGCAAGACTCTATCAAGCGCCCAGCAGACCTAGTGGCGCGCTATGGTGGTGAAGAATTTGCTCTGCTGCTACCCAACACCCATGCGGCTGGAGCCTTAGTTGTGGCATCGGCAACCTGTAAAGTGATTAGCACCCTGGCCATTCCCCACAGCAGCGCCCCTGTTCATCAAACCGTGACTTTGAGCGCTGGAGTCGCTGGCCTTATTCCTTCTCCTGAAGTGAGTTCTGAAGCTTTTGTCGCTGCTGCTGATAAAGCGCTTTACCAAGCTAAAGCAAAAGGTCGCAATCGCTGCTGTCTAGGCAGTTTAGACTCAGTTCATCCTCATTTTTGAAGCCGATCTTCATGCAATCTTAAGCCCTTCTCCCTTGCGTTTAGAAATTGGATTGTGCATAAGTTGAGTTGAACCATCAACTCAATCCCTAACCAATCCGAGCTTATGGACAACCAGCTTGCTAACCAGTTAATTGATTGTCCTATCACGATCGAGGACGATCGGACTGGGACAACGGTGGAAACCCTCAAGCGCGCCCTTGCCGACAACCTCTATTACATTCAGGGCAAAGACGAGAACTTTGCCACCTTCTACGACTACTACATGGCGTTGGCTTACACGGTGCGCGATCGTCTTGTGCATCGCCGCATCAAGACTGCCCAGACCTACTTTGACAAAGATGTCAAAATGGTCTACTACCTGTCTGCCGAGTTTCTGATTGGCCGCCTGCTGATCAATAACCTGATTAATCTAGGGCTGTATGAACCTATGCAGCAGGCTCTAAAGGAGTCAGGCTTAAATCTGGATGATCTGCTGGAGCGCGAAGAAGAACCCGGACTAGGCAACGGCGGCTTAGGCAGATTGGCCGCTTGCTATCTCGATTCTCTGGCCGCGCTCGAAATTCCGGCAGTGGGCTATGGCATCCGCTATGAGTTCGGTATTTTTGACCAGCTCATCGCTGACGGCTGGCAAACTGAGCGTCCCGATAACTGGCTGCAATTTGGCAACCCCTGGGAACTGCCACGCCCTGACTACACTGTTGAAGTCAAGTTTGGCGGGCACACCGAAGGCTACACCGATACCGACGGCAGTTTTCAAATGCGATGGGTACCCCGAGTAACGGTTTTGGGGACACCCTATGACACCCCTGTGCCTGGGTATGGCAACAACACGGTTAATACCCTACGCCTCTGGGCAGCCAAAGCGGGTGAAGACTTTGACCTCAACACCTTTAACGCTGGGGACTATACGCAGGCTGTCGCCAACAAGACTTTCTCTGAGAACATTTCCAAAGTTCTCTACCCCAACGACAACACGCTTCAGGGCAAAGAGCTGCGTCTTCAGCAGCAATATTTCTTTGTTTCTTGCTCCTTGCAAGACATTATTCGACTGTATCTGCGCAAGCATGACACCTTTGATTTATTCCCTGAAAAGGCTGCAATTCAGCTCAACGACACCCATCCGGCGATCGGCGTGGCCGAGCTAATGCGGTTGCTGATTGATGAGCACTCTGTCCCCTGGAAAAAAGCCTGGGACATCACGCGCCAGACTTTCGCCTATACCAATCACACGCTGCTGTCAGAAGCCTTAGAGCGCTGGTCGGTGAGTTTGTTTGGTCGCTTGCTGCCGCGCCATCTGGAGATTATCTATGAGATTAATCGCCAGTTTATGGAAGAACTTCAGTTGAAGTACAACGGTGATGCGGGTAAGATGAACCGGATGTCGTTGGTAGAAGAAGGCGAAGATAAGAAGATTCGCATGGCGCATTTGGCTTGTGTTGGCAGCCATGCTGTCAATGGTGTGGCGGCGCTACATACTGAGCTGGTCAAGCAAGACCTGTTCCGTGACTTTTATGAGCTTTGGCCTGAGAAGTTTCAGAACAAAACCAACGGCATTACGCCTCGGCGGTGGCTGTTGATGAGCAATCCAGAGCTGTCGGCGCTAATTACCGAAAAAATTGGCGGCAACTGGGTCAAACAACTCGACGAGCTGAAAAAGCTAGAAGCCTATGTGGATGATCTAGAATTTCGATCGCGCTGGCGGCAGATCAAGCAAGCCCGTAAAGCTAGCTTTGCGTCCTATATCCACCGCAGCAACGGGATCGAAATTGATCCCAATTCGCTTTTTGATATTCAGATCAAGCGGATTCATGAATACAAGCGGCAGTTGCTTAACGTCTTGCATGTGATTGCGCTGTACAACCAAATTAAAGACAATCCCAGCATTGACGTGGTGCCCCGTACCGTTATTTTTGGCGGCAAGGCGGCTCCGGGTTACTTCATGGCCAAGATGGTGATTAAGCTGGTCAACTCAGTAGCGGATGTGGTCAACAACGACCCAGATGTGGCTGGACGCTTAAAGGTGATCTTTGTAGCCAATTACTCAGTCTCTCTGGGACAGTTTGCCTATCCGGCCTCTGACTTGTCTGAGCAAATCTCTACCGCTGGGAAAGAAGCCTCAGGTACAGGCAACATGAAGTTTGCGCTCAACGGCTCTCTGACGATCGGCACTCTAGATGGAGCCAACGTCGAGATTCGAGAAGAGGTGGGCGCTGAAAACTTCTTCCTGTTTGGTCTGACGGCTCAGGAAGTGGTTGATCTAAAGGCGAAGGGCTATAAGCCGCAAGACTATTACCACTCGAATCCGGCGCTGAAGCGAGTGGTAGATCAGCTTGCATCGGGCTTCTTCTCTCCCAAAGATCCAGGGCTGTTTATGCCGATCGTCAGCTCTTTGCTGAATTCGGATGAGTACATGCTCTTTGCTGACTTCCAAGCCTATGTGGACTGTCAAGCTCGCGCTGCCGAAGCCTACCGCGATCAGGATAACTGGACGCGCATGTCCATTCTCAATGTGGCTAACATGGGCAAGTTCTCGTCTGACCGGGCGATCGCTGAGTACTGCACAGATATCTGGCATGTGCAGCCTGTGCCGATTTTACTGAATGAGTATTCTCAATCAGGGGCAGGGTTGAAGGTGAAGAAAGTCCATGTGGTTTAAGGGGATGTTTGAAAAGGGGTCGGCTGCGATTTTAAGCATCTGTTGATCCCCCCTGCCCCCCTTAAAAAGCTACGGTGTACACACAAGTGTTTTATTGTTGGCTGCAATGGGTTTGATCCCCCCTAGCCCCCCCTAAAAAAGGGGGAACCGGAATCAAAGTCCCCCTTTTTAAGGGGGATTTAGGGGGATCTAAAACGTTTCGCTACCCCTAGTTGGATTTAAACATCCTCTAAGGTTGTGTGGCCTAAGGTTGTGCGATCGCCGTAGCCGTAATGCTTGGAGTATTTTTGAGCGTGCCCTTAAAAATGTCCCGTTCTAACTGCTGTGTATAAAGCCATAAATCCTCGATTTTGTCCAAGGCATGGGCAGAATCGAGGATTTTAGGTTTCTGCGGCTAGGCAAACAGGGTTACGCTAAGCCCTTTAGGATGAGTTCTCCTGTGCCACTCACAACTTCACCGATCGCCCCAGCCGATAGGTTTTGGGCTTCAAAAAAGGCGATCGCTGGGTCAATTGCTGAGGGCGGCACGATTAACACAAAGCCCACCCCCATATTGAAGGTATTAAACATTTCTAGCTGATTCACGTTGCCCTGTGCTGCCAGCCACTCAAAAATGGGTGGTGTTGTCCAACAGCGCACATCAATCTGCACAGACTGACCTGCACCCAAACAGCGCGGTAGGTTTTCGGGCAAGCCGCCCCCGGTAATATGTGCCATGCCGTGGATGTCAATCCCAGCCTGACGCGCTGCCAAAACAGGCTTGACATAGATTTGCGTTGGCGTGAGCAAGGCTTCGCCTAGAGACTTGCCACCGAGCTGATCGGGGCGATCGCTCAAAGCGCTATCCGTAGCCTCTACTATTTTGCGTACCAGGCTGTAGCCGTTGCTGTGAATGCCCTGACTGGCTAGAGCGATCGCCACATCGCCCACCTGCACCCGTGAGCCGTCTACGATTTGGCTTTTTTCAACGATGCCGACGCAAAAGCCTGCCAGATCATATTCTCCAGGCTGATAGAATCCTGGCATCTCGGCGGTTTCGCCCCCCAACAAGGCACAGCCCGCCAGCCGACAGCCTTCAGCAATTCCGGTGACAACTTGGGCAAGCTGATCAGGATTGAGCTTGCTAGTGGCTAAATAATCGAGGAAAAACAGCGGCTCAGCTCCCGAAGTCAGCACATCGTTGACGCACATGGCGACTAGATCTATACCAACCGTGTCATGGCGATCGTACTGCTGAGCTACCTTGAGCTTTGTCCCAACGCCATCGGTTCCCGACACCAGCACTGGCTCTTGATAGCCGCTAGGCAACTGAAACAAGCCACTGAAACCGCCTAACCCGCCCATCACTTCAGGACGATGGGTACTTTCTACGGCATCTCGAATTTTTTTGACAAAGGCGCGACCTGCTTCTACATCAACCCCAGCCTGTTTGTAATCCATACGTTGATCCCCGCCTACCTTGCAGGAATCATTGTACTGGAATCGCTGTATCGGCATCGTTGCGCTGAGTTGGGCATAGCGCTGGTCATTGCTCCTCATAAAGTGATAAAGCTGCGATCGTCTATGTCAGTTTTTTGGGGAGGTGTGAATGGTGAGCTGGAACAACCCGAAGCTCAACCCGATCAACAAAATGCTTTTGAGGTAGACTTTCTAGAGTTTAGCCAGCCCAGCTTTTGAAGTTTGCTTTGCTACGCCTAAATTCTGCGTCAGAGAAAGCTAGAGGCAATCCTATAGGGTTAAGCTCTCAGAGATGAAGTTTAGCGCCTGCGGCAAACCAGAAACGAAAGCAAAGGTAACATAATTGGACGCTTTTAAACATTCCTCTCCAGTAGAAATCTTTAACAGTTACCAAACTCTCTAACATTTACCAAACCGTGAAGCAGAGCCAGTAATGAAGAAAAAGATTTTTTTTATCCATGTTGCAAAGACAGCCGGATCTTCATTCAATAAATTTTTAGCAAATAACTTTGTCGGAGAATCGCACTGTGAACAGTATTTGGATAGCCAAACTGTAACCCTTCCGAATCTAGACTCTCTTAAAAAACTTGAGTATATTTCAGGGCATCTGAATTTCTTTGTGTTTGCAAGAAACTTCGCCAGGGAAGAATATTTTGCCCTAACGTTTTTGAGAGAGCCTATTGACCAACTGATTTCTCATATCAACTGGGTGATTCACATCTACGATATTGGCTCTGATTTTTTCCAGGCGCACCCCAAAAACATTCAAGACCTTAGCCTGGAGCTGAGAGCAGCCAACTTGTATGATTCTGATACCTTCATATCTTGCTTGAGCAAGTACGATTGGCTATTTCAAAACTGTCAGTCTCGTTACTTTGTTGAAGACTGGCAAAATTTACGCAGCATGGATGTCATCGAAAATCTCGCAACACTCGATATGGTTGGGCTAACTGAATTTTATGAAAGAAGCCTACAAAAATTTGTGGCAGCCAATCAGCTAGAGGTAGAGGTTAAAGTTGATTTCCTCAATCAAAATTCAGAGTACAAAATCAAGAAAGATATCTGTGAAAATGCCTTAATTCATGAATTTATTCAAACCTATAACAAGGTTGATATCGAAGTTTACGCTTATGCTTTAGAGCAGTTTATGCGTAACTCATAGCGATAGATTAGAGACATTTTGGGGCGCGCAGATCAGATCTACCCAATGGCCTGAGCCTGATGACTACCTATAGTGGAAACCGATTACAGCTTGATGGCCTGAGCCAAGACATGAATTTCATTTAGCTTACGCACCAGCCGTAGCGCCTGATGTTCATACAACGGCTGCTCTAAGGTAGCGGGCAAACTGAGCATCAGTTTTTTGGCGATGCCGATGTTACAGCCCGAAATCAATGCAATTTGATTGACGCCTTCGGTAATCGCATAAGAATTCAAAGCTTGCTCGATCCGCACTTGCCATTGCCGAGGCATCATTTCTCCACGTTCGACCCACTGAAGGCTTTGGCTGGTTGCCAGCACAATCAGCCGTGACCCTACATAGAGCCGCATGTCTTCGGAAGGCATCAGTTCGGGGGGTTCTTGACGGCTGCGTTGATACAGCACAGGCACAATGCCATAGCCATAGGCAATTTCAGAGAGGAGATGCCCATTGAGTGTGTCTCCCACCTCAATGCTGTATTCCGTCACCAGCACCGTTTGTTGATTAAAGTGAAATAGGCTGATGATATTTTCGCCAAACGCTGCCGCTACAAAAACCTCAGCCGAAAGTGCCGAGCCGCACAGCACTTGAGCATAGGGAAACAGGCGCGTGACGCTGTTGCTAAAGTGCTGATCATAGGTGCGAATCACCAGACGGCTTTGGGGATTGATCGTATGCGCCATCAGCCCCAGCTCTAAATTTTGAATATCATCCCCTGTTACGACAATGATGCTTTTGGCGGTCTCTAAATTGACTTTGGCGAGCAGATGGGTGAGATCGCCCATGATGATGGGCATGCGCGGCAAAGTGCTGGAATCGATCGCCTGAATTGTAATCGCCACAAGCGGCTGCTTCAGCTCTTGCAGTAGGGCGGCCACTCCCTGGCCTACACGCCCCAGACCTACTAAAACCACATGGTTTGCTTGGGGCACCGGATCACGGTTGCTGAAAAACATAAATCTAGAGGTCAGGAGCGCCTCCGTTAACAGCGCATATAGCACCCCCACAAACGCAGTTCCTGCCAAAGTCAACATGAGGCTAAACAGCCGCAGCCAGCCTGGCATTTCAGCCGCCGGAGCTGGCTGATTGGCAAAATCGACGCTGCCAAACAGATCGCCATAGCCCCCAAGCAGCAGAATAATCGGCGCATAGAAAGCTTCGGCCAAACCCGCGCCAGGATAGGACAGGCGATATAGGACAATGCCCAACAGCCACATTGCCACCAGCGTAATGCCGCAGACGATCGCCACCCGTTGCGTTTGGTACTGCTCGGTCGATCGCCAAAATCGCAGCAGCATCTGCGCAAAGTTCTTCTCCTGCTTGCCCCAATGCCGCAGTTGGGCTATCCAGGTTTTCTTTTTTCGCCAGCGAGAAGGCTTGGCGCGCTGTTCGCTCTCATGGGTAGGACGGGCGAGCATGTTGCCCATATCCAGTGAATTCATGACTTCGACATACACCACCGTATCGCCAGCCTGGAGTACGGCGTCGGGTTCCCATTGGTGAAACTGCTGCGGAGCGGCAGGTGTCAATGGCGGATTTAGCTGGGCTGAGGCATGGCTGAGCAACCGCCGACTGCGGCTATTTAGCCCATGTACCCGCCAGCGATCGCACCAGCGATCGCCTTGATGCACCTGATATTTCACCACCCGCAGCAGCCGCTTTTCGAGATTGAAATATCCTAAGGTTTCGACCCCCAAGGCCGACAGAGCAAAGGCAGAGGCAGAGAGTTGGGTAGGTTCAAAAGCGGCAAAGTTGCCAAGATTCTCTCCCAAGAGCTGATTGAGGTTTTGTTTATCCGATCGCACAATCAGCCGCACATCAGGGTTAAGTGCGCGCGCTGCCAAGGCCGCTTCGGTGTTCACCCGTTCGTTGCCTGTGACCAGCAGAATCGTGCGGCAATGGTGAATACGCGCCTGCTTGAGCACCGTTTCTAGCCGACAGTCGCCAATAAAAACTTCCTCTAGCAACTGAGGCAGTTCCGGAATTTCCCAGTTTTTGGGAGGCGCATCGACGATGGCACTGACGATCGCGCCATATTCTTTTAGCTCTGCGACACAATGCTGCCCCAAGCTGCCCAACCCGCAGACCAAGAATCGATCGAGATGGGAGCCAAAGGGCAAATTGAGCCTTTCTGGAGCAGAAGACATGGGCGATTTTGCCAGTCAAGTATTCTCTTTACAGTATCAGGAGATCTCGAATTAGAGTTTTGTAGCCCGCCGCGCCTTTGCAATCCAGCGTTTAGGAACGAGAACGAAATAAAACCGATGGCTCTACGCAATTAGGTTAGGACAATATTTTTCTAAAAGCCTCGCTCCGCGAGGCTTTTAGAAAAATATTCGTTGGATTTAAGCGCGTAGCGCTATACCTGTAGGGGTTTAGCATTCGACAGATGTGCCCTTGGTCGTAGCAAAGAGGGTTGCCCGAATGCTAAACCCTTACGCTTGAGTTTCCGGTGTTACTGAGTGCCTCTATTTCCCATAGTTCCGAGGGGTATAAACCCAAACACCGCCATTAGCGCGATCGATCCGGCGGGTTTGGCTAGAGCCAATCAAAATCACCGTTCGCATATCGGCTTGGTCAGGTGTCAGCTCTGCCAGGGAGATGACCTGTACGGACTGTCCGGGGCGACCGAGGTTGCGCGCCAGCACCACGGGCGTGTCGGGCGATCGCCATTTCAGCAAAATCTGTTGCGCCTCGGCCAACTGCCAGGTGCGCTGTTTTGAAACAGGGTTGTAAAAGGCGATGGCAAAATCTGCCTCAGCTGCCGCCGCAATTCGCTGCGTCACAATAGACCACGGCTTGAGGATATCCGATAGCGAGATGGCACAAAAGTCGTGACCCAAAGGTGCACCGATCGCTGCTGCTGCCGCCTGCATAGCCGAAATGCCGGGGGCAACATGCAAATGAACGCTATTCCAGACTGGATTTGCCTCGCGATCGATTACCTCAAACACAGCCGATGCCATGGCATAAATTCCCGGATCGCCCGAAGAAACGATGACGACCGATCGCCCTGTTGCAGCTAGATCTAACGCCATTCTGGCGCGTGCCAGCTCTTCTCGATTATCTGACTCATGCTGGCGCTTGCCCTCTGCTAGACTGCCGACCAACTTGAGGTAGGTGCTGTACCCGACTAAATCGGTGGCAACCTTGAGCAGTTCCTTCACTTCGGGAGACATCCAGGCTTCGCCGCCTGGGCCTGTGCCAATGATGGCTAATCGCCCCTGCGGCTGGCCGATTTGCGTTGGGTCAAGGGGTTCGGGAGCCAGGGCGATCGCCACCTGTCCTGAGGCCACTAATTGTCCAGCCGCGCCAACGGCAGCCAGGGCGATCGCTTCAGCTTGGCTTTCCCGGCGTTGGGTTAGCGAGTCAAGTTGGGCAGACGTAAAGAAGCGAATTGGAACGTTAAAGGTATGGGCGATCGCGGCCAGATCAGGATGAGCCGCTGCGGACAGAGGGGCAAAGAAGCCTGCGACTGAAGCCGTAGCCAAATCATGCTCGGTCAAACGCTGCTGTACCTGTGCCAACAGATCTTGAGGCGTAGCAGTGCCGAGATCGCTAAGCCCGATCGCCACCGTGGCCGGATGATAGATTAGGCGATCGGGCGAAGGGGAAAGGGGGCGTTCGGTGATTTCGATGGTCAGCGCAGCATTAGCCGTCCCCTCATCCACCCAGGGAATCTGGCTATCCCGCAGCCAGGGCGCATGGCCTGCCAATTTCACCGTTGCTCCCGACAGCAGATCAGCCAGAAATGTTTTGGCCTGATCGTCAGAATTGGCGAGGTGGTATCCGGCTGGAGGCGACAGGAGCCGACTGCGAAACCGCAAATCGCCTGTGGTGGTAATGGCAGGACTGACCTCTAGCGCTGCCGCCAGATGACGCGCCAGATCATTCGCGCCATTTAGCCCACCCAAGAGCGGCACAACAGCACTGCCGTCTTCAGCGATCGCCAGCACAGGCGGCTCAGCCCGTTTGTCACTCAGCAGGGGGGCAAGCGTACGAATCAAAATTCCGGCAGCGCATAGGCCGATGATGGGCGTGCCTTCCGCAAAGAGCTGGCGCAAGGTAACGCCAAAATCGCTAAAGCTAATATCCACCTCAGTCGTGCGACCCGACAACCCATAGAGTGTTGCACCGGGCAGATGCTGCATGAGCTGCCGCGCCACGGGCACACTGTTTTGCCCCAGCACGACGACAGCAGGGCGTTGTCCTGGCAGGTCTATCAATTCCTTCATAAGTGCGCCTTGCTCGGCACCAAAATCATTGAGAAATAGGGGACGTTGCTGGAATCCACCTGATCGATCGGCATAATCTGTTGGTCACGCATCGTCGCCCGCTCAATGTACTGGGCACGAGGAATCAGGCTGAGCTGATGCAAAACCGATCGCACCTTGGCAAAATGTCGTCGCAGCTTAATAATGGCAACCGCATCGGCATTGAGCAACTGCGTCGCCAAAACATCTTCTGGTAGTGCTGCCGAGAGAACGCTAAAGATATCGTTGCGATAGCTCAAAGGAATCCCTAAGGCTGACGCGCAAGCCATCGGGGAAGAAACACCTGGAACCACTTCAGTCGCAAATCGATCGGACAGGCGCGTATACAAATACATAAACGACCCATAGAACAGCGGATCGCCTTCACAGAGGACGGCCACATCGCGACCCGCAGATAGGTGTTCCGCCACAGGAGCGATCGCCTCAGCATACAAAGGCTGTGCCGCTTGGGGATCATCAGCCCGCGGAAAATGAAAGCTAACCTCAGTTTGATGCCCGACCAGATAGGGTGCCACGATCGATCGCGCCACACTCTCCCGGTCTACAGCAGATTGGTAGGCAACCACAGGCACCGCTTGCAGGATGCGCAGCGCTTTTAGGGTCAGCAGCTCTGGATCTCCAGGCCCCACGCCAATTCCGTAAAGACGACCATGCGACATTATTCTTCCTCCATTGCTAAGGCGTTAACTGCTGCTGCGGCCATGGCGCTACCGCCCCGCCGACCGTGAATCGTTAAAAAGGGTACGCCTCGGCTATTTTCGGCTAAAGCCGCTTTTGACTCTGCTGCCCCAACAAAACCCACCGGAAAACCTAAAATGAGCGCAGGTTTTGGCACCCCTTCATCTAAAAGTTCTAATAGCCGAAATAGCGCCGTTGGTGCATTGCCAATGGCAACAATGGCTCCCTCTAGCGGCCCTCTCCATAGCTCAATGGCGGCAGCCGATCGCGTATTTTGAATTTTCTGAGCGATCGCTGGAACGTCTGGTTCGTTCAGCGTGCAAATGACGGCATTGTTGGCGGGTAGCCGCTTGCGCGTCACGCCATAGGCTACCATTTGGGCATCGCACAAAATCACCGCTCCTGCTGCCAAAGCCGACCGACCGATCGCTGCGGCATCGGGCGAATAGGCCAGGTCGCTCACAATATCTGTCATGCCACAGGCGTGAATCAGCCGCACAGCAACCGATTCCAAGTCGGGTGGCAAGCTCGCCAGATTGGCCTCAGCTCGAATGATAGAAAAAGAGTTACGGTAGATTTCGTTGCCGTCACGGATATAGTCAGACATTGGGTTTGGGATTGTGGACAGGATGTAGCGGGGTATGGCCTAGCTGAGATCAGAGCCATTTAATTTCAGTAGATCACAAACCTTGTTTGGATCCCCCCTAGCCCCCCTTGAGAAAGGGGGGAACTGAGCCAAAGATGACTTGAAGTCCCCCTTTTTAAGGGGGATTTAGGGGGATCAAGTCTAAGGTTCATCGTGATATAAACTCATTTTCGATCTACTGAATTTTGGCGAACTAAAAAGCTGTCTGAGCTGCTCTAGCGAATGTCTTGTTGTAAATGCCCTAAAGGTTTCAGCCACATCTGCTCGCCGATCTTGATAGGTTCTCAGCATGTGTTCGATCAGGTTTAGCAGCCGTTCAAAGTTGTGTTCTTGAAAAAGTTCTTGATCGGGTGCGTCATCATTAGAGCCAACGTAAACGGCATAGGGCGCCGCCTCTGCCTGCCTGCTCCCATTGTCTCTGAGGGCAGTCTCCGTTGCAGGAAGACCCATAAGCGTGATGTCGGCAGGGTAGTGCTGCGCACAGGATTTTTCGCAGCCGCTCCAGTGAATATTGATGGGGCGATCGAGGCTAATGCGGTGCTGAAGCTGGTCTATCAAGGCGAGTGCATGACTTTGGGTATCAGTGGCGGCGGATTTGCAACCTCTTGTCCCGGCACAGGCAACGATCGCTCCCCAAGCGCTGGCTCCCGTGAGTTGCAGCGCCTCAAGCCCTTGCTGCACGATCGCCAGCTGCGGCTGAGGAATATAGGGAATCAGCAAGTTTTGCCAAGGCGTGAGCCGCAGGGTGCTGTCGCCATAGGCTGCTGCCAGTGCGCTCAATCCCCTAATTTGGAAGGGTTTTTGCCACCCCAGCGGTAGGGCAACGCCCAGATAGGCCAGTCCGGGCTGCTGTTGGGGATGACTGCCTAAGTACCTAAATTTGCGAACCGACTGGGAAAGGTCGCTTATCTCGCCATTAGCAGCAGGACAGGTGAGAACGCAGGCCGGATGCAGCCGCCGCTCAACTGCCTGAAGCACAGTGGCAATGCCTCGATCCTGCAAGAATTCTCGGAAGCGGGGTTTAGGGCTGCGAACATGGCGATCGCGCGGGGGAGAAGAGACACTATCCGGTGGGATGGAGGTTCGCTGCACCGTGTAATCGCAATACAGATCTGCCAAAGCAGCCAGCAGGCGTAAACTGTCTTTTGGCTTAACCCACAGGTTTACTGGCTGCGGAGGGTTGCCGCGATCGCCGCCACTCAGGTGCAGCCGAAAGTAAATAGCGTTATCCCGCTTCACAGCCACTAGGCTGATGTCGTTGGGTCGATCGCGAATCGAAACGGCCTCACCCCCATCAAACCCAACGCTGAACTTGCCTGAGAGGGGTGCCAGCTTGAAGTGGTGTGCGAGATAGTCGTTCCACTGGGCGACCCAGGGGCGAGTATCTATCAGCGCCTCGGTATCGATGCCTGCCGTGGGGCTGGCCATAATGTTGCGTAGATGATCGGTACTGCCATTGACCGCAGCCAAACCTACCTGCTGGAGGCAATTTAGCACTGTGTTTGGCAATGCCTCAGCCGATCGCAATTGTAGATTGGCGCGATTGGTGACTTGCACCGCACCATAGTGATCAGAGAGTAGGGCGATCGCCTCACATTGCTGAGCCGTCAGGATGCCGCCCGGTATGCGAAGGCGAAACAAGATACCGTCTTGAGCAGGTGTAGCGTAGAATAAGCCAGGACAAGCGTCCGTTTGAGACAGCAAGCAGTTAGCTCCTTCCCCGTGCAGCGCGGGAAATCAAGAGAACAGGTAACAGATCAAAGTCGGCATTCTGACTGGGGCTAGTCCCATTACAGTTGCGGCACAGTACCGGAATCTCACCGGACTTTCCCGACTCTGAGCCTGACTAACTTAGCATGGCCGAACAACCAAAAGACGGGATACTGAATCTTTCTTAAACATAAGGTTCGAGAGTTTGGCAAGCGGCACAGCCGCTCAGCATTAATTTGGGGGAGGAAAGCCAACGTTAGGCAACCTTCCCCCTAGGGTTCGTCTTCAACCTGAAGTTTCTTGAAGAGAGGCTTTGAGCAATCTGGCTTCAAGCTACAGAAGCTCTCACTTGGCTTGAGGAGAGGCGATCGCCTGCTCGGATATGCAGGGACAAGCTACCGATTTAGCGCCCGTCCAATCCGTCAGAGTCTGCTCATCTTTGTAGTGTCTAGGGGTTGTGAGCAGTCCTCGCCATGCTTCGCCTGCGGTGAGCAAATGGAGGCGATCGGGATAATGAGTTTCCACGAGTTCTCGCAAAAGCGGATAGTAATCTGAATTAATACTGGGGAAGAGATGATGCTCAGTATGGTAGGAAAAGTTTAAATGAAGCAAGTCAAATAATCGGTTGACTTTAATCGAAAGACTATTGGCGAAAGGGTCGTTGATCTCCGACATGGGGCAGAGAAAGTGATTGGTGTAAATATAGAACATCACACCCGCATACCCAATCCAAATCGGAAGTAAATAGCCTAAAAATATGCTTAACAAATTAAATTGTAGGTAGGCTAAAATCCCAAGATGAATCAATGCAATGATTGCAAGTTCTCCAGCAATCATTCGACGTTTGCTAGCGCTGGCTGCAATAGAGGTAGGGCCTAAGCTAACGCCAGAGAATTTGAACTGCAAAACAGAGGTCAGGTGACGAAACGTATGAGTTCCCCAAGCGGTTGCCATACCCAAGAGAAGATAGAATGAATTCACTTCTGCCGAGGGAACCACAAGATTTTGAATCCACTTCCCCCACGTCTGATTTTGATGGAGCAAATAGCTGCGATCGGGATCGTCCAATGCATTGGTTTGCGTATGGTGCAGTTGATTATGCACAATCTTCCAAAGCGTGGGCGGCATCCACAGCATAGCCAGCCCTAATAGGCCAATAAAATGGGCAAGGCGAGGGTTTTTAATAACGCTGCCATGCAGCATATCATGGGTGGAAAACAATAGAATGACGACACTATTTCCCATCACGATCGCTAGCGGCAAATACAGCCATAGCCAGTGCAAAGGCCACTGATCTAAATGGCGGGCGATCGTCCACCCTAAGATTAAAATCAGAAGATTAATGACTAGAATAATTAACTTACTAGAGTCAGGCTTAAACGCTTCTTTGGGTAGTAAAGAGCGCAGTTTTTTTGTATCGTTGAGTTGAGCCATTTTTCTCCAGTGACGGCTCTGTATTTTATCATTAAATAATCCTGTTGGGTTTAGCAGAAGCGATAGCCAAATCCGCGCATCGTGATTAAATATTCAGGCTGGCTGGGGTTTACTTCCAGCTTTTCTCGCAACCACCGGATATGCACATCCAGCGTTTTGTAGTCTCCAGCAGATTCTTTGCCCCAGACTTGTTTCATGAGCTGCTCCCGCGATAAAACCTGGCGAGGATGCAGCATCAACATTTCTAAAAGCTGGAATTCTTTTGGGGATAGAGAAATCTCTTGGCCGCGCACAGATACGCTAGCCATGTGCAAATTCATGACGATATCTCGAACGGTCAGCAGCGAGGGGGCGGGTACATCCCAGCGGCGCAGCAGCACCCGACAGCGCGCAACAAGCTCTCGCATACCAAAGGGTTTGGGCAAGTAGTCATCGGCTCCCAAATCCAAACCTGCTACGCGATCGCTCTCACTCGACTTGGCGCTAATTATCAAAATCGGTAAGTTACTCCCCTGATAACGAATTTGCCGACAGAGATCGAAACCATTCATATCCGGCAGGAGCAGGTCGAGAATCAACAGATCAAAAGCGATCGCAGACTTGCCTAGCTGTCTCAGGTCTGGCTGTATTAAGCCTGGCTGCATTAGGTCTGGGTGCATCAAGCCTGACTGCATCAGCTCTAAACCTGCTGTGCCATCTGCTGCTGTTATCACTTCATAGCTTTCTTGCTGAAGCGAATGCGCGATCGCCTCCCGAATGGATAGATCGTCTTCAATAATTAAAATGCGCTCAGGTCTGTGAATAGCTCTGGCTCTATTGGCTTCTGAGATCAGCATAGATAGTTTGAAGCAAATGCTCAGTGAGGTCTGAAGGCTTTAGAACATCGTTCCTCGCCAGATTAAGCCGTGCCTAAGCGCGCATCTTTTGAAATTTATTGCGGAAATAGATAGCGGTTGCATTCATGGTCAGCAGCACCAGCATTAGCACAATGATGGCGGCAGCCGCATTGTCATGGAAAGCGGGCTGAGGGCGAGAAATCCAGTTGTAGATTTGAATGGGCAATACGGTGAAGGGACTTTGCAAATTGGTGGGCAGGTAGGGCACAAACGTAAGTGCGCCAATGACGACGAGCGGTGCCGTTTCACCAATGGCTCGCGCTAAAGCCAAAATTGTGCCTGTTAAGATTCCTGGAATAGCAATGGGCAAAATCTGCTCACGGACGACCTGCCATTGCGTTGCTCCCAGTGCCGCCCCTGCCTGCCGAATGCTGTCTGAGACTGCGCGTAAAGCCTCCCGTGTCGTGACAATCACAATGGGTAAGACCAGCAGCGAGAGAATCAAACCGCCCGAAAGTACCGATCGCCCTCCTGTAATGGGTTCTAAGCCGCGCACAAAGAGCTGAAGCCCCAGCAGTCCATAAATAATGGAAGGCACACCTGCCAGATTGTTGATGTTAA
The DNA here is from genome assembly GCA_016208305.1 of Oscillatoriophycideae cyanobacterium NC_groundwater_1537_Pr4_S-0.65um_50_18. Classification (GTDB taxonomy): domain Bacteria; phylum Cyanobacteriota; class Cyanobacteriia; order Elainellales; family Elainellaceae; genus Drouetiella. Next base: position 349,615 of record JACQYI010000006.1, on the reverse strand, counting down.
TTTCAATAATGCGGCTCAACCCGCTATCGGATGCAAATTCTTCCAGATAAATTCCGGCTCCAATCCCCACCGGGAAGGCAATCACAGCAACGAGAAACAGCATCCAAAACGTTCCCACCAAAGCTGGAGCAATGCCCGCAGATGCAGCTCGGCGCGAAGGAAAGCTGGTGATGAACTGCCCATTCAGTCGAGGCAGCCCATCTGTTAAAAAGTCGTACATTAAGACCGCTAAAGCCAATACGGAAAGCGCGATCGCAACAAGGCAGAAGAAAACAAACAGGCGATCGAGCCGATAGCGCTGGGGCAAATTTGCCGTAAATAGGCTGCTAGACAGCGGTTGGGTGAACAGATTTTTTTTCGGATCTTGAACCGTCATTCGTATTTCTCCCGGAAACGGCGAACAAACCAGAAGCTAAAAACGTTCAGCGTTAACGTGATCAAAAACAGCGTCATACCCACCGCAAAGAGGGTTTTGTAGGCAAGCGATCCGGCTGCCGTGTCGCCCAAACTCACCTGCACGATATAGGCCGTCATGGTTTCGATCGGCACTAGTGGATTGAAACCCAGCCTGGGATTTTGTCCGGCAGCCAAAGTGACAATCATGGTTTCACCGATCGCTCGGGAAACGGCCAAAATCAAAGAAGCCACAATTCCCGATAGCGCCGCAGGCAGTACCACCGAGGTAATACTCTCGCGCTTGGTGCCGCCCAAGGCATACACCCCATCCCGCAGGCTACGCGGTACGGCATAGATGGCGTCTTCGCTCAGCGATGCAATTAGGGGAATGATGGAAACGCCTAGCACTAAGCCTGCGCTCAATCCATTGAAGCCCTGCAAATTGGGAATAATCTTTTGCAACAGTGGTGTCACAAACAGCAGTGCAAAATAGCCGTACACGACTGAAGGCACACCTGCCAAAATTTCTAGAATTGGCTTGAGCCATCGGCGCACACCCGGACTGGCATACTCGCTTAAATAAATTGCCGCTAGTAGACCGACAGGAGCCGCAACCATTAGGGCAATAGTAGAAGTGAGAAACGTAGCGCTGACTAAAACAAAGATACCGAAGTGGGCATCGGCAAAGAGTGGCGTCCATCGATCTTCAGTCAAAAACTGCCAGAGGGGCACAATTTTGAAAAACTCGATCGTTTCAAAGATCAAGGTCAAGATAATGCCGATGGTAGTTCCGACAGAAACCAGAGCAAACAACATAAACAGAGACTTGGCAACACCTTCAGAGATCTGGCTCACCTGTCGGTTGGGCTGCCAAAGATCCGAGCTTCGGGACGAGGGCAGTTCAAAAGTCATAGAAAAGAGAGCTGAATCTTATGTCTTGATATCAACAGTTCAAAACAGAGTCATGGTGAGCGATCGTCTTTTGCTGTGTGGCGTGCCTACACAACAAACAGAGCGCTATTGGAGAACTGGCCTATGCAAAAAGTGTCTGCTCATTCAGCAATGTCAATAATTTAAGGTCAATAATTTTTCCTGTTTTATAAAAATAGCGATCGCTCTTATCCAGCCTCCGTGCAGCTTACGGCATCAAGGTAAAGTCTCAGTTAAGAGAAAACGGTCATTGAGTTAACCTTGGCGATAGGCGATGATTTCAAATTGAGGCGTTTGCGTCCGCAGCATGCGAACACTCCAAAGCAAAGCCCTGAAAAAGTTCTCCTGTAGCGAGCTTTTTCAGGGCTTGTTTCAAATCAAAATGAGGCTGGCTGGTTCACTATGGCCACTACGCTAAAGCCACTCCTCATGAGACTTGCAGGTGCGCTTTGTATGCCCACAAATGTTAAGACTTCTTAAACTTTGATCCCCCGGCATACTGCGCCTTACTGCCCAACTCTTCTTCAATCCTCAGCAGTTGGTTGTACTTCGACAGCCGCTCACCCCGGCAGGGCGCGCCTGTCTTGATCTGTCCGGAAGCCGTAGCGACTGCCAAATCAGCAATGAAGTCATCGGGCGTTTCTCCAGAGCGGTGGCTAATCATATAGGTGTAGCCGTTATTCCGAGAGATACTAATGGCTTCCAGTGTTTCGGTGATAGAGCCAATCTGGTTGACCTTAACCAGCGTGCTGTTGCCGACCCCGGCAGCGATCGCCTCCTTAATAATCTTGGGATTGGTGACAAAGGCATCATCACCTACGAGCTGAATCCGTCCGCCTAGCTTTTGAGTCAACAATTTCCAGCCGTCCCAGTCTTGCTCCGACAGACCGTCTTCAATGGAAATGATTGGATACTGATTGACCCAGCTTGTCCACATCTCCACCATATCTGCGGCCGTCTTGCTGCTGCCATCCGACTTGGAGAACACATACATTCCGTCTTGGTAAAGCTCGGTCATGGCAGGGTCAAGGGCGATCGCCACATCTTCACCTGGCTTTAGCCCCACTTTCTCAACCGCCTGCAAAATCAGCTCTACAGCTTCCACATTGGACTTGAGACTCGGCGCAAAGCCACCCTCATCGCCAATACCCGTACTGTAGCCATTCTTCTTGAGAATCGACTTGAGCGCATGATAAGTTTCAGCCCCCATTTCTAAGCCCAACCGAAAGGTCGCAGCCCCCACAGGCACGATCATGAATTCCTGAAAGTCTACACTGCTGTCGGCATGGGCACCGCCATTGAGCACGTTAAAGCAAGGGGCAGGGAGCAATACCGCGCTTTCGCCACCGAGATACTGATAGAGGGGTAACCCCGCAGATTCGGCAGCGGCACGGGCTACCGCCATTGACACGCCCAAGATTGAATTTGCGCCCAAGTTAGACTTGTACTCTGTGCCGTCTAGCTCTAGCATTTTGCCATCGATCGCCGCCTGATCTGCTGCGTCAGCACCCTTGAGCGCCTGAGCCAGCGTTTCATTCACATGGGCAACCGCTTTTAGAACACCCTTGCCTCCATAGCGCTTTTCTCCATCCCGCAGTTCTAGGGCTTCCCTACTACCCGTTGAAGCTCCAGAAGGAACTGCGGCTCTGCCTTTGCTGCCATCCTCCAGTACGATATCCACTTCCACCGTGGGGTTGCCGCGAGAGTCGAGAATTTCTCTGCCATGAATGGATGCGATCGCCACCATAGAATTAATTCCTTAAATTAGGGTACTTAGCCACTAGTAGATTGAACCAGAAGAATCCGGCGGTTTCCGATCGTTTCGGACTCTTTTAATCTATGGCGCTTAATTTATCACCATTAGATCAAGGCAAACTCAATCAAATCTTTAAAAAACTGCAAACGAGACCTAAAGATAGAACTCAATTTCGGCTTTCGAGTTTAGGCAGCGCTAGAGTCGTAAGAGCGCGTTTGTCAGGCTGCAACCTGCCGTGGTCGAGTTTAAGCCTGACGCAGTTCAAATCAGTTTGCGATCGTCGCCTAGCGGAGCCGTGTTTTATGTTGAGAGATGCCCAAACAGTCCCCAGCGGAGACATTCTAGAAACAGATGTCTGCATTATTGGCAGCGGCCCCGCCGGGTTAGCGCTAGCTCAAGAATTGCTAGGACAACACTTTCGGGTTTGCCTCTTAGAAACCGGGGGATTGCAGCCCGATGACGAAGTGCAGTCTTTGAGTAGCGGTGAAACCGTCCCCAACCCTCAGGGCGCGACCTACACTGGACTTGAGGTGAATCGCCGTCGTCAGGTGGCAGGCATGTCTAATGAATGGACGATCGAACTGAACGAGGTCGATCGCGGCGTGCGGTATGCCACGCTAGAGAAAATTGACTTTGAAAAACGCGACTGGATGCCTTACAGCGGCTGGTGTTTTGATCGGGCTGAGCTAGAGCCATACTATCGGCGGGCGCAGCAGGTCGGTGGGGCAGGGCCTTACACCTATGCCGTAGAGGACTGGGAAGATGCAGCAGCTCCCCACCTGCCCATTCCGGGCGATCGCGTTCAGACGAGCATGTTCCAGTTTGGCATCCAGAGCATGTTCACCCAAAAATACCGCCAGCAAATCATCGAGTCTGAGAATATCACCCTAGTCACCCACGGCACGGCGGTAGAGCTAGAAACTGATGCAGCAGGGCAGACCGTAGAGCGGGTTCGTGTGGCCTGCCTTTCAGGCAACCAGTTCTGGATTGCTGCCCGAACGGTGATTGTTAGCTCAGGAGCCGTAGAGAGCGCCCGTCTGCTGCTGCTGTCTAACCAGGCTCAGCCACAAGGGTTGGGCAACCAGTATGACTGGGTGGGGAGATGTTTTATGGATCATCCCTTTATCTGCACAGGCGAGTTTGTCCCCAGCGATCGTCAGTTGTTTAATCAAACTTCGCTCTACGATCGCCGCACGGTCAACGGCACGCAGGTGATGGGCAAGCTTTCTCTCACGGATGAAGTCATGCGGGTAGAGCAGCTCATCGGCATGTGTATCATGCTGTTTCCCCGCTACCCCGTCTATAAAAACAAAGTCGCACGAGCGCTGAAGAAAGTATTCATGAGCCAGTACATGGATCTGAAGCAGAGTTCTCAGTCGGAAGGCGTTCGCTCACTGCGGCTGCTGTTTAAGGCGTTTACCCAAGGCGGCAAGTCTCCCAAAGAAATTCGACAGCTTTTGGCAGGGGTCGGTTCTGGGCTGGGAGATATCTTTAAGGCAACCTATCGCGCTGCCATTATTGACCCCTTGCAGCCCAATATCCCGGCAGATATGGGTCGTTGTGGCTGGTCAGAGTGGAAGAAGAAAGAGCGCAAGTTTGGCTACTACGAAGTCTGGAGCTTAATTGAGCAGTCGCCCGATCCCGAAAATCGGATTACGCTTAGCGACCAGGTCGATCGCCTCGGCTGTCGCAAGGCCAAGCTGCACTGGCATCTCAGTCAATCGGATCTGGAGCGAATTGCGCGATCGCAAGACATTATGGCTGAGGATATCAACCGATCGGGCTTGGGCAAGCTCAATCTCTATCGCGATAACGGCAAGCCCTTTCTGATGAGCAGCACTGCGCATCACCATATGGGCACAACGCGCATGAGCGACGACCCTAAACAGGGTGTGGTGGATGGCAACTGCAAGGTTCATGGCGTGTCTAACCTCTACATTGCCAGCAGCGCCGTTTTTCCCACAGGCGGCTATGCCAACCCTACCCTAACGATTTTGGCGCTTGCCATTCGTCTTGCCGATCGGGTGAAGCAAACAATGGGCGATCGGGCAGTAAGCCTGAGCAATTGATCGCACTAGCGCAGGTCTTTCCCTTGTTTCCTTAATGTGAAAACCCGCACCAAAACTATGAATGGCCACCTCAGCTCCATTTCTATTCGCTTTTGATCGCCAAGACTCGAAGCCGACGATAATCGGCTGTCCACTGGCCGCCCGTTTCACCGGCGGCATAATGCGTCGATTGCAGGTCTGACTCAACAGCCTGAATGACTTGGGCTTGTACGGGGTCGGGTAATTCAGCCAGCAAGCCATGAGCAAACATTTTCAGCCAATTGGCCATGCCAGCCTCACCCCCTTGCAGCGGAGTTGGGCGATCGAACAATGCCGCATAGATCACCTCAAATCCCTGTCGCTCTAGACGAGTCGTATACTCGCTCAGGCTAGGAAAATACCAGGGATTGAGCGGAGAAGAACGGTAGGGCTGGAGTGCCTGCTGGAGCGATCGCAGAATTCCAGCAACATTGCCCTGACCGCCAAATTCTGCCACAAAGCGCCCGCCAGACTTGAGCGCTTGCCCAACTTGCTCAATCACGCTGTCGGGCTGATGAATCCAATGCAGAACGGCATTAGAGAAGACAGCATCTACGGGCTGAGCCACCTGAAAGGTTCTCGCATCGGCAACGGCAAAAGACAGATGCGGATAATTTTGCTGGGCTTTCTCAATCATGGCAGTATCGGCATCCATGCCGATCGCCTCTGCCCCGCTTGCCGCAATCTTTTCAGTTAGCTGCCCGGTGCCGCATCCTAGGTCTAAAATCCGTTCGCCCCATTGTGGCGAGAGTAGATCAAGGAGCGATTCGCCATATTCCCAGACGAATGCATGTTGATTCTCATATCGGGCAGTATCCCATCGAATATTAGAGGCGATCGCCATACTGTTTTACAAGAATGAATGAGTACCACAGTAAGGAAAGCGATCGGAATTGTCCAATATCTAATGGTCTGCGGATTGATACTCTAGCGGTATCGCCAAGTCAGTCTAAAATCTTTTGCCGACCCATTAACCCATAGCAGATCAGCCCGAAAGCCAGCAGCGCCGCAACCGAGAAAAAGTGTGAGCCGTCCCCAATATGCCAGTACTTAAAAGCTTGAGGATCTTCTGCACCCGATAAAGCCGCCAGCACCGCAACCCGAACCCCATTGATGGCAAACCCAAGGGCGATCGCTGCCGCCAATATAGCAGCTCGCAAGCGCCATCCTGTAGGAAACAGCTGAACCACCAGAACGGCAATTCCCAAGAGATGCAAGATCACAGACATGCCTGAGCAGGTATCTGCTACCTCAATACCGCCCGCAGGCAGCAGAATTATCACCCCTTGGCGTATCGCTTCAAATCCTGTCCATTGCAAGAGATGTGTTGCATATTGGGCCGTCAGAATCGAGATGTCAACCACCTTAGCCACAGCTTCAGGGACTAAAGCCAGGAAAGCCAGCACCAACAGCTCGCCTCGGTAATGCTTTAAGCCTGAGAATCCGGAGGCAATGAGGACAACGCCCAGAGCCGCAGTCACCGGGAAGAGATGCAAAAACAGATCGCTAGGTTTAACAACAACACTGTTGAGCAAACCCCAACCCAGCAATAAAATTCCGCATAGCTTGCTGCCCCATCTGCCGCCTAAGCTGCCGCCCAACGGCAGGTCGTAGCGGCGTGACCAGAGCAAAATCCCAACTCCTGTCCACAGCAGCAGACCGTTGCTAAATAGAGGGAAATGATCGACGGTTGCCGTTAGGGTTAGGTGGATAGCAGCGATCGCTCCCCCTAAGCCAAATAACAAGAATCGGGGGCTTTTCAGAGATTCGATCGAAACCATACTGAGAACTGCTCTATACGCAGCAAATTGCGGAATATCTTGAGGCAAACTTACCGTTTCTTAACCCAGCACAGCTAAAATTGCCGATAGCTTCATTCAGCCTTCACATCTTTACAGAATATCCGTAAAGAAACGGTGATCTGTAGCCAAACGCACTGCTGGCCTAGGATAGGGTTCTCAAGAATGGAATGTTCATTCCTCTGGCATTAAAGCTTCATGAAACTGCGTCTCCAGGCTTCCGTCATTCTGAGTTCTTTGGCATTGGTGAGTTTTGGCGCTATTCCTGCTAATGCTATTTTGCTGATCGGTAACAGCGAAAACGACAGTATTATCAAATTTGATGAAGGAACGGCAAGCGCGATCGGTAATTTCACGGCTCCAGGCAGCGGTGGGCTGAGCGCACCCGATGCGCTCACCTTTGGCCCAGATGGCAATCTTTACGTCAGCAGCGGTGGAAATAGCAGCCTCAATTTATTTGATCCTCTTTATCCTAAAAACTCAGCCGTGTTGAAGTACAGTCCTACGGGAGATTTTCTGGGGGTTGCAGCTTCTGGAGCAGGGCTGACTCGACCCTACGGCAATGCTTTTGGCCCAGATGGCAGCCTCTATGTCAGCAGCTTCCGTACCAATCAAATCTTGCGCTACGACACCAACGGCTCGTTTTTAGGCGTTTTTGCCTCGGACAACAATGGTGGCTTTGGCACCAAAAACGGCTTGAATGGCCCTAACGGCTTGCTGTTTGCCCCAGACGGCAGCCTCTACGTCACCACAGAAGGGACAGCGAATGACGCCAAGGGAGATCTGGCCTTTGCGTTTGAAAGTCAGGTGGTTCGCTATAGCCCTGAACAAGTTGCGGGGCTGGCACCGACCACTGCACCCAGCGTATTTGTGGCTCAACCCACCCCTCTGAAGGAAAGCTTTGGTTTCGTCAGCTTGTTGGGGTTGGCGATCGCCCCAGATGAACAGAGCCTGTTTGTCAGCGATTTCGCAGGCGGCATCCGTCAGTATGATTTTGCGGGTCAATTAGTCAGCACGCTCTCTACAAACTACACAGGCACTGCTCCCAGCAGCAATTTTATCGGTAGCCTAACGTTCGGCTCTGGGGAAAATAGCAACAACCTCTACGCGATCGGGTTTAACAATGCCGCAGGTCAAGACAATATTGGTTCTGTCCTCGCCTACAAAGATGCCAAAGGCAGTGCCACAAAATTCACCGGAATTGCGACTACAGACAGCAGCTTGAAGCGCCCCATTGGTGTGACAGCCGTTCGTCGCTCTGTAGAACCTGTCCCTGAGCCTGCCACAATTTACAGTACGCTAGTAGTGCTTGGCGGACTTGGCATGGTTGCTAGACGCAGACGTAAGGCATCGACTAAGTAGCCTGTTAATTTATAGCTATTTGCAGTTCATTTGCAATGGCTCAGCCGTTAAAGGAGAGGGATTGCTCAATCGGGGCTGGACTTATCAAGAGCAGGTCGATCGCGCTAGCGCAGGGTTGACCGTTTTGGCGTATTACAGTCAGCGTTATTCCCACTCTAGCCCCGAAGAGTGGCAGAGTCGGATTGCGGCGGGACAAGTTTTACTGGATAATCACCCGACTACAGCGGATACGCTTTTGCATTTGGGTCAGCGGCTCACCTATCACCGTTTGCCCTGGCAAGAGCCAGCCGTCCCGCTCTCCTTTGATGTCCTTTACCAAGACCTTGACCTGTTGATTGTGGCAAAGCCCTCTGGTTTACCTGTGCTACCAGGGGGCGGTTTTCTAGAACATACGCTGCTGCGGCAGTTGCAGCGGCAGTATCCCCAAGAGGAGTCTCTAGATTCTCAGAATTTTCCGGTACCCATTCATCGGCTTGGGCGCGGCACTTCAGGGCTAATGCTCATGGCTCGATCGCCCCTTGCCAAATCTCATCTGAGCCAGCAAATGCGCGATCGCCAAATCCAGAAAACCTACCGGGCGCTGGTGAGCGGCACCTCCATTCCTGATCGGCTAACGCTAACCTATGCGATCGGCAAGATTCCTCATCCGATTCTGGGTTACATTTACGGCGCAACCCCTGACGGGCGATTTGCCCACAGCGAATGTCGAGTGCTAAAGCGCAATAGCAGCAGCACCTTATTGGAAGTCACTATTCTCACAGGGCGACCTCACCAGATTCGGATTCATTTGGCAGCGGCAGGGTATCCGCTGCTGGGCGATCCGCTATATGGGGTAGGTGGCATACCAATATACCAACCAGAAGCCAGAAAAACTGCGGTTCCTGGAGATTGCGGTTACTGCCTGCATGCATACCAACTCTCCTTTGCTCATCCCCGCACAGGGCAGCCTATGTGTATCGTCTGTCCTGCACCCGCAGAATTGCAAAGTATCTAGCGTCGGAGCTATTAATCACGGTTCCTCAAGTACTACAGTTCCTCAAGTACTACAGTTCCTCAAGTACCACGGTTTTTCAAGTCGGCAGCCTCTGGTTTAAGGAAGATCATCCTCGTAAGTGCAGTAATTTTAAGTACACCAAAACTTCAAGTATAAAAAAAGATGATAAAGGTGGATTTCCCAAAGCAGCTTACGCTTTGCGTTTAGCGATTTACATTAATGATGCTGAATTTCAGCCGAATGAAAACCGTTTAACTACTGATGAGATAACTTCTGAATCTGTGTATGTTCTAATACATGACAATATAAATTCAGGACACTATTTAGCGAGCTATGAGAAATGCGCTCCGCAGATACATCTTATCTGCTCAGGTTCTATCTGCTACTTTGGCGATCGCAGGATTCACTGCCTACTCAGCCATATTAGCACCCGCTCAAGCGGCTTCCCTGACGATAGATACACAGCCTTTTACAGGCAGCCCTGCCAGCACCAAAATCACGCTGGACGATCAGGGTGGTTCAGGCAAAGTCCTCTTTAAAGCTGATGTTGCTGGTATTGCTGACCTGCGGGGTCTGTTCTTTAACGTCAGCGATGATTCCCTTCTAGCAGGATTACAGATTAGCGGGCTGCAATATCTTGACGCAGCTGGCAAGACGATCAGCGTTGCCGACCAAAAAATCAGCTATTCCTTTGGAGCAGGTAGTGTGGTCAGCGTTGGCGGCAACAGCAACACCATGCAAGGAGGTGGAGGTTCCCATGTCTTTGATGCTGGCGTAGAAATTGGCAAAGAGGGCATTGGCAAAGGAGATGACTTCCGTTCAGCTTGGTTCACCCTTTCTCTATCAGACTCCTTCCTGGCCTCTAGCGCAGGCGCTAAGTTTCAAAAAGGTCTGGATTTGAGCTATTTCTCAAATCAGGACTTTGGCGTGCGTTTGATGAGCGTGGGAGCCGATCGCGAAGGCAGCAGCAAACTGGCAGGTACTTCTCCTACATTACCTCCCATTAGCTCAACTCCCGTTACCCCTCCTCCTGTCACTCCCCCTCCTGTCACTCCCCCTCCTGTTACCCCTCCCGTCATCACTCTGCCCCCTGTTGTAGTGGTGCCGACCGTTCCTGAATCCCCTCAAGAACCAAGAGAAGTTCCTGAACCTGGAGCAGCAGCGGCCTTGGCGATCGGGGCAGGGGTAGCCTTTAAGCTGCTAAAGCGTCAACAAACCGCCCCAAGCCAAGCTTGATTATCAAGCTTAATAGAAACGATGAGAGCCGCGCTTAGCGCGGCTCTCATCGTTTCAAAAGGCGGCAAACCTTAGAAATCGGCGCTAAGGGGTGTACGAGGGAAGGGAATGACGTCTCGGACATTGCCCATACCCGTCATAAACTGCACCAGCCGCTCGAAGCCCAAGCCAAATCCCGCATGAGGCACCGTGCCAAACCGCCGCAAATCTAGATACCACCATAGCTCCTCTTCAGGAATACCCATACTTTGAATGCGGCGCTGCAAGAAGTCTAGCCGCTCTTCCCGCTGAGAGCCGCCGACAATTTCACCAATCTTAGGCGCAAGGATGTCCATGGCTCTCACCGTTTTGCCATCTTCATTCATCCGCATGTAAAAAGCCTTGATCTGTGCTGGATAATCTGTCACGATCGTCGGCTTTTTAAAGTAATCCTCTGCCAGATAGCGCTCATGTTCTGACTGAAGATCTAGCCCCCAAGAAACCGGATACTCAAATTTCTTGTCAGCTTTTTCCAGGAGGGCGATCGCCTCAGTATAGGTAATGCGGGCGAACTCGCTATCGATAATGTTATTCGCCGTTGCCAGCACCGAGTCGTCAATGCGCTGGTTAAAGAACTCCATATCCTCAGGACAGGTTTCCAGCACATACCGAAAAATATGCTTTAGCAATGCCTCAGCAATCTCCATGTTGCCGATCAAATCGCAGAAAGCCATCTCTGGCTCAATCATCCAAAACTCCGCCAGATGGCGCGAGGTATTAGAATTTTCAGCGCGGAAGGTGGGGCCAAAGGTGTAGACGTTGGTAAACGCCATCGCCATAATTTCTGCTTCTAGCTGACCGCTCACGGTGAGGTAAGCCCGCTTGCCAAAAAAGTCTTGGCTAAAGTCAATTTCTTTGGCCTCTGTCAGGGGTGGCTTTTTTAGATCAAGCGTCGTCACGGTGAACAGTTCACCCGCGCCCTCAGCATCGCTGGCCGTAATCAGCGGCGTATGCATCCACAAAAAGCCTCGTTCTTGAAAAAAGCTATGGACGGCAGTTGCACAGGCATTTCGCACCCGAAAAACGGCTCCCATTGTATTGGTGCGGGCACGCAGATGGGCGATCGATCGGAGAAATTCAAACGAGTGCCGCTTTTTTTGCAAGGGATAGGTTTCAGCATTAGCTTCGCCATAGACGGTAACAGCGGCGGCTTGCAGCTCAATTCGCTGTCCTTTGCCTTGGGAAGCTACCAGCACGCCTGACATCTCGGCAGAGGCTCCCGTGTTTAGCTTTTTGACCAGATCGGCATAGCCGGGTAGCGTCTGATTAACCACGACTTGAAGCCCCGACATGGAAGATCCATCGTTCATTTCCACAAAGGAGAATTCTTTGAGTTCACGCTTAGTACGCACCCATCCTTGAATGGTGACAGTTTCATCAGGTTGTCCAGTTCTGAGCAAGTCTAAAATGCGGCGAGTCGTCATGCAGCTTGAGGATGTGAAGGGTGAAATTTTAAGAAAGGATCTGCCTTGAAAGACATGAGCCGAGCAAATGCGATCGGCGTACTAACATCCTGCCTCAAAAAACCACTGACGCGCACTACCCCCTTGAGGATGCCGGATGTCACTTGTGCAAAATCTGTTCACTCTGACGATAGTGGCTGCACTCTTGGCAAGAGCCGCTGGGATTGACTGCACAACGGATATAGCTCGATCGCGCGTTGAACTCGCAGGTCAAGTCGCCGATGATGTAGCCAATGCCTTCCACATAGTGATGATCGGACGAAGGATAAAAGGGTAGACCTCGGTTCGCCAAAGACTCGATCGCGATTTGTAGCCGAGCCTCGGCTTGGGCGCTAGCCTCTCGCGCAAACCACAGCGAAAGCAGTGAAGGCGTAAGACCCAAGATCAGGATAAAGAAGGTGACAATCACGGTACTTTAGGCTGTCGATCAGGATGGACAAACTGCCGGGTTGACGATCGCCTAAACGCAGACGGGCTGGTTTATCGGCTCTCCGGTGAGACTAAACGGGCGAATAGTGGTGATTTTAACAGGGACAATCTGGCCTTTGAGTTGAGTAATATCGCCTGCGAAAAAGGTCAGACGGTTGCCGCCTGTGCGACCCATCACCTGCGTTGGATCTTTAAGGTTCTGATCTTCTACTAACACTTGTTCAATTCGTCCTAAATACCGCTGCGATCGCTCAGCCGCTTGAGTTGATACGAGATGATTCAGCCGTTGTAGGCGATCGCTCTTGACTTCTTCGCTGAGCTGATTTTCCCAAAGAGCAGCCGGAGTACCGGGGCGAGGCGAATAGGCCGCAGTATTAAGCAGATCAAATCCAACCGCCTCCACCAGTTTCAAGGTGTTTTCAAATTGGGCTTCAGTCTCACCCGGAAACCCAACAATGGCATCAGCGCTGATAGAAGCATCGGGCATATATCGACGCACCATGTCAATAATGCGCAGGTATTTTTCACGGGTATAGCCACGCGACATGGCTTTTAAAACCTCGTTATCACCCGACTGAAACGGAATATGAAAATGCTCGCAGACTTTGGGCAGTTCAGCACAGGCTCGAATCAGCCGCTCGGTAAAGTAGCGCGGGTGGCTAGTGGCAAACCGGAGGCGATCGATTCCCGGTACGTCATGAACAAAGTACAGGAGGTCAGTCAACGTATGCTGGTGGCGGCCATCGGCAGTTGAGCCAGGCAGGTCGCGCCCATAGGCATCAATATTTTGCCCCAGCAGCGTCACTTCCTTAAAGCCTTGCTGTCCCAAAACCTCCATTTCAGAACGGATGGCTTCGGGTGTGCGAGATTGCTCTATTCCCCGTACATTGGGCACAACGCAGTAGGTACAACGCTCATTGCAGCCATAGATGACATTGACCCAAGCTGTAACGGTGCTGTCTCGACGGGGTTTGGTGATGTCTTCAACGATTTGAATCGCTTCGGTAGCAACGACCTGATTACCGCTAAATACTTCTTCTAGCAAATCTCGTAGCCGATTGGCATGCTGTGGCCCCATGACCAGATCTAGCTCAGGCACCCGCCGCAGCAATGCCTCGCCTTCTTGCTGGGCAACACAACCCGCCACAATCAGCGTCAAATCAGGCTGCTCATGCTTGCGCTTAGCCTGTCTGCCTAAGTAGGAGTACACCTTTTGCTCAGCATTGTCGCGAATAGTACAGGTGTTATAAAGGATGACATCTGCCTGGTTGGGATCTTCTGACCACTGAAAACCCATGTCTTCCAAAATTCCTCCCATGCGCTCAGAGTCAGCTTTGTTCATCTGGCAGCCGAAGGTTGTGATGTGGTAACGGCGAGGAGAAGGGGTCATGGATAGCTCAGGCTCAGAAAGATCGCGATCGGGGCATACAGCCCTTTCAGTAATTTATTATAGGAGTCTGAATTGGGCGATGCGCAGACATTGGCCTGAGATAGAGTCGATCGAGTGGTTTTACCTGGATCAATTCGACCAGGAAGGAGCGCTTTTAAAAAATGCGGCTCTAAAAATAAAGCCCCCTGGCCTTTACAGCCAGGAGGCACATCCCCTATCCGAAGGAACTAAGATAGTGTGCCCGAATTTACCAGAGCGAGAACAGCTGACGCAAAGCAACCCCCTCTGGAAGAGAGCTAGCAGGCAGTTTATACCCTGAGATGTAGAAAAATCTGGGCAGAGGTTGCTAGGGTGACTTATGTGAACCAGATCTAGTGGCTACTTCGCGGAGAGGCGATCGTGAACAACCCTTCAACTCATCTAAAAAATAGTCCCCAAAGCAGCCCCAGTGATAACCTAGAAGGCGCGATCGCTGGCATTTCTCACCCTACAGTAGTCAAATACTTTGCCACCTTCAACGCTGAAGATTTTCGGGGAGCTGCAAGTTTGTTTGCTGAGACAGGCAAGCTCTATCCTCCCTTTGAAGCCCCTGTGGTAGGCCAGGAGGCGATCGCAGCCTACTTGAAGAAAGATGCAAAAGGCATGAAGGCTTTACCCAACCACGGTACTCTCCAAACCCTTGACGGCGATACAGAGGCCAAGGTAGCAGGCAAGGTTCAGACCCCTCTATTCAGTGTCAATGTCTCCTGGCACTTTGTCCTCAATTCACAAGCTGAAATTTTGACCGTTCGGGTAAAACTTTTGGCCGCTCTTGAAGAACTGCTGCATTTGCAAAAGTAAGGTTGCAAAAATAGAGCGCTATTCTTCAGCATGACTCAGCTGGCAATATGGTGCTGATCATCATTTCGATGAGGGCAACTATGATGAAGTGAAAGCGAGGTATAGCATAGCTTCTACTTCGTATGTCTATTGAGGTGCGTAACGCGGTATGTCATGAAAACCTATACTTACTTACATGGTTTTGCCTCAAGCCCTCAATCGGTCAAAGCGCAACAGCTTCGCGAAAGCTTTAGCGCGATCGGGGTTGCTCTGGTCATACCCGATTTGAATCAAGGAGATTTCTTTAATTTGACGCTGAGCCGTCAGATTCAACAAACGCGATCGCTGTTGCCGAATGATGCCTTTGTAACGCTAATTGGCTCTAGCTTGGGAGGTTTGACGGCGGCCTGGGTGGGTGAACAGAGTGCTCAAGTAGAGCGACTGATCTTGCTGGCACCTGCGTTCGATTTTTTAGCGCATTGGCTGCCTCGGATTGGCTCAGAGCAACTGCAGCAGTGGCAGGCAACGCGATCGCTTCAGGTTTATCACTATGGTGAACAGAAAATGCTGCCGCTTGGCTATACGTTTGCAACAGATGCGGCTCAATATAAAGACAATCAGCTCCAGCGATCGATCCCCACGCTAATTTTACATGGGCGTCAGGATGAGGTTATTTCCATCGAAGCCAGCCGTAACTACGCGGCTCAGCGTCCTTGGGTAAAGCTAGTCGAATTGGATAGCGACCATGCCCTTGGCAACGTTCAGGTTGAGATTTGGCAAGCGATTCAGGATTTTTGTCCTGAACTAAAAACCTGCTAGGCTTTGGCCTTAACGTTGAGTTTTCCAGGTCGGCGTCTTGCCATTCGCACAGAGTAGGGCAATACGCCAACGAGTAGAGCGAAAGCCTCGTCGGGGATACGGGCGATCGTATCTTGATCAAAATAGTTCTCAAACTGATTGAGAATCATTTGAGCACGCTGAAGCGGCACCGTTTGATCGGTGAACTGCTGTGTTAAACGAATCCACTGGCGGCGAATGAGGTAGGCATCATGCCGCGCTTCATGCGAGGTAGGCTGAACCATAGACAAATTACCTACCGGAATCACCTTTTGGCAGTCTAGGTCAAAGACCCCCCCTACTGCGGCTCCTGGCCCCGCAAACTCAGCATAGAAGGGCTTGCAGAGAATTAGCCCATTGCGCCGACGGCTATTGACGACCCACAGACTCCCAGTCTGAAGATACTCCAAAATTTGTGAAGCGTCCGCGTCTTCCAGGACAGATGGGCAGTCAAGAGAGGGGGCAAGAGCAGGGGAGTAGGGGGGTGGAGAATCAGGGGACGGAGAGTCGATCGCCACTTTGTTTTGAGATGAGCACTGAGGCATTTGCGTCTGTTGTGCTGCTCTGCCCTCAGAACGAGGAGTAGAGTCAGCAAGATGTGCGGAAAAAGTAATCGGATAACATCGCTGATTTTGACTATGCATCTCAACCTACTTCGAGGAATTTCCTAGGGCACAGGCTAGCCCGCTGTTATCAGTACAAGGGAATTCCAGGCACATCAAGGATCGAGACGGCTTAGTGTGACCAATTATGAGGCTAACACCCTATGACACTTGAGGCTATCTCACCCGCAGTCTAGATACCCATCGAGATTGACAGGCGCTGACTACACAGGTGCGATCGCGCTGGTATCGGTGCAGTATTGCAAGCTGCTCTAGAAATGCAAATTCTGACGCTTGCGCCCATGCCGTTTGACCACGTACACCTTTTGCTTACCATACTAGGACATCTTGTGACAGTTGGGTTGACATATTTATCAAGAGAGTTTAAGGCAGAGATGAAGATTGACCGCTCGCTGCACCCTCCATTGCCTGACACAGGATTGTCACAGGAGCGAGCGATTAGCGCCATAGCCGATCGCTATTCTCTAATCAACCTCTAAAGCATGTTCCTGAATGCAACTAGTTCTCCCCGGTCTTGTGCCGGGGTTTTTGTTTATCTTGCGGCTCTGCTAGTGAAGCTCTAACGTAGGTGAAACTCCCATACAATTGGAAAATGGTATTTCAAGTGGGTGATTGATTTCTGCCAGGGAACGCTACGTTCACCTTGCCGAAACATCAATAATCTGTTGAGATCATGACCCCAAAGGGGTTCGCTGAAGAAGTCTCGTAGTGAGTTGAGATTGTGGCGTTTAAGGTTGGTCTACTGGGATTGGGAACCGTTGGATCTGGCACAGCAGATATCTTGCTACATCCTGCACAGCGACATCCGTTATTGCAAGAGATTGAGATTTACCGAGTAGGCGTGCGATCGCTCGACAAACCTCGTGCTGTAAATTTGCCTCCTCACCTCTTGACTACCGACCTGGAATCCATTGTCACTGACCCCAACATTGATCTGGTGGTTGAAGTCATGGGGGGGTTAGAGCCTGCCCGATCTTTAATGCTGAAGGCTATTGCGCATGGCAAACATGTGGTGACGGCTAACAAAGCTGCGATCGCCCGATTTGGCGACGAAATTTTTACGGCGGCTAATGAGGCTGGGGTTTATGTCCTGTTGGAGGCGGCTGTAGCAGGCGGCATTCCGGTAATTGAACCTTTGAAGCAATCTCTTTGCGCTAATCGCATTGAGTCTGTCACGGGCATTGTCAATGGCACCACCAACTACATTCTTAGCCGGATGCAGGCTGAGGGCAGCAGCTTTGATGCTGTCCTAGAAGACGCACAGGCACTGGGCTATGCCGAGGCTGATCCAACAGCCGATGTCGATGGCCTAGACGCAGCAGACAAAATCGCAATTTTGGCCTCTCTTGCCTTTGGGGGACGGATCAAGCTAGCTGAGGTTCACTGCGAGGGCATCCGTCAGGTAAGCGCTACCGATATTGCCTATGCCGAGAAGCTGGGCTTTGTCATTAAGCTGTTGGCAACCGCAAAGCGGGATATGGTCTTAGGATCTGGAAACTATAGCCAAGATTCAGCCAAACTGGCTCAGCTTCAGGTGCGGGTTCATCCGACACTCGTACCTAAAGCCCATCCTTTGGCCAACGTTAATGGCGTTTTTAATGCCATCTTGATCGAGGGAGATCCGGTAGGACAAGTCATGTTTTATGGCCCAGGAGCAGGTTCAGGGCCGACTGCAAGCGCGGTAGTGTCGGATATTTTAAACATTGCCGCCATTCTTAAAGTGGGTCGAGGGGCGGTAGTACAGGATGGTAAGCCTCTACTCGATCCGCTGTTAGCCTGTTCTCATCAAGACTATTGTTCGATCGCCCCAATATCCGATCTAGTCACCCGATTCTATGCACGCGTTTTGACCCACGACAATCCGGGGGTGATTGGAAGACTGGGAACTTGTTTTGGCAATCACAACGTCAGTTTAGAATCAGTGGTGCAGATTGGACTGGAAGGCGATCGGGCTGAGATTGTTGTGATTACACACCATGTTAGAGAAGGGAATTTCCGAGAAGCGCTAGAGGAAATTCGTTCATTTGACTCTGTAACGGTTCCGAGTGTGTTGCGGGTTATTTAAATCGGTGAATCTTCGTGATCTTTCGATGATCTATCGCTGAAGCAAGCGCCGACTGGATCGAACTCTTGCTAGGCCAAACTATGGCTGAACTCTGGCTAAACTACTGCTGCAAGTAGCTCTGGGTCGGAGTGGCAGTCGGCTCTGCCGTAATTAGGATATAGGTTAGGGTCGCTACCGACCCCAACGTAATCAGGCTAAGCAGGACGGCAAACAGTCTCTCGGTTAAAGAAGTTTCCACTCTGGTCGCGCCTCAACTTGTATAAGTTGTTCATCACCGCCCAAAGGAGCCATTCCGGATTAAATTCACATTTTTTTTAAAAATAACAAGATTCTATTTTGAATTCCTCATTTGAGGCAGAGGGCGCTCACCCCTACCCCACTTTGAGGTAAGGATCGCAAACGGGGTTTTAGGCTATGCTACGTGCAGCCTAAAACCCTAAAAAGCTGATTCTCAAAGGTGTTTTGCGCTTTTGAAAATCAGCCTTTTAGAGAAAACCTTTTAGAGAATGAGCGAGCTTTTGCGATCGACTAATTCTAGAGAGGGATATTCCAGACAGATCAAGCCACGGGCACAACCGCTGTTCTGATCTGCTCAATCCGCTCCTGCAAACCGTCTAAATTCAGGCGATAACTCAAAGGATGGGCAATTAATCGCGCTGTCGTTTCAAACAGCCGATCGATCTCAATCAGATTGTTGTCTTTCAGCGTGCGACCCGAAGCGACGAGATCGACGATCGCCTCCGACATACCTGTAATGGGACCTAGCTCTACCGAGCCGTATAGCGGCACAATTTCTACAGGCAAATCTAACCCATTAAAATGCTCGTTGGCACAGTTGACAAACTTGCTGGCAACGCGGCAATGGGGGGGCAGGTCGATCGATGAGCGGTAGGGACTTGAGGCTTTCACGGCCACCGACATCCGGCACTGCCCAAACTGAAGATCGACTAGATGGGCGACTTTTGGCTGTTTCTCTCGCAGGATGTCATATCCGACAATGCCAAGCTGAGCCTGCCCATACTCGACATAGACAGGCACGTCATAGTTTCTCACCAGCAAAGCTTTTGCCGTGTGGGTGGCATCCCAGATTTCTAGCTGACGATTGGAGTCATCTAGAAAGGCGCTGAAGTCTAGGCCAATGGATTTTAAAAGCCGGATGCTGTCGTTGAGCAGTCCGCCTTTGGGAAGTGCGACAGTGATCATAAAAGAGGGAAAACACTGCTAAATTGCAGAATGAAGCCTTTAGGAAAGAGGCAAAGCCTTTATTCTAGTCAATCATTGCTAATCAATCATTGCTGGAATCCGCAGCATCCAAATGATGTTACTCCACTGAAGCTATCACGTTTTGCGATCGCTATTCCCAGCTCTATCTGAATTTTCTAAAGGCCGGATAAACCGCAGGTTGCGCGAATCTGCCGACAGATTAAATTCGCGATCCTAAATATCGACCCAAACCGTAACGGAGGCGATGGCGACTAACATTTCATCATTTTTGTCGTTGAGGCTGGCGATCGCTCGCCCCTGCACAACCATGCCGCCACTAACAACTGAGAAAGTTTTGCGCCCAAAGGGCAGAACCGCCAGAACTTCATCTTCGCGAATTTGGTCTGCGTAAGGAGCCGCAATCTGTACTTCAACAAACATCTGATTGGGATCATCCAGACCTGCGACTTCCCAAACCCCAGGCAGGGCATTGTGAGCGATCGCGTTTCTCACGGCTCTGACTGCTGCCACGGTTGGATCCTGACCATGTTGATCTACGCCCATGCCCATCGCAATCACCAACCGCTTTAGAGCCATATTGCGCTTCTCGTGTCTCTTTAAGAATCTTCACAGAAATAACTAGCAGAACCTTTTTGAACGAGTGCGGCGGATCGGCTCTCGCTCAAAAAAGTTCTTGGTTTTAATTTTGAACGGGGCTTTAAAGCACGTTAGGAATCTTCTTGCTGAGAAGATTCGTTGGCAGCAGAAGCGGCTCTCGACTTAGCGATCGCAGCTTTGGCGTTAACCGGCTTAAATGGACTGCGTTTTTTGTTTTTGCGTTCTTTGGCTCTCTCACGCTCGTACTCTAGCTCTTTCAGCTTTTTGGTGATCCGCGCAAAGTAGTCCTGCATGTAGGTTTCCAGGGTGGTAATTTCTTTAGGATCAATGCCGAAGGTCGCATAGGTTTCATCCATAGAGGCGGTCAGAGGTTGTCCAGCCGCAACCACTTCTGCAAAGGCAAGGCGATCGGCAACATTCCAAGTCCATTGGAAGAAGCGAGCCGTCTTTTGCACCGCTCGCAGCAGACCAATAGGCATCCGGGTGATCTTCGCTTCACGTCCCGACAGCCGTTCACAGAGTCGGATGACTTCGTAGGCTCCCCAAGCCCGTGAACCCACCACTGGAAAACAGCGCTTTTCAGTCTCAGGGACTTGAAGCGCCCGCACTGCAAACTTGGCGATATCTTGAGTATCCATGTAAGCCGTTGGCGCACCATCTCCCATGACCCAAACGGCCTGCTTTTCTAGGATGGGAATCGCATATTGCCCGATCAACCCTTGCATAAAGCCGCAAAGCCGCAGAACGGTATAGTTCAAGCCAGATTCTTCTAAATACAGCTCTGTACAGCGCTTGATGTCCATCAGCGGTACATGAGGATATTTCTCGCAGTCCAAAATCGAGAAAAAGATGAAGCGATCGATATTGGCTGCCTTCACAGCTTGAATGAGCGATACTTTGCCATCCCAATCTACCTGACGAATCGAGGCATCCGTAGGTCTGGCTGCGGCTGCATCAATCACGGCTGTCATACCTTCTAGGGCAGGGGGTAAAGTCTCTGGGTAGCGCAAATCGCCTTGAACCAGTTCTGCTCCCCATTCCTTTAGGAAAGATGCTTTTCTAAAGCTGCGCACCAGGCACCGTACCTGAAATCCCTCATCCAGAGCACGGCGAACGATTTGCCTTCCTAAAGTCCCAGTGGCACCGACAACCAATATATTCATGAGGGATACCGTAAAGAATTGTTAAACTTCGTTAATATACAAGATACCCTGAAATGACCACGCTTTGACAAGGCGAAGGTGATGATTTGACTCTTCCTATTTCAGCAGATTGCTAGAGGATAAATCTCTCTAAGGAGCAGGGCTATTAAAGTAAAGTCTAGCGCTTGGCGAAAGGTGGCCTTTACTCAAATTAAGGGTGATCAAGTCAGTCAGGTCGGGTTACTCAAGGTCAAAAATTTCTTAGAGTCAAGCCTTAAAGCCAAGTCTTAGAGTCAAGCAGGCTGGCCCAACTAGATGAGGTCGAGGAAGTCTTAGAATAATTTTTTTTCAAGGACGAAGAGTTTTATGAAAATGGGTGATCTCCGACTGCTTGAGTTGCGGCCTTCCTGGCTTTGGCTCTACTCAAAGCTTCTGCGGTAATAAATGCTAGGCTTGTTGTGCTAAGTGAGATCTTCTTGAGTCAAACGAGATCCTATCGCTAAGTGCCCCATAGTTAGACTGGGTTAACTCTGCATTATGAAGACTGCCTCTACAACTCCTGATTCAGTTCCTAACTGCGAGGTTCAGCATCCCGTTGATCTTAACAATGTGCGTCACCTGCACCAAGACATCCTGGGGGTTGAGAAAGCGCAGCGAATGGCAGAATTTTTTAGCTTGCTAGGAGATGCCAATCGCCTACGAATCTTATCGGCTCTGAATCAGCAAGAGCTTTGCGTTTGCGATCTGGCTACTGTCGTAAAGATGACAGAGTCAGCAGTTTCTCATCAACTTAGGGCTTTGCGTGCCATGAGGCTAGTGAGCTATCGCAAGCAGGGGCGCAACGTGTTTTACTACCTCAAAGATAGCCATGTAACCAATCTGTACCGAGAGGTAGCTGAACATCTCGATGAGCCACAGGATTAACTCACAGTTGAATAAGCTCTTTAAGCTGTTTTTCTAAAAGAAAGAGGCAGCCGTTTTTTATGGATCTGCCCCTTTCCTTTGCATGAGCTTGCCTGAGAGCGCTGCGATACATCGCGTCTACTCTTCACCGCCTTGAATCTTGAGCATCAAAAAGCCTAAGCTGAGACCCACCAAAATCAAGGATGAAGACAAGATGGCTGCTCTAAAAATTTCGCCGTTCATAGGGTGAGGTTCTCCGAAAAAATATTGGGATCAAATGCGCAACGATCCTACGTCCCGTATTGTAAGGCAGTTTAGGGTGCAAAATTTAGTCCCCTTTCTCCGATTAGAAGCCGTACTTGTCACGAGATTTTTCGCAAGACTTTAGTTCTTAAGCGTTCTCAAGCCAACCCTCTGAGGCAGATCAGCTTCCTCCTATGCAGCCCACAACCATCCAAACTGCCCCTTCTCTTTCTACAGCGCCTGTCCGTCCCAAATTAGCGATTGCCCTTGGTGATCCAGCCGGAATTGGGGCTGAGGTCGTGCTTAAGGCATTGAGCGATCCGGCAGTGGCGCAATGCTGTGAGCCGACGATCATAGGTAACCGTTCGCTCTTGCAGCAAACCCATCAGGTGCTCTCTCAGGCGATCGCTCAAAGCAGTCCGGCGGCTCCATTAGTTGACTTAGCTCAGCTCTCTATCCAGGATGTACCGTTAGAGGAAGCGCTGATGGCTCAGATTGCTCTAGGCAAAGAAAGCGCAGCGTCGGGAGAGGCGAGCTTTCGTTTTCTGGAGGTGGCGATCGCTCAAACGCTGGCTGGAGAAAGTTTAGGAGTCGTGACAGCGCCTATTTCTAAAGCAGCCTGGAAGTTGGCAGGGCATGTTTATCCGGGACAAACAGAGCTATTGGCTGAGCGATCGAAAACGCAGCGCTACGGCATGTTGTTTGTGGCGCGATCGCCCCACACAGGCTGGACATTGCGGACTTTGTTAGCAACTACCCACATTCCTTTGCGACAGGTCGCAGATGCCCTCACGCCCAACCTGCTGACGCGCAAATTAGAGCTGCTGCTGGATTGCTTGCAGCAGGATTTTGGCTTGCAACAGCCTCGCATTGCGATCGCCGGACTGAATCCTCATAGTGGCGAACAAGGGCAGCTAGGTCATGAAGAGCAAGACTGGATGAGGTCTTGGATGCAAGAAATGCGCGATCGGTTTCCTCAGGCCGTACTAGAGGGATTGGTGCCACCGGACACGCTTTGGGTGCGTCCGGGGCAAGCCTGGTATGGTGGCAATACTTCCTTAGCGCATGATGCCTATCTGGCGCTCTATCACGATCAGGGGCTAATCCCCGTTAAGCTCATGGCCTTCGATCGGGCAGTCAATACGACGATCGGCTTGCCTTTTGTGCGCACTTCTCCAGATCACGGTACAGCTTTTGATATTGCAAGCAAAGGAATCGCTAACGCAACAAGTATGAAATCGGCAATATCGCTAGCGGCAGAATTAGTAAAGCAACGTTTTGTAGCTTGACATATTCTCTGGATCAAAGTATGCAAAGCCTAACCTAGCGTACAAGAAGTCGTCTAGACCGATCGCTGCAATTTTATTCTTGGGAGTAAAGTTACGCAGGAAGATGAGTGCTTAATGCTACAAAGCCTAGTAGGACTGGATGGGAAAATTGGGTGAGAAGTGGAGTGGCTTTTGAGAAAGGAATGTTTTGAATAGGCCATACTGCTGCATCTCAAGCTGCAAGACAAGCTGTAAGATAGTCATGTTAAGTGGTGCATCATCCCTAACGCTCAACGAGAAGCCTTTTGCCAAAAAACGAGTTACCTACAGCAGAATCTTAGAAAGCTTAAGAAACGATAAAGAAGGTTGCCTCTGTTACCGATTGGGTAAAGTCGTGTCTTTAGCTTAGAACAAGGGTTTGAGCCTCGTTCTTGAGGGTTTGACGGCAGTCGTATACTTGCAGCAGCTACAAGTAGGGCACAGCAAGCGCTATCTGTCTCAGTCGCTGTAGAGTCTTTCTAAAACAGCAGTGATTTGCCGCCGACAGGGAACGCCATCCTACGATACGTTTGCATTCTAGGTAACGCGATGCGCGGCTTTTCAAAGTCACCTTAGCCTCTTATTTGAGAGAACATTGGAAGCTTGGACGCTTTTCTTTTTCAAAAGAGAAGCTAGCACAGGTGTAGATTTGCTGCATTTTGCTCTGTAGCAAAAAATGATGGAGGTACTGAGTTGTTCCCTTGCTCCATCTTGCAGCTAGAGCGGCGATGAGGGGATTTTAGGTTGAGACTCTGAGAGATTGGCCTACAGCTTGTCTAGAGCAAGGCTGCTTAGAATCGATTGCAGGGCTATCACATTGTCAAAGTTTAGTGACTTTTGCAATGTTTATTAATATAATCGGGAGGTTAGTAACGTAAAAATAGAAATCGTTCAGTATACTCGACTACAAAGCATACTCGATTACAAAGCAAACCCCTTAGCTGAGTTTTAGGCAGTTTTTGAGGAAGGCGCTTACCTATCTTCACAATCCGCCATTATTCATAAGGTCTGAACAACGGAGGGTGAATCATGATTAATGCAGTTCAATATTCAATAGGCTTGATCCAAGATGAAGCGCGCCAACTGGTGCAGACAGGCGTCGTCAATCGCCAACAGCCGATTTATGTCCTCTGCAAGTATATTCCAGCACGGGAATGGTCTTGTGTTGAAGGCGTACTGGAGAGCAATGACTATCTTTTGAGAGATCGGATCGGCGATTTGCTCGGTCGCGAAGATTGGACGAACGACTAGATAAAAATTCCGCTGATTTCCAGAATCTGGAGAGTCCAGAGCTGGATTTCAAAGCGGATGGGTATCACTTCCATCAGCTAACGAGTGGCATCGGCTAAGCGGATGGCGTGACCTTATATATGAACTATGCTATTTGCGAAAGCTACGAGTCCTGCGCTCGTAGCTTTTCTATTTCGGCGCGCAGGGCGGCAATTTGTTCGGTCAGCTCTTGCAAATCTTGTTGTGCAGCCGATGAAACTGGAGTGGCCAGCGTAGACACCGTACTGCTCGCATCGGGCGGGTTGACCCGACTGGAAGCCTGGTTAATTAGCGAATCTACAAAGCCACGAGCTTCTCGCTCTGCACTCTCGCCTTTGACTTCCCATTCTTCCGTCAGTTGACTCAGTTCGGTCTTGAGTTTTGCCAGATTGGCTTCTCGTTGTTGAGGGTCTTGCAGAGATTCAATCAAGGTTGCCGTTGCGCCCAGGGTAACGCGCAAGCTTTTTTGAGCAAGCTGGATCAGAGTGTCAGAATTCATGGGATTTATCCGTTTAGGTTCAGCAATATCTAGGTTCAGCCCTACCTGAGCGTTCAGTTGGGCTTGAGCGATCGCAATTTCAGGTCTCCATCACAGAAAGGGTGATGTCTCAACTATATTGCTTATTTTTTGGAAAGCGGGGTGGAAAATAAATTATGTTCCTCTCTTCAAAAAATAAATAATTGGTCTGGATCACAACCCTTCCTCAGATTAACTGATTTGCTTTCGATCGCATCTATCCAACGAAGAATTAGTGCCTGCCTCATGACTCTGCTGCTGTCGATCGCCCAATATCTCATTCTGGCTATCAGCTATCTGGGGCTGGCGTTGGGATACTTGCCAGGGCTACGCATGAATCGGGCGACGATCGCTCTAGTGGGTTCAGCCCTGCTCATCGGGTTGGGCGTCTTGAGCCTAGAGGAAGCCTGGGAAGCGATCGATGCTAATACCATCATCTTTTTGCTGAGCATGATGGTTGTAAATGCCAATCTGGCCTATTCAGGGTTTTTTCGGCTGGCATTAACCACTCTGACGCGCCTGACCCGTAGCCCCTTGGGGCTGATCACCCTTTTGACCTTTGGCAGCGGACTGCTCTCGGCTTTTTTTCTTAACGATACGATCGCCATTATTTTCACGCCGCTCACCCTCAGCCTGACGCAAGCCTTTCGACTCAATCCTATTCCTTACCTGCTGGCGGTGGCCGGAGCCACAAATTTGGGTTCTGTCGCCACAATTAGCGGCAATCCGCAGAATATTCTCATCGGCTCATTCTCTAAGATTGCCTACCTTGACTTTGCCCAAGCGCTGACCCCTGTGGCGCTGATGGGGTTAGGGGTGCAGGTTGGGTTGCTGTGGCTGCTCTATCCAGAAGTTAGGTCTGTGCAGCCTTTGCAGGGAGAGGCAATGCTGCAATCGTGGGTTTATAAGCCGCTGTTTACCAAAACTGTAGGCATTACGATCGCGCTGTTGGTCGCGTTTATGGTGGGCTTGCCCCTGGCAAAATCTGCCTTTGTGGCGGCGGCTCTGCTGTTGGTAACGCGGCGGATTAAGCCCGATCGCATCTTGCGCGAAGTCGATTGGAATCTGCTGGTCATGTTTTCTGGGCTGTTTGTGCTGACCCGCTGTACCCAAGCCCTGGATTTGCTGAAATTCTTTGCCAATTGGATTGATTCGGCCTGGGGTTTAACCTGGGTCACGGTGATTTTATCCAACCTGATCTCTAACGTTCCTGCGGTGCTGGTATTGCAACCGTTAATCCGGCCTGACGATACGCAATCCTGGCTGCTGCTGGCGGCAAGTTCGACGCTGGCTGGAAATCTGACGCTTTTTGGTTCAGTCGCCAATTTGATTGTGGCCGAAGCTGCCGAAAAGCAAGGGTATCAGCTTTCTTTCATCGATCACTTAAGATTTGGCGTGCCTCTGACGATCGCCACGGTGGGAATTGCGCTTTTGTGGCTAAAGTGATTTGTGGCTGAAGTATATTTGTGGCTGAAGTATATTTGTGGCTGAAGTCAGCAGAGCTAAAATCAGCAGCATTTAAAGCGAGGGAGTAGACCGATCGCGTATGCTAGCTGGGGTAATCGCTAATTCAATCTTGTAAGAGCGCCAAAATTTAAAAGGGCATGACCAATAGTTTCAGATGGCTAGGATTTAGCAGCGGGTTCATGATGGGAACGATCGCCTTGACCTCGGTTGCTTGGGCAGAGCAGCCGCTGTTTGTGGCCTATCCGCCCGATGGGCATGAAACCACCTCGGCTCAAATTTTCCTGATTGGTACGGCTCCGGCTTCAGGCGAGGTGACGGTCAATGGGGTGGCGATCGATCGCAGCCCTGCCGGACATTTTGCCCCTAGCCTGCCGTTACAGGTGGGCGACAACCTGTTTACGCTGAATTATCAAAATCAGGTTGTTACCCTGCATGTGAAACGGTTGGCAGAGATAACGGCTGCACCTACAGACGGTTTTGCACCAGACTCTCTGACTCCTGATACCGATATCGCCCGCTTGCCTAGCGAACCGATCTGCTTTGGGGCGATCGCCCCTCCCAACGCCCAGGTTTCTGTTACCCTGAATCAGCAGACGATTTCCCTGCTGCCGCAGCCCAGCACCTCGACTTTGCCGCCCAATTCTGCGGTTTTGACCTTAGAAAATCAGCCTGCCCCCACTTCAGCACAGAGTTACCAAGGCTGTATTGCAGGCGAAACTTGGAATGACAGTCGGGTGAGCAACGCCACGGGAGACGCTTTGAGCCGTCGCACCCGCCTCGATTTAGGCTATCCGCAGTTCAATCTGACGCTAGACGGCAAAACGGCAACAGAACAGGGCAAAGGCAAAGTCGAGATTTTGTCTCCTGCAACGCTAGCCGTGGTGGAAGTTATAGCTGAAGCGGGTACGGCTCGGACAGGAGCCAGCACAGACTATTCGCGGCTTACGCCTTTGCCCAAAGGCACTCGCGCGGCAGTCACTGCCCAAGAAGGCGAATGGCTGCGGCTTGACTATGGCGGCTGGATTAAAGCCAGCGAAACTCAAGTCATTCCCAACGCTGTCTTACCCCAAACTTTGATTCGCAGCGTCAGCGCTAGCCAAGCAGGTGATTGGACAGAGATTGCCTTTCCGCTTCAGGCTCCTGTGCCGCTCAGCGTGCAGCAGGGCGATCGCACCTTTACCCTTACCCTTTACAACACCACGGCACAAACCGACATTATTGCTTTAGGCCCTGACCCAGCGATCGCCCGCCTCGACTGGCAGCAGTCTGCTCCGGGACAGGTGCAGTATACCTTTCAGTTCAAGTCTGATCAGCCATGGGGATACAAGCTGCGCTATGAAGGCACAACGCTGATTTTGTCGCTTAAGCATCCGCCCCGCCAGAGTGACCGGAGACAGCCGTTATCCGGCATTCGCATCTTACTCGACCCTGGTCATGGCGGCCCTGAAGACTTAGGCTCACGCGGCCCTACCGGATATCCCGAAAAGGACGTTGCGCTCATTTTGTCTAATCTGGTGCGCGATCGCCTCATCGCCCAAGGTGCTACGGTTTACATGACTCGCGAAGGCGATATTGATTTGTACCCCAACGATCGCGTCAACCTGATCAATCAGATGGAGCCAACGATCGCCATTAGCCTTCACTACAATGCGCTACCGGACAGCGGCGATGCCCGCAACACGCGCGGAGTTGGCACCTTTTGGTATGACACTCAGGCGCATAGCCTCGCTGCGGCTTTGCATGACACCCTGGTAACAAGGCTCGATCGCCCTTCCTACGGCATCTTTTGGGATAATCTGGCGCTGACTCGCCCGACGGTGGCTCCTGCTGTTTTACTAGAGCTAGGGTTCATGATTAATCCTGAAGAATTTGAGTGGATTACGAACCCTCAGGAGCAGGAGAAGCTGGCAGAGGCGATCGCGGATGGCGTGACGCAATGGGTAGACCAAAATACAGAAAATTGACATCTGGCATAATGGATTTCAGCCGTTGAAATAGATATTTGAATGCTCAGCTCATGATGTCCCTTACACTCAACGTCCCGCCCTCGGCAAAGCTGACTGACGAGCAATTTTATGAGCTTTGTCAGCTCAATCGTGACTTGAGAATAGAGCGCAGTGCGATTGGAGAGTTGATTATTATGCCGCCTACCGGAGGGGAAACGGGCAAACGGAATGCTAAGCTGACGGCTCGATTTGTGATTTGGAATGAACAATCTGAATTAGGCGAGGTTTTCGACTCCTCGACCTGCTTCACGCTGCCAAACGGAGCCAATCGATCGCCGGATGTTGCTTGGATTGCCCGTGACCGATGGAACGCTCTCACGCCAGAGCAAAGGGAGAAATTTCCGCCTATTTGCCCTGATTTTGTGGTTGAACTCCGGTCTAGTAGTGATGCCCTCAAGCCCTTGCAAGACAAAATGCAGGAATATTTAGCCAATGGCGTTCGCTTAGGCTGGTTGCTGAATCACCAAGAGCGGCAAGTTGAGATTTACAGACCGAAGCAGGTAAAAGAAGTGCTAGAAGCGCCCATGACTTTGTCGGGCGAAGCCGTTTTGCCTGGGTTGATGCTCGACCTCGCATCGTTTTGGTAGGCGACATGACTTAATCGGGAAACGAATTTTGCGTGAGAAGGACGCTCCATACCCCGCTCACACAAAATTTATCCCTAAAGTCAGCAATGGCTGGGGTAGGCTAAGCCTTAGGTTTTTGAATCGTGGCGATGTGCAGTTCTTTAAGCTGTTTCGCATCCACTTCAGAGGGGGCATTGGTCAGCAAACAGCGGGCTTGCTGGGTTTTGGGGAAGGCGATCGCATCTCGGATGGAGTCTTCGCCTGCCAGCAGCATCACCAGTCGGTCTAGGCCATAGGCAATGCCAGCATGGGGCGGTGTGCCATACTCAAAGGCTTCTAGCAAAAAGCCGAATTTGCTGTGGGCTTCTTCTGTAGACATACCGATCGCTTCAAATACCTGCTGCTGAAGCTCAGTTTGGTAAATTCGCAGGCTGCCGCCGCCAATCTCAAAGCCGTTAAATACGATGTCGTAGGCTTGAGCGCGTGCCGTTTTTAAGTCATGGGCATCTTCTAGGAAGGGGGAAGTGAAGGGATGGTGCATGGCTTCTAGCCGCTTTTCATCGGCGTTCCACTCAAACATGGGAAACTCTGTTACCCAGAGTAGATTAATCTTTTCGGAGTCGATGAGCTGAAGTTCGCGGGCAACAAACTGCCGAATGCGATCGAGCGTCTTATTCACCGTAGGGGAGTCTCCAGCTCCAAACAGCAGCAGGTGTCCTTCGGTGGCTCCGGTACGGCTGAGCAATTCCTGCTTTTGCGCTTCGCTGAGGTTGTCTTTGATGGCACCGATGGTGTCTATTTCGCCGTTTTCTCGCACGCGAATATAGGCGAGTCCTTTGGCTCCGGCCTCAGATGCTTCTTTAAATAGATCGCCACCTGGCTTAATCCGGACGTTGGAAATGGCTGCGTTGCCGCCTGGAATGGGCAGGACTTTAACGACACCACCGCTGGCGATCGCTCCTGAGAACACTTTAAAGCCGGAGTCTTGCATCAGGTCGGAGACATCTACCAGTTCTAGCCCATAGCGGGTGTCGGGTTTGTCGCAGCCGTAGCGGTTCATGGCTTCGGCGTAGGTTAGGCGGGGGAAGGGGCAGGGGAGATCAATGCCTTTGACTTGCTTGAAGATATGGCAAATGAGCTTTTCGTTAAGGGCAATGACTTCTTCCTGGTTCATGAAGCTCATTTCCATGTCGAGCTGCGTGAATTCAGGCTGGCGATCGGCTCTGAGGTCTTCGTCGCGAAAGCAGCGGGCAATTTGGTAGTAGCGATCGAATCCTGACACCATTAAGAGCTGCTTGAAGAGCTGGGGCGATTGCGGCAGGGCGTAAAATTCACCGGGATTGACGCGGCTAGGAACGAGGTAGTCTCTGGCACCTTCGGGAGTCGATCGCGTCAAGATCGGGGTTTCTACTTCCATGAAGCCCTCTTGATCTTCGAGAAAGCGCCGGATGGCTTTAATGACCTGGTGGCGAAGTTGCAAGTTGCGGCTCATGCGCTCTCGCCGCAGGTCGAGGTAGCGGTATTTTAGGCGTAGCTCTTCTCGAACTGACTCGGTTTCGGAGACGGAGACCTGGAAGGGTAGGGGCTTACGGACGGCGTTGAGAAGTTCGATCTGGTCGGCATAGATTTCGACTTCGCCCGTGGGAATGCGGGGGTTGAGGGAGTCGGGTGGCCGTTGGGTAACGCGACCTGTGATTTTGACGACATATTCGTTCCGTAAGTCTCCGGCGGGAAGGTAAGACTCTGGGGTGCGTTCGGGGTCGCTGACAATCTGGGAAATGCCGGAGCGATCGCGCAAATCTATAAATATGACGCCGCCATGATCACGACGACGATCGACCCAACCAAACAGGGTGACGGTTTGTCCAACATGTTCGGCTCGTAGTTGACCGCAGTAGTGAGTACGCATAGAAGGCTAATGGGATAGAGAATGGCTGGTTATCAGCCTTATTCTATCTGGGGAAGGGGTGAGTCATGAAACAAAAATCCTTCTATGGGTGGGGATGAGCTGAATCTTGGGTAGAGGGTTGGTTTGTGGATGATGAGCGGGGCTGGAAATAGCTAACAGCCTTGGGGGTCAGCCAACAGCCTTGGGGGCCTCCCCCAAACCCCCGGCAGGGGGCGGGCACGTCCCCTACAACCCCTCCGCATGAGTCTAGGGATGGTTGGCTGGGGTCGCTATTCCCTTCAGGAACGCTGCGCGAACGCATTAATGGGCGATCGGGTGTCAATGGGTCGAGACGGATTCTAAGGAGTTCTAGAAAGCTAGAAAATAAGTCTCAAAAATTAAGTTTCAAAAATACTCTGGAAAACAGAGGGTGGGCACTGCCCACCTCATCATCAGAGAGTCATTGGCGAATGTAGAGTTTTGGGTTTTCTATAAGCTGAGGGGAGATTCGGGTAGTTTGCCGGATTGTGCGGTGAGTTCTTGCTCAATCCTGAGCAGGTTTTCGATGCGGGCTTCTGTGGTTGGATGGGTGGAGAATAGGCTGCCGAAGGTTTGTTTGGGCAGGGCGTTGACGATGAGAAGTGGCTCGAAGGCGGGATTTGCGGCTAACGGCATTTGCTTAGCGCTGGCTTCTAGGCGCTGCAGGGCGCGGGCGAGGGCGCGAGGGTTGCCGGTGATGCGGGCGGAGCCAGCGTCGGCTTCAAATTCGCGGGTGCGGGAGATGGCCATTTGGATGACGCTGGCGGCTAGAGGAGCTAAAAAGATGGTGGCAATCAGGGCGATCGGGTTGCCGCCGCCTTCGCGATCGTTTCGCGATATGCCACCAAACATGGCTCCAAATTGCAGCACTTGCGCTAGATAGGAAATGGCACCTGCAACGGTTGCGGCGACAGCTTGGGTCAGGGTGTCCCGATTTTTGACATGGGTCAGCTCATGGGCTATGACGGCTTCTAGCTCGTCGGTGGGCAGCATGTTGACGATGCCTTGGGTGACGGCAACTGCAGCATGTTGCGGGTCGCGTCCGGTGGCGAAGGCGTTTGCGCCCTCGGTGGGGATTAAGTAAAGCTGGGGCATGGGGAGTTCTGCGCGATCGCACAGCTTTTTCACCATGTTGTAGAGTTCAGGTGCGTCGGTCGGCTCTAGGGGCTGTGCTTGGTAGGCGGCCAGCGCTATCTTGTCGGATGAATACCAAGAAAACAGGTTGGTGGCACCTGCAAATACCAGCCCCATTAATGCGCCGCTAGATCCACCCAGGTAGTAGCCAATACCTACAAAAAGTCCACTTAGCAGTCCTAATAGCCCTAGCGTCTTAATTTGGTTCATGTTCTTTACTCCTAATTCGGGTGTTCTTCTGGCGCTGCCTTATTGAGTGCTGTCTGTTTTGACAGGGCAATTCGCCACAGCATCGCATCTGTACCTAAATTCTTGTACCTAAATTCTTGTATCTAAATTCTATAGGTCTATCTCTTCAAGTCTCCGCTGCATTAGGGTAGAAAAAACCGGGGTTTTCGGTACGGTTAATTTGAGAAAATATCGACTCGACTCTAAATTTGAGCCTAAATTTTGAGCCTAAATACAGAGAAGCGAGATCAAACTGACCTCGCTTCTTTGCTTCAAATATTCAATTGCTTTCGATACCTAAGTAACGCCCAGCACATCAGCTCGATGCTAAAACCCAGATTCATGAACTAGACTAGTTCTCATCTTTAGCCCAGACAGTTTGACCTTTTTGTGGCGACCTATCTCAGTAAAACACCAATGCATCAGTACTGATATCAATAAATGAATTCAATAAAGTGATGTCTAGAATACTAAGAGGCAAACGTAAGGCTGAAAATGTCGCAGAGCCAGCTCCTTAACCTATGGCACAGTTAGCGAGCTGAGACTGCCAGAGGGGTATCGACTTCTTCATCTTCTGGAACCCTTAGACTTGGGAATAGAAAATGATTTTCCTCAACGTATTGTGCTCCGAACAACCCCTTCTCTGCCCAGAAGTATCGATCCGTGGTATGCTCATTGCGCTTCACCAGCAAAAGTGCCGGTGGTGCAATGCCCTCAGATTGAATAAACTTACGAGCAGCAGTCACAGGTTTATCTTCACCGCTCTCGATGCTGTATTGAGGCACCAATTCTAGGATGCGGCGACCCTCTAACCGACGACGACTTTTGCGCTTGCGTCTTCTTGCCAACCTAACCCACCTCCGAGCGTGTCTACAAGTTACCAGAACAGGTTCTCTGTAACCATCGTTACAAAATCCAGACCGTGCAAAGTATACCGACTTAAAACTTTAATTTCAACTTCCTTTAAACTTTTGAAACAAAATCTAAAGATACTCTATATTACGTAGTGTAGGCTACAAAGTCAAATGTTGGATCTGGATGGGGAGTGTTAACTTTAGCAGCGGTTATTTCAATAGTTTTTGCAAAGCTTTATTGCAGAGTCGATCGCTCAAGTTACCGTTGAGTTAGCACCGTGAATTGTCACTGTGAATCAGCGTGAATCAGCGCCGTTGAGTTAACGTTTTTTAGAGCCAGGTTAGCCTGTCGCATGTTGATGCCTGCCAGTACCGAATTTGTTGCACTTTGTCAGTCGCAGGTGGCTTTGCTCACCCAAGGGCTTGGAGCGGCTCTGAGCATTGTTTACTTGACTGAAGAATTGACAGAGGTGGCGGATACAAAAATGGTGCCTGTGGTGGCCTATCCCGAAGCTGTGGCGGGTTGGGGTGAGGAGCAAATTTTTTCTCTGCTGTCGCGGGGCAGCGCTAGGGGCAATGCTGAAGTGCGATCGCTCCAACCTTCTAGAACCTTGCCTCAGTTTACATTGCTGCCGACCTATCCAGAGTCTGGCTACAGCAATTATGGCTCTAGCTACGCAGGTTCACGGCCTCTAGAGGCAGCTGAGCAGGCACTCTCGCGACAGCAGCAAGTGGTTTTGCCCATCATTCACGAAGAGGTGGTAATGGGTTTGCTGGTGACGGCAAGAGCCGATCGCGCTTGGACAGAGCTTGAGCAGGAGCAAATTGAGCAAATTGCTAAGGCTTTGGCGCTGGGTTGTGTGCTCGATCAGCGATCGCAATGGCTGCTGCAAGATTCACGACAGCAGCGGCTGTTACGCGAACAGCGACGCGATCTCTTCGACAATTTACTGCATCAGTTTCGCAATCCTTTGACTGCGATGCGTACCTTCGGGAAACTGCTTGCCAGACGCATTCGCCCAGAAGATGCCAACCATACTGCGGCAGAGGGCATTGTGCGAGAGAGCGATCGCCTTCAGGATTTGCTGAAGCAGTTTGATGCCGCGCTTGATCTGGATGAGGCGGATCTGCGGCTCTTGCTCAGCGCGGCTGAGTCTGAAAATGCAGAGACGCTGCACTCAGAAGTGACGCGCTATGCGCCACCTTTGCTCAGTGCGGGTGCTGAGGGTAATACCTCAGAAGCGAGTGGGTTGGGGAATAGCGCTTCGAAAACTCATGCGTCGGGAAGCAATCTACTGATTGGAGCTATTCGCTTAGAAACCCGTTTGATTGCGGAAGTGCTGAGTCCTCTGCTGGAGTCGGCTAAGGCGATCGCACAAGACCGTCAGCTAGAGCTAAGCATCGCGATTCCTGAGCATTTACCTCCTGTAAAAATGGATTCGCGGGCGCTACAAGAGGTGCTAAGCAATTTGCTAGACAATGCCCTCAAGTACACCCCAGCAAACGGTAAGGTCAGCGTGAGGGTAGAGTCACAACCCGCAATGACTCAATTGGGTAAGCGGCAGACGATCGCTATCCTAGATAACGGGCCGGGTATTCCTCCTCAAGATCTAGCGCATTTGTTTGAGCGCCACTATCGTGGAGTACAGGCTGCGACTGATATTCCGGGAACGGGGCTAGGTCTGGCGATCGCCCGCGATCTCGTGCAGCAAATGCAGGGTGAAATCAAAGTGTTTAGTCCTGCCTATAGCTGCGGATCGCTGTTGCCGACGGACGCAGATGCTCTAAATTTGCCTCCAGAAGTGCTGATGGATTTGGGTGTTCAGCGATCGCCCCTCGATCGTCGCCCGCCTGGAACGGTCGTTGGGGTCTACCTGATTGAAGCGGTTGACTTCTGACAAACTGATCGCTAAGCTTCAAGGCTGGAAGGTTCTCGATTAACGTTGTGATTGCTTATTGCTTGTCAAGTCGCTGGAATTTTTGTTGGTATGAACCTGTTACTTCAACGCCTCACTGCGGTTGCGCTCGCTACCTTAAGCACCGCTTGGACAGCCTCCTCTGCTCTTGCCGCCGCATTTCAACAGCAGGAGGTTGATCAAACTCGCTTCATTGCGATCGCCGCTCCCTATTCGGGTGGAACGGCTCATCAACTGCTCATTGTGGAACAAGTCAGCGACACTCGCCCCTGCTGGAATGTTTTGGGTGGAATGCCTGTTGTAATTGACCCGGTATTACGGACTTTTGACTTCTCTGGAATTTGTGGGCGTAGCCTGGATGCCAACGGCTACTCTATCCGGGCAAATGGTCAAGATATGGGGCTGTTTTACAGCGTTCGCATCATTCGCCGCAATCAAGATATAGTGCTGGTGGGCGACCCCATTGGCTGCTTCAATCCCGATCGCCGGAAATGTACTAATCCTGAGTTTGACATCGGTCATGCCAATGGTCTGACTACAGATTTTGCTGAAATTAAGCTGAATCCTGGCTGGCGGTTTACTCGACGCGTGCTGGACGATCGCCCCCTCGGACATATTTACCTGACCTATGAAGGCTCGTTCCCGCCAGATTATGTCATCGCTGCTCCCGGAACGCAGCCCGTGGCACCTCCAACGTCGCCTACGACTCTCACCTTCAGAGATGTGGGGGGTGATGTCTATGCCGCAGAGATTCAGCAAGCGGTTCAGCTCGGTTTTGTCGCTGGGTTTGAGGATGGCACGTTCCGCCCTCAGCGATCGCTCACCCGTGAGCAGATCGTATCGATGGCATTGGAGTCTCTCAAGCTGATTCCAGGCGTCACGATCAATGTGCCCACTGCGGCGGCATCGGCTCCCTACAGGGATGTAGAGATGACCCGATGGAGCGCAGCCAAAATTGAGTTTGCCCAAGCCAATAACATTGTCAGCGGCTATGAAGACGGCAGTTTTCGTCCGACGCAGCCCGTTACTCGCGCCGAGATGATGGCCATCTTGAGCCGCACAGCCGAATATGGGCGATCGCTGCGAGGTCTTGGCCCCGATCTGCCTTCTACCCAAGCACCCCAAACATTTACTGATATTTCGGGACATTGGGGGGCGGCGTTAATCACAGCCATGTCTACCTACTGTGGTGTGGCATCGCCTTACAACGAGATCGGCAGCAATTTTGTGCCCAATGCCGAAGCCCAGCGCAACTATGCCGCGACAGCGACTTTGCGGACGCTTAACTGTGTCATCAATGCGCTACCACAGAGTACGCCACCCCAGAGTGTGCCATCACAGAGTGCGCCACAGCAAACTGCACCACAGAGTACACCACAGCCGAACGTCCCACAGCAAACTGCCCCGCAGCAAAGCGCCCCGCAACAGAGTGTGCCACTACAGAGTGTGCCACCACAGACCCCTCCGCGATAGTTTGACACTTAAAATTCATAGCCATTCCAGCGGAGATGGGCAGTCATAAACACCTCGATCGCCTATCTTTCTCCGCCATCAAACATCACCTCATACTGATGCTGAGGGTTAAGCTGCCGCAAGACTTGAGCATAGCCTTCGGCATCTGAGAATCTGTAAAACCTGGCAATATCGATATGCCGCAAACTCGGCAATATTCGCACGACAACCCATCGCTTGATGCGACGTTCATAGGTCATAATAAATTGTCTCCAGTGCAAGTTGGAGCTAGAGCCAGTGCAGAACTTTCCAGGGGACGCACTGGCTTGCTAGTTAGATAGATATTATCACACAGTTCGACCATGTATCTAAAAAGTCAGACACTGGTCTGTGAGCCTTTATCTACTTCTAGCCCTACTTCCTGTAACCACAAGTTTTGCTCATCTTTGTGAGATCTAGAAATTGACCGTTCGCTGGCGATTAAGAGAAATTATGGCGAGGCAGCGTATGACGAACAAGCGCCTAGCCGAATTTATTGGTGTTCATCCCAACGCCATCTCCTCTCTCAAAAATCAGGACAAAATGCCGCGTATCGGTGGAGATATGCTGAATGCGCTTTGCACCCATCTGGACTGCACCCCCTTTGACCTGATTGAGTATGTGCCCGATCGCCCCAGTTCTGACAAAGATCCGCCTCAGTAAATCTCTCAATAATAAATTTCTCGATCGAGAGCTTGCGTGAACGCTTTTTTGCAGCCACCTAAACCTTAATCGGACGATCGATCGAAAAAATTTTTGAGGGCATGCAGAGCGCACCCTCAAAAATTTCTCCGTCCTAACCGCTGTAAATACAGCTTATAGCTACGAGAAGAGAATTAATACTCTCCTAACGCCTCTACAGCCTGACGATAGGCCACGATCGCAAACTCATGCTGATACTCTTTGAGCGTGTAAAGAATCACGTTTGATAGATCTTGAGAGACGATCGCTCGAATCTCGATAGGTGTTGCGATGTGCGTCTCAACTTTAGTTTCTGTCGCAGTTTCAGTCCCCTCGCCCGACGGCACTTCTACCAATCTAGGGCAGCGTCCTTCACCCGAAACGTCCGTGATCGTGTAGCTTTTTACCTTGAGATTCTTCAACAGGGTAATAATGCTATCTTTCAGGACGGCTTCAGTGGCGATCGTCACCAAGGTTGCCGGTTGAACCAGAGAAACTTGCTCAAAATCTAACATTAGGGTCGCACAATGTAATCAGAAGGAATGGGATCTAGCTTACCCGCCGCCACCAAAGCCTGATGCACAACCGCCGATATTTCGGCTCTGGTAATTGGCTGATTGGGGTTGAGGACATCTCGAACAGGATAATTTACAACCATGCCCGCTTGGGTTGCTGAAGCGGCAGCGGGCACTGCCCAAGCCGGAATCTGAGCGCTGTCTTGGTAAAGCTTAACCACATCTGTCGGAGAGGCGGGCTGAGACACCTTTAAGCCATTAACCAGCGAAGCTAGTACCTGAACGCGCGAGATAGGTTGATCAGGCAGGAAGGTACCTTCAGGAAATCCCTTCATGAAGCCAGTCTTTACAGCAGTGTTGATGGCCGGAGTCGCCCAGAAGCCTTCTGGAATATCGTTGAAGGCGATCGGGTTTTGGGCGGCATCTGTCTGAAAAATCGTTTCAATCAGAGCTGCATATTGCGATCGGCTCACGGGTTCATCGGGCTTGAACGTGCCGTCTGAGAATCCCGTTAGGATGCCGCGCTGTGCTAAAGCTGCAATAAAGGGACGTGCCCAGTAATCTGCGGCTACATCCGAAAATTCGACAGGGGTTGCTTGTGCTGCTGGCACCACGAGTTCGGACGGGGGGGCAATGGCAGCAGAAGATGCAGGAATTCGCCCAGGTACAACCGCAGGAGCAATGATGACAGGGGCAACCGCAGTTGGATTGTTAGGAGCAGGAACCAAATCAGATCGGGGAACCTGAGGCGATAGTCCGGATTGACCCGCAGACTGAGCAGCAGCCTGATCGGCAGAAGAGGTGATTCCAGAGGCTTGACTAGCCTCGCCTTCAGGAACCGTTAGCCCCTCAAACACAGAACCTGCTTCCGCAGATGGGGTCACTTGTACTCCCTGAGCTAAGTCTGCGCCCTTTTGGTTCAGTCCCCACCACAAAACTGCGCCGATTGTGCCAAAGGCAATCAGCATCGCAATGGCATCGTCGAAGCCAAGGTCACGATTGCGCGAGGGTCTAGGCTCAACAGGTGGCGGATTGGTCATATCTAGCTATCCTTGCGGCAGTACCCTGACAAACTCAGTTTAATACCTACGATCGCAAGTTTCATCAAATCCGGCTAATAAAATCCGGCGAATACCTTCTACTCGGTTTCATGCCTATTTCAGAACTATCACCTGTCCCTTGACTGCGGCATAATTTTCGCTTTTTTATACCTAAATCTTCTAAGTGCTTAACTTTCGCTAGCAACCTGCCTTGATGCAGCCATCTCAGATGCAGCCGACCAGATAAGCCATCGGCCATGTCCTAGTTTTGCAGCTCTAGATTCGCAGATGGGCTTGCAGATTTACAGAGTTATCAAGTGAGTTTCTTAACTCTCCTGTGAAAGAATCTTTACCTACACATGAGCAAGGGAACTGCGATCGGCAAGATTGGTAAAGAGGTAAAGACTCATTTAACTCATTTAAGTCTCGCTTACGTGAGTCTTGTTCGCGTGGGCGAGATACTTGCATTGCCACTGACATAACTAGGATATGTCTTAGAACATCCATCTATCAAAGTCTACTCATACAAGTCATACAAGAATTCATACAGGAACTCATACAATCCGTTCGTTAAAAAGTTCACCTACCTGTTCATTCATTGATTTCTTTTTTGTAGCATAGGCTGCAATTTACGGGTGTGTGCCTATACCCATAGCGTCATCCGAGACATTCTCTCTCGTGTGGTATAGTCAATATCTCTCCAAAGAGGGTTTCGGAAACCTTTAGCGATCGAGTTAATTGAAGGTGCGGGTAGAAAAATAAATATTCCTAAATCGTAAATATTTAGTCGTGGAGAATAATAATGCGAATTGCACAAGTTGCTC
The DNA here is from genome assembly GCA_016208305.1 of Oscillatoriophycideae cyanobacterium NC_groundwater_1537_Pr4_S-0.65um_50_18. GTDB lineage: Bacteria > Cyanobacteriota > Cyanobacteriia > Elainellales > Elainellaceae > Drouetiella. Next base: position 309,539 of record JACQYI010000006.1, on the reverse strand, counting down.
CGTTATGGGAACGCGTTCCTCCTCCAGCTTATGGTGGCATTGAGCTGGTTGTGAGCTTGTTAACAGACGAGCTGGTTCGGCGCGGACATGATGTTACGTTATTTGCTTCTGGTGATTCCATCACGCTAGCCAAGCTGGAATCGATTCATCCTCAGGCTTTGCGACTGGATTCGTCCGTCAAAGAATACGGCATTTATGAAATGCTGCAAATGAGTCAAGTCTACGAACGAGCGGATGAATTTGATGTCATTCACTCTCATATGGGTTGTGTAGCGCTGCCTTATACAAAGCTGGTAAAAACACCCACAGTGCATACACTTCATGGGGTATTTACGCCAGACAACCGCAAAATGTTTTCTCATGCTAAAGCGCAGCCCTATGTCAGCATTTCCAATACGCAGCGAGATCACGATCTCGATTTAAACTGTGTTGCAACTGTTTACAACGGCATTGACGTTAGCAGCCACAAGTTCTTCCCGCAGCCTGATGAGCCACCTTATTTAGCATTCTTAGCGCGAATGTCTCCTGAAAAAGGCCCACACCATGCGATCGCCATTGCCAAAGCAACAGGCTTGACGCTAAAAATGGCAGGCAAGATCGATGTGGTAGATGCAGAGTTTTTTGAGAAAGAAATCAAGCCGCATGTGGATGGAGAGCAGATCCAGTTTTTGGGTGAAGCAAACCATGAACAGAAGAATAATCTGATGGGTCGGGCGATCGCTACCCTCTTTCCCATCACTTGGCGAGAGCCTTTTGGGTTGGTCATGACAGAATCTATGGCGGCTGGAACCCCGGTCATTGCCATGCGCCTTGGCTCTACCCCCGAAGTCATTCGACCGGGCGTATCGGGCTTTTTGTGCGACACCCTTGAGGAATGCATTGAGGCCGTTGACCAAGTCGCGAGTCTCGATCGCCTAGCCTGCCGCGAGTATGCTTCCAATCACTTTAGCGTTACGCAAATGGCAGATGGCTATGAAGCAGTCTACCGCAAGCTGTTAGAGGAGCGGTTTAGCCGCAATGGTTACTCTCGGCGCGATGTCAGTTTAGTGAATTAGTCTAGCCAGCTAGTTGAGTCAACTAAGGCAACGCTCAGGTGTCGCTCTAGTCTATGTACGGATGAAGTTGATTTTTCCAAAGACTCACGCAGTAAAAATCAACCCCGATAGTCCGCTCTAGAACCAGCCCTGGGCTTGCCGTCTGTTTTTTGAAATGCAACTGGTTTCCAGTTGATGCGGTGAAGTGATTGAGGTTAAGGTATGCCGAACGCAATTGCACAATCTTTTAAGTTAGTTCCCAATGTTCAAGTCTGCGCTGCCACAAAGGCAACTGCCACGGCTCCCAAAATTCCTGTGTCAGGAGTTCCTGCCCGACAAGCAATTGCGCTGATTTCAGATCATGGCGATCCGGCTGCGGAGATTGGTAAAGAGGAGGCGGGCGGTCAGAATGTCTATGTTCGCCAAGTGGGTGAAGCCCTAGCAAAGCTAGGTTGGCAAGTGGATATGTTTACCCGCAAGAGCCGTGCTAGCGACCCAACTATTGTCGAGCACTCACCCTACTGCCGCACCATTCGACTCGTGGCAGGGCCAGAAGAATTTATCCCACGCGATCAGCTCTTTCAATACCTACCGCAGTTTGTTGAGGCGTTTCAAAAGTTTCAAACGCGGGAAGGCACAAATTATCCGTTGGTACATACCCACTATTGGATGTCGGCCTGGATTGGGCTAGAGCTACGGAAGCTCAGCAATATTCAGGTGATTCATAACTACCATTCTTTAGGAGCCGTTAAATACCAGGCGATCGCTCGTCCCACCATTGCCCAAACCCGCATGGATGTTGAGCGCCAAATCCTGGAAGAAGCAGATTGTGTGGTGGCAACCAGCCCACAAGAGCGAGAGTATTTACGTGCTTTGGTTTCCCAAAAAGGCTATGTAGAGGTTATTCCCTGCGGCACAGATATTAGCAATTTCTGCATCATGTCTAAGCCAGAGGCGCGATCGCGTCTGGGTATTGGTTCAGACGATCGGGTGGTTCTCTATGTGGGACGGTTTGATCCGCGCAAGGGAATTGAGACGCTGGTACGAGCTTTCGCAGCCCTAAAACATAGAACAACCGATCCGATAGCAGCAGAGCGCCTGCGGTTGGTCATTGTAGGCGGCAGCGAACCAGGACAACCAGACGGATTAGAGCGATCGCGCATTGAACACCTGGTGCAAGAGCTAGGACTGACAGAGCAGACGACATTTGCCGGACGGATCGGACATGACATGCTGCCCACCTACTACACGGCAGCCGATGTTTGCGTCATTCCCAGCCACTACGAGCCGTTTGGGTTGGTGGCGATCGAGGCAATGGCCTGCGGCACTCCGGTTGTGGCTTCAGATGTGGGCGGATTGAAGTTTACAGTGGTGCCCGAAGAAACAGGCTTATTGGTGCCACCTCAAAATGAAACCGCTTTTTCAGAGGCGATCGATCGCATTCTCACCGATGCTATCTGGGCAAAAAAGCTTCAGCGGCAGGCCACAATGCGAGTACAAGAAAACTTTAGTTGGACAGGGGTTGCCATTCAGCTCAGCGATCTCTATCGTCGTCTACTGGCGCAATCTATTATGCATCCTTCCTTTGGGATGGGACGAGAGTTGTCAGAACAATCGTTATCCAACCGAGAGTTGCCAAAGATAGCCTCCTTGGCTGAACCTCTTGCTAGAACTTCTTAACCTCAGTAGGTTGCAGTTTTACGGCGAGCGCCATCAAGCTCTAAGGACTGCAACTTCATAGAGCCAAAGATTTTTGAACAATTCGCTTATGGGTTCAAAAAAACCTTTCAGGTAAATTGCTCTATAATCCTCGGTTGATCTTGGAAGACACCTGGGTGCATCTGGCAGTTGGAGGAGCCTCTAAATGTTATGAGAGCAGGAGGATGGGATGATGCGATCGCCGTTGTTCACTCCCCGACATCATCTCACTCTCTCATCACTAAAAATATTTGCTCCCCTAGCGACAAGATGCACCCAAGACACATTGAAAGCAGTTGCGATCGACTGAAACTAAGATCCAAGATGGGAAGTCTTACAAGAAGAAATCATGCAAGATATTATCGAATTGAATGGTAGGGTTTTTGTCCCAGCAGAGCAATTGCCTATTTCAGAATGGGCTTGTCCAAGCCCGACTGATCAATCTCACGTTACCTTGACCCTCAAAGACGACGATCTGTTTTTAATTACCGATACTCTCGGCAACATTTCTGGATGCTTGGGCAATGGATCGATCGACAGCATGGGGCTGTTTGGTCGAGATACTCGATTTTTAAGTCGCTCTGAGCTGCAAATTGAAGGACGATTGCCTGTACTGCTCAGCAGCAATGCCCACAAGGGGTTTGCCCTTTCGGTACTCTGTGCCAACCCCCGGATTGATGACGATCGCATCCCGGCTGAGACTATTGGTATCCAGCGAGAAATTGCGCTGAATGGCGGTTTGTTTGAAGAAACTACCCTGACCAACTACAGCACAAGGACAATGAAGTTTGAGCTGTCCCTCAGCTTCGATGCCGACTTTATGGATCTGTTTGAGATCCGAGGCTTTAGCCGCAAAGGCAAAGGACGGCTGCTGCGGCGCGTCGTGGCCGATCCGTCAGCCAAACAGGTTATAGATGCCAAAGGCGAATTTTTGATTGATTCTCCTGACATAGCGACCGAGGTCGCTCTCTCCCCTCCAGTGCTTTACTCGACGCCCGCCGAATTGACAATGGGCTACCAAGGATTGGATGGAGATGTCATGGAGTCTCATATCCAGTTCTTATATCGGTTGCCTGATCTCTTCAAGGGGTACACTGCCGTTTGGCAGCTAGAGCTAGAGCCGCACACAACCGAACGCATTGGCTATCGGCTAGAAACGCTGACCAACAGCCGTCCTGTTTCTAAGGTGAATGCTCCTCTGACGCTGATGCAGGCCAAGGCGGCTGAGTCTCAAGAAGAAGAAGAGTGGCGCAATTCCATTACCCAAATTCGCTCTAACGATCGCGCCTTTAATCAAGTGATTGAGCGGGCAGAGCATGACATCTATCTGCTGCGTCAAACCTTTGAGCAGAGCAAGATTTTGTCAGCAGGCGTACCCTGGTTTTGCACTTTGTTTGGGCGCGACTCCATTATTTCGGCCTCCCAAACGCTGATTTTAGATCCGGCGATCGCCCGCGAAACGCTGACGGTGTTGGCGCAGTATCAGGGCAAAGTCGATGACGAATGGAAAGAAGAAGAGCCAGGGAAAATTTTGCATGAGCTGCGTTTGGGAGAAATGGCGCGCTGCCACGAAATTCCCCATACGCCCTACTATGGCACCGTAGACGCAACGCCCCTGTGGATCATGCTCTATGCCGAATACTATGCCTGGACCTATGACCAGGCAACGCTAGACAAGCTGTGGGACAGTGCCTTAGCGGCCATGAGCTGGATCGATCGCAATATGCAGAAGACAGGCTATCTCAGCTACGATCGGCGATCGGAACGGGGGCTGATGAACCAAGGCTGGAAAGACTCAGGCGACTGCATTGTCTATCGAGATGGCACCCAAGCCAAAGGCCCCATTACGCTTTGTGAAGTGCAGGGCTATGTCTATGCCGCGAAGATCCGCCTTAGCGAAATTGCCCGTCTCAAAAAGCGGATTGATTTAGCTGATCGCTGGCAGGAAGAAGCGCGGCAGCTCAAGATTCGCTTTAATCGAGATTTTTGGGTAGCTGATTTAGATTTCTGTGCCCTGGCGCTAGATGGCGAGGGCAAACAGGTAGACAGCATTACCTCTAATCCGGGGCATTGCTTGAACTTGGGAATTTTTCTGCCTGAGCGCGCCAAGAGCGTCGCAGAGCGGCTGCATGCGCCTGATATGTTCAATGGCTGGGGTATTCGCACCCTCAGCAGCCTTTCTCCGGCTTACAACCCTATGGGCTACCATGTTGGCTCGGTTTGGCCGCATGATAACGGCATGACGACCTTGGGACTGCGATCGCTCGGTCACGTCGAGCAAGCCTTGGAGGTAAGCCAAGGGCTGATTGATATGACCATGCATCAGCCTTATCAACGTCCGCCAGAGCTGTTTTGCGGCTATGAGCGCGACCACATTGAGCCAGTGCGCTATCCGGTAGCCTGCTCTCCCCAGGCTTGGGCAACGGGTACGATCTTTCAGCTCATTCAGGTGATGGTCAATTTGGTGCCAGACGCGCCTGGAAACCACTTGCGTATTATTGATCCAGCCTTACCGGCCTCTATTGAGCACCTGTCTCTGAAGAATTTCCGCGTCGGATCAACCTTAGTGGATCTGGAATTTGTGCGGGAGGGCGATTCACCCGAAGAGCGATCGGAGTCGGCAACCGCCTGTCGGGTAGTGCGCAAGCGAGGCAATTTGCGCGTGGTAATCGAGGCTTAAGGAGGCAGGAGGCGTGAGGCTACAAACTCACGCCATTGCCTTTTTACAATTTTCTCCTGGCTGATTCAATTTTTGAGTCAGCCAGTTTTTTATAGCCATAATCATCGGGTTTAGACATTTTTGGAGGCGTGCTCTGGGCGCTCTCCAAAATGTCCTCAGAGGAATAAGCTACAGCTTGGGCTAAGCAGCCGGGACGCATTAAGGACAAAACCTAGTTGGGTTAACGCATGTAGCTTGCTTCCCGCAGGGTGATCCAAAGACTGCATGGGTTACGCGATCGCTAATCCCTCCTATAACTCATTCCACCCACCGACTTATAGGTTGAGTTGACGATTCATATCGTAGTTCATCAACTTACACAATAAATCAAACGCCAGACACCGAGAATAGTAGAAAAGAGAACAGTAAAAAACTATTGGCACTTTTCGTCCATCTTCTAACCGGGTAAATCGCGTTCAGGAGAATTTCACGATGTTTCAGAGAACAATTCAGGTTTTGTTATTGGGATTCTTTCCATGGGTATCTCTCTCAGTTGACGTTGGGCAAAGCTCAGTCTTCGCTGCACCTCTTATGGAGATTGACGCCATTCCTCAAAGCAGCATGCAAGCATTGCCTCAACGACTCGATTTAGAATCACAAGTCGATCGCTTTCTCACCTCAATTCCAGCAAATTATTACACGATCGCCACTGTCGAAGCGTTGAAAACCCAGTTGGAAAACCCTCAAACTCTGCTGGTGGATGTGCGAGAACCTTCTGAATATCAGTCAGGTCATATCCCCAACGCCATCACGATTCCACTCCGAACATTGGCGCATAACCTAGCGCAAATTCCGCATGATTGCCCTGTGGTACTGTACTGCTCCTCTGGCTATCGCTCGGCAATGGGAGTCATGACGCTGCATCTTTTGGGCTACGAGAATGTGCGAGGATTTCCGCCCAGCTTTAAGGGTTGGCAGGCCGCAGGAGAGGCGATCGCTTCTAGGTAATGCTGCCCAGCAAAATTTCAAAGTGATTCACCCCCAACCTCAAACTGATGAATCCTCAACTCGCCAAATTTTGGAGTTTGTCCCAGGATGAAGTGCTGCGGCAGACGCACTCTACGATTGCAGGGTTAAGCCGTCAAGAAGCGAAACAACGGCTGATCGAGTACGGCGCAAACACCCTCAAACAAAAGCGTAAATCCAGCGACTGGATGCTGTTACTCAATCAGTTCAAAAGTCCAATTATCTTGATTCTAATTTTTGCTGCGGTGCTGTCAATTTTTCTTCAAGATGCAGCATCGGCTTTGATCATTTTAGCGATCGTTCTTATTAGTGGACTGTTAGGCTTTTGGCAAGAGCGAGGAGCCTCAAATGCTGTCACTAAACTCTTGGCATTGGTGCAAGTTAAGGCAACGCTTTTGAGAGAGGGCGAAGCTCAAGAAATCTCCAGTCAGGAGGTGGTTCCGGGTGACATTGTGTTATTAAGCGCTGGGAAAAACATTCCAGGGGACTGCCTGATTTTAGAGTCAAAAAATTTGTCAGTTGATGAAGCCGCACTCACTGGAGAAACCTATCCGGTGAACAAATTCAGCAGCGTATTGTCTGCTGAGGCAGGACTCAGCCAACGCACAAATTCCCTCTATTTAGGCACGCATGTCATTAGCGGAACAGCCAAAGCCGTCGTTGTTCATACCGGAAAAGAAACAGAATTTGGCAAAGTATCGGAGCGCCTAAAGCTCAGACCGCTTGAGACAGAATTTGAAAGGGGACTGAGCCAATTCGGCTACTTCCTCATGGAAGTCACGCTGATTTTGGTGGTTCTGATCTTTGTCGCCAACGTCTACCTCGATCGCCCCGTACTGGAATCTTTTCTGTTTTCTCTAGCGCTAGCCGTGGGTCTAACGCCCCAGCTCTTACCTGCGATCGTCAGCGTTAATCTGGCGCGTGGGGCAAAGAGAATGGCGGCAAAGCAAGTGATCGTCAAGCGTTTGTCTGCGATCGAAAACTTTGGCAGTATGAACGTCTTTTGTACCGACAAGACAGGGACGCTAACCGAAGGAGCCGTGAAAATTCATTCTGCGGTGGATGCAGAAGGGCAAGATAGCCTTAGCGGAACTTCGACACAGGCGAATCGAGTACTGCTTTACGCCTATCTAAATGCCGCCTCAGAATCAGGTTATGCGAATCCGATTGATACCGCAATTCTCGCCTACCAAACATTTGATATTTCTGGCTATGAGAAACGCGATGAAGTACCTTATGACTTTAATCGTAAACGCCTCAGCATCCTGTTTAAGACGCAGGATGCCCATTTGATTGTGACCAAAGGCGCACTCAAAAATGTTCTGGAGATTTGCTCAACCGTTGAGGTGGCTGAGGGTAAAACAATTTCCATTGCCGATCGCCAGCCAGAGCTGTATCAGCAAGCCGAAAATCTCGGCAGCAGGGGCTTTAGAGTTTTGGGTGTAGCCTATCGTAATTTTGATGGCGATTCCTTCAGCAAAGAGGATGAAACAAACATGACGTTTTTGGGATACCTAGCGCTCTTTGACCCACCCAAAGCGGGCATTGCTGACACCCTCAAAGAACTGGAGAGGCTAGGAGTCACGCCGAAGATGATTACCGGAGACAGCAAGGCGGTAGCGATGAGTATTATTCAGCAGGTCGGACTACCAGAGCCTCAGGCTTTAACAGGTTCTGAGTTAGAGAAGCTGAGCGATGCCGCCTTGATGCATCGCGTTCAAAATACCAATGTCTTTGCCGAAGTGGAACCCAACCAAAAAGAGCGGATTATCATTGCTCTCAAAAAGGCAGGCAATGTTGTGGGATATCTGGGAGATGGAATTAATGATGCCTCTGCCCTTCATGCGGCTGATGTGGGTATCTCAGTCGAGAGCGCCGTCGATGTGGCTAAAGAAGCCGCTGATATTGTGCTGATGGCAAAAGATTTAAATGTCTTAGTCGAAGGCGTGAAAGAAGGGCGAGTGACATTTGCCAACACCTTAAAATACGTCTTTATGGCTACTAGCGCTAACTTTGGCAATATGTTTAGCATGGCAGGAATTTCTCTATTTCTGCCCTTTTTGCCGCTGTTGCCCAGCCAGATTTTACTCACCAATCTCCTCACCGATTTCCCAGAGCTGACGATCGCTACCGATCGCGTCGATCGAGAACAGATCAGTCAACCCCGCCGCTGGGATATTCGCTTCATTCGCAACTTTATGCTGACGTTTGGTTTACTGAGTTCTGTCTTTGATTACCTTACCTTTGCCGTCCTGCTATTTTTGTTGCAAGCGGATTCAGTCCAATTTAGAACAGGTTGGTTTATGGAATCGGTCATCTCTGCTTCCATGATTGTGCTGTCTATTCGCACCCATAAGTCTATCTTTAACAGTAAACCGAGTCGATCGCTGTTCTCAGCTACGATCGCGATCGCCATTGTCGCCATTGTTCTTCCCTATACCCCACTTGCAGCGTTCTTGGGATTTCAGGCATTGCCCATTAAGTTTCTTTGGGTGTTAGCAGCCATTGTAGGACTCTATATCTTCTGTGCCGAGAATGTGAAGCGGATGTTCTATCAACATATTCACTAAAAATATTCACTAAAAGTTGAGTTGGCAGGGCAAAACGAAATAGAGGAATATTTCTCTACGCGCAAGTTCAATAACTTACAAGTTCAGTAACTTACAAGTCAGCTTGGCTCTCCAACAAAAACGCATCCCAAAGATCAGCAACGCTCAACTTTCAACTCAAAACAAGGGAGTCAAAACAATGAAATCTAGGGTATGCGGTTTGGCTATGAGCCTAGCGGTTTTGAGCTTGTTCTCAGGCTGCTCTGTCACTAACACTGAAACCAAGCCGCCAGTGCGATCGCCAAAGCATCAGCAGCATCATCAGGTCTGGGAATTGTAGCGAGATTCAGTTCGCGGGCTACGGCTGCCTGCACTTCCTTTTTGTCTGCATTGCCATAGCCCGTTAGCGCTTGTTTCACTTGAGCAGGCGTAAATTCAACAAAAGGAACGCGATATTGTGCCAACACCAGCATCACCACCCCTCGCGCCTGAGCAACTGCGATCGTATTCCCCATTTTGTAAAAAAACAGCTTCTCGATCGACACCAAATCAGGCTTTACTAGCTCTAACAGGCTGTGCAAGTCGTCGTAAATCATGCAAAGACGATCGCCTGTGTCAGTATGGGCGGGTGTTTGAATAACCCCAAAGTCAAGCGTTGAGACCGCCTCTGGCTGATCCCGTCCTTGAGAAGCTTTGCAGGAAACTGCTCCAAAACCCAAGATCGCCAACCCTGGATCTAAACCTAAGATGCGTTTCTCCATAAAAAATCAGGTAGCTATTTTTCTAAGGGGATGGATACGTACCCCCGGCAAAAAATAGCCTTTCAGCCCAAAACATTATCCTTAACTGTACTCAAAATGTACTGATTGAGCTACAAGTTTTGAAATTTGTCTATGACGATCGCATTTTTACCGCACTTTCTACGATCGCTTCAAAGCTTCACGGAGTGTCTCTTCGACCGATCGGGGCTGCCACCCTAGCTCTTGTTTTGCTTTAGTCGCATCAATGCGCACACAGCGATCGTAGATGTAATGCACCCGCTCACGGCTGATGGGAGGTTGCCAGGATAGCAAACGGCCTACGGGTTCTAACAGATTTCCCGCTAGCCGAACGAGGGGTTCGGGCACTTCCCAAGGTGTCGGAATTCCTGTTTCCTGGCTCAAAAACTCAAACATCTCGCGAGTAGAAAGCTCTCCGGCAGAAATAATGTAGTGCGCTCCGGTCGGCGCTTTCTCAGCGGCCAACAGCATCGCTGCCACTAAATCATCGACATGGACAAAGCCTGTAATGCGATCGCCCCCAGCCCAGACTTTGAGTTTTCCCTGAAGAAAAGCATCCAGAACCTTACCAAAGTGCGGATCGTCTGAGCCAAAAATACCCGCAGGCATGACGCTGACGACAGGCAGACCCTCGGCAGCAGCCTGATCAACCCACTGTTGCGCCAGGTACTTGGTGCGATCGTAAGCTGAAGAAAAGTCGGTTTGTGTCCGCTGAAAGGTTTCATCCACCACCTTGCCCTGCGTATCGCCATACACGCCGATCGTGCTGCAATACACGAGCTTAGTGATTCCTGCGGCTTTGGCAGTTTCTAAGACGGCACGGGTGCCCTCAACGTTAATCTGCTCCATTTTGGCCGCATCGACGATTCCCAGTTCTACATAGGCAGCAACATGAAAAACGGTGTCTACCCCCTGCATAGCGGCTTCCAGGCTAGAGCGATCGCCAATGTCTCCATAGGCTAATTCCACTGCGCATCCCTGTAAACGGCTCAGATCGCTGGTCTTGCGGGCTAACGCCACCACCGTATCACCCCGTTGAATCAACGCCTTCACCAGATGCGATCCGGTAAAGCCTGTTGCCCCTGTGACTAAAGCCTTCATGCTTCAACTTCTCCTTGTGTTCCGATCGCGCGCCAGATCGGGGCTAGTATCCAATCCATTTAAAACCCGACGCGGCGTTTTAATGCAGTGCAGCACGAAATACCGAACGGAGCTTGACTGTCATCTAATTGAAGCCAATTAACAAAGCTAATGTAAGGCTTGTGTGTATGTTTCTAGCGTGAGCAAATCAGGCTAAACCAGAGACTTTTCATAAATGCGATAGGTTTTGCAGATTTTACCGCCTGCTGCCTCCACGACCTTGCGGGAAGGCATGTTGTCTTCATACACATACCCCAACTCCGATCGCCGATAGGGCTTGCCTTTTTTAATACAGCCCTGCATGCCTAAATAGACCAGCGCCAAAGGCACCATCTTGCGACGAAACTCTGGCAGGGCACAAATGACGATCACTCGCCCCTGGTCTATTTGCCGCCGAAACCAGAGAAACTTTAGGATGCCTAGCCAATTTAACTTGCCATTGACCTGCTTCAGCGGAATATTGTAGTCGGGCAGGCTCATGAAGAAGCCCACCATTTCGCCTTGATATTCAGCAACTGGAAACACATCTGGATCAACCAGAGTTTGGAGATCTTTCGCCTCATCCATGAATTCTTCTAGGGTGCGAGGCGTAGAGCTGTAGTTGTTGGCAAATAAGGCATTGAACAGGTGGTACATCTTTGTGACATCCTGCTCAAAGGCTTCCCCCTTGAGGTGAATAGGGCGAAAGGTCACGCCTGACTTACAGGCAATCCGATAGCCTTTCTCAAATTCACTAGGCAGTCCTGCTCCCAGAGGCAAACCGTAAGAATAAGCATCCTTGGCCTTCGTCCAGCCATCTTGCTCAATGAACTGCGGATAGTAGGGCGGGTTGTAGGGCATCATCACCATAGGGGGTGAGTCAAAGCCATCCACCAAAAAGAGGCAATTGTTGTGAGTTGAGAGATCGATTGGCCCCCGCACCGAAGTCATTCCCTGTTGTCGTAACCAATCACAGGCCGCCTGCCAGAGCGCTTGCGCCACGCTGAAGTCGTTAATGCATTCAAAATAGCCAAAAATGCCGACATTGTGCCCTTGCCGCTCTACTAAGCGATCGTTAACGGCTGCCACAATCCGCCCGATCGCTTCATCGCTACCTGGCGCGATCGCAATAAACTGCTGCAACCGACCGTACTGAAAAAAAGGATTGTTTGGGGCAAACTGCTTGGCAATACTGCTGCGCAGAGGGGGCACCCAGTTGCGATCGCCAGCATACACACGAGCAGGAACGTCTAAGAATCGCTCAGCATCTGCTGAGGTTGTCACGGCGCGAACCTGAACCGTAGAAGCGTGACTGAAGACTTCAACCATATATTTACCCTGATCCGTTTCTGTCTCGAATCTATCTGTCTCGAAGCTACTTGTTTTGACCCTTAGAGGATGTTTGAAAAGGGGTCGGCTGTGACTTTAGGCACCTGTTGATCTCCCCTGCCCCCCTTAAAAAGGCTACGGTGTACCAAGTCCTCTGATGCAGAGTCAACTGGGTTTGATCCCCCCCTAACCCTCCTTTTTAAGGGGGGAGCCGAACTCAAAGTCCCCCTCTTTTCTAGCGCAGCGGCGCGCCAGCACGGGGATTTAGGGGGATCTGAAACGTTTCGCTCCCCCTAGTTGGGCTTTTCAAACACCCTCTTAATTTTGACCCTTAGGAGCATGGATTAAATAAAGCTCATTTCTTGGAAGTGCCGCACGGTACCTCCAAAAAACGATTACAAGTTAATTAATTTGCGATCCTCAGTATAGATCTGACTTTGAGTCGTCTAGCGTGACAGACTATACTGACTGACAATTTTTTCTAAGGCTGCACCAAGGTCTGCTGAAGTGGTGCGGAAGTCTTCCCGACTGCGAAACTGCTCCATGCGATATAAAGCAGTCCCTTCGTTGAACAGCATAATCGTTGGCAGTGTGGTCAACTTGTAAAGGCTCACCAGTTTTAGGTTCTCATCTGCATTAACGCCAACTAACTTGAGCTGCCCTTTCCAGTTTGCCTGAGTCTCTAAAATGATGGGATCAACCAGTCGACACAGCCCACACCAAGGTGCCCAAAAATTGACCAAAACAGGGGTAGGAGCTTCTAAAACCTCTTGCTTGAATGTCGCTTGGCTTACTGATCGCGCCATTAGGTACCTCTTTTTTATTAAAACTATTGAATGGGGAGTGCTAAAGGAGTAGTTCTGAATTTCAAAAAGTTCTGAATTTCAAATCTTATATTTCTGATTTCGATTTGCTTTAAAACAGATCGCTAAAAAAGGCTTGGGATCATGCTACCAGGCTATCTCGCCAGTTGCACGAATTAGCAGGGGATGTGCCCACCAAAATAAAAACACAAATGCTGCTACTCCCAAGTAGGCAGGACGGAGAAACTCTTGCCACTTCAGCGTTTGACGACCTTGAAAGATCGCCAAAAACGGGATAACAGAAGTCCGAGATCTCAAGGATTCAAAGGATTCTCCATACCGAGCCAGCAGACGGCGATCGCCATGCCATACCGCAAATAAGTGGTGCAAGATCAGACCTAGTGAGGTCAGCAGCATAAAGCTTGTGCCTATCCAAAGCGTATGGGCAACGCACCAGATAACTTGGCCTACCATCTGGGGATGCCGCGTAATCCGAATGATCCCCGTCTCATAGATATGAACCTGTGGCTTCTGGATAGCTGCCACCTCTAAAAGATTAAAAGTAGATGGGTATAGAAACAGGAATGAAAGTGCCGAAAGCACCCATACCAGAGGCTCTACCCCAGCAAAACCTTGGACATTCCACAGCCTCAAGCCGTCATAGCGATGGCTAATGAAGTAGGCAATGAGCACTCCTGCAAAAGGCAAGCTGACGAGGGCAAAGAGAACTCGATAGAGCCGAGCGCCAAGCCGTTGCTCACCCCAGGGTCTTAGAGCTGCTAACCCGCTGTGAGCGATCGCGAACCCTAGCAAAAGTCCAAACATGACAAAGTGGCTAGGGGTTAGCCAGTCGTGAGGCATATAATCTGCACTTTCCTAGGAAAAACTGACGTCATGAATTTCAAAATTCCGACCCTTGACTTTGGACTTTAAACGATCTGGACTCAACTGTAAATAGTAATAAACCACTTTGGGATCAACGAATAGGTAGAGACTTAGGCATTTTTTGGTCAAGTTTTCGGGGATCGCTCCTATGGGCAGAGGATTGCTCAAACTAAAGTTGCAATGTTTATGCTTTAAGGGCTAAAATTTTAGACTGTGCCAAATCAAAAATAAAACTACTTCAAGCTCATGCCAAAGCTTAAGACTCGCAAAGCAGCCGCTAAGCGGTTTCAAAAAAGTGGTACAGGTAAGCTGATGCGTCGTAAGGCGTTCAAAAACCACCTATTGCAGCATAAGACTGCAAAGCGCAAGCGCACCCTCACGGGGCTTGCGGTGGTGAATGAGCGCGATGCTGAAAACGTGCAGCTCATGCTTCCTTACCTCTAAACCTCTAGGTTTTGCTTTAACTCTAAATTTTGTTCTAATCGGGTTTCTGTACTTTGCCTCGTTAAAGTCGAGCGTGCAGGAGAGCCAGTTCAAATTGAACAATAGTTCAGAGTGCCTCTAGGGAGACTTTCAGAGAGTCTAAATTCTCTGGTGTCGCCGATCTAGAGATCTTCATTCAAGGGATCGGGTTTTGTCCGCCACCTGATACCTGAAGAACACGACAAGCGCCATTCATGTAAGCCATAAGGAATTTCACTATGACACGTGTAAAGCGCGGCAATGTTGCTCGAAAACGCCGCAAAAAGATTCTCAAGCTAGCCAAGGGCTTCCGGGGTTCTCACTCCAAGCTCTTCCGCACCGCTAACCAGCAGGTGATGAAAGCCCTGCGCAACTCCTATCGCGATCGCCGCAAGCGCAAGCGCGACTTCCGCCGTCTGTGGATTACCCGGATCAACGCTGCGGCTCGTCAGCATGGCATGAGCTATAGCAAGCTGATGGGAGGGCTGAAAAAAGCAGACATCCTGATCAACCGTAAGATGTTGGCTCAAATGGCTGTTCTTGATCCCGCAGGTTTTCAAAAAGTTGTCGAGATCGTGAGCAAAGCTTAGGATCGCAAATTAATTAACCCGATGGTTTTTGAGAGGCATGCGGATCGCAGCACCTTCAAAACCATCGGGTTTGATTTAATTCATGACCCTTGACGAGTCAGAAACTTAGCTGTTGAAAACCCTGTGTTCGCTGCGGAGAGGTGAGATGTTTCCTTTTTGGGTCAAAAATCTTTCCAATCCGCTCCTCCGAATGAGTTGGAGGAAGGTAAGGCTTAAACCTAAAGCGCTGCAACAATTTCTAATTGGGCTGATCTTGACAGGCAGCGTCGGGATGATTTCCCCTCCGGCTCTTGCTGCGGAACTGCAAGAGATTATGGAGAGAGGCTATTTGGTCGTAGGTGTGAAAGATAACCTGCGGCCTTTGGCGTTTAAAGACGAAGAAGGCGAGATTCAAGGCTTTGAAATTGACTTGGCTCGCCATTTGGCACAAGAACTGTTGGGCAGTCCTGAAGCTTTGGTTTTGCAGCCCTTGTCTAACTCGGAAAGGCTATCTGCCGTTATTGACGGACAGGTTGATCTGACGATCGCCCAATTGGCGGCTACGGTGTCTCGATCGCGTGTAGTTAGCTTCAGCTCGCCTTATTACTTAGATGGCATGGCTTTTTTGACGCGCCGTGGCGATTTGCTAACCTTCAAAGATCTACAGAATCAGTCGATCGCCGTTCTCAATGGCTCAGATAGCATTGCCACTGTGCGATCGCTCTTTCCCAACGCGACTCTAGTGGGCGTTGCCTCTTACCAGGCGGCAAAGGCTGCTTTAGAGAGGGGGCAGGCTACTGCATTCGCAGCCGATGCCAGCGTTCTAGCGGGCTGGGTGCAGGAAGATCCACGCTATGCCATTGTGTCTGACTTAGTGACTGCTGAGCCGCTCTCTGTGGCGTTGCCGAGAGGAGTACAGCATGATGAGCTACGCCGATTGATTAATCAGGCGATCGCTGGCTGGCTGAATGGCGGTGATTTGCGCCAGCATGTGCTCAATTGGGGTTTGCCAGAAGCAGGAGTGCCCCGCTTAACGGCGCTGCCGAACCGCTAGTCCTAGCCCTTGCTTGTAGCAATGATTTAGCCCGCTGACTTTGCCAGACTCTATGGTGCTCAAAATCAGGAGTGCTCAAAATCAGGGGTGCTCAAAATCAGAAGAAATGCTTGCTCAGTCGATTCTTGAAATCAGCAAAGCCTCCTCGACTTACGGCTGAATCATTTGCATGAATTCAATCGACTGCTGGTAGCCAAGGGTATCGCCTTGCTGCTGAAATAGCGTAGCAGCTTGCTGTAAATCAGCGATCGCTAAGGGTCGATTGCCCGCTGCGTAGTGTGCTAGTCCCCGCCGACCAAAAGCCCTAGCAAACGATGAATCGCGATCAATTGCTGCCGTAAAATCTGCGATCGCAGCTTGGTAGTTTCTCAGGCTGTAGTGCGCTAGCCCCCGATTGAAGTAGGCATCAATAAAGTTAGGATCGATCGCCAAGGTTTGATCAAATTTTGCGATCGCGCCCTGTAGATTCTTCTGCGTTGCCAGGGCAGTTCCCCAACGGGCATAGGCATCTACGTGGCTAGGATCAAGTTCGATTGCGCGCTCAAATCCAGCGATCGCCGACTGAATGTTTCCAGCCAGGGCATAAGCTAGCCCACGGTCACAGTAGGCTTCAACAAAATTAGGATCGAGTTCGACAGCTTGGGTGAATGCCTCGATTGCGCCTGCAAAATCTCCGCTATTCAGGCGATCGGCTCCCTGACTATACTCCGCCTGTGCTGGACTAAGAGCTGCTTTAAAGGCTAAGGCAGGTAAACCTGTAATCCCAGTAGCCACCATTAAACTTGCGGCCAGGGCATAATGCAACGGCTTCATAACGTACTTCTTGTTAAAACAGTCACTAACCTCACCATACCAAGTTCAGCCTCTTTAGAACGAATAAGCCAGATGAAGGGCTGCTTCCAGCTTTGGCGATGTCGCACTTCGTGTGGCACTTCCAAAAAACTATTGAGGTTTTCACGTTGTCTTGGGCATCCGTCTTCAGTATAAGAGTTGAGAGTAAGAATCATTCTATATATGAATATATATTCAGATATAAAGAAATCAGATTACAATTTGGAGACATGCTTCTATCTTTCAGCGTTGAAATGAAAATTGGCTATGACTTCAATTCCATCTCTTAAAACTCAGCAAATGCAAGTGGGCGGCATGGATTGTGGCAGCTGTGCCAAAACGATCGAAGCCAGTTTGCAGCAAATGGTGGGAGTAACAGAGGCATCTGTCAGCTTTACAGCAGGAAAATTAAGCATATCGTACGACTCTCAGCAGGTGAGTGAACCTGAATTGAGAAATCGAATCACTGCCCTGGGTTACACCGTCGAAGCTTCCTCAACTAAAATTTTCCAGGCGCAGATTGGCGGTATGGATTGTGGCAGCTGTGCCAAGACGATCGAAGCTAGCTTGCAGCAGATCTCAGGGGTCAATGAGGTGTCTGTGAGCTTCGCAACGGGGCGATCGCAAGTGACCTATGACCCGCAGCAAGTCAATGAATCAACCCTACATGATCGCATTGCCGCTTTAGGCTATACCGTTGAGCCAGCAGCAGCCCTTGTTGCTGATCAGGTCAATTCCGTACAAGAAAGCCACAAATCTGCTCAATTATCTGCGCCGACAGGTTTAAAGTTTTGGCTTCAAAGCCGTCGTGGGCAAAGCGTTATTTTGGCTGGAGCTGGAATGGCTCTCGGCCTGTTGGCCCAGCTTTTGACGCTGCCGATCTGGGTAGCACAAGCTTTTTATGGGATTGGCATTGTGGTTGCGGGCTACCCGATCGCGCGGGCAGGGCTATTTGAGCTGCGCTTGCGCCGTGCTGATATGAACTTGCTCATGACGCTCTCAGTCATAGGCGCAGTGGCGTTAGGAGACTGGTTTGAGGGCGCACTGGTTGTTTTCTTGTTTTCACTGGGAACGACGCTGCAAAGCTTCACCTTTGGACGCACCCGCAGCGCCATTCGATCGCTGATGGATCTGGCTCCATCGACGGCAACGGTCAAACGAAAGGGACAAGAAGTTACTGTTCCTGTTGAGTCCGTTCAAGTGGGTGAAACCATCACCATTCGGCCAGGTCAGCGCGTTTCACTCGATGGCATCATTGCCGCTGGATACTCTGCAATCGATCAGTCTCCCATCACGGGAGAGTCTGTGCCAGAAGACAAAGCGCCTGGAGATTCAGTATTTGCTGGAACCCTAAACCAGTCCGGCTTCCTAGAAGTCAAAGTCACACATGCAGCTAACGATACGACCGTTGCCAAAATTATTCACCTGGTAGAAGAGGCACAATCTAGCCGCGCCCCAACCCAACAGTGGGTTGATCGCTTTGCCAATGTCTATACGCCGATTGTGATTCTAGCGGCGATCGCCATTGCTCTGATTCCGCCTTTGGCTTTTGCCCAACCTTTCAATGTGTGGCTGTATCGCGCTTTAGTGATGCTGGTGATCGCCTGCCCTTGCGCCTTGGTCATCTCCACTCCAGTTTCAATTGTGAGTGCGATCGGGGCTGCCACCCGGCAAGGCATGTTATTTAAAGGGGGGCATGCCCTAGAAAGAGTCGGTCATCTTACGACCCTTGCCTTTGACAAAACTGGAACGATAACGCAAGGATCGCCCCAGGTGCAAAAGGTTTACAGCTTGGGGGGTGGGAGTGCCAATCTGATATTGATGATTGCAGGTTCTTTAGAGCAGCAGTCTGAGCATCCTCTGGCAAAAGCGATCGTTCATGCAGCAACAGCCAAGGGATTGGAATTAGAGCCGCCGACAAACTTTACCAATCTACCGGGTAAAGGCATCTGGGCTAACTTTGGAGAAGCGGTCTATTTTGTAGGGAATCAACGACTGTTTGCAGAGCAAGATATCCCGATCGATCCAGCCGCCGCATCCCTACAGGTCGAGATTGAAACGCTGGGTCAAACCCCAGTCTTGATTGGCACAAAAGCAGGAATAATCGGGGCAATTGCGCTGGCAGATGGTATCCGACTAGAAGCCGCAGAAACGCTACACGCGCTCAAACAAGTGGGGGTAAAGCGGCTGGTCATGTTGACGGGCGATCGCGCGGCTGTTGCCCACCAAACGGCACAGCAGCTAGGAATTGCTGAATATCGAGCCGAACTGCTGCCAGAGGATAAGCTCCAGGAAATTCAACAGCTCCGTCATTCGGGAGTCGTGGGTATGGTGGGCGACGGGATTAATGATGCGCCTGCTTTGGCGGCAGCAGATGTCAGCTTTGCTGTCGGGGGCATCGACATTGCCTTAGAAACGGCAGATGTGGTGTTGGTGGGCAGTGACTTAAGGCATCTGGCTGATGCTGTCAAACTCAGCCGCCGCACGGTAGCCGTGATTCAGCAAAACGTGATTTTTTCTCTGGTGACGAAGGGGTTGTTTTTGCTGCTAGGGACTTTTGGAGTCGTGGGGTTGGCGATCGCAGTCTTAGCAGATACCGGAACGTCGCTGATTGTCACGGCAAACGGCATGCGGCTGTTCAGAAATCAGTCCGCAAAGTCCGCAAAGTCCGCAAAGTAGCAAAACTCTGAGCTTTGTTCTATTGAGCAATGCTGACTCGCTGCTGCCTAAACCGGGCTTTGTCCATAGAATGGCAGCACTTCTGACCAGTTTGGCCGATCGCCCTGCTGCCAATCTCGATAGGCCAGCTCTAGCAGTGCCGGAGCTGTTGAGCCAAGCCCACCCTCGGCCACAATCAGCTGATAAGGACGAGGCCAAGAGTCCAAAGTTTGCTGCCACTGGGCTTGGCTCAGGACAGTATCCTTGAGCAACGGTTTGAGCTGAGGCGAATACACAGCACCATGCACTTCTCCTCGCTGCGCCAGCATTTGCACAGCCAGATCGGGCATAGGCTCCCGACTAGGCGCATTTCCTTGAGCAGGGAAATGGGTATAGGCGATCGCCGCTAAAGTAGAGATGCCAAACAGGGGAATATCGAGCTGTTGCGCTAAAACTCGCGCTGCCACAACCCCAATTCGCGTACCTGTAAAACTACCTGGCCCTTTGGCAACCGCTAAGAATGACAAATCTGACCAGGTTTGGGGTTGAAGAAACTCAGCCAGATGCAAATGCAGATGCGTAGAGATCTCACGCCCCAATGCCCAAGTCTGGCTGCGAGTCGAGTCATCAAAATTGCTTAAGGCTAGACCCAAATCTGAGCCAGCAGTGTGAATCCCTAAGGCATACATGCGAGAATCGTTGGACTTGCGTCTAGTAATGAAGCCCAACTTCTAACCCTAGCACTATCTCGGCTCTGTTCTGGCGTCACAGCCTATTTTTTGAAAAAGAGGATTGCGCCTGCTTTGATAACATGAGCGGCAAAATTAAGCAGCCGATCGCCAGCCCTCTGCGGGTAATTTCTTGTTCACGGATACGTTACGTTCTCTCGATAAACGCCACGATGCTTAGATTTGATTTTGCCTCAGATTTCTCAGAAGGTCTTGCTGCCGTACGTCAGGGCGATCGCTATGCCTATATCGATCGCTCTGGACAAGAGGTGATTGCTGTAGATTCAAGCTTTGATGGGGTGTCTGCCTTCTCCGAGGGGCGGGCATTGGTTCGCGTCAATGATGTTTGTGGCTATATCGATCGGCTTGGCACAATCGTGATTCCGCCGCAGTTTCCTGGCGCAAATTCCTTCGCAAACGGCCTAGCGGCAGTGCGAACGGGAAACCGCTATGGCTACATCAATTTGTCAGGTGAGATGGCGATCGAGCCTCAATACACCCTGACGAGTGACTTTGCAGAGGGGGTTGCTGCGGTCAAGCTAGACGATCGCTATGGCTACATTGATCCGCAAGGCAAGTGGGTGATTGCGGCGCAGTATGAGGACGCTTGGAGCTTTTCGGAGTCGCGCGCTGTGGTTCGTGTCAATGGACAATCCTGCTATATCGATCGCAGCAGCGCCATTGTGATTCCTTCAGCCTTTGATGGAGCCTTTAGCTTCTCCGAACAGCTCGGACGCATTCGCAAAGGTTCGATTTGGGGCTTTGTAGATGAGGGGGGTACCGAGGTAATTGTCCCTCAATTTGATTTTGCCTCAGATTTCTCTGAAGGCTTGGCAGCCGTGCTGGTGGGCAGTCAATGGGGCTATATCGATCCGCAAGGAAAGATGGCGATCGCACCCCAATTCAACTTTGCCAGCAATTTTTCGGCAGGTCTGGCTGCTGTCACGCTCAATGGCAAGATTGGGTACATTGATCGCTCAGGAGCAATGGCGATCGCTCCGCAGTTTGCCCAGGCAGGTTCCTTTGCTGAAGGGTTTGCCTGGGTTCAGTTAGAAAGCAATTGGTATTTTATTGATTCAGAAGGCCGCTTTCTAGGGCAAGGGGCTTAGGGTTGGGGATGCACTAGACTGATTTTTCTTGCCCCCTCTCTGGGACATGCTCAGAAATAAAAAAGTGGGTCAGCCGTAAAGGTTGACCCACTTTTTGCTGACTTTTTCAGACTCCTAGCCGTCTGCCCAAATTTGATTTGGCGCTGCTAGTTTTATCGATGAAATCTTAGTCTTCATCATCTACTTCGACTTCTTCAAAGTCATCTTCTTCGTCTTCGAGCAGGGGCGAAGCAAAGTCTTCTTCATCTTCTAGCGCATCGGGTACCTTGGCTGTAAAGCCCAAGCCATAATCCCCACCTTCCAAACCTGGAGTCCGGAGCGGGGGTGGGAAGACCTCGAAGCCACCATCGCGATCGTAGGAGCGAGCCGTGCGATCGTCTAGAACAACATCGCTCAGGTCGATATCATCTTCAAAGACACTGCCTTCGTAAATGGGATCAACCTCTACAGTGCTGGTTTCTTCGTAAGCATTGAAGCCTGTACCTGCTGGAATCAAACGACCGATAATCACGTTCTCTTTGAGGCCGCGTAGCCAATCAGACTTCCCTTCGATCGCCGCTTCTGTCAAAACACGCGTGGTTTCTTGGAAACTAGCAGCCGAGATAAAGCTATCGGTGTTCAGCGATGCCTTCGTAATACCCAAGAGAATCGGCGTATATTCAGCCGGAGCACCGCCTGTAATCGCCATCGCCTCGTTAACCTGGTCGATCTGGCGCAGCTCAACTAGCTCACCCGGCAGCATGGTGGTGTCACCCCCATCATCAATTCTGCCTTTAGAGGTCATCTGCCGCACAATCACCTCAATGTGCTTGTCGGAGATGTCAATTCCCTGAGACTGATACACAGACTGTACTTCATTGACCAAGAAGGTCTGGACAGCCTGCAAACTCTTGAGAGAAGCCTCATGAATGCCCTCAGTTTCACGGTGGTACGTGAAGAAGGTTTCTAGAATCTCATGGGGATTGGCTGGCCCATCGGTGAGTGCTTCTCCAGCCCCCACATCCTGACCATCCATCACCAGCGCATTCTGCCCCGGCATCAGAGGATACTCAGTTGTCACCCCATCGGCCTCAATCACCTTAATTTCGATTGATTCATCGTCGCTATAAACCACCTGAGCCGTTCCAGGACGTTTGGCGAGAATGCAGGCTTCCTTAGGCTTCCGGGCTTCCAACAGTTCTTCAATCCGAGGTAGACCCTGAATGATATCTCCGGTCTTGGCTCGTTCAAACACCAGCAGTACCAGGTTGTCTCCACGTTGCACCAAATCTGCATCGTCGATATGCAAGACTGCGCCGTTAGACACGCGATAGGGGCGGGCAATCCGCATCACGACCTGCCCTTCTGCCGTCGAAATCACCTGACCCGACTCTTCCAAGACAATCCCCGAAGCAATGTGAGAACCTGCAACGAG
Organism: Oscillatoriophycideae cyanobacterium NC_groundwater_1537_Pr4_S-0.65um_50_18; assembly: GCA_016208305.1. Classification (GTDB taxonomy): domain Bacteria; phylum Cyanobacteriota; class Cyanobacteriia; order Elainellales; family Elainellaceae; genus Drouetiella. Next base: position 286,833 of record JACQYI010000006.1, on the reverse strand, counting down.
CAGCTCACCTTCTTTTGCCGTCGGTGTTTTGCCGCGTGTGTCTACTGTAAAGCGATCGGCATCTCGCATCACCAAGATCCGGCGAATCGCCTCACCACCCTCGCGAATCCCCCGCACTTCGCCTGCCTCTTTACAGAGAATTTCGGTGCGAGCAATCACAGCTCCCGGCGCGATTTTGTCCCCATCTTCAACCAGGAGACGCGTTTGCGTGCTGCCTTGAGTTTGGTCAGCTGCCATATCCCGACGAATCACGAGAGATTCCAGAATAACGAGCTGCAAACGCATGACGCCAGGTTCATTTTCGTCCGGAATCAGCTCAATATCGGCTGCAAGCTGAGGGGCATCTTGATCAATCTCAAGCACAAGCTGGGTACGCAGAAGTTCCAAGCCCTCTACAGACTTCACCCGCTCTCCATCTTTGTAAGGCATGCGCTGAATGGCGCGAAGCTGAATCGATCGCCCGCCAGATTCTTCCCATGTAGAAGCTTGACTGGGAACCGAAGGGACATCGGGTACGGTAAATTCCGTCACAGGACGCAGCAGCAGCGCTGGCCCCTCAGGAGACTCAATATACTCGACGTAGCGCAGCTCATCGACCGTTAGCCCTGGCATTACCTCCTGCCCTGGGTTGACGATCGTTTCATGCTTCGACATGACTGCTTCTGGATTGTCAGCGAGGTGCAGCTCACCCGGCTTGATGACAATCTCACGCAAAATGTCATTCTTTTGTGTGACTTCAACCACGCCATTGCTTTGACAGAAGATGTCTTTGACCACCTCTGTTCCCGCCTCGACGTACTGCCCATCTTCTACAAGCAGCAGAGAGATGTCTTTGTTTACCTCATGGGCTTCTTCTGGAATCCAGAGCAGCGTGCCGCCCGAAATTACTTCGTAGCCTTGCTTGGGCTTACCCTTCTTAGCGACTTCAACGCCAGAGTACTTAATGATGCCGCCCGTTTGGGTATGGTAGCGATTGTCAATCAGCTCAGCGACAACCTGATTGTTCAAGACTTTGGTACCGGGCGTTGCGATCAGCGAGAACCGTTGATTGTGCTGGGTTTCAATCAGGTACTGCTCTCTGCCCTGCTGCGTCTCGCTTGTGACCTTGGCCTCATCTAGCAACACAGCAGCCGTGATGATTTCAATTTCACGTCCGCCTTTGTTGCCTTCACTTTCTTGAGGAATCCGAACCGTACCCCCATGCTCAGTTACCAGCTTTGACTCTGCCAGAATGCTGGTAGAATCGACGCGATCGCCATTCTTGACAATAGGTTCTGCTCCGGGCGGCAGGTTGTAAACCTCGCCAGAGAGAATCCAGATCAAACCACCCCGCTGAGCAATGCGAGTTGTATTGCCCTGACGGTCTTTCTTCTCTTCGGGAACCACGTCAGCAAACTTGATCTCTCCGGCTAAGTCAGAAGCCACTTCTTTAGTAGCCTTTTCCGTCACCTTGCGAACGCGACCTGCTGAAGGCATCTCCGCCATCATTTGCCCGATCTTGACGGCCTGACCATCTTTTACAAAGATGATCGAACCCGGAGGAACGGTTGCAGTTTCTTTGCGATCGCCCGATTCAACGCTAATTTCTACGCTCACTTCAGCAATCAGAGCATCTTCCCCATGTCGGGTACGGAAGGGGCGAGAACGGAACTGCTTAGGCTTCGTGCGGGCAGTGCCATCAAAAGTAGGACGAATTTGCGGCGCAACTTCTCCTGTAAACGTGCCGCCCGTGTGGAACGTCCGCATAGTCAGCTGGGTGCCCGGTTCGCCAATCGACTGAGCCGCGATAATACCGACCGCCTCTCCCAAATCCACCAGCGATGCATGCGCCAAGCTCCAGCCATAGCAGGTTTGGCAGACCGATCGCGTAGCGGCACAGGTCAGGGGCGATCGCACAATCACCTCTTCTACTTTTGCTTTGCCAATCAAGCGCGAAATCTCATTGGAAATCGGCTCATTACGGGCAACAATCACCTCTCCCGTCTTAGGATGAACCACATCTTGAGCTGCACACCGACCCAATAGGCGGTCTTCCAGCTTAATCAAGATCCGTTCGCCATCTGTCATGTTACGAACGCTGACGCCGCGATCGGTACCGCAGTCAATCTCACGAATGATCACATCCTGAGACACATCCACCAGACGGCGGGTTAAGTATCCAGAATCTGCCGTGCGAAGCGCAGTATCCACCAGACCTTTCCGAGCACCGTATGAGGAGATAATATACTCCGTCACCGTCAGCCCTTCGCGGAAGTTGGTTTTAATCGGCAAGTCAATAATTTGTCCTTGCGGATCAGCCATTAGCCCCCGCATTCCTACCAGCTGCCGCACTTGAGAGATGTTACCGCGTGCACCTGAGAAGGCCATCATGTAGACGGAATTCAGCGGATCGTTGGACTCAAAGTGGCGAACCACTTCGTCCTTTAGCTCCTCACTCGTGCCGTTCCAGGTGTCGATTACTTTTTGAAAGCGCTCCACCTCAGTAATTTCGCCACGGGTATAGCGGGTTTCGGTATCCCGGATTTGCTCCTCTGCGGCAGCCAGCAATCGTCGCTTACTGGGTGGCACTTGCAGATCATCCACACTAATTGACACCCCTGCACGGGTGGCAAATCGGAACCCTAGATCCTTCAGATCATCTGCCATTTGGGCGGTACGAGCAGTGCCATAGTTGGTAAATGCCCACGAAACCAGCCGTTTGAGTTGCCCTTTGTCAACAACTCGGTTGCGGAAAATGGTCTTCTGCTCGGACTGCGTTGACTTTTGCTCTTCCGTCATTAGATCTTTGCCCCTCAATCTGTTTAGCCTAATTCTGTCTAGCCCAGCTCTGTTTAGCCCAGTTCTGATTAATCCCGTTCGATTAACCCAGTCTTGCCCTAGAATTCGCCTTGCGCGTCTTGACTAAAGCGCTAGCGCATCGTGAATGGTTTTGTTGTAGATGATGCGTCCAGGCGTGGTTTTGATGTACTGAGACACCAATTTGCCCTCACTGTCTTCACGAACGCGCCGGAATGGATAAACCTTCGTCACAATCCCTTCCTCGGTCGTGCTGACCTCTAAAGGCTCACCTTCGGCTTCTGCGCCTTCAACATCCCCTTCAAATCGCACCCAAATGTAAGAGTGAATATCAACCTGCTTCTGCTCGTAGGCCGTGATCACATCCTTCATGTTAGAAAAATAGCGTCCGGCTCCTAGGGTTGCCTTGGGGTTTTCTGCGGTCAAATAGTAGCAGCCCAACACCATATCTTGGCTAGGCATCACGATCGGTCTGCCTGTTGCGGGAGACAGGATGTTGTTAGAAGCCAGCATTAATAAACGGGCTTCAGCCTGCGCCTCTAGCGATAGGGGCACATGCACCGCCATCTGGTCACCATCAAAGTCTGCGTTAAAGGCAGGACAAACGAGGGGGTGAATCTGAATAGCGCGCCCTTCTACTAAAATTGGCTCAAACGCCTGGATACCCAGACGGTGAAGCGTCGGAGCGCGGTTGAGCATGACGGGATGTCCGTCAATTACTTCCTCCAACACATCCCAAATGCTGGGATCGTTACGCTGAATTAGCTTTTTCGCAGCCTTGATGTTGTTGACCAATCCTTGACGAATCAGGCGATGAATCACAAAGGGCTGAAATAGCTCGATCGCCATTTCTCTTGGCAGACCGCACTGGTGAATCTTGAGTTTAGGACCCACCACAATTACCGATCGGCCAGAGTAATCAACCCGCTTGCCCAAAAGGTTTTGGCGGAAACGACCTTGCTTCCCTTCAATAATGTCGGACAGAGACTTCAGCGGTCGGTTATTCGCCCCTACCACTGTGCGACCCCGACGGCCATTGTCAATCAGCGCATCTACCGCTTCCTGAAGCATCCGCTTTTCGTTACGGACGATAATTTCAGGAGCCAGAATTTCTTGAAGCCTTGCTAGACGGTTGTTGCGGTTAATGACTCGACGGTAGAGATCATTAAGGTCAGAGGTAGCAAACCGACCGCCATCTAGCTGCACCATCGGTCGCAGATCGGGAGGAATGACCGGAATCACTTCCAGAATCATCCACTCAGGCAGCGATCGCGTGGCAATAAAGTTGTCAATTACCCGCAGTCGCTTAATCAGCTTGGCGCGCTTTTGACCCTTAGCCGCCGCAATTTCTTCCCGCAGGACTTCAGCTTCTTTTTCTAGGTCAAGATCCTGCAAAAGACGCTGTAACGCCTCTGCCCCAATACCGACTTCAACCCCAGTAAGCTGAGAGTCTTCGCTGTAGAGCTGATCCTCAATTTCAATCCACTGATCTTCAGTCAGTAGCTGCTTGTAGCTGAGGTTCTCGGCATTACCCGGATTCAGCACCACGTAAGAGTTGAAGTAAACGATCTGCTCAACATCCCGCAAAGGCATATCTAGCAAGATCGCCATATAGCTGGGAATCCCTTTGAGATACCAGACATGGGCGACTGGAGCCGCTAGCTTGATATAGCCCATGCGATGGCGGCGTACGCGAGACTCTGTCACCTCTACGCCACAGCGCTCACAAACAATACCTCTATGGCGCACCCGCTTGTATTTGCCGCAGTGGCATTCCCAATCCTTCGCAGGGCCAAAGATTCGCTCACAGAACAAGCCATCCATTTCTGGCTTCAAAGTTCTGTAGTTAATGGTTTCCGGCTTGGTAACTTCGCCCACGACCGTACCATTCGGCAGGGTGCGTTCTCCCCACTGGCGAATCCGCTCTGGAGATGCCAGACCAATCTTTACATAGTCAAACCGCTGCTCTAGCTTAGCCATCGCAAGTTACTCCCTCATACTCCTAGCAGGTATCCATCAGCTATAGAAAACAGATTTGGCGATCGCCCTTTAGGTTGCCCATTGATCTGAATCGCTCATCTGATCAGGGTTTTGATCTCATCAGATGCTTGATCAATGTCATGTCAAGGCGATCGCCAGACCGAGTTCTAGCTGTTAGTCTTCAACTTCTTCCATCTCATCGCGAGAGATGGACTCATAGGTGGGACGAGAGGGGGTACGGCGATTCCCCACATCCGCCATCAAATCAATTTCGATATCGCGACTGGTACCGTCTTCCTGGGTTTGCAGCTTGTGAGCCGCAATGTCGAGACAGAGAGACTGAAGCTCTCGCATCAGCACCTTAAAAGACTCAGGGGTTCCAGGTCGAGGAATCGCCTTGCCCTTGACGATCGCATTCAAAGCCTCATTTCGGCCTTGCATATCGTCTGACTTCACCGTTAGCAATTCCTGGAGAATGTAGGCTGCACCAAAGGCTTCCAAAGCCCAAACTTCCATTTCTCCAAAGCGCTGACCACCCTGCTGAGCTTTGCCACCCAGCGGCTGTTGCGTTACCAAAGAGTATGGACCCGTTGAACGAGCGTGAATCTTGTCATCGACCAGATGTACCAGCTTCAGCATATAAGCTTTGCCGACCGTTACCGGGCGATCGAAAGCTTCACCCGTGCGACCGTCATACACCTGGATCTTGCCAGGATTGTCAGGGTTAAACACCCAGTCTTGCCCAGTCTTGTCACGCGCCTCTTGAATCTTGGCATGGGTCGTTAGACGAGAAGCCTCTTCGCCGTACATCTCATCAAACGGCACCATCTTGAACCGAACGCCTAGATTGTGACCTGCCCAGCCCAACAAACACTCAAACACTTGACCCACATTCATCCGGGAAGGCACACCCAGCGGATTGAGCACGATATCTACAGGCGTACCGTCTGGGAGATAGGGCATATCTTCCTTCGGCAAAATCCGGGAAATAATCCCCTTGTTGCCATGCCGACCTGCCATCTTGTCGCCCACCTGGATCTTGCGCTTCTGGGCGACATAGACCCGCACGACCATGTTGGCACCCGGAGGCAACTCATCGCCTTGCTCACGGGTAAACACCCGCACATCCACCACGCGGCCTTTTTCACCGTTGGGTACCCGCAGCGAGTTATCCCGCACATCTCTAGCTTTTTCACCAAAGATAGCGCGCAACAGTTTTTCTTCGGGAGGCTGATCCGATTCGCCTTTGGGCGTCACTTTACCCACCAGAATGTCGCTACTCTCAACCCAAGCGCCAATCCGAATAATCCCCGTCTCATCAAGCTGACGTAGGGCATCTTCCCCGACGTTAGGAATCTCGCGGGTAATTTCTTCAGGGCCTAGCTTAGTCTGACGCGCTTCAATCTCATATTTCTCAATGTGAATTGAGGTGTAAACATCGTCATAGACCAGACGTTCGCTGATCAGGATGGCGTCCTCGTAGTTGTAGCCCTCCCAAGGCATATAGATCACCAGAACGTTCTGTCCTAGAGCAATCTCACCCCCCTCAGTCGCAGAGCCGTCTGCCAGAATTTGCCCCGCCACAACGCGATCGCCATTAAAGACAATGGGGCGCTGGTTCAAGCAAGTATCCTGGTTCGATCGGTTGTACTTCTGAAGGGTGTACTCAATCTCTCTGCCGTTAGCATCGCTGCGAACGCGAATCCGGTTAGCATCGACATGGGTCACCTCTCCCGCAGTCCGGCTCACGATGACCATACCAGAGTCACGAGCGGTCTGCGCTTCTAGACCCGTACCCACCAGAGGACGCTCAGGTCGCAAGAGCGGCACAGCCTGACGCTGCATGTTTGAACCCATCAGCGCTCGGTTGGCATCATCATGCTCCAAGAAAGGAATCAGAGACGTTGCAACCGAGATGATTTGTACCGGAGAAACGGCAACATAGTCTACTTCCGACGGGCTGGTAGTCGTAAATTCCTGCCGATAGCGCACATGCACTAAATCGCCTAGCAGATAGCCGTTCTCGTCCATAGAGACATCACCTGCCGCTACCCGCATATCATCCTCTTCATCTGCGGTCAGATAGATAGGAGATTCATCTTTGAGGACACGACCGTTTTCTACTTTGAAAGAAGGCGTTTCAATAAAACCGTAGGAATTGACTCTAGCATGGGTAGCCAAGGAGCCAATCAGTCCGGCGTTGGGGCCTTCTGGCGTTTCGATCGGGCAAATGCGACCATAGTGAGAGGGGTGAATGTCTCGCACCGCAAAGCCTGCCCGTTCTCGAGTTAAACCACCCGGCCCTAAGGCGCTTAGACGACGCTTATGCGTCAACTCAGCTAAGGGGTTGGTTTGATCCATGAACTGAGAGAGCTGAGACGAGCCAAAGAACTCCTTGATCGCGGCGACCAGAGGCTTGGGGTTAACCAAGGAGGCAGGGGTCAAAGAGTCGGCATCCGAAACCGTCATTCTTTCCCGAATGATGCGCTCTAAACGGTTAAGACCAACACGCACCTGGTTTTGCAACAACTCCCCAACCGATCGCACACGCCGATTGCCCAAGTGATCGATATCATCAATGCTGCCGATATCGAATTCTAGGTTAATCAGGTAGTCAACCGATGCCAGGATGTCTTGTGGCGTCAAAACTCGCGTCGTTTCCGGCACATTGAGCCGCAGCTTTTTGTTGAGCTTATAGCGACCCACGCGACCTAAGTCGTAGCGCTTGGGGTCAAAGAAGCGAGAGTCTAAAAGCTGTTGACCGCCAGAAACCGTCGGGGGTTCACCCGGACGCAGCTTGCGGTAAAGCTCCATCAGCGCCTCTTCTTCACTGAATTGCCCTTCTTTTTCGATCGTCTTTTGAAAGTACTCAGGGTGGCGTAAAGCATCAAAGATTTCACCATCCGTCAAGCCCAGAGCCTTCAGCAGCACCTGTGCCGACAGTTTGCGAGTCTTGTCGATTCGCACCCACACCAGGTCATTCTTATCTGTTTCAAATTTCAGCCAGGCTCCCCGGTTGGGAATCAGGCTGGCATTAAAGGCACTACGCCCGTTCTTATCAATTTCCTTTTTATAGTAAACGCCAGGGCTACGGACAATTTGGTTAACAATGACACGCTCGGCACCATTGATGATAAATGTGCCCCGATCGGTCATCAGCGGCAAATCGCCAATGAAAACCTCTTGCTCCTTAATTTCTCCCGTCTCTTTATTGATCAGACGAGTAGGGACGTACATCTGCACCGCATAGGTACTGTCTCGACGCTTCGCCTCATCAACATCGTACTTGGGTCGTCTGAGCTTATAGTCTTTCCCCAGAAAGTGGAGTTCCAGTTTGCCCGTATAGTCAGTGATGGGCGAAAAACTGTCGAGTTCTTCAATCAGACCCTCTTCTAGAAACCAGCGAAAACTAGCACGCTGAATTTCTACGAGATCGGGTAGGGTAAAGACGGGTGCGGATTGGGTTAGGTTACTCATGCGGCTCCTCAAGTCGATCGCGCCTGGGGCTAAAACCAGGCAATACAGCGCTTAGAATATGTATTGACGAAAAAACTTCAGTCCTCACATCAATGAAGACTGAACAATTCTCGGTTGTCTTGTAGATTGGTGAACCCGTAGTGTTCCTGTCCTATGGGACTTGTGAAAGAGATAGTTTTGAGAAACTTTTAGAAGAAATTTCAATAGCTGCAATTCATCGCAAAGGCAGGGTATGGCAGTGGTGATTTTAACCTGAGCGAAAAAGTATGTCAACCCATTGTACTCAAAAAACAAACAATCCAGATTAGAACTGCTCGTCTGGAGATCGGCTTGGATCGTCAACCTTTAGGCTTATTTTCAAGATCAAGCTCACAGGGAACACAAGGCACGGTTCGCTTTCAAAAATTCATCTGCTTTACATGAATTTATTATGACGCAAGCTTAGCCATTTGTGTTTGCGACACCTGTGCTTGCTGCACCCACAGGCTCTAGGGGCAAGGACAGCTTAAACAAACGGCAAGCATTTGCAGTAGTTTGTGAGGCCAGAGTTTCTAGAGTCACCTGACGGAGATGAGCCATTTGCTGAGCCACATAGTAAACATAGGCAGGCTGATTGGGTCTTTCCCCTCGCTTGGGCACAGGGGAGAGGAACGGGCAATCGGTTTCAATGAGAAGACGATCGCTTGGCACCCTTTGAGCCGAGGCTTGAACCTGAACGGCACTCTTAAAGGTGACAATGCCGCTAAAGCTGACATACATCCCTAGGTCGAGAAACCACTGAGTCTCTTCAGATGTACCGCTCCAGCAATGCATCACGCCTTGAACTGCACCGCGCGATTGCCAAAACGACTGCATGATCTCTGCCATTTCCACAGCCGCGTCTCGACAGTGAATAATTACAGGTAAATCAAGCTGGTGAGCGATCTCCAACTGAGCTATGAATACAGCAATCTGGCGATCGCGGTTCTCAGCTTTAAAGAAATCCAAGCCCATTTCACCGATCGCGACCACGCGCTGATCCGACTGCGCTAGCTCCAGGATCTGTTGCGCCGAATCTGATGTCCACTTGTCGGCATCTAAGGGATGCAGACCGACTGCGAAAGAAATCTCTGGAAAACGGTTGGCGATCGCCTGGATACCCGCAAATTCAGAGGGTTCAACGCAAGAGTGAACCAGTCGAGCCACCCCAGCCTGTCGCCAATTTTGGGCAACGCTATCGAGATTTTCCTGAAGACCTTCAAAGTTGAGATGGACATGGGTGTCAACCAACAACAAAGACTCCGTTGTAGGAGCTTGCGCCTTAACGAACTCTGCCATCATCGGCTCTGTCATGAATGCCTTAGCCTCTAGCTATAGAGTTCTGAGAGCCTACCGGATCGAAGAGCTTATGCTTCAGCCGCAACTGGAGCTTGCTTGGATTTCAGCAATCTTGCCATCCGAGATTTCTTGCGCGCGCCGCTGTTGGGGTGAATTACGCCCCGCTTGATTGCCTTGTCAATTTTGCTGTAAGCCGCTGACATCCGTTGATGGACTTCTTGCTCCGTCTCAGGAGAGGGATTAGCCCCATAGGCTTCAACTGCCGTGAGATACCGCTTGGTCAGAGTCTTGACGGCTGACTTATAGGCTTTGTTATGCAGACGATTGCGCTCTGCAACTTCGATCCGTTTAATTGCTGACTTAATATTTGCCACAGCCTAGCCTCTGAAAATTAAAGAAAAAACTTTTAGCAGTCAATCATTGTAGCGAATGATCGCGCAAAAATGCTAGAAAAACTCCCTTGCTATCTTCATGAATCCACCAAAAATCCAGGTTAAGCTATAGAAGAGATAGGCTGAAGACTGTCTAGCTAACCAGGTTCGACTTGAGGGTCTAGCCGTTTGTTCCTGGGCTAGTGCTTCGTGGATCAGCAGATTCTCAAATCAATGTTTCTCAAATTAGTGTGGCGATGCTGCGAATTATTACTCAGCGGTCTGAGGCGCTTACCGAACTGCGGCGAATTTGCGATCGCACCCATGACGATCAAGTTGTCCACAAGGAGGCAACGGTTCGGGAGGTTTTGCAGGCGGTAAAGCGGCAAGGCGATCGCGCAGTTTTACACTACACCGAAGAGTATGACCAGCTCACGCTCAAGCCAGAGGAGCTAAGAGTTACGGGCGTTGAACTGGAGGCGGCCTATCAGCAGATTTCCAAAGATCTACTGGACGCTATTCAGCTGGCTTGCCGTCAGGTCGAAGCTTTTCATCGGCAGCGGGTACCCAAAAGCTGGGTGCATTTTGGCGACAATGAAGTGGTTTTGGGGAAACGCTACACCCCTGTCGATCGGGCTGGGCTTTACATCCCAGGCGGACGGGCGGCTTACCCCAGTACGGTGATTATGAATGCCATTCCGGCCAGGGTGGCCAAGGTGCCGCATATCGTCATTACGACCCCTCCTAGCCCCGACAAAACCGTCAACCCAGCGGTGCTGGTGGCCGCTCAAGAAGCGGGCGTACAGGAAATTTATCGGGTTGGTGGGGCACAGGCGATTGCCGCCCTTGCCTATGGGACAGAAACCATTCCCAAAGTCGATGTGATCACTGGCCCTGGCAATGTTTATGTGACGTTGGCGAAAAAGCTGGTCTATGGCACGGTTGGCATTGACTCTTTGGCTGGGCCTTCTGAGGTGCTGATTATTGCTGACGGACAGGCCAATCCGGCACATGTGGCCGTGGATATGCTGGCACAGGCAGAGCATGACCCGATGGCGGCTGCGATTTTGCTAACGACTGATGCTAACTTGGCGGCGCAAGTGGTCACTGAGGTCAAACGGCGATTGGTCAATCATGAACGCAAGCTGCTGACTGAGAAGGCAATCGCCCATTATGGGTTGGTGGTGGTCGTAGACTCACTCGATACAGCCGCAGAACTCTCCAACGAATTTGCCCCCGAACATTTGGAGCTTGAGGTGGCTGATCCTTGGAGTCTTTTGGAAAAGATTCGCCATGCTGGAGCTATTTTCCTGGGCAATTCTACACCTGAAGCTGTGGGAGACTATTTGGCTGGGCCAAACCATACCCTGCCCACCTCAGGATCGGCTCGCTATGCTTCTGCGCTCAGTGTCGAAACTTTCATGAAGCATTCCAGCTTGATTCAATATTCGCAGACCGCTCTGGAACAGATGGCAAAGGCGATCGACACCCTGGCAACAGCAGAAGGTTTGCCCTCTCACGCTGATTCGGTCAAGCTGCGCGTTCAAGATCGCCTAGACAAAGGAAAATAGGATAGCGTTTCAAACCTGCTATTTATTGGGGGGAAAGGCGCGTTCTTTACCCCCAATAGATAACTGAGCGAAGAAATGAAGAGAAACAGAAGTAGAAGAGGTCAGGTATCGTGAATTTTCAGTCGGTGATTTCGACGCTGCACCAGTTTTGGGGCGATCGCGGCTGCTTAATTGTCCAGCCCTACGACACTGAGAAAGGGGCAGGCACTATGAGTCCCCATACTTTTCTCCGGGCGATCGGGCCTGAACCCTGGTCAGTTGCTTATGCAGAGCCTTGCCGCCGACCCACCGACGGGCGCTATGGCGAAAACCCTAATCGCTATCAGCATTACTATCAGTATCAGGTGCTGATTAAGCCTTCCCCTAACAATATTCAGGAGGTCTACCTCGACTCCCTGCGGGCGCTAGGCATTCGCCCCGAAGATCATGACATCCGGTTTGTGGAAGATAACTGGGAGTCGCCCACGCTAGGAGCCTGGGGCGTAGGCTGGGAAGTCTGGCTAGACGGCATGGAAATCACGCAGTTTACCTACTTTCAGCAATGTGGGGGCATCGACTGCCGCCCGGTGTCGATCGAAATTACCTATGGGCTAGAACGCCTGACCATGTATTTGCAAGAGGTGAATGCCTTCACCGAGATTCAGTGGAGCGATCGCGTCACCTACGGCGATGTGCATCTTCAAGGTGAGATCGAACATTCAACCTATAATTTTGAAGTCTCAAACCCTGATATGCTGTTCACCCTATTTGGGCTGTATGAGCAAGAAGCAGGGCAGATTTTACAAAAAGGGCTGGTGCTACCCGCGCTGGACTATGTGCTGAAATGTTCGCACACCTTTAATCTGCTAGATGCGCGGGGCGTCATATCGGTGACAGAGCGAACGCGCTATATCGGCAGAATTCGCAATTTGGCACGGCAAGTCGCCCAGCTTTATGCCAAGCAGCGAGAAGCATTGGGGTTTCCACTGCTGAAAGTAGAAAAGGCTGATGCGGCCTGAGTCAAGAACGCTTTACCCGACAGGCCGTTTCTCATCCCCGCAGGGTTGGGCCTGCTTTATTTTAAGGGGAAGCTGAAGGGTAAAGCAGGTGACGGAGTTAGCGCTCTCCACCTGAATCGAGCCATGCAGGTGCTCAACCAAATGTTTAACCAGTGCGAGTCCTAACCCAGTTCCCCCATGTTTCCAGCGATCGACGCTAGCAACCCGATAGAACTTCTCAAACAAGCGAGGCAATTCTCCAGCAGGCAACTCTACCCCTGAATTGCTCACCTGGATTTGTAGGGTGGTTTCTATTACCTGAGCCGTTACCGTGATCTGCTCATGGGGGGGCGTATACTTGCAGGCATTGTGGAGCAGCTCCATCAGGACACGCTTAAACTCATTTAAATCGGTCGTAATGGTGGGCAAGTCTGAAGGTATGCTGATCGTCAGCTGCTGGTGCTGTTTTTGAGCACGATCTTCAAAAAGTTCGACGATCGAGGGCAGCCAATAATTGAGATCAATACTCTCTAGATCGAGAGACTCTACGCCTGCCTCTAAGCGCTGTAAGTCCAGTAAGTCATTGATTAGGGTCAGCTCCTGAGTACAGCCTTCTTCGAGGATCTGGAGATAGCGATCGAGTCGATCGTCTTTAATCTGCTGTTGATCGAGGCTGAGCTTCACCATTTGGATCGCCATTTTGATGTTAGCCAGCGGCGATCGCAGCTCATGAGAAACCGTACTCAAAAAATCATCCTTGAGTTGACTCACCTGCTCTAGAGCTTTGACCTGCATCTGAGAAGCTTGATAGAGCTGAGATTGGCGAAGGGCGATCGCGGTACGGATGCCAATCTGTCTGAGCAAACTCATTTCCCAAGCTTGCCACTCCCGCGAGCCCGTGTTTTGATAGGCCGCAAGCAATCCCCACAGCTGATCGCCTAAGAAAATAGGCGCGATCGCATAAGCTCTCACCTGAAACTGCTCCAGCACATCGATATGGCACTGGCTATGCCCAATTGTGTAAATATCGTTGACGGCAAAGGTTTCATTGTTTTGATAGCGCCCGCCCTGATTTTCTTGCAGATAGGTATCTTCCCAAAGGGTTTGAATATCTTCTCCAACGAGGGGTGCCCATCCTTCTGCCACAGACTCGGCCACAAAACAGCCGCTCCAATCAGGAGCAAACTGATAGATGGCAACCCGATCGGCCTGAAGCGTCTGCCGAGTTTCGCTCAGCACTGTTGTCAAAATCTCATCCAGATCGAGCGATCGGTGAATATTTTGAATGATTAGCCGCAGCAATCGCTCCTGTTCTGCCTGTTGCTTTAAGGCTTGGGTGCGATCTTGCACACGCTGTTCGAGTTCCTGATTCAGACGTTGGAGAGCGGCTTCTGCCCGCTGACGTTCGGCTAGCTCAAGCTGAGTCTGACGATAAAGATCGGCTTGGTAAATCGCGATCGCCACTTGATCGGCTAGCTGCTTCAAGAGATAGATCTCATCCTGAGACCACTGTCGCGGTTGCTCACATTGCTGGGCAATGAGCAAGCCCCATAGCTCTGTGGTTTGGATAATCGGCACAATCAAATTCGCTCGAACCTGAAACTGCCTGAGAAAATCAGCATGGCAAGGCTGGATGCTGCCATCATCAATATCTGCGATCGCCCGGACTCGCCCCTGAAAATACTGCTGCGTATAATTTGTGTAAAAGCAAGGGTCATGAATATCCTGACCCAGCAGAGCCTGCCAACGCGGATCAACCGACTCTTGTACGACGTAGCCTTGCTCATCGGAATGGAGCCGAAACAGGATAACCCGATCGGTCTGCAAGACCTGGCGGACTTCGGTAACGGTCGTCATCAAAATTTCATCCAAATTGAGCGATCGCCGGATTCGCTCAGTGACCATGCGGCTTAAATGCTCTCGCTCCGCAGTTTGCCGGAGTTCAATAGCGGCCTGTCTGCGCTCTGAGCGAATTTGCGCCTCGCGAACTTCCCGCCGCACCGCCTCTGGTAATCGCGTTAGATTATCCTTCATCAGATAATCATGGGCACCCGCTTTCATCATGGCAACCGCTAGCGTTTCGCCAATCGTGCCTGACACTACAATAAAGGGCAGATCAATTTGGCTTTCCTGAAGTACCTCTAGTGCCGCAGGTGCATCAAACCCAGGCAGTCTATAGTCTGAAATAATCACATCCCAAGCCCGATTGGCAAGGGCGGCACGAAGTGCGATCGCCGTTTGCACCCGCTCCCAAATGAGGTCGAAGTTCCCACGACGCAGCTCTCGCAGTACGAGCAATGCATCATCCTCTGAGTCTTCTACCATCAAAACAGTGAGGGAGTCACTCATGGCTCACAGCCCTTCGGGTAACGGCTCATTAATCAGCACCCAATAGAGTCCCAATTGACGCACCGCCTCGGTAAATGGATCAATCTCAACGGGTTTTCGCACATAGCTATTCGCTCCCAGGCTATAGCTTTCAATAATATCTCGATCCTCACTGGAAGACGTGAGTACGACTACTGGCAATAAACGAGTATGTTCATTAGCCCGAATTTGCCGTAAAACTTCTAGACCATCAACTTTGGGCAATTTCAAATCTAAAAGCACCACGCTGGGTAATGGCTCTAAACTGAAAACAAGATTTAAGGCTTCTTCGCCATTTCGAGCCACCCGAATTTCATTGGCAATCTGACCACGTCGAAGAGCGCGAATGGTGAGGCGTTCATCATCAGGATTATCCTCAACCAACAAGATGACACGCAATGGAGACATGAAATTAGATTTTTGCCATCGTGAGTGGACTGGGTAGGGTGAAGTAAAGCGTGGCTCCTTGTTCTACAGCGGCTTCTGCCCAAATTTGGCCGCCATGTCGATGAATGACCCGCTGAACTGTAGCAAGACCAATACCCGTGCCCGGAAACTCATTGGTATTGTGCAAGCGTTGAAAGACGCCAAAAAGCATAGAAGCATAGGTCATATCAAACCCTGCTCCATTATCGCAAACAAAATAGACGAATTGTTCATCTCTCCTGATTATGCCAAATTCGATCCGGGCAACAGAACGGTGACTGGTAAACTTCCAAGCATTTCCTAACAAGTTGCTGACCACCACGCGCATGAGGGTGAGATCTGCTGAAACGATCGCTTCTGGAGCAATGACCACTTCAACTTGTCGGTCTGGTTCCGCAGCGCGCAATTCATTGATCTGCTCTTGTACCAACAGACTCAGGTTGACCTCTGCATATCGCATTTCCGATCGAGAGACGCGAGAAAGGTTCAACAAATCGTCAATTAGCATTCCCATGCGCTGAACATTGTGGCGAATGCGATCGAAGTAGTCTTGACCTTCTGCATCTAACCGATCGCTGTAGTCTTCCACCAAGGCTTTGCTGAAGCCATCAATTGCTCGTAGTGGCGATCGCAAATCATGGGATACCGAGTAAGCAAAAGCTTCTAACTCTCGATTAGAGGCTTCTAATTGGGCTGTTGTGTGCAAGAGACTGGCTTCAGTTCGCTTGCGATCGGTGATGTCTCGCACCATGCACAACACCTGATGATCGCCGCATTTGACAATGCGCGCTTCTTCATCGCGAATATCACCTTGGATATTAAATTGATACTCATACACTTGCAGTTCGTTGGTTTGTAGCGCCTGCTGGATATAGTGCATTCGCTCTTTTGCCATCTCATAGGGCAGCACAGTGTAAACACTGACATCCATTTGTTCTGATAAGGGCTTGTGTAACTTAATGCTTTTGCCCCCGCCCAAGATATGGAGATAGGTGCCATCGTGATTGATCCAGATCAGCAGATCTGGAATAGCGCTGATCAAAGCCCGATTGGTGGCTTCGCTCTGCCGTAAGGCAATTTCGGCCTGCTTGCGCTCTGTGATGTCTAACACCGTGCCCGTCAGATGCGTCAGCTGCCCTGTCGCATCCCAAAATGGCTCTCCTTTGTCTTGAATATAGAGAAGCTCACCGTCGGTATTGTAAATGCGGCATTCGATATCGTAAGGTTGCCCCTTAGCGATCGCCGTTTGCAGCGTTTGTTGATGAAAACGGCGATCGTCGGGGTGAATATACTGCTGGAGGTCGCTAAAGCTGGGAGTCCCTGCTGCTGGATCGTACCCAAACAGGCGGAAAACCTGATCGGACCAAGTGATTTGCTCAGTCCGCAGATTAAATTCCCAGCTACCAATTTTGCCAATGCGTTGAGCCAGCTTTAAATGAGAATCACTCTCTTGAAGTTGGGCTTCTGCTTGCTTGAGTTTAGTAATATCAATGTGGCAGCCAGCCATCCGCAGCGGCTGACCCGAAGCACTCCATTCAATCACTTGCCCCACGCAGATAACCCAAATGGTCGAGCCATTTTTGTGGCGATACCGGACTTCGCAGTAGAAGGGGACTTCTCCATGACTCTGCACATGGCGATCGATGCACTCAAGCGCTTCCGGCAAATCTTCTGCAAAGATGAGGCTTTTCCAGGTTTCGGGTATGTTAGGCAGTTCATGGTCTTCATAGCCAAACATGCGCTTTAGCCCCGGACTCCAATAGTTAGTATGGTTAGGGATATCCCAATCCCAATACCCAGCCAAGATATTGTCGAGCAAGGTTTCTAGCAGCGTCAGATTGAGGCGCAGTTTCTCGGCCTGGAGGCGATTGGCCTCGGCTTGTTGACGCGCAGTAATATCTCTAGAGATGCAGAGGATCGACTTAAGGGTTTGCGGATCAGACCATTCAGGGGCGATCGCCATTTCAAAAGATCGCATCCCTTCCGATGTGGGACTTGAAAACTCAATCACCTGTCTTTTTCCAGTTTTCAATAGAGCTGCTGCTGCCTCCTCCCACTGAGTCACCATGACTTCATCCAAACCCAGCTCGCGACAGGTTTTGCCCAAAAAAACTTCTGCGGTCATCCCGGTAATCTGGGTCAAGCTAGGACTGACATAAAGGTGGCGCAGTTGCAGGTCAAACCGTTCAATAATGTCGGGAGAATTTTCTACCAAGTTTTGGTATTGCTGTTGCGACTCTGCCAGAGCCATTTCGGCAGTTTTGCGATCTGTGATATCCAAGATCACCGTATCCCAAATAACATCACCATTCGCTTGACGTTCTGGTCTGCCTGAGGCTTCCAGCCACTTTTGTCGCTTTGAGGGTGTCGTAATTCGCCATGACCATGACCAAGGCTGTACTGTACGGGCAGACTCCAAGACAGAGTCGTACAGAGCCGGAAAATCATCAGGGTGAGCCATCTGCCAGAGTACGGTAGCATCCGCTTCCGCCACGCTTGCTTCCACCTCCCAGAGACCATAGCAACCCGGACTCATATACAAGATCTTGTCAGAGCCATCCGGTCGCAGCATGTAGCGAAAAATCGCTCCGGGCACATTGGCTGCCAGGTTTCTAAACCGCGTGTTGCTCTCTTGCATCGCCTCTTCTGCAGCCTTGCGCTCGGCTTCATGGCGCTTGCGATCGCTAATATCTTTGTGGGTACCCGCCATACGCACAGGTCGCCCTTGATCATCGTAGGCAACAACCTTGCCATAGGTGCCAACCCACTTCCATTCTCCAGATTTGGTCTGAAGCCGATAGTCAAACCCATAGGGAATTTGAGGGTTTTGCAGGTGTTTCTCTAACCGTTCCATGAGCCAGGGTCGATCTTCAGGGTGAATCAAAGTTTGCCAGGTGCTAATGTGGTTCGCCAATTCACCCGCTTCATAGCCCAACATCTCCTGCCAGCGGGGGCTAAGATAAGCTTCTCCCGTAGCGATATTCCAATCCCACAATCCGTCTCCAGAGCCAGCCAAGGCAAGTTGTAAGCGCTCCTCACTCTGCCGGAGCGACTGGGTGCGATCGTACACTTGCTGTTCTAATTCGGCTTTGGCCGCCTCTAACTCACTGTGGCTGGGCAGAGTTAAGGCTTGGGGAATAACCGGAATCAACGCCGATGCCGTCGTCAAAGAGACGAGAGCGGTGAACGCTTTTAGCCCGCCTGCCACCCAATAAGTCGGGTGCCAGAGCGTCCAGATTTCCATGACATGGGTAAGACCACAAGCGACAATGAATAGCCCAAAGAGTTGAAAGATCCAGGGATAGGGCAAATCTCGGCGTTGCCGCACAAAATAGAGGAGCGTCAGAGGAATGGAGAAGTAGGCTAGGGCAATCAAGCCGTCAGATAGCGCATGTAGCCTGACCAATCCAGGCTTCCAGAGGTAGCAATGCCCGTGGGGAATAAATGCCAGAGTGCTGTGAAATTCCAACATATTTTTCTCCCTTGTCCTTGCGGCCAACTTCTAGAAGGGTTCCCATTTTGGGGCAAACCAGAATTTTCTGCCTTGTCCACTCTTGCCTTGCCCACTCTTGCCTTGCCCACTCTTGCCTTGTCCACTCTTGCCTTGTCCACTGTTGTTGTGCGGATGTTGTTATGCGGGTGCTGTATGGGACGAACTTTACCGCTGACCTACAACAACAATAAATAAAACGAGCAGTTATTAAACTTGCTATCCCTTTACATCCACCGCTCCCCTCTAAACTATATAGTGGAGCTTATACCGTTGAATGACCGATGAGTATCCAAGCTTCTGTCCTGGAAGAGCTATTAAAAAGCTCGCCCCAGCTGCGCCCTCAACTTTACTTCAAGGCTTCGCTAACCGCCCTGTCTCACGCAATGGAGGATCAGGTCTTGGCGGCGGGAGTTCGTATGCCTCTGGTGATTGCCAGCTTTCAGCGAGAGCGGTTTTATCGGCAAGAGTCTCATCGCTATGAGCGAATTGCCGCTCTGACTCCTCATATTTATGTGCTGGCTGCTCCAGAAACCAGCTTCATGAGCGAGTCTAAAGAATATGAAACGATCGCCTTTGATTCAGACGATCAGCTCAGCCGCGAGTGGCATTTGGTCGTGCTTGGGCAAAACTATACAGCCTGCTTAGTGTGTCAAGAGCGCCAAACCCTTGCCCCCAGCGAACAGGAAACCGCCGGACTGCCCGCGATGGATCAAACCCGACGGTTTGAGGGCGTTTGGACATTCGATCGTCAGGCCAGCTGCACAGCCGCCCGAATTTTGCTTGATCGGATTGCGCTGTATCGGCCAGAATTACGGGCAAAGATTGAGCAAGCCAAGACAGACTATTTGGTAGAAGCGGTACCCGGCTTGAGTGAGGTTGATCCTGATCCGTTTGCCCAACGGCTGGTCACATATCTACAAGCAGGACAATATAAGCTACTCAAGGCTTACCGTGCCATGTCGGCTCAAGAGCGGCGAGAGCGGCTGGTGAATTTGATTACCTCCGCGATGCGGCGATCGCTCGACCCCAACGAAATCTTTAAGGTAGCTGTAGAGGAGCTGGGGCGAGCCATGCAGGTCTGCCGCTGTTTGGTCTATCGCTGCAAGGCAACCGACGCTACCGTGCCCATTATTTATGAATCGCTGTCGAGTGCGGCGGTGAAGTCGGTCGTCGGGCAAAGCTGGCCGTTACAGGAAAACCCTCTCTTTCAGGCTGTGGTGCAGCAGCTAGAGGCGATCGCCGTTGTCGATACCCAAATTGCCCAACCGGTCGATCTGTCCTCGCTCGATCTCCTGGTCGATCGCTGGCAGATTCGCTCTTGGCTAATGGTGCCTGTCATCTACCAAGGACGGCTGCTGGGCATGGTAGAGCTACACCACTGTCGGCAAGAACCCTATGGCTGGAGCCACGACGAAATGGGGTTAGTGGAGGCGGTGGCAACGCAGCTCGGCGTCGCGCTGATTCAATCAGAATCTTACGCCAACTTAGAGGATTTAAACCAGCAGCTTGAAGCGCTAGAGCGCACCCGCAGCAATTTAATTGCGATTACTGGACATGAGTTACGCACGCCGCTTTCGACCATTCAAGTCTGTCTAGAAAGCCTTGCCAGCGAACCCGATATGCCCCCAGAGCTGCGACAGGTGATGCTGAATACGGCCATGACCGATGCCGATCGCATGCGAAAGCTAATCCAGGATTTCATCACACTTTCGCGGCTAGAAAGCGGTCGCGTGCAGTGGCATCTAGAACCAATCGCTCTGGATGAATGTGTTGATCTGGCCGTCAGCAGCATCCGCAGCATGAACCGAGAAGAACTGCCGCAGATCCGGGCACAGGTGCCGCTAGAGCTGCCACAGGTGCAAGCCGATGGTGAGCGAGTGGTCGAAGTTCTCTCGAAGCTGCTAGACAATGCTTGCAAGTTCACCAACCCTGAAGGCGAGGTTGTGATTGAAGCCAAGACCAACGGCGGCAAAATGCTAGAAATCACCATAACCGACACCGGGCGCGGTATCGAGCCAAATCGGCTAGAAACTGTGTTCGATCGCTTTTACCAAGAAGAAGGAGCCTTACGCCGCACCGCTGGAGGGACAGGTTTAGGGCTGGCAATCTGCCGCCAAATTATTAAAGGCTTGGGCGGGCAGATTTGGGCAGAATCGGCAGGGCGCGATCAGGGCAGCCAGTTTCATTTCACCCTACCAATCGCCCCAGCCGTGGTCGGAAACAGTAGCCAGAGCAGTAGCCCAACTAACAGACCGAACAGTACCCCCAATAGTGGTCAGAATGGTCAGGTCGTTGAGCCTCCCCCGAAAGGTCGGCGATCGAGCCGGAAACGAGCGGCTTTGGGCTAGGAAACCCATGACTGTTGGCGACCTTGCCGCCTTGCCCCTGATTGCCTTCCTTCCCTCTATGGCTCTTTATGGACATTAACTTACCTGAAATAGTTGCCGAAGTCACTGCGGCTTTTGAGCGTTATGAAGCGGCGCTGATCAGCAATGATGTTGCTGTTTTGGATGCTTTGTTTTGGGACAGTCCCCACACCATTCGCTATGGCGCAACCGAGAATCTATATGGCTATGGAGCGATCGCAGCCTTCCGCAGCGCCCGATCGGCTCAAGGACTCGATCGCACCCTGAGCAACACCATTATCACCACCTACGGCAGAGACTTTGCGACAGCCAACACTGAATTTCAGCGCCTGGGCAAGAATGGAAGACAGAGCCAAACCTGGATGCGATCGCCAGAGGGTTGGCGTGTGGTCAGTGCTCATGTGTCTTTTCTGCCTTAGCGGACAGAAGGTTCTAACCCGCAATTTTAATGAGCGCTTCTTTAAACGTGAGAATTGTTGCGCGGCAGAGACACGCAACAATTCATACCAATACCAGAGGATTCACACCAGAGATCGATTGTGTAGATTGCTTCCAGTCTTCTGAAGAGAGATTGAATCCGCGATTAAAGTCATTACTATTAGAAGCATGAATTAAGGTGATCTAAGACACATTTCGTTAGATCCCCTCTCATCAACCGAGTACGACTTGAGGACAAATCTAATGCGTCAGTTTGCGATCGCCCCTCTACTTTGGGCTGCTAGCTCACTCTCAGGCTTTGCTTTGGCGCAGCAGCCTGCCCCAGCCCCAGAGCAAACCTGTGAAGGGCAGGCAATTATTCAAGCCCAAAGTTGTACAGGCGACGGCTTAGAGTCTGAGGAAGAACGGCTCTATCAGGTGATTAATAACTACCGTGCCCAGAACAATCTGCCCGCTATTCCGCTATCGCCTTCGCTTAATCGCGTGGCCAATCGTCATGTGCGAGATTTGGCAGAGAATGTTGGTAAGCTGACGCATGGCTGGAGTGACTGTCCCTATACCGCTGGCGATCGCACCACTTACTCCTGTATGTGGGCTGCCCCACAGCGACTCAATACAGCCTATCCTGGCTCTGGCTACGAAAATGCCCACGCCAGCGGAGGTGATGCGACGGCTCAATCGGCTTTTGCTAGCTGGCAAAGCAGTAGCGCCCATAATGCGGTGATCCTAAACCAAGGCGTCTGGCAAGAGTATCCTTGGCAGGCGATCGGCATAGGCATTTATAAGAACTATGCGGTGATCTGGATGGGAAAAGAAGCCGATCCTGCTAGCGAGGCAGCGACTCCCCCAGAAGCCACCCCAACCGAGGGAACAGCTACCCCTTAAACCGATCGCTCATAAAATCAATCGCTCATAGCGCATACACCACCGCAGGAACACGCTTGAATGCCGGAGTACCCGATCGCGGCTCAACTTTTGCCTTAAAGATCACATTCACCTCAGGGTAAAACATCAGCGCCGAACCTTCTCGCACCATGCCATAAATAATTTCGACATTCTCCAACTTGCCCGCATTGGCTTGCACCGTGACGCGATCGTGCTCCTCAAATCCAACGCGTCTGGCATCTCCGGCATTCATTAAAATGCAGTTGCGGTGGGGCATGCCCCGATACTGGTCGCCAATTTTGTAGACTACGGTGTTGTGCTGCGAATAGCTGCGTCCGGTCATGAGCGCTAAGACAATCCCCTGAGTCGAGTCGGGTAGCCCAAACTCGCTGATAGAGGGCAATGTGAGCAGCGGAAGCGGCGTGACAAACAGCTTCGCTTTGCCAGAAGGCGTAGCAAAATGAGGCTGATTGAAAATGCGCCCTGAGATGGTGAATTCTTCTAGCGTTGTATCGATCGCCCCAATTTTCTCGTAGCCAGGAATCGTCTGAGCAATTAAGTGCCGCACATATTGCGTGTCTTGCAATTTACGCCAGTCTACCGGGTCGGCACCATGCAGCCGATGCGCTAGCTCTGTCAAAAAACCCACTTCTGAAACCAGATCGGCTGACTTTAGATGGGTTTCACCTTCGTTATTGAGCCGCACAAAATTGTTGCCCGATTCTGTTGTGGTCTTATGCGGATTCTCGAAGCGGTTGAAGACTGGAATGATCAGAGTATTCTGCTTTGCCAAACCGTGAAAATGACCCAAGTTGGGCTTGGTCGCCAGATAGACGATCGTTTCGATTTGACCCAAAGCGCGTTTTGCCTGGGTTGAGTCGGGGTTGGCGGCATAGAGATTGCCTCCCAGACACAGCAGCGCATCGACCTTGTGCAGATCAGCGGCTTCAATCAGGGCACGGGTGTCATAGCCTTCGGGCAAATTGAGCGATCGCCCCAATAGCTTTTCCAGCGCCTGCTTAATTTCCTGCTTTAGCTTTGTGGTCACACCCATCGAGCCAAAGCCCTGCACGTTAGAGTGGCCACGAATCGGCATCGTGCCTGCCCCCGGCTTGCCAACATGACCCGATAAAACAGCCGTATTGGCAATGCTGTAAATATTATCAACAGAGTTATCGTGCTGCGTTGCCCCCATAGCCCAAGCAAACACCGCACCCTTGGCTGCGCCAATGATCTCTGCGGCGGCCTCGATCTCCTGCTGCGAAACGCCGCATGTTGCCGTTAGGGTTTCCCAGGCCGTATTTTGAGCAAACTCCACCACAGCTTCCCAGTTTTCGGCATGGGCATGCAAAAAATCCTGTTTCGCTAAACCCTTTTCCAGCAACGCTTTCTGGATACCCACAAACAGCGCTACATCGCTACCCGGAATCAATTGAAGATAGAGCGATGCAATATCTGAACCAGGAATCAGCGACTTAATGGGGAACGCCGGAGAGCCAAACTTAACCAACCCGACTTCTACCACCGGATTAACGATGATGACTTTGCCGCCGCGATCGCGTAGCTTAATCAACTCGTTCATGAACCGAGGATGATTAGAAGGCGAATTAGCACCAATCAGCACTACGCAATCTGCCTGCTTGAGGTTCTCTAGGCTCACCATTGAGGTGCTGGTACCAAAGACCTCCTTTAGCCCGACAGTCGAAGGGGAATGGCATAAATCTGAGCAGTCAGCCAAATTATTGGAGCCGAGCGTCCGCATCATTAATTGCAACAAATAGGCGGCCTCATTAGACGATCGCCCTGAGCTATAGGAAGCCACCCGTTCGGGCTGCTGACGAAACGCCGCTGCGGTCATTTGGTAGATTTCTTCCCAACCAATTCGCTCATAGTGCGTGCTGCCTGCTCTCAAAATCACCGGATAGCTCAGCCGACCCAGGCGATCGGCCTCCAAAGAGGTTAGCTGTTGCAGTTCATCTAGGCTATATCGGGCAAAAAAGTCGTCAGCAACGGGCGGCATCATCTCTGCGGTGATCGCCTCAACGCTCTTCATACAGCGCTGAAGTTTCTCGCCTTCCTCATTGGTAAATCCTCCCTTTTGTCCGCCTGTGCCCCAGGCGCAAGAGAGGCAAGCACTTTTATGCAGCAAGGTTTTCCACAGCTTTGGCCCTTCGGGCGATAGGGTATGCTCTGCCCAATATTGAATAATCGGCAAGCCTCCGCCTTTATCAGGTGAGTTTTCGTCTTGCGCCATTAGCGCTTTGGCGCGATCGTCTGTTTTTTCGGTTGCCAATTTTTCGGTTGCCAATTTTTCCGCTGCCAATTCCGACTCTGTGCCGCTATCCATCTGCTTGCTCCCCGTTGCTGAACTGCCCATCGAACTGATTTTTGGCGGTGCTAATTTCATAGATAAAATCAGCAGCGCCATTTTTTCGCCCGTCTTGATTTGAAAGATTCGCTGCGTCCCTCTCAAAAGCTCACAGCAATCTAGAACATCACCTACTTCCTTGAGCGGCAGGCAACTTTTCAAAACTTAACGCGAATCTGTCTTGAGGAACAGTAACCCTGAGAATGATTTTGCCGAATGGGCAAAAGCGACTCAATTGGACGACTGGCTCAATCCGCCGAGCCGCTCAATGTTTTCAATCACTGTGGGAATGCAGTATTCGCCCATTTGCTCCCGAACTTGAGCCGTGTTGAACCGCAGCGTCCGCCAGCCCTGAGTTCCCAAATCATTGTGACGCACGTTGTCCTGCGGAATCTGCTGCGGCTGCGAGTGCCAGCGATCGCCGTCAGTTTCAACATTAATATTTCCCTGAACGCAGTAGATCGCAAAATCTAGAAAGTAGATCTTCTCTTTGACGATGATCCGCTCTTGGCGCTCTGCATGAATGTGAAGCTGTTTCAAAGCACGCCAGACCTGATCTTCCAGCGGGCTATCGTCGTATAGATCATTGATTTCTGTAGCCGTCATCAGCTTATTCAACGTTGTAGCAGTAAAGGTGATCCGACGCTGGCGCAGACTCACGATCGCCTGAGGCAGTTTTTCGAGCGGAGACAGCGTTAGCTTGTAATAGCGCTTGTAGCTTTTAGCATTAGGCCGCTCTTGAGGAAAAAGCTGGGTGCGATCGCATAACTCTATTCGTAAAACCCGAGCGCAGTAGTTGACGGCGTACTTTTCATGACCGAAGACCCGAGTTTGGTAAAAGGCTAGCCATTCCGGCGGCCAGCGAGATTTGAGAAATTTCTCGACGCTGGTAACGGGAATGCGATACCAATGCTGCTCATAGGCGATCGTCCAATCTGCCCGGTTATTCAGGAGGGCTACTAGCACCTCACCCCGTCGAGTCATAGCTTGTCTAGCGTAGATTAGTACTAGTATACTATAATCTCAACTCATTTACTTTGATGAATTGATACGAACCTTCTGCGTGAATTACCGTAAATTATCCTTTCGATCTGTCAATTCAGCCTGTTCGTCCGCACATTAAATATCGCGATCGCCCAACCGATTTTGCATCAAGCAAAAGTCTGAAAAGCTTATTCGTCAAGCGTTTTAGAGGCTTTACATGCAGATAGCTACTTGCTTGCAAAAATCAGGCGATCGCTTGAACACTTCGCAAAGTAAGTGTCGTTTTTCTAACTTGCTTGAAGGTCAAGGCTTTGGCTAACGGAGGAGCTTGTTAACTTCCACCCCTGCAAATCCTAGTGGTTCGACTGCTCTTGCTTTCAAGGGCGTATTCAATCAGCCAGAATACCTCTTCAGGATAGAGGTAATGTTGCGTGTAAGAGTCTAGCGATCACTTCACTATGGCGATATCTGGCTCTGGTTACATCGGCGTTTCCAGTCATGCAACTGCTTAGCTTTAGCCAGAATGGGGTTAAGACCAAACTAGATGCTTTCTTCATCGCAGTATTCGACTCGCTTTATTTTAAAAATTAAAGAAGCGTGGAGAAGGGTTAGGTAGCCTTCTTCAACCACTGCTTTTGAGGTACTGCGATCGCTCGGCAAGTCTTGCTTTTGCAGACAGCCGGAGGCACAGAACCCATAGGAATAAGAGACAAATGGGCAGTGAGGGACTCGAACCCGCGACATCCTGCTTGTAAGGCAGGCGCTCTACCAACTGAGCTAACCGCCCATGCTTAAGGTCAGCTTTGTGCATCAAGTGCACCGATAGACATCATAGCAGACAGATCACAAGTTGCTAAGATCTGTTCAGAAATAAATTTTACGGAACCCTCTCCATGCCCTCGGGTAAAACCCACGATCGCATTACCCTATGGGCTTTGCCTGTAGTTGCAGGTTTGACTTTGGCAGCAACCCGGCAAGGCATGGCAACCCTAATGATTTGTGCTGGGTTCCTGTTCGGTGGGCTAATGCTAGGGCCTGACCTCGATATTCATTCCATTCAATACAAGCGCTGGGGCTGGCTGCGCTGGATTTGGTTGCCCTATCGCGGCAGCATGAAGCATCGATCGCCTTGGTCACATGCTCCCATTACCGGAACCACGGTGCGGGTAATTTATCTGCTGGCATGGTTAGGGTTTGCCGGGTTTGCGAGCCTAGCGCTAGCCAACGAACTCTGGCAGTTGGGCTGGACTTGGGATGAGATTGGTGGGGTGATTCAGCGATCGCTCTGGCAAAACCGCCTTGAGGCGATCGCCTTTGTGATTGGTTTGGAGCTGGGAGCGTTTAGCCATTACACGGCTGATTGGCTTGTGTCTTCCCATAAGCGAAAAAAAAAGAAGCGGGCAAAGAAAAGAGGGAGGTAAATGGGTGCCTTAATATAAATGAAACGTTCCCCCTTAACCGCTTACCCACAATGACCCCACCGCACCCGCCAACTCGTCAGTCCACCCTTGAGGCGCTCCAGCGTTTGATTGAAGTGGTGGCTACGCTGCGATCGCCCGATGGCGGCTGTCCCTGGGATTTGGCACAGACGCCCGAAACGCTCATACCCTATGTTTTAGAAGAAGCTTACGAGGTCGTGGACGCCATTCGGCAGGGCGAACCCGAAGCGATCGCCGATGAATTGGGCGATTTGTTGCTGCAAGTGGTGCTACAGGCGCAGATTGCCAGCGAAGCTGCACAATTTGATTTGGCAACCGTGGCGGACAATATTGCCGAAAAGTTAATCCGACGGCACCCCCATGTCTTTGGCGAGGTTACGGTTAGTAGCGTCACCGAAGTTCACCAAAACTGGGAGCAAATTAAAGCAGCCGAAGAAGCAGCCAAATCTCAAGTGCAGTTCCTTAGTCCCCGCCTGAGCCGCTATGGGCGATCGCTGCCTCCGATCACAGCAGCGCTCAAGATTTCGCAAAAAGCGGCAGCCGTTGGGTTTGAGTGGGAAACCGTGGAAGGCGTATGGGAAAAGTTCCAAGAAGAGCTAGGTGAGTTTAAGCAGGCGATCGACGAGGATACCCAAGCGCGACAGCAAGAAGAGCTAGGAGACTTGCTGTTTACGATCGTCAATTTGGCACGTTGGTATGGGCTTGACCCAGATGCTGCCCTCCAAGGCACCAATCAGCGATTCATTCAGCGGTTTAGCCAGGTAGAAGCCATGAGTGAAGGGCGATCGCTCTCTGATTACAGCCTAGAAGAACTGGAATTGTTTTGGCAGCAGGCCAAGGCGAAGCTGGGTAAAAGGTAAGAATGAGCGCTAGGGGCGATCGGGGTGTCCCCCAAACCAGTAAAATTTTAGTCTGAGCGGTTTTAGGATGTCTGAAGATGCTGAAGCGAATTGCAGTTGTGCTGCTGGTTGTATTGAGTTTGAGTCTGCAAAGCTGCACTGCAACAGTAGCAGGAGCCGGACTTAAGAGCTACGTTGAAAGCTACAAAGGCTATGAGTTTCTCTATCCCAACGGCTGGGTGCCCGTTAAGGTAAGCGATGCAGATTTGGTACTGCATGACATCATTGAAGAAACCGAAAACGCCAGCGTTATTATTAGCGATGTGCCAGACGGCAAGACCTTAGAGGAGTTGGGCACCCCCAGCGAAGTGGGCTACAGGCTGTCAAAAAATGCGATCGCTCCTCCAGGCTCCAATCGCACCGCTGAACTGGTAGATGCCAAAGCGCGTCAGATTGGTGATCAAACCTACTACCTGCTGGAATATGCTGTGCAGTTGCCAACCCAAGCCCGTCATAACTTGGCTAGCGTGGTCGTGCGGCGGGGACAGCTTTTCACCTACAACCTTTCAACTACCGAAAAGCGCTGGGAAAAAGCACAGGATAAATTCCGTCAGTCTGTCAATTCCTTCTCGGTTTATTAGGATTTCTTTAACGGAGTGACTTTCAAATGGCTGTCCCTCCCTTCATCTTGGCCTCCGCTTCTCCAGCGCGACAGCGGCTGTTGCAGACGGCTGGTATTGTGCCCATTGTGCGTCCTAGCGATTTTGACGAATCGCAGATTCAAGTTACAGACGCGGATGTATTGGTTAGAACCTTGGCTCAGGGAAAGGCAGGAGCCGTTGCACCACAGGTTACAGGTGCTCTAATTCTGGGCTGCGATTCGGTGCTGGCGTTAAATGGCGAAATTCATGGCAAGCCTGCAAATAAGGCTGAGGCGATCGCCCGTTGGCAGAAAATGCGGGGGCAAGTTGGAGAGCTTTATACAGGACATGCGCTGATTGATCAGGTGCAGAATCGGGTGCTGGTGCGCGCTCAGATGACCCAGGTACATTTTGCCGAGGTGAGCGATCGCCAAATTGCGGCCTACATCGCAACAGGTGAGCCGATGGCCTGCGCAGGCTGTTTTGCCTTAGAGGGGCGAGGTGGGCTATTCGTCGAAAAAATTAATGGCTGTCACAGCAACGTCATTGGACTCAGCCTGCCTTTGCTCCGGCAAATGCTAGCCGATTTGGGATACGATGCCGTAGATTTTTGGGGAGCAAATACAGCTCGCTAATGGCTAGTAGAGCTTTTCAGCAATCACTTAGAGAGCTTTTTTAAGAGCGTGCGGCTCCGCCGCACGCTCTTAAAAATTTTTGAGTTTGAGTTTTATCAGGAGCCAAAACCTTCACCACAGCTGAGCAGCTAGACACAAACTTTACTTCCCTTAACTGTTCATCCTGTAATTCTACTGAGCGGATTCAACTCTAAGCGTGTCCTAGATCACAGCAATTAGCTTGATTGATTCTTTATTCTGTCTTTACGCAGTTTATTGTGTCTTTACGCAGCCATTCGGGCAGCGAGTGTTATATTGCCTTTCAGGACGAGATCTCTGACCCTGGATTTGCCATGGATTCATCAGTTCCAAAACTGGACAATTTGCGCTCCTCACCCCAGCATCAGACTTATCTGAGCCAGATCTGCGGGTCAGATCGGCTGTTCCGCGATCGCTACAAAATCTTTCGCACTCTGGGGCGAGGGGGCTTCGGGGTCACGTTTCTAGCCAGAGATATGGCGCTCCCCAGCAATCCCCTTTGCGTCATCAAGCTCTTGTGTCCCAAGGTGAGCAACCCTATGGCGCTACAGCGTGCCTGTCAAAGGTTTGAGCGAGAGGCTAAAATCCTCAGCCAGCTTGGCAGCCATGCTCAAATTCCCCGCCTGCTGGATTATTTTCAGGTGAATGGTGAATTCTATCTTGTACAGGAATACATTAAGGGGCGCACCTTAGCTCGTGAGGTTAAGATTAAAGGCTCTTTGTCAGAGCGTGAGGTCAAGCAATTTCTCTGGGAGATCCTGCCTGTTCTGAGCTATGTGCATGAGAACCAGGTGATCCACCGAGACATTAAGCCTCCCAATATTATTCGCTGCCAAGATGACGGTCGCCTTGTGCTGATCGACTTTGGAGCCGTTAAAGAGCATTTCATTCGCATGGGAGAAAGTACCCAGCGCGCCACCACGACTCACTTTGTCGGGACGCTCGGCTTTGCCCCACCTGAGCAACTTGCCCTGCGATCGACCTTTGCCAGCGATATGTTTGCCTTGGGCGTGACCTGTCTGTACTTACTAACGGGCAAGCCTCCAATGGAGTTTGACTACAACCCAGCGACGGGCGAAGTTAACTGGCAAGACACGGTTCAGGTCAGCGATCACTTCGGTAAACTGCTGGAGAAAATGCTGAAGGTTTCGGCTCGCGATCGCTACCAAAATGCTGAAGAAGTGTTGCGGATGCTCGATTTAGAGCCATATCTCGACTCTCTGGCAGACTGCATGAACAATGTGCCGTTAGGCGTCATTGCCGAAGAAGAAATGCCCGAAGGCTACGTGTCGCCCATCATGCGAACCGCGATCGCCATTCGCCAGTGGCGCGCCCGTCAAAAAGTGCGCGATCGCCGCAGCAAAACGAAGCCAGAGGAAGTTATGGTGCCTTGGTAAAGGAAGAGGAAGAGTCAATGGAGGCAGAGCCTTCCTGGAACTCTGACGCTTCGAGAATCGCTGATAAATTGACGTGAAATAACGGTTTCAAAAGAGCAGACCGCTTTTTGAAACCGTTATTTTTAGCTGTGCGAGGCTAGGACAGCGCGCCACCAACGTCCCAAGTAAAGTGGCTATAGGTTTATTCAATTTGCAAACTCATGTTCGCTAACCCATCGCTAATCCATACTGGCGATCGGTCAAGGTTGCCAATTCAGAATGATAGGGCAATGGTTTCACGCCCCGCGTCACCTGATGCACCCACCACACTTCTTCAGTGAGCACATCCCCAAATCCAGCTGCCCCCATCCAGGCATCAATGCTGCCCTGGGCGTAGGCTTTGATGTAGGGTTCCTCAAAGATTTCCGTCAGCCATTCTGTCTGGCGCAATGTAGCTTGGTTACCGTCAAAAATTAACGCTTCTCCGCCTGTCTTTAGCAGCCGGAACCCTTCGCGCAGGATGTTAAGAGCCACTGTGGGCGGTGTCTCATGAAAGAGCAAGGCTGCTGTTACCAAATCAAAGCTGTTGGCCGCAAAACTTGTGCTTTCAGCATTGCCCTGCAAAAATTCGATCGCCAGCCCATCAGATTTTGCTTTGTCATCAGCCACGGCCAGCATATAAGGCGAAAAGTCGATGCCTATCACTTCAGCCTGAGGAAATTTTTGCTTGAGCAGTCGCGTCATGGTGCCTGTACCGCAGCCTAAGTCAAGGATGCGGCGAGGGTGACATCGAATCCGATCAAGCGCCTCCTGACGCACCCAGACCTCATTGGGCGGCAGCACATACTGCGTGATCGGATCGTAGGATAAAGCAGCACCTAAGCTGAGATAGCCCCCTTCTACACCATGAAAATTGTGTGACTGGTAGTAATCAGGATAGGTAAAGTTGGGCTGGCGAAAGCGATCGCTGACCTGCTCCCAATCACGGCTCTTGTAGTAGCGTGTCAATGCCTCGCGATCGATCAAGAAATTTTGAAAGATCGGGGCAAGGAATCGTTCAAATATCGTATCTTTGCGAACCGCCATAGGAAAGGTGGGGTAGGAGTTAAGGGCATGCAATCCGAGATTGCTAAGGCAGGTTAGGCAACAGGTTGGCCTAATTTCTCGAGTCTATCACGCCTAAAAAAATCAGCCTCTCAGGTCGAGATCGCAAATTAATCTGGAGTAGTTTTTTGGAAGTGCCGCGCGGCATTTCCAAAAAACTATTCGGTTTTATTTTGTGTGCGATCTTAGGGGTTAATCGAGGCACCCATCTAGGCACCTAATAGTCTCGCCCCTTGATCTGTGCCAATTCTTCTGCGGCTAGCACCTCATCTTCCGAGTAGTAACCTGACGCTTTCTTAGCTTCAATTTCCACTTGTGCATCAGCAGGAATTAGCTCTGGTGGAATAGCAATACGCTGCACGACCTCAATGCCAGCATGAGTAATCGCATTGTATTTCATGTTGCTCATCGAGACGAGGCGATCGATCCGCGTTATGCCTAGCCAGTGCAGCATGTCAGGCATTAGCTCTTGAAAGCGCATATCTTGCACGCCAGCAACGCACTCGGTGCGGGTGAAATAAGCATCGGCGCGATCGCCTCCCTCTTGGCGCTTGCGGGCGTTGTAGACCAAAAACTTTGTCACTTCCCCTAGCGCCCGTCCCTCTTTGCGGCAGTAAACAATCACGCCAGCACCACCTTCTTGCGCCGTCTGAATACAAACCTCAATGCCGTGAACCAGATAGGGACGGCAGGTGCAAATATCTGAGCCGAAGACATCAGAGCCATTGCATTCGTCATGCACGCGAACAGCTAACGGCTGATTAGGATCAACGATCGCTTGCTCATTGCCGATGATATAGATCGTCGATCCGCCGATGGGCGGCAAAAATACATGCAGGTCAGGTCGCGTTACCAACTCAGGGAACATCCCACCCGTTTGCTGAAACAAAACCCGACGCAGATAGGTTTCTTCAATCTGCAAGCGTTTGGCAATGCCAGGGAGATACCAAACGGGATCGATCGCGGCCTTGGTGACTAACAAGTTGCCGTCCGACTTGAGTAACTTACCGTCTACCTCAATCCGACCTTGAGCGATCGCATCCTTTAGCTCTGGAATGTTGATATGGGCTTTGGTAATAGCGATCGTCGGTAGGATGTCATAACCCTCAGATTCATACCCTGTAAAAACATTCCCAGCGAACGCGCCAAACGGATCAAGCGAGACAATCTTGTCAGGATCGCTCCAGCTTGGGTATGGCCCAATTTGTACAGGTGGGGAGGTGTTGGTTAGATCAGCCTTATGGGTGGGATCTAAATCCCCACTTGCCACTGCCAACGCCCGATAAACCCCATATGATCCGGCATGGGTGCCAATCACATTCCGATGTTGCGGGTTGCGAATCGAGCCAATGATGGGGCCGCGATCGCTCGGACTTTCTGCCCCCCAGTGGATGGGAATCACCTTGCCATTACCGCGATGCTGATGGGAGGTGAGAATGATGTGCTTAGGCTTAGCTATCTTGAGATTGCCTGGAGCAGCATCGACTGGAATAGCGCTATCTTGAGTTGACCCATTTGGGGTCAGGTTCTCTTGGGTCAAGTTTTCCGGGATCAAGCTCTCTTGAATCAAGCTGTCTGGGATCAAATTATCTTCAGTCATAGTTCGGCAGTTGCACCCTGTAGATCCGTGGGACTATCGATCTGGGCAAGTGACTCATCTAGGCGAGTGACTGTAGGTTTAACGCCATAGCACAATCTGAGGATGAATGCATGACGGCCAAATCTCCCGTAGAAAAAATCACCTATGAAAAATAGGACAATGCTATACCTTTACAAAATATTCTGGGATTCGACAACACCCGCTTTTACTTCTTAGTCTAAGCTTCTTTACTTAAGAAAGTTTGTCAAAAATTTGACTCAAAAGTGAGATAGCCTGACTGAAATTCAGTTAGCCCAGCTAGATGCCTCGACTACCTTTTTGTCAGCAATCTCCAGATGTAGAAAATTAGCCCTAGTGCTGGAACAGAGAGCAGAATCACCATTAGCCCAAAAGGAATTTTGCTGATGAGGATGACTGTGATAGCGGCGATCGCCACTAGAAAAATCAGCTCCAAAATCGCAGCCAGAGAGCCTGCCCTGAGCCGAGATTTTGAATTTTTAGAGCGAACAGCCCAGTAAAACAAATTGAGGGATGCATTAAAAATCTTATAGGCGACAGTCGGACGTACCTGAGGACCTACGGAAGAAGTTACTAAAACATTCCGCAAAATCATGCCGACCTGAGCTGCCAGATTTTGTAAGATGAGCGGGGGAATGGCATCAGCCAGATTTTCAGAACCGACGCGATATTTGTTGCGAAAGTAGGCATCTACATCCCCATTTTGCAATAGAGATTGAGTTGAAGTCCGAGCTAGTTCTGTTGCCACAAAGGGAGTGATAGCCCGATCGAAATATCCCCCCACCGGTTGGAAGGTCGGTCTGAGCTGAGCGACGATTTTTCTAAGCTGCTGCTCAATGTCTTTAAGTGCGGCTTTAAAGTTCTGGCTTGAGGTGGAATAAGATAGCTCATGGGAAGTTGCAAGCAAGAGCTGATTAAAAAACCGATAGAAATCATCAACCGCTGGCGTTTTCGTTTGAACAATGGGCAGCAGGTAATCGGATAGTTTACGGCGATCGCTTTGACTAGAATGGCGAAAGGCAATATGCATTAAATCTGGCAATTGCGCCCAATGAATGCCTTGATCTGTCTCTTCCCGACCAGGCTGACCCACTAGACTTTGTGTAGAGGTAGATAGCAGACCTAGAGAGTTGGCAACGCCTGATAATAATTTAGGATCAACCACATTTTTTACTAAATGGTCGAGTTGCTTAACCGCCTTAAGCTCATCACCTTCCAAATGCTTGACTGAAACAGGCTTATAGTGGAACTGGGTTAAAAGTTTACTCGTCTCTTTCGTAGGTTTAATTTGCTGTTGATTCCATTCCAGCTGTTCGTCGATCGCATCTTCTAAGACATAGCCTAATTCAGATTGAACGATCGCCCGATGCTCTGCGGTTATCATGATCTCTTGCAGCTCTGGAATCAATTTTTGAGCAAATTCTTGAAGTTCAAGCGTCTGTTTTCGAGTTGGTTTCTGATCCGCCCGTTCCTGATCCATCAGTACTTTGCATAAATCACACAGCTCCAATAGAGATTGCAGCACTGTCTGTTTCTGAATAGCTGTTGCCTGAGGCAAAGTCTCCTGAATTAACTCTGTTAAATAGCCTTCAGGTGTAACGTTTAGAGATGGATCTTGTTGGTTCAACGATTCAATCTGACGCTGCAAGAATCCTGGAAAAGCCAGGAGTGCCTTGGGGGTTAGCAAAGCCTCTATAATGCGATTTACGCCATCCAAACGTCCCCACAGAATATCGTTAGAGCGCCAGGATTTTTTGAAGAATCCGCCAAAGGCTCGAAACTGATCGCCCGCCAATTTCTCAATTAGCCCTTTGTCTTTTCCATAACCCTTTTGAGCATCTGCAGGGCTAATTCGGATAATTTCAATTTGCTCTTTTGCTTGAATATCGGATAGATATTCAAACGAGTAAACGGCTTGATCAATATCTCGAAATCGTTTAAACAAAACAGCTAAGTCTTTTTCCTTTGAATCTCCTTCTTTTAAAGTTAGATTGGCCGCCTCAATTAACTGCTCTGAGGCTTGCTCAATTCTCCTCAAAAAACTACGATACTTATCACTATCGTTTTCGCTATCTTTGTTGAATTTATAGCGATCGTTGTTCCAGAAATATCTAGAGGCATCGCTGTCTAAATCATCACCTAAGCGATCGCCTGTTTCAAGCAGCTTGCCCAAGCGCTCTGATTTTTCAAGCAGCCTATCAAGAATACTTGTACGCTCAGAATTAGCACATTGAGCCGGATCATAGGTGTCAAAGAAGTGGGGCGCGATCGCTTTTACATCTTGATCTGCAATAGCTCTGTCTGCAATAGGTTTAGAGGGCGGCAATCCATCTCCATCTAAATCATTATCTAGAAAAAAGCGATGCATTTTGAGTAGAAAATCATAAATTTGTCGCTGATTTGCTGGCTGCCTCTCTAGGGGCAGCGTCAGATCGCGCTCAATTAAGCCATAGAAGACTTGGCTGATAGGCTTCATTTGGAGCAATCGGTCTAATCCTGCCTGGATTGTTTCTAAAAGCTGAATTTGCAGCCCTAAGTTTCCCGCTAAATTTGCCAATTTCTGATGTTCTTCATTCTCTTGCGATCGACCCATCAATTCGCAGATTTTTTCTAGCAGAAAAAAGTGCTTCCTCAAGGCATAATCAATATCTAAATTGCGAATCTCATCAGATAGTTTATTGAGAAACTCCTCTCGCGCATCACGACCTTCCTTATCAGCCACATATTGAGTCATCAGCTCTGCTGCTCTCTCTAAAAGCTTAGACTTGTCCTCATTGCGGGTAGCCTGATCCTCAAGATCAACAGAATCAATTCTCAAAATGAGAGGTAAAATGCGATCGCGCAGTCCTACTAACCGACATCTTAAATAAACCTTCCTTGAGTTTTCATCAGCATTGCCGGGTTGCTTATCTTCTTCTACAGCGCGTTGTGCGGTTGCTCTCAAAAACTTATAGCGCCGAACTTTTTCATTGCGATCGCTGATTTCCTTTAAATCATTAGCAATGCTTTCGTAACGAGGCATTCCTACTAAAGAATCTGTAGCAGCTTGTAAGATACTAGGTCGCTGCATATTCCGAAACTTAGGGCTATTCAAAAATTGATCTGGACTGGGATCAATGTAGAACATCTTGCGCGCTGCTGGACGATAGGCAGTACGGCGATAAATTTCGTTAATGGTGTAGCTAAAAGGGCGATTGTCCAGCACGCCTCCATCGACAAAATGCAGCTGATATCCTTTGGGTGGAGGTGTTGAAGGCAGCTCACGGTTTTCGAGCTGTCCCCAAGAGATCAAATGGCGATCGATCGCATCTTCACTCTTGAGCTGAACACTCACAACAGGAAAAGCGACGGGGAAACAAGACGTGATGCGACAAAGTTTTGCCAGAGCCTTTTGAGGAATCTGATCTCTTGCGGGTTGAAAGTCATGTTTGCGACCCTCGCGATATTTCAAATGAAAAACTGTGCGATGCTCTTTAACTTCAATTAGGCTTCCTGTGTTGTCAAACGCCTTATAGACTTTGCCTAATAAGTCAGTGCCCGTAATAAATAGATCGAGTTCGCTACTGGGTGAAAACCATTCGCCCACAATGGGTTCAGCGCTGTTATTCCAAACTGTTTGAAAAGCATTGGTTAACTGGCTTTGGTAATAGTTATCACCGTCTAGAATAGAATCTACCGCTTTCCCGGAGGGAAATGCTTGAGCTGAGCTAAGAGGTTCTTCTGGCTCTCGTAGCAATTGACTAATGTTGCCACTTTCGCGCCACACATCAGCAAAGTCTTTGAAATCAAAAACTTTACCTTTCTCTTCGCCTTTGCCTTCAGTGCTGTTAGTCAAGGCATAGCTTAGCAAGACGCCATTAATGCCTCCAGCCGATGTACCTGAAAGAACATCTACAATAATGTCTGAATCGGTTAGCGCTTTTAGCAGCTTATAGATGCCTCTACCGCGTACCGCGTTATAAAATTCGCGGCAAACTCCGTTCATATACACAGCTAACGAAACACCGCCATATACAACTAAGCCCAGGCGAAACTCCTGACGAAAAGGGATATGGCTGGTAGTTGATCCGGTTTTTGAGGTTGATTCAGACATGAAGTAAGCCCTCAGTGACTTGACAGTTTGATGCAGCACCTATGCTCTTATTACCATGTCAAGCGGCTAGCGACATAAAAATCTCCTAGCAATCTCTAGGAATAATCGATGGAGCTGCATCTTGCGCGCAGTTGAGGCTGCTAGACGAGGGCGAAGCCGTGCTCAGCTCTTTATCAACCTGTTCCTGATTGGCTGGGTCAATCGGCTAAATCAAAAATTGCTGCCAACTCAGACAAAACTATATTTCTTAACTCCATTGCCTAACATCTAAGGCAAGATTTAAATAAAGATGAAACCAAACCGCCCCATTCTTAGGGAACTTTATGTCGCAAGCTCAGCCTCCTGACGATCGCCCCACAGAGCCGCCCGCTCAGCCCGCGCAACCGACGCCCTCTGGCAATAAGGTCGCAGCCTTCTTCCGCATGATGGGGCAGCTTTTGGCGATTGTGTTTGCTGCCCTGCCGTTGGCATTTAATCTGCTGCGTCGTCTGGCACAGCTCTTGTTTAAAGGGTTAAAGGCTCTTCAATCTTGGTGGGTGGTAATCTTGCCCAAATTGCGGACAGGACTGCCAGAACCCTGGAAAACTAAGTTGCCCAATCAAGTTTTGACCGCGATCGCGCTGCTATTTGTCTTATCGTTCCTTTCCATCACGTTCGCGCTGCTGCCTGGAAAGCCGCCTGCTCTGGTCGAAGCTCCATATGTGCCGTCTAGTGGATCGCCCAATGGATTGCCCAGTGATTCATCCCCTGCTAAGCCAGCTCAGACCGCCGATTTTAATCGGCTGATCAAAATTCAAGATCAGCTTGCAGAAATTGCTATGCCTTACTCTGAAGGTCTGGTGGAATCCGTTCGGGCTACCCGCCATAATCGCCTCAAGGTAACGCTCAGCAATGCCTGGTATGCTCTAGAACCTGACCAGCAAGACAAATTGGCCAATGAGGTCTTGAAGCGATCGCAAAAGCTCAAGTTCAATCAGCTCGAACTGACTAATGCCGAAGGCGTGCTGCTAGCGCGTAGCCCTGTCGTCGGTTCAGGTGTTCTTATGCTAGAGCGTACCTTAGAGTAGGATTTAGAGGTGTAATTGTCTGAAGATGGATTTTTTAAAGCTTCGCGCTAGAAATTCAACCTTCAAAAACAGAGCCTAGGACAGAAAATGTCCGTTGGCTTAGGATAGAGGCAAGAGTATTGCTGAGTCAGAGATAATTTTTGGGTCAAAGAGTGGTCAATTTTTTCTCTCTTATCAAAATTTATTCTTAAGACTCGAAAAGTCGAGGAAACTGCCGAGAAATCCCCCAGGGAATTCGGTAAGAGATTCGGTAATCCAGCCTTGTCATCCTGGGTCGCGTGCCTCTATCGTAAGTGTAATTGCACTCTTAATCCCCTTCATCCTCGAACTGGCGCTTTATGGCAGGTGACTACTACGAAATCCTTGGCGTTCCTCGCAGTGTAGACAAAGAGGAAATTAAGCGTGCCTACCGCAAGCTAGCGCGTAAATACCACCCGGACATCAACAAAGATCCGGGGGCAGAGGAGCGCTTTAAAGAAATTAACAAGGCGTATGAGGTGCTCTCAGAGCCTGAGACACGCGCTCGATACGATCGCTTTGGCGAAGCAGGCGTGGCTGGTGCTGCCGGAGCAGGCTATCAAGACTTTAGCGACTTGGGCGGTTTTGCCGATATTTTTGAGAGCTTCTTCAGCGGCTTTGGCGGCATGGGCGGCCAGCAGCAAACGCGGCGGCGAGGTGGCCCTGTCAGGGGAGATGATCTACGCCTAGATCTAAAGCTGGATTTCCGAGAGGCCATTTTTGGTGGCGAAAAAGAAATTCGCATCAGCCATCTAGAAACCTGTACTACTTGCACGGGTTCTGGCGCAAAGCCTGGAACGCAGCCTCGTGTCTGCTCAACTTGCAGCGGTGCTGGTCAAGTTCGTCGTGCCACCCGCACCCCCTTTGGTAGCTTTACGCAGGTTTCGGCTTGCCCCACCTGTAACGGTAGCGGTCAGGTGATTGAAGATAAGTGTGAAGTCTGCGGCGGCGCAGGGCAAAAGCAGGAAGCTAAAAAGCTCAAAATCACTATTCCACCTGGCGTAGACAACGGCACTCGCTTGAGAGTCTCTAATGAGGGAGATTCAGGCCAGCGAGGAGGGCCTGCGGGCGATTTATATGTCTATTTGTTTGTCAATGAAGATTCAGAGTTCCAGCGCGACGGCATCAATATTCTGTCGGAAGTTAAGATTAGCTACCTACAAGCGGTCTTGGGCGATCGCATTGAGGTCAGTACGGTAGATGGGGCGGTAGAAGTGACGATCGCACCCGGTACGCAGCCCAATACTGTGATTACCCTTGAAAACCGAGGAGTGCCTCGACTAGGCAATCCGGTGAGCCGAGGCGATCATCTGATTACGCTCATCGTTGATATTCCGACGCGCATTAGCACTGAAGAGCGAGAGCTATTGGAGAAACTGGCAAAAATTCGGGGCGATCGCCTCAGCAAGGGAGGCGGCATCAATGAGTTTCTAGGGGGACTGTTTCGCGGATGAGTCAAGTCTCTTCACCCGATGGCCAGCTTGATCTACGCGGTACCCCCTGTCCGCTCAATTTTGTCCGCACGAAGCTGCGATTGGAAAAGATGCCGCCCGGTTCTTTGCTAGAAGTTTGGCTTGATCCTGGAGAACCTATGGAGCAAGTACCCGATAGCCTAACCATGGAAGGCTATAGCATTGAGCATATTGCCGATCGCGCTGACTTTTTTGCCGTTCAAGTCCGCCGTCCTGCTGCTGTTGCAAGCTCTGAATGCTGAGCCGAGATCTCATGAGCCAAGATCAGAGCGGAAATGATCTGGAGGCTTCGATCAGCACTCACCAAGCAGAATCTCACCCGACAGAATCTCAGGTTTTGTTGGGCATTGTTTTAGCAGCCCAGGCCAATTATTACTGGGTGCGCCTTGATGCCCATGAGCATGATGCCCAGGCACAACGTCCTGCTCATGGAGATTTGACCCTGCTCTGCACTCGCCGCACCCGTCTCAAAAAAATGGGTCAACAGGTGGCAGTGGGCGATCGCGTTCAAGTAGAAGAAGTGGATTGGACAGATGGCAGGGCGGCTATCTCGCAAGTGTTGCCTCGTCATACAGAACTCGATCGCCCACCGATTGCCAATGCCGATCAGATCTTGCTGGTCTTTG
Organism: Oscillatoriophycideae cyanobacterium NC_groundwater_1537_Pr4_S-0.65um_50_18; assembly: GCA_016208305.1. Taxonomy (GTDB): domain Bacteria; phylum Cyanobacteriota; class Cyanobacteriia; order Elainellales; family Elainellaceae; genus Drouetiella. The sequence goes on along the minus strand of JACQYI010000006.1, from coordinate 246,071 downwards.
CTTTAGAGGAGCCGACGATCGACCCGTTTCAGCTCAGCCGATTTCTGGTCAAGGCCGAATCTACAGATATACCCGTGTTGCTGTGTCTCAACAAAGGCGATCTGGTTACGGCTACCGCCCGTCAGCAGTGGCGCGATCGCCTTCAAGCTTGGGGCTATGACCCGGTCATTGTCAGCCTTCGCGCCCACCTCGGTTTAGATACGCTACATAGCCATCTGAGCGATCGAATGACGGTAGTGTGTGGGCCGTCGGGAGTTGGCAAGTCCAGCTTGACGAATTACCTTATTCCTGACACCACTCAGCGCGTCAACACCGTTTCTGGAAAGCTGAGCCGGGGTCGCCACACCACTCGGCACGTAGAGCTGTTTCAGCTTCCTTCAGGCGGACTGATAGCAGATACTCCTGGCTTCAATCAACCCGATCTGGCCTGCGCTCCGGTTGACCTCGCCCAGTATTTTCCTGAAGTCCGTCAACGACTGGCGGTAGCCTCCTGTCAATTTAGCAACTGCCTTCACCGAGATGAGCCAAACTGTGTTGTGCGGGGAGAGTGGGAGCGTTACGAGTACTACCTAACTTTTTTAGAAGAAGCGATCGTTTACCAAACGGCAATTAATCGATCGGGCGATGCTGAGTCTACGACAAAGGCAAAGAATCGCAGCGAAGGACAGGTGCAAACAGAACCCATGCTCGATCGGAAAAAATATCGCCGCCCCTCTCGTCGCACAACCAAACAAGATCTCCGGGATTTATACCGAGATGTGAATGAATCCGCAATGGACAGTGAATCTCAGTAGCTCGCAAATAGGGTTTTGTGGCGCAGGCTGAAACTTAGGATCGTGGATTAAATAACACCGGAAACTCAAGCGTCAGGGTTTAGCATTCGGGCAACCCTCTTTGCTACGACCAAGGGCGCAGCTATGACCAAGGGCACATCTGCCGAATGCTAAACCCCCACAGGTATATCGGTTTCATTTCGTTCTTGTTCCTTAGTAAAACCCAAGTAAAACCCAAGGTTTTTTGAAACAGTAGCTCAAGGTTTCAAAAAATCTTGGGTTAATTGATCCACATCCCTAAGGTCTTTGTTCGAGCAGTGCCTGGTATGCTGCCGTGAAATCATCCGTCGTGATGCGAATAGTGCTGGGATCGGTGAGACCTTGAGCACGATAGCGCCGCACAGCTTGCAAAGCTGCCTGATTGCTAAGAAGAGCCAAATCGGCTCCGTTCCAGCCTTCTGTTTGCGCTGCCCAATAGGGCAAATCGACCTGTGTTAGGGGACGATCGCCATTGTGCACCTGCAAAATAGCCAAACGGCTGGTTTCATCCGGCAAATCAATTTTGAGCTGCAAATCTAAGCGCCCCGACCGCAGCAAAGCTGGATCTAGAGCATCTGGACGATTGGTAGCCGCCACTAGCAGCACGTTAGCACAGCCATGCAGCCCATCCAACTCCGTCAAAAGTTGACCCACCACGCGATCGCTCACGCCTGAATCACCTTGAAAACTGCCCCGCACAGGTGCAAGGCTATCAATTTCATCCATAAACACCACACAGGGTGCAGACTGTCGGGCTTTAGCAAAGAGTTCACGCACCGCCTGCTCTGCGGCTCCGACCCATTTGCTCAGCAGCTCAGGGCCATTGACCGCAATAAAGTTAGCTTGCGCCTGCGAGGCGATCGCTTTTGCCAGCAGCGTTTTACCCGTTCCCGGTGCGCCCCAGAGCAAGATGCCCCTGGGTGCCTTTGCGCCCGTCTGCTGATATAGCTCAGGATAGAGCAAAGCCCCTTCTACCGACTCTTGCAGGATTTGTTTGGCCGCCTCTAGACCGCCAATATCTTCCCAGCTGACGTTAGGTGATTCAATCTCCAGCGATCGCAATACTGAAGGCTTAACTTCCCGGATGGCCTGAAGAAAATCTGCCTGCGTCACCGTCATGGTTTCAGGGTGAACTGCTTGCAAATCGGGCACTTGACGGCGCAAGGCCGTATAGGCGGCTTTTTGGCAGACGGCTTTGAGATCAGCGCCCACCATGCCTACTGCCAGATCAGCGATCGCCCCCAAATTGACGGTGGCGTCCGTCGGCATCAAGCGAGTCTGGATGTTGAGAATTTCCAGTCGGCCATTGCGATCGGGCACTCGAAACTGCACCTCGCGATCGAACCGTCCTGGGCGGCGGAGAGCCGGATCAAGATGATCAGGACGGTTGGTGGCTGCCAACACAATCACCCCTTTCGTTTTGGCAAATCCATCCATGAGGCTTAAGAGCTGCGCCACTACGCGCTTCTCCACTTCGCCCTCAACCTTAGCGCGATCGGGAGCCAAACTGTCAATTTCATCGATAAAGACAATGCAGGGGGCAGCCTTGGTCGCCTTCTCAAAGACACTGCGCAAACGCGATTCTGCCTCGCCGTAGTATTTGCCCATGATTTCAGGGCCAACGATCGCAATGTAGTTTACGCCTAGATCCTCCGCCAGCGTTCTTGCTGTCAGGGTTTTTCCGGTTCCGGGCGCACCCACTAGCAAAACGCCTCGGGGAGGTTCGAGTCCTAGTTTAGAGAGCAACTGGGGGTGCTTCAGGGGGATCTCAACCAGCTCTCGTAATTCATTCAAAACTTCAGATAATCCGCCGATGGTGCGAGAAGACGCACGGGCAGTAGAATCTTGACTGCTGCGATGATCATTAGGAGGAGGCGTGATGATGACGCTATCGTCAACAGGGGTGCGGGCGTCAACAGGGGTGCGGGGTGAGGTGGCGCTAGGGGAGCCAGGGGGGCGGCTGACATTGTTGCGCGGAATGCTGCCTTGACGGGGAATATTGCTGGTGCGGGCATTAACCTGAAAATCTGACCAAAATTCTCCGCGCTCAACTTTCTCATCCAACGTAGAGAGAAACTCTACAAATTCTTCAAATCCTTTGAATAAATCACTCATGGGGTCCGGCATACGGGTCCGATCCGCTTCGATCGCATCTGGGTAGTGCATCCAGTCTAGACGCTAGACCTCTGGGTTGGGGATCGCCATTCATACACTGCATTCTTTTGTAAAGAGGCGTGCTCAGCTCACAAATAAGCAGAATCAATCTCTCCAACCTTCAAAGCTGATTAAGAGATTGAGGAGCGCATCTAGCAGTTGGGGGAACCTCTAAATGTTACGGGCGCGGGAGGGTGAGATGATGCGATCGCCATTGCTCCCTCTCCCATCATCCCCCTCTCCCATCACTCAAAATATCTGCTCCCCTAACGACGAGATGCATCCAAGATTGAGTTTAATCGATCGCTGACTTTAAAACTTTGAATCAAGCGACATCCGCTCGAACAGGGGAGGCTCCCGCTCAGCCGCGACAGGCACAATCGGAATTTCAATCCAAAACTCTGTCCCTTGACCCAGGGCAGACACACAGTTCAATGTTCCGCCATGCTTCTCTACAACAATCTGATAGCTAATGTAAAGACCGAGTCCAGTGCCCTTACCGATCGGTTTTGTCGTGAAGAACGGGTCAAATAGCCTCGCCTGAACGGATTCAGGCATACCACCTGCGTTATCCGCAATACAAATAATGACGTGCGAATCTGTCTTTTTTGTTTGAATCTGGATGGCGGGTTCAGGATCGAGATAGGGTGTTGGCGTCTCTAGTAAACGATCGTCCAGACTCATCTCCAGAGCATCGATCGCATTCGACAAGATATTCATAAACACCTGATTGAGCTGCCCCGCATAGCATTCCACCAAGGGCAACGCTCCATAGGTCTTATGTACCCGAATGCCTGGAAGCTCTGCTTTAGACTTGAGGCGATCGCGCAATATCATCAGCGTGCTATCGATGCCCTCGTGGATATCAACAGGTTTCATCTCTGATTCATCATGACGAGAAAAATTTCGCAGAGACAGGACAATCTTACGGATGCGATCGGTTCCAATCTTGAGGGATTGCAGCAAATTGGGGATATCTTCTCTGACAAATGGTAGATCGATCCGGTCAATCTCTGCCTGAATTTCTGAATTGGGATAAGGATAGTGCTGTTGATAAAGCTCAATCAGTCCCAGCAGGTCTTGGATGTAAACCTCAGCAGGACAAAGATTGCCGTGGATGAAGTTAACAGGGTTATTAATCTCATGCGCCACTCCCGCGACCAACTGCCCCAGACTAGACATTTTCTCAGTCTGTATAAGCTGAGCTTGCGTCTGTTGCAGTTCCAGCAGCGTTTGCTCTAGCTGGTGTGCCTGCTGCCGCGATCGCGCTTCTGATTGGCGCAGAGCATCTTCAGTGGTTTTGATTGTTGTAATGTTGTGGAAAACCGCTACCCCTCCTCGCAGGCTGCCATCTTGATCGCGAATGGGGCGTGCCGTCACCCGTAGCCAAATGCCTTTAGAATCTAATACTTTCTGCCCTGCGCTTTTTGGCTCCGCAGCCGGCTGTACGTAGATTTCGGTAGAGTCTACAGCTTCTCCATGAATCGCCCGAACCAGCGGCAAATCTGCGATCGCGTAAGGCGTCACCCGATCAGCTAAAAATAAACCTTCTACAGGCTCATCTCCTTCTCCACTTTGACGAAACAGCACATGGCGATCGCCCAAAATCTGCTCAGCCGCCGGATTGACAAACAGCAGTTTGCCCTGGCGATCGGCCACCATGACCCCCTCACCCATACTGTCCAAAATAGACTTCAAGACTTGGAGCGCAGCTTCAGAATGAACCAACTGCTGGGCATGTTCTTGAACCGTTTTCATTGCTTTTTCCAGCCTGTTGGATTGCTCAATGGTCTCCTGCTCGTAGACCTCCAACAGCTGTTCTAAAGCATCAATCTGCGCTTTGAGCTGCTCAACTTCGATGCTTTGCCCTGTCTGACTCACTGGGTTGTTTCCTAAGAGGTTTCCTCAAAGTTTGCTGAATAGCCATTTGCGATCGGTTATTTCCTTCTTCGCCCCTCACGCTCAAGATCATGAAATAAACTGGGCCAGATTGGCTAATCCTCTCTAAATAATCCCAATTTCTCACCCTCTCAATTTCTCACCCTGCCAATTTCTCACCCTCTCTAATCATCACCCTCTCTAATCATCACGGATTAAAAATAACGCCTCGATCGAACGGCAATACCGCCATCTTCGTATTGAGCGCTAATGTTTTGAACATGTCTGCCGTATCTCTAGAAATAGAAACCTTGGAGAAGAGAATAACCACAATAATGTTACCGGATGGCAACATACCGCCAAACCCCAAAACCGACTGAATGCCGTGAGGGATGACGAATTCTTGTTGAGCAGGCACATAAGGGCTGGCGATCGCCATTGGCACATGAAAAACATTAAAAGTCTTCTGTTCTAGATCGACCAGAAGATCCGGCTCAGGCGACAGCACGCTGCTAATTTCTAGGCCAAATTGCTTGATCAACTGAGAGATCATTGGCGACTGCGCCACAATTTGTTCGCTAGCTAAGGGAATGGCCTGATGCCCTTGTGAGGTTTGTCGAGATTCCCAATGGGGCTGATCGCCCGCAGTAGCCAGCAGCGTCAGACATTTGAGATTTTGATCGGGCGGTTGGGCTGACATCGTGGCGATCGTCTCGGCAACGACCTGTTGCAGCTCGGCTTCAAGCTCACTATAGGAATGTGTTTTGAAGAAGCGAACGAGGGCAAAAGCGGGTTGATGGGTTTCTGCATCTACAAAACTTTCATAGAGATAGCGAACAATGCGATTGCTCACTTCTTCCATCGATCTGGCTCCGGCACCTAGCTTTCGTAGCTCAGCACCGCACTCCGTCATGCTTTTCAGCGTAAATCTGGTCAGGTCATGCATATGTTGTCCCATCTGAGGCATGGGCTTTGATAATGGAACGTGACATCTGGTTATGGTCAAAGGCCGATAGCAGATTCACCCTGAGAGATTCACCCTGAGAGATTCACCCTGAGAAATTCACCCTAAGAAATTCACCTTGAGATATCCGCTCTTGCATCTCTACTTTGGCATCTTTACTTTGACAAGCTCAACCCTAATGTTCCCCTTCTTGATGCGTTGCTTGCAGTCCTGACAGCTCAAATCATGCCATTTAATTAATTAGCCATAAAAAACTTGTCAGGCAAGAACTGTAGATTGTTCTATGGCTGGAGTCACAAGTGTTGGGTTAGGACATTTTTGAGGCGCGCTCTGCCTGCCTAACCCATGTTCTAACCTAAGAGTAATGGCTACGGCTATAAATTCTCTTTCCAAACCTAGATGCTTGCTCGCAGAGGGATTCTAATCTGAAACTCAGTCCCTTGGCTGGGTGCTGAGATACATTTCAAAGAGCCGTTATGCTTGTCTACCACAATCTGATAGCTGATATATAGACCCAAGCCTGTGCCTTTACCGATCGGCTTCGTCGTGAAAAAAGGATCAAACAGATTTTCTTTTATAGCATCTTCCACCCCTGCCCCATTATCGCGGATGCTAATCAAGACTACGGCAGCACTGGTCGTTTCACCCTCTAGGGTTGACGTGATTGTAATCGTCGGTTGAAAAGACAGCGCAGAGTCTTCCAGTGCATCAACTGCGTTGCTGATAATGTTCATAAATACTTGATTCATCTGCCCTGCAAAACATTCGACTAGAGGCAAATTGTCATATTGTTTGATGATTTGAATCTCAGGACGGTGAGACCTGCCCTTCAGCCGACTTTGCAGAATGAGCAATGTGCTATCGATGCCCTCATGCAAGTTAACAGGTTTTTTTGCAGCTTCATCTAAGCGCGAGAAATTGCGAAGGGACAACACGATCTGGCGAATGCGATCGGCTCCAAGTTTCAAAGATTGCAGCAGGCGGGGTAGATCTTTCTTGAGGAACTCTAGGTCGATCGCTTCAATGGTGTCTTGAATATCAGCAGTCGGACAGGGGTAATGATGCTGATATAGCTCTACGAGCGTCAATAAATCTTGAATGTAATGCTCAGCCGGAGAGATATTGCCGTGGATAAAGTTGACGGGGTTGTTGATTTCGTGGGCAACCCCTGCCACCATTTGTCCCAAGCTAGACATTTTCTCAGTTTGCACGAGATGGGCTTGAGCATGCTTGAGTTCATGCAGCGTTCGCGTAAGCTGCTTCGACTGTTCTCTGGAGGCTGCTTCTGAGTGACGCAGCGCCTGTTCTGAGACAGCCAGCCTCTGCGCATGGGCCTGAAGTGCTGCCATCGTTTTTTCTAGGCGATTGGATTTTTCAATCGTTTCCTGCTCATGCGTTTCTAAAAGCTGCTCTAGAAGCGCAACCTTTGCCTGAAGCTGCTCTAGCTCTCGATCGCGACTAAGGCTTTGTACACCACCAGACTGAGAAAAGTTCAGGGAAATGTTCATCGGTACGATCGCTCTATCACGCAATTATGAATGCAACGGTGGGAATAATAAATACGAACAATAAGTACAAGATTTGTGAACGCAAGATTTGCGCATGCATTTCTGCGCATTCCCACGAGAATTACAGTTTGGGTCTTTGTTCAATCATTGCTCAATTCCAGAGGGGTTTCTAAGAGTTGATTGACCGATAAGCCTAAGCTGTGTAGCGGATTTTAAGTCCGTATATTTACGAAAAACATCTGTAAATAATTTTACTCACTTTTCATCTACACTACGGATCAACTCTACAGATTAATCCTTTAGATCAAAGCCATTGATCAGCCCCTTTCATGAGTCATCTTATGTATCATTTTGATCCTCTACACCTCGCTCTCTTTAGCGGCAAAGGGGGCGTAGGCAAGACCACTTTATCCTGCGGCTTTGCTCGCAACTGGGCACAGCGTTTTCCGACGGAGCGCATTCTCCTGCTGTCTACCGATCCGGCACATTCGCTGGGTGATGTCTTGCAGATTGCGGTGGGCGATGTCCCCACGGCACTCTCTGATCTGCCCAACTTGCAGGTGCGATCGCTCGATGCTCAAGCCCTATTGCAAGCCTTCAAAGCCGATTACGGTAAAGTTCTAGAAATTTTGGTGGAGCGGGGCAGCTTTGTGCAGGGCGAAGACCTCAGCCCCATTTGGGATCTGAGCTGGCCAGGGCTAGATGAACTGATGGGCATCCTAGAGATTCAGCGGCTGCTACGAGAGCAAGAAGCCGATCGCGTCGTGGTAGACATGGCTCCCAGTGGGCATACCCTCAATCTGTTTGGCCTTATGGATTTTCTAGATGGGTTTCTGGGTGCATTAGATTTATTCCAGGAGAAGCACCGGGTGATGACGCAGCGCTTTGCCGGACGCTACACTGCCGATGAGAGCGATCGCTTCCTATCCGAGATGAAGGCCGATCTGGCTTCTGGACGGCAGCTTCTGCAAGATCCTCTGCAAACGGCCTGTTGTGTGGTAGCCATAGCAGAGCCAATGAGCTATTTGGAAACTCACCGATTTATCGAGGCGCTGCACTCGCTTCAGATTCCGGTGGGTGGGCTGTTTGTTAATCACCTTAGCCTCGATCGCCCCACATCTGAGCAGCAGGATTTACTGAAAAAATTTGAGGCAATCGGCGTGCAGCCTAGTTTTGGCATCCCTCAACAGCCTCAAGAACCTGTAGGATTTGCGGCGATCGATCACCTCATTTCTCAACTCCAGCCGCTAGATGCAGCTTTGCTAATGGCTCCGGCAGTCAAGCCAGAATTTTCTCTACCGACGAAGCTGCTACCCAGCCTGCCCAATTTCTTGGTTCAAGGGCGGCGGCTAATTCTGGTGGGCGGCAAAGGAGGTGTAGGCAAAACAACGGTAGCCGGGGCGATCGCTTGGCGCTTAGCCCAAGATCATCCTGATAAAAAGATTCGCGTCATCTCTATTGACCCTGCTCACTCACTAGGGGATGCTCTGGCGATGCCTCTGGCTCATCAGCCGACCCAAATTACGGCAAACCTCAGCGCCCAAGAAATAGATGCAAAACAGGTTCTGGAGCAATTTCGCGAAGATTACCTGTGGGAGCTGGCAGAAATGATGAGTGGCGATACGGGTGACGAGTCGCTGCAAATTGCCTATACGCCCCAGGCATGGCGGCAGATTGTGGCACAAGCGCTGCCCGGCATTGATGAAATGTTGTCGCTGATCACGGTTATGGAGCTGCTAGAGCGAGGCGAGCAGGATCTGATTGTTTTGGACACTGCACCCACAGGACATTTGCTGCGATTTCTAGAAATGCCGACCGCTCTGGCAGACTGGCTGGCCTGGATTTTCAAACTCTGGATTAAATACCAGGATGTGGTGGGGCGCACCGAACTGATGGGGCGGCTGCGCACCCTGCGCCAGCGCGTCATGCAAACCCAAAAGAAGCTCAAAGATGCCCATCATACGGAGTTTGTGGGTGTACTTCAGGCTCAGTCAGCGATCGTTTTAGAAGCCGAACGCTTGACGCACTCTTTAGCAACCTTGGGCGTGAGCCAACACTATATTGTCCACAACCGATTTGAGCCGGATCAATCGCTATCGGCAGACTTTTCGGCTCAGACGATCGTCCGTTTGCCCCAACTGCCCCGCGGGGTGCCTTCATTGATGCTGATTGAGCAAGCGGCAGAGCTGCTATTCTAAGTTTTGCATCACTCGCGTGCAAGCTTGGCCGTATCCATCAACCCGATCGCCCCTTGACTCTAAATCATTCTCAACCACATCTCCTCTCTTCTCCCTCTAAGCGCTGGCATGGGCAGCTACAAATAGAATTTAGCCGTAGCCTAAATCAGGACGGTGCAGCAGAAACTGTGATCAGCCGTAGCCAAACGCAGGCTCCGCTCAAAGTGCAGCGCCCGTTTTATCCTGAAGGGAGTCAGGTCTGCCATACCGTACTGCTGCATACAGCAGGTGGCATTGTGGGAGGCGATCGCCTTTCCTTAGATATCCACCTCCATCCGGACGCATTGGCTCTAATCACGACCGCAGCTGCGGCCAAAGTCTATCGCAGCAGCGGAGCAGAGGCCACCCAAACTGTCCAGATTCACTTGGCTGCTGGCGCTTGCCTAGAATGGTTGCCTCAAGAGGCGATCGTCTTTGATGGTGCAATTTATCGTCAAGATTTGCAGGTTGAGCTAGCTCCGGGCGCAACTTGGGTCGGGTGGGACATCACGCGATTGGGGCGCACGGCACGCGGCGAAAAATTTTTGGGGGGCGAATGGCGATCGCGCACTCAGGTTTGGCAGCAGGGTCGCCCCCTATGGATTGATCCTCAATATTTGGTAGGCGGCAGCGAAATGCTAGTCAGCCCTCACGGCTTGGCAGAATGTCCGGTGATCGGCAGCTTTGCCCTAATCGGACAAACGGTTTCGCCTGAGCTGGTTAGCCAAATCCGATCGCTATTTCCGCTTGCGGCATTTCCATCCCGTCAGGTGCCCTCCAGCCAAGCCTCCTCTAGCCAGGTTGGAGCCACTCGTCTCATGTCTGGCTTACTCTGTCGCTATAGAGGAAACTCTACTGCCGAAGCCCGTCAGTGGTTTACCCAGGTCTGGAATTTGCTGCGTCCTATCTATTTAGGGCGATCGGTCTGTATGCCTCGCGTTTGGCAAGTTTAGGGTTCACCTTAGGCCAGCCGTCAGCGTTACTCTGGCTAAAACTCTGGTTAAAACTCTGAAGGGGGTGCCAAGCACCCCCTTCAAAATTGCAAATCGCTTAAGCTTCAGCGACCTCTTCCACCGCAGGAGCTTCGGGTTTGAGCGTCAGGAAACGAATCACATCATCACTGAGGCGCATAGCCCGCTCTAGGATAGCTACCGTGTTTCCGGCTGCTGTATAGTTCATTTGAACGTAGACGCCTTCACGGTGCTTCTGAATTTCGTAGGCTAGACGGCGCTTGCCCCGATGCTGAGTTTCCAGCTCTTCAGCCCCTTGCTCTCGCAGGATGGCTTGATATTTCTCGATCGCTTGATCGGTCAGCTCGTCCCCTAAGTCAGGACGCAGAATGTACATGGTTTCGTAAAGCGGCACGGATGTTTTCTCCTTATGGACATAAGGCTTTTGCAGCAAGATTTGTTACTCAACCCTTTGACATGCAACCGAAACAACTGAAAATTAGAGCTAACTGCACTAGTTTGTGATTTCCGGCTGTTTGAATGTCTGGGGGAGAGGTTCTTGAATCAAAAGCAAGGACTTACAATCATATACCAGGATAGAGATGATTTACTATGGCGCAACGCTACGTTCGGCTTCAAAAGGTTTTGGGAAAGCTCTGCTACGGGCTACTCCAGCTCGATCGCAAAGTACAGATATTAGATGCCCCTCCCTGGCTGAGCGGGCAGCCCACTGACGAAGTGCTGGAATCCCATGAGTACTATTTGCTAGCTCCCTGCGCGCCTTCCAAGATTGTGGCGGTTGGACGAAACTACGCCCAACATGCGGCTGAACTAGGCAATGAAGTGCCGAAGCAGCCCCTGCTGTTTTTGAAGCCACCAACAACGGTGATCGCCCCCGATGCCACTATCTACTATCCCCCTCAGTCAGCGCGTGTAGACTACGAAGGAGAATTGGCGCTGGTGATTGGCGATCGCTGTGTAGACTGCACTCCTGAGCAGGCACAAACTAAGATTTGGGGATACACGATCGCCAACGACGTTACAGCAAGAGATCTACAGAAAACTGATGGCCAATGGACTAGGGCAAAAGGCTTTGATACCTTCTGCCCCTTGGGGCCTTGGATCGTGCGAGAGCTAAGCCCTGAAGCGCGACTACAAACTTTCTTGAATGATGCACTCAAGCCAGCACAATCGGCAACGCTCAGCACGATGGTGTTCACGCCCCCTATGCTGGTGTCTTACATTAGCCAGGTGATGACACTCCTGCCCGGAGATGTCGTGCTGACAGGCACCCCCGAAGGTGTGGGGGCACTACAGGTAGGCGATCGCGTCCGTATCGAAATTGAGGGGATCGGCTCTCTGGAAAATACGGTTGCTTCTCGACCTCTGCCCTAGCGGTTGATAGTTGAGCGATCGTCCAGTCGAACGAGCAAAGACCGCCTAGCCTGCAAGTGTCAAACTATTGTCAAATAGTGTCTATCTCACTTGCATATGTACTGCATTGGAGATCGTTGGAATTTCTGCGTAGCGTCCCATAGCCGACTGAACTGCCGAATAGACGATCGCAGCTACTGTACCCAAGAAAATAACGTTAAACAGCGTATCGAGCAGCAGTCCTCCGCCTAATATCTCCTTCAAAACGTAATCTACAGTAACGCTGCACAAGACCAAGACAATATCGAAAAGGATGGCTTGCATCGCATTAAAGCGGATGAAGTGAGAGATATTCTCGTTTCTAACCACCAATAAAAATAAGGCAAAGAAAATAATTAGCCCCATGAAAGGAACGCCGCGATAGATGCTAAGCAGCGGAATCAGAGGCAAGAGAATAGGCTGGAGAGCGGGAAACTGCTGAAAGAATGGCCCTGCAAAGGTTAATCCATCCAGAAGCGGCAAAAGATAGGGTAAGCAAGCAAAGAAGCGATCGAGGGGAGTCGTAGAACCGGGCAAAGCCATATTGCACTCTCCAGAGGAATAACTTAAAACCTATGTTAATTAAAGCCTGGTCAACAGTGCTAAGCATATAGAATAACGCAATCTCAACCCTGGAGGAGAAACCGGGGATTGCGCATTTTACTTTTAGCAGAGCGGTAGCGTCCAGGATCAGCCATATCTATCTAAAATGTAGCGATCGAAGCGATTTTTGTTCCCCAATATTTAATTAGTGCTCTTGGCTACTTCGAGCGGCTAGACCACGAATTAAGTATTGATTGCCTGATCCCGCTTCTGCTATGGATGAGGGAGAGCAGCAAATGGAGGTAAAATAGCATAAAACTCAACCCTAGAGTGGGTTCCACTACATGAGGCCGATGCTAACCCAATCTATGAGATTTAAGGTGTTTTGAGTTTCAAGGTTTTTCAAAAGTTTGTCAGCCTGCTGCGATCGCCTAAGTTGCGAAGCGATGAGCCAGCCATTGGCTGAACTATTAATCCTGACGCTATCAATCAATATTGGCGATCCGAAAACCCATTTGGCACTCGTATTGCTCAGGCTGGCTGTCAGTAGTCTGCGTCAAGGCACGCCCGCAGCGAAGTTTTCCGGGTTGCCAACGAGGCTGACCACTCTGATCGGCCATCAGGCAAGCCTGACACACTTGGTGAGTGGGAAGGAGTTGATTCTCCATGACGATGACCAACATATTGACATCTCCGGCAGCTCTATCGATTCCCTTAACTTCATCTTAAGCCAAAGCCCTCAAGCATTCTCGCGATCTTATTGGATCGTTTTATTAGAGATTGCTGAGTTGAAGGATGAATGGGTGTGAAATGACAAACGACTTTTGTGACAAGCGCTATTGCACAGAATAACGGATGCATCCGTAATAAGAGGTATTCTTTGAATCAATTTTTGCTCTAGTTTTTTCTATAGCGATCCCCTTTTCGTAAAGCTTTTGTGGAAGCACTGCACATCCACAAAGATGTCCCTGTCCTAACGCCTGTAGCGATCGCCATCAGCCCTAGCCCATTTGCCTATCGGCTCCTATAGAAGAGGCAAAAGAGTTTAAGAGTCAGGCGTTAAGTGGCTGAGAAGGTTGAGTAGATCGTCAATTTGTACCAATTCGCCGCTGACATCGACATCGACCAGCTTGGACTCTTGCAGCAGCTTTAGCCAATAGCGCGTTTCTCTAGCACTTCTAGAGGCAAGCATCACCCGATCGACAAAGACATCGCGATTAGGTTCGGCGATCGCCTCCTCTACACTGACGCCAATGCCTGTGCCGCTCTTTAGCAATTGAGGAGAGAGAATAAACTCCTGCCGCGCTTGCAATTTTTTATAAAGCCGGATGACGCTGAGCGCAAACTCAAAGCTTTTTCGCTGGACAGTTTGCCGGATCAAGTATTCTCCCATGGCTCAACTTTCAAGCGGCTAAATTTTTAATCCACCCATTTAGATCCTAAATCTACCGCACTGGATGATTCAGTTTTATTTTAGATTTTAGGTTTTGGCTGCAATTCAACATCCAGAGCCTAAGTTTCCTTAAGGGGAATTACATGCACCCAGTCTTTGTAGTCGGCATCCCGATTTTCGGTAATGGCAGACAGCTTTTCTCGCAGGCTGTTGGTAATCGGGCGATCGGTAGATAGCTCGTAGCTTTCAACGCGACGCACAGGGGTGATTTTGGCGGCTGTACCGCTTAAAAACACTTCATCGGCAATCAGCAATTCTGTTTTATCGATGGGGCGCTCTAGAACAGGAATGCCCAGATTGCGGGCGATCGTCAAAATGCTGTCCCGCGTAATGCCTTCTAGAATATCTTGCTCAAACCCTGGCGTGATCAGCTTACCTTGCCGCACGATAAAGACATTCATGCCTGAAGCTTCGCAGACTTTGCCCTGAGAATTCATCAAAATCGCTTCGTCAAAACCAGAGTCCACAGCTTCGGTTTTTGCCAGCGATGAGGTGATATAGGCTCCGCTAATTTTGCCCCGTAGCGGTAGACTGCGGTCTTCTTGGCGATACCAGGAGCTAATGCGACAGGCTACTCCGTCCGGAGAGAGGTAGTCGCCTAGCTCTAGCCCATAGACAAAAAAGTTCTTTTCAATGTTATGAAGCCGTGGGGCAATCCCCAGATCGGAGGTGTAAACAAAGGGGCGAATGTAGAAGGAGGTCGAAGGTCGATTCTTCTGAACAAATTCAACAATCGTGCTCTGAATTTTATCGGCTGGCAAATCGTACATCAAAAACCGAGCGCTGTCGCTTAGCCGCTGGCAATGGCGATCGAGCCGGAATAACAAAATTTGATCTGGATTTTGGGGGTCAGGAATTCCCCGCATGCCGCCAAATGCCCCTGTGCCGTAATGCAACGCATGGGTGGCAATGGACACTTTTGCTTCCTCAAACGGAACAAACTGATTTTCAAAATAGGCGATCGGCAAAAAGTTGTGCATTGTGACAAACTCCCATGAGGGGCTAACTTGGCATTTTGGAATGTTAGCCATTATCACACAAGGGTTAGAGGTTGAGAATGAGAGGCGATGGTCTAGCCCTATTTATTTTTCTACGGATCTTCACAGAAAGAACGTAAAGAGCTTTTCTGAGAGAGTGCGACAGTGCCGCGCGTGCTCAAAAAAGCTCTTGGTTTTAATTTTGTCAGGATCGCGCCCTGCCCTTTCAGTGTCTTGTGAGCCTCTGGCTTCTTCGGTGAGAGAGGTGCTACCAGGCGGGCAAGAGGCTCTGGCATGTTTGAAGCATCTCCTATGCCTGCGCGGCTGCTTTGAGCGCAAAGATTTGCTCAATCACCTGCGCTACTACTTTGTCAGGAGTAGAGGCTCCTGAGGTAATGCCGACTACGATCGCCCCTGCTGGCAGCCAGTTTTCTTGAATCTCCAGATCTCGGTGCAGCGGCTTATGCTCTAGGCGGTTGCCTGAGAGGATGCGATCGGCGCTGTCGATGTGATAGGAAGGAATACCACGTTCGATGGCGATTTCCTGAAGGTGGGTTGTATTGGAGGAATTGTAGCCGCCAATCACCATCATTAGATCGAGCTTTTCATCGACCAGTTGGAACATTGCATCCTGCCGTTCTTGGGTGGCATCGCAAATAGTATTGAAGCTGAGGAAATGCTGATTGAGCTGGTCAGGCCCATATTTCCGCATCATCGTATGCTCAAAGAGCTTACCGATCTGCTCGGTTTCACCCTTTAGCATCGTGGTCTGGTTGGCAATGCCCACATATTGCAGATCGCGATCGGGATCGAAGCCTTCTGAGCAAGCCCGACTAAACTTAGCCATAAAGGCATCGCGCTGACGCAGCCGCTCTTCTGGAGATCCGCCCTCCTGCAAGATGTAGTCAGCAACATACTGGGCTTCTGCAAGATTGAGGACAATCAGATAAGTTCCGGCAAAAGAGCTAGTGGCGATCGTTTCTTCGTGGTTGTATTTGCCGTGGATGATCGAAGTGTGGCTAACTTTTTTATGTTTCTCAACCGTGTTCCAAACTTTTGAAACCCAGGGGCAAGTGGTATCCACGATCGTACAGCCTTTGTCATTGAGGAGCTGCATTTCCTGAACGCTGGCTCCAAAGGCAGGCAAGATCACGACATCTCCCTGCTCTACCACCCCAAAATCTTTGATGCCTGCCTCAACGGGAATGAATCCCACCTGCATTTGTCGCAAGCGCTGATTCACTGAGGGATTGTGAATAATCTCATTCGTAATCCAAATTCGCTCAGTCGGAAAATGCTGCCGCGTTTCGTAGGCCATCGCAACTGCCCGTTCTACCCCCCAGCAAAACCCAAAGGCTTCTGCCAAACGAATGGTCACGTCGCCCTGTTGCAGGGTGTAGCTATTCTCTCGAATCTGTTGGATTAAATCACTCTGATATTCCGACTGCATCTGCCCAGAGACTTCTGCCTCGTGACCAAAGCCTTTACGGTGGTAGAGGTCAGAGCTGTTGAGCGATCGCTTAAAGGCTTTTGTGTCCATCCCGGTTTTTGTGGGTTTCATGATTGGTCAAGTCCTACCAATCTCAGCGTATCAAACCAAGGATGCAGTTTTCGGGTTTTGGTTGGGGAGTTTGCGCCCGCAGGGCGCAAACTCCCCGATATGAAATACAATGCTGAGACTTTGCTCTAGCCCTGTGCCTTTTCGCGATCGGGTTCTAGCACTTCGCGGCTATAGACCTGAAGAGCAATGCTCCAAGTTTGATAGCCTTGGGGGCTAAGGTGCAAACCATCGGTGGTCAGATCGGGCTTTATATTACCCTCGCTATCGGCAAACACAGATTCAAGATCCAGGTAGTAAACCCCTTCTTGGCGGGCAATAGCCTCTAGCTCTTGATTGAGGCTATGAATGCGGCTCGTCGGAATTGCCAAGAGGCGATCGCGCCCTTCCCACTTCACGCGATCGCCTCCGTGAGGCAAGATCGACTGAACCACAATCTGGGCGGTTGAGTGGTTATTCTTCAGATCACGAATTATTTTTTCCTGATTATCCAGCAGGGTTTTGTCATCAATGCCTTTGATCAGGTCGTTGATGCCAATCATCAAAAAGATAGTTTCAGGGACAGTCTGATCAAACAAGCTTAGCCGCTTCAACAGTCCGGCAGAGGTTTCACCCGAAATGCCTTGGTTCAACCACGATCGCTCTGTCGGCAGCAGATCTTGGGGGAACCAGAGGCTAATGGAGTCTCCTGCCAAAACCGTTAAGCGATCGGGTTTTTGATCGGTTGCAATCTTTGCCTCTTGCCGCAACTGGTCAACCCACTGCTGATAGGTGAGCTGATGGCGCTCTCCTAAAACGACTGGCGAGGGAGAGTAGCTCACCTCCGGCTGAGCAGCCACATCGGCAGGAGCCTGATTAGAATTCTGGTTAGGAGTCTGATTTGCGGCAGTGGCGAATAGAGACGATCGCCCCAGAACCATCACCAGTGCTGCCGCCAACAGCCCATTGATGGCTAATGACAAAAACACCCAACCCGGCAAAAGCTGCATTCGCAGCACCAGGGGAGAAAACTTGAAAAAGTTAGTCGCCGAGCGAAGACGGCGATCGCCAAGTCGTTGGGCAGAACGACGATTGCGCACAACTTCAAAACTCATCGGGGACACCCACCAGCATTTGACATCGCCAATCATACCCTGAACTGAATTTTCTGCAAGGTGAAAACTATTTTCATTGCGTTTTACGCAGGGCAACTTGTCCTCGTCCTTACACCTGTGCCTCTAGCCGTACAAAACGACCAAAGACCTAAAACTTAGGGCTTTGCGCCGTGTGGTACAAAGCCCTAAGTTAAGGTCTTAAGTAAGGTCTATAGATCTATCGCCTATGGTCTGAGATACGCCTGGAAATCAGCTAGAAATCAGCCAAACCAGAGGCAGTACCTACCGTAGATGAAGCACCAGCAGACCCACTCGCATCTTTGACGAAGCCGCTGTAAGCCTCCATACCATGCTCGCTGATATCGAGACCCATGTACTCCTCTTCTGGAGAAACCCGAATGCCGAGCGAAGCCTTGAGCGCTAGCCAGAAAATGGAGGAAAGCAGAACGGTCATACCGCCAACTGCCAAAGTTCCCACAATCTGCGCCCACAACTGACCGAAGCCGCCGCCCAAAAGCAGACCTGCCGCAGGGCCAGCACTGTAAATTGCGTTAGGAGCGTCACTGGGGCCAACAGCAAATAAGCCCAGCGCCAGAGTTCCCCAAATACCGTTGACCAAGTGAACCGAGGTTGCACCTACTGGATCATCGATCCGGATGCGATCGAAAAAGGTGACGGCAAAGACGACCAAAATGCCGCCTATAGCCCCAATGACTGCCGCAGCAGGCAGAGTGACGAAAGCACAAGAAGCTGTGATGGCTACGAGACCTGCCAAGATACCGTTGATGATCATAGACAGGTCAGGCTTACCCAACACCAGCCATGCCGTTGCCGTTGCCGCTACACCGCCAAACGCTCCAGCCATGTTGGTTGTCAGCGCAATGTGAGCGATTGCGGCTCCATTACCTACACTCATAGTTGAGCCAGGGTTAAAGCCAAACCAGCCGAGCCATAAGATGAGACAGCCCAAAGTGGCAATGCTCATGTTGTGCCCTGGTAGAGCATTGGTGCTGCCATCAGCATTGTATTTGCCCAAACGAGGCTTCAAGAAAGCAGCGCCCATCAACGCTGCCCAACCGCCAACCGCATGCACAACGGTCGAGCCAGCAAAGTCAAAAAAGCCCATTTGCGCCAGCCAGCCGCCGCCCCAGATCCAGTGTCCGGTGATGGGGTAAGCAATGCCCACAAGCAGAAGGCTAAAGATCAAAAAGTCGAAGAACTTAATCCGCTCTGCCACAGCACCCGAAACGATCGTGGCTGCGGTTCCAGCAAACGCAAGCTGGAAGAAAAACTTGGCCGCAAGGGGAACCCCTGTCCAGTTCAAAGAACCGTAGGCTCCTTGGTAGGCATCGCCTATAGCCGGACTGTTATCTACGCCAGTTAAGCCAAAAATACCCTCTAAACCAATAAAACCGTTGCCATTGCCAAACATGAGGCCAAAGCCAATCACCCAGAAGGCGATCGTTGACAGCGCAAACACAATGAGGTTTTTGGAGAGGACGTTAACGGCATTTTTCTGCCGACAAAATCCAGTCTCCAACATGCAGAACCCTGCGTTCATGAAGATCACCAGCATCGCGGCGATCATCACCCACATGGTGTCCATGCCCACCTTTAGCTCAGTCTCTAACTGTTCTACCGTTTTGGTACCTGTTTGAGCTGAAGCAGAGTAAGCAAACACAATTACGATCAAAGCCGCCAAAGGCACACAGGCTCTCCAAGCTGGCGACAAAGACGGAATCATTTTCAGCTTCTCTAACAGAGTAGAAAAGCTGAATTGGCTCAGCTCTGCCGTTAGCCGACGACTCACTGATCTGCGACCCGTCTGCCCCTGGAGCTGCCTTTGAAAGGCTAGCCGTCCTGCCCGTTTTTTGGGCTTGCGGCGCATGAATTGAGACATGTATGGTCAACCCTCCCGAGATGTGCAACTATCCCCAAAAGTCATGACTCAACGAGAAGCCATGCCTTTTAGATCATTTAATATTAATCAGAATTTGCCTCTAGCTCGACTCTTTATAGACCGACCCATCTGGCAAATCCTCTTAACCCCTACAGATTTCCTGAAGAAGCTTTGAGGTCACTCTTGCGCAAATCTAGCCCTAGTTCATCCCGCACGACACCTGTTCTCAAGGCAGCACAAACTGAACCTGTAGGCTAAATTAACAAAGCTTAAATGCCTCAGTAATTTCCCTTTGGAACTGTACTAACTTTCGGTATTAAAGTTCTGTATATTAAAGCATGTTTAATTTTTCATTTCATGCTTCTAGTAAATAACTTCGTCCTCTTTGCGCCATGCAGGATCAACCATGCAAATAAATATCAGTGGCTCTGAGCCATGATTGCGAACAAATTGCTTGGCATTGGGTGGAATATAAACCGCATCGCCAGGTTCTATTAGCTGCACCTCTTCACCGATGTGCATTTCACCGACCCCGCTCAAAATGTAGTACACCTCAGTGGTGGTCAAAGCATGAGGAAGCGAAGTTTGTCCGGGTGGCACGATCGCATGAGCCAAGCTGTAGCCAATGGCCACCGCTTGCTTGTCAGGGTGAAGCAGCTCCCGCAGCTGAGTTCCATCTCCAGCCACAAATTCTGGACAATCTAAAAGTTTTTGGATCAGCATAGAGCAGCCATTGAATGTAGAAAAATGCGATCGATCCAGAGATCTTTAGGCTCATGGATTCAATAAAGACCTATAACCTGCTGGAAGCGCGGTACCGCCAGCAACCTATTGCAGGTTAATTCATTGGCGATCCTTAGAGATCGCTGTTGGAAGAATGTGCGTAGGCTTGTGGCTCAAAGTCAGGGCAGTTAATCGCCTCGTCTGAGAGTGCCTTAGAAGGATGCACAGGGCATTTGAGAGCGTAGTTTTGGGTGAAAAACTGACAGTTAGCGCAGGGAATCTGATGCATTTGTCTGGCGCTGGCAATCCCTACCCAAACTGAGCTAACGATGCTCCACACCGTCAGCAAGACGATCGCCCAAGCAAAAATAAAGCAGATAGGGACAAGAAAAGGGTGTATGGCTCGAACTAACTCATGCACCAGCTGATAGCTCAATAACGTTGACAGTTGAATCATGAGTTGAATCTAATCGTCTGTCAATCTTAGGTTAAGCACTTGTAAGAAAGCGGACAATCTAGCTACCCTCAGCAGCAGTAAATTGGACATAGCGCAAAATGCCTTCAGCGATCGCCCTTGCCATACAGCGGCGGTATTCAGCATCGCTCAAGTTAATAGCGTCTTCCCGACCTGTGGCAAAACCAACCGTAATACAGCTCATGGGCAAAGTAAGCGGCATAGATTTTGCCCAATTTGCTTCAGGCTGTACCCCGTGGCTACGGGTATCAATGTGGCGCAGGATGGTTTTGTGGAGTAGCTGAGCCAGATGGGCACTTTCCCGCGAGTCGGCAGGATGAGACACGGCAATGCCGCTAATGTCATCCAGGTTATCCATCTCTGGTGGGCGATCGGGAACCGCCATTTGAAGACTGATCCAAATCTGGGTCAAGTCGGGCAAGGCTGGCTCATCGGTCGATCGCCTCAGCAGAGCTTCCATCCCTTGAAACTGAAGCAAGCTGAGCGTCTCTTGCGCGATCGCCAAAACAATTTCGGTGGCTGACAGCGGAGCCGATGGTTGAGTCGGCAACTGCGGCATTAACAAGCTGTTGGGAAGGTTGGCAGGGGGAACATTCACTTGCAAAACAATGCGAACTGGAGCGCCACCAGGAGCACCAGAGCCTCTGGGCTGGGGCTGGTTGGGTTGATTCGGATCAATGAGATAGGGAGAGGCGATCGCTGCACAAGACCGCAACTGGATCAAAGCCTGATAGCCGATCGCCGCAATTTCAGCCCTTGTAGCAGCCTGATGCGGGTTGAGCTGGCGTAGCTGAGGATAGTTAATCACCCACTGCAATTGAGTCGCCAGAGCGATTATCTCTTGCTCGGAGGGCGACAGATCTTGGGCATCTGAGTAGCGATCGAGCAGGTCAAGCTGGGCGACCTGCGCAACCTGCGGCGGCAACACTGCCAAAAGTGACTGCCACACCTGAAGGCGTGACGTAGGCTGATCTGCCATTGGCAAAGAACCCCCAAAGCATTGGCTTAAAGCTTTGGCATACTCCGCCACAGGCATCGGCACATCAGGATTGAACCTGCCTTCGCGATCGCCCCCCAGCCAGCCTTGACTAACGGCACCCTGAATCCATGATTTGGCCCAATGGCTCTGGGTATCGGCAAAGGCCACCCCATCCGGCAAAGGATAGACAATTTGAGGTGAGGCGATCGCCCGCATCTTGCCCTGCATCACCCAGACCTGGCAGATCATGGCAACTGCTTCAGCTTGGGTTATTGGCGCTAGCGGATTAAGCCGATCGCGCTGCGGAAACAAAACCACCAAACGATTTTGGGTGGCGGCGGCCACTGCGGTCACAGTTTGGCTAGGAATTTGGGCGCGATCGCGATAGACCGAGAGAAGACCGGGATAGCCTGGAGGTAAATCTAAGAGCTGCGCCAGCGTGACGATCGCCTGTAGCCGCGTCAGCGGGACTTCAGACTGCAATAGCGCCTCTGGAGGGAGCTGCAAGTCGAGCATATCGCCAAGCATTCTTCGGTAATCTGCTGCTGACAGCGGTGCCGAAGGCTGAAAAGAGCCGTTTTTACTGAAGTCAGCCATCTTGTTCTGGCTGGCTAACGCCTGCACAAAAGGCTCTGCCCAATGAGGGTGGGCTTTGGCAAAAAGAGCAGGCGATCGCTCACCAAAAGGCGCAAACTTTTGCAGAGGCGGAAACTCAACGGAGCCACTCACCCGCGCCGGATTGAGCAAATTGCCAACTGAGATCAGGGCGATCGCCGTCTGATTGCACAGGTCACAGGTTCCATTGTTCGTTAAACGGTTCTCTGCGGCATCTTGAGGGTTGCCCAGATCGGGCTGAGCCGCCCCAAACACCGCCAGCCCTTCCTGCACATTTAGCTCGATTGTATTGTGGCGAAAAACTGGAGAAGCTGTGCCCGACAGCCGCAGCCCTGAGAGATTTTCGGCAAACTGGTTCTCTACGATCAGTGGAGCCGCAGCATCGCTTACCACTAGGCCAATGCCATTGTCTAAAACCACGCAGCGCCGCACTTCACCCTTGGCATGACGCACAAAGGCAAGACCTGCCGTATTTCCTTGAAAGAGACAGTTGGCGATCGCGGGCTGGGCGGTGCCTGTGACAAAAATGCCTTCCCGTCCACATTGGCGGAGGGTACAGCTCACAATCGTTGGCTCAGTCGATTCGATCCAAATGCCCGTTCCTTTAGCGATCGGATTTGTTAGGGTTACACCTCGCAACTGCGCCCCATCTGCCATCAGCAGCGTCACGGCCTGAAGCGCAAATGACGGGCTATTAAACTCGCCGCTGCCAACGATGGCAATACCTCTACCGCGATTGGCAGGTTGCCCCACCACTGTCACACCTGCCGCGATCGTCAGGGGAAATACCTCACCACTCTCGATCGTATACAGACCGGGACTCAGGTGAATTTCAGTACCTGAAGCCGACTGCTGCAAAGCTGCCGTTAGCGTTTTAAGGGGTTCGGTAGGTTCACCTGTGGCGCGATCGTCTCCTTTGACAGGGTTAACATGCAGTACCGCCGAGAATTGCGCCCCAACTTTCTCCTCAACCATGCCCAAGTTCCTATTGCTTCCGGGTGAAGCATACCGTAGTTCGCCTTGCGGATTCACCTATTTGGCTTATGGGATTTTGGCTTATGGGATTTTGGCTGACCCCATTGGATGGCTCGCACCTTTGCTAGTTCGACCCCGTCTTTGACCGCAGCGTTAAAAAAGCCCCAGCCGCAGCCAGGGTTTGAGGAGCACGGAGTCCGTACTGCTGTTAAGCTATCAACGATTAATCCATGCCTCAGCTAAAATCGCCCATGAATTCGATCGGCACAGCGATCGCGCCCCATTGGTTAAGCAATTCGGCTGTTTAAATTACGCCACTCTGCCTTTTAGGGGACAATCCTGCAATTGTCACAAGACCGTCACAGACCTGTACTTTGAATGTCATGGGCGATCGATATCTTAAATGTAGTTTCAATTACGCACTCCTCACACCAAACAAGTCCCCGGTCATCACGATCGGGGATTTCCATGTTTGGGGTCTGGATTCTGATAGCTGATCTTGCGGATTGGGGTCGGTTCTACAGCGATCGCCCAATCTTGACGACTCACTCTTTCCAAAGCGTAATGCCGCCCAACAACCCCAAGACATTGGCAACCACTTTGACATTGGCAGGCAGCGTTAGCTCAATCTTTTTAGTATTGCCCCCGCCAATATAGAGCATGTCGTAGTTAAACAGGTGTTCAAGCGTGGCGATCGCCTTCCCCAAACGCTCATTCCAGCGCTTTTTGCCGACGGCATCTAAGGCCGCGCGTCCAAGCTGCTGCTCGTAGGTTTCGCCTTTGCGGAAGGGATGATGCCCCATTTCCAGGTTTGGAACCAGCCTTCCGTTCAGAAACAGAGCTGAACCAAAACCTGTGCCTAACGTAATCACCATCTCGACGCCATGACCCGAAACCGCCCCTAGTCCTTGCATATCGGCATCGTTTACGATGCGAACAGGTTTGCCCAAGTGTCGGGTCAGGGCACTTCCGAGGTCAAAACCAATCCATTCGGGGCTAATGTTAGCTGCTGTTTCGGTGATGCCTTGCCGCACAACACCGGGATACCCAACCGATACCCGATCGAACTCCTTATCTTTTGCTAACTCTACGATGGCTGCAAGCACTGCATTGGGGGTGGCAGGTTGCGGTGTTTCTAGGCGATCGCGATCGGTCAGCGGGTTGCCCTGCTCATCTAAAACCATGACTTTGATACCGCTGCCGCCAATATCAATAGCCAATGTCTGAAGCAGCTTGCTGTTTTCCCCCATGATGGCTGTTTTTTCCTCTTGAGTCCTTGAATCTACGCGCATTCTACTGTATTGGATTCCTGAACTCTGGATTTATGAATAATCCTTTTATATCTAAGGCTATGGATCGTGAATTAAATAACACCGGAAACTCAAGCGTAAGGGTTTAGCATTTGGGCAACCCTCTTTGCTACGACCAAGGGCACATCTGCCGAATGCTAAACCCCTACAGGTATATCGGTTTTATTTCGTTCTCGTTCCTTAGAGAGCTTTGGGGTTTATTCAGCGTGTGCCGTTCGCCAAGGGCTGACATCGATCGCCAATTTCTCCCCTAGCGCTAGAAACTGTGCCTGAGACGGCAAGGTGCTGCGGCTCTGCAAATGGCTGAGGTATAGTTCCTGAGCACGATCGAGCGACAGTGATAAATGCAGCCGATCGCCCAATTCAATCAAGCGCTTCACCCAATCTAGCCCTTCTAGCCATTCTGGTTCAGAGTCGGGTGGGCTAGAAGCAGGCAAAATCGACCAGAGCGATCGCCAAATCAGCCGCTCCATAATTTGCTTGATCTGCGGCATTTTAATCTGGCAATGCAGATGATCTGCTTCATGGGCGATCGCCTCTAGCTCGGCCAGGTGGCTTTGGCAAAGCTGCGGATCGTTAAACGGAAAGTCGCTCGTTTCCCGTTCCAGCGTCTGCAAGAAGTCGATGGCGCGATGGCTGATGGCAATCTCTGCTGCTACCTGCAACTCCTGCGGCACTTCTAGCCCATCTCGGTGAAATGCCATTAAAACCCCGTAGTTGTCTCGGTAGACCTGGGTGTAGAGCTGATCAAGGCGGGTCAGGGTTTCCTGACTGAGCAGGTGCATCATCCGATGCCGCTCTTCGGCAAACAGATCTTGCAGGCCAAAAGACTGACTGCCAAAAATCCGGCTCATCGTCAGAATAGTTTGGGCAGCGCTAGCTTGCCCCAAAGCGTTGAATAGGCTTTCTTTGGCTTGGCTATAGGCACGCCGTCCGCTAAAAGACTGAATACAGCAGTGGAAATCCCAGCCGCCCAGGTGCAGCACTGCAAAAGCCATCTGGCTCGTTTCTCGCGTCATCTCAGAGGTGAGCTGAATTTGCCCTACGGCCAGCGTCAGTGCGCCCAGCCGCTGCATCTGATAGTCCAAAGTATGGACGGCATAGCAGTAGACATGCTGATCGCGTGTGCCAAAGAGGGACAAAATGGCATAGTGAGCCGCCACCTGCTCTAGGCTGATCTGAGAAGGCAGCACAAGCTGGCGATAGATTTCTGCCCCATTTTGAAAGAACTCCGTCACGTTGCTAGGAGCCAAGGCCAGCCTTTTGATAAAGCCCTTTTCCAGCTGAATGCCCGACACATCGCCTGCCAATTCGATCGCCCTAGCGGCATAGCGCAAGATTTGGGTGCCTTCGGGACGAGAGAGTTCATCAAAAAACCAGCCGCAGCTCGTATACATCAGATGGGCATGGCGCTGCATTTCGAGCAGCCGCAGGGCATCGGCTCGTTCGGCAATGCTGAGTCTGTGGGTTTGGTGCTGCGATAAAAAGCGGGTGACAGTGCTAGGTGTGCGATCGAGAATCACCTGAATATATTCATCTCGCGTTTTCCAGGGATCACGGAACAGCTTCTTGCCGTTTTCTTCGTAGACTTTGACAAGCTGATCGCGCAGCCAGTCTAGGCTTTCCCGTAGCGGCTTTCGCCATTTTTGGTGCCAGTCGCCCCCGCCTCCACAGCCGCAGTCGTCTTGCCAGCGATCGACGCCATGAGCGCAGCTCCACGCAGTCACAGGCTTTAGCTCCACTTCCCAGGTTGGTGGATTAAGGCTGAGGTAATGGGCAAAGTTGGTGACTGTCCAGCCTCGCCGAGGAAATTCTTCAGTAAAGGCATAGGCCAGAGCCTTTTCAGTGCCGCTCCGGTGGTGCCCAAAGGTTTCGCCATCGGTCGCCACAGACACTAGCTGCGCTAGGGAATGATCGGGTCGTACAGCCGCCCCCACTCTATCTGCTAGCTGATGAGAGCTGTTGAGGACATCATTGAAGCCCATGTCTCGCGAGATCGGCCCATCGTAGAAAAAGATGTCGATCGCCTGCTCGCCTTCTAGACCTTTGACATAACAGCGATAGGGTCGGGTCGGGTCGATTTGATTATCGGCAACCTCTAACCATTCTGCGTCAGGATTTGCGGCCTGAGTTAGCGGTCGGCAGCGCTGCGCTTGGGAAGGAGCCAGAACAATAAATTTGATCCCTTCTGCTACCAGAGCCGCCAAGGTGGGGTAGTCAACCGCTGTTTCTGCCAGCCACATGCCTTCGGGATCACGCCCAAACCGCGATCGAAAATCAGCTTTACCCCAGCGGATTTGGGTTAGCTTATCGCGATCGTTTGCCAAGGGCATGATGATGTGGTTATAGACTTGAGCGATCGCGTTGCCATGCCCACCCAGCCGTTCAGCACTTTTACGATCGGCTTCTAAAATTCGCTGGTACACCTCAAGGTCATGGCGCTCTAGCCAGCTCATCAGCGTCGCCCCAATGTTGAAGCTCAGGTATTCAAAATTATTGACGATGCTCAGTAAGACGCCCTGTTCGCTGACGACTCGCGCAAAGGCATTGGGGCGATAGCATTCTTGATGAATTCGCTCATTCCAGTCATGAAAAGGGGCAGCGCTGGGCTGTCGCTCAATTGCGTTGAGATAGGGATTTTCGCGAGGTGGCTGGTAGAAGTGTCCATGTACCGTCACATACACCCCAGATGTCTCTACGGAAGCGATCGCACCCTGAGCATCGGCTGTACTGAATTCGGCTGTACTGGATTCGGCTGTACTGGATTCGGCTGTACTGCGTGAAGAATCGGGATTGTTGCCCTTACCATTGCCATGATTGGATGTAGCGTCCTGGTTTTGTTTAAGTTGAAGAGTCGAGAGTTCTAAATCGGGCGAAGATCCTAGATCGGAAGATCCCAAATTGCTTGAAGATCCTAGATTGTTTGAAGATCCTAAATTGTGTGAGGAAACCATGCATTCTTGTCCAAAGTCAGAGGCGCGATCGAATAGGGATTGTTTTTTGTCAAAACTACAAACTCTACCCGCACTTTAACCCAAGCGATTAATCCGCCTTGAGATCTTACAGCGTGTCATAAAAACCGTGAACCCTATACCGTAAGGCAGGTTTCACCTCAGGAAACTAATAATATTGAACAGATTTTTTTAATGATTTCTTAAACTCAACCCATCATCCTTTGGGATGAAATCCGCACTACAGCTTTAGCAAAATCCTGCCCTCATCCAATGCCCGATCGCCTGAACTGCACGCTAGATTGGGTCAAGGCAACTTTTAACTTAGACAAGTAACTTAGACAAGTTTTATAAGAGGGCGACATGGCGGAAAAATCTACTGGACAAGGTGCTGAGCAGAGTGCTGAGCGGAGTTCAGAAGCTCAAGGTTCAGCACAAGATCAAGACCTTTGGCAAAAGCTCAAAGGCTTTGCAAGCACTGCGGGAAAAGAGGTGATCGAAAAAGCGTTGATTCTCTTTTATGCGGCTCAGCGTCCTGAGACACCGCTGTGGGCAAAGACCGTCATCTATTCGGCCTTGGCCTACTTCGTCTTGCCTACAGATGCCATCCCAGACTTTATTCCAGTCACAGGTTATGCCGATGATCTGGCAACGCTAGTGACTGCTTTGGGGGCGGTTGCGCTTTGCATCACACCCGAAGTCAAGAATGCAGCAAAGCAGAAAGTCAACGATTGGTTTGGGGAGAATTCACCGCAGTCTAGTGATCCCAAGGCACCCAGCGAGGATGATCCGATTCGAGTTATTCCTATTGATTAGTCATTAATTGATTGTCTTTTAGAGGGCTGTTAGCTGTTTCTATAGCCCTAGTCATCGGGCTTAGAACCTATTTGAGCACGCCTGAAAAATGTCCTGTCCCAACCGCTGTGAATACAGCCATAAAGCCTCAGGATACAACTTTTGCCAGAGGGTTAGAGGTGGGGTCTTCGTTATTCTGTTACGGGAAGAGGACAAAATCCTGAAAGAATTTAGACCCCACAGAGGCATACGGCATGAAAAGTTTTATTCTTGGCGCGATTGATCGCACCCACACGCTGAGCAAGCGGGTTTTTACCGCAATGTTAGCAGTTTCACTGGTAGCAATGGCTTGGATGAGCTATCCCAACTTAGCTACTGCATCACCTACAGTTACACCTAAATTGTCTCTGGATAGTGCCAATTCCAACTATTCAAATGACTCACTAGGGAAGCGGATGCGTGACCGGATTGAGGAAACCGATCGCAACTCCGAAAGACCCAAAACAACCGGAGAATTTGAACAAGAAGCTAGAGACGGTGTACCGCTAGATGAGCGTGTTGGAAACATCATCCGAGATTCTGGAGAGGCCTTTAAGCAGTTTGGCCAAGAGTATTCAGTTGGAGCTGAGGAAAGCATCCGCAGTATCAAAGATAAGGCATCAGATATTGTCCATTAAGGTATAGCTAGTCAGGCACAGCCTTTGGCTTTACCCTACGTGCCGATTTCTAAGGCGCGAGAACCGTACTGACAGACAAGAGACGCGAGAAAGGCGGGAGGCATTGCCTCCCGCCTTTTGCTTAAGCTACCTCTGCGAAAGGATTCCTAGCTGCAAGAGGTTTACTGAATCGGGCTTAGCACCTTTTCTGTCGAGGCGTTGGGGTTCGCTTCAGGGCTATCGGCTTCTGAAGGGGGTACCACCTGCCAGAACTGGGGCAAATACTCTGACCAGCGATCGAGAATTTGCTGAGCCTTGGCACTGCCCGTCTTGTCAGCATGCGCTTGAATTAGCTCTTTAAGCTGCTGTTCGCCCGTTGGCGCGACTACCCGTTGCACTTTGACAATTTCAGGGTTGACCTTGGTTGGGAAACTGCCATCTTCATCTAGGAAGTAGGCCAATCCGCCTGTCATGCCTGCACCCACGTTGCGGCCTGCTTTGCCCAATACGACAATGACACCCCCCGTCATGTACTCGCAGCAGTGGTCGCCTGTGCCTTCAATCACGGCTTTGCCGAAAGAGTTGCGGACTGCAAACCGTTCGCCTGCCTGACCTCTGGCAAATAACGTGCCACCCGTTGCGCCATAGAGGCAAGTATTGCCGACAATGACGTTTTCTGAAGGATCAAAGGTCGCTTGATCTGAAGGGCGAATGATGATTTCGCCGCCATGCATACCTTTACCCACGTAATCATTAGCTTCGCCTTCGAGGGTTAGCGTCATGCAGGGTAGCAAGAATGCACCAAAGCTTTGACCTGCCGAACCCTGGAAATTAAGGGTGAGATGTCCGCCAAATCCGCTGTCGCCGTACTGCTTGGCGATCGCCCCCGACACCCGCGTCGCCACAGAGCGATCGGTGTTAACCATTGGCACAGACATTTCAGCTATGCCTTGATCGCGAATTGCCGCCTGAATGAGCGGATTGGCCAAAATCTCGTCGTCCAAGACATCGCCATTGCTGTGAACCGTTTCATGCTCTAGCCAAGCGCGATCGGTGCGGGTATCTGGCAGTTGGGTGAGGCAGTCTAAATTGAGAGATTGGGTCTTGGCAATCTTGACGTTTTCCCGCACCTTCAGCAGATCCGCTCGTCCAATGATCTCCTTCAGCGATCGGTAGCCCAACCGCGCCAACAGCGATCGCACCTCTTCTGCCACAAAGTAGAAGAAGTTCACCACATGCTCAGGGGTGCCCGTAAAGCGCTGCCGCAGTTTTTCCTGCTGTGTGGCTACGCCAACCGGACAGTTATTGGTGTGGCAAATTCTCGCCATGATGCAGCCTTCGGCAATCATAGAAACCGAGCCAAAGCCGTATTCTTCAGCTCCCATCAGAGCCGCCATGATCACATCCCAGCCCGTCTTCATGCCGCCATCGGCGCGCAGCAGCACGCGATCGCGCAATTTGTTTTCCATCAAGACGCGATGCACTTCTGTCAAACCTAGCTCCCAGGGCACGCCTGCATGTTTGATCGAGCTAAGGGGCGAGGCTCCTGTGCCGCCATCATGTCCTGAGATCTGGATGATGTCAGCGTTGGCCTTGGCAACCCCAGCGGCGATCGTGCCGATGCCAACCTCAGCCACGAGCTTCACCGAGACTTTGGCCGCCGGATTGATCTGGTGCAGGTCAAAGATCAGCTGAGCCAGATCTTCGATCGAGTAGATGTCATGGTGGGGCGGCGGCGAAATCAGCGTCACGCCGGGTTTTGAGCGGCGCAGCATAGCAATATAAGGACTCACCTTTTTACCAGGCAACTGGCCGCCTTCACCTGGCTTCGCTCCCTGAGCCATCTTGATTTCGAGCTGTTTACCGCTCATTAGATACTCAGGCGTGACGCCAAATCGACCGGAAGCCACCTGCTTAATGGCAGAGCTAGCCGTATCGCCATTGCGTAAGCCCTTCAAATGCGGAAACTTAGCCGAAAATCCGGCAGCATCCACATCATCTAGCTTGATGTAGCGCAGCGGATCTTCGCCCCCCTCGCCGCAGTTTGACTTGCCGCCCAGACGGTTCATAGCCACCGCCAGCGTTTCATGCGCCTCGCGGGATAGAGAGCCTAAAGACATGGCTCCGGTACAAAAACGCTTGACGATTTCCTCCACCGATTCCACTTCTGCCAGGGGCACCGAAGGGCGATCGTTCTTCAAGTCCAGCAGGTCGCGCAATGCCGTCAAAGGACGGCTGGCCATGTACTTTTGGTACAGCTCGTAATAGTCGAAGTTTTTATCAGCAACCGCCTTGTGCAGATACTTCGCCATTTCGGGGCTGTTCATGTGGTGTTCGCCACCGGGCTTGTAATTAAAGAAGCCGAAGTTTTCCAGCTTGCGCGTCAACAGTTCTGGGAAAGCACGGCTATGCATAATCAGCACTTCCTGCGCTAAATCGGTAACGCTCAAACCGCCTAAGCGAGATGCCGTCCCTTTGAATGCCAGGTTCAGCAAATCAGTGCCAATGCCAATCGCCTCAAAAATCTGTGCCCCTTGATAGCTCGACAGCAGCGAGATGCCCATCTTCGAGAGGATTTTGAGCAGCCCGCCCTCGATCGCTTTACGGTAGTTATATTGCGCTCCCGTTAGGCTCGCCTTATCGAGCTTACCCCGCTCCATCATGCTCTGGGTCTTGTTGTCTGCCCACCAATGGCGCACTGTTTCCCAGGCCAGGTAGGGCGAAACTGCGCTGGCACCAAAGCCCAGCAGACAAGCAAAATGGTGCGTACTCCAGCACTGAGCGGTGTCAATTACGATCGAAGCGCGCATCCGTAACCCCTGGCGGATGAGGTGGTGATGCACCGCACCGACCGCCAGCATCGGCGGAATGTAGCTAAAATCAGCGCTGAGCACCGTTGGCTCGTGGGTAAGGCTGAGGCGATCGCTCAAAATCAGCACCTGTTTGCCCTGACGCACGGCTGCGGTTGCCGCCTGACATAGGTGGGTCACGGCTTCTTGAAGTCCGGCAGAGCCATCAGCCAGGCTAAAGAGGGTCGAGAGGTCGGCAGTTTCAAAGCCAGATTGCCGAATCTGCGCTAGGTCGCCATCGTTAAGCACAGGCGTTTGCAGCTTAAGGAGATGGGCATTCTCTGGCTTGGCTTCCAGCAGGTTGCCCCGTGCGCCCAACTGCGTCACTAACGACATCACCAGGCTTTCTCGTAGCGGATCGATCGGCGGATTGGTGACTTGAGCAAACCGCTGCTTAAAGTAGTCATACAGCAGCCGAGGCTTGTCTGACAGCACCGCTAGAGGAATGTCATCCCCCATGCAAAAGGTTGGCTCCTTGCCCTGAGACGCCATATCCTCAATGATCATTTCCACATCTTCTGTGGTGTAGCCAAAGGCAGTCTGCTGACGCAGCAAAATATCTGCTGGCATTTGGGCAGCTTCTGGGTAGGGCTGTGGCTCTAAGGTTTGGCGCTGGTCGCGGAGCCACTGTCCATAGGGGCGGGCGCTGGCCACCCGCTGCTTGATCTCCCAGTTTTTCAAGACTTCGTGGCTTTCTAGATCCACAGCGATCGCCTGTCCAGGCCCCAGCCGCCCTTTTTCGATGATGTCTGCCTCAGGCACATCCACCACGCCTGCCTCAGAAGACACCACCACTAACCCATCTCGGGTGATGAAATATCGCGCCGGACGCAGGCCATTGCGATCGAGCGTGGAACCGACAATCTTGCCATCGCTAAATGCCAGCAGCGCTGGGCCATCCCAAGGCTCTTGGATGCCGCTGTAGTACTCATAGAGGTCCACAATCTCAGGATGATTCGCCAAATCTGGCTGATTGAGATAGGCTTCTGGCACCATGATCATCATGGCCTCTAGCGGGCTACGACCCGAATGCACCAGCAGCTCCATCGCATTGTCCAGGTTGGCAGAGTCGCTGAGCTGATCATTCACGACAGGCTTCAGATCCTCTAGGCGATCGCCCCAAAAAGGATGCTCTAAATCAGCTTCTCTGGCATGCATCCAGTTGATGTTGCCCAACAGCGTGTTAATTTCGCCATTGTGCCCCAGGTAACGCATCGGCTGAGCCAGATGCCACTTGGGCATGGTGTTGGTGCTAAAGCGGCGATGGTAAATGACAAAGGGGCTGATGTAGGCCGGATTGATTAAATCTTCGTAGAACTGCCCCAAAATCTCCGATCGCACCATGCCCTTATAAACGATCGTGCGGTTAGAAAAAGAGCAGACGTAAAATTCTGGCAGCCCAGGCAACTTCTCAGGAGAGTTATTTATGGCTGTTTTGACCCGCTTACGGTTCCAATAGAGCAACTGCTCTAAGTCCTCACCTTGAGCCTGAGCAGAATGCACCAAAACTTGCTCAATTTGAGGCTGATTTTCTCGCGCCTGTATGCCCAACACCTCCGGCTTAACGGGCACTTTACGCCAGCCTAGAACTTTCAAATCAGCCTCTGCCAGCACCTGCTCCACAATTTTGCGGCACAGCTCGGCTGCCTCTGCCGACTGCGGCAAAAAGAACATGCCAACTCCCATCTGCTCAACGGCAGGTGGCGTGATGCCTTGAGCGTTTAGCCAGTCGCTCAGCAGATCCCAGGGTACGGCAGTCATAATCCCTGCACCATCGCCTGAGTCGCGATCGGCACTACAGCCACCCCGATGTTCCATGCAGGTCAAAGCGGGCAGTGCCTTGGCGATGATGTCATGACTGGCTCTGCCCTGGAGATCGGCAATGAAGCCCACGCCGCAGGCATCACGCTCTTCCACCAACCAAGGCTGCCCTGCAAACCCTGCTGTCGATTCTTGATGGCCTTGATGGCCTTGATGGCCTTGATTGCTTTGTGTGTCCTGACTCACGCTCTCATTACCCCCGCTATTAAATCGATTCATGTGATCTCTGGAAGAAACTAGGAAAGAAAGAAACTAGGAAAAATCAAGTGGCTAGAAATTTCTAAATAAGAATCATGGGTACAGATTTCTCATCTCAGCTCTTAAATCGCCTTAAAACTTAGTCCGCTACTTGAACAATAGGTTGCAAGAAATAGAAAATTCCGAATCATCTGCTACGAAGCAGAAGAATCGGACAGCCCAGACGATATCTCCCAGCCCTAATCGTGGCTAGAGCCTTCGTCTATGCAGTTTAAACCGACAGGTTCTGACCCGAAGGCGGCCTGATCTCAACCCCAATCTCAGCGATCGCCAAAGAAGCCACGATCGCAAATACGATCCTGAAAAGCAGTTTTGCCAGGAAAACTTTTCGAGATGTGAAGGTAAGGGGGCAGAGTAGGATCTTATAGAAAGTGTATCGCGTTGACAATCCCTAGTGGGGCTTTGAAGCCATTAGACTTGCCGCTGCGGTGAATTCAATCCACAGGGCGATCGCAAGGCAAGGTTTTTATTCAACTCGATTTCAAAAAAAGGGTGATCAAGACCATTTTTGTAGCCTAGATAGCAGAAATCCTTGAAGACTTAACTGCTAAAAACTTTGGGACGATCCGCTTTAGGCGATCGTCGCTTGACTAACGATTTGTGAAAATGGGTCGGCAAATGGGCTGAGTTTGAGGAACCCTGAAACAAGGGATTAAAAAGTGCATCACCTATTCAGCGGTCACGGCTGGTTTCATGAGCAGCCTCATCGCCTGTTTCAGGCTCATATCGCTGGTTTCGTTTCACTTTGTACACCATCGCTAGATTTTGTATACCTGTGGTCAGCACTCGCATTCGTAGAAGACGGCGATCGCGCCATCATCGCTTCCAAAAAGCTTATCGCCCTTTCTATCCAACCTTTTCTCGCTTACGGATTGTGCTGCTGTCGGCTTTGCTGATCGTCACCCTGCATTTGCTCACCAAGCAGCAAACGAGCGCCGAAGCCCTCACTCAGCCCGCCGCTCTGAGCGCCTCCTGGGTGCCTACTCTGGCTCAAAAGGCCATTCCGCTCACGCAGCAAGGCAATCAGATCACGCTCAACGGTAAGGCTTTGCCTGTAAATTGGAGCCAACGGCAACAGCAGATCGGCATTTCAGATGCGGGGCTGATCCAAACCTTTGGCATCAATTTGCTGAGCAATCCCGATGTGGCTCAACAGCCTATTACCTGGTTTTCTGATGCGCCAGCAGCCCTCTCGTTGCCGACCTGGCTCACAGGTCAATACCGCTATCTGGATATTACAGAGCTAACGCAACGCTATGGTTGGCAGGTGCAGACTCATCAATCCACGTTACAAATCACCACTCCGGCAGCCCAAGTGATGCAGGTGCGTCAGGGTCGCCAGAGTTGGGGCGATCGCATCGTCATTGACCTCGATAAACCTACGCCTTGGCAGGTGACAGAGCAGCGGGGCGAGGCAGTCATCGCCATCGAGGCTCAGATCGATCCGGCTACCCTACGGGGATTTAGCTCCCGTCCAGGCAGTCGGCTGCAATCCGTTAAGGTCGAAAGAAGCGGCGATCGCACCCTGATCAGAGTGGCCTTTCCAGATGAGCTGCGCCCTAGGGTCTGGTCACTCACAAACCCCAATCGTCTATTAATTGATATTCGACCTGACTCCCTCACAGAGCAAGTTATCCATTGGGCACCCGGCATTCGTTGGCAGCAGCAGATGGTGTCTCTGGGGAGAACGCAATTTCCCGTTGTGTCGCTAGAAATTGATCCTCGCCAGTCGGGTGTATCGCTCAAGCCAGTTTTAAGCAATGCTGCGGCAGTTACGGGCACCACTTCTTTGACCAGTACGGCTCAACGCACCCAGGCTGCGGCTGCCATCAATGGCGGATTTTTTAATCGCAACACAAAGATGCCTCTAGGCGCAATTCGCTCAGAAAATCAGTGGATTTCAGGGCCGATTTTAAACCGGGGGGCGATCGCCTGGAATCCGTCGGGAGAGGCGATCGTCGGACATCTCAGCCTTATAGAAACGGCAACGCTGACGAGCACAGCGACAGGCTCGACTACGGGCAAACGGTTTCCTATTCTTTCGCTCAACAGCGGCTTTGTAGGGGCGGGGATCTGTCGCTACACCCAAGCCTGGGGGACAAACTACACCTCAATTTTGGATAACGAAGTGCTAATAACGGTGCGTAACCAGCAGGTCACTGACCAGCGTCGCGCAGCCACCGCTGGCAAAACGACCATTCCCATTCCCGCAGATGGCTATCTGTTGGTGGTGCGGGCTAATGCTGAGATCGCCAATGCCCTAACGGTTGGTACTTCCATCCAGATTGACTCAATCACCCAGCCCGCAGAATTTGACCAATATTCTGAAGTTATGGGAGCAGGGCCGCTGCTCTTGCAGAACGGTCAAAACGTTCTTAACGCGGAATCTGAGGGTTTTTCAACGGCTTTTGTGCAGCAGTCTGCCCCTCGTAGTGTCATTGCCACAACGACAGCGGGAAACCTAGTCTTAGTGGCCATTCACAATCGACCTGAAGGCCGGGGGCCATCTCTGGCTGAAACTGCCCAACTCATGCAGCAAATGGGATTTGTTCATGCGCTCAATCTAGATGGTGGCAGCTCAACGGCGCTTTACTTAGGCGGGCAATTGCTCGATCGCCCCAGCAGCACCGCTGCCCTAGTTCACAATGGCATTGGGGTATTTGTCCGCCCCTGACTTAGCCTGCTTAGCCCATTCTGAACATTTAGCTCGCCGTTGATTCAGTAGCCTACAGAATAGCCCTCAGAGTATCTCCCCGCTTGGAGTGCCCTTGAGCAGGGGTACTGCCAAAATTAAAGCTAGTCTAAAATGCGATCGGCTCCTGTGAAGAGTGGATATGAATCTATCCGTTTGAGTAGCAAGAGCCATAGAAGCGCAGTTGATTCTGTTATGTTGTCTGAGGTCTCTTCACCTACCACTGTTGCTACCCCTGACCTGAGTAGTTGAACTGGATTGACTGAAGTTTAGCTGAACCCGATTAGCTGCCTGTTTTGACAACCTGACCCCTGCTGCTCAAGCAAGTTGGGTTTAAGACTAGAAGTTCGTTGACTAGAAGTTCGTTCTACATCTCTCAAGGAGAAACTATTGTGGCTCAACCCAAAGAAGCACCTCAAACCTCTGCTGCTCTCTCGTTAACAAACCCCATGCTCCAAAGCGTAGCGGCGACAGAACTGCGCCCCTGGGGTTCTTTTACGATTCTTGAGGAAGCACAAGGCTATAAAATTAAGCGAATTGAGGTCAAGCCCGGACATCGCCTCAGCCTACAAATGCACCACCACCGCAGCGAGCATTGGATCGTCGTTTGCGGCACGGCAAAAGTGACCTGTG
Organism: Oscillatoriophycideae cyanobacterium NC_groundwater_1537_Pr4_S-0.65um_50_18; assembly: GCA_016208305.1. Taxonomy (GTDB): domain Bacteria; phylum Cyanobacteriota; class Cyanobacteriia; order Elainellales; family Elainellaceae; genus Drouetiella. Next base: position 208,919 of record JACQYI010000006.1, on the reverse strand, counting down.
GTGATCAAGAAAAGCTGCTGTTCTGTAACCAATCCACCTATGTGCCTGCCTGCACGCGGCACCGTCTGGAAAATCCTGGCGTGATTCCCCTTATCTTAATTGAAGTTCAAAACGGTGAATATTTGGGCGAAGATGACATCATCCGTTACCAAGACGACTATGCCCGGACGCAAGACTAAGCTGCCCTGGGTTTGGGCTTGACTAGCGCCATAGCACTTGGCTAAAACCAGATTGTCTCTTGAAAGCCTCGCAGAGCGAGGCTTTCAAAGTCAAGAGTCGCTATAAAATTCTGAATTTATAGAGTAAGCCTCTGTTTGGGTTAAAGCCTGCCTCAGTTGAGCACTGCCAGATGGGTCAACCGCTGTAAAATAGGGTGAAAGACAGCAGAAAATTCTCTTTATGACCGTGCAACTTAGCCCTGCGGCGATCGCAGAAGTCAACCGAATCCGCTCTAAACACCCCAATCCTGAGACGGTGTTTCGGCTGGGCGTACAGGCAGGCGGCTGTGCAGAGTTCCACTACATTCTGTCGCTGGAAGAAGCCGTGCCCGTGGGCGATCGCCTCATTAATTGCGAAGGAATTCAGGTCGCGATCGATGCCCAGAGCTGGCCTTATTTAGAAGGCTTAAGGTTGGACTATACCGAAGATCTCATGGGCGGGGGCTTCCGGTTTGACAACCCCAATGCTGCGAGTAGCTGCGGCTGTGGCAATTCATTTGCGGTGGGCGATCGTCCTTCCTAGCCGCCTACCTTCCTCAGCGTCCAAGGGTTGCTCCCAAAACCGCTGCAAGGAGAGTAGAACCCTGGAAGAATTGATTCCCCTGAAATCGTGGCTGGAGACTGCAAAATTTCTACAGGCTGTCCTGATCGGTAAATTTCAACTTGACAATCTTGGCAATTAATCAGCCACCCCAACTGAGCACCATTCTCCCTATACTCCTGCATTTTTGCCTGCAAAGACTGAAGAGAATCGCTCGGAGAGCGCAACTCCACCACAAAATCAGGACAAATGGGCGGAAATTTTTCTTGCTGCTCTAGCGTCAGACTATTCCAGCGCTCAAACTGAACCCAAGCTGCGTCTGGGGAGCGATCAGCGCCGTTAGGTAGCCGAAAGCAGGTAGAAGAATCAAACACTTCTCCAAGTCGCGCTTGCTCATTCCAGTTCCAGAGCTGAGCATTGAGATTAGCGTTATACTTCCCGGTTGCTCCGCCCGTAAGAGGCATGATGATTAGCTCTCCTTGAGGCGATCGCTCAAATTTGACTTCTCGATTAGCCTGACAAATCTGAAAGAACTGCTCGTCTGTCAGGTGAACAAACGGCTCAAGGGCGATCGTGAAGCCAGTCATCACATCCTCCATTTGGGAGTAATGATCCTATTCTAGGCGTGATTTTGGCTAGACAGAGCCAGCGTTCCACGCGGCAAGCTTATTGGGGGAGACGTGCGCCTCCCCCAATAAACTTCATAGCTAAAATCAGCAGGGGCTACGCCCCGCCAAAAGTCTGCTTAGAGTTTTGCTTCTTCACGCACCAGTTTGTCCCAACCCAAGTCTTTGAGGGAGTTGTTGCGACGTAAGGGGCGAGTGACCAACTCCAGCACATCACGAGCATTGGTGAAGCCGTGGATTTGGGCGAAGGTAAACTCTACCGACCACTTGGTGTTGATGCCGCGTGCCTCTAGTGGGTTGGCGTGCGCCATGCCTGTGATGACCAAATCGGGCTTTAGCTCATAAATCCGCTGAAGCTGATTGTAATTGTCAGGTTTCTCCATAATCCGCGGCAGCGGCACGCCCATCTCAGCACAGGTTTTCTCTAATAGTGCCAGTTCAGCCGCCTGATAGCGTTTGTCCATATAGGGAATGCCGATTTCTGGCACCGTCATGCCGCAGCGCACCAAGAACCGCGCTAGAGAGATCTCCAGCAGGTTGTCGCCCATAAAGAACACCGACTTGCCGCGAATCAGCTTGACGTAATCTTCTAGACCCGCCCAAATTTGCGCCTCGCGCTCGTCCAATCCCTGTGGCTCAATGCCAAACACCGAGCAGATTTTCTCGATCCAGGCGCGGGTGCCATCTGGGCCAATGGGGAAGGGAGCGCCAATCAGCTTGCACTTGCGGCGACGCATTAACGTGGTGGCTGTGCGCGACAGGAAGGGGTTAATGCCAGAAACGTAGTAGCCTTCCTCTAGCACAGGCAGCTCAGTGAATCGCTTGGCGGGCAGCCAGCCAGAAACTTTGATGCCTTGACGCTTCAGTTCCATTGTCAACTGCGTCACGACCGGGTCGGGCAGAGAGCCAAACAGCACCAGCGGCGGATGCTTGACATACTCCGACTCATCAGCGGCAACATCTTCTTTCTTGCGTCCGAAGTTGATCAGCCGAGAGATGGCGTTGCGCTCTTCCTTCTCGGTTTCAGCCACAGGAGCCTTATCCGGACAGCGATGAGCCATAGCGGCCAAGACCGTATCTTCACCTTGGGTAAAGGCATAGTCCAGTCCATTGGCACGAGCAACGACAATGGGAATACCAATTTCGGCCTCCAGTCGAGGCGCTAGACCTTCTAGATCAGTCTTGATGATTTCGGTGGTGCAGGTGCCAATCCAAACGATGACAGAAGGATTGCGATCGCGTTTAATTTGCGTACAGAGCCGCTTTAGCTCCTCATAGTCGTTGAGTTGGGCTGAGATATCGCCTTCCTCTAATTCCGCCATGGCATAGCGTGGCTCAGCAAAAATCATCACACCCATAGCATTTTGCAGAAAATAGCCGCAGGTTTTGGTGCCAATGACCAGGAAAAAGCTGTCTTCAATTTTTTGGTAGAGCCAAGCAACGCAGCTAATGGGGCAAAAAGTATGATAATTTCCGGTTTCACACTCAAATTCGAGGGCTTGGGGTTGGGTTTCTGCCAGGGTCATGGCTTGTCGCTTCCTTCTGTAAGTAAAGGGATGGGAGATTGATAAAACTTAGGTGCGATCGGGAGGTGCTGGGCGATCGCCTTTTCGCTTGCGGGTTGTGCCTCGGTCGGGCTGCTGTCCTTGGGCAAGTTCTGCGGTATCCATAGGCGGACGCTGCTTAACGACAGGCTCGCCAAAGGAGGGGGCAGGGGGCTTGGGCTTCTCTAGCAACACAGGCTTAGGTGCAGGGGAAGGTGAAGCAGTCGATATCTCAGGCTTGTCTGGGCTGGATTTATCGGGGCTGGGTTTACTGGATTTACTGGATTTAACAGAATCGAGGGGTTGGTTAGACTGTGCATCCTGCTGCTTTGCCGATAGATTTGCCGATAGACCCGATGAGTGAGATGCGGCTTTATGCGGCTCAGGTTGGCTGGGCTGCGTTGGCTTGTTAATCGGCTGACTGAAAGATGAACTGTCGCTCGATCGCTCTTTTTGCTGCGCCTTGGGTGCCTGAGCTTCTATAGGCTGTGCTTTAGGAGCCTGGGTTGGGGGCTTTACCTCTGTAGCCTGCGCTTCTATAGATTGAGCCTCTAGGGGCTGAACCAGTCGGGGCAGCGCCACACCAAAAGAGGGCAGCAGCTTGAGTTCTTCGGGAGAGGCTTGCTCGATCGCCGTTAACTCTTCATCAGGGTTGAAGTTCAGCCCTAGGGCTATAACAATGCGATCGGGATTGCTGCTGAGATCTACCACCAGGGGCAACATCTGCGTGAGCTGCGGCTCCAGCACAGATAGCGTTGCCAGAATAAAGCTAGAGGATGGACGGCGATTGCCCTCACAGTTCACCCATACCCCCAATCGCGTCAGCCAGACACGATTTTCTCGGTAGTAGTCTAGCCACTGGACTTTGAGCGATCGACGCAGGTGTTCAATATTCATAAAACTAACGAGATAAGAGTTTAGAGAGTCACAAGCCACGAATTCTGAGTTTAGCGGCTCATATGAGCATTCAGACCTGAGAATTCAAAACTTTTGACTCCCATCTCTTATCGTCGATCGCTCTACACCATCATCAAATCGTTCTCTTCAGATCTGACCTGGGGCGCAGCTGGGTTGAGATAGAAGTCCGACAGCAGACTAAACAGATCGCGATCGGGCGTGTCGTTGGGCACAACCCCTTCAGGACGAGACAAAATCTGGTCGGCAATGTTGAGGTAGTAGTCACAGACATAGTTGAGAGAGGGGTCAGATTCTGCCATCTCAAACAAAGTCTTACCCTTGACGCGGGAGACGCGAATGTCTTCAATCAGCGGCAAAATTTCCAGCACGGGCATCGGCACTGTCTCAATATATTTGTCGATCAGGTCACGCTTAGAGGTGCGGTTGCCGATCAGACCTGCCAGACGCAGCGGGTGAGTCCGAGCTTTTTCGCGCACAGAGGCGGCAATCCGGTTGGCAGCAAACAGAGCGTCAAAGCCGTTATCCGTGACAATCATGCAGTAGTCGGCATAGTTGAGCGGAGCCGCAAAGCCGCCGCAAACCACGTCGCCCAACACGTCAAACAAAATCACGTCGTATTCATCAAAGGCGTTCAGCTCTTTCAGCAGCTTGACGGTTTCGCCAACCACATAGCCACCGCAGCCTGCGCCCGCCGGAGGCCCACCTGCCTCAACGCAATCTACGCCGCCATAGCCCTTATAAATCACATCTTCCGGCCAGACATCTTCGTAGTGATAGTCCTTTTCCTGAAGCGTGTCGATGATGGTAGGAATCAAAAAGCCTGTCAGGGTAAAGGTGCTGTCGTGCTTTGGATCGCAGCCAATTTGCAGAACTTTTTTGCCGCGTCGAGCCAGAGCGACCGAAATATTACAGCTTGTTGTGGATTTACCAATCCCGCCTTTTCCGTAAACAGCTAATTTCACAGCATGTCTCCTAGTAAGTTTGTCTTATAAAGCGATCGGATTCAGCGATCGGGGCAATGCCCTTGTCCGGCTCACGGACGGTTCATGCAAGCATTATTGTCGAATTTTGGGCAGAGGGGAAGGGGGATAAAGATTAGTTCTTGCAGTATATCAGAGCTAAAGCTATCAAAATGAATCATAACGGTTCAGAGCCATAGCCAATAGCCCTGGAGTGAAAATTTAGTCTAAAAGCTTTTTTGGAGTGCCTTTATTTAGTTAAAAGGAACAAAAGACAAAAAATAAAGGACTACTTTCTCGTGAAACTAGGTTGAAACGTTCAAATCGCAATTAAAGCTGCAAAACCGTTTTGCAGAGTCAAAATCTCTAAAATTGGCTTTTGTGAGTCTCAATCTCTTTTTTGCGCTGTATTGCTTCTGTTTACTCAGTTTTTGAATTTGAGAGAAGGGTCTGAATGCGTAGATTTGAGGCTAGGAGCGATCGCTTTGGCGCTCTAACCCTAAGAAAATCAGTAAAGTCTAGGGCTGTAGCTGTAGAACGTTTAGAAAAAGAGAATTCTCTAGGGTTTTGTGACAAATCATCAATTTTTTCAAAAAGCAGCCTTAAACCCAAAGCGATTCTGCCCAAGCCAGTCGAATCTAATCCATTATTTGAGAGGCTTTGGGGGATTTTGCTCAGGTAGACATTCTTGACTCTTCTAAGTTAAAGTGGTAGTGAGTTTGATTTAGCACTTCAATCAGCTTATCCATAACCTTGAGAGAACTTACGCAAGTTCTGCTGAATTAAGGTAGAAAGTTATAAAGATTGAGCAGTGAAGTCAGCACAATAAATTCTTTCGGAATTGGGTTAGGGATGGTAGCTATGCAGGTTGAAGCAGAAGGAAGAAAACCGATTCGCTCTTTAGAAGATGCTTTGGATTATTGCCAGACGTTAGGAATGCGTTTGAGCAAGCAACGCCGATTTATTTTGGAACTGCTCTGGCAAGAAAAAGAGCATCTATCAGCGCGCGAAATATACGATCGCCTCAATCAGCGCGGCAAAGATATTGGGCATACCTCCGTTTACCAAAACCTGGAGGCACTGTCGGCACAGGGTGTAATTGAATGTGTGGAGCGATCGGACGGTCGGCTATACGGCAACATTAGCGATCCCCATAGCCATGTCAACTGCCTAGACACTCAAAAGATTATGGATGTGCATATTGAGCTACCCGCTGAGTTGCTGCGTCAGGTTGAAGAACAAACGGGCGTGCGCATCACCAATTACACAATTGATTTTTACGGCCATCGCGCTCCACAATCGGTGGCTGATGCCCAAAGTTAGGTCTAGCCGCCTCATATCCCTCACCCGATTTGCATCTTTTTGCATCTCAAGGATTAAGGAGCGCAAGTCAACCCCAAGAACTTCTTGGGCAGTCTCCTCCTGCTTTAAGCAGGCTTGAGTGTGATTAAGCTTATGATCCCCAATTCATGATCCCCAAGTACAGGGATGCTCCATCAAGCGTCCCTACTTTTTTGCGGTTTTATTTAAAGCTGACTTTCCCGGATACACCACCCATAGAATTCATTCAGATTTTTGATTCAAATCCTAAATTTGTGAGTAAGCTGGACTAGCTTCGCAGGCATACCCTACGCGAATCGCAATATCACAAGTTAGTTTAGGCAGAAACTATGGGAAAAAAGCAGCTTGATCAAGCCATAGCGCAAGAAACCCGCAAAATTAACTTGAAACCCCTCAAAAGAATAGGAAATTCCTCACCCATTCAACCTTTGAGGCTGTCTCACACAGGGCATCAAAACCGAGTTTTGCCTGAGCATAGCTCCTCTACTGAAGCGCAAACCGATGCCAAACAGCAGATACAGAGTGCTTTAAAGACTTCTTTTAACGCTACATCTAGCGCTAAACCTCCCCAGCCCGAATCTCTGGCGGCGATCGCCCCTTTAGCCCTCCATCCTTCAAACCTGGAGGAGCCACCAAAAACTCAGCCAGATGCCCAGCTAGAAGCCCAGCCAGAGACACAGACGGATGCTGCCTCACCCGTTTTAGTAAAAGGGCGATCGTTCCAAATCGCCTCTGTTCAAAAAATCGCTTTCCCCTTGCAGTTTCAGCTCAAAAAGACCCAGTGGAACTGGCTGATTTTGTGGCTCAGCGTTCTTTGCATCTTTGGTGGCATGGGCACTTCGGCACTGCTGTGGCTGACAGGACTGCCCCCCTTGCCCAACTGCGGTGATCTTTCAGCAGAAACCTCCGGAATGCCCCGCCTCTATTGCGCCCAGCAGACTGCACGATCGGCCAAGCTGCCTGATTTGCTCAAGGCAATTGCCCTGCTCAAAGATTGGTCACCCGATCAGCCTTTTTATGGGCAGGCACAGGAACTCGTCAACGATTGGTCTGAGCTAGTGTTGCTGAGCGCCCAAAGCAAGATCGATCAAAATGATCTGCCAGGGGCGATCGCTGCGGCTAATCAGGTTCCGGTGTCTAGCCCGGTGTATGGCAAAGCCCAAAAAGCGATCGCGGCCTGGAAAGCCCAGTGGCACAAGGGAGATGTGCTGTACGCCAAGGCCGAAATTGCCATTCGGACGCAAAACTGGAAAGAGGCAGCCGCACAGGTCGTCGAGATGGGCTACATGGATCACGAGTATTGGCGGCTTCAGCAAGCAGACGGCCTATCTAAGCGGATTTTGAGAGAAAAAGAGGCAAGACAGGCGCTGACCCAGGCTCAAAAGCTAATCAGAGGTAAGCAGCCCCGCCTTGGTTATGATGCCGATCGCAATGCCGATCGCGATGCCAATCTCACCCAAGCTGATTCAAATCTCGACTCAGGTAAAGAGCTTAGCCAGATTGATCTGAAGCAAGTTGATCCAGGCAAGCTGGGAGAAGCGATCGCTCTGGTGCAAAATGTCCCCTCCGGAACGCTGGCCTTTCCAGAAGCCAAGGCAGCTCTAACAGACTGGAGTCAGGCGTTGCTCGATTGGGCGATGCAGCAATGGCAGCAGGGTAATATCGATCTAGCGCTTGCTACAGCGCAAAAGATTCCGTTTGATCCCAGCTTGCCGATCGCTGGAAAAGATCTCATTCAGTTCAGCCATGCCCAGCAGCGAACCGACAATATTCAGCAGCAGGGGCTAGCCGAGCAGCTCTGGAATTTGCTAGAAGCCACCTCAGCCGTAGGGAAAATTTCGCCTGATAGCCCAGTTTATGCCTTAGCGCAGGGGCGATCGCAAATTTGGCAAGCGCGGCTTCAGGATATGATTCAGCTCCAGTATGCAAACGTCCTAGCCAACCTGGGAGACTCGGCCTCGCTGCGAACAGCCATTGACCAAGCCAAAACCGTGACGCCCGATCGCCCAGGGCGGCTCTCAGCTCAATCGCTGATTGCTCGCTGGAATCAGGAACTTCAGAAGCTTGAAGACCGACAGTATCTTATCTGGGCACAGGAGATGGCGAAATCGGAAACGGTGGCAGGCTTGAAGCGGGCGATCGCTCAAGCTCAAGAAATTCCCCAAAACCGAGCGCTCTGGAAAGAGGCTCAACCGCAAATCGCGGCCTGGGCAGATCGAATTGAAGTGATTGAAGATCAGCCGTTTTTTGATCAAGCTAAGCATCTAGCTCAGCAGGGAAAATATCCTGAAGCGATCGAAGCGGCTGGCAAAATTCATACCGATCGCGCCCTCTATGCAGCCGCTCAAAATGCAATTGGCTCCTGGCAAGCTCAAATTCGTAAAGTTCAGACGGCTGAAGACCAGCCGATTTTAGACCAAGCCAACGCACTAGCCGCTAGAGGACGGCTCACCCTGGCAATCGAAGCGGCATCTGCAATTGCGCCTAATCGCGCTCTTTACGATCAGGCACAGTTCTCAATCAGAAGTTGGGCCGCAGAACGTGCCGAAGTCTGGAGAGCAGAATCACTAGAATCGTCAGAGGCAGAAGATGAATTGACCGAAGTGGGAGATGAATTTGTAGAGTAGCGGATTGGTGCAGTTAGAGACTAGGGCGATCGCCAGCCTAGGAATCTAGCCTGTAAAGGGTTGAGCAACCTGCTGCGTTAGATACGGCAATTTTGGGGCTAGAAATTCTTAATCAAGCTGAATTGCGCTACAAGTTCCATATATTCCTATGCAATTAATGAGTCTAATTAACTTGTGTAAATAGTCTGTGGAAAGTAAAAACCTTAAGGTTGTAGCTACCAAAATTGAGAAAAGTCAACAATTTCGCAATTCTGCTCTTGCCGTAGCTAGGCTGTTTATTTATTTTCTAGGCTGTTTGTTTTTTGGGACAGGTGTAACCCCTCTCAGGCAATGAACAGCCGTACCGAGACAATAACGGCAAAACTTGACTTTGCTGCGCTACTGTTAGCTAGGCTGACAGGGCAACAGCCATCTTTTGGAGTGGTGTGGGATTGGATGGGCTTTCATGGCTGAACAAAAGTTTGAACCGAGTCCTTTAGAACAGAATCAGACCTCCGAGAACTCGGCTTCAGGGATTTCCCTGCATCGACTGTTGTCTCGCAAGAGTTGGCACCTAGGGCGACTGGTGGAGCCATCGGCTCGGCTGGTAGAAGAAATTCCAGGCAGCATTGCCGCTGATAAGCCTCCTGCTGAACCGTCTTCTTCGGGCAAACCTCCTTCTGGCAAGCCCAAGGCTTGGAATTGGTCGTTAGCTTGGCTGGCGATGCTAGGCGTCTTTGGCGGCATGGGCACTGCGGCACTGCTGTGGTTGGTCACGCTGCCTCCCCCAATAGACTGCCAAAATCCTACCAAGCTGACTTTGGATGGCGAGCGCCTCTACTGTGCCCGCGAAGCAGCGCGATCGGGCGAACTGCCTCAGCTCATTGCCGGACTCGATCTGGTCAAGACCTGGGACGAAGACCACCCCTTGCAGGGAGAGGCTCAAAACCTGCGAGAAGAATGGTCAAAGCATCTGTTTATGATTGCCCGCAATAAGGTTGATCAGAGCGACATGCCAGGGGCAATGGCCATCATCAGCCATATTCCCAAAAACACCGAAATTTACGCCGATGTTCAGGAAGCCGTAACGCGCTGGAAAAAGCAGTGGGCAGCCGGGGAGGCAATCGCCGCCAAAGCTCAGACTGCGATGAAACAGCAGAAATGGGATGAAGCCTACACGCAAATTGCCATATTGAACGAGTCTAACTATGACTATTGGCGACTCAATCGATCGGTGGCACTCGCCCAGCAGCTTGGAGCCGAAAGGCAGGCGTGGCAAATTCTCAATCAGGCCAAGAAAGTAGCTGCTGGGGGCGCACCCCATCAACTCAGTCAGGCGATCGCTCTGGCGCAGCAGGTGCCTCCTGATACTTACGCCCAGGCCGAAAACCATATCCAGGTGAAGCAGTGGAGCCAAAAGCTTCTGATCATGGGCATTGCCAAATGGAAACAGGGCGATACCACTTCTGCCGCGACCCTGCTGCGGCTGCCTGAAAGCGCTACTGTTTTGCCAGAACTGGCTCCTGAGATGGCTGATCTGATGCAGTTTGGCGGAGCCTATCGTCTAGCAGGCCGAATTAGCTCTCGCTGGCTGCCCTCTATGCAGCAGATTTGGGATATGCGAGAAGCGATCGCCGCCATTCAGCAAGTCAAACCCGATAGCCCCTTTTATCAGCAGGCGAAAATTCATCAAAGTAACTGGCAAGCGCAGCTTCAGGACATGATTCAGCTGCAATATGCCTCGGCGATAGCCAGCTTGGGGCAGCGCGACAGCCTGCGGTTTGCCATCGGCCAAGCCCAGAAAATTGGCCTTGATCGTCCCCGTCGTAAACAGGCGCAAACGCTGATCTTCTTCTGGACAGGCGAGGTACAACGGATTGAAGATCAGCCTTACCTAGCCCGTGCTACCGCCCTAGCGCAATCGGGGCAAATTCCAGATCTAAAGGCAGCGATCGCTGAAGCCAAAAAAATTGCCGCTAATCGCACCCTCAGCAAGCATTCGCAAGACCTGATCGCCTCTTGGCAAGCCCAGATCGAGACTTTAGAAGATCAGCCGATTCTCAATCAGGCGATCGCTCTGGCAGAGCAAGGAAGTTTGGCTGAAGCGATTGAGCGCGCCAAGAAAATTCAGACGGGTCGAGCGCTCTATGCCCAGGCTCAAACTAAGATTGGCGATTGGCAATACCAAATCATCGTCAATGCTCAAATCGCTGTTGACCAGCCCATTCTAGACCGCGCCAGTGCTTTAGCCAGCAGGGGCGACCTGTCGCTAGCCATCAGTACAGCGGCTCAAATTTCGCCTGGACGGGTGCTCTTTGGTCAGGCACAAGGGGCGATCGCCCGGTGGCGTGCCGAACGAGACAGCATTCTCAACCCTCGCGACTACGATCGCCCTTCACCTGAAGCAGAATCTTCTGAACCCCAATCTGCTGAATCTGACTCAACCCCTTCGCCCCTTGATGAATCTCCTACGCCTAACTCGCCTGTAGAGCCTGAGCCTTTGCCCAGCATTGAATTGGTCGATCCCAGCACCCTGCCTCCCGCGTCAGACTATCCCTCAGATTCCGCAGAAGAGGGCGATCGCCCCCCTATCATCGTAGAACCTCAGTCTCTGGAAGCGCCGACTGAAGAACTGCAACCTCTGAGACCGCGAGCGACCTATGACGGCTATTATGATCAGCGATACTATCAAGATTCCCAGTAGATAGTTTTGTGTCGAATACCCGTTGGTTAGCTCTGAAAGCCATGCGATCTCTGCTCACGATCGTGGATAAATAACCTGAAAGATTTTTTTGAAAAAGTAGCCGACTTCTTTGAAAAAATCTTTGGGTTTATTCAATTTGCCATTATTAAGGATCATGGATTAAATAAAACCCATGCTGTTGTAATGCCTTACCCCCATGAGTGTTGAAGCCCAACCTGCTGCCAGCCGTCCCTATGGACTGATGATCATTGACGAAGATCCAGTTTTTCGTCTGGGGCTACAGGTCTGGCTTGAACGATACGCCGATCTCAGCATGGTAGCGGCGGTCGAAACAGGCGAAGCAGCGCTGCACTGGCTAGCAGAAAATTTAGAGCGGGTAGAAAATTTAGAGATTTCTTTAGCGATCCTAGATATCGAATTGGGGCGATCGCATCCTGATCGCATCCAGGGACTCACCCTCTGTCAACGGTTAAAGGCAGATTATCCCACGCTACAGGTTTTAATCCTGAGTGCTACAGCAGAACCCTTACTGGGGGCAGCCGCTCAGCAAGCCGGAGCAGCGGGCTATTGTCCCAAAAATATAGAACCAGAGAATCTGGCAAATATCCTGCGCCGCGTTGCAAGTGGGCGATCGTTTTTTTGGAATTTAACCTCCGCCACCCCTCCGGCTCTTACTCCCACCCCTCCGGCTCTCCCCTCCTCCCCCTCTCTATCGCCTGCGCCCCTAGCGTATTTCCGCCGCAGTCTTCGCCAGTCGAGCCTTCAGCAAATTGATGCCACCTTAGCCACAGTCAACGCCCAACTCCGCCGACCAGAACTCTCTCTGGTCGATCGCGCTATTCTGGCCGGAAGACAACGAGAACTGCGGGTTGCTCGCAAGCTCATGGGTTGGATGTGGGCAACGCCAAGCCTGCCGACTGAAAATACGCCTGGAGCAGGCAGAATCATCTCAGATAGAACAACTGCACCCACAGAGCGCCAGACGGACAATCGGCTGGACGCTTCTCTAGCTTCCGGTTCAGACCTTTCACTGGATCGATCGCCTAGCGCTTTAGAGACAGCCTCCTCTTCAGAAAATGCCCTTGTGCGCTCGCGCAGACTGCAATCTGTCCTGTTCGACACCGTCCTAGAGAAGCTGCAATCGAGTCTAGACAACGGTACTGAAACGCCGATGGAGATTGACATTTTAAGAGAGGAGAAAAAGCGAGAGCTGCTTTATTTGGTCTTGCGCCAGTTAGAAAATTCCCTTGGCGAGTTGCACCATTCAGCAGTACAGCCAGAGCAGCTTGAGTCAAAGCGATCGACCATTCTGCTTGATCTCTGGCAGGCTGTAACCACAGAGTTTTTTGGCAAATACTACACCCTTACCGTTGATCAAGCGTCTGTAGAAGTCGTGGCAACCTTGCTTGAAGATGCAGCGATCGTTCAGTTAGAGATTCTTAACAAAATTCCAGGGGTGGTGGAATTGTTGAAGCATTTGCTCTTTCAAATGCCGCTTGCCGTAGACAGCGTGCCCTACGCCCCCGGCAACCCAGAAGCTTTGGGTCGTGCAGGTATTTTGACCGAGAATCTTATCATTCAGCTAGCCAATGCCGTCCTGCAACCCCTGCTTAATCGATTCGCCAGTGTAGAGGGCATCAAGCAAGCCCTCTACAGCCGCAAACTGCTTTCTAACCGAGAAATTGAGCGATTTCGCAACGATTTGTCTTGGAAATATCGGCTGGAGAAATATTTTCGAGAACCCCAAAATATCTTTGAGAGCCAATATGCCATCTATGTTTTGTCCTGGAAAGGTATCCAGAAAACCTCGATTTATGCTCCCCGCAACCCAGAGCTAGAGGAACTTTCGGGCATTCAGCTTGCTGTAACACTAGCTCTAGAAACGCGAGATGCGATCGCCCCACGCCTACGGTCGGTGGTTTCTTTGGTAGGCAATGGTGTGATCTATGTCCTTACAGAAGTGGTCGGACGTGGGCTAGGGTTGATTGGGCGAGGTATTTTGAAAGGGCTAGGGAATGCTTGGCAAGATCCTAGATTTAAGCGTTAGGGTGAAACCTATTTGTGTCTGCCGCCGTACTTATAAAGGTGCAGCCTGTGGAGCCGCTAGGATTTATGTCATTCGTATCTGTACCTCCCTGGATCGATCGCGATTTGGTGCGATCGTCCCCAGATGTTGCAAAATGGCTTAGATAGCATCCTCACAATTTGGGCGCAGTTTAGATGAAGGTTCGTTGTTGGTTCTCTGTGGGTTCGACGGTTTTGAGCACGTCCTTTAAAGAGATCTTTTGTTTAAAAGATTTATGGGTTAATCGCTGGCTAAACGGCTGGCTAAAGCTAGGGATGCGGTCGATCGCCTGCCTGGTTTTGGGGCTAGTGTTTAGTGCCGCTCTGTGGGCAATCCCCGGAGCTTCTCCAGCATGGGCGGGTTTAAACGACGATCGTTATGAGGGTAATATTTTTCCACTCTATGCTGGCAATGGATCTCTAGTGCCCCCTAGAATCACCCTGGCAGAAGCCCGTCAGCGCCAGTTGCCCGCTTTGCTGGTTTTCTATATAGACGACAGTGCAGATTGCAAAAAATATTCGTCGGTCGTCTCCCAACTCGACTCTTTCTATGGACGAGCCGCAGGGTTCATTCCTGTTAGTGTCGATGCCATTCCCCCTCAACCGAGCTACGACCCCACTGAAGCAGGCTACTACTACAAGGGCTTCGTGCCACAAACGGTTTTGCTGGATCAATCGGGCAAGGTCGTCTTCAACCAGAAAGGGGCAATCGCCTTTGAACAGGTAGATGATGCGTTCCGGCAAGTCTTTGATCTATTGCCGCGATCGGAGTCTACGGAGCTGAAGCGACGGCAAGTTAACGAAGTCAATACAGAGCTTGTGCAGTAGCCAGTACAGTAGGTTAAGGTGGGAACTACAAGGTATCCTCGGCAAGATTCCCTCAGTGGGTACTCCTAATCAACAAAGACTAAGATTAGGATGAGGTATAAAAATCTGATCCTCCTAGCTCAGTCTTACAGGTAGTAAAGGTTACAGGGTGAGAGCGTTACGAATCCAAATTCCTTCTTTATGCTGGAGTGAGGTTTGCAGGGGTGGTCTATTTCATGCATCTACATTTAAGCGATAGGTTGCCCCATTAACAGAGTTGAGTGGGGACAAAAACTCTAGAACGCCTTTGAGGCTTGATTGTGACTGAACTTCAACAAAGCCAATTCCATCATGAGTCGCTCATTTTCTCTGATCAGCTCAGATAGACCTCTGGGCGGACGGTACAAAATAACTAGCCAGTTGGGAGTAGGCGGGTTTGGTCGAACTTTTCTGGCAGAAGACTTGCATTTGCCAGGTCATCCTCAATGTGTGATCAAGCAGCTCAAGCCTCAGCTCAGCAGCGACGATGCGTTGCAGATGGCTAGGCGTTGCTTTAATACAGAAGCACAAGTCCTGTACCAGCTTGGAATTCACGATCAGATTCCGCGTCTGCTGGCTCACTTTGAAGATAATCAAGAATTTTATCTGGCTCAAGAATTTGTTGAAGGAGAGCCGCTAACCAAAGAATTTGTCGAAGGCAAAACCTGGTCAGAGAATCAGGTGGTCTTTTGGATGCAGGATATTTTGAAGGTTTTGGCGTTTGTGCATCAGCGCCAAGTGATTCATCGTGATCTCAAGCCTTCTAACTTGATTCGCCGCCGCCACGATCGCCGCATTGTGCTCATCGACTTTGGTGCCGTTAAGCAAGTTAGCACTCAGGGCATCGATCCTGAGCAAGGCTTGACCAATATCACCATTTCTATCGGCACGCAGGGCTACATGCCCAATGAGCAAGTGGCTGGCAAACCCCGCTTTAGTAGCGATATATACGCAGTGGGAATTTTGGGTATCCAGGCGCTAACGGGTATTCACCCCCGGCATTTGGGTGAAGATCTAGAGGGCGAAATTGCCTGGCACCATCTGGCACCCGAACTGCATCCAGAGCTGATTAAAGTGATAGATCAGATGGTGCGCTACGACTTTCGCGAACGCTTTCCAACGGCAATAGAAACTCTAGAAGCGCTAGAGCAAGTGCCTGTTGCCGTCACCGACCCGTTCATCCTATTTCCGCCCTACGTGGGCACCAACGGCAGCAGCATTGAGGCAGGTACCACAGCCAACCTCAGAGAATTTTCACGCCCTATTCCTGAATTTAGCTCAGCCGATTTCACTATGGCTGACGAAGATTTAATGTCTACGGCTGTTTGGGATCGCTCTGACAACGGCATGGACAGCGAAGCGGCCAAAACCCAGCTTCAGGATGAGACCGTACCATCAGAAGAGCCACTGACCCAGGATTCGGCTCTCAACAAGAATATTTCCCACGACTCCGGCATTCACGCAGGGCTTAATACAGGCATTACCCAGGTTGTTAGCCCTTCAACGCCGACGCCATCCCCAACACAGGGCGGGAAACGCATAGCCACGCCGAGCTGGGTCAAGCTCACAGCGGCGATCGCTGCGACTGTGGGGCTAGGTCTAGTACTAACTCAAACGGTTCAACCCCGCAAAGAGGCTGTCCAGCCTGGACTAATCCCCATCACCTTGTCCAGTCCTAATGAGGGTCAGCCTGTCCCTACCGACCCCAACCAAAAGGCAGCGGTTTTGCTCAATCAAGCGAATGACCTGCGGCTGCAATGGAAGAACGAAGAAGCAATTAAGGTCTATGACCAAGCGCTGGCTATTCGATCGAACTATGCCGAAGCCTATGCAGGACGATGCGAAACGTTGAACCAGCTTAAGCGCCCCGAAGAAGCGATCGTTTCTTGCAATGATGCGCTTGCCTTTAAACCTAACTACCCAGAAGCCCTGTGGAGCAAAGGCAATGCCCTGCTTCAGCAAAACCGCACCTATGAAGCCTTAAGCATCTATGAAGAAGTCACCGCAGCCAAGCCTAAGTTTGCCGAAGGCTGGGTCAAGCGTGGAGTAGCCCTACAAAAGCTAGGACGATCGGCTGAAGCCCTCAATGCTCTGGATGAAGGTATCCGGATTCAGCGTAATTCTGCTGAGGCTTGGCGAACCAAAGGTGAGGCTTTGATTAATCTTCAGCGCTACAACGAGGCGACCGTTGTACTCGATAAAGCCCTCCAGCTTAAACCTAAAGACCCTGAAGCTCGAAGACTCCGGGAAGAGGTGAAAACCATCCTGGGTGGGTAAGTAGACAGCCTTGCTAAAAGCGCTGTGAAACCTGTCAGACTCAAAAAATGCCACGACTGCTACCCCAATCTCGCTACACTAGGAATTGATGTCAGCGAGAGTTAGGATGACTGAGCAAGTAATTGAGCAAGTAACTGGACAAGCTGCTGAGCAAACCGCAGAGCAGCCAGAAGCTCGGGCTTTGTTTCAGGCGGCATACGAAAACCGCTATACCTGGGATGCAAAATTTCCGGGCTATACCGCAGATGTAACCCTGCGAGAAGGCGAGAAAGTTCACACGGGTAAGCTGCGCATTACGCCTGATGCTACGGGCAACTTGAGCCATGAAGTCACAGAAGTGGCTGACGAAGAAGCCCAAAAAGCTATCGCCGGACAAGCTTGGGAAATTGCGGTACACCGTCAGCGCCGAACCTTTGAGGAAAGCCACGGCAAGAATCTGTTTACCTTGGGTGCAACCGACGACACGGGAGCAGTCGAGATTTTGGTAAACGGTAAGTCAATGGGCGATCGCTATAAGATTCACAACAATGAAGTAAGTCTGGTGCATCGCCACATTCGCAGCGTCGTGGTTACGATCAACACTTTGAGCAGCCATCAAACAGAGGAAGGCTATCTGTCGCATCGGTACGACTCTGTGTATCACGATGTCAAGACAGGCGAATCTAAAGGCTCTCAAGTCTTTGAAGATGAGTATGAAAAAGTGCGTGGCTACTACATTCTCAGCCGTCGCGCCATCACAGCCGATCAAGAGGGCAAGTCTGTAACTAGCGAGTTTTTATTCTCGAATATCACCTTGCTGGACTAGGCACTAGCGCTTGACCTTTCTAGCGCTTGATATTTTAAGGCTATTGATTGGGTTTGAGGGTCGGCTGCACACTCCTCAAACCCAGAGACAATAGGTTTTCTAGACAAAAACGCAGCCACGTCATCCTATTCCTCAGCACATTCTCAGGCGATCGGGATAGGATGAAAGAAGCAAGGCACCGCTTAGTTTGGCTATGAATTGCATTTTAGGAATGAATTGTATTTTAGGAATCTCACCCAGATCTCCTCTTGCAATACAATTCGTAGCTAACAATCAGAAACCCCAAGCACAAGATAAATCAAAAATTAGGTAGGCACGCTATGGAAACGCTAGAGTTAACCAACGCCAATGTTGAAAAGGTGCTAGATGATTTGCGCCCCTATCTGATGTCAGATGGCGGCAACGTCGAGCTAGTCGAAATTGATGGGCCTGTCGTTAAGCTCAAGCTTCAGGGCGCATGCGGTTCTTGCCCTAGCTCTGCCATGACGCTACGAATGGGAATTGAGCGTCGTCTTCGCGAATTTATCCCTGAAATTGCCGAAGTTGAGCAAGTCTACTAAAAATCTGCTTTCTCAACTGGGCGATCGAAGCGGGTATCAATAGGTAAGGAATGAGGGGCAGGCTGCCCCTGAGCGGATCGAGCGCTCTATCTACTGAATCCTAGATATTGCAAATCCTTTAAAGCCCCGAAGAAAAAAGGCAGGAGCTAGGCTGTAAGGTAAAAAAGTACTCCCAGTACCGATCTTCTGCCTTTTTCTTTTTGGCTTCTCTCATGGCGCATCCTCTTTACGTCGCTTTTGTCTGGCATCAGCATCAGCCGCTCTACAAAAGCTCTACTCAAGGCAACTATCGGCTACCCTGGGTACGCTTGCATGGTACAAAAGATTACCTCGATCTGGTGCTGCTGCTAGAACGCTACCCCAAACTACATCAGACGGTAAATCTGGTTCCTTCGTTGATTTTGCAGCTTGAAGATTATGCAGCTGGAACTGCCTTTGATCCCTATTTGACCTTGGCTCTTCAGCCGATCGCCAATCTTGACGAAAGCCAGCGCCACTTTATCATTGAGCGGTTTTTTGATGCCAATCACCATACGCTGATTGATCCGCATCCCCGCTACGCAGAGCTATATGAGCAGCGACATGACCTAGGCAAAGAATGGTGTTTGCAGCATTGGGAAGCGTCAGACTACAGCGATCTGCTGGCATGGCATAATCTTGCCTGGATTGATCCTTTGTTTTGGGATGATCCTGAAATTGCAGGCTGGCTGGCACAGGGTCGTGGGTTCACCTTAAGCGATCGCCAGCGCATCTATTCTAAGCAGCGGCAGATTATCAGCCGCATCATTCCGCAACACCGCAAGATGCAAGCCAGCGGTCAGCTAGAAATTACCACTACACCCTATACTCACCCCATTTTGCCGCTGCTGGCAGATACAACCTCTGGTCGGGTGGCATTACCCAAAATGGTGCTGCCAGAGCAGCGCTTTCAGTGGGCAGAAGATATTCCTCGACACTTATATAAAGCCAAGCAGATTTATCGAGAGCGATTTGGCTGCGACCCCAAGGGGCTATGGCCTTCAGAGCAGTCAGTCAGTCCTGCGATTTTGCCTGAGGTGGCAGCTCAGGGCTTTCAGTGGCTGTGTTCTGATGAGGCCGTCTTGGGCTGGACGCTAAACCATACCTTTCACCGTGACAGTTCGGGCACGCTAGAAGAGCCTGAGGTGCTATATCGTCCCTATCGGCTAGAAACCAGTCAGGGAGATTTGGCGATCGTCTTTCGCGATCACCGCCTTTCTGATTTAATCGGTTTCACCTATAGCGCTATGGAGCCTCGACGCGCCGCCATTGACCTGATTGGGCATCTCGAAGCGATCTCTCGTTCTCTCAAAGTCCATCAGTCTGACGGCAGCCAGTCTAGGGGTAGCCAATCTGGTGGGGGATTAGATCAACCCTGGATAGTGACGATCGCTCTGGATGGTGAAAATTGCTGGGAGTCTTATGTGCAGGACGGTAAGCCGTTTTTGGAACATCTCTATCGTATCCTCAGCGACCACCCCAGCCTAAAGCTAGTCACGGTTTCAGAGTTTTTAGAATCGTTTCCACCCACTGCCACCCTACCCGCCCAAAAACTTCACAGCGGCTCTTGGGTCGATGGCAGCTTTTCTACCTGGATTGGCGATCGCGCCAAAAACCGCGCCTGGGATTTGCTAACAGCCGCTAGACAAACCTTAGCCAAGCATCCAGAAGCGACCGAAGAAGACAATCCTGAAGCTTGGGAAGCGCTCTATGCGGCAGAAGGCTCCGACTGGTTTTGGTGGTTTGGCGATGGGCATACCTCCAGCCATGACGCCATGTTTGATCAGCTATTTCGAGAACATCTGGCTACGCTCTACAGCGCTTTAAATGAGCCTATTCCGATGGAGGTGCGATCGCCCATTGAAGATCACCTCAACAAACGAGAGCATCGTCCCCAAAGCTTCATTCATCCCAACATTGACGGCAGTGGCGATGAGCAAGATTGGGAAAAAGCAGGCTGCATTGAGATCGGTGGCGCATCGGGCACCATGCACCGCAGCAGCCTTGTGCAGCGACTTTGGTATGGGGTTAATCACCTCAATCTTTACCTGCGCTTAGACTTAAAGACAGGCGCACAGCCTGGCGTAAATTTCCCTCTAGAGCTGCATCTGCTGTGGTTTTATCCCGATCGCACCATGATGACCTGCCCTGCCCCCTTGCAAGACCTGCCCAATCAGCCTCCGCTCAACTATGAATTTCGTCACCATTTGGGCATCAACTTACTCACCCAATCCCTCTGGTTTCAAGAAGTGGGCGATCGCGCTCAATGGCAGTCTCGCTTGACCCGCGCCAAAGCCGCTTTTGATACTTGCCTAGAGATCGCAATACCCTGGGCAGATTTACAGCTCGTTGAACCGGACTGGTCGCTGCATCTAGTCATGGTTTTGGCAGATGAGGGGCGATATGTGAGCTATTTGCCAGAGGATGAATTGATTCAGGTGCAGGTGCCCTAAAGTTTTTTCAAAAGCCCAGGATTTCCACAAGCCCAGAATTTTCAAGAGCTTAGGTTCGCAAAATTAACAAAACTAAGTGATTTTTTGGCCAGGCGATCGGCTTTTTCAAAAAATCATGTCAGGTGAATCGATCGGTCATTCTATGCCCGACGCGTTCGCCGTAGCTCGGTAATTTGATCGGCAATGTCCAAAATTGGCTGAGGCATGTCAGGGCCTGTCAAGATTACATCTACCTGAGCGGGACGCTGCTTCAGGAAATTCAGCACTTCCATTTCAGAGATGAGACCAAAGTTGATTGCTAGACTTAGCTCATCCAAAACCACCATCGAATATTGCCCACTAGAAACGACGGATTGGGTGTGATTCCAGAGATCTCTAATAGCGATCGCCTCACCTGCTTCAACATTAGGCGAGTCAATACAGTAGGGCAGGTCACAGCGAATCCAGTCTAGATTCTGTCCGAGCTGTACAGGGTGCTGATAGCCTTGCCCGATACCG
The DNA here is from genome assembly GCA_016208305.1 of Oscillatoriophycideae cyanobacterium NC_groundwater_1537_Pr4_S-0.65um_50_18. Taxonomy (GTDB): domain Bacteria; phylum Cyanobacteriota; class Cyanobacteriia; order Elainellales; family Elainellaceae; genus Drouetiella. The sequence goes on along the minus strand of JACQYI010000006.1, from coordinate 187,941 downwards.
CCTTTAAGAAACTGCACCACCAAGACAGAGGTTCCTTGGCCAGCAATCCGTAGGGCCTGCGCCATGACCGTGGTGAAAAAACTGCGATGCGTGCTAGTAAAAACTTGGATAATGCCTTCGATCGCATGAGGCAGAGCGATGGGCAGGCTACGATTCGGGACTTCAAGTTGGGAAACCATAGGGCTATTCCAAACTACAGGACTGAACAGGTTTTAGAATGCGGCTTACTTTTTTAGAGCAGGGATGTCTCCCACCCTAAAAATCAACGGCATAGTTTTCAAAATTACCCTTAGGGCAACAAATGAGGACGATCGGGCGCGGCAAAGATTGGGTCTGTGCCAAACGATCGCCATTTTATTTAATGGAGCAAATATAGCGCCACTCCTCAATTCTCCCCTCTGGAAAACACTATATGTAATATAACCGCCAATGGCTCGATCAGGATCAGCAGCAGGGGATGTTCTAGACCTGGTTAGCGATCCCGAGTATCCTGAGTGAGGGTTTTGAGGAAAGCATCATGGTTTGGCAGCGTCCAGATGGTCGGCAATCCGATCAGCTTCGTCCCGTTCAGTTTGAGCGGAATTTTACTCGCTTTGCGGCTGGCTCTGTGCTGACCCATTGCGGCGATACCCAGGTGCTTTGTACGGTCAGCATTCAGCCTGGAGTGCCCAGATTTCTAGAAGGAACAGGGCAAGGCTGGCTGACGGCAGAGTATCGGATGCTGCCCACGGCTACATCTCCTCGCCAAACGCGTGAATTTATGAAGCTCTCAGGGCGAACGCAGGAAATTCAGCGTTTGATTGGGCGAAGCTTACGGGCTGCCCTCGACATGGAAATCTTAGGCGAGCATACGATTACAGTTGATGCTGACGTGCTGCAAGCTGATGCAGGCACCCGCACAGCAGCCATCACAGGTGGTTATGTCGCGTTATGCGATGCCATTGACAAGCTTCTGCAAAGCGGTGAGCTTGAGCGATCGCCCATTTGCCACCAAATTGCTGCCGTGTCGATCGGGCTGCTAGACGGTGAGGCTTTCCTAGACTTGAACTATCCCGAAGATGTTGCCGCCTCAACAGATTGCAATATTGTTCTCAACGATCGGCTAGAAGTCATTGAACTCCAAGGTACTGCCGAAGAAGGCAGCTTTAGCCGCTTTCAGCTCAATCAAATTTTGGATTTAGCTGAGAAAGGCATCAAAGAACTCATGGAATTGCAGCAGTTGAGTTTAGCAACGCCCTGACCCACCTGAACGGTCGTGTCTGAAAATTTGCGCTTAAATTGGCCTACTCACTCCTTTCGCTAGATGCGCTCTGTCCCACCTGTAGCCTGTGCTTCAGCTTCAAGGCAATGTTAAGCTCTAGACAAGGGTGCGCTACTGGATTGATTCGCTAAAAGATTGCTGTCATCGACCGACGGGCAACAATCTTGACGCTGAATGGCTTCTACCAATTTTTGTTGCATTATTTTTGAATATATAGGGGTTCAGTGGCAAGTAGAATCACCCTCGGCACTCGTTTGACCTGCCTACCCACCGCAAGACTGAATCCTGATGCGATCGCCTACCAAGCTTGGCAGCAGCAGTTTTTTAAGCAGCGATTGCGCTGGGGCTTACGGATTGCGATCGCTGCCTATCCCACGTTTATGGGAGTCAAGCTGATTCGCGGCCTGATCTACCCTAACGAATGGGATAGCGTCTGGTTTTTCATGGCGTTTGTCTCAGAAATCAGTCTGGTGGGCTGCTTATGGCTCAGCCGCACCCAGATAGGACGCGATCGCCCAGCGCTGCTATTTTTGGCTGGATCTTGGTCAATCACTATCCTAGAGCAGGTTTGGGCAACGCTAAGCGGTATTGCCTTTCCAGGGCTTTACGCCTGGACGCTTGCTTTTATGACCCTAGCGACTTTGATTCCAGTGCGCTGGCAACTTCACCTTATTTCTCAGCTAGGGCTGCTGATTTACTACTATGGCGTCAATGCGCTCTTGGGACTGCGCCCAGTGCAGTATCCACTTTGGGATGCTGTGCAGATGGTTTTTCTGTTCTGGTTTTGCGGCATTTGCAATCTTTCAGTGTTTCTCTATGAGCGGCTCCAGCGTGCCGAATTTTTTGCCCGTTGTGCCCTGGAGCGAGAGCAGGAAAAATCTGAAAAGCTGCTGCTAAATATTCTGCCAGAGGCGATCGCCCAACAGCTCAAACAAGACCAACGCACGATCGCCGAAAGCTTTGCCGAAGTGACGGTGCTGTTTGCCGATATCGTCGGCTTTACCCGCATCTGTGCCAGCATTCCCGCAACGGAATTGGTGACGCTCCTCAACCAGATTTTTTCTACTTTTGATGAACTGGCTGAAAAACATGGGCTGGAAAAGATCAAAACCATCGGTGATGCCTATATGGTGGTAGGCGGCTTGCCCCTAGAACGCCCCGACCACGCCGAGGCAATCGCCCAAATGGCGCTAGATATGCAGGATGCGATCGCTCAATTTAGCATGGAGCAAAATCAACCCTTCAGCATTCGGATTGGCATCAACACTGGGCCTGTAATTGCCGGAGTCATTGGCACCAAAAAATTCATCTACGATCTCTGGGGCGACACGGTAAATGTGGCGAGTCGTATGGAATCTCAAGGTATTCCAGGCCAAATTCAGGTGACAAGTGACGCCTACGATCGCCTCCATCATGCTTTCTTGCTCAAAGAGCGGGGCAGAATCGAGATTAAGGGCAAAGGCGTTATGACAACTTACCTACTTCAAGAAAAAAAGGCTCAAAAAAGCTTGATCAGAAAGTAAAGCCGCGTCATTCTCAGACTCACGTTTAGACATAGGCCGTTTTGAGGGTTAGAGATTCCTAAAATTGGGCAAATTAGTCTATGTGAACTCTTTTTCTGCACTCAAATGGTAGTTTCTAACGAAATTAGGGTACCTTAACCATCAAGCAGGGCAACCCAAAATATTGAAAAATTCTCCAAGTTTGATCAAGAAAAGCTAAGTTTTTCTCAGGGAAGACTAAATTTTTGCCGAAAGAGTTAAACATAAGTAAAGATTAAGTTGCGCAGGTGGAAGTGAGCATGGGTGAGTTAAATGGAAGAAAGCTCAAACTCATGGTCGTTGATGATGAATCACACAACCTAGACTTGCTCTATCGCACCTTTCGGCAAGATTTTGAAATATACAAAGCCGATAGTGCCGCTAATGCGATTCAGATCCTAGAGCAGGTGGGCGAAATGGCCATTATCATCTCGGATCAGCGCATGCCCAAGATGAGCGGGACAGAATTTTTGGGTCGTACAGTCGAGCGCTTTCCCGACACTATCCGAATTTTGCTGACGGCCTACACAGATGTTGAAGATCTAGTGGGAGCGATCAACGCAGGTAAAGTTTTCAAGTACATTACAAAACCCTGGACTCCGGCTGAGCTAAAAGTGACCATTCAGCAGGCAGCCGAAACCTATCAGGTGTTAAAACGTCGTACCAATGAGCTACGGCGCGCTTTGCGGCGAGAATCGCTATTTAACACCATTACGACGGCTATCCGCGAGTCGCTTGACTATGACAATATGCTGCAAAGAGTCGTAGAGACTATCGGACAAGCCTTTGAAGCAGATATTTGCGCGCTCTGTCCTTTAGAACGAACAGAGGGAGAATCTACGCTGCCCTACCGATTTTCTTCTGAGCTATTTACCTATTCGGCGATCGCGCCACTCAGTTCGGCCACTCACTCATCCAGTGGTACATCCAGTACAGGCTCACCCAACCCACACTTACCCAACCCCCACTTAAAAGATCAAGAGCAGTTGGGGTTTGACACTCTTGCTTTAGAGCAATTTTCTCAGTGCTCAACGCCTCAAGTCGTTCAAGCTCAGGTCAGTAACCAGACTCAGCTCAAAGTTCCGTTGACCTATCAGAAGGAAATGTTGGCTCTACTCATGTTGCATCGGTCTGCCGATGCCGAACTGTGGACAGTAGAAGATAGTCAACTGCTGAGTGGAGTTGCAGAGCAGGCCGCTCTTGCCCTTTCTCAAGCTAAGCTATATCAGCAAATTCAAGAGCAATCGGCTCAAATGCAGTCAGAGTTGGCTGTAGCGCGACAGATTCAAACCAATTTGCTGCGTCAGAGTTTACCCCAGCTAGAAAACGTTATAGTACAAGCGCTATGTTTTCCGGCTCGACAGGTGGGAGGCGATTTTTTTGAAGTGTATGTGCATCCTCAAGGCGATATCTGGCTGGCAGTCGGGGATGTCTCTGGTAAGGGTGTTCCGGCAGCGCTGTTTATGGCTAGCGGCATCTCGCTACTGCGGCGAGAGCTAGCTCAAGAAATTTCTCCCGAACCTCATGAGGTTATGCACCATCTCAATCAGAGCCTTTGGGAAGACTTGGTAAGCAGCAATTGCTTTATTACCCTGGTGCTGGCTCGCTATACGCCTAGCTCAGGCAACCTCAGCTATGCCAATGCTGGACATATTTATCCGATGGTCTGGTCTCGGCAACATGAGCGATCGCTCCACTCAATAGAGACTCAGGATACTCAGGAGCTAGCAGAAGCTCATTCAGAGCCAGAATATCTTAAGGTACGAGGTGTCCCTCTAGGCATCTTGCCCCACTGGAAAGCCACTTCAGGTAATTTGCATCTTGCCACTGGCGATATTTTTCTCCTCACCTCTGACGGCATCACCGAAGCCACAATCCCTCAAGTTTCTACAGAAGACCATTCTAGTGGCGCTATGCTTCAGCAGTCTGGCCTATGGCAGATGGTGCTCCAGCAGCAGGATCGGCTAGATCTCAACCGCCTGCTAGCAGATATTCAAGCTCATAATTCCATTCAAGAAGATGACCAAACCATGCTCTCTCTGGAGGTACTGTAGTCTATGAGAACTGAACTGCATGTCCCCAGCGACCTTAGGTTTCTGGCTGTCGTAGAAAACTGGCTACTCGGCACCCTAGAACTAGAATTACAGGATGAAGTGGATTGGTCACGACAGGCCAGCCGACTGCGCTTGGTTTTAGTAGAAGCCTACTCAAACGTGGTGCGCCATGCCCATCGAGAACAGCCCAATTTGCCGATCTTGGTGCGGCTAGAGCTAAAAGACCGCAATTTGCACCTAGAAATATGGGATCACGGCAAAGGCTATGATTTGTCTACCTATCTGCCGCCTACGCCTCAAGGGCAGCAAGAAGGAGGATACGGCTGGCTAATTCTGAACCGCTTGATGGATAGGGTAGAGTATCGTCTTCAGATCAATGGCCGCAATTGTCTGACGCTGGAGGCTGAGCTACCCCAAAAGGTTGAGGTTACAGAGTAGAGGTTATTAATTGTGGAGGTCATTATTGATGTCCTCAGAATCGCCAATCAACCTGGAATTTTTATTAGAAGTGCTGCAATCCGTGCGGCACCTCCAAGAAACTATGGGGTTTTATTGAGTCCGTGAGCCTAAGAGCAATGGCTACGGTTATATCAAAACTTTATTGCTCAAGATAATGAAGCGCAAAAGAAGCTTCCCAATTTAGGAGTTCCTGAAAGGCATAGCTTTCTATTGTGCAAACTTGGCTTGCGCAACAGAAAAGTATTTTGAGTGCGATCGCCATTCAAGCGTGAGGCTGAAGGCAAATACTGGAAAAATTGTTTGGCAGGATTTTTGCCTGAAGATTTCTGTCTAGAGATTTTGTCTAGAGGCTGGGCGATCGGGGGAGAATTAAGAGGCGATCGGTCAGCCAGTTCAACTTTAGGTCAGCTAGATTCTAAGCCGACGAAATTTAGGAATATTCTGGAAGCCCTAATAAATTCGGAGCCCCACAAACGTAGACTAAACCGCTGGGTAGCTTCATCAAGCAGTCATCTAGTGCTCTTGCGCCATGTCCCGAATTAGAGGCAGTCTCGCATCAATGTAATCGCTCAGGATAGCGGCTTCACGGGTGTCAAAGGTTCCTTGGACAGTCACTTGACGAATTAACCACTGCCTTAAGCTTCCGTCATCAAGCGCTAACGGCATATTTGTCCGAACTGTCTCAATCAGCGCCCAAAACCGTTGCATCATCGTCGGATTCATAGCGGTCTCTGCTTTTAAGGTTTTCTTTATATTCTCAAGATACCCTTATTCTCTTTCGGCGCAAACCCCCCGACACACAAGACGACATAAGGTTACTCAGACGCAATCTAGAGATAAAGATCTCAATGAAATAACTTATTTCTTTACAAATCCCTAATGGCGGCACTTTCACAAGCGCTCCTGTCGGGACGGTTGAGATGAAACATCTTAAGGGGCTTATGGGACAAGTCCCGTACAGCCCACAAAGTCTCCTGAAGTCCCATAAACGGCAGGATGAACCGCTAAACCTGCTTCAATTCAAGTCACAATTAAGGTGGTTTGAATTGAAATTTGGCATTGATTGCGCAAAGTCACTTTTGTAGATCAATCCGTTTGGGTTATGGAGTAAGGGTTGAGGGATATGGAGATTAAGCAGAGTTTTGTAGATGCGATCGGCAATACGCCCCTCATCCGGCTGAATAGCTTTAGCGAGGAAACCGGATGCAATATTTTGGGCAAGGCAGAATTTTTGAATCCGGGCGGCTCGGTCAAAGATCGGGCAGCGCTCTATATTATTAAGGATGCCGAAGAACGCGGTTTGCTCAAGCCAGGTGGCACTGTAGTTGAGGGCACTGCGGGCAATACGGGTATTGGCTTGGCTCACATTTGCAACGCCAAAGGCTACAAGTGCTTGATCATCATTCCCGAAACCCAGTCTCAAGAAAAGATTGATCTCTTACGGACTTTGGGAGCAGAAGTGCGGACAGTGCCCGCCGTACCTTACAAAGATCCCAATAATTACGTCAGGCTGTCAGGCCGGGTGGCAGCAGAAATGGAAAACGCTATCTGGGCAAACCAGTTTGACAACCTCGCCAATCGGCGTGCCCACTACGAGACAACAGGAGCCGAAATTTGGCGACAAACCGACGGTACGGTCGATGCTTGGGTGGCCTCTACGGGTACAGGCGGCACCTATGCTGGGGTGGCAATGCTGTTGAAAGAGAAGAATCCTGACATTCGGTGTGTGTTGGCCGATCCGATGGGCAGTGCACTCTACAGCTATGCCAAGACAGGAGAGATCTCTATTACAGGTAGCTCGATTACCGAAGGCATTGGCAACAGCCGCGTCACGGCAAATATGGAAAATGTACCGATCGACGATGCGATTCAGATTGAAGACCCAGAAGCTCTGCGAGTGGTCTATCAGCTATTGCGCCGAGATGGTCTGTTTATGGGCGGCTCCGTCGGGATTAATGTCGCTGCTGCTGTTGCCTTAGCCAAGCAAATGGGCAAAGGGCATACGATCGTCACGATTCTATGTGATGGTGGCGCACGCTATCAGTCACGGCTGTTTAATCCTGCATGGTTGGCTTCTAAAGGGTTAGCGATCGCTTAACAAATCACCCTAGCAAAGTAACGTAGACCCTGAGTAGAGATACGCAAACTGAAGGGGGATAAATTTGTGGTACCTGAGCAGGTTCCGACAGATTTACCCCTAAAATCACTCATACTTTCGGTCAACTCAGGAATTACACAGGCATAAATTTTTATCTAGATGCTTCGATCTGTAGATTTTCCCTTGTCAAAACTTTTGCACCCTGGGTTTATTAAGTTAAGGGTGAGAGGTCTGTAAATTAACAATTTTGGCGATCGCCCCCCACAACGCTCACATGTTTAGCTATCGGGGTGTAGGCGCTGCCAATGACAAAATTGCGACTGATCGCCAACTCGTCCAGTCGAAGTTGTGAGGGTTCTATCTTCTCATCGGATTGGCTTACCAAGTTATTCCCCTTCTACTTGGCATTTAACCGAGAAATGCAGATTGTGCAAATCGGCGATGCGATGCACAGGCTTTATCCTGCGATTACCTTAGGTAATGCTCTAGAAGACTATTTCACGATTAAATATCCCGACATAGCCGCTGATTTTGCGGCAGCTTGCGAACAAGCAGATGCCCTAATTTTGCTGGAATCTCAGAATGGCGGTCTGCAATTTCAAGGGCAGGCTCTCTATGTTGCTTCGCTAGAACTGATCTTTTTCTTGGGTGCGCCGCAGATCACCGATCTCAATATTCTGCGATCGCTAGAGGTCAAAGTTGCGCCGCCCAGCCGCAGTGCCACATCAGACTACTTGATGCTGCTGCAAGCCCGCACGACCCCTCTGTCGGACTTGCGACGACTGGCAGACAAAATGGCGGCTCAGCGCCAAGCGTGGCAGTCTGCCCTAGCGCAAACAGAGCTATTTGCTGCCTTGTTTGAACAAGCCGCCGATGCGATCGCCATTACCGACAATGCCACCAAACTGCTGAAGATTAATGGAGCTTATGAAGCCCTCGCCGGATACTGCCGGGAAGAAGTTGTAGGCCAACCAATCGCGACGCTGTTTGAGCTAGAGTCTCACCCAGAGATGCAGCAAGAGATGTGGCAGACGGTTGCCTTAGGACAACTGTGGCAGGGGCGATTGCTGAGCAAGCACAAAGATGGCTCCGTTTGCCTTCAGGAAACGACTGTTTTTCCTATACAAAACAAAGCGGGGCAACTGAAACACTATGTTTTCCAAATTTATGGTTCTCAAGCCCATGCTGCTCAAGCGCATGGTTTTTCGGCACGCACCCTTGAGCGATCGGCTGCATACGCTAAGCCGACCTTCGGCAAAGAAGAGTCTCAAAATTCACTCTCACTGTTTCAAGCCACTTTTGAGGCAACGGCTGATGGCATCTTAGTCACCAATACCAGAGGCTATACCCTCAATTTCAATCAAAAATTCGTCAATTTGTGGCAAATTCAGGATGCTGACTTGGTGATGCAGGAAGAGCCGCAAATTTTTAAGTATGTGGCGCAATTTCTCAAGAATTCAGAGGGGTTTACCGATCGCATTCAAGATCTCTATGCTCAGCCCACAGCCGAAAGCCACGACATTCTAGAGTTACAGGACGGGCGCTTTTTAGAGGGGCGATCGCGTCCTCAGCGTATGAATGATCAGGTTATTGGTCGGGTTTGGAGCTTTCAAGATGTCACCGAGCGCCAGCTTACCGAAGCCCGAATTCGCTATCAGGCTTCCCATGATTTGCTGACCGGATTGCCCAATCGCATGATGTTTAGCGATCGCCTGGCAGATACCCTCTTTCAGGCAGCCCAAAACCTGAGCCGTCTGGCAGTCATGTTTCTCGATTTGGATCGGTTTAAGCTAGTAAATGACTCTCTAGGCCATGCCGCAGGCGATCAGCTTTTGCAGGAGGTGGCGCGACGGCTAAAAGCCTGTTTGCGCGAGAGCGACATGGTGGCGCGCTGGGCTGGCGACGAATTTACGCTGCTGTTACCCAACCTGCACAGCATTGAAGATGCCACGACGATCGCCCAAAAGATTCTCTTAGCGCTAAGGCCTGACTATGAGCTAGAAGGCCATACACTGCATGTCAGCAGCAGCATCGGCATTGCAGTTTATCCCAATGATGGCGAAACAGCCGAGACGCTCTTAAAGAATGCTGATGCTGCCCTGTATCGGGCGAAAGACGGCGGTCGCAACGGCTATCACCTTTACACTTCTACCCTCAATTCAGAGGCTTCTGAGTGGCTTACCCTCGAAAATCATCTGCATCGAGCCTTAGAGCGACAAGAGTTAATGCTCTACTATCAGCCTCAGGTGAATGTGGTGACGGGAAAAATTATCCAGATGGAGGCACTGCTCCGCTGGCAGCATCCTGAGCTAGGTATTGTTTCTCCAGGCAAGTTTATCCCGATCGCTGAGGAAAACGGCCTGATCGTGCCGATTGGGGAGTGGGTGCTGCGTACAGCTTGCGCTCAAACCTGCGCTTGGCAAGCCGCGGGGCTGCCATCTATCGGCATGGCCGTTAACTTGTCAGCCCGACAACTCCGCGAACCCAAGCTGCTCGATATGGTTGAGCGAGTGCTACAAGAGACTCAACTTGATCCACGCTATCTAGAGCTAGAGATTACTGAGACGACAGTGATGAAAAATGTGGAACGCACCTGTACGATTTTGCAAGAACTGCGGCGAATGGGAGTTTCTACCGCAATGGATGACTTTGGTACAGGTTATTCCTCATTGGGATACTTAAAAAAATTCCCGTTTCACACGCTCAAAATTGATCAGTCTTTTGTCAGAGATTTGAATACTGACCCTAACGATAAGGCGATCGTCGCAGCAATCGTGGCGATGGGTAAAGTGCTCAATCTTCAGCTTGTGGCCGAAGGCGTGGAAACGCAGGCTCAGAAGCATTCGCTGCTGTCTCTTGACTGTGAAGTGATGCAGGGCTATTTGTTTAGCCGTCCTCTGCCAGCTCAAGCCGCAACCGATTTATTGATGAGTCAAGCGCGAGGAGAAAAGTGCCCAGAAACTTAGCGCATGACTGCCTTTATTTCTTATTTTTTTATTCTTTTAGTGTGAAAATTCCTTTAGCTACTGCCGATCGCCACTCACGCGGGTTAACATAAATATTAGCAATACTTCGCAATGTCCAAGTATTGATGTTGAATTAATGCTTCTCATGGACCAAAGTCCATTACCCCACAGGTTATTCATCCACAGTAAATTCACTCCCTAACCTGGTGAGTCTTGTCTCAATGAGCTTTACGCCTCAGTGAACATTGCCTCCCAGCGCGGGGGAGACAATAGGAGGTCGTCGTGCTTACCCAGGAAAAACAGTTTTACCTGACAGAATTGGCTGGCTTAAATCAAATGAAGTGGGAGCTGACTCAGCTTCCAGCGATTGACTTAGGCGACTACATTGTAGAACTGCCACCAGAGCAAAGGGCGATCGCCTTTCGGCTACTGCAAAAAGACAAAGCTACTGATGTTTTTGAGTACTTACCGCCTGACATTCAAGAAGAGTTAATCAGCTCGCTGCATGCTGCGGATGTGCGGCAGCTGATCGACACCATGCGACCTGACGATCGGGCTGAGCTATTCGATGAGTTGCCCGCTCGCATCGTTCGCCGCCTTCTAGAACAAATTAGTCCGACTGAGCGAGAGGTGACTGCCATTATTCTGGGTTATCCAGAGGGTACGGCAGGACGGGTCATGACCACCGAGTATGTGCAGTTGCGCCAAGGGCTGACGGTGGGCGAAGCACTCGAAAAAATTCGGCAGACCGGACAGGATAAAGAAACTATTTATTACGCCTATGTCACTGATGACAAACGTAAGCTGGTGCAAGTGGTTTCTTTGCGACAGCTTTTATTCTCTATCCCGACTGCGCTGATTAAAGATATTGCCAGCGAACGCGTCCTGAAAACCTATACCGAAACCCCGCAGGAAGAAGTGGCGCAGTTGATGAAGCGCTATGACCTCATCGCCCTACCTGTGGTCGATCGCGAAGATCGCCTGGTTGGCATTGTCACAATCGATGATGTGGTGGACATTCTGGAAGAAGAAGCCACTGAAGATATCCAAAAACTAGCGGGGGTGAGTGGCGGAGATGAAGCGGCGCTATCTCCTCCGGGCGTGACGCTCCGCAAGCGGCTTCCCTGGCTGATGGCTAACATGGCGCTTTATATCGGCGCAGCAAGTGCGATCGCCCCTTTCCAGCAGGTGATTGCTCTAGTGCCTGTACTGGCTGTGGTCATGCCCATTTTGTCGAATGCCAGTGGCACAGTCGGCATTCAGGCGCTATCGGTGACAGTGCGAGGCTTAGGAATTGGAGAGGTGACTGTAGCAGACACGTTAAAGATTCTCCGCAAAGAGCTACTGGCAGGTATGGGAACGGCGATCGCTCTAGGGTTAGCCTTGAGCCTGCTTTCTTTGATCTGGGCAGTGCCGTCTGAGCGCTGGGTCGCGTTAATTGCGGGTCTGGTTATGATGATTAACGTGGTGGTGGCCGCCAGTCTGGGAACCTTGCTGCCTATGGGCTTAAAGCGGTTAGGTTTAGATCCGGCGCTCATTAGCGGGCCATTACTTACGACTACACTCGATTCTGTCGGGTTCTTGACCTTCTTGAGTCTAATTTCACTGGTGCTGAAGTTCTTGGGCTAAGCCAATCGAATAATTTTTTGGCAGGGTTCCGCGGAGCGTGATCCTGCCAAAAAATTATTCCAGCCTAATTCGCGATCTTTAGCTAGGTCTGAGCGTGACAACGCTATAGGCATCGGGCGATAGATATTGACGAGCAGCGGCCTGTAGATCTGCCGTGCTGAGCGCCTGAATGCGGGATGGATATTCGATCGCAGGGGTCAAATCTCCTATAACGGCCTGGTAGTAGCCATAAATACTGGCTCGATCGCTAGGGGTTTCGTTACCAAAAACAAAGCGATTTGCGACCAGCGTCCGCACCCGCTCTAGCTCAAGTTCAGAAATCAACTCGGTATGAAGATCTCGAATATGCTGCGCGATCGCCGCTTCTACGACAGCCAGGTTTTCGCTAGGCAACTGTACTGCGATGTAGAACAGTCCCTGTTGCGTATAGGTCATGTTGCTGACGGAGATGGAAGAGATCAGATTACGCTCTTCCCGCAGATCCCGAACCATGCGAGCCGTGCGTCCGCGTCCTAAGACAGAAGACAGCACATCCAGAGCATAAGTCTGCGGCAGATCTGCCATGCCTGGAACGCGCCACATCATCACAAGTCGTGCCTGTTGCAAACTGTCGTCAATGTATTCAGAACGGCAGATTTGAGTAAATGGCGCTTCTGGACTAACGTCCGGTAGCTCGACGTAATGAGCCGCAGAATGATTACGATGAGACTGTGCTGTCTCAAAGCTTTCTGCAACAATTTCAATTAAGCGCTCGACCGGGAGGTTGCCGACAACTGCTGCCGTCAAAGACTGAGGCCGATACCAAATGCTATGAAAATCTCGCATCTGCTGAGGCTTGAGGCTTTCAATCACCGCAGCAGGGCCTAACACAGGACGACGATAGGGGAGGTGCTCGAAGGCTGCCTCCATAGAGCGATAAAAAGTGCGCCGACGCGGATTATCTTCCGATCGCCTAATCTCTTCCAGCACCACAAATCGCTCTCGCTCAAACGCCTCATCAGGAATGGCCGCATTGAGGACAACCTCAATTTGATGCGGTGCCAAGGCTGCAAAGTCTTGAGGTGCTGTCGTGATGTAGTAATGCGTGTAGTCTTGGCTAGTAGCGGCATTAGTGACTGCGCCGCGCTGCTCGATTCGCCGCTCAAACTCTCCACTTTGCAGTCGGGCAGTGCCCTTAAAGATCATGTGCTCTAAGAAATGCGCCATGCCGTTGATTTCGTCTGTTTCAACGGCGGAACCCACAGCCAGCCAGAGGCTGAGATTGACTGCCTCAACGGGCATCTGTTCAGCAACGATCGTCAGCCCATTGGGGAGGCGATGCAGCGTGGGCGCATTCAGGCGAGAAACAGGAGACTCCGTTAGGGTAGAGGTCATGCAATTATTAGGGTGACCGAAACTTTCTTCAACTATCTTAATCAATTTGACTCTAATCCATCCAGCCAATATCCACTTCGGCAATCTTACCGCTCGGTTTCTCAGAAGACATATCGGGTAGGCCGCTGGGTTGAGTCGGGTGCTCCAAGATTTTCCGGAGGGCGCGTTCGTGCTGGGGGCGATCGCGTCCCGGCATAGGCACAATTCCCCGTGAGGCAGGCTGAGTTTGCGCGTAGCTTTCTAGACCTGGCTCAGGAGCTTTGGGCTGAGGCAGGGGCTTAAGCGCCGCAGGTTTGGCCGCTTGAGCCGCAGGTTGCATACGCGTCGCTGGAGAAGGTGCAGTCTGAAGTGGCGCAGCCTGGAGCGGTGCAGCGGCGGCTGTCTGAGCTTTAGCCTTATTAGCCTTGAGCGTCTGATTTTCTTCTGATAGCTGCAAAATTACAGTTCTGGCTTCTTCTAGCTCAGCCTTAAGCTGATGGATCTGTGGTGCAGCCTGAGCCTCATCCTTCAGCGTTTGGCTGATCTTAGCTTGGGCTTGAGCTTGGTCTTGCAGCTTGGTTTGCAGTTGGGCAATTTCCTGCTGTAGCGCTTGCATCTGCTGCTGCGCCGCTTGCTGGTCACTGAGGAGAGTTGCTTGCAGTTGGGCGATCGTTTCTTCTAAGTCAGCCTTTGTGGGAGTGCCTCGTCGGTTAGGAGCAGCGGCAACTTCGGGAGACTCTGGCGTTGCTTCAGGGGTCACGGTGGGCGAGGGTGCCGATGTCGGAGCGGTTGTCGCTTCTGAGGTTGCCGCCGCTTCTGGTGTTGTCGCTGCTTCTGGGGTTGCCACTGTTTCTGAAGCCGCATCTGAAGATGCTGGGGCTGCCTCTGGAAGGGTTTCGGCTGCCTCCTGAGATGCTGCCGTAGGCTTTTTCGCCTCTTCCCGTAATAAGTCTGACAATCGTTTCCGCGCCATTGATCTTTCTGCTCCTGGTAATATGCTGCCAACTCAAAAGGCGATCGGGAAACCTTGGTCGATCGCCCGTTAGCCTATTTGCCTAAGAACCCTCAAAGTTACGCTTCTCTGTAGCGTCTTGCTTTACAGTGCCCCTTTATCCTTATCTTCCTTCTACAGTGTCCTTTTTAAATACTGTCTTTCAGCTTATATTGTCTTCCAGTCTTGTTGGATTTCTTCGACAACTCGCCGATAATCTGCCATAGCTTCTGTTTTATTTTTGCCACGCCATTGAAAAATAGAGGTGCCTTCTAGAGCAGAGCGTTCATGGGCTTTGTAAGAGCGCACGAAGGTTTGGCAAACTGGAACTCCTACTTCTTGCAAAGTCTTTTGGGCTTCTGAAGCCTCTGCCAAGCTGCGCGGATCAACTCGTGTGAGCAGCACCCGATGGCAAACGCCTGAAGGCAGAACCACTTGCTTAACGGTATCGATTAGAGCCGATAAGTCCATAGGTGCGGGTGGGCTGGGGAGCAGCAGATAATCGGCCATTGGCAAGACAGCAGCCAATGCACTAGAGCTAAGGGCAGGGGGAGTGTCAACCACAATGAGCTGATAGTCGGTGATTTGCCGAAGATGACCCAGCAACAGCGGATCAGTTGATTTGGTTAAATCAAACCCCATAGGTTTAGGGCTGCGATCGATCCACCAAGAGGCCGAACCCTGTGGATCGGCATCGACCAACAGCACAGAATCGGTTTCGGCAAAGGCTGCCGCCAGATTAACGGCAGTAGTTGTTTTGCCAACGCCACCTTTACCGTTGAACACTACCAGAATTTTGGGAGAAATCTGGGGGAGAACTTTTGAGGAGACCGGCGATCGCACCACAGAACTACTCCTTAGAGACATGCCTGAGAAAAAAAACTTGAGCCATATTTGCTTAATACTGCAAATGCGGCAACTGCTGCCTCAGATTTAGGGCAGAGGAGCACCATAACCAAACTCTAAAATATGAGCCGCAGTCTGCTGGGGCTGCTCTAAATGAGGCACATGACCGCATTGAGCAATCCAAATAAGCTGACTGCGCGGAATAGCCTGATGCAAACGCTGAGCATCTTGGATGCCCAAAATCCGATCGTTCTCTCCCCACAAAATCAGCGTTGGCGGCTGAAGCTGCGACAGCTTCGTTTTGAACGATTGATAGCCACCGCTTTGCGTAAAAGCAATTAGCGACTGCTGCCAGCCTGCTTCCTCTAGATGCAGCGCCGCACAGTGGAGCGCATCGGCTGAAGCCAAGCTGGGATTGTGATAAGCTTTGAGGCTAATATTTTGCCGGACTTTGAGGTTGCGCAAAAAGGCCGTAGCCCATTTGCCAATCGGTTGAGTAATCAACTGGCTGAGGGGAAATCCACCTCTAAATCCAGCGCTGTCAATGAGCACAAGCTGTCGAACCGCATCGGGATAGGTGAGGGCAAAATCGATCGCCGCCGCACCTCCCATAGATGCCCCCACCAAAACCACAGGCTCTGCAATGAGCGTTTTCCAGCAGTGATACAGATGAGTTTTGATGGCAAGCGGGGTAACGGCAATCTGGGGCGATCGCGCCGTGAAGCCAAATCCTAGAAGATCGATCGCCCAGGTTTCAGCTTGCTCTGCCAGCAGTGGGATGAGGCGGCGAAACTCAAAGATTGAGCTATCGAATCCATGCAGCAGGAGTATTGGCGCGCAGCTTTTACCCTGTCCCTCTTTGCCCTGTCCTTTTTTATCCCGATGGACTTTGCCGAAGTGAAGATAGGCCGTCGCAATCGGGCTTTCGCTGAGCGGCGTAGAAATGTCTTGACACTCTATCTGCTGGGCAATTGCGATCGAGGTAGGTTCTGTGAGCTGCTGATAAGGAATAGAAAGGAGCCGAGATGTCACCGTCGTAAATTCCAGAGCATAAATTCTAGCGTGTCAAGTCTCAGAGTATCACTCCTCTCCCTCCCCTTTAGCGTCCCTTCGATCGCCCAGGCGCAGTCAAATTTTATGGAGCAGGTTTATGGCTCAGATGGCTCACAAATAAACTGGGGGGAAGTTCACTCTGCCCACCTTCAAAAATTTACATTCAAATTAAGCAATGTCACTGACTGATCATCTAAATCTAATCTTTTGACAAGTAGTCTGTTCCTTTATACAGGCTAATGTCAATATGGTTTTAAGTAGTTCTTGGGAGATGTCCCAAATGATGATCGATCGCCTTTAGCGACAGTAGCAACCTCAGTTCCATTAGGGTCTTCCAGCTTCATCCGCATCATTCTTTCATCTACACCTCGATCTACATCTTTTGTTGGGAGTTAGGCATCTACATGAATTCAGTCCGCCGTTCCCTCATCAGCCTTCTAAGCCCAAAGCATGATCACCCAATCCATCCCAGAGCAGGGATTGCGCTCTCAGTTCACCCTAAAGCCACTAACTGAAAAATTTTGGTGGCAGTTTCTTCCAGCAGGGCTAGCAACCCTGATCGTCGTCACTCTGTTTCAGTCGGGCATTTGCCAGCCCCTAGAAATGTTTGTGCAGAAGGCACTGCACTTTGACCCGTCTCAGCCGCGAGCGCTACAAGAATGGTTTTGGGTAGCGCTGCTGTTGCTGGGTCTGGGCTTGGGCGGATGGCTACCGCAATGGCGATTTCGCTATCAGCTCATGACTTGGCTGTCTTTGTGTGTAGGCTGGGGTGGGCTGGGATGGCTGCTAAAAACGAGCGGCTATTCTATTCCAGTCACGCCTCCGATGCTGCTCTTTGGACTATGTGGCAGCGCCGTCACCTTGGCAGAGTCTGTGCGAACCTATCTGCTGCTACGTCAGAGTGAAAAACGCTATGCCTTGACCCTGTGCGGCACCAATGAAGGATTGTGGGATTGGGATTTGCGCACCGATCGCATTGATTTTTCATCGCGCTGGAAAGAAATGCTGGGCTATGCCGAAACTGAGATTGGCGATCGCCCCGCCGAATGGCTCAGCCGCATTCACCCCATTGATGTTGAAGCCGTCAAGTTTGTCCTAGCCGAACATCGCCAAGGAATCATGCCGCACCTAGAATGTGAGTATCGGCTATTGCATCGCGATGGCACCTATCGCTGGATGCACAACCGAGGTCTGGTGGTTCGCAATCGCTGGGGCAAGCTCGAACGTATTGTCGGCTTTCAGACTGACATCACCGATCGCCGCGAGGCTGAGGCAGCGCTGCACCGCAGCACCTTCTACGATGCTTTAACAGAATTGTCCAATCGGGCAGGCTTTATTCATCGCTTGCAGCAGGCGATCGAGGATGCTCAGGTGCATTCAAACACATCGTTTGCCGTCCTATGGCTAGATATTGACCAGTTCAAACTGGTGAACAATAGCCTGGGAAATGCTTTGGGCGATCGCCTCTTAGCATCTGCTGCCCAACGGCTCAAGTCTTTTTTGCAGCCCGAAAACACTGTGGCTCGGCTGGGGGGCGATGAGTTTGCCGTCCTGCTGTCTCACGTTCAGTACGCTAGCGAGGCGACTCACCTGGCAGAGCGACTCCAGCAGCTTTTGGCGCTGCCGTTTAATCTTGACGGGCGCGAAGTTTTTATTACAGTGAGCATCGGTATTGTTCTCAGCTCGGCACATTACACCCAAACCGAGCCGCTATTGCGCGATGCTGATACAGCTATGCATCGGGCTAAAGCCTTGGGCAAAGCCCAGTACCAAGTCTTTGAACAGACGATGCGGACGCGAATGCTGTTAAAACTTCAGTTGGAAAACGACCTGCGTCGGGCGATCGCCCAAGGGGAACGACGAGCCAATATGATGGGTATTGCCCCCGCCCATTTTGCCCCAACTTATTTGTCTCCACCCTGGTTTCAGGATGATTCAGCTCAGGCCAGCACTTGGCAAAAAAGTCCGGCTCCAGCCAGCGCCTGGCAGGGGAGTCCTTGGCAAGAGGCTCTCCCTGAGTCTCGATCGCTAGCTTCAGAGCTGCCATCAGAGCTGCCATCAGAGCTAAAGGCCGATCTGGCAGGCGTCGCTCAAGAGCTACAGCTTTTCTACCAGCCGATTATCTGTTTAACCACTGGGCTGATTGTTGGCTTTGAGGCGCTAGTCCGCTGGAAACACCCAGAACGCGGATTCTTGCCGCCTGCTCAGTTTATTCCTGTAGCAGAGGAAAGCGGATTGATTATTCCTTTGAGCTGGTGGATTTTGCGATCGGCTTGCCATCAGATGCAGCAGTGGCTTACTGCTTTTCCAGAGCAAAGCTTCCTGTCGCTCAGCGTCAATCTTTCTAGCCGCCAGTTCGCCATGCCAGGTCTGACAGAGCAAATTCGGCAGGTGCTACGTGAGACTAAGCTAAACCCCGCCAACCTCAAGCTAGAGCTAACTGAAAGCATGGTGATGGAAAATGCATCTTGCGTTGTGGATATGCTCTATCAGCTGCGAGCCTTAGGGATTAGTATCGCGATCGATGACTTTGGCACAGGCTATTCTTCCCTCAGCTATCTGCCTCGCTTTCCGATTAATACTTTGAAAATCGATCGATCGTTTGTCAGCCAAATGGATAGCTGCATTGACAGTCTGGAGATCATTCGTACTATTCTAATATTGGCTCACAATTTGGGCATTGACGTCACGGCAGAAGGAGTAGAAACGCAAGAGCAGCAGGATCAGCTTTTGGCCATGCAGTGCGAGTTCGGACAGGGATACTTCTTTTCAGAGCCTCTGGATGTAAGAGCCATTACCCAATTATTAGAGCGTCAGCAGCCGTTTGGCGGTGCCATGACAGAAGGTCCTTAGCCAACCCAAGCTAGCGAAAGCGAGACTACAAGCTGATTACAGTGCCCATTCATCCATTTGGACGGGCGCATTTTCTATGGGACTAACCTGCAATTTCAATGTCAGAGATTCTGACAATTTTCAAAAACTTTACAAAAATTTATATCTTAGAGAGGTTTTCCGCAGGATTCCACATGCTTTCCACAGGTGACTAAAAGTTTTCCACAGGGTAGGGCAGACTTTTCCACAGGGCATGACGGTACAGCCTATGCTTGCAGACTTATTGGGGAATACCTGCCTCTGGCGAACTCAGCGCTTAAACCCCTCCGCCTTTGTTAAGTTCTGTAAAGAAAACTGCCCTCAAACCCTGATTCTTTCGTGGGTGCCCTTTACACTTCCGCAGGATTTTCTACAGTTGTGGCGGTCATAACGCTTCTTCCTAATGGCGCAAAATCATGCGACCTACTATATTGAAAGCGCTCTAACTTAAGTCACCCTTCCCCAAGCCTCACGGGCCAACGGATGGGTTAAGGCTGGTGTTAGATTTAGCGCTGCTTTTGCTGCTGTAGCGATCGCATAGCTGCCCCGTTCAACCGGGTTATGTTTTCCAAAAATAAACAACGGCTTTAGAACATGCTGTTCGATCGCCATTTGCCCTATAGTCAGTCATTCGCCCAATACGAGGTTCTCATGCACGCAACCGTCAGCATCCTGGCAGAAATTCCTGAAGAACTCCACGAGTCGCTCCAGAGCTACCTGGAAACCCATCCTGATTGGGATCACGATCGCGTTTTTTGCGCTGCCCTTTCCCTGTTTTTGCTGCAAAACGGCAGCAGCAATACGCCAGATGCTTCCCGCAGCTACCGTCGGGCGGCTAGAGTTTATCTAGACACGCTGTTCAAACATGCGGTCTAAGCCCGGAAGCGTTGATCCAGAAGCCTCGCTCCAGAAGCCGCCGCTCAGACAACCCTAGAATCCGCCTGCTGAAGAGATAGTGAATAGGAATTCAAGACAGCACCCGATCGACATTCGATCCGCCTATTCCTAACGACTTGTAAAATTCCTGGCTGGCTACGGGTCGAAAAAGCTTAAGATCTTCCGGTACTTCAGATCTCTCGTTCTACAGATGAGAGAGCCGTTTAACAAGAGTTCGATCCATGACATACCTCTGGTTCAAAGCATTTCATCTTGTGGGTGTGGTTGCCTGGTTTGCAGGACTGTTTTATCTGCCCCGGCTGTTTGTTTACCATGCAGAGGCAAACGAGCAGCCAGAGGCAGTTCGCACTGTACTCCAGCAGCAGTATCAAATCATGGAAAAGCGCCTCTACCGCATTATCATGACGCCTGCGATGGTGCTAACCGTAGCGATGGCGATCGCGATGGTGATTGTGGCTCCCGACCTTTTGAAAGAACCCTGGCTGCACATTAAGCTGGGGCTGGTAGTGGTTTTGCTGGGGTATCATCACTTTTGCGCTCGGTTGATGAAAGAAATGGCGGCAGGTCAGTTTCGGTTTACCGGGCAGCAGTTTCGCTGGTTCAATGAATTCCCAACGGTGCTATTTGTCATTATTGTGATGTTGGCAGTGTTCAAGAACAGCTTCCCAACCTCTGCCGCATCTTGGAGTGTGTTTGGCATGATCGTGGCTATGGCAGCGATCATTCAGCTCTATGCTCGCAAGCGCCGTTTAGAGAAAGAGCGGCTTGCTGCCAGCTCGAATGAATCGGATGAGATGGCGGATGGACTGCGAGCCAAAGGCTCAGCCTAGCCCAATCTCTTGCCTCTATACTTTTGAGTCGCTAGCGCTCAATCCGCTGAGTTGCCCCATTCCTGTAGAGCGATCGCCACACCTCTTTGTAAATCTGCATCTAAGTTTTTTTGAGCCGCAATCGCCCGTAGGATTTCCTGGGTCGTTTGCGGCTCAAGTGGTTTGATGGGTCGAAAAAGCTGATGATCGAGGTGCAGAACGCCCAAAGTGTCTAGCTGCTTGAGAGCCGCGATCGCATGGAGTCTGACGCTAGCGCTAGCGTCTGCCAAAAGCTGAATCAGAGCCTCTAGAGCCTGGGGCTGTTTGAGCTGCCCTAAGCTCAGCGCGATCGCCTGCTTGCCTCGATCGGTTTGGGCAATTGCATGGGCAGATTGCAGCAGGTTTAAAAGGATTTGGGTCGCTTGTCTCTTGGCCTCAGCAGACTCTACCCGACCCAAGACGGTAAGGCTCTCTTGGCAGCTCTCTTGGCAGAGTAAATCACGCTGCAAATTTAAAAATTCTTGGAGACGATCTAAGGCATCTGGGGTGCCAATCCAGCCTAATGCCCGAACGGCTTCTATTTGCAGGGGCAGGGCATGGGGCGATCGCAGTACCTCAAACAATGCGACTACAGCAGACTCAGTGCCAATGCGCCCTAGAGCGACCGCACTCTGCTGACAGACTTCTAAGTTCACATCCCAGAGCAAGGGCTTGAGCCGATCGGCTAGCTCCTGAGGGTTTTCATAAAGGGCAGCTTGCAGTCCTAGCGTCGTTACAGCTGACTGACGCACCTTGGCAGCAGAGTCATGCAGCGCTTTGAGCAAAGCCGCCGAAATTTGAGGATGTTGAAAATGGCTGAGGGCATCGATCGCTGCCACCCGCAAAGCCACTGACTCGTGCTGCATGGCTTCTAGCAGCGACGGCACCACATCAGGATGGCGAATCTGAGCCAGAGCTTGCACCCCTAAGCAGTAGGTTGAGGGTTGGCTGAGCAAAGTTTGCAAAGGGGCGATCGCTTCAGTCCCCATTTGTGTCAGTGCAGCGGTTGCTGTGGTTGCCACGTCTTCGCTGGCAGTTGTGCGAATGAGGTCAACCAAGGCTGCCATAGCTTCAGGATGTTTGAGGCTGCCCAAGATGCGCGCAATGAACCAGGTTAGCTCCCAGTCTTCTTCGGCTTCCGCTTGCAAAAGGCTCACGAGGGGGGCGATCGCCGCTTCGCCAAAATCAGGGATGGTTTTAGCTATGTCCCAGCGCCGCTGGAAGTCACCTAGCTTGAGGTGGGCTAAAGCAGTAGAGAGCGAGGCAGAGGGCAGGGTAGAGCGATCGGATTCATCGAACATGGAGTTGACGATTTGCACGCTGACGGGTTGTACAAGATAGGACTTTTATGGCTTTCTGGCTGGCACGCTTCTGGCTGGCAGGTTCTACATAGGATCGCGAATTAACCTGCACTAGGTTCTTAGAAACGCAGCACTTCTAAAAAAACACTGGATTTGATTTAATCCATGCTCCCTAAGTATTCTTCTTGCCTAAAGTGCATTCCTGCCTAAAGTGCATCTCCGAAATATGCTTAGCAGCTAAGAATCAGGAATAAAAGCCCTGCAAGAATTCTTAAATTAAATTCGTAATTTTACACAGAGCGAAGGGCGGATGGCTGAACTGCCGAAACCATTGGCTTGATCAGCATTCTACAGTCCGAAATCCCTGACCGAAATCCCTAATGGCTACGCACTTAGGCTTTCTAACCCAATTGAATGCAAAATCTACATTTTCCTATACGAAAAAAGTATAAGTCTTAAACTTTTGTAACTAACGCTACGAATACTTCTCTTGAATATCCCTAACCTAACAACAAATCGGATCTAATGCGGCAATCGTCGTCCTAGACCAGGAGAAAACCTCTGTGACTAGTGTGATAGCTAACCAAACTGCCAGTCTGAATAAGTTTGAAAAGCTCAAAGCTGAGAAAGATGGTCTGGCGCTCAAGCAAGAACTAGACCACTTTGCTCAGATTGGCTGGGAAGCCATGGATGAGACCGATCGCGATCACCGCCTCAAATGGTTGGGCATCTTTTTTCGCCCTGTCACCCCTGGCAAGTTTATGATGCGGCTGCGGCTGCCCGCAGGCATTCTGACCAGCCAGCAAATGCGGGTATTGGCAGAAATCGTGCAACGCTACGGCGAAGACGGCAATGCTGACATTACGACACGCCAAAATTTTCAGCTTCGCGGTGTGCGTATTGAAGATGTGCCAGATATCTTCCGCCGCCTCAAAGCGGTTGAGATGACCAGCATTCAGTCGGGTATGGATAATGTTCGCAACATTACGACCTCGCCGATCGCAGGGCTGGATGCCGATGAGCTGATGGATGTGCGTCAGTTGGTTCAACAGGTGCAAGACATGATTACCAATCATGGCGAAGGCAATCCAGAGTTTACCAATCTGCCGCGCAAGTTCAATATTGCGATCGAAGGCGGGCGCGACAACTCCATTCACGCCGAAATCAATGACATTGCCTTTGTGCCCGCCTTTAAGGAGGAGCAGTTTGGCTTTAACGTCTTAGTTGGCGGGTTCTTTTCTGCCAAACGCTGCGAAGCCGCCATTCCTATGAATGTCTGGGTAGCTCCCGAAGCAGTGGTTACACTCTGCCGCGCCATTTTGGAAGTGTATCGCGACCACGGTCTGCGTGCCAATCGCCAAAAAGCACGCTTGATGTGGCTGATTGACGAGTGGGGTTTAGAAAAATTCCGCTCGGAGGTCGAGCAGCGGCTCGGTGCCCCCCTGCCAACAGCGGCTGAAAAAGACGAAATGGATTGGGACAAGCGCGACCATATAGGCGTGTTTCCCCAGAAGCAGTCTGGACTCAACTACGTAGGCTTGCATGTACCTGTAGGGCGGCTGTTTGCCGACGATATGTTTGAGCTGGCTCGACTGGCAGAAGTTTATGGTGATGGCGAGATGCGCCTGACCGTTGAGCAAAATCTCATCATTCCTAATGTTCCAGATTCTCGACTAGAGGCATTGCTGCAAGAGCCGATTTTGGAGAAGTTTTCTGTTGCCCCTACTTCTCTAGCGCGATCGCTTGTATCTTGCACAGGTGCTCAGTTCTGCAACTTCGCCTTGATTGAAACTAAGAATCGGGCGCTTGCCTTGATTCGAGAGTTAGAGACCGAAGTGGAGTTGACTCGACCTGTGCGCATTCACTGGACGGGGTGCCCTAACTCTTGCGGACAGCCACAAGTAGCCGATATTGGCTTCATGGGCACAAAAGTCCGCAAGGATGGCAAAGCGGCTGAAGGTGTCGATCTATTCATGGGCGGCAAGGTGGGCAAAGAGGCTCACTTAGGCACCTGTGTTCAGAAAGGAATTGCCTGCGACGACCTCAAGCCTGTCCTCAAAGATTTGCTGATTGAGCAATTTGGTGCTCGCAGCAAGAGCTGAAGTTTTAGAACGGTGCAATTGTTACGTTCTCCCAGGTCGATTTGAGAGAAACAGGCGTAAGTCTGAGATCTCGATCGCTCCCCAGAGTTTCATGCCTTAACACCATCCCTTAGCCACCTATTCAACTGAGAAGCGGTAAATTATCTATGTCAAAACTGACCCGACGCAATTTTTTAGTCACTGCCGGAGCCGCTACAGCCGCCACAGCTTTTATGCATGGCTGCACCTCTACAGCATCCAACACATCTGCTAGTCCCGCAGCATCGGGCGGAGCCTCTCCTAGCCCTGTTTCAAATGGCGATGTGCCAGAAACCGCTACGGCAAAACTGGGTTTCATTGCTCTTACAGACTGCGCTCCTTTGGTGGTGGCTCTAGAAAAGGGCTACTTTGCCAAATATGGCATGACCGATGTTTCTGTTGCCAAGCAGACTTCTTGGGCTGTCACCCGAGACAATTTGGAGTTGGGTTCAGCCAATGGTGGCATTGATGGTGCCCATATTCTGTCACCCATGCCTTACCACTTGTCTTCGGGCAAAACCAAAAACAATCAACCTCTACCCATGTACGTTTTGGCGCGGTTGAACACAGATGGTCAGGGTATCTCCCTTTCCAATGAGTTCAAAGACCTGAAGGTTGGGGTAGATAGCGCTGTGCTGAAATCCGTGGTGGATCAACGCAAAGCTGCCGGACAAAAGTTTAAGGCCGCTGTCACCTTTCCAGGTGGCACCCATGACTTATGGATGCGCTACTGGCTAGCAGCAGGCGGCATCAATCCAGAAACGGATGTGGATATCGTCGTGATTCCACCGCCGCAGATGGTGGCCAACATGGAATCGAAGACGATGGATGCCTTCTGTGTGGGAGAACCTTGGCCGGGTCGTCTAGTCACCAAAAAGTTGGGCTATACCGCGTTGACAACGGGTGAACTGTGGAAAGGGCATCCTGAGAAAGCCTTCACGATGCGGGCTGACTGGGTAGACAAAAATCCCAAGGCTGCCCAAGCGATGGTAATGGCCGTTCAAGAAGCCCAAATTTGGTGCGATGACGATGCCAACAAGCAAGAGATGTGTGAGATTCTCTCGAAAGATAAATATGTCAAAGCTCCGGTAAAAGACATTCTAGAGCGATCGAAAGGCAATTTTGATTTTGGCGATGGGCGCACCCTAGAAAAGAGCGATTTGCTGATGAAGTTCTGGCGCGAATCAGCCTCTTTCCCCTTCAAGAGCCATGACACCTGGTTTGTTACAGAAAATATCCGCTGGGGCAAAATGCCCGAAAGCACTGATGTCAAGAAGCTGGTAGATACTGTCAACCGCGAAGACATCTGGAAGGCTGCGGCTAAAGCGATCGGCCAATCGGATGCTATTCCAGCCAAAGACACGCGAGGCGTTGAAACCTTCTTCAACAGCACCAAGTTTGATTATGAGAAGCCCGCAGACTATCTGAAAGAACTCAAAATCAAGAAGGTTTAGGTTTATGGCAGCAGGGATAGGACAACACGCTATCCCTGCCTGTCAACACGCACGTAAAAAAGTAGCTTTGGCAACCATAGCGCTGAAATTAAGACCCTAGCCTAGAGAGAAGGCTTCAGATCCGACTTCGCAAGCTTACTACCCGGAAGTTTTACACATGACAACGACGATCTCCCGACCTAGTTCTCCCTCTAAGACTTCGCTGGCACTTGGCAAAGTTTGGCAGGCCATCTTTCCACCCGCCCTTTTCATTGGAGTAGTGCTCACTGTTTGGCAACTGCTTTGTCTCAGCGAAGACTCAGCTTTGCCAGGGCCGATCAAGGTCATCGCTCAAACCATCGATCCTTATTTGATTAACCCATTTTTTGATAATGGGGGCACCGATAAAGGATTGGGCTGGCAAATTCTGATCAGTCTCCAGCGGGTATTGATGGGCTATGCACTCGCCGCCATTGTAGGCGTGGCTGTCGGAGCCGTGGTCGGAGGTGTTCCTTTCGTCCGCAAAGGGCTTGACCCCATCATCCAGGTCTTGCGGACTGTGCCTCCTCTCGCCTGGATGCCTCTGGCGCTGTTGTTTTTCCAAAACAACGATCGCGCGGCGATCTATGTCATTTTCATCACTGCCGTCTGGCCAATCATTATCAATACGGCGCTAGGCGTACAGCAGATTCCCAGCGATTACAAAAACGTGGCACGGGTACTGCAACTCTCTTTGCCAGAGTATGTCATGAACATTTTGGTTCCGGCGACGGTTCCCTATGTGTTTTCGGGGCTGCGGATTGGCATCGGTCTATCTTGGTTGGCGATCGTTGCGGCAGAAATGCTGAAGGCAGATGGTGGCATTGGCTTCTTTATCTGGGATGCCTACAACGCCGGAAACGATAACAGCACCAGCCAAATTATTCTGGCGATCGTGGTCGTTGGCTTGGTGGGGCTACTGCTCGACAAGATTGTGGCTTGGGTGGGTCGCCTGGTTGCTCCGGGTGAGCAGAGATAGAGGGCAGAACATCGTTCTCTCCGCTCTCTTCATTGGTCTCTAATCGCGGCCTAGCCTACATTGGCGTCGCTTACATCCTTCATTCCTCTCCTGATCTTATGTCTACTCCTGCATTCGTTGAAGTTGATAGCGTCGATCGCATCTTTGCTCTCCCAAACGGCGGCGAGTATGTGGCCATCAGAAACATTGACCTGAAGATTCAGAAGGGCGAGTTTGTCTCGCTCATCGGGCACTCAGGCTGCGGCAAGTCTACGCTGCTCAATATTATTGCCGGACTCGATCGCGCTTCTTCAGGCGGGGTGGTTTTAGAGGGCAAAGAAGTCACCCAGCCTGGACCCGATCGCATGGTGATCTTTCAAAACTACTCGCTGCTGCCTTGGCGAACGGTGCGACAAAACATTGCCCTAGCCGTAGATGCGGCGCTCAAGCATCTGCCCAAGCAGGAGCGACATGAGATTATCGAGCATCACATCGATTTAGTGAACCTGCGGCCTGCCGCCGATAAGTTTCCCCATGAGCTGTCAGGGGGGATGAAGCAACGGGTGGCGATCGCTCGTGGGCTGGCGCTGCGACCCAAGCTGCTGCTGCTAGATGAACCCTTTGGGGCGCTCGATGCGCTGACCAGAGGCAACATGCAGGAAAAGCTGATGCAGATTTGCCAGGAAAACGAGGTGACGGCAGTCATGGTGACGCACGACGTTGATGAG
Organism: Oscillatoriophycideae cyanobacterium NC_groundwater_1537_Pr4_S-0.65um_50_18; assembly: GCA_016208305.1. Taxonomy (GTDB): domain Bacteria; phylum Cyanobacteriota; class Cyanobacteriia; order Elainellales; family Elainellaceae; genus Drouetiella. The sequence continues at coordinate 160,495 of JACQYI010000006.1, read as the reverse complement.
GCGCTCTTGCTGTCCGATCGCGTTGTCATGCTGACCACTGGCCCTGAAGCCCACATCGGTCAGATCCTAGAGGTCGATATTCCGCGTCCGCGTCGCCGTCTAGAAGTGGTTAACCACCCTACTTACTACGCTATGCGCAACGAGATTGTCTATTTTCTCAACCAGCAAAAACGGGCTTCTAAGCGAGTTAAGGTAGCTCCAGCCGTCATTGCTTCTAACGGACTAGAGAAAGTCAATCTCAACCTTGGCTTTATTCCGTTGACCGACTGCGCCCCGCTGATCATTGCCAAAGAAAAGGGCTTCTTTGAAAAACATGGGCTAGAGCAAGTTACCCTCAGCCGCGAACCTAGCTGGAAAGCGATCATAGAAGGCATTGCATCCGATCGCCTGGATGCTGCCCAAATGGTTGCAGGTATGCCGTTAGCGCTAACCTTGGGAGCCGGGGGCGCTGCTCCGATGCCAACGATTACCGCGATGGTCATGAGCCGCAACGGCAATGCCATCACCCTGAGCAAAGGTCTATATGAGCAAGGGGTGCGATCGGTTACAGACTTCAAGACCATTCTGGATCAGACCCACGACAAAACCCATGTGCTCGGCATGGTGCATCCTACCTCCATGCATAACTTGCTGCTGCGGCAGTGGCTGGCTTCGGGCGGCATCGATCCCGATCACGATGTCACCCTCAAAATGATTCCTCCACCGCAGATGGCGGCTAACCTCAAGGCGGGCAACATTGATGGCTACTGCTCTGGCGAACCTTGGAACTCTTACTCGGTGCATGAGGGCACAGGCTTTGTCGTGCGTACCGATCTCGATTTGTGGGCAGGGCATCCCGAAAAGGTGTTGGGTATTCGGGAAGACTGGTCAGAAAAATATCCTAAAGCCCATATTGCGCTGGTAAAAGCCCTGATTGAAGCTTGCGAATATTGCGACGATCGCCGCAACCGCGAAGGCGTCCTTGAGATCCTGTGTCGTCCAGAATATTTGGGCACCGACCCAGTCTTTACCCGACCTGGTTTCATCGATCCCTATCAATTTGGCACCGATCAACCCCCTCAGCAAATGCTGCGGTTCAACCAATTCTTTGTGGACAATGCCAATTTCCCCAGCCGCAGCGAGGCGCTGTGGATTCTCACCCAATTTGCCCGCTGGGGCATCACCCCTTTCCCCAAAAACTGGATTGAAGTGATCGAACGGGTGCGCCGCCTTGATTTGTTCTGGGAAGCTGCAACGCAACTAGACCTGCCCCGTAGCGAACCCTCTCGTCTACCCTTTGCGCTGTTTGATGGCGTGATGTTTGATCCTGACCATCCCACGGCCTACATCGACAGCTTCGAGATTCGGCGTGACTACAGCGTGGTGGAAATCCCGCTCGATCCTGCCATCTCTCAGAAACTTAAGGCCGCTTAGATGGTGGATTGAATCAATCCGCAAGCTGTACGGGCGGGTTTAGCAGACCTATCGCCGTCCTGCAAAGGATTTGACCGCTAAACCCGTCCTTCCCAAATATCCTCATCGGTCTGATTTCTCACCTCATTTCGCGCTGATCTCTCTCTCCCTCCACTCACCCATTCTCCTTGATGCAACCTATGCAAGCTCTAGATAGCAAAACTCTCGATGCTTCTCCTGGTCTAGAAACCAGCTCTTTCTTAAGCATCAAGAATGTTTCTAAGATTTACCAAACGCCGAGAGGCCCTTATACCGTCCTAGATGGTGTCGATCTCGACATTCATGAAGGTGAGTTTATCTGCCTGATTGGCCATTCGGGCTGCGGCAAAACAACCTTGCTCAATATGGTGTCGGGGTTTTCGACTCCCTCAATGGGGGAAGTGAGAGTGGGCGATCGCCTGATTACCAAGCCTGGGCCTGATCGCATGGTGGTGTTTCAAAACTACTGTTTGCTGCCCTGGAAAACGGCTTACGAAAATGTCGATCTGGCGGTAAAAGCGGCATTCCCAGACAAGTCCAAGGCAGAACGCACAGCTCAGGTTTGGGAACATCTAGAAATGGTGGGACTGACTGAAGCTGCCCACAAGCGTCCGGCACAGCTATCAGGCGGCATGAAGCAGCGGGTGGCGATCGCTCGTGCTCTGTCGATTCGGCCTGAAGTTTTGATTATGGACGAGCCGTTTGGAGCGCTGGATGCCATTACCAAAGAGGAGCTGCAAGAGGAACTGCTCAAAATTTGGCAAGATCACCGCTGTACCGTCCTCATGATCACCCATGACATTGACGAAGCGCTATTTTTGGCCGATCGCATTGTCATGATGACCAACGGCCCTGCTGCCAAAGTGGGCGAAATCATGACCATTCCCTTTCATCGGCCTCGCAACCGCACACAGGTGATGGAAGATCCCCGCTACTACGAGCTACGCAACCATGCGCTCGATTATCTCTACCGTCGCTATGCCCATGACGACGATGAATAGGTATTGCTGACTTTTGGCAGGCATTTTTTAGCAGGTATTTATGTTCGGATGGCGCGCTCCGCTGCGGCATAAATTTCTTCCCAGCAGTGCCGCACTTTCACCTCCCCTATCCTTCATCTTTCTAAAAGCCCATGACTGCCCCCGTAAAAACCCTTTGTCCCTACTGTGGTGTCGGCTGTGGTCTAGAGATTCTTCCCGTGGCAGCCTCTGCCTCTAACGGATCAACCGAGAAAGGCATCGAGAAATGGAAAGTGCGGGGCGATCGCTCCCACCCCTCTAGTCAGGGGATGGTGTGCGTCAAGGGAGCCACCGTGGCCGAGCCGTTGGGGTGCGATCGGTTGCTGCATCCGATGATGCGAGACTCGCTAGATGAGCCGTTTCGAGCGGCTAGCTGGGATGAGGCGATCGATCGAATTGTGGCTCACATCCAAACTGTGCGCCTAACCAGCGGCGCAGATGCGCTCTGCATGTACGGTTCAGGACAGTTTCAAACTGAAGACTACTACGTTGCCCAAAAGCTAATGAAAGGCTGTTTGGGCACCAATAATTTTGATGCCAACTCGCGGCTGTGCATGTCTTCGGCGGTGGCAGGCTATGTGCAAAGCTTGGGGTCAGATGGCCCGCCCTGCTGCTATGAAGACTTAGAGCTAACTGACTGCGCCTTCATCATTGGCGCAAACATGGCAGAATGCCATCCGATCGCCTTTAACCGCCTCCGCAGACACCACAAGCAAAACGCTCACGTCAAGATGATCGTGGTCGATCCGCGCGCTACGCCAACAGCGGATGTGGCCGATCTTCACCTTGCCATCCATCCAGGCAGCGATATCGACTTGCTCAACGGCATTGGTCATCTGTTGCTAAAGTGGGGAGCGATCGATTCTCCCTTCATTGACGAATGCACCAGCGGCTTTGCCGACTATGCCAAGGTGCTAGAGCATTATCCCCCCCAGAGAGTCGCCCACCTCTGCGGCATCCAGCCCGAAGATGTAGAGGCTGCCGCTCGCTACTGGCGCGATGCTCAGCAGATTCTTTCGCTTTGGTCTATGGGTATCAACCAATCGAGCGAAGGTACGGCAAAGGTGCGATCGATCATCAATCTTCACCTGATGACAGGCAGCATCGGCAGGCCAGGTTCAGGGCCGTTTTCCCTTACCGGACAGCCTAACGCGATGGGCGGACGCGAAGCAGGGGGGTTATCCAACTTATTACCGGGGTATCGATCGGTCAAAAATTCGCAGCACAGAGCCGAAGTTGAGCAGTTCTGGCATTTACCCTCCGGTCAAATTTCTGCCCATGCTGGACGATCGGCCTGGGAAATGATTACAGGTCTAGAAGCAGGATTAGTTGACTTTCTTTGGATAGCTGCCACCAATCCGGCGGTGAGTATGCCAGACTTGGAGCGAACAAAAAAAGCACTGCGGCGATCGCCTCTGACGGTCTATCAAGATGCTTACTACCCTTCAGAAACGGCTGCCTATGCCCATATTTTGTTGCCTGCTACTCAATGGAGTGAAAAAGCAGGAACGATGACCAATTCCGAGCGGATGGTGACCTATTGCCCTGCTTTTCGTTCTCCGATGGGCGAAGCCAAAGGGGATTGGGAAATTTTTGCTGAAGTAGGGCGGCGCTTGGGGTTTGCTGAGCAGTTTCAGTTTTCAAATTCAGCCGATGTCCGCTCTGAGTTTATTCAGCTCACGCGCGATCGCCCTTGTGATCAGTCGGCGCTTAGCCATGCCTACCTTCAGGAAAATGGCCCGACGCAGTGGCCTTGTTCTGAGGCGGGTCAACCCACCCAGCGCCTTTATACCGATCGCCACTTTCTTACGCCTGATGGACGCGCTCGGTTTGGAGCCTACCATTCCAAAGGTTTGGCAGAGCCACCTGACGCAGAATACCCCTATGTGCTGACGACAGGCAGACTTTATGGGCATTGGCATACGCAGGCTCGAACAGGCAGAATAGAAAAGATTCGTCAAATGCATCCCAATCCTTTTGTGGAAATTCATCCACGAGATGCCCAAAAGTTGGGTATAGAAGATAAGGGTTTGGTAGAAATTCGCTCCCGTCGGGGTGCGGCCTGTTGTCCGGCTGTCGTGACTCGGGCGATCGCGCCGGGTACCGTTTTCTTGCCTATGCATTGGGGAGCGCTCTGGGCAGAGCAGGCGGAGGTCAACGCCTTAACTCATCCAATCGCTTGTCCCGACTCGTTAGAGCCTGAGTTAAAAGCCTGTGCGGTTCAGCTCGCACCTATTCACACTGCATCTACTGATTTCTGCAAGACCAGCCAACTGATCCCTGCAATTAGAGATGTCGTTCATGACTAACCCTAGAAAATCCCCCGTTGCTGCCCGACTTCTAGTTTCTAGACCTGGTTTGCCCAAACCCTGCAACAAACCTCTGAAAACCAGCCCTTTTGAATGCTCCCGCGATCCGGTTACAGGACGTTGGATAACCTACTTCCCGCAGACAGAGAAGGAGGCCGTTAAACAAGTGAAGGCGATCGCAGATATAAAGGCGATCGCATCTCCTATCGCTAACCCCATCCAGCCTATTCCGTTAGCAAAACAGTGGCAGACGGCCTCCCAGATTTTATCTAGGCATATCCAAGAAACCTTAGAAGCTTTTCGGCAGTGGGGAAAGTCTGTTGCCTTTGCTTTGAGAATCTATAGCAAAGTGCATAACATTCGGAAAATTTTTACTGAATTTTGGATAGTGGCTCGTTAAAGATTATTGCTTAGTTGAAGGATAAATCTTTTGTGAGACGAGCGCGGATTGCTCATTCCATCAAAATTTATTTCTAAAAAGTTTAAAACAGGGCATGGGTTTGAGTACATACTGTACGCCCAGGCCCATATTTTTTAACTCGAAAGCCTGCATTGAGGGCTTTGCCCCCCCATAGGTGCAAGCAGATTTTATGCTAGCCTCTGGCTCATGGGCGACGTAGATAATCAGTATCGCGCAAGTTATCAGGTTTTACTGGTTACTTTGTGGATAACGCTGCTTGTACTAGCAGTGAAATTTTGGGCGAGCTGGACAACGCGATCGCTCAGCATTTTGGCAGACTTTCTGCATACCCTTCTGGATTGCTTTAGCATCGTTTTGAGCCTGACTGCCACCATTTCTAGGCGGCAGGCGGCAGGGCAAGAATTGCGAACTCATCGGCCACACCATACGGTTGCAGTGCTGGCCTTAGTCGCTTTTTTGGGGTTTATTGGCTTTACAATTCTGGCAATTTGCCTGTTCTATTTTCAGGACTTTGTCAAATCTGCGGCTGCCGCACCCGATCTGACCGTCGATTTATCCTTGGTTTTGCTGCTGAGCACAGTCGTTGCCGTGCATATTTGTCTGGTACTGTTCGAGCGCAACCAGGCGGCAATATTAGGCAACCCCATGTTGCGCGACAACGCCAATCATATTTTGCAAGATATTTGGCTAACCGGGCTGATGCTCATCGGATTAATCGGCATTTCGCAGGGATATCTCTGGCTTGACCCCCTGCTGACCGTCTTCCTGACGCTCATGCTGGCTCCTAGCCTCTGGCGCATTCTCGAGCGCCAATTACCCTCTTTGGTGTCTCAAATGGCGATCGCGCCAGAGGCACTGGTGCAGATTGCGGCTCAGGTAGAGGGCGTTTCAGGCTGTCCCAAAGTACGCTCTCAGGGCGTGATTGGTCGCCAGCTTTTTATCCGCATGTATGTGCTGCTACACCCAGAATTTATGGGCGTGGCTCACTTGATTGGCGAACGGCTAGAAAATATTCTGCGAGAGCGATACGGCGCAGTCAGAGCCAAGATTTACGTCAAAAATGTTGCTGATACCTCACGGCCTTGGCAAGATTCGCTCAATCCTGGGCGTCACAAGCGTTACAAAAAAGGCGATCGCAAATGAGCTGGGCGCAAGTGCTATCGATCGCAGATGAACCGCAAAATCGGATAATCATCAGATAATAAAAAAATTCCCTTTTGTATGAATAGCTAAGCAAGAGGTTGCTAGTTGCAGCCCTGAATTTTGTTTGAGAAGGAGCGTTGAGTGTCCTTCCTAAAATAAACAGCCATATCCAGATGAAATAGTGCACCGATAGGGTAAGATTGGCGACTACTCACTATTTGAAACGCAACCGATGACTCAGTAGCGGTGTTTCAGAAACGATGTTTATCTTTTTGCAATGGGCGCTTATAAACCCCTTATAAAAAATAAACGGCAAGTGAAGAACATTCCCCACCAATTTGGGGCAATCTAAACCCACAATCTATCTTTGCGCTTGTTCTAACCTCAGCGCACAAGATCAAGCATTTTTTTGGGAAGTATGCCCTGTATTAATGAGCTTTATTAACTTAGAACTGATCACCCTTAAAGAGCCTATAACCCATGTATGTTGAGGAGATACTGAGCCGCTATGCCGCAGGAGAAAGAGACTTTCAGGAAATCGCGCTAGTTGGAGTCAATTTGAGCGGCAAAGACTTGAGAGGCATTAGCTTTCGTCGAGCCGATCTCAGTCAAGCGATTTTGCGAGGTGCAGATCTCAGTTCGGCAAACTTGCGAGAAGCTAAGCTCAGCCATACAGACTTAAGCCAAGCCACACTCATTGAAGCCAACTTGATTGGTGCAGAACTGAGTCACGCCAATCTCTACGAAGCCGATCTCAGTCGGGCAGGGCTGCGGGGCGCTCGGTTAATTTCTGCCAACCTCAACCGAGTGAATTTACCAGAATCTAATTTGGGCGAAGCTAATTTTAGTCAAGCTAATTTGTGCGAAGCTAACCTCAGTTATGCCAGCCTACATCGCGCTAAGCTCATTGGCGTAGATCTGACCAGAGCTATCTTAGAGGGCGTCAATCTTTCTAATGCCATTATGGGGGGTGCCATCTTAGAAGGTGCCAGTCTTGTCGGGGCGATCGTTCATGGAACGAATTTGGAAGAAGCTGATTTGCGAGAGGCAGATTTGAGCCGCGCTCGCATTATCAGCTCTAACTTAATCAATGCCAACTTGGGGCGAGTTAACGGCAGAAACGTTAATTTGAGCTGGACATCTTTGCGAGGGGCAAACCTGAGGCGTGCCAATCTTTATCGCGCCAATCTGAGTTGGGCCAACCTCAGCGAATGTGACCTGAGCGAGGCTGTTTTGATTAATGCAAATATCAACCAGACCAATCTCAACAAAGCTGATTTGAGAGGGACTATCATGCCAAGTGGCGTCACTCACAACTAGCACCTCAATCCTTATCTTAAAAATGGGTCGCCTGGGATTCGAACCCAGGACCGATCGGTTAAAAGCCGAGTGCTCTACCACTGAGCTAGCGACCCAAAGCCAGGTTTATCAGACCGAATATAAGGTTAGCACAGGATTAGCTCTATGTGCAGAGAAATAGATAAAAAACAGAGCGAACCTGAGGAAGGGAATACCAACTTTCGTGCGGATGGTTTGCTTGTGATCTGCTCTTGAGCTGCTGCAAAGGGTTTCACAATTTAAAACGCAGCTTTAAGATGGTATGGGCAGTAGTCATGATGACTAGGATACTTCTGTGGTGCTCCTACCCCAAGGTTGCTGCCCTAACACCGATAGAGTAGGAATAAATGGCTACAGCCACACTACATTCACACTTGAGGAGTGCATGAAAGGTTTAGCTAGAAACATTGAGAACTTTAGTCCTAATGCGTCTTGGGTTAAAAAAATTGAGGAATTAGCGGTAAAGTCCTCTAAGGTGGGAGACTCGGTATTTTTCAGCAAGGCGCAATTTCCTTGGGCAGCAGAGCTGGAGGCAAACTGGCAGGTAATTCGTCAAGAGCTAGATCAGGTTATGCTCCATGCTGAGGTTTTGCCCAACTTCCAGGACATTTCGCCTCGACAGCAGGGAATAGCCAACGACAATCTGTGGAAGACCTACTTCTTCTATGCCTTTGGCTTTAAGGCTCAAGGAAACTGCGATCGCTGTCCCGAAACCACCCGGTTACTCCAAAAAATTCCTGGCCTAAAGGTGGCCTTTTTCTCAATTTTGGCTCCAGGAAAGCATATTCCAGAGCATCGTGGTAAGCATAAGGGACTAATTCGCTACCATTTAGGCTTGAAAGTCCCGGAGCCAAGAGAGAAATGCCGCATCCGTGTGGATCATCAAATTGCCTATTGGGAAGAAGGCAAGAGCCTAATTTTTGACGATACCTTTTACCACGAAGTCTGGAATGAAACGGAAGATTATCGCGTCGTGCTATTTCTGGATATTGCCCGTCCGATGCGCTTTCCGATGAATCTGGTCAACTGGCTGGTCTGTACGCTGATTGGCTTTTCGCCCATTATTCAGGTTGCCAGAGGCAATCACGAATCTTGGGAAAAACAGTTTGAAGCCCTAACACGATAGGCGCAACGCATGTGCAGAGCACTCTAAAGCTTTGCTGACTGCTGCAACAGCCGGAGACATTCTGCTGTTGCTGCCACAATGGCGCTATTGACTTCTTCCGTAGCACTTCGATCGAGCCAATAATCATAAATGGCTAGAGCATGGTCGATCGCAGTTGTACCGGGGATTGCAAACCCATATGATGCCTGAAAGGTTTCGGCGTTGGCAGCCGTTGCGTTGGGGGCATAGCGCTGTTGAGGGTCGGCTCCGGCCTCTAGTAGAATACGCACACAATCTAAGCTGTTACCTTGCGGCGATATCGCCAAGCCGCGCTGCCTGATGCAGAGGGTACGAATCGAAAGCTTGAAGAGAGTCTATGGGGTGAGATACCAATTTCTATTGGCTCCAGAGATTGAGACATCTTCCACTTATCAGCTCACACCCCTGGGATTATGCAGGTTAGACCAATCGCTTTTTCCCCTGCATCATGCTGAGAATACTGGCTATCATGGCAAACCCTCCTGCCACGTAGAATACAGCAGGCAAACCTGCCCATTTCCAGATGGGGCCCAAAGCAACCGGAGAAAGGAATTGCCCTAGGGAATTAAAGCCTGTGCCGATCGCCAGAACGCTAGCTCGTAACTCCGCAGGCGATCGCTCTGCCAAAGCATCGTAGAGGTTGGGCGTGATGACACCAAAGCCAATGCCAAACAAAATGGCGGTGATAACAATCAGATAGATATTGGTAAGAAAAGGAATCGTGATCACCGTTAACGCCATCAGGCTAAAGCCAAACGCGATCGCCCAGTTTGACCCCATGCGTCGCGCTAACCGACTGGCTCCTATGGCCGAGACGAGTGCCGCCCCTACCAACCGCACTGCCAGCACAAAGCCATTGAGGACTGGATCGGCATTGATGGCACCCTTAAGATAAAGCGGCGTATAGATGACTACGGCATAAACCGTAACGGCGGCGATCGCAATGTACAGATAAACCTGCAAAATATTGGGCTTGAGCAGCACTTTGCCCAGAGAATTGCTTTCCCCTAACGCGAGCAAAGAATCTGAGGGAGTCTGGGGTTCTTTCAGATTCATCAGCACAAACACGACCAACGGAACGGCTAACCCGTATAGATAGAAGGCATAGTGCCAGTCGTAGCCGCCGACCCAGCCGCCCATGAGCGGAAAGAAGATGGCCGAAGTTGTCATGACGCTGGTGGCGTAACCCAAAATGCGCGATCGGCGATCGCCGTCATACATGCTGCCCAACAGGCCAATGGTGGCTGCCGCAACCCCACCACTGGCAGCACCTAGCAAACCTCTCGTGATTAAAAGCAAGGGAAACGAAGTGACAAAGGCCGTTGCCACACCAAATAAGGCATAGAGCAACAGGCAGGGAATCATCACCTTTAGCTTACCAATGCGATCGGCGACAATTCCCATGATGGGGGTCATGACAGCGCTGGTGAGGGCATGGATGCTGACTAAGGTGCCTGCCCATTCGGGATCAAGCCGCAGCTCTTGCACCATTTCGGGCAGTATAGGCGAGACAACGCCGCCTGTCATGGTGGTGAGACAACCTGCTGCCAGCAGAATTAAAAATTGGTGAAACCGCTCCTGAGAAGCGAATTTCATAACTGGGGGGGCAAATCTCCCGATGACAGGCGACATATGGAATTCCTAAACACTAGATCTCAAAAATACGCGATTCTTTGTCAATGGAATAGGCAGTGTAGGACAGTGACGGTTGGTGTCCTAAATGTGCCAGTTTTCCAACACCCTGGTTTCAGTCGCTTGAAGTGGCTTTGGTTGAGGCTTTGGTTGAGGCTGGGTTTACGACCTTTAGGGGCGATCGCTCCTAAAGCGAATCCCTCTCTGATGCCTCTCTCAGGAAGAATTGACTTCTCTCAGATGGCTCTCATAAATTGAGTTTAATTCTCCGATATTTTGGTGCTGGGTGCGCTTGATCTCCGCTACCCGAAAGCGTTTGAGCGCCCCTTGCGAACCCAAAATTTCTTTGATTATCTCAGCTACAAGACTCTCTATGAGAACGGAATCAAATCAGTCGATATCTTCAGCTACGCCAGCTCATTCTGCTCCCAGTCGCCTGATTGCGAGAGTGGCTATTGAAACCCTAACCCCTGAGCTATTTACTCGACGCTACCAGATACCCGGAGTTCCAATCATCCTCACAGGTGTAACTGGATCGCAACAAGATTGGACTTTGGACGCTCTATCGGCTTTGTTAAACCAGCAGAAATTCTTGCTGCGACGCTATGGCAAAGAGCGCTATCAGCAAGATAAACGCACTTGGCCCGATATTGGCAGCGGAGTACCGCCTGAAAGCCGATCGTTTTTGGAGTATGCCGAGATGTTGCGATCGGGAGAAGCCTATGAGCAAGATGTATACTTAGCCAAATGTTCGATCGCTTCTACGCCGCTGGCTGAGTCTGAAGCCGTAAAGGCGATCGCGACTCACCTGGATGCTTTGGGGTTGCAGCCTGTCAGCACCCTAAATCTTTGGGTCGGCAGCGGCCATATGGAATGTTTGCACTATGACCCTACAGATGGCACGTTGATCCAGATGCATGGCTCTAAGCGTGTGCTGCTGTTTCCGCCCTCTCAAACGGCAAATCTCTACCCTTTTCCGTTTTATTTGCATCTACGGCATGGCATGCGGGTTCGTGCCTGGTTTAGTCGGGTCTATCCCGATCGCCCTGATTTTGAGGCTTTTCCTAGGCTGCGACAGGCTCTGAGCGATCGCTATGAGCTGGTGCTAGAGCCAGGAGAGGCGCTTTACATTCCGGCAGGCTGGTGGCATGAGGTCACGGCATTGGGCGAGGGTATGGTGTGCTCTCTCAATCGGTTTTGGCGAGTGTCGCCGCGCCGCGCCCTGCTGTCTTGGACGCGATGGCGGGCATTTTTGGGTAGCGCCTGTGCCTTGCCACATGTGGCATGGAGCCTAGCTTTGGCAATGCTTAGCCGCGATCGCCAGCAAAAGATTAAAGCTATTTTGCAAATGTTTTAGCGATAGCCGATCGCCAACGGGGTTTTGGGCTGCGCTACGCGCAGCCCAAAACCCAAAAAAAAGATTGATGCAGACGGTCTTGGGCGCTGACTGCCTTTAAAGCGTGGCTTGAGAGTTCGCGGGCATTTTCACCTCTTCCAGAATCGTTAAGCCCTCTAAAAATTTGCGATCTTCGCTGATGTGCATGATTTTGAGCTGCGATTCGGAAGTACCCCGCTGAACTTGGCGCTGCCGGACGATCGCAAAGCTGCCCGGAGCCAAAATTTGTAAGCGAGGTAGCGGGATCTGCGACCCGCGCATTACCGCATAACGACTGTTGAATTTGCCCATCCAGTGATCAAATCGCAGCAGGAAAGCTTGCGGATCGCTCAGCGTTTCACCGGACGACAGCTCGATATTGAGCAAGTAGCCCGAAGGGAAAGCATCGGTTGCTAGCGTGATGCAAAAATCCTCTAGCTTGAGGCCAAACTCTTGCTGCAAGGTTTGCAAGGTCTGAACGGCATGAAACTCAGTCGTTTTCTCGGTCACGGAAGACAGCAATCCCCCCCGCCGATGCCGGAAGATGATCATGGGCGTTTGTTCGTAAAAACCGACCACCTCAATCACATCGCCAATGTCATAGCGGTAGAAGCCGCTGTAGCTGGTCACGAGAATGCGGTAGCGATCGCCCACCTTTAGCTCTACAGGCAGCAGCGTTTTGGGGTGTTCTGCCTCCCACTGGTCTTCTGGAATGAACTCATAAAAACCGCTCTCTAGCGCCAAAATGCTGCCGTCAGCATTGAAGTCATGACAAATGGCAAAGGTGCCTTCGGCAGTGCCATAAACGCCGCCAAATTGTAGCGTGTCACCAAAGTAGTCTGGGAAGCGCTCGAAGTAAAAGTCGGAGGTGCCGCCTCTGGCTGTGCCTACAAACGATAGCTTTGGCCAGGCAAGTTTAGGCGTGAGTTTGCCCTGCGATCGCAAAACTTGCCGCAGTTCTTGAGCGCGTTTGGGCTGGGCTGACCATTGTCGCTCTAAATCGGCACGGAGTTCAGGCGTTATCTTTAGCCAAGCTGCGATCGTTCCTTTTTCAATATCTGCAATGAGCGCTTCTGCATATTCCTCTAGGTATTGGCAGGTGCGCAAAACCAGCATGGGAAAGTTGGCGCTGATACCCCGCATCTGAGAATTGCGCAGGGCAAATAGCAGGCAAACATAGTGACGGCTGTCAATATCTGCAATCTCCATTGCCGCAAACGGTTGAGCAAAGGTCTGTTCGCAGATAAAGCGATTGATGCGGTAGCTGCCAACGGTCACAGGGCCAAAATCAATACCTCCCTCGGTTGTGCCCTCTATGCCGACATAGTTGGTGGACAGCACCTTGCCAAATTCAAGTGGATGCGATCGCTCCTCCACACCAGATATCCCAGCATTGAGCTTAGATTTTTGAGAGCGCGATCGCATGGCTTCGATGGCAAAGCCTAAGCTGACGGTGTTGGCTTTGCCTAGCGATCGACTAAACCGATAGGTGACAGGCACCATCTTTTGCCGACCTGTTGTGCCGCTTGTCAGGTTAATGTAGACCACCGGATCGGCGGTTAAGACATTGGGTTCGGCTTTTGCCACTCGCTGCGCATATGGCTCATACTCGGCATAAGACCAGATCGGCACCTGTTCCCGAAACTGGTCGATCGTCCGAATATTGGCTAACCCAAAAGTCTGCCCTAAAACGGTGCCCTGCTGGATTTTGAGCAGCTTCTTTAAAAACTGCTCCTGTATGGACATGGGCTGACGCGTCTTGCGGACAAAATTATTTTTGGCAGATTGGGCAAACGTAGCCATTGCCGAGAGCAGTAAATTTGTCATTCAAAATCTCAATCCTTACCAGAGGCTTAAAAAACAAGGGGCTTAAAAATGATCTCAACCCTCAAAACCTTCAAGACCGTACCATAAGTTTTGGCAAACGCTTGGCAATGGCCTGCCCCTGTAAGCCTTACACCTGACGCTTTTGACAAACTCCCCTGTTCAGACTCCTACTCTTCATAGTAAAGTGTCTCCCATTAGCAATTGTTTACACAATTGTGCCGGGTTGCAGAAAATGCCAAGTTGCAGAGGAAGTCTAAAAAAGTTAGGGCACTAACGGGATCGTTCGTAGTTGAGCTACAGTATGGGACTTAGCGTAATGCGGAACCTATTATCGGCTCAGACCGTCTAGAGTTGTCCAAAGGTTAAATTGTTTAAGGATTAGAGGGTGAGCTGTAGCCTTTGGCGCTACAGAATTTTTAGAACAGCGTGTGAGATATAGGTTACAGCATGGAATTGGCAACCGCGCTCAAGGGGCAGACTGTTCAGAACAAAATCCGGGAGGTGGGAATCAATCCCAACTACTGGTATCCAGTGGGGTGGAGCGATCGCTTCCAGCCTAATCAGATCGTGCCCGTGGTGATCTGGCATCAGTCGATCGCCGTTTATCGAGACAGTGATGGCGACCTGCATGCTTTAGAAAATGCCTGCCCTCACCGAGGGGTAGAGCTACACAAAGGCAAGATCCACGGGAAGCACTTGGCCTGCCCCTACCACGGCTGGGAATTTAGCGGCAGTACAGGAGAGTGCGTCACCATCCCCTACTTACCCAAAACCCAAAAGCTGCCCTGTGCCCAAGCCCGCGTCTTTGCGGTGCAGGAAAAATATGGCCTGGTTTGGATTTTTCCGGGTGATCAAGCGCTGGCTCAAGTTCAGCCAGTTCTAGAGGCGAAGGAGTTCGATGATTCAGAATGGCTGATGGTTCCTGTTACGGCTCACTTCAAGGCGCATTTCTCGATCTGCAATGAGAATGCTATGGATGTGTTTCATGGCTTTTTGCATGAGGAACTGCAAGGCTGGTTTGATCCGGTTTTGACTGACCTAAAAGAAACAGAATCTTCGGTTCGTGCAGAATATCAGGTGTCTTATAAAGGGCATATGGCGAAGTTTTTGGGGCTGACCGATCGCGCAGACCAAGTGACCACGCTGCCCATCACCATTCAGTACAACTACCCGCACTACGCCACAACGCTTCAGGGAGTCTCAGCGCTCTATCTGATGCGGCTTCCGGTCAGCCCTGTAGAGAGCCGCTCGTTTGCCCTGTTTTTCTTTAAGGTGCGATTGCCCAAGTGGGTGCTGAGAACGCTCAGACCTGCCCTGAGCTGGGCTATTCCTAGATTTTTGCTGCAACGCTTTCTCGATCAAGATATTGACATGATGGAGAGCGAACAGCAGACCTATCTTAAGAATCGTCAGCGCCGCTATGTTGAGATTAATCCCGCTATCATTGCGCTTCAGCGATTGATCGTCCGGCAATATGAGCAGTTTGTGCAACAATCTAAAGTGCAACAATCTAGTCCACTGCAACACCGATCCGCAGAAGATTCTCCAACCCTGGCTGAAGGCGTACCGGAACAAGAGCAGATCTCTAGTGGCTCTATGCGGTGACAAGGCGCTTAGCCGTCGTTTAACGGCTGGTGAGAGAGTCGGGTTTATGGATGTGACTGTGGCGTAACTGTACCAACATCGTTATCTGGAGTGGTTGATTAATGGGAGGCTGGGGTATGTATTTTCTGCTTATGGGTTCATGCCAGAGGTCTCAGGAAGGCTGGATTCGGTGGCAAGGGTTCAGTGGTGGAACCACAGTAGCAAAACCACCCGTAGCAAAACGACAGTGGCAAACCACAGTTGTGCATCGCTCTCTCATCTAGCGTTGAACTCAACCGGGGCGATTTCACCCCAGCGAGGCATCTGCTACTGAGTTAGAGGACATTAAGCGACCTGAAGAGAAGGTGAGAGGAGTAGTTTACAGTGCAAGTTGTTAAGGAATATGTTCAGCGCTGGTATGAGAGCGGACTAGCCCCCGACGAATATCTCTGTCATGGGATGAAGGAGGGGAATCTAGTTGAAATCGAAGAGGCCGAAACGGGTGTCCGCAGAACCGTTTTAACTTTTTGTACCAATGATGTTTTAGGGCTTGTTCAAAACAAAGCGGTGCAGCAGGCAGCGATCGATGCCATCTTGCAGTACGGCACTTCCAATAGTTCTACGTCAGTTCTGAGCGGTCGCATTGACCTGCATCGGGAGCTTGAGGCGGAAATATCAGCATTTAAGCATCTGCCCCATACGCAGCTCTTTTTGAATGCTTGGATGGCAATGCAGGCTCTAATGGATGCTTTTTGTCATCTAGCGATTCCGGTTCCTGGTTTTCAGCACACGCGTGAAACGCTGATTCTGACTGATGTTTTGAATCATGGTTGCATTGTTTCGGCCATCGCCAATGCTGGAACGCGATCGGGCAAGCTATTCGGCCATAGCCCTCGCGTTCGGGTGCGCGCCTATCGCCATTGCGACATGGAGGATTTGACCCGAAAACTCCAGCGCTATGTTCGCCCTGGCGATCGCATTTTGGTGGTTTCAGATGCCGTATTCTCGATGGACGGTGACATTGCCCCATTGCCTGAGATGATTGACATTCTCTCTGACTACCCCGGCAGTGTTTTGTTGATGGATGAAGCCCATGCAAGCGGCTCAATTGGGGCTACGGGTCGTGGCATTTATGAGCACTTTGGCATCTTGCCGCAGCAGGTGATTGAGCGTGGCGTGATTCCTTTGATCATGACGACCTTCTCTAAGTTTGGGGCATCGGTGGGTGCGTCTATTAGCACCCATGTGGAAGAGCTAAAGCCCTTGCTGAATGTTTCTCCTACCTCGATCGGCACCTGTTCGCTGGCTCCACCGTTGGCTGCGGCTGCCCTAGAGAGCATTCGCCAGGTGCGTCGTCGTCCCGAAATCGTTGAGCGCCTGCAAGAAAACACGCGGTATTTGCGATCGCGGATGCTTGAGCATGATTTTGAGGCGATCGGTGAAACCAACGTGGTTCCTGTTCTGCTGCCGCCCGATCTCAATCCCAAACTGTTTGCGCGCAAGCTGATCTACGATCACGGCATTTGGGTATCGCCGATCTGGTTCATTGCTAAGCCGCGTATCCGGATTACGGTCAACGCTATTCACACGCGCGAAGAAATAGACAAGCTGGTGGCTGGAATGGCTGCTGTGCGGGAAGTGATGTACAAGCCGACCATTAGTGCCTAGTGATCTGTAGTGTTTCGTGATCTCATGCCTAGCGATCTTAGGATCACGAATTTAACCCGGCTGTGAGATTCATTTTGAAATGAATCTCATCAATAAATTAAATCTAAGCGCCGCTTTAAAGCGGCGCTTGTTTTTGGGTTACGTATAGCCATGACTATCAGGCTTTGGGCTGAAGCGCGTAGCATCCTATAGACCACTGACCCCACGGCATCGCTTCAATCTGCACCACAAACTTGTAAGATAAGAATCCCAACTGATATTGCAACCGACTCAGATTGCGTGAAATGACTAAGACTGCATGGGTTTTTCCCGGACAAGGTTCTCAGGCGATCGGCATGGGAGCCGACCTCAGCGATTTGCCGATCGCTCAAGCCAAGTTTGCTCAAGCAGAGCAAATTTTGGGCTGGTCTGTGCCGCAAATTTGCCAAAGCCCGGATGATCAGGTTTCCAAAACGCTGTACACTCAGCCCTGTCTCTATACGATCGAGACTATCTTGGTGGACTTAATGCACGAACGCCAGCAGAAGGCTGACTTGCTGGCAGGGCATAGCCTGGGCGAGTATGTGGCGCTCTATGCAGCGGGTGTGCTGGATTTTGAGACGGGTTTGCGGCTGGTGAAGCGGCGGGCTGCGCTGATGGCTGCTGCCTCTCAAGGAGGGATGGCGGCTTTGATGGGGTTCGATCGCGATCAGCTTGAGGCGGTCATTGCGCAAACGCCAGATGCGGTAATGGCTAACGACAATAACGCTGGGCAGGTGGTGATTTCGGGCACGCTAGAGGCGATCGAGACTGTGATTGCCAGTGTCAAATGCAAGCGAGCCATGAAGCTTAACGTCAGCGGTGCGTTTCACTCGCCTTTGATGGCGGCTGCAGCGGCAGAGTTTCAGCAGGTCTTGGAGGGGGTAACGTTCCAGTCGGCCAATATTCCGGTGTTGTCGAATGTGGAACCTAGCCCTGCGATCGACCCAGAGGTGCTGAAGGCTCGCCTGAGCCGTCAAATGACTGGCTCTGTGCGGTGGCGAGAAATTTCGCTGCGGCTGCCTGCTGAGGGTATAGAGCGTGTGATTGAAATTGGGCCTGGTAAGGTGCTAACGGGCATTATCAAGCGCACCTGTCCTGAACTGCGGCTAGAGAATGTCGGCAATCTGGAAGATTTACCGACAGATTCCACAGGTTTGTCCAGTACCGATTTAGCTTGAGCGCTCGGCAAATGTCTTCTCCTCTGCTACAAGAATCTCCGCCCCTGCGGCAACGCGAACCTCTCATTAGTCTGGCGCTTTATCACCTGTTTAAGTGGGCGGTCGTCAGCCCGGTGCTGCACACCTACCTGCGGGGTCGGATTTATGGTGTAGAGCATGTGCCTCGTACGGGAGCGCTGATCGTGGTGGCTAATCATGCCAGCGATTTTGATCCGCCGATCGTCTCTAACTGCGTAGGACGTCCGGTGTCCTATATGGCGAAGGAAGAACTGTTTCAGGTGCCCGTCCTCAGTCAAGCCATTCGGCTCTATGGAGCCTATCCCGTTAAGCGGGGGGCTGCCGATCGCAGCGCTATTCGGGCTGCTCTGCAACAGCTGGAGGAGGGCTGGGCGGTGGGCATCTTTTTGCAAGGCACGCGCACTGCCGATGCGCGGATCTCTGACCCCAAGCTAGGAGCTGCCCTGATTGCGGCCAAGGCTCAGGTTTCGCTGCTGCCCGTCAGCCTTTGGGGTACGCAAGCCATTCTGAGCCAAGGGTCTAAACTGCCCCATGCGGCACCCGTCACAGTGCGAATTGGAGAGCTGATTGCTCCTCCAGCCTCGACGAATCGCGCCGACTTGGAGGCCGTCACCCAACAATGTGCGATCGCCATTCATGCCCTGCATGATTTGGGACGATAGCAGCTCATCTCTGCTCCTCACCACTCAACCACCCACCACTCAGCCTGACCGAGAAAACGGATGCCAGAATCATCACCCGAACCTTCACTTGAACCTTCATCAGAAGCGCAGTCTGAATCACAGACGACTTTGCGAGACGAATTGACTCAAATGGTAGATGAAGCCGAATGGGAATGGCTCATGCCCCATGCGCAGCGAGATGCGATCGTGATCGTGGCTCCAGATCTGGATTTGGCAGAGGTGGGCGAAGCTCTAGCGCAAGACAATGCCACAGCCGTACAGCGCTGGATTGCTGAGCAGCTATTGAGTAAACCCTCTCCAGAACAATTGGCTGATTGGGCGGGCGATCGCACCCGACGGTTTCAGGCGCTGATTGTGCAGCCCTATGTTTTGGTGCAGGATTTGCCACACTGAGCTGCATTTGAACTGAGCTGCATTTGAACTGGGCTGCATTTGAAAGGTGCAGCGCACCTCTCAAACTCGACCCTCTAAACCTTTGCTGAGCTTAACGCTCGTCCCATTCGACTGCGGCTTCAGCCACGGCCTGATCGACCGATTTTTCCCCTAGCATTGCCGCCTGCAAGTTGTCATAGACAATCTTTTGCAGCTCCTTGATGTCTTTGATGTTGGGAACCAGCACCTCAGCATCCTGCATCTGTTTGGCGCTGATCGATCGCGCCTGATCGAGCGGAGGCGCATCTGTGGCAACGCTCGTAAAGTAGCTGTCTTGCAGCGCCTCAGCCGTTGAGGGTAAAACGTTGGCTGCTTTGGCAAACGCGAGCTGATTGACGTTATTGGTGACAAACAGGGCAAACTTCAGAGCCATGTCGGGCTGGTCGGTGTTGCGGGGAATCGCTAGATTCATCACCGCCACGCTTTTTTTGCGGGTGTCGCCCGAAATTTGGGCAGCAGAGGCAGAAACTTTGGCGACGGCTGGAGCGTTTGTCTCGATCGTCTTGAGGAATTGCGATCCGGTAGACAGCAGGGCAGTTTCTCCAGACTGATATAGCTCGATCGCCCTGCGGTGTCCTTGCGTCAGCACTTCTTTGGGCAACAGGTTTTGCTGATACAGATCAGTCCAGTACTGAAAGACGGCTTTGCCTTCGGGCGTATTGAAGGCGGCCTTGCCTTCGGGGGTTAGCAATTGCGCTCCCATCTGGACAAAAGATTGCAAAGCTTCGCCGGAATCTTCTGCTACAAAAGTGGTGAAAAAAGCATACTTGCCTGTTTTTTCTTTCACTTGCTTGGCAACTTCAGCCAATTCTTTGTAAGTGGCGGGCGGTTGGCTAATGCCCGATCGCTTCAGCAAATCCTGGTTGTAAATGGTGATGCTGGTGGAGAGATACCAGGGAATCCCAAAGCTTTTGCCGTCTAGCGTATTGGCCTGCCAGATTTTGGGTAGATACTGGGCGCGATCGCCCTCGGAAATCTTGCTATCCAAATCTAACCAGGCATTGCGACCTGCGAGCTGTGCCGCAAAATCTGGATTGAGGTTGACGACATCAGGTGCGGTGCCCGCAGAGACAGATGTCAAGATTTTGCTCTGCATGTCGCCCCAGGGCACATCCACCCACTTGACCTTCGTGCCCGAATTCTCTTGCTCAAATTCGGCAATCAGGGCATTGAAGTAGTCAGTAAACTGGGGCTGGAGCTGCATAGTCCAGAATTCGACTTCGCCCCCGGCATTGGCATTAGACCCTGAATTTTGTTCGGGGCCAGATGTAGGGCTACAGCTAGCGATCGCCCAACTCAAAAACAGTCCGAGCAGGGCGAAGATGCCAATGTTTTTCCAAGTTCTCACTTTCATCGGTTACGCAACACCTCTACGATCTCCGGTTTAATCTATCTACTCTAGGTTAATCTGGTCACGGTTGAAGCCGGGAGACGTGAAGACTAGGATGCAGGGTGGCGCAGATGAGGAACGGAGATAGGGCGATCGCCGCCTCTGAAAATGCGGTATCTCTAAATGCGATCGCTGAAGGGTAAGGGCGCGGCATTCGGTAGTTATCTCTCTGGTCTAAACCGTCCAATTGCCTGCCGAATGCCACGCCCCTACACCGATCGCCTCTATGAAACGCTGACCCACGGACTGACCCTCAACAACTCGACAATCTAAAGTGCGATCGCTGCTTTCCCATCCAGCCGCTACCACTACGCTATCGGCAAGAGCAATGTTGTCTCAATCTCTTCCCGAACCGATCGGCTGACGTAGCACTCGCTGTTGAGGCATTCCACCAAAAATTTGTTGGCTTTATAATACTGAGTTAGCACCTGTTCCTGCTCATCGGTGAATTGCCAGTCCTGACCAATGTTGCGATGTTCGATCATTACTTCTCGAAGTCGCTCCGTCCACTGTTTACCGTTTGCTTTCCACCATTCTTTGAGCTGACCTTGCTTTTCCCAGGAAGTGTCGGGTAACTCATCACGTAATTGTTGAAGCTTTCGATTCAATTCATCGTCGCGGGTAAGGTCGAGGGCGCGGGCCAGGGCAAGGGCAAGGTCGCGGGTGCGAGCGAGGGCGCGGGCCAGGGCAAGGTCGCGGACAAGGTCGCGGGTGAGGGCGGGGTCGCGGACAAGGTCGGGGTCGAGGTCGCGGGCGCGGGCGCGAGCGCGGGTGAGGGCGAGGTCGAGGTCGAGGGCGCGGTCAAGAGCGGGGTCGAGAGCGCGGGCGCAGGCGAGGTCAAGAGCGCGGGCGAGGTCGAGAGCGCGGGCGAGGTCGAGAGCAAGGGCGCGGGCGGGGTCGCGGGCGGGGTCGGGGGCGGGGTCGCGGGCGCGGGCGCGGGCAAAATATAAAGCTCTGACAGCGGCAGGTTTGTAAGGCGCTTCCACTGATTCAGATTTTTGCTGCACCCATCTCAAAAACTGCTGAAGTTTCTCATCACCAAACAGCAACTCGTCAATTCTGTGCTTCATTTGTTTCAGCAAATAATCAGCATTGGGCAATTGCTCAACCACCAGAAAAAATACCTCTTTCCAGCGCGGTTCATGCAGATGATCCAACAGCCGATCGATCGCCCCTTGCGGATCTTGCAGACTATGTACCTGAACGATCTGCTGTGCCGTGAAATATTCCTGAAACGTTAGGTGAGAGAAAGAGTAAATATGGCTAGCGCGTTCCGTCAACAGCCCGTGCTGTGCCTCAATCGACTTCAGTACTGCACGACTATCCACCAGCAACGCCTCCGGGTCAGTTTGGGCATCCGGCAAATTGGCAATGTAGCCGCTAATCTGCTCCTCCGCCAGCCGTTGCTTAAAAAAATACTCGCCGCGATCGAATGTGGCATAGCCCAACTGTCCTAGCAGCTCTTTCTTGCGCTTCACAGGCAGCTTTTTATAAACCTCTTCTCGCTTAATCTTGCGGCTCGTATCCCAGCGGGTAAACAGCACCTCCAGCCCTCGCTCATAGAGTTCTGCCCGACTGCTAGGAAAGGCGCGATCGATCTCAAACTCCAAACACAGCAGCGTCAGCAGCAGCGGATTCATCGCCAATTCTTTGATCGGCGGGCGTTCTTCCAGCGCGCCAAGAAAATCTGCTGCCGTTCCTTTGTCTTCTTTGGCACAAAACCATTTGTGGGCAAAGTCAGCAATTTGCTCATTGCTAAAGCTAGCGATCTCCACATCTGTAAATTGCGTAAAGGTATATTCCCGCGCCGCAATCCGGCAGGTGATGATGATGTGATTCCGATCGTAGGTATCGGCAAAAGCACGAATCTGATCAATTGTGCGATCGCGATCGCGTTCCAGCACTTCATCCAACCCATCCAGCAGCACCAAGCCGCGATTGGCTTTGAGGAGAGTGGCGATCGTCTCAGCATCCACCGCAGCATTGCCCAAACTCGCTAGATAGTTCAGCAAGTTCGGCTGTTCCTCTGCTTCGGCAAACTCCTTCAGCGTCACAAAAAATGGTACTAAAGCCTGAAAATGAACGGCTTCTTCGCCATAACACAGCATCGCCAGCCGCTTCATGAAAGTGCTTTTTCCCGCTCCTGGAGCACCCAAAATCATCAGCAGATTTGTCTCCTGCACCGTCTCGATCCCATCCCGCCGCTGATCTCTGATCGCCTGACCCAGCCAAAACCGATCAAAATTTCCGGCGGCAAATTCCGGCAGCGATCGCTCCAATTCCCTGAAGCTCCGCAGATGCAGCGGCTTCCCCAACAAGTTGACATCGGTATAAATTGCGCTGCTCTCGATCGGATAGGTCATATTTAAGACCTTCATCCAGCCGCATCGCTTTTTTACGTCGTCGTGCAGGCGCGATCGGGTAGATTGCACCAGAGTATTGATGCTCTCCTCTATCTCATCAGCAATATCTGACGGCTGAACAACCTCATGCCAGTCAATTTGCACTTCACCGCAGATTTTGCAGAAGATTGCTCGATCAATAGGTTCTGCTCTAAAAATCTTCTTCAGCGTCGCTGGAGAAATGTTTAGCTTTTGAGCAAATTTTTCTTGGCTGCAAGGTAGCGCCGCTTTAATGCGTTCAATCCCTTCTTGAGATACTGCGATCGATCGCGCCATATTTCTACAACCAAGACACTGTGCTTATTGTAGCGATCGCACTGGAAGTTGACTTAAAAGTGACCCAAAGTTGACCTGTTCAGGCTCCTGATCTTTTTAGCCTTCTCGAAGACGATAGAAGCATCAAAATAACCCTGAAGGTAAAGGTCATGAACTTCAACATCGTCTTCTCTGCTCTCGTCTCGATCGCTCTCCTCTCCGGGGGAACCTCAGTCTCGATCGCCAACCAATCCAACCCCTCCGAGCAGCAAATCGGCATCATCAACACCTGCACCGACACCTGGAAAATTTGCGTCGGCGCGATCGCGGGTTTGGTGGGCGGTCGCAACTTTTCTTCGGGTAATGAGGATGAGAGTGATTCAGGCGATCGCTAAAGCCAGCTCATGGGACACTTCTATGCCCAGGGTAAAGGCGGGTGCAAACCTTGGCGATCGTTGCTCCCGATTTTTGGGCGCTGTGGATGGGACGATCGACGTGTAAGGGCGCGGCATTCGGGCGATCCTTTTTGGGGGGATGCAAGAGGTTTCTTGCCGAATGCCACGCCCCTGCGGGTGATGGGTGTAAATATTTCTTTGTGCGGCGATCGCTAATCCGTTGCCTCGTTCTCTATTTTTAAAGACATCCTTTCTCCCATTCACAAAAGCGATCGCTGGGCTTGTACGAGCCTATCGCTCAGCCATGCCGCAAGTGAGCAACGCTAAGGAGAAATGATCCGTTTTTATACAGCTCTGTTATCGTAATGACGGCATTTGATTTTGGGCACACTGAAAACAGAGATTTTACGGCTTGACCCCAAATCTAGCGGAGCTAAATAGCAATTTCCGCTACCGTTGGGGTTTATGGTGGTAATTATCTCTTAAGCTTTGTATCCTAATTAAAAGATCGAAAGGTATTTTAATTAGATTAATGAGAGCGCCATTCATTGATTTAACTTTAAAGCCTCGTCTGAGTTTATTGAGATTGGCTATGCTGAGTGAAGAAACGCTTCTCTGAATTGCGATCGCAATCTATTTAGACAGGCTACCTTTCCTCGAATTGTCTCTCTTGTTTCCCTATATCTTGAGTTAACGGACAAATACCGTGGTTAGCCTCAAAAACGTATTCTCAAAAAAGCCGAAGGGAATTGGTGTCGAATTGACTCCTGACCGGGTTAATGTTGCCCGATTGAAAAAGAAAGGACAGGGGTTTCAAGTGACGACCCTTGCCTCTGCCGAAGTGCCCGAAGGCATCTTTCAAGAAGGGCAGATTATCGACTCCGGGGCAATGGCAGAGATCATCCAGTCCGTTCTGACTGAAAGTAAGCTAAAGGTGAAACACGCTGCCACCGCCATTCCTAGCGGTCGAGATACGGTAACGCGCATTATCCCTGTTCCGGCAGAATTGGACGATCGCGAACTCCGGGAAATGGTGCTAAACCAAGAAGCGGGTTTGTATTTACCCTTTCCTCGAGAAGAGGCCGATGTTGACTACCAAAAGTTGGGTTTCTTTGTCGATGATGACGGCATCGAAAAGGTGCAGGTATTGCTGGTTGCCACCCGCAAAGAAGTGACCGACACCTATTTAGAAACGTTTCGGCAGGCCGGACTGCTCGTAGATATTTTGGAAATCAGCAGCTTTTCGCTGATTCGCACGATTCGGCAGCAGTTGCGCCAATTCACTCCGCAAGAAGCCGCAGCGATCGTCGATATTGAATTTGAAAACACCGAGATTTCCATCGTGGTCGATGGCGTACCCCAATTTTCTCGCACAGTCCCCATTGGAACTTACCAAGTGCAGACGGCCCTGAGCCGCTCAATGAATTTACCGCCCTCTCGCAACACCGACCTGCTGCAAGGCATGACCGTACCCATTACGCCGATGGATAGCATGGGCGTAATGCCCAAAATGGGCGGCACCAATCCCGGAGCCGCCGCTATGCTGCGCGTGCTGGGAGAGCTGGCGGATGAGCTACGACGCTCCATCGACTTTTACCACAACCAGGGTGAGAATATGGAGGTAGCACAGCTTTTACTGGCAGGGCCGGGTGGAGCGATCGGTCAATTAGACGAGTTCTTTTCGCAGCGGCTGAGTCTGCCGACCAGTCAGGTTGACCCCGTTTCTGCACTGTCTCTAGAAGTGAATCAGGAGTTGACCCCGGTGCAGCGAGTGGGTTTGGGTGTGGTGCTGGGCTTAGGCTTACGGGAGGCTTGGTGATATGTACGGCTTAGATGTCAATTTTCTCAACGATCGAACTCAGCGGCCAAGTGAGGCGGGTCTTAGACCCACAGTAGTCAAGGATGATCCAAGACCTTACTACATTGGCGGCGGCATTGCAGTGGCGCTATTGGCTGCGGTCGGCGGAGCTTGGTTTTTATTAAACGGTCAAAATGCTGAACTGGAACAGCGCCGTGTCGAGCTAGATGGACAATTGGCAGCGCTGCAACTCAAGCTGGGCGAAGAGCAAAACTTTAACCAGCAGGTCAACCAGATTGAAGCAGAGAACCAGGCGTTGGCAACGGTATTTGACCAAATCAGACCCTGGTCAGCCGTTTTGCAAGATGTGCGCGATCGCGTACCTAACGGTATTCAGCTCGATAGCATTGCGCAATTGACTCCGACTGTGCCTGCGGGTGCGGCGGCTCCTGCTCCTGCTCCCAGCCCCTCTCCTAGCGCCACCGCTAGCCCAACGGGGGAAGCCTCTCCGGTTGCCGTTCAGCCAGCCGCTGCGCCCGTTCCGCAGCCTCGGATTAGCCTTTCGGGTAAGGCGCGATCGTTCAATGATGTCAACGACTTTTTGCTAACCTTGCAGCAGTCGCCTTTTCTCAAGGGCGAGAACTTGACGATCGTTAAGTCAGAGCTGATTGAAAACCCAACCGAAGTCGAATTTACGGGACAAGCCGCTGGCGGTGAAATTAAGGTTGAGCTACCTAAAGTGGTGGAATACACCATTGAGGGCGACTTTAGCGATATGACGGCTTCTGAGTTACTGCAAGATTTAGAGCGTACATTGTCTGTCGGGTTGGCAGCTAGAATTCAGGCACTTCGGGATAGAGGAGTTCTTAAACCATGACCGCGAGCGGAGATTTCGTTTCCAATGGAGACGGTAACTTGGAGGGGACGACCTACCCCAAGTTTTTTGGGATTACCTTAACCCCTACTGTTCTGGGTGTTTTGATTGCGCTATTGGGTGCGGTTGGCGCTTTTTTGCTCTGGAGTAATTTTGTACAGCCTACGCTCGACAAAAACCAGCAGCTCAAGCAGGAAATTGCCGAAAAGGAGCAGCAGCTTTTGGCGCAGGAAGAAACCCAGAAGCGAATTGACGCAGCCCGCATCAAGCTTCAGGAGGCCAAGCAGCTTCAGGCTGATGTGTTGGGGCTGTTTGCTTCTGACCAGAGCGTCAGCACTTTGTTGCTTGACGTGAATGAGCGAGTCAATGCTGTAAATGCTGGAATTCAAGATCCAGAGAAGCGCGCGGTTCTCTCAAAGTTTTCTGTCAACAGTGAAGAATCGGGTGTAGTCACCGATAGTTCATTGGGGGCAGCGGTCAATAATCGCCTTGAGCGAGCTTCCTATCAAGTTGAGCTGCAAGGATCTTTTCCGCAGACGGCTTCTATTATTCGCAACATTGAGCGATTGCAGCCTCTGCTGATCATCAGCGATTTTAAATCAGATTCGCCTGCGCATAAGCTCGTGCTCGACAATCAGGGCAGATTGATTCCTGCTAATCAGCCTGATACGCGCGTCACGACCTCTTTTCGGATGGATGCGCTAGTTCCTGTGAAGGACTCCGCTACAACGGCAACCCCTAGCCCTGCGGCTCCGTAAGCGTGATGGGGCGATCGCCCTATAGATTTTTGCTCAGTTGCGGCTAGCTGCGGCGAAAAAGCTGACCGCAAGGCAGCTTTTGCCATTCATCTGATGGATGCAAAATGATGAATGCAAAAGCTGAGATAGGGTTTCTGGTTAGAGATCTGGATTTTTGCCGCGCTAAAAACATGCTTCGGATTCTTTTTTCCAAACTAGAAACCGCCACTTTTTGCAGAAAGCTCTAGAATTTGCCTCATGCTCTAAAGGCTGCCACCTTGTTTGCAGTCTGTTGGGTTTTTGGGGGTAAGCTTCTCTCCCAAAAATCTTTTGGGGAATGTGGGTTATTCCTCAAAATTAGCCATTCAGCTTTGAGCTGGCTTAGAGGATGTTTGAAAAGTCCAACTGTGGGTAGTGAAAAGTTTCAGATCCCCCTAAATCCCCCTTAAAAAAAGGGGACTTTGAATTCATTTCCCCCCTTTTTCTAGACGCGAAGCGGCCTCCCGCAGGGTAGGGGCAGGGGGGATCAACAGGTGCTTAAAATCAACAGCCGACCACTTTTCAAACATTCTCTAACAAGTTTTTCTCATAGATTTTGCCTCATTAACTAGAAATTCGCTTCGCAGACTAGAAAATGTGGCTTTTTTTTGAGAAAACGATACTATTGAAGGCTAGATAACTTAGAATTACGCTACGGATAGCGCTAGAGTCGGTGTATCTATGTTTAAGACGCTACATATAACTTAAGGTGGGCGATCGCACAGATTTGCGTCCATTTGGGATTAATGCGATTAAAGTTGCTTAGCTCGGCTTGTTGAGCTGCTCGTTTGACAGTTGGCATTTGCCTTGCCCCGTTGAGTTGAATTGGGAAGTTCAGGAATTTTTTAAGGAGGAGTGAACCGTGGAACGGCATCTCGGAATTGGCGGTCTCATCGGCGGTGTGGCGATCTTGGCGATCGCGGCTCAGCCCGCAAGTGCTGCCGCAACTCAAATAACTAGCGTACAGGTTGACCCCAGCGAAGGTAAGGTCAATGTTGTCTTACAGACGAGCAGTGGCGATCGGCCGCAGGTTTTCACGGTTCAGCGGGGCAATGCCTTAGTGGCTGACATCGTTAACGCTCAGCTCAAATTGCCACAGGGCAGCTTCTCACAAAATGATCCGGCACCCGGCATTAGCTCGGTGACTGTGGCTCAGCTAGATACCAACAGCGTGCGGGTCACCATTAGCGGCGGCAGCGATGCTCCTTCGGCTCAGGTGAATCGCGGCAGTAGCGGCATTGTATTGAGCGTAAGTCCTGCTGGCGGGGCTACGGCTCAGTCTGCTAGCCAGCCGGAAGCTGCGCCTCAGAGTCCTCCGGTGGCTCAGGTTCCGGTCACGGCTCCTCCTATTGCAGCACCTCCAGCTGAGGCTGCTCCAGCTACACCGCCTGCCCCTGCCGTCGTGGCTCAAAACACGGGTGATGTGTTGGTGCCTAATCCAGGGGTGACGATCGATGGGGTGCCTGTGTTGACTCCCAGTAACACCTACGTTCCTCCGCTGCAAACGCGGGCTGTGCCCCCTCCTTTAGGTGATATTTCGTTCTCTAATGTTGATGTCTCTAGTCCGTCGATCGATCTGGGGTCAAATGAGGTTGTGCCCCGTTTGGTGCTGCGAGATGCGCCAGCGAGAGATGTGTTGTCCCTGCTGGCTCGCGCGGCAGGACTAAACATTGCCTATGTGGATGCTCAAGGCAACCCGACTGACACCCCGCCTGATGCGGCACAGGGACAGGCAGAGAGCGATAACGGCGTTAAGGTTTCACTCGACATTGAGAATGAACCAGTCGCCAGCGTATTTAATTACGTGCTACGGATTACCGGACTGGAGGCAAACCGCTCTGGGCGCACCATTTTTGTGGGGCCACGCTTACCCAATTCTGCCCGTCAGGTCATTTCTCGGACACTGCGCTTAAACCAGGTTCCGGTGCGATCGGCAGTTTCTTTTTTGGTGGGTTTGGGCGCTGAGACAGCGGTAAGCAGCGAACGATTGGTGACGACGGTAACGGCGACTCCCATCACCACAGAAGAAGGGATTGTGGCTGAAGATTCGTCTGGGCAAGCGGCTCAAGCGCGCCAAACGCAGCAGAGTACGGAGTCAACGATTAATGTGCAGCGGGTTGATTATCAAGACTCGACTCCCATTTTGAGGGGCTTGCAGGTTGTGGGCGATGAGCGAACCAATGCTGTGACGTTGATTGGTAACCCCAATGCGGTCGAAGTGGCGGTTTCTCAGCTCTCTCAGTTGGATATTCGCCGTCGCCAAGTCGCCATAAACGTGCGCGTGGTGGATGTCAACTTGTTGAGTACCGATCGCGCTTCTACCAGCTTTTCCTTTGGGCTAGGGAACAACCGAGTCGCAAGCGGCAATGGCGTTGGGGTGATTAACTTTGGCGACAGTACGCCTGCCAACACAGGTTTAGATGCTGGCTCAATTGGTAGTACGGTTTTGGGTGCTGTAACTCGACCGGGCAACTTTGAGTTTGTCAATAAGTTTTTGGCGCAGCTGCAAATTGCAGTCACGACCGGGAATGCCAAAATCTTGACTGATCCGACGCTGGTGGTGCAGGAAGGCCAGCAGGCTGAGGTGCAGCTGACGCAGGATGTAGTGACTAACTTAGAGGTTGAAACGACTGGCACAGGAGAAGATCGGACGCAAACGGTGACGGTTGAAAGAACTCCGGCTGGTCTGATTCTTCAAGTCCAGGTCGATCGCATTGATGACAATGGATTTGTGGCTCTGTCTGTGGCTCCGGCTATTTCGTCACCTGCAACAACGCAAACGATTAACATCCAGGGAATTGACCAGGTGATTACGCTGTTGGCGATTCGCCGAGTTTCTTCAGGGCAGATTCGGGTGCGAGATGGGCAGACGCTGATCTTGTCTGGAATTATCCAGGATAGCGATCGGGCAGAAGTGACCAAAATACCCATCTTGGGAGACATCCCGATTCTGGGAGCTTTGTTTAGACGCACAGCACGAACCAATAGCCGCCAAGAGGTCATTGTGGTGCTGACGCCTCAGATTCTGGATGATTCTGATAATTCTGCGTTTGGCTACCGCTATACGCCTTCGTCGGAAGCTCAGCAGCTTTTGCAACGACCTCGTTAGCAGCAGAGTCATGGAGCTGGCTCAGAAAGCCCTGATCAGGAATATCTACCTACTAGATTGATCTTAAATCTGTCGGTATTGATAAGATTTCCCCAAAAAATGCCCGAAATCCACATAAATTAAAGGTTTCGGCGATCCATTACCCTGATCTTGTGCTTAGAATAAAACATTGAAAAGTACGAGTGCACAAGGCTTTCAGCTGTTTTATGGCTTAATGACAGTTGGATGGATTTAAAAGCATCTCAAATCATGCCTCGGAAATTCCTGGATCGATCCCAGCCCCTGATCGAAAAATGAACTCTACTGTGAACATTGAAAGGAGATACCCATGAATAAAGGTGAATTGGTAGATAAGGTTGCTGAGAAGGCAAGTGTGACTAAGAAACAGGCAGATGCTGTGCTTACAGCGGCAATTGATGCCATCATGGAAGCCGTCTCCGGGGGTGATAAGGTCACGCTGGTGGGCTTTGGCTCTTTTGAGCCGCGTGAGCGTAAGGCGCGTGAGGGACGCAACCCCAAGACTGGAGAAGCTATGGAAATCCCGGCTACCAAGGTGCCTGCTTTTTCGGCGGGCAAGCTGTTCAAAGAAATGGTGGCTCCTAAATAGCGAGCTGCTGCGTGCAACCATTGTTTCAAGCACATGGGGGGAATTTGGCTTGGGCGGCATCGCTGGCAGGCTGTTCCCCTCATGAAATACTAGATTTTTCTGCCAGCATTAGTCCGTTGGGCACTCCTTCATCTGCGATCGCCGCTATTCAAGCTCATCTGGGAGATCTGGCGCATTATCCTGATCCAGATTGTCGGGAGCTGTGCCAGGTTTTGAGCGAGGTTCACTCCGTTTCACCGGAGTGGATCTTGCCTGGAAATGGCTCTGCTGAGCTGTTGACTTGGGCAAGTCGGGAACTGGCTGAGTTGAATTCAACTTATTTGATCACGCCTGCCTTTGGCGATTACTTGCGATCGCTAGAGGCTTTTGGCGCTAAGGTGATACGTTGCCCGATGAGGCTAGAGGGGCAAACGGTTTTACCAAAGTCTTTGCCGGACTTTCTTGAGGCTACAGGTTTTAAGGCCACAGGGCTGCTGCTTAATAATCCTCACAATCCTACGGGTCGGCTATTCGCGGCAGAGGCGATCTTGCCGTTGCTCGATCGGTTTGCTTTGGTGGTGATTGACGAAGCCTTTATGGATTTCTTGTTGCCTGAGCAGCAGCAGAGCCTGATCGATCGCGTTGTGGACTACCCTAATTTGGTGATTTTGCGATCGCTGACGAAGTTTTACGGTTTGGCGGGTCTACGTTTGGGGTATGCGATCGCCCATCCCGATCGGCTGCGGCGCTGGCGGCAGTGGCGTGATCCTTGGTCGGTCAATGTGCTGGCGGCTGCGGCGGGGGTTGCTGGATTGCGAGATGTGGAGTTTCAGCGGCGCACTTGGGCATGGCTGGCGGAGGCGCATACGCCTTTGTTTGAGGGTTTAGCGGCGCTGCCGGGGCTTAGCCCGATTCCGAGTGCGGTTAACTATTTTTTGGTGCAGTCTGAGCGATCGGCTGTGGAGCTACAGCTGAAGTTGTTACAGGCCAGCCGCATTTTGATTCGGGACTGTAGGAGTTTTCCTGAGCTGAGCGATCGCTTTTTTCGGGTGGCGGTACGGACGGTTGAGGAGAATCGGCGGCTGTTGCGGGGGTTGGCTGAGGTGTAGCGGCAATCATTGGGGGTCTCCCCCAAACCCCCGTCAGGGGACGGCTGCGTCCCCCGAACCCCCTCCAGATGAGTTGGATTGTGGGATTGGGAAGGGAGGCGCAGCCTCCCTTAACCTAAACTTGCAATACGTCTAATACAGGGCGGGATTGGCGGGATCGGCTGCAAAGGCTAGCCAGAGGGGAAACTGGAGCAGGGCTATGTCTATGACAATTTCAGATTCATCAACGATCACGAGGGGCATCTGCTTTTGCTTGACAAGGCGATCGGCTCGCTGTACTAAAGGCTCAGGGGCTTCAAATAACATAATGCCTTGATCGGCTCCAAAGTCAACGCGGGAGACGCCTAAGCAGTCTTGTAAGCCTCGCCGCCACTCGCCTAAGCGCTCAGGAGAATTACCTAAGACCAAAACACGCAGGCGATCGCCGTATAGATCTTTCAAGATTGAAATGGTTGCGGAGGCGATTAAGATGTTTTGCAGCCTTGAACCCATTGTTTTCAGCGCTCCGCGTCCACCCTGGGTAAAAAACCAGTTAGAGACTCGTTCCGCGTGAATTGGCTCAAAGGTGCGTCGCAGATGCCAGGGTGCCCCGTAGTAATCGGGTGCGATGCGATATTGGTCTAGGAGTTTGCGAATGCGTTTGGCTTGCTCTTGAAAAGCGGATTCGGCAAATTTGGGAGCTGCTTCAGACTCTCGGTTGGGTTCGATCGATCGCCCCTCGGCGGATCGTCTCTCATCGACCCTAGGTTCACCCGATCGAGATTCGGCGAAGCGGCTGGGTGTGCCAGAGGCTGAACTGGAGGAGGGATTGGGCGATCGCTGTGGCTCTGGTGGCGGAGCCATCTGCAACTGCTCGGCAGCCGTGACCAAGTCTTGCAAACTGCCCACGAGATAGTCTTTAAACCCCTGCACGCGGATGGCTAGGTCTTGCGATGCGCCTGCAAAGGTGGTTCTCATCTCGTTGCGAATGCGCTCTTGCCGCCGCTCTAGCTGGTCTACGGCCACTTGCAGGGTTTGCTTGCGTTGTTCTAGGTCGCTAAGTCCTTCCTTTACGACTCGCCCGATCGCCGCCTGAGTTTCGGCAACTTGCTTTTGCAGCAGGCTGCTATGAGAGCTTTGCAATGCCGCAATCTCTTGGCGTAGCGCCTTTTCTTGCTGCTGTAGCTCAGCAACGCGGCGTTCTAGATCAAGGGCATTGTTGCTAGAGGAGTAAGGGCGATCTGCTGAGGTATTCAGCGAGTCAGGAATGAAGGAAGGGTCTGAAGTCATGAATTGTCCGAAGGGAGGGATAAACTTAGGTCGAGTATTCTGCTAGTCGATCGAGAGATCTAGAACACCCCTAGCTCAGGGAATAAAGGGACAGCGTTGTTCCAGGCAGATGCGTAACATCTTGGGATCAAACAAGATGGGTAAGAAGTGAATGCTGTTAATCTCTTTGAAATAGAACAGAATAGGTGCGCCTGACCCAAAAATGCGCCAATTCTGCCACTCCGAATAGGGGAAGTTGCGAATCAGGCGATCGCCTCGGTAGATCTCTAGGGCTGTTTCAGTGAACAGCAGCCGTAGTGTGATCGCTTGGATAAGCAAAAATACGCCAAATAGGGCGATCGCTCCCCCTGCCCAAAGTTGCAACCAGCCCAGCGGTATCGCCAGTAGCATAAGAGCAATCGGCAAGGCATAGCTAGGGGACAACTGTACCGTCTCGGTGGGCGCTGTCGGGGGCAAATTTGTGGGAGTAGTAGTCATGCGATCGGTTCTCCCGTCCAAGCGGAGTAGAGGGCTAAAAGTAGAGGGCAAGGTCAGAACATCTCTATTTTAGAGGATGGATGTTTAGAGGATGGATGGGGCTGATGATGTTTTGAAAGGAGCACAGCGTCCCCTGGCAAAACATCACGCCTTAGCCGATGCCTCGCGTTACCGCTCCGCCTGTTCCCTGAAACATCAGCCAGGAAAGAAAGAAATCGCTGATAAAAATAGCCAACAGAGCTGTGACGACGGCAGTCGTGGTCGATTGCCCAACTCCCTTGGCTCCGCCTGTGGTGGTCAAGCCCCAGCTTGAGCCAATAATGGCAATTAGTCCGCCAAACACAACGCTCTTAATCACAGCGCTGATTAAGTCCCAGCCCGATAAGAAATTTCGCACTGAATTTAGGAAGATGACATGAGAAATGCCATAGAGCGAATCGGCAATCACCATGCCTGCACTCATGCCTGCCACGAAGGAAAGGATGGTCAAGAAGGGCAGCATTAGACAGCAAGACAGCAGGCGAGGAATCACCAGATAGTCGATCGGGTCGGTTTTCAGCATGTAGAGGGCATCAATTTGCTCTGTAACCTGCATGGTGCCAATTTCGGCAGAGAAGGCTGAACCGACGCGCCCTGCCAAAATGACGGCAGTGAGGACGGGTGAGAGTTCGCGGGCTAGCGCCAAGGCCAGTACGCCGCCTACGGTTGCGCCTGCGCCCAAACTAATAAATTCACGCGCGACCTGAATGGTAAACACCATGCCAACAGAGGTGGCGGTGACGAGGGCAATTAGCAGGGATTCTGGCCCCACCAGCACCATCTGTTCTAAAGTATTGCGACGGTGAATGTTACCTCGGATTAAGTGAACGATCACTTGTCCTCCCAGTAAAAGGGCAGCCAGAAGTCGCTGGCTCCATCTCCTCAAGCTTGAGCTGTGGGCGGTTTCAGTCATGGCAATCCGTCATGGCAATATGAATTCTGGGCTGGGCAGCGTGCTATTTTTGGGCTGAAGCGCGATCGCTCCACGTAAGAATTTTTAACACAAACTCTCATCAAATCAGTCTACTGTAACAATTTAGGTGCATCTACAGATGCACGTTTTGCTGTCTGTAATCGCGAATTTTTCTCAGGCATCAAAGTCAAGCTCAAGCAAAAAACAAGCTCAAGCAAAAAGTATTGGGACTTTAACTAGGAACATTAGCATGACCAGTAATTTAGCAAGCAAGCTGCGTGAGGGCACCAAAAAAGCTCACTCGATGGCTGAGAACGTCGGATTTGTAAAATGTTTTTTGAAAGGGGTGGTAGAAAAAAACTCCTATCGCAAGCTAGTCTCTAATCTCTACTTTGTCTATTCGGCAATGGAAGAAGAGATGGAGAAGCTGCGTAGCCATCCCATCGTTTCTAAAATCTACTTTGCTGAACTGAACCGCAAAGCCAGCCTAGAGCAGGATTTGCAGTATTACTATGGCAGCAACTGGCGGGAGCAGATCGCCCCTTCGGAAGCGGCAAAAGCCTATGTAGCTCGCATTCACGAAATCTCGGCAACCCAGCCTGAGCTATTGGCGGCACATTCCTACACGCGCTATTTGGGCGATCTGTCGGGAGGGCAAATCCTTAAGGGTATTGCTCAGCGCGGCATGAACCTGAGTGAGGGCGAAGGCACCGCTTTTTATGAGTTCAAAGAAATCCCTGACGAAAAGGCTTTCAAAGCCAAGTATCGTCAGTCTTTGGATGAGTTGCCGATCGATGATGCGACTGCCGATCGCATTGTGGATGAGGCCAATGCAGCCTTTGGCATGAACATGAAGATGTTTAATGAGCTAGAAGGCAATCTGATCAAGGCGATCGGCCAAATGTTGTTTAATTCGCTAACCCGCCGACGGACGCGCGGCAGCACTGAATTGGCAACGGCTGAGTAGGTCTTGGGCAGCCTTGAGTCGATCTTGAGTTGGTTGTGGGTAGAGGAGATTGGAGATTGGGGAGCAAGCTAGATGTTTTGAGTTGATCAATTCAGCGTAAAATTCAAAACACTGGTTTCTTACTTTCCAGTCTTCAATCTCCTCATCTCATCCCTCACCCCTACTCTTTGAAATGCGCTTCGACAAGATTTTGATTGCCAACCGTGGAGAGATTGCGTTGCGAATTCTTCGCACCTGTGAAGAGATGGGCATTGCCACGGTGGCCGTATATTCGACAGTAGACTGCCATGCCCTTCATGTCCAACTTGCGGACGAGGCGGTCTGTATTGGAGAACCCCCCAGCAGCAAAAGTTATCTCAACATTCCTAATATCATTGCGGCGGCGTTGACCCGCAATGCGGCAGCGATTCATCCAGGGTACGGCTTTCTGGCGGAGAACGCCCGCTTTGCCGAAATTTGTGCCGACCATCAAATTGCCTTCATTGGCCCTTCGCCAGAGTCCATTCGAGCGATGGGTGACAAATCGACTGCCAAAGAGACAATGATCCGGATTGGCGTGCCCACGGTGCCCGGTAGCGATGGTCTGCTAACCGACGAGAAAGAGGTATTGACGATCGCCCGTAAGATTGGCTACCCCGTCATCATTAAGGCTACGGCGGGCGGCGGCGGGCGCGGTATGCGGCTGGTGCGGCATGAAGAAGAGCTAATTAAATCTTTTTTGGCTGCCCAAGGCGAAGCAGAAGCCGCCTTTGGCAATGCGGGGGTTTATCTAGAAAAGTTTGTGGAGCGCCCTCGCCACATTGAGTTTCAGATCTTGGCCGATAGTCATGGCAACGTTATCCACCTGGGCGAACGGGACTGTTCGATTCAGCGACGGCACCAAAAGCTGCTAGAGGAAGCCCCCAGTCCGGCGCTAGATGCAACGCTGCGGCAAAAAATGGGAGAGGCTGCCGTCAAAGCGGCTCAGTCGATTAACTATGTGGGCGCTGGGACGGTAGAGTTTTTGCTCGATCGCTCCGGTGAGTTTTACTTCATGGAGATGAACACCCGGATTCAGGTAGAGCATCCTGTAACTGAGATGATTACAGGACTCGATTTGATTGCCGAGCAGATCCGTATTGCCCAGGGGGAGCGGTTGAGCCTTACCCAAGATCAGGTGCAAATTCGCGGTCATGCGATCGAATGCCGGATCAATGCTGAAGATCCAGAGTTCAATTTCCGCCCCCATCCGGGACGCATCAATGGCTATCTGCCGCCGGGCGGCCCCGGCGTGCGGATGGATTCTCATGTCTATACCGACTATGAAATTCCGCCCTATTACGATTCTCTGATTGGCAAGCTGATTGTCTGGGGTGTCGATCGGACGGCAGCCATTCAGCGGATGCGACGAGCTTTGCGGGAGTTTGCCATTACAGGTCTACCGACAACGATCGCCTTCCACCAAAAGATTCTAGAAAACCCAGACTTTATTGAGGGTGAGGTCTACACTAATTTTGTGGAGCAAATGATGTCTCAGTGATGTCGCTGGGATCTCGTTAGGATCTGGCGACCTCTGGCCGCTATTGGCTGTGAGATTTTGGCTTGTACATTATTGGCTGTACCATTGCCTTCTCCAGGTGCGGAGCTGGGCGATCTCCTGCTGCTGCACTCCTAAAATGCTTTGGGATAGCCGCCAGATGTCTGGGCGATCGCTACGCAACAGAGCTTCTCCAGCCATTGCCACTGCGCCTTGATGGTGCGGTAGCATGGCGTTGATGAAGCGTAAGTCAAAGTCCTCATCTGCCGAACCCATATCCATGTTCATCATCATGGCGTCCTGCATCTCTTGCGTCATGGGCAAGGTCTGCTGCTTGTCGGCCACATACATGAGGGGTCGCTGATCGGCATCGGGATACCAAGCTTCGCGCCAGGACTGCATCCGTCTCACTTCCCGCTTTTGCACCAAGATAATTTCCCGCGCCATTTTCCTGAGGCTGAGGCGATCGGATTTTTCTAGCACTTCTTCTGCCATGTTCACGGCTCCCTGGTGGTGCAGAATCATGGCGTCTAGAAATCGCAGGTCAAAGTATTCATCTTCAGGGCCTAAGCTCATGGAATCGTGGCTCATGCTGGGCATTTCACCCTGCATGCTGGGCATTTCATGTCCCATCCCCGGCATTTCATGTTCCATCCCCGGCATAGCAAGGTGGGGCATGGCCTGAGCTGATCCAGAATCTCCGGCCTCAGCGTCTGTCTCAGCGGCTGTCTCAGCGTCTGAATGGGCTAAGTGAGGCGCGATCTCCTCGGCTGCGGGCAGGGTGGCTAGGTGTTCTAGCGGGGCAGGTTGAGTCCTAGCCCCTTGAGCTTGAAAGGCTTGGCTGTAGGCCACTTCTGTAGAGGTTGCCAGCATCAAGGTGCTGTAGAATGTCAGCGAAAATAGGCTTTGATTCAGTTGCATGGTATCGTCCAAGCGGCAAAAACTACACTCATTAAATCTGTTCAACGATGGAGTAATCCGGGAAAAATGCCGATGGTTTGTGACAATGCTGGGTCAAATGTTGGGCACAGATCTTAACAACTGGCAGTCGATCGCGACCTCAAAATAGGGCTTATGAGATACAGACTGTTAACTGGAAAATCAGTGGGGATGCGAATGATAGGCGATCGCTATAGGGAATTTTCAATAGCTAACATCGGATGAAGCAATTTAGAAGATCCGGAGCAATACAGAAATTCATGAATTTGGGTAAAGAAGGGTGACAAGGTTTTTTTGAGGAGTAACTTAAGTCGTTCACATCGCTATCTCAGCAACCGTTACCTTATGACACCTCAAGACAACCTCACTATCGCCTCACCTCTAAAAGCTCCTCGTTTTCAGCCTGAAAAAATGCTCCTACAAACTCCGGCTTGTAAATTTGAACCCGCACAAGCTGAGAAACCTGAGTTGACTGCGGATCAAGCCTTGCAAAAGCTGATTGCTGGCAATAAACGATTTATTAATCAGCAATCGACTCATCCTAATCACCTCACCCGGTTGGAAGAGGTGGCACAGAAACAAACGCCTTTTGCAACCATATTGGGCTGTTCCGATTCTCGGGTGCCGCTTGAAGTGATTTTTGATCAGGGGCTAGGCGATCTGTTCGTTATTCGTGTTGCGGGTAATATCGTTACACCTACAGAGTTAGCCAGCATTGAGTATGGCACCTCGATTCTTCAAACAAAAGTTTTGCTTGTCCTGGGTCACGGCTGCTGTGGCGCAGTGGGGGCTGCTTTAAACAGCGGTCATTTGATGGGGCAGATGAATACGCTGATTGATTCTATTCAGCCTGCGATCGCTCGTTCGGCTCGGCAACCTGGCGATCGCCTAGAGAATGCTGTGCGAGAAAATGTATTTCTACAAATGGAAAAGTTAAAAGAGTCGCCTTTGATTACTCGATTGCTGAATGAGAAACAAATAAAGTTGGCGGGCGGATATTTCGATTTGAAGACAGGTAAGGTGTCTATTTTTAATGTGCTGACTTCGCATACCTCTACTATCCGAGTTAATCGGCTTTATGCTTTCTAGGATTTTGCCTAAGTTCGCTATGAGATGGTTCTAAGACTCAATGCTGCACGCTAAAGTTCTCAATCTTAAAACTGATGAATTTCGAGACGTTGTCCTGTCACCAGAGTCTAGCCCTGACCGTGAATGTGTGATCGGACGACATCCGAATTGTGATCTTATTTTAGACAGCCCAGAGATTGGTAATTTCCATGCCAAGATCATTTTTCAGAACGGGGAATATTTACTGAATGATTTGAGTGG
This sequence comes from Oscillatoriophycideae cyanobacterium NC_groundwater_1537_Pr4_S-0.65um_50_18, assembly GCA_016208305.1. Lineage (GTDB taxonomy): Bacteria > Cyanobacteriota > Cyanobacteriia > Elainellales > Elainellaceae > Drouetiella. The sequence goes on along the minus strand of JACQYI010000006.1, from coordinate 121,129 downwards.
TCAAAAGGGCTGCCGCCTCAATAATCATGTGTTACAACTGCATGCAAACTATGTTTTGGAGATTAGCGATGCTCTGCATGTGGGCAATTTTCTTTTTCTGATTCAGGACATGGAGTGAACCTGATCACCTAGCTCTTTTACTGAGGAGGTTTTGGGCGGGGCACTTCGCACGTCACCCAAAACCTCTCTGTCTTAGCCTCGCTACACTTCGCTGTCTACAGCGATATCAGCTATTAAACAAAGCTGAACTGAGCAGAGTTGAGATTCAGCGCCGGGGAATCCTGGACGATCGCCAGTAGTTCATCGGGCTGGAATAGGGTAGGGCCGTTCTTGAGGAAGATGCCGATGTCTTGTGACGCAGAACCGCCTTTCAAAGAATTGTTGATGGGCTTGAGGACATATTGACTGGCACGTCCGGCAAGCTGAATCACATCTTCTCCTGATCTAAAGTCAACAATGCGAGCAAAGTCGCCCGTACCGTCGTTACCGTCAAAGAAGTTGCGGGCATCGCCATCGGTGATGTTGTTGCCATCGTCGTAGAGCGCTCTTCCTCTGATGCCGACCACAAATCTATCTCGACCTGCACCGCCTACCAGCAGATCAATTTCACCCCGCCCTAGGTTGCCTTGAAAGCTTGTGCTGGCGCCTGTGAGGGTATCATTGCCGCTGTTGCCGACCACAGTATCATTGCCGGTATCGCCAAACAGAGTATCTGCCGCAGCGCCTCCCATTATAACGTCATTGCCATTACCGCCACCCGCATTGAATCTGGCAGATGTATTTGATGCGATCGACATCCGATCATTGCCATCGCCACCCGTGAACTGAATGTCAGTAATACCGATAGAAGCAGACAAGCTGTTCACAACGAATAGGTCATCGCCACCCAAGCCGTTAATGGCGTTCAAGGTTTCCACGCCTTCAACTTTGAGGGTGATGGGGGTAAGATTATTACGCTCTAATACAATTCCAGTTCCAGACTGGCGCAGGACTAATTGATCGCCTTGGTTGACAGAGCCGTTCACGAGTAAGTTGTCTGTGCCTACACCACCTTGAATCAGATCGCTACCGTCGCCATCTACCCATTCAAAGGCGTCGTTGCCTGCACCGCCAATCATAGTGTCGTTGCCTTTGTTGCCCACGACTAAATCAAAGCCATCGCCGCCATCGAGAACATCTAAGCCATCGCCGCCTTGCAGCGTATCATTGCCTTCATCGCCATTGAGAGTATCGTTATCGGTACCGCCGTTGAGGCTATCATTTCCTAGTCCGCCGCTTAACCCGTCGAAGCCTGCACCGCCATCTAGCTTGTCATTGCCGCCCAATCCGGAGAGGCGATCGTTGCCAGCGTTGCCGAATAGAATGTTATCTAGGAAGTTTCCGGTAAGGCTATCGTCGCCGCTACCGCCCGACAGGTTTTCGATGCTGGTGAAGAGAGTCGTACCGCCAGTAAAGGTTGCTGTGCCACTATCTAGCGAAGCCTGAACGTTGTTACCAAAGAAAAGATAGTTGACCGTATCGCTACCAAAGCCACCGTTTAAGGTGTCATTTCCAAGGCTGGCAAAAAAGACATCGGTGGTGCTAGTACCCGTCAAATTATTGTTACCGGGTGTTCCATTAATAATTGCCACGATTGGTATCTCCTGCGTTAAAAAGTAAAGAACTAAGATTGAGCGGAGTCATTCACTGAGTGGCTTTGTTCGTTTCTCCACTGTGTGTTTCGGCTCTACAATCAAGATAAGTTTTTGCTTTTTATTTGTCGGCAAGAGAAAGTCAGAAAAAGTCAGGTGTTTTAGTCAAGGTATGCAGAGCATGATTTTGGGCTGCATCGGCAAAGCCCACGCAACCTAAAATCACATCCTTTTAAGGACAACTCAGCTTAAGGACAACTCAGCGGTTTATTGAGGAAACTGCCAAAGGCGGATGTTGTGCCAGCACCTTTTTCAAGTAGCGGCCTGTGTGCGATCGCTCATTTTCGGCCACCTCTTCGGGCGTGCCGACGGCAACGAGTTCGCCACCGCGATCGCCACCATCTGGGCCAAGGTCGATCACCCAATCTGCGCAGCGAATTACATCCAAGTTGTGTTCAATAACGAGGATAGAGTTGCCCATATCCGCCAGCCGTTGCAACACATCTAGCAGTTTGTGGACATCGTAAAAAGAGAGTCCGGTCGTCGGCTCATCAATCAGATAGAGGGTTTTGCCTGTGGCGCGGCGCGAGAGTTCAGTGGCTAGCTTCAGACGCTGTGCTTCTCCACCCGAAAGGGTCGGAGCCGTCTGCCCTAACCGCACATAGCCCAGCCCCACATCTACCATAGTTTGCAGCCTAGCCGAGGCTTTGGGAATGTTCTGGAAAAAGTCGAGCGCCTCTTCTGCCGTCATGTTCAGCACGTCAGAAATGGATTTGCTCTTGTACTTCACCTGCAAGGTTTCCCGGTTGTAGCGCGCGCCTTTGCAAACTTCGCACTGCACGTAAACATCGGGCAAGAAGTTCATCTCGATCACGTTTACCCCCTGACCGCCGCAGGCTTCGCAGCGTCCGCCCTTGACGTTGAAGGAGAACTGTCCTGGCTTATAGCCTCTGGCCTTAGCCTCGATCGTTTCCGAGAACAAATCTCGAATAATGTCAAAGACTCCGGTGTAAGTGGCAGGATTCGATCGCGGCGTGCGGCCAATGGGTGATTGGTCAATCACAATTACTTTGTCTAAGGCATTGAGTCCCTTCATTTCACCCATGTCTTTGGGGAAGGGAACCTTGTGGCCAAAATGGTGCTGAAGCGCCGGATACAGCAGCTCATTCACCAGCGTAGATTTGCCAGAGCCAGAGACACCCGTGACTGATACCAGCTTGCCAAGCGGAATTTCGACATCTAGGTGACGAAGATTGTTGCGGTAAGCGTCATAGATTTGGAGCGATCGCCCATTGCCTTCTCGTCGCTCAGAGGGCGTATGAATCACCCGTCTTCCGGAGAGATAAGCTCCCGTCAAGGAGCGCTCACAGGCGAGCAAATTTTCTAAGCTGCCCTGCGAGACAATTTCGCCGCCATGCACTCCGGCTCCTGGCCCAATATCCACCAAGTGGTCAGCGGCGCGAATGGTATCTTCGTCATGCTCAACGACAATCAGCGTATTGCCCAAGTCGCGCAGCTTGTTGAGGGTGGTGAGCAGGCGATCGTTGTCTCGCTGGTGTAGGCCAATGCTCGGTTCATCGAGAACGTACAGCACGCCCGTCAGTCCTGCCCCAATTTGGGTCGCTAGCCGGATGCGTTGGGCTTCGCCTCCTGAGAGGGTCATGGCGGTGCGATCGAGCGTCAGGTAATCCAGCCCCACATCTAGCAGAAACTGAAGCCTTGCCCGAATTTCCTTTAGCACCAGTTCGCCAATTTGAGCTTGCCGCGAGGAGAGTTGCAGATTGTTGACCCGCTCTAGGCAATCTCGAATCGAGGCGCTGGTGAAATCCTTGATGCGATATTGCCCCATCCGTACCGCCAGAGATTCTGGCTTGAGGCGATCGCCGTCGCAGATCTCGCAAGGCTGATCGATGAGATACTGCTCTAGCTTTTGCTTGTATAGGTCAGAAGTGGTTTCCTTATACTGCCGTTCCAGCATCGGCAGTGCCCCCTCATAGGCGCGGTGATAGCCTTTGTTGTCGCGATAGCGAGAATCGGCCTCAATGTAAATCTTTTCGTCAGAGCCATGCAAAATCACCTGCTGCTGATCGGGAGTCAACTTGTTCCAGGGCGTCTGGATCTCAAAGCCAAACGCTTGTCCGACGCTATAGAGTAAAGAGAAATAGTAGGTGTTGTCTTTGTCCGACCAGGGAGCGATCGCCGCATACACGGGCAGATTGGGATCAGGCACCACCAGCTCTGCCGAAAACCGCCGGAGACTGCCCAACCCATGACAGTGGGGACAGGCTCCATAGGGTGAGTTAAAAGAAAATAGCCGAGGAGAAAGTTCCTCCATCACGGCTCCATGCTCAGGGCAGGCAAAGTTTTCTGAGAACACCAGATCATAAGTTTTTTGATCAGCCCGATCGGGAGACTCCTGGGGCTGACCGTAGCGTCCGGCAGGTTCAGCGGCGATCGTAGGTAGCACTGCCAGCTGAACATCTGGGTTGGCAGGGAACTGCACCACATTATTGCCGCCTTCTGTGGGCGTCACCTCAATAATGGCAATGCCTTCCGATCGCTTCAGGCAAGTCGAAAGCGAATCTACCAACCTTTCCTGGATGCCATCTTTGCGAATCAGGCGATCGACAACAATTTCGATATTGTGAATGTGATTTTTTTCTAGCTCGATCGAGTCGGACAGCTCCCGCACTTCACCATCGACTCGCACCCGCACAAAGCCTTCTGAAGCCAAGCTCGACAGCATCTTCTTATGGGTGCCCTTTTTGCCGCGCACCACCGGAGCCAAAATCTGAAACTTGGTACGCTCGCCCAACGCCATGATCTGATCGACCATTTGATCGAGCGCCTGAGGCACAATCGAGCGATCGCAATGGGGACAATGCGGCTCGCCTGCCCGCCCGTAAAGCAGCCGCAGGTAATCGTAGATTTCCGTCACCGTACCGACCGTCGATCGCGGGTTGTGGGAGGTTGATTTTTGGTCGATCGAGATCGCAGGACTCAAGCCCTCGATCGCATCCACATCGGGCTTATCGACCTGACCCAAGAACTGCCGCGCATAGGCGCTGAGGGATTCGACATAGCGCCGCTGACCTTCAGCAAAAATCGTGTCAAAAGCCAGAGAAGACTTTCCAGAGCCAGAAACACCCGTAAACACAATCAGGCGATCGCGAGGTAGTTCCAGATCAATATTCTTCAGGTTATGCTGGCGCGCTCCCCGAATCCGAATGGTATTGGGAGACGACTTTGAGCTTAAAGATTTAGATCGCGACTTGGCCACCCTACCATTGCCATTCGTCGGTTCAGAGCTGGTGATCTCAGGATTTGCAGCTTCAGAACTGGCAGTTTTTGCGTCCACAACCTCCTCTAAATCAGGGCTTAGACTCAAAACCTCAGCTTTTTTGGAAGCGGCATTACGCTTTGGCTCGGGGCGCTTGGGCATGGCGGGGCAAAATAGGGCTGCTACGAGCTACAAAAAACGGTTCTTAACAATTCTATCGTCAACTCCTCTGAAATCTGATTGACGGCATTCAACACCCTCAGAGAATTCTAGAGCTGTTTCGCGATCAATTGTACTGCGATCGGGTCAATGAGTACATGGGTTCTAAGCTGGAAAACCTGTCGCGGCTCTATAAAGAGCTGGTCTAACGGTGGGTAAATGTCGCTAAATGTGGCTTTATGATGAATGGGCGATCGCCATGCATTCCAACAGTCCTCTTACCGGGGCTTCTCCAGTTTCCCATGCTCCAGTCTAGAACCTTTGCACAAGTCGCCAACACCGCCGACTTCATTTACCAGCCGCCCGCATCGGCTCACAACGCCCGTCGAATTTTGGTCAAGCCCAATCTGGGCTATCCCGTTGGCCCGCCTGTAACGGTCAGCATGGGCGTACTGGCAACTGTGCTAACCGGATTGAGGCAGGCCAGCCCCCAAGCAGAAATTCTGATCGTAGAAGGCGTTTGTTCTCCTGTTTCGCTGGAGCAAATTGCCAGCCGCAACGGCCTGTATGCCCTATTGGATGAAGGCATGAAAGTCCTTGATGCCGACAGCCTGCCGCTCAAAGAATACCCCAATCGATCGCCTCAACCCGTCCGCTTTGCATCTCTCTTTGCCCCAGCCCTACTCGAAGAAGTAGACTGTCGCATTAGCATCGGAGCCTTCAAACGTACCCTGCTAAAAGACACGCCCCTAATTTCCGCCTCCCTCAAAAACCTCTACGGACTCTTTCCGCGATCGCGCTACAAAGCCCGTAGCCCCAACTCTCGCGGACAGCTCCATCGTCCTTCCGTACCGCTCATCTTACAAGACGTTTACTTCACCATCGGCCACTTATTTGACGGCGGCGTTGTGGATGGCGATCGCAAATTTATCAGCCACGACTGGAAACCCGATCGCGGCCAAACCCTAGAACTCGGCAAAGTCATCTGGGGCGAAGACCTGCTAGCCGTCGATCGTGAAGCCTGCCGCATTGGTGGTGAAGACCCCCCAGATTACCTAGAAGCGATCGCCACCCTACAGCAGCAGACCCAGCAACATCATTGAATCCGTATTATTGAATCCATCCTTACAAAAGCCCGATCACCCCATCAATGCAAAGCGCCCTCCGCCACCCCACCCAAACCTCATGCAGAGGGGGTGTGGGGGACGTGCCCGTCCCCTGCCGGGGGTTTGGGGGAGACCCCCAAGGCTGTTCCGCTATTTCCCCAGCTTCTTCCTCAGCTTCCCCCACAATCTCTGCGTATTGAGCTGGAGTAGCCTCACAGAACTCAAAGGCTGAATATCAGACGGATGCGCCTGCTTATGATCAAAAAATCCATTAATCTCATCCAAAATCAGCCTCAACCGATCAGCGATCGCCTCTCCGCGATATTCTGAAAAAAAGCTATCCGGCAGAACCAGCGGCGGCTTCTTCAGCGCCTCAAGAATCCGCTGCACATCATATTCCTTGGAATAACAGGCAATCTTCTGCATATTAAACCCCGGATCGACATAATCCGACAAACCGCCATTGACACTAGAAAATACCTGACAGCCACAGGCGATCGCCTCCATCGGCTGTAGCCCAAACCCCTCGCTCACGCCCTGCTGTGCCCAATACTCAGCCGAGTCATATAAATAAACCCTGGCTCGGTTAAACAACCCTGGCAAATCTTCCACATAAGAGCGTACCACCTCTACCCGACACCGCGCCTGCAAAGCCGGAACCAGCTCCTGTAGCAAATACTCAGACGACTTTCGTGCCTGCACCAGCACATCAATATCGCGATCGACTCCCAGATTGCGAAACTCATCAGAAATTTGATTGGGCAAATAATAAATCAGGGAATGCGGAGCCTTTTGCCCCCAATAGCCCAGCGTATTGCGACTCACCGTAATGATCGGGATCTGGGCTGGCACACCAAACCCATAGCCTGCACTGTGGGCATGGTAGACCACATGATGCGATCGCAGCTTGGCCATCAGTTTTGGCACATCAAACCCCCAGCTCACCACAAAAATAGCGTCCTGCAAACCAGGCTTTTGCAGCAGATCATCCAGAAATAAACCCTGCTCGCGCTGCCGATAAGTCACCAACTCAGCCGGATAAATTTGCTGCACCAGCGCCAACGCCTTTAGCTCGGCCCATAATCCGCCACAGGCAAACTTTCCTCCCGTACCCGGCACCAAAAAATAAAATTTTCGCATTCCTCTCTCCCTCAGCAGCCTGACTCAACACCAGACTCACCCGATCCTGTGCCAGAAAAATACCAGAAAATCCTGCGCTAGAGTAGAGATCAACGCCCAAGCCGCAGTTGAAAAAATCCGTTGAAAAAGTCAAACTATGAGTCAAACGCTTACACAGATGTTCAAACTAGCTTACCGGAAAGAGCCAATTTCTAACTTTGTCTTGATTGTAGGCGCTGTTGATGCCGTAATTGGCGGTGTCGGCAATCATGTCTCATTGCTAGGATTGGGGTTGAGTTTAGTCGGTGTGGCGATCGCTCTGCGATGGCAAGCCGTACAGCGTCGTCAGGCTGTTCAGATGGATTCCGATTTCTCCATAGATGCCCCTGTGCGCTACCTACCCGCCGCTCCTGGGGTCAACCTCTCACAACAGCAGGATCGCCAGTGACGCACACCCGCTCGGAGACTCGACCCGAAACTCTACTCAAGATTGGGGAAGTTGCCGCGCAGACTGGGCTACCCGTCAAGACCATTCGCTACTATGAAGAAATTGGGCTACTCACCCCCACCGTGGCGCGATCGGCAGCGGGCTATCGCCTATTTGACGCTCAAGTTCTCAACCGACTGGCCTTTGTCAAGCGATCGCAGGCGTTAGGACTAAGCCTCGCAGAAGTGCAGCAAATTTTGCAGGTGCACGACCAAGGTGAGCTTCCCTGCGGCGAAGTCAGACAGCATTTGCAAGTCAAGCTGGAAGACTTAAACCAGCAGATTGAAGCCCTCGAAATCTTGAGGGCAGAATTACAGGGTATTTTGTCCGGCTGGCAAGAGAAACCAGAAGGCGATCGCATCCGCAAGACCATTTGCCCCAATATTCAAAAAGCCTTACCCTAATTTTGGGGTACGCCTGAAAACAAGGCACCGCAAACTAAGGCACCGCAAGCTAAGGCACTGTGTTGGCCTGAGTGCCCGATCGCGCTTCAGCAATTTTCTGATTCAGCACTTCTAGCGCCTTGGCATACTGAGCATCATCCGCTGTGCCCAACCGATTGTTGGCACCAAAGAGATCTTCGCGTTGGTCATCCGTCAAATCGAGCACCACATCTGGCTTAATGCCAGAGTGATTGATATCACGACCGCTCGGCGTGAGATATTTAGCTACCGTTACCGCCAGCCCTGAGCCATCTCCTAGCCCCCGGACTGACTGCACCAACCCCTTACCAAAGGTTTGGCTGCCCACCAGTGTGCCGCGTTGGTCATCTTGTATTGCACCCGACAAAATTTCGCTGGCGCTTGCAGAACCCCCATCGACCAAAACCACGAGCGGCTTCGTTGTGAGAGCCGTACCATTGGCGCTCTCCTTTTCTGAAACCCCTTGGCGATCGACCGTCGAAACAATGCCGCCTTCGTCAATCCACATCCGGGCAATATCAATACCCGAATAGAGCAAGCCACCTGGATTGGAACGCAGGTCAAGCGTATAGCCTGCTACACCCTTTGATTCCAAATCTTTGATAGCAGCCCGCATTTCATCGGGTGCATTGGCACTAAACTGCGTCAAGCGAATATAGCCAATCTGGCCGCTAGGGCTATCTTGTACCGAGTATTTAACGGGATGAATCTCAATTCGTGCCCGATCGAGGGTGAAGTCCATCTCTTGTTCGCCTCGCCGGATAGTCAGCTTCACCTGAGTGCCGACTTCGCCTCGGATCAGGCTCACAGCGTCGTTGCTGTCCATCCCCTGCGTGCTCTTGCCATCAATTTTAGTAATGACATCCCGCGCCATGATACCCGCCCGGAAAGCAGGCGTATCTTCGATCGGTGAGATGACGATCAGCTCTTTGGTCTCTTCATCCTGAGAAAGCTGGATGCCTACCCCCGTCAGCTCACCCGACGTATCAATTTGCATATCGCGGAACTGCTGCGGATCCATGAAGCGCGTGTAGGGATCATCGAGCTTCTTCAGCATTTCCCGAATGGCTTCATAGCCTTCTTGGGGCGTGCTGTAGGAGCGACCTAAATACTCTTGCCGGACTGCACGCCAGTCTGTTTGGTTAAACGTGGGATCGACATAGGTGCGATCGATCAACTGCCAAACCTCATCAATTAACTCTTTCGGATTTCCCTGAAAGAAGGCTTGACCTTGAGACAGGTGCAACCCTGCTCCGGTAACGGTCACTGCTGCTACAGCGACGGCAGTTGCACCTAAAACAAGTCCACGCTTTGTAATGACCATAGGTTGATCCCGATGAGGATGGAGCTGAAGATTTATCGGCCAGACAGGTACGCCCAATCTAGCATAGGCTGAAGAAAACTGGGCACTGCTTAACTGGGTACTGCTTGACTGGGCGATGAATAAGTCGAGAAAGGCGATCGATTCCCTTCCCTTCCCTATTCATCGCTAAAATCAGCAACACCGGAAACTAGCTTGGCGTTAACTCACCTGTGGCTCAATCCACTGCCCATCGCTCTTGATCAGGTTGATCAACTCTTCTACGCCCTGCTCTTCGGGAACACGCTTGATCTCTTCTCGACCACGATATAGCGAAATATAGCCCGCCTGTTTGCCCACATAGCCATAGTCGGCATCTGCCATTTCGCCAGGGCCATTGACGATGCAGCCCATCACGGCAATGTTTAGCCCTGTTAAATGGCTGGTCGCTTCGCGGACTTTGTGCAACACCTCCTCCAGGTTAAACAGCGTCCGACCACAAGAAGGACAGGCTACATATTCCACCATCGTTCGGCGTAGCCCAAGTGCCTGCAAAATGCCATAGCACACCGGAATTTCCTTTTCGGGTGCTTCCGTCAGCGAAACGCGGATGGTATCGCCAATGCCTTCAGCCAGCAGCGTGCCAATACCTGCCGTAGATTTGATCCGCCCATACTCACCATCTCCGGCTTCGGTGACGCCCAAATGGAGTGGGTAGTCCATCCCTAAGGCATCCATGCGCGCCACCATGAGGCGGTTTGCAGCGATCATCACAGGCACCTTAGAAGCCTTCAGCGAGAGTTCAATATTGTAAAAATTAAGGTCTTCGCAGATGCGGATAAACTCTAGCGCCGACTCCACCATGCCTTCGGGCGTATCGCCATAGGTAAACAGCATGCGCTCGGCTAGAGAACCGTGATTCACCCCAATCCGCATGGATTTATTTTGATCACGTAGGGAAATCACCAGTGGCTCTAGCGTTTCACGGATTTTCTCGCCAATTTCTTGAAATTCTGCTGGGGTATATTCAGTGCGGTTAGCGCTGGGTTTCTCAAACACATAAAGACCCGGATTGATCCGCACATTATCGACGTAGTTTGCCACTTCCAGCGCAATCTTCATGCCGTTGTGATGTACATCTGCCACCAGCGGGACAGGCTGATAGGTGGCATAAAGGCGATCGCGAATTTCCTCCATGGCCTTAGCGTGCGCCATGCTGGGCACCGTAACACGAACGATTTCGCAGCCAATTTCATGCAGCCGCCGAATTGCCGCCACCGAACCATCAATGTCCAGCGTGTCTTCATTGATCATCGACTGCACAGCCACCGGATGACTGCCGCCGATCGTAATACTGCCGACCGGAACAGGGCGGGTTTTGCGACGGCGAAGGGTACCGTCGGTGGGCAAGCTCAATGCCGCAGGTTGAGAATTGACTGGATTGGGAAGAGTTTGCATATCCCGTTTATTAGATTGCCAATGTTTGGGGTGAGATGATGTTTGGCACTGAGGTTCGATGCCATATCTCTAGCATAGTTTGGCAAGTCACCAGAAGCTAACGGGATTGGAATGATCCCTACTTTAATTCTGCTTTCCAAGCTCTCCAACTCAACGCGATCGCCATCGCTATTGAGGGGAGCAAGACGGCAATCAGAGCGTTTTGGTCGGTGGCAGCAATTGCAAGGCTGGGCGCAGCGTACTTGATGGCTACTGAGAGCAGAACAGAGAAAATAAAGAGCTTGAGAATTACGCGAGTTTCAGGATTCATGGGTTTGGGGGGATGGGAGAGTGGAAGTGTGGGTGGGAGAGTGGGGGGATGGGAGAGTGGGAGAGCAGGAGTTTTGGAGAGTGTGAGTAAATTTACTTTACTCTTCACACCCTCACACCCTCCCTCACACCCTCCCTCTACCCCTGCGATCGCCACCAAGACCGTACCAGCCGAATTTCGTCATAGGCAAAGTTTTCGTCCAAATGCTCTCGGATATCGCGCAGAGACAAATCCCCAACGGTTTCGATCGCTGTCTGAATCTGGCATTGGCGTTCTGGAGGCACAATGGCATCAATATTGATCCCTTGCCCTGCCTCGATGAGTAGCGCTAAATGATCATAAACAGTAGTGAGGCGAAGGTTGCGCTCCTCGGCAATTTGGCTAGGACTGAAGCCGTTGCGATACAGTTCTAGGGTTTGAAAATGGGTGTGGGAGACGAGCGGCTTGGGCGGTGGCTCAGAGGCCAGACCCTCCGGCTCGGAGGCCGATCGCAGGGGAATGCCATGCTGCTCACAAAACGCGCGGATTTCTGCCACAAAGCGATCGCCATACTGCCGCAGCTTATGGCTGCCTACACCGGAGATCTCAGAAAACTCCTCTAGGGTTTGGGGCTGGAGCTGCGACATCAGGCGTAGGCTAGAGTCGGCAAACACGACGTAAGGGGGGACAGAATGCTCGTCTGCTACAGATTTGCGGAGCGATCGCAATTGGTCAAACAGCAGCTCGGCCTGTGCCCTAGACTGGGAGCTGCCCTCAGATTTTGCAGTCGGCTGGTTGGGCAAAGCCACCATGACCAAGCGCTGCTTTCGCAAGACTTCCCAGCTCAAGGCATTCAGCTTGAGGACGGCATAGCCATCGTTGGTTTCTTCTAGCAGCCCTTGATGCAGGAGCGATCGCCCCAGCGCCCGCCATTCGTCGAGGCTATGTTCTTTGCCAATGCCGTAGGTGGAAAGTTCATCATGGTGGTTGCCTAAGATCCGCTTGTCTTTAGAGCCGCGCAGCACGTCAATCACATACTTCATGCCAAATCGCTCTTTGCAGCGTGCGACGCAGGAGAGAAACTTTTGGGCTTCGATCGTCCAATCTACTAGCGGTTTGGGGCGAAGGCAGTTGTCGCAGTTGTCGCACTGTCCCGGAAAGCGTTCACCAAAATAGCTGAGCTGGATCGTGCGACGACAGTCTGATCCTTCTGCATAATCAATGACTTGGCGCAACTGCTGGCGGGCGATTTGCTGTTCTTCTTCTAACGCCTCGCCTGAAACCGGATCGATTTTTTGGGCAATCAGATAATCGATCGTTTTAATATCGCCTAGCCCAAAGTAGAGAATGCACTTGGCCGCTTCCCCATCGCGTCCGGCTCGTCCTGACTCTTGATAGTAGCTCTCTAGATTGCGCGGCAGGTCATAATGGACGACGAGCCGCACGTCTGGCTTGTTAATGCCCATGCCAAAGGCAACGGTTGCCACCATAATGCGCACATCATCTCGGATAAAGCGCCGCTGATTTTTGGTGCGATCGCCATCGCTTAGTCCTGCATGGTAGGGCAGCGCTTCAATGCCATCTTGCTGAAGCCGCAGGGTAATCTCATCGACTTTTTTACGGCTGAGGCAATAGATAATTCCTGCACCAGGTGTTTGCCGAACTAACTGCAACAGCTCCCGGTAAGATTGGCTCTGCTTGGGGCGTACCTCATAGTACAAGTTCTGGCGGTTAAAGCTGGCAACGTGAATGTTGGGCTGCTGCAACCCCAATTGCTGAATAATATCGATCCGAACGCGCTCGGTGGCGGTGGCGGTGAGCGCTAAGACGGGCACATCTGGAAAGCGCGATCGCACCTCACGGATTTTGCGGTACTCAGGACGAAAGTCATGCCCCCATTCTGAAACGCAGTGGGCTTCGTCGATCGCCAAGGCCGCAATACCCACCTGGGTATGAACCTGCTCTAAAAACAGCAAAAACTGCTCGGTCAGCAGCCGCTCAGGGGCGACGTACAGCAGCTTAACTTTTCCAGAGAGAATTTGGCTGGCGCGATCGCGCACCTCCGATGAGCTAACGGTACTATTGAGAAAGGTAGCTCCAATGCCGTTATCACGTAGCGCTTCTACTTGGTCTTGCATCAGCGCAATCAGCGGCGAAACCACGATCGTCAAACCGGGCTTCAGCAATGCCGGAAGCTGAAAACAAAGAGACTTGCCGCCGCCCGTCGGCATAATTACCAGCAAATCCTGATTCTCTAGCGCCGCCTCAATGATTGGCTGTTGCTCTAGCCGAAAAGTATCGTAGCCAAAGTAATGCTTTAGAGCCTGGTCGAGGGATTCAAAGGCGGGGGGCGATAAGTTGACGGTCATAGCAAACGCAGTGCCTTTTCTCAGACTCAAATCCTATCTTAAAGATAGTACGGGCGATCGATCTTCTTTACAGTTTTTACGGGGATTGATTTATGCATGACTTAGTTTTTGCAGGGATTGAGCGCTAGCCGCTAATGCCATTCTTAAGGTGCTACAAAATTGTTCAGCCGAAGTTTTTCAGCCCACAAGCGGACGCATCTAGCAGTTGGGGGAGCCTCTAAAGGTTACGAGAGCAGGAAGGCGGGATGATGCGATCGCCCTTGTTCGCTCTCCCACTCTCTCATCACTAAAAATATCTGTTCCCCTAACGACGAGATGTATCTCCTACAAGCCTTTTAGCTCAAAGCGGCGGTCTGGATTGCAAACAGGCTTCTAGATCAATCAGCATGAGGCGTTCGTAAGCGCGATCGATCGCCCGTTTCCCTCTCAGAAAGCCCGTGCTGGCTCCAGGGCAAATATATTGCAGCGTTTCGACAGAGAAGCGATCGCGTAGCTTCTGCACATTTTCAACTTGTCTACGCCAGTGAAAGGTTCTAGAAATTCGTAAGGGCACGGGTTCCCCCTGCGCATTGGGCAGCAAATGTCGCCCCGTGAACAGTACGCCTCCGCCTCTGGAGTAGTACAAACAGGATGATCCAGGAGAGTAGCCGCAAGTCCAAATGGCTTGACTCGTAGGGCTGAGGCTGTGCCTTTGCTGAAACGAGGTGACTGGAATTCCAGGCAGCAAATAGGCTTCCTGTTCTTGGATAAGTACCTCACAGTCGAGAGCCTGCTGAATTTCCTTGACATGGGCGATCGCGCCTCGATGCGTCAAAAATAGCCAGCGCACGCCTTTTTCCTGCAAAAATGCCTGATTTCCTGGCTCCCACAGCGGACAATCTACCAGGATATTACCTGTATTCTCCTGAATGAAGTAGGCTGTTCCCCCCAGGGTTTCTCGGTTGGGTGGAAAAGCCAGAACGGTATCAAAAACCTGTCTTGGGGGTTTAAATTGAGGGGGTAGCAAGGATTCAGTTGTCATTACAAAATAATAGTAGGCAGAGTCTCTAGCCTGGAACGGATGAATAGTTTGTGTTGCTGATTGTATCTTGTGAATTTTATGATGGGCAGCCGGATACAGCAGTGCTGAAAAACCTAATAGCATGTCAAGTCTAAAATGTTGGCTTTCTGTAGGATGGGTTAGCGCAACGTAGGCATGCCCTGAATCAAAACTTCAAAAATAGTGATTGATGTCTGAATGTTACGGCCAAACGTTTAAGTCTAAAAGTCTGAGTCCAGACCTGCTCCACGGCTTTAACCCATCAAAGGATTACCTGAGGTGAGTTTGAAAACGGTATCCTGGGAATGAATCTATTAATTGTTAACTGCTATTGATTGTTATAAATCAGTTTCATACTTTGAGTTAGTTTCACAACCGCACTTGAGATCCACGGCATGATTTGGCTGCTTCTGATCGGAATCCTGACTTACTTTATTGTGCGGCACTACGTTGCGGGCATTACTCGAACGCCAGTCTGGCAACTGTGGCTGGTCATGATGATTCCTGCGTTTGTCTGGGTGGGCTGGCTGATCGTCAATGGCGATAAGGGTGACGACTCTCAGCTGCTGCTAATGCTGTTAGTATCGTTTGTTGTTAGCTCTACGCTGTATTGGATTTTGGTGCAACGAGGTCGCTTGACTCCGTCCGAGATTAAGTCGCAGTCGCCAGCTTCACCGCCCCTGATTGCGGCTATCCCAGAACCCCAATCGCAGCCGCAGCCTATGAGCAGAGAAGAAGAAGCCAGTCTGCAAACCTGCTTTCCTTGGTCAGTCTATTTCCTACAAAATATTGAGCCTCGCCCCCAAGCGCTGATCTGCCGTGGACAGTTACGAACTTCGCCTGAGGTGGCCTATAAGACCATTCAGCAAAATATTGAAGCCAACTTTAGCGATCGCTTTTTGGTGGTTTTCCAGGAAGGGCTGAATGGCAAACCCTTCTTTGCCCTTGTTCCTAATCCCCAATCTAAATCTGCGCCGATTAAAGCAGCCCCATCAAAGCCTGAAAAGATCTCGCGCCCTTTTGTGACGGCTGGTTTGCTATTGGCCACTTTGCTGACGACCATGCTGGCAGGGGCTGTAATCGGCAAGCCAATCAATCAGATTCCTCAATCTTTTCCTGAGCTGTTGACGGGTCTACCCTATGCACTGGCTCTAATGACCATTCTGGTCACTCACGAAATGGGGCACTACCTGATGGCGCGTCGTCACCAGATGCGCGTGACGCTGCCCTACTTCATTCCAGTGCCGCCTACAGATATTTTTCCGTTTGGCACCTTTGGGGCATTTATTCAAATGCGATCGCCCATTCCCAACCGCAAGGCGCTCTTTGATATCGGCATTGCTGGGCCATTGGCTGGGTTTATTGTCACAGTCCCTATTTTGCTGTGGGGGCTGGCAAATTCAACGCCTGTTCCCTTGGGTGAAGACTCCGGGCTGCTGAACTTCAATTCATTTAAGCCGACTGCCTCACTGCTGATTGCCTTACTGAGTAAGCTGGCTTTGGGAAATGCTTTCATGGGCGAACAGGCGCTGAAGCTTCATCCGGTGGCGATCGCGGGCTGCTTGGGTCTGGTACTCACTGCCCTCAATCTTCTGCCTGTTGGCTCGCTAGATGGCGGGCATATCGTCCATGCTATGTTTGGTCAACGGGTCGGAGCTTCTATTGGTCGAGTTTCCAAAATCTTAGTCTTTGCGCTGCTGCTCTTGGTGCAGCAAGAGTTGCTCATCTGGGCGCTTGTTCTCTTCCTCATGCCTGTTGTCGATGAAGCAGCGCTAAATGATGTATCTGATTTGGATAATCGTCGAGACTTTCTAGGGCTGATGGCGCTTTGCCTTCTCGTTAGCATTATTCTTCCTGCACCCGGAGCTATGATGCAAATTGGGTTTTAGCCCTGCTTCATTGACGCTTATGCCTATTTTTTAACTGCGCGGCGCGCACCTTATGAGGAAACGCAATGAGCCAAGAGGTCACCCAGTGGATATCAGAAATTAAGTCGCTTCAGCAAAAATTGGCAGAGGCTCACCGAGAGCGAGATGAAGCTTATGTCAGTGCCGCAAGCTGGCGCAGTCTCTATGAAACTGAAGCCAAGCAGCGTCGGTTAGAGGCGCATCTTTCTCGTCAAGCGATCGAGGCTCTGAAAGAAGAGCTTCAAATGCTTCAAGAGCCATTGGAGGCAACGAGCGATCGCGCTGCCATTCAATCTGAGGTGGCGGCCTTATCTAACCTAGAGGACTTGAGGGTGCGGCTGGTTGAGGCGCTACAAGAGAGCGATCGCCTCATGCAGGCTTTGCGTGCCGAACAATCTGCCCATACCGAAACGCGCGAAAGCCTGACCACTGCCTTGGGCGATGCCATCGATCAACTGAACGAAGAGCGCTCTGTGCGGCAGAAGGCTCCGTCGCCCACGGCCAACAACGTCATTGCCATGAGCGATTTTACGGCTCAGCCTCCTAAAACCCCATCACTTGAGCTACCGCCGACCGACTAGGTTCAATTCCAGTTTTGAACTGGTTTTGGCAGTGTTTGATGGCTGTGTCGGGGTCTTTAAGACCGTTGCCCGTCAATACACAAACGATTTTGGCTCCAGAGGGTACCTGATCTTTGACCTTGAGCAGCCCTGCCACTGAGGAAGCGCTGGCTGGTTCGCAGAAAATGCCTTCTTGAGAAGCCAAAAGCCGATAAGCATCCAAAATTTCGTCGTCGGTAACAGCATGAAACTGTCCCTGACTGGCCTCTTTAACGGCGATCGCCTTGTCCCAACTGGCCGGATTACCAATGCGGATGGCGGTTGCCAGCGTTTCGGGATCTGCCACAGGTTTACCCGTCACCAAGGGTGAAGCGCCCGCTGCCTGGAAGCCCATCATTTGAGGCAGGCGATCGCTTTTGCCATCTTGGTGATATTGACAAAACCCCATCCAGTAAGCGCTGATGTTTCCCGCATTTCCCACCGGAATACAAAGCCAGTCGGGTGCAGTGCCTAAAGCATCTACAACTTCAAATGCGCCAGTTTTCTGTCCCTCTAAACGGTAGGGGTTGACCGAGTTGACCAGCGTAATCGGGTAATGGTCTGCCATTTCACGCACGATCGCTAATGCACAATCAAAATTTCCTTTAACCGCCAGCACTTCTGCTCCGTAAAGCAGTGCCTGCGCCAGCTTACCCAAAGCCACATAGCCATCAGGAATGAGCACATAAGCCCGCATTCCGGCTCGACGGGCATAGGCAGCAGCAGAGGCTGAAGTGTTGCCTGTGCTGGCACAAATGACGACTCTTGCCCCCTCTTCCTTGGCTTTCGAGACGGCCATAGTCATGCCTCGATCCTTAAAACTGCCCGTAGGATTGAGTCCGTCGTATTTTCCCCAAACCTGTACCTGCTTGCCAATCAGAGCGGAAATCGCAGGTAGCGGAATCAGCGGCGTATTGCCTTCATGGAGCGTCACGACGGGGGTTGACTCGGTGACAGGTAGATACTGACGATACTCTTCGATCAGTCCGCGCCACCCCCGCTGAGGGGACATAGACTGATGAGGCAGGGGCAAAGAGCCATAGGGGGATGAGGTCGGGGATGAAATGCTCACAGCGCTTCCAAAAAATCGATCGATGTAGGATACAGGATACCCTTCCTCACGCCTTCTTGACCGTGACTAGTCGTTTAAATTAACGGTTGACTCGGTTTGCTCAGCTTGAGAAACAGCTTGCTGCATGGCCTGAGGGTAGAGAATTAAGAAGAATCCCATCCAGGTGAGAACGGGCAACGCGACGATCGCCGTAACCCAAATTTGGTGAAAAGGCAGCCAGCTTCCGCCAATCAGAACAATGCCTGTCAAAGCGATCGACCAGGGCTGACACCACCAAGGTTTGTAATGCCAAACGCTCGTAGAGGGGTGCTCTGGCGATGGCTGTGGGGAGGAAGATTGAGGGGGCATCAGACTTTAAGTAAAGCGAAAAGATCTACCTGAGCATACAATAACGTTTCCGCGAGGCTTTGGCGCTTCTCGAAGAGTCTGCGCACCTCTCAAAATAAATTTCATAGATAAAATCAGCAACACCAAATCTTTGTCTATCCTAGATTTTGAAGGTTTTTAAGATAGACAAAATTTAACGCATGGCTGGACATAGCAAATGGGCAAACATAAAGCGGCAGAAAGCCAGAGTTGACGCAGTGAAGGGCGCAACATTTGCCAGAATATCGCGGGCAATTATTGTAGCGGCTCGTAGCGGTGTTCCTGATCCAGCAGGTAATTTTCAGCTTCGGACAGCGATCGAAAAAGCCAAAGCCGCTGGTATACCCAACGAAAATATCGATCGGGCGATCGCCAAAGGAGCAGGCAAACTCAGTGGAGATGAGCTAGAAGCCATTCGTTACGAGGGCTATGGGGCGGGTGGTGTGGCCGTAATTGTAGAAGCGCTAACCGACAATCGCAACCGCACGGCAGCGGACTTGAGGGCTGCTTTTAGCAAACGGGGCGGCAACTTGGGCGAGACAGGCTGCGTCGGCTGGATGTTTGCCCAAAGGGGGGTCGTAACAGTTACAGGTAAACCCCTAGGCAAGGGTCGATTCGAGGCGATCGAAGAAGATGCTCTGCTAGAAGCTTGCCTAGAAGGCGGAGCCGAATCCTATGAGCTAATTGAGCTAGAGGATGTGCCCGCAGCCGAGGTCTTGACGGATGCTAACAGCCTGGAATCTCTGGCACAAGTCCTCAAAGAGCAGGGCTATAGCGTGGCTCAAGCCGAATTACGCTGGATTCCTAACAACAGTGTCGAAGTGACCGATCCTGATCAGGCACGATCGCTGCTCCGCTTAATGGATGCGCTAGAAGAGTTGGATGATGTGCAGAGCGCTACGGCAAATTTTGAAATGTCGGAAGACTTGATGGCGCTCAGCATGGTTTAGCTGTGGAAGGCTAAAGATAGTAATCCTCACTGCAATTTGTCATCTAACTGCGAGAGATGAACGCTCATCCGCACATTGCTTGGGTCGAAAAGAGCGCGTGAAAAAGAACTGCTAGCGTCCAGAGAATAAAGCGGTAGGGTAGAGGAGATATCCTAGCGCTTGCATCTTGTATCAATGTCTTCTCCTCTTTGGTCATATGTCACTCCCGGCATTCCCGATCACCTGTTTGAGCGACTGCCTGGCATTCCGCTTACAAAACGAGAAATTCGCTTGCTGCTGCTTTCATATCTGCGACTTAAGGCTGACTCTGTTCTCTGGGATATTGGCGCAGGCACAGGCACAGTTGCGGTGGAAGCCGCTCTCCTCTGTCCTCAGGGAAAAGTGATTGCGATCGAACGGGATGAAGATGTTGCAGGGCTGATTCGCCGTAACTGCGATCGCTTTGGAGTCAAAAACGTCGATATCATTGAGGGAAGCGCTCCAGGTTGCCTCAATACGCTCTCCCTTGATCCTGACTGTGCTTATGTGGGAGGCGGTCGTCCGATCAAAGCAATTTTGCAGGCCGTTTGGGAGCGGCTACGACCCCAAGGGCGGATGGTAGCGACAGCCACTAATTTAGAGAGCCTCTACGCTATTTCTGAAGCCTTATCAGACTTACAAGTCCGGAATATTGAGGTCGTGCAATCTACGGTCAACCGCCTGGAAATGCGAGGAACCCATCAAGTTCTAGCAGCACTTGACCCTACTTTTGTCTTGAGCGGCGAAAAGCTTGATTGAAGCGCAAAGCCTTAAAACTAGCGCATCAGTCCAGAGTGCCCGCTTAAAACGTTCGCTGAGACGGTGAATTTAACGCGTTCAAAGCAAAACGCTGATATGAAATAGCTTCAAATGAAGCAACTGCCGCAAATTCTGTTAATGTAAGCCACAATGTTGATTAATCCGCCCTTAGACCAAGTCTGTCTATAGGCTGTACTTCAGGGCTTTCTATTCCTTTGCTGCTGATAGGTCTCGACGCTCTCGCTCTTCTCCTTCCCCGCACCTTATGTCTCTTGCGCGTCTCCTCAGTGCTATTGTTGCGATCTTTCTGGCTCTGGGGATGATCATCCTGGGCGGTTGGTACTTTACGCTGTGTTTTGGCGTCATCGTCTACTTGGGTCTACAAGAATATTTTGCTCTGGCGCGAGCTACAGGTATCGCACCTGCCGCAAAAACAACGATCGCCATGAGCCTTCTACTAATGCTAATGGCTGAATTCGCCCCTGCCTTGGTAGATGTTTTCATGCCTTTGGCGGGTACGTTCATCTGCTTCTATCTTCTTTTCCAGCCTAAGCTTTCAACTATCGCTGACATTGCCTCTTCAATTCTGGGATTGTTCTACTGTGGGTATTTGCCTAGCTTTTGGGTGAGACTGCGGGGATTGGGTAGCGCTGAGGTAAGCAATTTGCCTTTAGGAGGCTACTTTCCCACTTTGCCAATCGCCCACATCACAGATTTACCCGTTGGCTTAAGTGTCACATTCCTGTCCTTTGCCTGTATTTGGGCCGCAGATATTGGGGCATATTTCATCGGCAAGTTTTTTGGAAAAACACGCTTAACGGATATTAGTCCCAAGAAAACTGTTGAGGGTGCTGTCTTTGGGGTGCTGGGCAGCGTAGTCGTGGCTGCTGCGGGTTCTTGGTTCTTAGGGTGGGCAGGCACACCCCTCAGCGGCATGGCGCTCGGACTCTTGATCGGCATTGCCAGCTTGCTAGGAGATCTAACTGAATCGATGATGAAGCGTGATGCAGGGGTCAAAGACTCAGGGCAACTGATTCCGGGGCATGGCGGCATTCTCGATCGCACCGATAGCTACGTTTTCATTGCTCCATTGGTCTATTATTTCGTCACATTGCTGCTGCCCATGCTGCCGTCTTGACCCAGAAGCAGGACTTTGAAGGGTGCATGAGCGCGTCACTCAACCGTTCTAAGCAAAGTGGCTAAGGCTATGAAGCCAGGTAGTGAAATCCGATCTTCCAAGACAGCAAACCCTACTGACTACAATAGAGGCGATCGCTTAACCTGATTTCTAAAGCTTGAGAGCGCTTACTATTAAAGTCAGCAATCTGAGAGTCAGCAATTTGGTCAGTCAACTCTGGCTGACTTTAACTTGAGCAACAGTTTTTCTAATTACCCCCTCACCTTTGAGCTAGACCCATGACAACCATTCTGGAACAGGGCAACATCAGCATTCATACTGACAGCATTTTCCCCATCATTAAAAAATGGCTGTACTCTGATCACGAAATTTTTCTCAGAGAACTCATTTCCAATGCAGTAGATGCCATCCAGAAACTGCGAATGGTATCGCGATCAGGGGAGTATGCCGATGAGATTGGAGAACTAGAGGTTCACATTGCTATAGATAAAGAGAACAAAACGCTCTCGATCTCCGACAACGGCATTGGCATGACGGCCGATGAAGTCAAAAAATATATCAACCAGGTTGCCTTTTCTAGCGCCGAAGAATTCGTTCAGAAATACAAAGACAGCTCCGACCAGCAAATTATCGGTCACTTTGGTTTGGGCTTTTACTCGTCTTTTATGGTGGCCTCTCGGGTTGAGATAGACAGCCTTTCCTATAAAGCAGATGCACAGCCGATTCACTGGTCTTGCGATGGCTCTACCCAGTTTGAGTTGAGCCAGTCAGAACGGAGCGATCGCGGTACCACCATTACCCTGCACCTACAAGAAGAGGAGCTGGAATACTTAGAGGAATACCGCATCAAGCAGTTGGTCAAGACCTATTGCGACTTTATGCCCTTCCCCATCAAGCTGGCGGGAGAGCAGATTAATAAGCAAAAGGCAGCTTGGAAAGAATCGCCCAACAGCCTGACTCAAGAGGACTATCTAGAGTTCTATCGCTACCTCTATCCCTTTCAGGAAGAGCCGCTGCTGTGGGTTCACCTCAACACCGACTATCCTTTTGTCGTTAATGGCATTCTTTATTTTCCTAAGCTCAAGCCGGATGTGGATGTCACGAAAGGCCAGATCAAGCTGTTTTGCAATCAGGTGTTTGTTAGTGACAACTGCGAAGAGATTATTCCACGCTTCCTGCTGCCTCTGCGTGGCGTGATTGACAGCTCCGACATTCCCCTCAATGTGTCTCGTAGCTTCCTACAAAACGATCGCACTGTACGCAGAATTGCCGACTACATTGCCAAGAAGGTTGGCGATCGCCTCAAAGAGCTATATCGGGATGATCGATCGCACTACATCCGCTGCTGGCAAGACTTGGGCACATTTGTCAAGTTCGGTTCTATGAACGATGACAAATTTAACAAGCAGGTCGAAGATATTCTGATCTTCCGCACTACCGCTGAGCTATCCTCTGCTGCAACGGACAGTCCTGCTGTAGAAGTTCAGTCTGCCGAGGGCGATGCTTGGCAAGAGGTTGCCCCCGAAGCGGCCCAGAGCAATAGCTTGGATGGCAAAGCCTACACCACCCTTAAAGAGTATCTAGAGCGCAACAAAACCCGTCATGAAAATCGGGTCTACTACTGCACTGACGAAACTTCTCAAGCCACCTACGTAGAGCTACACAAGAGCCAAGGGCTAGAAGTACTGTTTATGGATTCTTTCATTGACAGCCACTTCATTAGCTTTCTAGAGCGTGAATATGCCGATGTGCAGTTCTCTCGCGTTGACTCTGACCTGGATGAAACTTTGATCGATAAGCAGAAAGACAGCGAGATTGTTGATCCTAAAACCAACAAAACCCGCAGCGAATCTGTCAAAGAGCTGTTCGAAGCAGCTCTGAATAAACCCAAGCTGACGATCCGTACTGAAGCCCTGAAATCTGAGAATGCTGAAGCGGCTCCTCCCGCGATCGTCCTCTTGCCAGAAGCTCTGCGTCGGATGCGCGAAATGAATGCTCTCATGATGCAGCAAGCCGTTGAATTCCCTGAAGAACATACGCTGCTCGTCAACACAGCTCATCCATTGATCCAAAACCTGATCAACCTTAGCCAAGGCAGCATTATTCAAGAGAGTGGCCAATCTCCTTCTTCAGAGTTGGCAACCATGATCTGCCAGCATGTCTATGATTTGGCGCTGATGGCACAAAAAGGATTTGATGCAGATGGCATGAAGTCTTTTGTGGAGCGATCGAACCAAGTTCTCACTCGTCTGACAAAAAATTAGCAGCTTTCAGTAGGTCGTAGGCGCATTGGCTTAATTTACTGAAATACAGCTCTTTGAAGAGGCAGAAAATATCAAATTTGATATCTTCTGCCTCTTCTCTAGTTTTTCTCCCTTAGATCCTCTTATAATGGTTGGCTGTGTCCATCCAATTCACAAAACATCATGGCTCGTCACTGTGACCTAACTGGCAAGCAGGCAAACAATGCCTACGCCGTTTCCCACTCTCACCGCCGCACCAAGAAATTGCAAGGAGCCAACCTGCAAGAAAAGCGCGTCTGGTGGCCGCAAGGCAACCGTTGGGTCAAGCTGCGTCTTTCGACAAAAGCCATCAAAACTCTTGAGCGTAAAGGCTTGGCTGCAATGGCAAAGGAAGCGGGAATTAACCTAAACAAATACTAAGTAGGTGGTGGAATTAA
Source organism: Oscillatoriophycideae cyanobacterium NC_groundwater_1537_Pr4_S-0.65um_50_18 (assembly GCA_016208305.1). Classification (GTDB taxonomy): domain Bacteria; phylum Cyanobacteriota; class Cyanobacteriia; order Elainellales; family Elainellaceae; genus Drouetiella. Next base: position 96,981 of record JACQYI010000006.1, on the reverse strand, counting down.
TTCTGGGATGGGTTGGCGATCGCGTAACCCATGCGGATGTTGGGTTACCCTGTGGGAGCAAGCTACGTGCTTTAACCCAACCTACCTAGGCTTTCTCTTGAATGAGTTCCAACTACTTAGTCTTGAGGCTTCTTATTCTTTAAAAGCAATTTTTCTAAGAATTGTTGGTTTATGTGAAGCTACTAGTCTTGGAGGGGAGAGTGGTTAAGCTACATCCTCTGCAGGTTTTGTACCTTAACTAATAAGTGCCTTGCAGGGCCAGTTGGCTTGCTCTGCCGAATTGACTTTTCAAAAAACTTATTATTTAATGGCGGGGGATCCTTGGTTGATTTCCCGCTATTTTTTAAAGATACAGCTCTTGGTATAAGTAATTACCTAGAAGCAGCGAATCCATCCCTAGTATTGTTGACGATTCTAGTAAACTCCAACTTCATCGAGATCCTTTGTGCAAGGCAACCGCACCCATACCCAGCCTTTTAAAAATGTGATCACTTTTTGCCTCCAAGTGGGCACTATAAGCTTTATAACCTGCAAATATGCATGACCTCAAAATTTATGCGTTATGGAACTGTAGATTGCACAGATAATAATGTTGCTCGTATTTTCCCCGTTGAACTTCCTCTCCTGAGTTGTTAAGACAGTAATCATTCGCACACATTTTTAAAGCTCAGGTAAATTTTTCATCAATTGAAAGCAAACAGCTTATAAAAATCCTTAAATATTGACCTATCGATCGGTTGATTGAGCGGTCTGCTCATAGATGCTCTTTAGCTCAACTTGCCTTGATCTGTTTACTTTCTTGAGTCGCTCCTCCATTATCTTTTTCCCTGCGCTAGCCGTTCACGTTTCATCTACCGAACATCCCACTTTTCAGGAAGACAGCTATGTCAACCCCAAAGATCATTAGAGCCACTCAGCACCTCCTTCAGCAAATTAGCAGAATGGCTCAAACTCTAACCAAAGGTCTGGTTAGTTGGCTATTGCGAAACTGGTTAATATTCGGTCGGCGATCTGCTGCACAGGCTGGCTTTGTTCTGCCTACCACCATTCTGCTGCTGCTTGTCGTCACCCTTACCGTCGGGTCGATCGGCTATCGCACCTTCACCCGTTCGCAGCAGACAATTGGTGAGCGGCGACAGCGTGTTATTTACAATGCAGCGACTCCTGCAATCGATCGTGCTAAATCAAAAATTGAGTTCTTGTTTGACCCCGATCGCGATCGACGCAGCGGTGGTGTTCCAAGCCAAACTCAGCTTTTGGGCATGATGCTCAATGACGGCCGAAATCTGGGCACTGCGGCTGCGCCCATCTCAATTCAGCCTAACCTTCCAGGCGGTGTTGATCCCTACAAGCTACCTGATGAGTCTCGCATTGATATCAATGGCGATGGTGTACTAGACAATGCATGGCGCTATAAGGCAGATCTAGATGGCGATGGTACGACCAATGGCGCTAATGACGGCACCGTGGTCTACTCCATTCTCTTCACAGCCCCGGATGCTGCTACGCTCCGCAGCCAAAATGTGAATGCACGGGCAACGGCACGCCCCATTCCCTTGGTGCGTAATGCGCCTTTGAGCAATGCGACGCAAGCCACAAGCGCCTGCCAAATTCGCAGTGGAAGTGGTGCAGGGCAATTTGTCCCTATCAATGCAGATGGCTGGTTCCCTGACGAAGTTAACACCACAAAGCTACGGAAGAACTTCCAGGTAGATGCCTATGTATTGCCCAATAATCCCAACGGCACAGTTGCAACCCTAGAGTTTCAGCAAGACCGAGAGGCCACTCAAGGCTTCAAATGGGCTGCTTGGTTCCGGAATGATTTAGAGATTTTTCCAGGCCCCGCCTTCAACTGGAACGGTGCTATGCACACTGAAGGCAACATGATTGTCGGGGGCGGCAACAGTTTCCGGGGCTACATGATTAGCTCCAAAGCTTCTTGCCTCTATGACGAAGAAGCCTCTAAGCTGACAGTTGCCGATGTCATGGCTGATACTACAAGTAACGTTCCGGCCTTCCAGGGTCAATTTATCACGGGCACAATTCGGGATAACGACTACAGTGGCGGCCCTCGTTTTGATCTGTTTACTTCAGCAGGCAATGACCCAACTCAAAACCAGACGATGGATTCCAACAGTGACTCCATCACTCCTACCAATAGTCGAAAACCTGCCGATTATTCTCTAGATCCGGTTAGCATTCAGGCAAACGGTGTTTCGATAGGCCGGACTGTCCCTAACCCTGCGGTAGATAGAGATGCTGCCGGAACTCCCATCTGGAATGACACCAACCAGTTTAAAAAACGGATGGCTTATGCCCAGCAGGATACTCCCTATGTAGATGACACCTTCCGTGCCGATAACCGTTATGGTCCTTACCCTCGCTTTGGGCGGAAACGAGAGCAGATCCCAGGATTTATTGGGGCAGACATTGCTGGGAATATTGAGCTGACGGGAGATGAGCCACCTCCAGGATCAGACAGTACTAGCGTGGGTTTGGATGGATATTGGGAGCGCCGTGCTCGCCGTGAAGGACTCAGGTTGATTGTGGGTCAACGGCTAGAGCTAGGCGATCCGGCTGGATGGGGTGGTCCAAATCCTGAGGGGGGACCCCCAGACTTGGCAAATGAGCCACTCAAGCCTTGGGAATTTTGCCCCAACAACAGCTCAAATCGCTGTAACGAAGCCAGACAGCGTAAATCCCTTTGGGACAACCTATCCTCTGTTCAGGCAACGGCAGTTTATCATGCCAAATCTCCTAATGGCGTTGATTTTCCGGCGGCTTGTCTAGCCACTACCGTTCACCCTGGCACTGCTGGCACGCTTGACAAGAGCGCTACATTCGAGAATTTAGCCTATGGTCTTCCGGTGGGTGCATTCCCGACTTCACCGGGTCAAGAACCTTATTTGGCGGCTGGCGGGCGATCACTCATCACCAGTGACTTTTTGCGAGGTCGGGGCACCAATGGCTGGGAATTTAGCCCACCGCCGACTAATGCCTTCACCACAATTGCAGCCACGAATCCCTGGATGAATGCTCTCCGTAACCTCTCCCAATTTGCCGGAGATCCAAACGGCGGTGCGCCTTCCTTTACCCCTGTTCAGGATGCAGTCAATCAAGATGTCGTCCATCCTTATCCACGAATGGCCATGTGGGGCGATTTCTCCATGCTGCGCCGAGTGATTGGATTGATGGATAACGGCGTTTCCTATGCTAATCTCAGCCCCGCAGATAAAACTACGCTGCACACAGCAGGTTGCCTGATTGGCATGTTGGCCTACAACCTGGACTATCTTGAGAAATTTGATCTCAATGCTGTTGCGGCGGCTGACCCCAGCCTGGTCGGTGTTTCAGGCATCACTGCTCCTAACAACGCAAATTTTGCAACGGGCTTGAGAGGAACGCTCCGCCTGATCCTGCGACGCAATGACCCATTGGTTCTGGCATTGCCTGCTGCCACTAGACTACCTGAGTCCATTCGTAAAACTGGATTAACTTCGATATTGGATGCTGGCACGCTAGGCGCGATGGCTTTTGAAAGCGGCTCTAACGATCCAGAAACTTTTGTTCGGTTGATGGAACGCTGGCGAGATGATCCCAGCACGTCGGCAGCGCGTCGGGATGAGTTGACTAAGCAGATCTATCTCGCTCAGCTCATCATTAGTAAAGAGCAGGTGGCTCACGATCGCCGCTATGGTTTCTTCGCTGGTCGATCTGCTGAGGCTCCTCTGGGTCAATGTAAGGTCTGGGAAGATTTAGTGACGGCTGTGGGTCTATCTCCTGAAGTCAACCGAGCTAACTCTGAACCGCTCTTTAGCCTTTGTTCTAAGCGCCCCCATTTCCCAGTACTCTATTCCCTCTTCCCTGCACTTCCTACCGTTGAAGCAACACCGCCAGCTACAGTTGAGGCAGGCTACCTGGGTGGATTCAAGAGCCATAAAGATCTTTCTGACGGGACACAATCTGGTGTGGTGCGAGATAGCGATGACTCATCTGATGATTACATCCGCCGCTCTAATACTGGGGCATCTATTGTTTACCGGGTGGTTCGTCCCGAAGTGGTTGCCAGCAAGCCACTCGGCGTTACAAACACGCTCTTGGGCAGCACGACTCCCTGGACGTTGCCTGTGGCAGCTACAGGTAATGGTTCTACGCCCAACAGTAACCAAGATACGCTCATCAAGCTTTGTCTCAACAACACGCCTTGTTCGCAGCCTACAAGTTCAACCAGTCGAATTCCTAAATCGGGTTCACTCTACAGAGTTGCTTTCAAAGATGCTGCCTTGTTTAATGGGCGAGAAATGCTAAGCGTCCGAACCCTAGATTTAAATCTAGACTTCATGCGATCACAGGCCATTAGCGATGATTTCTGGTTGCCTAAGAGTGGTCTTGTCTATGCCTTCCGAGAAGATGCTGTCTCTGAAGCGCACATTGTTAGACCCTATCGCAATACCTGGGACAACTGTAAAACTGACATGAAGCTACGTACAGAAGCAACCTGTCAGATGAATACAGGGACAGTCAGCGCAGTAGCCTCTACTGATCCACCTTTGAGCAGCGATCGCAAAATTTCCACAAAACCTGTTGACTACTATGCCGATCCTGATCGTCGGCCTCATGGATTCCGGTTGCGCAATGGTGCTTCTCTTGGACGGACTGGTGATGATGGTCGCGGTCTGTCGTTTGTGAGCCACAACCCAGCCTATGTCATGGGATACTTTAACCTGCACCGTGCGCCTGGAGTCACCAGCACTGCCCGAAATCAGGGTCTTGAAGAGTTTGTGGCAGCACAGCGGCTAGAAACAACCAATTTCTCTAACTTCTATTCTCGCTCTGACTTAGATCTCAACTTTGCTCGCCCTGCCAGCGATCAGTGGCGACCCAGCGAAGTCCTGGCTGATGCCGTTACCCCACTCTCTACCGAATTCTGTGATGGCACTGTCGAAGATGGCATGTTTACGGGCCTGTCAGGAGACAATCTGCTTGCTAACCAAGCTCGCGATCGCTATGGCTGCATCACAACCAGCAACATCACATCTTATTTCAATCAAAATCGCCCTAACACGATTACACCGGCCACGAAGGGCATTAAGTGGATGCGCGCTAGCCTTGCTGATAGCTATCCTCCAGCCTTGCCAGACTCTTTAATTTCTAACCCTGCTGAAGGTGAATCACCCATATTCTTCCCTAGAGGTAATCCGTTTAGATTTAATAACGACAATCCTAGAGAATATACCGGAGGTTATGTTGCCATGAACTCCAATAAATCTCTAATTGATACCTCTAGCGGTATTCAGATGAACATGATCATGGTGAGCGGTCTGGTACCCTCTCGCCCTAACCAATCCTATGGGGGGTTACACAACTTTCCTCGATTTATCGAGAACTGGGGGAGTGCCGACCTATTCATGTCAGGTGCATTCCTGCAACTCAGCTTTAGCACCTATGCAACAGCTCCCTTTGACCAGGACCGATGGGAAGTTTCGACCCTTGCCGATGGCACCACGAGCGAAGAGATCAAGTACTATAGCCCTCCAAATCGCCGCTGGGGATATGATGTAGGGCTGCAGTATGCCAAGGCGGGACCTGTAGCGGAACGTTTCAAATTCGCTGAAGCCATTCGGAGCGAGTTTTATACAGAGCCAGCGGCAAACGATCCCTACATTGCTACACTGAGCGCCTGTGCGCGACCAGCTACTTGTTCTGCCCCCTAAAGGAGAAATTCATCTATGTCAGTTTCCCCTTCTCGCTCTCAGCTATTTCATTTCAAGCGCCTACTGATTGGGCTAGGTAATGCGCCTAAAGATCAAGGTCTAACTCTGATTGAGTGCCTGGTGGCAGTGTTTGTTATAGGTTTAACGGTGACTCTAATCACCCCACCCCTATTTATTGCGGCTGCCACCCGCGCCCAAAATCGTCGGGCAGAGCAAGCTCTGCAAATTGCTCAGGGAGAGGTCGATCGCTTCCGCGTCATGGTTTCACGGAGTAGCCATATTGTTGCCAACCTGCCCCAGGCACCCTACGCAACAACAATGCGCACCTTTGCCCCTCCTAATGGTTTTGTTTCTGGAGGGCTGCTGAAAACAACGTCTAACAACTGCCCTACCTCAGTCGTGAGATATGACGATAGAGCACTTGCCCCTGACAAAGCATTGAAAGTAGATGTAGATGGCGACTGTGCTGCTGATTTCTTCATGCAGGTTTTCCGAACAGAAGGAACCGTGACGCAAGACCAAATCTCTAGAAATGCAGTTGCCTCTCAGCGTAAGCCTTCAGACTTTGTTTTGGGTGTGCGGGTTTACTCAATTCTGGCAGATGGCACAAGACCGGGCAATTCTTGGGGAAATCTGGAAAATCCAGTTCAGCAAGCCTCGCTGCAAATGACGAACGGTGAGGGAAGTCAGCGAAAGCGCCCTCTTGCAGTGATTTACACTCCTTTCTCCTGGAGTGATCAAAGCAACACGCTGTGTGATTATTTCCAAGACTCTAATCCCAGGGCATTACCCGGTAGCTGCACCCCTCGTTAACTCAATGTTCACCCCTGTAGGGTGAGATACTATGGCAAAATACTATGGCAAAGCATGATGTTTTCTCTTGGCTCAAGTCTCGCCTGAAACTTTCCCTACTACCCAAGCGAAACGCCGAAACTAAAGGTTTCACGCTTTTGGAACTGTTGGTGACTGTAGCGATCGCTGGCGGCATTGTCTCAGGGTTGATGCTTATCGTTGTGCAATTGATGGGAACCGACCAACGTGAAGCTTCTCGATCTGAGACTCAGCGAGAAATGCAGATGGCAATGGACTACATTAGTGCAGAGTTACGAGAAGCCGTCTATGTCTACACAGGCTCAAATCTGCAATGTGCAGGAGGTACGAGCGGAGGCGGCTGTGTGCCTTTGACAAGTTATCTTCCTGCCTCTTTAAGCAACAATAGCGTTCCTATTATCGCTTTCTGGAAGCAGCAACCCTTTCCAGAAACTACAGCGGGCGTTCGGGGACAATGCTACGGCAATAACCCTCCCAGAGGTGTCTCTTGCCTAACAGGATCTTCCTATGCACTAATTGTATATTCGCTGAGTAAGGCCCCCAGCACAATTTGGTCAGGAAGTGCAAGGATTACACGCTACGCTCTCACAGAATTTGATAGTCAGGGCAACCTTAACAAGGGATATGTCAATCCAGGCGCGTTCAACAATTTTGCCACTTGGCCTTTTGGGAAGGATGATCGAACAGGAACAGGTCAAATTGTCGATCTCCGTAATGTTACGGTTTTGAGCGGACGTGCGACAGGAGCCCCAGCAGATATTCCTCCTGTTGCCTTAGTTGACTTTGTCGATGGTGAGCCTCGACCAGGTGGCGCTACGGCATGTTCAGGAGATGGTACAAGTTACTCCATCTCCCCCACAGATGCGATGTTGAACAGCACTCCAGGCTTTAACAGTACTGTGCGTGGCTTCTATGCCTGTGTTAGCATTCGTCCTCAGGCAGCAGGCAACGTGCAACAAGAGGTAGATATAGGCGTAAACCAGGATGTCCTTTTGTATTTGAGAGGAAATTCTGATGGTCGGCCTGGAATCACCGGAGATGGATTTCTTCCGGCGTTGGAAACCCGTGTTCTCAGTCGAGGTGTTTTGACCAAAAGACCTTCAAACTAGGGTTTTTGCTGGCTAAGTCTTAAATTAGATGACCCTACCAAGATGTGATCGGGTTGCCTCATCGTCAGTTACCTAGCCTCACCTACTGATTGGAGTTAAAACTAGTGGAGTTAGAAACATGATGCGTAAATTTCCCCGTCAGCATTCCACATCGGGTTATACCTTGGTGGAGATGATCACAGTTCTGGTCATTATTGGCGTGCTGGCCGCGATCGCCGCTCCAGGGTGGCTTGCCTTTATGAACACTCGGCGGGCTAATGCCGCTAGAGATCAAATTTCTCAGGTGCTGCGGCAGACTCAGGCGCAAGCTCTTCGTAGCAAGCAAGCCCAAACGGTGGTATTTAATGTCGCTGCTGCGCCACCCTCCATTACAGCTTTGGGGTTGACAGACGCCATTGGTAATGGTCAGTTGAGTGCAAATATGGTGAGCTTACAGGCAAAGAACGGTGCAACCAATATTGCCAGCCTTGAGTTTGATTCAAACGGCAATATCAAGAGTCCAACGCTTGATCAGCAGGGGCTTAAGATCACCGTAACTGTACCTCCGACTACAGGAGTCAAGCGCTGTGTGATTGTGCAAACTTTGCTAGGGGCAATGCGATCGGCAAATGATACTGACTGCAACTAATGCTCTAATCGCCCGCCCTGTGTTGAAGCTCACCCTACATTAACGTTCACTTTGTATTAAGGTTCACTTTGTATTAAGGCTCCGCTGGTTGGCACGTTCTATCTAACATTTCTCGATAGAAATGACACAACGCTAATCGGTAAGGATGCTTACAGCATGAAATTAAACAGCAAAAGTGCGTAAGGGCATGTAGTCACGCCCTTACAAAATAAATTATATTTAACAATCTGACGAGGTCTTTCTGAAATAACAATCAAATTTAAAAGTCCTTCTTTCAGATTAGTTAGAGCATATTGAGACTAGCTAAAACTGTTAGCTATGGAAGTTCTCTTCAGGCCGATAAACTGTTCTCCAGCAACGCTCTAAATATCCAATTTGGTGAACATGCCAAAACTGCTTAGGACTTAAGATAAAAGGCACTTTGGCATCAAATATAGGTTGAGTCAAAAATTTCCAGACGGGGAATTGGGTCTTATTACTTTTGGGAGTCATAGTATTGGATCTGCTGTGAGGGAATTTGTTTGAAAACCATCAGGGGGTAGACAAAGCATCAAATCTTTGATGCCGTTACTCAACCTTTGTAATGGTCACTTCTAGATATAAGCTTTCCCAAATTTGTCTCCTGATCTCCCACGAAAGAGCTGTTAAACAGCATTTTTTTATCTAAAGTAAGAGTTCAATTTTTGATTATCTTTTACGTGGAAATACGGCCAGAAAATATATTTTAATTGCTCAAAAATTTTCAAGGATTTACACAAAAAAATTTCTAGAGGCAGAGTATATTGCCCCTAGAAATGACTTCATAGCGTGTTGTAACTAATATCTCGCTGAGCGGCACAGAGATTGACTTAAAGACTCACTAAGGCAGTTAGTCTTAGTTCATCGAAGCAGATATCTCTTGTTGAAGACGGCTCTTAGCACTTTTAAATTCAGTAGCAAGCCGCTGAGATTCTTGATCTGAGAAGTTTTTGCCGATCGCAGGCAGCATCGTGCTTTCCTCTTGGCGAACGTGATCCAGAACAGCTTCTTTCAAAAGCTTAACTGTATCCTTAAATGCGGGTGAGGCAGGATCCATGCCTTTCAGCCTGTCCAGCATCTCTTTCATCTCAGCTTGCTCACTGTAGAGTTCTTGAGTGTGGTCTTCACCATAAAAGGGGCGAACAGCCGGATAGACAACTTGCTCCTCAGCTTCTGCATGAACTGTCAGATCCTTGTAGAGTTGCCCAAAAAACTCCTGAGTCTTTTGAGGACTGTTACTAGACTCGATCTCAGCAAACAAGACATTGGCTTTCGTGTGGTCTGCCCGAATGATGTCTTGCACTTTCATGTCTGACATATCAGAAGACTGCGTGACAACACTGCCTGCAACCCCCGATATTGCAGCTACTGCATCTTGAACCCTAGCCCATAAACCTTGATCGGCTTCTTGACCTGTAAGTTCTCGCACCCCTAAAACTTCTAGAACACCTTTAAGCTGCTCTTGGTGTGCACGATTCTCAAAGTTGACAGTGTTAAGTGGAGTAATAGCAACTTCAACATCTGCCCCTACTTTCTGTGCTGCCTTGTGAACAACCAGCCCAGACATAACTTGCTGGTGTTTCATCAGCTCATGCTGGAAAACCTTTTCATAAAGGGATAGTTTGGTACCAGACATGAGGTCAGAGAGCTTTTCAGTTTCTTCTGCTACGTTCTCAGTCGGCTCTGAAGAGACGCCATATTGCACAATTACGGTTTCCAAAATCCCCAGATTTTTACGATCGTCTTCTAGCATCTTGTGCAAACGCTCTTGAATCTTTTGATCAGAAATCTGAGTGCTGAGCGCTTGCTCATTCTCAATCAAAAATTCTTGAACAAGCTTCATGTTTGCCAATTTAGTGGCGATCGAAGCTCTCTTAACGTCATCTAGTGTAGATACCATCGTGTTCTCCTACTTCTTTTCCTATGGACGCTGCTCGTGCGCCTCTACATCTAGATTGACGTTACCGATTAGTATTTCCATCAATCTTATGAAGGATAGTGACTTCAGCCTAAATAAGGAGAGTGCAGTTTAGATCTTCGATAATAAAGATCACCCTAAAAATGCTCTCTCAAGCCTTCCTAAAGTGATCTTTGAAAAATGCCGACTACCTGCTAGCTAGCCATTGATCACATCTCCACCGTTAGGGTGAAGGATTTGTCCTGCCATATATGAAGAATCATCAGACGCTAAAAACACATAGCTTGGCGCGACCTCTTCAGGTTGCCCAGACCGTTGCATTGGTACTTGCGCACCAAATTTTTCGACTTTTTCTTCTGGGAAGGTAGAGGGAATGAGAGGAGTCCAGATAGGGCCTGGTGCAACACCGTTCACCCGAATCCCTTTCTTAATCAAAGATTGTGATAGAGATCGCGTGAAAGCAACGATCGCGCCTTTGGTCGCTGAATAATCTAAAAGTTGAGCATTGCCTTTGTAAGCCGTGACAGAAGTTGTGTTGATAATGGTACTGCCTTCGGCTAAATAGGGAAGCGCTGCCTTGGTTAAGTAGAACATGGAGAAAATGTTAGTACGGAAAGTGCGCTCCAGTTGCTCCCCACTGATTTGCTCAATACTTTCCTGAGGATGTTGCTCAGCAGCATTGTTGATCAAGATATTGAGATGCCCCAATTGAGTAACAGTTTTCTCAATGCTCTGCTGACAAAACTGCTCGTCACCAATGTCACCTGCTATGGTCAGACATCTCCGTCCCTCTGCTTCAATTTTCTGCTTCGTTGCCTCAGCATCGCTGTGCTCGTCAAGATAAACGATCGCGATGTCTGCGCCTTCTTTAGCAAACGCAACGGCGACTGCACGACCAATTCCACTATCGCCACCCGTAATCAGCGCAATTTTTCCCTCTAATTTTCCTCTGCCACCATAATCGTGAGGCTCAAACTGGGGTAAAGGAGTCATTTCAGACTCTAAACCAGGAGTTTGCTCCTGATGTTGCTTGGGTTGTAATGGTTCAGCCATGTTTTGAGACATAAGTCTTCTCCCTTGCGTCTCTATTAGCATGATGTCATCTTACAGAAACTGCCTCTTGCCAAAGGTGTGAGTTTAATGTCTCTAAAGGTTGATCACTATAGCTGAATCCTTAAAATATAGCTTCTATAATGGTTGGAAAAAATGATTGGAAGGTGATAGGTTTGTTGATGTCGTTTAGATGACGCTGCGATCGTAGTCTGCGTTGCAAATTACCGATTTGAGATATTTTCTGACTTGAAAATTCTGTAGGTGATAAGAATTTATGGATGAGTTAACAGGTTTGGATAATTTTCAAGGAAATGAAGGCTTACCGTCTAATCTTGAACAACCTGAAGCCTTAAAGAGTCCATCTCATTCAGATCAATCTCCTTCTGATGAGAAAGTCTTAAACGAAAAGGTTTTAACTCAAGGGTTGCACTTTAATGAATGGGTTAAGGATTTTGAGATCAAAAAAGATTTTGTGCCTGCACTTGATGTTTCTACCAAACAAAAAGGAATTATGGCTAAATTGGGATTAGCTTCTCCAGTAAGATTGAGTCGAAAGGTAATGAGCCAGATTCGTGGGCAGCAATCGATCGAGATTTTACGGGTTGCTAACCTTTGTCAAAACTATTCTGAGTGTTTGAGATGGGGTTGGATTGATGCGCCAAAACTAGATGCTCGATTTGAAGGTGGGGTGATTGAAGTTAGAGGTTGGCTAGTTGGCAAGCAGGTTCAGCCTACCGCCATGCGTTTTATGAGTCGTCAAACGGTGATTGCCGAAACTCCTATTTGCATTCCTCGACCCGGTGTCATCAAAGCACACTTTTACGACTTAAAATTCTCTAATTGTGGTTATCAGACTCATTTAGATCTGAGAAGTTTTTCTGGAGAAACAGAAATTACTTTGGATGCTGTCTTTGACGATGGCAGTACGGCTGCTGCTGGCATCATTAGCCTTTATAAATATGGCTAATATAAATATGGCTAAAGCTGTTTTACAGGGCTAGACTTCAAGATTCATCTGTTAAGTCAACATTTGGGAATGAATGGTTCCCAAATAGACACGCTTTTGATCTGCAAGAACTACCTGCAACACAACTTCATTAGGAACGTCAACATCAGCACAATTGATCATTCCAGAGAAACCACTCCGTCCTGATTTAGCGTGGTGAGCATAAATTTCTTTCACATCTGGGCGGTAGACATCGATCGCTAACTTGTAAATAACTTGGTTATTGTGAACCACTTCGATCGCGATCGCATCAGAGTGTTGACCAATCACCCAGCCTCTAATCGGCAAGCCAACTTTATAGTTCTTTCCCTGTACGGGTGTATCAATTGACCATCCCGCCAACCATTCCGAGACAGCATGAGATTGGGTCACTTGTGTAATTCCAATAGACAAGCAGCCTGGGATGTTTAGCTCATAATCCTCTGTTTCTTTAGTTAGATTAGGGTTATAGCAAGGATCAGACTCCAGCTTCTTTCCCCAACGTTTCCGCATTAGTTCAGACTCTTGCTTAAGCCGCTGCATCTTTTCGGAAGTTTTCTCATATCCACGGCTGCGAGATTCGTGGTGATAAAGCTGAACATGCGGTAAGTAAACGTTGCGATAGCCAGTTTGAACCATCTTGAGGCAAAGGTCTACGTCATTATAAGCAACAGCTAACTGCTCATCAAAGCCGCCCACCTGCTCAAATACTTCTCGACGGCACATCAGGCAGGCTGCCGTAATAGCAGAGTAGTTATTAACAGTTGCAATTTGAGTGAAATATCCGGGTGTATGCGCCTCAAAGTATCGATGACCATGATTCGCAATTCCCTGGATGCCCAGTAAGACTCCTGCATGTTGAACTGTACTGTCTGGGTAGAGCAGCAGCCCGCCTACAGCGCCAATAGATTGCCGCTGAGCCTGTTCGACCATGGCTTCAATCCAATCTGGGACAATGACTTCTGTATCGTTGTTGAGAAACAGGAGGTAGCTACCGCGCGCCTTCTTGGCGGCAAAGTTATTGATGCGAGAAAAATTAAAGGGAACATTAAACTTATAACTTTTGAATCGCTGGGGCTGATGCCTTTGCCAATTGGCGATCGTTTCTAACGCTTCGCTCTCATTGCTGCCATTGTCAATTACAATCACTTCGTAGTTGGGATACGTACTCTTACTGAAGATGGACTGTAGACAGCGATCGAGCACAGAACCGAGATTGCGGCTAGGAATGATGATGCTAACTTTTGGATAATCAGTTAGACGATCGGCGATATGATAACGAACCGTGTATGCACCTGGAAATCTAGTGTTACCGATCACTTTTCCGGGTTCATTGCGTCGCTCTAGAGCATCTGCCAACGCTCGTTTGGCGGCTTCATAGGCGTAGGGCTTAGCCTCGACACCCCCTGCGGCAGACTCTGCGTGCATTCGCCAGTGGTAAAGAATCTTAGGAATATGAAAAATCTTATCGGTTTGCTCAGTGAACCGCAAAACCAAGTCGTAGTCTTGACTGCCTTCGTAGCCGAGGCGAAATCCGCCAATGCGATCGACCAACGCGCGACGATATAACCCAAAGTGGCAAGTGTACATCCTTGCTAGAAATGAATCTGGGCACCAGTCAGGTTTAAAGTAGGGATAGATGCGCTCTCCTTGCTCATTCAGCTTGTCCTCATCTGAATAAATCATGTCTGCATCAGGATGCTGATTTAGCAGACTGACCATTTCATAAAGTGCGTTTGGAGTGAGGACATCATCATGGTCGAGGAGGGCAATAAATTCTCCTGTGGCCAAGGTTAGCGCTGAGTTGGATGCTGCCGAGATATGACCATTTTGCGTTCTAGAAATAACCTTAATGCGGCTGTCTTGAGCGGCATATTGCTTTAACAGCGCTGCAACATGGGGTAATCGAGAAGCATCATCGGCAATACAGAGTTCCCAATGGGGATAAACTTGGCTGAGAACAGATTCGATCGCTTCCTGCAAGAATATGGCGGGAGTATTGTACGTCGGCATGACAATACTAATGAGCGGTCGATAGGCAAAGGTCGAGACTGCTTTGACAAAGTTGGCCAGGTCATCTTGGCTGGGAGCGTTGTGCTCTAGCCAGTAAGCGTAGAGATGATCAGGACTGCTGATACCCACCTGATAGGTGCGGAAACCCTTTCGATGACTGCGTTTTAGCGCTTCCTTAAGCTGAACAGCAGCCATCGGGTGATCGGGCTGAAGTTGAAGCGCTGTTTGGTAGAAGACGATCGCTCCGTCAATTCGCTTTTGTCGCAGCAAAGCATCGGCTAAGCCCACATACAAATCTGCGTCGGGCTGGATGTCGAGGGCTTTGTGGTAGTTCTGCACTTCATCAGGATTTTCGGCGATCGCCTGATAGTAGAACTCTAAGGCTTCAGTCAAGTCTTGCTTAGCGCGCAGCCGGAGGGCATCGCTGAGTTTTTGTTGAGCCTCAGCCAGATTGGGGTCTAACTCTAACGCATGGCGGTAAGCTTCAATGGCACCATCCCACTGCTGCTGCTGGGCAAGAGCTTCACCCAGATTGTAATGAGACCAGTGAAAACCAGGATGAAGCACAATGGCTTGTCGAAAGGCTGTGGCGGCTTCTGCCCACTCTCCCAGGTGCATCAGCGCATCGCCCAGGTTATTGTGTGACCAAGAAAACTCAGGATTGAGAGCAATCGCCCGCCGAAAAGCTAAAACCGCATCTGACCAGCGATTAAGCCGATTCAATGCATCTCCCCACTCATGCTGTGCCCTGCTGGAATCGGGCTGGAGCGCCGCGAGCGTCTGGTAACAGGGCAAGGCTTCTATTTCGCGATCGAGCTTGATCCAGGCATCGCGCAGCCCTTCATGTCCCAAAATTTGATGGGGCGCAAGCTGTATGACTTGCTGATAGCACTGAACAGCCTCTAGGTAATGCCCAAGCGCCATGAAAGCTTGCCCCAACCCTGCATGAAACTGGGGATTGAGCGGGTCTTGAAACGTCCCTTGCCGATGCGCCTCGGCTGCCGCAGTCCAGTTTCCCTGCTGCCCCAACGCTTCGCCTAATCCGTAGTAGGCTGCTGTTCCGGCTCCCAGCGTTACGGCCTGCCGATAGCAAGCTACGGCCCAGTCTGGTTTTCCTTGGCGACAGAGGCGTTCCCCCAAGTTGACATATTCATCGGCAGTAGCCCAGCTTGGCTGGAGCAGCAAGGCTTGGTAGCAGCAGACAGCAGCATTTTCAGCTTCACCCATTTGCTGCCAGACTTGGGCTAGTTTCCAGTAAGCTCCGGCAAAAGTTGGGTCAAGGGCGATCGCCTTTTCGTAGAAGGTAGCCGCTTGGGAAAAGCATTGCTGCTGAGCGTAAACACTTGCTAATCGGGCATGGGCTACGGCAGAAATAGGTTGGATGGCGATCGCTTTTTCATACATCTGCTCTGCGGTAACGAACTCGCCCTGCTCTTGCCATGCCCATCCTGCTGCAATATAGGCGGCTGCTAAATCTGGCTCTAGCAAAGCGATCGCTTGGGCGCTTGCTGTAGCAGCCGCTATCCAATTTCGCTGATGACACAAGACTTCGCCCTGCTGCAAGTAAAAGGCGGCTTGCTCAAACCAAGGCACATCTTCTTCTGGCGGATGCTTTTCTGCTAATTTCTCTTCAATATTTGGGGAGGTTGGGGCTTCTGGCAAAACGGCAGATGGTGATTCTGTACTCTGCATCCCTGTAACACCCTGCATCCCTGTAACACCCTGCACCTCTTCGACAAAGGATGAGTTTTCAGCGATCGATAGCTCAATTGCTTGACGGTAATGTAGGGCGGATTCAGCTAAGTCACCCTGTTGGCTTAACGCCTCTGCCAGCAACTGATGAGCTTGGCCTAAAGTTGGCTCAAGATGAACCGCACGGCGGTAGTATGCGATCGCTTCTTGAGATTGTCCTTGCCTCGATAAGGCTTGCCCTTCGGCCAGCAGTTCTGACACCTCTAGCGTCAGCAACGACAACGGCAAAACTTCTGCTTTCTTCCCCAGAGAGCCAGATGCCTCTGAGACTGGATGTATCTGCACCGCTTGCCCCGAAGATTGAGGCTCTAAAGGCTCAGTCTCAAAATCAGAGTTTTCAGAAGCGGTAGAGAACAAACGGTGCAATTTGGGAAAATAGCGCTGGATAGGATTGAGCATGGTTCAAAGAATAGAAACACAAAAAGGTATCAACCGAGACAGCGGCATTTGAACTTTAGTGAATAGCTTTTCATTGGATTTTCTACTAAAAAAGGATCTGACTCATGAGCTTAAATTCTTCTAGACCTATATTCTTCTAGAGACGTGACAGACTCGCGGAAGAGATGGGCTTTTCTTAACTTTTGGATAATGATTTGATAGTCCTGATGTACGATCGTCGCTTGATTACCAACAGAGTTAATGAATGCATCAATGCCTAACTGGGTATCTTGTCCAGGATGATTTGGATCTGTCCATTTATAGTCATCAAAGATCAGTACGCCCCCAGCCTTGAGTAATTTCCAAGAAAGCTGTGCATCTATCTGGACATGGCTTGCCAAGTGACAGCCATCAATATAGACGATGTCATAGGTTTCGGGAACCAGAGTAGCCAAAACTTTATGGGAATCTCCTGTTAGTTGGTTCAGGCGATCGCCCGCGCCTGTCTGAGCCACATTGAACTCAAAGGCTTCCTGAAAATACTGATCGATACAGGTGAGGGTTGAGAGGGGATGCGTCAAAATGTGATCTAGCAACCAGCAAGCCGACATCCCTTCAAAACTGCCCACTTCTAGCGCTCGCACCTGAGGCAAATGGGCAAATGGCTCAAGATACGTTGCCCAAACGGAAATATTGTAAGTAAACCAATCGTGCGTGAACTGATAGTGGCGCTCAGCTGCATAGTGCCAACCCCTCAGCTGCCCAGCTTGACGATGCAGAGCGATCGCTTCTTCTGTTTCCCCCTGATCAGCCAAGAGATTTCCCAATTGCGTATAGAGCCAATCCGCATGGGGCTGCTGCTGAATTTCTAATCTATGACTGGCAATAGTGGCATCCATTTGCTGTTTGCCAGCTGTCGACTGAGCCTGCTGTTGCTGAAGCACCAAGATGTCTGATTCCGTCAGATTTTCCTGCGCTAGATTCGCCAGATGCGATCGGCCAGAAAGCGCCAGATCCCAGAAGACGATCGCCCCATCAAACTGCTGCACCTGAGCTAAATTACGGGCGACTTGAGCATAAAAGCCAGAATGCCCCAACTGAATGGATTGGCAGAACCGTAGCGTTGCTTCTCGACCTTCTGCGTGAAGCTGATGCCGCAAGGCTCTGCCAAGGTGAGTATAGACGCCTGCCAAATCGGACTGAAGCTGAATGGCCGACAGAAAGGCTGCAATAGCCTCTTGCCACGGGTGGGGCAGATGCAGCGAAGTTTGATCTAATGCTGCTTCGCGGGACAAGGCTTGGCGCGATAGAGCCGTTCCTAAGTGATAGTAGCTCCAAGCAGAATCAGGATTGAGCGCGATGGCCTGACGCAGGACGATCGCCGCTTCTGTCCAGCGATTAAGCTTGAGCAGCACATAGCCTAAATTATGGTACGTCCAAGAAAAGTTGGGATTGAGTTCAACCGCATGGCGGCAGACGCCCTC
This sequence comes from Oscillatoriophycideae cyanobacterium NC_groundwater_1537_Pr4_S-0.65um_50_18, assembly GCA_016208305.1. Classification (GTDB taxonomy): domain Bacteria; phylum Cyanobacteriota; class Cyanobacteriia; order Elainellales; family Elainellaceae; genus Drouetiella. Next base: position 79,098 of record JACQYI010000006.1, on the reverse strand, counting down.
GGCATTGTGCCATTGGCGTAGATTGAGTAAGAGAGTACCCAAAGCATAATGGGCATCGGCTGCATTGGGATCAAGCGTGGCCGATCGCTCGTAATAGCTCAATGCCTCTGCTGTGTTGCCTTGGCGCTCGGCTAGTTTGCCTAGCCCATAGCAAGAAGCGCCATGATCAGGATTAATCTCTAGAGCCTGAAGAAAAGCAGTATGTGCTTTCTGCCATTGCTCCTGTTCGGCTAGAGCTACGCCTAAGTTGTAGTAGGCTTCGTAAAAGTTAGGACGGAGCTGTATGCCGCGTTGATAGCAGTCGATCGCTTCTTCCAATTTGCCTTCAGCGAAGAGCGTATTGCCCAGAATTAACTGATTTTTGGGGTTTGCCCAACGGGGGTTTAACGTCACAGCTCGATAGCGATACAGCGCAGCCTCAGCCTGTTGACCCACGCGCCCATACAGGCTTGCCAAATGGCGACAGAGTTCTGGATTGTTGGGGTCAAGCTGCAAGGCTTTTTCGCAAAGGGCGATCGCCTGCTGCCACTGTTGCTGACTGGCTTGGAGCTTACCCAAATCGGCATAGACTGTGGCAAGATTTGGCTGTTGCTGCAAAGCATAGGTATGCCAAGATACAGCCTCTTGAAATTTGCCCATTCCTTGCAAGATATGACCCAAGCGCTGACAGGCATCACTGATGTTTGCCTCCCTTGTTAGGGCTTGTTCACAAATTGCGATCGCATCACTTAAGTGAGTTGTAACCATAAATTACTCAAAAATCACTCAGATTGGGGGCAGAGACACCGACTCAGTGAATGAAGCAAACAGGTGGAGCAAGAGAGAGGCAAGTTTGTCCTGCAAGACAGGTTGAGGATTTTAGGATCACACCGCAAAGCCTCAAGTTACGCCAAGTTGCGATCGTCTAATGAGAGACTGTCTGAAATGGATCTGAAATGGAAGAGAGACAATTTGAACATAGGCTGTAGGCTAACTCATTTTTTGTTAATTGGCATCATTTAGGCCAAGCTTAATTTGCTCAGCAGTATTTTTAACGCGTCTAAATCAACCCAAATATCTTCAGTTAGCGGGCTGGGATACATGAGTTGCCGAATGGGATAACAGGTCACTCCTGCGGCTGCTAACAGATAGGACTGTAGCTTGAGATAATGGCTGATGACCCAGTAGTAATGGCGAATATAGCTTGGCGCAACTAGCTCTACGATCGTGGTGCCAGGGCGGCAGAACAGGATATTGGTCAAGCCGCCACCGTGGGGAGCAATGATGACATCCGCTTGGGCAAATAGAGCAATCTGCTCTGCAAAACTGAGGTTTTCTAGCGTTACCGACACAAACCCTAAAGGCAGAAGCTGTTGCAGCACCGCAGCTTCATTTAAAACAAGTCGATGGTGGGCTTGAGTTCGGCTGACATAGATACGTTTTGGCAAATTTCTGCTGCTAGAGGCCGCAAGAGGCAGAAATTTTTGCCTGAGAAACTCTAGTGCCCAAGGCTCTGACCAGCCTAGATGCCCTGCAAACGAAGGAACGATGAGGGAGTCTGCCTGAATAAAGGGATGCCGATCGCTCACCAAGACTTTTTCTAAAGGAATTCCCAGCGCTGCTAAGGTTTGTTGTTGAAACGGCTGATCAATATTGTTGATCCAAAACCAATCGATGGTGTCCCATGCGATACCGCATTGCCGCAGCAGCTCTAAACGCGGCAGAATATCCACTATCCAGTGAAAGTAGTTGTGCCCCGATAAGCCCGTCAGTGCCGCCACGCTTCCCCGGATTGGCTCTGGCGGAGCGATCTTTTCACTAAAAATGCGATGGCGATCGGCATGGGCGTGCTGGCATCCGGGTAGTTTTCCAGGGTAATCTTGCGACAAGTCTGCCAACAGATCACGATCGGGCGTGAGAATAGCGATCGCGTTGCAAATTTGCCAGGAATTTTGCTGCGGCATGGCCCAAGCCTGCCCCTTGGTTAGAATTGCGGTAAATAACGGCTCTGTATAAACAGCAGACTCGAATGGATTGGCATAGGTATGAATGCCGTGGCCTAGGTGAGCCAGCTTGAAGCGATCGAAGATCTGTTGAAGACAAGGAGAGCAGTTGAGTCCGGCGCAGGCAGCAGGCAGTGCGGAAGGCGAAAGAGAAGACTTAGGGGAATCAGAAAGCGGGGAATCAGAAAGCGGGGAAAGAGCGATGTAGCGACCTTGCTCTGGGTTTGAGCGATGCCATTGTTGCGTGGTGAGGTAAGTGCCGATGGGGCGATCGGTCGAGCTATTCTGTGCTTGAAATGGCCGTTGAGCAGAAGAGTTTAGGGTCTGCTGTCCTATGATTGCTGCCTTTTGGCTCGCCTTTTGGCTCATCTTTTGACTAATCTGCAACGCCTGTTGGTAGTAATCGATCGCGGCTTGCCACTGCTGCTGTTGCTCTAAAATGCTGCCCATCTGCGCGTAGAACAGGGGCTGATGTGACTCAAGGGTTAACGCTAGCTGACAAACCAAAAGGGCTGCATTCAATCGCTTCTGTTGCGTCAGGCAATTTGCTAGTTTCAACAGCAGGTCTGGGTGGGTAGGCTGAAGTTTGAGCGCTTGCTGATAGTACTTTTCGGCCTGTTGATATTGCCCTTCACCACCATAGGCCGTGAGCACATTGCCCAAGTGAAAATAAGTTTTGACCAGGGAAGTTTGGAGAGAGGGTTGGGGATCTGTGGAATAGGTGGAGTTTGCAGAATCAGCTTGCAGCAGCATCCGAAGAAATTGAGCACAGCTAATTCTAGCTTGGCTCAGCTCGTCTGAGGCTGGCAGTTGAGCACCCCAGTCGCAGTAGGCTTTAACCCTGCTCAGGTCAGGTTCGATCGCCTGCCGCAGCCAAGCAAACGCCAGATCCCACTGACCCAGAGCCATCCAGGATGAAGCCCCATCGCTAAACGCAAGCGCCACGCTTTTGACTTGCGCGGCTGTCTTGCCTTTGGCATCGTGGGAATCATTTTGAAGTTGAATGGCCTGCTGAAAGTGACCGATCGCCCATTGGTGCTGCCCTTGCAATTGCAGCGCTCTGCCTAAATTATGATGCGCCAGTGCCAGAGTGGGTTCAAGTTCGATCGCTCGACGATAGGCCGCAATGGCTGCTGTAGCATCTCGCTCAACTAGAACCTGCCCTAGATTGTTGTGCAAGATGGCCCAATTGCCCTGAAGCGCGATCGCCTGTCTATAAGTTGCGATCGCTTCATCCCCGCGATTGAGCTTCGCCAGAGAGCAGCCCAGGTTGTTATACGCCTTGATGTAGCTAGGGTCGAGAGCAATTGCCTGCCGATAGTGAGAAACGGCTGCATCTTGCTGACCCTGCTCATCTAGCACAACCCCCAAACTGTTGTGGGCGTTGATATAACTCGGATCGATCGCCAAGACTTGTTTAAAACATGCAGCTGCACCCGCGAGATCACCCTGCTGGTGCAGCACATGCCCCAAGTTGTAGTGCAATTCGTGAAGACGTAGTTGCACAACTCAATACTGTGAGATTAGAACTATGAAACCAGAACTATGAAACCAGAACTGTAAAATTAGGGAAAGGGAAACTCAGGACTCATCGAGTATCCCAAACGGTGCTTAGAACACCCTAAAATCCTCTGCGGAAACGTTAGGGCTTCCATTCAGCTGCAAGAGCGGTACATTCTCTGCACCCTCTTGTGAGGGATTGTAGTATAGGATACCTGTCCCGCTGTCATACACAAGTTTTGCAGTGGAATCAGACGAACTAATTCCGTTAACAATCTGAAAATCATCTTCGCTGAGTACACCCGGACGTAAGCCCGAACCCGGAAGCAATCTCCTGCTGATCTCAATGACATCGCCACCAGAGGAGAAACCTGCAACTCGGTTGAGCTGACTGCTGTTGCCCACTCTGGTATCGCCTTCAAAACGGAAGCGATCGTTACCGCCACCGCCATTAAGGGTATCTTGACCTGCTCCAGGAATCAGCACATCGTTGCCGCCGCCGCCCACAAGAGAGTCATTCCCAGCTCCCCCTCTTAGGGTGTCATTGCCAGCATCGCCGCGTAAGATGTCATTACCCGCAGCACCCAGTACTGAGTCGTTACCTGCACCACTGCTAACGGTGTCGTCGCCAGGGCCACCGTTCACGGTGTCATTCCCTAGCCCGCCTTCAATTGAATCATTGCCTGCATTGCCATAAAGGGTGTCACTCCCGGCTCCACCCAAGAGAGAGTCGTTGTTTGCGCCGCCATTCATGCGGTCATCACTTGCGCCGCCATCTAGGGTATCGCTACCGATTCCACCAAATAGCGTGTCCTCGCCTGCCCCTGTAACAACAGTATTGTTGCCTGAACCCGTCTGTACCCGGTAGGCTGTGGTAGTTTCAGCGGAGGTAACTCTAAAAGAGGCCGCTCCACTACCTCCGGTAACGGTTACGGGCGTAGTTGCTGAATCTTGGCTCAGTGTTGCAGGTTGCTCGTTGATAACCTGCAATCCAAATTGCGTTGTACCTTGCGTATTCGCTTGGATAATAACTTCTGACATTGATCACTCCTGCTAAGGCCCAACCCAAAGCGCTGACTTGAGCAGTCTTGAGGTTGAGGTAATTGACCTCTGATTACTCTAAAGCACGTCTTTCAGCTTGTTCAATAACGTAACCCTCAGCTCATTGTGACAAGCAGCCCAATAGGATGGGCAGCTAAGCGCAACAAAGGCTAACTGAATGAGATAGGCAGTAAATAAATGTGCGATCGGATTAGCAATGCCCTGCTGCCGATCTGTACTGACTTGTTCTTCGCATACGTAACACCCTTGCAATTTAAAACCCTGATCCTGCCAAATCAAGGCTTACAATCCAAATTGCTTCCAAGTCTAACAGGTTTTCATTGTTTGAACGTAAATATTTCTTAAAGCATAGGTATTTTCGCAGAAGCTGCACAGAGTGAGGGTTCTATGGAGAGCATTTCACTCAAGACTTAAGTCAAAAAAGTGTCGTAAATTACAAAGTATGCAAAGCAGTGTCTACTCAAAATCTATCTGTTTATGCCTCTTCCTTTAGAGAGAGATTAGAGAGAGATCAAAGAGTTCGCGTAATTTCTACTGAAACCTTACCGCTAAAATCAGGAATAGGCGGACTCACTTTGGTCAATCGCACCCGAACTTGTCCTACTCGCCCAGAAGCAAGAACATGCTGGGCGATCGTATCGACCAGCTTTTCGATCAGACAGAATCGGGCAGTTCGAATCAGCTCTTGAATAGATTTAACATCTTCTCGATAGTCATACGTGTCTTCGATGCGATCGCTTTTTCCTGGCTTAGCCAGATCGACCCACAACGTTAGATCTACCTCAAACCATTGCCCTAAGCTTTGTTCTTCAGGCAGCAGCCCGGTGTAGCCATAGGCTCGAATGCCTGTGAGATGAAGTGTATCTAGCAAACCAATCTCTTTCAAAATCAATTCATCTCCCGGTTAGGCAATCCCTAAATCTCTGTGGGTAAAAGGTTTGGCGTCTGAGCCACTATAGGTTGCGGCAACATGCCCATTGCCAGCCACTTGATATTTATAGGTGATCAAGCCTTCTAAGCCAACCGGCCCTCTAGGCGGCATTTTTTGGGTGCTAATGCCGACTTCTGCCCCAAAGCCGTAGCGGAAGCCATCTGCAAAGCGAGTAGAACAGTTGTGAAACACTCCAGCGGCATCGACCTGTGCCATAAATTCTGCGGCAGCTTGACGGTCTTCTGTGACGATCGCCTCGGTATGACGAGAGCCGTAGGTGTTGATGTGGAGAACTGCATCGGCCAATGAATCCACGACTTTGATAGACAGCACCAAATCACTATATTCGGTTGCCCAGTCAGCCTCGGTCGCATCCTGTACCGAAGCAAGGTTAATGATTTTGCAGGTGCGATCGTCACCCCGCAACTCCACTCCCCGATCCTGTAATGCGGTAGCTAGATCAGGCAAAACTTGAGGCGCAATGGCTTGATGCACCAGCAGTGTCTCAATGGTGTTACAGGCAGAAGGATACTGTGTTTTAGCATCAAGGGCGATCGCGACTGCTTGGGACAAATCGGCAGATTGATCAATATAGAGGTGACAGATGCCGTCAGCATGACCCAAGACTGGAATACGGGTATTGTCTTGCACAAACCGAACGAATGCATTTGAGCCTCTGGGAATGATCAGATCGACTTCCTGATCCAGTTTCAGCAACGCGATCGTTTCTTCGCGCGTAGTCAAAAGCCGCACAACAGATGCATCGATGCCGACCTGAGCAAGACCTTGGTGAATGGCTCGCGTTAGGGCTTCGCAAGAGCGGATTGCCTCTTTACCGCCTTTGAGAACTACCCCATTGCCAGACTTGATTGCTAAGGAGGCAATTTGCACGAGCGCATCTGGACGAGACTCAAAAATTACGCCCAAAACCCCTAGGGGACAGGTGACTCTCTGCATCACTAGCCCTGCATCTAGCTCTCGGTGAATTTGGGTGACGCCAACCGGATCAGGCAATCTGCTCAGATCGCGCACCCCGGCGATTGCGCCTTTTAGCTTTTCTGCATTCAGCTTTAACCGTTCGTAGAGCGGCTTGGCTAAGCCTTCTGCTAAAGCGGTTTCGCAGTCGAGCTGATTGGCAGCCAAAATCTCTGTGGCATGGGTTTCTAAAGCAAGGGCGATCGCCTCAAGTGCCCGATCGCGTGTCTCGGTAGGCAGAACTGCCAGCTGCCGAGCGGCTTTCCGAGTTTGGTGTGCCAACGTTGCCAGGGATGATGAAGGGAGCGTTGAAGAAGTTGTCATAACAAAAACGCAGGGCGCGCAGAGAGAAATGCAGATACTCTCATCCTAAACTCTCACAAGTTGGCGTTGGCATTACAAACTGTTGAATTCAAGTGAGTTAGGTGAATTGAGCAATGGACTTAAGAGGCACGAACAAGCGTTTCGGTTCGGGCTTGGAAGCCTGCCTTGGTAAGCGCACTTACCGTTGCCTGATGGTCTTGAACGCGGAACTGTGCGCCTAGACGAACGAGTTCACGGCGATCGCCCCCCGTAATCACTGCAATCACAGGAATTTTGCTCTTCTCTTCTTCGCCACGCTGTTCTAGCAATACCGTGCGCAAGTGATGTTGCTTTACCACATCTCCGGCAATTTGTGGCTCTAAATCCACCATTACCATACAGACATCGTCAATCGGTTCTGCGTCCTCGATGATAAATTGGGTGCGATCGTCTCGCTTATCCACCTTTCCCCACAGCATCAGCCGCGCATCGACCTGCAAGAGTTCTCCAATCCGTTCAAAGGATTTGGGGAAGACAACGGCTTCGACCTGTCCGCTCAGGTCTTCAATTTGCAGCGCCATCATTTTGTCACCGCGCTTCGTCACGATCGGTTTAATCGTGCTGACCATAGCGATCGCGCTCAGCATGACATTATCAGGTTTTTCGTTTAAATCGCTGAGATTAATGGGTGCCAGCACTCTAGCCGCCTGCTGAATCGATTTGAGCGGATGGTCTGAGATATAAAAACCTAAAAGCTCTTTTTCCAACCGCAACTTTTCTTGGGGCGGATAGTCGGCTACGGCAGGTGCTTTGGGCGCAGTTTCAAACTTGTTGAGGGTCGTGCTGGCTCCCCCCATCAAATCAAACAGATTACCCTGCCCAATCAGTCGATCCTTTGCACGAGATTGCGCCCAATCTAACAACAGCTCTAGATCGTGGATAAGCTGGTTCCGATTGGTTTCACCGCTCTCTAAGCTATCGAGCGCGCCACATTGAATCAATGCCTCCAAGGCTCGACGGTTGACGGTGCGAGAATCTACGCGATCGCAAATATCGGCCAAAGATTTGAATTTGCCACCCTCTTCACGGGCTAGTAGCAAATGTTCGATCGCGCCTTCTCCCACGTTTCGCACGGCCGATAACCCAAACAAAATGGTGGTTTGCAGCGGCGTGAAATCGACGCCCGATCGATTAATATCTGGCGGCTCCACTTGGATGCCCATATTGACACAGGAGGCGATATATTTCTGCACTTTATCCTGATCGCCGCTGTTGCAGGTAAGCAGCGCTGCCATATACTCAACCGGATAGTTTGCCTTGAGATAGGCGGTCTGGTAAGTGACATATCCGTAGGCTGTCGAGTGAGATTTATTAAAGCAGTTTGAGGCAATTAAACCGTTAGATAAAACAAAATTGTGATCTCGCGCAACGCCAATGTCATAGACAGATTGCATCCCTAAAGATTGACGACTGATAATTTTAACCATACGTATTTAATTAAATTTAATCGCTTACTCAACATCTGCAAAAATCGGCTTTAGATCTAGCACAAAGCCAGACAAAACATCCTCACCTGAAAGCGTCTCAGGATTTTGTAATACTTCAACGGTTTGCCCCAATCGATAAATTTCTACCTGCCGATTTTGAGGATCAATCAGCCAGCCCAACCGCACGCCGTTGTCGATATATTCCTGCATTTTGACGCGCAGCATGCCCATGGAATCGGACGGCGATCGCAATTCAATCACAAAGTCGGGAGCCAGCGGCGGAAATTTACGCTTTTGCTCTGGAGTCAAGGCGTTCCAGCGATCGCGCCTGACCCAGCTTGCATCAGGAGAATAATTCGCGCCTTTAGGCATTTTGAATTCTGTAGAGGAGTCGAAGGCCAAGCCCTGCTGGTTTTGAAGGCTCCAACCCACAAGCTGAAAATTAATATTGCCATTTCGGTAACCAGTCTCTCCGCCTGTAGGAGACATAATCATTAAATCTCCGCTAGCGTTACGCTCAATTCTCAGGTCAGGATTGGCCTGGCACAGCAGAAAGTACTCATCGTCCGTTAGGGACAGCAGCGACTTGAGTTGGGGCGGAGAAAACACCATAGAGCCTCTGAGAGGATTGAGTAACCTATCTCCCATATTACCGACCTGCAAGAACGGGCGATCGCACTTCCACCCGTTTTAAATCAAGATTTCGCTGAAAGATCTCATCGATCGTTAGCATTTGTCCCGTTTCTGTCATGAATTTGTGATCTTTGGTCGCCTGAATAATCGAGCCATCTTCTAACAGATACTCAAAGATTTCTTGCCTGCCGCGATCGTGCCATTGGGCGATCGGTTGTGTATAGATATAGCCGTGACTGCTGACGCTATAAACAGTACATTCAATTTGATTTTCGACAATTTTACCGATGGGTAAAGCGCCATATTCAACGGTGAGAACTGGCGTTTCATAGCTCAGGCAATATTCTGCAAACATCACCATTTGTTCAAACAAGTCGGTAGCGACCTTTGCCTTGACGCCGTTCTTGCCTGCGCCATCCACAAAAATCTGCTGGTGTTTTTCCATCTCCGACTTTTTCTTTTTGCCCATAGCGCGCCGCAGCAGATCGGCTTGCCCCAGAGAATAACCCGCCATATCTTGAGCGATTTTCATAATCTGCTCTTGATAGACCATAATCCCGTAGGTTTCGTTGAGAATGCTCTCTAGGATTGGGTGTTCGTACTCAATTCTTTCACGCCCATGCTTGCGGTTAATGAACTTAGGAATCAGCCCTGCATCCAACGGCCCTGGACGGTAGAGTGCCAGCACCGAAGAAATATCTTCTAAGCCGGAAGGCTTCAGATCTCGGACAATTTGCCGCATGCCTGAAGATTCAAGCTGAAAGATGCCCTCTAAGCTGCCCTGTGACAAGAGCTTATAGACTTTGGGATCATCCAGAGATAAATGATCGAGGTCGATCGCAATATTTTGATTTTGGGCAATCAGATCGACCGCTTTCTGGATCATCGTCAGGTTTTTTAGCCCCAAGAAGTCCATTTTTAGCAGCCCTAACGCCTCAATATCCTCCATGTAATACTGCGTGAATACAGAGCCATCGGCGTTTCGCTGAAGCGGCACTACTTCATCTAAGGGATGCGAGGAAATCACGACCCCTGCCGCATGGATGCCGACGCTCTTGTTGGTTCCTTCAATTTTGATGGCCGTATCGAGCCAATGGCGCACCTTCGGATCATTGTCGTATTTGGCTTTAAACTCTGGTGCAGGCGTCCCTTCCGAAATCATGGTCTTCAGCTTGGCAGGTTTGCCTCGCGAGACCGGAATCATCTTCGCCATCCGATCGGACTCGGCGTAAGGAATATCCAGCACTCGCGCCACGTCTTTCAGCACCGCTTTTGAGGTCATGCGGTTGTAGGTGATGATTTGGGCGACGCGATCGCTCCCATACTTGTCCGTCACGTAGCTAATCACTTCATCCCGGCGATCGATACAAAAGTCCGTGTCGATATCTGGCATCGAAAAGCGTTCGGGATTGAGAAACCGCTCGAACAGTAAGCCATGATGCACCGGATCAATATTGGTAATTGCTAGGGAGTAAGCCACCAGCGAACCCGCTGCCGAGCCGCGACCTGGCCCCACGGGAATTCCGTGATCGCGAGCATATTTGATGTAGTCCCAAACCACGAGAAAGTAGGCATCGAAGCCCATCTGATGCATCATTTGCAGCTCGTACTCTAGCCGCTCTTGATAGACGGGTTCTACCTGGTCATAAGACTCGTAGCCAAAGCGATCCATCAAGCCCTGCCGGGTAATTGCTTTGAGATAGCTCTCTTTGGTGTAGCCTTCGGGCACCGAGTAGTCGGGGATACGCGGCTTGCCCATGATGTCATAGGCTTCAATCTTGTCGGCAATTTCTAGGGTGCTGGCGATCGCCTCTTCTACGGCCTCCTCTGGCAGATGGTCGCGGAACAGATAGCGCATTTCCTCTGCTGATTTGAGGTATTCCGTCCCCGTATAGCGCAGCCGCTTCTCTTCGCTGATCAGCTTTCCGGTCTGGATGCAGAGCAGAGCATCATGGGCTTCTACATCAAAGCAGGAAATATAGTGTGAGTCGTTAGTGGCGACCAGCTTAATGTCCATTTCACGGGCAATGCGGATAATTTCAGGATTGACGATCCGCTCTTCCTGCAATCCGTGATCTTGAATTTCCAGATAGTAATCGTCGCCAAACCGTTCTTTATACCATTGGGCGATCCGCCGGGCGATCTCTGGCTTACCCTGCATGATGGCCTGGGGAATTTCACCGCCCAAGCAGGCGCTCGTGACAATCAGCCCTTCTCGATACTGCTCGATCAATTCCTTATTAATGCAGGGGCGAGAGAAAATGCCCTTTCCCTGAACGCCTTGCAAATGGGAAAGCGTGGTCAGCTTAACGAGATTTTTATACCCTTGAGTATTTTTGGCTAAAATCACCTGGTGATAGCGAGGCCGACGCTCCTGCTTGGTGATGTCGCCATTGATCACATACATTTCATTGCCAATGATCGGCTTTACGCCTCGGGCTTTACACTCCTTCAGCATCTCGATCGCCCCATACATGACGCCATGATCCGTCAGGGCGATCGCTGGCATTCCCAGCTCTACGACGCGATCAAGTAGCTCTGGAATCTGGCTCGCGCCATCCAAAAGGCTGTAGTCGCTGTGAATATGTAGACCAACAAAGGACATAGCTCTCAATCTCGGTTTCAAACCAGGTGCAAGGTTGAGATAAGATTAACTGATCTTTGGTTCTATATCTAGCAATTTTATTGAGATTTGAAAACAACTGACTCTATCTGTAGCGTCTTTTGGGATTGAAGCGCTAGATATCAATGCAGTTGAACTACATTAAGAATGCTTAGATTAGTATAAACGTATCAAAATATTAAACGGTTTTGGCAAAAAGCGATCGCAATTTTCAAATCGCATCGACCGTAAACTTCAGTATGGCCGGACAGAATTACTTTATAGGGATGCTCTGCTCTAGGCTTGACCTTGAGTGATTGAGGCAGGCGGCTTAGAGCCAAGTCAGCGGTGAAGAGACTTGTTGTGGCCTTAATTAAATCCTCCAGAAATGTCAAGTTTTGGTTAAGACATCCGTGAATCGAATCCGTGCTTCTGCTCAACCTTTGGCTTAACCCAGAAGTTAATAATGGGTGTGTCAGCCACCTACCAGGAGAAATAATGCAGCTTCGTCAATTCACCACTGGAATTGCTGCTTTGGCAGCGATCGCTTCTGTCCTGTCTGCAAACTCGGCTCAAGCGTTTTCATTCAAAGTGACCGATGGTGTCGCAAACCCCTGGACTGGGGCGACCAACCAAGGTGCCTATTCTGAATTTTCTACGCTCGCAGGCACAACCACCGTTGATTTCAACTCAGGTCAAGTCCCGACGACTGGGTTTGCCAAGTATAGTTTTTCTAACGGCAATTCAAACAGCAGCGTGCGCTCAGATATGTGGGCACCCGTAGGCGCAGAGGGCGAGAAAAATACCTCTAACTATTTAGAAGTTTTTCAGGGCAACAACGTCATCATTAACCTGGCAAAAAGCCTCAACTATTTTGGGATTAATTGGGGCGCAGCTCACACGGGCAATACCTACTCGTTCTACAACGGCAATACCCTAGTCAAATCCTTCACCACAAAAGATATTGACCAAGCAGGCGGCTTTGCCACCTACTCTGCGCTACATCCTGGCAGCAACGAGGATGGCGCTCAGCGGCAGCAGAATGGCAGCTACTACCAGGGCAACGGCTACGTCCATTTCTATGCCGATAGCGCAGCTGATATCTTCAACAAGATTGTCATTTCTCAGGCGGGCGGTGGCGGTTTTGAAACAGACAACCACTCTTTCCACGAGGGTACAGGGAAGTTTGATTTCGACACAGAATCCGTTCCAGAACCCGGTCTAGTCATGGGTCTGGTAGGTGTGGGGGGTTTCTTTCTGCGCCAGCGCCGTCGCGTCAAGTCGGCTTAGTCTAGCCCTGCGCAACGGACACAGCGATCCTAAGTTACACAGCATAGGTTTTATGTCGCATTTCTTCTCAAGAGATGCGATTTTTTTGATGCATGTAAAACTTGTGATGGCACTATACGCTTCAGGATAGGAATCTGCATGTCTGGCAAGACTTTTTTAGAGAATTCTTTGCAGGAATACCTGCTGACTGTTTCCCTGCGAGAGCCGGAAATTTTACAACGTCTGCGGCAAGAAACGGCAGCTCATGTCATGAGCCAGATGCAGATTGCACCTGAGCAAGGACAGCTAATGCGGCTGTTAGTGCAGCTAATGGGCGCTAAAAAAGCGCTAGAAATAGGGGTATTCACGGGGTATAGCTCGCTCTGTGTGGCGATCGCCCTTCCCCCCGACGGCAAGCTGGTCGCCTGTGATGTGAGCGAAGAGTATACGGCGATCGCTCAGCGCTATTGGCAGCAGGCGGGTGTTGCCGACAAAATTGACCTGCGGATTGCTCCGGCGCTAGAGACTTTGGATCAGCTCCTGGCTGCTGGAGAAGCCAACACCTTTGACTTTGCCTTTATTGATGCTGACAAGAGTAGCTATGACCGTTACTATGAGCGATCGCTGCAACTTGTGCGTCCGGGTGGCTTGATCGCCATTGATAACGTCCTTTGGTCGGGCAGAGTGGCTGATGAGCAGGTGAAGGATAATCGCACTCAAACTATCCGCGCCTTCAATCAAAAGCTGCATCAGGATGAGCGAATTACTCTGAGCGTGCTGGCGATCGCCGATGGCCTCACATTAGCGCTCAAACGCTAGTCTCTAAACTTACTCGTCTCTAAGCTTATTAGTGTTTAAGAAATCTAGCGCTCAAGCGATACTTCCTGCTGCGGCAAAGGCATCACTAGCACCTTATCTACCCGGTTGCCATCCATATCAATCACCTCAAAGCGAAAGCCATTCCAGGAAAAATGATCAGACGATCGCGGGATACGCCCTAGCTGCATGATGACAAAGCCTGCAAGGGTTTGGTAGTTGCCGAGATCTTCCCCAGGCAGCTCATCTGCCTCAATTAGCTCTTTTAGCTCGTCGCTAGACAGCATGCCATCCACCAGCCAGGAGCCGTCCTCGCGGCGGATGATGCTAGATTCCTGCGGATCATCGGCAAAGGGAACATCGCCAATAATTACCTCCATGACATCATTGAGGGTCACTAGCCCCTGAATCACGCCATACTCATCCACCGTTAGGGCAATATGCGTCCCTGACTGTTTGAATAACTCCAGGACGCGCAGAGCATGGGTGCTTTCTGGAATTAGCAGCGGTGGTCGAAGTAAGGTGACCAGATCAATTGGCTGTCCGGACAGGCTACGTGCCAAAATATCGGCAACGTGGGCAATGCCCATAACGTTGTCTAAGGCTTCCTGGCAGACGGGGATGCGGCTATGGCGGCACTCAATCATCTTTTGACGGATAACCTCGGCTGAGTCATCCAGATCAAGCCAAATGATATCAGGGCGAGGAGTCATTAAGCTGCTGACCTGCTGATCGCCCAGGTGAAACACACGCTCTACCATATCTTGCTCAGCGGCAGCAAACATGCCTGCCTCCGCCCCCTGGCGTAATAAAACCTTGATTTCTTCCTCTGTTACTGACGGCTCTTCAGAGGGGGCATTTGCACGCAGTAATTTCAGAACGACCTCGGTAGAGAGGCTGAGTAAATAGACAATGGGTGAGGCAACTTTAGCAACTACCTGCATCGGAGCCGCTACGATCGCCGCAATTTTTTCTGGGTTATTCAGCGCTAGTCGCTTGGGAGCCAGTTCGCCAATGATCAGTGACAGGTAGGTGATAATGATGACAACAAGGGTGAGGGCGATCGCCTCACTCGATTCTCTCAAGGCTGGGATCAGGGCGATATAAACCGCCAGTTGCTCAGAGAAGGCTGCTCCGCCAAAAACTCCAGTCAGTGTGCCAATAAGCGTAATACCGATCTGAATCGTAGATAAAAAGTGGTTAGGTGAGTTCGCTAACTTCAGCGCTGCTCTTGCCCCAACATTTCCTTGCTCAGCTTGCTCTTGAAGACGAGCTTTACGGGCTGAAACGATCGCCATCTCTGACATTGAGAAAATCCCGTTGGCAACTATCAGTAGAACAAGACCCAAAATCTCAAAAGTCATTGCAATCCTTTCATTAAACTGTAATGTTGCCCTAAACTGCGCGTCATCTAGATTGAATTACCATGAAACAGCCAACTCGTAAAAGCGTATTTTTGGCCTTTGAGGATGGGCAGTGATTCGTGAGGATGGGTGAAGTATGCTGGAAAAATCAGGACAGATCCCGCTTCTGGTTTCACCTTTAGGTCTTGGCGATCGAAATAAGTTTCACCTCCCTCAAAATCATCATTTAGGTAACCCACAATGCTGATATCACGGGTGGGAATGCCCTGATCGAGTTCTTGAAAGCGGCTACCCAGCAAAATATTATCAATATGACGCTTGTAAAACTGCCGTTCCTGATAGCGCAAGACTGTGCAGGGTTCAGCAAAGGGAAAATTGACGCCGTAGGTTTGCCGCAGGAGCTGCTGCACGATCGCCAGCTTGCTGAACAAAAGCTGATTTGTAGACTGTAGGAGTGGATCAGAACCCCCTAACCGCAAGAGGTCATTACTCCGAACCTGATTATCAACCGTTTCGATTAAAATATCAGCCTGTTGCAGCTGGCATTGCTGAGCCACCTGGATGATCTGCTGGCAGACAGAGGCATCTAGCAATTGCTTAACCAAAAAAATTTCGTGGCCTAACGGGGTCAGAATTTGAGAAGTCATCAGCCGATCGCTCGTAGAGGATGGATGCGATACGTTATTATCTCTCATCTACCCCTTCCCCATCTCTTCCATTCTCTACTCGTTAACTTTCCGTATGTTTAAGCCTGTAGCCAGCCTGCGAAAATCTCTCCAGCCGCTCGATCGGGCTGCGATCCTACTGATTTTGCTGTTGAGCCTATTAATTGGCGGACTGGTCTTGAAGGGCGATCGCACGGCTCCCAGAGTGCGGGAGTTTACTTGGCAAAATCGGCAAGTGGGTGCAGAAGATACAGCGTTTGTCCTCACCTTCAGTCGCCCGATGGATCAGACTAGCGTGGAGCAAAACCTGCGCATTGACCCTCCTGTCCCCGGAAAAGTGAGCTGGGCAGGGCGGCGCATGGCCTACACGCTCAATACACCCGCCCCCTACGGCAAAACCTTTAGGCTAGAGTTGCAGGGCGCACGCGATCGCTTTAGCAAAGCTGAGGATGCTCGTAGCCAAATGCAGCCGTTTACGGGAGAGTTTCGCACCCGCGATCGGGCGTTTATCTATCTAGGCGTAGAGGGCGCTGAGGCCGGACGGCTAGTTTTGCAGAACCTGACGACGCAGCAACAGCAGGTTTTAACGCCCGAAAACTTGGTGGTGATGGACTTTAAGCCTTACCCCGAAGGCGATCGGATTTTGTTTTCGGCGATCGAGCGTGCCCCTGCATCGGGTTTGCTGGATCAACAGCTGTATACGGTCACGACAGGCATCCAAATTCAGGCAACGGCCAGTACGCCGGGTATCAGCTCAGCGCCCGATATCGCTCCACGTCCTGCCCAGCCCGCCAAAATAGTAGAGCTGATTTTAGACAACAAAGAATTTCAAAATCTCAAATTCGACCTCTCTCCTGATGGTCAGAGCATTATTGTGCAGCGGGTTAATCGGCAAGATCTGGGGCAATTTGGCCTGTGGCTGCTGAAGCCCGGCGCACCCCCTACACCGATTAAGACTGAACCGGGTGGCGATTTTATCATCACACCCGACAGCGCCGGATTGGCGATGTCGCAGGGGCAGGGAATGGCTATCTTGCCTTTGGCCGAAACGGCGGAAGCGCTAGACTTTTTGCCCAAATTTGGAGTCGTGCTGACCTTTGCTAGAGACGGTTCGGCAGCCGCTATGGTGAAATTCAACACCGACCCTACCAACCCCACGCGATCGCTGTTTTTGGTGAACAACCAGGGCACAGACAAAGAGTTATTGAAAACCGACGGGGCGATTCTCAGCGCCCAATTTGATCCGACCAAGCAGAATCTTTATTGTCTGATCACCCGCCGAATTCCGGGGGATGTCTATCAAGAACAGCCTTATCTGACGGCGATTCATCTCCCCACATCTGAGGTGATTGATTTGCTTCAGCTACCTTTGCAACGCGATGTGCAGATGAGCCTCTCGCCAGATGGTCTTGGCATCTTGTTTGATCAAGCGACGGATGCCGCAGACGCTAAGGAAGATGGTGCCGTGCGGGGTAGTGATGGTAAGGCGATCGCCACGAGCAAACTTTGGTTTGTTCCGGTCTTGCAAGATGAACAAGGCAAACCCCTAGCGGCAGAGCCTCAAGAGGTAGGGCTAATGGGTCTGCGTCCGCGCTGGTTACCCTAAAATTGGGAATCTATAGCCGTTGTCACCTGATTTGAATAGGTTCGGGGCAGCATCTTCTCTGGCAAGGTTTGGCTTTAGAGCTGAGTCCAGTATGATGTTCAACAATAACCCTTGCTCATGTCTAGCTGCTCTATCTGGTCGCTGTATCTGGTCGCTGTATTTGGCCGCTAATGTCTAGCTTATCTTCGCTGAGAATGCTGCGTATGAAAAATCTCCGTCGCTTGCTGATCCTGCCGCTTCTGGCGATCGTCACGGCATCTATCCTGATTGCCTGTGCAGGTGGGGGCGCTCCGAACGCCGAAGCGCCCATTAAAGTTGGCTCTAAGGACTTTACCGAGCAGTTCATTTTGGGTGAAATGTATGCGCTTGTGCTGGAAAAAGCGGGCTATCCCGTGGAGCGTAAGCTAAACCTGGGTGGAACTCCTGTCGCACAAGCCTCTCTGGTCAGTGGCGAGATTGACCTCTATCCAGAATATACAGGTACCGGACTGCTCACCGTCCTGAAGCTGCCTGTTAGCAGCGATTCTAAGCAGGTGTTTGAGACGGTGGCGGGTGAGTATAAAAAGCAGTTCAATCTGGTCTGGCTCGATCCAGCACCCATGAACAATACGCAGGCTTTGGCAATGACCTCTGCTGGAGCAGAAAAGTATGGCATTCGCACTATCTCGGACATGGTGGCGAAGGCTAGCGAACTCACCATGATTGGTGCCCCTGAGTTTGAAGTCCGAGAAGATGGCTTACCGGGTATTAAACAGAAATACGGTGACTTCAAGCTTAAGTCCTACAAAGCTGTGGATGCTGGCTTGCGCTATAAAGGTCTAACAGACAACGAAGCGGATGTGACCGTTGCCTATGGAACAGATGGCGAAATCAGCGCCTTTAAACTCGTGGTACTGGAAGACGACAAAAAGCTGTTTCCTCCTTACCAGGTTGCGCCTGTTGTTCGCCAGCAAGCGCTAGACGCAAACCCTGATCTCGCAAAAGCGCTTAATGCTTTGGCTCCTAAGCTGACCAACGAAACCATGCAGCAACTCAACTACGAAGTCAGCGGCAAGCAGCGAGAGCCTGCGGAAGTTGCTAAAGAATTTTTGACTCAAGCCGGATTGATCTAGCCTGTTTAAAGCTCATAAAGCTGACTTGAACGAGTTTCTCCAGTCTGTAGCTAGCCACCTCTATCCCCCTTCCTCTGTGAGTGCTATCCGTTTTGACCAAGTTTCTCTCCAGTTTCCCGGTGCAGCTCGTCCGGCAGTGGATCAGTGTAGCTGTGAGATTGACACAGGCAGATTAGTCGTAATTTTGGGGCCTTCAGGCTGTGGCAAGACGACGCTGTTGAAGATGGTTAATCGGCTTTATGAACCGACATCGGGTGGAATCTACCTGAATGGACAAGAGATTCGCCAGATGCAGGTGACAAAGCTGCGGCAGCAAATTGGCTATGTGATTCAACAGTCGGGTTTGTTTCCCCACATGACGGTGGCGCAAAATGTGGCAGTTGTGCCCAAGCTACTAGGCTGGTCGCGTCCCCGCATTCAAGAGCGAATTGATGAACTGCTGCACCTGGTGCAGTTGCCGCCTCTGGAATACCGCAATCGCTATCCGGCGCAGATGTCGGGGGGGCAGCAGCAGCGGGTGGGTTTGGCACGGGCACTGGCGGGCGATCCGGCAGTGATGTTGATGGATGAACCCTTTGGGGCGATCGACGCGATTACTCGTACCAGTCTCCAAGATGAGATGCTGAGGCTTCAGCGCCAGCTTCAGAAAACCATTTTGTTTGTATCGCATGACGTTGAGGAGGCGTTGCGGCTGGGCGATCGCCTCCTCATTATGGAGAAGGGGCGCATTGTTCAGTACGATACGCCTTTTAACGTGTTGACCCAGCCTGCTAACGAGTTCGTTTATCAGTTGATGGGTGCCGATGATATGGTGCGCCAGTTAGGTTTACTGCGCGTCGAGACTGCAATGAAACGGCTGCCCGAATCATCTCTCAACGGAGAGCCGACTGTTGAGCAGCAGGACAGTTTGCGAAGCGCCTTATCTCTTATCTTAAAAACGGGTGCCAAAAAGCTAACGGTGCTAGATCAGGGTTTGCCTGTTGGTATTCTCACGCTAGAGCATATCCGCGACTCAGCCGGGATAGTGTCTTGAAATCTTAGGGCAAGAAGCGATCGAGGGCGGCCTTAAGTTCCTCGATTTCTGCCTCAATGTTGCCTTCTTTGGCGGCTCGCGCGACGCATTCGGTGAGATGTTCATCGAGAATGATGCGAGAAACCCGATCGATCGCTCCCCTAACTGCCGCTATTTGCACCAGCACATCTGGACAAGGGCGACTCTCTTGCACCATGACTTTGATGCCGCGAATATGCCCCTCAATGCGCGAGAGGCGATTGACGATTCGCCGCAGCGACTCATCACTATGGACATGAATATGGGTTGTCTCGCCATCCTGGGCTAGGTGATCGTGCTCTGGATGTTCATGATCTGAATGTTCATGATCTGGATGTTCGTGATCTGCGTGATCCTGACCTGAGTGCTCATGAACGTGAGCGTTGAAATCGCGATCGCCCACTTCACGAGTCGAAGCAAGCGGCTGTAGAGGGAGTTCAGAAGTTGCCATTCGAACCAGATGCCAGGGCGTAAGGAATCAGCAACAATAAACATCCTGGGCGGTTGCCATGTCCTCAATTCTAGCCTCTGTTGCTGAAGAGATGACGGTTCAAAGCCGCGATTTATGTTTTGGAAAGGCAGGCTGTGCAACCTTTTCCAAAACATAAAATCCAGTGTGTAGTGCTGCTGGAGGATTGCTAAATGAGGCGTTAATGGAGAATTTGCGACAGGAATTTTTTCGTCCGTTCTTCTTGAGGATTGCTGAAGAACATATCTGGTGTGCCTTGCTCTACCAATAGCCCATCCGCCATCAGCACAACGCGATCGGCTACTTCACGAGCAAAGCCCACCTCATGGGTGACACAAACCATCGTCATACCAGAATCTGCCAGGGTACGCATGACATCCAAGACCTCACGCACCATTTCTGGATCGAGCGCTGAAGTCGGTTCATCAAACAGCATAATTTTAGGCTGCATGGCTAGAGCACGGGCGATCGCCACCCGCTGTTGCTGTCCGCCAGATAGCTGACCGGGGTATTTTTGAGCCTGACTCAGGATGCCGACGCGTTCCAAAAGCTGCATCGCCACTTCTTCGGCTTTTGCCTTAGGCCATCGGCGCACCCAGATGGGCGACAGCGTAACGTTTTGCAAAACGGTCAGGTGAGGGAATAGATTGAACTGCTGAAACACCATGCCCACTTCTCGGCGGATCGCATCAATATTTTTCAAGTCATGGGAGATCTTGATGCCATCTACCGTGATGCTCCCTTTTTGATAGCTTTCTAGCGCGTTGAAGGTACGGATAAAGGTCGATTTGCCTGATCCAGAAGGCCCCATTACGACCACAACCTCACCTTTGGTGACAGTCATACTGACACCCCGCAGCACATGGAAGTTATTGTCGTACCACTTTTCAACATTTTCGGCGATGATCATGGGCTGTGTCGCTGCTGGGGTGTCGGTCAGTTCGGTTTGAGACTGTGTCATGGGGTATCTCCTAATCAGGCAGTTATTAATCTGTCGAATTTAGCAATTGAGCGAGTAATTTGAGCTTAAACCAAATTCAAGGGATGGATATCAATACTTTGCTGCTGTTTAGCTTACTGGCGATAAGGGTTTAATACAGTATTGAAATTGGCGATCGCTAGGACTATTCTATTTGCATTTGGCTTTCGTCCAATCCGTGATCGCGATCGACAAAATCTTGCACAAACGAGCGGTATTCCCGCAGCGTTTCATCTACCCAACCGCGATCGTGGCTGTCGGCATAGAGATGCACCAGCGGCTCGCCTGCATCAGGCAGTAACAGCACCCAGCTATCATGTTGCGAGTTAAAGATTTTTACGCCATCGGTCAGGTCGAGATTTTCGACCGGGTGGTTTTCGACCAAGTGCCGCATTAAGGCTCCCTTGACGGCCCAAGGACAGCGCACCGTCAGCGTTCGGTGAGAAACGCGAGGTAGCTCAGAGCGAATTTGACCCAGCGTGCGGGGCATGTTGAAGCGATCGCGATGTTGCAGCGACAGCATTTCAATCAGCTTGCCAATGCAAAACATGGCATCAAAACCGGGATGAATTTGCGGAAAGATGAACCCCATTTCGCCGCTGCCCCCCAGCACCACATTGGCATTGGTGTGGCAAGCCTCCATTAGCGCTGTAGGATTGGCCTTGGTTCGCAGGACGCTGCCATCATGTCTTCGGGCAATTTGCTCAACGGCACTTGAGGCATTGACGGGCACCACGATCATGCCGCGGGGATGCTCCATCAGCATCATATGCGCCATCAGTGCCGTCAGCATCTCGCCTCGAATGGCGCTACCTGACTCATCCACCAAAATGAGTTGCTCTCCGTTCGCAGAAACCTGCACTCCCAAGCTGGCCTTTAGCGCCTCAACGACGTGACCTAACTGGCTCAGCAGCACCTCGCGATCGGCATTTGAGGGAATCGTGTGGCTGAGGCTGGCGTTGAGTACGACGGCATCGCAGCCAAATTTGCCCAAGAGCTGCGGTAAGACTGCCCCCGACAGAGCATAAACGTAGTCAATCACAATCTTGGGCTTGCTGTTGCGCATGGCCTCGGCGTTTAGGTAGCGCTCAAAGCTGGCGCTGTAGAGGTCGGTGACTTGCTGTACGTAAGCAACATTGCCGATTTCCTGAATCTGCGCCCGTCGAAAGTCTTCTTTGAAGTAGGCTCCCTCAATTTTCTTTTCTCGCGTTTTGGAAAGATTAATCCCTTTTTGATCAAAAAATTCAATCAGCAAATGATCAGAGCGATCGGGGTGAACGCGCACATGGATACCGCCTGCCACGGCCAGCGTAGGCACTGCGGTGCGAGCGATCGGGATCGAGGTCGCCTCTAGGTGCTGAACGTTAACCCCGACTGACATTAGCCCTGCAATTAGCGATCGGGTCACCATGCGCGATATTGGCCGCTGGTCACGAGAGACGGTGACATGGGCATTGGGCTTGAGGGTCGAGCCGTAGGCAGCTCCCAGTCGGACGGCAAACTCTGGCGTGATATCGACATTCGCCAGTCCTGAAACCCCACGCTGACCAAATAAATTGCGGTGGGCGGCATGTCCCCAGATCAAGTTCATGTTGAGGGTTGCCCCCGGATCAATCTTTTTGCTGGGCCAGACCCGCACATTGGGCGTGACGAGAGCCTCTTCGCCAACGGTCGAGAGCGATCCCACGACCGCTCCTTCTAGCACCTGTGCCCGACGATCGACTCTTGTGCCTCTGGCGGCTACACAGGCGATCAACTGCGATTCTTCGCCTACGATCACGCCATTCCAAATAATAGGGCGCTTTAGATCGGCATCGGCTCCGACCGTGACGTTATCGCCGATGACGGTACCTGCTGCAATTTGTACGCGTGCCCCAATGCGGCAGTTGTTGCCAATTAGGGCAGGCGTTTCTAGATGGGCAGAAGGATCAATAAAAGTGTTTTGCCCTACCCAAAGACCGGGCGATCGCTCCATGTAGTCCATATCCAGCTTGACGCGCTGGTAGAGGGCGGCATACTGAGCTTCGCGGTAGGCATCTAGGTGACCGACATCGCACCAGTAGCCCTGGGTCACGTAGCCATACATCGGCTCACCTTTTTCTAGCAGCAGCGGAAAGAGATCTTTGGAAAAGTCGCTTTCCTGGTCAGCCGCCAGATAGTCCAGCACTTCTGGCTCCAGAATGTATGTGCCTGTGTTGACCGTGTCGGAGAAAATTTCACTGCTGGAGGGTTTTTCTAGAAATCGCTGAATTCTCTGCTCTTCATCGGTGATCACCACGCCAAATTCGATCGGGTTAGGCACACAGGCGAGAATGAGTGTGGCTTTTGACTGTTTTTCGCGATGAAAGCGAATGGCGGCGGTTAAGTCAAAATCGGTGATGCTATCGCCGCTAATCACAATAAAGGTGTCATCAAGTAATTCCGCCACATTTTTGACGCAGCCCGACGTGCCCAACGGTTGGTCTTCTTCAACGGCGTAGGTCATTTGTACACCAAAGTCGCTGCCATCTTGAAAGTAGTCTCGCATGGCATCGGGCAGGTAATGCAGGGTTGCAATCACCTCGGTGATGCCATGCCGCCGCAGCAAATTAATAATATGTTGGGCGATCGGACGGTTCAGAATTGGCACCATAGGCTTGGGCAAGTCGCAGGTTAGCGGTCTTAGCCTTGTTCCCGATCCACCTGCCATCAACACTGCTCTCATAAATCCTCCTTCCCGACTCCGTTTTTGCCTGTGCCCATTTTGCTGCCCGTATCACTGCCCAGAATCGCAGATGCCCTTGACTTGTGCCAGACTCTTTTAATCTAGTCTCATATTCAATCTCATGCTTGATATCATGGAGCGCGATCGCACGCTGCCCTTTGCGACAGTTGCAGCTTTGATTTCGCAAAATACTTAATATTTATTTATAAATCTTCAAAGCTGACTGAAAACTCGTCTGTTCTTTTAAATGTTTGATCGCTAAAGGAAAACCTTAATTTGAACATAATTCGTTGTGTGGCAACACTTCAGTTCGCT
The DNA here is from genome assembly GCA_016208305.1 of Oscillatoriophycideae cyanobacterium NC_groundwater_1537_Pr4_S-0.65um_50_18. Lineage (GTDB taxonomy): Bacteria > Cyanobacteriota > Cyanobacteriia > Elainellales > Elainellaceae > Drouetiella. The sequence continues at coordinate 55,273 of JACQYI010000006.1, read as the reverse complement.
AACCTACACTGAGAGTAAAGCGTGCAATATTCTGTTGTTCTGCGTCAAAAATTGTCAGGAGGTCTAGATGGGATTTTTAGGGTTTGTTGCACTAGTGGTCTACGTCGGCGGGGTTTGGAAATTTTGGACAGGGTTCGATCGCACCAACTTCAGTCAAGGAAAAGTCCATTTGTCGCTACTTTGGCCGGTCTATATGATCTCTAAGCCCTACCGACAAAATTTCACTAAAGCCTTGAAAGGCTAGTCATGTGAAGTCATATCGTATAGCCCCATAAAGCTTAAAGCTTGAGTGCCGCCCATTGGGTAGCGCTCAAGCTTTAATTTTGTTAGGAGCCTTGGTTCTAATCACGAGTGCTAAATCAGAGCAGGCAAGGCGCGATCGGCTAAAGTAGCAAAAGTAGGTCAGTGCAGCCCTCTATTTTTGTGTAGCATTTTTTGTGCAGCCGTTGTGCTACAGAACCAGATCAAGCGTAAAGATCAAGCGTAAAGGACAAACTTGGGATGGCAAAGGATAAGGGTCAGGGCGCTAAGCCCCAGCTATCGGAGTTTTTGGGCGATCGCTCTTCTGCATGGGAGCCTCAGCTAGATGCGATCGCCCTGCGGTTTAATCGGGAGTACCGCAAAGAATCCTTTAATCTGCCGCCCGAAGTTGAAGCAATGCCCATCTTTCAAGAGTGGGTGTCTGGATCGTTAACAAACAAAATTGCCTCACCCTTCTGGGACTTGGCAAAACCCAAGAAGCAGCAAAAATGTCTCGATCTGGGCTGTGGGTTTAGCTTTATGATTTATCCCTGGCGAGAATGGGAAGCCCTGTTCTACGGACAGGAAATTAGCACGGTCGCCCGTGACTTTCTCACCTCTAGGGGTTCTCAGCTCAACTCTAAGCTGTTTAAAGGCGTACAGCTTGGCGGCGCTCATGAACTGAACTACGAAAAAAATCTGTTTGATTTGGTCATTGCGACAGGCTTTAGCTTTTACTACCCGCTGAGTTACTGGGCAGAAGTGCTGACCGCCGTGAAGCGTGTTCTCAAGCCTGAGGGATTTTTTGTGTTTGATGCGATCGCTCCCGATGCAGAAATGGCTGAAAATTGGGCAATTCTAGAAACCTACCTGAGTGCGGAGGTGTTTCTAGAACCTCTAGAAGATTGGCAAAAGCTGATTAAGGCATCTGGCGCTCAGATTGTGAGACAGCAGCAGGGCGAACTATTTCAAATGTACAAAGTAAAGTTCTGACAAAGGAATAAGATAAAGCCCTACGGAATATACGTAATCGAACTCAGTGGTTTTCTGAATTTAATCAAAGGGTGACAAAAGCAGCGCTACACAAGGCTTTTGTCACCCTTTTTTAGGGTCTATCTATGTCCCTAAAACTATCTTTTTCGGTAATTGCTGAGGTGACTAACGGGTTTATCCGTGAGGACGATCGTAGAAATCGTTGAATGCACGGATTGAGCCTTCATCAGAATTTCATATATTACAGCTATAGATTCACAGAATTGAAGAAAGTCTGCATGAGTCGTTGTATTTCACGAAATGCCTAAGTTTTAGGAATAGCCCGCCTAAATCTAGACTTTTGAGAAAGAAGTATTTTCCGCATCTGCCTGTCATTGTTAACGTATTCTCAATGGATTTCTCTCTCGGCTTTTTCAAAGTATTAAAGCCACTACATTTATTGGGAACTTTGAGAATCATATTTCTTTGTTTGAAGTTGTCTATTTGCATCTCTAGGAACTATTTGCGTTAGCGGCAAAAGTTTTTATCTATTTCTATACACCTTTGCATTCAGCCTGATGTACTCAGACTGACCCATTCGGCTGGGCGCTTACTTGCGATCGGTACCTTCTTACTCTTCAGTAGAGCGCCTATACCCCAAAGCTTACCTCTACCGCAAACCTCAATGTCTTAATTCAACGAATTTATGCCGAGTCACAGTTGTGCTCTGGCGAAATTTGTCTGCTCATTTGCCTAGAAAAATCACTCAGGAAAATCATTCAGGAAATTTCATCATGTCGGAGCCTGCTAATCAGAAAAAGTCCCTGGGCATTGGTTTGGGGGAGGTATCTTACTACTCTACGCAGATGCCGTTTGTTGATCTATTCAAGACTTCGCGTAGCTGGTTTACCCAAAGCAATACCCAATGGGATACCAATGAAGGAAAACTTTTGAATCTTGATCAAGACGGCTGGGTGCGATCGCTTCCTTTGACTCCCAGCACTTCAACATCCAGTTCTACAACATCCAGTTCTATAACATCCAGTCCAGCCACGAGCAGCGCTCCGGCCTACAACAAAGTTGCTACTTTACTGACACGAGATATGGCAAACGCCTATCGTTCGGGTCGCTATGTTGTGATGTATGACGGCACAGGCAAAATTGATTACAGCTTTGATGCAACTAAGATAGCAGCCGATTCTGTCAAGGGTCGCGATGTGCTGCAAGTGGATAGCAGCAAAGGCAATGGCATCTATATCAAAATTACCGAAACCGATCCCCAAAAAACGGGTGACTACATTCGCAACATTCGCGTTTACCACGAAGATGATTTGCCACTGGTAGAGTTGGGCGCGACATTCAATCCAGAATTTATTGACAACATCAAATCGTTTGGCACGTTGCGCTTTATGGACTGGATGCATACCAACGGCTCAGCTCAAAAGCCTTGGAGCGATCGCCCCAAGCCAAGCCAGACGAGTTGGACTGAAAAGGGTATCCCTGTAGAGGTTATGGTTGCTCTAGCGAATGAAACGGGGACATCTCCTTGGTTCAATATGCCTGTGACTGCTACAGATGAATACATGGCTCAGTTTGCAGCCTATGTGCGTGACCATCTTGATCCGAGCCTCAAAGTCCGCGTCGAATTTTCCAATGAGGTATGGAATTGGCAGTTTCCCCAGTCTCACTATGCCGTGCAACAAGCCGAAAAGCGCTGGGGTAAAAATCCGGTGGGGGGTGGTGGCTGGATGCAGTGGTATGGCTTGCGGACAGCGCAGATGTCAAAAATTTGGAAAGATACTTTTGGTAGCGCTCGAAACCGCGTGATTTCAGTGATGAGTACCCAAGCAGGATGGAGAGGGCTAGAAAAGCAGATTCTGAATACACCTGCCTGGGTGGCAGAAGGGAATGCGTCTGCCTACAAGTCGGTAGATGAGTATGCCATTACAGGTTATTTTGGTGGCGATTTGGGTACGCCGGGCAATGCAAACGTGGTGCGATCGTGGCTTTCTGATGCGGATGGGGGCTTTGGCAAAGCTTTTCAGCAGCTCCAATCGGGTGGTTTGCTGCCTACCCACGAATCTGTTGCGGATGTGATCGATCGGTTCAAGTACCATGCCCAAGTTGCCACAGCTCACGGGCTAAAGCTTGTCGCTTACGAAGGCGGGCAGCATCTTGTTGGCATCAGCGGCATTGAAAATGACTCCAAGATGACGAATTTCCTTACAGCGTTGAATCGTCGTCCTGAAATGGGACAGCTTTACAAGCAATTGCTTGAAGGCTGGAAGCAAGCTGGCGGCACGTTATTCAATCACTTTGTTGATGTGTATGCTTCTGGCAAGTGGGGCAGTTGGGGGGCACTCGAAAAAGTTGATCAGGTGAGTTCTGCTAAATATGATGCCTTGATGAACTTTATTAATACGCACGATCGCTGGTGGAACGAACCCATTTCTGCTACTCAGGTGGGTAGTTTTCAGCGGGGTACTGCTGAAAGCAATACCCTGAACGGCACTAACAACAACGATACATTACTCAGCAAAGGTGGGGCAATGACACCCTCAACGGGGGTGCAGGCCAAGATGTTTATCTATTCGATTCTTGGAGCACTTTTAAGTCAGAAGATTTAGGGGTAGACACCCTGCATTTTGAGACTGGACAAGATCGAATCGTCCTTGATCCGCAAACTTTTAGGGCAGGGCGATCGTTTGCCAGTGTTTCTGACGATGCTAGTGCCGCTACCCAGGCAGCCGTGATTGGCTATAGTCGTGCCACAGGCAATCTATTCTACAATCCCAACGGTGCTGCTCCTGGGTGGGGCGGAGGCGGACAGGTGGCGACGTTGAACGGGAAGCCCAGTTTATCTGGCGTTAGCTTTGTTGCCGACTATATGGCCTCTGCAACTACTTGAATCTTTAGCCAAATTTCTCAATCGCGCCTCAGTCAAAATTCAAGCCGATACAGAATCGATCAGGGAGGCGATCGCTATTTTAGATGAGATGGAGCGGAAATTAAGCCCGTGGTATGGCGATCGACGGCTGGCAGTGTAATGCTCTGTTGAATTCTTTAGATTTCAGACCATCTACTTAAATTTCATTTCAAGAAATTACTGCATTCCTTCAGCAGCTTGTTTCGGTTCCATCGATCGAATCAGAGCATGCGATCGCCTGCATCGTCATCTGCTGCGGCGCAGACACCTGCCATTCAGCATGCATCAGCACCATGTCGCTTAACCAAATACCCTGTTTGATGTTGAAGTCGAACTTATGCTGCATGACTCTGCCTGTCCCCCTAAAATGGGATCTTAGGCGGAATCATCCAGTCTAATAGTTGTTAGCTGCTTCGTTTCTTGGCAGGGACGCAGTCGAAAGGCTAATTGTAGAGGGTAAAGCATTACACAATCTAAACTTCTAGAAAAGCTTGATAGAAGTGATGACTATATGTATCATCACTGTATTGGACTTTTTACTTAGGGTCTAGATTGGCATGGTATTAGACATCCGAGCAGCAAGACAAGTTCGCAAAATGAGGCAGCGTGATCTCGCCTCTGCTGTTGGGATTTCTGTACATGAGCTTATGAAACTAGAGCGAGGGCTTGTTACACCTCCCAAAAAACTGCTTCAGCAAATATCCATCTGCTTAGAAATGGATGTCGAGCAGCTTATCATCGGACAAGACAGATTTTGCCAAAATCCCTTAACCGGGGAGGGGTATGTTACATCTCAACCTAAAGGCAGTACTACCATCCCACGTAGAGAAGGGCTTGACGTAGGAAAGAAAGCTGTTCTTGATCTATTCTGTGGTGTTGGAGGCTTTTCATTTGGGTTTGAAATGAATGAAGCATTTCAGGTGGTTGCGGGTGTTGATCTTCTTACCGATCGACTACAAACATTTTCAAACAATCATCATTCTGCAAATGCTTATGGTCAAGATATCCGTGCTATTTCTACTGACCTCTTAGACAATGAAAATCCTCGTCCATTTGTTATTGTGGGCGGTGCTCCATGTCAAGGGTTTTCATCTATTCGTCCATTCCGGAATGTAGAGCGTAATGACCCAAGAAACAATTTGGTAGAAGAATTCTGTCGAATTGTTCATGAGTTACAGCCTGAATGGATTGTTTTTGAAAATGTGGTTGGAATGCTCACACATGAAAAGGGAAGGACTTTAAGGAGCGTCATTGGATCATTTGAGGAACTAGGATATAGAACTAGTTATAGAGTCTTAAACGCTGCTTATTATGGATTACCACAGCGTCGAGAACGACTCATTATTGTAGGTAACAAGCGAGGTAAATCTTTTAAGTGGTTTGAGCCTACACACTGGTGTGAGTATAGGAGTATGGCTGGGCATCAAAAATTTGTGCTTAAACCGTTAGGGGGGCTGTTCTCCCAAGAATTAAAACCTGCGGTTACGGTGAATGAAGCAATTCATGATCTTCCTCCTGTTGGAGCCGGAGAAAGTGCAACTACTTATCGAGATGATGCTGAACCAACACCATATGAAACTTTTATTCGTAATCAAACATGTCAATTAACAATGCACGAAGCAACGGCGCACTCTAACCGGATGTTGGAAATAATCCGGCAAGCAGGAACAAATATTTATGCCTTACCTGATGGAATGGTTTCAAGTGGTTTTAGTTCCTGTTACAGTAGATTAAACGGAGAGGAACCAAGTGTAACCCTAACTGTTAATTTTGTTCATCCAGCTTCTAACCGTTGTATTCACCCTACCCAAGATCGAGCATTAACTCCACGAGAAGGTGCGCGATTACAAGGCTTTTTTGATACATTTAAATTTGTTGGTACACGCTCTCAGATCGTCAAACAGATTGGAAATGCTGTACCACCTTTGCTTGGAAATGTAATAGCACAAGGAATTTTAGAGAGTGACTAAAAATCAAAAAATCTTTTATAGCTTTGATAAGTTTTTCCCTTGCGTGATAAAGGAGCACGATCTAAGTCACAATAAACTACTTCAAGAAGTTCCATTCCCGCAGCATTCACAACAGCAGTCTTCCCAGAATCACCCTCTGTATTACTAATATTGAAATGCTCTCTCAGCAGATAGCCACATCGCACTTCCCAAATGTAAGGCTTAACACCACGATTTTCCTTACCAATTATCAAGGCACCATCAGGTTGACACAATACGTAGCGGCTTGTGATGTAGTGACCCTCTTTGGCAAGATGCCCCTTGGGTTTGTTTGTCTCAAGAGCCATTTTCAACTCTAAATCTGGCACTTGAGGCAAGAGTCCTGTTGTTAGTAAATCGGGATACTTGTGAGGTCCGTTACGTCTCAGTAAGTCCTGTGAATGCTTTGCTATTGCTGAAGCAAAAATGTTTCCGATCATTGAAGAGAGGTTAGCTAGCTCAACTGTTTGACTTAGAGGAAAAACTCCTGCAATTTCGAGGGTTGCATCTATTTGATCAAGCAGTTGATATGTATCACGAATTGCTTCTCGTAGTATTTGATGGTTTAAGCCAATACGTTCTAGTGCATTTGAATTTACAAATCCATTTAATGCTGGCTCTCTCATCATCCTGCCTCAGAGTTAAACAAAAGTAGATCAGCAGGAGCGACCTCAAGGGCACAAGCTATTCTTCGTATATTGATAAGACTGATATTACGTTCACCTCGTTCAACGCCGCCAATATAGGTTCTGTCTAACCCTGCGGCTAATGCTAAGGCTTCCTGAGAAAGACCACGAGATAATCGGAGAGCACGTACCCGCTCTCCAAAAAGCATCAAAATTACCTTGTCTTCGTTAGTAAGCTGCATAGTATCTATGCAGCAGTAAATCGCGGTAGGTGACTATAAGTCTACGGACTATAAGTATCTTTTCTGTCACGATCGTGTATTGCCAGCCAGCTAACCTCACCGCTATCCCGCCGATGTGAGGCACAGTGAAGCCGCGCTAGAATGGGCGGAAATGTCGTCCGAGCCAATCCTCTTCGACTGAGCATATCGTTAACTCCGGCTTCGGGTGGCTCATCTTATATGGAGAAGTGACATGGAAAAGCCAGCAAAGAACACGATTTGCCTCTGGTACAATGGCACCGCTGAGGAAGCAGCACGGTTTTACGCCGAGACCTTTCCCGATTCGTCCGTCGATGCACTGCACCACGCGCCGGGAGACTTTCCATCGGGGAAGCAAGGGGATGTGTTGACCGTCGAATTTACCGTGATGGGAATTCCCTGCCTCGGACTCAACGGCGGATCTGCGTTCAAACACAACGAAGCGTTTTCGTTTCAGGTTGCAACCGTTGACCAAGCTGAAACCGATCGCTACTGGAATGCGATCGTCGGCAATGGTGGGCAGGAGAGTGCCTGCGGCTGGTGTAAGGACAAATGGGGGTTGTCTTGGCAGATTACGCCGATCGCCCTGACAAAAGCGATCGCCGGTTCCGATCCTGCTGCCGCCAAGCGTGCGTTCGATGCCATGATGCAGATGAAAAAGATAGACATCGCTGCGATCGAGGCAGCACAGAACGGTTAAGCTTATGCCAGATCAACCTGCCCTAGAAATCGAACTGCTACGTGCCGCATACGCAGCCTTCAACGCGCGTGACATTGATGCTGCCCTTGCCCTCATGACTCCCAACGTGCATTGGCCGAAAGCCTTTAAAGGTGGTTTTGCCCGTGGGCCTGAAGAAGTCCGCGCTTACTGGACAGAGCAGTGGGGCGAGATCAATCCTCACGTTGAGCCAGTTGCCTTTCACGTAGAAGATGCTGGGCAAATCTTAGTCGAGGTACATCAGGTCGTGCGCGATCTAGCCGGAGCCATGCTTGCCGATGAGCAGGTAGGCCACCGTTTCACCCTTGAGCGTGGCTTGATTCAAGCGATGGAAGTCTGTCCCCTACCATCGTCCGACCTCGGTGCATAACCCCGTGATCCAGTGGACAAGCTGGCGTTTAGCCCCTTGCTGTTTGCCTTTTCAATGGCGAGTTGGAAAGTACTCCAACCACGCGATCGCTCCGATTTCAGAGTTTGTCATGATTCTACCCTTTGCAAGCCGATGAAGACACCCGAACAATGTGAGAGTATGGTGGACATTCGCGCCGAAATCGATCGGTTAGACCGTCAAGTTGTTGCGCTTCTGGGTCAGCGTTTCGCCTATGTTAAAGCTGCCTCTAAATTTAAGACGAGTGAAATGACAGTCAGAGCACCTGAACGCTTGCAAGCGATGTTGCAGCAACGTCGGGTCTGGGCAGAAGAGGAAGGATTAGATGCAGATGTGATCGAAAAAATGTATCAGGATTTAGTGAATCACTTCATTGATGAAGAAATGAAGCATTGGAAACAATCCGAAATTCAGTAGACGCAATACATCATCTTCCTCAACAGGATGCAGCTATGATTTGAGGTAGAGAAGATAACATCTTCCCTATCATAGGATTTCCACATACCCTTCTGTTCCATGTACACGAATTCGTTGCCCATCTTTGATCCGTTGGGTTGCATGATCCACTCCGACCACGGCGGGCAAGCCGTATTCGCGGGCGATCACGGCTCCGTGGGTCATCAGTCCACCCACTTCGGTGACTAAGCCTTTGATGGCTACAAATAAGGGTGTCCAGCTAGGGTCAGTAAAGGTGGTGACTAAGATATCTCCATCTTTCAGATCAGCCTCTTCGATGTCTAAGATGACCCGTGCGCGTCCCTCTACCACTCCAGCGGAAACAGGTAGACCGACGATCGCATTAGCTGGAAGATTCTCTCGTTTATACTCACCCGTAATGATTTCACCGTCAGACGTGATCACTCGTGGAGGAGTGAGTTTTTCATAAAATTTGTACTCATCTTTGCGTGCGCTGATGATCGAGTAATCTACTTGATGTGTGCATACAACGTCGCGAAGTTCTTCAAACGTGAGATAGTAGATGTCTTCTTTTTCGTGAATCACGCCTACTTGTACGAGTTGTTCAACTTCTTTAAGTAACGCTTGCTTATAAACGAAGTAGCGACTCACGATATCGTATTTGGGATATTCACGATAGCCAATGAAATTCCGCATCAGGCTAATCTTTTGCTTTGTCTCCTCAGCTTTTTGTTCGCCATTCGGTAGCTGCTGCAATCGCTCTAATAGCTCTTGTTCTTTCTTGAAAGCTGATCGTTGCCCTTGCTCAAATTTGCGATCGCGTTCACCCGGCTCTAAGTTTCTGATGTTACTGAGAATCATCGGAACCAGTGTGGTTGGGTTTTCGCTCCAGCGAGTTCTCGTAATATCGATTTCTCCGACGCATCGCATTCCGTACTTGTTGAGATAGGCGGCGATCGCCTCCCCAACTTCCCTGCCGCCATCAGGCTTCATTAGCCCATCTAAACAGCAATCGCCTTCAGCATCCTGTAAATAAGCGATTACTTCTGGATAAGGGCGAATTACATCTGCAACATCCAGCAGTTCCAGACCCATTTCCGACGTAATATTGTTTGGCGCAGATTGAGCCAGCGTATCGGCTACGTTTTTCTCAGCGAGCCACTCCATCATTCTTTCATTGATCCAGGATGCAGCATTCATACCCGTCATAATCGCGCCAAACCTTTGCGGATCGGACAAGCTCTGCCTCAGCTTTTGCTGATCTTGCAGAATAAAGTCAAATAGATCCGCCCCCGACTTCGTTTGGATAGTATACTTTAGCTCCTCAATCGAGGCTTGACTATTCCGAATCAGATTAGAAACGATCGCCGGATCGTTTTCGAGTTGCGCTTGAAAGTTCGGCGGCGTACCTTGATTGCTTTTGCTGGAACTCTGATCATCGGGTAACGCTTTGATAAAATCCCCCCGCTCGATGATGGTTGTCAATGCGTCTTTGATCAGCGGATCAGATTTCCCCAACACATTGACTAAAATATCTCGTTTAACAGGTGAAGCCAAATCATCTGCAACATCCACAAACAACCTGCCACCTGCTTGATACATGGGTCGAGCAGCCGTTAACTGCCACAACGACAATCCCAATGGTTTCATGGGGTCAGTCATCATTTGTTGATGACCGACAGAGACGTAGACGTGATTTCCTCCATCATTCGCTTCAGGGATGGGGTATAACGTCGTGATCGGGCGACTTTGAACCATGTAAAACGTATCATCAACCCAACACCATTCAATATCTTGGGGATTGCTGAAATGTGTTTCGATCGCCCGACCGATGCGCTCAAGCCGCACAATCTGATTATCTGTCAGCACTTGTTTATTCTGCTGCTCAGGCTCAATCTTTTGTACTTGCGTTCCGCCATCGTCTAAGGCATAAATCGCCAGCGTCTTGGTGGATATCCTTTTTTCGATAATCTTACCGTTTCGTACTTTGTAGTTATCCGCATTCACCCGTCCGGAAACTAAGGCTTCCCCCAGCCCGAAGCTGGCATCAATGGATACTACCTTCCGATTACCCGTGACGGGATCGGCAGTAAACAAAATTCCTGCCGCCTGTGGAAAGATCATTTTTTGAATAATCACAGACAGGTAAACTTTACGGTGATCGAAGCCGTTTTGAATACGGTAGATTACAGCCCTCTCGGTGAATAGCGATGCCCAGCACTTGCTGATGTGCGTTAGGATTGCATTCTTGCCAATAATGTTCAAATAGGTATCCTGCTGTCCTGCAAAGGAGGCTGTTGGTAAATCCTCGGCAGTTGCGCTCGATCGGACGGCATAGGCGTTCTTTTCTCCAAATTTAGAGAGAAAGTGGGCGATCGCTTCATCAACATCTTCAGGAATAACTATCCCTTTGATGATCCTACGAATCTCACCGCTCAGTTCACGGATTTTATCCTGCTCATTCACCTTTAGCAGCGATAACTGATCCAGTAATTTGTGAATCGACGGTGTTTCCTCAATGATTCTTTTAAAAGCCTCAGTCGAAATACAAAAGCCGTCGGGTACATGTATTCCTTCAAGTCTAGACAGTTCCCCCAGGTTCGCGCCTTTCCCCCCAACCACTCCAATTTTTGTTTGGTCAATGTCCTGAAAAGCAAGCACATAGGAACTCATAGCTTGACCTCTTTCATTCAATACCTAAAGGATGCCAATCCTCTCGATTTAGGCGATAGACAAAGCAATCATCGTCCCCAAAATGGCGACGCTCTACACATTGGAATCCCAACCGTTCATAAAAGGGATGAACGCGAGTATTGCTGACCAGCGGATCAACGAGGACAGCCGTTACCAAAGGGTCAGCGAAACAGCGGGTCAGGGCAAGGTGCATCATTTGGGTGCCATAGCCTTTGCCTAAATCAGTTTCTGCTCCAATCCAGATGTCGATCGCCCGCAGATTTTCGGCTACCTCTCCCCAGTAATGGCTTTCCTCGATTGCCGGATCGATAATTTGAATGAATCCGATCGCCCGACCCTCGATCTCTGCAATCAATTGTTCTCGCCAATCAGGAGTGCGATCGAGTTCCTCCTCCCATTGCCAATCATCATTTGGATCAGAGGCGATCACATGCGGTTGTTCATCCCAGTGTCGCAGGAGGTCTAAATCAGCGGAGGTGGCAGAGCGTAAGTTCATCGCAAGGATAAGTTCTGAATGGGAGAGAGGTGACTTTAAAGTGCCACTAAAATTGACTTACAGCAGTCCTAAAGCTTGAAAACTTTGACGAGTGACTTCTAATCGCTTGGCAGCATCTTGCGAATTACGTATCACAATATTTGTGGCAAAGAAATAGACATTGTTGTTCTGTTCCAGATAGCCCACAATCCAGCCAACATTAGGATTGACGCTATTGATCCAACCTGTCTTGCCACGCAGGGTATAGTCGGGCGTTTTCTCAATAATCATGATGTCTTTGACCAGATCGATCGTGCGTTGCGAAAAGGGTAAATCGTTTTGCTCTAAGCGCTGCAAAAACTCAATCTCTTGCTTTGGCGTAATTTGCAAGGGGCCATCCAACCAAAAATGATCAATTTGATCTGGCGTGCCAATCTGCTGATTTCCGTAGCCCACCTGCTCGACAAACTGCTGCATTCGTTCATGTCCATTTCTACGAGCAAGGACTTGATAAAACCAAACCGTAGAATCTTTGAAGGCTTGACGCAGGTTTGTATCTCGATTCCAGGCTGGAATTTCGCGAGTAATGCCATCCCAGGTTAGCACTGAGACATCATCTCGAATAACTCCTGTTTCCAGGGAAATCAGCGCATTCAAGACTTTAAATGTAGAGGCAGGAAAAAAGGCAGTCGTGTTGCGAGATGGATTGTGTTCGTAAAAGCGTTGATTATTTTTATCGTAAATGACGATCGCACCGTCGATACCTAGTTCCTGAAATGCTTGTTCAAAGTTGGGAGTTTGTGCGATTTCAGCAGCAGGAGCACTCTGGGTAGATGCGATTTGCAATCCTGGGGAACCGGACAGAGCCGAACGCGCGGAAAGACTGACCAGACTACAAATCAACAGCAGCGCGATCGCTCCACGGCTAAACCAAAAGGATTTGATGAACTTGGGTAGACGCATTTTCCCTCACATGATCGAACTTGCAGGACTACATTGAAGATGAAGGAGATTCCAGAAAATAGCGAGATGATGTTTGTGGGTACGCTATCCACTCAATCCGTTAACCCATGTTCTTGATACTTTGCAGATAACTTTTGGTAAGCACGCGATCGCATTGCCAGCAACGTCACGATTAACCCAATTAATCCGGTCGCTGTAAATAAAAGGGCAATGCCGCGATTGGCTCCCGTGCCAAACCAGTCACCAATCAGATCTACACCTGCCCCCGTGGTCATGAATGGGATGAAAACGAATTGAGCGATCGGCCCAATCATGAAAGCGGTCAGGGGGGATGCCGCCTGCTCAATGCTCTGGGCAAAGCCGAAGACACGCCCTTGGCGCTCCAATGGAATGACGGCTTGTAGGATTGTTTGTTCTGCGGCTTCAACCGCTGGAATCAGACAAAGATAAATGAACATGCCAACGGCTAATGATACGACAGAGGCTTGAATTGTAAAGCCAGTAGCAATCACCCACATGACAATATTTGCCAGAAATAGGGTTTGTAATGGACTGTTCCCCAAACCTCGCTTGGCAACAACCAAACCACCCACAATAAATCCCAGACTTAACAGCCCCCACAAAATTCCCCACACCTGCACTGACACCAGGGACAAACCATAGGCATCCATCAGGGCCATGAAGACCCCACCCAGGAAGTTGTTGAAGCAATTAAAGAAAATCAGGCCAAATAATCCGGGGACGAGCGAGATCGCCCGAATCGTCCCCCGAACGTCAATATGTTGGGTGTGATGGTCTGAATGAACGATCGTTTGTTCGGGAATAGGGAGGATTGCCAGATGCAGGATGACGGCAACCGTCAGCGCGATCGCAAACACCATCACCCAATAGACCCCCAAAAAACCGATCGCCAATCCGCTAAAGATAGAAGCAATGAGAAATGATACACCGTTTGCAGTACCCACCAGACCATTAGCTTTATCTCGCTCGGCTTCAGGAATCAGCAAGGTGACGAGGGTTGGTAGAGCGATCGTGCGGATGTTTCCAGCGATCGCCCCCATCAGCGTTAGCACAATAAAAATCCACAGTGGAATGCTGGATACGTCGGTAAAAACAGCGGGTGACGTGGAACTAAAAATGATTTGAGCGAGTATGTATAAGATGAGAGAACAGATGCTGGACAGTAGCATCGAAGTTTTCTTGCGATAGCGATCGACCAGCGATCCGAGAAAGAAACCAGAGAGGGCAACCGTCCCTACATACACACCTGCCATCACCGAGGTTGCCAGCACGGATCGAGTTTGTAGAAAAACCCAAAAGGTGACTGCAAACCAGACAAAGGTGTTGGTCAGTGCAGCCACCAGTGAGTTGGCTAAGATGGCGTAAAAGGTTTTAGTCATTTGTTAGCTGTTTTTACGGTTCAAATTTCCTTTGGTTGCGGTGACGGACATTCAAGTCCTGCAACAGTGCCATCAATGCGGGAACGACCGTGGGAGTCAGAATTGTGGAAAAGGCTAATCCTCCAGTCAAAGCAATTCCCAGCCCCTGATAGAGTTCCGATCCCTGTCCCGGAAAGATAGCCAGGGGAACCATGCCTAAGACGCTGGTTCCAGCAGACATAAAGATAGGGCGGAGGCGATCGCGCGTTGCGTTATATAAGGATTCATCGTACTTCTGTCCCTCCTCCTGAAGCTGGAGGACTCGCTCTACAATCAAGATGGCATTGTTTACAACTACTCCCGTTAGAATCAGAAATCCTAATCCGGTAATCATATCCAGGGGCACAATCATACCCGGAATCCAGTTGACAATGACCAGGCTGAGTAGCGCGCCAGTCAATCCCATTGGCACAGTTGCCATAATCACTAAGGGATAGAGAAATGAACGATACAGAGCAACTAATAGCAAATAGGTAATGATGACTGAAAAGACAAAAGCAGATGCAAGTTGTCCTACCGTTTCAGCAAGGCGATCGGCTGAACCAGCCAATTCCACCTGAAATTCGGGCGGTAATGTGGCTCGCAACGGTGCCAGAATTTGCGTCTCGGTCTGATTCACCAGTTGACCGAGGGGTGCATCGGGAGTCAGGCTGACGGTCAGAGTGGTTGAGCGTTCTAAATCCACATGGTTAATGACGCCAGGGCCAGTTGTTTCTTGTACCGTTGCGATATCCGCCAACTGAACCTGTCCACCGTTTGCTATTGAAGCATTAGCCTCATCGTCGTCGGGTGACGGAGCCTGAGCAATCTGCGAACTGTACAGCGATAGCTGCCGCAACTGTTCGGGAGTTTTGACAAAGACATTTTGCAATTGCACAGTGACATCCAATTCTTCTTTGCCATCCACAAATTCAGACGCAAAACGTCCTCCCAATGCGGCTTCCACCATCGCTCCAACGTCTGATTCTGATAAGCCCACTTCTGCTAAGCGGATGCGATCGGGAATGACTTGCAGTTGTGGCGCACCATTTACCGAATCGGCACGCGCATTGGCAACTCCCGGTAGAGCAGAGATTTGCTGCGTCAATTGTTGTTCTAGTTGATTCAGTCGATCCAAATCTGGACCGATAATCTGCACCTCAAACGATTTACCCGGATCGTTGAAAATCGGGAATCGGATTGGAAACATAAATTTGTAGCCCGGATAGCCGAAGCTCATGCCCGTTAACCGTTGTTGCATTTCTGTCAGTCCGCTCCCGGTTGCGGCTCCCGGTTTCAAACTGACACCAATGCCTCGAAACTGAGGGAAGTTGGCAAAAAAGGTAGTTTCAATTTCGGGTTGCTCTTGGAGGAAAGCTCTGGCGGGTGCAGAGAGTTCAACTGCTTCTGGGACGCTGGTGCCGGGAAATGTCTCGGTTAACCAAAAGATAAAATTGAGGTTGCCTTCCGGCAGATAATCGGCGGGTGGCAATAAGACAATACTGGAAACTAGCAACACGATCGGAACCGAGAGCAATGCCAACCGTCGCTTGAGTCGGTGCGGTCCTAACGCCCAACCAACCGTTGCCAGCAAAAATCGCTCTAATTTGCTTTGGAGCCGTCGAAACACGAGCGAGGTTCGCATCACCGATCGCTCAAACCAGTTTCCCTGCAATGGCTCCGTATCGTTATCGTCACCCAACTGAAAGGTTTGCTGAGCTTCGGCAGGATTGAGAAACAGGCTCGCTAACATGGGCAGTAGCGTTAACGACGCAAACATGGATAAGACCGCTGCTGCCGTAATCGTGATTGCCATATCGACAAATAGTGCCGAGACTTCACCTGTCACCAACACTAGGGGCGCAAAGACGGCGACATTTGCCAGGGTTGCGGCCAAAATTGCTCCGCCCACCTCCTGGGTTCCATCGATGGTTGCTTGTAATCGACTTTTGCCCTGCTGCATGTGGGTGAAGATATTTTCGACCACAACGATCGCGTTATCAACCACCATCCCTGCGGCAAACCCCAATGCTGCCAAACTGATAATGTTGAGCGATCGCCCCAGGATCGCACTCACAATAAACACAACAATCATCGCGACTGGAATGCTGATGGCAACGACCACAACCGTCCGCAGCGAGCCGAGAAATAGGAGCAGAACAGCGATCGCCAACACACCACCCACAATCAAATCGCCCCGCACGTTTTCAACGGATTGATCAATGTAGGTACTTTCGTCGTAGACCACCTCAAACTCAACCCCTTGATTCTGGCGATCGAACTGGACTTGCAATTTTGCCAGTGCGGCTCGAACCCCTTCAGCCACTTGGGGTACATTCGCTCCCACCCGCCGGATAATGCCCACGCCAGCGGAGGGAACATCGTTGAACAAAAATACACTGTCCTGAAACTTGCGTCCCATTTCTACCGTTGCGACATCCCGTAGATAGACGGTTCCTCCCTGATCTCGCCGCAGCACAAAGGTTTCTAATTGCTCCAGTTCCTGGGCTCGGTTCACCGTGCGCACCTGATATTCGCGTCTACCCAGCACTAGGGGCCCACCCCGAATATCACGATTGTTGGTGCTTAAGGTATCTGTGACATCTGCAAGGGTAAGATTGCGATCGGACAACGCTTTTGGATCAACCAATACTTCCACTTCCCGTTCCTGACCGCCCACAATAAAGAATCGGCTTGTGCCTTCCACTCGTCGCAGGGCAGGTTCAACAATTTCTTCAATCAGGTCACGGTAACCATTGGAGTCCGTCTGATAACCCGGTTTTGGTTTCAGCACAATCCACATCATCGGATTATTGTTACCGCTGGCGACCTGCACATCCGACTCACCAGCTTCGTCGGGTAGCTCTTCCACCTGCTGCAATTTGTTCAGCACATCCAGCAGACGGGCATCCACATCCGTTCCCCATTCAAATTCCAGGGTGATGGTGCTGATACCCGCTAAACTCTGACTGGTAATTTCCTGAACGCCTTCAATTTCTTCCAGCAGATCTTCGATCGGGCGCGTGATCAAATCTTCTACCTCAGCCGGGGCAGCACCAATGTAGGGTGTGGTAATTGTAATTTCAGGGCGATCGCCTCCGGGTTGCAGTTCTAGCGGCAATTGAAACAGGGCGATGAACCCAAACATCGTCAGCAGACAGAATAAAACAAAAGTGCCGTGTCGCCAGCGCACAGCCGTTTCAATAAAATTCATGATTCTTGCTTTGTAGTTGATTCAGCAATCTGCACGGGTGCGCCATCCATCAGTGCTTCACCCCCTCTCACGACTACGGGTTGTCCAGCCTGTAATTGGCTCCCGGAAATCGCCACCGTTTCACCCATATCCGCAACCAAATTCACTTTTATTTCTGCGGCTTTACCGTTGACAACTGTGTAAACCAACCAGGTCTCCCCTCGCTGCACCAGTGCATCGCGGGGCACGACAAAACTATTGGGTGCAACCTGTAACTGAAGTTCTCCAGCAATCGCCATTTGGGGCAACAAGTTCGGTGGCGGATTCTGTAATTCGACCCGCACCAGTTGTCGTCGAGACGTGGCGTTGGCCGCCGGAACGACACCGCTAATCGTGGCGCGTTGTCGCCAATTGGGAAGAGCGCGAGCAGCCAATTCAACCGGCAAACCGGGTGTGATACTACCACTGAGTTGCTCTGGTAATTCCAGAAACACATCTAACTCATTGCTATCGACCAACGTTAGAACAGGATCATTATCCTCCACCCGATCACCCGTACTCACTTCACGCGATCGCACAATGCCTCCGGTTGCTGCCTTCACTTGCGTTCGGGCGAGAGTCAGTTGCGCCTGATTGACAGCGGAGACAGCCGCCGCAACGCTAGCCTGTTGAGCGGCAATTTCTTCGCGAGTGGGGCCTGCTGTGGCTTCTGCTAAAGTGGCTTGCGTTTGTAGCTGTTCTGCCTGGGCCGCATCCGCATCCGCACGCGCTTCGATCAACAATCGCTGTGAAATCGCTCCTTCCTGGGCCAACTCTGAGTTGCGTCTCAAGTTGTCCTGGGCCTCACGTTCTCGTGCCTGAGCAGCGCGGAGTTCGGCTTGACGCTGGGCAATAATTTCCGGTCGAGTTCCCACCTCCAACCGGGCTAATTCACTGCGCTCCTGTGCCAGTCTTGCCTGCGCTTCCGCTAGGGCAAGCTGTTGATCGGCATCATCCAGAATCACAATGGTCATTCCCGGTGTGACGCGATCGCCCACCTCAACTAAAACCTGCTGAACAATACCAGCCGTCTGAGTCCGAAGCGTTGCACTTTGAGTCGCTTCAACCTGTCCTAGTAACTGAACAAGCTGAACCCCTTTACCTCGCCGTAAAGGGGCAGTTTGTACGGGAGTTGGGGGCATCCCTTGCGCCATTTCAGGCGGAGAATCACTGGCAGGCGTTAGCATGCGCCATGTCAGGACACCACCACCAGCCAATAACAGAAGTGTAAGTAACACCAGTGGCGATCGCAACCAACGACGATGTACTGAAATGTTTTTCAATGAGTCTTGAGACTCAGAGGCTTGCGATTCA
Organism: Oscillatoriophycideae cyanobacterium NC_groundwater_1537_Pr4_S-0.65um_50_18; assembly: GCA_016208305.1. Lineage (GTDB taxonomy): Bacteria > Cyanobacteriota > Cyanobacteriia > Elainellales > Elainellaceae > Drouetiella. The sequence continues at coordinate 36,642 of JACQYI010000006.1, read as the reverse complement.
GAAGTCTTCATAATGAGCAAGACACCTCAATTCAGGTGAGATGAAGCAGTGCGTTAGAGGTGTCCGGCTACAGCAGGAGCTGACTCCCGGTTATTGTTGCGTCCATCGCAATAGTGAATAGGGATGTTCGCAAAGTCCTCATCACTCACATGGTCTAGATAAGCAATACGAGTCGAGTAGAACAATCCACTCATTTCATCTATATATTCGGTTTCTGAGATTAACTGAGAAGAGTAGAGCGATAGAAAATCATGGGTCCTCTATCTGATATAGCTTTTTTAGAGTAGCGATCGTTTCTGCTCTGCACCTCACCCAGTCGGGTAAATTTGACAGATTTTTGCTAACAAAATTTTTAGACCGCCAATTTTTGCACCGTGCTAAAGTAGACTCAATTACCAGCCTTAAACAATTCACACCAGGTTTCCAGAACTTGAGCAGGTAAAAATCAAGTCTTCTGAAGATATGGTAAGCAATGTAGTATCCAAATCGACGCATACTCAGTTTTATGCAAATGGTGAGTAGCAGGTAGATACTCGATCTCCTGAGCTATTTTGATGCGATCGCCAAAACTTTGAATGGTAAAACCTATGTTTGTAGTGTTATTGTAGTATATCTAAGCGGTAATGTCATTAATGTCTAAAAATGTTTAAAAGAGTACTCATAAGCTCAAGCATTACTTCCGTAATAGCTTCTGCCAAACCATTCCCCCCTCCTGAAAATAGGAAATACTATTTTGATCCAATTAAATTCCTTTTAGACAGAGAAACAAGGTCAATTAAAGGATGTTTGAAAAGTATCAAAAGTTCTAAATTTGCCCCCCCAACCCCCAAATTTTGGAGGACTTTCATTCGCTCATGTGTATGAAGCACGTAACTCATCCTTGTTCAAAGTTCCCCAGAATTAGGGGACTGTTTGAGTAGCAATCGGCACCTTTCTAACATCCTCTTAACATTCATTAATTTATTTTTTTAGATAAAAAGTCTATTCTTCGCTGATTGAGCAGTCACTATCTCTACAGGTACAGATGTGGTCAACTATACGGAATTGAAGCTGAGAGATCTGTGTTAGCTAATAGTTTTGCACTTTTGGATATCATATTGGCGTCAGGAGGTTTTTGTGAAATCTATCTATCCAAACTCCTTTGGGCAGGCGATCGCTACTGCTCTACTCATGACTCTTGCAGCGTGCAATCTACCTCAAACGCCTGCCTCACAAAGCCCAGTCCCAGAAAAAGCACCGACTAATTTAGTTGCCTTATTGTTCGTCAAAAAAGATAATCTCAAGAATGAGCTTCGGGGTGAAATTTATCCGATCGCATTGCTATTGAACGATCGCTATCTAGAGATAGGTACAGATCTAACACGAGATCTACGCGATTTTGGAAATCTTGATGCTGCGGGTCGCGCTCGAATTCTTAGCTTAAATAATCAGCGCGTTGTGACGAATGCAATTCAGAACTTTACAGTGGTCAGCAATGGACAAACGCTAGGCGAATTCCAAGTCGAGAAACCGATCATCAGCCAGTTTAGCTGTTCTTCCATCATCACAGGTCAAGGCAATTTTCAAAGTCAAACCTCCTTGCAAGCTATCTTTGATCAGCTTCCACAATCCCGAACAGGCGGGTTTTCTGGGGGAACCCAGCAGCTTGATGAAACCTGGCGAACTGCGATCGCGCTCTCGCAAGCTCCCGAAATTTCTAAACCTCCTGCCCCTTCCGATGCGGATTTAACGCGCTACCGAGAAGCCGCATTAGCGTTTGGGAAAACTGCGATCGCGGCAGTGGCAAACGGTGGAGCTATTCCGGGTGAGGCAGTGGTTGAATCGGTACAAGTCGTTGACCTTGACCAGGACGGCTCACCAGAGATTTTTAGCACAGTAAAACAAGGAAATTCTGCAAATTCACCCTCCCGAACCCCAACCGGATTTGCAGCAGTCTGGTTTTCCGATCAAGCAGGTCAACCTCAACTGCTGGAAACCACTCAGGCTTCTGTGAGTTTAACAGGATCGCAGCGATTTCCCTACGAGCTACTGGAAACGATTGATATTAATGGCGACGGAGTGCAAGAAGCGATCGTGCAACGCACAGGCTATGAAAGCACCAGTTTTGAAATCTATGAGTATAAAAACAAACAACTCAACCGAGTCTTTGAAGGCGCAGGCTATGGATGTTAGGGTTACGGTACTACCAATGTGGTGAATGGTCACAAGAATTTAAAGTAGCACAAGAATTAAACAGTTCAATACATCATGTTTGCCTAGTTTGGAAGAAGAGAAACTTTAAGAACGACGTTCAGTAATTTTGGAGGAAACGGTATGACTGATGCTTTAAAGATTGTGAATATGAACGAGTTGGAATGGAAAGATGCAACCTATTCTGAACATTACACAGGTTGGTCAAAACGATTGACTCCTGGAATGGATCGTAAGCAAGGACATCTTGGGGTTGTTGTTGAACGCCTGAAGCCACGATCGCTTTCTTGTCCTTTCCACTATCACGTCCATGAAGATGAATTCTGCTTGATTCTGAGCGGTAAGGCAATGCTGCGCTATGGTGACGAGACGATTGAAGTTAAAGAAGGTGATGCGATTTCATTTCCACGCGGTGAACGAGTTGCTCATCAGTTTTATAACCATACTGAGGAGACGGTTGATATTTTGATGATGGGCGAAAACCTTCCCTATGAAGTTTGTTACTACCCAGATTCAGACAAGTGGCTATCGAGATCGATTGGTAAGGTCGGCAAGTTTGAAGGTACTGACTATTGGGCAGACGAGCCCGTTCCGCCTGTAATGAAATCTGAAGGCTGAAACTTCCATCGCTGATAGGTTAACAGGTATACAGCAGGATTAAGCATTTTGAGTCAGAGGTAGGAGGCATGGTCGAAAGTACCCAATCACAGCAAGAAGTGTTGGAGTTAGCTGATAAGAACGGTTTGATCCTCCAGGAAGGTTCACTTCAATTTAATGAGTCGGGTCTTGATTTCCTAGTTGTTCTGGCAACAGACATTGATGGAGAATGTTGGATTTTGCGTCTTCCTCGACGAGAGGATGTTTTGCCATCAATAGATAAGGAAAAGCGAACGTTAGAACTGATTGCTCCGCTTTTAAGTGTGGAAGTGCCACAATGGACGATTTGTACAGATGAACTGATTGCTTATCGAGCATTAGACGGTGTACCCATGGGCACGATCGATCCAAAAGCAAAAGCCTATGTGTGGGAAATTGATCCGGCAAATGTACCCGATCAATTCCATCAGTCGCTAGCTAAGGGGTTAGCTTCTCTACATCAAATCAGCATTGAGAGAGTCCGTGCAAGTGGTCTTCCGATTAAAACTGCTGAAGCCGTAAGAGTTGATATGAAGCAGAGAATGGATGCCGTCAAGCGTGAGTTTGGTGTTGATCAGACGTTATGGGAGCGTTGGCAAAACTGGCTTCATAACGATGAAATTTGGATGCAGGAAACGACATTAACCCACGGTGATTTACATGCTGGACATATTCTGATCGATGAACAGGCGCAGGTGACCGGATTCATCGATTGGACTGAGGCATCTGTCGCTGACCCCGCCAGAGATTTTGTCGCTCATTACCGCACGTTTGGTCAAGACGCTCTCAATAAACTGATCTCAGGCTATGCAGAAGCAGGGGGGCGCACGTGGTCAAGGATGGCAGACCACGTAATTGAACTGAACGCTACTTTTGCTATAGAACTTGCTGAATTCGCGCTCAAGTCGGGGTTAGATGAGTACAAACAAATGGCTATACAGTCGCTTTGCGGGAACACACAAAACTGACGGGCTGAATGAATCATTGTGATCGCCGTCCATCATCCTATTGAGGAAAAAATGAAAATTACCGCCTCCGCTATTTCGTTGAACGTTGATGATGTCACAGCATCAGCTACCTTTGTCAAACAGTATTTTGGTTTCAGCGAGCAAATGTCAGCCGATGGTTTTGTATCTCTTGCGAGAGAAGATGCTGGCTTCAACCTGGGTTTTCTGAAAACGGGTTTCAAGAACGGGATTGGCAAGCTTCAAACCCATCTATATGCCTGAACATCGAGCCGATGGTTTGCTGATCGCATTTGTTGTCGATGATATTGACACCGAATATGCACGACTGCAAGCGGAAGGTGTATCCATTGCAACTCCAATTGAGACTAAACCTTGGGGTGAACGGTTCCTTCAAGTCACAGATCCGAATGGTGTCGTGATTCAACTGGTTCAGTAGATCACGGTATCTGACAACGAGAAGACTGCGTAAATGGATAAATTCATTTTGCAAATGGTTCAACGAGCGATCGCACTCGCTCTGCATCATTTGAATTAACCAGAGGCTTGCCGTGGGCGGGCACGATCGCTGGATCATCGACTAAAGCATCCAGTACAGTCTGCGCTACGGCTTGAACATCTGGACAAAGCACTTTCAGGTATACCCGATTTACCTTAAGTCCGGGCGCACTACCCGTTGACCAAAACAAAAACTTTGCCAGCCAGTTGTCAGGTAAAGATGTCCAGTTACTTACAATTTCATCTAGATACACAACCGGACGTTCTCCTCTTCGCACGATCGCGATGGTTCCTCCTTTTTTTGTACCCGGAACTTCTCGAAATTCCACCTGGGGAGCTGCAAGTTTTGAGAGCGGCAGGAAGGGGCGGAGTCCATCCTGATTAATTTGTTTCAACGCAATTTCTGGAGCATAGGAGATGGCATTAGGATAACGAGTCTGCCATGCTGCATGGCCTAAATCATGACCTGAATGGGGCGCAATTAAGGCGGCTACCTCTCCCTTTGCGTCGATCGCTGCAAAATCCGCCTCGGAAAGTCCAGTGGGGGGACTAACGATTGCTAGATGATTGCTATCCAGTACAAAGGCAAATGCATTGGCTTTATATCCATTGGCAACATACTCATAAACCCATACGTTGCTATTTTCAGGTACTGCTTGCCAAACCATGAGTCCTCCAGTGGTTTGAGAGATTTACGACGAATGCAGCCGATATGCTTTTGGCGTGGTTCCAGTCAACTGTCTGAACTGTTTGCTGAGATGACTGTGACTGTTGAATCCGCACAGCACAGCAATGTCTGCAATGGAGCGATCGCTTTGTTTCAACAACTGTTTTGCTCGTTCGATGCGCTGCTGTAGTAAATATTGATAAGGACTAATTCCAGTTGCTTGCTTAAATTGATGACTGAAGTGAAATTGGCTGATGCTCAGCAGTGCTGCTAAATCCGCTAATTTAATGTCTTGGTGGAGATGAGCATCGACATAATCCAGCACCTGTATCAATTGATGGTGGGGTAAACCCCCTTCATAGCCTAGCAGTACTGGTTGGACGTTGGTATATTGCCGAATCAGATGCACTGCCAGAACATTGGCTAATGATTCAACGTAAAGCCTACTCGTTGGCTGCCCCCGGTGTAGCTCGCTCAGGAGCAGCCTCCCGATCGCTTCTATCTGAGGATCACGAATTCGGGCTTGAGGCAGTAATTCCAGGCGATCGCCATCCATTTCTAAAGCTTCTCTCGCGATCTGTTGAATAAATCGGGAGGGCAAACGAATTTTGAGGTAATGATCTTCACCCTCCCAACGAGCGAAGAAGGGCATTTGAGCAGGCGTAATGGAAAGATCACCTTTGGCATAGATCCCGGTGTACGTTTTTCCTTCACGGATCTGTAACAGATGAATCGGACGAGTGTCTAGCGCTAAACAAATCGTGTGTTCATCACTATGGTGACAGCTTCCTTCCCCAGGAGGCTCACGAAATTGCTCTATTAAAAGGTTTTCCCAGCCCTGATTTTGACTGGACAGAATGAGTGAAGCATCTGTTTCAGCGCAAGGGCTAGAGGGAATATTCATCTTGTTGAACCAACTCGCCTAATTTCGATTGTAATCACTTTTGTATTATTCGTTCCGGATTTTGAAAATTGACCGCAAGATTTTGATAGTGTCGCAGGAATCAGATACTTAAGCGTCAATATTTGCTCTATTCTAGAAAAAGTCATCAGGATGGGCATCGTATGGGAAAAACAATATCTAGCAATCTTCTCTCTACAAATCATTTTGTTTGGGTGGATATCAAAGCCGCGACCGAAAAGCGATCGCCTTAATCTGCTTCCAACGTATTTAAAGCAATGTTTAATTCTTCCTTGCACCGAGTATTTCTTGCTGCCGTTTGTGTTGCAAAGTTAACCTCATGCAGTACTCCTACAGATAACACAGCGCTTAAGGCACTGGAGGCCAAGCTTGCTGCGGCACAGGTTAAGCTTGCTGCGACAGAGGCTAAAGCCGCAGCATTAAAAACTGAAATCGCAACGTTGCAAAGTCGTCAAGTAGGTATTGCATGTGGAAAAGAAGATAATGCATTACTGACGCAATCCGGTGATTTATCCGCTTTATTGGGAGTGGGAGAAACGGATGTATTTTACCCAAAACCCTATGCTTCTCCACCGGAGTTGATACTTCCTGTTGAGCTAAGTCATATTGGGGCAAAGCTTCTAGAGCAACGGGCCAACGGATATCGTATCGCCTTATCTCGCTTTCCACATCCGGGTATTCGTTCACTCAAATGGCAGGCCAGAGGCATTGCTGCTTCATCCTGCAACTAAGATCGATCGCATCTCTGAGTCGTTTCGTATCTTGCGCTAGTCCACAAATGAAGTATTGCAGGACACAGGGTTAATTCTGAATTCCCCTCAACTGATTTTTTGCCGATCGCTATTAAATAATCTATGATCACTCCAAAGTTTTTAGAAATGATGGCTCTCTATAACAAGTGGCAAAATGAGACGTTACTCCACATTTGTGATGATTTGAGTCATGAGCAACTCTATGTAGAGCGAAAAATGTTTTTTGGTTCCATTTTCAAGACCCTCAATCATATTCTCTATGTAGATAAAACAATTCACACTCTAATCCATACCAAAACCCTTCCAGCCATTGATTTAACGGTTATTCTTTATGCTGAGTATAATGAATTGAAATCTGCTCGTTTTGAATTTGATGAAATTTTGATTCAAGATTCTCAATGTTCTCAAGATTGGCTGAATGAAGTTATTGAATTTTGGAGTAAGCGACTCAACCGTCATAGTAGAATGCCGCGATCGTTCTATTATATGCAGCTCTTCAACCATCAAACCCATCATCGCAGCCAAATCACCTCAGAGTTACACAAAATGGGGATTGATTATGGCAGCACAGATCTTCCCTACAATCCTTACTATTAATCTTGTATTGACGATCGCCAGTTTCTACGCTCAGTTTTCAAAATTGAGCGCAAGATTTTAACAATTGCACAAGAATTAGACAGCACGAGGATAAATTTCCGATTAACCTAAACTTCTGGCAGTCTACGTAATTACTAATCGTTGACTCTGGAAAATTCGCAATAATTTACTTTCTTTACCCCGAGCTTGAAAGCATCCAACCTGCCCTTTTTTCGACTGCAACGGGGTAGAAGAATGGAAAAAAGAATTTAATATGGAAAAAGAATTTAAGGTAATCGCTTCTACTCTGCGATCGATTTTAGCTCTTATTTGGGATACAATATCTACATCTTTATCGGATGAGCCGCGTATTTGGCAAAAACGCGATCGTTTTGGTGAAGTGTATTGGCATGTCTATGATCCCATTCGCGATCGCCACTTCAGATTTACCACTGAGCAAGAGGTACGACAATGGTTAGAGCAGAAATTTTCTAATCTCTAATTCTCTCAAAGGCGAGCACGATGTTTAGCAAAGAACCCCTCATTGCAGACCTGGCTCAACTGGAAACGATGAGCCAACGTATCTCTGGCCGTTCCAACCCTGCAAGGCAGTTTGCCCAGTGGAATGGAATTTCTTTAGCACACTGCCACCATTCTCCCTGTGAGTTTCAGGAGCATCAATGGACGCAGCATTTGATTGGAATTGGGGAGGCTGGATCACCTGCGACTGTAGAGCATCGATTGGGTGGAACGTTTCATCAACACAGCTATCATAGCCATGAAATCATGGTGATTCCGGCTCACGTAAGTTATTGGGCCGTTTGGCAGGAGCCGCATGAGTTTTTGCTGCTGGGCGTTGCGCCATCTTTCTTGGAGAAAATTGCACGAGAATCAACTAAAGCCACCCAGATTGAACTCCTCCCGCAGCTGATTCTGGTCGATCCACTGATCCAGCAAATTTTGTTGTCCCTCCATGCCGACATGATTGTGGAACATCCAACCGGACAACTCTTTGGGGATTCCTTGGCGATCGCCCTTGCGGCTCGGCTACTGCAAAATCATACGGTTTGGAAGGCTCAGTATTCTTCTCAAGGTGGCTTGCCAACCTATCTGCGCGATCGTGCTCTGGACTTTATCGAATCTCACTTAAGTCAGTCCTTTACCCTCGATCAAGTTGCCGATACCTTGGGGATGAGCGTGTTTTACTTCTGTCGTCAGTTTAAGCAATCAATGGGGATTACGCCTCATCAATATGTCACCAAACGACGGATTGAGCGGGCGAAGGAATTGCTCTGGCACAGCAAATTACCCATTACAGAGATTGCTCTGCACGTTGGCTTTGCAACCCCCAGTGCCTTTAGTCAAGTCTTTCGGCGTTCGACTGGAACGACTCCCAAAGCATTTCGGCAGCAGCGATAACGGTGTCCCATGAACGATCGCCATATTGAGTTGATTCATCAGTTATTTTCGGCAGCAGACCTGCTCAACCTGCCTCTGTGGTTGCAGGGCGGTTGGGCGATCGATGCCAAATTACATCGCATCACCCGTGAGCATGAGGATATTGATATTGCCTATCCGGGCGATCGCTCCCCAGATTTTTTGGCACTGCTACATTCTTTCGGTGGCGTCGTTACGGAACAGACTTCCTATGGCTTCCTGGCAGAGATGCAGGGCATTCTCCTGGACTGCGAACCCTGTACTCGTGTCGGAGACAGCTATGAGCTAGAAGGCTTACCTCCGGGAACCTGTCCACCCGAACCTACAGGAAGTCTTGGCGGCAAATTACTGCGTTGCACCAGTTGGGAAGCCATTCTCTGGGACTACTTTTACTACATCGAAGAAGTTCCACAAAGCGAGTGGCGACCCAAAGACTTTTCGAGTTTTGCGCTTGCCAAAACATCATTTGGTGAAATTGAAACACAAAACTTACATGAACAATTCAAATACCAATATCGTGCCTAAATTATTTTTCTGCTTTACCCCTTGACCCTGACGTAACGTGAGGTTCTTACCATAGATTTATTCACAGATAAGGTTGTCTGTAATGGGTAAGGAGTAGGAGATGCAATCGACTGCGCTCAAGGTAGGTGATTTGGCGAAGCAAACAGGGGTTTCGGTACGGACGTTGCATTACTACGACGAAATCGGCTTACTTTCGCCCTCTCACCGTACTGAATCAGGGTATCGACTGTATGGCAAGGAAAATATCCTTCGCTTGCAGCAAATCGTATCGCTGCGGCAAATTGGCCTCTCTCTCGAAGAAATCCGCGAATGCCTGGAGCAACAAAGTTTTTCCTTTGATCGCGTGATTCAACTTCACACTGCCCGCCTGCGTGAGCAAATTGAACTCTCTCAAAAATTGCTCAATCGCCTGGAAGCGATCGCTCAAGCGGTTAGCTCGATGCAGACCGTATCTGTGGAAGCACTCATTCAAACCATCGAGGCGATGAACATGTTGGAAAAATACTACACTTCTGAACAGTTAGAATCCCTTAAGCAACGGCAGGAATTGTTAGGCGAAGAGCAGATCAGGCAAGTGCAAACTGATTGGCAAGATTTGTTTGAACAAGTCCGGGCAGAGATGGCGAAGGGGGCTGATCCAGCCAGCGAACCCGTCAAAGCTCTTGCTCGCCGATCGATTGAACTGATTCAAGCGTTTACAGGGGGTGATCCTGGAATTGAACAATCCTTAAACCGGATGTATCAGCAGGAGCAGCCTGAAGTTGCCAGTCGAGGGGCGATCGATGCAACAGTGATGGAATATCTGGGTAGAGCCAGGGCTGCTCTGGAGCAAGCAGAGTAATGAGAAGTGGGCGATCGGAGTTGCTTGCGATCGCCTACTCTAGAGCATTCAAAACTAACTCGGAACATTAGAATTTCCAAAATTAGTTTTGTCTACGAATAAACTATTCCTCACCAAAAACCTGCCATCAAATGTGATTGGTAGTCCTTCGCCCTCTAACGGTGACTGACCTGTATTTGCTCTGCGAGCATGGATGTGTAGATGGGGTTCGGTAGTATTGCCAGAGTTGCCAACTTTAGCGATCGCCTGTCCAGCCTCAACCGTCTCTCCGTCTTGAACCACGAGGCTGCCCCGTTGAAGATGAGCCATCAAAACATCAGCCCCCTGACATTGAATCAAAATATGATTGCCCGCAGGATTTGGAGGATCACTTTGGGGCGGAATCAGATCAGGCAAATTATTCCTTGTCTCGCGGATTATGCCGTCACAAGGGCTGTAGAGCGGTTCTCCCCAAATGGCATAGTTTGTTAGCGATCGCGGATAAAGTCCATTGGCTCTGGTTCCTACCGCATTCAGCTTAACGATATCTAACGCATATTGCTGAGTCGGATTGACATTGTGATAATTGATTGCAGGGCTATTGCCGCCATGAGCGACATAGTAAGTCCCCTGCTGCAATGGAAAGTTTAATTGAACAGATTCACCGTTGAAAGAATATCCTCGTGGGATATGACTGCTGAGTGAGGACAGGAGAACCAGAATGACTAAACTACTGATTCCTACAGAGACGTAGTTACTCAGCTTGCGGGTTGGATAAAAAGGTAGAGACTTTGCTTTGATGAAACTGATGTACACTGCCACAACCAACAGGGCAATTACCCCAAATCGCAGAAAGTAGCTCAAAAAATCCCAGCGTCCGATCAGGAAGATTTGAATACCATAAAGTAGAACAATGCTGAGTTTGAGAAGCCATTCAAGTTTGCTGAGTTCATTTCCTCGCCATAGCCACACTAAACCAGCAACAGGAAAAACCAGGTGAGTAATGAGGAGCAGTCCAATGGCAAAAAACATGATGTAGCTTCCATTGAGATTTATCTTTGGCGTTGTTCAAGCACCAGGTTAAGAGCGATCGCAACGGCTAAACCAATGCCAATTCCAAAAACAAGATTTTCTACGATTAATCCAATTGCAACTCCAATAGATAAACCCAGAGTAATACTCGCACCCATACTGCGTTGTGAATGTCGCATGACTGATGCCTCCACATTTGAGCTTGTCGATTAATTGTGATCCTGAAAATTTAGAGCCTGGAAGCGATCGCTTGAGTCTTAGAAGTTGCTTCTTTATTGATCGTATCGAACCCGCTAGAAATTGGGTTAAGCGAAAGTTGTAAAGAACACAATCTAGACATCAGCGACGGATTAATCGTGCCATTTTCTGGTTGTTACTTCTACAGATCTCTATAGAAGAGCCAAAATTTGATCAACAGTTTCTTGAATCGTTAAATTTGTTGAATCTAGCCAATAGCCGAGGCGAGGCGTTTCAGCCCGGAGAATGCGATCGAAGGCATGAACAACAGTGGCATCGGCATATCCTGTTTTCGTCCGTTCCGCATCTCGTGCAGCGATAGTTTCTGCTTCAGGACATAAAACAATCACAGACAGCGGTATATCCTGAAACATTGCAATAACATCAGTCAATGCTGTACCAATAATGATATCCTGATAAACAACTGTGAAACCCGCCTGAAAATATTGATGTGCCACCGTTACAGCCAGGTGATAGCGCAAATAGAGTTGTTGGTAGGCTTCTGCTGACAAATTCAATGTCATTTCTGCTTGTCCATTCACAATCATGCGACGGAAGATATCTCCCCGCAGATGGACGCTTTTGGGTAGCTGTTCAGCTAAAGCTTGGGCAACACTCGATTTTCCCGCCGCCATGTTTCCAGTAATCAAAAGGATTCGTGGCTGATAGTTTGCAAAATGCTGATTACTATTCATGATTAATGGACTGCATCTCACTTAGAGGGGTGAAGATGGGATCTCAAGGTCGCGAGAATATCTCTGAATGTAAGAAACTGGAAGCACCGATCGCTGAAAGAGCACGAACTGCATCTCAGGTTTGCTGGAAACCTTATTTTCTCCAAATTCAATGGTGATTTCATCTATATCCAGTCGCATCAGCAGGTTTCCCCATCTCTGTCACCTCCTGGATGTAGCGCCATGCATCCGGTTGAGAACCATCTAGATCGGTAAAGCCATACACCTTGGCAAGTTGACCACTAGAAAGTGACTGACCCTTCCAACGAGCTACTTCTGGATCGCTCGCAAGATGAGCAACGGCACGTCCAACAAAATGCGGTGTTTCGGAAATGATGAATTGTGGTTCTTTGGCAGTGGCATCCTGCCAGTTGGCTTCACTCACCCCGAAATGATCTAACATCATTTCCGATCGCAACCAGCCTGGAGTGAGGGACACCGCCGTACAGTTATGCGGTTGAAGCTCCTGCGCCAGTGCCCACGCCATACGAATGATTGCATTCTTGGCAATGTCATAAATTAAAGCTTGCCGATAGTGCCCCTCGTTGTAATCTGCCGTTCCATCCGTGAGTTCAATGACTAATCCTCCTGGTTTCTGGATCAGCAGTGGCAGGGCAAAGTGACTGGTGATCAGGTGAGTCTCGATCGCCAATCGTAACAGACGTAATCCTCGCTCCAGATCAACTTCCCAAATGGGTTTGTCAAACTCGGCAAAATGTTCTGCTCCAATATCATTGATCAAAATATCTAATTTTCCTTGTTCTCGCTCAACACGAGCGATGAGCGATCGCACCTGTTCGGGGTCTAAATGATCCACCTGAATTGCAATGCCCTGTCCGCCTGCCTGAGTCACTAACTCTGCGGTTTCTTCAATGGTTTCTGGGCGATCGTAGTCTGATCTTTGGGTGCGAGTGCTGCGTCCTGTCACATAAACGATCGCTCCGGCGGCACCGAGTTCTGTCGCAATGCCTCGTCCTGCGCCGCGAGTGCCTCCCGCCACGATCGCCACTTTATCCTTCAAGGGTTGCATAATGACCTCTCAAAATTATTTAGATAGCAAATTAAATTCGTCGTCATGAGGTGAACTACACTGGCTTATTGAGGTGTAGAGACAGCACCGAGTTGATTCATTAACCCCGTCACGTCATTTTTTACCCAGCTATCCGTGATTTGACCGTCAACAATCCGCACGATCGTCATTCCTGTCATTGTCACAACTTTACCTGTTGCAGGTATGCCAAAGATTTCGCCCTGGTGGGTTCCGCGTGTGGTAGCTCGTGAGCAAACTTTATCGTCCTCAGCAATTTGGTCGTCGATCGTAATCTCCAAGTCAGGGAACGCAGCACGAAACATAGAAACGACTTGCTTAATCCCATCCGCCCCCGGTAATGTTCCAGGCGGTGCTTCGTGGTACACATAGGGTGTAGCTAAAAGCTCATCCAGCAGATCCACTTGCCCCTCGTTGAACACCTGTTGGATATACCGCCGATAGATGGCTTTGTTGCGATCGAGCGTGTGATTTGTCGTCATTTGCTTTCCTCCAACAGTCATGCTCACAGCATAAAGGTGACTTCATGACACCCTTTGTCATATTTCAGCGGTTCTAAATAATTTGTGAGAGTTGGGGCGGGCGCAGCCCGCCCCAACTCTCATACCCACTTGAGATTACTATTTCAGCGGTAATGTAAAAGAAGTTGCGAGGGTTCTAGAAATTGCTATGCGTGCCGATCGCCTCCTCTCTATTCTGATGCTGTTGCAGGTTCATGCCCGGTTAACCTCACGAGAACTGGCAGAACGCCTGGAAGTGTCTGAGCGTACTATTCATCGGGATATGGATGCCCTCAGCAGTGCCGGGGTTCCGGTGGTGGCAGAACGGGGCAAGGGCGGCGGATGGGGGTTGCTAGAGCAATATCAAACCACGCTGACCGGACTCAACCTGGCAGAAATTCAGGCATTATTTGTGCCAAAATCGACTCATCTACTCGCGGATTTAGGATGGAGTCAGGCGTTTGAAGCCGCATTACTTAAGCTTCTAGCCGCATTGCCCGCCGCAAATCGTCACCAGGCAGAACTGGTGAGTCAGCGCATTCACGTTGACCCTACCGGATGGCAGCATTGGGATGAGGAGATGTCAGCATTTCCGGTGTTGCAAACCGCGATCTGGCAAGAGCGGCAAGTCTTTTTGGACTATGAACGCGGCAATGGTCAGCGGGTTGAACGATTGATTAATCCCCTGGGATTGGTTGCCAAAGGGAGCGTCTGGTATTTGGTCGCGGCAGTGGAAAAAGATGTGCGTTCTTACCGTATTTCACGGGTTCAGAATGCAGTGTTGATGGATTCTCATTGTGTTCGTCCAGTGGGGTTCGATTTAGCCGACTATTGGCAGCGATCGATGGTGGAGTTCAAAGCCAACCTACCTTACTACGGCGTAATGGTGCGGGTCGCTCCAGAGGCAATGTCCTGGTTACGCTATGCGGGGTACTTTGCTCGAATTGAACAGATTCATCCCCCTGATGCGGATGGCTGGATTCCGATCGCTATGCGGTTTGACATCGAGAAAGCAGCTTGCGCCTATGTATTGGGATTTGGTGCACAGATGGAAGTGATTGAACCTTTAGAGTTACGCGATCGCGTTTTGCAAGCAGCAAAGGAGACGATTGCCCTGTATACGGATGTTGAATAAATTCATCCAATTCAGTGCAAGATTGACACAGTTTGAACAAAGATGGAAAAGTTTTTGTCCTGGGGCGATCGCTACACTGAGACCATTCCACCTAAATCCTAAGATTATGACCACTCAACACACATCAAAACGCCCATCAACGATGGGTTCAGTTTCCGGTGGCAAACAATGGCTGAAAACCATTTTTCTCGTTGGTATCTGGCTGTTCGTTGTCGGTTTGCTGTTTCAACTCTTTACCGTTGGCATGGCTGTATTTATCGATCCATCCTGGTGGACGAATCACGTTCTGTTTTCCCATGTTATCGGTGTTCTGGGATTCATCTTGCTTCTGATGGCATTATTTGGACGCTTTCCAACAGCAATTTGGCGCTTGACCGGACTGATGAATATCCTATTTTTCGTACAGGGCAGTAGCGCGAATCTATCCCTCATTTCCCCTGCGTTATCTTTAGGAACTGCCTTCCATCCGGTTAATGCCTTACTCCTGTTTTGGACGGCAACGACGATCGCCCAGAACACTCAACGCATGGTTACAGGTTCAAAACAGGTTCACTCCTGACCTGGCGAAACGATCGAGGTGCAGTATTGGATAATTGGGAGAAGATTTAATGTCAATGATAACTCGCAAGGCGTTCTTAAAGCTTGCGATGGGTGCAGGTATCACCGTACCTCTAAGTTCACTGGCGATCGCATCATGCAGCAAATTAGGTAGCAGAAGCAGAACTTCAGCGATCGTCGTACCACCCTTTCAGGTGCCGTTGCCCATACCGCCGATTCTTCAGCCCATCCGCACCGATGACAACACGGATTACTATGAGATGACTCAGAAGGAAAGTCAGGTCGAAATCCTACCGGGACTCCGTACCCCCATTTGGGGCTATAACGGCCTGTTTCCTGGCCCCACGATCGCTGTTCGGAGCGGGCGACAAGTGGTAGTGCGCCACCGGAACGAGTTACCCGTCCCTGTTGTGGTTCACCTGCATGGCGGTAAAACGCCCCCAGAGAGTGATGGTTATCCCACTGACCTAATCTTGCCTGCTGACCCAAGCCACGCGGCTACAGCCCACACAGGGCATACAACCGTCGGGGGAATTGGACAGGGCTTTAAGGACTATACCTATCCCAACGAACAACCCAGCGCCACCCTCTGGTATCACGATCATCGAGATATGTTTACAGGAGCGCAAGTCTACAGAGGATTGGTAGGCTTTTATCTGATTCATGATGCGATCGAGGATGAATTACCGTTGCCAAAAGGCGACAAAGATATTCCCCTAATGATTACTGACCATATTTTTAACGAAGATGGCTCTTTCTTCTATCCCTCCCTTGATCCAATGCTGCATGAAGAGGGATTAGAGGATGGATACCATGAGGGTGTGCAGGGAGATACGATTTTGGTCAACGGTGCGCCCTTTCCCTTCCTAAAGGTTTCCAATACCCGTTACCGCTTTCGGTTTTTGAATGCTTCTAATCGTCGGATTTACAAACTTGCCCTCGATCCATCATCATCAGAAGGAACTGCGTTTATCCAAATTGGCAGTGATGGCGGATTATTGCCTGCTCCGGTTCCGCAAACTGAACTCATCATTGCCCCTGCGGAACGCTTTGATGTGGTGATCGATTTTTCTCGTTATGCGATCGGCACTCAAATTGTCCTAAAGAATCTGGATGGGAACGGCACAACTTCACAGGTGATGCGCTTTGATGTGGTCAGGTCACAATCCGATGACAGCACCATTCCCGATCGACTACTCCCTGATGCAGAATCCCTGAACCCAACCGAGGCTGAAGTGACTCGACGCGTGATCCTGACTCGTGCTGGAAAGCGGTTTCGGATTAATGGAAAAGAATTTGATCCCGATCGTGTCGAGATTCGTCCGCGTCTGAATTCAACTGAAATCTGGGAAGTGTTTGCCGACATTCCCCACCCATTTCATCTGCATCTGGCACACTTCCAGGTTCTCTCCCGCAATAACCAAGCCCCTGCGCCCACGGATGTTGGCTGGAAAGATACGGTGCGAGTCGGCCCCAGAGAAATGGTGCGAATTATCGCTCGTTTCACCCCCTACCGGGGTAAATACATCTACCATTGCCACATGCTAGAGCATGAGGATCTGGGCATGATGGATAATTTTGAAGTGATATGACCTAATGATTCATCCGGTAGTGCAACAACATAAAACCATTCTTGTAAATTTTGCTGTCAATTAATTGCAATGCGGTAAGTGGAATTGTTCCTGAGAAGAGTGGAATTCCTGAGCCAAGTAGAAAGGGATGTACTTTCAAAATGATCTCATCGATCGCTGGAAAAAGAACCGTTGCTAAATCGCCACCGCCGCACAACCAAATATCTTTGCCCGATCGCTGCTTGAGTTCTTGAACAAATGGGATTGGACCAGATGAAACCAATTCAACAGCAGGGTCGGGGCTTTGCTGGAGAGTACGAGAAAAAAGATACTGGTTCATGTGAGGGTAGGGGTTTGTAATCCCCTCTTTAACGCCAACTTCATAGGTTCTGCGTCCCATCAAAACGCTGTCAAAGTGCTGATTATTAGCCGTAATGCCTAACGCCCCATGCAAATGAGCTGGAATCGTTTCAGGAAAAGCAGAAAGCAAATCTGCAACATGTTCTCCTTCCATTAAAAAGAAGTCAAACGAGCCATCCTTGAGAGCGATAAAGCGATCGACCGTACAGGCGACCAAATAAATGAGTTTAGCCATGCACAATATCCTCGCCTACAAATGCCTGGTTTCTGCTGGAGGTGATTGCCAATTGTTGTTACGCCCATCACTATAGTGAACAGGAATTGTTGCAAATTCTTCGTCATTCACGTTGTCCAGACAAGCAATATTGACTGAGTAAAATGCTCCACCAATTTCCTCCAGGTATCCACGCCCAAAGGATCTCGTACCGCAGTGTTTGCAAAACAAATGGTGGACACTCTGGGAGCCAAATTGATAATCGCTCAGATCCGCTTCACCGGATAGTTGACGAAATGCATCAGGTTTGGCAATGACCATCCATAATCTGTTTTTGGAGCAGATTGAGCAGTTACATCGACCTGTGCCTGCACTTAAATCAAGATCTGCTTCAAAGCGAACTTTACCACAGTGACAACTTCCTTGATATGTCTTATTCATGAGTTCATCTCGTCACAGTTTTCCTAGCGTAGCAATTGTCTTTCCAATCCACCTCGCCCAACCAGGTGAGAGTAAAATTACTCTTGCAGCAGCTTTATTCACGCTGGCAAGCATGACGCCCACAACACTGTAGAGTGTGGGCAATTTACTGATTCAACATCGTTCTCAGTTGCTCGTGTAATTGTTTCATAATATTTGCTGCATTTTGTAATTGATCTGTATCTTGTTGTTCGGCAAGGGTTTCAGCAAGTGTCGCTATGCGATCGCTCATTTCCTGAAACACGGCTTCTCCCTTTGGGGTGAGGCGTAAAAGCTTCGATCGTTTGTGCGCGGGGTTGTTGAGAAATTCAATCACTCCATCATTCAGCATCTCATTGGCGAGTTTTTGGACACTCTGGCGCGGCACATAACGATATCGAGCCAGTTGCGGCACGGTTTGAGAACCTTTGATATTGAGCAACCGCAACACACTCCAGTAACCTTCTCCTGAAGAGGAAACCACTCCGATTCGCATTCCTTGCGCCCGCAGCAGGAAGAAGGTTGCTACTATTTCCACGATCAATTCTTCGATTGCTTGTCCTGCTTGGGTTCTATAAATTATCTGGTTGACCATTGATGTCTATTTTTACAAAAGTTGATACTTTACAAACGACAATTAATAGTCAATATGACAACTAATTGCCATATTGATAGTATGGCAGCTACTGGAAGTTATTTGCATATTGCAAGCCAGCCTCTTTCAAGAGGATGCAAGGACATATCAGGAGGGATTACTCATGTTTGATACCCTACAAATTTTGACCGCCATTCTGATCGCGATAGCAATGGCAATGGCGCTTGCTCATGCACTGGAATTGCCAGGAAAGATGCGTCTCCCGAAAGAAACTTATTTTGCCATGCAGCCCATTTATTATCCAGGATTCACCATTGGAGGAGGCATTGGAGAGTTTGGTGGGGTAATCGTCACCCTGATCTTGTTATTCCTGACCCGTCGGGGAAGCACAGAATTTTGGCTGACACTGGTAGCGTTGTTGGGACTCATTGGAATGCAATTGGTGTATTGGTTCGTCACGCATCCAGTCAACCAATTTTGGCTAGAAGGTAAAAATTTGAACCGTTTTAGTGCTGGCTTTTTCTCGTTCGGTACTAATCACTCACAGCATCCTGAAATGTCTTCAGTTCAATGGACAGACTTACGTAACCAATGGGAATATTCTCATGTTATTCGTACAGGGTTTGCCCTAATGAGTCTGATTATGATCATGATCGCGATTTCAGTGAGTGCGTAGGGTAGATGAATTCACTGGAACATACGATTCTTTGGCGCAGATTAGATTGTTCTGGACATGATAGTTGTTGTCTTTGGAAGACTAGGGATGGTTGGCAATTATCGGGGACAGCCATCTTCCTGTTTGACCAGAAGCCCTGTCTTTTATCCTATGAAGTGAGTACTAATATTAACTGGGAAACCTGCACTGCGAGTATCTCAGGTTATGTCGGTAAATTCATCGTTACTCTGGCGATCGCTCGTACTCCAAATCATCGTTGGAGCATCAATGATATAGAATTACAGGAAGCCGCAGACTGTATTGATCTAGATCTGGGGTTTACTCCAGCCACCAATTTAATTGCCATTCGTCGGTTAGCTTTAGCGATTGGAGCGCGATCGCAAGCCCCTGCTGCATGGCTAGATTTCCCAGACTTCACGCTGAAACGATTGGAACAACACTACCACCGATTATCCCACGATCGCTACGAGTACACATCGCCAGAGGCAGGCTATGCCGATGTTTTAGAAGTGGATGATTATGGAGCGATCGCTCATTATCCTCAACTTTGGGAGCAGGAGAGATGAAGATTAAACTCAATAATGTATTTATTGGTGAACAGAAAACAGCTTTGAACACCAGGAGATGATCGCATGGAGAAAACATATCAGGGAGGCTGTCACTGTGGCAAAGTTCGGTTTGAAGCCGATATTGATTTGAGTCTAGGAACGGGTAAGTGTAACTGTTCCATCTGCTCCAAGGTTCGGATATGGGGAGTTGTTCTCAGCCCTGATGCGGTTCGTTTAATTGCGGGTGGAGCAGACTTGAATGACTATCAGTTTGGTGCCCATAAGATCCATCATCGATTTTGCCAGCACTGCGGAGTTCACGTCTTCTGGCATGGTTATTCTGAGAGGAAGGGTAGGGCATTTTACACCGTTAATGTTGCTTGCTTGGACAATATCAGCGATGTGGAGCTAGCAAATCTCCCCATTCGTTATTTTGACGGACGTAACGACAACTGGGAGTCACCCCCAGCTGAAACCAGATATCTTTGAGGGAAGCACAACTACCATGAAAATTCTTGCTATTGGAGCAACGGGTTTTGTTGGCTCACGGGTCACTCGACAATTAATGGGTCAGGGGCATCAAGTTGCTCTGTTTCACCGAGGGGACACCACTACCAGAGACTTGCATTCACTTATCCATTTCTATGGCACACGCAATCAGCTACCCGACTTTAAAGCCCAATTTGAACAATTTGCTCCCGATGTTGTGCTCGATATCATCCCTTTTACAGAAGCACAAGCACAGGATATCATTCCAGTGTTCGGCGGTTTTCTTCAGCGCATTGTTGCTATTAGCAGTGGAGACGTTTACCGAAACTATGAAGGTTTGCAAGGGCAAGGCAACCGTCCCCCTGATGCAGTTCCCCTAACTGAAGATGCACCGCTGCGGGAAACGCGATACCCCTATCGAGACTTGGAGGGTTTAGACTTTGAGTTTCAGCAGGATTACGACAAGATTCTGGTGGAACAGGTGCTAATGGAGCATCCAGACATCTACTGGACGATTCTCCGGTTACCAGCCATGTATGGTGCTGGCGATCGCCAACATCGATTTCTGCCTTATCTTCAGCAGATGGTTGACCAGCAACCCATTTTATTGGAAGAGGAACAAGCCCGTTGGCGCTTCTCTCATGGCTATGTGGAGAATATTGCAGCAGCGATCGCCCTAGCGGTCACAGACGATCGCGCTGCCGGACGCATCTACAACCTGGGTGAAGCATCCACCCCAACCTTATTGGAGCGGATTCAGACGCTAGGAAACCTGGTGAATTGGCATGGGGAGATAGTCACGCTTCCCAAAGATCAGCTCCCCTCTCATTTACAAATGAATTTACAGTGGCAGTATCATCTGGCGATGGATACAACTCGGCTTCGAGAAGAGTTAGGCTATGTTGAACCCATACCTGAAGCGGAAGCGTTGCAGCAAACGATCGCATGGGAGCAAGAAAACATGACCACAACCAGCCTAGAGCAATGATCACTTAGCAGAAGATAAAGCGGTGGGATACAGATCAAAGATTACTCCCTCAGGTTCTCATTTTCCGGCAAATCGACCATGATGAGACGTTTTTCTTCCAGTTCCAACTTAATTAGAATTGGCATCATTTTGATTGCGATCGCCTTCATCATGCTGTTTTTCCTGCCGTCACTGGTTAGCCTTCGTCTCAATATATTAATCTCATCACTGGTTAATCAACGCGGTAGAGTCATAACGGACAGTCCAGAGATCATTGCTTTAAGAAGAATCATTGCTGACAGCTATCTCCTTCAAAACGTCTATGTTTTCTTAACGGGTATTGTTTTTCTATCTGCCGGACTATTTAAACAAACCAATCGCTAGCGAAGAAATTATTCCTCCACAGATACTTGTGACTGACTTATCAGGGCTTTATGTCAAACCATGAAGAGTTTTACGACAATCCAGATATCAGAGCAAAATATATTGCCCGTCGTACTCAACCTGACAATCCTAACGACACGCTTGAGCGTCCCATTTTTCTGGAACTTGTAGGCAATCTCAGCCAGCTTGACATCATTGATCTCGGCTGTGGAGATGCATCGTTTGGAAAAGAAGCGCTCTTACAAGGGGCAAGCTCTTACATCGGTATCGAAGCCTCTAGCGCAATGGTTAACCTTGCTTTAGTGCAACTAACCAATACATTAGGGAAAGTGCATCATGGGCGACTAGAAACCTGGAAGGCACAGAGCGAACAGGTGGATTTGGTATCTTCGCGACTGGCTCTCCAGTATGTTGAAAACCTCGAACCTGTCTTTTGCGAAGCGTATCAAGCCCTTCGTCCCGGTGGTCGAATGATTTTCTCCGTAGAGCATCCTGTGATTACCTCCAACTTTGCAAGTCTAGCAGAGGGTCGTCGTACCAACTGGCTTGTAGACGATTACTTCAAACCGGGTGCAAGAGTGCATCAATGGCTTGGACATGAGGTGACGAAGTATCACCGCACGCTAGAAGAGTACTTTGATCTGATCACAATGACTGGCTTTAAGCTAGAACGTATCCGAGAATCACGGCCTCTGCCCCAAAATTTTTCAAGTCAGCAAGAATATGAGCGACGGTTGAGAATTCCTCTTTTCCTGTTTATTTCAGCGCATAAATCAATTCACGCTTCGCCAGCCCGCGATAGAACTTAACGAGTACATGACGAACCATCTAACTTATGGAACCATACATCAGCTTGATTACGCTCGGAGTTTCTGACCTTGTTCGCTCCACCACCTTTTACAAACAGGGGTTGGGTTTACCTGCGAAAGAAGAGTTTGAGGGCGTGACGTTTTTGAATCTCAGAGGAACCTGGCTGGCTCTTTATCCCCGTGAGGCACTTGCAGCCGATGCTCATGTTTCAGCAGCAGGGAATGGTTTTTCAGGATTTACTTTGGCACACAATGTGCAGTCGAAGGAAGCGGTCGATTCCGTTCTTGAACAGGCAAAAGCGGCAGGGGCTACTATTCTCAAACCCGCACAAGATGCTGATTGGGGCGGATATTCTGGCTACTTCGCTGATCCAGATGGTTACCTGTGGGAAGTCGCCTGGAATCCCCATTTTGATTTGACAAATGGATAGCCGTTCATAGTTACGACAGGAGTAATCAAATCATGACTGAAGCCACCCCACAAAATATCAACTCAACGTTTGTTGTGCTTGATGACGCAAACAATGCCATTCCGATCGCGGTGGGCGATCGCTTCTACGAAAAGTTAGATCAGCAATTTGGAGATTTTAAGGGAAAACGGTTGATTGCCTACTACACATTCGAGCAAGACTGGGATAGTTGGGAAAGGCATCCTGCGGGAGAGGAATTTGTGTGTCTGCTATCCGGACAGATTGATTTCGTTCTGGAGCAAGATGGAGGTGAAGAAGTCGTGTCTCTCAACACCCCCGGTCAGTACATTTTGGTGCCACGCGGAGTATGGCATACGGCAAAGGTTCATACCTCCAGTTCGGTGTTATTTATTACGCCCGGTGAAGGAACTCAGAGTCGATCGCTCTCGCAGCCCCAGTAGTTATCAATGACTAACAATTCTTTAGAACTTAGAAAGCAGAAATATTTTGAAATTAGTTCACTCATTTCTCGGCTTGATAATAGGAAGCTAAATTTATTATTTGAGCAGAGTGAGTCCAATGAATCGAGTACTGGTTGGGGCATGAATCACATGATTGTCTTTGGAGAATCCAAAGTGTTTGTGAAACGTGTTCCGCTCACAGATATTGAATATAGCAACCTGTTTTCCACCAAAAATCTTTATGGTCTTCCTACTGGTTGTAGCTATGGCATCAATTCTACTGGGTTAGGAGTCTTCCGTGAGCTTATCACTCATCTCAAAACAACTCACTGGGTACTGGAAAGAGCGATCGCCTCTGGCAACAGCGAAGCTTGCACCAATTTTCCACTGATGTATCATTATCGGATTCTTCCTTCTGCTAAAGAGCGTACAGCATTAGAGATTGACATAGAACGTTGGGGCAATCATGCCAGTATTAAAAGATATGCGTCAGACAGGATAAATGCCAGGTATGAGTTGGTTCTATTTCTGGAGTACATTCCCCACGTTTTGGAAACATGGCTGCAAGAGAACCCCAACCAACTTGAGAAAATGCTTAATGGTTTATGGAGGGCGATCGCCTTCCTAAGAACGAAAGGAATCATCCACTTCGATGCACATTTCCGTAATATTCTGACGGACGGTGAACAGATCTATTTGACTGATTTTGGCTTGGCACTAGACAAGGGTTTTGCGTTGACAGAAGAGGAAGAAATCTTCTTTGAGCAAAACAGCTTGTATGACTATGGGGAAGTCCTGCGAAATTTGGGACATTTGATTCGATCGCCCTATAACGCATGTGCTGAGAAGGGCAAGTACAGGATTATGAAAAAATATGGCATCAAAGACGGTTTACGACTGTATCAAGTAGGAGCCATATTGCTCGATAACATTCAGCAGATTCAGACGGATGGAGACCTGGTTTTAGATGAATTTTATGTTTCCAGCATCGTTAAATACCGTGGCATTATTGCACTGATGCAAGACTTCTTTGCTGAAATGTGGGAAAACGACCAGAAGGACACGCAATTCCCTCATGCCAAACTACGACTGCTGCTTAACGAGACAGGATTTCTGCCAATTCAGGCTCATGTCGAAGGTAATCCGATAGCTTGAGGCTGTTGATGCACAAACCGAAAGAATAGGTGAATGCTAAGAGTTGAAGCACTCATATCAAACAATCGAAGGATAGGAAACTGTGGAGATTATCACCAAACGATTTCTTCTCCGTGATTTTGTTCAGGAGGATGAGCCTGCCTTCCTTGCCTATCACGCTGATCCTCGCTATGCCGAGTTTTGTTCGTCAGAAGAAGTGACACCCGAATTTACTCATGAGTTGCTGCAACGGTTCATGCAGTGGGCAACCGAAGTTCCCCGATGCAATTACCAGTTGGCGATCGCCGATCGGCGCACTCTGGAGTTAATCGGCTGTGGCGGATTGCGGCAGGATGGCTATGCTGCTGGACAGGCAGAACTTGGAATTGAGCTAGCACCCCAGTATTGGGGACGTTATGCCTATGCGATCGAAGTTGGGAAAGCTCTGATTGATTTTGGGTTCCGTGATTTGGGCTTAGAGGAAATTCTCGGTATTTCTGTGAGTGCTAACCTGAGAGTAGCCCGACTAGCAGAACGTTACGGATTCCAGGCGATCGCTACCCAACCGGGTTCTGACTGGATGCATGTGCGAGGGTGGAATCAGATTGAATGGCGGTTTACAAGAGAATCATGGGAGCGTTTATTTTCTTTGTAAAAGTATTGCAATTATGTTTTCGAAGATAAAAATCAAAGTATTTCAATGAGTTTCGCTAGAGTTTGTTTGAAGCTCGATCAGGAGTTATCCGATGGAAAAGCAAATTGTTCATCTGTTTGTATTTAATACGCTTGCCGATTGGGAAACGGGATATGCTGTTGCCGGAATCAACAATCCAGATATGCAAAAACAGCCCGGACGGTATCAGATTCAAACGGTTGGTTTAACGGCTGAACCTGTCACTACGATCGGCGGCATCACGATTCTTCCTGACCTCACCCTCGATGAACTGGAACCTGGCGCGATGTTGATTTTGCCGGGGGGTGAAGCCTGGGATAGGGGTGAAAACTCAGAAATTCTGGAGTCCGCGAAAGCACTTTTGGCAGCGGATATCCCCGTTGCCGCTATCTGTGGCGCAACTGCAGGACTGGCGCGTGCTGGCATTTTGGATGATATTCAGCACACCAGTAATGCCCCAGAGTATCTGCAAGCAACCCACTATCGAGGAGCAGCCCTGTATCAAAATCAACCCGTTGTCACTTCTGGCAACGTGATTACAGCGAACTCCACCGCACCTCTTGAGTTTGCCTACCACATCTTCAAAAAACTCGACCTCTACGAAGCTCCTGTTCTGGAAGCCTGGTATGGATTGTTCAAAACGGGGGATGCTTCATACTACTTCACGCTAGAGCAACTCACCACTTCACCTATTTCCGAGTGAACTGATCTAAAAGGGAAGCTTGAGTACTATGGCCGCTTTGGTTTCAAGACGGCACCAAACCTTGTTCTACCCAATGTTCCACCTGAATACTTTCAAGCGATTTCATTCGACGCATTCATACCGATTGGACTTGTTTCATACCATGAGTCCTTTAATGGGCAGGGCGGATAGTCTTGAGTACTGGCAACCTCGCTACTCTTAAGGTGGAGGGAGATCAGCAAGGGAATAAAATGATGACCAAAAGAATGCGTCTTCGACTACGCTACGGGTTGCTTCTGCTAGGCATGTTGATCCTGCTAACGTTCCCACTCAGGACAATTGCCGCTCAACCAACCCTTGAGACAAAAATCGATCGCTTCATTACCCACCAGATGACCACTCAACACATTCCTGGTCTAGCTTTAGCCATTACCCACGAAGATCAGGTGATGCACGTTAAAGGCTATGGCAAAGCGAATGCACAAGAACCCGTAACGTCTCAGACCCAATTCCCGATCGCCTCACTGAGTAAATCCTTTACGGCGATCGCAGTGATGCAATTAGTGGAAGCCGGACAAATTGATTTGGATACGCCAGTAAAACAATACTTGCCTGAGTTCGTCCTGACTGATCCCCAAACGGCTGATCAGATCACAATTCGGCACTTGCTGAATCACACCAGTGGATTATCTGATCTGGGCTTCTCAGAAGCACTTCTCCCTCAACCCACTACGAATGCAGCACAAGTCAATAGCCTCCATAATGCCCGCCCTGTTGCGATTCCTGGAACTGAATTTCACTATTTCAATCCCAACTACGATGTCTTAGCGCGAGTGGTGGAAGTGGTTAGCGGTCAATCGTTTGAGGAGTATTTGCGATCGCACCTTTTCATCCCGCTTCAGATGTCCCAGACCTTCCATGTGACAACGATGACTGAAGCAAAGCAACGAGCAGAACACTTGGCAACGGGTCATTTGATGGCATTTGCGATTCCGATTGTGGCTCAAGAACTATCAGGTTATTTAGGCGGCAATGCTGGCGTGATTTCTACGGCAGAGGATATGGCAAAGTATCTGATTCTGCACAGCAATGACGGACAGTTTGAGAACACACAACTACTCACTCCAGATAGCGTGACTTTAATGCACAAGCCACCCCCACAGATTGATAGTTCTTACGCAATGGGATGGTTTGCCGCAACGGAAAATGGTAGACAAATACTTCAACACAATGGCATCTTGTCTACCGTTTATGCGGATACTGTTGTGTTGCCGAATGAAAAATATGGGATTGCTCTGCTCTACAACATCAGTGCAATGCCGCTGATTGCCTTTGCCCTACCCCAAATCAAAACCGGATTAATCCAATTACTCACGGATGGAACACTCCCTCCAGAAGGTTTCAGCATTAATCGGTGGGGTATCAGTCTCGCAGTGTTAACCACCCTTGGTGCAGCATTGGCAATTCGCAGCCTGCTGTATTTTCCCCAGTGGAAGCAGAACATCCACACCGCACCCAAATGGCAAATGGTTTTGGGCATCGCATGGATGTTTTTTCCTGTCGTTGTATTGCTGGCGATGCCCTGGCTGGTGGGAACGGTGAGCGATCGCATCTTCAACTACATTCAACTATTCCGAGCCATGCTGGATGTTATGCTGTGGCTGAGTCTTTGTGCAGGACTGGGTTTGATCAACGGAACGATACGTCTGATCGCTTATGCCAATAATAGGCAGTCGTAAGGAAAGTGAAAGATGAGCAAGCCTGACACGGCACGAAATTCCAGGTTTCCCTTGAAAGCTTTGCCGCTTCGATTGATTCGCTTTATCCGTGCCCATGTACCTAGAAGAGTCGATCCGCTGATTGTTGCGACGGCTGAGGGAATACTCTCAACGGTGGTTGATCATCCAATTCAATTGACACAAGTTGAGTTTATTTCCGAACGAGGCAGAAGAAATTTATTACTCCGATGTCATTGTCCCTCGGATACTGGTTTGCCTCCTAGCTTGATTATCAAAAAGGTAAAAGCAAATTCCTATAATCCAGATAATCTAAACTCGTGGGACACCTTACGTTTCTTCAGAGATTGGATCGGTGCGCAATTCCTCAGCACCCTCTCTGATCAGTATCAGCATAGTCCTCGCTTTTACGGTGGCGATCGGACATTAGGCTTCATAATTCTGGAGGATGTGCCGCATCATGCCCGTTTAGTTGAATCTCTTTTAGGAGGCGATCGCCATCAAGCAGAACGAGCATTGCTTCAGTATGCAGCGTGTTTGGCTCAACTCCATGTGGATACCCTCGGTAAAGCAGCAGAATTTGAGGCACTTGCTAGAGAGATTGTTCCCAAGGCGCAATTTATGCGAGAAAGTGTGGATATTCCCCAACAACAACGCCTATTGAATCGTTTAGAAATTCAGCCTGAAAGCAGTTGGCTGCATGATTTAAATATGATTGATGAGGCAATGAACCATCCCGGCAATTTTTTAGCTTATGTTCATGCCGATGCTTGTCCCGACAACGTTCTGGATACGGGTGAAGGATTACGATTAATTGATTTTGAAACGGGTCATTTTGGTCATGCTTTTATTGATATTGCTTATGGCAGGATGATGTTTCCGAGTTGCTGGTGTGCTAACCGTTTACCGCATACAGTGGTGCAACAAATGGAAAATGCCTATCGCGCGATCCTCATCCAGCAATGTCCAAGTGTAGAGAGTGATTCAATCTTTGAAACCGCTTTAGTCAGAGCTTGTGGCTACTGGATGTTGAATACCTTAACGCGACATCTTGAATCTGCTTTACGAAAAGATCTGAATTGGAGAATTTCTACGACCCGCCAACGAATTTTGGCTCGCTTAGAAGCCTTCATTACAATAGCGCAAGAATTCAATCAACTGCCTGGTTTACGCGGCACTGCTATCAGGCTGTTAGATCTGTTACAGCCACGTTGGCGAGGTACACCTTCTCTCCCTGATTATCCAGCATTTAGATGACAGAGTAGAAACGAAAGATCCACGCGATACCCAAATGGCAAATCCTATTGAGTATCGCATGGAGGCTATGTTTTGATGCAGAACTTGGTTTCATCAATGGAGCAATACATCTTATTGCTTGCGCCGATAATGGGCAGTCATAAAGTGCTGCCATTGCCCGTCATCTCCCAACATATGGGATGTCAGAACTCGGTGATCGTCGCTCTTGAACTCAATCACATCTTTGTACTTTCCTAGTTTCTTCTCACCCGTCATGGCAGGGCCATCGGCGTTGAGCGTCAGTATAGTTGCTGCTGCATCCAATTCACCATCGTATTGCCAAAGATACGTCATCATTGAGCCGATCCAGGTACCCACATAACGTTGCTTCTGGGGATCGTAGCCAAGGGTCATCAGCGTTGTTGCAGCACCACCACACGGCATCTCACCCTGTCCTTCTGCCAGAAACCAGAGTCCACCCAAAGATCGCACTGTTTCTGTTCCCGTCGATTTTACGGGGGGTTGATTGGGTTCCATCATCACTTCGGTTTCATAAGTCCACTCACCGACAAGTTTTTGAAGCCACTGATGTTCTTTTTGAGGTTGAGCAGGCATGGGGGAAGTTTGTTCGGTTTGGATCGTTTCCATTTTTTGTCTCCTTATGATGAATGATTGAGAGTTGCGATCGCCGTAGAGTTAACGGAGAAGTGTCACGTTTTTACCCATACGTCGGCTTTTGCGGATATCCAGGGGGTGAGTCTTCAAAGTCTTCCTGCCGTCCGTAAGGAGTCATATCCAGCAGGCTGTAGGAATCGGTCAGGGATTCAACGCCACGGGCGTAAGTTGAGTAGGTGTGGAACACATCATCACCTAAGCGGAAAAACACGCTGAGTCCGTGGCTTTCGCCTTGTATTACATTGGGGCCGTTTAATCGCTCTAACTCTGCCTTGGCTCGATAGTTGTATTCGGTGGGTGCAATGGTTTCGTCCAGAGTGACGTGGAAATCGTAGTTGAAATCGCTGCCAAAGGAGGAATACCAGGGAAGCGTCCATTTCTTCAGCGTCTTGTAAGCTTCTAGCTTGGGAAGCGGGGCGCGGGAAACCATCACGAAAGTTGTATCACGCTGATTCAACAGCGATAGATCACCCAGCGAATTCACAAAGCCTGTACAACCCATGCAGCCTTTCTCCCACTCTGGAGCAAACATGAAGTGGTAGATGATCAGTTGGGTGCGTCCCTCAAACAGATCAATGAGTTTTGCGGAACCCTCTGAACCTTCTAAGATATATTCTTTCTCAAGCTTGACCATCGGTAGCCTGCGTCGTTCGGCGTTAATGCGATCGCGCTGCTTCGTCAACTCTTTTTCGTGCTCAAGCAATGTTTTGCGAGCAGTTAGCCATTCGTCTTTTCCAGTAACATTGGGATGTGCAATTGTGTTCTGAATCATTTTGAATCTCCATAATGCAATGGTTGAACTCGATCAAAAACCTGTTTTTGTGATGGCTTACACCTCCACCTTTTCCTTGGCAGAATCAGCCTGAGCGATCGCACTGGCATCCATGTACATCAGTTCCCAAATGTGACCATCTAAATCCTGAAACCCATGTGCATACATAAATCCGTAGTCTTGAGGTTCGTTATAAGTGGTACCACCAGCGGCGATCGCCTTACGAACTCGATCATCAACCGCTTCTCGGCTCTCCATCGATAGGCAGGTCAACACTTCAGTACTTTTCGTGGCATCACAAATCGGGTTCGGCGTGAATGTTTTGAACTTCTCATGGGTCAAGAGCATCACAAAGATGGTCTCAGCAACAATCATGCAGGTGGCAGTTTCATCAGTAAATTGTGGATTGAACTGAAAGCCAAGTTTTGTGAAAAACGCGATCGATTGCTGGAGATCTTTGACAGGAAGATTGACGAAAATTTGAGTACTCATGGTTTCTCCTGTGTAGTGTTTTGAATCTGTCTGCGGAAAGTGGAAAAGAGAGAGTCGTAGAAGGCTTAAACTACTTGCTCACAGTTGACCATCCAAGGTGTTCCGAACTGATCAACCAACATGCCAAAGCGAACAGACCAGAAGGTTTGGGCGATCGCCATCTTCACCTTGCCGTTTTCTGCCAGAGCGTGAAAAATCCGTTCTGCCTCAGCGACTTCAGGCACGCTAATTTGTACGTAGAAGCCTTGAGGGGTTTCAAAATAGCCTGGTGGGCAATCAGATCCCATCAGGAGGCGATCTTCTAGCTCAAGACTGGCGTGCATGATTTTGTCCTGCCACTCTGGTGAGATATTTTCTGCGGAGGGTGCTTCTTTATGCGTCATCATCATGGTGATTTTGCCGCCCAAACATTGCTCGTAAAACTTGAATGCAGCTTCACAGTTGCCATCGAACATCAGGTAAGAATTGAGTTTCATTAATTTCTCCTTGAGTCATCGATTCTGTATTGTGATGAGTTGATCGGGCGTAGATGAATTTACTCTGACTGCCGTGTTTCAACCTGGGCACGAATGCGGTCTTCCTGCTCCCTTAATTCGGGGGTCAGGGCTTCACCAAAATCTTCTGCCTCGAATACGGGACGGATCTCAATTTCGGAATCTCCTGGCATTGGGTTGGGGCAGCGCTTCACCCAGGCGATCGCCTTTTCCATTGAGTCCACCTGCCACAGCCAGTACCCTGCCACTAGCTCCTGCGCCGGCGTGAAGGGGCCTTGGGTGACGGTGCGATCCGTCCCTGAAAAGTGAACTCGCACCCCTTTTGAGCTAGGATGAAGCCCCTCACCCGCGAGTAAGATCCCTGCCCTGGCTAATTCTTCGTTGAACTGCCCCATTTCAGTCATCACCTCTGTGCTCGGCATAATCCCAGTTTCGGAGTCTTGAGTTGCTTTGACGAAGACCATGACTTTCATTGTGAAATCTCCTGTTGAGTCGTTTTGAGGTGGATAGCTGAGGAATGAGAATTCAATAAGTTCGATGTTTGGTAGGGGCGGGTTTTGCTGTCAAATCTATTACGGAGTGCAGTTTGGTCTGCTAAACCCGCCCGTACAGTTTGCGATTGCTAACCAGCAGCAACCCGCTTGAGTTCATCAATCTCGATTTTCTTCATTTGCAGCATGGAAGTGGTAACGTTTTGAGTTGTTGCCGCATCGGGATGGTTGAGTAACTCAATCAGAATGCGAGGAATAATTTGCCAGGAAACGCCATATTTGTCCTTGAGCCAGCCGCATTGCTGTGCGGTTTCATCTCCACCCGCAGACAGTTTTTGCCAGTAATCGTCCACTTCCTCCTGGGTATCACAAAAGACCTGGAAGGAAATTGCCTCGTTAAATTTGAAGTTGGGTTCTCCGTTCAGCGCTGTGAATGACTGACCATCGAGTTCAAAGCTGACGGTCATGACGGTTCCGGCTGGTTTGCCGTGAATGTCTTGCCCAACTTCTCCGTATCGGCTGATATGCACAATCTTTGAATTGCGAAAAATCGATGTATAAAACTGAGCGGCGGCTTCAGCTTGATGATCAAACCACAAGCAGGGTGTAATTGTGTGATTGTTTTGCATGAGGGTTCTCCTTTTCAAGCGGTTGAAGATGGTTATGACTGTGTTGGTAATCCCGCAACTTCAATCACAGGACGAATCTCGACAGTGCCAACTCGTGCTCCTGGAATTTGGGTGGCGATTGCAATGGCTTCATCCAAATCTTGAGCATTGACGAGGAAGAAACCGCCCAATTGTTCGCGGGTTTCGGCAAACGGCCCATCCGTCACCAGGGATTTGCCATCTCGGACTTGGACACTGGTTGCCGTTGCGACGGGATGGAGTGGAGCCGTTGCCAGAAATTGTCCTTTACTATGCAATTCCTGAGCGAGTTGAGCAGATTCGCCATAGCAATGCTCTCGCTCGGTTTCACTTAGAACGGTTTCATCCATATAGATCAGCAGCAAATATTTCATTGGGTTGCCTCCTTTATGATTCAGTCGAATGGGAATGGCTCAAATCGACACTGCACTGAAAAATTTTTGATTGAGTACGATCGAGGTTTGCCTTCTTTGTAATTCAGTCGAACAGGAATGGCTCGGATCGACACCTCATTAAAAAACTTAATTTTTAGTACTATTGTACTAAATTATCATCATTGTATTCCCTTGTAAGTGAGTCGAACAGCAATGGCTCAGATCGACACCCCGGCAAAAATTTTTATGGCAAGTATGGCTTCAACCTCAAAATCCGATGTGGCTCAGGCGATCGCCTCTGTATATCGCACTGAATGGGGGCGCATTGTCGCCATTCTAATTCGGTTGGTGGGAGATTTTGATCTGGCTGAAGAAGCCGCACAAGAAGCGTTTGCAGCGGCAGTAAATCAGTGGGAAAGCAATGGTATTCCCGATCTGCCTCGCGCCTGGATTATCCGCACTGCCCGATATAAGGCGATCGATCGCCTGCGACGAAAGACACGCCTGACTGAAAAACTAGAATGGTACGCCGCATCAGGGCTGATTCCATCGAGCGAAGAACCCACCTACGACAGTGATGAAATTGGAGACGATCGCCTGCGATTAATCTTTACCTGTTGCCACCCGGCACTGGCAACGGAGACGCAGGTGGCGTTAACCCTGCGCATGTTGGGTGGACTGGAAACCGATGAAATCGCCCGCGCCTTTCTGGTTCCTACGGCAACGATGGCACAACGATTAGTCCGTGCCAAACGCAAAATTCGAGATGCAGGCATTCCCTATAAAGTACCAGAGACAACCGATCTCAATCCTCGGATAGAGGCAGTCTTGACCGTTATCTATCTCATCTTTAATGAAGGGTATGCCGCAACCAAAGGAGATTTGATGGCACGAGCAGACCTTTGCACCGAAGCGATTCGGCTAGGGCAACTGCTGAGGCAATTGCTGGCACCCCAACCCCCCTCTGAAGTCACCGCATTGGTGGCGCTGATGTTACTCCACGACTCACGGCGCGATGCCCGTTTGAATGAAGCAGGCGATCTGATTCTGCTGGAAGATCAAGATCGGCGTCGTTGGCACCACCCCCAAATTGCTGAAGCGTTACCCCTGGTGGAAGAAGCGTTGCGGGGTGGAACGGGGGTGTATGCCTTGCAGGCAGCGATCGCTGCTCTCCACTGTCAGGCGGCACGGGCAGAAGACACAGACTGGGCACAGATTGTGCGACTCTATGAGGTGCTGGAACGCTTGCAGCCTTCGCCCATTGTGGCTCTTAATCGGGCAGTGGCGATCGCCATGGCAGAGAGTCCACTAGCAGCATTTGAACTGATTGATAGCCTCGCCCCAGACCTGGACAACTACCATCTCTTTCACGCTACCCGTGCAGATTTATTCCGGCGTGTTGGCGCATTTGAGAACGCGACCCAGAGCTATACACGGGCACTGGAACTGGTGACAAATGAGAGTGAGCGTCGCTTTCTAGAGCGTCGGTTGTGCGAAGTTCAGCCTAATATCCAATCTGATTAGAGATGTGTAACAGGTTAGATGGGGCAAACGATACAAAAATTATTTACGTTTTGCATCTTCTAATTGTGTTTCAGCTCGTAATTCAGAACAACAACACCGCATTCAAATGATGCTGATTTGACTAATGTCAAATCTTGTCTATGGTCGAGTTCTTTGAAAATGGGCATTCCGTTGCCAATGGCAACTGGATTAACGAACAAATGAAATTCATCAATCAGTCTATGTTGGATGAGCGCCGATACAAAAGCCGCACCCCCATAAGCAATAATATCGTTCCCCTGCTGGTTTTTAAGTTGAGTCATTTCGTCTACAATGTCACCCTTGGCTAACACCGTGTTGTTCCCCTCTGACTGGTTCAGCGTTTTAGTAAAAACAACTTTGTGGGTGTCTGTAAATCTCTTTCCGGCAGTAAAATCCTCATCATCCGGATTCGCCGCAACACCTGCCCAGTGAGGAATAAACCCTTCGGCAAGTTTTCGCCCTAGGACAATGCAGTCAACCGGAGCAGTAATCGTTTCGACATACTGTTTTAATGCAGCATCCCAATTCCACACCATAAAGTCCATCTCACCATTGGAGCCTGCAATGTATCCATCAACGGTCATCTGGACTTGAAGTTTTAATTTTCTCATGGTCATGTTAGCCCTTATTATGACTTTTGCGATGAATGCCTTGGTTATGAAAAATTCCTGCTTTTGCTGATCTGCTCTAGCGAGGCGGCCTGACATCTCCACAACTCTACCTACAACCGCAAGGAACCGTCTTGAACAAAAACGACAGATGTTCAGAATTTATCGTTCATGACTCATTTGAGCCGGAGTTTGTCCGATAAAGCGTTTCAGCGATCGCGTCAAATGAGACTGATCCGCATAGCCTGTTTGTTCAGCCGTATCGAGAATAGATACACCCTGTTCCAGCAGATCTGCTGCCTGTCGTGCCCGTTCAATCTGCTGGATGGTGCAATGCGTTAATCCGGTGGCTTGGATAAAGTGACGCTGAACGGAGCGAAGCGATCGCCCTTGCAGTTGTCCACGTAATGCAGCATCCACGATCGGCTCCCGCACCAGTAGCCCCTCGCGCACGAGCTGATCCACAAAGGTATCGGCATTATCATAACTGGGAAATTGCCACGCCGAATGATGCAGCCAGAAGGATTGGCTCGTTGCTTCTGGCAAAGTTGCCGCACTATCCACCAGGCTACTGACAGGCAGATGAGGCATAAAGGTGCCTAGCTTAAACTGGATGCCTAAAAACTCAGCGTTTGCGGGGCAGGGAGCAGGTGTTGCTTTTGTCTCTGGCCCCCGCAGTGTTAGCGTCGTCTTGCCATCCTGTCTCGTCACGACGATTTCCCAGTGGCTCACGGCACGAGAGATAAAAGAACCAGCATTTTCACTGCGAGTCCGCCAGATCGTTTCAACAAAAGACGAGTCAGATACTCTTTCCTCAAAGAAAAAGATCATACTTCTGCCTCCTGATTATCTGCTTTAGATACAGGGTCAAGTATCCATGATGGCGTTAAATAGGAAATAATTACTGCTTCAACAGAGTGAACTTGTAACTTAACAAAAGGTAAGAGAAAATGAGTCAATTTAGTACAAAAGTACTGCTATAATCCAATCGTTTCATTCAGCTTTGTTAGGGCACATCAAAGCACTGATCGACTCTTTGGCGCACCCACGTCCAACTCAACTTATGGAGAATTTCAGACATGGATAACAACCCCAGCATTCTCTCGCACGTTTCGATTGGCACCAATGATTTTGAGCGCTCGATCGCCTTCTATGATGCTGTGTTGCCGACGTTGGGCTGTAATCGACTGATGGAGCATCCGGGAGCGATCGCCTACGGCAAACAATATCCCGAATTTTGGGTGGGAACGCCATTTGACGGACAACCTGCAACGGTTGGTAACGGTACTCACATTGGCTTTATCGCACCTACCAAAGAAGCCGTCCACGCTTTCTATGAGGCAGCATTAGCGGCAGGCGGCAAAGACGAAGGTGCCCCCGGTGGCAGACCCGACTATAGTGAGCCATATTACGGCTGCTTTGTGCGCGATCCCGATGGACATAAGATAGAAGCCTCTTTCTGGGATGAGCAGCTTGAGCTGCAACTCAACCAGCGCAATGCTTGATGTCCATAAAGAGCTATTTGTTGAGTTTAAAGACTTAGTAACGCTCTTCCATCAGTGTGGTCAGAGAATAACAGGCTCTCAAGGGGTACATCTTGTCGTTATGGGAGCAGATATTTTGAGTCATGCGAGAGTGGGATGATGGGAGAAGTGAACAACGGCGATCGCATCATCCTACCCTCCTGCTCTCATAACATTTAGAGGCTCCCCCAACGGCTAGATGCGCCCACTCTCAAGTCTCCAAAGCTAGAATAGGCCTATGGTAGAATGGCACTGACGGAAGCAGAATTAAGCAGCCAGTTTAGCTTTCAGCATTGAACGAGGCTGCTGCATCCTGGGAAAAGGTTTGGGTCTGCGTTTAACAACTCTAGGCTCAACTCGATTTGGACGCAATGGTACTAACAAG
>JACQYI010000015.1 GCA_016208305.1 Oscillatoriophycideae cyanobacterium NC_groundwater_1537_Pr4_S-0.65um_50_18 | reverse complement strand
TCAACTCCTCAATCATCTGCTCAGTAAATTCAACCTGAATCATACCAGCAGTCCCCCTGCACTCGTGAAGTGGATAACTTCATCATATCGCTGATGCAATCGCAGATCTAAAAGTCCATTTCTTAGAGGCAGCGAGTATACGTTTGCTTTGAAGATATTGCAACTTGAGCCTTTGTGCTGAACTCAAAGGACGAACAGCATCAGTTGATGATTCAAGCGATCGCTCACTAGCACTAGGAGACGCAGCCAAACTCTCATTTCTTGTCAAAGAGTCTACCGCTCGACGAATCTCCACCACCACGTCCACAAACGCCGTATCCCGATCGCTCCACTGAGTCACAGCCTTTCCATCCTTGGGCAATATCTTGAGTTTGCTAAAGGGCAACCCTTTCCAATCGCAAGGACGCAAAAGAATCGGAATCACGCAGGCAGTCCCTGCATTATGCCGCTCGATCGCCCGCAGCATTTCAATGTCATGGCAATAATCCGATGCTATGAAATCGGAACTGACCAGCAGCAAAATAATTTGCGCTGACTCCAATTTACTTTTAATTTGCGGTTCCCATTCTTTACCTGCCTTAATCGCCCGATCATCCCATGCGGTGATTTTGCCCTGCCGTCCCAGGTTCGACAAATGCGTCACCAACCCCTCCCGCAGATCATCATCTTTATGAGAGAAAGAGATAAACACTTCAATTGGGGCATTGGCAGGCTGAACAACAGAAGCCGAGGAAGTCAGATCATTGGGTTTGGGTTGAATCATGGCTGCTCCTTCGGGGGACTGTTTGAGCAAGACTGGAGTCAGATGCTCAGCAATGCCATCTAGGCGAATCGCACTACAGCCTAGCTTGTAAGCAAACTCAATCGGGCGACCTGCCCCTAACGCATCATAAAACCCTACTGCAAAGGCGATCGCCGCTCTGTCGCCAATCCCTTGATTCATACCAATCACAAAGGGAATATGCTGGGCGATCGCCTTTGCCTGCACCTCTGAGTAGCAGCCATTCAGAACTACACAGTGGATCTGATCGGCAAACAGTTTAAAGAGTCCTGCCAGGGCAGCCCCATCTACTAATTGAGTGTTGCCGATGTCATCTTCAAAGATCAGCCCTGCCTCGCCTTTCCCATGCCCAGAGAAATGAATAATTTGAGGATTGACATCCAACATCGCCCGCTGGATATCGCGGGGGCGTACTGCCAACCGCTGTTCTAGCTTGAACTGATCTCGCTTCTGGGCACGTTTTAGCCCTTCGT
This sequence comes from Oscillatoriophycideae cyanobacterium NC_groundwater_1537_Pr4_S-0.65um_50_18, assembly GCA_016208305.1. GTDB lineage: Bacteria > Cyanobacteriota > Cyanobacteriia > Elainellales > Elainellaceae > Drouetiella. The sequence goes on along the minus strand of JACQYI010000015.1, from coordinate 23,042 downwards.
CAATGTCACGCAACTCTTGGTCAACCCGTAGACGGCCTGTGTCTTTGGGATTGGCGGCAAGAAACAAGATGGTCTGTAGATCGGCAGGAGAGGCTGGCATAACGAGAGGGGGCTAGGCAGGAATTGGAAGTGTTTCAATTATTACCTGGAGCAGGAGAAAATCCTGTGATCTGGGATCTCTATCAGATGGTAGGACGACTCGCTTTTATACAGGCATGAAATAGGGGTCAGGGGAGTCAAACTCCGCTGAGCAATCACTCACTTCGCTGAGCTTAAATCGCCCCCCAGTTGGGAAGTTTCAATGGCAGAGCGATTGGAGCGATTAAACCGATATTTACAGACCAAGGCGGGGAATTGCCAACTTGCTGGGACAACAAAGCATCAGGCGATTGTACAGGCATTAGCCGCAAAGGCTATTTGCGCTTGTCTGAAACCTTGGCGGCGCACACAAGAATTTCTTGCAAAAGAGACTCTGATAGTTCAAATTTTACCGTTGCAATAACCATAGTGGAATCCGTCACCTGTAGTTAGTCTCAGGATAGGACAAAAGCTTGCAAAAGGATGGTAGGAGGGGGTTTCATGAAAATTTCCACATTCATTAGACGATCTAACACTAACCTACATTTTCATACAGACAAAGCCGAAAAAGCCTTTTAAGCTGAATGGTATCAAGACAAGACAGGTACAGGCTGTCTATAGGCTCAAGTCAGACAATCGCCATTTTTCGATCGCGAAGAGACGGCTATGCTCCTGATTTTTCGTTCTTCAAGTGTTGTGTAATAAGCAAGAAAGCGAGGCTGCAATGATAGCAACTCAACCAATCGCAGTAAAATCAGAAGCAGAAGATGAACGCTCGTCCCAATTGGCTACACCAGCAATGAGTGTCGATGAAGCTCTCGTGGTTTTGGAGCAAGCCTTGCAGCCGCAACGCCTCAGCGATTTACAGCAGATGGTCTTCTGTCGGTCTTGGCTAGGGCAGAGCTACGAGGAAATTGCAGATGAGCTTGCATATGATGATGGATATATTCGAGAAATCGGTTCTCAGCTTTGGCTAGCACTCTCGCAAGCGCTCGGCCAGAAAGTCACCAAGAAGAATCTTCACGCTACACTGCGGCGATATCAGCAAGAGCAGCACTCTCTGGGGAACACGTTGCACTCAGGTGGGTTCCAATCAGGAACCACAATCGATCCTGATAGCTCATCCAACGCATTGGAATTTCCCAGTGGCGCAGTGCCGCTTAATTCACGCTTTTATGTTGACCGTCCGCCGATCGAAGCACAAATTTTTCGAGAAATTGGCAAGCCAGGAAGCCTGATTCGGGTTCGCGCCCCTCGGCAGATGGGCAAGTCATCGCTGATGCACCGCCTGATTGCCTTTGCTAAACAGGAAGGCTTGCAAACCGCAAGCTTAAATCTTCAGAGAGCCGATCGCGCCGTCTTTAATTCTCTCGATCAGTTTTTGCGCTGGTTCTGTGCCAATGTCAGTCAACAGCTAGGCTTAACGCCGAAGATGGACGAGTATTGGAATACAGACACAGGCAGCAAAATGAGCTGTACGCTCTACTTCCAGCGCTATCTGCTCAAGGCAATCGATCGGGCGATCGTGCTGGCAATTGATGAAGTCAATTGCATTTTTGAATACCCGGATTTGGCAGCGGATTTTTTGCCGCTCCTGCGATCGTGGTATGAGGATGCGTCTGAGTTTGAGGCGTGGCAAAAGCTGCGACTTGTCATCGTTCACTCGACTGAAGTCTACATTCCCCTCAACCTGAATCAGTCTCCCTTCAATGTCGGATTGCCAATCAAGCTGCCCGAATTAACGCTGGCTCAAATTCAAGATCTTGCCCTGCGACATCACCTCGCTTGGGCAGAAGGAGAAGCGGGAGTACGCCAACTGCAACCGCTACTCGACCTGATTGGTGGACATCCATACTTAGTGCGTCTGGCTCTCTACAGTTTGGGACGACAGGAAATTACGCTGGAACAGCTGCTTGAGGAAGCTCCGACTCCGGCGGGTATCTATGGGGAACATTTGCGCCAGCAGCTTAGCCTGCTGCAAAAAGATTTGACCTTAGCGATCGCCTTCAAACGAGTTTTGTCTGATGAGTTGGTTCATTTAGAGTCGGTTACAGCTTACAAGCTAGAGAGTTTAGGTTTGATCAAACTGCAAGGCGATCGAGTCATACCCAGCCGCAAGCTGTATCAGATTTACTTTCAAAATGAATTGACATCAACAGGATAGCGTCCTACAAACTCCCTCACCTATTACCTCATCCATTTAGATTCTATTAGTTCATGTTCTGCGTACCGTGAGATGAGCAACACACAAGGCCATTCCTATGAATATCAGGTCGGGGGCAGCTTAAGGACAGATGCGCCCAGCTATATCGAACGTCAAGCAGATAGTGAACTTTATCAGGCACTGCTGCGGGGAGAACTTTGCTATGTGTTTAGCTCGCGGCAGATGGGGAAGTCGAGCTTGCGACTGCGGACGAAGCGGCGGCTAGAGCAGATCGGCATGAGCTGTGCTTCAATCGACATGACGCGCATCGGCAGCAAAAATATTACGCCAGAACAGTGGTATGTCGGGATTGCGATCGATCTGCTGCGAGGGTTTAATCTGCTGGAAAGTGTTGACTTAATGCCCTGGTGGAATACTAGGCAGCATTTATCTTTGATTCAGCGGTTTAGCGAGTTTCTAGAGGCGATCGTTCTACCTCAAACCCGTGGCGACCTGTTTATCTTTGTGGATGAAATTGATAGCGTACTGAGCCTCGATTTTGCCGTAGACGACTTCTTTGTGTTGATTCGCTACTGCTATAACCAGCGAACAGAAAACCCGATCTATAGCCGACTCAACTGGGTGCTGCTTGGTGTAGCGACGGCTTCAGATTTGATCCGCGATCGATCGCGAACGCCGCTCAATATTGGGCGATCGATCACCCTGTCCGGATTTAGTCTGACCGAAGCGCAACCCTTAGCAGCTGGGTTAGAGGGAAAAGTGGGGAATCCGCAGGCAGCGTTAAAGGAAATTTTGACCTGGACGGGCGGGCAGCCATTTTTGACGCAAAAGCTTTGCCGAATTGTGGCAGAAGATCGAGCCAGCATTGGGGCAGAGCTGAGGCAGTTACGACAGGATGCAGACCCGGAAGGAGGAGATTGCAGCCTCGACTACAAGCTGCCGATCGTCAATCAACATCTAATTGATTTGTACTATCAGCTTCCCGTTTTGGCAATCGAGAAGTTTGTGCGATCGTGCATCATTGACCATTGGGAGGCGCAGGATGAACCTGAACACCTAAAGACGATTCGCGATCGGCTATTGCGCCATCCGCGATCGATCGGGCTGCTAGAACTATACCTAAAGGTCTTACAGGGTAAGGTTCGTTGCGATGAATCTTCAGATCAGCTTGATTTGCTGCTGAGCGGTCTGGTTGTGCGGCATCAAGGCCAGCTTCAGGTGTTTAGCCGCATTTACCGAGAAGTGTTTAGCCCTGCCTGGGTCGAAAACCAGCTTGCAGTATGCCCCTATCAAACCGCGATGAATGCCTGGATTGCCTCTGACAAACGCGATGAATTCCTACTGCGAGGTCGTGCTTTGGAAGAAGCGCAGCACTGGGCGGCAACGCATCATCTGAACGACTTAGACTATCAGTTCGTGATTGCTAGTCAGGTGATTGAGCGTCGTCATCAAGACACCGTGGCAGAACCGTCCACGCAAGCTTTGCAGCAGGAACTACACGAGCGCGATCGCCTCCTACAAAACCTTCAGCAAACTGAGGCAACTTTAAGTCGGCAAAATGCGATCTTGAAGGCACAGCAGGAAGCAGCGATCGACGGCATTCTCTTGATTGATGAGCATCGCCGCATTGTTTCTTACAATCAGCGGTTTCGTGAACTGTGGCAAATTCCATCTGATCTGCTGCATTCCAATCGCGATCAGGCGGTGCTGTCTTTTGTGGTGGCTCAGTTAGCCGACCCAGACGAGTTTCTAGAGCGCGTGGAATTTCTCTATCAGCATCCGGCAGAAACGAGCCGCGACGAAATTCAATTTCAAGATGGGCGCGTATTTGATCGCTACTCCAGTCCAGTGCGATCGGAAAGCGGAACCTACTATGGTCGAATCTGGTTCTTTCGAGACATTAGCGAAGCAAAGCGCGAAGAAGTAATTCGCCAGCAGGCAAAACAAAAGCTGGATGTTGCGCCCTGTGTCAAAGGCGATTTTATTGCCAATATGAGTCACGAACTCCGCACGCCGCTCAACGCGATTCAAGGTTTTTCTCAGCGGCTGATGCGCGATTCCTCACTGTCAGCCAGTCAGCAAGAAACCGTGGCAATTATTCACGATAGCGCCAAACATTTGTCGTCTCTGGTCAATCAGATGCTTGACCTTGCCCGCCGCGAAGAACAAGGCACGCTTCAGGGCACAAGCGGCGATTTGCAGGAACAGCTAACCGTCGAGATGCTGACCTTAATGCCACCAGAATGGGTAAGCCAACTGCACCAAGCCGCTCTTTGTACCGATGAGCAGCAGATTTTTACCCTCTTAGAGCAAATTCCTCGATCGCACCGATCGATCGCGCTAGCCCTAACCGATATTGTGAATAATTTCCGCTGCGATCGAATCTTGAACATTACCCAATCGCTGCAAGGAGGATGATTGGCATGTCTTTTCGTTTATCGCGACATCGATTCTGCACCTGGCTCTGTTTCAGTCTTCTGGTTGCGATTATCGTTGCCTGTCAGTCCTCGATTAGCCCTCCTCAACCTCCGCCTGCCCCACCCACTGTACTGAAAATCTTTTGGAATCAAGGATTTTATGCGGAAGAGGATCAAGCTTTGCAAAAGGCGATCGCCAACTGGGAACAGCAGAGCAACATCAAAGTTGAACTATCGCTATTTAGTTCAGATGATATTTTGAATCAGGCCGTGATTGCTTTGGAGAATGGTGCTCCGCCTGATATTTTGTTTGCTCATCGCGCCGACTATACGCTACAGCCGCGCTGGGCACTAGAAGGTAAGCTGGCGGATGTCTCGGATGTTGTGCGATCGGTTGAGAAGCAGTACAGCCAAACTGCCCTGGATGCTGCCAACTTGTATAACAAAACGACTCAACAGCGCCGCTACTACGGCGTTCCGATCGAGCTACAAACGATTCACGTTCACTACTGGCGCGATTTACTGGATCAGATCAACCAAAAGGATGCAGACATTCCCAACGATTGGGAGGGATTTTGGCAGTTTTGGCAGCGATCGCAGCAGCAGATTCGCCAGCAGGGAGAGTCAATCTATGGATTGGGTTTGCCGCTCTCCCCCAAAGCCAGCGATACGTTTTTTCTATTTGAGCAACTGCTAGAGGCGTACAATATTGAACTGCTTGATGAGCAAGGCAAGCTGCGATCGAACGATCCCGCCGTGCGGCAGGGCTTAATTAAAATCCTAGATTGGCTGACTCGGCTCTATAGCAATGGTTACGTTCCCAAAGCAGCACTCAACTGGGTCGATTCCGATAACAATGTCACCTTTCTCAATCACACAGCTCTAATGACCGTTAACTCTAGCCTCTCGATTCCAGCCTCGCAGCGGGCAGATCCGAAAGTCTACACTCAGCAGCTTGTCACCCGTCCTTTTCCCAACAAACCCGACGGCAGCCCCATGAACTACTTGGTTTCTGTTAAACAAGCGGTGATTTTTGCCAGCAGTCGGAACGCGATCGCCGCCAAAGACTTTCTCACCTACCTGATTCAACCCGATCGCCTCAACACCTACATTGAAGAATCGCTCGGTCGCTGGTTTCCGGTGATGCCCGCCTCGCTGCAAGAGACCTTCTGGAAAGATTCGCAAGATCCGCATATTTCAGCCGGAATCAAGCAGTTTCAGCAGCATTCAACTCGTCCGTTCTACCATGTGCTTAATCCGGCTTACTCGCAGGTTCAAGCCGAAAACGTTTGGGGGAATGCCATGCATCGGGTGCTGATCGATCGCCAATCTCCAGAGATCGCGGTTGATGAGGCGATCGGGCGAATTGATCAAATCTTTGCAGATTGGGAGAACTAAACTGAATAAATTGACCCATCAACAACTCGATAAACTGACCGCAGAACGATTAAGCTGAGAAACGATTTCAGGATCAGCCATGCAGCATTGGAAGCGAAGCCTGATTGTTCAACTGATTGGATACTTTTTGCTCCTGTCTTTTGTTACAGCAGGAACAATCTGCTTTGTTGCCTTTTTTCAAGCGCGTGAAGCCTTAAAACAATCGGTATTTGAACGCCTGAGCCTAACCGCAACCCTTAAGGAAGATGAATTAAACCGCTGGGTCGAAGATCAGCGCGAAGAAATTGTGACGCTGATCCAAATGCCAGAGGTGCAAGAAAGCTTGCCTCGACTGTTTGCAAAAACCACCTCAGCCGAGCAAAAACGCCAGATTTATCAAGATTTATCGGCGTCTTTGAGTGCGATCGCCACCAATCACAGCAGCTTGGGAGAAATTCTGGTTCTTACTAACGGCGGCAAAGTTATTCTCTCAACGAACAAAGCCGCAGAGAACACCTACGAATCCCTAGTACAGTACAGCTATCTGCCGCATAATCAGCAGTCCAATTTCTCTCCCAATTTCTACCCTTCTCCGCTCACGGGCAAGCCCCGCATGACGTTTGCCACATACATTAAGGATCAGCAGAACCGCTCGATTGGAATTCTCGCCATTCATTTGGAACTCAGTCGAATCGACGACATCATCCGCAAGCGTACTGGGTTAGGTGAAACGGGGGAAACCTACTTGGTCGGGAATACGCTGCCCAATCAGGGTGGTTACTTTGAGCGCTACACTATTTTTGTCTCAGAAGCTCCGCCCGGAACACCTAATCCGCTGCTGAATTCATCCCAGAGAAACGTTTACAGCGAAGGCATCGAACGTGCTGCACGGGGACAGAGTGGGGCTGGAATGTATCGCAACTATCGGGGCGTTGAGGTGATCGGCGTTTACCGCTGGTTGAAAAATCACGACTTGGCACTGTTGGCTGAAATCACCACGCAGGAAGCCTTTACCCCAGCCCGACAGCTTGCCCAAACAATTTTTATTACCGGACTGAGCTTAGCAGGACTGCTGGCGATCGGCGTCTACTACGGCACAAAGCGCATTGCTCGGCCTATCGTGGCTATCACCCACACTGCAACTCAAGTCGCAGCGGGCGATCTCACTTCTACTGCTCCCGTTTCTTCGGATAACGAGATCGGGACATTAGGGCGTGTGTTTAACCAAATGATTGAGCAGCTACGGACACTGTACTCGGATCTAGAAGCCAAAGTTGAAGAACGTACACTCGCGCTTCAACAGCTTAACGACCAGCTTCAAGTTGAAGTTGGCGATCGAAAACGCGCTGAAGAAACGCTCCAACAGCAGCAAGAATTTCTCCGAGCCGTTATCGATACTGACCCGAATTTAATCTTTGTCAAAGACTGGGAGGGCTGCTATTTGCTTGCAAATAAAGCAATGGCAGACTCCTACGGGCTAAGGGTTGAAGAACTGATTGGCAAACGCGACTGTGAGCTAGATTTGCCGACCGAAGCGGTGGAGCAATTTGTGCAGCAAAATCGTCAAGTGATTGAAACTCAAGAGGAAATCTTCATTGCAGAAGAAGCGATCGTGGCACTGACCAGTCGAGATGAATGGCTACAATGGCAGAAACGCCCAATTCGGCTTCCCAGTAGTTCCAGCTACAGCGTGTTAGGGATTGGCGTCAGAATTACTGAACGAAAGCGGCTTGAAGAAGAATTGCGGCAGTCGCAGCGATTTCTCGACAGTATCATCAACAACATTCCCCTTGCGCTATTTGCAAAAGATGTCCGCAATGAGTTTCGCTATGTGCTGATCAACAATAATTCTGAGAAGATTTTAGGCTTTTCGCGCGATCAAGGCATGGGTCACAAAGACGAGGAACTCCTTCCCCAAGCACAAGCCGACTACCATCAACAAGAAGATTTGGCAGCGATTCAGCATGGCACAATGTTGGAGTTGCCGGAACACTGGATCGGTGAGTCACAAGATAAAATCCTGGTGCGGGGCTGGAAAATGCCGCTCTACGATGCTCAGGGCAACGCGACCCACATTCTGGCGGTTTCTGAAGATGTCACCGATCGCCGCCACCGAGAACAAGCACTCCGGCTGATTGTCGAGGGAACGGCGGCCACAACAGGGGATGAGTTTTTCCATTCCTGCGTCCGCTATCTCGCTGAAGTGCTGCAAGTACGCTATGCATTTGTCACTACGTTTGCTGATGCTGCCTCTGACTCGATCGCTCAAGCCAACCCGACCATTCGCACCCTCTCTTTCTGGCAAGGCGAATCTTGGGGCGAAAACTTTGAATGCAGCCCAGAAAATTTGCCCTGCGCGACTGTCCTGACAGGCAAGCTCTACTACCTGCCCAAAGCGCTGAAGACGGCTTTCCCAAATGCAGCAGAGCTGTTGGCGATCGGTGCAGAAAGCTACCTCGGCGTTCCGCTACTCCACTCATCGGGCAGCATCTTGGGACATCTGGCAGTCATGGATACCCACCCCATGCAATACGACCCCGGACGCGAACTGATTCTGAAAATCTTTGCCGGACGTGCTGGAGCTGAACTGGAGCGTAAGCAGGCAGAAGATTCGCTGATGGTGGCAAAAGAAGCTGCCGAAGCTGCTAATCGTGCCAAAAGTATTTTTCTGGCAAACATGAGTCACGAACTCCGCACGCCCCTCAACGCAATTCTCGGTTTTGCTCAGCTGATGGAGCGAGATGCAACCCTCAGCTCAACTCAGCAAGAAGCTTTATCCACAATCAATCACAGCGGTAAACATCTGCTGAATCTAATTAATGATGTGCTGGAAATGTCAAAAATCGAGGCGGGGCGAATTGTGCTCAGCACCGAAACTTTTGACCTATACCGACTGCTACAAACGCTCCAGGAAATGTTTCAGGTCAGAGCGCAAGCCAAACAGCTTTCTCTACACTTTGAGCTAGCGAATAGCCTGCCGCAATATGTCAGAACAGATGAGGGAAAACTGCGCCAGGTACTAATTAACTTACTGGGAAATGCCGTCAAATTTACACAATACGGAAGCGTCGCGTTGAGGGCACTGCACACTGAGACATCAGGACAGGGCACAATCGCTCGTCTGCAAATTGCGATCGAAGACACGGGCTGCGGCATTGCACCAGAAGACATGGCACACCTATTTCAACCTTTTATTCAAACCATATCAGGAGTGCAATCTGATGAAGGCACAGGACTAGGGCTAGCAATTAGCCATCAATTTGTGCAGCTCATGGGCGGTGAAATCCAAGTTTCAAGCACGATAGGACAGGGAGCCGTTTTTCAGTTAGAAATTCCAATTCAAATCGCTGATTCACCCGATGAGGTAGATTCCTTCGAGCGTCGAATTGTCGGACTGGTTCCCCATCAGCCTGCCTATCGGATTTTGGTTGTAGACGATCGCCGCGAAAATCGAGACTTAATGGTACGCCTGCTGAATCTGGTCGGGTTCGATACTCGTGCCGCCAGCAATGGGCAAGAGGCAGTTACGCAGTGGCAAATTTGGCAACCTCATTTAATTTGGATGGATATGAGAATGCCAATGATGAACGGCTACGAAGCTACTCGCCAGATTCGCACCCTAGAAAAGGCAAGAGCAGATCAGAACAAACGACCCACCAAAATTATTGCCCTAACCGCCAGCGCCTTCGAGGAAGAGCAGTCCAACATTCTCGCTGCCGGATGCGATGATTTGGTGCGAAAGCCTTTTCAGGAGCGAGATATTTTTGAAAAGCTTGCTCAACATCTAGGGGTGAAATATCTCTATGAGGCCACCACGCCGCCACGATCGATCGCCAATCCCTCAGAGCTAACCTCAGATCAATTAGCAGCCCTGCCCTCCGGCTGGATTCAGCAACTCTATCAGGCTGCCCTCTGCACCGATGAACAAGCCATTCTCAGTTTGATCCAGCAGCTTCCTGAATCAAAGGAATCGATTGCTGCACCCCTTCGCCATCTGGTGAATAACTTCCGCTGCGATCGCATTATGCATCTCACTAAGCCTTTGATAGACCCGTAAGCCAGTCTAAATACGCAAATCGATTAATCTAGAACGAACATTAAGGAGTTCAAAATGGGTCAGGGTGATACTAGAGGGAATATCTTGCTAGTTGACGATACGCCAAACAATATTCGTCTTCTCTCTGCCATGCTGATCGATCAAGGGTATGAAGTGCGGCGAGTGATTAATGGACAAATGGCATTGAAAACTGCACAAGCAAGTCCGCCCGACCTAATTTTACTTGACATTAAGATGCCGGATATGAACGGCTATGAAGTTTGTCAGCGCTTGAAAGCAGCGATCGAGACTAAAGATATTCCTGTAATTTTTATTAGCGCACTAGATGAAGTTTTAGATAAAGTAAAAGCTTTTGCGGTGGGAGGCGTTGACTATATTACTAAACCGTTTAGTGAAGAAGAAGTGTTTGCGCGAGTTGAAAACGTGCTGACAGTGCAGCGATTGCAGAGACGACTTCAAGAACAAAACGAATCCCTCGATCAAGAAATACAAAAACGGCATCAGCTAGAAGAAAATCTGCAAAGACAGCAATCAACCTATCAATTTCTATGGAACAGCCCAGTTTTGGGCATTTTTCGGACTCGTATCGATGGGCTAATTTTAGAAGCGAACCAACGGTTCATTGAGATGCTGGGGTATAATTCTTCAACGGAAGTGATCGGGCAAATTACATTATCACAGCACTACACTGATCTAGATTCTCAGACGCATCTGCTGGCAGAACTTCCAGGAACGCCACAAGATTTTTCTAGCAAAACTCAATTTCGCAAATGCGACAATTCCCAATTTTGGGGACGCTTGTTTCTCAGGTTAAACCAGGAGAATACGGCTATAGATGGAGTCCTAGTTGAGCTATAGCAATTGTAAATGGGTTGTATATGGAGTCAGGGGTTGCACAAGTGATTTGTGATTGCTACTGAAAGCAACGAAGCCAATTAGGCTGATCACAGCCGACATTCTCCAACCCATAAACCAACTTTTTCAAACAATCGATCTGACTTTTTCAGACTGACAAACAAAACGTAAATTTCTATTCTAAATACATAAGCGATCGCCTTTGTTGAAGCAATTCGGGCGGCAAGCTCAATGAAGCCAATGCGTCGCTGAATGCGAACTTGTCGCGAGGCACCTATTTCGCTGAAGCCGAAGCTTTTGCTGGCATCAACATTACCTATAGTCTCCGGACTACAGGTGTAAACAGTTGAGTTCAGCACTCAGTTCGCTTTAGGTCAACAACACTTAACCTAGATCAAATTTACGTCAGGAGAATTTTATGATGACTTACTCAAAAACTTCCGAAAACTCGATGTTTTCTTGTCCTATCTTTGAAAAGCCACGTCGAAATCAACTGACGGCCCACTGGCTTTTAATCGACGGAAAGCTAACCTGCAAATGGTTCAGTGAATAGCCAGAAACTTATTGCACCCTACTGGAGTTATTATGATTCACCACATCTCGATCGCTGCCAACGATCCGCTTCATGTCGCTCAAGTTCTAGCCGAGTTGCTGAGTGGAAAAGTTGTTCCATTCGCTTCTAATCCAGGCAGCTATGTGGCTCTTGCGTTTGACGCTTACGGAACCCTAATTGAAGTGCATCCGCGTGGACTAGAACTTCAACCAGGAGTTGGCAAAAATGCCGTTCAGCATCAGGTAAACTCTCACCCCTCTGCTTACACTGCAACTCATGCCGCAATCTCAGTCTTAACTAGCGAAACTGAAATTCGATCGATCGCTGCCCGTGAAGGTTGGCGAGTCGAGCGTTATCAACGCGGCGATTTCTTCGATGTCATTGAGTTTTGGATTGAAAATCATCTGATGTTGGAACTGCTGCCCCCTGAGCTTTCGACTCAATACCTGACCTTTTTTGAACCGCGATCGCTCAAAGAATTTCTAGCGGCAACAAGCTAGTTCAACAGAGTTACACCATGAAGAACGCTCTAAAGTTTTCCGATTCTCTCTTAGAAGATTTTTGTCAAACCTTCACACCTAAAGGCAGTTTGTCACTCATGGCAAACTACCAGCTAATCCCACAACTGCTGTGTGAAAGCATTATCGATCGCGCCATCCTCACGATTGAATGCACATCCGAAGAAATCGCATCCGCCTGCAACCAGTTTTACCAGCGGTGGAATCTTACGACTGAAGAGCCGCAATAAATATGGCAGTTTCACTGTGGTTTAAGTCAACTTCAATTTGAAGAAATGACAACGCGATCGATGCGAATCGAAAAGCAGATGACTTGGGGACGCAAGCTCGAATCGTGTTTTCTTCAGCGTAAGCAGGAATTCAGTCACGTCATTTACTCGATTTTGCATGCCTAAGATCAAGACGTTACCCAAGAATTATTCTTTCGCATTTCTGAAGGTGAACATTCGTTTGCAGAACTGGCGCAGCAATATTTTGGAGGCACAGAAGCCGAAACAGGCGGACTGATGGGTTCCATTGAACTCGGCACGCTAAACGCTAAATTGGCTAATATACTTCGGCATTGTTGAAGATCGATCGATGTCGCTGCGTAATCCAGAGAACATCGACATGAAAGTCCGTAAACCTTTTGCCTTTATTCAGTTCAATTAAATAGGAACAATCAATTAATGCAACCTCTCCACAACGAAAACACAGCTATGAATAACTACAAACTTACTTTAGTTCAGCTCTATGAACCACTTGCTAAAACTTCACTTATCCGAAGAAGTTTCGCCAAACTTAATCGGCTCTGGCAAGCTCTTGTACGTTCTGTACAAACGACGCAAGAACCAAAAATTACCCAGATGCGCAACTGTCAGGGTCATTCATACTTCAAAATTTACGATCCGCTTACTGGACAGCATTACTATGCTGACTCTGAGCAGGAGGTGCGAATTTGGCTCGACTGCGATCGCTACCAGCAAACGAGAACTCAGAGGAACTGATTGAGAAAACACTGAGACTCTCAAAAGGCTATGAACGTCGTTGAACAAAAAGGCTGACAATTGAAATGTTGAGTAAGTTCCCTTTCAAGCAGTATCCAAACTATGACATTTGAATTCGACCATCTCTTTATTTTTACAGATGTTGGTGCCTGCGCGGCGAATCGTTTGGCATCATTCGGTTTGATTGAAGGATCATCTATTCCTCACCCTGGGCAAGGCATAGCCAATCGCCGTTTCTTGTTCTACAACGCCATGTTAGAACTGTTATGGATTTACAATCCACAAGAAGCAAAGTTTGAGCCAATTCATCTAGCTTGCCTTTGGGAACGGTGGCGCGATCGCAACAACGGTGCTTGCCCGTTTGGTTTGTGTCTGCGCTCCACAGATTCAGGGGATACTGTTGCTTTTCCCAACTGGGCATATCGTCCATCTTATCTGTCTGAAACAATGAGTATCGAGGTGGGAACAAATAGTGACGTGTTAACTGAGCCGATGTTTTTCCAGATTTCATATGGTCAACGACCAGATAGTTATCCTGCTGAAAAATCACAACCTCTTGACCATGCTGTAGGGTTACGCGAAATTACTCGTGTAGAATTAGTCAGTCCTGCTGCCAACAGCCTTTCGCCAAAGTTTCAAGCAGTGATCAACACGAATCAAGTCAAAGTTCTTACAGGAACAGAATATTTTCTAGAGCTTGGTTTTGATCAAGAACAGCAAGGAAAACAGGCAGATTTTCGACCTGAGCTACCGCTTACTATAAGTTGGTGAGTCATCGAGCAAGCGATGGTGACAGTGTAGATAGGAGCGATCGCCTAGAAGAGATAAAGTTGGAAATAGTGAGGCATCAATGTGAAAATCAGCTAACACAGTGTTCGACAGATGTAAAGAGAAGATCAGCGATGATGTAGAAACTACTAATAGCAGGTGATGAATCCCACTATGGCTATTTCAATGGTGAAATTTGAACTATCAGAGTCTCCTTCACAAGAACAATTGAGCGAACTTACAAACCGTTTTGAGGCTTTCATAAGACAAAGAATCCCTAACCTACCGCCACAGTCCAAAGACAAAATATTCATAGTGAGAGCCGTTAACCGTTCAGAACACCTTGTCGGAGGAATTCTTGCTAATTGTTACTGGAACGGGTTGGAGATAGATACGTTGTGGGTAGGAGATTCTGAAAGAGGTAAGGGGATAGGTTCAAGTTTAGTAAATCAAGCAGAGTCTTTTGGTATCGAAAATGGCGCAGTTGTTTCGTTTCTGAAGACAGTCGAAGCAAAAGGCTTTTACGAAAAGCTTGGTTATGAAGTTTATGGTGTACTAGAAGATAGACCCATTGGCACAGTTATTTACCATATGAAGAAACGGCTTCGGCAAAAGCCCTAACAGTTTGCAGCGGCAAATATAGCTTGTAATCGTTCAGGGGGTGCAGTCTTGAGTTGGTAGCAAAGAGGGTGGCGTTTGACCTTGGCGAGATGCTCGACAGGCTTGCACTAAGAGCCTATCCGAAAACCTCTAGTTTTGTGAGAGACTTATAGAGGAAGCATTACAGCCGATTGAGAGCCAGGCTATGGATAGGGCGCTAGTGAAAGCGCCTTTTTGGGGAAAAAGAAACGGGTGCAAACCCCACAGACCGGGGGAAATCGGGCACAAAACGAAGCCTTCTGTGCGATGGGAAAGGAGTGCCACTTGCTATCGTGATTGCAGGAGCAAATCGGCATGACATGAAACTAACCTAGGCAACACTAGAAGCCCAGCGAATTGTACCTTCAGATTTACAAGATGGTGAACTAAGAAACCTATGTTTAGACAAAGGGTATGACTACAAGGAAGTGAGGGAAATTGTGGCGGATTGGGGCTATGTAGGGCACATTCCACCGAGAGATGCAAGGGAACAGATTATTCATGAGATTCCGAACTACCGAGCAAGACGTTAGGTAGTGGAGCGTAATCACTCTTGGATGAACCGATTTCGCCGTTTGTTGATACGGTGGGAGAAGAAAGCAGAGAACTACCTGGCGTTTTTATACCTAAGCTGTGCATGTATTGCTGTGCGAGCAATCCAGGTTTTCGGATAGGCTCTTAGATGAACCGCGAGACCAGTTCGACCAAATTGGTAATCTGTATCGGTTGAGAACCTGGATTGAATATGGCTTCAAGCAGTGCAAAGACAAGTTGGGTTGGGTTGGGCAGATTATCGCACCACGAGCTATGGACAAATCGAGCATTGGTGGGAGGTCGTCAGTAGTGCCTACCGATGGTGAGCTTACAGTTTTATGGGCTAGACTCAAACAGCCATTCCAGGCAAGAATCATTGCTCGAGAAGTTTCGAGAGCATTCCTATTGGCAATCATCGAGCAACTGGACAAGTCGATTGCACAATCTGCAACTACCCGTTCAACCCTTTGTCTCCTTCTGCTTGCTTAAATCTTGGTTAGCCGCGTTTGAGATTCCGCAATTAGAGCAGGGCTTAGCTTACCTCATTGCAACCCTGAATCAGTATCTTGGTTGGCAACCCCAGCATAGGGCTTCTGATAACTCCCACTTTTCATCCGCTTAGAGTGATTAAAGAGGGATAGTATACAAAGGACAATGAATCGATGTGATCGATCGTTAAGCCTCCAGAATTTTATCTCGAGCACCATATCTAACTTGATCAAATAAGAACAGCTTGAAATAAGGAGAAACCTACGATGATTCATCATCTTTCGATCGCCGCTCAAAATCCAAAACAGGTTGCTTATGTTTTAGCAGAGCTATTTCAGGGAGAAGCCTTTCCGTTTCCTGATGCTCGATATCCCAACAGCTACGTTGCCCTGACTTTTGATATCCATGGCACCGTTGTTGACGTGCATCCCTTCACAACTGAACTCATTCCTGGCTCTCAAGATGACACGATGTTTCAGCGTAGACAAAATCCTGATGCATCTCCCTATACTGCTACCCATGCAGCAATTTCAGTCCCAGCTAGCGAAGAGCAAATTTGGGCGATCGCCGTTCGTGAAAATTGGCAGATAAGGCATCGCAGTGGCTTTTTTGAAGTAATTGAACTCTGGATCGAAAATCGCGTTTTGATTGAACTGTTGCCACCTACGATCGCTCCTGGCTACCTTGCTTTTATGGAACCCCAGACATTAAGGCAATTCTTTGCTACGAAAGCTGCATCCACTGAGCAAAAAACTTTCCACCAATCAGCTACCAAGAGAGTTTACAATGAAAACTCAACAGTTTGAGGACGTACTTCGATTTTGGTTTCCGCAGTCGTTCGATCAGGATCAAGCAACATTAGTGCGCCAGTTTTGCTGGTGGTTTCGCGGAGGCGGAAATGCCGATATTGTTCAGCATTTTTCGTTTCTGTTGGAACGGGCGATACGAGGTGAACTAGACAGCTGGTTGTACGAACCGCGATCGCGTCTGGCATTAATTATTGTCCTTGATCAGTTTTCGCGAAGCATCTATCAGGGAACAGCTCAAGCATTCGCTCAAGATTCAAAAGCTTGCTCATTGACATTAGCAGGAATCGCAATTAACCATTACGCAGCGCTTAAAATTCCCTGGGAGAAAACCTTCTTCTTTCTGCCGCTAGGACATTCTGAAGATCTTAGGAATTTACAACTTGTAACCAGGCTAGCAGATGATTTAGTGCAAGAAGCCTCGCAGGACGATCATGCATTGCTGGAATTCTCAGCAGAACAAGCGCACCGACATCGGGATGTGCTTGCTCGATTTGGTCGTCATCCCCATCGTAATGACGTTTTAGAGAGATTATCCACTCCTACTGAGCTTGAGTACTTGGCCAAAGGTCAACTGGTTCATACGCGGTCATTTCCGCCTCACCTGGCGCAATTTCTCCTCAGTTCTTAAGACATCGGTAGCGCCATTTTATTAAGAATAGAGAAAAATGGCTAGCATTGAGTTTTACATTCTACTTAATAATGTTGTAGAGATCGCTGCCACCTGTGTATCGACAATGTTATGCGGAAACGTTTTACCTAATAATTATTAGGCTTACTCAACAAATCTGACAAGTATAATGATGGTGGGTCATGCAAACAAACCCCGTTCTGCATTTTTTTTGCGGAAAAATGGCATCAGGTAAGACAACGTTGTCGAAGAAACTGGCATCAGAGCATGACGCTATTCTTATCAGTGAAGATATCTGGTTGTCGAAGTTGTACCCAGAAGAGATTAGTGCCTTTGATGATTATTTGAGATATTCGTCACGCTTAAAGCCTATAGTCTCACAGCATGTGCAAGATGTTCTTGCGCAGGGGATATCTGTTGTTCTAGATTTTCCAGGCAATGTTCCTTCTCAGCGACTATGGTTTCGTTCAATATTTGAAGCAGCCAAGGTGAGTCATATGCTTCATTACATTGTTTCGCCTGACTCATTGTGCAAGGCACAATTGCGTAAACGAAATGCTGAACAACCCGAAGGCTCAATGATTATGTCTGAGGCGGAATTCGACTACATCACTGCATATTTTCACCCCCCTACTACTGACGAAGACTTTAACATTACTATCTATGAGTCCAGTTAATTGACGAATTAGCTTGATTGTAAAAAACTAAAATTTTATAATCAAGAAAAGTAGTTGACGACGGCATAATTAAATGCTCACGCTCACACTAGAAATTATCAAGGAGTCATTCGACGGCGAAAAACTTACGAAATTAACCTAAGTTGCACAACTTAGGGCGCACTATCCTTTAATCAAAATGTAATCTTTAAACAGCACGCGGCTCAAAGTTTGAGCCGCGTGCTGTTTGAGTTTGAAGTCATGAAAGTTGAACCAGAACGGCCAAGATTCATAGCAACTTGATATAGATTTTGCTAAAACTATTAGCCAACTAGAAATCCGATCTTTTTGCCTCAAAGTACCTGACATTTTCAGACCTTTTCAGGCTGCGATCGCAGAGCAAATGAATTAAATTAGACTCAGTTGAGCAAGCAACATGAAAGCAATTCACAAAGCTTATTTGCAATTAAAACCTACTCATTCTTAAGGAGAAATAATGTTCCGTTCTCATCGATCAAATTTGATCGCTTTGGCTGAAATTAATGACCAACTGTTTACCGAAGTTAGCACTGAGCAGGCCGCAGTAGTTGAAGGTGGTCTACAAGTTGTATTGACTTCTATCCGCTGTATTCGAGCGGGTGGCGGTAGTGATCAGGTATTTGCGTCATTCAACGGCAATGCTGCGAGTGTGCTTAATGGCCCAGATCTAACAGCTTCACGTCCCAAAGTTATGACTGCTGGTGCTTCCTCCAATATCTTTACCAAAGGTATTGGTACTAATCCAGCGATTGGGGTGGTTGTTAGACTCCGTGACAAGAGTGCTCCCCAAGGCAAAACTTCACTCGGCGGCTTCACAATTAGACAGCCTGGTTCAGGAAAGCGAGCCTTTCAACTCAACGGCTCATCTTATGAAGTCGGGTTTCTTGCATTCGCTTAGACTTCGAAACGCTTCAATTTTGTCTACATTTTCACAACTCACAAGGAAAAATCATGGCACGTTCTAATCAATCTAACTCGATCGCTCTATCTGAAATTAACGACCAATTTTTTACCGAAGTTTCTCCTGAGCAAGCGGCTGTTGTTGAAGGCGGCTTGCGCGTTCAACTTCTGCAATTGCGCTGCTTAGAAGCAGGTGGCGGTTCTGACCAAGTGTTTGCTGAGTTCAATGGTGTTAGAAGCGGCTTTGGTCGAACGCAATTTATGCGTAGAAACTTTGTCGCCAACTTCACCGAAGCGGGTGGTTCGGGTTCCTCAGTCCGAGTTCGTTTACGCGACGCGAGCAATGGCAATGCTTCGCTAGGTAGCTTCCGCGTCTCCAGCACGGTCAAAAACTCGCGGACTCAGGTGATTTCTGGCAACGGTTCTCGCTATGAAGTGACATTCAACGCGCCGTTCTAGGTGAATAACCTGCTGCGATCGCTTCACGAGTCGATCGCATCACCCTCTCAAATTATTTCCAACTATTAGGAGAAACATCATGTCTGATTTCAATTCCAATGGCCAATTATTTACCGATCTCACCTCTGAACAAGCCGCGATCGTTGAAGGCGGACTTACCGTAACAATTCACTCGATTCAATGCCTTAAAGCGGGTGCTGATGGTTTTTTTGGCGGCAAAGACGAGGCGTTTATCAAAAGTTCCGACAGTGGTTTTATTGAAAATCCTGGAGTGACTGCTACCAGCGTCATGAGCATGGACTCAGGTGACAGCCGAACCGTAAATCGAACCTGGAGAAACTTTAAGAATTCTCTGCGAATCGATTTGTTTGATCTCGACGGAAATTTTGGCAACAGCGATGATCACATGGGCGGCTTCACTGCTAAATCAACAGGCGGTCAAGTCTTTAGCAAGCGAGTTTCTGGCAGCGGGTCGCGCTACCGAATTTTCTACAGCGCCGTTTAGGGCGATCGCTTAACGGCTAATGGCGATGGGGCAAATCGTTCCATCGCCTGATTCTATCTAAGGACAAATCGATGAAATATCCGATCGTGCAGCAGCACAGCGAAGAAGACTGCGGGGCAGCTTGTCTTGCGACTGTTGCCAAATACTACGGACGCACCTTTTCGATCGCCCACACTCGTGAAGCCGTTGGCACAGGCGCACGCGGAACTAGTTTGCTCGGACTCAACCGAGGCGCGGAGAATTTAGGATTTAACGCTCGTCACGTCAAAGCCAACGCGCAACTGCTCGATCGACTCGAAGAAGTGCCATTGCCTGCCGTGATTCACTGGAAGGGCTATCACTGGGTCGTGCTGTATGGCAAGCGCGGGAAAAAGTACGTCGTCGCCGATCCGGGCGTGGGTCTACGCTATCTAACTCGGCAAGAATTGGCAGCGGGTTGGGAAAACGGGATTATGCTGCTGCTTGCCCCGGACGAAGATCGCTTTGCCGAACAAACCGACGATCGCCTGTCAGGATTCGGGCGGTTCTTCCAGCGCGTCTTACCAGACCGTTGGATTTTGGTGCAGGCGATCGCGCTCAACGTGGTGATTGGTCTGCTGGCCTTGGCTTCGCCACTGATGATGCAGGTGTTGACCGATGATGTTTTGGTGCGCGGCGACACGCAACTGCTTACCATTGTGGCGATCGGCGTGATTGTGATGGCGATCGTGCAAAGCGTCATCGGCATCATTCAGGCGCATCTGATCGGATACTTTGGGCAGCGCTTGCAGCTCGGCTTGATTTTGGAATACGGGCGAAAACTGCTGCACTTGCCGCTGAGCTATTTTGAAGGACGGCGCAGCGGTGAAGTGGTCAGCCGCATCTCGGATGTCGATGCGATTCATTCGCTCGTTTCGCAAATTGTTTTGGGTTTGCCAAGCCAGTTTTTCATTGCGATCATCTCTTTGGGTTTCATGCTGTTCTACAGTCCCACACTGACGGCAGCTTCGTTCGCCGCCTTTGTGGTGATGGCGGGAATCAGCTTTTTGTTTCTACCCGCACTGCGACAAAAAACGCGCAGTTTGATCGTGCAAGGTACGGAAAATCAAGGCTTTTTAGTCGAAACCTTTCGCGGCGTCCAAGTGCTCAAAACCAGCCAAGCAACGCCGCAAGCGTGGCAGGAATATCAAGCCAACTTTGGCAGACTGGCGAATCTCGGTTGGGGAATGATGAAGCTGGAGCTTTATAGCGGCACGGTGACGACAATTCTTTCAACCTGCACCAGCGTCATGCTGCTGTGGTTGGGCAGTTATCTAGTGATTAACCATACGCTCAGCATCGGTCAACTGCTGGCGTACAACGGCTTGAGCGGCAATTTCTTTGGATTTCTGGCGGCGGCGATCGGTCTAATCGACGAATTTATCACTGCTCAAGTGGTTCTCCAGCGGCTTAGCGAAGTGATCGACGCCACGCCCGAAGACGCCAACGATTTCAAGAAACCCTGGGCAGCGCTTCCGCCCGACACCGACATCGTTTGCTCGCGTCTGCAATTTCACCATGCCGGACGAACCGATTTGCTCGACAGTTTTTCACTCAGGATTCCAGGTGGGCAGGTAGTCGCGTTGATCGGCAAATCTGGCTGCGGTAAAAGTACCTTAGTCAAACTGCTGGCCGGACTGTATGCGCTACAAAGCGGCAACATTCGCTATGGCCACTACAACCAGCAGGATTTAGCGCTCGACTGTCTGCGGCAGCAAATCGCGCTTGTGCCGCAAGAACCGCATTTCTGGAGCCGATCGATCGTCGAGAATTTCCGCTTCAGCGATCCAAATATCTCGTTTGATCAAATTGTCAAAGCTTGCGAAATTGTCGGCGCAGACGAATTCATCAGCCAGCTTCCCGACAAATATCAAACCGTGCTGGGCGAATTTGGCGCAAATCTTTCAGGCGGACAACGGCAACGACTGGCGATCGCCCGCGCTATCCTCAACGACCCGCCAATTTTGATTATGGACGAGTCCACAGGCGCACTTGATCCGGCCAGCGAAACCGAAGTGCTCGATCGCGTCTTGTCTCACCGCAAAGGCAAAACCACGATTTTGATCAGCCACCGTCCAAGTGTGATTGAACGCGCCGACTGGATTGTCATGCTCGATCGCGGTCATGTCAAGATTCAAGGCACGCCACAAGAACTGCGCCACCAGTCGGGGGATCATCTCAAGTTCTTCAATACCGTCTTAACGACTCGGCAACTCACGGAAAGTTCTCATGTTTAGCAACTCTGATCTAGAACCGCTGTCTGATGTGCAGACTCAAGATTTTCTGCCGCCGCTGAGCGGTTGGGTGAAGTTTGGCGGATTATTTGTGATTGGCACGATCGCCACCGCTGTCGCCATTTCCTCGATCGCTCAATATCGAGTTACGGTCAAAGCCCCTGCTGTCATCCGCCCCACAGGCGAATTGCGAATCGTGCAGGCAGCAACAGCTGGAACCGTAGTCCAAGTGCGCGTCATGCCCAATCAAACCGTCAAGCAGGGAGACGTGATCGCCCAAATTGACGATTCGCAACTGCAAACCAAGCGATCTCAACTACAAAACGGCATTCGCCAAGCGCAACTTCAGATTTTGCAAATACAGGCGCAGATTCAATCGATCGAAACCCGCATTGCCGCAGAACGCAACCGAGGCGATCGAGCAGTAGCCGCTTCTGAAGCTGAGTGGAGCCAGCGACAGCGCGACTACCAAAATCAGCAGGTGATTTCGACCACTGAAGTCGCTGAAGCACAAGCCAGTTTACAGGCAGCCCAAGCAGCACTCAATATGGCTCAAGTAAGATTAGAGCGATATCGTCCGATCGCTGCCGAAGGAGCCTTGGAGCGCGATCGACTGGCCGAAGCCGAGCTAGCGACTCAGCAGCAAGCGCAAGAAGTGGCAGCGGCTGAAGCCAAACTGCAACGAGCGAGAACTGCACTGAATCCCACCGATGCCAGTGTGTTAATGGCGATCGAGCAAATTGCCGTCGAGCAAGCCACAGGTGACGCAACGCTTGCCTCGCTAAGTCAAGAACGAGAGGCACTAATTCAGCAGCAAATTCAGCTTCAAAATCAGCTTGAACTGGATGCGCGAGAACTCAGCCAAGTGCAGCGAGAGTTGCTCAAAACTACAATTCGAGCTACATCGAACGGGGTGATCATCAAGCTCAATTTACGCAACGCTGGACAAACGGTTCAACCTGGAGAAGAGATCGCGCAGATTGTACCGAACGCAACCCAATTGACGATTAAAGCCTTTGTTCCTGCTCAAGAGATCAGCAAAATCAAGGTTGGACAAGCCGCCCAGTTTCGCATTTCGGCTTGTCCCTATCCCGACTATGGCACACTCTCTGGCACTGTCCGAACAATCTCGCCGGATGCAATCACGCCGCCTGCTCAAACTGCTCAAGAGCAGCCCGCAGCCAGAGCGCCTTATTATGAAGTTGCCCTAGAGCCGGAAAGTTTGGTGCTAAGTCAGGGCGATCGCCACTGTCAAATTCAAGTGGGTATGGAAGGGAGGATTGATATAATTTCGAGTCAAGATACGGTTTTGCGATCGATTCTTAGAAAAGCTCGACTGATTTCTGATTTGTAGAATTT
>JACQYI010000005.1 GCA_016208305.1 Oscillatoriophycideae cyanobacterium NC_groundwater_1537_Pr4_S-0.65um_50_18 | reverse complement strand
TGGTTGTTCAACTCCCTGTGCTTTCTGTGCTTGAATTGCCTCTAATCCGGATAGCAAATGCTCTTCAGGTACAGGGGCAAGCATGGCAAAAGCATGGGTGATTTTTTGGGAAGTTGTCATAGAAGTTTAGACCAAGCCTAGATGAATTTTTGAGGAATGAGATAGGTGACAGCCAAAGGAAATAGACGAGGAGTGGGATCTTTAAATCGTGCTCGAATCACGGCTGTTTCTTGCTCAATTTCCTGGGGAATCTGCTCAACCCTCAGCCTCAAGCTGCCAAGATTTCGCTCAAACTGCTCCTTTTCAGCACTGTTAAATAACTCCAACTGCTCTACTTCCGGTTGCTCTAACTCATTTAGAATCTGCTGCCGCAGTTCGGTCAAAATGGCAGTAATATCAGCAATCTCTTTCTCACACCGTTCTTGAAGAGCTTTCTGAAGACCTGTTGTCCGATCGCCCATGCGAACTTCCAACGATCGCAGCAGTGGCTCCTGATGGCTTGGCCATAGTTTTGTCAGCTGTTGCTGCATGGTTTCTGGGACTGGATCAGGCAGGATTGCCGCCAGCGCTTGCTGAACCTGCCCCACATTCAAACGACTAAACCGTCCTTCCTTCAGTATTCCCCCAGCCGTAATCACTTCCTCATGCAGCCGCTGCTGATCACTACCAAGAAGCACTAACCGCCCATAAGCAATCACCACAGGATGCTCCAAGGCTGAACTAGGAACTAGCCGAGCTGTCACTCGATGGAGACGTTTATTGCCTTCTCGTGACCACACCTCAGCTCGCAATAGCCGCAGACACATTTGCACCAATCGGTGATTCAGATGCACTAACACCACATCGTCTCGGCTATGAGACGAATCTGGGTCAAACACAATCGGTCGAATCTCTTGGGTGTGGGGATGAGCAAGCCCTTCAGAGCAGGCTGACCAGCTTCCTTTTAGAGCAGGAAGATGATAGGCATGACCCCGAAGATTTGGCACTTCAGTCGGAATTAGACCTGGTTGCCCCGCTAGTTCCAGCCCAATTTTAACTACTGATTCAATGTTGTTAGGCGTGAGTCTAAGAGTGCGACGAGTCTCACTGAGCTGTTCTCGCAGTTGCTCAATGCGTTCCCGCACCGATCGCTCAAATTTCAGCATTCGCCGGACTGGTTCAGACTCTCGTTCTGCTACTGCGGTATCCAGCGTAATGCGTTTCCCTAGCATGGCTTCTTCTACCTGCAACGCAATCACAGATCCGACTTTACCTAGATCTTCGCGGATGTTGTTGACCTTTAAAGCCGCTCGCATCAAAAACTCCAGATCACCCTCCAGATCTCCTGGCTTGACGCCAGTGGCATTAGTCTGATAACCCTTACCGACAAAGTGATAAATCGAGACTTCCTGCGATCGCTGTCCATGACGGTCAATCCGCCCATTTCGTTGTTCCATCCGGTTTGGGTTCCAGGGAATCTCGTAATGGATCAGCTTTGAGCAATAGTTTTGTAAGTCTAAACCTTCAGAAGCCGCATCAGTCGCCAGCAGAATCCTTACCGCAGAAGTATCGGGATGGGCTTGAAACGCAGCTTTCACTTTTTCCCGGTCTTGAGAAGCCATCCCTCCATAAAGCGTCATCAGGCGATCGTTTTTAACTAGCCCTTTGCTGGCAAGCAGGTTAAACAGCCATTTCTGAGTGGCACGATATTCGGTGAAGATAATAACGCGTTGCTCAGACCATTTGCCGCTGGGTCGAATATGCTGATTAATCCAGTCCAGCAGTTCTTGTGCTTTGGAGTCAGGGCGGCGAGAGGCATCCTCTGCCCAAGCCTGCATTTCTTGAAGAAGCTGGCTTTCCTCAGGGGTAACTTCGCGAAAGAGCCGAGATGAGGATGCGATCGCCTCTTCTGTAATTTCTTCATAAACTGCATCATCTGCAAACTCTTCTTCTACCTGCTCCAACTGTCGTCGCAAAATACCAACAGGGGGCTTAGAAAAACGAGTCTTAGCTTGACGCGTAGCAGACTTAAGGGATTGCTGATGTTGATTTAGAGTGGTGCGAAAAGCTTCGGGAGAGGAAAATAATCGCTTTTTCAACAGCTTCAAGACGAACTCAGTTGCATAAAGCTCAGTAGCATCCTCCGCCGCACCTTTGCGCCGCAGTTCCGTATATGCTCGCAGAGCAGCATGAACCCGACGCTCTGCTTCCCCATACTCCACTTCAATCGCCTTTGGATCACGTTTGGGAAATCGAGGTCTTCCATCCCAATGCGGGGGAAGCTCACTTTTGAGCCGTCGCACCATCACGACTTGAAGCTGATTACGATCGGGTGCAACTCCACGGGCAAATCGCTGAGTATCTAGCAACTCTAGTAGGGCGGTAAAGCTTTCTGGATAGCCGTTATGAGGCGTTGCTGTCAAGAATAGCTTGTGCTCAAAGTGAGGTTCTAATAGGCGAATGGCAGCAGTGCGCTGAGAGTCGATGGCATAGCGACCGCTGCCAGAAGGGGCAACGTTGTGGGCTTCATCCACAATCAGAAGGTCGAAGCGCCGAGGGTAAATCGACTCACCTTCTGCGGGCAAAACTTCTCGAAACAGACGCAAGGGGCGATCGCGCTTGAGAAAATCAATGGATGTGATGAGACGAGGAAAGTGGGTCCAGGGATTAACATGAATTCCCCGTCGCCGCCGCAAGTCTCGCATCAAGTCGCTATCAACACTGCGAAAGTCCAATCCAAATTTATCCCGCATTTGCTCACGCCACTGTACTTGAAGCGAAGAGGGGCAGACAATCAGAATTCGACGCACTCGCTGCCGCAAGATGAGTTCTTGTGCAACGAGTCCTGCTTCAATGGTTTTACCTAAACCGACATCATCAGCAATTAATAAGTTCACGCGAGGCATCTGGATTGCTCGCACTACCGGATCTAGCTGATAGTCTTCAATGTCAATGCCACTCCGAAAAGGCGATTGTACATTGCGAATGTCAGCAGTAGAAGTCGCTCCCCAACGCACAGCATCTAGGAAAGCATCTAGCCGCTCTGGTGCATCAAATCCTATAGGTTCTGGCAATTCTGTCTTTTCATGGACATAAGCTCCTGGTTCTAGCTCCCAAATTACCTGAAGTTCCTCTCCTAAAACATCGTCCTCAACTGAAGCAAGAGTAACAAGATGCTGCGGTAGTTTGACTCTAGGTAAAAGTAGATTCTCTAGAGGAAGAGTTTGCTGCACATCCGTCACGACAAAGCGACTCTGTCGTACATCGACTAGTTAACCAGGTTCAGGAAGGGCAATCAGGCTCATAGTTTGCGAACATTAGGTTCTCTGCTCACTCCAGTCTGCCCCGAAAATCTGTTTGAGTCGATACTCAACGTTAAATTCTTACTTTCACCATGCGTGAAGAAGACAAAGGGGCACGTATTTCTAAAGGCAGTACTAACTAACCGAGCGATCGCAAGTTCATGACCATTCTGCCGAAGCTAACTTAACCCCTTCAATTGTCAGAAGTCAGCTTATACAGCTCATCCAACAGCTTAGTAATCCGTTCCTTCCTCTTCCGATCGCCCCAAGTCTCACTCTTCTGCAACCGCTTGCCGATCTCACCCAATTGCTCAACTAGAACTTTCTCAGGCGTTGGTTCTACTTCTGGCTTAAGTTCTTTAATCGCTGCCTTAATCTCATTCAACGAAAGATTCTTAGCAATCGTCTGCTTCAGCAACTTTGACCGCTGTGTCTCGTCTTTTACACGGGCGATCGTTTGAGCCTTTGTGTATTCCAGTTTTCCTTGACGGAGAACATCCAACACATCTTCCGGCAACTTTAGCAGCGGTAAGCGGCTAGAACGGAAGCTATCAATACTGAACCGACCCACCCCTGCCATCACAGTTTGAACGATTTCCAATTGAGACAAAACGTTTTGTCCCAATTCCTGACCTCGATGCTTTGCCCGATGCGCCTGATAAAACAACGAAGTCACGTTTTCTCTCGTTGTCTCTAAAGCGATTGCCAGCAGATCTAGCACAGCATCCGTTTCTTCCACTGGGTTCAGGTCTTCCCGCTGCAAGTTCTCTATCAATGCAACTTGGATGGCCTGTCGATCGTCCAACTCGCGCACGACGATCGGAACTTCCTCTAATCCCACTTCCCGAGCTGCTCGTAACCGCCGTTCTCCAGCAACTAGTTCATATCCGCCACCTTCAAGAGGGCGAACGAGCAAAGGCTCTAAGATTCCATGTTCGGCAACAGACTGGACGAGTTGAGCCAATTTATCAGAGTCGAAAAAGCGGCGAGGTTGCTTTGCTGGCAATTGAATTTTTTCAATTGGGATAGATTGATCTTGATGTTGATCCTCGGTAGCAGGCGTTTCCCGATTCAGGATCGCTGCCACATTTCGCAACTCAGGTTTGGGTGCGCGTTTACGGGTTACCACTATAAAGACTCCAGACTCTGCGAAATGGCAGTTAAGATAGCGACAGCAGGATGTTTTGGATCATATACCCCCAAGGGTAAATGCTGCATTGAAGCATCAGCAAATGCTACAGCACGAGAGATAGCTGGAAAAACAGGCGCAATGCCGCTGAATTGTTCTGTTACAGCTTCCAAAATCTCTTTGCTTTGTGCTGTGCGATCATGCAGGTTAGGGATGACACCCGCTATCTTCAAATCGGGTGCAACCCCTTCCTGTTGAAGCTCATTAATCGTACCTAATAATAGATCTAACCCAACAAAGCTCTTATACTGTGTCTGCATCGGGATCAGAATATGGGTTGAGGCGACTAGGGAAATAATACTCAGAACCCCTAACGTAGGTGGGCAATCAATCAACACAAAGTCATAGCTTCGGACAACAGGGGATAGAGCCTTTTTAAGACGATTTTCTTTAGCGATCGCCGTCGCAAGTCTGACATCGGCTGCACTGAGCGTTAGGTTACTAGGCACGAGATCCATCTGATGAATCTCGCTCAAAATTCGTAATGGTTCTCGCTCTAAGATGCTTTGGGCCACTGTACCCTCAAGCTCGTGAGGCTGTAATCCCATGAACACGGTCAAAGAGGATTGCGGGTCCATGTCCACAAGTAAGACTCGATGTCCTTGCTGAGTTAGGGAGTATCCCAAGTTCATGGCAAGGGTTGTCTTACCAGTTCCTCCGGCTTGATTAAAGAATGAAATGACGTTTGCCACGGTTCAAATTGTGCTACACAGGGTTAGTCTACAGCGAGTTCAGCGCAAATAAATTGTCTCTGGCGAATTCGATCCTTTAGCGATCGTACAAAGGGAGTGCGCCAGTTTAAGTCTGAAGTGTATCACCTAGAAGATTGACCTGGAGGGAGTCATAGGGATAGTCTGATGTTTACCTAAACGCACTCGGCAGTCTTGCAGCTGGCGATAAACATTCTACCCTCACAATTGTCTGTTCAGGGAGGCTAACCGCCATTACTCACAAAGTTTAGGGCTGACAGTAGTTGGCTGTAAGGCAGTGGCTACAGGTTAGCTGTTGAGCCTGATACGTTTTAGGGAATTGAAGGCGATCGGGTAAGCCGCATTCTCAATAGCTGCTCTTATGGCAGAGCATGGCAGTGCTCAACTCCATCGATATGGTTGCATGGGGGCGATCGCACTTGTCAATCCTGGCTCAAGCATCTAATATCTTGATTTCCTCCCAAGCCCATTCCTTTCCTAAAATAATCGCAGCGGAGTCAGAAGATATGCCCGAAGCTGTTCATGTCGAGCTTCCTGCTAAGCTACCCTCGGTGAAACGCTGGAGTAAAGATGATGCTCAGCTTAGATAAGCGGGTCAGAACTTATAAATGATCTTGACCCCTCAGCTTTAGAGATAACAACTTCAACATGGCTCCAACGCCAAACTCAGTTGTACATATTCCGCCACTTCCAAGCTCTCACCCTCTAGATTAGAGAGAGTCAATCCTAGTAGACGCACGGGCTGACGATCGACATCGGTGAGGGTTAGCAGCTCCTCTGCAACACTCAAAATCACCTCTAGCTGACCGATCGCAGCCGTTAACGTCTTGCTGCGGGTGATCTGTTGATAGTCCGCATACTTAACTTTGAGGGTCAGCGTTCGTCCAGAGGCTTGCTTGCTCTCCAATCTTCGATGCAACGTTTCAGCCACCCCCTCCAAGGCCGTCAAGACCGCAGCGCGATCGCCCAGATCGGGGTCAAAGCTGTTTTCTGCGCCAATGGACTTACAGATGCGGTTAGGCTGTACTGGGCGATCGTCTTGGCTTCTGGCAATCTTGTAGTAAAAGCATCCGACCTTCCCAAACTGCTGCACCAGGGATTCTTGAGACCATTGCTTCAGGTCAGCGCCTGTGAAGATTCCCA
>JACQYI010000001.1 GCA_016208305.1 Oscillatoriophycideae cyanobacterium NC_groundwater_1537_Pr4_S-0.65um_50_18 | reverse complement strand
GGATGCCGAAGTTCGCAAACAGTATGACACCAACGTGTTTGGGCTACTCAACGTCACCCGTGCGGTGTTGCCCTACCTGCGCCAGCAACAGTCGGGGCAGATCATCAATCTCTCGTCGCTGTTTGGCTACGATGCCGTTCCGGGCTGGGGCTTGTATGGCTCTACTAAATTTGCAGTCGAAGGTCTTTCAAAAGGGCTGGCGATCGAACTGGCACCGCTTGGCATCCACGTTACAGCAGTCGCTCCTGGTCTGTTTACAACCGATTTCCTCAGTGCTGACTCCTATGTCGCGGCTAAAACCATCATCAATGATTACCAGGCAACGGTAGGCCCAGTGCGGAGCGGAGCCGATGCGCTACATGGCAACCAACCCGGTGATCCGAAAAAGTTTGCCCAGGTGATCCTCCAACTCGCCCATACAGACCGTCCGCCGCTGCATTTGCCCGTCGGCAAGGATGCGATCGCCATGTATCAAAATAACGCCGCAAAAATGGCAGAGGACATCGAAGCCTGGTTGCCCGTTGCGACCAGCACCGACCATGCCCCCCGTGTAACGTCTTCGGCTATCGCCTAATTGCAACATGCACACATTCGCTTTGCAAAGGAGCGTGTTATGAAACTAGAAGGTAAGAAGGCACTGATTACGGGGGGCAACAGCGGCATTGGCTTTGCCACCGCGCGACTCTTCATCCGCGAAGGGGCTGAGGTGGCAATTACGGGTCGAGATCAGCAGACGCTGGATGCGGCTGTCGAAACATTGGGGCCAAAAGCTGTTGCCTATCGTGCCGATGTGACAGACTCCAATGCCCGCGCCGACCTTTTCAGCCAAATTGGTCAACGGTTTGGCAGTCTGGATATCGTCTTCGCTAACGCTGGGATTGGTGGAGCTACCCCCGTAGGAAGCACTGATGAAGCGGTGTTTGAGAACATTATTCGTATCAATCTCACCAGCGTTTTCTTTACCGTCCAAGCTGCATTGCCGTTGCTTAACGATGGCTCCTCCATCATCTTCAACAGTTCCGTTATCGGTTCATTGGGGAATCCCGGACGCTCAGCCTATGCGGCAAGCAAGGCGGGTGTTCGCGGTATGGCGAGAGCGATGGCCTATGAGCTTTCTCCCCGCAACATTCGGGTCAATGTCGTCGCACCAGGAGCCATCAAGACCCCCATCTGGAACCGTGGATCGACTCCGCCTGAGAAGGCGGACGAACTGACGGCGCAATGGGCGGCAGCGGTTCCCCTGAGTCGTTTGGGAGAAGCGGACGAGATTGCCAAAGCCGTCCTCTTTCTCGCTTCAGACGACTCATCCTACATCCAATCGGTTGAACTTTTTGTGGATGGTGGCATTGTGGGTTCTCCCATCGGTGCGACTTTCCGCAGTGCATAACTCTTTTTCTACCAACCCTTCAAAACTATAGAGGTTTACTATGAGCATCGAACAGAAAGTGGCTGTGGTTACTGGCGCGTCGCAAGGCATCGGCGCAGCCCTGGTTAAGGCATACCGCGATCGCCAGTATCGGGTGATTGCCATCTCGCGTTCCATTCAGCCATCGGATGACGATGGTATCGTGGCGGTGTCCGGTGATATCGCCGATCGCAAAACTGCCGAGCGGGCAATTATCGAAGGCGTGACCCGCTTTGGACGCATTGACACACTCATTAATAACGCTGGCATCTTCATCGCCAAACCCTTTACCCAATATACCCAGGCAGACTATGAGGCGTATCTGGGCACTAACATTGCTGGCTTCTTTCACATGACACAACTAGCGATCGCCGAAATGGAGAAGCAGGGCAGCGGTCATATCGTGCAGATCTCAACCAGCCTGGTAGACAACCCAGTTGCGGGTGTCCCCTCTGTGCTGGCGTCGCTCACCAAGGGCGGTTTGAATAGCGCGACGCGATCGCTGGCGATCGAGTATGCCAAGCAGGGGATTCGGGTGAATGCGATCGCGCTGGGCAACATCAAGACGCCCATGCATCCTGCCGAGACCCATGCACAGCTCGCTGCCATGCACCCAAACGGTCGGATGGGCGAGATCTCCGACATTGTTGATGCCATCCTCTACCTGGAATCCGCCAACTTCGTGACGGGCGAAATCCTGCATGTCGATGGCGGACAGAGCGCGGGGCATTAAAAACATGATCTACGAATTACGCATTTATCACGCTGTACCTGGGCGGCTGCCAGCACTACTTTCGCGCTTCCAGAACCACACGATCCAGATTTGGGAAAAACATGGCATTCGCCAAGCTGGATTCTGGACAACGCTAGTTGGCGAGAGCAATCAGCAGCTCACCTACCTGCTCGCCTGGGACAGTATGGCTGAGCGTGAGGAACGCTGGAGTGTATTCCTCGCTGACCCCGAATGGATTGCGGTCAGCAAGGAGAGTGAGAAAGACGGACAGCTCGTGCAAAACATCCGCAACGAGTTTTTGGCACCGACCGCTTTTTCCTCAGTGAAGTGAGCGGTGGGGCGTACCAGGGGTTTGAGTTCCGTAGCTCGTTCCATCTTTACGGCTGAGTAACACGGACAGACCCTAGGTAATCCCAGTTAAATCCAATCGGAGAACGATCAATGTCTGAAAAAATTAACCCTCAACGCCGCCGCTTTTTGGGCATTGCGGCGATGACCCTTGCGACTACACAGCTGGGTCGATTGGGTTCTGCGATCGCCCAACCCAGCCCAGCAAAGCCCAAGGAGACCACCATGCCTCAACCCGCAACCGTGCCCACGGACACAACTGTCATCCGTCCCTTCAGTATCAACGTCCCGCAAGCGGCACTCGACGACCTCCGTCGCCGCATTGCAGCAACGCGATGGCCCGAAAAAGAGACCGTCGCCGACGCATCGCAGGGTGTGCAGTTCGCGACGATGCAGAAACTCGCGCGCTATTGGTCAACCGATTATGATTGGCGCAAGGGTGAGGCAAAACTGAAGGCTCTACCGCACTTCATCACCGAGATCGATGGACTCGACATTCATTTCATTCACGTCCGTTCAAGACACGAAAATGCCTTGCCCCTCATCGTCACGCATGGCTGGCCGGGATCGATCATCGAGCAACTGAAGATTATCGAGCCACTGACCAATCCCACAACACAGGGTGGGAGTCCAGCGGACGCGTTCGACCTCGTGATTCCCTCGCTTCCGGGCTATGGTTTTTCAGGCAAGCCGACCACGACTGGCTGGGACCCTGCCCGGATTGCCCGCGCCTGGGTCGTGCTGATGCAGCGCCTTGGCTACTCGCGTTTTGTGGCGCAAGGGGGGGATTGGGGAAATGCCGTCACAGAGCAGATGGCTCTGCTGACTCCTCCAGGTCTGCTCGGCATTCATACCAATATGCCTGCCACGGTTCCAGCCGATGTTGCAAACGCACTCAAGTTCGGCAATCCGCCGCCATCTAATCTCTCAGCTGACGAGAAGAACGCGTGGGATCAGCTCGACTTTTTCTATAAGCACGGCCTTGGCTACGCTCAGGAGATGACAAATCGCCCGCAAACGCTGTACGGCATTGCGGATTCACCAGTCGGACTGGCTGCCTGGATGCTCGACCACGATGCGCGCAGCTACGCGCTGATCGCCCGTGTCTTTGACGGACAGTCTGAGGGACTGACACGAGACGACATCCTTGACAACATTACGCTGTACTGGTTGACGAACACGGCTGTCTCTTCGGCTCGTCTGTATTGGGAAAATAAGTTTGCTTTTTTCGAGCCTAAACACGTTGCCATCCCGGTTGCCGTAAGCGTCTTTCCAGATGAGATTTATGCAGCTCCGCAAAGCTGGACAGAGCAGGCGTATGCCAAACTCATCCACTATAACCGCGTCGAAAAAGGCGGCCATTTCGCCGCGTGGGAGCAGCCAACGATTTTTACTCAGGAACTCAGAGCGTCGTTCCGATCGCTACGTGCCTGATCATGGCTGCTTCGGAAGGAACGTCACTGCAAGGATGTCGGTACGTATGCAAAGAAATTCGTCGTCACCGGATGAAGCGATCGCTGAAAAATGAAAGGTAACCGAAGTTAGCAAGGACGAGTTTGAAAGTGCTGCGCTGGTTCACTTCAAGGAGATTTTTATGGAACAAGTATGGCTGATCACAGGATGTTCTCGTGGCTTAGGTCGATCGCTTGCCGAAGCAGTACTTGCCGCAGGGCACAAACTGGTTGCCACAGCCCGTGATCCCGCTCAACTTGCCGATTTAGTGGAACACTACGGCGATCGGGTTTGCCCCATTGCGCTCGATGTGACCGATGAGCAGGCAGCGAGCAATGCCATCCAAGCTGCGGTCGATACCTTCGGACGGCTTGACATCCTCGTCAACAATGCGGGGTATGGCAATGTTAGCTCAATTGAAGATACCAGTCTGGCTGAATTTCGTGCCCAGATCGAAACGAATCTCTTCGGGGTGATTAATGTCACGAAGGCGGCGATCCCGCTGATGCGAGAACAGAGATCGGGGCACATCATCCAATTTTCCTCTGTCGGGGGGCGAATCGGAGCGATCGGACGTGCACCTTATTCAACTGCGAAATGGGGAGTCGAAGGCTTCTCGGAAGTCCTCGCTAAAGAGGTTAAGCCGCTTGGAATTAAGGTGACGATCATTGAGCCAGGTGGTTTCCGGACTGACTTTGCCGGAACTTCGACTGTGATCCGCGAGGGGCGTCCCGAATATGATGCCACCGTCGGCGCAGTAGCCCGATTTCAGCGCGACTACAACGGCATCCAACCCGGCGATCCGGTCAAGGCTGCGGCTGCCATTCTCCACATTGCAAGCCTTGATGAACCACCGCTGCGGCTCCTGCTCGGCAGTGATGCGGTGCATGCGGTAGAGCAGAGTGACATCGCACGGCTCGAAGCGGATCGGAAGTGGCGGGACTTGAGCCTCTCTACTGATTTTGAGTCAGTAACGCCTTCTGTATCCATTCAATTTTGAACGTAAGGTAAACCTAATGAAGCCGAATGTTGAGAACCAGTTTTTTGAGAATGAACATGATTACGATCGGCGTGACATAAATGATGACGATCATTTTGTCGATCGCTTCCGCAGCAACCAGCATCAGCTTACCGCTGAGCTACGGCACCAGTACGATTTTATTGTTTGCGGATCGGGATCGTCTGGCTCGGTGGTGGCTCGCAGGTTGGCTGAGAATCCGGATGTGAACGTGCTGCTGCTGGAAGCCGGAGGCAGCGATGATGTGCCCAGTGTCATCGCTGCTAACCAATGGCCTATGAATCTGGGCACCGATCGCGACTGGAGCTTTCAGGGGCAGCCAAATCCCTATGTGAACGGGCGATCGCTGCCGTTTTCGATGGGCAAGGTGCTTGGCGGTGGATCAAGCATCAACGTCATGGTTTGGGCACGCGGACACAAGCATGATTGGGATCTCTTTGCGGCTGAAGCCAATGATCCAGCCTGGAGCTATGAATCCGTTTTGAAGCTATATCGCCGCCTGGAAGATTGGCATGGTGAGCCAGACCCCATGTATCGCGGCACGGGAGGCCCCGTTTTTGTGCAGCCCGCGCCAGACCCAAACCCGCTCGCACCAGCAACAGTTGAAGCTGCGCGATCGGTCGGGATTCCGACGTTTGAAAATCCCAATGGTCGCATGATGGAAGCGGTAAAGGGGGCGGCGATCAGCGATGTGCGAGTCCGACATGGTAAGCGCGAATCGATCTTCCGCTCCTACGTCTTCCCGTATCTGGATCGACCCAATCTGACGGTTCTGACTCAGGCACTAGTGACACGGCTGACCTTTCAGGGCAAGCGAGTCACTGGCGTGGAGATCGCTTATCGGGGCGCGAACTATCGCATTGGTGCGGCAGTCGAAGTGGTGCTATCGCTGGGTGCCATCCATACGCCGAAGGTGCTGATGCAATCCGGCATTGGCGATGAAGCCGAGTTGCGGCGGTGGGGCATTCCGGTCGTGCAGCACCTTCCCGGTGTGGGGCAAAATTTTCAAGACCACGTTGCTTTTGATTGTGTCTGGGAATATCAAGACGCGATCGCCCCCCGCAATAACCTGTCTGAGGCGATCTTTTTCTCGACGAGCCAGTCCGGTCTGAACAGTCCAGACCTGTTTGTCTGTCAGGCGGAGGTGCCCAAATCCAGTGCCGAGAATGCCGCCCGCTTTGGACTGCCTACCGCAGGCTGGACGTTATTCGGGGCTGTTGCCCATCCCAAAAGCCGAGGTCGCTTACGCCTGACGGGAGCCAATCCGACCGACCCAATTCTGATTGATGCCAACACGCTGTCTGACCCGGATGATCTCAAAACGGCGATCGCTTGCGTAGAACTTTGCCGCGACGTTGGCAACTCGGCTCCGCTGCGTCCGTTTGTCAAGCGCGAAGTCATGCCAGGGAATTTGAAAGGAGTCGAACTCGAACGCTTTATCCGGGATGCGGCGACGAGCTTCTGGCATGAAACCTGTACTGCAAAAATGGGACGGGATGACATGTCGGTAGTAGATAGCAACCTGAGAGTATATGGCATCGACCATCTCCGCATTGCCGATGGATCGATCATGCCGCAAGTCACGACGGGTAACACGATGGCTCCCTGCGTCATCATCGGGGAGCGAGCAGCGGATATTCTACGCCTCGCCCATCAACTGCAAACCACTGCACCCACAGACTCAACCGCACAAGCAAGCTAACCGAAACAATAAAGCGGGAACTAGAGGAGACATGACACGCAATATCAATTGCATTCAAAACATGTATTCAATAGGAGAAAGCAATGCCTAATACAATCAACCCTAATCGCCGTCGCTTTTTGGGCATTGTCGCAATGACGGCTGCCGCTGCCCAGTTGGCCAGGATCGGTTCTGCAAATGCCCAATCCCACTGGACAGCAGATCTGCCCCGGATCACGCCAGGAACAAACACCTCATTCGGCTCCCTGAAGCAGATTAATGCGGGTGTTTTGAGTGTTGGCTACGCTGAATTAGGGTCCACTCATAATCCAGCAGTCATACTCCTGCATGGATGGCCCTACGACATTCACAGCTATGTTGATGTCGCCCCTTTGTTGGCGGCGGCAGGATACCGGGTGATTGTCCCATATCTACGCGGCTATGGCACGACAAGCTTTCTATCCAATGAAACCTTTCGGAATGGGCAGCAGTCGGCGATCGCAGTCGATATCATCGCGTTGCTGGATGCGCTCAAGATCGAGCAGGCGATTCTCGCTGGTTATGATTGGGGCGCACGAACAGCCAACATCGTCGCGGCACTCTGGCCTGAACGTTGCAAGGCGCTCGTCTCCGTAAGCGGTTATCTGATCGGCAGCCCTGAAGCCAATCAGACTCCCCTGCCGCCGCAGGCCGAACTCCAGTGGTGGTACCAATTTTATTTCGCAACGGAACGGGGCCGCGCTGGTTACGAACAATATCGGCATGATTTTAACAAGCTGATCTGGCAGCTGGCTTCGCCGCAATGGCACTTCGATGATGCGACGTTTGAGCGTACCGCCACGTCTTTCGACAATCCAGATCACGTTGACATTGTTATCCACAACTACCGTTGGCGGCTCGGACTGACCGCAGGTGAGCCACAGTACGACGATTTTGAAAGGCAACTTGCCGAAGCTCCCGTGATCACTGTTCCCACTATCACGCTGGAAGGCGACGCCAACGGTGCACCACACCCCAACAGCAGTACCTACGCCAGGAAATTTACGGGCAAATATGAACACCGGGTGATCAACGGGGGGCTTGGTCACAACCTGCCGCAAGAAGCGCCACGGGAGTTTGCAGAGGCAATCCTCGAAGTTGACAGTTACTAACCCACATGTTAACCAAAGCAGGAGGGTCGACTAGGATGAAGACGATTTATCTTGAACAGATCCTTCAAAAATCGATTCCTTTAAGCAAACATAGGTTAACCTCGTTTTAGAAATGAGCGATAATCTATCAGTGTTGAGATACTTTTTAGAAGGAGTCAGTGGCATTTTTGAATCTAGCAACCCGTCAACGAGCAGACAACCCGATACTCAAGCCCAGATCAACGAGTTGTATCGCACGATTGCAGTTGAAGGTGAAACGGGATTTTTTAGCCAACAGCTCAGCCAGACTGAGCATCAAGAGCGAAGAGCCTTGGTCATGAATGATCATACTTAGTTGAGCTTAGTGCGGCAATGCCAACTGGTTCACTTCAGACAGTGTCTCTCAAGTGAAATTTATCGAAGCGATCTTTAGAATTGCTGTTTAAGGAAATGCAAACAATGCAGATCGTTTGTCCTTAATAAGTTTTTGCGACATAACTCAAACTCATTAGGGTCAAACTCTCCACCCACTCCAACATCTCCGCATAGTCAGAATGGTCAGGATTTCGAATCTGTTCAGGAAAAGACTTAGAGGCTAGTGAAGGTTTTTTAAAGCAAGAATGAAGTGTCGGCAGTCTGAGTTTGAATTAAGCCATGTAAATTAAGGCTTCTGGCTCTTAACCCCAAAGGGCATAAACTATTCACTGTGGGAGCGCGTAGCTCCCACAGTGATGTCAGGGAGCCTGCTTAAACCGTCAAGCTCAGCGTGTAGTTGGTAGATCGACTCGTGGTTTGCGGTCTCACTCTCACAAAGTAAGTGCCAGCCTGTAAGTCTTCGGTAATGTTAGAAAGGAAGGTGCTACTAGAATTAGTATCAGATTCTACGACCTCATTGTTGTCAATCAAACCATTCCCATTCGTGTCTCGAATCAAGTCAATCCGCGTATTGGTAGAAGTAGCCGTCACTCTGGCCTGAAGAGTCTTAGGGTCATTTAACGTGAACTTGTAGAAATCATCTGAATCGATGATGCCCACATGTTCTTTGGCAGAAAAAGTGCTGGAAAGCACGCCTATATCTCGCGCAGTGGGCAGCGTATTGCCTGGATCAGGCGCGCCATTGCCTCCAAAAGGAGTCGCGACCAGATTTAGCTCATACAAACTAGAGTTGCTGGTATTTGAAGTTTCTATCTTAATAAAGTAAGCCCCCGATGGCACGTCTTGCGTGATGCTAGACAAGAAAGTGGAGCTGATATTAGAGTCAGAAGCTAACACCTCGCCATTGTCGATCAACCCATTACTGTTAATATCTCGGACTAGCTGAATGCGCGTGTTTGCAGAAGAGCCTTTCACATTGATCTGAAGGTTTGCAATGTCAGTGAGGGTAAATTTGTAGGTATCGTTTGCATCCAGTTGGCCGACATAATCTTTGGCCAGCAAGGTGCCCGCGAATGCTCCCAGATCGCGCGCGGTTGGCAGCGTGTTGCCTGGATCAGGCGAGACATTGCCCCCAAAGGGAGTCGCGACTAAGTTGAGCTGATAGATAGTAGAGGCGCTAGTATTCGAAGGTTCTACCTTGATGAAGTAAGCTCCCGATGGCAAGTCTTGCGTAACGTCAGACAGGAAAGTAGAGCTGAAATTAGTCCCAGAGGCGAGAATCTCTTCGTTATCAACGAGTCCATTGCCATTACCATCCCGAATTAACTGAACACGCGTATTTGCAGAGGAGCCTGTGACTCTAGCTTGCAGGTTAGCAGCATCATTTAAGGTGAACTTGTAAAAATCTACCAGGTCAGTGGTGCCAACAAAATCTTGATTTGTGTAGGTGCCTGAAAGAAGACCAATATCAAGGGCTGAATTCAGCCCTTCTACCGGAGGAACGGGAGGAGTCGGGGGAGCCGATGGAGTTGCTGAAGCAGCTAGATTATAGTTTATGTTGCTATTGAGTCTCTGCACTGAAATATAGTAGCTGCCTGCGGCTAAGCTAGCTGCAAAGGTTTTGGGCTTTGATCCACACTTAAAATTCTCTAAAACAGCACCTCTACTATTGCGTAAGGTGACTCTAGCACTGGCTCTGCCCGTTACTCGTCCTAGCGTTAATCCAAATTCACTGGCTCCAGATAAGGTGAATTTGGCGAAGTCAATTTTATCTCTTGATCCGACAAACCCACCTATACGCTTGCTTCCACTTAGGACTCCAACATTGCGAGCGTTTCTCAGAGTATTATCTTTGTTGCTAATTGACATAACTTTTTGCGGTAAGTTTACAGGCACGAAAAATCAGAGATAGCCCTCAACAGGGAATGATTTTTCTGCACAATCAAACATCATTCTCTGTTGAGGAGGGAAAGGTAGCGACGCTGCAACGAAGTGCCATGCGATCGCTGTAATGCTTCAGTATCAATGAATCCAGAAAAAAGATCCCAATATTTGCAACTTGCCCATAAATGATGGCTGAGTGGTCTACAAATTACACGGTAGAATCAGCCTTTCAAGCCGTTTTTGTGTGAAAACATGCCCGTAAATGAGTATTTATTGGGATGTTGAGGCAAAAATGCGAAAGTTTTTCTATAACTCCTATAGGGTAAGGCTTCTAGCTGTTGCGTGGCACTTCGTTGCAGCATTGCTACCTTTCCCCCTATTAAACTCGAACAACGACTTTTCCAGTCACCTGTCTTTGTTCAAGTTTGCCAATTGCAGCAGGCAATTCATCCAGGGAATAGATGTGGTCAATCAGAGGGGCAATCTGACCGGATGTGAGCCAGTCCTTTAAGGTCAAGAGATCAGATTGGTTCGGGGTAGAGGCTAATGCGGTGACTTTGCAGCGACTGAATCTCGAAATCAAAGATCCGAAAAGCAAAATTTGAAACAATCGCGCGATAGATCCCCCCACCAAAACATAGGTTCCACCGGGTTTCAAAATAGAGAAATAGTCAAACACTGAACGATACGCAGCCGCATCCAGAATCAGGTCATAATCAACGCCGCGTTGCGTCACATCGACTTGCGTATAGTCAATCACCTGATCAGCACCGAGCAATTTCACCTTATCTATTTTTTGCGTACTGCATACGGCTGTTACTTCCGCACCCAAGGCTTTGGCAATCTGCACCGCAAACGATCCTACGCCCCCAGATGCACCGTTAATGAGAACTTTCTGTCCGGGTTGAAGGTGTCCGCAATCTCGGAGCCCTTGTAAGGCAGCCAGTGCAGCCCCAGGAACGGCAGCGGCTTGCTCAAATGAGATCGTGTCAGGCTTTAAAACCAACGATGATTCTGTGGCACAAGCATACTCGGCAAATGCCCCAAAGCCACATTCGGAAAGATCGCCAAAGACTTCATCCCCAGGCTTAAATTGGGTAACAGATTGACCCACGGCTTCCACTCGTCCGGCAACATCAAAGCCAAGAATTTTTACCTTGGGCTGACGCAATCCGCCATAGATGAGGCGAACGATAACGGGAGTGCCTCGCATCAGGCGCCAGTCCCCCGAATTCACCGACGTAGCATGAACCTTTACCAACACGCCCTGATCCGACACGACTGGCTTATCCATCTCTTCCAGTTTCAGCACCTCTGCCGAACCATACTCAGAACGGGTGATCGCCTTCATTGTTTCATTCGTCGTTTCATTCCCTGGGTTCGTTCCTGTGTTAGGGATACGCGAGGATGTTGCTGCCATAGATTTTTAAGAGTTCAGGAGAATGGATGCAAAGCGAAACTTGTCATCTCTGAGCTAGACTTACAATGTACGTCTACTCATTACGCCAGTTTAACTTACGCTGTAAGTTTGTCAAGTTTAATCTGTGGCAACTCACATCAACGGAGGCTAAACCGATCGGTTACAGGGCAATGCGCAATCAAATAGATGGCTAAGACAGAGACATCCAACACCCCCTCTCCAACCCCGTTAAGTCGGGAGCGGATTTTGCAAACAGCCCTCCGCCTGGCAGACGAGGGAGGACTTGAAGCGCTTTCGATGCGAAAGGTTGCCCAAGAATTAGGCGTGAAAGCGATGTCGCTCTACAACCACGTTGCCAACAAAGACGACATGATCGATGGCATTATGGATATGGTGGTCAGCGAAATTGAGTTGCCTCGCTTTGATCTGGATTGGAAAACTGCAATGCGGCGACGGGCAATCTCGGTTCACGAGGTGCTGCTAAAACACCCTTGGGCAGCATTGGCGATCATGTCACGCATCAATGTAGGTTCAGCGATGCTGCGTTATATCGATAGAACAATCGGTTGCCTGCGGGAAGCAGGATTTTCATGGAAGATGGCGGATCATGCGTGGAATGCGATCGATAGCCACATCTACGGCTTTACCCTCCAGGAATTAAACTTTCCCGTAGAAACGACAGAATATGCCGAGACAGCCGAAAACTTTATTTCGCATATCCCGCCAGACCAATACCCTTACATGCACCAACTGTCGCTTTTTATCATTGATGGCAGTTATGACGGTCTACACAACTTTGAGTTTGGTCTCGATTTTATTCTAGATGGACTGGACAGGTTGCGCGATCGTGACTGAGGGGTGGGTAAGTAGGCTGTAAAGGGTGCGATCGGTCAATTTCTTGGCGCGAATAGTTAATGAAAGCAAAATCGTGTCGCTTAGCATAGCAGAGTCTCCATTTTCGCCTTTGTAGGGGTCGAGCCGAGGTTAGGGTAAAACAGTGCCACGAAAACTTGAAAAGCCCTTGGAGGGGTGGCTTCAGCGATCGCGGCTTTTAACCGATTTAGCCTGATTTAGCTACGAGATTTCAAGCCTTTCAGGGCTGTGTGGCACTATTTTGCACGTATCCGACACTGTTGGCGAATCGATGAGAGAAAAATTAGCGATCGCTGAATTCCAGTCCTAGTAGAGATTGTAGCATTGAGTACTTTAGGTACTGAGCTAACCTGAGAATAGGGGTTTCAGAGGCTTCTATTTTCCTCTCATTGATTCGCCAACGGTATCCGTATCTCGGCTCGACCTCCTAAAGGCTTCTTGAAATCTTTAGTAAGTTTAAGTAAAGCTTATGCTGAAGATTGCAGATGATCTCATTTAACTGTTTTTAGATGATATCCTGTGTAAATTACGCACTTTGAAGTCTGGTGTATTTAGCTTCTAGGCTAAGCTTTTTGATTAGGCAGCCTTGCGTAATGGCATAACTACGGTTGATTGATATGTTTGCACTAGACCTTGTAAAATCAATTTTCCTGTTGTTTGCTAACCAAGTTTTTCTTAGAGGAAAACTCTTAGTTCGGATCGAGCATGTACCTCAAAAAGTATATGCCGTAAGAGTTCCCAATGGTTTAACTCCCCCCTGAATCGGCAAAGCCTCACTCCAGGGCTTTTAGGAGGCTTGAAGTTTGATCTCTACAAAGCAGCAATAAAAATCTTCAATCTGCTTGCAACGATGGATCTTGCAAAAGGTACTTATTGCAAATGCAGAGACGTTAAAGGCTAGAAGCTTTTTCATGACACAGCCATTTCCAGTAGAATTGGCAGTTTTCAAGATCTTTTGTAGTCTAGCCTAGATGCTAAGAGTACTTGTTCAAGCATCTTTAATTTTGCCCTATATTAAGCGATCTAGTGTTTGCGATCGCCAGATTGAGATTCTCACCTAGAGCCTATTCAAAAGCTTGACTTTCAACAAAGTGGAAGTGATTTAAGCAATCAAGTACAAGAGACAAATTCCAAGAATTTTTAACATAGCCCAAGGCTATTTGAGCTTAGACAGAGGGCAACTGTAAATGATAGGAACTACTTCCTCTTTGTTCTTACATCAATCAGTATCCCCCTATTAACTTGAAAAAATGTAGATTATGTAGAGGCTTGCTATGTCATTTGATTTCAACGATCCTGAGTCAATTCGTAATCAGCAAAAAACGGGTGTTCTAGTTGCTCTATTCGGTTCTATCCCCTTGTCGATTGGCAAGAAACTGCGGCAATCTTTTTATCCCCTCATTTTCGGCAGCATAGGAACAAATGTGAATATTGAATCTGGTGTACAACTCGTTTGTGCGCAAGCAATTGAGCTAGGCCATAGTGCAAGTATTTGTAGCTCTACGCGACTTAACTGCTGGGGATCTGGAAGTAAACTGATCATTCGAGATAGGACAAGGCTTGACCAAGGGATTCATATTCAAGCGCTAGGAGGGACGATTGATATTGGAGAGGGTACCTACATGGGGCCTTATATCTGTATGGCAGGCCCAGGCAATATCATCATTGGTAAGGATTGTATGATTGCTTCTAGCAGTGGTATCTATGCCAATAATCATGTTTTTGATGATCCTACCCGGCCTATCAACCAACAAGGGTTAACTCACAAGGGAATTGTAATTGAAGATGATTGTTGGCTAGGGTCTGGAGTGCGCGTGCTGGATGGAGTGATAATCGGGCGGGGTAGCGTCATTGGGGCTGGGGCTGTGGTCACAAAAAAAATTCCTCCCTACTCTGTTGCGGTTGGAGTGCCTGCTAAGGTTGTCTCGAAACGGGGTGCTGTTACGAACTCTCAATTGTAGAGAGTCCTTCTCACTCTTTGACAAACATGATATCCCTCTTCCATCCTTTAAGCAGAGTTAAATAAGATGCGACGC
The DNA here is from genome assembly GCA_016208305.1 of Oscillatoriophycideae cyanobacterium NC_groundwater_1537_Pr4_S-0.65um_50_18. Lineage (GTDB taxonomy): Bacteria > Cyanobacteriota > Cyanobacteriia > Elainellales > Elainellaceae > Drouetiella. Next base: position 8,830 of record JACQYI010000001.1, on the reverse strand, counting down.
AGCAGTAAATCATGAATCGCAGGGCAATAGAACTGCTGCATCTGTTCAATGAGTTGAGCATAATCCTTCTCTTAAGGATGGAATATCAAACACAGCTAACCATCGATTCAAGCGGTTGAAACTAATCCATGGTTCGACCACCAAACGCCAGTTGTTGCTCCAGATGTCCTGCAATAATTCGGCTACGAAACTCCGATAACACTGAAAAGTCAAACCCTGGATCACCTAACTCTAAACTCAGCAGATACTTCCAGTCAATCCGACTGCGGACGGCATCTGCCGCTTGGCGGTCAGTCAAATCCTCTAGAAACTGCATCACACAGACAAGTGCGAGTCGCCAGGGACTGATGGCTCGGTACTGCGTTTACCCTTTGTCACACCCATACTACATTGGCAACGGCAGAATCAGCCTTTCAGCCTCCTCAAGCCTATTCGCCAACAACATCCGTTGCTAAATGAAGGCGAGGGAGTAGTCTAGATTTAGGGATATTTGCAACTTCCAGTCAATACGTTTCATCAGTTGTTAGATGAGATCGAACACAAGATCAGTTGCTGAGATCACCTTGATGCTCAATTGCCCCTAATGTTTTCAGGGTAGACTTTTGAGCTACTGTCAACCCGGTCGCACCCTGAATATTCATCCCTTCATAGAGGCGATCGGCTCTCAGCGTTTTGAGGCATTCACCCGTTATTGGATTCCACAGCTTAATGGTTTCATCCTGACTACCACTGACCAAAAGCGCACCTGTACCGGATGGCAGACTCACGTCGATTGGACTGAATTGAACGGAACAGACACGGCTCGTGTGCCCTTGCAGTACTTTCAAGCAGGTGCCGTCACGGACATCCCAGAGCCGAATGGTTTGATCGTCACTGCCACTGACGAGGATACGACCATTGGGGCTGAAGGCAACGGAGCGAACTCCGTTTGTGTGGTCACGTAATGTTGCCAAACACGTTCCGTCTCGCAGATTCCATAATCGAATTGAGCTATCCATGCTAGCCGTCGCTAAAGTCTGACCATCGAGGCTAAACGCAACGGACAGAACCCAACCTGTATGTCCATGTAGGGTTCTGAGGCAGTTACCCGATCGCACATCCCATAGCCGCACTGTGTGATCATTGCTGCCACTTGCAAGGGTGGATCTGTCGGGGCTAAACGCGATCGCCCAAACCCAACCTGTATGTCCATGTAGGGTTCTGAGGCAGGTGCCATCTCGCACATCCCATAGCCGCACGGTTTGATCGTTGCTGGCACTGGCAACCATTTGACCATCTGGACTAAAGGCAACGGACAAACCCCAACCCGTATGGCCTTGTAGGGTTTTGATGCAGGTGCCATTGTGGATATCCCATAGCCGCACGGTTTGATCATTGCTGGCACTGGCAACCATTTGACCGTCCGGGTGAAATGCCACTGCCCAGATCCAGCTTTTGTGTCCTGGCAAATCCCGATCGCACGTTTCCTGTTGCATATCCCAGAGCCGCACGAGGGCATCATAACTGCCACTGACTAGTGTGAAGCCATCTGGACTAAAGCTGACCGAACAAATCCCATTGGTTCGTCCATGAAATGTTTTAAGGCAGGTGCCATCCTGCACATTCCACAGTCGAGTGGAGAGATCGGCACTGCCGCTCGCAAGGGTGCGCCCATCCGGATTAAAGGCAACTTTCCAAACACAACTGCTGTGACCTTGCAGCCGTTTCAAGCAGGTGCCATCCTGCACATTCCATAGTCGCACTGAGCCATCCTCGCTGCTACTGGCAAGCGTTTGACCATTGGGACTAAAGCTGAGTGAAGTGACCCAGCCAGTATGCCCTTGCAGGGTTTTGAAGCAGATGCCTGTCTCTACATTCCACAGTCGAATGGTGCGATCTTCACTACCGCTGGCAAGCGTTTGACCATCCGGGCTAAAGGTCACGGTTCTCACCCAACGGCTATGTCCTGGCAAGATTTTGACGAGGGTTCCGTCAGCAACACTCCACAAGCGGATTGAAGCGTCTTCACTGGCACTTACTAGAAGCTGTCCGTTAGGGCTAAAACGGACTGAGGTAACCCCACCCGTATGACCCTGCAAAACTGCCAGGCAGGTTCCATCCTGTACATTCCAGAGCCGAATCGTCTGGTCATCACTGCCACTCGCCAGCCGTTGACCATCCGGGCTGAAGGCGATCGTCCAAACCCGATGGGAATGCCCCCGCAGTGTGTTGAGACAGGTTCCTGGGAGATGGCTGGAACCACTCGCTTCAGTCTGGTTCGCAGGACTGGACGATTCAAAATCATCGAGGCTCTGCACGTCCCATAACCGAATCAACCAGTCATGACTACAACTGGCGAGTGTTTTGCCATCAGGACTGAAGGCGATCGCCCAGATCCAACCCTCATGCCCCTGCACGGTTAAAACGGGCTGACCATCAGCGACGCGCCACAGGCAAAGCTTACCGTCCAAATCGCCGATCGCCAGCAGACTACCGTCAGGGTTGAAACTGACCGACATGACGCTGCTTAAGGTTTCGGCAAACACAGAGGTGGCTAAGTCAGCGTTGCGAAAATTAACCCCTACCAGGTTGACCTGCCGCAAGTCAGCTTGCCATACGGTTAGTTTCGAAAAGTCACAGCCGCGTAAATTGCTTTGCAAATGCACCAGCAGGTTGAGCAGATTGCCAGCAAGATAGTTGGGCTGTGGTGCTTGCTGCTGCTGCACCAACAGCGTTTTTAAATGCTGTTCAAGGGATTGTGACTTGCCAAACTGAAGCTGCAATTGTTCCGCGATCGGTTCCACAATCAATCGCTTTTGCATCTCTCGAATGTAGTCTTTTGCTTGTGCTCTAATCAGTGCATGAATTTTGAGTCGCTCTGGCGTTTGGCTAACAATTTCCCTAGTAATGCACTGCACAAATCGATCAGTGGCATACTCCAGCACAACGGGCTGAAGAAAAAAACGCTCCCCCTCTTTTTCGATGAGCGATCGCGGAGCGGTCTCTATCAGACTTCGCCGCAACAATGACTGCACTGCGTCTGGTAATCTACGCCTGGACGCCTTCGTGACCAGATCCTGACTCAACTCGAATAGTGAGACGGGTTCCCGATGAATGGCTAGCCAGAAAAGCATTTCCTGCTCGATGTCGGTCAGGCGATCGAACTGTCTCTGAAGCAAGTCACGAATATCATCAAAGACCGCTGCCCCCTGCTGCACATAGCTCAATATTTCAGCAATGCTGCCACTGAAGAGGTCTTGGGTTGCCGCTGCTACCAGCTTCAGCGCCAGGGGGTTGCCGCTGTAATGGGTGACTAAGCGCTCCCATTCTGCATCTGTCCCGGCAAATGCTCCTTTATAGCGAAAAAGTGCCTGTCCGGCTTCTGGGGTCAGTCCTTTTAACCGGAATGTTCTGACGGCTTGCTGTGCCCCTTCCAGGGGCACAATCTCCCTTGGCTTTTCGCGACTGGTGAGCAACAAGCAACTCTGATGGGGGATTTCTCCAAGGTCTTTAAATAGCTGACCATAGCCTTCATACCCCGTTCGGTACTGTGCCGATTGTCCGGCACTCAAGATCGTCTCAACATTATCCAGGATCAGCAAACAGCGTTTTTGACGCAACCCTGATCTTAGCTTCAGCAATTTTCCATCCAGGCTGCTTGGCACAGCGATGTCCTCTCCCTGTGCTCGCAATAGCAGCGGCAATACTGTTTCTAGCCACTCTTCAAAAGGTGGAGCATTTTGTAGCGATCGCCACACCACCACCTCGAACTCGGTTTGAATCTGCTGCACCAGTTTGGCGGCCAGAGTACTTTTGCCAATTCCGCCAATGCCCAGTAGCAGCACAAGGCGGCACTGTTCTTCTATTACCCACTGTTCAAGACACATCAGTTCTTCACTGCGCCCACAGAAGGTAGCCGTATCGATGGCGCTCCCCCAGTCGGTTGGTTCCAATTGGGTTGTCGATGGAGCAACGGCTAGAGCCTGAGTTTGGGTTGCCTTAATTAGCGACTGCCGCCACTGATGTTCTAACGCCCCTCGAAAGTTAGTTTTACTGACGGGTTCCCCCAACGCTCGCTCCAGTAAATTCCAGAGTTTGGGACCGACGTTGCGCTTGATATAGCTGATTGAGTAGCCAGACACCTCAGCAATTTGCTCGTAAGTCTGCTCTTGTAGGGTACCCAGCAGAATGGCGGCTTCTACTTCATTGAGACGTCTACCGACCTTGGCAAAGACGACGGAATTAGCAACGTGCAGGGCATCCTCTAAATCCACTGTCTTTTACTCCTAACGGTAGTGACCTGATTTTACCTGAGTCAAAGTGAACTGTTTGTTTTCAGCATGACCAGGTTAAAACTGAGGCAAGAGATGGGATTCAGCCCAGCCAAACCAAAGCTGATGACGAAAAAGTTCACCTATCCTCCAAGATCTAGTCTCGTTCTATTGACCTCAAACTAGTGAATTTGTAGGTAACGACAAACCCAAAAGACTTCTCTAATGTAGTGACATCAGGTTCAAAGGTGCGAGAAAGGAACTAGCAAACCACTCATTCCTGGTCACCTGAGACCCTTCACAATTCCCCGATTTCTAGCAGAACCTAATCCTACGACCCTAACGCGATCGCTAGGCCAAGTTTCTGCTGCAAGAGATTCACTAATTTAGGAGATTCAGTATGAAGATTGTCGTGATTGGTGGCACCGGACTGATTGGAACCAAGCTCGTGAAAAACCTTCGTCAGCTTGGTCATGAGGTCGTGGCGGCATCACCCCGATCAGGGGTCAACACGATTACAGGTGAGGGCCTGGCTGAGGCACTGGCAGGTGCTCAGGTCGTCGTCGATGTAGCGAACTCGCCTTCGTTCGAAGACAAGGCCGTTTTAGAGTTTTTTGAGACATCTGGTCGTAATCTGCTTGCCGCAGAAGCGATCGCGGGTGTGGGACATCATGTGGCGTTGTCGGTTGTGAATGCCGATCGCTTACCTGACAGTGGTTATATGCGGGCAAAGGTTGCCCAGGAAAAGCTGATTCAGGAGTCCAAGATTCCCTATACGATCCTGCGCGCCACGCAGTTCTTCGAGTTCCTCAGCGGCATTGCCAAATCGGGCACTGTCGGAGAAACGGTTCACTTGTCACCTGCCCTGGTGCAGCCGATCGCATCGGATGACGTTGCTGCCGGACTGACCAAAATCACAGTTGGGGTACCCCTCAACGGCACGATCGAGGTGGCTGGTCCCGAAAAGTTCCGTCTCGACGAACTCGTCCAACGCTTCTTGAGCGCAAGCCAGGACACCCGCAAGGTGGTCACAGACATCCACGCCCGCTACTTCGGCATAGAGCTGAACGATTACTCCCTCACCCCTGGCGACAAGCCGCGCATCGGCTCGACGAACTTCGATCAGTGGCTCGATCGCCAAGCGAAAGCAGCATAACCGTCACTCATTTCTGCAAGCGTTTGCTTCCTGCCTGCCGTGATGCAGCAACGGCAGGAGGCATCCTCAAAGCCTCGGTGTCTTTAGCCTCCAGCGAACGCCGGACACCTTTCCAATCAGGGACATCTTTATTCAATGAGGAACATTCCATGAAGTGCCATCCCATACCCGCTGACTGTCCGCTGTCCGATCTCATCGTTCTCGAATGGGTCGGCGTGCCGCTGCCGATCCCTACCCGTTCATCATTCTGCGCTGGGCGATCGGCAAACTTTAACTCCAGCGACAAGCCGCACATTAGAACGATAAGCGATGAAGACTGTTATGGAAAAAACCATTCGCATTTTGCTACAAACGACCATTCCGACATCAGACGATGACTGGAGTATCGAACGGTTCTCCTTGTTGCGCGATTACCTCAAATCTCTAACTAATGAAAACGGTTCCCCACTCTGCCAGGTCGTGGCACGAAACCGGGAATCCGATGCTGCGGGAAACGACCCGATTTTAAGCACCCTTGAGCACTCAGAATTCGACGAGCTATGGCTATTTGCGGTCGATCCTGGCAACGGCGTCACACCAGCGGAATGTGCCAGCATTAATGCCTTTCGTCAACGCGGTGGCGGTAGCCTGATTACACGCGATCATGAAGACTTAGGTTCCTCTATTTGCAACCTGGATGGGGTTGGAGCTGCCCACTATTTTCACACTTTCAATCCAGACCCAGATGAATCCCAGTGGCAGATTGACGACACCGAGACGACCTCAATTTCCTGGCCGAACTACCACTCCGGGCGCAACGGCGACTATCAAAGGATCATCCCCGTTGAACCTGTTCACGAACTCCTGCATACCCCTGACTCTCCTTCCCGGTATATCCAATTCTTTCCAGCCCATCCCCATGAAGGGGCAGTCGGGGTTCCTACAGGTGCTAAGAATGCTCGCGTGATTGCGATGGGTAAAAGCCTGATTTCAGGTCGTCTGTTTAACCTGGCGATCGCCTTTGAGCGACAGCACGACCCAGCAGGCAACATCCTGGGTCGTGCTGTCGCTGAATCCACCTTTCACCATTTTGCCGACCACAACTGGAACCCGGATATGGGTGCTCCCAGTTATGTCACTGAACCTGTGGGAGATGGCTTTAAGCGAGAGCCACACACCCTTGAGGACATTAAAATCTACGTGCGAAACCTGGCGTTGTGGCTGGCTCCCGCTAACCCGAATGCTGATGTGTGGGCGTATAAGTCGAGTCAGACGCAACCTCTACTCAACACTGCGAGGTGATCAATCATGAAAACGATTGCAAGTTCTCGAACCATTTTGGTTGTGGGAGCCATCCTGACCGCGTTCAATGTTCTATTCCTGTTTGGCAACGGACTGTTTATGCTGATTGCTCCGCTGGCATGGTACAACATCGTTCCTGGCGTGACTCACACGGGTTCTTTTAACCAGCACTTCATCCGCGATATTGGGATGATTCAGATGTTCCTTGGTGCTGCGTTCGCGATCGGACTGTTCCAGTCAGCGCACCGCTTTGACCTGTGGGCTGCGGCAACATCATGGCTACTCGCCCATGCCAGTTTTCATCTGTGGGAAGTTGCAGTCGACATTTCCGCACCATCAACTATTCTGCAAGACTTTCCTGCTGTCACGCTCCCGGCTTTGATTGGGGTTGCACTGACGGCATGGGCTTGGCGCACCAGTCCACGCTTAGCATCGACCAGTCTGATGACCAGAAATTCGTTGTGATTTAAATTCCCAAAGGAGACCCCAAATGTTTACTAAATTTCTCCACAGAGTTGCGTTCGCAGCACTCTCCATATTCGCAGTTCTTTTCATATTCACAGCGCTTCCTGTATCCGCAGTCGCAACTGATAACACGTCTACTGAATCCAAGATAACACTGGTCTTTGATCATGCCCTTCCCAATGTGCCCGGCAAGAGCATGAAAGGCGTGCTAGTCGAATATGCGCCTGGTGACTCATCACCCGCTCACACCCATCCAGACTCGGCTTTCATCTATGCAACGGTTCTGGAGGGCGCGATGCGTAGCAAAATCAATGACAATCCGGAACAGGTGTATCGTGCGGGTGAAAACTTTTTTGAGGTACCCGGCAATCATCATCTGGTCAGTGCCAATGCCAGTGATACTGAACCCATGCGGATGCTAGCTGTCTTTGTCGTCGATACCGATGCAACGAACTTGGTCACGCCCGACAAAGAGTGAGACGTAAGATTGCACATCTTAGGGTCTGAGTAAGCTGAGCCATCCAGAAATGTACTGGCGGGGAGTTATACCGCTGTGTCCCCTTGCTGGATCTAGTAGGAGAGCGATGCCAGAGATCCAGACAGTACAGACCAACCATGACTAGAACGGTGGGGAGTTTTTATCGCTTCCTCTCCTTTATTGCCACCAACGGCAGGCGAAACCCTGCATCAGAGCGGTCAGAGGTGGCGATCGCTCAGGTCATGTCCCTCTGTTTAGCTTCACTCTAGGCTAATTTACAAATTCCAAAAGTTTTGAGCGACGAAGGTGTGCGCTGCGAAGCAGATCCCTGCGGAATCGCTGGCATGTGGAACAGTTGATAGCAGCTGTTGTCACTAACAAGTTATTAAATGTGAATGAGGATAGTTTTATGGCATCCATTTCCTTACTGCTCAAAGATGAACCTGAGTGCTTAGACGCTCCGAATCAGCTCGATGCTTTGAGTGTTTGTCCTGTGAAACGGGCGCTCACTGCTGTTGCGCAGGAGGTTAGGGAGTTGCTACGGCAGTCTCAGCCTTTGCATCTCGACTGCATCCATCGGGTTGAGACAATTATGATTCGAGCGATCGAGCCAGAGTACAGGCAAGTCATTGCGATCGAATCGTTGACTGCCCGCGAGTTAGAGGTATTGCAACTGATCGTGGAGGGATACAATAATCCCACGATCGCCGAGAAGCTCTACATTACATCGGGTACCGTGAAAACCCACGTTCGCAATATTCTGAAGAAGCTCTGTGTGAGCGATCGCACCCAAGCAGCAATTCGGGCGCTCCGCTCTGGTCTTGTTCACTAAATCAAAGACCACTAAGCATGAGTGCAGTGAATCGTGACGACTCCGTGACTCTCTATCTTCCGTTCAATTGGCATCACTACAGAGGTCATTAAGTAGGTCAACCCAATAAACCGTAAGATAGGAGGCAAGTAGCAATAGTTGAAAAGGTATGCCTGCTCCCCTAACAATCTCCTTAACTGAAGAAGAAGATCACACCTTGCGAGAACTGAGCTATGCCAATGGCGTGCCTGGACGCATCAAGCAACGGGCTAGCGCATTGCGGCTGAATGCCTCTGGCTGGAAGGTGCAGCAGATCGCAGAGCATCTGGAGTGGGCACCCCAAACCGTGCGAGAAACCCTTCATCGTTGGCAAGAAGGGGGATTAGGGG